>NZ_CP192033.1:0-92781 GCF_050942475.1 Dactylosporangium sp. CS-033363 | reverse complement strand
CGCTGGCCCTCCGTGGGCGTGCGTGGACCGGGACCTGCCCGGACCGGGAATTTGTTGGTGGGAAACACAAACGGGGCCCCAAGCCGGGGCCCCGTTCAGGGGTTGATCATGCGGTTTCGGGTCAGCCGCGGCGGCGTGCGATCGCTTCCGCGTCGAGCCGCCGCCCGGCGCCCATTTCCACGATGTGATCGCGGAGCTTCGACTTCTTCCACGACGGCGAGAACCCGACCTGGCCGTGCTCGGCGATCTCCAGCAACTGCTTGATCGTCAGCCCGTCCAGCTGATTCCGGGCGTCCGCGAGGGACGTCGCAGCCCGCACCGCATCCCAGTTCGCGGCCGCTGTCCGCCTCGACGGCGGTGTCGGCGCCGCCGGCGCCTGCGCCCCGAGCCGCCCCGAGTCCAGCTTCTGCAGCATCGCCTTGGCCCGCCCCGCGTACGGCGCGGCCCCCGAGTACCGGGCACCCATCGAGTCACGACCCGACGCCCGGTGGTACTGCATCTGGTCGAGGTCCTCCCGGATCCGGGTCTTCGTCGACTCCGGCAGCGCATCGAACTCGGCCTGCGTCATCCCGCCATAGGCTGCGATCCGCTCCTCCGGCGGCCGGCTGGGCAACGTCCGTTCGGTGCCGGCCATCGCGATCGCCTTCGTCTGCGCCGGCGAGTGCCGCACCTCCGGTTCCCGGTGCTGGTTGAGGTCCTGCAGCCTCGCGGCGTCGGCCCGGTCCGCTGCGTCGTACGCGGCCGCGGCCTTGTCCTCGAGGTCCGGATCAGCGTCGGCGTCCTCCGCCGCCTGCAGCCGCCGGGCGGCGGCCTGCTCCTGCGGAGACCCGACCCCGTGCTGCTGCCGGGCCCGCTCGTAGTGCGCCTCCGCGAACCGCAGCTCGTCCTCCGCGTCCCGGCGGGCCTGGTTCCCGGCCAGCTCCGCAGCCTCGCTGTGCTGCTGCTGGCCGGCGACGAGCGCCGCGTTCGACCGGGCCCGCGACGCCTGCGCCGCACCCGTGCTCGCCTCGGTGACCGCCCGCGTCCTGGCCTCGACAGCGGCGCGTTCCTCCGCCGTCTCGGCCCGGGTGGCGCCGCCCTTGCCGGCGAGATCCTTCGCCGGCATCGCCAGGAGCTCGTTCCACGCGCCCCGACCGGACACCACCTTGCCGACCTGGGCGTCGGACTCGGTCCTCCGCGCCGGCGTCACGTCCGGCTGGTTGGAGACCAGCTCGGAATGCGTGAAGTCGGGTTTTGCGGTGCCCTTCGCGAGACGCTCCATCGCCTGCGACGTCGTCTCGCCCTCGGGCCGCAGCCCGCGCCGCATCAGCGCCGCGTTTGCGGCGGTGGCCATCGGCGACCCCGGCGCTGACTTCGCCATGTTCCGCAGCGTGCCCTCCGCCTGCCGGTCCATCTCGTGGTCCGGTGGCGTCTCGTGTGCCTGGATCGGCTTGACGTCGTGGCCACCGCGGAGGATCGCCGCATGGTCGCGGGTGAGCTGCGCGTCGAACTCTGCCCGCTGCTGCGCCTTCGTCAGGCGCTTGCCCGGCGCCGGCGCTGGGGCTGGGGCTGGGGTCTGCTGCCGACTCGCGACCGGGCCAGACCGCGTCACGTCCGGCGTGGCCGTCGCTGTGCGTTCCATCGGCTGTGGCGTCGTCCCGTCCTCCGGCCGCAGCCCGCGCCGGACCAGCGCCGCGTTCGCGGCGGTGGCCAGCGGGGACCCCGGCGCGCTCCTCGCCATGTTCCGCAGCGTGCCCTCCGCCTGCCGGTCCAGCTGATGGTCCGGTGGCGTCTCGTGCGCCTGGACCGGCTGCACGCCCTGGTGCCCCGAGTTCAGGATCGCGTCGTGCGCCCGCTTGAACCGGGCCCTGGACTCGGCTTCCGCGGCCTCCGCCGCGGCCTTCCGCCGGGCCGCCGACTTCCGGCGGCTGATCTCCCGGTCGATGACCTGCCGGTCGACGGAGTTCACCTCACCGCGGGCCGCGACGAGCTGCTCGTCGCTCATCCCCCGCGCGAGCTCCGCGCTCGGCCCCTGCACCGGGTTCTTCGGGACCGGCTTACCCGGCCCGACCCCAGCCCCGAGGCCGTGGTTGATCAGCGCGTCCATCCGGTCGCGTTGCGGCGCCGGCTGCTCGGGCCCACCGGCGAGGGCCTCCAGCGCCCCCTCACGGCGGATCAGCTGCTCCTTGGCGGCCGCCGGCACCCGCCTACGTCCGCCGGCGGGAGCGGGGCCGTTGCCGATCTGTTCCAACTCGAGGGACACCACCCGGTGCGGGAACGGCTTCTGCTCCATCCTCTCGGATCGGCCGACGACCCGGAAGTTCCCCGACGACAGCCATTCCTGCTGCCGCTCGAACCGCTGCCCGGCCTCCTGCTCGATCCGCAGCCCCCGCGCCCCGGCACGGACCTTGATGTCCAGCGACACCCCGTCCCGCGACAGCGGCCCCGCGAACGACCGGGCGGTCGCCTGGTCGGTCGTGAACGACGACACCGACGGGCCCACGTCCCGCTTCCCGATGAACTGCCGCAACGCGTAGGTGCCGCCGACGTCGGGAATCTTCGCCGGGTCGACGCCGTTCACGCCCCGGAACAGCTCCGGCGCGTCCGGCGGTGCGGTCGCCGTCGCCGCGGCGAGGATCGCGCCGTGGCTGGTCGGCTTCCCCTTCCCCTGGAACGCGCTGCGGACCTCCGACCGGAGCTGGTCGAGGCCGCCGAGCTCCCCGGACTGCGCATCCTGCGTCGTCCACACCCGGATCGCCTCGTGGAGCCGCAGCTGCGCCGGGTCGTCGAGATTGAGCCGGCCACCGCTGTTCAGCGCGGCACCAGCCGACGCGATCTCCGCCGCCCGCGGCCCGCCCGCCGGCAGGTCCGCCGCCCGGGACGCGCTGCGGGAAGCGTCCTCGTCACTCGGCCACATCGACGCCGGCGCCGCCGGCGCCGCTGCCCGGGCCGGCGTGGCCGACCTCGAGGTCGGCTTCGCCACCGCCGGGTTGGCGTCGCCTCCGAACCGGGCCAGAAGGCCCTGCGCCCGCCGGCCAGCTTCGGTGTCCCGCCCGTTGTTGGCGATCTTCTGCAGGTTCCCGAGGGCGTTCGCCTGGTCGATGTCGTTCAGGCCGGCCCACTCGTCGTCGGTGAGCCGCTCGTAGGCGTTGAGCTTCACGTGGTCGTTGCCGCTGAAACTCGCCCCGTACGCCGACACCTGCCCCTGCAGGTCGTTGTACCGGGCCCGCTTCTCCGCCGCCGCTGACGGCAGCCGCACGACCGGCACCGACGGCGAGACCCGCTCACCGTTGGTGAAGGTCACGACCCCGGACCGGTGGACCGACTTGACCTTGGACGGGGAGCTGTAGCCGTTCGCGGCCGGGGCCAGCACGTCGTCGCCGGCGTGCAGCGCCCGCGCTTCGACGGGCTCACCGCCGTGCTCGTCGGCCGCGGCCCTCGCCTTGCTGATCCGATCCCGGGTCTCGGAGTTGCCCTGCTGGATCGCCACGCCCTGGCCGGGCTTGTCCATGACGTCGCCCTCGAGCTTGCTCAGCCCGTCCGGCCGGTACACCGAGATGCTCCGCCCGCCCGGCTCCGACCCGGCGATCCGCATCGCCGGCTCGACGTCGGTCTTCACCCGCACCCACCCGGCGGAGCGCCGGCCGGTTTCGGCCTGGTCGACGACCTTCCCGATCGTCTTGCCGTCCGGGGTGGTGACCGTCCCGTCCGGGCCGATCCCGCCGAACGGCATCCCCGACGCGTCGTGCGGGTAGCCGTCGCGGGCGACCTTCGGCAGCTTCGCGAGCCGCTTCGGATACATGAGCGATTCGCCGGAGATGGCCCGGGCCACGCCCGGGTCGGTCCCGACGACCGGCACCTCGGCCCGGGTAACCGGCACCGTCGGCGCCGCCGCGGCGAGCTCGGGCGCGTCCGGCACCCGGTCGCCCGGGGTCGCGCCGGCGTTGCCCGTGCCCCACGCCCCGGCCATCGCCGCGAACGCCCCGCCCTGCTCCTCGTCCTCGCCACCACGCCCGCCGCCGCCCGTTGGGGCCGGCGGGGCGGCCGCTGCACGTCCTTCCGGCATCCGCTCCGCCGCCGCGGCGGCCGGGGCGCTGTCGTGGTCGTTCCAGCTCCCGGCGAGATCCAGGAACGTGCCCTGGTCCTCGTGCACGTCGCCCTTCGCGGCCGCGACGTCGAACAGGCCGATCTGGTGCTCGGCCTTCGCCTGCCGCGCGGCTGCGGCCCGGGCCTCCACCGCCGCAGCCGCGTCCTGCGCGACCCGCGACTGCGGCACCCCCGGCGCCTGGATCGCCGGCGGCCGCTCCGGCGCGTCGACGCGGACGTCGACGCGGTGGAACCCGTCGACAACCCCGTGGTCCGCGGTGACCGTGAACGTCGACCCGCGCGGCAGCACCAGCTCGCCCTCGTCGTCCAGGCCGTGCTCGTCGTCGCGGATCGCGACGGCCTTGAACCCCGCCGGCAGCTGCATCTGCATCAGCAGCCCCTGGCCGGGCGCACCCGTGTACGTCTCCCCGGAAGCCTCGGACGCGGTCGCGGACACGAACGCCGGGTCGGTCCACTTCTTCCCGACCAGCGACCCGTCACCGCCGAGGAACCGGCTGTCGAGCAGCCCCCGGTACGCGGTGACCGGGCCCTGCAGCGGCGACACCTCGAGCGCCGCGTCGAGCGCTTCAGCCTGCGCCCGGTGTGCGTCGTTGAGCGGGATCGACCCGCGCAGCGCGGCGTTCACCGGCGGTTCGGCCAGGTGAGCGCCGTCGGCGCCGTCGACCCCGGTGTGCGTCGCGTACTCGCCGATCGCCGCGTCGATCGCGGCCCGCTGCCCCTTCGGCAGCTTCCCCGTGGTCTTGCCGCTGCCGTAGCTCCACTGCACCGGCGCCATGGCCTGCACCGCGGCGGTCTTCGGCCGGATCTCGCTGTCCGGGATGGCCCGGGCGGCGTCCATGAGCTCGGGATCGACGAGCGCCCGGTTCTTGATCTCCGAGGTCGGGAGCAGCGCCCCGTTCGGGATGTGGTCCCGGGCGAGGGTCTCCAGCTGCTTGTCCGTGAGCCGGTCCAGGACGGCACGGCCGGCGGCCGCGTCGCCACCGTTCGCGGCCTGCGCGAACCGCTCCCGCAGCGCTGCGACACGCGCGGCGCGCTCCGGGCGGGTGTTGAGCATGAACGCCAGGTCGTCGAGGACGGCCCTGCGCTGCTCGAGGTTCAGCGCGCTGATGTCGTCGGTCGACAGCGTCTCGTACGTGTCGAGGCGCATCGGCGGCGGCAGCTGCCGGTTCACGGCCATCCCGGCGACGTTGTCGAGGTGCCCCTGGTCGACCGACCGCACGTCGAGCTGGTCGCTCGCCGCGGCGGCCGGGGCGCCGGCGGCCGCCGAGCGGCGGCCCTCGTCGGTCAGGGAGTGCCGGCCCTGGGCGTCGCGGGCCACATAGCCGGCGGCGACGAGCCGGTTCACGTCGTTGGCCTTCCGGCCGGAGATGTCGCGGCCCGCGCCGAGGTCGGCGAGGATCGCGTTCGACTCGTCGAACGCCGACGTCGCCGCTTCCCGGCGGGCCTGATCGCGGGCCTGCGCCTCGGGGGCGTCGAACCGGCCGGTCCCCGACGGGGGGACGGGCGCCGACGCCCGGTTGTCGTCGCCGGGCACGACCACGGCGTGGACGTCCCAGCCGCCGGCGTCGTTCCGGGTCACCTTCGTGACGGCGAGGCTCGTGTTCCGGGCCAGGAGGACCTCGCCGGACACCTCGTCGACCATCGCGTGTGTGCCCGCGGGGGCGGCGATCGTCATGTTGACCATGCCGGCCTGCGGCGGCTGCCCGCCGAGCGCGTTCGTCGGCGCGTAGGCGGCGTCGCGCATCTTCAGGCCCTCGAGGTGGGCCAGGTCGACATCGTCCCGGCCGAACTGCCCGGCCGGGACCTGCCGCGACAGCACGTAATCCCGCTTCAGCGGGCGCATGTCGGCGTCGATCGTGGCGACGTTCCCGTGGTCCTCCCCGCGGCGGAGCCGGTCGTTGATCGTGCGCCAGTCCGCGAGGTAGGCGTGCAGGCCGCGCCGGCCGTGCCACACCTCTTCCCGCAGCGCCGAGTGGCCCTCGTCGCGGGACGCGAACTTTTGGCCCTTGAAGCCGTGGACGACGTCGCGGGTGCGGCGGGCGTCGTCGGCGGACATCCGCCGGGTCCCGGACTTCGTGAACCGGCCCGCCTTGTCGCGGGGGTGCAGCAGCTCGAACTGCGCGTTCTTGACCTTGTGCTCGGCGGACTTCCTGCGGGTCATCGGCTCTCCCGGAGACCAGAAAGCGCCACCCGACCGTGGGTCGGATGGCGCTGGTGGCGGCTTGGTTCAGCCCCCGGGGCGAGCGGGGTAGCTGCTATCTACGCTGCCGGGCGGCTCGCCGCGCGGCCTTGATCTTGGCCCGGTCCCGGTGTGGCCGGCCGACCTTCGGGGCAGGCACGGCAGGGCCCGGTCCGCTCCACACACCCGTCCACGGCATCGCTCAGCCCTCCAGCTCGCCGGCGGCGGCGTCCGGGGTGAAGTCGACGTGCTCGGGCGGGCGCCGCTGCTGGTGGCCGGTCACGAACGCGTGCGCGAGGACCCGCTGCCGGGCGTCGCCTTCCGGGTCGTACGGGCACGACGAGATGGGCCTGCCCCGGGCGGCCGCGTGCGCGCCGATGCGGCGCACCGCGTCGATGACCCGCTGCGGCACGGTCGGCTCGTCGCCGGTGGGTGTGCTCATCCGAAGTCCCTTCCGTTCCCGGCCAGCTTCGACCGCTTCGCCGCTTCGATGTCCCGCTGCCGGCCCAGCACCTGAGCCTTGAACTGCGTGTACGTCATCCGGCCGCCCTGGTCCTGGAACCAGCGTTGCAGCTCCTCCGACGCGTACTTGTGGAACCGGTTCGCCGGGCCGGAGAACAGGCTCTTCGGGTCGACGCCGGCGGCCTGGCCGGCCTTGGACAGCATGTGCCCGCGGATCGCCCGCTCGGCCACGATGTACTGCAGGTCGACGTGCTCGCCGTACTGCCGCTTCACCGCGGCGTCGGTCGTCTCGCCGGCGTGCCGGTCGACGGCACCCCGCGCCCGCGCCGCCTTGATGTCGGCCGGGTCGAGGTTGTGGACCTCGGCGTAGGCGTCCGCGAACGACCAGCCGCGGGCGACGAGCTCGTCCATCCGCTGCTGCTGCACCGGGCTCGTCTCCGCCCACGCCCCCTTGGTCTTCGGGGTGCGTTCCTGCGGCCCGAACCGGAACGGATCGCTGCGGTCGACGCCGTGCTCCTCGCCGACCTGCCGGAAGTGCGCGAGCCACTCCGCGGCCAGCTGCTTGCGGCTGCGGGGGTCGTGGCGGTACGCCGCCGAGTACTCCGCCTGGGTGGCGTCGTCGGGCAGGCCCATCGTGCGCCTGGACGCGATCGCGAACCGCTCCCCGGTCGCCGGGTTCCCGGCCCGCTGGTCGTCGACGGCAACCTCCCGGATCGCCGCCTGCAGCTCGTCGGGTTTCGGCAGCCTCGAGGGGACGACACCCGGCCGGACGAACTCGCCGGGCACGTCGACCGGCCCCGCCTCCCGGGTGCCGGGCTCGACGCCGTCAGCGTCGGCCAGGAGCCGGTACCAGCCGAGGGTGTCCGCGGCCCGCTCGTGCGGATGCCGCCGGTCCGCCTTGATCGCCTTCTCCAGCTCGCGGTGGTGCGCGCCGGGGTCGAGGCCGTACATCCGCCGGCGGGCCTCGCCGAGCCGGTCACCGATGCGGTGCGACTCGCGGACCATGTCGGCGTGCGGGCCCCGGCCGACCGCGCCCGTGCGGGCGTAGCTGTCGGCGATCGACTGCAGCTCGCCGAGCTCACCGATCGGGTTCCGGACGAGCGCCGGCCCGGCCGGGCCCACCGCGACCTTCGCGGCGCGGGTCTCGGCCTTCGCCGCCTGCGCCGCCTGGTGCGCCCGGGCCTTCGCCTTCGCCTGCTGGTTGTCGTGGTAGAGCGCGACACCGTCCGGGTCGTCGGGCGGGCCGTAGTTCGCCCGGTCGTCCGGGGAGACGCCGTCAGCGGCGGCGAGCTTCCGGTACCACGCCAGATGCCAGCCGGTGCGTTCCTCATGCGATCGCTGGTCCGCGACCGTCGCCGCGGACACGTCCGCGAGGCTGGCGTCGTCGGGAAGGTTGTAGGTGCGGCGGATCGCCCGCTGCGCCCGCTCCCGCGTCTCCGGCGTCGACGCCCCGTGCCCGGGGATCGGGGACCCGGCCAGGTCCAGCCACGCCGTGAACGACTGCCCGACCATCGCCGGCGCCTCCGGCGGCGCGGACGCCTTCACCAGCGCTTCCGCCTCGAGGCGCTCCCGCCGCTCGTACTCCTCGTACAGGGCGCCGATCGCCAGCTCGTCACCCACGGCTGAGGCGTCCGCGAACGCGGTGTCGAGCTCGTCGCCCGACATGTGCTCCGGGTCCTGCAGCAGCGTGTAGTGCCGGGCCGCGGCCGCCTCGCGGCGGTCGAGCTCGTCAGCGACGCGGACGATGTCGTCGTCGCGGCCCTGCGGCGCGAGCCAGCCGATGGCGTCGACGAGGTCGTCGTCCGCCATCGTCGACAGGTCGTCGGGCAGCTCCCGCGGCCGCATACCCGAGACGTCTTCACGTTGGCCGATCGCGACCGCGGACACGTCCCACCCGCCGGCCTGGTTGCGTTTCGCGCGGGTGATCGCCAGGTCGAGGTCACGGTCGAGGGTCACGCCGCGGCCCTGCGGGTCGACGATCGCCCGCGTCCCGGCCGGGACCGCGATCCGCATCGAGATCATCCCCTTGGCCGGGCCCGCGTCGCTGTGGAGGCTGGCGGCGATCGGCGCGGCGTCGTGGAGCTTCAGCCCCTCGAGCTGCCCGAGGTCGGAGATCCGGCCGAACGCGTCCGCGGGCACCTGCCGGGTGACGACCAGGTCGTCGGGCAGCGGCCGCAACGCCGCGTCGAGGTCGTCGAGGCCGTCGGGGATCTCGCCGGCGCGCAGCGCGGCGTGGGTGTCCCGCCACCCGTCCGGCGCCAGGTACCGCTCGACGCCGGGGGTGCGGGGTGCCTGCGGCAGCCCGGCGAGGTACCCGGCGGCGCGGTGGCCGTCCGGGAACTCCCGCGGCTGCAGGCCCTTGATGGTGTGCCGGGTCCGGTCGATGTCCTCCGCGGTGAGTTTCTTCGCGAACGACTTCGTGAACTGGCCTTTTTCGTTTCGGGGGTGCAGCGCCTCGTTCCACTGGCCGTTGGCCTTCGAGGGGCGTACGCGTTTCTTGCTGGCCACGGGCCACCGCCTCGAGGTCGTACCGGATCAGGGGCGGGGACGGTCAGACGCGCGGCGGCCACCAGGCGGCGTACGGCAGCCCGGTCGACTGCACGGCCTCGGCGTCTTCCCGGGTCTCGTGCAGCGGCACCGATGTGCGCAGCTGCGAGCGGGTGTCGTTCGCGTTCGGGAACACCTGCAGGTTGATGAGGTTGTCGTTCCACACCTGCGTGATCACGGCCGGCGCGTGGTCGACACCGCCGTTCATGCGCGGGTCGACGGCGAACAGGACGATCCGGCCGGCGGACGGCTTCTGCATGGGGGGCTCCTTCAGGTGGTGGGACGGCGGCCGGCACCAGGTGCCGGGCGGGATCGTGGAGGCGGTGGGCGCCTCACCGTCGGGCGCCTCACCGCGGGGCGTGTTGAACTCGGCGAACCCCGCCGAGCCCGGGCCGAACACCCACAGGTGCACGTGCTCGGCGCTGTCGAGGGCGGGTACCGCGCCGGACTCGACTCCGCGCGGGTCGAGGCTGTCGACGGTGGCGACGACGATCGCCGCGCGCGGGGTGCACAGCCCTTGCTTGCCGCGGTAGTGGACGAGGTCGCAGAGGGCCGGCAGCGTCGCCGGAGCGCACGCTCCTGTGGGGTTCGCGGTCGCGGGTGTGGTCATGCGGTGCCTCCAGCGCAGCGCAGCCCCGAACCCTGACCGGGCCGGGGCTGGAAAAAAGTCGGATATTTCGTGATCAGGCCGTGAACAGCCAGCCGCGGGCGAGCGCGCCCTCCAGGCCGCTGTCCGCGAGCCGGTACACGGCCCGAGATCCGTACGCGACCAGGCACATCGGGGCGCCGGAGTTGAACCGCGCCCGCCGGCCGTCGGGGTGGTGAAAATGCGGCCGCCGGTGCAGGAACAGCACCGCGGCGGCCTTCGCCCACACCTGCTCCCGGAACCAGCCGGTCTCGGTGCGGGCGGGGACCAGGGCGACACCGCCGGCGTCGTGGTCGGCGAGCCGGGCCAGCCACAGGGCGGCCTGGTCGCCGTACGGCGGGTTCAGCCACACCAGGCCCCACCAGGGGGCGGTGAGGCCGTCGTCGGCCTCCACGTAGTGCCGGGCGGCGGTCGGCCACGGCCGCGGCTCGGGCGCGGCGCACGGGTCGAGGTCGAACCGGCCCAGCCGCTGCAGGAGCTCGGGCGGGGTCAGCCACACGTCCGTCGCGCCACGGTGCGGCCGCTGGTGGGAGGAGAGGCTCACAGCGCGCGGACCTCGTACACCTCGGCCTCGGCGCCGTCGTCGCGGGTCTCGTAGCGGCCCGTCGGGTACGCCCGCGCACCGGCCGGCCCGAACTGCACGCCCTCGGTGTCGCTCGGCCCGTCCGGGTCGCGGTACGCCTCGTAGACCAGGTCGACGAGGTTGAACCACTGGCCGTCGAGCTTCTCCGGCAGGAACCCCGCCGGCAGGTCCGGCGCCGGGCGGAGCACGACGAAAATCGCCCAGTTGAACCGCGGGTCGCTCACGCGCGCATGCCCCGGCGCACGGTGGCCGCGCTGCGGATGGCGGCCGCGAGCGCGACGTCGCCGGCGTCGGGCCCGCCGCGGCGTCCGCCGAGCACATTGACCGAGCCGGAGCCGAGGACCTGCGAGGCGATGCCGCCGGGCCCGAGGACGTGCATGGCGACGCTGCGGGCGGCGCCGCTCGAGGGAGTGGATCCGGGGATCCCGCGCGCCGGGCTGAGCTCGTGCGCTTCCCAGTCGTCGGCGAGGAGGTCGGTCTGCGACGCGACCCACGGCACGAACTGACCGTCTGCGGTGCAGAACATCAGATAGGGGCGGAAGGAGCAGACGGTGCCCTCCGCGAGGCCGGTCGCCGCGGCGGTGTTCGCGTTGATCGCGATCCCGTCGGGGTAGCCGGCCTGGAATACAACGTACTGACCGGCACCGTTCCAGCCGGTTCGGGTGATCTTGGCGCCGTTCTTCACGGCGACCAAGGCGGACGAAAAGTCCATGTCTACCCCTCGTGACGGTTGAGTCCCCAGCCGGTAGCGGCCGGGGTACGGTGTGCGGGCCACGCCCGGCCTGAGTGGCGTGTCGCGGTGGACCGCTGTCCCTGCGTTTGTTCTCCGTCAACCGGTTCCGCCTCAGGGCGGACAAGGGGTCGCGGTTGGGCATAGGGATGCGCGGGGAGGGCTCTGTCGCGGCTTCAGGCCGGGCGTGCGCTCATGTCCTAAGCGGCGGCCGCGTCGGCCGGGACGAGCGACTCGACCTGGATCGGGCCGGCGCTGTACCGGTCCCGCTCGATCGCGATCAGGCACGCCCGCGCGACGGCGTCCTCGGCGTCGACGCCCGTGCCGAGGAGCGCGTCGACAGCGCCGAACGCGAACCCGTGCCCGGAGCCGAGCGCGGCGATGCCGTCCGGATGCGGGATGGCGCACATGTGCGCGATCGTCCACAGCCGGCCCCGCCAGCCGAGCAGGACGTTGCTGTCCATCCGGCCGTCCTCGAGGAGCTTCGCGTCGACCGCCGCGGCGGTAACCTTCCGCGCGATCGTGAACGCGACCCGGTCGACCGAGTCGAGCTCGTCGTCGACGGTGAGCTCGTCGACGCGGTACGTGCGGAACAGGACCGGGTCGGCGAGGACCTGCGCCAGGCCGGCGCTGCCCGTGACGCCGAGCAGCATCTCCTCCCGGTCGCCGAGGTGCCGGCGGATGATCTTCGTGGCGGCGCCCGGCAGCGGCACGTCGTACACGTTGGTGCAGGAGTCCGCGGCCATGTGCACGATGCCGCCTCGAGCGGCTCCGACGATCGTCGTCACTTGCTTCCCCCCGGGGCTGGTGGCCGCTGTCCAGGCGGCCGCCCGCCGGGGGTGCCTGGCTGCGGGTTGGGTCGCGGCCGCGGGGTGCCCATCGGGTTCGTGCCCGGGTTCCCGGCCGGCGCGCCGATCGGGCCCATGCCCGGCGGCGGCTTCTGCTTGTCCATGGTCGTGCCGAACTCTTTCGTGACCTTCTCGACTTCGGCGTCGATCTGGTCTTTCGGCCACGACGGGTGCGCCATCCGGACCCGGGTCTCGATCGACGCCGACTCCGACGCGTACAGCGCCTGCACGACCTGGCCCAGGACGAGCGGGTCGGTCTGCTGCTCCTCGTTGAACGTCACGTCCGGCCGCTCAGCGGTGATCCCCGACCCGAACAGCTTCCCGTCGAGCAACGCCAGGGTTTCCAGTAGCGTCGCCATCTCGGCCCAGTACAGGGCTTTCGCGTCGCGGGTCGAGTCCGACTTGGTGTTGCGGACGTTGACCTCGGTCGCGGTCGCCTGCGTGTTCGACTCGTCGCCCATCACGCCCTGCTTGGCGTAGCCGGCGGCCCGGACGATCTGGTCGTGGATGTCCCCGGCCAGCTGCAGGTGCTCGGCCACCCGGATCGTGAACTGGACCTGCTCGATCGTCGCCGGCCGTTCCGGGGAGTCGAGCATGTCCAGCAGCAGGAAAATCCGCTGCGAGTGGTCGTACCGCATGCCCTGCCCGGGCCCGTTCGACTTCAGGTACGAGCGGGGCACGACCAGCTTCGCCTCGCCGAGCTCCAGGTCGTTCATCAGCGACGTGTACGTCTGGTCGAGCGCGTCGAACAGCGTGATCATGCCCGGGGAGAAGTCGGAGCGGCCCTCCACCGAGCCGGGGTCGAGGCGGTTCGGGAGCAGATTCGGGATGTACGCGACCGTCAGCCGGTCCTTGACCGTCTCGATCTGCGGCTGCAGTCGGGCCGTCTTCGGGTGCGCGGTCAGGGGCAGCTGCTGCCCGAGGGTCTCTTTCGACCCCTTGTACAGGCCGTGGAGGATCCGGCCGCGTTCGTGCCGTTCGAGGTGCCGCCACACGGTCTGCCCGGCGTCCTCCTCCTGCACACAGTCGGCGAACGTCACCGCGGTGAGGATGTCCCACGCGAACTCCGGCACCGCCGCGTCGGCGAGCACGGGCCGGATCCACGGGTGGCCGGCGAGCTCGTCGTCCCACGTGATCACCATGTAGACGCCGCCGTACGCGGCCTGGACCTCGCCGCCCTGCAGCAGCTTCGCGTGGAACTTCGACCGGTTCAGGACCTCGGACATGCGTTTCGCGGTCTTCTCGTCCTCCCACTTGATCTGCGGGGGCTCGGAGAACAGCAGCTGCGACGAGACGACCGCCAGGTCCTCGGGCGCCGGGATGTGCATCTTGCTGGGGTAGTCCGACTGCGGGATCGGCTTGCCCCACCAGGCCCGGGCGACCGCGCCGACGACACCGCCGCGGTACTGCGCCGGGTGGTTGCCGGGCAGCGTGAACCGGCGCTCGGACAGCTGCGCGGACCCGCCGCCGCCGTAGGTCGCGGCGATCTCCTCCGGGTCGCCGCGGTACCAGGCCCGCCAGATCAGGAACCGCTCCATCGCGTGTTTGCGTTCGGGTGGTGGCCACGGCGTGTTCCCGCCGGGCGGCAACCCCCGGTTGTAGGTGCCCCGCGACGCGGCCGGCCCGGTCGACGGCGCCGGCTCCGGCGTCGCGAGGGCGGCTGCGTCCACGGTCTTGCCCACCGGCAGCGTCACGGACGCCTCCCCTTAGGTGCGCCCGGCCTTCGCCTTGGGCAGCTCGATGCGGATGTGCTGACGCCACAGCGATTCGGTGGTGAGCACCGCGTAGCGCAGCGCGTCACAGGCGTGGTCGTCGGTCTTGATCGGCTTGTCCTCGCCCAGGAGGGCGGCCTCGTCGTCCCACGAGTAGCCGGGGAGCTCCTCGATCAGCCGCTTGCACGAGCGGGCGATCTTGAGCTTCCGCCGGCCCAGCAGGGTCGCGACGGCGCGGATGCCGGGCAGCACGGCGTTACGGGCCGGCATCGGCGTGTACGGGCTGTCGGACATCACCGACGTCACGAAGGACGCGGCGGACGGGTCGATGACGATGTACTCGGGGTGCACGCCGCGGCGCGCGTCCACGTCGCCGCCGGCGGCGCCCGGTAGCGGGTAGGTGCCGGGGTGCGGGGCGTTCTGCAGCCACGTGTGCACGTCGGCGAGGTAGTCGGCGTCGGACTTCGACCGGTGCGCCTGCCGCGCGTCGTAGGAGTACTCCGACGTCACGTACAGCTTGTTGTCGTTGCCCAGCCCGAGCAGCAGCCCCACGAACGGGTTCGTGGTGCCGTAGTCGATGCCCGCGCACAACCACCGGGAGATCGGCGGGATCTTCTCGTCCGGGATGACGTGCCGGCGCTCGTCGAACATGTCGAAGATCGCGCCCTCGGCCGCCACCCAGTGACCGAGAATCCACCGGCGGAACCACAACCCGACGAACTCGGCCTTAATCGAGTCCTTGTACTCGCGGGTCAGCGACGGGTTGTCGTCGAGGGTGAAGTGCCAGAACGCCAGGTCCAGCTCGCCGGCGCGGAGCAGGAAGTCCTTCCGCAGCCAGTGCCCGGGCGCGTCGGGGTTCGTCGTCGCGAACAGCTTCGCGCCGCGCTTCGACATGCGGCCGAGCAGCTGCGTCCAGAACTCCTGGCCGAGCAGGGTCGCCTCGTCGACGTACGCGGCCGCCGCGGTGAGACCACGCAGCCGCCGCTCCGCGCGGATGTCCGCGGCGCCGATGATGTCGATGGTCCGGCCGAGGATCTTCGCGGTGGCGGCGCCCGGCGTGTAGTGGACCTCGTCGGCGATCGCCCCGAAGATCTCGGGGTCCTGCAGCACGGAGAAGACGTTGCGGGCGACGGTGTCGCGGGTCTGGCCGACCATGACGATGCGGCCCTTGGGGCACTCGTCGGAGGCCAGGAAGATCAGCCAGCGCAGCAGGGACGCCACGGTCTTGCCGCTGCGGATGGCGCCGGTCCAGATGTTGATCCGCCGGGTGGAGTGGACGATCGAGCGGATCTGGATCGGGGACAGGGTTTTGCACACCCGGTCGAGGTCAAGGCCCATCGGTGCCGCCGGCGTCGTCGTCCTCGTCGTCGCCGGTGCCGTCGTCCCAGTCCTGCAGGTCGGGGCGGTTCGCGTCGTCGCCGGTCTCGGGCAGCAGCGACGCGGCGAGGGCCAGGCCGCGGGCGAGCTCGCCGAGGACGGACCGGGCGTTGGCGCTGTCGGCCTGGATGCGGTCGAGCTGCAGGAGCTTGATGCGTCGGTCGATGACGCCGAGGACGATCGCGGCGGACTTCGTGGACCCGCCGAGGGCGGCGGGCCAGTGCCCGGCCTGGAGCAGGTCGAGGCGGCGCAGCTCCTGCGCGAGGCGCTCTTTCGCGGCGCCGTTGGCCTCCGTGACCGCGTATTTCATGGCGCGGGTCAGGTCTTTGGAGACGGCCGCCGGGCTGGAGTAGCCGAGGCGGGTCGCGATCTCGTCGAGGGGGACGCCGGCGGTGCGGAGTTTCAGGGCCTTGGCGCGGCGTTCGGCGGTGCTGGTGCGCTGCTCACGCGATGCGGACATCGGCGACCGGTCTTTCGCTCGACACGGCCGGCGCCTGGCCGTCGTGCGGTGGCCGACGCGCGCCGCGAGGCGCCTGGCCTGCGGCTACCTACGCGCTCCACACCCAATCATGACAGCCTTGAGCTATGCTGTTGCATAGCTGTCGTGACTCCGGTAATGTTCGGGTCCGAACGACACGCAAGTCAGCCCCCTGACCAGGGAAGGAACCCCGTTGGTTTCCAAAGCGCAGCAGCAGTGGGACCTCGTCACCGACGAGGTGAAGATCGCGATCGCGGACGCCGCGTTCAACGTCCTGGAGTACGGCTGGCCCGACCGCTACGAAGGCAGCCCCGGCGCCCCGTGGAGCTCCGACACCGCCGAACGCCTCTCGGACTGCTTCCCCCTCGTCTTCACCAGCCCCGACGACCTCTGCGGCGACGACGAGCCGCACGCCGAGCACGGCAAGTGCCCCGGCATCGACCCCGACCCGTGCCCCGTCGGCGACCCGGACTGCGAGACCGGCGACGACGGCTCCCGCCACGACGGCTGCACCCCGCCCCGGCACACCCGCTCGACGTCGGCGGACGGCGCGGTGTGCGCCGAGGACGGCATGCCGTGGCCGTGCGCCGAGGCCGGGCCCCAGGGTGGCGAGTAGCCGTGCCGCAGCCCCTGGATAAGACGGGCCTGATCAAGGACGAGCCCGACCAGCAGATCGGCTGCGTCACCGTGAAGCGGTGGCGGCGTACCGACGGCAGGCTCGACCACGCCGAGCTGTGGGGCAGTCCCACGTGGCTGCGCGCGATCGTGAAGACCGAGCGCGGGATCGCCGGCGCCGCGCAGAAACTCATCTAGGCAGGTCACGACAACCGTGCATCTTTGTGTTGCATAGTTGTCGTGACTCTGATAGAGTTCCCTTCAGAGCGAGACGCCAGCCCCCCGACCTGGAGGAACCCCATGGACACCAACGCGCAGAGCCTCTGGAACCAGTTCACCACCACCCAGAAGGCCGCCGTGGCGGACGCCGCGTTCAACGTCCTGGAGTACGGCAACGCCGACCGCTGGGAGGGCACCCCCGGCCCCGCGTGGACCCCCGAGCTCATGGCCCGCCTCGCGGACTGCTTCGGGATCGTGTTCACCACCATCAGCGACGAGACCGGCTGCACCGACACGCTCCCGCACGCCGCGCACAACGGCTGCCCCGGCCGGGACACCGACCTGATCTGACCCGCCCAGCACGCCGCCGCCTCGGCCCCCACAACGGGGTCGAGGCGGCGGCGTTTCTGCGCTACACAGTGGGTATGCGCTCACGCCGCCTGCACGCCCCGGCACGGCCGCTCCTGCAGCCCGCGCTGTTCGAGGAGCCCGCCCGCGCCCAGGGCGCCGGCGACTCGTGGCTGTGGCTGTGGACCGTCCCGCCGGCGCTCGCCGCCGAGCTCGTCGCCGGCGGCCGCGACGTCGACTCCCACTCGTGGCGGCCGCGGACCGAACACCTCGAATGGCTCCTCGTCGGCGACGGGCAGCGCCTGGCCGGCGCGGTCCGCTGGCGCGGCGCCGTGACCGTCTCCGGGTCGCAGTGGGCCGCCGGGGGCGTCTCGCCGTCCGGCAGCGTCTGGTGGCACTGGCAGGTCAGCGACCCGGTGCCGTTCACCCCGCCGATTCCGTGGCCGATCCCGGCAGGCTCGCCCCGGCTGCGGCCCGCGCCGCGCGCTCTGGAGGCGGCCGCCCGCGTCCACGGGATCACCCCGGTCCACGCACGGCTGCGGCGGTAGAGACCGGTAGAGAGCGGCAGACACGCGAAGGCCCGCACCCGTTTCCGGGGGCGGGCCTTCGCTGTGCCGGGCCGCTCGTCAGCTTCCCGCCTTGCGGTAGCAGTTCGTGGCGCCGCGCGGGTGCCACGTCTGGCCCGCGCAGCAGCACTCGTCGGGGCGGTTCGGGCGGGCGGCGCGGTGGTCGCGCACGGCGTTGAGGATCCAGGCGGTGGGGGACTCGGCGTCGTCGGGGACGTTGCCGGAGGCGACCTGCGACAGCGCCCAGCCGAGGACGGCGGGGCGCGGCTTGCCGAGCAGCGCGTGCATCAGCTCGGCGTACGCGTCGATGGCGTCGCTGTACTGGTGGCTGCTGGGGCCGTGCTGGTCGGCGAAGGGGGCGAGGGCGCCGAACACGCGGTCGGCCTCGGTGAGGAGGGCGTTCGTGACGGCGGGGGTGAGCTCGATGTCCATGCCCAAACTCTATCACGACTACCGTGCAACACTAGCGCTCATAAGTAACGGCAGCGACAGCGCAACGTGACCGCAACCCCTGAAACAGCAGGTCAACGGCCACGCATACGCTCTCGACGTCCGTGCAACAGTGGCGCTCATCACATGTTCCCTTGGCGGGAGTCGAACCCGCTACTCATCCACCCCCAACCGGGTGGTGCCGTGCGAACCCGCCCCGACCTGCGGCAACGGTCGCGTTTTCTCCGTGCGGCTCCAAGGGACTCCAGGGGTGCGGCGCCGTCCCGGGGCAGGGACAGCAGCCGCGCCGGAACCGGCCCGGCCCCACCAGGCGCAGAGCAGCGGGGAATCACGCCACCGCCGACATCGGCAGCGTGCACCGCTCGCGCACCAGCAGGGCCGTGACCGGCCCGGACACTCAGAAATCAGACAGGCACAACGCGATCCCCGCCGCACCCTGCGGCGGCGCCACCCCGTTACCCAGCGCCCGCAGCGCCGGGACCCGGGTCAGCAGGTCCGTGACCCACCCGGCGGCCAGGCCGTGCATCCACTCCGGCAACGCCGGCGACAGCCGCAGGTTCCCGACCTTGTTCGGCGCGACCGGCGACGGCGGAGCCACCCCCGACAGCACCGCCCACAACGCGACCGCGTCCGCGTACGGCCCCCACTGCCCGGCATAGGCGTCCTGCAGGTGCACGACCGCCGAGGGCAGCATCAGGTCCCCGCCGGAGCCCGCCTGGTACGGCGACCCGTTCCGGCCGTCCGACGCGCGCGGCGTCGGCAGCATCCGCACCGCGTCCCGCAGCGCCTGGGCGACACCGTCGACCACGATCGCGCCGCTGTTGCCGTCCGTCGCGGTCGGCGTCGGCAGCATCCGCGCCAGGTCGCGGGACACGTCCCGCAGCCCGAACCCGGCCGTCGACCCCCGCTCACCCTGCCCGGCGTCCGCAGCGAGCGGCGTCGGCAGCATCCGTACCGCGATGCCCAGCGGCGGCGACACCGGCCGCGAGTACTCCGCAACCTGCTCGGTCCGCGCCGTCCAGCTCGCCAGGTCCTCGCCGTCGTTCGGCATCGACGCCGCCGGCGTCGGCAGCAACCGTGCCGGCGGCTCGGTGATCTTCCCGGCGTGGACGACGTCGCAGAGCGTCTCCCCGGCGTGCGCGCCCGCAGGGTCCCTGCGGCCGCAGGTCGCGTTCCGGCTGTTGCGGGAGTCCGCGACCGTCGGCGTCGGCAGCAGCGTGACCACGTCCCGCAGCTGCACGAACCCGTCGGTGCGGTCCCGGACCGTGGCGCCGTGCGCGTCCATCGCCGTCGGGGTCGGGAGCACCTTCGCCGGCGGCTCGACCGGCGCCGGCGCGGCCGCGGCGCCACCGAGCTGGACCGGCGCGGCGTGCGCGGCCTGGCCGATCCGCACCCGGCGCACGACCGGTGCCGGGTCGATGATCCGCGCCGGCGCGAGCTCGACCGGCACAGGCAGGTTCTCGGCGACGTGCGGCAGCGTCCACGTCCGCTCCGACCGTGGGCGGCCGTCGGGGTAGTCGCGGGTGATGTTGTCGCCGGTCTTCCAGTCGCGGGCGACCGGGGTCGGCAGCAGCCAGCGGCCGCCGCCGCGCGGGGCGCCGCACAGCGCTTTCGCGCCGACCCGGCGGGCCGGGCCGGGCGGGCCCTCGAGGGCGCGGCGCGCGACGAGGAACCAGCGGTGCCGGTGGTGGCAGGAGCCGACCGCGCAGGCGCCGAGGACGGTCCAGCGGGCGTCGTACCCGGCCGCGCGGAGGCCGTCGAGGATGTGGGCCAGGACGTCGCCGCGGCGGATGGACACGATGTTCGCGACGTTCTCCAGCACGATCGTGGCCGGCATCAGCACCAGGATGGCGCGGAGCACGGCGGGCCAGAGCCAGCGCGGGTCGTCCTCCACCAGCTGCTTGCCGGCGGCGGAGACGGCCTGGCACGGGAACCCGGCGGTGAGCCGGTCGACGGTGGGCACCTGGTGCCAGTCGACGGTGCGGATGTCGCCGAGGTTCGGGACGCCGGGGAACCGCTCGGTGAGGAGCTCGGAGACGTGCGGGTCGACCTCGGCGAGCCACAGGTGGCGGGCCGGGCCGAGAACGCGTTCGGCGGCGAGGTCCAGGCCCCCGTAGCCGGTGCAGATCGATCCGGTGGTGGGCAGGGTCTGGGTGGTCTGGGTGGTGTGGACAAGGTCGTGCACGGGCGGCCTCCCGGGCGCGGCGGATACCACGCGCGGCGAGACGCGACCGGCACGATGCACCGGTTCGCACAAGTGTACGAAGATTTCGGGCCATCCGCCGGTGTCGAAGATGTCCGGTTTGCCCTGCCCGTGCACTATCTTATGAGCGCTTGTGTTGCACGGTATTCGTGATAGAGTGTGTGGAGCGGAACACCCCACAACTCCACAGGGAGCACCAAGATGCGGGAGATCGTGCTCTTCCCCGACCTCACCGGCAGCTGGATCGTCCTCGACCACGAAGACGGCACCGGGCAGCTCATCCACCGCAGCCACAACGCCCCACCCGGCACCCACGTCCGGGCCACCCGGCACACGCTCATCACCGAGGTCCGGGCCGCGGCCGTCGAGAAAGGCCTCCCCCTCGACAACTGGCCCGAGCAATGACCACGAAGCCCCCGGCAACCGCCGGGGGCTTCGCTCGTCTCGGGGTGCGAGCACCAGGCGGATCTCCCGCTTCCCACGGCACACCCACGGCGGCCAATCAACGTCCCCGCCCGGTACCCGCACCCTCACAAACCCGCCGGCTGCGTCAGCCGCTCACCAGCGGGGTCATCGGGTCGCTGCGCAGCGCCAGATAGCGCGGCCCACGCAACGGCATCACGATGACAAGGTCACCGACGTCAACGCCGTCCGCGACCGCCAAGTCGTACGCGGCCTGCAGCAGCCGCACCTCTTCCTGCGCCGCCGCCCACAACGCCCGCCGGATCAGCTCGCCCGACGTCGCGTCCTCGGCCGCCTCGCCCCAGCTGGACGGACCCGCCTTGAGGCGGGGCATCCGCGGCTGCGGCGGGTCGGGCCGCGCCATCCGCAGCGGCTCGGGCAGCAGCTTGCCGGGCCTCACCGGAGCCGGCCGGCCACGGCGGCCACGCCCAGGTGCTCGATGAGCTGGTCGACGCGCTTCCGCTCGGCGTCGTAGTCGGCGCGGAGGTTCCGCACCCCCTGCACCCCGCCGAAGTGCCCGGCGAGCGCGTCGAGGACCGCCCGGGCCATGTCGTCGTCGAGGGACAGCAGCGGCCGCACGTCCGCCGCGACGAGGGACGCCTCGGGCCGCCGCTCCCAGATCACGTCTGCGGGCGGCTGCGGCACCTCCAGCACGCTCTCACCGTCGATCGTGAGGCGCCGGTACGCGTAGACGTCGACCCGCCGGCGGTAGTAGTCAGGCTGCGTGTGCGCGTGTGCGGTCACCGTTTCTCCTGTTCACGGACGGCGGCGAGCGCGTCGATGGCGTCGGCCAGGACGCCGCACGCCGCGCGCGGAAGGTTGTGCGGGTCGTCGCGCAGCGCGCCGGCGACAGCCCGCATCATCAGCGGGGACTGGCGTTCGGCGGTCACCTTCGCCCCGAACCACGCCCCGTCCTCCGGAGCGAACACCGCGGCGCACGCGTCGAGGACCGCCTGCTCCTCGGGGGTCACCACAGTGGCCGCCGGCGGAACCGGACGGTCGGCACGTGCCCGTCGCCCCACAGCAGGTTCGGGTTGTCCCCAGCCGTCGTGACGATCCGGGCGCGGCCCTGTTCCACGTCCTCGAGCGACACCGCCTTGCGGGCGCACGCGGCCCGGGCACGCTCGCCGGCGGCGGTCTTGCCGTTGCCCCGCGGCCACGACCACACCCACCGCTCGTCGCCGTCCTCAACGAAGTCGAGGACCTCGGGCTCGCCGGGCCAGCCCCAGCCGGGCCCGTTGATGGTGATCCGCCGCTCGTCGTACTCGGCGGCCGCGAGGATCTCGTCGAACCAGGAGCCGAGGTCGCGGTATCCCTTGCTCATGCCGGGTCGGGCACCAGCACGTCGACGCGGAACCCGGGCCCGCCCTGGCCGAAGCCGTCCGGCGCGGACTGCGGCGCCATCGGCGCGCGGAGCTCCAGGCCGTTGACGGACACCATCGGCTGCGCCGGCGAGTACCCGCAGGGCAGGCCGATCCACCGGAACGGCTCCCCGCAGTCCGCGCAGTTCACCCGCACGTCGATGTTGAACGCGTTCGCGGTGTCGTCGCCGGGCGCCTCGGTGATCCGGGCCATCGCGGCGTCGACGTGGAAGTTCTTGTGCAGGCAGGTCAACGGGGTCTCCTGGTCGGGCTCGAGGAACACCAGCCGGGTCGACCCGCACCGGGGGATCGGCTGGTGACGGTCGTCGTGGGTGAACACCCGGCGTTCAGCCGTCGTCGCGGTCGTACTTGACGCGGGCCGCGGCGAGCGTCCGCGCGTGGTGGCCCTGGCCCTGCAGCTTGCGCAGCAGGGCGTCCTGCGCTGGCTCGGACCCGACGACGACGATCACCCCGAACGCGGCCGCACCCTCATCCGGGCCGTCGCCGTCGCCGAGGCCGTCGCCGGGCTCGTCGTCGACGTGGAGGATCGCGTCGAGCTCGGACCGGTCGAACCCGGACGCGTCGAGCAGCCCCGCCTCGTCGACGTCGAGGAGCATCACGCCCAGGGCGTCGAGGTCCCAGCCGCCGGCGATGGTGAGCTGATTCGACGCGGCCAGGTACGCCTTGGCGTGCGCGGCGGACTTCGACGCCCACCCGCGCTGCACCGGCACCAGCCACACCCCGTCGACGTCGACGTGGACGTCGTCGGGTGGGGTACCGCCGGCGGCCGCGAGGTCGCGGAGCTGGTCGATCCGGCCGTGCCCAGCAATCAGCCGGCCGGTGCGCTCGTCGAGGAGCGGCGACTCGGCCAGGCCGTGCTCGACCAGCGACGCGCGGATGCCGTCACCGTGGTGTTCCTTCGGGTTCGTCTCCGCCGGCCGGATGGACGGGAGCCGCATGTACTCGACGTAGCGTTTCCCCACAACACCCCTCGCATTGGCGTCAATCGATGCTGCCGGTGGTTTCCGGCCACACGGCGGTGTCCGGAAAGTTGGCGCGTCTTGTGGGTTGGCCCAACCCGGCCCCCAGGCACAAAAAAACGCCGCAAGCCCGAGGCAGACTTGTGGCGCTGTAGACGGCGTCCGAAACCCATGATGCACACGTTTCGCGGCGATCGTCCACCACCACGGGGAGGGCACCAGACGATGGCAGAACCAGGGCTGACCACCATGCTCGTCGACGTCGACGGCACCGTCGCCAACATGCACAAGGGCGAACCCGGCCGCCGCGCCCCGTTCGACTGGCACCGCGTCGGCGAAGACGCACCCATCGACCCGATCATCGACGTCGTGCAGCGGCTACGCGGCGCCGTCGACTACGTCACCTGGATGTCCGGCCGCAGCGACGCCTGCCGCGAGGCGACCGCCGGGTGGCTGCACCTGTTCGCCGGCGCCGACTGGGCCTACGGCGACGAGCTGTACATGCGCACCCACGGCGACTTCCGCCCCGACGAGCTCGTCAAGGGCGAGCTCTACCTGCAGCACGTCGAGCCGAAGGCCCACGTGCGGTGGGTCCTCGACGACCGCGACAAGGTCGTCAAGATGTGGCGGCAGCGCGGTCTCACCGTGCTGCAGGTCGCCGACGGGGCGTTCTAACCCCATGACCGTGACGTACGTCCGCCACGGCCTCGGCCGGCGCATGACCGCCCACGGCACCCTGCCCCCGGTCGGGGACTGGCCCGGCGGCACCCGCTACGGCCTCCACCGGGACCGGCTCCTGCAGGACCGGGGCTGGACCGACGCCGACCGCGCGTTCGCCGCCAAGCACCACATGGAGCTGCCCGACGTCGACTGGCTCACCACCGAGACGTGGTGGGACCTGCCGTTCCTGGAGATGATCGAGCAGGAGGTCCCGCCGGCCACCGTGTACACCCAGACGCCGATCGTGCCGTGGACAGCGCCGCTGCCGCCCGCACGGACCCTCACCGCCCGCCAGTACGGCAACGCCTGGTGGGACATCCGCCTCTGCACGCCGGCGGCCGCCGCATGAGCCAGCTGCTGTTCCACACCCCGACCGGACAGGCGGCCCTCGCCGGCGCCGAGTTCCACCACCTGCGGGACGTCGGCGAGCAGCCCGGCACCGACGCGTGGGGACTTGACCGCACCGGCACCGCAGTGCAGCGGGCAAGGGCGCTGCTGGCCCTGGCCCCGCCCGAGGCGAACGGCGGCACCGGCTATGTGTTCCGCGACCTCGAGGCGGCCGCCGGCGAACACGGCACGGACACCGCCCGCCGCCGGCTCGTGTCCAGCCTCGCGCTCGTCCTGCGCGTCCACGGCCTCACCCTGCAGATCGCCGGGCACTGGCTGAAGACCGCGAACCTCGAACTGAACACGGCGCTCGTCACCGGCCCGGACCCGCTGCGGCTCGCCGCGAAGCTCGGCGGATGGGGTGAGCAGCACGCGTGGGTCGACGGGCCCGACCGAGCATGGCTCGCCGGCATCATCGACGACGCCCTCACCGCGGGCATCTACCGCCGCAGCCTGCGGATCCAGCCCCGTGGCCACGGGCCGGTCGAGGACGTCGACCTCGGCTGGGGCGACGTCCTGCAGCTGCTCCGCGCGCGGGACGACGAGCCGGTCGTCACCTCGTACACCGTCACCGGCCGGTTCCCGAACGCGGAGATGGCCGCCTGGTCGCCGTCGCCGATGCCCGACGGCTGGGCACCGCCGTGGCTCGACGCACCCGACCGCGACGACTGGCTGCGGACGCACCCGGACCGCGACGAGCGGCTCCAGTGGTACGAGGAGGAAACCCGCGACGGCTGGTACCTGCTCCCGGACGCGGAGCAGTGGGCGCA
The DNA here is from genome assembly GCF_050942475.1 of Dactylosporangium sp. CS-033363. Lineage (NCBI taxonomy): Bacteria > Bacillati > Actinomycetota > Actinomycetes > Micromonosporales > Micromonosporaceae > Dactylosporangium > Dactylosporangium sp. CS-033363. The sequence goes on along the minus strand of NZ_CP192033.1, from coordinate 68,052 downwards.
GGGCATGGCCGGGCTGCGCGCGCAGCGGCCGTGGGCGCAGCTCACCCCCGACAACCTCGCCGAGACGACGTTCGGCGCCGGCGTCACGGTGTACGACGTGTTCGCCCCGGACCGCGACGAGCGGGTCGCTGCGGCGTTCGCCGAGGTCGGGTGAGCCCGGTGTCCAATGTAAACGAGGTCGACGCCAGCCCCGACTCAGGTTGGCGGCGCGGGACGGGCCGGTCGCTCGAGGCGGCGCTGCGCCGGTCCGCCGCCCACTACGGCATGACCCGCGACGCAGGTGGAGAGCTGGCCCGGCACCTGGTGTCCGGCGGGTGGGCGCCCGCCACCGACTACTACGTGCCCGCGCTCGAGGACCTGGTCGCCGATTACCGGCGCCTCGCTCAGGCGCACCTGCACGGGTGGATCGGCGTCGGGTGGGTGATGTGCCGGGAGTCCCACGACGCGCTCGCCGCCCGGTACGCCGACCAGCGGTGGGTGCCGATGCCCGTCGTCAGCGCTGTCGACTACACCACCGACGCGCAGGTGCTGGACGACGCCGGCGCCGCCCGGAACGTGATGGTCAACGCGCTGGGCTTGGGCGGGACGAGCACGCTCATGGGGATGCCGATCCGGATCGACCCGGCCGCCCGCCGGCCGATGTTCGAGCTGCAGCCGGCCGGCGGCCGCGAGTGACCCCGGACGACTTCGTCTGGACCGCGACCCGCCGCCGCCTGCCCGGGCAGATGCTGCTGCAGGTGACCGTCACCGACCGGCGGACCGGGCTCAGCCTGGCCCAGGTCGTCGACGACGTCGCGGACCCGCTCGAGTTCGTCCGGGTGGACCTGGAGGACCGGCTCGCCCGGGCGGTGCGGGCGTACACGTGCCTGGTGCTGGCGTCCGGGGCGGACGGCACCGCCCCGGTCGTGTTCGCCGGCGGCCCGCTGGACGGGCAGGCCCGCGACGAGCCGGTCACGGGCGGGGCCGTCCCGGCACAGCGGATCTGGGTGCACACCGACCCGTTCGTGAACCGGCCGTACTGGTGGGCGCCGACCGACGCGGTGACGGTCGGCGACGAGCTCGGCGAGCCGGTGGTCCTCCCAGCTAGGGAGGTGATCGTCGACGGGCCGCCGCACCGGTGGCACATCTACGAGCGTGGGCCGCACCCGCGGCTCGACGTGACCGAGGACGAGGAGCACATCGCGTGGGTGTACCGGCACGTGGGCACGGGCAGGTAGCGGGGACCATGCTGGGCACGGATCAACCCGATTGGGTCCTCGGCCTGGTCGCGGCGGTCGAGCGGTACGAGTACGTGCATGCGCCGGTCGACCCGGCCGACACGTGCCTGCAGGAGCCGCTGCAGCAGGTGCCGGCTGAGGTGCGGGCGGCAGCGCGCGGCTGGGCGCAGCGGCAGATGGCGCTCGAGGGAGCGGAACGGGCCGCGGCGGCGGGCTGACGACGCGTTGAGGGCCCGCCCCCGGGATCTCCGGGGCGCGGGCCCTCGTGACACGTGAGCTTCGTCGTGCTGCCGCGCGCCTTGGAGAGCGCACGGGGTGGAGGCCGCATCCCAGGCCGTCTCAGCGTAGCGGGGGCGTGGTCGCGTACGCCGGAGGGTCAGACGCAGTCGGTGGTGGGGGTGTCGCCGACGTGGAGCGGGTAGCCGGCGGGCGGGCCCTGCAGGTCGGCGAGGAGGTTGTAGTCGACGACCTGCCGGAGGCAGCGGGTCGCCTGTTCCTCGCTGGACGGCGGGTCGTCGGCGTCGATCCCGGCGTAGAGGCGCTGCAGCTGGACGTGGTTCTGCAGGTCGAGCGGGGCGAGGGTCCCGAACAGCCCGTACCCGGTCGGTGCCGCTTCCTGTTCGGCCCAGGTGGCGTCCTGGTACAGGATGAGCGCGACCAGGCCGGTGCAGAGCGCGGCGCAGACGGCGATGAACACGGTTCCGCCGGGGCGGCCCATGGTGGGGACGCCGGCGGCTTTCAGGCGGGCCAGGCGTCGCACGTCCCATCCGATGAGGACGTGCGACGCCATCCCGAGCAGGGCGAGCAGGGTCACGGGCGGGGCTCCCAGTCGTCGTCGTCCCGGCAGCAGCCGATGAGCAGCAGCAGCGCGGCGAAGGCGAGCATCAGCGGGTACAGCTGGTGGTCGCTCATCATGCGTCGGCCCACAGGACCAGGCGGGTGTCGTACCTGGCCTCGTGCGGGGTGCCCGGCGCGTGCGCTGGGAGCTGGCATCGGAACATCGAGTATTGCGGATCTTGGTACGGGGCGTCGCACGTTCTGTCGGATCTTGAGCACACGCCGCCGGTGTCGACGGGGCCGCCGCCGGCGACGGCGAGGACGCGTTCGCCGAGGGCGGGCCGGCGGCGGACGGCGGGGACCAGGTCGATGACGCCGGCGGCGTACTGGCCGGTGCGGCGGCGGCCGCGGCCGGCCCGGCGGGTGGCGATCTCGGCGGCGGTGACCTCGTGGTACCGGTACAGGTTCGCGGGCCCGTTGGGGCCGGCGACCCGGGCGGGTTCGTCGCCGGCGACCTCGAGGCCGAAGACCTCCGCGGCGAGCTCGGCGACGGTGACGGCGCGGAGCAGCTGCCCGGCGGGCCGGCGCGGGTCGCACCAGGTCCGCAGCCGGGCGGCGGTGACGTCGGGCAGCCGCCCCGCGACCTGCACGGCGGTCATGTACTCGACGCGGCGGGTGGTGCCGTGCTCGTCGACGACGTCGGCGACGTACAGCGGGTCGACGTCCGGTGGTGCGTCCTGCACCGCGATCGCGGCGCCGGCGTTCATGGGGTACCGGCCCGGGCCGGGGCGGTCTCGCGGGCCGGCCAGGAGGCGGGCCACGGCAGCGTGGGCGGCGGGACGACGAACGCGGCCGCCGCGGCGGCGATCGCCACGACGGCGACCACCGCCGCGAGGCCGGTCCGATGGGCTGGGCGGTAAAGACGGTGCATGGTGTTCCCCCCGTGCTCGTGCTGGTGGTGCTGGGTGGTGCTGGGTGGTGCTGTTCAGCCGGTCATGGCGGGCCGGACGTTGCGGATGTCGCCGGCGCGGACCTGGCACCGGCCCAGCGGCACGGCGACCAGGTGCGGCCGGGCGTGGGTGAACGTGACGAGCGCGTCGGGCTGGGTCGCGCGGATGCGGCGCAGCACGCCGAGGCTGGCGCTGGTGACGTGCTCGGCGACCAGGCCGCGCGGGCGGAGCGGGTCACGGCCCAGCTCGACGTAGACGATCATGCGGACTCCTGCAGGCCGTGCTGCAGGTCGTAGAACTCCAGCTCGAGCAGCACGATGGCCCGCATCGACCGGTCGTACGCGGCCAGGGCCTCACCGTCGAGGGTGTCGACCTCGGCGGCGGGCACGGCGATGACCGCGAACCGGGCCGGGTGCAGGGTCGGGATGCCGCCGCGGCGCATCTTGTAGACCCACACCTCCCACGCGCCGCCGTCGAGCTCGGCGGAGACGCGTTCGCGGCGCAGGTTCCCGCCGAGGTCGACGACTTCCCCGACGAGCGCCAGGCCCAGCTGCGCCATGCCGCTGTCGTCGTCGTACGGCGGTGCGCCGGGCCCGGCCGTCACGACGCGTCCCGGGGCGGGTTCGTGCCGCCGGGCTCGCACAGGGCGGCGACGACGACGAGGAGGTCCCCGGCGGCGATGAGTCCCATGCGCGGCAGGGCGGCGCCGGCGACGAGCGCGGCGGCCGCGACCACCCACAGCCCGGTGGCCACCCAGCGCCGCAGCCGGCGGGTCACCATCGGCCGGCCGGCTGCAGCTGCCGGGCGGGAGCGGGCCGGGCGGCGAGGACGCCCTCACCGACGAGCATCGCCATCGGCACCGTGCCGCGGTGCTGGCCGGTCGGGACGGCCCGGGCGACGCCGAACACTTCCTGGCCGGACGGGGTGGTGACTCTGACCGTGTGGCGGCCGCCGTCGGCGAGGTTGACGCCCTGCAGGAGCACCGACCAGGCCCGCCACCCGGCGGTGTCGGTGTGCGCGGCGGTCTCGGGGCTGATCTGCTCGGCGCAGACCGCGCACCGCCAGTGCCCGCCCGTGACCACGAACTCGAGCGGGTAGGTGTGTGGCGTGTCGAGGAGGTACGCGAACCGGTCGTAGGTGCGGGTCTCGTGCCACACCAGGGTCGGGACGGTACCGTCGGCGGCCGCCGCGTGGAAGTGCCCGGCCTGGTCGACGTACACCCAGCGCGGGTCGACGACGGTCCGGGCGGCCGGCTCGGCGACGACGTCGCGGGTGATGGTGAGCGTGGCTCGCCGCGGCGGTTCGCTGTCGAGGATGGCGGTCACGTCGGACAGGACGATCGACGCGATGTCGCTGGTCATGCGCCCGCTCCCACGTCGACGGTTCCGGCCTGGTCGACGTTCGAGCCGAGGACGGCGGCCCAGTCGATCGGGGCGCCGGCGTCGAGCTGGTCGGTGAGGAGCCACACGGCGATGTCGCCGGTCGGGTCGGCGGCGGCGCCGTACAGGTCCCCGGCGTGGCTGGTGCACAGGTCGATGACGTCACCCGGCAGGCGGTCGACCCGGGCCAGCCGGGCGGGCGCTTCGACGGCAACCGCGATCAGGGCGTCACCGATGCATCCCGGCACGATGCAGCCGAGGCCGCCGTGCCGGACGCGGTGCTGCAGGGCGAGCGCCACGGCGGCCGGGCTGCGGCCGTCGAGGGTGGGGACGCCCCGGTCGGTGTCGAGGATCGGGACGTAGACCGGGGGCCGTTCGAGGTGGACGGCGTACCGCAGGTCGAGGCCGCCGGCTGGGCGGACCTGGCCGTCGACGGTGCACAGGGCGCCGGGCCTGGCCTTGCACGTCGGGCATGCGGTGACGGTGGTGTAGACGGTCGTCGGGTCGGCGGCCTGGGCGCCGATCAGCGCGAACTCAGGCACGGGCACCCCCGGCGGGCGCCTGGGAGGTCGGAGGGTGGTCGGCGGTTTGTGTCTCGTCCACGTGGAAATGCCCCTTTCCTGTGTGGACTGTCCAATATGGGGGGTTACAGGTATTGCGGGTTGACGGTGGCGAGCTCGACCGGCCGGTCGGGCTCCTCGTCGCCCTCGTACTCGTCGTCGGGGTTGTCGGGGTTGTCGTTGACGGGCACCACGTACGGCTGCTGGTCCGCCGGGGGCTCGTCGGTGTAGGTGTAGACGGGCAGGGCGCCGTCCCACCTCGAGAACACGTACGCGCAGCCGTAGAACACGAGGACCTGGTGGTGCGGCAGGCTGGCCTCGATCTGCACCCGCGCTGCGGGGCCGCCGGGGCTCTCCTCGAGGCCGGCGACGATCACGCCGGTCACGCCGCGGCGGGCTCCAGCACCCGCTCGCCGGCGCCGGCGTCGTCGGTGTCGGTGTCGGTGTCGGTGGCCGCGAGTTTGCCGAGGTCGGCGGTCGTCTCGCTGCCCGTCTCGTCGTCGTCGGCCGGGGCCGTGGCCGGGGCCTGGGTGGTCCGGATCGGCTCGGCGATGTTGTCGGGGGCGTCCATGCCCGGGTAGTTGTGGCCGGGCGCCGGCTTCAGCGACACGGCCGCGCGGTCCCCGAGGTCGACGGTGACGACCTTCGAACGGAACACCGCGAACAGCGACGGGGCGGTCAGCTGCCCGGACACGATCGTCCCGGCGACGCGGTAGAGGGCCCGCCCGGGCGGGTCGTTGAACAGGGTCGAGCCCAGCTGCCGGATCTCCAGCAGGTCGCCGGGCTGGATCCATTCGTGGTTCGGCCGGAACAGGAACGACAGTTCACCGCGCTCCAGCAGCGCGAACTCCTGCTGGGACACGAACAGTTTCTTGTGGGTGACCGTCTCGGCGTCCGTCCGGGCGTCCGTCTGGGTGGTGCGCATCGTGGGTCTCCTCGGGGGGTGGGGCCGGGGCGTACATCACGCCCTGGCGGTGGAGGTACGAGCACGTGTCGTGCTCGCACAGGCCGTCGTCGTCGCCGGGGCAGAGGGGCCCGGCGACGACGGGGGGAACGGGCAGGCCGTCGGCGTCGACGACGTCGGGCAGGTCGACGCCGAGGAGCTCGGCAAGGCCGCCGGGGCGGTGCCACTCGGCGGCCGGCCACAGGTGCCGGCGGCCGGGGAGCCGGTTCGGGCGGCCGCACGGGCAGCCGCGGCCGGTGCACTCGCAGCCGGGCGCGGAGCAGCGGATCACCCACGCGCGCCGGTCGACGGCGGTGACGTCGGCGTACAGGGTGCCGCGGCTGTCGCAGACGGGGCACGGGGCGGGCAGGATGCGGCGGTCGTCGCCGGCGCCGGTCGCGGCGCGGACGGCGGTCTCGGCCCGCTCGAGCACGCGCAGGACGGGCCGGACCTGGTCGAGGGTGGTGCACTCGGGCAGGAACATCCGGATCGCGGAGATCGACGCGTACACCAGCTGGTCGCTGGCGGAGATCGTCGCGGTCCAGGTGATGACGCCGTCGTGGCAGCGCCGGCAGGCGGGCAGCTGCACCGGGCCGATGAGGTCGCGCGGCCGCGGCGGCCACTCCCGCGTCGCCGGCCACCAGCCGGGCGGGCGGGCGCGGTAGCCGGTGCCGTCGCAGGCGCGGCACAGGTCGGCGAGGCGGACCTGGGTGGTGTCGAAGACGGGCCACTCGTGGTCGCGGCCGGCGGTGGCGGTCCACATCCGGTCGGCGAGGCGGGCCAGGGCGTCGGCGACGTCGCGGCGCACGGACACGGCGGTGACGTTCGCGGCCGCGGGTTTCGGGCCGCCGGGGGAGCGGCGGGCCTGGGTTGCCAGGAACGCCGCGCGGCGGTCGCGGATGAACTCGCGCAGCGCGGACGCGCGTTGCAGCGTCGAGCGCGGGCCGGCGCCGCGGCGGCGTTCCCGGTTCGGGACGGTCGCGGCGGCGAGCTGCGGCCAGAGCAGCTCGAGGCGGTGGAGGGCGAGGGTCGCGTCGAGGACCAGGTCGGCGGGGTCCGGCGCGTCGTCATCGGTGTACCTCATGTGCGGCCCCGGGCGGGGTCGCACGTGTACCCGGCGACCTCGGTGGTGAGGGCCTGGGCGGCGGCGTCGGCGGGCGTGTCGGCGGCGGCCGCGGCGTCGAGCTCGCGGCCGAGGCGGAACATCGCGAACACGGCCGGGGACGCCGGCGACGGCGGCAGCCCGTCGAGGAGTTCCCGGTCGCCGTGCGTGTGGGCGATGCGGCCGGTGCCGGGGTCGAACCGCACCCACCGGTAGAGGGTGCGGTCGTGGTCGAGTCCCTGCCACCGGTCGGCGCCGAGTCGGGTCCACTCCACTGTGGACGGGAACCGGACCATCAGCCACTTGAGCTGCGGATCGATCCTGGGGTGCCGTCGCGGCAACAGGTTCCGGTGGGGGGTGCGCCGCTCGAGCACCAGTTCGACCGTCATCACTCGACCCCGTCCCCGTACATATGTTCGGACGCGGGGACGCGGCAAACGAGGGTGTGCGGTCAGTCGAGCGTCCGCGCACCCTTGAGTCATCGGTCGTGGTTTGCTGCCCCGCGCACCACTAGTGGCGTCCAGGGTAGCGCCGAGATCCACAACGGGGCGGCCGCATACGGGAGGACGATCAGCGTGTCGAATGCGATGGATGGCCAGGATGGGCTCACCGCAACGGAGGCGCGGGTCGCGGCCGCGTTGTGCCGGCTGCGGCCGGGGGAGCAGGCGACGGTCGGCGCGATCGCGGCGCGGTGCGGGGTGGCGGCGGCGAGGGTGCGGCAGATCCTGACGGTGTGGGAGGGTGCCGGGCTCGTCGACGTTGAGGCGCTGCAGGAGCGCACGGACAAGCCGGTGGTGCGGCACTACACGCCGAACGACCGCGGCCGTGCCCAGCTCGCCGGGACGGCCGGGGGTGTGGCCCGCGCGGCGTGACGTGCCCGCAGGGGCGCATCGGCTGCTCGGCGGCCGCCGGGGCCGTCTCGGGGGCGGTACCGTCGGCGGGTCAGCAACAGTCAGCCGGTGGAAGGTGGCGCCCGCGAACGGTGTGACAGGCGACAGGCGTAGGAGCGGCCCGTACCCCTCGTGGGTGCGGGCCGCTCCGTCTGTGACAGCCGTGAGCGGAACGGTCGGATGGTCAGCGTTCTGGTCAGAGAACGCCGCGGCGGCGAGGCCTTGACCGTTCCGGCCCGGGCGGCCGGTTTGTGCTGGTGGGCGGGTTGTTCACCGGTGTCCGGGGTGCGGTCGGTGCCGTGCCGCGACCAGTCACCCAAATCAACTGAGCGGTACTGTTGCACGGTAATCGTGATCCTGATAGTGTGGGGGCACACCGAACGAACGACCACCGGAGGCACCGAGATGACGCAGCCCACCGACCCGACCCGCATCGCCCGCCTGCGCGGCCCCGCCCGCACGGTCGAGATGCGCCGCGCCGGACTCGTCCCCGGCATGGCCAACGCCGAGCGGATGTGGGACGAGATCGTCGACCTGCACGAGGGCGGCATGACGATGGCCAAGGCCCGCATCGAGGTCAGCCGCCGCGAGCAGCACAAGGTGCAGACCGAGTGGGCGGCGTCGGCGGACGAGCGGACCCGCCTCGACGAGATCAAGTACAACCTGCGGCACGAGCCGCTCACCGACGAGCAGGCCGAGGTGCTGCAGACCTCCGGCCGCGACCACACGGCGGGCGGCGACGCCGACTGGGGGCTCGCGGTCACGGTGTACGTGGTCGCCGAGCAGATCACGATCGACGGGATCACGATCCCCGAGGGCGTCTACATGCGACAGACCGAGGGCAAGCGGTCGGTGACCTTCCGGGCGCCGTCGCTGGAGGCGGCCGAGATGTACGCCCACGCCGTGGAGGCGGCGTACGCGGCGGCGATCGGCTGACCCGACACGAGGCGAACGGCCCCCCGGCAGGATCCGGGGGGCCGAGCCGCACCGGCCACCACCCCGCTATGGTTGATCTTCAACTGCACGGGGGCCCGGTTTTGTTGCTAGCCCCTCAACAGCTGAAACGCCCCGCAGGCGACCGCCTGCGGGGCGTTTGCTGTGCTACTCGAGGTCAGCCGACCGAGGACGCCCCCGCGCCGTCGATCGGGCCCGTCGGCGAGCCCGGCAGGAACGCGGGCACGAGCGGCACCGCGACCCCGTCGATCACGGTCTGCGGGTTCGACAGCGGCGTGACCCGCCGGTGCGCGCGGACGGTCAGCACCAGGAAGACCAGCGCCGACACCGAGTTGACCAGCGTCAGCAGGGCGTTGGTCCGGTCGGCGGTGAGCGGCAGGCCGAACACACCGCCGCTGGCGATCAGGTCGCCCGCCACGGTGACGATCGCGGCGCGCAGGAACGGCATCTCCTGGCCGGAGGGCGGATTGGTCGGGTCCACAGTGGACATGCGGTGCCCCTTTCACGGGAGGTGAGGGCACCCGCTCGCGGCGAGACGCCGGGTGACACGCAAGATCCATTCTACCGCGCAGGAGCGGCGGGGCAGTGCACGTCGCCCGGCACCACGAACACCCCGGACGCGAGCGGGATGGCGTTCTCGGACCCGATCTCGAACACGCCCCGGGACGTGACGTACACGCCGTTGGAGCCGTAGCAGGTGAACGCGATGTTCCGGAAACCGTCGGGCAGCCGGATGACCTGGGTGTTGGTGCCGTCAAGGATGTTGCTCGGGCTCGGCTCCGGGGCGTCGGTCTTCGTCGGCGTCGTCCCGCACGCGGTGAGCACGCCCAGGACGGCGGCGATCGCGGCGGCGGTGGCGCCGGCGAGCAGGCCCGCGGCGAAACGGCGGCTGGTCAGCTTCTTCATGGTGGGCTCCTCAGCAGGTGGGATGGGTGTGCAGGGGCGGCCTCGAGGCGCCGGGGCGAGCCGGCGCCGTACGCGTCACCGCGGCGGCGGAGGTCCGTTCGCTGGCGGCACCAGCTCGTCGGGGTCCAGGCCGTGCTCAAGCACGGCCAGCCGCAGCCGCAGGTGCCGCTCCTGCAGCGCGGCGTAGTCGCTCTCCCAGCGGTGCACGGCCACGGTGAGCACGTCGATCCGCGCCCAGGCGGCCATCACCGCGGCGTCGACGCGGGCGTCGAGCGCCGCGTCACGCTCGTGCTCGACCCGGACGTTCGCCGACCGGTTCGCGTCCGTCGCGGCCCGCCACGTCATCCGGGCGGCGTACACGGCGCCGAGCAGCGACACGACGGCGATCACGACGGGGCCGGCGATCTGCCACCACATCGGCACCGTGGGCGCGGCCGGCTCCTGACCCAGGACCGGCGCCACGCTTACCCCCGGTCCGGTGGCACGGCGGCCGCGACGAGCACCGCCACGAACGCCGCCAGGCCGTTGAGGAGCAGCCCGTTCCAGGAGTAGACGACGAGGTCGACGGCCCACGTGCCGGCCAGGGCGAGCAGCCACAGCACGTACCAGCCGGCGATCAGGGACAGGGTCACCCGCAGCAGCCGCCCGGACCCGGCCCGGGTCTGCCCGTAGCCGATCGCCGCGGCGACGGCGAGGGCGAGCAGCAGCGCGCCGTAGGTGCGCATCCCGCCGGGCACCATCCGCAGCAGGTGGTACGCCGGCGAGCGGTAGAACGCGTCGCCGCCGGTGAGCATGCCCGCGGCCTGCCCGAACGTCAGCACCGCCATGGCCACGGCCAGGGCCTGCCACCACGTGGCGACGAGCAGCTGCAGCACCGCGCGGGCCCGGCGCGGCCCGCCGACCAGCGCCTGCAGCGCCGTCCGCCACCGCGGTACCGGCACCGGCGCCGGCGCGGGCCGGGGCGGCCGGCTCAGGGCGCTGAGCGCGTACCTGAGCGCGTCGATGCTGTCGTCGTGCCGCGACTCCCGCAGGTACCGGTACCAGAGCGGGTCGGCCTGCTCGCGGTGGTCCGCGGCCGCGGTCACGCCGGCACCGACTCGGCGTCCCCGGCCGGCTTGTCCTGGGTCTGCGACGGCCGAGCGTTGTCGATGGCGGCGCGGATCTTCGCGATCGACGCGGTGTAGGCGGCGCGGTACCGGTCCGGCTCCCGCGGGTCGGCGGCGGCGGCCTCAAGTGCGGCGAGCGCGTCGTCGAGCGCCGAGATCGGCACCACGGCGTGGTCGGCGGCCTGCTGGTCCCACACGTCGACCGCGGTCCAGAAGCCGGGCGCGACGGTGATGTCGCGGCGGCTGCCGTCGGTCCGGGCGGCGGCGACGTGCAGCGCCTTGTGGTCGTCGACGACGGTCGCAATCTTGGCGAACCCGTCGAGCTCGCGCGTGACGAGCGGTGCGACAACGTCGCCGGTCACCCTGTAGATCATTGCGTGCTTCATGAGGCGCCCCCGCGCTGTGTGGTCTGGCGGGGCTGTCTCCTCGAGGCGGCGGTACCAGCGCCGTTTGTGCTACGAGCGGCCTCCCGCCCGGCGCGTCCGTGGCGCGTCGGGTGGGCGGCCGCTCGTCCCCCCGCGGTTCCCCCGTACGTACGAGTGTACGAACCCCGGTGGGGTGGTGAACCGCACCGGATGATCAGCCGATCGGCTCGACTTTCGCGTCGGTGCCTGGCCACCAGTTCGTGCGGGGGGAATGTGCTGAACCGGTGGCCTGGCGATCATCACCGTAGGCGGATGTGACGCTCCGGCACAGTGGGACGTTGCGTCACACCCCGGTGTGCTCGACCTTCTGCAGCAGGTTGTTCGCGCAGCCGCACGGCACCCGCAGCAGCGCAACCTCGTCGCCGCCCTCCGGCCACGCCTGGATGGTGAACCATTGCCGGCCGTGGCACGACATGCACACCTGCGGCGCCTCGTCGTCCTCGTCGTCGTCGGGTGCCCAGTCCGCGTGGTCCTGCGGGGTGCAGCCGGCATGGTCGGCGTCGCGGCCGCAGCCGCCGCAGGCCGGGCACCACTCGTCGACGGCGAGGACCGACGGCGGGTCCGGCTCCCTGGTACCTTGCACCGGCGGCAGGTCGATCCGGGCGATGGCACCGGTGATCCTGGCCCCGCCGCAGGCCGGGCACCCGCCCGGCCCGGTGTACGGGTCGGGCGGCGGCAGCTGCAGCAGCGTTCGTGTCTCGGGCACGGTGGCCTCCTCGATGAGCACGTGGTTGGTCCGGTCGTCGAGCAGCGCGATCGCCGCGGCCGCGTCAGGGTCGTGCGCCCACCCCGACTGGAACGCCCGCTCCGCGATCGCGATCACGGCGACCGGGTCAAGCATGGGCACCGACACGACGTCGCCGGCGACGTCGACGGCCTGCACCCCCTCAGCCTGCAGGGACGCGGCCAGCTGCAGCGCCGCATCGCCGCTGCAGCACCGGATCCGGAACTCACGCAGCACGATCGGCATCGACACCACCCCCGGCCGACCGGGGGCGTCGCACCACGCCGGCCCACAACAGCATCAGCGCGGCCATGTCGACCTGCGCGTCGTACAGCTCGTCGGCGTCGGTCGCGGCGAGGACCCGGGCCGCGGCCGCGTCGACGTGCTGCGCCCACGTCGCCTGACGGGCGCTGACCGCGCCGGCGAGGTCCCGGTCGGCCATCTCCCGCGCCCATACCCGGGCGTCACCGCCGGTGCCGTCGTCCGGGATCCCGCCCGGCTCCATCCGCCGTCTCACCTGGTTGGTGCGGGCCACGAACGCCCGGATGAACTGCTCGCCCGAGCTCGGCGGCCCGAGAAGGGCGACCCCGGCCGGGGCCGGTTCCGCCGGCGACGGTTCCGCTCCCTCGAGCGGCTCCGCCGGCGGCCGCGGCTCGTCGTCGACGCCGACGATGTGCAGGCGGTGGCCGAGCTCGTCGCGGAGGACCTCCACGGTCTCGGGCCCGGCCACGACACCCCAGTCACGGACGTGGTCGAGGTAGCAGGTCGTCACCCACTGGTCGATGCGGCCGCTGCCCGGGCGGACGTTGACCATCCGCAGCCGCCGCCGCCCCTGGTGGTCCTCGACGCCGATCGCACCGCGACCGTGGCTACGGGTGCCGTCGGTGTAGACGACGACCCAATGCCGGATGTCGGTGGTCATGCGGCGGCGCCTTTCAGAGGTGGGCAGACGCTACGTGCGATCGTCAAGGTACAGCCGCTCGTCGGCCTGGGCGACGAGCACGCCGCCGGCGACCTGCCGGTCGATCGCCTCGACGATCGCGGTGAACACCGCGGCCGCCTGCAGCGCTTCGGCGCGGGCCCGGGCCGGGTCGGTGCACTCCAGGAACTCGCCGACCTCCTCGAGCGCGATGAACGCCCACTCCGGCGCCCCGTCCCGGGCCACCAGCTGGCACCGCCGCTTCCAGGTCGCGGCGAGCTCGGCGAACGTGCGCTCGGCGGTCTGCCGGTCCGGGCCGATGCCGAGCACGTGGTCCTGCTGGCCCCAACGGGCGTCCTGGGCGGCGCGTTCGGCGGCGACCTCGGCCAGGACGGCGGCGGTCGCGGCAGGGTTGATCAGGGTCGACGGGCCGGGGTTCACGCGGTCATCTCCCCAGTCGCTGCGGCGCGGACTCTCGCCAGCCACGATGCGGGACCGTCCGCCGGCGGGCGCGTCCCCTGGAAGACCCGCCGGGTCGCTTCCTCCCGGCTCCAGCCCTGCACGGCGAGCTGCTTGTCGTCGGCGAGGACGAGCGCGACGGCGAGGGTCTCCGACGTCGACCAGCCCTGGTACTGCCCGCCGTGGCTGACGACCCACCGGGCCCGCGCGGCGGTCTCCACACCGAACCGGTCCTCCTCGAGCTTGAGCCGCTCCATCGCCTCGTCCGCGACCCGGTCCTGTTCCTCCCGCAGCTCGCTGGCACGGTGGTACGCCGCGACCTCGTTCGCGTGCCGGCCGCACCCGTGGGCGTGGCCGGCCTCGGTGTCCGCCGGGTTGCCGTCGTAGGGGCCGTGGTCCGTGATGTATTTGCCGCAGCCGACCGGGCCGCCGCAGTGCCAGTACACGTTGCGGTTGTAGCGCGGGCGGTCGCCGTCCGGGTCGGGCCCGAGGACCAGTTCATAGGCCCGTTCACGCCGGACGTAGTCGTCGGACCATCCGATCCCGAGCAGGTCTGCGGCCTGCTCCCACGACGTTCCCTCGCCGCGGAGCTTGAGCACGTACTGATACGCCTGCCGCTGGGCCGCCTCCACCACGGCGAGCGCGCCGGCGAGCCCGGCCGCCGGCGCCAGCTTGGACCACCGATCGGCCGCCTGGTCGGGCGGTACCGCCGCCCGGATTGCCTGGTCGACCAGGTCACGCACCCTGGTCGTATCTGCCTCTGTCACGTGCGTCCCTTTCAGGTCCGGGGATCGGGAGTTGTGCGTGTCTGGATCTTTATTCGTGCGGCTCTTGGCAAGATCCGCTCGTACGCGCGTACGATGATCGGCGCGCAGTGACAAATTCGTGGCCCGCCGCTGGTACCGGCCCGCCGCACGCTCGACCCGTCGTGCACCGTCCGCCCCGCCAGGCGGCCGGGGCCTCTGCGCACGCGTTGCCGGGAACGCCAGCAGGGGAGGGCACGAGTGCGGTCATCACGCAGCAGCACCAGCCGGTGTACGCCGGTGTGCTCTGCGGATCCGCACGGCGGGGTTCCGGTCGCCGAACTTCCTGCCGGACCGGTAGTAGCCGTGGATGACCGGCGACGCGAGGCTGTGCCCGGTGATCGCCGCGATCTCCGCGATCTGCATGTCGGCGTCGACGGCGTTCGTGATGAACGACGCCCGCGGCGTGTGCGTCGTGACCCGGCGCGGCTTGCCCGTCTCCGGGTCGGCCATCACGCCGGCGGCCGCGGCCGCGCGGAGGAACACCTTCTCGTAGGCGCCCCGGGTCATCTTCAGCTTCCGCATCGTGCCGGCACGGACGTGCGCGGTGTCCCAGTCCTTGCGGGCGGTCGCCGCGGCGTACACCTGCCGGAACAGCGGCCCGCGGGTCATCCCGTGCGCGCGGAGCTCGCCGATCCACGCGCGGAGCAGCTTGACCGGGCAGATGTCCGGCGCGAACTCGTCGTCGGCCTCGAGCGGCACGTCTCGGCCCTCGGCGTCCTGGTCCGCCTTCGACATGGCGATGTGCAGGATCACCCGCTCCTGGGTCAGGAACGTTACGTGCTCGAGCAGCAGGTCGCACAGCTCGGCGCCACGGCAGCCGATGTCGATGTGCACCCGCATCATCACGGCGTTGCGCAGCCCGGCGAGGGTGCGCACGTCCTCGGAGCGGACCATCGCGGCCAGCTCGTCGATGGTGAGCGCGGCCGCCTTGTCCGGCATGTACCCGGCGCGCTTCCACCGTTTCCGGTAGGCCCGCAGTTGCTTGGACACCGACCGGTGCCGGGTCGGCGACGCCAGCCCGTGCCACTGGTGGACCATGCTGATCACGGCCAAGGCCTGCTCGAGCGTGCTCGGCGCGTACGGCCTGCCGTACCGGCCGGCCAGGGTGACACCGTCGCTGCGGGTCCACGTCCAGTGCGCGTTGATGTACTCCCGCACCGTCGCCGACGTGGCCGGCATGTGCTTGCGGTTGACGTCGTCGCGGCCGCACCACAGCACGAACCGCTTCCACTGCCGGTTGTACGCGTCGATGGTGTTCTGCGGCACGCCCTCGCGGAGCATGTCGTCGGTGTCGGCGGAGACCAAGTCGTCGGGGTCGACGGGCTCGGCGCCGGGCACGGCCAGGACGGCGAGCCGGTCCGACAGCGTCAGCGCCTTGCCGGCGTGCTCGTCGACGAGCTCGCCGTCGACGACGTCGTCGTCGCCGCGGCGCCCGTAGTGGTGCCGGGGCACTCAGGCGTCCCACTTGTCGGCGTACCACGCGTCGCGGTCTGCGATGGCGTGTTGCACCTCGGCTTCGGTGGCGTTGCGCCACTCCATCACGACCAGGTCGTCGCAGCAGCCGGGCAGACGCGGGGCGTACCGCTCCCGGCCGGCCCAGGCGTCGGCGCGGGCCCACACGGTGGGGCCCTGCCCGTCGCCGCCGGGCATGCACTGGTGCCCGATCACGAACGCCCGCGGTTCGTAGGTCCGTCGGCCGTTCCACGGGCCACCGATCCACTCGTGCGGCCGGTGCAGGTTGAGGTCGACGCCCGCGGCATCGTCGGTGTCGATCATGGTGTCTCCTCAGTCTCGCGTGAGCAGCTCGAGCGGCCCGTTCGGCGGGTACCGGCGCTCCATCGCGGCGCGCAGGGCGCGCTGCAGGTCGTGGGCGTACGGGTCGGGCATCTCGAGCGAGTCGCCGAGGGTGTCGTTCGGCAGGACGGGCTCGACGGCGCGGGTGCCGATCACGTACGCCACGGCGGCGCGGACGAGCAGCGCGTCGCGGTCGGCCGGCGCGATGCGCTCGAGCGTCCGGCGGTTCGTCTCCACCCACCGCTGTACGGCGAGCACCGCGGCGGCGCCGGCGGCGTCCGTGTAAGCGTGCTCCACCTCGCCGGGCGGGCGCAGGAGCGCCGGCCGTACGTCGGCGAGCGGCGCGGTGAGGTCGCGCGGGTCGGCCGATCCCCCCTCAGCGCTGTTGATCATGGCGACCCCTCTCGTCTCGGCGCGCTCATCCGCTCTTGATCGTGGCCCTGAGGACCCGTCGGCATAAGCCACCTTATCAAGACAGGTCCCCGCGCAGATGACCTGCAGCGATGTGGATCTACTCCATTCCGGCCCGTCGGGCACCCTCTCCGTAGGCATCGACGTGAAGGGGTGTTGATCTTGGTACGGCTGATCTTGGCCGAGTCGGTCGCGAACATCGTCCGGTGGCTCCGCGCGTTCTGGCACATCCACCGAGCGGTGTTCCACGCGTTCGCCGACGCGCCGTACTGGCCGCCGGCCGCGGTGGCCGCCTGGGCGCGCCGCGAGCTCGTCCCGCCCCGGTGGCGCCGCCGCTGATACCTTGCCCGGCATGGGCACGCTGACCCGACTTCGACTTCCCCGGACCGCGTGCACCGCCGCGCAGGTCGCCGCAGCGCTGGGCTGGGCCCCGGACCGGTTCGACGACGCTCGCCGGCTACAGCTGGTGCCGGGCCCGGACGTGACGCGGCCGGCGGCGCTCGGGCCGCGCTGGTCACCAGCCGCGGTCCGGGACCTGGCCGCGCGGCGCGATGCGCTGGGCCGGGACGTGGACATGGGGGCGCTCGGCGCGTCCCGGTCGGCCGACGAGCTCGCCGCGCGGCTGGGCGTCGACGTCGACGCGCACACGGTCCTCGAGCTGTCGCGGCTGGGGTACCTGCCGCGTGGCGGCAGCTACAAGGGCAACCGGCTGTACGCCGGGTGGGCGCTGGCGCGGTTCGCTGACCTCGAGGCGCTCGCGCAGGCGGCGGTGAGCGGGCAGCTGCACACGACCGACGAGGTGGTGTCGGTGCTGGGCGTGCGCCGCTCGGACGTCGAGCAGCTGGTGCAGCTGCGGTGGCTGCGCCCGGCGCGGATGGTCGACAACCCGATGCAGTCGAGGCGGCGGGGTGCCGGAACGGTGCCGCTGTACCGGCGCGGTGACGTGCTCGGGCTGCTGGTGTGGGAGCGGGTCGACTGGGCGGCGGTGCGGGCGGTGCCGGCCGGGCGGCGGTCGCTGCTGGCCGGGCTCGGCGAGTGCGACGTCGCGGCGGCCGCGGAGCTGCGGCGGGTGGCGGACGGGTTGCTGTACCACCAGCTGGGGCATCGGAAGTGGGCCGCCGGCGATGTCGCGGCCGCGGCCGCGTGCTGGCGGGCGGCGGCCGGGCACGCTGTCGCGGGCGAGCACCTGGCGGCCGTCGACGGCGAGCCGGCGGCGATCGACCGGTGCGCGGCGTGGATGGCGCTGCTGCCCGCTCGTGAGCGGGACCTGGTGTGAGCGGCGCGGGCCGCTGGTAGCTTGACCGTGCGTCCAAGCCGTGGGGCGCTCCTGCAGTGTCCCCACGGAAAGGTGTGGCGCGTGGCTGATCAGGTGTTTGTCGCGGACGTGGTGCGCGAGCTGGTGGAGGCGAACGATCCGCTGCGCGGGCGGCCGGTGCCGGCGCCGCGGGTGACGGCGGCGGAGCTCCGCGCGCGGGCCGAGGCTAGCGGGAATCGTCGCCGGCGACGGTGATGACCCGCGACCGGATGACGGTGCGGCCGTCGCTGCCGGTGCGGACCTTGGTGATCTCCAGGAGCCGGAACGTCTCGCCGCGCTCCTCACGCTCGACGGAGGCAAGCTCGCTGCTGGCGAGCCCGAGGTCGGGGCCGAGGTAGACCGGCGGTTTCGGCGCGTTCACGTTGATCACGAGGTACGCGATGACCTCTTCCATGGGGTGCCCTTCCGGGTGGCCTGTCTAGCGGGGGTCGTCGCCGGCGTCGCCGAGGATGACGATCTCGTTGCCGGGGTCGATCGGGTCCGTGATGGTGACGACGTCGTCGGGGCCGAGGACGCCGACGGCGGCGAGGAACTCCGCGATCCGCAGGGCGGCGAGCGCTTCGGGGCCGCCGGCCTGCTGCTCGGCGTGGTCCTCGAGTTCGGCGTACGCGGCCGCGGTGATGCCGGAGCGGATCTGCGCCTCGGCCTCCTCGGGCAGGAAGCCGAGGGCGGCCCAGTCGGCGGCTTCCTGCGGGGTCAGGGTGGGGATGGTCTGGGCGAGGCGGGCCCAGCGGCCCGCGATCGGGTGGGTGCGCAGCTGGGTGGCGGCGGCGAGGTACGCCTTGACGAACGGGATCATCGCGGTCACTGGGTCCTCCTGGCGTTGCGGGCGGCACGGGCGGCGCGGGCCTCGGTGATCAGGGTCCGCATGTACTCCGGTCGGGTCGTGCCCTCGTCCTCGGCCTCGCGGTCGAGCGCGTCGATGTACCAGTTGGGGAGGCGGACGGCGACGGGGCGGCCGACGGCGGGCCGGCCCCCGCGGCGGTCCGCGTCGTCGTCGGCGAGGAGACGGCGCCGGTCGGCGTCGACGCGGCGCTCGACGTCGAGCTCGGTCCACAGCTCGATCGTGGCCATGGGCAGCTGGCGGATCTCGCTGGCGGCGAGCTCGGCGCCGGCCTTGGTGAAGAAGTGGAAGCCGTTGAAGTACTTCCCGTCGGGGGCGTCGGCGCTGACGCCGGGGGCGACGCCGGGGTGGTTGGGGTCGCGCAGGTCGTACCAGGTGGCGATCTGCGCGGCGAGGTCGGTGGTGGTGGCGGCGGCGGTGAGGTCGGCGATCGCGGCCTGGTGGGCGGCGATGGTGGCGGGGGACGGCTTGCTCATCTCAGCTCCTCTGGTAAACGATGTCGCTTACCTAGAATAAACGACGTCGTTTACCCTGTCAATAACGACGTCGTTTACTCCCGTGGCGTGGGGGGCGCGGCGCCGCCGCATCAGCGGTACCGTTCGGCTCGCCCGTGGCGCTCGAGCGGAGCTCGCGCCACTCCCCCACCACGCATCGGAGCGTTGGCCCATGATCTGCACCTGCCCGCACAAGCGGCACCGCGGCGCGACCGTCGACGTCGTGTCGTTCGGTGAGCCGCTCGCCCCGGCACCCGTCGTGTGCCTGCACCTGCCGATGTACACGATCGTCGCGGGCGAGCCGCCGACGCCGGGGCTGATGTGCGGGCCGTGCGCACGGTGGTGGCGCACCGAACGCGCCGGCATGGTCCGCGACTACCAGATCCTCGACGGGCTGCAGCCGCTGCAGCGGCTGGTCTGCGAGGTGCTGTGGTACCTCGCCAATGGCCACCGGGGCGGCGTGGACGGCGCCTGGGCGACGATGTTCGCCGACCTGGAGAAGGTCGCCGACGGGATCTGCGACGCGTGGGGGCCGCAGGCGCTGGCGGCGGCCGGCCTGACGGAGCTCGGGGACCTGCTCGACGGCGCCACGCCGGCGGACGGGGTCGCGGCGTGGGCGCGAACGCATGGCCTGTGGGTGCCGACGCGGGAGCAGCTCGTCGACGGCCTGGCCGGCGACGCGGTGCAGGCGGAGTACCGGCTGCAGCAGCGGGCGGTCGCCGGGGGCTGAGACGTGGCGAAGCCCCGGGAGAGCAGCAATACCTCCCGGGGCCTCGCGGTGCAGCGTAGCGGGTGTCAGGGGACGCGGCGCAGGGAAATGACGGGCGCGTTGGTCGGCTCGTCGACGCCAAGCCACTGCACCTTGGCGATGGAAGCGCCCGGATCGAGCTGGACGATGCGGCCATCGGTTTGGGTACCGATGATCCGGACGCGGTCGCCGACGCGGAGCCTGCCGGGTTCGTCGGCGCCGAGCATCTCGGCGGCGCGGTCGAGGGTGCCGCGGAAGTCCTCGGCGGCGGACGCGTCGAGGGCGGCCGCGACGCGGTCCCGCTCGGCGGGGGTCATCAGGTGCAGCAGGTAGGCCTTGCCGCGCAGGCGGCCGGGGGTGTCGAGCGCATCGTCGAACTGGTCGGCCCACCGTGCGGCGGGGTCGCCGTGCTCGACGACGGCGGCGATCGCGTCCCGCAGGCGCTGCTCGTCGTTGGCGCGGGGGCGGCCGCCAGGGTTGCCGGGCAGCCGCGTGGCGATGTACTCGGTGACGTCCCCGGCGCGGTAGGCGGCGCCGAGGCCGGGGACCTGGATCGACCTGGGGAAATGGAACTCCTCGTCGCGTAGCGCGTTGAGGCGGGTCACGGTGAGGTTGAGGCGTCGCGCGAACTCGGCGGCGCCGATCAGCGCGCCGGGGTCGGGCTGGTGGTCGTCGTCGGGGTCGACGATGAGGATGCGGTGCGCGGGGTCGAGGACGCCGTCGCCGATCAGGTCGCCGAGGATGCCGCTGCCGATGGTGTTCGTGAAGATCATCATTGCGTGGATCGCGCTCTCGGCGGCGCGGACGTGGTAGGTGATCCTGACGATGCCGTCGGTGGAGTTCACGGAGAACACGCGGTCGGGGTGGGCGGCGAGTGCGAACAGCTGGTCGGGTGCCGGGGTGCCCCGGTAGTCCACCCGGACGTGCCAGTCCTTCTGGTGCTGCACGGGTTGTCCTCCTGTCGGTTGGGGCGTTGGGGGTGGCGATTCGGCCGAGGGCCGGACCCCGCTGGCTGCGGGGTCCGGCGACTGGGGCTAGTCGGCGGGGTTCCCGTCGTCGCGCCGGTAGTGCGCTCCGGGTTCCTCGTACTTGCTCCAGTCGAGACCGGAAGCGGTCAGGATCGACAGGACCGTGAGCAGGTCGTTGGCCTTGCGGGGGGTCACGATGTAGTTGTCGTGCCCGAGCCGGAAGTGCCACGTTCCGCTCTTGAGCTGCCGGACCAGGAAACCTTGCTGCTCAGCTTCCTGGGCGATCGCTTCCATCGCCTCGGCTATGTTCATTTGTCAAATCACCTCCCCTCTTGTGGGGGTTCGTCCCCTCTCAGGAACAGGTTCAGCTTAGCAAACCCCTTTAAGATGTGCAACCTGTTTTGTTGTGGCTGGTGGGGCCTACGATGAGCCCCGGCAGAGCACGTCTGCCCGCCTCCGAGCCCGGCCAGCGCGACCACGCCGCCCGCCGCCGGGCGCTCGAGGACAAGGGTCACCGACTCGCGTGCACGCACCCTCCCCACACGCGCGTGTCGACCATCGTGGGGCTGGGCGTGGCAGCCTCACGGCAGGAGCCGACATGGTGAAGCACAACGCCCGCGAGAAGCTCGACGCCCGCATCGTGGCCGGGCAGACCGGCCGCCCGTACACCGAGGTGCTGCGGGAGATGCGCGCGGCACGGGCCGCGGCTGGCGACGCGGTGCAGGAGCCGCCCCGGCGGGCGATCGCGACGATGACGTGGTCCCGGCACGGCCGGGAGTGGGTGTTCGAGCTCCCCGACGACGACGAGTTCCCACGCCGCAACCCGCCGCGGCGGCGGGACGTCACCCAGGCCCAGGACTGGCCGGCGTTCCAGCGGCTCGTCGCGGATGAGGTCGGCTACTGGGGCTGGACCGTCGACCGCATGTGGCCGGACCGCCCGGCCGGGCCCGGCGAACAGATGGACGAGGTGTTCACGGCCTGGCTGACCAGAGACGAGCGCGGCCGGAACGAGGACGCCGCGGCCGCGCTCCACCAGGCGGCCGGGGTGCGGTTCCACACCGCGCCGCGGCTGTACGCGCGGGCGGTCGCCGCGGCGATCACGTCGGCGGGCTGGACGGTGTGCAACGTCCGGGAGGACGGCGACGAGCCGCGCGGCCTGCAGGTCCAGCTCGGCGACGACACCGAGCAGGACGGCGTCTATGTGGTGGTCATGTGGCGGGAAGACCGGGGCTGGTACTGGGCGGCGTACGAGGGCCCGGGCCGGGTCATCGACGGCGCCCACGACCTCGACGGCCTCTGCCTCATGGCGCTGCCGCACGACGTCGCGGCCGCGGTGCTGCGGGAGTTCCCGCGCACGGACGGGGCGGCCGCGCCGGCGGTGTGGGAGCCGCCGGCCGGGTACGACGAGAACCCGCCGCTCACCGACTACACCGGGCGGTGGACGAGCCTGCCGCTCGAGCGGGCGCTGTGCGCGTACGCGACCCCGGCCGGGTGACACCCGTCGCGGCCGCCGCTGGCGGCCGGTAGGGTCTGGCCATCCCGGGCGGGTAGAGCCCGGGGAACCGTTGCGCCGCGTGCACGAGTCATGGACGGCCCCCGAGTAGGCATGCTCGGGGGCCGTCCGGGCGTATGCGGGCAGGCCAGGGCGGGCGTATCCTTCCGGCATGGCAGAGCCTCACTGGCCCACCACCCCCGACGTCGTCGACGAGCGGGGCGTCACGGTCACCGCGGCCGCCCGGGCGCGTATCCGGGTCCAGCTCGACCAGCTCGACGCGGAGCGGACCCCCGCCCAGGTGCGGCAGGCCGGCGACGCGTTCCTCGAGCGGCTGCGCGCCGCGTGACGTTCCGGGTCGTCCTCGACACCGGGGCGGTCCTGGCCTACGCGGCCGGCAGCGTCAACGTCGGCGCCCTGATCGTGGAGCTCGTCGACGAGCAGGCGCAATTCCTCATCCCGAACCTGGTGCTGCTCGAGGCGGCCGCGGAGCTGACGCCGCCGCCGGCGGAACGGCTGCGGCGGGCGACCCCGGACGGGCTGCGGCTCCTCGACGTGCTGGTCAGCCACCGATCCGGGCGGGTGTCGTCGTTCGGCGCCGACGACTGGCGGGAGACCGCGCCGGCGATCGCGCTGTTCGGGTCGGCGGGGCGGGCGGTCGCGGCGGTCGCCGCGGCGTACGGCGTGGCCCGCTACGTGGTAACGACCGACCCCGGCCCGTACCGGCGTGAGGGCCTGGACGCGATCACCGTCGTGTAGGCGCCCGGGCGGGCGTACGGTCAGGCGGTGAGCGGTGGCTGTGAGGACGTGTGCGTGATGACCCACGGCCGGCCCGGGTCCGGCGCCCAGGTGCAGTGCCGGCGGGTGCCTGAGGTCGTGGTCGTGTTCGCCGAGGCGGTGACGGCGACGGCCAGGTCCCGGATGTGCCGGCCGTGCGCCGCGTACACCCAGCAGCAGCCGGGCCGGGTCGCGTCCGTCGAGCCGCTGGACGGCTGAGCGTTCCGCTCCCTCGAGGGAGTGGAACCCGGGTGTCACCCGATCGGGTGACGGGTGCTGGCGCCCGGCCGGGCGGGCCGGGCAGGGTGGTCGGCAGAGTCCCCCAGCTGCAGCACGGGGGGCGGTGGTTCGCGAACCGAAACCTGCAAGTCGGCAGCGCTGTACCTGTCCGGTGCCCAGGCCCGGGGTACAGGCCGCCACGACGCAACACCTGCACCAACGAGGGCCTTCGACAAGCCCGGGGCGGTGCGACCGGGATCCGCGGGGGCAATGTCGATCCCCCGCGGTGAACGGTGGTGGTTGCGGCTGCGAGCTCAAGGGCGGGGCGAGGGGCGGCATACCTCGCCCCGCCGGCGTTTCCGGGGTCCGCGCCGGCAGGCGGCCGCGGGCATGATTGACGATCATCGGCCGGTGCGAACCCGGCCATCGTCAGCCACGGGGGCACACATGAGCGATCAGCCGGATCCGTTCCTGGACAACAAGACGAGCATGCGGCCGGGCGCGCTGCAGCCGATCGACAAGGCCGGGCACGAGTGGGTGAACATGGACGTCGTGCAGGTGGTCAGGGTGGTCGACATCGACCGATCCTGGCGGGTGCAGGTCGTGCTGCCCGACCGGTCGGCAGTGGTCCTCGCGTCGCCGGTCGCGGTGTCGTCGCCGCAGGGCCGCGAGGCGGTCACGCAGGTGCTGGAGGACTGGCTCGACGCCCGGGAGGGCCGCCTGATCGTCGCCAGCGAGGAGCAGACCGCCGGTACCGAGCTGCTCGCCGCGGCGCCGGCGTGAAACTGCGGCTGTGGGGCGGGAAGCCGTTCGACGTCCCCGAGGCCGGGGAGACGCACGGCCCGGCCCGGTACGCGGTGTACAACCGCTGGTGCGGGCACGTGTTCCTGGTGACGTCGAGGCGGCCGCTCGCGGCCGCCCTGGCGGCGGAGCTGGGTGCGCCGGCGGGTTTCCGGGTGCGGGTCGCGGTCGCCGGCGACGACCAGGCGGTCACGGCCGGGAAGTGCGGGCGGTGCCGGCCGGCGGAGACCGCGGCCGCGGCCGCCGCGGGAAGCCACTCGAACGTGTGATCGAATCCAGGGTTTCGCCTGGTGGCGGGCAGGGGTATCGTCTGGCGTAGCTGGCCGCGTTCGAGGGATGGGGAGTATCCCGGAGGCGGTGCCGGCGCCGCGTAGCGATACGCACGCACGGGCGGCTGTCCGCGAAGACAGGCCGCCCGTTGCGGTATGCGGGCCCCGGCGGGGAGGGTCAGGCACGGGGAAGCCCCCGGCGAGTACGAGGCGCCGGGGGCTTCGTCGTGTCGGTCTACTGGTCGAACGTGCCGTCGTGAACGGCCCCGATGAACGCGGACCAGGCGGTGCGGTCGAATGTGATGTGCGGCCCGGTGCGGTTCTTGCTGTCCCGGACCAGGACGACGCTGGGCAGGTTCAGGGCCGCTTCAACACAGTTGCCGTTCGCGCCGGTCCGGGTACTCACCTGCCACCGGGGTTTGGGCTGGTTAGGTTGCATGTCGGTACTCCTGAGCGATCTTTTCTATCAGCGCGGATGAATCTTGTGGGTTCATGGCCTTGGCCTCCAGTTCCTTCCAGGCCTCCTCATGGGCAGCGACCTCCTTTTCCTCCTCGAGGTACAGCGCGCCGGTGAGCTGCTCGCTGTAGACGGTGGCCGGCTCGGGCTCGCGAGGGCCCGCGTCGGGAAAGCCGACGATCACGAACGCCGTCGTCATCGACGCCATGGTCGGCGCGGCGGTGAACGGCAGAACACGGACGACGGCGGCGGCCGGGCGGGCGCCTTCGAGGAGCTGGTCGAGCTGCTCGGCCATGCCGGCGGGGTCGGGAACCGGCCGCCGCAGCACGGCCTCGTCGATGATGACGTCGAGGCGGGGCGGGTTGGCGCGGCCGAGGATGCGCTGGCGCTCGATGCGCAGGTCGACGCGCTGGCCGACCTGCTCGTCGTCGAGGAGCGGCGCGCCGCTGCGAATGACCGCCTCGGCGTAGGCGCGGGTCTGCAGCAGGCCGGGAACGAAGCCCGCCTCGAAGTTCCGCAGGGTGGCGGCCGCCGCTTCCATGCCGAGGTACAGGTCGAACAGCGGGGGTACTGCCTTGCGGTTGGGGTGCCACCAGCCGCGCGCCCTGGTGAGCGGCGCGAGGCCGGCGAGTTCCGCCGTGAGCTCGGGCGAGGTGCCGTAGATCTGGCACATCGCCGTGACCTCGAATGTGCGCAGCTGGACCTCGCCGCGTTCCACGCGGCTGAGCTTGGCCCGGGACATCTCCAGGAGCTTTCCGGCCTGCTCGAGGCTCATCCCGGCCCGGTCGCGTTCTCTCGCGAGGTGCCGGCCGAGTTGTCGACGCAGCACCGTTGACCCGCCGTTCGTCTCGCCCGCTCCTACGACCACGTTTGTACCCTCCCACCGTCTCAGCGTGAACCGTATAACGGTCTCATTTGTTACCGCAGTTTGGCGAGACGGCGAGACAGAGAAGGAATTTTTCGAGAATCCCGCTCTCGACATTGCGTGATGTACGTAGGGTAGGCGATGCTGGCACCCAACGGCGGCTGTCTCTGGGTCAGCAAGAGACAGCAGCGATGTCGGTCGATCGCTTGTGGGATGAGCGACCGGCGTTGAGCGGCGATTATGCCGCTGCCGTACAGGTTCCAGTCGTGTCCTGTCGGAGGTGGAACATGGCCGATAAGCACTGGTGGTGGCGGCGCAGTCCTCACCGCCCCGCCGAGGTTCCTGCTTTCGCCCGAGCCGAAGAAGAGGACACCGACGGCTGGTGGCCGCACGAGGACGTCGTACGGCCCCGGGGCGTGCCGCGGTGGGAGGCTCCCCCCTCCCCTGACGGCCGGCTCGGTTTCGACCTCATCGCGTGGCAGACCCAATACCTGACGGCCGCCTACGGGCAACGCCGGAATCCCGGCGGCGGCAGCTAGACGGCACGGAGCGCGCTCCGTGCCGACCGGCCGGTCCCGTAAGCGCCACGCGGGGCCGGCCGGGCCCAAAGCAGGCGCACGCCCTATGGATACGGCCTCTCCTGGCGTGCGCCGCCTAACGGCCCCCGGACCGAGTCACACGCCTCCACCACCGGGGGCCGGCGCGGCGGGGCGGAACGAGCTGCCTGGGCGGCCCGGACCGCCCCGCCAACCCCTTTTCCGCCCGAGTTGATCACGCGGAAGGCCACAGCCCGATGAGCAGCGCAAACCGCCGGAACCCGCACCTCACGCTCGTCTCGTCCAGCCCGCAGCCTCGCAGTGCGCCGCCGCAGGGCCTTGAGCTGGCATGGAAGAACCGGCAGATCCTGTCCGACCGGCTCGACTGGCCGCGGGGCATGCTCGCGATATGCGAGCGGGTCGAGCGGGACTTCCCCGACTGGTCGATCGTCTGGTCGGACGCCTGGTACTGGTCGGGCAGCCGCACGCGGGTCGGGTTCTACGCCGAGTTCCGGAAAACGATCTTCGGGGTCACGGTCCCGAAAGTGTTCGGCGCCACCGAGAAGGCGCTGCGCGGGGCGCTCGCCAAGCAGGCCGCCGCGATCACGCGGCGGAAAGCCGACCGGGACCGCACCATCGCCTTCATAAGAGCGGCGATGCGGTGACGGCGACGAGCACCCACAACCAGCGGGGCAGGAACGAGATCAGGCACGGCGGCCGGCACGCCCGGCCCGCGCCGTCCGTCCCGCAGGTCAACGACCCGAACGCGCACCATCCGCCGGCGCCCGACCGCACCTGGGTCTGTTTCTGGTGCTCCCAGCCGTGGCCGTGCCGGCCCGCGCAGGGCCGGCTGCTGGCCCAGTACGACGAGGCGCTCGAGTCGCTGTACATGGCGCTGCTGCAGCTGCTCGAGCAGGCGTGCCGGGATCTGCCCCGCCAGCCGGCCGGCGCCCTGCACTGGCAGTTCGTCGGCTGGCTGCAGGACTACGCGTCGGCCCGGGCCCGCGAGGCGGCCGCGGCCGCGGCGGCGGCGGCGACCGGCTGAAGACCCGCCGGGTCGATCTGCAGGTAGACGAGCTTGCGGGTCTTGTCGACGCCTTGCACGCGCGCGCGGGCCGCGGTGTCGCCGGCGACGACGGTGCACCAGTCCTGCGGGAGCACGTTGTGCGGGAACCGCTCGAGCGGCACCACCACCAGGCGCGCGGCCCGGTCGACGTCGGCGACGTCGACCGGGCGCGGGATCGCGACGGGCGCGGTCACGCCGCCGCCGTCGGGGCTTCGATGTCGGTGAGGCTGGCCCGGTAGACGGCCGACATCTTGGTCCGGCCGTTCGGTCTGCCGGGCCACTGCAGGACGAGCGTGGCCGTCTCGTCGCCGGCGTCGCGGGTCAGGGAGCTGATCTCGGCGCGGGAGCCGACGTACTGCGCCATGTGCTCGCAGCAGACGGCGCCGACGTGCTGGTCGGTGAGGTCGAGGACGAACGGCATCGCGCACCAGGGCGTCGCGCACACGAGCCGCACGGGGTGCAGGACGCCGGCGTCGGTGAGCAGGCGGGCGCCTGTGTCGGGCTTCGGCAGCTTGACGATGATCTCGGCGCCGGTGATGCGGGCGGTGAAGCCGAGCCAGAACGCCGCGGCGAGCACGGCGCCGACAAGCCGGGCCGGCGCCGGTAGCCCGGTCGGGATGATCATCAGGAAGGTGACGACGGCGGCGGCCGCGGCGATCGCGGTTTCGGTGGCGGTGAGGTGGCGCCGGCCGGTGGCCGGGTCGAACGTCGGGGTGGTCACAGCGAACCTCCGTCGCAGTGCGGGCATGGGCCCGGGGCGGCGCCGGCGGTGGCGCGCCAGGTGTGCGTGAGGACGCGCGGGCAGGTCATGACGACGCCGGGCGCGATGGTGTGCAGCTGGTGCTGCAGCTGCTCGAAGACGGTCCGGCCGGGGACGTTCGCCCAGCCGGACAGCATGCTCGTGAGGTCGTCGACGCGCCACGAGGTGGCGAGTGCGGCGCGGATCATGACGGTGAGGGCGGCGCGCTCCCCCGGGGCGAGGTGCAGCGCCGGGTCGGCGTCGGCGGTGGCGGTCAGGCCGCTGGTGACGGCGGCGAGGATCGTGGCCGGGGGGTCCGCCCACGCCGGCGGCTCGGCCGGCGTGGGCTTGCGGAACAGCTCGAGGAGACGCATCAGGCCGCCGCGGGTAACAGCGGGGCGTCGGCCCGGGCGGGGACGAGGTTGCCGTACCGGCCGGTGCTGACGGCGGCGTGGTACTGGTCGAGGCGGGCGAACTTCTGGCCGGTGGTGTGCCCGTCGTACGCGGTCCCGTGCTGCGGCACGTGCCATCCGACCTGCCCGGTCGGTAGCTCGATCATGACGACCGGGCATTCGGGCTGGTCGGGGTCGTAGGAGACGCCGCAGGGCATGCCGATGGCGGCCGCGAGGGCCAGGGCGCGCCAGACGAGCGGGTACCGCTCGTCGTAGGCGTGGTCGTGCTCGGCGATCGCGCGGAGCGTCGCGGCGAGCTGCAGGTGCAGGTGGCCGCTGTTGTCGCGGGACGCGTCGCAGGCCTGCGCCGGCGGGACGGGGTCGGCGAGCCAGCGCTGCAGGGCGTCGACGAGCTCGGCGGCCATGGCCCGGCACAGCAGGGCCCGGGCGGTCTCCTTGACGTCGCCGGTGGTGGTGAGGGCGAGGGTCGGCGCGCCGGGGCTGTCGAGGGTGGCGCCGATCGCGACCGTCTCGGAGACGACGACGCGGCCGCCGACCTGGTCGTCGAAGGTGACGAGGACGCGGCGGCCCCTGGGCAGGGACAGGTCGCGGATGTCGGCGCCGGGGACGATCTCGTTGCGGGCGCGGCCGGTGCTGCAGCGCTCCGCGTGCGGGATGGGTGTGGTGGTCATGCGGGGTGGCCTCACTGCTGTGTGGTCTCTTCCTGGGTGGTGGGCCGGCGGTGTTTGTCGACGTAGTCCGCGAAGGTGATCCCGGTCAGCTCGAAGAGCTTCTCGACCTTGTCGATGCCGGGTTGCCGGCGGCCGTTGAACCAGGCCCGGATGGTGTCGATGGACACCTTCATGCCCCTGGCGAGGGCGCGGTGGTTCCAGCCGCGTTTCTGGGTCTCGACCGCGAGGAACTCCACGATCTCGGCCGGGCGGCGCATTTCCTGGGTGGCGTCGCCCGGGTCGTCCTGGTGCAGGGCCCGATGCTTCGCGCGGTGGCGTTCGCGCTCGCTCAAAGGGATCCGCTCCTTTCCGTGTGCTCGGGGTCAGCCCCTGTGCCGGCTGGGTGCTCGGTGTGCGCCGTGGGGGCGGCGTGGTCGGCGGCCGCTGTAGGTGAGGGCGGCGGCGAGCGCGACGGCGATGGTGAGCAGGACGGTTCCGGTGTAGGGGCCGACGCCGTATCCGGCGAGGACGACGACGATCGCGACACCGGCTAGGGCTGCCCGTGACGCGATCGCGGCGTGCCGGGCTGAGCGCGGCGCTGTGGGTACGGGCGGGGGTGTCGGCGCCGGGACGGGCGCAGGCGGGTTGGTGGTGGTGCTCATGCGCGGGTTCCTCACTGATCTGCCGGGTTGGTGGTGTGGGGGTCCTCGAGCCAGTCCAGGTCGTGGACAAGCCAGGTCCCGCCGCGGTTGCGGCGCTGGAGCTCGGCGATCGCCGCGGCGCGGAGCGCGGCGCGGGTGACGCGGTCGCCGGGTGCGGAGTGCCGGAATACGACCGTGCGGTGCCGGGGTCGCGGGGTGGTGGTCACGTCGACGGCGCGGGCACGGCAAAATCCCCCGGTGTGGTCGTCGGGCGCCGTCATGGCGTTCCCGGGCACGCGGGGGTGCTGGTGGTGGTGCTGGTGGTGGTCACGGCGGTTGTGGTGGTCATTCCCTGTGGTTGCGGCGTATGCCCGACTTGTCCGCAGGCGCCCCCACCTGCGAACTCGTCTCCCCGTGGAGCAGATCCGCGTGCCAAATACATTGCGAGAGAATGTTTCGCGATGCAACCGTTTGATTGCCGCCGATCAACAATCTTGACCGTTCGGTCGAAAAGCGTCGCATGGCGGTGCACGTTGTTGCGTCCGCTAGTCGAATTGATCCATAGGGCGTTCTGTGGGTAGTCACACCGCATGTGCACATTTCGCTTTCTGGACATCTTCTGACATGCCGGGAGCATAGCGACGATTCGTGCCCTGGTGTCTGATTCTGCATGCACGCTTGCATGCAGGAACGGACACACGCGCGCGCTCACCGGGCCACCCTCGACGGTTCGTCGACGAGCTCGGCGTCGACGACGGGCGCGGCCCCGGCGGTGAGGTGCAGCGGCGGCCCGGTCCGCGGCCGCCGTGGCGGGCCGGCCCTGGACGGCACCACGCGGGGCGGCATGTCCGCCGGCAGCGGCTGCCGCGCGATGTACCGCTGCCGGACCGCCCACGCGATCAGCAGGACGCCGGCGGCCGCGGCGAGCCCAGCGGCGTCGACAGGCCAGCGCGTCGCTGCGGCCGCGGCAGCCGGGGCGGCGAGGCGGACGGTCGCGCGCTCCCACCCGGCCCAGTCACGCCAGCGCACGAGGCCGCGGCGGGTGCGCCGCGGCCGCGCCGGGGCGGTGGTGAACGCGGTCCAGCTCAGCCGGTCCCACGGCCAGAAGGTCGCGCCGGCGGCGTAGCGCACGGCGAGCAGGACCGTGAGGAGCAGGACGGGGCGGACGATCCACGGCCAGACGACCGCCCGCAGGAGCGGGACCAGGGCGTGCACGACGACCGGGGCGGCGAGGCGGGCGGCGATGCCGAGGGCGGCGATGACGGCCAGGCCGATGACGGCGTACAGGGCCAGGGTGGCGACGTGGACGAGTGAGGCGATCACGGCGTCGCCTCACGGGGCGGGGTGGGGCGAGCCGGGGTCGCCCCGTGGGGCGGAGTGGGGCGAGACTCGGTCGCCCCGCTCACGATCGTTTTGGGCCGGGCCCCGCCTTTCAAGATCGACTTTCGGGGGATGAGGCGCTCCCCCATCGCCCCGCTCCCGCGCGCACGGACGAGTTCGCCCCGCCGGGGGAGGGTGAGGCGACCGCGGCCCGCCCCGCACGTGGCGGCCGCGCGGCGGGTCGCCGCCGCCGGCGGCCGGCTGCGCCGCTCGAGGCCGTCCGCGCGCGCGACCGGCCGATCTTGGGGATGGTGATCTTGCGTGTCGTGTGGATCTTGCATCTCGGCTCCATTTCGGCCGTCCGGCCCCGGCCGGAACATCCGCGCTGGTGATCGTTGATCTCGTAGCGGGCACCCCCGGCGAAGGCCTCCCGCAGACCGCGTTTCCACGGCCTCGAGGCGGCTCCGCCCACACCCGCACCGAACCCCGCTGCAACCGCTGCACCGCAGCTCAGAACCCGCTCAGCAGCCCGCTACGCCCCGCTGCAGTAGCGGGGGCGGGTGCTGCCACCAAGCGGCCCCGGGCGGGGCTCTAGCGGGGCTGTAGCAGCGTCTGTAGCGCCGCCTCGACCGCGGCCCGCCGGTACCCCCGGGGGTTGCTCTCGCCCTCGCCGGCGTGTGCCCGGCCCAGCTGCACCGGCCGGATGCCGTACGGACGCAGCTCGGCCGACAGCCTCGTCGCGTCCCACCCGGCCCGGCCCGGGTCCGCGACCTGCAGCGCGGCGAGGAGGTCCTGCGTCCGCAGCGCGTCCGCGCCGGCGAACGCCGCGAGGGCCTCGGCCAGCAGGGGCGGGGCTGAGGCGACCCGGTCGCCTCGCCGGGGCAGGGTGCCCGCCTCAGCCCGCAGCTGCACGGCGAGCGCGGCCGCGCGCTCGAGGTCGGCCCGGTCGACCTGGTGGAACCGGAAGCTGATCGGGCCGTCGCCGGCACCGACCATGACCGCGGCGCCGGGCATGTCCGCCGGGAGCTCCTCGGCTCTCGCCCCACGCCCGCGCGCGCCCGCCCCGAGGACCGCCTCGGAGTGGTACATGTCCGCGCACCGCAGCGCCATCCGCACCGGGAACAGGGCCTTGAGGCTGTTCGGCAGGACGTCGGCGTCCGGGTAGTGGGTCGCCCCGACGAGGAGCACCCCGGCGGTCGGGGCGAGCGCGAGGATGCCGGACAGGAGCCGCTCGACGTCGCGGCGCATCGCCTCGGGCAGGTCCCGGTACACCAGCCGCAGCTCGTCGATGACGAGCAGGACCGCGCCGAGGTCCGGGTGGACGGCGGCCAGGTCCTCGTCGACGCGGTCGACGCCGAGTTCGCCGAGGCGGACCATCCGCCGCTCGCACTCGTCGAGGACCCACTGCAACGCGCTGTGGATGGTCTGCAGGTCAGCGCGGTACCCGACGCGCTCACACAGGTGCTGGTACGCCTGGGAGTTGAGCCCGCGGGGGCCCTTCCCGTCGATCACGACGACCTTCGCGGTCACGTCGAGCAGGTGCGGCAGCACGAACCCGGCGATCGCCGTGGACTTCCCGACCTGCTGCAGCCCGCCGAGGAACACCGCGGTCGCGCGGCCGACGAGCTCGACGCCGCGGCCGTGCGGGTCCTGGCCGAGCGCGATCGGCGCCCACGCCGACGCCGCACGCGGGCGGGCGCCGAGCGGGTGCCGGACGGGCCCGCCGGTGTACAGCGGCTTGTCGAGAACCCGCAGGTCAGCGAGCCGCTCGTTGGCGTCGACACCGGCCGGCCACACCTGGCCGTAGGAGACGCCGAGGGCTGAGGCGAGCGCGCGGCGGGCCGCCGGCGCGATGAGCTGCTGGGCGGAGAGCCCGGCGGGGAGCAGGATGCGGCACACCCAGCCGTCACCGTCGCGCTGCACGGGCGTGCGCAGCTCCAGGTCGTCGACGTCGCGGACCTTCAGCGCGGTGGCCACCGCCTCGAGGACGCCGGCCTCCGAGGTGGTGATGGTCGCGGCCACCCGGGGCGGGTCGCCGAGGATCTGCCGCTCCCGTGCCCCGACCCCGAACAGCACGACGCCGAGGCCGGCGGGCACCGCCCAGCGCAGCCACGGCCACTTCAGCTGCAGCAGGATGAACAGGCCGCAGATGATGATCAGCGACAGCCAGACCTTGACGCGGCGGCCGCGGCGGCGGGCCTCGTAGACGAGCGGGTGCTGGTCGCGGAGGTGCGCGAGGTCGTCGCCCCGGCCGTACCGCCAGAGGCTGGCCACCATCTCGCCGAAGCCTCGCAGCACGGCGCAGAACGCCCGCCACAGGGTGACGGGGCCCAGCAGCCACACGGCGAGCTGCACGGCGGCGTCGAGGGCTTGGCCGGCGCGCCAGCGCAGGACGGTGGCCAGTGACGCGTGACGCTGCACGCGGGCGGTCACCTGAGGCGAAACCGGGTCGACCCGTGGGTCGGCGCGGCCATCAGCCATGATGGGTGTTCCTTCCTTCGGGAGGGAGAAGCCAGGGGGCGGAACAGGTTTCTCAGGCCAACGGGCCGCCCCCTGGCGGCTTATGCAGTTGTTTGTGCAGGTCAGGCGCCCCGGCGGGCGCTTTCTTCGTCTTCGTCGTCGTCGTGGCGCCGCGGGGATTTCGGCGGCGGCGGGTTCTGCTGCACGAGCGGCCATTCGGCGGTGTCGCCCGGACGGCGGTAGCTCGCGGCGATCGCCTCAGCGCGGCGCGTGTTCACCGGCTGGCCGAGGATCTGCATCAGCGTCTTGACCCGGTACGGGGTGACGGCGCCGCTGTTCTCCACCTGCCAGGCCCGGATCGCGGCGTGCAGCGGCGTGTCCAGGTCCGGCTCAACGTCCGGCTCAACGTCCGGCTCAACGTCGGGCTCAACGTCCGGCTGGGGCTCCGGCGGCAGGTCGTCGACGGCCGGTTCGGGGACGGAGAGGCGATCCTCGGTCGCCTCAGGGTCCACGCTGGGGCGATCCTCGGTCGCCTCAACCTGCTGGGTGGGGCGAACGGGGGTCGCCTCACTGAACGGGTCGCCGTGGTCGTGGACGACCTCGAGGTGCCGGCGCGGGTGCGTGATCCGGCCGACCCGCGCTCGGAACGCGGCAGCGTCCCGGTCGTCGAAGGGCCGGACGATCGGCTCGTTGGGCGCCGTCGCCTCGCTGCTGACCTGCGGATTGTGGGGCGGCTCGTGCCACGGCGGGGTCGGCGGGTTCTCCGGCAGCGGAGGCGGCGGCGTCTCGTACCAGAGCTGGGCCGGCGGGTTCGGCGGTACCGGTGGTGGCGGGCCGACGGCCTGCCGTCCCTGGGAAACGCCCTCGGCCGGCCGCGACCAGTGCCGCTCCACCGGGGCGGGGCGATCCGGGTTCGCCTCAACCGCTGGGGTGGGGCGACCCGCGATCGCCTCAATCGCCGGGGTGGGGCGATCCGGGTTCGCCTCAGCCGGCGGGGTGGGGCGGCCTACGGTCGCCTCGGCGTTCACCGTGGGGCGGTCGGCGGCCGCCCCGGCGAGGCGGGCCGGGGCGAGGTCCGCGGCGATCAGGCCGGTGAGGCCGTCGTAGTCGGCTCCGTCGGCGAGGCGGACCGCGACCTCGTCGAGGTCGTAGACGGCTACGGCGATGTCGGCGGTGGCCGGGTCGACGGCGGAACGGATCTTGCGGTGCAGGACCTTCGCGATCGCGGCGGTCCGTTGCTCCTTGCGTTTCTCGGCGCGGGCGGCGGCAATCGAGCCGTACAGGCCGAGCGCCTCGTCCATCTTCGCGAGGTTCTTCGCGCGGAGCGTCAGCCACGGGTGCCGGGCCCAGTGCCCGACCATCTCATACGCGGGGGTGGTCGGGGGCAGGTCGCCTTTGGCGCGGAGCCGGTCGCGGCGCTGGTTCTCGGTGTGCATCAGCCACACGAGGTAGCCGAGCGCGGACATGCCGGCGAAGAACCCGGCGAGGAGCTTGTTGTCGTGCGCCATCCAGTTGAACGCCACGGCGAACGCGGCGATCGCGGCGGACAGGATGCGGGAGGCGGTCGCTTTCTCGCCGAGCCGCCGGCGGACGTCGGCGTTGGCGAGCACGACGATGCCGCCCAGCTCGAGCGCGCCGACGGCGGGGATTGCCCAGATCAAGGGGATGCCGAGCGCTTCGATGGCGCCGGACACCTGCCCGGCCAGCGCAACGAGCAGCACGACGAAGTAGAACAGCTGCCGCATGTACGAGGTGCGCTTCACGGTCTTCTGCAGGTCGGCGTCGAGTTCGGTGATGCCGCCGATTGCGCTGGCCGGGCTGGAGATCATCGCGAACTGTCTCCTGAGGGTCGGGGCCGTTCACGGCCGTATCGCTCGAGGTAGGCGCGGTCGAGCAGCGCCGGGGGGAGGATGCCGCGCAGGGCGTCGCTGACGACGTTCTGCTGCCGGGTCCGCCGGTTGATCCGGACGAACGCGTCGAGCGCGTCGAGGACGTAGCGGGGCACCCTGGTGGAGAGGTTGCCGAGGTCGAGCTCCGGGTCGATCCCGCCGCCCAGCATCGTGGCGAGCGGGTCTTCGATCATTCGCCGGCCGTCGTCCTCGTCGGGTTGGCGGATGGTCGGCGACCGGCGTGCGATGGTGGCCCGGACCGGTGGGGCAGCAGCTTCCACGGATGGCTGCTGCACCACTGGCGGGGCGGGCGGGGCCGGCGCCGAGGCCGGGGCCGGTTCGGCCGCGGTGCTGGGTTCGTCGTCGTCGTCGCGCCGCTGGGGCGTGTTCGGCGGCGGCGGCGGCGCCTTGATCATCTCGTCGTCGACGACGGGCCTGCGCTTGATCGGTGGCATCAGATCCCCGCCTTCACGAGCTCGGCCGCATGCGCCCGGTAGATCTTCATCACGGTGGCCCGGGTCTGGGCGTGGACGATCTGCGACGGCGGGAGCGCGGCCGACATCGCGGAGCCCCACGCCGGCCGGTGCCGCATGGTGAGCCACTGGGGTATGGGTTGCCGGGTGAAGGGGTCGATGAAGCTGGTCAGCGGCTCGTCGTCGTTCTCGTTGCCGTAGGCGCGGTGGTCGCCGGAGCCGTCGGAGTTGTTGACGGTCCAGCCGACGAACTTCACCGGGTCTGCGCGTTCGGGCAGTTCCTCGTTGGCGTCGCCGGCGATGTAGCTGACGACGCGCATCGCGCCCTTGATGCCGTCGACGTCGGGGATGACCACCAGGACAACCCAGTCTGTGGCGGTGAGCGCCATCTGGTAGAGGTGACCGCCGGACGAGCCCGTGTTGATGATCACCATGTGGTACTTGGAGTCGTCGAACCTGCGCAGGGCCCGTTTGAGGCGGGTCACCGCGCCGGGCACGTGTGATTCCATGCCGCGGAGTTCCAGGTCCTGCTGTGTCAGTGACGGGACGATGTCGATGAACTGGGCTGTCGGGTCGTCCCAGCCGCAGGGCACGATGATGTCCGCGAGGCCGACGGCGTTGTCGCCCTTGTTCTGCGGGTCGAGGACCCCGGCGATGCCGGGGTTCCCTGCGGCGAGGAGCTGGGCTTTCGTTTCGGCGGTGACGCCCAGGCGGCGGTCACCGTCGCCTTGTGGGTCCATTTCGACGTACAGGACCCTGCGACCGGTCTCTGCGACTGCCCAGGTGATGCCTACGGCGGTCGTCGTTCGACCTACGCCGCCTTTGTTGTTGGCGGGTAGCAGGCGATATGCCACGGAGGGCTGCTCCTTTCTTGGTCGTCGGGTCGGGTGGACATAGGGAACTCAGGACGCCGCTCTGTCCGGCTGCTGCTGCAGCTGGGTGATGAGCGGGCGTAACGCCACGCAGTACGCGGCGCGTGCGGCCAGGCGTAGCAGCTCGGCGGCTTCCTCGGCGGCGGGCTGGCCGTGCTGCTCGTGGTCGAGCGCACCGGCGTGCTCGGCGAGGTGCCAGGCTGCGGTCATGGCTGCGGACATGTCGGCTTCGGGGACGCCGGGCAGGCCGAGGTGGCTGCAGGTCGCCGTGTCGGCGAGGCGGGCAGCGAGCACGGCGCATCGCACGCAGAGTGGCCCGCGTGCGGGTGGGCATTGTCCGCGGCTGCCGATCGTGATGCACGGCGTGTGTGCACCGCGTGCGGCGATCAGGTCTGCTGCGGCGCTGAGAAGCCCGGCGGCTCGGTAGATGGTGGGCAGGGTGGCAGGTTGTTCCGCTGTGCGGTCCACAGTCGGCCTTTCGGAGGAGGATGCACGCCCGAGCGCCTCCAACCGCGCAAGGGTGTGACAGGGCGTCACAGTACGCGGCTTGGCCTGCGCACACAACGACGTGGCGGGCGTGTCGCGCCTATGTGTCTGTTTCTGCATGCATGCTTGCATGCAGGAATGGACATAACGGACAAGGCTGTGACGCCGGCCCGGGATAGAGCCGACACCACGCCACGGTCACCCCGCAATCGCCCCGCGGGGTGAATGGGTGGTGCACCGGTCGTCGCCGCGGCCGGTGCTGGTCCAGCCGCGCTCGAGCGCGTACCGGCGGGTCACCCGGACCGGGCCGACGGAGGAGAACACCCGGCCGCAGCCGGGGGAGTCGCAGCCGATCCACGACCAGGGGCCGAGAGCGGCGACGACGGCGACACCGACGGGAAGGAGCGCCACCGCGCCGACCGGGCCCAGCACGAGCGCGCCGACGCCGGCGACCCCGGCAACGGTGACGAGCTGGAAGCCGCGGCGGACCATGGCGAGCTCCTCCAGGGGTGAGGCGGGCGCGGGCCGGCGCCCGGCCGCCTCACGGTAGCGGGTCGTTACACGCTCGAGGGCGTGTCGGCAGCGTGCTGGGCGGGCCGGTCGGGCAGCCGCTGGAACCGGCGGCCGGCGGCGAACGCCGGCAGGGACGCCAGCAGCAGCATGGTGTCGCCGTAGCCGCCAGCGGCGTCGTCGAGGCCGAGGACGTCGGCCAGGGCGAGGAGCCCGAGGCCGAGGAGGACGAACCCGGCGGCGTACGCGGCGATCGCCCGGCGGCGCAGCGCCTCCCGGACGGCGAACCGGCGCCGGGCCGTCGACCGTACCCGGTCCGAGAGCGTCTCGCCGGCGCCGGCGAGCGCGCGGGCGACCCGCTCCACTCCCTCGAGCGGCTTCGCCGGTACGCCTGGTGCCGGGGGTCTCCTCCGGCCGAACACCGCGGCCGTAGCCATGACGCGGGTCGGGCCGTCGAGATGGACGGGACCGGCGCCGGCGGCGAACGGCCGTCGCGGAACGCTGCGCACGGACGGGTCGTACAAGGTGCTGGCGATCGTCACGGTTGCCCCTTTCCGATGATCGTTCTGGCCGACCCAATCACGCCGCTCGTCGGCGTGCGCTCCGCCGACCGGCCGGGCTCGCTCCGCACTCGTCGCAGAACGGTCGGGTATTCGGAGGGTGTGTGACGGTGCGTCCGCACCCGCCGTGGCAGGTGGATTCGGTGCCGAGCGCCTCGACGGTGAGCCCACGCTCGACGAGCGCGGCGATCGCCAGCACGGCCGGGGGCTCCAGCTGGAAGCCCTGATCGAGCATCCCCGCGAGCGTCTTCACCATTGCCTGGGTCGGCTTGGTGCCGTGAAGCGTCCGCTCCGGCTGCGGCGCGACGGCCTCGAGGCGCCGCGGCGGCGGGGCCGCCCGGGCCGCGTCCTCGCAGCGGTGCTCAACGAGCCGGGCCTGTGTGCGGGGGATCGTCTCGCCGGGCTGGACATGGCGGGCACGGAGCCGGCCGTTCTGCCGGCCGATGACGACGTCGCCGTGCGGATCCTGGCCGGGCTCGACGACGATCGGCCGGCCGCCGGTGTCGGCGTGCTGCACCAGGGTGCGGCAGTCGGGGCAGTGCAGCGGCGGGGACAGGACGCCCATCAGCGGCCGTCCCTCGGGCACTCGTGCAGCTGCAGCACCAGTTCGCCCGCGGCGAGCTCGCGGTCGCCGAGCTGGTCGGCGTGCGCGGTCCGGCCCGGCTGCATGACGAGGACGTACGCGCGGCCGGCCGGGACGGTCTTGGGCTGGCGTGGGGTGGCGTCGAATTTCAGCCGCTTCTCGGTGCCCAGCTGCGGCAGGAAGACGACGGCGCGCCGGTCGTAGCAGGTCAGGCACCGGTGGATGGGGCCGCCGCGGCGGGCCCGCTGGCGCGGGATCCGGGGATCCGTCATCGGGTACCGCCGCCAGCGAGGTACGGGCGGGTGACGTCGACGGCGGCCGCGAGGCCCGGGTCGGTGTCGGCCCAGCCGGGCGCGAGGTCGTCGAGCGCCTCGAGGGCGAGCCGCAGCACGATCGGCAGGGACTCGGGGGCGGGGCGGCCGGCGCGGATGCGGGCGACCTGGTCGGCGAGGTTGTCGAGGTCGTACCGCAGCCCGTCGACGTCGCTGTCGGGCCCGCCGGCGACGGCCTTGAGGAGCGTGGTGCGGTGCTGCAGCAGCTCGCGGGCGAACGCGGCGAGCAGGTCGGCGCGGTTGCGCAGGCCTGCGGCGTGGTCGCTGACGGCCTGCCTGGCCACGCTGGCCGAGTGCCGGTCGCGGGGCAGCCCGTCGACGGCGGCTTGGAGCCGGAATCGCAGCTCGGAGACGCCCTGTTTGGTGGTGACGCCGACGACCGGGGCGATCTCGGCGAGGCGGAGGTTCCCGGCGTCGGTGATCATGTCGAGCAGGGCCAGGCGGGCGCTGTCGACGGCGGCGTCGAGGTAGTCGGCGATCGCCCACGCGTCGCGGAAGTCGTCGGCGAGGGCCTCGCGGACCATGCTCCGGACCTGCTCAGGGGTGGTTCCCGGCGGGATCCACGGATCCAGGTGCCGGTACCGGCAGACGTGCTCGAGCACGCCGAGGAGGTCTTCGGGGAGCCGCTCGAGGTGCGGGTCGCGCATGCGCCGGCGGCGGGCGATGATCCGGGCGGCGGCCGCCTCGGCGTCGCCGCGGGCCGGCCGGGGGTGGCCGTCCACGGTTCCGTGTACGGCGCTCATGACGCCCACCGCGGCGCGTCGTAGGCGTAGCCCAGCGCGTTGCCGAGCCAGACGCGGGGCCGGCCGGGGTTGCACGCCGGGCAGGGCGCATCGAGGATGCGGCCGGTGGTGTCGTCCCAGGCCAGGCGCTTGCGGGAGTCGCTGCAGCGGCCGCACCACTCCGGGAGGATGCCCAGCGGAGTCACGGTCAGCAGGCGGCCGTCGGAGTCGCGGGCAGGCGGCGGCGGCGCCTGGTTTGCCGCGTGTGCGTGCGCCGGAGGCGCGAAAGCACGCGCACGCGGAGGGGTCTTATCGTTCGGATCCTGATAGGGCGGATCCCCTATGGACATGCCCGCAGGAGCAGACCCTGACATGCCCTCAGGAGCAGGGGGTGACATGTCCGCAAGAGCACAGGTGCCATCGAGTGTCTTCAGTGTCCACAGGCGACTGTCCACAGATCTGTCCACAGTCTGTCCACAGGCGACGGTCAGCGTGCGAACGGCGTCGTCGAGCCCGGCTGCGGTGACCGCGACGACGGGCGAGACGACGGGTGCGTGCCCGGCGCGTTCGGCGACGGCGACCAGGCCGGCGGCGACGAGCTCGTTGCGGCGCTTGGTGATGGTGGCTGGGCGGACGCCGAGCAGCTGGCCGAGTTCGGCGCCGGAGAGCTTCACGGTGCCGTACGCGGCGTGCCGCTTGTGCAGGTACAGGGCGTAGAGCCGCCACGCGCCGTGGGAGACGAGCGGGCCCGCCTCGTCGCTGCCGAGGGACGCCTCCGGCACCTCGACGTACGGGACGCCGTGGACGGCCCAGCGCAGACCGCTGCGCTTCGCGCCGCGCGCCCTCGAGGTGACCCAGGCCGGCGCGTCAGGGACGGTCATCTTGTCGCTGGTGTGCGGCCGGGTGAGCCGGCCGAGGCTCTTGCTGATCCCGGCGAGGGACACGTCGAGCCGGGCCGCCATGCGCTTGCAGCGCATCGTGACGGGCGCGCCGGCCACGCCGGTCCGCTCCCTCGAGCCGAGCACGTCGATGAGGGCCCAGAGCGCGATGTCGAGGTCGGAGTGGTGGGGGGACAGGAGCAGGTGCACAGGCACGCGGAAACGACGGCCTGTGACACACGCGACATTCCCTGCCGCGTTTGTCATATGGAGTCCTATTCCACCCCGGCATGCCCGTATTTCACGCGTAAAAAGGCAGGCAGGCAGCACTTTCTACCGGTGCGGCGCCCCACCGCATCGGCTATGCTGTCTGTTGCCCCGCGCTAGTACGAGATGCGGGGGTTGGGTGAAGTGGATCGGTTGTCACTGCTGGCGAAAATGATCAAGTAGCGGGCCCGTCGTACCAGGCCAGGCCCGTGAAGGGGACTTCACCTCCAACCCCAAACGCACGCTCGAACACACACTGGCGCACAGTCGGCCCCTCACCTTTCCCGGCGGTTTGGTGAGGGGCCGAAGTGTTTCCAGGCTTCGGCTCGAGCAAGAGGATCATGATCGTAAGCCCGCGCGGCGAGCCGTCGATGGCGGCGCGGCCGCCCGGGCGCACGCCACCCGCCGACCGGACGAACCGGTCGGCAGCAGCGGCGGCACCCAGGCGGACGCGCACGACGTCAGGGCTCTTGTCGCGGGCGAGTGGTGTCCGTGGACGTGAGCTCACGCCAGACGCCGTCACGGCGCGGCGTGAACTCGTTCAGCAGCTCGGTGGCGCGAGAACCCGGGATCGCCATGGCGGCGCGCATCGCCGCGCCCCGCAACGCCGAAGCCGTCTCCGCGAGCACCTCGTCGGGGTGCCCATCGACCGCGAAACCGGCCTCGGACATGGCTTCGCGGGCCTCGCTCAGGGCGGCGGCCGCGGTGACGAGCTTCCGAGCCATGTCGGCGAGCTGGTCCGGGTCTTCAGTTCTCACGCTCACGCTGCCGCCCCTTCCGTCGGCTGAACCACGCTCGGGGGGACCCGGCCCGGCGCTTCGCTCGCACCATCCGGGACCGCTACCGTAGCCGGTCCGTCGACGTCTTCGTGGTCCTGGTCGTCGGTGTCGAGGACCGGGTCGTACGTGCGCAGCACCTGAGCCTTGGTGTGGTCGAACCGCATCAGCTTGAAGATCAGCCACTCCAGGGAGAACGCCTCGGCCGGCAGCGCGGGCCGCTTGCCCCGCTTGCGGCCGTCGAAGATGAACGGCTGCCCCTCCTCACCGGAAGCGCCGGGCACGATCCCGCCGACCGGCAGCCGCACCCCGAGAATCGTCGGGTACCCGGCCCGCTCGAGGCGCACGTACGCCTGCGACTCGAACCCGAGGTCCTTCTGCCCCTCGTGCGTCCACACCCGCGGCGCGCCGGCCTTCGGCTGGCCGGTTGCCGGGTTGGTGTCCGAGACCCACTTCCCGCGGGTCGTCACGACCACGATCGCCCTGGACTGCTTGAGGATCCGCATCAGCCGCCGGTGCCGCTTGTTGGCGTCGTTCCAGTACATCCGGCCGATCTCGACCTCGGCGTCGGGGTCACGCTGCAGCCTGTCGCGGTTGGCCACAGAGTTGCGGGCCCGCTTGTCGGCCCACTCGGAGAGCATCTTCCACTCCTCCGACCCCGAGTCGACCACGATCAGCGTGGGCAGGTGCCCGGCGGCGTGGTGCCGGTCGGCGAGGTCGGCGAGCGCCTGGGCGGTGTTCATGATGTCCGGCCAGGTGCCGTCGTGCGCGGCGATCTGGTAGCGGGCGCCCGGCACCGCGGCGTGCGGGTGCGGGTCGTCGCCGATCGGCAGCCAGTAGGTGTGGCCGATGAGCGGCGACGCCGACAGCTTCGCCGCCTGGGTGCTCTTGCCGGAGTACTCGTCGCCGGAGACGGCCAGCAGCGGCCACGACACGAGCCCGGTCGGCTGGACGAGCCGCAGCTGGAACTTGGGCCGCTCCTCGCGGCGCTGCGCCGGCACGGCCGGGCGGCGGCGCGCCTGATCGGCGGGCGGCTCGGCGGTCTCCATCCCCGCCCACGGGTCGTCGTTCTGGGCGGCAGGCTGGGCGACGGTAGCGGTGCTCATCAGGCTTTCACCTCGACAAATCGGCGGAACTGCTGGGGGGTACCTGCCTGGTAGACCGGCCGGCGGATGATGCTGCGCAACTCGCCGTCGACCTCGTCGACCGCGGTGTCGGCGTCCTCGAGGCCGGCCTTGAGGACGTTCTCGACGAACAGCAGGTGCTTTTCGGCG
Source organism: Dactylosporangium sp. CS-033363 (assembly GCF_050942475.1). Lineage (NCBI taxonomy): Bacteria > Bacillati > Actinomycetota > Actinomycetes > Micromonosporales > Micromonosporaceae > Dactylosporangium > Dactylosporangium sp. CS-033363. The sequence continues at coordinate 25,034 of NZ_CP192033.1, read as the reverse complement.
CGTTTCATCACGGACTTGAGCTGCAGCCGGATCGCCTGCAGCTTCGCCGCGCCCGGCACGACCACGCTCGGCCGCAGCACGTCCGGGTACGCCTCGTGCAGCGCGGTACGGGTCGCGTCGGACCCGTCGACGTCCGGGACCTGGTCGCCGAGGACACAGTCGTGCCACCAGGCGTCGACGTTCTGGATGATCCAGGTCATGACGTCAACCGCGTCCCCGCCGGGCACGAGCTGGCACCACCGCGGGTCGGCCAGCTGGCCGGTCGCGCTGAGCTTCCACCAGCGGAACGCCTCGTCGGTCAGGGCCGCGACGTACCAGTGCGGCAGCCCGGTGATAGCGAGCGAGTAGAGGGCCTGCGCCTGCGCGTGCAACGCCGGGAACCCTCCGTCCCACTGACCGGACCAGTCCTCACCTGCGGTTTTGACCTCCAGGCCGCCGCCGTCGGACGTGAACCGGTCAGGGTTGCACCGCAGGTGCGGTGCGTCCTCGAGGGCCCACGTGCCGGTGGCGCACAGCGCCAGGCCCGTCTCGTCGGCGAACCATTGCGCGACCGCCGCCTCCAGGCGCCGGCCCCGCTCCATCGGGTACGTGTCGACCATGTCCGGCCGGCGGCCGGTCTTCGTCAACCACAACCCGAACTCCGACTCCCACCTCGTCAGCCCGAGCACCGCAGCGACATCGGACGCGCCGATGCCCTTGCGCCGCTCCGCGACCCACCGCGCCCGGTCCGTGTGGACCACGTTCGCGGGCAGGATTTCGCGAGCCCAACGCGGTTTCGGCCACGTTGCGCTGGCTGGAGGCGGGGAACTGCTGCTACTCTCCCCAGCGAGAGGCATGGGGTGTGCTTGCATTCCCTGTTGTCCTTTCGGAGGAAACAGCCGTCTACCTGTCGGCCCGGGGCGACTCCAAAATCCTCCCCCGGCCGGGAATCTGGTAGGCGGCTTCTTTTTGCCTACGTTTCGGTGCTTCCTTCCTGGTCCGAGTCCATCGGGATCAGACCCTGCTGGCGTGCCGCGCGCCGCCACCGGTTCCCGGACGGCTCGCTGATGCCCATGTGCTCGGCCGCGGCCCGGACGGCGTCGCCCGGAGACTGGCCCAGGGCGAGCTGCCCGAGGTAGAACCCCGCGAACTTCGGCAGGCTCGCCTGCATCGCCACCGCGTTCTTGCGGTGCGCGCGGCTGTCGCCGAGCTTGGCCCCGCCCGTGTTCGGGTGCTGCTGCTTCTTGCCGTCGGCGGTCAGCCGCTCCGTCTCGAGGGCCCACTTCCGCCACATGCCGACGGTTATGACGAAAACGTTCGGGTGCGGCTCGATCGGGTCCGGGCCGTCCATGTGCGTCTTGGCCGGCGGCGTCTTGCCGGCGGCGAGCGCGGCCGCGCGTTTCGCCCGGTACGCCTCGCCCCGGAAGTTGAACCGGCGCACGCCGGCGTACGACCACATCGGCTGGCCGTACCGGTCGGTGATTTTCGCGGCTTCCACCAGGCTGACCGCCGTGTCGTCGCCGAAGAACTCCTCGAGCGACATGATCGGCTTGCTCGGTTTCTGCTCGCTCGGCTCGTCGCCAGGCGCGCGGGCCATGGGCCTTTCCTCCACTAGCGAAGTGCTCATTCTGTCCCCTCCCGGGCGGATCGAGGTCCGGCTCACCTTATTGCGGTTGCAATGGCCGTGCAACAACGTGGCGCGTTTGTATTTTTTCGGCGTGTCGCGAGGATCCGACCTGCGGAAATGCGCCGCCGGAGAAGTGGATCCCCAGGTCAGAGCCCGGGTCCGTGATGAACGCGGCGGATCACGGCCCGCCCGCACGGGGCGGGCCGTGATCACCGGTCAGTGGAACGCGGGCCCCAACGCGTCGAGCTTCGCGAGGGCGGCCGCGACGATGTCGGCGGGTTTCGCGTCGGCGGGCAGGTGCACCGGCGCGGTGTCGGCGTCCGGCTCCTCGCCGCACCACACCGACCAGCCGTCGGTGGGCTGCTCGCCGAACCCGCCGAACCCCGGAGCCCAGATCGCCGCGAGCGACTGCCGGTTCGGGATGGTGACGATCACGAACACGTTGTCGCGCTGGTTGTAGGCGGAGACGTGCAGGAACACCATCCGGGCGTGCTGCTGCAGGAGCGTGACGACGCCCGTGTACGTGGGGTGCCCGCCGTCCTGCGCGCAGCCGTGGCCCGACGCGCACATGAGCACCAGCCCGTTCGCGCCGACCGTCACGGCGAGCATGTGCTGGTCGCCGGACGGGACGGTGCCGTCCTCGGCCACGACCTGCCCGTCCGCCCTGCAGATGCTGCAGGAGCCCTCGGTGGGCCGCACGGCGGCGGTGCAGGTCTTCACGTGCTCGGCGTGCTCGTCGGCGGCGAGGTCCTGCAGGTGGCAGAAATCGCCGTACAGCTCGGTGGAGGTGATGCCGCAGGCGGCGTGCCGCCACGCGTACACGGGGCCGTTGTCAGCGTCCTGGTGCGCCTCGAACACCCCGTCGAAGCTGCCAACCACGGGAGCGTCGCCGAGAGCCTCGGCAACGTCGTTGAAGCAGGCCCGGCAGGCCAAGCCTTCGGGCTTGGGCGTGATCGTGGCGTAGCAGCAGGTCGTGATCCTCGTCGGGAGGCCGCTGCGGTTGACGACGAAGAGGAACCCCTCGGCGTCGGGCCGGATGCGGTTCCCGTGGATGTCGACCGTGCCGGGGGCTGAGCGGCGGATGTTCTCGGCGAACGCGTCACCGACGAGGATCGCGACGAGCCGCGCCCGGACCACGAACCCCTCCGAGGAGAGGTCGTAGTCGCCGCTGCCGATCCGGTGGGCGAGGCCGAGGCGGACGAGCGCCGAGGCGGTCGAGCCGTTGGTGCCGGGATCGAGCTTGCCGCCCAGGGGGTTCGCGTGCAGCAGCGCCGTCCGCATGATCGGCGAAACGTTCCGCAGGTTGGTCACGAAGGTGCTCCTTTAGGAAGTGGGGCGGTGGCGTTCGCCCTACAACGATCACTCTAGACCAATCACGACTACCATGCAACATGAGCGCTCATGGTGCATCAAGTTCTCGGCTCCGAGGGGGCGGGGCCGGTGCCGGGCCGGCGCGCTGCGCGGCCGCCGGCGCGCGCCGACTGTCCGATGTGGAACGCGGGCCACGCATTGCCCGCGTTGCCCGCCCCTGGAACGACGAAAGGGCCGGTCGGCCGGGGTGCTCCATCCCACCCCGGCCGACCGGCCGTCTTGCGGTGTAACGCCTAGCGGTGCAGGTGGCGCAGCAGCAGTTCGGCGCTCGGCACCCCGATGCGGCGGAGCATGTCGGCGAGGCGGAACACCGTCTCGACGTCGATGTCCTGCGGCAGGAACGACACCACCGGTCCGGGCCACGCCCAGTTGCGGGTGACGCCGTCGGGGTCGGTGGTGCCCTTGATGATCACCAGCGCCAGTCGCTGGATCATCTGCTTGTCGGCGATGTGGAGGATGCCCAGCTCGCCGACGTAGTGACCGGCGATCGACGCCCACTCCTCCGCCGTGGTGGCGGCGTCGTCGATCTGGTTCTTCTGGATGGCCCACACGTACGCCCGGAGGACGTCTTTCGGGTAGCGGTACCCGCGTGCGGCATCCACGGCCTCGACGCGCAGCGCGTGACGCTCGTCGCGTTCGGCCTTGGTCATCTGCATTCCAGGGTCCTTTCGGAGGGTTCCGGCGGCCCGTGCGAGCTCCAACCCCCGCCCGTGCCGCCCTGACATGGAACACACTATCCGAGTCGCGACTACCATGCAACAACTTCTCTGGATCTTGCATGTAACAGCTCTATAAATGCTGTACAGCAACAGATTCTCAGATTCCATGAGCGAATTTGTTGCACGGTAGAGGCGATCGCGATAGAGTGATCGTGTTGGTCGGGGGTTGGAGCCCGGCCGGCACTCCTCCTCCGAAAGGCACATCAATGCGCTACGCGATGAACAACGCGATGTTCAAGGCCCTCCACGCGGCCGCGAACAGCGCGACCGGCACGGTCACCCGCCGCACCGACGCCAGCGTGACGACGATCCTCGGCATGGCCCGCGCCGAGCGGAAGTGGGTCGAGCCCGTGTGGGGCGCCGGGGTCAAGGTCGCGCGGGAGATCGTGAGCGCCACCGTCCGGCCCGAGGGCTGGGCCGAGTACCGCGCGGAGTGCGCTCGCCGGAACGTCGCCCCCGGCCAGCGCACCCAGCCGCGCCGCCCGCTCGCGGCTCGCGTCGACGCGTGGGACCTCGTCGCCGCCGTCAACGGCGCCGAGATCGAGATCCCGTTCTAGCAGGTCAACCCACCCCGCCGGGACCGGCCGCGTCTTCCCTCGCGGCCGGTCCGGCCCCCTCCTGCCTCTCACCTCGCCAGAAGGGCACCACCCATGCAGCTCGCGATCACCGCCCACGCCGCCGCCGCGCCCGTCCCCGCCGACATCCCCGCCGAGCTCGCCGTCATCGTCAGCGACCTGGTCGGCTTCCTGCGCGCCGAGGCCACCGCCCCGATGTGGGGCGAGCCGCCCGCCGACGGCGCGTACGTCGTCATCGGCGACGCCGTCTACCAGCGCGCCGACCGCGTCGGCCGCGCGCCCGAGGGCGGCGACTGGTACCGCCTCGACGGCACCGACGGCGGCTACGGCCCGCTCAGCTACACCGAGATCGCGTTCAACACCGACGACCTCACCGACCGGCCCACCACCAGCCGCGGCGTCGAGCAGCTGTACACGATGGAGGACCTCCTCGCGCTCATCCGCACCTACACGGCCGTCACGACCCGCCGCTGACCCCTCAAGCCGCCGCGCCGCCCTGGTGCCAACTCCCGGGGCGGCGCGGCATCCACATGGAGGCTCCCATGCCCAACGCCGACCAGCTGTTCGACGCCGCCGCCGCGATCGCCCATCAGATCCGCGCCCGCCGCGACGCCCTCGGGCGCCCCTTCACCGTCGAGGAGTACGCGCAGGCGCGGCGCGAGCCCGACCCCGTGCCGACCACCCCACCGGACGCGCCGGCCAGGCCGACGCCCGACACCTGCCCCGCCCACCCCGCCCCGGCCGAGATCGCCGCCCGCACCCAGACGTGGGACGAGTGGAACGCCGAGTACGAGCGGGTCCGCGCCGAGTTCATGGCCACCACCGAGGCGTGGGACACGACCAAGGCCTGGCAGCGGTCGGTGCTGTACCGCGCCCTGGTCGCCGTCGAGCCGATCCCGGTCCTCGGCTGCCAGATCTGCGGATTCGAGGAGCCGCAGTGACCCCGGCCGCCGAGCCCGTCGACGAGCCGGTCATCGGCCCGCTGCACGCACGGTTCGCGGCCGCGGCCGCCGCCGGCGCGACCGGCATCGCCGCCGGCGCCGCGGTGCAGCTCCTCGCCGCCCTGCACCTGCTGGTGCTGCCGCCGGAGCCCGGCACCGACGACCGCAGCGAGCAGGTCTCGGTCACCGTCCACGGCATCACCGTGACGATCCGCCGCCGCGCCGACGGGCTGTTCGTCCACGTCGACCCGGACGCCGTCGACGCCGGCCACGGCCCGCTGTGGCTGGAGGTCGGCAACGGCGGCGAGAACGAATACGCGGTCTGAGCAACGCCGCAGGTCGCGGCTAGCACGGCCCGGAAATGCCGGAAAACGCCCCCGGACGGCCGACCCTGAAAGGGTGACCGTCCGGGGGCGTGCCGTGTATTACGAGAGGATTACGGGCGCATGCAGGAAACGTGCACGACATGTGCGCGGAATGGGCCGGAGAAATGCCGCTGACCAGCACCATTTCCGGGCGTGGACATCGGGCCTGGTCAACGCCCGTCAACGCCGCCGGCGGGAGCTGAGGAAGGTTGGCACACCGCGGTATCGCCCCGCCTGAGAGGGGCCGGTATGGTACCCGGCAAACCAGCGGCGTCCGCCGCCTGGTCCTGCGCAATGGGGTGCGCCGAGCAGCGCCGGCGCCCTGTGCCACCTGATCATCGGGTCTGTCGAGGGCCCGTCAACCAGGCGCCCGCGTTTCGCGACGCGGGCGCCTGGCCCCCCCGATCGCAGCCTGCCCGTTCGCGCGGGTCGCTGCGGTCGCCGTCGGCGCCGGCTGGTGTGGAGTGATGTGCGTTTGCCCCGCGCTACCCACACCGCCGTCGTCGCAGACGGCGTACCCCCTTCGGTGACGGTCCGCGCACTCGCGGCCCCCGGCGGCGGGCAGCGACGTACGCGGGAAAAAGTCTCAAACATCGATTCGTTGGCGTCCGAAAGAAACCGCCTCACAAAACGATGTTGGCGCGGACAGTAGTCCGCAAGGGGAGGCGCGAGACACCGGCCGATTTACCGACGTGGTACCGCCGATAGGTGGGTATCGTACTTTCCGTCATACCCCCGGCGTGAGCTGCGCATTCTCGCCCATGGATACCGCGAAAGCGCCCGTGTGACGCTCCGTCGCACTTTTGTCGCGACGCAAACATTCCCGTTTGTGGATCACGCGCCCGCCGATCATCACACACTGCCGGGCGACGATCACCAACGAACTTCAGGAACTGTTAAGGAAGTTGGCAGGCCGGGACCGGTGTCCACTCCCTCGAGCGGCTCCGCCGGCCACCCGGCCACCCGCCACCAGCACCGCCACCACCACCGCCGGCGGCCGCGACCAGCACCGACACACTGTCGACTGCCAGTGACGAACCGTTGATTAGCACGCTGATTAGCAGCGCGTGCAGGCGCACCGGCACTATCCGATGCGCCTGCACGCGCACGCCTCAGCGCCCGACCGGACCCCGCTCGATCGCGAACGTGAGGTGCCCCGCGTACGCGTGGAGCTCCGCCGACGTCGCCACCGCCTTGCCGTGCTCGTCGACCGCCTGCCGCAGGATCGACAGCCCGGACGCGCCGGCCGGGATCTCCTGCGACCACCGCTGCCCCGACCGCAGCACCAGCTGCCCGCCGTCGCAGCCGGGGAACGCCGCGAAATGCTCGTCCCCGGTCGTGTACCAGACCCGCAGCCCGTACGCCTTCCCGGTGTCGTTGCAGAAGTTCAGCCACGCCCGCCGCGGGTCGGCCGCCCCGGCCTGCACCGGCGGGATCGTCAGCGAGGTGATGATGCCCTCGGGCTGGATGTCGATCGGTCCGAACGAAGCGCCCATGTCGTCGTCCTCTTCCGTGTCCGCGGCAACGCCCCCGGGCGCGCCGATCGTGGGCCATGCCTGGGTGCCGTCAGCGCGCGCGTCGCCGACGACGGACAGGTGCCCGTGGGTGAAATGCCGGTCGCCGTTCTTCGGCCGGTACGGCCGCCACGTCCACGCCGGGTACGTCTTCCCGCCCTCGGTCACCGCGTGGTTGGAGAAGATCTCCCCGTTGCTGATGCCGTACTTCGCGCGCGGGTCCCGGGCCCGGCGGATGTCGTCGAGCACCAGGTGCGCGTCGAGGCCGAGGTCGGGCCGGTTCGGGAAGTCCGCGGCGGTCACCACCGCCTTGCCCAGCCCCGAGAAGTCGTGCGGCGTGTGGTCCGACGTCGGGTCGTGCGCCGCGTCGCCGATCAGCCCCCACTCGTCGGCGCCGGTCCCCGGCGGCCGCGCCCTGGGCGCCCCCGCCTGCAGCTGCTGCTGCAGCACCAGCAGAGACCGTGCAGCCCTCCATGCCATGGCTGTCCCCCGTTAGTTGTTGTCGATCAGGAACACGGCCAGGTACGAATCGGCCGCGGTCAAGGTCACCGTCCCGGTCGCCGCCGACCGCGACGCCTGCAGCTTCAGCGTGTGCGAGGCCGCGGAGAGCACCACCCGGTGTGCCTGCGTCGCCGGCTGGTTCTGCACCGCGTTCATGCCCCGCACCGCGGCCCGGGCCTGGGCGACGCCGTCGACGACCAGGAACCCGGACGCGTCGAGCGACACGGCCGCGGACGGGCTGAACGCGAACACGGTGACGACCAGCGCGATCGCACCCGACCGGGCCGGCGTGAACGTCAGCGTCGCGCCGGGCAGGTCCTGCGCCGACGTCGTCACCGTCAAATTCGACGTGCCGTGCTGCTGCAGCACCCGCAGCACGTTCTTGTTGTCCCGCCACGCCAGCGCGTCAAGGGCCGGCTGCAGCAACGCCGCCGGCAGGTAGTCGATGCCGGTCCGCAACGCTGGCGACGGCGCCGTGTATGGAGTGCTCATGGCAGGTCCACCACCAGCATCGTCAGCGTGCAGTTCGCGGCCGCGATGGACAGCGTGCCGTTGCCCGACGTCTTCATCACCCGCAGGTCGACCGTGTGCGCGCCGGCGCCGAGGACCACCGGGTACACCTGGCACAGGTTGCAGTGGTCCGCGACGTTGCAGTTCTTGACCGCCCGCGCGAATGTCTGCTCGATCCCGTCGACGAACACCGACCCGACAAAGTCCGTGGACGCGGCCACCGAGTTGGTCAGGTCGAACACGGAGATGACCAGCGCGAACGCGTTCCCACCGACCGTGGTGAAGGTGATCGGCGTGTTCGTCACCACCACCGAGCTCGAGGTCACCGCCGGCGACCCGGTCCCGGCCGACGTCAGCACCGTCATCCGGGCGGCGGCGTCGAGCGCGGCCACGCCGGCGAGGAACTCCTGGACCACCTCGGCGGAGACCGGGTCGCCGTCGACGAGGTACGGCGCGATGAACGGCCCGCTCATGGCATGTCCACAGCGAGCACGGTCATGCCGGTGTTCTGCGCCTGGACCGCCGCGAACGCCCCCGACGCGTTGTCCCGGTACGCCCAGAGCTCAAGCGTGACCTGGGTCGGGGAGAACGTGAGCGGCACCAGCCACGTCCGCTGCACCGTCGACCGGTCCGACTTCGAGAACTGGAACAGGCACTCGGCGCCGAACTGGCTGCCGTCGACCCGCAGCTGCGCCCGGGCGTTGAAAAAGTTCGACCCCGACGGCGCGCCGTTGAAGTCGACAACCGCCGACACCCACAGCAGCGCGTTCTTGCCCCTGGTGACCAGGTCCAGGGCCATCCCGCCGAGGAGCGTCGGCGTCGTCGACGTCGTCAGGTCCGAGGTCTGCGAGACCCGGTACAGCTTCACCCGGGCGCCGGCGTCGTGCTGCTCAAGGACCCGCATCCCCGGCTCGATGTCCGCCTTCTTCACCGGCGACGTGTCCGACAGGGTCGGCGCCGTGTACGGCTTCATTCCGGCGCACCCCCCAGGATCGTGTTCCCGACCGTGGTCCCGGCCCCGGAGGCGCCGAGCTTCCACTGCTGCCGGGCCTGCCGGCCGACGACGTCCATGTCCGCCGCCCCCGGCACCAGGACGTCGCCCAGGCCCTCGAGGAGCAGCTCCGCCTCCAGCCGCAACCCCGCCTTGTCCTTGACCTTGACCCGGTCGTACGGCTCGAGGCGCGGGTCGAGCGGCGCGGAAATCGCCGTGAACACCACCTGCGGTGTCGACAGCAGCGCCAGCAGCTGGTGCCCGACGCCCTTCGCCCAGTTCAGGGTCTGCGACCACGGGTTGTCGCCGACCTGCAGCGGCAGCTCGCCGTTGTAGGCGGCGATCGAGTCGGGGGAGCGGGCCTCGTACTCCAGCCGGCTGTCCGCCTGTTTCACCGACAGGCCGACGACCCGGCAGTCCGGAACGCCGGCGGTGTCGACGAGGTACACCGGGAACCCGACCTGCCCGGCCTTGACGACCACCGTCGCCGACGTCGCCGACGTCATCGTCAGGGTCGCGTAGATCTCCTGCACCGGGTCCGGGCTGCGGGAGTCGAAAAACCCCGACGCCCCCGACCCGTCGGTGTTCTGCGCCCACGACCCGGCCAGGAAGATCAGCGCGTCCGCGGCCGGCTCCTCGAACGCCAGCTGCCACGTCGTGGTCGAGCCGGGGTCGACCCGGAACGCGCCGCCGGTCAGCGACCACAACCCCGTCGACTGCTCCAGCTGCGTGTACGGGACCGTGATCACGTTGCGGACCATGGCCCGCGAGTCGTCGTAGCCCAGCGCCCACAGGTGGTCGTGCGTCGTCAGGGTCCGCTGCACCGTCAGCGACGAGGCGGCGTTCAGCCGGGCCCGTGACCAGATCCGCAGCTTGCCGTCGTAGTCGATCCAGACCAGGCCGCGTTCGGCGCCGGCGAGGTCCTGCAGCAGGTCCCACGCCTGCTGCGGCTTGTCCGGCGGGTAGATCCCGGCCAGGTCCCGGTTCCCGAGCCGGTCGAGCTCATAGTCGGCGGTGAACGTCGTCGCCGGCCACGGCGCCCCCTCGGGGACCCCGGAGTGGACAACGAGCTCGGCGAACTTCGCGTACGACGACACGGCGACCTGCGCGGCCCGCTCCGCGGTCGTCGTGGCGATCGCCGGCGTCGCCGTGAACGTCACCACGCTGGTCGTCCCGCCGATCTGGAACGCGGCCCGGCCGGCTGCGTCGTCGACGTGGACCCCGACCAGCGTCCACACGCCGGTGGAGATCGTCGGGCCGTTCACGGTGCGCATCGCACCGCCGCCGAACTGGTGGTTCGCGACGTTCACGACGAGCTGCCCGGTCGTCAGGACCTGAAAGATGATCTCGCAGACGCCGGTGCCGTTCCCGACCCGCACGTTCAGCGCTTCCCCGCCGGGCTCCGACCCGGTGATCTTCACCCACAGGTGGGTGCGGACCTTCGCCCGGCCGTCGGAGTTCCACCCGGCCATCCCCGGCGCCGGCTCGGCCAGGTACCCGATCGACGACCACAGCCCGTCGGTCTCGGTCGTCGGGTCCGCGGCCATGAAGAACGGCGCGTCGCGGGTGTAGGTGCAGATCTCCCGCTGGTTCAGCTGCGCCATCGCGGCGAGCTGGTACGCGCGGCCGACGAACGCCGTCGACGACCCGTACTGCGGCGCGTAGTACCGCACCTGCCCGAGCTCCGTCTGCGGGGGTGGCGCCAGGTACAGGCCGCACTGGAACGCGGCGTACGCGGCCACCCAGGACGCCTCCAGGCCGCCCTTCATCGAGCTCGTCCAGTCGGTGCGGTTCACGACCACGCCGGGAAGCTTCACCAGCGTCCGCAGCCGGTCCCGGCCGTCGACGATGGTCGCCTTCGCCGTGCGGTCCGCGACGTCGACGGGCAGGCTCTGCATCACCCCGTCCGTCACCCGCGGCACGTACTGCCAGCCGCTGTCGGTCAGGAACCCGAGGCTGATGTCGACGAGCCGCCCAGCACGCTCTTTCCCGGCCAGCGGCGAACCCGGGTTGAACCGCGAGAAGTACCCGACGTTGTCGAGCTCCTCATCGTCGGTGGCGCCGCGGACCAGGTCGATCGTCGCGGTCGCCGCGGAGATCCCCTCGACGACCATGCACTCGTCCGGCAGCTGCCCGGTCACCGACCGCTCGACCCGGGCCTCAGCGACCTTGTCCGACACGTCGTCGTAGCGGCTCGTCGCCACGTCAATCCGGTGATACGTGAACAGCACCGGGCTCGTGTTCGTGTTCCCGGCCGACCGGCCGGACCGCACCCCCCACGCCCCCGACGCCCACGTCCGGTCGACGACCTGCAGGTGCCACACCGCCGGCCGCGGCTGGTCGGACCGCCACACCCGCATCCGGAACACCGGCCCGAGCGCCTGGGCCTGCGACAGCCAGTGCACGCCGGCGTTGTACGTCCCGCCGGGCACCGGCAGTCCCGTGGCCACCAGCGGCGTCTCGACACCCGCCAGCAGCCGCGACGCGTACACGTAGACCCGGCCGTCGACACTGACGACGGTCCGCATGTTCACGTAGTTCGACGCGTCCTGCTGCCGCAGCAGCAGCCCGGCGGGCTCCAGGTCGCCGCCGACCGCGGCCGGGCACGACCACTCGGCGGTGATGTCCTGGTCGGCCATGAGCAGGTCGGTTAGCAGGATCCTCGAGTACCGGAACTCGCTGGCCAGGGCCACCGAGTGCGTCCCGGCGCCGGCCGCGACCGCGAAATCCGACGCGGCGACCGTCCCGATCCCGCTCGACGTCCACGGGAACCCGGTCGACGACGTCCCCCAGCTGCTGCTGACGGTGCGCCCGTCGAAGGTGTCGGACGAGTCGATCAGGTTGCCGCCGTCGTTGTCCCAGTCGACCGTCACGAGGGGGCGGACGTACCGCTCCCTGGCTTCGATCGCGGCGGCCAGGTCAGCAGGTACGGACCGCATCACACCTCCACGAGGCCAAGCCCGGTGTTGTGGTAGTTGACCCACGGCAGCTCGTGGTCCATGGACGGCATCGACACCCGCGGCACGCCCAGCCCCGGCACCCACACCGTGCCCGCGTCGAGCACGGTCGGCATCGACACCTGGAACTGCTCCAGCCACAACGTGCAGGCGCCGGAGACGGTGCCGGCGGACACCGCGAACCGCGGCTGCAGGTACACCCCGCCGGCCGGGCACGTCGTCGCCGGCATCACCACGTCGGTGTGTCCGCTCGTCGACGTCGTCACCGCGGTGCCGGCGTCGAGCTGCACCTGCGTCCCGGCCGCGGACAGCCACCGCAGCTGCGCGGCGACGTCGGCGACCCCGTCGGTGCCGCCGCCCCGCACCCGCGCCTGCAGCCGGTACGTCCGGCCGGGCACGCACGGGATCCCGGCCCAGTCGCTGTTCGGCCCGTCGAGGGACAGCACCCCCGACGTGACCGACGCCGGCAGCGTCCACTGCAGCGCCCGCGGTCCCCGCTCGAGCGTCCCGGCCGAGCTCGTCAGGGTCTCCCCGGCCCCGGCGGCGATCGTGAACCCGCTCGTGTCGTTGAACACGCTGGTCGCCGCGGACTGGTTGCGGGTCAGGAGATTCCGCTCGGCGCCGTCGATGAACGCCCACGGCCCGAACCCGTTGTGCCCGCCGTAGAACGCGATCAGGGTTGCCTGGTCGTCGTGGGACAGCGCCCGCCACGTCAGGTCCCACGAGCGCAGCAGCGTCGGGCTGTAGTCCGCGGCGCGGCCGCCGGCGAGGGTCTCCCGCACCTTCCCCTGCCGGGCGATCACCGCGGCGACACCGCGCCGCGGCGACAGCATCGCCTTGAGCGCGCCGGGGCGCCCGAGATACATCGTGGCCACGGGCCCACCTCCGAGCAGGGGATTGGTTAGGCGAGCGCGGCCGCGGCGCCGCCGGCGAACCGGCGGTTCCGGTCGCCGGCCTTCGCGGCCGCGGCGACCTTCGCGGCGTTGCGGCGCAGCGCCCGCAGCGCCCGCCGCTCGATCACCTCGCCGTCGACGGCGAACACGACGTCGCCGCCGCCGCCGAAGTCGGCCGCGGCGAGCTCGTCGCGGACGGCCTGGCGGATCATGCCCTGCGCCGTCGACACCGGGGCGACCATCTCGTCTTCGCGGCCCTCACCGATGACGGCGAGGGTGCCGCCGTTGCGCCGGCCGACCATCGCGCCGGCGGCGAGCATCGGCAGCTTCGGCATGCCGACCGACCCGCCACCGAAGTGCGCGCCCATGAAGTCGACCGCCGGCAGGTTGAACGACAGCCGGTTCCACAGGCCGATGACCTGGTTCAACGCGTCCTTGAACGTGCCCGGCAGCCACGAGAACAGGTTCTGCGTCGCGCTGAGCCGGGCACGGAGACCTTCGAAGAACCCACCGACCTGGTCGAGTTTGCTTTTCACGTCGTTCTTGAAGTCCGACAGGTCGTTTTTCCAGCCGGTGAACTTGTCGACCAGCCACTGCATGATCCCGAAAAAGCCCTGGATCTTCTGCACGCCGTCGGTGAACAGCCATTGCAGGAAAGCCCGCAGCCCGTCGAAGAACGCTTTGAGTGATTCCTGGTTCTTCGGGTCGGACAGCCACTCCTCGAGCTTCTCCAGGTTCCGGCGGACCGCGACGAGCGGGTCCTCGTCCTTGTTCCGCTTCTCCAGCTGCCCGCCGAAAATGATGTCGAACAGGTCCCCGAAAATCTTGATCAGGATCTCGACGATGTCGAACAGCGCCGAGACGGAGTCCGTCGCCTCCTGAAAGAACGCGTCGAGTTTCCCGTTCTCGGCAACGGAGTCGATCCACCCGGCGAAATCCTCGATCCAGCCGGAAAGTTTGTCGCCGAGCATGTCGATGAACGGCTTCGCCGCTTTCGACAGCCGCGCCCACATGTTCATGAACGGCCCGGCGAGCGCGTTTCCGATCTTGTCGATGAACCCGCGGGTCGCGTCCAGACCGACGTTCATGTCGTCGATGAACTTCGGTTTCGACGCCGTGTTCGTGAACGTCTTCACGATCCCGTTGATCGTGTCCGCCATCGACGTCAGCTGCTTACGGGCCGGGCCCTCCCAGGCGTCCGCGAGCTTCACGACGGCGTCGCCGATGCCCTCGAACAGGTGCTGCTGCACGTCGAGCCGCAGGTCGCCCCACGCCTTGCCCAGCGACTTGACCTTGTCGACGAAGTCCTGCGCGGACTTCGCGAGCTTCGTCACCTCGCCGGCGGCGCCGCCACCCGATCCGGCCTGCTGCGCCTGCGCCAGGGCGTACTGCGCGTCGGCCAGGGCGTCGACCGCCTGCGCCTGCCGGTCGATCGCCTCCCGGACCCGGTCGGAGCCTTCGACGCCGACGCGGTCGCTCTCCTCCTTCTCCTCCTTGAGGTCGGAGTGAGCGTTTTTCGTCTCCTCGAGCGTGAGCTGCGCCGACCGCAGGTTCCGGTCCGCGCGGGCGATCTCGTTCGGGTCGCCGCCCAGCCGGGCCCGGGCCAGCTCGTCGCGGGCCTCCGCGACGGACGACGCCGCGTCCTCCTCGTTGAGCGCCGACCGCTGCAGCTGGAGGTTCAGGTCCCGGATGTGCTTGATCTCGTCCCGGCGGGCCTGGTTGATGCCCTCCGTCGCGGCCTGCAGGTCCTTGTTGGCCCTGGTGACCTGCCGTTGCGCCATCGCGATCTGGTGGGCGGTGTCCGCGACCTTGGCCCCGGCGCCCGAGTTTTTCTTGAAGGCGTCAGTGACGCCCTTCATGCCGAGCATCACCGCGCCGAACGCGAACCCGGCCCCGGACAGCAGCGCCGGCAGCGACCCCGCCAGGCCACCGGCCAGGTACAGGGCCGGGCCGAGCAGCGTCGCGAACGCGACCGCCTTCATCAGGAACGACGCGAGGCCGGCCGCGTCGAAGCTCATCCCGTCGAGCGCGCCGGAGGCCTTGGAGAACGCCATCGAGAACAGCGACCCGATGCCGCGCAGCCCGTCGCCGAGCAGGTCGAGCATCCGCCGGCCGAACCCGCGCCCGGCCCGCTCACCAGCGATCCGGGCGGCTTCCTCGGCGCCGACGAACTGCCCCTTCTTGTTCCGGAGGCTGCCGTCGGAGGCGAAGAAGAACCCGCGGCCGTAGATCTTCCCGGCGTTCTGGCCGTGCCGGTCGGCGTCCTGCGCCGTCGCGGCACCCCACGCGTTGAACCGTGCCCGGGCCGTGGCCAGGGCCCGCTTGAACGGGTTGTCGTCCAGCTTGAGATAGGCGAGCAGCTCGCCGACGGTCATCATCTCGGCGGCCTCCCAGGGGGCGGATACAGTGGCCACGCCCGGCCGGTGTGATCCACGGGGATCAGCACGGGCCACGTCATGGCGACCTTCGACAGCGCGCTGGTGTACGCGCACAGCGAGGCGCCGGCTGGGCAGCGTGCGGCGGCCGCCCCCTCGACCAGCGGGGGGCGGCTTGCCGTCACATCAGGTCGATCGCGGCCATCGCCGCGTCGCCGGTCGCCACCTTCGGCGCCTTGCGGGTCTGCTCACACGCGAGCCGCCACACCGAGTGGTCCGGGTGCAGCCCGTCGAGGCGCTCGAGGAACTGCCACAGCGGGATCCCGTCGGCGAGCTCGTCGTCGAGCTCGACCCCGTACGCCTGCAGCCAGTCGGTGTTGAGCAGCGTGTAGTGGCGGAGGATCAGCTCCCAGAGCTGGCGGGCCTGTGCCCGCCTCGCGCTTCCCCCGGGTCAGCACCGCCGCCGCCGGGCGCCTCACCGGTCAGCTGCCGGCCGAGGTTGTCGAAGTGCCCCATCACGAACGCGAGGACGTCGGGCAGCTCGTCCATCTCGATGCCGTCCTCGAGCATCTGGTCGACCGCGCCCGGGCGCAGCGACAGGTCGAGCATTTCCCGGATCGTGCCGAACCCTTCCTCGGCGGTGATCTTCCGGCGCTTGTCCCGGAACTCTTTGCGCTGCGACAAGAACATCACCTTGGCGGGCAGGGACTTCGGCAGGTCGTACACCTTGCCGTAGATCCGGACCCGGCGCCGTTTCTGCTCCTTGCGCTTCGCCTCCCAGTGCTTGTCGAAGTCGAACGTGACCCCGTCCGGGTCCTCGTCGCTGTCGACGAACCCGGGCGAGGTCAGCAGCTCGGCCATCTGTTCACGGGCGCGGTCGCGGGAGTCACGCTCGCCGAGGGTGAGCGGGTCCGGCCGCTCGTCGACGGCAGTGGACGTTGCGCCGCCGGCGGCGGTGCGGGCAGCTTGGCGCGCGGCGGCGCGGCGGTGGGATCGGTTGCTCATTACGGGGCCGCCACCAGCTGGGTCTTGCCGACCCGGCGGACCGTGCACGACCAGGTGTTGTTGTTGTTGTTCCCGCCGCCCTGGTCGCCGAGGCGGAACGTCGCCGTCCACACCTTCCACTGCGAGTGGCGGATGTGCCGGAACCGGACCTTGCCCCGCGACGCGCCCCCGGTCTTCGACGCGAGCTCCTCGATGCGGGCCTGCCCGACGTCCTGGACACCGGTGGTGTCGTCCTCCATCTTGAAGCCCTGGCAGGCGACGCTGGCGCCGCGCTGCATGACGACCTCCTCGTACGCGCCGTCGGAGTCGAAGGTGGTGGTGTCCTCCACCTCCTCGTTCTCGCCGGGGCTGAGGTTGAAGTTGTTCATGCCGGTCAGCGACAACCAGGTGACGGCGTCGCCGGCCTGCACCTGGAAGATCATTTCGCGCGCCGGAACCGTGGTCTGGCTCATGGGCAGACGCCGCCTCTCACATGCGATGGAAGGTCGCGCGGCGGACGTCCGCGCGGAAATTGATCACGAACTCCATGCGGCCGTCGGCGTCCTGGCCCATCGGGAACCCGCCGCCCTGGGAGCCGTACAGCCCGACCAGCCGGGTCCCGCCGGGCAGCCGAATCCCGCCCAGCCCGTGGAGCCGGCTGTAGATGGCCGCGGCCCGGTCCTCGGGCGCGTACACGTCGTTGCGCGGGCCGCGCACCCGGACCTGCAGCCGCGGCTCGTCGAACGGCAGGACCGAATCGGACTCCCGGCCGGCCGAGAACGTGACCGCGAGGCACTCGTCCGGCGTCGCCGGCAGCACCATGGGGTAGATGTCGCCGCTGGTGTCGGCGTCGTGCTCGGCGTACCGGCCCAGCCCGACCGCGTCGAGGAGCCGGCAGAACTCCTCCGTCAGCGTCACCGGAACCGCCGCCGGTAGTGCGCCGCGATGATGGCCAGCATCAGCGTCTTGTTCGCCTCGAACGGCGCCTCGAGGAACTTCGCCTGCCGGCCCGGCGCATGCCGGAACGTCAGGTCCTCGTGCTGCCGCTTCGCGTAGTCCTTTGTGGACTCGTCGCCGTACACGACCCCACCGACGCCGTGCTCCGGGTCGATGACGACCCGGCCGGTGTTCATCAGCACGACCTGGTCACGGCCGGGGCGGGTGTCGAGCGGCACCAGCGGCCGGGAAACCTTCAGCAGGTACTCGAGCGCGTCCCGCAGCCCCGCCTCGCCGGCCTCGTCGACCATCGCGTAGGCCCGGCCCTCATGCCAGGTGAGCTTGTAATCGGTGGCCACAGGCGCCTCCGGGCAGCAAAAGAGCCCCGCCCTGGTCCGGGCGGGGCTCGAGGGAGCGGAACGGCTACCGTGGGAGGCAGACCGGGAGGGTAGGGGGATGACAACCCCGAGAGCATCGGGCAAACCGGGCAATCACGGGGTGCAGTAGCTGCCTTCCCGCCCGGCCGGCAACACGTCAGGGCGGGGAGTCAACCCGCGCCGCAACCTGCGACAGGTGGGCGCCCACTCGGACCAGGTACGGGCCCGACGACGTCGCCGGGGGGCGGCTCACATCACCTCAGGCGAGGTTGAGCTCCACATGATCCGGGGTCTCGGCGCCGCCGCCGTCATGGTCCGTGCGCCCGACCACCGTCGACGTCACGCCGGCGTAGGTGACCTCCGCGCCGACCTTCCCGGGCGTGCCCGGCGGGCCGTAGAACGACCGCGTCGAGGTGATCTTCTCGTTGTTGGGGCCCCGGACCAGCTGCCGCTTGTCGACCATGACCCCGACGGCGTCGACCGGCGCCGCGAACACATTCCCGCGCGGGCCCCGGCCGGCGAGCTCGGCGATCGCCACCGTGTGGGAACCGCCGAGCGCCTCGAGGACCAGCTCGAACGGGAACGCCACGTCAGGCGACCCGGGGCACGTCGACGAGCACGACCTTGACGCTCGCGCTGGCCGAGAAGTCGAGCGCCATCTTGCCGTTCGCGTCGTTGTACTGGCCGGGCGGGTACGGGCCGAGCACGCTGATGCCGGTGGTGGCCGCGACCGACTTCGTCGGCGCCGCGGGGACCGCCCCGGCAACCGTCGTCCCGATCACCTCCGTGACCGTGATCGGCGCGCCGCTCGTGTTGACCACGATCGCGACCTCACGACCGGAGTTGACCCAGTCGATGCCGTTCCCGGCGCCGGTGCCCGGCACGCTGCCGGAGGCGGCGTCGATCTCGACGGCGTCGAGCCACGACGCCTGCAGCGCGGTGCGCGTTGAGCGTGCCATCGGCTTACTCCTGTCCCGCCGGCGTCGCCGCCGGCGTGCTGGTGGACTTCGCCCGGTGGGCACGGGCCTTGGGCTTCTCCTCCGCGGCCGCCGCGACCTGGTCGCCGCCGGCGTCGGGGGCGTCGACGCGCTCCTCGTCGCCCGGCAGAGCCGGGAGCTGGGCGCGGCCGGACAGCAGATCCTCGAGCGTGACGAACTGCTCGGCGCCGCCGAGGCCGTCATCGCCGTCGTCGGCGGCGAGCCACCACCCGGCGATCTCCCCGGCGTCCTCCCGCGCGGCCACGAGCGCGTACAGCTGCTCGTCGTACGGGTGGCCGGGGGTCAGGTTCGCGGACCGCTCCAGGAGCTTCCCCTGCCCGTCGCGGCGTTCGTATGTCCTCATGAGCCCTCCCGGGGCTGCTCGATGGGGTAGATGCCGAGCGGAATCCGGGGCTTGCTGCCGAAGAGCGCATTCGCGTAGCTGACCGGCTGCACCTGGAAGTCGACCGGCAGGCCGGTGGCGTCGCGCATCCACAGCGACACCGACCCGCAGTGCAGCGACCACAGCGGATTCCTGTGCAGCGGGTCGCGGAGACCGGGGAACATCTGCTCGAACCGCAGGTCGGGGACCATGATCCGCACGTCGACGTCGCGCCAGGCGCGGGTGAGCGTCGACGACCCGACCAGGTACGGCACCACGTCGTACGCCTCGCGGAGCATCACCGACACGTGGTTGAGCAGCAGCAGCCCGGGGGAGCCGAGGTACGACCTGACCCGGTGCGGGCCCGGCGCCGGCGGCGTCTCGGCGGTCACCACGACACCGGCTGGTCGTCGAGGAGCCCACCGACCCGCAGCACGTCGTACGTCGAGGCCGGCACCGGCGGGACGTCCGTGGAGCCGTTCGGGCGGGCGCCCCTCGAGAGGCTCACCCCGCCGATCGACACCGACGTGTACAGCGACCGGGCGCCGTGCTCGTCGCCGGCCTTCACGTACCACTGGACCAGGTCACAGACCGCGTCCCGCAGCGTCGCCTTGACCTTCGCGTCGGTCGGCTCGCCGAGCTCGTCGACGTCGTAGAACGCCGTCATGACCACCGACCGGATCTTGCGGGTGGCGTGCTGCAGCATCCGCCGCGCATCCAAAGGTGGCGCCGCCCCGGTCCAGTCGGCGAGGTCGGTCGTGGTCGCCCACGCCGGCCGGGCCATCAGCGGATCGGGGGCCACCGCGACCTTCGACGTCTGCCGGCCCATGCCGGTCCCGGTCACCTGCCACCGCAGGTGCCACAGCCCGCCGGCGGTGAACTCGAGCGGGTCGTCGCCGAGCCACTCCTGCCCGGCCGCCGACTCGCCGACCTTCGTCACCGGCCACGGGGTGGCCACGTCGGCGCCGTCGAACACCTGCAGCGTCGCGGCTGTCGTCCCGTCGAACGGGGTCACGAGCAGCCGCGGGATGGTGAATTCACCGACCTCGGGCACGGTCAGGCTCCCCTCGTCTGGGTGGTGGACGCGGTCAGCGTCGACGCCGGAACCGCGGCCGCGGTCAGCGTCGACACCCCGGCCAGCGACGCCACGAGCGCCACCGCCGGCAGCGGATACACGCGGGCTACGTTCGTGAGCGCGGCCGCGAGCCGCGGGAACTGCGCCGCCAGGACCGCGGCCGCGGCCGCGTCCGCGGACACCGCCGCGCCGAGCTGGGGCAGCGTGCCGCCGAACACCGCGGCGGCGGCCGCGGCCGCCGCCACCGAGCCGGTCAGGCCCGGCAGGGTCGCGGCGAGGAGCCCGCCGGCGATCGCCTCCGTCGACAGCGCCCCGGCCAGGCCGGGCAGCATCGCGTCGAGTTGCGCCGCCGCGGCGCCCGACCCGTTCAGGGCGGCGGTCAGCAGCGGCAGCACCCCGGCCGCCGTTACCCCGACGACCGCCTGCGCCGCGAGGGCCGCGGCGAGGCCGGGCAGCGCGGCCGCGATCGTCGCCTCGACGGGCGGGGCGGCGGCGTCCGGGGTGTAGTCGATGTCGACGAGGAACCCGGCCGTCGACGGCGTCGTCGGCAGCGCATCGCCGCTGGTGAACAGCCCCCGGACCGCCTTGATCCCGCCGCGGGTGACCGCGCCGCCGCCGAAGAACCCGAGGACCGCCGGGTACCGGGTCGTCGTCACCGTCGCCCGGACCAGCCCCGACACCGCGACCGGCGCGGTCAGGGTCGCCCAGTTGTAGACGTCCAGCGTGGACGTGTCGAAGCCGCGGGCGGCGATCTGCGCCCCCGAGGCGTCGTAGAGCCGGAACTGCGGCGTGACCGACGGCGCGACGACCGGGAACGGCCACCGGCCCCGGCTGATCGTGCCCGACGCCAGGTCGTACTCCGTGCACACCGACACCTGCGGCTCGAGGAACTCCCCGGCGCCGGCGAAATCGGCGTCGGTCCAGTACGTCGTCACCCGGGTCAGCCAGGCATCGTGATGGTGCCGCCAATGGCGTTCACGGTCAGCCCGACGCTGATCGTCGTGGTGTTGAGGACCAGGTCGCCGCCGCCGCCGGACGCCGACACCGACCCGTCGAGGACCGTGGCGCCGTTGGAGTCCTTGACCCGGAACCAGCCGGCGGTCCCGGCCGCGACCCCGGTCGTCGACACCGCCGGCGACGTCGACAGCGTCCCGACCCCGGCCGCCGCGGCGCCGAACGCTGGGTCGTTCAGGGTGAACGTCGCCAGCAGCGTCCCGGTGGCGGCGTCGGCGGCGGCCGCCGGCTGGGCACCGGTCCGCAGCTCGATCGTCCCCGGCCCGGACCCGGCGTTGATCAGGTTCAGCACCGCGTCCGCGGCGGCGGAGCGGACGTTCGAGGGCAGGCGGACCGTCATGGCGGCTCCTCACAGAACAGCAGGGTGTGACCGGCCCGGGTGCTCGCCCACCCGGGCCGGTGGTCTATGCGGAGCCGGTCAGGCCCCGGTGTGCGTGACGCGAAACGCGTCACGCGGTTCGCTGGGCGGCAGCGCCCAGAAGGCGGGCCCGGCGTACTGCGACCGCAGCTGCATCCGCATCGCCCGCCAGACACGTTCGGTCTCGGCCGCCCGCGCCGGCGCGCCGCACCGCGGCGACCTGCAGTCGTCGGTGCAGCTGCAGCCGGGCAGCAGGAACGCGGGCGTGATCGTGCTGCAGGCGTCGCAGCCCGCCGGGTGGATGTCGACGCCGAACAGCCGGTCAGCGTGCTGGCCGGGGTGGCCGGGCGAGGCCTCGGCCGGGTGCGTGCACGCACCCCGGAGCAGCTCGGTCTCGTCCGCGGTGAGCCACAGCCCGAGGCTGATCCACTCCCTCGAGGCGCCTCCGGCGACCTCCTGGGC
Organism: Dactylosporangium sp. CS-033363; assembly: GCF_050942475.1. Taxonomy (NCBI): domain Bacteria; kingdom Bacillati; phylum Actinomycetota; class Actinomycetes; order Micromonosporales; family Micromonosporaceae; genus Dactylosporangium; species Dactylosporangium sp. CS-033363. Next base: position 3,151 of record NZ_CP192033.1, on the reverse strand, counting down.
GTCGATCACGTCCCTGGCGACCCGCACGAGCGCGGCGAATGTCAGCGGCTCCCGAGGGGCGGGCGCCGTGGTGCTCACCTCGGCGTAGAGGCCGGCGATGTAGTCGTCGACGACCGCGGCCATCGCGGCAGCGTCGGATGTGGTCTGAGGGCTGGGCAACGCGTCTCCTCGAAAACACGGGTGGGTGGCCAGCCGGGCGCGGGGCGTCCCACCTCGCGCCCGCACCCGGCTGGGGTCTAGAGCGGCAGGACGCAGACCGTGGCGGTCTCGCCCGTCGCGCAGATGCCGTACAGCGACTCGTTCTCGCCGAGGCTGATCACCAGCGGCGCATCACCGGCCTTGATCGCGAACCCGCTGGTCGCGGACACGTTCGCGGCGCTGGAGATGTACACGTTCTTGTCCGTGGCCCCGAGGACCCGCACCGCGACGTTCCGGCGGGTCCCGGCAGCCGTGCTGAGGGTCTTCACCGGGGTTTCGGTCACCGCCACCTGGACGGCGACACCGGCCATCAGCCGGCCGCCACGAACTCGACGCCGGTCGCGGCCGCCCAGCGGTCGAGCTCGGCTTCGAGGGCCGGGATCGACATCCCGTCGGCCTCCTCAGCCGGCCAGGCGGTGCCGTCGACCTTGGTGACGTGCCGGACGACGTACCCGACCCAGACGGCCTTGCGGTCGCGGCGGGTCGGCCGGGCCGGCGCTGTCGGCCGTTCCGTGACGTTCCCAGAAATTCCAGAACCGTCCGCGGCGTCCGCGGGCGTTCCAGCGATTTCCGGGGTTTCCGGGGTTTCCGGCGATGTTCCGGCGATGTCCGCCGGCGGGGCGGTGGGATCGGCCGCCCCCGAGACCGCAGCCTCGGGGGCAGGCTCGACGTACGGACTCCCGTCAGCGTCCGCAACGCGGGTCAGGTAGCCCTTGAGCAACCGTTCCGCGAGCGGCTCCGACAGCGGGAGCGCGTGCTCGAGCACCAGGCCGTTCTCACCGCGCAGCCACATCGTCTGCGGCGTCTGCGCGGTACCCACGTCAGCCCCGCGCGAGTTCGAACGCCTGGATGACGCCCGCCATGGACGCCTCGCAGTCGATCAGGAGCGAGCCGTCCTTCTGCAGGAACCGGCCCGACTCGAACGGGCCGAGGACCGCGACGCCGGTGGTCGCGGCGACGACGCAGGCCAGGTCGCCCTGCCCGGCGGCCCACGCCGGCGGGTACGCGCCCGCCTTGAGCGTGATCGTCCGCTGGGTGCCGTTGGTGTTCGTGACCCGAAGCAGCAGCTTCTCCGGCTTCGCGGCCGCGATGACGTGCTGGTTGGTCGGGTCGATGGTGGTGCCCGCCGGGGAGGCGATGGCCGAGTTGACGGGCATCGCCTGCACGGTGATCGGAGTACGAGCCATGCTCGTGCCCCCTTTCCTGTCCGGTTCGGGCCCGGACAGGCCGGCCGCGCACCCGCAGGTGGGTGGCGGTCCGGCCTGCGGGCATGAAAAAAGCCACCCCGTGGGGTGGCGTCAGTGGTGCTGCTCGAGCGACCCGAACCGGGTCAGGACTGCGAGGCGATGCAGGTCGCGAGACCCTCGGGGCGGATGACCTTCGCCCCGTAGATCAGCAGGCCGCGGACGAGGTCGCCGAACCGGCGCTCCGACCGCATCGCCTCGGTCTTCGTGAGCTGCTCGGCCATGGTGATCGCGGCGTTCGTGCCGGCCATGACCGCGTAGTCGTCGCCCGTGACGAGCGGCGCGTTGTTGCTGGTGTAGACCGTGAAGCCCAGCACCCGGCCGACGAGCCCGTTCAGCAGCGCGTCGCTCTGCGTGTTGCCGGTCAGGTCGACGAACTTCGGGTTCTCCAGCAGGAGCGAGTGCACCCAGTTCGGGAGGACGATCCACCGGCCGGTGGTCGGCACGTTCGCCTCGTCGAGCTTGAGCTTGAGCTTGCGGATCATGGTGTAGGCGAGGTCGCCGTTCGTGATCGCCGTGGTGCCGAGGGCGTTCGCGGCGTTGACCTGCGTGTACAGCGACGCGACGTACTGGTCGACGACGTCGGCCAGGCCGTACGCGGCCTCGGCCATCGCCTGCGGGACCACGTTGCCGCGGGCCTGGAACGCGTCGACGTCGTCGATCGAGAACGCCCAGTACTTCTCCTGGTCGACGACCAGGACGCGCTGCGCGTCCGTGAGCTCCTCGTAGGTGATGTCCTGGTTGCGGCCGTACGAGTTGATCGTCGGCCGGGAGATCGAGGTGATCCGGACGGTGTCGCCGGCGGCCTGGACCTCGCCCTCGTAGTCGCGGTTGCACAGGTTCGAGAACACGAGGGATTTCTTGTAGGACTCGAGGAGCAGCGCCGACCAGATCTCCGGCCGGAAACGAGTGATAGCCATGAATGCCTGCCTTAGGGTTCAGGTGGCACGCACGCCCCTGGACAGACCGCCCCCGCGGCGGCCCGCCCACTAACCCATGAGGTGGGTCAGGCGCCCCTCGTGGAACGCCTTCGCGACCTCGGCCTGGGACATGCGCGCGAGTTCGGCTTCGGTGATCGGCGCCGGGTTGTGCCCAGCCGTGAACTGCCCGCCGGACACACCTGGTGCCGGGGTCGTCACGGACGCCGGGGCCGGCGCCTGCGTGGCCGGCGCGCCGTCGGCGCGCAGCCAGGGGGAAGCGGTCGTGTGCTCGCCGATCTTCGCGGCCACCTGGGCCTTGAAGTCCGCGGCCGCGGGGTCGAGACCCTTGACCGACTCGAGGAACGGCGCCCAGCCGAGGACCTTCGCCGGGTCCGCGCCGTGGGAACCGGCGTTCGTGAAGACGGCGAGCTGGACCTGCGCCTCGCGGGCCTGCGCCGTCGCCTTCGCTGCGTAGTCCCGCAGCTGCGCCGCCGTCGGCGGCGTGTTGTCGGCGGGCTTCGGCATGATGCCCGCCTGCACGAGCGCGTCGACCACGGTCTGACGCTCGGCCTTCGCGGTCTTGGCCTCCTGCTGCACCTTGTGCAGGGTGGACATGTACCGCTGGTGGTCCCACGGCTGACCGTCCGGGCCCGTCGCGTCGCCGGCGTCCTCCGTGCCGAACATGCCGGCGTCGAAGTCCTGTTGCCGGCTCAGCCAGTCGCCGATGGTCATGTCGTCGTTCTCGGCCGCGGCCGTACCTGCCGGCTGCTGCTGGGTGTTCTCAGACAT
>NZ_CP192032.1:8660000-11067693 GCF_050942475.1 Dactylosporangium sp. CS-033363 | reverse complement strand
TCGCGCACCCCCATCGTGTTTCGCGGCCCCCACCGCGAGTGGACGGTGCCCGGAATCTTTCCGCCGTCCCGGGCCACCATTGTCCACAGGTTTTCCACAACCTGTGTATCAACGAGTCATGTCCCGTGGACGGATCGTCCTGATTCCCCCTCGTCCCGTGCTGACTGTGCGGTGATCAGCGCGTACGCAGAGGTCATGCAGGCCGGGCGGGTGTCTGACCCCCTTGCAGAACACCCGTTGTGATCAGGAAAGTCCAGTTGTGCACCGTCGCCGGCGGTCGCGGTGTCCACCGGCAACCGGGCACGTTAACAGCGTTGTCCACAACCACTCAACCGTTGTCCACAACGAACCTGTGGAAATCGGCTCTCACCAGGGCTTTTGTTGTTCACACCCGGCCCTCGTGTGTGATCGTTGACGGTGCGTGAGGCGGCGCGTACCCTGTTTCGGTTGGAGCACCGTTCCCTGGTAAACTCCAATCAACGATCGACATCCCCGTGGGCGCTGCTTCGCGTCCCGCCAGTCACGAAGACGGAGCCCCGACGTGAGCAAGCGCACCTTCCAGCCGAACAACCGCCGGCGCGCGAAGACCCACGGCTTCCGGCTGCGCATGCGCACCCGCGCCGGCCGTGCGATCCTCTCCGCGCGCCGCGCCAAGGGGCGCGACCGCCTCTCGGCCTGAGCCGTCGACTTCGACCGCGTCCTCCGGGAGGCAGCGTGCTGGCGGCCGATCAGCGACTGCGGCGGCGGGATGACTTCGCCGCCACCATTCGCAACGGCCGTCGCGCCGGCCGGGGGGCCGTGGTCGTGCACTTCCTGAACCCCGGGCCCCCGCGGCCCGGGGTTTCCAGTGTTTCCGATGTTTCGGATCCTTCTGACTTGTCTGATTCCCTCGGTGCCGCCCGCGCCGGCTTTGTGGTTTCCAAGGCCGTGGGGAACGCCGTGGTGCGCAACACCGTGAAGCGGCGGCTGCGGCACCTGGTCCGTTCGCGCCTGGCCGACCTGCCGGCCGGCTCCGTGATCGTGGTGCGGGCGCTGCCCGAGGCGGCCGCCCGGCCGTACGACGAACTGCAGCACGACCTTGACTCGGCGCTGGAAGCCGCGCGCCGACCGAAGAACCGAGGTGTCCGTCGATGAACGCCGGAGCCCGGATCGTGGCAGCTCCCATCGTCGCGTACCGTCGTTGGATAAGCCCGGCGTTGCCGGCGCGTTGTCGGTTCTACCCGTCGTGCAGCGCTTATGCCCTGGAGGCGGTCGGCACGCACGGCGTGGTCAAGGGACTCGGTCTCGCGATCTGGCGGCTGCTGCGCTGCCACCCATTCCACCCCGGTGGGTACGACCCGGTGCCTCCGCGCCGGGGACACTCGCCCGAGCCCGAGTCGACGTGACTGGAGCGGTGTCGTGATTAGCAAGCTCATGGCCGGGATCTACTGGCTGATCTCGAAGGTGATGCTGTTCTGGCACACCGTGTGGGATTCGATCCTGCCCGCCAACCGGGTGCTGAGCACCAACTGGCAGTGGGTGCTGGCGATCGTCTTCCTGGTGATCACCGTACGGATCGTGCTCTTCCCGATCTTCGTCAAGCAGATCAAGTCGCAGCGCGCGATGCAGGCGATTCAGCCGAAGATGAAGGAGCTGCAGGAGAAGCACAAGGGCGACCGGGAGACCCTCCAGAAGGAGGTGATGGAGCTCTACCGGCAGGAGAAGGTCAACCCGCTCATGGGCTGCCTGCCGATGTTCCTGCAGATCCCGGTGTTCATCGGCCTCCTGCACGTGCTGCGCCACCTCCGCCCGGGCCAGTCCGAGCACCAGCAGACGCTGTACGGCTGGACGGTCGGCGAGTTCGAGAGCGCCGTCGACGCCCGCCTGTTCGACGCCCCGATCGTCGCCAAGTTCAGCAGCAGCGCGGCCGACCTCCTGAAGATCGACGCCAGCTCGACCGCCGTGAAGATCGTGGCCGCCATCCTGGTCGCCCTGATGATCACGACGACCTACCTGACGCAGCGCCAGATGATCAAGAAGACGGGCTGGAACACCGACCCGCAGCAGCGCATGATCCAGAAGTTCATGCTCTACGGCATCCCGTTCTTCACGCTGACGTCCGGCTGGTACTTCCCGATCGGCGTCATCATCTACTGGGTCACGAACAACGCCATCACGCTGGGCCAGCAGTACTGGGTGCTGCACAAGTACCCGCCGCCGGCGAGCGCGTCGACCAGCACGACGCCGTTCAAGGGCGGCGCCGCCAAGGCCACCGAGGCCAAGCAGCCCAGCGGGTTCGCCGCGCTGTTCAGCAAGGCGCGCGACGAGGCCGCGGCCCAGCGGGCCAACGGCAAGGGCGCGCCCGCGAAGGCGACCGGCGCCAAGGCCAACGGCACGGCTCCCCAGGCGGCGGCCGGCCCGTCCCGCGCCCCGAAGCCCGGCGCCAAGCCGATCAACCCGAAGAAGGGTGGCGCCGCGAAGCGGCAGTCGGGTTGATGCGACCCCGCCGGGCCCACCCCTCCAGCGGCCCGGCGCGTGGCGCTCCCTGAACCGAACCCACCCCTCACCGACGACCTGTGACGGCGCCTCGGCGCCCCAAACAAGCGGAGATGAGTTTCGTGACCGACACCACCAGTGATCTCGGCGCCGAGGATCTGGAGAAGCAGCCTGCTGCTGTGCAGGAAGACGCTGACACCGATGCCGAGTTCGACGCCGAGTCCGACTCCGACGAGGAGTCCTCGGACTCGGACTCGGAGACCGCCGCGGCCGGCGGCGGCTCGAGCCGATCGAGCGCCGACCTGTTCCGCGAGAGTGAGATCGCGGCCGACTACATGGAGGGCCTGCTCGACATCCTCGACTACGACGGCGACATCGACGAGCTGGTCGTGAGCGGCCGCCCGGTCGTGGAGGTCGTCGAGGGCGGGGACGGCTCGGGCAAGCGGCTGCAGGCGCTCGTGGGCCAGCGCGGTGCGACGCTCGAGGCGCTGCAGGAGCTCAGCCGGCTGGCCGTGTTCCGGCAGACGGGGTCGCCGAGCCGGCTGCTGCTCGACGTGGGCGGCTACCGGGCGCTGCGGCGCAAGGAGCTCGGCGCGATCGCCAAGAACGCGGCGGAGAAGGTGAAGGAGTACGGCGAGGCTGTGCGCCTGGAGCCGATGAGCGCGTTCGAGCGCAAGTGCGTGCACGACGTGATCAACGCGCTGCCGGGCGTGGAGAGCGAGTCGGAGGGTGTGGAGCCCTCGCGCCGGATCGTGGTTCGGCCTACTGCCTGACGCTTTGGTTTCTGGAACCGCCTCGGCCTCTCGGTCGAGGCGGTTCCTTTTTGTGTACCGCTGGTTCGCGCACTTTGGCGGATCGGCCCTCGGCCTGGGGCGGCGTCTCGGCTCGGGCATACTTGTTGGCGAGCGACTGGCGGCATGGAGGATGGGCAACCATCGGGAAGCCTCGTCGTGGGAGTCGACCGCCTGGGCTTCCACGCGCGACGAGGAGCCGTATGTCCAACACTCCCCTGGTTGCCAAGGCCCGTCTCCTGCCCGGCGCTCCGGTGGCCGAGTCGATCCTCGCGGACGTGGCGCAGCGGGCCGCCGCCCTCACCGCCCGGGGCATCACGCCGTCGCTGGCGACGATCCTCGTAGGCGACGACGACGCCAGCGCCGGCTACATCCGTATCAAGCAGCGCCAGGCCGCCGAGCTCGGGTTCGCCTCGCCCCACCGGCACCTCCCGGCCGACGCGACCCAGGACGATCTGCACGCGGCGATCGACGGCTTCAACGCCGACCCGGACGTGCACGCGCTGCTGATCCAGTACCCCACGCCGAAGCACCTCGACTACGACGCCGCCCTTATGCGGGTCGACCCGGACAAGGACGTCGACGGCATGCACCCGCTGAACCTGGGCCGCCTGGCCGCCGGGATTCCGGGGCCGCTGCCGTGCACGCCGGCGGGGATCGAGGCACTGCTGGCCCACTACGAGATTCCGGTCAGCGGGCGCGAGGTCGTCATCCTGGGCCGCGGGGCGACGCTCGGCCGGCCGCTGGCGATGCTGCTGGCCCAGAAGCGGCCGACGGCGAATGCGGCGGTGACCGTGGTGCACACGGGGGTCGAGGATTGGCCGCGGTACACCCAGCGGGCCGACATCCTCATCGCCGCCGCCGGGGTACCGGGGATCATTCAGCCGGAGCATGTGAAGCCTGGTGCGGTCGTGGTCGGTGGGGGCGTCCGCTACGAGGGCCGCCGGCTCCTCCCCGACGTGGACGAGTCGTGCGAGTCGGTGGCGGGCGCGATCACCCCGCGCGTGGGTGGCGTGGGGCCGACGACCGTGGCCATGCTCTTCCGCAACGCGATCTCCGCGGCGGAGCGCCGTTTCACGTGAAACTCGTTCGTTGGCGGGCCGGGGTCGCGTGGTCGTTGCGCCGCGGTCCCGCCGGCGGATTCCACGTCTGGGGGATCGTCGCGCGGCGGCGGTCCACCGACGGGTGCCACCCTCCGGGCGCCAACGCACAGCGGCGGTCCCCCGACCGGTGCCACCTCCGGGCGCTGTCGCACGGGCGGCGTCGGGTGCCAAGCCGGCGCCATCGCACGGCGGCGGTCCCCCGACCGGTGCCACCTCCGGGGCGCCGTCGCACGGCGGCGTCGGGTGCCACGTCCGGCGCCATCGCGCGGCGGCGGTCCCTCCCTGCGTTTCACGTGAAACGCGCATGGTTTGCTTGAGGGCATGGACGGTGCAGTGCCCAGCGAGATTCTCCCCGCCGCCGAGAAGGTCTTCGGCGATCGGCTCCCCACGGCGATCCGGTTCGCCGAGTTGCTCGTCACCGACGGGGTCGTGCGGGGGCTCATCGGCCCGCGGGAGGCGCCGCGGATCTGGGAACGGCACCTGCTGAACTGCGCCGTGGTCGCGGACCTCATTCCGTCGGGTGCCTCGGTGGTCGACGTCGGGTCTGGGGCCGGTCTGCCCGGTATGGTGCTGGCAGTGGCTCGTCCCGACCTTGCCGTCACCCTGGTCGAGCCGCTCGCACGACGTACCGCTTTCCTCTCCGAGGCGGTGACGGCGCTCGGCCTCGAGCGGACCACCGTGGTTCGCGCGCGGGCCGAGGAGTGCGTCGGGAAGCTCCCGCTCGCCGATGTCGTCACCGCCCGGGCCGTTGCTCCGCTCGACAAGCTCGCCGGCTGGTGTCTCCCCCTCACCGCCGTCGGCGGCCATCTGCTCGCGATGAAGGGCGCCTCCGCGGCGGCCGAGGTCGCCGAGCACGCGGAGGTACTCACGCGGCTGGGTGCGGGCACCGCGTCGGTGCGCACGTGCGGGGACGCCGTTCTCGCCGAGCCCACCACTGTGGTCGACGTCGTGCGCGAGCGGGAAGTCGCGCGCCCACGCAAGGCCGGGGGGCGCCGCGGCCGGTGACCCGGGGGCGGTACCGCGACCCCTGGGCGAGGGGAACGCGGAGGACTCATGGGGGACGGCAGAGCGGTCGGCATCGGATGGCCGATGTCGCCGATACAGCGCCTGGGCGGGCTGCTCCGGCGAGTTGACGGATTTCTGGTGTATTGGCGGCCGAGTTGGGGTGAGAAGACCAACGACGCGCCGGTGAGTCATGGCTCCACCCGGCGAAGCGCCGTAGGCTGGCCCCGCGCCACTCTTCTGTCCGACGGAACGGAACCCGAGGAAACCGGAACGGTCCCCGACGCAGCCGGCCTGGACGGAACGGAGCCGGACGACGAGCGCCCTGCGGGGTCGTCGCCCGGAGCCGGTACCGCCGAGACGACTCCCGACGCGACCAACTCTGGCCCGCGGAATTCTGCGAACGGCCACCCCTCCACCGACGCGCGCGACGAGCAGCAGACCGTCGCCCACGCCGCGGAGCCGAAGCCGGCGGACGAGGCGGCCGAGGGTGCACACCTTTCCGAGCGGGACGGGACTGACATGGTGCGCGATAGCGGTGAGGGTCCGGGCTACGGCGATGCAGACGGTCATGTTTCACGTGAAACGGGGATAGAGGGTTGGGGTGTACGGCCCAGTGGCCGGCCGGTCCCGCAGCCCCGAACAGAGAACGGCGAGCCGCGAACTGGGGACCCGGCACGACCCGTAGAACCCGTGCGGTTCGAGGCACCGTCCTCGCCGCCACCGCCCTCCCCCGCTGCGCCGACGCCCGATTCGCCTGAGCCGACACGCGGACGCGGGGTGGAGTTTCACGTCACCGGGCCGAGCGAACGCAGCGCAACCGGTACTCTGTACGGCCGGGGAGTGACGCCGACAGTCGACGCTTCTCCGGCCGAGGTGCGGCCCGAACGACGGAACCCACCTTCCCCCCGGCCACACCCGACCGTCGTCACCGCGGATTCCGAGGGCGCCATGACTGACGCGTATGTTTCACGTGAAACCGAAGACCCCCCGCTCGCACAGGAGGCAAAGCGCGCCGTGGAGATTCTCAACCCGAGTGGGGAGATCACCATGCCCCGCCCACCACGGCGTCGCACGATGTGCGTCGCGAACCAGAAGGGCGGCGTCGGGAAGACGACCACCGCGGTGAATATCGCCGTCGCCCTGGCGCTGCACGGCAATCGGGTGTTGGTGATCGACCTCGACCCCCAGGGCAACGCCTCGACCGGACTCAACGTCCCGCACCACTCCGGCGTGCCGGACGTGTACGACTGCCTCATCGACGGCGCCCCGCTCGACGCGGTGACCCAACAGGTCGAGGGCATTCCGAACCTGTGGGCGGTCCCGGCGACCATCGACCTCGCCGGCGCTGAGATCGAGCTCGTCTCGGTCGTCGCCCGCGAGTCGCGCCTCAAGCGCGCGATCGAGGCCGGCGGCAGCGACTACGACTACATCTTCATCGACTGCCCGCCGTCGCTCGGCCTCCTCACGGTCAACGCACTCGTCGCGGCCGAGGAGGTCCTGATCCCGATCCAGTGCGAGTACTACGCGCTGGAGGGTGTGCAGGCCCTCACGAACAACATCGAGCTCGTGCGGTCGCACCTGAACCCGCACCTCGACATCTCGACGGTGCTCCTCACGATGTACGACCGGCGCACCCGCCTGGCCGACCTCGTCGAGCAGGACGTGCGGAACCACTTCGGCGAGAAGTGCCTGAACGCGGTCATCCCCCGCAACGTGCGGGTGTCGGAGGCGCCGAGCTACAGCCAGTCGGTCATGACGTACGACCCCGGTTCCCGGGGCGCGGTGAGCTATTTCGAGGCAGCGCAGGAGATCGCACTGCGCGGCGCGCAGGGTGCGCAGGTGGGAGGAGTCGCATGAAGTCCAACCGACGTGGAGGTCTCGGGCGAGGGCTCGGCGCCCTCATCCCAACCGCCGCCGCGCCGGCCGAGGGTGCGACCGGCACGGCGACCGCGCTGGCCACTCCCCCCGTTGCGGCGAACGGCGCGTCGGCGGAGGGCGCGGCGACGGTACCGACGCCGGCTCCTCTTGCGGACGATGCACTAGCTCCGGTGCCGGGCGCGCGCTTCGCCGAAATCCCGGTGGGCGCGATCATCCCGAACCCGAAGCAGCCGCGGCAGGTCTTCGACGAGGAGGCGATCGAGGAGCTGAAGACCTCGATCTCGGAGGTCGGCTTCCTCCAGCCCATCGTCGTGCGCGAACTGCGCGAGCCGTCGGAGAGCGGCGAGAAGCAGTACGAGCTCGTCATGGGCGAGCGCCGCTGGCGGGCCGCCCAGGCGCTGGGCAAGGAGGCCATCCCCGCCATCGTCCGCGAAACGCGCGACGACGCGATGCTGCGGGACGCCCTCCTGGAGAACATCCACCGGGCGAACCTGAACCCGCTGGAGGAGGCGGCCGCGTACCAGCAGCTGCTCGAGGAGTTCGGCGCGACCCACGAGGAGCTCGCGAGGCGCATCGGCCGCTCGCGCCCGCAGATCTCGAACACCATCCGGCTGCTGAACCTCCCGGCTCCGGTCCAGCGCCGGGTGGCGGCGGGCGTCTTGTCCGCGGGCCACGCCCGGGCGCTCCTCGGCTTGGACGACTCGGACGAGCAGGAGACCTTGGCGACGCGCATCGTCGCGGAGGGCCTGTCGGTGCGCGCGACGGAGGAGCTCGTTCAGCTGGCGGCTTCGGAGGCCCCGAAGAAGTCGGCTCCGGCCCAGCGTCGCGCCAAGCCCCACGCACCGGCCCTGTCCGACCTTGCCGACCGCCTCTCGGACCGCTTCGACACCCGGGTGAAGGTCGACATCGGCCGCCGCAAGGGGCGCATCACCATCGAGTTCGCCACGGTCGATGACCTGGAGCGCATCGTGGGCATCATCGGGGTGCCGGAGGAACAATCGGCTTCCCAGCGCGAGCAGTAGGCTCCAACCGCTCCACCACAGAGGCCGATCCCACTCCGGGGTCGGCCTCTTGCGTTCGATGTTTCCCGTGAAACATCGCGCCGCCCCACGTTCACCGCCCCGGGTCCGCCGCCCGCCATCGTCACCAGTCGCGCCGCCCGCGTTCGCCCTGGGTCCGTTCGCCCCTGGGTCCGTTCGCCCCTGGGCCCGCTCGCCCCTGGGCCCGCTCGCTCTGGGTCCGCCGCTCTGAGTTCGCCGCTCTGAGTTCGGCGCTCTGGTCCGCCATGTCGGCACGGTCACCGTCGTGCCCGCCAGCCGCCGTCGCCCGCGTCCGCCGCATCTGTCCGCCGCCCGCCATCGTTGCCCGGTCGACTCTGTGCTCGGCGAGCTGCGGTCGCCCCGCACCGTTACGGCCGGGAGGTGCGCCGTGCCGTCGCCGCTGTCTCTGCCTCGGCGTCGGGGCCAGTCGTCTGTTGTTCGTTGTCGACGGGCTTGGGTGGCCGGCCACGAGCCGGGCGCGGCCGGCGGGCGTGGTCGACGTCGACGGGCGCGTGGTTGGCGGGCGTGGTTGGCGGGCGTGGTTGGCGGGCGTGGTTGGCGGGCGTGGTTGACGGGCGTGGTCGAGGGGCGCGGTCGGCGGGCGCGGTCTACGGACGGCGGCGGTCGACGCGTGGTCGGCGGGCATGGTCGACGGACGACGGCGGTCGGCGGACGGCGGACGGCGGACGGCGATGGTCGACGGCGGTCGGCGGCGGTCGGCGGGGCGGATATCGACGGGCGGCGGGTGGTCATGGGCGTTCGACCGGCGGTGGTGGTGCCCGGCTAGGGCGCGGTGGCCGCGGAAGCTGATTTTGGGCGTTTGGAACGCGCTGAGCGGAAAATCTGAGCCAGAAGGAATCTTGAGAGAACGGCTCTGAGCGAATCTTGTCCACAGGGGTTATCCACAGGCTCACGCGTTTCACGTGAAACCAAGCGGGCGGACTGCCGTTGGCCTGTGGATGAAGGCGGATTGGCGGGGTGGGTGTCGGAAGGCTGTCCTGTGGATAACTTGGTGTCCGTCCACAGGGTGCGGACACCGGGGCCGCCGTCGGCTAGGGTCGGCTTCGTGCCTGAGTCGCCGCAGCTTCCCGCCTTTACCTATTGGCCTACGTTTCCGTTTGAGGGCGACATCCGTGTCAAGCGCCTCCTTGAGCCGGTGCCCGTGGAGCCGCCTCGGCATGGGGACAACCCTGCTGAGTGCCGGGCTTGCGGGGCGCCGGATGAGGCGTACATCTGGGTCAGTGATCGCTGGCGGGTGCGGGCCCTCGACCGGCCTACCGGGCTGCCGGCGGTCCTGATCCTCGAATCGCGGTCGCATCTGGACCTTGGGGATCTGCCGAACATGCTGGCGGCTGAGCTCGGGGTCATGACCGTTCGGTTGGAGCGGGCCATTCGCTCGCTGGACGGGGTGGCTCGGGTTCACGTGAATCGGTGGGGGGACGGGGCGGCGCATCTGCACGTGTGGTTCCTGGCCCGGCCGTACGGGCGGCTGCAGCTCCAGGGGACCTTCCTCGCGCTTTGGGACGACATCCTGCCGCCGATTCCCGAGGACCAGTGGCGGGAGAACCTGGCGATGGTCGCGGCCTGGCTCGCCGAATTCGGTGGGCGCCCGCTGGCCGAGCCGCCGCGGATCAACTGGACCTCGCCGACCAGCCTTGCCGAGCGGGAGGCGGAGGCTCAGGCGGACGATGCGCTCGAGCCCGCTGCCGCGGCTGAGGAGAATGACGACGTTGTAGTTCCCGAGCCTGCCGAGGGGAACGGCGACGCGCCCGATGAAGTTGCGCCCGAGGGGCAGAAGCCGGCCGCCACCTGAGGTGACCCCACTGGGCCGCCGTCACGACGACGACAGTGGCCGCAACCCGGGTAGCCGGTACCGGTTCGAACACCGGACCACAGGCATAAGCCCGAAGCCTGAAGCCTGAAGCCTGAAGGCCCGAAACTCGAAGGCCCGAAACTCGAAAGCCCGGAAGCCCCGGAAGCCCCGGAAGCCCCGGAAGCCCCGGAAGCCCCGGAAGCGCCGGAAGCGCCGGAAGCCCCGGAAGCGCCGGAAGCCCCGGAAGCCCGGAAGCGCGAAGGCCCGAAAGCGCGAAGGCCGAAAGACGGAAGGGCGGCGCCGTTTCACGGGAAACCGTCGAAACGCCGCCGCTCTATCCACGCCGCGTCGCGGCAGTCCAGGTCGGCGTGGCTGAGGTTCGGAGCACGTTGGGTGGATCTGCCGGCACGCAGCGTCGAAAGCCAAGCCGTGAGCAGCGCCGATGAGCCAAGCGGCACCGCGCCAATGGGCTAGGACGCCGACCGGGTTCGTCTTTTCTGTCACCCGGATAGCGGACGCAGGGATGAGGTGCGGTCGTCCTGTAGGGAGCAGGATGAGGAACTGTGCTCGGATGGGTCCCGCAGAGTGTGACAAATGCGTACCATCATGACGAGCTAATCCCGGGTGCGGTGGAGATGGGCCAATGTCGCGACGTCTCGTCAGTCTGACGCTGGACACCCTCGAGGATCTTCCTCGTTCGTGCCGTGACTGCGTGTTCTGGGAACTCGATCCCGTCGCCGCCGACCGGGCGTGCGCCAACGGCGACCCGGGGCTGGAGAAGGAAGCCTGGGTCTCGCAGACGCTGCTCGAGTGGGGCTCCTGCGGCAAGCTGGTCTACGTCGACGGCATGCCGGCCGGGTTCGTGATGTTCGCGCCGCCGGCGTATGTGCCGCGCAGCATGGCGTTCCCGACGTCGCCGGTCTCGCCCGATGCGGTACTGCTGATGACGGCCCACGTCGTCCAGCCGTTCGCCGACGGCGGGCTCGGCCGCATGCTGGTCCAGGGCGTCGCCCGCGACCTCACCAAGCGGGGCGTCAAGGCGATCGAGGCGTTCGGCGACGCGAAGTTCGGCGAGGTCGACGAGGCCGGGCGCAACGAGCGCGGGTGCCTGGCGCCGGCGGACTTCTTCCTGTCGATCGGCTTCAAGACGGTACGACCGCATCCGAGATATCCGCGTCTGCGGCTCGAGCTGCGGACCGCCCTGTCGTGGAAGTCGGACGTCGAGTACGCCCTCGAGAAGCTTCTCGGATCGATGAGTCCGGAATCTCTGCTTCGCCCGGTTCTTCCGGTTCGTCCGGCCACGAGGGAAATGACCCCAGGCTGACAGCGCGAAGCGCCAAAAAGCTCAGGCCGACGGCGCGGTACCGGTAAGCGCCCGCAGCAGACTCACGTCGATCGACCCCGTAGGCACGTCCGCCTCGACGGGGAGATACATCCGCTGCACCGCCGCCATGATGGCCTCCACCACCCGGTCGCGGAATGCGGGATCGATGAGCTGCCGGCGATCCCCGGGCGACGTCAGGTACCCCACGTCCACCCGCACCGCCGGCATCTTGGTGAGCCGCAACAGCTCCCAGGTCTTCGCGTGCACGTGGCAGTCCCGCAGCCCGGTCCGCACCACGATCTCGCGCTGCACAAGCCCGGCCAGCCGCTCCCCCACCACCGAGGTAGGCCCGGAGACCGACCCGTAGTGATAGGTGGCCACGCCGTCGGCGAGCGGCGTCGCGTGCCCGTCGAGGTGGATCGAGATGAGCAGGTCCGCCCCGAGCTCGTTCGCCAGCTGAACCCGGTCACGGTCACTCAGCGCCCCCGCCGGCTGCGGACCCCTGGTCAAGTTCACCCGCATCCCCGCAGCCGCCAGACGGCCCTCCAGGCGGGCCGCAAGGTCATACACGAGGTCCGCCTCCACCCACCGCAACGGCCCATCGGGGACGACGTGGCCGGTGTCGGGGCCGCCGTGGCCGGGGTCGATCACGATGCGCTTGCCGAGCAGGGTCGGGCCGGACTCGCGGAAGGCCTCGGCCTCGCGCAGGAGCTGGGGGCGGCCGCCGATCACCTTGCGGCCGAGGCGGCGCAGGGCGCCGAGGGTGGCCGGTCCGCACTCGCCGTCGGGGCGCAGGCCGACCTCGCGCTGGAACTGGGCTACGGCGTGCGCGGTGCGGCCGCCGTAGATGCCGTCGGCGCGGCCGGGGTTGTACCCCATCTCGAGCAGCCGCTCCTGCAACTGGCGGACGTCGTCGCCGACGTAGGGGTCACCGACGGTGTGGAACAGCGCGCGCTGGCCGAGCCGCCAGCGGGCCGCGTCCAGGGCCCGCCAGGTCTCGTCGCCGACCTCGCCGTCGACGGTCAGGCCGCGGCTCTGCTGGAAGGCGCGTACGGCCCGCTCGACGTCCGCGTCGTACTCGGGGTCGTGCCGCGCCGGATCCGACGGCAGGAGGTCGTCCAGCAACTCCAGCACGACCAGAATGCCGCGGATCTCGGCAACCGCCGCTCCCCGCGCCCCGCGCCGGATCGCCCGCATATGCCCTCCTGAGTTGCCAGTACCCCGCGTCGGAATCGTACGTGCCCACCTGAGCGCGCCGTTATGGGGCGATTTACCCATGCGGTGCCGCGTCCGCGAGGCAGCGTACTCCCACCACCCCATGAGCGCGCCCCGTAACGCCCGCGACGCGAAATGCCCCGGTCACCGCGAAGACGGAGACCGGGGCACCAAGAGAGGATCAGGCCGGGTCGAGCGCCGACTCGATGAGCCGGACCAGCGCGCTCTTCGGGTTCGCGCCGACGACCGAGCGGAACTGCTCGCCGTCCTTGAAGACGGTCAGGGTCGGCACCGACAGGACCTGGTAGGCCCGCGCGGTCTCGGGGTTGCTGTCGATGTCGACCTTCACGATCTTGACCTTGTCGGCGAGCTCACCGGCGGCGATCTCGTTCAGCATGGTCTCGATCTTGCGGCACGGCTGGCACCACTCGGCCCAGAAGTCCACCAGAACCGGAATGTCCGATTTGAGGACCTCGACATCAAAGGTCTTGTCGCTGACGGCCTGGATGGCTCCCATGCGCTCTCCTTCTCCTAAAGCTTTTCTTGTACCTCTAGAGGCCCGCGATGTACCGCTCGGCGTCGAGCGCCGCGGCGCAGCCCGTCCCCGAAGCGGTGATGGCCTGACGGTAGGTGTGGTCGACGACGTCGCCGGCGGCGAACACGCCCTCGATGTTGGTGCGGGTGCTGGGGGCGTCCACCTTCACGTACCCCTCGTCGTCCAGCTCGACCTGCCCGCGGAAGAGCTCGCTGCGCGGGTCATGGCCGATCGCGACGAAGACGCCGGCCACCGGCAGGTCCTGCGCGGTGCCGTCGGCCGTGTTCTGGACACGCACGGCGCTCACGCGGCCGCCGCCGTCCAGGACCTCGGTCACCACGCTGTTCCACAGGACGTCGATCTTCTCGTTGGCCAGGGCCCGCTCCGCCATGATCTTGCTGGCGCGGAACGAGTCGCGGCGGTGGATGATCGTGACCTTGGTGGCGAAGCGGGTGAGGAAGGTGGCCTCCTCCATCGCCGAGTCACCGCCGCCCACGACGACGATGTTCTCGTTGCGGAAGAAGAAGCCGTCACAGGTGGCACAGGACGACACGCCGCGGCCGAGCAGCTCCTGCTCGCCGGGCACGCCCAGGGGCCGCCAGGCGGAGCCGGTGGCCAGGATCACGGCCTTGCCCTGGTACTCCGTCTCGCCCACCCAGACGCTCTTCACCGGGCCCTCGAGGGCCACGCGGGTCGCGTCGTCGGTGATGAACTCGGCCCCGAACCGCTCGGCCTGCTTGCGCATGTTGTCCATGAGCTCGGGCCCGTTGATGCCGTCCGGGAAGCCCGGGAAGTTCTCGACCTCAGTGGTCGTGACGAGCGCGCCGCCGGACGTGACACCTTCGATCACCAGCGGCTTGAGGTTGGCGCGGGCGGCATAGACGGCAGCCGTGTAACCGGCGGGACCGGACCCCACGATGATCAGGTTGCGGACCTCGTCCACGGTCGACTCCTCGATTTAAGCCTGTGCCAGCAAAACGTCATCCTACGAACCGGCCATTCCCGGTGGACGGTGACTCGTGTGCCACATCACCGCTACGGGGTGGTGGTGCGGTACCGCTCGTCGGCAATCGCCCCACCAATGCCGCAATCCGGCCCGACGACGACCACGAGGCGCTTGCCCACCGCGGTCCGCGAGCCGTCGACGACGACAACGAGCGCCGCCTGTCCCTGGAACGCGGCGTAGTCGACCAGCGCCACCTGACCACCGTATTCGGTCGTGATGGCGGCCAGGCACGCAGCCCGCGCGGCCGGCTGGGCGAGCCGCGCCAGGGGACCCGGCACGTTCGACGGGGCCTGCGGCACGGAGTTCGCCTTCGCGGAGCCGCCGCCCTCGCCGTTGAGGTCGTTGCGCGTCTGTGCCTTGGGCACGTTGGCGGTGAGCTCGCCGACCGTCGCCGGGTCGTAGTCGCGGCCGCTGGACGTGATCGCGGTGGTGCCCGCGGACCCGCCGCCGGCCGCGTCGCCCGCGGCGGTGGCCGTGTTGCGCTCGGGCTGCCCGCCCTGGCCGCCCGCGATGCCCGGAGCCGACGCCGGACGGTCGTAGCTGTCGTCGCTGCCGCCCATCCGCAGCACCTGCACGCCCACGCCCCCACAGACGAGGACGGCGGCGGCCGCGGCCAGCCCGGCGGTCCAGCGCAGGCGGCGCCGCTTGCGAGCCTCACGGGCCCGGTTCAGGTCCACGACCGGCGCGTCCGCGGGAGGCGCGGTGACAGCGGCGGCCAGGGCCGCATTCAGGCGATTTACGACCTCATCTGGTACCGGATGAGCTTCTGCACCTAGCGCATGCAACTCGTCCCGCATGGCGGCGTCGGCGGTCACGAGCATCGCATAGGCCTCGGCCCAGCTCTCCTCGGTGGTCACCAGGTGGCGCACGTCGTCCGCCTCCGGGGTGCCGTCCAGTGCCCCGCCGACGAAATCGGCGAGTCGGTCGAGATCGGCGTCGGAGAAGGCCGTCACGCGCCACCCTCCTTTCCGGATGCGGAAGTCTGCCCGGCGGCCCGGGTGTTCGCGGCAGCGTCTGCCCGGGCCGCCTCAGTTGATGGGACGCGGCCGCCGTCGACGGGGTTCCGCAGGTGGCCGAGGAGCAGCGCCAGCCGGGCCCGGCCGCGCGCGCACCTGCTTTTGATGGTGCCCTCCGCGACGCCGAGCATGACGGCGGCCTCGGCCACGGCGTACCCCTGCACGTCCACCAGCACGAGCGCGGCCCGCTGCTCGACGGGTAGTTGCTGCAGCGCCTGGCGCACGTCCATGGCCGTGTCGCGGTCGCTCGCCGGGGCCGGTGTGACGTCGGTCTCGGGCAGCGGGACGGTGGGGCGGGCCTGGCGCCGGCGCACCCGGTCGAGGCAGGCGTTCACCACGATCCGGTGCAGCCAGGTGGTGACGGCCGAGTCGCCGCGGAAGTTGCCGGCCGCCCGGAACGCCGACAGCAGCGCGTCCTGCAGGGCGTCGGCGGCCTCCTCGCGGTCGCCCAGGGTGCGCAGCGCCACCGCCCAGAGCCGGTCCCGGTGCCGGCGTACGAGCTCGCTGAATGCATTGGGGTCGCCCGCGGCATGGGCGCGCAGAAGCCACGCGTCGTCGCGCGTGTCTCGCGCGCCCGGCTCCCCTGCGTCCACGGGTCGCACCTTATCGACCGCGAACGGTTCGTGGGGTCACTGCACCCGGACGGTTATCTCTCCGATAGCCACGCGGTACCCGCTGTTGCCGTCCTTGGGCAGTTTGGTGATCCACACCAGCAGGTAGCGCGTCTTCTGCTCCGGCCCGTTGAAGATGGTCCGGCTGCCCATGTTCGGCTTGGGGGTGCCGGGCACCGCCGCGTAGGCCTGCACCGTGGCCTGGTCCTGCGCCGAACCGCTGCCGAGGTCCTGGGCGCCGGCGCGCAGTTCGCCGTCGGCGCCGGGGGTCTGCAGCTGGACCTCGACGTTGACGACCTGCTTCTCCTCGCCGAGGTCGAGCCAGACGCCCATGCCGGACTTCTTGCCGCCGAAGTCGGCCTTGTTGTACCGCTCGGTCTTCCACACCGTGTTCGGGTCGCCGTCGACGGTCTTGTCGGCGTCCTTGACCTCGGAGCGCGTGCCCTGCGGGTCGATGATGCGGACCTTCGAACCGTCGATCTTGATCTCGACCGGCTGCCCGGCCGGCTTGGCCTGCTGCGAGGCGCTCGCACCGGGAGGGGCGTTCCCCGGCGACGGCGTCTCCGGCGTGGCCGGGTCGCCCAGCACCCGCGCCGCGGCCAGCGTGCCGGCCAGGGCGAGCACGAGCAGACCCACGACACCCACGGCGAGCTTGCGGCCGGCGGGCCTCGGCGGGGCGGTCGACTGGGCGGCGGAGTCGAACGCGGCGAAGTCGACGCGCCCGCCCTCCTCGGCCAGGTCCTCCTCGTCGAGGCTGCCGAACGAGGCCAGCTCGCCCGCGAGCGACTCGGCCGAGGGCAGCGGCATGTCGGGGTTGAGCAGGTCGGCCACGAGCGAGTCGAGCGCGGCGGGCACACCGGCCCGCACCTGGCGCGGCGTCTGCAGCTCGCCGGCGTTGTCGCGGACCCCGTCGGGCACGGAGTAGGTGCCTGCCTCGGCGTGCGGCCAGTAGCCGGTCAGCGCGCAGTACAAGATGGCACCGATGGAGCGGATGTCCGTCTCGGGCGTCGCACTGTCGTCGGCCCGCGCGTCCGTGAGGACCACCCGGCCGTCGTGCGCCACGAGCACCGTCCCAGGGTGCACGTTGCCGTGCGCCATCCCGGTCCCGTGCAGCGCCGCGACGGCGTCGGTGACGGCCCAGGCGATCGCGACCGAGCGCCCGGCGTCGAGCGGGCCCTGCGCCACGATGTCGCGCAGCGCGATCCCGTCGACCCACTCGCGCACCACGTAGGCGCGCTCGCCCTCGTCGATCGCGTCGTACACGCCGACCAGGTGGGGATGCACGATCCGGCTCGCGGCGACGGCCGCGGCCAGCATCTCCTTGGCACTGTCCCCGCCGGGATAGCGCGTGATCACCGCAACCGGGCGCCGCAGGATGACGTCGATCCCGCGGTACAGCTGGCGACCTAGCGAGTCGTTGCCGATGTGCTCTTCGAGCTGGTATCGCTCGGCAAGGATTTCACCGACGGATGGGGTGCCGAAGGTCAGGACCTGGGGAACGCCCCCAGCCTCAAGCCCTTCGTCGAGCTCAGCCACCCGTCCTCCCTTCCGATCCGTGTGCCGACCTGTGGCGTCTGTCGTAACGCGAGTCGCAGTCACTAAGCCTAAGCGCTTCGGCAGGGCGCCGGGGTTGACCTTACCTGTCGGCTCTTCGGTCTCCGACACGTCATCATCTCCGGACCACCCCGCGTGAGGCCAATTGATCACCCATGTCCCGACACGGCCGTCATATCGCCTTCACGTACTTTTCAGCGAATCGTCGCCGCATGCCGCCCGCCCCCGCGACGATCGCACCCGTTGAAAGCGGGACGGCGTTTGGCAAATCCGACAAACCGCCCACGGCCCGGCGCGCGTCACTGCGCCCACACCGGTGTCACGCGGCGCGCCCCCGATCGGGTTCAACCTCGCTGCCAAGTGAGACGCCGCTCTCTGATCATTTGCCCGCCGAATGTGTCGAATCGCCACCAGGCACCCGCGGGCGTCAATCTCGGCAAACCGTCACGACGATTCTCTCGGCATTGCGTACGCCCGGGCCGGACCCCTTGTCCGCACGCGCCCGCCAACGCGGCGCCGCGCCGCGTGTCGCCCGAGGCCCAGCGCCCCACATCGGGTCGCGCCGTGCCGTATCGCCCCACGTCGTGCCGCATTACCCCACGTCGCCCACGTCGCCCCGCGCCGCCGCCCCGTGCCGCGCCGCGTCACCCCGCCCCGTGCCGCGCCGCGTCACCCCGCGCCCCGCGCCGTGCCGCTCGTGCCGTGCCGCGTCGCCCCGCGCCATGCCGCCCTGCGTCGCTCCGCCTTACATCGCCTCGCTCCGCCTTACATCGCCTCGCCCCGCCTTACGTCGCCCCGCCTTACGTCGCCCCGCGCGCCGCGTCGCCCCGCGCCCCGCGCCGTGCCGTGCCGGGCGTGCGGTGTCGTGCCGCGTCGTGCCCGGGCCGCGCGGTGCGATGCGGCCCCGCGTTGCGTCGTCGCCGGGCCGAGCTATGCCGCGGGGGGCCGTGCCGGGTCGCGTCGGGCTTGGCCGCTGTTGTTCTGGGCCGCTTGGGGTCGCACTAGGTCGTGCCGGTCGTGCCGGGCTGGCCTGGCGCGTGGCGGGCTCAAGCCGTGCGCGGCGGATCGAGTGCGGCGGGGTCAGCGGCCGAGGCGGCGGCGGATCATTCCGGCGAACTGGCTGACCTCGGGGACCTTGAGGAAGATGCCGCCCACCGCGTACACGGCGAGCAGTACCCCAGTGCCCAGGATCAGCTGGACGACGCCCAGCAGCTTGCCCGGGTCGATGATCTGCGCGATCAGCCACGACAGGCCCAGCGCCAGCAGGCCGCCCGCAGCAGCCGCCGCCGTCAGGCGGATCAGCGTGTCCAGCAGGCGGCGCAGGCCCAGCCGGCCCAGGCGCTGGCGCAAAAGTACGTAGCCGACGACGAGGGCAACCAGGTACGACAGCGCCGTGCCCACCATCAGCGAGGTCGTGACCACCGCGACCGGCAGGATGAAGTAGAAGCTCACGTCCAGGATGAGGCGTACGGCCACGCCGCCGATGTTGACCATTGCGGGGGTCTTGGTGTCGCGCATGGCGTAGAAGACGCTGGTCTGCATCTGGCTCAGGGCGAACGGGACCAGGCCGAGGCCGGCCGCCGCCACCACCGAGCCCGTGGCCAGGGCCTGGTCGTAGTTGTACTGGCCCCAGTTGAACAGCGTCACGGCGAGCGGGCGGCCCAGGGCCAGGTAGATGGCCGAGGCCGGGATGAGCACCACCGCGGCCAGGCGGCTGGCCTGGGCCAGCTGCTCGGTGACGTCGGCGAAGCGGCCGTCCGCGGCGGCGGCCGAGATGCGGGGCATGATCGCGGTGATGACGGAGACGGCGACGATGCCGTGGGCCATCATGAAGATCAGGAAGGCGTTGTTGAACACGGCCGGGCCGTCGCCGCCGTGCAGTTCGGTCTGCTTGGCCAGGGCCATGACGACCGTGATGCCGATCTGGTTGACCCCGACGTACAGCAGCATCCACGCGCTGAGCTTGGCCAGCTCGCGCAGGTGGAGCTTGCGGAAGTCGAAGCGCCACTTCCACTTGAACCCGGTCTTGCGCATCGCGGGCCAGAGGCCGGCCGCCTGCACGACGATGCCCAGGGTGGTGCCGATGCCGAGGATCAGCACCTGGGGCAGCGTGATGGTGTCGGGCGTCGGCACGCCCCCGCTGTGCACCACCATGAACAGGCCGGCGGTGGCGATGACGACGATGTTGTTGAGGATCGGGGTCCACATCGGCGCGGCGAAGTGGCCGCGCACGTTGAGGATGGCGGCCGAGATGCCGGCCAGGCCGTAGAAGAAGATCTCGGGCAGCAGCAGGTACGCCAGCAGCGTGATCAGATCACGGTCGCTCGCCGTCACCTTGTCGTTGCCGAGGGTGTAGATGGCGGTGATGAGCGGGGCGGCCACGACCACGATCACGGTGGCGATGCCGAGCGCGACGGCGGCCAGGGTCAGCAGGCGCTGGGCGTGCGCCTCGCCGCGGTCGGCCTCGTCCTTGCGCGCCCGCACCAGGGTCGGGATGAGGACGCTGGCCAGGACGCCGCCGAGGAGCAGCTCGTAGACCTGGTTGGGCAGGTTGTTGGCGAGCGTGTAGTCGCCGCCGACCAACCCGCCGCCGATGGCCGCCGCGATGGCCGCCGCGCGCAGGAAGCCCGTGGCTCGGCTGACCAGGCTCAGGATGGCCATCGTGCTGCTGTTGCGCACGACGGTGCCGGTGCTGTCGTCGTCGGCCGCGCTGGGCGGGGCCGACTCCTCCACGACCGGCGCGTCGGCCACCACCTGCGGCCGCGGCGTGATCAGCGGCAGGGCGACGGTCGGCGCGTTGGCCGGATCGACCATGCCCGGCGGCCGCTGGCCGACATGCAACCGCACCGTCTGCCCGGGGTCGACCGGCGGCCCACTCGGCGGCTGGCCGGGGGCCACAGGGCCAGACGCGGGCCGAAGCACCTGCGTAGGACCGGAAAGAGCGGCATCGCCCGGCTGCGGGCGAAGGACCTGCGTGGGACCGGAAGAACCAGGGCCCGAGGCGGCAGCATCACCCGCCTGCGGCCGAAGCACCTGTGTAGGGCCCGCGAGGGCAGGATCGCCGGCAACAGCAGGCGCCGAGGGGTCGGCCCACGGGTCCTCAGGAGCGCGGTGCGCCCCACCCCGGCGCCGTGGCGGTTCCGCCGTCGGTTCC
This sequence comes from Dactylosporangium sp. CS-033363, assembly GCF_050942475.1. Classification (NCBI taxonomy): domain Bacteria; kingdom Bacillati; phylum Actinomycetota; class Actinomycetes; order Micromonosporales; family Micromonosporaceae; genus Dactylosporangium; species Dactylosporangium sp. CS-033363. The sequence continues at coordinate 11,047,173 of NZ_CP192032.1, read as the reverse complement.
GGCCACCCGTCCGTCCCCGGATCCATTCGCCACATCCCCACTCAAGCCGAACTTCCCTCTCGCAGCACCGACCATAGTGGCACCCCCCGACACTTCCGAGGGGCCGACGATTATCAGGCGACCCGATGCACACGCGGCGGCTACCCTCGGTGCCTGCTTTCCCCCTCGCGATAGGCTGATCGACCGATGCCCGAGACCACACGCGCCTCGAACGAGGCCCAGCGCCGCTCGGCCTCGAACGAGGCCCAACGCCGTTCCGTGCCCGAGCTCCTGAGCGAGGCCCAGCGCCGCGCCGTGCACGAGCTGCTGCGCGTCTCCCCCGTCGCCGACGAGCTCGGCCGCCGTTTCGAGCGGGCCGGCCACGAGCTGCACCTGGTGGGCGGCTCGGTCCGCGACGCGCTGCTCGGGCGGCTCGGCGACGACCTGGACTTCACCACCGACGCGCTCCCCGAGGAGACGCTGCGGATCATCGACGGCTGGGCCGAGTCGATCTGGACCACCGGGCAGGAGTTCGGCACGATCGGCCTGGCCCGCCGCGGGCTGCGCATCGAGGTGACGACGTTCCGCGCGGACGCGTACGACCGCGTGAGCCGCAACCCGATCGTCCGCTTCGGCGACAACCTCACCGACGACCTGCGCCGGCGCGACTTCGCCGTCAACGCGATGGCCGTCTCGGTGCCGGGGCACGAGTTCACCGACCCGTACGGCGGCCTCACCGACCTCGCCGCCGGCATCCTGCGCACCCCGGGCACGCCGGAGGAGTCCTTCGCCGACGACCCGCTGCGCATGCTGCGGGCCGCCCGGTTCGTGAGCAAGCTGGGCTTCGAGGTCGCACCCGAGGTACTGGCGGCCATGACCGCGATGGCGCCCGACCTGGCGCGGATCACGGCCGAGCGGGTGCGCGACGAGTTCGTCAAGCTGATGAGCGGCCAGGACCCGATCGGCGGCCTGCGGCTGCTGGTCGAGACTGGCCTCGCCGAGCAGTTCCTGCCGGAGCTGTCCGGGCTCAAGCTGGAGATCGACGAGCACGCGCAGCACAAGGACGTGTACGAGCACACGCTGATCGTCGTGCGCAACGCCATCGGCCACGAGCCGGACGGGCCCGACTTCACCCTGCGCATGGCCGCGCTCATGCACGACATCGGCAAGCCGGCGACGAAGGCGGTCGGCCCGGACGGCGGGGTGAGCTTCCACCACCACGAGATCGTCGGCGCGCGGCTGACCAAGCAGCGGATGAAGGCGCTCAAGTTCCCGAAGGACGTCATCGCCGACGTGGCCGAGCTGGTGGCGCTGCACCTGCGCTTCTACGGGTACGGGCGCGGGGAGTGGACCGACTCGGCCGTACGCCGCTACGTCACCGACGCCGGGCCGCTGCTCAACCGGCTGCACGCGCTGACCCGCTCGGACGTGACGACCCGCAACAAGCGCAAGGCGGCCCAGCTCGCGGCCGACTACGACGCGCTGGAGGAGCGGATCGCGCGCATCGCCGCCGAGGAGGACCTGGCCCGGGTCCGGCCCGACCTCGACGGCAACGCGATCATGGAGCTGCTGAACATCCCGCCCGGCCCGCTGGTGGGCCAGGCCTGGCGCTACCTGAAGGAACTGCGCCTCGAGCGCGGCCCGCTGGACCACGACGAGGCCATCGCCGAGTTGCACAAGTGGGCCGAGTCCGAGGGGATCACGCCACCCGGATCTCGGTGATCTGCACGGCGAGCTTGGGTGGGCCGTCCGGTCCGCCGGTCGTCGTGCCGGCCGCGGCGATCCGGTCGAGCAGGTCCATCCCGCTGGTCACGGTGCCGAAGACGGTGTAGTCCGGCGGGATGTCGCTGTCCTTGTACACCACGAAGAACTGCGACCCGTTCGTCCCCGGGCCGGCGTTGGCCATCGCGAGCGTCCCCCGCGGGTACGGCGGCAGGGTCGTCGGCAGGTTCTCCTCGCCGAACTGGTAGCCCGGGGTGCCCGTCCCGGTGCCGCTCGGATCGCCGCACTGCAGGACGTACAGCCCGTCGGTGGTGAGCCGGTGGCACGGGGTGTCGCTGTAGAAGTCGTCCCGCGAGAGGTGCACGAAGGAGTTGACCGTGCAGGGCGCGCGGTCGGCGTACAACTGGATCCCGATCGGCCCCAGGTTGGTCTGCATCGTCGCGGCCAGCCGGCCGGTCAGCGTCGACTTGGGCGCCGGCGTGGCGATCAGGCGCGTGTCGCCCTCGCCGCGGCCGGCCGAGGCATAGCTGCAGGGCACCCCGGCCGGGGCCTGGGTCTGGGCACCGGTCGGCCCGGCCGCCCCGTTGGGCAGCGAGCTCGCGCCGGTGGTCAGCGGCGCGCCGACCTGGGGCGCGGGCCCTCGACCCGACGCCGCCGGGGAGCCGGCGACCGCCCCGCCCATCGTCTCGGCCGAGTCCCGCCCGGGCCCGATGGCCAGGTACGCCACGACGGCCACCACGGCGAGCGCCAGCACGGCCCCCCCGACCAGCGGCACCAGACGGCGAGACGAAGTCGGCGGCGCCTCCAAAGCGGACGGAGCAGCAGAAGCAGCAGGGGGAGCCGGGAACTGAGGATCCTCCGGCTGTGATTTACGCAGTGATTCGGGGCGTACCGCGCCGGGCACACCAGGGACTGGCGCGGACGGCGGCAGCGGCTCGGCGAGCTCCGGCGGTCGCGGTTCGCCGGGCTCCGGTGGCGTTGACATTCCGTAATCGTACGACTACCAAAAGCAACAGTCCGGGAGGCTGTTGCCCGAGATCGTCTCCTTGTCGGAACACCGACCCCGTCTGCGTCGTGCATGTGGCGATTCGGCCGCTTCTGCGCCTAGACCGGGTGGGCTACCGTCGCTAACACGCAAACCCCTGAACAAAAGCAAACCCGGCAAGCCGGCCCCAAAAAGTAAACCCCCGGAACCCTGAACCTGGAGGCAGACATGCAGCCGTGTCCAACCTGCGGCGGCATGGGCATTGATGCGAACGGCTACTGCACGCAGTGCCGCACCTATCGGGGCGTCCCGCAGGCGCCCCAGCAGCCGACGAGCGGCTCGCCGTACAGCGGCGCACCGTACGGCGGACAGCAGCCCTATGCCGGATACCCCACGAGCTCAGGACCGCAGTACTCGGCGCCGCCCTCATACTCCGACCCGGTCTCCGCTCCGCCCACCGCGTACGGCGCGACGTACGGCGGCGGCTCCTCGCCCACGGGTGGTGGCCGGAACAAGTACCTGATGCCGATCCTGGCCCTGTCCGGCGTGCTGGTCATCCTGGTCGTGGCGATCGTCGTGGTCGCGGCGCTCAAGAGCGGCGACGACAAGAAGGACGACCCGCAGGCGAACAACCCGACCGGTGCCCCGGCGACCACCGGAGCGGCCGCCGAGGAAGCCAAGATCGACAAGTGCCTCGTCGGTACGTGGACGACTCAGACGTACACCGAGAAGGTCCCGATGGACCAGGTCGGCGAGGTGCCGATCAGCCTGACCAAGAACGGGTCGGTCCTCAAGTTCACCGCCGACGGCAAGCTGACCGAGACGTACAAGGACAGCACCTTCACCGGCAATCCGACCATCTCGGGTTCGGCGGTCGCGATCACCATCACGGTCAACGCGACGGTCACGTCGAACGTCTCGACCCAGGCCGGGAGCATCGCCTACACGAACGTGCAGGCGACGGGCACCATCAACACCAAGGCGCCCTCGATCAACTTCGACGAGACCGAGCCGTTCCAGACGGACGACAACCCGGCGAAGTACACCTGCAGCGGCGACAACCTGACGATGACCACGTCGCAGGTGAGCCTGTCGGCCAAGAAGACCGGCTGACCTAGCGGGCCTGACGCTTGAGGAGCCCGTCGGGAGCGGCGATGTCGTCGCCCACCCGGCGGGCCCAGCGCCCGCCCAGCGCCGCGTAGCCGGCGGCGGCCAGCACGTAGCAGGCCGCGATGACGCACAGGACCAGCGCCGAGCGCCCGGTTTCGGGCAGCGTGAGGGCGCCGATGTACATGCCGGCCACCAGCGTCAGATTGAACGCCGTGTCATTGATGCTGAAAACGCGGCCACGGTACTCGTCCGCGCACTCGTGCTGCAGCGAGGTATCGGTCACGATCTTGATGCCCTGTGCCGCCATATTCGTCACGAACACGGCGCCGAGCAGCAGCACCGGGTCGAACGGCAGCCCGAAGCCCAGGATGGCCAGGCCGGTGCCGGCCAGCACGATCGCCACCCAGCGCCAGCCGCCGATGCGGCGGGTGATCGGGGGCGTCACGAACGAGGCCAGCAGCATGCCGACCCCGCCGGCCAGGAACGCGTTGGCGATGGTGCCGAACGAGCCGGTGACGTCGTCGCCGTGGTTGAACACGGTGCGGAAGAGCAGCAGGCAGGCGAGCAGGACCACGCCGTACAGCAGCCGGAAGGTCGCCTGCGCGAGCACCAGATAGGCCGCGCCGCGCTTGGCCGCCAGGTGGCGCACGCCGGCGACCGTGCCGCGGCTGGTCTCGCCGAGCGCGGCCAGGATCGATCCCCTGGTACGGCTGGCGGCATCCGGCCCGAGCTCGTCGGGGCCGAACGAGGTCCGCCCGACCAGCGCCGAGAGCAGGTAGAAGACCGCGGCCAGGGCGGCGACCAGCGCATATCCGTGAAACGAGGTGGCCAGGACGGTCTTGATGAGCGCCGCGCCCGCCCCGATCCCCAGTGAATAACTGAGCGAGCCCAGCGTGCCGGCGAACGAGTTCGCGGTGACCAGCGTCGAGTCGGCGACCACGTGCGGGGTGGCCGCGGACAGCCCGGCCAGGAAGAACCGGTTCAGGCCGATGACCACGAGGGCCAGCAGAAAAGGAATCGGCGACTTTTCACCGCCCCAGATGTACAGCGAGATCGGCAGCACCAGCAGCGCCCGCACGATGTTCGCCACGCTGACGATCGAGCGGCGCCGCCAGCGGTCGAGGAACACGCCGACGTAGGGGCCGACCAGCGAGTAGGGCAGCAGCAGGATCGCGAAGCCGGCGGCGATCGCCATCCCGCCTGCCCGCTGCTCCGGGTTGAACAGCACGCTGCCCGCCAGGGCGCCCTGGAACAGCCCGTCGCCGAACTGGGCGATCATCCGCACCGAGGTCAGCCGCCGGAAGCCCCGCTGGCGGAGGACGGCACGGACGAAGTGCGTCTGCGGGCGGGAGCTGATGGTGCTGGCGGACACGGCGCAAGCCTACGGCGAACCGGGCGGCCGTGAACCCGCACGAACAGAGAAGGGCCCTCACCAAACGGTGAGGGCCCCGCTCCGAACGGTTACCGATCCTGCTTGGGCGCCTCGACCGCCGGCCGGCCGTTGACCGGCTCGACCACGTCGTCGCCGCCGGCCAGCGCACCGAGCCGGCTCAGCAGCTTCTGCACGTCGATGCCGGTCAGGTCGGTGCCCAGCTGAAGGCCCTGGGCGACGTTGCTGGCGACCGACCTGGACAGCGACGAGGCGCCGTCGGTCGAGATCACCGTCAGCTTGTCGATGTTGCCCATCGGGTCGCTGGCCGCCTTGACCACGTCCGGCATCACCCGGACCAGCAGGTCGAGGATGGCCGCCTCGCCATAGGTGGCGAACGCCTCGGCCTTGGCCCGCATGGCCTCGGCCTCGGCCTGGCCGCGGGCCAGGATGGCGGACGCCTCGGCCGCACCCTCGCGCTCCAGCGCCTCGGCGATGGCGACACGGCGCCGCTGCTCCGCCTCACCTTCCTTGGCACCCTCGATCGCGTTGGCCTCGGCCAGCGCGGCGCGGCGGGACCGCTCGCCCTCACCGGTGAGGCGGGCCTGCTCGGCGGAGGCCTGCGCGGCCGCGATGGTCGCCTGCCGCTGCGCGTCCGCCTTGAAGATCGCGGCGTTCTTGGCCGCCTCGGCCTCCTGCTCCACGCGGTACCGCTCGGCGTCGGCCGGCTTGCGCACCTCGGTGTCGAGCTGGCGCTGCTTGAGCTCGGCGTTGCGCTCGGCCACCTTCTGCTGCTCGGCCAGGATGACCTGCTCGCGCTCGGCCTGGGCGAGCGGGCCGGCCGCGGCCGACTTGGCCTTGGCCGCGTCGATCTCGGCCTGGATGCCGGCCTGCTTGAGGGACAGGTTCCGGTTGGCCTCGGCGATGGCCTCCTCCGAGCGCAGCCGCTCGGACTCGGCGGCCTGGCGGGCCTGGGCCTCGGCGATGGCGGCGTCGCGCAGCACCCGGGCGGCCTCGGGACGGCCCAGGTCGGCGAGGTAGGAGCCCTCGGCGAAGATGTCCTGCAGCTGGAACGTGTCCAGCACCAGGCCCTGGTTGGTCAGCGAGTGCTCGGCCTCCTCGGCCACGGCGCTGGCGAACGCGGTGCGGTCGCGGATGATCTCCTCGATGGTCAGCCGGCCGACGATCGAGCGCAGCGCGCCGGCCAGGACCTCGCTGGTGAACAGGTCGATGCCCTGCTGCTGGTTGAGGAAGCGCTGGGCGGCGGCGCGGATCGCGTCCTCGGTGCCGCCGACCTTCACGATCGCCACGCCCTGGAGGTTGGCGCGGATGCCCTGCTTGCTGACCGCGCCGGTGATCTCGACGTGGATGCGGCGGCTGGACAGGTCGAGCACCTGCAGCTTCTGCACGATCGGGACCACGAAGACCGAGGCGCCCATGACGACCTTCTGGCCGGACAGGTCGGTCGAGCGCGAGCCGTCGAGGCCCTGCACCGACTTGCCCTTGCGTCCCGTGATGATGAACGCCTCGTTGGAGCCGGCCACCTTGATGCGCGAGACGATGAACAGGATGATTAGCAAGATCAACAATACGCCGCCGCCGATGGCGACGAGCAGGACTGTGTCCATCCGCTCCTTCTTCCGGGGGTTTCTATCTAGAGGGGCGTTTCTTCCACGATCACGCTGGTGGGGCTGGTCGCCTCCACCACGAAGACGCGGGCGCCGAGCGCGATGGGCTTGTCGGCGCGGGCGCTGAGCTTGACGGGCTGCCCGCCGAGGGAAATACGGATCTCGCCGAAACCGTTGCCCATGATGGGCGTGACGACCACGCCGGTGGCGCCGATCATGTCGCGCTGGGTCGGGGTGCCGTCGGTGCGCATGTTCATCGCGAACCGGGCGAGGCGGGTGGCGAGCCAGGCGGTGGGCAGCGCGGCGACGACGCCGGCCACGACGGGCACCAGCAGGCCGTCGGCGCCGGTGATCGCCGCGAAGGCGGCCCCGGCGAAGCCGAAGGCGCCGATGAAGCCGGCGACGGCGGGCAGTGAGAACGGCCCGGCGGCGTCGGGATGGCCGAAGTGGAAGAGGTCACCGATGAGCACGGACAGGGCGAGGACGACCACGCCGATTCCGCCGATCACCAGGAACGTCGTTTCCACCGGCGCCCTCCCTCCAGGACAACTGCAGGGTAGCCGCACCGCGCCACTCCAAGCGTCCGGCAAAGGGGGCAGAATCGACGCCGTGCGGTGGGTTCAGGTGCAGGCGCCGATCGATGCGCTCGGCGTGGCGTTCGACGATTCGGGCATTTGCCGCGTCCAGTTCGGCGGGGCGCCGCCGAACGTTCCGCTGGCCGAACCGGACGAGGTGCTCGGGCGCGCGATGGACGAACTGACGCGCTATTTCGCCGGCGAGGACGTCGCATTCACCGTGCCGTTGTCGGTGCGCGGCGGCTCCGAGTTCGAGCGCGCGGTCTGGCGGGAGCTTGCCGCCATTCCCTTCGCCGAGATGCGCACGTACGGCCAGATCGCGGCGGCCGTCGGCGAGCCCGACGCGGCCCGGGCGGTCGGCACCGCGTGCAACCACAATCCGATTCCGGTCATCATTCCCTGCCATCGGGTGGTCGGCGCCGACGGCAAGCTGGTCGGCTTCGGCGGCGGGCTGTGGCGCAAGAAGATCCTGCTGGAGCTCGAGGCGCGGGTGCGTATCGAGCGCGAGTTCGGGCTCGCCTGACACTCGGATGACAAAAGGGCCGGCCCCGTGTGGGGCCGGCCCTTTCATGCTGTGCGATCAGCGCTCGATCTCGCCCTTGATGAAGTTCTCGACCGACTCGTGCGCGTCGTGGTCGTTGTACTGCACCGGCGGCGACTTCATGAAGTAGCTCGACGCCGAGAGGATCGGGCCGCCGATACCGCGGTCCTTGGCGATCTTCGCGGCCCGCAGCGCGTCGATGATGACGCCGGCCGAGTTCGGCGAGTCCCACACCTCGAGCTTGAGCTCGGCGTTGAGCGGGGTGTCGCCGAAGGACTTGCCCTCCAGGCGGATGTACGCCCACTTGCGGTCGTCGAGCCACGGCACGTGGTCGGACGGCCCGATGTGCACGTCGGACTTCACCATCTCGTGCGGGATCTGGGACGTCACCGACTGGGTCTTCGAGATCTTCTTCGAGACCAGGCGGGTGCGCTCCAGCATGTTCATGAAGTCCATGTTGCCGCCGAAGTTGAGCTGGTAGGTGCGCAGCAGCTCGACCCCGCGGTCCTCGAACAGCTTGGCCAGCGCGCGGTGCACGATGGTGGCACCGACCTGGCTCTTGATGTCGTCGCCGACGATCGGCAGCCCGGCGTCGGTGAACTTCTGCGCCCACTCCGGGTTCGAGGCGATGAAGACCGGCAGGGCGTTCACGAACGCGCAGCCGGCGTCGATCGCGGCCTGGGCGTAGAACTTCGCCGCCCGCTCCGAGCCGACCGGCAGGTAGCACACGACGACGTCGGCCTGCGCGTCGCGCAGCGCCTTCACCACGTCGACCGGCTGCTCGTCGGACTCGTCGATCATCTCGCGGTAGTACTGCCCGAGACCGTCGTGGGTCGGGCCGCGCTGGACGGTCACGCCGGTCGGCGGCACGTCGCAGAACTGGATCGTGTTGTTCTCGCTCGCACCGATGGCGGCCGCCAGGTCCTGGCCGACCTTCTTCGCGTCGACGTCGAACGCCGCCACGAACTCGACGTCGCCGACGTGGTAGTCGCCGAACTTGACGTGCATGAGACCCGGTACTCGGTCATTCGGGTCGGCGTTGCGGTAGTACTCCACACCCTGGATCAGGGACGAAGCACAGTTGCCGACACCGACGATGGCAACGCGGACGGAGCCCATCGCGGATGCCTCCTTCTTGTTGTTCACGATGACCGCTCCGGATCTTGTCCCGAAGGCGGCTGAGGGGTGGTGCCATTGCGCTCGTTCGCAATGAGCTCTTCGAGCCAGCGGACCTCGCGCTCGCAGGCGTCCAGGCCGTGGCGCTGGAGTTCCAGCGTGTAGGCGTCGAGCCGCTCGGCGGCTCGGCCGAGCACGTCACGGAGGCCCTCGCGGCGCTCTTCCACGCGCCGGCGGCGGCCCTCGAGGATCCGCAGCCGGGTCGCGGGGTCGGTCCGCGCGAAGAACGCGAAGTGCACCCCGAAACCGGCCTCGCTGTCGTAGGTCTCGGGACCGGCGGCGCCGAGCAGTTCCTGGAACCGCTCCTTGCCTTCCGCGGTGATCGTGTAGACCACGCGGCCCCGCTTGCCGGTGAGCAGGGGCGGCTCTTCGGTGCCAGCCGTCGCGTCGGCCGGCGTCGCACCCTCGGTGATCCAGCCGTCCGCCTGCAGCCGGCGCAACGTCGGGTACAGCGAGCCGTAGCTGATTGCGAAGCGGAACGCCCCCAGCTTGGTCGTCAGTTGCTTGCGCAACTCGTATCCGTGCATCGATGACTCGTGCAGAAGGCCCAGGATCGCCAATTCGAGCACTCCCGGCCTCCTTCCCGTAACCCGCCCGATGTATCGGGCCGATACATCGAACGGTAGGTCGAGATCCGAACGGACGCAACAAATCCGACCAAGTGGGCTGGGCCACAGCGCTGGACGTCGATCGGACGACTACCGATCGTGACGGGAGTCGCCGTGCGGCGCCCGACCGCGTACCCTCGGGCGCATGCGTACCCAGCGTCAGGTCGTCGACTTCTCATTGAGAAGACGCGCCCTGCTGCGTGAGGTGCAATCCGGACGCGTCGGCACCTATGAGGTGTGCGACGCGTCTCCATACCTGAAGAGCGCTGCGAAATTCCACGGCGAGCCGACGGACGAGCTATGCCCCGTCTGCCGCCGCGAGAACCTCACGCACGTGCACTACATCTATGGCGACGAGCTGCGGCAGTCGTCCGGCCAGGCCCGTCGCCTCGCCGAGCTGCCGATCCTCGCGATGACGCTGAGTGAGTTTCACGTGTACGTCGTGGAGGTATGCCGCGCGTGCGGCTGGAACCACCTCGTCGAGCAGTACCTCCTCGGGCGTGACGGCCTCGTCACCGACGGCGGCGAGACGCCGTCGCGGATGCGGGGAGGGGCGGCCGAGTGAACCTTGTGCGCGTGACGCAGCGTTGTCACGAGTGCGGGACGAAATTCGCTGACTTCCTGCTCGGACCCCCGGCGCTTGGCATCGGGGCCGCGCCGCACCGGCTACCCCGCCAGTGGCGCACCTCACAGACATGACGGCGACGGAGCATGCGACAAAAATGCAACCGGCAAGGTGGGACGAATGAACTACGGTGACCCGAGCAACCCCCAATCGGGCCGCGCGCAGGTTCCTGGAAACCAGCCGGAACCCCCCTCACCCCACCCCTCCTCCGTCCCGCCGGCCGGCCGGGCTCAGGTCGGGCGGGCCGGGGTCGGCCCCGGTGGCGCCACGGGCTCCGCGAGCGTCGGCTCCGCCCGCGTCGGCGGCTCGGCGAGCGTCGGCTCGGCCCGGGTGTCGCCACCCGAGGGCCCGACCGGCCGCGCCTCCGTCGGTTCCGCCCGCGTGGGCGGCTCCGCGAGCGTCGGCGCCGCGCGCGTCTCCCCACCCGAGGGCCCGACCGGCCGCGCGTCCGTCGGCTCGGCCTCCGTGCCGGGTGCCGCGGGCCGGGCCACCGTCGGGCGGGCCGTCGTCGGCTCCGCCTCGGTCGGCGTACCGGATGTCATGGACGGCCCAGGCGGTCCGGGTGGCCCCGGCGGTCCCGGCGACCTCCCCCCGGGCGCGGGTGGCCGCGGCGGCAAGGACGGCCGCAGCGTCACCGCCAAGGCGAAGAAGCGCCGCCGGCGGAACATCATGATCGCCTCGATCGCCGCGTTCATCATGATCGCCGGCATCGGCATGGTCGCCGGCACCTACTACTTCGACCAGGTCGCGCTGCCCGACGACATCACGCTCGACCAGTCGACCACGATCTACTACTCCGACGGCGTGACCCCGATGAGCCGCATCGGTGAGAACCGCACGGTGCTGCCGTTCGACCAGATCCCCAAGGACATGCAGCACGCGGTGGTCGCCGCGGAGGACAACAGCTTCTACACGAACGACGGCGTGGACTACAAGGGCGTCGTGCGGGCCGCGTGGAACAACGTGAGCGGCGGGGACCGGCAGGGCGCCTCGACGATCAGCCAGCAGTACGCGCGGCGCTGGGCCGACCTGGAGGGCGTCACCTACGCCCGCAAGGTGCGCGAGGCCGTCATCGCGCTCAAGCTCAACCAGCAGTACTCCAAAGACGAGATCATGACGATGTACCTCAACGTCGTCTACTTCGGCCGCGGCGCCTACGGCATCGAGGCGGCGTCCCAGGCGTACTTCGGCAAGCCCGCCAAGGACCTCAAGACCAACGAGGCCATGCTGCTGGCCGGGCTGATCAAGAACCCGGAGGGCTCCGGCAAGGGCAGCCCGTTCGACCCGAACATCGACAAGACGCAGGCCCTCGACCGGTTCAACTACATCAAGGGCCAGATGATCAAGCTGAACTTCGTCCCGGAGGCCGAGGCGGCCGACCGGATGAAGTTCCCGGACAACGTGGTCACGCCGGCCGACGCCCGCAAGCGCTCCGTGTCGCAGCAGAACCTCGACAAGCCCGAGGGCCTGATCGTGCACCACGTGCTGGGCGAGGTCGCGGCGCTGACCGACCCGCGCACCGGCCAGCTGCTGTACGAGGACACGGACGCGGACGGCAAGAAGAACTTCGACAAGATCCGCAACGGCGGCCTCAAGATCGTGACCACGATCGACAAGGACGTCCAGCCGATCGCGGTGCGCGAGGCCAGCCGCAACAAAGACTCGAACATGAACAAACAGCCGGAGAACCTGCAGGCCGCGCTCGTCGCGGTCGAACCGGGGACCGGGGCGGTGAAGGCGTACTACGGCGGCGACGACGGCAGCAAGAACGACTACGCCGGCTACTACAACGACCCGGTGCTCGGCACCGGCGAGGACAGCTGCTGCGGCGGCCACCCGCCGGGCTCGACGTTCAAGGTCTACACGCTCACCACGGGTCTGCTGAACGGGTACCGCATCGACTCGATGTGGGACGGCAACTCCCCCGGTGACTTCCCCAAGAGCGGCCGGTCCATCAAGGGCGGCAACCCGGTCAAGAACGCGGGCGAGAACCCCGTGTCCCACCCGGCCTGCGGCGCCTGGTGCACCCTCGAAGAGGTCACCGTCCTGTCGCTCAACGTGCCGTTCTTCGCGCTCGCCGAGAAGGTCGGCCCGGACAAGGTGATCGACACCGCCCGCGCGGCCGGCATCACCGACATGTGGGCCACGGTCAAGGGCAAGGACCTCCCGGTCAAGATCGACCTGACCAACAAGACCGGCAAGGACGTCATCCCGCAGTACTTCAACACCGAGGTGGCGTTCGGCCAGTACCCGATCACGGTGCTCGAGCACGCGGGCGGCATCGCGACCATCGCGGCGCGCGGCTACGCGGCCAAGACGCACTTCCTCAAGGAGATCTGGACCGGCGGGAAGAAGACGTACGGCGAGGTCATCAAGCCGCAGCGGATACCGGGCTTCACCGACGGCATGTCCGACGACATCAACACCGTCCTGCAGGGCGTGCCGAAGCACTACGGCCTGAAGATGAAGGACGGCCGCCAGATCGCCGGCAAGACGGGCACCTGGCAGTACGGCCAGAACCAGAGCGGCAACGCGCACGCCTGGATGGTCGGCTACGCCGCCTACGACCCCGTCAAGAAGACACCCGACCTCGCGGTCGCGGTCTGGGTCGGCAACAAGGGCAACGAGCAGCCGATCAAGGACTCGAGCGGCAAGGCGATCATCGGTGGTTCGCTGCCCGGCCCGATCTGGCGCGACTTCCTCAACGACGCGCTGACCGCGCTCAAGGCGCCCAAGGTCAACTTCCGGCCGCCGGCCAACACCGGCCGCCTGGACGTGGGCACGGGCATCTCGCCGGTGCCGAGCGAGCCGGTGGTCGATCCGAACAACCCGGGCCAAGACCCGAACAACCCGGGCAACGGCAACGGCGGACCGGGCAACGGCAACGGCAGCCAGAACCCGGGCGGCAACGGCGGCGGCACCGTGCCGACCACCGAAGCCACCCGAAGACGCTGATATCAGCAGGGTCTGATGTGTGCGGCCACGGTACCGGCGGTAAGTTCGCTCGGGACCGTGGCCGCATTCTGTTGGGGGTGGCGCGTTGGACACGGACAGGCGCAGGGTCGTCCGCTGGGTGCTGCTCGCCCTGTTCGTGGCGCTCGTCGTGTACGGCCACATCTGGTACCGCAACCGCCACGACTGGTTCGACCTGGGCATCTATCGCCAGGCCGTGAACTGGTGGCTCGACGGGCACCCGCTCTACGACTACGTCAAGCCCGACGACACCCAGGGGCAGCTCGGCTTCACCTATCCCCCGTTCGGCGCGCTGATCCTCGTCCCGTTCGCGGTGCTGCCGTGGACGGGGGCCGTCGTGCTGTACAGCGTGATCACGATCGCCGCCCTCCTGATCACCACCTGGTGGCTGGTGGTCCCGATCGCCCGCCGCAAGGGCTGGGAGCTGCCGTTCGCGCTCGTCCTCGCGCTCGCCGTGATCAGCGCGCTCGAGCCGGTCCGTGAGAATTACACGTTCGGCCAGATCAACATGGTGCTCGTCGTGCTGGTCCTGGCCGACCTGCTGGTCCTGCTCCCGCGGGGCAGCCGCTGGGCCGGGGTGCTCATCGGGCTCGCCGCCGCCATCAAGCTCACGCCGGCCATCTTCATCGTGTACCTGCTGCTCAGCCGCCGCTACCGGGCCGGTCTGACGGCGATCGTGAGCGCCGCCGCCGCCAGCCTGCTGGCATTCGCCGTCATGCCCCGGGGTTCGATCGACTTCTGGACGGACGCGTTGTGGCAGGGCGAGGGGATCGGCAACGCGGCGTACACCTTCAACCAGTCCTTCTACGGGATGCTCGCCCGGCTCTCGGCGCCGCACGACGCCAACCGGCTGGTCTGGGCGCTGCTGGTGCTGGCCGCGCTGGGCTTCGGCCTGTGGCGGGCCCGCAGGGCGGCGCTGGCCGGTGACGAGGTGGTCGGCCTGACCATCACCGGGATCGTGGGCTGCCTGGTCAGCCCGATCACCTGGGTGCACCACATCTACTGGTTCGTCCCGGCGCTGATCGTGCTGGCCGCGGTCCGCCGGCGGGCCTGGCTGGCGGTGCTGATCGCGCTCACCGTGGGCCTCGGCCTGGTCTCCTGGTTCGAGCAGGGCCTGCCGCTGGACCCGTGGAGCCACGGCCTTCAGGGATTCGTCATCAAGAATTGGTACCTGCTGCTGATGGTCGCCCTGCTGTTCGCCCTGCCGATCCGGACGGATTCTCGCGTCGAGCCGGGCCTTGCATCCACTTCCGAGCCCGCGACGGTACGGTGACACGATGCCGATGAGTCTGGGCCAGCCGAGTGGGCGCCCCGAGCATCTAGTCGACGAGCCCGCCAACTCCGACCGCTTCATCGGTGGCCTGTCCGAGTCCATCGGCGGCCCCCTCGGCAACCATGCCGTGCGGTCCCGTTTCCGGCTGCCCGGAGGCGGCCGCTTCTGGACCCCGGCCCGCGTGGTCCTGCTGCTCATCTGCGCCATGCTGAGCTTCCACTGGATGCAGAAGGCGCCCTGCCGCGACGCGGCGTGGACGGACATGAAGCAGTACAAGTACTTCTGCTACACCGACGTCCTCGCGCTGTACTACGCCGAGGGACTCAACGAGGGCCAGGTCCCCTACGCCGACCACCAGGTCGAGTACCCGGTGCTGACCGGCGCCTTCATGGGCGTCCTCGGCCTGCCGGTGCACGACCTGCACCAGCGCGGCGTCGTGCAGAACGACGGCCAGGCCTTCTACGACCTCAACGCGGTCGTCCTCGGCGCGTTCGGGATCGCGGCGGTCGCGGCCACCCTCGCGGTGCGCCGGCGCCGGCCGTGGGACGCGGCCATGTTCGCCGTCGCGCCCGCGCTCTTCGTCTCGGCCACCGTCAACTGGGACCTGTTCACGGTCGGGCTGACCGCCGTGGCCATGGTCTATTGGGCCAAACGAAAACCGATCCTCGCCGGCGTCTTCCTAGGCCTGGCGACGGCGGCGAAGCTCTATCCGGTCCTGATCCTCGGCGCGCTGCTGGTGCTGAGCATACGAACCGGCAAGTGGCGAGACTTCTTCACCGTGGTCGGGGCCGGGGTCGCGACCTGGCTCGCGGTCAACCTGCCGGTGGCGTTCCTGTACTACGACAGCTGGGTCAAGTTCTGGGAGTTCAACCAGCTGCGCGGGATCGACTGGGGCACGCTGTGGTACATCGGCGCGCACTTCCCGCGGGGCAACGGGCAGTACGGCTTCGAGTTCTTCCAACGCCTGGACCTCGACCCCGAGCACGCCACGCTGAACATCCTCTATCTGGGCCTGTTCCTGATCTGCTGCGCGGGCATCCTGATCCTCGGGCTCACCGCGCCGAAGGAGCCCCGCCTGGCGCAGCTGGCGTTCCTGATCGTGGCCGCGTTCCTGATCACCGGCAAGGTCTGGTCGCAGCAGTACGTCCTGTGGCTCGTGCCGCTCGCCGTGCTCGCCAGACCCCGGTGGGGAGCGTTCCTGGCCTGGCAGGTGGCGGAGGTGCTCTACTTCGTCTCCTTCTACGGCGAGCTCATGGGCGCGTCCGGGCGGCAGGTCTTCCCGGAGGGCGTGTTCGTGCTCGCCTCGATCCTGCGGCTGGTCACGCTCGGCGTCCTCGCGGCGTACGTCATCCGCGACATCCGCCACCCCGAGGAGGACGTCGTGCGCCAGACGTACGAGGGCGAGGACCCGGACGGCGGCAGCTACAACGAGGAGCCGCTGGACGAGCACGGGCTGCTCGAGGAACCGCCGCCGCCGGGCGCTCCGGCGCTGGCCAAGTCCGGTTGACGCTTTGTAGTTCTTCGATACCGTTTCACGTGAATCGGCCCGGCTTCCTTTCTGAGGGAGCCGGGCCGTTCTCGTTGCGTCGCGATAAGTCGGGCGCTGGCGCGCCGCGACTTATCGGACATATCACGATTTCGCAGGATCTCACGGTACCAGAGCCGGCTCTTTTTGATCTTCGCTTGGGTGCGCGACCGGGTTCAGGCGGGTGGCGATCAGGAAGGCGAGCCCGACGATCGCGGCGGCCACCGCGAAGACGACCTCGATGCCGGTCGTGAAGGCGTGGTGGGCGTAGACCCTGGTCAGCACCGAGCCGAGGGCGGCCGCGCCGACCGCGGTGCCGAGCGACTGGAAGAACCGGATGCCCGTCGTCGCCACGCCGAGCTGGTGGCGGGGTGCGGCGTCCTGCACGGCCATGATCAGCAGGCCGAGGAGCTGGCCGAAGCCGATGCCGAGCAGCACCAGGGCGCCGCGGATGGTCCAGAGCGAGGCGCCGAGGTGGACGAAGAGCACGATCGCGGCCAGGGCCACGGCCGCGGCCGACGTGCCGATGAGCAGGGCCGTCCGGGTGGCGAGGCGGATGCGGGCGCCCGCCATGCCCGAGGCGGTGAGGCCCAGGGCCATGAACGCGAGGTACAGGCCGGAGTCGGACGCGCTCACGCCGCGCACGACCTGGAGGTACAGCATCAAATGGACCATCGCGCCGACCATCGCCGCCCCGATGAGCAGCTGGATCGCGTAGCTGTCGCGGATGGTGCGGTTGCGCAGCAGGGTGAGTGGCAGCACGGGGTGCGCGGCGACGGACTCGCGCCACACGAAGAGCACCAGGCTCGCGACGGCGGCGGCGACGAGCGCGAGGATGGCGGGGGACGTCCAGGGGTATCGCTGCCCGCCCCACTCGCAGATCAGCAGCAGGGCGGCCGCGAACGCCCCGGCCAGCGCGGCCCCGGGCAGGTCCAGGTCGGTTCGGCGGGTGGTGCGGGGGATGCGGATCGCGAACAGGCCGCCGGCGATCACGATCAGGCCGAGCGGGATGTTGATGTAGAAGATCCCGCGCCAGTTGCCGTGGTCGGCGAAGAGGCCGCCGATGAACGGGCCGATCGCCATGCCGACGCCGGCGAACAGGCCGCCCATGCCGGCGCCCTTGCCGCGGTCCTGGCCCGGCTCGGCCAGGTTGGCCAGGACGACCATGGTCACGCTCATCAGGCCGCCGGCCCCGATGCCCTGCACGGCGCGGAACGCGATGAGCTGGCCCATGCTCTGCGCCGCGCCGCAGAGGGCCGAGCCGAGCAGGAACACCGCGACCGCTGACAGCCAGACCGGCTTGGCGCCGAAGGAGTCGGTGAGCCGGCCGTACAGCGGCAGGACGACGGTCGAGGCCAGCGCGAACGCCGCGACCAGCCAGGCCACGTGCTCGACGCCATGCGCCGGGTCGAGGTCGCGCACGATCGGGACGACCGCGGACGACACGATGTTCTGATCGAGGATCGCCAGCACGATCGTGAACATGCAGAGCAGAACGCCCAACTTCTTCATGGGCTTAGACTAAGCACAAGTTTAGACCGAGTACAAGTTTGATCCTGGTATAGTTGTGCCCATGGCGACGGAGACGCTTCGCGAGCGGAAGAAGGCGCAGACGCGGTCGGCGCTGTGGAACGCGGCGATCGAGCTGTTCGTCGAGCACGGCTTCGACAACGTCTCGGTGGCGCAGATCGCGGCGGCGGCGGAGGTCTCGAAGATGACCTTCTTCAACTACTACCCGAGCAAGGAAGACCTGGTCGTCGGGCCGATGTCGGAGCACGTGGGCGAGCCGGCGCTGGTCGTGCGGTCGCGGCGGGCGGACGAGTCGCCGGTGGACGCGCTGCACCGGCACTTCCTGTCGGCGCTCGCCGCGCGCGATCCGAACGCCGGGATGTGCGACAGGCCGAACGTGCTCGCGGTGCTGCGGCTGGTCTTCTCGACGCCGGCGCTGACCCAGCGCGCCCTGTCGGTGATGAACGCGACGACGGACGCGCTGGCGGCGGAGCTGGGCCCGGACTTTCGCAGCCGGGCCGCCGCGGCCATGATCGTCGGGGTGCGGCACGCCCTGATCATGGAGAACACCAATCGGCTGCTGGCCGGCGAGACCGCGGACGAGGTCTATCCCGCCGCGGTCGCCAATGCCGACACGGCCTTCGCGCTGTTGCGCTCGGGCTTTTAGTTTCTAACCGTCGATCTTGTACAGGATGACGTCACCCTGTTCGGTCCTGGTGATGCCGAGGCCGTCGATCGGTGCGTCGATGGCCTTCGCGTACTCCGTGCCGGCCGCGCGGTCGCGCAGCACGACCACCGTGTGGATCTTCAGCTCGCGCAGCTGGTCGACCGTGGCCTGATCCGGGAACTGCTGCATGTTCAGCCGCATGACCTGCTGGTCGTCCGGGGTGAAGCCGCTGCCGCCGTTGACCATCTTGGGCAGGCCGTCGGTGCTCCAGAGCATGACGTTCATGTCGAAGAGCTCGCTGGTGGGCAGCACGATGAGCGGCGCCTCGAGGGTGCTCATGGCAACCGGTGCCGGCGGCACCTCCGGATTCGGCCCCCACTTGTGCACGCCCTCGGACAGCACGAGCACGAGCGGGATCAGCGTGATCAGGCGCCAGGCGCCGGCCCGTCGGCCCACGTCGGACTGGGTCTGATCGGCGAAGAGCTCGACCGCGCGATCCGCGAACGCGCTCACCGCCCCGGCGGCGAGCAGCGCCAGGAACAGCGTCACCCAGACCATCAGGCGGCCCGAGGTGCGGATGCCCTCGAAGCCGGGGAGCACGCGGTACAGCGCCATGTAGCCGAGGTCGCCCTTCGCGGGGCCGTTGCTGCCCATCGCGAGCATCGCCGTGATCACCACGCCGACGCCGAGCAGGATGCGGTGCTGCAGCTTCCAGACCGACACGAACAGGCCGGCGAACGCGAGCCCGTACAGGAAGAAGCCCGGCAGCAGCGCCATCTCCGGCGCCCAGCCCAGCGTCGAGCGCGCGTTGGCGTACGCGTCGCCCCACAGCCACGACTCGGGCGGCGAGATGAAGAACCCCTTCAGCGGCGGCGAGAACAGGCTGATGATCTCCGCGCTGCGCTTGGCCTCCTTGTGGTCCTTCAGCACCTGCAGGTACGGGTACGCCATCATCGCGCTCACGCCCGCGAAGATCAGGCCGCCGCCCAGGTTGGCGAAGAACAGCCTCCAGCCGAACGGGCGCCGGACCGCCCACCGGAACGCCTGCCGGTAGCCCCACGTGATCGCGGTGACCAGCACGGCGATCAGCAGCGCGTAGGCGAACGGGATGCCGATGCCGAAGCCCAGGCTGATCTGCCAGGCCGCGACCAGCCAGCCGCCGAGGACCCAGCCCCAGCGCCGCTTCTCCGGCTCGTACCCGTTCTTGAGCGAGAACCCGTGGCCGCGCGCGAGCATGGCCAGCGAGAGCGCGATGCCGCCGATGGACAGCACGTGCAGGTGCCCCGCCTGCCCGAGCCGCCACGGCGCATACGCGAACGCCGCACCCGCCACCGCCGCGCCCGTCGCGCCGGCCCCGAGCTGGCGGACCAGCGCATAGGCCCCGAAGAACGCGAAGGCGAAGATGAAGATGAAGACCATGTTGTACCGCACGATCGCGGCCACCGGACCCTCGCCGATCATGCCCGCCGGGGCGTAGCCGAGCAGGGTGTCGGAGAAGGCGTAGCTGTACTGGTCCGGGTAGAACGCGTTGGCGTGCCACAGCTGCAGCGGGTTGGTCGTGAGGATGTGCCCGGCCCAGGACATCTGCCAGGCCTGCAGGGTCGGGTCCCAGATGTCCTGCGGGATGGTCGTCGCGGGGTGCCGGGCGGCGGGCCAGGTCATGACGATCGCGAGCAGGACCGAGCCGATGGCGGCGAGGGTCCACTCGTGCGCGAAGAACCTGCTGAGGGCGGAGCCGCTCTTGCGGGTGATCCGGCCGGCGCGGCCGGGGACGAACTCGGGCTCCGGCGCGAACGCGGTGAACGGGTCGTCGGGCTCTTTGTCGCCCTCGGTCTTGGTGTCGCCTTCGCCGGCCGTGTCGTTCTTGGCCTCGTCCTGCGCTGCCTCGTCTTGCGTTGCTGCGTCGGCCACGGTTTCGTCGTCGTTCTTTTCCACGCGGGTGTCGTTCTTCTCCCCCGGCTCGGCCGTTGTCGCGACGGTCTTCCCGCGCCGCCGCCGCTTATCCGGCTTGGCGGGTGTGTCCGATTTGTCACCCGAACCGGTGGAGTTCTCCCTGCGCGCCTCGGGTGCCCGCGGCGTGGCGTCGGTGCCGTCGGGCGGGTGGTGGCCGTCCGGGGCGGTGGGGGCGGGGCTGTTGGGCACGGGGAGTACCGAATCCGGGGAGTCCTCCGCGGGGGGCTCCTCGGACAGTGTCGGCTCCGACGACAGGTTGCTCACGCCAGCCGCTCCCGCAGGTAGGTGATGTCGGCGCCCTGGCCCTCGACGCCGCCTGGAGTCTCGACGAGTGCCGGGGCGCCGGCCGCGCGGATGACCGCGACGATCAGCTCCGGGTCGATCTCGCCGGAGGTCATGTTGTCGTGCCGGTCCCGGCCCGAGTCGAACGTGTCGCGCGAGTTGTTCGCGTGGATGAGGTCGATGCGGCCGGTGATCGCCTTGACCCGGTCCACGATCCCGAGGAGCTCCTCCCCGCCGGCGAAGGCGTGGCAGGTGTCGAGGCAGAAGCCGACCTCGTACTCCCCGATGGCGTCCCACAGCCGGGCCAGGTTGTCGAAGCGGCGGGCGCAGGGCATCTTCGTCGACGAGGTGGACTTGGCGACCCCGTCGTCGCCGCCGGCGGTGTTCTCGATCAGCACCGGCGTGGCGAAGCCGCCGTTGTCCGCCGCGTAGGCGAAGGCCTTGCGCCAGTTGTCGAAGCCGGCGGCCAGGCCGTCGGACGCCTCGACGTAGCCGCCGTGGACGACGATGCCCTTGGCGCCGACCTTCGCCGCGCCGGCCGCGTGGCTGAGCAGCAGCTTGCGGCTCGGTATGCGGATGCGGTTGTTGGACGAGGCGACGTTGATCCGATACGGCGCGTGGATGTAGATGTCCACGTCCGAGGCGACTATCTCCGCCTGGTCAGCGCGGTCTTCGGGGTCCTTCCACGCCTGCGGGTCGGTCAGGAAGAACTGGATGAGGTCCGCGCCGCGCGCGGCGGCCTCAGCCAGCGGCTCAGCGGGGTCGACGTGAGCACCGATTCGCATGCCGGAGAGCCTACGACGTGGGTGTGACACTTCGCGCGGCCCGTCTCTCCGGCGGTTTGTCCGAGCCACCCGACCGGCGACCGAAGCGTCCGGTATGCCGGTCTCCGTCACCGTCCCGCCGATCGCCTCGTTACGCACGTAGCCGCTCGTGATCGCGCCGGTGCTCGCATGGCTCGATGGAACGGTCCCCCGATCGAATCCCCCAACCCTGGATGGCTACTGGATGGCTACCTTGTCTGGACACCGAACGGCCGTTCGCCTGGCGGCTACCGCCGCGGCGCTCGCCGCCGCGGCCCTGACCGTGGGCGCCAGCCCGGTGAGTGCCGCTCCCGAGTCGCCGACCGTCGAGTTCTCCGGCGGCAGCGTGCTGAGCCTGCTCGTCTGCAAGTCGGAACCGAACCTCGGCGACCTGTCGGTCCCGTCCGACACGCGGGTCAACTTCGTCAACCGCCTGGGCCAGAACGCGGCGCTCAAGGTGGACGGGAAGTCCGTGGCGACGGTACAGCCGAATCAGCAGGTCCCCGTGACCTTCAAGAAGGGCCCGGTCGAGGTCGCGATGACCTTCGACTGCGGCGTCGGCGTCGTGCAGCAGTTCAAGCCGGTCTCCGTCGGCGTGACCGCCCCGCCGCCCGCGCCCGCCGCGACCGGTCAGGCCGCGCAGCCCCAGGCCAAGGCCGCCCCGGGCGCGACCAAGACCACGCCGGCGAGCGGTCCCGCGGGTGCCGCCGCGGGCGCGGCCAACGGCGTGATCTCCAACCACGGCGGCGGCGCGGCGCAGAAGACGAAGGCGCCCACGACCGCGGCGACGCCGGATGAAACTGCCGCGGACGAGATGGGTACCGAGCCCGTCGACCCGTCGCTGCTGGACCCGAACTCGTCGGCGGCCCCCGGCCTCGGCATGGGCGTCGACCCGAGCGCTCCCGCGGACGACCGCGTCACCGTCGAGGAGCCGGTGGCCGCGAGCGGGCCGGCGAGCAACGGGCCGGTCGGACTGCTCGCATTGGTCGCGACGGTCTGCGTGGTGGGCGTCGGAATCGCCGCAATTCGGGCTATCATTGCACAGCGGGCATCACGGGCTAGCTTCGCTTAAGGTACGATTTCCCCAAAGCTCCGCGGGGCGCAGTCATCCAACGCACCGGTGTGGTCGTTCCTCCCCAGGTCCCACCCAAAGAAGCGGATGACGCGCCCCGCGGTCTTTTTCTGTCTTGACACCTCAGCGTGTACTCTGGTTCGGTCCCGCAGCTCTGTTGTTGCTGGACGACGCATGACCTCCTGCCGCGGATGGACCGCGGCCGCTTAGCCCGTAGGAGGTGAGAACGTCTTGCGTCATTACGAGATCATGGTGATCCTCGACGGAAGTCTCGAGGAGCGCACCGTCGCCCCGTCGCTCGATCAGTATCTGAATGTGATTCGGACGTCGGGTGGCTCGGTGGAGAAGCTCGACGTGTGGGGCCGCCGGCGCCTCTCGTACGAGATCAACAAGAAGACCGAGGGTATCTACGCCGTCATCGACCTCCAGGCCTCGCCGGAGTCCGTGGCCGAGCTGGACCGTCAGCTGCGACTCAACGAGTCCGTGCTGCGCACCAAGGTCATCCGGCCCGAGGTCCGCTAAGCGGATTCGGGCGAGATCGATCTGCTTCGCCCGGCCGCTGGTCACTCGGCGAGACGGGAAACTGTCGTACCCCTGTGACATGGTGGCCATACACCAGCGCGCGAGGAGTTGACTCAAATATGGCAGCGGGAGACACCACGATCACGGTCATCGGCAATCTGACCGATGACCCTGAGTTGCGTTTCACTCCGTCGGGAGCGGCGGTGGCCAAGTTCCGGGTGGCCTCGACCCCCCGGACGATGGACCGCCAGACCAACGAGTGGAAGGACGGCGATCCGCTCTTCCTGTCCTGCACGGTGTGGCGGCAGGCGGCCGAGAACGTCGCCGAGTCGCTGACCCGCGGGTCGCGAGTCATCGTCTCCGGACGGCTCAGGCAGCGGTCCTACGAGACGCGCGAGGGCGAGAAGCGCACCGTCATCGAGCTGGAGGTCGACGAGATCGGCCCCTCGCTGCGCTACGCGACTGCCAAGGTGCAGAAGATGTCGCGCAGCTCCGGCGGCGGTGGTGGTGGCGGCTTCGGCTCCGGCGGCAACGGCGGCGGGGGCGGTGGCGGCGGCGGCGGGTACAACGACGACCCGTGGGCCAACGCGACCCCGGCCGGCGGTGGCGGCGGTGGCGGCAGCAGGTCGAACTCTTCCTTCGACGACGAGCCCCCGTTCTAATGGCATCAGGAGCAAGAGCAATGGCGAAGGCTGCGGCCCTGCGCAAACCGAAGAAGAAGGTGAACCCTCTCGACAAGGAGGGCATCGCCTACATCGACTACAAGGACACCGCGCTGCTGCGGAAGTTCATCTCCGACCGCGGCAAGATCCGCGCTCGGCGGGTGACCGGTGTGACCGCCCAGCAGCAGCGCCAGATCGCGCGCGCCGTCAAGAACGCGCGCGAGATGGCGCTGCTCCCCTACACCGCGACCACGCGGTAAGGGGGCGGCAACATGAAGATCATCCTCACCCAGGAGGTCAGCGGCCTCGGTTCGCCCGGCGACATCGCCGAGGTGAAGGACGGCTACGGACGCAACTACCTGCTCCCGCAGGGCTACGCGATCCTGTGGTCCAAGGGTGCCGAGAAGCAGATCGTGACGATCAAGCGGGCCCGCGGGGCCCGTGAGATCCGCGACCTGGGGCACGCCAACGAGGTCAAGGCCCAGCTCGAGGGCCTCAAGGTCCAGATGGCCGTCCGCGCCGGCCGCGAGGGTCGCCTCTACGGCTCGGTCACGCCGGCCGAGGTCGTCGAGGCCGTCCAGAAGGCGGGCGGGCCCGAGCTCGACCGCCGCCGCCTCGAACTGCCGGGCCACGTGAAGTCGGTCGGCGACTACAAGGTGCAGATCAAGCTGCACCCGGAGGTCGCGGCCACCTTCACGCTGAAGGTCACGGCGGCCAAGTAAGGGCGCTGCTTCACCAGGGGCCCCGGAGAAGTCCACTTCTCCGGGGCCTCTTGGCGTCCGCAACCTCTTAGCCGCGCCGGGCCGCGCTGCACGTCGGGTCGGGCCGCATGTCGCGTCGGGCCGCGCTGCACGTCGGGTCGGGCCGCACGTCGGGCCCGCACGTCGGGTCGGGCCGCGCTGCACGTCGGGTCGGGCCGCACGTCGGGCCCGCACGTCGGGTCGGGCCGCGCTGCACGTCGGGTCGGGCCGCATGTCGCGTCGGGCCGCATGTCGCGTCGGGCCGCATGTCGCGTCGGGCCGCGCTGCACGTCGGGTCGGGCCGCGCGTCGGGCCCGCACGTCGGGTCGGGCCGCGCTTCACCTCGGGGCCGCGCTTTGATGGCGGGTCGTTTCTTGGCTCGTCTTGGGCCGTGTTCCGTCTCGGGCCGCGTCGTCGCTTGGGTCGCACGTGGCCGTTGCGTCGTTGTCGTTCTGCGTCGCGGAATGCCGTTTTGTGCGGCTCGGTCAGGTCGTGCGACTCGCGGCTCGGTGGTGAGTGGGCGCGGCTCGTTCGGTGGTCAACGGCGACGCGCCCGGCGGAGGGGCGGCGCGGCTTGATGGCCGCGGCGCGTACCGCTCGGGCGCGTCGTTTCGGGTGGTCAGGTGCGTCGTTGGTCAGGTGCGTCGTGGGTCAGGTGGTGGTCGGTCGTGGTCAGGGGCGTCAGTTGTAGAGCGAGATGGCGTCGGTGATCATGGCGGTCAGGTCGCGGACCTGGGCGGTGTCGCCGCAGTCCTGGGCGATGGTGCGCAGGTCGTTGAGGCGGACCTCCTCGGCGTAGCGGCTCGACCGCAGGACCTCGGCCAGGTACGCGGCCACGTACGAGACTCGCAGCGGAGACGGGGACTCGGCGAAGTCGCGGTCCAGGGTGCTGACCGTGATCGGCTGGGAGAGTTCGCTCGGCTCGCGGGTCTTGGGGTCTTGCCAGCGGACTCGTACGTCGGCCAGGTGGCCCTCGGCGCCGGGACGCAGATGCAGGGCGTAGAGCGCCGTCACCGCATGGCCTGGGCCAACCTCGCCGCCGTCGACTCGGTCGTTGCGGAACTGGGAGGCCGAGAGCGCGCGGTTGTCGTAGCCGATCAGGCGGTACGAGAGGACGGTTTTGGCATCGAACTCGACCTGTGCCTTGGCGTCCAGGGCGCGCAGGGCGACAGTCGCGGGGAGCTGTTGCACGAAGACGCGGTCGGCCTCGGTCTGGTCGCTCACGTAGACCACGTAGCCGTCGCCCTTGTCGGCGAGTTGTTCCATGAAGCGGTCGCCGTAGTCGCTGCCGACGCCCACGCCCAGCAGGGTGATCTGCTTGGACGCCGCCTCCTGGATCTCTTTGACCAGGGCGGACGAGTCCGTGGTGCCGACGTTGGGCAGGCCGTCCGAGAGCAGGATGACGCGGTTCGTGGCCGAGTTGCGGAAGCCTTTTCGGGCGGTGTCGTAGCCCATCCGCAGGCCGGCCTCGAGGTTCGTGCTGCCCGAGACCTTGAGGCGGTCGATCGACTGGTCCAGCGACTCGCGCTCGCGGACCGCGGTCATCGGGCGGAGGAGTTGGGCCTTGTCGGAGTACGACACGATGGCCACCGAATCGGTCGGGCGCAACTGGCCGACGAGGGTGTGCAGGCCACGCTGGACGAGGTCGAGTTTGCCGGGCTCGGACATGGAGCCGGAGACGTCGACGACGAAGGTGAGCGCGGCGTCGGGGCGTTCGCCGCCGGCCTCGGTGCTGGTCTGCAGGCCGACGCGCAGGAGCCGGGCGCGGTCGTCGGCGCCGCGGTGGGTGGACGGCAGCCGGGTGCCGTCGGTGTTGATGGCGAAGCCGTTGCCTTCGGGCTCGCGGTACCGCTGGTCGAAGGAGTTCACGAACTCCTCCGGGCGGATCGTGTCCCTCGCGGGGCGCTGGCCGGATTCGAGGGTGCGCTTGGCGAAGCTGTACGAGGCCGTGTCGACGTCCACCGCAAACGTCGACACGGGCCGGTCGGCCGTGTTGGTCTCGCCGGCCGCCGCGCGGTCATCGGTGCCGTCGGTCTTGTCCGGGGTCGCGTCGCCCTGGGCCAGGCCCTCGGGCGTGCCGGTGGCCCCGCCGTACTGGGGCGCCGCCTGTTTCCCGCCGCTGTCGCTGTTGCTGCTCTGGTTGCTGTCCGCGCCGCACGCCGCGAGCAGCGTGGTGGCGAGGGCCATCACGGCGGCGAGGCGCAGGCGTCGTAGCGAATGCCGACCGGCCATCGAAATCCTCCTTCAAGGTCTTTGGCCGGTCTGACGGCGGCATGCGGCGAACGGCTCCCGGCGTGACCCGACGGTGACCGAACGGAGATCAGCGAGTTGTCAAAGGCCCAGATTTTGCGTCGCTAGTACCGCAAAACCGACCGTTGCCACGCCCGCGCCCAGCACGGCGCTGGCGAATCCGATCGCGAACGGCCGCCAGCCCGTCGTGATCTTGCCCAGGATCATCGCGACCACGATGCTCAGCGCCAGCGAGACGGCGAGTTGCGGCACCAGGTTCGTGATGTTCGAGATCGCCTCGTCGTGCTGCGAGGGGCACGGCAGCCCGAACGCGTTGGTGCAGCCCGGGCGCGGGTCGTCGGGCAGGGTCAGCGAGAAGCCGACGTACGCGGCGAAGGGAACGAGGTACCACAGGGCCGTCGAGATGAACGACCCGATGTAGATGCTGCGCTGGTCCGGCTCGTCCTCGTCGTCATCGTCTTCCTCGGGCTCGTCCACCTCGTCCCGCTCGTTGGGCGGGGCCGGGGGAAGCGGGACCCGCCGGCGGGGGCGCCGGGCCCAGTCGTCGTGATCGATGACGCGGCCCTGGCCGGGGCGGCGGCTGGGGTCCGAGCGCGCGGGGAACGGCTCGATGCCGTAATCGTCCCCTTCCGGCCCGCGCTGCTGGGGGATCCACCGCTCCTGTCGCGGATCCCAGCGGCCCGTCTCCGGCGTCTGCCGCTCGCGGCCGCCACGCGGCCGATCCCAATCCGGATAACCCACACCCAGAGCGTCACCCTTTCGTGACCTTTCCGCAATCGGTCGTCCAGACGGAAATTCGTCGCGCTCTTTTTCAAGCACACAGGCTGTGGATGCTGTACTGCCTGGTCAGCGCCCATTTCAGCCGCCCGTTCACCCGGTTGTCCACAGGTCTGTGCACAAGCTTTCCCAAGGTCTGGGGCCTGCGTCCACAGGTTGTCCAGAGGCTTGTCCACCGGCTAACTTTCATCGAACGCCAGTCGCCCCATACCGTTGCGCGGGCGCGCGTCGTCGCGCCGGCGAGTTTTTGTCATACCCCCGAGGTCTACTAGGCCTGGCAGGTGTGGCGTTGGGGGGCGAGTGAAGTGTCGATCACCGAGGACAAGCGCAGCGAGCACTGGGACGAGGAACCGCCGCCGGAGCACGGTGGTGGCGGCGGTGACGGTGGCGGTCGTGACGGTGGCGGCCGCGGTGGCTCCTCCGAGCGCCGGTCGTCCGAGCCCTTCGAGCGCACCCCGCCGCAGGACGTCGCGGCCGAGCAGAGCGTGCTGGGGGGCATGCTGCTGAGCAAGGACGCGGTCGCCGACGTCGTCGAGATCCTCAAGACGAACGACTTCTACAAGCCGGCGCACAGCGTCATCTTCGACGCGATCCTCGACCTGTACGGCCGCGGCGAGCCCGCCGACGCCGTGACGGTCGCCGCCACCCTGGCCGACAGCGGCAACATCGCGAAGATCGGCGGCGCGCCGTACCTGCACACGCTGATGACCACGGTGCCGACCGCGGCCAACGCCAGCTACTACGCGCGCATCGTGGCCGAGCGGGCCGTGCTGCGCCGGGTCATCGAGGCCGGCACCCGCATCGTGCAGCTCGGCTTCGGCTCGGGCGGCCAGGGCGGCCGCGACGTCGACGACGTGGTGGACCTCGCCCAGCAGGCCATCTACGACGTGACCGAGAAGCGCGTCAGCGAGGACTTCGCCGTCCTGGCCGAGATGCTGCAGCCCACCCTCGACGAGATCGAGGCCGTGGGCGCGCAGGGCGGCATGATGACCGGCGTACCGACCGGCTTCAGCGACCTGGACCGCCTCCTGAACGGCCTGCACGCGGGCCAGTTGATCATTGTTGCCGGCCGACCTGGGCTAGGGAAGTCAACGGCCGCCATGGACTTCAGTCGGGCGGCTTCGGTGAAGCACAACATGGCGTCGGCGATCTTCAGCCTGGAAATGTCGAAGGTCGAGATCGTCATGCGGCTGTTGTCGGCGGAGGCTCGGGTGCCGCTGCACGTGTTGCGGTCCGGGCAGTTGTCCGACGATGACTGGACGAAGCTGGCGCGGCGGATGGGGGAGATCAGCGAGGCGCCGCTGTTCGTGGACGATACGCCGAACATGAACCTGATGGAGATCCGGGCGAAGGCGCGGCGGCTCAAGCAGCGGCACGATCTCAAGCTCATCGTGGTCGACTACCTGCAGCTCATGACCAGCCCGAAGCGGACCGAGAGCCGGCAGCAGGAGGTCGCGGACCTGTCGCGTGGGTTGAAGCTGCTGGCCAAGGAGGTCGAGTGCCCGGTGGTCGCGGTGAGTCAGCTGAACCGTGGTCCCGAGCAGCGCACCGACAAGCGGCCGCAGCTGTCCGACCTGCGTGAGTCGGGCTCGATCGAGCAGGACGCCGACGTCGTGATCCTGCTGCACCGCGACGACTACTACGACAAGGAGTCGCCGCGCGCGGGCGAGGCGGACTTCATCGTGGCCAAGCACCGAAACGGCCCGACCGACACGGTGACGGTGGCCGCGCAGCTGCACCTGTCGCGGTTCGTGGACATGGCCATTTAGCGACTTGCCGGCGGCGGCTCAGGCCGATGGGGCCCGCCCAGACCACGGGGCCCCGCCCGCCCAGGTCGAGCGAGCCCGCCCGCCCAGGTCGAGGGGTCCACGCCCAGGTCGAGCGAGCCCGCCCGCCCAGGTCGAGGGGTCCACGCACAGGCCGAAGTGGCGCGGCGGCGAAGAGGCGGGCGTGCGTTACGCGGTGGACGTGGAGTCGCGGTGACCGGTGGCTGCGGGCTCCGGGTTGCGGCGTCACGTGGCGGGTGGAACCGGTCGGGCCAGGAGGTCGGTGACGTCGGTGTCGGTCAGTTGGTGGAAGTCTTCGTAGAAGCGGCTCACGGCGCCGAAGTCGGTCTCCGCCAGGGGGCAGACGACCTGGTCGGCTCGGCGCTGCAGGCGGGTCACCGCGGCCGTCGCGCCGACGGGAGCGGCCAGGACGACGTGGGTGGCGCTGAGCTTGCGGGCCACGGCCACCGCCGCGCCGGCCGTGGCGCCGGTGGCCAGGCCGTCGTCGATGAGCAGGGCTGTCCGGCCGGTCAGGTCGAGCGGGGGGCGGCCCTGGCGGAAGAGGAGCTCGCGGCGGCGGAGTTCGGCTGACTCGTACTGGATGACTTCGGCCATCTCGTCCTCGTCCAGGCGCATGGCGATCTCGCGGTTGAGGACCTGGACGCCGCCCGGGCCGACGGCGCCGAAGGCGACCTCCGGGGCCCACGGCACGCCGAGCTTGCGGATCACCAGGACGTCCAGCGGCAGGCGGAGGCGGGAGGCGACCTCGAAGGCGACCGGTACCCCGCCGCGGACCAGGCCCAGGACGACCGCGTCCGCGTGGTCGGTCCAGGTGGCCAGCAGCGACGCTAGGGCTGCGCCGGCCTCCGGCCGGTTACGGAAGGCCATGCCTCCTGTCTACGCGCGCCCGCGCGCAGCGACCACCAGAAGGCCAGGAACGCCACCGGATACAGCAAATACCCGAACCGCGTGGTCGGCGTGAGCATGATGGCCGCGGTCAGGCCGGCCGCGATGTACGCCGATGCCGAAGCCGCGGTGGTCGGGGGGCGGCGGAACAAGTACCAGGCGATGACCGCGCCGGCCAGCAGGAGCAGGACGAGCGCGACCGTGCGGCCGGCCGGGAGCGCCGTGGCGATCAGGTGGCCGGGCAGCGGGGACTGGGCGGGGCTCGTGACCAGGCCGTGGCCGCTCGGGAAGCGGATGGCGTTCTCCACGAACGCGTCGGGGTCGACCGCGAGAGCCGGGACCAGGGCGAGGACCGGGATGCCGAATGCCGGTACCGCGAACCGCCAGGAGAACGACCAGCGGCCGGTCGACCAGGCCAGGATCAGTACAACCAAGGCAACGGGAAGCGCGAAGAGCTTCAGGGCGCCCGCGAGCCCGACCACCACCCCGGCGGCGAGGAAACGGTCGCGCGAGGCCAGGGCCAGCGACAGCACGCAGAGGGCCAGCACCGGAATGTCGTCGCCGCCGGTGGCCAGGGTCAGGGTGCAGAGCGGGAGGACCGCCACGGCCTGGGCCAGCCGAAGGGGGTCGGTCGAGCGCAGGAGCCGCCAGGCCCAGGTCAGGCCCGCGATCGTGGCCAGCGCGAACCACACCCGGGCGTCGGTCCACCAATGCGAGCCGAAGGTCGCGCGCGGCAGGCCGAAGACCGCCATGCCCGGCTGGTACGGCGCGTAGCCCATCAAGCGATCCGGAAGCGCGGCGATCGCGTCGTGCGAGAGGTACGGCGTCCCGGTGCGTACCAGCCGCTCGCCCATCTGCTCGACGACCAGCACCTCCTCCTGCGCGCGACCGGACCGGCCCGAGGCGCGTTGCACCGCCTCGACCAGCAGCGGCAGGAGGGCGGTCGCGGCGAAGAGGAACGGGATCAGCCACCAGCGGGCGAGCCGGAGGACCAGGAGGGCGCCGGCGGCGTACCCGATCCAGGCGATCTGACCCCACCCGCGGTGCGGCAGCAGGGTCGACGTCAGCGCTGTGAGGCCGGCGAAGGCGGCGCACAGCGCGTAGAAGGCGGCGTCGAGCAGTCGAGGGTTGATGCGACCAATTATCAGGTGGAGCGCTCGCGGCCCTGGCTCTCGGGGCCGAGGTTCGGCTTGCGCGCCCGGCGGCTGCGCGACATGCGGATCACGGCGCCGGTGTCGTGCAGCGGGTCGGCCAGGTGGCCCTCGCCGCGGTTGAGGTGGGCGAGCAGGCGGTCGGCCGGCATGGCGCGGGCGAACAGGTGGCCCTGGCCGGCCGGGCAGCCGAGCTCCCACAGCTGCTGGCGCTGGTCCTCGCGCTCCACGCCCTCGGCCACCACGAGCAGGTCGAGGCTGCGGCCCAGGTCGATGGTCGAGCGGACCACGGCGCCGGGGGCGGAGGCGTTCATCGCGGCCACGAAGCTGCGGTCGATCTTGAGTTCGTCCACCGGTACCCGTGCGAGCGTGGCCAGTGACGAGAAGCCCGTGCCGAAGTCGTCGAGGGCGAGCCGGATGCCCTGGTCGCGCAGGGCGGCGAGGACCTCGTCGACCACCTCGAGCTTGCTGAGGGTCACGGACTCGGTCAGCTCGATGACGAGGGCCGACGACGGTACCCCGCGTGCGCTCAACCGCCGCGCCACCGCGTCCGGGAAGGAGGGGTCGAGCAGGCTGCGCGGGGACACGTTGACCGCGACGGGGATCTGGAAGCCCGCGTCGGCCCAGTCGGTGGCGGCGCTGAGGGCCTGGTCGAGTACCGCGTCGGCGAAGGCCGCGAGTTGCCCGGAGCGCTCGATCGCGCCGAGGAACCGGTCCGGGGACAGCGGGCCGCGGTCCGGGTGCTGCCAGCGGGTCAGCGCCTCGGCCGCGATCACCCGGCCGCTGGCGAGGTCCACGATGGGCTGGAAGTGGACCATGAACTCGTGCTCGGCGAGGGCGCGCACCAGGTCGCCGCCGAGGGTCAGGCTGCCGACGTCGGCGGTGTCGCGGGCCTGCGCGTAGACGACGACGCGCTGGCCGTCCTGCTTCGCCTGGTACAACGCGATGTCCGCCCGCCGCAGCAGCTCACCCACGCTGCCGCCGGTGCCGGTGGTCACGCCGCAGGTGGCCTCGACGCTGATCCGCATGTCGTCGAGCTCGATGGGGGGCGCCAGCGCGTCCAGGATGGCGTTGGCCCGCAGCTCGGCGATGGCCGGCGCGCTCAGCCCGGCCAGCAGGATCGCGAACTCGTCGCCGCCGAAGCGGGCCACCAGGTCGTCGGGGCGGGTCGCCGCCGTGAGCCGGTCGGCCACGGCCTGCAGCACCCGGTCGCCCTCGGCGTGCCCGAGCGTGTCGTTGACCTCTTTGAAGTGGTTGAGGTCGATCAGCAGGACGCCGACCACACCGGCCTGCCCGGCCAGGATCTGGTTGCCGTACTGCTGCAGCCGCCGCCGATTGGCCAGCCTGGTCAGCGGATCCTGGGCCGCCGCCCGCGCGT
The DNA here is from genome assembly GCF_050942475.1 of Dactylosporangium sp. CS-033363. Classification (NCBI taxonomy): domain Bacteria; kingdom Bacillati; phylum Actinomycetota; class Actinomycetes; order Micromonosporales; family Micromonosporaceae; genus Dactylosporangium; species Dactylosporangium sp. CS-033363. The sequence continues at coordinate 11,014,646 of NZ_CP192032.1, read as the reverse complement.
GGCTGTCGGCCAGGCGCTGGGTCTCGGCGAAGGTCGCGGCGTTGCGGATGGCGGTGCAGAGCGCGGCGGTGAAGGTGCGCAGCGTGTACTGCTCCCGCTCGGTGAACCGCACCGCCTCGGAACCCCGGAACCGGAGCCGGAGCTCACCGAGGTCGGCGTCGCCGCGGTAGCTCTCCAGCGGGACCGGGATCAGGTACCCCTCGGCCGCGGGCGCGTCGCCGGGCGGGCCGTCGTACAGGATCTCGGTGCCGTTGCTGCGCACCAGGCGCGGCCGGCCGCCGGGCGGGTCGATCTCGACCTCGGCCTGGTCGGTGGAGAAGATGTCGGTCGCGCGGCGCACGGCGGCGTAGAGCACCGCGGTCTGGTCGACGGAGTTGAACTCGTCGGTCGCCTCGGCCAGCCGCTGCCACGCCTCGTTGCCGGCGCGGGTGCGCGTCTTGTTGGCGAAGGCCAGGTGGATGGCGACGGCCAGCGGCGGGAGGACCAGGACGAGCCACTCGCTGACCCGGTACGCCGCGACGGTCGCCAGCGCCACGCCCAGCAGCCCGAGCCGGGTGACGAGCCGGACGTCGAAATGGGTCAGCAGCAGCTGCCGGAACGGCTTGTGCGTGATGATCGAGAACAGTCCGTGGGCGACGATCTCGTCGACGAACATGTAGGCGGCAAACGCGGCGAAAAGTCCGGGTATTGCATCAAAAATAGTGAATGTCGGATTCAGCAGGATGGGTTGCGTGCCGACGGCCGTGGCCGCGGCAATCGCCGCAGTCGCGCCAATAGTGTCTTTTCCGACATTGAACCCGACCTTCATCGGATCGGTCGCGCGGCGCACCATGTGGGACAGGAACGTGCCGCACGCCGTGCCGAGAATCATCTCGGGGGCCGGCAGGAAGACCGCCGCGAGAGTGATCACCGCGGTGGTCGGAGTGATCACGTCCGACACTGACCGGATGCGGACCTCGACGGTCACGAAGCTCCGGCCGACCAGCACCAATGTGAGTGCGGCCAGGCCGGCGAGCTCCGTCGGACGGCTGGCGATGCTCCACAGCGCCCAGAGGGCGGCGAGGGCCCCGCCGACGACGACGGGACCAACGAGACGCCAGAGGCGCTGGTTGGTCGCGTCGTCGGTTCGCGGTGTTCTCTGCATGGCCCGTTGTCATCGTGGCCGATGTCTCTGCGGGGTTGTCAACCCGACGAACGGGGTTTAGCCCCAGTCGTGATCTCTGCGCATTTTCGCTCCTAAAAAGTCGTTCGCGGATTCGACCCCCGTCAGCACCGGATATCGAAGGTCATCGACTTCCGAAGCGCTGAACGCAGCTTAGGGTGCAGAACGCAAGATGCCCTAAGCGAATTGTCCGTCGAATCATAGTTTGCGAACTATAACGGTCTTTGTCACGATTTGGCGACGCGAACGTGACGCTCCGTATAGCAAATTCGACGCAGCTAGCCCTTAGCGTGCATGATCAACCGCGGTTCCGCCTCCGGTGATTAAGCTCTTTGGGTGCCAAATGAGCTGACCCACGTGGACGCCTCCGGGGCGGCCCGGATGGTCGATGTCGCAGGCAAGGAAGTGACCGCGCGTCGAGCCGTCGCGGCGGGATTCGTCCGCACCACCAACGAAGTCATCGCACTCTTGCGTGACGGTTCCCTTCCGAAGGGTGACGCCCTCGCGGTCGCGCGGGTCGCCGGGATCATGGGAGCGAAGCGCACGCCCGACCTGGTGCCGCTGTGCCATCCGATCGCCCTGCACGGGGTGACGGTCGAGTTGACGTTGCGTGACGACGCCATCGAGATCGAGGTGGTCGCGCGCACCGCCGACCGCACCGGGGTCGAGATGGAGGCGCTCACCGCCGTGGCCACCGCGGGGCTGGCGCTGATCGACATGATCAAGGCCGTGGACCCGGCGGCGTCGATCGAGCACGTGCGGGTACTGCGGAAAGAAGGCGGCAAGACCGGACTCTGGGAGCGCGCGTGAAAGCGGTCGTCGTGGTCGCGTCCAATCGGGCGGCGGCCGGGATCTACGAGGACACGAGCGGGCCACTGCTCGTGGAGGGATTGCGGGCGCTCGGGTTCGACACGTCCGACCCGGTCGTCGTGCCCGACGGCGAACCGGTCGAGGCGGCCCTGCGCGAGGCCGTGGCCGGCGGGGCAGACGTGGTGCTCACGAGCGGCGGCACCGGCATCACGCCGACCGACGCCACGCCCGAGATGACCCGCCGGGTCCTGGACTACGAGGTGCCCGGCATCGCCGAGGCGATCCGCGCGGCCGGGGCGGCCAAGGTGCCTGCCGCGATCCTGTCCCGCGGGCTGGCCGGCGTCGCCGGGCGCACCCTCGTGGTCAACCTGCCCGGCTCCCGGGGTGGCGCCAAGGATGGTTTGACCGTGCTGGGGCCGGTGCTGCAGCACGCGGTGGACCAGCTCGGGGGCGGCGATCACCGGCAGGGCTAGGCTTTCGGCGTGACGTTACCGATCGCCTGGACGGCGGCGCGGGATGCGGTGCACGCGGCGGGCTGGGCGGTCGCTCCGGGTCCGGTGGCGCTGCCGCTGGCCGAGGCCGACGGCCGCACGCTCGCCGAGCCGCTGGTGACCCTGACCGACCTGCCCGCGTTCGCCACGTCGAGCATCGACGGCTGGGCGGCCCGCGGACCGGCCCCCTGGCGGGTCGTGGGGCGGGTGCTGGCCGGGGACACCGCGGCGCCGCTGGCCGAGGACGGCACCTGCGTCGAGATCGCCACCGGCGGCATGGTCCCGGACGGCACCACTGCGGTCGTGCGCGTCGAGGAGTCCAAGACCGACGCCGAGGGCCTGGTCACGGGCGAGCCGCGGGCCCTTCCCGACTGGCGCCGCCAGGGCGAGGAGGCGGCCGCCGGCGAGGAGCTCCTGCCCGCCGGGACGCCGGTGACGCCGGGGGTCATCGGATTGGCGGCGTCGTGCGGGTACGACACCCTGGTTTGTCGTCCTTCTCCCAAGACCGCCGTGCTTGTCTTCGGCGACGAGCTGCTCACCGCGGGTGCGCCCGGCGCGGGACGGGTGCGCGACGCGCTCGGCCCGTCGCTGCCCGCCTGGCTGCGCCGCGCCGGGACGACCGTGGTGCACTCGCGCGGGCCGGTCGCCGACACGCTGGAGGACCACGTGGCCGCGCTGCGGGCCGCCGTCGACGCGGGCGCGCAGGTCATCTGCACCACCGGCGGCACCATGCACGGGCCGGTCGACCACCTGCACCCGGCGCTGGCCGAGCTGGGCGCGCGCTACGTCGTCAACACCGTGGCGGTCCGGCCCGGCTTCCCGATGCTCGTCGCGCAGCTGCCCGGCGGCCAGTTCGTGGCGGGCCTTCCGGGGAATCCACAGTCGACGTTCGTCGCGCTCGTTTCGCTGGTACTGCCACTGCTCGCCGGATTCACCGCCGCCCCGTTGCCCGCGTTGTCCACCGTGACCCTCGGCGCCGATGTGCCCGGCCGCGGCGACTTCACGCACCTGGCGCTCGTGTCGCTGGTGGACGGGCGGGCGCATCCGGTCGCGCACGTCGGCTCGTCGATGCTGCGGGGACTGGCCAACTCGGCCGGCTTCGCGGTGATCCCGCCCGGGGAGCAGGGGCGGGCGGGGACGGTGGCGCAGCTGGTACCGCTGCCGGATGGTGATCGCCCGTGATCCGCAGCGAGGTGACCACCGCGCCGCTCGACGTCGCCGAGCACGAGCGGGCCGTCGCCGATCGGGCCGCCGGGGCGGTCGTGTCGTTCGCCGGGGTCGTGCGCGATCACGACGGCGGGCGGGGCGTGGTCGAGCTCGAGTACGAGGGGCATCCCAGCGCCGGCGACGTGCTGCGCGAGGTGGCGGCGGAGATCGCCGCCGACCCCGCGGTGCGCTCCCTGGCCGTGTCGCACCGCGTCGGCCGGTTGGAGATCGGCGACGTGGCCCTGGCCGCGGCCGTGTCGACCGCGCACCGGGCGGACGCGTTCGCGCTCTGCGCCCGGCTGGTCGACGAGGTCAAGGCGCGGCTGCCGGTGTGGAAGCGGCAGGTGTTCAGCGATGGTGAAGAGGAATGGGTGAACTGTCCCTGAGGTGCTTCTTCGCGCGCTTGTAAGTTCTGCCCGCCCGCCATCGCAGGTCGGGCCGGCCCTCCTTGTCGAGGGCGGCCAGTACCAGACCGCCGAACAGGCCCATGTTCTTCAGGAAGTTGATCCGCTGCTGGGTGCGCTGGGCCGGGTCCTCGATCTCCCAGAACGCGTGCCCGGCCAGGGTCGTGGGCACGAGCGAGCCGGCCAGCAACAGCGCCGCCGGCCGCGTGGCGTGCCCGGTCGCGAGCAGCAGGCCGCCCGCCACCTGGGCCGCGCCGTTGACCCGCACGAGCGTCTCGGCGTCGGTCGGCAGCTTGGGGTGGATCGCCTTGATGGTCGGCTCGAGCTGCCCGGTGACCTTGCTCGCCTTGCCCGCGAGCCGCCCGGGGTTGGTGAACGCGGACCAGCCCTGCACCACGAAGATCGCCGCGAGCATGGAACGGGCTGCGGTACGTACGGGTCTCATGACGGAAACATACCCACCGGCGAAATGTCGTACCCCCTCACTACGGTTAGCAGCATGGCGGAAACAACGACGGTCACCACGGTCTGGACGACCGACCAGGTGATGGCGCTGGCCCCCGACTCGTCCGCGCAACGGGCGGCGCGCGGGCTGGCCGGCGACCGCGCCTGGCTGGAGACCGGGCTGAGCACCGCCGACGACATCGACCCCACGCTGTGGGGGCTGTGCCAGGGCAGCGGGAGCACGCCCTACCAGACCGTGGTCGACCTGACCGAGCCCGCCTTCAAGTGCACGTGCCCGAGCCGCAAGTTCCCCTGCAAGCACGCCCTCGCCCTGCTGCTGCGCTGGTCGGCGGGGTCGGTGCCGGCCGCCGTCGCCCCGTCCTGGGCCGCCGCGTGGCAGGCCGCCCGGGCCGCGCGGGCACATCGCGGCAACTCCGGCCCCGCGTCGGAAGAACCCAGAGGCAACAGCGGCGGCAACGGTACTGCGGGCAGGGCCCCCGTCAGCGAGAAAGCCCAGGCCCGCCGGGCCGACCGCATCTCCGCCGGCCTCGACGAGCTGGACCGCTGGCTGGCCGACCAGATGCGCTCCGGCCTCGCCGGCACCGGCAAGGGCGGCCCGGCCTGGGACAACATGATCGCCCGCCTGGTCGACGCCCAGGCGGCCAGCGCGGCCGGCATCCTGCGCCGCACGACCGCGGTCCTCGGCTCGCCGGAGCGCCTGCTCGGCGAGCTGGCCAAGCTGCACCTGCTGGTCGGCGGCTACCGGCGGCTGGACGACCTGCCGGAGGAACTGGCGGCGAGTGTGCGAATGCGGGTGGGGGTACCCATCGCCACGGAGACCGTCCTCGCCTCCCCGCCGGTGCGCGACCGCTGGCAGGTCCACGGGGTGCGCGACGAGATCGAGGACCAGCTGACGGTACGCCGGGCCTGGCTGCGCGGGGCCGCCTCCGCCGAGCCGCTGATCGTGCTGTCGTTCGCCGTCGCGGGCCAGACCCTGCCGATCGACCTCCTGCCGGGCACCGAGTTCGACGCGGACGTCTGCCTGTATCCGGGCGGGCAGCCGGCCCGGGCCCTGATCGCGAAGCGTCACGCGCCACCGGAGCGGATGCACTTCGTGGCGGGCGCCCTGGGAATCGAGGACAGCCTGCGGGCGCACGCCTTGGCGCTGGCCACCGACCCTTGGCTGGACTACTGGCCGATGGTGCTTGCGGACGTGTGCCCGGTGCGCGACGGCTCCTCGGGCTGGGCGCTGGCGGACGCGGACGGGGCGGGGCTGCCGCTCGATCCGGCTGCGGGGGAACCGTGGCGGCTCGTTGCCGTCACGGCGGGGCGGGCGGCGACGGTGACCGGGGAGTGGTCGGCGGCCGGGCTGCGGCCGCTGGGCGTGTGGGCCGACGACCGGCTGGTGCGGCTGTGAATTCGGGTTGGTCGGCGGGCGATTGGTTGGTGCGGTTGTGAGCGAGCTGCCGGACTGGGGCGATGTGCTGGCCACGGCGCTGGTCGGGACGCAGCGGCGGACGCTGCCGGCCGGGGTCGGGCGGGCCGGCGCGGACCCGGCGGACGAGTTGCTGGATGTGGCCGGGGCGCTGACGCTGTACCGGCGGGGCGGGTTCCGGGCGCGGCGCGGGCTCACGGTGCCGGAGGCGGCGCCCGATGACTCCGGGATTCCGCTCGTGACGTGGGCGGCGGCGGCCCGGGCGGCGGACCTGCTCGCGGTCGACGCGGCCGGGTATGGCACGAGCAACGCGGTCCCGGTCCGCGATGCCGACGGGCGGATCGAGCTGCTCGCCGAGTGGCTGGGGGGCGTGCGCGACCGGCGGGTGCCCGGGGAGCTGCTGCCGGCGCTGCTGGAGATTGCCCGGCGGCATCGAGCGCTGCGGCCCCTCGTGGCGGCGGCGGGCGGGCCGCGGGCGGGGTGGCTGGCCCGGCAGCGGCCCGAGTGGGGGTTCTTCGACGCCGCCGTGGTCGAGGCGCCGGCGGACGATCCGCAGGGCTGGGAGCTCGGGACCATCGGGCGGCGGGTCGGCATCCTCACCGCGGTACGGCGGGGCGGGGTCGCCGGCGAACAGCGCGGGCGGGACATGCTGGCCGACGTCTGGCCGACCGAGACGCCGGACGATCGGGCCGCGCTGCTGGGGACGTTCGCGACCGGGTTGTCCCCCGCCGACGAGCCGGTGCTGGAGGGCGCGCTGGACGACCGGCGCAAGGAGGTGCGGCTCGTCGCGCTCGATCTGCTGGCGATGCTGCCCGAGAGCGACTACGCGCGGCGGATGACCGAGCGCTCGACGGCCTGTGTGCGGGTGGTGGGCGGGCGCATCCAGGTGGTGCCGCCGGCCGCGTGCGACAAGGCCATGCGCCGCGACGGCATCGTGCCCCGGCCGCCCGCCGGGGTGGGCGAGCGGGCGTGGTGGCTGGAGGGGCTGCTGACCCGCACGTCGCTGTCGGTGTGGGGCGAGCCCGAGGACTTCCTCACGCTGCCGGTGACCGACGAGTGGGCCGCCGTGCTGCGGCGCGGGCTCGCGCGGGCGGCGGCCGGGCAGCGCGACTCCCGCTGGGCCACGGCGCTGACCGGCCGCCTCACCGAGGAGGTCGCGATCGGTGGGCGCCCGGACGATCGGCTGCTGCTCGAGGCCCTGTACGACGCGCTGCCCTCCGACGCCCTGGCCGCCCTGGCCGTCGGCGTCCTGCGGCGCGGCCTCGCGGGCGCGGCGGCCGTCGGTGTCGAGCACGTGCTGGAACTCTGCCCCCGCCCGTGGCCGCCGGCCCTGGTCGAGGCGGTCTTCGGCGCCCTGGACGACCTCGGCGGGCGGCGGTCCGCGGGCTGGCGCCTGGCCGGCCTGTGCGAGCTGGCCGCCCTGCGCCTGCCGGCCGACACCGCGACCCGCGCCACGGCGATGGCGGCGGCGCTGCCCTCGGACGACCCGATGTCCTCGATCGTCGGCCGCTTCGCGGACACCCTGCGCTTCCGCCACGACATGCTCGCGGAGCTTTCGTCATGACCCTTCCCCGGTTTGGTTCCTACCTCTTGGAGTCCGCGTGACCAGCAGTGTCGATGTCGCCGCCGCGCATGTTGATGGGGCGCCCGTTGCCGACGCCGTGCAGCGGCGGCATGCCGAGGACGAGTTCGCGGCCGAGCTGGTCGCGCTCGCGGGCAGCGACGAGCGGCCGCGGCCGCCGGGGTGGCGGCTCTCGCCCTCGGCCGTGGTGACCTATCTGCTGGGCGGGGAGGCGGGGGACGGGACGGCGATCACCCCGAAGTACGTCGGGCCGCGGCGGCTCATGGAGGTCGCCGTCGCCACGCTGGCCACCGATCGGGCGCTGCTGCTGCTGGGGGTGCCCGGCACCGCGAAGACCTGGGTTTCCGAGCACCTCGCGGCGGCGATCAGCGGGGACTCGACGCTGCTGGTGCAGGGGACGGCGGGGACGCCGGAGGAGGCCATCCGGTACGGCTGGAACTATGCCCGCCTCCTCGCCGAGGGGCCCTCCCGCGCCGCGCTGGTGCCCAGCCCGGTGCTGCGCGCCATGGCCGACGGGCGGATCGCGCGGATCGAGGAGCTGACCCGGGTGCCGTCCGACGTGCAGGACACCCTGATCACGATCCTGTCGGAGAAGACGCTGCCGGTGCCGGAGCTCGGGCAGGAAGTCCAGGCGCGCAAGGGCTTCAACGTGATCGCCACCGCGAACGACCGGGACCGCGGGGTGAACGAGCTGTCCTCCGCGCTGCGGCGGCGCTTCAACACGGTGGTACTCCCCGTGCCCGCCGGCGTCGAGGAAGAAGTCGACATCGTGGCGCGGCGGGTGGCGGCGCTCGGCAAGGCGCTGGAACTGCCCGAGCTGCCCCCGGCCGCCGACGAGATCCGCCGCGTGGTCACGGTCTTCCGCGAGCTGCGCAACGGCGTGACCGAGGACGGGCGGACCAAGCTCAAGTCCCCGAGCGGCACCCTGTCCACGGCCGAGGCGATCTCGGTCGTCACCAACGGCATGGCGCTGGCGGCCCACTTCGGCGACGGCGTACTGCGCGCCGGCGACGTGGCCGCCGGCATCCTCGGCGCCGTGGTCAAGGACCCGGTCTCGGACCAGGTCGTGTGGCAGGAGTACCTGGAAACCGTGGTCCGCGAGCGCGAGGGCTGGCGCGACTTCTACCGAGCGGCCCGCCGTGGGGAGTGAGATGGCCGGGGCGCGGACGTTGCCCGGGATCGACGACGGGCCGGTGTTGCCCGCGTTCGACGGGCCGCTGCTGCTCGGGGTGCGCCATCACGGTCCGGGGTCGGCTCGGGCGGTGCGGCGGGCGTTGGCCGCGTACCAGCCCGAGGTGGTCCTGATCGAGGGGCCGCCCGAGGCCGATGCGCTGGTGCCGTTCGCCGGGTACGAGGACATGCGGGCGCCGGTCGCGTTGCTCGGATATCCGGCGGACAACCCCGATCCGAAGCTGCGGGCCTCGTTCTGGCCGCTCGCCGAGTTCTCGCCGGAGTGGCAGGCGATCCGCTGGGCGGTGGCGCGCGAGGTGCCGGTGCGCTTCATCGACATGCCCGCGGCGGTACGGCTGGCCGCCCAATCGAACCCGCCGGGGAACGGTGGTTCGGGCGACGATGCGGTGCGGCTCGATCCGATCGGGGCGCTGGCCGAGGCGGCCGGGTACGACGATCCCGAGCGCTGGTGGGAAGACGTGGTCGAGCACCGATTCGACCACCCCACGGAGGGCCGTCTCGCGGACGGCGCCGGCGACCACGACGGTGGCGGGGACCGGGGTGCCGGCGAGGAGGAGTTGGCGGCGGCGGAGCGGGAGCTTGCGGCGGCGGTGGCGCCGTTCGGGGCCATTGCCGAGGCCATGACCGTGGTGCGGGCGCACGCGCCGGTGCCCGGCGAGGCGGAGCGGGTCGAGGAGGAGCGGCGCGAGGCGTACATGCGGATCGGGCTGCGGGGCGCGCTCAAGGAGTTCGAGCGCGTGGCCGTCGTCTGCGGGGCCTGGCACGTGCCCGCGCTGACGGCGCCGCTGCCCAGTGCGTCGGCCGATGCGGCGGTCGTGCGGGGACTGGGCAAGGTCAAGGTGGCGATGACGTGGGTGCCGTGGACGCACGCGCGGTTGGCGTCGTGGCAGGGGTACGGGGCGGGGGTTCGGTCGCCCGGGTGGTACCACCACCTGTTCACGTCGGTTGATGAGCATGTGATCGAGCGGTGGCTCGTGCGCGCGGCCGGGGTGCTGCGCAAGGACGGCGTTCCGGTGTCCAGTGCGCACGTGATCGAGGCGACCCGGCTCGCGCAGGCGTTGGCGACCATGCGCGGGCGGCCGCTCGCCGGGTTGGCCGAGGTGACCGATGCGGCGCATGCGGTGCTCTGCGACGGGGACGACCTGCGGCTGGCGCTGATCAATCGGCGGCTCGTGGTCGGGGATCGGCTGGGGCGGGTGCCGGATCAGACGCCGGGCGTGCCGATCGCGCGGGACGTGGCCGGAAGCCAGCGGCGGCTCCGGCTGCCGCCGCGGGTCGAGCGGCGGGAGCTCAAGCTCGATCTGCGGCAACCGTTCGACTTGGAGCGGAGCCGGTTGCTGCATCGGCTGCGGCTGCTCGGGGTCGAGTGGGGCAAGGTGCTCGCCGCGGCCAAGGGGAAGGGGACCTTCCGCGAGGAGTGGGAGATCGCCTGGCAGCCCGAGTTTGCGGTGGATCTCGTGGAGGCCGGGGCGTACGGGACGACGGTGCTCGAGGCCGCCACCGCCCGGGTCGCCGAGCAGGCGGCGTCGGCGGCGACGCTGGCCGATGTGACGGCGTTGGTGGAGCGGTGCCTGCTCGCCGACCTGCCGGACGCGCTGCCCGGCGTGCTCGACGCGCTCGACGAGCGGATGGCGCTCGACGCGGACGTGGCGCACCTGATGGATGCGCTGCCGGCGTTGGCGCGGACGCTGCGGTACGGGGACGTGCGGGGCACCGACCTGTCCGCGCTGCGCGAGGTGACGCTGGGCATGATCACGCGGATCTGTGTGGGGCTGCCGGCGGCCGTCGGCGGGCTGGACGACACGGCGGCGGCGGTCATGCGGGATCGGATCGACGGGGTGCAGGCGGCGCTGGCACTGGTCGACGACGGCGAGGCGCAGGAGCGGTGGCAGGGAGTGCTGGCCGGGCTGTCCACCCGGGACGACCTGCACGGGCTGTTGACCGGGCGGATGAACCGGCTGCTCCTGGACGCGGGCGCGGTCGACTCGGACGAGATCGGCAACCGGATGGCGCTGGTCCTGACCGTCGGCGTGCCGGTGGCGCGCACCGCCGCGTGGATCGAGGGCTTTCTGGCGGGGGACGGGCTGCTGCTGGTACACGATGAACGGCTGCTGGCTCTTGTCGACGCCTGGCTCACGGGCATTCCGGCCGAGGCGTTCGTCGAGGTGCTGCCCCTGCTGCGGCGCACCTTCAGCGGCTATCCGGCGCCGCAGCGGCGGATGATCGGCGAGCGGGCGGCGCACATCGGGTCGGCGCGCCCGGGGGCCGGGGACGAGGACGAGGTGGACGCGGCCCGCGGGGCGTTGCTGCTCCCGGTCGCGGCGCAACTGCTCGGGAGGGAACTGCATGGATGAGGACCAGGGCGACGAGCGGCTGCGGCGCTGGCGGCTGGCCCTGGGCGGCGCGCCCGGCGCCGAGGGCACCGGGTTCGGGCTGACCGGCACGGACGCGGCGGTCGATGCGGCGCTCGGCGCGCTCTACGACCACGGCGGCGACGGCGCGCCCAACCAGCGCGGGGCCGGCCTCGGAGCCTCGGCGCCCAGGGTGGCGCGCTGGCTCGGGGACATCCGGCAATACTTCCCGTCGACGGTCGTGCAGGTCATGCAGGCCGACGCGATCGAGCGGCTCAACCTGACCCGCCTGCTGCTGGAGCCCGAGATGCTCGACGCCGTCGAGCCCGACGTGCACCTCGTCGGCACGCTGCTCTCGCTCAACCGGGTCATGCCCGACAAGAGCAAGCGCGCCGCCCGCAAGGTGGTGGCCAAGGTCGTGGCCGAGCTGGAGCGGCGGGTCGCCCAGCCGACGCGCACCGCGCTGAGCGGAGCGCTGAACCGGGCCGCGCGGATCAACCGGCCCCGCCACCACGACATCGACTGGAACCGCACGATCCGGGCGAACCTCCGGCACTACCAGGTCGCGCAGCGGACCATCGTGCCGGAGCGGCTCATCGGGTACGGGCGGCGGGCCCAGGCCGTGCAGCGCGACATCGTGCTCTGCGTGGACCAGTCCGGGTCCATGGCGGCCTCGGTCGTCTACTCGGGGGTGTTCGCGGCGGTGCTCGCCTCGATGCGCTCGCTCAAGACGTCGCTCGTCGTGTTCGACACCGCCGTCGTCGACCTCACCGATCGGCTCAGCGACCCGGTCGACGTGCTGTTCGGCACGCAGTTGGGCGGGGGGACGGACATCAACCGGGCCATCGCGTACGGGCAGCAGCTCATCACCCGCCCCCGGGACACGATCTTCGTGCTGATCAGCGACCTGTACGAGGGCGGCGTGCGCGAGGAGATGCTGCGCCGGGTCGCGGCCATGACGGCGGCCGGCGTGCAGGTCATCACGTTGCTGGCGCTGTCCGACGAGGGCGCGCCGGACTACGACCGCGAGAACGCGGCGGCGCTGGCCGCGCTCGGCGTGCCCGCGTTCGCCTGCACCCCGGACGTGTTCCCGGAGCTCATGGCGGCCGCGATCGAGCGGCGCGACCTGCGGGCCTTCATCGAACGTCACTCAGCCGGCTGAGTCCGAAGGCCCGCGGCTCGTCACTCAGCGGGCTGAGTTCGCAGGTAGCGCGCGAAGTGGGGGACGGTGAACGCCACGGTCCCCCGCTCCCCCGAGTAGATCAGCCCCTTCTTGATCAAGGCGTCCCGGGCCGGCGACAGGCTGGCCGGCTTGCGGCCCAGGGTGCGCGCGATCTCCGCGGTCGGCACCGCCTCCGACACGTCGACGGCCGGCAGCAGCGTCGCCATGGTGCGCATGTACTCGCGCTCGGCCGGGGTGGCCCGCTCGTACCGCGACCCGAAGAACCCCACCGCCAGCTCCGCCTCCGCCTCGGGCGCGGCCACCCGCACGTCGGCCGCCGTGATCGGGGAGCGCGGCGCGTGGTCCCAGGTCGCCTTGCCGTAGGCCTGCACGAAGTACGGGTAGCCGCCGGACGCCTCGTACAGCGCGTCGAGCGCCTTCGCCTCGTACTCGACCTCCTCGCGCTCGGCCGGCGCGGTCAGGGCCAGGTCGGCCGCGATCCGGTCCAGGCGATCGATGCGCTGATACCGGAAGAGCCGCTCGGAGTACGACTTGGAGGCCGAGAGCAGCGCCGGCACGTGCGGCAGCCCGGCCCCGACCACGATCAGCGGCGCCCCGGTCTGCGACAGCTCGTGGCACGCGGCGCACAGGGCCGAGACGTCGTCCACCGAGAGGTCCTGGAGCTCGTCGATGAAGAGCGCGACGCCGGTACCCACATCGCTGGCCACACTCGCCGCATCCGTGAACAGCTCGACGAGGTCGATCTCGATGTCCCCGGAGTCGGCCCGCCCGGTCGCCGCGGGCACGTCGATCCCGGGCTGCCAGCGGTCGCGCAGCTTGGAAGGTGGCTTGCGCGGGTCCTCGCGCAGCGCGAAGGCCTTGAGCACGCCGAGGAACTCGTCGATCCGGTCGGGCGCGCGGTGCTGCGGCGCCAGCTCCCGGATGGCCATGTGCAGGGCGGCCGAGACCGGGCGGCGCAGCGACTGGTCCGGCCGCGCCTCGATCTTGCCCGTGCCCCACAGGTGCGAGATGGCCTCCGAGCGCAGGGTGTTCAGCAGCACCGTCTTGCCGACGCCGCGCAGGCCGGTGAGCATGAGCGACCGCTCGGGCCGCCCGCGGGCCACACGCTCCAGCACGACCTCGAAGGCGTGCAGCTCACGGTCGCGTCCGGCCAGCTCAGGAGGGCGCTGACCGGCGCCGGGCGCGTAAGGATTGCGAACCGGGTCCACGAATCGGAGAGTATCGGGCTTTCTAGCGCGCAGGCTAGAACCGCGTAGAGGAACCTCTACGGCGTGTCGTCGTGGAACATCTACGGCTCTCTAGCGCAGGCGCAAGACAGCCTTATAAGGCACCATCGTCAGACTACCGAACAGCTGTTCGATGGCGGGCTCGAACTAATGTACTACACCCCTTTGGGGGCTTGTAGCAAGGGGGCCCGAAAACGCCGATGGCCCGGGCAAGAGCCCGGGCCACCCGCAAAACCGCTGGTCAGCTGCGCAGCTTGAGGCACAGCACGAAGTCGTTGGAGTCGACCGGGCTGTCGAAGAAGTAGTTGTGCGAGTACCCGGGAGTGCCCTCGCACTTGTTCTTGTCGGTCGTCCCGGGGATGCGCTTGAGCACCTCGTAGGCGCCCGGCCCGCACTGGATCTTCTGCATCTGCGGCTTGTCGTTGCTCGTGCCGACGTTCTTGAGGCACTCGCCGACCTGGACCGAGGCCGCATCGCCGGCCGACACCCCGCCCTTGGTGGGCGACGCGGCCGCGCTCGGGGCCGTCGACTGACCGCCGCCGCCGCCCGGGTTGGCCGACGGGTCGGCCTTCGTCGAGGACTGGGCCGCGGGCGCATTGGAGTCGGTCTTCTTGTCCTTCAGGACGTAGTAGTACACGCCGACGCCACCGCCGCCGCAGAGCAGCAGCGCGAGGAAGACGACCAGCGCGATCGTGCCGCCGGAGCGCTTCTTCTTCTCCGGCTCCGCGGGCGGGCCCCACTGCGGGTTCGGGTCGTCGTAGCCCGGCTCGTTGCCGTAGGGCTGGTAGCCGCCGCCCGGCTGCTGGTAGGTGCGGTCGTCGTACCCGCCGCGCCGGTCGTCGTAGCCCTGGTCGGGGTAGCCGCCCTGGTTGCCGTATCCACCTTGGTTGCCATAGCCGGTGTTGGGGCCGTTCGGGCCGCCGTAGCCGCGGTCGCCGTAGCCACCGCCGCCGCCACCTTGGCCATAGCCGCCGCCCTGGCCGTAGCCGCGGTCACCGCCGCCACCGCCCTGGCCGCCGTAGCCACCGCCGCCGCGCCCGCCGCCCTGGCCGCCCTGGCCCGGGTACGGGTCCGGCTGGCCCCACGAGGGCTGCTGGCCGCCCTGGCCGTAGCCCTGGTCGCCATAGGGGTCCTGGTTACCGCCCCCCTGGCCCTGTCCCTGGCCCCAAGGGTCCTGAGGTTGACCCTGGTACGGTCCGCCCGGCGGTCCGTAACCCGACATGATGTCTCCTCCTGGTCCTGCGGCCGGTGGTCGGCTTGGTGAGCCTATCGGCGTCAATGCAGCAACGGTAGCGCCAACCACTCCCCCTCTCACCTCACGGATCCGCGCCAAAAACCGTTCAGATCAGGCGAAGCTGGCGATCTTTCGGCTTCCGCGGGGCGGCGGGACCACGGCGTTCCAGCAGGCCCGGGTCGATCGCGGCCAGAAACGGCGACACCGCCATCTCGCGCTCGGAACCGAAGCGAAAACGCGTGCGGCTGTGCGACACGAAGAGCCGGTCCTGGGCGCGGGTGAGCCCGACGAAGAACAGCCGGCGCTCCTCGGCCACGTCGTCGTCGGTCTGCTGGGCTCCGGCGAACGGGCGCAGCGGCAGCAGGCCGTCCTCCGCCCCGACCAGGAAGACGACCGGGAACTCCAGCCCCTTCGAGGCGTGCAGGGTCAGCAGGTTCACCCGATCGGCCCGCGGATCCCAGCCGTCCACCTCGGCCCCGGTGGCCAGCGCGCCCAGGAACTCGTCGAGGTCGGCGCCGGCCCGCAGCGCGAGCGGCGTCATCAGCTCGACGGCGGTCCACACGTCGGCCTCGGACAGCGCCATCAGGTCGGTGTCCAGCGTGCCGCACCGGCTCGCCACGACCTGGCCGGCCAGCCGGACCCGGGCCGCGATCGAGCCCCCGAGCCCGTCGGCGAAGCGCAGCTCGCGGGCGAGCGCGGCCACGCCGGGGCGGTCGAGCAGGCGGTCGTGCGAGCGCTTCTGCACCGGTACGCCGGCCCGGCTGAGTGCGTCGACGATCGGTGCGGCCTGGGCGTCGGTGCGGTACAGCACGGCGATGTCGGAGAAGGACATCGCGCCGACGGCGGACCGGGAGTCGACCCGGCCGTCGTGCGAGCGGTGCGAGAGGCCGCCGACCAGCTCGTCGACGGTACGGACGACGAAATCGGCCTCGTCGGCGACCGAGCCGGCCGGGTACAGGCCGACCATCGGCGCCTCGAGGTCCAGCCGGGCCGGGTCCAGCCGGCGGCCGGGCACGAGCGTCGTCGGGGCGATGGCCTGCACGGCGGCGGCCAGGATCGGCGCCGACGAGCGGTAGTTGCGGGTCAGCCGGACCACCCGGGCGTCCACGTCGGGCGTGGAGAAGTCGGCCGCGAAGCGCAGGAAGAACGAGACCTCGGCGCCGCGGAACGAGTAGATCGCCTGGTCGGGGTCGCCGATCGCGCACAGGTTGCCGCCGGGCGGGCAGAGCAGGCCCAGCAGCTCGTACTGCACCGGGTCGACGTCCTGGTACTCGTCCACGAAGATCCACTGCCAGCGCGCGCGGAGCCGCTCGACCAGGGCCGGCGTCTCGCGCAGCAGGTCGACCGTGAGCGTGAGCAGCTCGTCCAGCGAGACCAGGTCGCGGGCCCGCAGCGCCTTGGCCAGCGTCTCGCGGGTGACGTCCTCCATCGCCGCGAGCGCCTTGCGGGCCTCCCGCTCGGACAGCGGGTCGAGCGCCGCGAGCAGGTCGGACTCCTCGGCGATGCGGAACTGCGGGGTGAGCCCGACCGCGGCCGCGTTCTCGCGCAGGATGGCCAGGCCCAGGGCGTGGAACGTGGAGACCGTGACCGCCTCGGTGACCGGCCCGAGCAGCACCTCCAGCCGCTCGCGCAGCTCCTCGGCGGCCCGCCGGGTGAACGTGATGGCCAGGCACTCCTCCGGGTAGACGCCCAGCTCGGCGCAGAGGTACGCGACCCGGTGCGTCAGCGTGCGCGTCTTGCCGGTGCCGGGGCCGGCCACGATCAGCAGCGGGCCGCCGGGCGCCGACGCCGCCACCCGCTGCAGCGCGTCGAGCCGGTCGAGCAGGCCCGTGCCGACCTCCTCCATGCCGGCGAGCATCGGTTCGAGCGGCTCGTGCGGGGACGGCGGCGCGGAGATGGGCGGGGGCGGCGCGGCCTCCACGGGCACGGTGCGCCGCTTGCGAGGCTGGGCCTTCGCCGCGGGCTCGGCCTTGCGCTGCTTTGGAAGAGCCGGCATCGGTACGTCGAACAGGACGTCCTCCTGCGCGCCCGTCCGCAGCTCGGCCGGGTCGAACAGCTTGATGACGCCGTACTCGCCGTCGAAGCCCGGGGTCCGCCGCACGTCGCCCCGCCGCAGCCGCGCGATGCCCTCGCCGAGCAGCTCGCCGCCGGCCCGGGCGATGTCCTCGACCGGCACCGAGCGCAGGATCGACAGCTCCGAGCCGAGCTCCGCGACCAGCGCGGACAGCTTGTCGTCGACGGTCTTGGACTTCGGGCCGACGCCGTTGATCTCGCCGAGGATCTCGTGCAGCTGGATCAGGTGGGTGACGTCGGGGGCGCCGGCCGGGGAGTACCCCTCGGGCCGGTCGGCCAGCTCCTCGACGCGGTGCAGCACGCCGACGGTGAGCGGCTTGCCGCAGACCGGGCAGCGGCCCTGGGCCTCGCGGGTGCGGGCCGGGGCCCAGTTCACGTCGCAGGCGCGGTGCCCGTCGGCGTGGTACTTGCCCTCCTCCGGGAAGAACTCGAGCGTGCCGGCCAGGCCGTCGCCGGTGCGCAGCATGTCGCGCACGCCGGTGTAGGACAGCTCCCCGCGCAGCAGCGTCGCCTCCCGGGCCAGGGCCGGGGCCGAGTGCGCGTCGGAGTTCGAGACCAGCCGGTACTTGTCCAGCGACGACACCCGCCAGTTCATCTCCGGGTCCGAGGAGAGGCCGGTCTCCACGGCGAAGATGTGCTCGGCCAGGTCGGCGTAGCAGTCGGCGATCGCGTCGAAGCCGGACTTCGAGCCGAGGGCGGAGAACCACGGCGTCCAGATGTGCGCGGGCACCAGGAAGCCGTCCGGGCTCGCCTCCAGCGTGATCTCCAGCAGGTCGCGGGAGTCGAGGCCCAGGATCGGCCGGCCGTCGGAGCCGAGGTTGCCGATCCGCCCGAGCGCCGTGTTGAAGCGGCTCACCGCGTCGAAGTCGGGCTGATAGATCAGGTGGTGGACTTTGCGGGTACGGTCGCCGCGCTTGTAGATCGTCGAAATCTCCACCGAGAGCATGAACCGCACGGCCGAGTCGGCCACGCCCAGGCGCGGGGGCAGCCGGCGCAGGATGTCGGCCTCGCGGTCGGGGTGCAGCCGGTAGAGCCCCGGCTCGGCCGGGACCAGCGCCTCGCGCAGGTGGTCGAACCAGGCCGGGTGGGTGAAGTCGCCGGTACCCAGCAGGGCGATGCCCTTGCGCCGCGCCCACCAGGTGAGCGTCTCGATGCTGAGGTCGCGACTGCACGCCCGGGAGTACCTGGAGTGGATGTGCAGGTCCGCGACGAACGAGTCGGAGGCGACGTTCGAAGGCACGCTGCATCCTGTCACAGGCGCCCCACCAGTCGCTGGCTACGCGCCGTGCAGCTCGACGATGGAGATGTCCGGCGGCGCCCCGAAGCGGACGGGCGGGCCCCAGAAGCCGGCGCCGCGCGTGACGTACACCTGGGTCCCGTCGACGTTGCCGAGTCCGGCCACGACCGGCTGCTGGAGCCCGACGAGCAGGTTGAACGGCACCATCTGCCCGCCGTGGGTGTGCCCGGAGAGCTGCAGGTCGACGCCGTGCTTGGCGGCGTCGTGGGCCTGCACGGGCTGGTGGGCGAGCAGGACGACCGGGCGGCTGCTGTCGCGGCCGTCCAGCGCCTTGCCGAAGTCGGGGCCGTCGCCCACGTCCTCGCCGCTGAGGTCGTTCACCCCGGCGAGGTCGAGCCCGAGGATGTCGACCCGCTCGTTGCGCAGCACGCGCACCCCCAGCGAGTTGACCTCGTCGACCCACTCCTGGAAGCCCGAGAAGTACTCGTGGTTGCCGGTCACGAAGAACGACCCGTGCTTGCCGCGCAGGTCCTGCAGCGGCTCGGCGGCGCTGCCCAGCTCGGCCACGCTCCCGTCGACGAGGTCCCCGACCACGGCCACGAGGTCCGCGTCCACCGAGTTGATCATCCGCACGATCCGCTCGGTGTGCGAGCGCCCGAGCAGCGGCCCGAGGTGGATGTCGGACACCACCGCGATGCGGAAGCCGTTCATGCTGGCGGGCAGCTTCTTCAGGCCGATCGGGACGTACTTGAGGTTGGGGGCGCTCTTCGCCTGGTACACCCCGATGCCCACGGCCCCCGCCGACAACACGCCAGCGGTGACGGCGAGCGACCGCCCCAGCAACAGCCGCCGCGACGCATCGAACCCGGGCTCGACCGCGCGTGACCCGGTTCCGCCGGCTTCCGTTCCGTCCGCTCCGGCGCCATTTCGTCCGGTTTGACCGGCCTCTCTCACGTCGTTGTCCGAAATGTCCGCGGAATTCGCGGAGACATTTGGGTCAGCGAGGTCAGAGTCCGGCAAAGCAGACACGGCAGAGGCGGCGGGCGGCGCGGAGACGGCGGGCGGCGCGGAGACGGCGGGCGGCGCGGAGACGGCGGGCGGCGCGGAGACGGCGGCGGGCGGCGCGGAGACAGCGGGCGGCGCGGAGACAGCGGGCGGCGCGGAGACGGCGGCGGGCGGCGCGGAGACAGCGGGCGGCGCGGAGACGGCGGCGGGCGGCGCGGAGGCGGCGGCGGGTGACGGTGCCGCGGCGCGGGCGGGTGTGGCGGGCGCGGGCGTCGAGCGGCGCTGCCAGAGCCGGATCGCGAGCCGCGGAATCTCCAGGATCAGCAGCGTGACCAGCAGGTAGAACATCAGCGCGAGCCACAGGAAGCCGGGCCACGCCACGATCGGCTGCTTCGACAGGGGCAGGGCCCGCGAGAGGGCCAGCGTGACCGGGATGACCAGGGCGAGCAGGACCGCGACGACCGAGCCGGCGATCCGGGCCCGGCGGGAGTGGGTCGTGTCCTTGACGAGGCGCTTCCAGAGGTACCAGTGGATGGCTCCGACGACCAGGAGCACGACCACCAGGAGAACGGCGATCACCCGGCTCAGCCGCCCGCGAACGGGGGCAGCACGTCGACCGTGGCGGTCGCGGGGAGCGCGGCCTCCGGGTCCCGCCAGGCGGTGCCGTCGACCAGGAAGGAGCAGGCGGTGACCACCCCGGCCAGGCGCGGGCGGTCGGCGGTGACGGTGGCCACGAGGTCGGCGAGGTTGGTGGCCTCGACCTTCTCCTCGGGCACGCCGGCGGCCGCGCGGGCGCCCGCGAAGTAACGGACGAGCAGCAAGTGGGTCATCCTCCGATGGCGGACATGGGCCGGGCGGGCTGCAGGAACTTCGGGTCGTCGATGCCGTGGCCGGCCGGCTTGGCCCACATCGCCTTGCGCCACAGGTCGGCCAGCTCCTCGTCGGTCGCCCCGGCGCGCAGGGCGCCGCGCAGGTCCGTCTCGTCCTGGCTGAACAGGCAGGATCGCACGGCGCCGTCGGCGGTGAGGCGGGTGCGGTCGCAGGCGCCGCAGAACGGGCTCGACACGCTGGCGATCACGCCGACCTTCACGGGGCCGCCGTCGACGACCCACGTCTCGGCCGGCGCGCCGCCGCGGGTCGAGGGGTCGGGCTCCAGCGTGTAGCGGGTGCGGAGGGCGGCCAGGATCTCCTCGCCGGTGATCATTTCCTCGCGGCGCCAGGTGTGGCCGGCGTCGAGCGGCATCTGCTCGATGAACCGCAGCTCGTACCCGTGGGTCAGGGCGAAGTCGAGCAGCGGCACGGCCTCGTCGTCGTTGATCCCGCGCAGCAGGACGGCGTTCATCTTCACCGGCAGGAGGCCGGCGTCGGCGGACGCGGCCAGCCCGGCGACCACGTCGGCGTGCCGGTCGCGGCGGGTGATGGCCTTGAACCGGGCCGGGTCGGTGGTGTCCAGCGACACGTTGACCCGGTCGAGCCCGGCCTCGGCGAGGGGCGCGGCCAGCCGGGCCAGGCCGATGCCGTTGGTGGTGAGCATCATGCGGGGGCGGCCGGGCAGCGCGGCGACGGCGCGCACGATCTCGGTCAGCCCGCGGCGCAGGAGCGGCTCGCCGCCGGTGAAGCGCACGTCGGTCACGCCGAGGCGGTGCACGGCGACGTCGATCAGCCGCACGACCTCGGCGTCGGTGAGCAGCGCCGGGTTGGGCAGCCAGTCGAGGCCCTCGGCGGGCATGCAGTACGTGCAGCGCAGGTTGCACTTGTCGGTCAGCGAGACCCGCAAATCGGTCGCCACCCGCCCGAACCGGTCGGCCAGACCGGCCCCCGGGGGTTCGTGCGGCACCAAACGGGTCATGGTTCGAACGGTACCCGGTTCACAGCGCGCGAAGCAGTGCCCGAACGGAGTCCCGGTAGGCGGCCCCGAAGAGCGCGGTGTGGACCAGCATGAGGTACAGGCGATGCAGTGGTATTCGCTCCTGCCAGCCGTCGGCGAGGGGCCAGGCCTCCCGGTAGGCCGCGAGCAGGCGCTCGAGGTGCGGCACTCCGCCCCACAGGCCGAGCAGGGCCAGGTCGGTCTCGCGGTGCCCGCCGTGCGCGGCCGGGTCGACCAGCCAGCCCCGGCCCTGGTCGTCCCAGAGCACGTTGCCCGGCCACAGGTCGCCGTGGATGCGGCTGGGCGGCTCGTCCCCGCCGTAGTTGGCGATGCCGGCCATGACCCGCTCGACGTCGGCGAGATCGTCGGGGGTCAGCGCCTCGGTGGAGGCCTCGAGGAACGGGCGCAGCCGGTACTGCGCGAACCACTCGCCCCACGGCAGCGTCGACGGCTCGTTGGGCAGCGGCAGGGTGCCGATGTACCCGGGCCAGGGCGCCCCGAACGCGTCCGCGCCCGCCCGGTGCAGGCCGGCCAGCCCGCGCCCGAGCTCCTCGGCGCCGCGCACGGTGGGCTCGCCGTGGTCGATCCACTCCAGGGCCAGCAGGTCGGGCAGCTCGGCGATGATCTCGGGGACCGGTGCCGCCCCGGCCGCGCGCAGCCAGCGCAGGCCCGCGGCCTCGGCGGCGAAGAAGCCCTCCGGCGGGTCGGCCAGGGACTTGGCGAAGAGCGAGCCGCCGTCGTCGAGGGTGAGCCGCTGGGCGGTGCAGATCGAGCCGCCCGGCACCGGCGTCTCGCGGATGCGCTGGTGCTTGATGAAGACGGGCAGCTGCGCCGGGTGGTCGCGGAGGTACTGGAGGTCCATCTAGTCCGACTCTTCCAGAAGATGGGTCGCGGCGAGTGCGGGTGGGAGTACGGCTCCGCCGATCAGGCTCAGGAGGCTCAGGACCCGGTCGGCCGTGCCCATGTGCCCGGCGTGCAGAGCGTGGTAGCCGAAGTGCAGCGTTCCGAAGACGGCGGTGGCGATCCCGGCCAGCCAGCTGACGGCGGGCTTGTCGGCGATCGCCGCGCCCGCGAAGAGGACGGCGAGGGTGAGCATGGTGGCGCCGAGGTCGACGGTGAGGTGCTGGTTGAACGGAGGGTACGACGCCGTCCAGTGCAGCCCGAAGCCGGGGAAGGTGCGGAAGAAGTGGTGCGGGGCGGCGACCGCCCACCCGCCCCAGACCAGGTTGACCAGGGCCAGGGCGGCGAAGCCGAGCCGCCGGACGGGACGGGCGAGCTTACGCGGCAGCGGCGGCGAGGGCTTCACGCGCGTCATCGTACGAGCGCAGCACCTCCTCCACCGGCGCCACGATGTGGGTCCGCGCGACCCCGCCGATCGCGTTGCGCAGCCGCCGCTCGGCCCGGGCGCGGGCGCGGCGGGCGGCGAGGGCGACGAAGGGCCGCACCACGATCGCGAGCAGCAGCCCGAAGAGCAGGCCGCCGCCGAGCAGCAGGGTGGCCAGCGGGATCCCGGAGCCGACCGTCGGGCCGGTCACGTTGGGCAGGCCCAGCAGCGCGAACACCGCCCGCACGCCGAGCCAGACCAGGCCGGCCAGCGCGGCCGCGGCGCCGAGCCACTGCAGGCCGCCGATCAGGCTCCACCAGAACGGCTTGCGGGCCAGGCCGAGGTCGGCGGAGGCGAGGGCGACGTCCAGCGCGTCGGGCACGTCGTCGACCCGCGAGCGGGACGCCGCGGTGATGGCGCCCGGCCACGGCTCCGGCAGCCCCTCGGACGCCTTGGCCGCGACTTCGCGGGCGGCCAGGGTGACGGCGGCCTTCTGGGCCGCGCTGGACTCGGGTAGCGAGCTGGCCTCGGGCCGCTCGACCGGGCCGGCCTCCAGGTGCAGCCGCTTGAGCGGGTCGGGGCGCAGCCGGCGGGCCCAGCGCAGCAGCGGCCAGCCCAGCGACGCGGTGGCCCGGTGCCGGTAGGTGCGCTCGGTCGCCGCGGCCACGATCGGGGCCCCGGCCGCCTCGGCGAGCGCGGCGGAGAGCCGGTCGACGGCCGGCTGCGGTACCCCCGCCGAGACCTTCGACCCGGCCACGACCAGCGGCTGCAGGGCGGCGACCGCGTCGGTGACGTCGCCGTTGAGGCGCAGCAGCGCGGCCTGCCGGTCGGCGACCGTGCGCTCCAGCGCGACCCGCAGCTGGCCCAGGCCGGGCTGGCCCTTGGCCGAGGTGGCGAACGCGGGTACCCCGCCCAGGCCGTCCTCGTCGAGCAGCCGGCGCAGGTCGGCCAGCAGCCGCTCGCCGTCGGCCCGGTTGAGCCGGTCGGCCTGGTTGAGCACGACCACGGTGACGTCGCGGTGCCGCTGGAACTGGGCCAGGTACTGCTGGTGCACCAGCCGGTCCGCGTACTTCTGCGGGTCGAGCACCCAGACCACCAGGTCCACCAGGCGCAGGAGCCGGTCGACCTCGAGCCGGTGGCGGGCCTCGACCGAGTCGAAGTCGGGCAGGTCGAGCAGCACCAGCCCGCGCAGCGCGGCCTGGTCGTCGCCGTCGAGCGCGCTCTCGCGGGTGAACCGGCGGTTCGGCGGCACGCCCAGCCAGTCGAGCAGCGGGGCGGCCCCTTCCTGCCCCCACACGCAGGCGTGGGCGACGCCGGTGGTCGGCCGGCGCACCCCGACCCGGGACAGCTGGAACCCGGAGACCGCGTTGAACAGGCTGGACTTCCCGCTGCCGGTGGCCCCGGCCAGCGCGACGACGGTGTGGGCCCGGGACAGCCGCAGCCGCTCGCCGGACCGGTCGATCACCGTGCGGGCGTTGACCAGCTGGTCCTCGGGCACGTGGCCCTCGGCCGCGGCGACGAACCGGTGCAGCGCGTCGACCCGCGTGACCAGCCGGTCGGCGTTCACCTGCTGCCGCGGAATCATCTGCTTGACGCGCTCCACCAGGCTCATGTGCGATCGACCTCCGGCCGGGCGTGGTGGATGGCGGTGCTCAGCGAGCGCAGCCGCGGTGACAGTTCCTCGTCCACGCCCGCGCCGGTCAGGGCGCTGCGGAACCGGTCGGACTCGGCCGCGAACAGGTCCGCGACCCGCTCGCCGAGATTCTGCCGGGCCCGCTCGGCCAGCGTGCGCACGGCCTGGTCGCCGAAGATCGCCTCCAGCACCTTCTGGGCCGCGATGGTCGTACCGCCCGCCACCGCGATCTCGGCCCCGGTCGGGATGAACGCGGTCGCGGCGAAGACGCTCACCATGACCAGCAGGCCGGTCGCGTTCACGGCGTAGGCGCTGGCCTTGGCGACCACGCGCTTGTCCCCCGCCTCGGTGCGCACCAGGTCGAGCACCGAGCGCTGCCAGTCGCGCACCAGCCGGTCGATCCGCTCGTCGATGTCCTCGGACGGGCGCACCAGCCCCGGCGCGGCCTCCAGCAGCGCGGCCCCGGCCGGGTGGGCCTTCCACGCCGTCCCGGCCCGCTCGGCGGCGTCGGTCGCGGCCGCCTTGAGCAGCACGGCCAGGCCCGAGCCGAGGGCCTCCTGGAACTGCTCGCCCGGGGCCGGCCGCCCGGTGATCGCGGCGATCGCCCGGTCGCGCAGCTTGCCCACGCGGGCCTGCAGGGCGCGCATGATGTCGCCGGTCCCGACCAGCTCCTGCCAGCGGGCCAGCACCTCGCCGCGCAGCAGTGCCCCGTCGTGGATGCCGTGCTCGACCGACTCGGTGGCGGCGCGGTAGGCCACGTGCACCGCCTCGCGCAGCGTGCCGGCCGCGGCGACCTGGTCCTCGGCCGCGGCGGCGAGGATCACCACGTCGACCGTGAGGGCGTCGATGGCGCCGCCGACCGTCTGGCGCACCACCGCGGCGCGGGCCTCGGCGTCGCGGGCCAGCCGGCCCAGCCACTCCTGCAGCTGGCCGATCTGCGCCTCGCCGAGCAGGCCCTGGCTGTCCAGGCGGGTCTCGGGGAGCACGAAGAGCGGTACCCCGCCCAGGTTGTGCTCCTCCAGCATCTGCGTCAGGTGCGGGGCGATCTCCCCCGCCGCCCCGCCGCCGGGCACCCGGTCGAGCACCAGGGCGACCGCGGTGCCCCGGTTGCGCGCGGTGTGCAGCAGGTTCCAGGGCACGGCGTCGGCGTAGCGGGCCGCCGTGGTGACGAAGAGCCACAGGTCGGCCGCGGCCAGCAGCTGGCCGGCGAGCTGGCGGTTGGCGTCGACGACCGAGTCGATGTCGGGCGCGTCCAGCAGGGCCAGGCCGGGGGTCAACGCCTGCGCCGAGACGACCTGGAGCGAGCGCGGGTCGCCGCTCGGGCCGCTGGTACGGGAGAGCGACGGCAGCAGGTTGGCCCGCGAGAACCAGGACATGTCGGCCGGGTGGCAGACCAGCACGGGGGCGCGGGTGGTCGGGCGCAGCACCCCGGCCGGGCTGATCGGGGTCCGGACCAGGCTGTTGACCAGCGTGGACTTGCCGGCCCCGGTGGAGCCGCCGACGACCACGAGCAGCGGGGCGTCGAGCCGCTCCAGCCGCGGCAGCAGGTAGTCGTCGAGCTGGGCGACCATGCCGGCGGCCACCGTGCCCGCCCGCTCGGCGCTGGGCAGCGGCAGGGCGAACCTGGTCGCGCGCACGGTGTCGCGCAGCTCGACCAGACGCTCCTGCAGGGAGTCGCCTTGGGTGTCGTCTGCGTCACGCGGGCGCGGTGGACGACCGGACGATGGGTCATCCGACGAAGGGGTCGGGCCCGTCGACCGGGCGGACACCGACTCGCCCTGTGTGGTCACGGGTAAATCGTCCATGATGCGGCTCGTCAGCGCCATGCAATGGACGCCCGCATCGATGCCATGAAGCGCAATCACATTCCGGGAATCACCCGGAGCCGTCCGTAGTTGCGTCTAGCAGACTCAAGGTTCCACTTGACGATCGAGCATCGCGTGGCACTATTGAGTGACAGTCACTCAACTTCGCAGCCGGCGGATCACGTCGACTGCCGCATGGAGGTCAAGCAGCTATGGCACGTGCGGTCGGCATCGACCTAGGAACCACCAACTCGGTGGTCAGTGTCCTGGAGGGCGGCGAGCCCAGCGTCATCGCCAACGCCGAAGGTGCGCGCACGACGCCCTCCATCGTCGCCTTCGCCCGCAACGGCGAGGTGCTCGTCGGTGAGGTCGCCAAGCGCCAGGCCGTCACCAACCCGGACCGGACCATCCGCTCCGTCAAGCGTGAGATGGGCACCAACTGGGCCATCGACATCGACGGCAAGAAGTACACCCCGCAGGAGATCTCCGCGCGGGTGCTCATGAAGCTCAAGCGCGACGCCGAGGCCTACCTGGGCGAGCAGATCACCGACGCGGTCATCACCGTGCCGGCATACTTCAACGACTCCCAGCGGACCGCCACCAAGGAGGCCGGCGAGATCGCCGGGTTCAACGTGCTGCGGATCGTCAACGAGCCCACCGCCGCGGCCCTGGCCTACGGCCTGGACAAGGGCCCGAAGGAGCAGACCGTCCTGGTCTTCGACCTCGGCGGCGGCACCTTCGACGTCTCCGTCCTGGAGCTCGCCGAGGGCGTCGTGGAGGTCAAGTCGACCTCCGGCGACAACCACCTCGGCGGCGACGACTGGGACGAGCGGGTCATCGACCACCTGGTCAAGACCTTCCGGGGCCAGCACGGCATCGACCTGTCGGCCGACAAGATGGCCATGCAGCGACTGCGCGAGGCGGCCGAGAAGGCCAAGATCGAGCTGTCCGCGGCCACCACGACGTCGATCAACCTGCCCTACATCACCGCCGGCCCCGACGGCCCGCTGCACCTGGACACCCAGCTGTCGCGCGCCGAGTTCCAGCGGATGACGCAGGACCTGCTCGACCGGACCAAGGTGCCGTTCGAGTCGGCGATCAAGGACGCCGGCATCAACGTCAACAAGCTCGACCACGTCATCCTCGTCGGCGGTTCGACCCGTATGCCGGCCGTGACGGAACTGGTCAAGCAGCTCACCGGCCGCGACCCGAACAAGGGCGTGAACCCGGACGAGGTCGTCGCCGTCGGCGCCGCCCTGCAGGCCGGCGTGCTCAAGGGCGAGGTCAAGGACGTCCTGCTGCTCGATGTCACCCCGCTCTCGCTGGGCATCGAGACCAAGGGCGGCATCATGCACAAGCTGGTCGAGCGCAACACGACCATCCCGACCAAGCGCTCCGAGGTCTACACGACCGCGGATGACAACCAGCCCTCCGTGCTCATCCAGGTCTTCCAGGGCGAGCGGGAGATGGCGGCGTACAACAAGCGCCTCGGAACCTTCGAGCTGACCGGCATCCCGCCGGCGCCGCGCGGCGTGCCGCAGATCGAGGTCACCTTCGACATCGACGCCAACGGCATCGTGCACGTGTCCGCCAAGGACCTGGGCACGGGCAAGGAGCAGTCGATGACGATCACCGGCGGCTCGGCGCTGCCGAAGGACGACATCGAGCGGATGATGCGCGACGCGCAGGACCACGCGGACGAGGACAAGCGCCGCCGCGAGGAGGCCGAGACCCGCAACCTGGCCGAGGCCCTGCAGTGGCAGACCGAGAAGTTCCTGGCCGAGAGCGGCGACAAGATCCCGGCCGAGGCCAAGGACCAGATGAACGAGGCCCTCGGCGACCTGCGCAGCGCGCTCGGCGGCAACGACACCGAGCGGATCAAGGCGGCCCACGAGAAGCTGGCCCAGGTCTCGCAGCAGGCCGGCAGCGCGCTGTACGAGCAGCAGCGCCAGCAGGCCGCGGGTGACGCGGCCGGCGCCACGGGCGGCGCGACCGGCGGTCCGGGTGCCACGGGCGGCGCCCAGCCCGGCGGCAACGGCCCCGAGGACGTCGTCGACGCCGAGATCATCGACGAGGACAACAAGAAGTGACGGATGCCAAAGAGCCGGCCGCGCCGGAGGCGCCCGAGGCCGACGCCGTCACGGTCGACGAGACCGTGACGGCGGGGGCCGCGGGGGAGCCGGAGGAGGAGAAGCCGGTGGAGGGCGAGATCGTGGACGAGGAGTTCACGGTGCACGCTCCACAGCACAGTGCTGAAGAGGACGCACCGAACCAGGCCGCCGCGCAGGGCACCACCGACGACGCGCACCAGCACGGGCTGGGCGCGGAGCTGGCCGCCCTGCGCACCGAGCTCGACGAGCGCACGCGGGACCTGCAGCGGGTCACCGCGGAATACGCCAACTACCGCAAGCGGGTCGACCGCGACCGGGCGCTGGTGGTCGAGCAGGCCAGCGCCAACGTGCTCGGCGCCCTGCTGCCGATCCTCGACGACCTGGACCGGGCGCGCGACCACGGCGACCTGGTCGGGCCGTTCGGAACGGTGGCCGAGCAGCTCATCGCCGCGCTGACCAAGTTCGGGCTGACCGTCTTCGGGGCCAAGGGCGACCCGTTCGACCCGACCCGCCACGAGGCGGTGGCCCATCTGACCTCGGCCGAGGTGACCGAGCCGACCTGCATCGACGTGATGCGGCGGGGCTACCTCCTCGGCGAGCGGCTACTGCGTCCGGCGCTGGTCGCAGTCGCCGACCCGGAGTAGACGAACGCCTGGAGGAGGTGGCGCAATGAGTTCGAAGGACTGGTTGGAAAAGGATTTCTACGCGGTTCTGGGCGTCACCAAGTCCGCTCCCACCGACGAGATCAAGAAGGCGTACCGCAAGCTCGCGCGTGAGCTGCACCCCGACCGCAACCCGAACAACGCGGCGGCCGAGGAGCGGTTCAAGGCGGTGTCGGAGGCGTATGACGTGCTCTCCGACCCGGCTCGGCGCAAGGAATACGACGAGATGCGGTCGCTGTTCGGCGCGGGCCAGTTCCGCCGCAACGCCCGGGCCGGTGGCCCGGCGGGCGCGGGCGGCCCCGGGTTCGACTTCACCGACCTGTTCGGCAACGCCGGGACCGCCGCGGGCGGACCGGCGGGGCCGGGCGGCGGTGACCGGCGCTTCGGCGGCGCCGGTTTCTCGGACCTGTTCAGCTCGATCTTCTCGGGAGGCGGGGCTCAACCGGCCACAGGCCGGCGCAGCCGGGGGCGGGATGTCGAAACCGAGGTCGTGCTCAACTTCGCCGACGCGGTGCAGGGGGCGACGCTGCCCATCACCCTGCGCACGCCAGGCACCTGCGAGACCTGCCACGGCAACGGCGCGGCGCCCGGCACGTCCCCGCGGACGTGCCCGAAGTGCCGCGGCATGGGGGTCGTGAGCAGCAACCAGGGCTCGTTCAGCTTCACCGAGCCCTGCCGCGAGTGCCAGGGCGTGGGCACCATCGTCGACGAGAAGTGCCCGGAGTGCCACGGGACCGGCGGGGTCACCAAGACCCGCACGATCAACGTGCGCATCCCGGCCGGTGTGGCCGACGGTCAGCGCATCCGGCTGGCCGGCCGCGGCGAGCCGGGCAGCCGGGGCGGTTCGCCCGGCGACCTGTTCGTGCTCATCAAGGTCCGGCCCGACCCGGTCTTCGGCCGGTCCGGCGACGACCTGACGCTGACGGTGCCGGTGACGTTCGCGGAGGCGGCTCTCGGGGCCGACCTGCGCGTGCCGACGCTCGACTCGACCGTGACGCTGCGGGTGCCCCCGGGCACGCCGAGCGGGCGGACGCTGCGGGTGCGCGGCAAGGGCGTCGCCCGGCGCGACGGCAACGTCGGTGACCTGCTGGTCACGATCGACGTCCACGTGCCGGCCGAGCTGTCCGAGAAGGCGCGGCAGGCTCTGTCCGACTATGCGGCTGCGGCGCCGCCGGCTCCTCGCGAGCGGCTCGACGCGATCGCACGGGAGCGCAGCAGTTATGAACAACGATGACGAGACCACCGAGCACGCGGTCTTCATCAGCTTCGAGGCGGTCTCCGACGCCAAGGTCCTGATCATCTCGATCGCGGCCCGCCTGGCCGGGATGCACCCGCAGACCCTGCGGCAGTACGACCGCATGGGTCTGGTGCAGCCCGGCCGGACGGCCGGCGGCGGGCGCCGCTACAGCGAGCGCGACGTCGCCCTGCTGCGCGAGGTGCAGCGCCTCAGCCAGGAGGAGGGCGTCAACCTCGCCGGCATCAAGCGGATCATCGAGCTGGAGGGCATGGTGGGCGACCTGCGGCAGCGGGTGGCCGACCTGGAGGCCGAGCTCGTCCGGACGCGGCACCGGCTGGCCCAGATCGAGGCGGCGGGCTTCCCGCGGCGCGATCTGGTCCCGTCCAACCAGCACCAGACCGCACTCGTCGTATGGCGGCCGGTCAAGAACTCCTGACCGACGTTTGGACCCGGCGGACCGCGGGCACCACATCGTCAGGGAATGGTGCGGCTCGTTCCGGAGGCTGACCGGAGCGGTCCTGCGCAAGGGGTGTGGTCACCTCGAGGGGCGTCTCGCATTTTGCGGGGCGCCCCTCGTTTTTGCTCCCCCATGGGCTGACAAATCCATCTATATGGGGGTGCACCGACGGTGAGCGCGCAATCGGGCTCTTCCCATGTCGCCTGATGGCGGGCTAAGTTGTCGCCAAACCAGGACCCCGGCGGGCCATGGGAGCTGACGGTGAGCGTGACACAGGCCGGATTCCGGGGTTTCGAGAACCCCGTGGACCCTACCGCAGCTGAACTGCGCGCGTGGGCCTATCACCCCGACGCATCGCTGCTGTCGACGATGCCCCCCGACTGGGATCTGCTGGTGGCCGGCGACCGGCTGATCGGCACCCTGTTCGAGCTGGCGATGGACCCGGCCTGCCCGGCGCGCCGGTTCGCGCTGCATTGTCTGTACATCTACGCCGCCGACGGCATCCGCACGCACTTCCGGGCCCACCCCAAGCGCCGGCTCAAGAAGTTCACCGAGCAGGCCGAGGACCAGGGCGACGAGCTGCTCACCGCCTGGGCGCACAACGTCCGGATGCTGCTGGCCCGGCCCGACCTGTTCGACTACCACGACTGGTGTGAGGGCGGCCTGGTCCGCCAGCCCCGCCGGATCAGCTGAACGACTCGCGGATGTCTTTGGCCGCCGCCGGGGATTAGAGTGTCGGCGTGAGCACGGACCGGCCGGACATGCGCATCTCCGACGCCGAGCGTGAGCTCGTGGTCGCCCAGCTCAACTCGGCGGTGGCCGAGGGCCGGCTGACGTTGGCGGAGTTCGAGGAGCGCGTCGACGGCGTGCTTCGCTCCCGCACGTTCGGCGAGATCGAGCCCTACGTCGGGGATCTGCCGCAGAAGGGCCCGATCGCCGCCCCCGACCAGCTGGAGATCCGCAACCGCGCATCCAGCCTCAAGCGGGTCGGCCGCTGGACGGTGCCCCGGCTGCTGCTCATCAGCACCCGGGCCGGCTCGGTCAAGCTCGACTTCACCGAGGCCCAGTTCACCAGCCAGCTCGTCGAGGTGCGGCTCGAGGCCCGGTCCAGCTCCATCGACCTGGTGCTGCCCCGCGGCGCGACCGCCGACATCGACAGCATCGCCCCGCACTCCAGCTCCCTGAAGCAGAAGGTGCCCGCCGCCTACGACGCCGCGGCCGGCTCCGGGATCGTGTTCCGCATCGGCGGCGAGGTGCGCAGCAGCAGCGTCCGCGTCCGCTACCAACGCAGGTTCTTGCGCTGGCGCTGGTGAAACGGCGCCCGGTTCTGGCCGTCGCACTCGCCGCCGCACTGGTCGCGACGCTGAGCGCGGGCTCATGCGCGCCGAGCAGCACGGCCGAGCCGGAGAAGCCCCCGGCCGACGACGTCTCCTACGAGGACGTGCCCACCGCCTACCCCAGCGCCAACCCGCTCGACCGGCAGAACGTCGTGCCGGTCCCGAAGGGCACCTCGCCCCGCGGGGTCGAGTTCGCCGACGGCGGCACCGGATACGCCCTGTTCACGTCGTGTGTGGCGGGCGGCGCGTGCAAGGCCGGGCTGGTGCTCACCCTCGACGGCGGCTACAGCTGGGTCGAGCGCAAGCTGCCCTTCGACGACGCGATCGACGTCGACATGCGCCTCGGCCGCGGCAACGTGCTGATCATCAAGGCCGCCCCCGACGGGTACTTCGTCTCCCGCGACACCGGCCGCACGTTCCAGCGCCGCCCCCTCGACCCGCCGCCGGTCGAGCTCAACCTGGCCGACCCGCAGTACTCCGTCGGCTGCCAGGACGCGCGCACCAACACCTGCGCCGACGCCCAGCCGTGGGTGGTGGGCGACGACGGCAACCGCACCCCGCTGCCCACCCGCCCGGCCGGCCAGCACGAGTGGACCGGCCTGGCCGCGGCCGCCGACGGCACGCTCTGGCTGACCGCCCGCGGGCCCGCCGCGGCCGGCGCCTCGCCCGCCGGCGGCACCGCGATCAGCGTCTGGAGCAGCGGCGACCGGGGCCGCACCTGGAAGGCGCAGGGCAGCGCGACGGCGCCCCAGCCCAGCGCCACCGTCCGGCCCGTGGTCTCGCCCGACGGGGCCGACGTGTGGCTGGTCGGGCCGCAGTACGCGGCGCACCGCTCGGGCTCCGGCTGGGTCGAGTCGACCGCGATGCGGGAGGTCTCCCAGGTCTTCAACGCCGAGGTGCTGCCCGGCGGCAAGCTGCTCGTGGCCAGTGGGCAGGGCGTCTGGCTCGTCGACGAGCAGCAGCGGGTCCGCGACCCCGGCGCCCGGCTGATCTTCCAGCTGCGGCGCCTGGATGCCGACACGATTCTCGGTTACCCCGCACAGCTCTCCGGCGACGTCTGGCTCTGCTCGGCCGGCGCGGACGGGTGTGACTGGGCGCACGTGGGTGTGTCGTCGCGGTAGTTGCGCGACGCTCGGCAATTCAGACTTGAGTGGAATAGACTCAACCTCGTGGGTGTCGTACCTCAAGAAGGACCACCTGGAACGAGGAGTCTGAGGCCAACCGATGAACGCCGAACGCCTGACCACCAAGAGTCGCGAGGTCATCAAGGCCGCCGTGGACGCGGCGAGCCAGCGCGGACACGCGACCGTTGAACCCTGGCACCTGCTCCTGGCGCTGCTGGACACGGGCGGGTCGACCGCCGCCGGGCTGCTGCGCGCCGTGGGTGCCAACCCCGCCGACGTGCGCCGCGCCGCCCTGCATGCCGTCGAGCGGCTGCCCAGCGCCCGCGGTTCGAGCGTCGTGGAGCCCAACGTCGCCCGCGAGTTCGCCAACGCCATCGCCGCCGCCGAGCAGATCGCCCGGCCCCTCGGCGACGAGTACACCTCGACCGAGCACCTGCTGGCCGGCCTGGCCCGCGTCGGCGGCGCGGTCGCCACGCTGCTGAAGGACGCCGGGGCCACCGAGCAGACCCTGGTCGCCGCGTTCCCGCAGATCCGCGGGGGCGACCGCAAGGTGACCACGGCCGACCCGGAGCAGACCTTCCAGGCGCTGGAGAAGTACGGCGTCGACCTGACCCAGTCCGCCCGCGACGGCAAGATCGACCCGGTGATCGGCCGGGATGCCGAGATCCGGCGCGTGATTCAGGTGCTGTCGCGGCGTACCAAGAACAACCCCGTGCTCATCGGCGAGCCCGGCGTCGGCAAGACCGCGATCGTCGAGGGCCTGGCCCAGCGGATCGTGGCCGGCGACGTCCCGGAGTCCCTGCGCGACAAGCGGCTGGTGAGCCTGGACCTCGGCGCGATGGTGGCCGGCGCGCAGTACCGCGGCCAGTTCGAGGAGCGGCTCAAGTCCGTGCTGGAGGAGATCAAGGGCTCCAACGGGCAGGTCATCACGTTCCTCGACGAGCTGCACACGGTGGTCGGGGCCGGCAAGGGCGAGGGCTCGATGGACGCCGGCAACATGCTCAAGCCGATGCTGGCCCGCGGCGAGCTGCGCATGGTGGGCGCGACGACGCTGGACGAGTACCGCGAACACATCGAGAAGGACCCCGCGCTGGAGCGGCGCTTCCAGCCCGTCGTGGTCGGCGAGCCGTCGACCGAGGACACCATCGGCATCCTGCGCGGGCTCAAGGAGCGCTACGAGGTCCACCACGGCGTCCGGATCACCGACGCGGCCCTGGTCGCGGCGGCGGCGCTGTCGGACCGGTACATCACCGACCGCTTCCTGCCGGACAAGGCCATCGACCTCGTCGACGAGGCCGCGTCCCGGCTGCGCATGGAGATCGACTCGCGGCCGACCGAGGTGGACGAGGTCGAGCGCAGCGTGCGCCGGCTCGAGATCGAGGAGATGGCGCTGGCCAAGGAGCCGGACGCGGCCTCGGCCGAGCGGCTCTCCCGGCTGCGCGCCGAGCTCGCCGACAAGCGCGAGTCGCTGAGCGCGCTGACCGACCGCTGGCAGAACGAGAAGGCGCACATCCAGAAGATCTCCAACACCAAGGAGCAGCTGGAGCAGCTGCGCGGCGAGGCCGAGCGGGCCGAGCGCGACAACGACCTGGAGAAGGTCTCCGAGCTGCGCTACGCCGCGATCCCGGGCCTGCAGAAGGAGCTCGAGCAGGCCGAGCGCGAGCTCACCGCCCTGCAGTCGGCGGGCGCGATGCTCAAGGAGGAGGTCTCGGCCGACGACATCGCCGCCGTGGTCGCCGCCTGGACGGGCATCCCGGCCGGCCGGCTCATGGAGGGCGAGACGGCCAAGCTGCTGCGTATGGAGGAGTCGCTGCACAGCCGGGTGATCGGGCAGGACGAGGCGATCCAGGCCGTCTCCGACGCGGTGCGCCGCGCCCGGGCCGGCATCGCCGACCCCGACCGCCCGACCGGCAGCTTCCTGTTCCTGGGCCCGACCGGCGTCGGCAAGACCGAGCTGGCCAAGGCCCTGGCCGAGTTCCTCTTCGACGACGAGCGCGCCATGGTGCGCATCGACATGAGCGAGTACAGCGAGAAGCACACCGTCGCCCGGCTCGTCGGCGCCCCGCCCGGCTACGTCGGCTACGAGGAGGGCGGCCAGCTCACCGAGGCGGTGCGCCGCCGGCCGTACACCGTCGTGCTGCTGGACGAGGTCGAGAAGGCCCACCCGGACGTGTTCGACGTGCTGCTGGCCGTGCTCGACGACGGCCGGCTCACCGACGGGCAGGGCCGCACGGTCGACTTCCGCAACGCGATCCTGATCCTGACCTCGAACCTCGGCTCGGAGGTGCTCGCCGACGACCCGACGCTCAACCCGGAGCAGCGCCGCGACGCGGTCATCGCCGCCGTGCGGGGGCACTTCAAGCCGGAGTTCGTCAACCGGCTCGACGACATGGTCGTGTTCAACGCGTTGTCCCCGGCCGACCTGCGTGCCATCGTGGAGATTCAGCTCGATGCGCTGGGCCGGCGGCTGGCCCACCGGCGGCTCACGCTGGACGTCTCGGACCCGGCACGTGACTGGCTGGCCAGTCTTGGGTATGACTCCGTGTACGGCGCCCGCCCGCTGCGCCGCCAGATCCAGACGTCGATCGGTGACCAGCTCGCCAAGGCGCTCCTGGCCGGCGGGATCAGGGACGGGGACCGCGTGGTGGTCGACCTGTCCGACGACAAGAAGACGCTCACGGTGACCGCCGGCTAGTCCGACCTCGGGGAGGGTGCCGCACATGCTGTGGAAGAAGCAGGCGTACGACGAGGAGCTCAAACTCCTGGCCGCCGCTGACACGCTCGCATTCGGTGGCGTCGGCATCGCCGGCGCCCTCCTGCCGGCCACGAAGGCGTACTTCGCCGTCGAGGAGGCGCTGCGCCGGGACGGCCACGAGCTGCGGCCCCGGCTGGAGGCCCTGCTCGACAAGGCCACCCCGGCCGGCAAGGTCTACGCCGCCGAGCTACTCACCCACGCCGACGCGGCCGCCGGCCGCTCGGCCTGGGAGCGGCTGCGCGGGCAGAACGGCGAGGTCAAGACGTTCCAGGGCTGCATCATGGGCAGCACCACGGTGGCCCGCTACGCGGAAGAGCGGCTGCGGGATTAGCGCGGCATCGATACGGTGATTTCCAGACATTTCCTGGGAGGAGATCCGTTCGATGTCATTCGCAGTGCCACCTGCGGCCCGGGCCCGGCCCTCGACCGTCAGCCTCGCCTCGACGCTGCTGTTCGCGGCCGCCGGGCTGGAAGTGATCAGCGTTGTCCTCCAGCTCCTCTACGCCAACAAGATCGCCGACGGCACCAAGCGGGTCTACGAAGAGGCCGGCGTCCAGATGAGCTCGACCTCGGCGGTCGGGATCGGCTCGACGATCACCGTCATCTTCGGGTTCATCATCATCGTGGTCCTCGTGCTGCTCGGCTATCTCGTCGGCCGCGGCAACCAGGTCGCGCGGGTGCTGACCTGGGTGGTCGGCGGTCTGGCGCTGTGCTGCGGGGTGTTCGCCCTCGGCTCGGCGCTGTTCCAGTCGTCGCTGTGGGAAGCGGCCCGCAGCAGCAACTCGTCGCTGCCGACGTGGGACCGCTACAAGGAGATCGTGTACGCGGACGTCCCCGGCTGGTACGAGCCGGTGACCACGATCCTCGGCATCCTGCTGGTGATCGCGATCGCGCTGCCGATCGTCCTGCTCGCCCTGCCCTCCTCGCACCCGTACTTCCGCAAGGCCCAGCAGCAGTGGGAGCCCCCGGTGCCGGGCGCCGGCCCGGGTTACCCGCCGCCGCAGGACCCGCCGTTCCCGGGCTCCGGCCCCGGCGGGTACCCGCCGTCGAACGGCTGACCTTGTTCGCGAGGGGATCGGGGCGACCCGGTCCCCTCGTCGGTTAGCCTGCCGCGATGCCACCGACCGCTCTTGTCACCGGCGCCACCGCGGGCCTCGGCGCCGCGTTCGCGCGCGAGCTCGCCGCCGAGGGATACGGGCTCGTGCTCGTCGGCCGCCGCGAGGAGCGCCTGCGGGCCCTCGCCGCCGAACTGCCGGTGCCGGTCGAGCCGCTCGCCGCCGACCTGGCCACCGCCGCCGGCTGTGACGCCGTCGCGGCCCGGCTGTCCGCCGCGGACCGCCCGATCGACCTGCTCGTGAACAACGCCGGGCGGTCGCTCAACCGCTCCTTCCTGCGCTCCACGCCGGAGCTGGAGGAGGAGCTGCTGCGGCTCAACGTGCACGCCGTCATGCGCCTGACGCTGGCCGCGCTGCCCGGCATGGTCGAGCGGGGCCGGGGCGACATCGTCAACGTCTCGTCGGCGGCGGGCTTCGCGGCGCTGATGCCGGGCTCGACGTACCCGGCGAGCAAGGCCTGGGTCACCAGCTTCAGCGAGTCGCAGGCCCAGCTGGTGCACGGGACGGGCGTGCGGGTGCTGGCGCTCTGCCCGGGGTACACCCGGACCGAGTTTCATGACGCGGCCGGGATCGACACCTCGAACATGCCGGACTGGCTCTGGATGGACGCCGGCGCCGTGGTGCGGGCGGCGCTCAAAGACCTGCGGCGGGGCCGGATGCTCAGCGTGCCGGGCTGGAAGAACCGGCTCGGCGTGTTCGGGATGCGCCACGCGCCGCGCCGGCTGCTGCACCGCATCGCCCGGGACGCGCGGGGACGCATCGGGCATGAAGAGCGCTAACGCCCATCTCGGCACCGCCGGGCGTCGATATGTGCCTGAAGACAAGCATTGAATTTGCTGTGTATCGAACATGATTGTGATCACGTACGAACGGCTGATGGGCCGATTGGCAGCGCTCCCAGCGGCGTCTGGTTGGACGGGCCCCGTACGTTCGGGTGTTCGCGCTGGTCAGAGGCGTGCATCGAGCATTGCAACGATCTAATGAGAGCAAGATTCGGGTTCCTCGTCCGCTCATCGGGGGATCGTCATCCGCCGTCACGGGCGTCTCTCGTGTCACTCGCGGTGATCGCTGCGATCACCTTCGTATTCACCCTTGTCCCCTTGACGGCCATTAATTTCGGCGAGAGTGCGGGTCATCGATTCACCGCGCAGGTTTAGCGCGTACGCTTCGGACATGACCGACCGTGACGACCTGCTGAAACTCGTACGTGACCTCGCCGTGGTCAACGGACGAGTCACGCTGTCGTCCGGACAAGTTGCCGACTGGTACGTGGACCTCCGTCGTTTGACGCTGCACCATGCTGGTGCACCGTTGGTCGGCCGGGTGCTCCTCGATCTCGTCGACGACTGGGAGTTCGACGCCGTGGGAGGGCTGACCCTCGGCGCGGACCCGGTGGCCACCGCGATGCTGCATGCGGCGGCTGCCCGTGGGGGACGACCGCTCGACGCGTTCGTCGTCCGCAAGAGTGACAAGGCTCATGGTCTGCAACGCCGGGTTGAGGGGCCCGACGTCGCCGGCCGGCGCGTCCTCGCCGTCGAGGACACCTCCACTACAGGTGGAAGTGTGCTCACTGCGGTCGACGCGTTGCGAGAGGCGGGCGCCGATGTGGTGGGTTGCGCCGTTATCGTCGATAGAGGCGCGGAAAAGGCGGTTCGCGCCGCTGGGCTGAGCTATCGCTCAGCATTTTCGTTGGCCGACCTCGGCCGACAGGGCTGAAAAATTGTCGATTCGGACCTGCGGATATGCAGGCGGGTCGATGGTGTTGGTGGAAGGATGGAATACGTGGGAACTGCGCTGGCTGAGATGACCCTGCCCCAGATCTCGCCGCTTGCCGGCGAGCCGATTGACCGTGCCGATGCCGAGCGTCTCGCCGGCGTCCTGAAGGCACTTGCCGACCCGGCCCGACTCCGGCTGCTGAGCCTGATCCAGTCGGCCCCGGACGGCGAGGCCTGTGTTTGTGACCTGACGGCCCCGCTCGGGCTCTCGCAGCCGACGGTGAGCCACCACCTGCGAATCCTGACCGAGGCTGGTCTGCTGGAGCGCGAGAAGCGGGGTGTGTGGGCGTTCTACCGCCTCGTGCCCTCCGCCATCGGCACCATCGCCGACCTTCTGACGCCGCCGCGCAAGCGCGCGACCAAGAAGGCGCCTCGCTAGCAGCGTCGGGTAGCGCCTCCGGGCTCTACCCGACCGGAGACCTCCGCGACCAACTCGCCCACGCCGGGCGGGCGGTCGTGCAGGCCGGACTCGTCGTGGGCTCGGGTGGCAACCTTTCCGCCCGGGCGCCAGGCGCCGACGAATGCTGGGTAACCGCGGCCGGGACTTGGCTCGACCGGCTCGACCGTGGTTCATTCGTTCGGATCCGAATCATCGACGGCGCGACCCTTGACAACTCTGCCGGGGTCGCGCCGTCTTCGGAGGTTGCCCTCCATCTGGCGACCTACCGTGCGCGGCCGGACGTGAACGCGGTGGTGCACCTGCACCCGCAGACCGTCCTGCTGCTCGACGCCGTGGGCGCGCCGATCCGCCTGGCCACCACGGACCATGCGTTCTACCTGCGCCGGGTGGCGACGACGCCGTTCGTGCCGCCGGGGCATCCCGACGTCGGGACCCTGGCCGCCGCCGCGTGCGCGGACGGCACCAACTGCGTGATCCTCTCCCGGCACGGCTGCTCCGTCGCGGCCGACTCGGTCGAGCTGGCCCACAAGCGCGCGATGTACCTCGAGGAGGCCGCGCGCCTGACCTACCGCGCGCTGGCACTGGCCATTGCGCTTCCCTCGCTGCCGACCGACTGGCTGGATGATCCACTGGCCACGGCCTGATCTACACTCCTCCTCTCCTGCTGAACCGCAGGTCAAGGGGGTGTGAACGGTGGATGTCCGGCGACGGTCGCTGCGGGTGTCGATCGCGATCGGCGCCGCGCTGGTCCTCATCGCCGGCGCCTTCATCGTGGTACGCGCCGTGCTCGGCGGATCCCGCTCCTGCCTGCGCGTCGTGGTCGCGGCGGCCCCCGAGATCGCGCCGGCCGTGACGTCGGCGGCGACCCGGTTCGCCGCCACCGATCCCGAGGTGCGCGGCACCTGCGTCCAGGTCCAGGTCAAGGCGGTCGAACCGGCCGACGTGGCCGGCTCCCTGATCGCCCGGACCGGCGCCGCGGCCACCCCGTCCCCGGCCGACGCGGACGTGCCCACGGTGTGGATCCCCGACTCGACCGCCTGGCTGACCCGGGTGCGCGGCGCCGACCAGGAGGCCTTCGAGGACCGCGCCGACTCGATCGCCAGCAGCCCGGTGGTGTTCGCGGCGTCGGCGCCGGTGGCCGCCTCGCTGGGCTTCCGCTCGGTGGGCACCGGGCAGGTGGCTTCGCTGCTGGCCAAGGCGCCGATCGGCGCGGTCGACCCGCGGCGCAGCACGGCCGCGCTGGCCGGGGCCGGGCTGATCTACGACGGGCTGGTCACCAAGCCGGACCGGCTGGTGGACATGGTGCGCGCGTACCGGTCTCTGGCGGTCGCTCAGGACACTGCGGCGCTGCTCAAGAACGCCGCCGCCGGGCAGGTGGTGCTGACGAGCGAGCAGCAGGCTCAGGGAGC
The DNA here is from genome assembly GCF_050942475.1 of Dactylosporangium sp. CS-033363. Taxonomy (NCBI): domain Bacteria; kingdom Bacillati; phylum Actinomycetota; class Actinomycetes; order Micromonosporales; family Micromonosporaceae; genus Dactylosporangium; species Dactylosporangium sp. CS-033363. The sequence continues at coordinate 10,974,601 of NZ_CP192032.1, read as the reverse complement.
ACTGACCGTACTGCCGCTGGAGCCCCAGGTCTCGCTGGACTATCCGTTCGCGGTGGTCAGCGGGAAGCCCGCGCAGAACCTGGCCGCGGCCGAGCTGTTCCGGGCCGCCCTGACCCCCGAGACGTTCACCGGCCTCGGCTTCCGAACCCCCGGCGAGCAGGCCTTCTCCGCCCAGCGGATCGCCGACGTGCTCGGCTACTGGAACGCGACCACGGCCCCGTCGCGGGTGCTCACGCTGGTCGACGTGACCTCGTCGATGACCAAGCCGATCGCCAAGGGCGGGCCGTCGCGGCTGGAGGTGCTGCGCAAGACCGCCACGGACGGGCTGGGGCTGTTCACCGACGACAGCGAGCTCGGCCTGTGGGCGTACGCGTCCGGCCTCACCGGCGGGCAGGACTACCAGCAGGTGGTGCCGGTGTCGGCGCTCACCGAGGGGCAGCGCGCCCGGCTGACCGGGGCGGTGAAGGCGGCCAAGGCGGCCCCGACCGACGTCTGCGGCCTGTACGACACGGTCCTCGCGGCCTACCGCTCCCTGCAGGACGGCTACCGCGAGGGGCGCTCCAACACCGTCGTGGTCTTCACCGACGGCTCGAACACCAAGGCCGGGATGAGCCTGGAGACCCTGCAGCTGGAGCTGGAGCGGGCCACCGACCCGACCCGCCCGGTCCGCGTCGTCCTGCTCGGCATCGGCCCCGACGTGCACAAGGACGAGCTCGAAGCGATCGCCGCGACGACGGGCGGGCGGGCCTTCGTGGTCCAGGACCCGCAGCAGATCGGCAACATCTTCCTGCAGGCCCTGATCCGGTCGAGCTAGCGCTTTCTAGTCGCGCACGCGGCGGTCGGCCGGCGGGACGATCGGGTAGGCCTGGGTGGGGGCGTTGGCTGGGTCGATGGTGGACATCGGCGCGGTCGGGGCCTCGGCGGCCGACTCGGCGGCCTTGCGGCGCTTCTCGCGCCAGCCGCGGTAGATCTCGATGAAGATCGGCAGGGCGGAGATCAGCACGATCAGGGCGACGGCCGGCAGGAGGTACTTGTCGATCTCGCCGCCGGTCAGGTCGAAGATCTGCTTGGCCAGGGCCCAGCCGATCAGGATGATGCCGTCGGTCCACAGGATGCCGCCGACCACGTTCCAGATGAAGAACTGGCGGGCCGGCATGCCGACGACGCCCGCGACCGGGTTGAGGAACGTGCGCACGATCGGGATGAAGCGGGCCAGCACGACCGCGCGGGCCGGGCCGAACTTGGCGAAGTAGTGCTCGGCCTTCTCGACGTACTCCTTCTTGAAGATCCGCGAGTTGGGCCGGTTGAACATCTGGCGGCCGTAGCGGGCGCCGAGGAAGTGGCCGAGCTGGGCGCCGGCGATGGCGCACAGCGGCGCGCCGATCAGCAGCGAGGTCAGGCTCAGGTGGGTGCCGACCAGCTCGCTGGCGACCGGGGACGCGGCGACGCCGGCCAGGAACAGCAGCGAGTCGCCGGGGAAGAAGAAGCCGACGAGCAGTCCGGTCTCGACGAACATGATGATCCAGACGCCGATCACGCCGAACGTGCTCAGCAGCCCCTCCGCGTCGAGAGGGTTGAAGGCGAGCAGGTCGCCGAACGGGCGCGTCTTCTCTTCCACGGGTCACCAGGGTACGTGAGGGTCATTGCAAAGCTAAGCTCGGTATATGGCGGTGGTCACGACCGCACACTGGCACCGGCTCGACGACGGCCGGGTGCAGTGCGACGTCTGTCCCCGAAACTGCCGTTTGCACGAGGGCCAGCGGGGCTTCTGCTTCGTGCGGCAGCGCGAGGGCGACGAGATCGTGCTCACGACGTACGGGAAATCCTCGGGCTTCTGCGTCGACCCGATCGAGAAGAAGCCGCTGAACCACTTCCTGCCCGGCACCCCGGTGCTCTCGTTCGGCACGGCCGGGTGCAACCTCGGCTGCCGGTTCTGCCAGAACTGGGACATCTCCAAGAGCCGCGAGATCGACACGCTGGGCGCGGCCGCCGGGCCGGAGCAGCTCGCCGCCGAGGCCGAGCGGCTGGGCTGCCGGTCGATCGCGTTCACGTACAACGACCCGGTGATCTTCATGGAGTACGCCATGGACGTCGCCGACGCGTGCCGCGAGCGCGGGATCAAGGCGGTCGCGGTGTCGGCCGGCTACATGAACCCGGCCCCGCGCGAGGAGTTCTACCGGCACATCGACGCCGCGAACATCGACCTCAAGGCGTTCAGCGAGCGGTTCTACGAGAAGATCACGTTCGCCCGGCTCGACTCGGTGCTGGAGACGCTGGAGTACCTGCGCACGACCGACGTCTGGTTCGAGGTGACCACGCTGCTGATCCCCGGTCAGAACGACGGCGACGACGAGCTGCACAAGCAGTGCGACTGGCTGCTGGAGCACCTGGGGCCGGACGTGCCGCTGCACTTCTCCGCGTTCCACCCCGACTTCAAGATGCGCGACGTGCCCGCCACCCCGCCCGCGACCCTGCGCCGGGCGCGGCGGATCGCGCTCGAGACCGGGCTGCGGTTCGTGTACACCGGCAACGTCCACGATCCCGACGGCCAGACGACCCGCTGCCCGGGCTGCGGGGCGGACGCGGTCGTGCGGGACTGGTACGACCTCGTCGCCTACGCCCTCACCGCCGACGGGCGCTGCCAGGCGTGCGGGTATGCCGTGCCCGGCGTCTACGAGGGCCCGGCCGGCGGCTGGGGACGGCGGCGGCTGCCCGTGAGGATCGGGTGAGGCCGCCCGCGGTGGCCGGGAGCTTCTACCCGGCGGACCCGGACGAGCTGCGGTCGACGATCCGGGGACTGCTCGCGGCGGTGCCCGAGGAGACGGCGCCGGAGAGCGCATTCATCGTGCCGCACGCCGGCTACCGCTGGTCCGGTCCAACCGCCGCCCAGGTGTACGGCCGGCTGCGCGGTCGCAGCGCGCAAAGCGTGCTCATCGTCGGGCCGGCGCACCGGGTCCCGCTGTGGGGCGCCGCGGTGCCGACGCAGCCGGCGTGGGCGACCCCGCTCGGCGATGTGACGATCGACACGCAGCTGGCCGCGCGACTCGTGGACCTCGGCCTGGCCGCCGCCGACGACGGGCCGCACGGGCCGGAGCACGCACATGAGGTACAAGTGCCGTTTCTGCAGCTTCTGGGCTTTTCCAAGGTGTTGCCCGTGTGCGTCGGGGCGGCGGAGACGGACGCGGTGGCGGCGTTGATCGAGGCCGCGGCGGGGCCGGAGACGCTGGTGCTGTGCAGCACCGACCTTTCGCACTATCTGACGCAGGAGGCGGCCGAGGCGGCCGACGCGCGCACCGTCGGGGCGATCGAGCGGCTCGACGCGGCCGGGATCGGCGAGCGGGACGCGTGCGGGCGCTACGCGCTGCGGGGCCTCCTCGCGTGGGCCAACGGGCGAGGTCAGGCCGTCCGCGTCCTGCACAAGGCGACCTCCGGCGACGAGGGCGGGCCCCGCGACCGGGTGGTCGGCTATCTCGCCGCGGCCCTGTCCTAGTCACGCTGAGTAGCCGCAAACGGCACACCGACGTCATAACGGTCGATTCCGTTGCACCCGAACCGGCCAAAAGACCCTGACCGATCGGCCGACCTCCAGGGTGGGCCGCTGCGACCGTCTTCCGAAGTGGAGGCGCCGGTGGACGGCGCCGGAACTGGAGAACGGGGCATGTCTGCCACGACGACGGCCGGCCCGGCGGCCGGCACCGGCTGGGTGCCGATGACCGCCGAGCAGCGGGAGCAGTTCGACACAGACGGTTACCTCGTGCTCAAGGGCGTGCTGAGCCCGGACGAGGTGCGCCACTACGCGTCGGTGCTCGACGTCGCGCACGCCACGCACCCGCGCGCGGCGGACGGCTCGCTGCACCTGCTCAGCGCCGTCACGAGCTGCCCGGAGCTGGCCGGCCTGATCGACCACCCGGCGACGTTCCCGCTGGTCTGGTCGATGCTCGGCTGGAATGTGCACATCTACCACTCGCACCTCGACGTGCACCCGACCATCCCGGCGCCGAAGCCGGACTGGTGGCACTGGCACCAGGACGGCGGCCGGCAGAACCGCGAGCTGGAGACCGACCCGCGGCCGCGGCTGTCGGTGAAGCTCGCGTACTGGCTCTCGGACGTCTCCGAGGAGGGCCGGGGCAACCTGACCCTGCTCCCCGGCAGCCACAAGACCAACTGGCTGCCCGGCCCGCCGAAGCGCGACGTGCCGTGGCCGACGCCGCCGGGCGCCACGCAGGTCAAGGTCGACGCGGGCGACGTGGTCTTCTTCGACCGCCGGATCTGGCACGCCCGCTCGGACAACTACTCCGAGCTCACCCGGCGCTGCGTGTTCCTCGGCTACACGTACCGGTGGATCGCGATCCGCGACGAGATCGCCGACCTGCCGAACAAGCCCTGGTGGAACCGGCTGAACCCGGTCCAGCAGCAGTTGCTCGGCGGGGTCGGCGCGGGCGACGGCGACCACCTGTGGGGGCACTACCCGGAGTCGACGCCGCTGTACGTCGCGCTGCGCGACCGCGGCCTGCTCGATCCGTCGTACCCGCCGCTGATTCCGTAAGGCCGCAATGTTCGGCGGTCCTCGATCCGTCATAGGGTCGGGGACCGTACGGGCAGAGGGGTCGGGTTGACGTTCGAGGAGTTCGTCGAGGCGAGGCTGCAGGCGCTGCTGCGCTATGCGGTCATGCTGACCGGCGACCCGCACACGGCGCAGGACCTCGTCCAGGACACGATGATCCGCGCGCAGCTGAAGTGGCGGCGGATCGCGGCGGCCGACCTGCCCGAGCGGTACGTCAAACGCATGATCACCAACGCCTACGTCGACCTGCACCGCGGCTCGTGGCTGCGCCGGGTCGCGCTCAAGGGCGTCGAACTGGACACCGGCGTGCCCGCGCCCGACCACGCCGTGCAGCACGCCGAGCGCGACCAGATGTGGGAGCTGCTGGGCTCACTGCCGCGCCAGCAGCGCGCGGCCGTGGTGCTGCGCTATTACGAGGGGCTCACCGACGGCGAGATCGCCGAGGTGATGCGCTGCCCGGTCGGCACGGTCCGCTCGTGGATCTCCCGGGCCCTGGCCACGCTGCGCGCCGGCATGACCCCGAGCAAGGTGCTGTGATGGACGACCTGCTGCGGGAGACCTTCGCCCGCCACGAGGAACTGGTGCCGGTCGCCCGGCCCGAGTTCGGGGAGTCGATCGCGGCCGGGGCCCGCCGCGTGCGCGCGCTGCGCCGCTGGGTCGTCTCCGGCGCGACGTTCCTGTGCTGCGCGCTCGCGCTGCTGCTGGTGCCGCTCATCGCCACGCCGCACTCGGGCCCGCCGGAGGCCGCCGCGCCCGGCCAGCCGCTCAACCTGCTGATCATCGGCATCGACCGGGGCGTCGGCGAGCCGGCCCGGGTCAACGCCAACGCGATCGTGCTGGTGCACGTGAACCCGGGGGCGCGCACGGCGTACGAGGTGACCCTGCCCCGCGATCTCGCGCTCGGCCTGCCCGGCCTGGGTCCGCAGCGGGCGGACGGGGCGTACTTCGTCGGCGGGTACCGGCTCACGGCCGAGGCGGTGGCGGACCTGACCGGGCTGAAGTTCGACGGCGGGGCGGTCGTCGACATCGCCGGGCTCGAGTCGGTCACCCGGGCCATGGGCGGGGTCGACCTGTGCGCGCCCGAGTGCCGGCGCTACGAGCCGCGGGAGGCGGTCGACCGGCTGCGGCAGTCGATGGGTGCGGGCGACGATCGGCTGCTGCACCAGTACCTCGCCGCGGTCGCGAAGGCCGCCGCCGAGCCGGAGCGCATGCCCGGCCTGCTCACGGCGGGCGCGGAGGCACTGGAGCTGCACCTCGGGCTCACGTCACTGCCGAACTTGGCGGCGCGGATGCAGGGGGTCGACCCGTCCAAGGTGACGGGGATCAAGTTCCCGGCCGGCGGGGACGGCCTGTACGAGGCCATGCGCGATGGGCGGGTCGGCGCTTGGCTGACCGCGCATCCGCAGTACGTCGTGTCTTAGTACTCGTCGTTCAAGTCGACCTCGCGGTCCTGCTCGATCGCGTCGTACTCGTTGGCCTCCCACGGCCGCGCGTGGGGCGTGTACGGCCGGTCCAGCGGGTTCGCCGGCTGGGCCTGCTCGGCCGCGTCCTCGGGCGAGGCCTCCGGGTCGCGCACGTCCGGGTCGAGACGGTCCTCGAGGGTCAGCAGTTCCTCGTCTGGCTGGGTCATCGCCGGGGCTCCCTGTCGCTTGCTGCGGTAGCTCGCTTCCGTCCTTGGCCGTTCTCCACCGTACGACGCCCCGGCCGCCCGTGCCCCCTCGCCCGGTGAATTACCGGCGCAGGTCACCCGGCTACGAGGCATGCTCGGGACTGCGAGATACTCCGTGGCAGGACAGCGCGGTCCGCGTTGGAGCCGCGTTCCGTCCGGCTCCAAACCGCATGATCCCAAGAAGTCAAGGAGCGCCGTCATGCCCATCGCCTCGTCCGATGTCTACGCCGAGATGCTCGACCGCGCCAAGAACGGCGCGTTCGCCTACCCGGCGATCAACGTCTCGTCGTCGCAGACGCTCAACGCGGCGATCCGCGGTTTCGCCGAGGCCGAGAGCGACGGCATCATCCAGGTTTCGACCGGCGGCGCGGAGTACGTCTCCGGCCCGACCGTGAAGGACATGATCACGGGCTCGGTCGCGCTGGCCGCGTTCGCGCACGAGGTCGCCAAGAAGTACTCGGTGAACATCGCGCTGCACACCGACCACTGCCCGAAGGACAAGCTGGACAAGTTCGTCCGCCCGCTGCTGGACATCTCGGCCGAGCGCGTCGCCAAGGGCGAGGAGCCGCTGTTCCAGTCGCACATGTGGGACGGCTCGGCCGTGCCGCTGGGCGAGAACCTCGACATCGCCGAGGAGCTGCTGGCCAAGACCGCGGCGGCCAAGGTCGTCCTCGAGATCGAGGTCGGCGTCGTGGGCGGCGAGGAGGACGGCGTCGTCGGGGCGATCGACGAGAAGCTGTACACCACGGTCGAGGACGGCCTGGCCATGGTCGAGAAGCTCGGCCTGGGCGAGAAGGGCCGCTACATGGCCGCCCTGACCTTCGGCAACGTGCACGGCGTCTACAAGCCGGGCAACGTCAAGCTGCGCCCGGAGATCCTCAAGACGATCCAGGACGCGGTCGGCGCCAAGTATGGCAAGGACAAGCCGCTGTCGCTGGTCTTCCACGGCGGTTCGGGCTCGCTGCTCTCGGAGATCCGCGAGGCCCTCGACTACGGCGTGGTCAAGATGAACATCGACACCGACACGCAGTACGCGTTCACCCGCCCGGTCGCCGCGCACATGTTCAGCAACTACGACGGCGTGCTGAAGGTCGACGGCGAGGTCGGCAACAAGAAGGCGTACGACCCCCGCGCCTGGGGCAAGGCCGGCGAGGCGGGCCTGGCCGCGCGCGTCGTCGAGGCCTGTGAGCACCTGCGCTCGACGGGCACCACGCTCTCCAAGTAGTGCTTTTCATGACAACGGCCCGGCTGGTCTCCCAGCCGGGCCGTTGTGCGTCCGCGCATTACTCGTTCAGGAAGTTGAAGTAGCCGCCCGCGGTGATCGGGCCCATGACCGGCTGGGCACCGGACAGATCCGCGATGGTGACCGGGCAGGTGCCGGCGAACACGCCGGTGCCGAGGCCGTCGGCGTCGTCGCTGACGTCAGGCGTGGTGGCGGTGATGGCGGTGCCCGTCGGGTTGATCGCGGTGACCGTGGCCTGCTTCTTGCAGAAGAAGACGCCCCAGGTCGCCGAGCCGCCGTTGTAGTCGGCCACGGTCTTGTCGGGCAGCGCGCTCGTGGTGAGCACGGTGCTGGTCGCGGCCTTCGTCCGGCCCGAGGAGATGGTCAGCGAGGTGACGGTCGGCAGGGTGACGAGGTTGATCCCGGTGTCGGACCCCGCGAACGTCTTGCTGACCCCGCCCTGGCTGATGGTCAGGCTCGCGTCGTTCGACAGCCCGGCCGCCGTCTTGAACGTCATGTAGTTGCCGTTCGCCGGCGTGCTCGAGGTGGTGGCCGGGATGAGCGTGCCCGTGTTGTCGTAGACCTTGATCTCGGTCGCGGCCTTGCCGCCGAAGGTCACCGCGAGGCCCTGCGCCGAGCGCGGGTCGAACGCGTAGTTGGCGCCGGCCTTCACCCGCACGGTCTGCCCGCCCGCGGTGAGCAGCCGCTGCACCTGGGCGGTCGACGCGAGCAGCGAGCTGTTGTCGTTGATGACCGGCTTGTCGAGCAGTGCGGCGAGGGTCGGCGGCGTGATGAAGTTCAGGCCGCCGGTCTTGCTCAGCGTGTTGCTGCCGGCGAAGAGGATGTCGATGTTGTCGCCGCCGGACGCGGTGGTGGCCGGGCAGCCGCCGGTGGGCGTCTTCACCGCGAGCGTGGTCGCGCTGGTGACGATGTACGTCGGAATGTTCTGACAGTTCGGGTCGGTGCCGAGGTTCACGCCGGTGACCAGCGCCTCGGACAGCGTCTGGCCGGTGACGGTGAGCACCAGCACCTGCTTGGCGGTGTCGGCGGCGAGCTTGCCGCCCACGGGCGTCGTGATCGCGATGGTGCCGGTCAGCGTGGCTCCGTACGCCACGTGGGGCAGGCCACCGACGAGCAGCGCGACGGCGGCGCCCGTGGTCAGGGCTCGTTTTCGCCAGGATCGTTGCTGCGGCATGGGGTTGGGTCCTCTCTACAACTATTGCTGACCCAACGTAACAGCATCATTACTCACAGTAGTGGTATTTCAGGTGGTCAGGAGCTCCGCCGCCTCCGCCACGTCGTCGGTGATGTGCAGCAGCTCGCGCAGGTCGCCGACCGGGGAGGACGCCAGCAGGGGCTCCAGCAGGCCGCGGATCGGCAGCCGCTCGGTCCAGTGCTTGACGTCGAGGAAGACGAACGGGCCGCTCACGCCGTCGGTCGCGTAGAAGGTCTTGGTCGCGGCCTGGAACACCTCCTGCACGGTCCCGGCCATGCCCGGGGCGAACACGATGCCGCCGCGGGCGAGCCGCAGGATGGTGTCCTCGCGGATCGCGTTGGAGAAGTACTTCGCGATCTTCGCGGCGAACAGGTTGGCCGGCTCATGGCCGTAGAGCCAGGTCGGAATGGCCAGGCCGCCGCGCCGGGCCCAGGTGACGGGGTCGACCGAGGCCTGATCGGCGGGCTCGGCCGAGTCGGGCGTGGGCGGGACCGGGCGGCCGTAGCGCTCGCGGATTTCCAGGGCGATCGCGGTGTACGGCTGGTGGTCGTGAAAGTCGGGCGCGCTCGCCAGCGCGTCGATCGCCTCGCGGACGGTCTCCAGCGGGTGCTCGGCCAGGAACGCGCCGAGGTTGGCCGCCTCCATGACGCCGGGGCCGCCACCGGTCACGACCAGGCGGTCGGCGCGGGCGAGGCGCCACGCGAGCTCGGCGGCGTGGCGGTACTCGGCCGCGCCCCGCAGCGCCGCGTGCCCGCCCATGATGCCGATCGCCGCGGCCGGCCCGCGCGCCGCGATCCAGCCCGCGGTCACGTTGGCCAGCGCGTTGTCGATGCCCGAGTCGTGCATGCGCTGGGCCACGGCCTCGCGGATCTCCGGCGTCGCGCCGCCGGTGGCCCGGAAGTGCTTGTAGACGATGGTGTCGAACATGCCCTCGAAGCCGTCGGAGGCGAAGCCGGCCGCCAGGTCCTCGGGCACGTAGAGCTGGGAGGGGTGGGTCGGGTACGGGATGCCGGTGAACTCCGGCACCACCACCGCCCGGCGCATCATCAGGTCGACGACGTGGTCGAGGGCGGCGAAGTGACAGCCGATGAACAGCGAGTCGGCCACGTCCACGGCGGACAGGTCGACGGCGGCGAGGTCCAGACCCTGGACGATCTTGCCGGCAATGGTGCCCTGGCGCAGGTGGAACTGCAGCTCCTCGGGCGATTCGATCTCGTCCGGCGAGTGGTCGTGCAGCGCGACGACGTCCGGCGGTGGCGGGGTTGGCACGGCTCATATCCTGCCAAAGTCCCGCAAAGAGCGATGGCCCGATCTTGAGGATCGAGCCACCGCGAACCGGGTCCTGGGGAGGCTCCGGACTTTCATTTGTAGTACGCCGCGCGGCCACCTGGCACCCCCGTGCGCTCGGAGCGGGCTCAGCCGTTCAGCCAGGCGTGCTCTGATGTAATTGCTGGATGCAGAACCTGCTTCCCGAGCCCGCGCCCACCCTGCTTCCGGCCGAGCCGGACGCCGCCGAGTTGCTGGCCAAGGCCGACTCCGAGGAGGCCGTCAAGGCGGTCGCGGCCCAGTTCCCGTCGTACAGCGCCGCCTGGGCGCGCCTGGCCGAGCTGGCCCTGGCCGCCGGCGAGCCCGTCACCGCGTACGCGTACGCCCGGACCGGCTACCACCGCGGGCTGGACCAGCTGCGCCGCAACGGGTGGCGCGGGGCCGGGCCGGTGCCGTGGGCGCACGAGCCGAACCAGGGCTTCCTGCGGGCACTGCGGGCGCTCGGCCAGGCGGCGGGGGCCATCGGCGAGACCGACGAGGCCGAGCGGTGCGCGACGTTCCTGCGGGACAGCGACCCTTCGCTTGCTTAAAGTCCTTCGGACACCGATGCCGCTACCTTGAGCCAGGCTTCGCGACTTGCGGCGCTCAGCCCGGGGTAGCGGATCGGCTCGCCCGAGTCGATGAAGCGCTCATAGGGCACGATCAGCACCGTTCTGGTACGGGCGGCAAAGTGCTTCGTGATCGCCGGCACGTCCACGTGGCGGCGGCTGGGCGGCATCGATACGACGGTGACCGCCTGGCGCACCAGCCGCTGCCGCCCGTGCTGCTCGAGGTGGTCGAGCATGCGCGAGGCGGTCTCGGCCGAGTCGTTGCGCGCGGACATCGTGACCACGAGCTGATCGGTCGCGTCGATGGCCGCCTGCCAGTTCTCGGCCCGCACGTTGTTGCCGGTGTCGACCACGATGAGCTTGTAGAACCGGCTGACGATGTCCCGGATCTCGCCGAACGCGCTGGACGTGAGCATCTCGCCGGCGGTCGCCGACTCGTCGGACGCGAGCACGTCGAACATGCCCTCGCCCTGCGCCCGCACGTACTGCGAGAGGTCCCCGACCCGCCCCTGCGCGCCCCGGAAGTTGCCCAGGTCGTGCAGCAGATCGCGGACCGTCCGGTTGTGGAAGTCCTGCTGCGCCCGCATGCCGAGGGTGCCCTGGGTCTCGTTGTTGTCCCAGGCCAGCACGTAGCCACCGCGCTTCTGCCCGAACGTCATCGCGAGCAGCAGCACGGCCACGGTCTTCCCGGCGCCGCCCTTGGGGTTGACCACGGTCACCTGCCGCAGCCCACCGAAGTTGCGGCGGACCATTTCGACTTCTTGCCGGTACTCCATCTCGCGCCGCCCGGGAGCGACGTTGACGAGTCCCATGGTGCCTTTGGCGAGCGCACCACGGACGCCGCGCGAGGCGATGGGATCGGCCGGCTTGGCCTGCCGCCGCCGCGCGAACTCCTCGGCCGTGGGCGTCTTGCCGTCATGCCAGTTCTGCGGCATGGGCGGCAACGGCGGCACGTTGGGGTGCTGCCCCTGCTGCTGGGGGTCGGCGTAGCCCAGGGGAGCGCCATAGGGCTGCTGCCCGTACGGCGGCTGCCCATAGATCGGCTGCCCGTCGTGGGGCGGTCCGTAGATCTGCCCCGGCGGCATGTCATTGGGCGGCGCGCCAGGCGGCGGCCCGTAGTTCGGCCCGGGCTGCTGTCCAGGCGGCACGTCGTTGGGCGGCGCTTGGTGGACGCCGGGCGGCAGGTCGTTGGGCGCACCGGGCGGCGGCCCGTAGTTCGGCCCGGGCGGCACGTCGTTCGGCGCGCCGGGCGGCGGCCCGTAGATCGGCCCGGGGTTCCCGCCGGGCGGGTTGTCCTGAGGCGGCCCGAACGGCGGCACGTCGTTGGGCGGCCCTTGATGCGCACCGGGCGGCTGCCCAAACGGCGGCGGACCCTGATGCCCCGCGGGCGGCCCCCCGAACGGCGGCGGCCCTTGGAGGGCACCCGGCGGCGGACCGAGCGGCGGACCCTGATGCGCGCCGGGCGGCATGTCGTTGGGCGCGCCCGGGGGCGCCCCGAACGGCGGCGGTCCCTGGAGGGTGGCCGGCGGCGGGCCTTGGTGGGCGCCGGGCGGCAGGTCGCCGGGTGCGCCGGGGGGTGCCCCGAACGGCGGCGGTCCCTGGAGGGTGGCCGGCGGCGGGCCTTGGTGGGCGCCGGGCGGCAGGTCGCTGGGTGCGCCGGGGGGTGCCCCGAACGGCGGCGGTCCCTGGAGGGTGGCCGGCGGCGGGCCGAACGGCGGGCCCTGGTGCGGCCCGATGGGAGTGCCGGGCGGCGAATCGAAGGGGCGGGCCTGGTGGGGGCCGGGCGGCATCCCGTTGGGCGGACCGAACAGCTGGCCCGGCGGCACGTAGTTGGGCGCGCCCGGAGGCGGCGGCGCGATCGGCCGTCCATCGGGGCCGAGCATGGGCGGACCGACCGGCGGCGGACCGGGAGGGCCGGACATCGGCGGACCTACTGGCGGCGGACCGGGCGGACCGGACATCGGCGGACCGACCGGCGGCGGACCGGGCGGACCGGACATCGGCGGACCGACCGGCGGCGGACCAGGCGGACCGGACATCGGCGGCTGTCCAGGCACGGACCCCGGCGGCATCGGCCACGTTCCCGGCGGCGGCGCACCAGGCGGCCCAGGAATCGGACCAGCGCCAGGCGGACCGGCGTTGGGCGCGCCAGGGAAGGGAGCAGCGCCGGGCGGGCCGGCGTTCGGCGCGCCAGGGAAGGGGCCGGCGCCGGGCGGACCGAAGCCGGGCGGACCAGCGTTCGGCAGGCCGGGGATCGGGCCGGGACCGTGCGGCGGGAAGGCGCCCGGCGGAGTCGAGAACGGCCCCGGCGTGGGCGGACCCGAAACCGCACCGGGCGGCCCAGAGACCGAACCGGCGCCAGAAACCGGAGCGGCGGCACCTGACATGGGGGCGCCTGAGGTAGGACCGGCACCGGACGTGGGAGCGCCCGAGGTGGGAGCGCTCGACGTCGGGCCCGAGTCAGAGGTCGGCGCGCCGGAAACAGGCGCACCGGAGACCGGCGGCCGGGAGACGGGTGGGCCCGAGACCGGACCGGGTGCGCCAGGCCCAGAGACCGGCGCGGGCGGACCGGCGACCGGCCCACCCAGGCGAGGAACGGGCGGGAAAGCCCCGACCCCGACGGCCGGACCACCCGGGCGCGTAACCGGCGGCCCCGAGACCTGACCCGGAGTGCCCGAGCCCGAGACCTGACCCGGCGCCCCCGGACCCGAGGCCGGGCCAGAAGCCGGCGGCCCAGAGACCTGACCCGGCGCGCGCGGACCGGAGACCGGCGGACCGGAAGCCGGAGGGCCAGAGAACGGGGCAGGCGGGCCCGAGACCGGACCCGCTGGCGGCTGACCTGGGATCGGCGGGCCTGAAACCGGGGCGCTGCCGGCAGGGGGCTGGAAGGGACCGCCCACCGGGATGCCGCCCGCGACCGGGATCGCGTTGCCTCCGGTGACCGGGATGGGGCCTGAGCCCGGGACCGGGATGCCCGCCGGTTCGCCCGCCGCCGGGTTGTGCGGCACCGGGCGCCCATGCTGCGGCCCCGCCTCTCCGCCCTCGGCGGACGGGGGTGGGGGCCAGGCCAGCGGGTCGACGGTGCCGGGCGGTTGTGACCAGGGTGAGCCGACGTGGTCGTCCTTGGCCGCGCGTTCAGCCCGCCGTTCGACGCTGTCGTCCGGCGGCCAGACCATGTCGTTCACGATTGGATTCCCTCCCCGCAGTGCCCTACCACCGTATGCGACGAGTTCGACCTGCGACACTTCAGAAAAACTACGGCACGTACACGGCCCAGGCGCCGCGCTCCATCCACCAGGAGCGTTTGTGGGTGAGGGTGCCCTCCACGCCGTCGTCGACGAATGGGACCTCGGCGCGGGGGTGGATGGCCACCGCGCGGCCGTGGGCCCGGCGGACCTGGATCTCGACCCTCGAACGGCGGAAGAGGCCGCGCGACGCCACCGGGACCGCCACCGCCACGTCCAGGATGCCGTCGTCCATCGCGGGGGCGGTGACCAGGGGCAGGCCGTCCACCGTGGCGTAGCGGGAGGCGTTCGCGACCACCGACATCAGGACCGGTTCGGTGCCGTCGGCGAGGACAGCGTCGTCGACCTCGACCCGGGCCAGGTAGGTGGCCGCGGAGCCGGTCGCGTTCACGCCGCCGAGCAGGGCGCCGTCCAGGGTGACCGAGCCGCCGTCGTTGCGCAGGAGGTCCAGGCGCCTCGTCCTGCCGCCCAGCACCGCGGCGGCCACGTCGGCCGGCTTGCGGGGCAGGCCCAGGCGGGTGGCCAGGTCGGTCGCGTCCGGGCCGAGCGGCAGCACGCCGATCGGGGGCAGATCGGGGATGGTGCGGTCGCCGGGCAGGGACTCGGGGCGCTTGCTGGGCGCCGGGGCGTACTTGCGGACCAGGCGGCGCATCACCGCGCGCAGCTGGCCGTCGGCGGCCGTGGCCACGATCAGGCGGGTGTCGGGGAGATCCGCGAAGGCCGCGTCGATCTCCTTGTCGTCGTGCGCGACCACCGTGCGGACCTCGGCACTTGCCGTGCGCAGGGCGTCGCGGCAGGCGAGAATGGGGGTACGGGTGCCGCATGCGCCGCCTTCGCAGTTGCACTGCGAGTCTTCGCCAAGCGTGAGCAGCACGATGTCGACCACCGTTGTAAGCCTGCCTTTCCGAAGGTTGTTAGCCTGGCACCCTGGGCGAACGCGGGTCGCCCGACCTTGGAGGGCGAGCAGACATGCCAGCGATCGTGCTCATCGGCGCACAGTGGGGCGACGAGGGCAAGGGCAAGGTTACCGACATGATTGGCGGCGGCGTCGACTACGTCGTGCGCTACTCCGGCGGCAATAACGCGGGTCACACGGTCGTGACCCCGGACGGACAGAAGTTCGCCCTGCATCTCATGCCTTCCGGCGCCCTGTGGCCGAACGCGGCCATCGTGATCGGCAACGGGGTCGTGGTCGACCCCAAGGTGCTGCTCACGGAGATCGACGGGCTGGCCGAGCGCGGTGTGGACGTGTCGCGGCTCATGATCTCGGGCGACGCGCACCTGATCATGCCGCATCACCGGGCGCTGGATCGGGTGGTGGAGCGGTACCTCGGCTCCTCCCGGATCGGCACCACCGGCCGCGGCATCGGGCCGGCCTACGGCGACAAGGTCGCGCGCATGGGCATCCGCGTGCAGGACCTGCTCGACCCGGGCATCCTGCGCAAGAAGCTCGAGATCGTGCTGCGCGAGCGCAACCAGGTGTTGTTCAAGGTGTACAACCGCAAGGAGATCGACGTCGACGGCGTCGTCGAGGAGTACCTCACCTACGCCGAGCGGATGCGCCCCTACATCGCCGACACGCGCCAGGTCCTGTGGAAGGGGCTCGAGGAGGGCCGCACGGTCCTGCTGGAGGGCGCCCAGGCCACCATGCTCGACATGGACCACGGCACCTATCCGTTCGTGACGTCGTCCAACCCGACCGCGGGCGGCGCCTGCGTCGGCGCGGGCATCCCGCCGACCGCGATCACCCAGGTCATCGGTGTGACGAAGGCGTACACCACCCGGGTCGGCTCCGGCCCGTTCCCGACCGAGCTGTTCGACGAGAACGGCGTGCACCTGCGCAAGATCGGCCGGGAGTACGGCACGACGACCGGCCGCGAGCGCCGCACGGGCTGGTACGACGCGGTCGTCGCGAAGTATTCGACCCGGCTCAACGGCATCACCGACCTGGTCGTCACCAAGCTCGACGTGCTCTCCGGGCTGGAGAAGGTGCCGATCTGCGTGGCGTACGAGGTCGACGGCAAGCGCACCGACGACATGCCGATGACGCAGACCGAGTTCCACCACGCCACCCCGGTGTACGAGGAGCTGCCCGGCTGGTGGGAGGACATCTCCAAGGCGCGCTCGTTCGATGAGCTCCCGGCCAACGCCCGGGCCTACATCGAGCGCATCGAGGAGCTCGCCGGCACGCGGGTGTCCATCGTGGGAGTGGGACCCGGCCGGGACGAAAACGTGGTGCGGCACGCGCTCATCTAGAGCGGCGAGACTAGGCTGTTTCGGTGCGCGTACTCCTGATCGGGACGGGCGGCCGCGAGCACGCGCTCGCCGCCGCCCTCGCCGCCGACCCGGCCGTCACCTCGCTCGTCTGCGCCCCCGGCAACCCGGGCATGGCCGCACTGGGCGAACTGGCCGCCGTCGACCCGCTCGACCCGGCGGCCGTGGCCGCGCTCGCCGTCGAGATCGGGGCGGACCTGGTCGTGGTCGGCCCCGAGGCGCCGCTGGTGGCCGGGGTCGCCGACGCGGTACGCGCAAAGGGCATTCCCTGCTTCGGCCCGTCCCAGGCGGCGGCGCAGCTGGAGGGCTCGAAGGCGTTCGCCAAGGACGTCATGCACGCGGCGGGGGTGCCGACCGCGCGGGCGTTCGTGTGCACGACGCCGCAGGAGCTGGCCGCGGCGCTGGACGAGTTCGGCCCGCCCTACGTGGTCAAGGACGACGGGCTGGCGGCCGGCAAGGGCGTGGTCGTCACCGGGGACCGCGACGCGGCGCTCGCCCACGGGGCGGCCTGCGGGCGCGTGGTGGTCGAGGAGTACCTGGCCGGCCCCGAGGTGTCGCTCTTCGTGGTGACCGACGGCGTGGCGGCGGTACCGCTGCAGCCGGCTCAGGATTTCAAGCGCATCTTCGACGGCGACCAGGGCCCGAACACCGGCGGCATGGGCGCCTATTCGCCGCTGCCGTGGGCCCCGGCGGACCTGGTCGAGCAGGTCATGGCCAGCGTGGTCCAGCCGACCCTGGCCGAGATGCGCAAGCGCGATACGCCGTTCAGCGGCACGCTGTACGTCGGGCTGGCGCTGACGAAGGACGGCCCGAAGGTCATCGAGTTCAACTGCCGCTTCGGCGACCCGGAGACCCAGGCCGTGCTGGCCCGGCTGGAGACCCCGCTCGCCGGGGTGCTGCACGCCGCGGCCGTCGGCCGGCTCGCCGAGGACCCGCCGCTGGCCTGGCGCTCGGGCGCGGCCGTCACCGTGGTCATGGCGAGCGCGGGCTACCCGGAGTCGTCCCACAGCGGCGACGTCATCACCGGCGCCGAGGTGGCCGGGGTGCTGCACTCGGGCACCGCCCGCCGCGAGGACGGCGCGCTGGTCACGGCCGGCGGCCGGGTGCTGACCGCCACCGCGCTGGGCGCCGACCTGGCCGGGGCGCGCGACGCGGCGTACGCGATCGTGCGCGGGATCGCCTTCGAGGGCGCGCAGTACCGCACCGACATCGCCCTCGCCGCGATCGACGGAACTATTCAGCTCCCCTAGGCAACCCCGGCGGTCGATGCCTCCGTTTCCTGCACGTACCCATCAGGGAGGAAACGGATGACGCCGGAGCAGTCCTACCGCGAGTACGTCGCCGGCAACCTCGAGCGCCTGCGCCGCACCGCGTTCCTGTTGTGCGGCGACTGGCACACCGCCGACGACCTCGCCTCGACGGTGCTGGTGAAGCTCTACCGGCACTGGCGGCGCGTCGCGCGCTTCGACAACCTCGACGCGTACGTCCGCCGCATGCTCATGCGCGCCTGGCTCGACGAGCGGCGAAGGCCCTGGCGGCGGGAGGCGGCGACCGAGACGCTCCCCGAGTCCGCGGCGCCCGGCCCCGACGCCGACCGCCGCCTCGCCGTGCTCTCCCTCCTGGGCACGCTGCCCCCGCGCCGCCGGGCCGTGCTGGTCCTGCGGTACTTCTGCGACCTCTCCGTCGAGGAGACGGCGGAGGCCATGGGGTGCAGCGAGGGGACCGTGAAGAGCCAGACGGCCCGCGCGCTGGAGTCGCTGCGGGCCGACCTCAGCGAGGGAGAAGCGTCATGGATCTGAAGCAGGCGATGCAGGAGGCCACCGACAGCCCGCCGCCCACGGGCATCGACGTCGACCGGTTGATCGCCGGGGAACGCCGCCGCGGTACGAGCATGCGGCTGGCCGGTTTCGCGGCCGTGGTGACCGTGCTCGCGTTCGCGGCGACCCTGCTCCCGCGGTACTTCGGCGAGAGCCTGGCCCCACCGCCCGTGGTGGCCGCCTCGGGCGACCGCACGCCCGCACCGCCGACCCCGATGACGACCCCGAGGACGGACTTCCCGACCATCCCGGGCCTCCCGTCCGGGATGGCGGGCTCGATCAAGGAGGCGTGCGCGCAGACGCCGTCGCCGGGCCTGGCCCCGCCGCTGCACCCGGTGACCGAGCAGTGCGACCGGGCGACGGGCCGGCTGGCCGCCACCTACGGCTTCCAGATCGAGGAGATGGTCACCGGCGTCGTGGGCGGGGTGGCGCTGCGGTTCGTGCGCGACCCCGCCGTGTCGGTGGGCTACTACTCGGGCCGGGACTACGACCGGGACGGCCACCGGTTCACGGTTACCGTCCGGGTCAGCGCGAGCCCGGGCGACCAGGCGCAGTGGGCGGCCGGGCACCCATGCGCGGCCGGGTGCAGCGAGCGGACCGTCGGCGGCACCACCCTCCACATCACCGACGGACCCGTGATCACGGCCTACCGCTCCGACGGCACCGAGATCACCCTCACCTTCGCGGCCAAGGACGGCGGCGGCGTGCCGATCACCGAGGAGCAGGCGGTCACGCTGGTCACGGTGCCGGAGCTGACGCTCTACCCGACCGTCTCCTGAACCGCGGTGCGCTGGGCCGTCACCGCGGTGATGGCCCGGCCCCGCACCTGCGAGACGGTGAACCGCCAGTCCTGGACGGTCACCGTCTCGCCCGGTGCGGTCGGCAGCTTGCCCAGCCGGGCCAGCACCAGCCCGGCCACCGTGGTGAACGGCGCGTCCGGGGCGATCTCCAGCGCGATGCGGACGTCCTCGAGGTCGTGGATCGGGAAGGTGCCCGGCAGCAGCACGCTGCCGTCGGCGTTGCGGCGCACGGGCGAGCCGGAGTCGGGCCCGGGCAGCGCGCCGACCACCTCGGACACGGCGTCGGTCAGCGTCACGATGCCGTCGATCGCCCCGCGCTCGTCGACGACCAGCGCGAGCTCCTGCCGCTCGGCCTTGAAGCGCTGCAGGGCGTCGGCGACCGGCAGCGACTCGGGCAGCAGCAGCGCCGGGCGCATGACGTCGCGGACCGTGGCGCCGTCCTCCGCGCGGATCAGGTCGGCCCAGTGCACGATGCCCGTGGCGCTGTCCAGGTCGCCGTTCTCGATGACCGGAGCGCGGGCGTGGCCGGACGCGGCCAGTTCGCCGGCCGCCTGCGCCGCGGGAGTCGCGGCCTGAAGAGCGAAGACCATTGGCCTTGGTACCAGTACAGCCCGCAGACTCCGCGCCGCGATCTCGACCGCGCCGGAAATGATCTCGCGCTGCTGGCGGGTGAAGGTGGGCTGGGACGCGACCAGGTCGCGCAGCTCCTCCGGGCCGATCTCGTCCTGCCGGCGGCGCGGGTCGGCCCCGGCCGCGCGGACCACGAGGTCGCTGGCCGAGCCGAGCACCCAGATGACCGGGCGCAGCAGCGTGGAGAGCACCTGCAGCGGCCGGGCCACGGTCATCGCCCAGCCCTCGGCGCGCTGCATGGCGATGCGCTTCGGGGCGAGCTCGCCGATCACGAGGGTGACGAAGGTGAGGGCCAGGGTGACCAGCACGATGGCGACGGGGCCGGCGGCGCCGCCGAGGAAGCTCAGCAGCGGCTCCACCGGCTCGGCCAGCGACACCGCGGCGGTGGCCGAGGCGAGGAAGCCGGCCAGCGTGATGCCGATCTGAATGGTGGACAGGAAGCGGTTCGGGTCACGGGCCAGGCGGGCCAGCGCGCGGCCGGCGCCGTCGCGGCGCTCGAGCTTGCGCAGCTGACCCTCGCGCAGCGAGATGAGGGCCATCTCGCTTCCCGCGAACGCGGCATTGAGCAGAGTCAGGAGAAGGACCAGGGCCAGTTCGAACCAGACGTTGTCCATTGGACGATCAACGATAACGGCCCTAGCTGGGAAAAAGCTGACGGCGAACGATCTTGCCGGTGGCGTTGCGGGGCAGCGCGGGCACGAAGTACACGTCCCGCGGGACCGAGAACCGGGCCAGCCGGTGCCGCACGTACTCGCGCACCGCGTCGGCGTCGACCGCCTCACCCGGGTGCAGCGCGATCCAGGCGGCCAGCCGCTGCCCGAACTCCGGGTCCGGCACGCCGGCCACCGCCACCTCGCGGACCTGCGGCAGCTCAGCGATGACGTCCTCGACCGAGGCGGGGTAGACGTTCTCGCCGCCGGAGATGACCATGTCGTCCTCGCGGCCGTCGACGAAGAGCAGCCCGTCGGCGTCGAGGTGGCCCAGGTCGCCGGTGCCGATCAGGTCGCCGTGGTACTCGCGGCCGGTGCCGTTGGTGTAGCCCTCGAACAGCATGTCGTTGCCGACGAAGATCCGCCCGACGGCGCCGGTCGGCTGCGGGGCGCCGGCGGAGGACAGGATCGCCACCCGGGTGCCGTGCGGCGGGCGGCCGGCGGTGCCCGGGGCGGCGCGCAGCTCGGCCGGGATCGCGATCGAGGCCCAGGACGCCTCGGTCGAGCCGTACAGGTTGTAGAGCACGTCCCCGAAGGCGTCCATGAACCTGGTGGCCAGCGGGCCGGTCAGCGCCGAGCCGCTCACCGCCACGACCTTGAGCGACGGCGCCCGGCCGGCGTCGGGCGCTTCGAGGATCCGCTGCAGCATCACCGGTACCGCGAACAGCGACGTGCATCCCTGCGCGTTCACCGAGGCCAGGGCGGCCGCGGGGGCGAAGCGGCGGTTCAGCACGACCGTCCCGCGCAGCGCCAGGCAGAGCTGCAGCGCGGCCAGCCCCCAGGTGTGAAACAGCGGCGCGGCCACGAACATCCGCTCGCCGGCGTTGAGCGGGATGCGGGACACGACGGTGGCCAGCGGGCCGAGGCCGGACGGGTTGCGCCGCCGGGCCCCCTTCGGCGCCCCGGTCGTGCCGCTGGTGAGCACGACGATCGAGCCGGGCTGCTCCGGCGGGGCGAGCTCGTCGGCCGGCGCCCGGCCGATCAGCTCCTCGAGCCGCTCGGTCGACTGGCGGGGCAGGCCGGGCGGCACCGCGGCGAGCATGCCCAGGAACGTCTCGTCGTGCAGGAGCAGCTGCAGGCCCTGGTCGTGGGCGACCGCCTCGACCTGCGCGTTGCCCAGGCCGGTGTTGACCAGCACGGCCTGCGCGCCGAGGGCGACGATCGCCATCATCGACTCGATCATCGTGGCGGAGTTCTCGCACAGCAGCCCGACCCGGTCGCCCGGCCGCACCCCGAGCTCGACGCGCAGGCCGTTGGCGAGGCGGCGGACCCGCAGGTCGAGCTCGCCGTACGTGACCGCGCGGTGCTCGTCGACGATCGCCTGGCGGCCCGGGTCGCGGGCGGCGGCGGAGCGCATCTCGCCGTACAGGCCGAAGCCCCACCGGCGCAGCGCGTTGAGCTGGCGGACCACCCGGCCGGGGGCGCCGGGGTGCAGGACCTTGCGTCGGGCGAGCGTGCGCAGCACGAATCCGGCATCCATGGCGGCGACACTCCTCGTTCTGATCATCGACCCAAGAGGGATAAATTCGGACACTATCCCTCTTGGCCGACAAATGGCGAGATCAGCGGACGTAGATTCCGGAGATCGCGCGGGAGATCACCAGGCGCTGGATCTCGCTGGTGCCCTCGAAGATGGTGTAGATCTTGGCGTCCCGGAACCAGCGCTCGACCGGGTGCTCGCGCAGGAAGCCCGCGCCGCCGAGAATCTGGACCGCCCGCTCGGTGACCGCGACGGCCACCTCGCCCGCCTTGAGCTTGCTCATCGAGCCCTCGCCGGCCTCGAACACGCGGTTGTTGCGGCCCATCCACGCGGCCCGCCACACCAGCAGCCGGGCGGCGTCGATCTCCATGCGCATGTCGGCCAGGGCGAACGCGATCGCCTGGTTCTCGACGATCGGGCGGCCGAACTGCACGCGGTTCTTGGCGTACTCGAGCGCGTACTCGTACGCCGCCCGCGCCACCCCGAGCGCCTGCGCGCCGACGGCCGGGCGGGACAGCTCGAACGTGCGCATCGCCGCCTGGCCCTGGGCCTTGCGTCCCTCGCGGGCCCGCGCCAGCCGCTCCAGCAGCGCCTCGCGGCCGCCGAGCACCAGCTCGCCGGGGACCCGGACGTCGTCGAGGAACACGTCGGCGGTGTGCGAGGCGCGCAGGCCGAGCTTCTTGAGCTTCTTCGTGCCGTTGAGCCCGGGGGTGCCGGGCGGCACGATGAACGCGGCCTGGCCCCGCGAGCCCAGCTCGGGCTCGACGCTCGCCGTCACGACGTGCACGTTGGCGATGCCGCCGTTGGTCGCGTACGCCTTCTGGCCGCTGATCACCCACTCGTCCGCGGCCTCGTCGTAGCGCGCGCGGGTGCGCATCGAGCCGACGTCGGAGCCGGCCTCGGGCTCGGTGGTGCAGAACGCGGCCACCTTGGGGTCGGCGGCGTCGCCGAAGCACTGGGGGACCCACTCGACCATCTGGTCCGGGGTACCGCTGCCATAGATCGCGGCCACCGCCAGGCTGGTGCCGAAGATGGCCATGCCGATGCCGGCGTCGCCCCAGAACAGTTCCTCGTTGGCGAGGCAGAGCGACAGCCCGGACGGGTCGGACCAGGCGTTGGCCAGGAACTCGAAGCCGTACAGGCCGATCTTCGCCGCTTCCTGGATCACCGGCCAGGGGGTCTCCTCGCGGGCGTCCCACTCCGCGGCGGCCGGGCGCACGACGTCGGCCGCGAAGCCGTGCACCCAGTCGCGGAGATCCCGCTGGTCCTCGTTGAGGTCGAGCGAGAACTCGGGCATGGCGGTCAGGCCTTGGGGATGTCGAAGAGGTTCGCGATGTTGGCGGCCAGGCCGAGGTCGCCCTTGGCCTTGAGCTTGCCGGTCATGAACATCATCATGGGGTTGCCGACGCCGGAGACGACCTTCAGGAAGTCGACCGGGCCGACGGTGATCGCGAGCTTCGGCTCCTGGTCGGGGCTCGGCGACAGCGCGCAGGTGCCGTTGGCGATGACCAGCTCGTAGGAGTCGGCGCCGCCGTCCGGGGCGCCGGTGATGTTCCAGTGGATGATCGCGTTGGTCGAGCCCGCGCGGTCGGCCCGGAACAGCTCGGGGAACCGGGAGAAGATCGTGTCCAGGATCGTCTTGCGCTGCGGGCTGCTCATGATGTCGGCCAGCTGCGAGTCCGGCGCGTTCTTGACCAGCTGCGCGAACTGCTTCGGGTCGACGTTGTTGAAGTCGCCCAGGGCGTCGAGATCGGACATGGTTTGTGGCCCTCCATCGAATAAGCTACTCACGCGTAACCTTACGCACGAGTAGGTAAGGTGGCAAGATGCTGAAACGCCTCCCCCGAGTCGTGCGCGAGCAGCAGATGCTCGACGCGGCCGTGAAAGTCTTCTCCAGGCGGGGCTTCCACGCGGCCTCGATGGACGAGATCGCGGAGGTCGCGGGCATCTCGAAGCCGATGGTGTACGCGTACCTGGGCACCAAGGACGAGCTGTTCCTGGCCTGCCTGCAGCGTGAGGCGACCCGGCTGATGGAGGCGGTCGCCGCCGGTGTCGTCCCCACCGCCCGCCCTGACGAGCAATTGTGGAACGGGCTGCGGGCCTTTTTCGCCTTCGTGGGTGCGCACCGCGACGGCTGGCAGGTGCTCTACCGCCAGGCCCGCAGCGAGCCGCCGTTCGCCGCCGAACTGGCCGGCATGCGCACCCGGATCGTCGAGGTGGTGGCCGGCCTGCTCGAGGGCGCGTGGGCCCAGGCCGACGCGACCCGCCCGACCGCCGCCGACGACTTCCTGGCCATGGCGTTCGCCTACGTCGGCGCGGCCGAGTCGCTCGCCGACTGGCTGGCCGACCACGCCGACGAGGACCCGGAGCGCACCGCGACCCGCATGATGAACTTCGTCTGGGTCGGCGCCGACGCCCTGCTGCAGGGGCGCGTCTGGCGGGCGGGCGAGCGCTAGACGGTACCCACGGCGGGCACTTGTGACAATCCCACCGCGAACGCTATGGCGAGCAGGGCCAGGGTGCCGACCACGGTCGCGACCTGCAGCTGGGTGCGCTGTTTGGACGGCGCGTAGGCGAACCCGGCGGCCACGATCGCACCGGTGATGAGCCCGCCGACGTGGGCCTGCCAGGAGATGTAGCCGCTGAAGCTGAACGTGATGACCAGGTTGAAGATCAGCACCGGGATGATGCTGGCCACGCTGAGCTTCATCTTGCGCAGGATCACGATGAGCGCGGAGAACATGCCGAAGATGGCGCCCGACGCGCCGGCGCTGGCGGTGTTCGGCCCGGCCAGCAGGAAGACCAGCACGCTGCCGCCGAGGCCGCACAGGATGTACAGGGCGAGGAAGCGGATCCGGCCGAGCGCGGCCTCCAAGGGGCGGCCGAGAATCCACAGCGCCCACATGTTCATGGCCAGGTGCAGCAGGCCGTAGTGCAGCCACATCGACGTGAACAGCTGGTACCAGTGGCCGTCGGCCACGCTGTCGCCGGGGAGCCGGATGCCCGAGCCGCGGGCGGTGAAGTAGGGCACCTCGGCGCCCCAGTCGTGCAGCGGCGTCGAGCCCCCGAGCAGGCCGCCCAGGCCGCCCCCGCCGAGGCCGTCGGCGGCGCCGCGACCGGCGCTGATGATCCCGATGATGAAGACCATGACGTTGATCACGATGAGCGTGATCGTCACCGTGCCGGCCGCGCCGGACTGGCTGCCGCCGAAGGCCGTGCGGGCCTGCCGCTGGGTCTTGCTGCCCTCGCGGACGCAGTCCGGGCACTGGAAGCCGACCGAGGCCTCGTTCATGCAGTCGGGGCAGATCGGACGGTCACATCGGGTGCACCGGACGTACGTCTCGCGATTGGGGTGCCGGTAGCAGACGGGGACCACGTTCGCCGGCGGCGGCTGAGTCATGGTGACAAGGTTAGCCAGGCCTCACCCGAATCCGGTGAGGCCCGGCCCGTCCACTGCTCGCGCGGCTGGTTCAGCCGACCCGGTCGATGGAAACGCTCTGGATCACGACGTCGTTCACCGGGCGGTCCATGCTGGCGGTGCGGGTGGTGGCGATCTGGTCGACGACCTTGCGGGAGTCGTCGTCGGCGACCTCGCCGAAGATCGTGTGCTTGCCGTTGAGGTGCGGGGTCGGCCCGACGGTGACGAAGAACTGCGAGCCGTTGGTGCCCTGGCCGAAGCGGATGCCGGCGTTGGCCATGGCGAGCAGGTACGGCCGGTCGAAGCGCAGCTCCGGGTGGATCTCGTCGTCGAAGTTGTAGCCCGGACCGCCGGTGCCGGTGCCCGTCGGGTCACCGCCCTGAATCATGAAGTTGGCGATCACGCGGTGGAAGATGACGCCGTCGTAGTACGGGCCCTTGCCCGCCTGACCCGTGCGCGGGTCGGTGTAGTCCTTGGTGCCCTCGGCGAGCTCCACGAAGTTGCGCACGGTCTTCGGGGCGCGGTTGGGGAACAGCTCAATCCGGATATCGCCGACATTCGTGTGCAGCGTCGCGAACAGTTGCTCGGCCACCAGTTCTCCCTTTCCTTGGTGACATTCCGTCATCACGGTATCCGACGGGGATTCTCCCGGTTCCGGGTGTACGGCCGCCCGGTTCGTTGCACGATGACGAAGCGGTCCCTGGCCGCGAGGTTCCCCCTGGTCGGTTCGGGGTAACCGGGGATGGACGAGATTTCGCGCCTCGGGAGGTGGAGCAAGTGTTTCGACGTCGTCAGGTGCAGTCGCACACCCGGCTCATGCAGGACGAGCTCGGGCAGAGCCTCGATCACCTGCGGATGGCCGCGGCGCATGCCGCCGATGGCGCTTCGGGCGCCTTGGCGCCACGCGTCGACGCCGCCCGCAAGGCGGTGAAGCCGCGGCTGGACAGCGGCATGACCATGGCCATGGGTGGTATGGAGTCGGTCATGGAGATGGCCCGCGAGCGCTCCATGAAGGCCGGTAAGCAGGCCCAGAAGGCGAGCCGCAAGGCCGAGAAGATGAGCCGCAGGACGAAGAACAAGCTCATGCGCAACGAGCCCAAGCCCTCGCGCCGCCTGCCGATGGCGATCGGCGGCCTGGTGGTGGCCGGTGCCGCCGCCGGTGTCGCGGCCGCGTACATGCGCCGGCGCCGCAACGAGCAGGCGTGGGACGAGTACGGCTCGACCCGCACCACCAGCGACACCGGTTCGCTGCTCGACTCCGCGAAGAACTCGATGGACGCGGGTATCGACAAGGCTCGCACCATGGGTCAGGAGGCCAAGGACCGCGCCTCGGACCTGATCGGCCACAAGAGCACCAACACCGGCCCGACGAGCGGCACCGAGTTCGACAAGAGCCCGATGCAGAACAGCTCGGCGTCCAAGAACAGTCGCTCTTAGTACGTCGGTCGATCACTTAGGCGGCCCGCCCCCGGCCACGGGGGGCGGGCCACCTATGTGTTCAGAGCCAGCCGCTGCGTCTGAAGCCCCAGAACAGGGCACCCGAGCCGGCGAGCATGAGGGCCATCACGCCGGGGTAGCCGAAGACCCAGTGCGTCTCGGGCATGTAGTCGAAGTTCATGCCGTAGATGCCGGCGATGGACGTCACGAGGGCGGCGATGGCGGCCCACGCCGCGATCTTGCGCATGTCGTTGTTCTGGTCGACGCTCACCTGCGCCAGCCGGGCCGCGAGCACCGAGTTGATCACGTCGTCGAGGTACAGCACCTGCTCAACCGCGCGGGCGAGGTTGTCGCCGACGTCGCGGAAGTACCGCTTGATCTCCTCCGGCACCTCCGCCAGCTGCCCCGAGACCAGCCCGTTCATCGGCCGCTGGAGCGGGAGCACGGCCCGCTTGAACTCCATCAGCTCGCGCTTGAGCTGGTAGATCCGCTGGATGCGGCTGGACGTGCGCTTGCCCCGGGTGCCCTCGGCGCTGAAGACCTGGTCCTCGACCGCGGCCACGTCCTCCTCGATGTTCTGGGCCACGTCGACGAGCGTGTCGACCACGCTGTCGGCGACCGCGTAGGCGACCGCCCACGGGCCCCGGGCCAACACCTCCTGCCGCCGCTCCAGCTGGGAGCGGACCGGGGCCAGCCGGCTCGCGTCGCCGTGCCGGACGGTGATCACGAAGTGCTCGCCGATGAACATCAGCACGTCGCCGGTCTCGACCACCTCGCTGGTGTCGGTCAGCTCGTCGTGCTCCACGTAGCGGGCGGTGCGCATGGTCAGGAAGGTCATCTCGCCGTACCGCTCGACCTTCGGCCGCTGCCGCGACTGCACCGCGTCCTCGACCGCCAGCTCGTGCAGCTGGAACGTCTCGGCGATGGCGGCCATCTCGCCGGCCCGCGGCTCCTTGAGCCCGATCCAGACGAAGCCGCGGTGCCGCCGGGCCGCGTGCAGAGCCTCGGCGTAGGTGCGCTCGCCGGGCTGGCGAATCCCGTCGATATACAGCGCGCAGTCCACGATCGCGCTGTGCTCCGACTGCGCGGCCGGGGGATTCGTGGTCAGCGCGGCGCTGTTGGTGAGCATCCGCGACATCGCCCGCACCGGCCGGGACAGCGCGCGCTGCAGCGGTCGGGGATTCGGGTGCTGTTCGTCGGCCATCTCGACCTCCCGGTGAGACGAGGGGCCGGCCCGCACGGCTTTGTTGGCACCGGGCGGACCGACCGCAGGTGGGGGGTGGGGGCGCGGTCGGCCCACCCGGTGCCGTTGGGGGGCGGGGGGTGATGCCATTGGGGCGCAGCAGGAAAAGCGCGCCGGGCTGGATTTTGATCCATCCGATGCCGCCTGCGGAACCACCCCCACCATCACGGTTTGGTGTCAGGTTCCTTGGAACGTGTATTTGTGCGTGGACGCGGGCCCTCAGGCGGCCTTGCGCACGGCCTCGATCGCCGCCGCCAGCCGCTGCACACCCTCGTCGACCTGGTCGGTCAGCACCGCCGAGAAGGCCAGCCGCACCGAGTGCTTGCCGCCCTCGAGCAGGAAGTCGGAGCCCTTGACCACGGCCACGCCGAAGTCCTTGGCCGCGACCTTCTCCAGCTCGGTGGTGTCGACGTCCTCGGGCAGCTCGACCCAGAGGAAGTAGCCGCCGTCGGGCTCCACGAAGGTGGCGTCCGGGATGTGCTTGCGCAGGCCCTCGCCCAGCAGCCGGGCCCGCTCGCCCAGCACCGAGGAGACCTTCTCGATCGAGCGGTGGACGTCGCCGGCCGCGCAGAACTGGTGCACGATCGCCTCGGCCACCATGCTCGGCGAGATGTAGACCGTGGTCGCCTTCGCGGCGATCCCGCCGATCGTCCCCTTCGGGCCGACGAGATAGCCGACCCGCAGGCCGGGCGCGATGGTCTTGGTGAACGAGCTCGCGTGCACCACGGCGCCGGTGGTGTCCTGGGACAGCATCGACGGCAGCTTCTCGCCCCGCCAGCGGATGTCCGCGTACGGGTCGTCCTCGAAGATCGTGAAGCCGTACTCCCGGGCGAGCGCGAGCAGCGCGGTGCGCTTCGCCGCCGACAGGGTGACGCCGGCCGGGTTCTGGAAGTTCGGGATGATGTGCGCCAGGACCGGGCGGACCCCGCTCTCCAGCAGCGCGCGCAGCTCGTCGACGTCGATGCCGTCGGCCTGCAGCGTCACCGGGTGGACCTCGGCGCCCAGGTTGCGCAGGTTCAGCAGCGTCCGGTCGTACGTCGGCTTCTCCACGATCACGGCGTCGCCCGGCTTCACCATGTGCTCGAAGAGCAGCGCGTCGGCCTGCATCGAGCCGTTGGTGACGATGACCTGGTCGGCCTCGACGCCGTGCTTCTCGGCGATCCACTTGCGCAGCGGAAGGTAGCCCACGGACGTGCCGTAGGCCGTGATGCCGGCCGGGTCAGCCTCGAAGGCGCGAACGGCGGCGGCCTTGAGCCCGTCGACGTCGATGATGTCGAGACTGGGCGCGCCACGGGAGAAAGAAATCAGCTGCATGCCTGGCAGCCTACGCAGGCGCGCACCGGCCGTTCAGCCGAGTTCCCGCCGTCCACCTGGGGTGTTCCTGGTGGGTTTCCAAGCGGCGGCGAGGTTCTTGCGGCCGAACGGCCGGATCGCGCGAAGAATCACGCCGGGATCGACGTCTGGACCCAGACTCGCACGATGTCGCGCACCGAGATGACTCCCAACACATCGTCGCCGTCGAGCACGACCAGGTGCCGGAAGCCGCCGCGGACCATCGCGGCCGCGGCCTCCTCGATCGTCCACGCCGGGCCGGCGTAGACGACCTCCCAGGTGATGTGATCGGCGGCCCGCTCGGCGTCAGGGTCGAGGTCGGTGCCGATCGCGTTGAGGATGTCCCGCTCGGTGATGATGCCCACCCCGGAGCCGTCGGGGTCGACGACGATCGCCGAGCCGACCTTTCGCCGGGCCATGAGGGCCGCGGCCTGCCGCAGGGTGTGGTCGGGGCCGAGCTGGACGACGGTCGTGGACATTGCTTCGTGTACCTGCATGGTGATCACTCCTCGCAAGGGCACGGCTACGGACATGGTGCCGCCCTGGCCCGGAAGTCTCAAGAGCGCTCACCCGGGTGGGCCGGGCGGCTACAGTTGCCCAACGTGCGGTTTCTCAACGACCAGACGCCCGGGCACGAGCTGACCTACGACGACGTCTTCATGGTGCCGAGTCGCTCGGCCGTGGAGTCGCGAATGCAGGTCGATCTCACCTCACGCGACGGCAGCGGCACGACGATTCCGGTCATCGTGTCCAACATGACCGCCGTGGCCGGCCGGCGGATGGCCGAGACCGTGGCCCGCCGCGGCAGCATCGCGATCATCCCGCAGGACATCCCGATCGACGTCGTGGGTGAGGCGGTCTCCTGGGTCAAGCAGCGCCACCTGGTGCACGACACCCCGATCACGCTCGGCCCGACCGAGACCGTGTCGCTCGCGCTCGACCTGCTGCCCAAGCGGGCCCACGGCGCGGTGATCGTGGTCGAGGACGGCCGCCCGGTCGGGGTGGTCACCGAGGCCGACTGCCACGACGTGGACCGCTTCAGCCAGCTGCGCAGCGTCATGTCGAGCAACCTGCTCACCCTGCCCGACGACGTGACGCCGGAGGAGGCGTTCGACCGCCTGGCCGCCGGCCACCACCGGCTGGCGCCCGTCATCGACCCGGCCGGCCGGCTCGTCGGCATTCTCACCCGCAATGCCGCCCTGCGGGCCACCCTGTACTCACCCGCCACCGACGGCGAGGGCCGGCTGCGCATCGGCGCGGCGATCGGCATCACCGGCGACGCCGCCGGGCGGGCCGACAAGCTGCTGGCCGCCGGGGTCGACGTGCTCGTGGTGGACACGGCGCACGGCCACCAGGAGCGGATGGTCAGCACGCTGCGGTCGGTCCGGGCGCTCAACCCGTCGGTGCCGGTCGTGGCCGGCAACGTGGTGACCCGCGAGGGCACGGCCGACCTGCTCGCCGCGGGCGCCGACATCGTGAAGGTCGGCGTCGGGCCGGGCGCCATGTGCACCACCCGGATGATGACCGGCGTGGGCCGGCCCCAGTTCTCCGCCGTGCTCGAGTGCGCCGAGGAGGCGCGCCGCCACGGCGGGCACGTGTGGGCCGACGGCGGCGTGCGCCACCCGCGCGACGTGGCCCTGGCCCTGGCCGCCGGGGCGTCCAACGTGATGATCGGCTCCTGGCTGGCCGGCACCCACGAGTCGCCGGGCGACCCGCGGCGCGATGCCGACGGGCGGCTGTACAAGGAGAACTTCGGGATGGCCTCGGCCCGCGCGGTGAGCCGCCGCACGGCCGACGACAGCGCCTACGAGCGGGCCCGCAAGGCCCTGTTCGAGGAGGGCATCTCGTCGTCGCGGATGTACCTGGACCCGCGCCGCCCGGGCGTGGAGGACATCCTCGACGAGATCGTCGCGGGCGTCCGCAGCGCGTGCACCTACGCGGGTGCGGCCGATCTCGCCGAGTTCGCCGCGCGGGCTACTGTCGGTGTGCAGAGCGCGGCGGGGTACGCGGAGGGCAAGCCCCTCGATGTGTCCTGGTAGATGACCTTGCGGCCGACCTCGGAAATACCTCAAAGACCGGATGGTCTCGTCACTTGGGGTTCACGTAAGGTGCGTGTCGTGAAGCTCGCTCGCGACCCTCTCGGCTTGTGACGACAAGGCCGTTGCTGCGCCGCTTGCAGGGTCTGCGCGGCGCCTCCCGCTTCGTCGGCGCGGGTCTGCTCGACCAGGTCGTCATCGCCGCGGCCAACTCGGCGAACACGCTCCTGGGCGGCATCCTGCTGCCCAAGGAGCAGTTCGGCGCGCTCGCGCTGGCGCTGGCCGTCGGGTACTTCGCGATGTACCTCAACCGCGCCGTCGTCGGCGACGTGCTGCTCGCGCTCGCGTCCCGCTACGACGGGGAGCCCCGGATCCGTTTGGCCCGCAACGGCCTGGCGACCGCGCTGTGCTCCGGTCTCATCGCCACCGTCGTCTTCGTGGTGCTCTGGGCGGCGTGGCCGAATCGCGGCGAGATCGACCTGCACGAGCTCATCTGGCTCGCCCCGTTCATGGTCCCGGTGATGCTGCACGACACCGCGCGCTGCGACTACCTGGCCGACCGGCGGCCGGACAAGGCGCTCGGCATCGACCTGGTCTGGGCCGGCACCCAGGCGGTGCTGGTCGTGACCATGATCCTGACGCACAGCTCCAGCGCCGGCGGCCTGCTCTCGGTCTGGGGGATCGGGGCGACGGCGGGCATCACGGTGTACCTGCTGCGGGAGAAGCGGCTGCCCTGGTCGGGCAACCCGCTGGCGTGGCTCACCGAGACCCGGCACCTGTCGAGCTGGTTCACCGTCACGGCGATCGTGGCCCAGATCCAGGTGCTGGCGATCAGCTTCGTGGTCGCCGGTCGGCTGTCCAAGGTCGACCTGGGCAACCTGCGCTTCGTGCAGACCGTGCAGCTGCAGCCGGTACAAAATCTGATCACGGCCGTCCAGAGCCTGCTGGTGCCGCGGGCCTCGCGCAATGCCGCCGACGCGGCCAAGCCCGGCCCCGAGGGCATCGCGGCCGCGGCCGTCCTGCGCCGCCAGACCCGCACCCTGGCGACGGCGTTCGCGGTGCTGGGCGCGCTGATGGTGCTGATCGTCTGGCCGATCGTCTCCTACGTGCTCGTGCACACCCACAAGTTCTCCGAGGCGGCCCCGCTGGCCCTGCCGATCGCCCTGCAGGGCGCGGTCTACCTGCTGCAGGTGCCGTTCACGGCGGCGATGCGCGGCATGCACCGGGCCCGGATGCTGTTCCTGCAGTACGTCGTGTTCGCCGTCGTCTCGCTCAGCGGCCTGACGCTCGGGGCGGACCTCGGCGGCCTGCACGGCGCCGCGTGGGGCCTGCTGACCGGGTCCACGGCCGGCCTGATCTGCATGGTGGTGCTGTACCTCTACGCGCTGCGCTGGGTCGGCCCGGCCGCCGGCGCCCCCGCCGCTCAGCCCCGCCCGGCGACGATCTCCCGGTAGATCCCGACGAGCCGCTCGGTCAGCACGTCCGGGGCGAACTCGGTCTCGTAGCGGGCCCGGGCCACGGGCGCCAGCGCGGCCGCGCCCTCGCGGGCCTGGACCAGCCCGTCGGCCAGCGCGGCGGGCTCGGGCTCGACCACCCAGCCGGCGTCCCCGGCCAGGTACGGCAGCCCGCCCCGGTCGGTCACCAGCACCGGCCGGCCGCCCGACAGCGCCTCCAGGACGATCGTCGGCAGCACGTCGTGCCAGGTGGAGGCGGCGATCACGCAGGCCGCGCGGCCGATCTCGGCCCGCACCTCGGCGTTGGCCAGCGGGCCCAGGTAGGTCACGTCGGCCCGGGACTCGGCGGCCTGCTCGGCGAGCGGGCGCAGCGGGCCGTCGCCGATGATCCGCAGCGGGCCGAGCGCCCCGTCCGGGTGCCGCGACCAGGCCTCCAGGACCAGCTCCAGGCCCTTCTCGGGGGAGAGCCGGGCGGCGTAGAGGAACCCGTCGCCGGGCTCGGCGGCGACGCCCGCGTCCGGGATGCCGTTGGGCTTGACGGTGATCCGCTCGGCCGGGATGCCGAAGTCGACCAGGTGCGCGGCGATCCGGTCGGTCAGCGCGATGAAGCGGTCGACCTGCTTCCAGGTGCCGCGGTGGTACGCCAGCGTGGCCGCCATCACCGCCGACTGCGCCTTGGAGCCGCGGTAGCAGGTGTGGGTCACGGCCGGCAGTGGGAACGCCTTGCCGCGGCACTCGGTGCAGATGTGCCCGTCGCGGAAGTACAGCCCGGGCGCGCACACCTGCCGGTAGTTGTGGACCGTGTGCACGACGGGGACGCCGTGCGCGTGCGCCGTCTTCACCACGGAGGGCGACAGCAGCGGGTACGGATTGTGCAGGTGCAGTACCTCCGGGCGCTCGGCCTTCAGCAGCGTGGCCAGGGCCTTCTGCGACTCGCCGTTGCGGATCGGCGACAGCGGCAGCAGCACCTTCTGCGCCGTCGAGAACGTGCCGATCTCGTCGGAGCTGCGCAGGAACGGCAGCACGGTGACCCCGGCCGCGCCCAGCTGCGCGATCTCGGCGTCGACGATCACGTTCTCGCCGGACGGCTGGCCCGATGCGTACCGGTTGTGCGCGACGACGACCTTCATGATGAGGGCAAGCCTACGGACCGATGGGTGAGGCAGACTGTACGGGTGCCCGAGCTTCCCGAGGTCGAGGCGCTCGCCGCGTTCCTGCGGGAGCGCGCCGCCGGCCACACCGTCGACCGCATCGAGGTCTCCTCGCTCAGCGCGCTGAAGACCTTCGACCCGCCGATCACCGCCGCCGCCGGCCAGCCGCTCACGGGCGCCTCCCGGCACGGCAAGTTCCTCGACATCCACGTGGGTGACGACCTGCACCTGATCGTCCACCTGGCCCGCGCCGGCTGGCTGCACTACCGCGACGCGTTCAACGCGAAGACGCCGCTCAAGCCCGGCTCGGGCCCGATCGCGGTGCGGGTCCGGCTCGACGACGAGTCCGGGTTCGACCTGACCGAGGCCGGAACCAAGAAGAGCCTCGCCGCGTACTTCGTGAAAGACCCCCGCCTCGTGCCCGGCATCGCCCGCCTGGGCCCGGACGCGCTCGCGGTGAATGCCGACGAGTTCGCCGCGGCCATGCGCTCGCGCAAGGGCCAGATCAAGGGCGTGCTGACCGACCAGACCATCCTGGCCGGGGTCGGCAACGCGTACTCCGACGAGATCCTGCACGCCGCCAAGATGTCCCCGTTCGCGCTCACCAACAAGATCACGGACGAGCAGATGGCCCGGCTGCACGAGGCCATGCGCGCGGTGCTGACCGGCGCCGTCGAGCGCTCGGTCGGGCAGAAGGCGGCCACGCTCAAGTCCGAGAAGCGCTCCGGGCTGGCCGTGCACGCGCGCACCGGACTGCCCTGCCCGGTGTGCGGCGACACGGTGCGCGAGGTCTCGTTCGCGGACACGTCGCTGCAGTACTGCCCCACCTGCCAGACCAACGGCAAGCCCTTGGCGGACCGCCGGTTGTCGAAGCTCGTACGCTGAGCCGCGTGCGTCGTGCGTTCCTCGTGGCTTTCGCCGCGTTCTTCCTCCTCGGTGCGGCGTGGGCCCTCGCCCTGCCGGTGAACGGGACCTACGACGAGAAGCAGCATCTCGTCCGGGCCTATGCGGTCTGGGACGCCCAGTGGCTGCCGCACGACCGCACGACGGACGCCAGCGGCAACGTGACCAGCGCGTTCGTCGGGCCGCGGAGCCTGCTGCCGGAGAACGCCGACTGCACCTTCATCGACAAGCCGGTCTACCACCCGGCGTCCTGCCTGGTGACGACCGGTGACCGGGCCGAGGCGCTGGTGCCGAGCGCGGCCGCGCGGTACAGCCCGGTCTACTACGCCCTGGTCGGCCTGCCGCTGCGGATCAGTCCCGACGGCACCGGCCTGATCTGGGCCCGGCTGCTCTCGGCGGCGCTGTCGGCCGCGCTGCTCGCGGCGGCGGTGGCGATCGCGCCGGGGCGGCTGGAGCGGCTGGCCGTGGTGCTGGTCACGACCCCGATGCTGGCCGACCTGGCCGGCTCGATCAACCCCAACGGGCTGGAGATCAGCGCGGCCGTGCTGCTCTTCGTGGCGCTGCTGCACCGGCGGTTCGCCCTGGCCGGAGTGGGTGCGCTGCTGCTGTTCACGGTCCGCGACCTGGGGCCGTTCTTCGCGCTGGCGGACATCGCGCTGGCCCTGTTCGTGACCCGGCAGCATCCGCGGGTGCTGCTCCAGCGGGCGTTCCTCGTCCCGGCCGCCCTGGGCGCGGCCTTCGCGGTGTTCTGGGCCGCGGTCGCGTCGCGGAGCAGCGACCTCACCGCGGGCCGGCCGATCCCGCCGACGAGCTCGGGCGCGATCCTGTCCGACATCGCGGACGGCCGCGCCGAGTTCTGGGCCCGGCAGATCGTCGGCCAGTTCAACTACGGCGAGACCACGATCTCGATCGCCGTCATCGGTCTCTGGTACGCCCTGTGCCTCGCCCTGGTCGCGCCCGCCCTCGTCCTCGGCGACCGCCGCCTGCGCCTCGGCATCGCGACGGCCTTCGCCGGCAGCGCGGCCCTGCTGGTGGCCCTGGAGCTGTACTTCGCGCCGAAGGTGGGGCAGTTCGCACACGGCCGGTATGTGATGCCGCTCGGCGTGGGGGTGATCCTGCTCGCCCCCCTCGCCGCCGGTTACTCAGGGTGGCTGTCGGCATCGCGCTGGCGGGAACGGGCGGTGCTGGTGGCGGCGGCACTGACGGTACCGATGCAGCTCTATGCCCTTGCTCGTGTCATGACGCGCTTCGAGCGCGGTATCTCGGCCGGACTCAACCCGTTCGGGGGATCGTGGACTCCCCCGCTGGGCAGTGTGCTGCCGCTTCTGTGTGCTTTGGTGGGTGCTGGGCTACTCGGGGTGATTGTCACGCGCAGTTCTGTCCGGCCTACGCCAGTGCACTCGACAGCGATAACGTTCAGCAACTAGTGTCGGCCGGTCGCCATCGGTCGCTTCGGCGCTCATGGGACACTTTGCACGAGCTTTCCGGTGCCCGTGAACTTCGTAGCCGAACGTCGGCACCGAACTTCGCAACCGGCCGAGCAGAGCTGTGCCGCGATCCTCGATCGCGGCGCGAGAGGACGCACTGAGGTGACCGCTAGTCTCCAACGTCCGGCCACCCCGCCGAGCCGGAGATCGACCTTGGGTGAACTCGACAGCTTCGAGATTCTTCCTGATCATGCAGTGGTCCCCGTGGGCCCGAACGGCGTCCCGCGGTCGGGCTGGCAACGGGCGAAGCGGCTGGCGCGCTGGCACCGGCCCTATGCCGCCATCCTGGTCCTGCTCGACATGGGCGCGGTGGCGCTCTCGTCGCTGATCGCCGCGGCCAACCTGGAGAACGCCGACGTCGGCTTCAAGAACGAGCCGGGCCTGTTCGGGCTCATCTCGTACGTGTTCCTCCCGGCCGTGTGGCTGCTGGTCCTCTGGGGCCACGGCGCCTACGACCGGCGGTACCTGGGCGCCGGCACCGACGAGTTCAAGCGGGTCGTGCGCGCGTCCTGGACGGTGGTGGCGATCGTCGCCTTCGCCGCGTTCGCGTTCAAGCTCCAGCTCTCCCGGTTCTCGGTCGGCTCCGCGCTGGTCGGCGGCCTGGTCTTCGTCCTGATCTTCCGGTACATCGCGCGCCGCGCCCTGGCCCTCGCCCGCACCAAGTTCCACCTCGCGACCCACCGCATGCTGCTCATCGGCACCCTGCAGGAGGCGCTGGAGGTGCACGCGGCGATCGCCCGTGACCCCGCCGCCGGCCTGGTGCCCGTCGGCATCCACCTGACCGAGGGCTACGCGCCGCGGCCGAGCACCGTGACCCCGGTGCCCGTGCACGCCGGCCGCGACATCCTCTCCCTGGTCCGCGAGCTCAACGCCGACACGATCGCGGTCTGCGGCTCGGCCAGCGCCGAACCCGTGGAGCTGCGCCGCCTCGCCTGGCAGCTCGAGGGCACCGGCATCGACCTCGCCGTGGCGCCCCAGCTGACCGACATCGCCGGCCCGCGGGTCCACATCCGCCCGATCGAGGGCATCCCGCTCCTCTACGTCGAGGAGCCCAAGCTCTCCGGCCTCGGCTGGCTCTTCAAGAACATCATCGACCGCGTGCTGGCCCTGCTCGGCCTGCTCATCTGCCTGCCGCTCTTCCCGTTCGTGGCGCTGGCCATCAGGCTCTCGGACCGCGGCCCGATCTTCTTCCGCCAGCCCCGCATCGGCCGCGAGGGCAAGACCTTCAAGGTCTGGAAGCTGCGGACGATGTACGTCGACGCCGAGGAGCGCCTGGCCACGCTCAGTGACCAGAACGAGAGCGACGGCCTGCTCTTCAAGATGAAGAACGACCCGCGCGTCTTCCGGGTCGGCCGCTGGCTGCGCGCCTCCTCGATCGACGAACTGCCCCAGCTCATCAACGTGCTGATGGGCGAGATGTCCCTGGTCGGCCCGCGCCCCCTGCCGGCCGAGGACGGCGACTTCCTGGGCGACGTCCGGCGCCGCCTGCTGGTCCGCCCGGGCATCACCGGCCTCTGGCAGGTCTCCGGGCGCAGCGACCTGAGCTGGGACGACGCGGTTCGCCTGGACCTGTACTACGTGGACAACTGGTCGCTCGTGCTCGACCTGCACACCATGTGGCGGACGATCTGGGTGGTCGTCTTCCGCAAGGGCGCTTACTAGTTCTCTTTACTAGTTCTCGAAAAGTCCGACACTCCGTGATCGGACTTTTCGGACTTATACCCCGACGGGGGATTCGGCCGGATTCCGGGGGTCTTCCGTCGAGGACGCCTTGTGGCTCACGATGTCGGGCGTGGCTGCCAACCTCGTCGCCGGGCTGATCGTCGTCGTGCTCGTGTGCGCGCTGGGCGGGGCCGTGTACGCCGTCATCCGGCATCGGGGGCGGCGGGCCATCGCGACCGCGGCGCAGCGGGCCACGTACGACGTGCTGCACATCGCCGAGCTGGCCGCCGAGCCGCTGCGCAACGGGCTCACCGAGGCCGCCGCCGGGAAGGCCATCCGGCATCTGCGCTCGCTCACCGGGGCGGCCGGCATCGCGGTCACCGACGCTCGCCGGGTGCTCGCCTTCGACGGGGTCGGGGAGCATCACCGGGAGCATGCGGCGGCCGCGGCGGTCCGGGCCGTCGCCGCCGGGCGGCCCACCGTGCTCTCCGGGCGCGACCTGCCCTGCGACCTCGTGGACTGCCCGATCCGGGGCGCGGTGGTGGTGCCGCTCGCGCAGCGGGAAGGGGCGCTCGTGGCGCTCTCCGACGGGCCGCCCGCGCCGGGGCTGGTGCAGGCGACCGCCGAGACCGCGCGGTGGGTCGGCACGCAGCTGGCCCTCGCCGAGCTCGACACCTCGCGGGCGCGGCTCGCCCGGGCCGAGGTCCGGGCACTGCGGGCGCAGATCAGCCCGCACTTCATCTACAACGCGCTGACGGCCATTGCGAGCTTCGTGCGCACCGACCCCGAGCTGGCGCGGGAGCTCATTCTCGAGTTCGCGGAGTTCACGCGGTACAGCTTCCGGGCCCACGGGGAATTCACCACGCTCGCCGAGGAGCTTCGGTCCATCGACCGGTACCTCACCATCGAGCGGGCCCGGTTCGGGGAACGGCTGCAGGTGCGGTTGCAGATCGCGCCCGAGGTGCTGCCGGTGACGTTGCCGTTCCTGTGCCTGCAGCCGCTGGTCGAGAACGCGGTGCGGCACGGGCTGTCGCGCAAGCCGGGGATGGGGACCGTCAGTATCGTGGCGCGGGACGCCGGGGCCGAGTGTCACATCACGGTCGAGGACGACGGGGTCGGGATGGACCCGGCCGCCCTGCTCACCGCGGACGACACGGGCGCCGACGCCGGCCAGCACGTGGGCTTGCGCAACGTCGACGATCGACTACGTTCGGTTTTTGGGGACGGGTTCGGCGTCGTGGTGGAGACCGCGCCCGATGCCGGTACCAAGGTCAGCATGCGCGTGCCGAAGTTCCACCCGGGGGTGAGTTCGCATTGAGTTCGCTGTTGAGTGACCGCGGCTTCCTGCGCGTGCTGGCGGTCGACGACGAGGTGCCGGCGCTGGACGAGCTCGCGTACCTGCTGCGGGCCGATCCCCGGGTCGGCCGCCTGCACTGCGCCGGGGACGCCACCGAGGCGCTGCGGGTGCTGCGCGACGCCGACGTCGACGCGGTGTTCCTGGACATCCGCATGCCGGGGCTCGACGGGATGGAGCTGGCGCGGGTCCTCGGCCGGTTCGCCAAGCCGCCGGCGGTCGTGTTCGTCACGGCGTACGACGACCGCGCGGCCGAGGCCTTCGACCTCGGGGTCGCCGACTACGTGCGCAAGCCCGTGCGCGCCGACCGGATCGCGGAGTCCATCCGGCGGGTGCTGGCCACCCGGCTCGTGCCCACCCACCCCGCCGTGGCCGCGCGCCGCGACCGCCAGGACGATCCGACCATCCCCGTCGAGCTCGCGGGCACGACCCGGATGCTGCCGCGCTCGTCGGTGCGGTGGGTCGAGGCGCAGGGCGACTACGCGCGCCTGCACACCGCCGACGCCTCGCACCTCGTCCGGGTGTCGCTGGCCACGCTGGCCGAGCGCTGGGCCGATGCCGGATTCGTCCGGATCCATCGCTCGTACCTCGTGCAGCTCAAGCTCATCACCGAACTGCGCATGACCAACACGGGGTACGTCGTGCTGATCGACGACCACGAGCTGCCCGTGTCGCGCCGTCACACTCGGGAGTTGAAGGATCGCCTGGTGCGAGCGGCGAAGTCGTGGAGCTGAGGTCTTCACAGATCCTGCACATTGCCGACTGAGGGCCTGCACGTCCCGGGCCTACGCTCAGGTACATGAACCCAGGTGGTGAGCGGCGCCGCGTGCTCGTCGTGGACGACGAGCGGATGATCGCGGAGTCGATCGCGGTGCGGCTGCGCGCCGAGGGCTTCTCCGTCGACACGGCGCACGACGGCCCCTCCGCGGTCGCGGCGGCCCGGCTCATCCGCCCGGACCTCGTGGTGCTCGACGTGATGCTGCCCGGCTTCGACGGCCTCGAGGTGTGCCGGCGCATCCAGGCCGAGCGGCCGGTGGCGGTGCTCATGCTGACCGCCCGCGACGACGAGAACGACCTGCTCGTGGGCCTGGCCGTCGGCGCCGACGACTACCTGACCAAGCCGTTCTCGATGCGCGAGCTGGCCGCGCGGGTGCACGTCCTGCTCCGCCGGCTGGAGCGGCTGGCCCAGGTGCAGCCCGACCCCAACCAGACCCCGATCGTCCTGGGCGACCTGGAGATCAACCGGGCGCAGCGCCGCGTCACCCGGGCCGGCATCGAGGCCCACCTCACGCCGACCGAGTTCGACCTGCTGGTGAATCTCGCCAGCCGCCCGCGCACGGTCCTGCCCCGCGAGCGCCTGCTGGCCGAGGTCTGGGGGTGGGCGGATGCTTCCGGCACTCGTACCGTCGACAGCCACATCAAGGCCCTGCGCCGCAAACTCGGCGCCGACCTGATCCGCACGGTCCACGGTGTCGGCTATGCCTTGGAGTCCGCATGACACGCCTGGCTGATCTCCTGCCGCGCCCGCTCGACCCGCTGCGCTCCATCAAGCTCAAGCTCGCCGTCCTCCTGCTGGCCTCGGCCTGCGCGGGGCTCGGGGTGTTCTGGATCGGCATCGGCTGGATCCCGCCGAACACGACGTACATCGCGCTGACCGTCGGCCTGGTCACCTCCCAGGTCCTGGCCCACGGCGTGACCCGCCCCCTGCGCGAGATGACGGCGGCCGCCCGCGCGATGGCCCGCGGCGACTACTCGACCCGGGTCCGCGCCACGTCGCGGGACGAGGTCGGCCAGCTGGCCGTCGCCTTCAACCAGATGGTCGGCGAACTGGCGGCGGCCGACCAGCAGCGCCGCGAGCTGATCGCCAACGTCTCCCACGAGCTGC
The DNA here is from genome assembly GCF_050942475.1 of Dactylosporangium sp. CS-033363. NCBI lineage: Bacteria > Bacillati > Actinomycetota > Actinomycetes > Micromonosporales > Micromonosporaceae > Dactylosporangium > Dactylosporangium sp. CS-033363. The sequence goes on along the minus strand of NZ_CP192032.1, from coordinate 10,933,738 downwards.
GGACGCCCATCTCCGCCCTGCAGGCCATGCTGGAGAACATCGTCGACGGCGTGGCCGACCCCGACCCCGCCACGCTGCGCACCGCCCTGGCCCAGACCGAGCGCCTGGGCCGCCTCGTCACCGAGCTGCTGGACATTTCCCGGTTGGACGCGGGAGTCGTACCGCTCGATCGCGAGCTGTTCCACATCGAGGACCTGCTGCACGAGGTGGTGGCGGAGGCCGAGGTGAAGGCATCGGCGGCCGGCTACAAGGTCGAGTACCTCACGTGCTCGTTCCCGGAGAACGCCCTGGTCCGCGCCGACCGGGCGCGCCTGCACCACGTCCTGACCAACCTCGTCGACAACGCCACCAGGCACAGCCCCGACGGCGGCACGGTGACGATCCTGGGCCGCCGGGAGCCGGGCCGGGTGATGCTCGAGGTGGCCGACGAGGGCGCGGGCATCCCCCACGCCGAGCGGGAGCGCGTCTTCGAACGCTTCACCCGGGGCGCACGGGCCTCGGGCGGGGGCACGGGCCTGGGCCTGGCGATCGCCCAGTGGCTGACCCAGTTGCACGACGGGACGATCGCGGTCGTCGAGCAGCCGGACGACCTGCCGGGCTGCCGAATCCGGGTGACGCTGCCCGCGTAGCCCCGCACTTTCCCTTCGCTCGTGACGGCCGTTCGCGTCGGCCGGTCGCGCAATGCCGCGCGCGCATGTTCGTTGCCCTGTGCTCGTTGCCCTGTGCTCGTTGTCCTGTGTTCGTTGCCTTGTGTTCGTTGCCTTGTGTGAGGAGCTCACCGAGTCATGTCCGAAACGCCAGAGCAGCCCACGAAGCCGTCCGGATCCCAAGCCGCCCCGGGAGCCCCGCCCAGTTCCGCCGCACGGCAGCCGGCTGAGGGTTTCGCGGCGCCTGGTTCAGGTGCGCGGCAGCCGGCTGAGGGTTTCGCGGCGCCTGGTTCAGGTGCGCGGCAGACGGCTGAGGGTTTCGCGGCGCCTGGTTCAGGTGCGCGGCAGACGGCTGAGGGTTTCGCGGCGCCTGGTTCAGGTGCGCGGCAGACGGCTGAGGGTTTCGCAGCGCCTGGTTCAGGTGCGCGGCAGACGGCTGAGGGTTTCGCAGCGCCTGGTTCAGGTGCGCGGCAGACGGCTGAGGGTTTCGCAGCGCCTGGTTCAGGTGCGCGGCAGACGGCTGAGGGTTTCGCAGCGCCTGGTTCAGGTGCGCGGCAGACGGCTGAGGGTTTCGCAGCGCCTGGTTCAGGTGCGCGGCAGACGGCTGAGGGTTTCGCAGCGCCTGGTTCAGGTGCGCGGCAGACGGCTGAGGGTTTCGCAGCGCCTGGTTCAGGTGCGCGGCAGACGGCTGAGGGTTTCGCAGCGCCTGGTTCAGGTGCGCGGCAGACGGCTGAGGGTTTCGCAGCGCCTGGTTCAGGTGCGCGGCAGACGGCTGAGGGTTTCGCAGCGCCTGGTTCCGCTGCACGGCAGACGGCCGAGGGTTTCGCAGCGCCCGGTTCTGCTGCGGGGCAGCCAGCCGGGGAATTCGCACCGCCCGGACAGCCGCAAGGAAACGTGGCCCTGGCCGCAAGGCCGCCGGGCCCGTTTGCGCCACGACAGCCGGACCCGTTCACGCCACGGCCGCCGGGCCCAACGCTGCCGCCGCCGACGAATCCGGCGCTGATCAACGTGTTCCGCCTGGGCCCGCCGCCACCGACCCTGTGGCAGCGCGCCTGGCCGGTACGCAGCGAGGCCGCGAGCAGCCCGGCGCTCTACGGCGCACTGGTGGCCGCGATCGTCGCCGCCGTGGCCCTGCCCCCGGACCGGCCCGGCATCGGCTGGCCGATCGCGGGCCTGGGCGTGCTGGTCCCGCTGGCGGTGCTGCTGGTCCGCCGGCAACCGGCCAAGGCCACCACGGCACGGGCGGAGTCGCTGCTGTGGTGCGTGGCCGCGCTGGCGCTGCTTTCGGTCGGCTTCTTCCGCGCCGCCGAGTGGCTGTTCACGTTGAGTGCCCTGACCGCCTTCGGCTGCGTGGCGCTCGCCGTCGGGCTGCACCGCCGCATCCCCGCGGTCCTGGTCGCTCCCTTCAACCTGGTCTTCGCTGCCTTCCGCGCCATCCCCTGGTCAGCCGCCGGCCTGACGCGCCCGGCCCGCACGGCACCCGCGTCGATCCCGCCCGGGTCAGCCGCCGGCCTGACCCGCACGGCCAGCACGACACCCGCGTCGGGCACGCCCGCCCCGTCGAATGCACCCGACCCCTCGCGACGCGCCGGACCCGCAGCGGTTCAGCCCGGCGGCACCGAGGCCACAGTGCGCGCGGCATTGCCTGACGCCTCACGAGCCGCCGGACCCGCAGCGGCTCGGCCCGGCGGCACCGAGGCCACAGTGCGCGCGGCATTGCCTGACGCCTCACGAGCCGCCGGACCCGCAGCGGTTCAGCCCGGCGGCACCGAGGCCACAGTGCGCGCGGCATTGCCTGACGCCTCACGAGCCGCCGGACTCGCAGCGGTTCGGCCCGGCGACACCGGAGCCGCAGCGCCCGCGGCATCGCCCAGCGCCTCGCGAGGTGCCGGACCCGCAGCGGTTCGGCCCGGCGACACCGTGGCCACAACGCGCGCGGCGTCAAGCGGGTCCACCACCGCGTCAAGTGGTGAGCACGCGGCGACTCGATCCGGCGGGACTGTGGGTGGTCAGGCGGACGGTCCGGCCGTGGGTGGTCGGTCGAGCGCGATCGTGGGTGGTCAGGCGAACGCGGTCGTGGGCAGCCAGGCGGACGGTCCGGTCGTGGGCGGTCGGGCAAGCGCGGTCGTGGGCAGCCAGGCGGACGGTCCGGCCGTGGGCAGTCAGGCGAGCGCGGCCGTGGGCGGTCGGGCGAGCGCGGTCGTGGGCAGTCAGGCGGCCAGTGCGGCCGAAGTCGACGGGCAGGGCAACAAGGGCCTGCGCCTGCTCGCCTCCATAGCGATCGGTATAGCCCTCCTCCTCACCTTCGGCGCCCTCTTCGCCAGCGCGGATGCCGGTTTCGCGCGGGTCGTGGACGCGATCATTCCGTCGGTCGATGCCGAGGCCGTCGCCCGCTGGGCGTTTGTCGGGCTGGCGGCCGCCGGCCTGTCGTTGGGTGCGGCGTTCCTGGTGGCGAACCCCTCGGCCGTCGGAGAAGGAGCGCCGCGGGCCAGGGCCGTCCGCAGAGTCGAGTGGCTGGTTCCAGTAGGGGCCGTGCTTGCGATCTTCCTGCTGTTCGTCGCCGTCCAGCTGACGGTGCTGTTCGGGGACCGCGACTACGTCATGCGCACCGTCGGACTGACGTTCGCGGAATACGCCCGGAAGGGCTTCTGGCAACTCCTCGTCATCACCCTACTCACGCTAGGTGTCATCGCGGTGTCAGCCCGCAAGGCCCCGCAAGAGGACCGCAACCTGCTCCGCGTCGTGCTCGGCCTCCTCGCGACCTGCGCGCTCGTCGTGGTCGGCTCGGCCCTCTGGCGCATGAACGTGTACGAGCAGGCGTACGGCTTCACCAGACTCCGCGTCTTCGTCAGCACCGTCGAACTCTGGCTCGGCAGCCTCTTCGTGCTGGTCATGATCGCCGGCGCGACGCAAAAGCGAGGCTGGCTCGGCCGCGCCGCCGTCGCGCTGTGGGTGGTGACCCTCCTCAGCCTCGCCGCGATCAACCCCGACCGCCTCATCGCCGCCCACAACGTGGCCAGGGCCGATCAGAGCAACGCCGACATCTGGTATCTGCGCACCCTCTCCGCCGACGCCGCCGAGGAGCTCGACAAGCTCCCGCCCGGCGCCCGGGAATGTGCGCTCGGCGGCCGAACCGAACAAGAGGACCAAGACGACTGGCGCGGATGGAACCTGGCGAGGGACCGCGCGCGTCAGATCGTTCCGGAGCCGATTGCGCCGGGGGAGTACCCCTGTTATCGGCGGTATTGAGAAGAAACCGAGCACGGGCCGACGTTCAAACGGGGGACGTCGGCCCTTGCTTTTGTTTCGCGCCCGTTGCGAGACTGCCGTCCATGGAGCCGCCAACTCCGCGCGTCAGGGTCGTGCTCGGGGACGTCTCCCGGGCCCCGATCCACCCTGCTCCGGCCCGCGTCGAGCTGGAGGAGCAGAGCCCGGTCGGCACCGCCCTCGCCCGCGGGCTGGTGCGGGCCCAGCTCTCCGTGGCCGTGCGGCTCTCGGCCGTCGTCGCGGTCGGGCTCGGCGGGCTGCCGTTGCTGTTCGCCGCGGTACCCGCGGTCGCGCACGCCCGGCTCTTCGGGGTCTCGCTGCCGTGGCTGCTGCTCGGCGTGCTGGCGTATCCCTTCCTCTACCTGGTCGGCGCGGTGTACGTGCACCTGGCCGAGAAGAACGAGCAGGAGTTCGTCGCGCTCGTCGAGGACCGCGGACAGAACACCCAGGGATGAGCTCCTATTCAGTGGCCGCCGTCGTGGTGGTCACCCTCGCGACGGTGGCCATCGGCCTCTACGGCCTGCGGTTCGCGCGCACGACGTCGGATTTCCTCGTCGCCTCGCGCATGGTCAGCCCGACCTGGAACGCGGCCGCGATCAGCGGCGAGTACCTGTCCGCGGCGAGCTTCCTCGGCGTCGCCGGGCTGGTCCTCAAGCACGGCGTCGACCTGCTCTGGTACCCGGTCGGGTTCGCCGCCGGCTACCTCGCGCTGCTGCTGTTCGTCGCGGCCCCGCTGCGCCGCTCGGGAGCGTTCACGCTGCCCGACTTCTGCGAGGTCCGGCTGCGCTCCAAGCGCCTGCGCAAGCTCGCCACGGCGTTCGTGATGTTCATCGGCTGGCTGTACCTCGTCCCGCAGCTGCAGGGCGCCGGCCTCACCCTGCAGACGGTGACCGGCGCCCCCTACGCCCTCGGCGCGCTGCTCGTCGGCGTCGTGGTGACCCTGAACGTCGCCCTCGGCGGGATGCGCTCGATCACGTTCGTGCAGGCGTTCCAGTACTGGCTGAAGCTCACCGCCCTCGCCGTGCCCTTCGTCTTCCTGGTCATGCAGTGGCAGGCCGACGGCCATCCCACCCTGACCGCGCCCGACGGGCCGCGCTTCCCCGCCGTCACGACCGTCGACGTCGATCACGACACCCGGATGACGGTCAGCGAGCCGACCACGGTCGACGGGCACGGCCTCGTCGACGGCGTGCTGACCAACGGCACCCTGCTGCTGACGCCCGGCGAGCACACGGTCACCGAAGGTGCTCTGCTCGTGTTTCCAGAAGCGGCGGCGGTACCGCAGGTCGCCGACGTCACCGCCGACTCGCCCGCCGAGTGGCTGCTGCCCGGCGACGACCCGCAGGACCTGTTCGGCACCTACTCGCTCATCCTGGCCACGTTCCTGGGCACGATGGGCCTGCCGCACGTGCTCGTGCGCTTCTACACCAACCCCGACGGGGCGGCCGCGCGCCGGACCACGCTCGTCGTGCTCGGCCTGGTCGGGGTGTTCTACCTGACCCCGACGCTGTATGGCGCGCTCGGCCGGATCTACACCCCGCAGCTGCTCATGACCGGCAACACCGACGCGGTCGTGCTCCTGCTGCCCCAGGCCGCGCTCGGCGGCGGCGTCACCGGCAGGCTGCTGAGCGCGCTCGTGGCGGCCGGGGCGTTCGCGGCGTTCCTCTCCGCCTCGTCCGGCCTGCTCACCAGCGTGGCCGGGGTGCTGTCGACGGATGTGCTCGGGCACGGCTCGGTGCGCGATTTCCGGCGCTCGGCGTTGCTCGCGGGCGTGGTACCGCTGCTGCTCGCCCTCTTTGTCGCCAGCCTCGACGTGTCGCAGGTCGTCGGGCTCGCGTTCGCCGTCGCCGCGTCGAGCTTCTGCCCGCTGCTCGTGCTCGGCATCTGGTGGCGCGGGCTGACCGCGGTCGGCGCGGCGGCCGGGATCGTGGTCGGCGGCGGGGCGGCCGCGACCGCGGTGCTGCTCACCGTGCTGGGCGGGCCGCTGGAGGGCTGGGCGGGCGTGCTCACGGCCCAACCGGCCGCCTGGTCCGTGCCGTTAGCCTTTCTGGTCATGATTCTGGTCTCTCTGCTGACAAGGCACCGTTTGCCCGCCGGCGTCGGAGCGATCATGCTTCGCCTGCACGCGCCCGATGCGCTGCGCTTGTAGTGGCGAGGGTGGACAGCGTGACCTACGTTCAAAATGTGACGAGCGGGCCGAATTCGGCTCTCGCGCTGCGGGGGCTCACGAAGCGTTTCGATGACAAGGTCGCGGTCGCCGGGGTCGACCTCGACGTGCCGACCGGGTCGTTCTTCGGGCTGCTGGGCCCGAACGGCGCCGGCAAGACCACCTCCCTGTCGATGGCGGTCGGGCTGCTGCGCCCCGATGCCGGCCACGCGTACGTGCTCGGGCACGACGTGTGGTCCGATCCGGTCGAGGCCAAGCGGCGCCTGGGCGCGCTGCCGGACTCCGCGCGGATGTTCGACCGGCTCTCGGGGAGCGAGCTGCTCGCGTACACCGGGCTGCTCCGGGGTCTTCCCCAGGACGTCGTGGACTCCCGCGCGGCCGAGCTGCTCGACGTGCTCGGCCTGGCCGACGCCGGGCGGACGCTGGTCGTGGACTACTCGGCCGGCATGAAGAAGAAGATCGGCCTGGCCTGCGCGCTGCTGCACGCGCCGCGGCTGCTGGTGCTCGACGAGCCGTTCGAGGCGGTCGACCCGGTCTCCGGCGCGCTCATCCGGGACATCCTGATCCGCTACGTGCGCAACGGCGGCACGGTGATCTTCTCCAGCCACGTGATGGCCGTGGTCGAGAAGCTGTGCACGCACATCGCGATCCTGGCCGACGGGCGGATCAAGGTCGTCGGCACCACGGACGAGGTCCGCGGCGGGCGCGAGCTCGAGGACGTCTTCGTCGACGTGGTCGGCGGCCGCGTGTCCACCGGCGCGGAGCTGTCGTGGCTGTGACCGGCGGACCCGATGCGGTTCCCGGCCTGATCCCGCAGCAGCGGCCCGCACCGGCCGAGGCCCCGTCGCTGCGGCCGCACGAGCCGATTCCGACGAGCCAACCGCGCATCTTGTACTTCGTGCGCCTCAAACTGCGCATCATCGGCAACTCGCTGCGGCCCGGCCGGTCGCACGCGGCGGACTCGGCCGGCAAACGGCTCGGCCGCCACTCGCGGCTGATCCTGTTCATCTTCGGCGCGCTGTTCGGGCTCTGGGGCGCGTTCATCGGCTTCGCCGCGTTCGCCGCGAGCAGCCTCGCCGGCGACACCCTGCGCCCGACCGTGGCCGCCTTCGCGGGTGCCGCCGCCGTACTCGCCTGGGTCTTCGTCCCGCTGCTGTTCTTCGGCGTCGACGAGACACTCGACCCGGCCCGCTTCGCGCTGCTGCCGGTGCCGCGCCGCACGCTGATCGGCGGCATGCTGGCCGCGGCGTTCGTCGGCATCCCGCCGACCGCCACGCTGCTGGCCACCCTCGGCTCGGTGATCGGCGGCGCGATGAAGGGCGGGTTCGGGGCCGCGCTCGTCGCGGTGCTCGGCGCGGCCGTCGGGCTCGGCGTGTGCGTGGCCGCGAGCCGCGCGGTGACCAGCGCGTTCGCCCGGATGCTGCGCTCGCGCCGGGTCCGCGACCTGGCCGCGCTGCTCATCGCGCTGCTGGGCATCTCGTGCAACCCGATCTTCCAGCTCGTCTTCGCGCTCGTCCAGCACGGCGAGTCGCGGCAGGCCACGGTGGTCGGCGAGGTGCTGTCGTGGACGCCGCTCGCCGCGCCGTACGTCGCGTACGCCGACGCGATCGCCGGCGACTGGGCCCTCGTCCCGGTGCGCCTGCTGATCGGCGTGGCCGGGATCGCCCTGCTGCTCTGGTGGTGGTCGCGGACGATCGAGTCGGCCATGGTCGGCAGCGCCGCGGGCCCGGGCGCGAAGAACCGGGCGGCCAGCGGCGAGACCCCGGTGCGCGCCTTCGTCCCGCGGATCGTGCGGTTCCTGCCGGCCGGGCGGTTCACCGCGCTGCTGTCCCGCGAGCTGCGGTACTGGCTGCGCGACCCCCGCCGCCGCGCCAGCCTCATCTCGCTGCTGGCGGCGTCGGTGGTCATCCCGTTCGCGTTCACCTTCGGCCTCAACGGCGGGCAGTCCCAGGGCGCCTCGCTCAGTCAGGGCGCGCTCGTGTTCTCGCTGATGTTCGCGGGCGCGTTCGTCGGCCTGGTGCTGGTGAACCAGTTCGGCAACGACGGCACCGCGTACGCCCTGCACATGCTCACCGCGATCCCCGGCCAGGTCGAGCTGGCGGCCCGCGCCGTGGCCGTGGGCATTCTGGCGTTTCCGCTGCTGCTTGCCGGTACCATCGCGGCTTCGATCTTGAGCGGGCACGCCGATCAGCTCGCGGCCGCCATCGGGGTCGGGCTGTGTGCCTTCGGCATCTCGGTGGGCGCGGCGGGCATCACGTCGGTGCTGGCGCCCTATCCGATGCCGGACTCGACCAACCCGTTCGCGATGAACAGCGGCCGCGGCGGGGCCAAGGGGCTGCTGTCGTTCGTGAGCATGTTCGCCACCTGGATCCTCACCGCGCCGCTGGCCGTCGCGTTCGCGCTGCTGCCCGGCGGCACGTCCTGGATCCTGCTGCCGATCGGGCTGGCGTGGGGCTTCGCGCTCGCCTGGCTGGGCACCCGGCTGGCCGGCAACGTCCTGCAGCGGCGCGCGCCGGAGGTCTTGGCCGCGGTGACCCCGAAGCGGGCCTGACGACCGGGGGCAACGTCCTGCAGCGGCGCGCTCCGGAGGTCTTGGCCGCGGTGACCCCGAAGCGGGCCTGACGACCGGGAGAATGGGGGCGTGAGCATTCACGCCTCCGACCCGTTCGCGACCCCCGACGAGCTCAAGTCGCCCGTGCGGCGCCTGCGCGGGCGGCTCCCGGCCGCGGTCACGCTGTGGACGGCCGCCGGTGACCGCGGCCTGACGGTCTCCTCGCTGCTGGTCGTGGACGGCGACCCCGGCCGCGTCCTGGGCCTGATCGACGACGAGAGCGACTTCTGGGCGGCGGCCGAGGCGGCCGGGCGCTTCGCGGTGAGCCTGCTGACCCCCGAGGACCGCCAGCTCGCCGACAAGTTCGCGGGCCTGATGCCGGCGCCGGGCGGGCTGTTCGCGACCGGCGAGTGGGAGCGCACCGACTTCGGCCCGGTGCCGCGCGGCCGCTCGTGGGCCGGCTGCCGGCTCGTCGGCGCCGAGGCCAAGGGGTGGTCGCTGCTCGTCGAGGGCGAGCTCGAGCGCATCGAGCTGGGCGAGGCCGGCGGGGCGCTGGTCCACGAGCGGGGTCGCTACCGCGGCTGATCGACGTTTCGAGAACACCGGTAACCGGTGTGATCGGTGTCACTCGGCGCACGGACGGTGCCGTTCGGCGCACATGCGGTACCGATGCGGCGAAAAGATCTTTATAGATGCCTGCCGGGTTCCTAGCGTGCGCGGTTACCCACACCCCCAATGGCAGGTGGTGATCAACCATGAGCACCGAGACCCCGGCCGGCACGGAAGCCGACGAGAACCGCTACGTCGCCGTCGCCAATTCGCCGGAGTTCGACACGCTGCGCCGCACGCTGCGCCGCTTCGTGTTTCCCGTGTCCGCCGCGTTCCTGGTCTGGTACGCGCTGTACGTGCTGATGTCCGCATACGCCCGCGACTTCATGAGTGCCAAGGTCGTCGGGCACATCAACGTCGCCCTGATTTTCGGGTTGCTGCAGTTCGTGTCGACGTTCCTGATCGCGTGGCTCTACGCGCGGTACGCCGAGCGCCGGATCGACCCGCTGGCCGACGACCTGCGGGCCAAGATCGAGGGCACCCCGGCCCCGGCCGCCGCCCCGGTGACGGATGGAGACGCCGATGCCTGAGATTCTCGCCGCGGCCTCGGTGACCACCCAGCGGACGCTGACGCTGACGCTGTTCGTGATCCTGGTCGGCGTCACCCTCGCGATCACCATCTGGGCCAGCCGCCAGAACAAGACGGCCGCGGACTTCTACGCGGGCGGCCGCTCGTTCAGCGGCTTCCAGAACGGCATGGCGATCGGCGGCGACTACATGTCGGCCGCCAGCTTCCTCGGCATCGCCGGCATCATCGCGCTCAACGGCTACGACGGCTTCCTCTACAGCATCGGCTTCCTGGTCGCGTGGCTGGTCGCGCTGCTGCTGGTGGCCGAGCTGATGCGCAACTCGGGCCGCTACACGATGGCCGACGTGCTCGCCTACCGCATGCGGCAGGCGCCGGTGCGCACCGCGGGCAGCATCTCGACGATCATCGTGTCGATCTTCTACCTGCTCGCCCAGATGGTCGGCGCCGGCGCGCTCGTGGCGCTGCTGCTGGGCATCAAGGCCGGCGACACGTTCATGGGCATGAGCGCGGAGACGGCCAAGATCGTCACGATCGCGCTCATCGGCGTGCTGATGATCGTGTACGTCACGGTCGGCGGCATGAAGGGCACGACCTACGTGCAGATCGTCAAGGCGTTCATGCTGATGATCGGCGCCCTGGTCCTGACCCTGCTCGTCCTCGCGCACTACAAGTTCAACCTGTCGAGCCTGCTCGGCGAGGCGGCGGCGAAGTCGGGCCGCAACCCGACCGAGTCGTTCCTGGAGCCGGGGTTGCGCTACGGCCGCGAGTTCGCCGGGAACGCGACGGCGACCCTGGTGAGCAAGCTGGACCTGATCTCGCTCGGCCTGGCCCTGGTGCTCGGCACCGCCGGCCTGCCGCACATCCTGATCCGGTTCTACACCGTCCCCAACGCCAAGGCGGCCCGCAAGAGCGTCGTCTGGGCGATCGGCCTCATCGGCGTGTTCTACCTGATGACCCTGGCGCTGGGCTTCGGTGCCGCGGCGCTGGTCGGCCGCCAGGCGATCGTCGCGCAGGACGCGGCCGGCAACACGGCCGCACCACAGCTCGCCCAAGTGCTGGGGCAGGACTATCTCGGCGGTGACTTCGGCGGCTCGCTGCTGCTGGCCATCATCGCCGCGGTCGCCTTCGCCACCATCCTCGCCGTGGTCGCCGGGCTCACCCTGGCGTCCTCGTCCTCGCTGGCGCACGACCTGTACGCCAACGTGATCAAGCGGGGCCAGACGGACGAGCGGCAGGAGGTCGTGGTCGCGCGGTACTCGGCGTTCGCGATCGGCGCCGTGGCCATCGTGCTCGGCATCGTCGCGCGCAACCTCAACGTCGCCTTCCTGGTGGCGCTGGCGTTCGCGATCGCCGCGTCGGCGAACCTGCCGGCGATCCTGTTCTCGCTGTTCTGGAAGCGGTTCAACACCCGCGGCGCGACCTGGGGCATCTACGCCGGCCTCATCTCGGCCGTCGGCGTGGTGCTGATGAGCCCGATCGCCTGGGGCGGCGTCAGCGACGCCCGCACCCCGGCCACGCTCACCGCGGCCCAGGCCAAGGAGTGCGGGGTGGCCCAGACGTCGAAGGAGGTCTCGAACGCCACGGCGCTGTTCAGCTGCACCACGGCGGCGCCGATCCCGCTGGAGAACCCGGGGCTGATCTCGATCCCGATCGGGTTCATCTTCGCCGCCATCGGGGCGATGACCAGCAAGGAGCGGGACCCCAAGAAGTACGCGGAGCTGGAGGCCCGGTCGCTGACCGGCGCCGGCGCGCACTGACGATCCAATCCGAATGCGTACCGGGTCCGGGGGCGCCGCCGAGCCCCCGGACCCCGTACCGGGACACGCTAGGCTGTCGGTCATGGTCGTTGCGCAGCGTTACGGCGAGGGTCACCGTGTTCTTCTGACCGGTGGTGCCGGGTTTGTCGGCTCTCACCTCGCGGATGCCCTGATTGCCCGAGGGGCGGAAGTCGTCGTGGTCGACAACTTCCTTACGGGGAGTAAGGACAACGTCGCGCATCTGCACGACAACCCGCGCTTCACGCTGGTCGAGGCCGACGTCACCGAGCCGCTGCCGGCCGTCGACGCCCTGAGCGCGCGCTTCGACGTGATCATGCACTTCGCCTCGCCGGCCAGCCCGACCGACTTCGAGTCGCTGCCGATCGAGATCCTGCGGGTCGGCTCGGTCGCCACCCTCCAGCTGCTGGAGCGGGCGGTCAACGACGGCGCGCGGTTCATCATGGCCTCGACCTCCGAGGCGTACGGCGACCCGCTGGTCCACCCGCAGCCCGAGTCCTACTGGGGCAACGTCAACCCGATCGGCATCCGCAGCGTCTACGACGAGGCCAAGCGGTTCTCCGAGGCGGCCGTCATGGGCTACCACCGCCGCCGGGGCGCCGACGTGGGCATCGTGCGGATCTTCAACACGTACGGCGAGCGCATGCGCCCCGACGACGGCCGCGCCATCCCGACCTTCATCTCGCAGGCGCTGCGCGGCGAGGCGATCACGGTGCACGGCACCGGCACCCAGACCCGCTCGATCACCTACGTCTCCGACCTCGTGCGCGGCATCCTGCTGCTGCTCGACTCGGGCGAGACCGGCCCGGTCAACTGCGGCACCACGCACGAGATGACCATGCTCGAGCTGGCCGAGACGATCGTGCGGATTTGCGACAGCTCCTCCCGCGTGGCGCTCGTCGCCCGGACCGCGGACGACCCCGAGCGCCGCCGGCCCGACCTGACCAAGGCCCGTGAGCTGCTCGGATATGCCCCGACCACCGGCCCGGAAGAGGGACTCGCGCGCACCGTGGAGTACTTCCGCAGCCGCTGAGCTCTCCCGGGTTCGTGCCGCGCCCGCCGCGCTTACGTGGCGTGGCGGCGCGGGCTTCGTATCGTGGATGTATGCCCACCACGCCCGCCTCCCGCGGCCCGTCCTCGGGTCGCGCCTCGGTGCCCGGCGCGCTCACTCCGACGTCGGGCGCCCGTGCCCGCGTCTCCCGAGCCAACGCCCCTACGAGCCCGTCGTCGCCTGGCGTGTACGGCCGGCCCGGTTCACCGCCGCCGCCCGACCGCCCCGGGCGCACGCCCGGCAACGGCGGCCAGTACTCCGGCCGCAAGAAGATCCGTCCGCGCTGGGGCCGCATCGCCCTGGTCGCCGGGGCGGGCATCCTCGTGCTGGCGCTGCTGGCCGGGCTCGGCGGGTACATCTACTACCGCAACGTCGACTCGGGCCTCAACCGCGACGACCCGTTCTCGCAGATCACCGACGGCCGGCCGCCCAAGGTGGCCGACGGCGCGCTGAACATCCTGCTGCTGGGCAGCGACTCCCGCGACCCCGACAACGGGGGCAAGGCGGGCGAGTGGCGCACCGACACGATGATCATGTTGCACATCCCGGCCGACCACCAGAAGGCCTACCTGATCTCGATGCCGCGCGACCTCTACGTGCACATCCCCAAGAGCAAGACGACGCCGTACGGCAACACGAACGCCAAGCTCAACGCGTCCTTCTCGTGGGGTGGCACGCCGCTGACCGTGCAGACGATCGAGGAGTACACGAAGGTCCGGATGGATCACGTGCTGCTCATCGACTTCGGCGGCTTCAAGCAGGTCATCGACGCCCTCGGCGGCATCGACATGAACATCGAGAAGGACATCACCTCGATCCACCCGCCGAAGCGGCAGTTCAAGAAGGGCATGAACCACCTCAACGGCGACGAGGCGCTGGACTACGCGCGGCAGCGCTACCAGTTCGCGGACGGCGACTTCGCCCGCATGCGGCACCAGCAGGAGATGATGAAGGCCATCCTGGACAAGGCGGTCAGCTCCGGCACGGTGACCAGCCCGACCAAGCTGAACTCGTTCCTGAAGGCCGTCACCAAGGCGATGACCGTCGACAAGGACTTCTCGCTGGCCGACATGGCGCTGCAGTTCCGCAGCCTGCGCAGCGACGACCTCACGTTCATGGTCAGCCCGAACGACGGCAGCAAGAAGATCAATGGCGAGGACGTCGTGGTGCCGGACAAGGAGAAGGCCACCGCACTGTACGACGCCGTGCGCAACGACAAGATGGCGGACTGGATGGCCGCCAACGGCCCGAAGCCCTCGACGGCGCCATCGACGCCGGCGAAGACGAAGTAGTACCGGCCTAAATCGGAAAAGCCCGGGCATGTCCCCCCTGGTGCGGGGTTGCATGCCCGGGCTGTCGTCTACATCTCATTGCCCCCACGCCGGGTGAACGAGTAGAAATCGCCTCATTGACGACTTCCCGGGGATCGTGTACCGGCTTCGCGGTCAGCGCATTCGTGCCCGCGAAAGTAGACTCGTATGGATTCCCGCCGGAGCGCGGGCGGGGTTGGCTCGGGGGCAGTGCATGCAGAGCGACGTGGACGGACAGGCCGGCACCGCCGCCGATGTGCCACCCGTGATTGAGACCGGGCGATCTGGGAAATCCAAGAAGGTGAAGCTTCCCGGCCGCGACCCGATCTGGGCCCGGCTGCTCATCGCCCTCGGACTGGTCGTCGTGCTGCTCTCCGGCACCGCCGTCGCGGGCGTCAACGCGCTGAACAAGCGGTACACCGGGGCGATCAACCAACGGACGCTGCTGGGTGAGAACTCGCGCGCCGGCACGCCCGCCGAGACCCACCACAACACGGTCACCGGCCCGCTGAACTTCCTGCTGCTCGGCTCGGACCTGCGCGCCCTCGACCCGGAGGACGGCCAGCGCTCCGACTCGATCATCATCGTGCACATCCCGGCCACCATGGACCGGGCCTACCTGCTGTCGATCCCGCGCGACCTGCGGGTGGCGATCCCGGCCTTCCCGGCCACGGGCTTCCGCGGCTCGTCGCACGAGAAGATCAACGGCGCCTTCCAGCACGGCGGCGGCGGCGAGGGCGGCGTCCAGCTGCTCGCCGAGACGCTGCACGGGCTGCTCGGCATCCAGTTCGACGGGGCCGCGATCGTCGACTTCGACGGCTTCAAGACCGCGGTCGACCTGCTCGGCGGCGTCGACATGTGCATCGACCAGAAGGTCACCTCGATCCACCTCGGCTGGGACGACCAGGGCAACTACCTTTCGCCGGCCGACGGCGGCCACCCGGCCGTCTACGAGCCCGGCTGCCACCACCTGGAGTCGTACCAGGCGCTCGACCTCGTCCGGCAGCGCAAGAGCCTCGCCAACGGCGACTACGACCGCCAGAAGAACCAGCAGAAGTTCATCCGGGCGATGCTCGACAAGGCGCAGGAGAAGGACCTCACCACCAACCCGATCGCGCTGGACAAGTTCATCCGGGCGATCGGCCAGGCGCTGACCGTGGACACCAACGGCGTCTCGCTGGCCGACCTGATGTTCGCGCTGCGCAACGTGAGCCCGAGCAACCTGATCGGCCTGCAGGTGCCCTCGGAGCCGCAGGACATCGGCGGCATCTCCTACGTCGTGGCGCTCAACGAGGCCGAGGGGCTCTACACCGCCATGCGCGACGACCTGCTCGACTCGTGGGCGGTCGAGAACCCCACCTGGGTCAACCACATGTGAGTCGGGGCCGCCGGATAGCCTGAAACTGTGTTCAGGGGACCATCCATCCCGACCGCCTCGGTCGGTGACATCGCAGAAGACGCCTACCTGCTCGACGTGCGTGAGGACGACGAGTGGGCGGCGGGCCACGCGCCCGGCGCCGTACACGTGCCGATGATGCAGATTCCGGCGAGCCTCGGCGACATTCCGACCGACCGCGACGTGTTCGTGGTCTGCCGGGTCGGCGGGCGCTCGGCCCAGGTCGTGGCGTTCCTGCAGCAGAACGGCGTGGACAACGCGATCAACGTCGGCGGCGGCATGCAGAGCTGGGAAGCGACCGGCCGGGCCATGGTGAGCGAGGACGGCGGTGCTCCCCGCGTCGTCTGAGGGCGCCGACGGCTGGCGGCCACTGGTCTTCGCGCACCGCGGCTCGTCGCGCACGCACGCCGAGCACACGCTCGACGCGTACCTGCTCGCCATCGAGGAGGGCGCCGACGGCCTGGAGTGCGACGTGCGGCTCACCCGCGACGGCCACCTGGTCTGCCTGCACGACTCGCGCATCGACCGCACCAGCGACGGCCGGGGCCGGGTCAGCACCCAGACCCTGGCCGAGCTGGACCGCTTCGACTTCGCCTCCTGGCGCGCCGACCCGCCCAACGAGCTGATCGTCGAGCGCAGCCACGGCGACGAGCGGGTCCGGGGCCGGCTGCTCACCCTCGACCGGCTGCTCGGCGTGGCGACCGACGCCGGCCGCCCGATGCGGGTGCTCATCGAAACCAAACACCCCGTCCGGTACGGCGGTGCGGTCGAAGCGGCCCTGCTGCGGCTTTTGCGGCGGTACGGCCTGGATCGCCCGGATCCCGAGCGCCCCCTCCAGGTGACGGTCATGTCGTTCTCGACCAACGCCGTCAAGCGCGTCCACCAGCAGGCCCCGAACCTGCCCACCGTGATGCTCATCGACGTCTGGTCGGTGCCGAGCCGCATCGGCCGGCTCCCGCCGGGCAGTTCCATCGGCGGCCCCGGAGTACAGCTCCTGCGCGCCGCGCCCGAGCTCGTCGACCGCCTGCACCGGCGCGGGCACCCGGTCTACGTGTGGACCGTGAACGAGCCGGACGAGGTCGACCTGGTGGTCAAGCTGCGCGTGGACGGCATCATCTCGGACCGCCCCGCCTACGTGATCGACCGTTTGCGCGAGCTGGGGCACCGCGCCTAGGTCACTCAACTTTCCTTCTCAACCTTTCGCGGGGCCGGGATGCGAGGCAGACTCGCACCATGGTCGATGCTGCACCGGACGACGCGTCCGGCGCCGTGTTCGGCGGCCTCGCGGAGGTCACCGAGGCGCTGAACTCCGGCGGCGGCGGACTGCCCGGCCTGCAGCGCTCCGTCGAGGTGGCCGCCGCGGTGACGGGCGCGAGCGGTGCGGCGTTCATCGAGTACGCGGTGGACAACGGCCGGGTGGTCGCGGCCGCCGGCGAGCTCGACTGGGCCCTCGGGCGCCCCATCGACCTCATCCACCCCGCGGTGCGCGGCCTGCTGCAGTTCGGCACGCGGGTGCGCGAGTTCCCCAGCAGCCTCATCGGCACCGCCGGCGGCCAGCTGCTGACCGACCGCGGCCTGCAGCGGGTGATGGCCTCCGAGGTCACCGCCAACGGGACCGGCGCCGGGGTGCTCATGGTCGGCTACCGCGACGGCGACGGGGCCGCCGACGAGCGGCAACGGGCAGCGCTGGGCTTTCTCTCCTCGTTCATCGGTCTGCAGTACGGCCTGGGCCGCGGACTTCCGGTCTACTCCGACGGCCCGGCGGTGACCCCCGCCGATGGCCCGTTCGCGCTGCTGGACCCCGAGCACCGGGTCCGCTCCTGGAACCCGCCGGCCGCCCTGCTGACCTCGCGGCCGGCCGAGACCGTGCTCGGCGAGCCGTGGCCGTTCCCGCTGCCGGCCGGCGACGCCACGATCGCGCACAAGCTGCCCTCGGGCGTCTCGATCGAGATCCGCACGGCCCGGGTGCCGGGGTCCGAGGACCTCGCGGTGTCGTTCCGGGCCCGCCCGGAGCAGCCGTCGGACGGGCGCGACCTGTTCATCGCGCTCACCGGGCACGAGTTGCGCACGCCGGTGACGGTGATCCGGGGGTACACCGACACGCTGGTCGACCACTGGGAGTCCCTCCCCGAGACCTCCCGCCGCGAGGCCATCCAGATCGTCGGGCAGCGCGCCCGCGAGCTCAGCCGCCTGGTCGACCGGCTGCTCAACGCGGTCGGCGACGACGGGCAGGCGATCGAGTCGACCACCCTGCTGCCCTTCGACCTGGTCGAGTCGCTGGCCGGCGCGGTCGAGGAGCTCAGCGGCGACCAGCGCCGGCACCTGCGGGCGGAACTGCCCGACGCGCTGCCCAAGACCCGGGGGGACCGGGCCAGCCTCGCCACGATTTTGGCGGAATTGGTCACGAATGCGGGTAAATACTCGCCGAACTGGGTAGAGATCGATCTGACCGCGGGCGCCGACCCGCAGACCGTCTGGTTCCGCGTCTCCGATCGCGGGATCGGCATCCGGCCCGAGCACGTCGAGCGCGCCTTCGACCGGTTCTGGCAACTGGAGACCGGCGACCAGCGCTCGAGCGGCGGTGTGGGGCTGGGGCTGTACCTGGTTCGCCGGATCGTCGAGCGTCAACATGGATGGGTATCATTGCGACCACGTCGAGGGGGAGGGACCGTCGCCGAAGTGCGACTGCCCCGAGCTGACGCCGACGGCCCCGGGGAGGCTTGAGAGCGTGTCCACAACCGTCGCGGAACCGCGCGCCTGGTGCGTCGTCGTACCCCATCACGCCCGGGGCGCGCACGTCGCCCGGCACCGGCTCGCGGACGAGCTGGACACCCTGGTCCCGGCCGAGCGCCTGGACGACGCCATCGCGATCGCGGCGGAGCTCGTCGGCAACGCGGTGCGGCACGCGGCCCCGCTGCCCGGTGACGTCATCCGCGTCGCCTGGCGGCTGCTCGGCGACGGCACGCTGGAGATCCGCGTGACCGACGGCGGCTCGCCCGCCGGCCCGCAGATGCGGGTGGCCGGTCCGGACTCCATCGACGGCCGCGGCCTGACCATCGTCGCCGCACTCTCGACCGGCTGGGGCGTCGAGCGCGACGGCCTCGGCCAGTGCGTCTGGGCAGTGCTGTAACTCAGATGCTGTAACTCAAATGCTGTAACCCAGATGCTTTAGCCACATTTGCCCGATTTGTGGGACCGCTCCGGGGTGAGTGCGGCGCCAGTGGCGGGTGTGTCTGCGCGCCGCGGTGCGTGAAGGCCTAGTGTGGATCGCCGTGAGCAAGCGTGCGAAGACCCCCCGTGGCCGCGCCGGCGGCGAGAAGCGCGAGAAGATCCGCGACGTGTACGTCGGCCGCCCGTTCCAGGGCCTGGCCGACGAGCCCGAGTGGGTCGCCCTGCGAGAGCTGGTACCGGCCGCCTCGGCCCCGCTGAAGCTGGCGCCCGCGTTCGCCGAGAAGTACGGCGACCGCGAGGTCACCCTCGCGACCGTCCTGCCGATGGCGTGGCCCGCCATGACCAAGCCCGACGGGCGCGTGCTGATCGGCCTGCAGCGGCACGTGCAGTCCGGCGACGTCTCGCGGGACCTGGCCGTGGCCCTGCAGTGCGGCCTGGAGACGCCGACCGGCCAGACCGTCGACATCCCGGCCCTGCCCGGCCTCGGCGACCGCCTGCAGGACGTGATCGAGAACGCCCCGCTCGAGATCACGGTGCACGACGGCTTCGAGTTCTGGCTCGACGACAACGCCACCGACGACCCGAACGTGCGCGCCTCGCTCGAGCGGGCCAACGCGAGCATCTTCCCGACCGTGAAGCTGGCCGCCGCCCCGGCCACGTACTGGTGCCAGGTCACCGACCGCTCCCACGTGCGGCTGGTCCTCGGCGACGACGAGGACCCGGCCCTGGACGCCCTGTCCCGGCTCTCGGCCGGCGGCGGGCTGCTGCTCGGCGAGAACACCAAGTTCGCGGGCATGTTCCGCGCCCACGGGCTCATCGCGCCCGTCTGGGACCTGCCGCTGGAGATCGAGGCCGGGCACTGGGAGACGCCGGTGGCCGACTTCATGCGGCGGTACCAGGAGGCCCTCGCCGTCACCGAGCCGCTGACCGCGACCGAGCGGCGCAGCAAGCAGGGCCTGATCGGCCGGCTCCAGCCACTGCGCTAACCCCGTTGGATCGGGGCGGACATGCAGCGCGGTCCGCCCCGGCCCGAGCCCAGCTCGGACCCGGAGATCCGGATCACCTCGATGCCGTGCCGCTCCAGCTGCGCGTTGGTCTCCACGTTGCGCTCGTAGGCCACGCAGAGCCGCGGCGCGATGGCCAGGGTGTTGTTGCCGTCGTCCCACTGCTCCCGCTCGGCCGTCACCGGGTCGAGGCCGGTGTCGATGACCCGCAGGGTGTCGATGCCCATCGCGGCCGCGGCGGCAGTCAGGAACGGCGCCGGGCCGGTGCACGACTCCGCCGTGAGCGTCCAGGCCTGCAGGGTGCTGGCGACGTTGGGGTACATCACGACCGCGTCGACGTCGACCATGGTGCAGACGGTGTCGAGGTGCATCGTGGCCCGCTCCTGGGCGATCGGCACGACCAGGACGGTGTGCGCCAGCCCGGCCGCGAAGCAGCGCCGCGCGAGCCGCTCGGCGCCCGAGGGACGGGTCCGCTCGCCGACGCCCACCGCCACCACGCCGGGGGCGAGCAGGAGGACGTCGCCGCCCTCCAGGTGCTCCAGCGAGGGGTCGTACAGCAGGGCGGTACCGGCGAAACGGGGATGGTGCCGGTAGATCGCGTGCGTGAGGGTGGTCTCGCGGGCCCGGGCGTGCATCGCGAGGCTCGTGACGGCCACCTGAGGTCCGATCCACACGGATGAGTCCCGCGTGAACAGCAGGTTGGGCAGCGGGTCGATCACGAAGTCGCCGGGCGCCATGAGCGCGTGCACCAGCCCGGCCCGGCCGCCCTCCAGGCCCATTTCGGCCCGGCTCAGCCCGGCCACCAGCGTCGTGGCCAGTTCCGCGGGCGCCAGCGCGTCCAGATGGGCGGCCACCCGCTCCCGCAGGGTGTCACCGAGCCGGAAGTCGGCGAGGACGGCCGCGCTCACCTCGGCCCGGGCCGCCGCGATGGTCAGCGTCTCGGCCAGCAGGGTCGCCACATAGAGCACCTCGACGCCGTGCGAACGCAGTGCGGCGGCGAAGGCGTCGTGTTCCTCTTGGGCCCGGCCGACCCATGGAATACCGTCAAAGAGCAGCGAGTCGTTGTTGCGCGGAGTCAGTCGCGCCAGCTCCGCTCCCGGACGGTGCAGAAGCACCGTGACCAGGCGTCCGACCTCTGTGTCGACACTCATAGGGTCACCCTAACGGTCGATCCGATATCGTCTGGTTGGCGCTATGTGAAATTCATGAGGCGCCGTGAATGTGGCATTCATCCCAGTCACTCCATGTCATTCTCACCACTCAAGGATGCCGACCGTGTACGTGGTCACGTACGGTGTTTGGACACACACGCAACCGAAGCGGCGACATCGGAGGTGTGCGAGATGACCGACGTCCTGTACCGCGGTCAAGATTCGCAGCCCGAAGGGTTCGAAGATCGCGTCATTGGCGACGCGGGCCGGTCGACCCCCATCGACTGGGTCCGGACCAGGAGGGCAGAGCGCGAGACACGGCGGGAGGAGGCGGCCCACAGCAGGCTGTACCGGCGCGTCGGCACCCTCATCGGCCACCTCGGCGAAGAGTGGCACGTGCTGGACCTCCGCGAGCTCGGCGGGACCGAGCGCACCAGCTTCCTGGCGGTCGGACCGGGCGGCGTGTTCGCCGTGACGGTCAAGGACCACGGGCGCAGCCGGGTCGCGTTCGCCGGAGACGTGGTCCAGATCGACGGCCGGCGGCCGCGCTACGTCGAGGAGGCCCGCCGCGAGGCGCGCGCCGCCTCCGAGGCGCTCTCCCGCAGTGGCGGCGTCTCCATCCCCGTGATGCCCGTGCTGGCGTTCGCCGGGAGCGGCAAGATCAGCTTCTACGGCGTGCCCAAGGGCTGCCTGGTCACCGCCTACCACGAGCTCCCGCGCGTGCTCAACGCCCGCGGCCAGCGGCTCGCCGCGGAGACCGTGGACAAGGTCTTCCACCTCGCCATGCACCCCGCGACCTGGTACCAGGCGGATTACGGGCAGCTGGCCGAGGGCTACCGCTGGTACCGCGACGGCGAGCAGGTGGGCACTGACAAGCGGGGTCACGCGGAGTAGCCTCTTCGAGGTGGCCGGACGCTCTTCCCACGTCCGGCGCCCCTTCGCTTTTCGCACGTCCGGTGCCTGAGGAGGCGCTGTGCCGCAGCACGTCGAATTCACCATCCCCGACCTGCCCCCCGCCGCGACGGCACTGGAGCGCTGGGCCTCGACCGTGAACGGCGCGGCCGAGGCCTGCCTGGTGATCGACGCCGAGCAGACCGTGGTGGCGATGTCCGTGTCGCTCGAGGAGTTGCTGGGCCTGCCCGTCTCGCCCGTGGGCAAGCCCCTGCTGGAGGAGGACGGCGGCGCGCTCGCGGTGCTCGACTTCGCCGACGGCATGCCGCTGGAGCAGAACGAGGTCGCCCGGCTCGCCCCGGTGCTGGCGCTGACCTCGGGCCGGCTGGCGCGCGGGCTGGTCCGCATCCAGTGCGGCGACGACCCGCGCACGTTCGACGCCATCGCCACGCCGCTCACCGAGGACGGCCGGACCGTCGGCTCGCTGACGTTCTTCTCCCTTATCAACTGATCCTTCTCGATTGATCGGTCAATACCGAGTTACTGTCGTCACGCATGCCGCCACGGAGCGCGTTCAGACCGTAATCTCCTTGTCATGCTGGACCTTGCGCTCCTGCCGGGCGACTACGCGATCTGCCGTCTGCCGGCCGGATCCGCCGTGCCCGCGGGCCTGGCCGAGGCCGGCGCGTCCGGGGAGGGCGTCATCTCGGTGACGTGGACCCCGGAGGAGGTCTCCATCCTCTGCCCGGCCGAGCGGGCGCCGGCCGGGGCGACCGTCGAGACCCCGTGGCGCTGCCTGCGGGTGGCCGGGCCGGTGCAGCTGGCATTGACGGGCATCCTTGCCTCGATCGTCTCGCCGCTGGCCGACGCGCGGGTGAACATCTTCGCCTTCTCGACCTTCGACACCGACTATCTGCTGGTCCCGGCGGTGCGGATGAACGAGGCCCTGGCCGCGTTGAGCGCCGCCGGCCATCGCGTCACGACCTGACTTCCAAGGCCGTTCCGGCGCTCCTACGATGGGCGCATGCGAACCGGGGCCGCCGTGCTGGCCATCGTCAGCCTTGGATTCCTGCTGTCCGCGTGCCGGAACGACACCGCCCAGACCGCGCCGCCCCAGGTGAAGCCGAGCCTGCTCAGCCAGGAGCCGCTCGTGCCCGTGCTGCCGCCGCTCCCGGAGACGACCACCGCCCCGGTCCCGAGCGCCACGGCCAGCCCCAGCCCGAGCGGGTTCTCCGAGCAGTACGTGACCTATTGCGCCGGCCGTCCGACTTCGGCGCAGGTGATCGCGGCGGTGCGCAAGGTGCGCGCGAACCTGCCCGCCGGCAACGGCGTGTCCGTGCAGAAGGAGCCGGTGTGCTCGGGGGTGTGGCAGTACACCGTGCTGAACGTGACGGGCAGTGAGCCGCTCCAGGTGATCACCAAGGGCAGCCCGAACGCGCTCACCGTGGTGACCGCCGGCACCGCCCCCTGCACCGTCGAGGTGCGCGCGACCGCCCCCGCCGCCTTCCTCGATGCGGTGGACTGCGCCGACCAGTGATCCGGCCCGCCGGGGCGGTCACTAGGCTGGGAACCATGCCTGGTGTGCCACCCACGCGGTTCGTGTTCCTGGGTCCGGAGGGCACCTTCTCCGAGCAGGCGCTCAAGACCATCCCGGCGGCCGCCCGCGGCGCGCTGACGGCCGCCCGCAGCGTCCCCGAGTGCCTCGACGCGCTGCGCAACGGCGACGCCGACGCCGCGCTCGTGCCGCTGGAGAACTCCATCGGCGGCCAGGTCGGGGTGACCCTCGACGAGCTGGCCAACGGCGAGCCGCTCATGATCACCCGCGAGGTGATCCTGCCCGTGCAGTTCGTGCTCGCGTCGCGGGAGGCCCGCCCGCTGGCGGAGATCCGCTCGGTCGCCGCCCACCCGCAGGCCGGCACCCAGTGCCGCACCTGGCTGCGCACCCACGCGCCCGGGGCGGCCGTGGTCGACGTGCTGTCCAACGCGGCGGCGGCGATCGGGGCGGCCGAGGGCGAGTTCGACGCGGCGATCTGCGCCCAGATCGGGGCCGAGCGCTACCGGCTGCACGTGCTGGCCAGGGACATCGCCGACAACCCGGACGCGATGACCCGGTTCGCGCTGGTGTCCCGGCCCGGGACGCCGCCCCCGCCGACCGGCGACGATCTGACGACGCTGGCGGTGTACATCGCCCACGACCGGGTCGGCGCGCTGCTCGCGGTGCTGACCGAGCTGTCGGTGCGCGGGATCAACATGACCCGGATCGAGTCGCGCCCGACGGGGGAGCGGCTGGGGCGCTACGTGTTCTTCCTCGACTGCGGCGGGCACGTGGCCGACCTGCAGATGGGTGAGGCGCTGCAGGCGCTGCGCCGGATCTGCGCCGACGTGCGCTTCCTGGGCTCCTACCCGCGGGCGCCGCACAGCGACCCGCCGCCGCCTCCGGCTCCGGGCCTGGCGGACGCCGACTTCGCCGACGCGGCGGCGTGGCTGTCCCGCATCCGCCTCGGTGAGACCGCCTGAGGTACCGCATTCATCGGAGGTCTCACCGGGGCGTGGTGCGAGGCGCGTGACGGTCAGCCGCTGAGGACGCTGCCCAGGATGCCGCCGCTGCTCTGCTGGGCCGGGGCCGGCTTGCCCTCGCTGGGCTGGACGATCACGAAGCCCTGGCCGTGCAGCGCCAGCTGGAAGAGCTCGCCCGAGCCGCCGCGCAGCATCGACTTGAGGCTCTGGTTCTTCTGGATGCTCGTCTGCAGGCTGCTGGACCAGCCGACGATGGCGTCCGTGTCGACCATGACCGGGGCCTGCGGGCTGACCGGGATCACGATCGGCGCGCCCTCGGAGACGATGGCGAGCCGGCCCTGACCGGTGAACACGCAGTTGAACAGGCCGCCGCCGAACATGCCGGCGCCCTTGACCATCTGGATGTCGTACCGCAGCGACGGATCGAAGCACAGCACGTTGCGCCCGTTGATGGAGAGGGCGTCGTTGGGCTCGATGTCCAGGATGAAGCAGTCGGCCGCGCCGGAGGCGAACCAGACCTCGCCCTGGCCGCGCACGGCCATGAGGGACACGCCCTCGCCGGTGACCGCGCGCTTGAGGAAGTTGCCGACGCCCTGGCTCTTGACCTCGAACCCGAGGTTGCCACGGAACGCGACCATTGCGCCCTGGCGGGCCAGGACCTCGCCGTTGACGGCGTACTTGACGCACTTGGAGTGTTGCAGGCTCATGCCTGCCTGGGTCGGAGCTTGGGCCATGTTCTCGGCCTTGAAGATGTCACCTCGCACGCCCGGCAGCGTAGCGAACGTGAACGGCCCCACCACCTCCTGGTGGCGGGGCCGTTACCTGATGGGAATCAGCCGCCGAGCAGGCCGCCGAGGACGCCGCCCTGCTGCTGCTGGCCGCTCGCCGCGCCGGGCGGGGGCTCCTCCGACGGCTGCACGACCACGAAGCCCTGGCCGGCGAAGCTCATCGTGAAAGCCTCACCGGTGGAACGGCCGATGAGCGTGCCCAGGCCGATCTGGTCGGCGCGGTGGTAGCCGGTCTGCAGCGTCGCCGACCAGCAGATCGCGGCCTGCGGGTCGACGAACGTGGGCTGGTCGACGGTCAGCACGACCGGGGTGCCCTTGGTCGTGATCGCGAGCCGGCCGCGGCCGGTGAAGACGCAGTTGAACAGGCCGGCCGAGGACATCATGCCCATGCCCTGGACCATCTTGATGTCGTACTGCAGCGTCGACTCGAACGCGAGCACGTTCGCGCCGTTGATCGAGATGGCGTCGCCCTGCTCGAGGTCGATGAGGTGCACGTCGGCGGCCCGGTCGGCGAAGAAGACGTCGCCGCGGCCGCTGCACTTCATCAGCGGCACGCCCTCGCCGGTCAGCTTGGACTTGAGCCACTTGCCCATGCCGCCCGAGCCGAGCGCCTGGAACTGGACCTGACCCTGGTACGCGACCATCGAGCCCTGGCGAGCCATGATCTCGCCGTTGAGCTCGGCCTTGAGCAGCTTGGAGTTCTGCAACCGCAGCCCGGGCTGTTGCGACTCCTTCTCCATGTTTTCGGCGGCGAACAGCGCACTGCGCATGGGTAGTCCTCTCGAAGACGCACTTTGAACCGCACAGTGACGGTAGATGGTTGACGCAAGTCCGACCATCGGTCACTGAGGTCGGGACCCCAAAAGTCGGCTATCAGTCCCAGCCCAACGCGTGCAGGCGCTCGTCGGAGATGCCGAAATGGTGGGCGATCTCGTGTACCACCGTGATCGCCACCTCCTCCACCACGTCGTCCTCATCGTCACAGATGGCGAGGATCGGTTTACGGTAAATCGAGATCCGGTCCGGCAGGACGCCGGCGTAGTCCCAGCCGCGCTCGGTGAGCGCGTGCCCCTCATAGAGCCCCAGGAGGTCCGGATCCTCCGGGGGCGCGTCGTCGACGACCAGGATCACTACGTTGTCCATGAGGTCGAGGAGTTCCTCGGGCACCTCGTCGAGGGCCTCCCCGACGAGTTCCTCGAAGCGCTCCTTGCTCATCCGCACCGGCATGCGAAGAGGGTCCCCGAAAACGGGAACCCTCTCAACAACGAATGGCGAAAGATCAGAAGATCACACGAGCTGAGCGTCCAGCGTGATCTCGACGGCGGCGAGGGCCTTGGAGATCGGGCAGCCGGCCTTGGCGTCCTGGGCCTGCTTCTCGAACTCGGCGGCGTCGATGCCCGGCACGTCACCGCGGGTCGTCAGGTCGATGCGCGTGATGGCGAAGCCGCCGTCGACCTGGCCGAGGTGCACCGCGGCGGAGGTCTCGACCGAGGTCGGGGTGAAGCCGGCCTTGGCGAGGCCGTTGGAGAGCGCCATCGAGTAGCAGGCGGCGTGCGCGGCCGCCACGAGCTCCTCGGGGTTGGTGCCCTTGCCCTCTTCGAAACGGGACGGGAACGAGTAGTTGCCCTGGAACGTGCCCGAGCCGGTGGAGACCGTGCCGTTGCCGGACCGGAGGTCTCCCTCCCAGCGGGCGGATGAAGTGCGAGTAGGCATGAACCAGACGCTAGTCCATTCCGTGTCTGCCGTGGGATGAGCCCGGCGAACGGATGGGAGTAATGGCGATGCAGCGCAAACTGGTGCTGATCGGCGGCTGGCTGGCGCTGTTCGGCCTGCTCGGAGGGGGTGCCTCCATCGTGGTGCCGTGGATGGGGGCGACCACGATCCTCAACCTGCCACACGGACTTTGGTACGTGTTGTTCCTCTGTTCGCTCTGGGCCTTACTGGGCACCGCGGCGATGGGCGTCGGCCGCGGCCGCAAGTTCGCCGGGGTGGCGGGCCCGATCCTGTCGGTCCTCACCGCCTTCGTGGTCGTCGGATTGATCACGACCTCCGAGGGCCGGGCGGCCGCGGGCGGCTGGCTCGGCCTCGCGTCCCTGCCACCGCTGGGCTTCGCGTGCGGGCTGATCGCGATCGGCCGCGCCCGTGCGCAGGCCCCGTCCGGCACGTCCGGGCTCTACGATGCGGGGCATGCCTGAGCAGCCCGCATCCATGCCGGAGATCCTCGCTCCCGCACCGGTCGAGGTGCCAAGAGCAGAAGATCCTGATTCGGTACCGTCTGTGCGCCGACGCCCGAACATCCTCGCCCTCTCGCTGCTGGCGGTGGGGTTCGGGCTCGCGATCGCCGCGCAGTACCTGCCCTGGGGCTCCTTCGCCCTCGGCGGGCGCTCGGCGCTGGCCGACGAGGACGCGGTGCTCGCCCCGGACGCGACGGTCCAGCGGTCGGTCGATGTGCCGCTGACGTACCTGAGCGGCGCCCACGTCACTGTCTACCTGCTCACACTCGCGGGCGCGCTGACCGCCATCGCCGTCGTGCTGGCGGTCGCCGGCCCGGCCGCGCGGCGCATCGGCGGCGGCGTCGCGGGCGGCCTGCTCGCCGCGAACGTGCTCGTGCTGGTCGGGCTCAAGAGCGTCATCGACCACATGGGCAACGGCGACTTCTCGTTCCTGCTGATGGTGAATCCGCAGTCCGAGACCGGTCCCGGGTATCTGCTGGCCTACGCCACGGCCCTTGTGCTCGCCGCCGCCCTGGTGGTGGCCGTGCGCGTGCCGTCGGCGGGCGGGCTGTTGTTCGGCCCGCGCCGCGCCGTCGACGAGCCGCCGACGGGCGAGCCGCTGGAGCTCACGGTGACCCCCGTACCGCCGACGTTCCAGTAAACGTTCGGTCGAGTTTTATTCGCAGCCTGTCACCGGTCGAGATCCGAGAGGTACGGTTGCTGCCCCGCTCGTGCGGAAGGAGCAGCAACGATGCGAATCTCAGGCCTCCCCAAGCTGATCGCCACCGACCTCGACGGCACGCTCGTGCGAAGCGACGAGACGGTGAGCGCATACACGCGCGAGGTCCTCGAGCGGGTCAGAGCGGCCGGCATCCACGTGGTCGGCGCGACCGGCCGCGGCCCGCGCCTCACCGGGCTCGTCCGCCACGACATCCCCGCGGCCGACTTCCTCGTCATGGGCGGCGGCAGCCGGGTCCTCGACATGCGCGAGCCCGAGCACCCGGTCGTCCTGCGCGACGAGCGGCTCCCCGGCGCCGTGCTCGCCGACGTGCTGGCCCGCCTGGAACGGGAGATGGGCCCCCTGTCCGTCCTCATCGAGGCCGGCGACCACCACGAGGCCCCGCTCTGGGGCGACGCCGACCCCAACTGGCGCTACGACGCCGTCGAGGCCCGCGTCCGCGCCGAGTGCCTGACCGGCCCGGTCATCAAGGGCTTCGCCCGCCACCCCGCCTGCGACGTCGACGAACTGCTGGCCACCGCGCAGCGGATCATCCCGGCCGAGATGGCCACCGTCACGCAGGCCGGCCTCGGGTACATCGAGATCTGCCCGCCCGGCGTCGACAAGGCCACCGGCCTGATGGTGGTCGCGACGGCCCTCGGCATCGACCCGGGCGACGTCCTGGTCTTCGGCGACATGCCCAACGACATCCCGATGTTCCGCTGGGCCGGCTTCGGCCGCGTCGCGGTGGCCAACGCCCACCCGCAGCTGCGCGCCCTGGCCGACGAGACCACGCTCACCAACGACGAGGACGGCGTGGCGACGTACCTCGACGCTATGTTGAAGTTGTGAAACTGGTAGCTACGGACCTCGACGGAACCCTGGTCCGCAGCGACCGCACCGTGAGCCCCCGCACGGTCAAGGTCTTCCGGCGCCTGCACGAGGCCGGCGTGGTCTTCGTCCTGGTGACCGGCCGCCCGATTCGGTGGATCTTTCCCGTGTACTCCCAGCTGGGCATCCCCGCGCTGGCCATCTGCGCCAACGGGGCGGCCACGTACGACCCGGCCACCGACACCATCGTGCACAGCGCGCCGCTGGAGGCTTCCGTCCTGGCGGAGGCCTGTGCCCGGCTGCGCGCCGAGGTGCCGGAGGTGGTCTTCGCGGTGGAGCGCGACGGGGGCCGCCAGATGCGCCACGAGCCCGACTTCCCGGTCGGCCCGTGGGAGGCGGACCACAAGTCGGTGGGCCCGGCGACGCTGGAGGAGATCCTGACCCGCCCGGCGGCGAAGCTCCTGGTGCGGGCGGGCGTGCAGGCCCCGGACGAGTTCACGGCCCGGGTGGGCGCCTGCCTGACCGGCATCGCGGAGGCCACGAACTCGTCGTCGAGCGGGATGGTGGAGGTCTCGGCGGCGGGCGTCACGAAGGCCTCGGCCCTGGCCCGCGTGGCCCGGACGCACTCGGTCGCGGCCGCGGAGGTGGTGGCCTTCGGCGACATGCCGAACGACCTGCCGATGCTGACCTGGGCGGGCCGCGGCGTCGCCATGTCGAACGGCCATCCGGCGGTCCGGGCGGCGGCGGACGACGTGACCGCCTACAGCCACGAGGACGACGGCGTCGCCGAGTACCTCGAGCGCCTCTTCGGCTTCTGAGCGGGCCCGATCCACCGATCGGACCCGCCTCGCCGGGTGGTTACAGGTACTGGCCGGTGCCGGACGGCGTCGGGCCGCCTGGCTGGCCGGGGGTGCCGCCCGGGCCGCCCATGAGCGCCGGTCGGCCCCGCATCTGCTCGAGCTGCACGCGCGCGGCCATCTGCTGGGCCACCAGGGCCGCCTGGATGCCGTGGAAGAGGCCCTCCAGCCAGCCGACCAGCTGGGCCTGGGCGATGCGCAGCTCCGCCTCGCTCGGGGTGCTGTCGCCGTCGAAGGGCAGCGACAGCCGCTCCAGCTCGTCGCGCAGCTCCGGGGCGAGGCCGTCCTCCAGCTCGGTGATCGAGCGGCGGTGGATCTCCTTGAGCCGCTTCCGGCCGGCGTCGTCGAGCGGGGCGGCGCGGACCTCCTCGAGCAGCTGCTTGATCATGCTGCCGATGCGCATCACCTTGGCCGGCTGCTCGATCAGCTTGCTCGGGTCTTCCGCGTTCTCGTCGTCGCCGGTGGACATCGTCCCCAGCGGCCGCCCGTCGGGGCCGACGACCAGCACGGTGCGCGACTCGTCCTGCGCCTCTTCTGCCATGCCTCCAAGTCTTACCCACGCCTCCCGCCGACAACCACGAAGGGGTGCCGATCCGGCCCCTGTTGCCACCCTTCGTGACGCGATAACGTCTGCCGGTGACGAGTGATCCGCGGGACGTACTGAGTCGTCCGGCCCCGCCGCCGGACTTCACGCTGCGGTACGGCGAACATCCGGATCATGTCGCTGACGTGCGCCTGCCCGCAGTACCGGATGCGCCGCTCGTGCTTTTTGTGCATGGCGGGTTCTGGCGCCATCAGTGGGATCGGGCGCACGCGGGGCCGCTCGCCGCCGACCTTGCGGCCCGCGGGTACGCCGTCGCGACGATCGAGTTCCGGCGCACCGGGCAGCCCGGCGGCGGCTGGCCGGGGACGTTCTCGGACGTGGCCGCGGCGGCCGTGGCGGTGCCGGATCAACTGGCCAAGGAGGTCGCGCACCGCGGGCTGTTGCCGGTGTCGGTCGATCGGCCGATCCTGGCGGGCCATTCGGCGGGCGGGCACCTCGCGCTCTGGTACGCCGCGGTCGCGCCCGACGCCGTCGGCGGGGTGGTCGCGCTGGCCCCGGTGGCCGATCTGGCCCGCGCCTACCAGCTCGACCTCGACGAGGGCGCGGTGGCCGACCTGCTCGGCGGCGGCCCCGACACCGTGCCGGACGCCTATCGGTCGGCGGATCCGATGCGGAACCTGCCGTCCGGTGTACGGACCGTGATCGTGCACGGCGCGCTCGACGACATCGTGCCGGTGGAGTTGAGCCGCGACTACTGCCGGTCGGCGCGCCGGGCCGGGGACGACGCCACGCTGGTCGAGCTGGCCGACGTCGAGCATTTCGGGGTCATCGATCCCGGGTCGCGCGCGTGGCCCGCCGTGCTCGCCGCATTCGGCACACTGACCAGGGGCGAGGCCGCGGACACCGATTGACTGTCCGGCGCGATGGCGGTAGAACGCACCGTGGGTTGTAGGCTCGTGGCTCGCGAGAGCGCGGGCAGTCGACGCCCGCGTCTTGCGGGGTCCCGGGGAGGAAAAGCACGTGTCCCACCTGAACCGCCGTCAGGCACTCCGGCTGTTCGCGGCCGCGGGTGCGGCGGGCCTGACCGCGCCGATCCTGTCCGCATGCAGCAGCTCCGACGACTCGTCCGACAGCACGGCCGTCCCGAGCGGGCCCCCGATCAAAATTGGCATGATCGTCCCGCAGACGGGCATGTTCAAGGACTTCGGCAACGAGCTCGACAACGGCTTCTCGCTCTATCTGAGCCAGCACGACGGCCGGCTCGGTGGCCGCCAGGTGACCCTGGTCAAGGCCGACGAGGGCGAGACCGCCGACAGCGGCAAGGCCGCGGCGAACAAGCTCATGAAGGACGAGAAGGTGCTCGCCATGACCGGCGTCGCCAACCCCGCCGCGATGCTCGCGATGCGCGAGGACGTCGAGAACGGCAAGATCCCGCTGATCGGCTCCAACGCGGCGCCCAAGGCGCTGCAGGCGCTCGGGCCGAAGTACATCTGGCGCACCTCCTTTGTCTCGGACGAGCCGGGCACCGCCATCGCGCGCTGGGCCGCGGGCAACGCCGGCGGGCCGCTCGCCATCGTCGGCCAGACCGGCCCCGGTGGCGACGACGATGACGTGGCCAGCTTCGTGGAGAGCTACCGCAGCGCCGGGGGCACGGTCGCCGGGCAGGCGCGCACCGTGGCGTACGGCAGCAAGGACTTCACGGCCATGCTCAACCAGGTCAAGTCGTCCAACGCGAAGGCCATGTACGCCCTCTTCAGCGGCGCCTCGGCGATCGAGTTCGTGAAGGCCTACCGCAACGCGAAGTTCCCCGGCGACTTCAAGCTCTTCGGCACCGGCGCCCTCACCGAGGGCTACGTGCTCAAGCAGCAGGGCGACGCGGCCAAGGACATCTACACGGCGCTGAACTACTCGCCGGACCTGGACAACGTGGCCAACCGCCGGTTCATCGCCGACTACCAGAAGGCCTACGGCACGGTGCCGTCGACGTTCGCGATGTCGTCGTACGACGCGGCCGCGGTGCTGGACAAGGCGATCACGGACGCCACGCGCAACCTCGACTCGTTCCAGCTCAACGCGGCGATCGGCCGGCTGGGGCAGATCGACAGCCCGCGCGGCGGCTGGCAGTTCACCCAGACCCGCACGCCGCTGCAGCGCTGGTACCTGCGGCAGGTGCGCAACGACGGCGCCGTACTGTCGAACGTGCTGACCGCGGAGTTGTCGACCCGCGGTTAGCGCTCAGGCGGCTCCGCGCCGCTTGAGGGTCGCCACCGCGGACCCGGCCAGGGTCAGCAGGCACTCCGGCAGCTTGCCGTCGACCAGCGCCACGGTGAACAGCGCCGTGGCGCTCGGGACGTCCTCGTTGACGTACGCGCTGACGAACCGGGCCACCCAGCGCTTGTCGTAGTTGGCGTCGTCGATGTCCGGGAAGTCCAGGCGCCACGGGCCGCGGGCCAGGTTGTCGCCGACCATCTCGCCGGCGAGGCGCCACGCGACGTCGTACGCGGCGCTCATGCCGCGCCGGCCCACCACCTCGTCGAAGGTGTGGGCCACGCCGTCCTCGTCGCCCGCGAGCGCGGAGGCCAGGACCTGGGCGGCGTCCTGATATGTCTCGTCTCCCGGGTCATCCACGCCGCAACCGTATGTCGCGACGTCAAGCCCGGCTGTGCACATTCGGGTATTGCGCGGGTGACCCGCGGCTCACCCGCGCCGCAGCGCGCAGGTCAGCCGCGCGGTGCAGACGCGCTCGCCGTCCTCGTCCGTGACCACGATCTCGTAGCTCGCGATCATGCCCCCGAGCCGCAGCGGCGTGGCCACACCGGTCACCAGACCGCTCTTGGCCGACTTGTGATGCGTCGCGTTGACCTCGATGCCGACGGCGATGCCGTTGTAGAGCCGGCCGGCGTGCAGGGCCGCGCCGATCGAGCCGAGCGTCTCGGCGAGCACGACCGAGGCGCCACCGTGGAGCAGACCGTACGGCTGGGTGTTCCCCTCGACCGGCATGGTGGCGACGACCCGCTCGGGCGAGGCTTCCAGGATCACGATCCCCATCCGCTCGGGTAGATGGCCCTCCATCGAAAGGCCACCCGGCGCTTGGCTCTGGGCCTCGGACTCTTGATCTGGCATAGCGAGGAGAGTACCCGCGCCCCCGCTGAAACCCGGGCCGTGCCCGCGCTAAGGTGCGCACGGACCTTTGCGGAGGCCTTTGGGGAGGAGAAGCCCATGCGTGCACGATCGGCCACCGCCATCGGTGCTGCGATCACGGCGATCGGAGTGTTGCTGGCCGCATCCGGCTGCGCCTCCGGCACGAAGAGTGACGAGGATGCGGTCCCTTCGGCCGACATCCGCCTGTACGGCACCGACGGCAACATGGCCAACTCGTTCGGCGACGCGCTCAAGGACTCCCCGGCGGTCCTGAACGGCATGAAAGGTACAACCCCGCTCACGCCGCTCAGCGACGACTTCAAACGGCGCGTGAAGAGCATCGATCCGACGCTCACCGACTTCAACTACTCCGGCGAGTCCTACGACGCCGTCGTGATCGCCGCGCTGGCCGCCGAGACCGGCAAGTCCTCCGACCCGGCCGTCATCGCCAAGCAGATCGTCGGCGTGACGACCGGTGACAACACCTGCGACACCGTGTCGGCCTGCCTGACCGCGGCGAAGTCGGGCAAGGACTTCAAGTACCGCGGCATCTCGATGCGCAGCAGCGGCTTCACGTCCGTCGGCGAGCCCTCGGCGGCCATGTACGGCGTGCTGAACTTCGGCACCAGCAACAAGATCGACGACGCCAAGACCGAGTTCGTCGGCGCCGGCGACCAGCAGAGCGAGGACAAGACCGCTCCGCCCGCGCCGGCCGCGACGACCGGGGGCAACAAGAACCAGAAACCGCCGCTGAAGTACGGCCTGCTGCTGCCCAAGACCGGCGCGCTCGCGTTCCAGGGTCCGCCGATGTTCGCCGCGGCCAAGTTGGCCATCAAGGAGATCAACGAGGCCGGCGGCGTGCTCGGCCAGCCGGTGCAGGTCGTGGAGGGCGACGACGGCACGAACCCGGAGGTCGCCAAGGCGGCCGCCGCGCAGTTCATCGCCCAGGGCGTCGGCGTCATCATCGGCGCGGGGGCCTCGGGCGTCAGCGCGGCCGTGATCCCCGCGATCGCCCAGGCCGGCCGGATCATGATCTCGCCGTCCGCGACCTCGGACGCGCTCACCAAGGTCGACGACAAGGGCTTCTTCTTCCGTACCTCGCCGCCGGACAACCTGCAGGCCAAGGCGGTCGCCGACATCATCATGCGGGACGGGCACACCAAGGTGGCCATCATCGCCCGCGACGACAACTACGGCAGCGGCCTGGCCGAGGGCGTGCAGAAGGACCTGCAGGCGGCCGGCATCCGGCCCGAGAACATCCTGGTCAAGAAGTACGAGGCCAAGGACAAGTACGAGAAGGCCGAGGGCCCGAAGCTCTTCGACCCGATCGCCGGGGAGATCAAGGGCTTCGGCGCGACCGGCATCCTGGTGATCGGCTTCGACGAGTCCGCGATGGCGATCAAGTCCCTGGTGACCTCGGGCGTCAAGGTCTGACCGTCAAGGTCTGGCAGTGTCGACCTTCTGGGCTCGCGCGTTGCCGCCCCAGGGCCTACCGTGAACCCCGATTACCCCTAGTCAGGTGAGAGGACCACCAGATGACCGACAACGAGACCGTCGAGACCCGCGGCGACGAGCGCGTGGAGCTTCTTGTCGGGGACACGAACAACGACGGCAAGCCCGACCTCTGGGCGGTCGACACCGACGGGGACGGCAAGGCGGACCTGTTCCAGTTCGACACCAACGGCGACGGCAAGGTCGACATCACGATGAGCGACCTCGACCAGGACGGCACGCCGGAAGCGGTCGTCGACGGCGACGGCGGCATGCCCCCGGCGACGGCGTAAGGCTTTTTCGGTACGAGCGGCGCGGGTGGTCCGATCACCCGCGCCGTTGCTGTTCCACGTAGTCCCGCCACTGCTGCTCGAGCCGGTCCCGCCCGACGCCGAGCACGTCCCGGGCCACCGAGTCGACCTCGGACATGCGCATGAAGCCCTCATAAAAGGCGATGAGCTTGTCCTGTCCGTACGTGTCCGCGATCATCCGGCACGCCAGCCACCCGGTCACGTAGTTGCGCGGCTCCTCGTAGAACTGCTTGTCGTCCGGGAACGAGGCCGGCACCAGGTTCCCGAGCGCCTCCCGGATGCCCGCCGGGTTGAAGCGGCCGTCGCGATAGGCCACGTATTCGGCGAAGCCCTCGACGACCCAGCGCGGCGTGTACGGCCCGGTGACGGGACCCATGGCGGCGTGCGTGAACTCGTGGGTCAGGTCGTGCTGCAGCTCGCTTTTGGCCGCGGAGAGCTCGCTGGGGTTGAACACGATGCGCGTGGTCGCGTACGTGGGCCGGTTCGTCCACTCCGCCACCGACGAGTAGTACGGCACGGCGATCGCGGCCACCTGCGCCACCCGGTCCTGCGACTCCGCGAAGTACGTGTCGAAGATCTGCCGGTCGCCGACGGCCGTGATCAGGACCTTGCCGTCCCAGCCGCCGGGGCGTACCGCGGCGACCTGCTTCAGCCCCGTCTCCGCCAGCTCCAGCAGCCCCCGCCCGCCGTCCCCGCCCGCGTTGGCTTTTCCGTCCGCGTTGGCTGACAGCACGGCCACGACCCGGTCGCTGCGCACGACGGTGATCGGCCCCTTGGCGTCCCAGGGCTGGCCGGCCTCCCCGGTGGGCAGGTCTTTGCCGGCCCCGTCGCCGACGATGCGCCACTTGCCGCCGCCGTACGCGAAAACGGCCAGCCACGGCGTCGCCACGGGCTTGCTGTCCACCCCGTCGATGCGATGCCGCACGGTCACCGGCACGATCCGCACGGCGGCGTGGAACCGCCGGAACAGCTCGTCGGGCAGAAACGCGGCCGCCTTGGGCGCTGAGACCTGCGCCCGCTCGAACCCCAGCTCGGCGAACGGCAGCCGGGTCAGGTTCTCGAAGAGCTGCTGCTGCTTTTTGACAAAGCCCGCGTCGGTACCGTCCACGTCGGCCATCCACTCGGCCTGATCCTTGCGCCGCACGGCATCGCCGCGGCGCTGGAGGACGGCGTCGATGGCCTTGACGTCGCCGCTGACCCAGGCGACGTTGGTGGGGGCGTTGCCGTACCCCCGCAGCATGACCGCAGCGGCCGCCCCACCGCCGACGGTGATCAGCATGCTGGCCACCGCCAGCACGGCGAGAATCGGCCACAGATAGCTCCGCCGGGGTGCGACCGGAAGCTCCAGCGGCGGATACCAGACGGCCGCGATCGGCCGCTCCACCGGCTCGGGGGCGCGCTCGTCCGGCGGACGCTGCTGCGGAATGGTCGCAGCGGCCGGTTCGGGGATCGTCACGGCACCTACCGGCGTTCGGAGAGCGGAACCACATCCTCTGACAGCCCCCACGCATTGTCGAGCTTCGGGGGCTGCGCAGGCGCCTTGGATCTTGCATACTTTCGGCCGTGCATATCCGACTCTGGACCGGCCTGGCG
This sequence comes from Dactylosporangium sp. CS-033363, assembly GCF_050942475.1. NCBI lineage: Bacteria > Bacillati > Actinomycetota > Actinomycetes > Micromonosporales > Micromonosporaceae > Dactylosporangium > Dactylosporangium sp. CS-033363. Next base: position 10,897,215 of record NZ_CP192032.1, on the reverse strand, counting down.
ACCACGGTCGCCGCGGTCGGCCTGGCGGTCACGGCGGGCGCGCTACCGGCGGCCGCCGCGACCGGACCGACGGCGAGCTTCACCGTCTCCCTCCTCGTGGACCTGGGCGCCTTCAACGCCGACGCGTCGTCCTCGGTTCCCGGCCAGACCCCCATCACCTCGTACACCTGGGACTTCGGCGACTTCGACGGCGACGTCGTGACCACGGCGGGCCCGCAGAACGGCAAGGTCTACGGCCACGGCGGTGTCTACACGGTCAAGCTGACCGTCACGGATGCCGCCGGCCTGACCGACAGCACCACAAGGCAGGTCTCCGCGTTCCCGAAGCTCTCGACGACGGCGCTGCTGGGCAGCAACCTGCGGTACGTGACCGCCGAGGCCGGCGGCGGCCAGCCCCTGATCGCCAACCGCGCTTCGGTAGGCGGCACCTGGGAGCGCCTGGACCTGGTGGACGTGGGCGGCGACATCGGCTTCCGTTCGCAGGCCAACGGCAAGTACGTCACGGTCGACCCGGCCACGACCCGCCTGACCGCCAACGGTTCGGCTGCCGAGCGCTTCCAGCGAGTCGACACCCTCAATGGAGCGTTCGCCCTGCGCTCGACCACGACCGGGAAGTACCTCAGCAGCAACAACGGCGGCTCCCCACTGACCGCGGACCGCCCGGCCGTCGGCGCGTGGGAGCAGTTCTACCGGCCGACGAGCGAGTCCGGCCTGAACAAGCATCCCTTCTCGGCCTCCAACGGCTACGTCAAGTACATCTCCGCGGAGTCGGCCGGCGGCCGCCCGCTGATCGCGAACCGGCGCAGCCCGGGGCAGTGGGAGACGTACGACCAGATCGACGCCGGCAAGGGCTGGATCGCCCTGCTCTCCCACGCCAACAACCGCTTCGTCACCGCGGAGGCGGGCGGCAACCAGCCCCTGATCGCCAACCGCACCTCGGTCGGCGACTGGGAACTGTTCAAAATCGGCTACGCGGACGGCTTGCAATCCCTGCGCGCCAACGCGAACGGCAAGTACGTGACCGCCGACCTCACCAACGGCGGCACGCTGATCGCCAACCGCACCGAGGTCGGCGACTGGGAACGCTTCACCGTCCTGGCCTGAACGTCGATGCCCCGGACCGGCGCCCTTTCGCACCGGTCCGGGGCACCCGCCTCGGTGGACCCCTGATGCAATCACCGCACGTGGCTGCTCATCGCCGTACCTAGCCGGGTTCAGTTCAGGAAGTTCAGTTCGTTGCCGGCGGCGTCATAGGTCGTGACATTGCCCGGCGGGACAATCGAAATGCCGCCGTTCCAGTTGAAGATCTCGATCGCGTTGTCGGCCGCGTTCTCCACGACGGCCGTCATGGACTCCCCACCGGCCAGGTCATACGACATCCCGGTCGGCTCGAACATCACCGTGAACGGCGCGTCGGCGGCGGCTTGGACCTTGATGACAAGCCCGTTGGGCAGCGCCGGGCCCAACGGGCTCGACGAGCGGGTCGGGGTTTTTGAAAGCCCGACGAAGCGCTTCACGGCCCGCCACGCGCGTTGCCACCGAGCGGAGAGGATCACGCGATCGCCGCGATGTCGCCGTCGTCGAAGGAGATCGCCTGATGGCGGCGCCCACCGAGCGCCGCCGCGAACCGGGCAACCACGTCCTGGCCCGACACGCGGCCCTCGGTGACGCCCATGCGGTCGGCGACCTCCTGCTGGGTAAAACCACGCTGCTTGCGAACCTCGGCCGGCCGATGCCCGAGGGCCTCAGCGAGGAGCTGTTGCTTGCCGGCCGCGACCGCTTCCTCGCCGCCCGCACTTTCCACGTGCTCGGCCCGGATGTCACTCCAGCGCACATAGCTGCTCAACCGCCGGCCACCCTTCCTGCGCCGTTCCTTCGGGTCAGTCTCGTATCGCTGCTCGTCGCCGTACAGCGCCGTCGCTACACGCGTTGCTACGGCGCGATGTCGTCAGGCGATAGCTGCGATGTCGCCGTCGTCGCACACTAAACGCCGTCAGGCTTGAGCGCATACTGTGCGCCGTGGCAGGTAGATGGCACCCGGAAGCCGGGCCAGAGGACTTCCTCGCAGCGACCGCGAACCAGGCGTGCCTCGTGCGGGAGGCGGACGAGGGTCAGCCAACCTACGATGCGGGTATCGGGTTCCTGGGCTTGACCATGAGCGCGATGTCCGAGACGCCTGAAGGCGGGTACATCGCCGAGGTGCCAGCGTCTCTCCATCTCATCTGGGGAGCTCTGACAGATGAGATGGACGCTCCGGGCAGGGGTTCGCCGGAGCAGGACGCCGCCGCGGTCCGCCACATGAAGCAGGCAGCCGCCGAGTGGCTGGCAGCCGTGGAGACGCAGCACGGCAGAGCGGCCTACCTCGATCGCTGGATTCACGACGAGTGCGGGTATGAGCGGAAGCCGTCCTGAAAAAAAGCCGTGGACGGTGGCGAGCGACAAAGACCCCGACCCGCGTTTCCGCTGGTCGGGGTCTGTAAAGCCCGGCGAAGAGCTTTGTGGGCAGGGGCGGGCTCGAACCGCCGACCTTCCGCTTTTCAGGTCTGCGCAGCCCTGTATTGCTGGCGATCTGGAGCCGCGATCTGGTCCGGCATGGATCGGCGCTGAGCGCGGTTGTGTGCGGCCGTTGCTACACGCGTCGCTACACGGCGCGTGGGTCAGGCGATAGCCGCGATGTTGCCATCGTCGAAGTAGATCGCCTGGTGGAGGCGTCCTCCGAGAGCCGCGGCGAAACGGGAGATCACGTCCTGACCTGACACCTGGCCCTGCTCGATCTGAGACACGCGTCCCTTGGTGACTCCCATGCGGTCGGCGACCTCCTGCTGGGTGAGGCCACGTTGCTTGCGGACTTCGGCCAGCCGATGCCCGAGCACCTCGGCGAGGAGCTGCTGCTTGCCGGCCGCGACGGCTTCCTCGCCGCCTGCACGTTCGACGTGTTCGGCCCGAATGTCACTCCAGCGCACGTAGCTGCTCATCGCTGGTCACCTTCCTCTTGTGCCCGTTCCTTCAGGTAAGTCTCGTAACGTTGCTCGGCAAGTGGGATGGCTTCCTCGTACCAGGCGTTCCACTGTCCGGCCTTGTCGCCGGCAACCAGCAGGATGCTGGAGCGCCACGGATCGAAGACGAACAGGATGCGCACAGTGCCAGGACGGAGCTCTTTGAGGTTGGCGATCGTCGAGTGGGCGATGCGGTCGACGAGCGGCCGGCCGAGGCTCGGGCCTCCCTCCGCAAGGGCGTCGAGTGCCTGGGTAACTCGGTCATGAGTCGTATCGTCCAGTGCGTCGATCCACGCGCTGACTTCGTTCACGACGTAGATGTCCCACTCCGGTGTGGTCACGGATGCCAGTATAGCGAACGCTATACAGATCCGACCGTCCGCCGCCGCGGGGTCGTCGTTGCTACACGGATGGTCGTGATGGCAGCATGCGCACATACAAAGACCCCGACCGCGTTGCCGCTGGTCGGGGTTTGTAAAGCCCGGCGAAGAGCTTTGTGGGCAGGGGCGGGGTCGAACCGCCGACCTTCCGCTTTTCAGGCGGACGCTCGTACCGACTGAGCTACCTGCCCAGAGCCCCACAACAACAGGGGCGAAGCGGTCCTGACGGGACTTGAACCCGCGACCTCCGCCTTGACAGGGCGGCGAGCACTCCAACTGCTCCACAGGACCTAGCTATGAACATGTGGTACCACGTGCCCCCAACGGGATTCGAACCCGTGCTACCGCCTTGAAAGGGCGGCGTCCTGGGCCGCTAGACGATGAGGGCGGCCCCGCAATCATCGCATATCGCGCGAGTCGTGCGGTGTTGCTCCCATCCGGCCCCGCCGGAGGCTTTCAGAGCATACGTGACCCCTCGCGCGTTCTCCAAATGGGTATCCACCAGCGGCGCGCCGAAGGGTCAGACAGGCATCGCGACCAGGGTGAACTTGTTCGCCAGCTCCGGGAGGAGGGTCTTGTACGCGGCCACCGTGGCGCTGCGATCGCCGCCGCCGTCGTGGGACAGGACGATCGAGCCCGGCTTCGTGTTGTTCCTCACGTTCGAGCAGATGTGGCTGGTCATCTGCTGGCCCGACCACTTCTTGATGTTCCAGTCGGACGGGTCGACGCTCCAGCCCAGCGATTTCATCCCCAGGTCCGCTGCGATCTGGACCGCCGCGGGGGTGAAGTTGCCGCCGGGGTGGCGGAAGTACTTGATCTGGGCGTCCGGCACGGCCTTGTGGATCTCGTCGTTGGTCTTCTGCAGGTCGGCTCGGATGACGTCGGCCGACTTCTTGCCCAGGGCTTCGTCGTGCTTCCAGGTGTGGTTGCACAGGGTGTGGCCGTCCTTGACGATCTCCTGGACGTACTGCGGGTACTCCTGGACGTTCACCCCGATCAGGCAGAAGGTCGCCTTGACGCCCTGCTCGCGGAGCATCTTCAGGATCGTCGGGGTGTCCGGGCCCGGGCCGTCGTCGAACGTCAGCGCGACCGTGGCGCCACCGGTGGAGCGGATGATGGCGGGAGCCGGAGAAGAGGACGACGCGGACGCCGACGGAGACGCGGGCGCCGGCGAAGAGGGCGGCGGCGAAGAAACCGGGCGGGAGACCGGGCGGCCCGACGAAGCAGAGGGGCCGGCGCTGGGCGTGATGCCCGGGTAGGAACCGGACCCGGAGGACGCATGCCACGAGGCCGCGGTCGGGTGCGTTTCGTGAGAACAGCCGGCGGCAAAAGCCAGAGCGGCCATGATCACTGCTCCCACCGCTGCGAGTCGTAGACGAGGCATGTGAGGCTCCGAGGGATTCCTGAGGATTCGCTGACGGAGCCACACGTTACTGATTCGAGACCGTCGACGTCCTCCGGCGTTCAGGCCGTGGCACGAACCCGGGAGTGGACGCGCAAGGCCGTTTTACGCAGAGGTTTGGTCGAGTACCGAAGTCAGCGTCGCCAACGCCTCGCCCAGGCTGTCCGGACAGACGACCCCAGATGGTACGAACGGACGAGGCCATCCGGGGCCGCCCGCGGCGACCACAACGGGGCGGGTCCGCTCGGCCAGGAGCGCCTCGAGCTGTTCGGGCGCCCCGGTGCCCGGCGAGTGCGACCAGAGCAGGACGGCGTCGGGGCCGGTCCGGCGCACCGCGGCCAGCAGCGCGGCCGGCGGCACCCGCGCCCCCAGCGAGCGGCTCGGCACCCCGTCGGCCGCCAGGGCCGCCGCGACCGCCTCTATCGGCAGGCTGTGCTGCTCCTCGTCCGCACAGGACAGAAGGATCTGCACCGGTACCCCCAGAGGCGGCCGCGGCACCGCCCCCAGCACCGCCGAGATGCTCCCCGAGATCATGTGCTCGACCTCGATCAGTTCACCCGTCGCGGCGTACCGCTCGCCGATCCCGGCCAGCACGGGCCGCAGCACGCCGTCCCAGGCCGTGACCACCCCGTGCTCGCGGACGGCCTCGGCGATGCGCTGCCGCACAGCCGGGGCGTCCAGGCGCAGCGCGGCCCGGCTCAGCCCGCGGACGGCCGCGGTCAGGTTCGGCACCGGTTCGGCCACGAAGGAGGCGGCCGGGCGCCGCGCCCAGCGGGCCGCTTCGGCCGGGGCGACCCCCTCGACGATCAGGCGCTGCATCAGCTCGAGGCGCTGGATGTCCTGCTCGGTGTACCGGCGATGATGCCCCGGCTCGTGCAGCGACGGACCCATCCCGTAGCGCTGATGCCACGTGCGCAGGGTGGTCACGGCGACGCCGAGCCGGCGTGCCACGGCTCCGGCCGAGTAGGCGGCGCCGTTCATGACCGGGCTGACCGCCAGGCGTCGAGCACCCCGGCCAGCCAGGGCGCGTAGAAGTCGGGGAACCGGCGGATCCGGGCGGCGAGCTCGTCCGGCGTCACCCAGTCGGTCTCGGCCACCTCGGCCGGGTCCGCGTCGACGGGACCCTCGAACGGGCCGGTGAGCACGTGGTCGTACTCGTACTCGACCCGGCCGGAATCCGGATCCTCGGCTTGGTAGAGGTACACGCCAACCTCGGTCAGCGGTGCGGAGACCCCCAGCTCCTCGCCCAGCCGGCGGGCGGCCGCGGCGACGACGGGCTCGCCGGGGGCCGGGTGACCGCAGCAGGTGTTGGCCCAGCGCAGCGCGAACCGGGTCTTGGCCGCGGCGCGCTGCTGGAGCAGGAGCCGGCCGTCGGGCGCCACCAGCAGCACCGAGAAGGCGCGGTGGAGCCGGCCCGGAGCCTGGTGGGCGGCCTCGACGGTCGCGCTGCCCGCGGCGCGGCCGTCGGTGGCGACGAGCTCGACCAGCTGTTGTTCGCGTGACAAGTGCTAGGACTCCCCCGTGACACGGCTCGCCGCGAGGCGGCCGGAGATGAGCACCATGGGCACTCCGACGCCGGGCTGGGTGCCCGAACCGACGAAGACCACATTGGACAGTGTGGGGTGGAGGTTGCCCGGCCGGAAGGGGCCGGTCTGGCGCAGGGTGTGCGCGGCCGCGAACGGGGTGCCGGCGGCCATGCCCTGATCGGCCCAGTCGGCCGGGGTGATGAACTTCGACACCTCGATGCCGGCGCCGAACCCGAGGTACCCCCGCTGCTCCAGCGTGTCGACCAGCTCGCTGCGGTACGTCCCGGCGAGCGAGCCCCGCCAGTCCAGCAGCTTCGCGGTCAGGTTGGGCGTCGGTGCGAGCACGTAGTAGGTCTGGCGGCCCTCGGGCGCGAGCGACGGGTCGGTGCGCGTGGGGTTGGTGACCAGAATCGACGGGTCGCTCATCAGCCGGCCCTGGTTGATGACCTCGTCGAAGGTCTCGCGCCACGACCGTCCGAAGTGGATGTTGTGGTGCGCGATCGCGCCGTACGCCTGGCTGGAGCCGACGTGCAGCACCACGCACGACGGGGAGTACCGCAGCTCGCCCAGCAGCGGGTTGCGCCAGCGGGTGGGCGGGAGCAGGTCACGGTACGCGACGGGAAGGTCGGGATTGAGCACCACGACGTCCGCGTCGAACCGGCGGCCGTCCGCCGTCGTCACGCCGGTCGCGCGGCCGTTGGCGGTCTCGACGCGGCTCACCTCGGCGCCGTAGACGATGTCGACGCCGTGCTTCTCGGCCACCCCCGCGAGCGCGCGGGACACGGCGTGGATGCCGCCGCGGGGGAAGTACACCCCGGCGACTGAATCGAGATAGGCGATGACCGCATAGAGCGCGAGGGCCTGGTGCGGCGCCACGCCGGCATACATCGCCTGGAACGAGAAGATGCGCCGGGTCCGCGGGTCCTTGAAGTAGGAGTCCACCTTGGACTGCAGCCGGCCGAACCCGCCGCGGCGGGCCAGCTTCCACAGGTTGGCGGTGACCAGGTCGCGCGGCCGGTCGAGGTTGCGGTCGATGAAGTCGTCGCGCTCCAGGGCCCAGAGCTCGCGGGCGTGGTCGACGAAGCGGAGGTACCCGTCGGCCTCCCGCGATCCGCACACCCGCGCCACCTCGCCGGCCATCCGCGCGGTGTCCGCGATGACGTCCAGCGTGGAGCCGTCGGGGAAGTGGGCGCGGTACGCCGGATCCAGCTTCTCCATCGGCAGCCAGGCGGCCAGGTCCTCGCCGACGGTGCCGAGCAGGTCGGCGAGCAGCTCCGGCATGGTGAGCACGGTCGGCCCGGTGTCGAACTCGTAGCCGTCCAGGACGAGCCGCCCTGCGCGGCCGCCGGGCTGGTCCTCCCGCTCGAGCAGGGTGACGCTGCGCCCGGCGGCCGCGAGGCGGATCGCCGCGGCGAGTCCCCCCAGGCCGGCACCGACGACGATCACGCGATCCGTCCGGCCTTCAACGGTTCGCATGGTGTCCCCCTGTGCGTTTCGGGTAGCTGCCTTGACAAGCGTAGCGTAGGCTCAACCTTGCGTCGATTCGTGCGTCGATTTGCGGTAGACCTGGAGGTCAGATGGATGCGTCACTAGCCGCCGCCTACGAGCGGTGCCGGGCGTTGCATCGCTTCCACGGTCGCACGTACTACCTCGCCACCCGGCTCCTGCCCGCCTGGAAACGCCGGCATGTGCACGCGTTGTACGGATTCACCCGGTACGCCGACGAGATCGTGGACCGCACCGAGGGCCCCGGCCGCACGCCGGAGGAGCGCGCCGCCGAGCTGTCCGCGTGGTCGGCCGAGTTCCTGCGCGGGCTGCGCGGCGGGCACACCGACGACCCGCTGCTGCCGGCCGTCCTGCACACCATCCAGGTCTTCGACATCGACCTCGAGGACTTCCGCAAGTTCCTCGACAGCATGGCGATGGACCTCACCGTCACGCAGTACGAGACCTATGAGGACCTCCTCGACTACATGGAGGGCTCGGCGGCGGTGATCGGCACCATGATGCTGCCGATCCTCGAGTCGTCCGACCGCGCGGCCGCCCGCGAGCCCGCCCGGCAGCTCGGCCTGGCCTTCCAGCTCACCAACTTCATCCGGGACGTGGCCGAGGACCTCGAGCGCGGGCGCATCTACCTGCCCCAGCAGGACCTCGCGCAGTTCGGCGTCACCCGCGCCGACCTGCAGGAGGCGCTCGCCACCAAGCGAAGTTCGGAGAAGATCAAGAGCCTCATCCGGTACCAGATGAGCCGCGCCCGCCGACACTACGCACTCGCCGCGCCGGGCATCCCGATGCTCGCGCCCGCCTCGCAGGCGTGCATGCGGGCGGCGTATCGGCTGTACGGCGGAATCCTGGACGAGGTCGAGGCGCAGGACGCCGACGTCTTCGCGCGGCGGGCCACGGTGCCGAAGGCCAAGCGGCTGGCGGTCGCGCTCGCCTGCGTGCTGGCCCGCCCGGGCACCCCGGTGCCGGCGCCGTCCACAGTGGAGATTCCGCAGCAGCGGGACGGGTCGGCGGTGCTCGATCTGCGCGGTACCGTCGCATGAGCACGTGCGTCGTGCTCTTCACGCGCGACCTGCGCGTGCACGACAACCCCGCACTCGCCTCGTCGGTGCGCGCATTCGAGCACGTGCTGCCCCTGTTCGTGCACGATCCGGCGCTCGCTTCGGGCGACAACCGGCGGAAGTTCCTGGCCGGGGCGCTGGCCGACCTGCGCAACGCGCTGCGCGAGCGCGGCGGCGACCTGGCCGAACTGCGCGGCGATCCGGTGCGCGAGGCCGTTCGAGTGGCCAAGAAGGTCGGCGCCACGGCGATCGCGGTGACGGCCGACGTGAGCGGCTATGCGCGTTCCCGCGAGACCCGGCTGGCCGAGGCGTGCGCAGATGAACGTCTGGCGTTCAAGACCTTCCCCGGCGTGACGGTCCTGCCGCCGTCGGAGGTGCGCCCGGGCGGCGGCGGCTCGCACTACAAGGTGTTCACCCCGTACTACCGCGCGTGGCAGGCCGCCTCGTGGCGGGACGTGCTGGGCGCGCCGCGTTCGATCGCATTGCCGCCCGACCTGCCCCGCTCCTGGTTCTCGGCGTCCACCGGCGCGGAGGGCGAGACCGCGGCCCGCAAGCGCCTGTCCTCCTGGCTTTCCGAGCTCCCGTCGTACGGCGACATGCACGACGACCTCGCCGGCGACGGGACTTCGCGGCTGAGCCCGTACCTGCACTTCGGCTGCCTGTCGCCGCGCGAGCTCGTGGAACGGGCGCGCGATCGCGAGGGCGCGGAGCCGTTCATCCGGCAGCTGTGCTGGCGGGACTTCTATCACCAGGTGTTGTGGGCGTTTCCGGAGCTGCGGCACAAGCCGTACCGCCCGAACGCCGAGGACAGCTGGCGCGACGAGAAGGACGCGCTGCAGGCCTGGCGCGAGGGCCACACCGGCGTTCCGATCGTCGACGCCGGAATGCGCCAGCTGCTCGCCGAGGGCTGGATGCACAACCGCGCGCGGCTGATTACCGCGTCGTACCTCACCAAGCACCTCGCCCAGGACTGGCGAGCCGGCGGCGACCACTTCTTCGACCTACTGCTCGACGGCGACGTGGCCAACAATTACGGCAACTGGCAGTGGGTCGCCGGCACGGGCAACGACACGAAGCCGTACCGGCGATTCAGTCCACTGCGCCAGGCCGAGCGCTTCGACCCGACCGGCGACTACGTGCGCCGCTATGTCCCCGAGCTCGCCGGCATCGCGGGCAAAGCGGTGCACGAGCCGTGGAAGCGCCCGGCCGCCGAGTGGCGGGGCTACCCCTCCCCGCTCGCCCTGAAGTAACTCGGAACCTGCGCCCGCCCGACCGCGGGATTGATCACGGCGTCGAACCAGCCACGCTGATTTCTGGTCGCCCAGAAGCGCTTCCGTTCGGCTGGTTGCTCATTGTGTACCGGCACCCCGGCCGCCCGCAGCGCCGCTCCGGGAAGGCGACGGGGCAGCAGCCCGTACGCGTTGAGCGTGTCGTCGGCGTGCCGCCGAAACGCACACGGGAAGGCGTCCCCGCAGGCAGAGCAGCGCTCGCCGTCGAGGGACGGAAGGTGATGGGACACGACCTGCTGCGCGGCGACCACGCCGGCCTGCGAGTAGCCCACGGTTGGTTGAACCACCTTTCGCGGTGGGGCCTCAACGAACACCAGAATTCTCGGGCGTGCACGTGCACAAAGCAAAGCACCATGGCCCTGATATCGATCGACCGGTGCCGAACCACCCATTCGAGTGACGCATTTTGCCTGCATTCCGCGTGGTTCAATTCCCCGCTACCGCAATACAACTTGCTTCACACAATTCACCGCAGGTGAATCAACTTTCCTTTTCCTCTCCGCGGCTGTCGTCCGGCTGCAAACCTGGCCGACCTGCCGATCGCCGAAATCGCCCGCCAGGAGGGCGCCGCCGAGGGCACGGTCAAGTCCTGGCTGCACCGCGGCTCCCCGTCGGTCGAGGTGACCGACACGACGGCCCCGCCGTCGCAGGCCCCCACGTCCCCCGGTCCCGTGCGCGATCCGGATCGACATGCAGGACTTGATGCTGCGTTGAGTCAGGCGGCTGGGCGGAGGGTGGTCAGGGCGCGCAAGGCGTCCGCCAATGAGATCGGGTGGTCGTTGGCCTCCGTGGCCAGGCACTGCTCGATCATCTGGCGCATCAAGGTAGAGGGCTTCACGCCCTTCGAGGCGGCGACCGAGGCCAGTTGCTCCGCCGTGTCCGTAGGGAGCCGTACCGAATACACGGCCATCGTCTCGCCGTCCGGCTTGGGGGGTAGGGCGACCGGCTCGTCCGTGTAGGTGATGTTGCCCGCGGCTACTGCCAAGGCCAGCTGGTCCAGCTGGTCGTCACTTGGTCGCATGACTGGCCTCCCATGCCTCGTACTCGGCCAACTGGGCTGGTGTCATGTCCAAGGCTCCGACAATCATCCACTCCAGGCCGCCTTCGTGACGCAGGACGACGATCAGGGGACGTCCCGCCTCGGTGCGTGCCCAGACGCTGAGGACCGGAAGGCCCAACGCGATGCCGGACCTTGGCAGGCGGCGGTCGGCGTTGAGGGCCTGGAGGGCCTCGGCTGGTTCTATCCCGGTGAGAGCCGCCAGGGTCGCCGGCCACCATCGGTAAGGCACAACCCCAATGTACGACGTCCGTCATACGCCGTCCAGGCAGGCGCATACTGTCGGCATGATCGTCGTTACCGGAGCATCCGGGCAGGTCGGGGGTCGGGTCGCCAAGCTCCTGCAGAAACCGCACACACTGCTGGTGAGAGAACCCAAGAAGGCGCCAGAAACCGATAAAACGGTCAAGTTCGCAGAATATGCCGATAAAACGGGCATGGCGAAGGCGCTGGAAGGAGCAGACACGCTGTTCCTGGTGTCCGGGCGGGAGGATGCGAACCGGCGGAAGACGCACGAGACGGCCGTGGACGCCGCGGTGCAGGCCGGCGTTCAGCGCATCGTCTACCTCAGCTTCGCCGGGGCCGCGCCCGACTGTACGTTCACGTTCGGGCGGGATCACTGGTACACGGAGCAGTACATTCGCGAGACCGGGCTCAAGTTCACCTTTCTTCGCGACAACCTCTACATGGAGATGATTCCGCGGCTCGCCGACGAGCTCGGCGTGATCAAGGGGCCCGGCGGAACCGGGCGGCTTGCCGCGGTCTCCTACGACGACGTCGCGGCCGCCGCTGTGGCCGTGCTGGAGAACCCCAGAGACGGGGAGACGTTCACCCTCACCGGGCCGGAAGCGTTCAGCCTGCAGGAAGCGGCCGAGGTCCTGCATCTGCGGTACGTGCCCGAGACCGTGGAAGAGGCGTACGCCTCCCGGGCGCACTACAACGCGCCCGCGTTCGAGGTCGCCGGGTGGGTGACGTCGTACGAGGCGATCGCCAACGGCGAGCTCGAAGAGGTCACCGGCGACGTCGAGGCGCTAACCGGACAAAAGCCGCGATCGCTACAGGAATTGAGAGGTGCCTGACCGGCGGCGGTCATAGCATCGGATGCATGTCTGAAACCGACCGTATTCCGCAGCGTCCCAGTCTCGACGGCCTCGAGGAGAAGTGGGCGGGCGTATGGGAGGTAGAGGGCACGTACCGGTTCGATCGCACGGCCGCGCGCGAGAACGTGTTCTCCATTGACACGCCGCCGCCGACCGTGAGCGGAGCGTTGCACATCGGGCACGTGTTCTCGTACACGCAGACCGACATCATCGCCCGGTATCAGCGTATGCGCGGGCGGGACGTGTTCTACCCGATGGGGTGGGACGACAACGGGCTGCCGACCGAGCGCCGGGTGCAGCTCACGTTCGGGGTGCAGTGCGATCCGACGCTGCCGTACGACGCGGAATTCGAACCGCCGAAAAAGCCCGGCAAGGAACGCGTGCTGGTCAGCCGGCGGAATTTCATCGAGCTGTGTCAGCGGCAGACGGAGATGGACGAGCAGTCCTACGAGCGGCTCTGGAAGCTGGTCGGGCTCTCCGTCGACTGGACGCATCTGTACACCACGATCGGCGACCGAGCCCGCGCCACCGCGCAGCGCGGATTCCTCAACAGCCTGAAGCGCGGCGAGGCGTACCCGCTGGACGGGCCGACGCTCTGGGACGTGTCCTTCGGGACCGCGGTGGCCCAGGCCGAGCTGGAGGACCGCGAGCGGCCCGGCGCCTACCACCGGATCAAGTTCGGCGAGTTCTTCATCGAGACCACCCGGCCCGAGCTGTTGCCGGCGTGCGTGGCGCTGGTGGCGCACCCGACGGACGCGCGGTACAAGGAGCATTTCGGCAGTACCGTGCGGACTCCACTGTTCAATGTGGAGGTTCCGCTGCTGGCCCACCACCTGGCCGACCCCGAGAAGGGCAGCGGGCTGGTGATGGTGTGCACGTTCGGCGACCTGACCGACGTGACCTGGTGGCGGGAGCTCGACCTGCCGACCCGCACCGTGATGCAGCGCAACGGGCGGCTCGGGCTGCAGCCGCCGGACGGGGTGGACGAGGAGCTCTACGCGCCGGTGGCCGGGCTGACGGTGAACCAGGCGCGGGAGAAGATCGTGGCCCTGCTGCGCTCCTCCGGCGAGCTCGACGGGGAGCCGAAGCCGATCACGCACGCGGTGAAGTTCTACGAGAAGGGCGACCGGCCGGTCGAGATCGTGGCGACCCGGCAGTGGTACATCCGCAACGGCGCGCGGACGCCGGAGCTGCGCGAGATCATGCTGCGGCGCGGGCGGGAGCTCGAGTGGGAGCCGGCGCACATGCGGACCCGCTACGAGCACTGGGTCGAGGGGCTGACCGGCGACTGGGTGATCAGCCGGCAGCGGTTCTTCGGCGTTCCGATTCCGCTCTGGTACCGCCTGGACGCCGACGCCAACCCCATGTACGACGACCCGATCGTGCCGGAGTCCCTCCCGATGGACCCGAGCAGTGACACGCCGCCGGGGTACGAGGAGATCGACCGGGGGATGCCCGGCGGGTTCGTCGGCGACCCGGACGTGATGGACACCTGGGCCACGTCCTCGCTCACCCCGCAGATCGCCGGGGCCTGGCTGGACGACCCGGAACTGTTCGCGCTGGTGTTCCCGATGGCCATGCGGCCGCAGGCGCACGAGATCATCCGGACCTGGCTGTTCACCACGGTGCTGCGGGCGCAGTTCGAGCACGGGGTGCTGCCGTGGAAGCACGCGGCCATCGCCGGCTGGATTCTCGACCCGGACCGCAAGAAGCTGTCGAAGTCGAAAGACAACGCCAAGGACTCGCCCGAGGAGCTGGTGGCGCAGTTCGGCTCCGACGCGATCCGGTACTGGGCCGGCAGCGCCCGCCGCGGGGTGGACACCGCGCTGGACACCAACGTGTTCAAGGTGGGCCGGCGGCTGGCCGTGAAGCTGCTCAACGCCAGCCGGTTCGTGCTGGGCTTCGGACAGGAGAGCCCCGATCCGGCGAAGGTGACCGAGCCGGTGGACCGGGCGCTGCTCGGCGCACTGTCCACTGTGGTGGCCGAGGCGACGACCGCGTTCGAGCAGTTCGACTACGCGCGGGCGCTCGAGGTGACCGAGCAGTTCTTCTGGACGTTCTGCGACGACTACGTGGAGCTGGTGAAGGCGCGCGCGTACGGCGAGGCGGCACCGTCCGAAGTGGAGTCGGCGCGAGCGGCGCTGGCGATCGCGCTGTCGGCGGTACAACGGCTGCTTGCTCCGTTCTTGCCCTATGTGGCCGAAGAGGTCTGGTCGTGGTGGCAGGAGGGCTCGATCCACCGGGCGGCCTGGCCGACGCCGCCGGCCGCGGCCGACACCGCGCCGTTCCTGGTCGCGGCGGCGGTGCTGGGGGCGATCCGGCGGGCCAAGTCGGCCGCCCAGCAGTCGATGAAGGCCGAGGTGGCCAAGCTGGAGGTGGCCGGGCCGGTGGGCACGCTGCAGGACGTGCGGGCCGACCTCACGGCGGCCGGCAACGTGCGCGACTGGTCCATCTCCGAGGCGGAGGAGCTGTCGGCTACCGTCAGTTTGTGATGGAAGTACAGGCCGTCGGGCTCCAGCATCCGGCCGTCCGCCAGGTGCAGCACATCCAGAACAACACCGCGCCGAACCGCTACAAGCTGTTTGTCGCCGAGGGGCTCTGGGCGCACAACATGCTGCTGGAGGCCGGAGCCCCGATCGACACGTTCTTCTGGTGCCCGGAGGCGATCTACGCCGACGAGGCCCACAAGCGGGCCGAGGAGATCGCGGAGCGAGCCGAGCGCTCGTTCCGCATCTCCCTGCGCACGCTGGAGAAGATCTCCGAGCGGGACAAGCCCGACGGGCTGCTGTCGCTGGCCGCGCTGCCCCGCTGGGACGAGCGCGACCTGCGCCTGGGCAGGACGGGCCTGGTCCTGGTGGCCGACGGGCTGGAGATCCCGGGCAACCTGGGCACGCTGATCCGCTCGCTCGACGCGTGCGGGGCCGACTGCCTGGTGCTGACGAACCGCAAGACGCGGCTCACCCATCCGAAGGTGATCCGGGCGAGTCAGGGCACGATTCTGACGGTACCGACGCTGGAGTTCGAAACCGTGGACGAGGCCGTCGCGTGGCTGGAATCGCGGCGCTTCACCGTGCTGCTGGCCGACACCGACGACGCGGTCAACTACCGGCAGGCCGACTACTCGGGGCGCACGGCGCTGGTCGTGGGCAGCGAGCGGTACGGCATCGCCAAGGGCTGGTACGGCCGCGGATACCAGCGAGTCGCCGTCCCCATGCTCGGGTCCGGCGACTCGCTGAACGTTTCCGTCTCGGCCTCGATCCTGCTGTACGAGGCGCAGGCGCGAAAGGCGCGCTGGTAGCTACTTCTTCTGGGCGAGCTGCCCGCGCAGCGAGATGGCCTGCAGGAAGATGTCGCCGATCTTCGACGGGTCCGGCGCGACGAAGGTGCCGCCGCCGACCGCGTCGGTGATCTGGCGCATGGCCGCCTCGCCGACCTTGTCGCCGATGCCGATCAGGATGATCTGGATCGGCTTGGCCGGGTCGGCCGCCGCCTTGAGCTGGGCGATGAGCTCCTCGAGCTTCAGGCCGCCGGCGGGGTCGTCGTTCTCGCCGTCGGTCATCACGATGATCGAGTTGACCCGGCCGCTCTCGTACCCGTTCTGGACCGCCTTGTACGCCGCCAGAATGGTGTCGTAGAGGCCGGTGTCACCGTTGCGCTTCGGCTGGACGGTGCCCAGGGCCTGCAGGAGCTGGGCCCGCTGCGATACCAGCGGACCGATCGGGACCAGCTGCTTGTAGTCCTTCTGGCCGTCGAGCAGCGTCGAGAACGTCCACACGCCCAGCGACCAGGAGTCGTCGAAGAGCGCCATGCCCTTGCGGGCCGCCTCCAGCGTCACCTGCATGCGGGTCGCGTTGCCGGCCGTCGGCACCGGCTCCAGCATCGAGCCGGAGACGTCGAGCACGGCCAGCATGCGGGCCGGCAGCGTGATCGCCTGCCACTGCTGCAGCAGCGTCTCGACCGTGACGGCGTCGGGCAGCTGCGGGGCCGCGGCGGCGAGGGCGCCGGGCGCGTTGGCCGGGGTCTGGAAGCCCTTGCCGGGCGCGCCGTCCGCGCCGCGCAGGCCGACCGCGCCGAGCTTGTCGCGGAAGTCCTGGGTCTGCAGCGACTTGAGCAGCTCGTCGGCCATGCTGGCCTTGTCCGCGCTCAGCACGACGTACGGGTAGTCCAGCGGCGGCGCCGCCGGCTCCGCGTAGATCGCGGCGAGCCGGACCGGGGGCTGCTGCCCGTTGTACTGGATGATCGCCTGCTCGGACAGCGGGGCCACGGTCAGGCTGGTGCTGATCGCCTGCTGGTCGCTGCCCCGCGGGAACTTCTGGATCAGGTCCGAGCGCACCGACGAGCGGCCGGCCGCGAGGGCCCGCAGCGCGGTGGTGGCGACCTGGGTGGCCTGCGTGGCGTTGCCGCCGCCGGCCTGCTTGGCCACGCTGGCCAGGGTCAGCAGCCCGGCGAGGCCGGTGGCGTCCCGGCTCGGCTCGGTGATGCCGATCTTGGTGCCCTGGTTGGTGGCGACGCTCGCGATCAGGTCCGCGTACGTGATGTTCTTCTGCGGCCAGCCGAACTTCGTCGCGGCCGGCTCGGGCATCGCGAGCACCACGGGGCTCAGCGCGATCGAGTGCGCGCCGGCCTTGACGCTGTCCGGGTTGACGGCGCGGATGCGCTGCAGCCACAGCGAGGAGTCGGCGACCCACACGTCCGGGATGCGGGTCTTGCCGTTGGCCTGGCCCACGCCGGTCAGCGACTTGTCGGCCTTGCCGGCCAGGGCCGCGGCCACGTCGGCCGGGTCCTCGTCGAAGACCTCGATGTCGACGCAGTTGCCGTTGTCCTTGGCCTGCTCGGACCACTCGGCCGCCTGCAGCTTCAGGGCGGGCGAGATGTCGGCCGTGGCGCCGATGCTGAGCTTGGCGGCGTTGCCGCAGGCTGGCTTGGAGTACTTGTTGAACGCGTACCAGCTGCCGGCGAGGACGACGAGCACGGCGACGGCGGCAGCGCCCAGCTTCAGCGCTCCGCCCGACGACCCAGCTGGGCGGTGGCGACCTTTCACGGCTCTAATCCTCCGGACCCGGCGGCCTCAGTGGCCTTGTACCTTCGGTTGGAAATCACTGACGGTACGCATCCCAACAAACGAACGCCTAATCTACAAGGCGCCGAAGAATCGTAGTTATCCGAGCACGCTTCGCAATCACGACCGGACAAACGGTCGCAACCTGGCAATTTGCTCGGATTTAAATCTGCCCTAATCGATTTGCAGCGTGCCCGGCCGATCACGCAACGTGACAACCAGAGGTCGGTGGTCGGAGAACGGCAGGCGGGGGCTGTCGACGCCGAGCACCCGGGGCAGGCGCTCGATCCCCCGCGAATCGGCCAGAACGTGATCGAACTGCACCTGCGGGGCCGGTGAGGGATAGGTCGGTACCCCCGCCAATCGATGCCATCCGGAAAACAGTCGCGGCAGGCCGCCCGGAAGATTCAGGTCTGCCAGCAGGATCCGCGGCGCGGGCAGCCGGCGCAGTGCCCGCCGGACCAGGTGCAGCTGCCGGACGTTCCAGCCGGGCACGAACGACAGGTGGGTGGTGGCGATTGTCACGCGCCCGAGCGGCGTCGCGACCACCGCCGCGAGCAGGACCCGGGGCTCGTCGTCGAGCAGCAGGATGTTCATGCGCTTCGGCCCGGGAATCATGATCGGGGCGCGCAGGGGAGCCGCGGGCAGCCGGGTGATGTGCCACGAGAGCACCGGATAGCGGCTGACCAGGGCCACGCCGTAGTGCGGGTCGACGCCGTCGGAGTCGTCGTCGGTGGCGGCGCGGAAGGCCTCCCCGGGTGTGCCCACCACCGCCGGCACGAACATCGCGTGCCGGGCGCCGAGCGCCTCGGCCGCGATCGTGGCCAGGTCGGCGTGCCCGCTGCGCGGCTGGGCGCGATCCACCTCCTGCAGCCCCAGCACGTCCGCGTCGAGCTCCCCGATCGCCGTGCCGATCCGGCCGGTCTCGACCAGCCCGTCGGTCAGCGAGCGTCCGTGCATGAGGTTGAAGGTGCCGAGCCGCATGTCCTCATTGTTGTCGCCTGATCTTCGTTACCGCCGCCCGAGCGATCGACTCGGTTTCGCCCCGGTCCACGCCAGGCTGCCCGAAATGCACGATCGTGCAGGTCAGACGCCCGACGCCGAGTTGCACGAGATAGCCGCTGAAAGCAAAGGCATCGTCTCCGGTACCGCCCTGAGCCGCCATCCGGAACACCCGCTCGCTGTCGCCGACCTTCGGGAAGTCCCCGACCTTCTCGACGAGCACGCTGGTCGTGGTCCCGTCGCCGTCGGTGTCCGTGAAGGCCTGACACCTCGCGGCCAGGGCGTCGAGGTCGTTGATGTCGGCCAGGCTCTCGGCCAGGAACGGCCCGGTGGCGCCGGCCTCGAACCGCGCCTCGGTGGGCCCGCCGCCCCGGAACAGGTCGAGGAGCGTCTCGCAGCCCTCGACGCTGGGGGAGCCGGCCGTGCTGACCTCGGGGGTGGCGTCGGGCGGGCTGGTCTCGTACCCGTCGGGCAGGTCTTGCACTTCGAGCAGCACGTCCCCGGTCGGGTGGGCCGCGGCCGCGCTCGGGCTGGTGGCCGGCTTCGCGTCGCTGCCGCAGGCGCCGAGCATGATTGCGGCTGCACAAAATGTGGCGGCGGGCAACGACCGGTGGCTCATAGGGGCCATCATGCGCTGTTACGCCGTCCGAATAGCGAAAAATCCGGATAACTCATGACGCTGGCGCGTCACGACTTATCCGGATTTTTCGGGTATGGGAGTTTTCGCGAATCGCGCCGCGGGGGGAGATCACGACCGCTGTCCGCGCGGGGCGGTGGTGGCGCTGTCCGCGCGGGGCGGGGCGGTGGTGCGGTGTCCGCGCGGGGCGGTGGTGGCGCTGTCCGCGCGGGGCGGGGCGGTGGTGGCGCTGTCCGCGCGGGGCGGTGCGGTGGTGCGCTGTCCGCGCGGGGTGGTGCGGTGGTGGCGCTGTCCGCGCGGGGCGGGGCCGGGGCAGCGCCGCGTGTGCGGGTTACGGCGCGACCGTCGGCTGCGAGCCCTGGTGGAGCGGGGTGCGCTTGCCGGTGCTCAGGTCGACCGCGGTGACCCAGGAGTGCCCGTTCAGCGCGCCCGTCAGCACGGCCGTCGAGGTGCCGGTGTAGACCAGCTCGCGGTCGTCCGCCTTGCCGACCGCGTGGCGGCCCGAGCCGTCGCTGTTGGCCTCGGTGACCGCGACCGCGGTGCCGTCGGCCGCGTACGTCGTCCAGGCGACCTTCTTGCCGTCCGCCCGCCAGGCCGGGACCACGCCGAAGCCGCTGGTGCCGTTGCCGCCGCCGCCGTAGACGTCGATGGCGCGCTCGCGGCCGGTGGTGACGGTACCGATGCTGAGGCAGTTGTCGGCGATGCTCTCGCACTCGCCGCCGCGGAAGGCGATCTGGGTGCCGTCCGGGGACCAGGCCACGGCGTCGTCGGTGCGCAGGCGGTCGACCAGGGTGGCGGCCGGAGAAGAAACGGACTCGGCGGCGGCGACCTGCGGCAGCTCCTGGTCGCGGCAGGACGCCGGGAAGAGCGCCTCGGTGGTGCCGCCGGCGGCGGGGACGCGGAAGACGCCCGGGCCGCCGGTGCAGGACAGCGCGGCGAAGGCGATCGACCGGCCGTCGGGAGACCAGGCCGGGCCGCCGGCCGGGCGGTCGCTGACCTGGTGCTTGTTGGCGCCGTCGGCGTCCATCACCCAGACCTTGCCGTCGTGCAGGTAGGCCAGCTCGGTGCCGTCCGGGGAGAACCGGGGGCGGGCGTTGAGCGCGTCCTCGGTCAGCCGCGTCTCGGTGGCGCCCGCGCTGCGGTAGATCACGCCGGCCCGCACGTAGGCGACGGACTCGGTGGTGGTGGCGTGGGCGGGGGCCGCACCCAGCAGCGCCGTCAGGCCGGCGGTGCCGGTCAGGCCGGCGATGGTCAGCGCCTTGGTGATCGTCTTGCCGTTCATCCTTGCCCCCCGCTGTGCTGTCTCATCCGTGTGACGCTGAGACCATCGGCGCAACCGTGCCGCACCTGAACGAATCCCGGGCCGGAACTTGGGATTTTCAGCCGTGCAAAAACATGCACTCATAGTGCATACTTTTCGAGACCCCGTCTCACGCGCGAGGATCGTTGTCGTGACCACTTCAGAAACCACTGCTGACCTGAACCGCGTCGCCATCGTCACCGGCGCGGCCCGCGGCATCGGAGCCGCCACCGCCATCCGCCTCGCCGCCGACGGACACGCCGTCGCCGTCCTGGACCTCGACGAGAACGCCTGCAAGGACACCGTCGAGCAGATCACCGGCGCCGGTGGGCGCGCGCTCGCCGTGGGCGCCGACGTCGCCGACGCCGAGCAGGTCGCCGCGGCCGTCGAGCGCACCGCCGCCGAGCTCGGGCCGCCGGTCGTGCTGGTGAACAACGCCGGGGTCATCCGCGACAACCTGCTGTTCAAGATGACGGACGGCGACTGGGACACCGTCATCGGCGTACACCTGCGGGGCGCCTTCCTCATGACCCGCGCGGCCCAGGTCCACATGACCGCGGCCAAGTTCGGCCGGATCGTGAACCTTTCCTCCTCGTCCGCGCTGGGTAACCGGGGTCAGGTGAACTACTCCGCGGCCAAGGCCGGACTCCAGGGCTTCACGAAGACCCTCGCGATCGAGCTGGGGCCGTTCGGGGTGACCGCCAACGCCGTGGCGCCCGGGTTCATCGCCACCGACATGACCGCGGCGACGGCGGCCCGCATGAAGATCGACTTCGAGACCTTCCAGAAGGGCGCGGCCGAGCAGATCCCGGTCCGCCGGGTCGGCAGGCCCGATGACATCGCCCACACCATCTCGTTCCTGGTCAGCGACGGCGCTGGGTTCGTCTCCGGCCAGGTGATCTACGTGGCCGGCGGGCCACTGAACTAAGGAGCTGCGTTTGAGTACAGCGGATCTCGCTCGCGAATTCCTGGCGGGTCACGATCCCGCACGCACTGACCCGCTGGAATTCCTGCGGGCGCGGTTCGATGCGGGGCTGGCGTGGGTGCAGTACCCGCCGGGGCTGGGCGGCCTCGGCCTGCCCCGCGCCGAGCAGCCGGAAGTCGACCAGGTCTTCATCGACGCCGGCGCGCCGGACAACAACCCGCGCCGCATCGGCATCGGGCTGGGCATGGCCGCCCCGACCATCCTCCGGCACGGCACCGACGAGCAGCGGCAGCGCTGGCTGCGGCCGCTGTGGACCGGCGAGGAGGTGTGGTGCCAGCTGTTCAGCGAGCCCGGCGCCGGATCGGACCTCGCCGGCCTCGGCACCCGCGCGGTCCGCGACGGCGAGGACTGGGTCGTCGACGGGCAGAAGGTGTGGACGTCGATGGCCCACGAGGCCCGCTGGGCGATCCTCATCGCGCGCACCGACCCGGGCCTGCCCAAACACCAGGGCCTCTCGTACTTCGTGCTGGACATGACGGCACCGGGCGTCGAAGTGCGGCCACTGCGGCAGATCACCGGCGAGGCGGAGTTCAACGAGGTCTTCATCACCGGCGTCCGGATCCCCGACACCGACCGCCTGGGCGCGGTCGGCGAGGGCTGGGCGGTGGCGCAGACGACCCTGATGAACGAGCGCGTCTCGATCGGCGGGCAGGCCATCCCGCGCGAGGGCGGCGCGATCGGCATCGTGGCCGACCTGTGGCGCAAGCGCCCGGAGATCCGCTCGCCCGGCCTGCACGACGCCCTCATGCGGCTGTGGGTCGACGCCGAGGCGGCCCGGCTGACCGGGGTGCGGTTGCGCCAGCAGCTCGCGGCCGGCCAGCCCGGGCCGGAGGGCTCGGCCTCGAAGCTGCTCTTCGCGCGGCTCAACCAGGAGATCTCCGCGCTGGAGCTGGACCTGCTGGGCGAGGAGGGCCTGCGCCACGACGAGTGGACGCTGCGCCGGCCGACGCTGGTGGACTTCGCCGGGCGTACCGCCGGCTACCGCTACCTGCGCGCGAAGGGCAACTCGATCGAGGGTGGCACCTCGGAGATCCTGCGCAACATCGTGGCCGAGCGGGTCCTGGGGCTGCCGCAGGAGCAGCGGGCGGACAAGGACGTGGCGTGGAAGGACCTGCCGAAATGACCGACCTGTTGTACTCCGAGGTCGAGGAAGAGCTCCGCGCGTCGGTCCGCTCCCTGCTCGCCGACCGCACCGACCTGTCCCGACTGGAGGGCCCGGAGCCCGTCGACCTGAAGCTGTGGCGGCGGCTGGCGGCCGACCTGGGCTGCGCCGGCCTGCCGATCCCCGAGTCGGCGGGCGGCGCCGGGGCGAGCTGGCGGGAGACGGCCGTGGTGATGGAGGAGCTGGGCCGCTTCGCCGCGCCGGTGCCGTTCCTGGGCAGCGCGGTGCTGGCCACGGCGGCCCTGCCGGCGGACGACCCGCTGCTGGCCGAGCTGGCCGCGGGCACCCGCACCGCGACCCTGGCCGTGCCGTTCTCGTCCGCCGGCGGTCCCCAGTGGACGGTCACCGCGGAGGGCGGTGCGCTGTCCGGCGCGGTGACGACGGTGGCGGATGCGCTGCCGGCGGAGGTTTTTCTGGTACCGACGGCGGCTGGTCTGTTCGCGGTTGAGGCCGCCGACGTCGACCGCACGGCGGTGGTCTCGCTGGACCTGACCCGGCCGGTCGCCGACCTGGCCTTCGACGGTGCGGCGGGCCGGCTCGTGGCCGCCGACGCGGGGCCGCTGGTCGCCCGGGCGCTCGTGGCCGGGGCCGCGCTGCTCGCCTCCGAGCAGCTGGGGATCGCCGAGTGGTGCCTGGCGACGACGGTCGAATACGGCAGGACGCGCCGCCAGTTCGCCCGGCAGATCGGCTCGTACCAGGCGATCAAGCACCGGCTGGCCGACCTGTGGGTCTCGGTCACCCAGGCCCGCGCGGTGGCCCGCTACGCGGCCGACTGCCTGGCCAACGACGACCCGGACCTGCCCGTGGCGGCGTCGCTGGCCCAGGCGTTCTGCTCGCCGGTCGCGGTCAAGGCGGCGGAGGAGTGCGTGCAGCTGCACGGCGGGATCGGGTTCACCTGGGAGCACCCCGCGCATTGGTACCTCAAGCGGGCCCGCGCCAACGCGGTCGCCCTGGGCTCGGCGACGCAGCACCGAGCCCGTTTGGCGGACCTGGTAAATCTGCCTTAGATCAGGAGACGCGTGAGGGATTCGGCGACACAGACCGGCTTGTCGCCGCCCTCACGCTCGATCGTGACCCGGTTCTTGAGCTGGACCCAGCCCTCGCCCTTGTCGTCGGCGACGAGGAGCTCGACGCCCGCCCGCACCTTCGAGCCGGTCGGCAGCGGGGCGGGAAAGCGGACCAGGTCGAGGCCGTAGTTGATGCCCATGCGGATGCCCTCCACGCGGTACACCTGGGAAACCAGGGTCGGCAGCAGGGAGAGCGTCAGGAAGCCGTGGGCGATCGTGGTGCCGAACGGGCCGGCCTTGGCGCGCTCCGGGTCCACGTGAATCCATTGGTGGTCGCCGGTCGCGTCGGCGAAGAGGTTCACCCGCTCCTGCGTGACCTCCTGCCACTCGCTGTAGCCGAGGTGCTCGCCCACCGAGGCCAGCAGTTCGCCCGCGCTTGCAAAGGTCCGCATGACCTCGATACTCAAACGGCCGGCCCCCGTTGTGCAAGGGGACCGGCCGCTTTGTGAGAAGGTCAGGTGCCGATGCGGTTGAGCCTCGGGCTCACCTTGATGGTGCTCTTGACGACCGTCGTGCCCGGCACCGCCGGGGACACGACCGAGGTGGTCACCTCGCCGTTACCGGGCAGGAGACCGAACACCGTCACCGTGTAGGACAGCGACGCGCCGGGCACCGGATCGGTGCTCACCACCCGCAGGTCCTCGGTCGGCAGGGTGTTCAGGGGCAGGCCCTGACCGCCCGTGCCGGTCACGTTCTCGGCCCCCACGACCATGTTCTGCCCGGCGGGCAGGGTGGCGATGGTGGCCGGGTCGTACGCGAAGACGATGTCCTGGACCCCGTTCACGCCGATCCAGACCTGGAAGTGGCGGGCGTTGAGGGTCCCGAAGTCGTTGACGCCCCACTCGACCACGAGCCAGCTGTCGACGCCGTCGGTCAGCGACGCCACCTGCAGGCCCTTCGCGCCCGTGCCGTCCAGGTCGGTCCAGAACGGTGCGAGCACGTTGTTCGGCTTCGCCGGGTCCGGGATCGGGGTGATGCTGCAGCAGTTGTTGTTCTCCCTGCTGTCATCACTGCCCGGATACAGGTACCCGTTGGAGTCGATCGTGACCGCGTTGTACGTGACGCCGTTGTAGACGAACGGCGGGACGTTGAACGTCGTCAGGTCCTCGTCGCCGATGGGCGTCGGGGTGATCCCGAAGATGTCGAGCGGGAGGTACCCGGCGATGGTGCCCGGCGTCAGCGACGGCGTGCCCGGGACCGCACCGGCCAGCGGCGCGCCCTTCTTCTCCACCTTGAACGGGTTGACCACCTTGGCGTTGCCGGCCCCGGCGACCGGGAGGTTCAGCGACGTCGTGGTGGTGAAGTCCGCCGTGGTGTCGTTGAAGGTGCCGTTGGTCGCGGTGACCGTGCACTTGCTGGTCTGCAGCAGGCCGATCTCGGTCGGCGTGCAGGCCTGGGTGACCTGGACGTCGCCCTGCTTGGGCACGAACGCGACCGGGAGGTGCAGCGTCGGCACTCCGCCGGTGACCGGCACGAGCCGGACCTCGCCGAAGTACTGGCCCTGCGTGGCGTTGGACTTGATCGTGATGCTGATCTGCTGGCTCTTGCCGGCGCCGACCGAGAACAGGGCCGGCGTGGCCGTGATGGACGAGCCGCTGGGCGACGTCGTCTCAACGCGGTACACGAGGGTCTTGTTCGTGACGTTCTTCGCCGTGCGGACGGCGGTGAGCTTGCCGGGCATGACCGGCGCGTTCACCGACGGCAGGTTGATCTGCACCGCGTTGACCGGGTCGTTGCCCAGGGCGAACATCCGGTCGGCCGTCTCGTCGAACGTCAGACCGGGGTTCGCGGCCAGGTTGACCTGAACGCGACCGGCACCGAGGTCGAACGGGTCGGCCGGGGTGACCCCGTCCTCCTTGAGCACCTTCGTCGTCGCGGTGGTCATCAGCGAGGACTTGATCTGACCCGGGGTGAAGCCCGGGTGCAGCGCCTTCTCCAGGATCGCGGAGCCGGCGATGTGCGGGGAGGACATGGACGTGCCGGCGATCGCCTGGAAGTACTGCCCGGGCGGGCCGACGGCGACGTCGTCGGGGGTCGGCGTGTTGCCGGCCAGGATCTGCGTGCCCGGCGCGGTGATGTCGGGCTTGATGAAGTTGCCACCCGGGCCGCGCGACGAGAAGCTCGCCATGACGTCGGAGGGCTGGGTGCCCTTCTCGCCCTGCGTGAAGCTCGCCGTGACGTTCGGGTGCGCGTTGACGTAGTTCAGGAACGGCACGCCGTCGGCGAGGTGCACCGTCGGCAGCCAGTGGCTGTCGCTCAGCGTCTCGGCCGCCGGGTTGTTGTACAGGATCATGCCGGCCGCGCCGCCCGCCTTGACCGTGACGCCCTTGAGGACCCGGTTGGGTCCGCGCTGGCAGGCCACGATCTTGCCGTCGAACAGGCCCGCCGGGACGGGCTTGATGCACAGCGCGTCGCTGTACGGGGCTGCCGAGGCAAGAACGACCGGGAGCGGGCTGGAGATGCCCGGGGTGATCGAAGTGCCGGTCAGCGTCGTCGACGAGCCGTCCGAGGAGCGGACCGTCAGCGTGCTGTTGAACGAGCGCTTCTGGGTGGACGCGGCCACCGTGGTCACCCACGGGGACAGGTGGTCGGACGTGCTCGCACCCGGGCCGCTGTTGCCGGCCGAGGCGGCGACGAACACGCCGGCCTTGTACGCGTCGAAGAACGCCAGCTCCACGATGTCGGTGTACGGGCTCGCGCCACCCGAGATCGAGAAGTTGATGACGTTCACGCCGTCCTTGATCGCCTGGGCGACCGCGGCGGCGGAGTCGGTGCCGTAGCAACCGGTGGCGCCGCAGACCTTGTAGACCGAGACCCACGCCCCGGGCGCGATGCCGTTGACCGGCCCGCGCTCGATGTCGAAGATCTTGGCCGACGCGACCGGGTCACCGGCGGCCGTCGACGCGGTGTGCGTGCCGTGGCCGTCGGAGTCGCGGGCGGTGTACCCGTAGACCTCCATCGGCTGCAGCGCGTTGTAGGTGTCCAGGAAGCCCTGGCCCCCGATGAGCTTCTTGTTGCAGACGAACGGGTCGGCCGCGGGGGTCAGCGGGTTGTCGCCGAAGTTGCAGGCGCGCGCGGTGCCGTCGGTCTTCGCCGGCGGGGTGCCGAGGTTGCCGTTGTCGGCGAAGGACGGGTGCTCCGGCCACACGCCACTGTCCAGCGAGCCGAAGATCACGCCCTTGCCGGCGTTGGGGGCCCCGCCCAGCTGCGGGTAGACCTTGTCCGCGCCGATGAATGCCGGCGAGGCGTCGGTCTGCGGCTGCCGGGCCGTGTCGGACTGCACTGCCACGACGTTGTCGATGGCCAGAATCGCGCTGATCTTGTTGGCCGGCACCATGAGTGCGATGCCGCCGTAGACCGTGCGCAGCTTCTGGCCGATCTTGGCGTCCGGGACCTGTTTCTTGAGGTCGGCGAGGAACTTGTCCTCGATTCCCGCAATTCGGTTTTCGTACCGCTTTTCGTCGGCGCCTCCGGACAGCGCCTTCCCCGTTACGGATGGACTGGTGGCGGCATATCCGGCAATATCGCCGGAATACGTCGCCGTGGCGTCGTAGTCGAGCTTGACCGCGACCGGCACCTTGGCCGTGTCGGAGCGGTTGAGCAGGGACGGGTCGGTCTTGGCCATGCGGCTCGTCGGCGATTTCGCCGCCGAGGTCTGCTTGGCCGGTTTGAGGCTTTCGACGGCCTTCAGGCTGCCTGCCGGGATTGGTGCCGCTGCGCTCGGATTCGCCCATGCGATCACGAGCATCGGTGGAACGAGTGCGGTCGCCACCGCGGCGTGCACCCATCTCCGTCGGCCCATCGTGCCCCCCTCTCACTGGTGGAGGTGATGCCTCAACATGCCAGCTTCGGGGCGCACTTGAAAGAGGGGACAACACCGCGGCAGCGAATTGTGCAGACTCGATAGGGCAACGACGAGGGTAAGTCCGAATTGGCTATTCGGCGGTCTATTTCGGCATTTATGCGCGTCGTTCATCCTCGTCCGGCGGCGGGTTGATCACCACGGTGTCGTCGCGCTGTTGCGGAACCTGCGGGTGGTTCGGGGCCGGCACCTGCGGGACCACCATCGTCGGGGCGTCGACCAGGCCGGGGATGGGGCCCGGCGTCGGGGGGACGATCCGGGCCTGGGCCGCCTCCTCCTCCAGCCGGGCGCGCTGGGCGGCGGCCTGGCGGGCCTCTTCTTCGCGGCGCTGCTGGGCCTCGCGCTCCTCGCGGCGGGTGGCGGCCGCGGCCTGCAGGCGGGTCGAGACCTCGGGGGCCTCCTGCTCGAGCCGGCCGAGCCAGCCCTCCCAGCGCTGCTGCATCGGGCGGACGAGCCCGCCGCCGACGCCGACGATGAGGATGCCCGCCACCGTGGCCAGCACGGCGATGAGGACCGGCGTGGTGACCGCGGTCGCGATGCCGATCTGGTTGAGCGCGGCGATCAGGCCGAGGCCGAGGATGAACCAGTACGCGACGGCGGCGAGCGCCCGGCCGTAGGCGAGCCCGCCGAGGGCGCCGGTGGCGAGGTCGCGCACGCCGGCCGCGATGGCCGCGGCGACCACGACGATCACGATCGCGACGACGGCCCGGGGCAGCCAGCGGACCACGGCGTCGATGAGTTCCGAGACCGGGTTGGGGCCCCACACGCCGAACGCGATCTGCAGGGTGAAGAGGAGCAGCGCGTAGTACACCAGCTTGGCGAGCAGGTCGCCGGCGTCCAGCTTGCCGTGGGTCAGCGCCTTGCCGATCCCCCCGCGCTCGGCCAGCCGTTGAAAACCGATCCGATCAAGCAGCTTGTGTACCGCCGTGCGGGCAAGCGTCGCGATGAGCCATCCGACGAGCAGGATGACGACGAACAGCAGGAAGGACGGGACGAACCGTACGATGTCGCCCAGGGCGTCGCGGACTGACTCCATGCCCCCAGGACATGCCCAGATTCAGGCGTGTTTATTCATCCATCCCCGCCAGGCCGTGGGGACTCTCCGGCTCCCGGGCGTGTTCGGGGCCGCCGGCCAGCTGTTCGGCCAGCGTGAGGCTGCAGTGTTCGGTGGCGAAGTCGCCGAGGTCGTCCGGTTCGAAGCCCGGAAACGGCTCCGCGACGGCGACCGTGCGATCGGGCTCGGTCATGGATCCAGTGATACCCCGGCCGTGGTGGGTATCACCCCGCACATGACCAAACCCGTGACCGGTGTGCTCTTTGATGTGGACGGCACCCTCGTCGACAGCGTGTACCTGCACGCCGTCGCCTGGTGGCAGGCGCTGCGTCAGCACGACCACGACGTGCCCATGGCCCGCATCCACCGCGCGATCGGCATGGGATCCGACAAGATCCTCGACGAATTGCTCGGGCCCGGCCGCGATGCGTCCGCCGACTCCGAGATCCGGGCCGCGCACTCGGCGTTGTACGCGCCGCACTGGCCCGCGCTGCGGCCGCTCCCGGGGGCGCGCAAGCTGCTGGACGCCTGCGCGGACCGGGGCCTCAAGGTCGTCCTGGCCACTTCGGCGTCCCGGCCGGAGTTGGACGCGCTGCTGCGCTGCCTCGACGCGGACGCGTCGCTGACGGCGGTGACGAGCGCGGACGACGCCTCGCAGAGCAAGCCGGCGCCGGACATCCTGGAGGTGGCGCTGTCCCGCTCGGGCCTGTCGGCGGACGAGGCGGTGTTCGTGGGCGACTCGGTGTGGGACGTGCACGCGGCGGGGAAGCTGGCGATTCCCTGCCTGGGGCTGACGTCGGGCGGGCTTTGCGCGGCGGAGTTGCTGGACCACGGGGCGGCCGGCATCTACGCGGACCCGCAGGATCTGCTCGACCACCTGGACGAGGCGCTGACCACGGCCTTCCGGATGGCGCTGGCGTAGCGCCTGGCATTGGCGCGGACCTCGCCGACCGGCGGCGCCTCGCGGGCGATCGCGTTTCGCGCCGGCGCCGTTGCCGATCGCGGGCGTTTCGGCACGGTGGCGGCGCTGGTCGTGCGGGCGTTTCGCGTCGGTGGCGGCGCTGGTCGTGCGGGCGTTTCGCGTCGGTGGCGGCGCTGGTCGTGCGGGTTTCGCATCGGCGTCGGTGTGACGTTGGGCGGTGGGTTGTCGACGATCGCGCGGGCGTTTCGCATCGGCGCCGGTGTGCCGTCTCCCGGCGACGGTTTGGGGGTAATCAAGCCGACATATCGCCTGCCAGGGTATAAATCCGAAATGTCGGGGTGAGGAGCGATGCCCGAGTCCTCCGCGCGGTTTGCACGGCGGCAACCTGCGTGAGCGTTTGAACTCCACCGATTGGGTACCCCACACTGTTGACCAGCGAGTCAGGAAGGAAGCCCGGTGGTGGAAGACGAGGCGATCTGGGAGCTGGAAACGCTCCGGCACGACGGCCGCGCGCACCTGGTGCTGGCCGGGGAGCTCGACCTGGACTCGGCTCCGAGCCTGCTCGCGGCGGTCGTGGCCGAACTGGACGCCGGCGCCGACGGGATCGTGGTGGATCTCACGGAGCTGTCGTTCATCGACTCCAGCGGCCTCGGCACGCTGGTCGGATGCTGGCGGCGCGCGAAGGCCGCGGGCGCGAAGCTGGTGGTGGCCAACCCGAACGAGGACGTCCGGGTCACGCTGGAGATCACCGGGCTGGATCAGATCCTGCCGATCACCAACGAGCCGGTCAGTAACTGACTTTCGGGGCGATCTCCGCCCAGACCGTTTTGCCGCCCTGGTGGGGCCGCACGCCCCAGGCCAGCGCGATCGTGTCGACGATCTGCATGCCGCGGCCCGAGGTACTGGTCAGATTGTCGATCTCGGCGATCCGGGGGACCTGCTCGCTGCAGTCGCCCACCTCGATGACGACCGTCTCGCCCCGGCGCAGCAGGCGCAGGACGGCCGGCGGCAGCCCGTGCCGCAGCGCGTTGGCGACCAGCTCGTGGCCGACCATGACCGCGCCGCGGGTGAGGTGGGGCATGTTCCAGGCCTCCAGGGCCTGGGTGATCACGCGGCGCGCCCGGCGGGCCTGACCCGCGGGCACGTCGACCTGGATCGAATCCCCCTCCACGGTGTTCATGGTGCCCTGTGCCGGTCGCAAAAAACAGTCAGGTTTGCGCCGCCACTCGGATGGGCAACCCCGGAGTCACTTAGTCGCCGTAGAGCCCGGGGGGCCCGAATGACGCTCGTGTACCCAGAGACCCGCACCCAGGACATCCGCATCGCTCTGCAGGAGCGGCGGGAGGAACTGGACGCGGAGTACACCGCCGCGGTCGCCGAGTCGACGCTCGCCGGTGTGGTCGACTCCGGCGACGACGTGGCTGACCTCGGCACGAAGGCCTTCAACCGCGAGCAGGAGTTCGCGCTCGCGCAGTCCCTGCGCACCCGCCTGGACCAGGTGGTGCGGGCGCTGGAGCGGCTGGACGCGGGGCACTACGGCACCTGCGAGACCTGCGCCGGGGAGATCCCGGTGGCCCGGCTGGCGGCGTTCCCGTCAGTCACGCTCTGCGTCTCCTGCAAGAGCCGCAGCGAGTCCCGTTACTAGCGTCAAGGCGCGCTCGGCGGCGCTCTGGAGATGGGGTAGGTACTCCGGCGCGCCGCCGGTGCGAGCCAGGTCCTCGGCGAGGAAGGTCGTGTAGTTCAGGACCGCGCCGAGGACGTTGGACAGGTCGTGGGTGGCCGTGGCGACTGTGGCGCGCAGCGCTTCCTCGCTCATCCGGCCCCCCGGCTCGCCTCGTGTGATTAAAGTGAGTCCCGTTCGCGAACGTAACGGGGCGTAGTCACATGGTAACTCTGGTCACAGCCGTCCTGGTGGCGGCCGTGTTCTTGCGGGCGTTCGGAGCCTGGTTCCGCGGCCGGGACGTGCTGCAGCTCGACGTCGCCCTGCTCTTCCTGCCGACCCTGGCCGTCTGCGTCAACGCCGCCGTGCGCGAGCACTCCCAGCGGCCGGTGCCCATCGCGGCCAGCGCCCTGGCGACCGCGCTCCTGCTGATCCAGCCGTACCTCACGCTGCGCCTCGCCGCCCGCCTCGGCCGGGTCCCGCGCTGGCTGGACATCTCCCTCCTGGTGCTCCTGCTCGGCAGCATCGCCGCGACCACCATGGCCCCGCGGCCGCTGAGCCTGGCCTACCTGAGCCTGGTCACGGCCACCTTCACGGTCACCGAGGCGATCGCCGGCACCATCCTGCTGCGGGTGAGCCGGCACCGCTCCGGCGCCGGGCGGATGCGCCTGCGGCTGGCCGCCCTGGCCACGTACCTGTACCCGGTGATGATGCTGATGCTGTTCACCGCGGCCGGGCGGTACCCGGGCCAGCAGGTCTGGTGGCAGCCGGCCGGGCGGGTCGTCGGGCTGGTCGCGGCCGTGCTGTACCTGCTCGCCTTCATCCCGCCCGCGTTCCTGCGCCGGATGATGTCGGCCACGGTCTGGTACGAGGCGACCGAGGACCTCCAGCGCCTGCCCGCGGACGTGGGCACGGGCCAGGTGTGGCGGCGCTTCGCGCACGTCGTGCACGACACAACCGGTACCGACGCGGTCCTGGTCCTGAATTCGGGCCTCGAACGGCTGGCCGCGGTCTGCCGCTCCGGCACGCACCTGCCGCACGAGCGCATCGACTTCGACGTGGACCGGCTCCTCGCCGCGAGCCAGCCGGTCCGCCTCCCGAAGGATCACCCGCTCGCCCTGGCCACCGCCACCCGGCTGGTCACCGCGCTGGCGCTGCCGGGGGCGGGCACGGTGCTGCTGCTGGACCGGTACCGCGCGCTGTTCAGCCACGACGACCTGCGCCTCACGACCGTGCTCGGCGGCCAGGCCAAGGTGCTCGCCGAGCGCAGCGCCGTGCTGGCCGAGCAGCGCGAGCTCGCCGCCGCCCTGGCCGACTCGGTCGGCGCGCTCACCCACGCCAGCCAGGCCAAGAGCGACTTCCTGGCCGGCATGAGCCACGAGCTGCGCACCCCGCTCAACGCGATCATCGGCTTCAGCGACCTCATGCGCGCCGAGCACCCCGACGGCGACCGGCGCAACGTCCCGGCCGAGTGGGTCGACCACGTGCACAGCAGCGGCCGGCACCTGCTCGGGCTGATCAACGACATCCTGGACCTGGCCAAGGTCGAGTCCGGCCGGTTGGAGCTCAACCCGGAGCCGATCGCGCTGGACGCGGCCGTGGGCGAGGTGATCACCACGCTGCGGCCCCTCACCGATCGCAAGGGCCTGCAGGTGTACCTCGATGTGCCCCCGTCCGCCGCGGTGTCCGCCGACCCGCTGCGCCTGCGCCAGATCCTCGACAACCTGCTGTCCAACGCGATCAAGTTCACCCCGGACGGCGGGCTGATCGCGATCACCGTCTCGCCCGCGATCGACACGGTGGCGATCACGGTCGCCGACAGCGGGATCGGCATCGCCCCCGAGGACCAGGAGCGGGTCTTCGAGGAGTTTCAGCAGCTCGGCACCGCGGCCCAGCGCAAGGCCGGCACCGGGCTGGGCCTCGCGCTCACCCGCCGGCTCGTCGAGGCGCACGGCGGGGAGATCGCGGTGGAGTCCGAGCTCGGGATCGGGAGCCGGTTCACGGTGCGGCTGCCCGCCGCCGAGCTTCCCGGGCCCGAGACCGCCGCGGAGGCCGCGCACGGCCCGGGCCGCGGGCGGGTGCTCGTGATCGACGACGACGCGCGGGCCGCCGAGCTGCTCGAGGCCTACCTGGCCGGGGCCGGCTACCAGGTCCGCACCGCGCCCAGCGGGGAGGCCGGGCTGGCCGTGGCCGGCGAGTGGCGCCCGGACGCGATCCTGCTCGACGTGATCATGCCGGGCCTCGACGGCTGGGATGTGATCCGGCTGCTCAAGCACGACGAGGCGCTGCGCGGCATCCCGGTCTTCTTCGCCACGATCGTCGACGACAAGCGGGCCGGCCTGGCCCTCGGCGCGGCCGACTTCTTCGTCAAGCCGGTCGACCACGACGCCCTCCTGGCCCAGCTGGCCCGGCACATCGCGCCCACGACAGAGCCCGCATCGGTACTGGTCGTCGACCGCGACGACACCACCCGCGCGGTGGTCGAGCGGCGCCTCACCGACGCCGGGATCGACGTCGTGACCTGTGACGACGGCGCGGAGGGGCTGCGGCTGTCCCGGGACCGGCACTTCGACCTGATCATCTGCGACCTGCAGATGCCGGGCGTGGACGGGTTCGCGCTGCTCGCCGGGCTCGAGCGGGAGCCGTCCACGCAGGGCATTCCGGTGCTCGCGCTCACCGAGCCGGATCTCTCCGACGCCGATCGCCTGCGCCTGACCGGGAAGGTCATCGGCACGGTACCGCGGGGTTCGGCCGCCGACGGCGTGCGCGAGTGGATCGACCTGGCCGCCATCGGCGATTCGCGCATCGACTCCGACGCCGATTCCCGCGCTGGTTCCCGCGGCGAAGTCCGCGCTGACTCGCGCGCCGACTCGCGCACTGACTCGGGCGCCGATTCGCGCGCCGGGGTTCGCGCGGACTCGCGTGCCGGGGTCCGGCCGGAGGGGGTGCCGGGATGAGCCGCGTGCTGCTGGTGGAGGACGAGGAGCTCAACCGGGTCCTGGTGCGGGCGATTCTGGCGCGGGCGGACGCACCGGCAGTACGAGATGCGGATCTTCTTGAAGCCGGCTCCCTCGCCGACGCCCGGGTCGCGCTCGCCGCCAACGACGTCGACCTGGTGCTGCTGGACGTCAACCTGCCCGACGGCAACGGCCTGGAGCTTGCGGCCGAGCTGCGGGACGTGCCCGAGCACCCGACCGTCATCGCCCTGACCGCTTCGGTGCTGCCCCACGAGCGGGCGGCGGCGATCGAGGCGGGGTGCGATGCCTTCCTGGACAAACCGTACGCCGCCGCCGATCTGGTGCAAATGCTGGCAAGTCGCCTAAGTTGACATCGGTGGTTTGATCCTCGGCCTTCGCTGGGTAGGAGCCTCGACGCTCCACTCGTACCGGCAAAGGGGAGGAACGGGTGCAGACTCTCGCCGATGGGCTGCGCCTGCAGATGGACGCATTGGACTACGTCCTGCTGGCGCTCTATTTCATCACCGTCCTGGGGGTGGGCCTCGCCGCCCGCCGATCCATCCGCAACAGCGAGGACTTCTTCCTGTCCGGCCGCTCACTCCCCGCCTGGGTGACCGGCCTCGCGTTCGTCTCGGCCAACCTGGGCGCCCTGGAGATCCTGGGCATGGCCGCCAACGGCGCCAAGTACGGGCTGATGACCTTGCACTACTACTGGATCGGCGCCGTGCCGGCCATGGTCTTCCTGGGCATCGTGATGATGCCCTTCTACTACGGCTCGAAGGTGCGCAGCGTCCCGGAGTACATGCGCCGGCGCTTCAACCGCCCCGCCCACCTGCTCAACGCGCTGTCGTTCGCGCTGGCCCAGGTGCTGATCGCGGGCGTCAACCTGTACGCCCTCGCGCTCATCATGCAGGCCCTGCTCGGCTGGCCGCTGTGGGTCGCGATCGTCGTGGGAGCCGCGATCGTCCTCGTGTACATCACGCTGGGCGGCCTCTCCAGCGCCATCTACAACGAGGTGCTGCAGTTCTTCGTGATCATCGCGGGCCTGCTGCCCATCGCCATCGTCGGCCTGGTCAAGCTGGGCGGCATCGACGGGCTCTTCGACGCGGTGCGCAACAGCACCAAGCTCGGCGACGCCGGCCTGCACACCTGGTCCAACACCGGCGGCACCGACAACCCGCTGGGGGCCGCCTGGTGGGGCATCGTCTTCGGGCTCGGGTTCGTGCTCTCCTTCGGCTACTGGACGACCAACTTCGCCGAGGTGCAGCGCGGTCTGTCGGCCCGCAACATGAGCGCGGCGCGGCGGACGCCGATCATCGCGGCGTACCCGAAGCTGCTCATCCCGTTCGTCACCGTCATCCCCGGCCTGGTCGCCCTCGTCACCGTCAAGGGACTGGGCGCGGACACGGGCGATCTGCAGTACAACAACGCGGTCCCGCTGCTCATGCGCGAGTTCCTGCCCAACGGCGTGCTCGGCATCGCCGTCACCGGTCTGCTGGCGTCGTTCATGGCGGGAATGGCGGCCAACGTGTCCGGCTTCAACACGGTGTTCACGTACGACATCTGGCAGGAGTACGTCGCCAAGGACAAGCCCGACGGCTACTACCTGCGGGTCGGGCGGCTCATCACGGTCGTCGGCGTCGTGATCGGCATCGGCACCGCGTTCATCGCCTCGGGCTACAGCAACATCATGGACTACATCCAGGCGCTGTTCGCCCTGTTCAACGCGCCGCTGTTCGCCGCCTTCATCATCGGCATGTTCTGGAAGCGGATGTCGGCCTGGGCGGGCTTCTGGGGGCTGCTGCTGGGGACGCTGGCCGCGTTCATCACGTACGCCGGGTACAAGTGGTTCGGCTGGTTCACCTTCGGCTCGGACCTCGACGAGTCCTTCTGGGGCGCCGGCATCGCCTTCGTCACCGTCATGATCGTGGCGATCGTCGTGACGCCGCTGACCCGGCCCAAGGAGGACGCCGAGCTCGACGGGCTGGTGTTCGGCGTGGGCAAGCACGATCTGCGCGCGGACGCGATCGCCGGGGACACCGCCTGGTACCGCTCGCCGGTGCTGCTGGGCACGGGGGCGCTCGTGCTGGCCTTCGCTTTCTACCTGCCGTTCCTGTAGGCCCTGGAGGTTCTCATGAGTGACCAAGAGCAGAAGGTGGACACCGCTCGGGCGGCTCGGCTGTTCGACGTCCGGCGGGTGATCGGCGGGCTCTTCACCGTCTATGGCGTGATCGTGACGATCCTGGGGATCTTCGACTCGCAGGAGGAGATCGACAAGGCGGCGGGGGTGCGGATCAACCTGTGGATCGGGTTGGGGATGCTCGTGCTGGGGCTGCTGTTCCTGTTGTGGCAGTGGCTGCGGCCGGCCGAGGCTCCCTCTTCCCCGGATTCTCCTCCGGTTGACTAGTACTTCTTGACGATGCGGCGCTGCAGACTGCTCGGCATGGAAATCGTGCTGGCGGATGTGGCGCCGCAGCCGTCTGTTGCTCCTGGCTCGGCTCTGGTTGTCATCGGGCTTGGCTGTCTGCTGTTTCTGGCCGCTCTGGTGGTGCTGATCGTCTGGCTCATCCGGCGGCGATCCCGATGAGCAGCGACGCTGCGTTGGCTCCTATTGCCATGGCGATGATTGCCATTTTGTCGGTTTTTATGGCGATTATCAGGATGAGCGCTTCCACCGCGGTTGCCATTGCTTCCGCGGGCCACAGTTGGTCCGGGTTCCTGCTGAGGTACAGCCAGAGGGCCGGATGGGTGGCGAGGTTGACGGCCACGCCGAGCGCCGCGGCTTTTGCCGGTTTTGCGAGCTTGAGGGCGACCAGCGCGGCCGTGTACAGCGGGACCTCGACCGCCAGGGTCAGCAGCAGGGCGCGGAGCACGGGATGAAGATAAGCCTGCTGTTCGTGCTGGCCGCGACCGCCGCGCTCGGTCTCGCCTTGCGCTCGCCGTTGGTCGTGACCGTGGGCGGGCTGATCGCGTTCGGGGCGCTGCACAATGTGCTCGAGCTGCGGTACGTGGCGGGGCGGTTCTCGTCGCTGCTCACCGGGCGGTTTCTGGCCGTGCTGCTCGGGCTGATCACGGCGATCGTGCTGTGCCGGCTGGCGGCGCTCGTGGTGGGGAATCCGGCGCGGTACGCGGAGATCGTCATCGGCTACGGGGTGCTTGCGGCCGCCTGTGTCCATGGACTTCGCGGGTGGCGGTTGGCTGCGGCGCTTTTCACCGTGTTCGTGGCGCTAGCGGGGTCGTTGACGTTTTCACAGTACCATTTCGTGATTTTGGCGCATTTGCATAATCTCGTCCCGCTGTTTTTCCTGTGGGAATGGGCGGGGCGGCTGCGGCGGCCGGGGCTGTTTCGGTGGACGCAGGTCGCGTGGATTCTCGTGGTGCCGGTGCTCGTGCTGCTCGGCGCGTTCGATTTCGCGCTGTCGTCGTCCGGCGCCTTTGCGCGCTTCGGCATCGCGCCGCCCGGCTCCAACGAGCTCATCGGGACGCGATTCCTGGTCGTGTTCGCCTTCCTGCAGACCATGCACTATTTCGTGTGGGTCTATTTCCTGCCGCGGTACGCCCCGGAGGCGCCCAAGTTCCTGCTCGGCCGGCGCGCCTGGCTGCTCGGGCTCGGACTGGCGGCGCTGCTCGCGATTCCGTTCGCCATCGACTTCGCCAGCGGGCGCGCGCTGTACGCCGCGTTCGCCTCGTACCACGCGTACCTGGAGTTCCCGGTGCTGCTCGCGGCCGTCGCAGGCGGTTCACAGCTCGTTTTCAGGGAAACCGCATCGGACCGTCAGGTACCGGCGGCAGTCTGATGGTGACAAGGGAACAGACCAGGGAACCCTGACGCAACTTGGAGCGAATCATGACGCGGCTGCTTGTGGTCGACGACGAGCCCGACATCGTCGAACTGCTCTCCGCGAGCCTGAAGTACCACGGCTACGACGTCGCCAGCGCCACCAGTGGCCGCCAGGCGATGGAGGAGGCCCGCCGCTTCCGGCCCGACATGATCCTGCTCGACGTCATGATGCCCGAGCTCGACGGCTTCGAGGTCCTGCGCAAACTCCGCGGCGAGGGCACCCGTGTGCCCGTGCTCTTCCTGACCGCCCGCGACGCCACCGAGGACAAGATCAAGGGCCTCACCCTGGGCGGCGACGACTACGTCACGAAGCCCTTCAGCCTGTCCGAGATCCTGGCCCGCATCCAGGCCGTCCTCCGGCGCGTCGCCGACCCGGCCGGCGGCTCCGCGGCCCAGACCTCGCGCCTGACCTTCGCCGACATCGAGCTCGACGAGGACACGCACGAGGTGTTCAAGGCGGGCCAGGAGGTCCAGCTCTCGCCGACCGAGTTCAAGCTGCTGCGGTACTTCATGACGAACCCCGGCCGAGTCCTGTCCAAGGCCCAGATCCTGGACCACGTGTGGCAGTACGACTTCGGCGGCGACGCGGGCGTCGTGGAGTCCTACGTCTCCTACCTGCGCAAGAAGATCGACACGTCCGAGCCCCGCCTGCTCCACACCCTGCGCGGCGTCGGATACTCCCTGCGGTTGCCCCGGACATGAAATCCTGGCCGCTCCGCGTCAAGCTAGTCGTACTCATGCTCGTCCTGCTCGCGGCGGCCCTCACGACAACCGGCATAGCCGGCGTCGTCAGCACGCGCGACTACCTCTTGGACCGGGTCGACGCCCAACTCCTCGAGACGGTCGACCAAGAGACGCCGTCGTGCGACCACCCCGGCGACAAGTACGGCCCCGGCGGTGCCCCGGTGCAGCGCAGCGGGTACTACGTGGCCTGCATCAACCAGGCGGACGGCAGCCTGGTCGAGAAGACGTTCAACCCGAACCCCAGCGACGCCAACCAAAGCCGCCCGAAGCTGCCCTCCACCGCCAGCGCGATCGGCGAAATCCCGCGCCTGTCCGGGACCACCTTCGGCCTGTACACCACCGTCGAACCCGTGAGCGGCCAAGGCCACGATTGGCGCGTCCTCTACGCCCGCAAGGCCGACGGGCGGGGCCTGCACTCGTCGCTGGTGATCGCCATCAGCCTCGACGAGGTGGACAACACCGTCACGCGCCAAATCGTCATGAGCGCCACCATCGGCGGTTTCGTCCTGCTGGTCCTGGCAGTGGTCGCGTACGTCATGGTCCGCTCAAGCCTCCGCCCCCTGGTAGAGGTGGAACAGACGGCCGAGGCCATCGCCGCCGGCGACCTGAGCCGCCGCGTCCCCGAGTCCGACCCACGCACCGAGGTAGGCGGCCTGGCGCAGGCCCTGAACACCATGCTGGGCCAGATTGAGACCGCCTTCGACGAACGCCGAGCCTCAGAGGAAGCCGCCCTGGCGTCGGAAGGCCGAATGCGCCGCTTCGTAGCGGACGCCTCCCACGAACTGCGCACGCCGCTCACTTCGATCCGAGGCTTCGCCGAGCTGTACCGCCAGTCCGGCAACACCGAGGACAACATCCGCCGAATCGAACACCACGCCACGCGCATGGGCCTCCTGGTCGACGACCTGTTGCTGCTGGCCCGAATGGACCAACAACGCCCACTCGAAAAGCGCCCGGTGGACTTGCTCTCCTTGGCCACGGACGCGCTGATCGACGCCCGGGTAACGGCCACGGACCACCGCCTACGCCTGCGCACCCCGAACAGCGAGGACGACGACGCCGACACCGATGCCCCCATCGTCCTGGGCGACGAGGCCCGCCTGCGCCAAGTCCTGCAAAACCTCCTGTCCAACGCCCTGAACCACACGCCGGCCGGCACAGAGGTAACCGTCTTCGTAGGCACAGATGCGGACAAGGCCATCCTGGAGGTCGCGGACAACGGCCCCGGCATGAGCGCGGACGACGCCGCAAGAGTCTTCGAACGCTTCTACCGCACCGACCCAAGCCGAACCCGAGCCCTGGGCGGCAGCGGCCTGGGCCTGTCAATCGTGGCCGCTTTGGTCAAGGCCCACAACGGCGAGGTAACCCTAAAGACCTCCCCAGGCGAGGGCGCCACCTTCCGCGTGACGATCCCCCTGCTGCACCCCGACCACTGAGGTTCCCTACTTAACCACTGAGGTTCCCTCCTTAGCGGGCGACCGAAATCAACCCAGTCTCGTACGCAACAATCACCATCTGCGCCCGATCCCGCACCTCAAGCTTCGCCAAAATCCGCCCGACGTGCGTCTTCACCGTGGCCAGACTCAGCCCAAGATGTCGAGCAATCTCGGTGTTCGACAACCCCCGCGCCACCAGCACGAGCACCTCCCGCTCCCGCTCGGTAACGCCCTCAAGCTCCCGCGGAATAGCCCGCTCAGGCTGCGGCCGCCGAACAAACTCAAAAATCAGCCTCCGAGTGACCGAAGGCGACAGCAACGCCTCCCCACCGGCCACAACCCGAACCCCATGAAGCAACTCCGCCGGTGGCGTGTCCTTGAGCAGGAACCCACTGGCCCCAGCCCGCAGCGCCCCATACACGTACTCATCCAAGTCAAACGTCGTCAACATCAACACCCGAACCCCACCCAACTCCGCATCTTCACAAATCCGCCGCGTGGCCTCAATCCCGTCCATCGACGGCATCCGCACATCCATGAGCACCACATCCGGCCGCAACTCACCCGCCAGCCGCACCGCCTCATCGCCGGTACCGGCCTCCCCAACCGTGCTGCAATCCCCACTCAAATCAAGCAGCGCCCGGAAACTTCCCCGCAGCAAAGCCTGATCGTCAGCAATCAACACCCGAATCACGCCGCCCCACCTCCGACCACCACTCGCCCCGCCATCCCTCGCCCGCCGTCGGCAGTCGCGTGTGCCGCCTCGGTTCGCTTGCTGTCGGCAGTCGCGTGTGCCGCCTCGGTTCGCTTGCTGTCGGCAGTCGCGTGTGCCGCCTCGGTTCGCTTGCTGTCGGCAGTCGCGTGTGCCGCCTCGGTTCGCTTGCTGTCGGCAGTCGCGTGTGCCGCCTCGGTTCGCTTGCTGTCGGCAGTCGCGTGTGCCGCCTCGGTTCGCTTGCTGTCGGCAGTCGCGTGTGCCGCCTCGGTTCGCTTGCTGTCGGCAGTCGCGTGTGCCGCCTCGGTTCGCTTGCTGTCGGCAGTGGCGTGTGCCGCCTCGGTTCGCTTGCTGTCGGCAGTCGCGTGTGCCGCCTCAGTCCGCTTGCTGTCGGCAGTGGCGTGTGCCGCCTCGGTTCGCTTGCTGTCGGCAGTGGCGTGTGCCGCCTCGGTTCGCTTGCTGTCGGCAGTCGCGTGTGCCGCCTCGGTTCGCTTGCTGTCGGCAGTGGCGTGTGCCGCCTCGGTTCGCTTGCTGTCGGCTGTCGCGTGTCCCGCCTCAGTCCGCTTGCTGTCGGCAGTCGCGTGCTCCATCTGGTCCTGTTCGCTGTCTGTTGTCCTTTGCCCGGCCCGGGATCGCCTGCTATCGGTCGCTGGTTTCTCTGGGTTTGGCCATCCGCTGCCGTCCGCTGGCTGCCCCGCTCCGGACTGCCCGTGCGTGCGGCCGTCTCTGTGTGCGCGGACGTCTGCCTGGGCGCGGACGTCTGCCTGGGCGCGGACGTCTGCCTGGGCGCGGACGTCTGCCTGGGCGCGGACGTCTGCCTGGGCGCGGACGTCTGCCTGGGCGCGGACGTCTGCCTGGGCGCGGACGTCTGCCTGGGCGCGGACGTCTGCGTGCAGTGGGCGGGTCATGCGATGCCGCCGGCTGGGAGTAGGGCGCGGACGGAGAAGCCGCCCTCGGCTCGGGGGCCGGCGGTGAAGGTGCCGCCGTGGAGGGCGACGCGTTCGCGCATGCCGATCAGGCCGTGGCCGGTGGCGTTGGGGCGCGGTGGGCGTTTGCCGTCGTCGTTCACCTCGATGCGGATCTCGGCCGGGTTGACGACGATGCTGACCCGGCACTCGGCCGGCGCCGCGTGCTTGACGACGTTGGTGATGGCTTCCTGCACGATGCGGTACACCGCCAAGCCCACCGACTCGGGCACTTCCTCGATTGTGGTCTTGTCCGGTGGGGCCACGTCGAGCTGGACGCGGACGCCGCCGAACGAGGCCATCTCGACCAGGCCGGGCAGGTCGTTCAGGCCGGGTGTCGGCGCGTACGGCGTGTCCTCGCGAAGCATGTCGAGCACTCGGCGCACCTCGAGCATCGCCGCGCGGCCCGTCTTCTCGATCACCTGGAGCGCGTCGCGTGCCTCGGCGGGGCTGGCGTCGGCGACGTGGTTGCCGACCGCGGCCTTCACCACGATGAGCGTCATCGTGTGGGCGATGACGTCGTGCAGCTCGCGGGCCACCCGGAGGCGCTCCTCGACCGCCGCCTTCTGGATCGCCTGTTCGTTGCGTGCGGCGGTCTGGGCCCGGCGCTCGCCGATCGCGAAGCCGAGGGTCTGCGCCGGGGAGGTGGCGAAGAGGCCGAAGAAGCTGGCCATGATCAGCGAGGGGCTGTCGCCCGACGGCGGCTTGTCCGACATGAGCATCGGGATGACCATGCATGCGCTGATCAGCAGGCCGCCGACCACGACGCCGGCGATGCCCTTCCAGTCGCGCGCGACCGTGCCGAAGGTGTAGTAGACGAGCGCGAGTGCGATGGCCGGGCCGGCGGCCGCGAAGGTCGGGACGATCTGCGCGCCCAGGGCGAGCATTGATGCGGCGACGACGACGAATGCGGAGCGGAAGGGCCAGCGCCGTCTGAAGGCGACGGGCACTCCGAGCGCCAAAGCCACCAGGGCCGAGAGCCAGAGCGGCTCACTCCAACCGCCTTGCGGCACCGCGAGCGCCGCGAAGAAGCACACCAGTGTGGTGCCCGCCGCGGAGAACGCGTCGAGCATGTACAGACCTCTTGGACCGAGCCTCCGGGTTAGGACTGGTGGTAGCTCCATGGGCTCGACCGTAGCGGTCGGCGGGGGTTTGCGCGTCGGCCTGGGAGCCGTCATACCCAGGTATGAGAATCGGGCGATTTACGGCCCGGCGTACGACCCTGGGCCGAACGAAAAGTGTCCATCACGGTCCGATGCGCGATCACGCCCCGAGGCGGCATCGTTACCGCCCATGACGACGCAAACGGTGATCCTGGAGAACGTCAGAGCCGCCTACGGTGACGGACCTCGGCAGCTCATCGCGCTTGACGGCGTCTCGGTGGCATTCGAGCGCGGCACGTTCACGGCGGTGATGGGCCCGAGCGGCTCGGGCAAGTCGACACTGCTGCATTGTGCGGCCGGCCTCGACCGCCCGATCGGCGGTTCGGTCACCGTCGACGGGGTCGTGCTCGACGAGCTCTCGGAGGACGACCTCACCCGGCTGCGGCGCGACC
This sequence comes from Dactylosporangium sp. CS-033363, assembly GCF_050942475.1. Lineage (NCBI taxonomy): Bacteria > Bacillati > Actinomycetota > Actinomycetes > Micromonosporales > Micromonosporaceae > Dactylosporangium > Dactylosporangium sp. CS-033363. Next base: position 10,853,981 of record NZ_CP192032.1, on the reverse strand, counting down.
GGATCGGGTTCGTGTTCCAGGCCTTCAACCTGGTCTCGGCGCTCACCGCGGAGCAGAACGTGTCGCTGCCGATGCGCCTAGCCGGACACCGCCCACCGCCCGCGGACGTGGTGGCGGCGTTGACCGCAGTCGGGCTCGCGGACCGGCTCCGACATCGTCCCAGCGAGCTCTCCGGCGGCGAGCAGCAGCGGGTCGCCGTCGCCCGGGCGCTGATCAGCCGGCCGGCGGTCGTGTTCGCGGACGAGCCGACGGGCGCGCTGGACAGCGTGACCTCGCGTCACGTCCTCGACCTCCTGCGGACGCTGGTCGACGAGCACGCGCAGACCGTGGTGATGGTGACCCACGATCCGGTCGCCGCTGCCCGCGCCGATCGCATCGTGTTCCTGGCCGACGGCCGAATCGTCGACGACATCCGGGGACCGCTTGCCGCGGAGGAGATCGCGGCCCGCACGACGCAGTTGGAGAAGGCATCGTGAGCGCCGGTTTCGGGCCGCCGGCCGGGTTGCCAGCGACGTCCGGGTTCCGCTTGCGGCGAAGGAGATCGCGGCCCGCACGACTCGGCCGGACGGGTCATGTTGCGCCGTCGGCGGATGGCGGGCGGGTTCGTCGTCGCGGTGGCCGTGGGCCGAGTGGTGCAGCTGAAAGGGGGCGCCATGTTGACGCTCCGGCGGGTGGTCGTCGTGGTGGCTGCGGGTCGGACGGTGCGGTTGGAGGGGGCGTCGTGGTGAAGCTCCGACGGGTGGTTGGCGGGTTGGGCCGTGGTGGCCGCGGGCTGGGTGGTGCGGACGTCGTGGTGAGGCTTCGGCGGGTGGTCGGCGGGTGTGGCCGTGGTGGCCGCGGGCTGGGTGGTGCGGTTGGAGCGGACATCACGGTGAGGCTCCGACGGATTGCGGGCGGAGTGTGTCGTCGTGCTCGTCGCGGGCCTGGTGGTGCGGTTGGAGGGAGCTTCGTGGTGAAGCTCCGACGGTTGGAGGGGACGTCATGGTGAAGCTCCGACGGATGGTGGGCGCGCTCGTTGCCGTGGCGATCGGGATCGCGCTGGTGATGCTGGCCCTGCTGTTGCTCCTCGCGGGGCGGCCGATCGTCCCCGAGCGGCTTGCGGCGGCCGCGGTAGTTGTCGATGCGCTCGACAGCCACAGTCCGGCCGAGTCGTTCACGCCTACGGTGCCGTGGTCCTCGGCGAGGGCGGAGGAGTTGAGCCGGGACCTCGGGGGGCTGCCCGGCGTCGAAGCCGTCGTCGCCGATCGAACCTTCTACGTGCAGGCGCTCGTCGGTGGGCGGCCGCCTGCGGTGGAGGGGCAGCGGCAGGACACGTACGAGGGGCATGGGTGGTCGTCGGCCCGGCTCGGAGGGCTGGCGCTCGTGGCCGGTGAGCCGCCGCGCCGTGCGGGTGAGGTTGTCGTCGATCGGGCGCTCGGGTTGCGGCCCGGGAGTGCGGTGACGTTGTTGATGGCGACGGGGCCCGTGCCGTACACCGTGACGGGGCTGGTCGATGCGCCCGGCTATCTGGTGGCGGATGACGTTGCGGCCCGACTGGCGCCGGGAGTTCGGGCGATCGGGCTGGTGCTCGAGCCCGACGCGGACCCGGGGACGGTGGCGGCGGCCGCGCGCGGGGTGGTCGGGAGCGACGGCCGGGTGCTGACCGGGGACGAGCGGGGCGCGCTGGAGCCGCGGGACGATGCGCGGGCCCGGTGGATCGGCATGCAGGCGCTCACCGGGGTGGCGACGCTGGCCGGGTTCGTCACGGTGTTCGTGGTCGCGTCCACGTTTGCGTTCACCGTTGCTCAGCGGCGGCGTGAGCTCGGGCTGCTGCGAGCGGTCGGGGCGACACCTCGGCAAGTGCGGCGCATGGTGTACGGCGAGGCGCTTCTCGTCGGATGCACCGGCGCGGTCCTCGGGGTGGTCGTCGGGGCAGCGCTGGCTCCGCTGGTTGGGCGAGCGCTGATCGGGGCGGGGCTGGAGCCGGCGACGTACGAGGTGCGGTACGGGCCGGTGCCCTTCCTGGTCGCGCTTGCGCTGGGGCCGGTGGTCGCGCTGCTCGGGGCCTGGTCGGCGGCGCGGCGGGCGGCACGGGTGCGGCCGCTGGAGGCACTGCGCGAGGCGGCCGTCGAGCGGCGGCCGATGGGGCGGCTGCGCTGGATCGTCGGCGGCTCGCTGGTGTTGCTCGGCGTCGGGTTCGCCATCGGCACCGCGACGGCGGATGACGCGCAGGATGGGGCCACGCTTGCCTTGTACAGCGCGATGGCCCTGGTGACCGGGATGGTGGGGCTGGCACCGGCGGCCGTACCGCCGATCGTGGGGCTGTGGCGCCTGCCGTTCCGGCGAGGTGGCGGTGCGATCGGGCTGCTGGTGCGGGAGGGCGCGCTGACCGCGGCGCGACGGACGGCCTCCACGGCCGCGCCCGTGCTGCTGACCGTGGCGTTCGCCGTGCTGGTGGCGGGGATGGTGCAGACGACGACGGCGGCCTATGCGGCGGGGCGGGCTGCGGATGTCGATGCCGGGCAGGTGATGGTACCGGACCGTACGCCGGGGTTGTCCGACGCCGCGGTGGCCGCGGTCCCCGGTTCGGCGATGCTGCCGACCACGGCGTTCGGGCGGGACGACGCCGCGGGAGCCGATCGGCGGGCGTGGAACGTGCTCGGCGTCGACCCGGCCGCGTTTGCCGAGGTCGATCGGGGGGCGAGGGTGCTGGCTGGCTCGCTCGGGGACCTCCAGGGTCAGGACTCGCCAGCGGAGACGGGGGCAAACCAGAGCGGTGCGGAAGGCGACGGCGCGGTGGGGGTGCCTGGGGCGGGGCAGCCCGGTGTCGGTGGTGAGGACGCTGGGGCGGGGCCGCCTGGTATCGGTGGTGAGGACGCTGCGGCGGGGCAGCCCGGTGTCGGTGGTGAGGACGCTGGGGCGGGGCCGCCTGGTATCGGTGGTGAGGACGCTGCGGCGGGGCAGCCCGGTGTCGGTGGTGAGGACGCTGCGGCGGGGCCGCCTGGTATCGGTGGTGAGGACGCTGCGGCGGGGCAGCCCGGCGTCGGTGGTGAGGACCCTGCGGCGGAGACAGGGCCGGAGCGGCGTGGGGTGGGGGACGAGTACCCGGTGGTGGTTACCGAGTCGGTGCGGCGTGGCGTTGGGGACGTGTATCCGGTGGTGTTTGCCGACGGCGAGCGGGTTTCGTTGCGGGTGGTGGCGGTGGTCGCGGATCGATCGGTACGAGCGGATCTGTTGCTGAGTCGCGTAGTGGTTCGGCGGCATGATCCGTCGGCGTTGACTTCGGCCGTTTATCTGCCCGGCGTGAAGGATTCGGGGGCGAGTGCGTCGCCCGGAACGGGGTCGGGTGCGTCGCCCGGAACGGGGGCGGGTGCGTCGCCCGGAGCGGGGTCGGGTGCGTCGCCTGGGGCGGAGGCGCGGGTCGTTGTGCCGGTCGGGGCTGGGGCCCGGGTTATTGACGTGGCGACGTGGGCCGCGGAGGCCGACAGTGCCGAGGATCGGCTGGTGTGGCTGTTCACGCTGATGCTGATCGGGGTGTCGGGCGGGTACGGGGCGATCGCGGTCGCGAACACGCTGCTGATGGCGGCGCAGGGGCGCGCGGCTGACCTGCGGGTGATGCGGCTGGCCGGGGCTACGCGGCGGCAGGTGGCGGGGTATGTCGCGGCGGAGTCGGCGTTGGTGGTGCTGATCGGGGCGGTGCTCGGCGGGGCGGTGGCGTTCGGGGCGCTGATCAGCATTCGGGCCGGGCTCAGTCAGCAGGTGGGGGCGGCGGTCGCGCTGGTGGTGCCGTGGTCGGTGATCGCGGGGGTCGTTGGGCTTTGCCTGGTGCTCGCGCTGCTGGCCGGGGTGCTGCCGACTCGGCGGATGTTGCGAGAGCGGGCGATTCGGATGTCGTCGTGAGTCCCGGGCGTCAGGGCTCGGCGGCAGAAGGCGCGGGGTGGCTGGGGCGCGTGCGGGAAGGTCGGAAAAGTTGCTGAGGAGTGGAGGAACTCGGATGCCGGGGCGGATGTGTGGCGGGGCGGCTCGGAGTCAGTGGGTGGGTGGGCGACGACAGGCGAGCGCCCGCCAAAGGTCCTGTGTGGACGGTTGGCGGGCGCTCGATCCTGTGGGAGTCAGGCTTTGGAGATGGCGTCGTCCGTCACCTTGATGGGGATGGTGGCCAGGGGCTTCTTGGCGGGGCCGGCGGCTACCGCGCCGTCGGTGAGCTTGAAGCGGCTGCCGTGGCAGGGGCAGTTGATGGTGCCTTCCGCGACTTCGCCGACTACGCAGCCGGCGTGGGTGCAGATGGCGGTGAAGCAGCGGAAGGTGCCGGCGGTGGGTTGGGTTATGACGAGTTCTTGGTCCGGGAAGATCTTGCCGCCGCCTACCGGGATGTCGGTGGGTTTGGCCAAGGGGGTGCCTGGCTGGGGATCCGACTTCGTGGGAGTGGCGGGTTGGGCGTTGGCGGTGTCCAGGCCGTACGCGGCGCAGCCCGAGAGGGTGGTCGCTACGCCGATCGCGCCGGCGCCGGCCAGCAGGGTGCGGCGGGTGGAGGTGCGCATGGTTCTTCCAGTCCCTTTCAGAGCTTGACGCCGAAGGTGGTGAAGAACCACAGGGCGGAGGTGACGAACAGGCCGGACAGCGCGGTGAAGACGAGGCCGCCCAGGACCGGGAGGGCCCAGCCGGGGACGCCCTTCCTGGTGAGGATCAGCATCTTGGCCGCGAAGGCGCCGTAGAAGAAGCAGCCGAGGAGGGAGTGCAGGAGGACGCGGGTGTTGTAGTCGTCGAAGCCGAGCGCGTACAGGCAGTGCAGGGCCACGGGAATGGAGGCGATGAAGGCCAGGCGACCCGACCAGCGGTGGACGGGGCCCAGCCAGGGGGCGTCCTTGAAGAGGTGGAGCTTGCCGTACATGACGAGGGCGGTGAACAGCTGGACCAGGGCCAGCAGGAAGGCGAGGGTAGCCAGCCAGACCTTGACCGTTGCCGGGCTTGAGAAGCCGGCGAGGTTGACGGCTACGCCCGTTGGTTCGTGGAGCTTGCCGTAGACGCCGATGCCGGCGGCGATCAGGCAGGCGACCAGGAACGGGACGATCAGAGTGGCCGCGGTTTTCGGGCTCGTCGGGGCAAAGACCGCCGCCGGCGTGTCCGCCGAAGCGCCAGGGGCAGGCAAAGCGGTGGCCGGGAAAGAAGGAGGGGCAGCGGAAGGGGAGACCGGCAAAGAAGAAGCGGGCGCCGGGGCCGGAGCGAAGACCGATGCCGAAGCCACCACGCGGTCAGCAGGCGCCGACGCGGGGGAGACGGCCGAAGTGGAGACCGGAGGAGAGGAGACCGGGAAAGGGGAGATGGGAGAAGAGGGGACAGGAGACGGGATCGGGCCGGTGTAGGAAGGCAGACCCGTCGGCGCCGAGTAGGGCTGTGCGCCCAAGGAGGGCAACGGGTCGACCGTGAAGGACTGCGGTGGCAGGGCGAAAGGTGCCTGCCCCGACGACGGGGGGAGCGGGGACGGGTCGGGGATGGGAGGGAACTCCACCCGCTTGCGTGGCGAGTCGTCCGGAGGGTTGGTCGGGGCGGACATGTCGGGGCTCCTGGGCTCAGTATCCGGACGCGGGGCTGGTCGGCTCGATGGTCACGTTCGTGCCGTCGACCACGGCAGTCTTGTTGTTCACGTCGAAGGGCGGGGCCGGCTGGAGGACGCCGTTGCGGTTCTGCACGCCCACCTGGGTGCCGTCCGGCAGGACGATCCAGCTCGCGTCGAGCTTCTTGCGGAGGCTGGTCTGCGAGCGGTACAGGCCGGAGGGAGGAGCGACCGCCTTGAGCGTGAAGGTGTAGGTCTTCGCGCCCGCGGTCACGGTGCCCTTGATCTGGCCCGGGGTGTAGGTGGCGACGAGCTTCCCGGTGAGCTTGGCGCTGTTGAGCTGCGCCTCGCCGTTGGCCATGTCGCCGTCCATCCAGGACTCGGCGGCCTTGCCGTCGCAGACGTAGGCGATCGCCTTGCCGTTGTGGACGACCACGCCGAGCGACGCCGCGCCGCCGTCCACGGCGCCCGCGTATGTGATGGTGCCGGTCTGCGCCGCCTTCCCGGAGCCGTCGCCCGGGGCCGATGAGGCCGCGGCGGGGGTCGGGGTGGGCGAAGGAGCAGCCGAAGCGGCCGGCGGGGGCTGGGTCTCCGCGGCGTTGTTGCGCGACAAGTCGTTGCCGACGCTGACATTCATGCCGTACAGCACGCCGGCCACCAGGACGCCGGCGCCCAAGGTCAGAAGCGGTGCCTTGAATTTCATGATGACTCCCACAGGTTGGCGGCACCCGCAAAGGTGCCGGTGACTTATGGAACCGAGGATCGCCGGGCCTGTCTGCGTCGAAAGACGCACAACGGAGACGCCGCGAATGTCCAGAACGAGACGGGCCGGATCCGCCCGGAAGGTGCGACCCTTATCGCTGCCACGGCGCAACAAAAAACCCAGCAGCGCACCAAACCCAAGAGCGCACCAAAACCCAACAGCGCAACAAAAACCCAAGGAGGCGCAGATGCCACGCGTCATCGTTTGGGCGGCGCATCTCGCGCTGCCGCTCGCCGGGCTCTGGCTCCTGCTCAGCCGGCCCGGCACCGACGTGATCTGGCAGCATCACGAGGCGCATTTCTGGCTCGTGCTCATCGTGGCGGCGATCAATGTCGTCGTCGGGGTGGCCATGAGCATCGCGGCGAAGCGGCGGGCCGACGGGCGGCTGTTCCTGGTCTCGCTGGTGTTTCTCGCCGCGGCCGGGTTTCTCTTCGCGCATGCGCTGGCCACGCCGGGCGTGCTGATCGGGCATCCCAACGCCGGGTTCGATCAGTCGATGGCCGTCGGGCTCATCGTCGGGTCGGTGCTCGCGGTGTTGTCGTCGCTGCCGTTGAAGGCGGGCATCACCGGCTGGCAGCTCGCGCTGCGGGTCGCGCTCGGAATCCTGTTGTTCGTCTGGATCGTGTGGTCGCTGTCGGACCTGCCGCCGCTGTCCCGGCAGGACCAGATTCGCGACGTCGAGGGGCCGCTGGTCTGGGTGTCGTGGGTCGCCGTGGCGCTGTACGTGGGGGCGGCGGTGCGCTTCTTCCTGCTGTACCGGAGAAATCCCGGGGCCGTGCTGATTTCGGTCGTGACCGCGTTCGCGCTGCTGGCCGAGGCGATGGTCACCGTCACGCTGGCCGACAAGTGGCGGCTGTCGTGGTGGGAGTGGCACCTCATCCTGACGGCGGCGTTCCTGTTCGTGGCGTACAGCGCCTACGTGCAGTACCGCCGCGAAGGAACGGCATCGGGGCTCTTCGACGGGATCGCGATGGCCGCGACCAACCGGCGGATCCGCGAGCAGTATGCGGCCGCGCTGGAAGAGCTGGTGGCCGCGCTGCAGGAGTCCGAGCAGGGTGCGGCGCCCGAGCGGCTGGCGGCGCGGATGGCCGAGCGGTTCGGGCTGACCGAGAAGCAGGCCGAGGTGCTGGACCGGGCGGCCGCGGCGCTGGTGGCCGAGCGGGAACTGTCGGAGCGGCTCGGCGCCCTGGTCGCGGTGGGCGAGCAGGCGCGGGTCGGGGCCGGCGAGCAGGAGTTCCTCGAAAATGCTGTCGCGGCGGTGCGCGGGTCATTCGGCGAGGTCAAAGTGAACCTGATCGCTGACGGCAAGATCGAGGACCAGCCAGACGCCTTGCCACTGACGGTGAAGAACATCAAGGCCGGTGCCGTCGCGATTCCGACGACCACGCGGGATGAGCTGCGCCAGACGCTCGCGCATCAACTGTCGATCGGACTGGAAAACGCGCGCTTGTACGGCGAACTCTCCACCCTGTTCCGCCAGTACATGTCCCCGGACGTCGCCGCCGCGCTGCTCGCCGATCCGGATCAGGCGGCGCTGGGCGGACGGCTGGTCGACGTGACCGCACTGTTCGCGGATCTGCGCGGCTTCACGACGTTCTCCGAGGCCGTCGAGCCGGGCGACATCGTGGAGATGCTCAACCGGTACCACGGCGTCGCGGTTCCTTGCATTCTCGACAACGGCGGGACCATTGTGCAGTTCGTCGGGGACGCGCTGCTGGCGCTGTTCAACGCGCCCGCGCGGCAGGAGGACCACGAGGCGCGCGCGGTGCGGGCGGCGCTGCAGATGCAGGAGGCGGTGCGCGGGATCGCCGAGGGGCACCCCGACTGGCCGCGGTTCCGCGTCGGGGCGAACACCGGGCCCGCGCTGGTGGGCAACATCGGCAGCGAGTTGCTGCGCGGGTTCAACGCGATGGGCGACGCGGTGAACGTGGCCGCGCGGCTGCAGACGGTCGCCGAGCCCGGGCAGGTGGTGATCGGCGGGGTCACGTTCGACGCGATCGCCGAACGGGTCGCCGCGACGCCGCTGGGCGAGCTGGAAGTGAAAGGTCGCCGACAGACAGTCCGGGCATATGTGGTGGAGACTTTGGCGTGACCGAGTTCTTCGATCTTCTGCACGCCGACGAGCAGGCCGCACTGGAGGCCGCCGGGCATCGCAAGCAGTGGCGGCGGGCGGCGGTGATCTTCCGCGAGGCGAGCCCGTCCGAGGCGGTGGTCATCCTGCGCTCCGGGCGGGTCAAGGTCTCCTCCGACACCGCTTCAGGGACCGAGGTTGTACTGGCCGTGCGCGGCCCGGGCGCGCTGCTCGGCGAGCTCTCGGCGATCGACGGCGGCCTCATGTCGGCGACCGTGACCGCGCTGGAGCCGGTGACCGCGCTGTCGGTGCCGTCGCCGGACTTCGAGCGCTACCTGCTCGGGCACGCGCGCGTGTCGTTCCTGCTGATGCGCGAGCTGACCCGCCGGCTGCGCGACGCCGACCGCAAGCGCATCGAGTTCGGCGCGTACGACACCACGGGCCGGGTCGCGGCGCGGCTCGTCGAGCTGTCCGAGCGGTTCGGCGAGCGGACCCCGGAGGGGCTGCGGATCAGCCTGCCGCTGTCACAGGACGAGCTGGCCGGCTGGACCGGCTCGTCGCGCGAGGCGGTCACGAAGGCCCTGCGCACGCTGCGTGAGGAGGGGCTCATCCAGACCGGACGACTCCACGTGATCGTCCATGATCTCGATGCGCTCAGAGACCGGGCTCAATAGACGGGCGGACCCTTGTTTTGACCCTTGCAACTATGCGCATACCCCGCTGTTGATCTTCGAGGGCCTCGGTGAGCACCTAGTCTTCCGCGTCAGGTGCATCGAGGCATCGACACAGGGCCTCGGTGCTGAAGCCCCACCAGGGAGGTACCTGTGCGTAAGTTGACCGTGGGACTGCTCAGTCTCACGCTCGCGTCGGGGATGGGGGTGTTCGTCGGAGGTGGCGCGGCCTTTGCCGTGCCGGCGCAGCAGTCGCCCTCCGTCGACGCCGCGGCCCCGTCCGACGAGTTGCCCAACCCGTTGGAGGACAAGCGGCGCGACTCTCGTGAGGTCGCTCTCTCGCAGGTCCTCAACGGCCAGGCGCAGACCGAGAAGCGCGGCGCGAGCACGGTCGTGAAGATCGGCAACGGCAACAAGGGCAAGGGGCACGTCGACAAGTACGTCGAGCTGAGCCGCGAGAAGACCGACAAGATCTTCGTGGTGCTCGCCGAGTTCGGCGACCAGCGCCACCCGAACTACCCGGACCAGGACACGGCCCCGGCCATCGCCGGCCCGGCGACGTTCAACGGCCCGCTGCACAACGCGATCCCGCAGCCGGACCGCAGCCGCGACAACTCGACCATCTGGAAGCAGGACTTCAGCAAGCAGTACTTCGAGAACATGTACTTCGCCTCCGGCAACGGGGCGGAGTCGCTCAAGACGTACTACGAGAAGCAGTCCTCCGGCCGGTACAGCGTCGAGGGCATGGTCACCGACTGGGTGAAGGTGCCGTACAACGAGGCCCGGTACGGCCGCAGCAACGGCTACCCGTGCGCCGGCAACGTCTGCAGCAACACCTGGAACCTGATCCAGGACGCGATCAACGCCTGGGTCGCCGGGCAGCAGGCCCAGGGCAAGTCCGACGCCGACATCAAGGCGACGCTGGCCTCCTACGACCAGTGGGACCGCTTCGACTACGACGGCGACGGCAACTTCAACGAGCCCGACGGCTACATCGACCACTTCCAGATCGTGCACTCGGGCGGCGACCAGGCCGACGGTGACCTCCAGCAGGGCGAGGACGCGATCTGGAGCCACCGCTGGGCGGCGTTCCAGAACTTCACCAGCGGGCCGGACTTCAACAAGCTCGGTGGCACCCAGATCGGCAACACCGGCCTGTGGGTGCGCGACTACACGATCCAGCCGGAGAACGGCGGCCTGAGCGTGTTCGCGCACGAGTACGGCCACGACCTCGGCCTGCCGGACCACTACGACACCTCGGGCGCCGGCGGCAACGCCGAAAACCCGGTGAGCTGGTGGACGATCATGGCGCAGAGCCGGGTGAGCCTGCCCAGCGACAACGGGATCGCGGCCCGCGCGGCCGACCTCGGCGCCTGGGACAAGCTGCAGCTCGGCTGGCTGGACTACACGTCGGTCAACGCCGGCAAGACGAAGCTGATCGACCTCGGCCCGCACGAGTACAACAGCAAGAAGCCGCAGGCGGTCGTCGTCGTCCTGCCGAAGAAGAAGGTCTCCACCCCGCTGCCGACCCCACCGGAGGGCACCAAGTCCTGGTGGAGCGGCTCGGGCAACGACCTCGACAACTCGCTGACCCGCAACGTCTCGATTCCGGCCGGCACCACGACGCTGTCGCTGCAGGCCAACTGGGACATCGAGGACTGCGGCCCGGACGCGTGTGACTACGCGTACGTCGAGGTCGACGACGGCACCGGCTTCAAGGCCATCCCCGGCTCGATCACCACCGCGGCCGAGGGCAACGGCATCGACGGCACCAGTGCCGGCTGGGTGCCGGCGACGTTCGACCTGTCGGCGTTCGCCGGCAAGACGGTCGGGCTGCGCTTCCGGTACTTCACCGACCCGGCCGCGGGCGGCCAGGGCTTCTTCGCCGACAACATCGCCATCACCAACGGCGGTTCCACGGTGTTCGCCGACGGGGCCGAGAACGGCCTCAACGGCTGGACCGCGGTCGGCTTCTCCGCCGTCGGCAACTCGCTGACGACGGAGTACGACAACTACTACATCGCCTCGCACCGCACGTACGAGTCGTTCGACAAGTACATGAAGACCGGCCCGTACAACTTCGGCTTCGCCGACCGGCCGCAGTACGTCGAGCACTTCCCGTACGAGCAGGGTCTCCTGGTCACCTACTGGGACACCTCGTACAGCGACAACAACACCAGCCAGCACCACGGTGAGGGTCTGATCCTGCCGATCGACTCGCACCCCGACCTCATGCTCAAGGCCGACGGGACGCCGTGGCGCCCGCGGGTCCAGGGCTTCGACGCGCCGTTCTCGTTCGCGAAGACGGACTCGTTCACCCTGCACTCGGGCGCGAACAACGCGCCGAGCCGGCTCGGCGGCCAGTGGGGCAACCCGCTGTTCGACGACAGCAGGAGCTACTACCGTGAGGACCCGGCGACCAGCACCTACTACGGCGTGAAGGTTCCGAAGAACGGCGTGAAGATCTTCGCGCTGCTGGAGAACGGCACGTCGATGGCGGTCCTCGTCACCGGCTGAGCGGGAACCGATTGAACCGGGAGGAGGTCCAAGTGGGTATGAAAGCTCCCTTGGGCCTCCTCTTGGCGGTTTTGATGTTGGCGAGTTGTGCTGATGGATCCGATAAATCCGGACAGAACGCCGCCGAGCCCGCATCGCCGCCGAGCGCGGCAACGAGCAATGCGCCGAGCACCGCGCCGAGCGCCGCCGAAGATACGATCAGCATTCCGCCCGGCGCGCCGAAAACGACCAAGGTCGAGCCCCCGACCGACGATTTCCAGCAAGTGGTCGCAACAGGCAAAATCAGGGTCGCCGGTACGTGCATCGAGCTGATCACCGACCAACTGCACTGGGTCCTCATCGGCCCCCCGGTGGCGCAACTCCGCGACGGCCAGCAGGTCAAGGTCACCGGCGTGCCGAACCCGAACCGCGAGACCGGGTGCAACGGCAGCCCGCTGCTGGTCTCCGCCGTCCAGCCGGGGTGATGTGCCCGCGGCGGCGCGGGCGAACCGTTGAAGAATGACCACCACTCCCTTCCAGGTCTCGGTGCCCCGGCTCACGGTGCCGGTGACCGCCGACGACCACACCGCCGGCCCGGCGAACGCCCCCGTGTCGCTGGTCGAATACGGCGACTTCCAGTGCCCGTACTGCGGAATGGCCCACGCGATCCTGCAGGACCTCATGCGGCTTCGGCGGGAGACCGTGCGGTACACGTGGCGGCACTTTCCTCTGACGAACGTGCATCCCTATGCCGATCTCGCCGCGGAGGTCGCCGAGGCCGCCGCCGTGCGTGAGGCCTTCTGGCCGATGCGGGACTGGCTGTTCGCCAACCAGTCGGGGATCAACCCGCGGCGCCTCATGGTCGGCGTCGAGCGGCTCGGCCTGCCCTCGGCCGAGGTCGGCGACGAGGTCGGGGCCCACCTCTACCTGGACCGGGTCCGCCGCGACCTGGTCGGCGGGGTGCGCAGCGGCGTGGCCGGCACCCCCACGTTCTTCGTCAACGGCATCCGCCACGACGGCGGCTACGCGCTGGACGATCTTCTCGAGGCGGTGGACCAGGCGGCCGAGTCCGCCGAGCGCCGGGGCGACTACCGAACGTAGTTCGTCGCACATTACGCAGCGCATTCGTTCGGCGGGCGGTGACATCACCGCCCGCCGATCAGACGTGTGCCGGCATTGCCCGGCGAATTCGTACGGTAATCGACCGCGCTCGACTGTGGAAATTACGGACATCACGGTGTGTGAAATAGCGGCGGGCGACATCCGTCTATTCGGCATTGGTGGACCGCGTTAATCCGATTTTGCGCCCGTACGGTTGCGGTCGGTCAATGCACAGTGCATGCTTTCGCGTTGGGTCGCACGGTCTTTCGGGCCCTAAGTGTTCTGATCACGGGTTTTGGGGACCGTGAGCCGAACGGGGTGCGGGCCCCGTCGGCGAGGGCGACGATGGGTGACGGGTACGCGCTCCGATGCTGCTGGCCGATGACTTCTTCTTGATAGCGCACGACGACCGGGACGGACGGTCCCGCATTTCCGCGCGCGCGATGGAGCTCGGGCTGGCCGGTGCGCTGCTCGGCGAGCTGGTGCTCGAGCAGCGGATCACCGTCGAGGGGCCGCGCATGCGGGTGCTCAGCGGCGAGCCGCCGGGCGACCCCCTGGCCCACACCAACCTGGCCACCATGATCGCCGAGGTGCAGCACCGCGAAGTGCGCACCTGGCTGCAGTTCCTCGGGCGCACGGCGGTCGACGACGTCGGCACCCGCCTGGCCCGGGCCGGACTGGTGGAGCAGACCCAGGTGCGGCGGCTGCTGCGGTCCTCGACCCGCTGGCTGCCCACCGACGTGAACCTTCCGGCCGGGCGGGTGGTGCGCCTGCGCCGCCTGCTCACCGGCTTCGAGCCCATGCGGGTGGCGGACACGACGCTCGCCGGCCTCGCCGAGGCGACCGGGCTGACCGGTCACATCCTCTGGGACGGCGACCCGGCGGGCGGACGACGGATTCAATACGCGATCGGCGCCCTGCCGCCACCGCTGCGCGACCTGATCCTCCAGGTCGAGTCGGCGGTCGGCGACGCGGTGCTGTCGCAACGCGGGTGACGGCGCGGTTTCGGACTTTCCTCTCCCCTTCCCCCCTCACAAAACCCCCTGGAGGACCGATGTCCGCAACGTCGCCTACGCGACCGAGCGTGGTATCACAGGCACTCGCCCGCGACCGGCTGGGCGTGCCGTCCGTCATCATGTTCGCCCTGACCGCGGCAGCGCCGCTGATGGTCGTGGGCGCACTCGTCTCGACCGGCTGGGGCGTCGTCGGCACGACCGGCTTCCCCCTCGCCTTCCTGATCATCGCGGTGATCCTCGCGCTGTTCAGCTTCGGCTACGTCGCGATGTCGCGGCACATCACCAACGCGGGCGCGTTCTACTCGTACATCGCGCAGGGCCTCGGCCGGCCGCTGGGCGTCGGCGGGGCCATGGTGGCCCTGGTCGCCTACAACCTGCTGCAGGTCGGCCTGTACGGCGCGTTCGGCTTCTTCCTCTCGGGCCTGCTCGAGCAGAAGGCGGACCTCAAGGTCGACTGGTGGATCCTGGCCCTGGTCCTGTGGCTGTTCATCGCGGTCCTGGGCCTGCTGCGGGTCGACGTCAACAGCAAGGTCCTCATGATCCTGCTCGGCGCCGAGCTGATCGTGGTGACCATCTTCGACGTGATCTTCTTCAGCCACCCGGCCGGCGGCTCGCTGAGCTTCGAGCCGTGGACCTGGGGCGCGCTGAAGGACTCCGCCGGCCCGGCCTTCGCGGTCGCGACCACGGCGTTCGTCGGCTTCGAGGCCGCGCCGGTCTTCTCCGAGGAGGCCCGCAGCAAGAACCGCACGGTCGCCGTGGCCACCTTCCTGGGCCTCGGGGTCATGCTGCTGTCGTACTCCCTGACGAGCTGGGCCGCCTCCGCCAGCATGGGCGTCGGCGACACCGTGACCAAGGCCCAGCAGACCCTCGACCAGGGCGGTCCGTTCTTCATCACGCTGGTGGAGAAGGGCGGCGACTGGACCGGCGACGTCGGCACCGTCCTGCTCATCACGAGCATCGCGGCGGCCGCCCTGAGCTACCACAACACGACCGCGCGGTACGCCTTCGCGCTGGGCCGTGAGCGGGTCCTCCCGTCGTTCTTCGGCCGCACCCGGGCCCGCTCGGGCGCCCCGATGGCCGGCTCGCTGTTCCAGACGATCATCGCCGCGGCCACCATCGTGCTGTTCGCGGTGGCCGGCTGGGACCCGATGGTGAACCTGTTCTTCTGGCTGGGCACCTCGGGCGGCGTCGGCGTGCTGCTGCTCGTCGCGGCCACGTCCCTCTCGGTGATCTTCTACTTCGCGCGGGACGGCCGCGGTGAGAACCCGTGGTCGCGGCTGATCGCCCCGATCCTGGCCACCATCGCCCTCGGCTATGTGATGTGGCAGGTGTTCGACAACTTCGGCCTGTTGCTCGGCATCCCGCCGGGCACGGACAACGTCGCCGTCTGGGCGTTCCCGACGGCGTACGGCGTGGCCGCGGTCATCGGCATCATCTGGGCGCTCATCCTGCGCGGCCTCAACAAGGCCGACTACGACGCCATCGGGCTCGGCGCCCGGGCCAACACGGCCCGGGTCGAGTCCACGGAGTCGGTCGAGGTTCGTTAAGCACCAAAAAGGAGGGGGCAGGCCGCGTGGCCTGCCCCCTTTTTTCAACCGCGTTAGCCGTACGTCAGCGCCGGCGTGGGCTCGACTCGGTCGGCCGCCGCGCGCAGCGTGCGGGCCGCGAAGCCGCGCACCTTCTGCATCGTGACCGACTCGGGGCGGCGGTCGTCGACGACCGGGGCGTTCGGCAGGGCCGAGCGGGCCTCCGAGTGCACGGCCTCGAGTGAGATGATCATGGCGATCGGGATCATGACTGCTCCTTGGTGGTATTGGGACCGGTGGTCGCCCTGACCACCAGCGATACGGGCAGCGTCAGGCGACGCCGCGCCGGGTCCTCGGGCGGGTCGAGCAGGAGCTCGCCCGCGAGCCGCCCGCGCTCGACGCTGGGCTGGCGGATGGTGGTGAGCCCGGCCGGCTCGGCCTCGTCGATGTCGTCGAAGCCGGTGACCGAGACGTCCCGGCCGGGCCGCAGGCCCCGCACGCGCAGCGCGTCGAGCACGCCGAGCGCCAGGACGTCGGACGTGGTCAGGATGGCCGTGGCCCGGTCGAGCCGGTCCAGCGCCTGGGCCGCCGCGGCCGCCCCCTCGTCGCGGCTGTTGTCCGCCGCGTTGATGAGCAGCACCCGGCCCCAGGCGATCCCGGCCTCGGCGAACGCGTCGCGGAAGCCGCGGACCCGCTGGCCGGTGACGTAGTAGCGCAGCGCGTCCGGATCGGCGTCCACCGGCCCGGTCACGCCCGCGTCGACGATCCAGTGCGCGACCACCGCGATGTCCCGGTGCCCCAGCCGGGCGATGTGCTCGCCCAGCCGGTGCGCGGCCGCGCGCTCGTCGATGCCGACGTAGCCGGCGTCGGGGCCGAACGCGTCCGGGTCCTCGCCGATCACGATCGGCACGTTGCGGGCGCGGATCAGCTCCAGCGCGATGTGCCAGTCCGGCACGCAGTACAGGCAGAAGGCGTCGACCGCCGCGTTGCTGATCACCCGGCGGCCCGCCTCGGGGTCCTTGGGCAGGTTCAGCAGCAGCAGCGACGTCTCCCGGGCCGAGGCCGCCTCGGCCAGCCCGCGCAGGTAGGCCACCGCGTAGGGGTCGGTGAACGCCATCGACAGGTTGTCGGTGAGCAGCACCCCGATCGCGTTGACCTTGCCGCGGCGCAGCGACCGGGCCGTCGGGTTGGGACCCGAGTAGCCCAGCCGCTCGGCCGCCGCGAGGATGCGGGATCGCAGGTCGGGGGAGAGCTGATCCGGCCGGCTGTACGCGTTGGAGACGGTGCTCCGCGACACGCCCAGCTCGTCGGCGATGGTCTGCAAGGTGGCCGCCACGATCGGGATCCCTCCCCTCCGCTGTATCGATCCAGAACCTTCTGTATCGATACAGTACGCCGGTCGGCCCGGGGCCTGCCAGGGGTTTGCCGGGTCCTGGCATGTGGGCCGCAACACGTGCTCTGAGCTGGGCTTTTAAAGCTCACGCAACAGAGCGCCACCACGGTTCAAGAGCCGGTAACGCGTCGATGTCGATCCGGTCACCTGGGCGGGGCACCACGAGCTCGATGTCCCGCGCGCGGGCCTCCTCGGCCAGCCGGTCGACCGGCTCCGACCACGCGTGCAGCGCGAGGTTGAACGTGCACCAGTGCAGCGGGATGAGCACCCCCGCGCGCACGTCCAGGTGGGCGCTGGCGCCGTCCTCCGGCTTCATGTGGATGTCCGGCCAGGCGTCGTTGTAGGCGCCGACCTGGATCAGCGAGACGTCGAACGGGCCGAGGTTTTCACCGATCCGCTTGTACCCGTCGAAATAGCCGGAATCGCCCGTGTAGAACAGGCTCCGGTGCGCCCCCTTGACCGCCCACGACGCCCAGAGCGTGCCGTCGCGGGTGAACCGGCGGCCCGAGAAGTGCCGCGCGGCGGTCGCGGTCAGCGTGACCCCGCGGATGTCCACCTGCTCGTCCCAGTCCAGTTCGACCAGGCGATCCTCCGGTACGCCCCACCGCTCCAGATGTGCACCCACGCCCAGCGGCACCAGGAACGGCGCCTGCTGGGTGCGCTGCAACGCCCGGATCGAGGCCAGGTCGAGGTGGTCGTAGTGGTCGTGCGAGATGACCACGGCGTCGATGCGCGGCAGCTCCTCGATCGGCAGCGGCATCGGGTGCAGCCGCTTCGGCCCGAGGAACGAGGTCGGCGAGCAGCGCTCGCTCCACACCGGGTCGAACAGCACCCGCACGCCCTCGATCTCCACCAGCGCGGTCGAGTGGCCCAGCCAGGTCACGTGCAGCCCGTCCGGGGCCAGCCGGCCGCCGAGGTCCGGCCGCCGCACCGGGATCACCCCGAGCGGCTTGCGCCGCTGCTTGCCCGTGACCAGCTCGACGAACGCGTCCCGCATCGCGTGCGGCGGCAGGATGTCGGGCGGCACCGTGTTCACGAACCGGTCGCCGCCGTACTGCGGTGAGCGCCGCATCCGGTCCGCCCGCGTCCCGCCCGGAACCGC
Organism: Dactylosporangium sp. CS-033363; assembly: GCF_050942475.1. Classification (NCBI taxonomy): domain Bacteria; kingdom Bacillati; phylum Actinomycetota; class Actinomycetes; order Micromonosporales; family Micromonosporaceae; genus Dactylosporangium; species Dactylosporangium sp. CS-033363. The sequence goes on along the minus strand of NZ_CP192032.1, from coordinate 10,836,309 downwards.
TCCGAGCTGCGCCGGGAGATCACGCAGCGCCCACGCGACGCCGCCGGCGGCCGCTGCCACCGCGGCCCAGGCGAGCACCCGAGTCGTCTTCCCCATTGCTCCGTCGCCTCCAGTTGTGGTGAGGTTCAGCACCCGTCCGTTTCGATTTTCTCTCGGCCCTCCGGTCGGCCGGGCACCGGCAGAGCCCCTTCGAAAGCCCCCGATCTGCGGAAACGTCGATCAACAGGCCCTTGAGCGGTGATAACGGGCGGGTGTACGGCATCCGCTTGGCCCTGTTGCCAGATGTCCAGGTGTGCAAGGCTGCCCGCGAACTCCCACTTCGCGCGCATGCACGCGTAGGTCACTTTCCCCCGGAGGCCTGTCGTGGTCTGGTACACCAACCAGTCACTCCTGTTGATCCTGCTCGCGTTCCTGCTCGGTCTGCTGGTCGGCTACCTCTGGTGGGGCCTGCGCCTGCGCCGGGTCCGGTCGTCCGAATCCGTCACCGAGTCCACCACAGCGGCGCCGCCCGCGCGCGCCGTCTCGTCCGAATCCCCGGCACCGGCTTCGGCCGCGCCCATCGCGGCGGCGGTGGCCGATCCGGAGCCCATCGCAGAACCAGCCCCTTCGCCGGTACCGGCTGAGCCCGCACCCACCGCGCAACCCGAACCGGTCGCCGCCTTCCAGTCCGAGCCCGTCGCCACTGTAGAGCCCTCCGCCACGGCCGAGCCGCTCGCCGAGCCGCTCGCCGAGCCGCTCGCCGAGCCGCTCGCCGAGCCTCTCGCCGAGCCCGAGCCGGTCGTCGTGACTGAGGACCCGGCTGTCGAGGAGCCTGTCGCGGCTGAGGAGCCGGAGGCCGTCGACGCGGACCTCGTGGCCGACGTGGAGTCCGCGTTCGCGGCGCCGCCGTCGCCCCAGGACGAGCTCGAGCGGATCGAGGGCATCGGCCCGAAGATCGCGGCGGCGCTGCGGGCGGCCGGCATCTCGACGTACGAGCAGCTCGCGGCGGCCGACCGGTCCACTGTGGAAGACGCGCTGGACAAGGCCAACCTGCGGTTCGCGCCGAGCCTCGGGACGTGGTCGCAGCAGGCCCGGCTGCTCGCCGACGGGGACGAGGCCGGCTTCAAGGCCCTCACCGACCGCCTGATCGCGGGCCGCGAGGTCACCGCGAAGACCGAGCCGCTCGTCGAGGAGCCCGCGGCCGTCGCCGTCGAGGAGCCGGTCGTCGAGGAGCCGGCGGCCGTCGTGGTCGAGGAGCCCATCGCGGCCGAGCCCATCGCGGCCGAGCCCATCGCGGCCGAGCCTGAGCCGGTCGTCGAAGAGCCCGTCGCGGTGGAGCCCGAGCCCGTCGTGGAAGAGCCGGTCGCGGCCGAGCCCGAGCCCGTCGTGGAAGAGCCCGTCGTGGCCGTTCCCGCGCAGGCCGAGCCGGTCGAGGACGTCGAGCCCGACAACCTGCAGCGCATCGAGGGCATCGGGCCCAAGATGTCGAAGGCGCTGATCGCGGCGGGCATCAGGACGTACCGGCAGCTGGCGGACGCGGATGTCGACACCCTCCGCACCGCGATCGAGGCGGCCGGCCTCCGCTTCGCGCCCAGCATCTTCACCTGGGCCCGCCAGGCCGCCCACCTCGCCGACGGGGACGAGGAGGGCTTCGCCGATCTGACGCGCCGCCTCGTCGCCGGCCGCGACACCGGGCGGGCGTGATGGCGGGCACCACCCGTACGACATCGACGAGTGGCTGGGAGATCCGCAAGCGCAGCCCGTGGATCCCGATCGGCGTCGCCGTCGTGGGGCTGGCGGCGCTGGTGGTGACGTTCGAGGTACCACATCGGCATGCGGTCGAGGACAAGCTGACCGACCGCACCAAGGTCGCGCTCAGCGACGCCGGGATCGATGCCGAGGTGAAGTTCGTCGGGCGGGACGGCACCGTCAAGGTGGGCTCGGCCGACGAGAAGGACAAGGCCCGCGACGTCGCGCTGGGCGTCGAGGGCGTCCGCGTGGTCGAGGTCCAGGCCCCGCCCAAGGTCGAGACCCCGGCGGTCGTCCAGCAGCAGTCGATCTCGGTGAAGCTGCTCGTCGACAACGGCAAGGTGACGCTCACCGGCACCGTGCCGGCCGAGGGCGACCGGGCCAAGCTCGGCGACGCGGCCAAGCAGGCCTTCGGGGCCGAGAACGTGCAGGACAACCTGACCGTCGACGCCGCGCGGGCGGCCGACGACACCGACCTGGCCGGCCTCGGCGCGGTGGCGGCGGCGTTGGGCAAGGACGCCAAGGCGGGCGTCGTGGACTTGACCGATCATGTGGTCACGCTTACGGGTACCGTCGCGTCTCAGGAAGTCAAGGACAAGGCCGAAACCGCTGCGAAGGCGGCGGCCAAGTCGGGCACCGTGCGCAACGAGCTGGTCGTGGGCCAGGCGGCCGCGCCGGAGCAGGTGCAGACCCAGCTGGTCGCGCTGCCGACGGTCGAGTTCGAGAACAACAGCGCGACGCTCACCGCACAGGGCCGGGCCGTGGTCGAGAACGCGGCCTCGATCCTGAAGGCCAACCCGAACATCAAGGTGAGCATCGAGGGCCACACCGACCTCACCGGCACGGCCGAGCGCAACCAGACGCTGAGCGAGAACCGCGCGCGCACCGTCCTGGACACGCTGGTCTCGCTCGGCATCTCGGCGGACCGGCTGTCCTCGAAGGGCTTCGGCGAGAGCCGCCCGAAGGTCCAGGGCACCGACGCCACCGCCAACGCCGTGAACCGCCGGGTCGAGTTCATCGTCCAGCAGTAGACGAGTGGGGCCCGGTCCTTCGCGACCGGGCCCTGCTTCAGTCGTCGAGGCTGCGGTACACCGTCGTCCAGAAGTCGTGCATCGCCTGGATCGAGTCCGGCACCGAGGCTCCCACCTGCGTCAACAGGATGCCGACGAGCTGGTTCGCGGGATCGGCGTAGGTCGAGGTCCCGCTGCCGCCGTCCCAGCCGAACTGTCCGACGGGCGCGTAGTCGCCGCGGTACGTGCGCACCGCCATGCCGAAGCCCCAGCCCCCGTGCTGCCCCTGCCCGAACGAGATGTGCACGTTGTCGCGGGCCAGCTCGTCCCGCGCGGCCTGCGGACCGGGCGCCAGCCGGTTGGTGGTCATCAGCTCGACCGCCGCCCGCGACAGGATCCGCTCGCCGCCGTGCCGGCCGTGGTTGAGCAGCATCCGGAAGTACGCGAGATAGTCGTCGGCGGTCGACACCAGCCCCCCGCCGCCGCCCGGAAACGCCGGGGGAGCGCTGTGCCGCCCGCCCTCGGCCGGATCCCACACGTGAAACTCCCCGCTCTGCGGATCGGGCGCGTACAGCGGCGGCAGCCGATCCATCTTGTCGCCCGGCACGTCGAACCCGGTGTCCCGCATCCCCAGCGGCTCGAAGACGCGCTCCCGCAGGAACGTCTCGAACGGCCGCCCCGACACCCGGGCCACCAGCACCCCGAGCAGATCACTGGCGATGTGGTACTGCCACCGCTCCCCCGGCTGATACATCAGCGGCAACTCCCCGAGCCGCCGCATCCACTCGTCCGGCGCGGGCATCGGCGTCGGCAGGTTCGGCGTGAGCCCCTGCTCGAACACGGCCCCCATGATCGGCGTACCGAGCGCCGTCATGTCCATCCCGAGCCCGAACGTCGACGTCAGCACGTCCCGCACGGTGATCGGCCGCCGCGCCGGCACCGTGTCGTCCAGCGGAGCGTCGATCCGGCTCAGCACCCGCCGCCCGGCCAGCTCCGGCAGCCACCGCTCGACCGTGTCGTCCAGCCGCAGCCGGCACTCGTCGAGCAACACCATCGCCGCCGCCACCGTGACCGGCTTGGACGTGGACGCCATCCGGAAGATCGCGTCCCGCCGCATCGGCGCACCCCCGCCGTGCGCCATGGTCCCGAGCACCTCGACGTGCGTCTCGTCCCCCCGGCTCACCAGCGCGACCAGCCCTGGAATCCGTCCCGACTCGACATGCCGCCCAAGCACCTCGCGCAGCCCGCGTCCCACCATGCCCAACCCCCTCGGGTACCGCCCGACCTCCGCCGAGCTGCCCACGAGCATGGCCGCCACCAGCGACGGGACCAAGGAGCAAGATCGGTAGAGTCTGTTAACCCAGCGATGAAGAATGGGGGCCGCTGCGTGGAGCTCCGGGACATCGAGATCTTCCTGACCCTGGCCGAGGAACTCCACTTCGGTCGCACGGCGGAGAAGCTCCACGTCACCCCGGCCAGGGTGAGCCAGGCCGTGAAGAAGCAGGAGCGGTACATCGGCGCCCCGCTCTTCGAACGCACCACCCGCACCGTGCGCCTGACTCCGGCGGGCCGGCGGCTGCTGGAGGAGCTGGCTCCCGGGTACCGCCAGATCATCGACGGCATCCGCACCGTGACCGCCTCGGTCGCCGGCGTGCACGGCGTTCTGACCATCGGCGCCATGGGCCCCCAGGCACTGCGCCTCCGCCCCGTCCGCGCGCTGCTGCAGTCCCGCCACCCGGCGCTGGAACTGCGGGTCCGCGACATCCAGGCCACCGCTCCCTTGGCCGAGCTCCGCGCGGACGCGGTGGACGTGGCGCTGGTGTGGCGCCCCGTGCGCGAGCCGGACATCACGGTCGGCCCGGTCACCCACACCTCTTCGATCGTCCTGATGGTCGGCGCGACTCACCCGCTGGCCGGCCGAGCGACGATCGGCTGGGAGGACCTGGGCGACTGCACGGTGCTGAGCGGAACTTCCGTGCCGCCCTCGATGGAGGAGACCTTCCACCCGCGCCGTACCCCGGCCGGGCGCCCGATCGCCCGGGGGCCGGCGGTCTCGGGGTGGCATGAGCAGCTCACCACGGTGGCCGACGGGCGGTTCGTGTGCGCCGTGGTTGCGGAGGCCGAGCGCTTCTATCCGTGGCCGGGCATCGCGTACCTGCCGATCCGCGACGCCGCCCCGTGCGAGTGGACCCTGGCGTGGCGCACCGCGAAGGATTCCCCCGCGATCCAGGCCCTGGCCGCAGCCGCCGCCTGACGCGCGCGCTCCGGGTCCGCTCAGTCCCGCGCCGTCCGGCGCGATCGGTTGTACAATTTCTTGTACGTTCGATTTGGGGGGCTCATGCGCACCGTCAGTTATTCAGAGGTCCGGCAGAACCTGGCCAAGGTCCTCGACCAGGTCGTCGACGACGCCGAAGAGGTCGTGGTGACCCGCTCCGGGCATGAGGCTGCGGTCATCATCTCCTTGCGCGAGTACGAGTCCCTGAAGGCGACGGCGTACCTGATGGCGAGCCCCGCGAACGCCCGCCGCCTCAACGAGGCCGTCGAGGAGCTCCGCGCCGGCGGCGGCGAGATCCGCGACCTGGTCGATCCGGACGGCAGCACGGAAGCGGCGTGAAGGTCCAGTTCGCCTCCCGTGGCTGGGAGGACTATGTGAGCTGGCAGCAGAACCGCCAGATGCTCCGCCGGGTCAACCAGCTGATCGAGGACATCCGCCGCAACGGCCACGAGGGCATCGGCAAGCCCGAGCAGCTGCGCGGCAACTGGGCCGGCTTCTGGTCCCGGCGCATCGACCAGGAACACCGGCTGGTCTATCGCATCGTTGACGATGTAGTCCAGATCGCGCAGTGCCGCTACCACTACGAGTAGCTCGACCCCTTCGGGCCCTCCGTATGCCGTCGTCCATTCGCCTGTTGGCGTTGCCTGGACGACGGGCTCTCGATCGGCGATCTGCCCGGGCTGCTCAGCCCCGCGCGGCCCGGCGCTCAAGTCGCAGATCGTGAGGGGGTGCGGGTGGAGGCGAAGCCTCCCCCGCCTTTCCAGGGAACCAGTGGGCCGCCAGGGACTCGAACCCTGAACCTACGGATTAAAAGTCCGCAGCTCTGCCATTGAGCTAGCAGCCCGCGCCCAACAGGGTACCCTGTCCCGCCCCGCCAACTCGCGCGTGTTTCCCCGCGACATGCGGCGGCGGCCCCCCACACCCCAGGGAGGCCGCCGCCAAGGAAAACGAACAGGTGAGCATCAGCAGGACAGCGAGCCTGCCCCCACGCCGGTGCCGAGGATGCCCACGAAGCGCTGGTAAGCCTGCACGCGGCTCTGGACCTGGGCCGGGTTGCGGCCGCCGCACTCCAGGCTGCCGTTGATGCTGCGGATGGTCTCGCCGAAGCCGGCGCCGTTGACCATGGCGTTGTGCGGGGTCATGGTGCCCGGGCCGCTCTGGGTATTCCAGTACCAGAGGGCGGTCTTCCAGGCCACGGCGGAATCGGTCTGGACCAGGTTCGGGTTGTGCAGCAGGTCGATGCCCAGCGCGTCGCCCGCGGCCTTGTAGTTGAAGTTCCACGACAGCTGGATCGGGCCGCGGCCGTAGTACGCCGCCTGGCCGGCCGGGCAGCCGTAGGACTGGCTCGTGTCGCAGTAGTGGGGGTAGTTGGCCGTGTTCTGCTCCACGACGTAGACCAGGCCGCCGGTCTCGTGGTTCACGTTGGCCAGGAACGCCGCGGCCTCCTGCTTGCGCTGGTCGTCCGAGCCGGTCTTGGCGAAGCCGGGGTACGCCGAGAGCGCCGCCACCAGGCCCGAGTACGTGTAGAACGAGTTCCGGCCCGGGAACATCTGGTTGAACTGCGCCTCGCTCACCACGAAGGAGCCGCTGGAGGGCGGAGGCGTGGTCCCACCACCGGAGCCGGAGCCGGAGCAGGTGTACGGGTCCCAGTACCAAGTGGAGATGACCGGGCTGTATCCGGGGTTCTCGTGCTCGGCGATGTAGAACTTGCCGTCCGTGAACTTGACGATGTCGCCCGTCACGTAGTTGCGGCCCTGGACCCACGCCGGGAAGCTGCAGCCGCCCGCGGAACCCGTCTGGGTCGGGGGCTGGGGCGAGGAGCCGCCGCACGAGCCCTGGTCCTGCCACACGCCGGTGTTGCCGGGCGGGGCCTCGTTCTGGGTCCACCACTTGGCGAGGTAGTTGTGGCCATTGCGGGAGACCGTGGCGCCCCCGGTGTAGACCGCTGTTGCGGACCACGCGGGTGAGCATGAGGCGGCCGACGCGGGCAGCATGTTGAAGACCGCGACCACCCCGCCCACCAGGGTCACCGCGGCGAGCATGGCCAGCACCCGCACTCTCGACACCGTCGATCAACTCCTTCGCACGTCGTCTGACCGGCCCATAGGACCAGCCCGCGACGCGGAGGAGAGCGAACGTCATCGTTTTATGAAGAATATTTACGGTTGCGTTGAGGCAGGCCCAAACGGAGTGATGTGAGTCACTCAACCCAAGGTCGAGCGATCTCCGCACAAACGGTGCGGTGCGCAAAGGAGGCGCCCTGGGTACAGTGACCCACGGTCACGTCCATGCGGGCACCGCCCCCGGTGCCGGGCGTGGCTGCCGCCCAATCGCCACCCGTGGCGAGCCGGGGACCCACCGTAACGTTGGGGTGAATCCAACCCTCTCCCGGGAGGGTGGTAGGGGTCGTTCCGTCCCGAACCCGTCAGCTAACTCGGTCGGCGGCCGACGGAAGGAACAACGAACCAGATGTCATCGCGACATCCCTACCGGCGTGTAATCGTAGCGCTACTGGCGGCATTCGTGCTCGGGGGGCTCGCCGCCACGCCCGCCGCGGCCGAGCCGGGCGGGGACACCGGCGACGAGGGTTCCAGCGCGAACCCGACCCTCGGCTCAGTGCTCGAGGACAGCACCCGCGCCTGGTCCGAGGCCAAGGAGAAGTTCGACGCCTCGGTCAAGCGCCAGGGCGAGCTCACCGCGCAGCTGCAGAAGACCGAGGCCCAGCTGGCCACGGTCCAGGAGCAGGTGGCCGCGATCGCCGTCGCGGCGTACCGCACCGGGCCCCTCACCACGTTCGCCGCGCTGATGGACTCGGGCAGCCCGGACAGCTTCGCCGAGCGGGCCGGGTCGATCAACCAGATCGCCCACCACAACGACAACCTGCTGCACGAGCTCAAGCAGCTCAAGGAGAGCCAGGCCGCGCAGAAGAAGGCCCTCGAGGACGAGGTCGCCGCGCAGCAGCAGCAGGTCCAGACCATGGAACAGAAGAAGAAGGACGCGGAGAACGCCCTGAAGCTGGCCGGCGGGCCGAGCAAGGGCTTCGTCTCCGCGAACCTGCCCACCGCCGAGGCCGTCCCGCGCACGGCCAGCGGGGGGCTGCCGAAGGAGTCGTGCAACGTCAACGACCCCACGACCACCGGCTGCATCACCCCGCGCATGCTCCACGCCATGCAGCAGGCGCAGAAGGACGGCTTCAAGCGGTTCGTGTCCTGCTTCCGGCCGAGCGGGCCGTACGAGCACCCCAAGGGGCGCGCGTGTGACTTCTCGGTGCAGACGAAGTCCGGATTCGGCGGGGTCGCCTCAGGCGGTGACTTCGTCTACGGCAGCACGCTGGCCGCGTACTTCGTCAAGAACGCCCAGCAACTCGGCGTGATGTACGTGATCTGGTTCAAGGAGATCTGGACACCCGCGGTCGGCTGGCACCATTACAGCGGCGTCGCCGGTGATCCCTCCAGTGATCACACGAACCACGTGCACCTCTCGATTCTCTAAAAAGCCTCACAAACGCGGGCGGCCGGCCGATGGGGAAACCGTCGACCGGCCGTTTCGCGCTTAGGGGATGTGCAGTGAAGTACCGTCTCGTGACCCGCAGCGACTTCGACGGACTGGTCTGCGCGGTGCTGCTGCGCCATCTCGACCTCATCGGTGACATCACGTTCGTGCACCCCAAGGACGTGCAGGACGGCCAGGTCGAGGTCGGGCCGACGGACATTCTCACCAACCTGCCGTACGCGCCCGGGGCCCACATGGTCTTCGACCACCATCACTCGGAGACCCTGCGGGCCGCCAAGAACAACCAGGGCCAGGCGACGAATCACGTCATCGACGCGGATGCCCCGTCGGCGGCCCGGGTCATCTATGACCACTTCGGCGGGGCCGAGCGCTTCCCGCACGTCTCCGACGAGTTGATGGTGGCGGTGGACCGGGCGGATTCGGCGCAGTACGACATCACCGAAATCCTGCAGCCGACGGGCTGGACGCTGCTGAACTTCCTCATGGACAGCCGCACCGGGCTGGGCCGTTTCCGGCAGTTCCGGATCTCCAACTACCAGCTCATGATGCAGCTCATCGACGCCTGCATCGACCACCAGGACGTCGAGGAGATCCTCGGCCTGCCCGACGTGGCCGAGCGCGCCGAGCTGTTCCGGGAGCAGCAGGACCTGTTCGTCGAGCAGTTGCGGCGGGTGTCGACCATGCACGGCGACGTGGTCGTGGTCGACCTGCGCGACGAGGAGACGATCTACGCCGGAAACCGCTTCATGGTGTACGCCCTGTTCCCCGAAGCCCGCGTCTCGATCCACGTGATCTGGGGCAAGCAGAAGCTCAACACGGTCTTCGCGGTGGGCAAGTCGATCCTCGACCGCACGTCGCCCACGGACATCGGACAGGTGATGCTGCAGTACGGCGGCGGCGGCCACCTCGCCGCCGGCACCTGCCAGGTCCCGCACGACCAGTCCGACCGCGTGCTGCACCAGTTGATCGCCAAGGTCGGCGCCCCGATGACCTCGACGGCGGCCCCGCGACACTGATGATCCCCGGGTGGCATGCTCGTAGGCGTGCGACTCCTGGGGCGTGACGACGAGCTGCGTTCCCTCTCCGGCCACCTCGACGACGTCGACGACCGCGGCAGCGCGATCGGCCTGCGCGGCGAGCCCGGCGTCGGCAAGAGCGCGCTGCTGGCCGAGGCCGTGGAGCACGCGCGCGGCAAGGGCTTCACCGTGCTCAGCGCGCGCGGCAGCCAGTCCGAGACGCACCTGCCGTTCGCCTGCCTGCACCAGGTCCTGCGCCCGCTGCTGCCGAGGGCCGACCGGCTTCCGGCCATGCAGCGCGACGCCCTGCTCGCCTGCTTCGCGATGGGCGACTCGGTCGAGGTGAACCCGTTCTTCGCGTTCCTCGCGGTGCTGGAGCTGCTCGTCGACCTGGCCCGGCGTACACCGGTGCTCGTCTGCCTCGACGACCTGCACTGGATGGACCAGCCCTCGATCGACGCGCTGGCCTTCGTGGCGCGGCGGATCGAGAGCGAGCGGGTGGTGGTGCTGTGCACCTCGCGGCCGGCGCCGCTGCCGTTCACCGACGCGCACACGGTCGAGTGGGTGGAACTTCGCGGCATCGACGGGGCCGCGGCGGCCGCGCTGCTCGACGCCCGGGCGCCCGGCCTGCCGCCCGCGGTGCGCGAGCGCGTCCTGCACCAGGCCCGGGGCAACCCGCTCGCCCTCCGGGAGTTCGCGATCGCGCTGGAGCCGGGGCGGTACGCGGAAATCGACGACGACCTGCCGATGACCACGCGGCTGGAGCAGGCGTTCGCGGCCCGGGCCGAGCACCTCGGGCCGGCGGTGGGCGCCATCCTGACGGTCGCGGCGGTCGACGACGGCGACGACCTCGGGGACGTGCTCGCGGCCGCGCAGCTGCTGCACGGCGCGCCGCTCGACCGCGGGGCCGCGCAGCCGGCCTTCGACAACGGGCTGCTGACGGCGAGCGGTGAGCGGTACCAGATGGCGCATCCCCTCATCGGATCGGCGCTGCTGCGGGCCATGCCGCCCGCGACGCGGCAGCAGGCCCACGAGGCGCTGGCCCGCGTCCTGGAGACCCACCCGGACCGCGCGGTGTGGCACCGGGCGTCGGCCATGTCCGGGCGGGACGAGGGGATCGCGGCCGAGCTGGAGCGGGCGGCCGGCAACGCCCAGCGCCGCGGCGCGATCGCCTCCGCCGTGGCGTGGCTGGAGCGGGCGGCCGCGCTCAGCCCCGACCCGCAGGCCCAGGCCGGCCGGCTGCTCAGCGCGGCCGAGCTCGGCTTCCAGCTGGGCCGGTTCGGGCAGGTCGAGCAGATCAAGGCCCAGGTCGCCGGGGTGTCGCTGCGCCCGCGCGACCGCTCGCGGCTGATCTGGCTGGAGGGCGTCTTCCACGACGGGTCCACGGGCGAGCCGGCCGAGGTACGCCACCTGGTCCACCTCGCCCGCCAGGCCATCGAGGGCACGGATGTCGAGCTCGCCATGCAGCTGCTGGTCGGCGCGGCCCGGCGGGTCTGGTGGCGCGACCCGGGCGCGGCGCTGCGCCACGAGATCGTGCTGGCCGCGCACCACCTGGGGGTGGCCGCCGACGACCCGCGGCTGCTGGCCATCAACGCGCTGTCCGAGCCGCTCGAGCAGGGGCCGGCGGTGATCGAGCAGCTCGCGCACTGGCCCGCGGACGCCGGCGGGCAGCCGGACGCGGCGGGCCTGCTGGGCATCGCGGCGTTCTGCACCGGCGACTTCCGCCGCGCGGTCGCGTTCCTGTCCACGCCGATCCAGGAGCTGCGCGCGCAGGGCCGGATGAGCCTGCTCGCGGAGGCGCTGGCGATCCGCTCCTGGGGCGAGATCTACCTGGGCACGTTCGACGCGGCGAGCTCGGCCGACGAGGCGATGCGGCTGGCCGACGAGACCGGGCAGTCGCTGTGGGCCGCGACCGCGCGCATCGCGGTGGCGCTGATCGACGGCGTCGGGCGGGGCTGGGACACCCGGCACGACCTGCTGGCGGAGGCCGAGCACACGGCGGTGCGCACCCCGAACGCCGCCTCTTCGCTTCTGGCCGGCGTGCAGCTGGCCCGCGGGATCGCCGAGCTCGGCGCGAACCGGCACGAGCAGGCCTATGGCGAGATGCGCCGGGTGTTCGAGCCGACGGACCCGGCGTACCAGCGCATTCAGCAGGTCTGGACGCTCGGCTACCTGGCCGAGGCGGCCGTGCGCACCGGGCGGCGGGACGAGGGCCGCGCGCTGCTGGCGGGCATCGAGCGGATCGCGGGCGGCTCACCGGCGACCGGGTCGATCATCGCGCTGGAGTACACCCGGGCCGTGCTCGCCGACGACGAGTCGGCCGAGCCGCTGTTCAAGGCGGCCATGCACGGCGCCAGCAGCGGGCTGCCCTGGCACCGGGCGCGGGCCGAGCTCGCGTTCGGCTCCTGGCTGCGCCGCCGGCGCCGGGTCGTCGAGTCGCGCGAGCCGCTGCGGGCGGCCCGGGCCACGTTCGAGGCGGTCGGCGCGCGGACCTGGGCCCAGCGGGCCGACCAGGAGCTGAGCGCGACCGGCGAGCGCGGGTGGCAGCCGACGTCGAACCCGCGGGAGCGGCTCTCCCCGCAGGAGGCGCAGATCGCCGAGCTCGCCGCGCAGGGCCTGTCCAACCGCGAGATCGGCCAGCGGCTGTTCCTCTCGCACCGGACGGTCAGCTCGCACCTGTACCGCATGTTCCCCAAGCTCGGCATCACGTCCCGCGCCCAGCTGGCCGCCGTCCTGATGCAGTCACCTGACGCTAGCTGACCCCGTGGAAGCGCTCCTACGGTGCCAATGACGGCGCCCGACGAGCGGAGAACTCCTGTGACAACCCCCGTGCTCTTCATCCATGGCCTCTGGCTGCACGCCACCTCGTGGGACCCGTGGGTCCAGCTGTTCCGGGAGGCCGGCTACGAGCCGATGGCCCCCGGCTGGCCCGGCGACGGCGAGACGGTCGAGGCCTCGCGCGCGAACCCCGACGCGATCGGCGACCACGGCATCGACGACGTGGTGGCCCATTTCGCCGGCATCATCGAGCGGCTCCCGAGCGCCCCGATCCTGATCGGGCACTCGTTCGGCGGCATGATCGCGCAGAAGCTGCTCGGCCAGGACCGCGCGCTGGCCGCCATCGCCATCGACGCCGCCCAGATCAAGGGGGTACTCCCCGTGCCCCTCTCGGCCCTCCGCGCCACCCTCCCGGTGTTCAAGAACCCGGCCAACCGGCACCGCGCGGTCTCGCTGACCCCGGAGCAGTTCCGGTTCGCGTTCACCAACGAGGTCTCGGAGCAGGAGTCGGAGGAGCTGTTCGAGCGCTGGACGATCCCCGCGCCGGGCAAGCCGCTGTTCGAGGCGGCGACCGCGAACTTCGACCCGCACTCGCCGGCCAAGGTGGCCACCGACAACCAGAACCGCGGGCCGCTGCTGCTCATCGCCAGCGGCAAGGACCACACCGTGCCGGAGTCGGTGACCCGGGCGACGCTGAAGCAGTACCGGCACTCGGAGGCGGTCACCGACATCATCACGTTCCCGGACCGGGCCCACTCGCTGACCATCGACTCCGGCTGGCGCGAGGTGGCCGACACCTGCCTGACCTGGCTCAAGGAACAGTCGCTGTGAACCTCGGCCTCGCGGGCCGCCGCGCGGTGGTGACGGGCGCCGGCAAGGGCATCGGTCTCGCGATTGCGAGCGCGCTTGTACAGGAGGGTGCCCACGTCACCGCCGGTGCCCGCCATGGCTCGCCCGAGCTCGACGCCCTCGGCGCGCACGTGGTCCTCGGGGATCTGACGACGGCGGCCGGCTGCCAGGCCCTCGCCGACGCGGCGGTGGACCGCTTCGGCGGCATCGACGTGCTCGTCAACAACGTCGGCGCGGTCCGGCCGCGGACCGGCGGCTTCCTGTCGGTCACCGACGAGGACTGGCAGGGGGCGCTGGAGGCCAACCTGTTCTCGGCCATCCGCGCGACCCGGGCCGCCGTGCCCCACCTGCTGCGGAGCGCCCCGTCGGCGATCGTCACCGTCTGCTCGGTCAACGCCGCGCTGCCGGACCCCGGGGTGATCGACTACAGCGCGGCCAAGGCGGCGCTGCGCAGCTTCTGCAAGTCGCTGTCGAAGGAGCTCGGCCCGGCCGGGGTCCGGGTCAACACGGTCAGCCCGGGCCCGGTGGAGACCCCGCTGTGGCTGGGGGCCGGCGGCGTGGCCGAGACCATCGCGCAGGCGCAGGGCCTGGACCCGGCCGCGGTCCAGGCGGCCGCGGTCGCCGGCACCCCGACCGGCCGGTTCAGCCGCCCGAGCGAGGTGGCTCAGGTCGTCCTGCTGCTCGCCGCGGAGACGGCCGGCAACATCACCGGCGCCGACATCGTGATCGACGGCGGCCTCGTCACCACGATCTAGAGGATCTCAGTGTCCCGGAGCAGGCGCCACAGGCCGGCGCCGTCCGGGGCGCTGAGCCATCTGCGGTCGTTGGGCGGGAAGCGCCTTGGGCTCCCCGCCACACCCGGGAACGCGCCGGCCAGGACCGCCTGGGCGGGGGACAGGTGGCGGATGGCCACGGCGGCGATGCTGTCCGGGTGCTCGGCCGCGAACTCGGCGTAGATCTCCGGGTCGTGCTGGCCGTCGTCGCCGATGAGCAGCCAGCGGATGTCCGGGAACTCCTGGGCCAGCCGGGACAGCGAGGCCCGCTTGTGGGCCTGGCCGCTGCGGAAGAACCGGTCCGGCTGCGGGCCCCAGTCGGTGAGCAGCAGCGGCCCGGCCGGGTACAGGTGGCGGGACAGGAACCGGGTCAGCGTCGCGGCCACGTTCCAGGCGCCGGTCGAGAGGTAGAACACCGGCGCGCCCGGGTTGGCGTTGACCAGGCGCTCGTAGAGCACGGCCATTCCCGGTACCGAAGCGCGGGCATGTTCGTCGAGGACGAAGGTGTTCCAGGCGGCCAGCAGCGGCCGCGGCAGCGTGGTGATCATGACCGTGTCGTCGACGTCGGAGATGATGCCGAGCCGGGTGGCAGTCGGGTCGATGATCCGGATCGGCGCCTCGACCGGCTCGCTGTTCTCGCACTGCAGCGTGACCGTGCCCCAGCCGGGGGCCAGGTCGGCCTCGACCACGACGTCGATGAAGCCGCCGCGGTCGCAGCGCACCTCGGAGGTACGGCCGCCCGCCTCGATCTTCACCAGCGCGTTGCTGACCGACACGGCGGTGAAGGAGCGCCAGCCGCGCAGCTTCTTGAGCCGCTTGCCGGGCTTCGGGTCCAGCCGGGCCAGCAGCACCCGGCCGAGCACGCGGACCCAGCCGGGCCGGTCGGGCGTCGCCGCCGAGCCGTAGCCCGTGTACGCCGTGACGGCCACGCTCCAGCCCCGCCGGCGCAGGCGACGCTCCAGCACCGCGTGGAACGCGTCCTCGATGCGGGCCGCCCGGTGCAGCGGCAGCGGCGCGCTGGTGGGCGTCCCAGGTGGAGTGCTGGGCGTCAGGGACACTGTCTCACCCTGCCACAGCCCCGCCACCCATGCACCCTGCTAGTGGATCAACCCATGGTGACCAACAGACGACGCTGGCATGAAACCGTGAGCCCGAACCGTCCGCGTGTCCTTAGCGTGATTGTCATCAGGGAACCTCAAAACGAGGCGCACAGGAGGTGCGAGATGGCTACCACCACTTTCGAGGCCGTTCGGGCCGAGGCGCTGTTCGCCTCGGACCTGCAGTGCTCGCAGTCCCCGGCCCGCGGCGAGATCCGCGCGGCCGTCGCGGCCACGCTGCGGCGGATGGGCGTGCGGGGCTGCGCGGCGCGGGTCGCCGGCGAGTTCGGCGACCACCCGGAGACCGCGGTGGCGCGCATGGCGTGGGCGCTGGCCCAGGTCCGCGCGACCTACCCCGGGGCCTCCCGGACAATTCAGGCAATCAGGGCGCGCCGCTCCGTCGCCGCCTAAGCATGAAACCTCGCCCGAGCGGGCATCATCAGGGCCATGCAGGAGCTGCACGTCTCGATTGACGCCGACCACGCCGACCCCGCCGTCCAGCGACTCCAGGAGCCGCTGGAGGCCCAGCTGACCTCCGCGCTGCAGCGCGCCGCGGAGGTCATCGCCCACGACTACCACGGCGAGTCCGTGGACGAGGTGAGCCACCGGCTCATCGAGCTCGCCCGGGAGAGCCTCCACCCGGACATCGCCAACGCCTGGCTGCCCGACGAACACGAGCTGCGCCAGGCCGCCGAGGCGATCGTGAACGATTTTCACTGATTGCCCGGTCGTGCAACCTGCCCGCTCCACACTGTTCCCCAGAGCCCGCACGAACCCTGGAGGACAGCGTGGAGCAGCACAAACTCACGATCGACATGAACGACGCCACGATCGACCAGCTGCGCGACCACCACTTCGCGCTCTTCGGCCTCCACGCGATCGCGACCTCGGCGAGCGGCGCTCCGACGATCTGGCTCTCGGCCCACTATCTCGAGCGCCACATGGAGATCGCGTGGACCGAGACGTACTCGATGTTCACCACCCGCCACACCGCGCACGCGCCCAGCACCAAGGTGGTGGCCACGCACAACTACCCGGCCCCGCTGGGCAGCGTGCTGACCGTCTCCGGCAACGACGGCGCCGGCATCGTCACACCGGGCGGCCCGGCCGGCCACATGGAGATCGACAACACCGGCCGGACCGAGCTCGGCGCCGGGATGTGCATCCACGATGCCCACGGGATGTACCAGCCGATGGGCGTCTTCGACCTGATCGACGTCGACCTGTTCCAGCCGGTGCCCAAGGTGGCGTTCTTCTTCTCGCCGATCCCGCACATGGCCGGTGAGATCGCCACCCGCTCGCTCGGCCCCGGCGTGCTGCTGGACTACCAGATGACCAACAACGGCTCGCTGTCCGTCGAGTACGACATCCACAACGGCTGGGCCTGCGACAACCGCCCGTACGCGCGGCCGATCGCGGCCAACGAGCCGCTCAGCCCGCTGCTGCTGATCCGCTCGTCAGCCCTGCAGGCGCTCGCGATGCAGCGCCAGCGCATCACGACCTCCGCCCGCTAGGCGTTCGACACCCAGCGCACCGCGTGCGCCTCGGTCGGGTCCGGCGGCTCCCAGCGCCGGGCCATCCGGTCGATGACGGCCGGCGGCACGGTGCGCGCCCGCTCGCGGTTGCGCCGGTGCACCACGTCCGGCGGGGCCTCCACGCTCACCACCTCGACCCGCGCGCCGTAGTCCGCGGCCAGCCCGATGGACCGCGACCGCAGCGCGCGGGTCGTGTTCGTGGCGTTCCAGACGTAGGCCGTGCCCGCGCGCAGCAGCTCGCGCGCCCGCGCATAGGCCGCCGCGATCACCGGGCCCTGGTCGTCGGTCGGGCGGACCTTCAGCTCCGCGCGCAGGCCGTCGAGGCTGACCACGGGCACCCCCGGCCGGTTGGCCGCGATCCAGTGGTCCTTGCCGGCGCCCGGGAGCCCGGACATCACGGTCACGGTGAAGGTCGTCGCGTCGAACGCGGCATAGCCCGGATCCCGCCCCGGCGTCCGGAAATACTCGAACCGCGCATGATCCGAGGCGAACTCCCGGGCCTTGTCCAAACAACCCATTTCGCTCGTGTACTGCCTGAAGAGCGCAACCTCCGCCCGAAGGTCCTCGTCCCCGGCGGCCGCCGCGTCCGCCTCCGCCAGCAGCGCCAGGTCGTCGTTGCGGGCGAGCAGGCCGACCCGGAACGCGACCCGGTCGAGGTCGGGGCGGTCCAGCGCGCCGAAGGGCAGGCGGTGGTGGCGGACCAGCGCGGCCACGTGCTCCCGCCAGGCGATCGGCACCCCGCGCTCCCACAGGATGCGCCGCGCCCCGAGCTCGCCCTCCGGGAGGAGCAGGGCTGCGGAGTACACCCGCTGCTGTTCCTCTGAAGGCCGCAGCCGGAACCCCTCGAGGCCCGCCAGCGCCGCCGCGAGCTCGCTCACGGGCGGACCCGGTTGGCCACGATGGGCCGGTCCTGCCAGTGGCTGCCGGAGTCCAGGATCGCGGTGTGGAAGCTCGGCCGGACCCACTTGTAGCGGCCCAGCACCGTGCCGGTGTCCTCGAGCTTGAGGTAGAGGCCCTCCATCTCCTCGGCCAGGTCGGTCTCGCGCGCGACCTGGTCCGGGTCGGCGCCCCCGGCGAGCGCGGCCTCGCGCAGCGCGCCCCGCCAGCCGCTCGTGCGGCAGGTCGACGGGCCGACGAGCTTGGTCAGCGCGGCCAGATCCGGGAACGCCTCCTCCGCCAGCACCGGCACGGTCGCGATGCCGAGCCCGTCGAGCAGCTCGCGCCGGCGCGGCGTCGACAGAAATGTTTCTGATTGACGGTCGTACACGTCGAACTCGCAGAAGTGATGGGGCAGCGCATCGTAGAAGACGGTGTGCTTCGCGTACAGCCATTCGCCGTACAGGATGAATCGCTCGCGCAACACGGGCCACATCTGGTATTGAAGCCCGGCGGCCCACGCCTTGAACGGGGCGAACTGTTTCTCGCGCGGGCCGCCCGCCAGATAGTGACCGCGCGACTGCAGCCGCAGCGTGCCGTCTTCATCGAAGCTGATGGCGGCGTTGGCCCCGTCGAGCTTCTCCTCCACGACCAGCGTCCGCCCGGCCAGCTCGGCGAACGGGACCTGGGCGAGGTCGTGGTCCCCGGGCTGCAGGCGCGAGCCCTGCAGGTGCGGTGTCCGAGGGTACTTGCGCAGCATCCCACCGTTGTACCGGAGTGCGATTGCCGCCCGACATCGGTTTTTCGCGGGTGGAGGAAAGGGTGCTACGGGTTCCGCGCGGCGGGCCGGGCCGAAAGCATCGGCGTGACATTGTTTGACCCGAATCAGCTGGCCACTGCACAGATTTGGGCAGATTTGGGAGGGTTGTCTTGACGAACAGAACCGTGAAGGGGCTGGTCCTCTTCACCGCCACGGCGATGGCCGTGGCCCTCGCGCCGGCGGCGAGCGCCCTGGCCGCTCCCGCCGCGCCGAACGCGGACGGCTACTCGGCCTCGGTTCCCTGGGGCCAGTGCGCGAGCGCCGGCCTGCGCTCCCGCGGCGCCGAGTGCGGCCTGCTCGACGTGCCCCTGGACTACAACAAGCCCAACGGCAAGAAGATCCAGATCGCCGTCTCGCGCATCAAGCACAAGGTCGCCGACAAGGACTACCAGGGCGTCATGCTGGTCAACCCGGGCGGCCCCGGCGGCTCCGGCCTGACCCTGTCGGTCCTGGGCGAGTACGTGCCGAACGGCGCGGGCGAGGCCTACGACTGGATCGGCTTCGACCCCCGCGGCGTGGGCTCCAGCGTTCCGGCGCTGCACTGCGACGACGACTACTTCGCCGGGCCGCGCCCCGAGTACATCCCGTGGAACAAGAACCTCGAGAACCTCTGGCTCGACAAGTCCAAGGGCTACGCCAAGGCCTGCGGCAAGGCCGGCGGCGAGCTGCTCAACCACATGACCACGGTGGACTCGGTCAACGACATGGAGTCGATCCGCAAGGCGCTCGGCGCCAAGCAGATCAACTACTACGGCTTCTCGTACGGCACGTACCTCGGCCAGGTCTACGGCACCCTGCACCCGGACAAGGTGCGCCGCATGGTCCTCGACGGCAACGTCGACGTGCGCAAGGTGTGGTACCAGGCCAACCTGGACCAGGACACCAACTTCCAGCGCAACGAGGAAATCTGGTTCGGCTGGCTGGCCAAGTACGACAGCGTCTACCACCTGGGCAAGACCGCCAAGCAGGTCGAACTCCGCTGGTACGCCGAGCAGCAGAAACTCCGCGCGGCCCCGGCCGGCGGCGTGGTCGGCGCGAGCGAGTGGACGGACATCTTCCTGTACGCCGGCTACTACCAGTCGACGTGGACGGAGCTGGCCGACGCGTTCGCGGGCTGGGCCAACAACCACGACACCGACATCATCGTCGCGGCCTACGAGAACTACATCGGCCCCGGCGACGACAACGGCTTCGCGGTCTACAACGCGGTGCAGTGCACCGACGTCCAGTGGCCGCAGAGCTGGAACCAGTGGGAGCGCGACAACTGGCTCACGTTCCTGAAGGCCCCGTTCATGACCTGGTCGAACGCCTGGTTCAACGCCCCGTGCCTCTACTGGCCCGGCAAGGCCCAGAAGCCGGTCAAGGTCGACGGCTCGAAGGTCAAGAGCGTCCTGTTCGTCGGCACCACCCTCGACGCGGCCACCCCGTTCGAGGGCAGCCTGGAGGCCCGCCGCCGCTTCCCGCACGGCGCGCTCCTCGCCGAGGTCGGCCAGACCACGCACGCCAACTCGCTCAACGGCAACGAGTGCGTGGACAACACGATCGCGGACTACCTGGCCACCGGCAAGCTCCCGCAGCGCAAGTCGGGCGACCGCCCCGACAAGAGCTGCGACGCCCTGCCGCAGCCGGACCCGACCGCTTCGCTCGCCAAGGCGCAGACCCTCCGCGCCGACAGCAGCGTGACGGCCGCCCGCGAGCCGCTGTACCCGGTGCACCACTAAGCACGTCAGCAACGCAGGCGGGGCGCGGCCATTGCGGCCGCGCCCCGCTGTGTTTCCGAAAGGCCGGGGGAGGCTTCGCCTCCACCCGAACCCCCTCACGAGCTACGGCTCGAGCGCGGGGCCGCATGGGGCTGAGCTGCGGCCCCAGCACGTGCCTCACGGGCTGCCGGTGTCAGCGGTCAGGTCGCTTCCGGGGCGCGCCGTTGGTGAGGACGCACTTCCCGCCGACTGCTAGCTGGTGCCGGAGACCGTCGGCGGCCAGCGGTGGGTGCGCCAGGCGGTCCAGGTGGCGAAGCCGGGCGGTGGGGCGTCGATGGGTTCGCTGCCGTCGAGCTCGCCCGGGGTCGGGGTTTGGAAGAAGGCCGCCCACTCGCTGAGCTCCGCGTCGGACATGGGCCACGTCGTGTGGGGCGCCTCGGCCTGCCGCCGGTCGAGGCGGCGCCGCTGCTCGGCCGGTTCCAGCGTGAAGTACCGCATGTCCACCGCCGCGCCGAGGTCCGCCGCGGCCTGGCGGAGGGACGAGCGCTCGTCGCGGCTCCACAGGCCGTAGTCGACGATGACGTTGGTGCCGAGCTCCAGGGTGCGCAGGCCGATCGCGATGAGCCGGCCCTCGATGACGTCCTGGGCCGCGGGCGGGTTCTCGTCGCCGTACAGCGCCTTGACCCACTCGTCCTTGGTGAGGCGCAGGGCCCGGTGCTCGGTCTCGAGGCGCCGGGCCGCGGTGGTCTTGCCGGTGCAGGGGAGGCCAACGGTCAGGAACAGGGTCGGTTGGGGCACATCACCCTTCTTACTACGGGGACGGGACAAAAGATCGAAAGTTGTTAGACTGCCCGCCCACGGCGTCGACGGACGCTGATGTGTGCGAGACGGGGGTATTGACTGTGCTCAGCCTGAAGAGGGCGTTGGTCCGCGGTGCCGTTGGTGCGGTGGCCGCGCTGGTCGCGGCCGGGGTCGGGGTTGTCGCCACCGGTACGGCGGCGCAGGCGGCGACGCCCAAGTGCAATGCGGTGGGGCTCATCCCGAACCTCAAGGGCGGCCTGCTCGACCTGCCGGTGTACCGGACCGGGTCGAGCGACACGGTGCTCTGCGGCGTCTACTACGGCGACCGCGGCGACGACGTCATTCAGCTGCAGTGGACGCTCGTGCACTGCTACAGCGAGACCGGCGTGAAGCAGGACGGCATCTTCGGCGACAAGACGAAGGCGGCGCTGGTGCGCGCGCAGGGGCGGGAGCACATCTCCGCCGACGGGTCGTACGGGCCGCAGACGGCGCTGAACATCTTCCACCCGGACGTCAGCTCGGGCGGGTGCTCGAAGTTGTAGCGCGGCCCGTGCACATGAAGTGGTGGTGAGCGTTCCGTCACGCTTAGTGATACCCTCGGCACAATCTGCTGATATGCCGCATTTCGGGCGGCTGGGGCTCGGAAGCCGGGGAATCACATGGGGTCGATGGGGCGGCGGGTCGCGGCGGCGATCGGTGGGCTGATGGCGGTGGCGGGATCGGTGCTGGTGCCCGCCACCGGGGCGTGGGCGGTGACCTCGCCGTGCACGGACGCCTCGGCGCCGGCGGCGCGCAGCACGGTCTCGTGCACGACGGCGGGCGCGTTCACGCTCGCGGTGCCGGCCGGGACGACGTCGATCGACCTCGACGTCGTCGGGGCCGGGGGCGGGGCCGGCTATCCCGCGCGGCAGCACATCGGCGGGCACGGGGCCGAGGTCACCGGCACCGCGACGCTTCCACCGGGCACGACGTCGGTTTACGTCCTCGTCGGTACCGGCGGCAGCGGCGACAACCACGGCTACGGCTACGGCGGCACCGGTTCGGGCGTGTTCGCGCTCGGGGCCGGCAGCGCGCTGCTGGCGAAGATCGCGGTCGCGGGAGCCGGCGGGGGCGGCTCGTACAACGGCGACGGCGGCGACGCGGGCTCGCCCGGCACGTCGGAGAACTCGGGCCTCGCGGCACCCGGCGCGGCCGGCAACGGGGCCACCGGGGGCGCGGGCGGGGCCGGGAACTACAGCGCCGGTGGCACCGGCGGCAGCGACAACCCGGCCTTGCCGACGCTGGCCGCCGGTGGCACGGGCGGCACGTACCCCAACCAGAGCGCTGGCGGCACCGGCGGTGGCGGCTACGCGGGCGGTGGCGGCGGCGCCACCGGCAACCAGGGCATCCTGAACATCTACGAGGCCGGTGGCGGGGGCGGCTCCTCGTACGCGCACCCGACCTATCTGCCAGCGGGCGTCATCGGGGTGAAGAGCGGTACTGGCGGCGTCCAACTGCCCGGGCTGGTCGCCGGCGACGGCCTGAACGGCTCGGTCACGCTGACGTTCAACGGGCCGGCGGTGCCGAGCGCGCCCACGCAGGTGGCCGCGACGCCCGGGGACACGCAGGCGACGGTGTCGTGGACGGCTTCGAGCAGCGACGGCGGCTCGGCGATCACCGGGTACACGGTGACCTCGAATCCGGGCGCGATCGTCAAGAGCTGCGCGTCCAGCCCGTGCGTCGTGACCGGACTGACGAACGGTACGGGCTACACGTTCACCGTCCACGCCACGAACGCCAACGGCGACTCGCCGGAGTCCGACCCGTCGGTGAGCGTGACGCCGGCCCTTCCGCCGGGCATCCCCACGATCGGCACGGCCACGCGCGGGGCGGGACAGGCGTCGGTCACGTTCACCGCGCCCGGAAGCGACGGCGGTTCGACGATCACGGGGTACACGGTGACCTCGAATCCCGGCGCGATCACCAAGAACTGCCCGTCCAGCCCGTGCACGGTCACGGGACTGGCGAACGGCACGGCCTACACGTTCACGGTGCACGCCACGAACGCCGCGGGCAGTTCCGGCGAGTCCGGCGCGTCCAACTCGGTCACGCCGGCCGACGTTCCGGGTGCGCCCACGCAGGTGTCGGCGGCGCCGGGCGACACGCAGGCGGCGGTGTCGTTCACCGCGCCCGTCAGCAACGGCGGCTCGGCGATCACCGGTTACACGGTCACGTCGAGCCCGGGCGCGATCGTCAAGACCTGCGCGGCGAGTCCGTGCACGGTGACAGGGCTTTCCAACGGTACGGCCTATCAGTTCACGGTTCGCGCCACCAACGCGATCGGCGACTCGGCCGCCTCGTCCGCATCGAGCGCCGTCACGCCGGCCTCGCTACCGGGCACGCCGACGATCGGCACGGCCACGGCCGGCGCGGGACAGGCGTCGGTGACGTTCACGGCGCCGGGGAGCGATGGCGGTTCGAGCATCACGGGGTACACCGTGACCTCGAATCCCGGCGGCATCAGCAACACCTGCGCGTCCAGCCCGTGCACGGTTTCGTCGCTCGTGAACGGCACGGCCTACACGTTCACGGTGCACGCCACGAACGCGATCGGCAGCTCGGGTGAGTCCGCCGCGTCCAACGCGGTCACCCCGTCGGACGTTCCCGCCGCGCCGGCGGTCACCGCCACGGCCCTCGACGGCGGCGTGCGCGTCCAGTTCGCCGCGCCGAGCAACGAGGGCTCGGCGATCACGCGGTACGAGATCTCGACCGACGGCGGCACCAACTGGGCGACGCTGCCGACCACGGTCACCGGCGCCACGTTGAGCGGGACGGTCACCGGCCTGACCAACGGCACGCAGTACGGCGTGCGCGTTCGCGCGGTCAACGCCAAGGGCGACGGCCATCCGTCCACCAACCAGTCCATCACCCCGGCCGCCGTGCCCGGTGCGCCGACGGCCGTGAGCGCCACGCGCGGCAACGCCTCGGCCTCGGTGACGTTCACCGCGCCGGGCAGCACGGGCGGCGCCTCGATCACGTCGTACACCGTGACGTCGACCCCGGGCGGCCTGACCGCGACCTGCGCGTCCAGCCCGTGCACGATCAGCGGCTTGACGAACGGCACGGCGTACACGTTCACGGTGCACGCCACGAACGGCACGGGCGACTCGGCCGAATCGAGCGCGTCCACGGCGATCACCCCGGCGACCGTGCCGTCCGCTCCGGCCACGCTGGCCTTCACCCCGGCGGCCACCTCGGCGGTCGTCTCCTTCGCCGACCCGGCGAACGGCGGCTCGCCCATCACGGGCTACGAGGTCTCGACCGACGGCGGACAGACCTGGAACCCGCTCGACGCGAACCGCACGATCCCGGGCCTGATCGCGGAGACGTCCTATCAGGTGCAGGTCAGAGCCATCAACGCCGTCGGTACCGGTCCGGCGAGCACCAGCGCCGCACTGAGCACGGTTCCCGTCGCCCCGGCGGCGCCAACGGCCACCGCGGGGACGGCGTCGGTGACGGTCACCTGGACGCAGGCGGCCAGCAGCACGGTCACCGGGTACACGGTTTACGCGCATCCCGGGCCGGCCACGTGCACCACGAACGCGCGCACCGCGACGTCGTGCGTGATCGGGGCGGTGAGCGGTTCGTCGTACACGTACACCGTGGTGGCCCACAGCCCGTCGGGCGACTCGGCCGATTCGCTCGCGTCCGGCCCGGTCACCGCCGCGTCCCCGGACGTGCCGGCGGCCGCCCCGGCTGCGGCGCCGACCACGCTGACCACGACGGAGGGGACGCTGTCGAAGGTCGCGCCGTCCCAGCAGATCACGGTCGTCGGTACGGGATTCGCGCCCTACTCGACCGCGACCGTCGTGCTGTACAGCTCGCCGGTGGTGCTCGGCACGGCCACGACCGACGCGAACGGCTCCTTCACGAAGCAGGTGACGATTCCGGCCTCGATTCCGGCGGGTTCGCACAACCTGGTGGCGTCCGGGGTGGACAGCAGCGGCAACACGCACCAGATCCGCATGCCCGTCACCACGGCGGCCGCCACGTCGTCCGGCGGGAGCGGTGGGCTGCCGGTCACGGGGGCGCCGGTGGCGATCCTGGCGATCTGGGCCGGGCTGGTCACGGCGGCAGGCGTCGGGCTGGTCGCCTTCGGCGCCCGCCGGCCGCGAACTCGGTAACGCGGTTGCTCGCCCGCCCTCACGTTCGACGAGGGCGGGCGGGCGAGCGTCAGTACACGTCGAACTGTTCCCAGGCGCCGACCGCGGTGCGGTTGGCGATGAGCGGCGCGTTGCCACCGTTCTCGGCCGTGACGAAGCGGCCGTTGGCGTTCGCCTGGATGGAGCCGCCGAAAGTGTCGGAGAACTTGAACTTCTCCCAGGAACCGACGGTGGTGCGGTTGGCGATCAGGGCCGCGTTGCCGCCGTTCTCGGCCGTGACGAAGCGGTTGTCGGCGTGCGAGAACAGCGCGACGTAGCCGTTGCCGGCGTCGATCTCGTCGAAGGTCTCCCACTGGCCGACGGTCGTGCGGTTGGCGATCAGCGGCGAATTACCGCCGTTGTCCGCGGTGACGTACCGGTTGTTGACCTTGGCGGTGATGTGCCGGTTCACGAGGACGGTGGCGTAGAACTGCTCCCACGGGCCGATCTCGGTACGGTCGGCGGTGAGGGCGCCTGTGCCGGCGTTGCTGCTGACGTACCGGTTCGTCGCGACGGCCAGCAGGCTGAGGACGCCGTCGGCGCCCTGGACGATCCGGAAGTGAGCCGCGTCGGCAACCGTTGCTCCCGAGGCGACCAGGCGGTTGGCGGAGTCGATCGTGAAGTACCGCTGGGTGATGCGCGACCGCAGGGCGATCTCGCCGTTGCCGAGGTCCAGCTGATCGAACATGTCCGGGTAGTCGATCGCGGTGCGGTTGGCGACCAGCGGGCCGGCGCCGGTGCTGTCCGTCGTGGCGTACCGCAGGTTGCTGCGCGACAGCAGCCCGAACGTGTTGGTGCGCGGGTACACCGCGACCTGCTTGGTCGCGCTGCCCGTGTTCCCGATCTCGTCGACCGCCGTCACGGTGATGGTGTAGTTGCCGGCGCGCTGGTAGGTGTGGTTGCCGTCGTACGGAAGGTCGGTGACCGGGCTCCCGTCGCCCCAGTTGACGGTGTAGCGGCTGATCCACGCGAACCCGTGCGTGCTGTGGTCCCTGGAATTGACCTGGACGGAGCCGTAGTCGGACTGCGTGGTGACCGTGAAGTCCGCCTTGGGTGGCGCCGGGTGGACGGTGGCGATCGCCAGAAAGCTCGGGTCCCAGGCGACACTGTCCGAGTTCACGGTGACCGTGTTGGTCGCGACGTCGATCAGGCTCGCGTTGTCCTCGTCGCCGGCGTTGCTGACGATGACGTGCGTGCCGTCCGGCGTCACGCCGACCGCACGGGGAGCGTCGCCGACCGGGATCGTCGCCTCCACCTTGTTCTTGGCGGTGGCGATCACCGACACCGTGTCGTCGGCGCTGTTGGTGACGTACGCACGAGCGCCGTTCGGCGTGATCGCGATGCCGGACGGGTGCCCGCCGACCGGGATCGTCGCCGTGACCGCGTTGTTCACCGTGTCCACGACCGAGACCGAGCCGCCGGTACTGGCCGCGTTCAGCACGTACGCCCGCCGCCCGTCCGGCGCCACCGCGACGGCCTGCGGAGCCTCACCCACGGCGACGGTCGCCGTGACGGTGTTGGTGCCGGTTTCGATCACCGACAGACTGTTCGAGCCGGTGTTGAGCACGTACACGTGGCCGCCGTCGCGGCTGACGGCCAGCCCGTCCGGCGCCGAGCCGACGCCGACGGTCGCGATGACCGCGTTCGACATCGTGTCGACGACCTTCACCTGGTTGGTGGCGCCGGCCGCGACGTACACGTACCGGCCGTCCGGCCTGACACCGATGCCCCCGGCACCGATCCCGACCGGCACATGCCCCGTGACCGTGCTGGTTGCGGTGTCGAAAATGGACATCGAAACGCTGACGCTGGAGGAGATGTAGAGCCGGCTGCCGTCCGGCGACGCCACCATCGCCTTCGGGCCGGCGTCGAGGACGGCGAAGGTGAGGTACTGCAGGGTGTTCGGATCGAACACGCCCATGGTGGTATCACCGGCTGAGGCGAAGTAGACGACCTGCCGGGTCGTGCTCGCGGCGGCCGCCGGGCTGCTCACCATGGCGAGGGCCGAGGCCGCCCCGACCGCCGCCGCCGTGATGCCGCCCAAGAGGGACTTGCGCACACTCTTCCTTAGAACGAGGGGAAATGGCGCTCGCGATTATCGTCCGCGGTCTTGGTCCCCGCGACCCCGTTTGCCCGGCGGGACAACGATTTCCCATAGTTGTACTAGAACTTTAAGCAGTCCTTACTAATTGGTGAGAGTCTATTGACAGCGGCCTGTGCCTCCGGGTCAACTCGGGGGTATGGGTCGCTTCTGGCGTTATGGGCTGGCCGCCCTCGTCCTGGTTGGATCGCTTGCCGCGGTTGGCACCGCCAATGCCGGCGCGACCGCGCTCGGTGGGGCCGATCCCAGCGTGATCAAGGTGAACGGGCTCTACGTCGCGGCCAAGTCCGTCGACGGGGGCATCGCCATCCGTACGGCCACGACGCTCGCCGGCATCGCGAGTGCGCCCAAGAAGCAGGTCTGGAAGGACACCGGGCTCGGCGAGGTCTGGGCGCCCGAGATCGTGTACTACGACGGGCGCTACCGGGTGTATTTCTCGGCGGGGACCGGGGCCGCGCACAGGATGTACCACATCAGCTCGACCAGTCCGGACACCGGCTATTCGGCGGCCGCGAAGGTCGCGCTGCCCAACGACAAGTGGGCCATCGACGGGGCGCCGTTCACGTTCCAGGGGCAGCGGTGGTTCGTCTGGTCCGGGTGGGCGGGTGACACGAACGTCGAGCAGAACCTGTACATCGCGCGCATGAGCAGTCCGACCGCGGCCACGGGTGCGCGGTTCGTCATCTCGCAGCCGCGCGAGGCGTGGGAGCGGACGGTCGGGAACCCGTTCATCAACGAGGGGCCCGAGCCGGTGCTCGACCCGAACGGGCAGTTGCACATCACGTACTCCGCGAACGGCAGCTGGAGCAGCAAGTACTGCATCGCCGACCTGCGGCTGCGGGCCGGCGGCGATCCGACGTACGTGTGGGACTGGTACAAGAGCAACGGCTGCCTGTTCGGGTCGTACCAGCCGAACATGATGGCCGGGTGGGACGCCACGCTGTACGTCGACGGGCCGGGGCACCACACGTTCGTGCTCGAGCGGGGCGACATCGCGACCAGCCCGCCGTCGGGCAACCGGTTCCCGACGATGTTCCACGCGGTCGCGAAGGGGACGCCGTACTCGTGGTCGGCCCGCTACTGGTACATCGGCTCGGCGGTGTGGTGGGGGAACGTGACGTACCGGCGGGCGAATGTCCCCGGTCCTACCGCCGACACGGGATTCGGGCTGAAGTTCTTCGAGTGACCCCAGAAGAGTAGAGCTCAGCCCCACCAGAAGACGGCACCGATGATGGCGTAGAGGGCGACCAGGCAGGCGCCCTCCAGCCAGGTCGACTCGCCGTCGAAGACGATGAAGGCCACGGCGATCACCGTGATCGCCACGGCCATGATGAGCATCGGGGCGAACACCAGCGTGAGCGTGGTCGCGGTGAGCAGCGAGAGCAGGACCAGGGCCGGGGCCAGGACCAGCGCAATCTGCAGCGGGCTGTTGATGATCACACTCAGCGCGTAGTCGGACTGGTTCTTCCAGGCCAGCTTGATGCCGATCACGTTCTCGATCGCGTTGCCGGCGATGGCCACGATGACCAGGCCGGCGAACGCCTGCGAGATGCCCAGCGCGTCGATGGCCGGTTCGAGCGCGTAGACGAACCAGTCCGAGACCAGGGCCGCGCAGCCGCTGGCCACCGCGAGCAGGCCGACGGCGACCCAGATCGGCCAGCGCGGCGGCTCCATGTGCACGTCCGGGCCGGCCGAGGCCGAGCGCTTCAGGCTGGCCGGGAGCGACAGCGCGAACACGATGAGCAGGATGACGGCCACGAAAATGGACAGCGTCTTCTCGTGCGGCTCGGCCGGCGTGTGCACATAGGACGCCAGGCTGGGCAGCACCAGGGCGCCCGTGGCGAGCACCATGAGCACCATCGTCGTGCGGGCGCGCTCGGAGTTGAACTTCTGCGTACCGTGCTTCAGCCCGCCCGCCACGAACGCCAGCCCGAGCACGAGCAGGATGTTCGACAGGATCGAGCCGATGATGGCCGACTGGACGACCGAGACCAGGCCGGCCTTGAGCGCGAAGAAGCCGATGAACAGCTCGGGCAGGTTGCCCAGCGCGCCCTGCAGCACGCCGGTCGCGCCCGCGCCGAAGCGGTCGCCGAGTTGCTCGACGCTGCGGCCGACCAACGAGGCCAGGCAGGCCACGGCGGCTCCGGCGACGACGAAGGCGAGCACGGACGACACGCCGGCATATCGGGTCACCGCCGCCAGCCCGACGGCCACGGCGCACAGGCCGAACACGGTGAAGTCGGAGCGGATGAACATCCGGGCGGGAGCGGCGTCCACAGTCACGAGATCGAATATCGCACCCGATCACAAGTCTGTCGCGACAGCCGCCCTGTACAGTTCCCGCAGTTTCGCGGCCCGGGCCGGGCGACCGGCGCCGACCCACTCGATCCGGCCGCGCAGATGCGCCGCGAAGTCCGGATGTCCGGTTCTGTTCGCCGCGTGCAGTCCGGTGTGCGCGGCGCCGTGCAGGATCGCGCGCAAACGGTCGTACTCGGCGCGCGCCGCGGCCGGCGATTCGTTCACCACGAGGCCGGCCAGGTGCTGGCGGTCGCCGCGGCCGCGCACCCGGGTCTTGGCCGCATTCACGCGGAAACCCTCGTCGGCGATCACCCGGCGCGCGGCATCGAGCAATCCAGCCGGAGCGAATGAACCAGAGAACGCCAAATCATCGGCGTAGCGCGTGTACCGCGCGCCAAACGAACGAGCCAGCCCGTGAAGCCGCCGATCGAGCCGAAACGTGCACAGATTCGCCAGCGCGGGCGACGTCGGCGCACCCTGCGGCAGGTGCGGAGCGCGCAACACCGGACTGCGCGCGACGGCGAACGGTGTGCTCGTCGTGCACAACGCGGTGAGCGTGTGCGCGACGGGCTCGGGGTAGCCCATCGCGCGGAACAGGCCGTACACCCGCTGCACCGAAATGCTCGGAAAGAACGCGGCGAGGTCGATGCGCACGACGACGGCCCGGCCCGCGTGCGGCGCCGCGAACGTGTGCACCGAGCGACCGGGCACGAATCCGTGCGCGTTCTCGTGCACCGGAACGCGCCCGAGCACCTCGTCGAGCAGCCGCCGTTGCAAAGCGCGCAGCGCGGGTTTGGGCGCTTCGATCAAACGCGCACCGATCCACGTGTACCGGTAGTGCCGCAGCCGTTCGCCCGTGCTCTTCCTGTTCATTCCCGCCGGTCCGCGAACCAGTCGAGCCGGTCGATGTCCAGCTCCAGGAACGCGGCCAGGGCGGCCACATCGTCGAGCGGCGGCGTGTCCCACCGCATCCGCACGACCCGCGTCGGCACCGCCCGCCGCACCGCGATCCGCGCCGGCACCCGGTCGGGCAGCTGCGCCGCGACGAAGGCGGCGAGCTCGAGCGGGCGGTCGGCGGGAGCATGCGGGTACCCCCGCAGCATGGAAGAAATGAGCGGGCCCATCCACCGCGGTCGCCGCCCCAGCACCTCGTAGCCGGCCTCGAGCAGCGCTGGCCGCGACCAATCGGCCGCGGCCAGGAACGCGTGCGCGAGGGCATGGGCGGCAGCGCGCCCCGACGTCGCCCGGTCGTGCCTGCCCGGTGTCGCGCGTAGCGCGGTCGGGGGCCGGCGATGTGCTGCGGTGCTCAAGATTGCGCCCCCGGGGTTGCCCCGGAGCGATCACGGCGAGCCGCGATCAGCTCGGGACGCGCTGCCACGAGCGCTACCTTACGGCAGTTTCTCCTGGTACTCCTGCAGCGCCCGGCGGGCGAACACCTGCTGGAACGTGGCCACCCGCTCCGAGCGGCCGCGGCCGACGAAGCTCACGAACCAGTGCATCACCGCGGTGACCCGGTTCTTGAAGCCGACCAGGTAGAGCAGGTGCACCACCAGCCAGAGCAGCCAGCCCAGCAGCCCGGCGAAGTGGAACTTGCCGACGCTCGCCACGGCGGAGAAGCGCGAGATGGTGGCCAGGCTGCCCTTGTCGAAGTACTTGAACGGCTGCCCCGTCTCCTCGCCGGCCAGGCGCTTCTTGATCTGCCCGGCCGCGTGCCGCCCGCTCTGGATGGCCACCTGGGCCACGCCGGGCAGGTTGTCCAGGCTCATCATGTCGCCGACGGCGTAGATCTCCGGGTGGCCGGGGACGGTCGTGTCCGGGTTGACCTTGAGCCGCCCGGCCCGGTCGGTCTCGGCACCGGTCGCCTCGGCGATCTGCACCGACAGCGCCGGCGCGGCCACGCCGGCCGCCCAGATCTTGGTCACCGACTCGATCCGCCGGCGCCCGTTGGCCGTCTCGACCTCGATGCCGGTCTCGTCGACGTCGACCACCTTGGTCGACAGCTCCACCTCGACGCCGAGCTTGTGCAGCTGGCGCAGCGCCTGCGTGGACAGGTGGTCGCCGAACGTGGAGAGCACCGTCGGCAGCGCGTCGACCAGGATGATGCGCGCCTGCCGCGGGTCGATGTTGTGGTACTGCCCGGGAAGGTGCCGGTGCGCGAGCTCGGCGATCTGCCCGGCCATCTCCACGCCGGTCGGTCCGGCCCCGACGACCACGAACGTGAGCAGCCGCTCGATGACGGCCGGGTCGGTCTCGATCTCGGCCAGCTCGAACGCGCCGAAGATCCGCCCGCGCAGCTCCAGCGCGTCGTCGATGCTCTTCATGCCGGGCGCGAACTCGGCGAACTCGTTCTTGCCGAAGTAGGACTGCGAGGCGCCGGCCGCAACGACCAGGGAGTCGTACTCCACGCTGTACGCCACCCCGGGCGCGACCACGTCCACCCGCTTGGCGACGGGGTCGACGTGGGTCGCGGTGCCCAGGAGTGTCTTGACGTTGCGCTGGCGCTTGAGCACCTCACGGATCGGGGGCGCGATCTCGCCCTCCGACAGGATGCCGGTGGCCACCTGGTACAGCAGCGGCTGGAAGAGGTGATAGGCGGTACCGTTGATCAGGGTCACATCGACCGGCGCGCTCTTCAGCGCCTTGGTGGCGAAAAGGCCCCCGAACCCGGCGCCGATGACGACCACGCGGTGCCGCTGCTGCGAACGCTCGTCCATGTGCAACTCCCGAAGTGGGGCATTGGACCCTCTGAATCAAGTACACCACCGTTCGGGCCACATGACGGTGTGTCCTGCACGACGCTTTACTGCGGCAGCAGCCCCCGGACGTAGGCCGCCTGCCCGGCGTGCTGGACGTCGTCGTCGAGGATGCTCACCAGCCGCACGCCGAGCGTCACCGGAGGGTCCCAGCGCTCGTCCACGACCTTGTCGAGGTCCTTGTCGGTGAGGTGCGCGACGTAGCCCCGCGTGCGCTCGTACACCGCCTCGAAGTACTCCAGCAGCGCCTCGGCCGACTCGGCCCGGACCGTCTCCACCTGGTCCGGCGAGTGCCCGTAGCCGGTGTTGTGGGCCTGGGCCTTCAGCCCGAACCGCGGCGCGTAGTTCCCGGTCACCCACAGCTGCTCGGCCCCGTCGATCAGGTCGGTGACGTGGTCGTCCTGCACCCGGGTGAGGTGCCACACCAGCCAGCCGACGGAGTTGGCCCCGGGTTGCGGCGCCCAGTGCAGCTGCTCGGCGCTCAGCCCCTCGACGGCCCCGCGCACCAGGTCTGGGAGCCGCCCGAAGCCCTCGGTCAGCAGTTCGTTCACCCGCATCGTCCCGCACTCCTTCCCGTGCTCACCCAGGCATCCTTACCCATCCGCGCCGAGGAGATGCCTTGTCGTACCGCTCGGCGATGGTGGCGCGCTGCCCGGTTTCGACGCGGCGGCCTGTCTCACGACCGCCGGCGTGGGCGCCAGGACCTGGCCCGGCTGCGGGCGCTGCTCATGACGCGAAAACGGGCCACCCCGGGTTGTCCGAGGCGGCCCGTGTCGCGTGGTGCTACAGGAACGCCAGCGCCGGAACGAACTTGTTCGCGTCGATGGTGCCCCAGCCCGTGCTCAGGTCGTAGCCGGGTCCCGCCGGGAAGCCGGTGACGTCGGCGAAGCTGTTGTCGCCCGAGGTCACGTCGACCAGGCCGGTCGGCAGGTGGGTGCGGGTGCTGCCGGCGCCCAGGAGGTACAGCGCCGCGTTGATGTCGCCGAGGCGGCGGCCGGCCTGCTGGTCGGCGAGGGCCACGATGCCCGCGAAGATCGGGGTGGCCTCGCTGGTGCCGCCGAAGATGTGCCACGGCGAGTCGGCGCCGACGAAGGAGTAGTACACCCACGCCCCGCCGTCGACGGCCGCGCTCATCGAGATGTCCGGGGTGCCGCGGTGGTTGCCCACCACGTTGCGGACGCCGGCCTGGAACAGCGGGCGCGGGAAGACGTGCGAGAGCCCGCCGCCGGTCGCGCCGTAGCCGTCGTTCCACACCACGTCGTTCGAGACGCGCTTGCCGGAGTTGTCGAGGTTGAGCTGGGTGCCGCCGATCGACGTCACCAGCGGGTCGGACGAGGGCCAGGAGTTGACCTGGTACGGGTACAGGTCCTCGCCGTTCGCCTGGTAGTCGGTCGCCCCGGCGTCACCGGAGGCGGCCAGCACCGTCACGCCGTGCAGCGCCGCGTCGGTGAACGCGTAGCGCAGGCCCTGGATGCTGCGGAAGTCGCCCTTGTCGAAGCCGGGGAACGTGTTCTCGGTCGCGCCGAAGCTCTGCGAGATCACGTCGCCGACGCCCTTGTCGATGAGCGACTTCTCGGCGTTCATCATCTCGGGCAGGCCGGTCACGCCCTCGGTCTCGGCGACCGGGGTCTCGACCAGCACGATCTTGGCGTCGGGGGCCATCGCGTGCGCGTACTCGACGTCGAGCGTGGTCTCCTGGGCCCAGCCGACGTGGTCGCCGTTGTTCGGGTCGAACGGCGGGATGACGCCCGCCTTGACGACCTGGACGGTGGTGTTCGGCAGGCCGAACTGCGCGTCGAAGACCTCGAGGTCGTGCTGGATCGTCGGCGACCCGAACGAGTCGACGATGACGATCGTGCGGCCCTTGCCGGTGATGCCGCGGGAGTACAGCGGGTTGAGGTTGTAGGCCGTGCGGTACTGCAGCGGCGAGTAGCAGTGGATGCCGATCTGCGCGACGCAGTCGGACGTGGACAGCGGGGCGGTGCGGGAGACCCGCTCCACGTGCCCGGTGATCGCCGGTCGGAGCTTGAACGCGGGCGGCGCGGCGGAGGCGGCCACCGGCAGGGCCACCGCCGCGACGCCGGCCACGGTGGTGGTCACGACGCTTACGACGGCGGCCCGGGACACGATCGAGATGAGCTTCATCGGCACCTCTCGTGCAGATCGACTGGGACCAGCCCATCTGACGCTCCGCGATGCCGGTGTGACAGCCTCGGAACCCTAGTCGTTACCCTCTCTCAATATTTATGGCCTTCCAAACGGGACATCTTCCCGGAATAATCCCGCCACCGTCACGTGACGATGTCTACTCGCGCCATTTCAGACGGGGGTACCGTCCTCCGCGCTGACGACCGCCGCGATGGTGGCGAAGAACGCGGCGATGCCGGGCCGGTTCGCCCCCTTGGCGCGGGAGGTCTCCCGGTCCTCGGCCGTGGCCCAGTCGACGATGTCGAGCCACTCGTCGTTGGGCAGGCGCACGAGCCGCGCGCCGAGGAACCCGCTGCGGTCCTCCTCGAAATCCGCCACCATGCCGGGCCGGGCCTTGAGAAACGCCTCCGTCTGCTCCGGCGCGACGCGGAGGCGGGTCAGTTCCACGATTGCGGTCATGGTTCCCACTATGCGTTGCCCATTTAGACTCGGGCGCGTGTCGGACAGCTTCCTCGTGGCGGGCCGCCTGCCGATGAGCCGGGAATCCTTCGAGCAGTGGCTGGACGCGCCCCTGCCGGGCGAGCCGGCCATCGCCAACCCGGCGGCGATGTTCACCGGTTGGTACTGGGACGGCCAGGACGCCCCCGGCAACTGGTCCGCCGCCGCCCGGGGCCGCACGGTCCGCGGCTGGCTGGCCGACCGCGTCGAGGCCGCCTGCACCGGCCCGAGCGGCACGGTCCTGCGCCACCGCGACGGGGCCCTGGAGGTGTACCTGTTCGACCTCGGCTACTGGGCGCCCGGCGTGCAGGCGGCGCTGCTGGCCCTCGCCGCCGCCCGGCCCTCCGCCGAGTCGCTGGTGCTGTTCTGGTCCGAGACGAGCGGCAGCCTGTGGAAGCCGGACGGCGACGGCTGGCTGTCGGCCCTGTCCGTCGACGAGTCCGGCGCTCGATTCGTGGCCGGTCGCGACCTGACCGCGACGGTGGCCGGCCTGCGCCCGGTCGAGGCCGAGTTCTTCGCGATGGCGGAGCGGATCGCCGAGGACGAGGAGCGCTGGGATCCGCGGACCCAGCCGGAGTTCCGCACCGAGATCCCGATGGAGTACGTCGACGATCGCGGGGTAGCGACCCGAGGTGAACGAGCGGACGAGTGAGTCGCGGGTCGGGATCGTTCCCAACATGTTCGGGATCGCGTACGGCGTCGGCGGCCTCGCCGGCTGCTGGGGCTACGCGGCGATGCTTGGCATCGCGCCCGTCGTGGTCTCCGACGTCCTCTGCGTGCTGACCGCCGTCATCTGGCTGGCGGTGCTGGCCGCGTACCTCCCGCAGGTGGCGCGGCGGCCCGGGGGATGGGGCGCCGAGCTGGCCGATCCGGTGCAGGGGCCGTTCGTGGCGCTCATCCCGATCGTCGGCATGCTGGTCGGGATCGGGCTGATGCGGCACGAGCGCACCGCCGGGCAGTGGCTGTTCGGGGTGTTCGCCGCGGCCACGATCCTGCTGGTCGGGCTGATGGTCGGGCAGTGGGTGACCGGCGGCGTCCCGATCGACAAGCTGCATCCGGGGTACGTCCTGCCCACCGTCGCCGGCGGACTGGTCGGGGCGATCGGGGCGGAGCTCGCCGGGTGGACCGGACTGGCCCGGGTGTTGTTCGGGTTCGGGCTCATCTCCTGGCTCGTCATCGAGTCGGTACTGGTGGCCCGGCTGTGGTTCCGGCCGCCGTTGCCGCCGCCGCTGCAGCCGACGCTCGCGATCCACGTGGCGCCGCCGGCCCTGGCCGGGCTGTCCTACCTCGCGATCACGCACGGGCGGGTGGACGCGGTGGCCTTCATGCTCGCCGGGTACACCGTGCTCGCCGTGCTCATCCAGGTGCGGCTGTTCGGCCTGTACCGGCACCTGCACTTCAGTTCGAGCCTCTGGGCCTACGCGTTCCCGTACGCCGCCGTGGCCACGTTCGCGCTGCACTGGATCGACTACGTGCACCCGCCCGGGTACGGGATCTGGGCCTGGGTCGTCATCCTCGCCATCAGCGCGCTCGTCGTCGCCCTCGCCGTGGAGACGACGGCGGCGCTCGCCCGGCACCGGTTCCTCCCGCAGTTGCACTGAGAAAGCACAAAAAACCGGCCGGCGCCCAGGTGGACGCCGGCCGGTTTCGTTGTCGGCTTACTCGTAGAACAGCTCGTCGTAGGTGTAGATGTAGAACTCCTCCCAGCTGCCGACCGCGGTGCGGTTGGCGATCAGCGGGGAGTTGCCGCCGTTGTCGGCCGTGACGTACCGGCCGTTGGCGTTGGCCTTGAAGGCCACCGAGCCGTCCGGACCGTTGGCCAGGGCGAACTTCTCCCAGTCACCGGGGGCGGCGCGGTTGGCGATCAGGGCCTTGGCCCCGCCGCTCTCGGCGGTCACGTACTTGCCGTTGGCGTGCGCGTAGAGCGCGGCCTGGCCACCGAAGTCGACCACGTCGAAGGTCTCCCACTCGCCGACGAGCGGCGGGCGGTTGGCGATCAGCGGCGAGCCGCCGCCGTTGTCCGCCGTCACGACCTTGTCGTTGGCGTTGGCGAACATGAAGATGCTCGCCGCCGGGCCGGCCAGGAAGAACTTCTCCCAGTCGCCGACCGCGGTGCGGTTGGCGATGAGGCTGGAGTTGCCGCCGTTGTCGGCCGTGACGAACTTGTTGTTGGCGTTGGCCAGCAGGCTGTAGCTGCCGTCGGCGTTCACCGTCAGGGTGAACTTCTCCCAGTCGCCGATCGAGGTGCGGTTGGCGATCAGCGCCTGGTTCCCGCCGGCCTCGGCGGTGATGTACTTGTTGTTGGCCAGCGACTGCAGCCCGACGTGCACGCCGTCGCCGGACGGCACGATGCGGATGCCCTCCCACGCGCCGGCGTTGAGCCGGTTCGCGATCAGCGGCTTGCTGCCGCCGCCGTCGGCCGTGACGATCTTGCCGTTGGCGTTGGCCCGCAGCGAGACCTGGGCCGGGGTGTTGGGCTCGCCGACCCGCAGCAGCTTGGTCGTCGAGCCGGCGCCGGCGCCGCGGACGGTGCCGCTGATGCCGGCCTTGACGATCGCGTCGCGCACCTGGGCCGGGGTCCAGTCCGGGTGGTTGTGCAGCAGCAGCACCGCGTCGCCGGTGACGAGCGGGGCCGCCATCGAGGTGCCGCTGAGGTAGCCGTTGAGGCTCCGGACGGTCACGCCGTGGATGTTCACGCCCGGGGCGAAGATGTCCAGGCACGGGCCGTAGTTGGAGAAGCTGGCCTTGAAGTCGGTCACGTCGGTCGCGCCCACGGTGATCGCGTTGGCCACGCGGGCCGGCGACTGGGTGCAGGCGTCCTTGCCGTCGTTGCCCGCCGAGACCACGTAGGTGATCCCGCTGGCGATCGAGGCGTTGACCGCGTCGTCGATGGCCTGGCTGATCTCGCCGCCGAGGCTCATGTTGGCCACGGCCGGCTTCTGGGCCACCGCGGTGACGTGCTCGACGCCCTCGACGATCTGGTCGATGGTGCCCTCGCCGAAGCAGTCGAGGACCTTCACGGCCTCGATCGGCGTGTTCTTGGCCACGCCCGCCTTGGTGCCGGCGATCTCCGAGGCCACGAACGTGCCGTGGCCGTCGTCGTCGGCACCGTTGGCCATCGGGCCGCAGGCGTCGGTCTGCTCCTTGTCCCACGTCGCCGACCACCCGGCGGTGAGGCCGTGGTTGTTCGACAGGTCGGAGTTCTTCTCCACGCCGGTGTCGAGCACGTACACGTGCACGTCGGTGATGTCGCCGGGGTGGGTGTAGCGGTGGTCGGCCGGCAGGAACGCCTGGTCGATCCGGTCCAGGCCCCACAGGTTCAACTGGTCGTCGAACGAGAGCTTGGTGTTCTGGGTGTCGGTCTTGCGCACGACCCGGTTCTGCTCGATGTACGCGACGTTCGGGTCGTTGGCCAGCTGCTTGGCGTCGGCCTCGGTCAGCGTGGCCGAGAAGCCGCGCAGCGACTTGCCGAACACGCGGTCGACCTTGCCGTGGTGCGCCTTGCTGAGGGTGTCGGCGGTGTCGGTGACCTGGGCCGGCGTCGCCTTGGTGTCCTTGAGGACGACGATGTAGCTGTCCCGGATCCCGCCCTCGGTCGCGGCCCGGAACTTGCCGGTGGTCGCGCCCTTCGACTTCGGCTTGGCCGGCTGTGCGTCCTGGTCGAGCTGCTTGCGGATGCCGGGGCTGAGCACCTTGCGGCTGGGATTGGTGGACTCGGCGGACGCGGCATTGGTTGCGACGACCGCGAGCCCGATGGCGATGGCACCGATGGCGGTCGTGCGCGCCACGGAGGTGCGCCTCGCCGGGCGCTTCTGAGTCACTTCTGTATCTCCCCGATTTTGAGAGGTGCGCCCAAGTCCGAGAGGGACGAGGGAATGGGCGGCAACCCAGTCATGATCCTGAAACCGGGACGCGGGCAACTCAATCGATCGGCCATATTTCGGCGACGGCGAAGAAGAATTTGAGAGAACGATTACGGACCGCTTCCCGGGCATGACGCGGCGGCATCCACGATTCGGTCATTTCGCGCGAATGCCAGAAGTAGTGCAGGGCTGTCTTAAGACTGGCTTTGGTGCGAGATTCGCGCCGACCGCGCTGGGTAGGCTCCGGCGCGTGGTGGAACCTGGAGGGCATCGGGCCGCGCCGTGGTGGAAGTCCCGCCGTGCGCTCTACGTGGGCGGGGCCGGCGTGGTCGTGGCCGGTGCGGCCTCCGTCGCGCTGCTGGCCCAGGCCTCCGGCGCCGCGTGTGCCGCCACGGTGGGCAACACCGCCGGGCAGGCCACCTACTACGCCGCCGACGGGTCCGGGAACTGCTCGTTCGACAAGGTGTCGGAGCCGCTGGTCGTCGCGCTGGGCAATGCCGAATACCAGAGCGGGGCCGCGTGCGGGGGATACCTCGACGTCAAAGGGCCGAAGGGGAGCGTCCGGGTCAAAATCACGGATCGCTGTCCCGAATGCGCGCCCGGTCACATTGATCTCAGCCAACAGGCATTCGCGAAGATCGGCGTCATCAACGACGGGATCATCAAGGTCTCGTACAGCCAGGTGGCCAATCCGTCCGTCCCTGGCCCGGTGACGGTGCGGGTGAAAGAGGGCTCGTCGCGGTACTGGCTGGCCCTGCGTTTCGACAACACCGGCAATCCGTTGTCCGGCGCGGAAATTCAGGTCGGCGGGGCCTGGAAGGCGCTCGCCCGCACGGACTACAACTACTGGCTCGCCGAGAGCGGGGCCGGGAACGGGCCGTTCGCCGTGCGCGTCACCGACACCGCCGGGCGGCGCACCACGCTCAACGGGGTGGCGCTGACGGTCGGCACCGTGCAGAAGCCCGGCGCCACGGCCGCCACCGCCTCGCCGGCCGCGCCGAAGACCAGCCGCGCGGCGCCGCCCAGTTCGGTCGCCCCCACCGAGCTCGCCGTCGCCGCCCCGTCGTCGGCGCCGGTGACCGAGGCGGCCGCCGCGGCGGGCGCGTCAGAGGCCCAGAGCAGCCCCGGCGGCCTCCAGCGTTGCGGCGCGTAGCTCCTCCGCCGTCGCGTCCGTCTCCAGGATCGTGCAGTCGCCGAGCCCGCCGATCGCGACCAGCGCGCGGGTCTGCTGCACCAGCGTCGGATCCGGCCCGTAGAGCAACGCCGTGATCCGCCGCCGCCACCCGTCCACCTCGACGGCCAGGTTCACCTGCGACAGCACGCTCGGATCCGACATCACCATGCCCGTGATCGCGCGGTGCCGGTAGGTCACGTCGAAGTACTCCCCGAGCAGCCGCCACGGATCGTGCTCGCCCTCCGCCTCGAACCGGCCCAGCAGCTCGGCGACGTCGTCGACCAGCGGCTGCACCAGGCCGCGGAGCAGTTCCTCGCGCGAGGCGAAGTGGTAGTACAGCGCCGGCTTGGTGATCCCCACCCGCTCGGCGATCTCGCGCAGGCTGGCCTGCTGCACCCCCTTCTCGGCGATCAGTTCCAGGGCGGCGGCGCGGATGTGGTCGGCGGTCTCGCTCGTTCTCGGTCTCGGCACGCCTCCGAGTTTAGTTGACTTACCGGGCGGTAAGGGTTTACCGTCCGGTAGGTAAGTAAACGTCGCGGGAGGGTGGACATGCGCGTACTCATCAGCGGGGCCAGCATCGCCGGACCCGTCCTCGCCTACTGGCTGCACCGGGCCGGCTTTCAGGTGACCGTCGTGGAGCGCACGGCGTCGCTGCGCACGGGCACCGGCGGGCACCCCGTCGACCTGCTCGGGCCGGCCGTCGAGGTGATCGACCGGATGGGGCTCGGCGAGGTCGTCCGGGACCGGCGCACGAAGACCGACCTCATGACCCTGGTGCGGCCGGGCAGGGCCGACATCACGATCCACGGTGCGGAGCTGCTCGCCGGCATCTCCGACCGGCACATCGAGATCATGCGGGGCGACCTCGCGGAGATCCTGCACGCGGCGACGCGGGAGCTCGTGGAGTACCGGTTCGGCACCACGATCACGGCGATCGACGACACCGCGGTGACGTTCTCCGACGGCTCCCGCGAGCACTTCGACCTCGTCGTGGGCGCGGACGGGCTGCACTCCGGCGTGCGGCGGCTGGTGTTCGGCGAGGAGCGGGCCTACCGGCACTTCCTCGGCGCGTACCTCGCGGTCTACACGCTGCCCGCCTACCTTGGCACCGACGCGATGCTCTCCTACAACACCGTCGACCGGGCCGTCGCCATCTATCCGACCAACGACCCCGCGCGCTGCCGGGCCGGGTTCCTGATCCGCAGCCCCGAGCTCGACTACGACTTCCGGGACCTCGCGGCCCAGCGCCGGCTGCTGCGGGCGCTCACGGACGGGCTCGGCTGGGAGGTACCGACGCTGCTTTCGCATCTGGACGGCGCGCCCGACTTCTATTTCGACGAGATCAGCCAGATCCGGCTCGACTCGTGGTCGCGGGGGCGCGTGACGCTGGTCGGGGACGCGGGCTACGGACCCGGCCCGGCGGTCGGCGGCGGCAGCAGTCTCGCCCTGGTCGGCGGCTACGTGCTGGCCACCGAGCTGATCGCGGCGGGCGGCGACCACACGGTGGCGTTCCCGGCCTACGAGGCGGCGATGGCGGGCACGGTCGCGGCCAGCCGGCGGATCGGCCCGTCGGTGCTCAAGACCCTGATCCCGGGCAGCGGCCTGCAGCTCTGGACGATGGCCCAGGCCCTGCGCGCGCTGCCGCACCTGCCGCGCCCGCTGCAGCGCGCGCTCACGTCGTTCGGCGGCGGTCCGGCCGCGATGCTGTCCGGCGTGCAACTGCGCCCGGTCCCCGAATACAGTCAGGCTCAGTGACTACCGACCTGGGCGTACTGTCCGCGCAACTGCTGTTCGCGCTGCAGAAGGAGCTGTACCGGCGCCTGGCCGAGCAGGGCCATCCGCGGCTGCGGCCCCGCCACGGCGCGGTGCTGGCCTACCTCGACCCGGCCGGCACCCGGGCGACCGAGCTGGCCGCCCAGTCCGGCCAGCACAAGCAGGTCATCGGCACGCTGGTCGACGAGCTCGAGCAGCTCGGGTACGTCGAGCGCCGCCCCGACCCGCAGGACCGGCGCGCGAAGCTCGTCGTGCCGACCGCCGCGGGCCGCGACCTGCTGGACAGGTCGCGGGCCATCCTCGCCGGCATCGAGGCGCAGCACGCCGCCGACGTCGGCGAGGAGGCGTACGCGGCATTCAAGGCCGTGCTCGTCCGGGTCACCGCCCGCCAGCGGGTGAATTCACCGCCGTTCACCGGGTGAGCCGGCGCAAAGCCCGGTAGGAAGCGGGGCATGACGACCCTGCTCGCCGAACGGGACGACTCCGACACGCGGCCCGGGCGGGCCATCCGGGTGTCGTGGCGGTCGGGGTGGTGGCCGGCCGGGCTGGTGTTCGGCGCGACCGGCGCGGTCCTGCACGGGTACGGCGTCTCGCTGCCGGCCTTCCTGGCCTTCTCCGCCTACATCGCGCTCGCCGTCACGCTGCCCGGGATGCTGCTGTGGCGGTTCATCCACCGCGGCTCCCGCGGGCTGAGCGAGGACCTCGCGGTGGGCACGGCCGTCGGCTACGGCCTGGAGGTGCTCGCCTACGTCCCGGCCCGCGCGCTCGGCGTCCCCCTCGCGGCGCTCGCGGTCCCGATCGGCGTCATCGCCGCCTTCCTCGGTTTCAAGAGCCTGCGCCGGTACTGGCGGGCAGGGGCCCCAACCGACCGCCAGCCCGTCGCGCACGCGTGGACCCTCGCGGCGATCGCGCTCGTCCTGCTGTTCTGGAGCACGCTCTACTATCGCCACCACGGCTTCGGCTGGCCCAGCTACGGCAAGCCCGACATCGACCTGCCCTTCCACCTCGCGCTCGTCGGCGAGCTCAAGCACCATATGGGCCTGGTCACCCCGTGGGTCGTGAGCGAGCCGATCTACTACCACTGGTT
Source organism: Dactylosporangium sp. CS-033363 (assembly GCF_050942475.1). Lineage (NCBI taxonomy): Bacteria > Bacillati > Actinomycetota > Actinomycetes > Micromonosporales > Micromonosporaceae > Dactylosporangium > Dactylosporangium sp. CS-033363. The sequence continues at coordinate 10,793,662 of NZ_CP192032.1, read as the reverse complement.
CGCGTACGCCGACATGGCCGCGACCAGCTGGGCCACCGGCATCGAGCCGTACGTCCTGGTGACCCGCCTGTCCATGCTTCCGGTGATCTTCGCCCTGGTGGTCGCCGTGGCCGCGGTCGGCCGGCGGGTCGGCGGCTCGTGGACCGCCGGGGCATTGACCGCGCTCGCGTCGTTCTTCGCGCTCGCCCCGGACCCGTACGGCTGGGTGCAGGACCTCTTCTACCGCGACTACGGCTTCAACGCGACGGACGACGGCTCGAACATCCGGCTGACCCTGTGGACCAGCCCGACACAGACGTTCGGCGCGCTGGTGTTCGTGCCGGTCATGCTCGTCCTGCTCGACCTGCTGCGCGAGCACGGTTCCGATCGCCGCCGCCGGCTCGCGTTCCTGCTGCTGCCGGCCGCGGTCACCGGGGCGAAGGCGAGCTTCCTGCCCACCCTGTTCGCCGGCCTGCTGCTCGTGCTCGTGGTGTGTTCGTTCGTGCAGCGCCGCGTGCACCGGATCGCCGCGGCCGCGCTGGCCGTCGTCCTCGGCTGGCTGGTGTTCGCCCAGCTCGTGCTGTTCGGCGGGCAGAGCCAGGGCCTGGGGCTCGGCCCGCTGGACGCCCTGCGCCGCAATCCGGCCGGCGTCAGCACGCATTTCACCGAGGATCCGCGGTTGTACCGCCTGATCGTGCTTTTCGCCCTCACCGCATTCGGCTGGCTCGCCATCTGGGGCGGCGCATTCGGACTTCGCCGCAGATTGCTCGGTCCGGATGCCGTCCTATTGCTGGGCCTGGGCCTGGCCGGATTCGCCATTCTGGTGCTGTTCGGCCATTCCGGCGGCCAAGCGGAAGGATTCTTTCTGCAGGGCGCCCGCCCCTACCTGGCCGCATTGGCGATGTGGGGCCTGCTAGCAATGATCAAGTCCGCGCGCGTACTTTATGCATTCGCCGCGGGCGCGGGCCTGATTTACGCCGTGCGCCTGGTCGACGGCGGCCGGGTCCCCGTGATCGGCCCCGAGCGCCGCGCCGCCGCCGTCGCGCTGGACCTGGTCTGGCCCTGGGCCGTCATCGGCGCGGTGGCCCTGGCCGGCCTGCTCCTGGCCCGCCGCCGGCCGGTCCGCTACGGCCTGGTCGCCGTGTTCCTGCTCGGCTGCTGCGCCCCGACCGCCGTGCGCCAGGTCGGCTACGCGGTCCAGGACGGCCGCGCCAACGGCTGGAGCGAGCGCGCCGACCTGTGGCCGATCGTCACCCAGGGCACCCTCGAGGCGGGCCGCTGGCTGCGCGCCCACTCGTCCCCGGACGACCTGGTGGCCACCAACATGCACTGCGCCTACGAGGGCCGCCGCGGCCGCTCGGCGTGCGACCGCCGGCACTTCGGGATCGCCGCCTACAGCGAGCGGCGGGTCCTGGTCGAGTCCTGGGCCTACACCGCCGAGGCGCACAACCAGGAAAAGCTCCAGGGTGTACCGCAGGAGCACACCGACTATTGGCGCCCGCGCATTCTCGCCGACAACGACGCCGCGTTCACCGACCCGTCCCCGGCGACGATCGGCGTCCTGCGCGACCGGTACCGCGTCCGCTGGCTCTTCACCGAGGACGACATCATGCCGCCGTCCCCGGAGCTCGGCCGCTACGCGACGCTCATGTTCCGCTCCGGTGCGTGTGCGGTGTACCGCATCTGAGCAGGGCTTACGTCGTCGTACACATGTGCTATCCACAGGCTGTGGACGAACATGTGTACGAACCTCGCGGGTGCCACGTCGCACCGGTTGTGCGGGTCCGAACGACATGATCAAGCCCGGCTCAAGGGTTTCCGAAAGAAGCCCTAACGGGCACTTAAGCAATACCTCACGAACCGGCACAGGTAACGGTTCGAAGTGGATCGATAACACCAAACCTCGATGCGTGCACCATGTGCAGGTGGCGGCCGACAAACCGGACATTTACCTTCGGAATATGGCCGGTCGGCGCCACGGTGCGCGTCTCATCGATCAATAAAGAGGTTTAACAGACCTTGAAACAAGCCATGTGGATCATGTTCCGAGGGCTGGTTCGAGCACGATGAAACTTAAATTGACCCATTCCTCAGGCCCTGCCTAGGTTGGTTTCGCCGGGCGGTGAAAACCGTCGGAAACCAGCTCAACAGGATAGAGGAACTGCAATGGTTCAGCCGCACCCGCCGGGCTCCGGTGGGGCCCAGCCACCACGCGGTCGTTCCACACTGGGCGGTTCGCCGTCCGCGGTCAACGTCGGGCTCGTGGTTCTCGCCGCTCTGCTCCTGCTCGGCGTCGTGACCGGCGGCGGGCGCGAGACGATGACCCAGCTGTTCAGTTTCCTGGTCTTCTACTGCGGCGTCTTCACGCTGGTGTCCCTGACGCTGACGGTCATCGTCGGCCTGGTCGCCACCGACCGCATCATGCTCGTGGCGCGGCACCGCGTCTGGGTGCAGTCGGTGCACCGCACGCTCGGCATCGTCGCCATCAGCATGCTCGCCCTGCACATCGCCACCGAGCTGATGGCCGCCCGGGTCAGCGTGTTCGGCGCGCTGGTCCCGTTCACCACGGCCCCGTTCACCATCGGGGCCGGCTCGGTCGCGGCGTACCTGATGATCCTGGTGATGTGGACCGGCATGGTCCGCGCCCGCTTCGCGCAGACCGGCAAGCCGTGGATGTGGCGGCCGCTGCACGCGACGGCGTACCTGTGCTGGCCCGTCGCCCTCTGGCACGGCCTCAACGCCGGCCGGCCGCCGGCCGTCTGGGTCACCGCCAGCTACCTGGTGCTGGCGTTCCTCACGTTCGTCGCGCTCGGCCTGCGGCTGTCCGTCGAGCGCAACCGGCGGCGGCAGCAGCTCACCGCCGACCGCACCACGACGGAGATCGCGCCGATCGGGCGGATCGCGCCCGGGGGGTACGAGCGGCGCAGTGCCCCTCGCTCCTCGCGGCGCTTCCAGTGGGACGCGCCGCCGGCCGACCAGCTCTGGTCCACTTCGGACACCAAGGCGGATCTGCGGGCGGACTACCGGCGGGAGGCCGTGGCCGAGGCCGAGCCGGTGACGGCGATTCCGTCCTATGAGGACAGTTTCGTCGAGCCCGTGTTCGAATCCGCTTCCGAGCCGCCGTACGAGCCTGTCTATGAGCCGGTTCGCGAGCCTGAGTACGAGCCGGTCTACGAGCCCGCTCGCGGTGTGGCGACTCCTGTCTACGACGACTACGACCCCTACGCGGCTTACGAGGAGCCCCGTTACGAGGAGCCTCGCTACGACGAGCCTCGCTACGAGGAGCCGGTTTACGACGAGCCGGTCCGGGTCGACGAGGCAGCTCCCATGACCCTGCGGGACCGGTTCGCGGCCCGCCGCGCGGCCGCCGCCGCCGAGGCCGAGGCTCGGCACGCCGACGACGACACGCCCACGCTGGTCAACCTGGACGTGCGCCGCGAGCTGCGGCGGCAGGAGCGCGAGGAGGCCCAGCAGAAGCGCGGCCGCCGGCACGCCGCCGCCGAGGAGGACGACGACGTCGACTTCTGGAACCGCATGCGGGGCGAGGCGCGATGAGCGGTCCGAAGCTTGCGGAGGTGTCGGCATGAGCGGTCGCCGTGGTGGTGGAACTGCCGTTGCCGCACCGGTGGTGCCGACGGTCCTGTCGATCGGCCCGGCCCGGCTGACCGCCGGTCTCGACCGCGCCGAGCGGCTCGACCTGCGCGCGCACCAGCAGGTGCACGGCCCGATCGGCCCGCTGAATTTGCGCGGCCTGCTCGAGCTGGCCGAGGACATCCGGCTCACCGGGCGCGGCGGCGCGGGCTTCCCGTTCCACAAGAAGGTCAAGGCGGTCGCCGACGCGGTCGAGCGGCGCATGCTCGCGCCGTTCGTCGTGGTCAACGCGACCGAGGGCGAGCCCGCCGCGTGGAAGGACAAGGTCCTGCTCACCCGGGCGCCGCACCTGATCCTCGACGGCGCCGCGCTGGTCGCCTGGGCGCTGCGCGCGGTCGAGATCGTGCTGTGCGTCGCGGACGACGGCGTCGGCGAGCGCTCGCTGCTCAACGCGCTCGCCGAGCGGGACATGCCGGTGCCGTCGCGGGTGGTGCGCGTACCGCATCGGTTCATCTCCGGTGAGGGCGGCGCGCTGGTGCAGGGCATCAACGGCTTCCCGCACATCCCGCCGGGCGTCAAGCGCCGCGCGGCCGACGCCGGGGTGGAGGGGCAGCCGACGCTGCTGTCCAACGCGGAGACGTTCGCGCAGCTGGCGATCGCGGCCCGGGTCGGACCGCGGCGCTACTGCGACGTCGGCGACATGGACAACAAGGAGCCGGGCACCGTCCTGCTCAGCGTTACCGGCAGCGCCCGGCACCCGGCCGTCGTCGAGTGCCCGACCGGCACGCCGCTCGAGGAGGTCCTCGACCTGTGCGGGGTCCCGGCCGGCCCGGCCGTGCTCACCGGCGGCTTCCACGGCCGCTGGCTCGACATGAACGCCGCGTCGCGGGCCATGGTCTCCCGGCACGGAATGAAGGCGGCCGGCGGCGCGCTCGGCGCCGGGATCATCCTGCCGCTCGGGCCGGAGACGTGCCCGGTGGGCGAGGTGGCGCGGGTCGTGCGGTACCTCGCGGCCGAGTCGGCGGGCCAGTGCGGCCCGTGCCGGCTGGGCCTTCCGGACCTGGCGCGCGCCGTCGAGGGGCTGGCCACGGGGTCGGGGGATCCGGCCGTGGTGCGCGCGGCGGCCGCGGGGGTCAAGGGGCGCGGGGCCTGCAGTCATCCCGACGGTACGGCCGGATTCGCCACCTCTGCCCTGGAAGTCTTCGCCGACGATCTCGCCCGCCACGCCCGCTCCGGCGACTGTGGACGCGCGATCGCCGGGGTGCTGCCGGTGCCCACCGCCCGTGACGAGGGCGGCACGCGCCGGCTGCACGTCGACTGGTCCCGCTGCGACGGCCACGGCCTGTGTGCCGACGTGGCTCCGGACCTCATCAAGCTGGACGGCAACGGCTATCCGGCCTTCATGGACGCACCTGTGCCGGTGCGGCTCGAACCCGTTGCCGCGCAAGCGGTGGCGATGTGTCCGGCACTCGCGCTGCGCATGGCTGCCCCGAAACGGTGACGTGATGATCGAGGCGTACGGAAACCGCACCCAACGGCACTCCGCCGGACCCCGCGATGCCGACGACGAACTGCTCGTCGCGCTGTACCGAGAGCACGCCGACGCCCTGCTGCGCTTCGTCGCGCGCCTGACCGGCGGCGACCGGCAGCGGGCGGAGGACATCGTGCAGGAGACCCTGCTGCGGGCCTGGCGCAACGCCGACCGGTTCGACCACACCGCGGTCGGCTCGCTGCGGCCGTGGCTGTTCACGGTCGCCCGCCGGATCGCCATCGACGAGCATCGCAGCGCGAGCGCGCGGGCGGGCGAGACCTACGGGCAGGACCTGGACGAGCTGTGGCTGGCCGATCTCGCGCAGTCGGACGAGACGGAGCGGGTGCTGGCGAACATGGTCGTGATGGACGCGCTGCGCAGCCTGAGCCGGGCCCACCGGGAGATCCTGGTCGAGACCTACCTGCGCGACCGCACCGTGAACGAGGTCGCGGAGCTGCTCGGACTGCCGCTCGGAACGGCCAAGTCGCGCGTGTACTACGCGCTGCGCTCACTCCGCGCCGCCATGGACGCCCGTACCGGTACTACGGACCGCGGCACTCGATAGTTCGACGGTTCACGCAGCAATGTTTGTGAATTTGTCCACTTTGGATCCTTCAGTCTCCGGGCCCGCCGCGCTCCGTACCACTTGGCGGAACACGGAAAACGCCAACCGAGGAGGAACCAGTGGCAGCAACCAGGCTCACCGCCACCGTGGCCGGCTGTGCCGCGGCGGCGGCCGCGCTGGCCGCCCTGACCGCGTGCGCGCCCCCCGGCGCGAACACCGAGAACACCGCCAACACGGCCGCTCAGGCTGACGCGCCCCTGGTCGAGGTCGGTGCCGGCTCGAGCCTCGCGCCAGTGGCCACCCCGCCCGCGGCCCCGCTGACCACTGAGCTCAAGGCCGCCTCGATCCCGAAGATGGGCAAGGTCGTCACCGATCAGGAGGGGTGGGTGCTGTACCGGTTCGACAAGGACACGGCCAAGCCCCCGAAGTCCAACTGCGCCGACAAGTGCGCGCAGGTCTGGCCGCCCGCGCTGACCGACGGCAACCCCAACCTCACCGGCGTCGACCCGTCCGTCGTCGGCACCGTGACCCGCGACGACGGCTCCCGCCAGATCACGCTGGCCGGCTGGCCCGTGTACCGCTACATCGGCGACCCGAAGCCCGGCGCCTGGAAGGGCCAGAACGTCGGCGGCGTCTGGTTCGTCGTGGCCCCCGACGGCAAGAAGAACCTCACCTGCCTGCCCACGCCCGCCCCCACCGCGGTGCAGCCCCCGGCCGCGTCGGCCGAGGCCACCGGGAACGGCGACGGCGGAACCGGCGGCTACTGATGTACACCGTCGAGCCTGACGGCGCTGGAGCCCGGCCGTGGCCGCGCCGCCGCACGTGGCCCTGGTGGCTGCTGATCGTTGCGGCCGTCGGCGTGATCCTGGCCGTGCCCAACCTGCGCACCGCCCTGACCGGAAGTCAGGCGGGCTCGGCGGGTACTGCAGGTAATGCTGGCGGTGCCGCGCAGCAGAACGCATACGCGCCGGCCGGCGCGGCTCCTCCCGCCGGCGCGGCCACGAACCCGGTGCAGGTCGCCGCGACCGGTGCGCAGCCGATCGGGACCGCGTTGCCGGCGGGCTGGACGATGACCAGCTTCGGCCCGCTCGGCCCGGTCGACCGCGAGTTCCTGACGAAGGTGCGCCAGGCCGGGCTCTGGGAGGGCCCGGCCGGCGAGATGGCCCAGACCCGCGCCGGCGACGAGCGGGTCAAGGAGGTCGGCCGGCAGCTCGCCACCGACCACAAGGGCCTCGACCAGCAGGTGCGGCAGGTTTCGGCGCAGCTCGGGGTACAACTGCCGAACAAACCCAGCGATGAGCAGCAGGGCTGGCTGAACGAGATGGAGCCACAGACCGGCTCCACGTTCGACGACATCTTCGCCAACCGCCTGCGGGCCGCGCACGGCAAGGTCTTCGCGCTCGTGTCCCAGATCCGCTCGGGCACCCGCAACGAGCTCGTGCGCACGTTCGCGCAGACCGCGGTCAGCGTCGTCATGAAGCACATGACGCTGCTGGAGAGCATCGGCAACGTCAACTTCGGCGCGCTCCCCGAGCCCGTCAGCGCGGCCAATCCCGCCACCAAGGCCAGCAACAGCACGCCCGCGGTCGCGATCCAGCCCAACGCCGTCTGGGCGGTGGGCGGGCTGGCCCTGGCGATCGGCGCCTTCGCCGCGTTCCGGATCTTCCGCGGTACGCGCGGGCGCCGCCGAGCCGCCTACTGACCGTGCTGTCACCCCTGTGACCTCGGCGCCGTCGAGTGCGAGGAAGGCCTCGACGGCGCCGAGCCCATTGCTGTCCATTCCCGGGTGTCGCTTCCCCGCATCGACTGTTATCGTGCGCTAGGCCCCACGGCGGGCCGGTTACCACGCATACGGGGAGGACGCGGTGACCTACGGGGGGAGCACTCTGCCTACGGGCGAGGTGCCGGCAGACGTGAGCCAGGCCGCACAGACGCGCGGGTTCGGCCCGCTGATGAGCGTCCGGCAGCTGGCCAACGCGCGCAACCGGTTCGTGCTGTGGCTGGTGATCGCGGCCGCGTGTCTCGGCCTGCTGATCGGGATCAGCTACCTGGGCAGCAAGATGAGCGTGTTCGACGCCATGTACTCGGTGCTGCGCTTCGTCGGCCTGTTCTTCTGCTTCGGCATGGTCTTCGCCCTGGTCACGGCGATCCGGACGATCGTGGTCGGCAACCGGTCCTACTTCGTCTACGGCGAGGGCTTCGTCTACCGCCACAACGGCAAGGTCCGGGCCTGGGCGTGGCCCGAGATCACCGGCATGCAGTCGGTGCTGGGCAAACGCGGCGACGCGGCCGGCAAGCTGAGCCACTACAACCTGCAGGCCCAGGGCGGCGTGTCCATCATGATCCCGATCGCTATCGTGAACGGCCGGGACGAGTTCCTTGATCACCTCATGGCGGCGCTGAACCGCCATGGCCGACCGATTTCCTGACGGGGTCATTGTCATGCAGCCTGGATATCCGCCTCCGGATCCCTCTTCGCAGGGGCAGCAGCCTTCCTACGGACAGCCCTACGGGCAGCAGCAGCCGTACCAGCAGCAGCAGCCGTACCAGCAGCAGCCTTACTCGGCGCCGCCGGCCGCTCCGCAGAGCGGCGCTCCTTATCCGCAGAGTGGGCCGCCCATGCCGCAGGCCCCCTACGGTCAGCCGCCGCAGGCTCCTTACGGTCAGCCGCAGGCTCCGTACGGTCAGCAGCCCGGTCCGCAGCAGCCGCACTACATGCAGGTGCAGCAGTCCCCGGAGGCCAAGAGCGCGCTCGCCTCGAAGGGCCAGCGGGACATCATCTTCGGCCTGATCTGGATCGCCGCCGGCATCGCCATCACGGTGTGCACCTACATGGCGGACATCCCCGTGTACGTGGTCGCCTGGGGTCCCATCATCTGGGGCGTCATCCAGGTGGTCCGCGGCGTCATCAACATGGCCCGCGGCCGCTGACTCACCCGGGGAGGGCGGCCGCCTTCCGCTCGAGGTACCGCTGCTCCGGAACGCTGGTCGTGCGCTTGGCGGCCAGCGCGTACCACTCGCGGGCCTCGCGCAGCGACCCGGCCATCTCCAGCAGGTGCGCGCGCACCGCGGCCAGCCGGTGGTGGCCGGCCATCCGCTCGTCCGCGTCCAGCGTCGCCAGCAGCTCCAGCCCGGCCTGCGGCCCGCGGGCCATGGCCATCGCCACGGCGTGGTTCAGCGTGACCATGGGGTTCGGCGCCACCCGGTTCAGCAGCTGATAGAGCACCACGATCTGCGGCCAGTCGGTGCCCGCGGCGTCGCCGGCCTCGTCGTGCACCGCGGCGATCGCGGCCTGCAGCTGATAGGGGCCGGCCTGCCCGCGCGGCAGCGTGCGGGTGATGAGCCGCGTGCCCTCGTCGATCATCGGCCGGAGCCACCGCGACCGGTCCTGCTCCGCGAGGGGCACCAGCGTCCCGTCGGGGAGCGTCCGGGCCGGCCGCCGGGCGTCGGTGAGCAGCATGAGCGCCAGCAGCCCGGCCACCTCGCCGTCGTCGGGCAGCACCCGGTGCACCTCCCGGGTGAGCCGGACGGCCTCGGCGGTCAGGTCACTGCGCGACAACTCCGCCCCGGAGCTGGCGGTGTACCCCTCGTTGAAGATCAGGTACAGCACGTGCAGCACCACATCGAGCCGGGCCTGCCGCTCCTCGGCGGGCGGCGGCGCGAACCGCGCCCCGGCGGCCTTGATCTTCGCCTTGGCCCGGCTGATCCGCTGCGCCATGGTGGCCTCGGGCACGAAGAACGCACTGGCGATCTCGGCGGTGGTGAGCCCGCCGACCGCCCGCAGCGTCAACGCGAGCTGCGAGGCCGCCGACAGCGCCGGATGGCAGCAGAGGAACAGCAGGGTCAGCGTGTCGTCCCGCTCGGACAGCGCCTCGGCCGGCTCCGGCTCGAGCGCGGCCACGGCCTGCTCCCGCCGCCGCCGGGCGTCGTCGGACCGGAACTGGTCGGTCAACCGCCGGACGGCGACCGTGATGAGCCACCCCCGCGGATTGCCGGGCACCCCCTCGGCCGGCCACTGCACCGCGGCCGCGAGCAGCGCCTCCTGGACGGCGTCCTCACAGGCGTCGAACTGCCCGTACCGCCGGACCAGCACGCCCAGCACCTGCGGCGCGAGCGCGCGAAGCTCCTCCTCGACCGTCACCTGACCATCTCTACACCACGACTCCCAGGCGGGCCTTGTCCGTGGCCAGCTTCACCGCGATCAACCCCAGCAGCGTGCCGGTCACGTACCGCTGGACCCGCAGCCAGGTCGGGCGCCGGGCCAGGAAGGCGGCGATCGTCCCCGCCGCACACACGATCGCGGTGTTGACGAGCATGCTGACGGCGATCTGAATGCCGCCCAGCGCGAAGGCCTGCCCGACCAGGTGCCCCGCGCGGACGTCGACGAACTGCGGGATCAGCGAGGCGTACATGATGGCCGCCTTCGGGTTGAGCAGGTTCGTCATCAGGCCCATCGCGAACAGCCGCCGGTTCGAGTCCGGCGGCAGCTCGACCGGGGTGAAGACGGACGTACCGCCCGGCCGGACCGCCTGCCAGGCCAGGTAGGCCAGGTACGCCGCGCCCGCGAGCTTGACCGTCGTGTAGAGCGCCGGCACGGCCGCAAAGACCACGGAGAGCCCGGTCGCCGCCAGCGCGAGATACACCAGGAAGCCCAGCGCGACGCCGCCCAGCGAGGTCAGCCCGGCCCGGCGCCCCTGCGTGATGCTGCGCGAGACCAGGTACATCATGTTCGGCCCTGGCGTGAGCACCATGCCCAGCGCCACGAGTGCCACGCCCGCCGCCGCGCCCAGAGAGATCATGAGCCCCACGATGACCCCGAGGCGGGGCCGCCGTGAACGGCCAATTCGGAACGACTGGCGGCGGTCAGGGCGGCCAGGGCGATCAGCAGGGTCGCCGCGCCCAGCAGGGCGATGACCACGGCCGGGCGCATCGACTCGGCCAGCAGCCCGGCCACCGCCGGCAGCAGGCCCTGAGCGGTCATCAGGCCGGTGCTGAGCAGGCCGAACGCCTGGCCGCGGCCCTCGGCCGGCAGCGCGTCGCGGAACGCCGCCTGCACGCCCAGCGAGTACGCGAAGCCGAAGCCGACCACCACCAGCGCGGCCGCCAGGACCGGCCACGCCGGCCCGCCCGGGAGCGCGAAGACCAGGCACGGCAGGCCCATGAGCGCGATCAGCGCCGGGACGAGGCGTTCGCGGCGCACCGGAGCCAGCAGCCGGCCGACGACGAGATTGCCGGCGACCATGCCGACCGGGATCGCGGCCAGCAGCCAGCCCGCGACCCCAGTGGCGAAGCCGCGCTGGGCGGCGAACGGGACCATCAGGGCCTCCGCCCCGGTGATGAACGCGGGCGGCAGCCATTGGACCAGCAGCAGCCGCCGTACCGCCCGATCCCGCAGCAGCACCGCGTTGCCCCGCCAGCTGGCGGCGGCGATTCCGCCACGCACCGGGCGTACAACGGCGGCCTCTTGAAGCGACAGCCTGGTCCACGCGGCGGCGATCAGGTGCCCGAGCGCGGCCAGGAACATCGCGTTGCGTCCGCCGAGGGTCGCCACCGCCACCCCCGCCGCGGCCAGGCCCAGCAGCTGGGCCAGCGAGGAGGCGACGCTCGCCAGGGAGCGGCCCAGCACGTAGGCGTCGCCGGTGAGGGCGTCGGCGATCAGCGCGTTCTGGGCGCCCATGAAGACCGGGGTGAGCAGGGCGGCCGCGGCGACCAGCAGGAGCGCCGCCCAGACCGGGAGCGGCACCGCGGCCAGCGCGGCGGCGACGGCGGCCTCGGCCAGGTAGCCCAGGACGATCAGGCGGCGGGGGCGGATGCGGTCGGCCAGCGCGCCCAGGACGCTCGCCCCGATCAGCTGGGGCAGGAAGCCGATGCCGTACGCGAGGGCGGCCAGGGCGGGCGAGTCCGTCGCGGCGTACACGAGCAGGGACAGCGCGACGATGCGCAGGGTGTCCGCGAGGATGCTCAGGGTCCGGGTCCCGAACAGGACGCGGAAGGTGTCGTCGCGCAACACGGCCGCGTACGTCGTCATGGGATTCAGCCTCGCGAGGGACGCGATTCGCCGGGACTGATTCGTCCCTGGACGTAAGGTCGGGGCATGCTCCGGCTCGAGGTCGCCGCCGACGATCTGCTGCGCACGCGGTTCGCGGTGTCGCCGCTGTTCGAGCTGGGCGGGCTGCTGCGGCGGCTGGCCGGGCTCGCGCCGCTGGGGCCGTTCGCGCGGCTGCGGCCCGAGTACGAGCGGCTGCGGACCGAGACCGAGCTCGATGCGGTGGTGGCGCTGCACACCGCGCGGTACGGCGCCGACTTCGTGGGCCCGCCGCCCGCCGGGATGCAGCAGACGGCGCAGGACGACCTCGCCGCCGTCCGGGCCACCCCGCTGGACGTGGCGCGGCGGGAGATCGCGCGGGCGCTCGCCGAGGGGCCGCGGGTCGGCGCCGCCGTCCGCGAGACACTGCACGCCAACGACGTGGTGGAGCGGCTGGCCCGGGCGCTGGAGGCGGCCTGGACGGCGCTGCTCGCGCCGGACTGGCCGCAGCTGCGGGCGATCTGCGAGACCGACGTGGTCCATCGCGCCGGGCGGCTCGGCGAGGGCGGTTGGGCGGCTGCCTTCGCGGGCCTGCACCGGCGGGTCCGGTGGCACGACGGCGCGATCGAGCTCGCCGCCCCGGCTCAACTGCCAGGAGCGGATCCGGGTGTACGGACTGTGCCCTCCGACGGCACCGGCCTGCTGCTCGTGCCCTCGGCGCTGATCTGGCCCGGCGTGGGCGCGTTCATGGACCCGCCGTGGCGGCGCGCGCTGGTGTACCCGGCCCGCGGCGTCGGCGCGCTCTGGGAGCCGGCGCCGGCCGGTGCCGGGGCGCTCGGCGAGCTGGTCGGGCGGTCGCGGGCCCGGCTGCTGCTCGCGCTGGAGGAGCCGGCCAGCACCACCCAGCTCGCCGCCGGGCTCGGGCTCGCCGTCGGCGCGGTCGGCGACCATCTCGCGGTCCTGCGCCGCAGCGGCCTGGTCCGCTCGGCCCGCGCCGGGCGGTCCGTCCTCTACCGTCGCACGGCCCTCGGAGATGCCCTCGCGGCCCAGCATTCCGCACTAGGCTCCGGGTAAGCGCGAACCGTCACATCGACCAAGGGAGTTTGCTGTGGCTTCGAGGCTCAACCCGTACATCAACTTCCGGGGCAACGCCCGTCAGGCGCTCGAGTTCTACCAGAGCGTGTTCGGCGGCGAGCTGCGTATGAACACCTTCGGCGAGTTCGGCTCGGACGACGCCGCCATCGCCGACCAGATCATGCACGGGCAGCTGGAGAGCCCCAGCGGGTACACCCTGATGGCTTCCGACACGCCGCCCAACATGACGCTCAACCCCGGCGACCACATCACGATCAGCCTCAGCGGGACCGACGCTTCCGAGCTTCGGGGGTACTGGGAGAAGCTCGCCGCCAGCGGCAAGGTGTCGATGCCGCTGGAGAAGCAGATGTGGGGCGACGAGTTCGGCTCGCTCGTCGACCAGTTCGGGATCCAGTGGATGGTGAACATCACGCAGCCGCAGGGCTGACCCGCGGTACGAGCGAGGCCTGCGCTTATGGTCTTGAACATGGCGCTCGAGGACCTCGACCGTGAGCACGTCTGGCACCCGTATGCGCCGATGCCGGCGAGCCAGCCGCCGCTGGTGGTCTCGTCGGCATCCGGCGTGCGGCTGCGGCTGGCCGACGGTCGCGAGCTCGTCGACGGGATGTCCTCGTGGTGGGCGGCGATCCACGGGTACCGGCACCCGGTCCTCGACGCCGCCGTGCGCGACCAGCTCGGGCGGATGAGCCACGTCATGTTCGGCGGGCTGACCCACGAGCCCGCGGTGCGCCTGGCCAAGACCCTGGTCGACATCACGCCCGAGCCGCTGCGGCACGTGTTCCTGTCCGACTCCGGCTCGGTGGCGGTCGAGGTCGCGATCAAGATGTGCCTGCAGTACCACCTGTCGCTCGGCCGCCCCCGCAAGCGCCGGATGCTCACGTGGCGCGGCGGCTACCACGGCGACACGTTCCACCCCATGTCGGTGACCGATCCCGACGGCGGGATGCACAGCCTGTGGCGCGGCGTGCTGCCGGAGCAGGTCTTCGTGCCGATGCCTCCGGTGGACTTCGACGCCGGCTACGTCGACGAGATCGCGCGGACCTTGCGCGAGCACGCGGACGAGCTCGCCGGGATCATCGTCGAGCCGGTCGTGCAGGGCGCGGGCGGGATGCGCTTCCACAGCCCCCGCTACCTGACCGCGCTGCGCGAACTGGCCGACGAGCACGACGTCCTGCTGGTGTTCGACGAGATCGCGACCGGCTTCGGGCGCACCGGCGCGCTGTTCGCCGCCGATCTGGCCGGCGTCGCGCCCGACGTCATGTGCGTCGGCAAGGCCATGACCGGTGGGTACCTCTCGATGGGCGCCACCCTGTGCGCTCCCCGCGTCGCGCAGGGGATCAGCCGCGGCGACGTGCCGGTGCTCGCGCACGGTCCGACGTTCATGGGCAACCCGCTGGCCTCGGCCGTCGCGAACGCCTCGATCGAGCTGCTGCTGGCCGGCGACTGGGCCGGCACCGTGCGGCGGATCGAGTCCGGGCTGCGCGCGGGGCTGGAGCCGGCCCGGACCGCGCCCGGCGTGCGGGACGTGCGCGTGCTCGGCGCGATCGGTGTCGTGCAGCTCGACCACGAGGTCGACATGGCCGTCGCGACCAGGGCCGCGGTGGAGCACGGGGTCTGGCTGCGGCCGTTCCGCGATCTGGTCTACACGATGCCGCCGTACGTCACGAGCGACCTCGATCTCGCGAGCATCTGCGCCGCCGTGGTGGCCACGGCCGCCGTCGCGTAGTCACCTCACTCCGTCCAATTCGGACAACACGCCGTGCAAGAAGGCGGCAGTGTTACGCAATTATGTCGCAAGACCTTGTGCAAGGGGCTGCGGCCGCCCTAATGTCACCTCACCTCATGGCGTCCGCTCCCACCCCGCCTCGAGCGTCGAGGTGCACCACCCCAATCACCCCCGCTCGAACGTTCCGCCAACTCGATGCATCTGGGTGCGCCGCCAACCCGAGAGAAACGAGTCAATCGATGTCACGGAGCACCACAGGATTACCATCGCGGTGGTCCGCTGCGGCGACCGCGGCCGCCGTCGGCCTCGGGCTCATCGTCGCCGGTGGCACCACCGCCTTCGCCGCGTCGGCCTCGCCGGTGACGCGGGCGGGCCTGGACCCCGCGCTGGTCGCGGGCCGGGGCGCCACCGTCGGCTTCGCCGAGCAGGAGGCGGAGAAGGCCCAGACCAACGGGGTGGTCATCGGCCCGGACCGCACGGCGTACACGCTGCCGGCGGAGGCCTCCGGCCGGTCGGCGGTCAAGCTCACGCCCGGGCAGTACGTGGAGTTCACGCTGCCCAGCGCGGCCAACGCGATCAACGTCCGGTACAGCATTCCGGACGCGCCGAACGGCGGCGGCATCACCGCGCCGCTGGACGTGACGGTCAACGGCAAGTCCAAGCAGACGATGACGCTGACCTCGCAGTACTCCTGGCTGTACAACCAGTACCCGTTCACCAACGATCCCAATGCGGACCTGCTGCACGCCGACTGGTGGATCACCGAGTGCGGCTGCGTCCCGGCCGCGACCACGCCGGCGCCGCAGATCACCAAGCCGTTCCGGCCGTTCCACTTCTACGACGAGCAGCGGCTGCTGCTCGGCAAGACGTACAAGGCGGGCGACAAGGTCCGGCTCACGGTTCCGGCCGGCAGCAACGCCGCCTGGACCGCGATCGACCTGCTCGACTCGCAGGTCGTCGGCAACCCGAAGCTCAACCTGATCGCGTCGAACGTGCTGTTCTTCGGCGCCGACCCGACCGGCAAGCGCGACTCCGCGGACGCGTTCGACATGGCGATCGCGTTCGCCAAGTGGACGCACCTCAAGGTGTACGTGCCGCCGGGCACGTACCAGGTGAACCGGCACATCATCGTGGACAACGTCACGATCGAGGGCGCCGGCGCGTGGTACACGATCATCAAGGGCCACGAGGTCGCGCTGAGCGAGCCCGCGCCGGACAACTCGGTCCACACCGGGGTCGGCTTCTACGGCAAGTACGCCAAGGACGGCGACAGCCGCAACGTGCACCTGTCGGGCTTCTCGATCGTCGGTGACGTGCGCGAGCGCATCGACACCGACCAGGTCAACGGCATCGGCGGGGCCATGTCGGACTCGACCATCGACGGGCTCTACATCCAGCACACCAAAGTCGGCCTCTGGTTCGACGGGCCGATGAACAACACCAAGATCACCAACACCACGGTCGTCGACCAGATCGCCGACGGCGTCAACTTCCACACCGGCGTCACCAACTCCTCCGTGTCGAACAGCTTCTTCCGCAACACGGGCGACGACGCGATGGCGATGTGGGCGGAGACGACCACCAACGCGAACAACACGTTCGACCACAACACCGTGCAGACCCCGACGCTGGCCAACGGCATCGCGATCTACGGCGGCAAGGACATCACCGTCTCGAACAACCTGGTCGCGGACCCGATCCGCGAGGGCAGCGCGCTGCACCTGGGCACCCGCTTCGGCGCCCAGCCGTTCGCCGGGACGATCAACGTCACGAACAACACCACGGTCCGGGCCGGGACCTACGAGCTCAACTGGAACATCGGCCTGGGCGCCATCTGGCTGTTCGCGCTCGAGCGCAACATGGACGCGAACATCCAGGTCGTCGGGGACAACTTCCTCGACAACACCTACAACGCGATGATGCTGGTCGTCGACTGGCCCGTGAAGGACCAGTACACGATCACGAACGTCCACTTCAAGGACATCAAGGTCGACGGCACCGGCACCTCGGTGGTCTCGGCCCGCGTGGGCGGCTCGGCGACCTTCGAGAACGTCGACGCCCGCAACGTCGGAGCGGTCGGCGTGAACAACTGCGGCGCGTTCAACTTCAAGCCCACCGGCTCGGAGTTCTCGCTGACCGACCTGGGCGGCAACGACGGCGGCGGGACCACGGGTCCGTGGCTGGCGCCGTGGGAGCTGCCGAACACGATCACGTGCGACGACCGCCCGCCGGTCGTGGTGCCCCCGGCTCCCCAGCCGTGGTAGTGATCGCCTGAAACTGAGGTGCCCCCGCCTGCTCTCGATAGCGGCGGGGGCACTTCGTTTTTGCGCATTGGAATGGGCAGCCACCGCGTCCCCCCGGGAGGTGGCTGCCCAAGCACTGTGGTGAAGCGGCCGCGGGGCCCGGCGAGACCCCGCGACCGCGGCTCTGCGCTGACACCGCCGAGCGGAGCGCGCCTGTACACGCCCGCTCGGCGGCCATCGTCCGCACCGCCCCGTTTCCCCGTTTCTCGATGCGGACGAGCCACCGGCCGATCGGCTGCGCGCATGGCGAAATTGCCAAGTGCGCGACCGCCCCCCGGTCTTGAACGCCTTGTGGCTGGTGGGTCCAGGTAAGCGTATCTAGACGTCTAGGTCAGCGCAATTGTTGATTTGCGGAAATGTCGTTAGCCTTGCCGCGTGCGGGGCCGCCTCTTTCCAGTCGCCGAGGACTGGTACGAATGGCGCCAGGACGAGCCGCCGCTGGCCGGAACGGTGCTGGTGCGCGTCGGCGTGGGTCCGGGCGGTCGGCTGGTGCTGACCGGGCTGCGCATCGACGGCCCGCCGAGCGCCGAGCTGCTGCGGGCCATCCCGGTCGGGCGCATCGAGGCCGCGGCCAACGCGCAGCTGTCGGCCGATGGAGGCACAGACGGTACAACCGCTGCAGTCTTGGGCTTGAGAGCCCGGCCGGTGGCACCGCGGATCGCCGAGGACGTCGGCTGGGAGATGGTCGAGCCCGCACTGGCCGTCGTGCGCGCGGCTCCGGCCGAATCCGTGCGGCTGCGCGGCCGGCCCGACATCTTCTATCGCCAGGTCGCCGACGTGTACCTCGAGTACGCCGCCGCCTCGCCCCGCCCGGCGTGCGATCTCGCGGACCGGCACGGGGTCCCGGTGAGCACCGCCCACCGCTGGGTCAAGGAGGCCCGGCGGCGGGGCTTTCTGCCGCCCGGAAGGCCCGGCAAGAGCGGCTGAGCCGGCGTGCGCGCCACTTGTATCGTGAACGCGTGTCGATTGACGGGGCGTTACGGGCGAAGGTGCACGGGCTGCTCACGGAGTACCTGGGCGGCCAGGACGTCCCGGCCGACCTCGTCTCCCGGCCGGTCGCGATCCGCAGCGGGACGGCGGTGGTGTACCTGCGCCTGATCGGCAGCGAGCCGCCGTTCGTGCGCGTGTTCTCGCCGCTGCTGCGCGAGCTGGCGTGCTCGCCGGAGCTGCTGACCGAGCTGAACGAACTCAACTCGCAGCTCAACTTCATCCGCCTGTTCTGGCGCGACGGCAGCGTCTTCGCGGCCGTCGAGATGCTCGCGTCCACGTTGGACCCGATCGAGCTCAGCAACGCGTGCGACTGGGTGGCGGACACGGCGGACTATTACGACGAGCGGCTGCGCGACCAATTCGGCGGGCGGCTGGCGTTCGACCCCTCCTAGACTTTTTTGTCGTACCGGGGGTGCAGGATGTCCCCATGAAGCTGCTCGTCTCGACCGTCGGCGGAGAACCCGTTTCGGCCACCGATCACCGGGTGCCATCCCTCAACCCCTCCCGGCTCGACGACGTCGTCGCCGAGGTCGCGCTGGCCGACGCCGACACCTTCGTCGCCGCCTGCCGCTCCGCCCGCCGCGCGCAGAAGGCCTGGGCCGACGTGCCGGCGCCGGTTCGCGGCCGGGTCGTGGCCAACCTCGGCCGCCTGGTCGAGGCCAACTTCGAGGCGCTCGCCGCCCTGGTCACCCGCGAGGTCGGCAAGACCCTGCCCGAGGCCCGCGGCGAGGTCCAGGAGATCGTCGACACCTGCGACTTCTTCCTCGGCGAGGGCCGCCGCCTCTACGGCCAGACCGTCCCCAGCGAGATGCCCGACAAGCAGCTGTTCACGTTCCGCGTCCCGGTCGGCGTGGCCGCGGTCGTCACGGCGGGCAACTTCCCGGTGGCGGTCCCCAGCTGGTACCTCGTCCCGGCCCTCCTCTGCGGCAACGCCGTCGTCTGGAAGCCGGCGGAGTACGCGGCCGCCTGCGCCGACGCCTTCGCCGAACTGATCCGCCGCGCCGGCGTCCCCTCCGGCGTCTTCGAGATCGTCCACGCCGACGGCCCCACGACGTACGCGGGCCTGGAGTCCGCCCTGGCCGAGGGCCTGGTCGACAAGATCGGCTTCACCGGCTCGTCCGAGGTGGGCGCCCGCATCGGCGAACTGGCGGGCCGGCACCTGCAGAGCGCCTGCCTGGAGCTGGGCGGCAAGAACCCGATGGTCATCACCGAGGACGCCGATCTGGACCTGGCCGTGCACGGCGCCCTGTTCGCCGGCTTCGGCACGGCCGGCCAGCGCTGCACCTCGCTGGGCACCCTGATCGTCCACGACAGCGTCCTGGACGAGTTCAGCCGCCGCCTGGAGTCCGCGGTGCAGGGCGCGGTGGTCGGCGACCCGACGGACCCTGCGGTCCTCTATGGCCCGCTGATGAGCACGCGCTTCGCGGAGCGCTACGAGGGCTACCTCGACTGGATCGAGGGCCACCACCGCGTCTCGGGCTCAACGGGCACCGGCCGCATCACGGCTTCGAACCCGCGGGCGGGCTTCGCCGGCGACCCGGCGGCGGGCCTGTTCTACCACCCGGTCCTGGTCCACGGCGTGCGTCCCGAGGACAAGATCTTCCAGCAGGAGACCTTCGGCCCGCTGGTGGGCGTCGCGCGGTACTCGACGCTGGACGAGGCGCTCGAGCTCGCGGACGCTCCGGGCTACGGCCTGTCGGCGGCGATCTACACCACGGACCCGCGCAAGGCCTTCGAATTCCGCCGCGGCACCCGGGCGGGCATGGTGAGCATCAACAACTCCACGTCCGGCGCCGAGGCCCATCTGCCCTTCGGCGGCAACGGCCGCTCGGGCAACGGCAGCCGCCAATCGGGCGTGTGGGTCCTGGACCAGTTCACGCGCTGGCAGTCGATGAACTGGGATTACTCGGGCCGCCTGCAGCGCGCGCAGATGGACACCCTGACCATCTCGCCGGACATGGGGTACCGGCTGGAGCCTTAGCGATCGCGCCCGCTCCCGGGGGCGCCCACCTCGGGCGGCCGTCCACCCCAGGCGGCGGCCCACCCCGAGCGGCCGTCCACCTCGGGCGGCCGTCCACCCCGGGCGGGCGTCGGGCGTCCACCTCGGGCGGGCGGTCCACCTCGGGCGGGCGGGCGTGCATCTCGGGCGGGCGTCGGCCGTCCACCTCGGGCGGCCGTCCACCCCGGGCGGGCGTCGGGCGTCCACCTCGGGCGGGCGGTCCACCTCGGGCGGGCGGGCGTGCATCTCGGGCGGGCGTCGGCCGTCCACCTCGGGCGGCCGTCCACCCCGGGCGGCCGGTCCACCTTGGGCGGGCGTCCATCTCGGGCGGGCGTGCATCTCGGGCGGGCGGTCCACCTTGGGCGGGCGTGCACCTTGGGCGGGCATCCGCGCAGGGGCCCGCCGCGCAATGGCCGGTCGCGCAGAAAGGTGCCGGCCGCCCGGCGCGTGCGGAACAGCTCGGAGCCCGCGCAGAAGGTGCTGGTCTCCCCACGGAGCATGCCAGTCCCGAGCGGTCCCAATCCCGCGCACCGTCCTGTCCCCGCAGGACTGGCCGCGCAGGGACCGGCTGCCCGGCGCCCGCGGAACAGCCTGGAGCCCGCGGAACAACCCGGAACCCGCGCGGTGGGTGCCGGAGCCTTGCAGGGATGGGACCAGTCTCCGCGCGGAATCGGCAGGAGTCCGCGTAGCAGGAGCTGGAGCCCGCGGGGCAAGGGGGGCGAGTCTCCGCGTGAACCGTCCGGAGCCCGTGCAGAGAGGCCGGAACCTGTAGGGAAGAGGCCAGGTCTCCGCGGGGAACAGCCCAGGGCCGGTGTAGAAGCGGCTCGTCTCCGCGTGGTGCCCGGTCTCGCGTGATGCCCGGTCCGGCGTGGTGGCCGGTCCCGCGTGATGCCCGGTCCGGCGTGGTGGCCGGTCCCGCGTGGTGGCCGGTCCGGCGTGGTGGCCGGTCCGGCGTGGTGGCCGGTCCCGCGTGATGCCCGGTCCGGCGTGGTGGCCGGTCCCGCGTGATGCCCGGTCCGGCGTGGTGCCCGGTCCGGCGTGGTGGCCGGTCCCGCGTGAAAACGCTGGCCCGGGGCGGGATGGGACGGTGTGCCCGGGCGGGGGGCGGTGCCTGGTCAGTACCACTCGAGCGGGTCGGGGACCAGATGCGAACCCACGACCGGCGCCACCTCGATGGCGCGCGGCGCGACGACCTCGGGCTCGTCGTCCCGCACTGTGTGGCGTTGCGCGATCCGGTGAAGCGTGACCGGCTCCTGCATGTGCGTGGTGGGAGGCCGGCCGCCGGTGCCGCCACGTCGGGCCGGAAACGGTCGGTGGGGCCGTTCGCGGCCGGTTGCGCTCGCCGTCCGACGCGGGGTTGGTGGGACGGCTTGCTGCGGGCGCGGTTCAGTGGGCGATGAGCTTTGACCCCGCATCGGCAGCGCGGTGGTGTGGGAATCCGCGGAGCCGGATTATCTGCTCGAACCCGAACGAATCGGATATTTGCCGTAAATTTCCCCTCGGGGGTGATCCGCGCGCAGTCGGGCGTGGGGCCCAGACGGGGGGAACCGAGGATGTTTCGGCGGGAAGGGGCACGGTCCACGCGCTGGGCCGCGGTGGCGTTGCTTGCCACGTGCGGGGTGTTGGCCGTACCGCAGACGAGCTTTGCGGCGGAGGCCAAACCGGGCCACGGCGCTGCGGCCGATCAGAAGGCCGCCAAGGACCACGCCAGTAAGAAGCAAGCCGGCAAGAAGCAAGCCGGGAACAAGCAAGCCGGCAAGGAGCAAGCCGGGAACAAGCAGGCCGGCAACAAGCAGGCCAGTAGCAAGCAAGCCGGGACGAAGCAGCAGGACAAGGCGGCCAAGAAGGCCGACAAGCTCGCCAAGCAAACCGTCACCGCGGCCGAGGTCGAGCCGACCCCGAGTGCCAGCGCGTCGCCGACGCCGAGTGCAAGCCCCAGTGCCAGCGCGTCGCCGGGGGTCAGTGTGGCCTCCGCCGATCCGGTGTTCGGGTGTTCCGAGGGCTCCGGCATGACGATCAGCGCGCACTGGGGCGCCGCCGAGACCGACGATCACGATCCGACGACCGTCGTTGTGCAGATCAGCAAGGGGATCACCTGCTCGGCGGTGGACGGGATCGGGTTCACGGTCCAGCTGCCGGGCGGCGGGAAGCTCTGGCACACCGTGAGCAGCGACGACACCACCTGCGAGGCGAACGGGTTCTCGAACGAGCCCGGCGACACGTCGCTCGTCGCGGCCGGGCTCGGGATGAGTGCCGAGATCGAGGACTGCACGGTCACGTTCCCGGTGCTGGCCGAGGCGTCCGGGACCTATCAGCTGACGGCCGCCCAGATCACCGGGGTCACCGGCGGGCCGACCGTGCAGCAGACGCCGCAGACGCTGACCGTCACCACGGCGCCGGCGCGGGTCGGGATGAACATCTCGCCGTCGCACATCATGGTGATGGAGACCAGCACGCTGCACGCCGAGCTGCGCCTGAGCGACACGAACGCCGCCGCGTCGGTGACCGGGCTCGGATTCCGGATGGACCTGCCGCAAGGGGTGACCGTCGGCAGCGCCGCCAATGCGACGAACAACGTCGGCGGCAACAGCAACACCTGCGGGGGCACCATCGCGGGTGCCGTCGGGGCCGACCATTTCACGATCAGCGGGGCGGCGCTCAGCGGGGCGCAGGCGAGCTGTGAGTTCACGGTGCCGATCACGAGCTCCGTCGCGGGGGCGTACGAGTTCGACGACAAGAAGGTCACCGACGAGACCGGCGTCCGGTCGGACCTGTCCGGCGGGTGCGCCGAGCACGGGCGGGCCGAGGGCGAGTGCACCCCGACCCTGTACGTCAAGCTCAAGCAGCAGACCATCGACTTCACGGCGCCGGGGGACGCGTCGGTGTCGAAGGGCACCGTGCCGGTCAGCGCCACGGCCACGTCGGGGCTGGCGGTGGCGTTCACCAGCACCACGCCGCTCGTGTGCACGGTCTCCGGCGGCACGGTCACGCTGGTCAGCCCGGGGTCGTGCACGATCGCCGCGGACCAGGCCGGCAACGGTACGTGGGACGCGGCCGAGCAGGTCACGCACACGTTCACGGTCGCCCCGGCGACGCCGGTGCCCACTGGCATCAGCGCGACCGGGGGCGTCTCGTCGATCACGGCCAACTGGTCGGCGCCGCAGAACACGAGCGGCATCACGGGGTACACGGCGTACGCCAAGCCCGGTCCCGCCACGTGCTCGACCAGCACGGCCACGGCGACGTCGTGCGTGATGGGCGGGACGGCCGGCACGACGTACACGGTGACGGTGGTCAGCAACAACGCGCTCGGGGACTCCCTGGCCGCGGGGCCGTCCAACGAGGTCACCCCGCAGGCGCCGGCGGTTCCGAGCACGCCGCCGGACACCAACCTGACGCTCACCACCGACCAGGGCCTGATCAACACGGCCAAGCCGGGGCAGGACATCGTGGTCATCGGGACGGGCTTCATGCCCTACTCGACGGCGACCATCGTCGTGTACTCCCAGCCGCTCGAACTCGGCACGGTCGTCACCGACGCGCAGGGCAACTTCTCCAAGCCCGTCCGGGTGCCGCCGGACCTGGTGGTCGGGGCGCACTCGCTGGTCGCCGCCGGCATCGGGCCGAACGGTCAGCCGCACAGCCTGAAGATGGCGATCACCGTGCAGGCGCAGAGCGCCAGTAGCGGCAGCGGGAACCTCGCGGTGACCGGTGCCCCGATCGCGGCGATGCTCCAGCTGGGCCTGGCGACAGTGCTCGGCGGCGGATCGCTGCTGTTCGCGACCCGCCGCGACCAAAGCATGACCCGCCGCAGGAAGAACGCTTAAGGAATCACGCAGCGACGGCGGCAACCGACGGGGTTGCCGCCGTCGACGCGTTCCGGGTCCGGAACAGCAGCAGCGACAAGGCCGCCGCCGAGATGGACAGGCCGCCCGCGATGTACCAGGCCAGGTCGTAGTTGCCCAGCCGGTCCCGCAGCAGCCCGGTGGCGGTCGCCGCGATCGCCGCCCCGAACTGGTGCGACGCGAAGACCCAGCCGAACACGACGGGACCGCTGGCGCCGAAGTACTCGCGGCAGAGGGCGACCGTCGGCGGTACCGTCGCGACCCAGTCGAGGCCGTAGAACAGGATGAACACCAGCATGCTCGGCCGCACCGTCGCCGCGAACAGCATCGGCAGGACGAGCAGGGACAGGCCGCGCAGCGCGTAGTACCAGCCGAGCAGGACCCGGCTGTCCATGCGGTCGGTCAGCCAGCCCGAGGCGATGGTCCCCGCGATGTCGAACAGGCCGATGAGCGCGAGCAGCGAGGCGGCCGTCGGCTCGGTCATGCCGTGGTCGTGCGCGGCCGGGATGAAGTGGGTGCCGATCAGGCCGTTCGTGGTCGCCCCGCAGATCGCGAAGCCGCCCGCCAGCAGCCAGAACGCGGGCTTGCGGGACGCCGTGCGCAGCGCGCCGAGGGCCCGCCGGGCCGCGCCGCCGGTCGCGACGGGAGCCTCCACGAACTCGCCGCCGTACGGTGCCACGCCCAGCTCCGACGGGTGGTCCCGCAGCCGCCACATGACCAGCGGCACCACGGCGAGGGCGGCCCCGGCCACGGTGAGCGCGGCCGCGCGCCAGCCGTGCGCGTCGGTGAGCAGCGCGAGCAGCGGCAGGAAGACGAGCTGGCCGGCCGCCCCACCCGCGGTCAGCACGCCGGTGATGAGCCCGCGGCGGTGCACGAACCAGCGGCCGGTGATGGTGGCCACGAACGCCAGCGCCATCGACCCGGTGCCGAGCCCGACGAGCACGCCCCACAGCGCGATGAGCTCCCAGCTGTGCTTCATGAAGACCGTCAGGCCGCTGCCGGCCGAGACGAGCAGCAGCGCGTACGCGACCACCCGGCGGATGCCGAAGCGCTCCATCAGCGCGGCCGCGAACGGGGCGGTCAGGCCGAACAGCAGCAGGTTGATCGACACGGCGAGGGAGATGGTCCCCAGCGACCAGCCGAACTCGTCGTGCAGCGGGTGGATGAGCACGCCCGGCGTCGCGCGGAAGCCCGCCGCGCCGACGAGGGCGACGAACGCGACGGCGGCGACGAGCCAGGCCGGGTGCAGTCTCTTCACAAAACCATTCCAGCGGATTCGGTACGGGCGGACGAGTGGCCCGGCAGCCATCATGCGCAAGAATTGAGCCATGAAGCATCTGGTGGCCATCCTCGTCCTGGACGGACTCGTTCCGTTCGACCTCGGCACCCCGACGCAGATCTTCGGCACAGCAAGGGACGAGACCGGGGAACGGAAGTACAAAACGCTCGTATGCAGTCCGAACGGAAGCCCGGTCGAAACGGCATCGGGCTTCAAGGTCCTGCCGGATCACGGGCTGGAGCTGCTCGACCGCGCCGACACCGTCGTCGTGTCGGGCATCCACGCCGGCGACCCCGTCGAGCGAGGGACGCTGGACCCAATGGTCACGAAGGCGCTCCGGAGCGCCCACGACAAGGGCAAGAGAATCATGTCCATCTGTACGGGTGCGTTCGTGCTCGCCGCCGCCGGGCTGCTCGACGAGCGGCCCGCGACCACGCACTGGTGGTGGGCGGAGAAGTTCCGGGAGTTCTTCCCACAGGTCAAGCTCGACGCCGACGTGCTGTTCGTGGACGACGGCGACGTGCTCACCAGCGCGGGTGTCGGCGCCGGGATCGACCTGTGCCTGCACGTGGTGCGCACCGACTTCGGCAGCGAGGTCGCCAACCGCGCGGCCCGCCGCAGCGTGGTGCCGCCGTGGCGGGACGGCGGGCAGGCCCAGTACATCGAGCGGCCGCTGCCCCGCCCGGCCGACGCCACCCTGGCCGCCACCCGTTCGTGGGCGGCCGAACGGCTGGATGCGCCGTTGTCCCTGCAGGACCTGGCCGTGCACGCGAACATGAGTGTGCGCACGTTCACCCGCCGGTTCCGCGAGGAGACCGGGGTGAGCCCGGCGCGCTGGCTGCTGCAGCGGCGCGTCGACCACGCCCGCGCCCTGCTGGAGAGCACCGAGCTGCCGGTCGAGGTGGTCGCCCGCCGATCCGGCCTGGGCACGGCCGCCGGGCTGCGCCAGCACCTGCAGAACACGATCGGGGTCGCCCCGAGCGCGTACCGCCGCACGTTCCGGGTTGTGCCGGAGGGCAGCGGCGGGTAGGCAGATATGAGCGATCGCCGTCGATCTCTCTGGGAGGTACCCGTGCGAAGGCTCATTCCCCTCGTCCTGCTGCCGGTCCTGCTGTTACCGGCCGTCCCCGCGGCCGCGAGCAAGCCGGCGACGAATGGTCCAACGGCCACGGGCTACGGCGGGGCGGTGGCGTCCGTCGATCCCACCGCCACCGCGGCCGGCCTCAGGGTGCTGCGCGACGGCGGGAACGCGGTCGACGCCGCGCTCGCGGTCGCGGCCACCCTGGGCGTGACCGAGCCGTTCTCCTCCGGCATCGGCGGCGGCGGATTCTTCGTGTACTACGACGCCCGCACCGGCCGCGTCTCGACCCTCGACGGCCGGGAGACCGCGCCGCGCTCGATGGGCGAGACCGCCTTCGTCGACCCGGCCACCGGCCTGCCCATGGCGTTCCAGGAGGCGCGGGTCAGCGGGCTGTCGGCCGGCGTACCCGGATCCCTGGCCACCTGGCAGGAGGCGGCCCGCCGCTGGGGCAGCCGCCCGCTCGCGTCCGCGCTGCGCCCCGCGGCCCAGGTCGCCCGGGACGGCTTCCTCGTCGACGCCACCTTCAACCAGCAGGTCAAGGACAACGCCGCCGCGTTCGCGCAGTTCGAGCCGACGGCCAAGCTGTTCCTGCCCGGCGGCGTCGCACCCGCGGTCGGCACCAAGCTGCGCAACCCGGATCTCGCCGCGACCTACGACCTCGTCGCGCGGCGCGGCACCGGCGTGTTCTACAGCGGCGAGGTCGGCCGGGACATCGTCTCCACCGTCCAGCACCCGCCGCTGGCCGCGAACCCGGGCCAGGCCTGGCAATACCCGATCCGCCCGGGCGGCATGACGCTCGACGACCTGCGGGCCTACGACGTGCGCAACCCGGCGCCGACGAAGATCTCCTACCGCGGCTACGACGTCTACGGCATGGCCACCCCGTC
The DNA here is from genome assembly GCF_050942475.1 of Dactylosporangium sp. CS-033363. Lineage (NCBI taxonomy): Bacteria > Bacillati > Actinomycetota > Actinomycetes > Micromonosporales > Micromonosporaceae > Dactylosporangium > Dactylosporangium sp. CS-033363. Next base: position 10,766,766 of record NZ_CP192032.1, on the reverse strand, counting down.
GTCCGGCGGCTCGACGACCGGCGAGGCGCTGAACATCCTCGAACGCTCCAACCTGTCCAAGCTCGACAAGACCCAGGCCCTGCACCGGTACCTCGAAGCCAGCGCCCTGGCCTTCGCCGACCGCAACCGCTACGTGGGCGACTACACCTCCCGCTCGCTGCTCGACGCCCTGCTGACCGACGGTTTCGCGGGCGAGCGGGCCTGCCAGATCGACCCGGCCAGGGCGGCGGCCAAGCCCGTCCTGCCCGGCACGCCCGACGGGCGCTATGACCGTTGCGCCACCGGTACCGGCGGGGCGAGCCCCGACAAGGGCCAGTCGACGACCAACCTCACGGTCGCCGACAAGTGGGGCAACGTCGTGGAGTACACCCTGACCATCGAGCAGATCGGCGGCAACGGGATCGTCGTGCCGGGCCGCGGCTTCCTGCTCAACAACGAGCTGACCGACTTCAACTTCACCAACACGCAGGGCACCGCCGCGGACCCGAACCTGCCCGGCCCCGGCAAGCGGCCGCGCAGCTCGATGGCCCCGACGATCGTGCTGCAGCACGGCAAGCCGTTCCTCGCGCTCGGCTCGCCCGGCGGCTCGACGATCATCACCACCGTCCTGCAGATCCTGGTCAACCGCCTCGACCTCGGCATGAGCCTGCCGCAGGCGGTCGCCGCCCCGCGCGCCTCGCAGCGCAACACCGCGAGCGTCACCGCGGAGCCGGCGTTCATCGACTCGGCCGAGGGCAGAGCGCTGGGCGCGCTCGGCCACACGTACACGCCGATGGCCGAGATCGGTGCGGCCACGGCGATCGAGTTCCTGGGCCACGGCAAACTGCTGGCCTGCGCCGAACCGGTCCGAAGGGGCACCGGCTCGGCCGGCACGGTCCGCTAGCCGATCAACGGGTGGCCGCCCTCGCGCCGAGGGCGGTCACCCGCGCAGGAAGAACGCCAGCAGCCCGATGGCCAGCACGCCGAGCAGGCAGAGGCTCACCGAGGCGGCGATGGTGATGAGGACCCAGATGAGCGCAGCGGATTTGCGCTTGGGTTCGAGCTCGATGGGCTCCGGGTCGTCCAGGGCGACGGCCACATCCGCGGGGTCGCCGAGCAGGTCGAGGATGGAGCGCACCTCGACCTCGGTCTCCTGCGGCCCCAGCTCGGCCCGCTTGGCCGAGATGTGCGTGGAGAGATCGGCGAGCAGCTCGGCTCGCCGGTTCGCGGGAACGCCGTCCAGGGCCTGCTCGACGGCGCGCAGATAGTCGTTGACCAGGAAATCGTAGGGGCTCGCGCGATTTCCCTCGGGCAAATCCGTCAACTGGTCTCCAGTAAGAAGTTTTCTGCGCGTGCAAAAATGCAAGCATGACCCGCTGGCTCGACGACGAAGAGCAGGCCGCCTGGCGCGCCTTCTACAGCGCGACCACGCTGCTGATCGACCGGCTCGACCGCGAGTTGCAGCACGAGGCCGGCATGCCGCACGCCTACTACGAGATTCTCGTCGTGCTCTCCGAGGCCGAGGGCCGCTCGCTGCGCATGAGCGAGCTGGCGGTCAAGACCCGCTCGTCGCGCAGCCGCCTCTCGCACGCCGTCACGAAACTCGAGTCGCGCGGCTGGGTCAAGCGCCGCGACTGCGACGACGACAAGCGCGGCCAGTTCGCCGACCTCACCGACGAGGGCTTCGCGGCCCTGGTTTCGGCCGCTCCGGGCCATGTCGAAACGGTTCGCACGCATTTGTTCGATCCGCTCACCCCGCAGCAGATCGAGCAGCTGAGGCTGATCAGCGAAGCGATCACGACAACGCTCAAAGGCTAGCTGTCAAGGCTTGTAAGGATCTCCATCGATCGATACGGTGCCCACCTCGCCAGAGAGGTAGGGCCCCGCCATGCCGTCCGCCAAGCACCTGACGTTAGGCATCCTGACCACCCTCGCCGTGCTCGCCGCGATGCCGGGCGACAATCCGCGCACACCGGACGTACCGCAGCAGCCAACGAGTTATTCGGCCGAGGGCGTCCCGGAGTGGTCGAGTGAGCCCTCGATCGCCAGCCTGCTGGACAACAAGGACCGCGACAAGGGCAAGGCGAAGCGGGCCGAGCAGTTCTACTTCGTGCTGGCCGACCGCTTCGCCGACGGCGACCCGGCCAACAACACCGGCGGGCTGTCCGGGGACCGGCTCAGCACCGGCTACGACCCCACCGACAAGGGCTTCTACCACGGCGGCGACCTCAGGGGCGTCATCGACAAGCTCGACTACATCCAGGGCTTGGGCACCACCGCGATCTGGCTCGCGCCGGTGTTCAAGAACCGGCCGGTGCAGGGCAGCGGGGCCGACGTCTCGGCCGGCTACCACGGCTACTGGATCACCGACTTCACCGCGATCGACCCGCACTTCGGCACCAAGGACGACCTCAAGGCGCTCACGAAGAAGGCGCACGACCGCGGCATCAAGATCTACCTCGACGTCATCACGAACCACACCGCGGACGTCATCCGGTACGCGCAGAACCAGTACACGTACCGGGACAAGACCGACTACCCGTACAAGGACGCGAACGGCAACAAGTTCGACGACCGCAACTACGCCGACGGCACGCACGGGTTCCCGCCGGTCAACGCCCAGTCGTTCCCCTACACGCCGGTGTTCCCGAGCGCGGCGGACCAGAGCGTCAAGCAGCCGGCGTGGCTCAACGACCCGCTGATATACCACAACCGGGGCGACTCGACGTTCAGCGGGGAGAACTCGGAGTACGGCGACTTCTTCGGCCTCGACGACCTGTGGACCGAGCGGCCCGAGGTCGTCAAGGGCATGACGAAGATCTACGCCGACTGGGTCAAGGACTCGGGCATCGACGGCTACCGCATCGACACCGCCAAGCACGTCGACATGCAGTTCTGGCCGCAGTTCGTCAAGGGCGTGGACGCCGCCGCCGAGCAGGCGCGCAAGAACGACTTCTTCATGTTCGGCGAGGTGTACGACGCGAACCCGGCGTTCGACTCGCAGTACGTGCGCAAGGGCCGGCTGCCGGGCACCCTGGACTTCCCGTTCCAGCAGGCCGCGGCCGACTTCGCGGCCAAGGGCGGCTCGGGCCAGGAGCTGGCCGACATGTACGCCCAGGACGACATGTACATCTCGCCCGGGACGAACGCGAACGGCCTGCCGACCTTCCTGGGCAACCACGACATGGGCCGCATCGGCTACTTCGTGGCCACCGGCGGCACCGACCCGGCCACCCACCTGCGCCGCGACGAGCTCGGGCACGAGCTGATGTTCCTGACCCGCGGCCAGCCGGTCGTCTACTCCGGCGACGAGCAGGGCTTCACCGGCGCCGGCGGGGACAAGGACGCGCGCCAGGACATGTTCGCCACCAGGACGGCGGACTACCTGGACGACGACCTCCTGGGCACCGACAGTACCCACGCGGTGTCGCACTACGACACGAGCCATCCGATCTACCGGACCATCGCGAGCCTGGCCGACCTGCGCGAGCACAACCCGGGCCTGCGCCAGGGCGTGCAGGTGACGCGGTACGCCGACCAGAACGTCTTCGCCTTCTCCCGCATCGACCCCGACCAGCGGGTCGAGTACGTGGTGGCCAGCAACAACGGCACCGGCACGAAGACGATCACGGTGCCGACGTACATGGCGACGACCACGTTCGACCAGCTGTACCCGAGCACGGGCGCGATCGCCGCGACGGCGGGCAACGGCCAGCTGCAGCTGAGCATCCCGGCCCTGACCACGGTGGTGTTCAAGGCCCGCGGCCAGATCAAGAAGGCCACCGCCAAGCCGCAGCTCACCCTCGCGGTCGACCCAGCGCCGGCGGGCGTGGCCCAGGTCCGGGCCGAGGTGACCGGGGACCCGCTGTCGAGCGTCACGTTCGCGGCCCGGGTCGGCGACGGCGCCTGGCAGCTGCTCGGCACCGACCAGGCCGGCCCGTACTCCGCCTATCACGACCTCGACGGGCTCGCGGCGGGCACGAAGCTCGAGTACAAGGCGGTGGTCCGGGACGGCTCTGGACGTACCACGGAAGCCAAGATCTCCACGAAGGTCGGCACGGCGCCGAGTGCGGCCGCCCCCGACTACGCGATCGTGCACTACCAGCGGCCGGCGAACGACTACACCGGCTGGGGCGTCTACGCCTGGGGCGACATCCAGGACCCGATGACCTGGCCGGCGAGCGCGCCATTCGCGGGAGAGGACTCGTACGGGCGCTTCGCATGGGTCAAGCTGAAGCCGGGAGCCACGAACATGGGCTTCCTGGTGATCGACGGCAACGGGGTCAAGGACGTGGAGGCGGATCGATCGCTCGATCCGTCGAAACATCCGGAGATCTGGCTCAAGCAAGGAGATGCGACCATCTACACCTCCCAGGCGGCCGCCACCGGCAGCGTTTCGATCCACTACGGACGACCCGACGGCAACTACGCGGGCTGGGGCCTGCACCTGTGGGGTGATGGCCTTTCCGCCGGTACCGCCACCGACTGGCCCAACCCGCGCCAGCCCGACGGCGTCGACGAGTACGGGGCGTACTGGCACGTGCCGGTGGCCGACCCGAGCAAGCCGGTGAACTTCATCGTGCACAACGGCGACACCAAGGACCCCGGCCCGGACCAGTCGGTGCTGCCCAGCGCCCAGGGCGAGGCGTGGGTGCGGTCCATGGAGGCGACCGTGCACCCGACCCGGGCCGCGGCCGAGCACACCGCGGTGCTGCACTACCGGCGCCCGGCCGGCGACTACGACGGCTGGGGCCTGCACGTGTGGACCGGCGCGGCGACCGGCACCGACTGGGGCAGCCCGCTCCAGCCGTCCGGCACCGACGCGTTCGGGGTGACGTTCACCGTGCCGCTGGCCGAGAACGCCCCGCTGCTCAACTACATCGTGCACAAGGGCGACACCAAGGACCTGCCGGCCGACCAGGCGCTGGACCTCGTCACCGTCGGGCACGAGGTGTGGATCCTCGCCGGACAGGAGAAGTACCTGCTGCCGATCCCGGACCAGGGCACGCCCGACACCGACGTGAACAAGGCCAAGGCGGTGTGGATCGACCGGAGCACGGTCGCGTGGAAAGCCGGGCCGACCGACGGGCACAGCTACGAGCTGTGGTCCGCCCCGGCCGGCGGGCTCAAGGTGGTCGACGGGCAGGTCATCGGCAACGGCACCAAGATCCCGATGAGCGCCGTGCCGGGCAACCTGACCGAGGCGCAGCGGGCGAAGTTCCCGCACCTGTGGGCGTACCAGACGTTCCATCTCGACGGCGACCGCGACGCCTTCACCGCGGCCCTCAAGGGGCAGCTCGTGGCCGTCGAGCGGGACGTGTCCGGGCAGGTCACCGAGGCGACCGGGGTGCAGCTGGCCGGGGCGCTGGACGACCTCTACGGGGCGGCCCTGAGCGCGAAGCTCGGTCCGGCGTTCGACGGCGGGAAGCCCGGCGTGAGCGTCTGGGCGCCGACCGCCCAGAGCGTGGCGCTGGAGCTGTACCGCGACCTCACCAAGGCCCCGCAGGTCGTGGCCATGCGCCGCGACGAGCGCACCGGCGTGTGGTCCGCCACCGGCGACAAGAGCTGGAAGAACGTCTACTACAAGTTCCGGGTCACGGCCTACCAGCCCGCGATCCACGCGGTCACCACGGCGAGCGTCACCGACCCGTACTCCGTCTCGCTCTCCGCCAACGGCACGCACAGCCAGCTCACCGACCTCGCCGACCCGGCCCTGCGCCCGTCCGGCTGGGGCGACCTGCGCAAGCCGCCGGCCCCGGCGCGCCCGCAGATCACCGAGCTGTCGGTGCGCGACTTCTCGATCGCCGACGACACCGTGCCGGCCGAGCAGCGCGGCACCTACCTCGCCTTCGCCCAGCCGCAGTCGGCCGGCATGCGGCACCTGCGGCAGCTGGCCCAGGCCGGCACCTCGTACGTGCACCTGCTCCCGGTCTTCGACATCTCGACCATCCCCGAGGTGCGCGCCGACCAGGCCCAGCCGCCGTGCGACCTCGCCGCGCTGCCGCCGGACTCCCCGCAGCAGCAGGCCTGCATCGCGCAGGTCGCCGACCGGGACGGCTACAACTGGGGCTACGACCCGTTCCACTACAACGCGCCCGAGGGCTCGTACGCGACCGATCCGCAGGGCACCCCGCGGATCACCCAGTTCCGCCAGATGGTCGCCGGGCTCAACCAGGCGGGCCTGCGGGTGGTCATGGACGTCGTCTACAACCACACGACCGCCGCCGGGACCGACCAGTACTCGGTGCTCGACCAGATCGTGCCCGGCTACTACCAGCGGCTGCTCGACGACGGCGCCGTGGCCAACTCCACCTGCTGCGCCAACACCGCGCCCGAGAACGCGATGATGGGCAAGCTCGTCGTCGACTCGATCGTGCAGTGGGCCCGGCAGTACAAGGTCGACGGCTTCCGGTTCGACCTGATGGGCCACCACCCGAAGGCGAACATCATGGCCGTGCGGGCCGCCCTGGACCAGCTCACGGTGGCCAAGGACGGCGTGGACGGGAAGAAGATCCTGCTGTACGGCGAGGGCTGGAACTTCGGCGAGGTGGCCGGCGACGCCCGGTTCGTGCAGGCGACCCAGGCCAACATGGCCGGCACCGGCGTGGGGACCTTCAACGACCGGCTGCGCGACGCGGTGCGCGGCGGCGGCCCGTTCGACGGCAACCCGCGGATCCAGGGCTTCGCCACCGGGCTCTTCACCGACCCCAACGGCGACCCGGTCAACGGCTCGGCCGCCGAGCAGAAGACCCGGCTGCTGCATTACCAGGACCTGATCCAGGTCGGGCTGACCGGGAACCTGGCCGCCTACGAGTTCACCGACTCGACCGGGCACCGGGTGACCGGCGCGCAGGTCGACTACAACGGCTCGCCGGCCGGCTACACGCGGGCGCCGAGCGAGGCGGTGACGTACGTCGACGCGCACGACAACGAGATCCTGTACGACACGATGGCCTTCAAGCTGCCGACCACCACGACCGCCGAGCAGCGGGCCCGGCTGCAGGTGCTCGCGCTGGCCACGACGGTCCTCGGGCAGGGCACCGGCTTCGTGACCACCGGCTCCGACCGGCTGCGCTCCAAGTCGCTGGACCGCAACTCGTTCAACTCCGGCGACTGGTTCAACCAGATCCGCTGGGACTGCGCCGACGGCAACGGCTTCGGCGCCGGGCTGCCGCCGGCGGCGGACAACCAGGACAAGTGGCCGTACGCGCAGCCGCTCCTCGCGAATCCCGCCCTGATCCCGGACTGCGCGGCGATCGACCTGGCCGCGGCCCGCTTCCAGGAGCTGCAGCGCATCCGGGCCGGCTCGCCGGTGTTCTCGCTGGGCACCGCGGCCCAGGTCCAGCAGCGGCTGAGCTTCCCGCTGTCGGGCGCGCAGGCCACGCCCGGGGTGATCACCATGGTGCTCGACGCCCGCGGCCTGGACGGCCACTGGCGGTCGCTGGTGGTCGTGTTCAACGCGGGCGCGGTGGCGACCACGCAGACCGTGGCCGCGTACCGCGGGGCGAACGTGTCCCTGCACCCGGTCCAGGCCGCCTCGGCCGATCCGGTGGCCCGGCAGTCCACTTTCGACAGTGCGCACGGATCGTTCACCGTTCCGGCACGCACGGTGGCGGTATTCGTGGAGGAATGAGATTCGCGCGGCGGGGTATCCATCTCGTCATGAGTCGATACCGCAACCGCGTCCTGAAGGCGACGGCCGCCATGTGGCTGCTCGTCCTGCTCGCCGACGCCGGCTGGGTGGCGACCTCGCGTGCCGCCCTGACCGCGGCGACGGTGCTGGCCGTCTGCGTGGTGCTGTCCGCCGCGCTGTTCTACAGGTTCATGCAGAACCTGCGGGAGGACGAGGCCGTCCCGGTCCGGGTCCGGAGTAACGACCGTCGCGGTTGATCGGCTTTAGCTGCGCTTAATCCGCGCAAAAGGCTCAACCGGTCGCCGCGGCTGCCGTTGGGACGGGCGTGAAGTCGCTCGTGGCCGCGTTGCTGATCGGCGGCGCGGCCCTCGGGCCGACGCCGCCGCCCGGCCCGCCCCTGCCCGGCCCGCCGGCCATCCTGGAACCGATGGGACCCTCGCCGACCCTTACCGGTCCGGCCGACCTCGGCACGATTCCGCCGCTCGCGACGCCCGTGGCGCCCACGGGCCGTCCGCTCGGGTCGCCGTCGACCCCGGCCGGCGGGGCGCCCGCAGGCCCCGCCGCGAGTGCCGTGCCGGCCCCCGGGGAGATCTCGCCGACCCCCGCGTCCGTGGAAGCATCATCCGGTCATTCGGCCATGTGGATCTTGTTCGGCGCCGTCGTGGTGGTCGCCGGGGCCGCAACCTGGTTCGTTGCGCGACGCCGACGTCACGCATAGTCAGAACGACTCGGCCGTTCGGCTAAGGACTCTTTAGGGATCCGACCTCTTCCAGTAGCGTGCCTGATCGTGTTCCGTAGTGGATCCAACTTCGACACCTCCGTGTTGGAGCGCTCTCTTCGGCACTCTCCGTAACGGAGCCGCTACTTTTAGGAGGCCAGGCGGTGGCAGGCAGCGGCCCCTCCCGCGCCCCGGTGCCGAGGCACGGCGTGGGCCCCGGCGGACCGACGCGCCGTACGGCTGGCACGGACACCTCGGTGGCCGGTCACCGGCGGGGCGGTGGCCCGCGCGCGGGCCTGTTCCAATCGGTCCGTGCGCAGCTTCTCGCGCCGATCATCGTGGCGATGGTCGGCCTGTTCATCCTGGGCGGCATCCAGGTCACGAACGCGGTGAACTCGGCCCGCGACGCCGGGCACGCCCGCACGCTGACCATCACCGCCACCAGCGCGGTGCTGTTCGTCCATGAGATCGAGCGCGAGCTCGCCGAGACGGCCGCCCTCCGCCAGCGTGGCGGGCAGAGCGGCTCCGCCCTGGTCACCGCCCAGCGGGCGCGCACCGACCAGGCCGCGTCGCGGTTCTTCGCCGACGCCGCCAAGGCCGTGGACGCCGTGCCCGCGCTGAGCACCCGGGTCCGCGTGGCCGGCGAGAACTACGGCCAGCTGGGGTTCACCCGGGCCGCCATCGACAACGGGACGGCCACCATCGTCCTGGTCACCGACGTCGTCTACGGCGGCCTGGCCGACGCACTGCTCGCCGTGGCCGACGCCGTCCCCGGCCAGATCGAGGACATCGAGCTGGCCAACGCCGCCCGCGCCCTGGCCGCCAGCGCCTTCGTCGAGCACTACTCGGCCGTCAAGCGCGACCTGCTGCGCACCATCTTCAGCCGCGGCAACCTGCAGCCCGGCGACCTGGGCAACCTGGCCCTGGTCGAGGGCGCCCGCGGCCAGCGCGAGGCCGAGTTCCGCCGGGTCGCAACAGGCGAAGAGCTGCAGTTGTACACCACTGAGGTGCGCGGCACGGACGTCGACAACGCCGACAGCATGACCGCCAAGGTGCGCGACGCCGAGCGGGACCCGGCCGGCCTCAAGGTCGACGCCGACGCCTGGTTCGTGGCCCAGAGCGGCGTCATCCGCCGGGTCAGCATCGTCAGCGTCGAGATCGCCGACAGCCTCGACGCCCGGGCCGAGCAGATCGCGGTCGGCGCCAGCCGCCGGGCCTGGGCCACCGGGTTCGTCACGGTGCTGCTGGCCCTCGGCGCCCTGGCCATCGCCATCGCCCTGGCCGTGCGCACGGCCCGCCGGCTCAACTCGCTGCGCGGCGCCGCCCTGCAGGTGGCCCGGCGCGACCTGCCCGACGCGATCAACGCGGTCTCGGCCGGCTCGTCGGCCCCGGCCCCCTCGATCATGGAGGGCGGCCAGACGGCGGCCGAGGTCACCCGGGGCATCGCCGCCCTCAACGACGAGGTCGGCCAGGTGGCCGAGGCGTTCAGCACCGTGCACCGCACCGCCCTGCGCCTCGCCGGTGAGCAGGCCGAGCTGCGCGTCGACGTCGGGCGCATGGCCGAGGTGCTGGCCCGGCGCATCCGTACCCTCATCACCCGCCAGCTGCGCCTGCTCGACGAGTTCGAGCGCGACGAGACCGACCCCGACGTGCTGGCCCGGCTCTTCGCCCTCGACCACCTCGCCGCCCGCCTGCGCCGCAACGGGGAGAACCTGCTGGTCCTCTCCGGCGGCGAGCCCGGCCGGCCGCAGACCAAGGCCGTCGGGCTGGGCGCGGTCATCACCGCCGCCGCGTCGGAGATCGAGGACTACGCGCGGGTCGAGTTCCAGCCGGCCGACCTGGCCATCGCCGGCCCGATCGTCGGCGACCTCGTGCACCTGCTGGCCGAGCTGCTGGAGAACGCGACCGCCTTCTCGCCGCCGACCGAGCCGGTGACCGTCGACGCGCGGGCCACGGTCGACGGCGCCATGATCCGCGTGCACGACCAGGGCATCGGCATCCTCCCGGCCCGGCTCGCCGAGATCAACTCCCGGCTGGCCGTGCCGAGCGTGCTGTCCAGTGCCGCCGCCGGCACGATGGGCCTGCACGTGGTCTCCCACCTCGCGGCCCGCCACGGCGTCCGGGTGCAGCTGCAGGCCACCGGCTCCGGGACGATCGCCTACGTGGCGCTGCCGCACCGGCTCCTCGAGCAGGTGTCCGCGCTGCCGTCGGGCCGGGAGGCGCCGACGGTGACGATTCCGGCGGTACAGGCGCCGCCGAGCCGGCCCGTGCAGGTGCCCTCGACCGTCGGCGCCCCGCTCGAGCGCCAGCCCGCACACATCCCGCAGCAGCGGCAGCCCCAGCCGCAGTCCCAGCCGCAGCGCGCGCCCCAGCCCGTCGCCACCCAGGCGGCCGCGCCGGCCGGGGGCGTGGCGCCGTGGTTCCGTCCCTATCTGAGCAGCGGAGATCCCGGTGCCGGCGGGCCAGTCACCCCGCCGCCGGCGCCGCCGCAGGGCAGGCCGGGCGGTCACACCCCGCCGCGCGGCATGCCCCAGGTGGCCGACACCCCACCGGCGGCCGCGCCGGTCCGGTCGCCCCAGTACAGCGCACAGACCACCTGGGGTTCCCCCGGCACATGGCCGCCACGCCAGGGGAGCCCGTCCTCCAGTGCCGGAGGTGGCTCGATGTCGGAGCAGGACCAACATCTTCCTCGTCGTCGTCCCGGTGCCCAGCTGGCGCCGGAAACCACCGCACCACCTGCCGAGAGCCGCAGCGCCGCGGCGGTCGATCCGGAGCAGATCCGGTCCCGGCTGTCCGCGTTCGCTGAGGGGGTCTCGGCGGCCGCACGACGCACCACCAGCACCGCTCCAGGACAACCAGGCAAGGAATTGTGATGTCTCAGCAAACCCACGGCGCCGGACAGCTCGACTGGCTGATGGTCAGCTTCGCGCGACAGGTGCCCGACGTGGCCCACGCCATCACTGTGTCCGGGGACGGGCTGCGCCTGGCCGCCTCGGCCGACCTGCCGATCGATCAGGCCGACCACCTGGCCGCCGTGATCAGCGGCCTGGCCAGCCTGGTGTTCGGCGCCGCCCGGGTCATGCAGGCCGGCCACGTGCGGCAGACCATCGTCGACATGGACGGCGGCGTCATGATCGTGATGTCGGTCGGCGACCGCGCGCTGCTCGGCGTGCTCGCGGCGCCCGGCTGCGACCTCGGCCAGGTCGGCTACGAGACCGCCATGCTGGTCCACCGCGTCGCCGACGCCCTGGACCCGCTGCCGCGCGACGCCTTGTCCCGCTGATTGAGAAGGTCGGCTTGAAGATCAGGAACCTTGCGCTGCTGCTCCTGGCGGTGGCCCTCGCCACCGCGGGCTGCGCCAGCGCGTCCGCGCGGCCGGGCGCCGACCTGTATCACGGCGGCCGGCTGTTCATCGCCACCGGCAACACGACCGGCGTCTTCTACTCGCTCGGCGGCGGGTACGCCGACCTGATCACCAAGCACGTGGCCGGGTACGAGGCCCGGGCGGAGGCGACCGGCGCGTCCGGCGAGAACATCCAGCGGGTCGCGACCGGTGACATGGACGTCGCGCTGACCCTGGCCGACACCGCGGCCGACGCCTACGCGGGCAAGAACGCCTTCGACGGCAAGCCGCAGAAGGTCGTCGCCCTGGCCCGGATCTACAAGAGCTACGTGCACCTCGTGGTGCGCAAGGGCGCGGGCATCACGAAGTTCTCCGACCTGCGTGGGAAGCGGGTCTCGACCGGCTCGGCGGGCTCGGGCGCGGACATCCTGGCCGGGCGCATCCTGGCCGCCGGCGGGCTCAACCCGGACGCCGACGTGCAGCGCCAGCGGCTGTCCCTGCCCGAGACCACCAAGGGCATGCTGGCCGGCACCACCGACGCGCTGTTCTTCACCGGCGGCCTGCCCACGCCCGGCATCGCCGACCTGCTCAGCAACCAGCCCAACGCGTTCACCGTGCTGCCGCTCAACGCGCTGCTGCCCGCGCTGACGGGCAAGTACGGGGCGGTCTACAGCGGGGCCAAGATCCCCAAGGCGACGTACAACACGCCGGGCGACATCGACACCATCGCGGTGGGCAACTTCATCGTGGTCTCGCCCGACATGCCCGAGCAGCTCGCGCACGACCTGACCAAGGTGCTCTTCGACTACCAGCAGGAGCTGAGCCGGGTCCATCCGGAGGGCGGAAACTTCGACAAGGGCACCGCCCCGCAGACCGATCCCATCCCCCTCCATCCGGGCGCCGCCCGCTACTACAGCAGCGGCTGAACGCCGACGTTAGGGAGATCTCATTCGGCACAAGGGACGAGGGCGATCCGGGCCGGGTGATGTCAGGATTGCGACCGTGACCGCACTTCAGCAAAACCTCGTTCACCTGGACGACATCCGTGACGCGGCCGCGCGGATTTCCGGGCTCGTGGTGCGCACCCCGCTGCTCCCGAGCCCCTGGGCCGAGGAGCTGTGGCTCAAACCCGAGAGCCTCCAGCCCATCGGCGCGTTCAAGCTCCGCGGCGCCACCAACGCCCTGCACCGCCTCGACCTCGAGCGCCGCCGCACCGGCGTGGTCACGCACTCCTCCGGCAACCACGGCCAGGCCCTCGCCTACGCCGGGCGGGCGCTCGGGGTGCCGGTCACCGTGGTCATGCCCGACGTCTCCACCCCGCTCAAGATCGAGGCGACCCGCGGCTACGGGGCCGAGGTCATCCTGGTCCCGCAGGCCCAGCGCGAGGACGAGGCCAACCGGCTGGTCGAGGAGCGCGGGCTGACGCTGATCCCGCCGTACGACCACCCGGACATCATCGCCGGCCAGGGCACCGTCGGCCTGGAGATCTTCGAGGACCTCTCCAGCGTGGACGTGGTCGTGGTGCCGGTCGGCGGGGGCGGGCTGGCCTCCGGCGTGGCCACCGCGATCAAGTCGCTGGCCCCGCACGTGGCGGTCATCGGCGTCGAGCCGGCGGTCGCCGCCGACGCGGCCGAGAGCCTGGCCGCGGGCATGGTCCGGGTCTGGCCGGTCGAGCGGATGCTCAGCACGGTGGCCGACGGGCTGCGCACGCCGCTGTCCGAGCTGACGCTGGCCCACCTGTCGACCTACCTGGACGCGATCGTGACGGTCAGCGAGGAGGAGATCCTCGACACCGTCCGCACGCTGGCGCGCAAGGCGCGGCTGATCGTCGAGCCGAGCGGCGCGGTCGCCACGGCGGCCGTCCTGCACCGGCGGGACGAGCTGCCGGCGGGCCGTACCGTCGCCGTGATCAGCGGTGGGAACATCGCCCCTGAGCTGGCCGCGCGCTTGTTTGCCTGAAGTTGTCCACAGGCTGTGGGTAATGCCTGTGTGGATCCGCACAGTCACGCGCCGCGCGGGCGCTCGTTCGACCCAAGTTATCCACAGGCGGACGGCGGGTTGTCCACAGCAAGTTCTCCACAGGCTGTGGACAACCCGACCCGCCGCTAGGCCAGGCCCACTTTGTCGAGCAGCCAGGCGGCGATGAAGGCCTCCTCGCGCCAGGCGTCGTAGCGGCCGCTCGGGCCGCCGTGTCCGGCGCCCATCTCGGTCTTGAGCAGCACGTGGCTCGCCGGCGAGGTCACCCGCAGGCGGGCCACCCACTTGGCCGGCTCGTGGAACAGCACCCGGGTGTCGTTGAGGCTGGTCACCGCCAGGATCGCCGGATACGGCACGTCGGCCAGGTTCTCGTACGGCGTGTAGGACTTCATGTACGCGTACACCTCGGGGTCGGCCAGCGGGTTGCCCCACTCCTCCCACTCGGTGACGGTCAGCGGCAGCGACGGGTCGAGGATCGTGTTGAGCGCGTCGACGAACGGCACCTGGGCCACGACCCCGCCGAACGCCCCGGGCGCCATGTTCGCGATCGCGCCCATGAGCAGGCCGCCGGCCGACCCGCCGCGGGCGATGATCCGGTCCGGGGCGGTCCAGCCGGCCTTGACCATGTGCTCCGCGCAGGCCACGAAGTCGGTGAAGGTGTTCTTCTTGGCCAGCAGCTTGCCCTCGTCGTACCAGCGCCGCCCCATCTCGCCGCCGCCGCGCACGTGGGCCACGGCGAAGACGACGCCGCGGTCCAGCAGGGAGAGGCGGGGGATCGAGAACCAGGGGTCCATCGAGGTCTCGTAGGAGCCGTAGCCGTACAGCGTCAGGGGAGCGGACCCGTCCCGCGGGACGCCCTTGCGGGCCACGATGGAGATCGGCACCCGGGTCCCGTCGTCGGCGATCGCCCACTCGCGGTGCTGCTCGTAGCGGGCCGGGTCGAACTCGCCGAGCACCGGCTTCTGCTTGCGCAGGGTCAGCGCGCCGCTGTCGAGGTTGCAGTCGAACACCGAGTCCGGGGTCACCATCGAGGTGTAGTGCAGGCGGAACGACGTGGTGTCGTACTCCAGGTTCGCCTCCGGCCCGACCGAGTACAGCGGCTCGGGGAAGGCGATGTCGTAGGGCGCGGCCCCGTGCAGCGGCACGACCCGGATGCCGGTCAGCCCGTCGCGGCGCAGCGAGACCACGAGGTGCCCGGAGAACGCGTCGACCTGCAGCAGCCGGGTGCCCGGGTGGTGCTCGATCAGCGCCGTCCAGTCGCCGGGGGCGTCCACCGAGGTGTACGACAGCGCGAAGTCCTCGGCGCCGTCGTTGTGCAGGATCAGGAAGCGGTGGCCGTGGTGCTCGACGGAGTACTCCACGCCCTGCCGCCGCGGCGCGATCGAGCGCGGCTCGCTCAGCGGGGCGTCGGCCGGGATCACCAGCACCTCGCTGGTGACCTTGCTGTTCACGTCGATGAGCAGGAAGCGCTCCGAGCGGGTCAGCTCGATGCCGACCCAGAACCGCTCGTCGGGCTCCTCGAACACGAGCGCGTCGTCGCCGGTCGTGCCCATGGCGTGCCGCCACACGCGGTTCGGCCGCCAGGCGTCGTCGACCGTGGTGTAGAACAACGTCGAGCCGTCCGCCGACCAGGCCGAGCCGTAGAAGACGTTCTCGATGACGTCGGGCCGGTCCTCGCCCGTGCTCAGGTCCTTCACCCGCAGCGTGAAGCGCTCGTCGCCGGAGAAGTCGGTGCTGTACGCCAGCAGGTTGCCGTCCACGCTCAGGTCGAACGTACCGAGGGCGAAGAAGTCGGAGTCGCCGGCGAGCGCGTTGCCGTCCAGCAGCACCTCCTCGCCGGGCAGCGGGGTGCCGTCGCCGATCTCGGGCGGGGCGTCGCGGCCCTCGGCGGCCCGCACGCGGCAGTGGATGCCGTACTGGCGGCCCTCCTCGGTGCGGGTGTAGTACCAGTGGCCGCCCTTGCGGGTGGGCACCGAGAGGTCGGTCTCCTTGGTGCGCGACTTGATCTCGTTGAACAGCGTCTCGCGCAGCGGCTCGAGGTGGGCGGTGGCGGCCGTGGTGAACGCGTTCTCGGCCTCCAGGTAGGCCACCGTGTCCGGATCGTCCCTGTTCTGGAGCCAGAAGTACTCGTCGATCACGGTGTCGCCGTGCTGGACCCGCTCGTGCGGGACACGCTTCGCGACTGGTGGCTGCTCGCTCGTCACGCTCGGAAACGTTACCTGTTTTCACACGCAACCACGCGCGTCGTTCGCCGGTCTGTCCACTAGGAGAGAGCGACGCCGGTACCGTCATGGTCTTGTAGTTCGGGCGAGACCACGGAGGGATGCCGGTGCGGCGTCGTGGGGTGTTGCACATCGGGGTGACCGGGCTGGCAGCAATGCTGGTCCAAGCGTGCTCCGAGGGATCGACGACGACACCGGGAACGGGGAACGGCTCCTCGGCAGGCGGTCCAGCCTCGCCGAGTGCCGAGCCCCAGGCCGCGTCGACGCTCGACCCCTCGGGGTACGTCCCCAAACCGGTCGCCATCGCGGAGCTCAAGAAGCTCTACAACTACGACAAGGGCTCGACGCTCAACGCGAACCTCACGGACCGCCGCACGGGCGACGGGATCATCCTCGAGGACATCACGTACTCCGACACCCGCGGGAACGACAACGTGCCCGCGTACGTGGTGAGTGCCGACATCCCCGGCGACACGCTGCGGATGCCCGCCATCGTCCTCGGCACCGGCCCCGACGGGGACCGCGACAAGCTGCTCGACGAGGCCACCGCCATCGCCCGGATGAAGGCGCTGGTCATGATCCCGAGCCTGCCGATCAAGCCGACCGGCGACCCGAGCGCCGACGCCAACCTGATGGCGGCGGCCGTGCTCGCCCAGCGCCGGGCCTTCGACCTGCTCATCCGCCGCAGCGACTGCGACGGCAGCCGGGTCGGCTACGCCGGGCACCACTCCGGTGCGGCTTTGGGCGCGGTGTTGCTCGGCCTGGAGTCCCGTATCACCGGCGCGGTTCTGGCCGGCGGGACCAGCCGGTTCTCCCGCTGGATGGTCAAGCAGAAGGTGCCGGCCGACTGGCACGCGTACCTCGACTCGCTGTCCCGGTTCGACGCCGGCCCGTACGTGGCGGTCGGCGGCAAGCGCTCGGTGCTGCTGCAGTTCGGCAGCCAGGACACCCTCGTGCCCGAGGCCGAGCGGGCCGAGCTGGTCGCCGCCGTCGCCGGGGCCAAGCAGCGCAAGGACTACGCCACCGGCAACGACCTGCGTGCGTTCGCCGCCGCCACCGCCGATCGGGCGGCGTTCCTCAAGCAGGTCTTGCGACTGTCGTGACAACCCCATAGGCTTTCGAACGTATGTTCGGTGTCGGTTGATGCGCCATGTGAATCAACCGGTCTCCGGGCGTACTTCGAACGTGTCATTGGGAATGCCTGGACCATGTCGTCGTCGTCCGGGCAGCCGCGAATCCCAGCGACCGATCTTCCCCATGTCCACGGCTGGTGACACCAGGGAAGCGGGAGTCTGCGGTGACGGTGATCGAGGCGTTGTCCGAGGCGTGCGGGCCGGACCACGCGTGGGAGGCGGGCCCGGCCGACACGGTCGACGGCGTGCCGGTCGGCTGGGTGGCCGAGCCGGGTGACGCCGCCGGGGTGGCGGAGGTGCTGCGCTTCACGGCGACCGAGGGCCTGTCCGTCGTCGCGTCCGGGGCCGGCACCAAGCTCGACTGGGGCGTGCCGCCGAGCCACGCGGACGTGCTGCTGGACGTCAGCCGGCTGACCGGCGTGCTCGACTACGCCCCGGGCGCCCCGACGGCGACCATCGCGGCCGGCACCCCGCTGCGGGCCCTGCGCGCGCTGCTGGCCAGGCACCACCGCCGGCTGCCGCTCGACGTCGGCTCCCCGGCCGCGACCCTCGGCGGCGTGCTGGCGACCAACGAGGCCGGTCCGCTGCGCCACCGCTTCGGCGCACCGCGGGACCTCGTGACCGGCGTGCGGGTCGCGCTGGACGAGGGCAGCCTGGTGCGGGCGGTGGACGGGCAGGAGCTGGAGCGGTACGTCTGCGGCTCCTACGGCACCCTCGGCGTCATCACCGAGGCGACCGTGCGGCTCGAGCCGCTGCCGCCCGCGCGGGCCTGGGTGGTCCGGCCGGTCTCCACCCCGCGCGAGGTCCAGCAGCTCACCGAGGCCCTGGTCGCCTCGCCGCTGGAGCCGGTGGCGATCGAGGCCGACCTGCCCGGCGGGATCGGCGCGCGCCCGGCCGAGCTCGCCGCGCTGTTCGAGGGCGACGAGGTCTTCGTCGCCCACCGCGCCGAGTCGGCCGCCAAGCTGCTCGGCGGCGGGGCGGCCGTCGAGTCGCTGCCGCCGGCCTGGTGGGGCCGCTACCCGTTCGCGGCTGACGACGTGGCGCTCAAGATCTGGGGCCGGCCGAGCGAGCTGTTCGCCGTCGTCTACGCCCTGCGCGACGCGGCCGGCCTGCCGGTGCCCGTGCGCGGCTCGGTCGGCCTGGGCGTCGCCCACGTCGCGCTGCCCGACACCGTCACCCCCGAGCGCCTCGACGGCATGCTGACCGCCGCCCGGACCGTCCTGCTGGCCCGCGGCGGGGGCGGCTGCACCCTGCTGCGCGCCCCGCTGGACTTACGCGAACTGGTGGAGAGCCACGGCCCGGAGCCGCTGCCGAGCGCCGCGGCCCGGCTCAAGCTGGCCCTCGACCCCGAGGACCGCCTGTCGCCGGGCCGCGTGCCCGACATCTCGTAGGGGGCCTAGCGGCAGGTCCAGACGACGGCCTGGACGGTGCCGTCGGCGCCGAGGGCTCGGCCGGCGATGGTGCGGCCGTCGTCGCTGAGGGCCGTGGCCAGGTTCGGCCGGTCGCCGGTCGGGTCCAGGATCGCCGGCAGCACGATCCGCTTCTCGCCGGCCAGCAGCACCGCACGCCCGTCGTCGGCCCGGCCGAGCACCATGCCGTTCGCGTTCACCTCGCCGGGGGCGGGCTTGATGCCCTCGAGGACCACGACGATGCCGCCCAGCGTGCTCCAGCGGACCGGCCGGGCGCTCGCGCCGTCCCCGGCCGTACCGGTCGCCCAGCCGCTGCGGGCGCTGGTGACGGTGGCCGAGCCGGTGTTCGGCGGGAGCGGCAGTTGCGTGCCGGTGCCGTTGGCGGCCCAGGAGTACGGCACCACGCGCGCGCCGAAGGCGAC
This sequence comes from Dactylosporangium sp. CS-033363, assembly GCF_050942475.1. Lineage (NCBI taxonomy): Bacteria > Bacillati > Actinomycetota > Actinomycetes > Micromonosporales > Micromonosporaceae > Dactylosporangium > Dactylosporangium sp. CS-033363. Next base: position 10,747,930 of record NZ_CP192032.1, on the reverse strand, counting down.
CGAGCCGAAGACCGAGCCCCATTCGTCGATGGCCATCGCCCGGCCGCCGGTCGCGCCGGCCGGAAGCGGCAGGTCCGCGTACGGGTTGCCGCCGCGCCAGACGACCGGCCGGCCCCTGACGTCGTCGGCGCCCCGGTTCCCGGCCACGTCGCCCTGGACGTTGACGGCGTGGGCGTACGCCTCGCCCGGGCCCGGCAGCGGCGTGACGGTGTCGCCCCGCAGCCGCCAGGCGGTCGGCTGCCCGTCCAACTTCGAGTTGCCGACCGCATCGCCGCCGTTGTTGACCGCCACGACCTCCGCATCGGCGCCGGGGACGGCCACCACGGCCGGCTGCCCGGCCCGCCAGCGCACCACCTCGACCGCGGCCTCGCCCTTGCGGTACTGCTGGCCGAAGTGCACGGCGCCGTCCGGCGAGCCCGCCGTCACCAGCGTCGCGGTCCCGTCCGCCGTCCCCGCCAGCGCGTGGACGTCGCAGGCGGTGGGCGCCTCGGCAAAGGGCGGTGCCGCGAACGAGGCCCCCGGGGTCGCGCCGATCGGGGGGCCCGAGCGGGTCGGGCCGGGGGTGCCCGTGTCCGTGATGGCCGGGTAGGGCGACGCCGCGGGCGCCGTCGGGTTCAGGCCGGGCGGCGCGCTGTCGTTGCGGGTCGCGGCCAGCGCGGCCGGCACCGCCACGGCGACCGCGATCGCGACCGCGGCCCCGCCGGCCACCGCGAGCCGCCGGGAGGTGCGCCGGCGGCGGCCGTCGTGGATGGCCGTGGCGATCGAGACGCGGGGCGGGCGCGGGGACTCGGGGTCCAGCCCGGCCCGGAACAGGTCGCCGGCGTTGTGCTCGTTCAGGTCCACCATGTCAGCGCTCCTTGGTCAGGGCGGCGACGGTCTGCTCGCCGAGCAGCCGGCGCAGGGCCGTCAGTCCGTGTGCGGTCTGGCTCTTCACCGTGCCGACCGAGACGCCGAGGATCTCGGCCACCTCGGCCACCGGCAGGTCGTAGAAGAAGCGCAGGACCAGCACCGCCTGCTGGCGGCGCGGAACGCGGGCGAGCGCCTGGCGCACCGCCGTCCGCTCGTCTTGATCCGGCTCGGGCGCGATCCGTTCGGGCGGCTCGGCGAACAGCCGGACCCGCGACCAGGCGAGTCTTCGCTGGTCGATGAAGGTGTTGACGAGCATGCTGCGCACGTACCGGTCCAGGTTGTCGACCTGGCGCACCTTCGACCATTTCACGTAGAGCGTGGTGATGGTCTGCTGGACCAGGTCGTCGGCGCGGTGCGCGTCGCCGCTGAGCACGTAGGCCAGCCGGTGCAGCGCCGGCAGCCTGGCCGTGACGTACTCGACGTAGTCGTGGTCGCCCATGCCCCCTTGGACGGGTGCGGTCATGCCTCAGGTTGTACGCGACTTCCGCGACTTCTCCGTCCACACCACCAGCTGCTCGGTGCCCTCGACCTCAGTGGTGTACCGGCGGGCGGGAATCTCTTCGAAACCGAAGCGCCGGTGCAGCGCGATGACCGCCTTGTTCCAGGCGAGGGTGCGCCCGCCGAACGCGCGCAGGCCCATCTCGTCGAACGCGTAGCCGACCGCCGCCTTCTCCAGCTCCATCCAGGCGGGGAGCAGCTCCCCGCGCGCCTCCAGACCGTCGACGTCGAGGAAGAAGCCCCATTCCGCGGTACCGGCGGAAGGGTCATGGTCGTTGAACGTCACGACCCCGCAGTCCCGGCCGCGATAGCTGAAGATCAGCACGCGCCGCGCCGGGTCCGCCCGCACCTTGCCCCACCACAGCGCGTGCCCCTCCGGCGTGATGAACGCGGTGTGGATGCTCGCGCCCCTGGTCTTGGGGTGGTTCCGCCAGGTGCGGATCGTCTCCACGTCGGACTCGCGGGCCTCGCGCAGCACCTTCGGGACCTCCTAGGTCGTTGAACCGCGTGACAAGCCGTACAACTCGCGCATGGCCCCCCGGGATGCGCCGACCCGAAGGACCGCCGATGAGCAACCTCGACCGTCTCCGCGCCGCGTTCCGCACGGCGCTGGGCCTGCCGCAGGACCTCGACGTCGACCGGCTGGAGTACCGCGGCATCGAACAATGGGACTCGCTGGCCCACCTGACCCTCGTCGCCGAGATCGAGGATGCGTTCGACGTCATGATCGACACCGACGAGGTCATCGACCTGAGCTCCTTCGGCAAGGCCGTCGAGATCCTGGGGAAGCACGACGTTGCGCTCGCCGGCTGAAGCCTCGCCCCGGGTCGCCCTGGTCACCGGCTCGTCCCGCGGCATCGGCCGGGCGATCGCGGCGACCCTGGCCGCCGAGGGGTACCGGATCGTCCTGCACGGCCGCGAGGAGAGCTCGGCCAAGGCCGCGGCCGAGTCCATCCCCGGCGACCACCTGCTCGTGCACGGCGACGTGAGCCGGCCGGACGACGTGGCCGGCATGGTCCGGGCCGTCTTCGAGCGCCACCGCCGCCTCGACGCGCTGGTCGTCAACGCGGGCGTGCACGAGGCCGGGCTGCTCGGCATGATGGGCGCCGAGGCCGTGGACCGGCTGTTCGCGGTGAACGCGGCCGGCGCCGCGCACACCCTGCAGGCGGCGGTGAAGCTGCTGCGGCGCGGTACGACACCTGCTGTTGTGCTCCTGGCTTCGGTCATGGGAACGTCCGGTGCCGCCGGTCAGGCCGTCTACGGCGCGTCCAAGGCCGCCGTGGCCGGGCTCGCGCGCGCGGCCGCCAAGGAGCTGGGCCCGGCCGGCATCCGGGTCAACGCGGTGGCCCCCGGGTTCGTCGAGACCGACATGCTGTCCACCCTGGACGAGGCCGGGCGGGCCGAGCGGATCGCCGCCACCCCGCTGCGCCGCCTGGGCCGGCCCGAGGAGATCGCCGACGTCGTGGCGTTCCTGCTCTCCCCGCGGGCCCGGTTCGTCACGGGCCAGGTGATCGGCGTCGACGGCGGGGTGGTCGTGTGACCGCCCTGCTGCACCCCGGCGCGCGGCTGATCGACGCGGCCACCGGCGAGGTCGTGCGCGACCTGGTGCGCCCCGAGCTGTTCGCCGACGTCCCGCCCGGCATGGTGTTCCTGCGGATGCCGACCACGGTCGAGTCGGTGCTGCGGTACGTCACCGCGTTCGAGACCGGCCGCCCGGTCGCGCTGCTCGACCCCGGCCTGCCCGACGAGACGCTGCTGGAGCTCGTGGATCGCTTCGAGCCGGCCGCCGTCCTCGGGCCCGTGCCCGCGGAGCTCGCCGACCGGGTGCGTGCGACGGACCCGAGGACCGCGCCGCATCCCGATCTCGCGGTGCTGCTGGCCACGTCGGGCTCGACCGGCAATCCCAAGCTCGTCCGGCTCTCCCGCCGCGCGGTGCTGGCGAATGCCGACTCGATCGTCGAGGCCCTCGGCATCACCGGCGACGACGTCGCGATCAGCGCGCTGCCGTTCTACTACAGCTACGGCATGTCGGTCCTCAACACCCACCTGACCGCCGGGGCCACCCTGGTCGTCGAGGGCGAGGGGCTGCTCGGCCGCGGCTTCTGGCCCGCCGTCGACGAGTTCGGAGTGACCTCCCTGGCCCTGGTGCCGTCGCAGTACGAGATGCTGGTCCGCCTGCGCTTCGACCCCGCCCGGCACCGGAGCCTGCGCACGCTCACCCAGGCCGGCGGCCGGCTGCGCCCGGAGCTGGTGGGCGACTTCCACGAGCGGATGGCGTCCGTCGGCGGCCGGCTGTTCGTCATGTACGGCCAGACGGAAGCCGCCCCGCGCCTGACCACCCTGCCCGCGGGCCGCCTGGGCGAGAAGCTCGGCTCGGTCGGCCCGGCGGTCCCCGGCGGGCGGCTGAGCATCCGGCTCGAGGACGGCACCGAGACGACGGCCCCGGACGTGCGCGGCGAGGTGCTCTACCGCGGCCCGAACGTCATGCTCGGGTACGCCGAGACCGCCGCCGACCTCGCCCGCGGCGACGACCACGGGGGCCTGCTGGTCACCGGCGACCTCGGCCGGCTCGACGCGGACGGGTACCTCTGGCTGGACGGCCGCCGCAAGCGCTTCGGCAAGGTCTTCGGCGTGCGGCTCAACCTGGACGACATCGAGCGCATGCTGCCGGTCCCGGCCGCGGCCGTCTCGGGCGACGACAAGGTCATCGTGTTCGTCACGGATGGGGAGCCGCCGCACCTTCGGCGCTCCCTCGCCGACCGGCTCAAGCTGCACTGGACCGGGTTCGACGTGCGCGCGATCGACGCGTTCCCGCTGCTGAGCAACGGCAAGGTCGACTACCGGGCGCTGGCCTCATGAGCGTGTTCACCCTGGACCAGGCGCAGAAGGACGCGCGGCTGCTGCCCCGGCTCATCGAGCTGACCGAGCGGCACCGGGCGCGCGGCGCGGCGTACGCGAACATCCTCGCCGCCACCGGCCACCCCGTCGGCCGCGTCTACCGCGACACCGCCGAGCTGCCCTGGCTGCCCGTCCGGCTGTTCAAGACCCGCGCCCTCAAGAGCATCCCCGACGAGGCCGTCTTCAAGGTGCTCACCTCCAGCGGCACCACCGGCGACGTGAGCCGCATCTACCTGGACAAGGAGGCGGCCGCCGCGCAGACCAGGATGCTCGGCGCGACCATCCAGACCGTCCTCGGCCCGCGCCGGCTGCCGATGCTCGTGGTCGACACCAAGGCGATCATCAAGGACCGGCGCTCGTTCAGCGCCCGCGGCGCCGGGGTGCTCGGCATGGTCACGTTCGGCCGCGACCACGTCTGGGCCCTGGACGACGAGGGCCGCCCTTCGCTTGCGGCCGTCCGCTCCTTTCTGGATGCCCACGGCGACCGCCCGTTCCTCGTGTTCGGTTTCACGTTCATGGTCTGGCTGTACCTCTACGAGCTCGCCCGCGAGCACAAGCTCGACCTGTCCAACGGCATTCTGATCCACTCCGGCGGCTGGAAGAAGCTCGCCGATCGCCGGGTCGGCAACGCCGAGTTCCGCCGCGCCTTCCGCAGCGACACGGGCCTGACCCGCATCCACAACTTCTACGGGATGGTGGAGCAGATCGGCGTGGTGTACCTGGAGGGGCCCGACGGCGACTCGCTGTACTGCCCGGACTTCGCCGACGTGGTGATCCGCGACCCGGACACCTGGGAGCCGCTGCCGCCCGGCCGGCCGGGGCTGGTCGAGGTGGTGTCGACGCTGCCGGAGTCGTACCCGGGGCATGTGCTGCTGACCGAGGACCTGGGCGTGGTGCACGGGGTGGACGACGGTTCCTGGCCCGGGAAGCGGTTCTCGATCCTGGGCCGCTTGCCGCGCGCCGAGGCGCGTGGGTGCAGCGACACGTTTGTGGGAGCGTCGGTTTGAGCTTTGTGGTGAAATTTCCGCATTTTTCCGGTCAGCTCGATCTTGATTCGTTGTTGGCCGAGGTCACTGCCGCGCCTTCCGGCGGCCCGTTGGTCGTCGGCGACGAGCGGGTGCGCGACTTCCTGACCAAGTTCTCCCGCCGCCTCCTGCGCCCCGACGTGGCCCGCCGCCATCCCGAACTGGGCTCGCTCGGCTTCTTCCTGCGCAAGGGCGAGCTGGCCCGGGCCGTCTCCCGCCTCGGCGACGGGGTGGCCGGGCAGCGGCGCGCGCCCCGCGGCCTCGTGCTGCACTTCCCGCCGGCGAACGTGGACACGATCTTCGTGTACAGCTGGGCCCTCTCCGCCCTGGCCGGCAACCACAACGTCGTGCGGATCTCCAACCGCTCGGCGGGCGCGGCCGAGGCGGTGCTGGCCGCCCTGAACGACGTGCTCGCCGACGCCGACCCGGCGATCGCGCAGACGCAGCGGATGGTGACGTACGAGCGCGACGACACCCTGACGGCGGCCCTCAGCGCGGTGTGCGACCTGCGGGTCCTGTGGGGCGGGGACGCCTCGGTGACCGCCCTGCGCCGCCACCCGGTCCGGCCGCTCGCGCGCGAGCTCGCGTTCCCGGACCGCAGCTCGTTCGCCGCCATCTCGGTCGCCGGCTGGCGCTCGGCCACGGCGGCGCAGCGGCGGGCGGCGGTGGCCGGGTTCGCCAACGACCTGTACTGGTTCGACCAGGCGGCCTGCTCCTCGCCGCGGGCGCTGTTCTGGGTCGGATCTCATGAAGCGGTCGCGGATGCCCGCGCCGAGTTCACCGGCCTGATGGCCGAGGAGATCTCGCTGCGCGGCTGGACCGTCGAGCCGGCCATGGCGGTCGAGAAGTACGTGGCGACCTACGGCCTCGCCGCCGACGGGGCCGCCACCCGGGTCGCCTTCGCCGGCAACGCGCTCGCCGAGGTCGACCTGGCCTCCCTGGGCGAGCTGCAGCGCGGCTGGCTCGGCGCCGGCACCGTCTGCCACGTCACCGCCGGCTCGCTCGCCGAGCTGGCCCCCGCGATCCGGCGCAAGGACCAGACCCTGGCGCACTTCGGCTTCACCCTGACCGAGCTCGACGACTTCGTCACGCTCGTCGCCGGCCGCGGCCTCGACCGCATCGTCCCGTTCGGCCAGGCCCTGACCTTCGCCGGCGTCTGGGACGGCCTCGACCTGCTGCACGAGTTCACGCGCATCATCACGATCGCCTAGGGGGTACTACCCGTGTCTGTTTCCGTCGTCGTGCCCTGCTACCGCTCGGCGGGCATCCTGCCGAGGCTGGTCGAGCGGCTCAATGCGGTCCTGCCCGGGATCGACCCGATCCACGAGATCATCCTCGTCGTCGACAGCACCGACGCCACCTGGGACGCCGCCCGCGACCTGGCCGCCGAGCACCCCGCCGTGCAGGCGATCCGGATGGCCCGCAACTACGGCCAGCACAACGCCCTGATCGCCGGCATCCGCGCGGCCAACTGCGCCCGGATCATCACCATGGACGACGACCTGCAGCACCCGCCGGAGGAGCTGCCGAAGCTGGTCGCGGCGCTCACTGACGACTTGGACGTGGTGTACGCGGTGGCCGAGTCCGAGGAGCACGGCCCGCTGCGCAACCTGACCTCCTGGGGCGCCAAGAACCTGGTCATGGGCCGCACCATGGGCGTGCCGAACGCCGACGTCCTCGGCGCGCTGCGCATCTTCCGCACCTTCCTGCGCGCCGGCCTGGACCAGGTGAGCGGCCCGCACGTCTCGGTCGACATCGCCCTGTCCTGGACCACGACCCGCGTCGGCTCCGTCGTGGTCCGCATGGACCAGCGCACCGAGGGCCGCTCGGGCTTCACGCTGCGATCCCTGACCAAGCACGCCGTCAACATGATCCTCGGGTACTCGACCAAGCCCCTCCGCCTGGTGACGTACCTGGGCTTCCTGATCGGCGTGTGCGGGGTGCTGCTCACCATGCGCCTGATCTGGCTGTACTTCACGGGCGACACCAAGGTCGCCGGCTTCACCACGCTCGCGTCCCTGGTCACCATCTTCTCCTCGGCCCAGATGATCGGCATCGGCGTCCTGGGCGAGTACCTGGGCCGCGTCCACGCCCACGGCATGGGCCGCCCGACCTACGTCATCCGCGACCATGTCGGCCACGCCTCGGTGTACGAGATGAGCCTGTAGTTCCGGGGTTATCCACAGGCGGAGCTTGCTGCTTGTGGTCTTCCCCGGGCGGGGCGCAGCCTGGTTCGTGTGACACGGGGGCGTTTCACGGTTCTGGTTCTGACGGTCGCGCTGGTCCTGGTGCTCTCGGGCTCGGCGGCGCGGCATTGGAGTGCTGACGACGGCGGTGGCGGCAGCAGTTGCTCGGCCCGCCCACCACAGGGTTTGGGTAACGAGGTCCCGGTGCAGGACGGCCTGGCGGTGGCGGAGTCGGGCACCAGCCGGTTGGGGGCCTCGACCTTCAGCGTGGGCGCACTGGTGGCGAACCGGTCGCCGGCCTGGGCGGCTTACCGCACCTCGATGAGCGTCCGCCTGCTGGACGCCGGCGGCGGGGTGGTGGCGGACCTGCCGTCGTCCACGCTGCCGATGGTGTTGCCGGGGGCCGCCTTACCGGTGGGGGCGACGCTTGCGGTGCCACCGGAGCGGGTGTCATTGGTGGCGCGGGCGGAGGTCGTGCTGAGCACCACGCACTGGGTGGCGGTGGAGCCGGAAAACCGCCTGTTCCAACGCTTCGATGGGGCGCCGGAGTCCGATGGGGACTTCCTGCTGCCGGCGAATTTGGGGGAGGTGCGGTGCACGGGGCTGTCGGCTACGGGCGCAGCGCTGGTGTACCGCGACGCATCGGGCAGGGTCGTCGGCGGGGAGTTCGTGCCGTATTCGGGGGAGTACTGCGCCGGCTCGCACGCGGGCGAAATGCTGTCACCGCGGGATGTCCCGGAGACAGCCGACCCACCCCGCACCACAATGGCCGTCTACTGCGACGTCGGCGGCTGACTATCCTGCTGCGATGCGTCCCAGCCTGATCGCTGAGGCATCCCTGCCGGACATGGAGCACATCACGCACGTCGGCGGGGTCGGGTGGGTGGTCACCGAACCGTCCGCGCCGGCGGTGCGCATACTCGACAGCCGATTGCGGCTCAAGGCACTGGTCAACGTGCCGACCGGCGAGCAGCGGTTCCGAGTCAGCGCCGATGATCGCCATGTCGCCGTCTCCACCGGCGAAGAGTTGGCCGTCGTGGACTACCGGGGGCAGCTGTTGTGGCGAACGCCTTGGGAGCGTGGCGTCGCCGCGTCGCCGGGATGCCATCTCGATTCCACGGCGTGCTGTGGGTTCACCGGCCACCCGTGGACGAGCTCGTGGCGGTCGAGGCGGCGACCGGGCATGAGATCGCTCGCGTGAACCTGGAAACCACCAATGGCGAGGGCCTGTTCGTCAGCGACCCGGCCGGCGTGTAGACGGGGCTGCATGTCGCCATGGGCTACTCCTCGAGAAGTTGGCTGGTCCGGCTCGAATCCGGCCGGATCGCGCTGCGGCCGCTCGCCGGCGAGAGGCTCGTCGGTTTCACGCCATCGGGCGACCGGTACTTCGCGATGCCGCACGGATTCCTCACCGTCCGCGCGGTCGCCACCGATCAGGTCGTGGCCGCTCGGCACATCGACGACGTTCCGGGACCGGCGGCGCACACCGGACGGATGTGGCTGCTCGAGGCCGCCGCGGTCGTCTCCGACGAGCTGGTCGTCGTCGCGGTGAACCTCGATGACTTCGAGACCGACTTCGAGGAGCATCTGCTGTTGTCCGCGCGCTCGATGCGGTGCCGGTCCACAGTGGAGTACCCGGTTCCGATGACGCAGAACTCGATCTATCCCGCGGATGGCGCCGGCCGGTGGCTCACCCGCAGCCATGAGGAGCGCGTCGTGCGGCTCTGGCAGATCGCGGGTCCCCTCGACGACGAGGCGATGCCCGGTCAGGAGCGGCTCTTCTGACGCTAGGCGGGGGCGAAGGACTCGCCGTTGGTCATGATCGGCACGGTATGTGAGACGCCCGACTGGGAGGCCAGCCGTACGTCCTCCGCGAACCCGCGCTGAATCAGCTCCTGCCCGCTCACGCACCGCCGCACCGCCGCCGCCACGTTGCGCACGGCCGCGAGGGCAGCCAAGGACACCGCCGCCTCCACCGACAGCGGGGCGCCAAGCATCGACAGCCCGTCCAGTACCGCCGCCGCGCCTAAAAGATCTTCGACGCACGGGCGCAGCGTGCCGTCCGGCCACAGTTCGCCGGCCGCGATCACGCCCACCGGGCTTGTCGGCGTGCCGTGGCCGTGGGCGTGCAACCAGCGCGACACCGCCGGAGCGTTTCGCAAGCAGGCCGCCACCACAGGGACCCCGGTCGACGCGGCCGCCGAGCAGATTGTCGCGCCATTCGGGGAGGGCAGGACGAGCTCGTCCACAAGCGGGGCCGACTGCAAGGCCGCCGGGGACAGGCTCCACGGCTGCTCGGCGTTCGCCTGCCTACGGCCCACCGCTACCGCGGCGCCCAGGCGGTTGGCGTAGGCCGCCGCCTGGTCGCTCCACGGAAACGGGTGTACCCGAATGCCACGGCCCACCGCCACGTCGACCGCGGTCGAGAAGGACAGGACGTCGACCACGACCAGGACCGAGCAGACGCGCGCGAGTTCCGCCGCGCCCGCCGGGCCCCAGTCGAAGCGGGCGCCCGAGCCGGGCTGGCTGTAGACGCCCTCGGCCATGGGTCAGGATTCGGGGCTGTCGTCGTCCCGCGGTGCGTTGGGCACCTCAGGAGCATCGACCTTTTCAAAAACCGAAGCGAGCGAGGGCTCCGGCTCGCTCGGCGTGCGGTACGCCGGCGCCTCCGTCGACACCTCGCCGAAGAGCGACGGCAGCGTGCCCATCCAGGCCGAGCGCAGTTCGTCCAGCGCGATGGTGAACTGGCCCCGCACGTCCAGGGCGCGGCTGCGGCCGTCGACCGAGCCGATGGTCGTCACCGGCAGGCCGTGCTGGGCGCACAGCGCGGTGAACGCCTTCTCGTGGCCGCGCGGGACGGACACGAGGGCCCGGGCCGTCGACTCCGAGAACAGGGCCACGAACGGGTTCAGGCCCTCCGGCAGCGTGATGTTGGCGCCGCAGTCGTACCGCAGTGTCGCCTCCACCAGCGCCTGCGCGAGGCCGCCGTCGGAGAGGTCGTGGGAGCTCGACAGGTGGCCGCGCTCGCCGGCCTCGGTGAGGACGGAGGCGAGGATGCGCTCGCGGGTCAGGTTGACGCGCGGGGGCAGGCCGCCCAGGTGCTCGTGGGTGACCCAGGCCCACTCGGAGCCGGACAACTCTTCAGTGGTCTCGCCCAGCAGCATGATCAGGTCGCTGTCGCCGCCGAAGCCCATCGGGACGCGGCTGCCGACGTTGCCCATGATGCCCAGGACGCCCACGACCGGGGTGGGGTGGATGGCCTGGGAGCCGGTGGAGTTGTAGAAGGAGACGTTGCCGCCCGTCACCGGGATGCCGAGCTCCTGGCAGCCGTCGGCCAGGCCGCGCACGGCCTCGGCGAACTGCCACATGACCTGCGGGTCCTCCGGCGAGCCGAAGTTGAGGCAGTTGGTCACGGCCAGCGGGGTCGCGCCGGCGGCGGCCACGTTGCGATAGGCCTCGGCCAGGGCGAGTTTGGCTCCGTTGTACGGGTCCAGCCGCGCAAATCGCGCGTTGCCGTCGACGGACAGGGCGACGCCGAGGCCGGACTGCTCGTCGATGCGCACGACGCCGGCGTTCTCCGGCTGGGCGAGGATCGTGTTGCCCTGGACGTACCGGTCGTACTGCTCGGTCACCCAGCTCTTGTCGCACAGGTTGGGGCTGGCCGCGAGGCGCAGGAGGGTCTCGCGCAGCTCCACGCCGGTGCGCGGGCGGGGCAGCGTCTCGGCCCGGTCGGCCTGCAGCAGGATGAGGTCGGCCGGCTCGCGCATCGGGCGGGCGTAGACCGGGCCGTCGTCCACGAGGGAGCCCGGCGGCACGTCGACGACCGTCTCGCCGCGCCACTTGATGAGCAGGCGGCCGGTGTCGGTGACGGTGCCGATCGCGGTGGCGATCACGCCCCAGCGCTCGGCGACGTGCAGGACCTCGTCGAGCTTGGCCGGGTCGACGATGAGCAGCATGCGCTCCTGTGACTCGCTGGCCAGCACCTCCTGCGGGTCCATGGAGGCCTCGCGCAGCGGCACGGTGTTCAGGTCGATGTCCATGCCCGTGCCGGCGGAGGCGCTGGTCTCGGTGAGCGCGCAGGTCAGGCCCGCGCCGCCGAGGTCCTGCACGCCGACGATGAGGTCCCGCTCGTACAGCTCCAGGCAGCTCTCGATGAGCAGCTTCTCGATGAACGGGTCGCCGACCTGCACCGACGGGCGGCGGGCCGGGCCGTCGGCGTTGAAGGTGGCGCTGGCCAGCACGGACACGCCGCCGATGCCGTCGCGGCCGGTCTTCGCGCCGAGCAGCACGACGATGTTGCCGGGGCCGTGGGCCTCCTTGTTCTGCAGGCGGTTGACCGGCAGGATGCCCACGCAGAGCGCGTTGACCAGCGGGTTGCCCTGGTAGCAGGGGTCGAAGACGACCTCGCCGCCGATGTTGGGCAGGCCCAGGCAGTTGCCGTAGCCGCCGACGCCGGCGACGACGCCGGGCAGGACGCGCTTGGTGTCCTCGTGGTCGGCGGCGCCGAAGCGCAGCGGGTCCATCACCGCGACCGGGCGGGCGCCCATGGCCAGGATGTCCCGCACGATGCCGCCGACGCCGGTCGCGGCGCCCTGGTAGGGCTCGACGAAGCTCGGGTGGTTGTGCGACTCGACCTTGAAGGTGACCGCGATCTCGTCGGAGATGCGGATCACGCCCGCGTTCTCGCCGATGCCGGCCAGCATCAGATCGGACTTCGGCGCCTTTTCACTGAACTGCCGCAGGTGTACCTTGCTGCTCTTGTACGAGCAGTGCTCGCTCCACATGATCGAGTACATCGCCAGCTCCGAGGTCGTCGGGCGGCGGTTCAGGATCGCGCGGATCCGCTGGTACTCGTCCTCGCGCAGGCCCAGTTCCTCGTAGGGCTGCTCGTCGTCCGGAGTTTTGACAGCATGATCGACGGTGTCAAAGGCCTCGGCGGTCATACACGGGCTCCAAGGTGAGCGAGCACGGACGTGAAGATGCCCAGGCCGTCGATGGACGGACCGGTCAGCACCTCGACGGCGTGCTCCGGGTGGGGCATGATCCCGACGACGTTGCCGGCTGCGTTGCTGATGGCCGCGATGTCGTGCAGCGACCCGTTGGGGTTCCCGCGGATGTACCGCGCCACGACCCGGCCCTCGGCCTCGAGCTCGTCGAGCACCCGGGCGTCGGCCATGTAGCAGCCCTCGCCGTTCTTGACCGGGATCACGATCTCCTGGCGGGGCTGGAAGCCGACCGTCCAGGCCGTCGTGTTGTTCTCGATGCGCAGGCCCTGGTCGCGGTTGCGGAAGTGCAGGTGCTGGTTGCGGGTGAGCGCGCCCGGCAACAGGTGGGCCTCGCAGAGCACCTGGAAGCCGTTGCAGATGCCGAGCACGGGCAGCCCGTCGCCGGCGGCCTTCACGATCGAGTCCATGACCGCGGAGAACCGGGCGATGGCGCCGGCCCGCAGGTAGTCACCGTAGGAGAAGCCACCCGGCAGGATGACGGCGTCCACCCCGTAGAGGTCGGCGTCGGCGTGCCAGAGCGGGATGGCGGCCGCCCCGGCGAGGTGCACGGCCCGGGCGGCGTCGCGGTCGTCGAGCGAACCGGGGAACGTGACGACACCAATGCGCGCGGTCACTGCGCCTCGACCTCCACCGGCTCCGGCTCGGACTCCTCGACCCGGAGGTTGAAGTCCTCGATCACGGGGTTGGCGAGCAGCTTGTCGGCGATCTCGCGGGCCCGGTCGAGGTCCGCGGCGCCCGCGAACTCGATCTCGATGCGCTTGCCGATGCGCACGGAGGCGACATCGTCCACCCCGAGGCGCGGCAGCGCGTTCGCGACGGCCTGGCCCTGCGGGTCCAGGATCTCCGGTTTGAGCATGACGTCCACCACGACGCGGGCCACGGGGCACTCCTGACGTTGAGTCGGGCGCTCGAGGGCGAGCGACACGAGCCTACCGGGCGGGGCTCCGCCGCAGATCACCGCCCGTGTCACGGTTCGGTCGACCACGCGGCGAAGCCCGGAAGAACATCGCCCGACACGCATCTTACCGGGGTCCGGGAGAGCCCAAGATCGACGCTCAGAGGATGGGAGGCGGCACGTAGGCACCGGCCCCCGGGTTGGCCGCGACCACCGCCGCGATCTGCTCGACGATCGCGCTGACCTGCGCGGACGCGGCCCCGACGAACTCGGACGGGTTGCCCACGAGGGCCTGTACGTCCTCGTTGGACAGCCGCAGCCGCTCGTCCCCGGCCAGCCGGGTAAGGAGGTCGTTGTCCTGGATGCCCTTTTCGCGCATGGCGAGCGCCACGGCGACGGCGTGCTCCTTGATCGCTTCGTGAGCATCCTCACGGCCCACCCCGCGGCCGACCGCGGCCACCAGGACCCTCGTCGTGGCGAGGAAGGGCAGGTAGCGATCAAGCTCCCGGGCGACGACTGCGGGATAGGCCCCGAACTCGTCCAGTACCGTCAAAAACGTGGCAAACAGCCCATCGACCGCGAAGAACGCGTCGGGCAGGGCCACCCGCCGCACGACCGAGCACGACACGTCGCCCTCGTTCCACTGGTCACCGGCCAGCTCGCCGACCATCGACAGGTAGCCGCGGACGATCACGGCGAGGCCGTTGACCCGCTCGCAGGAGCGCGTGTTCATCTTGTGCGGCATCGCCGACGAGCCGACCTGGCCCGCCTTGAAGCCCTCGGTGACCAGCTCGTAGCCCGCCATGAGGCGGATCGTGGTGGCCAGGCTCGACGGGCCGGCGACGGCCTGGGCCAGGGCGGACACCACGTCGAGGTCCAGCGAGCGCGGGTACACCTGGCCGACGCTGGTCAGCACGTTGCGGAAGCCCAGGTGCGCGGCGACCTGGCGCTCGAGCTCGGCGACCTTGCCCGCGTCCCCGCCGAAGAGATCCAGCTGGTCGGCCGCGGTGCCGACCGGGCCCTTGATGCCACGCAGCGGATAGCGCTCGATCAGATTTTCCAGCCGGTGGTACGCGATGAGCAGCTCCTCGGCCGCGCTCGCGAACCGCTTGCCGAGCGTCGTGGCCTGGGCCGGGACGTTGTGCGAGCGGCCGACCATGACCAGCTCGCCGTACTGCTGGGCCCGCGCCGCCAGCCGCGCCAGCGTCGCCACCATCCGGTCCCGCACCAGCTCCAGCGAGCGCCGGATCTGCAGCTGCTCGACGTTCTCGGTCAGGTCCCGCGAGGTCATCCCCTTGTGGATGTGCTCGTGCCCGGCCAGCTCGGAGAACTCCTCGATGCGGGCCTTCACGTCGTGGCGGGTGACCCGCTCCCGCTCGGCGATGGAGACCAGGTCGACGTCGTCGAGGACCCGCTCGTACGCCTCGACGACGCCGTCCGGCACCGCCACACCGAGGTCCCGCTGCCCCTTGAGCACGGCGAGCCAGAGCCGGCGCTCGAGGCGGACCTTCTCCTCCGGCGACCAGATGTCGACCAGTTCGGGAGAGGCGTAGCGGGCGGCGAGCACATCGGGGATCCGAGCTTTAGTCACGCCGCCCATTCTGCCTAAGTGCGGGGTGGGTGATCGCGCTCGGGCAGGCCGTAGTGCATCGCGACGCGGTCGAGGTACCAAAGCTGCCCGGCAATGCCGACAACCAGCAAGACCAGCAGCAGCGGCAGCGGCAGGAGCCGGGCGAGGGGGAGCTCGTCGCGGGCGGCGAACTGCTGCATGGTGGTGAAGACCGCGTACAGCCCGTTCGGATACTGCCCGGTGCCGTTCACATAGGGCCACGCCGCGTCGATGCCCTGCACGAACCAGGTGGCGACGAAGGCCAGGCCGAACGCCGGCAGCCCCGGCCAGATCACCGACCACCACGAGGCCGGCCGCCCCTCCTGGTGCAGCACCTCGCGCCGCAGCGCCTGGCCGCGGAACAGCATGGCCAGCAGGATGAGGGCCGGAATGGTCACCCGCGAGGGCGGGACCAGCGCGAGGAAGGTGTTGAGCCGGCCGGCGGTCGCCCCGGCTGCATACTCGCGCAGCACCAGCGGCCCGATGCCGACGAACAAGAACAAGCCGAAGGGCAGCAAGAGCAGCTCGCTGTACTTCCCGAGCGGACGCAACCCGCTGATGCCGAACGCGGCCAGGGCGGCCACGGTGACCCCGATCAGCGCCGAGATCAGCGGCGGCACCCAGGTGTTGACGAACGTGGCCGGCAACCGGTCGGTGTCATCGGTGATGCGGCTCAGCCAGGGCCAGATCCCGATGAGGGTGATCAGCAGCACGATCGCCAGGCCGCCGGCGAGCGGGCCCCAGCCCCAGGTCCGGCCTTCCCGCGGTACCGACGAAACCTGAAAACGCAGGTTGGTGACGATGATCAGGACCGTCGCGGCCGCGCCGAGCAGCAGCAGTGGGACGAGCACGACCGAGGAGACGGCGGCGGCCCGGCCGAAGTCGAAGCGCACGAAGCCGTACTGGGTCGAGAGCAGGACCGGGGAGGCGTGCCGCTCGTCCGGCGGGACGTTCTGGAAGACCAGCGCGAACGCGAACTCCTGCAGGGCCACGCCGACCACGGCCAGCACGGCGAGCAGGCCGCCGAGAATCACCCCCGGCCACGGGCTGCGGCCGCTGCGGAAGGCGGCCAGGTAGAGCAGCGCGGCCGCGGCGGTGACGAAGCCGAACGTGCCGAGCCAGAACGCCGAGAGCTGGGAGTGGCCGTCGGCGAAGTGCGCGACGGCGATGCCGAACGGGGTGAACGCGACGAGCGGGAAGGTCAGCAGGCCGCGGGCGACCCACCGCCCCGCCTTGCCGGTGGTCTCGGCGGCCCAGGCGACGGCCGGCGCGACCAGGACCACGGCGAGGAGCGGGAGGAGGGCGAGGAGCAGGGTGTACCCGATGGCGCCACCGAGTCCGTGCTCGAAGGCGTCGCGGTAGTTGTCGAACCCGACGGATTCGCCCGCACCGCCGCCGTTGATCGCGCGGATGCCGCTGAGCTTGTTGAACGAGCTCTTGAAGGTCCAGAAGACGGGCTCGACGTACGAGGTGATGAGCAGCACCAGGGCGGGGAGCACCAGTACGAGGCCGACGACCACCTGCCAGGCGGGTCGGGGCGTGGCCGGGCGCAGCATCGTGGGCTGGACGGTCATGCGACCACGATATTGGCCCGCGCCACATTCAGCGCGACAAGATTGCCGTGACGCCCTGCCCGCCCGCCGCGCAGATCGAGATGAGCCCGCGCCCCTCGCCCCGCTCGGCCAGCAGTTTGGCGAGGGTGGCGACGATCCGCCCGCCGGTCGCGGCGAACGGGTGCCCGGCCGCCAGCGAGGAGCCGTTCACGTTGAGCTTGGCCCGGTCGATCACCCCGAGCGACTTCTCCCAGGCCTTCAGCGTGGCGAGGACCTGCGACGCGAACGCCTCGTGGATCTCGTAGTAGTCGAAGTCCTGCAGGGTGAGCCCGGCGCGCTCCAGCATTCGCGGCACCGCGTACGTCGGGGCCATGAGCAGGCCGTCCGCGCCGCTGACGAAGTCCACGGCGGCGGTTTCGGCCGTCTCGAAGTACGCCAGGATCGGCAGTTTCCTTGTCTTGGCCCATTCCTCCGAGGCCAGCAGCACCACCGCCGCGCCGTCGGTCAGGGGCGTGGAGTTGCCGGCGGTCATCGTGGCGTCCGGGCCCTTGCCGTAGACCGGCTTGAGCTTGGCGAGCTTCTCCAGCGACGTGTCCGGGCGCAGGTTCTGGTCGCGGGACAGGCCCAGGTACGGCGTGACCAGGTCGTCGAAGAACCCCCGCTCGTACGCGGCGGCGAGGTTGCGGTGCGAGGCCAGCGCCAGCTCGTCCTGCTCCTCGCGGCCGATCGCGAACTCGGCCGCGGTCAGCGCCGCGTGCTCGCCCATGGACAGCCCGGTGCGCGGCTCGGCGTTGCGCGGGATGTCGGGCCGCAGCTGGGTCGGGCGGAACTTGCTGACCGCGCGCAGCCGGGCCCCGAGCGAGCGGGACCGGTTGAGCTCCATCATGATCCGCCGGGCGTCCTCGTTCACGCCCAGCGGCGCGTCGGAGGTGGTGTCGACGCCGCCCGCGATGCCGGCCCCGATCTGGCCCAGGGCGATCTTGTTGGCCACCAGGGTGACCGCCTCCAGGCCGGTACCGCACGCCTGCTGCACGTCGTACGCCGGCGTCCGCGGGTCGAGCCGCGAGCCGAGCACGGATTCACGCGTCAGGTTGAAATCCCGGCTGTGCTTGAGCACCGCACCGGCGGCGACCTCGCCCAGCCGTTCACCCGCCAGGCCGAAACGGGCCACGAGTCCGTCTATGGCGGCGGTCAGCATGTCCTGGTTTGATGCAGTGGCGTATGCGCTGCCCGAGCGGGCGAAGGGGATGCGGTTGCCGCCGACGACCGCGACCCGGACAGGGGTTTGCGAGGGACGATTCGAGGGGGCCATCGAAGTCTCCTTCTCGACGGGGCAGGGCATCCTGGCGTTACCCTACTCACGAGTAGGTTAGCGCGCGGAGTTGTGACTGGGGAGGCACCGCAATGACCGATCGCTACGCGACCTTCGCCCACTCGGGTGCCGGGAGGTTCCTGGTCAAACGCCTCGGCCTGCCCGACCCGCCCAAGCTGCGCCGCCACGGGCCCGGCAACGAGTTCGGCCCGGTCACCCTCGGTGGCGACGGCCGCCTGGTCGAGCCGACCCGGCACATCCTCGACAAGCTGCCGACCGCCGGGCGCGGCTCCGAGGAGCGGGTCGCCGCGCTGGTCTTCGACGCCAGCGGCATCGCGGACAGCGCCGGCCTGCGCGCCCTCTACGAGTTCTTCCACCCGGTGATCCGCTCGCTGCGCCCGGCCGGCCGGGTGATCGTGCTGGGCACCCCGCCGGAGCTGTGCACGAGCGCCCGCGAGGCGACGGCCCAGCGCGCACTCGAGGGGTTCGTGCGCTCGGTCGGCAAGGAGATCGGGCGGGGTTCGACCGCGCAGCTCGTGTACGTGGCGCCGGGCGCCGAGGAGGCCACCGAGTCCACCCTGCGATTCCTCCTGTCGGGGCGGTCGGCGTACGTCTCCGGGCAGGTCATCCGGGTCGGACCGGCGGCCGTCGACGTGCCCGACGACTGGGACCGCCCGCTGGTCGGCAAGACCGCCATCGTCACCGGCGCGGCCCGCGGCATCGGCGCGGCGATCGCCCAGGTCCTCACCCGCGAGGGCGCGCACGTCGTCTGCCTCGACGTGCCGGCCGCCGGCGAGGACCTCTCCGCCGTCGCCAACGAGCTCAAGGGCACCGCGCTGCAGCTGGACCTGACCGCCGAGGACGCGCCGCGCCGGCTCGCCGACTTCATCGCCACCCGCCACGTGCACGCGGACGTCTTCGTGCACAACGCGGGCATCACCCGGGACAAGACGCTCGGGCGGATGGACGAGGGGCAGTGGTCCTCGGTACTCGAAGTCAACCTCGGCAGCCAGGAGCGCATCAACGACGTGCTGCTCGCCGAGAACCTCCTGGGCGGCAACGGCCGGATCGTCTCCGTCTCCTCGGTCTCGGGCATCGCCGGGAACCGCGGCCAGACCAACTACGCCACCTCCAAGGCCGGCGTGATCGGCCTCGTCCAGTCCTGCGCGGGCGCGGTCGCCGAGCGCGGCCTCACGATCAACGCGGTGGCGCCGGGGTTCATCGAGACCAAGATGACCGCCGCGATGCCGATGTTCGTGCGGGAGGGCGGGCGCCGGCTCAACAGCATGTCGCAGGGCGGGCTGCCGGTCGACGTGGCCGAGACGATCGCCTGGCTCGCCCACCCGGCGTCCGGCGGGGTCAACGGCAACGTCGTGCGCGTGTGCGGGCAGAGCCTGCTGGGGGCCTGATGGAGACGACCGTGCTGTCCTCGTCGCCTCGGCTGTTTCCCTTGTACCGCGCGGCGGTCCTGCGCCGGCCGCACGGTTCGGGGCTGCCGGGGCGTTCGCTGCGCCTCGACGGGGTGACGATCGATCGCGTTCACTTGGCGGAGTACGGCCGGGTCTGCGGCTTCCGCCTGCGCGACGAGTTGCCGGCCACCTACGTGCACGTGCTCGCGTTTCCGATGGCGCTCTCGCTCATGACGGCCGCGGATTTCCCGTTCCCGGTGCTCGGCCTGGTGCACGTGGAGAACACCATCGAGGTGCTCCGGCCGCTGACGTCCTCGGATACGTTTTCCTTGTCGGTACAGGCTGAGGCGCTCCGCCCCCACCCGCGCGGCATGCAGCTCGATCTGGTCGCGACCGCCTCGATCGACGATTCGCCCGTGTGGCGCGGGCGGTCGACGTACTTGCGGCGCGGTCCTGGCAATTCGGACAAATCGGGTAAGTCTGGTTTGTCGGCCGTGGGGCCGCCTCCTGC
The DNA here is from genome assembly GCF_050942475.1 of Dactylosporangium sp. CS-033363. NCBI lineage: Bacteria > Bacillati > Actinomycetota > Actinomycetes > Micromonosporales > Micromonosporaceae > Dactylosporangium > Dactylosporangium sp. CS-033363. The sequence goes on along the minus strand of NZ_CP192032.1, from coordinate 10,728,119 downwards.
GTCCGCGGTCTGGCGCGTGCCGCGGCGCACGGGGAACGACTATGCGGCGGTGTCCGGCGACCGCAATCCGATCCACACCAGCCGCCTGATGGCCCGGGCGTTCGGGTTCCGCTCGACGATCGCGCACGGCATGTGGACCAAGGCGCGGTGCCTGGCCCAGCTCGAGGGCCGCCTGCCGGAGACGTTCTCCGTCTCGGTGGCCTTCAAGACGCCGATGCTCCTGCCCGCGACCGTGGAGTTCTCCGGGCCTTCTTCCGGGCCTTCCTCCGGAGCTTCCTCCGGGCCTTCCTCCGGAGCTTCCTCCGGGCCTTCCTCCGGGCCTTCCTCCGGAGCTTCCTCCGGAGCTTCCTCCGGAGCTTCCTCCCGAGCCGCCGACGGGTTCGCGGTACACGATCGAAGGACAGGAAAGCCCCACCTCGCCGGCGCGATCGTTGAACTTGATCGTGCAGACCCTGACGAGGGCGCCCGCTGAGCCCATGAACGCGGCGCCCCCGAGGGCCGTCGTCGTCGCGGGCCGGTTCGCGGGCCCCGCCCTGTTGCTCGTGGCCACGTTCGCGGTGCTGTGGTTCTACCGCGTGCCGCCGCTGAGCACGGCGATCTTCGTGCTCTATCTCGCGCTCGGCGTCACGCTTCCGGGCACCCTTTGGTGGCGGCTGCTGCGGGGCGGTCCCGGCTGGCTCGTGGCGGATGCGGCTTCGGGGCTCGTCGTGGGGTACATCGGCGAGGTCTTCTGCTATGTGCTGGCCCGGCTGATCGGCGCTCCTCTCCTCGTGCTGGTCTTCCCGCTCGGCACCGTGGCACTTTTCGCCGCGGTGCCCGCCCTCCGCCGGCACCTCCGCGGGGCTTCGGACGTTGAGCACCCCCCGGCGGCCTGGCGGTGGATCATGACCGGGCTGGCCGGCCTGACCCTGGTCTGGAGCATCAAGTTCTTCCGCGTGTACGGCCTGAGCTACCCCTCCAACGCCTCCCCCGACACCGACAGTCCGTTCCACCTCGCGCTGGTCGGCGAGGCCAAGCACCACATGCCGCTGACGATCCCGTGGATTCAGGGCGAGCCCCTGCTGTACCACTGGTTCGTCTATCCCGAACTGGCCTCGACCAGCTGGGTCACCGGCATTGAACCGAACGTACTCCTGCTGCGCCTCTCCCTGCTCCCGATGCTCATGGCCTTCACTGTCCTGGTCGCCCTCCTGGCCCGCCGCGTCCTGCGCGACTGGTGGAAGGCGGCCGCCGCGAGCGCCACAACGCTGCTGGTCCTGGCCCCGAACCCGTACCAGTGGCAAGTGAACGCCTTCTATCGCGACCTGGCCTTCAGCGGCTTCGACGACGGTGCCTACTTACGTCAGACAACCTGGACCGGCCCGACCCAGACCTTCGGCGCCCTGCTGTTCGTGCCCGTCATGCTCGTCCTCGTCGACCTGCTGCAGGGCAAGGCGACGCGTCGGCAGTGGGTGCTGTTCGCGGTACTGCTGGCGGGCGTCACGGGCGGCAAGGCCACGTACCTGCCGTTGCTGGCAGCGGGCCTGGCCCTGCTGGTGCTGGTCCGCCGCTGGCACCGTCAGGCCCTGCTTGCGCTGGCCTTCGTGCTGACGGCGATCGTGATCGCGCAGCTGGTGCTGTTCGGCGCGAGCAGCCAGGGCACGCGCCTGGCCCCGCTGACGGACGTGGCCACCGGCGGCATCGGCGTGACAACGGGCTTCAGCGCCGGCCGCGTGTGGTGGAAGCTGCTGCTCCTGGCCGTCCTGACCCTGCTGTGCTGGGCCGCGATGTGGTCTGGCGTGGCCCTGGTCCGCTCGTGGGACGCAGCGATGATCGTCATGCTGGGCATCGGGATCGCCGGGATGGCGGCCACGATGCTGCTGGGGCAGGACGGCGACAGCCAGCGGTACTTCCTGGAGTCCGCCCGCCCGTACCTGTGCATCCTCGCGGTGGCCGGCCTGTCGCGCTGGCGGGTCCTCTTGCTCTCGGCCGCCGCGGGCGTGGTGATCATCCAGCTGGTGCAGTCGGTTGGGCGGCACGACATTCCGCGGGACGGGTCCGTTGTTCCGCTGGTCGTGCCCTATGTCTTGCTGGGGGCCCTGCTCGTCGGGGCACTGTTGATCTCGAAATATCCGCCGCTCCGCAACGGATATTTCGGATATTTCATGATTTTGGGGTTGCTCGCGGGATTTTGCGTCAATACGAGCGTCCAGCACTTTGTGCTCATCGCGCAAGAGTCCAGGCAGGGCGGCCTGCGGGACGTGGTGCGCAGCCCGCGGTACGTCAGCGCCGGCACCCTCGAGGCGGGCCGCTGGCTGCGCGATCACTCGTCCGCCGACGACCTGGTGGCGACGAATGCGCACTGCCTGACGTACCAGGGCCGGTGCAGCAATCTGCACTTCTCGATGACGGCGTACTCCGAGCGCCGGATGCTCGTCGAGGGCTGGGGCTTCACGACGACGGCCCACGACCGCGCGGCGGCGACGGGCGACTGGGTCGGCGCGGTCCCGTACTGGAAGCCGGAAGTGCTGGCCGCCAACGACGCCGTCTTCGCCGATCCAAGCGCGGCAAATGTGGACATTCTTCGCAATCGCTACCGAGTCCGGTGGCTGTTCGTTGATGAAACGCAGAGCAGCGTTTCGCCACGACTTGCGACCTTTGCGAAGTTCCGCTTCCGAGCGGGGGTCTGCGTGGTGTACGAGCTGCCCCGTCCCTGACGTTAGGTAGGCGCTGGCCAGTGAAAGCGACGAAGCAACTCGCCGTCCCGTTCAACAAGGGTTACCTGACCGGTGCCGAGAGCGGCTACATGCAACAGGCGATGGCGAACGGCCCGATGACCGGCGACGGCCCCTTCACCAAGCGCGCCAACCAGCTCCTGAACCAGATCATCGGCGCCCGGCACACGCTGCTGACCACCTCGTGTACCCACGCCCTGGACATGACCGCCCTCCTGCTCGACCTGGGCCCGGGCGACGAGGTCATCCTGCCGTCGTTCACGTTCTGCTCCACGGCCAACGCCTACGCCCTGCGCGGCGCCCGCCCGGTCTTCGTCGACTGCCGCCCCGACACCCTGAACATCGACGAGCGCCTGATCGAACAGGCCATCACCGAGCGCACCCGAGCAATCGTGGTGGTCCACTACGCCGGCGTGGCCGCGGAGATGGACGCCATCACGGCGCTGGCCCGCCGCCACAACCTCGTAGTCATCGAGGACAACGCCCACGGCCTGGGCGGCACGTACCGAGGCCGCAACCTGGGCTCGATCGGCGCCCTGGCCACGCAGAGCTTCCACGAGACGAAGAACATCCACTGCGGCGAGGGCGGCGCCCTGATCCTCAACGACGACCGCTTCTACGACCGAGCCGAGATCATCCGCGAAAAGGGCACCAACCGAGGCCAGTTCTTCCGCGGCATGGTCGACAAGTACCGCTGGATGGACCTGGGCAGCTCCTACCTCCCGTCGGACCTCCTGGCCGCCTTCCTGACCGCCCAGCTGGAACACTTCGGCGAAATCCAGCGCCGCCGCATGCACGTCTGGACGACCTACCACAACCGCCTGGCCACGTGGGCGGTGGAGCACGGCGTCATCCAGCCCACGGTGCCGGAGGACCGAACCCACCCAGCGCACTTGTACTACTTGCTGCTGCCGGACCTGGAAACCCGCTCGGCCATGCTGAGCCACCTCCTGGAGCAGGGCGTACTCGGAACCTTCCACTACCAGCCCCTGCACCTGGCTCCCGCAGGTCAGCGCTACGGCCGAACGCTGGGCTGCCCGGTGACGGAGGACGTGGCCGACCGCCTGCTGCGCCTCCCGATCTACGCCGGCATGGACGACGACGACATCAACCTGGTCGTACGCGCAGTCGAGTCCTACCGCCCGATCCGCCGGCCGGTGTCCTGCCCCAAGTGACCACAACGGTTGAACGAGTCCTGTCCGACCGCCGCGTCCGATACGTGGCGGTCGGTGGCTTCTCCTCGGCGGTGTACTACGCCCTGTTCACCGCGATCTACCTGACCACCCGCGGCCACCTGCACTACTTGGCAATCCCGATCCTGGCCAACCTCGGCTGCGCCCTGGCCACGTATCCACTCCAGCGGCGCTGGGTCTTCCAGTCGTCCGGGCCGGTGGTCAGCGGCTTCCTGAAGTTCTACGTGATCTGCTTGTGGGCCTTGGCCTTCACGTACGCGGGGCTACCGCTGCTGGTCGAGCTGGCCGGCGTCCCGGTACTGATCGCCCAGGCCGTACTGATCGTGACGGCCCCGCTGATCAACTACCAGCTGAGCAAGTTCTGGGCCTTCCGCCGCTGACGACTTGAACGACCTAATCGCTCGTTCCCAAGCGTGGTGTGCCGATCTCGGCCATCGGGTAGTAGTCGACGTAATACCGGTAATACGCTGCTGCGGTGAGCGAGCTGCAGTGGCGGATGCCGCAGCCAGAGGAGAGCCCACAGGCAACCCTGCGGGATGGGCTGACCGTGGCCGACATCGCCGAGGCGCTGGACCGTGTCGAACGGCTGCAGCTCCGGGTGCATAGCGACCTGTTGTTGCTAGTGCTGGCCGAGACGGACGCCTTGGTGCTCGTCCGTGTGGTGTTGGTGCGCAACGATGACTCGTTCGTCTGGCGTGTGTACAACGCTCGCGTTGCCAGCGCTTCCGACGGAGTGCAGTGGAAGCAGAGAGGAGACGAGCGATGACCGGAGCGCCGGATTTTGCGCGGATGAGCAGGGACGAGATCGCAAACTGGCTACTGGAAGCCGACGACATCACGCCATGGCGCGAGTGGGCGAAGCCGTCTCGCGTGTCCGGGACCTTCGTCCAGGTCGACCAGGCCGGCAACCCAGTGGAGCGAGTCGTGACGGTGAAGATGCCGAGCGACATGGTCGCGAAGCTGGACAGTGCAGCGGGCCGTGACCGGGCCGGCCGATCCGGCGTCATCCGGGCCGCGGTCGAGGAGTATCTGGAACGGCACCGGGGGGACGCCGCATAAGCTCCGGTTGATTGGTGGCGGAGGGCGTGGGATTCGAACCCACGGAGACGCGGAACGCCTCACCGGTTTTCAAGACCGGCGCCATCGGCCACTAGGCGAGCCCTCCAGCGGAACGACGCTAAGTGTGCCAGATCCCCGCCCGCCCGTGGGACGTCACCCACGTGAGGGACGCCGTTCGGGGGAACGCGGGGCGGTGAACCCCTGGGCGCGGTGTGGCAAACGCGCGCGAACCGGGAATGACCTGCGCAGACTCGACATTGAGCAGGCTGCCGACGGGGGGAATGGGACCGTGCACCTCTTCTTCAACGATCCTCGGGACGAGTACGTCACCAGGCATCGCCGAATTGCCAGGCCCTCGCTCGCGGCGCTTGTCGTCGGTGGGGTGGGGGTTGCGGCGATCGGGGTCATCGTGGGAGCGGCCGGGTACGACGACGGGCGGGCCGGGACCAGGACCGAGGCCGAGGCCGGCGGGTTTGCGCTCCCGGTGGCCACCGCCGGGGAGACCAGGACGGCCGGGCCGCTCGGGATGAGTACCGTGCCGGCTGCACCCGTGCCGATTCTCGATCTCGGGGCGATCCGCACCGCCGTGCCGACGCCGCCGTCCGTTTCGACGCAAAACAAGACGAAAAATGCGGATAAAGCGGTCGTACGCGTGGAGCGGAGCACCCCCATGCCCGCGCAGACCACGCCCGCGGCCGCGCCGACGACCGAGGCGCCCGTCGTCGTGGTGGAGACGCCGCCAGTGGCGGAGCCGGTGATCGAGGAACCGCCGGAGGAGGAGCCGGACGGACAGGACGACCACGTCGGAAGGCACCGGTGGCATCAGCAGGACCAGTGGAACCCATTCGGCAACAGGGACGGCCGCCAGTGGGGGTCTTGGTGGGAGCGGCGATGATGGACCCGTGCATGCGATCACGATCGAACGCCCCGGTGGTCCCGAAGCGCTCCGCTGGACCGAAGTGCCCGATCCCGAGCCGGCGGCCGGCGAGGTCCTGATCGAGGTGGCCGCGGCCGGCGTCAATCGCGCCGATGCGTTGCAGCGGCAGGGGAACTATCCGCCGCCCAAGGACTCGCCGCCGTACCTCGGGCTCGAGGTCTCCGGGCGGATCAAGGCCCTCGGCGACGGGGTGCACGGCTGGCACGTCGGGCAGGAGGTGTGTGCGCTGCTCGGGGGCGGCGGGTACGCCGAGCTCGTGAACGTCCCGGCCGGGCAGGTGCTGCCGGTGCCGAAGAATGTCAGCCTCATTGACGCGGCCGGATTGCCTGAGGTGGCCGCCACGGTGTTTTCGAACGTTGTCGACGTGGCTCGGCTCAAGCCGGGGGAGACGCTGCTCGTGCACGGGGGCGGGAGCGGGATCGGGACATTCGCGGTACAACTGGGAAAGGCACTTGGGGCTGAGGTCGTGGCGACGGCGCGCGCGGCGAAACGGGAGCGGTTGCTCGCGCTCGGGGCGGATCGCGTCGTCGATTATCAGGCGGCCGACTTTTCCAAGGAAGTGCGCGCCGACGTGGTGCTCGACATCATGGGCGGGGCGTATCTCAAGCAGAACATCGACGTACTGAAGACGAATGGGCGCCTCGTGGTGATTGGCATGCAGGGCGGGCGCCGCGGGGAGCTGGACCTCGGGCAACTGCTGGCAAAGCGCGCGCTCGTGGCCGGGACGACGTTGCGTGCCCGGCCCGCTTCAGAAAAGGCGGCAATTGTACGGGGTGTGCGCGAAGAAGTATGGCCGCTGCTCGATGAAGGCATGATCCGGCCCGTGATCGACCGACGATTCCCGATGGCGGAGGCGGCCGAGGCGCACCGGGTGCTGGAAACGAACGAGCACTTCGGAAAGCTCATTCTTGAACGGACGTGAGAATCACCGGGCCCGGCCCCTTGCCCGCCAGGCGGTCGTCGGTGTTCGCGAGCGCGCAGCTCTTGAGGGAGAGGCAGCCGCAGCCGATGCAGCCGGTGAGCGTGTCGCGCAGGCGTTCGAGCAGCTTGATCTGCTCGTCGAGGTGCGAGCGCCAGCCGGCGGAGAGCCGGGCCCAGTCCGCCTTCGTCGGAGTCCGGTTCGCCGGCAGCGACGCCAGCGCCTCCTTGATGGTCTCCAGGGGCACGCCGACCTGCGCCGAGATGCGGATGAACGCGACCCGGCGCAGCTGTGAGCGCTCGTACCGGCGCTGGTTGCCGCCGGTGCGGGTGGCCTGGATCAGGCCGAGCTTCTCGTAGAACCGCAGCGCGGACGGGGCCACGCCGCTGCGGGCGGAGAGTTCCCCGATGCTCAGGAGGTCCCGATCGTGCGGGACGGCTTGCGCATGCGTTCGCGCGACAGGATCCACAGCGCCTCGACGCCGTCCTTCCAGGTGATCTTCTTGCCCTCTTCGCGGGTGCGGGCGCGGTAGCTGATCGGCACCTCGTAGGGGCGGTGCCGGTTGCGCAGCAGCTTGCCGGTCACCTCGGCCTCCATGCCGAAGCCGGCCGAGCGCACCTGGAGCGAGCGGTACAGCGAGACGGGCATCAGCTTGAAGCACGTCTCCAGATCGCCGAGGTAGCAGTTGTACAGCATGTTCGCGGCGGTGGTGACGGCCTTGTTGCCCATCACGTACCAGAACGAGAAGGAGCTGTGCGAGCCGAAGGTGCGATTGCCGTAGACGACGGTGGCGCGGCCGTCCAGCACCGGCTCGAGCAGCTTCGGGATGTCCTGCGGGTCGTACTCGAGGTCGGCGTCCAGGATGACCATGTAGTCGCCGGCCGCGTTCTCGACGGCGGTCTTGATCGCCGCGCCCTTGCCCTTGTTGCGCGGGTGGACGATCACGCGCAGTCGTTCGTCCGTCAGCCCGCCGAGGATCTCGGCCGTCCGGTCCCGGCTGCCGTCGTCGACGATCACCAATTCGATGTCGGTCGGGTAATCCACGTCCAACGCCTGCTTCACGGCGTCGGCCACGCGGACTTCCTCGTTGTAGACCGGCATCAGAATCGACAGCTTCATCACGATCTCCGTGGGCGTTTGACTGGACCACCAGAGTAACTGCCCGTCACCCTGGCGCGTGACCCTCCCGCGCAGGAGGGCGCGCTCGTACCTTGTGTCGTATGACGAACGCATCCGCCTCGGTGGAACGGTTGGGCGAGGAACAGTATCTCCTGGTGACGACGTTCCGCCGGGACGGTACACCAGTGCCGACCCCGGTGTGGGCGGCCCGCGACGGCGACGCACTGATGGTGTGGACGGCGGCCGGTTCCGGCAAGGTGAAACGCATCCGCCGCGACGGCACCGTGACCGTCGCGCCGTGCACGGTCCGGGGCAAGCCGACCGGCGAGCCGGTTCCCGGGCACGCGACCGTGCTCGGCCCGGACGGCGGCCCGGTCGTGCGCGAGCTGATCAAGCGCAAATACGGCCTGCTGGGCCGGGTGTACGTCTGGTTCAGCGTCCGGCGCCGCGGCGCCGACGGCACCGTGGGCATCCGGATCACGCTGACCTGATCGGCTGAAAAAGCAACGCGCTCGGATCACCGGGGGGTGACGATCCGAGCGCGTTGCGGTAAGAAGTCGTGTCGTTTTGGCGATGGCGGTCGACCGAGGGTACTGTCGGCGTCAGTCGCCAGTCCGTTGCGTGGGAATCTGGCCCTGGAGCAGGGCCCGCACCTCCGACTCCCGGTAGCGACGGTGACCGCCCAGCGTCCGAATGGCGCTCAGCTTGCCCGCCTTCGCCCAACGGGTGACGGTCTTCGGGTCGACGCGGAACATCGACGCGACCTCAGCCGGCGTTAGCAACGGCTCAGGTTCATGCGTGCGAGATGGCATCGGTCACTCCTCCACAGGTACCCAGGAACGCCGGCCGGGGTCCCGCCGGTCGACGCGTTTCCTATGGTCCGGCTAGTCCCCGATGTCCGACATGGGCCGAACGGCTGAAGGTCCCTGTATGGACGGATGATGAATAAGTGAATTTTCCGATTTTGACACCGCAAAACCGGATAAATTCGGACTCATTTTGACGGAGGGTGAGCGATCAACCACGAATCTAGCTCACTCTTCGGGGTGACGGCTAGCCCACAAACACCCCCGTATTCGGCATAACGGACACCAACGAGGTGCGATTCGGTTGCGGAGGGTGACACCCGATCGGGTGGGTGACGAATCGGGCATTTAGCACCGTCAAAATCTTGACCCAGAGCAAGAACATGACTCAGGTCCGCGGTTCGAGAGGGCCCAAGGGCCCAAGGGCCCCTAGTTGCAGCGCTCCAGCAGCTGCACGGAGCGCCAGCGCTCGACGAGCTTCTCGTACACCTCGGTCGCCGCGTCGGCGTCGCCGCGCGCCACGTTCGACAGCCCCGCCGATACCAGGCCGGGCGAGTCGTCGGCCGCCAGCGCCTCGTCGGACATCAGGCCGACCAGGCCGCCGTAGTCGAGCTCGACGATCGAGCGCGAGTGGAACTCCTCCAGCCACCGGGCGGTCTCCTCCACGGCGACCGTGATCGGCGCGTCGCCCATCGCGCGCCGCAGGACCGCATAGGCGCGGTGGGCGCGGCGGCGGGCCTTGGAGATCTCCGTGCGGTACCGCAGGACGCGCCGGCCGGGGCGCAGCGACAGTTCGCGCTCCTCCAGGTCGACGAAGACGAACCAGCGCAGTGGCACGCCCCAGGTGGCGACCTGCTCGTGGACCCGTGGCAGACCTCGCTCCAGCACGTGGTCGCCGCTGCGCCAGTCGTCGACGATGGTCTGCGCGAGGCCGGCGAGCACTGGAGGTACAAACGCATCGGCAATGACGCTGGGAACTCCGTCGCGGGCGGTCAGCGCCGCCTCGGCCACCCGGATGCGCAGGTTCCACGGGCAGACGAGCAGCGTGTCGTCGGCCTCGAGGACGTAGGCCTCCTCGGGCAGGGCCGGCAGCCGGGTCCAGCCGGCCCCGAGCGCCTCCATCACGGCGCTGCGCTGGCGCACCGGACCGTCGGACAGCGCGACCGCGCGGCCCTCCTTGACGTAGCGACGCCAGTACAGCTGGTGGTCGCGGTCGAAGGCGGCCAGCGGCTCGTACACCCGCAGGTATGACGCGAAGAGCGACGGCACGGCCCGATCGTCGCACGAAACGGCCGAACGACGCGAAGGCGCCCTGGAACCGGTGTCCGTGTGTCGGCGTTAGGGTCGACTCACCGCACTTCGCGCGCGGCCCCGTCTCACGAGGACGGGCCGCCATCGCCCCGGGAGCATCCATGGCCGTCTTCACCAGCCATCACGAACAGGTCGTGTACTGCCACGACCACCAGTCCGGCCTGCGGGCCATCATCGCCGTGTACTCCACCGCGCTCGGACCGGCGCTGGGTGGCACGCGCTTCTACCCGTACGCGTCGGAGGACGAGGCCCTGCACGACGTGCTGGAACTCTCCCGCGGCATGGCGTACAAGAACGCCCTGGCGGGTCTGGACCTCGGCGGCGGCAAGGCCGTCATCTGGGGAGATCCCGACAAGGACAAGAGCGAAGCACTGCTGCGGGCATACGGCCGGTTCGTGCAGTCCCTCGGCGGGCGCTACTACACGGCGTGCGACGTGGGCACGTACGTGCAGGACATGGACATCGTGGCGAAGGAGACCCGGTTCGTCACCGGCCGCTCCGAGTCCCACGGCGGCGCGGGTGACTCGTCGGTCCTCACCGCCTACGGCGTCTTCCAGGGCATGCGGGCCGCGGCCGAGCACCGCTGGGGCACCCCGACGCTCGCCGGGCGCCGGGTCGGCATCGCGGGGCTGGGCAAGGTCGGCAAGCACCTGACCAAGCACCTGCTCGAGGACGGCGCCTCGGTGGTCGCCACCGACGTGTCGCAGCGGGCGCGGGACTGGGCGAGCGCGACGTACCCCCAGGTCGACCTCGTCGACGGCAACGAGGAGCTCATCGCGTCGGCGATCGACGTGTACGCCCCGTGCGCCCTCGGCGGCGCCCTCAACGATGACACGGTCCCCCTCCTGCGCGCCAAGATCGTCGCGGGGGCGGCCAACAACCAGCTGGCCCACCCCGGCATCGAGAAGCTGCTCGCGGAGCGGGACGTGCTGTACGCCCCGGACTACGTGGTCAACTCCGGCGGGGTCATCCAGGTGGCCGACGAGATTGAGGGCTTCAACTTCGCCCGGGCCAAGGAACGTGCGGGACGGATCTACGACACCACCAAGCAGATTCTGGAACTTGCTTCAGCCGAGGGTGTACCGCCGGCGCTGGCCGCCGACCGCCTCGCCGAACGGCGGATGGCCGACGTCGGCAGGCTCCGTACCATCTTGGTGTAACCATGCGCGGGGGCTCGTTGCGGACGTGACGACCCGACGACCACGGTGGTGCTTACCCGCCGGGAACCCGACCGGTCCGGTCGGGTAAGCAACGCCACCGAAATGGTCGGTAGGGGCGAGATGCCGAAAGGTGCCCGCGACATGTACCGTAAGAGCCACGAGAGATGCCTGACGTTGTCGGGGCCTGCCGGTAATGGCTGCCCCGTAATTCTGTGCGAGGGGGTCGAGCCATGGGGCGCGGCCGTGCGAAGGCCAAGCAGACTAGGGTGGCCAGGGAGTTGAAATATCACTCACCTAACACCGACCTCGAAGCGTTGCAGCGCGAGCTCGCGGCGGGTAGCCCTAAGTCAAGCGACGACTACGCCGAGATAGACGGAGTCGACGAAGAGGCTGACGACGAGGACGACTACGACAACCCCTCCAGCGACAGTGATTGGCGCTCACGGGGTCGTTGACCATCGTGCGTCCAGTCTGGCCCGACCTGGCTTCGCCGCCGTGGTCGGCTCGGCTGAGGCGTCACCCGGCACGCGGGCACGTGGACTACCACGTGCCCGAGTCGTGTCCACAGCACCCGCACGGCTGGCCGTTCTCTCGACGGCCCGCCATGCGGGTGTCTCGGCGTAGCCGTCGCCTGGGTCTGCTTCCCACCTGACTCCGGCACGGGGCGCCCCTCGCGAGGCGGTGCATTGGTGCACCGCCTCCTGTGTGGGGCTTGTCCCTTACACCCCAGTTTGGCCTTTGACGTGCGCTGACGCTTGTCCTTGGCTGCTTGGGGTACGGCCACGCGCCATCGATACCTTTGCCGTGCCCTCCGCGGGCTGGGTGGCGTGGTCCTTACATCTTTTGGCTCGCGCTCCGGCTGCGTCGTGATCGCTGTGGCGGGGCCTCTCGGCGGGGCTGCGCGCTGGGCTTTCGGTCTGGCGCTGCTCCTGCCCTGGCCATGTCCCGGGTCGGTCCTGGGCACGCCACGCCCGGTCCCGCCCGTCACGGTCACGCCGGCCCTGACCGCGCCACTGTCGCGCCTGCCCTGGCCACACCACAGGCACGCTCGCCCTGACCACGCCACGCCTGGTCGAACCCGCCCTGGCCGCGCCATGGGTCGCCCCGCTTTGGCCGCGCCGTGCCCTGGTTGTCCCTGCTTTGGCCGCGCCGTGCCCTGGTTGCCCCCGCTTTGGCCGCGCCGTGCCCTGGTTGCCCCCGCTTTGGCCGCGCCGTGCCCTGGTTGCCCCCGCTTTGGCCGCGCCGTGCCCCGGTCGCCACCGCTTGGCCACGCCGCGCCCCGGTTTCGCCCGCCTTGGCCACGCCCGGTCCCGCCCTGGCCACACCCTGGTCCGCCCCGCTCCTGCTTCCCGCTCGGCGCTTGTCCAGATGTTGGGACGGCGGCGGGATTTTTTGTCGTACCCCGCCGATAGTCTGACCGCGTTGGAATCGGACGGAACGACCACAAACGCCTTCGGTGGCCAGGGGTGTTTGGGCCAGGCGTTCCCCCGGATCGACGCAGCCGGCGGGGTGACCGGTCCCCCTAGGAGGCGGCGATCTGAGGGTGCGTGTGGCCGCGGTCGCTCCCTGGTGGGCCACTTCCTGAGCTGAGCGCACGCGCGGACGGCGAGCGGCAGCGAGGGTTTGGGGCTCGCGTGGCAGTCGCGGAGCTCGTGCGGACGGCGAGCCGGCGACAGCCGAGGCCGCGTGGCGGCCGGGAGCTCGTGCGGACGGCGAGCACCCGGCAGCCGGGCTGGCATGGCCGCCGAAGCCCACGCGGACGGCGGGCGCCGACGGTCAGATCGACGTGGCTGCTGGAGCCTGCGCGGACGGCGGGCGCCGGCGGTTCAGGTCGGCGGTGGCGGCAGCGCGGTGGCGGCAGCTCTGTCGCGCCGGCTCGTGCGGACGGCGGACCGGCGATGGGGCGGCGGCGCTGGCGGTCAGGTGGGCGCCGGCGGCAGCTCTGTCGCGGTGACTTGTGCGGACGGCGAGCCAGCGATGGGGCGGCCGGCACTGGCGGGCTGGCCGGAATGGCGGCTGGCGCTCGTGCGGACGGCGGGCTCCGGCGATCAGGTGTGCGTGGCGGCAGCTCTGTTGCGGTGGCTCGTGCGGACGGCGAGCCGGCGATGGGGCGGCCGGCGCTGGCGGTTTGGCCGGCGTGGCAGCTGGCGCTCGTGCGGCCAGCGGGCACCGGCGGCTGGATCGTGCGCTCGAACGGGTTAGCCCGAGCAGGCAAAGCACCTTGGCTCCGAAGCCCGATCGCGAGGACACCGGCCGGGCAACGAGCCGCGCGGCGCACCTCGGCGTGGCGAGCTTCGGCCCGGGCTGGCAACGAGCCGTGGCCCACTTGGCGTGGGGAGTTTCGGCCTCGGCGGGCAATTAGGCGGCGCGGCGCGCGTTCGGCGTGGTGCGCTTCAGGCTGGGCGGGCAACAAGCCTCGGCGCAGTGCGCTTCGGCCTGGCGGGCAACTGCCCGCGCGGCGCAGCTCGGCACGGTGCGCTTCGGCCTGGGCGGGCAACGAGCGGCGCGGCGCACGTTCGGCGTGGCGCGCTTCAGGCTGGGCGGCCAACGGGCGGCGTGGTGCGCTTCGGGCTGCCAGGGGACGTGCAGAGGGCAGGGAGGGGCGCGGCGTGGAGTTGGCGGTGGGGGTGTCTCCAGCTAGCGGAGGGCCGCCGTGCCTGGCGCCGGGGAAGGAGCGTCGGAGGGAGCGGGTGCGGCTACCTGGGGCGGTTGTTCCAGTTGTAGAAGGTCGGGATGTTCTCGAAGTGGTTCCAGGCGCACACCGCGCTTGAGCCGTCCTCGCCTGAGGCTTCGGCCCTTGCCGTTCTTGCGGTGGCGGCCTCTTCGAGCAGGGTCCGTAGGCCGTCGGCGGCCCGGTGGACGCGCTCGGTGAGCGGGTCAGCTTGATCCGGCATGGTCCAGCACTCCCTCCAGAAGGCGAATCTTGCTGTTGCGGCAGTGGTTGGTCTCGGTGCCGTCGAAGCGGCCGTGTTCGAAGTAGCGGTTGGCTGCGTGGGCGCCGCCGCAGAAGCCGAAGTACGGGCAGGTCTGGCGGCAGGACTCGACGCCCTGCAGGTACTCGGCGATCCAGGGGGCCGAGGTCGCCGCGGCGCTGAGGATCGTCGACAGCGGTGTGGTCAGGACGTTGCCTGAGGAGAAGTCGCCGTAGCGGGGGTCGGTGAAGCCGGCGAGTTCGGGGGAGAGCAGGAAGACTCGACCGTCCGCGGCGATGGTTGGGATCGGGTCCAGGGTGCCGGGGAGGATGCCGTCGGCGCGGTTGGATAGGACGGCGCCTGCGTATCGCAAGGTCCACTCGATCTCTCGGACGTGGATTCTTGGGTCGCGGCGCCAAGCGGCCACCAGCTCGGACCAGAAGGCGCGAACGGCGTCGTCGGCGAAGGCGTTCGGGCGGGCGTTGACGCCCTCCTGCTCCTCGATGTTGATGCCCAGGACGTCGCAGCCCAGGTCCAGGAAGTACTCGTACAGCTCCGAGGCCAGGCCGGGGCGCGGGTCGCTGACCACGCAGAGTGCGGAGAAGGGCACGGCGTGGCGGCGGAGCGCTTCGATGCCGCGCAGGATCGTGCGGTACGTCGGTTGGCCGGCCTTGTTGACGCGCTGGCCGTTCAGGCGTTCCGGGCCGTCGACGCTGATGCTGACGCGGACGGCGTGGGTGGCGAAGAAGTCGCACCAGGCGTCGTCGATCAGGGTGGCGTTGGTCTGGATGTGGTGCTCCACGCCGGCGAACGGGGCCATGAGTGAAGCCAGGGCGGCTCGGCCGGCGGCCAGGGGCTCACCCGCGTGCCAGACGACCGAGAAGCGGTCGTCGGCGGCGGCCCAGGGGTTCACCGAGTCGGCCACCGCCGCGGCGACGGCCGGGGACATGCGGTCCTGGCGGGAGCGGAAGGGCAGGTAGCAGTAGGTGCAGTCGAGGTTGCACAGGGTCGTCGGCTGCATGACCACGTAGCCGGGGACCGGCGAGATGCCTTGCATGCCGCTCCACGACACCGCCCCGTCCTCCTCACAGGCCCAGACCCTAGGGACGTGTCGCACCAGCCTAGGTGCAACGCAGCGCCGCGGTAAGTCCCGCGCGAGAGTTCGCACATTCCGACACAACCCGCACTACTGAAACGCGCAAAGGGGCGGTCCCGGTTGCACCGGTGGACCGCCCCCGCGAAAAGAAACCAGCCCCCCGCGAAAGTCCGCGCGGAAGGGAAAACTCAGCCCCGGGTGTGCGAGCCGACCATCTGCACGGTGCCGGTGCCCTCGATGACCTCGCCGACCTGCCAGGCGTCGAGGCCGCGGCCGGCCAGGAAGGCCAGGGTGCGGTCGGCGTCCTCGGCGGAGACCACGGCCATCATGCCGATGCCCATGTTGAAGGTGCTCTCCATCTCCATGTCCTCGATGCGGCCCTTCGTGCGGACCAGCTCGAAGATCGGCTGCGGGCGCCAGGTCGAGCGGTCCACGACGGCGTCGAGGTGCTCGGGCAGGACCCGGGACAGGTTGCCCGGGATGCCGCCGCCGGTGACGTGGGCGTACGCGTGGATCTCGCTCTCCTTGATCAGGTCGAGGCAGTCCTTGGCGTAGATCCGGGTCGGGGTGAGCAGCTCCTCGCCGAGGGTCCGTTGCTTGCCGAACTCGTCGATCACGCTGTCCAGGCGCATCCGGCCGGCGCCCAGCAGCACGTGGCGGACGAGCGAGTAGCCGTTGGAGTGCAGGCCGGTGGAGCGCAGCGCGATCACCGCGTCGCCGACCTCGACCCGGTCGCGGCCGAGGATCGCGTCCTCCTCCACCACGCCGACGCCGGTGCCCGAGATGTCGTACTCGTCGGGGCGCATCACGCCCGGGTGCTCGGCGGTCTCGCCGCCGAGAAGGGCGCAGCCGGCGTACCGGCAGCCGTCCGCGATCCCGGCCCCGATCTCGGCCACGCGGTCCGGCACGACCTCGCCGCAGGCGATGTAGTCGAGCAGGAACAGCGGCTCGGCCCCGCACGCCACCAGGTCGTCGACGACCATGGCGACGAGGTCGATGCCGACCGTGTCGTGGATGCCCAGGGCCTGCGCGATGGCCAGCTTGGTGCCGACGCCGTCGGTCGACGAGGCGAGGATCGGGCTCTTGTACTTCTTGAGGTCGAGCCGGAACAGCCCGGCGAACCCGCCGATGTCGCCCATCACCTCGGGCCGGTGGGTGCGGTGCACCTTGGTGCGCAGCAGCTCGACGGCCTGCTCGCCGGCGTGGATCGACACACCCGCGTCCGCGTACGTCACGGTCTTGCGGCGGCTCCGGCCGTTGCCGGCGCTCCACAGCTGCCGCTCGGGGGTGCTGCCCTGACCGGACTGACCGGTCTTGTCGGCGCGCTCGTCCACGTGCGTCACTTTCTCCCCTTTGATTGCCTCTGCGGCGGTGGCACCGCGATATGTCGTCGGTGGCGGCGGTTGCGGGCGCAGGCGCGCACCCCAACCCTACGGACGCAGCAGCGCGCCCGAACCGCCAACACTGCTCGCGACGCTCGGAGCGCCGCCGTCGTTCGTGGTCGCGGCGGCCCCAGCGGCGCGCGCGACGCCTTCAAGCACGTGCTTGCCGATCACGTGGTCGGCCGGAAGCTCGATCGGATACTGCCCGTCGAAGCAGGCGCTGCAGAGCCGGGTCGCGGGCTGCTCGGTCGCGGCGATCAGGCCCGGCAGGGACACGTAGCCGAGGGAGTCCGCGCCGATGGAGCGGCGGATGCCCTCGAGCTCGAGGCCGTTGGCCAGCAGCTCGGCCCGGGTGGCGAAGTCGATCCCGTAGAAGCACGGCCACTTCACGGGCGGCGAGGAGATCCGCACGTGGACCTCGATCGCCCCGGCCTCGCGCAGCATGCGCACGATGGCCCGCTGGGTGTTGCCGCGGACGATCGAGTCGTCCACGACGACCAGGCGCTTGCCCCGCACGTTGTCGCGCAGCGGGTTGAGCTTGAGCCGGATGCCCAGCTGGCGGATGGTCTGCGAGGGCTGGATGAAGGTCCGGCCGACGTAGGCGTTCTTGACGAGGCCGTGGCCGAACGGGATGCCGGACTCGGTGGCGTAGCCGATCGCGGCCGGGGTGCCGGACTCGGGGACCGGGATGACCAGGTCGGCCTCGACCGGGTGCTCCTTGGCCAGCGTGCGGCCGATGGCGACGCGGGCCGCGTGCACGTTGCGCCCCGAGATGGTGGTGTCGGGGCGGGCCAGGTAGACGTACTCGAACAGGCACCCCTTCGGATCCGGGGTGCCGAAGCGGCTGGAGCGCAGCCCGTGCTCGTCGATCGCGATGAGCTCGCCCGGCTCGATCTCGCGAACCCAGCTGGCGCCGCAGATGTCCAGCGCCGCGGTCTCGCTCGCCACGACCCAGCCGCGCTCGAGGCGCCCGAGCACCAGCGGGCGGACGCCGTTGACGTCGCGCGCCGCGTACAGGGTGTCCTCGTCCATGAAGACGAAGCTGAACGCACCGCGCAGGGTCGGCATGACCTCCAGCGCCGCGGCCTCGACGGAGAGGTCGGGCCGGGCCGCCAGCAGCGCCGTCACCAGGGCGGTGTCGTTGGTCGAGTTGATCGCGTCCGGCTCGACGTCGGGCAGCTCCGCCACCCGGCGGGCCAGCTCCGCGGTGTTGACCAGGTTGCCGTTGTGCGCGAGCGCGATCGTGGTGCCCGCCCGGTCGTCGCCGGCGCGGGTCGAGCGCAGCGTGGGCTGCGCGTTCTCCCACGTCGAGCCGCCGGTGGTCGAGTAGCGCGCGTGGCCGATCGCGATGTGCCCGCGCAGGCTCGCCAGGGTCGGCTCGTCGAAGACCTGGGACACCAGGCCGAGGTCCTTGTAGACCACCACACCGGATCCGTCGGACACCGCGATGCCGGCCGCTTCCTGACCACGGTGCTGCAGCGCGTACAGCCCGTAGTAGGTCATCTTGGCGACCTCTTCGCCCGGCGCCCAGACGCCGAACACACCGCATTCGTCCTGAGGACCTGGACGCTGGGGGTCGAGCTCGTGGCTCAACCGGCCATCGCCTCGGGGCACGTGCCGCTCCTGTCGTCGCAGTTGCCGGGGTGGCTGAAGACCAAAGGGGAGGTGGCGCTGGGATGGACGCGGTCCGACGGATGGCGAACCGTCCGGGGGCTGGTCGACGCCACAAGCTGGGTCGCCGTCGCGGGAGCCAGTGTACGCGAGGTTTCGGGCATGACGCAGAGCGACGTATCGAAGGCCGTTGGTGAGGAGTGTGCCCCAGGATTTGCCCGGTTACAAGGGAAGATAGCCGGATAAATCCGCGCGAATCCCGCTGGCGCGAATCTTCCCGGCGGTGACGGCTTCATGCCACGATTTCCGGCCCGTGGCGATCTCGATCCAGGTGACCGGGTCGGTCTCCACGACGTTGGGTGGCGTACCTCTCGTATGTCTCGGCCCCTCGATGCACTGAATCGCGCCATAAGGAGGAATCCGCACCTCCACCGAACGTCCGGGTGCGCGTGACCGCAGGTCGGCAAGCAGTTCCCGGACGGCGTCGCGCACGGCGATCCGGTCCGGATCGAGTCCGCCGTTCAGGGCATCAAGGACGCATTGCACCGTGTCGGAATATCGGTGCGGACTGGACATAGCCGGACGATACGACCGGGTGTGGGCGCATCGCAAGACGCTGCGGGTTTCGCCGACCCCGGCCGACAGGGCATAGTTTGCTGCGGCGCACCATGCAAGGCGAGCCTCGCTCGCATGTTGGACCATAGACAGACATGCTCGGCAGCGAAGCTCGGGTGAAAGTCAAGATCCGGAGGGGTGTGGACGTGACTGCGCACCGACGAGCCCTGCTGTTCAGGGCGGGGACGGTGGCTGTACTGGCCGCAGGCGCTCTGTTCGGCATTACGGCCCCGGCTTACGCCGCCGGCCCCAATGTCGTGGTGAGCAGTGCGCCAGATGTGCAACTGACCGTAGGCGCCGGACAGCAGACCGTCAACATTCAGATCAAGAACACCGGTGATGCGCCGACTGAGGGCAAGGTCACCGTCTCCATCACCATTCCCGGTGATCTCGGCCTCACGATCTCCAGCAAGCCGGCGGGCTGTTCCGACGGCACGACCAGCACCAGCTGCGACATCGACTCGCTGGCGATCGGCGCGACGAAGAACCTGCCGATCGGCATCTCCCCGCCGGCGCAGAGCTCGATCCCGGCCGGGGGCAGCAAGTCGGGCGGCGGCCAGGCGATCATCACCGCCGGCGGCTCCGACACCAAGGGCTTCAACGTCACCCTCAAGGCCGCGGCGGCCGCCCCGACCACGCAGGCGGCGCCGACCACGGTCACCGAGGTCTCCGGCACGATCACCGACTCGGCGACCGGCAAGGCCGTCGGCGGCGCGACGGTCGTGCTCGAGGACGGCGCGGGCAAGCGGCGCCAGCTGCAGACCCCGACCAACGGCACGTTCAAGTTCACCGGCACCGACGCCAACCCGATCGCGCCGGGCACCCTGACGATCACCGCGGGGGCCAGCGGTTTCGACAACGAGACCAAGCAGATCACCGGTACGGCGGGCAAGGCCAACACCCAGCTCAAGATCGGCCTGCCGGTGCTGGCGGACACGCAGTCGGCGGCCCCGCTGCCGACCGCGAACGACCCGGCGATCATCGACAACCAGTCGGCCAACGGCGTCGTGCCGCAGAACACCCAGACCAACAACGCCTCCAACGACAGCGGCGGCGGGGTCTCCTGGATCCTGATCGCGCTGGGCGTGCTGCTGGTCGGCTTCGGCATCGTGGCGATCGTGCTGCTGCTGCGCCGCCGCGGCGATGACGACGACGATGACGAGAACGACGAGCCGGCCCCGCGCCGCGGTGCCCCGGGTGGCGTTCGCCCCGGTGGCTACGGGCAGGGTCCCGACCCGACGATGGTCGGCGCGATGGGCCCGGCCGCGACGATGGTCAACCGTGGTGGCAGCAACGACGCGACCGCGATCGTGCGGCCCGGCCGCGGCGTCTTCGACGACGTCCCGCCGGACCCGTACGGCGCGCCCCCGCCCGGCCAGGGCGGCTACCCGTCGGCCGGCGGCTACGACGACCGCGCGGGCTTCGCCAGCGGCGGGTACAACGGCGGCGGCGCGAACGGCTACGGCGCGCAGGGCCGCCCGGCCCCCGGCCCCGCGGTCGACCCGTACGCCCCGGACTACAACGGCGGCGGCGCGGGCGGCGGCTACCCGGACGCGACCCAGCGCTACGACGCCGGCAACAACAACGGCTACAACAACAACCCGGCGACCGGCGGCAACAGCTACGGCGGCGGCCAGGGCGGCGGCTACGGCGGCGGCGCCAACGGCTACGACGGCCAGGGCAACCAGGGCTACGGCGACGGCCCCTCCGCGGGCGGCGGCTACGGCGGCGGCCAGCGCGGCGGCGGCTACGAGGGCCCGCCCGCGTCGGTCGGCGGCTTCGGCGGCGACCGCGGCGGCTACGACGGCCCCTCAGCCGGCGGCAACAACTACGGCGGCGGCGGGTACGACGACCGCGGTGCCCAAGGCGGCTACGACGACCGCGGCGGCTACGGTCAAGGTCAAGGTCAAGGCGGCGGCCAAGGCTACGGCGCCGACCGCGGCGGCTACGGTCCGAGCGCCGGCGGCCAGGGAGCCCAGGGCGGCTACGACGACCGCGGCGGCTACGGCCCCGGGGCGGGCGGCGGCCAAGGCGGATATGACGACCGCGGCGGCTACGGCCAAGGCAACCAGGGCTACGGCGACGGCCCCTCGGCGGGCGGCGGCTACAACCCGGCCGGCGGCGACCGCGGTGGCTACGGCCCGAACGGCGGCGGCGACCGCGGCGGCTACGACGGCCAGGGCAACCAAAGCTACGACGGCCAGGGCAACCAGGGCTACGGCGACGGCCCCTACGCGGGCCGCGGCGGCTACGAGCCGGCCTCCGGCTACGAGCGCGACGGCTACGAGCGCGTTCCCGAGCCCCCGCGGGCCGGCAACGGCTACGGCCCCGGCGGCGGCCCGGCGGGCAACTACGACGACCGCGGCGGCTACGGCCCCAACGGCGGCGGCGACTACGACGACGCCCGCTCCCAGGGCCGCGGCAGCGGCGGCAACCGACGCCCGCTCGACTGGCTGGACGACTAGCCAAAAGCGACACTGGCTGGACAACCAGCCAAAAGCGACACTGGCTGGACAACCAGCCAAAAGCGACACTGGCTGGACAATAGCCAAAAGCTGAGTACGAAAAAGAGGGGCGGCCGGAGATCCGCCCCTCTTTTTTGCGCAAATAATCAGGTGTCCTCAGCCGAGGCGGCGAGGTCGAGATCCCCATCGGCGCTCTGCTCGGCGTCCGAACGTTCGCGCAGTTCGAGGTCGTTGCGGGTGTTGCGCAGGTCGACGGCGTGCCGGGGGACGTACTCGTCCTCGTCGGGCCGGCGCAGAACCTTCGTGTGGCGTCGCGTCATGTGCTCGTATCCCCGTGGTTATTCGATGGTGGGTGTGGCGGCGCGGCAGGCGGCGTCGAGCTGGGGGCTCGCCGGGGCCGCGTACCGCGGGTGCGTCACCCGGAGCCAGCGCACCTTGCGCAGCATGCGGGTGGTCGGACCGGCGGCCCGGTGCCTGGCGACGTGGCCGCTGCTGCTCGTTTGAATACTCACGACACAGAGTGTGCGCGGATCGCCACCGGATCGTTAGACCACGAACAGTCGGCACACGGCGACCGTCCGGATTCCCCCGGAAGTAGCTGAGTACCCAATGACGCCGCACTGAGTAAGTGAATCGCTCATCCCAACGGGGTACGCCGTCCGCCCGTCCGAAGCGAGCAGGACCGCTGATGGTGTCCGGAACCGCGCCGGTGCCAAGGTGAATGCATTGCCGAATTGCTCGACCGAAAGGGGTGGGTGCAGACAGGGATTTGCGTTCTCGTGCGCTGGGGGTGGCCACGAGAAAGAATGGACGGGCGGCGGTATCCGCGCGGGATGCCGCCGCCCGTCTACCCGCGCCGCATGTGCAGGCGCACCGTGGTGCCGGGCCCGCCGGTGCGCATTTCGAGGAGATCGCAGATCTGCCGCGCGATCCAGAGCCCGTGGCCCTGGCCGGCCTGCGGATCGGCGCGCAGGAAGCCCAGGAAGCTGTCCCGGGCCCGGCCCTCGTCGATGATCTCGCAGATCACGCGCCGGTCGGTGGCCCACAGGCGCACCTGGCCGCGGCCGGCGCCGTGCCGGATCGCATTCGTCGCGACCTCGTTCACCGCGAGCGTGAAGTCGTCGAGGCGATCGGCCGGCACGCCGAGGCGCTCGGCGTGATCGGCGACGAATTGCCGTACCGGAGCCATGTCTGTGAAATCGGGGAGCCATTCGACGCCGTTGGCCGGGCGGGCCAGGAGCGCGACGTTGTGCTCGGCGTAATAGGAAACGGGATCGGCATAGGTGGCGCTGGCCTCGCTGTGCTCGCCGATCGCGAGGGCCGGATGGGTGCGCCGGGCATCGTCGACGATCGCGGTCGGCAGGTTGCGGGTGTCGTACCCACACATCACCCACGCCCGCGCATCGGCCAGTGCGACGTTCATGACCGACTCGTACCGGCCCCACTCCGACGTCTCGAGCGCGTCCCGCCCGGCCCAGACCGGCTCGCCGAGGACCCGCAGGATCCCGGTGCGGCCCGGGAGCGCATCGATGCGGCGGTGGTGGGCGTCGAGCGTGCGGCCGGGGGAGTCGAACCAGCCGTTGGCGGGCAGGAACGTGACCCGGCCCTCGGCCGCGCCGAGCCGCTCGCGCAGCAGCGACTCGTTCTCGTCGGAGGTGACGGCGAGGACCGTGTCGCCGCGGTGCAGGCCCTCGGTCACGAACGGCACCGCCGCCGCGAGGAACGCGGCGGGCGAGTCGAACACGAGCGCCTGATGAATGAGGTTCACGGCGACTCGTCCGCATCCGGCAGCGTCCAGCGCGCGATGTGCAGGACCTTGCGCATCGCGGTGGGCATGTGGCGCACCTGCACCCGGCGCTCGGGCGCGACCGACTCGGCGAAGCGCACCAGCGCCCGGATGCCGGCCACGTCGATGAACGTGAGCTCGGCGAGGTCGAGCACGAGCACCGGCTCCCCGGTCGGCCAGGCCGCCGCCTGTTGCAGGGCGTCGGCGAGCGGGGCGGCCGTGGCGTCATCGACGACACCCGCGATGCGCAGCCCGCGCGGCGAATACGTCGGCACGATCCGCAGCTGCCGGTCGTCGTGCAGCGGGTCGATGCAGACCACACCGTGGTGCACGGACACCAGACGCGTCAGGTCCGCGCGTTCGAAGAGCCGTTCGTCGTACTGGCAGACGGCCGCCAGATCGCCCGAGTCCACGACCGTCGAGGAAACCCCCGACTCGTACTCGTGCAGCTTCGTCGCCCCCGGCACGCCGCGCAGCGCCCAGCTCATCTCGCCGGTGAGGCGCAACCCCTGGAACCCGGCCGCCCGCGCGTCGCGCACCGCGTCCCGGATGCCGCCGACCACCTCGGCCGGGTCGAAGCCGTCGCGCCCGTCGGCCCCGCGCACCTCGAGCTGCCCGCGGGCGATCGCGAGCGCGCCGTCCACCCCGCGCGGGTCGAGCCACGCGTCGAGGGCCTCGGGGTTGGTGCGGTCCGTGAAGTACAGCACGCGCTCACCCCGCCGCAGCCCGTCCGCGATGAAGGCGGAGACGACCTCGCGCTGCTCGACCTCGCTGGCGAAGGGCAGGCAGAGATGGTCCCCAGGGCGGACGCGCCCTGCGTGCGTGGCGGACATCGGTTCGCTGATGGGATTCAACCTACGCGGTCTACCCAACGCGCGTGGTTCGTGAAACGTCTAACGAATACAGCAGGTGGTGCAGACCTTCGGCGTCGGCAACGTGAAGGCCAGGCAGCACGTCTTGCGCTGGATGTCGAGGCCGCCGCCGTCCCGCGGCGAGAGCTCCACGAGGTCGTCGGCGTCGAGCACCCGCAGCAGCCGGTGCGCGGTCTCGAGCAGCGGCCCGGGAAGGGAATCGGCCGCGCGGGAGAGACCGTAGGCCACGCCGGAGCCGACCGAGCCCCACAGCGTCCGCCGCCCGAGCCGCGCCCGCTTGCGGAACTCCTCCAGGAGCGGGTCCAGGTGGGCGTCGACCAGGGAGCGCCGCAGCACCCCGAGCAGCTCGTCCTCGTCCTCGACGATCAGCAGCCCGGGCGCGTCGGTCGCCACGATCGGGTCGTCGGCGAGCACCGCCGTCACCGGGGCGCGCAGGGCGAGGGTCAGAAAGGGCCTGGGTTCGCTGTACCGCACGAGCACGTGATCCGGCGTCATCAGCGGGACCCGGCGCGAGGCGGCGAAGCCGAGCACCGCCGGCAGCGCGCACCAGTAGGAGTAGCACTTCCACGCGAGCGCGGCGGCCGCGTGCGGCTGGGCGCTCCAGCGGCGGGCCGCGGTGTCCAGGAGGTCGGCCACGTCGAGGTCGGCCGCGGGGCGCCACTCGGGACCGCCGGCGCCGACAAGATCCGGCACCAGCCCCTGGAGTGAATCTTTGCCGTGCCGATTCTGCAGCGCGGCGAGCGTGGCGACGACCGGGCGAAGGGGCTCGACCCCCTCGCGGCTGATGAGCGCGGTCACGTTGGGTCGCCGTTTTCGGCCGGGGGCACGGTGAGCCGGAACCGCGGCGCGGCGGTCGGCGCATGCGTGCTGTTGGTGCTCACCACCGTTGCGTACCCCCAGAAGTGCAAGCCAAGCGCCCACGATACAGCTATTAGGTAAGCCTAACCAGCATAACTCGTGCGCACTTCGGCGGGAGGGGTACGGTGACGGTGCGTGACCGCTGGTCGAGCGGGTGGTGACCGAATCGCGTTGATCAAGACCAATCCGGCGGTGGTGTCAACCATTTTGTCAGGAATCTGTCCCCCTAGTCTGGTCAACAGCCGGACTCGTGGACACTAACCGGACAGGGGCCGTCTCCCTGTAGGGCTGGACCGGACATGACCACGAGCGACCCATCTCCCGTGCAACGGGCGGCGGAGGCGTTCGTCGCAGAATTCGGACGCTGGCGCGTCGAGCGCGGCATGTCCAAAAAGCAGCTGGCCGCGGCCATGGGCTTCGACGCCTCGTACGTCAGCCACGTGGAGGCCGGCCGGCACCGCCCCACCGAGGACTTCGCGCGGCGCGCCGAGGCGATCCTGCAGAGCGGCGGCTCGGTCTGGCAGCGATACAAGGAGTACGACGAACTGCGGGCGACCGCGCGCAGCCGCGTGGGCGTGCCCGGGCGCGACCCGCCGGTCCCGGACCAGTGGCTGCCGCCGGGCACCGGGCTCGTGGTCGAGCGGGAGACGGCGCGGCTGTCCTATGTCGAGGGGAAGTACCGCTGCACGGTCCGCCGCGCGCTGTACAACGCCGGCACGGAACCGATCACGCGGTACCTGGTCCGGATCTCGGTCGACCGCTACCCCGACGACCCGGCGCGCTCCAACCGCCACCACCACGACCACCCGCTGTCGCTCGACGAGCTGTCGCTGGTGGCCTCGTGCGCCGGTGAGCCGATGGAGTGGCGGGCCAAGACCGATCGCGACACCCTCAAGGAGCTGTGGCTGCTCTTCGAGAACGCGCAAGGGCGTTTCCCGTTGTACCCCGGGCAGCGCACGACCATCGCGTACTCGTGGCACATCGGCATCGACAAGTGGGGCAACTGGTTCGAGCGGGCCATCCGCCTGCCCACCCGCCACCTCACCGTCGAGGTCGAGTTCCCAGCCCGCATGCGCCCGGTGGTGTGGGGCGTGCAGACGTCGCTGTCGGCCGAGGAGGTCCCGCTGCGCACGCCGATCACGCAGGAGCTGTCGGACGACGGGCGCGCGGTGTTCTCCTGGCACACCGAGGCGGCCACGCTGCACGACTACTACCGGCTCGAGTGGCGCTTCCGGGGCAGCCGTCCCGAGGGCGCGGTCGAGGACGCGGACGACTGGCCCGACCCGCCGTTCGTCCCGCCGTCCGCGCACCAGCTCTCGGCCTGACCGCGCGCGGCGCCCGGCGGAGGCGTGACCTCTTTCGGGTGCCGCACCTCGTGTGTGACACCGTGCGCGACGGGTGCGGCTACAATGCGTACACCTTGAGCGTGAAAAAGTTGTACGCCGCGTGAGACCGCCCGCGAGCCGTCGCTACGATGGCCCGCGTGGCGGAAGCGGTCTTATTCGACCTCGACGGCACGCTCATCGACAGCGAGCCCATCTGGGCCGCCGCGAACACCGCCCTGGTGCGTTCCCGCCGCGCCGAGGTCACCGATGAGCTGCTGCGGAGCCTGAGCGGGATCGACGCGACGGTGGCGATGCGACGCATCCACCGGTACTACGGCTGGGCCGGCCTCGACGTGCACGCCGACGTCGCGTTCGTCCAGCGCCGGGTCCGGGAGGCGTACGCCCGGGGCGTGCACTGGCTGCCCGGCGCCCGCGCGCTGCTCGCCTCGGTGCGCGCCGCGGGCCTGCGGGTGGCGCTGGTGACGTCGACCTATCGCGAGCTCGTGCGCTACGTGCTGGCCGAGGCCGGGCCGGGCACCTTCGACGCCGTGGTCTGCGGCGACGACGGGCACCGGCCCAAGCCCGACCCGGCGCCGTACCTGGCCGCGATGGACCTCCTCGGCCTGGCCGGCCCGGACTGCGTCGCGGTCGAGGACTCGGCCGTCGGGGTGGCGAGCGCGCACGTGGCCGGCTGCTCGGTGCTCAACGTCGCCCCGATGATGCGCTCCGACCTGGCTCACACCTGGGCCCCGTCGCTGCTGCACGTCGGCGTGACCGACCTGCGCGGGGCGGTCGCCCTCTGGGACAACCGGGAGCCGGTAGCCCGTTAGGCCATCGACAGCGAGGGTGCGCCCGGCTCCACGTGGTCGATGCACAGCACCCCGCTGAGGTGGTCGACCTCGTGCAGCACGTCGCGGGCCAGCCGGCCCCGGTCGAAGGTGATGATCGCCTCCGCGCCCGCGGGCGTCAGGTAGCTGATCACCGCCGTCCGCGGCCGGCGCAGGGCGCAGCGGAAGTCGAAGAAGCTCAGGCAGCCCTCCGTCGTCTCCTCCCAGTCGGCGCGGGCCGACGGGCCGATCTCGATCACCCGCGGGTTGATCAGCACCAGCTGCTCCTCGCCGTGCGCGCGGAAGATCGCGATCGAGCGCGGCTCGGCGATCTGCGGAGCCGCCAGGCCCATCGCACCGGTACTGAAGTCATGCACCTTCATCACCGCATCCGCCGTGGTCGTCAGGCGGTCCAGGATGCGCAGCGCCTCGTCGCGCTCCCGCGGCAGGTCGAACGGGCGGGTGCCCCGGGTCAGCATCGGATCGCCCAGCTGCACGATGCCCAGCGCGGCCATCACCTCGCTGGGACGGGCCCCGGCCTGGGGCGGGCGGCGGGCGCCCGGCGAGGGCCAGGCCGCTCCGGGCGACGCTCCGGGGCCTGGCCGGCCGTCCGAGGAGGGGGACCACAGGGCGCCCTCGGCGGGCCGGCGGGGCGCGGGGGCCGGGGCGGTCTTGCGGTCGTCTGCCACGTCGCTGGTCATCGGTGCTCCTTCAAGGGGCGGGTCGCTGCAATCGCCTCGTGAATGGGCGCGAGCCAGTGCGCAAAATGCCGCGGCCTGGCGGGGCCGCGGCGCGAAGAATCGTACGGGTGCAGAACAAATGCAACGGCCCGGCTCAGCGCCATCCACCCAGTGTGAGTGGCGATGAGCCGGGTGTGAACCCCTATAGGTCTCGTTGAACGTGAATGAATGTGTTCGATTCTTATGAGCTTAGGTATCGTTTTGTTCGACGGTGCTCAAAGGTGCTCAGTCGAGTTCGCCGGCCGCCGAGAGGTAGGCCTCGGACACGTAAACGGTGATCCAGCGGGCCGGGCGACGGTCCGCGACCAGGTCGAGAGAGGGGTCGAGGTTCAGCTGCCGGTACGCCCGGCGCATGGCATCGTCGTCCAGGACCTTCGCCAGACCGCTCAGGTGCAGCCCGATCGCGCCGCGGGCGAAGTCGACGAACAACAGGCTGATGCGCGGATCCCGGGCAATGTCGGCGACCGCCGTGGAAAGGCTCGCGTCGTCGAACTCGGGCCACGCGAGACGATTCACGCTCAGGACGCGAACGAAGCCCGCGCCGCCGGTCACGAACGTGCAGTCGTGTCCGTCGTCGGGTTCGCCGGTGGCGACGAACATCATCTCCTGGCGGCGGACGAAGCTCTGCATCCGTTCGTCGAGCGCGGTCTGAACGGTGCGGTCGGGTCGATGGTCGATTGACGCGGCAGGCACTGGACACCTCCGAGTTGATGAGCGCCTGGAGACAACCTGGCACCGGTCGGCGATTCCAGCCGGACAGCCGGTGCGACGCGACCGTTCGGTGGATGCGACTGGCATGTCCAGTGCTTCGCACCGGCGCGTCGCGGGGAATATCGGTCCCGCACACCCGTCGTCGCACAGTCAGTGCGATGCGTGGTCTCCGCAGGTAGTGACGCTGATGGACACCACGGCACCGACGTTTGACGGCGAAGGGCACCGATGAGCAATCTGTCGCGATTACTGAAGGAGAGCTGGACGCTCGTCGAGGAGCAGCAGGACAAGCTCGCCAGCTACTTCTACGCGCGCATGTTTCTCAACAACCCGAATCTGCGGGACCTGTTCCCGGTGCACATGGACGTCCAGCGCTCCCGGCTGATGGGTGCCATCGTCTCGGCCATCCAGACCGTCGACGACCCCGAGCACTTCCACGAATACCTGGCGTCGCTCGGCCGGGATCACCGGAAGTTTCACGTGCAACCAGAGCATTACGACGTTGTGGGCGAAGCGCTGATGGAGGCGCTGCGCACCTACGCGGGCGACCAGTGGAACATCGAGTACGACCAGGCCTGGACCGACGCGTACGCCAAGATCGCCGAGATCATGATCGAGGGGGCGGACGCCGACTCCAGCAACCCGCCGTACTGGCACGCCGAGGTGCTGTACCACGAGCGGCGCAGCCGTGACATCGCCGTCATGACCTGCAAGCCGATGCAGCCGATGGAGTACCGCGCCGGGCAGTACGTGAGCGTCGAGACCAAGTTCCAGCCGCGGCTGTGGCGGCAGTACTCGGTGGCCAACGCGCCGCGCAAGGACGGCTCGCTCGACTTCCACGTGCGCGCGGTCGGCGCCGGCTGGGTCTCGTCGGCCCTGGTCCGCCGGGTGCAGCCCGGCGAGATGATCCGCCTGGCCGCGCCGATGGGCCAGATGACGCTCGACCGGCGCTCGACCCGCGACATCGTCTGCGTGGCCGGCGGCACCGGGCTCGCGCCGATCAAGGCCCTGATCGAGGAGATGACCCGGGCCAACCGCACGCGCTGGGTGCACGTGTTCTTCGGCGCCAAGGACCGCGACGACCTCTACGACCTGGCCTGCCTCAACCGGCTCGCGGCCCGCTACCCGTGGCTGTCGGTGGTCGCCGCGACCAGCGAGGACCCGGACTTCCCGGGCGAGCACGGCAACATCTCCGACATCGTGGCCCGCTACGGCCCCTGGAACGACCACGACTTCTTCGTGTCGGGCTCGCCCACCATGGTGCGGGCGACCCTGCGCACCCTCGCCGAGCTGCAGGTCCCGGCGATCCGGATCAAGTACGACGCCTTCGGTGATATGTGAGCGCGGGCTGGGCGGTCCAGGTGCGGTGACCGCCCCGCCCGCGGCTCGGAAAGTACAGTTGCGCCGTGATCGACACTGGCGCGGCGATCGACCGGCGTGGCATCCGGAGTGAAGTGCTGCTCGTGCTCGGTGTCTCGCTGGGCAGCTCGGCGATCTACGCGATTCTGAACATCATCAATCGCCTGACGTACGTCAAGCCGCTCTCCGAGCAGACCGCGACGCTCAACCCGACCGTGGTGGCCGACCGGCCCTGGTTGGACCTGCTGTACCAGCTGGCCGGCATCGGGCTGGGCGTGGTGCCGGCGCTGCTCGCGGTACACCTGCTGCGGAAGTCGCACGAGGACCTCGCGGTGGGGTTGGACCTGCGCCGGCCGGGGCGGGATCTGCTGTTCGGCGTCGGGATGGCCGCGCTCATCGGCCTGCCCGGGCTCGGGCTGGTGTGGGCCGCCCGGCAGCTCGGCATCAGCGCGCAGATCGTGCCCGAGGCGCTCGGCACGCACTGGTGGTCGGTGCCGGTGCTGATCCTCTCGGCCGTCGAGAACGGGGTGCTCGAGGAGGTCGTGATGATCGCGTACCTCCTGACCCGCCTGCGCGACCTGGGCTGGGGCTGGTGGACGACGGTCGTGACGAGCGCCGTGATCCGCGGCTCGTACCACCTCTACCAGGGCTTCGGCGGCTTCATCGGCAACTTCGTGATGGGGCTGGTGTTCGGCTGGTTCTTCCGCCGCACCCAGCGCGTGATGCCGCTGATCATCGCGCACTCGATCCTCGACATCGTGTCCTTCGTGGGGTACGCGCTGCTCAAGGATCATCTCGGATTCCTGAGATAGGACAAATCCGGACAATTACGCTGAGTGCGTGGGCCGGATCATTCTCGCAGTCACCCTCGTTCTCAGCGGCGCGTTCCTCGTGCCGACTCCCGCGTCCGCCAAGGCGGAGACGGCGATCTACATCGTGCAGCTGGCCGGCGACCCGGCGCTGCGCACGGAGGCCGCCCGCGCCGGCGTGCGCGCGAACCGGCAGGCGGTGCTGCGCAGAGCCGGGATCGGCCGGACGATCTACGACTACGAGACCGCCTTCAACGGGTTCGCCGCCGCCCTGACGCCCGCGCAGCGCGAGAAGGTGCAGCGCACGCCCGGGGTGCAGCGGATCTGGAAGAACGAGACGCGCACGGTGCAGACGATCAGTACACCCGCTTTCCTCGGCCTTTCCGGGCCGGACGGCGTCTGGGCGAGCCAGTTCGGCGACCCCGCCCACGCCGGCGAGGGCATGATCATCGCCGACATCGACACCGGCTTCTGGCCCGAGAACCCCAGCCTCGCCGCGCTGCCCGAGCCGCGCCCCGACCAGGCCGCCATCGCCGGCAAGTGGAAGGGCACGTGCGCCGCGGGCACCGGCACCCCGCAGCAGACGATCACCTGCAACAACAAGGTGATCGGGGCGCGGTTCTACAACAGCGTCGGCTTCGGGGACTGGACCGGCGAGTTCCAGTCGCCGCGGGATTACGACGGCCACGGTACCCACACCGCCACCACCGCCGCCGGCGACTTCAACGTGCTGGCGACGATCAACGGCAAGCCCGTCGGGAACGTCTCGGGGATGGCCCCGGCGGCCCGGATCGCGGTCTACAAGGCGCTGTGGCGCCAGGAGGACGGGGAGGGCTCGGGCGCGACCGTCGACCTGCTGGCCGCCGTGGACGACGCGGTCGCCGACGGGGCCGACGTGATCAACTACTCCGTCTCCGGCTCCAGCGGCCTGGTCGTCGACCCGATCAGCCTCGCCTTCTACAACGCCGCGGCGGCCGGCGTGTTCGTCGCCGCCTCGGCCGGCAACGACGGGCCCGACGCGTCCACGGTCAGCCACAACGCCCCGTGGATCACCACGGTGGCGGCGAGCTCGCACGACCGCGGCTCCGTCAAGTCGGTGACGCTCGGCAACGGCAAGACGTACCAGGGGGTCGGCCAGGGCGACGCGGTGCCGGCCGCGCCGCTGGTCGACTCGGTGGCCGCGGGGCTGGCGGGAGCCGAGCCCGACCGGGTT
This sequence comes from Dactylosporangium sp. CS-033363, assembly GCF_050942475.1. NCBI lineage: Bacteria > Bacillati > Actinomycetota > Actinomycetes > Micromonosporales > Micromonosporaceae > Dactylosporangium > Dactylosporangium sp. CS-033363. The sequence continues at coordinate 10,696,320 of NZ_CP192032.1, read as the reverse complement.
GAGCTGTGCTATCCGGGCGCCCTGGACCCCGCCAAGGTCAAGGGCAAGATCGTGCTGTGCAAGCGGGGCGTGAACCCGCGGACCGACAAGAGCATCGCGGTGCGTGACGCCGGCGGGGTCGGGATGGTGCTCTACAACCCGAGCGAGAACTCGCTGAACGCCGACTACCACGTCATTCCGACGGTGCACGTGGACGAGAAGGCGGGGGCGGAGATCAAGGAGTACACGAGAAGCCTTGATGCCCGTGCCTCGCTGTCGGCGACCACGATCACCGTGGCCCGCGCCCCGGCCATGGCCGCCTTCTCCTCGCCCGGCCCGGCCGACGCCGGCGACGGGGACCTGATCAAGCCCGACCTCACCGCGCCCGGGGTCGACATCGTGGCGGGCGTGTCGCCGGCCGGGCACCACGGCAACCTGTGGGACGGCGAGAGCGGCACGTCGATGTCCAGCCCGCACATCGCCGGGATCGCCGCGCTGCTGCGGGCCCGGCACCCGCAGTGGTCGCCCGCCGCGCTGAAGTCGGCGCTGATGACGACGGCCGGCAACGCCGACAACACCGGCGCGGCCATCCAGCGCGGCAGCCGCCCGGCCAGCCCGTTCGACGACGGCTCCGGCCAGGTCCGCCCGGCCCGCGCCTTCGACCCCGGGCTCGTGTACGACGCGGGGGCGCAGGACTGGGCGCGGTACGCCTGCGGGATCGGCCAACTGCAGCTCGCGAGCGACTGGTGCCCGACCGTCGGCACGGCGGACCCGAGCGACCTGAACTATCCGTCGATCGGCATCGGCTCGCTGCCGGGCGAGCAGACCGTCACGCGGACCGTCACCAACGTCACCGATTTGCCCAGCGTGTACGTCGCGGCGGTCACGCCCCCGGCCGGCACCACGGTCACGGTGGAGCCGTCGACGATCACGGTGCCCGCGGGGGGCTCGGCGAAGTTCACGGTCACGGTCAAGCGGACGGACGCGGCGTACCGCGAGTATGCCTTCGGCGCCCTGACCTGGACCGACCTGCGCGGCCACGCGGTGCGCAGCCCGATCGCCGTGCGCCCGGTCGCCCTCACCGGGCCGGGGGAGATCGTCGGCACCGGGACGTCCGGTCAGGCGGGCATCGACCTTGTTTCAGGCTTCGGCGGTACCGTCACCGCTCACCCCTACGGCCTGGCCGCCTCCACCGAGCACGCCCAGAAGCTGATCGGCAGCACCGCGGCGTTCGTGCCGTCGGCTCCCGGCGTCTCCCCGGCGATCTTCAGCTTCGAGTTCACGCTGCCGCCGGCGACCAAGCTGGCCCGGCTGGCCACCTACGACGCGGACGTCGCGCCCGGCACGGACCTGGACCTGTACGTCTACCAGAACGGCGAGCTGGTCGGCCGCAGCGACGGCACCTCGTCCGACGAGGAGGTGCCGCTGACCGGGGGTTCCGGGACGTTCCAGGTGTACGTCGTGCAGTTCGCGCTGCCGCCGACGCTGAACGAGCAGGTGGCGAAGGCGCACCTGTTCGTGGTCGGCGCCCCGGTCACCGGGAACCTGACCGTCTCGCCCAAGACCCGGCCCGTCGCGCCGAACGACAAGCTGCACTTCGACGTGGCGTGGCAGGGTTTGGCGGCGGACAAGCGCTACCTCGGGATGATCGAGTTCGGCGACGGTACGGCGGCGCGGGCCTGGACCACCGTGGTGATCGGCCCGCGGCCGCCGACGATTCCGCTCGCCCCGCCTTCCTTGCCGTTGCCGCCTCGGCCTTTCGGGTCTTCCCTGGCTAGGCCGTGAACTGCAGTTGCAGCAACATCGGCGCCAGGAAGAGGCCTTGTGCGACGAGCGCCAGGAAGAGGTAGAAGCGCTCGAACGTCCGGCTGGCGCCCAGCATGCCCAGGACGATGAAGGCCGGGAACCACTCGAGCGCGATCCGCGGGGCCGACATCAGGTAGTTCGGGAACGCCGTCTCGGTGCAGATGAACAGGAAGATGGGCAGCGCCGCGTAGATCAGCAGGTAGAACTGGTCGGAGCGGAAGCTGAACTTGCTGCGCCGGCGCAGGGCGAGCAGCAGCAGACCGATCGCGCCCAGTACCGAGACCAGGTTGAACACCTGCAACAGGCGCCAGTCCTGCAGGAACGGCTTGTCGTTGAGCAGCTTGATGGTCTTCCAGATCGGCTGACCGGGCCACCCGTACTGCCGGTGCCACCCGTCCTGCGCATGGCTGAACGCGAGCCAGTCACCGGTCGTGTGGTGCAGGAAGATCGCGAACGCCACGACGCCGCTGGGGATCAGCAGGAACCCGAGCGCGTCCCAGCGGACCTTGCGCAGGCTCCACCCGCGCTGGCGCAGGTACTCGTAGATCAGCGGCGCGGCCAGCAGCAGCCCGAACAGCCGCGTCGACCCCGCGAGCGCGGCGAACACGCTGGCCCACCAGAAGTTCCCCTTGCGGGCGGCGTAGAGGGCGGCGATGACGAGCGTGATGTACAGCGACTCGTTGTAGGCCGCGAGCAGGAAGAACCCGGCCGGGAAGGCGGCCATGTAGAACGTCGTGCGGCCGGCGACCTTGTCGCCGAACTCCTCGTCCGTGAGCCGGTGCAGCAGGACCAGCGCCACGAGCCCGAAGAAGACGCTGATCGCCAGCGCCGCGGGCAGCCCGCCGCCGGGGAGGATCGGGTTGACCAGCTTGATCAGGCCCGGGTACAGCGGGTAGAACGCCGGCGCGAACTTGCTCCAGAGGTACCCGTCCTCGGCGATGCGGACGTAGAAGATGGTGTCGAACTTGTACCAGGTGCCCATCAGGTCGTGGACCGGCGGGATGCGGTCGGGCATGAACCGCCACGCGTAGAACGTCACAAACACGTACGCGGCCCCGGCGGCGGCCCACACGCCCGCGGCGACCTTGAGCGACCGCAGCCACGGCTGGAGCCATGCTCTTTTGATGTTTGGCTCGGCTTGGGTTTTTTCGATCTCTGAAACTGTGGCGGGAGTCACCGGCTTACCCGGTTCTCGCTCACTGTGCAAGTCATCGAGGTCGATATCGTTCACGTCGGCAGCGTCAGTTTCAATAGCGCCAGAGGGGAGCGACACAGGGCGAGACTATACATAAGCCCAGTTCACATTGCCGAGTCGAGTCATTGGCTTCCACAGTGACTTCGACGTTGCCGGTGCGTTTCCGGTTGCTGTCCACGAAGGTATTCCAGCCCACAACGACGGCTCTCCTCACTCCCCGTACACCCAGTTCTACCCCGCCCGCGCCGGCCGGGGTTCACAGTTGTGCGAGGGTCCTTCGGCTTTTTCAACCACGGAAACCGCGGTAGTACCGCACCGCGCGGGCCGCCAAACGCTCGGTGCTGCGCGCGGCCGTGACGGAGCCCACGACGAGCCCGGCCCCGGGCACGAACCGCCGCGCGATCCGCGTGGCGGCAGCCCGGAGAAGCCCAGCTCCGACCATCCGCGCGAGCGGAGCGCTGACCCGATCGGCCCCGACCCGCCGGCTGGCCCGCCGCCCGGCCGTCCGCTCGGCCGCCATGACCGCAGCTTCGGCGGTCTCCACGGATCCGTGCACCCGCTGCAGCACGAGCAGCTCGGCGGCGCGGCGGCGGTCCTCGGGGTCGTGCCCGTACGCGGCGGCCAGGTGCAGCACCAGCTTGGCCTGCAGCCACGCGACCCCGGCGGCCTCGACGACCAGCCCGGTGGGCCCGACCAGCCCGGCGGCGAACCCTTGCCGCCGCGCCCGCCGGACGAACTCGCGCGTGATGGCCCGCGAGAGCGCATCGCCGTCGGCGTCGGGATAGGTCACCTTGTACCAGTCCACGCGCCGCTTCGCGCCGGCCCCGAGCCGCTCGACGGCCGCGATGGCCAACGACTCGGGCAGGTACGCGGGATTGATGCCGCCGGTCGCTTCGTCGCTCTTCGCAGCGATCGACACAGCGGGCGTGGGGGCCGGGGCTTGTTCGTCCTCAACCGCGGCCACTTCAGGCTTCGGCTGGATCTGTGCTGCCTCGGGCTTCGTTCCCGCGGCGGCGATGACGGGCTGCGGTTCGGGTGCGGTGGCAGCCGGGGCGTTTCGTGGTGCGGGGATCACCGTCTGTGGCTGCTCGACGATCGGCTCGGAGCTCATCGCGGACGTGGCCTTTGTCACTGCGGCTTTTTTCGCGGGAGCCTTCTTGGCCACCGCCTTCTTGACCGGTTCGGCGGGCTGTGCGGCTTTCGTCGCTTTGGCCGCCTTCTTGGCCGGCGGGGTGGCCTCGGCTGCGGGTGGGACCTCCTCGACGGTCTCCTTGGTCGGCGCGGCCTTCTTGGTCTTTGTGACCGCGGCCGCCTTCTTGATTGGGGTGGCTTTCTTGACCGGAGCGGCCTTGTTCGCCGGGGTGGCCTCTTGCATGGCGGCGGGCGGTTCCGGTGCGGTGGGCGGTTCCGCTGCGGGTGGCGCGCTCTTGATTGCCGGTGCCGCTTCGGCCGCCTTCTTCGCCGGGGTCGCCTTCTTCGCCGCCGCCTTCTTCACGGGCGCGGCCTTCTTGGCGGCAACCGGCGTCGGCTCGGCGGCGGGGGGCGCGGCCTTCTTCGCCGCGGCCGGCCGCTCAGGCGTGCTCGCCGGCTCGGTGGTTGCGGCCCGCGGGGGGTTCGGGGTGGACTCGGAGGTGGCCTGCCGGGGCGGAGTCACCCGGAAGGGCGTCGAGGCAACCGTAGGCGCAGCGGGCGCGAACGGTGTCGTGGCAGCCGGCGTACGCGGCCGCGGGGGAGCCTTGGGCGCATCCTCATCCGTCGGATCGCGCGGCGGAGGTTCAAATCGCAGCGATGTATCGCCCAGGGCCGCAGCCTTACGCGGGCCCGGGTCCGATTCCTGCGTCTGCGCTTCCTGACGACGCCGCGGCGGAGTTGCGTCCTCTCCCATCTGCACGAGCGTAATGGCCAAGCGCCCTGAGCACCCGTTCTGCGATGATGGGACCAGAGGACGCGGAAGGTGTACCCGCTTTGCCGGGTGCTGAGGGCTGCCTGTATCCTCGGACGGCGGTCTCCGGTGACGGGGACGGCTGGAGGCTTCGCCTAGTTCGGTCTATGGCGCCGCACTGCTAATGCGGTTTGGGTCTTAAAGCCCATCCCGGGTTCGAATCCCGGAGCCTCCGCGCAAGACGAAAAACCTGGTGTGTACACTAGGCGAGCACCGAGCGCCCGTAGCTCAACGGATAGAGCATCTGACTACGGATCAGAAGGTTAGGGGTTCGAGTCCCTTCGGGCGCGCAAGATCGTCAGGGGTCTGAACTGCGGCAACGCGGTTCAGACCCCTGACTGTTTCTGTCCTTTGTGGATGATGGCTGGGCCTGGTCACCGCAGGGGAACAGGGCGATCCGGCCGGGCGGATGCCGGCCATCGAGCCGTGTCGGCGTGGCGGCAGACCTCGCGCAAGCGGCGGCGGGCGGCAGCACACCGGAGGGCGGCTTCCTCGGCCTCACGGGATGCCTGCCTGGCGCGCTTGAGCGCGTCGTCGGCGAAGTCACGGTGCCGGTCGGCCCGGTCACGCGCTCGGGCCGCGAAATCCAGCCGCAGGTTCGGCGAGCCGATGGACTCCACGTTGCCGGTGGCGGTGTCCAGGACGACACTCATCCTTGCATGACGCGTGCTCCCGGGCGATACGGTCAAGCCGCCGCTCGCGGAGGATTCGTTCGCGGATGGTACGGCTTCGCTTTCGCATGGCTGGCCGTCGGGGACAGGGGTACCGGAGGGCACGTGACGGTAGACCGGGTGACGCTGGCGGCCGGGGAGACCGACACCGCCATCGGCATCCTGCAGCAGGTATTCCAGCCGCAGCGCCCGTTCCGGTTCCAGCATGCGGGCCGGCCGGTCCAGCTGTCATTGACCGCCGCCCAGGCCGGGGAACTCCGCGCGGCCCGGTTCGGCTGGGGCGAACTCATGTGCCGCGCGGTCGCAGAGCCCTTCGACGAGTTCATGGCCGGTGTGTTGATCGGCGGGCGGATCAACTGGTCCGCCGGCAACGAAGCGGTGGCGCTGCGCCGCACCGACGTGATCCGGTACAGCAACACGAGACCGAACGACACGTCGTTCGTCGCCTACGACATCGCCACGATCAGCATCCCCACCGCGACGCTCGAACGGTTCGCCGAGGCGCATCTGGGCATCGGCGCAGGCGAACTGCGGTTCGACGGCATCACTGCCGTGTCCGACACCGCAGCGCGGCAGTGGCGAGTGCTGACCGAGTACGTGCACCGGAGCCTGGCCATGCCCGGCCCCGGGCTGGACAGCCCGCTGCTACTCAGCCAGTTGACCGGTCTGATCTCCGCAACGGCACTCACCGTCTTCCCGAACACCAGCATGACCAGCCACTACCGGCCCGGGCCGAAGGCGGTGCCGCCGGCTGCGTTGCGCCGCGCGGTCGCCTACATCGACGCACACATCGGCGAGCCGATCACGCTGGCCGACATCGCCGCCGCGGGCGGAGTCACCGGCCGATCCGTGCAGGCCGCGTTCCGCCGGTACTACGCCACCACACCGATGGGATACCTGCGGCGCGCCCGACTCGACGCCGCCCACCGCGACCTGCAGACGGGCGACCCGACGGCCGGCGACACCGTTGCCGCCATCGCGGCCCGGTGGGGCTTCGGATCCGTGGACCGGTTCACCGCCTCATACCGCGCACAGTACGGAGTACTGCCGAGCCACACCCTGCGGACATAACGCTCCGCGTTGCGTTGCACCCGCGTCCGGCACGACGCATCCGCTGGTGACCGAGCCGCGACCGGCCAGCGCCCCGCCTGGCGCGACGAAGCCAGCGGCGCCGCGATCGGGCCGCGCACTCGCGCACCCGCGCACCCGCGCACCCACGCACCCACGCCAAGCGCCCGGCCGCGATCGGGCGGCGCACCGCGATCGGGCGGCGCTTCGGCGCGGCGACCCCACGCTGCGATCGGGCAAGTCACCCGGCTCTGATCGGCCGGCGCACCGAGCGGCAACACCAAACCAGCCGGCTGCGACCGCGCGGCACGCTGCGATCGGGGTGGTCAGGTCTCGCCGAGGCGGCGGGCGCCGCGGGCCGATGCGACCTCGACGAAGGCCCGTGATCGCGCCGGGAGGGGTCCCGCCATCCAGGTCAGCACCCACTCCGCCGGCGGGGCGTCTTGGACCGGCAGCAGGGTGAGGCCAGGGTGGGCGTAGTACCGCAGGTAGTGCTCATGCACCGGGGCGAGTGCCTGGCGCGTGGACACCGCGTGCAGCAGCTCGTGGAAGGTGTCCGCCCGCGGACCCCGCGGTACCGGACGGCCGGCCGGGGTGGTGCGGGGCAGGATGGCGTCCATCCAGTACCCGGGGGCCCGCGGCCCAGGGTCGACGAACAGCCGGTCGGCGAAGTCCTCCACCGACACCGACGAGCGCCCGGCCAGCTCGTGCGTGTCCCACACGGCCAGCAGGGACCCCTCGACCATCATGACCGGCCCCTCGACGAGGTCGGGCTCGCGGACCGGCCGCCACACCAGGGCCAGGTCCACCGCACCGGTGCGCAGGTCGGTGAACGGATCGCTGAAGTAAATTTCGCGCTGGAGCACGTCGCAGGCCGGCCAGCGCTTGGTGAACCGGTCGATGACGTCCTGCAGCTCGTACCCGACGGCGCCCATCACACCCAGCCGCACCGTCCCCGCGATGCCCCGCGCCGTCTCGGTCGCGCGGTCGAGGCCACCGCGGATCGCGTCGTACCCCGCCTGCAGGTCGGTGCGCAACTGCCGCCCCAGCGGGGTGAGGGCCACGGCCCGGCTCGTCCGCTCGAACAGCGCCCCGCCGATCCGGCGCTCCTGCGCCTTGATCGCCTGGCTGACCCGGGCCGGTGACACATGCAGCCGCTGCGCGGTCCGCCCGAAGTGCAGCTCCTCGGCCAGCGTCAGGAAGATCTCGATGTCCCGGATTTCCACTGCGCCCCCGCCCTGCTGCCTTCCGCCCAAGATCCTAGCCGGGCGGGAACCAGCTCGGCGCCGCGCAATTGCCCAGGTCGCGGACGCCGAATGGTCCTGTCGGGGCACGATCCGGCTCGGCGCCGCGCAATTGCCCGGGTTGCGGACGCCGTGAGGTTCTGACGGGGCGTGATCCGGTTCGCTGTCCTGCGATTGCCCCGGTCGCGGACGCCGAGAGGTCGCTGCAGGTGCCGCCGCTCGCTCCTGAGCGGTCCTGGCGGGGCGCGATCCGGCTCGGCGCCGCACGATTGCCCCGGTCGCGGGCGCCGAAGGTTTTCCACAGGCGTGAACCGGTTTTCCGCCGTTGGATGGCCGGGTTGGCGGACGGCGCGGTCGGCCATGTGGATGGCCGGGTTGCGGGCATCCCAAAGCTGGGAAACTACGGAGCATGGGAACTCTGGATGGAACCGTCGCGCTGATCACCGGCGCGTCCAGTGGGATCGGGGAAGCCGCCGCCGAGGCGCTGGCCGAGCGGGGTGCGGCCGTAGCCCTGGCCGCGCGGCGCGGGGACCGGCTCAACGAACTTGCCAAGCGGATCGAGGCCGGCGGAGGTCAGGCGCTGGTCATCGAGGCCGACATCACCGACCGCGAGCAGGCCGAGGGCGTGGTGCAGAAGACCGTCGAGGAGCTCGGGCGGCTCGACACGCTCGTGAACAACGCCGGGATGATGCTGCTCGGGCCGGTGGTCGGCGCGCCGGTCGAGGAGTGGGAACGGATGGTCTCCATCAACGTCATGGGCCTCCTGTACTGCGCCCACGCCGCCCTCCCACACCTGCTCGCCGCCGCCGAGTCGGACCCACGGCGGGTGGCCGACATGGTCAACATCAGCTCCGTCGCGGGGCGGGTCGCGCGGAGTGGAAGCGGCGTGTACAACGCGACCAAGCACGGGGTCGGGGCGTTCAGCGAGGCACTGCGCCAGGAGGTCACCGGGCGGTACGTGCGCATCTCGCTGGTCGAGCCGGGTGCGGTCGCGACCGAGCTGGCGGGGCACAACCGGCCCGAGATCCGCGAGACGATCCAGCAGCGCTTCGAGGACGTCGAGCGGCTGCAGGCACCGGACATCGCCGACACGATCGCGTACATCGTGACCCGGCCCCGACACATGGCGATCAACGAGATGCTGATCCGGCCCACGCAGCAACTGGGCTGACCCAACCCACAAACCGCAACAGACCGAACGCCACGAGAACCAGGCCACACGGCGGAAGCTGACGCGGCCGCAAACCGGACGACCCGAGGGAAGACGACGCGCGGGGAGGCTCGAGCGGCGGGCTGACGCGGCCACAAACCGGGCGACCCGAGGGCAAGGCGACGCACCGGGAGGGCTGAAGCTGCGGGAGGGCTGGAGTGGCGGGAGGCTGAAGCGGGCGACGCTGAAGCGGGCGACCCTGAAGCGGGCGACGCACCGGGAGGGCTCGAGCGACGGGAGGCTGAAGCGGGCGACGCACCAGGAGGGCTCGAGCGGCGGGTTGACGCGCCACAAAACCGGACGACCCAAGGGAAGGCGACGCGTGGGGAGGCTCGAGCGGCTGGCTGACGCGGCCGCAAACCGGACGACCCGAGGGCAAGGCGACGCACCGGGAGGGCTGAAGCGGCGGGAGGGCTGACGCGGGGGCAGGAACGGACGACCGGGGAAGCGGCCACGCAGGGGGAGAACTGACCGTACTGTCGGATAGGCCCCTTATGCGTCCTTCCGAAAGGAAAGGTCGGTGCTGATGCGCCTGTCTGGCATCGTCGCGGACCGGTCGGTCGGCACGAAGATTCTGCTCGCGGTCCTGGTCGTGGCGCTGTTCAGCGTCGGGGACGGCATCGTCGGGCTGGAGAGTCTCGGGTCGATCAACGCGCAGGTGGGCTCGATGGCCGGGTACAACCGGCAGCTCCAGGCCACCGGCTCCCTGCGCGACCTCGCCGGGCAGGCCATCGTCGCCGCGGACGACTTCGTGCTCGCGACCGACGACGCCGGGCGGGACACCGCGACCAAGACCCTCGCGGGGCTTGAAGCCCAGGTCACAGCCGCCGTGCAGGCGTGCCGGGGCCTCGGGCTCGACAGCACCCAGCGCGCTGCCCTCGAGGCGTTTCAAAAGGCCTGGCAGTTGTACCTCCTGAGCGTCGACGACCGCCGCGCCCGCGCCACGCTCGAGCCGCCGGTGCGGGCCGCCCTGACGAGCCTGGAATCGGCGACCGTGGCGCGGGCGGACGCGGAGGACGCCACCGCCGAGCGCATGTACCAGCGGACCTGGGACACCGTCGCCATCATGCTCGGCGTCAGCTTCATCATCGGCGTGGCGCTCGCGCTGGTCATCAGCCGCATGATCACCCGGCCGCTGCGGGCCTGTGTCGCGGCGCTGGCCCGGATCGGGGCGGGGGATCTGACCGCGCGGGTGCCGCCGCAGCATCGGGACGAGATCGGGCGGGTGGCGGGGGCGCTGAACGGTACGGCGGAGGCGGTCGCCGCCATGGTGCGCCGCATCGGCCAGGCCTCGGACCAGGTGGCCGGCGCCTCGGGGGAGCTCTCGGCCGTATCCGAACAGCTCGCCAGGGCCGCCGAGGGCACCACCGCCCAGGTCGGCGACGTGTCCACCGGCGCCGACGACGTCTCGCACCACGTGCGGGCGGTCGCCGCGGCCACCGACGAGATGACCGTGGCCATCCGCGAGATCGCCGGCAACGCGGCCGAGGCGGCGGGCGTGGCCCAGGGCGCGGCCGGCAACGCCGAGCAGACCAGCGCCGGCGTGGCCCGCCTCGGCGCGGCGTCCGAGCAGATCACCACCGTCGTAGCGCTGATCACGCAGATCGCCGAGCAGACCAACCTGCTCGCTCTGAACGCCACCATCGAGGCGGCCCGCGCGGGCGAGGCGGGCAAGGGCTTCGCGATCGTGGCCGGCGAGGTCAAAGACCTGGCCCGGCAGACCGCGGCGGCCACCGAGCAGATCGCGGCCCAGGTCGGCGCCATGCAGCACGAGACCGGCGGCACGATCACGGCCATCGGCGAGATCGCGGCGGTGATCGCCACCATCAACGACTACGCGGCCACGATCGCCTCGGCGGTCGAGGAGCAGACCGCGGTCACCGCCGAGATCGCCCGCCGCGTCGGCCAGGCTGCGGACGGCTCGTCAGGCATCGCCGGCACCATCACGCACGTCGCCGCCAGCGCCGCGACCGTCTCCAGCAGCGCCACCGAGACCCAGGCCACCGCCGCCGAACTGGCCCGCATGGCAAGCGACCTGCGCGCGACCGTCGCCGCCTACAGGGTCTAGGCCCCACCCGCGCCGCGCGCGCCGACGCCGCGTCGTGGGTGCTGTGTGCATCCGCGCCGCGTGGGTTGTGCGGTGTGTGCATCCGCGTCGTGCGGGTTGCGTGCACCGGCGCCGCGTGGTGGGTGCTGTGTGCGTCTGCGCCGGGTGGGTTGTGCGGTGTGTGCATCCGCGTCGTGCGGGTTGCGTGCACCGGCGCCGCGTGGTGGGTGCTGTGTGCGTCTGCGCCGGGTGGGTTGTGCGCGGTGTGCATCCGCGTCGTGCGGGTTGCGCGCGCTGGCGCCGCGTCGTGGGTGCTGTGTGCGTCTGCGCTGGGTGGGGTTGTGCGGTGTGCATCCGCGTCGCGTGGGTTGTGCGGTGTGTGCATCCGCGTCGCGTGGGTTGCGCGCGCCGACGCCGCGTCGTGGGTGCTGTGTGCGTCTGCGTTGGGTGGGGTTGTGCGCGGTGCGCATCCGCGTCGCGTGGGTTGTGCGGTGTGTGCATCCGCGTCGTGCGGGTTGCGTGCGCCGACGCCGCGTCGTGGGTGCTGTGTGCGTCTGCGTCGCGTGGGTTGTGCGCTGTGTGCATCGACGCCGTGCCGGGTGGGTTGTGTGGTGCGTGTACGGGCGTGGCGCGGTGCGGGCTGTGTGCACTTGCGTGGGGTGCCAGAGGAGCGGCGTACAAAAGAAGCATGGAAAGTGAGCGCGCGTATCTGCTCGACAATGCTCAGCCCGAGGCCGGAGCCCGGTTCGGCGCGCTGGCGGAGTTGTTCGACCCGTCCACGTTCCGGCATTTCGAGGCGCTCGGGATCGGGCCGGGGATGCGGTGCTGGGAGGTGGGGGCGGGCGGGCCGTCGGTGCCGGGGTGGCTGGCCGCGCGCGTCGGGCCGGAGGGGCATGTGCTCGCCACCGACCTCGACGTTTCCTGGCTGCCCACCGACGCCGGGTACGACGTGCGCCGGCACGACGTGGGGGTGGAAGCGGCGCCGGGTGGGGACTTTCATCTGGTACACGCGCGGCTTCTGCTTGTGCATGTGAACAACCGGGCGGCGGCGCTCGCGGCGATGGTGGGGGCGTTGCGGCCCGGCGGGGTGTTGCTCGTTGAGGAGGCCGATCCGGCGTTGCAGCCGCTCGCGTGTCCGGACGAGTCGGGGGCGGCGCAGCGGTTGGCGAACAAGCTCAAGCATGACTTTCGCGCATTGATGGCGGAGCGGGGGGTCGATCTCGCGTACGGGCGGAAGCTGCCCCGCCTCCTGCGCGGGGCCGGGCTGCGTGACGTTGCGGCGGATGCGTACTTTCCGGTCACCGGGCCGGCGTGTGCGCGGCTCGAAAGGGCCACGATCGAGCAGATTCGCGGGCGGCTGCTCGACGCGGGGCTGGCGACCCGCGCCGAGATCGACGAGCATCTCGCCAACCTCGACGCGGGTGAGCTGGACGTGGCCACCTCGCCGATGATCTCGGCGTGGGGCATCAAGCGATAGCTAAACGCGTCAAGCGACAGCCGAAGCGCATCAAGCGACAGCCCAGGCCGCGTCCGCGTCGAAGCTGGCGGGTGCGTCGAACGCCTGAGCGCCCGAGGGCACCGCGATGTAGGCCGCCGAGTTGTAATGCCGCACATAGCGATCCGGGAAGTTCTGCGACCGCAGGCGCACCCCGCCGGCCGCGGTCTCCGGGCAGAACGTCGCATCCGCGCGGAACAGCGCAGAACCGTCCGACGGATCGACGCGAAGTGCGAAGTTCCGATGCCGGATGTACCCCCCTGTGCTCACGGATTGCAGCGACACGCAGTTCGCATCGGCCAGGCCCGGCCGTACGGTGAACGCCGCGTCGCCGCCGTTGCCCGGGGCGAGGGCGAGCGGGCCGGTTTGCCCATGCAGGTACCGGTCGGTGAAGCCCGGCGTCGTGGCCCGCAGCGTCACCGTGCGACCGGTCGCGAGCTCCGCCGGGTGGTCGACCGCCGCGGCGAACGCGAACCGCTGCGGGGCCAGGCCGTTGCAGTCCCACAGCTGCAGGCGGGTCCCGTTCGCGGTGTTTCCACCGGGCGCATCCAAGCACCGTCCGGAGTTCGGATTGAGCAGCGATCCGTCGGTACGGCGCAGCCACTGCTGAGCCGGCCCGCCGTTGCAGTCCCAGATCTGCAGCGGGGTGCCGTTCGCCGTCGCCGCGCCCGGCACGTCCAGGCAGCGGCCGCGCGCCTCGATGGAGCCGTCGGGGCGCAGGGTCCACCGTTGTACGGGCGCGTCGTTGCACTGCCAGGCCTGTACCGCTGCGGCGTTGGCGTTTCCACCGGCCGCGACGTCCACGCAGGCGCTGCCGTTGGCGAACCGGCCGGCCCGCGTGGTCGTGGGCGGCAGGAGGCCGGCGTCCCAGTTCGCGCGGCAGCCGGAACCGGTGTCGTCCGTGCTCACTTCGAGCACGCCGGTGCCGTCGACGGTCGGCACGAGCACCGGGCTGTAGTTCGGGCAGACCTCGGAGCGGGCGCCCGGGACCGCGACGGGGGTGGCGGTCGCGTACCAGCTCCGTCCATTGTCGACAGAAGTGAACATGGCGCGGCCGTTCACCGCCGAGTCGGTGCCGTCGGCGTTGCGCACCCGCTGAGCGATCAACAGCACGCGTCCGGTTGCGGTCGTCGCGAGCGTCGGGGTCGCGGTGAGGTACCGCCCGTCGCCCGCCGTCACCAGCGGGTCGAGCCGGGCCGGGTCGCCCCACGTGGTGCCGTCGGCCGAGGTGCGTGAGCGGACCGCGCAGTCGTACTGTCCGCCGAAACCGCACACTTCATAAGCGAGCAGCCATCGGCCGTCCGCGAGGCGCTCGACGGCCGGCATGCCGGGGCGGTTGCCGGGCTGCGGGCCGGTCACGATCGGGGTGCGGGACGACCAGTTCACGCCGTCGGTCGAGACCGATTGGACGAGCACCTGGCTCCGTCCGGGCTGGCTCTCGTCGGCGAACAGGGCGACGAGGCGCCCGGCCGCATCGACGTACAACTCCGGCTCCCACAGACCGCCGAAGTTCTCACTGCGCGCGATCGTGGCGAGCAGGCGCCAGGTGCGGCCGGTGTCCGTGCTGGCCCACAGGCGGATCGTCATGCGCCGCCCGCTGCCGCCGTCCTGGCCGACGGCGCCGGCCCACAGCAGCGTGCCCGCGCTCAGTCCGCCCACCGGTTGGGGCAGCTGGAACAGGGTGGTGCAGCAGAGGCCGGCGCGGGCGTCGGGGTCGCTGACGGTACCGACGCGCTGGAAGCCACTCGAATCGCTGGTGCTCTCGTAGATCCCGCCGACGGGTCCGCCGGCGGGGAACTGGGTCATGGCTGCGATCACGCGTCCGTCCGCCAGCCGGATCGCGCGCGGATACATGGCCGCGTTGCCGTCCACCGGCTTGGCGACGGCTGCGGTGGCGCCCGCGACGAGGAGGGTTGCGACGGTGGCGGCCGCCGCAAGGATGCTCTTCACTCTGGCAGGCTGAAGGTGTTCGTTCGATCAATCCATGGTTTTCGAAATCTCGGCGATGTCGGCCGGGTCGGCGATGGCCTCGATGGCGGTGATCCGGCCGCCGACGATGGTGAACGTCATGGCGATGCGCGGACGCCCGCCGACCACCACCAGCGCGCCGGGCCCGCTGACCAGGTCGGCCACCCGGGCGGCCTGGGCGCGGCCGTTGAAGAAGCCGGCCACCACCTCGGCCCCGCGCACCTCGCCGTGGCCGCTCATGCGCGCCGCGGTCTCATCCGCGCGCATGACGACGTCCGGATCCAGCAGCCGCAGGAGGGTACCCAGGTCACCGCCCCGCGACGCGGCCAGAAACGCGTCCACGATCTCCCGGCGGCGCTGGGCGTCGTCGTGCGGCACCGGCCCCTCCTGCACCCGGCGGCGGGCCCGGCTGGCCAGCTGGCGCGCGGCGGCCGGGGTGCGGCCGACCACGACCGCGATGTCGTCGAACGAGACCGCGAACATGTCGTGCAGGACGAACGCCAGCCGCTCGGTCGGGCTGAGCGTCTCGAGCACCACGAGCAGCGCCAGCCCGACCGAATCGGCCAGGACCGCCTCCTGCTCGGGATCGGCGCCGCCGACCGGTTCGACGGGCGGCAGCGGGTCCTCGCGGCGGCTGCTGCGCGTGCGCAGCATGTCCAGGCAGATCCGCCCCACCACCGTGGTCAGCCAGCCCGCGAGGTTGTCCACCTCCGCCGCGTCGGAGCGGTTGAGCCGCAGCCAGGCCTCCTGCACCGCGTCCTCGGCCTCGCTGGCCGACCCGAGCATGCGCTGGGCCACTGCGCGCAGCCGGGGCCGCTGTGCCTCGAACTGTTCGGTCAACAACTCGTCGCCGCTCACGAAATCCCCCATTTGTGGTCTACGCCACTTTTGTCACATGCCCTTGAAGCGTTCCGTCGTACCCGTGACGAAGCAAACCGCTCCGATGTGACAGGAGACGAACCATGCAGGCTCGAATCGACAACCCCGCCGCCCTGCTGCCCGACGTGCCGAAGGCGGTCGCCCTGCTGTACAAGGCGGCCCACTCGGCGGGCGTGCCGCAGACCGTCCTGGAGCTCGTGCACCTCCGCGCGAGCCAGATCAACGGCTGCAGCGCGTGCGTCGACTCCGGTGCGCGCTCGATGCGCAAGGCCGGCGAGACGGACGAGCGCCTGTTCGCCGTCGCCGCCTGGCGGGAGACGCCGTACTTCACCGACGCCGAGCGCGCCGCCCTCGCCCTCGCCGAGTCCGCGACCCGCCTGGCCGACAAGGGCGACGCGGTGCCGGACGAGATCTGGAACGCGGCCGCCGAGCACTTCGGCGACAAGGAGCTGTCGGCGATCGTGCTCTGGATCGCCACGACCAACTTCTTCAACCGGATCAACGCGACGACCCGCACGCAGGCCCGCAGA
The DNA here is from genome assembly GCF_050942475.1 of Dactylosporangium sp. CS-033363. NCBI lineage: Bacteria > Bacillati > Actinomycetota > Actinomycetes > Micromonosporales > Micromonosporaceae > Dactylosporangium > Dactylosporangium sp. CS-033363. The sequence goes on along the minus strand of NZ_CP192032.1, from coordinate 10,680,286 downwards.
ACTGGGGCTGAGTTCATTCGGAGATCGCGGTGTACCGCCCCCACTGCGTCTCTTCCTGCTGCTCCTCGACGTCCACGTCGACCCCGGGCAGTTCCGCGGCGATCCGCGCGGCGAACTCGGGCGACAGGAAGTTGTGCCGCAGGCTGAGCCGCCGCAGATGGGTCAGCGGCTGCCCGGTCAGCAGGGCCTCGGCCCCCGCGTCGTCGAGCACGCCCATGGAGAGATCCAGCTCCGTGAGCCGCCCGACGACCGGGGCCCCGGCCAGCGCCGCGGCGATCCGCTCGGCGATCTCCGAGTTGCACAGCCCGAGCCGGCGCAGCGCTGGGAACGGGTTGTTGTTGAGCAGCGGCTCCAGGTCGCGCACGGTCACGTCCCCGCCGTAGTTGGCCACCCCGAGCCAGAACTCGAGGTGCTCGAGCGCCGGGAAGTCGCTGCCGAGCACGCCCCGCACGACGTCGGCCGGCAGACCGCCGGATTCGAACGCCAACTCGCGCAGGTTCGCGTGCCGCGTGGGTCGCAGCGCCAGGCCGTCGGCCCCGCGGACGCGCAGGACGCGCAGCTTCGGGTACGCCTCCAGCAGCGGCGTGAGGTCCCCCTGCCGGATCCAGGAAATCTCGCACTCCTCGGCCTCGATGTCGCCGAGGAACAGCGCCTCGAGATTCGGCAGCCGATGCGCGACGTCGCACAGCTTGACGATGGGCGCGTCGGCGAACGCCGCGTACCCCCACGACCCGAGCACGAGCGCGTGCACCGCTTCGGTGTCGATCCCGTCGAGCAGCTCGTCGAGCGCCTCGTTGTACGCCTGGCAGGGCCCGTAGTCGGTGCCGAAGTCCTCTTCCCAGAACCCGAACCGCCACGCGACCGGGCCCTGGACCGGCGGCAGCGGCTCGCCCGACTCCAGCTCCACCACCGGCCGCCCGGCGAACGTCTTGGTGTTCTCAGGGAACGTCACCGGCCGAACCTAACAGCCGCCTCCGGCGTCCGGGTGACGCTTCAGTCGTCTGGGCCCATTGCCTCGTGAGCACCCGGAGGCTGGGCAATCTCGGCAACGGTTCGCTCGGTGAGCGCGCCATACCCGAGGATCTCGGTGGACGGCACGGCCACCCAGGCTGCCCCGGTCAGGTCGTAGCCGAGCACCGCCGCTAGCTCGCGCTGGGCGGGCCACGTACCGCACAACAGCTCGAGTTCGGGCCGCACTCGCGGACGCGTGGCGCGGGCCCGCCGGAGGGGATCGTCTCTGTTCGCGCAGACGGTGAGGATGACCGCCCGGGGAATGACGACGCCGGGAAGCGCGCGGAAGAGATGGGCGAGCCGGACCTCCTGGCCCCGCCTGCCGAACACCTCGTCGCGCTGTTCATCGGTGAGCATCTTGAGCGGATTGGGTCGCAACGACGTCCACGGATACAGCACCGTCGCAAACTGGCGCAGCGCCGCCGCCGCGACACCGCGCTTGCCGTCGTGGTTGGGCCCGTCCCGCAGCCAGGCGCGGTGGGTGCGCATGAGGCGGGTCATGTGCCGGTCCGCGTCGATGTCGAGCTGGATCAACAGGGTGACTCCGCACTGGCCCTCCCGCGGGATGGCCCAGTTGCCGGCGATCGTGCCCTTGATTTCGACGCCGATGCCCTCGATCTGCGTGTCGGGGTGGCGCAGTTTCGGCAACTTCAGATTCTCCAGCACGTGGTACTGCAGTTTCGTGCCGACCGCCCGCCGCTCGTCACTGTCCACCCGCTCATCGCGCAGGTCGAAGCGGTGCGTGCGCGAGCCGTCGAGCACGTAGTAGATGGCGTCCTCGACGGCGTCGCCCATCTCCTGCACGAAGTTCGGCCGCTTCCTCAGCCAGGCCCAGACGGTGCGCAGTTCGGCGTCGGCGGCCGGGTCGAGCAGCTCGTGCGTCTCGCCCCGATCGTTCTGGCAAAGCGTGCCGGGCAGCGCGACCTGCCGCGACCCACGCCGAGGCGCCGGGACCTCGGGAACGACCCCGAGATCGAAGGCGGACTGCTCGGCGCTCATTCGCCGATTTCGGTGAGCATGGCCTGCCTGGCCTCGGGCGGCAATCGGCGTACGGCGATCCAGGCCTGCTCGAGTGCGCTGGCCTCCCGGCGCCCGACGATCATCCACCGGACCAGGCGCTGCCGATCGTCTGGGCTGAGCCGCTGGATCGACGCGATCACGTCGGCCGCCTGGGCCGCGCTTCCGGATGCTCCCGCCCGGCAGCGCTTGCATTCGGTGGCCCAGCCGATGGCCTCGTCGCCGTCCGGCAGCACTGCCACGCGCTGCGACACGGAGAGCACCGCAGTCTGGGATGGATCGTCAAGGTACTCCTCGCCGCCGGCGATCCCGCAAACAGTGCACATGTAGTGATCTCGGGCCAGGATGGCGTCCCGGTCCTTGGCCGGTATCGGACGCCGGAGGTCGGCCTCGCGCCGGGCGGCGGAGTCCCAGACGGGAACACCGACGGACACGAATCGGTGCTCCTCCGGCAGCAGCGTCGCGTCGTCCGTGTTGGTCGAGATGACCCAGCCGTACGGGCGGAGGTCGCGCATGCGGCGGTCCGCCTGCGATAGCCCCGGGAACGCCCGCCGCAGCTGCTCCTTGGTGAACGTGTTGCCGGTGCCGACCTCCTGCATCAGCCAGAGGGCGATTCTGTTCCTCGCGCCCTGCCGAGCCGCTACTTCCGGGTCATTCCAGACAGGCGTTGGCACGAACGTTCGGTCCTTCCCGTTATCACGTTAGGTGCACCGGCGTTTGTACCATCAGGCGTCCATCTGTGGGGGGCCTCTGCAATCATGCAGCGGAGGTCGAGGATTCAGAGGAGGCCCAGCAATGACCGCCACATTCGGCGTTCCCCCTGAGGGCGAGCGCATTCGCTCCATGGTGGAGGAGCGGCTCAGGCAGGCGATCACCGAGAATGGCGCGAAGGTCACGGTGGACTGGCGCGGGCAGCCACGCCACCTCGACGTCATCGCCATGCCGGTGGAACTGCTGTACCTCAACCCCGACACACACCGAATCCGGGCGCAGCGGACGCTAGACCCGGAGCGCAACCAGATCCTGGATGAGGCGCCCTGGAGCGAGCCCGCCCAGCTGTACCTGCGTCATCTGCTGACCTGCGATCCGGCCAAGCCGGAACAGGTAGATCCAGACTACGCCGCGCTCAAGGAAGAGCTGCAGGAGTTCGGCCAGAAGGATCCCGGCATCATCAGCCCCACCGGCATCCTGGTGGACGGCAACACCAGATGCGCCGCGCTGCGGGACCTCGGAGCGGGATTCATTCGCGTGGCGGTGCTGCCGCCGGACACCTCGCGTGACGACATCAACAATGTCGAGCTGTCGTTGCAGCTCCGCCGGGACAAGCGCCGTGAGTACTCGTACATCAACCGGCTCATCGCGATCGAGGAGCAGCTCGGGCGTGGCCGGCGCGAGGACGATGTTGCCAAGGATTTCAATATCAAGCTCAAGACGCTGCAGCAGGACCGGTGGGTGTACCAGCTCATCACCGACGCCATCGAGCGCAGCCGCACCGACTCCGGAGCCGAACTGCGGCTGGTCCACTTCGAGGACCACCAGGAGAAGCTGCGCGAGCTGCAGCGCGACTTCGAGAACCTGCGCAAGAAGAATGTCGACGCGGCCGAGCAGCTCAAGGAGTCCCGCCTGGCCATGGTGGTGCTGGGCTACTCCAAGACCGATGTCCGCGCGGTCGAACCTGACTTCTACGACCGCTATATCGGCGACCGGCTGCCCGACGACGTCCGCCCGGCCACGACCGCGGTGGTCGCCCAGGCTATTCCGGGGCTGCCCGGCGTGACGGCCGTCGACGGCAACGAGGACGTCCAGGTCGTCCGCGGCCTGACCGACAAGCTGCTGAAGGCCAAGGCCACCGCCGAGGCGGCCGACAAGGTCCCGGCGGCCGAGGTCGCCGAGGCGGACCGGGTATTCAAGACGGTCCGCGCCACCACCGACAACGCCGTCAAGCTTGCGGTGCAGAGCGGCCGGCTCAAGAAGCGGCAGACCGCGGTGCCCGAGCGGCTCACCGACGCGGCTGACTTCGTCGACCAGTGCGCCTCCGAGTTCGCCGCCGCGAAAGCCAAGCGGGCGCTGGATGAGGACGCTTTCGACGACGCGCTGGTGGTGCTCAAGGCGAGCCTGGAGCGCCTGGCGCGGCAGGCGGCCCGCGTGCAGAATCCGTCGAGCCAGGGCGTGGCCTGGCTGCTGGCCGCCACCCGGGAGCAGTAGTGGCGGCTGCCTCCGCGCCCAGCCTGAGCATCGGTTTCGGCGACAGCGTGGCCAAAGCGCGGCTCCAGGTTACCGCGGGATACGAGAACGACCTGCGGAAGCTCGCGCTGCGGCTGCGCAGTGGTGTGCAGCGATCACCGCAGACGATGGATGTCGAGGTCGATGATCTGCTGACAAATCTGGTCGTCCTGGCGTCGTGGCCCGCCCCGCAATCGGTGCACTGGGATCCCCACCTCGCCGAGCTGGCCACCAGCTCGGCCCATGACGCCCAGGTCGTTGCCGATCGCCTGCAGGAAACGGCGCAGCTTGCCGAGGTCGATCCCGGTGACCTGCCGGATCTGCTCGGTGCGAGCTGGACCGGCGGCCTCACGCCGTTCCAGCTCAGGGACATCGCCAAACTGTTGTCCCTGCGCCACGGCGCCAACTTCTCGGTTCCCGGTGCCGGCAAGACCCGGACCGGGCTAGCGGTCTTCCAGGCGCTCCGCACCAAGCACGAGATCGAGCGGCTGCTGATCGTCGGGCCAAAGTCCTGCTATGAGGCCTGGCTGACGGAGAACCAGGAGTGCTTCGCGGAGCCGCTGCGCATGGCGGTGCTGTCCGCGGACACCGATCCGTCAGCCGAGGTGCTGATTGTGAATTACGAGCGCCTGCCTGGGGCGGTCAACGAACTCGGCAACTGGCTTGCCGGGCGCCCGTCCATGCTGCTGCTCGACGAGGCGCACCGGATGAAGCTGGGAGCGCGGGGTGCCTATGGTTCCGCCTGCCTTGCGCTGGGTCCCCGCGCGAAGCATCGGCTGATTCTCACGGGGACGCCCGCCCCGAACGGGGTCGCCGACCTGGAGAGCCTGTTCGGCTTTGTCTGGCCCGGTTATGGCCGCCAGCGGGTGACACAGGCGGTGGCGGGCGGCGACCTCGCGACGGCGAGCAAGGTGCTGCGTCCGCTGTTCGCACGTACCACCAAGAACGAGCTGGGTCTGCCGCCGGTGTCGACGAACCTGCGTGTGCTGCCGATGCCGGAATTGCACCGCGAGGTCTACGACGCGCTGGTGGGCCGTTTCTCCGCTCGCACCGTGGGAGCCGAGGGCGACTTCGAGGCGCTGGGCAAGATTGTCGTGTACCTCCTCATGGCGGCGACCTCGCCAGCGTTGTTGTCCGTCGGCACGACCCGGTACGACCCGCTGTCGTATCAGGTTCCGCCGCTGGAAGTGCCCGAGGGCACACCGCTGTTCGATCTGATGCGCGACCTGCCGAGCTACGAGATGTCTCCCAAGTATCAGGAGACGCTCGCGATCGTGGCCGCCAACGCCGCCCAGGGCCGTAAGACGCTGGTGTGGTCGACGTTCATCCGGAGCATCAATACGCTCGAGCGCCTGCTGGGCCGGTTCTCGCCCGCGGTCGTCCATGGCGGCACCGAGGACCGTGAGGCGCAGCTACGCCGGTTCCGTGCGGACCCGGACTGCATGGTGCTGCTGTCCAACGCGGCCACGCTGGGCGAGGGCATCAGCCTGCACCGCGAGTGCCACGACGCTGTTTACGTCGACCGGGACTTCGCGGCCGGCCGTTTTCTCCAGAGTCTGGACCGGATCCACCGGCTCGGGCTCGCACCGGAGACGGAGACCCGGATCACCGTGCTGGCTTCGGGCGACACCATCGACGAGGTCGTGGAGCAGCGGCTGAGCGCCAAGCTGACGTTCATGGGCCGGATCCTCGACGATCCGGCAGTCCAGGAGCTTGCCGATCTCGAAGAGGAGCCGGCCATCGGCGGTGGCCTGGATCGGAACGACCTGCAGGCGTTGATGGGCCACCTCGGTGCCCGTCCCGCCTAGTTCACTGTTGCGGGCGGCGGAGCGATGGCTCCGCCACCTGCCTGCCTCCGGAGTTTCTCGCTGCCGCACGCTGTTCGCGACCCACGGCAGCTTCAGCGACCTGACGCCGACGCAGTACGACGCCGCCCTCGCATGGCTGAGAGAGTCGGGACTGCTCGACGATCTGAACTCGGCCGTCCCGGCCGCGCACCGTGTTTTCAGTGCGGCCATAGCCTGCAGCGGCACGGCGTGGTTCGCCGACGCCGACGTGCTCGTGCAGGGGCCGGCCGAGCTCCCCGGCGACGCGCTGCGTGCAGCTGAAGTGCTGGGCCTCGATGATCGCGAGGCCTACAACCAGATCGTCGTCGCTTGGGGGAAGGTCGACACCGCGGAGCGGGAGCTCATCGGCGCATCGGGCGAGCAGGCCCTGGCCGAGCTGCTCACCGGCGGGACCGATGCCCATGTCGACCACGTTGCGCTGCGGTCGGACGGCTACGGGTACGACATCGCGGTGGATGGCCCCGGGCTCGGCGCTCACCTGGAGGTCAAGACGACCTACCGGCGGGAGCGGCTCGTGGTTTTCCTGTCCCGCAACGAGTACGAGACGATGTTGCGGGACCTTCAGTGGGAGCTGGTGGCAGTCCGCCTCACCGCCGAGCTGACCGTCGCGGCCGTAGCCACCATCCGGCGCGATTGGGTGGCGGAGCAGGTCCCGGCCGACACGACCGCCTATGGCCGCTGGCAGTCGTGCCGGCTGACCGTTCCGCCGAGCGCACTGAGCGCAGGTATCCCCGCGCTCGGCCCGCTTCTTCGGCGCGACGCCTCGCCCCTGATTCGGGGAACCGCCTTCTGGTAGCGCCGCCGGCCCGGGGTCAGCTGATTCGTGCGCGGTGTTTGAGGAACAGCTCGTTGCGAGCATGATCCTCCTGCCCGACGAACGCCTTGAACCGGCCGAGCTTGTAGGCGGTCGCGGTGGCCGTCGTCTGCATCTCGACGTCGAAGTCGCGGCTCAGCAGGCTGATGCGGTGCTCGAGGTCGGCTGCCTCCAGCGCCTGGCCGACGGCGCGGCTGATTTGGGCGGGAGTCATGAAGTCGGCGTTGTCGCGCAGCACCTTGTAGATCGGGTCGTGCTCGGGCAGTACCCGTTCGATTCGCTCGCCCTTGTGCTCGAGTGCGCTGTAGATGGCGCTGCCGACGGCGTGGGCCACCGGTGGCGGGAAGGCGTTGCCGATCTGCCGGTACTTCGTGGTCTTCCGGCCGGTGAACTCCCAGGGATAGGCGTCTGACCAGCCCTGGATGCGGGCGACCATGTCGGCCGTCAGCTTCGGGCCGACGGGGAAGGTGTCACCGCGCTTCGGCGGCGTGTCGGCCACGCCGAGGGCGTCGACTCCCATTTCGGCCCAGGCTCGCTTGGCTCGCGTCGGACCCAGGTCGGCGCCGCCGTGCTTCTTGGAACCTCCGACGATGGTCGGCGCAATCTTGTTGGCCTTCTGTGCCCAAGCCTCGGCGTGCTCCCAGCCATCGGAGCCGATCAGGTCGCGCAGGGTCGCGCCTACCGTGGGCGGGGTGCCCAGGGGCTCGGGCCAGGAGAAGTACTCGGCGTGCTCCGGACGCAGGGCGACCAGGACGAAGCGGGGCCGGAGCTGCGGAACCCCGAAGTCGGACGCCTGCAGCAGGCGCCACTCGGCCACATAGCCCAGGTCGATGAGACGGTCCAGCACGTGCTGGCGGTAGCCGGTGAAGCGGGGCATGCTCAGGCCGCGCACGTTCTCCAGCAGCAGCGCCTGCGGGCGCACGATCGCGACCAGCTCGATGGCCCAGGCGAAGAGGTCGCGTTCGTCGGTCGCCCCGAGCTGCTTTCCGGCAATGGTGAATGGCGGGCACGGGACACCGCCGGCAAGTAAGGCGATGTCTCTGTAATCCGCCGGATCCCACACTTCGCGATCGGCGACATCGCCCTCGCTGACTTTCCACTTCGATCGGTTGTGCCGCAGTGTGTTGCATGCGTTCGGATCGAGCTCGACGGCCAGCGCGTGCTCAAATCCCGCCTTTTCGAGCCCGAGCGCCTGACCGCCGGCGCCAGCGCAGATCTCGACAGCTTCCAAGTTCATCGCTGGCCTCCTCTAGGGCTGGTGCGTTGGGCAAGAGTGCACGCGGGTATCTTGCCATCAAATCCCGGTGATGGCTGGGACCCGGCTTCGATGGGGGCTCCGTGCCGACTGGCGACCGCAGCGAGGCACGGAAACGTGCTCATGCGGCGGGCCTCTACCCAGCTCCGCTCAATGAGGGCCGCTCGCGCAACATGCAGGCCAACCGGCGGTCGAACACCAAGCCCGAGGTCGTGCTCCGTAGCAGCCTGCATCGGCTCGGTTACCGCTACCGCAAGGATCTCCTGCTGCGGCTGCCCGATGGCGTGCGGGTCCGGCCGGACATTGTCTTTACTGCTCGTAAGGTCGCGGTCTTTGTCGACGGTTGTTTCTGGCATTGGTGCCCCGTGCACGGCAGGAAGCCTGCGGTCAATGACTGGTATTGGAGTCCGAAGCTCGCGCGGAATGTGGCCCGCGATCGGACGGTAAATGAATCGCTTTCGAGTGCTGGCTGGACCGTGGTCCGAATTTGGGAGCATGAGGCTCTCGATACTGCGGTCGAACTGGTAATCGATGCGGTCACGTTAGCATCGAACAGGAGTTCTACGCCAGCGCCGAAAGGCGTTGATACCACGGAGTAATCGTTGCCGCGCATTCGGTAGTTTCCCCTGCTCGTTTGCGGGGCGGCTCACCGACCTTATTCGTAAAGGCCGATGGACCCGCGTCATGGGCCGGGGGATGACATCCGTCATGGCGCGGCGATGACGGCGGGCAGGAGTCCGGAAGCCCTCCCGGCCATAGCTTTCAGTCATGACCGAGAAGAACATGAACCGGACCCTCGCCGCCGTCCTCGCCATCGCCGCGCTGCACGTGCTCGCCATCGGGGTGACGCTCGTGGCGCTCGGTTCCGCCGGCATCGGGGCGATCGTGCCGCACCTGGTGCTCGCCGTGCTGCTCCCGGTTCGCGCCCTGAAGCTGCGCGGCGGGCGGCCCAAGGCGCGCCGCATTCTCACGCTCGTGCTGGCCATTCAGGTCGTGGCGCACGTGACGCTGCCGAGCGTGATCGCGCAGATGCCCGGGTACGCCGTGCCGCTCGTCGCGCTGCAGGCGCTCTCACTGGTCTGCGAGCTCGCCGCGATCGTCTTCCTCTGGGCGCCGAGCCGTCGCGAGCAGGTGGCCCTGGGGCGTTAGTTCGCCCTCGCGGGGAGGCCGAACCTCCTCGTGCAGCACGTCGAAACCGGCGGTATCGAGCAGCCCGACGAGCTCGTCGGGCTGCTGGCGGTACCAGGTCGCGTCGAGTTCCAGGCCGTCGTGGGACGAGCGGTGCTTGGCGTCGGAGCCCACCTGGTACACGAGCATCAGCACGCCGCCCGGGCGCAGGACGCGACGGAACTCCGCGAACACGACCGGGCGCAGCTCCCACGGCACGTGGATGAACGAGTAGCAGGAGAGCAGGCCGGCGAGCGAGCCGTCCGCGATGTTCAGCGCGAGCATCGTGCCGATGTCGAAGCGCAGGTTCGGGTGCGTCGCACGGGCCAGCGCGACCATCGCGGGGGACAGGTCCACGCCGAACACGTCCAGCCCCAGCTCGTGCAGCAGCCCGGTGACGCCGCCCGGGCCGCAGCCGACGTCGGCGACCGGGCCGGGATCGCGCAGTACCGCCGAAGCGAACAGCTCCAAGTGCGCACGATCGCTCAGATCCGAGCTGACGATGTGCAGATGATTGACGGACAGCGCGTCGTAGGTGCGGGCGGTGCCGGCTTCGAAGGCGAAATCCAGGGGCGCGTTGTGAGTCACCCCGCTACCGTGCAGGAGCATGGCTGACATCGGCAAGGTGCTGCGGGAAAGACTCGCGGCCGCGTTCGAGACCGTGACCGGATCGACCGTCGACCCCGCCCTGCGCCGATCCCGCCACGCCGACTTCCAGGCCGACGGGGCGCTCGGCCGGCCCGATGCCCGCGCGGTCGCCGCGGCCGTCGTCGCGGCGGCCGACCTGGGCGACCTGTGCGCGAACGTGAGCGTTTCCGGGCCGGGCTTCATCAACCTGACGCTCGCCGGCGGCGCACTCGCGCAGTGGCTCGCCGCGGCCGCCGCCGACCCGCGGCTCGGGGTGTCCACTGTGGAGCCCGAGACCGTCGTCGTGGACTATTCGGGTCCGAACGCCGCCAAGGAGATGCACGTTGGGCACCTGCGCTCGACCGTCATCGGGGACGCGGCCGTGCGGGTGCTGGAGTTCCTCGGCCACACCGTGATCCGGCAGAACCACCTCGGCGACTGGGGCACCAACTTCGGCATGCTCGTCGAGCACCTCCGGGACGGCGGCGTGCTCGATCCGGGCGACATGAGCGCGTTCTACGCGGCCGCGCGGCGCAGATTCGAAGCGGACAGCGACTTCCAGGAACGCGCACGGCGCCGGGTGCTCCTGCTGCAGGCCGGCGATGTGGACACGATCGAGCAGTGGCGCACGGTCGTCGAGATTTCGCGGGTGTACCTCATGAGCGTCTACGACCGCCTCGACGTACGCCTGCGGGAAACCGACTTCGCGGGTGAGAGCACCTACAGCGGCGCGCTCGACGACGTGGTCGCCGAGCTGTCCGCGAAGGGGCTGCTGCGCGAGAGCGACGGCGCGTTGTGCGCGTTTCCGGAGGGCTTCCCGAGCCCGCTCGTCGTGCGCAAACGCGACGGCGGCTACGGGTACGCGGCGACGGATCTCGCCGCGCTGCGGTACCGCACCCAGGAGCTGCACGCGACCCGCCTGCTCTACGTCATCGGCACACCACAGCGGCACCACCTGGAGATGGTCTTCGCCGTCGCGCGGGCCGCGGGCTGGCTGGTGCCGCCGGCGCGCGCCCAGCACATCGCGTTCGGTTCGGTGCTCGGCACCGACGGTAAGATGCTGCGCACCCGGGCCGGAGGTGCGATCAAGCTCACAGCGCTGCTCGACGAGGCCGTCGCGCGGGCGGACGATCCGGCGATCGGCATCGGTGCGCTCAAGTACGCCGATCTGTCCAACGACCGCATCAAGGACTACACGTTCGACTTCGATCGCATGCTCGCGCTGAGCGGGGACACCGCGCCGTATCTGCAGTACGCCCACGTGCGCGTTCGCTCAATCTTCCGCAAGGGGAACGTGGACGTTCCGATCGCCGCGTTCACTGTCACCCATCCGGCGGAACATGCGCTCGCGCTCGAACTGCTCGAGTTCCCCGGCATCGTGCGCGAGGCGGGTGAAACGCTCGCGTTCCATCGGCTCACCGCGCATCTGCACGCGGTCGCGGTGGCCTTCAGTGCGTTCTTCGAGCAGTGTCCGGTCCTGCGTGCGCAAGGGCCCGTGCGCGAAAGCCGGCTCGCCCTGTGCGGCCTGACGGCGCGCACGTTGCAGGTGGGTCTCGACCTGCTCGGCATCGACGTTCCCGAGCGGATGTTGCACCGCGCGCCTACGCTCTCGGCTGCTACAGTCCGGCGTCCGCTCGCCCCTGGGAGCCCGGAAAGCCCGCGGGGCAACGCCGAGCGTGACGCCTCCCACACATCGTGCACACCTTGAGGAGACCCCCACTGTGCGACGGCTCTTGACCGCGGCGATCCTCGTCGCGCTCGTCGGCACCTCCGCGGCCTGCGGAAACTCCGACGACAGCTCCACCACGGCCACGTCCTCCACCGGTGCCGCCGCTCCCGCGGCGACGACCGCCTCGCCGACTCCCACGGTCGACGTCGCGGCCAACACCAAGGAGGTCTGCGGCAAGGCCGAGAAGATCATCACCGAGGACGCGGTCAAGCCGATCGGTGAGCAGATCGGCATCATGATCGCGGCCAAGCAGGCCAAGAACAAGCAGGCCGAGACGGCCGCCGCGGCCAAGGCCAAGGAGCTCGCGGACGCGCTGGCCGAGAAGCTGCGCGCGCTCAAGGCCGAGGCGGCCGACCCGAAGCTGCAGGCGGCGCTGGACAAGGGCGCGGACGGCATCAAGCTGTTCGGCTCGCCGGAGTACCTGGCGAAGATCAACTCGCTCAACGACATGGACAAGCTGACCAACGACATCGACGCGGCCGGCAAGGACCTCGAAGCCATCTGCGGCTGACGCTGCGTCGTTCGATGCCCTGCTCTGCGTCATGGCGGAGCAGGGCATCGCTCGTTTTGCCACGCCGAAGTTGATGCGCTGTGGCAGGCTTCCGCACGTGGTCGATCCATCGGGCGTCTCCACCCTGGACGAGCTCTCGGGCCTCCTGCGCGACCTGCGTCGCCGGCAGGCGCGCCGGGTCTGCTCGTCCCCATTGACGTTCGCCGAGCTGGCCGCGCGCACGGGCTGGCCGCGCACGGCGATCGGCGCCTACTTCGACGGTCGCGCGCTGCCGCCCGCCGAGCGCCTGGACGCCCTGGTCCGTCTCCTGGGCGCCAGCCCCGCCGAGCGCGGCGCGTTCGCCTCGGCCCGCGAGCGCATCGAGACCCTGGAACCGCCCCTCCCGGTCGCCGCCGCCCACCCCGCCGACCGGCCCGGACTTCCGCCCGCGACCCCGGGTTTCGCCGGTCGCGCCGGGGTGATCGCCCGCCTGGACGGCCTGCTGCCCGGCACCCGCGCGGTGGTGCTCGCCGGCCCCGGCGGCGTCGGCAAGACCGCGCTGGCCGTCCACTATGGACACCGCATCGCCGACCGCTTCCCCGGCGGCGCCATCTTCCTGGACCTGCGCGGCTCCGACCCCTCGGGTCCGCCGCTGCCGCCCGCCGAGGCGCTGCGCATGCTGCTCGACGCCCTCGGTGTCGCACCGGCCGATCTGCCGTTGGGCATGTCCGCTCGTACCGGACTGTTCCGCACCCTCACCGCCCGCCGCGGCGTGCTCCTGGTGCTCGACGACGCCGCCGACGCCGCGCAGGTCCGCCCGCTGCTGCCGGCCGCGGGGGACAGCGTCGCGATCGTCACCGGCCGCGCCGGACCGGGCCGGTTGTCCGAAGTGGACGGTGTGGTGACGGTGCCGCTGGAGGCGATCGACCGCACCGAGGCACGGGCCGTGCTCGCCGCGCGCATCGGGGCCGAGCGCACCGCGGCCGAGCCGGACGCCGTGGACCGCATCATCACCGCGTGCGGCCGGCTGCCGATGGCGCTCGCCGTGGTCTCCGCGCGCGTCGCCCTGCATCCCGAGCTGCGGCTGGCGGCCGTGCCCGACGAGTCGGTGTTCGCCTGGTCGTACGACCTGCTCAGCCCGGCCGCCCAGCACCTGTTCCGCGGCTTCGGCGCGCATCCGGGCCCGTACGTGTCGGCGGCCGAGGCAGACGTCCTCATTGGACAGTCGAGTGTGGACGCGCTGACCGAGCTGAGCCGCGCACAGCTCGTCACCGAGGTCCGGCCGGGCCGCTTCGCGATGCACGCACTGCTGCGCGAACACGCGGCCGCGCGCACCACGGCGGCCGAGCGCGCCGAGATGCAGGACCGGCTCGTCAGCCAGGCCACCGAGTTCGCGGTGCTGGCGCTGGCGATGCGGCGCCGGCGGTACCGTGATGCCTGGCGCATTGCCGACGCGCTCGATGAGCACCTGGACGCGGCCGGGCGCTGGGACGACCGCATCGCCGCGCAGGAGATCGCCATCCGCGCGGCCTCGCGGCTCGGCGACGCGGCGCTGCTGGCGCGGGCGCAGCGGGCCCAGTCGGCCGCGTACCTGCGCACCGGCCAGCACGAGGCCGCCCTGCGCCGGCTGCGGGAGGCGGCGGACTGCTTCCTCGCGCAGGGCGACCCGGCCGCGGCCGCCCACTGCCGGCAGGACCTCGCCGCGCTGCTCGAGTCGATGGCCCGCTTCGCCGAGGCGATCGTGCACGACGAGCTGGCGCTGGCCCTGTTCCGCCGGGCCGGGGACCGCCACGGCCAGGCCGCCGCGCACGCCGCCGCCGCGTGGCACTACGCGCAGGCCGGTCGCGCGGCGGAGGCGGTCGCACACGGCGAGGCGGCGCTTTCGCTGCACGCCGACCCGCACGAGGTGGCGGCCGCGCTGGCGCATCTGGGCCGGGTTCACGCGGCGTTGGGCGAACGCGAACGCTCACTCGATCGGTTGCGGGCGGCGCTCGAGCAGTACACCGAACTGGGCGACCGGCTGGACGAGGCGGACACCGCCACCCGGCTCGGCGACGCGCTCGACGGGGCGCCGGCCATCGGGCTCTGGCGCCGGGCCCACGCCATCTACGAGCGCCTGGGCCACCCGGCGGCGGCCATGGTCGCGGCGCGGCTGGGAATTTAGCTCATCGAGCGGGTTTAATTCACGTCATGACCTCCGAAACGCCCGGCTGGGACGCCATCGACGCGGCGCTGGAGCAGATCTACCCCGGCGTCGAGCCGCGCCACCTCGGCACGATCATCAAGTGGGCGCTCGGCGGCCCCGATCCGCTCGATGGCATCAGCTTCTATCCCCGCCTCGACCCGGTGCCGCACTGGCACGCGGTCACCTACGGGATGAGCGAGCTCTACGGGAAGCAGTCCGACAATCCCGACGAGTCCGGCTGGGGCTTCGAGTTCACCTTCCGCGTGCGCCGCGACCCGGCCGAGACCGAGCCGCCGATCTGGGCCGCGAACTTCCTGCAGAACCTCGCCCGGTACGTCTTCCAGACCGGCAACTGGTTCGAGCCCAACCACCACATGGACCTCAACGGCCCCATCGCGCTGGACCGCGAGACGCTCATCCGGGCCGTCGTCTTCACCGAGGACCCGGAGCTGGGCGCGATCGACTCCCCCAACGGCGCGGTGCAGTTCCTGCAGGTCGTCGGCATCACCGCCGACGAGTACGCGGCGACCCAGGCCTGGAGCGTGCACGCCTTCCTCGACCTGCTCGCCGGGCGCATCCCGCTGCTCGTCACCGACCTCGACCGCGCCTCGCTCACCGACGACCCGGCCGTGGCCGAGACGGTCGACGGGGGCCGCCGCCTCGACGGCTCGTCCACCGCGACCCTGGCCCTGGCCGAGTTCGGCTGGCGCCCCGACGGCGACCTGGTCCGCCTGGTCATCGGCGCCCACGTGGCCCCGCGGGTCGCCGAGACGCTGGTCGGCCGCCTGCCCTTCGGCCGCACGCTGCGCCTGGACGGGCCGGAGAGCAGCGTCGAGTTCGCCTCGGACAGCTTCTACATCGCCACCGAGGAGGGTTTCGAGAACCATCTCCAGATCGGATTGACCGGCGAGGCCCTCGACGGCCTGCTCCAGGTGTTGGTACCCACGGCCGGCGTCCGCGTCGCCGCCGGCGCCGGACCGATCGTGGTGGAGATCGTCCGCTCCGAGATCCGCGATCCTGAGGGCAACGTGGTCCGCACCATCGGCTAGCGGTTTTAGTGTGGGGTCGTGACGTATTCCGCAGACGGTTCGCGCTACGACCAGATGCAGTACCGCCGGACCGGCCGCAGCGGCCTCAAGCTGCCCGCCGTCTCCCTCGGACTGTGGCACAACTTCGGCCACGACCGGCCGCTCGACGGCCATCGCGCGCTCGCCCGGCGCGCGTTCGACCTCGGCATCACCCACTTCGACCTGGCCAACAACTACGGCCCGCCCTACGGCTCGGCGGAGGAGAACTTCGGCCGCATCCTGGCCACCGACTTCCGCCCGTACCGCGACGAGCTCGTCATCTCCAGCAAGGCCGGCTACGACATGTGGCCGGGCCCCTACGGCGACCTCGGTTCGCGCAAGTACCTCACGGCCAGTCTCGATCAGAGCCTCAAGCGCCTCGGCCTCGAGTACGTCGACATCTTCTACTCGCACCGCTTCGACCCCGACACGCCCCTCGAGGAGACGATGGGCGCCCTCGACGCCGCGGTGCGGGCCGGCAAGGCGCTGTACGTCGGCGTCTCCTCCTACTCCCCGGCCAAGACCGCGGAGGCGGCGCAGATCCTGCGGGACCTCGGCACGCCGGCGCTGATCCACCAGCCGTCGTACTCGATGCTCAACCGCTGGATCGAGGACGGCCTGCTCGACGTGCTCGACCGCGAGGGGATGGGCTGCATCGCCTTCTCGCCGCTGGCGCAGGGGATGCTCACCGACCGGTACCTCAACGGGGTGCCCTCCGGCTCGCGGGCCAGCGAGAACAGCTCGCTCTCGCCGGACTGGCTCACCGAGGAGAACCTGGGCAAGATCCGCGCGCTGCGGGACGTCGCTTCGGCCCGCGGGCAGAGCCTGGCCCAGATGGCGCTGGCCTGGACGCTGCGCGACTCGCGGGTCACGTCGACGCTGATCGGGGTGAGCAGCGTGGCGCAGCTCGAGGACAACGTGGCGGCGCTGGGCAACCTCGTCTTCTCGGCGGAGGAACTGGCCGCGATCGACAAGCACGCCACCGAGTCGGGCATCAACCTGTGGGCGAAATCCAGCGCGCACTGAGCTCGTTTTCCGGCAGCGATGTCGAATTCGGGTCGGCTCCGTTCGTATGGCCGGTGGAAGTCGCTTCACGAGGAGGAAGAGCATGAAGCAGTACCTGCTGGCGGTCATCGAGCCGAGCCAGGGTGACCCGCCGCCGCCCGCCGAGATGCAGAAGATCATGGAGCGGGTGGCGGCGTACGAGCGCAGCGCCAGGGAGGCCGGGGTCTGGGTCTTCAGCGGCGGCCTGTTCCCGCCGTCCACCGCGACCACGCTGCGCCCCAAGGACGGCGAGGTGCTGGTCACCGACGGCCCGTTCGTCGAGGGCAAGGAGCACCTGGGCGGCTTCACGATCATCCAGTGCGAGGACCTCGACGCCGCCCTCGAGTGGGGCCGCCGCTGCGCCGAGGCCACCACGCTGCCGGTCGAGGTGCGGCCCTTCCGATGAGGGGTGGGGCGGTCGAGCGGGTCTTCCGGGAGGAGTACGGCCGTGCCGTGTCCGTGCTGGTCCGCACCTTCGGCGACATCGACCTCGCCGAGGAGGCGGTGCAGGAGGCCTTCACCGCGGCGCTGCAGCGCTGGCCCGACGACGGCCCGCCGCCCAGCCCGGCCGGGTGGATCATCACGACCGCGCGCAACCACGCGATCGACCGCCTCCGCCGCGACGCCAAGCGCGCCGAGAAGCACGCCGAGGCCGAGTTGATCTACAACATCCCCCCGGACGAGCCCGACGACCGCCTCCGGCTCATCTTCACCTGCTGCCACCCGGCGCTGGCCCGGCACGCCCAGGTAGCGCTCACGCTGCGCCTCCTCGGCGGCCTGACCACCCCCGAGATCGCCCGCGCCCTGCTGGTGCCCGAGCCGACCCTGGCCCAGCGCATCGTCCGCGCCAAGACCAAAATCCGTGACGCCGGCATCCCGTACCGCATGCCCCGCGCCGCCGACCTGCCCGACCGCCTGACCGCCGTCCTGGCTGTGGTGTACCTGATCTTCAACGAGGGCTACGCCGCCAGCTCGGGCCCCCTGGTCCGCGACGACCTGTGCGCCGAGGCCATCCGCCTGGGCCGCATGCTCCGCCGCCTCATGCCGGACGAGCCGGAGGTGGCCGGCCTGCTGGCCCTGATGGTCCTGTCCGCCGCCCGCCGCCCAGCCCGAGTCGACGCCGAGGGCGCCCTGGTGCCGTTGCCACGTCAAGATCGTTCGCGCTGGGACCGAGCGGCGATCACCGAGGGCCACCGCCTGGTCCGGGAGTGCTTACGCCGCGACAGCCCCGGCCCCTACCAGCTCCAGGCCGCGATCAACGCAGTCCACACCGACGCCCCGACCGCCGAGGCGACCGACTGGCGTCAGATCGTCCAGCTGTACGACCAGCTCATGGTCGTGTCACCCTCACCGGTGGTAGCCCTGAACCGAGCCGTGGCGGTCGCGGAGCTGGACGGCCCCGAAGCCGGCTTGCGGTTGATCGAGGACCTGCCGCTGACCAGGTACCACGTCTTCCACGCAGTCCGAGCCGACCTCCTGCGCCGAGCCGACCGCACGGCGGAGGCCGGTGAGGCATACGAAACGGCAGCCGAACTGACAGCCAACACGGCGGAACGTGATTATTTACTCACCCAACGTGCGAACCTCCTACCCTCGCTCTCGTAGCAGCGCTCGACCATCTTGTCGGCGAGTGGGATGCTCGAAAGATGACCCATCCGGTGCTCGCCCAGTTGCTCGCGGTCGCGTTGATCGTCGCGGTCTGTGCGCTGGCCGTAGTCGTCATCCCGTTCAACCGCCGAGGCGCGCCCATCAGCGTCCGCACCCGCCCGGGTCGCCGCGACGAAGAACGCGGCTGGTACGGCTTCATCTACGCCAACCCAGACGACCCGAACCTCTTCGTCCCCAAGCGCCTCGGCCTCGGCTGGACGATCAACTTCGGCCACCGCCGCGCCTGGCAGACCGTCTTCGGCCTCCTTGCCTTCATCGCCCTGAGCATCGCCATCGGCACAGTCGCCGGCCACCAGGGCCGCTGACCGCCCAAGCAAACTCAGCCACCTAGCCACCCGGCCAAACCCGGACGCCCTTCCTGCTCAACCCAGACGACCAGAACCCGACGCAGAACCCGACGCGTACGGGCCTATCTGCCTGCCCCAAACCGACCCGGACCCGATGCGCGCGGTTGCTCGCCTGCCCCGAACCGACCCGGACCCGATGCGCGGGGTTACTTGCCCAACCCCTAGCCACCCGGACCCGACACGTGTGGTGTTTGCTTGCCCAACCCCTAGCCGACCCGGCTTCGATGCGTGCGGTGTTTGCTGGCCCAACCCCTAGCCGACCCGGCCCCCCTGTGCGTGGTGTTACCTGCCTGCCCCCGGCCAACCCGAGCCCGTGAGTGTGGGTTTTGTTTACCTGCCCCCCGGCCCCCCTCCCCCCCCCCGGCCCCCCCGCCCCCAACCCACCTCACCCCACAGTCGGCCAATCCCACCCCAACTGCAAAAACATCCCCAACCGATCACTGACCCCCCGAATCTCCGAGATCCTCCCGTCCCGAACCGTAAAGATCCACATCTGCTCCACCTCAAACGACCGCCCAGTCGGCTCCGGCATCCGCGGATGAAACCCCGTATGCGTCCCCCGCGCGACCAGCCGCACCGCGACCGTCTCCCCCTCCGCGATCACCTGCTCCGGATACAGCCCGCCCTCCCCGAACGCATCCAGCTGCTGCCTGAACCCCTCGAACGCCGCCCCCGGAGCGTCCTCCTCGCCAAAGATGATCTTGTTGTGATCGATCACGTCGGCCGCCATGTACTGATCCCAGTCGCCGACCCGCCGCTCGTTGAGCGCCTCGAAGAAACCGGTCACGACCTGCTTGTTCGCGTCCATTGCCGACCTGCCTTTCTTACGGCGTAAGTTTGATGGGGCCGAGTGTAGACTTACGGCGTAAGAAACCGCAACCCCGCCGAGGGAGACCAGGCTTGGCAGCGAACCGTCAGCGCGGCGAGCGCGCCGGCCTCACCCGCGAACACGTGCTCGACACCGCCCTCTCGCTCGTCGACCGCAAGGGCCTGAGCGCGCTCACCATGCGCGCGCTGGGAGCCGAGCTGGGGGTCGAGGCGATGACGCTGTACCACTACGTGCCCAACAAGAACGCCCTGATCGACGGCATCGTGGAGCGCCTGTTCACCGCCGTGCACCCGGCCGAGCCCGGCGGCGACTGGCAGGGTCACCTGCGGCGGTACGCGCACGATCTGCGGGCCGTCCTGCTGCGCCACCCGTACCTGCTGCCCGCGGTGAACCGGCCCGTGGTCACCCCGGCGGCGCTGGACGCGGCCGAGGCGGGCCTGCGCATGCTGACCGACGCCGGCTTCGAGCTCGGCGCGGCCCTGGACGCCCTGAACGCGCTGACCCTGTTCGTGCTCGGGCACGCCGCCGCCGAGGTGGCGATCGGTCCGGAGGGCCCGACGCCGACGGACGCCGAACGGCACCCGCTGCTGGTCGAGGCGGTCGAGACGCTCGCCGGCATCGACGACGCCAACCGCTTCACGTTCGCCGTCGACGCCATGATCGCCGGATTCGACGTGATCCGTTGACACTTGCGCCATCCCGCACGCGCCGAGGTGAGTATCCTTTTCGGCGGCCTTAGACCCGCGCGAGGCGGGCAACAGCCTGAAGGGGAGCCGGAGTGAGCGAGACGCTGGAGTTCCAGGCGGAGACGCGGCAGCTGCTGCAGTTGATGGTCCACTCGATCTACTCGAACAAGGACATCTTCCTGCGCGAGCTGATCTCGAACGCCTCCGACGCGCTGGACAAGCTGCGCCTGGAATCCCTTGTGAACAAGGAGCTGGAGGTCGACACCAGCGACCTGCACATCCAGCTCGAAATCGACAAGGATCAGCGCACCCTGACCGTGCGGGACAACGGCATCGGCATGTCCCACGACGATGTCGTCTCGCTCATCGGCACCATCGCGAAGTCGGGCACGGCGGAACTGCTGAAGCAGCTGCGGGAATCGTCCGAGCAGCAGCAGCGGGCCGAGCTCATCGGGCAGTTCGGCGTCGGGTTCTATTCGACGTTCATGGTCGCCGACAAGGTGACGCTCGTGACCCGCAAGGCCGGCGAGAGCCAGGGCACGCGGTGGGAGTCGGCGGGCGAGGGCACGTACGAGATCGAGAGCGTCGACGACGCCCCGCAGGGCACCAGCGTCACGCTGCACCTCAAGGCCGAGGACAGCGAGGACCAGCTCTTCGACTACACCGCGGAATGGAAGGTCCGCGAGATCGTCAAGAAGTACTCGGACTTCATCGCCTGGCCGATCCGCCTGCAGGGCGAAGAAAACCAAGAAGCGCCGCTGAACTCGATGAAGGCGCTCTGGGCGCGGTCGAAGAGCGAGGTCGCCGCCGAGGAGTACAACGAGTTCTACAAGCACGTCAGCCACGACTGGACCGACCCGCTCGAGACCATTCACATGCGCGGCGAGGGCACCTTCGAATACGAGGCGCTGCTGTTCATCCCGGCCCGCGCGCCCTTCGATCTGTTCATGCGCGACGGGCACCGGGGCGTCCAGTTGTACGTCAAGCGGGTCTTCATCATGGACGACTGCGAGGCGCTTACTCCGCGGTACCTGCGATTCGTGAAGGGCGTCGTCGACGCGCACGATCTCTCGCTCAACATCTCCCGCGAGATTCTGCAGCAGGACCGGCAGATCCAGGTGGTCCGCCGGCGCCTGGTCAAGAAGGTGCTCTCGACGCTCAAGGAATTGCCCGCCGATCGGTACGCCACGTTCTGGAACGAGTTCGGCCGCGCCCTCAAGGAGGGGCTGCTCGACGACGCCGAGAACCGCGACACACTGCTCGACCTGCTGCGGCTCCCCTCGACGCATTCGACCGAGGAGCCGACCTCGCTGCGCGATTACGTCGGGCGGATGAAGGACGGCCAGAGCGCCATCTACTACATGACCGGTGAATCGCGCGCGATGGTCGAGAACTCGCCGCACCTGGAGGCCTTTCTGGCCAAGGGGTACGAGGTGCTCATCCTCACCGATCCGGTCGACGAGGTGTGGGTCGAGCAGGTCCCGGAGTACGACGGCAAGCAGTTGCAATCGGTGGCCAAGGGCCAGGTCGACCTCGGCAGCGAGGAGATTCCGGCCGAACGCAGCGAGGGATTCGCGCCGCTGTTGTCGTGGCTCGGCACGAAACTGGAGTCGGACGTCAAGGAGGTGCGTCTCTCCACGCGCCTGACCACGTCGGCCGCGTGCATTGTCGGCGACGAGCACGACATCACGCCGACGCTGGAGAAGATGTACCGCGCGATGGGTCAGGAAATGCCGCACACCAAGCGCATTCTCGAACTGAACCCGGAGCATTCGCTCGTGACCGGGCTGCGCGACGCCTTCACGGCCGACCCGGAGGCGCCGGCGCTGGGGGAGACGGCCGAGCTGCTGTACGGCATGGCGCTGCTGGCCGAGGGCGGCGAGCTGGCCGACCCGTCCCGCTTCACGCGGCTGCTGGCCGACCGCCTGGCCCGATCGCTGTAAGGCCATGACGTTTCCCGCGCGCATCGTCGTCCTCGTGCTCGTCGACGGGGACGGCGGTGTGCTGGGCGAGCTGCCGCCGTTCGAGGTCGGTTCGCCCTGGTGGCCCGAGGTCGAGGAGATCGTCGACGGCGCGCGGGAGCGCTTCGGGGCGCGGGTGAGCGTCCTGCGGCTCCTGCACGCCGATCGCGCGCATCCGCACGGGGGCCTCGTCCGGTACCTCGCGCAGCTTGAGCAAGGCAAGCCAGAACTCGTGCCGACGTCGTTCGAGCCGGCCCCACATCCGCAGCGGGCGCCCTTCGCGGAGGTGGGCGGGCCGGCCGAGTCGCTCGCGTGGGCGCGGGGGTTGCTGGAGCGGTCTGCGTACGGTACACCCAAGGAAATCCGGCAGCGGAAAACCTGGAACCTGTCGGGGTTGTGGCGGCTGGAGACGGCGGGCGGAACCGTCTGGCTCAAGCACCTGCCCCCGTTTCTGCGGGCCGAGCACGAGGTCCTCGCGTGGATCGGCGCCGTCGCGCCCGGGGCCGCCCCGCCGTTGATCGCGGCCGACGGGACCGGCCGGCAGCTGCTCGGGCACCTGCCGGGCGAGGACGGCTTCTTTGCGCCCGCGCAGGACCGCGTGGCCATGGCCGATCTGCTGCACCGGCTGCAGCGGCGGGCGCTGGAGGATGCGGACGCACTCGCCGAGCGCGATGTCCGGGACCGGCGCGGCGGGCTGCTGCTGGAGCAGATCGTGGCGGCCGCGGAGCCGTGGCTCGGCGAGATTTTCGGCCTCGACGACCTGGTGGCCGGCCTGCCCGACCGGCTCGCGGCGGTCGAGGACTGCGCCGTGCCCGACACGCTTGTGCACGGGGACTTTCACCCGGGCAATGTGCGTTTTTCCGCGTCGGTACCGCCCGCTGTCCTCGACTGGGGCGACGCCTTCCTGGGAAATCCGGCGTTCGACCTGATCAGGCTCTGTGAGGGCCTCGAGCCCGGGGAGGCCGGGCCGCTGATCGAGCGCTGGTCGGCGCTCTGGCGGCAGGTCGCGCCCGGCAGTGACCCGGCCCGCGCGGTCGAGTTGCTGCGGCCGGTGGCCCCGCTCCTCGGCGCCGTCGTGTACGCCAACTTCGTCCACAACATCGAGCCAAGCGAATGGCCGTACCACGCCGACGACGTCCCGACCTGCCTGAAAACGGCCGTGGAGCAGGCCTGACGCGATTTTGTCGTACCCATGCGATACAACTTCTCGCGTCACGGAACGTCCGCAACGCTGGAGGTTGATGGTCTTGGGCGTCGAAACGCGCTCGACGGCGGTGGTCATACCGCCCGTACAGCCCCGCAAGCTGGCCAAGGTGCCGTTCGTCGAACTGGCCGACGGTCGCCTGCAGGGCGTGGTGTCGAGCGGATCTGACATCGAGCGGGTCTACGTCTCCTCGATCGGGGCCGGCTCCCACGGGCTGAGCTGCAGCACCAACAACAACCGGCCCTGCGGCGGGCTGCGCGGGTCCTACCCGTGCAAGCATCTGGTCGCGCTGCTCGACGAGGCCCAGCTGCAGTACGGGCGCGAGCGCGTGGCGCGCTACCTGCGCATCGAGGTCGACGAGAGCACCTCGCTGGTGCAGGGGCTCAAGGCGCACCACGAGCCGTCGCCGGCCGCGACGGTGTTCGCCGGGTTCCTGCGCCACCTGGCCTACCTGGAACTGCCCGGCAGCGACGAGCCCATCCCCGAGCTGCACTGGTTCCCGTCCGTCGCCCCGGCGGGAGAGCGCTGATGCTGGCCACCCTGTTCAGCGCCGACGCCGCCCCCGGCGCCGAGATCGACGCCGCGCTCGAGGCCGCCGGCGCTATCGACGAGGGCCTGCTGCACGGCTTCGCGCGGATCGACGACGACCGGGCCGCCGCGCTGGCCGCCCTGGCCGCGGCGTTCGCCGGCAGCCCGCTGGGCGACGCGGTCGCCGAGGCCGTGGAGAAGATCGCGGCCGGCTCCGTCGCCGACGACCACCTCTTCGCCCTGGCCGCCGCCCGGATCGCGCTCTTCGGCGCGGTGCACGACGCCCTGCTGGCCCGGGCCGACGCCGAGCTGGGGCGGCAGCGGGCCGAGTGGCACGGCGAGCCCGGCCCGGCCGCGGCCGCCACCCACCTGCTCGGCGGCGCCCGGTCGTGGCTGCGCGAGCTCGCGATCACCGGCTGGCGGGGCGTCGACCACGACCTGGTCGCCGCCGCCTCCCAGGCCATCGAGGCCGCGCTCGGCGACCCGGAGCTGCGCCGCCTCGCGGTCCTGCTCGACGGGCTCGCGGCGGAGCTGCGGGCCGGCAGCCCGATCGCCACGATGGAGCCGGTGCCCGTGCGGCGCTGGGCCGACCTGTGGAGCCGCGCGCTGCTGCTGGCCCGCGACGGCGGCCGGGCCCAGCGCGCCGCGCAGGCCGAGACGGTCACCGGGCGGCTGCTGGTCCTCGGCGTCGACGTGCACGAGCACCCGACCGCCGTCCAGGTCCAGGTGCACGGCGTGCTCGAGGCGGCCGGCGCCCCGGTCCGGCTGGTGCGGGCGAGCGTCTCCGCGGCGAAGGTCGACACCATCGTCGGCCCGGCGGTCTGGCGCCTGCTGGCCGGCCACCCGATGCTGCTCACGGCGCTGGCCGAGCACCGCGCGCTCGACCTGACCGACATGCCGCTGCTGCCCGGCGGCGACCTGATCTGGCGCGACGACCGGGCCCGGCCCGGCGACGCGGCCGACCCGTTCACCACCGCGCGGGTGCACCTCGGCGGCGCGCTCGCCCCGGCCACGCCGCCGCTGGAGCGGCACCCGGCCCGCATCGCCGAGCCGGTGTTCGTCGAGGACCTGTCCGCGGTCACGCTGGACACGACCCGGCTGCCCGCCTGCGGGCCGCTGACCCCGGCGGCGGTGGCGTCCGCGAGCGCCTGCATCGGGCTGCTGCGCTGGGACGACGGCACCTGGACGGTGCAGCCGCTCGGGGTGCTGGCCATGGTGAAGAAGAAGCCGGTCGGGGTGCACACCGCCGACTGGGCGCTCGGGCCCACGGACGCCAAGCTGGCCAAGGCGGCGGGCGAGGCGGTCGAGGTGCTGCGCGAGCGGGCCGGAAGGTTGCTGCGCAAATGACGACCGCCGACGAGAACCGGCGCCAGGTCCTCTACTGGCGCATGCTGGGCCGCCTGTTCGAGGCCGACGAGCAGCTGTCGCTCGAATCGGCGAGCGTCGCCATCGTCGACGACATCGGGCTTCCGCCGGCGCTGCTCGACCCGGGCGTCTCTGTGGACAACCTGGTGCAGCGCCACCCGGAGCTGGCCGCCGAGTTCGAGGGGCTGATGGCCCCGGAGCCGGGCGGTGACGAGGCAGGCGCCGAGGTGCGCCGGGCCGCGCTGGTGTCCAAGCTGCTCATCAACGTCTTCAACACCGGGCACGGCAACGTCAGCGCGACCCAGCTGACCAACTGGCAGGCCGACGCCGGCTGGTTCGAGAAGGCGCTGGGCATGGACCCGGGCGAGCTGCGCGGGCGGCCCAACGCCGGCGGGCTGGCGGGCGTGCTCGGCGGCATCGAGGGCGACCTGGTCAAGCGGATGCACCTGCGGGAGGTGCTGGCCAACCCGGCGCTGGCCAAGCAGCTGACGCCGAGCATGTCGCTGATCGAGCAGCTGCTGCGGGACAAGCACAACCTGTCTGGCCTGGCCCTGGCCAACGCCAAGTCGCTGATCCGCCGGTTCGTCGACGAGGTGGCGGCGGTGCTGCGGACGCAGGTGCAGCAGACCAGCGTCGGCGAGATCGACCGGTCGGTGCCGCCGAAGCGGGTCTACCGCAACCTCGACATCGAGCGCACGATCTGGAAGAACCTGACCAACTGGAGCCCCGAGGACGAGCGGCTCTACGTCGACAGGCTCTTCTACAAGCAGACCGCGAAGCGCACCACCCCGGCGCGGCTCATCGTGGTCGTCGACCAGTCCGGCTCAATGGTCAACGCGATGGTCAACTGCACCATCCTGGCCTCGATCTTCGCCGGGCTGCCGAAGGTCGACGTGCACCTGATCGCGTACGACACCAAGGCGCTGGACCTGACCCCGTGGGTGGCCGACCCGTTCGAGGTGCTGCTGCGCACCCAGCTCGGCGGGGGCACCGACGGCACGGTCGCGATGGCGCTGGCCCAGCCGAAGGTGTCCGACCCGCGCAACACCGTGGTGGTGTGGATCTCCGATTTC
This sequence comes from Dactylosporangium sp. CS-033363, assembly GCF_050942475.1. Taxonomy (NCBI): domain Bacteria; kingdom Bacillati; phylum Actinomycetota; class Actinomycetes; order Micromonosporales; family Micromonosporaceae; genus Dactylosporangium; species Dactylosporangium sp. CS-033363. The sequence continues at coordinate 10,654,149 of NZ_CP192032.1, read as the reverse complement.
TACGAGTCGCAGCAGCAGGTGCTGTTCGACGCGATGCAGGCGATGCACCGCTCCGGCATCAAGTTCATCCCCGTCGGCTCGGTGAGCAGCGGCGGGCAGCAGAGCGTCAACCCCTGGTTCCGGCAGCGCTTCAAGGACATGGGCGCGCCGGTGCTCTCCGGGCACATCAAGAAACTCGTCTTCGAACTCAAGAGCTTCCTGGCATAGGAGATCCCTCAGATGACTGAAATGCTTCGCGCCCCCGCCGAGGTCAAGTACGCCGAGGAGCTCGACTGGCTCGAGTCCGTGGACGACGGCCCCAAGCCGTTCTCGTGGCGGCTCAGCCCGCGCATGGTCCGGCTGTTCGTCCTCGGCTCCGAACGCGCCGACGGCCTCGACCGGGAGATCTCCCAGAAGTGGTTCGGCGACCGCAGCTTCGTCGAGCGCAGCATCGTGACCCTCGCCTCCGACCGCGGGCTGCTGCTGATCGGCGATCCCGGCACCGGCAAGAGCTGGCTGGCCGAGCTGCTGGCGGCCGCCATCTCGCGCAACTCGACGCTGGTGGTGCAGGGGACGGCGGGCACGACCGAGGACCACATCAAGTACAGCTGGAATGTCTCGATGGTGATCGCCAAGGGCCAGTCGCGGGCCTCGATGATCCCGTCGCCGATCATGACCGCGATGGAGAAGGGCGTCATCGGGCGGTTCGAGGAGCTGACCCGGTCGACGAGCGACGTGCAGGACGCGCTGATCTCGATCCTGTCGGAGAAGTACGTGTCGATTCCGGAGCTCGAGGACGACAACATCGTCTTCGCCCAGCCCGGCTTCTCGATCATCGCCACCGCCAACAGCCGCGACCGGGGCGTCAACGACCTGTCCTCGGCGCTCAAGCGGCGCTTCAACTTCGTGCGGATCCCGGTGGTGACCAACAAGAAGAGCGAGGCGGAGATCGTCCGCTTCCGCACCTCCGAGCTGCTGCGCCGGCACCAGATCGAGCTCGACGTGCCGCCGAACCTGCTCGACATCCTGCTGCAGAGCTTCGCCGACCTGCGGGCCGCGGCGGCCTCGGCGACCAGCGACGACGAGAAGCTCGAGTCGGCGCTGTCGACCGCCGAGCAGATCGGCGTGCTGGAGGACGCGATCCTGCACAGCACGTTCTTCGGGGACCGCAGCCTGCGGGCCGAGACCCTCGCCGGGTCGCTGGTCGGCTCGCTGGCCCGGCGCAGCCCGGAGGACCTGGCCATCCTGAACAAGTACTGGCACGGGGTCGTCGAGCCGCGCAGCAAGGAGGACGGCGGGGAGTGGCCGGCGTTCCTCGAGGGCGGCCGGCAGGCGATTGCCACCCTGTCATGATCTTCGACGAGCTGCGGACGCAGTTGGTCGGCGCCGCCACGGCGCTGGCCGACCGCGGCGCGGTGCCCGAGATCCTGGCCGGGATCGTCGACGACGTCGACCGGGCGCTGCGCGAGGAGCTGGAGATCTTCCCGGTCTGCCACCACTCGCCGGCGTCGGGCCTGGCCATGGTCCGGCGGCTGCGCGAGAAACAGCCGAAGGTCATCTACCTGGAGCTGTGCGAGGACCTCGGCCCGCTGCTGACCGAGCTGCGCAACTGCCGGCTCCCGGTGGCGCTGCAGGCGTTCGCGTCGCAGCTGGACGGTTTCCCGCAGGAGTGGGGGCCGCTGAGCATCGTCGCGCCGATCACCGAGGCGTCGGCGGAGTACCAGGCCATCGCGTACGCGCTGGACACGCCCGGGGTCGAGCTGGTGCTCGTCGACCGCTCCACCGACCACGTCTTCCAGTGGCAGCCGCAGGACGAGGCCGGCACCCCACCGGCCGAGGGCAGCGAGGAGTCCGAGGACGCCGACCTGCACGGCGACGCGGTCGGCATCGAGATCGGTGACCTGCGCCCGCGCTTCGCCGAGCTGGAGGAGCACCTGCTGCACCACGGCAAGGTGCGGCACTGGTCGGAGTGGTGGGACCAGTACGTCGAGCAGCCGCTGGCCGGGGCCGACTACGAGACGTACCGGCAGGTCATGGTCCTGATCGGCAGCCTGTTCCGGCGGCTCGCCCCGTCCGGCTCGCGGCGGGTCCGGGTCGACGAGGACCGCGAGCGGTACATGTGGACCCGGATGCGCGAGCACCTGGCGCGGACGGGCGTGGACAAGGGCGCCTGCCTGTACGTCTGCGGGGCCTTCCACGCGGCCAGCCGGGTCGAGGAGTTCGGCACCGCGGCGGGCGTGCCCGACTTCGAGATCAGCCCGCGCACGGCGACGAAGTGGCTCTACGGCCTGATCCCGTCCAGCCACTCGGCCATCGAGGGGCAGTTCGGGCTGGCCTCCGGCTCGGTCTCGATCGCCGCCGCCACCTGGCAGAAGGCGGTCACCCGGGCCAAGCTCACGCCGTTTCAGCTGTCGGGGCAGAAGGGCAGCCGCAAGCGCAAGGCGGTCGCGGCCGGCACCGCGGCGGCCGACGAGCCGGTCGCGGACAAGCTGACCGGGTTCCTGGCCAGCCCGCCGGCGCTCGACGCGCTGGACGAGGAGGAGCTGCTCGGCTGGTGCGTGGACATCGTGCGGCTGGCGCGGCGCAACGGCTATCTCGCCAGTACCGCGGATGCGATCGCCGTGTTCGAGACGTCGATCCTGCTGGCGGGCATGCGCAACCGAGCGCGGCCGACGCCGTACGACTTCCAGGACGCGGCGGTCACCTGCATCGAGAAGGACTCGGTGCCGGGACGGCGGGACGTGCGGCGGCTGTGCGAGATCCTGCTCGGCGGCGACCGGGTGGGGCAGGTCGGGTACGAGGCGCTGCCCCCGCTGGCCCAGGACGTCTACGACCGGCTCGCCCCGATCGGGCTGGACCTGACCCGCGCGACCGTCCAGCGGGCGCTGCTCGACCTGGCCGGGCGCCCCGAGCTCGGACCGGCTTCGCACCTGTTGTGGATGCTGCGGTACCTGCTGCCGGACGGCGCCGTACGCCCGATCATGGGCACCCGGCGCCTCGGCGAGAAGTCGATCCAGGAGAGCTGGGACCTCTCGATCGGCAAGCATCAGCGATACATCATCGAGCTCGGCTACGAGGGCGTGACCGTCGAGCAGGTGGTGGAGCAGCGGCTGCGCCGGTCGGTGTGGGCGCACGACGCCACGGCGGCGGTGGCGCTGCGGGCCGTCGAGGACTCGATCCTGTTCCTCGGCAGCCGCCGCTTCACCGACGAGCTCGGCGCCCGCGCGGTCGAGCTGCTCGCGGCCGAGCGGACGGTCGACGAGGCCCCGGAGGTGCTCAAGCGCATCCGGCGGCTGCTCGCGCACTACCGGGCCACCGAGCCGACGCTGCCGGCGTGGGCGGAGTCGTTCGTGACCGCGGGGTACGCGCACTACTGCACCCTGCTGCCGACCGCGTTCGTCGACGACGAGACCGGGGTCCGGCAGGTCGCCGCGATGCTCGGCTTCCTGTTCACGATGGAGGGGCTGGCCTTGGCGCTGGGCTGCGACCGGGCGCAGCTGGAGCTCGCGGTGCGCCAGTCGCACCCCGAGAGCCCGGGCAAGGTGGCGCTGCTGTGGTCGGCCCACCACCAGCTGGGCCTGCTGCCGCTGGCCGACCTGCGGGCGCGCGGGGCCGAGCTGCTGGCGAACCCGCTGGTGGTGCCGTCGGTGCCGCAGTACCTGAGCGGCTTCATCCAGGCGCTGGACCCGGCGCCGAAGCTGACGCCGTTCGTGGTCGAGTTCATGTCGAACGCCTTCGCCAAGCTGCCCGACCCGGTGCTGCTGCCCTGGCTGCCGACGCTCATCACCACGCTGCGCGACCAGGCGAGCGAGCTGGTGCCGCTGCTCATCCGGGAGGCGGGGCGCACGTTCCCGGCCGGCCTGGCCGCGGTCGACGCGTTCGTGCCGCCGTGGCGGGCGACCCGGGCCGCGGCTGCGGTGGCGGCGCCGGCGACCGGGCCGGTGGGCCCGTTCCTGGCCGCCCACCCGGCGACCACGGAGGCGCTGGCCGCGGCGCTGGGGCTGCCGGCGACCTGGCACGTCGCGGAGGCCGGGGCCGGTGCCGGGCCGCTGGCCCTGTTGGGTGACTTCCCCGCGACGGCCGAGGCCTTGGCCGGCGTGCTGACCGGTTCGGGGGCTCGCATGGGTTGATTTCCCGGGACGGTCGAAGCGCTGACCGCGCCCACGGCTCGCGTGGGTTGATTTCCCCGGGACGGTCGAAGCGCTGACCGCGCCCACGGCTCGCGTGGGTTGATTTCCCCGGGACGGTCGAAGCGCTGACCGCGCCCACGGCTCGCGTGAGTTGATCGATGTGCTTAGCGTGGGGACATGGACTCGTCCGTGATCGTCGCCGGCATCACGTGCATCGGCGTGGTGCTGGCGCTGGTCATCGTCGTGGTCGCGGTCGGCGCGCGACGGGAGCGGCAGCGGCGCGAGTTGCTGCAGGTGTGGGCGGTGCGCAGCCATTGGCAGTACGTGCCGCGGCCGCCGAACGAGTGGTGGCGCCGGCTGCCCGGGCGCAATGCGCGGGGCGTGACGCTCGCGCTCAGCGGGCAGGTCGGCGGGCGGCCGGTGTCGGTGGGGGAGTACCGGTACACGACGACGAGCACGACCTCGGGGGCCGATGGCACGACGTCGACCAGCAGCCAGACCCATCATTTCGTGGTCTGGGTGGTGCGGATCCGCGGCTCGTGGCCGGCGCTCTCGGTGCACCGGCGCGGGGCGATGTCCCGGTTCGGGCGGACGCTGTTCGGCGACCGCGCGACGGCGCTGGGGCACGAGGCGTTCGACAGCGCGTTCCGGATCTCGGCGGACCGGCCCGAGATGGTGCGGACTGTGTTCGGGCAGGCGCTGGTGGCCGAGCACCTGGCCGGATGGCTGCCCGACTGGAGCCTGCACGGCGACGAACTCATGGTCGTGGAGACCGGGCGGCTGACCGAACCGGACGCGATTCCCGCCCGGTTCGGCCCGCTCGTGCGCATCGCCGAACTGCTCGAGGCGCCGCATTAGCAGCGCGGCGCCTCGAAAGTGCTAGAGCTGCTTGACCTGGACGACGGTGGCGAGGTCGACGACGCCGGTCAGGGGGCTGGGCAGGACCGGCCACGCCACGACGACCTTGTCGGCGGACCAGGTCAGGCCGAGGATGCCCGCGCCGTACACGATGTCGCCGGCCGGTTCGACCTGTGAGACCTCGCCGGTGCGTACCGTGCCGGTGGTCAGGTCGGCGACGACCAGCTCAGTGGTGGCGCGGCCGCCGTCGTAGGTCACCACGGGGAACGCCAGTCGCCGGCCGTCCGGCGAGACCGCGGCCTCGTCGGCGTGGGCGCACTCCGACTGGCCCTGCTTGCGCAGGGTCCAGAGGACGTGGCCCTCGAGGTCGTAGGCCTGCACCGCGCACTCCTCGGTGGAGGCCGAGACGAGGACGCCGTGCTGGATCGAGTACGTGCGGCTCGGGTCGGCCGTGGCCGCGTCGAGCGCCGTCAGCCGGGTCTCCACACCGGTCGCCAGGTCGTGCTGGACCAGGCCGCCGTTGGTGCGGGCGAGGTACACGTACCCGGCGCCGACCCCCGCGCCGGGGCCTGAGCCGGCCAGTTGGACGTCCTGGCCCTGGATGCGCACGTTGCGCGACTGGGTCTGGTGGCCGTCGGCGCTCATGGTGACCAGGCGGATCTCCAGGCCGGTGACGTTCACGCCGTCCTCGCGCTGGGTGCCGGGCGCGAGGTTCTTGGTGCCGAGCAGGGCGTAGCCGCCGTCGGGGCGCGGCAGCCATTGGCGTACATCGTCGACGACAGATGGCCGGGAGACGGTGTCGATCCGGGTGCCGCGCAGCGTGACGAGGCCGTCCGGGAGGCGGAAGCCGAGCTCGTGGCCCGCCTTGTCCTGGAAGACGGAGTCGGCGTGGCGATGGACGGCGATCAGCGGTTCGTCCGGCGTCGGAGCGGTCGTCGCCGACGTTGTCGCCGGGGTGGGGTCGGTGGATGGTGTGAGCTTGGACAGTACAAACGCGGAGGTTGTAAAAAGGGCGAGGACGGCGACTCCGGCGGCGGCCGTCTGCCGTGTGCGCCGACGCCGGTGCCGGTGGTAGATGGCCGGCAGGTCGGGCGCGTTGGGCGGCACCGCGTCCGCGGCCCGGTGCACGGTTGACGTGAACTCGTCGTCGATCATCGCTGCTCCTCACTGAGCTCGCGGCGCAGCTCGGCGAGGCCGCGCGCCAGGCGGCTCTTGACGGTGCCCTCGGCGATGCCGAGCACCGCCGCGGTCTCCACTGTGGACAGATCCAGCAGGACGCGGCAGACGATGACCGCGCGCTGGGGCAGGGCGAGGCGGTGCAGGGCGGCCAGCGCGTGCCGGCCCGCGGGATCGTCCGGTGACGCACGGTCACCGTCCGGCGGGAGCGGGCGTTCCCGGCGGACCTTGCGCCACCACGAGGTGGCCCAGTTCAGTCCGACCCGGAACGCCCACCCACCGGGGTTTTCCCGGTCGCGCACCCGATCCCAGTGGGCGTAGGCGCGCGCCATCGCCTCGTCCGCGGCCTCGCGGGCGAGTTGGGGGTCACCGAGAGTCACCGCCAGCGCGCGATAGAGGCGGTCGGCCTCGGCGCGGTAGAAACCCTCGAAATCCTTGATGAGCACGGGCGTTGCCACGATTGATACACGCAATGGGGGCCCGTGCCGTTCCCGCGGCCCTACAACTTCTGCAGGAACTCGGCCACGGTCGTGGTCGGGCGGCCGATGAGCCGGCTGAGGTCGCCGGTCACCACGTCGAGCGAGCCCTGCGCGATCGTGACGTCGACCTGCGCGAGGATGTGCGCGAAGCCGGCGGGCACGCCGAAGCTCTCCAGGGCCGCCTGGTACTCGTCCGCGGGCAGGTCGCGGTACACGACCGGCTTGCCGAAGCGCTGGGCGATCGCGTCGGCCAGCTCGGCGAGCGTGAAGGCCTGGTCGCCGCCGAGCTCGTACGCCTTGTTCTCGTGGCCCTCGGTGGTCGCGACGACGGCGGTGGCCGCGGCGAAGTCGGCCCGGGTCGCGGCGGCGATGCGGCCGTTGCCCGCGGCGCCGAGCACCGCGCCGTTCTCGACGGTGGCGCCCAGGTTGCCGGTGTAGTTCTCGAGGTACCAGTTGTTGCGCAGGAACGTGTACGGGATGCCCGAGGCCTGGATGAGCTCCTCGGTCGCCTTGTGCTCGGGGGCGAGCGGGATCGGGTTCGTGTCGGCGTGCGTGATGCTCGTGTACACGATACGCCCGACCTTGGCCTCGATGGCCGCGTCGATGACGTTGCGGTGCTGCGGGAGGCGCTTGCCGGCCTCGCTCGCGGACACGAACACGAGGGTGTCGGTGCCGGCGAGCGCGCCGGTCAGGGTCTCCGGGCGGTCGTAGTCGCCGAGGCGGGCCTCCACGCCGTCAACCGCTTCCGGGCGGCGGGCGACCGCGCGGACGTCCTGGCCCTTCAGCTCGCGCAGGATCAGTTGCCCAAGGTGACCGGTCGCGCCGGTTACGGTGATCGTCATTTCTGAATCGTAGGCACTAACTTTTCGAAAGTGCAAGCTATCGGGTTATCGTAGTGACATGTCCCTCGACCCGTTGGTGTTCGACGTCTTCGCGCGCAACTGCACGTCGCGGCCCGTCATGGAGACCGTCGCGGGCCGCTGGGGCATCCTCACGCTGGCCGCGCTCCGGGAGGGCACGCACCGCTTCAACGAGCTGCGCCGCCGGGTGGACGGCGTGAGCGAGAAGATGCTGTCGCAGACCCTGCACGCGCTCGAGCGCGACGGGCTCGTCGTGCGCGAGGTGCGCAGCGCGATCCCGCCCCGGGTCGAATACAGCCTCACCGACTCCGGGGACAGGATCGCGGCCAAGCTCGCCGAGCTCATCGACCTGGTCGAGGCCGAGATGCCCACGATCACCACGGCGCAGGAGCGTTACGACGCTAAAGATCCCGCTGTTGTACCGCAAAAGCCGCCGCGATGAACGCCAGCGCATAGGCACCGAGCACGACCGCCGCGGTGCCCTGCCCCAGCGTCGAGCCGGGCATGCCGCCGAGCGCCGTCGCGGCGCGGAACGGCAGCCAGCGGGCCGCGTCGTCGCCGACGAGCTCGGCCGCGACCCCCTCGATCAGCGCCAGCCAGGCCAGCGCGCCCGCGATCGCCCCGACCTGGCTGCGCACCAGCGCGCCGAGCCCGACCCCGATCGCCGCGAACAGCGCGTTCCAGGCCACGGCGCCGGCCAGCGTGCTCCACGGCAGCGCGTCGTTCCTGAGCAGCACGACGATCGCCGCGGTGCCGGCCGCCGCGATCCCGAAGCCCGCTCCCATCAAGGTGTACACCCCGAACTTCCGCAGCAGCACGCGGGTCCGGTCGGGCGTGGCGAGGTACGTGTCGGCGATCGTGCGGTGCCGGTACTCGCCGGCGAGCGCCATGATCCCGAGCACCAGCGGGAAGAGCGCGGCCAGGCCGGCGTGGGCCGCGGCGCCGGCCGCGTCCTCGGGGTGCTTGGCGATCCGGCTGCCGGCGCCCACCGCCACGAGCGCGACGGCGGCGGCGAGGAGGAGCCAGGGTGACCGTACCGTCGTGAGCTTGCGCAGTTCAGCCCGCATGTCCCGCCCCCGTCACCTTCAGAAACGTGCGCTCGAGATCGGGCTCGACCGGGCCGATGTGGTTGAGCTGTCCATTGTGGACGATGATGATCCGGTCCGCGGTCTGCGCGATCTCGGCGAGGACGTGACTGGAGATGAGGACCGTCCTGTTCTCGGCCGCGCGGCGCCGCAACAGGGCGCGCAGCCAGGCCATGCCGGCCGGGTCGAGGCCGTTGGCCGGTTCGTCGAGCACGAGCAGCCCCGGGTCGCCGAGCAGCGCGCCGGCCAGGCCGAGGCGCTGGCGCATGCCGAGGGAGTAGGTGCGGACCCGGCTCCCGGCCGCCTCGACCAGCCCGACCTCGTCGAGCACGGCGTCGACCCGCTGCGCCGGCAGGTTCGCCGCGTCGGCGAGAATCCGCAGGTGGTCCCGCCCGCTGCGACCCGGGTGGAAGCCGCTCGCCTCCAGCAGCGCGCCGACCGTGCGGCGCGGGTGCGCTAGCTGTTGATATTTTTGCCCATCGATAAGCGCCTCCCCGGCGCTCGGCCGGACCAGGCCCACCAGCATGCGCAGCGTGGTCGTCTTGCCCGCGCCGTTCGGCCCCAGGAAGCCGGTGACCGCCCCGGCCGGGACGTCGAAGGTGAGCCCGTCGACGACCGTTCTGCGGCCGTACCGCTTGCTGAGCCCCCGAATCTGAACCTCTGTCATGCCGCCACTCTCGGCCGCTTCGGTCGTCCGGTCGTCCCCCGCGTGCGGCATCCGGGATACCGCGCTGGTGGGACGTTTTTGTCGTACCCCGGGTCTACGGTTTTGGCATGCGGATGGATTTGTTGATCGGGATCGTGGTGGGGGTCGTGGTGCTGGTCACGACCCACGGCTCCCCGACCGGCATGCCCATCGAGCCGGCTGCCCTGGCCGCCGTTCTGGTTGCCTGCGCCGCCCTGGCTCTGCGCCGCCGGCATCCGTTCGCGGCGTTTCTCGTCAGCTCGATCGCGGCCGAGGTGTACCTGATCGTCAACCACAGCAGCACCAACGGGACGATGATCCTGGCGGCGCCGCTGATCGCGCTCTACACGGTGGCGGAGTCGCAGTCCCGACGGCGCGCTCTGGCCATCGGCGTGCTGGCGGTGCTGGCGTTTGCGGGGCTGCACATGCTGGTCAAGCCGTCCTCGTGGCTGGGCGCGGAGAACCTGGCGCTGGCGGCGCTGGGCGGGCTCGCGGTGGCGGCGGGCGACGGGGCGCGGTCCCGGCGCGAGTACCTGGCGGGGGTGGAGGACCGGGCTCGGCTCGCGGAGCAGGAGCACGAGGCCGAGGCGCTGCGGCGCGTTACGGAGGAGCGGCTGCGGATCGCCCGCGACTTGCATGACGCCGTGGGGCATCAGCTGGCGCTGATCACCGTGCAGGCGGGGGTGGCGTCGCAGTTGCTGGACTCCTCGCCGGCGCGGGCCCGCGAGGCGTTGGTTCATGTTCGCCGGGCTGGGCGGACCGCGCTGGACGAGCTGAGCGACACGATCGGGTTGTTGCGGCGGGCGGATGAGCCTGCCTTGCCGCTCGATCCCTTACCGGGCTTGGCGGGGTTGCCTTCGCTGGTGGCGGCGCATCGGGCGGCGGGGCAGTCCATCACTGTGGTTGGTCCGGCCGATGGTGGGGTCGAGCTGCCGGTGGTGACACATCGAGCGGCGGAGGAGGCCATTGCCGGCGCTGGTCCGGGCGTTGGTGGGGCCGAGGTGCCGGCGGCGGTCGATCTGACGGCGTACCGGGTGTTTCAGGAGGCGCTTACGAACGCTTGCAAGCATGCGCCGGGGGCTCCGATTCGGCTGTCGGTGAGCTATGAGCCGCAGTTTCTGCACGTCCGGGTCGACAACGGCCCGGCGCCGCCTGCCGGTGAGCCGAACCTCGGGCTGGCAGCGCGTCGGGCGGCGGGGCCTGAGGTTGAGCCGCACGACGGTTTCGGGGCCGGCCGGATGGGTGGACTCGGGCTTGTCGGGATGCGGGAACGAGTTCTGGCGCTGGGCGGATCGCTCACCGCCGGGCCGCGGCCCGATGGCGGCTATCGCGTCGACGCGCGGCTTCCCCACTCGGCGGGCGGCATCGAATCGAGGTCCGGCATGGCGTGAGGCGGGGCGGCTCGCGAACCGGGGTCTGGCACGGCGTGAGGCGGGGCGGCTCGCGGATCGGGGTCTGGCATGGCGTGAGGCCGAGCGGTGCTGGGCTCATGCGGCGTGAGGACGTGGCCGGGACGGGCTCCGCGGCGGTTCGGAGTGGGGAAGGGGGAGACTGCCGGTGGGTGAGGTCATTCGGGTTGTGCTGGCCGATGATCAGGCGCTGATTCGCAGTGGGTTCAAGGTGTTCGTTGAGGCGGCCGAAGATGTACTGGTCGTCGGGGAGGCGGCCACCGGGCGGCAAGCGGTCGAGTTCGTCCGCGCCGAGCAGGTCGACGTCGTGCTCATGGACATTCGTATGCCCGAGCTCGACGGGCTGGCCGCGACTCGCCTGATTACCGGAGATCCGGCCCTTGCCGGAGTTCGGGTGCTGATCCTCACGACGTTCGAGGTTGATGAGTACGTGTTCGAGGCGCTCCGCGCCGGGGCCAGTGGCTTTCTCGGGAAGGGGGCCGAGCCGGAGGAGTTGCTGGCGGCGATCCGTACCGTGCATCGGGGCGAATCGTTGCTCTCGCCCGCCGCCACGCGCAGTCTCATCACGCGATTTCTCGCTGAACCGGCCCGCGCGCCGCGAGGGGATCGGAAGCTCGTCGGGCTGTTGACCGAGCGGGAACGGGAAGTGGTCAGGCTCGTCGCCACCGGGATGTCGAACGATGAGATTGCCGGACATCTCGTGGTCAGTCCGCATACCGCGAAAACCCACGTCAACCGGGCCATGACCAAGCTCGGCGCACACGATCGGGCGCAGTTGGTCGTGATCGCATACGAGTGGGGGCTCCGCTAGAAAGCGAAGCCCCGAAGAACCCGAAGAAACCGAGAAACCTAAGCCCGCATCACCGTGGCGATCGGGATCCTCGCCGCTCGCAGCGCTGGGATGAAGCCGCCCAGTACGCCCGCGATCAGGCCGGCGATCACGCCTGCCACGCCTGCCTGCCAGGGGAAGGTGATCTCCTGGAGCTGGGGTATTCGGCTGCCCAGCAGCGTTGTCGCGGCGCTCATGGCCGCCGCGGCCGTGGCGATCGCGGCGCCCGCTGTCAGGAGGCCGGTCAGCAGTGTCTCGGCCAGGACGATGCCGGCCAGCAGGATTCTCGGGGTGCCTACGGCTCTTCGCAGGGCGAACTCCTCCACGCGTTCGCCTACTGTGGCGAGGCCTACGTTCAGGATGCCGGCCACGCCGATCAGCAGGACCAGGCCGGCCATCCCAAGGAAGATCCAGTTGAGGATCGTCAGCTCCTGTTCGAGCTCCTTGCGGGCGTTGCGGATGTCGGGGTTCAGCGACTCGCGCGGTACGCCCAGGGCCACCAGCTTGCGGACCAGCAGGGCCTCCAGTTCGCCGTTGCCGGGGGCGAAGGAGACCGCCAAGGGCTGGCCCGACCAGGCCATCGGCATGGCGCCCTTTGCGCCGGCGCCAGGGTCCGAGGAGGAGGACGTGGAGGCGGCCGGTGGAGAAGGCGGCGGCAGCCAGTTGTCGATCTCGTCGGCTCGGGCGTAGGCGGCGGGCTGGGAGTTGCCGTCGTCCACGACGCCGATGATGCGCGGGGTGGGGTTCGCCGTGCCGCCGTCCAGGCGCATCTCGGCGGGGATGGTGAACTTCGCGAAGCCCACCGCCGCGGCCTTGTTGATGACCAGGCGCGGGGAGTAGGACGGGTCGCCCGAGAAGTCCAGGAAGGTGCCGGCCACCGGGCGGAACGGGCGGAACGGGCGGATGTCGTTGATCAGGGCCACCAGCGACAGCTCGATCGCGGCGCCCTTCGGGGCCGGGGCGGCGGCGTTGACGGGGACCGGGCGGCAGTTGCCGGCGTCGTCGCACTGCATTTCGAACCTGGTGTCGGGGCCGTACACGACGCCGTCGCCCATTTGGTCCAGGTGCTCGAAGGACTGGCCGCCCGGGTTGATCGGGCGGACCTTCGGCTCGCCGATGATGGCCTGCATGCTGTAGTTCGCGGCGGCGCCGGGGCGGCCCTTGATGGTCTCGGCCGTGGCCTGGGGTGCGCCGGGGACCGGGGGGACCCAGTACGTGCGGGTGCCGTCGCGGCCCATCTGGAGTTCGATGTCGGCGAGTTGCAGCGTGCGGACGGTCTCGGCGCCGGCCTGCACCGTGACGACGGCCAGGACGCCCAGGAACAGGGAGATCATCGAGAGGAACGTGCGGGTCTTGCGGGCGCGGATGCCCTGGAAGCCGATGATGAGGGCGGACCGGAACCGCCCCGACAGCCTGATCACAGGACCCCCGCGGCGGTCAGTGCCTCGGGGTGCAGGACGCCGTCGGCGAGGCGGACGACGCGTTGCATCTTGGCCGCGTGGGCCTGGTCGTGGGTGACGAGGATCAGGCCGCAGCCGCGGTCAGTGGCGGCGCGCATCACCTCGATCACCAGGTTGCCGGTCTCGGTGTCCAGGGCGCCCGTGGGCTCGTCGGCCAGGAGCAGGCGCGGCTGGCGGACCAGGGCCCGGGCGATCGCCACGCGCTGTTGCTCGCCGCCGGAGAGCTTGGCCGGCTTGTTGCGGGCGAGATGGGCGATCCCGACGAGTTCCAGCGCCTCCATGGTGCGCGCCCGGCGCTTGCGGCGGGGGAGCCAGCCCTGGCCGTTGACCAGGGCCATGGCCACGTTCTGGGCCGCGGTCAGGTGCTTGAGGAGGAAGAAGCGCTGGAAGACGAAGCCGAACTGGGCGCTGCGCAGGGCGGCCGCGCGGCGTTCGGAGATGCGGGAGAGGTCGCGGCCGCCCATGAAGTAGGTGCCCGAGTCGGGGCGGTCGAACAGGCCGATCAGGCTCAGCAGGGTGCTCTTGCCGGAGCCGGAGCGGCCGAGGATGGCCACGCTCTCGCCCTCGCCGACGGAGAGGTCGACGCCGTCGAGGATGACCCGTGGCTCCTTCTGGCCCTTGAGGGTCTTGGTGATGCCGGTGAGCTCGATGATCGGGTGGCTCATTTGCCGCCGCCCGGGTTGGCGCCCTTGGCGTCCGGGATGCTCGGGCCGGGGACGGAGACCGTGTCCTCCTCGGTGATCCCGCTCTTGATCTCGATCACCTTGCCGTCGGTGAGCCCGAGGGTCACCTCGCGAACCTCGCGGCTCTGGTCGGCCTTGACCACCTCGACCTTGCCCTTGCCCTGCGAGCCGGCGACGGCTTCGACGGGCAGTACGAGTACACCCGCGGCCTTGGCAGTAATGATCTCGACCGTCGCGGCGGCGCCGTTGATGAGCTTGGTGTCGGCCGGTCCCGTGCAGACCAGGCGCATGCCGGTGGCCTCCGAGGGCTGCTGTTGCTGGCCCTGTGTCGGCTGCACGACGGGCGCGGTGCTCGACGGGTTGACCGCGGGCGCCTTGGGCTCCGGGATGGTGCCGCCGGGGAGTGCCGCGAGGGTGCCGAGGACCGTGCACGGGAAGGGGCCGGGGCCGCTCTTGACCTGCGCGGTGACCGACTGCAGGGTGTCGCTCACCTGGTACGCCTGGGTGCCGTCGATGTCCGCGACGATCCCGTAGCCGGCCTGGCGGGCCGAGACGATCGGCATGCCGGCGGTGACCTTGGCGCGGTCGTCGACGAGCCGGCCGGCGAAGACCGCGCCCGCGGGCACCTCGACCGGCGTGGCCTTGCCGCTGACCCAGATGTTGGCGACCTTGGTCGGCTTGGTGGGCGTACCGGTGGGCGCCTTGACGTCCAGGTAACGCACCTCGCCGTCGATCGGCGCGACGAGCCCGAACGTCGGGTTCAGCGTGACCTTGCCGCTGAGGCTCACCTTGTTGGTCAGGTCCTGGCGGGTCGGCTTCGCGGTGGTCACCGCGGTGCCGCGATCGGCCAGGCCCGGCGGGGGCTGCTCGGCCGCTCCAGAGGCGGTGCATCCGGCCAGCAGGCCGAGCGCCGCCAGTACAGGCAAGATCCGTCGCATCCGCAAACCCCTCGGCATTGAAGTTCGGCACAGGCTAACCGCCACTGGTATGACGCCGATGCCCCGATTGAGGGATGCACACGGAAAAGCCCCGTCCCCCGGATCGGGGGACGGGGCGGGTGATCCGGGGGTTACACCTTGTAGGTGAAGGTCGATCCGGCGGTGCCGCCCGGGGTCGTGACCTGCACCGTGGTCGCGCCGGCGGCGTGCGGCGGGAGGACCACGCGCAGCTGCGAGTCGGAGACCTTGGTGAAGGAGACCACGGCGCCGTTGGCCGTCACGCGGGTCGCGCCGCCGAGGTTCGCGCCGGAGAGCGTGACCGTGGTGGCGACCTTGGTGCCGCCGGTGCTCGGCAGGAGCGAGGTGACCGTCGGTGCGGCCGGGGCGACGTAGGTGAACGGCAGCGCCGTCGCCTCGTAGCTGCCGCCCGCGTTGGTCAGCTTCAGCGTGACCCGGCCGGCCGCGTGGGCGGGCATGGTCACCGTGAGCTGGGTGTCCGAGACCTTGGTGAAGCCGACGGCGACGCCGCTCGCGGTGACCGACTTCAGGCTGGCGAAGCCGGTGCCGGTGACCGTGACGGCGGTGGCCGCGTTGGTCGGGCCGCTGCTGACGCTGAGCGCCTTCACGGTCGGCGCGGGCGGGGCGACCAGCGTGAGGCGGCCGGCCGGGACGACGGGGCTGGTGCCGTACGGCGTGGTGACCGTGACGTCGTAGCCGCCCGCCGCGATCCCCGCGGGGACCGGGAAGGTGATCGTGGTCGGCGAGGTGAGCTTGAACCCGGCGACCGCGGCCGACCCGAGCTTCACGGCGGTGACCTCGGCGAGGTCGGTGCCGGTGACGGTGATCGTCTCGCCGCCGGCGGTCGACGCCGAGGACGCGGAGAGCTTGGTCAGCACCGGCGCGGCCGGGACGTAGGTGAACTTGGCCGCCACGCTGAGCGCGCTGGTGCCCTTGGCGTTGGTGACGGTCACGTCGACGGCGCCCTTGGCGTGCGCCGGCGCGGTCGCGACCAGCGTGGTGATGCCGTTGGCCTGGGACGTGGTGAACGTGGCGTCGACGCCGCCGAACTTGACGGAGGTCGCCGTCGAGAGGTTGCCGCCGGCGATGGTGACCTTGGTGCCGCCGGCCACCGGGCCGCGGACCGCGGAGAGCCCGGTGACGGCCGGCGTCGGGATGACCGCCTTCTCGGGCGACTTGAGGCCGTTCACGGTGTACGCGGCCTGCACGTCGGTCGTCACGAACGACCAGGACAGGTGGGCGTCGCCGTTCGCGCCCCAGCCGGTGCCCCACTGGTTGCGGATCCACACGCCGTCCGCGTCGTACGCGTACGCCGTGATCATGTGCCCGCCGAGGTTGGTGCCGGTGAGCGTGTTGTACAGCGCGTTGCCCTTGAGGTACATGAAGTCCTTGAAGACCGGGATGCCGATCGCGACCGGCGTGCCCGCGGCGATCGCCGTCTTGATCGCGGTCTTGGCCTTGTCGCCCTGCTTGTCGCCGACCCACAGCGTGGTCCAGCCGGAGAGCTTGTAGTTCGCGGCGTTGGCGACCTCGGTCGCGGTCGGGGCCGTCTGGTAGCCGTAGACGCCCTGCACGTAGTCGTCCTGGGTGTCCACGCCGTTGGCGGTGGCCTCCTGCAGCGCGACGCCCGGGTTCAGGCCCACGTTCGGGGCGCCGCCCTTGGTGACCGCGCGCATGTAGAGGTACAGCGGGGCGTAGGGGGCGCCGGTGCCGCTGTCGCGGTTCGCGTAGAAGCCCATGATCGTGTGCGCGATCGTCCACGCCACGCAGGAGGAGATCTGGCCCTGGTCGCCGACCGGGGGCAGGTTGGTGATCAGCGAGGAGCTGTCCGGGAGCGCGTCCTGGGCCCGGAAGGCCGGGACGCTCGCGTTGACCCGGGTGGTGGGCGCCGCGAAGCCGCCGACGGGATGGGGGAGGGCCGTCGTGTCGGCCAGCGCGGGCTGGGCGGCGATCAGCGTGCCGCCCGCCGCCAGCGCGAGGCCGAGGGCAGAGGTGAGAAGGCGCATCCGTGCTCCTAACGGGGGTTCGTGACCTGAGCATCGGCGTGCTCGGTCCCGGCCTTCGTTCGAGGCGGTGCGCAATGGGGTGCAGGAAAGTGGCCGGCCCCCGCAGGTGCGAGGGCCGGCCCAAACACTACGGAGCCCAGGGAGCGTCGACGGACCAGGTGCTGTCCTCGACGAAGAGCCCCGCGCCGTCATACGGGTTGGGCCCGCCCGGCGTCGCCAGCCAGACCTCCGAGTTGTAGTGCCGCAGGTACTGCCCGGGGAAGTTCCAGGCCGTCAGCCTGACCCCGCCGTTGCCCTGCTGCACGCAGAACGTCGCGTCGGCCTTGAACAGCGCCGAGTTGTCGTTGGTGTCGATGCGCGCCCGGAACGCCTGGTGGCGCAGGTAGCGGCCGGGGAAGTTGCGGGACTCGAACGAGTAGCAGGACGAGTCGGCCAGGCCGGGCACCACGCGCCAGGTCGCGTCCTGCTTGAGCAGGGCCGAGCTGTTCGCGTCGACGACCTCGGTGTAGCCGAGGCTGTTCTGGTGCCGCACGTAGCGGGTCGTGCAGCAGGCCGTCGTCGCGCGCAGCGACTTGTAGACGCCCGTCTGCAGCGCGGCCGAGCCGACCGGGCTGGACGAGGCGTTGATGAGCGCCTGGTTGCTGGCCCGCAGCCGGGCCGCGTCCACCTTCACCACCTGCCGGTCGTAGGTGAGCAGGCCGTTGACCTCGTTCTCCACGTCGGTGATCTCGGTGTACACCGAGGCCGAGAGACCCTGCGGCATGCCGCCGGTGCGGATCTGCTCGTAGAGGCCGTTGAGCCGGTCGTTGAGCCGGGCCGTGCTGGGCTGGTCCTCGTAGGAGAAGCCGTTGCCGGGCGACCACTCGTGGCCCGCGACGCGCTGGCCCAGGCCGCCGAACTCGCCGAGCACGGCCGCGCGGGTGCCGGACGGGCGGGTGGCGCCCGGGCCGACGTAGATGTGGTTGTCCAGCACGTCGCCGTTGCCGCCGTCGACCGCGCCGCAGCAGTTGATCCCGCTCATGTTGTTGACGAGGCGGGACGGGTCGTAGGACTTCACATGCGTGGCGATCCGGGCCTGGTCGTACTGCCCCCAGCCTTCGTTCTGATCCACCCACATGACCAGCGAGGGCGAGCTGCGGTGCTGGTCGATGATGCGGTCGAACTCCGCCTCCCACTGGGTGCGGGCGGCCGTGGTCGGGTTCTTGCCGGTCGGCATGGCCGGCATGTCCTGCCACACGAGCAGGCCGAGCTGGTCGGCGGCGTAGAACCAGCGCTGGGGCTCCACCTTGATGTGCTTGCGCACCATGTTGAAGCCCAGGTTCTTGTGCTGCTGCAGGTCGGAGCGCAGCGCCGCGTCGGTCGGGGCGGTGTAGATGCCGTCCGGCCAGTACCCCTGGTCCAGCGTCCCGCTCTGGAACACGAACTGCCCGTTGAGCAGGATGCGCAGCTTGCCGTTGACGTTGCCGATCGAGATCGAGCGCATGCCGGCGTAGCTGCCGATCGAGTCGACCACCGTCGAGCCGCTCTTGAGGTCGACCTTCACGTCGTAGAGGAACGGGTCGTTCGGGGTCCACCGGTGCGCGTTCGGGACCGGCACGCTGAATGCGGTACCGACGCTGCCGTTGGCACTTCCGACCTGGGCTCCGCCCGACGACACGGTGGCGGTCACCGTCTGGCCGGAGAGCCCGGCGCCGAGGACGTTCACCGACAGGGTGTTGTTGCCGATGTTCGGCACCAGGTCGACGCGCGTGATGCGGGCGGTCGGGGTCGGCTCCAGCCAGACGGTCTGCCAGATGCCCGAGGCGCCCGTGTAGAAGATGCCGCCGCCGGCGTGCGGCAGGACGTCGTTGCGCCGCTGCTTGCCCACGGCCTGGGAGCCGGCGTCGGTCGGGTCGTACACCCCGACGACGATGGTGTTCGTCCCGCCGTTGAGCAGCGTGGTGATGTCGTAGGTGAAGGCGTCGTAGCCGCCGCTGTGCACGGCGCCCGCCTGCGTGCCGTTCACCCAGACCGTGGTCTGCCAGTCGACGGCGCCGAAGTTGAGCTGGACCCGCTTGCCGGCCCAGCCGGCGGGGATCGTGAAGGTCCGGCGGTACCACATCCGGTCGTTCTCGGTGATGCGCCGCTGGATGCCGGACAGCGCCGACTCGACCGGGTAGGGGACCCGGATCTGCTCACCGAACGTGCCCGGCGGGGTGGTCTGGCCGGAGCCGGTGACCGCGAAGTCCCAGATGCCGTTCAGGTTGGTCCAGTCCGCGCGGGTCAGCTGCGGCCGCGGGTACTCGGGCAGGGGGTTGGTGGTCGACACCGAGTTCGTCCACGGCGTGGTCATCGGCGGGGTCTTGGGGGTCCAGGCGCTGGCCGGCTGGGCGGACGCGACCAGCAGACCGGCGGTGGCGACGAGCGGGGCGAGCGCGAGCGCGACCCGTCTGGAGAGTCTCATGCGTGCTCCTCGAGGCAACGGTGGCGGCCGTAGCCGGTCCATGGAGATCTATAGATCCCCATGGACCAACACATCCACTCATATTCCAACGAGAAGTGTCAACATACAGCCGTACGTACTACTGCACGATTGTGAATTTCTCCCAGGGCCCGATGGCCGCGCGGTTGGCGATCAGCGCGCTCGCCCCGGCGTTCTCCGCGGTGACGTACTTGCTGTTCGCCTGGGCCAGGAAGCTCACCGTGCCGTCGGAGTTGCGGACCAGGGTGAACGTTTCCCAGGCCCCGACGGCCGCGCGGTTGGCGATCAGCGGGTTCGCCCCGGTGTTCTCCGCGCAGACGTACTGCCCGTTCGACCGGGCCTTGAGCGCCACCTTGCCGCCGCCGAGGTCGACCAGGTCGTACTGCTGGGCCGTGCCCGCCGTCGTCGCGTCGGCGATCAGCGCGGTGGTCGCGTTGAGCGCCGTCACGTACTTGGAGTTCGCCGTGGCCCGCAGACTGGTGCCTCCGGAGGTGGCCAGCGTGAACGCGTCCAGGTCGAACAGGTTCCCGGCGCCGCCCTTGAACACGAGGAACAGCGTCGTCGTGGTGGACGGCGCGCCACTCAGGGCGGCGGTGACGTTGGTGAACGTCTCCCAGCTCCCGGTCGGGGCCACCGTCGCCGTGCCGAGCAGCGTGCCGGTCGCCGAACCGGCCCGCACCTCGATCGTGCCGCCGGCGCCGGCCGACGAGACGCGCGCGGTGAACTGCGTGGCGTTGCTCAGCAGGTAGGGCGCGAACGACACCCAGTCGTTGTTGTCGATGAAGCCGACCGTCGAGCCGCCCTCGGCCGCCGTGTGACTGGCGATCTGGATCCCGCCCGACTGGGTGCTGAAGTGCTCGCCCTGGCGGTGCCGCGGCTGCAGCGTGGAGACGCTGTGCCCGGTCAGGCCGCCCTTGTCGGTGTAGGAGGCGTCGAAGACCCCGTAGACGTTGGCCGCGGCGTCGTGCTCACCGTCGACCGGGACCGCGATCGTGCCCGTGCAGCCGGTGTTCGCCGTGATCTGGTGCTGGTGGGCGTCGTGGCCGAGCAGGTACGTCACGGTGACCTTGGAGCAGTCGATCGTCCCGTCCTCCGGGTCGGTCACCGTCACCGAGAACGGCACCGTGTCGCCGAAGCTGAAGAGCTGGCCGTTGGCGGGGAGATTGAGCCGTACCGTCGGAGCGCTGTTCCCCACCGTGACGACCGTGCTCGCGGTGCCCGTCAGCCCCTGCGGGTCGCGGACCGTGAGCGTCGGCGTCTTGGTGCCGTTGGTGGTGTAGGTGAAGCTCGGGTTGGCCGCGGTGGAGTCCGTGGTCCCGTTGCCGTCGAAGTCCCACGCGTAGGTCAGCGCGCCGCCCTCGGGGTCGGACGAGCCGGCCGAGGAGAAGGCCACCGTCAGCGGGTTCGGGCCGGAGGTCCGGTCCGCGGTGATCTTCGCGATCGGGGCGCGGTTGGCCCCGCCGACGTACTCGACGCGGTACAGCGCCTGGTTGTTCGCCCCGCTCGTGCCGTAGTCGAGCACGTAGAGCGCGCCGTCCGGGCCGAAGGCCATGTCCATGACCTGCGTACCGGCCCACGGGAAGGTGGAGATCTCGCCGGGTGAACCGTCCGCGTTGACCTTCACGGGCTTGATCCAGCGGCGGCCGTACTCCCCGGCGAAGAACATGCCGTCGAGGCTCTGCGGGAACTTGACGGTCGAGCTGAGCCCGGCGTTGTAGCGGTACACGGGACCGCCCATCGGCGACTCCGACCCGGTGCCGAACTCGGGCGGGGTGCCGGCGTCGCCGCCGTACCGGATCCAGCTGCTCTTGGCGGCGGGCAGCGTGGCCAGTCCGGTGTTGCGGAAGGAGTTGTTCGCCGGCCCGCCTCCGCAGTTGTACTTCGCGCCGGTCACGTTGGCCGCGAAGTCCCACTCGTTGTAGGTCTCGGCGGTGGTGTTCGTGCCGGTGCAGTACGGCCAGCCGTAGAACCCGGGGCCGGTGACGCGGTCGAACTCGACCTGGCCGCCGGGGCCGCGGTTCGGGTCGCTCGTGCCGGCGTCGGGGCCGTAGTCGCCGAGGTAGACGATGCCGGTCGGCTTGTCGACGCTCATCCGGAACGGGTTGCGGAAGCCCATCGCGTAGATCTCGGGGCGGGTCTTCGCGGTGCCCGGGGCGAACATGTTGCCGGACGGGATCGCGTACGTCCCGTCGGTGTTGGGCTTGATCCGCAGGACCTTGCCCCGCAGGTCGTTGCTGTTGGCCGACGAGCGCTGGGCGTCGTACTGCGGGTTGCGGTTGGTGCGCTCGTCGATCGGCGCGTAGGAGTTGGACTCGAACGGGTTGGTGTCGTCGCCGGTGGTCAGGTAGAGGTTGCCGGCCGCGTCGAAGTCGATGTCCCCGCCGACGTGACAGCACAGCCCGCGGTCGTTGTCGACCGTGAGCACCACCTTCTCGCTGGTCAGGTCCAGCGTGTTGTCGGACTTCAGGGTGAACCGGGACAGGTTCAGGTGCCCCTTCCACGCGTTGAAGTCCGCGGTTGTACCGGTTGCCGGCGCGTCGCCCGACGGAGTCGAGAGGGTCGGGGAGTAGTACAGCCAGACCCACCGGTTCGTCGCGAAGCCGGGATCGGCGGCGACGCCCTGCAGGCCCTCCTCGTCGTGCGTGTATACGGAGAGCTTGGCGGCGACCTTGGTGTTGCCGGCGGCATCGGTGATCCGGACTGTGCCGTCGCGGGCGGTGTGGATCACCGACCGGTCGGGGAGCACGGCCAGCGACATCGGTTCGCCGAGCTCGGACGGGCCGAGGGCGAGCTGGACGTGCTGGTAGTCGCTGGCCGGAATGGTGATCGCGTGGGCGGCCGGGGCTTCGGCCACGGCGGCCACGAAGGTGCCGAGAACGGCTGCGGCGAGCAGCAGCGATCGTCGGCGCGGGGATGGTGCCATGGTGGGGTGTCCTCCTGAGCTGTGGGGTTCAGCCAGGCAAGACGCGCGCCGATCGCGCTTGCATTTGTTACGAGTGCTAACTAACCATTCATCGATAGTTTTCGCAATGGGCCGGTGTGCTGATAGTGAAAAAAGAACCCCGGGGGTTTGCCGTTATGGAACCGTGATAATCGGCAAGATCGGTCACCTGTGGTAGTGATCACAGTGGGCGTTCGTCCGATTTGATGGCGTCCTCGGGCCTTCTGATTTCGCTGCATGACTACGCAGCGTACGAATTTGCGAAATTCGGGGTTACCCGCCGGTAACGACCGGCCTTGAACCCGCGCGGGGGACGGGGCAACATTCTGCGCACGCCCCGACCCGGCCCCTGGAACCCGCCCGGCAGCGCCAGGAACCGGTCCCGACGGCGCGATGCGTGCGCCCGCATTGCAGGAGCGCCGCACCACCAGCACCCCGCGACAAGAGGGAGCCCTACGTGTCCGTAGCTCAGGGCAGCGCGGTGAAGGGCCGCACGCGATGGAAGCGCTTCGCTACCGTCGTCGTGCCGGCCAGCTTCATCGCCGGCGCCATCGTCTTCGGCCAGGCCACCGGCGCGATCGCCGCGTCGTTCAACGTCTCCGGCAGTCAGTTCAAGGTGTCCGCCGACAAGCTCGTGGGCACCGGCTTCGTGCAGTACGGCGGCATGGCCACCGAGAAGGGCGGCGACCCGCGCAACCCGGCCGACCCGAAGAACCACCCGGTCGCCGTCTCCGGCATCGCCAGCGCCAAGCTGTACAACCTCTGCCAGTCGGTGAAGGTGCCCGGCCTGCCGGTGACCATGGTCATCCACGCCGGCAAGGACGCCAACAACCCGGCCGAGGCGACCGACCTGCTGATCGACCTGACGTCGCTCAAGGGTGACGCCACGTTCGACAACATCCAGATCGGCATCGACGCGTCCGACCTCACCAAGGGCGGCGCCAACGCCAAGGGTCTGCAGGGCGGCTTCGCCCAGCAGGCGGACGGCGTGACGATCAACAACCTCAAGCAGGTCGCCTGGTCGACCACCGCCGGCACGTTCAAGCTGACCGGCCTGGACCTCGGCATCTCGACCGGCGCCAACGCCGAAGAGTGCTTCTAGCAGCTCCATCAGGGCCCGCGGGGATGCACCCCCGCGGGCTCCCTGTTTGTTCTTGGAGGACCCAGTGACCCCCTCGCACGCTTCGGTCGGTTGGCGTGCCCAACGACCGTATTGGGGCGGGCTGTTCCTGCTGCTCTCGGGCGTGGAGCTCTTCGTCAGCGGCAACCTCAAGCTTGCGCTGGAGGTCCACTTCGGACCGACCGGCTTCCTGTCCTACGTGATTCCGCTGATGATGCTGCTCTGCGGGGCGCTGACGTGGTTCAGCCCGCAGCAGCGGCTGTTCTACGGGATTCTCGGGACCGTGGTGGCGCTCTATGCGCTCATCGGGCTCAACCTGGGCGGTTTCTTCCTTGGTACCGTCCTGGGCCTGATCGGCGGCGGCCTCGCCGTCGCGTGGGCACCACCTGCGACGGCTTCCACGGACGCGCCGGCTTCCTCGGCCGCTTCGGACGCGTCGGCTGCTTCGCCTTTTGCGGCTTCTTCGGTCGAGGCGCCTGAATCGCCTGAATCGGCGCCGTACTACCGGGACGCGAAGCTGGACGACTTCATGGTCGAGGACGACGCGGCTCCCGGCGCGGCGGCCGAGGCTTGGCCGACGTACGACGAGTCCCGGCGGCCGCCATCCGGCGTGCTGCGCGACGAGATCCCGACGACCCAGCTCAGCCCCCTGCACGAAGGGCGCGGTGCGGGCAGCGCCGATGAGCAGCTCCCCCCATCGGACGGCCCAGGTGATCTGCCCAAGCGGCGTCACCTGGGCCCGCTCCTGATGGCCCTGCTGCTCACCGCCGCGGTCGTGGCCGCGGCGAACCGGGGCGGCGAGGCGTACGCCGCGCCGGCCGCGTGCCCGTCGGCCTCGTCCGGCAAGCCCGCCTCCACCAGCCCGACCACGGCCGCGGCCACCCCGTCCGCGAGCCCAACTCCCACGCCGACGCCCACTCCCACCCCGACGAAGGGCGAGGGGCTGCTCGGCTGGCTCGGCGATCTGTTCACCGGCGGCGACGACAAGAAAGACGACAAGAAAGCGGAAACCGAGGCCACGACGGCCGCGTCGACCGCGCCCACGGAGGCGGCGACCACCGCGGTCCCGACCAAGCAGCCGGTCTCGCCGAAGGCCTCGTCGACCCCGGCCTGCGGCCTGACCAGCGCGTCGCCGACCCCGAACAACAAGAAGGCCCAGGTCGCGGCGGGCCAGCCCTTCGTCGCCAAGCAGCCGTCGATCCTCAAGGCGGACGTGATGACGATGGACAGCCTGACCTACGACGGCGTGGCCGACCTCCCGCGCAAGGACGGCACCACGGTGAAGGTGCTCGCCTTCTCCATGAAGAACTCGGTCTCGACCCCGTTCGAGCTCGACACCCCGGGCGGGCCGAAGCTGCTCGTCACCAAGAGCTCGAAGCTGACAGTCTCGGGCGACGTGAAGTTCTACACGACGCGGTTCTCGGCCAACGTGCTGGGACTGCTGCCGCTGACCTTCACCCCGTCGTTCCCGCCGCCGCCGATCCCGCTGCCGGGCTTCTACACGGCCTGCGAGATCGAGCTGGTGTACGTGCAGTCCAACCTGCTCACGGCCCCGAAGCTGGACATCGCCCCGGTCGCTTAGCCTCTTGGTGGGCGTCGCACGCCGACGCCCACCAGGAGCAGCGCCTAGATGCGGGCGAGCGCGGCGGTCAGCGGGTCGAGGCCCAGCGAGCCGAGGTTGAGCGCGTCGCGGTGGAACGCCTTGAGGTCGAAGTCCGCGCCCTTGCGGGCCTGGGCGTCGGCCCGGGCGGCCAGCCAGGCGCGCTCGCCCAGCTTGTAGGAGGGGGCCTGGCCGGGCCAGCCGAGGTACCGGTTGAGCTCGAACCGCAGGCTCTTCTCCTCCACGCGGCAGTGCGCGCGCAGGAACTCCCAGCCCAGCTCCGGCGTCCAGCGCTCGCCCGGCGCGAAGCCGAACGGGTTGTCGCGCGGGATCTCCAGCTCCAGGTGCATGCCGATGTCGACGATCACGCGGGTGGCGCGGAACGCCTGGCCGTCGAGCATGCCCAGCTTGTCGCCCGGGTCCGCGAGGTAGCCGAGCTCGTCCATCAGCCGCTCGGCGTAGAGCGCCCAGCCCTCGCCGTGCCCCGACGACCACGCGAGCACGCGGCGCCAGCGGTTGAGCAGTTCGGCGCGGACGTACGTCTGCGCGATCTGCAGGTGGTGGCCGGGGACGCCCTCGTGGTACACCGTGGTGACCTCGCGCCAGGTCGAGAAGCTGTCCACGCCCTGCGGGACGGCCCACCACATGCGGCCGGGGCGGGTGAAGTCCTCGCTCGGGCCGGTGTAGTAGATGCCGCCGTCGGACGTCGGGGCCAGCATGCACTCGATCGCGCGGACCTGCTCGGGGATGTCGAAGTGGCGGCCGTTGAGCTCGTCCACGGTGGCGTCGGCGAGCTGCTGCATCCAGTCGCGGAACGCCTCCTTGCCCTGGATCACCCGGTTCGGGTCGTTGTCCAGGGCGGCGACCGCCTCGTCGACCGTGCCACCGGGCACGATCTTGTCGGCCACGGTGCGCATCTCGGACTCGAGGCGGGCGAGTTCGTCGAAGCCCCAGGCGTACGCCTCGTCGATGTCGACCGTCGCGCCCAGGAAGTAGCGGGAGGCGAGCTGGTAGCGCTCGCGTCCGGCGGCCTCCTTGGGCCGGCCGAGCGGGGCGAGCTCGCGGCGCAGGAACTCGCTGGTCTCCACGGTCGCGGCCCGCGCGGCCTCGGCCCGGGTGGCGAGCTCGGCGGCCAGCGCCGGGCTCTCGGCCCCGATGCGGGCGGCCAGGTCGGGGTAGAAGTTGTCGCCCTGCGGGTCGGCCCAGACCTCGCACTGCTTGGCCACCTCGACGATCTGCTTCGAGGGGGCGACGTTGCCGCGCTGGGCCTCGTGCAGCAGCGTCGTGCGCCACTGGGCCAGCGCCCGCGGCACGTCGCGCAGGCGGGCCAGGATGTTGGCCACCGCCTCCTCGCCGCTGGTGGGCATCAGGTCGAACGAGCTCCGCACGCCGTGCAGCGGGCTGGAGATCACGTTGACGTCGCTGGTGAGGTCGCCCGCCTCGTACCGCTCCAGGGCCAGCCCGAGCCGCTCCTGCATGGCCTCCTTGGCCACCCGCTCGGTCTCGGTCGCGGGCGTCTCGCGATCCAGCGCGGCGAGCGCGGCCCGGTCCAGGTCGGCGAGGGCGGCGAAGCCGTCGGGCGAGAGGTCGGTCAGCTCGTGATCGTGGCCGGCCACGCCGACGAAGGTCGCCCCGATCGGGTCGAGGGGCGCCCACTGCTCGACATACCGGTCGGCGATGTCATCGATAGAACCCACGGGGCCGACCATACGTTACGAAACCGATCACCGCCTCGCGTCCGGAGGCCAATTCGCAACCCGTGGCTCAGCCGGCCGTCGCGGTGTGTCCCCGGCGTTCGGGGATGATGCAGAGTAAGGACTATGACGAGTCCCGCCCCTGACATCAAGCGCTGGCTGCCCGCCTTCGCCGCCGTCGCCCTGATCTGGGGCACGAGCTTCATGTTCATCAAGGACGCGCTCACGGGGCTCGCGCCGGTCTACATCGCGCTCTACCGCATCGCCCTCGGCGCCCTCACCCTCGTGCTGTTCCTGGCGGTTCGCCGGCTGCCGCTGGCCCGCGGGCTGAGGCTGTGGGGGCATCTGTTCCTGTTCGCGCTGTTCGCCTCGACGGTACCGTTCGTGCTCTTCGGATACGCCGAGCAGCGCGTGCCGTCCGTCCTGGCCGGCATCTGGAACGGCACCGCCCCGCTCACCACGCTGCTGGTCACCCTCGTGGCGGTCCGCTCGCAGCGGCCGGCCCAGCGGCAGATCTGGGGCCTGCTGGTCGGGTTCGTGGGCGTACTCGTCGTGCTGGGCGTCTGGGAGGGCGTCGGCGGCGCCTCGCTCGCCGGCCAGCTCATGCTGCTGGGCGCGGTCACCTGCTACGGCATCGCCTTCAACTACACCCGCTGGCTGCTGCAGCACTTCGAGATCTCGGCGTTCCAGCTCTCGGCCGGGCAGCTGCTCATGTCCACGCTGCACCTGGTGATCGCCGCGCCGCTCATCGCCGGGCTGCCGGCGTCGCCGCTGGACCTCGGCCCGCGGGTCTGGATCGCGATCGTCGCCCTGGGCGTGTTCGGCACCGGCATCGCGTTCGGGCTGAACTTCCACGTCGTACAGACGGCGGGCGTGACGACCGGCTCGATGGTCACGTACTTCCCGCCGTTCGTGGCCGCGATCGCCGGCGTCGTGTTCCTCAACGAGCACCTGACCTGGCATCAGCCGGTCGGCGGCGTGATCGTCCTGCTCGGCGTGGGAATCTCGCAGGGCCTACTTGCGCGACGCGGTTTTTTGGTGGGAGGCCGTCCACGCAAGCAGGTCCTCGGCCGGGAGCGTGTTGAGGATCCGGTCGGCCGGGACGCCGCAGGCGATGGCGCGCTCGCAGCCGTTGGCGAGCCAGTCGAGCTGGCCGGGGGCGTGCGCGTCGGTGTCGATGGTGAAGCGGCAGCCGGCCTCCAGCGCCAGCCGTAGCAGCCGCTTCGGCGGGTCCAGCCGCTCCGGCCGGGAGTTGATCTCGATCGCCTTGTCGTGCTCGACCGCGGCCGCGAACACCGCCTCGGCGTCGAACCGGCTCTCCGGCCGCGTGCCCCGCCCGCCCGTGATGAGCCGCCCAGTGCAGTGCCCGAGGATGTCCATCCGCGGGTTGGCCAGGGCGGTGACCATCCGCCGGGTCATCACCTCGGGCTCGTCCTTGAGGCTGCTGTGTACGGACGCGACCACCACGTCGAGCCGGTCGAGCAGCTCGTCGGTCTGATCGAGCGACCCGTCGGCGAGGATGTCGACCTCGATGCCGGTCAGCAGGCGGAACGACATCCCGATGTTCGCGAACCCGGCATTGATGTCGGCCACCACGTCCAGCTGCTCCGCGAGCCGCTCGGCGGAGAGCCCGCGGGCCACGGTGAGGCGCGGCGAGTGATCGGTGAGCACGAGGTACTCGTGCCCGATCTGCGCGGCCGCCATGGCCATCTCGTCGATCGGCGACCCGCCGTCGCTCCAGTCGGAGTGCGCGTGACAGTCCCCGCGCAGCGCGTGCAGCAGCCCTGCCGTCTCGGCGTCCAGGTCCTGCCCGGCGGTCGCCTCGAGGCGGCGCAGGTAGACGGGCTCCTCGCCGTTGAGCGACTCGACCACGCACCGCGCGGTCACGTCCCCGATCCCGGCGATGTCGGTGAGCGTGCCGGCCTGGGCCCGGGTCGCCAGCTCGCCCTCGGGGAGCTTGCCGAGCTTGGCGGCGGCGCCCCGGAAGGCGCGGACCCGGTAGGTCTTCTCGTGGGCCCGCTCGAGCAGGAACGCGATGCGTCGCAGGTCGGCGAGCGGGTCACGCGCTTCTGGCATGCGCACCACGCTATCGCTCGCGCGCCCGAGCCGCCGGGCGGCACCGGGGGCGGGTTGTCGCAGCTCGCGGCGGTTTGCCGGGTTGGTTCACATAAGTCGGTTGTGTAACAACTTGGCTAACCTGCCACATCCCAACCTGCCTTATGGCAGATGAGTCTTACACTGTCTCCGGCCCGACCGGGGCCATCCGAACGGCCGACATACTTGTCACAAGATCGGGCATGTCGTCCCTCGGCCGGCTTTTCCCAGGTCTTCGACCCTAACCAGACCGAATCGCGAGTAGGGTGGGCGACAATCGGCCATACGGCACCTAGACGTACGACTGACGTCCAACGAGGGACACGATGAGTTCGGGCGACACCCCTGCCGTCGCGCGCCGCAAGGTGCGATTGGCGATCAAGGACGCCCGGAACGCCAAGGGTGACACCCAGACCCAAGTGGCCGAGGCCATGGAATGGTCGTTGTCCAAGGTGATGCGCATCGAGTCCGGCGAAGTGACGATTTCCGCGAACGATCTGCGCCCTCTGTTGTCGTATCTCGGCATCAAGGACCGCCGGATCGTCGACGATTTGGTGCAGGCCGCAAAAGCTTCGAAACAACGGCGCCAATGGTGGGACGAGAGTCGCTATCAGGGCCATTTGACGCCGGCCATGCGACAGTACATCAGCTTCGAGGCCGAGGCGATGTCCACCCGGACATTCGCACCGGCCGCGATTCCCGGATGGATGCAGACGGAAGCATACGCAAATGCCGTGATGCAGCCATTTGTCGAGGATCTCACCAGCGAGGTCATTTCGGCCCGGTCCGCGATCCGGACAGCGCGGCGGAATGTCCTGCTCAAACGCAATCCCCGGCCCAGCATCTACATGGTGCTCGACGAGTCGGTGCTGCTGCGCAACATCGGCGGCGACACAACCACCCGGGAACAGTTCACGCTCATTCACTCCCTGATCGGCGAGGGCTGGCTGCACATCCGCATCCATCCCATGGCGAACCCGTTCTCGCCATTCGGCCACTTCGACCTGCTGTACCTCTCATCGGAGGAGAGCGGTCACGCCGTGCTGTACCGGGAGAGTGGCACCGTCGACGAGATCGTCGACGACGAGACCCGCATCGTCCGGCACCGCAAGGCGTGGGACCAGATGTGGGAAGGCTCGCTGGACGAAGAGAATTCGACAGCCCGGATCGCCCAGGCGGCGCAGCTCCCCCGCGCCGCCGCCGACGCCCCCGACGATTCCGGGCCGGTCGAGAGAGGATCCTCGCGCTAGCCGAGGACCCAATGGGGGTGGCCCCGGCGGCCGCCTCCCCGCGAAGAAAACCAGGTGAAACAATGCAGAAGCCCGTCACGCTGTCCGGCTGGCAGAAGAGCAGCTACTGCGCAAACCAGAGCTGCGTCGAGGTCGCCGACCTGACAACGGCAACCATTCTGGTCCGCGATGCCAAGAAGCCGGAGGGCGCCGTACTGTCGTTCGACCGCCAGACCTGGGGCGCGTTCGTCGGCGGTATCAAGGACGGAGAGTTCGACCTTCAGTAGGCATTCAGCATGGCGGAGGAAGCGTGCCGGAGCGCAGGTCGGTGACGAAAGCCCGCCAGTCCGCCTTGCTGAATCGCAATTGAACGTCGGCCGGATCCTTCGAGTCGCGGACCAGTACCGCGCCGCTTGCCGTCGCGACCTCGACACACGCGTTATTGGAGCAGTAACGCGACTTGTGCCAAGCGGGACCGCTGCTGTTCTCGGCCATCGGGTCGGCCTCCTCGTAACCCTAGGACGTGAACCTTCAGCATACGTATCGAGTCATTACACGACACGTGAATATGCGAAGTTGGCCCATGAATGCACATTACCGGCAAACCGGGCAACGAGCGTTGCCCGCGGAACCACAGTTCCGCGGGCAGATCCCTCGGCGATCTTCAGAGCAGTGCGTTCAGCTGCCGGTACTCCTCGGCGTAACCCCCGCGATCCAGCCGCTCGACGCTCGCCGCGTTGGCCGCGAACGCCCGCATCAGACTGCGGCGGACCCGCAACAGAGCAACAGCGTTGCTCGATGCGAATAGCGTGACCCCGGCCCCCGCGTAGGTGGCCCGCAAGAACCACACGACGGGCGTGAAGATCCGCACCACCCGCCCGGAGAACGGCGACACCGACAACACCGCCGCCGCGATCATGAATTGACCCGGCCGGTCCGTGATCGAAATTCCCGCCACCGCCCCCACGATGACCAGAGCCCCGGCAACGAGCGGTACGGTAGGTATCGCACGTCGACTGTGCTCGATGCGCAGATCTTGGAGCGCCTCCAGGTCGAACACCTGGGGCTCGGGCTTCCAGACCGCGAACACGTCGTCGGTGATGACGATATCTCGGTCCTGATAGAAGACGTTGGGCATCGGTTCCCCCCTTAGCCTCGTCTCAGTATCTATCGGCTGTGCGACTGCCCGCTAGACCGCGAAGTGCCATATCGCACGTTGCGTAATTCCCACTCGCCGTGCCCCTGGTGTCGCAACCGGTGGTCCCCCCTGGTGAACGCCACCCTAGCGTCGCCCAGCACACACGCATCGGCACAAATGGAATTCCGCCCGGTCGATCGCCCCCCATCCCACCCCCGGGGTCAGCCGCCCGACGGGGAAGGTGAACCGAACGGGGCGCCGGCCCGCCGCTCGCCGGCCAAAACGGGCAATCAGTCGAAATCGCGTAAAAGCCAGAGGCCAGCCGCCGCGCAGGCTCCAAGGCTCCGGCGCCTGTTGCAACTACACATAAACGCAAGTTATATTGCGTTTATGCGTAGTCGAGCGCCGGACCTTCTGCCGCTCTTCAGATCGCGCCACCAGGCCGACCTGCTGGCCTGGCTCTACCTTCACCCGGATCGGGAGTACACCGCGACCGAGCTGGCGACCCGCTTCGGCCTCGCACTCACGACAGTACTTCGCGAGGCGAATCGCCTGGTGGAGGCCGGTCTCCTTCAGGAGCGCGCGGTTGGGCGTTCCCGTCTGCTGAAGGCCGCCGTCGATCACCGCGTGGCTGCCCCGCTGACACAGCTCCTGGCATACACGTTCGGCCCGCAGACGGTGCTTGAGGAACTCTTTCTCGACGTCGAGGGCGTACGCAGTGTCCATATCTACGGCTCTTGGGCTGCCCGATACATGGGACAACCAGGTCCGCCGCCGGGGGACGTGGACGTACTCGTCGTGGGCACGCCCACTCGCGCCGACGTCTACGCCGCGTCGGACATCGCCCAGGAGAAGCTGGGCCTGCCGGTCAACCCGAGCATCCGAACCGTTGAGCAGTGGCTGCACCCGATCGACGGCCTGGTCAAGGAAATACGATCCTCGCCACTCGTCACTGTCTTCGATCTGGATACCGATCAGGAAAGGGACTCCCCGTGACACGTTGGGCGCCTGGCGCCGACAAGATCCAGGAGCTACTGAACATCGGCGACTTGCAAAAGGTGCAAGGAGGTGAGGCGAACGGTCAGCCGCTGTTGGACAAAGCGTCACGGACACTCGCTTCTTCCTTGGCGCTCCAGAACGCCGACGCTGACAGCAGCTACACGCTGGCCTACGACGCAGCTCGCTTCGCGTGCACCGCGCTCCTGGCGCAGCAAGGCCTCCGACCGACCACCAAGGGCGGGCATTACGCCGTCGAACAGGCGGTGCGCGCTCAGTTCCAAGCGCACTTCCGCACCTTCGGAACACTTCGACGTCGCCGGAACGAGTTGGAGTACCCAACCGCCCACAACGCCGGCATCGCGACGGAGGAGGCCCGGGAGGCGCACGAGAGCGCCACGGCGATCATCGAGGCAGCGGCGAAGCTCCTGCCGCATCTCCAGTTCTTCTGACTCGGCCGGAATGCCGAACGCCCGGCCCCTCAGTCAGGAGGGCCGGGCGTCCGGATTGGCCGTTGGCGGTGGCGCGGGGATTCGAACCCCGGGAGGGCTTGCACCCTCACACGCTTTCGAGGCGTGCTCCTTAGGCCACTCGGACACGCCACCGCCGACGAGATTACCTGACTCCCCAGGGCCATCCGCGCGGGGGCTCGCCGTTTGGCAGGATCACGGTATGAGCACGCACATCGGCGCCGAGCCGGGTCAGATTGCCGAGCGGGTCCTCATGCCGGGAGATCCTCTCCGGGCCAAGTGGATCGCCGAGACGTACCTCAAGGATGCCCGCTGCTACTCGACCGTCAGGAACATGCTCGGGTTCACCGGGACCTACGAGGGGGTCGAGGTGAGTGTCCAGGGGTCTGGCATGGGCATGCCCTCGGCCAGTATCTATGCGCACGAGCTGATCAACGACTACGGGGTCAAGGCCCTGATCCGGGTGGGCAGCTGCGGGGCGATTCGCGATGAGCTCAAGCTTCGCGACGTCGTGGCGGCCATCGGGTCGAGCACCGACTCCAACATGAACCGGGCGCGGTTCGACGGGCTGATCGACTACGCGCCGGTGGCGGACTTCGGGCTGCTGCGGACCGCCGTCGACGTGGCGGCCGAGAAGGGGATTCAGATGGTGGTCGGGCCGATCCTGGCCGCCGACGCGTTCTACACGGATCGGCCCGACCTCTACGACCGCCTCGCCGACTACGGGGTGCTGGCGGTGGAGATGGAGTCCGCGGCGCTCTACACGATCGCGGCTCGGTACAACGCGCGGGCGCTCACGCTGCTGACGGTGAGCGACCACATCAAGACCGGGGAGCGCACGACCGCGCAGGAGCGGGAGCAGACGTTCAGCCAGATGGTGGAGATCGCGCTGCAGACGATCATCAAGTGAGTCAAGCCGCCGTGTTCAGGGCCGCCGTCGGGGACATCCGGGCGGCCCGCATGGCCGGGTAGAGGCCGGCGATCGCGCCGATCACCAGCGTGGCGCCGAGGCCGCCGGCCAGCGACCAGGCGGGCAGCACGGCGGGCCAGTCGCGCCAGGCCGCATAGGTGGCCGTGACCAGCGCGCCCAGGAGCACGCCGGACAGTCCGCCCAGGGCCGCGAGCAGCAGCGACTCGGCCAGGAACTGCAGGCGGACGTGGGCGCGGGTGGCGCCGAGCGCGCGCCGCAGGCCGATCTCCGGGCGGCGCTCGAGCACGGAGATGACCATGGTGTTGGCCACCCCGACGCCGCCCACGAGAAGGGCAACCGCCCCAAGACCCAAGAGCAGTCCCGTGTACGCCGTGTCGGTCGCCTCCTTCGCCGCCAGCGCGTCCGACGGCCGGGACACCTGCACCTCGTTCGGCGCCGCCGGGTTCGCGGTCGCGGCGAGGACCGCGGCCACGTCCGGCACCGCGTCGTCGCGGGAGCGGCTGTAGATCGTCGTCGGGTACCCGTCGAAGCCCAGCACGTCCGCCGCCACCGGCCAGCCGATGAGGGCGGCGGAGTCGAGTTCGGGCGCGAGCGGTACCGGATCCAGGATGCCCACGACCGTGAACCAATGGCCGCCGAGCCAGACGTTCAGGCCCAGGCCGTCGGTCAGGCCCAGGATGCCGGCGGCGCGGGAGCCGAGCACCACGGTGGGGTAGGTCGGCGCGGCCAGCCAGGTCCCGGCGTGCACGGTCGCGCCGACGGTGCCGGGCAGCGTGGTGCGCGCCGCGAGGACCGCGATGCCGCCGGACTCGGCGGCGGGGATGCGGTCGCTGCGGTACACGTGGGCGGTCGGAACGCGTCCGACGGCCGACACGGCGGTGACGGGCCCGATGCGGGCGACCATGGCCTCGGCCTCCTCGGGGAGGTGGGAGGCGTCGCCGAAGAACGACTTGCCCGGGCCGGCGGTGAGCAGGTTGGTGCCGAGCGCGGCCAGCCGGCGGTCGACCTCGGCGCGGCTGGAGGCGGAGATGCCGACCACCGCGACCATGGCGGCGATGCCGATGGCGATCCCGAGCGCGGAGAGCACCACGCGCAGCGGGCGGGTCCGCAGCCCGATCCCGCCGAGCCGCAGGATGTCCGCAGGGTTCATGACAGCCGCCCGTCCCGCATGGCGATCTGCCGCGGCAGCGAGGCGGCGATGTCCCGGTCGTGCGTGATCACCACGACGGTGGTGCCGGCCCGGTGCAGCTCCGACAGGATCCCCATCACGGCGGCCCCCGCCGCGCTGTCGAGGTTTCCGGTGGGCTCGTCGGCCAGCAGCAACGGCGGATCGCCGAGCACCGCCCGGGCGATGGCGACCCGCTGCCGCTCGCCGCCCGAGAGCTCGTGTGGTCGATGGGAGAGCCGGTGCCCGAGGCCGACGCGAGCGAGCGCCGAAGCGGCCTGGCGGCGGCGCGAGGCGAGGCCCACGCCCGCGTACAGCAACCCGTCCGCCACGTTGTCCAGCGCCGACATCCCCGGCGCGAGGTGGAACTGCTGGAAGACGAAGCCGATGGTCGAGGCGCGCAGCCGGGACAGCCCCGCGTCCGACAGCCCGGAGACGTCCTGCCCGTCGATGCGCACCACACCGCCCGACGGCACGTCCAGCGCCCCGATCAGGTGCAGCAGCGTCGACTTGCCCGAGCCCGACGGGCCGACGATGGCGACGAGCGAGCCGGCCGCGATCGTCAGGGAGACGTCATCGAGGGCGACGACGCCCCCGGGGTACACCTTCCGGACCTTCTCGAGCGCGATCATCCGGCGACTCCGACCGTCAGTCCCGCCGCCAGCTCCGGCCCCGAGACCTCGACCTTGCCGGAGGCGAACAGCCCGGTCGTCACCGCGACCGTGCGCGTGCTGCCGCCGCTGACCAGCTGCAGCCCGTAGCCGCCCTCGGCCAGGGCGACCAGCGCGCCGACCGGCACGATGAGCACGTCCCTGCGCTGCTCCGACACCAGGGTCACGGTCACCGGCGCGACGTCGAAGGTGCCGAGCTTGTCCTGGTCGGCCACGGTCACCGTGACGTCCACCGTCACCTTGGTCTGGTTGTTCTGGGTCGACGCCGTGGCCACCGCCCCGATCGCCGAGATCTTCCCGGGTACCTCACGATCGTCCGGCAACTTCACCGTAGCCTCCGCCCCGATCGCCGCCAGCCGCTGCTCGGTGACGTCGAGCTGGACGGTGACCAGGCGGGTGGAGCCGGTCCACTGCAGGATCGGCCCGGTCGCGCCGTCGCCGAGGTGGGCCTTGACCTCGCCCACGCGCACCGCGTCCGGGGCGACCACGATCCGGCCGAGCTCGACGGTGCCCGTCTCCGGCAGCCCGAGGTCCTCCTGCCAGTCGCGCACGGCGTCGGCGGTCGCGCCCGTGTACGAGTCGTCAGCCGTGAAACCCTTGTACCCGAGCGCGGCCAGGTTCGCCTCGAGCGCCCGCACGTCCTCGCCCTCGTCGCCCGGTTTCAGCGCGCGGTAGAACGGCGCGGCGGCGTAGAACAGGACGACGGGGCGGCCGTCGGCGCGGTACATGGGCTGGCCTCGGCCGATGCGCGACCCCTCGGCGGGCAGCGCGGTGACGGTGCCGGGCAGGCGGCCGTTGACCGTGACCGGATCGCCGAAGCCGAGCGTGCCGTCGACGCTCTCGGTCGCGGCCAGCGTGCCTTTGGTGATGGTGGTGGTGCGGATAGGGCTTTCCGAAGCGGGCGCTGGTTCGGAACGTCCAAATCCGACATATCCGATAAGCCCGAGCACCGCAGCAACCGGCAGCAGCCACCAGAGGCGCCTCACCGCGAGACCAGCGACTTGCAGGAGGACGCCGCATCCTTGAACGCCTGCGAGTTGAAGTCGATCCCGCTGTTGAGGATCGCGGAGACGCCGGTGTTCGGGTCCGGGTCCGGCATGTCGATCCCGTGCTCGCGCATGCACTTCGCGAACGCCCGGGCCTGCTCCAGCTGATCCGGCGAGAGGTTCTCCAGCGTCCCCCCGTTCGGCAGGTACTGCTGGCAGGCCGAAGCCGCCGCCACCGCCTTGCTCCGATCCCCGCCCGCCGCGTCGGGATTGAACTGGATGCTCCCGTCCGGCCCCGGGTCGGGCACGTCCACCCCGTGCTCGCGCATGCACTTGGCGAACTGGCGATT
Organism: Dactylosporangium sp. CS-033363; assembly: GCF_050942475.1. Taxonomy (NCBI): domain Bacteria; kingdom Bacillati; phylum Actinomycetota; class Actinomycetes; order Micromonosporales; family Micromonosporaceae; genus Dactylosporangium; species Dactylosporangium sp. CS-033363. The sequence goes on along the minus strand of NZ_CP192032.1, from coordinate 10,617,708 downwards.
GGCCTCGGCTTTGTCCGGCGCGGCGCTCGCCGAGGGCTTGGCGGTGCCCCCGTCGGCGGTCGCGACGGACGGCCCCGACGGCGCGGACGAGCACCCGAACAGCAGCAGACAACTCATGACGACCAGCAGCTTCCTCATGCCGCCAGTGAAGGGAGGGCGCGGTAAGAGCGGCATCAGCCCCGGCGCTTATCCCCGGCTTACGCTCCGGCGCGGCACCATGAGGGCATGCGCGTACTGGTGGTGGAGGACGAGCACCTGCTGGCCGACGCCGTCGCCGAGGGGCTGCGCCGCGAGTCGTTCGCGGTCGACGTCGCCTACGACGGGGACGGCGCGCTGGAGCGGCTCGGCGTGAACGAGTACGACGTGCTGATCCTCGACCGCGACCTGCCCTCGGTGGGCGGCGACGAGGTCTGCCGGCACGTGAGCGCGACGCTGCCCGACACCCGGATCCTGATGCTGACCGCGGCGTCGGCCGTGGCCGAGCGGGTCGCCGGGCTGTCCCTCGGGGCCGACGACTACCTGGGCAAGCCGTTCGCGTTCACCGAACTGGTGGCCCGGGTGCGGGCCCTGGGCCGGCGCGCCCGCGCGGCCGCGCCGCCGGTGCTGGAGCGCGGCGACCTGCGGCTGGACCCGAGCCGGCGGGAGGTGGTGCGGGGCGGGCGCTTCGTGGTGCTGACCCGCAAGGAGTTCGCCGTGCTGGAGGAGCTGCTGCGGGCCGGCGGCGCCGTGGTCACCGCCGAGCAGTTGCTGGAGCGGGCCTGGGACGAGCACATCGACCCGTTCACCAACGTGCTGCGGGTGACCGTGATGACGCTGCGCCGCAAGCTCGGCGATCCGCCCGTGATCGAGACCGTCGCCGGAGTGGGGTACCAGATCCCGTGAAACACCTGCGCATCCGCGTCCGCCTGACCGCGTTGTTCGGCGCGCTGTTCCTGGCCGGCGGCGCGCTGCTGCTGGGCCTGACGTACCTGCTGGTCGAGCAGAACATCCACCAGCGCAACGCCGGCTCGGCGACGATCAGCGACCTGCCGGAGGACGCCAAGAACCTGCTCGGGGCCGACCAGCGGCGGTTCTTCGACCTGGTGCAGCAGCTGCAGCAGCGGCAGGACCGCATCGAGCGGGACACCCTGAACGCGCTGCTCACCCAGGGCGCGATCGCGCTCGGGCTGGTGACCGTGATCGGGATCGGGTTCGGCTGGCTGATGGCCGAGCGGGCGCTGCGGCCGGTCGGGCAGATCACCGAGACGGCCCGGCGGGTCGCCGGCGGCAACCTGCACGAGCGGATCGCGCTGCAGGGGCCGCGGGACGAGATCAAGGAGCTCGCGGACACCTTCGACTCGATGCTGGAGCGGCTCGACCAGGCCTTCGACGGGCAGCGCCGGTTCGCCGCCAACGCCTCGCACGAGTTGCGTACCCCGCTGACCATCAACCGCACGCTGATCGAGGTGGCCCTGAGCCGCCCCGACCCGCCTCCGGAGGTCGTGCAGCTGGGCGAGACGCTGCTGGCCGTCAACGCGCGGCACGAGCGGCTCATCGACGGGCTGCTCACGCTCGTCGCGTCGGAGCAGGCGCTGACCGTGCGCGACCGGGTCGACCTGGCCGAGGTGGCCCGGCACGTGGTCGCGGACAAGGACGTCGAGGCCGCGCTGGACCCCGCGCCGGTGATCGGCGACCCGGTGCTGCTCGAGCGGGTGGTGCAGAACCTGGTCGACAACGCGCTGGCCTACAACGTCCCGGACGGCCGGGTCTGGGTCAGCACCGGGCGCAGCGGGAACAGGGCGCGGCTCGTGGTCGAGAACACCGGGCCGGCGATCCCCGGCTACGAGATCCCGGGCCTGTTCGAGCCCTTCCGGCGGCTGCGCTCCCGCACCGGCTCGGCCCGCGGCACCGGCCTGGGGCTGTCGATCGTGCGCTCGGTCGCGACCGCGCACGGCGGCGGCGTCGAGGCCGAGCCGCGCGACGGCGGCGGGCTCCGCGTCACGGTGACCCTGCCCACAGAAAACTAACCGATCGATCGCACTTTTTGTTGGTACCGTCAAAGCATGATTGACGGCCGCCTCGCCCGCGGCGAACGGGCCCGCACCGCCGCCCTGGACGCCGCGGTGGTCCTGGCCACCGAGTCCGGCCTCGACGGGCTCTCGTTCAACCAGCTCGCCGAGCGCCTCGGGGTGAGCAAGTCGGGCCTGTTCGCGCACTGGCCGACCAAGGAGGATCTCCAGCTCGCCGCGGCCGATCACGCCGAGGCGCGCTTCACCGAGGTCGTGGTGCGCCCGGCCCTGCGCGCGCCGCGGGGCGTCCGGCGGCTGTTCGCGCTGCACGAGCACCGGCTGGCCGACATCGCGTCGGGCGCGCTTCCCGGCGGGTGCTTCTTCGGTACCGCACAGTTCGCCTTCGCCGCCCGCACGGGCCCCGTGCACGAGCGGCTGGCGGTCGCCCTGGAGCACTGGCATGTGCTGCTCGAACGGCTCATCGCGGAGGCGGTCGAGCTGGGCGAGCTCCGACCCGGCACCGATGCGGGGCAGCTCTCCTTCGAGCTCAATGCGCTCGGGACCGCCGCCGTGTACGAGTCCCGGCTGCTCGCCGCCCCGCTCGTCTACGCACACGCGCGCACGGCCGCGCTGGAGCGATTGCGCGGGCTCAGTCCAGTACCACATCTGCTTCCGGAGGTTTGATGTCGGGCCATGTTGCGCCTTTCACGGTGCATTTCGACGATCTCGATCCCATGGGGATCGTGCACAACGCGCGCTATGCGGTCTTCCTGGAACGCGCGCTCTCGCAGTGGTGGGCGGCGCGCGGGGTCTCCTTCGACGGCGGGCGGCCCTCGTCGCCGGATGCCATGCACGCGGTCGCCGAGTACGCGATCTCCTACCGGGCGCCGGTCCGCGGCACGGGCGAGATCGGCGTGCAGTTCTGGATCGAGACGCTGGGGGAGAGCAGCGCGGTGTACCGCTTCCGCATCCTCTCGGCCGACGGCGGCACCGTCCACGCGGAGGGGCGGCGGGTCAACGTGAAGCTCGACCCTTCCACGCTGCGGCCGGCGCCGTGGACGCCGGAGGCGCGGGAGCTGTGCCGGCCGCTTCTCGCGGTGGATTCGTCGTCGGATTCGCTGGCCGCTTCGCCGGCTTAGCCGCTGTTGGCTGTGGCCGCTTCGCTGCTTGTCGGCGGTGGCCGCTTCGCCGCTATTGGCGGTGGGTGCGGAAGAACTCGCGCAGCAGCACTGAGGACTCGGCCTCCAGTACGCCGCCGATCACCTCCGGGCGATGGGTGAGCCGCCGGTCGCGCAGCACGTCCCACAGCGAGCCGGCGGCGCCCGTCTTGGGCTCCCACGCGCCGAACACCACGCGGCCGACCCGGGCCAGCACGATCGCGCCCGCGCACATGGTGCAGGGCTCGACCGTGACGACCAGCGTGCAGTCCTCCAGGCGCCAGCCGCTGGCCCCGGCCGCCCGGCGCAGGGCCAGCATCTCGGCGTGCGCGGTCGGGTCGCCGGTCAGCTCGCGCTCGTTGTGCGCGGCCCCCAGCTCGGCGCCGTCGGGCCCGAGGAGCACGGCGCCGATCGGCACGTCCGGGCCGGCCTGCGCGGCGACCGCGAGCGCGCGCCGCATGGCCGGCTCCCAGCGGGGCATCAGGCCTCGCGCATTTCCTCGATCTCGTCGCCGGCCCCGATGGCCTGGCAGATCTCGGCGGTGAGGTCGGCCGGCAGCATGCCCTCCTGGGCGCACAGCTCCAGCAGCCGCCCGCCCGGCATGCCGAGGTCGGCCAGCAGCTCCGGGTCGCCGACCGGCTCGACGTCGGGCTCGGCCGAGGGCCGGTCGTCCTCGTCGTCGTCGTCCCCGTCGGACGGCTCGTCGTCGTCCTCGTCGGCGATGTCGGGCAGCTGCTCCTCGATGTCGCCCAGCAGGATCGCGCCCAGCCGCGACTCGTCCGCGAACACCTGGTCGGAGCCGAAGACCCGCAGGTCCTCGCCGTCGTCGAGGCGCAGGATGGCCAGGTAGGCGTCGTCGGACTCGACGAACAACAGCGAGACGGCCGCCTCCGGATCGGCGTCCCGCAGGCGATCGGTGATCTCTTCGATGTCGGCGACGCCGCTGAGGTCGAGTTCGGCTGCGGCCCAGCCCTCAGCGCCGCGCGTGACAGCGGCAGCGAAGTGCGACACGGTCCCCCCGGTCGGTGCTCGTCGGTACGCGGTGAACACTATTCGAGCGGGTTGCGCTCTGCGCGCAAAGGGGCCCGGAGTTCGCCTCGGCGAGTCTTGTGCGGGCGTTGGGATTCAGGGCCTGCTTCGGAACTGAGGCGGGCCCAGCTCCGAAACGGGGCCCTAGCCGGCGATGCGTCGTCGGTTGGCGATGAGCTCACGGAGGCGGTCGGCGCGCAGCCGGCGGGGATGGAGCCGCTCGCGCAGCGCCTTGGCGTCCGCGAGTTCGACCAGCAGCGCGAGCCGCCGGCGTCGCCGCTCGGGGTCGAGCCGCTGCAGCCTCAAAGCCATGTTGCTGAGCGTGATCCTCGCCGGAATCCGCGTCAAGAGTCTGTTTTTGCGTTTTACCAGAGGAGCCAGTCGCCGCCGGCCAGGCGGTAGGCGACCAGGATGCCGGCGATGGCGACGCCGAGTCCGCCGGCCGCCGCGACGCCCACGGCCACGCCGCGGTCGCCGAACCGGGCCAGGATCGCGGCCGCGCCCCAGGCGAGGAAGCCGGCGATGAGGGTGATCCACACGTACCCGCGGGCCGAGCCGGTCATCAGCAGCCCGAACAACAGCATCCAGGCCGCCCCGGCGGCGCCGCCGAGCGCGATCATCTGGCCGTTGACCGGCATGGGCTCGCGGAAGACCGGGCGGGGCTGGCTCACCTTGAACACGGGCGGCCGCAGCGCGCCCTGCCAGGCCCCGTACGCGGCGGCGGGTGTCGGCGGCCGCGCGGTCGGCGGCTGGGCGCTCAGCCGCGGCGGGGGACCGACCACCGGCGGCCCCATGGCCCCAGGCCAGGTTCCGGGCGGGGCGGTGGCCGCGGACGGACCGCCGGGCTCCTTCCACTGCGACTCGCTCACTGCCACCTTTGCAGCTTAGCCCGGCCCCCGCGCTTACCCGGCTTCTGCGCTCGGCCCGGCTTCTGCGCTCGGCCCGGTCGCTGTGCTCAGCCCGGCCTCTGTGCTGACGCGGCGTTGACCAGTGCGAGCCGTTTGCAGCCCTTGCTCGGCCCCACGACCCGGCGTCACCCCGCGTCACCCGGCGTCATCCGCCGCCGAGCTCGGCGGCGACCTCGCCGCTACCAGGCGCTGAGCAGTGCGAGACGCTTGCAGCCCTTCCCGCCGATCGTGGTGAAATCGCCGCCCGCCACCACCCGGTGCAGCGCCTCGCTCGTCGTCAGCGTGCGCACCCCGGCCACCCCGTTGGCCTGCGGCGCCCAGTCCAGCAGCCGCCCCGCCCCGTCGGCCGCGGCGAGCTTCACCCGGCCGAGCGAGCCGTCGGTGCACGCGCCCTGGCCACCGTTGCGGGCGGTCGTGCAGGCGTTGTCGAAGTGCCCGCCGATGTACGTCACGCCGCCCAGCACCGCCACCGCCTGCACGTCGCCGTCGAAGACCCGGGCCCAGCGCTCCTGGCCCGAGGGCGCGTACGCGACGGCCCGGCCGCCCTGGCCGCCCATCCCGGCGTAGACCGTCCCGTCCGGCCCGGTCGCGACGGACAGGACGAGAGCCGATGGGCGCGGCAGGAAGCCCTGGTCGAGCGCGCCGGTCGCCGGGTCGACCGCGGTCAGCCGCCGCGCGTTGGAGACGTCGTTCGTCTTGTGGAAGGAGCCCGCGAGGTACACCCGAGTCTTCCCGGCGGCGAGCGCCTCCACGGTGTCGTCGGTGGTCGGGGCCCAGCGGGCGTCGAGCGCGCCGGTGCTCGTCGAGAACGCCGCGAGGTTGGCGCGCGCGGCGGAGTCGATCCGGCTGAAGTGCCCGCCGACGAAGAGCCGCCCGCCGCCGACCGCCAGCGCCCGCGGCGAACCGGCGACGGCGTGGCTGAACGCATCGACCGCGCCCGTGCTCGCGTCGAGCCGCGCGAGCGAGTCGCGCTTGGTGCCCGAGATCCGGGCGAAGTCGCCGGCCACGTACACAGCGTGACCGTCGGTCGCCACCGCGCGTACCGTGTCGTCGGCGCTCGGGGCCCAGTCCAGCAGCGCGCCGGTACGGGCGTCGAACGCGGCCAGGCGGGAGCGCGGGACGCTGCGGCCGGCCACGATCGCGTTGCCGAACGAGCCGCCGACGAAGACGGTCCCGCCCAGCTCGGCGGCGCTGTAGACGGTGCCGTCGAACTGCGGCGCGGGCAGCGGGCCGGGCCGGACCGGGGCCGCGCTCGCGATGCCGCTGAACAGGACGGCCGCCGCCACCGCGGCTCCCACAAATCGCATGCGGCGACGGTAATCGGACGTAATCGTACGAATCGGATGGAAACCGGCCCGATGAGTCGTTCGGCGGCCGTCCCGAGCCGAACGGGTGATCGGGTGGTGTGGGAAAGTTCCGCAGTGCGGGTTGCGACGTTGAACGTGGCGGTGATCGGCCTCGGGCTGATCGGCGGGTCGGTCCTACGGGCCCTCGCGGTGCACGGGCACCGGGTGAGCGGCTACGACGCGGACCCGGCGACCAGGGCCACCGCACGGACGGCCGCGGCCCAGGCGCCGAAGGACGCGCGCTGGCACGTGACGGGTTCCATCGCCGACGCCGTGCGCGATGCCGACCTGGCGATCGTGGCGGTGCCGCTCCCGGCCGTGGGTACGGTCTTCGACGAGCTCGCCTCGCTCGGGTACGTCGGCGTCGTCACCGACGTCACCTCGGTCAAGGGCCCGGTGCGCGACCTCGCCGCCGACCGCCTGCGCACCGGCGGGCAGGCGCTGGCCACGTTCATCGGCGGCCATCCGATGGCGGGCCGCGAGACGTCCGGCTTCACCGCCGCCGATCCCCGGCTGTTCAACGGCTGCGCCTGGGTGCTGTGCCTGGGCGAGGACGGCGCCCACCTGCGCGACTGGGTCGACCTCGCGGCGCTCGTCACCGGCCTCGGGGCGCGGGTCGTGCCGGCCACCGCGGACGAGCACGACGCCGCCACCGCCGCCATCTCGCACGTGCCGCACCTCGTGGCGGCCGCGGTCGCCGCGCTGATCTCCAACGATCCGCTGGCCGGGACGCTGGGCGCCGGGTCGTTCCGGGACGGCACCCGGGTGGCCGCCTCCCGCCCCGAGCTCACCGCGGCCATGTGCGGCGGCAACGCCCCCGCGGTCGGGCGCGCCCTGGACGCCGTGCTGGCCGACCTCGGTGCGGCGCGGGCCGCGCTGGACGGGGCCGACCCGATCGGCGCGCTCACGCCGTGGCTGACCCCCGGCCATACGGCGCGGGTCAACTGGCCGCCGGAGCCGGGCGAGTCGGCCGATCTCCCCGCGCGCGCCGACGTCCTGCTGCGCCTGGGCCGCGTCGGCGGCTGGATCGAATCGGTGTCAGACGACCGCAAGACCGTCAGGGCGGTCCGCCCGGCCTGAGAACGTTCGCCTTTCGGTGACCACCGCGGTCACCAGCTCGGCCGGCGTCACGTCGAACGCGGGGTTGATCGCCTCCGTGCCCTCGGGCGCCGCCGTGCCCGCGACCTCGATCGAGCCGCGGTCCTCGATCTCCACGTCCGCGCCCGAGGCGGTGCCGAGGTCCACCGTGGACTCCGGCGCCACGCAGATGAACGGGATGCCGGCGGCGCGGGCGCCGAGCGCATGGGCGTACGAGCCGATCTTGTTGACGACATCGCCATTCGCGCAGATGCGGTCGGCGCCCAGGATCACCGCGTCGACCTCGCCCCGGGCCATCAGGAACGGCCCGGCCGAGTCGACCGCGAGCCGGTGCGGAATGCCCTGATTACGCAGTTCCCAGGTGGTCAGCCGGGCGCCCTGGAGTAGCGGCCGGGTCTCGCTGGCCACGACCCCGCCGAGCGCGCCCCGCCGGTGCAGCTCGAACACCACGGCGAGCGCGGTGCCGTCCACGACCGTGGCCAGCCCGCCGGTGTTGCAGTGGGTCAGCAGCGTCGGGTTCGGCGCGCAGAGCTTCTCCACCAGGTCGGCCCCGAGCCGCGCCATGCCCTTCGAGCTCGCGATCTCCTCGTCCCGCACGCGCAGCGCCTCGGCCAGCGCCGCGTCGAACGACGGCAGGAACGCCGCGACCCGATGCACGCCGCGAGCCAGATTCACCGCCGTCGGACGAGCCAGAGCCAGCGTTTGTACCGCCTGTGCCCGCTCCTCCGCCCGCTCGAACTGCCTGGCCGCGAGCGCGACCCCGAGCGCACCCGCGACGCCGATGGCGGGCGCGCCGCGGACCCGCAGCCGCTGAATCGCCTCGACGAGCGCGTCGACGGTTTCCAGGCGCAGGTACACCTCCTCGGCCGGCAGCCGGGTCTGATCCACGAGCACCACGGCCCCGTCAATCCAGTCAATGGTGTACATCAATGCCACTTGCCTTCCGTCGCCCGTTCGCATTCGGCCGTTCGGATCTACGGTGCCTCGGTTTCCCTAAAGCGCCGACACCGGACGTCGATCCGCGTACATTCGGTTTTCATGAGCTCCGCACTGGTGCTCGCGGCGGTCCCGATCGTGCTGGCCGCGGGTCTGCTCGCGTTGATGAAGGTACCGACGAATCTCCAGCTGACCGTCACCGACAGCGCGCTCGTCATCGAGCCGCAGGGCCTCGACCGCCTGTGGACCAGGCGCGACCGCATCGAGGTGCCGCTGTCCGCGGTCTTCTCCATCCGCATCGCGCCCCGCTCCGAGGCCCCGCCGCTGCCGGGCCGCGGCAACACCCTGCACCTGCCGGGCATCATCACCGCGGGCCCGCACGGCACCACGTTCTGGGACGTCCGCCGGGGCGACCAGCTCCTCATCATCCAATGCCTGCCGGGCGCCGAGTTCGACGCGCTGGTCCTGCAGTTCGCGAACCCGTTCGCGACGCTGACGCGCACGCGAACGGTGCTCGCCCCGTTCCGCCAGGCTGCCTAGTCACGCGTACGCCAACAGCGTCAGGCCCTCCAACGCCTTCGGCTCGGCGACCTCGCCGATCTTGTGGAGCGTCGCGTCCAGCACCACGACCTTGCCGGCCTGCCGCACGAGCACCGTCCCGTCCGCCGTGAACAGCACCCGCCGCACGTCCCCGGACACCGGAAGCGCCACGACCTCGCTCGTGGTCGTGTCGAGCACGGCGAAGCTGTCGTCCTCGCGGGACGGGTCGGTGCCCTTCCAGCCGAGCGTGATGTACCGGCCGTCCCTGGCCACGCCGTTGGCCTCCCAGCCGTCGTAGTGCTCGGCCTGGACGGGGTCGGGTGTGTAGTGGTACGCCCGCGTCTGCTGTCCGTTGCCGACCGTCCGCTCGTCGTTGAGCTGCCGCGCCCCCCAGCTGCCATCGGGCGACGCGGCCTGGAACTCGCGCTGATCGAGCGCGGTCGCGGTGCCCGTCCTCACGTCCACGACTTGCTGCGGCTCGCCCTTGCGCACGACCAGCTTGTCGGCCCCGCTCCACCGGATCGCGTTGGTGCCGAGGCAGAGGATGCCGGTGCCGAGGGTCTTTTTGCCGGTACCGTCAATCGCCGACGTCATCAGCGCGCCCAACCCCGACGTGTCCCCGGCCGCCCCCTGCACCCACGCGATCCGCTTCCCGTCCGGCGACACCTTGACGGTGTTGCTCACACAGCCGGCCGCGTCCTCGGCAATCTTGGCCACGACCGTGTCCTGCTGCCCCTTGACGGCGTGAATGGTCACCTTGTTCTGAGCCCCGCCGAGGTACCACCGCGTGCCCGCCAACACCGACCCCGGGCTGCTGCTGCCGTTCCCCGCGGGCGCTTTGCCGGACGGCTCGACGGTGGGCGCCCCGGTCACGGTGGCCGAACCGGCCGGCACGGGCGGCAGGGTCGTTTGATCGGGCCGCATGGCAACGGCAACTCCCGCGGCCGCCGCGAGCACCGCGACCACAGCGGCGGTACTGGCCACAACCCGCTGCACCCCCAGCCGCCGCGAGGTGCGCAGCACCCGGTCCCGCAGATCGACGTTGTCCACCTCGTCGGCCAGAGCGCTCAGGTCGAGGCGCAGACGGCTGTCATGCATCATCGGGCAACCCCTTCCAGGGAGTACAGCTCGGCAAGTTCAGGAGCAACGACACGCAGCTTGGCCAGGGCCTTCGAGGTCTGACTCTTGATCGTCCCGACCGCCACGCCGAGCAGCTCGGCGGCCTCGGTCTCGGTGCAGTCCTCGAAGTACCGCAGCACCAGAACCGCCCGCTGCTTGGCCGACAACCGCAACAGCGCCGCCCGCAACGTCATCCGCACCGTCGTCTGATCCGCGTGATCCGCGGCGCCCCCCGCTATCCGCCGCGGCTCCGGCAGCTCCCCCGGCATCGCCTCGGGCACCCGCCGCCGCCACCAGGAGACCTGCAGGTGGTACATGACCTTGCGGGTGTACGCCTCGGCATTCCCGCGATCGTGCAACCGCCCCCAGGCCCGATGCGTCCGGGCCAGCGCCGATTGCACGAGATCCTCGGCCAGATGTTGATCGCCGGTCAGCAGATAAGCCGACCGCAACAGCACAGCACTGCGAGACCGTACGAACGAGTCGAACTCATCCATCAGGATCCTTGGGTCAGGGGAGGCATCGCGAACGGACGCCACCCAAGACGCAACCTCACCCGCGAACCGTTGCCGCCCCGCCCAAAGAATTTCCCGGCTTTGCGTCAGCCACTGATCTCGCTGATCTTCTCCGCGCCCAGCGTCTCCATCAACAGCCGCAGCGCCGCTTCCTCACTCGTCTCCCGCACCTCGGAGGCGTCGTCGAGCAGTTCGTCCCCGGGATCGAGCCCAGGGAACCGAGGGTCGGAAACAGCCCCGTCGTACTCGGGATCGAACGGCGGCTCATCGGCCCCGGTCCCTTCCCAGGCCGACTCACTCGCATTCCCACCCCGGCCGCCCGCCGAGCCGGCCGGCCCGGCATTCCCACCCGCCGCAGGCCGCCGAGTCCCGCTGGCCGCCGCCCGTGCCGCCTCGCGCGCCTTCTCGATCGCACTGGACCCACCTTGCCGAGCCCGCGCGGGCGCCGCCGAAGCGCCACCACCACTCGCACCATGGCCCGCGGCCGGTCGCGCGGGGGCGCCACCAGCCGCACCTTGGCCCGCGGCCGGTCGGGCCGGAGCGCCACCGCCCGCCGCGTGGCCGCCCGAGGCGCCGCCACTCGCACCATGGCCCGCAGCCGGTCGCGCGGGGGCGCCACCGGCCGCACCTTGGCTCGCGCCGGGTCGTGCCGGAGCGCCACCGACCCCACCTTGGCCCGCGCCGGGTCGTGCCGGAGCGCCACCGACCCCGCTTTGGCCTGCACCCGGTCGTTCGGGATCGCCACCGGCCGCACCTTGGCTCGCGCCCGGTCGTGCCGGAGCGCCACCGGCCGCACCATAGCCCGCGCCCGGTCGTGCGGGATCGCCGCCATCTGTTGCGCCGGGCCCGGCGTTTCCGGCAAATGCGGACGAACTGGACGCGGCGGCGGCCGCCGCATGCGCCGCAGCAGCCGCCGGACTGGACGGCGCCGCCTGAGCTGGTGCCGACATCGGTCCGGGAGCAGGAGGTCCGCTCGTCTCGAAGCGTGTCCCGCCAGCGGACGAAGCCGCGGCCCCGGATGCAAACGGCGGCGAGGCCGCGTCGCCTCCCGGCGATGGCGCCGCCGCATGCACATCAGAGGACGGCTGGGCGACGACAGAGGTTGCGAAAGGACCACCGGGAGTCGCGGGCGTCGGCCAGTCGCCACCGGGGGCGGCAGGCGTCGGCCAGTCCTCGTCGCCGGCCGCGGAAGCCGTCGAAGCCGCCGCACCGCCTGGAATTGCCGCGACCGGCCAATCCTCGTCCTCGGCCGCCGCCTGGATCGGAGCGTGCGAGGCCGGCCCTGCGCCCGGCCGCTCGGACAACGCGCTCGGCGACCCGCCATGCTGCGTCGCGCCGTACCCTGGCGCGTTAGGTGATCCGCCGTGCTGCGCCGCGCCGTGCCCGGCCGCGTCAGGTGATCCGCCGTGCTGGGCCGCGTTCGGGGCCGCGCCACGGTGGGTGGCGTCAGGTGATCCGCCGTGCTGGGTTTCGCCCGGTGAACCGCCGTGGTGGGTCACTCCGGACGATCCGCCGTGCTGGGCCGCGCTCGAACTTCCGCCTTGGTGGGACGCGCCCGGTGAACCGCCGTGGTGGGTCACTCCGGACGATCCGCCGTGCTGGGCCGCGCTCGAACTTCCGCCTTGGTGGGACGCGCCCGGTGAACCGCCGTGGTGGGTCACTCCAGGCGATCCGCCGTGCTGGGCCGCGCTCGAAGTTCCGTCGTGCTGGGCCGCGCTCGGGGTTCCGCCTTGGTGGGACGCGCTTGGGGCGCCGATCTGGTGGGACGCGCTAGGGGCGTCGACCTGGTGGGCCGCGCTTGGGGCGCCGACCTGGTGGGGGGCGTTCTGCGGGCGAGACTGTTGGGGCGCGCCGTACGACGGGCCGGATGTCGGGGCGGGCGCTCCCGACGGGCCCGAGGGCTGCGGTGACGGCTTCGGCGGGGTCGGGCGACTGCCGCCGCCTCCGCCGCCCCAGCTGCCGCCCGGTTGGCCGCCTACCTCGCAGCGCACCTGCCAGCGGCCGCCCAGGAGTTCCTGCAACGCCTTGAGCAGGACGTCGGGGGAGGCGTTGAGCATGTCGGCGTGCGTGGAGTACTTGAAGCCGAGCACCAGCGTGGTGCCCTCCACGTCCTGGACCGTCGCCTCGCGGATGATGGCGCCGGCCTTCTTGCTCTTGTCGTTCACCAGGGCCAGCAGGTCCGGCCAGACCCGGCGGATCGCGTCCGCGTCCATGCCGCCACCACCCGCGGGAGGCTGGGCAACAGGGGCGGGAGCCGATTCCGCGGCATACCCCTGAGCGCCGGCCTGCGGCGGCGCGGAGCTCGGTGGGGCGGAGATCGGAGCCGACGGTGCCGGAGCGGGCGCCGGTGGGGCGGACATGGGCGGTGCCGCCTCGCCCCAGGTGGCCGGCGTTGGCGTCGGTGCCGGAGCGGAGGCAGCCGGCCGCGCCTCCCGGATGTAATCCAGCCCCCGGTTCCCGTTTTCAGCCTGGGAAGAGGCCCCGGAAGGACCCCCGGAAGGACCCCCGGAGGAACCCCCGGAAGGACCCCCGGAAGGACCCCCGGAGGAACCCACGGAAGGACCCCCGGAGGAACCCGCGGAAGGACCGCCGGACGGACCCCCGGAAGGACCGGCCGACGGAGCCGTCGGAGGAGCCACGAAAGAGCCCGCGGACGGAGTTGTCGGAGGAGCCACGGACGGCGCCGCCGAAGGAACCGCGTGCGAAGCCATCGAAGGCGCCGGAGCGGACGGCACGCCCCCGGCCTGCAGGCGCCGCTCCATTCGCTCCAGCCGCTGCAACAGCGCCGAGCTGGAGTCGTCCGCGCCCGGTAGGAGCATGCGCGCGGTGATCAGTTCCAGCAGGAGCCGCGGGGCCGTCGTGCCGCGCATTTCGGTCAGGCCGTTGTGGACGATGTCCGCGTACCGCGACAACGCCGCCTGACCCAGCTGTGCGGCCTGGGCGCCCATCCGGTCCAGCTGGTCGTGCGGGGCGTCCAGCAGGCCCTTGTCGACGGCGTCCGGCACCTGCTGCAGGACGATGAGGTCGCGCAGGCGCTCCAGGAGGTCGGAGGCGAAGCGGCGCGGGTCGTGGCCGGCCTCGACGACCCGGTCGATGACGCCGTAGGCGCCGCGCCCGTCGTCCGCCGCCAGGGCCTCGCACATCTCGTCCAGGAGGGCCGCGTCCGTGACGCCGAGCAGGGCGACCGCCCGGCCGTAGGTGACGCCCTCGTCGCCGGCGCCCGCGATGAGCTGGTCCAGGACCGAGAGCGTGTCGCGGGCGGAGCCGGCACCTGCCCGTACCACCAAGGGGAAGACGGCGGGCTCGACCTTCACGCCCTCGGCGGCGGTCAGCTGCTCGAGGTAGGGGCGCAGGACGCCCGGGGGGATCAGCCGGAAGGGGTAATGGTGGGTGCGGGACTTGATCGTCCCGAGGACCTTCTCCGGCTCCGTGGTGGCGAAGACGAACTTGACGTACTCAGGTGGCTCTTCGACCAGTTTGAGGAGGGCGTTGAAGCCGGCCGAGGAGACCATGTGGGCCTCGTCGATGACGTAGACCTTGAAGCGGCTCGAGACCGGGGCGAAGAAGGCGCGCTCGCGCAGGTCGCGGGCGTCGTCGACGCCGCCGTGGCTGGCCGCGTCGATCTCGATGACGTCGATCGAGCCGGAGCCGTCGGGGGCCAGGTCGCGGCAGGACTGGCACTCGCCGCACGGCTCGGGGGTCGGGCCGCGCTCGCAGTTGAGGGAGCGGGCAAGGATCCGGGCGCTACTGGTCTTGCCGCAGCCGCGCGGGCCGGAGAAGAGGTAGGCGTGGTTGAGCCGCCCCGAGCGCAGCGCCTGCGAGAGCGGCTCGGTGACGTGCTCCTGGCCGATGACCTCGGCGAACGTCCGAGGCCGGTACTTGCGGTACAACGCGAGCGCCACCTGCGGTCCTCCGTTCGACTAGTCCGATGTCTCGAGCCGCGACCACCGTACTCCCGACCCCCGACACTTTTCGCCGACCGAGGCACGCGCCGCGCGCGCGAGGCGACCACGGCGCACGCCGCACGCCGCACGCCGCACGCCGCACGCGCGAGGCGACCACGGCGCACGCCGCACGCGCGAGGCGACCAAAGCGCACGCCCGCACGCGCGAGGAGAACGCGCGAGGAGAAGGGGATACGAAGACACCGCTCGTGCACCCGACAGAGCTCACTTATCCTTGCTGCCTTCCGGCCCTGGGGAGGTTCATGAGGTGTCGCCGCACGAGCGGCTTGCCGACAACAATACCCGGTGCACGAACCCGCCGAGCGATGGGTATCCTGGCGCACGGAGGATTCGCCTAGAGGCCTAGGGCGCACGCTTGGAAAGCGTGTTGGGATAAAACCCTCACGAGTTCGAATCTCGTATCCTCCGCACGATCTACCAGGCACGACGCCCGGCCTCCCACACGGAAGCCGGGCGTCGCGCTCTGAAGCCCCAAGAGGCCACAGATGGCGCGAAGCCGAGTGTGGCGAGCGTCTCACGCCCCCGTTCGGGGGACCGTGGATCCCGGAACGCCATCCACCGCTCGGCCAAACGTCACACCGCCATCTGCGATATGGCAGGTTGACGCCTTCTCCGGCATGACACAGCGTGCGACCATCTTGTTACCGACACGCTGTTGGAGGGGGCCGTGATGTTCTATCGAAGCTCGGACATCCTGATCACCAGCACGCACGTGGTCGTCATGGGCCCGCAGCCCCTGCGTCTCCCGCTCGAGGAGATCCAGGCGCCCTACATCGTGAAGCACGGTCGGGGGGCCGGCTTCCGCGTGGGCCACGAGATCCGCGCCCGGCACGGCTCGGCCGACGTCCGGATCTTCTACACCACCAATCGGGCCGTGTTCGGGACGGTGCGCCGCGCCCTGATCCGGGCCCTGGAGTACCGCGCGGATCCGCTGCCGATCTGAGCGGCGCCGCTCCGATCTTGCCACTGGCGGTTCGGCACTCTGCGATATGGCAGATTGTGAGCTAGCGCATAGGCGTACAGCCATGCAACCATCGAAGGAGAGCCACGAGGGGGCGAGTGGCGGAAACGCAACAGCGCCCGGCGGCCACCGGGCGCTGTTCTGTTTGCGGCCGCCACTCTGGCTAAGCGGAGGGGCAGCGTCTTCACCTGAAGTTATGCCTACCGCATCGTCGGCCCCTCTTGCAAGACCGAGGGGGAAGAGGGAGATGCGAATGTTCTACCGAAGTCCCGACCTGGTCGTCACGAGCGACCACTGGATGATCCTGCGCCCCGCCCCGGTCCAGTACCGCCTGGACTTCCTGGAGGGCGTCTACGTCCTGCAGCACCCGCGCACCGGCCGCCTCCGCGCGGCGCAGGAGATCCGCGCGCAGTACGGCCTGCACGAGGTGCGGCTCTTCCACAGCACCGACCGCCAGACCTTCGGCCAGGTCCGGCGCGCTCTGATCCGCGCCCTGGAGTGGCGCGCCCGGTACGCGTCCGCCTGACCGGCAACCGGCCGGATCGTTGCCCTATCGGCGAGTAGGCGACGATCCGGCGACCAGCGAGATCGGGCGATGAAGATGAAGTATGTCGAGGGTGACAGGCCGGCCGTCGCGCGCCGCAAGGTCCGGCTGGCGATCAAGGACTCCCGCAATGCCAAGGGTGACACGCAGACCCAGGTGGCCGAGGCCATGGAGTGGTCGCTGTCCAAGGTGACGCGCATCGAATCGGGTGACGTCGCCATCTCCGCGAACGACCTGCGGCCGCTGCTGGCCTATCTGGGCGTCGAGGACCGAGCGGTCGTGGACGATCTCGTACAGGCGGCCAAGGCCTCAAAAGCGCGTCGCCCGGGCCGGGACTCGGCGGGGTAGGGCCTAAGCTGGACCGAAGGTCTTGCCGACGACGGATGAAGGAGCACCCTGTGCGGCCCGGTGGACAGCCCAACCTGCAGCAGATGATGAAGCAGGCCCAGAAGATGCAGCAGCAGATGGTCTCCGCGCAGGCAGAGCTGGCCGAGGCCGAGCTCACCGGCACGGCCGGCGGCGGGCTGGTCACGGCCACGGTCAAGGGGACCGGCGAGGTCGTCTCCATCAAGATCGACCCCAAGGCGGTCGACCCCGACGATGTCGAGACGCTCGAGGACCTGGTCGTCGCCGCGGTGCACAACGCCGCCCAGGCGGCCCGCGACCTGACCGAGCAGAAGATGGGTCCGCTGACCGCCGGCCTCGGAGGCCTGGGCGGCGGGCTCGGGCTTCCCGGTTTCTAAATGTACGAAGGCGCCATCCAGGATCTGATCGACGAGCTCGGTCGCCTGCCGGGGGTCGGCCCGAAGAGCGCGCAGCGCATCGCGTTCCACGTGCTCGCGGCCGACCCGGTGGACGTCAAGCGGCTCGCCCAGGCCCTGCAGCGGGTCAAGGAGCTCGTGCGGTTCTGCACGCGCTGCTTCAACGTGGCCGAGGCCGAGCTGTGCCGGATCTGCCGCGACCCGCGCCGCAGCGACGAGGTGTACTGCGTCGTGGAGGAACCCAAGGACGTCGTGGCGATCGAGCGCACGGGTGAGTTCCGCGGCCGGTACCACGTGCTCGGCGGCGCGATCAATCCGCTCGAGGGCATCGGCCCGGACAACCTGCGCATCCGGGAGCTGATGACCCGGCTCGCCGAGGGCACCTGCAAGGAGCTCATCCTGGCCACCGACCCCAACACCGAGGGGGAGGCGACCGCCACCTACCTCGCGCTGCTGGTCAAGCCGATGGGCCTCAACGTGACCAGACTGGCGAGCGGCCTGCCGGTCGGCGGCGACTTGGAGTACGCCGACGAAATCACGCTGGGCAGGGCCTTCGAGGGACGAAGAGCGGTCTAACCCTCCGGGCGGTTGAGGATCCCGGCGACGACGGACTGGACGGCGGCCAGATCGGCGGGATCTTTCAAGGTGCCCTTGGCGCCCGTCACGCAGTACCACTCCTCGGCGTCCTTGTATTGGACCTTGACGACGAAGGCGCCGTCGGTGCCGATCTCCGACTGCAGGGTGAGCTCGCCGGTGACCACGCCGACCTCGTCGGTCATGACCCCGCCGGGCCCAGCGGTGATGTCCGTTGGAGGAACCGGAACGGCCGGAGCCGCTGCAGTCGAGGTCGTCTCCGTCATCCGGTTCCTCCAAAAAGGCATCAGCAGGTCGCCAGCATGTCCGCGAGCGACGACTTCTCGGCCTGCGACACGGTCAGCTTGTAGTACGTCTTCACTGTTACCCAGTCCTGTGCGTACGTGCACCAGAACGCCTTGTTCGGCGGCTTCCAGGTCGAGGGGTCCTGGTCACCCTTGGACCGGTTCGACTGCAGGCTGACCGCGAACAGCTGCGGCCGGGTCAGGTCGTTGGCGAAGTCCTTGCGCTGCGCGTCGGTCCACTTCGACGCGCCCGAGCGCCAGGCCGCCGCCAGCGGCACCATGTGGTCGATGTCCATGTCCTGCGGGTCGGTCGTGTCCTTGTTGTCGTACGGGCTGTGCCAGGAGCCGCCGGTGATCTTGCAGTCGGCGGTCGCCTTGACGTTCTTGCCGTCGCGCTTCAGTACGACGTCGCGCGTGTCGCAGCCGTTCCCCTGGCTGATCCAGTGGGTGAACTTCTCCCGGGTGTAGCCGGACATGGAGCCGGCGGCGGCGACGGTCAGCGCGTCGAGTGACGCGGTGCCGCCACCACCTCCGCCGCCGGTTCCCGCGCCGGTTCCCGCGGAACCTTCGGCGGCGCCGGGAGTGGAGGAGACATCGCAGCTGCCGGCGCCGGTGAGCACCGTGGCGAGCGCGAGAGCGATGAGGACGGCTTTGCCGTGTGTGGAGGGGCGCACATGCCTACTGTGCGCCATCAATGCGAACAAGTGTTGGAGGACCCGCCCGTGTCGATCACCACGGGCGGGTCCGATTCACGACTAACCGCGGTTGACCGCGCTCAATACGGCGCGCAACGAAGCGGTCACAATATTGGCGTCGATGCCCACGCCCCAGTACGTCGTACCGTCCACCGCGCACTCGACGTACGCCGCCGCCTGGGCCCCCTCGCCGGAGGTCAGCGCGTGCTCGGCGTAGTCCAGCACCCGCACGTCCACGCCGACGTCGCCCAGCGCGTGCACGAACGCGTCGATCGGGCCGTTGCCGGTCGCCGACACGCTGCGCGCCTCGCCGCCGACGGTGATGTCCGCGGCGAGCGAGACCTTGCCGTCGGCGGTGTTGGCCTCGTACGACGTCAGCGTGAAGCGGCGGTCGGAGAAGTACTCGGCGGCGAAGAAGTCGTACATCTGCTGCGGGTTGACCTCGCCGCCCTCGTCGTCGGTGTGCCGCTGCACGACGCCGGAGAACTCGATCTGCAGCCGGCGGGGCAGGTCCAGGTGGTGCTCGGACTTCATGACGTACGCGACGCCGCCCTTGCCGGACTGCGAGTTGACCCGGATGACGGCCTCGTAGGAGCGGCCCAGGTCCTTCGGGTCGACCGGCAGGTAGGGCACGCCCCAGGTGAACTGGTCGACGTCGACCCCGGCCTTCGCGGCGTCCCGGTTCAGCGCGTCGAAGCCCTTCTTGATCGCGTCCTGGTGCGAGCCGGAGAAGGCGGTGTACACCAGGTCGCCCGCGTACGGGTGCCGCTCGTGCACCGGCAGCTGGTTGCAGTACTCGACGGTGCGCTTGATCTCGTCGATGTCCGAGAAGTCGACCTGCGGGTCGACGCCCTGCGAGAACAGGTTCAGGCCCAGGGTCACCAGGTCGACGTTGCCGGTGCGCTCGCCGTTGCCGAACAGGCAGCCCTCGACGCGGTCGGCCCCGGCCAGCAGGCCCAGCTCGGCGGCGGCGACGGCGGTACCCCGGTCGTTGTGCGGATGCAGCGACAGGATCACCGACTCGCGGTGCGGCAGGTTGCGCGACATCCACTCGATGGAGTCGGCGTAGACGTTGGGCGTGGCCATCTCGACCGTCGCCGGCAGGTTGACGATCAGCGGGTGGTCCGGGGTCGGCTGCAGCACCTCGATGACCGCGCTGCACACCTCCAGCGCGTAGTCCAGCTCCGTACCGGTGTAGGACTCCGGCGAGTACTCGTAGAAGATCTCGGTGTCCGGGGTGATCGCCTCGGCGTACTTCTGGCACAGCCGCGCGCCCGAGGTGGCGATGTCGGTGATCCCGGCCCGGTCCAGCCCGAACACCACGCGCCGCTGCAGCGTGGACGTCGAGTTGTAGAAGTGCACGATCGCGCGGCGGGCCCCGACCAGCGACTGGAACGTGCGCTCGATCAGGTTGTCCCGGCACTGGGTCAGCACCTGGATCGTGACGTCCTCGGGGATGAGGTCCTGCTCGATCAGCGTGCGCACGAAGTCGAAGTCGGTCTGCGAGGCCGCCGGAAATCCGACCTCGATCTCCTTGTATCCCATGCGTACCAGCAGGTTGAACATCCGCCGCTTGCGCTCGACCGACATCGGGTCGATCAGGGCCTGGTTGCCGTCGCGCAGGTCGACCGCACACCACCGGGGCGCGACCGTGACCTCTTTGCCGGGCCATTGCCGGTCGGTCAGCGGAATCGGGAACTGTTCGGAGAACGGCCGGTAGCGGTGAATCGGCATACGGCTCGCGGACTGCGTGGCGATTTCGGACATGTTCTTGCTCCTGAGTTGGCCCGCGCGATACGCGGGAAGAGGTCTGGGAAGTCAGACCGGCAGGAGCGCGGACGCGCGCATCATCCCCGCGACGAGGTGCCGGCCTGGTCAGGCCTCGTCGCGGCGACGAAGAAGAAGCGTCTGCCACATGTCAGGCGCTAGCCTACGGCCTTCGCCGACGGTGCGCCACTGGCCGACGGCTTCGGGGGTGGCGGCGTGGCGGTGCCCAGCGCGCTGCCGTCGCCGACCGGGGCGGGCAGCGAGATCGTGTCCGGCGGGGCGACCACCTCGCCGGTGAGCATGAGTTGGCCGAACGGCAGCTTGGCCGCGGTCAGGATGCCCTTGTCGCTGTAGCAGAAGGTGCCGGGGTCGATCGGCGGGGCGATCGCGGTGACGCCCGGCTCGACCGCGAAGCACGGCGCCGAAGTGCCCGCCAGCGGCTCGGCCGAGGCCACGGACAGCGGGACCTGCCGGTCCAGGAGCACGTCGAGCCAGCTCACGAAGACGTACTGAATCCGCGGATCAATCGCCGCCGGCAGCTTCTTGCCGGCCGCCGCCACCCGCACGCACTGGCCGGAGGGGTTGATCTGGCACTGGTACATCCCCTCGGGCCGGCTCGCGATGGCCACGTCCGCCGTGCCACCCAGCGCGCCGCCCTGGATGTCGACCCGCCAGGTGCGGTCGGTGGCGACGGAGACCAGGACCGAGCGCGGTCCCTTGCCCTGGACGGTGAGCGTGTACGCGGCGACGTAGCGCTGGTCCTTGGCCACCGCCACCCGGGCCGCGAGCAGGCCGCGCGGGTCCGGCTGGGCCGCGACCGGCGTGCCGGCCGGCGTGGTCGTGGCGTCCGGCGCCGGCGTGCCCGACGAGCTGCACCCGGCCAGGAGCAGCGCCGTGAGCGCGGCCAGGGCCGTGCCGGTGGTCACAGTGATCGGACATTGGCCGACCCGAGGTCCCCGCATCCGCGTATTCTCGCCCGGCGGCGTGGCCGGATCGTGGAACGCCACTCCCGGGGGGTTTCCGACCCCGGTAGGCTCGGCTGCGTTGACCTCATGGAAGGGAGCTCGGCGGCGTGGCGCTGATCGTGCAGAAGTATGGCGGTTCCTCCGTCGCCAACGCCGAGCGCATCAAGCGTGTCGCCGAGCGGATCGTCGACACGCGCAAGGCCGGCAACGAGGTCGTCGTGGTGGTCTCGGCCATGGGCGACACGACCGACGAGCTCCTCGACCTCGCGTCGCAGGTGAGCCCGGTCCCCGCCGGCCGCGAGCTGGACATGCTGCTGACCGCCGGTGAGCGGATCTCCATGGCGCTGCTCGCGATGGCGATCAACAACCTGGGGTACGAGGCCCGCTCCTACACCGGCAGCCAGGCCGGCGTGATCACCACGTCGACCCACGGCCGGGCCCGGATCATCGACGTGACCCCCGGCCGGCTGCGCAGCGCGCTGGACGAGGGCGCGATCGCGATCGTGGCCGGCTTCCAGGGCGTCTCCCAGGACACCAAGGACATCACCACCCTCGGCCGCGGCGGCTCCGACACGACCGCGGTCGCGCTGGCCGCCGCGCTGCAGTCCGACGTCTGCGAGATCTACACCGACGTCGACGGCATCTTCACGGCCGACCCGCGGGTGGCCAAGAACGCGCGGCACATCAAGCAGATCACGTACGAGGAGATGCTCGAGCTGGCCGCCTGCGGCGCCAAGGTGCTGCACCTGCGCAGCGTGGAGTACGCGCGGCGGTTCTCGCTGCCGATCCACGTGCGCTCCTCGTACTCAACCGCCAACGGCACCATGGTCACGGGATCGATGGAGGACCTCTCCGTGGAACAAGCGCTCATCACCGGCGTCGCGCACGATCGCGACGAGGCGAAGATCACCATCGTCGGCGTGCCCGACCAGCCCGGCGTCGCCGCGCGGATCTTCCAGACGGTCGCGGCCGCGGAGACCAACATCGACATGATCGTGCAGAACGTGTCGACCGAGAGCACCGGCCGCACGGACATCTCGTTCACGCTGCCGAAGACCGACGGTGCGACCGCCATGGCCGCCCTGGAGCGGATCAAGGCCTCGATCGACTTCAAGACGATCCTGTTCGACGACCACATCGGCAAGGTCTCGCTGGTCGGCGCGGGCATGCGCTCCAACCCGGGCGTGGCCGCCAAGCTCTTCGCGGCCCTGGCCGAGGCCGGCGTGAACATCGAGATGATCTCCACCTCGGAGATCCGGGTCTCGGTCGTCTGCCGCGACACCGACCTCGACGTCGCCGTCCGGGCGATCCACGACGCCTTCGAACTGGGCGGCGACGAGGAAGCCGTGGTCTACGCGGGGACCGGAAGGTAGCGTCGTCCCTCATGGGCGGTCTTCCGAGCCTGGCTGTTGTCGGTGCCACCGGGGCCGTCGGCTCCGTCATGTGTGAGCTGCTCTCGTCCCGCAAGAACGTGTGGGGCGAGATCCGGCTCGTGGCCTCCAAGCGCTCGGCGGGCCGCAAGCTCACCGTGCGCGGCGAGGAGCTGGTCGTCCACGAGCTGTCGCCCGAGGTCTTCGACGGCATCGACGTGGCCATGTTCGACGTGCCCGACGACGTCTCGGCCGAGTGGGCCCCGATCGCCGTCGGCCGCGGCGCGATCGCGGTGGACAACTCGGGCGCCTTCCGGATGGACCCCGACGTCCCGCTCGTGGTGCCCGAGATCAACCCCGAGCAGGTGCGCAACCGCCCCAAGGGCATCATCGCCAACGGCAACTGCACCACGCTGACGATGATCGTGGCGCTGTCGCCGCTGCACCGGGAGTACGGACTCAAGGAGCTCGTCCTCGCCTCCTATCAGGCCGTCTCCGGCGCCGGCCAGGACGGCGTGACCACGCTGCTCGACCAGCTGGAGCGCGTCGGCGGCGACCGCACCCTGGGCTCGCGCTCGGGCAACGTGCGCCGGGCGGTCGGCGACGACCTCGGCCCGTTCCCGGCCCCGCTGGCCCTGAACGTCGTGCCGTGGGCCGGCTCCCTCCGCGAGGCCGGTTGGTCCTCGGAGGAGCTGAAGCTGCGCAACGAGTCGCGCAAGATCCTCGGCCTGCCCGACCTCAAGGTCTCCGCCACCTGCGTCCGCGTCCCGGTGGTGACCGGCCACTCGGTCGCCGTGCACGCGGTCTTCGGCATGGAGGTCGACGCCGAGGGCGCCCGCGAGGTCCTGCGCCACGCCCCCGGCGTGATCCTGGTCGACGACCCGGCCGCGGGCGAGTTCCCGATGCCCATCGATGCCGTCGGTACCGATCCGTCGTGGGTCGGCCGCATCCGGCGCTCGGTCGACGACCCCCGCGCGCTGGACTTCTTCGTGACCGGCGACAACCTGCGCAAGGGCGCGGCGCTGAACACGGCCCAGATCGCGGAACTGCTCTCGGCGGAGCTGACCGCGTAATTTTTTAGCAAACGGCCGCTTGGTCCGGGCTTCAGCATGCCCGAAAAAAATTGACAGCCACTACCAAGTAACAGCTACTCTCAAAAAATGGACGCTGTCACTTCCAGCCCGCGCCGGTGGTGGGCGCTGGTCGCCATCGTGCTGAGCGTGCTCACCGTCGGCTTCGACACCACGATCCTCAACGTCGCCCTGCCCACCCTGGCCACCGACCTGAACGCGGGCAGCGACGACCTGCAGTGGATCGTCAACGCGTACGTCCTCGTCTTCGCCGGCCTCCTGCTCCCCATGGGCGCCCTGGGCGACCGCTACGGCCGCAAGCGCCTGCTCATGCTGGGCCTGGGCCTGTTCGCCGCGTCCTCGCTGGTAGCGGTCTTCGCCCAGGACGCCGCCCAGGTCATCGCGGCCCGGGCCCTGATGGGCGTGGGCGGCGCGATCCTCACCCCGCTGACCATGGCCGTCCTGCCGGTTCTGTTCGACGACCACGGCCGCGGCCGCGCGATCTCCCTGCTCACCATGGGCATGGGCATCGGCCTGCCGCTCGGCCCGATCATCGGCGGCTACCTGCTGGAACACTTCTGGTGGGGCTCGATCTTCGTGATCAACGTCCCGGTCGCCCTCATCGCCCTGGTGGCGGTGGCCTTCCTGGTCCCGGAATCCCGAGCCACCACACCCAAACGAGTCGACCTCTGGGGCGCCGCCCTGTCCACGTCCGGCCTGATCCTTCTCGTGTACGGCGTGATCGAGGCCCCCACCCGCGGCTGGACCAACCCCGGCGTCCTGACCGCGCTCACCGCCGGAGCAGCGCTGCTCGCCGTGTTCGTCCTGGTGGAACGCCGCAGCGAAAGCCCGATGATCGACCTGCGCCTGTTCCGCAAGCCCCGCTTCGCGTGGGGTACCGCGGCAGGCACCCTGGCCTCCTTCGCCCTCTTCGGCGTGCTGTTCATCCTGCCCCAGTACCTGCAGGCGGTCCGGGGCAACGACGCCCTGGGAGTCGGCCTGCGCCTGCTGCCCCTGATCGCCGGCCTGTTCGTAGGCGCCCCGCTCGGCGAACGCATCGCCAGGTTCACGGCGACGAGGCTCCCGGTGGCGGCCGGCCTGTTCATCGGCGCGGCGGGCCTGGCCCTGGGCGCGCGGACCGAGGTCGGGAGCGGTTATGGAATGGTCGCCACCTGGCTGGCCATCGCCGGCCTGGGCATCGGCCTGGCCATCACCCCGGCCATGGACGCCGTCCTGGGTTCGTTGCCGCGCGACGAGGCCGGCTCGGGCACGGCCATCACGATGACGTTCCGCCAGGTGGCGGGCGCCCTGGGGGTGGCGCTGCTGGGCAGCCTGACCAACGCGGTGTACCGCGGCCAGGTGCCGGACGCCGCCAAGCGCTCAGTTTCGGCCGGCGTGGCCAACGCCGCCACGGCGGTAGCCGCCCGAACAGCGTTCGTCGAGGCCATGACGGCAGTCCTCCTGGTCTGCGCCGCGATCGCGGTGGCCGGCGCCATCCTGACCGCTCTGTTGCTGCCCAATGCGCGCAAAGCCCGAGGTGGGGAACAATCGGCAAATGAGCTCGCCAGGGTTGCGTGAACGCAAGAAGCAGAAGACCCGCTGGGCGATCCAGGAGCACGCCGTGCGCCTGTTCACCGAGCAGGGCTACGACGCGACCACCATCGAGCAGATCGCCGAGGCCGCCGAGGTCTCCCCGAGCACGTTCTTCCGCTACTTCAAGACCAAGGAAGACGTGGTCATCCAGGACCGCTACGACGAACTGATGGCCGACCTGATCCGCCGGGCCCCGGACGACCTGACCCCGCTGGACGTGATCCGCCAGGCCTTCACGGGCGCCTTCCGGTCGATCACCGAGGAGGAGGCAGAGCAGGCCCTGAACCGAGCCCGCCTCCAGTTGGGCGTCCCGGCCCTGCGCATGCGAGCCCTCGACAACCTCCAGGACTCAATCCACTACCTGGCGGTCCCCCTGGCCGAACGCCTGGGCCGCCCAAAGGACGACTTCCGCTGCCAGGCCTTCGTAGGCGCCTGCGTAGGCGCCATGATCAACGCCCTCCTGGCCTGGACCAAAGACGGCGGCACCGCCCAGGAAGCCCTGGACAAAATCGACGAGGCCCTGAACGTAGTGGCCGAAGGCCCTTAGCGAGAAACCTCAGCCACTAACCAAGCCCAGCGGCAAAGTGCGGTGTGTTGACACACCTCCCCCCCGCCCCCCCCGGAGGGAAAAGCTCTTAAGCCACCACGTCGTCCGCATCAGTGATCGTGTAGGCGTATCCCTGCTCGGCCAGGAACCGCTGCCGATGCGCCGCGTACTCGGTATCGATGGTGTCCCGAGCCACGACCGTGTAGAAGTGCGCCTGCCGACCATCGGACTTCGGCCGGAGCACTCGCCCCAAGCGCTGGGCTTCCTCCTGCCGTGAGCCGAACGTCCCCGAGACCTGCACAGCCACCGCTGCCTCGGGAAGGTCGATCGAGAAGTTCCCGACCTTGGAGATCACCAGCGTCCGGAGCTCCCCCGCCCGGAACTGGTCGAAGAGCTTCTCGCGCTCCCGGTTCGTGGTCGAGCCCTGGATGATCGGCGCCTGCAGGAACTCACCGAGCTGATGCAGCTGGTCGATGTACCCGCCGATCACCAGCACCTGGTCGTCCTTGTGCCGGTCGATCAGCTTCCGCACCACCGGCAGCTTCGTCCGCGCGGTGGCCGCCACCTTGTAGCGCTCCTCCGGCTCCGCCACCGCGTACGCCATCCGCTCCTCGTCGGTCAGCGTCACCCGGACCTCGACGCACTCCGCCGGCGCGATCCAGCCCTGCGCCTCGATGTCCTTCCACGGCGCGTCGTAGCGCTTCGGCCCGATCAGCGAGAACACGTCGCCCTCGCGGCCGTCCTCGCGGACCAGGGTCGCGGTCAGGCCGAGCCGCCGCCGGGCCTGCAGGTCGGCGGTGAACCGGAAGATCGGGGCCGGCAGCAGGTGCACCTCGTCGTAGACGACCAGGCCCCAGTCGCGGGCGTTGAACAGGTCCAGGTGGGCGAACTGGCCGCCGCGCCGGGTGGTGAGCACCTGGTACGTCGCGATGGTGACCGGCCGGATCTCCTTGCGCTCGCCGGAGTATTCGCCGATCTCCTCCTCGGTCAGGCTCGTGCGGGCCAGCAGCTCCCGCTTCCACTGCCGCCCGGCGACCGTGTTGGTGACCAGGATCAGCGTGGTGGCCTTGGCCTCGGCCATCGCCGCCGCGCCGACCAGCGTCTTGCCCGCCCCGCAGGGGAGCACCACGACGCCGGAGCCGCCGGCCCAGAACGACTCCACCGCCTCGCGCTGGTAGGAGCGCAGCACCCAGCCGTCCTCGGCCAGGTCGATGGTGTGCGCCTCGCCGTCGACGTAGCCGGCCAGGTCCTCGGCGGGCCAGCCCAGCTTCAGCAGCGCCTGCTTGAGCCGCCCGCGCTCGGACGCGTGGACGACGATCGTGTCGGGGTCGATCTGGGTGCCGAGCATCCCGGCGAGCTTCTTGCTCTTGGACACCTCGATCAGCACGGCCCGGTCGGAGGCGTTCAGCACCAGGCCGTGGATCGGGTCGTTGAGCAGCCGCAGCCGCCCGTAGCGGTCCATCGTCTCGGCGATGTCGACGAGCAGCGCGTGCGGCACGGGATAGCGGGAGTAGCGCAGCAGCGAGTCGACCACGCCCTCGGCGTCGTGGCCCGCGGCGCGCGCGTTCCACAGCCCCAGCGGCGTCAGGCGATAGGTGTGCACGTGCTCCGGCGACCGCTCGAGCTCGGCGAACGGCGCGATGGCCATCCGGCACGCCTGGGCGTCGGGGTGGTCGACCTCGAGGAGAAGGGTCTTGTCGGACTGGACGATCAGTGGACCTTCAGGCACTGACCCAGTGTCGCATGAGGGTCTGACACTTCCCGGATAGTGGGAACGATCCATACCCATGCAACCGCTGGACCCATGGGATGCGTTCAAGAACTTGTACGGTCTCGGCCGGACGCGCTCGGGTGAAACAGTTCGGGGGCGAGCGCGTCCCGCCGGGGCCGGCGGGCCGTACACATCGGGAACATCACCTGATCCGGTGACGGCCGACCGCGCCTAGCATCGATGCATGACCGCCCTGGCCAAGCTGGGTGTAACCGCCGTCATAGCCGCCGCCGTGACCTATTTCTTCCTGTCCTGGCGGGTGTTCAAGAGCCCGCTGACCGACGCCATCGGGGAGACCTTCGGCAGCCTGGCCGTCCTGCTCCTGGTCGTCTCCATCATCGGGACGACCCGGGCGAACTAGAACTAGGCCTCCGCCTCCGGCACCGCACCCGTGATGCGGTGCAGCGCGAAGGTGTGCAGCATCTCCGTGCGCTCGTCCTCCGCCCGCAGGTACCCCGACCCCATCGACACCGGCCGGACCAGCCGCGACGCCGTCGCTCCGTGCGCGTCGACGTAGCCGACCCACACCCGGGTCTTCTCCCGCAGCGCCTGCTGCAGCACCTCCAGCGCCTCCGTGTGCGTGGCGCCCGAGGCCCCGTTGGCCCGCACCGTCACCGGCGCGCGCCGCGCGACCCGGGCCGCCGCGTCGCCCCGGCGGATCTGCTCGATGACGCCGGCGAGGCGGGGAGCGGAGAGCCGTACCGCCGCGGTGGGGTCCTCCACCCCGCGCGAGGCCCACGTCGGGCGCGGCGCCCCGCGGCGCGACTTGGGCCGGGTCAGCACCGCCGCGCCCGTCGAGTCCTCCTGGACCGGCGGATAGCCGGCCTCCCGCAGCGCCTCCAGCAGCCGGGTCGGCGTGTGGCGGCAGGCCAGCACGGTCGGGGCCAGGCGGCGCAGGCCCAGCGGCTGCAGGCGGCGATCGGCCAGCACCTCGGCGATCACCGTCTCGTCGTCGCTGCGCACGTAGGAGTTGGCCGAGCCGATCCGCATCCCGCCGTGGCGGCGCGCCACGTCGTCGATGAGGTACGACAGGGTCTGCGGCACCGGGGTGCGCGAGCGCCGGGCGAGCAGCGCGTGCAGGTCGGCCGCCGAGTAGCCGGCGTCGAGGCTGCGGCGGACGGTGTCGGCCGTGATGCGGTACACGCTGGCCGATTCCTGCTGCCCGAGCAGCTCCAGCTCGCCGGCCAGGGTCGGCTCGGGCGGGCCGGGGACGATCACCGACAGGTCGGCCTGCAGCAGCACGTGGTCGACCGGGGTCGGCAGCAGCGTGTCGAGGAGGGCGGCCGAGCCGGACAGCGCGTACCCCTCCGGCGAGCCGATCCCCAGCGGGTCCTCCGGATCGGGGGCCTCCGCGGCGAGCTCGGCCAGCAGCAGCCGGCCGTAGCCGGTCATCCCGTCGAAGCCGGTGAGCCCGACGAACGCCGCCTCGGCCAGGCTCGCCTCGATGCCCGCCGACGCGCCCCGGGTGATCCGCCGCGGCGCACGCCAGGTCAGCGTCTCGACCACCGCCGCCGGGGCCGCGGTCGAGCCGGCGGCCAGGTCGGCCAGCACCTGCAGGGCGGCGCGGCGCTGGGCCGGGGCGCCGGGCCGGGCCAGCTCCGGGGCGAGCGCGTTGAGCGGGCGGTCGCGGTCGTCGCGCTGGCCGACCAGGGCCGGCGCGCGGCTCATGGTGAGCCAGGCCACGGCCAGCCGGTGCCAGCGGGCGGCGATCCCGAAGGCGCGCCAGGCGTCGTACGCGACGGTGGGCAGGAACACGCTCTCGACCCGCTTGTTGTCGACGATCTCCTCGCCGATCAGCCCGGCCGCGGCGACGATCTCCACCAGCAGGGCCGCCTGCTGCTCGTCCACCCCGACGGTCTTGGCGTACCGGCGCAGCTCGCGGACGCCGAGGCCACCTGAGCGCAGTACCGCCGGCGGATCTTGACCCATCGTCTCGATGAGCGCCTCGGCGTTGCGGACCAGCTCCAGGACCTGACCCGCGCCCGCGCGATCCAGCTGGGCCGGCTCGCGCCGCGGGGTCTCCATCGGCGGCGGGTCGGGGTGCAGCTGGCCGAGCGGGCCGGCCTCGCGCCGCAGCAGGAGCGCGACCTCGACCGGCAGCTCCACGGCGTCTCGCCCGACGGCGACCAGCAGGTGCCGGTCGACCAGCCAGCGGACCGGCGAGTCGGACTCGGCCTGCAGGACGGCGGCGGAGACGGTGCCGACCGGCGGCCCCGCGGCCAGGCGGTCGAGCACGGCCCGGGCGGCGGGGGAGGCGGCCAGCAGCGTGCGGCGCAGCCCGGCGGCGTCGGCGACCAGCGCGCCGGCCACCGGATCGAGCTCCTCGGCGGGGCGGCCCAGCCCGGCCGGGTACGGCGAGCAGACCTCGTCCACCGCCCCCACGATCCGCAGCGCCTGGTCGGGCCCGTAGACCACGGCACAGGCGCGCAGCCGGTCGATCGAGGCCCGCACGCGCGCCGCCTCCACGCCCGACTGCGCGGTGAGCGCCAGCACCGATTCGGCCGACGAGCTGTGGCCGACGCGGGTGTACCGCAACGCGTCCAGAATCTCGAGCGTGAACTGGTCCAGGGCGTCCAGGGCGCGGGCCACCGCCACCCGGGACTGTGCTCGGTGCGCGAGCGCCGAGAAGTCCGACGGGGGCGGGATGACCAGGTCGGGACGCAGGCGGATGAGCGCCGTCAGCTCGTCGTCGGGCAGGGCGCGCAAATGGTCGGCCAGCGAAGTCGTCATCTCGCCTCATACGCTAACCGGCCGGTACGACAAAAGAGGGCGGGCCCGGCGGGCCCGCCCTCTCTCTAGGGTTCGCTTACTTCAGACCGCCGCTCACCGCGGAGATCAGCTCGCCGTTGCTCGTGTCGCCGGAGAGCTCCCAGAAGAAGGCACCACCGAGGCTCTGCGCCTTGGCGTACGCCATCTTGCTGTTGATCGTCGAGGGCGTGTCGTAGCTCCACCAGTTGTTCCCGCACTTGGCGTAGGCGGTGCCGCCGACGGTACCGGTGACCGGGCAGGAGTTCTTGAGGACCTTGTAGTCCTCGATGCCGGCCTCGTAGGTGCCCGGGGCCGCGCCGGTGGCGGTGCCGCCCGGAGCGGACTGGGTGACGCCGGTCCAGCCGCGGCCGTAGAAGCCGACGCCCAGGAGCAGCTTGTTGGACGGGATGCCCTTGCTCTTGAGCTTGCTGATCGCGGCCTCGGAGCAGAAGCCGGCGGTCGGGATGCCCGAGTAGCAGGACAGCGGGGAGTGCGGGGCCGTCGGGCCCTGCGCGGCGAAGGCGCCGAAGTAGTCGTACGTCATCGGCATGAACCAGTCGAGGTTCGCGGCCGCACCGGCGTAGTCGGTGAGGTCGATCTTGCCGCCGTTGCTGCCGTCGGCGGTGATGGCCGAGGTGACGAGCTTCGACGAGCCGAACTTGGCGCGCAGCGCGGCGATCACGCTCTTGTAGGCGTTCGGGCCGGAGCCGTCACACTGCAGGCCACACGCGTTCGGGTACTCCCAGTCGATGTCGATGCCGTCGAAGACACCGGCCCAGCGGGAGTCGTTGACCAGGTTGTAGCAGGAGTCGGCGAACGCGGTCGGGTTCTGCGCGGCCTGCGTGAAGCCGGCCGACCAGGTCCAACCGCCGAACGACCAGATGACCTTGAGGCCGGGGTGCATCGCCTTGAGCTTCTTCAGCTGGTTGAACGAGCCACGCAGCGGCTGGTCCCAGGTGTCGGCGACGCCGTCGACCGAGTCGGCCGCGGTGTAGGCCTTGTCGTAGTCGGCGTAGCTGTCACCGATCGAGCAGCGCCCGCCGGTGGTGTTGCCGAACGCGTACAGGATGTGGGTGAGCTTGGCGGCCGAGCCGCTCGTCTCGATGTTCTTCACGTGGTAGTTGCGGCCGTAGACGCCCCACTCGGCGAAGTACCCGACGACCTTCTTGCTGCCGGTGGCCGGCGGCGTGGTCGTGGTGGGCGGCGGGGTGGTCGGCGGCTTGGTGGTGCTCGTCGGCGACGTGGTGACCGGCGGCGTCGTCGGCGGCTTGGTCGTGGTCGGCGGGGCGGTGGTCGGGGAGCCCCCGCTGCACGCGACGCCGTTGATCGTGCAGTTGGTCGGCGGCTTGGCGCCGGAGCCGTTCATGCCCCAGCTGAAGCTCGCGCCCGCGGCCAGGGTCGGGCTCCACGACTTGTTCTTGGCGACGTAGTGCTGACCCGAGCGGGTCACGTCGGCGTCCCAGAAGCTGGTGATCTGACCACCCGCGGGCAGGTCGAACTCGAGCGTCCAGCCGTTGACGGTGCTGGCGGTCCCGTTGGTGATCTTGTAGCTGGCGCCCCAGCCGGAGCCCCAGTCCTGGTCGACCGTGAACGTCGCACTGAGGTTGCCGGCGGCATTGGCGGTAGTCGTGACGATTGGCACGACGGCCCCCGCGACCGCCAAAGCGGCGGCGACGATGAGGCCGTTGCGGACGGATCGTTTCATCGCGTCTCCTGGATGGTCTCTTAGGAAACTTTCCTAAAAGTTGTGATGACGGTAGTGGTCTGGATCTCACCCGTCAATAGGAGTTCGTGGTTGTATTTCGCTGGCGTACCCACTGTGACCTGGGCATCCTTAAGGGTGTCTCAACAACCGGTTGTCATTGGCTTTGACCTTGACATGACGCTCCTCGACACCCGGCTCGGCGTCGCCGCCACCTGGCGCGCGCTGACCGCAAGCACGGGGGTCCATGTCGACGCCGACCTCGCCGTGAGCCGCCTGGGCCCGCCGCTCCGCCTCGAAATGGCGGAGTGGTTCCCCGCCGAACGCATCGAGGAAGCGGTCGGGATCTATCGGGCGCTCTACCCCGACCACGCCATAACGCCCTCGGTCGCCCTGCCAGGGGCATTAGCAGCATTGGCCGCGGTACGGCGTGTGCCCGCCCAAATCGTCGTGATCAGCTCGAAACTGGGGCGCCTCGTCGAGCTCCACCTGGCGCACCTGGGTATCGAGGTGGACCAGGTGTACGGCGACGTCTTCCACGCCGGAAAGGCCGAGGTGCTCCGCGACATCGGCGCGGCGCTCTACGTCGGCGACCACGTGGCCGACATGCAGGCCGGCGTCCTGGCCGGCATCCCGGTCGTCGGCGTCACGTCGGGCCCCTGCTCGGCCGAGGAACTCGAAGCGGCCGGGGCGACGGTCGTCTTCCCCGATCTGTACCCGTTTCCGGCGTTTCTCCAAGGCATGATCTCGGTTGGAAGTGCCGTTTCGGGTGACTAGCCTTGGTGTGCAATCCCGGGCGCCCGTTGACGCGGCTCGCTCGGGACCGGGTCCGACACTGGGGAGCAGGGCAGCGTGCCGACGGGTCGAGTGAAGTGGTACGACCAGGAGAAGGGTTTCGGATTCCTCACCAGCGACGACGGTGGAGACGTCTTCGTGCACAAGGCGGCGCTGCCGTCGAATGTGGGTGAGTTGAAGACCGGTCAGCGGGTCGAGTTCGGGGTGGTCGAAAGCCGCAAGGGCAGCCAGGCCCTGCAGGTCAAACTGCTCGAAGCCCCGCCGTCGGTGACCGAGGCCCGGGCGGTGGCGAACCGCCGCCCGCCTGAGGAACTCCACGGCCTCATCGAGGACATGATCAAGGTGCTGGAGGCCAAGATCCAGCCCGACCTCCAGCGCGGCCGCTTCCCCGACCGCAAGACCTCCCGCACGGTGGCCGAGGCCGTCCACCTGGTCGCACGGGAGCTAGAGGTTTAGCCGCTGTCGCAAAAAACGAAGGGCCCGCCGTGTGTACTGCACGACGGGCCCCTTTTGCTTTGCAAGCTCTTCTCGCGGCGTGGTTTCTAGGCCTTCACCAGCGGCGTTTCTAGGCCTTCACCAGCGGCGTTTCTAGGCCTTCACCAGCGGCGTGGCCGGCACGAGCCCTTCGGCCGCAGCCCGGTTGAGCAGCGCGTCAACGGCCGCGTGCCCGTCGGGCCCGAGCGAGGAGGTGAACTCGTTGACGTACAGGGCGATGTGCTGATCGACGACCGCCTGCTCCATCTCCTGAGCATGCTCGAGCACAAAGTCCCGGCTGACCCGAGGGTTCTCCCACGCCAGGCGAACCGACTCCTTGATCCAGGCGGTCGCCTGCTCAGGATCGACCCGATCCCGATGCGCGAGAATCGCCCCGAGCGGAATCGGCAGCCCGGTGTCGCCCTCCCACCACTCGCCAAGATCGGCCAGCGCGTGCAGCCCATACCGCTGGTACGTGAACCGAGCCTCATGAATCACCAGCCCGGCATCAAACTTCCCAGCCGCCACCGCCGGCATGATCTCGGCGAACGGCACAACCTCGATCCGCGCCGGCGGCGCCGAGGCCGACCAGAGCCGCATGAGCAGGTACGCCGTGGTCCGATCCCCAGGCACCGCCACCGTCTTGCCCTCGAGTGACGCAACGCTCTGGTCTTTCACCAGAACGAGCGGCCCACACCCCCGCCCGAGCGCCCCACCACAGGGCAGCAACGTGTACTTGTCCAGCAACCACGGCAACGCCGCGTAACTGACCTTGACCAGATCAAACCGCCCACTGAGCGCAGCGGTATTGGTGACGTCGACGTCGGCGAAAGTCACGTCGAAGTCAGGCGCCCCCGGGACCAGCCCATGCGTAAGCGCGTGGAAGACGAACGTGTCATTCGGACACGGCGAAAAGGCGAGCGAAAGCGTCACAAACCCGAATCTAGCCCTCACGGCCGAGCCCGCACCCCGAGTAACGAAACCCCAACTGTGACCCTCGCGACTCTGCCGCCCCACGACCGACTCCGGCCCGACGACCGACGGCGGCCCCCTCTGGTCCGGCGGTGGCGCGACTTGGCGGTGGCGAGGCGGCCCGGCAGCGGGGACTTCGGCAGTGCACCGAGGGCGGCGGCCTCTGGTCCGGCGGTGGCGCGACTTGGCGGTGGCGGGGCGGGTCGGTGGCGGGGACTTCGGCGGCGCACCGAGGGCGGCGGCCTCTGGTCCGGCGGTGGCGCGACTTGGCGGTGGCGGGGTGGGCCGGTGGCGGGGATTTCGGCGGCGCGCCGAGGGCGGCGGCCTCTGGTACGGCGGTGGCGCGACTTGGCGGTGGCGGGGTGGGCCGGTGGCGGGGACTTCGGCGGCGCGCCGAGGGCGGCGGCCTCTGGTACGGCGGCGGCGCGACTTGGCGGTGGCGGGGCGGGCCGGTGGCGGGGACTTCGGCGGCGCGCCGAGGGCGGCGGCCTCTGGTACGGCGGTGGCGCGACTTGGCGGTGGCGGGGCGGGCCGGTGGCGGGGACTTCGGCAGCGCGCCGACGGCTGCGGTCCGACGACTGACCGGTGCTGCGGTTCGAAGGCTGATGGCGGTGACGGGCTCGCGTCTGGCGGATTGGCTGGGTCGCTCGGCCGTGGTCAGCGGGCCGACCCTGGCCGCTGTGGCGGATTCATGTCTGGCGGGTCGACTCGCTCGGTGCTCGGTGCTCGGTGCTCGGTGCTCGGTGCTCGGTGCTCGGTGCTCGGTGCTCGGTGCTCGGTGCTCGGTGCTCGGTGCTCGGTGCTCGGTCAGTGGTCCGTGAAAGCGGTAGGTGCCTCAGCGTTCAGCGGCCGGCGAGCCTCGTGAACACCTCGCGCAGGGAGGCGAGGGGTTCGTGGTCGGCGGGCCGTGGTCAGCGGTCAGCGGGCGGCGAGGGTGGCGAACACCTCGCGCAGTGAAGCGAGGGCCTGCGGGATTCGCCAGGCGCCGCGGTCGCGGGGGCCCACGGCGTTCGAGACGGTTCTGATTTCGCCGAAGGCGGTGCCGGGCCAGACTCGGGCCGCGGAACCTACGCCGAAGCCCTCCATGCCCTCGGCCACGGCGTCGGGGTGGCGTTTCTGCACTGCCTCCTTGGAGCGGGCCGAGCCGGTCACCGTCGACACCGTCAGGATCGGGCCGCCGACCGCCTCGGGGAGGGCCTGCCGCAGCGTACGCAGCAAGGTCGGGTCGGCGTCGCAGCGTGCCGAGCCGAAGCCCAGTTCGTCGACGCTCTGGAAGCCGTCCTCCGACTCTGCGCCCAGGTCGGCGGCGATCGATTCGGTGGCCACCACCAGGCCGCCGATCTCGACCCGGCCCGCGAAGCCGCCGGCGATGCCGGCCGAGAGGACCAGGTCGAACGCGGGGCCGAGGTGTACGGCCGTGGTCAGGAACTGGGCGGTCACGGCCGCGGCGGCCGCGGGGCCCACGCCGCAGGCGGTCACCACGACCGGCGCGCCGGTCTCGAGGGCGTCGGGGGACTGCCCGGCCAGGCCCAGCCCGGCCAGCACGCTCTCCCGTTCGGCGTCGACCGCGGTCACGATCAGTGTCCGCGAGTACCCCAGAAACGGCCTCATCGCTCGTCGTCCTCCAGCCGTGCCGTCGGATCGGTCCCCGACGGCCGGTACAGGGTGTACCCCGGCGGCGCCAGCGGCGAACCGTCCTCAACCTCCACGGCGGGCATCTTCCTCGTCTCGGTCGTCTTCCGCACGTCGTTCGCGGTTTCGGACCCGGTCGAGCGTCCCCCGGCGCCCGACGACCCTGCGCCCGAGGACCCCGCGCCGCCCGTGGACCCCGCGCCGCCGGAGGACCCCGCCCCGCCGCGGGCCGACGATCCCGGGCCGCTCGAGGACGACGACCTGGCGCCGCCCGCGGCCGAAGACCCGGCACCGCCCGCACTCGACGACCCCGCACCGGCCGGAGCCGACGACCGGGCACCGCCCGAGGCTGACGACCCCGACGCAGGCGCGGCCGCGGGCTGGGAGCCCCGCCGCTTGCCGAAGCCGAACCGCCGCTTCCCCTGATCCTCCGGCGCGGTGGCCGGCCGGGGAACCGTCGTGCGCTCGCCGCCCGAGGCCGCGCTGGGAGCCGTCCACGGTGCGGTCGGAGCGTCAGATGTAGAGGAAGGGCCAGAAGCCCGCGAACCACCGGAAGCGCCAAACCCACCAGCGCCGCCCGAGCCGCCTCGGCCGCCCGAAGCGCCTGGACCGCCCGAGCCGACCGGACCGCGCGAGCCGCCCGAAGTGCCGGGACCG
Organism: Dactylosporangium sp. CS-033363; assembly: GCF_050942475.1. Lineage (NCBI taxonomy): Bacteria > Bacillati > Actinomycetota > Actinomycetes > Micromonosporales > Micromonosporaceae > Dactylosporangium > Dactylosporangium sp. CS-033363. The sequence continues at coordinate 10,581,206 of NZ_CP192032.1, read as the reverse complement.
CCCGAAGCGCCTGGACCGCCCGAGCCGCCCGAAGCGCCGGGGCCGCTCGAACCGCCCGGGGTCGCCGGCGTGGCGACCGTCGTGGCGTCGCTGTCGGCCACGTCCGGTGGGGCGCCGCGCAGCCTCTCCTTGCGCAGCACCACGGCGGAGTACAGCGCCCGCACCGCCCCCAGCGTCACGAACGCCGCGGCCACGATCAGGCCCCACTGGCCGCCGAACGGGATGAGGCCGACCGCGCCGCCCAGTACCCAGGCGATCATGAGCAGGGTCTCGGAGTGGGCGAACGCGCTGGCCCGGACGTTCTCGTCGATGCGCTCCTGGATCGAGGCGTCCACGGCCAGCTTGGCCAGGCCGCTCGCGATCGCCGTGAACAGGCACAGCAGCGCCACCATGCCCAGCGAGTTGCGGTCGGCCGCCAGGATCGCCACGAACGCGGCCAGCACGATGCCGATGGCCTGCAGGAGCGCGGGGCGGTGGATGCGCAGCCTGGTGCCGATGGCCGTGGCGAGGAACGACCCCACCCCAAGGGCGCCCGCTACCACGACGACCGCCACCTGCTGCGAGAGGTTCCAGGCCAGCAGCCGTACCGGCAGCGTGCCCTCCTTGATCGCGAACGCGAGGTACAACGTCAGGAAGCCGAACAGCGCTCGCAGCGTGGCGCTCCCGAGCAGCGCGGCGATCACCACGCGGCCGCTGAGCACCTTGCGCCCGCCGAGCGCGCCCTTGAACAGGCGCGGGACGGTCTCCGGCGGGTCGGAGTCGGCTCGGGGCGGCAGCCGCAGGGCGGTCACCATGCCCCAGAGGAACACCAGGATCGACACCCGCAGCGGCCACTGCGGGCCCCACTGCCCGGCGAGCAGCCCGATCGGCAGCGCGATGGCGCCCGCGAAGGTCCCGAAGACGGAGGCGCGCGCGCCCGCCTCGGACAGGCCCAGGCCCGGCGGCAGGACCCGCGGTACGGCGGCGCTGCGGGCCACCCCGTAGGCCCGGGACAGCACGAGCATGCCGAACGCGGCGGGATACAGCGCCCAGCTCGACAGGTGGTCGGAGAGCATGAAGGCCAGGAAGGCGCGGCCCAGCATGGTCACCGCGAGCGCGTATCGCCGGCCGTGGCGGAACCGGTCGAGCACCGGCCCGACGACCGGGGCGAGCAGGGCGAACGGCACCATGGTGATCAGCAGGTAGAGGGCCACGCGGCCGCGGGCCTCGCCGGCTGGTACCGAGAAGAAAACCGTCCCGGCGAGACCCAGCGCGACCAGGGCGTCGCCGGCGCAGGAAGCCGCATGCAGGTCGAGGAGGCGCAGCATGCCAGCCTCGCCGCCCGCCCCGCGCTCGCGCACGCGGAGCAGGTTGCGCCCGAGGAACCGGCCCGCGCGCGTGGTGCCCACCGTCGCGACCCGTGCCGCGCGCACGGTGGTCACCACGGTCTGCGCCACTCCTCGAATCACCGACATGCCACCATCCTGAACCATGGGTACGACACTTTCCGTACCCGCGCCGCGGCGCCCTGCTCAACGCGGGCCAGGAGCGTGATCAACGCGGAAGAGAAGAGCGAAGAGAAGATCGGTACGGGGCGCCGTGCTCAACCTGCGCGGCGATGAGCAAGAATGGACCCGTGACTGCCTCGACTGCACCCACGCGAGGAAGCGGCCGCGCCGCCAAGCCCGACCAGGTCCTGACGGACGCGGTCGAGGTCGCGCTGCAGGGCCTCGATGTCGTCGATCCCGACCACATCGGCGCCCATCTCGGCGTCGTGGCCGAGGGCGAGCGGCTGGTCACGCACTTCTTCGAGTGCGGGCTGCCCGGGTACCGCGGCTGGCGCTGGGCCGTCACCGTGACCCGCATACCGCGCAGCAAGCAGGTCACGATCTGCGAGTCGACGCTGCTGCCCGGCCCCGAGGCCCTGCGCGCGCCCGAGTGGGTGCCGTGGCAGGAGCGCCTGCAGCCGGGCGACCTGGGCGTCGGCGACCTGCTGCCGACCCCGCCGGACGACCCGCGGCTGCAGCCCGGGTACGTGCAGTCCGACGACCCGGCCGACGACGAGGTCAACCGCGAGATCGGCCTCGGCCGCGCCCGGGTGATGTCCCGGGACGGGCGGCTGGAGACGGCGCAGCGCTGGTACGACGGCGATCGCGGTCCGAACGCGCCCATCTCGGTGGGCGCCCCGGCCGCCGCCCGCTGCGGCTCGTGCGGCTTCTACCTGCAGCTGGCCGGGTCGCTGCGGCTGGCGTTCGGGGTGTGCGGCAACGAGTACGCGCCCGACGACGCCCAGGTGGTCTCGGCCGACCACGGCTGCGGCGCGCACTCCGAGGTCCTCGTGGAGCAGGTCCAGGCGGTCGACGAGCTGCCGACGGTCTTCGACGACAGCGAGGTCGAGGAGGTCGCGGTCGGCCACGCGCCCGGCTCCGTGGACGGCGACGAACCCGCCGAACCCTATGGGCACGGCTGAGTTCGGGTACATCGAGCGAGCGTCGCGGCTGCGCGGCGCCGTTGTATGGAGCAAGCGTTCGCGCCGGGACGGTCCCGCGCGTATCCTTCCCGACGGCTGCATGGACGTCATCCACAGCGACGGTGAGCTGTATGTCGCCGGTCCCGACACGACGGCGCACCTGTCGTGGAGCCACGCCGGCCAGCGATCCGCCGCGGTGCGATTCGCGCCCGGCCAGGGTCCGGCGCTGCTCGGGGTGCCGGCGTGGGAGTTGCGCGATCAGCGGGTACCACTGCGGGCTCTTTGGTCTGAAACGACGGTGCGCCGGTTGACCGAACGGCTCGACGAGGCCGCCGACCCCGGCGCCGTGCTCGAGTCCGTGCTGCTCGCAATGGCCGCCGACCGGGAGCCGGACCCGTTGGCCCCGCGGCTGACGGCCCGCCTGCGCGCCGGGTGGACGGTGGCCGGGATCGCCGCCGAGGTCGGGTTGAGCGAGCGGCAGCTGCACCGGCGGGGGCTGGCGCTGTACGGCTACGGCCTCAAGACCCTCGGCCGCATCCTCCGCCTGCAGGACGCGTTGGGCCTGGCCAGGGGCGGTGTCGCGTATGCCGCGGCGGCCGCGAGTGCCGGGTACGCCGACCAGGCCCACTTGGCGCGCGATGTGAAGGCGCTGGCCGGAGTACCGATGCAGGCTCTGCTTCAGAGGGCGGCGTAGAGCTCGACGCTGTTGCCGTCGGGGTCGTGCAGCACGGCGTAGCGCTGGCCCCAGAACGCGTCCCAGGGCGCCTTGTGGCCGTCGTGGCCGGCGGCGGCGAGCTCACCGTACACCCGGTCGACCTCGGCGGGCGACGAGCACTCGAACGCGAGGCCGATGCGGCTGCCGCCGGTCGGCGCGGACCATTCGGGCATGAACGAGCGGACCGTCTCGACGGTGTCCCAGCAGAGCTTGACGCCGCCGTCGAGCACGTGTTCCACGTGCGGGCTCTTGTCCTCCGCCTCGGGCACGTCCAGGCCCAGTCGGCGGTAGAAGGCGAGCGCGCGCGGCATGTCGGCCACGACCAGGCCGAATACGTTCAGTCTCATGGACCCCAGGCTATGGGGCGGTCGGCGCGTCCGTCTTGAACGAATCGGACGCCGCCTGCTCCCGGGCTCGGCGCCGCCGCCGGTTCCGATCGTGCACGACCATCGCGGTCAGGCCCGGAATGCCCCAGATCGCGCCCGCGACCGCGATGCCGAACCAGTTGCCGTGCCCGTGCGCGGCCAGGTCGTCGCGGAACGGGAGCATGACCAGCAGGGCGATGAGCCACAGCGCGATGCCCACGACGGCGAAGGGCACCATCGGCGGGTCGAGCGGCTTGGGCGGCGTGGTCACGCTGCACACGGTACCTCCTGGTGCCGCGCGTGCGTGACCGATGGCACAGGTCGTTAGCCATGCTCATTAGGTAAGCTAACTATCGTGATGGTTCGAGTGCCCAGACTCGCCGCCGCCCAGCTCGCGGCGGCCCTTCGGGACAGCATCACCCGCCTCAACCGCCGCCTGCGTCAGGCCCGCCCCATCGGCGACCTCACGATCACGCAGCTGTCGGCGCTGACCAGCCTGGAGCTCAACGGCGCGCTGACGCCGCGGGAGCTGGCCGAGGTCGAGCGGGTGCAGCCGCCCACCCTCACCAAGATCGTCGCGAAGCTGGAGGACCGCGGTCTCATCCAGCGCTCGCCGCACCCGACCGACGGGCGGCAGGTCATCCTCGCCGCCAGCGAGTCGGGTCGCGCCGTCGTGGCCGAGCACCGCCGCACCCGCGACGAGTGGTTGGCCAAGCAGCTCATGGCCCTCACCCCGGAGGAACGAGAGGTGCTGACCAAGGCCGCCGAGATATTGGGGAGGATCGGGCGCAGCGCATGATCGGCACCACGTTCGGCTCGTTACAGGTTCGCAATTACCGTCTGTTCACCATCGGTCAGCTCATCAAGCTCCTCGGCACCTGGATGCTGTTCACCGCGCAGGACTGGCTGGTCCTGCAGCTCTCGGACAACTCCGCATCCGCGCTCGGCGTCGTCACGGCGCTGCAGTTCACGCCGGTACTCCTGCTCACCCTCTACGGCGGCCAGCTCGCCGACCGCTTCGACAAGCGGCGCCTGCTGCTGTTCGCCAACGCCGCGTCCGCCGTGGTGGCCACCCTGCTCGGCGTGCTCGTCGTCATCGGGATCGCGAACCTGTGGTGGGTCTTCGTGACCGCCGCGCTCTTCGGCGTCATCAGCGCCATCGAGACCCCGGTCCGCCAGTCCTTCGTGTCCGAACTGGTCGACAAGGACCTGCTGCCCAACGCGCTGTCGCTGTCGTCGGCGACCTTCAACACCGCGCGCATCGTCGGGCCCGCCGTCGCCGGGGTGATCATCGCCCTCCTGCACGACAAGACCGGCCCGATCTTCCTGCTCACGGCCGTCCTCTGCACCGCGCCGCTGGTTTCCTTGGCGCGAATGACACCCGCCGAGTTGTACCGCGTGGAGCGCGACGCCATCGCCGCCAGCGAGGCGAGGACCGTGGACGGTCTGCGGTACGTTTGGCAGCGCCCAGACCTCAGCCTGGCCATCCTGCTCGTCTTCGTGGTGAGCCTGTTCGGGTTCAACTTCCAGCTGACCCTGGCCGTGCTGGCCCGCGTGGAGTTCCACGTCGACGCGAAGTACTTCGGCCTGCTCACCACCGCGATCGCGATCGGCGCCCTCGCCGGTGCCCTGGCCAGCTCGCGGCGGCGCGCCCGACCGTCGGTCTATCGCGTTCTGGCGGCGGCCATCCTGTTCGCCGGATTCGAGACGCTGGTCGGATTCTCGCCGAATTTCGTGACCGCGGTTGTACTGCTGGTGCCGACCGGATTCTTCATGATCTACTTCGCGCAGGCGGCGAACCAGCGGGTCCAGCTGGGCACCGACGCGGCCTTCCGGGGCCGGGTCATGGCGCTGTACGTCCTGGTCTTCCTCGGCAGCACCCCGATCGGCTCCCTCGTCATCGGCTGGTGCGCGGAACAGTACGGCCCGCGCTCGGGCGTGCTGGTGGGCGGCGGGATCTCGCTGGTCGCCGCGGTGGTCCTGGGCGTACTGCAGCTGCGTCGGGCCGGCGGGCGCATCCACGTCGCGCTGCGGCCGCGCCTGAACGTGCACGTCCACGAGCGGGCTTCGGGGGTGCCGGCCGTCCGGCCGGCGGTTCGGTAGAACTTCGTCGCGGCGGCCGCATCTTGATGGTGCGGCCGTCGGCGTTTTTGTCGTACCTGTGTGGTTGAGTCACGGGCATGGAGCGATCGCGACTGTTGCAGTGTTTGGCCGCCGACTACATGCGCCTGCGGGACGTCGCGGGGGCCGGTCTGACGGCCAAGGTGCCCACCTGCCCGCTGTGGACCGTGGGCGATCTGGTGCGCCATGTCGGCCTGGTGTACCTGCACAAGGCCGAGGTCATGCGGCTCGGCTCCTGGCCCGATCCGTGGCCGCCGGAGATCACTGACGACCCGATCGGCCTGCTCGACCGCGGGTACGGTGCGCTGACCCACGAATTCTCCCGCCGCCACGACGGCGACCAGGCGACGACCTGGCACGCGGCCGACCAGACGGTCAAGTTCTGGATCCGGCGGATGGCCCAGGAGACGCTCATCCACCGCCTCGACGCCGAGATCGCCCACAACGCCGACCCGGCCCCGATCCCCGACGACCTGGCGGCGGACGGGGTGGACGAGGTGCTGGAGCTCTTCATCGGCTACGGCTCGACCCAGTGGACGGACGACTTCGAGCAGCCGCTGGCCCAGGCCAAGGGGCATGTGGCCGAGATCCGGATGCTCCCGTCCCGCTGCTGGCAGGTCCAGGCCACGCCCCAGCACGTGCTGGTCACCGCAATCGACGATTCCGTCACGACGCCTCCACCTTCCGCGACGGTAACGGGCTCTCCGGGCGCACTTCTGCGATGGCTTTGGGCACGCGAAACGAACCCAACGACCGATGTGCATCAACCGATCGAGGTGAAGGGTGACGAGGAGGCAATCGCGGAGCTCCGGACTCTGCTGAGGGCCGGGACGCAGTAAGCCCTTCCCGGGCGGGCCCCGGGAACCTGGCGGTGACGGCTGAGCAGGCGACGACGAGGGGGCGGCGCCTGCTCGGCCTCACCCACCGACGGCACGGCGACCGCGGGCGGGGCCGGCCGGGGGTGGCCAGGGCGCGGGCGGGCAGTGGCCAGGTCAGGGCGGGGCAGGGCCAGGTCAGGGCGCGGGGCGGGCGGGGCCGGGGCCAGGCAGGGCGAGCCGAGCCGGGCTGCATCTGCGCGAGCCGCGTGGCGAGCGCACGAGTCGGGCCAGGGCGAGTCGGGCCAGGGCGAGTCGGGGTGCTGTCACACGTGTGGAGCGCACTGCGTGCGAAAGATCCGACGGGGGGACTCGAACCCCCAACCTTCCGATTACAAGTCGGGTGAGCTGCACCCGTGCGAGCCACGCGGCGACGGCCGGGCCGGGGCGAGCTAGAGCGGGGTAGGGCGAGCCGCGTGGCGAGGGTGCTGGGCAGGCCGGCCGAGTCGGGCCAGGTGAGTCGGGTTGCACCCGCGCGGGCCGTGTGGCGATTGCGTGAGCCGGGCCCAGGGCGAGCCGGGCCGCGTGGCGAGGGGCGTGAGCCGAGCCCAGAGTGAGCTGGGCCGTGTGGCGACTGCGTGAGGCGGGCCAGCCGAGCCGGGCCAGCCGAGCCAGGTTGCACCCGCGCGGACCGTGTGGCGATTGCGTGGGCCGGGCCCAGGGCTAGCCGGCCGTGTGGCGATTGCGTGAGCCGGGCCCAGGGCGAGCCGGGCCGTGTGGCGAGCTGCGCGAGGCGGGCCCCGGGCGAGCCGGCCGTGTGGCGATTGCGTGAGCCGGGCCCAGGGCGAGCCGGGTCGCATGGCGGGGCGGGGAGCACATGGTGCCGACCGGTTCTTGCTCAGCGACGCGGTACCACCCCGCGCGGCGATCGATCCGGCGCGGCTCTGGCGCGGCGAAACCCCTGACGGCGACCCGGTGTGATGCAGCCACCGTTGCGGCGCGGCCTCAACGCGGCGCCCGTCCGTTCGGGACGCATCCGTCCAGCGGCGAGACTTTGGTGGTCGCAAAAGCCAGGCGAGCGGCGTCCGAACGGAGGGTGGGGAAGTTGGCTTGACGAAGGAGGGCAAATCGGTGGCGGTCGTTCTCGTGTGAGCTTAGTCTCAAAACGTGGGCGTCCTGCACGGCCTGCTGGTGGCCGGAGTCATTGGGCTGATCGCCGTGGCTCCGTGTTTCGTGTGCGTGCTGCTCATGTCCGGTGGCGAGGTCGTTCCCCAAGGGTGGGAGCGGGTCCGCCGAATGTTGCCCAGGCGCGCCCGGGCGCGGCTCGATGAGCGGAAGCGGCGGCGGCAGGCGCGGGAGCCCAGGACGAAGTGGCGGATCGGGCGGGCGCCGCGTGAGGGCGACGAGGTCAAGGACCCGAGCCGGCTCGTGGGGCCGCCGATCGAGCAGGTCGCCGGGGATCTGCGGCGGCTCAACCGGCTTCGGGAAAGCGTGGCTACGCGGTCGCGGGTGTGGTTTGTGGCGGTGCAGGAGGCGTACGACGAAGGGTTGCACACCGCCTGCGCGCAGTTGGACATTGAGCAGCATCTCGACGAGGTGTCGGGGATCGATCTCGAGCTCGAGCGGCTGCGGGTCGAGGGGGAGTTGCAGCGGGCCGGGCTCGTGCTGCGCAGGGAGATAGGAAGCGGTAACAGCGTTTGAGGGTGTTCATGGCGGCGTACCCGCCGGTCGAGGTGCGGGAGCACTTCAAGCAAGTGGTAGACCGACTGGCCGTGGCGCGGCCGCGGGAGCGGTCGGTGCGGCTCGCCTCGCCCGAGCGGTGGCATCTCACCGTGGCGTTCATCGGGGAGGTCGAGGATGCCGATGCCGCGACCCGGGCGTTGCGCGAGCTCGAAACGGCGGTGGCGCCCACCGTGCGCATTGCCGGAGGGAAGACGCTCGGGCGCCGGCAGTTCAAGCATCTGGTCGCGGAGCTTGAGACCGAAGACGAGGGCAAGACACTCAGGCAGCTCGGCGTCGCGGTGCGGAAGGCGCTGCGCAGGCACCGGCTGCCGTTCGACCGGCGGGACTGGCAGCCGCACGTCACCATCGCGCGGCCCGGGGACGTGCTCACAAAAGAGGAACTGGCCGCGGATCTTGAGCTGCTCAGCCAGTACCGGGGGCCCGAATGGCGCATGCAGGACGTACGCCTGATGCGGAGCCGGCTCGGTCCCCACCCCGAATATGACGTGCTGGCCGAAACAAAGCTGGCGCCGGCATGAACCGGCGCCAGCAACAACGAACTACCAGGCCCAGGCCTCCGGACCCGGGCCGCCCTTGCCCACCGGCGGGAAGAGCTCGTCCAGGCGGTCCAGCGTCTCCTGGGTCAGGGTGAGCTCCAGCGCGCCCAGCGCGCCGTCCAGCTGCTCGTTCGTGCGGGGGCCGATGATCGGGGCGGTCACGCCGTCCTGGGCCAACAGCCAGGCCAGGGCCAGGTTCGAGGGGGCCGCGCCCAGCTCGGCGGCGAGCTTCTCGAACTGCTCGATCGCCGCTCGGTTCTTTTCGAGGTCGTCGGCGGCGCGGCCCTCGCCGCTGCGGCCGGCCTCGCCCGCGGCCAGCTTGGCCAGCGCGCCGCTGAGCAGGCCGCCGTGCAGCGGGGACCAGGGGATGACGCCCAGGCCGTACTGGCGGGCCGCCGGCAGCACCTCCAGCTCGACCGTGCGCGCCATGAGGTTGTAGATGCACTGCTCGGCGACCAGGCCGAGGAAGTGGCGGGACTTCGCCGACTCCTGGGCGGCCGCGATGTGCCAGCCGGCGAAGTTGGAGGACCCGACGTACAACACCTTGCCCTGCGCGACGAGCACCTCCATCGCCTGCCAGATCTCCTCCCACGGCGTGCTGCGGGAGATGTGATGCATCTGGTACAGGTCGATGTAATCGGTCTGCAGCCGGCGCAGCGACGCGTTGGCCTCGGCGATGATGTGGCGCGCGGACAGGCCCTGGCCGTTGGGCCACTCCCGCATCTTCCCGTACACCTTCGTGGCGAGGACGATCTTCTCGCGGCGGCCGCCGCCCTGGCCGATCCAGTTGCCGATGATCGTCTCGGTGATGCCCTCGCCGATCTTCCAGCCGTAGACGTTGGCCGTGTCGAAGAAGTTGATCCCGTGGTCCAGCGCGCGGTCCATGATCGCGAAGCTGTCGGACGGGGTGGTCTTGGGGCCGAAGTTCATGGTGCCCAGGCAGAGCCGGCTGACAGAGAGACCGGTCCGCCCGAGGTTGGTGTACTCCATGCACACCAACCTACTAAGAGGTCTCCCTGGCTGCCGGGGCGCCACCGAAGAGCACGTCGTCCCAGCTGGGCAGGCGCTTGCGCGGCTTCTCGTTCGCCGCCGACGGCTGGTCGACCGGTCCGGCCGCCGACGTCGTGTTGCGGCGCGGGCGGAGCACGGCGAGCGACGGTACCGCCGGAACTTCCTTGCTCTGATCAGAGTCCTCGTCGAACGGGGAGCGGCCGATCAGCGCCGCGGCACCCCGCGCGCGCTCGTGCTTGGCCGGCGGCTGCACGACCGGCGCCGCCTCCTCGCCCGGCTGCGAGCCGAGCGGGCGGTCCAGCGAGGCCAGCAGCGCGTCGCGGCCGGCGCGGATCGGGTCGTTGCCCAGCGTGCGGCCGCCCGGGCGGCGCTCCGGGGTGGTGGGGCGCATCGGCTCGTGGCCGCCGCTGCGCACGGCGTCGGGGCGCAGGCCGAGGTCGCCGCGGCTGGTCTCGCCGCGGCTCGGCATCGAGCGCTCGGGGGCGGGCGGCTCCTGGCCGAGGGCCCCGGCGCCGCGCTCGGTGCACAGGTACTGCGCCATGTCGTCGTGCGGCGCCACCAGTTGCCGGGTCTTGTCCAGCTCCCAGACGGCCTGCGCGGTCGCCTTGCCGCTGGGCCAGGTCGCGGTGATCCGCCACGTGCCGTCCTCGCGGCGGTACGCGTCCCAGGAGATCTTCTCGGTGTCGATGCCGTGCTGCCCGAGCCGGGTGTCGACCACCTCGGCCAGGGACGAGCCGCGCTCCGAGGTCTTCAGCCGCGTGCGCCGGGCGTGCTGGGCGAGCATGGCCCGCTCCTGCAGCACCGGGCCCGCGTAGCGCAGGACGCGGTCGACGGGGACGCCGGCGACCCGCGCGACCTCCTCGGCCGATTCGCCGGAGCGGATGCGGGCCTGGATGTCGCGCGGCGCGAGCTGCGAGGAGCCGGTCTCGGGCGTGCTGGTCGGGTGGGCGTGATCAGGCCGGAGGGCACTGTGGACACGGTCGTCGATGGGCAGCGCCAGCAGTCGCCCAACCTCGTCGGCAAGGACGAACGCCTGGCCGTCCTCCGAGAGGGCGACGAATCGCACAGGCCGCATCGCGTGCCTCCGTCCCACCCGCTTCAGGCGCCATCGGCCGGCGCCTTCCGGTCACAGTACGGCAACCCTAGCTGGAACTTCGTGCGCCGCGCCGGGGAAAAGCAGATCAGAGCCGTTCGATGACGTGGTCGATGCACACGGTCAGCGCCTCGACGTCGGCCGGGTCGACGCCCGGGAACATGGCGATGCGCAGCTGGTTGCGGCCCAGCTTGCGGTACGGCTCGGTGTCCACGATCCCGTTGGCCCGCAGCGCCTTGGAGATGGCGGTCGCGTCGATCGCGTCCGCGAAGTCGATCGTGCCGACGACGTTGGAGCGGACGGCCGGATCGGCGACGAACGGGGTGGCGACGCTGGAGCGCTCGGCCCAGCCGTACAGGAGCGACGCCGACTCCTCGCTGCGCTTGGCCGCGAACGAGAGGCCGCCGCCGGCCAGCATCCAGTCGACCTGCTCGGCCATCATGAAGATGGTGGCCAGGGCCGGCGTGTTGTAGGTCTGCTCGAGGCGCGAGTTGTCGATCGCGGTCTGCAGGTCGAGGAAGTCGGGGATGTAGCGGCCCGACTCCTTGATCTCCGCGGCGCGCGCGATGGCCGCCGGCGACATGAGCGCGAACCACAGGCCGCCGTCGGAGCCGAAGCCCTTCTGCGGCGCGAAGTAATAGACGTCCGTCTGGGCGACGTCCACATCGAGGCCGCCAGCACCCGAGGTTGCGTCAGTCAAGTGCAAAGAGCCTTCGTTTGTACCGTGCAAACGCTGCACCGGCACCGCTACCCCAGTGGAGGTCTCATTCTGCGGCGAGCAGTACGCGTCGATACCGTCCTCGGCGCGCAGGAACGCGCCGGTGCCCGGGTCGGCCTTGATCACGGTCGGCTCGCCCAGGAACGGGGCCTTCTTGGCGGCCGCGGCGAACTTGGCCCCGAACTCGCCGAAGCTCGCGAACTGCGCCCGGTCCCGGATCAGGCCGAAGACCGCGACGTCCCAGAACGCGGTGCTGCCGCCGTTGCCCAGGACCACCTCGTAGCCCTCGGGCAGGCTGAACAGCTCGGCGAGGCCGCGGCGCAGCCGGGCGACCTGGTCGCGGACCGGCTTCTGGCGGTGGCTGGTGCCCATCCACGTCGACGCGACGCCGGCGAGGGCCTGCACGGCCTCGGGCCGCACCTTGCTCGGACCGGAGCCGAAGCGCCCGTCCTTGGGCTTGATCTCGTCCGGAATGCGGATGTCAGCCATGCGGATACTCCCGGGGTGCGGCGGCAGCGGGTACCTCGCGGATCCTGCCACCTTCTATGCCGCACCCCGGAGAAAATTAATCAGCGTCACACCGGGTGAGATCAGACCCCGTGCGGGATGCGGTCCCAGCCCTCGACGTCCTGCGGCTTGCGCGGCGCCGGGCCGACGTACTTGGCCGACGGCCGGACCAGCCGGTTGAGCTCCTTCTGCTCCAGGATGTGGGCACTCCAGCCCGCCACCCGCGCGCAGGTGAACATCGACGTGAACATGTGCGCCGGCACCTCGGCGAAGTCCAGCACGACGGCCGACCAGAACTCGACGTTGGTCGCGAGCACGCGGTCGGGGCGGCGGGCGTGCAGCTCCTCCAGCGCCGCCTTCTCCAGGGCCTCGGCGACGCCGAAGCGCGGCGCGTTGAGCTCCTTGGCGGTGCGGCGCAGCACGCGGGCGCGGGGGTCCTCGGCGCGGTACACCCGGTGCCCGAAGCCCATCAGCCGCTCGCCGCGGTCCAGGACGCCCTTCACGTAGCCCTCGGCATCGCCGCTGCGCTCGACCGCCTCGATCATCCCGAGCACCCGCGACGGGGCGCCGCCGTGCAGCGGGCCGGACAGGGCGCCGATGCCGGAGGAGATGCAGGCGGCCGCGTCGGCGCCGGTGGAGGCGACCACGCGGGCGGTGAAGGTGGAGGCGTTCATGCCGTGCTCGGCGGCGGAGATGAAGTACGCGTCGACCGCCTTGACGTGCCGCGGGTCGGGGTCGCCCCGCCAGCGGCGCATGAACCGCTCGACGATGGTCTCGGCCTTGTCGATCTCCTTCTGCGGCACGGCCGGCAGCCCGAGGCCGCGGGCCGCCTGCGCGACGAACGACAGCGCGGTGACGCTGACCCGGGCCAGGTCCTCGCGGGCCTGCGGGGTCTCGATGTCCAGCAGCTGGCCCAGGCCCCAGTACGGGGCGAGCATGGCGACGGCGGACTGCACGTCGACGCGGATGTCACCCGAGTGCACCGGCACCGGGAACGGCTCGGCGGGCGGCAGGCCCGGGCCGAACTTCCCGTCGACCAGCAGGGCCCAAACGTTGCCGAAGGACACCTGGCCGATGAGATCCTCGATGTCGACGCCGCGGTACCGCAGCGCGCCGCCCTCCTTGTCAGGCTCGGCGATCTGCGATTCGAAGGCGATCACGCCCTCGAGTCCCGGCTTGAAATCGGACATGACGCACTCCTGACGGCAATCGGGGTGTCACTTCCCAGACATCTTCACCCGAGTCGGCGGCGAATGCCGACTGAACGGAGGCTCAGATGTGTCCTGCATGACACATCTTCACGCAAATTCGATCGCCGGAGGAAGGATGTGAGGGTGAGACCCAGCACATCACCGCAAGATTTATCGCGCATGCGCACCGAGTACTCCGGCGAGTTCGGCGAGGACGGCTTGGCGGACAACTGGCTTGACCAGTTCGCCACTTGGTTCGCCGACGCGCAGGACGCCGGCCTCCCCGAGCCCAACGCGATGCTGCTGGCCACCGCCTCCGCCGAGGGCCGCCCATCCGCGCGGACCGTGCTCCTCAAGGGGTACGACCGCCGCGGTTTCACGTTCTTCACCAACTATGACTCGCGCAAGGGGCAGGACCTGGCCGGGAACCCGCGGGCCACGCTCGTCTTCCCGTGGTACCACCTCCACCGCCAGGTGATCGTGAGCGGTTCCGTGGCCAGGGTGGCCCGCGAGGAGACCGAGGAGTACTTCGCCGTGCGTCCGCGGGGCGCCCAGCTCGGCGCCTGGGCCAGCCCGCAGTCGACCGTCATCGGGGGGCGGGCCGAGCTCGACGACCGGCTGGCCGCGGCCGAGGAGCGCTTCGGGGACGGCCCGATCGAGCCGCCGCCGCACTGGGGCGGGTTCCGGGTCGCGCCGGAGGAGGTCGAGTTCTGGCAGGGTCGCGCGAGCCGCCTGCACGACCGCCTGCGGTACGCCATGGTGGACGGTGTGACCAAGATCGAACGGCTCGCACCGTGACGTCGATCGAGGACGAACAAGAGCAGCAGCAGCAGCGACAGGCCGGCAACCGGGGCTGGCTGCGCCGGCACGCGATCGACATCCGGCCGTTGCGGCACGGGCCGTACCGGCGGATCTTCATCGGCAACGCGGTGTCCTTCTTCGGCGTGCAGTTCACCGCCGTCGCCGTCCCGGTGCAGGTCTACGCCATCACCAAGTCGGCGCTGTGGGTCGGCATCGCCAGCTTCGTCGGCCTGATCCCGCTCATCGTGTTCTCGATCTGGGGCGGGGCGATCGCCGACGCCTACGACCGGCGCAAGGTGCTGCTGGTCAGCTCGGTGCTGATGTGGCTCACCACGCTCGGGCTGTTCGCGCAGGCCGTGCTGCACCTGGACAACGCCTGGCTGATGCTCGGGCTGATCGCCGCCCAGTCGGCCGCGTTCGGCATCAACAGCCCCGTGCGCCAGGCGATCATCCCGTCCCTGGTCGGGCCGGAGGAGGTCGCCTCGGCCAACACGCTGGGCTTCACCGTGTCCAACGTGGCCGCGATCGGCGGCCCGGTCGGGGCCGGCATCGCCATCGCCGCGTTCGACTTCTCGGCCGCCTACGCCGTCGACGCCGTGCTGTTCACCGTCGTGCTCTGGGCCGCGCTCCGGCTGCCCGCCCTGCCGCCGACCGGCAAGAAGCAGTCCGCCGGCGTGCGCGACATCGGCGTCGGCCTGCGCTTCCTGGCCGGGCACCGGCTCATCCTGCTCACGTTCGCGATCGACATCGCGGCCATGGTGCTGGCCATGCCCAAGGCGCTGTTCCCGGTCGTCGCCGACGAGCGCTTCGGGGAATCGTCGCTGGCCTGGTTGTACTCCTCGATCGCGATCGGCGCCGTGCTCGCCGGGCTCACGTCGGGGTGGATCAACCGGGTGCACCGCCGCGGCATCGCGCTCGTGGGCGCCGTGGTCGGCTGGGGGCTCGCCGTCGCGGCGGCGGGAGCGGTCCCGTGGCTGTGGGCATGTGTAGCTTTCATGGCATTGGCGGGTGCGGCCGACATGATCAGCGGGGTGTACCGCCAGACGGTGCTCCTCAGCGCACCCGACGCGATGCGCGGCCGGCTGCAGGGCGTCTTCTTCGCCGTGGTGGCCGGAGGTCCACGTCTCGGTGACCTTCGGGCCGGTTCGGTGGCCGACGTGACGAACGCGACGGTGTCGTGGGTCGCCGGCGGAATCGCCGCCGCGGTGGTCGCCGTGCTGCTCGCGGCCGCGTTCCCGGTGCTCCTCCGCTACACCGACACGTCTTCGTGACGATATTGTCACCAACCATGGAAACCGTCGCCGCCGCGCAGCTCCAGCACGCGCCCTCCGGTACACAGTGGACGATCCGCTCCGGCGGCCAGCAGGCCGTCATCGTCGAGGTGGGCGGGGGCGTCCGCGCCTTCTCCGCCGGCGGGCGGGACGTCGTCGCCGGCTACGAGGAGCAGGAGCACGCCGTCGGCTGCGCCGGGCAGGTGCTGGCACCCTGGCCGAACCGCATCCGCGACGGGCAGTATGCGTTCGAGGGTGAGCACCAGCAGCTGCCGCTGACCGAGCCGGAGCGCCACAACGCCATCCACGGCCTGGTCAACTGGGCCCGCTGGACCGCCGTGGACGTGGCCGCGGACCGCGTGACGGTCGAGCACGACCTGGTGCCCCAGCCGGGGTACCGGTGGCCGCTGCGGCTGCGCACCACCTGGTCGGTGAGCGACGCCGGGCTGCGCGCCGACCACGAGGTCACCAACACGGGCGCGACGGCCGCGCCGTTCGGGCTGGCCACCCACCCCTACGTGCTGGTGCCGGGCGTCCCGGTGGACGACCTGACGCTGCGGGTGCCGGCCCAGAGCCGGGTGCTCGTCGACATGCGGCTGCTGCCGATCGGCGGGGCCAAGGTCGCGGGCACCGAGTACGACTTCCTGGAGGGCCGCCGGCTCGGCGCGACCGTCCTCGACACGGCCTTCGGCGACGTGGACACCAACGCCGACGGCGGCTCGCAGGTCGACGTGACGGCGCCGGACGGGCGCGGGGTCACCGTCTGGGCCGACGCCGCCTTCTCCTGGTGGCAGGTGTACTCCTCGGACACCCTCCCGGCCGACCGGCTGCGCAAGGCGCTGGCCATCGAGCCGATGACCTGCCCGCCGGACGCCTTCCGCTCCGGCCGCGACCTCGTGATTCTCGAGCCCGGGACGACCTGGCGCGGCTCGTGGGGGATCCGCGCGATCTAGGCTCTGTGCGTGGAGCTTTCCGAGGTGATCCGCCGGCGGCGGATGGTGCGCAACTACGACCCCGACCGTCCGGTGCCGGCGGAGGCGGTGGAGCGGCTGCTGGAGTACGCCACCCACGCCCCGTCGGCCGGCTTCTCCCAGGGCTGGGAGTTCCTGCTGCTCGACACCCGCGCGGACGTCGAGCGGTTCTGGACCGCCACCGCGCCCGCGGAGGCGCCGCCCACCGGCTGGATGGAGGGCATGACCAAGGCGCCGGTCATCGTCGTGCCGCTGAGTCACCGCGACGCGTACCTCGACCGCTACGCCCAGCCCGACAAGGGCTGGACCGACCGGGACGAGGCCCGCTGGCCGGTGCCCTACTGGCACATCGACACCGGGATGGCCAGCCTGCTGGTGCTGCTCGGCGCGGTCGACGAGGGGCTCTCGTCCTGCTTCTTCGGCATCACGCCGGACCGGATCCCGCAGTTCCGGGCCGAGTTCGCGGTGCCCGAGGCCTACACCCCGATCGGGGCCATGACCATCGGGTACCGCGCCGTGGACAAGAAGTCGCCGTCACTCAAACGGGGGCGGCGCGAATCACCGAGCGTTACGCACCGGGGCAACTGGGGTAACAGAGCCGACTCGTGACGCCGTTCTTGTCGCACCCAGTCGGTACCCTGGCACGGGTCAGGGGGGTGACGCGTTCATGATCTTCAAGGCGGTCCGGGAGGGTCGGCCGTATCCGGAGCATGGGCTGACACTGAAACAGTGGTCGGAGATCCCGCCGCGGCCGGTGCGGCTGGACCAGCTCATCACCACCAAGCGCGAGCTGGCGCTCGACCACCTGCTTGCGGAGGACTCGACGTTCTACGGCGACCTGTTCCCGCACGTCGTGGAGTGGAGCGGCGGGCTCTACCTGGAGGACGGGCTGCACCGGGCGCTGCGGGCCGCGCTCCAGCAGCGCACTTCGATCCACGCACGAGTCCTGCAGGCCTAGTGCATATTCTTGGGGGCGTGACCACTCCGGTGCGCCCCCTTGACCTGCTCGATCTCGACGGCCTGCACTCCGAGGAGGAGCTGGCCATCCGGGCGCTGGTGCGCCGGGTCGTCGACGACCACGTGCGGCCCAACGTCGCCGACTGGTACGAGCGCGGCGCGGTGCCGGTCCGCGAGCTGGCCAAGGAACTGGCCGGGGTCGGTCTGCTCGGCATGCACCTGGAGGGCTACGGCTGCGCCGGGGCGAGCGCCGTGGCCTACGGGCTGGCCTGCCTGGAACTCGAGGCCGGCGACTCCGGGGTGCGCAGCCTGGTGTCGGTGCAGGGGTCGCTGGCGATGTTCGCGATCTGGAAGTACGGCTCCGAGGAGCAGAAGGCGGAGTGGCTGCCCAGGATGGCGGCCGGCGACGCGATCGGGTGCTTCGGCCTGACCGAGCCCGACCACGGCTCCGACCCGGCCGCGATGGCCACCCGGGCGCGGCGCGACGGGGACGACTGGGTTCTCAGCGGCGGCAAGATGTGGATCACCAATGCGCCGGTCGCGGACGTCGCCGTCGTCTGGGCGAGGAGCGAGGACGGGATCTGCGGCTTTGCGGTACCGGCGCAGACACCTGGTTTCAGCGCGCGCGAGGTGCACCACAAGCTCTCGCTGCGGGCCTCCTGCACCGGGCAGATCTTCCTCGACGAGGTCCGGCTGCCCGCCTCGGCCCAGCTGCCCCTGGCGCGCGGGCTGAAGGCGCCGCTGTCCTGCCTCACCGAGGCGCGCTACGGGATCGTCTGGGGCGCCCTGGGCGCGGCCCGCGACAGCCTGCACACGGCGCTGGACTACGCCGGCGCCCGCGAGCAGTTCGGCCGGCCGATCGCCGGGTTCCAGCTGACCCAGGCCAAGCTGGCGGATGCGGCGGTGGAGCTGCAGAAGGGGTACCTGCTGGCGCTGCACCTGGGCCGCCTGGCCGACGCCGGCAAGCTGCGCCCCGAGCAGGTCAGCGTGGGCAAGCTCAACAACGTGCGGGAGGCGCTGGCGATCGCCCGGCAGTGCCGCACGATTCTCGGCGCGAACGGGATCAGCGCGGAGTACCCGGTCATGCGCCACGCCGCGAACCTTGAGACGGTGCTCACCTACGAGGGAACCTCGGAGATTCATCAGCTGGTCATCGGCCAGCGGCTCACCGGGTTGGCCGCTTTCGCCTGAGATCGATTCGCGGGGCTTTACTGATCCCCTTACCGTTGAGGGTAGGTAGATCCTCCTCATCCAGGAGTCAGCATGGCGGACAACAACGAGTCGAAGACCTCCGAGTACCCCGAGGTCACGTCTGGCCCTGGAAAAGACCTGCAGATCGGCGACCGGCTCGATGCGCGGGACAGCCGCGGCACCGAGCCGCCGCAGCCGGTGATCGTCAAGCAGGGCGGCGGCGCGATGCGCGGGCTGTTCTGGCTCGTCGCCGCGATCGGGCTGGTCGTCGCGCTGGTCCTCGGGGCCAAGACGATCGGGCTGTTCCCCGGCCTGAAGAACCCGTTCGCCCAGGAGCAGACCGACCGCTCCGGCCCGGCGCTGCTCAAGTCCGTGCAGGACCTGAACCAGTTCGTCGCGGCCGAGGGCAACTTCCAGGTCATCGTCGATGTGCAGAAGGACCGCAAGTACATCCCGGACTTCCTGCTCAACGAGCGCATCCTGTTCGTGGCGGCCGGCTCCGTCGAGGTGTACGTCGACTTCTCCAGCATCGGCCAGGGCGCGGTCAAGGAGTCCGAGGACCGGCGTACCGCCGAGATCAACCTCCCGGCGCCCGCGCTGCGGCCGGTCCGGATCGACAACGACCACAGCTACGTCTACTCGGAGGAGCGGGGGGTCTTCAACCGCATCGGCGACGCGTTCAGTTCGGACCCGAACCGCCTCCAGGAGGTCTACAAGCTCGCCGAACAGAAGATCGGTGACGCCGCCAAGGACGCCGGCCTGCAGAAACGTGCTGAGGACAACACGCGCAAGATGCTCCAGCAGTTCCTGGGGGCATTGGGCTACACATCGGTGACGGTGAACTTCCCGGCGGGCTGATTCCCGGGGCCACCAGGAAAGCTCCGCCTCCGTAGTTGCGCGGTAACGGGCCGAACACTGGTCGTTCACCCGATGGACCAAGTTGCGTGCGCCTCATCACAGTATTTGACTCGGGGTAACTGGCCGAACCGCGAATGCTGACCTGGGGTGGAGGTGACGGTGGCTACCGTCGCACTCAAAGATGTGATGAAGGTCTTCGCCGACGGCACGGTTGCCGTCGACCGAGTGAACCTCGATGTGGGACAGGGCGAGTTCATGGTGCTCCTCGGTCCCAGCGGCTGCGGGAAGTCGACGCTGCTGCGCATGGTGGCCGGGCTGGAGGACCCCACCTCCGGCGCGATCATCATGGATGGTGAACTGGCCAACGACCTGCCGCCGCGGGAGCGGGGGGTCGCGATGGTCTTCCAGGACTTCGCGCTCTATCCACATATGACCGTCGGGGAGAACATCGGCTTCCCGCTGCGGCTGTCCGGCATCGAGCCGGAGCCGCGGTCGGAGCAGGTGGCCGAGGTCGCCAGCGCACTGGGCATCGGAGACGTGCTCGCCCGCAAGCCCGGGCAGCTCTCCGGTGGTCAGCGCCAGCGCGTCGCGATGGGGCGGGCCATCGTACGGCGGCCGAAGCTCTTCCTCATGGACGAGCCGCTGTCCAACCTGGACAGTGGCCTGCGCGCCGAGCTGCGGGCCGAGATCTCCGGCCTGGTGCGGGAGCTCGGGGTCACCACGATCTACGTCACCCACGACCAGGCCGAGGCGCTGACCATGGCCGACCGGGTGGCGATCCTGCGCAAGGGCGTCCTGCAGGACGTGGGGACGCCGACGCAGGTGTACGGGCGGCCGGCGACCCTCTACGTCGCCGCGTTCCTGGGCAGCCCGCGCATGAACCTGCTCGAGGCCGAGGTGTACGTGCACCTCGACCGGCACATCGCGCTGCACATGGGCGACCAGGTGCTGCACCTGCCCTGGAACGACCTGCGCTCGCGGCAGGTCGCGCACTTCCACGGGGAGCGGATCGTCATCGGGGTGCGGGCGGAGGCGTTGACCCCGGTCCCGGATTCGACCACGGGCGACGTTCTGCGAGGCCGGATCCGGTACCTCGAGCACCACGGTCACGAGTCGCTCGCCTTCCTGGACATCGGGGCGACGGCGGTCATCGTCGACGAGATCGGCAAGCCGCCGACCGACGTGCCGATCAACGGCGGGGGGCTGCGCAAGTTCGTCAGCAAGCTCACCGGCCGCGGCGGCGAGGACGAGCTCGTCGGTGCGGGCGTCAACGGGCGGGCCCCGCAGCGCCGCCAGCAGAACCGCGAGAGCGTGCTGAGCGACCCGGGCCGCCACCACCGCCGCCCGGCCGAACTGGCGGTGCGCCTGGCGCCGTACCCGAATGTGACCCACGGTCACCCCTTGACCGTCGCTGTGCGCATGGAAGCACTGCACTTTTTCGACGAAAGAGGACAACGTATCGACGTGGGGTGGCGCTGAGTGACAGGCATCACATAGCCTGCGCCGATGGCAGCCTATGGCGAATCCAGTTCGGGACTGCTCATCATCGAGCGGATCCTGCGCGACCGCGAGGGGATCTGGCGGCAGATCGGTGAGGAGCGCGAGCTCGGCAAGCTGACGAGGCAGATGCTGTACAGCTCCGTGGTGGCCCTGGCCTGCTACGGAGCTGTACTCGGGGCCTCTCACAGCGTCGCGATGGCGGCGCTCTCGGCGGTGAAGCTGCCGCTGCTGTTCCTCATGACGCTGGCGATCTGCCTTCCCACGCTGTACCTGTTCAACCTGGTCTTCGGGGCCCGGCTGCAGGTGAAGCAGGCATTGTCGCTCGTCATGGTCACGATCACCGTCACGTCGGTCATGTCGCTGGCCTTCGCGCCGATCAGCCTGTTCTTCCTGATCACCGCGTTCAGCTACGACTTCTACAAGATCCTCAACGTCGGCATCCTGACCCTGACCGCCTTCGTCGGCCTGCGGTTCCTGACCAGCGGCATGCGGGCGCTCAACGAGCAGACCGCGGCGCTGGCCACGGCGCGGCGGCTGGAGAAGGAGCGGGAGGATCGCGAGGCGGCGGCGGCCCTCGCGGCGCTGTCCACTCCCGCCGCCCCGGAGAAGGAAGCGGCCGCCGCCGAGGTCGTCTCGCCGGTCTCCGCCGTTCCCGCGGCTGTTCCCGCCGCGGCGCCGGCCAACGGACTTGTGCAGACCATGGTTTCGCCGCCCGCCCCGCCGGTGATGATGCTGGCGCCGGACGGGCGTCCCATGTACCCGCAGCCGCTCGTACCGAGGCCGCTGCCGCCGCGCCAGCCCGAGCTCCCGCCGGGCGAGCGGCCGGCCAGCATGACCCTGCTCAACGTGTGGATCCTGCTGTTCGGCTTCGTGGGCACGCAGCTGGCCTGGACGCTGCGGCCGTTCTTCGGCTCACCGGACGAGCCGTTCCAGATCTTCCGGCAGATCGAGGGCAACTTCTACGTCGAGATCGTCCGGGCGATCGGTCGGCTGTTCTCCTGAGTCCGCCCGTTGCTACCCGCCGGTAACATCCCCGGCATGACTACCGACATGAAGGCGGTCGCGGAGAACCTCATCGCGGCCGTACCGTTCGCGCGCACCCTCGGCATCGAGATCACCGACATCGCCGCCGAGGGTGACAGCGTCCGGGCCGTGGCGACCCTGCCCGACGAGGACCGCCTGCACAACCACGTGGCCGGCCCGCACGCGGGCGCCCTGTTCACGCTGGGCGAGACCGCTTCCGGCGCGGTCGGGATGGCCGCGTTCGGGCCTTACATGCACCTCGGCACGCCACTGGCAGTGCGATCCGACATCTCGTACCTCAAGCTGGCCCGCGGTCCGGTGACGGCCACGGCGACGCTGGGCCGCCCCGTGCGCGACGTCATCGAGGAACTCACGGGCGGCGCGCGGCCCGAGTTCCCGGTGCACGTGGAGATCACCCGCGCGGACGGCGCCGTCACAACCGCGATGACCGTGGTCTGGACCATCCGCCCGAACGGCTAATCCCATTTGCTGGTTGAACTGCGAAGACGCTGTTAACTACTGGAAGGTTTCTTGACTATTACCGAGTCGTGATGTGACCATTTTCGCCAAGCGAAGGGGTGGGTCACACGCATGGACGCAAGCACGGGGGTCGAACTCGAGGGCATGGCGAACGCCGTGCTCCAGCCGGGATTCGTGGGCAAGGAGCCCCCACCCTGGCTGCGCCGCCGCCTCGCCGAAGGGCTGGGCGGCGTCGCGCTGTTCGCCCGCAACGTGGTCGACCGCGACCAGGTGGCTGAGCTCACCGCCGCCCTGCGCGCCGAGAAGCCGGACGTCATCGTCGCCATCGACGAGGAGGCGGGCGACGTCACCCGCATCGACGCCCACACCGGCAGCCCCTGGCCCGGCAACCTGGCCCTGGGCGCGATCGACGACCCGGCCCTGACCCGCGAGGTGGCCTGCCACATCGGCCGCGACCTGGCCGCCGCCGGCATCACGTTCGACTACGCTCCCGACGCCGACGTCAACAACGACCCGAACAACCCGGTCATCGGCTCCCGGGCCTTCGGCGCCGAACCCGACCGCGTGGCCCGCCACACCGCGGCCTGGATCACCGGCCTGCAGGAATCAGGCGTAGCCGCGTGCGCCAAGCACTTCCCCGGCCACGGCAACACCAACGTCGACTCCCACCTGGACGTCCCGCTCATCAAGGCCGGCCGGGCCGACCTGGACGCCATCGAACTGATCCCCTTCCGCGCCGCGATCGCCGCCGGCGTGCAGGCGGTGATGAGCGCGCACTTGCGGGTGCCGGCCCTGGACCCGGAGATGCCCGCCACCCTGAGCCGGGCCATCATGACGGACCTCCTCCGCGGTGAACTCGGCTTCGACGGCCTGATCGTCACGGACGGCATCGAGATGCGCGCCATCTCCGACCGCTACGGCCTGACCAACGCCACCGTCCTGGCCCTGGCCGCAGGCGCGGACGCGATCTGCGTGGGCGGCGAACACGCGGACGAGGAGACCGCCACCATGCTCCGCGACGCCATCGTGGCCGCGGTCCGCTCGGGCGACCTGCCGGAGGAGCGCCTGGCCGACGCGGCGGCTCGCGTGCGCCGCCTGGCCGCCTGGTCGCAGGCCGCTCCCAAACTGACCCCCGACCCGCGCGCGGCCGCCCTCGGCCTCTCGGCGGCCCGCCGGGCCCTGCGCATCTCGGCCCCGGACGCGCTGTTCCCGCTGACGTCCGCCCCGTACGTCATCGAGTTCCAGCCGGAGCTGAACCTCGCCATCGCGCCGGAAACGCCGTGGGGCCTGCTGGCGCCGCTGGCCGAGCTGGTGCCGGCGACGGGCGTGCGGCTGTCCTCGGCGGACGGCCTGCCCGCCGCCCTGGACGCCTCCCGGAGCCGCCCGCTGGTCCTGGTCGTGCGCGACCCGCACCGCTACGGCTGGATGACGGACGCGATGCGGGCCGCGCTGTCCGTCCGGCCCGACGCCATCGTGGTCGAGATGGGCGTCCCGGCCGCGCCGCTGGGGGACGTGCACATCGCGACGTTCGGCGCCACCGCCGCCGCGGGCCGCGCCGTGGCCGAACTCCTCGCCGGCCGCCACTGACGGTACGCGCGGGGTACGACAAAACCCGGGGCGTGATCGAGGTCCGAGGCTGAGACGGCGCTCAGTGTCCGTTGCCGTGGGGTTTCCCCGGCGGGGCTAGCATGCCGGTATGTCCCGCATCCAGTCTCGGCCCGGTCGGCTCGTTGCCGGTATCGCTGCGCTCGCGGCGGTCGTTGTCGCGCTCGCCGGCTGTACCGGCAGCGACAAGGACAACAAGAGCTCGGCCCCCGCGGTCGATCAGAATCTGCCGGCGGCCGACGGGCTGCTCAAGGACTCCTCCGCGGCGATGGGGTCGATCAAGACGGCCAAGTTCCTCATCACCGCCGACGGGACGATTGCCGGGCTGGCGCTCAAGCGGGCCGACGGGGTGCTCACCAAGGAGGGGAACGCCCAGGGCACGGCGCAGATCGAGCAGCTCGGCACCACGACGGACCTGAGCTTCACCATCGTCGGCAAGACGATGTGGCTCAAGGGCGCCACCGGCGACTACCAGCAGCTCCCGCTCGCCCTGGCCGCGACCGTCTACGACCCGTCGGCGATCCTCGATCCGGAGCGCGGGATCGCCAAGGTGCTCAGCACCGCCACCGAGGGCAAGACCGAGGCGTCCGAGAGCGTGGACGGGCAGGCGACCTACCGGGTCAGCGCGAAGTTCGTGGCCGACGACCTCTCGAAGATCGTGCCCGGGGTGACCGGGACGGTGCCGGGGAAGCTCTGGATCGCCAAGGACAGCAAGCGGCTGCTGAAGGCGGCGTTCGAGCTGCCCGCGTCCGGGGATTCCAAGGGCGGCACGGTGACGGTCACGTTCACCGAGTTCGACGCCGCCGTCAGCATCGCGCCGCCGAAGTAACCCCGGTGGCGGTGATCGAGCGGGCGGCCACCGGTTCGGCGCGGCGGCGGCTGGCCATCGGGGTCGGCGGGGCTACCGTGCTGCTCGCGGCGCTGGACGCGTACGTCGTCGTGGGGGTGCTCACCGACATCCTCGACGCGCTGCACATCGCGACCAACCGGCTCGAGCGGGTCACGCCCGTCGTCACCGGGTTCCTGCTCGGGTACATCGCCGGAATGCCGCTGCTCGGCTCGCTCTCCGACCGGTTCGGGCGGCGGGCCGTGCTCATCGCCTGTCTGATCGGGTTCGCGGCCGGGTCGGCGGTCACCGCGGCGTCCGGGGACTCGATCTGGCTGCTGGCGTCCGGGCGGGCGCTCCAGGGGCTGGCCGGCGGGGCGCTGCTGCCCGTGACGCTGGCGCTCGCCGGGGACCTCTGGGCCGAGCAGCGGCGGGCGGGAGTGCTCGGCGTCGTCGGGGCGGCGCAGGAGCTCGGCAGCGTGCTCGGGCCGCTGTACGGCGTCGGCATCGCCGCGGCCCTCGGCTCGTGGCGGGGGATCTTCTGGCTCAACCTCCCGCTGGCGGCCGCCGCGATCGTGCTCGTGTGGGTGGCGCTGCCGAAGCGGGCACAGGAAGTACCGACGCGGAAAACGGACGTCGTGGGAGGGTTGCTGCTGGCAGTCTCGCTCGGGGCGGCCGTGGTGGCGCTCTACAACCCGGATCCCGAGCGTGCGGTGCTGCCGCCGTGGGGTGGGTGGGCGTTGGCCGGGGCTGGGGTCGCGGCCGTGCTGTTCGTCGTGTGGGAGATGCGGGCGCGGACGCGCCTGGTGGATCTGCGCGGGGCGGTGCCGCGGCCGTTCTTCGCCGCGCTGGGGGCCAGCTTCTGCGCCGGCGCGGCGCTCATGGTGACGCTGGTCGACGTGGAGCTGGTGGCGCAGACGCTGCTCGGGCGCGGTGGGGTGCAGGGGACGCTGGTGTTGACCCGGTTTCTCGTCGCGCTGCCGGTGGGGGCGGTGCTGGGCGGGTGGCTGGTTGGACGGTTGGGCGAAAGGGTCGTGGCCGTCGCCGGTCTGTTGGTTTCCGCGCTCGGGTACGTCCTGATCGCCGGATGGCCCGCCGACGTGCTCGCGCGGCAGTACCTCGGGGTGCTGCCCCGGCTCGACACCGACCTCGCGATCGCGGGGTTCGGGCTCGGGCTCGTGATCGGGCCGCTCTCCGCCGCGGTGCTGCGGGCCACGCCGCCCGCGCAGCACGGGGTCGCCTCGTCGGCCGTGGTCGTGGCGCGCATGATGGGCATGCTCATCGGGGTCGCGGCGCTGACCGCCTGGGGGCTGCACCGCTTCCACGAGCTCACCGCGCACCTGAACATTCCGCTGGTGTTCGGCAAGCCGCCGGACGAGCAGCGGCGGATGCTCGACGCCTACAAGGCGGCGGTGCAGGCGGCGCTTCGCACGGAGTACCGCGAAATCTTCCTCGCCACCGCCGTCATCTGCGTCGTCGGGGCCGCGTGCGCGCTGCTGCTGTCCGGTCGGCCCGGTCGAGCAGGCTCAGACGAAGCCGCCGGCGCGGGCCAGGGAACAGATCGCGATCAGGCGGAGGGCCGGCCACTCGAGGCTTGACCAGTCCAGCTCGGTGGTCGGCGGCAGCTGCCACTCGGCCTCGATCAGCGCGTCGCGCACGCCCGTCGCATAGCCCGCCAGGGGTACCGCGCCGGGGCCGCTCTCGGGATCCCCCAGCGCATCGCGCACGGAGGCGGCGTGCTGGTCGATCATCGCCTGCAGGCCCGCGGACTCACGGGCGGCGGCCAGGCCGGGCTCGCCGAGCCAGGTCATCAGGCCGTTGAGCGTGGAGCGCGCGATGCTGCGGCGGGTGGCCTCGGAGTAGTCGCCGTAGGTGCCGGCCGCGCTGGTGCTCGTGTCGTTGGACATGCCACCGACTTCGGCCGTCTTGGGGCGGCGGATAAACGGACGAACCGGGCCGCACCCGGCGCTAACCCACCCGATACCCTGCACATCCCCTGTCGGGCGATAAGTCCGATATGTCGCGGCGCGTCAGCGCCCGACATATCGCGAGACAAGCAAGGGATGGTGGCCCGGGGCCGCACCCCCGGGCCACCAGGCTTCAGCGGTACGCCTTCGACTCGTCCGGCATCAGCACCCACAGGACCAGATAGATCACGAACTGCGGGCCGGGCAGCAGGCAGGAGATGACGAAGATCAGCCGCATGATGTTCGGCGACACGCCGAAGCGGCGGGCGAGGCCCGAGCAGACGCCGGCGATCCAGCGGTTGTCACGGGGCCTGACGAGACTGGACATGGCGTGGGCTCCTTCGTCGATGTGTACCTCAACCGTAGAAATGCCCGGCCGCGCTTCCCTCCAACCTTTGGGCGAAATCCGGGTGCCCCACCACTAGGGAGGAAGCACCCAGCGCGGGTCGGTGGTAGCCGGTCGGTTGCCGGGGGTTGCTTGCCGGTTCAGCAGCTCAAGCGGGGTGTGACGGGCCCGATACCCATTGCGTCAGACATCACTGTCCCCGCAACGGAAGGCCCGAACAGTGACCCGATTCGCCCGCCGCGCCACCACGATCGCCGCCGCGCTCATCGCGGCTCCCCTCGGTTTCGCGCTCGTCACGACCACCGGTGCCCAGGCCTTCGCGGCCGCCGCGCCCGCCAAGGCCGCTGTCGCGCACGTCGCCGAGGCCGTGGGCGCCAACGCCGCGGACGACGTGGCCGCCCAGGCGTCCACCAAGAAGAAGAAAAAGAAGAAGACGGTCGCCAAGAAGACCCCGGCCACGCCGGTGACCAAGGCGCCGACCGCGGCCCCGACCACCCCGAGCACCCCGGCCGCCGACAAGTACACGGTGCTGGAGACCCAGGTCGTGACCCTCACGAACAACTACCGCACGGCCAACGGCTGTGGCGCGCTGCGTATCGACACCCGCCTGGTCGCCGCCGCCCGGGCGCACAGCACCGACATGGTGACGAAGAACTTCTTCGACCACACCGGCTCCAACGGCAGCAACTTCGTGCAGCGTGAGGTGGCCGCCGGCTACACCACCGGCGCCTCGGCCGAGAACATCGCGTGGGGCTACCGCACCGCGCAGGACGTCGTCACCGGCTGGATCAACAGCCCGGGGCACCGCGCCAACATCCTGAACTGCTCGTCCGTCGCGGTCGGCGTGGGCGTGGCCTACAAGGCCGACGGCACGCCGTACTGGACCCAGGACTTCGGCCGGGTGTGAAAAAAGGACGTAGGAGCCGAGTCTCAAAACGCGGTAGAAAACATGGGTGACCTTCACCCTTCGTAAGACGCTGCTGCTGGCGAGCGCCGTCCTGGTGCTCGCCGGCTGCGGTGACGAGAAGGTGGCCGCGCCCCCCGAGGCGAAGTCCAACGCCGCCGCCTACGACTCCGTCGACGTGTGCGCGCTCGCCGACGACGCGCAGTATCAGGCCGCGCTGGGCGAGCAGCCCGCCGGCAAGGAGCGCCGCGACACCGACAGCCTCAAGGCCTGCGCCGTCGACGGCGCGTCCGGGGCGTTCTACATCTTCCTCAGCGTCTCCCGCCCGGCCATGGCCGCCGGCGAGCAGGTCGGCTTCGACAAGGCCGCGGTCAAGGACGCCAGGGAACTCGACGCCGGCACGTTCTCGTACTTCGATGAGGGCCAGGCCTACGTCGAGACCTCGGACGGCGCGCTGGTGCTGCGCGCGTCGTTCGTGTACTACCTCGACAGCGGCAAGATCACCGATGGGCCGGGCATCGTCAACCGCCTACATACGCTGCTCGGGCAGATGACACAAAAAGTCTAGGAACGGTTCACGGCGGCTGCATAGCGTGCGGGCGCATGAAGAATCTTCGACGCGTTGCCCTTGGTGTGGGCATCGGCGCGCTCACGCTGACGCTGGCGGCGCCGAGTGCCGATGCGCACAGCGGCCACGAGAACCGGGTGACGCTGACCGGCTGGGCCATGCTGCCCGCGGCGACGTTCGTCTCGGCGAGCGACCCGTCCGGTTCCCAGCTGGGCGGCACCCCGTCCAACGGCATCACCCCGCCCTTCGACGACCAGCCGATCCAGGGCTTCAGCGGCATCGTCAAGAACGGTGACGGCACGTTCGACGTCATCTCCGACAACGGCTACGGCAGCAAGTCCAACAGCGCCGACTTCGTGCTGCGCATCCAGCACCTCGGTCCGGACTACGGCAAGAAGACCGTCGACGTGCTCGGCGGCATCAACCTGACCGACCCGAACAACTTCGTGCCGTTCGCGCTGACCCGCAAGGACCGCGTGCTCACCGGGGCCGACTTCGACATCGAGTCGATCCAGCGGGTCAAGGACGGCTCGTACTGGATCGGCGACGAGTTCGGCCCGTACCTGCTGCACTTCGACCGGGCCGGCCGCCTGCTGCAGGCGCCGATCCCGCTGGCCGGCGTGCGGGCCCCGGAGAACCCCGCGGGCAACCCGACCATCAACAGCAGCAAGGGCTTCGAGGGCATGGCGCAGTCGCCCGACGGCCGGACGCTGTACCCGCTGCTCGAGGGCACGGTGGCCGGCGACCCCGCCGGTGCGCTGCGGCTCAACGAGTTCGACCTGCCGAAGCAGCAGTACACCGGGAAGTTCTTCACCTACCAGCTCGAGGACCCGGCCAACGCGATCGGCGACGCCATCGCCGTGGACAGCGACCGGTTCCTGGTCATCGAGCGCGACAACGGCCAGGGCGCCACGGCCAAGTTCAAGCGCATCTACATGGCCGACAAGCGCGACCGCAACCGCGACGGCAAGATGGACAAGACCCTGGTCGCGGACCTGATGAACATCGCCGACCCGCGCCACCTGGGCGGCAGCGCGGACGTCTTCACGTTCCCGTTCCAGACCATCGAGGACGTCGTGATCCTCGACGACCGCACGCTGGGCGTGGTGAACGACAACAACTTCCCGTTCTCCAACGGCCGCACCGCGGGCCAGCCGGACAACAACGAGTTCATCACCATCCGCCTGGCCGACAACCTGCACGCCGACAAGCGGTTCCTGAAGTAGCCCCTGAAAGTTACGGAACGAGGCAGCACACCGCGAGCAGGCGCAGCATGGCCCACGTGGGGCGGGACCAGTCGTCCAGCGGTTCACCGGCATCGCGCGCCGCGTCGCGGATCGCGGCCGAGTAACCGGCCAGGGCGACCGGGTCCAGCAGCGCACCGCCGAGGGACTCTCGGATCGCGGCCGCGTGCTGGTCCACCCGGGCCAGCAGGTCCGGCCGGGCGGCGACCGCCGCCCGGCCGGGCGCGCCGATCGTCGCGGCGAGCTCGGCGAGGCCGGCCCGCGCGATCCACGCGCGGCGCCCGGCGGTCAGCTCATCGAAGGGGGCACTCACGTCGCGACCATAAGCCCAGCGTGCAAGCTTGCACAGCCCCGACATGGTCATCGACGGCCCGCACCGGCCCAGGACGACCCGAACCGCCAGGTTCGTCCGGTTGATCCGGTGGGTAATTGGACCCGCATGGCCGATCGCGAGCCGCCTGACCGGGGCGATGAGACGCGCAACGAGCGGTACGACCGGAATTGGACGGAACTGCTCCAGGAGCTGCGGGTCGCCCAGACCGGCGTGCAGATCCTGTTCGCGTTCCTGTTGACGCTGCCGTTCAACGAGCGATTCGCGACCGTCACCCCGGCCCAGAAGGCCACCTATATCGTGACGATCCTGTGCACGGTCGTGGCCACCCTGTTCCTCATCGCGCCGGTCAGCCACCACCGCATTCTGTTCCGGCGCGGCCGCAAGGGGCAGCTGGTCGCCGTCAGCAGCAATCTGGCCGGCCTCGGACTGTGGTTCCTGTGGATGTCGGTGGTGGGCGCGGTCTTCCTGATTTTTCAGGTCGTGGTGGGCCTGCCCTGGGCCGTCGCGGCCGGTGGGGCCTTCGCTGCAGCTTTCATCGGGGTCTGGTACGTCATGCCGACGCTCAAGCGTTGAAGCGCTTCACATCTTGACAGTCCCTGTGCGCTAAGACACCGTGGGAACGCTCCCAACACTTTTCCGCCAAAGGGGTGTCTGTGCAGCGCAAATTACCCGTCGCCATTGCGGCGGCATTGTTGCTCGTTCCGCTCGGTTCCTCCGCGGCCCACGCGGACCCGGCGGAACAGATCGTCAACGGCACGTTCGACAACGGCACCGACCCGTGGTGGTGGACCGGGAACTCGCCGGCCTCGGTCATTGACGGGCGACTGTGCGCAAGTATTCCCGCGGGCACCACCAACCCGTGGGACGCCATCATCGGGCAGAACGCGATCGCCCTGCAGGCCGGCGAGTCGTACAAGCTCGCGTTCTCGGCCAGCGCGTCCGTCCCGGTCACCGTGCGGGCCAACGTGCAGCTGGCCGACCCGCCGTACACCCAGGAGATCTCCGAGGCCCCGCAGCTCACGCCCGAGGCCAAGGACTTCAGCTACACCTTCACCGCGGCCGCCGACACCACCGCCGGGCAGGTCGCGTTCCAGGTCGGCGGCAGCGCGACGGCCTACACGTTCTGCGTCGACAACGTCTCGCTGCAGGGAGGGGCACCGCCGCCCGTGTACGTGCCGGACACCGGCCCGCGGGTGCGGGTCAACCAGGTCGGCTACCAGGCCAACGGCCCGAAGCAGGCGACCGTCGTCACCGAGGCGACCGCGGCCCTGCCCTGGCAGCTCAAGAACGCCGCCGGCGCCGTGGTCGCCAGCGGGACCACCACCCCGCGCGGGACGGACGCCACGAGCGGGCAGAACGTGCAGACGGCTGACTTCTCGCGGTACAAGACCCAGGGCAAGGGCTTCACGCTGACCGCTGACGGCGAGACCAGCGTGCCGTTCGACATCGGCGCCGGGGCGGCCTACGAGCAGCTGCGCACCGACGCGCTGTCCTGGTTCTACGTCCAGCGCAGCGGCATCGAGATCTCCGACGCGATCGCGCCCGGGTACGGCCGCAAGGCGGGGCACATCGGGGTCGCGCCCAACCAGGGCGACACCGACGTCCCGTGCCAGGCCGGGGTCTGCGACTACCGCCTCGACGTGCAGGGCGGCTGGTACGACGCCGGCGACCACGGCAAGTACGTGGTCAACGGCGGCATCGCGGCGGCCCAGCTGATGAGCACCTACGAGCGCTCGAAGACGGCGGCGAGCGGCGACCCGCAGCGCCTGGCCGACGGCTCGCTGCGCCTGCCGGAGCACGGCAACCAGGTGCCCGACGTGCTCGACGAGGCCCGCTGGGAGCTCGAGTTCCTGCTGCGCATGCAGGTGCCCGCCGGGCAGCCGCTGGCCGGCATGGCCCCCCACAAGATCCACGACCAGAACTGGACCGGCCTGCCGCTCGACCCGGCGGCCGACCCGCAGCCGCGCGAGCTGCACGCGCCGTCGACCGCGGCCACGCTGAACCTGGCGGCCACGGCGGCGCAGGGGGCCCGCCTGTTCCAGCCCTACGACAAGGCGTTCGCGGCGAAGCTGCTCGCGGCGTCGAAGACCGCGTACGCGGCGGCGCTGGCCCACCCGGCGATCTACGCGCTGGTCAGCGACGGCAACGGCGGCGGCGCGTACGACGACGCCGACGTGACCGACGAGTTCTACTGGGCCGCGGCCGAGCTGTACATCAGCACCGGCGAGAAGACCTACCGCGACGCGGTGACCGCCTCCAAGTGGCACACCGCGGACGTGTTCAAGCCGGAGGGCTTCAGCTGGGGCTTCACCGCCGCGCTGGGCCGGCTCGACCTGGCCACCGTGCCCAACGGCCTGCCGGACCGCGACCGGGTCCGCCAGTCGGTGGTCGACGGGGCCAAGGCCTACCTGGCGACGGTGCGGGCCAACCCGTACGGCATCGCGTACGCGCCCACCTCGGGCAAGTACGAGTGGGGCTCCAACAGCGCCGTGCTCAACAACCTCGTCGTCATCGCGACCGCCTACGACCTGACCGGGTCGGCGGACTTCCGCGACGGCGTGGCCACGGGCATGGACTACCTGCTGGGCCGCAACGCCCTCAACCAGTCCTACGTGACCGGCTACGGCGAGCGCGCCTCGCAGAACCAGCACACGCGGATCTTCGCGCACCAGCTCAACGCGGCGCTGCCGCACCCGCCGGCGGGCTCCCTCGCGGGCGGGCCGAACTCGAACCTGCAGGACCCGCTCGCGCAGAAGCTCCTGCCCGGCTGCGCGCCGCAGTTCTGCTACGTCGACGACATCAACTCGTACTCCACCAACGAGATCGCCATCAACTGGAACTCGACCCTGTCGTGGGTGGCGGCGTTCATGGCCGACCAGGGCGAGGGCGGCGCGCCGGCGGCGTCGGCGTGCTCGGTGCAGTACTCCACCGTGCTCAACCTCGGCGGCGTGTACATCGCGCAGGCCACGATCAAGAACACCGGCCGCCAGACGCTCAACGACGTGAAGGTGCGCTTCGCCTACACCGGCACGCAGAAGGTCGAGCTGGCGGTGAACGGCACGGCGACCCAGACGGCGGCGAACGTCGAACTGGCGCCGCGCGACCGGAAGCTCAAGCCCGGTGAGCAGACCACGGTCCTGCTCGTCGGCACCGTCCCCTGGGGACCGAACGCGGCCCCCGCCTCGTTCCACTGCTAGAAGAGCATCACCGGCCCCCTGCTCGGAGCGCTTCGAGCAGGGGGCCGATCGCGTCCAGGGAGTGCCCGCTGACCACGGCGTCGCAGTGCGGCCACGCGGCCGCCATGCCGCCCACCAGCGGGCGGTAGCGCGGGCTCTGGGTCCGCGGATTGACCCACACGATCCGGTGGGCCAGCCGGCGCAGGCGGGCCATCTCGGCGCCGACCTGGGCCGGGTCGCCGGTCTCCCACCCGTCGGAGACGATCAGGACCACCGCGCCGCGAGCCAGACCCCGGCGTCCGAAGTCGTCGTTGAACCGCCGCAGCGCCGCCCCGATCCGCGTCCCGCCCGACCAGTCCGGCGCCGCCTGCCCCGCCCGTTGCAGCGCCGCGGCCGGGGTCGTGCGCCGGGCCATCAGCCGGGTGAGCCGGGTCAGCCGCGTGGCGAACGTGAACACCTCGGCCCTTGAGGCGCCGGCTGCGCAGTACAAGAGCTGGATCATCGCCCTTGCATAGGGCTCCATGGACCCGGAGATGTCGCACAGCACCAGGAGCCGCCGGGGCTTCTCGCGCCGGGTCCGGCGGGGCAGGTGCAGCGGCTCGCCACCCGTGCGCCGGGCCTTGCGCAGGGCGGCCCGCAGGTCGATCTGACGGCCGTCGGCACCCGGGCGGAAGCGGCGGCTGCGCCGGGGCGGGGTGGCGAACCGCAGCAGCTTCATCATCTCGGCCAGGCGGGCCAGCTCGTCCTCGCTGAGCGTGGCGAAGTCGCGCGAGGCCAGCCGCTCGGCGGCGCTGCCCGACACCCCGACCTGCACCTCTCGCAGCGAGCCGGACCTTCCCGAACCATCCGAGAAGTCCGACACGGACGAACCGGAGCTGGGGAGCGCGCCGGCGGCGTTCATGTCCCCGCGGAACTCGGCGATGTCGGTGTATCCCCGGAAGACGGCGTCGAAGACGGCGTCCAGCAGCGCGAAGTCCGAGGGCGACGACACGAGCGTCGCGCGGGCGCAGCGATGCAGGTCGTCCACCGTCCGCGGATCGAGCACCGCGATCGCCTGGGTGAAGCGGGCCGCACGATCGGGCCCGACGGAGAGCCCGGCCTGGTGCAGCGCCGCACCGAAGGCGGCGACGAGATCAGCCAGCGATGTCGGCGAGAAGGGCACGCGCCGCCTCCTCGTCCTCGCGGTACTTCAGCACCGCCCCGAGCGTCAGCTCGGCCGACCCCGCGTTGAGCGGCAACCCGAGCAGCTGCAGCGCGTTGGCCCACGAGATCGCCTCGGCCACACCCGGCGGCTTGACCAGGTCCAGCCCGCGCAGCCGGGAGACCGCGCCGGCCACCCCGGTCACGAGCGGCTCGCCGGCCCCGGGGACGCGCCGGGCGATGATGGCGGCCACGCGGGCCTGGTCGGGATAGCCGATCCAGTGGTACAGGCAGCGCCGCAACAACGCGTCGTGCAGGTCCCGGGTCCGGTTGGAGGTCAGCACCACGATCGGCGGCACGGCGGCGCGCCGGGTGCCCAGCTCCGGGATGGTGACCGCGCCCTCGGCGAGCAGCTCGAACAGGAACGCCTCGAACTCGTCGTCGGCCCGGTCGATCTCGTCGATGAGCAGCACCGCCGGCCGCGGCCCCGGATGCTCGATGGCGGCCAGCAACGGCCGGCGCAGCAGGTACTCCGGCGCGAACAGGTCCGCCTCGCGCGGGGTCTCGCCGCGCGCCTCCGCGAGCCGGATGCCGAGCAGCTGGCGCGGATAGTTCCACTCGTACAGCGCCTCCGCCGCGCTGAGCCCCTCGTAGCACTGCAGCCGGATCAGCGGCGTGTCCAGTGTGGACGCCAGCGCACCCGCCGCGGCCGTCTTGCCCACGCCGGGCTCGCCCTCCAGCAGGATCGGCTGCCGCAGCCGCACCGCGAGGAAGAGGGCCGTCCCCAGCCCCTCCTCGGCCAGGTAGCCCTGCCGGTCCAGCCCGGCGACGAGCGCGTCGACGTCGTCGATCACAGGTACCGCGCCGGGTCGTCGGCGAACGCGCTCCGGCAGCCGCTGCCGCAGAAGTAGTACACGGTCCCCTCGTGTTGGTAGTGCAGTGCGCCCGGCACGACCGCGACGTCCATGTTGCACACCGGATCCTTGGCGGTCGCGACGGCGGCCGCCGGCGCCGTCTGCCGGGGGCGGACGGCGATGATCTCGGCGACCACGGACAGCGCGATCTCGTGCGGCGTCCGCGCGCCGATGTCCAGGCCGGCCGGTGCCTTGACGGTCGCTCGCTCGGCGTCGGTCACGGAGAGCTCGCCGAGGACGGCCGCCGCGCGTTTGCGGCTGGCCACGAGCGCGATGTAGGGCGTCCGCGCCTTGACCGCGGCCGCCAGGATCTCCAGTTCGTCCCGCCCGTGCGAGGCGACCACGACGGCGTCGGCGTCCAGCGGGACCGGGTCGTCGAGCGAAACGGCCCGCCGAGCCTCCCAGCCCACCGACCGCACGACGTCGACCAGGGCGCGGGCGACCGGCGCCTCACCGAAGACGAAGACCAGCGGCGCCGGGATCATCGCCTCCAGAAAGATCTCCAGGGTGCCGCCGGACAGGCATGGATTCGCGACCGTCAACAGGCCCTCGGCGCCCGGCCGCGCCTCCGGCTCGGCGTCGTCGGGCGTGATGCGCAGCAGCGTCGACTCGCCCGTCTCCAGCAGCTGCAGCCCCTGCAGGCGCACCGTCGACTCGGCGCAGGTGCCGCCGACGAAGCCCTCCATCGTGCCGTCGGGCAGGACCAGCGCGCGGTCGCCGGCCTTGGCGCTGGTGGGGCGCTCCGCCCGCACCACCGTCGCGAGAACGAACGGGGTGCGGGCGTCGCGCAGTTGGTCCGCGCGGTTGAGGAGGTTCATCAGCTGATGGCCAGGTCGGTCCGGATCGGGTTGCCCTGCACGGCCCGCCAGACGTTCGACGGCGTCAGGGGCATGTCGGCGTGCCGGACCCCGAACGGCTTGATCGCGTCGAGCACGGCGTTGACCACCGCGGCCGGGGAGCCGACGGTGGCCGACTCGCCGACGCCCTTGGCGCCGATCGGGTGGTGCGGCGACGGGGTGACGGTCTCGCCGAGCTCCCACGACGGGCATTCGAGGGCCGTCGGCAGCAGGTAGTCCATGAGCGACGCGCCGAGGTGGTTGCCGTCCTCGTCGAACGCCATGAGCTGCATGAGGGCCATGCCGATGCCGTCGGCCAGGCCGCCGTGCACCTGCCCCTCGACGATCATCGGGTTGATCCGCACGCCGCAGTCGTCGACCGCGATGAACCGGCGCACCTTGACCTGGCCGGTGGCCGGGTCGACGTCGACCACGCAGACGTACGCGCCGAACGGGTACGTCAGGTTCGGCGGGTTGTAGACCGTCGTCGCGTCGAGGTGGCCCTCCACGCCCTCGGGCAGTTCGAGGCTGGAGTGCGCCGCCATGGCGATCTCCTGGATCGTCCTGCCCTGGTCCGGGTCGCCCTTGACGAAGAAGCGGCCCTTCTCCCAGTCCAGGTCGTCCGGGGACACCTCCAGCATCGCCGAGGCCACGATCCGGGCCCGGTCGCGGACCTTGCGCGCGACGATCGCCGTGGCCGCGCCGCTGACGGGGGTCGAGCGCGATCCGTACGTACCGAGGCCGAAGGGGGTCTGATCGGTGTCGCCGTGGACCACGTCGATGTCGTCGGGGGAGATGCCGAGCTCCTCGGCCACGATCTGGGCGAACGTGGTCTCGTGGCCCTGCCCCTGGGTCTGCACCGACAGCCGCAGGACGGCCTTGCCGGTCGGGTGCACCCGCAGCTCGGCGCCGTCGGCCATGCCGAGCCCGAGGATGTCCATGTGCTTGCGCGGGCCGGCGCCGACACCCTCGGTGAAAAAGCTCAGGCCGATTCCCATGTACTGCCCGAGCTCCCGCTTCTCCGCCTGCTCCCGGCGCAGCTCCTCGTAGCCGACCATGTCCATCGCCAGCCGCAGGGCCCTCGGATAGTCGCCGGAGTCGTACTCCCAGCCGGTCGGCGTGGTGTACGGGAACTGCTCGGGCCGGAGCAGGTTCTTCATCCGCAGCTCGGCCGGGTCCATCTTCAGCTCGTAGGCCAGCACGTCGATCATGCGCTCGACGAGGTACACGGCCTCGGTTATCCGGAACGAGCAGGCGTACGCCACTCCGCCCGGCGCCTTGTTGGTGTACACGCCCGTGACGTCGCACGAGGCGGCCTCGAGGTCGTAGGAGCCGGTGAAGATGTGGAAGAAGCCGGCCGGGAACTTGGTCGGCTGGGCGGTGCCGTTGAAGGCGCCGTGGTCGGCGAGCACGTTGACCCGCAGCGCGCGGATCTTCCCGTCCTTCGTCGCCGCGATCTCGCCGCGCATGTGGTAGTCGCGGGCGAACGCGGTGGACGTCAGGTGCTCGTTGCGGTCCTCCATCCACTTGACCGGCTTGCCGGTGACGATCGAGCCGACGATCGCCAGCACGTAGCCGGGGTAGATGCCGACCTTGCCGCCGAAGCCGCCGCCGATGTCGGGCGAGATCACCCGGATCTTGTGCTCGGGCAGGCCGGCCACCAGCGCGTACACGGTCCGGTGAGCGTGCGGCGCCTGCGTGGTCGAGTAGATCGTGAGCTTGCCGCTGACCTTGTCGAAGTCGGCGACCGCGCCGCAGGTCTCCAGCGGCGAGGGGTGCACCCGCGGGTAGAGCACGTCCTCGGCCACGACGATCTCGGCGTCGGCGAAGACCGCGTCGGTCTTCTCCTTGTCCCCGGCGCTCCAGTCGAAGATGTGGTTGTCCGTCTTGCCCTCCTTGTCGTCCCGGATGACCGGGGCGCCGGGGGCGAGGGCCTGC
Source organism: Dactylosporangium sp. CS-033363 (assembly GCF_050942475.1). Taxonomy (NCBI): domain Bacteria; kingdom Bacillati; phylum Actinomycetota; class Actinomycetes; order Micromonosporales; family Micromonosporaceae; genus Dactylosporangium; species Dactylosporangium sp. CS-033363. The sequence goes on along the minus strand of NZ_CP192032.1, from coordinate 10,543,093 downwards.
TTGGCGTCGGCCACGACCGGCAGCGGGTCGTACTCGACCTCGATGAGCTCCAGCGCGTCGCGCGCGATGTAGTGGCTGTCGGCCACCACGAACGCGACCTCCTGGTTCTGGAAGCGCACCTTGTCGGTGGCGAGCACCGCCTGCGTGTCGTACGACAGCGTGGGCATCCAGGCCAGCTTCAGCGTCTCCAGCACGGCGCCGGTGATGACCGCCTTGACGCCCGGCAGCGCCTCGGCCGCGCTGGTGTCGATCGAGACGATCCGGGCGTGCGCGTAGGGGCTGCGCAGGAACGCCCCGTGCAGCATGCCGGGCAGCCGCACGTCGTCGACGTAGTTGCCCTTGCCCCGCACGAACCGCGCGTCCTCCTTGCGGTGCATGCGGCCGAAGCCCATCGGCGTCTGGTTCTCCTCGGTGACCGTCATGCCTCCGCCGCCTCCTTCGGGTGCTCGGCCGCCCAGCGGATCGAGCGGACGATGTTCTCGTAGCCGGTGCAGCGGCAGAGCTGACCGGAGATCGCCTCGCGGATCTCGGCCTCGGACGGGTCGGGGTTGCGGTCGAGCAGCGCGCGGCCGCAGACCAGCATGCCCGGGGTACAGAAGCCGCATTGCAGTCCATGGCACTGCACGAAGCCCTGCTGGATCGGGTCCAGCCCGTCCGCGCCCTCCAGGCCCTCGACGGTGCCGACCTGCTTGCCGTCGGCCATGACCGCGAGCACGGTGCACGACTTCACCGGCACGCCGTCCAGGGTCACGGTGCATACGCCGCAGTTGGAGGTGTCGCAGCCCCAGTGCGTGCCAGTCAGGCCCAGTTCGTCGCGCAGGAAGTGCACCAGCAGCAGGCGGGGTTCGACGTCGCGGGTGTGCTGCTCCCCGTTGACCGTCACGGTGATCTGCATGCTCAGGCCTCCAGCCCTTGCGCTCGGGCGGCCGCGGCGCGCAGCGCGCGCGTGGTGAGCTCGCCGGCGAGGTGCCGCTTGTAGTCGACCGGGCCCCGCTGGTCGGCGACCGGGTTGGTGTGCTCGGCGGCGATGCGCCCCGCCTCGGCGAACGTCTCCTCGGTGGCCGGCTTGCCCACCACGAACTCCTGGGCCTCGGCCGCCCGGAAGTGCGCGGCCCCGACCGCGGCCAGGCCGATGCCGGCCGCCTGCACGGTGCCGCCGGAGATCCACAGTGCGGCCCCGGCCGCGGCGACCGCCCAGTCGCCCACCCGTCGCTCGACCTTGAGGTACGCGGAGCCGCCGCCCGGCCGGATCGGCACCTGGATCTCGGTGAGCAGCTCGCCCGCCTCGACCACGGTCTCGTACGGCCCGACGTGGAACTCGGTCAGCGGCACGGTCCGCGCGCCGCCGGCACCCTGGATGACCACGGACGCGTCGACGGCGGCGAACGCGGCCGACAGGTCCTCGGCCGGGTCGGCCTGGCACAGCGAGCCGCCGACGGTGCCCCGGTTGCGCACCAGCGGGTCGGCGATCACCTTCTCCGCGTCGGCGAAGATCCGGTAGTGCTCCTCGACCAGCGGCGAGGCGAGCAGCTCGGCGTGCCGCGTCAGGGCGCCGATCCGCAGCTGCGAGCCCTCGACGCGGATGTAGGACAGCTCGGCCACGTCGTTGATGTCGATCAGTGCGGTCGGCCGGGCCAGCCGCAGCTTCATCATCGGGATGAGGCTGTGGCCACCGGCGATCACGCGGGCGTCCTCGCCGTACTCCGCGAGGAGCTGCAGGGTCTGACCGACGCTCGTGGCTCTGGCGTATTCGAATGCGGCGGGTACTTGCATCGCGCCTCCGGTCTTTCGGATCCAGACAGAGGCATCGTCGTCCTCTTTCGGGCGTCAATGCAAGATTGACCGGTGGGCGGACGGAAGCGCGAGACGGGCATCGCCGAGCGGGTCGACGGCGGGCTGGCCGAGCTGTGCCCGGACGACGGGCGGCCGGGCCGGTGGACGCTGCTGCTGGACGGGTACCCCCAGTCGGCCCTCGACCTGGAGGAACCGCGCACGCTCGACTTCGAGTACATGCGCCGGGTCGCGTCGGTCATCGATGCGATGGCCCCGGCCGGCGCCCCGCTGTCGGTGCTGCACCTGGGCGGCGGGGCGCTGACCCTGCCGCGGTACGTGGCGGCGACCCGGCCCGGCTCGGCCCAGCGGGTGGTGGAGCGGGACGCGGCGCTCATCGCGTTCGTGCGCAAGCACCTGCCGCTGCCGCGCGGGGCCGACATCCGGGTCCGGGCGGCCGACGCCCGGGAGGCGGTCGAGTCGCTCGCCCCGGGCCGCTTCGACCTGGTCATCGCCGACGTCTACGGCGGGGCCCGGGTGCCGGCCCACCTGGCGTCGCTGGAGTTCCTGACCGCGGCCTCCCGGCTGCTGCGCCCGGGCGGGATCTACGTGGCCAACCTGGCCGACGGGGCCGGGCTCGGCTTCGCCCGCGGCCAGGCGGTGACCCTGCGCCGCCTCTACGGCGAGGTCGTCCTGCTCGCCGAGCCGTCCGTGCTGCGCGGCCGGCGGTTCGGCAACGTGATCCTGGTGGCGGCGGCCGAGCCGGGGCGCATCCCGCAGGCGCGGCTGGCCCGGGCCGGCGCGGGCGATCCGTTCCCGGCCCGGCTGGTGGCCGAGAACGACCTCACCGACCTGATCGCGGGGGCAAAGGTGGTCACCGATGCGACAGCGGTTCCGTCGCCCGCGCCCCCGGCCAACTTGTTTTGAGTGGTTATTACCGCCCAGTCCCCGGGATTCAGCTTAGGGATCGTTCAGGAAGCGCTTACAGTTCCGGGATGCTCGAATTCGACATCGTCCCGGCCGAGCGCCGCCCGGCGGACGAGCGCGCCGCCCTGCTCGCCGACCCCGGGTTCGGCCGCATCTTCACCGACCACATGGTCACCGTCCGCTATGCCGAGGGGGAGGGCTGGCACGACGCCCGCCTGATCCCGTTCGGGCCGCTGTCGCTCTCGCCGGCGACCGCGGCGCTGCACTACAGCCAGGAGCTGTTCGAGGGGCTCAAGGCGTACGCGCTGCCGGACGGCGGGGTCGGCCTGTTCCGCCCCGAGGCCAACGCGCGCCGGCTGAACGCGACCGCCGAGCGGCTGGCCATGCCGGCGCTGCCCGAGGAGTTGTTCCTGAAGGCGGTGCGCACGCTGGTCGAGGCGGACCGGGAGTGGGTGCCGACCGGCGAGGGGCAGAGCCTCTACATCCGGCCCTTCATGATCGCCATGGACCCGTTCCTGGGGGTGCGGCCGTCCTCGGAGTACCTCTTCGCGGTCATCGCCTCCCCGGCCGGCGGCTACTTCTCCGGCGGGGCCAAGCCGGTCACGGTCTGGATCTCCCAGGACTACTCCCGGGCCGCGCCGGGCGGGACGGGCCACGTGAAGGCGGCCGCGAACTACGCGGTGAGCCTGCGCGCCCAGGCCCAGGCCCAGGACGCGGGCTGCGACCAGACGGTCTTCCTCGACGCGGTCGAGCACCGCTGGATCGAGGAGTCGGGCAGCATGAACCTGTTCTTCGTGCACGGCTCGCCGGAGGCCCCGGTCCTGGTGACCCCGCCGCTGAACGGCTCGATCCTGCCCGGCGTCACCCGCGACTCGGTGCTCGCGCTCGCCCGGCACCGCGGCTGGACGGTCAGCGAGCGGCCGTACTCGGTCGACGAGTGGCGGGCCGACGCGGCCGACGGCACGCTGCTGGAGACCTTCGCCTGCGGCACCGGCGTGGTGATCACCTCGATCGGCCGGGCCCGCTCGCAGGACGGCGAGTTCGCCATCGGCGGCGGGGCGGAAGGCCCGGTCACGGCGGCGATCCGCGACGCGCTCGTGGGCATCCAGCGCGGCCGCGCCGAGGACCCGTTCGGCTGGTCGGTCCGCCTCTGAAGTGGCCGTGAACTGGCTTAGCCGAGGTTTACGTTCCACTTAGAGACCTTGAGAGAGCGCTCTCCGGATCGTACGGTCGGGCCACAGACCAGCGCACCGGAGGACGTCCACGATGCCGCTCGACCCCCGGCTGAACCCGTATCGGGTTCCGCCGAGCCGACCGCCGCAGCGGCGCCGAACCCTGCTGGCGCTGCTCGCGATCCCCGTCCTCGGCGCGCTGGCGACCAGCCTGATCCTCACCACGACGGCCGGCGCCGAGCAGGTCGACACGGCCGGCGTGGTGCAGGCCGAGGCCTGGACGGCGCAGAGCGGGGCGCGGACCGAGAACACGGCCGACGCCGGGGGCGGCAAGAACGTCGGGTGGCTGGCCGACGGCGACTGGATGCGCTACGACAACGCCGACCTCGGCGGCCCGGGCTCGCTGACCGCGAGCGTCCGGGTCGCCGCGGCCAGCCGGGCGGGCGGCACGATCGAGCTGCGGGCCGGGGCGCGCGACGGCGAGCTGCTGGCGAGCTACCCGGTCGGGTACACCGGCGGCTGGCAGAACTGGACCACCAAGACCGCGGTCAGCGGCACCCGGCTGACCGGCCCCCAGACGCTGTTCCTGCTGTTCAAGAGCCCGCAGGCGGGCGACTTCGTCAACGTCAACTGGCTGCAGTTCAAGCGGACCCCGACCGCGGTGCTGCCCGGCTCGCCGACCCCGGCCCCGGTCTCCGACATCGTCGATCCCGAGCAGCAGAAGGCCGACACCGCCGCGTTCTTCGCCCGCCGGCCCGCGCCGGTCACGAACAACCCGGTCAAGGTGCCCGAGTTCCACGCCACCTGCACGGTGAGCCACCACGGGCCCGACGACCCGATCGTCTTCCCCGGCCTGCCCGGCGCCTCGCACGACCACACGTTCCTGGGCAACCGGTCGACCAGCGCCGCCTCGACGGCCGAGTCGCTCTACGCGGCCGGCACGACGTGCACGCCGGCGCAGGACCACAGCGCGTACTGGATTCCGACGCTGTACCAGAACGGCAAGGTCGTGGACCCCAAGGAGGTGACCGTCTACTACGGTTCCCGCCTCAAGGACCCGAGCAAGACCCAGCCGTTCCCGTTCGGGCTGCGGATGATCACCGGCGACGCCAAGAACCAGAGCGACACCCCGGACAGGCAGGGCAACCACTTCTGGTGCGCGGGCGTCGGCGGCGAGACCGGCCGGACGGCGGGCGGCGAGTACCCGGTCTGCGCGAAGACGGCCGAACTCGTCCGCCAGATCACCTTCCCGGACTGCTGGGACGGCGTGCATCTGGACACCCCCGACCACAAGGCGCACATGGCCGACGGGGACCACACCGGGGCGTGCCCGGCCAGTCACCCGGTGCCGATTCCGTCCGTGTCGTTCGTCATCGCGTATCCGCTCAACACCGACACGAGCGGCATCACCCTCTCGTCCGGCAACGGATTCTCCATGCATGCGGACTTCTTCAATGCGTGGGAGCCGGATGCGCTGGCCCAGCGCGTGCGGGACTGTCTCGACCAGGGCTACAAATGCAACGCGCAAGGCACGTTCTAAACCCTTTTTCTAGAACGATTCCAGACCAGAGGTCACCCGCCGCCACGGGTGGCCTCTCTTCTTTTCCGGTTAGCAGCAAAGGCGTACCACCCCGGCCCGTGGCACGGTTCAAGAATGACGATCCGCTGTGTCATCGTCGACGACTCGGAGCGGTTCCGGGCGAGTGCCCGGAAACTCCTTTCGACCCAGGGCATCGCGGTGGTCGCGACGGCCTCGGACAGTCGGCAGGCCCTGCACGCGATCGAAGAGCAAGAGCCGGATGTCGTACTGGTGGATGTCGGCCTGGGCGCCGAGAGCGGATTCGACCTGGCCGCCCGCATCCGCCACGGTGCCGTCATCATGGTCTCCAGCCTCGCCCCGGACGACCTGGCGGAGCTGCTCGCGGGCAGCCCGGCCATCGGCTACCTGCCCAAGGACCAGCTCTCGGGCTGCGCGATCACGGACCTGTTGCAGAGGATGCCGCTTCGAGAAAGGTGAGCACCGCGAGGACCCGCCGGTGCGTCTCGTCGGTCTCGGGCAGGTCCAGCTTGGTCAGGATCGAGCGGACGTGCTTCTCGATCGTGCCCTCGGTGACCCACAGCGCCTTGGCCACGCCGGCGTTGGAGCGGCCCTCGGCCATCAGCGCGAGCACCTCGCGCTCGCGCGGGCTCAGCACGTCCAGCGGATCGCGGCGGCGGTGGGCGGCCACCAGCTCCTGCACCACGGCCGGGTCGACGACGGTGCCGCCGTCGTGCACCCGGTGCAGCGTCTCCACGAAGTCGTCGACGTCGGTGACGCGGCTCTTGAGCAGGTAGCCGATCCGCTCGCCGCTGGCCAGCAGCTCGATCGCGTGCTCGACCTCGACGAACGCGGACAGGACCAGGATCGCCACCGACGGGAAGCGCACCCGGATCTCCCGGGCCGCGGCCAGACCCTCGGTCGTGTGGGTCGGCGGCATGCGGATGTCGACCACCGCGATGTCCGGGCCGCTCTTCTCCACCAGCTCGAGCAGGTGCGGGCCGTCGTCGGCGAGTCCGGTCACATCGAATCCGTGCCGGTCGAGGAGGCTCGCCAGCCCCTCGCGCAGCAGCACGTCGTCGTCCGCGATCACCACTGACCGGCGCAGTGCCGCGCTCGCCTCGAATGCCATCAAATCCAACATATCCCTGCGAACCGGGGTAGTCACCACCCCATGCACGGGGGGTTGACCGTCCGGCTCGCGGTGATCAGCGCGTTGTTCACCGTCATGATCAGCGCGGCGTTCGCGGTGATCCTCGTGTCGGTCTACCAGCTCCGCGCCTCGGTCATGGTGGTCACCCAGGCGGAGCGAGCCGTCTCGGCCAGCAACACCCTCGAGCGGCTGGTGCTGGACGTCGAGGCCGGGCGCCGCGGGTACGCCCTCACCCACGACCGGGAGCTGCTCGTGCCCTGGATCCGGGCCCAGCAGCAGATCCCCCAGCGGCAGCAGGAGCTCGCCTCGTCGGTGACCGGCAGCGCGACCCAGTCGGCCCGGGTGGCCAAGCTCAACTCGGACGTCACGGCGTACCTCGACCGCTACGCCGACCCGCGGGTCCTCAACGACGAGAAGGGCGACCCGGTCAACATCGACAAGGCCTCGATCACGGACGGCCAGAAACAGATCGCCGCGCTGCGCACCGAGTTCAACCAGTTCATCGACAGCCAGAAGCTGACCGTGGACCGGATGCACGAGGAGGCCCGGCAGGCCGGCAAGCGGGCCCTGATGGCCGGCATCTCCGGGTTCGTGGTCGCCCTGCTCGCGGTGGCCGTCCTCACCCGGTCCCTGGCGGTCATGGTGGTGCGGCCGCTGCACCGGATGGTGATGGCGGCCGACCGGGCGGCCGGGGGCGACCTGACGGTGCGGGTGGCCACGGACGGCCCCGAGGAGGTGGGCGCGCTGCAGCGCACGTTCAACTCGATGGTCGCCGCGCTGGACAAGGGCCGCACGATGCTCGGCGCGGTGGCGGCCGAACAGGCGGCGCTGCGCCGGGTGGCGACCGTGGCGGCCCGCGGCAAGCCCGCCGAGGACGTCTTCGCCGCGGTGACCGAGGAGGCCGGCAAGCTCTTCGGGGCCGACGCGGCCGTGCTGCTGCGCTTCGAGCCCGACGGCAACGGCACCGTGGTGGCCAGCTGGAGCCAGGACCCCGCGCACCGCGTCGGCCTGGGCAAGGTCAAGGTCAACGACGGCGGGGTGGCCGGGCAGGTGCTGCGCTCCGGGCGCCCGATCCGGCTGGCCGGGCTGCGCAGCGCCGACTTCCTGCAGCAGGAGTTCGGCGACGTGACCATCCGCTCGGCCATCGGCGCCCCGGTGCTCGTGGCCGGGCGCACCTGGGGTGCCCTGAAGGCCCTGTCGACCTGCGCCGCGCCGCTGCAGCAGCACGACGCCGAGCGGGCCGCCGAGTTCACCGAGCTGGTGGCCAGCGCGATCGCCAACTCGCAGGCCCGGGCCGACCTCACCGCGTCGCGGGCCCGGGTGGTGGCGGCCACGGACGAGAGCCGGCGGCGGATCGAGCGGGACCTGCATGACGGTACCCAACAGCGGCTCATCGCCCTGCTGCTCGCGCTGCGGGCCACGGAGACCCAGACGTCCGGGGGCGTGCAGGACCGGCTGCACGGCATCGGCAGCGACCTGTCGGAGGCGATCGACGAGCTGCGGGAGCTGGCCCGCGGCATCCACCCGTCGATCCTGTCGGAGGGCGGCCTGAAACCGGCCATCCGCTCCCTGGCCCGCCGGTCCCCGGTCCCGGTGGAAGTGCGCCTTGACCTGCCCGAACGGCTCGACGCCAAGGTTGAGATCGGGGTGTACTACGTGGTGGCCGAGGCCCTCACCAACGCCGTCCGGCACGCGCACGCGACGCTGATCTCGGTGAACGGTACGGTTGCCGCCGGCCGCCTGGAGATGGCCATCGAGGACGACGGCGTGGGCGGCGCGGACCCCGGCACCGGCACCGGGCTCACCGGCCTGGCCGACCGGGTGGCCGCGCTCGGCGGGAGCCTGCAGATCGCGAGCCGCCCCGGCAACGGCACCCGCCTGGGCATCTCCATCCCCTTGCGAGGGTGAGGCGTGTTGAGGCGGGCATGGAGGCCAGCAGGTATCGCGGGGTCGGAAAACCCGCAGGCGCTAAACCCCGCTGGCCGCGAGGCAACGGACAGTCGTCCGGAGGCACGGTGGATAAGTCATCCACACCCCCTTGAACAGGTGATCCACCATGACGAACCGCCCGGTCGACCCGGTGCTGTGCATGGCACTGTTCGTGTCCGACACCCCGTGCTTCTCCGACCCCGACGCCGCTACGGTCCGCGCCACGGTGGACAACACCTTGGACCGCCTCGGCCCCGAGGAGTGCTACGCCCGCGCCGCCGAGGTCTTCGGCGACCGCCCGGACGTCGCGCTCAACCGCATTCAGTGGGCCCGCTCCGTCTGCGAGCGCGCCCTGACCACCGCCGGCGCCCGCTGATCAGGTTTGCCGCAGGCTGCTTTTCGCAGATTGCGTCAAATCAGTGACAGATGGACGTGGTTCGTGTGGTCACTCGACGGGTCGCCGTTGCCGCCGCTGTATGCATGCCACCCGGCGGCCGGCGTCCACACCTGTCTGAACCAGATGACGTACAGCACGCCCAGCGAGGACGCGTTCTTCACGAAGAAGGCGGCCAGGTTGGTGCCGTACGTCTTGTCCGCCCCGCTCGCCACGCCCCCGAAGCCGTCCGACGCGGCGGCGAAGTCGCAGGCCCGGCCCTTCGGATGCTCGTAGGGCCCGGATGGGCGGAAACACGAGTAGAAGTGCGTGAAGCCGGCCTTCCGCGCCTCCTGCGCCGCGTGGTACGTCCGCGGTGTGATGCACCCGGTGGTCGTCGGGTCGTCGAGAATGCAGTTCTCGGCCGGCCATGAGCCGTCGGCGTTGCGCGGGGCCGGGGTCGCCAGCGGCGAGTTCACGTTGACGTAGCCGTCGGCCCGCCCCTTCATCTTGGCCAGCGCGGACTCCGCGTCGGCCTTTTTCTTCGCCTGGACCGCGATCTGCGCCTGCTGCTTGGCCACCTCGTCGTCGGCCGCCTTCTTGGCGTCCGCGAGCTCCTTCTCCAGCTTCGTCAGCCGCGCGATCTGCCGGTCGTTGTACTGCGCGATCGTATTGACCAGCAGGATGCGGTCCATGAACTGCTCGGGCGAGTCGGTGTTCACCAGCGCCGAGGTGAGCCGGACGTTGCCGCCGGTGCGGTAGGCCGCCGCCGCGATCACGTTCACGCTCGCGCGGACCGGCTCCAGCTCCTTCTGCATCGCGTCGACCTGCGCGGCCAGCTCGGCCTGGCGCTTCTTCGACTGGTCGAGCACGGCCTGGGCCTGCAGCCACTCCGTGTTGGCCGCGTCGAGCTTCTCGCCGAGCGTGAGGTCGGTGCCCTCGTTGGGGGCGCCCGTCGGATCACCTGGCGCGGCACCGGCGGGAGCGGCGAAGGCGCCGATCAGCACGAGTGTCGCAGCCATGAGGATGAGTACTCGGCGCCGCATGCCGGTGAGATTACCGAACCCGCGAGGCGCGGCCCAGCCGCAAGAACGCGGCCGGATGACTACCGAACGTGAGCCTGAACCTTCACCCCGCGACGGTCGTAAGCGCCTTTTCTTTTCGAACACTTGTCGGGCGTGTCGGATTCGGTCATCGACGGTTGCTTTGCTAGCGTGCCCGCTAGCAAACGGCTAGCGGGAGTGGTGTTGGAAGCGACAGAGAAGGCGGTGGCGATGCCGCCGCAGCGGCCGCGGTTCGAGCGGGTGCAGCTCAACACCCGGGTGCGGGTGGAGATCGAGCAGACCCTGCAGCGGTTCGTCGTCGACCACAACACCACGGTGCAGAGCTCCGTGGACCTCGCCCTGGCCGAATTTCTAGCCGCGCGGGGATACCCGTTGCCGGAAGACGACGGGAGAAGCCGGTGAGCACGCCGGGCATCAACGAGCTCGACGCCGATCTGCAGAGGACCGTCAAGCAGACCTCGTACATGCGGCAGCTGTTCTACTTCGTGGTGCTGCTCGTCGCCCTGGCCGGGCAGGTCTCCGGCGCGGTCGAGGCCCTCGGGATTCCGCTGATCTGGGCGATCCCCGCGGTCGGGGCCCTGGAGCTGGGCGGCATCGTGGTCCTCGCCAACGCCGACGTGCGCCGCCGGCTGGGCGAGAAGGCGACCGCCTCGCGCATCCTGTCCGCCGCCATCGCCGCGTTCGCGGTCGCGTTCAACTGGATGGCGCACGACAACAAGCTCCTCGCGGGGTTCTTCGCCGGCATGTCCGCGCTCGGGTACCTCGTCTGGCTGATGCACACCGAGAACCAGCGCCGCGATCGGCTGCGGGCCAAGGGCGACCTGCCGCCGACCACGCCCGCCTACGAGGTGGTCGGGCACTGGGTCCGCCACCCGTGGATCACGCTGCGGGCCAAGAACCTGGCCAAGGCCGACGTGAGCCTCGGGCTCTACACGTCGATCGCCGCGGCCCGGGCCGAGAAGCGCAAGGAGCAGCGCACGGCGGCCATCGCCAAGGTGCTGCACCGCAAGATCCGCTCGGCGGTGGACCCGAAGACGGCCGACATCGCGGTGGCCGTCTACGACCTGGACGAGATCGCCGTCCGGCTCGCCGACGGGGCCGACTACGACGGGCTGACCGCGCTCATCGCCGCCGACCTGGCCCCGGCCCGGCTGGCCGCGATCTCCGACAGCCCGCCGGCGCCGCCGGTGGCCCCGGCGGTCCCCGCGCTTCCGGTGCTCGACGCCGAGGAGGAGCAGCCCGCCCTGCCGACCGTCCCAAAAGCCCAGCCCGTCGCTAAGCGGGAGGTCGAGGACGCGGAGCGGCGGGCCGCCCGCGAGGCGGTGGCCCGGGCGACGGCCGCGACCGAGCGGGAGCCCGAGCTGGAGCCGCAGCCGGTCATCATGCCGCCGTCGCCGCTGGGTGGGCTGCGCGGCGAGCTGGAGGGCATCCTGCCGGCCACCCCGGCGCCGCCGCGCCCGCGCCGGGCCCGGACCGCGCCGGTGACGCACGAGATCGGTGAGGTGCTCGAGATCGCGGAGGAGCCGACCCTGACCCCGCCGACGATCATCCGGGAGGGGTCCCTGCGCAACCAGGTGTACCAGGTGCTGGAGGACAACGTGCCGGCGAACGACCGGCGCGACGTGGTGGCCCTGACGACCATGGTCGGCGACCTGCTCGACCTCGACGACGTGGAGCGGCTGACCGCCTCCAACTACGTGCGGAACTGGAAGAGCGAGGTCGACGCCGGCCGCCGCTCCGCCGTGAACGGCCGCCACCTGCAGGGAATTCTTCCGACGAAGTAAGGCTCGTCGCTCCGCTGCCGATCAGGGTGGCGGAGAGGCGGGTGGTTCCGATGGCCCGGTTGCTCGTGGTGGACGACGAGCCCGACGTCCGCGACCTGATCGTCAAGCGGCTCACCGCCGACGGCCACGACGTGCTCGCCGCGCAGGACGGGGCCGCCGCGCTCGAGGCGGTGGCCAGGCACGGCCTGCCGGAGGCGGCGATCCTCGACGTCGACCTGCCCGGCATGGACGGCATCGAGCTGCTGCAGCGGCTGCGGCGCGAGCGGGCCGACCTGCCGGCCATGTTCCTCACGGTGCTGTGGGACGGGGCGGTGGCGGCGCGGGCGCAGGAGACCGGCGCGCAGTACGTGCGCAAGCCGTTCACCGCCGAGGCGCTGCGGGCCGGGCTGGAGCGGGTCCTGCGGGGGGCCGGATGACCGCGTCCCTGCTGCGGACCGCGGTGTGGGCCGTCGTGTACGTCCTGGCGACGTACGCCGGCCGCAAGACCATCATGGACGGCTCCAGCCTGAGCCTGGTCTGGCCGGCCGCGGGCGTGTCCGTGGTCTGGTTCGCCACCCAGCGCAAGGCGAAGGCCCGCTGGCTCGACCCGATCGTGCTGGCCGCGATCACGGTCGCGGTCAACCTCGCCACCGGCGCGCCGACGCTGCTCGCGCTGTGGTTCGTGGTGGCCAACCTGGTCCAGGTCGCGGTCTTCATGCGGGTCCTGCACCGGCTGAGCCCGCACCTGTGGGGCGCCGGCGGGGACGAGCCGCTGGCCCGCTCGGCCGACCTCTGGCGGCTGGTCGCGGCCACGTGCCTGGGCGCCGGCGCGGGCGCGCTGGTCGGGCCGACCGCGGTGTGGCTGACCACCGACTCGTACGTGTGGACCGACGGGCTGGTGTGGTTCCTGCGCAACGCGGTGAGCATCCTGCTCATCGGGGCGGTCGGGCTGCGGCTGGGCTACCACTACAGCGCCGGCCGGCCGCTCATGCGGGCGGGTCCGGGGCGGCTGTTCGAGTACGCGGCGCTGATCGTCTGCTCGCTGACCGCCTACGGCCTCGGCTTCGGCGTGGCCCACCTGCCGCTGGCGTTTCCGCTGGTCGCGGTGACGGTGTGGGCGGCCCTGCGGCTGCACACCACGTTCGTCGTCCTGCACGACCTCGGCCTGGGCACCATCGCCGTGCTGTTCACGCTGCACGGCAACGGGCCGTTCGCGGCGGTGCCCTCGCTGCCCGTCCGCGCGCTCCTGGCGCAGGCGTTCGTCGGCATGATCGCGATCGTCGGGCTGGCCATCGCCCTGGGCCGCGACGAGCGCGCCGAGCTGCTGCGGCGGCTGACCGCGACCAGCCGGGAGGCGGCGGCCCACTCCCGCCTGCTGACCACGATCGTCAACTCGATGAGCGAGGGCGTCTCCGTGGTACGCCCCGATCACACCTGGATCATGCGCAACCCCGCCGCCATGGCGCTGCTGGGCGGCGTGACGAGCGGCGACGGCACGGTCGCCCACCCGGGCCACTACGGCCTCTTCCACCCCGACGGCACCCCGCTGCCGGGCGAGGAGATGGCCCACATCCAGGCCCTGGGCGGCCACGACGTGCGGGGGCAGGAGGTGCTGATCCGCAACGCCGGAGTACCCGAGGGAAGGATTCTGGACGTCAGCGCCACCCGGCTGCCGGACGAGGGCGGCGCCGTGGTCGTCTTCCACGACGTGACCGCCGAGCGCCGGCACCGCGACGAGCTCTCGTCCTTCGCCGGCGTGGTCGCGCACGACCTGCTCAACCCGCTCACCACGATCGACGGCTGGGCCGAGAACCTGGCCGACACCCTGGCCACCATGCCCCCCGGCGACCCGGCCGTGCGCGACGCGGGCGACAGCCTGGCCCGCATCACCCGCGCCTCGGCGCGCATGCGGCACCTGATCAACGACCTGCTGGCGTACACGACGGCCCGCAATGCCGCGATCGCGCCCGTCGACGTGCCGCTGCGCGACCTGGTCGTCGAGGTGACCAACGCGCGCACGGACCTGGCCGCGGCCGCGGGCACCCCGGCGCCGGAGTTCAGCCTCGGCCGGCTCGACGACGTGCAGGCCGACCCGGTGCTGCTCCGCCAGCTGCTGGACAACCTCGTCGGCAACGCGGTGAAGTACACGGCGCCGGGCACGGTTCCGCGGATCGAGATCGCCTCCACCGTCGACCGCGACGGGCTGGTCCGGATCTCGCTGGCCGACAACGGCATCGGCATCCCGGCCGGGCACCACGACGCCATCTTCACCAATTTCCACCGGGCCCACCGCTCCAGCGGGTACGCGGGGACGGGCCTGGGGCTGGCGATCTGCAAGCGCATCGTGGAGCGGCACGGCGGGACGATCGCCGCCACCGACAACCCGGGCGGCGGCTCGCGCTTCACGTTCACGCTCCCGCCGGCCACGTCCGTCCGAACCGTGAGCGGCGTCGCACCGTGACGCGAACGCCGTTCGCGCTCGCGCTGCGATCGTGAGCGGCGTCGCACAGTAAAGCGAACGCTCATTCTTGACGGGGGCGCCGCGCGGGTCCAGGCTAAAAAGAACGAACGAACGTTCTTTTTAAGGGGATCGTCATGCGCAAGGTCGCGGGAGTCGTCCTGCTCCTCACCGCACTGCTCAGCCTCATCATGGTGGCGTTCGCCTGGCCCGCGACCCGGTCCAGCGTGCACGACATCCCGCTCGCCGTGGCCGGGCCGGCGCCCGCGACCGCGCAGGTGGTGCAGCAGCTCGAGGCCAAGCGGCCCGGCGCCTTCGACGTGCGCACGGTCGCCGACACCGCCGCCGCCGAGCGACTCATCAAGGACCGCGAGGTGTACGGCGCGATCGACCTCACCTCCGGCAAGCCCCAGCTGATCATCGCCTCCGCGGCCAGCCCGGCCGTGGCCCAGGCGCTGCAGCAGGTGGCGGCCGGCCTGAGCCAGTCGCCGAGCGAGGTGGCCGTGCGCGACCTCGTCCCGCTGCCGCCCGACGACCAGCGCGGGGCCGGCCTCGCCGCCGGGGCGCTGCCGCTGGTGCTCGGCGGCATCGTGGCCGCCGGCCTGCTCACCGCGCTCATCGCCGGGACCGGCCGCCGGGTCGCGGGCGCGCTCGCGTTCGCGGTGACGGGCGGGCTGGCGCTCGTGGCCATCCTCCAGTACTGGCTCGGCTCCCTCGAGGGCGACTACTGGGCCAACAGCGGCGTCGTCGCGCTGTCCATCGCCGCCACCGCCCTCGCCATCCTCGGCCTGGAGTCGCTGCTCGGGCCGCGCGGCCTCGCGATCGGGGCGGCCATCATGATGCTGCTCGGCAACCCGCTCTCGGGCCTGACCAGCGCGCCGGAGATGCTGCCGGCGGGGTGGGGCGCGTTCGGCCAGTACCTGCCGCCGGGCGCGGCCGGGTCCCTGCTGCGCAGCACCGCCTTCTTCGACGGCGCGGGCGCGTGGCCGCACGTGCTGGTGCTCGCCGCCTGGGCGGTCTTCGGCCTGCTCCTGGCCGGCATCGCCGCGGTCCGCAAGAGCCGCCGTCCGGTCGAGCCCGCCAAGGAGCCCGAGCTGGTCGCCGCCTGAGGCTCACAGGTGACTGCCAAGGTCCGGTAGGCCCGGTGCCAGGGTGCGCCGCGATCGTTGCTGGTGAGCGGCTCCCCTGAGCGGGCCGCCGGACTCCAGGGGAGCACCAATGACCACGCCGACCACTGACCAGCAGCAGCCCGTCGACGCCGCCCCGGTCTGGGCCACGCCGCAGCAGCCCCCGGCGCCGCCCGCCGGGCTCCCGCCGGCCGTGACTCCGGCGCCGGCCGCGAAGTCGAACCGGGTCAAGACGATCATCGTGGGCGTGGTGGCGGCGCTGGTGATCGGTGGCGGCGGGTACGCGGTGGTCAAGGCGGCCGGCGGCTCCTCGTCGACCACGACGCAGCAGGCCGGGCCCGGAGGCGGCAACGGGCAGGGCGGGCCGGGCGGCGGCATGGGCGGGGGCGGCATGGGCGGCGGCGGTTCGACCGGGCTGTCCGGCGCGCTCTACGGGGACTTCACGGCGTCCGACGGCAACGGGGGGTACACGACGAAACGCCTCCAGACCGGGACCGTCACCGAGATCAGCACCACTTCGATCACGGCCAAGAGCGCCGACGGGCACACGACGACCTTCGTCATCGGCTCCGCCACGTCGGTCGACAACGGGCAGGACCAGGTCTCCGACATCCAGACCGGCGACACGGTGACGGTGGTCGGCACCGTAGACGGCTCGACCGCCACCGCGACGACGATCACCGACACGACCCTGAACCAGGCCAACGGCAACACCGGCCCGCAGGGCGGCAACATGCCTGGCGGCACGACCAACCAGACCAATTAGAACGTGATGTAAACCGCAAGCCCTTGGCGCCGACCAGTTTGTTGTACGAACATAACTATTATGGTCGTACAAACACGTGGTCGGCGCCTGCTCATTCTCGGCATCTGCTGCATGAGCCTGCTCATCGTCGGCCTCGACAACACGATCGTGAACATCGCGGTCCCGGCGATCGGGCGCGACCTGGACGCGCCGCTGTCCGGGCTGCAGTGGGCGATCGACGCGTACACGCTCGTGCTGGCCAGCCTGCTGATCATGGGTGGCTCGACCGCCGACCGGCTCGGCCGGCGACTCGTCTTCCAGATCGGCCTGGTGATCTTCGCGCTCGGCTCGCTGCTGTGCGGGCTGGCCCCCTCGCTGGGCTGGCTGATCGCGTTCCGGGTGGTCCAGGCGGTCGGCGGCTCGATGCTCAACCCGGTCGCCATGTCGATCATCACCAACGTGTTCACCGACCGCCGCGAGCGCGCCCGGGCCATCGGGGTCTGGGCCGGGGTCGTCGGCATCAGCATGGCGCTCGGTCCGGTCGTCGGCGGCCTGCTCGTGCAGACCGTCGGCTGGCGGACCATCTTCTGGATCAACGTGCCGATCGGGATCGCCGCGATCGTGCTCACCGCGCTGTTCGTGCCCGAGTCCAAGGCGCCCCGGCCGCGCAAGGTCGACGTGCCGGGTCAGATCATCGTGCTGGTACTGCTCGCCAGCGCCACTTTCGCCATCATCGAGCACCAGGCGCTGGTCGGCCTGGTCGCCGTGGCCGCGCTGGCGGCCCTGCTGGTGATCGAGCCGCGCCGGCCCGAGCCGCTCATCGACGTCACGCTGTTCCGCAGCCCCCCGTTCGCGGGCGCCACCTCGATCGCCGTCGCCGCGTTCGGCGCGCTGGCGGGGTTCCTGCTGCTCAACACGCTGTACCTGCAGGACGTGCGCGGCCTCTCCCCGCTGCACGCCGGCCTGCTCACGCTGCCGATCGCGGCCATCACCGTCGTCCTCGGCCCGGTCTCCGGCCGGCTGGTCGGTTCGGTCGGGCCGCGCCCGTCGCTGCTCGTCGGCGGGGCCGGGATCATGGTCAGCGGGGTGCTGCTGACCACGCTCACGCCGCACACGCCGCTGTTGTGGATCGTCGCCGCGTACGTCGCGTTCGGCATCGGCTTCGCCATGGTCAACCCGCCGATCACCGTCACCGCGGTCTCCGGCCTGCCGGTGTCCCAGGCCGGCGTGGCGGCCGCGTTCGCCTCGACCAGCCGCCAGTTCGGCTCGGTGCTGGGCATCGCCGTCCTCGGCGCCGTGGTCACCGCGGGGCTGCACGGCCGCGGGATGGCCGCCGGCTTCAGCCCCGCCAGCCACGCGGGCTGGTGGATTGTGGCCGGGTGCGGTGCGGCGATCCTCATCATCGGTACGCTCACGACCAGCCAGCGGGCGATCAGCCGTCAACCCGATGCGGAGCTCGTCGATGCCTGAACCAGATCCGGACCGTGCGGCCGCCGTCTGGCGCGCCATGCTCGCCCTGGTCCACGAGCGCCACGACCGCCGCAAGGAGGTCAGCGAGGCGCTGGACCTGAGCTTCGTCCGGATCAAGGCCCTGCGCCGGCTGGCCGGCTCCCCGCTGACGATGCGGGAGCTGGCGGCGCGGCTGTCGACCGACGCCCCGTACACCACGCTGGTCGTCGACGACCTGGAGCGCCGCGGCCTGGTGCGGAGGGAGCCGCACCCCTCGGACCGGCGGGCCAAGCTGGTCACCGCGACCGACCTGGGCCTGCGCGAGGCCCGGCGCGCCGAGGACATCCTGGCCGAGCCGCCGCCGCAGATGATGACGCTGACCGCGGACGAGCTGGACGAGCTGGCGCGCCTGCTGGCGAAGCTCGAAAGCTAAGCCGTCGACACCCGGAAGGTGGCGCGGGCCGTCAGGGACCCGGCGCCGGTCGGGAACGGGCGGTCGAACGCGGCCCGGAGGGCGGGGATCAGCCGGTCGGCGGCCTCGGCGTCCGCGCCCGGCAGGAGGACCGCGAAGTCGTCGCCGCCGAGGCGGGCCGTGATCGCGCGGTGCGGGGCGGTGCGGGTGCCGGCGTAGGCCGCGTCGCGGAGGCGGTGCGCGACGCCGATCAGCAGCTCGTCGCCGGCCTGGTGGCCGTGGGTCTCGTTGACCGCTCGGAAGCCGTCCAGGTCGATGTGGATGGTGACCGCCGGGCCGGCGCCGAAGACCCGGAGGTGCTGCCACAGGGAGACGCGGTTGGGCAGGCCGGTGAGCTCGTCGTGGTAGGCGGCGTGGTGCAGCGACTCCTCGTAGACCCGGTGGGCGCTGACGTCCTGGGCCGTCCACAGCGCGATCGAGCCGCCCTCGTCGGGTACGGGCGAGATGAGCAGGTCGCCCGCCGTGCCGTCGGGGCGGGTCACCCGGATCTCGACGGGGTCGCTGCCCGGGGGCAGGGTCAGGCCCTCCGGGCCCAGCAGGTCGCGGGCCAGTGGGTTGACCGGCCGGGTGAGGCCGTCGGGGCCGGTGAGCAGCAGCGGGGCGGGGAAGCGGCGCAGGAGGGTGTGCAGCAGCGCGGCCTGCTCCCGGTTGCGCCGCCGCAGGCCCAGCCAGGACAGCGACATGCACCTGAGATCGGCTCGCACCCGGCCCGCAACAGGGCGGGCCGGGTGCGAGACGGTTTCAGGCGATGAGGGCCTGGCCGCTGGAGAACATGTTGGCCGGGTCGTAGGAGCGCTTGGCCCGCAGCAGCCGGTCGCGGTCGGCGGGCGCCCAGCTGGCCAGGATCGACTCGACGTCCGCGCCGCCGGAGAAGTTGAGCAGGCCGCCGGGGATCGCGTCGACGGCCAGGATCCGCTCGGTGACCGCGTCCACGACCGGTCGCAGGCCGGGCTCGCCGATGCCGATGACGAACAGGGAGTACGCGGCGTCGCGGCCGCTGACCGCGTTGGGCACGGCCGGCGGGCGGGCGAAGGCGCCGCCCAAGTGGCGCACCTCGACCATCGGGATCGGCACGTTGACCTGCGGACCGGCCGCCGCCAGCACCCGCTCGACCGTCTCCGCGGTGAGCTCGCCGAGCAGGACGCCGCGCTCGCGGGTCGGCATCGGGTCGGTGGGGTCGCGGTGCACGGCGTCGACGGCGGCGTACGGGAGCGCCTGGATGTCGTCGATGAGCGCCGGGGCCACCTCCCGCATCGGGGCGAGCAGGGCCGCGCACTCGTCCTCGCCGCCGAGGAAGAACACCCGCAGGTGGGCGACGTACGCGCCCCGCAGCGGCGGCGGCAGCATCGGCAGGTCGGGCAGCCGGAGCAGGGCCACCGAGGTGCTCATCGCCTCGGGCAGGGCGGCGGACCACTCGCGGTACGCGTGCAGGATCTTGGCGACGTGCGAGACGGCGAAGTAGATGCCGCCGCCCACGAAGCCGGGCACGTCGAACAGGTCGAACTCGATCGCGGTGACGATGCCGAAGTTGCCCTTGCCGCCGCGGACCGCCCAGAACAGCTCGGCCTCGCGATCGGCGTCGACGGTGCGCAGCGCGCCGTCGGCGGTGACGATCTCGATCGAGCGCACGTGGTCGGCGGCGAAGCCGTACGCCCGCCCGAGCGGTCCGGTCCCGCCGCCGAGGGTGTACCCGACCACGCCGACCTGGGTCGAGGAGCCGCTGAGCGGGGCCAGCCCGTGCGGGGCGGCCGCCTCCACGACCTGCGACCAGCGGACCCCGGCGGCCGCGCGGGCGCGCCGGGCGGCCGGGTCGACGCTGACCTCGGTCATCCGGCCGGTGGTGACCAGGACGCCGCCCCGGGCCGGTCGGACGGCGCCGTGCCCGGTGGCCTGGATCCAGACCGGCAGGCCCAGGGTGCCGGCCCAGCGGACCGTCGCGGCCACGTCCTCGGCGCAGGTGGCGCCGACGACGGCCAGGGGCTCGTGGGTGGTGGCGAAGTTCCAGGCGAACACCTCGTCGGCGAAGCCCTCGTCGCCGGGGACGTATACGGGACCGGCAACCGCCGGGAGGGAAGTCAGTGCAGTGGTCATGCCGACACCATGGCGGCCGCCGGTTGGTCAGGACTTGGCATCGACTAGGCGAACCGCGGCGGTCAGCGGCGGGCGAGGCGGAAGCTGGTCCACAGCAGGGAACCCGTCACACCGGCGAGGGCCAGGGCCGCCCACGCACCGGGGCCCGGGCCGGTCACCGCGTCCCCGTCGCGCAGGATGCCCATGAAGTTCAGCGCGTCGGCGTCGTTGATCATGAGGTACCAGAGCGCCGTGTAGACCGCCTGGAAGAACCGCGGGGCGCCGGTCAGCGTGCCCAGCGTCAGGGCCAGCGCGGGGATGAACAGGGCGCCGGCCGCCCAGGCGACCAGGCCCGGGCCGTCCGCCGCGAACCCCATCCGCACCGCCGCGCCCGCGCCCAGGGCGGCCGCCAGCAGGACGCCCGCGAGCCACTCGGCGAGCACGCGGCGGCGCGGGGCCGGGTACGCCCCCAGGATCGCCGCCGTGCCCGTCGTCGCCGGCTGCGTGCCCAGCCGCGACCACAGCAGCACCGGCCACACCCAGGCGACGGCCAGCACGGCGCCGCGCGGGAGCGCCAGCCCGGCCAGGGTCAGCGCGGCCGCGCCCAGCCACCACCACAGCGGCGCGCCCGCGACCAGGATGCGCGCCTCGCCCGCCAGCAGCCGCCCGAACCCGGGGCCGGTGCGCGGCTCGGCCCTCGGGAGCCCGCGGTACACCGGGCGCGGCTCCGGACCCGCCGGCCCGCGACCGGGGCGGGCCGGGCGGTCGAACCGGTGGAACCACAGCGCGGGCGCGAGGGCCACGGCCACCGCCAGCAGCACCAGGACCGCCCGGCCGAGCAGGAACGGGGCGTCGAGCCGCAGCCCGGGCCAGTCGAAGACCTCGAGGGGCTCGTCGACGTACATCAGGCCCAGTCCGACGTCCTGCGAGGCGCCGGCGGGCAGCGGTACCGGACGAAGCCCGAGGCCACCGAGGGGCGCCTGCGGGGACTGCCCGCCGATCGCGCCCACCATCCACACGAAGACCCACAGCACGTTGCCGAGCCCGCCGCGCAGCACCGGGGTGGCCTCGAACAGCAGCGCCAGCGCGCCCGTCAGCACCAGCATCGGCAGCGCCACCAGCGCGAACGGCAGCAGCAGGCCCACCGGGTCGACGGCGCGCGACTCGCCCCGCAGCAGCTGCAGCACCAGCGCGGTCGCGGCCAGCACGGCGGTCATCGAGGCCAGCACGGCCACGTTGCTCGCCAGCTTCGCGGCCAGGTACGCCCAGCTGCGCATCGGCGACGCCGCGAGCAGCTGCCCGACCCCGGTCCGCCCGTCCCGGGCCACCGCGTCGCGGACCAGGTAGAAGCCGACCAGCGTCAGCCACAGCGCGCTGGTCAGGGCGGTCACCATGCCCACGTAGCCGCTGGTGTACCGGCCGCGGAACCCGCCGATCACCAGCACCGACCAGTGCGCGTCGACCGGCGGCACCGCGATCAGGCCCAGCCCGATGGCGGAGATGAGCATCAGCAGGTACGCCGGGCGCCGCACCCGCTCCCGGAAGTCCGCGACGGCCGCCCCCGCGATCACCGGTGCACCGCCCCGACGTAGGCGTCCTCGAGCTCGGGCGGCACCGGCTGCGCGTCGGGCAGCGGGCGTTCAAGAGCCAGGATCCGCAGCTGTACCCCTTGTGGCGTCCGCACGGCCCGCGTCGTCAGCAGCCGCTGCTGGAGCCCGGCCGCGTGCTCGACCGGCACCGTCGCCTCCCACACGCGCCCGGCCACGCTGCTCAACAGGTCGGCCGGCGCCCCGTCGAAGCGGACCCGCCCGCCCGCGACCACCGCGATCCGGCCGGCCACCGACTCGACGTCGCTCACGATGTGCGTCGAGAGCAGCACGACCCGGGTCGCGGCCAGGTCGCTGAGGATGTTGCGGAACCGCACCCGCTCCTCCGGATCGAGCCCGGCCGTCGGCTCGTCCACGATCACCACGCGCGGATCGCCGAGCAGCGTCTGCGCGATCCCGACGCGGCGCAGCATTCCTCCGCTGTACCCGCCGAGCGCGCGCTTCGCCGCATGCGTCAGGTTCACCAGCTCCAGCAGCTCCGGAATGCGGGCGCGGGCGGAGCGGGAGGAGAGCCCCTTGACCGCGGCCAGGTAGGTCAGGAACTCGACGGCGCTCAGATTCGGGTACACGCCGAAGTCCTGGGGCAGGTAGCCGAGCGCCCGGCGGAGCTGGTCCGGGTGGGCGACCGCGTCCCGCCCCTCGAACCGCACCTGCCCGCTGGTGGGCCGGGTGACGGTAGCCGCAATGCGCAGCAGCGACGACTTCCCGGCCCCGTTGGGCCCGAGGAGCCCTATGAGGCCGGGCTCCAGCCTGAGCGTCAACCCGTCGACGGCGCGCTTCTGTCCTTTGTAGACCTTCGTGATATCGAGCAGTTCGAGCATGTCCTCAAGGCTGCTGGCGGCCGTTCCCCGGCACATCTGCCGAATGGGAGAGATCGGCGACGACTTCCCACCGGCCGTCCCTGGCGCCGGCGCTCAACGCCCCGCCCACTGCCGCCACCCGCTCCCGCAACCCGGCCAGTCCGCTGCCGCCCGGCGTCGCGCGTTCTCCAAGGCCACGCTCGCGGCCCTCGGGCGGCGGCTCCGCCATGGCGGACATTTCCGGCATATCCGAAGCGACGGTCAGAATCCCTGCGCTCGTTAGCGTGATCACGACGCCGGCCGTCGAGGGGGCGTGGCGCCGGACGTTGGTCAGGGCCTCGATCACCACGTGATACGCCACGTTCCCCGCCGCAGCGGAGAGCGCCACCCCCGGCTCGACCACCAGGGTCGCCGTCGGGCCGAAGCGCGCGACCACGTCCGGGAGGTCGGCCACGCCGTGCACGCGCACCGGGGCGGCGTCGTCGCGCAGTGCGGCCACCATGTCGTCCATCGCCGCCAGGGCCCGCTGCCCGGCCGCCTCGATCCGCTCGTGGGCGTCAGCGGCGGGCGCGACCTGGGCCGCCTGCGCCTCCAGCACGATGCCGGTGACCTCGTGGGCGACCAGGTCGTGCAGGTCCCGGGCCAGCTCCAGGCGCTGCGCGCGGCGGGCCGCCGCCAGCGCGCGGGCGCGCCGTCCGTCGCCCGCCCGCAGGTACAGCCCGAGGCCCGTCGCCGCGACCGCGCACGCGAACGCCGTCGCCACCACCAGGATCGAGGCCTCGGCGCGGCTGTGCGGCTGGTGCAGGGTGACCCGCAGCGGCAGGACCGTGACGGCCAGCGCGACCGGCGCCGCGGTCCACCTTCCGGCGCGGGTGGTGCGCACGAGCAGTACCAGAAAAGGGGTGAACTCGAGGATGAGCCAGAGGCCCGGCGGCTCCGGTGGACCCCGGTAGATCACCGTCACCAGGAGCGAGACCACGGCCGCGGCGAGCGCGAGGGACGGCCGGAGCGCCGCCGCCACGGCCGCCATCGCCGCGATGCTCACCAGCAGCCCGGCCGCGCGCGTGAACGGCAGCCCGCACAGGACCGGGACGACGAGCAGCAGCAGCCAGGGTGCCCTCACGGCGCGACGACCCCGTTGTTCCAGGCCCAGACCGCGATCCCGACCCGATTCCGGACCCCGAGCTTCCGTTGTACCGCGGCGACGTGCGTCTTCACCGTGCCCGCCGAGATGAACAGCTCGGCCCCGATCTCCGCGTTGGTCCGCCCGGCGCCGACGTGCGCGGCGATCTCCAGCTCGCGCTCGGTGAGCGGCTCCGGCGACTCGGGCCGGGGGCTGGACAGGTGGCGCAGCAGCTTGACGGTGATCGCCGGGCTGATCAGGCTCTCCCCGGACACGGCGGCGCGGACGGCCTCGGTGAGCAGGGCCGGGCCGGACCGCTTGAGCAGGAACCCGGCGGCGCCGTTGCGCAGGGCCGCGTACACGTACTCGTCCAGGTCGAACGTGGTGACCACGACCACCCGGGTGGGGCCGCCGGCCAGCTCGCGGGTGAGGGTGAGCCCGTCCATCCGCGGCATCCGGATGTCGACGAGCGCGACGTCGGGGAGCACTGCGCGTACCAGATCCAGGGCTTCTATCCCATCGGCGGCCTCGCCCACCACCTCGATGTCGTCGGCCGCGCCCAGGATGCGCCGCAGACCGTCGCGCACCATCGCCTGGTCGTCGGCGATCACCACCCGGATGCCCACGATCCAAAAGCCTAGACTTTCCCGCTATGGCCGACCCGTCGCCCGAAGGCGGCACGTCCCTCTGGCGCCGTGACGTCGCCGCGCCCTTCCGCAACTTCATCACGACCGAGTCCGGGAGCGCCGGGGTCCTCGTGGCCGCCATCGTGGCCGCCTTGGTGTGGGCGAACGTGGACACCGCGGGGTACGAGCGGTTCTGGAGCACGGACCTCTCCGTCCGGCTCGGCGGCTGGGAGCTCGCCTGCGACCTGCGCACCTGGGTGAACAGCGGCCTGATGACCCTGTTCTTCATGGTCGTCGGCCTGGAGGCGCGCCGCGAGCTGGACCTGGGCGACCTGCGCGACCGCCGCCGCTTCCTGCTGCCGTTCGCGGCGGGGGTGGCCGGGATGGTGGTGCCGGTCGCGCTGTACCTCGCGATCAACCGCGGCGGCGCCGGCGCCGGCGGCTGGGGCGTGGCGATGTCGACCGACACCGCGCTCGCCCTGGGCCTGCTCGCGCTGGTCGGCAAGGGCGTGCCCGAGCAGGCGAGAGTCTTCCTGCTGACCGTGTTCGTGGTGGACGATCTGGTCGCGCTGCTCGTGATCGCCGTCGCCTACTCCGAGCACATCCTGGTCATGCACCTCATCGTGGCCGTGGTGATCTTCGGGGTGATGCTCGGCCTGCGGCTGCTCGGGCTGCGGGCGGGCTTCGTGTACGCCCCGATCGGCATCGTGCTCTGGTACTTCATGCTGCGCAGCGGCGTCGACCCGGTCGTGGCGGGCCTGGCCATCGGGCTGATCGCCCCCGCGTACACGCCGGCCCGCAGCGCCCTGGAGGCGGCCAGCGGCCTGTTCAAGCTGTTCCGCGAGCAGCCGACCGCCGAGCTGGCCCGGACGGCGTCGCTCGGCCTCAGCCGCACGCTGTCCCCGAACGACCGGCTGCAGCGGATGTACCACCCGTGGACCAGCTACCTCATCGTCCCGCTGTTCGGCCTGGCCAACGCCGGCATCCCGATCGACGGCGCGTTCCTGGCCCGCGCGTTCACCTCGCCGGTGACCCTGGGCGTGGTGGTCGCCTACGTGCTCGGCAAGCCGCTGGCCGTCGTGGCCACGTCGTGGCTGGTCACCCGGCTCTCCGGCGGCCGCGTGCGCCCGGGCGTCGGCTGGGCGGCGGTGCTCGGCAGCGGCACGATCGCGGGCATCGGCTTCACGGTGTCCCTGCTCATCGCCAACCTGGCGTTCACGGGCGACGAGCTCGCCGAGGCCAAACTGGGCGTGCTGGCCGCTGCGGTGCTGGCGTCGTTGCTGACCTTCATCGTGTACCGCGTGACGGCCCGACTTCCGAAGCACAAGCGCGCCCGCGCCCTGCTCGGCGACGCCGACGTGCTCGTAGACCTCATCCCGCCCGTGGACGTGACGGTCGACCACGTGCGCGGGGCGGCGGGCGCTTCGGTGACGATCGTGGAGTACGGCGACTTCCAGTGCCCCTACTGCGGCCAGGCCGAACCCGTGGTGCGCGAACTGCTCTCCGACGCCGACCTGCGCTACGTGTGGCGGCACCTCCCGCTGACCGACGTGCACCCCCACGCCCAGCTCGCCGCCGAGGCAGCCGAGGCGGCGGCCGCGCAGGGCGCCTTCTGGCCCATGCACGATCTCCTCCTCGACCACCAGGACGAGCTCAAGCCGCAGCAGCTGGTCGGGTACGCGGTGGAGCTGGGCCTGGACGCGGAGCGCTTCCGCTCCGAGCTGCACCACCACGCGCACGAGGCCCGCATCGCCCAGGACGTGGAGTCGGCGGACTTGAGCGGGGTGAGCGGGACCCCGACCTTCTTCATCAACGGCCAGCGCCACTACGGCGCCTACGACCTGGCCACCCTGACCGAGGCGGTGAAAGTCGCGCGGGCGCGCGCCTTCATCGGCACCTCCACCCAGTCCCGACCCTGATCGAGCGCCGCCGTGACGAAGGTTGCCCGGATACGCGATTTCGGTCGATGCCGTGGTTCCCCTAGACTCGGGGGCGCAGGTACGAGGCCTCGTAGCTCAGGGGATAGAGCACCGCTCTCCTAAAGCGGGTGTCGCGCGTTCGATTCGCGCCGGGGCCACACTGGGTTTCCCCTTCGTGGGGGAGCTCCGCTCCACCCACACCCCCTCAACACCATCGCGCGGCCCTCGGGCCGCCGGCGGTGCTGCTTGACCCAGGTCTCGGGTGGCACACAGCGGCCGACCCGAAGCGTGCCCGGTTCTCGCACCGACGTCCGAAGGACGGTGTGCACCCAGCACCGCCGTGACCGGGTGACGGCTCCGCTCAATCGCGGGTCAAGACACCTCGCGGGCCTCAGCAGCACTTCGTCGGACTGTCATCCGGCGGTGAGCGCACCAATCCTGTCGACGGCCGTGTGGCTGGCGACCGTGTCGGGCGTGAAGTGCATTTCAGGTCCAGTTGAACGCAGACGAGCGCGACATCTTGCGTGCCGGATTTTGGACGCAGCAAAGTTCATCGAAGACTCGCAGCAGGGGCTTGCCGACGCCCTACCGGGCAGCCTGTAGGTTCCGGTCGAGCCGCAGAACGTCCATCCTTAGGGACATGACGGAATCTGCCGCTTCCCAGGAGCCTCGGAGCAAGCGGAGGATCACGACTCTCACTCGGCGAGACATTCTCAACTATGTGTGCGGTGAGGGCGGCCCATGGTGGGGAAGGCTCGACGAGATCGACTTTCTGGGATCGCTGTACGACCTGGACACGCTCGCATCGACGGACCCTCGGTTCGCGACGGCACGGGAGGACATCGCCCAGCATCGGATCAATAATCCGTTCGACTGGCCCGACTGCTGGGTCTTCGAGCACGCCCAGTTCGAACTCCTCGACGGCCCTGACGAGATTCTTCTCGCCTTCCTGGCAAGGTTTGTGCATCCCGAAGTACAGCCTGACCCTGATCAATCATCGCGACGCGTCGGTGATCTGAATCGCCTCCTCGGGCCAGATGGCTGGACCCTCCGACCATTCGAGTTCATATCGGGGCGGCCGATCTACTCGCCAGCCTCTGTGCAGCCAACCGGTCCGCTGGTCTCTCTGCCGCTAGATGACGACGACATCGACAAACTGGATCTCGTCCTCGGGCACACGTACAGCCTCCTCGAACGCGACGGCGAGGAGGTCGCCCGCGATCTCCTCCGCTCGGCTGTGCTGACGCTGCGCCCCGACGGCGGCTACTACCAACCCATGCCCGGTGACAGTTGGACCGTCGCCACGTACGAGGCGGTCCTAACCGTTCCTTCTCGCCTCCTGCCTGCATACACGGAGGCCGTCACCCATGCGTGCTGGAAGAGGATGGAAGCCGTATTTACCCGTTTCGAGCGTACGGATGTCCAGTCCCTTGTCATCGAGGGCCACGTAGAGCCGCTGCCCGCCGTCTCACCGGACTGGAGGAACCAGCCGGCGGAGCCCGCTGTACCCAGCATGCAACGCTTCCATCTCGGCAGCCCGTCCAAGGAGTTCGACGTCACGGGGCAGGACTTCTCGGACCTCGAGATCCGGGGGCGGGAGTTTCCATATTTCTACGACACAAGCCGAAGCCAGTTGATCACGGAGTTCCGACTCGACAACCGCCCACAGGTGGCAACGCTCCTTCACGTCGCTCTCATCAACAAAGATGGAGTCCTTTCACCGCGAGTAAAGCTGTGGAAAAAAGACAAGACCAAGTTCGTGAGGACGGCGGCCATGGAAGTAATTCCTGGCACCGAAGTGCCTCAGATCGTCAAGGCACTCGTCGACACCAGCGACGTCCACGACAACTTTTGGAAGGTCATCAGCTTCCTCCAAAACTGCGTGGGACTAGACCTCCCTGATACAGGCTTGCGGCTGGTCGTCGGCGACGAAGCCGAGTTGGCCCGGCTCCTGGCCGGCCAAGACCGCACGATGCTCCTCGAGGCCGTCAGAACTGCCGTTGGCGGCTCCCTCACGGAGAAGGACATCAGGCTGATCAGCAACCGCAAGACGCAGCTTGATCGATTCCGGCAACTCCTGACCGAGCCGGATTACTTCGAACAAGAACGCCAACTGGTTGCCGGGCCTGAGGCGGTCTGGCAGAGGCTCTTCGAGGAGAATCCCTGGATTTTCGGGTACGGGCTCAACCTTGTGGCATGTGAACCGCTCCACGGCGGCAGGCTGGAGCGCATCACAACCGGCGCCAACATCTTCAGTGGAGCGGGAAAGCGCAGTGACGCCGTTATGCGCTCCAAGGGTTTCATCAGCAGTCTCTTACTATGCGAGATCAAGACTCAAACCACGCCCCTCCTTGCCGGCACGCCGTACCGGCCGCCAGACGTCTACCAGGTATCCAGAGACGTCGTCGGCGCGGTGGCGCAGGTGCAGAAGACCGCCTATAAGGCGCTACGCCTGGTTACCGGCGAGCTTCACAGGTTCTACGAGGACGACGGCACCCCGACCGACATCGAGATCTCCACCATCCGCCCCCGGCAGGTTCTGGTGATCGGACGGCTGAGTGAGTTCTCCGAGCATGGCTCGACGAACCCGGAAAAGATCTCCTCCTTCGAGCAATACAGGCGATCCATCCAAGACGTCGAGATCATCACGTTCGACGAACTCTACGAACGAGCCTGCTTCATCGTGGAGGACCGCTGAGGCGGATCCGAGTAGTCCCTGAATCTTTGCCCACGAATCCCGGAGATCCGCGTTCCCGGCTCGCCGCGAATCCGGAAGGGACTGGCCACGCACCCCGGCGACTGGATCAATGGCGTTACCCTCGCCGCGACGGTCGTTGATCTGGTCGTCAAGACGGGGGATGGCGATGGCGGACGAGATTCCCGAGCACTGGGCCCCGAACAGCGGCAGCCGCGCCGGTCCGGCCGTTGTGGTTCTCGCGGTGTTGACGGGGATCGCCTGGCTGTTGCTCGGGTTGGACGGGCTGCTGTACCGCGACTCCCTGGACGCACCGGAAGGCATGGCCACGTTCGCGGCGGGAGTGGCCGGGTTCTTCGGGTCGCTGGTGACCTTCGTGCTCACCGTCGCCACCGCGGCCGTTGCCTGGTACCACCGGGCCGTGAGTGAGCGGCGGTGGGCGCTCGTTGTGGCGGTGGTTGCCACGGTGCTGGCGGTGGGTCTGTGCGCGGGGCTCGGCGTGCTGGTCGGCCGCTAGGAGCGGTTGCGCGAAATGGTCGCCAAGGGGCCCGAATGGGAAAAAGGTCGGGCGTAGAGCGGCAATACCGTCGGCGGTTCGTGGGCCATTGTCTTTCCCGGCGGATGTGATCGGCCGAATGGCGGCGGCGGCCGGACTCCGCGGCCTGTCAGTCCGGCACGGTCGCGAATAGCGTCGGCGGCGCCAGTTGCCGCGACGATTGTCTGGGGATAAGCGATGACGGTAGGCCGGAAAGCGCGGCGCCTGTTTGTGGTGCTCGCCCTGATATTGAGCGCATTGGTCGGGACGCCGACCTCGCCGGCGACCGCGGCTGCGGCCCCGGCCGGCGAGGTTGATGTCTATGCGAGTGTTCTGGCCAGCCAGGAGGCCTTCTGTTCGTGGGCGTACCTGGACATCCGGGACGTCTGGACCGTCGGGTACGGGTTCGATCTCCGGCAGAACCGGGCGGCGATGCTCGAGGCCGGGATCAAGACCGTGCAGTATCCGTCGCTGCGTTCGGCGCCCGGGTATCGGGTCGGTGAACAGGACGTTGAATCCGCCCGCGCCAGTCTGACGCAGGCGCAGGCAATGGTGGTGCTCAAGCGGATTCTGCAGAGCTACATCGGCGTTGCGAAATCGGTGTTCGGGTACTCGAACAAGGACTGGAACGCGGAGAATCTCAACCGGCGGGCCGCGATGGTGTCGATGGTCTACAACGGCTGGGCGGCGGGCTCGGCCAACGCGGCGCAGATCCAGCAATCGATCCGGAACGAGAATTGGGCGCGGGCGAGTGTGCTCAGTGCGCAGCGGTACCGCAGGCTGCAGGACCAGAAGCGGGCCACCACGATCCCGGCGCTGCTGCTGGGCAACCGGCCCGCGCTGCCGGCCGCGCTGTGCTCGCACGCGTTCGTCGCCGACGTCGTCGCGAGCCCGGCCACGGTGGCCGCGGCCGATGGCAAGCCGGTCACCGTGAAGATCACGGCGACCTCCGACCCCCTGGTCATCCCGAACACCCGGGTCTCGATGGCGGCCGCGGCCGACGACCCGGCGATCGCGAAGGTCGACATCGGCAAGGGCGGCAAGGTGTTCAAGGTGCTGCCCCGCGGCGGCACCGGCTCGGGGACGATCGACGTGACGTGCCGGAAGAAGGGCACCACGACGGCCGTGGTGACGCTGACCGGGGTGCCCGTCGGGAACAGCCACGTGACGCCGACGCCGACCCGCGAGGTCAAGGTCCCGATCACGTGCGACGGTGTCGCCGTGACCACCACGGCGCTGCCGGACGCGCAGGTGGGCGTGGCGTACTCCTACCAGCTCGCAGCATCCGGCGGCAGCACGCCCTACGTCTGGACCGGGGCGGGCCTGCCGGCCGGGCTGCGCGTCGACGAGCACGGGCTGATCACCGGTACCCCCACCGCGGCCGGAACCGCCGGGCACGTGCAGGTCGCGGTGGCCGACGACGGTGGCGCCACGGCCGAGGCCACGCTCAGCCTCACCGTGGCCCCGGCGCTGCCACCGGTCCCGCCCGGCACCCCGCCGGCGCCGCCGGCCCAGCCGGTCTGTCACGGCAAGTGCGGCACGTCGCTCGGCGACCCGCACCTGACCACGTTCGACGGCGCGCACTACGACTTCCAGCAGGCCGGCGAGTTCGTCGCGGTCGCCTCGACCGTCGATGACCTGCAGATCCAGGTGCGTCAACGGCCGTGGAACGGCTCGCGGCTGGTCGCCGGCAACACGGCGGTGGCGTTCTCGGTCGCCGGCCACCGGGTCGGCATCTACCTGGGCGGCTCCGGGATCACCACGCTGGTCGACGGCCAGCCGGTCACCCCGGCGGCCACGCCGTACGCGCTGCCCGGCGGCGGCACGCTCACCGCGGGCGCCTCCGGGGAGACGGTGGCGTGGCCCGACGGCTCCTTCGCGACGGTGTTCGTGCTGGCGGGCTTCCTCACCATGGACGTCAGCGTCGCGCCGGCCCGGCAGGGGCAGCTCGCCGGGCTGCTCGGCAACGACGACGGCAACCCCGCCAACGACCTGACCGGCCGGACCGGGGACGTGCTGGCGTACCCGGCGACGGCGGTCCAGCTCTACGGGGCCTACGCCGCGAGCTGGCGGGTGACGCCGACCGAGTCGCTGTTCGACTACGCGGACGGGGAGTCCACCGGCACGTTCACCGACCTCGCGTTCCCGTACGCGTACGCCGAGGTGGCGGCGCTGCCCTCGGCCAACCGGGACGCCGCGACGGCGGTCTGCCGGGCCGCCGGGGTCACCGCGCAGCCGTACCTCGACTCGTGCGTGCTCGACCTGGCGTTCACCGGGGACCTCGGCACCGTCACCGCGGCCGCGGCGGCCCAGGCGTTCGGCAACCCGGGCAACCCCGTGCTGGCCACGGCCTACGCGGGGATCGAGCACAACATCACGTACAACATCAGCAGCCCGTGGCGGGTGACCGGCCTCGCGGTGGCCACCGACGGCACGCTGTCCGGCCTGGTCACCATCGACCCGCCGCTGGTCGGCAACGGCCCGCTGACCGGGAAGCTCACCGGCACGTCGATCACCTTCAGCGCCGGTGGCGTCTCCTACGTCGGCACGATCGGCGCCGGCGGGGCGATGAGCGGCACCTACACGTACGCCGGCCAGACCGGCACCTGGACCCTGGCCCCGGTGTCGACCGTGCTGGCCGCGTCGTCGGCGGGCGACGCCTGGAGCGACCCGTCCGGGGCCACCGGCACCGCGGCCCTCACCTACGGCCACATCGGCTGCACCGCGATCGACGCGCAGGGCCTGTGCACCGGCGGGCTCTGGCCGGTCGTCCCGGCCGCACCGTGGATCTGGACCGGCCAGTTCACCACCGAGGACCAGGAGACGGTGACGTTCACCCGCACGGTGACCGTCACCGCCGCCGAGGCCGCCCAGCCGGTCACGCTCACGGTCGACGCGGACAACCTCTACACCGTGACGCTCAACGGCGCGCCGGTCGCCGCGGGCAGCCTCGGCACCCCGCAGACCACCGGCGTGCACCTGGTCCCGGGGGCCAACACCATCTCGATCACCGTGACGAACATCAACGCGTACGACCCGAGCGGCAACCCGGCCGGCCTGGCCTGGAAGCTGACGGCCGGCTAGCGCCGGGCGACGAAGCCGGCGAAGACGGCCGGGTCGTGGAAGGCGGTCAGCTCCCGGATCTGGCCGCCCTCCACGCGCAGCACCGAGATGGCGAACGGGCGTTCCGCCGTCTCGCCCGGCGGGACGTGGTACGCGATCAGCGCCGGGTCGCGGTTCGCCCGCGTCAGCTCGACCCGGATGCGCCCCACGAAGAACGGCGACCCCGGCGGCACGCTCAACGCGAGCGCGCCGGCGATCGCGTCGCGGCCGAGGTACCAGGCCGAGATCGGCGGCATCACCGCGCGCGCCTCCGCGGCCAGCAGCCGGGCCATCCCCGCCACGTCCGCGCGCTGGAAGGCGTCCACGTACTGCCGCAGCACCTCCTGCTCGGCGGGGTCCGGCCCGCGCGCGGGAGTCCAGTCCTCGCCCCGGGACGGAAGGCGCTCCCGCAAGGTGGCGCGGGCGCGCTGCAGGGCGCTGTTCACCGACGCCGCCGTCACGTCCAGCAGGGCGGCCGTCTCCGCCGCCGACCAGCCCAGCACGTCGCGGGAGATCAGCACCGCCCGCTGGCGCGGCGGCAGGTGCTGCAGCGCGGCCAGGAACGCGAGCTCCACGGTCTCCCGCGCCACGGTGCACGTCTCCGGGTCGGCGTCCAGCACCCGATCCGGGAGAGGTTCCAGCCAGGACACGTCGGTCACCGGCGGGCCGTCCGCGCCAGGCGCCGACGGCGGGCCCAGGTCCATGGGCAGGACCCGCCGCTGAGCGCTCTTCAGCACGTCCAGACAGGCATTCGTGGCGATCCGGTACAGCCAAGCCCGCACCGAGGACCGCCCCTCGAACGAGGGCCAGCTCTTCCACGCCCGCAGATAGGTCTCCTGCACCAGGTCCTCCGCCTCGTGGAAGCTGCCCAGCATGCGGTAGCAGTGCACCTCCAGCTCGCGGCGGTACGGTTCCAGCTCGGTCAGGTCCAGTCCCACGTTCGCCCCCTCGTCCGTACGTGCGAGATAAAGCCTCTACCCTGCCGCGCCTGCCGGCCTGCGACGGGCCCAGATTCCGCCTGCGCACCTCCCGTGAAAGCCCGGTTACAACACCGGTAGCCTGGCTTCCACGGGACGCACGCAGACGAAATCTGGACTCCGTCTCGGCTCGACAGGCGCGACAGGGCAGAGGCTAAGACGATGTGGGCGGAGTTTCGTGAGCGCGTGATCCTGGAGGACGACGCCGTCCTGGTGCTCGACAAGCCGGTTGGCGTGTCCGTGATGGGTGAGCGGCACGAGTCCGACCTGGTCCGGATGGCGGCGGAGGCGGGCGAGGAGCTGTTTCCCGTGCACCGGATCGACAAGGTGACCTCCGGGGTCATCCTGTTCGCGAAGGACCTGGCCGCGCACGGGGGGCTGACCCGGCAGTTCAACAAGCGGACCGTGGAGAAGGCGTACCTCGCCGTCACCAGCCCCGGCGGCCTGCCGGCGAGCGGGCGGATCGACCTGCCGCTCAGTGTGGGGCGCAAGAACCGGGTGCGGATCGCGGCGCCGCGGGAGAGCATCGAGCGGGACGGCGACGCATGGACGGTACCGGCGGCGGCGATCTTTGACACCGTGTCAACGTATCCGTCGCAGACGTCGTTCAGCGTGCGGGAACAGACCGACGGGCGGGCGCTGCTCGAGGCGTTTCCGCACACCGGGCGGCGGCATCAGATCCGGGTGCACCTGGCGTGGATCGGGCATCCCATCGTCGGGGATCCGCTGTTCGAGAAGAACCCCGCCGGGCGGACGTTGCTGCATTCCTGGCGCCTTTCCTTCGATCACCGGGGCGAGCGGGTGACCGTCGAGGCGCCGATGCCCGACGAGTTCACACCATAAGCACGAGGGCCATGAGAATGGCCAGGCTGTTGGTCAGGCAGTGCGCGGCGATGCTGATTCGCACGCTGCGCACCCGGAGCATGACCGCGATCAGCAGGACCTGCGCGACGAAGACGAACACGAATTTCTCCGGCTGCCAGAAGTGCTGCGCGGCGAACAGGCCGGCCGAGGTCAGCACCGCGAGCGCGCCGCGGACGGGCAGGCGGGGCAGCAGGTACGCGCGGAAGTACAACTCCTCGACCGCCGGATTGACGAGACCGTCCACGGCCAGCGTGAACAGCAGCGTGCCGACCATCGTCGAGACCGGGAACGCGGTCGAATCGGCCGGTAGCCGCCACGCCATCGGATAGACGTCGAGGAATCGCTGCTCGAAAGGGGCGAGCAGCACCACGAGGCCGATGGCCATCGCGGTGACGCAGGGCAGGATGAGGAGGTACAACCGGATCGGCAACTTCCGCCGGAACGCCAGGATCCCCGGCAGGCCCCGCCACGACCAGCCGGCCGCGCGCAGCAGCAGGCCGAGTTCGATCGGGGTCAGCACGAACGCGAAGGCCAGGGTCAGCGCGAACTGCGGCGGCAGGTGCCACGCCCGCATCAGCGGACCCAGGGCGAGGGCGGCGGCGAACGTCGCCGCGCCCGGGAGAAGATGCAGCGCGAGTACCGTCGGCCAGGTCATCCGGGCCCGCTCCGCGCCGGTCGCCCGCGTCAGGACGGTCGTCGTCATACGGTGACGCTATGCAGGCGGCCGTCGATGCCCCAGCCTGCTGGACGGAGTCTTCGGGGTAGGGCGGGCCCCACCGCGAATCCTCATGCGGGCACCATTGCGGCGTGACGAACCCGAGACTGGCCCGGAGATTGAGCACCCTCGACGCGGTCGTCGTCGGGCTCGGGGCGATGATCGGCGCGGGCGTGTTCGCGGCGTTCGCGCCGGCCGCGCGGGCCGTGGACGCGCGGGGCGGGCTGCTGTTCGCCGCGCTCGGCCTGGCCGCGCTGGTCGCGTACTGCAACGCCGCCTCCTCCGCCCGCCTCGCCGCGCTGTACCCGGAGTCCGGCGGCACCTACGTCTACGGCCGCCGCCGGCTCGGCGACTTCTGGGGCTTCCTGGCCGGCTGGGGGTTCGTGGCCGGCAAGACCGCCTCGTGCGCGGCGATGGCGCTCACCGTCGGGGCGTACGCGTTCCCCGGCCACGCCCGCCTGATCGCCGTCGCCGCGGTCGGCGCGGTCACGCTGCTGAACCTGTTCGGCGTGCAGAAGTCGGCGCTCGCCACCCGGGTCATCGTCGCCGTGGTGCTGGCCGTGCTCGCCGTCGCCGTGGTCGTCGCGCTGCTCGGGCCGGCCGCCGTCCCGCCGCCCTCGACCCTCATGCCGCAGCGGCCGCTCGGCGTGCTGGAGGCGGCCGCCCTGCTGTTCTTCGCGTTCGCCGGCTACGCGCGCATCGCCACGCTGGGCGAGGAGGTCGCGGACCCGGCGCGGACCATTCCGCGGGCCGTGTTCATCGCCCTGGCCGTGACCCTGCTCGTGTACCTCGCGGTCGCCGTCGCCCTCCTGCACGCCCTCGGCCCGGCGCGGCTCGCCTCGTCCACGGCGCCGATCGCCGACGCGGTCGCCGCGGCCGGGGCCGGCGCCCTGGGCCCGGTGGTGCGCGCGGGCGCGGCGGTGGCCGCGCTCGGCTCGCTGCTGGCGCTTGTCCTCGGCGTCTCCCGGACCACCCTCGCGATGGCCCGGGACCGCCACCTGCCCGGCTTCCTGGCCGCCGTGCACCCGCAGCGGCAGGTCCCGCACCGGGCCGAGGTGGCGGTCGGGCTGGTCGTCATGGTGCTGGTGGCGCTGCTCGACCTGCGGGGCGCGATCGGCTTCTCGTCGTTCGGCGTCCTCGTGTACTACGCCATCGCCAACGCGTCCGCGCTCACGCTCCGGGTCGCCGTGGTCCCGATCGTGGGCCTGGCCGGCTGCCTGGTGCTCGCGGTCGCCTTGCCTGTTTCGTCGGTACTGCCTGGGCTCGCGCTCTTCGCGGTAGGCGCTCTGGTCTGGGTGATCCGCCGCAAGTCACGGGGTCAGGCTGCGGCGTAGCACGAGCGGGGCCAGCACCAGGCCGCCGACCGCCCAGGCACCCAGGACGGCGACGATCCCGGCGGTCGCACCCGGCGCCTGGAGGAACGCGGCGCGCATGCCGAGGCCCATCCAGTACACCGGGAAGGCTTGTGCGGTTGCTTGAACCCAGCCGGGCAGCACGGTGACCGGATAGAAGATGCCCGAGATGCCGATGACGGCCAGGACCGGCAGCGTGAGCAGGCCCTGCCCGCGGGCGGTCGGGAACAGCGTGCCGAGGATCGCGCCGAGCGGGAGGGTGGCGAGCAGTCCGAGCGCGAGCACCCAGGCGATCCGATCAAAAGCGACATTTGACACTTTTGTTATAAAAATTCCGGGAATGACGAAGATGGCCAGGTCGATGAGCACGGTGGCCGCCACCGAGATGACCTTGCCCGCCAGGTAGGCCCGCACGCCGTCCGGTGTCGCGCGGGCGCGCAGCAGGGTGCCGTCCTCGCGGTCGGCCGTCAGGTGCTGGCTCATGGTCACCATGGCCATCGCGGCGTTCATGCCCAGGATCGACGGCAACAGCTCCGCGCGGTCGCGCAGGAACCACAGCGTGACCAGCATCAGCGCCGGCCAGAAGCAGTGGTTGAACAGGTCGCCGGGGGTGGTCAGCGACTGCCGCAGCTCGATCCGCGCGCGCTCCCAGGCCCTCATCGCGCCACCAGCCCGACGTAGGTGTGCTCCAGCGAGGAGCGGCGGATCTCCAGGTCGGCGACCGCCTCGCCGTGCGCGCCGAACAGCTCGTAGGCGAAGCGGGTCGAGTCGGGCGTCGTCTCGGCGTACTGTCGCCCGCCGATCCGCCAGCGCACCTCGTCCGGGCCGGCGAGCTCGGCCGCGGTCCCGTCGGCGATCACCCGCCCGCCGTCCAGGATCACGATGTGCCCGGCCAGGTGCTCGGCCTCGTGCAGGTCGTGGGTCGTGAGCAGGACCGCGGTGCCCTCCTCGGCGACCAGCCGCTCGACCAGCCCGTGGAACTCGCGGCGGGCCAGCACGTCGAGGCCCGCCGTCGGCTCGTCGAGGAACAGCACCTCCGGCCGTCCGACGATGCCCAGGGCCAGGTCGAGGCGGCGCCGCTGGCCGCCGGAGAGGGTGCCGATCCGCTGCCGCGCCTGGTCCGCCAGCCCGACCTGGGCGACGAGGGCGTCCGGGTCCCAGGCGCGGCCGGGGTAGTACCGGGCCTGGTGGGCGAGGAGCTCCCGGACCCGCCACTTCGCGTGGTCGCGCCAGGACTGCAGCACGATCCCGACCCGGGCCCGCCACCGCTCGTCGCCGCGGGCCGGGTCCACGCCGAGGACGGCCGCGCGGCCGCCGGTGCGGGCGCGGAAGCCCTCGAGGATCTCGATGGTGGTGCTCTTCCCGGCGCCGTTGGGCCCGAGCAGCGCGAGCACCTCGCCGGGCCGGCCCCGGAAGCTCACGCCCTGCAGGACGTCGCGGTCGCCGCCGTACCGCATCCGCAGTTCGTCGACCTCGAAAGTTTCCATATTCGGAAACGTAGAGCGTTTGGCGCTCAAAATTGCCATGGCTTATGCAACGATGCGTTTCGTGGCAGGAGCGCGACTCACCCCCGAGGACCGCGAGCAGATCGCGGCCGGGCTGGCCGAGCGGCTGGACTACGCGGAGATCGCCCGGCGGCTGGGCCGGCCGACCTCGACGGTCTCCCGCGAGGTCGCCCGGAACCTGCGCCGCGGCACCTACGCGCCCCGGCCGCTGCCGTCCGCGCCGGTCGGCGTCCCCGACTTCGACGAGCGATTCACCGCGCTGATGGTGGAGTCGGGGCTGTCGCGCATGGCGTCCCGGCTGCTGACCGCGCTCGTCACCACCGACGCCGGCACCCTGACCGCGGCCGAGCTGGTGGCCCGCCTGCGGGTGAGCCCGGCCTCGGTGTCGAAGGCGGTCGCCTACCTGGAGGCCCTGTCGATCGTGCGGCGGGAGCGGGTGGCGGGGCGGCGGGAGCGGTACGTGATCGACGACGACGTCTGGCTGCGCACCTGGCAGACCAGCGCCGACCAGCACGCCCGCTGGGGCGCGGCGGCTCGCGCGGGCGCCTTGGAATACGGCGGCGCGGCCGGGGCCCGGCTGGAGCGCATGGGGCAGTTCTTCGAGAAGCTGAGCCAGACCATGGCCCACGACTACGACCCGGCGGTGGCCGAGGACATGCTGACGGTGATCGCGGCCCTGGTCCATGCTTCTGCGCCGCGCTCCTCGGTGGAGTTGGCCGCCGCCCTGGGCTGGCCGGTGGAACGGGTGTCCGCGGCCCTCGCCCTGGCGGAGCGGCCAGGCTTCGCTGACCCGGTGGCTCCTTTGATAGGGCCGGACGGGCGGTATATCGCCGTCGCGAATACCGATCGGCTCACGCCCGACCAGCGTGCGGCCCTGCGCAGCTAGCCGTTCGCAGAGTGTTCACGCCGGCTTCGCCACGATGGCCGACGCTGCGCAGGTGCGCACCAAAATCCTCTTGCTCGCCGCCGCGGCGCCGCTGCTGATCGTCGGGCTGGGCGTGACCGCGGCCCAGGCGGCCGACGCGCCGGCCATCCACATCAACGAGGTCGAGTCCAACGGCGGCACCCCGGGCGACTGGGTCGAGCTGACCAACACCGGCTCCGCCGTGGTGGACCTGTCCGGCTGGATCGTCAAGGACAGCGACGACACCCACGTCTACACGATCGCCGCCGGCACCACGATCGCCCCGGGCGCCTTCCTGCCGGTCGACGTGGAGACCTCCTACGGCCTCGGCGCGGCGGACTCCGCGCGGCTGTTCCTGCCGGACGGCACGACGCTCGTCGACTCCTACTCGTGGACGGCGCACGCGGCCACCACGTACGGCCGCTGCCCCGACGGCACCGGCGAGTTCAAGACGACCACGACGTCGACGCGCGGGGCGGCGAACGACTGCCGGGAGCCGGGCGTGGCGACCGTGCGCATCAACGAGGTCGAGTCCAACGGCGGCACCCCCGGCGACTGGATCGAGCTGACCAACACCGGACCGGCGGCCGTCGACGTGTCCGGTTGGACGCTCAAGGACAACGACGACAGCCACGTGTACACCATCGGCTCCGGCACTGCACTCGCCGGCGGCGGCTTCCTGGCACTGGACGTCGACCCGGTCTTCGGCCTGGGCAGCGCCGACTCCGCGCGGCTGTTCACCGCGAGCGGCGCCCTGGTCGACTCGTACTCCTGGACGGCGCACGCGGCCACGACGTACGGCCGCTGCCCGGACGGCACCGGCGAGTTCACCACCACGACGGTCGGCACCAAGGGCGCGGCCAACGCGTGCCCCGGCCAGACCCCCGCGTCCCCGTGGCCGGGCGGCACCGCGATCACGACCGTCGACGGCGCCAACGTCCTCGGCGGCAACATGAGCGGCCTCGCTTACCAAAAAGACGAGTTGTGGGCGGTCAAGAACGGCCCCGGCACGTTGTACCGCCTGAGCTTCGACGGCACGCAGTGGAACCCGGCCGCCACGTACCCCCTGCACTACCCGAGCACCGGCACCGGTGACCCGGACGCCGAGGGCGTGACGCTCGCCAACGGCGCCGTCTACATCTCCACCGAGCGGGACAACAGCAACTCCGGCGTGAGCCGCCCGGCCGTCGAGCGCTTCGACGTCGCCGCGGGCGCGATCACCAAGGAGTGGGTGCTGACCGCGGACCTGCCGCCGGTCGCCGCCAACAGCGGGCTCGAGGGCATCGCGTTCGTGCCGGACGGGTACCTCACCGCGAAGGGCTTCCGCGACGAGCACACCGGCGCGGCGTACGACCCGGCCACCTACCCGAACCACGGGGGCGGGCTGTTCCTCGTCGGGCTCGAGGCCAACGGCACCATCTACGCCTATGCGCTGTCCGACGACGGCTCGTTCACCCGGGTCGCCACCATCGCGAGCGGCTTCGTTTCGGTGATGGATCTGCAGTACGAGCCGGAGACCGGCCCGATCTGGGCCGCCTGCGACGACACCTGCGGCGGCCGCACGGCCACCCTGGACGTCGACGCGTCGGGCAAGCTCGCGGTCACCAAGGTGTACGAGCGCCCGGCGGGCATGCCGAACTACAACAACGAGGGCTTCGCGGTCGCCCCCCAGTCCGAGTGCGTCGCCGGCCAGAAGCGCGTCTGGTGGTCGGACGACACCAACGACGAGGGCCACGCGCTGCGGGCCGGCACCATCACCTGCACCGTCCCCGACGCCGACGCCGACGGCATCCAGGACGCGGTCGACCCGCACCCCACGGTCCCGGGCGACGACTTCACCGGCGGCGCGGTCCTGAACCGCGGCGGCCGTACGCTGACGGTCGAGCCGGGCCTGAAGTTCACGGTCGGCGCGGGCACCTCGCCGCTGCAGGTCCGCCTGGACGGCAGCACGTCGACGATCGCCCTCGGCACCGGCGTCTACACCCTGTCGGGCGGCCTCTTTTCCGGCGGCGTCGCGACCCTGTCCGGCGAGCCGGCCGTGGTGACGGTGACCCTCAAGTCCCAGCCGATCCTGCTCACCGTGGCGGCCGGCGGCTCGGTCACCTACACCGACGCCCTGACGGGAATCGTTTCCAAGGGCCCCGTTTCGGTACGGTCGGCAAGCCAGCCCGCCGACGCCTGCACCGGCATCGCGGTCCAGAACGTCCTCATCGGCGCAACGGGCAACGAGCGCCTGACCGGCACCGCGGGCAACGACCTGATCCTCGGCCGCGGCGGCAACGACGTGGTCGACGGCAACGGCGGAACCGACTGCATCACGACGGGCCCCGGCAACGACACCATCACCGTCGGCGACGGCAACGACTGGGTGGACGCCGGCGGCGGCAACAACGTCATCACCGCAGGTGGGGGCAACAACGTCATTTCGGCCGCCTCGGGTAACGACACCATCACGACCGGCCCGGGCAACGACACAATCACCGCGGGCGGCGGCAACAATGTGATCCGGGCCGGCGATGGCGACAACACCATCGCGTCAGAGTCCGGCAACGACACCATCACCACAGGCAGCGGCAACGACACCGTGAACGCCGGCAACGGCAACAACACGGTGACGACCGCCGCCGGCGACGACACCATCACCACGGGCAGCGGCAACGACACCGTGGACTGCGGCACGGGCACCGACACGGCAAACCCGGGCCGCGGCAACAACACCAATTCCGGCGCGCGCTGCGAGGTCTTCACGGCCTGAGTACACGCGCCCGACATAGAGGAACGGCCCTCAGCCCCATCACGGGGCCGGGGGCCGTTTCGTCACAACGGCCCCACCGAATCGACAGCCACCCCGACGCCGGCCTCGTTCGAACGGCAGCTCGGCGCCTGGAGCTCAACCACCTACGGCGACGCCCACACCGAACTCACGCTGCCTGCGGCCTTGAGCATCCGCATCCACGGCCGCTGCCGGGCATCCACCATCACGTCCTGGGACCTGGTGGCATTCGACTCGACCTCCGCGTCTCCCGCACCGACCGCCGGCCCGTGAGTTCTCGCGTTCACCGCCGGGCGACCATCACGCCCAACCCGGCGCACAGACTCACCGCCAGCACCGTGGCAACCACCGCCACGACGAGCGCCGGCACGACCGTCAACGCGCGGCGCTCGACCGCTGCAGCGGCCGGGCGACGCTTCACCGAACCGGAGGTCACTATGGCCCACCGTCATGCCCGGCTGACTGTGCACGGCCGGCGACTGCTCATCCAGCGTGTCGACGACCACACCCGCCTCGCCTACGCCGAAATCCACCCCGACGAACGCAGCACCACCTGCGCCGGCTTCCTGCGCCGGGCCGCCGCCCACGTCGCCGCCCTTGGCGTCACCGCATCGAACGGGTCATGACCGACAACGCCCTGGCCTACCGCCGCGGCCACGCCTGGCGCGACGCCCGCATCGACCCCGCCGCCGAACCCCGCTGCACCCGCCCACATCGACCACAAACCAACGCCAAAGCCGAACGCTTCAACCGCACCATGACCGACGAATGGGCCTACGCACGCCCCTACACCAGCAACCAAGACCGCGCCGACGCCCTACCCGCATGGCTGCACACCCACAATCACCACCGATCACACACCGCGCTCGGAGGCCGGCCACCCATCAGCCGCGTCAACAACGGTCCTGGCCACTACACCCAGGCGCCGAACGGGACCTCTTCGGACACATAGTCGACGCCGCCACCACCGCCAGGGCGGCGTGGAATCCGAATGCTGGCCCGGGCATTCGTTCGCGGCGCTCAGGACGGCGTTGGTCCAGAAGCAGCCGCCGATGCTGGTGGGGAGAACGGCGCGATGGACTGCCCCGTACCTCGGCGGCGACATTCGGGCCGTCGCGCAAGCGGTCCGAAACGACCCGTACGGGTAGGGGAAACCCCCCGAACGATCGGCGGGTTGGCACCGCTGATTCCGCGGCCCCCGGGCGGCAGGCTCAAGAGCATGGAAGCGATGGCCGGCTGGGCGTACCTGGTGATCTTCGTGTTGTTGGTGCTGGACTGCCTGATTCCCGCGGTCCCGGCGGAGACGAGCGTGATCGCCGGGGGAGCGCTGGCCGCGAACGGCCACCTCCACGTGGGGATTGTGCTGCTCGCGTCGGCGACGGCGGTGTTCGTGGGCGACGTGCTCATGCACGAGG
This sequence comes from Dactylosporangium sp. CS-033363, assembly GCF_050942475.1. Lineage (NCBI taxonomy): Bacteria > Bacillati > Actinomycetota > Actinomycetes > Micromonosporales > Micromonosporaceae > Dactylosporangium > Dactylosporangium sp. CS-033363. The sequence goes on along the minus strand of NZ_CP192032.1, from coordinate 10,500,172 downwards.
TGGCCCGGCGTGGCGGCCGGAGGTTCGTCGAGCGGTTCCTGCGCGGCGAGCGGTACGCCAAAGCCGTCGGCTGGGTGGCCCGCCTGCTCGATCGGCACGGTGGCGCCATCGTCGCCGGTGGGCGGTTCGTTCCGCTCGGACGGACCACCGTCGCCCTGGTCAGCGGGTACGCCCAGTTCCCCCGCAACCGCCTGCTCCCCGCCTTCGCGGTCGGGGCGATCCTGTGGAGCCTCTACGTGGTCGGGCTCGGCTACCTGGGCGGGAACGTGTTCACCGACAACCCGCTCGCCGCGGCCGGGCTGGGGATTGCGCTCTCGTTCGTGCTCACCGGTGTGACGACCGCCGCGCGGCAGTTGCGTTTGCGGGGCGGAAAGCCGGGCAACCTGCTTAGTGCAAGGCGAAAGACCAAATACGTGGAAGGGATGTGCGATGAGTTTCACGGACAAGGTCGAGCACAAGGCCGAAGAGCTCAAGGGTGCCGCCAAGGAGAAGTACGGCGACGCCACCGACAACGAGCGTCTGCAGGCCGAGGGCGCCGCTGAGCGCGCCGCCGCGAAGGCCAAGCAGGCCGGGGATCACGTGAAGGACGCCGGGCACGACGTGGCCGACGTGTTTGATCGCTGACCCCACACAAAGCGACGGATTTCGGGCCGCCCCGTATTGGGGCGGCCCGCCTGCGTCACCGGGAACGTTCCTCCGGGCCCAGGGCCGCACAGGTGAGGATCAGAATGCCCACGGCGACGTCGTTCGCGGTCGAGGCGGTCCAGCCGTACTGCAGCACCAGCGGGGCGACGAGCAGCCAGCCGGCCAGGCCGCCGATGATCGGGGTGAAGCCGGCCGCGCTCGGTTGCAGCAGGCGGATGATGGTCACGACGGCGAGCGCGATCCCGGTGACCGCGTCGCTCCAGAACGCGTCGTAGCGGCCCTCGCCGATGTACCCGAACGGCACCGACGAGACTACCAGCCACACCGCGGCCAGGAACACGATGGTCAGCGGGAGCCGGCGGGCGTTCGTGGCGGCGGCCGGGGGCTCATCGGAAAATGAGGGGCGCACGTGCGCGGGCGTGGTGAAGTCCTGGTCCGAGATGAAGCTCGTCATGGGCCGAAGCCTCGGTAAATCCCGGATGAGCGGGGATCACCCAGACGGAGCGCTTTCGTTCCAGGACCGGTCCAGCTCGGTGACGCAGTAGGTGCCCTTGGGGCCGGTGAAGTCGCCGTCGCCGCCGCGGCGGGTGGCGACGAGCCTGGCGGCGCCGCCGTCGACGCGGTAGACGGCCGACGAGACGCCCTTGCCCTTCCAGGTCAGCTTCACGCCGCCGCCGCTGGGTTCGGTGTTCAGCGTCGGGGCGGCGGGGGCGGTGTTGGGCAGCCACGACATCACCGGCGGGAGTGCCGGAGAACCATAGAAGTCGCTCGTGTACTTCGTGACGGACCCAAGGGCATCCGCGCGCAGGTTCTTGGCACTGAAGTGGACGCTGCCGGTGACCTGCGGATACTTGCGGTTCAGGGCCAGCTGGCGGTCGAGTTCGCCGGGATCGGACCACGGGCCCGACTGGCCGGCGCGGTAGTCGGCCTGCCCGACGTACAGCTGAACCCTGGTCTTTTTGACGACGTCGACCCACCAGGGCACGAGCTTGGCGTAGTCGGCGACCTCGAAGCCGATGTTCCAGTACAGCTGCGGCACGATGTAGTCGAGCCACTGCTGCTGCACCCACAGGCGGGTGTCGGCGTAGATCTCGTCGTAGCTCTGCAGGCCGCGGGTCGGGGAGCCGGCCGGGTCGGTGGCGTCGTTGCGCCAGATGCCGAACGGGCTGATCCCGAACTTCACCCACGGCTTGATCTTCTTGATCCGCTCGCTCATCTCCTTGACCAGGAGATTCACGTTGTCGCGGCGCCAGTCGGCCAGGCTCTTGCCGGCGCCGTAGGTCCGGTACGCCGCGCCGTCCGGGTAGTCCTGCTTGGCCACCGGGTACTGGTAGAAGAAGTCGTCGAAGTGCACCCCGTCGACGTCGTACTTCTGCACCGCCTCCAGCATCGAGTCCTCGACGAACTTGCGCGCCTCCGGGATGCCCGGGTTGAAGTGCAGGCGGCTGCCGGTGGTGCCCTCCGACGGGTAGACCACGGCCCACTCCGGGTGCTTGCGCAGCGGGTGGTCGGGCGCGAGCGCGTTGATGTCCGGTCCGGCCCCGGCGGGCGCGGGCTGGCTGCCCCGGTACGGGTTGAACCAGGCGTGGAACTCCAGGTTGCGCCGGTGGGTCTCGTCGATCATCCACTGCATGAGGTCGAAGCCGGGGCCCTGGCCGCGCACGCCGGTGATCCACTCGGACCAGGGCGCGTACTCCGAGGGCCACAGCGCGTCCCCGCTCGGCCGCACGTGCACGAAGACCGCGTTGAGGTTGCGCTGCACGGCGAGGTCCAGCCAGCCCAGGTACTCCTGCTTGATCTGGTCCGCGGGCAGCCCCGGCCGGCTCGGCCAGTCGATGTTCTCGACCGTGGTGATCCAGACGCCGCGCAGCTCGCGGGGCGCGCTCAGCGGGGCGCCGCCGCAGCGGGCCGCGCGCGGGTCGGCGGCCCGGTCGGCCCGCTCGCCGCCGCGGTCGATCCGGTCGACGTCGGGGGAGTTGGCCGAGGCGTTGATGGACTTGTCCCACACCATGCGGGCCACCCCGACCCCGCCGACGAGGACCAGCACGATGCCGATGACGAGCGGCAGCACCGACGTGCGTTGAGGCAGGCGGGTCTGCACCGGCCCACTATGCACGGGCCACCCGGGGCGAAAGCAAGACATCGGGCAAGATCTGCCCTAACGGACCAGTCGGCTCTGGTCCTCGAGCTCGGCTACCAGGCGCTCCGTCGCGCGGCTGACCGCGGCGTCCATGAGGCGGCGCTCGGCCACCACGGTCTCCAGGCCGTCCCCGGCCAGGGTCTGGGCCTGGGCCGTGACCTGCAGTTCCTGCTCGTGCCGCCGGGTCTCGGAGAGCTCCCGGCGCCGGGCCTCGCGGGCCTCGGTGCGCTCGTAGCCGTTGCCGTGCGAGACGAGCTTGAGCCAGACCGCGGCGCAGTCCAGGCAGACCAGCAGGGCCGCCACCCCCAGGTAGAAGAAGCCGAAGCCCCAGAAGTCGCTGGTCACCAGGTGCCACATGGCGGTCGTGCGGGCCCCGAAGCCGGCTCCGGCCTCGACCGAGGCGCGGTTGTCGGCGCGCTGCTCGGCGATCTGGGCCAGCAGCGACGTGATCTGGTCCGCCCGGGACGTGCGGCCGGGATCCTGGGCCGTGCGCAGGGCGGCCGCCTCGCCGTCCAGCCGGGTGGCCTCGTCCATGAGCGCGCGGGACTGCTGCACGAGGGTGTCGCAGTAGCCGCCGGCCGGGCAGCCGGCCCGGCGTGAGACGCCGTCGCCACCGGAGTCGGCCAGTGCCTGGTCGTAGACGGCGGCGGACTCCTTGCGCTTGTCCGCGGCGAGTCTGTGCAGGTCGGCCACGGCCGCGTCGTCGGCCGCGTCCTCGGCCCGCAGGCCGCCGACCTGCTTCTGGAACGCCGCGATGGCACCGCTCTGCTCAAGCTGGATGAGCTGGCCGTTGTGCACCGTGCCGAGGTAGGCGTCGATTTCGCCCTTGTACCGCGCCAGCATGAGTGGCTCGGTGATGACCACGGCGAACAGCAGGGCCAGCAGGATCCGCCCGGCGTACAGCCCGAAGGTCCGCCGCTTCAGCAGGTGGTGCGGGTCGGCCGAGTCGAGCTGCTCGAAGTTGACCGCGACCCGCCCGACGACGGCCCGGTCGTAGGCGATCACGGCCAGCGCGACCGGCGGCCCGACCAGCCACTGCCACCAGGGATGGGCGTAGTTGGTGGAGGCGTCGACGAAGCTCGCGGCGCCGACGATCGCGTACACGCCGTACAGCACGATGAAGATGCCGATCGAGCCGTAGAGGGCCCGGTCGGTGTGGGTGCGCACGCCGGCGGGATTCACGTTCGCGATCCTCAGCAGCACGCTTCCCGCCATGGGAGCGACGGTACGCGAGGATAAGTCGCATTTGTGGGTGTTCCCGGAAACGCCGTTCCTACTTGGCTCCGGCGGCGAGCGCGGCCGCCGGGGTCCGCACGTGCACCGGCAGCGGCTTGACCATGATCAGGCAGCGCTCGGTGCTGAACGTCTTGCGGCCCTCGTCGTCGTAGTCGATGACCATGGCGTTGACCTCGCCGTGCGGCCACTCCTCGTACCCGCGGCCGGTGTACATCCGGCGCGCGGCGGCATTCGTGGGCGTCACGCCGAGCGCGATGCCGGCCCGGCCGCGGCCGCGGGCGTAGTCCTCGGCGGCCTGCATGATCTCCGAGGCCACGCCCTGGCGGCGCCGGTCGGCGGCGACCTGCAGGTGGCTCAGGACCGGCACGTTGCGCAGCCGGGCGCGCAGCTCCCACTCCTCGGCGGGCTGCATGCGCAGGAAGGCCGCGCCGGCCACCCGCTCACCGGCCGGGGCCACGAACAGCACGCCGAGCTGCGGCTGGCGGGCGATGCGCTCCGCGAAGTACCGCTCCTGATGGAATGCGCGCACTAAGGCCGGAAGATCGGCGGGAACCGCCGGACGAACCTCTGGCACCGTTGTCGAGCTCCTTTGGCCGACGGGGGAATGCGGGGCGGGGACGGCGCCCCTGAAAAGGCTCCGTCCCCGGTTGTCTGTGTGCTAAACCCGGCTGAAGGGCTCACCCCGCGCCGGAGTGGATCACGGTGTACAGCGTGACGAACATTACGGGACACAGGACCGCTATCCACAGCCAACCCCGCACGACATTGTCGCGTGCCTCGCGTTTGACCTCGCGGTGATATGGCGTCGGGGTCGCCTCCGGATGCCGGTACGTGTTGACCGAGCGGCCCAGCCAGCCGACCACCACCGCGAAGGTGACGAGCACGGCGAAGAACAGGGCCATGACATTCGCATCGGGACTGTGATGTACGGATGAACCGGAAACCAATACCATGGGCATCGGTACGTCCTTTTACTGGCGTGACAGGGCTACCGAAATTGGGGCGGCCCGGCGGCAACCGGGCACGCCCCGTCTTGCGTTTCGCGGTGGACCGGTCCGGAGGACATCGCTCCGACCCCCCTCGTTTCAGTCATCGGGACTGAATTTCAGCGATGCCCTGAAGTCCTACCGCTCTTACGTCGATGAGCCTATTGTTTCAGCACGTCCTGAAACAATGTGAGCGCTCAAGAGCGGCACAATGCCGACGTAGCAGCAGATCGCGGCGAGGATCGACGATCCTCACGGTCGGCCCGGGCACTTCGGGCCCCGCTGAAATCGGCTGAAGGGGGGAGCGGTGACCGATCCGGACATCCTCGCGCACGCGCTGCGGGCGCTCCGCGCCGACGCCCGGCTGCACGATCGGCCCGACGGCAAGGTGAGCCAGGGCGACCTCGCGCGCGTCTTCGGCGTCAGCGTGCCGTCCATCTCGTCGTGGGAGAAGCGGGCCGACGCCAAGCGGCCGCCGGACGTACATCTGGACAAGTACGCGCGCCTGTTCGCCACGCCCCGCTCGTTCGCCGGCGGCGGCCCGGTGCTCTTCGAGGTCGAGCAGCTCACGGCCGAGGAGCGGGTCGGCTACGACGAGCTCAAGCGCGCGTTCGGGATGGAGTCCGAGCCGCTCAACCCGCTCAGGTTCCCGCCCGGCGAGCCGCTCACCGTGGTCTGCGCCGAGCTGCCCGAGCAGCTGCAGGCGGCCCGGGAGTACGCCGACCCGCTCGCCCCGGACCACGTCGAGCTCTACAGCTACGCCGACCCGGACGCCCTCTTCGAGCTCTACAGCTACCTGCGCCAGGTGAACCCCAACAACCGGATCCGCTACAAGCTCGTCACCCGGCTCGACCGCGACGACTTCCACACCCACCTGCTGCTGCTCGGCGGGGTGGACTGGAACAACCTCACCCGGGAGACGTACGACCTGCTCGACATCCCGGTCCGCCAGGTCGGCCGGGAGGGCATCGAGGCCGGCGCGTTCGAGGTCCGCGACGCCGACGGCACGGGCCGCACGCTGGTGCCGGTGCTCAAGGAGGAGGACGGCCGGCTCACGCTGCGCGAGGACGTGGCCCACCTCTGGCGCGCCCCGAACCCCTACGGCCGGGACGGCTCCACGGTGACGATCTTCAACGGGGTGTACGGCCGCGGCACCTACGGCATCGTGCGGGCGCTCACCGACGTCGACTGGCGCGAGCGCAACTTCCGTTACCTGGAGCGCCGCTTCGCCGGGGCGGCCTCGTTCAGCCTGGTCTCGCGGGTGCGGATCGTCACCGGGATCGTCACGGTGCCCGACTGGACCGATCCGAACATCCGACTGCACGAATGGCCGACCGACTCCGGCTGAGCAGCGGCGACACGCCGGGCGCGCGGGCCGTTAGAGTACTCGTCACACGATCGGGGAGTGCGGGGAGGCATCGCGTGGAGTCGGCAGCTTCATGACCTCCGCGGAGCCGCATCACCACTCCTCCCACCGACAGCTGCTCCGGCCCGATCGCGCCGGCCCCGGCAGCCTCGACGCGATCATCGTGCCCACCAACCGGCCGGTGAGCTTCATCAGCGCCGCCATGCGCCTGGCCGGCGAGCTGGACTGCCTGCTGCTGGTGCTGTGCAGCCGGTGGAGCACGGCCAGCCTGGTGATCAACGAGGCCGAGCGGGCGGGCGTGCGGGCCGTGGCCGTGGACGTGCCGCCGCGGGCCCGGCTGCCCCGCCCGGGCGCGGACGCGCTGCTCGCCGGCCGGGGCGCCGCACCGCGCAGCGGCAGCACCGCCGGGCCGCGCGCCTGGCGCCGCCGCGGTCTGCCGTTCCGCAGCCGGACCGACACCAGCATGAAGCGCAACGTCGGGCTCGCGGTCGCGCACATGATGCCGGGCTGGCGGGCGGTGCTGTTCCTCGACGACGACGTCGCCGTGTCGGCCGAGGACGTGCGCGGGGCGGCCGGGCTGCTCGGCGAGTACGACGCCGTGGGCCTGGAGAACACCGGCTACCCCGACAACTCCGTGGTCTGCCACGCCAACCGCGCGGTCGGCGCCGTGCAGGACACCTTCATCGGCGGCGGGGCGCTGCTGGTGCCGACGAGCAGCCGCTCGTACTTCCCCAACGTGTACAACGAGGACTGGTTCTTCCTCTTCGAGCACATCCGGCAGCGCCGCGTCGCCGTGACCGGCCTGGCCGACCAGAAGGCCTACGACCCGTTCGACGGCCCGGGCCGCGCCCGCCGCCAGGAGTTCGGCGACTGCCTCGCCGAGGGCGTGTTCGAGCTGCTCGACGACGGCCGCGACCTCGCCGACGCCGGGCACGGCTTCTGGAGCGACTACCTGGACCGGCGGGGCGCGTTCATCGACGGGATCACGGCCCGGCTGCCGCTGGACGCCGAGGGCGCCAAGATGCGCCGCGCGCTGCGGGCGGCCCAGGAGAGCCGGGAGAAGATCACCCCGCAGCTGTGCGTGGACTACCTCGCCGCCTGGCAGCGCGACCGGCAGGCGTGGGACGACTTCCTGGCCGGATTGCCCAAGTTGAGTGACGTCCATGCGGCCCTGCGGCATCTCAGTCTTCGGCCGACGGGCGGCGGACAGGAGTAAAAGTCCACGGTTCGTGGTATGCCAGATGCACGGTTCTCCCGGCGGAGGTGGCATCCCATGGGCAAGGACGTCGAATCGACGGTGTTCAGCCGGGAAGACCGGATGCGGTACCGCGACAAGGTGCGCCGCTGCCTGGACGCCTTCGCGCGGATGCTCGCCGAGGACCCGTTCGAGGCCGGCGACGGCATGAGCGGCCTGGAGATCGAGCTCAACCTGGTCGACGAGAACTACGACCCGGCGCTGCGCAACCAGCGGGTCCTCGACGCGCTCGCGGACCCGGCCTTCGTCACCGAGCTCGGCCAGTTCAACATCGAGATCAACGTCCCGCCGCAGCGGCTGGCCGGCGACGGCCTGGCCCGCTTCGAGGCGCAGGTGCGGGAGAGCCTCAACGCGGCCGAGGAGCACGCGGCCCAGGTCGACACCCGGCTGGCGATGATCGGCATCCTGCCCACCCTGCGCCGCGACCTGCTGACCCCGGACGTGCTGTCGGCCAACCCGCGGTACGCGCTGCTGAACGAGCAGATCTTCGCGGTCCGCGGCGAGGACCTCATGATCGCCATCGACGGCGTCGAGCGGCTGCACGTGCGCTGCGACTCGATCGCGCCCGAGGCGGCCTGCACCAGCGTGCAGTTCCACCTGCAGGTGCTGCCGCAGCAGTTCGCGGCGTACTGGAACGCGGCCCAGGCGATCGCCTCCGTGCAGGTGGCGCTGGGGGCCAACGCGCCGTACCTGTTCGGCCAGGAGCTGTGGCGCGAGACCCGCATCCCGCTGTTCGAGCAGGCCACCGACACCCGCGCCGAGGAGCTCAAGAGCCAGGGCGTGCGGCCCCGGGTCTGGTTCGGCGAGCGCTGGATCACCTCGATCTTCGACCTGTTCGAGGAGAACGTCCGGTACTTCCCCTCCCTGCTGCCGATCTGCGAGGACGAGGACCCGATCGACGTGCTCGACCGCGGCGAGGCACCCCGGCTGGGCGAGCTCAAGCTGCACAACGGCACCATCTACCGCTGGAACCGGCCCATCTACGACGTCGTGGACGGCAAGCCGCACGTGCGGGTGGAGAACCGGGTGCTGCCGGCCGGGCCGACCGTCGTGGACAGCATGGCCAACGCCGCCTTCTACTTCGGCCTGGTGCACCGCCTGGCCGGGCAGGACCGTCCGGTGTGGACGCAGATGTCGTTCGGCGCGGCCGAGGAGAACTTCCACACCGCCGCCCGGCACGGCATCGAGGCCTCGGTGTTCTGGCCCGGCCTGGGCACGCTGCCGGTGACCGAGCTCGTGCTGCGCCGGCTGCTGCCGCTGGCCTACGAGGGCCTCGACGAGTGGGGCGTCGACCCCGGGCACCGCGACCGGCTGCTGGGCATCATCGAGCACCGCTGCCTGTCCCAGCGCAACGGCGCCGCCTGGCTGGTCGAGGCCGCCCACGCGATCGACGGCAGCGGCCCGGTGCAGCGCGACGACACCATGCGCAAGCTGCTCGCGGAGTACCTTCCGAGGATGCACTCGAACGTCCCCGTCCACGAATGGTGACCGGCGAGCTTCTGCTCACGCAGGACGGCCCGCTCGCCACGCTCGTCATCACCAACCCGGCCAAGCGCAACGCGATGACCGCCGCCATGTGGGGCGCCCTGCCCGGCATGCTCGACGCCCTGGCCAAGGACCCCGGCGTGCGGGTGCTCGTGGTGGCCGGGGCCGGCGGGACGTTCTGCGCGGGCGCCGACATCACCGAGGCCGCGGCGATCGCCCGGTCCGGCGACGACAGCCTCGCGGTCGCGGCCGAGCGCGCCCTGGCCGAGTTCCCGCGGCCGGTCATCGCCCGCATCGACGGCTTCTGCGTCGGCGGCGGCTGCCAGCTGGCCGTCGCCTGCGACCTGCGGGTCGCGGGGGAGTCGGCCCGCTTCGGGATCACCCCGGCCAAGCTCGGCATCGTCTACCCGCCGTCCACCACCCGCCGGCTGGCCTCGCTGGTCGGGCCGGCCAAGGCGAAGCTGCTCCTGTACACCGCTGAGCTCTTCCCGGCCGCGGAGGCGCTTCGGATGGGCCTGGTCGACGTCCTGGTCCCGGACGGCGACCTGGCGGCGACGGTGGACGACCTGGCCGCGACGATCGCCGCCCGGTCGGAGCTCACCCTGCGGGCCGCGAAGGCCGTGCTGGGGGACCTCCCCGTGCCGCCGCAGGACGAGGCGGCCATGGCCGAGGGCATCGCCGCCTTCAGGGAACGCCGCAATCCGAGCTGGGACTGACTCACAGCTCGCGCACAGCCTGTCCGCACGGGGCCGGAAGGCTGCGGCCGCACCGTGATCGTCATGACCACCACGCTGACCCCTCCGGCCGCGCCCCCCGCGCCCGCCGAGACCCGGGCGCGGGCCGGCGATCCCGTCTGGGTGCGGCCCTCGCTCGTCCTGCTGCTGCTCGCCACCGGTGTGCTGTACCTGTGGAACCTCAGCGCCTCCGGCTGGGGCAACGCGTTCTACGCGGCCGCGGCCCAGGCGGGCGGCGAGAGCTGGAAGGCGTGGTTCTTCGGCTCGTCCGACGCCTCGAACTTCATCACGGTCGACAAGACGCCGGCCGCGCTGTGGATCACCGGCCTGTCGACGCGGCTGTTCGGGCTCAGCTCGTGGAGCGTCCTGGCCCCGCAGGCGCTGATCGGGGTCGCGACCGTCTGGCTCCTGTACGTCACGGTCCGCCGCTGGCACGGCCCGGCCGCCGGCCTGCTCGCCGGCGCGGTGCTCGCCAGCACCCCGGTGGCGACCCTGATGTTCCGGTTCAACAACCCCGACGCGCTGCTCATGCTGCTGCTCGTGGCCGGCGTCTACGGCGTGCTACGGGCCCTGGAGCGGGGCAGCACCTGGTGGCTGGTCTTCGCGGGCTCCGCGATCGGCTTCGGCTACCTCACCAAGATGCTGCAGGCGCTGCTGGTGGTGCCGGCGTTCGGGCTGGCGTACCTGCTCTTCGCCCCGACCGGCTGGGGCCGCCGGCTGGTGCAGCTGCTCGCGGCGGGCGCGGCGGTCATCGTCTCGGCCGGCTGGTGGGTGGCGGCCGTCTCGCTGACCCCGGCGTCCTGGCGGCCCTACGTCGGCGGCTCGCAGACCAACTCGATCCTCGAGCTCACCCTCGGGTACAACGGCTTCGGCCGGCTGACGGGCGACGAGACCGGCAGCGTCGGCGGCGGGGGCGGCGGCTGGGGCGAGACCGGCTGGTCGCGGATGCTCGACGGGCAGACCGGCGGCCAGGCCTCCTGGCTGCTGCCGGCGGCGCTCATCCTGACCGTGGCCGGCCTGATCTGGTCCTCGCGCAAGGCCGCCTACGTCCTGTGGGGCGGCTGGCTGGTCACCACCGTGGTTGTCTTCAGCTACATGCAGGGCATCTTCCACGACTACTACACGGTGGCCCTGGCCCCGGCGATCGGCGCGCTGGTCGGCATGGGCGCGGCGACCCTGTGGCGGCGCCGGACCGACCTCTACGCCCTGCTGGTCCTCGGCGGCGCGGTCGCGGTCACCGCGGTCTGGTCCTACATCCTGCTCGACCGGGCCACCGACTTCCACCCGTGGCTGAAGGTCGCCGTGCTCGTCACCGGCGCCCTGGGCGCGGCCGGCCTCCTGCTCGGCCAGCAGCTGGGCCGCAACCTGCGGCTGGCCGCGGCGGCGCTGGCCCTGTTCGCGGTGCTGGGCGGCCCGGTCGCCTACTCCCTGAACACGGCCGCGACGGCGCACACCGGCTCGATCGTCACCGCCGGCCCCGCGGTCGCGGGCGGCAACGGCTTCGGCGGCGGCGGTGGCGGCTTCCGCGGCGGTGCCGGGGGCGGTGGCGCGAACTTCGGCGGCGGCGGCTTCGGCGGCGGCACCCGGACCGGCGGCGGTGGTGGCGGCATGGGCGGCCTGCTCAACGCCACGACGCCGAGCAGTGAGGTGGTGGCGGCGCTGCGGGCCGGCGCTTCGCAGTACACCTGGGTGGCGGCGGCGGTCGGGTCCAACAACGCCTCCGGCTACCAGCTGGCGACCGAGCTGCCGGTGATGGCGATCGGCGGCTTCAACGGCAGCGACCCGGCGCCGAGCCTGGCCCAGTTCCAGCAGTACGTGCAGGAGGGGAAGATCCACTACTTCATCGGCGGCTCGGGCCTCGGCGGGCAGAGCAACGGCGGCAGCAGCGTGAGCGCCGAGATCGCCGCCTGGGTGCAGGCCAACTTCACGGCCACCACGGTCGGCAACACGACCCTGTACGACCTGACCAGCTGACCTTTTGCGCAACGCGAACGGCCCCGCCCCGGCGGGGCCGTTTCCGCGTTCACAGCCCGGTCACAGGCTTGCCGGACCTTGCCGGAAGGTCGCGGGCCGAATCTTTCGGCATGAGCACAGAGACGCTTCCTCGCGCGGTCGGCGCGGGCGCCCGGAACGCCGGCGCCGTCCTCGACGTCGTCATTCCGGTCTACAACGAGGAGGCGGATCTGGGGCCGTGCGTGCGACGGCTGCACGCGTACCTCAGGGAGAGCTTCCCGTACCCGTTCCGGATCACGGTCGCCGACAATGCGAGCACGGACGGTACCCCCGAGGTGGCCAAGGCGCTCGGCGTCGAGCTGGACGGGGTCGAGGTGCTGCGGCTGGCCGAGAAGGGCCGAGGGCGCGCGCTGAAGCGGGCGTGGACGGCGTCGGACGCGCCGGTGCTCGCGTACATGGACGTCGACCTGAGCACCGACCTCAACGCGCTGCTGCCGCTGGTCGCGCCGCTGCTGTCCGGGCACTCCGACGTCTCCATCGGCAGCCGGCTGGCCCGCGGGTCGCGGGTCGTGCGCGGGCCGAAGCGCGAGTTCATCTCCCGCTCGTACAACCGGATCCTGCGCACGACGCTCAGCGCGAACTTCTCCGACGCCCAGTGCGGCTTCAAGGCCATCCGCCGCGACGTCGCCGAGCAGCTGCTGCCGCTGGTCGAGGACACCGGCTGGTTCTTCGACACCGAGCTGCTGGTGCTGGCCCAGCGGGCCGGGCTGCGCATCCACGAGGTGCCGGTGGACTGGATCGACGACCCGGACAGCCGGGTCGACATCGTGGCGACCGCCGTGGCCGACCTGAAGGGCATCGCCCGCCTGGGCCGGGCCCTGGTCACCGGCAAGGTCCCGGTGGCCGCACTGCGCAGCCGGCTCGGCCGCGCGCCGCTGGTGGAGGGCGTGCCGGCGGGCCTGCTGCCGCAGCTGCTGCGGTTCGGGGCGATCGGCGTCCTCTCCACGGTGGCCTTCCTCGGCCTGTACGCGCTGCTGCGGCCCGAGATCGGCGCCCAGGCCGCGAACTTCGTGGCGCTGCTGACGACCGCGATCGCGAACACCGCGCTGAACCGCCGGTTGACGTTCGCGATCAGGGGCGGCGACGGCGCGGTACGGCATCAGCTTCAGGGTCTGTTGCTCTTCGCCCTTGGCCTGGCGCTCAACGCGGCGGCGCTGGCCGGGCTCGACGCCGCCGCGCCGGTGCACAGCCACGCGGCCGAGCTGGGGGTCCTGCTGTTCGCCAACGCGGTCACGACGCTGCTGCGGTTCGTCCTCATGCGGGTCTGGGTCTTCCGAAAGGACATTTAGGTCAAGTCTGACACGCGGGAGTCGCCCGTACGATACCGTCAAATGTGGTGAAAGCGGGATTTCTTCATGAAGTGCGCGACGGCGTCACGCCGCGCGCGGGTGCGCTGGTCCTCGCGGTCCTGGCCCTGCAGCTGGCGTTCATCGCGAGCTACATCGGGGCCTTCCACGAGCCGACCCCGCACCGGATTCCTGTGGCCGTCGCGGCGCCCCCGGAGGCCCTCGACGACCTGGTCGGCAAGCTCGACCGGCTGCCCGGCGAGCCGCTGGACGCGCGCCCCGCGTTCAGCGAGGACGCCGCACGCCGGATGATCGACCAGCGCGAGGTGTACGGGGCGTTCGTCGTCTCCAACACCGACGCCACCGACCGGCTCATCGTCGCCAGCGCCGCCGGCGCGAGCGTGGCCACCGTCCTGGAGCAGATCTTCACCCCGCTCGAGGACGCCCAGGAGCGCGCGTTCACCACCGAGGACGCCCACCCGGCGCTGCTCGGCGACGCGCGCGGCCTGTCGGGCTTCTACCTCGCGCTGGGGTGGGTCGTCGGCGGGTACCTCGTCGCGCTCGCGGTCAGCATGAGCAAGGGCGCCCGGCCGGCCAACCCGCACCGGGCCCTGATCCGCCTGCTGTCCCTGGCCGTCTACTCGGCCGTCTCGGGCGTGGGCGGCGCGCTCATCGCGGGCTCCCTGTTCGGCGCGCTGGGCGGCCACCTCGCGCAGCTGTGGTGGTTCGGCGCGCTGCTGGTCTTCGCGTCGGGCTGCTGCACGATGGCCCTGCAGGCGGCGTTCGGTTTCGTCGGTACCGGCCTCACGGTGCTGCTCTTCGTCGTGCTGGGCAATCCGAGCGCGGGCGGGGCGTACGCGGCGCCGCTCCTGCCACCCTTCTGGCGGGCGATCGGCCAGTGGCTGCCCCCGGGCCTGGGCACGGAGGCGATCCGCGGCATCGTGTACTTCTCCGGCGCCGGCGTCCAGCGCGCGGCGATCGTGCTCGGTGGCTACGCACTGTTCGGCCTGATCGGAACGCTCCTGGTGGCCCAGATCGCGCAGCCGCGCCAGGTCGTGATCACTCCGGGGCAGTCGCTGGTGCCTATGGGCGCTCGCGAAGCGGTGCCTTCGGCGCGTAGTTAGTGCCGATATGTCGGGCATCGTTCCTCAGCCCGACATATCGGATTTATACCTTATTTCCGGTCAACATCTCCGCTAGTCGATATCGAACAGCATGCATGTCGACGTGGCGTGGGCGACCAGTGCGCCGCGGGCGTCGGTGATCCGGGCCTCGGCCAGGGCGGTCCGCCGGCCCTTCGACACCACGGTCCCCTCGCAGGTCAGCGTGCCCGAGGCGATCGACGCCGGGCGCAGGAACCTGGAGTTGAGGTCCAGCGTCGTGTACCCCACGCCGGCCGGAAGCGTCGAGTGCACCGCGCACCCCGTGGCGGTGTCGAGCAGCGTCGCGAGCACCCCGCCGTGCACGGTGCCGAGGGGGTTGTAGTGGTACTCCCGCGGCTCCAGCGTGACCCGCACGCGCCCCTCCTCGGCCTCGATCCGCCCGGTGCCGAGCAGGTGCGTGATCGGCGGGGCCGGCAGCTCGCCCCGGCTGATCGCCCGCAGCAGCTCCAGCCCGCTGACCCGGCCGAGCTGTTCGGCGTTGAGCATCGGGTCGGACCAGGAGAACGTGCGGGTGCGGAGGTCGCCCTCGGTCTGCGTCATGGACCCAGCCTCGCGGGGCGGGCTGGATCTGTCAACAAGACTCAGCCCGGCAAAAGGGTTAGCCTGAGCGCATGAGACCGAAGGCCCTCGAGTTCTCCGTCGACAACTGCACCATCGGGCGCGCGATGGCGATCCTCGGCGAGCGGTGGACCATCGTCGTCCTGCGGGAGGTCTTCAACGGCATCTTCCGCTTCGACGACATGCGGGTCCGCACCGGCATCCCCCGCCAGGTGCTCACCAACCGGCTCGGCGTACTCGTGGACAACGGGATCCTGCGCCGCGTGCCCTACCGCGAGCCGGGGGCGCGGGCTCGCGACGAGTACAAGCTCACGGAGAAGGGTTTCGATCTCTACCCGATGTTCGTGGCCCTGCGCGAGTGGGGCGACCGCTACCTCGCCGACCCCGGCGGCCCGCCCCTGGAGACGGTGCACCGCGGCTGCGGCGCCCACGTGCACGCCGAGCTCGTCTGTGACGAGGGGCATGCCGGGATCGCGCCCCGCGACGTCGTCCCGCAGGCCGGCCCGGGTGCGATCCGGCGGGTACCGGCTGAGGTTTAGTGCTGTGCGTCACCGAGCGTGAGCGAAGTACGACCGATCTGGTGACAACGTCCCGTTACGAACTGCCCAACCATGGATCACGGCGAGTCATCGACCCATGGAAGGGGCCCGCATGCCGAGCAGATACCGGAGCGCACTGGGCGCCGCGTCAGCCGCGATCATCGCGATCACGGCGGGGGCGGTCGCGCCGGGCGGGCCGGCGGCCACCGCAGCCACGACACCGACGGTCACCACCGCCGGACTGACCCGCGTCATCGTCGAGTACTCCGACGCCGACGCGGCCGCGCGCGCGGTCACCCGCGCCGGCGGCACGGTCGGTCAGGCGCTGTCCGTGGTGGACGGCTTCGTGGCCGAGGTACCAGGCCAGCAGATCAATGCGCTCAAGACCGCGCAAGGAGTGCGCGGCGTGACCGTGGACGGCACGGTCACACTCTCCGCGGCGCGATGGCGCGCCGACGGCGACTCCAACTCGATGTTCAGCGTCGTGCGCGCCACCGGCGCCCTCGACGTGTGGAAGAAGCTCGACTCGAGCCTGCAGAACATCACCGGCCAGGGCGTCGGCGTGGCCTTGATCGACTCCGGCGTCTCGCCGGTGACCGGCCTGAACGACGCCACCCGGATCGTCAACGGCCCGGACCTGTCGTTCGAGTCGCAGGCGTCCAACCTTCGCTACGCGGACACGTTCGGCCACGGCACGCACATGGCCGGGCTGATCGCGGGCCGCGACCCGCTCACCAACCTGCTGACGGTCAGCGACCCCAGCCGGTTCACGGGCATGGCCCCCGGCGCCACGCTGGTCAGCGTCAAGGTCGCGGCGGCCGACGGGGCGACCGACGTGTCGCAGGTCATCGCCGGCATCGACTGGGTGGTCACCCACCGCAACGACCCCGGCCTGAACATCAAGGTGATCAACCTGTCCTTCGGCACCGACTCCAACCAGGACGAGAAGCTCGACCCGCTCTCGCACGCGGTCGAGTCGGCCTGGAAGAAGGGCATCACCGTGGTCGTGTCCGGCGGCAACGACGGCACGTCCCGCAGCAACCTGTCGATGCCCGCGATGAACCCGTACGTCATCGCGGTCGGCGCGGCCGACTCCAAGGGCACCGACTCGCGCTCCGACGACGTCGTGGCCGACTTCAGCAGCCGCGGCAACGCCACCCGCTCGGTCGACCTGACCGCGCCCGGGCGCTCGATCGTCGGCCTGCGCGACCCCGGCTCGTACGTGGACACGAACTACCCGACCGGCCTCGTCCCCGGCGACACGACGGGCCGCTACTTCCGCGGCAGCGGCAGTTCCCAGGCCGCCGCCATCACCTCCGGCGCGGTCGCGCTGCTGCTGCAGCAACGCCCGTCGCTCACTCCGGATCAGGTGAAGAAGCTGCTCACCAGTACCGCCGACGTCATGCCCAAGGCCGAGAAGCTCGGCAGCGGCGCGGGCGAGCTGAACGTCAAGAAGGCCATCGACGCCCCGACGCCGAGCACGGCGGCCGCGGCGCAGACCTGGGCGTCCTCCACGGGCACCGGCTCGCTGGAGGCCTCCCGCGGCAGCGCCCACGTCGCCGACCCGATCAGCGGCGTCGAGCTGACCGGCGAGAAGGACATCATGGGCAGGACCTGGAACGGTACGACCTGGGGCAAGGCCTCCACCGCCGGCACCGCGTGGACCGGCGGCACCTGGAACGGCGCGACCTGGACCGGCACGGCCATGAACACCGGGCTGTTCACCGGGCTGCTGACCGAGAAGAGCTGGACCGGCGCCACCTGGTCGGGCACCAACTGGGACGGCCGCACCTGGAGCGGGCGGACCTGGAGCGGCGCCACATGGGACGGGCGCACATGGAGCGGCCGAACTTGGTCAGGAAACACCTGGAGCGGCCGAACATGGAGTGGAAGCTACTGGTCCAGCTCCATCTGGCAATAAACCGTACAAACAGGGCGATTGATGAAGAAAGTTCGCGGTTGGAGTCGCCCGGACACGCGGGTCGCGACGCTCAGTCTCTGGCTGGGTGTCGCGACCGTCGCGGCCCATGCGCTGCGTATCCGCTCCGTCGGGCTGCCGGCCGATCCCGATCCGGTGCCGCTGGCGATCCTGCTCGTGGCGTTCGCGCTGACCGAGGGCTTCGCCATTCACATCCGGGTCCGCCGCGGCGGGCACGCGATGAGCCTCAGCGAGATCCCGATG
Source organism: Dactylosporangium sp. CS-033363 (assembly GCF_050942475.1). Classification (NCBI taxonomy): domain Bacteria; kingdom Bacillati; phylum Actinomycetota; class Actinomycetes; order Micromonosporales; family Micromonosporaceae; genus Dactylosporangium; species Dactylosporangium sp. CS-033363. Next base: position 10,482,584 of record NZ_CP192032.1, on the reverse strand, counting down.
GTCCTGGGACTCCTGTCCGTCGACCCGACCCTGCTGCTCTGCGTCCGGCTCATCGGCGGCGTGGTCGGCCTGACCGTGCTGCGCCGGCAGCGGGGCATCAAGCTCGGCTTCAACATCGCCCTGCTGGGGGTGCAGACGACCGCTTCGGCCGTACTGCTGCGGGCCCTCGCCGGTCCGGTCCTGCCCAGCGGGCCGCGGGAGTGGCTGCTCGTCCTCGTCGTCATGCTGGTCGCCGACGTGATCGCCGCGGTCCTGGTCACCGCCGTGATCGCGCTGCACGACGACCCCTCCGAGTGGCGCCGGCTCCCGAGCGCCGTGCAGGGCCTCCCGCTCGTCGCCATCACCACCAGCATCGGGCTCATCAGCGCCCTCGCCATCGAGCGGGACGCGCGCGCCATCGCCCTGCTGGGCATCGTCTCCGCGGTCACCTACCGCGCCTACCGCGCCTTCGTCCACCAGAGCCAGGGCCACCAGCAGGTCGAGGAGTTGTACGCCTTCACGCGTGCCCTCGACGGCCCGCTCGACACCCGCGGCGTGGCCCGGATCGTCCTCGAACAGGCCCGCGACCAGCTGCGCGCGGAGCGGGCCGAGCTCATCATCCCCGGCCCCGAGGGCACCTACCTGCGGCTGCGCATGCACGGGCAGAGCGCCTTCGAGATCGGTACCGTCGACGTCCTGCCCGCCACCGCCTGGTGGCAGCCCGCGCGGTCCGGCGAACCGGTGCTCGTGACCAAGGCCAGCCGCATGATCGGCTCGATCGACGACGGGATCGCGGTGCCCGTACCGCTGAACGACGGCGACTCCGGCGTGCTGCTCGTGGCCGACAGCCTCCCCGACATCCCGACCTTCGGCGAGCAGCACGTGCGGCTGTTCCAGGCCCTCGCCAACCACGCGAGCCTCTCCCTCACCAAGGCCCGCCTGCTCGACGACCTGCGCCGCGAGGTGGCGCTCAAGGAGCACCTGGCCACCTACGACCCGCTGACCGGCCTGCCCAACCGCCAGCGCTTCCAGGCGCTGACCGACCAGCTGAGAGCCTCGGGAACCCCTGTTGCGGTACTGCTGATGGACCTCGACCGCTTCAAGGACGTCAACGACGCCCTCGGCCACGACGTCGGCGACCAGCTGCTCCGGCTCGTCGGCGAGCGGCTCCAGCAGCGGCTGGGCGAGCGCGGCACGGTCGCGCGGTTCGGCGGGGACGAGTTCGCGGTACTGCTGCCGAACATCCGCACCCGCGAGGTCGCCATCGCCGTGGGCGACGACCTGGACGCCGCGATGGATCAGCCCATCCCGATCGGGCACCTGCGGCTCAACGCGCGGGTGAGCATCGGCATCGCGCTCGCCCCCGAGCACGGCAACGACGCCAAGACGCTGATCCAGCGCGCGGACGTGGCGATGTACGTCGCCAAGAACACCCACACCGGCGTGCGCGTCTACACCAGCGACGACGACCGCAACAGCCCGCGCCGGCTGGCCATGGTCGCCGACCTGCGCGAGGCGATCCAGCGCCGCGACATCGTGGTGGTCTTCCAGCCCAAGCTCTCCACCGCCACCGGCCAGGTCGTCGGGGCCGAGGCCCTCGCCCGCTGGCACCACCCCGTGCACGGGTTCGTCCCGCCGGACGAGTTCATCCCGCTCGCCGAGCACTCGGGCCTCATCCGTCCCCTGACCCTGCACGTCCTCGAGGTGTCCCTGCGCCGCTGCGCGAGCTGGCGCCGGATGGGCCACGACATGCACGTCGCGGTCAACCTGTCGCCGAACAGCCTGCAGGAGACCGACATCCCCGACATCGTGGCGCGACTGCTGGGCCAGGCGGACGTACCGGCGAGCGCTCTGACTCTGGAGATCACCGAGAGCAGCATCATGGCCGACCCCACCGGCGCCATGGCCATCCTCGACCGCCTGCACGCGCTGGGCGTCAAACTGGCCATCGACGACTTCGGCACGGGCTATTCGTCCCTGGGCCGCCTGCGCGAACTGCCCATCCACGAGATGAAGATCGACCGCTCCTTCGTCCAGCGCATCGCCGTCGACCATCGCGACCGCGCCGTCGTGCGCTCGGCCGTCCAGCTGGGCCACGCCCTCGACCTGATGGTGGTGGCGGAGGGCGTCGAAGACGAGGAGACGCTCCTGCACTTGCGCCGCGAGGGCTGCAACCTGGTCCAGGGCTTCTTCATCTCCAAGCCGCTGCCCGCCGACGAGTTCGCGGATTGGCTCACCGCGCGCGTCGCGGTCGGCTGACTTTTCTTTTCCCTTTTGGGACGAATAACGTTCGGTCCATGTGCACCGTGCTCCTCCGGTTCGACCCCGACGCCACGTGGCCCGTCCTGATGGCCGCGGTCCGCGACGAGTACCTGGCCCGCCCCTGGGAACCCCCCGCCGAACACTGGCCGGGCCGCTTCGGCGGCCGCGACAGCACCGCGGGCGGCACCTGGCTGGCGGTCGACCCGGCCCGCCCGAGCGTGACGGCCTTGCTGAACGGCTACCCGCCCCTGCCGGCCGCGGGGGATCGCCCGACGCGGGGCTCGCTGCCGCTGGCCCACCTGCTGCCCTCGGACGACGTGCTGCGCTCGTTCGACGCCTTCCACCTGGTGCGCGCCGAACCGACGGAGGTCGCGGTCACGTCCTGGGACGGCGTGCAGGTGACCCACCGCTTGCTCTCGCCCGGCGACCACGTCTTCGTGAACCAGGGCGTGGATGTCAATGCGTTCGCACCCTTGCGAACTGCTTCCACCCCGGATCCGAAGCCAGGGTTGACATCGCCGGAAGCCTGGGGCGACTGGATCGCTCTGCTGTCGGGCGGCGAGTTCACGGGGGCGGCGGTGCGCCCCTTGCTGGTACGACGCGAGGTGGAGGGGCTGCTGTACGGGTCGGGGTCGGCGGCTCTGGTGGCGATCGGGGAGCCGGGGGTGCGGTACGACTTCACCGCGAACCCTGGGCCGGACGCAAAGTGGTCCGAGATTCAACTACCCAACTGACGGTGCGCGATTACTGCGCGGAGTCGACACGGAAGATCGATTAGGCGGCGCTGGGTAGGATCAGGTTACAAAAGCAAAGAGGAAAGGGGGCCGGACCGGCGGGGCTGCGTGTCGAGACGGCGGGCGTCGAAGCCTCAGTGAAGCGCCGGCCGCGGTGAAGCCTCAGCGAAGCCCGGCCGCGGCGAGCGAGGTCTCCCACAGCCGCCGCGCGCGGTCCGGGCGGGCGTTGAAGCCTCAGTGAAGCGCCGGCCGCGGTGAAGCCTCAGCGAAGCCTGGCCGCGGCGCGCGAGGACTCCCACAGCCGCCGGGCGCGGTCCGGGCGGGCGGGCGTTGAAGCCTCAGCGAAGCCCGGCCGCGGTGCGGGCGGGCGGGCGGGCGTTGAAGCCTCAGCGAAGCCCGGCCGCGGTGCGGGCGGGCGGGCGTTGAAGCCACAGCCGCCGGGCGCGGTGCGGGCGGGCGTTGAAGCCTCAGCGAAGCCCGGCCGCGGCGAGCGAGGTCTCCCACAGCCGCCGCGCGCGGTCCGGGTTGGTCGAGCGAGGCGTCGCGGCGAACGGCTGGCGCAGGAAGTAGTACCCGCCCGGCGCGAGCTCGCCGACCGGGGCGTCCGCCAGCCACTGCAGCGTCTCCGCCGCTCGGGACGGCGAGGTGAACAGCACCGGGATGAGCTTGCCGAGCATGAACAGCGGGCTGCTGGACGCGAACCGGCTGCGCACCAGCCCCGGGAAGAACGCCGTCGGCAGCACGCCGTAGGAAGTCCAGCGCCGGGCGGCCTCGACGGTGAAGAGGATGTTGGCCTGCTTGGACGAGCCGTACGCCAGCCAGCGCACCCGGTGCCACAGCGACGCCCGCAGCGGATCGTCCACGTCGAGCACGCCCCACGCCTCGGCCAGGGAGGCGGTGGTGATCAGGCGCGCGGTGCCGGCCGCGCGCAGGTGGTCCAGCAGTTCGTGGGCGAACAGGAAGCCGGCCAGGTGGTTGACGAGGATGGCGCGCGGGCCGCGGTACAGGCCGCCGGCGTTGTTGACCAGCACGTCCACCCGGTCGGAGGCGGCCCGGACCCGCGCGGCGGCCGAGCGGACCTGGTCGAGGTCGGCGAAGTCGGCGCGGACGGTCGTCGAACCGGGCAGCTCGGCGCCGATCGCGGCCAGGCGGCGCGCGTCGCGGCCGAGCAGGATCAGCCGGTCGCCCGCCGCCGCGAACCGGCGCGCCGCCGCCTGGCCGATGCCCGCGCTGGCCCCGGTGATCACCACGGTCCGGGTCATGAGCGCTTGCGCCATAAATCGGATAAACCATAACAAAGTGCGAAATGTCCGAAGAAATGCCGTGCAGCCGCGAAAACGACCCAGCCCGAGACCGCGATCAGAGACGCGCGCTCCGCTATGCCAGTCAACATAGAGCGGCCCGCGAACAAGATCCCCGCGGCCGAGACCAGCAGGGGCGGATAAGCGATCAACACCCCCAGCAAGCCGGTCCAGCGCAGCGGGGGTGGCAGCAGGGAGTACAGGAGGATCGCCAAGGCGCACAGCAACAACGCGCCGATCGCCGCCGCCGCGTGGATCAGGTCGCGCGCCGCCGGGGTCTCGTAGGGCGGCAGCGGGCATCCGGGGCTGCAGTGCACCACCCCGGACAGCGCGGCCAGCGGCGCCGCGACGGCCAGCGACAACCCGATCAGGCCGAGCACCCGCCGCGCCGGGATCGCCAGGAGGGCCAGCGAAAGGGCCAGGAAGGCCAGCGACAGCGAGTACAGCCCCGCGTGCGGAGCGCCCGGCACGCCCGCCTCGGAGACGTACGTCGACCAGGGCGAACCCGCCACCGCGAAGCTCAGGCCGGCCGCGCCCAGGCAGCCCGCAACAGCGGACGCGGCGGCCGGCCAGCGGGTGATCACCAAGCAAGCCTAGTGATGATGCTGGTGCACCACCGCGTGGCCGCGGCCGCGGGCGATCAGCCAGCGGTTCACCGGCACCGTCACCGCGAACGCCACCACCAGCGAGATCGCCAGGCTGAGCCAGAACAAGGGCGAGGACAGCCCGGCGGACATGGCGCCGGGAATGGCCAGCACCACCGCGTTGTCCACGATCTCCATCGACGTGATCGAGGCCGTGTCCGCGGCCAGGACCACCGGCACGGCGGCGGCCAGGGCCAGGCCGGATGACAGGACCGAGCGCAGGGTAAGGGCGTAGCCGAAGACGAAGGCCAGCGCGATCGACAGCACGATCACCGGCAGATTGGACCAACCCAGGGCGGTGCCGATGACCATGCCGAGGATCTCGCCGATCGCGCAGCCGGTCAGGCAGTGCAGGGTCGCGGTCACGGCCTGGCGGGTGAGGGATTCCATAGCGTCGAAGTATATACCCCCCGGGGGTACCGCTATGTAAAAACGGCATGTCTCGATGTCTGGAGGCCTTCTGCCAGGAGCGGAACGGCCCTACCGTCTTGGTATGGAACTGGAGCTGCGGCATCTGCGCGTCGTATGCGCGATCGCGGACGCCGGCAGCGTGACCAAGGCCGCGTCCGTGCTCGGCCTGGCCCAGCCCGCGCTCACCGCGCAACTGCAGCGGATCGAGCGCGCGCTCGGCGGGGCGTTGTTCGAGCGGGACCGGCGCGGTGCGCGAGCAACGCCGCTGGGGGAGCTGGTACTTGCACGGGCCCGGGTTCTGCTGCCGGCCGTGAAGGGACTGCAGGACGAGGCGACTCGACTGGCGAGCGCGAGTGAACAACAGCATGGGCGGTACCGAATAGGGGCAGTGAACGGCCCGATCCTCGGCGGACTCGTGCACCGGATCACCAGCAACCACCCGGCCGCCCAGGTCGCGACGCACGCATCGTGGTCGTCGACCGAGCTGGGTGATCTCGTACTGGCCGGAAAGCTCGACTTCGTGCTGGTCGGGGCGTGCGGGGACGCGCCGCCGGCGACGGACACGGGGCTGGCCTGGCGGGTGGTCGCGGCCGATCCCGTCTTCCTCCTGCTGCCCGAGGGCCACGTGCTGGCCGGGCGGGACGAGGTGGAGCTCTCGGAGCTGGCGGAGGCCCAGTGGGTGGCGGCGCCGGGGGACGGGTGCTTCTCGTCCTGCCACGCGGCGGCCTGCGCGCGGGCCGGGTTCACGCCGAAGGTGCTGTTCGAGACCGAGGTGCGCGGGGCGATCGACCTCATCGAGTCCGGCGACGCCGTCGGGCTGTGCCAGGCGACGCTGCGGCCGATGGCCGGGCTGGTCACCGTGCCGATCGCCGGGGCGCCGCTGCACTGGCGGCAGATGCTCGGGTGGCTGCCCGACGGGCCGGCGGCGAACCTCGCGAGCCAGGTCTGGGCGTACGCGATCGAGTCGTACGCGGATGCCGTCCGGCGCAACGAGCGGTACTCGAACTGGCTGGGACGACACCCGGATCGGAGGGGGCTCGCCCTGTAGGCAGGCGAGCCCCCTCCACACCGAGATCAGCCCGTGAAGGTGGCCGTGATCTGGGTGTACTGCCAATTGTTCTGCGAGACGCCGGAGCAGTTGGAGACCACGCCGCCGCCGGGGCAGGGCCGGTCGCGGTTGACCGACCAGAACGCGAGGCGGGCGAGGTGGTTGTTCTGCGCGTAGTCGCGGATCTGCTGCCACTGCGCCGGGCTGGTGTTCTCCTGCTGGTCGGACAGGCCGTTCATGCCGGAGATGCCCATGTGCCGGTAGGCGGTGGCGTCGTCCCAGCCGAAGGAGGACTTGAGCATGGTCTTGAGGCCTTCGGAGGCTGAGACGGTGCTCTGGTACATGTTCGCCCCGCCGCCGAAGTCGAACGGCATGATCGTGAACACGTCGATGTTCGCCCCGGTGGACTGGGCCCGGCTGATCAGCTGCTGGGCGTAGTAGCCGGGACCCGTGGTCGCGGTGCCGAACGTGACGATGGTCTTGATCGACGGGTTGTTCTGCTTGACGATCTTCAACGCGTCGACGATCCGGTTGCGGACGGTGTCGTTCTCGAACTCGTCGGTGTTCTCGATGTCGATGTCGATCGCCTTGAGCCCGTACGCGTTGATCACGGTCTGGTAGGCGCCGGCCAGGGCCTGCGGGGTGGAGCAGTTCGGGCCGAGCTTGTTGCCCTGCCAGCCGCCGAAGGACGGCACGACGTCGCCGCCGCCGGCGCGGATCTGGTTGATCGCGGTCTGGTCGGCGCCGCCAGTGAGCGGCCGGCTGCCGTCCCAGGCCGGGGTGCAGCCGCCGCTGGACAGCACGAAGGCCATGGTGAACCACTTGATGCCGGTGGCCTGCTGCACGGTCTGCGGGTTCGGCGGGTCACCCCAGCCCATGTACAGGTACGGCGCCGCGGTACCCCCGCCGGTCGGGTTCGTGGTCCCGCCCGTGGTGGTGGCGGTGAGGCTGTTCGACGCGGCCGACTCGCCCTGCGCGTTGTAGGCCTTGACCGTGTACGTGTGGGTCGAGCCCGCGGCCAGCCCGGTGATCGTGGTGCTGGTCCCGGTGACCGTGGCCCGGACGGTGCTGCCCTCGTAGACGCGGTACCCGGTCGGGCTACCGGTCGAGGCGTCCCAGGCCAGCGCCAGGCTGGTGTTGGTGGTCGCGGTGACCCGCAGGTTGCCCGGCGCGCTCGGGACGCCCGGGTTCGTGGTGCCGCCGGAGCAGGAGGCGCCGTTCAGGGTGCAGTTGGCCGGGTCGCCGCTGCCGCCCGCGATGAAGCCGAAGCTCACCGAGCCGCCGGCCGGGATGCTGTTGTTCCAGCTGCCGGTGAAGACGATGTGGCCGGTCGAGCCGGTCCGGTTGCTGTCCCACGACGAGCTGATCGAGGTGCCGGACGGCAGGTCGAAGGCGACCGTCCAGCCGTTGATGGCCGACGCGGTGCCGTTGTTGATCGTGTACTTCGCCTCGTAGCCGGTGCCCCAGGTCGAGGTCTTGGCGAACGTCGCGGTGGCGCCCGCGGCGAATGCCGGCGTCTGGGTGATGACGGTGGCCGCGACCGTTGCCAGGGCAGCCGCGATCACCCCGATTCGCAGTCTCCGCACGATGGTCCTGCCTCGGGTAGAAGGAGGGTAGGGCGCCCTTGGCGGAGGACAGTACGCGAAGGTTTGTTAACAGTAAAGATGCCGATCTATAACTTGCGCAGCCGGATACGCTAGCGCCGTGCAGGAGCGGGGCAACCTTGTCCAGGAGGCCGCCCGCCGCTGGCGGTCTCAGCTGATCGACCTCGGCGGCCGGAACACGCTGCTCTACTACCGCGACCTGCGCGCCGGGACGCTCGACCTCAGCGCCGCCGACCCCGTCGCCCTGCAGGCCCTGCTCGGCGGCCGCACCCTGCCGCTCGGCCAGCTGTTCGCCGACAAGGACGCGCACACCGCCGCCATCAAGCGGGCCCGGACGATCCGCAACAAGGCGCGGGAGCTCACCGAGGAGCGGGGCATCGAGACCTGCTTCGCCGCGATCGGCAGCGCCACCTGGGACGAGGGTCCCCAGGGCGGCACTCCGGCCGCGCCGGTGCTGCTGCGCTCGGCCCAGCTCAGGGCCCGCGGCGCGGCCGAGGACGACTTCGACCTCACCCTGCAGGGCGATCTGGAGCTCAACCCGACGCTGCTGCAGCTGCTCGACGAGGACTTCGGCGTGCGCGTCGACGCCGACGAGCTCGAGGAGCTGGTCAGCTACACCGCGGGGTTCGATGCAGGCCCGCTGTACGAGCGGCTCATGAAGGAAACCGCGGGCCGGGTGCGCGGCTTCGCGATCACCCAGCGCTTCGTGCTCGGCACCTTCTCCTACGCCAAGCTGCCGATGGTCACCGACCTGCGGGCCGGGGCCCGGGCGCTGGTCGAGCACGACGTCATCGCGGCCATCGCCGGCGACCGGGACGCCCAGGCCGCGCTGCGCCCGGCGGCCGGCATCGCCCTGCGCGACCCGGACTGGATCCCGCCGGAGGACGAGTTCCTGGTCCTCGACGCCGACTCCTCGCAGAACTACGCGATCAACGCCGTCCTGGCCGGCCAGCACAGCGTGATCAAGGGCCCGCCCGGCACCGGCAAGAGCCAGACCATCGCCAACCTCATCGCCTCGCTGGTCGCGCGGGGCAAGCGGGTGCTGTTCGTGGCCGAGAAGCGGGCCGCGATCACCGCCGTCACCGACCGGCTGAACCGCCGCGGCCTGGGCCAGCTCGTCATGGACGTGCACGACGGCACCACCTCCCGGCGCAAGGTCGCGGCCGACCTCAAGGCCGCGTTCGACTCGGCCGCCCGCATCGCCCAGCCCGACCTGGTCGTGCTGCACGAGACGCTCGCCGCCCGGCGGGCCGCGCTCAACGACCACGACGAGGCCATGCACCAGATCCGCGGCCCGTGGGGGATCTCGGCGTTCCAGGCGCAGACCGAGCTGATCCGCCTCAACGCCGTCGTGCACCCGATGCCCGGGGTGCGGCTGCGCGGCCCGGTCCTGGAGGGCCTCGACGAGGCCGGCGCCCGCCGCCTGCGCGAGCAGCTGCGCGACTACGCCACCGTCGGCGGGTTCAACCTGACCGAGCAGGAGTCCGGCTGGATCGGCTCGGCGGTGCGCACCCCGCAGGAGGCCCAGGTCGCGTTCGACCTGACCGAGCGCCTGACCGGCCGGACCCTCGCCGAGACGCGCCCCGCCCTGGAATACGTGGCCGCCCAGACCGGCCTGCAGCGTCCCACGAACGTCACGGGCTGGCGGGCGCTGTTCGCGTTCCTCGACCAGATCGCCGCCACCCTGCAGCACTTCCGCCCCGAGGTGTACCGCGAGGACCTGCGCCCCTACGCGCAGGTCGCCGAGGCCGGCTGGTGGGCCCGGCGTAAGCTGCGCAAACAGGCCGCCCGGCTGTGGCGCGGCCCCGGCACCCCGAGCCCCGAGCAGCTCTTCGAGGGCCTGGCCGTGGCCCGGCGCCAGCGCGAGCAGTGGGGCGGCGAGCCGCGGCTGCCCGACGACCTGCCCCGGGCCCGCGCCGCGTTCGACAAGCTCGATCGGGAAGTGCAGGAGCTGCAGCGGTACTGCGTGCAGCTCCCCCTCCTCACCATGGACCTCGACCGCCTGGCCAGGGTCGTGCAGTCGCTGGCCGCCGACGAGCGCACGCTGCGCCGGGTGCCGCGCCTCAACGAGCTCGCCGAGGCGTTCGCCCACGCCGGCCTGCACCAGCTGGTCGACGACCTGCAGGCCCGGCGCGCCGACGCCGACGTGGCGGGCGCGGTCTTCGACGCGTGCTGGTACGCCTCGATCCTGCAGCACCTCAACTTCACCGACCCCCGCGTGGGCGCGTTCGACGGGCCGCTGCAGGAGCGCACGGTCGCGGAGTACCGCGACGCCGACCGCCGCCACATCGACGCCACCGCCACCCGGGTCCTGCGGGCCGTGGCCGAGCACATCACCCGGGTCCGCGACGAGTACCCGGACGAGAGCAAGCTGGTCGAGCACCAGGCCAACCTCAAGCGCCGGCACCTGCCGATCCGCCAGCTCTTCGCCACGGCCCCGCACATGCTCACCGCGCTGCGCCCGTGCTGGGCGATGAGCCCGCTGGTCGTCTCCCAGCTGCTGCCGGCCCAGGCCGACCTGTTCGACGTGGTCGTCTTCGACGAGGCCAGCCAGGTCACCCCGGCCGACGCCGTCCCCGCCCTGCTGCGCGGCCGCCAGATCGTGGTCGCCGGCGACGAGCACCAGCTCCCGCCGACCTCGTTCTTCACCGCCGCCGAGGAGGGGACCGGCGCCGACCCGCTGGGCGTCAACGCGGACGGCTCCATCGACCTGTCCCTGACGTCCGGCTACGAGTCCATCCTCGATGTCCTCAGTGCCCTGCTTCCCGGGTACCTCCTGCGCTGGCACTACCGCAGCCAGGACGACCGGCTGATCGGCTTCTCCAACGCGCACATCTACGAGGGCTCGCTGGTCACGTTCCCGGGCGTGGCGGGGGAGGGCTCGGTCTCGCACGTGCACGTGCCGTTCGTTGCGGCAGAGGGCGACGAGGAGGCCACCGACTCGGTCACGGCCGAGGTGGAGCGGGTCGTCGAGCTGATCCTGCAGCACGCGCAGATCCGCCCCAACGAGTCGCTCGGCGTCATCACGATGGGCATCACCCACGCCGAGCGGATCGACCTCGCCCTGCGCCGGGCCATCGCCGCGCGGCCGGAGCTGCACCCGTTCTTCGCCGAGACCGCGGCCGAGCCGTTCTTCGTCAAGAACCTCGAGCGCGTCCAGGGCGACGAGCGCGACGCCATCATCCTGTCCATCGGGTACGGCAAGAACGCCCAGGGGCGGCTGCTGTACCGCTTCGGCCCCCTCCTGCTGCCGGGCGGGGAGCGCCGCCTGAACGTCGCCGTGACCCGGGCCCGCCGCCGGATGACCCTGGTCAGCTCGTTCACCGCCGCCGACATGGACCCGGCCCGCACCACCAGCGACGGCGTGCGGCTGCTGCGCTCCTACCTGGAGTACACCGAGTCGGGCGGCACCTCGCTGCGCCCGGCCGCCGCCGACCGCCCGCCGCTGGGCGCCTTCGAGGCCGACGTCCGCGACCGCCTGACCGCCGCCGGCATCCCGGTCACGCCGCACTTCGGCGTCGCGGGGTACGCGATCGACTTCGCCTGCGCCCACCCGACCAACCCGAACGAGATGGTCCTGGCCATCGAGACGGACGGCGCGACCTACCACGCGGCCAGCACCGCCCGCGACCGCGACCGCCTGCGCCAGGAGCAGCTCGAACGGCTGGGCTGGCGCTTCCACCGCATCTGGTCCACCGACTGGTTCGCCGACCCCGCCGCCGAGACGGCCCGCGCGCGGGCCGCCTACGACGAGGCCGTGGCTGCGGTGGAGGCGAGGCGCACCGACGAGCCGACGGTGGTCCTGCATCTGGACCCGCCGGCCGCTGCCCCGGAGGACGAGGACGAGGCCCGCTCGCTGCCGAGGCCCGAGTTCACCCCGGGCCGTCCGATCGCCGAGTACCCGCACGCCCTCCTGGTCGAGCTGGTGCGCTGGATCGAGTCGGACACGCTGCTGCGTACCGAGGAACAGGTTTTGGAAGAGGCGCGCCGGCAGCTCGGCTTCAAGCGCGGCGGCACCCGCATCAACGCCGCCCTGATGGCCGCTCTCGAAGAAGCCCGCGGCGAACGCGAGCAGCCCGATCCGGACGAGACCCGCGTTTTGGAACGGCCCGAGACCGACTAGCTCAGCGGGACGTGGGCCAGGCTGCGCTCGGTCAGGCTGCCGAACCACAGGGTGTCGCCGGCCTGGCGGACGCCGGTCAGCATCGGGTAGCGCCCGGCCGGGCTGTGCAGGGTGCGCAGCACGGTGCCGTCGGCGTCGACCTGGGCGGCGATCGTGTGCTTGCCCGGCTGGGGCTGCATCCACGTCGGCAGGGCGGCGACCACCGTGCGCACGCGCGGGTGCGGGAGCAGCCGCTCGGCGATCGGGACGCGCGGGCTGGCCAGCGCGATCCAGAACGTGCCGTCGCCCACGGATGACATGTTGTCCGGGTACGCCGGCAGGTCCGCCAGCACCGTGGCTTCACCGGAAGGCAGGGCGATCCGGGTCAGCCGGTGCGCCACCGTCTCGCACACCAGCAGGGCGGACTCGTCCGGGGTGAGGGCCACGCCGTTGGGGAAGTAGAGGCCGGTGGCGACCTCCGTCGTGGTGCCCGCCGCCGGGGAGTACGCCAGGATGCGGCCGTTCGGGCGGTGCTCCAGCAGGTCGCGGCGCCAGTGCGAGAGCGGGAAGCGGTTCGACGAGTCGCTGAAGAACACGGTGCCGTCTTGTGCGATCGCCGCGTTGTTGCAGAAGAGGATGCCAGTACCGGCAGCAGAGCTCGTCAGCTCGTGCAGCGCGCCGTCGGGGGTGAGGCGGAGCAGGCCCCGGTAGGCGTCGCAGACGATCAGGGAGTCGTCGCGGGGATCGTGCTCGATGCCCAGCGGCCGCCCGCCGGTGTCGGCCAGGCGCTCGAACGTGTCGGACCGGCGGCGCCAGATCGTGCCTTCCGCGGTACCGGTGAAGACGCTTCCGTCCGGGGAGACGGCGACGTCCTCGGGGGCGTGGCCGGCCGGCAGCGGGACGAGGACCGCTTGGTCGATGCGGGTGTCGGTGGGCGCCCACGGCCCGGTCAGCGGCGGAGGGGTGGTCGCCGGCAGGGTGGCGGCGTCGATGAACCGCGGGACACTCATGCGCCTGAGTGTCCCGCGGTTCGTCGCTCAGACGGAAGCGGTGAAGGTGTAGGAGCCGGACGGGAGATAGAAGGAGGCGGACCCGTTCGGCACGGCCTGGGCGGGGGCGGTGATCGAGGCGGCGTTGGACGTCGGCACCTTGACCGTCGCCGTCGCGCCCGCCGGGACCGTCACGCGCAGGGTGAGCGTGCCGCCGGCGATGGACCAGTCGCTGACCGCGCCGCCGTACGGGGTGTCGTACGACGACTTGGCCGACGTCAGGCCGCCGCCCGGGATCGGGGCGATGGTCAGCGCGGCGTAGCCGGGACTGGCCGGGGAGACGCCGCCGACCTGGCGGTACATGAAGTCGCCGACCGAGCCGAGGCCGTAGTGGTTGAAGGAGTTCATGCCGGGGTCGTTGAAGGAACCGTCGGTACGGATGCCGTCCCAGCGCTCCCAGATCGTGGTGGCGCCCTTCGCGATCTGGTAGCCCCAGCCGGGGAAGCCGGGCTGCATGAGCACCGTGTACGCGGTGTCGGCGTGCCCGGTCGCGGCCAGCACCGGCAGCAGGTTCTCCACGCCGAGGAAGCCGACCGAGAGGTGGCCCCCGGCGGCGTTGACCTTGGCCACCAGCTTGTCCGCCGACGCCTGGACGCGGTTGGCCGGCAGCAGCCCGAAGGCCAGGGCCATCACGTAGCCGGTCTGGGTGTTGCCGCTGACCGTGCCGTCGGCCGCCACGAAGCGGTTGGTGAAGGCGGCGCCGACCTGGTCCGCCAGCTGGCCGTACGAGGTGGCCTCGGCGGTGTGCCCGGTCGCCGCGGCCATCCGCGAGACCAGCCGGGCCGACCAGGCGAAGAACGCGGTCGAGACGACATCCTGCGCGGTGTTGTCGTTGACGTTGAGCCAGTCGCCGTACGTGCTCTGGTTGCGGATCAGGTCGCTGCCCGAGGTGTTGCGCAGGTAGTCGACCCAGCGGGTCATGGCCGTGAGGTGCTCGTCGATCACGCGGGTGTCGCCGTAGCGCTGCCACAGGGTGTACGGCACGATCACCCCCGCGTCGCCCCAGCCCGCGGTCCCGGCGCCGGCCGACACGCCCGGGGCGACGTCGGTGAACGCGCCGTCGGCGTGCTGGGCGTCGGTCAGGTCGTCGGTGAACTTGTCCAGGAACGTGTGCACGTCGAGGTTGAACGTCGACGTGGCCACGAACGCGGCGATGTCGCCGGTCCAGCCGAGCCGCTCGTCGCGCTGCGGGCAGTCGGTCGGGATGGTGAGCATGTTGTCGCGCTCGCCCCACAGGATGTTCTTGGCCAGCTGGTTGAGCATCGCGCTGGACGACGTGAACGTGCCGGACTGGGCGCCCGTCTGCCACGCCGCGCGGCCGGTGAGCGTGTCGGCGGTCGGGGTGAAGCCCGCGGGCAGGCCGGTGAGCTCCACGTACCGGTACCCGTGCACGGTGAACCGCGGCTCGTAGGTCTCCGTGCCGGAGCCGCTGAAGGTGTACCGGTCCGTCGCCGCCGCACCCCGCAGGTTCGCCGTGTAGATGGTGCCGTCGGGGTTGAGTACCTCGGCGTGGCGCAGCTGCACCGTGGTGCCGGCCGGCGCGCTCATCGTGAGCCGGTCCCAGCCGGTGAAGTTCTGGCCGAGGTCGAGCACCCACACGCCGGACTGCGGCTGGGTGATCGCGACCGGCCGGAACTCCTGCTGCACGGTGACGCCGTTGTCGACCTGCGCGACGAGGTTCGGCTTCGTCCCGCCCTTGACCGCGGCGGTGGACCAGGCGCTGTCGTTGAACGTGGGCCCGTCCCAGCCGGCGACGGTCAGGCGGTTGTCGTAGGACTCGCCGCCGTAGAGGTCGTCGGCGCGGATCGGTCCCGCGCTCACCTTCCACGTGTTGTCGGTCCGCACGGTCTGCGTGGTGCCGTCGGTGAAGGTGATGAGCAGCTGCGCGGAGTACCACGGCTGGGAGCCGTAGATCGCGGTCCCGGCGAAGCCGACGTTGCCGGAGTACCACCCGTTGCCGACATAGGCCCCCAGGGCGTTGGCACCCTGGCGGATCTGGCCGGTGACGTCATACTCCTTGTACTGCAGCCGCTTGTTGTAGTCCGTCCACCCGGGGGCGAGCACGTCGTTGCCGACTCTGGCCCCGTTGAGCCGGGTCTCGTGCAGGCCGAGCGCGGTCGTGAGCAGCCGGGCCGAGGCGACCGCCTTGCTCACCGTGAAGCCCTTGCGCAGCAGCGGCGACGGCTTGGTGACGACGACCTGGGCGCCCCACGGGCCGCTGCCGTAGGTCGCGACCGCCTTGGCCGCGGGCCAGCCCGAGTCGTTGAAGCCGGTGGTGTTCCAGCCGGCGGGGGCGCTGGTGAACGACTTCCAGGCGGCGTCGGAGCTGATCGTCGTGCCGCCGGGCAGGAACAGCTTGGCCAGCACGCCGGCCGGGGAGGCGGTGGTGTTCTGGGCCGCGATGGCGATGGTGTTGGTACCGCTGGTCAGGCGCCCGGCGAGATCGATGGTCGCCGCCCGCTTCCAGGAGTCCGTCACCCGCGGCGAGGAGCTGACCAGCACCCCGTTCACCCACACGTCGGCAGTGTCGTCGCCGGTGACCACCAGGGACGCACTGGCGGGCGCGCTGGCGAGGCTGAAGGTCCGGCGGAAGTACCGCGTGGCGGCGGGCACGGAGGTGGCGGGGTCGCCCTCGGGGTACCAGATCCAGGTCGCTCCGGAGACATCGGCGTTCACGGCCGGCTGCCCGATGAAGTCCCCGGTCCACTCCGTGGCCGGCGCGCGCAGGGCGGTCTCGAAGGTCTGGGTCGCGCTCCAGGCCCCGGTCCGGCCCTGGGTGTCCCAGGCGCGCACCCGCCAGTAGTACTTCCGCATGCTGGTCAGGGCCGGCCCGGCGTAGGCGATGTCGACCTGGTTGCCGGAGGCGACCCGCCCGCTGTCCCACACGTCGGCGGTGTTCGCGCTGCTGGTGGAGACCTGAAGCTGGTACGCCGCCTGCTCCTGCTGCCCGGACGAGGCGGCGAGCTTCCAGCCGAAGCGCGGCTGCGCGGCGTCGATGCCGAGCGGGTTGGCCACGTGCTCGACGGTCGCGCTCGCCACGCTCAGCGGCGAGGCGGCGTTCGTGTCGGGCAGCACCACCGAGGTGTTCCACGGCGAGGTGCCGTAGAGGCCCAGGTCGCTCGCGGCGGGCCAGCCGCCGTCGGCGAAGCCGGGCTGCTCCCAGCCGGCGGTCGCGCTCTGGCCGCTCTTCCAGCCGGCGTCGGTGACGAGATCGGTGGTGCCGCCGCTCGTGGCGACGTGCACGTGCCCGATCACGCCGGCCGGTCCGGCGGTCGTGTTCTTCGAAGCAAGAGCAATGGTGTTGGTACCGCTTGTCAGTGCGCTCTGCAGATCGACGTACACGGCGCTCTTCCACGAGTCCGTGACCCGCTGCGATCCGGCGAGCGGCTTGCCGTTGAGCCACACGTCGACCGTGTCGTCGCCGGTGACCACGAGCTGGGCGTCGCTGACACTGCCGGCCGCGACGGTGAAGGACTTGCGGAAGTACCGGTAGCCGGCAGGCACGCTGACGTGGGCGTCGCCCTCGGGGTACCAGATCCAATGGGCCCCGGACAGCGCGACCGGCGTGGCGGCGCTGCTCGGCACGGGCGGCGCGACGAGCACCAGGGCGGCGGCGGATATCAGCGCGGTGGCGGCCGCGCGCGTTCGTCTGTGCAGGGGCATGGCGGGCTCCCTTTGATTGTGAAACGTTTCATTAAAACGTTTCATATGCACGTAGTGCGCTCACTGTAGTGAGACGCCGATCGATGCGCAATGGCGCGACTGGCACATCGGCCGCCAACACCCGAACAAATTCGAAACCCGATCCGGGCAAACGCGGGGCGCCGGGCGGTCCCGGTTTGCACTATTGGGTGTGGAGGTGGGATGGCGGGAAAACTGCTCGTCATCGGGGGCGCGGAGAGTCACGACGCCGGCGATGACGAGATCCTCGAGCGCTTCGTGCTGCTCGCGGGCGGGAGCGACGCGCACCTCGTCGTGATCGCCACGGCGAGCCAGAGCCCGGGGTTGCGGGAACAGGAGTACGCCGAGGTCTTTCACCGCCTCGGGGCCCGGCGCGTCACCGCGCTGCGGCTCGAGTCGCGCGAGGACGCCAACGGCGACGTCGCCGTGGCCGCGATCGAGCGGGCCACGGGCGTCTTCTTCACCGGCGGCGACCAGCTCCGGATCACCACCGTCGTCGGCGGCTCCAAGGTCGACACGGCGCTGCACGCGCGGCTGGGCGAGGGCATGATCCTGGCCGGCACCAGCGCGGGCGCCGCGATGATGTCCAGCACCATGATCCTCGGCGGCAGCATCGCCTCGGTGAGCACGACCAGCGTGCGGACCGGCCCCGGCATGGAGTTCCTGCCCGGCGTGCTCATCGACATGCACTTCGCCGAGCGCGGGCGGCTCAACCGGCTGCTCAGCGCCATCGCGATGTTCCCCCACGAGCTCGGCCTGGGCATCGACGAGAACACCGCCATCCTCGTCGAGGGCGACGTGTTCGAGGTGCTCGGCCGCGGCACGGTCACCGTGATCGACGCCGGCCAGGCCCAGGACATCCACTGCCCGTCGGCCGGGTTCGCCGGCGAGGCGGGCGGGCCGATCGCCCTGTGGGGCGCCCAACTGCACGTCCTGCCGGCCGGACACCGGTTCAACCTGACCGAGCGAGCTCCGATGAGGAAAGCGGAAGAGGACAATGCGTATTGAAAGCAGCCGCCGCTTGCGGGGGCCCAACCGGTACGTCGCCCGCCCGGTCCAGGTGACCCGGGTGCTGCTCGACGAGCTCACCGGCCGCGAGACCTGCGACTTCCCGGGGCTGCCGGAGCGCGTGCTGGCCCTGCTGCCGGGGCTGGCCGAGCACCACTGCGCGTTCGGGGCGCCCGGCGGGTTCGTCACCCGGCTGCACGGCGGCACCTACTTCGGCCACACCGCGGAGCACATCGCGATCGAGCTCTCCAACATCATCGGGCGCGAGGTCAGCTTCGGCCGCACCGTGGGCACCGAGGACCCGGCGGCGTTCGACGTCATCATGGAGTGCCCGCTGGACGAGCCGCTCGACTCCGACATGTCGGAAAAATTACTGGAAAAGGCGATAAGCATCGTCCACGCGCTCGTGCGTGACGAGATGCCCCCGCCGCCGGACCTGGCCGAGCTGCAGCGCCGGTACGAGCAGGAGAGACCCGGCCCGTCGACCCAGGCGATCGCCGAGGCGGCCCGGGCGCGCGGCATCCCGGTCGAGCGCGTGGGCGACCTGAGCCTGCTGCGGCTGGGGTACGGCCGGCACCGCCGCCTGGTCTGGGCCGCGCTCACCGACCAGACCTCGGCCATCGGGGTCGACATCGCCGGGGACAAGGAGCTCACCCGCTGCCTGCTCGGCGAGGCCGGCATCCCGGTCGCCGCCGGGGGCCCGGCCGCCACGGCGGAGGAGGCGCTCGCGCTCTACGCGGAGCTCGGCGCGCCGGTCGTGGTCAAGCCGCGCGGGGGGCGGCAGGGGCAGCACGTGTACCTCGGGCTGGACTCGCCGGACGCCGTGCGCACCGCGTTCGCCGCGGCGTCCGCGGACGGGGGCGATGCCGTGGTCGAGCGGCAGGTCGAGGGGCGCGACTACCGGGTGCTGATGGTCGGCGGCGAGATCGTCGCCGCGGCCGAGCGGGTGGCGGCGCATGTGATCGGCGATGGGCGTACCGACGTCGCCGGTTTGATCGAGCGCGCGAACGAGGACCCCCGGCGCGGCGACGGGCACGCGAGGGCGCTGACCCGGCTCGCCGTCGACGAGGTGGCCCGGTCGCTGCTCGGCCGCCAGGGGCTCGCGGTCGCGGACGTGCCCGAGGCGGGGCGGACGGTGTGGCTGCGCGACAACGCGAACCTGTCCACCGGCGGCACCAGCGTGGACGTGACCAAGACCGTGCACCCCTCGGTCGCCGACCTGTGCCGCCGGGTCGCCGGCCTGGTCGGGCTGGACATCGCCGGGATCGACCTGCGCCTGCCCGACATCGCCGAGGAGCTCCCGCTGCGCGGCGGCGGGGTGATCGAGGTCAACGCCGCGCCCGGGCTGCGCATGCACCTGGAGCAGCACGACGTCGGCGCGGCGATCGTGGACGCGCTGTACCCGGCCGGCACCCCCTCGCGGATCCCGATCGTGGCCATCACCGGCACCAACGGCAAGACCACGGTGGCCCGGCTGACCGCGCACCTGCTGTCCGGGGCCGGGCTGCGGGTCGGCACGACCACCACCGACGGCGTGGAGGTCGGCGGCCGGCTCATCCAGCGCGCCGACGCCACCGGCCCGCGCTCGGCCCAGGTGGTGCTGGGCGACCCGACGGTCGACGCCGCCGTCCTCGAAACCGCGCGCGGCGGGCTGCTGCGCCAGGGCCTCGGGTACGACTGGAGCGACGTCGGCGTCATCACCAACCTCTCCTCCGACCACCTCGGCCAGGACGGCGTCGAGAGCGTCGAGGAGCTCGTGCACGTCAAGTCCGTCGTGGCCGAGCGGGTGCGGGAGGGCGGCGCGGTCGTGCTCAACGCCGACGACCCGCGCAGCCGCGAGCTGGACTTCCCCGGCCGCGAGATCATCTGGTGCTCGCTCGACCCGCGCAACCCGCTCGTCCGGCGGCACTGGGACACGGGCGGCCGCGCGTACCTGCTCGCCGACGGCTGGCTGGTCGAACTGGCCGGCCGCCGCTGGGTCCCGCTGCTGGCCGCCCACGAGCTCGGCGGCGGCTTCGGCGGCGCGGCCCGGCACCTGGTGGCCAACGCGCTCGCCGCCACGGCCGCGGCCCGGGTCCTCGGCGTGACCACCGCCCGGGTCGCCGAGCGCCTGCGCGGCTTCGGCGCCGACCCGGCCGACAACCCGGGCCGCGGCATGCTGCTGCGCTGCGGCGACGTCGACGTGCTGGTCGACTACGCGCACAACCCCGACGCCATCGCCGCGGTGAGCGACCTGGTCGAGCGGGTCTGGGGGTACGAGCGCGCGGTCGCCGTGATCACGCTCCCGGGCGACCGCCGCGACGACCTGCTGCGCGAGTCGGCGGCGGTGGTCGGGGCGCGGTTCGGCCGGGTGGTGCTCTACGAGGACGCCGACCGCCGCGGCCGCTCGCCCGGCGAGGTGCCCGGCATCGTCCACGACGAGCTGGTCAAGGTCGCCCCGGAGACCGCCTGCGTCCAGGTCCGCTCGGTCGACGAGGCGGTCCCGGCCGCGCTGTCGATGGCCCGGCCGGGGGACGTCGTGCTGCTGCTGTACGAGAAGATCGAACCCGTCCTCGCCCTGCTCACGGCCCACGGAGCCCGGCATGCCGAGGAAGTGCGTGTGACGGACATGAATCTGGGCAACACGATGGCGTGGACCGGTATCGGCTGATCGAGCCCCTCGGCACGGGCGGCATGTCCGTCGTGTGGCGCGCGTTCGACGAGATCCTCGAGCGTCCGGTCGCCGTCAAGCTGCTGGCCCCGAAGCTGCTCGACGACCCGGAGTCCCGCCGCCGCATCCAGGCCGAGGCCCGAGCGGCCGCGCTGCTGAGCCATCCGCACATCGCGCAGGTGTACGACTTCGGCCACCGCTCCGACGGCGCCCCGTACGTCGTGATGGAGCTGGTCACCGGCCGCTCCCTGGACGACGCGGGCCCGCTGTCCCCGGAGGCGATCCTGCGCGCGGGCGCCGAGCTGGCCGGCGCCCTCGCCGCCGTGCACGCCCGCGGCCTGGTCCACCGCGACGTCAAACCGGCCAACGTGATGCTCACCGACGGCGGGGCCAAGCTCGTCGACTTCGGCATCTCGGCGGTCGCCGGCGACCACAGCGACAAGACCGGCCAGATCATGGGCACGCCGGCCTACCTGGCCCCGGAGCGCATCCGGGGCCTGCCCACCACCGCGGCGACCGACATCTACGCCCTCGGCCTCCTCTTGTACCGCGCCCTCGCCGGCCGTTTCCCCTGGCCCGACGGCACCACGACGACCGGCGTGATCGAGGCGCACCGCAGGACCCGCCCGGAGCCGCTGCCGGCGGGCCGGGTTTCGCGCGACGTGGCCGCGGCCATCGCGCGCTGCCTGGCCAAGGCCCCGGAGAACCGCCCTTCGGCCGCGGAGATGGCGCACCTCTTGTCCACGGCTTCGTCGCGTTCTTCGTCGTTCTCGCCTTCTTCGTCGTTCTCACTTTTTTCGTCTTCGTCTTCGCCGGCTTCGTCCTCTTCGTCTTTGTCCTCGTTTTCGGCTTTGCCGTCGGCGGTCTTTGCTTCCACCCGGCGCGTGGTCCTGTCGCCCAACGTCCGTGCGCTGCTGTCTCGCAACGCGCGCGTGCTTCGGTCCCGCGACGCGCGCGGGAAGGTGGCGGCGGTCGGCGTGGCGGCGGTGGCCGTGGTCGGCGTGTTCGCCATGTCCTCCTCGGGCAGCGCCGCGGCGGACGCGCAGGCGAAGAAACCCGCGTGGATGTCCGGCTCGGCTCCCGCCCCGTCCCCGGTCGACTGCACCGTGGAATATTCGGTGCGCAGCGAGAACGCGGGCGCCTTCAACGCGGATCTCGACCTCAAGGCGGCCGGCGGCGCTTCGGGCGGCTGGTCGCTGACCTTCCGCGTCCCCGACGGCCAGGCAATCGGCGCGATCGACGGCGCCACCTGGCACCAGGACGGCACGACGGTACTGCTGGGCGGCCCTGATTTTGCCGCCGATCTCGCCGCCGGCGCGCACTTCGCGGTGGCCGGCGCGTACCGGGACGCCTCGACCCTGCCGGCCGACTTCACCCTGAACGGCGCCGCGTGCCGCTCGGTCCTGCTGGCCCCGGCGGCGGTCACGGTCGTGACGCAGGCTCCCACCGCGCAGAAAACCGCTCCGCCCGCGGCCAAACCGCCGGTCGTGAAGGCCCCGGGCAAGGGCCCAGGTCCAGGCCGCGGCCCCGAGAAAAAGGGCAAAGAAGACGACGATTGACCGTTTCGTAAGTCGAACGTCGTTTTGTAGGTTCTGGCGTGCAACCTTCCTGCCTGGTACACAAGTCTGATCCTGGTGGCGTCCCGTATGTCCGCGGGCCGCCCCGCCGTAGGGTGATGGGGTCGACAGGTAGGAGGCGCCGTGCGGTTCGAGATCAGCCGGGTCATGGACACCATCGAGCAGCGGCTGACCACGGACGTAACGTTGGCCCAGGCCGTAGTGGACCTGGCCGAGGTAGCCCGCTTCCAGGCCCTGGACGGCGGCCGCCCGATCAACCTCCTGCGCCTGGGCATGGTGGTCGACGCCCTGAGCCGCTACCTGATCGACGCCGGCGCCATGCTGTACCCGGTAGCGGGCCGCGAGGTCCTGTCGGAAGCCGCCCTGACCTCGAAGGAACGCATGGTCCTGGGTCGCTGGGCCGACGACGGCCTGATCGAGGTCACCCCGGTGGTCGCCGACCGCCCGGCGGAGATCGCCGACTTCACGGGCCTGCCCCTGATCGCCGTACGCGACCTGCCGCAACAGGCGGCCCGCTTCCCGTGGATCGCGGACAGCCCCGAGCGCATTCTGCGCCTGACGCCGAGGGCGGGCGGCGCGGTCCTGACGCCGGGCGGCGAGCCGACGCCGCCGAAGGACGGCAAGGAACGCCTGGTGGTGGTCGGCAAGGCCACCCTGCCGATCGTCCCGCCGGACCCGAACGACCCGGCCACGGAGAAGGAGATGGCCGAGCCGGAGCCCCCGACCCCCGAGAACGCCTCTTCTCCGTCGGACGCCTCTCCCTCTTCGTCTCCCGCTGCCTCTGCCGCTCCCGCTGCCTCTGCCGCTGCCTCAGCTGCTTCCTCTGCTGCTTCCTCCGACGACCCTGCCGCGGAACCTTCTGCGGCCGATGCTGCTCCGGAGGCGTCTTCCGCCGAGCAGCCCGACTCTCCTTCTCCTGATTCGCCTTCTGCTGATTCGCCTTCTGCTGGCGAGACGGCCTCTTCGAACACGGCTTCTCCGGAAACGTCATCTCCGGACACGGTGGCCTCGCCAACGGTGCCAGCGTCTTCGGATGCCCCAGAGTCGAGAGGCGGCCGCCCGGACGGCCTCCAGTCCTTCACCGCGAGAGGCTCCCAACGCTTCGGCCGAACCCGAGTGGTACGCCGCCGCTTCACCAGAGCCGACCCCAGCGGCGTAGGCGCGTCCCTCATGGCCAGGGAATGGCGCTGCAAGGAACAGGAATGCCCCGCCTTCGGCGAACACCGCCGGATCGGCCAGCCCGTCCCGCGCATGCGAGCCGGCGTACCCGCCTGCCCCCGCCACGGCGAAGCGGTCAAGGACATCGGCCCCCGCCCCGCGGCTTTCGCAGTCGCGGTAGTGGTGGACGACCTGGCCAGACGCAGATTCGTCGTGAGCGCCAACCACCCGGTGGTGGTAGGCAAGGACCCGGCGGACCCGGACGACATCTCGGTAGCCGCCTGGCTCCACGAGGCCGCGGCGGCCTGGATCGCCAAGGAACACGTCAAACTCGAAGTGGTAGCCGGCCGCCTACAGGCCACCGACACGAGCGAAAACGGCACCCTGATCTGGAAGCGCTCCTCCCCGGACATCAAGGAGGAGACCGAACGCATCTACCGCAAGTCCTACCAACTCCAAGCCTGGGACTCTTTGGAGCTCTACACCGGCGTCGAACTGGTTCTGGGCGACAACCGCCTGCAGACCGTCGTCGGCTCCGAACCGGCCTCAGTACTCCTGGACGCCCCGACGGTCGCCCTCCGCCTGGTCGACTAGAACCCCCTCTCACCTACCACCACCGCGCGGCCCTCTGCCGGCTTCGCTCCCTGCGCTTGCCCCGCGCGGCCCCTGCTCCGCGCGGCTTCCAGTCCTTCGGGCGACCCCTTCCTCCCGGCTCTTGCCCCGCACGGCCCCTCTCTGGCGTCGCCCCTGCCCTCGCTCCCCGCGGCCCCTGCTCCACGCGACCGCAACTCCTCGCGTGCCCCTGCCCCGCGCGGCCCCTGCCCCGCGCGGCCCCTGCCCCGCGCGGCCCCTGCCCCGCGCGGCCCCTGCCCCGCGCGGCCCCTGCCCCGCGCGGCCCCTGCCCCGCGCGGCCCCTGCCCCGCGCGGCCCCTGCCCCGCGCGGCCCCTGCCTCTCCTCGCGAACCTCCACTCCTCCCCCCGGCCCCGGCCCCCCGGTCGTCGTCGCGCGGCTCGTGCGTCAGGCGGTCACTGCCAACGCGAACGGCAGCACCCCCTTCGCCCCGGCCTGGCGTAGGGCCCGCGCCGCCAGGGCCATCGTCCAGCCGCTGTCGACCATGTCGTCGACCAGCAGGACCGGGCCGTCCAAGGAGACCACCGCGTCGGCCAGGGCCGGTGGCACCTCGAAGCCGCCGTACAGGGCGCGCACCCGCTGGGCGCTGTTCGTCCGCGAGGCGGACTCCGTGGACCAGGCCGGCGGAATCGTGCCGAGCAGCGGCAGCCGCCCCACCTCGGCGATCCGCGCGCCCAGCGAGGCGACCAGCGTCGGGGCGTGCTGCGAGCCCAGCACCACGACGCCGGCCGGGCGCTCCTCCCAGCGGGCGTCGCCCTTGGCCCACTCGGCCAGGGTGGCCACCACGCCCTTGAAGACCTCGTCGGTGACCGGGGCGTCCGGCCCGCTGAGCACGGCGCGCAGGCGGTCGCCCCAGCCCAGGTCGCTCAGGCGGCCGATCGCGCGGCCCGGTTCGGACTGCTCGGCGGGCGGGATCTTGCCGCTCAGCGGCACGCCCACGGCCGGCAGGGCGGTCGGCCACTGCTTGCGCGGGGCGATTTCGACGCCGGCGCGGCCGAGGTGGGCGCGGGCGGCGTCGAGGGCGGCGGGGGAGACCTCCGTGGCGTACCAGGCGCCCGCGCACGTGTCGCACCGTCCGCACGGGGCGGCCTGCGGGTCGTCCAGCTGGCGGCGCAGGAACTCCAGGCGGCAGGTGGTCAGCGCCGCGTACTGCCGCATCGCCTTCTGCTCCGCCTCGCGCGCCGCGGCGATGCGGGCGTACCGCTCGGTGTCGTGCTTCCACGGCTCGCCCGTCGACTCCCAGCCGCTGCGCGTCCGGTGCACGGCGCCGTCGACGTCGAGCACCTTGAGCATCAGCTCGAGGCGGCCGCGGCGCAGCTCGACCCGCGGCTCCAGCATCGGCAGCGAGAGCGGGCGGCCGGCGTCGGCGAGCACGTCGAGCACCTGGCGGACCTGGTGCTCGGGCGGGAAGGCGAGCGAGGCGAAGTACCGCCAGATCTCGCCGTCCTCCTTGCCCGGCAGCAGCAGCACGTCGGCCTTCTCCACCGCCCGGCCGGCCCGCCCCACCTGCTGGTAATAGGCGATCGGCGACGACGGCGCGCCGAGGTGCACCACGAACCCCAGGTCGGGCTTGTCGAAGCCCATGCCGAGCGCCGAGGTCGCGACGAGTGCCTTGATGCGGTTCCCGAGCAGGTCCGCCTCGGCGTCCAGCCGTTCGGCGCCTTCGCTCTTCCCCGTGTACGCCGCGACGTCGTACCCCTGCGCCCGCAAGAACGCCGCCGTCTCGTGCGCGCCGGCCACCGTCAGCGTGTAGATGATCCCGGAGCCGGGCAGGTCCCGCAGGTGCTCGCCGAGCCAGGCCAGCCGGTGCGCGGGAGACGGCAGGCTCAGCGATCCCATGCGCAGGGACTCGCGGTCGAGGGATCCCCGCAGTACCAGTGCGTCGCCCAGCTGCTCGGCGACGTCCGCGGTCACCCGGGCGTTGGCCGTGGCCGTGGTCGCGAGGACCGGCGTGCCGGGCGCCAGGTCGAGCAGCAGCGTGCGCAGGCGGCGGTAGTCGGGCCGGAAGTCGTGGCCCCAGTCGGACACGCAATGTGCCTCGTCGACCACGAGCAGGCCGGTGGTGGCGGCGAGCTTGGGCAGTACATCATCGCGGAACGCTGGGTTGTTGAGCCTTTCCGGGCTGACCAGCAGGACGTCGACCGCGCCGTCGGCGATCTCGTCCCTGATCCCGTCCCACTCCTCCAGGTTGGCGGAGTTGATGGTCCGGGCGACGATCCCCGCCCGGGCCGCCGCGTCGGTCTGGTTGCGCATGAGCGCGAGCAGCGGAGACACGATCACGGTCGGCCCGGCGCCGCGGGCTCGCAGCAGGGCGGTGGCCACGAAGTAGACGGCCGATTTGCCCCATCCGGTGCGCTGCACGCAGAGCACGCGGCGGTGCTGGGCCACCAGTGCCTCGATGGCCGTCCACTGATCTTCACGCAGCTCAGCGGCGGGGCCGGCGAGCTTCTTGAGTACCTCTGTCGCTTCCTGTCGCACGCCAACGACGCTAGACGAGGGGTCTGACAAAAACCGAAACGATCACACCGGACGGCCGAATCCGGCCACCGGAGCGTAGTCGATCAGTCGCATAGAGATACGCTCTCCGGCCCGGGGTGCTTCGATCACGCGGCCCGAGCCGATGTAGATCCCCACATGGCTGACGTCCTTGTAATAGAAGACCAGGTCACCGGGTTGCAGCTCGGCGCGCGTGATCGGCTTGACCGTCTGTTTCTGCCGGGCGGCGTTGTGCGGCAGCACCACTCCGGCGGTCTTCCACGCCGCCATGGTCAGCCCCGAGCAGTCGAAGCTGTTCGGACCGTCGGCGCCCCACTGGTACACCTTGCCGAGCTGTGAAAACGCGAACTTGACCGCCCGACCGGCGGCATCGTCGGTGAACAGCGGCACGAACCCGTCGTGCAGCGCGCCCGACGGTGCCCGCGCGCCCCGCGCGCCTCCGAGCCGGCGCAGCTGGGCCTCGATCGTGGCCTTGCGCTGGCCCAGCTCCGCGCTCTGCGTGCGCTGTTGCTGCTGCAGCGTTGAGAGCTCGGCCTTCTGCGTGTTCAGCCGGTCCTGTGCGGACTTGAGTGACTTCAGTGCCCCAGCGCGCCGGCGCGAGATCTGGTCCAGCATGGCCAGCTGATCCATCCACGCCTCGGGCGACTGCGCCGTGATCAGCACCGCCGTCGAGCCGATGGCGCCGCTACGGTAGAGCGCGGCGGCCTGCGCATCGGTCTCCCGCTGGGCGGCGTCGACCTCCGTCTGCAGCGGTCCGAGCTGCGAGTTCACCTGCTGAAGGCGCGTGTCGGTGGCTCGCAGGTCGTCCCGCACGGCGTTGTACCGTTCGATGACGCTCTCGAGCTCCTGCCAGGCGTTGGCGAGCTGCCGTTGCCGGTCCACGGTCGGATCCGCGTGCCCGGTCCCGGGCGCCACCAGGAGAATGAGTCCGGTGACGGCCAGAGTTGCGGCGCTGCGCAAGTTCTTGCGACAAAACCCCACGTGTCACTAACCCCGCAATTTGGACAAAAGTTATTTAAACTCCCTCGGTAGGGTGGATCGCATGGCGTTCAAGGGACCGTTCGTGGCGGCCGGATTGGTCGCGGCCCTGCTGCTGGGCTTCGGCATAGCCCGCGCAACGGCGCCGCAGTCGACCCCGGCGGCGACGGCCGACCCGAACACGATCCCGTCCCACTCGCACGGCGGTGCCGTCATCGGCGACCTGGGCGGCTTCTCCTTGAGCGCCGGCGGTTTCACGTTGGTACCGTCTGAGCCCCCCACCTTCACCGCCAACGTCCAGCGCACGTTCGCGTTCCGCATCCTCGGCGCGGACGGAAAGCCCGTCACGAAGTTCGTCCCGAACCACGACAAGCTCATGCACTTCATCGTGGTACGACACGATCTCTCCGGCTTCCAGCACCTGCACCCGGAGATGGCCCCGGACGGCACCTGGTCGATCCCGCTCACGTTGGGCAGCCCCGGAATCTGGCGCCTGTACTCCGACTTCGTGACCCTCGACCCGGCCGGCCAACAGGTGCCCCTGGCCCTGTCGATCGACGCCACGGTGGCCGGCGACTACACGCCCCAGAAAATGTCGGACCCTGGGCGTAGCGTCGCGGTTGACGGATTCACGGTCACCTACGAGGGCACTCCGAGGGTCAACGCCACGGCGCCGATCAGCTTCCGCGTCTTCCAGAACGGTTCCCCGGTCACCGATCTGGAGCGCTACCTGGCGGCGTACGGCCACCTGGTCGTCATCCGCGACGGCGACCTCGGCTACCTGCACGTCCACCCCGAGGACCAGCTCGTGGGCGGCGCGGTGAAGTTCTGGCTGTCCGCTCCGAGCCCGGGCCGCTACCGCATGTACTTCGAGTTCCAGAAGTCGGGCGCAGTCCACCGCGCCGAGTTCACGCTCGACGTGCAGTAGGGCCTCGCGCGGCCCGCCAGCACGTCGGTCGGGGAGTGCGCCGCCAGCCGGTCGGCCTCGGTCGGGTTGAGCGCGGCCAGTCTGCCGGTCTAGGTCGGGCAGTGCGCCGCCAGCCGGTCGGCCTCGGTCGGGTGATCCGCCGGTCCCGCCGGTTCGCCGGTCCCGCCGGTCCGCCGGTCGGTCGGTCCGCCGGTCGGTCGGTCCGCCGGTCGGTCGGTCGGTCGGGTGGTCGGTCGGTCGGGTGGTCGGTCGGTCGGGTGGTCGGCCGCCAGCCCGTCGGCCTCGGTCGGGGTGGTCCGCCGGTCGGGTGGACGGGAGACAGCTGTCCGGCGCCGGGCTCAGCCGAGCGCGAGGCGAGCGCGCGTCAAAGCTCGCGCGCCGAGGGGGGACCGCGCGGGACAGGTGCCGCAGGCGGCCCTGCGTGCGAGCGGCCCCGCGTATGAAGGGCTCGCCACGCGTCCAGAAAGGTCCGCCGCAGATCCGGAGGGGCTCACCCTCGCGGGAGACGCCGCACAAGACTGGCCCACGCGTGCGGAGGGTTCACCATCGCCCGCGGTCGGACGCGGACCGGCCGAACTTCGCCACGCGACCTAACGACGGCTGCCTAATCGGCAACCTCGGCCTCGGCAACCTCGGCCGACACAGCGCGGGCGTCGCAGTCGCACCCCGCGGGCGGCGGGCCCCACCCGGCCCTGGACATGCGAAAGGGCGGGCCCCTGAAAGGCCCGCCCCTCGATGTCGGTGCTGGTTACTCCGCCGAGCCCTCCGAGCTCTCCCCAGCCTCGCCCGCTCCACCGCGCCCGCGGCCGCCACGGCGGCGGCGCCGACGAGTCCGGCCCGCGCCGCCCTCGTCGCCGGCCGTCTCGGGCGCGAACGAAGCCGCGTCGTCCGATCCGGCGGAGGAGAAGAGCGCGGTAGCGGTGCCCGCAGTAGCGGAGCCGGTGGTGGTGGCCGTGGCCACCGACGACTCGGCGTGCTCGGTCGCGTCCACCTCGCCGCGGCGGCGACGGCGGCGCTGGCGGCGCGGTTCCGTCGACTCCGCGGTGTCCGAGGAGGAGGCGGGGGAGGAAGACACGGCGCTGGACGAGGACCGGCCCCGGCCGCGGGTGCGGGCGGCGCGGCCTCGGGGCTTGCCCTCAATGTCCTCGAGCTTCTCCGCCGACAGGCCGGCCCGCTTGCGGTCAGCCGTCGGGAGGGAGCCCGTGGTGCCCTCGGGGATGCCGATGTCGCTGAGGAGGTGCGCCGAGGTGTGGTACGTCTCCGGCGGCTCCGGAAGTTCCATCCCGAGGCTCTTGTCGATGATCCGCCAGCGGGGCATGTCCTCCCAGTCCACGAACGTCACCGCGACGCCGGTGGCGCCGGCGCGGCCGGTGCGGCCGATGCGGTGGGTGTACGTGTCCGGGTCTTCCGGGCAGTCGTAGTTGATGACGTGCGTGACGCCGGAGACGTCGAGGCCGCGGGCGGCCACGTCCGTGGCGACGAGGACGTCGATCTTGCCGGCGCGGAAGGCGCGGAGGGCCCGCTCGCGGGCGCCCTGGCCCAGGTCGCCGTGGACGGCGGCGGCCGCGAAGCCGCGGAAGTCGAGGTCCTCGGCGACCCGGTCGGCGGCGCGCTTGGTGCGGCAGAAGATCATCGTGAGACCGCGGTCGGTGGCCTGCAGGACGCGGGCCACGATCTCGATCTTGTTGAGGGGGTGCGTGCGGTACACGAACTGCTTGGTCAACGGCGAGGGGCCGGTGTTGGCGTCGTGGTGCGCGTGGATCGTCATCGGGTGGCGCAGGAACCTACGCGCGAGCGTGACGATCGGGTCGGGCATGGTGGCCGAGAAGAGCATCGTCTGACGCTCCTCCGGCAGCAGGGTCAGGATTCGCTCGACGTCGTCGAGGAAGCCCAGGTCGAGCATCCGGTCGGCCTCGTCGAGCACCAGCGCGCGCACGGCGTGCAGGCGCAGGTGCTTGCCCTTGGCCAGGTCCAGCAGGCGGCCGGGCGTGCCGACCACGATCTCCACGCCGTTGCGCAGCGCCTCGATCTGCGGTTCGTACGCGACACCGCCGTACAAGGGAAGCACTCGGACGTTTCTGGTCTTTCCGGCCGCCGCGATGTCCCGCGCGACCTGGAGGCCCAGCTCGCGGGTCGGCACGACGACGAGCGCCTGGGGCAGCCCGTCGGCGCCCTCGCCGGGGGCCGTGACGCGGTCCAGCAGCGGTACGCCGAACCCGAGGGTCTTGCCGGTGCCGGTCGGCGCCTGTCCGATCAGGTCGGTGCCCCGCAGTGCGATGGGAACCGCGTACTCCTGGATCGCGAAGGCGCGTGTGATGCCGACCGCCTCGAGCGCGGCCACGGTCTCGGGCCGCGCGCCCAGGTCGGCGAAGGAGGGACTGTCGGTGCGCACAGGCGCACGGGGGGCCACCGTCTCGGCGGCCTCAGTGTTGTCGATGGTCATGTTGTGCTCGGGGTGTCTCTCTCGCGGGAGCGCCCCTGAAGTGCTGGGTGCGCTCGATCTGTGTGGGGCGCGGGCCACACGCGACCGTTTGACTGTGGTCACGGGCTACAAGCGCCGGTTTGCCAGGGCTAGGGTCCGCCCAGGGCTATCCGATCCATTGTACCGACACAAAGGCGGATCCGCTCACAACACTGCGTGCCGCCCGTCAAGGTCTCCGGCGGGGTACTGTGCCGACGTGTCCGATGTCACCCCGGCCGTCCGGTCCGAAGACGATCCGTCCATGGCCGCAGCGACCGGCGAGGCGGCGGTGGAGGCGGTCACCGACCTTCTGGGCATGCTCGCGTACGGCGAACTCGTCGCCTTCGACCGCATGGCCGCCGACGCCCGGCTCGCTCCCGACCTGCGCCGACGTGCGGTGCTCAGCGAGATGGCGGCCCGTGAGATCGCCAACTACGGCCGCCTGTCCGACCGCCTGGCGGAGCTCGGCGCGGACCCCGAGGCGGCGATGGCCCCCTATGTGCAGGCCGTTTCGGCGTACCACGAGCAGACCGAGCCCAACGACTGGCTCGAGGGGCTCGCCAAGGCGTACGTCGGCGACGGCATCGCGGACGACTTCACCCGGGAGGTCGCCGTCGTGCTCGCGACCGCCGACCGGGACCTCATTCTCGACGTCCTGCACGACTCCCGGCACGCCGACTTCGCCGCCGACGAGCTGCGGGCGGCGATCGCCATCGACCCGAAGGTGCGCAACCGCCTCTCGATGTGGGCCCGCCGGCTGGTCGGGGAGGCGATCTCGCAGTCGATGCGGGTGGCGGCCGAGCGCCCGTCGATCGCGATGCTGCTCGCGGCCCGCGGTACGGACTTCCCGGCCCTGCTCAGGCGCCTGACCACGGCCCACACAGCCCGCATGGGCGCCGTCGGCCTGAACAACTGATCTTGCCCCAGAAACCCGACAAAGCAGGCAAAGTGCGCGCATCCCCCGTCAGGGTATAAGTCCGAAATGTCGCGGCTAGCGAAGCGCCCGACATTTCGTGCACCAAGAAGGGCTCCCAAAAAATTCTGGGAGCCCTTCCAAAAAAATAGGTTCAGCGCGCCGCAGAGAACCCAACCGGCCGCGGCGACGCTTCGGCGATCTCCACGTAGGCGATCTTGCCAACCGGCACGATCACCCGGCGGCCCTTGTCGTCGACCAGGGACAGCACACCTTTATCGCCACCATTGATCGCGTCGGTGACCGCAGACTCGACCTCGGCCGGCGACTGCGTGCTCTCCAGCACCAGTTCCCGAGGCGCGTACTGCACGCCGATCTTGACCTCCACGTCTTCCTCCTTGATCGGGCGCGGCCATCATCGGCCCGCACACCCAGTGTGGTTGAAGATTAACGCGATCAGGCGTGTTCGCCGTGCAGGGGGAAGCTCGCGATGCCGCGCCACGACAATGTGGTCAGCAGGGTCTCCGCCTCGGCCTTGTCCACCTGGCGGCCGCCGGCCAGCCAGAACCGGGCCGCGATCTCGGCCGCGCCGACCAGGCCGGACGCGAGGAGCTCGGCGCGGGCGCGGCTCACCCCGGTGTCGGCCATGATCGTGTCGGTGATGGCGGCGATGCACCCGGTCTCGACGCGGTCCACGCGCTCGCGCACGGCCGGGTCGTTGCGCAGGTCGGACTCGAAGACCAGGCGGAACGCTTCGCTCTCGTGGTCTATGAAGTCGAAGTACGCCTGGATGGCGCCCCGCACGCGGTCCTTGTTGTCGGTGGTCGCCTCCATGGCCGAGCGGACCCGGGAGACCATCGCGTCGCAGTGCGTGTCGAGCAGGGCGAGGTACAACTCCAACTTGCCCGGGAAATGTTGGTACAAGACCGGCTTCGAGACGCCCGCCCGCTCCGCGATATCGTCCATCGCCGCGGCGTGGTATCCCTGGGCCACGAACACCTGCTGAGCCGCGGCGAGCAGTTGCTTTCGCCGCGCCGACCGCGGCAGTCGCACGGGCCGACCG
Source organism: Dactylosporangium sp. CS-033363 (assembly GCF_050942475.1). Taxonomy (NCBI): domain Bacteria; kingdom Bacillati; phylum Actinomycetota; class Actinomycetes; order Micromonosporales; family Micromonosporaceae; genus Dactylosporangium; species Dactylosporangium sp. CS-033363. Next base: position 10,449,906 of record NZ_CP192032.1, on the reverse strand, counting down.
GCCGCCTGCGTGCCGCTCATCGCCGAGGTCATGTTCACCATCCGGATTTGGGTCGAGATTGCAACTTACCCCCTTTCCACCCACACGGTAGCCTCACCTAGGGGCGACGGAGGAGCGTGCGGTGGACGAAACGGGGCAAGCCGGTAACCCGGAATCGGGTGGCGCCTACCCTGGTGCAAACCTCGGCCCGACCCCGGGCCTGGGTCGCGGTCGTGCCGCATACCCGGATCCGCAGGCCAATGGCGGTACGCCGACGGACGACGCCCTGGAGGCGATCGTCTCGGCCTGGCGCGAGCCCGCCTCCGGCGCGATCGCCGGGCGCGCCCAGGTGACCGGCGCCTTCAACCTCCATGGAGTGAACGGCCACGGCATCAACGGGAACGGCACGAATGGGACGAACGGCGTAAATCCCGCCAATCGCGGCCGCGCCGAGGTGCGGAGCTCGTATTCCGACATTTTGGCCCCGGTGAGCCCGCCCGTCTCCTCACCTCCGCCGCAGGTCGAGCCGCCCGTCCAGCCGCCCACGTCCACGCTGCACTACGGCCACTACGGCCCGGACGGGCAGGGCTGGCCCACGTCGAGCCCCACCGGCGAGACCAGAAGCGTTCCGGCCCCCGGCACGGTGTACGGCGGCCGCGAGCTGGAGAACACGGGCGAGGTGCACCGTCCGATCTCCGCCCAGCCGTCGGCCTACAGCCAGCAGTACGAGCAGTCGTACGAGCAGCCGATCGATCAATGGGGCTATCAGGCCGCCCCCTATCAGCCGCAGGAGCAGTATCAGCCGCAGGAGCAGCGGCACTGGGCCCCCGAGCCCGCGCAGCCGGAGTTCGACTGGGCCGCGCCGAGCCAGCAGCCCGAGCCGGTACCGGCGCCACCACCACCGGCCCCGGTCCAGCCACAGCAGCTGCCCGCCCAGCGCGTCCCGGAGGACGACCCGCTCGTCGGGCCGTTGCCGCCCCTCCTGCTCGGCTCGGCCACGGCGATGACGACCGCCGAGCCGATCATGCCGACGTTCGCCGACGACATGCGCCAGCCCGCGTACGACCCGCCGGAGCTGCCCCAGCGCGTGCCCGCCGAGCCCGACGTCCCGGCCCTGGTCGCCGGCGAGCCCCAGGCCGCCGCGGTCGGCGCCCCCGAGCTGGCCCGGATCAAGAACTACCTGCGCGAGGACGAGGACGGCGTGCCGGGCGACCCGGACAGCCGCCCCGACGGCTTCGACGTGCAGAGCGTCCTGCGGGCCGTGCAGACGGTCCGCGGCGTGGACCGCGCGACGCTGCGCAAGAACGCAGACGGGTTGCACACCCTGCGCCTGGAGCTGGCCGACGAGGCCGACGCGGGCCTGGTCAGCCGCCTCGTGGCCCGGATGCTCAACGACACCATGGGCCTCTCGGCCGAGCAGAACCCGCTGCTGCCCGACGGCATGCCGGAGCCGCTGGCGCCCGCCCCGTACGCGCCCGAGGCGAGCCTGGACGCGCCGGTGATGACGCCCCGGCCCCCGTCGCCCGGCCTGTCCGTCGCCCGCAACGCGCCGCACAGTGCGCTTCCGGGGTACGGTCGCGAGGCCCGTCGCCGCCGCCCGGTGAGCAGCGGCGCGCGCGTCAAGCCGGCCGCCCAGGAGAAGAAGGCGCCCGCCCTGATGCCCAACCCGGGCGCGATCGTCTCGCCGCGGGTCGTCATCGAATCGGTGGACGTCAGCACCCAGGGTATCGACGCGACCGTCGAGGTCCGGCTGACCGCCGACAACCAGCCCGCGGTGGGCGTGGCCGGCGGCCCGAACTTCGACGGGTACATGCTGAAGCTGGCCGCCCTGGCCGCCGCCTCCGCCGTCGACCAGCTGCTCATCGACACCGATGCCACGGTCCGCGCGCGCTGCTACATCGAGCACGCCGCCGAGGTCTCGCTCGGCAGCTGCGAGGTCGCGGTGGTGGTGCTCCTGCTGATGTACGACGGCTTCGTCGAGCAGCTCACCGGCTCCGCGGTGGTCGGCGCCGACGGCGACGCCCGCCAGGCGATCGTGCGCGCGACCCTCGCCGCCGTCAACCGCCGCCTGGAGGCCCTCCTCCCGTAGCGTTGCTCAACTGCGCCCAAGATCGTGTATTGCTTGGATTCTCCGGGCACACTTGGGGCATGAAGCGCGCCACTCTTGTCCCAGAGTTCACCGTCCCGTCACCCGACGACGTGCCCAAGCGGTGGCCGGGGCGAGAGGTCGAGCTCGATGGATCGGTCGCGTACGTCCGGGACACCCCCTCCGCGTCCCCCACCGCGGAGCCCGCGGTCTACGTGCACGGCCTGGGTGGCTCGTCGACCAACTGGACCGACCTGGCCGGCATCCTGGCCGCCCGCGCGGACGGGGTCGCGCTGGACGGGCAGGCCATCGACCTGCCTGGATTCGGCTACAGCGGCCGGGCGCGCAGCTACACCATCGACGCGATGGCGTCGCACGTGATCCGCTGGATCGAGTACAGCGACCGCGGCCCGGTCCACCTGTTCGGCAACTCGATGGGCGGCGCCGCGATCGTCAAGGCCGCGGCCAAGCGCCCCGACCTGGTCCGCTCGCTGACCCTGATCTCCCCGGCGATGCCGTTCCTGGACCCGCGGCGCTCGTTGCAGGGCCGGGTCGTACCGCTGCTGCTCCTGCCGAATGCCGCCCGCCTCGCCGCGCGGCACATGTCGTCGATGACGCCCGAGGTGCTGGCGGACATGGTCATCGACTCCTGCTACGCCGACCCGACCCGCTACCCGGAGCAGCGCCGGCTGGAGGCGATCGAGGAGGCCCGCCTGCGCCACCTGGTGCCGTGGTACGCCGAGGCGTACGTCGGCAGCCTGCGCGGCCTGGTCGGCAGCTTCCTGCGGGCGTACCTGCCGGGGGAGGGCTCCATCTGGCGCTCCGCCGCCAAGATCACCGCGCCCACGCTGGTGATCGCCGGGCGGCAGGACAAGCTGGTGGACATCCGCACGGCGCCGCAGGTCGCCCAGCTCATCCCGGACAGCCGGCTGATGATGCTCGAGGGCGTCGGCCACGTGGCGCAGATGGAAGTTCCACGCTCGGTCGCCCGCGCCGTCTTCGGCCTGCTGGACGAGGTCACGGCGGAAGCCACCCGAAAAGCAGAAGCCACAAGGCAGGTTGCGGTACAGGTGCAGGAGCCCGTCCGCTCGCGCGTCGCCCGGGTGCGCATGGCAAGCTGAGCGTCGATGGTGAGCCGGCTGATCAGTGACCGCCGGCGGGAGCCGGCCGCGCTGCCGAGCGACCCGACGGCCGCCCGCGAGGTCGTGCGGGCCGCCCGCCACCGCCGCCGCATGGAGGCCCGGCGCCGCCGGTACCTCATCGCCGGGCTGATGGCCGGGGCCGGGCTCCTGGCCGCCGCCGGCCTGACCCGCCAGCTGTTCTTCGCCGGGCCGCAGGAAGAAAAACCCACCGCCGCCGTGCGCCACGAGCAGCCGATGCTCGCCCCGCCCTCGCAGCCGGCCAGTCCGCCGCCCGAGGCGGGGGCGGCCAAGGGGGACGGCACGTTCGCGTACGCGACCACCGACGGTCCCGTGGCGGGCGGGGCCGGGGCGCTGAAGAAGTACCGGATCGCCGTGGAGAACGGCGCCTCGCTGCAGGCCGACGCGTTCGCCGCGGCCGTCGAGAAGACCTACGCCGACCCGCGCGGCTGGACCGCGGGCGGCCAGCTGCGCCTGCAGCGGGTCAAGGGCGAGGGCGCCGCCGACTTCACCGTGTTCCTGGCCACGCCGGTCACCTCCGAGGCGATGTGCGGCACGGCCGGGCTGCACACGGACGGGTACAGCTCCTGCCGCATCACCGGCAAGGTCATCATTAACCTGGCCCGCTGGAACACCGCCATCCCGGACTACGGCGCGCCGGTCGCGGACTATCAGACGTACGTGATCAACCACGAGACCGGCCACGAGCTCGGGCACGGCCACGAGGCCTGCCCGGACGCCGGCAAGCCCGCGCCCGTCATGATGCAGCAGACGTACGGGCTGAAGGGCTGCATCGCCAACAGCTGGCCCTACGTGGACGGGAAGCCGTACACGGGTCCCCAAGTGCCGTAGCTCACTCGGGTTCGGGGCCCTGGCGAGGCAGAATGAGAACCATGTCGCTGCCTCCCTTGGTCGAGCCCGCCGCCGACCTGTCGGTGGACGAGGTCCGCCGCTACTCACGCCATCTGATCATTCCCGACGTCGGGGTGGCCGGGCAGAAACGACTCAAGAACGCGAAGGTGCTCTGTGTGGGCGCGGGCGGCCTCGGCTCGCCCGCCCTGATGTACCTCGCGGCCGCCGGCGTCGGCACCCTCGGCATCGTCGAGTTCGACACCGTCGACGAGTCCAACCTGCAGCGCCAGATCATCCACGGCCAGTCGGACATCGGCCGGCCCAAGGCCGAGTCGGCGCGGGACTCGGTGCTGGAGATCAACCCGTACGTCAACGTCATCCTGCACAACGAGGCGCTCTCCAACGACAACGTCATGGAGATCTTCGCGCAGTACGACCTGATCATCGACGGCACCGACAACTTCGCGACGCGGTACATGGTCAACGACGCCGCGGTGCTGCTGGGCAAGCCGTACGTGTGGGGCTCGATCTACCGCTTCGACGGCCAGGCGTCGGTCTTCTGGGCCGAGCACGGCCCGTGCTACCGCTGCCTCTACCCGGAGCCGCCCCCGCCCGGCATGGTCCCGTCCTGCGCCGAGGGCGGCGTGCTCGGCGTGCTGTGCGCGTCGATCGGCGCGATCCAGGTGACGGAGGCGATCAAGCTCCTGACCGGCATCGGCGAGACGCTGCTCGGGCGCCTGATGGTGTACGACGCCCTCGAGATGGAGTACCGCAAGATCAAGCTGCGCAAGGACCCGAACTGCGCGATCTGCGGCGAGAACCCGACCGTCACCGGCCTCATCGACTACGACGACTTCTGCGGCGCCGTGTCGGACGAGGCCCAGGCCGCGACGGTGGGCTCGACCATCACCGCGAGCGAGCTCAAGGACTGGCAGGACTCGGGCAAGCCGATCGAGCTGATCGACGTGCGGGAGCCGGCCGAGTGGGAGATCGTCCGGGTGCCCGGCGCGCGGCTCGTGCCGAAGGGCGAGTTCCTCAACGGCAACGCGCTCGCCGACCTCCCTCAGGACAAGCAGATCGTCTTGTACTGCAAGAGCGGCGTCCGTTCCGCCGAGGCCCTCGCCGCCGTGAAGGCCGCGGGGTTCAAGGACGCGGTACACGTCCAGGGCGGCGTGGTCTCGTGGGTCAAGACGGTCGACCCGTCGCTGCCGATCTACTGATGGCCATACTTCGTTTCCAGTGATCAACCGGACATCGCCCGGCTCGACCCATGTGGGCGGGCCGGGCGAGCGGTAGTCTGCGGCGCATGGTCGACCTTGACGCCGCGATCGGCTACGTCATCGCCCACGGCGACGCCGTGGACCGGGCGCGCTCAGCCTGGCTGCGCACCGGCCAGGCCCCGTCGGCCGACGTCCTCGACCGCGCGGAGATCGGCCAGGCGTCCACGGGTGGCTGGCCGGCGTACCACGGCGCGCACGTCGCCTCGATCGACGCCACCTGCTTCCGCCTGGCCGAGCTGGACGACCTCGGCGCGATCACCCGCCCCGCGGCCCGCCGCGCCCTGAACTGGCTCGGCCGCAGCCAGCGCCCGGACGGCATGTGGGAAGAGGACGAGTCGCTGGCCGGCATCGCCCCGCCCTGGGCCCAGCCCGGCGACGACGAGGCCAAGCTCTTCCTGACCTGCAGCGCGGCGTACTGGCTGGTCATCGGCGGCCCCGCCCCCGGCGACGAGGACGAGCACGCGGCCCGCATCGCCCGCGCGGCAGAGGCCTTCCGCGCCTCGCTGCGCCCCGACGGCAGCTGGCCGTCGTTCCTGGTCACCGGCTGGCTGGGGTGCGCCGTGCTGTACCACCTGGGCTGGTTCTACGAGTCGGCCCAGATCCAGGTCGCCCTGGCCGACCGCGTCCCGACCATGAGCGGCGCGGACACGGCCTGGCTCTACTCCTCACTGCGCCGCATCGGCATGTCCACGGAGGACTGGCTGCTGGGCGCGGCGAGGAAGCGCCTCATCGAGACCCAGCGCAGGGACGGCGGCTGGACCAGCGACGACGGCGACCAGTTCAACGTCCACACGACGCTGCAGGCTATCCGCGCGCTGCGCTGAGCACCTCGACCAGGGCGGCGTCCAGCGCCACGCGCAGCGCCGTCGAGTCGCCCGTGGCGAGCAGGATCCCGACCCCGCCCTGCACCGCGGCCAGGATCACGAGCCCAGTCTTCTCCGGATCCGCCGCCTTCGCCCGCCGCGCCCCCTCGATCAGCTTCGTCTGCCACGTCGTGAGCAGCCCGGACACGATCGGCCGAACCTCGGGGTTGCTCGGAGCAAGTTGCCGCGTCAGCGCCGCGAGCGGGCACCGCGTCCCCTGCGCCTCATAGCGCGCGATCACCGCCTCCCGCCAGGCCGCCCAGGACTCCGGCGACCCGAGGGAACTGAGGTGGGGCTCCTGATCGTGCAGTACCGCGGAAGCCTCATGCTGCGCGATGGCCAGCAGCAGCCCGGAGCGCCCCGCCGGAAAGTAGTGAAAGAGCTGGCTCTTGCTGGTGGCGGTCGCCGCGCGGACGTCGTCGAGCGAAACCTCGTCCACGCCCCGCTCGCGCAGCAGCACCGCCGCACCGGCCACGATCCGGTCCCGGGTGGCCGCCCCCTTCGCCGTCAATGCCGTGCTCATCCCCACATCCTAGTCTGTTGGACCCTCCAGTCCAGAAGGTGTTACGTTCGCCTGGACCAAACAGTCCAAACAGCAGAGGTTGTACAGCATGAGCCTCCTTCAAGGCCGCACCGCCCTCATCACCGGCTCGACCAGCGGCATCGGCCGCGCGATCGCCGAACGGTTCGCCACCGAGGGCGCAAAGGTCATCGTCACCGGCCGCCGCCCCGACATGGGCGCGGAGGTCGTCCGCAAGATCACCGCCGCCGGCGGCCAAGCCACCTATCTCCAGGCCGACCTGACCGCCGGCCGCGAGGCAATCGAAGCGTTCGCCGCCCGGTCCGGCGACGTCGACATCCTGGTCAACAACGCCGCGTACCTGGTGGGCGGCCGCCCCACGGCAGACACCCCCGAGGACGTGGTGGACGCCGCCCTGGCCACCAACATCAAGGCCCCATACCTGCTGACCGCCGCCCTGGCCCCGAAGATGCAGGCCAGAGGCGGCGGCGCCATCGTCAACATCGGCTCCATCAACGCGCTGACGGGAATGCCGGGCAGCGCCCTGTACAGCGCGACGAAGGCGGCCCTGCACGCCCTGACCGCGGCGTGGGCAGCGGAATTCGGCCCGCACGGCATCCGCGTGAACACGATCGCCCCCGGCCCCACGGACGTCGAGTGGGCCACGTCGATCCGCCCCCACCTGGAGCGCATCGTCGCCACGGTCCCGAGCCGCCGCCTGTCCTCACCGGCCGAGATCGCCGCCGCGGCCGTGTTCCTGGCCTCGGACCAGGCCTCCCACATCCACGGCGCAACGCTCCCGGTCGACGGCGGCCTGACCACGGTCACCGCCCACGGCGCCGTGGCTTAGCTCTCCTCGGGCCACCACGCGGCGTGGCGCATGTCGACCTTCTCGCCGCGCAGCGGAGTACCTTCCCGCCGATGCCGGCGGAGCGCCTCCTGCTCGTGCCCAGGAACCAACCGCCCGTTCGCGGCCACCACCCGATGCCAGGGGACGGGCCCGCCATAGTGGGACATGGCCGCCCCGACCTGGCGAGGCCCGCCCCGGCCGAGGTATTCAGCGATCGCCCCGTACGACATGACACGCCCGGGCGGAATCCGCTCCACCAGGGAGAGAACCTGCTCGGTGTACTCCTCGTCGGCCACGATATGGGAACCTACCGCGCTGGTGCCCTGGCCAGGCGGCAAGATTAGCCCCGTGCGAGAACAGGTCACGGAGGCAAGGCGAATCGTAGTCAAGGTCGGTTCGTCCTCCCTGACCACCGCCACGGGCGGCCTGGACTTCGAACGAGTGAACGCCCTGGTAGACGCCCTGACAGCGACGCCGGCCGAGGTGGTCCTGGTCTCGTCGGGCGCCATCGCCGCGGGCCTGTCCCCGCTGGGCTTGCCACGCCGCCCAAGAGATCTGGCGACCCAGCAGGCAGCAGCGAGCGTCGGCCAGGGATTGCTGATGCGCGCGTACAACGACGCCTTCGCCAACCACGGCCGAGTGGTGGGCCAGGTCCTCCTGACCGTCGACGATGTGACGAGGCGGGCCCACTACCGCAACGCGTACCGAACCTTGCGCCGCCTGCTGGATCTCAAGGCCATCCCCATCGTGAACGAAAACGACACGGTGGCCACGCAGGAGATCCGCTTCGGCGACAACGACCGCCTGGCCGCTCTGGTAGCCGCCCTGGTCCACGCCGACCTGCTGGTCCTGTTGTCCGATGTGGACGGCCTGTACACGGGCGACCCTTCCCTCCCGACCTCGTCCCCGATCACGGACGTCCGCACCTTCGCGGACCTCGACGGGGTGGACATCCGCCGCCCGGGCAAGGCGGGGGTCGGCACCGGCGGCATGGTCACGAAGGTCGAGGCGGCACGGATCGCCACGACGAGCGGGATTCCGGTGGTACTGGCCTCGGCTCCCCAGGCCTCGGCGGTCCTGACCGGTCAGACCGTCGGCACACTGTTCCACCGGCAGCGGGAACGTCCGCAGGCCCGGCTGTTCTGGCTGGCCCACGCCACCTCGCCCCGGGGCCGCCTGGTCCTGGACGCGGGGGCGGTGCGAGCGGTGGTGGCCGGCCACGCGTCCTTGCTGCCGGCGGGGATTACGGCGGTGGACGGACGCTTCGCCGCGGGGGACCCGGTGGACCTCGTGGATGGCGGCGGCGTACCGGTGGCGCGAGGTCTGGTCAACTACGACGCGACGGAGCTACCGCCACTGCTGGGCCGCTCAACGGGCGACCTGGCCGCGGAGCTGGGCCCGGCCTACGAACGCGAAGTAGTCCACCGAGACGACCTCGTCCTGCTGTAGGCGCGTGTGCTCAGCCGTCATAGTGCGGGTCCCTCTAGGAATGGTCGCCTCCTGCGAGGCTCGTGGATGTCCGTCCGCTTGAGGGTCACCTCCATTTCCACGGGCTCTCGATTGTCAAAAATCCGGCGTGCCAGGGCGACAATGGAGTGCCGGTCGAACTGCCACCTCGGCGGCCACGACAACTCCTCGGCCGCGGTAGGCCAGATCTGCAATACCGATCCGTCGAAATTCTCCAGCTCCGCGAGCGAGCCACCGATGATGGGCACGAAGACTTGGAAGACCAGATGGACAATCGAGAACGTCATGCAGTAGCCGAGTAACTCGTCGGGGTGATCAGAGGAACTGCCCTTCGGCGTGAAGATTCGCCACGGGTGCGCTTCGAGTACGCTGCTCATATCTGAATAGGCTGCGATCCAGATGCGCATCTCAGGGTGCGGTCGGCGTTTGATGTTCAGATCGTGCCCGACGCCCAACGGCAAAACTGGAGCGCCACCCACCCGGTCAAACAGAACGCCTTTGACCGCAGCCCACAACGCCAGACGCCGCTGCTCATCGATTGAAATGCCACGAGGTTCGTTCAACATTGAGACAATGATGTACTTGACATCATTTTCGATCGTGGACATCCAGGTGTTGTTGCAGTCGTTGCATACTGGTGTCACCAGCCCGCCGAGCCGCCGGGCAGTCCGGTCGTCGCGGACCATTCGGGCGCCACGTGATTCCAGATACCTCAGTAGCCACTTCGGGTAAATGTCTTCATTCGTGATATGCCGACCGTGTCCCTGGCAGAACGGGCATTCTCCGACGGGCGTCGGGTCCTGCGGTTGGCGTAGAGGCGTGTTGTGGTCAAGTACCTCTAGCATGGCGATCGGCAGAACGTCTGGAAGTTCAATCTCGCGCCGACGGAGACGCGCTACGGACAGTTCCAAGCAGACGTTGTGAGCAACGCCAAGTGCGACCAGCGGTTCGTCGGCGGGAGGGGGAAGTTCGTCGGCAACCATCCGTAGAGGGTCGACGTTAACTGCCGCAAGCCAGCTGCCGCTTCTGGTCCCGACGATTTCAATCCACGCGTCTCGGGCGCGCCTGGTGAGTTCTCCGCAGCCCAGGCATGGCGACTTTCGCCAGTTACCTGAAGCCAAATCGATCGCATCGCTCATGTGGCGGCTACCAAGGTTAGTCACTCGTAGGGTTAACTCGCTTGTCTTTTAATAGTCGCACCGAACCTCGGCCGCAACGTTTTAAGGCAACGCGCGGTCGACCAGCACGCTCGTTTACGAAGAGTGATCGGCCGGTATACCTATTGCGACTGAAGCTCGATGGCGCCCAGCTGGTAGTCCGTGCGGTCGTGGCGTCGTCCCGACCTTCGCGAATCGAACGTGCGTGCCATCTCCGATGCCGGTACCTTGGTCGCTATCTTCCAAGGGTGGGGGCGTCGATGCCTGACCGCGCAACGTCAATTCGCTACGAGATCCCGACAGGGCCCGAGCAGTTCGAACTCTCCATGAAGCCAGAGTTTGCACTGGAGCACAGCCGCGAGGAGGTGATTGGCACCCCAGTTCGCGCGAGGGTCGGTGACCAGGTTGTAAACAGCGGCGTGGTAGTGGATTGGGTCGACGAACCGGACGGCGGCGTGATCCTGGTAGTCGAATATCGCGCGTTCTAGGGCGGTTTCGCAGATGCTCGACGGCGGCAGGGGCGGCGTCATTCATCGGCGTGGAGCTATTCGGCATGCGTGGCACCCGCTGCTCGAACCGCAACTCCTGAAAGCCGTCGGCGCCGCGATCGGGCGGGTCGACGACTTCGTCTCGTTGGATGACCTCGCGTCCCACCCGGCCGGGATCTATCGGGCCGGCGCGTTGAGGGTGTTCGCGAAGCTCGGGAACCGCGTGCAGTTCGAGGCCGAGGCCAAGGGACTCGAACTCGTCGGGCTCTCGCGACCTTGCACGGGCACAGAAAGTACAAAATGCGGCTTGAAGCTTTTGATGGCTCCTCGGCCCGTTCCTGCAGGACAACCGGCCCGTCGCGGCCAACACGTGGCGGGAGTGCTATCTCGAGCGCCGGATCAAGCCCCGGCTCGCAGACGCTCGGCTGCCCGAAGAACTCGCGCGAGCCGTCGAGCGTGCGGTCGGCCAAGCCGAGATCCCCGACGTGGTGCCGAGCCTCCTACGGGCATCCCGAGGCGGACCTGGCCCTCGTCGACTACTTCGCGCCCGTGCGCGAGGCGCTCTTCGACGGGTACCGGGAGGTCCAGGCCATCGAGGAAGGCTTCGCCCAGCGGAAGGAACTCTGGCGGCTGCACGGGTATCTGGCGGTGGTCGACGTCGAGGGAGCGCGAAGCACGTTCCTACCCCGCGTCGCGGAGGCCGTGGCACGAGTACGCTGTCGCCATGTCGGGAGTGCTGGGTGAGCCGATCAAGTTCGTGCTCAACTGGGGGCGGCGCTACTCGCTGTGGGTGTTCAACTTCGGGCTGGCCTGTTGTGCCATCGAGTTCATCGCGACCTCGATGGGGCGGCACGACTTCATGCGCCTCGGGGTGATTCCGTTCGCCCATGGGCCGCGGCAGGCCGACCTCATGGTGGTGTCGGGCACCGTGACCGACAAGATGGCGCCGGCCGTGAAGCGGCTCTATGACCAGATGCCCGAGCCGAAGTACGTGATCTCGTTCGGGGCCTGCTCCAACTGCGGCGGGCCGTACTGGGACTCGTACTCGGTCACCAAGGGCGTCGACCAGATCATCCCCGTCGACGTGTACGTGCCCGGATGTCCGCCGCGGCCCGAGGCGCTGCTGCACGGGATCATGCGGCTGCAGGAGAAGATCGCCGGGGAGCAGGCCGGGCTGGGCGGGACCCCGCGGCCCGACGTCAAGGCGCTCACGGCATCGCCGGTGAAGCCAGTGAAGCCATGAGCCTTTTCGACCTGGGTGACACGTCCGAGAGCGGCGGGGGCCAGTTCGCCCGCCCGACCGTCGACGTGGCCGCCGAGCGGTGGGCCGAGGCGATCGAGACCGCGAAGAGCGAGGGGTACGACTACTTCGACTGGCTCTCCGCCGTCGACGAGCTGCCGGGCGGGTTCACGCTCGTCGTGCACCTCTGGTCGACCACGGAGAAGCGGGGCGTGCTGATCCGGGCCGAGATCCCGCGCTCCGCGCCCGCCATCGCGAGTGTCAAGGACATCTACCCGGGCGCGGCGTGGCACGAGCGGGAGACGCACGAGATGTTCGGGATCGGGTTCACCGGGCACGGCGAGCTCAAGCCGCTGCTGCTGCCGGACGAGTTCGAGGGGCATCCGCTGCGCAAGGAGTTCGTGCTCGCCTCGCGGGTGGCCAAGCCCTGGCCCGGGGCGAAGGAGCCCGGGGAGAGCGAGCACACCGTGAGCAAGCGGGCGCCGATGCGGCCACCGGGAGTACCGGATCCAAAAGAGTGGCCGAAGTGATGCCGGTCTGGCTGGATGTCGCGATCCGCGTGCTCGGCGTCGTGATCGCGTTTCTGACGCTGCCGCTCATCGTGGGGCAGGCCGAGCACAAGGTCATGGCGCACATGCAGGGCCGGCTCGGGCCCATGTACGCGGGCGCCTTCCACGGCTGGGCCCAGCTCGTCGCCGACGGCGTGAAGTTCGTGCAGAAGGAGGACATCACGCCGCGCGCGGCCGATCGGGCGGTGTTCCGGCTGGCGCCGGTGATCGCGCTGCTGCCGTACCTGGTCGTGCTGCTCGTGATCCCGCTCGGGCCCAACGGGCTGGTCGCCCAGAAGCTCGACATCGGGCTGTTCTTCGTGCTCGCGGTGGTCGGCATCGGCGTGGTCGCGGTGCTCATGGCCGCCTGGTCCAGCGCCAACAAGTACGCGCTGCTCGGGGGCCTGCGCGCGGCGGCCCAGCTGCTCGGGTACGAGCTGCCGTTCATTCTCTCGGCGCTCTCGGTCGCGATGGCGGCGGGCACCCTGTCGCTCTCCGGCATCGTCGAGGCGTGGCGGCCCTGGTGGCTGCTGTGGCAGCTGCCGGCCATGCTCGTCTTCTTCATCGCCGGGCTGGCCGAGATCCGCCGGCCGCCGTTCGACATGCCGATCGCGGACTCCGAGCTGGTGTTCGGCTACATGACCGAGTACACCGGGCTGCGGTTCGCGTTCTTCCTGCTCGCGGAGTACGTCGGGATCGTCGTCATCGCCGCGCTCACCACCGTGCTGTTCCTCGGCGGCTGGAAGGGGCCGTTCGGCCTGGACGCCGAGCTCGGGTGGGCCTGGACGCTGATCAAGATCTTCGCGGTGTCGTTCGTGGTGATCTGGGTGCGCGTGTCCTACCCGCGCCTGCGCGAGGACCAGCTCCAGCGCCTGTGCTGGCTCGTCCTGGTCCCCGCCGCGCTGGCCCAGCTCGTGCTCACGGCCGCCGTGAAGGTCGCTGCAGGAGACTGAGAAAAGCCACCAGAAGCTGCTCTCGTACTGCTGGATCGACGGCATTCAACAGCGAGTTGATCGGCGCCATGCGTTCCGGCAGCCCCCCGCCCTCGCCGACGCCCAGCGCGGCCGCGATCTGGTCCACCGGGGCGCTGCCGAGCAGTTCGAGCAGGCCGTCGGGCAGCTCGATCGGTCCGTGCGCGCGCGCCGCGGCGACCGCGGCGGACAGGTCGGCCTCGAAATCGCCGACCCGCGGGGCGACGGCCGCGGTCACCGTGAGGTGTACCGAGGCCGGAATCTCGCCGTGGCGGAACTGCGGCTGCGTGTGCCAGCCCCGCGCCGCGAGCTCGTCGGCCAGCACGAACAGGTCGACGCCGGACGACATGAACGCGACGACGGTCGATTCCGTGGGTACCGCCGTGAAGTCCTCGATCCGCGCCACCGCGCGGGCGATGTCGCGGGTGGCGTCACGCGTCTTCGCGGCCAGCGCCAGGTATCCGTCGTCGCCGATGTGCCGCAGGGTCGCCCACGCCGCGGCGATCGGGCCGCCGGAGCGGGTCGAGGAGATGACCGGGTTGACCATGGTGTACCCGGGCCAGTCCGCGTAGCCGAAGTACTGCGGCGCGCGCAGGGCCTCGTCGCGGTGCAGCAGCACGGAGACGCCTTTGGGCGCGTACGCGTACTTGTGCAGATCGACGGAGATGCTCGTGACCCCGGGCACCGACAGGTCGAACGGCGGGATGGGCTCGCCCAGCCGGCGCAGGTACGGCAGCGTCCACCCGCCGAAGCAGGCGTCCACGTGGCAGCGCACCCCGGCCGCTTGCGCCGCGGCGGCGATGGGCTCGACCGGGTCGATCAGCCCGTGCGCGTACGACGGCGCCGAACAGGCCACGAGCACCGTCTCCGGGGTGATCGCGGCCGCGACCGCCGCCGGATCGACGCGCAGCGACACCGGGTCGACCGGCACGGTGTCGAGCTCGACGCGCAGATAGGCCGCGGCCTTGGCCAGCGCCGCATGCGCGGTGACCGGCATGACCAGCCGGGGCCGGGCGATCTCGGGCCGTCCGTCGCGGGCCGCTTTCACTGCCAGGATCAGGGATTCGGTACCGCCTGAGGTCACGCTCCCCACGGCCCGCTCGTCGCCGCCGAGCACCTGCGCGGCCGCCGCCACAAGGTCGTTCTCCATCGCGAGCAGCGAGGGGAAGGCGGTCGGATCGAGCCCGTTGACGTGCGCCGACCTCGCGTGGGCGGCCGCGGCCAGGTCGTCGAGGCCGGCCAGGCCCGGGTCGTACACGTAGGCGAACAACTGGCCGCCGTGCGTCGGCAGGTCGTGCGCGCGCAGCTCGTCGAGCTCCGCGAGCACGTCCCTGGCCGGGATGCCCCGCTCAGGCAACGCGCTCACAGGTCCAACCCTCCGCGGCGGTCGGCCTCGGCTCCGCCGAGGTCGTGCTCAGGCCGTGCGTTCAAGTGCTTCGCCCTCCGACAGTCGCGCTTCGTTCAGGTCATAGCCTCGCAGAGTGAACAGCGCCAATGCGACGACAACGGCGGGAATCACCGTGAAGCCGAGCTGCACACCCATTCGCGCGGTGTCGGTCTGCGCGACGGCGGTGCCAGAGTCGCTGGAGACGTACCCGGTCGCGGCCAGGAGCAGCGCGAAGATCCCCGGGCCCAGGGCCAGGCCGAACGTCTCCCCGGCCGTCCACAGCCCGGTGAACACCCCGGCCTGGCGGCGGCCGGTGCGCGCGGCGTCGAAGGCGATGCAGTCCGGCAGCATGGCCAGCCCGAAGACCTGCTGGCCGGCGTAGCCGCAGCCGACCAGGCCGGTGAGCACGTACACGACGGCGTTGGGCAGCACCGGCGCCAAGGCGATGAGCGCGGCGGCACCGGCGAAGATGAGGGAGGACAGGACGTACGAGCGGAGTTTGCCGATTTTTGCTCCGATTCGCGACCAGAGCGGCATGACGAGCAGCGCCGGCCCGACGAAACACGCGAAGAGCAATGTCGATCCCGTGTCCGGATCGGCCAGGATCTGGGTGGCGAAGTAGCTCACGCCGGCCAGCATGGTGGCGATTCCGGCCGCCTGAATGATGAAGCAGATGAGCAATCGGGTGAATGCCTTGTTCGCCCGTGCCGTTTTCAGCTGCGCGGCCAGGCTCGGCTCGCTCTGCGTAATGGCGCCGACGGGGGCCTTGCGGGTGCCGAAGAAGCTGCCGAGGGTACCGACGACGATGAGTGCGGCGACGAAGACTCCCATGGCGCGATGGCCGGGAATGCCGTCGCCGAACTGTTTGGTGACCACCGGCGCCAGCGCGCCCGACACCAGGATGGCGACCGCGAGCAACGCGACGCGCCAGGTCATCAGGCGGGTCCGCTCGCTGTAGTCATCGGTCATTTCGGCGGGCATCGCGACATACGGCACCTGATAGAACGCGTACGCCGTGGCCGTCGCCAGGAACATCAAGGCGACGTATACGCCGCTTTTCACCGGTGCCGCGAAAATCAACGCGAACAGTACCGCCACCGCCAGCCCGGCCCCGAGCAAAAATGGTCGGCGGGCGCCCCATCGGGTGCGGGTACGATCGGAGATCCTCCCGGCAACCGGGTTGATGAGCACGTCCCATGCCTTCGGTGCGAGCACGAGCAGCCCGGCGATCCCGGCCGCGACCCCGAGGGTGTCGGTCAGGTAGGGCAGAAGCAACAAACCGGGCACGGTGCCGAACGCGCCCGTGACGAGCGAGCCGAGCGCGTACCCCGCCCGCACGCGACCGGGCAGCGAAACCGACGGGTGGTCCATGGTCCACGGATGCTACCGCGAGAATTCCTCAATTTCTGCGGGCGTCGCCGCCGGACATCCCGCGACGACCGAGGTCGGCCTGCGCGTCCTGCAGGACGGCGGCACGGCCGCCGACGCCGCCGTGGCCGCCATGCTGGCCAGCTGCGTGGCCGAGAGCGTCCTGACCGGCATCGCGGGCGGCGGCTTCGCCACGTTCTACGAGGCCTCGACCGGCACGACGACGTGCCTGGACTTCTTCTGCTCGGTCCCCGGCCTAGACGCCGGGCGCCCCGCGGCCCCGATGGAACCGATCGCGGTGGCGTTCGGCGGGGTGCCGCAGCGGTACGAGATCGGCGCCTCGAGCGTTGGCGTGCCCGGGGTTCCGGCCGGCGCGGGGGCGATCCACCAGCGCTGGGGCCGCTTGGCGTGGCCGCGGGTGGTGGCGCCGGCCCTGTCGCTCGCCCGCTCGGGAACGCTCCTGCCGCAGCCGCATGCCGCGACGCTGGAGTCCCTGGCGCCGGCGATGCTGCCGGGCCTGGGCTCGCAGGTGTACGCGCCGGCCGGTCGGCTGCTGGCGGGCGGGGACCTGCTGTACCACCCGGGGCTGGACCTGGCGCTGGGGATCCTGGCGGACGAGGGCCCGGGGGCGTTCTACACGGGGCGGATCGGGCAGCAGATGGTGTCGACCATCGCGGCGGGGGGCGGGATTCTGACGCCCGCCGATCTGGCCTCGTACCGGGTGCTGGCGCAGCCGGTGGCCTCGGCCTCGCTGGCGGGGCTGACCGTCTCGGCCCGGCCGGACCTGAATGACTTCATCGTGACGCTCGGGTCGCTGCCGGACCTGGAGTCGATGGGCCGCCCGGCGCGGGCGGTGGCATTGGCGGACGCGTTGCGGGCTTATGGGACGCAGCGGCTGGGCGACACGACCAACATCTCGGTGGTCGACCCTTGGGGCAACGCTTGCGTCATCACGCTGACGCTGGGGATCGGATCTGGGGTTTGGCTGGACGGGCTCGGGATTCACCTGAACTCGATGCTGGGCGAGGGGGAACTCATCCGGCCGGGGACGCTGCCTGGGGAGCGCATGGCGTCCTGCATGTGCCCGACGGTGGTGACCGCTCCGGATGGACCGCTCTTATTGGCGATCGGGTCGGCTGGCGCTACTCGCATTCGGACTGCGCTGTTGCACGCCCTGATCAACACGCTCGTCGACGGGACTGACACCTTCTCGGCCATCCATCGGCCTCGGTTCCATGTGGTGTCGGACCTGGTGCATGCGGAGCCGGGGTATCCGGAGGATGAGCTGGAGGCGCTGCAGGAGGCGGGGTACAAGATCCAGCGCTGGGACAAGATGGACCACTACTTCGGCGGGGTGAGCGCCGTGGGCGTGGCCGGCGCCGCCGGCGATCCCCGCCGCGGCGGCATCGGGCGACTGCTGTCGTGACACTGAGGGCCTGCCACCCGGGGGCATACCCTGGTGACAGGCCCTTCAGTCTTGCCAGTGGCGGGTAGAGGATTCGAACCTCTGTAGCTTTCGCGACGGATTTACAGTCCGCTCCCATTGGCCGCTCGGGCAACCCGCCTGGCGGAAGCCAGAATAGCGGTAGGCCCCCGGGGGTTTGCAAACGGGTACCCTCGGCACGCCCACACCCGTCTAACGCACGCAGTAACAGGGAGCGTCTGCCATGGCTTCGGCACCCTCGTTCGACATCGTCAGCAAGGTCGACCGGCAGGAGGTCGACAACGCGCTCAACCAGGCCGAGAAGGAGCTGGCGCAGCGGTTCGACTTCCGCGGCACCGGCGCTGAGATCAAGTGGTCCGGCGAGGAGGCGGTCGCCCTTCAGGCCGAGACCGAGGAGCGGGTCGTCGCCGCGCTGGAGGTCTTCAAGGAGAAGCTCGTCAAGCGCAACATCTCGCTCAAGTCCCTCGACGCCGGCGAGGCCCGCGCCTCGGGCAAGGTGTACAAGATCGACGCCAAGATCATTCAGGGCATCGAGTCGGAGAAGGCCAAGGCCATCTCGAAGAAGATCCGCGACGAGGGCCCGAAGGGCGTCCAGGCCCAGATCCAGGGCGACCAGCTGCGCGTGACCGGCAAGAAGAAGGACGACCTGCAGGCCGTGATCACCCTGCTCAAGCAGGAGGACTTCGGCATCGCGCTGCAGTTCACGAACTACCGCTGAAACGGTGCCGCCCCGGTTCCCTCGCGAGGGGCCGGGGCGGCGTTCGGTTGTCTATCGTTTCCCGCGCCGCAGCGTGACCACGATGATGGTCGTGGCGACCGCGGCGACCACCAGAAGACAGCAGAGCAGCAGCAGAACGTGCCATGGCCTGATTGCACCCATGGCCGCGCAGCCTAGCTGACAGTCACCTCGCGGGTTGACCCGTCTCGATCGGCAAGATCGCGGAAATCGGCGAGATCGCGAAGCCCGGCCAGGTCGTTCGGGGCGCGTACGAGCAGGAAGCTGTCCGCCTCGCGGATCTCGATGTCACGCTCTGTGGACTCGTCCGGGTCCGTGAGCACGGCGTGGAGCGTCTGAGCCATGGGTGCAGACGCTACACGGCCGTCGTTGCGCGACTACCTGTCCGAGTGAACGACACGCCCGTGAGCTGGGCGTTTGGCGATTACCGGTGCAACGCCAGCCCGGCCATCTGCTCGAGCCGGGCCACCCGCTGCTCCATCGGCGGGTGCGTCGAGAACAGCGAGGCGATGCCGCCCCCGCGCAACGGATTGTCGATCATCAGGTGGGCCTGGCTCGCCAGCTGACCGTCGGCCGGCAGCGGCATGGCCTGGGTACCCCGGTGGATCTTCCGCAGCGCGCTCGCCAGGGCCAGCGGGTCGCCGGTGAGCTGCGCGCCCGACTCGTCCGCCTGGTACTCCCGGCTCCGGCTGATCGCCAGCTGGATCACGGTCGCGGCGAGCGGGCCGAGGATCATCATGAGCAGCAGCCCGCCGATGCCGGGCCCCTCCTCGTCGTCGTTCGACCCGCCGAGCGGCAGGAAGATCGCGAGGTTGGCCAGCATGGTGATCATGCCGCCCAGGGCGCCGGCGACACTCGAGATCAAGATGTCGCGGTTGTACACGTGGGAGAGCTCATGGCCGATCACGCCCCGCAGTTCCCGGGGGGTGAGCATCTCCAGGATGCCGGCGGTGACCGCCACGGCGGCGTTCTGCGGATTGCGCCCGGTCGCGAATGCGTTCGGCTGCCGGGTCGGGCTGATGTACAGCCGCGGCATCGGCTGTCCCGCCGAGGTCGCCAGTTCGCGGACCATGGCGTACAGCTGCGGCGCTTGAGCCTCGGTGACCGGCTGCGCGTTCATCGCCCGCAACGCGATCTTGTCGGAGTAGAAGTAGCTGAACGCGTTCATGCCCAGCGACAGGAACACGGCGATGACCAGACCGGTGCTACCGCCGAGCCAGTAGCCGACAAGCAGAATGATGGAGGTCAGCAGCCCGAGGAGGGCCGCCGTCTTCACGCCGTTGAAATGCCTGTGCTGCATGCTCCCTACAACAGCGCCACTCCCCGTACCCCTTCCCAATGCTCGCTGTGAGCTAGCTGAAAGCTCATCCGAACATGCCGGCCGCCCGCATCACCAGCTCCGGTCCAAATCCGACCAGGACCGCCGCAACCGCCGCAAACGCCACGGAAACTCCCACGGACCACGGCACCCGCGTGCGCTGCGTCACGTCACCCCTCACCTCGGCGGGGGAGAACAAGGTGGCGCCGACCCGGACGTAGTACGCCAGGCCGATCACCGCGTTCACCGCCACCACGATCGCCAGCCAGGTCGCATCCCCGCCGAGCAGCGCGCGCACCACCGCCACCTTGGCGAACAGCCCAGCGAGCCCCGGCGGCAACCCGGCCAGCCCGGCCAGGGCGAGCACCAGCACCGCGGTCAGCCACGGCGAGCGCCGCGCCAGCCCCCGGTAGTCGGCGATCTCCCCGCCGTCGCCCGCCCCGCGCACCGCGACCAGCGCTCCGAAGGCGGCGAACTCCAGTACGACATAGAAGAAGGCATATCCAAGGGCGGCCGCCACCAGCAGTGGCGTCACCTCGTCGGCCGCGATCAGGGCCCCGAGCGGCGCGAGCAGATAGCCGGCCTGCGCCACCGACGACCACGCCAGCAGCCGCACCATCCGCCGTTGCCGCAGCGCCACCAGGTTGCCGACCGTCATGCTGGCCGCCGCCAGCACCGCGAGCGTCAGCCCCGACGTCGAGAGCACCGGCCGCGCCGCCGACACCCCGACCAGCAGCAGCGCGACGACCCCACCGAGCTTGGACGCCGTCGACAGATACGCCGCGATCGGCAAGGGCGCCCCGTCGTACGTCGCGGGCGCCCACGCATGCGCCGGCACCGCCGCGACCTTGAACCCGAGCCCGACCAGCAGCAGCACCACGCCGACCTTCAGCAGCGCCCCGGTCGCCGCCACCGGCGCGCCGACCTCCGCCGACTGCCCGGCCAGGTGCGCCGGCCCCGCCGCGATGTCCGAGAAGTGCACCCCGCCGGTCGCGGTGAAGACCAGCGCCGCCCCGAGCAGCGCCACTGCGGTCGAAACAACACTCACCACAAAGAACGTGACCGCGGCGGTACCGCCCTCGCGCGCACCCCGCCGCAACCCCACCAGCAGGTACAGCGGCAGCGTCAGCGTCTCCAGCGCCACGATCAGCGTGATCAGGTCCCGCGCCCCGCCCAGCACCACGGCGCCGGTGAGCGAGCAGGCCAGCAGGAAGCAGTACTCCCCGACCGGCACCTCCCCGGTCCGCAGCAGCGGCACCGACAGCCCCAGCGCCCCGAGCGCGAGCGCGGCGAACACCCCGGCGACGATCGCGGCCGCCGGATCGAGCACCAGCGAGCACTGATCCGGCCCGACGCAGAACGCCGTCCGATGCTCACCCCCGACCCCCACCGCGATCGCGGCGGCGATCACCCCGGCCATCCCGAGCGCGGTCGCCCCCATCACCGGCCCCCGCCGGCCGGGCACGAACAGGTCCACGAGCAGCGCGAGCACGGCCGTCCCCGCCGCCACGTACGCGGGAATCAGCGCCACCTGGTCGATCCTCATCGCCCGAACACCCCCGCCAGCGCCTCGACGGCCGCGTTGGACCAGTGCAGCGCCACCGCCGGCGCCACCCCCACGACGAGCGTGAGCACGATCAACGGCGCCCACGCGACCAGCTCACCGGCGGTCAGCCGCGCCAAGGCTCGGGTCGGCCCCACGCCCCGGCTCGATCCGCTCTCGTCGCTGGTTGCCCCACCACCGACCGCTTGCGCCGCATCCTCTTCGGCCGCGGGCGAGACGCCGGCGGCCACCGGGACGGGCGCGGCGAGCTGCGCGACCAGCGGCGTCGCGGCGCCGTGGGTGACCCGCCGCAGCAGCCGCAGGAAGTACGCCGCCGCGAGCGCCGCCCCCACCGCGGCCAGAACGCCCAGCGTCGTCCACAGGCCCCCGCCGCGCTGGAACGCCGCCACCACCGCGAACGCCTCACCCCAGAACCCGGCCAGCCCCGGCAGCCCCAGCGAGGCGATCGCCGCGAACGCCAGCACCCCGCTCAGCGCCGGCGCCGTCTCCCGCAGCCCGCCCAGCTGATCGAGCTCCCCGGTGTGGGTCCGGTCCTTGATCGCGCCGGCCACGAAGAACAGCAGCCCGGTCACGAGCCCGTGCGCGATGTTGCCGATGAGCGCCGCCTGCATGCCCGTCGCCGTCAGCGTCGCCACGCCGAGCAGGACGAAGCCCATGTGCCCCACCGACGAGTACGCGATGAGCCGCTTCAACTCCGTCTGCGCCAAACAGATCAGGCCACCCGCGAGGATCGCCGCCGTCGCCAGAATCCCGAGCACCGGCGCGGCGCGAGCGGCCCCGTCGGGCGCCACCCCCACCGCGACCCGCAGCAGCCCGTACGTGCCCATCTTCAGCAGCACCCCGGCCAGGATCACCGACCCGACCGTAGGCGCCTCGGTGTGCGCCGCCGGCAGCCACGTGTGCAGCGGCCACAGCGGACTCTTCACCGCGAACGCCACCGCCAGCAGCACAAACGCCAGCAGCTGCATCCCCGCCGACATCGGCCGCACCGCCGGGTCGCTCAGCGCCACCAGGTCCCCGGTGCCCGCCGACGAGACCACGACGAACACCCCGACAAGCAAAAGCACAGAGCCGAAGAGGGTGTACAGCACGAACTTCCGCGCCGCCCGCCGCCGCTCCGACCCGCCCCAGACCGCGATCACGGCGTACATCGGCAGCAGTACGACCTCGAAGAACACGAAGAACAGCACCAGATCGAGGGCCAGGAACACCCCCGTGATGCCGGCCTGCAGCACCAGCAGGAGCGCAACAAGCAGCCGCCCGCGCCCCGGCTCCGGCACCCGCCACAAGCAGTACGCACAGCACAACACGGTCAACAGCGCGGTCAGCACCACCAGCGGATACGAGATCCCATCCACGCCGATGTGAAACCGCAGGCTGAGCGTCGGCGCCCACGGCACATCGATCTCGGCGAACGGCTCGATCCGCCGCACCCCCGGCACCGCCGTACGAGCCAGCCCGAGCGCCACAACCACCCCGAGCGAGGCGGCGGCAAACACCGTCCCACCGACCCGCCCGGCCCGATCCAGCCGCCCCGGCATCGCGGCCGCGAACAGCGCCCCGATCGCCGGCAACAACAACGCCGCGAGCAACAACGCCTGCGCGGAACTCATCGCCCCACCCCCAGCGCGACGACGATCACGGCCGCCAGCACCACGCCGCCGGCCAGTACCGCGGTCGCCGCCCGAGGCAACGCCGCCGTGTGGACCCGCGCGAGCAGCCCGCCGAGCCCGCCGGCGCCGGCGCCGACCCCCTCGACGGCCCCGTCCACGAGCCCCTCGTCCCCGCGCCGCGCCAGCCGCGCCAGCGCCGTCACCGGCCGAGTCACCACCGCATCCTGCACCGCGTCTATGTAGAACGCATTGGCCAGCACCCGCCCGACCGCCGTGTCAGGCAGAGCCGCGACCGGATCACGCCGCCACGCGACCAGCCCTCCGACGGCCAGCAGCGCCAGCGCGACCAGCGTCATCCAGCCCAGATGCGCGACCCGCTCGTCGGCCCCGAGCCGCTCGCTGAACCCGGCGAAGAGACCGGCCAGCCCGAGCAGCGCCGCGGGCACGGCCAGCACCACCAGCGTCCCGCGCATCGCCCACGGCGGCTCGTGCCCCGCCGCGGCCGCGTCCGTGCGCGGCGCCCCGAAGAACGTCCGACGCCAGAGCCGCACCACGTACGCCGCGGTCAGCGCCACCGTCACCGCCCCCGACCCGAGCACCATCCACGCCACCCCGCGCGGCACCGGCCCGGCCCCGGTCGCCGCCTCGAGAATCGCGTCCTTGCTCCAGAACCCGGCCAGCGGCGGAACCCCGGCCAGCGCCCCGAGCCCGATCGTCATGGTCCAGAACGTCACCGGCATCCGTCCGCGCAGCCCGCCCATCGTCGCCATCAGGTTGCTCCCGACCGCGTGGATCACCGACCCGGCCGCCAGGAACAACAGCGCCTTGAACGCCGCGTGCGTCAGCAGGTGGAACAGCGCTGCCGAGGGCGCCCCCACCGCGAGCGCCCCCGTCATGTACCCGAGCTGGCTGACCGTCGACCAGGCCAGCACCCGCTTGATGTCGTCCTGCCCGAGCGCACTGAGCGCCCCGAGCAGCATGGTCACCGAGGCCATCACCGCCAGCACAACCAGCGCCGCCGGAGCCCGCTCGAACAGTGGATACAGCCGCGCCACCACGTACACCCCCGCCGCCACCATCGTCGCCGCGTGGATCAAAGCGGAAATCGGCGTCGGACCAGCCATGGCATCCGGCAACCAGGTATGCAGCGGGAACTGCGCGCTTTTCCCCGCCACCCCCGCCAGCAGCAACACGCACGCCGCCGTCAGCGTCCCACCGGAGATCGCCCCCGACCCGGCAGCGGCGAACACATCGGCGATCCGAAAACTGCGCGCGTGCAGCCCCAGCACCACGATCCCGAGCAGAAACCCGATGTCACCGACCCGCGTCACCAGGAACGCCTTCACCGCAGCCCGCGGCGCCTCGGGCAGCCGCCGATCGTGCCCGATCAACAGGTACGAGCAAATGCCCATGACCTCCCACCCGACCAACAACGCGATCAGGTCCCCGGACACCACCACCAGCAACATCGCCCCGGTAAAGAGGCTCACCTGCGCCGCATAGGGCGCGTACCGCAAGTCATCGTGCAGATACGCGACCGAATAAATCTGAACGCAGAGCGCAACCACCCCCACGGCCACGGCGACCAGCCCTGCCGGCCCGTCCAACCAGGTCCCGAAGGTCACCACAACCCGGCCAAACTCCGCGACCGTGACCCCGGAATCCGCCCCGCGCACCCCCCGCAGCGCCACGGCAACCGCCAGCCCAAGCGCAATGGCTGCCCCGCCAACACCCAGAAGAACCGAAAAGCCCCTCATCTTGTACCGCAAGAGCAGCCCAACCAGCCCCGCCCCCAACGGCACAGCCGGCAGAGCGGCACCAAGTGCATCGACGCTCACCGTGCCACCCCCGATCCACCCGAGTTCGTGCCGTCCGCCTCTTCATCGGATTGACCTTGGCGATCGGTTCGCACCCCGCCGGGCGGATCACCGTCGCCCCCAGCCCGACCAGCCTCAGCTCCGGTCTCAGCCTCAGCTCCGGCGCCAGCCCCGGCTCCGGTCTCAGCTCCGGCGCCAGCCCCGGCTCCGGTCTCAGCTCCGGCGCCAGCCCCGGCTCCGGTCTCAGCTCCGGCGCCAGCCTCAGCTTCGGCACCAGCCGCATTTTCGGCACCGGGCTCAGCGTCGAACTCCGCTCCGGCACCGGGCTCAGTTTCGGTGCCGGCGTCGGGCTCAGCTCCGGCGCTGGACCCGGCTTCGGTGCCGGCCGCTACGTCGCTGCCGGCCCGCACCTCTCCTCCGCTGATCCGAACAGCCTCGTCGTCGGCCTGCGCCCGCTCGTCGTCGACCTGGGCCACGTCATCTCCGACTACCGTGGCCCTGCCGTCGGCCTGAGCCCCTTCGTCGCTGGCCCCTACAACCTCGTCGTCGACCCGTGGCGTTTCGTCGTCGGCGCTCGCGGCCTCGGCGGCGCCCCTTGCTTCGGTGGCACCACCTGCGGTCACTTCGTCGGCGCCCCCTGCGGTCTCTTCGTCGGCGCCCGGCATCTCGACGTCGGTCCGTCCGACCTCGACGTCGGTCGGTGTTGCTTCTTCCGACAGGGCCATTGGCTGCGAGCCGAGCCGGGGAGTTGTCGGCGGTGGCGGGGGAGCGGGCCCGTCGCCGAGGGGAAGGTCGTCGACGCCGACCGTCTGGCGGAGCCGGTACAGCTGCAGGATGAGGGCCAGACCGACCCCGATCTCCGCGGCGGCCAGGACGATCACGAACAGGGTGAACGACTGCCCGGCGTTGGGGACGGCGGCTCGAATCGTCGCGTCCGCCGACACGAAGACCAGGTTGACCGCGTTGAGCATGAGTTCGACGGCCATCAGCAGGAGCACGGCGTTGCGGCGTACCAGGACGCCGTACACCCCGATGCCGAACAACAGGGCCGCGATGGTGAAGGGCAGGACGGGATGCATCAGCCGCGCCCCCGTCCCGTCATGCGGGTACCGATGTCCGGGCGGGAGACCACGATCGCGCCGACCAGGGCGGCCAGGAGCAGGACCGAGACGAGCTCGAAGGGCAGTACCCAGGTGCGGAACAGCGCAGCGCCCAGGCGCTCGGCCGTTCCCGGTTCCGGGAGGTCGAGCCGGGTCCACCGGAATGCGTCGATGAGCAATGCGGCCAGTCCGGCTCCGGCGCCGGCGCCTATCAGGACCCCGGGCCATCGGGTGCGGTCCAGGTCGTCGCTCGCGCCGATCGGGGCTCGGGTGAGCATCACGGCGAAGAGCAGCAGTACGACGACCGCGCCGACGTAGACGAGCACCTGGACCCAGGCGACCAGCTCGGCGGTCAGCACCAGGTAGAGGCCGGCGATCGCGCCCAGGGCGACGACGAGCCAGAGGCCGGCGCGCACGACATGGCGGGTCGTCACGACCAGTAGGCCGGCCCCCAGCGCAACCGCGCCGAGCGCCAGTGTGAGCACGTCCGCCACGGTCATCGCTGCGCCCCTTTCTCTGCGCGTCATCCTGCCATCCGGGTATGACAGGAATCGACCGCCGGGCCGCCTCGCGATCACCCTCGGTTCCCGCGCAACATCAAGATGCGCTCCACGGGGTTCGGTCTGCGCGTGCTCCGGTTCAGCTTGCGCAGGCGTCTGCCGCGTAGTCGGACGACCTCAACGGTCAGTTCGGCATCGCGGGAACGGTCAGTCGGCGTCGCGGGCGGCGCGCTTGGCGGCGGCCGTCTGCTCCTTGGCCGGCTCGCCCCGCGGATCGTGAGCGGGCGGCGCCGGTACCGTCGGCACCCACTCCTCGAGCCGCTGCTTTTCGTGCAGGAGGTCGCGGATGTCGTGCTCGGCGTACTCGAACTCCGGCGACCAGTGCAGCGCGTCGAACGGGCAGACCTCGATGCAGATGCCGCAGTACATGCAGAGGGAGAAGTCGATCGCGAACCGGTCGAGGACGTTGCGCTGGCGGGCGCGGGCGGCGCCGGGGACCAGGACCTCTTCCTTGTGCGAGTCGATGTAGATGCACCAGTCCGGGCACTCCCGCGCGCACAGCATGCACACGGTGCAGTTCTCCTCGAGCAGCGCGATCACGCCGCGGGAGCGGGGCGGGAGGTCGGGTTCGACGTCCGGGTACTGCTGGGTGTGCGACCGCTTGGTCATCGTGCCCAGCGTGACGGCCAGTCCCTTGGCGAGACCCTTCCCCGGAAACTCCACGTTCGGAAGGTAACACCGCACCCGAGAGGGTGGTGCGACTCGGCGGCCCCAAAAAATGTCGTACACCAGTTCTAAGATGTACCCATGAACGAGCGACGGTGGTGGAACGGCAGTTGGTCGCGGCTCACGCGCCGTGACGTCTACGTGCGCAACGCGGCCGAGGGTCGGTGGCAGGTCGAGCTTCGCCGGGGTGGGCCGGAGGGTCGGGTGCGGACCCGGGAGTTCGGCACCGAGCTGGAGGCGGTCGAGTGGATCGAGGCCTCGGTGGTCGGGGCTGAGGCGGAGTGGCGCGAGATCGTGGCGGCTCGGCCGAAGCGGAAGGCGCGCAATCGGCAGGGGGCGCTGAAGGCGGTCCCGGGCGGGCGGGTCGCGTAGGGCGGCGGGGCCGGGGCGCGGTGGGGCCGGGGCAGGGGGCGGGCGGGGGAGGGGACGGGGGGGCAGGCAGGGCAGGCAGGGCAGGCAGGGCAGGGCCCAGCGAGTCGGGCACAGGGCGAGTCGGGCCCAGAAACCGGTCGGGCGCAGACGGATTCGGCACGGAACAGGTCAGGCACGGAAATGGGTTCGGCACGAACGGGTCGGGCGCGGTAGGGCCGGCGTACGGCCCCCGCGAGGCGGGTCCGAAGCCGGCGGCGGGAAAGCCGGTGACCGGTCCGGGTGCGGTGGCCGCCCTCTTCAGGCGCGAAGGGCGGCCAGTGCGGAAGCAGGAGAGGGGTCGGCGAGCGCCAGGAACAAGTAATAGGGAACGGCGCCCAGTGCGTGGTGCCGGCTCAGCGCACCCAGGCGGTGCGCGCGCCGAGAGGGCGGTGGATCGCGAACCGCCATAGAGCCATCAGCCGAGCGTCGCAGCCGCGGGAGAAAATGCCGCGGCGGGGTGAGGGATTGTCCGGTTCCAGTGGGTGCGTCTAGTAAGTCGCAATGGCCGTGGTGTCCGCGATTTGAATGTTCGGCCGTGGTAGGTCGTTCGGACACGGAAGACACGAAGGAGGGCCCGATTTGGGCGGACTTGGGCCAGCCGAACGGCGGACCACGATGGAGGAAGCGGTGGCAGGGTTCGACGAAGGCCGACTGCCGACGGCGCCGAAACGTTGCGGGGACGCTGCGACGAGTGAGGTGATATAGCCGGTCCGCCAGACCTGAAATCGGCCGAAAGGTCGATTCTTCCGCGCGACCGCGTCATCTTGGCCCGCGCTCTGTTGGTCCTGACGTGGCTTGTGGCACGATCGTGGGTAACAAAACCGGGCCACGTGTCACAGCGATCGCATGGGAGCAACAGATGCGCGACAAGACGCTCGGCCGGTGGATTGTACGGCTGGCGGTGACCATCGGAGTTGGATCGATGGCGTTAGGCCTGTCAGCCGCTGCGGCGAACGCTGATGACTCGACCGCCTTCGGCCGGTCGCGACCCGGGCTCGTCGGCACGGCACAACTGTCCCCGGCCGCGCCTGAGCACATTTTCGTCACCGAAGACTTCAGCTGGGACTGACCCTACACGTCGCCGATGCAGCGGGGCGGCGGTTGATCATGGCCTCGGCTGCACGCGATTGGGGAACTGGTGCCCGCACCGAAGGCGCCGATCAGGCGCGCTGACACGCAGGCCTGGCTCGTTACCGGGCCGCTGATCGTCATCGGGTTCCTCATGGCCATGCCGGGCCTGTTCTTTGATCAGGCCCATCCGATCATGGACAACATCCAGTTCGCGCCCGTGCTGCTGCTCTTTGCCATTCTGGCCACGCACATGCAGCTGCGCCTGGATGTGCGCCGGCAGGTGCTGGCGATCGGCATGAACGACGTCCCGATCCTGCTGGCGCTGTACTACCTGCCGCCCGTGCTCGTGATCGTCATCCGGATCATCGCCGGGCTGACGTGGTACCTGTTCAACGTCCGGCCCGGGCCGCACAAGATCGTCTTCAATGCGGCCAGTCACTTCGCCGGTGTGGCGGCGGCGACGCTCGTCGTCTACACGATGCACATGGGCGGCGCGAGCGAGCCGCGCACCTGGCTGGTGCTGGCGCTCGCCATCGTTGCCAACAACATCGTCACGCTGGCCGCCGTCGCCAGCGTCATGACGCTCGTCCAGGGCGTCGCGCACCTGCCGCAGTTCCTGCGCACGGCGCTGCCCGGGTTCGGGGTGATGGCCGTCGGCATCGTGCTCGGCCTGGTCATGCTGCTGACGCTGCAGGCGAGCCCCTGGGCGATCCTCTTCCTGATCTTCATCGCCGTGGTGATGGTCCTGGCCAACCGGGCCTACGCGCGCTTCCTGCGCCAGCACCGCAGCCTCATGGAGATGTACGGCCTGACCCGCGACATCGCCAGCACCAACCACGACGGCACGCTGCCGGACGTGCTGCTCGGCCGGGTCCGCGCGCTGCTGGTGGCCGACTCGGCCTCGCTCTGGCTGCCGCCGCAGGGCCGGCACCAGGAGATCCTGCTGTCGGCACGGTTCGACTACCCGGGACTGCTCGATACCGCCCCGACGCCGGATCTGTTCCGGGAGCTGGCGATGCGCACCGGCCGTACCATCGCGGTGGGACCCCGGGTCGGCGACCCCGAACTGCGCACGGCGCTGCAGGAGGCGTCGGTCAAGGACATCATCGTCGTGCCGCTGCGCTCCGGGCGCGTCACGATCGGCACGCTGGAGGTGGCCGGGCGGCTCGGCGAGCGGACGGCGTTCGGCAAGGACGACGTCCAGCTGATCGAGACGCTCTCCGCGCACACCGGCGTCGCCGTCGAGAACAGTCGGCTTGTCGATCGGCTTCAGTTCGACGCCAACCATGACTCGCTCACGGGGCTGGCCAACCGGCGCCGGATGCTCGAGGCGCTCGGCGAGGCGATGAGCGGGCGCGGGCAGCAGCGGGAGGTCGTCGCCGTGCTGCTGTTCGACGTCGTCGCGCTGCGGCAGGTCAACGACTCGCTCGGGCACGCGGCCGGCGACAAGGTGCTGGTCGAGGTGGCCCGGCGGCTGCGGGCCCTCGCGCCGCAGGGTGCGCTGGTCGGCCGGGTCGGCGACGACGAGTTCGCGATCGAGCTGCGCACGGCCAGTGCCGACGCGGCCGCGAACGTCGCCGACACGTTACGCCAGGGCCTGCGCGATCCGATGGTGATCGATTCGCTGACGATCGACATCGACACGTACGTCGGCGTCGCGATCTATCCCGAGCACGGCACCGAGCCGGAGGAACTGCTGCAGCGGGCGCACGTGGCCACGCACGTCGCCAAGTCGCGGGGCATCGTCCAGGTGTTCAACGCGGGCCTGCAGTCGCGGGCGGTGCGGCGGGTGGGCCTGGCCGCCGATCTGCGCACGGCCCTCGCCGGCGGTGAGCTCGAGGTGTACTTCCAGCCCAAGGTCGCCCTCACCGACCGCCGGCTGGTCGGCGTGGAGTGCCTGGCCCGCTGGGAGCACCCGGTGCACGGGCAGGTGGCACCGCCGGACTTCGTCGCGGTCGCCGAACACACGGGCCAGCTCAACCGCCTGAACGATGTGGTACTCCGTGAGGCCATCCGCCGCGCCCGCGAGTGGGACGACGCCGGGCGGCCGCTGGTGGTGTCGGTGAACCTTTCCGCCCGTACACTCGGCGACTCTGAATTGCCGCTGCAGATCTCGGAACTGCTGGACGAGCACTGTGTCCCCGCCGACCGGCTGATCCTGGAGATCGCCGAGGACGAGGGGCTGCTCGCCGGCGGCCGGGCGCTGTCGACCCTCACCCGCCTGCGCGACCTCGGCGTGCGGCTCTCCGTGGACGACTTCGGCGCCGGTCGCTCGTCGTTCGCGGACCTGAGCCGCCTGCCGGTGCAGGAAGTCAAGATCGACCGTACGTTCGTGCAGGGCATGGCGACCTCGCCCAGCGATCTCGCGATCGTGCGGACGATCGTGGACATGGCGCGCAACTTCGGGCTCGACGTCGTGGCCGAGGGCGTGGAGAGCGAGCTCACGCTCGGGCTGCTCGAGGACATGCGCTGCGACATGGGGCAGGGCTTCCTGTTCAGCCGGCCGCTGCCGTACGAGCGCTTCGAGTCCTGGCTGCAGGTGCAGACCGCGGAAGACTCGGCCGAGGCCCCGGCGGGCGAGGTCCGCTGGCTCCGCGCAGTTCCGTAAAGACGCGCAACTCCGTCAGACGCGCGGCTCCGCAGGACGCCGGAAAACAGGAGCAGAAACCCCGATCGAGGCCCCGAAAAGGGCACCTGAGCTGCGCGTAGACCCAAAGTGGGCAAGTCGATTTCGTGCCTGGGGCGGGGCCGTGTACGCTTAGCGAGCGCGTGTGCGGGAACGTACGCGACGCGCCCCCTTAGCTCAGTCGGCAGAGCGTCTCCATGGTAAGGAGAAGGTCTACGGTTCGATTCCGTAAGGGGGCTCGAGACCGGGCTTGAGACATCGAGTCCGCCGCGGCGGTGTAGCTCAGATGGCAGAGCAAGCGGCTCATAATCGCTGTGTCGCCGGTTCAAGTCCGGCCACCGCTACACAAGCACTACGGGACGCCCGATTGGGCGTCCATCTGTGTGAGCCGCTATGATGGTTCGCTGGATCTGTATCCGCCCCACCTGAACGTTCTGAAGGAAGGCACTTCGCCATGGCCAAGGCGACCGACGTTCGTCCGAAGATCACGCTGGCGTGCACGGAGTGCAAAGAGCGGAACTACATCACGAAGAAGAACCGCCGCAACGACCCGGACCGCATCGAGCTGAAGAAGTTCTGCCCCCGGGACGGCAAGCACACCCTGCACCGCGAGACCCGCTAGTCGCCGGGCGCCCAGCGCCCGAGACAACGACCTCACGAAGCCCCGGCCCGAGCGGCCGGGGCTTCGTCGTGCGCGCAAAAGCCGCTGTGCGAGCGAGCGGAGGGCCTGCGACCGGGGCGGACGCGCGCGACCGGTAAATTTCTCGGTATGCCGCTGGATCAGTCGTTCTTGGGCCGGGTGTACCCGCCGACCCCGCCGTACGAGGTGGGCCGGGAGAAGATTCGCGAGTTCGCGGACGCGGTCTTCGCCGCCGACCCCGTTCACCGCGACCTGGCCGAGGCGCGGGCGCACGGGTACAGCGACGTCATCGCCCCGCCCACGTTCGCGATCATCCTCAGCCAGAACGCCGGCCAGCAGCTGGTCGACGACCCCGGGTTCGGGCTGGACTACAGCCGGGTCGTGCACGGCGGGCAGACGTTCAAGTACGAGCGGCCCATCCAGGCCGGCGATCACCTCGTCACGGTGATGGCGGTCGAGGAGATCAGCAGCCGGGCCGGGCACGGGTTCCTCACCACGCGGCATGAGGTTTCCACCGTCGAGGGTGAACCTGTCGTCACGATCTGGACCCGGCTCGTCATCCGTGGGGAGGGCTGAACGATGCAGCCAGGCACCGAGTTCCCGGCCCAGACGTACACGGTCACGCGAGCCACGCTGGTGCGCTACGCGGGCGCGTCGGGCGACTTCAACCCGATCCACTGGAGCGACCGCCAGGCGAGCGCCGTCGGGCTTCCGGGGGTCATCGCGCACGGCATGCTGACCATGGGGCTGGCCGGGCAGGCGGTGGCGTGCTGGGTGGGCGGTACCAACGCGATCGTGGAATTTTCGACCAGGTTCGCGAATCCGGTCGTGGTGCCGGATGACGACAAGGGCACCGAGATCGTGATCAGCGGCGTGGTGAAGAAGATCCTCGACGATGGCCTGGTGCAGATCGACGTGACCGCGACGTGCCAGGGCGAGAAAGTGCTGGGAGCGGCCAAGGCGATCGTCCGCGGCGCCCCGATCAAAAACCGGGGGGACAACCGGTAGAGGGGGGTGGTTGGGATATCCCGCCCGCAACCCGTACACTGGTCCGCCGTGGGGTGAGCAACTCGACACCGGCCTGTCCGGGGACGTCGGGGATGCCTTCCTCACGAAGGGGTGTGGCGCAATTGGTAGCGCAGCGGTCTCCAAAACCGCAGGTTGCAGGTTCGAGTCCTGTCGCCCCTGCGCCGAAGGCCTGACCTGGGTCTAGTGCGCCCGGCCGGAAGGCCGGGACGTCGACCACAGCGGTCACGGTTGGTCCGACCGCGTCGCCGCCGGCTCTCGCCGGGGGCTTCGCGAGTAGAGCCGAACCGGTGGTCGACGGGTCGTCCAAGGGCCCGGGGTCTTGCTGCCGGCCGACACCACGGACCGAGCACTCGCGAGATCACGGAAGAGGGCGAAAGTGGCCGAACGCAGGCGACGCGGGACCAACCCCGCCGACGATCGCCGTGAAGAGGAGCTCAGCGCCGAGGACGCCGCCATCGAGGAAGAGTTCGCCGACGAGCTGGACAGCCTCGACGCCGCGGACGACGTCGACGACGACACCGACGACGACGATCTCGACGACGACGAGACCGCGGGCAAGAACGGTCGCGCCAAGGACAAGACCAAGGCGGCCAAGTCCAAGGACCTGAAGGTCAAGGACGGCCAGAAGGTCAAGGTCAAAGAGGGCGGCTCGAACAACATCTTCGCGCGGCTCATCAACTTCATCCGCGAGGTTGTCGCCGAGCTGCGTAAGGTTATCTGGCCGACCCGCAAGGAGCTGACCACCTACACCGTCGTCGTTGTGGTGTTCGTGATCATCATGCTCGCCATCGTCGGCGGTCTCGACTACGGCTTCGCGAAGCTCGTCCTCTGGTCCTTCGGTAACGGCAACGCCGACCAGTAAGGCGCGGCGACGGCGCCGCGACCGCCAGGCGGCGCCGTGCGACCGGGCTTTGACCGGACCGCGACCGAAGCAACAAGGCCGACGGGGAAAAGGCCGGACGGCTACCGAAGACAAAGACAGACGGAAGTGAGCAGCGTGCAGGAATTCGACGAGACGCCCGGGACTGACGACGAGCAGCCCGAGGAGGCGTCGCCGGTGATGACGGCCGCCCCGACGGCGGCGTCCGAAGCCGAGGACCCCGTCGCCGAGCTGCGTGCCGCACTGCGCTTCGCGCCCGGTGACTGGTACGTCGTGCACTCCTACGCCGGCTACGAGAACAAGGTCAAGACGAATCTCGAGACCCGCATCACGAGCCTCGACATGGAAGAGTTCATCTACCAGGTCGAGGTCCCGACGCGTGAAGAAGTCGAGATCAAGAACGGCAAGCGCACCCAGGTGCAGAACAAGGTCTTCCCCGGCTACATCCTCGTCCGGATGGAGCTGAGCCCGGAGTCGTACTCGTGCGTGCGCAACACGCCCGGCGTCACCGGCTTCGTGGGCGCGACCGACCGGGCCGACCGCCCGGCCCCGCTCTCGCTCGACGAGGTCCTCAAGTGGCTCGCCCCCGCGGTGCAGCCCGAGGGCGGCAAGAAGGCCGGCGGCAAGCCCGAGGTCAAGGTCCTCGACTTCGAGGTCGGCGACTCGGTCACCGTCACCGACGGCGCCTTCGCCTCGCTCCAGGCCACGATCAGCGAGATCAACGCGGACCAGCAGAAGCTCAAGGTCCTCGTCTCGATCTTCGGCCGCGAGACCCCGGTCGAGCTCAACTTCAACCAGGTCACGAAGATCTAAAACGAAGGCCGCAAGGCCTGGTCAAAGATCTCAAAAAGCCCTGCGGTACGCTTGAGCGTCCGGCCGAAGATGCCGGGCGCTCATGCGTGCGTAAAGAACGCACGAAAAAACGATTCCAGCCCAGGAAGACGAAAGCAGCCATGCCTCCGAAGAAGAAGCTCGTCAAGACCTTCACGCTTCAGTTGCCGGGCGGCCAGGCCACTCCGGCGCCGCCGGTCGGTCCCGCCCTCGGTCAGCACGGTGTGAACATCATGGAGTTCGTCAAGGCGTACAACGCCCAGACGGAGTCCCAGCGCGGTGACATCATTCCGGCGCAGATCAGCGTCTACGAGGACCGCACGTTCACCTTCATCCTCAAGACGCCCCCGGCCGCCCGCCTGCTGCTCAAGGCCGCCGGCGTGCCCAAGGGCTCGGGTGTGCCGCAGAAGGACAAGGTCGGGTCGATCACCAAGGCCCAGCTCCGCGAGGTCGCCGAGAAGAAGATGGCCGACCTGAACGCGAACGACATCGAGATGGCCGAGCGGATCATCGCCGGCACTGCCCGCTCCATGGGCATCGTCGTCAAGGACTGAAGCACGGTCTGAAGCAAAACCGAAGCAGGTAGTGGGAGGACGCCCCGCGAGGGCGTCCGCACTGAGACCACAGGAGAAGTCAGCGACATGTCGCAGCACGGCAAGAACTACCGCAAGGCCGTCGACCTCGTCGACCGCAACGCGCTCTACAGCCCCATGGCCGCCGTCAAGCTGGCCAAGCAGACCACGACCGTGAAGTTCGACCCCACCGTCGAGGTGGCCATGCGCCTGGGCGTCGACCCGCGCAAGGCCGACCAGATGGTCCGGGGCACGGTCAACCTGCCGCACGGCACCGGCAAGACCGCCCGCGTCATCGTCTTCGCGCAGGGCGCCAAGGCCGCCGAGGCCGAGGCCGCCGGTGCGGACGCGGTCGGCACCGACGAGCTGGTCGCCCGCATTCAGGAGGGCTGGCTGGAGTTCGACGCGGCGATCGCCACGCCCGACCAGATGGCCAAGA
This sequence comes from Dactylosporangium sp. CS-033363, assembly GCF_050942475.1. Classification (NCBI taxonomy): domain Bacteria; kingdom Bacillati; phylum Actinomycetota; class Actinomycetes; order Micromonosporales; family Micromonosporaceae; genus Dactylosporangium; species Dactylosporangium sp. CS-033363. The sequence goes on along the minus strand of NZ_CP192032.1, from coordinate 10,414,394 downwards.
TCGGCCGGATCGCGCGGATCCTGGGCCCGCGCGGCCTGATGCCGAACCCGAAGACGGGCACGGTGACCATGGACGTCACCAAGGCGATCAACGAGATCAAGGGTGGCAAGATCACCTACCGCGTTGACAAGCACTCGAACCTGCACCTCATCATCGGCAAGGCGAGCTTCTCGGAGCAGCAGCTGGTGGAGAACTACGCGGCGGTGCTCGACGAGATCAACCGGGCCAAGCCGTCGGCCTCCAAGGGCAAGTACCTGCGCAAGGTCTTCCTCACCACCACCATGGGCCCGGGCATCCCGGTCGACCCGAGCAAGACCCGCAACCTCCTCGAGGACGACAGCGTCGTCACCGCGGCGGAGTAGTCAGCAGACTCCCAGCGAAGCGGTACCACCCGGGACAGCGTGTCTATGGCACGCTGTCCCGGTGCGTTTCCAGGACGTGTGGTTTCGATACGGCCGCCGCGCACCCTGGACGCTGCGGGGCGTCGACCTGAGCCTCGAGCCGGGTGAGACCGCGGTGGTGACCGGCCCCAACGGATCGGGCAAGTCCACGCTGCTGCAGCTTGCCGCGGGTGTACTGCGACCCGGGCGCGGCCTGGTCACGCAGCGCCCGGCGATCGTCGGCTGGGTCCCCGAGCGCTTCCCGGCGGACCAGCCGTTCACGGCGCGCGGCCACCTGCGGCACATGGCGGCCATCCACGGCCTGGACGGGCGGGCGGACATCGAGCGGTGGGCCCGCCGCCTGCACTTCGAGCACTTCCTCGACGTCCGGCTCGGCCGGCTGTCGAAGGGCTCGGCCCAGAAGGTCGGCCTGGTCCAGGCGCTGCTCGCCCCGCCCGGCCTGCTGGTGCTCGACGAGCCCTGGGAGGGCCTGGACGCCCAGACCCGCGAGCAGGTCCCCGCGATCGTCGCCGAGGTCGTCGGGCGCGGCGGCTCGGTGCTGGTCAGCGATCACCTGGGCGAGGTCGCGCGGCTGCCGGGCGCCCGCCGCTGGCACGTGCGCGACGGCGAGGTGCACGCGGGCGACCGGCCGGCCCGCAGGAAGGTCATCGAGCTCTCCGTCGACGCGGCGGAGGCGGGCGACACCGTCGCACGATTGCGCTCGGCCGGTTTTGACATCGTCACGGTACGAGATGAGCTCCCGCTGTGACCGCCCTGATCCGCATGCGCCTGGCGGGCTTCGTGCAGACCGGCCGCGCCGCCGCACCCGTGCTGGCGGCTCTGGTGGTGCTCTCCATCCTGTACGGCGGCGGCCAGGCCCAGGCCGGCGAGGCCTACGGCGTCTCCGCGGCCATCCTGTTCGCCGTCCTCGCCTGGCAGACCAAGATCCTCCTGGACGTCGAGCCCGACGTGCAGCGGCGCCTCGGCCGGGTCGCCGTCGGCGGGGCCGGCCGGGAGATCGCCGCCGGGCTGATCGCCGCCGTGCTGGCCGGGCTGCCCCTGGTGCTCATCGCCATGGTGCTGCCGTGGCTGGTCGGCGGCGTGACCACCCCGAAGGCGGGCGACCCTTCGCTGGCCTCCGGCATCGCCATGGGGCTCTGGGCCCACCTGCTGCTCCTGCTGCCCGCCGTGGCCCTGGGCGGCCTGGCCAGCCGGGCGGTGACCGTGCAGGCGGCCCGCGGGCTGGCCGTGCTGGTGGCCGGCCTCGTCTTCACGATCGTGTTCGGCCTCAAGAGCTTCCCGGTGCCCTGGCTGGCCCCGCCGGTGATGGCCGCGGCGCGCGACACGGTGGGCGCGGCGCACCTGCCCACCCTGGTGATGACGACCCTCTGGGGTGCGGCATGGAGCGCCGCATTCACCGCGATATACGCAAAAATCCGTACAGAACGCGCGTGATTTGGCGATCACCGAAATTGTCACGTAGTGTGTCAGCTGCAAACCCGAAGACCGCTGGTCATGTCCGCGTGAGCGGACATCGAAGGTCCCGCCGCAATGCGGGCGACCCGCGCAGGGCCGCGAAACAGGTGTGAATGCCGGCGCGATCATGTGCCGTCCTCCGCTCCGAGCGCCCCTGCGCCCGGGGCGTTTTTCATTGCTCGGGGCCTGATCAGCACCGAAGCAACGAGAGAGGAGGGACATGGCGGACAAGCCGGTTCGAGACGACAAGGCCTCGGCAGTCGCGGAGCTCACCGAGCACTTCCGGGGCTCCTCGGCCACCGTGCTGACCGAGTACCGCGGCCTCACCGTGGCGCAGCTGAAGAATCTGCGCCGCAGCCTGGGCCGCGAGACCACGTACGCCGTCGCGAAGAACACGCTCGCGAAGCGTGCCGCGACGGATGCGGGCATCAGCGGGCTCGACGATTTGTTCTCCGGTCCTACCGCGCTCGCCTTCGTCGGCGGCGACCCGGTGGAGGCGGCCAAGAGCCTCCGCGAGTTCGCGAAGGCCAACCCGATGCTGGTCATCAAGGGTGGCGTCTTCGAGGGCAAGGCCATCAGCGCGGACGAGGTCCGTCGCCTGGCCGACCTGGAGTCCCGTGAGGTGCTGCTGGCGAAGCTGGCCGGCGCCATGAAGGGCAACCTGAGCAAGGCCGCGGCGCTGTTCCAGGCTCCGCTGTCCAAGGCGGTCCGCACCGCCCAGGCTCTGGTCGACAAGCGCGCGCAGGAAGCCGGTGGCGAGGCCGAGTAATTCCGGCCTGCCCCGAAAAATCAAACTTTTGAGAGGAAACGCCACCATGGCGAAGCTGAGCACCGACGAACTCCTGGACGCGTTCAAGGAGATGACGCTGATCGAGCTCTCCGAGTTCGTGAAGCAGTTCGAAGAGGTCTTCGAGGTCACCGCGGCCGCCCCGGTCGCCGTCGCCGGCGCTGCCGGCCCGGCCGCCGCCGCGCCCGAGGTCGAGGAGAAGACCGAGTTCGACGTCATCCTGGAGGGTGACGGCGGCAAGAAGATCCAGGTCATCAAGGTCGTGCGCGAGCTGACCGGCCTGGGCCTCAAGGAGGCCAAGGACCTCGTCGAGGCCGCGCCGAAGGCCGTCCTCGAGAAGGCCAACAAGGACGCCGCCGACAAGGCCAAGGCGAAGCTCGAGGCCGAGGGCGCCAAGGTTACCCTCAAGTAACTTAGCTCCGGGCACGTGGACGGCCGCCGGACTCCGGCGGCCGTCTTTTTTGTCAGCGAGATGTAAGGACCCCAAGATCTAGGGGGCCGACCACAACACTTAGTGGTCGGTGTGCGAGATATCTGTCACGAAGCCCCGACGCGCGTGGGAACCCTTGACGCGGTGACCGGCGGGCAGGCACGCTAATCAGGCACTGCCTTCCGCGGACGCGGCGGCCGAGCGGACCGACCTGATGTGCCCCGATCCTTCTTGGACTCGGCTCCGAGCGCATCGACAGGAAACCGCAGGCCACGACCGACGCGAGCGGCTCGGCCGGTGGCGAAACGATCTTGCGAAAAGGTCGTTGGAAACATCGTGCACGATGCCGCTGGACAGCGGTGAGCCTCTCGGCTACACTGCTAGTTTGCGCTGTCTTCTGACTTCACCTTCGGCGTGAGGTGCCTCTTCGTGGGCTCCTCCACATCGGAGGTCGTCAGGCTGCACGCGAAACGGCCTGTCTGCAACACCGGTCCTCGGAAGGACGCATCTTGGCAGCTTCCCGCCCTGCGAAGACCAGTTCGAGCGCTTACGCTCCCCGCCGGGTCTCCTTCGGCAGGATCACCGAACACCTAGAGGTTCCCAACCTCCTTGCCATCCAAACCGACTCGTTCGATTGGCTGGTTGGCAACGAGAATTGGCAGAGCCGCTCGGCCGGTGATCAGCACGCCCGTTCAGGGCTCGCGGAGATCCTCGAAGAGATCAGTCCTATTGAGGACTTCTCCGGAACGATGTCACTGTCGTTCTCCGCTCCGCGCTTCGACGAGGTCAAGGCCCCGATCGAGGAGTGCAAGGAGAAGGACCTCACCTACTGCGCCCCGCTGTTCGTGACCGCGGAGTTCACCAACCACACCACTGGCGAGATCAAGAGCCAGACGGTGTTCATGGGTGACTTCCCGATGATGACGCCCAAGGGCACTTTCATCATCAACGGCACCGAGCGCGTCGTGGTGAGCCAGCTTGTCCGCTCCCCGGGCGTGTACTTCGACAAGCAGCCGGACAAGACCTCCGACCGCGACCTCACCAGCGTCAAGGTCATCCCGAGCCGGGGTGCCTGGCTGGAGTTCGACATCGACAAGCGCGACACCGTTGGTGTCCGCATCGACCGCAAGCGTCGGCAGGCGGTCTCCGTCCTGCTCAAGGCCATCGGCTGGTCCGCCGAGCGCATCCGTGAGAAGTTCGGCTGGTCCGAGCTCATGATGACCACGCTCGAGAAGGACCACATCGCCGGCCAGGACGAGGCGCTGCTGGACATCTACCGCAAGCTGCGGCCGGGTGAGCCGCCGACGCGGGAGAACGCGCAGAACCTCCTCGACAACCTGTTCTTCAACCCGAAGCGGTACGACGTCGCCAAGGTTGGCCGATACAAGTTCAACAAGAAGCTCGAAGTCGGCGTCCCGATGCACCAGGGCGTTCTGACCGAAGAGGACATCGTCGCCACGGTCGAGTACCTCTGCCGCCTGCACACTGGCGAAGAGGGCTACGAGGCCGACGACATCGACCACTTCGGCAACCGTCGCCTGCGCACGGTCGGCGAGCTCATCCAGAACCAGGTCCGCGTGGGCCTGTCCCGGATGGAGCGCGTCGTCCGCGAGCGCATGACGACCCAGGACGTCGAGGCGATCACGCCGCAGACCCTGATCAACATCCGTCCCGTCGTGGCGGCGATCAAGGAGTTCTTCGGCACCTCCCAGCTGTCGCAGTTCATGGACCAGACCAACCCGCTGGCGGGCCTGACCCACCGGCGCCGGCTGAGCGCGCTCGGCCCGGGTGGTCTGTCCCGTGAGCGGGCCGGCTTCGAGGTCCGTGACGTGCACCCGTCGCACTACGGCCGCATGTGCCCGATCGAGACCCCTGAGGGTCCCAACATCGGTCTCATCGGCGCGCTCTCGACGTTCGCGCGGGTCAACCCGTTCGGCTTCGTCGAGACGCCCTACCGCAAGGTCGTCGACGGCAAGGTGACCGACCAGATCGACTACCTGACCGCGGACGAGGAGGACCGGTACGTCAAGGCGCAGGCCAACGCTCCCCTGAAGAGCGACGGCAACTTCGCCGAGGACCGGATCCTGGTTCGCCGGAAGGGCGGCGAGGTCGACAACGTCCCCGCCGACCAGGTCGACTACATGGACGTGTCGCCGCGGCAGATGACCTCGGTCGCGACCGCGATGATCCCGTTCCTCGAGCACGACGACGCCAACCGGGCACTGATGGGCGCGAACATGCAGCGCCAGGCCGTGCCGCTGGTCAAGGCGGAGTCGCCGCTGGTCGGCACCGGCATGGAGTACCGTGCCGCGGTCGACGCCGGCGACGTGGTCGTGGCCGAGGTCGGCGGGGTCGTCGAGGACATGTGCGCCGACTACGTCACCATCCACCAGGACGACGGCCACCGCCGCACCTACCTGCTGCACAAGTTCCGCCGCTCCAACTCCGGCTCCTGCGTCAACCAGAAGCCGGTGATCTTCGAGGGCGACCGGGTCGAGGCGGGGCAGGTCATCGCCGACGGCCCGTGCACCGACGAGGGCGAGATGGCACTCGGGCGCAACCTGCTCGTGGCCTTCATGCCCTGGGAGGGGCACAACTACGAAGACGCGATCATCCTGTCCCAGAAGCTGGTGCAGAACGACGTCCTCACCTCGATCCACATCGAGGAGCACGAGGTCGACGCGCGCGACACCAAGCTGGGGCCGGAGGAGATCACCCGCGACATCCCGAACGTCAGCGAGGAAATGCTCGCCGACCTCGACGAGCGGGGGATCATCCGGATCGGCGCCGAGGTCGTCACCGGCGACATCCTCGTCGGCAAGGTCACGCCCAAGGGTGAGACCGAGCTGACCCCGGAGGAGCGGCTGCTGCGCGCGATCTTCGGTGAGAAGGCCCGCGAGGTCCGCGACACCAGCCTCAAGGTGCCGCACGGCGAGACCGGCACGGTCATCGGCGTGCGGACGTTCAGCCGCGAGGACGGCGACGAGCTGTCCCCGGGCGTGAACGAGCTGGTGCGCGTCTACGTGGCCCAGAAGCGGAAGATCCAGGACGGCGACAAGCTCGCCGGCCGGCACGGCAACAAGGGTGTCATCTCCAAGATCCTGCCCGTCGAGGACATGCCGTTCCTCGAGGACGGGACGCCGGTCGACATCGTCCTCAACCCGCTCGGCGTGCCGAGCCGTATGAACATCGGCCAGGTCCTGGAGACCCACCTCGGGTGGGTGGCCAAGACCGGTTGGAAGATCGACGGCGACGAACACGAGTGGCAGCGCGCCCTGAAGTCCATCAACGCGGGGGAGTCCGAGGCGGACACCAACGTGGCGACCCCGGTCTTCGACGGCGCCAAGGAAGAGGAGATCGCCGGCCTGCTGAGCAGCACGCTGCCCAACCGGGACGGCAAGCAGCTCATCGGGGCCAGCGGCAAGGCGCAGCTGTTCGACGGCCGCTCCGGCGAGCCGCTGCCCGACCCGATCGCCGTCGGCTACATCTACATCCTGAAGCTGAACCACCTGGTCGACGACAAGATCCACGCCCGGTCCACCGGTCCGTACTCCATGATCACGCAGCAGCCGCTGGGTGGTAAGGCGCAGTTCGGTGGCCAGCGCTTCGGTGAGATGGAGTGCTGGGCGATGCAGGCCTACGGCGCGGCCTACGCGCTGCAGGAGCTGCTGACGATCAAGTCCGACGACGTCCTTGGCCGCGTCAAGGTCTACGAGGCGATCGTCAAGGGCGAGAACATCCCCGAGCCGGGCATCCCGGAGTCCTTCAAGGTGCTCCTCAAGGAGCTGCAGTCGCTGTGCCTGAACGTCGAGGTGCTCTCCAGCGACGGTGTGGCCCTCGAGATGCGCGAGACGGACGACGAGGTGTTCCGCGCCGCCGAGGAGTTGGGCATCGACCTCTCGCGGCGCGAGCCGAGCAGCGTCGAGGAAGTTTGATTCGCAGGTGATGCCCCTCGTAGCCACGGGGGGCATCACCGCCGCGACCTAGCAATTACCCGAGCAACTGAATCGTGAGGACATAGACGAAGTGCTCGACGTCAACTACTTCGACGAGCTCCGCATCGGCCTGGCCACAGCCGACGACATTCGGCAGTGGTCCCACGGCGAGGTCAAGAAGCCCGAGACGATCAACTACCGCACCCTGAAGCCGGAGAAGGACGGGCTCTTCTGCGAGAAGATCTTCGGCCCCACCCGGGACTGGGAGTGCTACTGCGGTAAGTACAAGCGGGTCCGCTTCAAGGGCATCATCTGCGAGCGCTGCGGCGTCGAGGTGACCCGGGCGAAGGTCCGCCGTGAGCGCATGGGCCACATCGAGCTCGCCGCGCCGGTCACGCACATCTGGTACTTCAAGGGTGTGCCCAGCCGCCTCGGCTACCTGCTCGACCTGGCGCCGAAGGACCTCGAGAAGATCATCTACTTCGCGTCGTACGTGATCACCAGCGTCGACAAGGAGGCTCGCCACCGCGACCTGGCCACCCTCGAGAACGAGGTGTCGGCCGAGAAGCGGCAGGCGGAGAACGCGCGCGACTCCGAGATCGAGAAGCGGGCCGCCAAGCTGGAGCAGGACCTGGCCGAGCTCGAGGCCGAGGGTGCGAAGGCCGACGTGCGCCGCAAGGTCAAGGAGGCCGGCGAGCGCGAGATGCGGCAGATCCGCGACCGCGCGCAGCGTGAGATCGACCGCCTCGACGAGGTCATGGACACGTTCCGCAAGCTGGAGCGCAAGAACCTCATCACCGACGAGCTGCTCTACCGCGAGCTGCGCGACCGGTTCGGTGAGTACTTCAACGGCGCCATGGGTGCCGAGGCGATCAAGGCTCTGCTGGAGAACCTGGACCTCGACGACGAGGCCGAGCTGCTGCGCGAGACCATTCGCAGCGGCAAGGGCCAGCGCAAGATCCGGGCCCTCAAGCGCCTCAAGGTCGTCGCGGCGTTCCTCAACACCGCCAACTCGCCGCTGGGCATGGTGCTGGACTGCGTCCCGGTCATCCCGCCGGACCTGCGCCCGATGGTGCAGCTCGACGGTGGCCGCTTCGCCACCAGCGACCTCAACGACCTGTACCGCCGGGTGATCAACCGCAACAACCGGCTCAAGCGCCTGATCGACCTGGGCGCCCCCGAGATCATCGTCAACAACGAGAAGCGGATGCTGCAGGAGGCCGTCGACGCGCTGTTCGACAACGGCCGCCGCGGTCGTCCCGTCACCGGCCCGGGCAACCGGCCGCTGAAGTCGCTGTCCGACATGCTCAAGGGCAAGCAGGGTCGCTTCCGGCAGAACCTGCTGGGCAAGCGCGTCGACTACTCCGGCCGTTCGGTCATCGTCGTCGGCCCGCAGCTCAAGCTGCACCAGTGCGGCCTGCCCAAGCAGATGGCCCTGGAGCTGTTCAAGCCGTTCGTGATGAAGCGCCTGGTGGACCTCAACCACGCGCAGAACATCAAGTCGGCCAAGCGCATGGTCGAGCGTCAGCGCCCGGTCGTGTGGGACGTGCTGGAGGAGGTCATCGCGGAGCACCCGGTGCTGCTCAACCGCGCGCCGACCCTGCACCGCCTGGGCATCCAGGCCTTCGAGCCGCAGCTGGTCGAGGGCAAGGCGATCCAGATCCACCCGCTCGTCTGCACCGCCTTCAACGCCGACTTCGACGGCGACCAGATGGCCGTGCACGTGCCGCTGTCCGCGGAGGCGCAGGCCGAGGCCCGCATCCTCATGCTGTCCAGCAACAACATCCTCAAGCCGGCCGACGGCAAGCCGGTCACCATGCCCACCCAGGACATGGTCATCGGCCTGTACCACCTCTCGCACATCCAGAAGAACCTGCTGGGTGAGGGGCGGACCTTCAGCTCCGACGCCGAGGCGCGGATGGCGTTCGACAACGGCGAGCTGCACCTGCAGGCGCCGGTGCGGATCCGGCTGAAGGACATCGTCGGCGTCGACAACGGCGCCGGTGCGCAGCCGTGGGAGGCGCCGGAGGGCTGGCAGCCGGGCGAGCCGGTGATCGTCGAGACGACGCTCGGGCGCGTGCTGTTCAACGAGGCGCTCCCCGTGGGGTACCGCTTCGTGAACTACGAGATCCGCAAGGGTCAGCTCTCGGCGATCGTCAACGACCTCGCCGAGCGGTTCCCGAAGGTCTCCCTCGCGGCCGCCCTGGACGCGTTGAAGATGGCCGGCTTCCACTGGGCCACCTGGTCCGGCGTCACCATCGGCATGGAGGACGTCATCCAGCCGCCTCGTAAGCGCGAGATCCTCGAGCGCTACGAGAAGGAGGCCGAGCGGATCGACAAGCAGTACCAGCGTGGTCTCATGACCGCCGAGGAGCGCCGCGGCGAGCTCATCGAGATCTGGACCAAGGCGACCGGCGAGGTGGCCAAGGAGATGGAGAGCGCGCTGCCGCGCGAGAACCCGTTGTGGAAGATGATCAACTCGGGTGCCCGCGGTAACCTCCTCCAGCTCCGCCAGATCGCCGCGATCCGTGGCCTGGTGGCCAACCCGAAGGGCGAGATCATCCCGCGGCCGATCAAGGCCAGCTACCGGGAGGGTCTGTCCGTGCTGGAGTACTTCATCTCCACCCACGGTGCCCGCAAGGGTCTGGCCGACACCGCGCTGCGGACCGCCGACTCGGGTTACCTGACCCGTCGTCTGGTCGACGTCTCGCAGGACGTCATCATCCGCGAAGAGGACTGCGGCACCGACCGCGCCATCCCGATGGCGGTCGGCGAGCTCGACAACGGCGTCATGCGCATCCACGTCCACGCGGAGACCGGTGTGCACGCCCGCACCCTGGCCGACGACGTGCGTGACCCGGACGGCCGCATGGTCGCCGAGCGCGGCACGGACATCAACTCGATGGTGGTCGACCAGCTGGTCGCGGCCAACGTGGAGACGGTCCGGGTCCGCAGCGTGCTCACCTGCGAGTCGAAGCTCGGCGTCTGTGGCGCCTGCTACGGCCGGTCGCTGCCCACGGGCAAGACGGTCGACGTCGGCGAGGCGGTCGGCATCATCGCCGCCCAGTCCATCGGCGAGCCGGGCACGCAGCTGACGATGCGTACCTTCCACACCGGTGGTGTCGCGGGTGAGGACATCACCCAGGGTCTGCCCCGTGTTACGGAGATCTTCGAGGCCCGCGTGCCGAAGGGTAAGGCGCCCATCGCCGACACCCCCGGCCGCGTGCGCATCGAGGACGGCGAGCGGATGCGGAAGATCATCATCGTGCCGGACGACGGCAGCGACGAGATCGTCCACGACAAGCTCAGCCGCCGCGTCAAGCTGCGGATCCAGGACGGCGAGCACGTCGAGGTGGGCGAGAAGCTCACCGAGGGCACGATCGACCCGCACGAGCTGCTGCGCATCATGGGTCCCCGGGCGGTGCAGGTGCACCTGACGTCCGAGGTCCAGGAGGTGTACCGCTCGCAGGGCGTGCTCATCCACGACAAGCACATCGAGATCATCATCCGCCAGATGCTCAAGCGGGTGACGGTCATCGACTCCGGCTCGACCGAGTTCCTGCCGGGCGTGCTCGTCGACCGCGCGATGTTCGAGGCGGAGAACCGCCGCGTCGTCGCCGAGGGCGGTGAGCCGGCCGCTGGTCGTCCGGTGCTCATGGGCATCACCAAGGCGTCGCTGGCGACGGAGTCGTGGCTGTCCGCGGCCTCGTTCCAGGAGACGACCAGGGTGCTGACCGATGCCGCGATCCACGCGCGCAGCGACTCGCTGATCGGTCTGAAGGAGAACGTCATCATCGGCAAGCTCATCCCGGCGGGTACTGGCATCAGCAAGTACCGCAGCATCCGGGTCGAGCCGACCGAGGAGGCGAAGGCGAAGGTCTACTCGATGACCGGCTACCCGGAGGCCGACTACGGCTTCGGGCCCGCGAGTGGCCAGGCCGTCCCGCTGGACGACTTCGACCTGGGCTCCTTCCGGTAACGAGCACGGCGCAAGGCAACAAGGGGCGGGGACCTTCCGGGGTCCCCGCCCCTTCGCCGTGGACCCTCGCGGAGCCGAGCACCGCGCCGGATTGGAGCCGGAGCCCCACGGCGGACCAGAGCCGAGTCCCGGACCGGAGCTGAGCTCCGGACCGGAGCCGAGCCCCGCGGCGGACCGGACCGAGCACCGCGCCGGACCGGACCGAGCACCGCGCCGGACCGGACCGAGCACCGCGCCGGACCGGACCGAGCACCGCGCCGGACCGGACCGAGCACCGCGCCGGACCGGACCGAGCACCGCGCCGGACCGGACCGAGCACCGCGCCGGACCGGACCGAGCACCGCGCCGGACCGGACCGAGCACCGCGCCGGACCGAAGCGGTGCACGGCACCGGAAGGAGCCGGCGCCGTTCACCGGATAGAGTCGACTCGTGACGTCATCGAGCCGGCATCCGCTGGACCCGGACCCCGTCCGGGCGACCAAGGCCACCGCCGTGTTCGGGCTGGGCCTGCTGTCGGTCGTCACCGGGCCGTTCCTCGGCGGGGTGATCCCGGCGACGCTGGCGCTGCTCATGGCCCGCGAGTCGCGGGGAGAGCTGGTCGCCGCGGAGGGCTTCCTGCTCGGCTCCCGGCGCCTGCGCAGCGGCGTGCGGCTCGCCTGGACCGGGATCGTGCTCGCCATCGCCGGCCTGGTCGTGCTCACGATCATCGGCCTGCTGCACTACGCCCGCCAGCGCGGCACCGACTTCGACTCGACGGTGAACTAGATGTCGTACCCGCCGTATCAGCCGCAGCCGCCCGGTTACGGCCCGCCGCCTCCCGCCTACGGCCAGCCGCAGCCCATGTACCCGCAGCCGATGGCCCCGCCGTCGCCCGCACTGGCCCCGGCCATGCGCGTGGACGCCGTGCAGGGCACCCCGTTCGGGGTCGCCTACCCGTCCGTGGCGGCCACGCCCAGCGGCCCCTCCATCGGCTCCCTGATCGCGGGCATCGCCTCGATCCTGGTCGCGCTGTTCGCCATGTGCCTGGGCTTCACCGGCGCCTCTGAGGGCTGGGGCCTGGCGGCCGCCGGCGCGTTCACCGTCCTGGGTGTCTTTCTGGGCGCCGGAGCGGCCGGGCTGGGCCTCGCCGCCACCCGCCAGATCCGCCGGGCCGCGGGCACCGGGGTCAAGGTCAGCGGCCGGGGCATGGCGATCACCGGGATGATCCTGGGCGGCGTCGGCGGCGGCCTCGCGGTGCTGGTCATCCTGCTCACGTTCATCGTGAGCTGAGCCCGGAGCGCAGGCCAGAGCGCCGGGCGCGAGCAGGTAGGTCCCTCGCGAGCTGAGCCCGAAGCGCAGCCCGAAGCGCAGCCCGGAGCGCCGCGCGAGAGCACGCACGTCCCTCGTGAGCTGAACTCGAAGCGCAGCCCGAAGCGGCCCGGGACGCCAGGCGCGAGCAAGGGCGGACGGGTGCGAATCCGGGCAGTTGAGCACGGGAAACGGGCCCCCCGGACACTTCGATCCGCGACCAGGTACTCTTGGTGTGAAGAGTGTTCCGTCGGCGGGCGCCTAGGGCGATTTTGACCAGCGTCCTTACGGTGGGTACTCTTTCCCCTCGTGCCCGGCATTGCCGGGCAACTCGTGCGTGCGCCCACATCGGCCCCGCTCCGCGGGAGTGAGGGTGGGTGCGGACCACAACCCCGGGCTGGGATCAATCGGGCCGGGCCGCGGAACGGGCGACACGCCCGACCGCGGGTGCCGGTCACGCCGGGAGACAGAAGAGAAGACGTTGCGGCCGCGAGGCCGAAGGGAGAGGCAGGCCCAGTGCCTACGATCCAGCAGCTGGTCCGCAAGGGCCGCCAGGCGAAGCTGAGCAAGACCAAGACGCCGGCGCTCAAGGGAAGCCCGCAGCGGCGGGGCGTCTGCACGCGTGTGTACACCACCACGCCGAAGAAGCCCAACTCGGCGCTTCGCAAGGTGGCCCGTGTGCGACTGAGCAACGGCATCGAGGTGACGGCCTACATCCCCGGTGTCGGTCACAACCTTCAGGAGCACTCGATCGTGCTGGTCCGTGGCGGCCGTGTGAAGGACCTGCCCGGCGTCCGGTACAAGATCATCCGTGGTTCGCTGGACACCCAGGGTGTCCGCAACCGCAAGCAGGCCCGCAGCCGTTACGGCGCGAAGAAGGAGAAGAGCTGACATGCCGCGTAAAGGCCCCGCGCCGCGCCGGCCGCTCGTGGCGGACCCGGTCTACAACTCGCTGCTCGTCACCCAGCTGATCAACAAGATCCTGGTCGAGGGCAAGCGTCAGCTTGCTGAGCGCATCGTGTACACCGCGCTCGAAGGCGCCCGCGAGAAGACCGGCACCGACCCCGTGGTGACGCTCAAGCGCGCCATGGACAACGTGAAGCCGACCCTCGAGGTTCGCAGCCGCCGTGTCGGTGGCGCGACCTACCAGGTGCCGGTCGAGGTGCGCCCTCCCCGGGCGACGACGCTGGGCCTGCGCTGGCTGGTCACCTACTCCCGCGCCCGTCGCGAGAAGACCATGACCGAGCGGCTCATGAACGAGCTGCTGGACGCCAGCAACGGTCTCGGTGCTTCGGTGAAGCGCCGCGAGGACACCCACAAGATGGCGGAGTCCAACAAGGCCTTCGCGCACTACCGCTGGTAAGCGTCGCTTCTCAGCACATCCGACGAGAGACGAAGTAGGGATTTGTAGTGGCTGCCGCAGACGCCGCCCTCGCCAAGGTCCGCAACATCGGCATCATGGCGCACATCGACGCCGGTAAGACGACGACGACCGAGCGCATCCTCTTCTACACCGGCATCACGTACAAGATCGGCGAGGTCCACGAGGGCGCGGCGGTCATGGACTGGATGGAGCAGGAGCAGGAGCGCGGCATCACCATCACCTCCGCCGCCACGAAGTGCGAGTGGAAGGGCCACACGATCCAGATCATCGACACGCCCGGCCACGTCGACTTCACGGTCGAGGTCGAGCGGTCGCTGCGCGTCCTGGACGGTGCGGTGGCGGTCTACGACGGCGTCGCCGGCGTGGAGCCGCAGACCGAGAACGTCTGGCGGCAGGCGGACAAGTACAACGTCCCGCGTATGTGCTTCGTCAACAAGCTGGACCGGACCGGGGCCGACTTCTTCCGCTGCGTGCAGATGATGGTCGACCGGCTCAACGCCACCCCGCTGGTGCTGCAGATTCCGATCGGCCTCGAGGGCGACCACATCGGCGTCGTCGACCTGCTGGAGATGCGCGCGCTGACCTGGCGCGGCGAGACCCAGAAGGGCGAGGACTACGCGATCGAGGAGATCCCGGCGGACCTGGTCGAGCAGGCCAACGAGTACCGGGACAAGCTCCTCGAGACGCTCGCCGAGACCGACGACGACATCATGGTCCGCTACCTCGACGGCGACACCTTCGACGTCAAGGAGCTCAAGACCGCGATCCGCAAGGCGACGATCGCCGGCAAGCTCAACCCGGTCGTGTGCGGCTCGGCGTTCAAGAACAAGGGCGTTCAGCCCATGCTCGACGCCGTGGTCGAGTTCCTGCCGTCGCCGCTGGACATTCCGGCGGTCGAGGGCGTGGCGACCGACGGCGAGACCCCGCTGCTGCGCAAGCCGTCGAACAGCGAGCCCTTCTCCGCGCTGGCCTTCAAGATCCAGACGGACAAGCACCTCGGCAAGCTGACCTACGTGCGCATCTACTCCGGCACGCTCGAATCCGGCGCCCAGGTGGTCAACTCCACCAAGGACCGCAAGGAGCGGATCGGCAAGATCTACCAGATGCACGCGAACAAGCGTGAAGAGCGTCCCAGCGCCCAGGCGGGGGACATCATCGCCGTGCAGGGTCTCAAGCAGACCACCACCGGCGACACGCTGTGTGACCCGGCCAACCCGGTCATCCTCGAGTCGATGACGTTCCCGGAGCCGGTCATTCAGGTGGCCATCGAGCCGAAGAGCAAGGCCGACCAGGAGAAGCTGGGCACCGCCATTCAGCGCCTGGCCGAGGAGGACCCGACCTTCCGCGTCAAGAACGACGAGGAGACCGGCCAGACGATCATCGCCGGGATGGGCGAGCTCCACCTCGACATCCTGGTCGACCGCATGCGCCGCGAGTTCAGCGTCGAGGCCAACATCGGCAAGCCGCAGGTGGCCTACCGCGAGACCATCAAGGGCACTGTGGACAAGATCGACTATGTCCACAAGAAGCAGACCGGTGGCTCGGGGCAGTACGCGAAGGTCATCGTCAAGCTCGAGCCGCTGGAGATGTCGGCGGACGGCGCGACCTACGAGTTCGTCAACGCGGTCTCGGGCGGGCGCATCCCGAAGGAGTTCATTCCTTCGGTGGACGCCGGCGCGCAGGACGCGATGCAGTACGGCGTGCTGGCCGGGTACCCGATGGTGGGCGTGAAGCTGACGCTGCTGGACGGCCAGTACCACGAGGTCGACTCGTCGGAGATGGCGTTCAAGATCGCCGGCTCGATGGTGATGAAGGAGGCGGCGCGCCGCGCCACTCCGACGCTCCTCGAGCCGCTGATGGCCGTCGAGGTCACCACTCCGGAAGAGAACATGGGCGACGTCATCGGCGACCTCAACTCCCGGCGTGGCACCATCCAGGCGATGGAGGAGCGTGGCGGCGCCCGTGTCGTCCGCGCCACCGTGCCGTTGTCGGAGATGTTCGGCTACGTCGGCGACCTGCGGTCGAAGACGCAGGGCCGGGCGAGCTACTCGATGCAGTTCGACTCCTACGCCGAGGTTCCCGCGAACGTGGCGAAGGAGATCATCGCGAAGGCAACCGGCGAGTAAAGCCGCCGGTATTGGCCGTGAGGCTGAGTCAGCGGGGCTGAGGCTTAGGCCGCCAGACCCAAGTCGACAGGGTGCGTCGGCGCTTCCAGCGTCGGCGCACCGTGAACCAAGAAGTCCACAGGAGGACACCAGTGGCGAAGGCGAAGTTCGAGCGGACTAAGCCGCACGTCAACATCGGCACCATCGGTCACATCGACCACGGTAAGACGACGCTGACGGCGGCCATTACCAAGGTGCTGCACGACCGCATGCCGGACGTGAACCCGTACACGCCGTTCGACGAGATCGACAAGGCGCCGGAGGAGAAGGCCCGCGGCATCACGATCTCGATCGCGCACGTCGAGTACCAGACCGAGGCCCGGCACTACGCGCACGTCGACTGCCCGGGTCACGCCGACTACATCAAGAACATGATCACCGGTGCCGCGCAGATGGACGGCGCGATCCTGGTGGTGGCGGCGACCGACGGCCCGATGCCGCAGACCCGCGAGCACGTGCTGCTGGCCCGCCAGGTCGGTGTGCCGTACATCGTCGTGGCGCTCAACAAGAGCGACATGGTCGACGACGAGGAGCTCCTCGAGCTCGTCGAGCTCGAGGTCCGTGAGCTGCTGTCGAGCCAGGAGTTCCCGGGCGACGACGCTCCCGTCGTGCGCGTCTCGGCGCTCAAGGCCCTCGAGGGCGACCAGAAGTGGTCGGACGCTCTCATGGAGCTCATGACCGCCGTCGACACCGCGATCCCGCAGCCCGAGCGCGAGACCGAGAAGCCGTTCCTCATGCCCGTCGAGGACGTCTTCACGATCACCGGTCGTGGCACGGTCGTGACCGGTCGTGTCGAGCGCGGCATCCTCAAGCCGAACGAGGAAGTCGAGATCGTCGGCATCAAGGCCAAGTCGATGAAGACCACCTGCACCGCCATCGAGATGTTCCGCAAGATCCTCGACGAGGCGCGCGCCGGTGAGAACGTCGGCCTGCTCCTGCGCGGTATCAAGCGCGAGGACGTCGAGCGCGGCATGGTCGTGGTGAAGCCGGGCAGCAACACCCCGCACACCGAGTTCGAGGCGACCGTCTACATCCTCTCCAAGGAGGAGGGTGGCCGGCACACCCCGTTCTTCCAGAACTACCGGCCGCAGTTCTACTTCCGCACCACGGACGTCACCGGCGTCGTCACGCTGCCCGAGGGCACCGAGATGGTCATGCCGGGCGACAACACCAGCATGGCGGTGCAGCTCATCCAGCCCATCGCGATGGAGGAGAACCTCCGCTTCGCGATCCGCGAGGGTGGCCGTACCGTCGGCGCCGGCCGCGTGACGAAGATCATCAAGTAGCACCAGAGGTACCCCGATTTCACTTTGTCGCGATGCTTGCGGCATAATGGACGGGTTGCGTCGCGGGGCGGTCGAGACTGCTCGTTGAACAGTCTCGACCGCTTCTGCGCGGCGTCGGTCCACTGGACCGGCGCGGATCCCCTCGACGGGCGTGGCACGCCCTGGGGTCGGTCTCCATAGCGGGAAATCGCATATGGCGGAGCCTGGCCCTTGGCCGCGACACGCCCGACCGCGGGGGTCGGACAAACACATTAGGCGGCACCGGACCCTTCGGGGTTTGGCGGGGTTGCGAAGCCCCGCATGAGAGAGGGAACTGAAGCCACCATGGCGGGACAGAAGATCCGCATCCGGCTCAAGGCCTACGACCACGAGGTCGTCGACTCCTCGGCGCGGAAGATCGTCGAGACGGTCACGCGCACCGGGGCTCAGGTCGCTGGGCCGGTGCCGCTGCCCACTGAGATCAACCGCTACTGCGTGATCCGCTCGCCGCACAAGTACAAGGACTCGCGCGAGCACTTCGAGATGCGCACGCACAAGCGTCTGATCGACATCATCGACCCCACGCCGAAGACCGTCGACTCGCTCATGCGGCTCGACCTGCCGGCCGGTGTCGACATCGAGATCAAGCTGTAGGGACTCGGACTTATGGACAGGCAAGTCAAGGGCATCCTGGGTGAGAAGCTCGGCATGACCCAGGTCTGGGACAACGGCAAGGTTGTCCCGGTGACCGTGGTGCAGGCCGGCCCGTGCGTCGTGACCCAGGTGCGCACGCCCG
The DNA here is from genome assembly GCF_050942475.1 of Dactylosporangium sp. CS-033363. Lineage (NCBI taxonomy): Bacteria > Bacillati > Actinomycetota > Actinomycetes > Micromonosporales > Micromonosporaceae > Dactylosporangium > Dactylosporangium sp. CS-033363. The sequence continues at coordinate 10,396,509 of NZ_CP192032.1, read as the reverse complement.
ACAACGACGGGTACTCGGCGGTTCAGCTCGCGTGGGGGCAGATCGACCCGCGCAAGGTCAACAAGCCGCGCGCCGGCCACTTCGCCAAGGCGGACGTCGCGCCGCGGCGGCACATCGTGGAGCTGCGGACCTCCGACGCCGGCGAGTACTCGCTCGGCCAGGAGATCAGCGCCGACACCTTCGCCGCCGGCCAGCGCATCGACGTGACCGGCCGCACCAAGGGCAAGGGTTACGCCGGTGTCATGAAGCGGCACGGCTTCCACGGCCTGCGGGCCAGCCACGGTGTCGAGCGCAAGCACCGCTCGCCCGGCTCCATCGGCGCCTGCGCGACCCCGGGTCGCGTGTTCAAGGGTGTCCGCATGGCCGGTCGCATGGGTGGCGCGCGCTTCACCGTGCAGAACGTCACCGTTCAGGCGGTCGACGCCGAGCAGGGCCTGATCCTGGTCCGGGGCGCCGTCCCCGGCCCGAAGGGCAGCCTCGTGCTCCTGCGCAGCGCGGCCAAGATCGAGACGAAGGCGCAGAAGGGCGGGATCACCAAATGACCTCCGTCGACGTTCGTAAGGCCGACGGCACCACCAACGGCTCCGTCGAGCTCCCCGACGACATCTTCGACGCCCAGGCCAGCATCCCGCTGATGCACCAGGTCGTCGTCGCGCAGCTCAACGCCGCGCGGCAGGGCACGCACAAGGCGAAGTCCCGCGGCGAGGTCGCCGGCGGTGGCAAGAAGCCTTACAAGCAGAAGGGCACCGGTCGCGCCCGCCAGGGCTCGATCCGCGCGCCGCAGTTCACCGGTGGTGGCGTGGTCCACGGCCCCGTGCCGCGCGACTACACCCAGCGGGTGAACAAGAAGATGAAGGCCGCCGCCCTGCGCGGTGCGCTGTCGGACCGTGCCCGCGAGGGCCGCGTCCACGTCGTCGAGACCTTCATCGAGGGCGAGACGCCGAAGACCAAGGACGCGCTCGCCGCGCTGCGCGGCATCACCGAGGCCCGCCGGGTGCTCGTGGTGCTCGCCCGCGACGACGAGGCCAACTGGCTCAGCCTGCGCAACGAGCAGTCGGTCCACCTGCTGGTGGCCGACCAGCTCAACACCCATGACGTGCTCGTCGCCGACGACGTGGTGTTCACCACCGCGGCGCTGGACGAGTTCCTCGGGGTGCCGGCCGAGTCGGGCGCAAGCGCCGACGCCGACAGCAACGAGGAGGGCTGAGCCATGGCGACGATCGCCGACCCGCGGGACGTGATCATCCAGCCGGTGGTCTCGGAGAAGAGCTACAGCGAGCTCAACCGCAACTGGTACACGTTCCTGGTGCACCCGGACGCCAACAAGACCGAGATCAAGATCGCGATCCAGCAGATCTTCAACGTCCGCGTCCTGACGGTCAACACCATCAACCGCGAAGGCAAGCGCAAGCGGACCCGCACGGGTTGGGGCAAGCGCAAGGACACGAAGCGGGCAATGGTGAAGCTCGCCGAGGGTGACCGGATCGAAGCCTTCGGCGGACCGGTCAGCTGAGGGGTATAGACGATGGCTATCCGTAAATACAAGCCGACGACGCCCGGTCGTCGTGGCTCGAGCGTTTCCGACTTCGCCGAGATCACCCGATCGACGCCCGAGAAGTCGCTCCTCGTGCCGCTGCCGAACAAGGGCGGCCGCAACGTCCACGGGCGGGTCACCGCTCGGCACCAGGGCGGCGGGCACAAGCGCCAGTACCGGTTGATCGACTTCCGGCGTGCGGACAAGGACGGGATTCCCGCCAAGGTCGCGCACATCGAGTACGACCCCAACCGCACCGCGCGCATCGCCCTGCTGCACTACGCCGACGGCGAGAAGCGCTACATCATCGCCCCGAAGGACCTCAAGCAGGGCGACGCGGTCGAGGCCGGTGCCGGCGCTGACATCAAGCCCGGCAACAACCTGCCGCTGCGCAACATCCCGGTCGGCACCACCGTGCACGCGGTGGAGCTGCGCCCGGGTGGCGGCGCCAAGCTGGCCCGCTCGGCCGGCGTCGGCATTCAGCTGCTCGGCCGCGAGGACCAGTACGCCACGCTGCGTATGCCCTCGGGTGAGATCCGGCGCGTCGACGTGCACTGCCGTGCCACCGTCGGCGAGATCGGCAACGCCGACCAGTCGAACATCAACTGGGGCAAGGCCGGCCGTATGCGGTGGAAGGGCAAGCGCCCGACCGTCCGTGGTGTCGCGATGAACCCCATCGACCACCCGCACGGTGGTGGTGAGGGTAAGACCTCGGGTGGTCGCCACCCGGTCAACCCGAAGGGCAAGCCGGAGGGCCGTACGCGGCGCAAGGGCCAGCCGAGCGACCGTCTCATCGTCCGTCGGCGTTACGCCACCCGGAAGCGCGGCTAAGGAGCCTGAGCAATGCCTCGCAGCCTGAAGAAGGGCCCGTTCGTTGACGACCACCTGATCAAGAAGGTGGAAGTCCAGAACGCCAAGAACTCCAAGAACGTCATCAAGACCTGGTCGCGCCGGTCGACGATCGTCCCCGAGATGCTCGGGCACACGATCGCCGTCCACGACGGACGCAAGCACGTGCCCGTCTTCGTGACGGAGGCGATGGTCGGGCACAAGCTCGGCGAGTTCGCGCTGACCCGCACGTTCAAGGGTCACGAGAAGGACGACCGGAAGAGCCGCCGCCGCTAAGGCAGCCGATAGGAATCAAGAGGATTTCCCGATGCCAACGAAGAGCGAGGCGGCGCTGCCCGGTGCGCGGGCGATCGCGCGGCACGTCCGCGTGTCGCCGATGAAGGCGCGCCGTGTGGTGAACCTGGTGCGCGGTCTCCCCGCGCGCGAGGCGCTCACGGTGCTGCAGTTCGCGCCGCAGTCGGCGAGCGAGCCGGTCTACAAGGTGCTCGCGAGCGCCATTGCCAACGCAGAGAACAACGAGCGTCTCGACCCCGATTCGCTCCTGGTCGCCGAGTGCTACGTCGACGAGGGCCCCACGCTCAAGCGGTTCCGGCCGCGGGCGCAGGGCCGGGCGTACCGCATCCGCAAGCGCACCAGCCACATCACGATCGTGGTCGAGAGCGTCCCGGCCGCCCAGGCCCGCGCGGCGAAGGCCGGCGTGGCGAAGGCGACCAAGGCCGCCAAGGCCGTGACGCCGGAGACGGACGAGGTCGACGAGGTCGAGGCCCCGCCCGCCAAGAAGGCGGCGAAGAAGGCTCCGGCCAAGAAGGCTGCGGCCAAGAAGGCCGACGCCGACCAGGCTGAGGCCGAGGAAGGGACCGAGTAATGGGTCAGAAGGTTCACCCGCACGGGTTCCGGCTCGGCATCAGCACCGACTGGAAGTCCCGCTGGTACGCCGACAAGCTCTACAAGGACTACATCGCCGAGGACGTCAAGATCCGTCGGATGATGTCCAAGGGCCTGGAGCGGGCCGGCATCGCCAAGGTCGACATCGAGCGCACCCGCGACCGGGTCCGCGTGGACATCCACACGGCCCGCCCGGGCATCGTCATCGGCCGCAAGGGCGCCGAGGCGGACCGCATCCGCGCCGAGCTCGAGAAGCTCACCGGCAAGCAGGTGCAGCTGAACATCCTCGAGGTGAAGAGCCCCGAGTCGGATGCCCAGCTCGTCGCGCAGGCCGTGGCGGAGCAGCTGTCCAGCCGCGTCAGCTTCCGCCGCGCGATGCGCAAGTCGATGCAGTCGGCGATGAAGAACCCGCTCGTGCGCGGAATTCGGGTGCAGGTCTCCGGCCGTCTCGGCGGCGCGGAGATGAGCCGCACCGAGTTCTACCGCGAGGGTCGCGTGCCGCTGCACTCGCTGCGCGCGAACATCGAGTACGGCTTCTTCGAGGCCCGTACGACCTTCGGCCGCATCGGCGTGAAGGTCTGGATCTACAAGGGCGACGCCGTTCCGGGTCGCGAGGCGCCGGCCGAGGCCGCTCCGTCCCGTGGCCGCCGTGACCGCGCCGACCGGCCCGAGCGCCCGCGCCGCGGTCGCTCCGGTTCCTCCGGCACGACCGCCGGTGGCACCGAGGCCGGCCGGGCCGCCGCCGCCGCGCACGCCGCCGAGGCGGCCGCCGGCGACAGCGCCCCCGCCGCGGAGGCGCCCGCCGCCGCTCCGGCAGAGACGCAGCAGGAGGGCTGACGAATGCTGATCCCTCGTAAGCCCCCGAAGGGCTTCCGCAAGCCGCACCACCCGGACCGGCACGGCCCGGCCAAGGGCGGCACCCGCGTGGTCTTCGGTGAGTTCGGTATTCAGGCTCTCGAGCCCGCGTACATCACGAACCGCCAGATCGAGGCGGCCCGTATCGCGATGACCCGGCACATCCGCCGTGGTGGCAAGGTCTGGATCACGATCTTCCCGGACCGCTCCATCACCAAGAAGCCGGCCGAGACCCGCATGGGTTCCGGTAAGGGCTCCCCGGAGTGGTGGGTGGCCAACATCAAGCCGGGCCGGATCCTGTTCGAGATGTCGTTCCCGAACGAGCAGATCGCCAGGGAAGCAATGCGCCGCGCGATCCACAAGCTTCCGCTGAAGTGCCGGATCGTCACGCGCGAAGGGGCTGATGTGTGATGGCCGCCGGTATCAAGGCGACCGAGCTGCGTGAGCAGTCCGACGAGGCCCTGGTCGAGAAGCTGCGGGAAGCCAAGGCGGAGCTGTTCAATCTCCGCGTGCAGTCGGCCACCGGCCAGCTGGACAACCACGGGCGCCTGCAGACCATCCGCAGGGACATCGCCCGGATCTACACGATCATGCGCGAGCGCGAGCTGGGTCTTTCCGCCGCGCCCGACGCTGTGGCTGAGGTGGCATGAGCATGAGCGAGCAGACGACCGAGTCGGGCACCGAGGTGCGCGGCCGCCGCAAGGTCCGTGAGGGCCTCGTGGTCAGCGACAAGATGAACAAGACCGTCGTCGTGGCGGTCGAGGACCAGGTCAAGCACCCGCTGTACGGCAAGGTCATGCGCCGCACCAGCAAGCTGAAGGCGCACGACGAGCAGAACGCCTGCGGCGTCGGCGACCGGGTGCTGCTCATGGAGACCCGCCCCCTGTCGGCGACCAAGCGCTGGCGGGTCGTGGAGATCCTCGAAAAGGCCAAGTAGGGCCGTCGTTCCGCCAAGCTCGGCGCCGGTGCCCAGGATCGCCTCGGGCCGGCGCCGAGAACTGGCAGACATTAGGAGACAAGCGTGATTCAGCAGGAGTCGCGGCTGCGCGTCGCCGACAACACGGGTGCTCGGGAGATTCTCTGCATCCGCGTTCTCGGTGGCTCCGGCCGCCGCTATGCAGGTATCGGCGACATCATCGTGGCCACGGTGAAGGACGCCATCCCGGGCGCCGGCGTGAAGAAGGGCGACGTGGTCAAGGCCGTCGTCGTCCGGACCACGAAGGAGCGGCGCCGGCCGGACGGCTCGTACATCCGCTTCGACGAGAACGCCGCCGTGATCATCAAGGACGGCGGCGACCCGCGCGGAACCCGCATCTTCGGCCCCGTCGGTCGCGAGCTGCGGGACAAGCGTTTCATGAAGATCATCTCGCTCGCGCCGGAGGTGTTGTAGCCATGAAGGTGAAAAAGGGCGACACCGTCCTCGTCATCGCCGGCAAGGACAAGGGTTCCCGCGGCAAGGTCCTCTCCGCGCTTCCGCGCGAGGACAAGGTCGTCGTCGAGGGCGTGAACCGGGTCAAGAAGCACACCCGCATCCGCACCACCCAGCGGGGCTCGAAGACCGGCGGCATCGTGACGCAGGAAGCCCCCATCCACATCTCGAACGTGATGGTGATCGACTCGGACGGCAACGCGACCCGGGTCGGCTCCCGCGAGGACGAGAACGGCGTGAAGACCCGCGTGTCCCGCCGTTCCGGTAAGGAACTGTGATGACGACGGTCGAGAAGGTGAACCCGCGCCTCAAGCAGCGCTACCGCGACGAGATCGCCGGCGCGATGCGGGACCAGTTCAAGTACGACAACGTCATGCAGATCCCCGGCGTGGTCAAGGTCGTCGTGAACATGGGTGTCGGCGAGGCTGCTCGCGACTCCAAGCTCATCGACGGCGCGGTCCGCGACCTGGCCACCATCACCGGCCAGAAGCCGCAGGTCCGGCGGGCCACCAAGTCGATCGCGCAGTTCAAGCTGCGCGAGGGCATGCCGATCGGCGCCAAGGTCACCCTGCGCAACGACCGCATGTGGGAGTTCCTGGACCGCCTGCTGTCGATCGCGCTGCCGCGTATCCGCGACTTCCGCGGCCTCGACGGGCGCAAGCTCGACGGCAACGGCAACTACACGTTCGGTCTCACCGAGCAGTCGGTGTTCCACGAGATCGACCAGGACCGCATCGACCGGCCGCGAGGGATGGACATCACCGTGGTCACCACCGCCCGCACGGACGAGGAAGGTCGCGCGCTGCTCAAGCTGCTCGGCTTCCCCTTCCGTGAGAACTAGGGAGAACTGACCAATGGCGAAGAAGGCCCTTGTCCTCAAGGCCGCCGCGAAGCCCAAGTTCGCGGTCCGCGCGTACACCCGCTGCCAGCGCTGCGGCCGGCCCAAGGCCGTCTACCGCAAGTTCGGCCTGTGCCGCGTGTGCATCCGTGAGATGGCGCACCGTGGCGAACTGCCCGGCGTTTCCAAGGCTTCCTGGTAATCCTCCTTCGCCGCAGGCCCACCGACCCGGTGCGGAACCGCGGCGAGAAAGGCTGACAAACCCATGACCATGACCGACCCGATCGCAGACATGCTGACCCGTCTGCGCAACGCCAACCAGGCGTACCACGACCGGGTGTCGATGCCATATTCGAAGATCAAGGCGAACATCGCCGAGGTGCTCAAGTCCGAGGGCTATGTGTCCGCGTGGCTGGTTCAGGACCCGGAAGAGGGCAAGGTCGGCAAGACCCTTGTCGTCGACCTCAAGTACGGCCAGAACCGTGAGCGCAGCCTCGCCGGCATCCGCCGCGTGTCGAAGCCCGGCCTCCGCGTGTACGCGAAGTCGGTCGAGATGCCGCGCGTGCTCGGCGGCCTCGGCGTGGCCATCATCTCGACGTCCCAGGGCCTGCTGACCGACAAGCAGGCTCGCAAGCGAGGGGTGGGCGGGGAAGTCCTCGCCTACGTCTGGTAAGGGAAGGCATCACATGTCTCGAATCGGACGTAAGCCGATCACGGTGCCCGCCGGCGTCGACATCAAGGTCGACGGCGCCCGTGTCACCGTCAAGGGCCCCAAGGGCGAGCTGAGCCACACCCTGGCCGAGCCGATCACGATCGAGCGGGCCGAGGACGGCACGTTCAGCGTCGTCCGCCCGAACGACGAGCGGAAGTCCAAGGAACTGCACGGCCTGTCGCGCACGCTGGTCTCCAACATGGTGATCGGCGTGACCGAGGGCTACCGCAAGAGCCTGGAGATCGCCGGCACCGGTTACCGCGTCACGGCCAAGGGCAGCGACCTCGAGTTCGCGCTCGGGTTCTCGCACCCGGTCCTCGTGACGCCGCCCCCCGGCATCACCTTCACGGTCGAGAAGCCGACGGTGTTCCACATCGCCGGCATCGACAAGCAGCAGGTCGGCGAGGTCGCCGCCAACATCCGCAAGATTCGCCCGCCGGAGCCGTACAAGGGCAAGGGCGTGCGGTACCAGGGCGAGGTCATCCGCCGCAAGGCCGGAAAGGCTGGTAAGAAATGAGCGCCACGCTGCTCAAGCGCCGCAACTCCGGCGGCGTTGCCGCCGCGCGCCGCACGGGGCGTGCTCGCCGGCACTTCCGTATCCGCAAGCACGTCGGTGGCACCGCCGAGCGTCCCCGCCTGGTGGTCACCCGCTCGCTTCGCAACATCACCGCGCAGATCGTCGACGACCTCAAGGGCCACACGCTGGCCTCGGCCTCGACGCTCGACGCGACCGTCCGCGGCACCGACGGCGACAAGAAGGCGCAGGCCGCGAAGGTCGGCAAGCTCCTCGCCGACCGGGCCAAGGCCGCGGGTGTTGGCAAGGTCGTCTTCGATCGTGGTGGCAACAAGTACGCCGGCCGCATCGCGGCGCTGGCGGATGCCGCCCGCGAAGCCGGACTCGAGTTCTAAGGAGAAACGTTCATGCCTGGTCCTCAGCGCAGGGGCGGCGGGTCCGGTAACACCCAAGAAGGTGGTGGCGGCCGTCGCGAGAATCGTCGTGAGGGAGGCGGCCGCGGCAACGCGCCCGCCGAGAAGACCCCGCACCTCGAGCGGGTCGTCGCGATCAACCGCGTCGCCAAGGTCGTGAAGGGTGGTCGTCGCTTCAGCTTCACCGCCCTGGTGATCGTCGGCGACGGCGACGGCACGGTCGGCGTCGGCTACGGAAAGGCCAAGGAGGTGCCCGCGGCCATCGCCAAGGGTGTCGAGGAGGCCAAGAAGCACTTCTTCAAGGTCCCGCGGCTCGCGGCGTCCATCCCGCACCCGGTGATCGGCGAGGACGCGGCCGGTGTCGTGCTGCTCAAGCCGGCCTCCGCCGGTACGGGCGTCATCGCCGGCGGCCCGGTCCGCGCCGTCCTGGAGTGCGCGGGCATCCACGACGTGCTCTCCAAGAGCCTCGGCTCCTCCAACGCCATCAACATCGTCCACGCGACGGTGGCGGCGCTGAAGAAGCTCGAGTCCCCGGAGGCCGTGGCCGCGCGCCGTGGCCTGCCCGTCGAGGACGTCGCGCCGGCCGCCATGCTGGCCGCGCGCGCCGGGGCGGGGGCATAGCCATGGCCCGTCTCAAGGTGACCCAGATCCGGTCCGAGATCGGCGGCAAGCACAACCAGCGCGAGACGCTGCGCTCGCTGGGCCTGAAGCGGATCCGCGACGTGGTCGTCAAGGAGGATCGCCCGGAGATCCGCGGCATGATCCACACCGTGTCGCACCTCGTCACGGTGGAAGAGGTGGAGTAACTCATGACGATCAAGCTGCACCACCTGCGTCCGGCCCCCGGCGCCAAGACCGCGAAGACCCGTGTGGGTCGCGGTGAGGGCTCCAAGGGCAAGACCGCCGGTCGTGGTACCAAGGGTTCCAAGGCCCGCAAGAACATCTCGGCGGCGTTCGAGGGTGGTCAGATCCCCCTGCACATGCGCCTGCCGAAGATGAAGGGCTTCCGCAACCGGAACCGGATCGAGTTCCAGGTTGTGAACCTTGCACGCCTCGCGGAGCTGTTCCCGCAGGGCGGCACGGTCGGCGTGGCCGAGCTGGTCGACGCCGGCGCCGTCCGCAAGGGCGAGCTCGTCAAGGTCCTCGGCGACGGGGAGCTCGGCGGCGTGAAGCTGCAGGTCAGCGCGCACAAGTTCAGCGCGTCGGCCAAGGAGAAGCTCGAGGCGGCCGGCGGCTCTGTCAAGCTGCTCGGCGGCGACTCGGAATAGAGCGCTATCGTGGCGTCCACCACCGTGGTGGGCGCCACGCGGCGCATTCAAAGCCGGACGTGATGTGCCCCGGACATCCTGTTAGAGTCCGTTGCGCAGTAACACGCTCGACTCAATCGCACGGCCCAGTCACACGCACCACCCGGACCCCACCTCGTCGGCCGAACGACCGGCCGCCTTGCGCAGGAGGATGAAGTTGCTCTCCGCCTTTGTTAGTGCGTTCCGAACGCCTGACCTGCGCAAGAAGATCTTGTTCACGCTGCTGATGATCGGCGTGTACCGGCTCGGCGCGACCCTGCCCAGCCCGGGCGTCAGCTACGGCAACGTGCAGAAGTGCCTCAACATCGTCGAGAACAGCAAGGACAACCAGGTCTTCACCCTGTTGAACCTGTTCTCCGGTGGGGCGCTGCTCCAGCTGTCGGTGTTCGCGCTGGGCATCATGCCCTACATCACCGCGAGCATCATCCTGCAGCTGCTGACGGTGGTGATCCCGCGCCTCGAGCAGCTCCGCAAGGAGGGCCAGTCCGGCCAGGCGAAGATCACGCAGTACACGCGCTACCTGACCCTCGGGCTCGGCATCCTGCAGGCCTCGGCGTTCGTCGCCCTGGCGCGGTCCGGCCAGCTCTTCGGCGGCGCGTGCGACCAGTCGCAGTACCCGATCATCCCGGACACCGGCCGCATCCCGATGTGGCTCACGCTGACCTGCCTGGTCGTCACCATGACCGCCGGCACCGGCGTCATCATGTGGCTGGGTGAGCTGGTCACCGACCGCGGCGTCGGCAACGGCATGTCGGTCCTCATCTTCACCTCGATCGCGGCCCGGCTCCCGCTCGAGGGCATCCAGATCTGGCAGGACAACAAGACCACGTTCTTCGTGATCGTCGGCCTGGCGGTCGTCGTCATCGCCTTCGTGGTCTTCCTCGAGCAGGCCCAGCGGCGCATCCCGGTGCAGTACGCGAAGCGGATGATCGGCCGGCGCATGTACGGCGGCACCTCGACCTACATCCCGCTGAAGGTCAACCAGGCGGGCGTCATCCCGGTCATCTTCGCCTCCTCGCTGCTCTACATCCCGCAGCTGATCACCTCGTTCGCCGGCACCGACTCGACGAACAAGACGATCCTGTGGATCAACCGGAACATCGTTCCGCAGAACAGTGCCTGGCACATCTCGATCTACTTCCTGCTGATCATCTTCTTCACCTACTTCTACGTGTCCATCACCTTCAACCCGACCGAGGTGGCGGACAACATGCGCAAGTACGGTGGATTCGTCCCCGGCATCCGCCCGGGCAAGCCCACCGCCGAGTATCTTGACTTCATCCTCAGCCGCATCACCCTCCCCGGCGCGCTCTACCTGGGCATCATCTCGATCCTGCCCAACCTGCTCATCGGGATCGTGGGCGGCGGGCAGGCTCTGCAGAACTTCCCGTTCGGTGGCACCGCGGTCCTCATTATTGTTGGTGTGGGCCTCGAGACGGTGAAGCAGATCGAGAGCCAGCTGATGCAGCGCAACTACGAAGGGTTCCTCCGGTAGTGAGGCTGGTGCTGGTAGGTCCCCCCGGGGCGGGCAAGGGGACCCAGGCCGAGTACATCGCCGCGCACCTCGCCGTGCCCAAAATCTCCACCGGCGACATCTTCCGGGCCAACGTCGGGCAGGGCACCCCGCTCGGCGTCGAGGCCAAGCGGTACATGGACGCGGGCCAGCTGGTGCCGGACGAGGTCACCATCAACATGGTGTCCGACCGGCTCAGCGAGGGCGACGCGACCGACGGCTTCCTGCTCGACGGCTTCCCGCGCACGGTGCCCCAGGCCAACGCGCTGGACAAGCTGCTGGCCGACCTCGGCACCGGGCTGGACATCGTGCTCGAGCTCGTGGTCGAGAACGAAGAGGTCATCCGCCGGCTCTCGGGCCGGCGGACCTGCCGCGGCTGCGGCAAGATCTGGCACATCGAGTTCGACGCGCCGACGCACGACGGGGTCTGCGACCGGTGCGGCGGCGAGCTCTTCCAGCGCGACGACGACAAGGCCGAGACCATCGCCGAGCGGCTGAAGGTCTACGCGCGCGACACGTCGCCGCTGGTCGACTACTACGGCGCACAGGGCAAGCTGGTGGGCATCGACGCGACGGGTCCCGTGGAGGACATCACCGTGCGCGCGATCGACGCCCTCCGTTCCTACGGCGCCTGAGCGCCGGCGGACGTACGTTTCATGGCCGCACACTCCCAGGTCGAGATCGAGCTCAAGACGCCCGAGCAGATCGGTGCCATGCGCCGCGCCGGGCTCGTCGTGGCCGACGCCCTGACCCGCATGCGCAACGCCGTCACGCCCGGGATCTCCACCGCCGAGCTGGACCGGATCGCGGAGGAGACCATCCGCGCCGCCGGGGCCGTGCCGAGCTTCAAGGGCTACCACGGCTATCCGGCATCCATCTGCTCGTCCGTGAACGACCAGGTCGTGCACGCGATCCCGAGCCCGCGGCAGGTCCTGCGCGAGGGGGACCTCATCTCCATCGACTGCGGCGCCGACCTCGACGGATGGCACGGGGACGCGGCGATCACGGTCGGCGTGGGGACGGTACACCCGGATCTGCTCCGCCTCGTGCGAGTCGCCGAGGACGCCATGTGGGCCGGCATCGCCGCCGCCGCGCGCGGGGCGCGGACGGGCAAGGGGCGGCTGACCGACATCTCCTTCGCCATTCAGTCGACGATCCGCAAGGCGGGCCGCTACGGGATCGTCGAGGGCTACGGCGGGCACGGCATCGGCAGCGCCATGCACCAGGACCCGTTCGTGCAGAACTCCGGCCGGCCGGGCAAGGGCCCGATGCTGCGCCCGGGCATGGCGCTCGCCATCGAGCCCATGATCACGCGGGGCAAGCCGAAGGTGGCCGAGCTCGACGACGGCTGGACGGTCGTGACCGTGGACGGCTCGGTCGCCGCGCACGTGGAGCACACGATGGCCTTCTGCGAGGACGGCGTCTGGGTGCTGACGGCCCACGACGGGGGTCGCGCCCGCCTGGGCGACCTGGTCACGGCCCGTGAGCCGGTGGGGGCGTCCGAGTAAGGGAAAGTCCGGGGTGGAAGCGCCGTAGCGCCGAATGCGATGCTGTGTGCAGTGTCCGAAGGGGGAGCGGTGGCAGACCGGCGGGAAGACCTGCGCGCGGCCGACGTGGACCGGCAGTTCGTGGCGGAGCGCCTGAAGGCGGCGCTCGACGAGGGCCGGTTGTCGCTCGGCGAGTACGACGATCGGCTCAAGGAGACCTACGCCGCCCGCACCTACGGCGACCTGGACGGCATCCTCAAGGACCTGCCCGGCTTCCACCCGACCGGCGGCTCCCAGCTGGAGCCCAAGGCGCCCATGGCCGACGACCGGGACGAGCGCGGCGACGCGGAGCGCAGCAACCCCAAGTGGCTGGTCGGCATCTGGAGCGCCTGGCTCGTGGCCGTCTCGGTCAACGTGGTCATCTGGGCCCTGGTCAGCCTGTCCGCCGGCTCGCCGGTCTACTTCTGGCCGATGTGGGTCGCGGGCCCGTGGGGTGCGGTGCTGCTCGCCTCGACCTTCTCGGTCAAGGTGCTCGGGAAGGACCCGCCGGAGAGTCAGCGCCGCTATCGCGACAGCTGAGACCCCGGATTTGGTACTACGGGGTCCCGCGCGTAGACTTGCCCATTGGCGCAAAGCGTCCACTCCGGCATGCCTCCACGCGCTTCTAGTGGTATGTCCGGAGCCGCGGCTGGCTCAGGGGTTTCGTGACCTCTGAGAAAAGGATGCGAGCGTCGACCACCAGACCCGATGTCAGGTAGCGGAGGACATGCCGAAGAAAGACGGGGCCATCGAGATCGAGGGCCGAGTGATCGAGCCACTTCCGAACGCGATGTTCCGGGTGGAGCTCGCCAATGGCCACAAGGTCTTGGCGCACATCAGCGGCAAGATGCGGCAGCACTACATCCGTATCCTGCCCGAGGACCGTGTTGTCGTGGAGCTCTCGCCCTACGACCTCACTCGCGGGCGCATCGTCTACCGCTACAAGTAATCGGTGTCGGTACCCAGATAACGGTCGGGTTCTGTCGTGCCCGCTCGCGGGAGCGAGCGCGTGCGCAGCGAGAGTTAGGCACACCGTGAAGGTCAAGCCGAGCGTCAAGCGGATCTGCAACAACTGCCGGGTCATCCGGCGGCATGGCCGGGTCATGGTCATCTGCAGCACTGACCCGCGCCACAAGCAGCGCCAGGGCTGAGTCCCTAGCACCGCGAGCTTTTTGTTTCGCCCGTTCCAGCCTCGGGCGGCCCGCCGTGACGGCGTGGCATGCGTGGGGCTGCACCCCTGGTCGGAGGCCAGGGCCCGTCTGTGGGCAGACGGGAGTGGAGCGGGCACAGACCTCCGCACACTTGAGGAGCACGCCCACCTATGGCACGTCTCGTCGGTGTTGATCTCCCGCGCGACAAGCGCACGGAGATCGCACTTACCTACATCTTCGGCATCGGGCGCACGCGCGCTGTCGAGACCCTGGCCGCCACCGGCATCGACCCGAACAAGCGGGCCCGGGACCTGACCGACGAAGAGGTCGTGCAGCTGCGCGACCACATCGAGGCCAATTACAAAGTTGAAGGTGACCTTCGCCGCGAGGTCCAGGCGGACATCCGCCGCAAGGTTGAGATCGGCTGCTACGAGGGCATTCGGCACCGCAAGGGCCTGCCCGTGCGCGGTCAGCGCACCCGGACCAACGCGCGCACCCGCAAGGGTCCGAAGCGCACGGTCGCCGGCAAGAAGAAGCCGGGCAAGAAGTAACCGCCGGTTCGAGATCTCAGCAAACGAATCTAGGAGCGCATAGAGAATGCCGCCGAAGGCTCGCGCCGGTGGGGCCGCTGTCAAGAAGGTCCGGCGCAAGGAACGCAAGAACGTCGCCCACGGGCAGGCGCACATCAAGAGCACGTTCAACAACACCATCGTGTCGATCACTGACCCGACCGGTGCTGTCATCTCCTGGGCCTCCGCCGGCCAGGTGGGTTTCAAGGGCTCGCGCAAGTCGACCCCGTTCGCCGCGCAGCTGGCCGCCGAGGCCGCCGCTCGTCGCGCGATGGAGCACGGCATGCGCAAGGTCGACGTCTTCGTGAAGGGTCCCGGCTCCGGCCGCGAGACCGCGATCCGCTCGCTGCAGGCCGTCGGCCTGGAGGTCGGGCAGATCTCTGACGTCACGCCGCAGCCGCACAACGGCTGCCGTCCGCCGAAGCGCCGCCGGGTCTAAGGGAAGAGACAGAGAACATGGCTCGCTATACAGGTGCCGACTGCCGCCGTTGCCGGCGCGAGAAGATGAAGCTGTTCCTCAAGGGCAGCAAGTGCGACGGGCCGAAATGCCCGTTCGAGTCGCGTCCCTTCCCGCCCGGCCAGCACGGCCGCGGCCGGCCGAAGGAGACCGAGTACCTCCTGCAGCTGCGCGAGAAGCAGAAGGCCCGCCGCATCTACGGCGTGCTCGAGCGTCAGTTCGCCGGCTACTACGAGGAGGCCGTCTCCAAGCCGGGCAAGACCGGCGAGGAGCTGCTGCGCATCCTCGAGTCGCGGCTGGACAACGTCGTGTACCGCGCCGGCCTCGCGTCGTCGCGCGACATGGCCCGCCAGCTGGTGAAGCACGGCCACATCGTGGTCAACGGCCGGAAGGTCGACATCCCGTCGTACCGTCTGCGCGAGCACGACATCGTGCAGGTGCGCGAGAAGTCGCGGGAGCTCACCCCCTTCCAGGTCGCCCAGGGCCTCGCGGGCAGCAAGACCGTCCCGGCGTGGCTGGAGTTCATCCCGAGCGAGTTCAAGGTCCTGGTGCACAGCCTGCCGGCCCGGCAGGTCATCGACACCCAGGTCCAGGAGCAGCTCATCGTTGAGCTCTACAGCAAGTAGCTCTACCTGTCGGCCGGGGCCGCGAGGCCCCGCCGACCCGGAGCGCGTCAAATAGCGGGCGCGCAACGAACTGGAGGAACCAGAAGTGCTCATCTCCCAGCGGCCCAGCCTCGCCGAAGAGTCGATCAGCGAGGTCCGGTCCAAGTTCACCATCGAGCCCCTCGAGCCGGGCTTCGGGTACACCCTCGGCAACTCGCTGCGGCGCACCCTGCTCAGCTCGATCCCCGGCGCGGCGGTGACGAGCATCAAGATCGACGGCGTGCTGCACGAGTTCACCACGATCCCCGGTGTCAAGGAGGACGTGGTCGAGCTCGTCATGAACATCAAGGAGCTGTGCGTCAGCTCCGAGCTCGACGAGCCGGTCTCGATGTACCTGCGCAAGCAGGGCCCCGGCGACGTCACCGCGGGCGACATCCAGCCCCCGGCCGGCGTCTCCGTGCACAACCCCGACCTCAAGCTGGCCACGCTCAACGGCAAGGGCCGCCTCGACATGGAGCTCACGGTCGAGCGGGGCCGCGGTTACGTCACCGCGAACCAGAACAAGCAGCAGGGCCAGGAGATCGGGCGCATCCCGGTCGACTCGATCTACTCGCCGGTGCTCAAGGTGACGTACCGCGTCGAGGCGACCCGTGTCGAGCAGCGCACCGACTTCGACCGGCTCATCATCGACGTCGAGACCAAGGCGTCGCTGACCCCGCGCACCGCGCTGGCCTCGGCCGGCTCGACGCTGGTGGAGCTGTTCGGCCTGGCGCGCGAGCTGGACGAGACCGCCGAGGGCATCGACATCGGCCCGTCGCCGCAGGACGCGCAGCTCGCGGCCGACCTGGCGCTGCCGATCGAGGAGCTGGACCTGACCGTCCGCTCGTACAACTGCCTCAAGCGCGAGGGCATCAACTCCGTGGGCGAATTGATAAGCCGTACGGAAGCAGACCTCCTCGATATAAGGAATTTCGGTCAGAAGTCGATCGACGAGGTCAAGATGAAGCTCGCCGGGATGGGCCTGGGTCTGAAGGACTCCGCCCCGACGTTCGACCCGGCCCACGTCGTGGACTCCTTCGCCGAGGTGGACTACGACGCCGACGACTACCGCGAGACCGAGCAGCTGTAACCGCTGCTGTACTAGAGGAGTCCCGAGAATGCCCACGCCCACCAGAGGTCCCCGCCTCGGCGGCAGCCCCGCGCACGAGCGGCTGATGCTGGCGAATCTCGCCACGTCGCTGTTCAAGCACGGTCGCATCACCACCACCGAGACGAAGGCCAAGCGGCTGCGCCCGCTCGCCGAGCAGCTCATCACCAAGGCCAAGCGCGGCGACCTGCACGCGCGCCGTCAAGCGCTCTCCGTGGTGCGGGACAAGGACGTGGTGTTCCAGCTGTTCGACCAGATCGCGCCGCGGTTCAGCAACCGTCCGGGTGGCTACACCCGGATCGTGAAGAAGGGCCCCCGCAAGGGCGACAACGCTCCGATGGCGATCATCGAGCTGGTCGAGGAGCTCGAGGTGGCCGCCGCTCCCAAGGCGCCGCGCAAGGCCGCCCGGAAGGCCGCCAAGGCCGACTCGATCGCGGTGCTCGCCGGCGACGACGAGGACGAGACCCCGGCCGCGGCGAAGTCCGCGGACGAGGGCGACGCCGAGGCGAAGGACGACGAGACCAAGGCCTGATCACCGGCCACGGTTCGACGGCCCGGCACCCTTCACGGGGTGCCGGGCCTTCCTTTTGGAGTACCGAATGAGCGTTCGCGTTCGCCTCGACGTCGCCTACGACGGGACGGACTTCTCGGGGTGGGCCGTGCAGCCGGGCCGCCGCACGGTCGCCGGCGAGCTTCAGGCCGTCCTGGAGCGGCTCTTCGGCACGGTCGAGGGGATGACCGTGGCCGGGCGCACCGACGCCGGGGTGCATGCGACGGGCCAGGTGTGCCACGTCGACGTGCCGTTGCCGCGCTGGGAGGCTTTTCAGACGTCCCTCGTACGCAAGTTGGCCGGGCTGCTGCCGCAGGACGTCCGCGTGCTCGCGGCGCGGGCGGTCCCCGCCGAGTTCGACGCGCGCTTCTCGGCGTTGGCGCGGCGGTACGAGTACCGGGTGACGGACGCCCCCTTCGGCGCCGAGCCCCTGCGCCGGCGGGACACCCTCGCCTGGCCGCGCCCGCTGGACCTGGCGCTGCTGAACGCGGCCGCGGCCGGGCTGGTGGGCGAGCACGACTTCGCGGCGTTCTGCCGGCGCAAGGAGCACGCCAGCACGATCCGCGCGGTGAGCCGGATGGACTGGCGGCGCGACCCGGACGGGACCGTGGTGGCGACCGTGGCCGCGGACGCGTTCTGCTGGTCGATGGTGCGCAGCCTGGTAGGGGCGCAGCTGGTCGCGGGGGACGGGCGGCGGGCCATCGAGTGGCCGGGGTCGCTGCTGACGCGCACCGCGCGGGCCGACGAGGTGGTCGTGGCGCCCGCGCACGGGCTGACCCTGGTCGAGGTGACCTACCCGGAGGATCCGGCGGCGCTGCTGGCCCGCTCGGAGCTCACCCGGCGGCGGCGGGACCTTTAGGCCGATAAGTCGGGTGCTGGCGCGCCGCGACTTATCGGAAATTTCAACATTTCAGCCAGATGTCCGGATCGATGATCAGCTCGGCTGCGTGTTCGGCAGCGACGCGGCCGGGGTCGCCTCGGGCTGGATGATCGAGCGGTTCTCGATGATCCCGTTGTCCAGGTACGTCTCGACGATGTCGTACGTGATCTGGTTCGGGTACGCGTCGCCCGGCGCGAAGTTGTTGCCGTCCACGCGGGCGATCACGCAGTACGTGATGAAGTGGCCCTTGTAGTTCCACCCCAGCTGCGTGGGGGCGCGGACGAGCGCGTCGGTCCCGGTGCCCGCGCCGACGCTCATGCCGGCGAACCGGCCCTTCTGCCCGTCGACGATCGGCTTGATCCCGTCGAACGTCTTGGCCGCCACCTGCTCGCTGCTGACGTTGAAGATGCCGGCCGTGATGAGGTACTCCTCGGTCGGCGACTTCATCGTCGCCCGCACGACCTCCGTGCAGCCCGCCCCGGCCAGCAGCGTCGCCAGCTCCTCGGTCGCGGCCACCTTGCAGTCCTTGTCGGCGCGGGTGGTCAGGATGACGTACGGCGGCTCGTTCGGCGCCGCGACGATGTTGTTGGTCGGGAACACCTCGGCCTCGGACAGCGGCTTGGGGTCCACGTCCCGGCTGCTGATGTCCCGCTTCTTCGGCGCCGACGTCTGGCTCGACTTGGCCGAGTCGGGCCCGTTCTTCTCGTCCTTGAGAATGAACCAGGTCCCCACGCCGCAGGCCCCGAGCACGACCACGACCGCGATCACGCTGAGCATGGCCACCCACCGGTGCGGCCGCGGCCCGCCGGGACGCACCGGATCGATCACCGCGCGCGGCCGATCCAGCCGATCGGGCGGCCCGCTGCGGCGCTTGGTCCCGCCAGAGGTGAATTCTCCGGTACCGCGCGGGCGCCGGCGAACCTCGGAAGGCTCGTCGTACGGCATGTCGTCATCCAGCGCGCGGCGCTGCTGCGGGGGCTCGTCGTACCGGCCCCGCATGGCCTCTTTCCGGCGCCGCACGCCGGTGTCCTCGCGCCGCGCGGTGTCGGGCGCGGCGGCGGACTCGAAGCTCGCGCGGGAGCGGCGGCCGGTGTCCTCGAAGCCGCGCTCGTCGTCGTCGTACGCCGGGCGGCCCCGTCGCCCGCCGCGCGGGTCCTCGCCGGGGCGGAACATGGTGGTCTCGCCGGCGTAGGGCGCGCCGCTGCGGGGGCCGTCGTCGTCGTACCCGCGGCCACGCCCACCACGGGCACCGTCGTCCTCGAAGCCGCGTCCGCCGTCGAGTCCGCGGCCGCGGGTGCCGCTGCGGGTGTCGTCGTCGAGTCCGCGTCCGCCGCGGGTGCCGTTGCGGGGGCTGTCGTCGTCGAGGCCGCTGGGCGGGGCGCCGTAGACGCCGTTGGCGCGGGTGCCGTTGGCGCCGCGTTGACGCCGCACGCCGGTGTCCTCGCCGGGGCGGAACATGGTCGTCTCGCCGGCGTAGAGGCCGCTCTCGCTTGTGCCGTTGCGGCGCGTGTCGGGGTCGTCGGCGGCGCCGCGGGTGCCGTTGGCGCCGCGCTGGCGCCGTACGCCGGTGTCGTCGCCGGGGCGGAACATGGTGGTCTCGCCGGCGTAGAGGCCGCTCTCGCCGGTGCCGTTGCGGCCCGCGTCGGGGTCGTCCGCGGCGGCGCGGCGGCGACCGCCGGCCACGTCACCGGTGCGCGGGTCGTCGGCGGCGCGGCGGCGTCCACCACCGGCGACGTCGCCGGTGCGGTCCGCGCCGAAGCCGCCCGTGCGGTCCGTGCTCAGGCCACCCGTGCGGTCTGCGCTGAGGCCGCCGGTGCGGTCGGCCGTTCGGTCGGCGCCGAAACCACCGGTGCGATCACCGGTGCGGTCCGCGGTGAGGCCGCCGGTGCGGTCGGTCGTGAAGCCGCCCATGCGGTCGCCGGTGCGGGTGACCGCGTCGCCGGTTCGGGAGCCGCGGGTGCCGGCTTCGCCGGTGCGGGTGCCGAGGTCGCCGGTTCGGGAGGCGCCGCGGCCGAGGTCGCCGGTGCGCGGGTTGGCCTCGCCGGTGCGGGAGCCCGGGTCGCCCGCGAAGGCGGCGGGCTGCTCGGCGGCCGCGCGGCGGGCTCGGCGGGCGGCGCCGCTCGTCGGGGAGGAGTCGGGCCGCATGTTGGGGAAGATCGGGACCAACGGCGGCGGGTCGGCGGTGGTCGGCGGGGCCGCGGCCAGCTCGGCGAGCGGCTTGATGATCGGGGTGAGCTCCGGACCGTGGTCGTACGAGTCGCCGTCCCGCTCCCGGGCGCGCCGGCGGCCCCGCGAGTCGTCGGCGCTGGTGCCGCCCGCCGTGCCGCGTGTCGCTGCGCCCGTGCCGCCGTAGGTGCCGTCGGCGCCCGTGCCGCCGTAGGTGCCGTCGGCGCCCGTGCTGCCGTAGGTGCCGTTGGCGCCGGCCGCGCCGCGTGAGGCGGAGGTGGCGCTGCCGTACGAGCCGGTCGCGGGGGCGTCGCCGTAGCCGCCGGATGCGCCGCGGGAGCCGATGCCCGTCGACGCCGCGCCGGTGCCGTAGCCGCCGCTGTCCGGCGCGCCGTACGTGGTCGAGGTGGGGAGCTGCTGGTCGAGCGGGGGGCGGGCGGGGGGCGCCGTGCGGCCGTACACGCCGCTGGGGGAGTCGTCGTCCTGGGCCCGGCGGCGGCCGGGGGTGGCGTCCGGGGTCGACCAGCCGTCGACGTTGGCCGGGCGGGACGGCGGCGGGGCCGGGGGCAGGGAGCCCGGGCCGAACACGCCGCTGGGGGAGTCCTCGCGGGAACGGCGGCCCCGGGTTTCACCCGTGCGGGGTTCGCCCGTCCGGGGGGCATCGCCGCCGCGTGCCGGGCGCTTGATGGCCGTGGTGCGGTCGAAGGAGGCCGCGCGCTCGCTGGTGCCCGAGCGCTCCATCCGCGAGGGGCCGTCGAAGGCCCGCTCGCTCGTGCTCGAACGCTCCATCCGTGAGGGGCCGTCGAAGGCCCGCTCGCTCGTGCCTGAACGCTCCATCCGTGAGGGGCCGTCGAAAGCGCGCTCCGAGGCCCCTGAGCGCTCCATGCGGCCAGGACCGTCGAAAGAGCGGCCTGCGCCGTCGGGCGAACGTCCAGGGCCGTCAGAAGTGCGTCCAGGGCCGTCAGAAGAACGCCCAGGGCCGTCGAACGAGCGTCCAGGGCCGTCGGAAGGGCGGCCGCGGCCGTCGGGGGTGCGGCCTTCGAACGAGTCGAAGGGCGGCGCGTCGTACGGGTCCGGGGGTGGCGCTGAGAAGGGATCGGGCTCGCCCCGGCCGCTGCCGCGGAGGCCGGCCAGCCAGTTGTCGGCTTCGTCCGCCTCGTCCCGGCGGAACGAGTCGGATCGCCGCTTCCGGCGCTGCTCGTCCCGAGAAGTCATGTCGCACAGGGTAGCCGACGCCGCCGGGCGGTGGCTTGTCGGCGATGTTTCGCACAATCCGATCGGGTGGCCGTCCAAACGACCCGTCACCTGCGTATGGACGCAGCGTTGCCCGGCCGTGCCAACCTGGCCGGACATCGATGCACCCGGTCCCGCCGAACACTCCTGGTCAGGGCGCCGACACCCAGCGACCCCGGCGAACAAGAGCAGCAACGGGCGGGTTGCGCAGCGTGACCGGGTGGGCACGGGCCGGCCGAAGATCGGGCGTGCGGGACAATCGTGTCGAGCGCGATCGGAGGCGGAAATCTTGGCAGGCGAGCACTACTTCTCGGCCGACCCGGCGGTCGAGCACGAGCGGCACGAGGTCGTCTTCGAGGCGCTCGGCCGCGAGTTCCGGCTCGCCTCGGCATCCGGGGTGTTCTCGTGGAGCCGGCTCGACCCCGGGACCGCGACGCTGCTCGCCGAGGCCCCGCTCCCCGACGCCGGGACCGAGGGGGCACTGCTCGACCTGGGCTGCGGGTACGGGCCGATCGCCACCGTGCTGGCCACCGCCGCGCCCGGGGCCACCGTGTACGCCGTCGACGTCAACCAGCGCGCGCTCGAGCTCACGCGCGAGAACACCGCCGGCCGGAACGTCATCGCCGCGGCACCGGACGAGGTGGCGGAAACTGTCGGCTTCGCGCAGATCTGGTCCAACCCGCCGATCCGGATCGGCAAGCCGGAGCTGCACGCGCTGCTGCTGCGGTGGCTGCCCCGGCTCGCGCCCGCGGGGGTCGCGTGGCTGGTCGTGGCCAAGAATCTCGGCGGGGACTCGCTGCAGCGGTGGCTCGAGGAGCAGGGTTTCGCGGCCGAGCGGCACGCCAGTCGCAAAGGGTTCCGGGTGTTGCGGGTCGAAAAACCTCTTTCGTGAGGTACCGCTGCCGCCTGAAGCTTTGATGCGTGGGATATGTGGACGTCGCAGGGGTCGGGCACACGCTGCCGGACGGTCGTGAGCTCTTCTCCGAGGTCTCGTTCCGGGTCGGCGAGGGCGCGAAGGTGGCGCTGGTCGGGCCGAACGGGGCCGGCAAGACGACCCTGCTGAAGATGGTGGCCGGCGACCTGCCGGTGCACGAGGGCGCGGTCGCGCGCTCCGGTGGGCTCGGCGTGATGCGGCAGTTCATCGGCATGATCGGGGACGACCGGACGCTCGGCGACCTGGCCCTCGACCTGGCCCCGCCGCGCCTGGCCGAGGTCGGGCGGCGGCTGCACGCGGCCGAGATCGCCATGCACGCCAAGGGCGACGAGAAGGCGCAGCTCAAGTACGCCAACGCGCTGGCCGCGTGGGGCGAGGCGGGCGGGTACGACGCGGAGGTCCTCTTCGACACCGCCAGCGTCGCCGCGCTCGGGCTGCCGTGGGACGAGACCCGGGAGCGGCCGGTGCGCACGCTCTCCGGCGGGCAGCAGAAACGCTTCGCGCTGGAGCTGCTCCTGCGCGGGGAGGACGAGGTGCTGCTGCTGGACGAGCCGGACAACTTCCTCGACGTGCCCGGGAAGCGCTGGCTCGAGGAGCGGCTGCGCGAGTCCGCGAAGAGCGTCCTCTACGTCTCGCACGACCGGGAGCTGCTGGCCCAGTCGGCCGACCGGGTCGTCGCGGTCGAGGGCGGCTCGGCGTGGGTGCACCCCGGCGGGTTCGCGTCCTGGCACGAGGCCCGCAGCGCGCGGCACGAGCGGCTGGACGAGCTGCGCCGGCGCTGGGACGAGGAGCACGAAAAGCTCAAGGCCCTGGTCCTGATGTACCGCACGAAGGCCGCCTACAACGACGGTCTCGCCTCGCGGTACCAGGCCGCCCAGACCCGTCTGCGCAAGTTCGAGGAGGCCGGCCCCCCGCCGGAGCCGCCGAAGGACCAGAACATCCGGATGCGACTCTCCGGCGGCCGCACGGCCAAGCGCGCCGTCATGTGCGAGCAGCTGGAGCTCGACGGGCTGACGTACCCCTTCGACCTGGAGCTCTGGTACGGCGACCGGGTGGCCGTCCTCGGCGGCAACGGCACCGGCAAGTCGCACTTCCTGCGGCTGCTGGCCCGCGGCGGGTCGGACCCGGACGGCCCGCAGATCAACGCGGAGCTCAGCCCGGTGGCCCACGGCGGCCGGGTACGCCTCGGCGCGCGGGTCCGGCCCGGCCACTTCTCGCAGACCCACGACCGGCCGGAGCTGCTGGACAAGACCCTCGCCGAGATCCTCTGGCGGGGCGACGACTGGCGCACCGGGCTGCCGCGGCCGCAGGCGATGCCGGCCCTCGGGCGGTACGAGCTGGCGGGCCAGGCCGACCAGCGCTTCGGTACCCTCTCCGGCGGCCAGCAGGCCCGGTTCCTGGTCCTGCTGCTGGAGCTGTCCGGGGCGACCCTGCTGCTGCTCGACGAGCCGACCGACAACCTGGACCTGGCCAGCGCGGAGGCGCTCGAGGCGGGCCTGGCCGCCTTCGACGGCACGGTGATCGCGGTGACCCACGACCGCTGGTTCAGCCGCTCCTTCGACCGCTACGTCCTCTTCCGCGCCGACGGCGAGGTCGTCGAGGTCCCCGAGCCCGTCTGGGAGGGCCGCGGCTAGGAACGGACTGCTTGTGCGGGCGGCGGGTCACCCTCCGTGGTGACCTATCGCCAATGGAGCCGACTGTTGTACTCACGATCGGGGCGTCCGACTCCTCCGGCGGGTCGGGCCTGCAGGCCGACCTGCGGACCCTCGCCGCCCTGCGGATGCACGGCGCCTCGGTGGTGACCGCGGTGCTCTCCCGCAACACCCGGGACACCGCCGACCTGTTCCCGCAGCCGACCAACGTGGTCACCGCGCAGCTCACCAGCGTGCTGGAGGACCTGCCGGTGGCCGCGGTGAAGACGGGCATCCTGCCGACCCCGGAGACGGCGGTGGCGATCGCCGCCCGCGCCCGCACGGGGGCGCTGCCCAACCTGGTGGTCGATCCGGTGCTCACGGCGGCGGAGGGCTCGCGGCGCGGCCTCATCGCGGCGTACGAGCGGCTGCTGCCCCACACCACGGTCCTCACCCCGAACCGCGAGGAGGCGTCGGCCCTGCTCGGCTGGCAGGTCGCGACCCCGCGGGACATGGCCACCGCGGCCTCGCAGCTCGCCGCCCGCGGCCCGCGCTGCGTCGTGATCACCGGCGGCGACTTCGCGGCCGGCGGCGACGCGATCGACGTGGTCTGGCTGGAGGGCGAGGCGCGCGTGCTGCACAGCCCCCGCATCGCCAGCCGCAACACCGACGGCAGCGGGGCGACCTTCGCCACCGCGGTGGCCGCGCGGCTGGCCTCGGGCGACGAGGCCGACGCCGCGGTGGCCTGGGCCAAGGGCTTCGTCGGCCGCGCGATCGGCGACGCCTCGGAGTGGCGCATCGGCGGCGGCACCGGCCCGATCGATCAATTCGGGTGGTCCGCCCTCACCCTCCGCTGACGCGGGGGTCGTGGTGGATGATGCAGACCATGGACGAGAAGACGCTGATCCACCAGATCTCCACCCTGGTCGACGAGGAGCACAAGCTCCGCACCCAGCTGCAGGCCGGCAAGATCACCGAGCAGGACGAGCACGACCGCCTGCGCGCCGTCGAGGAGCAGCTCGACCAGCTCTGGGACCTCATGCGCCGGCGCCGCGCCGCCAAGCTGCAGGGCGTCTCCCCCGACGAGGTGGAGGCCCACTCCGTCGACGAGGTCGAGCACTACCTGCAGTAGTCAGTCCACCCGGAGGCGGTACCCCCGCTTCACCACGGTCTGGACGAAGGACGAGCCGCCCAGGGCCGCCCGCAGCCGGGCCACCGCCATCTCCACCGCGTGCTCGTCGGCGCCGCGCGGCAGCTCCCGCAGCAGCGCGGCCCTGGACAGCACGCGGCCCGGGGAGGCGGCCAGCGCGCGCAGGACCGCCATCGGGCCCGGGGCGAGCGGCTTGAGGGTGCCGTCGATGATCGCGGCGTGCCCGCGCAGGGTCACCGCCGCGCCCGCGACCTGCAGGGTGGGCGAGCGCTTGGGCAGCTCGTCCACCAGGATGCGCACCAGCGCGCCCAGGCGGGCCCGGGACGGCGCCGCGACCGGCACGCCCAGGCGCTGCAGCGGCGCCGCGGTCACCGGGCCCACGCAGGCCGCCAGCACGTCGGTCCGCAGCGCCTCCAGCACGTCCGGGGCCTCCGGGCCGGCCACCCGCAGCAGCGAGCTGACCGCCGGGGCCGACGTGAAGGTGACCGAGTCGACCAGGCGCGAGCAGATCAGGTCGACGAGGCGGCGCAGCGGGGCGGCGTCAACCGGGGGCGCCCAGCGGTACACCGGAATCTCCACGACGATCGCGCCCGCGTCCCGCAGCGCCGTGGTGAACTCCGGGTGCGGCTCGCCGTGCAGCTGCAGGGCGATGCGCCGGCCCCGGATCCCGCCCCGGTAGCCGCCCGAGATCAGGTAGTCGAGGACCTCGTCGCAGCTCTCGGTCTCCGGGGACCAGTTCTCCAGCATCCCGGCGGCGCGGACGGCGCCCTTGGCCTTGGGGCCGCGGGCGATCAGGTACGCCTCGCCGAGCCGCGTGCGCAGCGCCTCGCCCAGGCCCCAGCCCTCCGCCGCCTCGATCCAGCCGCGCAGCCCGATGCCGGTCGTGGCGATCACGATGTCCGGGGCGATGTCGACGCACGACACGGTCGCGGCCTTGAGCTCGGTGTCGTCGGCCACCGGCACGATCCGCAGCGCCGGGGCGAGCACCACCCGGGCCCCGCGCCGCTCCAGCAGGGCGCTGAGCTCGTCGCGGCGCCGGTCGGCGGTCACCGCCACGGTGAAGCCGGCCAGGGGCAGGTCCTCGGCCGACTCGAGACGCGACGCCAGCGTGCTCCCGGAGCTCACGCGATCTCCACCATGCCGTCGTTGACCCGCACGGAGTACACCGGAACCCTGATCCCGGGCTCGTCGAGGCACTCGCCGGTGGTGAGGTCGAAGGCCTGCTTGTGCATCGGCGAGGCCACCACCGGGCGGTCGCCGCGGCTGCCCACGATCCCCCGGGAGAGCACGGCCGCGCCGCTGATCGGGTCGACGTTGCCGATGGCGTAGAGGCCGCCGTCGAAGACGCGGAAGAGCGCCACCTGTTCGCCGCCGACGAGGGCGGCCACCCCACGGTCCGGCTCCAGCCGGAGGTACGGGCATACGGCGGTCCAGTTCACGGGCGCGCTCCTAGGACGACGGGGACGGGTTGTCCGCGTTCGGAAACGAAGGAGATCGTCGGGTCGGGGGTGCCGGGGGCGTTGACGAACGACACGAACCGCGCCAGCCGCTCCGGGTCCTCGACCGTCGCCCGCCACTCGTCCGCGTACGACGAGACGTGGCGGGCCATCATGGCGTCGAGCTCTTCGGCGATGCCGAGGGAGTCCTCGACGATCACCGCGCGCAGGTAGTCCAGGCCGCCCTCCAGCCCCTCGACCCAGGCCGAGGTGCGCTGCAGGCGGTCGGCGGTGCGGATGTAGAACATCAGGAACCGGTCGACCAGCCGGATCAGCTCCGCGGTCGACAGGTCCGCGGCGAGCAGGTCGGCGTGGCGGGGCCGGAAGCCGCCGTTCCCGCCGACGTAGAGGTTCCAGCCCTGGTCGGTGGCGATGACGCCGAAGTCCTTGCCCTTGGCCTCGGCGCACTCGCGGGCGCACCCGGACACGGCGGACTTGAGCTTGTGCGGGGCGCGCAGCCCGCGGTACCGCAGCTCCAGCTCGATGGCGAGCGCGACGGAGTCCTGCACGCCGTACCGGCACCAGGTCGAGCCGACGCAGGACTTCACCGTGCGCAGCGCCTTGCCGTAGGCGTGCCCGGACTCGAACCCGGCCGCGACCAGGCGGCCCCAGATCGCCGGCAGCTGCTCGACCCGGGCCCCCAGCAGGTCGATCCGCTGGCCGCCGGTGATCTTCGTGTACAGCCCGAAGTCCCGCGCCACCTCGCCGATCACGATCAGCTTCTCCGGCGTGATCTCGCCGCCCGGGATGCGCGGGACGACCGAGTAGGTGCCGTTGCGCTGGATGTTGGCCAGGAAGTGGTCGTTGGTGTCCTGCAGCGAGGCCTGCTCCCCGTCGAGCACATAGTCGTTGTGCAGCGAGGCGAGGATCGAGGCGACCGTCGGCTTGCACACGTCGCAGCCGCGCCCGCGGCCGTGGCCGGCGATCAGCTCCGAGAAGGTCCGGATCTCCCGGATGCGCACGATGTCGAAAAGTTCGGCGCGGCTGTACTCGAAGTGCTCGCACAGCGCCTTCGAGGCCACGACACCCTGCTGGGCGAGGATCTTCTTCAGCAGCGGCACGCAGGACCCGCAGCTGGTCCCGGCCCGGGTGCACTCCTTGAGCGCGGGGACGTCCGTGCAGCCGTCGGCGATCGCGGCCACCACCTGGCCCTGGGTCACCGCGTTGCAGCTGCACACCTGGGCCGCGGCGGGCAGCGCGACGTCGGCCTGGGCGGCGTCCCCGGCCAGCAGGGCGAGCGGGTGGCCGGGCAGCGGGCCGCCGACGCTGGCCCGCAGCGTGGGGTACGCGCCCGCGTCCCCGACCAGAATCCCGCCGAGCAGCGTCTGAGCGTCGTCGGAGAGCACCAGCTTGGCGTAGCGCCCGTTGGCCGGGTCCAGGTACACGACGTCGAGCAGGTCCTCGCGCAGGGCGTCGCCGAAGCTCGCGACGTCGACGCCGAGCAGCTTGAGCTTGGTCGACGTGTCCGCGCCGGGGAACTCGGCCGCGCCCCCGAGCAGCCGGTCGGCGACCACCTCGGCCATCGCGTACCCGGGCGCGACCAGCCCGTAGCAGCGCCCGCCGACCTCGGCGCACTCGCCGATCGCGTAGATCGCCGGGTCCTCGGTGCGGCAGCCGGCGTCGACGACCACCCCGCCGCGCGCCCCGACGGCGAGCCCGGCCGCCCGGGCCAGCTCGTCGCGGGGCCGGATGCCGGCCGCGACCACCACGATGTCGGCGGGCACGTGGGCGCCGTCGGAGAGGGTCAGCCCGAGCCGCCCGCTCGGCGCGGTCGCGCGGATCGCGGTCGTGCCGGCGCCCAGGTGCACGCGCACCCCGAGGTCCTCGACGTAGCGGCGCAGCACCGCCCCGCCGGCCGCGTCGACCTGCACCGGCATGAGCCGCGGGGCGAACTCGATCACGTGCGTGCGCAGCCCGAGCAGCCGCAGCGCGTTGGCCGCCTCCAGGCCCAGCAGGCCGCCGCCGATCACCGCCCCGACCTCACGCCCCCGCGCGTGTTCGCGGATCGCGTCGAGATCGTCGAGCGTGCGGTACACGAAGACGCCCTGTTGATCGACCCCGCTGATCGGCGGCACGAAGGCCGACGAGCCCGTCGCCAGGACCAGGGCGTCATAGGTGTACTCCCCGTGCGCCGTCACCACCCGCCGCGCACCCCGGTCGATGGCGAGGGCCGGCTCGCCGAGGCGGACGTCCACTCCGGCCGGCACGTCGTAGGTCAGGTCGGCGGCGGACACGCCGTCGAAGTACGCCGAGAGCCGCACCCGGTCGTAGGCCGAGCGGCCCTCCTCGGCCAGCACGGTGACCTGCCACCGGCGCTCCGGGTCGCGCGCCGCCAGCGCCTCGGCGAACCGGTGCCCGACCATGCCGTGGCCGACCACGACCACTTTCCTCGACGAATCTGACCCCGCGACCGCTTCGGACATGGCCAAAGGCTGCCGAAGGGCGGTTTCGCCGATAGGTCCCGAATGTTTCGCGCCTGCTAAGAGCGACTCACACGCAACTTGAGCAGGCCGTTACCGAGCTGTGCTCGAATCTCCGTGCCAGATCCCCCCACGGTAGATTGGCGACGGTCCACGGCGGGGTACACAACCATGGACCCCTATACAGCAGCGAGGAGGAAGCAGATGCGCACGACCGGCAAGGCCGCACTCGCGGCCGTTGCGGCGCTCAGCATCGGGCTCACCGGATGCAGTGGTGACAAGGCCAGCCCCGGCGCCGGGGCCTCGGCGGGCGCCTCCGGCGTTCCCGGCGCGGGCTCGACGGCCACCGCCTCGACGGGCGCCTCGGGCGACACCAACGGGACCACCGGCGGCGGGCAGGGATCCGTGGCGTCGTGCCTGGTCGGGACCTGGAAGGCGGACAACATCACCGGCAAGCTCTCCGGGCCGGTGGGCGGCAACTTCCAAGGTGGCGGCGGCACCCTGCTGACCATCGACTCCGGCGGCAAGACGCAGGTCGACTTCGGCCCGATGCAGCCGGTGACCTTCACGTTCTCCGTCTCGGGCAACGACGTGAAGGGCAGCTTCTCGTACGGCGGGAAGGTCAACGGCGCGATCAAGAGCCCGTCCGGCACCACCGGGACGCTCGAGCCGACCGGCTCCGTGGACTTCAGCACCCTCACGGTGACCGTGGACCTGACCGCGCCGGTCGCCCAGCGCGTGGCCGACAAGGTCTCGATCGCCGAGTTCGCGGGGAGCGGCACCACCAACACCGGCGGCGCCGTCGACTCGCAGCCGATCCTCAAGAAGAGCGCGTACGAGTGCGGCAGCGGCACCCTGAAGCTGTCCCCGCCCGCGGGCGCGGACGACACCGGCACGTGGACCTTCAAGAAGGCCTGATCGCTCGCTGAACCCCACGGCGGCGGGATCTCACAACCGGGATCCCGCCGCCGTGGGGTTTCCGTTTCGGGCTCGTCAACTTCGGTGCGACGGGCGGAAACGGGTCGTTCCTACATTCGCGGCCATGACTCTCGCCGTGGACAAGCCGCAGTCCCAGCCCGCGCCGCGGCGCGGTGGCCGGTGGATCGACGAATGGCGGCCCGAGGACCCCGCGTTCTGGGCCGCGACCGGGGCCAGGGTGGCCCGGCGCAACCTGGTCGTCTCGATCCTGTCCGAGCACATCGGCTTCTCGATCTGGAGCCTGTGGTCGGTCTTCGTGCTCTTCCTGGGCCCCCGCTACGGGCTCGACCCGGCCCAGAAGTTCCTGCTCACGAGCGCGCCCACGCTGGTCGGCGCGGTGCTGCGGCTGCCGTACACGTTCGCCGTGGCCACGTTCGGCGGGCGCAACTGGACGATCTTCAGCGCGCTGCTGCTCCTCGTCCCGACGGTCTACGCCGGGATCGTGCTGCAGCCGGGGGTCTCGTTCACCACGCTGCTCATCGCCGCCTCGGTGGCCGGGGTCGGCGGCGGCAACTTCGCCTCCTCGATGGCCAACATCAATGCCTTCTACCCGCAGCGGCTCAAGGGCTGGGCGCTGGGGATCAACGCCGGCGGCGGGAACATCGGGGTGGCCGCGGTCCAGCTGGTCGGGCTGCTCGTGCTGGCCACCGCCGGGGCCGCCCATCCGCGGCTGATCGTCCTGATCTATCTCCCGCTGATCGTGGTCGCGGCGCTGCTGGCCGCCGTCTACATGGACAACCTGACGCACGCCTCGAACGACAAGCGGGCCATGCGGGACGTGATCAAGGACGGGCACGCATGGATCATGTCGCTGCTGTACATCGGGACGTTCGGCTCGTTCATCGGCTTCGGCTTCGCCTTCGGGCAGGTGCTGCAGGTGCAGTTCAAGGCCGACTTCGACACCCCGGTCAAGGCGGCCTACCTGACCTTTCTGGGTCCGCTGCTCGGCTCGCTGGTCCGGCCGGTCGGCGGGTTGCTGGCCGACCGGTTCGGGGGCTCGCGGGTCACCTTCTGGAACTTCGTGGCCATGGCGCTCGGGGCGGGCACGGTGCTGCTCGCCTCCCGTGGGCATTCGCTGCCGCTGTTCGTGGCCGGGTTCGTGTTCCTGTTCCTCTGCAGCGGGCTCGGGAACGGATCGACGTACAAGATGATCCCGGCGATCTTCAAGGCCAGGCATCCGGACGACGAGCGCGAGGCCCGGCGGCTGGCGACCGCGCTCATCGGCGTCGCCGGGGCGGTCGGGGCGGCCGGCGGCGTGCTCGTGAACCTGGCGTTCCGGCAGTCCTTCCTGACGTACAAGTCCGGTGATGGGGCCTATGTCGCCTTCATCGCCTTCTACGCCCTGTGTGTCCTCGTCACGTGGGCGGTCTACCTCCGGCGCTCGCCGCGGCGGCTCCCGGAAGTCTGACCCGATTTTGTTCCGCTGGGGACGCCGAGTATCGTGGATTGCTGTTGTGCGATGACAAGGCGTTCCCACCGTTCGGGTACGCTGGATGACCGTGCGCTCTGTGTGCCGTCATCGAGACGCACCCCAGACCGACGACGTGGAAGCAAGGTAGACCTGTGGGTACGTACAGCCCGAAGCCGGGTGAGATCGAGCGCGTGTGGCATGTCATCGACGCCACCGACGTGGTGCTCGGCCGCCTGGCCACGCACGCTGCGACGCTGCTGCGCGGCAAGCACAAGCCGACGTTCGCCCCGCACGTGGACACCGGCGACTTCGTCATCGTGATCAACGCCGGCAAGGTGGCGCTGACCGGCAACAAGCGCCAGACGAAGGTGGCCTACCGCCACTCGGGCTACCCGGGTGGTCTCAAGCGGGTCGGCTACGAGGAGCTGCTCACCAAGAACCCGGAGCGGGCGATCGAGCTGGCCGTCAAGGGCATGCTCCCGCACAACCGGCTGGGTGCGCGCCAGATCCACAAGCTGAAGGTGTACGCGGGCGCCGAGCACCCGCACGCCGCGCAGCTGCCCCAGCCGTTCGAGATCAAGCAGATCGCGCAGTGAGCGCGGACGAAGGACTGAGCGTGACCGACGAGACCACCGCCGACCAGACGCCGGCCGCCGAGGCCGTCGAGACCGTCGAGACCCCTGCCGCCGCCGCTGAGGCTCCGGAGGCCGCTGAGGCTCCCGCTGCCGCTGAGGCCCCCGCCGCTGCCGAGGCTCCGGCCGCTGCTGAGGCCCCCGCCGCCGCGGCTCCGGCCGCCCCGGCCGCGACCGCGGCTCCGGCCGCGACCGCGACCAGCACGACGCCGACCCGCGCCCGCCGCGCCGGCCAGCCGATCCAGACCGTCGGCCGCCGCAAGGAGGCCATCGTCCGGGTCCGCCTGGTCCCCGGCACCGGCAAGTTCCTGCTGAACGGCCGCGAGCTGGAGAACTACTTCCCGAGCAAGGTGCACCAGCAGTCGGTGAAAGAGCCGCTGGTGATCGTGGAGAAGGCGGAGCAGTTCGACGTCTTCGCCAACCTGCGTGGCGGCGGCACCACCGGCCAGGCCGGCGGCCTGCGTCTGGCGATCGCCCGGGCCCTGATCGAGAACGACCCGGACGACCGCCCCGCGCTCAAGAAGGCCGGCTTCCTGACCCGGGACGCCCGTGCGACCGAGCGCAAGAAGTACGGTCTGAAGAAGGCCCGTAAGGCGCCTCAGTACTCGAAGCGCTAACGAAGCACGTCGGCCGGGTGCCACCCTGGAGGTGGGCGCCCGGCCGTTTCGTGTTGTTCGGGCGGTAGGGGCCGGGCGAAGCGCGCGCGGTGGGTTCGACCTTGGGAGGTTTCGCGATGGGGCGACTCTTCGGCACCGACGGAGTCCGGGGGCGGGCCAACGCCGACCTGACTCCCGAGCTGGCCATGGCGGTCGCCATCGCGGCGGCCCAGGCCCTGTTCGAGCACGACCACTCCCACGCCCCGGTCGCGGTGGTCGGGCGCGACCCCCGCGCGAGCGGGGAGATGCTGGAGGCGGCCGTCGTGGCCGGCCTGACCAGCGCGGGCGCCAACGTGGTGCGCGTCGGGGTGCTGCCGACGCCGGCCGTGGCCTACCTGACCGGCGTGCTCGAGGCCGACATCGGCGTGATGCTCTCGGCGTCGCACAACCCGATGCCGGACAACGGGATCAAGCTCTTCGCGGCCGGCGGGCACAAGCTGCCCGACGAGGTCGAGAACGAGATCGAGCGGCTCATGGACGACGGCACCCACCGCCGCCCGACCGGGGCCGGCGTGGGCCGGGTCACCGACTACGCCGACGGCGAGGACCGCTACGTCCAGCACCTGCTGACCTCGCTGCCCAGCCCGCTGGCCGAGCTCACCGTGGTCGTGGACTGCGCGAACGGGGCCGCCTCGTCCGCCGCGCCCGAGGCCTACCGCCGCGCGGGTGCCTCCGTCATCGCCATCAACGCGGACCCCGACGGCCTCAACATCAACGAGGACTGCGGCTCCAACCACATCGACCAGCTGCGCGCGGCCGTCGTCGAGCACGGCGCCGACCTGGGCATCGCGCACGACGGCGACGCCGACCGGTGCATCGCGGTGGCCGCGGACGGCACCGAGATCGACGGCGACCAGATCATGGCGATCCTGGCCCTGTCCATGCGCGAGGCCGGCCTGCTGACCGACGACACCCTGGTCGCGACCGTGATGAGCAACCTCGGCCTGAAGCTCGCGATGGCCGAGGCCGGCATCCGGCTGCTGGAGACCAAGGTCGGCGACCGGTACGTGCTGGAGGAGCTGCGCGCCAAGGGCCTCGCGCTCGGCGGCGAGCAGAGCGGGCACATCGTGATGCCGGCGTTCGCCACCACCGGGGACGGCGTGCTCACCGCCCTGCACCTCATGGGCCGCATGGAGCGCTCGGGCAAGAGCCTCAAGGAGCTCGGCGAGGTCGTCAAGCGGCTGCCGCAGGTCATGATCAACGTACCGGTGCTGGACCGCGCCGCGGCCGCCCGCTCGCCGCAGGTGCTCGACGCGGCCAAGCAGGTCGAGGGCGAGCTCGGGGGCACCGGCCGGGTGCTGCTGCGCCCCTCCGGCACCGAGCAGCTCGTCCGCGTCATGGTCGAGGCCGGCACGCAGGAGATCGCCAGGGCCGCGGCCGAGCGGATCGCTCACATCGTGCGGACGGTCAGCCCTACCCAGTAGTAACGTGCGCGCATGACTGATGCCCGCACAGTGATCGTCACCGGTGCGTCCCGCGGAATCGGCAAGGCCAGCGCCATGGCCTTCGCCGCCGAGGGCTGCAACGTGGTGCTGACCTCCCGCAAGATCGAGGCCCTGGACGAGGTCGCGGCCGAGATCAC
Organism: Dactylosporangium sp. CS-033363; assembly: GCF_050942475.1. NCBI lineage: Bacteria > Bacillati > Actinomycetota > Actinomycetes > Micromonosporales > Micromonosporaceae > Dactylosporangium > Dactylosporangium sp. CS-033363. The sequence goes on along the minus strand of NZ_CP192032.1, from coordinate 10,362,486 downwards.
CGCGCAGTTCCCGGACGTCGGCGTGCTCACCCGCGCCGCCCACGCCGCCGAGCCGGAGCAGGCGGCGGTGGTGGTCGAGGCGGCCATGGAGCACTTCGGCGCGATCGACGTGCTGGTGAACAACGCCGGCACCAACCCGTACTTCGGCCCGCTCATGGACATCGACCCGGTCCGGGCCGAGAAGACCGTGCGGCTCAACCAGTTCGGCCCGGTGCTGTGGAGCCAGCTGGTCTGGAAGGCCTCGATGGCCCAGCGGGGCAGCGGCACCATCGTCAACGTGGCGTCGGTCGGCGGCGTGCTCACCGAGCCGGGGATCGGCTACTACAACGCCACCAAGGCCGCCGTCATCCACCTGACCCGGCAGATGGCCGCCGAGCTGGCCCCGGTCCGGGTCAACGCGGTGGCGCCCGGGATCGTGCGCACCCACCTGGCGCGCGGGCTGTGGGAGAGCAACGAGGACTACCTCAACGACAAGCTCCCGCTCGGCCGGATCGGCGAGCCGGACGACATCGCCGATGTCATCTCCTTCCTGGCCGGTCCTGCGTCACGCTGGATGACGGGCCAGACCCTGGTCGTGGACGGCGGCGCGCAGATCCGATCGTCACTTATCTAGGGTCAGCCGTTCGTGCGCATTTCCCGTGCGCGTATGCGACAGTTTCGCGCACGGGCTCTGCTCGAAATTCTGCTACGGTACGGGCATGTGCGGAATCGTGGGGTACGCCGGCGCCCGGCCGGCTCTGAACATCGTGCTGGACGGGCTGCGGCGGCTGGAGTACCGCGGCTACGACTCCGCCGGCGTGGCCATCGTGAACGGTGAGCTGCTCACCGCCAAGCGCGCCGGCAAGCTCGCCAACCTGGAGAAGGCCCTGGCCGACGAGCAGGGGCACGGCCTCGGCACCGGCACCACGGGCATCGGCCACACCCGCTGGGCCACCCACGGCGGCCCGACCGACCGCAACGCGCACCCGCACCGCTCGTTCGACGGCCGGGTCGCGGTGATCCACAACGGGATCATCGAGAACTTCGCCAAGCTGCGCGCCGAGCTGGAGAACGGCGGCATCGAGTTCGCCAGCGACACCGACTCCGAGTGCGCGGCCCACCTGCTCGCCCAGGCCCTCGTGGACGCCGAGGGCGACACCCCGGGCGCGCGGCTGGCCGAGGCCATGCGGTCCGTCTGCCGCCGGCTGGAGGGCGCGTTCACCCTGCTCGCCGTCGACGTGCGGGCCCCCGGCGTGGTGGTCGGCGCCCGGCGCAACTCCCCGCTCGTCGTGGGCCGCGGCCAGGACGAGAACTACCTGGCGAGCGACGTCTCCGCGTTCATCGAGCACACCCGCGAGGCGGTCGAGCTCGGCCAGGACCAGGTCGTGCTGATCAGCGGGTCCGAGATCGTGATCACCGACTTCCTCGGCAACCCGGCCGAGGGCAAGAACTTCCACATCGACTGGGACGCCTCCGCCGCCGAGAAGGGCGGCTACGAGTACTTCATGCTCAAGGAGATCGCCGAGCAGCCGCACGCGGTCGCCGAGACCCTCCTGGGCCGGCTCAACGAGCAGGGCGACCTCATGCTCGACGAGGTCCGCCTGACCGACCAGGACCTGCGCGACGTCGACAAGGTGTTCATCGTCGCCTGCGGCACGGCGTACCACGCGGGCATGGTCGCCAAGTACGCGATCGAGCACTGGACCCGCATCCCCTGCGAGGTCGAGCTGGCCAGCGAGTTCCGCTACCGCGACCCGGTGCTCGACCGCTCCACGCTGGTGGTGTCCATCTCCCAGTCCGGCGAGACCATGGACACCCTGATGGCGCTGCGGCACGCGAAGGAGCAGAAGGCCCGGGTACTCGCCGTCTGCAACACCAACGGCTCGACGATCCCGCGCGAGTCCGACGCCGTGCTCTACACCCACGCCGGGCCGGAGATCGCGGTCGCCTCCACCAAGGCGTTCCTCACCCAGCTCGTCGCCTGCTACCTCGTCGGGCTGCACCTGGCCCAGGTGCGCGGGGTGAAGTACGCGGACGAGGTCGGCGCGGTCGTCGCCCAGCTGCAGGAGATGCCGGCCAAGATCGAGCAGGTGCTGAACATGATGGCCCCGATCCGCGAGCTCGCCCGCGAGCTGGCCGAGGCCAAGAGCGTGCTGTTCATCGGCCGGCACGTGAGCTACCCGGTGGCCCTGGAGGGCGCGCTGAAGCTCAAGGAGCTGGCGTACATGCACGCCGAGGGCTTCGCCGCCGGTGAGCTCAAGCACGGCCCCATCGCGCTGATCGACGAGGGCACGCCGGTCATCTGCGTGGTCCCCTCGCCCCGCGGCCGCGGCGTGCTGCACGACAAGGTGGTCTCCAACATCCAGGAGGTCCGGGCCCGCGGCGCGCGCACGATCGTGATCGCGGAGGAGGGCGACGTGGCGGTGAAGCCGTACGCGGATCACCTCTTCTACGTCCCGGTCACCCCGACGCTGCTCGCCCCGCTGGTCACCACGGTCCCGCTGCAGGTCCTGGCCTGCGAGATCGCCTCGGCCCGGGGGCACGACGTGGATCAGCCGCGCAACTTGGCGAAGTCCGTCACCGTCGAATAGGGACGGTGTGGTTGGGTTGTTCCCGTGAGAGCAGCCTGGCGGGTCGCGCAGGTGCGCGCGGCCGAAGAGTCCGTGATGAAGCTCCTGCCCGACGGCGCGCTCATGCAGCGCGCCGCCTCGGGCCTGGCCCGGCGCTGCGCCGACACCCTTCCCCGGGTGTACGGCGCGCGCATTTTGCTCCTCGTCGGCCCGGGCAACAACGGCGGCGACGCGCTCCACGCGGGCGCTCGGCTGGCCCGCCGGGGCGCCCGGGTCGACGCGCTGCTGTTCGACCCGGACCGGGTGCACCGGGGCGGGGCCGAGGCGCTGTACCGGGCGGGCGGGCGGCTCGGCGAGCAGGCGCCGTCGTACCGAAACGTCGATCTTGTCGTGGACGGCATTCTCGGCATCGGCGGGCACGGCGGGCTGCGCGAGCCGGTCGCCTCCCGGGTCGCCGACGTGGCCGGAATCCTGGCCGGGGCGCCGGTGATCGCGGTCGACGTGCCGTCCGGGGTCGACGCCGACACCGGCGCGGTGACCGGCATGGCGATCCACGCCGACATCACCGTCACGTTCGGCGTCCTCAAGCCGGGGCTGCTGGTCGGGGCGGGGGCGGTACACGCGGGGCTGGTCGAGCTCGTCGACATCGGCCTGACCGGGCACCTCGACGGCGACCCGGCCCTCTACGTCCCCGACGCGGACGACATCGCCGCGTGGTGGCCGCGGGCGCAGGCCAACGACAACAAGTACTCCCGCGGGGTCGTGGGGCTGGCCACCGGCGGCGACAAGTACCCGGGGGCCGCGGTGCTCTCCACCGCCGGGGCGCTGGCGGGGCCGTCGGGGCTCGTGCGGTACGCGGGGGGCGCCGCCGACGCCGTGCGCTTCCACCACCCGACGGTCATCGCCACCGAGCGGGTGCCCGACGCCGGGCGCGTGCAGGCCTGGGTGTGCGGCAGCGGCCTGGGCACCGACGAGCGCTCCTACGGCGAGCTGCGCGCGGTCCTCGGCGCCCCGGTGCCGGCGATCCTCGACGCCGACGCCCTCACCCTGCTCGCCGACGCGCGGATGGCCGACTGGCTGCGCGAGCGGGACGCGCCGACCGTGGTCACCCCGCACGACGGGGAGTTCCAGCGGCTGTCCGGCGGGGCGCCGGGCGACGACCGGATCGCCGCGGCCGCGGGCCTGGCCGCGCGCATGGACGCGGTGGTCCTGCTCAAGGGCGACCGGACCATCGTGGCCACCCCTGACGGCCGGGTGTACGTCAACCCGACCGGCACCGCCGCGCTCGCCACCGGCGGCACCGGGGACGTGCTGGCCGGGCTGCTCGGATCCCTGCTCGCGGGCGGGCTGCAGGCCGAGCACGCCGCGGTCGCCGCCGCCTACGTCCACGGGCTGGCCGGCCGCCGGGCCGCCGAGCACGGGCCGGTCACCGCCGCCGATGTGGCCGCCCACCTGCGCGAAGCCGTCGGGAGCTTAACTCGCCGGTAACGACCGTTTAGGCTCTTGGTATGGGTACCGAGGTGGTGAAGGGCGGCAGTCGCAAGCGCACGGCCGGGATCATCGGGGCGATCGTCGGCCTCGCCGCGGCCGGGGTCGCCGCCGGGGTGGCCACCGAGCGGTACATCGTGCGCCGGTCCAAGAACGCCGACGACCCGTACACGGACGAGGACTTCGGGGTCTGGGACTTCGACGAGGAGCTGACCGTCACCACCGACGACGGGATCGACCTGCACGTCGAGGTGGTCGACGGCCCCGGGCCGACGCTCGTGTTCGTCCACGGGTTCTGCCTGGACATGGGCACGTTCCACTTCCAGCGCAAGCACTACGAGGGCAAGAACCGCATGGTCCTCTACGACCAGCCGGGGCACGGGCGGTCGGGGCGGTTGACGAAGGGGGAGTACACGATCGACTCCCTCGGCGCCGGCCTGCGCGCCGTGCTGGAGGCGACCTGCCCCGAGGGCCCGATCGTGCTGGTCGGGCACTCGATGGGCGGCATGACGATCATGGCCCTGGCCGAGCAGCTGCCCGAGCTGTTCCAGACCCGGGTCGAGGCCTGCATCCTGATCTCCACCTCGGCCGGCAAGCTCGACACCGTCACCTTCGGCTTCCCCGAGGTCGTGGCCCGGTTCCGCCGGCCGCTGCTGCCGCTGGTCGGGTTCGCCGGCCCGATCAGCTCGGCCGTGATCGACCGCGGCCGGCGCGCCTCGACCGACCTCGCCTGGCTGCTGACCCGCCGGTACGGGTTCGGCACCGCGCGCCCCAGCCCGGCCCTGGTCTCGTACGTCGAGAAGATGAACTCGACCACCTCGACCGAGGTCATCGCGCGGTACCTGCGCACCCTCTACACGCACTCCCGGCTGCTCGTGCTCGGCCCGCTGAAGTCGGTGCCCGTCCTGCTGGTCTGCGGCGACAAGGACGTGTTGACGCCGCTCGCCCACACGCAGGAGATAACCTCGGTGCTGCCCGAGGCGGAGCTCGACGTCATCGCCGACGGCGGCCACGTCGTGCTGCTCGAGCACGCCGGCGAGGTCAACGAGGCCATGGACGCGTTCCTATCGAAGGTGCTGCCGTGACGAAGATCCTGTCCACCGTCGACGAGACGCGGGACTTCGGCCGGGCGCTCGCCGCCGTGCTGCGCGCGGGCGACCTGGTCGTGCTCACCGGCCCGCTGGGCGCCGGCAAGACCGCCCTGGCCCAGGGCGTGGGCGCGGGGCTGAACGTGCGGGGGGACGTGACCTCGCCGACGTTCGTGATCGCCCGGGTGCATCAGCCGGACAGCGCGCGCGGGGGCGTGGTGCCGCTCGTGCACGTCGACGCGTACCGGCTGGGCAACGTGGCCGATCCGATCGGCGAGGTCGACGCGCTGGACCTCGACGCGACGCTGGAGGACTCGGTGACGCTGGTCGAGTGGGGGTCCGGGGTGGTGTCGCAGCTCAGCGACGAGCACCTGGAGATCCGGCTGGACCGCCGCGACGACGACTCCCGGGTCGTGGAGCTCATTCCCCGTGGCAGCGACTGGTCTGCGCGGACGTCGGCGTTGGTCCGATGAAGCTCGGCGCTGCGGTTTTGGTCCGATAAGTCGGGCGCTGGACTTCCGCTTTTGATCCGATAAGTCGGGCGCTGGCGCGCCGCGACTTATCGGAAATTTCGGTTATGCCCGGTTTCACGCGGGCTGCAAAACCTCCCACACGTCGACCCAGGCGCCGTCGTCGTCCGTGCCGCGGGCGAGCAGGTGGCGGCCCTCGTGGCAGAAGGCGGTGCTCACCCGGCGCGCCGGTGACAGGTCGGCCCGGAACACCTCGGCCTCCGTCTCCAGGTCGCGCACCGAGACCGTGCCGTCCAGCGCGGCCGCGCGCAGCCGGCCGTCCGGGCTCTCGGCCTCGCTCGCGAACGCGTCCGCGCGGCTGGTCTCGGTGTAGCCGGTGAACCGCTTGCCGAGGTCCTCGCCGACGATCCGGTCGAGGCGGGCCCCGGTCGCGAGGTCCCACACCGTGGCGACGTCCCGGCGGTACCGTCCGACGTGCGCGGCGCCCTCGCCGGTGGCGAGCAGGCGCCATTCGGATTCGTTGAGCAGTACCAAATCCGGCTTGTGAACGTCGGCAAAGCTGGCCATGACGCGGCCCGAGAGCACGTCCCAGACGGCGAAGCGGCCGTCGGCGTCCCAGGTGACCAGGGCCAGCTGCTGCCCCGGCCCCAGCGCGACCTGCGCGTGCCCGCCCCGCCCGCTGCGCCCCGGCCGCAGCTCGGTGACGAGGGCGCCGCTGGCGATCGCGCGCACCTTGACGTACTCGCCGTCGCCGGAGCACTCCACGAGCGTGCGGCGGTCCGGCATGAGCAGCCAGTCGCCGGCGACCCGCAGGTGGTGGCGCTTGGCCAGCTGGAAGCGCTCGACCCCGGCCGGCTCCAGGCGCGCGTGCGCGGCCACCGCCCCGGAGACGACCACGTCGCCCACCGCGACCCGCTGCTCGAGCAGGACGCCCTCGCCGCGGCCGGAGGACAGGTCGAACACCCGGTCGTCGGCCGTGCGGACCTGCGCCAGAAGGGCGTCGCGGCCGTACTGCTCACCCTCCCGCACCAGCCACCGCACCACCCGCCCGCGGCCGCCCGGGATCGTCCACGACAGCGGCTCGACGCGCCAGGTCGGCGGGTCGGCGGGCACCGCGCGCGACTGCCGCCCGCGCACCCACGCCGCGGCGCCGCGCAGCACGGACAGTTCGGGGTCGGCCGGGCGGGTGACCGGGCGCCCGAGCCCGTTGTGCAGGACCTGGCCGAGGCCCGGCAGGCGCGCCCCGCCGCCGACGAGCAGGACGGCGGTCACGTCGCCCGGGTGGATGCCCGCGCGCGCCACGACCGCCCGGCAGCTGGCGATCAACCAGCGCGCCGCCGGCTCGGTGACCTTGTCGAGGAGCCGGCGATCCATCCGGTACGGCGGAACGCCCTGCTCCACCTCGCCCGTCACCTCCGGGAGGTCGGCGAGCCGGTGCTTGAGCCGCCGCACGACGTCCAGGGCGTGCAGGCCGGCCCGCACGCCCGTGTCGCCGCCGGCCGTCAGCGCGGGCTCGACCCACTCCGCCAGCGCGGCCCGCAGGTCGGCGACGAGCAGCACGTCGAGGTCGCGGCCGTGCCCGGCGCTCTCCTGGCTCAGCGGTACCGGCTGCCCGTGCCGCACCTGCGCCAGCGTCGCGGTCCACGTCGCGCCGAGGTCGCACACCAGGACGTAGCCGCCCTCGGGCACCTCGAGCAAGGTCATCGGGTCGAGGACGGCGGCGCTCGCGTCGCTGACGAGCTCGGCGTCGGGGAAGCCGGCCAGCGCCGCGGCGGCGACCAGCGTTTCCCGCCTTGGATCATGCGTCCGGTACGTCACGGGCGCGCTCATCACCAGGCGTGCGATCGGGCCGTACAAGCGGCGGGCCTCTTGCACGATGGCGTCGAGGGCCGTGCCGAGCAGGTCGGCGCCGGTGACGAGCCGGTCGCCGAGCCAGATGGGGGCGTTGGCGTCGATGGCGCGGCGGACGCCGTCGACGTAGCGCTGCGGGTGCTCGTCGCGGGCGTGCTCGGCCTGGCTGCCGATGAGCAGCTGGTCGCGGCCGGTCAGGGTGGCGCCCCCGGGCCAGCGCAGCGCTCCGGTGACCGGCTCCTTGATCGGCTGGAGCTGGTCCGGCAGGACGACGGCGGCGGACAGGGCCCATGAGCCGACGTCCACGACCAGGATCGGTGGGTTCACGGCGGCTCTCTCCCGGGCGTCGATAGCCGCCGATGCTAGGGGTGCCTCGTTGCGGGCGCGTTACGGAGCCGCTCAGGGAAAGTGTCCTACCCCTCCTCTAAGGTTGGGGTGTGCTGGTGATGGTGGTGGACACGGCGACGGCGGCGGTGACCGCGGCGCTCGCGCGGATCGACGACGATGTCACGCTGCTCGCGGAGCGGGTGACGGTCGACGCGCGCGGCGCCGGCGAGCTGCTGGCCCCGCAGATCGCCGCCGTGCTGGCCGAGGGCGAGGCGGTTCCCGGCGACCTGGCCGCGGTGGTGGCCGGCGTGGGCCCCGGGCCGTTCACCGGGCTGCGGGCCGGCATGGTCACGGCGGCCGCGCTCGGGCACGCGCTGGCGATCCCGGTCTATGGGGTGTGCACGCTCGACGCGATCGGGCTGGTGCTGCCCGGGCGGGCGCTGGTGGCGACGGACGCGCGGCGCAAGGAGGTCTACTGGGCCACGTACGTGGACGGGGTGCGCCTCGACGGGCCCGACGTGGCCAAGCCCGCCGACCTGGCCCTTGCCGGGATCGGGGTGGCGGCCGGGGACGGGGCCGAGAAGTACGCCGACGTGCTCGGGGTGCCGGTCGAGGGGCCGCGCTATCCGGGTGCGCTCGCGCTGGCCGCGCTGGCGGCGGACCGGGTGCGGAGCAAGGCGCCGGGGGAGACGCTGACGCCGCTGTACCTGCGGCGGCCCGATGCGGTGCTGCCGGGTGAGCGGAAACCGGCGCTGCAGTGACCGGCTCTGTGATGCGCGACGTCGACCTCGCCGAGCTGCGGTGGTTTCACATCGAGCAGCTGCTGCCGATCGAGGACGAGCTGTTCGGCGAGGAGCGCTGGTCGGCGGGGATGTTCTGGAACGAGCTCGCGCTCGGCCACTACTACCTGGTGGCGCTGGACGTCGACGGCTCGGTGCTGGGCTACGCCGGGCTGGCCGTCGCCGGTCCCGACGAGGCGTGGGTGCAGAACCTCGGGGTGCGCACGTCGGCCCAGCGGCGCGGCATCGGCCGGCGGCTGCTGGAGGCGCTGCTGGCCGAGGCGAAGCGACGCGGGGCGCGGCAGGTGCTGCTCGAGGTGGCCGTCGACAACGCGCCGGCGCAGCGGCTTTATGCGGAGTACGGGTTCGAGGCCGTCGGCATCCGCCGCGGTTACTACCAGCCCAGCAACACGGATGCACTGGTGATGATGCGTGAGCAAGACTGAGCCGCTCGTTCTGGGGATCGAGACGTCCTGCGACGAGACGGGCGTCGGGATCGTCCGCGGGCACACGCTGCTCGCCGACGAGATCGCGTCGAGCGTCGACGAGCACGCCCGGTTCGGGGGCGTGGTGCCCGAGGTGGCCAGCCGCGCCCACTTCGAGGCCATGGTCCCGACCATGCAGCGGGCCCTGGACAAGGCGGGCGTGACCCTGTCCGACGTGGACGCCATCGCGGTCACGGCCGGCCCCGGCCTCGCGGGCGCCCTGCTGGTGGGCGTCGCGGCGGCCAAGGCCTACGCGCTGGCCGCGGGCAAGCCGATCTACGGCGTCAACCACCTGGCCGCGCACGTAGCCGTCGACACCCTGGAGCACGGCGCCCTGCCCGAGCCCGCGGTCGCGCTGCTGGTCTCCGGCGGCCACTCCTCGCTGCTGCGGGTCGACGACCTGGCCGCCGGCGTGACGCCGCTCGGCGCCACGATCGACGACGCCGCCGGCGAGGCCTTCGACAAGGTGGCCCGCCTGCTCGGCCTGCCCTTCCCCGGCGGCCCGCCGATCGACAAGGCCGCCCGCGAGGGCCAGGTCGTCATCCCGTTCCCGCGCGGCCTGACCGGCCCCCGCGACCTGGCCGAGCACCGCTTCGACTTCTCGTTCTCGGGCCTGAAGACGGCGGTCGCCCGCTGGGTCGAGGCCCGCGAGCGCAACGGCGAGCCGGTCCCGGTCAACGACGTGGCGGCCAGCTTCCAGGAGGCGGTCTGCGACGTCCTGACCGCAAAGGCCGTCGACGCCTGCCGCGAGCACGGCATCGAAACCCTGGTCATCGGCGGCGGCGTGGCGGCCAATTCCCGGATCCGCTCGATGGCGCAGGAGCGCGCGGAGAAGTACGGGATCACGGTGCGCGTACCCCGCCCGAAGCTCTGCACCGACAACGGCGCGATGGTGGCGGCGCTGGGCTCCCACCTGGTCGCCGCGGGCGCTCTGCCGGGCCGACTGGGCCTCCCGTCCGACTCGGCCATGCCCATCACGCTCGTGACCGCCTGACGCCCGCCCACCGCGGCGCCGGGCCCGCCCTGGCGCCGGCCACGCTCGGTCGCGCGGCGTCGGCCACGCTCGGTCGCGCGGCGTTGGAACGGTCGCGCGGCGTTGGCCACGCTCGGTCGCGCGGCGTTGGAACGGTCGCGCGGCCTTGCTCGATCGCGCGGTGGGCCGGTCGTGCGAATGTTGCCGGCGCGAGGGTTTGTGGTCCGGCCGACGGTGATCGAACGGCCACTGGGAGGAGGAAGCGCGATGGGGGTAGAGTCCAGCGCCGTGATCGTGCGCATGTGGGAGGTCAGGGCGCACCCGGAGGCGTTCGGGGAGTTGTTGTCCTGGGTCTGTGAGGCGATGCTGCCCAAGGTCGAGGTGCATCCGATGCATCTGAGCAGCGAGGTGTACTCCTCGACCGACCAGCGCCTCGTCGTCATCTCCAAGTGGCGGGGCAGCACCCCGGAACCGTTCGCCGAGCCGCCGTCGCACCTGGTCGCCCGCAAGCCGCAGTTCTGGGACTTCACCGAGGTCGACCGCTGAAAAATGTAAGGCGCTCGGGGCCGGTTTGCAGTTACCGTCGGGGGCTGTGCGGAAACTGCCACGTGCTGAAGCCGGTGAGCCCGACAGTCGTTCGGCGGGGCGTTATCTCCTCTGGGTGGCTCGACAGCAACTTGCGCTGATTGCCGGGGGCGTCTGCTTCGGCATTCTGTGGATGGTCAGTCAGGCGCTCGTGCCGGCGGCGATCGGGGCCGGGGTCGATGCGCTCACGCGGCACGATCGTGGCGGGCTGCTCTGGGCCGGGGCGGCCGTGCTCGGGCTGGGCGCCTCCACGGCCGTCAGCGGGATCATGCGGCATCGGTTTGCGGTGTCGAACTTTCTCAGTGCCGGGTTCCGGACGGTGCAGGTCACGGCGCGGCAGGCGACGCGGCTCGGGGCGGCGTTGCAGAAGCGGGTGGCCACCGGTGAGGTGGTGAGCATCGGGACCACGGACTTCGATCAGATCGGGTACTCGCTCGACGTTACCGCTCGGGGCAGCGGGTCCGTGGTGGCGATCATCGTCGTTGCGGTGTTGCTGTTGCGGGTCTCGGTGCCGCTCGGGCTCGTTGTGGTGGTCGGGGTGCCGATCCTCGTGCTTGTCGTCGGGCTGCTGCTGCGGCCCTTGCATGAGCGGCGGCGGCATCAGCGGCAGCTCAGTGGGGAGCTGACCGGGCGGGCCGGGGACATTGTGGCCGGGCTGCGGGTGTTGCGCGGGGTCGGCGGCGAGGGGGAGTTCTCGCGGCGGTACAAGGTGGAGTCGCAGCGGGTTCGGTTTGCCGGGGTTCGGGTGGGCAAGGTCGAGGCCACGCTCGAGGCGGCGCAGATTCTGTTGCCCGGCGTGTTCATCGCGCTGGTGACCTGGCTCGGGGCTCGGTTCGCGGTCAGTGGGCGGATCTCGCCGGGAGAGCTGGTGGCCTTCTATGCCTATGCGGCCTTTCTCATCGGGCCGTTGCGGACGCTCACCGAGTTTGCGCAGAAGTTGACCCGGGGGCTGGTGGCGGCCGGGCGGGTGGTGGCCGTGTTGCGGATCGAGCCGGATTTTCAGCAACACGCGGCATCGGTACCGGCTGATGACGGTGATCTCGACGACCCCGACTCCGGGCTGATGGTGCGACAGCATCGGCTCACGGCGATCGCGGCCGTGCGGCCCGAGGACGCGGTGGCCATCGCCGAGCGGATCGCGCTGTTGGATCCGGCGTCGAAGGCGCGGCTGCACGGAGTACCGCTGCGGGATCTTGCTCTTGATGAGGTGCGGCGGCGGATTCTGCTCAGTGACAACGAGGCGACGTTGTTCCGTGGGGTGCTGCGCGATGAGGTCGGCGACGGGCGGACCCTCGCCGACGCGGCGGCGACCGACATCGTGGAGGCGTTGCCCGGCGGGCTCGACGCCGAGATCGCCGAGCGGGGGCGGGACTTCTCGGGCGGGCAGCAGCAGCGGTTGCGGCTGGCGCGGGCGCTGGCCATCGACCCGCCGATTCTCGTGCTCGTCGAGCCCACGAGCGCCGTCGACGCGCACACCGAGGCGCGGATCGCCGAGCGGCTGCCGGGGGCGCGGGCCGGGCGGACCACGGTGGTGTGCACGACCAGCCCGCTGCTGCTGGACCGGGCCGACACGGTGGCGTTCGTGGGGGCCGACGGGCGGGTGGCGGCGACCGGGCCGCACCGCGAGCTGCTGGACACGTGCCCGGCCTATGCGGCGGCCGTGACGCGCGGGGAGGACTGAGCATGCTGCCGATCGCATCCACCGGGGAGGTCCGCGCCTACCTGCGGACCCTGTTCACCGACTACCCCTGGCGGCTGGCCGGGGTGCTGGCGCTGCACGTCACCGGGGCGGCGGCCGGGCTCGCCGCGCCGCCGTTGCTGGGGCTGCTGGTCGAAAGAGTCGCCGCCGGTACCTCCACGTGGACCGTCGACCGCATCGCGCTCGCGATCGCCGGGTTCGTCGTGGCGCAGGCGGTGCTGGTGCGGTTCGCGCGCGTGGCGGCCGCGCAGCTCGCCGAGCGGGTGCTGGCGCGGCTGCGGGAGGAGTTCGTCGACGGGGTGCTGGCGATTCCGCTGTCCACCGTCGAGCGGGCCGGGACCGGGGACCTGCTCAGCCGGGCCTCGCGGGACGTGGCGCAGACCAGCGACTCGGTCCAGCTCGCGCTGCCCACGATCGTCGTCAGCGGGCTGCAGATGCTGCTCACCGTCGGCGCCATCGCGCTCGTCGGGCCGATCTTCCTGGTGCCGGGCCTGCTCGCGGTACCGCTGCTGTATCTGCCCTCGCGCTGGTACTTCCGGCGCGCCAACGACGGGTACCTGCGCGAGGCGGCGGCCCTGGCGCGGATGGCCGACGGGCTCGCGGAGACGGTCGAGGGGGCCCGGACCGTGGAGACGCTCGGGCTGCAGGAGCGGCGGGTCGAGCGGACCCGGGAGCAGCTGGCCGGGTTGTACGGCGCCGCGATGTACACGCTGCGCCTGCGCACGGTCTGGTTCCCGCTCTCCGAGTTCGCCTACGCGCTGCCGTCCGCGGTCACGCTCGTGGCCGGCGGCTGGTTCGTGATGGAGGGCTGGGCGAGCATCGGGCAGGTGACGGCCGCGGTGCTGTACCTCGTGGCGATCATCGACCCGCTCGACCACATCCTCAGCTACGTCGACCAGCTGCAGCTCGGGCAGGCCTCGCTCGCCCGGATCATCGGGGTGCGGGCGGCGGCCGAAAAGCCGGTGGAGAAGACCGCCGATCCGGTGGACGAGCGGCTGGTGGCCAAGGACGTGCGGTACGCGTACGTGGGGGACCGCGACGTCCTGCACGGCATCGACCTCGCCATCCGGCCCGGGGAGCGGCTGGCCATGGTCGGGCCCTCGGGCGCCGGCAAGTCCACGCTGGGGCGGCTGCTTGCCGGGATCCACGCGCCGCGGGCGGGGTCGATCGAGCTGGGTACGGTACCGATGCGGGAACTGCCGCCGGATGAACTGCGGGGGCACGTCGCGCTGGTGACCCAGGAGCATCACGTGTTCATCGGGAGCCTGCGGGAGAACCTGACCCTCGCGCGGCCCGGGGCGACCGACGCCGAGCTGTGCGCGGCGCTGGCGACGGTCGACGCGCTGGACTGGGCGCTGGCGCTGCCGGAGGGGCTGGACACCACGTCGCTGCCGCTCTCGCCGGCCCAGGCCCAGCAGCTCGCGCTGGCCCGGCTGGTGCTCGCCGATCCGCACACGCTCGTGCTGGACGAGGCGACGTCGCTGATCGACCCGCGGGCGGCCCGGCATCTGGAGCGGTCGCTGGCCGGCGCGCTGGAGGGGCGGACCGTGATCGCGATCGCGCACCGGCTCTTCTCGGCGCACGACGCCGACCGGGTCGCGGTGGTCGAGAACGGGCGGATCACCGAGCTGGGCAGCCACGAGGAGCTGGTCGCGGCGGGCGGGGCCTACGCCGCGCTGTGGCGGTCGTGGCACGGCTCGAAAGCTACTTGATCTACTTGATCGAGGTGTACACCACGGCGAACACCGCCACCACGGCGATCGCGATCGCGAAGATCAGCAGGAGGTGGCGGTCGCCGGCCGGTTCCGGGGCCGGGGGCGCCGCGGGGGCCGGGGCCAGCGCCGGAAGGTCGACGATCGCGGCGCGCAGGTCGTCGAGGGTCTTCGCCGCGTACACGGTGCCGACCCGGTCGGAGAACTCGTCCAGCGTCAGCCGCCCCGCCTCGGTGTGGCGCTGCAGGACCCCGATCACGCGCTGCCGGTCCTCGTCCGATGCCCGCACGACCGACATGGTGTCAGTGCGCGGCGATCGGCGCCAGGGTCGCGCCGGTGACCTGGACGAGGTCGCCCGGGGCGAGCTCGATCTGCAGGCCGCGGCGCCCACCGGAGACGTACATCGTGGCCATGCCCTCGGCCGAGGCGTCGATCACGATCGGCAGCCGGGAGCGCTGGCCGACCGGGGAGATGCCGCCGGTGACGTACCCCGTGGCGCGCTCGGCCGCGGCCGGCTCGGCCATCGCGGCGCGCTTGCCGCCGACCGCGGCCGCGAGGGCCTTGAGGTCCAGCGAGGCGGAGACCGGCACCACGCCCACCGTGAGCTGCCCGTCGACCGTGGTCACGAGCGTCTTGAACAGCCTGGTCGGCTCGACGCCGAGGGCCGCCGCGGCCGCCTCGCCGTAGGAGCCGGCCCGGGGGTCGACCTCGTACGTGTGCGGGGTGAACGCGATCTTCTGGCGCGTCAGCAGTGCGGTCGCCGGGGTACCCTTGCTCGCCACTGGCCCACAATAGCGAGATGCAGATCGGCGCGGTCCAGCTGTACCTCGGCCACGGCCACCTGTTCCTGGGCGCTGCGACCAGCGTGGACCTGTCGGTGTTCGACGGGGACGGGCCGGTCACCGCGACCGAGCACCACGTGCGCATCGCCGCCCGCCCGCAGGTGGGACTGGTCCGGGTGCGGTTGTGGCAGGGGGCCGGGCCGCGGGTCGGCAAGCTGGTGTTCGACGGGCCGCTGAAGCTGCCCGACGCCAAGTTCAGCGTGGAGGAGGGCGGGGGGCTTTCGCGGTACGTCACGAAGGTCTCCAGCCACAGCCCGCGCGTCCTCATCGCCGTCGACGACCCCGGCCACGCCTCCCGCGTCGAGGTGGTGCTGGAGCCGGAGTTCGTGCCGCGCAGCGCCCAGGTCTGGACGGCCGGGGAGCCGCCGTTCCCGAAGCTGACCGTGGCCCCGACCGCGCCCCGGCACCGGGCCGACGCGTTCGCCGACGCGCTGTCCGGGCACGACTTCGCCCTCCGGCGGCTGGCCGCGGCCCTGCTGGTGGTGGCCGAGGAGCGGCGGCAGCGCAACTCCGACCAGAGCGTGGCGTTCTACGTCAACGACATCGTGGAGTGGCTGCGCTGGCTGAACGACCGGCTGACCTACGAGATGTGCCGGGACACCGGGCGGTATCTGCTGGGGCAGCTCGGGCTGCGGCCGCCCGAGGTGCTGGCCGAGGACACGCTCAGCGACCTGCAGCGGCGGCTGGGGCATCCGCTGGTCTGAGCAGGAGCGCGGCGGGCTCGCCCTTGATCTTCGTGAGCGCGAGGAATGCGCTTTCGTCGCCCTTCAGGTGCAGGTTCCGGCGGAGTTCGTCGACGTCGTGGGCCGATCCGCGCTTCAGGATCTGGAGGGCGCCGATGTTGCGCGTCCGGAGTGCGGCACGGAGCTTTTTCAGTGCGATCGGCAGGCGATCGACCACGGCGTAGCGGCGGCCGAGCCTGGTAGAAATGTCAGCATTTGTGGTGATATAGGCGATCGACTCGTCCAGCAGGGTGCCGTCGACCTGCGAAGCCAGCTCGGCCACCAGGTGGGAGCGGACGACGGCGCCGTCGGGGTCGTAGAGGTACGCGCCGACCGGACCGACCGGGGCGCGCTCCTCGCCGCTGCCGGTGAGCTCGAACACGTCCTCGCCGCGGATGACGGTCGCCCGCCGCGGCGCCCCGGCGAGCGGGCCGCACCAGGCCGCCGCCTCGACCACGTCGCCGTCCACCGAGACCCACTCGCCCTCGGCGCCGGCGGGGAGCAGGGCGTGGTCGATGCCGGGCGCGAGCTTGAGCACCGCGTTGGGGACGCGGGTGGGCAGCGCGGTGACGAAGTCCCACGGCGGCGAGTAGGCGCGCGGGTCGAACACCCGCCGGCCGCCCGACGTGCGGCGGGCCGGGTCGCAGAAGACGGCCTCGACGGCGACCAGGGGCGTGGCGGTGGCGTCGCGGGCTTCGACCAGTACACCCGGGAGCCCTAAGTTTGTGATGTTGGCGGCGGCGATCGCGGCCGTGGCGGGGTCGGCGTCCACCGCCAGCACCCGCATCCCGGCGCGCGCGAAGGCGATCGTGTCGGCCCCGATGCCGCAGCCCAGGTCGGCCACCCGGCGCGCACCGGCGGCGGCCAGGCGGGCGGCGCGGCGGCGGGCCACGACGGACCGGGTCGCCTGCTCCAGGCCCGCGCGGGTGAAGAACATGACGGCCGCATCGGTACCGAACTTCGCCCGGGCCTTCCTCCGCAGCTCCGTCTGGGTGAGGGCGGCGGCGGCGAGGGTGGGCGGGAAGCCCTGGGCGCGCAGCTTCTCGGCCGCGGCGAGCGGATCGCCGTCGGGCAGCGCGGCCGCGGCGGCCAGCGCCTCCTGCCCGTCCGGGCTGGTCAGGGCCTGCACGTCCTCGGGCTGCACGGGGTCCTTTGCTGGAGTCCGGGGTGATTTCGTGGCGTGTCTGGCACTCTAGTTGACGGAGTGCTAGCCACCGGCATAACCTCCGAGTTAGCACTCTCCTGCCGAGGGTGCCAGACATACCCGGCCGGGGCCGGCACCCGCGACGACGGCTTCACCGGGCTCTCGATAGTAAGCTCGATACCCCAGGAGGGTATGCCCGTGACTACCGCGACGCAGGTTGCGATCAAGCCGCTCGAGGACCGCATCCTGGTCCAGGCCAACGAGGCTGAGACGACCACCGCCTCGGGCATCGTCATTCCGGACACCGCCAAGGAGAAGCCCCAGGAGGGCACCGTCAAGGCGGTGGGCCCGGGTCGCATCGACGACAAGGGCAACCGGGTGCCGATCGACGTCAAGGTCGGCGACACCGTCATCTACTCGAAGTACGGCGGCACCGAGGTCAAGTACGCCGGCCAGGAGTACCTCGTGCTCTCGGCCCGCGACGTCCTCGCCGTCATCGAGAAGTGACCGTTTTTCACTAGAAGCAGTGGCCACCGCCCCGGACCCGTGCGCTAGGCGCGAGGCAGCCGGGGCGGTGTCGCTTTGAAGGGAATCCACAAAGCATGGCGAAGATCCTGAGTTTCTCCGACGAGGCGCGCCACCTTCTGGAGCACGGCGTCAACCGGCTGGCCGACACGGTCAAGGTCACGCTCGGCCCCCGTGGGCGCAACGTCGTCCTGGACAAGAAGTTCGGCGCCCCGACCATCACCAACGACGGCGTGACCATCGCCAAGGAGATCGAACTCTCCAACCCGTACGAGAACCTTGGCGCGCAGCTGGTCAAGGAGGTCGCCACCAAGACCAACGACGTCGCCGGCGACGGCACGACGACGGCCACGGTGCTGGCCCAGGCCCTGGTCCGCGAGGGCCTGCGCAACGTGGCCGCCGGCGCCAACCCGGCCGGCGTGAAGCGCGGCATCGACCAGGCCGCCGCCGCGATCGTCAAGGCGCTCAAGGACAAGGCCACCCCGGTCGCGAGCCACACCGAGATCGCGCAGGTCGCCACCATCTCCGCCCAGGACGCCACCATCGGCGACCTGATCGCCTCGGCCATGGAGCGCGTCGGCCGCGACGGCGTCATCACGGTGGAGGAGGGCTCGATGCTCACCACCGAGCTCGACGTCACCGAGGGCATGCAGTTCGACAAGGGCTTCATCTCCCCGCACTTCGTCACCGACGGCGAGGCGCAGGAGGCGGTCCTCGAGGACGCGTACGTCCTCATCACCACGCAGAAGATCTCCGCCATCGAGGAGCTCCTGCCGCTGCTGGAGAAGATCGTCCAGAACAGCAAGCCGCTGCTGATCATCGCCGAGGACGTCGAGGGCCAGGCCCTGTCGACCCTCGTGGTGAACGCCATCCGCAAGACCTTCCGGGTCGTCGCGGTCAAGGCGCCCGGCTTCGGCGACCGCCGCAAGGCGATGCTGCAGGACATCTGCATCCTGACCGGCTCCGAGCTCATCGCGCCCGAGCTGGGCTACAAGCTGGAGAACACCGGCCTGGAGCAGCTCGGCACGGCCCGCCGCGTCGTGGTCACCAAGGACCTGTGCACCATCGTCGACGGCGGTGGCGACCAGTCCGAGGTCAACTCGCGCGTCGAGCAGCTGCGCAAAGAGGTCGAGGCCTCCGACTCCGACTGGGACAAGGAGAAGCTGAACGAGCGCGTCGCCAAGCTCTCCGGCGGTGTCGCGGTCGTCAAGGCCGGCGCCGCGACCGAGATCGAGATGAAGGAGCGCAAGCACCGCATCGAGGACGCCATCTCGGCGACCAAGGCCGCGGTGCAGGAGGGCATCGTCCCGGGCGGCGGCGCGGCCCTGGCCCAGGTGGCCACGGTCCTCGACGGCGACCTCGGCCTCACCGGCGACGAGAAGGTCGGCGTGGGCATCGTCCGCAAGGCCCTCGTGGAGCCGCTGCGGTGGATCGCCCAGAACGCGGGCTTCGACGGCTACGTGGTGGTCGGCAAGGTCCAGGCCCTCGACTTCGGCCACGGCCTGGACGCGGCCACGGGCGAGTACGTCGACCTGGTCAAGTCGGGCATCGTCGACCCGGTGAAGGTGACGCACAGCGCGGTCGCCAACGCCGCTTCGATCGCGGGTCTCCTGCTCACCACGGAGAGCCTGATCGTCGAGAAGCCGGAGGCCGCGGAGCCGGCCGCCGGTGGCCACGGCCACGGGCACGGTCACTCGCACGGGCCGGGCTTCTGATTTTTCCTTCTCCGGACGGGCCCTGGGCGTCTTCGCCCGGGGCCCGTTTTTTGGCCGTTCGCCGTGCTCCGGGGTGGGTGGGGCGATAAGTCGGGCGCTGACGCGCCGCGACTTATCGGACTTATCGCCTGTCGGGGCATAAATCGGTTTGGCCGGATTTTCAGATGGCGCTCATTTCGACGTCCGGCGAAGTGGGGCAAATCACCCTTGGGGTGCCGGTCACCCGGCTGGGGGATGCCGGAACGGCCCCGCGCCGTGAGGGGGGCAGCGACGGGCTGTCAGAGGGCCGCGCGGAGTGGCGGCGGTGCGCGCTCGGGGCTGGTGGGTGGAGCCGGCATGCTGAGCGAGAGTCCCTCGGAGCAGCAGTGGGTTGTGAGCGCGCCGCTCGGGGCGGGTGGGGTGGCGCCCGGCGGGGTGTGTGGGGGCGCTGCTCGGGATCGGCGCGGCGGTCGAGGCGCGACTGAGGGAGTTGCGCCACAAGGCGGCCCTGCGCGCGGCGGCCCTGCGCGCGGCGGCCGTGGAAGGGGCTGCGAGGCCGGGTCAGCGTCGCTCGGTGTGGTGGGTGGGTCACGGGTGGCGCGGCGAATGATTAGGGACTCATTACGCGGCTTGGTGCGGTGCGGATGATCGCCGCATGCTTGAGCCGTGCAGACTCGTAAGTTCGCCGCGCTCGCCGGACTGGCCGCCGCCGGCACGGCACTCGGGGTGGCCGAGATCGTGGCGATCTTCACCGGACCCGCCACGTCGCCGCTGGTCAGCGTGGGTGGCGTGGTCATCGACAGCGTGCCCGGCGCGGTGAAGGACCTGGCGGTCCAGATCTTCTACACGTACGACAAGCTGGCGCTCACCATCGGCACCCTGGTCGTGCTGGCCGCCATCGCCGCCGGGATCGGGGTGCTGGCGGGGCGGAACCGGCTCTGGGGATACGCCGGGATCGGGCTCTTCGGGGTCGTGGGGATCGTCGCCGCGCTGAGCAGGCACAACTCGCCCTGGTACGCCTTCGTGCCGACGCTCGTGGGGGCACTGGCGGGAGTCGCCGTGCTGCGGTGGCTGCTCACGCACGAGGCCGGGGACAACGCCACGGCGGAGGAGCGGCGGTGGTTCCTGCGGGCGGCCGGGTACACGCTGGCCGGGGCCGCGGCCGTCGGGTTCTTCGGGCGCTGGTTCTCCACGCGGCGCGGGGTCGAGGCGGATCGCGAGGCGGTCAACCTGCCCACCGTGGCGCCGAACACCGTGGCGCCGCTGCCGTCCGGGGCCGACGCCGGCGTGCCCGACCTGGCGCCGTTCGTCACGCCGAACAAGGATTTCTACCTGATCGACACCTCGCTCGTGTCGCCGCAGCTGACGACCGAGGACTGGAAGCTGCGCATCTACGGCAAGGTCGAGAAGGAGATCACGATCAGCTGGGCCGAGCTGCTGCAACGGCCGATGATCGAGCGGTACATCACGCTGGCCTGCGTCTCCAACGAGGTCGGGGGCGGGCTCATCGGCAACGCGAAGTGGCAGGGCGTGCGGGTTGCCGACCTGCTCGCCGAGGCCAGGCCGCGGGCCGGGGCCGATCAGGTGGTCAGCCGGTCGATCGACGGGTTCACCGCCGGGACGCCGACCGACGTGCTGCTCGACGGGCGCGACGCCATGCTCGCGGTCGCCATGAACGGGGAGCCGCTGCCGGTGCAGCACGGTTTTCCGGTGCGGATGGTGGTGCCCGGCTTGTACGGGTACGTCTCCGCCACAAAATGGCTCGTCGAACTCGAACTGACGTCGTTCGCCGATTTCGACGCCTATTGGATCAAGCGCGGATGGTCGGCCAAGGGTCCGATCAAGACCGAATCGAGAATCGACGCGCCGCGGGACGGGAGCAGTCCGCACGCCGGGGAGATCATGATTGCCGGCGTCGCCTGGGCGCAGCATCGCGGCATTTCCAAGGTCGAGGTCCGGGTCGACAACGGGGCTTGGCAGCAGGCGACGCTGCTGCCCGTACCGTCGATCGACACCTGGCGCCAGTGGACCCTGAAGTGGCAGGCCACGCCCGGCCAGCACCGGATCACGGTGCGCGCGACCGACAACGGCGGCGACACCCAGACAGACGCCGTGGCGCCGCCGGATCCCGACGGCGCCACGGGGTGGCACTCGATCTCTATCGAGGTCAAATAACTAACGGGCGGCGGTGCGCGACCGGGAGTTCCCGGCCGTCACCTGCGGCCGGCGCTGCGACGGCACGCCCGGCGCGGGGTGCGTGGGGCCCGGACGGCCCGGCACCATGCGCAGCGGCTGCTGGGCGCCCGCGTTCGGGGCCGGCGACGGCACGCTCGGGCGCAGGCCCAGCTTCGCCTCCAGGCGCGCGATGTCCACCCGCTGGTGGCGGCGGTCCGACGCGTCCTCCCAGCCCAGCGCCAGCAGCCGGAGCCGCTCGCCCTCGGTGAAGCCGCCCCACACGCCGTACGGCTCGCGCGTGGCCAGAGCCTGCGCGGCGCACTCCGCGCGGACCGGGCACGCCCGGCAGACGTTCTTGGCGGCGGTCTCCCGGCGGCCACGCGAGGCACCGCGCTCACCGTCGGGGTGGAAGAACTGGGCGCTGTCCCGTCCGCGGCACAGGCCGAGTCGCTGCCAGTCCCAGATGTCCGCGATCGGACCGGGCAGGCGAGTCACATTCGTCATTCGCTCCTCCTTCCAGGCGTGCGGCCTGGAATTCGCGCGTCGCACAATCTCTGTACAACGCGCGAGACCGCCACAGGTAACGGCATGTCGTCGGTCAATTTCTCGTAGGCCAATCGCGGCAAAACCACGTCTAGATCTCGCCATTTCGTGTTTCTCTCTTTGAGAGAGAGGAGCACGACGGTGCGTACGATTTTGGTGTGTGTGCGAACACAGGTCGCGGCACAGACGGTCGCCGCTGCCGCGGCCCGGCTTGGAGTGGCACACGCGGTGCGGACCGCCGTCACGATGGTCGAGGCCCTGGCGCGTCTTTCTGAGCAGCCGGCCGACCTGGTGCTGGCGGACCCGACGCTGGCCCGGCCCGACAGTGCGGAGTTCTCCCGCCGCGTGCTGGCCGTGGCGCCGGGCGCGACGGTGGTCTTCTTCGGCACGGAGGAGCCCCGCGCAGCAGCGGCCGCGATCGCGGCGGGCGCCCGGGCGGTCATCCGGGTCGACACCGCGGACCCGGTCACGACGCTGGCCAAGGCGGTGCTGCTGGTGCTGAGCCAGGTGGGCCGCGGCAACGGCGAGCCGGTGCTGCAGGCGCGCGTGGGCGCGCCCAGCCAGGCGGCGGGCGGGATGCTGCAGAACGGGCGCGGACTGCCCGGAGCGGCCAGGACCGCGGTCGGGATGCCCGGGGCGCGGGTCACCGGGGCCGGCGTGCCCCAGCAGCGCGGCGACGTGCCGGGCGAGCCCCCGCGCCGGCGCGTGGAGCTGACCGAGCGCGAGCTGCAGGTGCTGCGCGGGATGGCCGACGGGAAGAGCAACGCCGAGATCGGGCGTGAGCTGTTCGTCTCGGAGGACACGGTCAAGACGCACGCTCGCCGGCTGTTCCGGAAGCTGGGCGCACGCGACCGGGCACACGCCGTAGCAGCGGCGTTCCGTGCCGGGCTTGTGAGCTAGCGGCGCTAGCGCTGCGGGCCATCCGGGGCATGCCGCAGCGGTACCCGCCGCGCGACAAACCTAAACGAGCGCCTGCTGGACGTCAGCCGTCGTTGTCGTCGGTCGCACTCGCGAGTGCGTCATGGACTCCGTCAGCGTAACCCCGCGCGTACTCCCATGTGACGTAATGGTCCGGGTCGGGGTCGAAGGCGGGCTCGTGCACGCGTGGGCGACCCGACGTCAGCAGGTGTTTGAGGTTGCCCCGCAGCAGATCCCAGTCGAAGTAGTGCGGTTCGTGGCAGTCCTCACACTCGATGACGAGCCCACGGACGCCGATCGCCGTGAGCAGCGCCTGGTAGATCTCGAGGTCCGCGAGGTCCTCGAGAACGTCCTGGCGCTCGGCGGCGGTCAACGGGTCTTCGCTTCCGCTGTCGTCGAGCTCGGCCGAGGGATCGGCCGGGTCGCCGGCGAACGGGTCGATGGGCTCTTCGTGCACGTGTCAACGGTATCCCCAAAAGGCCCCGGTGTGGGCCCGGGCACGGCTCTGCCATGGCGGACGGGTGCGGCGCCGGGGCGGAAGTACGATGAGACGCACCCGCCGGACGACCGAGAGCTGGGATGCGCTTCATGGATTTCTCGCGACCTGACGTGCTGCCTTTGGGCCTGACCTTCGACGACGTGCTGCTGCTTCCGGGCGAATCGGACGTGGTCCCCAGTGGCGTGGACACCTCCAGCCGGGTCACCCGGAACATCACCCTCCGGATACCGCTGGTGTCCTCGGCGATGGACACGGTCACCGAGGCCCGCATGGCGATCGCCATGGCCCGCCAGGGCGGCATCGGCACGCTGCACCGCAACATGTCGATCGAGGACCAGGCACTGCAGGTCGACCTGGTGAAACGGTCCGAGGCCGGCATGATCACCAACCCGGTGACCTGCTCGCCCGACGACACGCTGGGCGAGGTCGACGCCATGTGCGGCCGCTACCGCATCTCCGGCGTGCCGGTCACCGACGCCGACGGCCAGCTCGTCGGCATCGTGACCAACCGCGACATGCGCTTCGTGTCCGACCCGGGCGTGCGGGTGCGCGACATCATGACCGTCGCGCCGCTGATCACCGCCCCGGTCGGGGTGAGCAAGGACGAGGCCCTGGCCCTCCTGCGCAAGCACAAGGTCGAGAAGCTGCCGATCGTCGACGACGGCGGCAAGCTGCGCGGCCTGATCACCGTGAAGGACTTCTCCAAGAGCGAGAAGTTTCCGTACGCCACGAAGGACGAGGCCGGCCGCCTGCGGGTCGCCGCCGCGGTGGGGGTCGGCGAGGACTCCTACAAGCGCGCCCGCACGCTGATCGACGCCGGGCTGGACATCGTCATGGTCGACACCGCGCACGGGCACAACCGGCAGGTGCTCGAGATGGTCAGCCGGCTGAAGAAGGAGACCTCGGTCGACGTGGTCGGCGGCAACGTGGCCACCTACGAGGGGGCCAAGGCGCTGGCCGAGGCCGGGGCCGACGCGGTCAAGGTGGGCGTCGGGCCGGGCTCGATCTGCACCACCCGGGTCGTGGCCGGCGTGGGCGTGCCGCAGATCACCGCGATCATGGAGGCGGCCCGGGCCTGTCGCCCGCTCGGCGTGCCCGTGATCGGCGACGGCGGCATGCAGTACTCCGGCGACATCGCCAAGGCCATCGTGGCCGGCGCCGACACCGTGATGCTGGGCAGCCTCCTGGCGGGTTGCGAGGAGAGCCCCGGCGATCTGATCTTCATCAACGGCAAGCAGTTCAAGGCGTACCGCGGGATGGGTTCCCTCGGCGCCATGCAGTCCCGCGGCCAGGCCCGCTCGTACTCCAAGGACCGCTACTTCCAGGACGACGTCAACGCCGACGACAAGCTGGTCCCGGAGGGCATCGAGGGCCAGGTGGCCTACCGCGGCCCGCTCGCCGCCGTCGCCCAGCAGCTGGTCGGCGGCCTGCGCTCCGGCATGGGCTACGTCGGCGCGGGCACGATGCCGGACATGCACGAGCGCGGGCGCCTCATCCGGATCACCGCGGCGGGGCTCAAGGAGAGCCACCCGCACGACATCCAGATGACCGTCGAGGCCCCGAACTACCACTCGCGCTAGCGCTTTCGCGCGAAGCGCTGGGTCGCGAACGCACACCCCCGAGTCAACAGGAGCTGACAATGCGTGACGTGGTCGAGATCGGGCTGAGCAAGAGCGCCCGGCGGGGCTACCACCTGGACGACATCGCGATCGTCCCGACGCGCCGCACCCGCGACGTCGACGACGTTTCCACGAACTGGCAGCTCGACGCGTACCCGTTCAAGATCCCCTGTGTGGCCCACCCGTCCGACGCCACGATGAGCCCGGCCACCGCGGTCGCGCTCGGCAAGCTGGGCGGGCTCGGCGTGCTCAACGTCGAGGGGCTCTGGACGCGGTACAGCGACCCGACCAAGATCCTCGAGGAGCTGGCCGGGCTGGACGACGAGGCCCCGGCCACGGCCCGCCTCCAGGAGGTCTACGCGGAGCCGATCAAGCCCGAGCTGATCGGCGAGCGGGTCAAGGAGATGCGCGACGGCGGCATCACGGTCGCGGTGCGCGTCTCGCCGCAGCACACCCTCGCCCTCGCGCCGGTGATCCTCGACGCCGGGGTGGACATCCTGGTGATCCAGGGCACGCTGGTCTCGGCCGAGCACGTCTCGACCACCGACGAGCCGCTGAACCTCAAGGAGTTCATCGCCGACCTCGACCTGCCGGTCATCGTCGGCGGCTGCACGAACTACCAGACCGCGCTGCACCTCATGCGCACCGGCGCGGCCGGCGTGATCGTGGGCATCGGGGCCGACGAGTGGTCGACCACCGACCGCGTGCTGGGCATCCGGGTGCCGATGGCGACCGCGATCGCCGACGCCGCGGACGCGCGCCGGGACTACCTCGACGAGACCGGCGGCCGGTACGTCCACATCATCGCCGACGGCAACATCCAGACCTCGGGCGACATCGCCAAGGCGCTGGGCTGCGGGGCCGACGCCGTGATGGTCGGCGAGCCGCTGTCGCGCAGCGAGTCCGCCCCGGCCGGCGGCGCCTGGTGGCACTCGGCGGCGAGCCACCCGAAGCTGCCGCGCGGCTCCTTCGGCTCGGCCGAGCCGACGCTGGGCAGCCTGGAGAAGGTGCTCTACGGCCCGTCCGAGGACCCCGACGGCGCGCTGAACCTCTTCGGCGGGCTGCGCCGGGCGATGGCGAAGTGCGGGTACCGCGACCTCAAGGAATTCCAGAAGGTCGGCCTGATCCTGGACAAGTAAGGCGACGTTGAAAGGGGGGTCCGGCGCGCCGGGCCCCCCTTTCGCGCGCCTGCTAGCGGGGCAGCGCCTGCTGGAGTTCCGCGCGCAGCGCCGGGGTCAGCATCTCGCCCGCCTGCTTGGCCAGGCGGGCCATCTCGTAGCCGACCACGCCGATGTCGGCCTCGCGGCCGGCCAGCGTGGCCAGGATCGAGCCGTCGCGGATCGACATGACCAGGAAGAAGCCCTGGCCCATCTCCACCACGGTCTGCTTGACCTCGTCGCCGTCGAAGATCCGTGCTGCCCCGCTGGTCACGCTCACCAGGCCCGACGTGACCGCGGCGAGCTGATCGGCGCTGTCCCGGGGCAGGTGGTCCGAGACGGCCACCAGCAGGCCGTCGGAGGACACCACCACGGCATGGGCGATGCCGGGCACCCGCTCGGTGAACGCGTTGATCAGCCAGCTCAGGTCCCGTGCTTGTTGGCTCAGGGTCACGCCGTGCTCCCTCGATGTTCGTTGATCGGCACCGTGGGCACCTCGTCCTCGTTCGCGGCCCGATGCACGCCACTGTAGAACCGGGTGAGCATGCTGCCCACGCTGGCCGGGTCCGGCTCGGTGTGCGGCACCGTGAC
The DNA here is from genome assembly GCF_050942475.1 of Dactylosporangium sp. CS-033363. Lineage (NCBI taxonomy): Bacteria > Bacillati > Actinomycetota > Actinomycetes > Micromonosporales > Micromonosporaceae > Dactylosporangium > Dactylosporangium sp. CS-033363. The sequence continues at coordinate 10,336,051 of NZ_CP192032.1, read as the reverse complement.
CGGCTGCGTATCCTCCGGCGCCGGAACCGGCTCGTTCGGATCGCCGGGCAGCTGCGCCAGGGGTACCCGGATCGGCAGGCCGGCATTGCTCGTGCCGGCGGTCACCGGCTGACGCTGGGCCGGGATGATCGACGCCGGCCGCGGCGCGTCGCCGCCGCCGTCGCGCGACCACCACCGGGTGCTCTTGGCGGGCGCCCCGTTCGAGCCGGACGCCCCGGCGATGATCTCCTCGGCCCGGGCCGGGCGCGGCTTCGAACCGTTGACCGGCCCACCGTTGCTGGGGGGCGCGGAGGCCGGTGCCGCCGAGACCGGTACCGCGGAGACCGGTACCGCGGAGACCGGCGCCTCCGCGGGGACGGGTGGCGCGGCGACCGCGGGCGGTTCCTCCTCCGCCTCCTCAACCACGTCCGAAGAGGACGGCCGGGACGGCAAAGCCGGAATGACCGCGGTCGGCTGGTCGCTGGTGTGCTCGACCGCCGCCGTCGAGCCCTGCGCGCCGTTCCCGTCGACCGGGATCGGCAGCCGGGCCGCGCCCGCGAGCCGGCTGGCCGCGCTGGCGTTGCCGTAGAGGCCGACGCCGTCCGGCGGGGCGGCGAGCAGGCGGGCCGGGAGCGTGACGTACGCCGTGACGCCGTCGTCGTTCGCCGTCAGCCGCACCGAGACGCCGTGCCGGTCCGCGAGGTGACCGACCACGACCAGACCCATCCGCTCGGACGCGGCCACGTCGATCGCGATCGGGCTGGAGACGCGCTCGTTCGCCTCGATGAGGCCGGACTCGGTCATCCCGATGCCCTTGTCCTCGATGACGATCGTCGCCTCGCGGGCCTGCTGGGCCGGCCAGCCGGTCACCGTCACCACCGTGTCGGGCGGGGAGAACGTGGTCGCGTTCTCCAGCAGCTCGGCGAAGAGGTGCACGATGTCGGAGACGGCGTGGCCGACCACGAAGACATCGTTGGACACGTCGTGGCGGATCCGCGCGTACTGCTCGATCTCCGCCATCGCCGCCAGCAGTACCGCGGAGAGCGACACCGGCTGGGCCCACCGCCGCGTCGCCTCGCTGCCCGCGAGGACCAGCAGGTTCTCGTCGTTGCGGCGCATGCGGGTGGCCAGGTGGTCGAGGCGGAACAGGTTGGCCAGCTGGTCCGGGTCGGTCTCGGCCGACTCCAGCTGGTCGAGCAGCTGCAGCTGGCGCTCGACCAGCGTCTGCGAGCGGCGGGCCAGGTTGACGAACATCGAGTTGACGTTGCGCCGCATGACCGCCTGCTCGACGGCCAGGCTGACCGCGCTTCGGTGCACGGCGGTGAACGCGTCCGCCACCTCACCGATCTCGTCGGAGGAGCGCACCCGGGTCGTCGTGTCGACCGTGACCGTCTCGCCCCGGGGCAGTGTTCGCAGCCGCTGGATCGCCTCGGGCAGGCGGTGCTGGGCCACGTCGAGGGCCTGGGCCCGCAGCTGGCGCAGCGAGCGCGCCATCGACCGGCCGATCAGCCAGGACAGCAGCAGCGCCAGGAGCATGACCAGCACGATCGCCGAGGTGGCGACGATCGCGTTGGTGCGCTGGGTGCTGCTCCGCTCGGCCGCGCCGTTGATCGCGTCGTCGAGCATCTGCTGCTCGATCGTGCGGATGTACTGCAGCTCGAGCGTGCTCGCCCGCCACCAGTCCTCGGCCGAGACGCCGACCTGCGCGCCCCGGGCCCGGGAGATGATCTCCTGCTGGAGCCGGGCGACCGTGGCCACGGCGGCGTACTTGAGGTTCTTGTCGTACAGCGCCAGGTGCCGCGGGCTCGCCGAGGCGCGGAACCGCTCGACCGCGGCGACCTGCCGCGCCTGGATCTCCGAGAAGGTCTCGAAGTCGTCGGGCGCGAACTTGCCGGCGCTGGCCGCGGCGAAGATCCGCCCGCGCAGCTGGTCCTTGAGCTCCTTGGCCTGGGCGAGGTCCATCAGCGAGGAGACCTCGGCCACCGACTGGGAGTCGCCGCCGATGTCGGGCCGGTCCGGCACCAGGTCGAAGAGGTGCTGGATGGTCACCGAGTAGGCGTCGAACACCGCCTCCTCGCGCAGCCACCGGTGGGCCACGCCGTCGCGGACCAGGCCGAGGTCGGTGAAGTCGGCGCCGATCCGGTTCTGCACCCCGGAGAAGATCGGGTTGCGCAGCAGCGGGCGCGCCTGCTCGGAGAAGGCCAGCAGCGCGGCGTCGGTCTCGCCCTGGCTGGCGGCGAGGTCGTTGGCGTCGGGATTCGGACCGGACGGCGCCGGGCCGGTGGTCGACTTGGCGAGATATCCGACCGTTCGGTCCCTTTCCAGCTGCAACTGGTGGATCAGATCGGTCAACTGGGTGCCGACCTTGACCCCTTGGGCGAACTGGTCCAGCTTGGTCGCATCCTGCACGGAGACGTTGATCTGCACACCGGCGATGACCAGGAAGGCCACCGCGGGCAGTACGAGCACCGCCGCGAGCTTCGTGGGCACGCGCCAGTCGCGCACCCTGAACAGGGATGCGCTGCGCCGTTGCGGTTCCCCCGGCCGTCTACGGCGATGGCTGTTCACCTTCATCACGACGGCTGGAGCCCTCGTCGAAGGCGGCGAAGCGAAGGTCTGCACCCCTCCACACCTTTCGCATGCGTCATCGCGCTGCTGAGCAGCGTGCGGCACTTATCAAACCAGGGTTGCGACCTGTGTCCAACCACGTCATAGTGGCGCAGGTCACAATACTCGAAGCCGGACAGCGGGCTTGCTACCCATTGATCAGACGGGAAGGATACGGCCGTCCGACCTGCAACGCTTCATGAGGAGTCATTCGCCGTGCGCACCCGGGGCCGCCGGCCCGCAGTGATCGCCCTCATTCTGGCGACGGCGTTACTCATGTCCGCTTGCACGGGCGACGCGAAGCCGGCCGCGACCGCACCCGCGAGCATCGCCATCGGACTTCTGGTGCCCACCGGCGGCCCCAACGCCCAGCTCGGCCAGCAGGCCACCCTGGGCGCCCGGCTCGCCATCGAGGTGGTCAACCGGGACATCCCGACCAAGCCGCTGCCGCTGCCGCTCGGCCCGAGCGTCGGCCTGCACGGCAACACCAAGCTTTCGCTGCTCACGAGCAACACCGACAGCGCGCCGGAGAAGGTCGACAAGGAAGCGACCAAGCTCGTCGACGACGGCGCCGTCGGGCTCGTCCTGGCCGACACCATCGAGGTCACCCAGGTCGCCAGCCGGGTCGCCGAGCAGCTCGGCGTCTCCCTGGTCGACGCCCTGAGCACCTCGGACGGCTTCGGCACGAACAGCCGGACCGGGCACTTCCGCATCCAGCCGACCGACCGGCGCGAGGTCGGCGCGGCGCTGGACCTGCTCTACCGGTACCGGGGCACGCCCAACCAGGTGAAGCGGATCGTGACGGCCGCCGGCACGCCGGCCACCCCGGCCCTGACCGAGGAGGCGAACCTCCTCAAGGGCTCGATCGAGGACCTGAGCCTCTCCGCCGGCTACGAGGTGCCGGCCAAGGAGAAGGTCGTGCCGCTCACCGGCAGCGAGGCCGGCCAGCCCAACGGCCTGGTGGTGAAGGGCGACGCCGTGCTCGCCATCGTCACCAGCGCGGCCGAGGCGAGCGCCGCCAACGACCTGGCCGTGAAGCTCAAGGGCACCGCCCAGGTGATCGCGATCGGCCCGGCCGTGTCCGCGCTGGACGGCGTGAAGAACCAGACCGCGCTGCGCGCCACCGGCTGGTCGAACGAGTTCGCCACCCGCAACCCGACGGCCCAGGTCATCGGCGCGATGTTCGAGCAGGCGTACCACACCAAGCTCACCGAGGTCGCCGCCAACGCGTTCATGGCCACCATGACCCTGGCGATGTCGATGGACCAGGCCACGGACTACTCCAAGCAGGCCGTGCGCAACTCGGTCCAGCAGCTCACCCTGCCGGCCACGCAGACGATCATGCCGTGGAACGGGGTGCGGTTCGACGGCAACGGCGTGAACCAGCTCGCCGCGGGCGTGGTGGAGCAGCGCACGTCGAACGGGTACATGCTCGTGCACCCGGCCGAGCTCGCGATCACGCAGGTTTCGAGCCTCTGACGCCGCTGCCTACCCGAGGTGGGTTCGCAGCGCCCCCGGGTCGCTGCGGACCAGCTCGTTGAGGTCGAGCACCGCGCCGGAGTCCGGGGCCACCAGCCGCCGGGGCAGCAGCGGGTGCTCGCGCCGCCAGCCCTTGCGCAGCAGCGCGTACTCCACCACGACCGCCAGCAGCGCCGCCCCCATCCACGGCGGGGGCGCCTCGCCCTCCGCGTCCGGGTCGCGCGGCAGGCCGCGGCGGGCCCGCTCCACGTCCACCGGGCGGCGCAGCAGGGTGCCGGCCAGCTCGTCGCGGTCGTCCGGGACGCGCCCGAGGACCTCGTTGACCGCCTCCACGTACTGCCGGGCCCGCCGCTCCACGTCCGGCAGGTAGGACTCCACCGGCAGGTCGGCCAGGCGCACCCACGCCTCGCCGGAGTTGGGCAGCACCTCGGCGGCCAGCGTGCGCATCGCGGCCGGGCCGAGCTCGTCGAGGTGGACGGCGCCGGGGTCCAGCGCCACCAGCGGCCCGTCGGCCGACGTGCGGATCTCCGCCGCGAGCCCCGGATGGCGCACGGCCAGCGCGGCCCGGTCGAGGTCGGTCGAGGGGGCGCCCCAGCGGGACAGCCGCAGCCGCCAGCCGTCGTGCAGGTCCTCGGCCTGGATCGGGCCGGTGGTGGGCAGCGAGCCGGTGCTGAACGCCGACATGGTGCCCGAGGCCAGCGGGGCCGCGGCGAAGGCCGCGAACGCCGCCCCGATCGCCGCCGCCTTGAGCAGCGCCCGGCCCGCGTCCTCGACCGCCGACAGGCCGCCGCCGGCCGCGGTGATCGCGATCGCGTCGCGGACCTGCTCGGCCTCGGCCAGCAGCGGCTCCGTGGCCTCCAGCAGCCGGGCGTGGCGGATCGCCGCCTTCTCCGAGGCCGGGTGCCGGCGGCGCGCCTCGAGCAGGCCGCGCACCAGGTCGGGGTGGCGCGACGGGGGCAGCGCGAGCTCGTGGGCGAGCAGCACGCGCAGCTGATCGGCGGAGAGCCCCCAGACCAGGGGCACGCCGACGACGAGCACGCCGCCGTCGGTGCGGGCGGTGGCGTGGCCTCCCAGGTGTACCGAATGCGGCGCCGCCACATCGGCGAACTTCACGGCGTCCAGGACCACCGAGTGCAGACCCGCGTGGTGGCTCGCATCCACGGCCGGCAGGGGTGGCGACGGCACGGCGGCCGGTCCTCCGCCCAGCAGCCGGCGACCACGCCAGACGGGCAGCCCGCCGGGAAGTCTCGCCATAGTTGACCAGTCTGCCGCACATGACCGCGGAAACCGAAGGGGCTACCGCCTAAGTTACCGGCGGGTCACAATGCAGCATGCGCTACGACGTGGTGGTGATCGGGTCGGGATTCGGCGGCAGCGTCACCGCGCTGCGCCTGGCCGAGAAGGGCTACTCGGTGGCCGTCCTGGAGGCCGGGCGGCGCTTCGCCGACGACGAGTTCCCCAAGACCTCCTGGGACGCCCGGCGCTTCCTGTGGGCGCCGGCGCTCGGCTGCTTCGGCATCCAGCGGATCACCATGCTGCGCAACGTGGTCGTGCTCGCCGGCGCCGGGGTCGGGGGCGGCTCTTTGGTCTATGCCAACACGCTGTACCGGCCGCCGAAGCCCTTCTATGCGGACCCGCAGTGGCGCGACATCGCCGACTGGGAGGCCGAGCTCGCGCCGTTCTACGACCAGGCCGAGCGGATGCTGGGGGTGACGACCTACGCCCGCACCACCGCCGCCGACCGCGCCTTCCAGCGGGTCGCGGAGCGGATGGGCGTCGGGGACTCCTTCCACCCCACCCCGGTCGGCGTGTACTTCGGCCGCTCCGGCGTGGACCCCTACTTCGGCGGCGCCGGGCCGGAGCGCCAGTCCTGCGAGCACTGCGGGTCCTGCATGACCGGGTGCCGCGTCGGGGCCAAGAACACGCTCGTCAAGAACTACCTCTACCTGGCCGAAGAGCAGGGCGCGCGGGTGTACCCGCTGACGACCGTCACCGCCGTGCGCCCGTCGGGCAGTGGCGATGCCGGGGGTGGCTACCGCGTGGAGACCCGCGGGACCGACCGGCGCCGGCGCCGGCAGACGTTCGAGGCGGGCCAGGTGGTCCTCGCCGCCGGCGCGCTGGGCACCCAGCGGCTGCTGCACCGGATGCGGGCCGAGGGCGCGCTGCCGAACGTCTCGGCGCGGCTGGGGCGGCTCACCCGTACCAACTCCGAATCCATCGTCGGCGCCCGCTCGCTGCGCCGGGGCGTGGACTTCACCGACGGCGTGGCCATCACCAGCTCGTTCCATCCGGACGCCGACACCCACATCGAGCCGGTGCGCTACGGGCCCGGGTCCAACGCGATGGGCCTGCTGCAGACCGTGCTCACCGACGGCGGGCCGTGGCGGCCGCTGCGCTGGTTCGGGGCCTTCTTCCGGCACCCGCTGCGCCACCTGCGGATCCTGTCCGTGCACCGGTGGTCGCACAAGACGGTGATCGCGCTGGTCATGCAGTCCCGCGACAACTCGCTGGACGTGCACTGGAGGCGCGGGTGGACCGGACGGCGGCGGCTCACCACCACGCAGGGGCACGGCGAGCCGAACCCGGCCTGGATCCCGGCGGGCAACGAGGCGGTGCGCCTGCTGGCCGAGGAGATCGGCGGGCTGCCCGGCGGCGGCTGGTCCGAGGTGTTCAACATTCCGCTGACCGCGCACATCCTTGGCGGGGCGGCGATCGGCGACTCGGCGGCGAGCGGGGTCGTGGACGGGTACCACCGCGTCTTCGGCCATCCGGGACTGCACGTCGTCGACGGCGCCGCGGTCTCGGCCAACCTGGGGGTGAACCCGTCGCTGACCATCGCGGCCCAGGCCGAGCGGGCCGCATCGATGTGGCCGAACCGGGGCGAGCCCGATCCCCGGCCCGAGCTGGGCGCGCCCTACGTCCCCGTGGCGCCGATAGCTCCGTCACGCCCGGCCGTCCCCGCGGAGGCCCCGGCGGCGCTCCGACTAGGCTTTTCGGCATGACCACGCCGCAGCCAGTGCTCGTCGTCGACTTCGGTGCCCAGTACGCGCAGCTGATCGCCCGCCGCGTCCGCGAGGCCCACGTCTACTCGGAGATCGTGCCGAGCTCGATGCCGGTCGCCGAGATGCTGGCCAAGCGCCCCGCCGCGATCATCCTCTCGGGCGGCCCGTCGTCGGTCTACGAGGAGGGCGCGCCCCAGGTCGACCCGGCGATGTTCGCGGCCGGCGTCCCGGTCTTCGGCATCTGCTACGGCTTCCAGGCGATGGCGGTCGCGCTGCACGGCGAGGCGGCCCACACCGGCAACCGCGAGTTCGGCGGCACCGCCCTGACGATCGCCGGCGACGGCGGCGTCCTGCTGCGCGGCCTCGACGGCGAGCAGTCGGTCTGGATGAGCCACGGCGACTGCGTCACGGCCGCCCCGGCCGGGTTCACGGTCACCGGCGGCTCGCCGGGCGCCCCGGTCGCCGCGTTCGAGGACACCGAGCGCCGCCTGGCCGGCGTGCAGTTCCACCCCGAGGTCGCGCACACGCCGCACGGCCAGGAGATCCTGCGCCGCTTCCTCTACGAGATCGCCGGGCTCGAGCCCACCTGGACCTCCAACAACATCATCGAGGAGCAGGTCGCGGCGATCCGGGCCAAGGTCGGCAGCAAGCGGGTCATCTGCGGGCTGTCCGGCGGCGTGGACTCCGCGGTCGCCGCGGCGCTCGTCCAGCGGGCCGTCGGCGACCAGCTCACCTGCGTCTTCGTCGACCACGGGCTGCTGCGCGCGGGCGAGGCGGAGCAGGTCGAGAAGGACTACGTGGCCGCCACCGGGATCAACCTCAAGGTGGTCGACGCCTCCGCCACCTTCCTCGGGGCGCTGGCCGGCGTCACCGACCCGGAGCAGAAGCGCAAGATCGTCGGGCGCGAGTTCATCCGCACCTTCGAGGCCGCGGCCCGCGAGCTCGACGCCGAGGGGCACGTCGAGTTCCTGGTCCAGGGCACGCTCTACCCGGACGTGGTCGAGTCCGGCGGCGGCACCGGCACGGCCAACATCAAGTCGCATCACAACGTCGGCGGGCTCCCGGACGACCTGCAGTTCGCCCTGGTCGAGCCGCTGCGGACGCTGTTCAAGGACGAGGTCCGGGCGATCGGGGCCGCCCTCGGGCTGCCCGAGGAGATCGTCATGCGCCACCCCTTCCCGGGGCCGGGGCTGTCGATCCGGATCATCGGCGCGGTCGACGAGGAGCGGCTGGCCATCCTGCGCGCGGCCGACCTGATCGCCCGCGAGGAGCTCACCGCGGCCGGCCTGGACCGCAGCGTCTGGCAGTTCCCGGTGGTGCTGCTGGCCGACGTGCGCAGCGTCGGGGTGCAGGGCGACGGCCGGACCTACGGGCACCCGATCGTGCTGCGCCCGGTCTCCAGCGACGACGCCATGACGGCCGACTGGTCGCGCCTGCCGCACGAGCTGATCGCCAAGATTTCGACCCGGATAACGAACGAGGTCCGCGAGGTCAACCGCGTGGTCGTCGATGTTACGTCGAAGCCCCCGGGCACCATTGAATGGGAATGAATCCCTCTTCAGGGGTAATCCGCTCTTGTACTTGTAGCGGAAAGCCGGACAATTTATTTCCGTGACTCCAGCGTTACAACCGCTGCGGCGCATCGCGGCCTACTGCGTGTGCGCCGACGGCGACGCCTTCCTGCTCGTGCGGGCCTCGGCCAAGTCCGGGACGCCCGGCGCCTGGTCGCTGCCCGGCGGCGCCGTCGACCACGGTGAGAACCCGGTCGACACCGTCGTGCGCGAGACCGCGGCCGAGACCGGCCTGTCCGTCGCCGTCGTGGGGCTGCGCGACGTGCTGGCCGACATGCGGGCGTTGCCCCAGCGCGGGCTGACCATCCACACGGACCGGCTGATCTACGAGGTCTCGGTCCGCGGCGGCGCGCTGCGCGACCGGGTCGGCCAGCCGACCGACCTGGCCCGCTGGGTGACGCTGGAGGAGGCGCAGACCCTGCCGCTGCGCCGGTTCACCGCCGACGCGCTCGGGCTGCCCGAGGCGACGGCCGACATCCGGCCCGACGGCACGCCGCAGGTGCCCTCGTTCTACGCGGTCCCCGGCCCCGACGGGCTGCACCGGGCGCAGCGCTTCGCCGCCTACGCGGTCTGCACCGACCGGCGCAACCGCGTCCTGCTCACCCGCATCTCCGACGGCTATCCCGGGGGCGGCTGCTGGCACCTGCCGGGTGGGGGTACCGACTTCGGCGAGCAGCCGGGCGTCGCGCTCATCCGCGAGCTGGTCGAGGAGACCGGCCAGGAGGGGCGGATCGTCGAGCTGCTCGGCGTGGCCAGCCACCGCGACGCGGCCCAGCTCGGCCCGGAGGGCTACCCGATCGACTGGCACGGCGTGCGCGCGTTCTACCGGGTCCAGGTGGCCCGCTCGAGCCGCCCGGTCATCCACGACGTCGGCGGCTCGACCGCCGAGGCGCGCTGGTTCGACCCGGAGGAGCTCGACGAGCTGCCATTGACGGAGGTGACCGAGGAGGCCCTGCGCGGGGTCGGCCTACGCTGATCACCATGACGCAGACACGGGTGATCACGGTGTACGGCCGCCTGCCGGGCGCCACCGAGGATGTCGGCGGACCGATCCGGCACGGGGAGAACCCGGCGTCGGCGGTGGTCCGGCTGTTCCGGGAGAGTGCTGGAGTGCCGGTCTCGGTTTCCCGGGTACGCGAGGTGCTCGCCCTCACCACGCCCGACCTGCACGAGGACCGCGTCCTCTTCGACGTCGTGCCCGCCGCCGCGTTCCCCGAGGACGGCGACCGCGCGGCCGAGTCCGACCTGCCCAAGGGCCAGCGCTTCGCCGCCTACGGGTTCGTCAGGGACCCGGCCGGCCGGGTCCTGCTCACCGAGATCGCGACCGGGTTCCCCGGCGCCGGCCGCTGGCACCTGCCGGGCGGCGGCACGGACGTCGGCGAGCAGCCGGCCGAGGCGCTGCTGCGGGAGCTGTACGAGGAGACCGGCCAGCAGGGCGAGATCGTCGAGCTGCTCGGGGTGACCCACCGGCGCAGCTCCGGTCTGGTCGGCCCGGAGGGGTACCCGATGAACTGGCACGCGGTCCGCGCGCTCTACCGCGTGCTGGTGCCCGCGCCGTCGACACCGAGCGTGACCGAGGCGGCCGGCGGCTCGACCGCGGCGGCGGCCTGGTTCGAGCCCGGCGACCTCGCCGGCCTGGAGGTCACCGAAGTTGTGCACTGGGCGCTCTCACTGCCCGCAACGGGGGAGTGACCGGCGTCGTTAAAATGGACTAGAGGTTAACGAATAACTACACTGAGTAGTTCAACGGCTCGCACGACACGGCGGTTTCCTTCCTGAGGCATCGCCAATCGCGACCTGATATGAGACCGTGTAGATCGCGAGACCGTCTCGCGAAACGGACATCGAGGGTCGAAAGGCCCAAAAAAACGACCGTGGGAACCCCGTTCCTACAGTGGAGGATCAGTGCCGAGCACACCTTGGCAGCGACGACGCACCACGGACAGCCCGCGCCCCGGTGGCGGACGGCAATGGGCGGGACGGCTGCGGCGCAGCGGTTCCCTCGCCCGCCGGGTGCTTTTCGCCGGCCGCGTCGGTCGTCGCGGTGACGGCAATGTGGCCGGCGCGACCTCCCTGCTCGTGCCCGCGGTGGAGACCGACGAGCGCACCGGCCGGGTCCGCCTCCCGCGCCTGCGGATGCGCCGCCGTGACGGTCTGTCACGCGACCTGACCGCGCTCGCGCCGATCAGCCCGCCGGTCGTCTCGGCCGCGCCCGCGCCGGACGTCGCGGAGGAGTCCTCCCTCTCGATCCCGCTGCTGCCCGGTGAGCGCACCGTGGCCCGGCGGATCCGCTTCGCGCTGGTCAACGCCTGCACGCTGTCGAGTCTCATGCTCGGCCTGTCGGCCATCTTCATCGCGGTCAACCACGGCGACGTGCGGGTGGCGGCCTCGCTGCTCATCGCCTGCGTCGTCTTCGACGGCCTGGACGGCTTCCTGGCCCGCCGCCTCGGCGTGGCCAGCCCCTTCGGTGCGCAGATGGACTCGCTGGCCGACATGTGCTCGTTCGGCCTGGCGGCGCCGGTGGTGGTCTACGCCTGGCTCAACGGCTCGGCCCCCGGCTGGCTGCTCGTCCCGGCCTGCGCCCTGGTCGCGGCGGCGGCGGCGATCCGGCTCGCCCGGTTCAACGTCTCGCCGAAGGACGGCCGCTTCTTCTGCGGCGTGCCGACCACGATGTGCGCGGCGGTGCTGGCGCTCAGCACGCTGATCGCGCCGCAGATGCCGGCCGCGCTGCGGGTCGCCGGGGTGGTGCTGCTCGGGCTGGCGATGGTGTCCAGCTTCCCGTACGCGAAGCTCGCCCGGCTGCTGAAGCTGCCGCCGTGGCTGCTGGTGCTGCCGGTGGTGGGCGCGCTGGTCGACTACCAGGTGACGTTCGTGGTGGTCGTGTTCGCGTACCTGGTGAGCGGGCCGCTGCTGTGGCTGAAGCACCGCAACTGAGCTCTGCATGAAGAACGGCCCCGCTCGCTGGTGAGCGGGGCCGTTTTCTGTGTCCGACAAGTCGGGCGCCGGCGCGCCGCGACTTATCGGATTTATCGGTATGTCCGGTTCTCAGCGCCAGGTGGCGATCACGGTCTGGCCGCCGATCACGCGGTCGCCGGGCGCCACCTCGGGGTCGGCCTGGTCGGCGGGCAGGTAGACGTCGGTGCGGGAGCCGAACCGGATCAGCCCGAAGCGCTCGCCCTTGGCCAGCAGCGACCCGATCGGCGCGCGCTGCACGATCCGGCGGGCGATCAGGCCGGTGCGCTGCACCACGGCGACCGGGCCGCGGGCGGTCTCCAGCAGGGTGTACGCCGCGACGTTGTGCTCCGCCTCGGGCTTCATCGCCGCCGCGTAGCCGCCGTCCTCCACGAAGTAGTCGACGACCTTGCCGGCCACGGGCGACCGGTTCACGTGCACGTCGAGCACCGACAGGAACACGGCGATGCGCAGGAACTCCATGTCGCCGAAGCGCTTGTCGTGCATCCGCTCCACGCCCAGGACCTTGCCGTCGCTGGCCGCCACGATCGCGTTGGCGTCCTCGGGCACGTCGCGCTGCGGGTCGCGGAAGAACGCCGCCACCGGGGCCGCGGCCAGGGCCGGGACCAGCCAGAGCTTCGACTTCGGCCGGGCCGCCTTGGCCAGCGCGGCCAGGCCCAGCGCGATGCCGGCCGCGGCCACGCCGTTGGAGTCGATGTTCATCCCGCGGGTGAGCGGCACGCTGGACGGGCGCAGGGCCGGCAGCAGGTTCGAGGCGATGCTGTGGTGGGCCGGGGTGTGCCGCAGGCGGTGGATGCGCACCGGCGGGACGTTGCGCAGGACGAGGTCGCTGCCGACGCCGTACAGCGCGGCCTGGCGCTCCACCTCGTCGGCCGCGCCGCTGGGCAGGCGGGTCGCGGGCACCACGACGGTGAGCACGCCGCCGTCGGCGACCAGCTTGGCCAGGCCGGCGAGCACCTCGCGGGCGTCCTCGGCGCTGCCGGTGAGGGCCTCGGCGTGCACGACCACGTCGGCGGGCTCGGCGTTGTCGATCGAGTCGATCACCCGGGTGCGCTCGGCGACCCAGCGGCCCTGGCGCTCCACGTGCTCGCGCAGCGCGGCGGCCGATCCGGAACCGGAGGCGACCACGGTCAGCCGGTCGTCGGGCAGCAGCGCGTCGATCACCGCGGCCAGGGCCGGGGAGCCGGCGGCCGCGCCGATCACCAGGCCGGTCTTGGGACCACCGTGGCGGGCGAGCTCGGAGGCGAGGACCCGGGCGGCCCGGTCACCGATCTGGGTCGGGCGGCGGGGCGCGCCGGACGTGCCGCCAACGGGAAACTGGGTCATCTCGGAAGGGCTCCTCAAAGGCAGATGGCGGAATTTCGATCAAGGCCGCGAACGACAGCCGGCCGACGGGGTACGCAACCCCGTCGGCCAGCATATTCCGTGCCGCGATGGATCGGCCCACGTCCTGGACGCCGACCGGGCCCCCCGCCCGATTCAGTCGGTGTCGAGGTCGTAGTCGAACCCATCGCCGTTCTTCTCGGCCTTCCCGCGACCCGGTTTGTCCGAGCGCAGCGCCCCCAGCAGGCCGAGGCCTCCGAACAGGATCAGGCCCACGGCCACGATCCAGCCGGCGTTCAGGTGCACCGAGACGGCCTGGTTGAACAGCCAGACGACCACGATGCCCAGGAAGATCAGGCCGAACGTCAGCGAGACGCCGTCCAGACGGTGCGGTTTCATCGATCCACCCTCACGTCGCCCCATTGCGTGTCCAGATTGAGCTCCAGCTTGCCGCCGCCGGGGCCGTCGGTCCCGTAGTCGGTGATCGTGGTCGAGGTGTTGAACCCGCCGCACGAGGACTCGAAGACCCGGCAGTCACCGCCCTGGATGTGCACGTTGACCGTCACGTCCACCTCCTTCGGCACGGTGATCCGCAGATCACCCGCGCCGACGTGGAACCCGACCACCGTCGGCGTGACCTCCTGGGTCGCGAAGTTCAGCCCGGTGAGGTCGGCGTCGATGTTGCCGAAGTCGGTCGAGTACGACGGGCTCAGCTCGTAGAACGCCTGCGGCGCGATGTTGACGTTGTCGGTGCGGTGCGGCACCGAGGTGCCCGCGGCGGTCGCGATGGCCAGCGCGATGCTCAGCACGGCACCCAGCAGGATCAGCACCCGCGCCCGGCCCAGCCACGCGCCCGTGATCAGGCCCAGGGCGGTGACGGCCAGCGGTACCGCGAAGAACGTGCTCGCCTTGAAGTCGGCCACGGTCACCTCGAGCGCGACCAGGATGCCCAGCGCCAGCACGATCAGCGAGAACGTGATCCGGCCCAGGCGCGACTTCTCCTTGGGCTTCTTCGGCGGCATCGGGGCCAGTCCGGGGTACGGCGACACCGGCACGCCCGGCGGATAGCCCAGACTGGCCGCGTACGGGCTGCTGGACGCGTACGGCCCGTGCGGCGCGAACGGCGGCCGGTACCCCGGCGATCCCCCGGCCGAGAACGGCGGGAGCGGCGGCAGGGGCGGCAACGGCGGCAGCATCGGCGGGCGCGGCGGGAGCACGGCCGGCTTGCTCTCGGCGTACGCGGCGGGCGGCGGCGGGAACCCCGCGTCCGGCTCCTCCGCGGCGGCGGTCTGCGGCACGATCGGCGGCGCGCTCGACATGGTGGGCGCGGGCGTCACGGGCGCCTGCGGCTGCGCGGATGGCGGCCCGAACGAGGGGGCGCCGAACGCCATGGGGCCGAACGCCGCGCCCGGTGCGCCGGGGGCCGGCGGAAACTGCGCGCCCGCCGCGGTGAACGGGTTCGGGCCGGCGTTGGGCACGGCCGGCGGGACGTACGGGCCGGGTGGCGGTTGCTGTTGCTGACCACCTCCCTGCTGACCGCGCACGACCAGGGCGACCACGCCGATGACGATCGCCAGGCCGACCAGCGCGGCCCCGAAGTTCTGGGACATGACCAGCAGGAACGCGAGCACCGCGCAGACCCCGATGACGATCGCCAGCGGCGCCGAGGTGCCCGAGCGGCCGCGGCCGAGCAGGGCCTCCAGCGGCGAGCCGGTGTCGCCCTCAGCCGGCAGCAGGAGCCAGCCGAGGAGGTACGCCACGATGCTCACGCCCCCCGCCAGCGTCAGCACGGCGAAGATCACGCGCCACAGGGTGGGGTCGGTGTTGGTGGCCCGGCCGATCGCGGCGCAGACACCGGCCACGTACCGGCCCTGCTGCGGGCGGACGAGCAGGTTCCGGTTGAACCCGGCGCTGCCGAACCCACCGAACGGCGGCTGGTTCGGCCCGCCCGCACCGAACGGCGGCGGCACCGCACCCGGCGGGGGCGGCGGCGGGGTTTCTCCGGTCGGCGGCGCTGACGGCTTTTCCGTCTCTTCGGCCGGCCACTCGAAGGTCGACGACGGGCTGGACGTCGCGTAGTCGGCCTCGAAGCTGGGCCCTTTATCCGGTTCGTCAGTTTTTGCGGGCTTTTCCGCGTCGAGCTCGACGGTGGTGTGCTCGACGGGGGTGTCGGTCTGTTCCTCCGCCGGCTCCGCGGCGGCGTTGCGGGCCGGCTCGTCGGCGGCAGGCGGGTTCGTCATGCCATCCATGCTCGCGGAGTCCCGGGGTCCGGCGCCTCAGGCATCGACCCTGAAGCCACCCTGATTCTGCGGCTCCGGGGCGCTCGGAGTGGTTTCGGGCCGTCCATTCGTGTGACGATTCTCGGGTGAGCAGCCCAGTCCCCGTCCGCCGCCTGTACCGCGAACCCGCCGACCGGGTCGTCGGAGGCGTCGCCGCGGGCATCGCCGCGCACCTGGGCGCCTCGGTGCTCCTGGTGCGGGTGGCGTTCGTGGTGCTCGCGGCGTTCAACGGGCTCGGCGCGCTGCTCTACGCCGCGTTCTGGGCCGTCCTGCCGATGCCCCCGCACGGGCGCCACGGCGGGCGCAACGTCAACCAGCTGTTCTCGTTCCTCGCGCTCGGCATCGGCATCGTGGTGCTGCGCCTGATGGTCCAGCCCGACGGCAGCGTGTCCTCGGTGATCGGCTGGCTCGCCGCGGTCATCGCGCTCGGCGCCGGCATCATCTGGCACCAGGCCGACCCGAAGCGCCGCGAGCGCTGGTCCGCGACCGTGCCCGGGATGCCGTGGCTGGGCGCGGCGATGGACACCAACCGCAAGTCGTACCTCGTGCGCTTCGTCGGCGGCGGCCTGCTCGTCGTCGCGGGGATCATCGGCGTGTTCGTGGTGGGCGTGTTCCCGCTGCGCAACGTCCCCTTCTCCTCCATCGGGTACGGCCTCGGCTTCGCCGCCGTCGCGCTGGCCGGCGTGGGGCTGGCCCTGGCGCCGCTGCTGTACCGGATGTTCACCCAGCTCAGCGCCGAGCGCGAGGCCCGGGTGCGGGAGCAGGAGCGGGCCGAGCTGGCGGCGATGATCCACGACCAGGTGCTGCACACGCTCGCCCTGATCCAGCGCAACGCCGGGGACCTCAAGGAGGTACAACGGCTGGCCAGGGGGCAGGAGCGGACGCTGCGCAACTGGCTGTACAAGCCGACCGCCTCGCCGGTGGAGAAGCTCAGCGCGGCGCTGGAGGAGGCGTCGGCCGAGGTCGAGGACACCTTCGCGGTGGCCGTGGAGACCGTGGTCGTCGGGGACATGGACGTCGACGAGAAGGTCGGCGCGATCGTCGCGGCCGCCCGCGAGGCGCTGGTCAACGCGGCCAAGCACGCCAAGGTGCAGACGATTTCGCTGTACGCCGAGGTCGAACCCGACTGCGTCAGCGTCTTCGTGCGCGACCGGGGCGCCGGCTTCGACCTGGCCGCGGTGGACGACGACCGGCACGGCGTGCGCGGCTCGATCGTCCTGCGCATGCAGCGCCACGGCGGCAAGGCGGAGATCCGCAGTACGCCGGGGGAGGGCACCGAGGTCCGCCTCAGCATGCCCGTCGACAGCGAGGCCCGTCGCCGCAAGAGCGCGGCCCACAGCGAAAGCGGAGAGAAATGAGCACCGAAGAGACCACCCAGCGCCTGCGCGTGTTCCTGGTCGACGACCACGCGATGTTCCGCGCCGGCGTCCGCGCCGAGCTCGGCCTGCACGTCGACGTGGTCGGCGAGGCCAGCGCCGTGGCCGAGGCGGTCCAGAAGATTACCGCCCTGGAACCCGACGTGGTCCTGCTCGACGTCCACATGCCCGACGGCGGCGGCCGCGCGGTCCTCGACGCCATGCGCCGCACCCACCCCAACGTCCGCTTCCTGGCCCTGTCGGTCTCCGACGCCGCCGAGGACGTCATCGGCCTGATCCGCGCGGGCGCCCGCGGCTACGTCACCAAGACCATCTCCCCGGACGAGCTGGCCGACGCCATCCGCCGCGTGGCCGACGGCGACGCCGTGTTCTCGCCGCGCCTGGCCGGCTTCGTGCTGGACGCCTTCGCCGCCCGCCCCGACACTCCCGTCGCCGACCCGGAGCTGGATCAGCTGACCAACCGCGAGCGCGAGGTGCTGCGGCTGCTGGCCCGGGGGTACGCGTACAAGGAGATCGCCAAGGAGCTCTTCATCTCCATCAAGACCGTCGAGACGCACGTGTCCAATGTCCTGCGGAAGCTGCAGATGTCGAACCGGTATGAGCTGTCGCGGTGGGCGGCGGACCGGCGTCTGGTCTGAGCGGTTTTGCCCCGATAAGTCGGGCGCTGGCGCGCGGCAACTTAGGGAGACCGTCAATAGGGTGGAATCGGGACGTAGGTACGGGAATGGGCACAGGCATCGGTCGATCGTGGGAGTTCTCTACGCTCCGCGACTGACCTGGGGATGCCTGTGCCCGTGCTTGCATCATCGCTGCTGGAACCGATCTGGATCGAGATCGCCGCGCTGTTACCCGTCCGGGGTGAGTTCGATCCCACGCATCCGCTGGGCTGTCACCGGCGGCGGGTGCCGGACCGGGTGGTGTTCGAGCACGTCATCGCTGCCTTGGTCCACGGATCGGGTTACGAGCGGATCGCCGGTCCGGGCTGCTCGGACTCGACGATCCGCCGCCGGCTGCGGTCGTGGGCGTCGGCCGGCCTGGGCGGGCACGTGCATGCGCTGGTCCTGGCCGCGTTCGACCGGATGATCGGGCTGCAGCTGAGCGATCTGGCTGTGGACGGGTGTAGCACCAAGGCGGTGGCGGGCGGCGCGCACGTGGGCCGGTCACCGGTCGACCGGGGCAAAGGCGGCCGGGGCAAAGGCGGCCGGGGCAAAGGCGGCCGGAAACGGTCGGTGGTCACTGACGGCGGCGGGGTCCCGCTCGGCGTCGTCGCGGCGGGCGCGAACCGGCACGACGGCCCGCTGCTCGGCCCGCTGCTCGGCCCGACCCTCGACGCCGCGGTCAGCTAGGTCGGACCACGCTGGCCGGAGCAGGCGACCACGCCTGGATGAACGGGTTCGGCAAACTCCGCCGACACACCGACCGCCACCCAGCCGTCATCGACTTCTACCACTACCTCGCCGCGGCCCTCGTGACCCTGCGAGCCCTCATCCGCCAAGCCCGCACCCACTACCGATGGACCGGCATGCCCACAGCACGGCGACTCCGATGACACCTACTGACGGTCTTCCTTAGGGAGACCGTCAATAGGGTGGAATCGGGACGTTCGAGGCGAAATGTAGGGCACGGGCACGGGTTCCATCGATCATGGGAGTTCTCTACGCTCCGTGACCGACAGGATGTCCCGTGCCCGTGCTTCCATCATCGCTGCTGGAACCGATCTGGATCGAGTTCGCCGCGCTGTTGCCCGAACGAGGCGAGTACGACCCGACGCACCCGCTGGGCTGTCATCGGCGGCGGGTGCCGGACCGAGTGGTGTTCGAGCATGTCATCGCGGCTCTGGTGCACGGGTCCGGGTACGAGCGCATCGCGGGGCCGGGCTGCTCGGACTCGACGATCCGCCGCCGGTTGCGGTCGTGGGCTGCGGCCGGGCTGGGCGAGCGGGTGCACGCCCTGGTCCTGGCGGCGTTCGACCGGATGATCGGCCTGCAGCTGACCGACCTGGCCGTCGACGGGTGTATCACCAAGGCGGTGTCCGGTGGTGCGCATGTCGGCCGTTCGCCGGTCGACCGGGGCAAAGGCGGCCGGAAACGCTCCGTGGTCACTGACGGCGGCGGGGTCCCGCTCGGCGTCGTCGCGGCCGGAGCGAACCGGCACGACGGACCACTGCTCGGCCCGACCCTCGACGCTGCGATCGACCAGGTCGGACCGCGCTGGCCGGACCTGGTTACGGTGCATCTGGACGCGGGCTACGACTCGATCCCGACCCGGCACCTGCTGGCCGGACGGGGCTGGACCGGCCGGATCTCCCGCCGTGGCCGGCCGGCACCGGTCCAGGCCGGCCGACGCTGGGTAGTGGAAGCCGACCACGCCTGGATGAACGGATTCGGCAAACTGCGCCGCCACACCGACCGCCATCCAGCCGTCATCGACTTCTACCACTACCTCGCCGCCGCCATCGTGACCCTGCGTGCCCTCATCCGCCGCGCCCGAACCCACTACCGATGGACCGGCATGCCGACAACACGACGACTGCAATAACACCTACTGACGGTCTCTCTTATCCGATTTATACCCCGACGGGCGATAAATCCGACATGTCGTGACGCGGAGTGTCCGACATGTCGTTCAAGCGTGTTTTGAGCAGCTTTCGACGGAGCTTTGCTCCAGGCGGTTGCTTCAGGCGGTTGCTTCAGGCCGTCGAGAAGATCGAGTAGCCCTCGGCCAGTCGGCCGTCGGGGAGGCCGCCGGCGCGCGCCACCATGGCGTGCCGCTCGCGCAGCATCTCCTCGAAGCCGTCCAGGTGCGACGTCTGTGACGCGTGGGCCCGCAGGGCCGCCAGCTTGCGCGGGAACGTGTCGGTGATGTCGACGAAGTGGTCGGGGCCGGGGCCGCCGCTGTACCAGATCTCCCGCACCGTCCACGGGTCCAGCCCGATGTCGGTGAACGTGAACGGGTTGCGCGAGTCGGGGTACACCGCGCACGTCGTCGCCTCGCCCGCGGCCAGGTGGTCCGGGTGGCTCGGCCCGGCGATGCGGTCCCAGCGGCGCAGCGGCGAGCTGGTCAGCACGCGGTCGGGCCGGAACCGGCGGATCGCCGCCGTGATGTCCCGGCGCAGCCCGATCGTCGGCTCGAGGACGCCGTCGCGGTACCCGTCGAGGAACTCCACCTGCTTCACGCCCACGGCCGCCGCGGCCGCGCGCTGTTCCGCCTCGCGCAGGATCGGCATCTGCTCGCGGGGCGTGTCGTCGAAGCCGCCCGCGTCGCCCTTGGTGACGAGGAGGTACCCGACCTCGAGGCCGGCGTCGACCCAGGTCGCGATCGTGCCGGCGGAACCGAAGTCGACGTCGTCGGGGTGCGCGAGGACGCACAGCACGCGCTGCACGTCGGTGAGCGGCGCGGCCGAGGGAGGAAAGGTCATGTTCCTATTAGAACCCTTACAGGGGTCCGCGTCCCGCCCGCAGGATCAGCAGCGCCAGCTGGGTGCCGTCGGCGCCGAGCTCCTGGGAGAAGCGCTCGAGGATCTCGCGCTCGCGGGAGAGCACGAGGCGGGTGCCACCGGCGGCGACGCGGGTCTTGCCGACCTCCTGCGAGATCGCGGCGCGTTCCTTCCACAGCGCCACGATGGCCGAGTCGATCTCGTCGATGCGGTTGCGCAGGCCGGCGATGTGCTCGTCCGGGGACGGCTGGGCGTCGGCGGGCTGCTGTTCCATGGTGATGGCGGCCATTTCTCTTCGTCCCTTGTGTACTGGGCCCGGTGCTCCGCCCCCGGGAACGCGAACGCCCCGGGCTTGGAGCCCGGGGCGTCGGTAGGTTTTGCGATCAGGCGCGACCTACGGCTGCCGGGTTCCGGTAGCCGTAAAAAAAGTAGTGCGCCCGCTCGATCACGTTCCCGAGTATGGCACGCCGTCCGAGTCCGCGGGAAGGTCTTCCGCAGGTTGGGACACCGTCGTTTTTCGGTCATCCGTTCGACTCGCCACGGGGCGCGCAGCCGGAAAACTGTCGGTGGGTCGGCGTAGAGTCGCCCCTGCGATGCATGCTCTCTTCGAAGTTCCCCAGTCCCGCCCGCCGCAGCCCGAGGCCCCGGCGGCGCAGTCCAGACCGCCCAGGCGCGACCTGCTGGACGGGCTCAACGGCCCCCAGCGCGACGCGGTGACGCACGAGGGGCAGCCCCTGCTCATCGTGGCCGGCGCCGGGTCCGGCAAGACGAAGGTGCTCACCAGCCGCATCGCCTACCTGCTGGGCGAGCGCCACGTGCACCCGGGCGAGATCATCGCGATCACGTTCACCAACAAGGCCGCCGGCGAGATGAAGGAGCGGGTCGCCAAGCTGGTGGGCAACCGCGCCCGGCTGATGTGGGTGTCCACCTTCCACTCGGCCTGCGTGCGCATCCTGCGCGCCGAGCACGACCACGCCGGGCTCAAGTCGACGTTCTCGATCTACGACGCCGACGACTCGCGCCGCCTCATGCAGCTCGTCGCGCGGGAGCTCGACCTCGACCCGAAGCGCTATCCGGCCCGGGGCCTCGCGACCCAGGTGTCGAACCTGAAGAACGAGCTCGTCGACCCGGAAGCCTTCGCCGGCACCGCGAAGGGGCCGGCCGAGCGGACGCTCGCCGAGGCCTACACGCTGTACCAGCAGCGGTTGACCGAGGCGCACGCGCTCGACTTCGACGACCTGATCATGAAGGTCGTCCACCTGCTGCAGAGCCACCCGGAGGTCGCCGAGAGCTACCGCCGGCGCTTCCGCCACGTGCTCGTGGACGAGTACCAGGACACGAACCACGCGCAGTACATGCTGGTGAAGGAGCTCGTCGGCAGCACGGGCGAGCTGTGTGTGGTGGGCGACGCCGACCAGTCGATCTACGCCTTCCGCGGCGCGACGATCCGCAACATCCTGGAGTTCGAGCGCGACTACCCCAACGCGCACACGATCCTGCTGGAGCAGAACTACCGCTCCACCCAGACCATCCTGTCCGCGGCCAACTCGGTGATCGGGCGCAACACCGACCGCAAGCCCAAGCGGCTGTGGAGCGACCAGGGCGAGGGCGAGCGGATCGTCGGCTACGTGGCCGACACCGAGCACGCCGAGGCCGACTGGGTCGCCCGCGAGATCGACCGGCTCTCCGACGCCGAGGGCGTGCGCCCGGCCGACGTGGCCGTGTTCTACCGGACCAACGCGCAGTCCCGCGTCTTCGAGGAGATGTTCATCCGCTTCGGCCTGCCGTACAAGGTCGTCGGCGGGGTGCGCTTCTACGAGCGCAAGGAGGTCCGCGACGCGCTGGCCTACCTGCGCGCGGTGGTCAACGAGGACGACACGGTGAGCGTCCGCCGGGTGCTCAACACCCCGCGCCGCGGCATCGGCGACCGGGCCGAGGCCTGCGTCGAGGCCCTCGCGAGCCGCGACCGGATCTCGTTCGGCGCGGCCCTGCGCCGGGCGAGCGAGGCCCCGGGCATCTCGACCCGCGCGGTCAACGCGATCGGCGACTTCGTGGCCCTGCTCGACGAGCTGCGCACGCTGGCCGAGACCGCGATGCCCGAGGAGGTGCTGGAGGCCGCGCTGGAGCGCTCCGGCTACCTCGCCGAGATCGAGGAGAGCACCGACCCGCAGGAGGCCGGCCGCGTCGAGAACCTGCAGGAACTGGTGAGCGTGGCCCGGGAGTACACCGAGCGGGCCGAGGCCACCGTGACCGTCGCCGCCGAGCAGGGCGACGCGACCGCCGCGCCGCCGCCGAGCGTCGCCGGGTTCCTGGAGCAGGTCTCGCTCGTCGCCGACGCGGACCAGATCCCGTCCGACGACCCCGACCACACCGGCGTCGTCACGCTGATGACCCTGCACACCGCCAAGGGCCTCGAGTTCCCGGTCGTGTTCCTCACCGGCCTGGAGGACAGCGTCTTCCCGCACCAGCGCGCGATGAGCGACCGCAAGGAGCTGGAGGAGGAGCGCCGCCTGGCCTACGTGGGCATCACCCGGGCCCGGCAGCGGCTCTACATCTCCCGCGCGGTGACCCGCTCGGCCTGGGGCGCGCCCTCCTACAACCCGCCGTCGCGCTTCCTGGAGGAGCTGCCGCCGGAGCTGGTGCGGTGGGAGCGGACGGACGCCGCGTACACGAGCTGGTCGGGCCGCGCCGGCGTCGGCGGCCGCTCGTCGGGCGCGACCCAGTCCCGCACCTCGTCGTTCGTCGGCAACACCCCGAAGGCGGCCCAGCTGGCGGCCAAGCTCGGGCTGGACGCCTCGAAGCTGTCGACGGCGAGCGAACTGCAGCGGGACGTGCCGTCGCTCGCGGTCGGGGACCGGGTCAACCACCAGCGCTACGGGCTCGGCCGGGTGCTGGCCGTCGAGGGCGCCGGGCCGCGCGCGCAGGCCCAGATCGACTTCGGCGAACAGGTGATGTGGATCGTCCTGCGGCACGCGGCGGTCGAGAAGATCTGACGGGGACGGCCCGGCGCGCGGAGGTAAAGCGACGCCAAAGCGGCCAAGCGATGCGAGCGCGCGGGGTAAAGCGACGCCAAAGCGGCCAAGCGATGCGAGCGCGCGGGGTAAAGCGACGCCAAAGCGGCCAAGCGATGCGAGCGCGCGGGGTAAAGCGACGCCAAAGCGGCCAAGCGATGCCGGCGCGCGCCGGTCAACGCTTCAGTGGGTCGCGCCGCGTTCGGCCAGGTCGACGACGTTGGCCAGGAGCATGGCGCGGGTCATGGGGCCGACGCCGCCCGGCATCGGGGCCAGGAAGCCCGCCACCTCGGCCACGTCCGGAGCCACGTCGCCGACGAGACGCGCCTTGCCGGTCTCGTCCACCACGCGGGTCACGCCCACGTCCAGCACGGCCGCGCCCGGCTTGACCATGTCGCGCGTCAGCAGACCCGCCGAGCCGGCGGCCACGATCACGATGTCGGCGTTGCGCGTGTGGGCGGCCAGGTCGCGGGTGCCGGTGTGGCACAGCGTCACCGTGGCGTTCTCGGTCTTGCGCGTGAAGATCAGCCCCAGCGGCCGCCCCGCCGTGGTGCCGCGGCCGATCGCGGTCACCTCGGAACCGTTGATCGGCACGTCGTAGCGGCGCAGGAGCTGGACGATGCCGTGCGGCGTGCACGGCAGCGGGCCCGGGATGTTCAGCACGAGCCGGCCCAGGTTCGTCGGGTGCAGGCCGTCGGCGTCCTTGTCGGGGTCGATGAGCTCCAGGATGCGCTGCTCGTCGAGGCCGGCGGGGAGGGGGAGCTGCACGATGTACCCCGTGCAGGCCGGGTCGGCATTGAGCTCCGCCACGACCGCCTCCACCTCGGCCTGCGTGGCCGTCGCGGGCAGGTCGCGGCGGATCGAGGCGATGCCGACCTCGGCGCAGTCGCGGTGCTTGCCGGCCACGTACGCGTGCGAGCCCGGGTCGTCGCCGACCAGCACGGTGCCCAGGCCGGGGGTGATGCCCCGGGCCGTCAGGGCCGCCACCCGGGCGCGCAGCTCGTCCTTTATGGCGGTGGCCGTCGCCTTACCGTCGAGAATCGTTGCCGTCACGGAACCCGATCCTGCCATTAGAGTGCAGGGCGTGTTGCTCCGGCGCGGCGTTGTCGCCCTCCTCACCCTGTCCGTGCTGGCGGGCTGCGGAGACGACGCGACACCCCAGCCGTTCGTACCGTCGGCGGCGGTGAGCCAGGGCCGCCAGGTCGACGGCGGCGCGGCCGGGCTGCAGGACAAGAGCGCACCGGCCGCCCCGGCCCAGGGCGCGAAGGACAAGGCGACGGCGTTCGTCCAGAAGCAGTCCGGCACGTTCGGGATCATCGTGCGGGACCGGCAGACCGGGCAGACCTGGAGCGCCGGGGACACCAAGGCCACGACCTGGACCGCGTCCACGATCAAGCTGGCGATCGCCACCGACCTGCTCGAGCGGCAGCAGGCCAAGGAGATCACGCTCGCCTCGGCGGACAAGGCGAACCTGGACAAGGCGCTGATCAACTCCGACAACGACGCCGCCACGGCGCTGTGGAACAAGTACGACGGGCCGAACATGCTCGATCGGTTCAAGTCGGCCTATGGGATGGGCGGGCTCAAGGTCATCAGCGGGTACGAAACCTTCTGGCGCAACTTGGAGTGCAGCGCCGAGGACCTGCAGAACCTCATGAGCTATGTGCTGGAGAAGCTGGACCCGACCAGCCGGACCTATCTGGTGACCACGCTGCGCAAGGTGGCGAGCAACCAGCGCTGGGGCGTCTGGGCGGCCGGGTCGGCGCTGAAGCCGGGGAACAAGGACGGCTGGGCCGAGAAGCCGGTCGACGGCAAGAACGTCTGGGTCACGCACACGGTCGGCTTCGCGGGCGACGGCGAGCGGTACGTCGTGGCCGCCATGTACGAGCAGAAGCCCGGCGGCACCCTGGAGAAGGGCGCGCACGCGGTGAGCGACGCGGTGGCGACGTACTTCGGGGCCAAGGTGCCGGCCCCCGTCACGCTGCCGTAAGCGGGGGCCGGCGCAAACCTCAGTGGAAGAAGTGCCGTGTGCCGGTGAAGTACATCGTCACGCCGGCGGCCGTCGCGGCCTCGATGACCTGCTCGTCGCGGATCGAGCCGCCCGGCTGGACGATCGCCTTGACGCCGGCCGCGATGAGCTCCTGCGGACCGTCCGGGAACGGGAAGAACGCGTCGGAGGCGCAGACCGAGCCGGTGACCCGCTCGCCCGCGCGGCTGATCGCCAGGCGCACCGAGTCGACGCGGTTGACCTGGCCCATCCCCACGCCGACGGTCGCCCCGCCGGAGGCGAGCAGGATCGCGTTGGACTTCACGGCGCGCACGGCCCGCCACGCGAAGACCAGGTCGCGCAGGGTCTCCTCGTCGGCGGCGGTGCCGGTGACGAGCCTCCAGTTCTCGAAGGCGTCACCCTCGGCATCGATTCGATCCGCCGCCTGTACGAGCACGCCCCCGGAGATCTGCCGCCGCTCGGACGGCTCCGGGGTCCAGGCCGGGGCCCGCAGCACGCGCAGGTTCTTTTTCGCGGTGAGCAGCTCGAGCGCGTCCGGCTCGTACGCCGGGGCCACCACGACCTCGGTGAAGATCTCGCTGATCTGCTTGGCCAGGTCGGTGGTGACGGGGGCGTTGACCGCGATCACGCCGCCGTACGCGCTGACCGGGTCGCAGGCGTGCGCCTTGCGGTGCGCCTCGGCGACGTCCGCGCCCACCGCGATGCCGCACGGGTTGGCGTGCTTGATGACCGCGACGCAGGGCTCGGCGAAGTCGTGCGCGGCGCGCCAGGCGGCGTCGGCGTCGACGTAGTTGTTGTACGACATCTCCTTGCCGCCGAGCTGCTCGGCCTGGGCCAGGCCGGGAGCGGCGGCCGGGTCGGCGTAGAGCGCGGCCGGCTGGTGCGGGTTCTCGCCGTAGCGCAGCGTCGCCGAGTGCCGCAGCGCCGTGCCCGCGAACCGCTGGTCGTCGCGGGCGAACCAGGCCGCGACCGCCACGTCGTACTCCGCGATGTGCGCGAAGGCCTGCCCGGCCAGGGCGCGGCGCTCGTCGAGGGTGAAGCCGCCGTCGGTGACTGCCTGCAGTACCGAATCGTAGGAAGCGGGCGACGTGACGACCGCGACGCTGGGGAAGTTCTTGGCCGCGGCCCGCACCATGGCCGGCCCGCCGATGTCGATCTGCTCGACGCACTCGTCGTCGGAGGCGCCCGACGCGACCGTGTCGGTGAACGGGTAGAGGTTGGACACGAGCAGCTCGAACGGCTCGATCCCGAGCTCCGCGAGCTGGGCCGCGTGGGCCTCCAGGCGCAGGTCGGCCAGCAGCCCGGCGTGCACCTTCGGGTGCAGCGTCTTGACCCGCCCGTCCAGCGTCTCCGGGAAGCCGGTGAGCTGCTCGACCCGGGTGACCGGCAGGCCCAGGGCCTCGATGCGGCCGGCGGTGGAACCGGTCGAGACCAGCTCGACGCCGGCGCCGGCCAGGGCGCGCGCGAGCTCCTCGAGACCGGTCTTGTCGTAGACGCTGATGAGCGCGCGCCTGATGGGACGGCGGTTAGCCACGGCCCAGCCTGACCTTTCGTTCGTTGACGGTCCAGCCGTCGCGCACCATCCGCCCGACCGTGTCGACCAGCTGGCGGCGCTCGGCCACTTTGATCCGCTCCAGCAGCGTGTCCTCGGTGTCGTCGTCGAGGACGGGCACCGCGACCTGCGCGATGATGGCCCCGGTGTCGACGCCGCTGTCGACGAAGTGCAGCGTGGCGCCGGCGAGCTTCACGCCGTAGGCGAGCGCGTCGCGGGGCCCGTGCGTGCCGGGGAACGCCGGGAGCAGGGCGTTGTGGGTGTTCACATAGCGGCCCTCGTACTCCCCGAGGAACCGCGGCCCGACCAGCTTCATGAAGCCGGCGGAGACGATCAGGTCCGGCTTGAACCGGGAGCACTCGGCCAGCAGCGTGGCGTCCCATTCGTCACGGGTGGGAAAGTCGCCCACCCGCGCGACGAACGTGGGCACGCCGCTACGCTCCGCACGCGCCAGGCCCTCGATGCCCGGGCGGTCCGCGCCGACCCCGACCACCTCGGCGCCGTAGGCCGGGTCGGCGGCCGCGTCGAGCAGGGCCTGCAGGTTTGACCCGGAACCGGACACGAGCACGACAAGCCGAGATGTCACCACGAAACTCTATCGGCCAGGTCGCCCCTGCTCAGCGGCGGGTCGGACGGCAATTCGGATGATTCTGGACAATTGCCAGGCATCTGTGGTCCAGTTATCGATACTCCACCCGTTTAGCGCTGCGCAGAGTTGATCGGGGCAAGTAGGCTGCCGGGGTTCCGTATCCCCTCGGGACTACCCTGGTGCAACCACCACGAAGCGATAGTCCCCAGTTTTAGGAGCCATCAGTCATGGGCTACCCACCACCGGGCCAGGATCCGTACGGGCAGCAGCCCAACCAGGATCCCTACGGTCAGCAGCCGCAGTACGGCGGCCAGCAGCCCCAGTACGGCCAGCCCCAGCAGCAGCCCGGGTACCAGGACCCGTACGCGCAGCCGCAGCAGCCCGCGTACCAGGACCCGTACGCGCAGCCGCAGCAGCCGGCCTACCAGGACCCGTACGCGCAGCAGCCGCCGGTCTCCGGCACGCCGTACCCGACCTCGGGCGGGGCCTACCCCACCTCGGGTGGCGCCTACCCGACCTCCGGCGGGGCGTACCCGCAGGGCGGCTACCAGCAGGGCTACGGCGCGCCCGCGCAGCCGCAGAACACGCTGGGCCTGGTCGGCATGATCCTGGGCATCGCGGCCATCCCGCTGCTGTGCTGCTTCAACATCGGCCTGCCGCTGGGTATCGCCGCGGTGATCGTCAGCTACCTCGGCATGAACAAGGTCAAGCAGGGGCTCGCGAACAACCGCAGCCAGGCGCTGGCCGGTCTCATCTGCGGTGGCGTGGCCGTCGGCCTCTGGGTGATCCTGCTCATCCTGTCGCTGACGCTGAACCTGACCACGTCGTACGGCGGGATCTGATCCCTCCGGATCGTCGTTGAAAGGGCGCGCGAGTTCCTACTCGCGCGCCTTTTTCGCGCGTAGGGCGAGTTTGGTCGCCGCGGTGGACAGCAGCGCGCCGATCGCGATCATGAACATGGCGACGAACCCGACGGCGCCCGCGTGCGGCCCGATGTCGGCCAGCCCGTCCGCGCCGAGCGATCCGCCGGCCGCGGCGCTCACCAGGGCCAGCACCACACCCGCGACCGGACCGGCCAGGACCGCCGCCCCGAGCAGCGGGAACCACGAGCGCTCGGGATCGCTGCGCAGCGACCGCCGGGCCAGCAGCCAGCCCGCGATCAGCGCCGCGAGCAGCGGCAAGCCGAGCAGCAGCGGGGCGTACCCGGTGGCGGGCGTCGAGGGAAGACCGGCCAGCAGCGGCACCGCGGGCAGGGTCCCCACGCTCACGTGGGCGGCGCTGATGAACGTCTCCGAGCCGATCGTGAACCCCGGCCCGACCAGGTAGCTCGCCGCCCACACGGCCACGTCCGGGGCGAAGAACCCGCACACGATCACGAGGCCGATCTGCCCGGCGATGCCCGTGTGGTAGTCATCGATGATCTGGCTCGCGTCGCCGCCGCTGACCGCGACCGCCATGCCCGTCGTCGCGGCGCCGGCCCCGAGCACGAGCAGCGCGGCGACGAGCCCGGTGCGGGTGGCGTCGCGCAGCACCCGCGGCGTGCGGGCGGCCAGCCGGGCGATGCCGCGGGCCTCCGCGAACGCCCCCAGCGAGCCCGCGACCAGGCCGAAGCCGCCGAACGTGAGCGCCGCGCGGACCAGCGACACGTCGACGTCCCGGTGGTCGGCGAGCGTGGCGGCGAGGGTGCCGAGGGCGCTGTACACGATGCCGATGGCGAGACCGGCGCGCGCGGCCGGCCACGGGGACCACGGCGTGCGCTTGTGGTGCGCGCGGGCGCCGATCGCGCGGGCCGTGTGCACCCCGGCGCGGTAGACCCGCCAGGCGGCGACGGCGGTGAGCCCCAGGGGCGCCAGGCTGATCGGGCCGATTCCCGTCTGCAACGGTACCCAATGGGCCAGCACCCACCCCGCCAGCCCGAGCCGCAGCGTCTCCCCGAGCGGGGTGCCGGAGCTGTCGGAGGCGAACAGGCCCCAGACGAGGAGCATGGTCGGTACCAGGGAAACCAGCGCGGCCCAGAGGGAGTTGACCACCGCGGCGAGGGCGAGGGGGGCACGGCGAGCCGGGCGCTTGGCGGGGTCCTTGCCTCGCACCGCGCGCCGCTGGATCGGCAGCTTGACGGTCTCGCGGTCGGCGAGCCGGGTCTGCGCCCCTTCTTCCGGGTCCTCAGGGGTAGGGGTGGTCGGCATCGCTCTTTACTTTGCCAAAGACCGGACGGCCGGTCACTAACCCCGGCCGTCCGGACCTGCGCGGTCTTTTTGTTCAGAGGGCGGTGACGATGTCCCGCATGAGGTTGGCCGTCTCGGTCGGCGTCTTGCCGACCGCGACACCGGCCGCCTCGAGCGCGAGCTTCTTGGCGTCCGCGGTGCCCGCCGAGCCCGAGATGATCGCGCCGGCGTGGCCCATGGTCTTGCCGGGCGGGGCGGTGAAGCCCGCGATGTAGCCGACGACCGGCTTGCGCACGTTGGACTTGATGAAGTCCGCGGCCCGCTCCTCGGCGTCGCCGCCGATCTCGCCGATCATGACGATCGCCGCGGTCTCCGGGTCCGCCTCGAACGCGGCCAGCGCGTCGATGTGCGTGGTGCCGATGACCGGGTCGCCGCCGATGCCGATGGCCGTCGAGAAGCCGATGTCCCGAAGTTCATACATCATCTGGTACGTCAGGGTGCCCGACTTGCTCACCAGGCCGATCTTGCCCGGGCCGGAGATGTCGGCCGGGATGATGCCGGCGTTGGACTTGCCCGGGCTGGCGATGCCGGGGCAGTTCGGGCCGATGATCCGCGTCGCGTTGCCGGTGGCCTGGGCGTGCGCCCAGAAGTACGCGGTGTCGTGCACCGGCACGCCCTCGGTGATGACCACGGCGAGCGGGATCCGCGCGTCGATCGCCTCGATCGCGGCCGCCTTGGTGAAGGCCGGCGGGACGAAGATGACGCTGGTGTCGGCGCCCGTCTGGTCCATCGCCTCCTTCACGTTGGCGAACACCGGCAGCTTGGTGCCGTCGAAGTCGACCTGCTGGCCCGCCTTGCGCGGGTTCACGCCGCCGACGATGTCCGTGCCCGCGGCGAGCATGCGCCGGGTGTGCTTGGAGCCCTCGGCGCCGGTCATGCCCTGGACGATGACCTTGCTGGACTCGGTCAGCCATACCGCCATGGTCGTTACACCCCACTCGCTGCGAGCTCGGCGGCCCGGCGGGCCGCGCCGTCCATCGTGTCCACCCGCTCGATCAGCGGGTTGGCGGCCTCGTCGAGGATGCGGCGACCCTCTTCGGCGTTGTTGCCGTCGAGGCGGACCACGAGCGGCTTGGTGACGGCCTCGCCGCGGTCCTTGAGCAGCTGCAGGGCCTGCACGATGCCGTTGGCGACGGCGTCGCAGGCGGTGATGCCGCCGAAGACGTTCACGAAGACGCTCTTGACGTCGGCGTCGCCCAGCACGATCTCCAGGCCGTTGGCCATGACCTGGGCGCTGGCGCCGCCGCCGATGTCGAGGAAGTTGGCCGGCTTGCTGCCGAGGCCCTCGCCCGCGTACGCGACGACGTCGAGGGTCGACATGACCAGGCCCGCGCCGTTGCCGATGATGCCGACGTTGCCGTCGAGCTTCACGTAGTTGAGGTTCTTCTCCTTGGCCGCCTGCTCCAGCGGGTCGGCCGCCGCCTTGTCCTCCAGCTCCTCGTGCTCGGGCTGGCGGAAGTCGGCGTTGGCGTCCAGCGTGACCTTGGCGTCCAGGCACAGCACGGTGCCGTCGGTCGTCTTGGCCAGCGGGTTCACCTCGACCAGCGTGGCGTCCTCGGCGACGAACGCCTGCCACAGCTTGACCGCGATCGCGACGACCTGGTCGGCCACCTCGGCCGGGAACTGGGCCTGCTCGACGATCTGCCGCGCGAGCGCCTCGTCGACGCCCTTGACCGCGTCGATGGCGACCTTGGCCACCTTCTCGGGCGCGTCGTGCGCGACGGTCTCGATCTCCATGCCGCCCGCGACGCTGGCGATGCACAGGAACGTGCGGTTCGCCCGGTCGAGCAGGTACGAGAAGTAGTACTCCTCGGCGATGTCGGCCGTCGTGGTGACCATCACCTTGTGGACCGTGTGGCCCTTGATGTCCATGCCGAGGATGTTGGTCGCGTGCGCGGTGGCCTCGTCGGCCCCCTCCGCGAGCTTGACGCCGCCCGCCTTGCCGCGGCCGCCGACCTTCACCTGGGCTTTGATGACGACCCGGCCGCCGAGTTCTTCGGCGATCGCCCGGGCCTCGTCAGGGGTCTCGGCGACACCGCCGCCCAGCACGGGGAGCCCGTGCTTGGCGAAGAGGGCGCGCCCCTGGTACTCGTACAGGTCCACAGTTGGTCCCGTTCCGTCAACCGTGCCGCCTGCCCCATCGCGAGGACGGCTCAACGCTTCGCAGCCTAACCAGGCCGTCACCCTCCAGCACCGCGCGGGTCTTTGATGTGCCCCATTCCACTTTCACTTCCGGGGGACAAGCACCTTGGCGCGTAACCCCCGCCGGGGCCCGTCGTTGAGAGCAGTGTCGGCCCGCCCACGGGGAAAACCCGAAGGCGAGGCCGGCACCAAAACGGCCGATGCCCTGTCGGTCGAGGGGTGGCGGCGGGGCATCGTGCGATAGAGGGGCCGGACGTGTGAGGGGTGCGTCCGGCCCCTCGCCCTTTTCTTTTGTTGTTTCTTTATGCGGCCGCGAGATTCTTCTGCGCCCATTCGACAATGGCCTGCGTCGTGGCGCCCGGGGTGAAGATGGCGGCGACACCGAGACGCTCGAGCTCGGGCAGGTCCTCGTCGGGAATGATGCCGCCCCCGAAGACGGTGACGTCGGCGGCGCCCCGCTCGGCCAGCAGCTCGATGACCCGGCGGAACAGGGTCATGTGCGCGCCCGACAGCACCGAGAGCCCGACGGCGTCGGCGTCCTCCTGGATGGCGGTCTCCACGATCTGCTCAGGCGTCTGATGCAGCCCCGTGTAGATGACCTCCATGCCGGCGTCCCGCAGCGCCCGGGCAACGATCTTGACGCCTCGATCATGTCCGTCGAGGCCAGGCTTGGCGATGACGACGCGGGTCCGCGCGCTCATCCTCACGGTCCTTCCCGGCCGTTCGTGGCGGCCACTGGGGGAGCTCCCGGCTGGGTCGCGGGAGCCCTCAGCCCGAAGGTACCGCACCCGGCCGCCCCCGCGCGGTTCGCGACCTGACCGCCAACGACCGCCCGGGAATGCGGTTACGCACAACCATTCCGACGGGCAAAAACGCCCCCTAATTCCGGCGCGGCGCGCGGATCGGCTTGTGCGGACGATTCGGGCATGACTACCGTAGCGTTCGGTTTCGCCCATTCTTGATGCATATTCACAATTCGTCGAATGATTTCGGCCCCGGACCCGGAGGTTCCCGCGTTGCCTTCAGCAACCGAGCGCGCGAACTACCGCGGCCGCCGGCGCCTGGAAAGCCCCCGCAGCCGCCTCCTGGCCGTGGTCACGACGGCGCTGGTCGCCTCGGGCGTGGTTGCCCTCGGCACCGCGACCACCCTGGAGTCCCACACCGACGGCCTGACCATGGAGTCGGCGGGCAGCTACGACGACATCACCACCCGCTCCGGCGACCGGGCCAGCCGAGCCGACCTGCACGGCACGGTCTCGACGGCCAACCAGCCGGCCCCGGACGTCTGGATGCTCCCCCTGCACAAATACACCCTGACCTCCTTCTACGGAGAGCGCTGGGGCCGCCTCCACCCAGGCGTGGACCTGGGCGCGGCCCAGGGCACCCCGTTCACCGCGGCCGCAGCGGGCAAGGTCATCCTGTGCCGCTGGAACGCCGGCTACGGCAACAACGTAATGATCGACCACGGCGACGGCATCGTGACCGTGTACGGCCACGCCTCAAAGCTCCTGTGCAAGGAAGGCCAACAGGTCAAGGCCGGCGACCGCCTGGCCCTGGTCGGGAACACGGGCCATTCGTTCGGCTCCCACCTCCACTTCGAGGTACGCGAGAACGACCGCCCAATCGAACCCTTGGCCTTCATGCGCAAACACGGCGTAGACATCCAAAAACACACCGAGGCGATCTACTCGTAAAAGGGCCGCCGCTCTCAGTTCTGAAGATCTCCCACAGCACCGTCTCAATGGTGCGCCCTCAAAACGTCTCGCCTGCCCGGGGCTCAGCGCGCGGGCCCGCTGACACGTCTCCATTTCACAGCGTCTCAGTGCTGCGTTCTCTTACCCCGGCCCCCCGGCCCCCCCGGCCCCCCTGCCCCCGGCCCCCCCCGGCCCCGCCTCCGAATCAGACAGCGCTCAACCAGACCTGCGTCCCCTTCTCCTCCCTGGTAGCCACGACGGCGTGCCCGTTCGCGGCCGCGATCCCAGCCTCCGGGCACCGCGTGTTGCAAGCGATCGCCCGCTCCTCCGTAGTGGACCCGTCGTTCGTAGAAGCGGTCAGCAGCCGAAGCGCCCCCGCCGTGTTCCGCCACAGGACGTACACGCGCCCGTCCGCCGTAGTCGACGCCATCGGCTGGTAGCCGCTCAACCCGGCCAGCGTCACCGTCCACTGGACCTTGCCGGTCTGAGCCTCAACGGACGCCAGCCGCGCCTGGGCCGACCCGGGATCGGCGTAGACGACGCTGGCCCCGACCGCCAGCGGGAGCGTCCCCGGAGCGTCGTGCCGGGCCCCGACCGAGCCGTTCTCGGCGTCCATGTACGTGGCCCGCTGCGGCGCCGCCCCCGTCAACGTCACGAACCCGGTGCCGACGGGCAGGATCTTGAGCTCGGCGGTACCCCGCTGGATGGCGTGCCAGGACCAGCGCTCCGTGCCCGTCTCCGTGGCGAGGCCCACCGCGACGTCGTCGACGCCCTGGGCCCGGCAGCGCAGCGCCACGGCCACGGTCTGCGGTGAGCCCGCCACATCGGTCACGTCGCACGCCGCGCCGCCGCGGGCCGGGGTCCAGCGCCAGCGCTGGGTGCCGTCGTGGGCGTCGATGCCGAGCAGGTCGCCGGCGCCGCCGCCAGTCGCGGACAGGACCGCCGTGCGGCCGGCGGCGTGGACGGTCGACATCTTGCCCGACTGGTACCGCTTGGAGAACCGCTCCGCCCCCGTGGCCGCGTCCAGGGCCGTGACGAGGACGCCGTCGTCGGTGCCGAAGGCGATCACGACCTGGCCGTCGACCAGCCCCGCGGCCTGACTGGGCAGATCCGAGCGCAGGTACTGCCACGCCGGCGTCCCGCTGCCGAGCCACAGCGCGCGGATGCCGTCGGCGCCGCGAATGATGGCGAGGTCCTTGTGTACGCCGACAAGCTGTACACCCGAAAGCGCGAGCGGCCAGGTCTGCGTCTGCGGTGCCGGAGCCGACCCGGCGGTCGTGGCGTCCACGAACCGGCCCTCGCGGGCCCAGGAGATCGCATAGCCGCCGACCAGGGCCAGCACCACCGCGACGGCGCCGACCGGGGCCCAGCGCCGCCAGCTCGCGCTCGGCAGGCGGCCGACGCCGGTCCCGACCAGCACGAGCCAGCCCAGGACCAGCGCGGCGGCGCCCACCACCGTGACGGGGCCGCCCAGGCCGATGCCCGCGCTCGGCTCGACCAGGCGGGCGAGGGCCACCGCGATCACCGTCGCGGCCGCGGCGGCCACCCCGGCGACGATCGAGATCAGGCGGGATCGGCGGGGCTCGGTTCGCCCGTACAGGACGCAGAGCCCGGTGATGATCGGCCCCAGGAACCCGATGCCGGCGATGGTGACCAGGTCGGGATGCCTGCCGCCGGCCATCGTCCACGGCAGGGCGAGGCCGGCGACGGTGGCGATGACACCGAGCCCGAGGATGACGACGCCTGCTGCGCGTGCGATGAGGTTCACGAGGACAGGATGACGGGTGGGTACGACAGTTTTCATCCGGCCTGCTCGCGGCGCTTCTGGCGGTACGCCGCCGACTTCGCCCGGTTCTGGCACGCGAGCGAGCAGAAGCGCCGGGACGCGTTCTTCGTCGAGTCGAGGTAGAACGCGTCGCAGGTGTCGGCCGAGCACTGCCCCAGCCGGTGCGTCTGCCGGGTGCCGATGAGAAACGCCAGTGCGGTGGCGGACTCGGCGGCCCAGGCGTCCACGATCGGCGCGTCCGCCGCGTGGAAGGCCAGGTGCGGCACTTCGCCGGCCGCCGCATGCAGATTTGGTACCGCCCCGAACTCCGCCAGCACCGTGTTCAACGCGAACGCCGCGGTCAGCAGGTCGCCCGCGATGCACGTCTCGATCGCGATGTGCAGGCGCCGGGCCACCGAGGCCAGGTCGTCGACGTCGGCCGAGGAGATCTCGAAGTCCTTGGTGAGCACGTTGTCCGCCAGCTCGGCGAACGCGTCGGCCAGCCCGGCGTCCGCGGACACCCGGCGCCCCTGCCGCACCTCGATGACCAGGTCGTTGACGATCGCCGCGCAGAGATCGACCCAGGCCGCCACGTAACTGTCTATTGCGGCTTGACCAGTGATGCCAGCGCGGTCTATCGTCACTGGCATAGCGTATCAAGACAGTGACGGGGAGGCCTGAACATGCAGTTCGAGTTCACCGACGTGAGCCGCTACCTGGCCGGCGTGGCGCTGATCTCGATCGTCACCATTGAGTTCGGCGGCTACTTCCTCACCCGGATCGTCCGCGGCTCGGTGCCGATGACGCCGTTCCAGCAGAACTTCGCGCGGGCGGGCCACGCGCACGCCGGGGTGCTGGTCACGCTCGGACTGGTCGGCATCCTCTACGCGGACCTGGCGGGGCTCGACGGCGTGCTGGGGTGGCTGGGCCGGATCGGGATCCTGGCCGCGGCGATCCTGATGCCGGGCGGGTTCTTCGCCTCGTCGGCCGGCAAGGGGCGGACGACCGCCAACGGGGCGATCGCGCTGGTGTGGATCGGGGCGCTGAGCCTGGCGGCGGGGGCACTGAGCCTGGGGATCGGCGTCCTGGCCTCCTGACCGGGGAGGGGACGCCGCGGGGTCGCCGGGGGGATGCTGCCGAAAAGGGGCCGGCCCCGCTCGGGAACCCTTGTGGGGTTCCGGGCGGGGCCGGCGGTGCTGTGCGCTTGTGTCAGGCGCTCAGGCGCTTCGCGAGGTTCTGGTCCAGCGCGTTCATGAAC
Organism: Dactylosporangium sp. CS-033363; assembly: GCF_050942475.1. Classification (NCBI taxonomy): domain Bacteria; kingdom Bacillati; phylum Actinomycetota; class Actinomycetes; order Micromonosporales; family Micromonosporaceae; genus Dactylosporangium; species Dactylosporangium sp. CS-033363. The sequence continues at coordinate 10,299,782 of NZ_CP192032.1, read as the reverse complement.
TCGTCCGTGGTCAGCCACGGGGCGTCGCGCGAGATCAGCAGGGCCAGGTCCTTCGTCATCTGGCCGCCCTCGACGGTGTCGATGCAGACCTGCTCGAGGGTGTTGGCGAAGTTGGTGACCTCGGGGGTGCCGTCGACCTTGCCGCGGTGGGCGAGGCCACGCGTCCAGGCGAAGATGGACGCGATCGGGTTGGTCGAGGTCTTCTCGCCCTTCTGCCACTGGCGGTAGTGCCGGGTGACCGTGCCGTGCGCGGCCTCGGCCTCGACGGTCTTGCCGTCCGGGGTCATGAGGACGCTGGTCATGAGGCCGAGCGAGCCGAAGCCCTGGGCGACGGTGTCGGACTGCACGTCGCCGTCGTAGTTCTTGGCGGCCCACACGAAGCCGCCCTCCCACTTCAGCGCGGCGGCGACCATGTCGTCGATGAGGCGGTGCTCGTAGGTGATGCCGGCCTTGGCGAACTCGTCCTTGAACTCGGCCTCGAAGACCTCGGCGAAGAGGTCCTTGAAGCGGCCGTCGTACGCCTTCAGGATCGTGTTCTTGGTCGACAGGTACACCGGGTAGCCGCGGTCGAGGCCGTAGCGGAACGACGCGCGGGCGAAGTCGCGGATCGAGTCGTCGTAGTTGTACATGCCCATGGCCACGCCGCCGCCGGGGAAGTTCGCGATCTCGAACTCCATCGGGGCGCCGCCGTCGGCCGGGGTGTACGTGACGGTGACCTTGCCCGGGCCGGGGACGACGAAGTCGGTGGCCTTGTACTGGTCGCCGTGGGCGTGGCGGCCGATGATGATCGGCTTGGTCCAGCCGGGGACGAGCCGCGGGACGTTCGACATAATGATCGGCTCGCGGAAGACCACGCCGCCGAGGATGTTGCGGATGGTGCCGTTCGGCGAGCGCCACATCTTCTTGAGCGAGAACTCCTCGACGCGCGCCTCGTCGGGGGTGATCGTGGCGCACTTCACGCCCACGCCGTACTGCTTGATGGCGTTCGCGGCGTCGATCGTGACCTGGTCGTCGGTCTGGTCGCGGTACTCGATCGACAGGTCGTAGTACTTCAGATCGACGTCGAGGTAGGGCAGGACCAGCTGCTCGCGGATCTGCTTCCAGATGATCCGGGTCATCTCGTCGCCGTCGAGCTCGACGACAGGGTTGTTTACCTTGATCTTCGCCATCGGCCGGGCGCTCCTCTCGCGCTGCCTCAACGGGGGGTCTCCGCCGCCGCGGGGCAGTCCTCGCTGAATCCTCGCTTAGCAGTACGAGCGTACTGCATCCCCGGCCGAACCCCCGACTCGGCCCCCGCGCCACGCCAAAGGCCCGCTGACCAGCGATAACGCCGCAGGATACCTAAAAATCGTGATATGTCCGATAAGTCGCGGCGCGGAGCGCCCGACTTATCGCTACACCCACAAAGTGCCGCCAGGAGTGTCCTGAATCGTCACACCGACCGAGCCCAGCACGTCCCGCAAGGAGTCGCTCAAGGCGAAGTCCCGCCCCGAACGCGCCGCCGTGCGCAGTTCCACCAGGGCGGAGACCAGCGGCGTGAAGCGGTCCGGACCCGCGAACGAGGCCAGCCGCACCAGCATCCCGCGCAGCGCCGCCCGGGCCTGCTCCCGCTCGTCGGAGACGTCGGTGTCCGCGATCCAGTCCTGCAGCGCCTGCTCCAGGTCGAGCGCCGCCGCCACGCAGCCGTCCGGGTCGTGGGCCTCGAACGACGCCTCGAAGCGGGCCGTCGTCTCCAGGGTCGACGCGGCCAGGGACGTGAGCGGCGGCGGATCGACCGAGACCACAGGCGCCGGCGCGGACGCGACGAAGGAGGACGACGGCGAGAACACCGAGAACGGCAAGGTCGTGCCCGCGGGCCAGCGCTGCGAGACGCCGCCGCGGCGGAGGGTCAGGCCGCCGTTGCCGACGATTTCGACGGTACCGGCGGCAAGATCGAAAAGACCCGCCGTGTGCTCGTCGATGCCGATGATGAACGACTCGGCCGGGAGCAGTGGCTCGAGGAGCGCGAGGCGGCGTTCGCCCAGGTAGCAGAAGCGGGTGTCGTGGTGCCCGCCCTCGGCGTTGTCGTAGTGCGGGATGATCACGGCGGGCAGCCCGGTCATCCGGTGGAACAGGTCCAGGCCCGGCACCCAGTGCGGATCGATGCCGGCCTTGTAGATCTCGTACACCGGGATCGTATGCGAGCCGAGCGTCAGCGCCGCCGCCGACGCGAAGCACACCACACCGTCGGACTCGAGGACCTCGGCCAGTACACCCGGGATCGGCGTTTCTGCCCATTGGCGGAGCGCGTAGGTCGGGCTGCCCGGGCCCGCGAACAGCCAGCCGGCCTCCCGCAGGCCGCTCAGCGCGCGCTCCAGCGGCAGGCCGGGCGCCGGGGTGGTGCGCCACTCGACGACCGCGAGCCGGCGGCCGGTGCTGTCGGCGAAGTACTTGACCGCCTTGGCCGAGATGTCGTCGGCGTTCTCCTGGAAGCCGTACGGCGTGTCGAGCAGCACCGCCGCCCGGTCCCCGCAGCGCTTGAAGATCTCGCGGTGCGGCTTCACCATCGTCGGCGCCGTCTCGCCGGAGCCCATGATCACGAGGAGCCCGGTCATGCGAGGCTCAGCAGGTCGGCGGCGACGTCGGCCGGGTGCTGGGCGTGCACGTCGTGATCGGCCCCCGGGTACGCCCGGACGCGCACATCCCGCAGCCCGCCCAGGTCCGGCGGGTGCGACCCGGCCGGAATGGCCAGCACCGGCACGCCGATGCGCGGGTAGTACGGCTGCGGCGGGTCGTCCCACATGCTGCGCACGATGCGCATGTGCGCGGGAATGGGCAGCCGCCGCGACAGCGAGTCGTCCGGGTGCACGACCAGGTTGAACACCGTCGCCTCGATCGCCCACGGCTCCCAGTCCGGATGCGCCGCCCGCAGCCGCGAGCGCAGCGCCGTCGCGGTCAGCCCGTTGACGTCCGGCGGCCGCAGCCGCGCCTCGCACGCCGCCCAGGTGGGGAACTGCGCGGGCAGGTTGATCCAGCCGCCGTCGACCAGCGCCACCGCCCGCACGTGCTCGGGATGAAGAGCCGCCAGGTGTACCGCGACGTTCCCGCCCCAGGACTGCCCGGCCACGATGCTGGGCGCCGCACCGAGCGAAGCGAGCAACGAAGCCAGGTCGGCGGCGGCGGTCGCGGTGTCGTAGCCGTCGGGCGGGCTCGGCGACTCCCCGTGCGAGCGCAGATCGACCGCGCGCACGGGATGTCCCGCGGCGACGAGGTGCGCGGCCACCCCGTCCCACAGCCGGGCGTTCGACGACAGGCCGTGCACCAGCAGAAACGGCGTCCCCGCGAGGCCGTCGCCGTGCACGCGAACGTGAAGCCTCATGGAGCAAGAGCCTAGATGCCGTGGCCCCTCCGGTGGAGGGCCCCGAGGACGCTTTCGACCTTCACCATGCCGGTCACCGCCGCGATCGCGATCGCCGCCCGGGGCTCGCGCCAGTTGGAGCGCATCGCGGCCTTGGTCCAGTGCCACGCCTCGCGGCGGTCGCCGGTGGCGGCGGACCAGCAGGCCAGCTGGCCGTACACGCGGCCGGCTCCGGTCTGTGAGTTGGCGATCTCCGGGTGGCGGCCCATCATCCAGCGCAGCGAGGCCATCTTCGTCGCGTACTCGTACGCGAACATCGACGTCCGCCCCCACAACACGCGCACGAGCGGCTCGTCGACATGCACGATTTCGCCGCGCTTGGCCGCGCGCAGCAACAGGTCCCAGTCCTCGTTCTGACTGCCGGGGGCGTCCTCGGCGACGAGTCCCATCTCGTCGGGGGCGAACGCGGCGCGGCGTACCAGAAACGTCGACGAGTGCAGCATCGCCATCCGCGAGCGGACCAGGTCGTCCAGCCCGACCAGCGAGGCGCCGGCCAGCCGCGGGGTGAGCCGGTCGGCGAACTCGACCTCGATCGCCGAGGTGCAGAACTCGGCCTGCGGGCGCTGCTGCAGCGCGTGGACCTGGCGGCGCAGCTTGGTCGGCAGCCACACGTCGTCGTCGTCGCAGAAGGCCACCAGGTCGGTGTCGAGCGCGACGATGCCCGTGTTGCGCGCTCCGGCCAATCCGGGTTTGTGCAGATTCGGCAGTACGTCCAGTGGCCGGTCCCCGCCGCGGCACAGGCTCGCGTCGGGGTCGTGCTGGTCGAAGATCACGATGGTGCGGACCGGCCCCGGGTAGTCCTGGGCCACGATCCCGGCGACTGCGCGGCGCAGCAGCTCCGGGCGGTTGCGGGTGGGGATGATGACGCCGACGCTCGGCCAGTGCCCGCCGGTGCTCATCGGACCTCCCCGCGGTAGCCGTAGGCGCCGAGCAGCGGCGCGGTCAGCGCGCTCACGACCCGCCGCTGCCGATGGGGCAGGGCCGTGCGCCAGGCGTCGTCGCGGCGCAGCGGCACCGGCCCGACCGTGAAGCGCATCGGGTTGCCGGCCGCGCTGTGGCACGCGCCGAGCGTCGCGACGCCGTCCTGCAGGAACGGCAGTCCGCCCGGCTTGATGTCGATGAACCGGGACAGCTCGCGCAAGGTCTCCTCCGGCTTGTCGAGCAGCTCCTCGTACCGCACCCGCTGCACCGGCACGCCACAGCGGTGCAGCGCCGAGAACGCCACGTTGTGCGCGTTCCACAGCAGCGCCGAGCGGCCGGGGGAGTACCGGGTCATCTCCTCGGCGTTGTCCGTCTCCGGCCGCGAGACCTTCTTCGTCCACGAGTACGCCACGCCGCGGCTGTCCCGGACCATGTGCACGACGCGCAGGTCGATGCTCGGCGCGAACCGCAGGCAGTAGGCGAGCGCGGCGTGCTTGGAGGAGTCCACGAGCACGTCGGCGCCGGAGACGATCGCGGCCGCCTCGTACAGCCGGGCGTACCAGTCGGCGTACTCCTCGACCAGCAGCCGATGGGCCGGGCTCATCCGCAGGCTGGCCAGCCGCGGGATGTGCCGCGTGCGCTCGACGGCGTGCCGCAGCGCGAGGACCCGCCACACGTCGACGTGCTGCCAGCCGCCGAACGCCTTCTCGCCGACGGCCTGCCAGAAGCCGCAGTCGGAGAAGTGGTCGCCGCAGGCGCAGCGCTCGTCGCCGGCGATGTCGCGCTCCCAGAGGTGCACCACCTCCCCGAGCGGACACACGCCGGGCAGTTCTCCCAGCAGGCGTTCGAGCAGCGTGGTGCCGCTTCGACCCAGCCCCCCGAGGAACAGAACGCGTACCAAAGCGTCCTCCTTGGTCGTTTTGGTAGATATGCCAGTTTCGCTGGCATCTGTGAGGTCTAACGAGGAATTGCGGACGAACGATGCTGCGCAGCTACTCCCACACCCGGCGGGTCCCCGTGGGTGGACTGGCAATCGACCCGTTGACCGAGGACGAGGTGGTGGCGCGCGTGCTCGCGGCCCTCGACCGGGGCCGCGGCGGCTGGATCGTCACGCCGAACGTCGACATCCTGCGTCAGGTGGCGCGCGACGCGGCCCTGCGCGCCCACCTCAGCGCGGCCGATCTCGTGGTCGCCGACGGCGCGCCGCTGGTGTGGGCGGCCCGGCTGGCCGGCCGCGCGCTCCCCGAACGGGTGGCGGGCTCGGACCTGATCTGGTCGCTGTCCCGCGGCCTGGCGAGCCGGCGCGGCAGCGTGTTCGTCCTCGGCGGCACGCCGGCCGGCGCCGCGGGCGAGCGCGACGGGGCACACCGGGCCGCCGACCGGCTCGCCGCGGACTGCCCGGGCCTGCGCATCGCCGGCGCGCACTGCCCGCCGTTCGGCTTCGACCGCAACCCGCGCGCACTGCGGGCGCTCTGCGCGCGGGTCGTCAAGGCCGAGCCGCAGATGGTGTACGTCGGGATCGGCTTCCCCCGCCAGGAGCACCTCATCGCGCGGCTGCGCGAGGCGCTGCCCGCCACCTGGTTCCTCGGCTGCGGCGCGGCCGTGAACTTCGTGGCCGGCGACGTCCAGCGGGCCCGGCCGGCGATGCAGAAGGCCGGCCTGGAGTGGCTCGACCGGCTGGCCCGGGAGCCACGCCGGCTGGCCCGGCGCTACCTGCGCGAGGACGCCCCGTTCGCCGCGGCGCTGCTAGCCCGGTCGCTGCACCATCGGCTCACGCGCCGCCCGGCGCACCGGGCGTGATCCCCAAGGTCGGGTGCGAGGACGCCCCGTTCGCCGCGGCGCTGCTAGCCCGGTCGCTGCACCACCGGCTCACGCGCCGCCCGGCGCACCGGGCGTGATCCCCGAAGTCGAGTACCAGAGGCGGGCCGTCGTCCCCGAAGTCGAGTGCCAGGCGGGCCGTGATCCCCGAAGTCGAGTGCCAAAGCGGGCCGTGGTCCGCGAAGTGCCAGGCGGGCGCAATCCCCGAAGTCGAGTGCCAAAAGGCGGCCCCGCGATCCCCGAAGTCGAGTGCCAAAGCGGGCCGTGGTCCCCGAAGTGCCAGGCGCGCGCGGTCCCCGAGGTCGAGTGCCAACGGCGGGCCGTAATCCCCCGAAGTGCCAAGCGGGCGTGGGACCCGAAGTCGAGTGTCAGGCATCCGTGGAGGCATGGTCGTCCTCGTGGGCGGGCCCTTCCTTTTTTACCCCTCAAGCGTAGCCGACGCGTCCTAATCGATCTTCGAGTTGATCATCGAAAAGTCACGCGCAGTAGTCAGGCGCCAGGAGTGCGTTCAACGGCGCGCACCGATTCCATGTACTCCAGAGCCGCCGCGCGAAGTGCCGCCTCCGCGTCCTGGTCGGCGGCCCGCGCCGAGGCGACGACGCCGAACAGTTGGCCACCCAGCGTGGTCGGCGGCGGCAGCGGCACGTCCAGGCCCGCCCGCGCGACGCGCTGCAGCAGCTTCGCCGCCAGAGCCAGGGCCGGTTGCGACAGCGCCACCCCGTCGACCGTCGAGGCGCGGGACTTCTCCGCCTTCTTGATCTGCTCCCAGTTGGCGATGATCTCGTCGATGCCGCCCACCTCGGTGTCGGCGAAGACGTGCGGGTTGCGCCGGATCAGCTTGGCCACCAGGTCGCCGGCCACGTCGTCGACCGAGAAGTCCGACGTCTCCTCGGCCAGCCGGGCGTGCAGGATCACCTGGAGCAGCACGTCGCCGAGCTCCTCGCGGATCGCATCGGGGTCGTCGTCGGCGATGGCGTCGAAGAGCTCGTACGCCTCCTCCAGCAGGAAATGGGCCAGGCTGGCGTGGGTCTGCGCCCGCTTCCAGGGGTCGCCGGCCTCCGGGTGCATGAGCCGGTCCATCACGGTCACCGCGTCGAGCAGGCGGGCGCCGGCCGGGTCCCAGGAGCCGTACACCAGCTCGAGCTCGGCCAGTCCCGGCTCGCGGGCCAGGCGCAGGCCCAGCTCGCGGGCCAGCTGCTCGTCGCCGTCGGGCGCGGCCAGCCAGACCAGGGTGCCGTGCTCGGCCAGCGCCGCCAGCAGCGTGTCGACCAGGGGGGCCACCACCGTGACCGTCGCGCCCGCGGCGCGCAGGGCGGCGGTCTGCTCGGAGTCGGCGGCGGTCAGCACGGGGTGGGCGCGCACCAGGTCCCAGGCCTGCGCGGTGAGCACCCCCGCCGGCAGCCGAGGGGAGGTCACCAGCAGGACCACGCTACGAGACACCGACGTCAATCCTCCTCGAACGCCACGTCCAGGTGCCGGCCGTTCAGCACCACGGGCAGCACCACCGGACCGTACCGCGGGTTGACCGAAACGTCCGCGCCGGCCATCGCGCCGGCCAGACGCTCCTGGGCGCCGAACAGGGTCGCCAGGTTGAGCTGGGTCTTGAAGCGGTGCACGGCCTCGTCGTAGTCCACGTCGGGGTCGGCCGCGCCCGCCTCGTAGAGCCGGTCCGCCTCGTCGTCGGTCAGCGGGCGGTTCTGCTCGGCCGCCGCGACCGACTGCAGGCCGGTCAGGTAGTCCGTCCACAGCCGCACGTACTGGTCGGCCGGCGGCATCGCGAACGTCTCGGCGATCGTGTCGGCCGGCGCCGGGTGGGTGGTGAGGCCGCGCTCGGCGATGACCCGCCGCCCCAGGTCGGCCAGGACGATCAGGGACACCACCTCGGTGCCGGTGGTGCGCACGATCGGCGGCGGCAGGGTGCCCGGATCGGTGGCCCGGGCGGCGGCGAACGCGGCGATGCGCCGGTCGGCCTCGGCGTTGACGCCGCGCACGATCGCGTCGACCTCGGCCGCGGAAACCGTGCGGTCACCGACGTAGACGGCGACGTCCGGCTGCGAGCGGCACGCTGTCAGAGCAAGGCCGGCGGTCAGGGAGAGGGCGATGACACCGGCGAAGCGACGAACACGCATAGTGCACCACCCTCCCACAGAGGAATCCGCGAACCCGGTCACGCCGCGACCGGGTCACCCAACACGGTCTTGAGCAGTTCGGCCGCCCAGCCCAGCAGCTGGGTGTCCCGCATCGGCTCGCCGCCCACCCGCCGGGTCGACGGGCGGGGCAGCGAGACCGTGTCGGCGGCGGCCTTGAAGACCGACTCCGGGTACAGCCGCTTCAGGCGCATCTGCTTGGAGTCCGGCAGCGGCAGCGGCCCGAAGCGCACGTGCTTGCCCTGCAGCGACACGTCGGTCAGCCCGTAGGCGCGGGCCAGGAACCGGAACCGGGCCACCGCCAGCAGGTTGGCCACCGGCTCCGGCGGCTCGCCGTAGCGGTCCTTCATCTCGGCCACGATCTCGTCGAGGGCCCCGTCGTCCTTGGCCCCGGCGATCTTGCGGTAGATCTCCAGGCGGAGCCGCTCGGCCGCGATGTACTCCAGCGGCAGGTGCGCGTCGACCGGAAGGTCGATCTTGACGTCCGGCTCCTCCTCCTCGGGCCGCTCGCCCTTGAACTGCTGCACCGCCTCGCCGACCATGCGCACGTAGAGGTCGAAGCCGACGCCCTCGATGTGGCCGGACTGCTCGCCGCCGAGCAGGTTGCCGGCGCCGCGGATCTCCAGGTCCTTCATCGCCACGTACATGCCCGCGCCGAGCTCGGTGTGCTGGGCGATGGTGGCCAGCCGCTCGTGGGCGTGCTCGGTCAGCGGCTTGTCCGGCGGGTACAGGAAGTAGGCGTAGGCCCGCTCCCGCCCGCGGCCGACGCGCCCCCGGATCTGGTGCAGCTGGGCCAGGCCCAGCAGGTCGGCCCGCTCGACGATCAGGGTGTTGGCATTGGGGATGTCGATGCCGCTCTCCACGATCGTGGTGCAGACGAGGACGTCGTACTCCTTCTCCCAGAAGCCCACCATGATCTTCTCCAGGGCCTCCTCGGTCATCTGGCCGTGGGCGACCGCGACCCGCGCCTCGGGCACCAGCTCGCGCAGCCGGCGGGCCGCCCGCTCGATCGACTCGACCCGGTTGTGCAGGTAGAAGACCTGGCCGTCGCGCAGCAGCTCGCGGTGGATGGCCGCGGACACCTGCTTGTCGTCCTGGGCGCCGACGAACGTGAGCACCGGGTGGCGCTCCTCCGGCGGGGTGGCGATGGTGGACATCTCGCGGATGCCGGTGATCGCCATCTCCAGCGTGCGCGGGATCGGGGTGGCCGACATGGTCAGCACGTCGACCGAGGCGCGCAGCTGCTTGAGGAACTCCTTGTGCTCCACGCCGAAGCGCTGCTCCTCGTCGACGATCACCAGGCCGAGCTGCTTGAACCGGGTCGCGGTCTGCAGCAGGCGGTGGGTGCCGATGACGATGTCGACGGTGCCGTCGGTGACCTTCTCCATCGTCAGCTTGGTCTCGGTCGGGGTCTGGAACCGCGACAGCTGCCGCACCTCCACCGGAAACTGCGAGACCCGCTCGGAGAACGTGTTGAAATGCTGCTGGGCCAGCAGGGTGGTCGGCACCAGCACGGCGACCTGCTTGCCGTCCTGCACCGCCTTGAACGCCGCCCGCACCGCGATCTCGGTCTTGCCGTAGCCGACGTCGCCGCAGATCAGCCGGTCCATCGGCACCGACTTCTCCATGTCGGCCTTGACCTCCTCGATGGCGGCGAGCTGGTCCGGGGTCTCGTGGTAGGGGAACGCGTCCTCCAGCTCCCGCTGCCACGGGGTGTCCGGGCCGAAGGCGTGGCCCTGCGAGTTCTGCCGCACGGCGTAGAGCTGGATCAGCTGCGCGGCGATCTCCTTCACCGCCTTGCGCGCCCGCGACTTGGCCTTCTGCCACTCCGAGCCGCCCATCTTGTGCAGCGTGGGCGCCTCCCCGCCGACGTAGCGGGAGAGCTGGTCGAGCTGGTCGGTGGGGACGAAGAGCCGGTCGCCGGGCTGGCCGCGCTTGGACGCCGCGTACTCGATGACGAGGTACTCCCGGTCGGCCCCGTTCACCGTGCGCTGGACCATCTCCACGTAGCGGCCGATGCCGTGCTGCTCGTGCACCACGTAGTCGCCGGCCCGCAGCTCGAGCGGGTCGATCTGGTTGCGCCGCCGGCTCGGCATCTTGCGCATGTCCTTGGTGGACGCGCCCCGCCCGCCGGAGATGTCGGTCCCGGTGATGACCGCGAACCGCGCGTCCTCGTCGAGGAACCCGAGCTCGAGGGAGCCGGTCGTGACGGTCACCAGCCCGGGCGCCGGCACAGCAGCGATCCCATCGGAAACGACGACCCCGAGATCGGCCCCGCGCAGCACCTCGGCCGCCCGCTGGGCCGGCCCGGTGCCCTCGAAGACCAGCGCGACCCGCCAGCCGTCGCCGGTCAGCCGCTTGAGGTCGTCGACGACCCGCGCGGTCTCCCCGTGGTACAGCGGGACGGCCTGCGCCGCGAGCGAGATCGAGACGGCGTCGTCGGAGACCACCACCTCCGGCGAATCCGGCGAAGCCGCGAACGGGCTCAGCGACCACCAAGGCTGGCCCAGCGAAGAGGCCGCCGCCCGGACGTCACCCAGGTGGCGGAAGGCCGCCGCGCCGAGGTCGATCGGCGCCTTGCCCCCGACGGCGGCCGCGGCCCAGCTCGCCTCCAGGAACTCGTCGCTGGTCCGCACCAGGTCGTGGGCCCGGGTGCGGATCCGCTCCGGGTCGCACAGCAGGACGTGGGTGCCCTTCGGCATGCAGTGCAGCACCAGCTCGAGCGAGTCGGTGCCGCCCAGCAGGGCCGGGGCCAGGGACTCCATGCCCTCGACGGGGATGCCGCCGGCCAGCTTGTCGAGCATCTCGGCCAGCTGCGGGTGGTCGGTGGACAGCGCCCGCGCCCGGTCCCGCACCTCGTCGGTGAGCAGCAGCTCCCGGCACGGCGGGGCCCACAGCCGCTCGACCTTCTCGATCGTGCGCTGGTCGGCGACGGCGAACGAGCGGATCTCCTCCACCTCGTCGCCCCAGAACTCGACCCGCAGCGGGTGCTCCTCGGTCGGCGGGAAGACGTCGAGGATGCCGCCGCGGACCGCGAACTCGCCGCGCTTGGTGACCAGGTCGACCCGGGCGTAGGCGAGCTCGGCCAGCCGGACCGTGAGCTCGTCGAGGTCGGCCGCGAGCCCCGGCCGCAGCTCGATCGGCTCCAGGTCGCCCAGGCCCTTGAGCTGGGGCTGGAGCACCGAGCGGACCGGCGCGACGACGACCCGGGGCCGGGGCGCCTCGGGGGTCGGGTGGGCCAGCCGGCGCAGCACCGACAGCCGCCGGCCGACCGTGTCGGAGCGGGGGGAGAGCCGCTCGTGCGGCAGCGTCTCCCACGACGGGTACACCGCGACCGACTCCGGGTCGAGCAGGCAGCCCAGCGCGGCCGCCAGGTCCTCGGCCTCGCGGCCGGTGGCGGTCACGGCCAGCAGCGGCCGCTCGGCGGCGATGGTGGCGGCGACGAACGCGCGCAGGGCCGGCGGCCCGGTCAGGTCGACCTGGTCGCTGTGCCCGGCCCGGGCGAGGTCGCGCGCGCGGGCGAGAGCGGGATCGGCGAGGGCGGCTTCGGTAAGTCCGGCAAGCTTCATGACAAATGCACCCAATGTCCGGAATATCCAGAAAATCCACAGCAAACAACCCCGGCGCCCAGAGAGGACGGGGGTGGTCGATGCGGATTCAAGACTATCCGGAGGGTATGACAGAAACCGAGACATGGCTCACCGGGACGCCACGGCCGGACGACGAAGCCGATACGATGCCCCTGAATCGGACAGCGCCGTCCCCAGCCGAGCCGACCGCAACTTGGAGGGGACACATGTCTGAGGACGTCGCGGACGCCGCCGACGCAGCCCTGCGCGCCGACATCCGCCGGCTGGGCTCGCTGCTCGGTCAGAGCCTCGTGCGCCAGGACGGCCAGCAGCTGCTCGACCTCGTCGAAGAGGTCCGCGCCCTGGTCCGCACCGACCCGGAGGCGGCCGCCGAGCGCCTGCACGGCCTCGACGTCGTCACCGGCACCCAGCTCGCCCGGGCCTTCTCCACATACTTCCACCTGGCCAACATCACCGAGCAGGTGCACCGCTCGCGGGAGCTGCGCCGGATCCGGGTCCGCGAGGGCGGCTGGCTCGAGCGGGCCGCCAAGCTCATCGCCGACCGCGGCGTGGGCGTGCGCGAGATCGGCCAGATCGCCTCGAAGCTCGCCGTGCGCCCGGTCTTCACCGCGCACCCGACCGAGGCCTCCCGCCGCTCGGTGCTGACCAAGCTCCGCGCCGTCGGCGACGAGCTCGACGCCGAGGCCGTGGCCACCGCGCTGGACGGCTCGCTGGAGCCGGACAAGACCCGCACCGACCGCACCGACCGGCGCCTGGCCGAGCTGCTCGACCTGCTGTGGCAGACCGACGAGCTGCGCCTGGAGCGGCCGGAGCCCAGCGACGAGGCCCGCAACGCCGTGTACTACCTGGCCGACCTGGCCAATGGCGCGGCCCCGCAGGTGCTCGACGACCTCTACGAGACGCTGCGCGACCTCGGCGTCCAGCTGCCGCCCACCGCCCGCCCGCTGACGTTCGGCTCGTGGATCGGCGGCGACCGCGACGGCAACCCGTTCGTCACCCCGGCCGTGACCCGCGACGTGCTGCTCATCCAGCACGAGTACGGCATCCGCATGGCCGAGGGCGTGATCGACGCCCTGATCGACGAGATCTCGGTCTCCAAGCGCCTGCGCGGCGTCTCGCTGGACCTCTCCGCGAGCCTCGCGGCCGACCTCGACAACCTCCCCGAGCTGCCGGCCCGCTACCGCCGGGTCAACATGGAGGAGTCGTACCGCCTGAAGCTGCGCTGCATCCGCCTGAAGCTCGCCCACACCCGCCAGCGCCTGGCCACCGGCACGCCGCACAAGCAGGGCCGCGACTACCTCGGCACGGCCGAGCTCATCGCCGACCTGGAGCTCATGCGCGCGTCCCTGGCCCGCAACGGCGGCCAGCTGGCGGCAACCGGCAAGCTCGCCTCGGCGATCCGCACGCTGTCCGCGTTCGGCCTGCAGCTGGCCACGCTGGACGTGCGCGAGCACGCCGACGCCCACCACGAGGTGCTGGCCCAGCTGTACCGCCGGGTCGGCGAGGTCGACTACTCCTCGCTGGACCGCTCCGCCCGCCAGCAGCTGCTCGTCGACGAGCTCAACGGCCGCCGCCCGCTGGCCACCCGGGACACCGCGCTGACCGACACCGCGCGCAAGACGTTCGAGGTGTTCTCGGCCATCCGCGAGGTGCAGGAGCGCTTCGGGCCGGAGGTCGTGGAGACGTACATCATCTCGATGACCACCGGCATCGACGACGTGCTCGCCGCCGTGGTCCTGGCCCGCGAGTGGGGCCTGGTCGAGGTGAGCGCCGGGGCCGGCTTCGGCGGCGCCGCGATCGAGTCCGCGCGGTCGCGGGTCGGCTTCGCCCCGCTGCTGGAGCAGGCGCGCGAGCTGGACATGGCCGGCGAGCTGCTCGACGAGCTGCTGTCCATCCCGGTGTACCGCGCGATCGTCCGCGCCCGCGGCGACGTCCAGGAGGTCATGCTCGGCTACTCCGACTCCAACAAGGACGCCGGCATCACGACCTCGCAGTGGATGATCCACAAGGCCCAGCGCCAGCTGCGCGACGTCGCGGCCCGCCACGGCGTCCGCCTGCGGCTCTTCCACGGCCGCGGCGGCACGGTCGGGCGCGGCGGCGGCCCGACCCACGAGGCCATCCTGGCCCAGCCGTGGGGCACGCTGGACGGCGCGATCAAGGTGACCGAGCAGGGCGAGGTCATCTCGGACAAGTACACGCTGCCCTCCCTGGCCCGGGAGAACCTCGAGCTCACCCTGGCCGCGGTCCTGCAGAGCGCGCTGCTGCACACCGAGCCCCGCCAGCCCGCCGAGGCCCTGGCCCGCTGGGACTCGGCGATGGAGACCGTGTCCACCGCGGCCTTCGCCAACTACCGGGCGCTGGTGGAGAACCCGGACCTGCCGGCGTACTTCTGGGCGGCCACCCCGACCGAGCTGCTCGGCGCGCTCAACATCGGCTCGCGGCCGGCCAAGCGGCCCAACGCCGACGCGGGCCTGTCCGGCCTGCGGGCCATCCCGTGGGTGTTCGGCTGGACCCAGTCCCGCCAGATCGTGCCCGGCTGGTTCGGCGTGGGCAGCGGCCTGAAGGCGGCCCGCGAGGCCGGCCTGGGCGACGTGCTGCGCGAGATGCACGAGAAGTGGCACTTCTTCGCGACGTTCCTGTCCAACGTCGAGATGATGCTGGTCAAGACCGATCTCGAGATCGCCGCACGGTACGTCGAGACGCTCGTCCCCGAGCCGCTGCGCCCGATCTTCGCGGTGATCAGCGAGGAGTACGAGCGCACCGTCGCCGAGGTCAAGGCGATCACCGGCGAGGACGCGCTGCTGGACCGCCAGCCGGTGCTGCAGCGCACGCTGGGGGTCCGCGACAGCTACCTGCAGCCCCTGCACCACCTGCAGGTGACGCTGCTCGGGCAGTACCGCGACAGCAAGTCCGCCGACGCCGGCAACTGGCCCACCGGCCGCCGCTCGTCGCCGGACCCGGCCCTGGAGCGCGCGCTGCTCACCACGATCAATGGTATTGCGGCGGGCATGCGCAACACGGGCTGACGCCTGTGGCAGTCTTGCGGGGTGTCTGTGGATGGGTCTGAACCAAACGGTTGGGCATTGCCCGATGACGTACTGCGCGACGCCCCCACCTACACGCCCAAGTCATCCGAGCTCGCCGACCTGGAACTGCTGGTCTCGGGCGCATACGCGCCCCTGACCGGCTTCCTGGGCTCGGCCGACCTCATCGCGCTGCGCCGGACCGGCCGGCTCGCCGACGGCACCGCCTGGCCGGTCCCGGTCACGCTGGAGCTGCCCCGCACCGTCGCGGAGCAGCTCGACGTGGCCGATCCGGCCCGGCGGGTGCTGATCCTGGCCGACCTGGAGGGCGCGCCCGTCGCGGCCCTGGACGCCACCGAGCTCTACCCGGCCCGCAAGACCACGCTCGGCGTGGCCGGGCGGGTCCGCCGCCTCGGCGACGGCGGGCACGGGGCGTTCCGCCGGATGCGCCGCACCCCGGCCGAGGTCCGCCAGTCGCTGCCGCCCGGGCGCATCCTCGGGGTCATCGCCGACCGGCCGCTGCACCGCCCGCAGCTGGCCCAGATCGCGCGGGCCGCCCGCACCCTCGCCGCCCACCTCGTGGTGCTCGTCCCGGTCGACGGGCCCGGCCCCGACGGGCTGGCCCCGGAGGCGCTGGTCCGCTGCGTGCTGGCCGCCCGCGACCGGATGCCGGCCTCGACGATCGTCGCGCTGCCCCTGCCGCACCACGACGGCGACGACATCCGCGACGCCATGCTGCGCACCCGGGTCGCCGCCGCCTACGGCGTGACCCACCTGCTGGCCTCCAGCGAGTCCATGCTCTCCGGCGGCGGCCTGCGGGTGCTGGTGCCCCGCGAGCTCGCCTACGACGGCCGCGACGGGCAGTGGCGCTCCCTGGACGACATCCCGCCCCGGCACCGGCGCCTGCCGCTGACCTTCGCCGAGATCGACGACCACCTGGACCGGGGCACGATCCTGCCCGAGTGGCACACCCCGCCGGCCGTCGCCCGCGAGCTGGCCCGGGCCCGTCCGCCCCGCCGCCAGCGCGGCCTGGTCGTGTTCTTCACCGGCCTGTCCGGCAGCGGCAAGTCCACGATGGCCACCGGTCTCGCGGATGTACTGCTGGAGACCGGCGAACGCACCATCACGCTCCTCGACGGCGACATCGTGCGCCGGCACCTCTCGGCCGGCCTGGGCTTCTCCGCCGAGGACCGCGACACGAACATCCGCCGCATCGGCTGGGTCGCCGCGGAGGCCGCCCGGCACGGGGGCGTCGCCATCTGCTGCCCGATCGCCCCGTACCGCGACGCCCGCGCCGCCGCCCGCCAGTTCGCCCACAACGCGGGGGCCGGCTTCGTGCTCGTGCACGTCTCGACCCCCCTCGCGGAGTGCGAGCGCCGCGACCGCAAGGGCCTCTACGCCAAGGCCCGGGCCGGGATCATCAAGGGCATGACCGGCATCGACGACCCCTACGAGGAGCCGCTCGACGCCGAGCTCGCGATCGACACGACCGGGCTGTCCCACGGCGAGGCCGTGACGACGGTGCTTCGTTATCTCGGGAGCAACGGCTGGCTGGACCCCCGCCCGATCCCCTAGGCCCAGTCCCGGCGGAACGCTTCCCAGGGAGTGAAGCGGACTTATCGCCCATTACGAACCGCGCGACCACGGCGTTAGAGGCTGGAGAACCTGACGCCGAAGGGGCCGCCGCTCAATGGACGCCAACCGCCTGCACACCGCCGAACCCGACTCCCCAGGTGTCGATCTGCTCGGCATGGCCCGGCGCCACTGGTGGCTGGTCCTGGTGCTCGTCCTGGTCGGGCTGGCCGGCGCCGTGCAGTTCACGTCGATGCAGACCAAGGTCTACGAGTCCGCCACCTCGGTGCTCGTCTCGCCGATCGGCAACGGGCAGGACGCCAACTCGACCAGCGGGCGCACCAAGGGCGACATCAACCTCGACAACGAGGCCCAGCTCGTGGCCAGCACCACCGTGGCCACCGACGCCGCCGCCCTGATGCGCTCCACCACGCCGCCGGACACGCTCGCCGCGAGCGTGCGGGTCGAGGTGCCGCCGAACACCACGTTCCTGGTCATCACGTTCTCGGCCAGCACCGCCGAGCAGGCCCAGGCCGGCTCGCACGCGTTCGCCGAGGCGTACCTGCGCAACCGGGAGGAGTCGGCCAAGGCCGACGTGGCCGGGCGGATCGCGATCCTGAACGACAAGATCAACCAGCTCAACACCGGGCTGACGCAGATCAACAGCAAGCTCGCCACGCTCAAGCAGACCGACCCCAACCGGCCGAACCTGGAGAGCCAGCGCAGCACCGCCACCTCGCAGGTCAACACGCTCGCGGGCCAGCTCAACCAGCTGCTCACCACGACCGTCAGCGCCGGGAAGATCACCCGCGACGCCGACCTGCCGAGCACCCCGGTCAAGCCCAACCGCCTGCTCAACCTGGCCAGCGGCGCGATGGTCGGGCTGCTGCTCGGCGTCGGCGCGGCCATGCTGCGCGAGCGGCTCGACCAGCGCGTCCGGCGCGCCTCCGACCTGCCCCGCCGGGTCGACGTGGGCGTGCTCGCGAGCGTGCCGGGCCGGGTCAAGCCGCGCCTCGACGACGTGTTCGCGCCGTTCGGGGCGGGCGGGCGGATCTTCAACCGGCTGCGCAACGAGGTGCTCGCGAGCATCCCGGCGCCGGCCGGCGGCGACGCCCGGGTGGCCCTGGCCGGGCAGGTCGTGGTCGTGGCCGGGGCGAGCCGCGGCGCCGTGTCGACCGTGGTCGCGGCGAACCTGGCGGCGGCGTTCGCCCGTACCGGAGCGGAAACCGTCCTCGTCTGCGCGCATCTGCCCGACAGCATGGTCGACACCGCCTCCGTGAATCGGATGCTCGGCGTCCGCGCGGTGCCCGGCCTCTCCGACGTGCTCGCGGGCCGCTTCTCGCTCAGCAGCGCCACGCAGCGCGCCCCGCGCCACCCGAACCTCAGCGTGGTGACCACCGGCGGCACCGCCAGCGCCGGCGGGCTGCTGCAGTCCCAGGCGCTGCGGGACACCCTGGCCACCCTGCGCGAGCGGGCCGCCTACGTGGTCGTCGAGGCGCCGTCCACCGCCACCAGCGCCGACGCGCAGAGCCTGGCCGCCCTGGCCGACGCGGCCATCGTCGCGGTCGAGCTGCGGCGCACCCGCAACACCGAGATCGCCGACGCCGCCGACCAGCTGCGCCGGGTCGGCACCCCGCTGCTGGGTGCGGTCGTGCTGCCCCGCCTGGCCGCCCCGCGTGGCGGCGAGGAGAAAGAGACGCAGTCGTCCGCCGCCCCGATCATGGCCGACGACATGACCGCCGTGCTGGAGAAGCTGCCGGCCAAGGACGACAAGGAGGAGCCGGTGGTGGCCAAGCGCATCCGCACCGCGCCGGCGGGCGCGCCCTCCTCGCCCGTCCCGCCCGCGCCGCCCGTCCCGCCCTCCCCGCCCGTCACCGTCAAGCCGGCCAAGTCGGTGCCCCCGCCGTCGCGGGCGACCCGGACCATCTCGGTCACCCGCGTCCCGGCCGAGGCGCCCAGCGAGAACGGTGCCGACAAGCGCCGATGACCACCGTGACGAGCCACCCCTCCGCCGAGCCCGCGCTCGGTGCGCCGTCGGCCTCGATCCGCCGCCGGGTCCATCGCCTCAACGCCTGGCCCATCACCGGGATCCTGCTGCTGTACCCGCTGTGGTGGGCCCTGGGCCTCGGCGTGCTCATCTTCTTCATCGCGGCCGTGCCCATGGCGTGGTCGCTGGTCCGCCACCGCGCGGCCGGGCACGTGGTCAAGCTGCCGCCCGCGTTCCTGCTGTGGCTGCTGTTCCTGGCCGCGATCGGCTTCGGGCTGTTCACGCTCGGCGCCGACCCGGCCGGCACGGTCCCCGGCACCTGGCACAGCCGCTTCGTGTCCTACGCGTTCCGGCTCGGCGGCTACGGCGCGCTCACCGTGCTGCTGGTCTACGCCGGCAACCTGGAGCGCCGCGCGCTCAGCCAGGAGCGCCTGGTGCGCCTGCTCGCCTGGCTGTTCGCGGTCACCGTGGCCGGCGGCATCCTGGGCATGGCCGCGCCGCGCTTCGAGTTCACCGCGCCGTTCGAGCTGCTGCTGCCGCCGCACGTGCGGCACGACGGGTTCGTGCAGTCGCTGATGCACCCGACCGCCGCCCAGATCATGAACCTGCTCGGCGGGGAGACGCCGCGGCCGGGCGCGCCCTGGGGGTACACGAACACCTGGGGCAACAACGTCTGCCTGCTCGTCGGGTGGCTCGCCGTCGCCGGCTTCTGCCTGACCCGCCGGCGGCGCACCAAGATCTTCGCGGCCGCGACGCTGCTCGTGGCCATCGTCCCGATCGTCTACTCGCTCAACCGCGGCCTGTGGATCGGCCTCGCGGTGATGGCGGTCTACGTGGCGGTACGGCTGGCGCTGCGGGGTCGCGTGGCCGCCCTGGGACTGGTCGCCGTGGTCGCGGTCGGCATCGCGGTGGCGCTGGCCGTCACCCCGCTCGGCGACGTGGTCGGCGCCCGGGTGGACAACGGCAAGTCCAACGGCGTGCGGATGTACACCACGCAGAAGGCGATCGCCGGCATGCAGGAGTCGCCGCTGATCGGCTTCGGCTCGACGCGCACCACCATCGGCGGGCGCAACTCGATCGCCGTGGGCGAGAGCGCCGACTGCGAGCGCTGCGGCAACTTCACCATCGGCGGCAACGGCCAGCTCTGGCAGCTGCTGTACGCGCACGGCCTGCTCGGCACGCTGTCCTACATCGGCTTCTTCCTGGTCGGCCTGTGGCGCTTCCGGCGCGACGCCAGCCCGATCGGCCTGGCCGGCGGGGCCGCGCTGGTGTCCGGCTTCTCGGCCATGCTCTGGTACAACAGCCTGGTCACCCCGCTGGCCCTGACGTTCCTGGCGTATGCCGTCCTGTGGCGCAACCAGCAGAGGGGTTTCAGCCAGCCATGAGTCCGATCAAGACCGCTCCGGCCGCGCTCAAGGCCGACGACGAGCAGCTGCGCGCCCAATACATCGAGGAAGTGCTGAGCCTGCTGTACCCCGGGCAGGGCCACCGCCCGGTCCAGTACCTCGTCATTCCGAACGCGCGCAAGCCCCGCCTGCTGGTCCCGGCCGACGACCGCCGGGTCGCCGCCGCGGCCGTGCGCCGCTACGCCGAGCCCCAGTCGCGGCTGGCCCGGCTCAAGCGCGACGCCGTGGTGGCCGCGCTGCGCACCGGGCTGTCCGGGCTGCTGCTGCGCGACCGGCTCACGCTGAGCCCGGCCGAGGACACCATCGACGCGTACCTCGGCCGCCACCTCGGCGCCGGCCTGCGGCTCAGTGTCCACATCGGACCGGCGCGGGCCAACCGCAAGCCGGTCCTGCAACTGCTCGACCCGGCCGGGCGCACCCTGGCCTTCGCCAAGCTCGGCACCGCGCCGCTCACCCGCGAGCTGGTCCGGGCCGAGGCGGCCGCGCTCGCCACCGTCGGCGCCGCCGGGCTCACCCAGGTGCGGGTGCCCGGCGTGCTGCACGCCGGGCAGTGGGGCGAGCACGAGGTGCTGGTGCAGTCCGCGCTGCCGGTCTGGGAGCCGCGGGTGGCGCCGACCGCGCCCCGCCTCGCGAGCGCGATGCTGGAGGTGGCGCGCTGCTGCGGTACCAGCCAGGGACGCCTCGACCGCAGCGGCTACTGGGCCCGGCTGCGCGCCCGCCTGGACGCCGTCGCCGACCACGCCGAGGGTGCCGCCCTGCGCACCGCGGCCGAGCGCATCGCGAACGCGGCCGGCGACGTCCAGCTGCACTTCGGCTCGTGGCACGGGGACTGGTCGCCGTGGAACATGGCCGGCGTCGCGAGCGGCGTGCTGGTCTGGGACTGGGAGCGGTTCACCCCCGGCGTGCCGATCGGCTTCGACGGGCTGCACCACGCGCTGCAGGTCGGCATCGGCCGCTCGCCGTCGGCCGGGCAGGCGGTCAACGAGCTCGTCGCGGCCGCGCCGGACCTGCTGCTGCCGTTCGGCGTCGTGCACCGCCAGGCGGTCGAGGTGACCGCCCTGCTGTACCTCATCGACCTGGCCACCCGGTACGTCACCGACCGGCAGGCGGAGGCCGGCGCCCGGCTGGGCGTGCTCGGCAGCTGGCTGCTGCCCGTCCTCGTCGCGCGAGTGGAGGCACTGTAACCATGCCCGTGCAGGTCCCCGAGACGATGAAGCGCATCGTCCACTTCGGATCCCGCAACTACGGCCAGCTCACGGCCGGGCGGCGGATGCTGCCGCAGTTCCTCATCTGCGGCGGGCAGCGGTGCGGCACCACCTCGCTCTACCGCGCCCTGGCCGCGCACCCCGCCGTCATCAAGGCCGTGCTGCACAAGGGCGTGCACTACTTCGACGTCGGCTACCACCACAGCCTGCGCTGGTACCGCGGCCACTTCCCGCTGCAGCGCCGGGCCGAGCGGGTCCGGGCCGAGTTCGGCGTGCCCGCGCAGACGTTCGAGTCCAGCCCGTACTACATGTACCACCCGCACGCGCTGGCCCGCATCGCCGCCGACCTGCCCGGGGTGCGCCTGGTCGTGCTCGTGCGCGACCCGGTCGAGCGGGCCTACTCCCAGCACGCGCACGAGGTGGCCCGCGGCTTCGAGCCCGAGGTCGAGTTCGAGCGCGCGCTGGAGCTGGAGCAGGAGCGCCTCGACGGGCAGCGCGAGCGGCTGCTGGCCGACCCGTTCGCCTACAGCTTCGCCCACCAGCACCACGCCTACCGGGCCCGCGGCGAGTACATCGAGTACCTCGAGCCGATGGCCCGCCTGCTCGGCCGCGACCGGGTGCACGTGGTCGACAGCACCGAGTTCTTCACCCGGCCGGAGCCGGTCTACGACGCCGTCGTGGACTTCCTCGGCCTGCCGCACGTGAACGCGTACCCGGCGTTCGACCGGCACAACGCCCGGCCCCGCAACCGCCTCGACGACTCGATCGCCCAGCGGCTGGCCGAGCACTACCGGCCCTACGACGAGCGCCTGGCCGACTTCCTCGGGCACCGGCCGAGCTGGATGCTCAAGTGACGAGCACGCTGGAGCGGCCCGCGGTCGAGTCGCCCGGCGGGATGCTGCGCGGCGCGGCCCGCGGCGGCATCGCCAACCTCGCGGGCACGGTCTGCACCGGCCTGGCCGGCGTCGGCGTCACCTGGCTGGCCGCGCGGGCCCTCGACCCGCACGCGGCCGGCGCGTTCTTCGCCGCCACGGCCACCTTCGGCCTCGGCGTGACCGTGGCCAAGCTCGGCGTGCAGACGTCGCTGGTGTACTGGCCGGCCCGGATGCGCGCGGTCGGCGACCTGTCCCGCTTCGGCGAGCTGCTGCGGATCGCCCTGGTCCCGATCGCGGTCGCCGCGGTGTGCATCGCGGGCGGCCTGTGGTTCGGCGCCGCGCTGCTGCCCGGCCGGCCCGACCTGGTCCGGGCGCTGGCGCTGTTCCTGCCGGCCGCCGCGTTCACCGACGCGCTGCTGTCCACCACGCGCGGGCTGCGGGCGATGCGCCCGACGGTGCTGCTGGACCGGGTCATGCGCCCGGCCGCGCAGCTGCTGCTGCTCGTGCTGGTCTGGGCGCTGGGCTGGAGCGAGCAGCTGTTCGCCGCCATGTGGGCGCTGCCGTACATCCCGACCGCGCTGCTGGCCGGGTATGCGCTCCAGCGGCTTCGCAAAAACCTGAAATCGGAAAAATCGGATACATCTGACTTCACCCCGAAGCGCTTCTGGACCTTCACCGCGCCAAGGGCAGTCGCCAGCTTCGCCCAGATGGCGCTGCAGCGCGTCGACGTGCTCATGGTCGCCGCCCTGGCCGGCCTCGCCCCCGCCGCCATGTACGCGGTCGCCGGCCGGTTCGTCATCCTCGGCCAGTTCGTGAACCAGGGCGTCTCGCAGTCGGTGCAGCCGCGGCTCGCCGAGCGGCTGGCGGTCCGGGACACCGCGGGCGCGAACCTGCTCTACCGGCAGTCGACCGCCTGGGTCGTGCTGTGCTGCTGGCCGCTGTACGTGCTGGTGTTCACGTACGCGCCGCTGTACCTGGGCCTGTTCGGCGAGCACTACGAGAACGGCGTCGGCGTGGTGCGCGTGCTCGCGGCCGCCATGATGGTCGCCACCGCGTGCGGCATGGTCGACGTGGTGCTGGCGATGGCCGGGCGCACCTGGTGGAACCTGGCCAACGTCGGGCTGGCCCTGATCGTGATGCTCGGCGTCGACGCGCTGCTCATCCCCCGCAGCGGCGCATTCGGCGCGGCCGTCGGCCTCGCGGCCGCGGTGCTCGTGAACAACCTGGTCCCGCTCGTGCAGGTCGTGCGCGGGCTGGGACTGCACCCCTTCGGCCGGGCGACGCTGCTCGCCTGCGCCATGGCGGCCGGGTTCTTCGCCGTGCCCCAGCTCGTGCTGTGGGCGCTGCACCCCGGTTTGATCGTGAAATTCGCCGCCACCGGGGCGGGTGCCGTCGCGTACTGCTACGCGGCGGTGCGCTTGAGAACAGTTCTGATGCAGGGGGGACGATGAGAACGGATTACGCGGAGGTCTTCCAATCGGAGGCGGCGGTTGAGAAGTACGAGCGGGTGGTCTATGCGCCGGAGACCTACGCGACGGCGGTGAGCGTGCGGCAGCGGGCGTTCCTGCGCCGGCTGGTGCGGCGGGAGTTCACGGCCCGGCGGCCGGTCCAGCACGACTTCGCGTGCGGCACCGGCCGGGCGATCAAGCTGCTGCACGGCGTGGTGCGGGCCGCGCACGGGTACGACTCCTCGGAGCAGATGCTCGCCAAGGCCCGGGAGGCGGGCGTCTACGCGAAGCTGCACCAGGTGACCGAGGACGGGCCGGTGCCGGATCCGGCCACAGTGGACGGACCGGCCCTGGTGACCGTGTTCCGGCTGCTGCTCAACGCCCCGAAGGACGTGCGGGACCGGGCGATCGCGTTCGCCGCCCGGATCCTGCCGGAGGCCGACTCGGGGCTGCTGGTCGTGGAGAACCACGGCAACCGCAGCTCGCTGCGCCACCTGCGCCACCGCGCGCACCGGGGCAACGCGTGGTTCGCCGAGCTGCAGCACGGCGAGGTCGAGCAGCTGCTGGCCCGGCACGGCTTCGAGGTCATCGACCGGCGCGGCTTCGCCGTGTTCCCGGCCGGGGCGTACCGGCGGGAGTGGCTGCGCCCGATGGCCCGAAAGGCCGATGACCTCGCTACCCGATCGCGCAGTCTCTCCGGGGTGGCGACGGACGTTCTCTATGTAGCAAGGCGGATTCCCAAGTAGGAGACCATCGTTGAAGCGGATCGTCGTCACCGGCGCAGTCGTCGCCGTGGTCATCGCGGTCGCCGCGGCCGTCACCCTGACCGTGCTCGACCGGAGCCGGCCGGACCGTCCGCCGGCGGCGGCGCCCTCGTCCACAGTGGACGCTGGCCCGCCCGCCATCGCCACGTCCGAGGGGCCCTTCCAGGCCGGGCCCGTCGGACCGCCCAAGCGCGGCTCCTATCTCGGCGCCTGGGTGCGGCCCGACCACCTCACCGAGCCGGGCCGGGTGGCCGCGATGGCGACCTGGGAGCAGACGCTCGGGCGGAAGATGGCGATCGTCAACACCTACCGCCGCTTCGACGAGAACTTCATCAACGACTCCGACCGCCAGTTCGCGGCCCGCGGCAGCACGCTGATGCTGTCGTGGGCCGGCGGCGACACCCGGCTCGTCACGATGGGGCGCTACGACGAGCTGATCCGCGAGCGGGCCCGGGAGCTCAAGGCCTTCGGGCATCCGGTGCTGCTGCGGTACCGCTGGGAGATGGACCGGCCGAACCTGCGCGCGCAGATGTGGTCCGGCAAGGACTACATCGCCGCCTGGAAGTACGTGCGGAACATCTTCATCCAGGAGGGCGCGACCAACGCCTCGTGGGTGTGGTGCCCCACGGCCGAGGGCTTCCAGAACGGCTCCGCGCCGAGCTTCTACCCCGGCGACGACCAGGTCGACTGGACCTGCGTCGACGTGTACGCGGGCACGAAGTACGGCACCATCGGCCAGCTGATGCGCCCGTTCCTGGAGTTCTGCGCCAAGCATCCGAGCAAGCCGGTGATGATCGGCGAGTTCGGCATCGCCCGCAGCTGGGGCACCGACCAGCGCTCCGCGTGGCTGCGGGACGCCTCGGCGACGTTCAAGGCGAACCCGCAGATCCGCGCGGTGCTCTACTTCGAGTCCGACCCGACCGACAACAAGGGCCCGACGAACCAGTACATGGTCTCCGACGACCCCGGCGTGCTCGGCGCCTTCCGCACCTCGCTCGCCCAGGACGAGTACTACCGGCCGATGACCGCTACCGGCCGATGACGAGCTCGCGGCCCTGGCGCTCGCCGGCGGCCAGGGTCGGGATCCAGCGCCCGGCGTCGAACACGTTGCCGCCGATCGCCTCCATCGACGCGTCGTCGGGCTCGATGACGGTGAACGCCGGGTCGAGCGAGTCGCGCTGCAGCAGCGGCATGCGCGGCGCCACCACGAACACCCTGTCGTAGCCGGCGGCGAGGTCCGCGTTGGTCCGCGACCGCACGCCGCCGTCCATGTACTTCGCGCCGTTCACCGGGATCGGCGGGAAGATGCACGGGACCGCGCAACTGGCGGTGACGGCGGGCACCAGCGGTACACCGGAATCGGCATCCCACTGCACCGGCTCCCCGGTCTCGGCGTTGGTCGCGGTCACCGTCAGCCGGTCGGGCCACCCCTCGATCGGCAGCCGCCGCCCGAACGCCGCCAGCCACGGCTCCGGCGGCCCGACCTCGGCCTCCAGCGCGATCCGGCCGAGCTGCCGGCGCATGTCGGCCGGCTCCAGCGACTCGTCCTGCAGCAGGCCGAACGCGATCGGGCCGAGATTCCAGTCCGCGTTGAGCGGCGGGTCGCCGGGCCCGAGCGGGGCCTCGATCGCCGCGGCGGTGCGCGGGTCGCCGAACGCGGCGACGAGGGCGCCGGTCATGGCGCCGGCGGAGGTGCCGAGGATCAGGTCGGCCTGCCCGAGGGCGATGCCCCGGTCGTGCAGGCCGATGAGGATGCCGAGTTGCCAGGCGACGCCGGTGATGCCACCGGCGCCGAGGACGAGCGCGGTGCGTTCCATCCATCTTGCTTAACACGCCCGCCTGAACGCGCCGCCGCGATCACCAGACCGGCACCCACCAGCAAGACCCCGGCCACCTTGCCGGGGCCCGGGAGCGCGCGGTCCACCGCGGCCGCCGTGATCAGCGCGAACACCGGCACGAGGCCGACGAACAGGCCGGCCCGGTCCACGCCGAGCCCGGCCACGCCCGAATACCAGCACACGAACGCGACCACGGTCAGCACCAGCCCGAGGAAGGCCAGCGCGGCCGCCTCGGACGCGTCGGGAAGGCGCGGCCGCTCCCCGCTGAAGGGCAACAGCAGCAGCAGCAACGGTACGGCCAGTGCCGTGCTCCAAGCCGACACGCGCACCGGGCCGAGGCGGGCCAGCAGGGGCGCCGCGAGCAGCGAGAACGCCGCCTCGCAGAGCAGCACCCCGACCGCCGCGACGAGGCCCGCGGAGTCGGACGCGCCGAAGCCCGACACGATCGCCGCGCCCGCGACGACCACGGCGGCCGCGCCCAGCAGCCGGGGCGCGGGCCGGCGGCGCTCCTGCAGCGGTCCGAGCAGGGCCAGCAGCAGCGGGCTGGCGCCGACGACGGTGGCGATGACGGCCGGCTCGGCGTGGCGCAGGGCGAAGAGCAGCAGGACGTTGAACGCGACCAGCCCGGTCGCCGCCACCAGGGCCAGCCGGGCCAGCTCGCGCCCGTTCGGGTGAATCCTTCGCGGGTCCCGGGCCACCAGCGCGAAGAGGGCCAGCGCGGCCAGGGCGTAGCGAATCGCCTGGCCGGAGAGGATCGGATAGCCGACGATCGAACGGCTCACGACGAACGAACTGCCGAGAATCGCGCAGGTCAGCACGCAGTACGCGATGTGGCGCCGAGTCATGCAGGTGAACTTACGGCGGCCAGTGGTACCCGCTACAGTGCCACCAAGACCGGCTTTTAGGGGGCCAATTTTTGTCGGTTTGGGAGGCGTTGGTCGAGCTCGACCGCACCCGGCCCCGGGTGGGGGAGCAGCTCGTCGGGGCGCTCAGGGAGGCGATCACGCGGGGCCGCCTGGCACCGGGGACCCGCCTGCCCTCGACCCGCGACCTCGCGGCCGACCTGGGCGTCTCCCGGGGGCTGGTGGTCGGCGCCTACGAGCAGCTGGCGGCCGAGGGGCGCCTCGTCAGCCGGCGCGGCTCCGGCACCGTGGTGGCCGAGGTGGTCGCGCCCGCGCCGCCGCGGCGGGCCGACGCGGCCGAGCGGCCGGCCGCCATCGCGCCGCTGCGCCCGGGCGTGCCGGACCTGGGGGCGTTCCCGCGCACCGCGTGGCGGCGGGCCTACGAGACCGCGCTGACCAGCGCGCTGGACGCGGACTTCGACTACGGCGACGCGACCGGGGTGCCGCGGCTGCGGGTCGAGCTCGCGGGCTACCTGGGCCGCGTCCGCGCCGCGCTCGTCCCGCCCGACGGCCTCATCGTCACCGCCGGGGTCACCCAGGGGCTCGCGCTGCTGGCGCGGGTGTTGCTTGCCCGCGGTACCCGAAGGATCGCCCTTGAGGACCCGGGCCCGGCGGCCCTGCGCGACCATCTGGGCCGGCTCGGCCTCGACGTGGTGCCGGTCCCGGTCGACGGCGAGGGGCTCGACGTGGCCGCGCTGGCCCGCAGCCGCGCCCGCGCGGTCGTGCTCACCCCGGCCCACCAGTTCCCGACCGGCGTGGTGCTCGCGCCCGGCCGGCGGGCCGAGGTGGTGGCCTGGGCCCGGCGGGTGGACGGGCTGGTGGTGGAGGACGACTACGACGCCGAGTACCGCTACGACCGCGAGCCCGTCGCCTGCCTGCAGGGGCTCGCCCCGGACCACGTGGCGCTGGTCGGCTCGGTGAGCAAGGTGCTGGCGCCGGGGCTGCGGCTGGGCTGGCTGGCCGCGCCGCCCGAGTGGGTCGAGGAGCTGTGCGCGGCCAAGCACGACGCCGACAACGGCGGCCCGGCCCTGCAGCAGCTGGCCTTCGCCGAGTTCCTGGCCGGCGGCGCCTACGACCGGCACCTGCGCCGGGCCCGCCGGCTGCACCGCGAGCGCCGCGACGCCGTGGTGGCCGCGGTGCGCCGGCACCTGCCCCGGGCCCGCATCGGCGGCATCGCGGCCGGGCTGCACCTGGTGGTCGAGCTGCCGCCGGGCGTGGACGACCTGGCCCTGGCCGCGCGCGCGGCGGACGCCGGGCTCGGCCCGCTGGCCCTGT
Organism: Dactylosporangium sp. CS-033363; assembly: GCF_050942475.1. Classification (NCBI taxonomy): domain Bacteria; kingdom Bacillati; phylum Actinomycetota; class Actinomycetes; order Micromonosporales; family Micromonosporaceae; genus Dactylosporangium; species Dactylosporangium sp. CS-033363. Next base: position 10,271,614 of record NZ_CP192032.1, on the reverse strand, counting down.
CGACCCTGCGGATGCGCAAGGCCGGCCCGTGCGGGCTGGTCCTCGGCTACGCCGCGCACACCCCGCACGAGCTGGCCGCGGCGGTCCGCAAGCTCGCCACGCTGGTGTGAGGCAGCCGCCCGGCGGCGCACCCGATACCGTCGGGGGCATGTCCCAGCACTTTGTTCCACTGGCCGAGCACATCGCCGACGCGTTGCTCGAGTGTGCGCCCGCGCTCGCCGCCGGCGCCGGGGATCACCGTTTCGACGACCGGCTGCCCGACTACTCCGCCGAGGGCGTGGCCGGCGACGTCGACATGCTGCGCGACGCCTCGGCCGCGCTGAGCCAGATCGACCTCGACGAGCTCGACCCGCAGGACCAGGTCGACCACGCCGTGCTGCTGGCCCGCGTGGAGCGGATGCTGTTCGAGCGGACCGAGATCCGCGAGCACGAGTGGAACCCGCTCGTGCACAACCCGGGCGGGCTGCTGCACGGGCTCATCTCGCGGCCGTTCGCCCCGGCCGAGCAGCGGCTGATGTCGATCGCGGCCCGGCTCACCGCCGTGCCGGACGCCCTCGCCACCGCCCGCGAGGTGCTCGGCGACGCCCCGCGGGTGCACGTCGAGACCGCGATCGGCCAGTTCGCCGGCACCGCCCGGCTGGTCCGCGAGGAGCTCGGCGAGCTGTTCAAGGAGGCGCCGGGGATGGCCGAGGTGGTCGCCCCGGTGCAGGAGCGCGCGGCCGAGGAGCTCGACGCGTTCGCCACGTGGCTGCGCGGCCGGCTCGACGGGGCCGAGCGCGACCCGCGGCTGGGCCGGCGGCTGTGGGAGGCCCGGCTCTGGCACACGCTGGACACCGAGCTCGGCGCCCGGACCGTGCTGGAGCGGGCCGAGGCCAACCTGGAGCGGGTGGGCGCCGAGCTGCGCACGGCCGCGGCCGAGCTGACCGGCGGGCCGGAGACCGACGAGACGGTGCGCGCGGCGCTGGCCCAGGCGGCCGCCGACGTGCCGGACAACGACACGATCGTGGACCTGGCCAAGGTGTCGCTGGACGAGGCGACCGCGTTCGTCCGGTCGCACGACCTGATCACCCTGATCGACGACCCGCTGGTGATCATGGAGATGCCGGAGTTCGCCCGCGGGGTGGCGGTGGCCTACTGCGACCCGCCCGGCCTGCTGGAGCCGGCCGAGCTGCCGACGTTCTTCTGCATCTCGCCCACCCCGTCGGGCTGGTCGGACGAGCGGGTGGCGTCGTTCTACCGCGAGTACAACAGCCACATGCTGCGCGACCTGACCGTCCACGAGGCCACCCCCGGGCACTTCCTGCAGCTGGCCCACGCGCGCCGGTTCCGCGGCCGCACCCGGGCCCGGGCGATCGGCTGGAGCGGCCCGTTCGTGGAGGGCTGGGCCGTCTACGCCGAGGAGTTCATGGCCGAGCGCGGCTTCGGCGGCCTGCCGGTGCGCCTGCAGCAGCTCAAGATGCAGCTGCGGATGAGCATCAACGCGATCATCGACCAGCGGGTGCACTGCGACGGGATGACCGAGCAGGAGGCGATGGCGCTGATGATGGAGCGCGGCTTCCAGGAGGAGGGCGAGGCGGCCGGCAAGTGGCGGCGGGCCCTGCTCAGCTCGACCCAGCTCTCGACGTACTTCGTGGGCTACACCGAGGTCCGGCAGATCGCGGATGAACGCCCGGCGAACGTCACCCTCCGCGACTGGCACGACCGGATGCTCGCGCACGGCTCCCCGCCCCCGCGCCACCTGCGCACGCTGCTGGATCTGTAACCCGAGCGGCGAGCAAGATCGCGTCGAGGGATAGGCTCGGGGGGCCGCACCGTGGCGGCCGACCAAACTTTTTTCTGCAAGGAGTGACACGACAGTGGCCACTATCGAAGCAATCGGCGCGCGGGAGATCCTCGACTCGCGGGGCAACCCGACGGTCGAGGTCGAGGTCGTCCTCGACGACGGCACCCTGGCCCGGGCGGCGGTCCCCTCGGGCGCCTCCACCGGCGCGTTCGAGGCCAACGAGCTGCGCGACGGCGACAGCAAGCGCTACCTGGGCAAGGGCGTCGAGAAGGCCGTCGAGAACGTCAACGAGCGCATCGCCGAGGCCGTGCGCGGGTTCGACGCCACCGAGCAGCGCCTCGTCGACCAGGCCATGCTCGACCTCGACGGCACGCCGGAGAAGTCCGAGCTCGGCGCGAACGCCATCCTCGGCGTCTCGCTCGCCGTGGCCAAGGCCGCGGCCGACTCGGCCGGCCTGAGCCTGTTCAAGTACCTCGGCGGCCCGAACGCGCACCTGCTGCCGGTGCCGATGATGAACATCCTCAACGGCGGCGCGCACGCGGACTCCAACGTCGACATCCAGGAGTTCATGATCGCGCCGGTCGGGGCCCCGACCTTCCGCGAGGCGCTGCGCACCGGCGCCGAGGTGTACCACACCCTCAAGTCGGTGCTGAAGAAGAAGGGCCTGGCCACCGGCCTGGGCGACGAGGGCGGCTTCGCCCCCAGCCTGCCGACCAACGCGGCCGCGCTCGACCTGATCGCCGAGGCCGTGGAGAAGGCCGGCTACTCGCTGGGCAGCGACATCGTGCTCGCGCTCGACGTGGCCGCCACCGAGTTCTACAAGGACGGGTCGTACGGCTTCGAGGGCGGCACCAAGTCGTCCGCCGAGATGATCGCGTACTACACGTCGCTCGTCGACGCGTACCCGATCGTGTCGATCGAGGACCCGCTGAACGAGGAGGACTGGGACGGCTGGAAGGCGATGACCGAGGCGCTCGGCGGTCGCATCCAGATCGTCGGCGACGACCTGTTCGTCACCAACCCGCAGCGCATCGCCCGGGGCATCGCCACCGACACGGCGAACGCGGTCCTGGTCAAGGTCAACCAGATCGGCTCGCTCACCGAGACGCTCGACGCCGTGGACCTCGCCCACCGCGCCGGCTTCCGCACCATGATGAGCCACCGCTCGGGTGAGACCGAGGACACCACCATCGCCGACCTCGCCGTGGCCCTGGGCACCGGCCAGATCAAGACCGGCGCGCCGGCCCGCTCCGAGCGGGTGGCGAAGTACAACCAGCTGCTGCGCATCGAGGACGAGCTCGACGACGCGGCGCGCTACGCCGGTCGCGGGGCCTTCCCGCGGTACCGTTAACCGTTCTTGACCGCCCGCGGCCTTCACGAGGTGGAGGTCGCGGGCCGTGCGGACCTTGGGGGAGGGCATGCAACCGCGGAGCAGGCCAGGCGGGCGCTCGTCCCCTCGCAACGTCAACGCGCGCAACGCCGGCACGCGGAACATCGGCGCGCGCAACGTCAGCAAGGGCCGGGCCCCCTCGCGGCCCATGGTCGCCCGGCGGGCGGTGGCCACCGGTGGCGCCGCGATGCGCACCCGGGCCCCGCAGCCGCGCCGGTTCACCAGCCGGGCCGTGGTGCTCAGCCTGATCCTGCTCGTGCTGCTGCTCGCCTACGCCTACCCCGTGCGGGTGTATCTGGCCCAGCAGGCCGAGATCGCGGCCCTCGAGCAGAGCCAGCAGCGGCAGGCCGTGAAGGTCGCCGAGATGCAGGCGCGGGCCAAGAAGTGGGACGACCCGGAGTACGTGATCTCCCAGGCCCGCCAGCGCCTGCACATGGTGCTGCCGGGGGAGAAGCCCTACGTGGTGGTGGACCCGGCCAACAACCAGCAGACCGACCCCGACGAGCTGCCGGGCGCGCCGAAGCAGCCCCGGGCCTGGTACGGCAAGTTGTGGTCGAGCGTCGAGGCGGCGGACAAGCAGTGACGGACTTTCAGAAGGCCACCGACGAGGATCTCGCGGTGGTCGCGGCCCAGCTCGGCCGCACGCCCCGCGGCACCCGGGCGGTCGCCCACCGCTGCCCGTGCGGCCTGCCCGACGTCGTGGAGACCACGCCCCGGCTGCCCGACGGCACGCCGTTCCCGACGCTGTTCTACCTGACCTGCCCCCGGGCCGTGCACGAGTGCAGCCGGTTGGAGTCGGCCGGCCTGATGCGCGAGATGGGCGCCCGGCTGGCCGAGGACCCCGAGCTGGCCGCGCAGTACCAGCGGGCGCACGAGGACTACCTGGCCCGCCGGGAGGCGGTCGGGCACGTGCGGGAGATCGACGGGGTCTCCGCGGGCGGCATGCCGACCCGGGTGAAGTGCCTGCACGTCCACGTCGGCCACGCCCTGGCCGTCGGCCCCGGGGTCAACCCGTTCGGCGACGAGACGGCGAAGCTGGCCGGCGAGTGGTGGGCGCAAGGCCCATGCGTGTCACTCGATGCTGGTGACGACTGACCGCAGGATCTCGTAGCCCTCGGCGTCGTCCTGCGTGCCCGTGTGCGGCCGGCGGAAGCGGCGCACCTCGACCGCGATGTCCGACAGCGCCCAGCGCAGCTGGAACAGCATGATCGTGGACGGGCGGACCAGCACCCCGGTCGCCTCGGCGTAGGCCGCGAAGATCGACCCGTCGCCCGGCTCGATCAGCCACAGGTCCCGCTCCGGCGGGGAGACCAGCACGGTGTCCCAGTCGATGAGCCGCCAGCCGGTCGGCGTGCGCATGGTGTTGCCCGAGTGCGGCTCCCCGTGGGTGAGCACCGCCCGCACCGGCTCGCCGCGGCTCTGCAGCACCAGCTCGTCGTAGCGGGCCAGCACCCGCTGCAGCGGCCGGCGGTGCTCCTCGAGCAGGTCGGCCGCCGGCACCGCGTAGGGCCCGCAGCCGGCCTCCTCGCCGGGCGCGCGCAGGGCGGCCTCGACCTCGTCGCGGTGCGGCACCGCGAAGTCGTCCACCCGCGCGTGCCGCCGGGCGATCGGCGGCGCGGTGTGCAGCCGGATGATCATGTCCAGGGTGGCCTGGCGGTGGGCGGGGCCGGTGAACGCGTTCCAGTCGAAGCTCGCGCCCTCGACGAACGGGTACAGCGCGATCGTGAACGACCCCGAGCGGACCGTGCTGGCCCCGCTCAGCGCCGGGATCGGGGCGACGACGAAGGTGTGCCCGGTGGCGTGCAGGTCGGCGGCGGTCCGCAGCGAGGCGTCGAGCTTCGCCGGATCGGCCGGCTCATCGACGTTCACGAACCAGCGGAAGCCCGCCGTGTCGGTGACCTCCCAGTGGTGGGAGCCGAAGCCGACCGGCCGGTAGCCGAGCGATTTGACCGGAATGCCCCACTCCCGGCCGATCAATGACCCGAGTGCGTCCTCGGGAAGCCCGGCCGGTGGGGTCAGCACCCAAAGAAGGTACGTCAGACTTCTTGCCAAAGCGGGACCGGATACCCGCCACATGCAAACAGTCAGATTTATGACTCAACAGGGCGCGCCATTGACAGAGCAGCTCGTGGGTGGGCCGGCCGGCCCCTTGGCCTCGAATCCCATCCGGATGGCGCCGCCCGCCTCCAGGTAGGTGTTGTACGCCTGCGAGCGCAGCACGAGCTTGCCGGGCTGCTGCTCGGCGGTGGCGCCCCAGGTGGAGGTGACGTCGACGTCCTTGGGCAGTTCGAGGTTCACCATCCAGCCCATCAGCGGCTGGCTGCCCAGGTTGGTCACGGTGACCTCGGCGTTGAAGCCGTCCTTCCACTTGCTGCGCACCGCATAGGCGGCCTTCACGGTGCCCGGTTTGCCGGTACCGGCGACGCTCGCCCCGGGCGACGCGTGCGGGGGGCCCGTCGTGCGCGCCACCGGCTTGACCGGTTGCGGGCCGGGCCCGTCCTTGGTCACGTACAGGACCGTCATGGTGCCGGCCGCCACGGTCATCACCGCTGTGGTGACCATCAGCACCCGATCGCGTGTCAGGAGCCACATCCGCGCGCCACTACCCTTGCGGTCATGGAGGTAACCGTCCGGCGGGCACGAACCGCCGACGTGCGGGGGATTCGGCGGCTGGTCGCGATGTACGTCGCCGACCGGCGGCTGCTCTCCAAGCCCACCGTCGCGCTCTACGAGGCCGTGCCGGAGTTCTGGGTCGCCGAGCGCACCGCCGACGGCACGGTCGTCGGCTGCGGCGCGCTGCACGTGATGTGGGAGGACCTGGCCGAGGTGCGCACGGTGGCGGTCGACCCGCTGCTGCGCGGGCACAAGATCGGCCATCGGATCGTCGCCGAGCTGCTCGAGGCGGCCCGCGACATCGGGGTGCGCCGGGTGTTCGTGCTGACCTTCGAGACCCGGTTCTTCGCCTCGTTCGGGTTCGTCCCGATCGACGGCACCCCGGTCACCCATCAGGTGTACGAGGAGCTGCTGCGCTCCTACGACGAGGGCGTGGCCGAGTTCCTGGACCTGGAGCGGGTCAAGCCCAACACCCTGGGCAACCACCGCATGCTGCTGCATTTGTAGGCTGGGCCCCGTGAAGCGCGTGGCGGCCATCGACTGCGGAACCAACTCGGTGCGGCTCCTGATCGCCGACATCTCCCCGGAGTCGGAGATCTCGGACGTGACCCGGCAGATGCGGATCGTCCGGCTGGGGGAGGGCGTCGACCAGACCGGGCGGCTGTCCCCGGCGGCGATCGAGCGCACCCGGGTGGCCCTGGTCGACTACGCGGCCGACATCGCCGGGGCCGGGGTCGACGCGGCCCGGATGGTGGCCACGAGCGCGTCCCGGGACGCCGGGAACGCGGCCGACTTCCGCGCCATGGTGCTCGACACGCTCGGCTTCGCGCCGGAGGTGATCACCGGCGACGAGGAGGCCCGGCTGTCGTTCAACGGCGCGGTGCGCGGCCTCACCGCCGAGGCGCCGTTCCTGGTGGTCGACATCGGCGGGGGCTCTACCGAGTTCGTGGTCGGTGAAAAGGATGTAGAAGCGGCGATCAGCGTCGACATCGGGTGCGTGCGGATGACCGAGCGGCACCTGCGCGCCGACCCGCCCACCCCCGAGCAGGTGGCGGCGGCCGAGGAGGACATCGCGGCCGCGGTGGACCGGGCCCTGGCCGCGGTCGACGGCACCCGGGCCCGCACGCTGGTCGGGCTGGCCGGGTCGGTGACCACGGTGGCCGCGCTGGCGCTGGAGCTGCCGGAGTACGACCCGAAGCGCATCCACCGCGCCCGCGTCCCGGCCGCCGACATCGCCAAGGTGACGGCCGACCTGCTGGGGCGCACGGCGGAGCAGCGGCTGCGGTACCCGGTGATGCACCCCGGCCGCGCCGACGTGATCGGCGCGGGGGCCCTGATTCTGCGGATCATCGTCGAGCGGGCCGGCATGGATGCCGTCATCGCCTCGGAGTCCGACATTCTGGACGGAATCGCCCTGTCGCTGGCGTAATTTTCGCAACGTTCACGTGTCGGATTTGCGTCACCGCAGCTCAGCACCCGTGCACGGAGCGTCACCCGGTCCGGCGTACCTCGGCCCGGGACTGCTCGCGGGGCTCGGCGTCGTCGCGGGACCACCACCAGCCGTACGTGAGCACGCCGTCACTCGGCATGGTGATGATGATTTTGGCCGGAAGGGCGCCCTCGTAGGCGTTGAACACCCCGGGCTCGCTCTGCACGAACCGGGTCACGCCGGGCAGCTCCAGGCAGGTGACGTGCAGTTCCAGCCGGCCGGCCTCGCTCGCGGTGAGGATCGTGTGCTCGACGTGCTGCAGTCCCTTGCTGTCGCTGACCGCCTCATAGTCCAGCGTGATGGCGTTGCCGCGCACCACCGAGGTCACCTTGATCCGGGCGACGAAAGGTCCGGACTCCAGGCCGTCGCCGCGCCCCCGATACACACCGGGACCGGCCGCAAGCCGTTTCAACAGATCGGTCACGGCGCACACCGTAATACGAACACGCTCAGTGCTGCGCGGGTTGGCCCTCTACCGCTATCGTGAGCCGTCTCCAGTGGGTCGAAGGGGCGGTTTCCCAAGCTCAACCGTCTTTTTGCCCGTTAGGGTGATCTTTGCGGCATACCCCGGAAGGAAACACATGTCTGATCAGTACCCGCCGCCCGGCAGCTACCCGCCACCCGGTGGCGGGGGTTACCCGCCGCCCGGTGGTGACCAGCCGCCCTACGGCCAGCAGCCGTCCTCGGGCGGCCCCTACGGCCAGCAGCCGTCTTCGGGCGGCCCCTACGGCCAGCCCGCGTCCGGCGCCCCCTACGGCCAGCAGCCGTCGTCCGGCGCCCCTTACGACCCGGCGTACGGGCAGCCCCCGGCGTCCGGCTCGCCGTACGACCAGCCGCCGGCCTACGGTGCCCCGGCCGCGCCCGGTGCCCCGTTCGGCGCCCCGCCGCCGCCTCCGAAGAAGAGCAGCGCCGGCAAGATCATTCTGATCATCCTCGGCGTCATCCTGGTCCTCGCGCTCGTCTGCTGTGGCGGCATCTTCCTGTTCGCCCGCAGCACGTGGAACGACATCGTCGACAGCGTGAACTCGGACCCGTCGAACGCCGCGGTCGGCGACTGCCTGGCCGGCGACTCGATCGGCGACAACACGTCGAAGAACGTCAGCGTCAAGATCGTCAAGTGCGACGACGCGACGGCGAAGTACAAGGTCGTGGGCATCAAGAACGGCGTGTCCCAGACCGAGGCGCTCAAGGACGAGGCCACCGTGTGCGACTCGTTCTCCGACGCCAAGTACGTGCTCTGGCAGGGCACCAACGAGGCGAGCGGCGACGCCCTCTGCCTCGACGACGCCAAGTAAGACCTCAGCAGAACAGCTTCGCAGGGCGGTCCGCGCAGCAGGCGGGCCGCCTTTTGCGTGTGCCGGTGTTCCGCGCTTGATACTACTGTGCATTGCGTACTACTCTGCATGCCGTGGACACCACCCAGCTGCTCAAGGGGGTGCTCGACCTGGCCGTCCTCGCCGTCCTGCGGGACGAGGACGGCTACGGGTACGACATCCTGCGCCGGTTGCGCGCGGCCGGCCTCGAGGAGGTCGGCGACGCCTCCGTGTACGGCACCCTCCGCCGCCTCTTCCAGGCCGGCGCGCTGAACACCTACGTGGTCCCGAGCGAGTCGGGGCCGCACCGCAAGTACTACGCGCTCAACGCGGCCGGCCGTGCCCAGCTGGCCCAGTCCGGCAAGGTCTGGCACGGCTTCGCGCAGACCATGGACCGGCTCATCCGGGAGGAGGCGAAGGCGGCATGACCGCGCCGAGCGACAGCAGTCTGGAGATCGACTTCTACCTGGAGCGGGTGGCCGCCGCGCTGGCCGACCTGCCCCAGGAGGTGCGCGACGACCTCCTCGAGGACCTGCCCGCGCACTTCGCCGAGGTGCTGGAGGAGCAGGGCGGCTCCCTCGTCGAGCGGCTCGGGCCGCCGGCCGAGTACGCCGCCGAGCTGCGCGCGGCCGCCGGGATCGAGTCCACCGGGGGCGCCGGCGGCGCGGTCCGGGCCGGGATCGACCTGGACAAGGTGCGGGAGCGGCTGCGCATCGCGGACGAGCGCTCCGGCCGGGTGATCGGCTACGAGCGCGCCTCCGACTTCCTGCGCCTGCTCCGCCCGGCCTGGTGGGTCGCGCGCGGGGTCGCCGTCGTCGTGCTGATCTTCGCGCTGGACATCATCCCCACCGACCGCCTCGACGACCCGATCGGCTGGGTGCTCATCGCCGCGGCCGTGATCGTCTCGGTGCGGCTGGGGGCGACCGGGCGGCCGCGCATGCACCGCTTCGTCGGCTACGGGATCACCGCCCTGGGGATCCTCGGCGTCCTGGTGATGGGGGCCAACCTCGACCGGCTGGGCGGCTCGACCTACTACACCCCGAACTCCTCGTACAACCCGTACGAGAACGTGCGCGACGTGTACCCGGTCGACGAGAACGGGCGGCCGCTGCACGACGTCGTGCTGTACGACCAGGACGGCAACGTCATCACGATCGGCGACCCGTACCGGTGCGCCACGGATCAGTACGGCGACGTGCGCGCGACGGTGCCCGCCTACCCGCTGTGCCCGATCGGCCGCTTCGACCCGTCCCCGTCGGTGGCGCCGTCGGCAGCCCCGTCGGTAGCCCCGTCGGCCAGCTCGACTCCCAGTGCGGTTCCTTCCGTGAGCCCTTCCCGGTAGAGCTAACGTTCGGCGGGTGGGAGACGCGCTGGACGAGCTCGACCGGGAGATCTCCGAGTGCCGCCGCTGCCCGCGGCTGGTGGCCTGGCGGGAGGAGGTCGCGGCGGTCAAGCGCGCGGCGTTCCGCGACGAGGAGTACTGGGGGCGCCCGGTGCCGGGCTTCGGCTCGCACCGGGCGCCCATCGCCATTCTCGGGCTCGCCCCGGCCGCGCACGGCGGCAACCGGACCGGCCGGATGTTCACCGGCGACCGCTCCGGCGACGTGCTCTTCGCCGCGCTGCACCGCGCCGGCCTGGCCAACCAGCCCACCAGCACGTACCGCGACGACGGCCTCACGCTGACCGGCACGCGGATCTTCTCCGCGGTGCGCTGCGCCCCGCCGGACAACAAGCCCACGCCCCAGGAGCGCGACACGTGCGCCCCGTTCCTGCACCGCGAGCTGCGGGAGATCGCCCCGGATCTGCGCGTGGTAGTTGCACTCGGCGCATTCGCGTGGGCCGCCTTCTGGCCCGCCGCCCGGGCCGTCTACGGTGTAGCACCGGCGCGGAAGGTACCGTTCGGCCACGGCACGCTGTGGCAGGCCGAACGTGCTCCCGCGTTGCTCGGTTGTTACCACGTGAGCCAGCAGAACACCTTTACCGGTCGGCTCACGCCAGGAATGCTGGACGACGTTCTCGCCCGGGCGAAAGCGCTCGCCGGGCTACCTTAGAGCGACGGGATGCTGGTGAAGGCACAGGACCGCACCTTCAGCCGATGGTTGCCGGTGCTGGGCGTCATCGCCGTCCTGCTCATCGGCGGGCTGGCCGCGTCCATGTCCTCGCCCGAGATCACCAACGTGCCCGTCCCGACCCCGGCCGCGCCCGAGCCGACGGCGACCGCGCTGCCCACCGACGAGATCGCGACCGCCGAGGCGACGCCGGAGCCCTCCCGCGACGACGAGTTCGAGATCCCCGGCTGGGTGCTCACCGCGGCGTCCGCCCTGTGCGGCCTGCTCGTCCTGGTGCTCGTCGGCACCCTCGTGTACTACCTGCTCGCCAACCGCACCGCGAAGGCCAAACCGCGGGTCTTCGTCGAACCCGAGGCGCCCCGGCCGATGGCCGCGGGCGCCGCCGAGGAGGTCATGGCGGCCGTCGAGGCGGGCATCGTCGAGCTCAGCGACACCGACACCGACCCCCGCCGGGCCGTGATCGCGTGCTGGGTGCGCCTGGAGCGCGCGGCCGCCGCGGCCGGCACCCCGCGCCTGGTCGGCGACAGCCCGACCGAGCTGGTCACCCGCCTGCTCTCGGCACACCAGGTCAGCCGGCCCACGCTCGAGGGCTTCGCCGACGTGTACCGCGAGGCCCGCTACGCCACCCACCCGGTCGGCGAGCGCTCCCGCCAGGACGCGATCGGGGCCCTCCGGCAGATCCGGGCCGAGCTCTCCGGCGTCGGCGCGAGCGCACCGGGAGGTGGTCGCGGTGCCCCGTGAGGAGCAGGTGGTCGGCCTCGACGAGCTGTTCGACAGCGGCCCGGCCGTCCCGCGCCGCGAGCAGCCGCCGCGCCCGTCCCGCCGCCCGTCCCGCCCGTTCGACTGGCGCTGGTGGGTCCGCCGGCTCTTCGTCGCCGTCGCGCTGACCACGGTCGGCTTCGGCATCCTGTACTTCGTCGGCTACCAGGTCTCCTACCCGCTGGTCCTGCTCACGATCGTGGCGGTCCAGGTGATGCGCGAGATGCTGGTGCAGGTCCGCGCGGACGAGCTGCCGGCCACCGTCACCGGCCGCGGCCTGGAGCCGGCGGCCCGCCCCGAGGATCGCCCGGGCGGCGACCGGCCCGCGTTCCGCCGCGACGGGATGCCCGCCCGCGACGGCATCCTGCTGGCCGTGGCCAAGTGGGACGACCGGTTCGTGTGGGGCGAGCGCGACCCGAACCGGTTCGCCGCCGTGGTCGTGCCCCGGTTCACCGACCTCGTCGACGCCCGGCTGCGCCAGCGCCACGGCATCACCCTGGCCGGCCAGCCCGAGCAGGCCCGGAAGCTGGTCGGCGAGGAACTCTGGCAGCTGCTGCACTACACGCCGTCCCGCGTGCCCAGCCCGCAGGACATAGCATCGATCGTCGCAAAGGTGGAGGCGCTATGAAGACGCTCGCTCCGGGCGAGGTGGGCCGGATCGCCAAAGTGGTCCTGGACCAGGTCGGCACGGTGGTCGTCGGCAAGCGCGACTCGCTGGAACTGGTCCTGGCCGGGATCCTGGCCGGCGGCCACGTGCTGCTGGAGGACCTGCCCGGCCTGGGCAAGACGCTGACCGCGCGCTCGTTCGCCCAGGCGCTCGGCATCGGCTTCCGGCGCCTGCAGTTCACCCCCGACCTGCTGCCCGCCGACGTCACCGGCTCGTTCCTCTACGACCAGCGCAACCACGAGTTCTCGTTCCGCGCCGGCCCGGTCTTCACCAACCTGCTGCTCGCCGACGAGATCAACCGGACGCCCCCGAAGACCCAGTCGGCGCTGCTGGAGGCGATGCAGGAGCGGCAGGTGTCGGTCGAGGGCGCGACGTACCGCCTCGATGCCCCCTTCCACGTGCTCGCCACGGCCAACCCGATCGAGTACGAGGGCACCTACCCGCTGCCCGAGGCCCAGCTGGACCGGTTCCTGCTGCGGGTGTCGTTCGGCTACCCGGAGGCCGACGAGGAGTGGGACGTGCTGCGGCGGCGGATGTCGCGCCGGCAGGAGGAGGCCGTCCTCGAACCGGTCGTCGACTCGGAGACGCTGCTGGCCATGCAGGCGGCGCTCGAGGACGTCGTGGTGGAGGACTCGATCGGGCGGTACATCGTGAGCCTGACCGCCGCCACCCGCGTCCACCCGCACGTGCTGGTCGGCGCCTCGCCCCGCGGCTCCCTCGCGCTGCTGCTGCTCTCCCGCGCCTCCGCCGCCCTGAGCGGGCGGGACTACGTGGTGCCCGAGGACGTGAAGGCGGTCGCCATCCCGGCGCTGGCCCACCGGATCTCGCTGCGCCCGGAGATGTGGCTCAAGCGCATCGACCCGCGCTCGGTGGTGACCGAGGTGCTGGGGCAGACGCCGGCGCCGGCCAGCGGGGCGCTGCCGACGTACGGCGGAAGGCGTGGCTGAGCGGCATGGCTGAGCGACATGGCTGACGGGGCACCGCGCTCGCACGCGCGGGCGTTCGAGCCGACCCGGGCCCTGGGCAGGGCCGTGCTGGTCGCCGGGGCGCTCGTGCTCGTCGCCGTGCTCACCGGCCGGTTCGACCTCGTGGTCATCGCCACCCCGTTCGCCATCGGCACCGCGGTGTCGCTGGTCCGCCGGCCGCGCCGGGGCCCCACGGTCGAGGCCGTCGCCGCCGAGCCGTTCCTGGTCGAGGGGGCCGACCTCGGCGTCACGGTCAACATCGGCAACCCCAACCCGGCCAACTTCGACCTGGTCGTGGTCCGCTCCGTGGTGCCGCGCTGGGTCAAGCTCAAGCACAGCGACCGCCCGTACGCGGTGAACGTCGACGGCGGCACGATCTCCGGCGTCGATCTGGAGGGCCGGGTCCTGCGCTGGGGCCGCCACCCGCTCGGGCCGGTGACCGCGCACGCGATCGCCTCCGACGGGCTGCTCGTCGGCCGGGCCGTGCAGACCCCGCCGCTGCCGCTCAAGGCGTACCCGGCGACCGAGCACTTCGACGCGGCCGAGGCCATGCCGCGCGCGGCCGGGCACGTCGGCGGGCACCGCTCCCGCCGCCCCGGCGAGGGCGGCGAGCTCGCGGGCGTGCGCCGCTTCGGCCCCGGCGACCGGCTGCGCCGCATCGACTGGCGGGTCTCGCTGCGCACCCGCGAGATCCACGTGGTGAGCACCCTGTCCGACCGCGACGCCGAGGTGGTCGTGCTGCTCGACGCGCTGCACGAGGCCGGGCGCTCGGGCGGCATCGACGGGCGCAACTCCGTGCTCGACATCACGGTGCGGGCGGCGGCCGGCATCGCCGAGCACTACCTGCACCGGGGCGACCGGGTGGCGCTGCTGCAGTACGGCGGGACGGTCCGCCATCTGCGCGCGGCGAGCGGCCGGCGGCACTACATGACCACGATGGAGTTCCTGCTCGACGTGGCGGCGAGCGAGGAGGCCGACGAGCCCCCGCCGTCGTCGTTCGGGCCGCACATGATCCAGGGCAACGCGCTGGTCATGGTGCTCACCCCGCTGCTGGACCTGCGCAGCGCGGCGATGCTGGCCAACCTGGCGCGGGCCGGGCGGTTCGTGGTCGCGGTCGACACCCTGGCCGACTCGGTGCTGCGGGTCCGCGCGACGGGCAAGTGGGGCGACGTGGCCTGGCGGATGTGGCGGCTGGAGCGCGAGGCGATCATCGGGCAGCTGCGCGAGCACGGCGTGCCGGTGGTGGCCTGGGGCGGGGCCGGCAGCCTGGACGAGGTCCTGCAGGGCGTGGCGCGGGTGGCGGTCGGGCGGACGGTGACGGCGTAGTGCTGCAGGAGCTGAGCGAGTACATCTCCGGGCGGATCGGCCGCTGGCGGGACATGGCCGCGCGGGCCTCGGCCGGGCCGCTGCTGATCCGGGCCGGGATCGCCGTCTTCGCCGCGCTGAGCCTGGTGCTGGCGTTCCCGGGCGACGTGATGCGCAACATCGCCGCGATCGTGCTGGCCGCGATCGTGGCGCTGCTGCCGGCCGCGTTCCCGCGCAGCCGGCTCGTCGGCCTGGCCGTCTTCGCCTGCGCGTTCGGATGGGTCCTGGGCACGCTCTTCTACGGCGAGGACGTCGCCGTCCCGCGCCTGATCGCGCTGTCCGCGGCGCTGTACCTCATGCACTCCCTGGCCGCGCTCGCCGCCGTGCTGCCCTACGACGCCGTCGTGTCGCCCGGCGTGATCAGCGGCTGGCTGCTGCGCGCCGGGGCCGTGGTCGCGGTGAGCGCGATCGTCAGCGTCGCGATGCTGTTCCTGGTCAAGGTCACCCTCGGCCCGGTGTACCTGGTGGCCTCGCTGGTCGGCGTGCTGGCCGCCGGCGCCCTGGCCTACCTGGTCGCCCGCCGGGCCGGCAATTGACGCCTGTGGTCGGGGTTACACCCGCCGTAACGGGCATTACATTGTCGGTCACCGGGCAGAGGATCGGCCCGGCCCGCTCCTAGCGTTGAGGACGTGGCTGCGAAGCGAATCCTCATCGTCGGCGCCGGGCACGTCGGGCTCTATGCCGCCCTGCGCCTGTCCAAGAAGCTCAACCTGCACGAGGCTGAGGTCACGGTCGTCGACCCCCAGCCCCACATGACGTACCAGCCGTTCCTGCCCGAGTCGGCGGCCGGCAACATCTCGCCCCGGCACAGCGTCGTCCCGCTGCGCCGCGAGCTCAAGCGCTGCCACGTGCTCTCCGGCACGGTGACCAGCATCGAGCACGCGCGCAAGGTGGCGATCGTCCAGCCGATCATCGGCCCGGCCCGCGAGGTCGCCTACGACCACATCGTCGTGGCGCCCGGCTCGGTCTCGCGCACGCTGCCCATCCCGGGCCTGCGCGAGCAGGCGGTCGGCTTCAAGACCATCGGCGAGGCGGTGTTCCTGCGCAACAGCGTGCTCGACCGGCTCGACGTGGCCGCGACGACCGACGACGAGGCCACCCGCCGGCGCGCGCTCGCCTTCGTGTTCGTCGGCGGCGGCTACGCGGGCGTCGAGGCGCTCGCCGAGATGGAGGACATGGTCCGCGGCGCGCTGCGGTACTACCCGGAGATCCCGCAGCACGAGGTGCGCTTCATGCTCGTGGAGGCGGCCAACCGGATCCTGCCCGAGGTGGGTGCGGAGATGGGGGCCTACACGGCGGTACAGCTGACGCGGCGCGGCATCGACATCCGCCTCGGCACGCGGCTGGAGTCGTGCGTCGACGGCCTCGTGAAGCTCTCCGACGGCGACGCGTTCGAGGCCGACACCATCGTGTGGACGGCCGGCGTGAAGCCGCACCCGATGCTCGAGGACACCGACCTGCCGCGCACCCAGCGCGGGGCGATCACCTGCAAGCCGACGCTGCAGGTGGTCGACGCCGAGGGCAACGTGGTCGAGGGCGCCTGGAGCGCGGGCGACTGCGCCGCGGTGCCGGACCTGACCGCCGCCGACCCGAACGCCCTGTGCTCGCCCAGCGCCCAGCACGCGGTGCGGCAGGCGTCCCAGCTCGCCGACAACATCGCCGCGGTGGTCCGCGGCCGCGAGCCGGTCGCCTACCGGCACAAGCACGTCGGCTCGGTGGCCGGGCTCGGGCTCTACAAGGGCGCCGCGCGGGTGTACGGCGTCAAGGTCCGCGGCGTGCCGGCGTGGTTCATGCACCGCACGTACCACCTCAGCCGCATCCCCACGCTGAACCGCAAGATCCGCGTGCTGGTCGACTGGACCCTGCAGCTCGTCCTGCGCCGCGAGGTCGTGGCGCTGGGCTCCCTGCACGAGCCGCGCGAGGCCTTCACCGAGGTCGCGGTCGCGGTACCGATTCCCCTCTTCAAAAAGGCCGCCTAGTTCCGGGCGCGCCAGACCCACACGTCGGCGACGCGTTCGCCGGGTCCGAGCAGGGCGTCGAGGGTGCTTTTCAGCGCCCCGGCGCCCTTCTGGCCGTCCGCGAGCACGAAACACGACGCGTGCCAGAAGGCGATGTCCCGCCGCAGGTCGACGCGGTCGCGGTCGGTCAGGATCGGCGCGCTGTCGTTGGCGACGGTACGGTGCAGCAGCTGCGACGTCGGCCGCGGGAACACGCCGACCGCCGAGTTGCCGCCGTCGCCGTACGGGCCGATGAACCAGCCCTGCGGGGTCGCGAAGGCCACGTCGGTCGCGGCGGCCCAGCGCATGGCCTGCGGGTCGCGCCAGTCGGGGAGCGGTACCGGAACGATCGTGCCGTCCCTGGGGGCGAAGCCGCGCCAGTAGCCCTCGGTGAAGAACCGCGGCACGGGCGCCCGCTCGACGGTCGGCAGCGGCATCGGGGCCAGCGGCACGAGCGCCGCGGTCACCGCGACCGGCACGAGCAGCTTCAGCGTCTCGGTCTGGGTCAGCGCCGTGTGCACCACGCTCGCCAGCACGAACGCGAGCAGCGGGGCGGCGGCCAGCGCGAACCGGGTCGGCAGCGCCCACTCCAGCACCGGCAGGCCGGAGAGCAGGGAGTACGGCGCCCACTGGTCCGTCCGCTCGTGCCCGGCCACGATCCGCGGGCCGAGGGCCAGCGCGCACAGCACGAGCGACACCACCGTGCAGGCCACCACGGCCGGGCGGCGCCACAGCCACAGCGTCGCGCCCAGCACCACGATGAGCAACGGGGCGCCGAAGAAGGCGGTGTACTCCGCCGGCCCGCTCGCCAGCCGCGCCGCCCCGTCGCCGCCGGCCAGGGACAGCGGCGAGATGGCGGCGAAGCTCCTGAGGTCGGCCGAGTAGAACTCCGGCTGGAACACGCCCCCGTGCGCGCTCTGCGGGCCGCGGAACTGCGTCCAGATCGGGTACGCCAGCAGCGCCCCGGCCACCGCCCCGGCGACCGCCAGCCCGCGGGCCAGGCCGGGCAGGGCGTGGCGCGGGACCGGCCGGGTGGTCGCCGCGTACGCGAGGCAGAACAGCGTCAGCGCGACGGCGGCCAGCAGCAGCACCTCCTCGCCGAGGAAGAACTGCCCCGCGATCAACAGGCCCAGCAGCAGCCCGTTGCGCGTCCTTTCGGCGAGGTGGAACACGCACCACGCGATCGGCGGCACCAGCCAGGCGGCGGTCATGTGCAGGTGGCCGTTGGACTGGCTCACCATGCCCGGGGCGAAGCCGCAGAAGGCGCCGCCGATGAGCGCGGCGAGGCGGTGCAGGCGGGCGCCGCGGGCGAACAGGAGGTACCAGCCGGCCCCGTTCGCGGCCAGATTGAGCGCGATCGCGACCGCGAACGTCACCGGCGCGCCGAACGCGAGGGTCAGCGGGGCCAGCAGCACGCCGAGGCCGACCAGCGAGGCGTTGCCGAGGACGTTGATGCCCTCCGGCGCGTTGAGCGCGGCGGTCACGAGGCCGAAGTCGCCGCGGTACGCCCGCGTGGCATAGGCGAGGAACCACTCGTCGAGCGCCTGGTCATTGGCGTTCAGGGCGAGCGCGCGGCCCGCCGGACCGGCCCAGAAACCCTTGGTGACGAGGGCGGCGGCGAGCACCATGAAGGCGCACGCGGCGGCGTCGCTAATCCATGAGCGACGAATGCGCAATGGCTGCGCGGCCGGTTTGTCATGGTCAACCGGAGCAGTGCCCGCCTCGTCGGTCTGTGGGGCGCTGGTCACCCGGTCGACAGTAACGGCCAACCCGTTGTCGGTGTTGACAGTTCACCGGACGGGCTACGGTGAGATCGCGTTCAAGGCCCGGGTGGTGGAACGGCAGACACGGCCGCCTTAAAAGCGGCTGCCGCGAGGCGTGCGGGTTCGAACCCCGCCCCGGGCACTTCTTTTTTGCCGCTTTGCGGGACGAAACACTGAGTCTGCTGTGAACATACAGCCGCGCTGTATGGTGCCGGTTTCTCCTGTGCTCTTTCGCGGTACCCTGGTCGTACACGTGAATGAGACGCCCATGGAGGCCGATCGTGCAGAGTTCCAACCCGGTGCTCACCCGCCTTGGCGAGGCGGCGCGGGCTTCCCGTTACGAGACCGGGGTCCAGCCCGGTTACCCGGGCGCGCCCGCGCGCTCAATGACCATGGACGACGTCGTCGTCCGGACCATCGCGCTGCTCGCCGTGACCGGTGTGGTCGGGGCCGGCGCGTGGATCCTGCTTCCCCCGAGCAGCGGCCTGACCTACTTCGCGGCCTTCATGTCCAGCATCGCCGGACTGGTCCTGGGCCTCGTCATCTCGTTCCGCCGGGTCACCAGCCCCGCCGTGATCATCCCCTACGCGGTGCTCCAGGGCGTCGCGCTCGGCGTCTTCAGCCGCGCCTTCGAGAGCTGGTACTCGGGCATCGTCCTGCAGGCCGTCGTCGGCACGTTCGGCATCTTCGCCGTGATGGCGCTGCTCTACAAGCTCAAGGTGCTGCGCGCCACCCCGCGCTTCACCAAGTTCGTCATCGGCGCCCTGATCGGCGTCATGGTGCTGGCCTTCGCCAACTGGCTGTTCTACCTGTTCGGCGTGAACCTGGGCCTGCGCGAGTACACCCAGAACGGCCAGGTCGGCTGGCTGCCGATCGTGTTCAGCCTGGTGATCATCGGCGTCGGGGCGCTGACCTTCATCCTCGACTTCGACGCCATCGAGCAGGGCACCCGCTACGGCCTGCCGGAGAAGTACGCGTGGTACTGCGCCTTCGGCATCCTGGTCGGCCTGATCTTCCTGTACTACGAGATCCTGCGCCTGCTGAGCTACCTGCGCCGCTGATGTCCACCGACGATCAGCTGAGCGCCGCCGTGCGCAAGCTGGTCGGCCAGGTCTCACACTGGACGCCGCCCCGATGGGCGGCGTCCGGTCTGTCTGGGGCCAGCCGGGCCGACCTCATGCACGACCTGGTCCAGTGGATGGCCGACCGCTGCGCCGAGGCCGAGGGCCGCCCGGCGCTGCCCGTCCCGCGGCTGGAGAACGACCTCGCCCTGCCCGACCAGCTCCAGGTGGTCGCGGCCGACCTGCACCGCTTCGCGCCGCCGCCCGTCCAGGACGAGGCGGCAGCGCGCGTCAACGGCCTGCGCGGCGCGTTCGCCTAGGTCAGGTGGGTCAGCAGGTCCTGGCGCGTGATCACGCCGGCCGGCTTGCCGTCGATCAGCACGACCGCGGCGTCCGCCTTCTCCAGCAGCGCCACGGCCTCGGCGACCGGCTGGCCGCCGCCGATCATCGGCAGCGGGTCGGCCATGTGCCGTTCGACCATGTCGTGCAGGTGCGCCTGGCCTGAGAAGAGCGCGTCGAGCAGGTCGCGCTCGGCGATCGCGCCGGCCACCTCGCCGGTGACGACCGGCGGCTCGGCCTTGAGCACCGGGAGCTGCGAGACGCCGTACTCGCGCATGTAGTCGATCGCGTCGCGCACCGTCTCGTTGGGGTGGATGTGCACCATCCCGGGCACCCGGCCGTCCTTGCCGACCAGGACGTCGGCGACGGTGGGGTGCTCGTCGGCGGTACGGAGGAAGCCGTACCGGGCCATCCAGTCGTCATTGAAGATCTTGGAGAGGTAGCCGCGGCCGCCGTCCGGGAGCAGCACCACGACGACGTCGTCCGGGCCGGCCTCGCGGGCCACCTTGAGCGCCGCCGCCACGGCCATCCCGCAGGAGCCGCCCACGAGCAGGCCCTCCTCGCGGGCCAGGCGCCGGGTGAGGTCGAACGAGTCCTTGTCGGAGACCTCGACGATCTCGTCGCAGATGGTCCGGTCGTAGGTCGTGGGCCAGAAGTCCTCGCCGACGCCCTCGACCAGGTAGGGGCGGCCGGTCCCGCCGGAGTACACGGAGCCCTCCGGGTCGGCCCCGACCACGCGCACGCGGCCCTCGGAGGCCTCCTTGAGGAAGCGGCCCGCGCCCGAGATCGTCCCGCCGGTGCCGACGCCCGCCACGAAGTGCGTGACCCGGCCCTCGGTCTGCTGCCACACCTCGGGACCCGTGGTCTCGTAGTGCGAGCGGGGGTTGGCCGGGTTCGCGTACTGGTCGGGCTTCCACGCGCCCGGAATCTCGCGGGCGAGGCGGTCGGAGACGTTGTAGTACGAGCGGGGGTCCTCCGGCGCGACGGCCGTCGGGCAGACCACGACCTCGGCCCCATAGGCGCGCAGGACGTTCTGCTTGTCCTCGCTGACCTTGTCCGGACAGACGAAGACGCAGCGGTACCCCTTGAGCTGCGCGACCAGCGCCAGCCCGACGCCGGTGTTGCCGGACGTGGGCTCGACGATCGTGCCGCCGGGCTTGAGGAGGCCGGCCTGCTCGGCCTCCTCGACCATGCGCAGCGCGATGCGGTCCTTCACGCTGCCGCCGGGATTGAGGTACTCGACCTTGGCCAGCACGGTGGCGGAGATGCCGGCGGTGACGTTGCGGAGCCGGACGAGGGGGGTGTTGCCCACCAACTCGACGACGTTGTCGTAGTAGCGCACGCCGCCAGCGTATCGGGCCCGCGCGGGCTACCGGACGACGTGTCCGGGAATCACGGTCTCCCGCCGCTTCTCCCACTCCAGGAAGCGCTCCAGCTCGTCCATCAGGGCGCCGGCGAAGTACCCGGCCACGGCCAGGTCGTCGACCAGCCCGAAGACCAGCAGGAACGCCTCGGGGACGGCGTCGATGGGGGAGACGATGTACACCCCGGCGACCGCCAGCATCGCCAGCCGCGAGCCGCCGTCGTACTGGCCCTTCATCGTCGCCTTGATCATCCGCGGGATCGCGGCCAGCCGCCGTCCGATCCCGGGGGTGTCCGAGCGGAAGACGCGCGCGAGCGCGGTCCACGCCATTCGCCGTCGCAGCCCACTGTCCGCCATGGTGATCGCCCTCTCTGCCGTGAATCGAATGTAACGGTGCCTGTCACTCCGCGCCGGAGTAAGAATGGCGACATGGATCTCGATGAGGCTCGTGCCGTGCTCGCCGAGCAGCACCAGGCCGTGCTGGCCACCCGCCGCACCGACGGCGGCGTGCAGATGTCGCCGGTCGTGGTGGCCGTCGACGCCGAGGGCCGGGTGCTGGTCAGCAGCCGGATGCCGGCGTACAAGGTGCGCAACCTGCGCCGCGACCCCCGCGCCGCGGTCTGCGTGCTGCCCAACGGGTTCTTCGGCCGCTGGATTCAGGTCGAGGGCGAGGCTGAGATCGTTCCGCCGCCGCAGAGCGTTGAAGGTTTGGTCGACTACTACCGGCGGGCAACCGGACAGGAACATGACAACTGGGACGAGTACCGCGCGGCGATGATCGAGGAACAGCGGGTGCTGATTCGGATCACCCTCGACCGAGCGGGGCCGGACCGGTCCGGATGAGCGACGTTTTACTTGGAGGGCGGGGGTTAACCTCGGGGACTGCGAGGACCCGGGGGAGGAAAGGGCGGGGGCGGTGAAACTGCAGTCGGAGCGGGCGAAGCGGATAGCCACAGCGGCGGTGGTCGGTGGCGGTGGCGTGGCCGGGGCGGGCGCGTTGTTCTACGGGGTGGTGCTGGGCCAGGCGCTGCTGGCGCGCAAGACCATCCCGCAGGTGGTCAGCCCGCCGCCGCGCGCGGACGGGGTCTACGGCTCCCAGTTCGAGGGCGAGCCGCTGCGCCTGGTGGTGCTCGGGGACTCCTCGGCCGCCGGGTACGGCGCGGAGAGCCCCAGCGAGACGTTCGCCGCCGCGGTGGCGGCCGGGCTGGCCGAGCAGCTGCACCGCCCGGTGCGCATGCGCTGCTTCGCGGTCGTCGGCGCCGAGTCCAAGGGCCTCCCGCCGCAGGTCGAGGTGGCCCTGCGGCAGCGCCCGGACGTGGCCGTGATCTGCATCGGCGGCAACGACGTCACCCACCGGGTGCGGATCCCGACGGCGATCGGCCACCTGGTGGACTCGGTGCGCACGCTGCGCGAGGCGGGCGTCGAGGTCATCGTCGGGACCTGCCCCGACCTGGGCACCATCCGCCCGATCCAGCCGCCCCTGCGCTGGCTGGCCCGGCACTGGAGCCGCCAGATGGCCACCGCGCAGACCATCGCGGTGGTCGAGGCCGGCGGCCGGACCGTCTCCCTGGGTGACCTGCTGGGCGAGCTCTTCTACGCCGAGCCCGACCGGATGTTCAGCTTCGACCGCTTCCACCCCTCCGGCGCCGGGTACCTCGCGGCCGCCCAGGCCGTCCTGCCCACGGTCGTGGCCGCGCTCACCGAGCCGGTCCAGCCCGCGGGCGCTCCGGCGGCCCCGGCCCTCGCGGCCGGCGAGGGCGTCCGGTCCCTGGCGCAGGCCGCGGCGGAGGCCGTGCACACCCCGGGCACCGAGGTCAGCGCGGCCCAGGTGGCCGGGCGCGACCGCGGACCGGCGGGCCGCTGGGCCCAGCTGCGCCGGCGGGTCTGGCACCGGCTGCCGCAGCAGGCCGAGCGCACCCCGGACCGGACGGCGGAGCCGGCATGAAGCCCTTTCGGCGGACTTCGGGACGCCCGCCGTTTCCCCGGCGTTGGGACGCGGTTCGGGATTCGTCCGGATTTGCCCCTTGTTCGGGTCACCCGGAGCGTGATTCGATGGACTCGCCCGGAACGGAGGTGGCGGCATGACTGTCGTCAAACGCCTCGCCAAACTCGCGACCGTGACGGCGATCGCGGGCACGGTCGGCGGGGCCGCTGTGCTGGCCGCACAAGCGGTGGCCGCGCGCACCCGCAACTACGCCAAGCCCGACATGCGCCTGGCCATGCGATCCTCGATCGGCGGCCTCGGCAAGCCGCCCATGCGCCTCGTCCTGCTCGGCGACGCGACCGCCCTCGGCGTGGGCGTCGAACGGGTGGCCGACACCGTGGGCGGCCAGCTGGCGGCGCTGCTGGCGGAGGGCGCCACCGGCCGCCGGGTCGAGCTCTCCAGCGTGGCCGTGGCCGGCTCCCGCTCCTTCGACCTGGCCACCCAGGTCGCCCGCGCCCTGGTCGGCCCGATGCCCGACGTGGCCCTGGTCCTCGTCGGCGGCAACGACGTCACCCACCCCGGCCGCGCGGTCGAGGCCGCCGAGCACCTCGGCGCCGCCTGCCGCCGCCTGCACGACGCCGGCATCCCGGTCGTCGTGGGCACCTGCCCGGACTTCGGCGCCCTGCGCGCCTTCGCCCCACCCCTGCGCCAGCTCCTGGGCCTGCGCAGCCGCCGCGTGGCCCGCCTCCAGTCCGCCGCCGCCGGAGCCGCGGGCGCGGTCGTGGTCGACCTGGGTGCGCGCACAGGCGCGGTCTTCCGGGCCGACCAGGGCACCCTCTGTCACGACGGCTTCCACCCCTCGGCCGACGGCTACCGGATCTGGGCCCACGCCCTCCTGCCCGCGGTGGAGGAGGCGGCAGCCCTGCGCAAGGCCGCCTAGCCTTCCACATTGCGCACTTCGTGTGACAATTTGCGCTCACCAAGCGCGATCCCCGCCGGGTTACCTCCAAGTAGCATCGAGCTATGCCGGAAGCTGTCATCGTTGCCACCGCCCGGTCCCCGATCGGCCGTGCCGTCAAGGGATCGCTGCGCGACCTCCGCCCCGACGATCTTGCCGCCACCATCGTCCGCGCCGCGCTCGACAAGGTGCCGCAGCTCGACCCGCGCGCCATCGAGGACCTGTACCTGGGGTGCGGCCTGCCCGGCGGCGAGCAGGGCTTCAACATGGCCCGGGTGGTGAGCACGCTGCTCGGCTTCGACCACCTGCCCGGCGCGACGACCACGCGCTACTGCGCCTCGTCACTGCAGACGACGCGCATGGCCTTCCACGCCATCAAGGCCGGCGAGGGCGACGTGTTCATCTCGGCCGGGGTCGAGTGCGTCTCGCGGTACGCCCGCGGCAACTCCGACGCCCTCCCGCCCGACGCGCAGGCGGCGGTCGGCGGCCCGTGGCAGAACCCGGCCTTCCTCAACGCCTACCAGCGCACGAACAAGCGGGCCGAGGGTGGCGCCGAAACCTGGCACGACCCGCGCGAGGACGGGGAGCTGCCCGACATCTACGTCGCGATGGGGCAGACCGCGGAGAACCTCGCCGAGATCGAGGGCGTGACGCGGCAGGACATGGACGAGTTCGGCGTACGGTCGCAGAACCTCGCCGAGGCGGCCATCAAGAACGGCTTCTGGGCCCGCGAGATCACGCCCGTCACCACGCCGGACGGCACCGTCGTGGCGACCGACGACGGCCCCCGCGCCGGCGTGACGTTGGAGGGCGTGGCCGGGCTCAAGCCGGTCTTCCGCCCCGACGGCACGGTCACCGCCGGCAACTGCTGCCCGCTCAACGACGGCGCCGCCGCGGTGGTCATCATGAGCGACACCAAGGCCCGCGAGCTGGGCATCACGCCGCTCGCCCGGATCATCTCCACCGGCGTGACCGCGATGTCCCCGGAGATCATGGGCATCGGCCCGGTCGAGGCCTCCCGCAGCGCGCTCAAGCGGGCCGGCATGACCATCGACGACGTGGACCTGGTCGAGATCAACGAGGCCTTCGCCGCGCAGGTCATCCCGTCGTACCGCAACCTCGGCATCCCGCTCGAGAAGCTCAACGTCAACGGCGGCGCGATCGCGGTCGGGCACCCGTTCGGCATGACCGGCGCCCGGATCACCGGCACGCTGATCAACTCGCTGAACTGGCACGACAAGTCGATCGGCCTCGAGACCATGTGCGTCGGCGGCGGCCAGGGCATGGCGATGGTGATCGAGCGCTTGAGCTGACCGCCATATGCTGATAAGTCCGATATGTCCGGCGCGCCAGCGCCGGACATATCGTTTTCAGTCCAGCGGCGCCGGCACCGCCACGACGTCGACCAGCGCTCCCTTGCGCAGGACGGTGATGGACAGCCGCGTGCCGATGGCCGGGCCGAGCATCAGCCGGAGCACGTCCTGTACACCCGTGATGGCCTTCCCGCCCGCGCTGAGCACCACATCGCCCACGTAGAGCCCGGCCTGCCCCGCCGGGCTCCCGGGCACCACCTCGGCCAGCCGCAGCGCCTTGGACTGCCCCAGGCGCTCGGCCACCGGCTGAGGGAGCGGCACCGTGGCGCCCGCGACCCCGAGCCACGCGCGACGCACGCGGCCGGTGGACATCAGCTCGGCGAGGATCAGCCTGGTCGTACCGTTGATGGGCACGGCCAGACCCAGCCCGATCCCGGCCACGGCGGTGTTGATCCCGACCACCCGCGACGCCGAGTCGGACAGCGCGCCGCCCGAGTTGCCGGGGTTGAGCGCGGCGTCGGTCTGGATCACGTCGTCGACCAGGCGGGTGTGCCGCCCGTCGCGGACCGGCAGCGAGCGGCCCAGCGCCGAGACCACGCCCGCCGTGACCGAGCCGGCCAGGCCCAGCGGGTTGCCGACGGCCACCACGAGCTGGCCGATGCGCAGGTCGTCGGCGTTGCCCAGGGTGGCCGGCGGCACCTCGGCCTCGCGGATGCGCAGCACCGCCAGGTCCGAGAGCGGGTCGGCGCCGACCACGTCGAAGCGGATCTCGACGCCGTTGGTGAACTCGGCGACGCCCCCGTCCGCGCCCTCGACGACGTGGGCGGAGGTCAGGGTGAAGCCGTCCGGGGTGTAGACGACCGCCGAGCCGGCCCCCTCGCCGCGGCGGCTGCGCACGGTCAGGCTGGCCACGCTCGGCAGCAGGGTGGCCGCCACGGTGGAGACGACCTCGCTGTAGGCATCCATGGACACCAGAACAAAGCCGCGCCGGTACCGCATGCCGCTCCGAATTACGCCAACAGCGATTTCGCCGGGAGGTCGAACCAGCGCAGGGCCTCGAAGTTCGCGGAGACCACGCCCTCCGGCTCTTGGGTCTTGGGCAACGCCTCCACCAGTTCGCGCGCATGGCGCAGATATCCGGACAGGTCCGACTCCGGGGCCCGCTCGTGCCGCGCGGGCCAGGTCAGCTCGCCGTCCTCCGCGTAGCGCAGCTCCGACAGGCGCAGCGGCGGCTCCACGACCCCGTCGCGGTGCTTCCAGAGGCCCGTGTAGGGGTCGAACCGGTACTGGGGCAGCAGCGCCCACCCGTGCGTGGCCACGAGGTGCACGGCGTCGACGATGTAGCGGAACACCGCCTCCGAGATGAAGTAGTTGAAGCTGACCCGCACCCAGCCCGGCTTGATCCCCTCGCAGCCGGCGATGATCTCCTGCTCGAAGCGGTGCGAGCGCTCGATGTCGATGCCGAGCAGCCGGTGGCCGTAGGGGCCCGCGCACGAGCAGCCGCCCCGCGACTGGATCCCGAACAGGTCGTTGAGGAGCGAGACGACGAAGTTGTGGTGGAGGTACCGGCCGCCGGGTCGTTTGATGACGAACGACACGATGGACAGCCGGGGCGCGTCCAGGTTGCCCAGGATCTCGATGTTGGGGTTGGTCTGCCACGAGGCGATGGCCTCGCGCAGGAAGCCCTCCTCCAGGCCGCGGATGGCGTCCGTGCCGACCGCCTGCTTGAGCTGGAACACCAGGCCGGCCCGGATCGACTCGACGATGGCCGGGGTGCCGCCCTCCTCGCGGTGGGCCGGGTCGGCGATGTAGTGGTGGTCGGTCGGGTTGACGTAGTCCACCGTCCCGCCGCCGGGCACGGTCGGCACCCGGTTGGTGAGCAGCGCGCGGCGCACGACGAGCACGCCCGGGGTGCCCGGCCCGCCGACGAACTTGTGCGGCGAGATGAAGACCGCGTCCTTGTCGTACATCTCGATGTCGACGTACGGCGCGGCCGCGGCGAAGTCCCAGAACGACAGCGCCCCGTGCTCGTGCAGCAGCGCCGAGATCGCGTGGGTGTCGGTGACGATCCCGGTCACGTTGGAGGCCGCCGAGAACGATCCGATCTTCAGCGGCCGATCGGCGTGGCGCACGAGTTCCGCGCGCAGCCGGTCCAGATCGATGTGCCCGTTGTGATCCTCGGGGATGACGACGACGTCCGCGATGGACTCGCGCCACGGCAACTCGTTGGAGTGATGCTCGAACGGCCCGATGAACACGACCGGGCGATCCGCGGCCGGGATGCGCTCCGAGAGCTGGTAGCGGTCCTCCAGCCCGGCCGGCACCCGCAGCCCGAGGATGTGCACGATCCTGTCGATCGCCGCCGTCGACCCGGACCCGGTGAAGATCACGACGGTGTCGGCGTCGCCGCCCACCGCGTCGTTGACGATCTGGCGCGCGTCCTCCCGCAGCCGGGTCGTCTGCAGCCCGGTGCCGGACGATTCCGTGTGCGTGTTGGCGTACCGCGGAAGGACCTCGTCACGGATGAACCGCTCGATGAAGTCCAGCGCCCGGCCCGACGCGGTGTAGTCGGCGTAGGTCACCCGGCGCGCCCCGAAGGGCCCCCACATCACCTGGTCGTCGCCGATCACGCCGGCACGTATCCGCTGCAAGAGGGGGTTCTCCATGGCGGCCATCATGGCAGGCGCCACGCCGTCCCCTTTCGTGTGGTCGGGAGAATGTCGCACTGCTTGTCCGCTCATCCGGACGGCTCGACTGTTTAACGTTTCGTCCGGAGGTGCTCAGGCCACCTCATGAGACTGGGGGTAGGGAAGTTGGTCAGTGTTGACCAGTCCGAGCCAACAGACGTCGTCGATCGACTGCTGTGGCGGGACGCCACGCAGATCCTGAGTCGGCACAGCGAGTCCGACGGCGACGGCCAGTGCCTCTGGTGCGGGCGCGAGTGGCCGTGCGCCCCGCGCCGCCTCGCCGAGAACGCCGCGGAGGCGTCCCGGCGCCCGTGGAACGAGGCCTGGACCGCCCGGCACGACCTGTACAGCCTGCGCACGATGCCCGACTGGCGCATCGACCTCGGCCGCCCGCGCGAATCCCGCGGCGGCTGGCATCGCGCCGGCGGAAATCGAGGAACCTTCCTCTGAGCTGATCGTTGTACCAAGCGGAGACTCCGGCGCGCCCCGCCAGTGCAACGCAGTCCCGCGACACAAAAGACCCGCCCGGACGCGGTTGCCGACATGCCTCCGTCGGCTCCGAACGCCTCCGGCCAGGCGTCCTCCCCAGGGATCGGGCGGGTCTTACCCGGCAGGCGAGGGCACTACTTTGTGGTTCCCCCGCATATATCGCGAATTGGTGCCCTCGCCTGCCAAAACCCTCATTGCTCACGGCTTGCCCGCACAGCGAACGGCCCGGAGTCCCGCGACTCCGGGCCGTTCGTGATTTCTTCAAAGCATTCAGTTGTACTGCGATTCGCTCAGTTGTAGTCCGCCACAGCTCAGTTGTAGTCCGCCACGGTGAACGTCGAGCCGCTCGAGATGATCGACTGCATGTAGTTCGCGGCGTTCGGGTTGCTGGTCGACACGGTGGCCGCGTTCACGGCACCGCTGCTCACCACGGTCACGGTGTACGTCCCGTTCGGGACCGGACCGGTGCCGTACACGAAGATCGGCTGGGCGGCGCTGGCGGACGCGGTCTGCGCACTGCTGAGCGCGTTGGACAGCGTCACGGTCTTGGTGTCGGTGAACGCGCTGATGACGGTGCCGGCCGGAACGTTCGCGCCGTACACGGCCTTGCCGACGTCCGTCGAGGCGAACATCGCCGTGGTGGTGGTCAGCGTCTTGCTGTTGTTCGCGCCGGCCGCGTCGGTCAGCGTCTTGCCCGCCGTCAGCGAGTACACGTTGATGACCCCGGCGCCGGTGATGTTGGCCGTCAGTGCCTTGCTGAGCGTCGGCACGCCGGTGCTCGCGTTCACCGCGGTGATCGTGGTGGCCGCCGCGAAGCCGGTGCCGGAGATGGTCAGGCCGACGTCGGTCGAGCTGAAGGTGCAGGCGGCGCCGATGGTGAGCACCGACTGCCCGGAGGTGCCGGCGCAGCCGGTCATGCTGCGCGCCACCGTGCTCGGGAGCGGGCCGTTGCCCATGAGGTACACCGTGCAGATCAGGTTGGTGTCCGTGACCACGAGCACGTCCGCGCACTCCGCGGTCTGGCCGTTGGTCTTGGTCGTACCGGAGCCGACCGGGTTGTACGCGCCCTTGACCAGGTACACGTGCGCCTTGGTGCTGTTGGCGTCGTACACGCCCGTCGCGGCGAAGGTCAGGTCCTGGAAGCCGACGCCCTGGATGTCGAGGTCGGTGCCGGCGGGCTTCGAGTTCGGAGCGGTGTTCGGCGTCACCGTGATGCCGTTGGTGTACGTGAACAGGTTCTTGGTCTCGAACGTCTGCCCGTTGACGGAGACGGCGATCGGCAGACCCGACGCCGCGGCGTGCGGCGGGGTCTGCGCGGTGAACGTGCCCGACGCGACGGTCAGGATCGTCATCGGCGTGCCGCCGACGGTGGCCGTCATGGCGCCCGTGGTGTCGAAGTTCGCACCGGTCACGGTGATCGTGGTGCCACCCTGCGCCGGGCCGGTGGCCGGGCTGACGGAGACGACCGCCGGGACGGTACCCGCGGTGTAGGTGCCGAAGCCCTGGGCGACCAGCGTGCTACCCGTCGTCGCGCTGTAGACGCAGACGTTGTACGTGTTCGCCGCCAGCGGCGCCGGCAGCGTCAGCGCGATCTTGCTCGTCGAGATGAACCGCGTCTGCGCGGCCGTCAGGTTGATCGGCGAACCGCTCGACTGGTAGGTCGCGTCACAGTTGGGGTGGCCGCCACCGGCGGTCGCGTCCTGCAGCTGCGCGTAGGTCGACCCGCTGGTGAAGATCGCGCTGGCCGCGGTCAGCGTCAGCGCGTTGCCACCCGCCGTCGAGCCGTTCTGCGCGCTCAGCGCCACGTTGCCGTTGAGGTTGAACGGCGCCGTCGACATCGTCTCGGCGAGGATGTTGCCACCCGCGTACACGCAGACGTTGAAGTTGGCCGTGAACAGCATCGGGCTGGTCGGCTGGGCCAGCGCCGCCGGCACCTGCACCTTGATCTGGCGCGAGGTCGGCACCTGCACGTTGGCCGCCGGCACGATGACGGCGCCGCCGGTCAGCGCGCCACCCGAGGCACTCGGCGCGGTCGCGCCGGCGGGGGTCGCCGCACATACGGTCGTGGTCGCGGTGATCGCCTGGAACTGCACGGTGTACGTGCTCGGCGAGAACGCGGTGAAGGCCGGGTTCGGCGAGTTGAGCTCGACCGAGTACCCGCCGCCGCTGGCCCCCTTGGTGGGGTTCGGCGTGAGCAGCGGGTCGACCTTGAAGCTCGCGGCGGCCGTGTTGGCGACCAGATCGGACGTGCCGACCGTGGTCCCGTCGTAGGCGCAGACATAGAAGCCGGCCGGCGCGGTGACGTCAGTCGGCAGCGCGAGCGTGCTCGGCACCGTGACGGTCAGGTCGGCGGTGCTTCCCGTGCCCGCCGCGGCCGCCGAGACGATACCCGCGGTGACCGCACCGGCCGTGGAGGCGATCGGCACCTGCGCCTGGTACTTGGCGTTGCAGGCGGCCTGCGACCACTGGACGTAGTTGCTGCCGCTCCACGTGCCGGTGCTCGTGAGGACCGTGTCGTAGGTTCCACCGCTCGGGCCGTGCGACGGCTTCGCCACAATGGTCTCGACGGCCGCGAAGCTGGGAGAGGCGGTCGCGACCAGACCGGCCGCGACGATGCCCAGGGCGACGCCCACACGCGCGGCGACCCTGCCGCCGGGAAGTCGTTTTCTGACTTGCACTTGAGTGTCTCCTCCGTTGAATCCACGGGTTGGGAGTGCTCGGCGGGCGCGTTTCCTGGAGAGGTAGCGCTCAGCATCCGGAACGTCACTCAAAGTAGCAGCGAGATACCCGAAAGAACCTCAAAACTCACAATTCGCGAGTCGGGCTCGTGTTCCCTGTTACGCAATGCGAACGGGCTTTCCCCTGTGGCGCTCGGCCGCGGTCTACACCTTGCCGCGGGTGACGACGACGCGATGGCCGAGGCGGTGGCCGAGCTCCCGCACGAAGCCCGGGTCCAGCGGCGGCCAGAAGACTGTCCGGCCGAGCTCGGTTTCGAGACCGTCCGCCTCGGCGACGCCCTCGGCCGCCAGCCACCGCAGCACCGCGTCGGCGAGCGCAGGCGCCTCACCGGGCGTGGCCTCGACATCGACGACGACCTCGAACGTGGAACCCACGCGCGCACGCTATAACGTCATGGCGGGAACGGAGGGCGGCGCATGGCGGTCGAGCGGGTCTTCCACGTCCGGGACGCGCCGGACGGGCCGGCGGTGACGCTCCGGTGGATCGGTACCACCTGGCTGGCGCGCGGCCCCCAGTACCGCCGCCGCCGGGCCCTGGTCGCGATCGGGGCCGTGCTGGGCACGATCGGTGGCGCGGCGGCCGTGGTGTGGGTGCTCAGCGGCGCCGCCGCGCACAGTTCATCGCGCGGCGAGGATGTGGTCGGTTACCTGTACGCGGCGCTCGTTGTCCCCGGCGTGTTCTGGGGGCGGCACTGGCTGCGCCACGCCCCCACCCATGAGCGCGATGCCGGGCGCGGAGGCTTCGTCGTCGGGCCGGTGGTCCTCGTGCTTCTGCCGCTGGCGGTCGGCTTCGGGCTGGGCGTCATCCCGGGGCTGTTCGGCGAGCAGTATCCGGGCGAGGAGCGAGCCCGCCGGGCGACGCTGCAAATGCGAGCGGGCGCCCCGGAAGGCGCCCGCTCGGAACGTTGACAGGGGATCAGGCCGGCAGGGTGCCGACGCCGATCGGGCAGGTCATGCCGTTCGGGCCGTGGTTGCAGTAGCCGCCCGGGTTCTTGGCGTCCGAGAGGTACTGCTGGTGGTAGTCCTCCGCGTAGTAGAACGGCCCGGCCGGCGCGATCTCGGTCGTGATCTCGCCGCGGCCCGCCGCGCGCACCACGGGGGCGAACGCGTCGCGCGAGCCCGCCGCCGCGTTCGCCTGGGGCGGGGTGGTGGTGTAGATCGCCGAGCGGTACTGGGTGCCCACGTCGTTGCCCTGGCGCATGCCCTGGGTCGGGTCGTGGTTCTCCCAGAACGCCTTCAGCAGCGTCTCGTACGAGACCTTGGCCGGGTCGTAGACGACCTGCACGGCCTCGGTGTGGCCGGTCTGGCCCGAGCAGGTCTCCTCGTACGTCGGGTTCTTGGTGAAGCCGCCCTGGTAGCCGACCGCCGTGGAGTACACGCCGGGGATCTCCCAGAAGATGCGCTCGGCGCCCCAGAAGCAGCCCATGCCGAAGTAGGCGACCTCCAGGCCCGCGGGCCAGGGGCCGCGCAGCGGGGTGCCGAGGACCGTATGCGAAGCGGCTACCGGGATCTCGGTGTCGCGCCCGGGGATGGCCGACTGGGCGGTCGGCAGGTCGAGCTGCTTGGTGTACCGCAGAAACACGATCCACTCCTTAAGACTTGAGGCTCTCGGACTCAAGTTTGCCGCGAAAATCGCCGCAAGGCCTTATGAGCTCATTACGGCGGAGACCTTCTCCGCGTAGGACAACGCCTCGTCGTCGGACGCGTATTTCGTCCTCGGCCAGAAGAAGCCCTTGAGGCCGTCGCCCTTGGTCCTCGGTACCACGTGGGTGTGCAGGTGGGCGACGCTCTGCGAGACGCGGTTGTTGATCGCGACGAACGTCCCGCCCGCCGACAGTCCGGTCTCGACGGCCGCGGCGATCTTCTGGACGAACCCGAAGTACCCGGGAATGTCTGCAGGGTCGAGATCGGTCAGCGTCACCACGTGGGTCTTGGGCACGACCAGCACGTGGCCCTTGAACACCGGGCGGACGTCC
Source organism: Dactylosporangium sp. CS-033363 (assembly GCF_050942475.1). NCBI lineage: Bacteria > Bacillati > Actinomycetota > Actinomycetes > Micromonosporales > Micromonosporaceae > Dactylosporangium > Dactylosporangium sp. CS-033363. The sequence continues at coordinate 10,238,593 of NZ_CP192032.1, read as the reverse complement.
AGGAACGCGGCGGCGGTGTCCGTGGACGCCACCAGGAAGCCGGGGGCGGCGCCCGACGCGATCGAGCAGAACAGGCAGTCCGACACGAACGCCAGACTAGCCGCGACTAGGGTCCACCTATGACCCACGGCTTCGAAACGCTCGCCATCCATGCCGGGCAGGAACCGGACCCGGCCACCGGTGCCGTCGTGCCGCCGATCTTCCAGACCAGCACCTACGCCCAGGACGCCGTGGGCAGCCCGCGGCAGGGGTACGAATACAGCCGCACCACCAACCCGACGCGCGACGCCCTGCAGGAGTGCCTCGCGGCGATCGAGGGCGGCCGCCGCGCGCTGACGTTCGCGTCCGGGCTCGCGGCCGAGGACACGCTGCTGCGCACGGTGTGCCGGCCGGGCGATCACGTGGTGATTCCCGACGACGCGTACGGCGGCACGTTCCGGCTGTTCTCCAAGGTCGCCGAGCGCTGGGGCCTGAACTGGACCGCCGCCTCGATCCACAGCGTCGACGCGATCCGGGCGGCGATGACCGAGCGGACCCGGATCGTCTGGGTGGAGACGCCGACCAACCCGCTGCTGGGCATCGCCGACATCGCGGCGCTGGCGCAGGTCGCGCACGATCGCGGCGCGCTGCTGGTGGTCGACAACACCTTCGCCTCGCCGTACCTGCAGCAGCCGCTGCACCTGGGGGCGGACCTGGTCGTGCACTCGACGACGAAGTACCTCGGCGGGCACTCCGACGTGGTCGGCGGCGCGCTCGTCGGCAGCGACGAGGGCCTGCTCGGGGAGCTGGCGTTCCACCAGAACGCGATGGGCGCGATCAACGGGCCGTTCGACGCCTGGCTGACCCTGCGCGGGATCAAGACGCTCGGCGTGCGGATGGACCGGCACTGCGACAACGCCGAGAAGGTCGTCGAGTTCCTGTCCAGGAACAAGGACATCAAGCAGGTGTTGTACCCGGGCCTGCCCGACCATCCCGGCCACGAGACGGCGGCCAAGCAGATGCGCCGCTTCGGCGGGATGGTCAGCTTCCGCGCGCAGAGCGAGGAGCACGCCGTCGAGATCTGCAACCGCGCCCGGCTCTTCGTGCTCGGGGAGTCGCTCGGCGGCGTCGAGTCGCTCATCGAGCACCCCGGACGCATGACCCACGCGAGTGCCGCCGGGAGCCCGCTGGAAGTGCCAGGGGACCTCGTCCGGTTGTCCGTCGGAATCGAGACGATCGACGATCTTCTGGCCGATCTGGAGTACGCGCTCGCTCGTTGACACACTTGACCGCACCGCCACCCGGGTACGGAAAGGTGTCCTCATGCCGGCACGCGCAACCACGTGGGTAGGGAGCACGGCCAAGGAGATCGCGCGTGCGGTACGGCGCGGTGACACCTCGGCGACCGCGGTCGTCGCGGACCATCTCGACTCGATCAGGGCGTACGACCGGATCGTCGGCGCCTTTCGCGAGGTGCGCGGCGGGGCGGCGATCGCCGAGGCGGAGATCGTCGACGACCAGCCCGATCTGGCCAACCTGGCGCTGGCCGGGGTGCCGGTCGCGGTCAAGGAGAACGTGGCGGTCGCCGGGCTGCCCACCTGGAGCGGCTCGGCGGCCGCGCGCAGTCCCGTCGCCGACCGCGATCACGAGGTGGTCCGGCGGCTGCGCGGCGCGGGCGCGGTCGTGGTCGGCGTGACCCGCATGCCGGAGCTGGGCATCTTCGCCACCACCGACGACGCGGGCACGATCACCCGCAACCCGTGGCGCACCGACCGCACGCCGGGCGGCTCCTCCGGCGGGTCGGCGGCGGCGGTCGCGGCCGGGCTGGTGCCGATCGCGCACGGCAACGACGGCCTCGGCTCGATCCGCATCCCGGCCGCCTGCTGCGGGATCGTCGGGATCAAGCCGGGCCTGGGCGCGGTGCCGGCCGGGATCGGCGGCAACGACTGGTACGGGCTCGCCGAGAACGGCATCCTGGCCACCACGGTCGCCGATGCGCACCTGGGCTTCAGCGTGCTGTCCGGCCGTACGCCGCACGCGCTCACCGAACCCGCCCGGCTGCGGGTCGCGGTGTCCGCGCGCAGCCCCGTCGCCGGCGTGTTCCCGGACGCGGGGGCGCGCAAGGGCCTCAGCGACGCGGTACGGCTGTTGCTCGCCCACGGCCACGGCGCCGTCAAGGCCGATCCGGTCTACACCCCCGCCCTGGCCGCCCGGGTGCTGTCCACCTGGTTCGCCGGGGCCGCGATCGACGCCGCCGAGCTGGACCGGGCCGCGCTGCAGCCGCGCAGCCGCCGCCACGTGGCCCTCGGCGAGCGGGCGATCGAGCGGGGCCTGGTGCGCGCGGCCGACCGGGCCGCCTGGCGCGAGCGCTGCCAGCACTGGTTCGCCGACGGCGGCTTCGACGTGCTGATCACCCCGGCGCTGGCCGGCCCGGCCCCGTCCGCGGATCGCTGGTCGGCGCGCTCGTGGGCGGCGAACATGATGGTCAACACGCGGTACGCGCCCTACGCGGCGCCGTGGAACTTCGCCGGCTTCCCGGGCCTGGTCTTCCCGGTCGGCGTGCGCGCGGACGGGCTGCCCGCCGCGGTGCAGCTGGTCGGGCCGCCCGGCGCCGAGCCGCTCCTGCTCGCCCTGGCCGGACAGCTCGAGCAGGCCGCGCCGTGGCGCCGGCACGCGCCGGGCTGGCCCCGGATGGCGGCGCGGCGCCGATGATCCGGGCCCTCGCACACTGGGCGAACGCCGCGATGGTGGCCGTCGCGGCGGCGGCCCTGCTCAATCTCGGCATGGCCTTTCTGCCGTTGGCGGACCTGCATGCGGTACACCATCCGGGCCCTGAAACCGCCGCCCTGGCGACCACGTTGCGACTCGTCGGCTGGGCCGGGCGCGCCGTGCTGCTGCTGACGGCGGCGCTGGTGTGGATCGGCTGGGTGAGCCGCGCGCGGTCCAACCTGGTCGCCTTCGGGGTGCGCTCGCACCGGGTCGTCGACAGCGTCGGCCGCGCGCCCGAGCCGCGCCGCCACATGACGCTGCTGACCTGGGCGTTCTGGGGCACGTCGCTGGTCGGGGCGGCGACGCTGCTGGTCGCCTGGCTGGCCGGCCGGGAGACCGCGGCCGAGATCGGGCTGGTGCGCACGCAGGCCCGCGACGGGCGGGCGGTCGACGACGCGCTCGCCGGGCACCTTTTCGGAAGAGAGCTGCTCCTGTACCTCCCGTCGGCGGCGCTGTTCGTGCTCGCGGCGGGGTTCGCGGTGCTGATCGTCGCGCATGTCACCAGCGCGCAGTACGGCCGGGTGGCGCGGCTGCGGGCCCGCGACTCCGTCCTCGCCGAAGGTGGGACCATCAGGGCATGACCGTTTCAGCGGATCTCGTCACCCTCACCGAGATCGAAGCGGCGCGGAAGCTGCTGGCCGGCGTGACCCGCCTGACCCCGGTGGAACCGAGCCGGCCCCTGACCGCGAAGCTCGGCGGCCCGACCTGGCTGAAGTGCGAGAACCTGCAGCGGGCCGGGTCGTTCAAGGTCCGCGGGGCCTACGTGCGGCTGGCCCGCCTCTCCGACGAGGAGCGCCGCCGCGGGGTCGTGGCGGCGAGCGCCGGCAACCACGCCCAGGGCGTCGCGCTCGCGGCGGCCCTGCTTGGCATCGCCAGTACCGTCTACATGCCGCTCGGCGCCCCGCTCCCCAAGATCGCCGCGACCAAGGGCTACGGCGCGGCCGTCGAGTTCGCGGGGTCCACGGTGGACGAGGCGCTGGTGGCGGCGCAGGAGTTCGCCGAGCGTACCGGCGCGGTGTTCATCCATCCCTTCGACCATCCGGACGTGATCGCCGGGCAGGGGACCGTCGCGCTGGAGATCCTCGAGCAGGTGCCCGAGGTCAAGACCGTGATCACCGGGGCCGGCGGGGGCGGGCTGATCTCGGGCGTCGCCGTGGCGATCAAGGCGCTGCGGCCCGACGTGCGGGTCATCGGCGTGCAGGCGGCGGAGGCGGCCGCGTTCCCGCCCTCACTGGCCAAGGGGCGGCCCGTGCGGCTCGGCGCGTTCGGGACGATCGCCGACGGCATCGCGGTCGGGCGGCCCGGGGACATCACGTTCGCGCACGTGTCCAAGCTGGTCGACGAGGTCGTGACGGTGACCGAGGAGGACATCTCGCGGGCGCTGCTGATGCTGCTGGAGCGCGGGAAGATGGTCGTCGAACCGGCCGGGAGCGTGGGCGTCGCCGCGTTGCTCGCGGGCGTGGTGCAGGTGGAGACGCCGGTGGTGGCCGTGCTGTCGGGTGGGAACATCGATCCGATGCTCATGGTGCGGGTGATCGAGCATGGGCTGGCGGCCGCGGGGCGGTACCTGACCTTCACCGTGCGGTGCGGGGACCGGCCCGGGCATTTGGCGAAGCTGCTGACGTACATCGCCGAGCAGGGGGCCAACGTCGTCGACGTGGCGCATCGGCGGCAGGATTCCCGGCTGCAGCTCGGGGAGGTGGAACTCGGATTCTCGGTGGAGACCCGGGGTTCCGAGCACTCCGACCGCTTGATCAATGCGCTTCGGACGGCGGGCTACACGGTCACGTTCGGCGTGTAGCCCGTTTCGTCCGATTTATCAGCCCCCGAAGGGCTCGAACTCGATGACCTTCACCTTGATCGCGGCGCCGCTGGGGGCCGTGTAGGTCACCACGTCGCCGCGCTTCGAGCCGAGGATGGCCTTGCCGAGGGCCGACTCCGGGCTGTACACGGTCAGGTCCGTGGTCGCGGCGATCTCCCGCGAGCCGAGGAGGAACTTCTCGGTGTCGTCCTCGTCGTCGTCGAACTGGATGGTGACCACGGTGCCGGGCGCGACGGCGTTCGAGGTCGGCGCGTCGCCGACGACCGCCTTGCGGAGGAACTCCTTGAGGTACAGGATGCGGCCCTCGGCCTTGCCCTGCTCCTCGCGGGCGGCGTGGTAGCCGCCGTTCTCGCGCAGGTCGCCCTCTTCGCGGCGTGCGTTGATCTCGGCGGCTACCGCCGGGCGGTTGGCGATGAGCTCGTCGAGCTCCGCCTGCAGCCGGTCATAGGCGTCCTGCGACAGCCAGGTGGTGGCCTGGTTGCCGTCGGTGGTCGACACTGAAGATCTCCTTACGGGCACGCTCGGTCAAACTACTAACGTACCAGTGACTCGCATCACCGCCGCCACTTCAATTTCATCGCTGTTTGAGGGGCGAACACGCCGGGACCTCGACCGTGACCGGGCGGTCGCTCGTGGCCAGGCGGTATGTGACGAACGCCTCGGCCCCCTGCGGCACGTCGACCTGGGCCAGGCCGACCTCCTCGCCGGCGGCGTTGCGCGCCCGCACGCTGCAGACGGCGCGCTGGTCGGGCTCCTTGCGCACGACGAACTCGACCGAGATGCCGTCGTCGGTGATGTTGTAGAAGCGCTGGACCTGCGGCTCGAAGTCCTGCGGCCCGTACTGCTGGTACAGCTGCCACGCGATCGCCAGCCCCGCCGCCGCCACCACGGCGGCCAGCGCGAACACCAGCCAGCGGCGCCGCGGCTGCGGCTCCCGGCGGCGGCCGTAGCGGCCGGGCGGGTACTTGACTGTGGCGTGCGTCTCTTCTGGTGCTGTCACGGGAGTGCGTCCTCGTCGTTTTTTGTCAGAGGTACTGACCACAATAGGGTCGGAATGTCGCCGCGCCTCGCGGCGGGTCTCTCTGGAGGGATAGCTCGTGACCGAGCAGTTGCGCTTGATGGCGGTGCACGCACACCCCGACGACGAGTCGAGCAAGGGTGCGGCCGCCATGGCAAAGTACTCGGCCGACGGGGTCGACGTCCTGGTCGTGACCTGCACCGGCGGGGAGCGCGGCAGCGTGCTCAACCCGAAGCTCGACCGCCCCGAGATCTGGGAGAACATCGCCGAGATCCGCCGCGCCGAGATGGACCGCGCCCGCGAGATCCTCGGCGTGCGCCAGGCGTGGCTGGGCTTCGTCGACTCGGGCTTCCCCGAGGGCGACCCGCTGCCCCCGCTGCCCGAGGGCTGCTTCGGCCTGATGGACCCCGAGGTCGCCGCCGAGCCGCTGGTGAAGCTCATCCGCGAGTTCAAGCCGCACGTCATCACCACCTACGACGAGCGCGGCGGCTACCCGCACCCCGACCACGTGATGACGCACAAGGTCAGCGTGGCCGCCTTCGAGGCCGCCAACGACCCGGAGCGCTTCCCGGACGCGGGCGAGCCGTGGCAGCCGCAGAAGCTGTACTACAACATGGGCTGGTCCCGGAAGCGGATGACCATGCTGCACGAGGCCATGCTGGAGGCGACGGGGGAGTCGCCGTACACCGAATGGCTGAAGCAGTGGCAGGAGCGGCACGACGGCGAGGAGTACCCCGACGCCGACCAGCGCACCACCACCCGCGTCCCGTGCGGCGAGTTCTTCGAGGTCCGCGACGACGCCCTGCGCGCGCACGCGACCCAGGTCGACCCGGACGGCTTCTGGTTCGCGGTACCGCTGACCATGCAGCAGAAGATCTGGCCCACCGAGGACTACGAACTGGTCAAGTCCTTCGTCGAGACCAGCACGCCGGAAGACGATCTCTTCACCGGCGTAAGGTGACGGTATGGGCGCGTTGGACGTTCTGGCCGAGAACAACTTCGGCGACACCCGCTCCGGGGGCCTGGCCGGCCCCATGGGGCTGCTCATCATCGTGCTCCTGGGCATCGCGACGGTCTTCCTGATCCGCAACATGACCATGCGGATCCGCCGCCTGCCGGCCGAGTTCCCCGACCCGGACGCCCCGAAGAAGGGCGACCAGGCATCGGACCCGGCCAGTCCCCCTGAGTAGTGCCGGTCGATGATCTGAGTTAGAAACGCATCGTTGGCCACTGTTGTCCCCATCCCGCGTGGCTTAGCCTTCACGAGGTGCGCGTTCCACTTGCCGAGCGCGCATCCCTGTGGAGCAGGGGAAAGGGGCACCGGTGACGGCCAACAGCCTCCTGGCATCCCGCCTCGTCGCAGCGCGCTGTAGGTGGTGCGGATGACCGCCCCGGTGCGTGCCGACCGCTCCCTGCCGACGCGCCTGATCGCGCTCATGGTGACCGTCGCCGGTCTCGGCGTCGTCGCCGCTCTGGTGGCCGCCACCCGCCTGCCCGAGGGCGCGGTCGCGGCCGCGTTGAATCGGTTCAGTGTCGACAGGCTGCCCGCGGTGCCGACGGCGGTCCTGGTCGGCGCGGCCGTCGCCATGGTCTCCCAGCTGGCCCGCCTGCGCGTCCGCGCCGGCGGCGGCCTGGCCCGGCTGGCCTGGGGCGAGGCCGCGGTGGTGGTCCTGCTCGCGAGCCTGCCGGCCGAGCTGGTCCCGCCCGTGGCGCTGCTCGGCTTCGCCGCCGCCCACGCCGCCCTCCACGTGGTCGACGCCCGCGCGACCCGCGCCCGCCCGGTGCGCGAGAGCATCTATGGCGTCGCCGCGCTGACCGTCGGCGCCAGCCTGGCCACCCTCGTCATGGTCGTGATCTGGGGCAGCGGCCCGGACCGCGAGGGCCTGCCGACCCGCTTCGTGGCCGCCCTGTGCGCCGCCGCGGCGGTCTACTTCGTGGCCACGTTCGCCCTGGTCGTCCTGCGCATCGTGGCCGCGGGCGGCGACCTGCGGGCCACCGTCTCCACCATGGTCACCAGCACCCCTCTGATGCTCGTCGGCAACGTGGCCGTCGGCCTGGTGATCGTCTGGGCCTGCGCGACGAGCGGCTTCCTGCTCCTGCTGCTCCCGCCGGTCCTCTGGCTGATGCACCAGTTCTACGCGAACCGCATCGGCGAGGACGACGAGCGCCGCACCTGGTCCGAGTTCGCCGACGTGGCCCGCGACCTGAACCGCCTCAACGAGCGCGACGCCGCCAGCGCCGGTATCACGGGCGCGATCCGCCTCTTCCACGTCCCCGCGGCCCGCATCGTCCTGTCGGGCGGCCGCGCGCACGGCGAGCTGCCGCCGGGCCCGTACACGAGCCGCCCGCTGACCGTGGGTACGGTCGCGGTGGGCGAACTCCAGCTGGCCGGCCCCGAGCCGCAGCGCCCCCGCGACCGCCTGATGCTGGCCACCTTCGGCGACGCCCTGGCCGCCGCGCTGCACGACGCGATCACGCATGGCGAGCTGCGGGCGATGAGCGAGCGCACGACGTACGACGCGGTGCGCGACCCCCTGACCGGCCTCCTGAACCGCGCCGCCCTGCTGGCCCGAGGCAACCTCCAGCTGGCCGCGCGCGCTCCGGGCGCTCCGGTGGCCCTCCTGCTGCTGGACGTCAACGACTTCAAAGAGGTCAACAACGCCCTCGGCCACACCGCCGGCGACGAGGTCCTGAAGGTCATCGCCGGCCGGGTCCAGGACTCGTTCGACTCCCCGTCCTCTGACTTGTGTGCCCGTTTGGGTGGCGACGAGTTCGCCATCCTCATCACCGACATGGCCACCGGCGCCGACGACCTGGCCCTGGCCGCCGCGGTGGAGCGCGCCCGCAAGCTGGGCGCCCAGATCGCCGCCCCCATGGAGATCGACAGCGTGACCCTCTCCAAGGAAACGTCGATCGGCGTCGTGGTCGCCCCGGCCGGCTCGGCCGACCTCACGGAACTCCTGCGCCGCGCCGACATCGCGATGTACCAGGCCAAGAACGGCGCCCAGCCGGTCGCCTGGTACGACCCGGCCCGCGACGACGCCAGCACCGACCGCCTGGCCCTCCTCGCCGAACTCCGCGAGGCCCTGAACGCCCCCGGCGACGGCCAGCTCACCCTGGAGCTCCAACCGGCGATCGCCCTGGTGCCGGGCTCGACCCCACCGGTCGTCTCCAGCGGCCCCGTCCCCGGCCGCTCGATCCCGAGCCAGCGCACCCCGGGCAAGCCGGCGGCAGCTGCCGCCGCCGTCCCCGCTCCCGTCACCGGCGTCGAAGCCCTGATCCGCTGGCGCCACCCCCGCCGCGGCCGCCTGATGCCCGCCCAGTTCCTGCCGGCCGTAGAGGCGAGCGAACTGATCGGCCCCCTGACCCACTGGGTCCTGGAGCGAGCCATCTTCCTGGCCGCAGGTTGGCGCCGGGCGGGCCTGGCGGTACCAGTGGCCGTCAACATCTCGGCCCGGAGCCTCGCGGAGCGCCAACTCCCCGAGACGATCAACGACCTCCTGGCCCGCCACCGCCTCCCCGCCGAGTTCCTGGTCCTGGAAATCACCGAGACCGTGATGCTCTCCAACTCCCCGGTGATCGACGACGTCCTGTCGCGGGTCCAACGCCTGGGCGTACAGCTGGCGATCGACGACTTCGGCACCGGCTATTCGGCCTTCACCCTCCTGACCCGAGTCCCGGTCCAGGAGGTCAAAATCGACCGCGAGTTCGTGGCCCAGATGCTCGACTCCCCGAAGGCCGGCGCGATCGTCCAAACCACGGTCGACCTGGCCCGCCGCATGGGCCTGCGCGTGGTGGCGGAGGGCGTGGAAAACCCGGAACAGCGAGCCCGCTTGACGGAGTTGGGCTGCACGGCGGCGCAGGGCTTCCTGTTCTTCCCGCCGTTGTCCCCGGAGGGCCTGCAGTCCGTCCTCCGCGAACGCCGCCAGGTCCAACGCCGCCACTTGCGGTCCGAAGGCACGGGCTGACCTCTTCCTCTCCTTGCCCGGTCTCGCTGGCCCTTTCCCCAGACTTATGTAGCTCTCTTGCTGGTCCCTGTGGGTTCTCCGTGCCCTCTTCTCCTCGGGGGTCTCCCGTGTCCTCCTCGCCGCGTGGCCGATCTCGCTCGTTCTATTGGAATGGAGCATTCCGTTCTGATAGGATGAGGGTGTCAGAAGGACGGTGAGCCCCGATGGGAGCAGGAACCATGAACGAGCAGCCGACGAGCACCTGGACCGTGCTGGACGAGGCCCACCGAGCCCTGCGTGCCGCCATCGCGGGCATCCAGAACCCCGACTGGCTCCGCCCAACCCCGTGCACCGAGTGGAACGTCGCCCAGGTCCTCCAACACGCGGCAGGCGACCAACTCGGCTACGCCGCCGCAGTGACCGGCACGGGTTGGCCAACGTTCGACCCCTTCGCCCCGACCGGCCACCTGCCCTCGGACGCCACCTCGGACGCCACCTCGGACGCCAGTGCGGAGGCCGCTTCGGAGCCCGGCGCGGACTCGGCCGACTTCGCAGCTTTGGCCCTTTTCGCCGAGGAGACGATGCGGGCCTCCGCCGCGACGTACTCCGCCATCCCTCAGGACGCCCCCGAGGTAGCCACCCCTCTCCCGCAGGGCAAACTCCCGGCCTGGCTGGCCGCCGGTGCCTGCGCCCTGGACGCTGCCGTGCACGCCTGGGACATCGCCCGAGCCACCAACCAGCCCTCCCCCCTCGACAACTCCCTCTCCCGCGACCTGCTCAAGGTCGCCCAGGAACTCACCGAACCCCTCCGAGCCTGGGGCGCCTACGCCGCGATCGTCCCCGCCACCCCCTCCGACGACGACACCGCAACCCTCCTCCGCTACCTCGGCCGCGACCCCCACTGGACCGCACCAACCGCCTAGCGCCGTTCCGCTCGCTCGCCCGCTCCCCAACCACTACCGGCCATGACCGCCGCCGCGGGGCGCCGTGGGGGAGACCCCACGGCCCGATCGCGCCGCTCGCGCCGAACGTGGCCCCCGCTGGACGTCGGGCCAAATGCGCCCGCCCCCCGAGTGGCTGTCACGGCAGTCGCGGCACAAGCCAGCGAGGCATCGGCCAACCTTGCCGGACCGCAGGTCACGGCAGTGGCGGTCACGGCAGTGGCGGTCACGGCAGTGGCGGTCACGGCAGTGGCGGTCACGGCAGTGGCGGTCACGGCAGTGGCGGTCACGGCAGTGGCGGTCACGGCAGTGGCGGTCACGGCAGTGGCGGTCACGGCAGTGGCGGTCACGGCAGTGGCGGTCACGGCAGTGGCGGTCACGGCAGTGGCGGTCACGGCAGCGGCGGTCACGGCAGCGGCGGTCACGGCAGCGGCGGTCACGGCCTGAGCCCGGCGAGACGTCGGCCTCGCCGGACAGCCGGTCAACGCGCCCGGCGCCGTGACTGCAGTCGCGGCACGAGCGGCCAAAGACTCTGCCGCGTGGAACGCCCGGCCAAGGCAACCACCGCCGCCGCGGCAGCCGCAGCCCGACCCAGCTCCAGTCGCGGTCTTGGCAGACAGGCCCCGAAGGACCGACCATTCGCCGCGGCAGTGGTCACGGCACGAGCAGGCCCCAGGACGCGACCCACGGCAGCAGCAGTACGCCGGCTCCGATGGACAGTCCGAGCCGCACGCGGTTGCGGTACCCATTGCCGGAGCGCCACCACGAGATCCCGGCAGCGACGGCCACCACTGCGGTGCCGACGGTCAGCAGCTCCAGCGCCAGCCAGGGCAGGGGCCGGCCGAACACGACGGGACCGGTCACCTTGCCGGCGGTGGCGAGCAGGAACACGAAGTACAGGTTCATGCCCACGATGACCGCCGGGCCGACCAGCGCCAGCCAGCGCGCGAGCCACACCGCTCGGGTGCGGCCGCCTCGCAGACGGACCGGCGCGACGAGGAACCCGGCGAGGAGCAGCAGGGTGGCGACGACGACCGGCCACGACCGGTGGTACCACGGCGCTCGCTCGATCGCCTCGGCCGACGAATCAGATGCCAGGGCAGTGGCCTCGGCCGAGGTCACCGAGCCGTCCGTCGAGCTGCTGGAGTTGCCGGCTGCGGTTTCGCTCGAGGTGGGGCCGTCGGTGTCGGGGCTGGAGCTGATCCAGGCCGTTTCGAACTGGGCGTAGTTGTCCGGCAGGGTGGGTAGGCGGTCGAAGCCGTCCGCGGCGGTGATGTGCAGGTTGTGGTTCACACCCTTCAGGAACCTGACCTGGTACCTCGTGTTGCCGCCGGCTTTCAGGGCGTCCCCGATGATTCGGCTGCTCTCGGCGGGCACGCTGTCGCGGTCGAGTTCGCCCCATTCGGCGAGGACCGGTTGGCGTACCTGGCGCCAGAGCGGGGCCGGCTCGAAGTCGTGCTCCGGGAACAGGCCGGCGTCGATCGCGGCGGGCAGGATGTCCTTGCGGAGGGCCCGTGATACCGCGGCTGAGACGCCGGCGTGGCGCAGGTATTCGTCGTACTCCCATGCGGTTTGGGCGGCGGGGGTGTTGCCGACGGCGCCGACTGTGATCAGGAACTTGACGTCGTTCGAGCGGGTCGCGGCGATCGGTGCGACGAACGCTCCTTCCGAGAGGGCCCACAGCCCGGCTCGGGCGGGGTCGACGTCCGGGCGGGCTCGGAGGAGCTGGAGTCCGGCGAGGGCGTCGCCCGCGAGCACCGCGTAGTCGCGGTGCAGCAGGGAGTATCCAACTTTTCGCTTGTCGTATATCAGCGTCACGACGCCTTGGCGGGCGTAGGCCTCGGCTCCCGGGCGGAGATATTCGCGTCCGCGATTGCCTGCGCCCTCCAGCATCACGATGGCCGGGTGCCGTCCTGTCGCGCCCGTGGGCGTGAGGACGGTGCCGTGCAGGACTACTCCGCCGCTGCCGGTGAAGGTGACATCGGTGCTGGTCACGGCGCCGGGTTCGGCGTGGGATGGGGTCATCGGGATGATCGCTGCGGCGATCGCCGCGGCCAGGGCGGCCACGGCTCTTGCGACTCGTTGCATCGACGTGCCTCCTCGTCTTGGTTCGACGTTGAGGTTCGTCGGTTGGGGGGTTGGCGGCCCAGGGTGCCTGCACCTGAATTCGATTGGGGTGCAGGCACCCTGTCGGTCACCCGCGCCGCCGCCTACCTTCGAGGCGTCACGGGGGAACGAACACCAGTGAGGCGCTCACCATGAGACACCGGATCAAGGCTCACATCGGCGATATCGGATGGCTGGCGCTCGGCGCGCTGCTTGGCTTGGCCGCGGTGCCGCTTCTGGTTCTGCTCGTGGTCTCGGTGCCGACGAGTCTTGCCGCGGGCGTGGGAGTGGCACTGTTCACGGTGGCCGTGATGGCCACGCGAGGACTGGCCCGGATACAGCGGCGCCGGCTCGCCCGCGATCCGGACACCGCAGCCGGGCGTCGGTTCCGATACACCGAGGTCGTCGCCGATGACGAGGGCAACCCGGCGAACTACGGCACACCGGTGTACGGCTGGGATCCGATCGCGATCTACCGGGCCGTGCCGCGGCACAAGCAATTGAGCTCGCGGATCGTGGTGCGCGTGACGGCCTGGCTGCGGACGACCATCACCGACCCGCAGACGTGGCGCGATGTCGCGTGGCTGCTGTGCCAGGCCTTCGTGGGTGTGCTCTCGTTCGTGCTGCTCGCGGGGCTGTGGATCGCCGCGGTCGAGTGTGTGACGGCGCCGCTGCTGGAGCTGATGCTGCCGAAACCGACCGGCTTTGATCCCGTGGTGCTGGAGCTGACCGGGCGCTCGGAGGTGTGGATCTGGATTCTGGTGCCGATCGGCGTCGGGCTCGGCTTCCAGTCGGCGCGGATCGCGCAGCGCCTGGTCGATTGGCAGGCACGCATGGGGGCGGAGCTGCTCGGGCCGAGGCGGCGGGAGATCACGGAGGCGCGGCTTCGGTGGATCACCGCGGCGCGGAGCGAGTTCGTCGATTCGTCGGCGGCCGAGCTGCGGCGCATCGAACGCGATCTGCATGACGGCGCACAGGCGAGGCTCGTCTCGGTCGCGATGAGCCTGGGGATCGCCGACGACGTCTTCGACGACAACCCGACGAACGCGAGGGCGCTGCTGGCCGAGGCGCGGGCCGACGCCGGAGCGGCGCTGACCGAACTGCGGAGCCTGGTGCGCGGCATTCATCCGCCGGTGCTGGCCGACCGGGGGCTGGCCGGGGCGATCCAGGCGCTGGTGCTGACGAGCAAGCTGCCGGTGGATCTCGACCTGCGGCTGAAGCGGCGGCTGACACCGCCGGTCGAGGCGGCGGCGTACTTCGTACTCGCGGAGTCCCTGGTCAACGCGATCCGGCACAGCGGGGCCAAGCGCATCAAAGTCAGCGTGGTCGACCTGGGCCCGCGCCTGACGATGAGCGTGGCCGACGATGGCAACGGCGGCGCCGATCCGGAGCGCGGCACTGGGCTGCTGGGCATCCAGCGGCGGCTGTCGGCCTTCGACGGCAGCCTGCGCCTAGACAGCCCGCCGGGCGGCCCCACGGTGCTGGACATGGACCTGCCATGCAAGCTCTGAACCTCACGAGGCCGCGGCGGGGGTGCTGGCCCTGGAACTTCACGAGGCCGCGGCGGGGGTGCTGGCCCTGGAACTTCACGAGGCCGCGGCGGGAGTGCTGGCCCTGGAACCTCACGACGCTGTGACGGGTGTCGGCGCTGGAATCTCGCGACGCAGTGGCGGGGTGCCAGCCCTGAATCTCGCGATGCTTTGGTGGGAGTGGCGAGCCGCATCGTGATGGGAGGGAGAAGCATCCCGGGGCTGCGCGGTTAGGGCTGGGCACGACAGGATGCCCGGGTGGAGACAGGCAATGCGTTGAGCATGGGCGCGGTGCAGAGGACGAGCACGGGTGGAGCGCTGAGGTTGGCCGCGGACAGAGTGCTGGGGACTGGCGCGGGCGGGTGGTCGGGGTCGAGCAGGGGGCGGCGGGCGTCCAGCTCCTCGCTCGGTGGGGTGCTAGATGAGTGCGTGGCGGTGCATTGGCGGCGGACCTCGGGCTTGTTGTTTGGCTTGGCTGCAGGAGGGCCCGCTGCGGTTGGAGGGCTCACGGCGATCGGGCGGATGCGGCCGCCCCGGGGCTCATTGCGGGGCAGGGCCGTAGGAGGGCGCTCGGCGGTGGGGCGGGCGAGGTGGGTCGTGGGCTTGCCGTTGGGTGCGGCGATGGGAGGGTGTGCGGCGGCAGTCGGGCGCTCGGCGATGGAGTGGGCGCGGTGGGCCATCGGCTCGTTGCCCGGTGCGGCGGCGGGAGGGCCCGCAACGGCAGCCGGGCCCGCAACGGCAGCCGCGCCTGCAACGGCGGGCGGGCGTGCGGCGGCGGAGTGGGGCCGTGGGGCTTGGGCTTGTTGCTTCGGGCGGCGATGGGTGGCGAAGTGGCGGCTGGGTGGGGGTGGCGGCCGTGCGGGTGTTGATTGCTGAGGATCAGATGCTCCTGCGCGACGGGATGAGTCGGATGCTGGGGGCGTACGGGTTTGAGGTTGTGGCGACCGTCGGGTCCGGGGAAGGGCTGGCCGAGCGGTTGATTGAGGTGCGGCCCGACGTTGCGGTGGTTGATGTTCGGATGCCGCCTACGTTCACCGATGAGGGGTTGCGGGCTGCTGTTGCGGCTCGGCGGGTGGTGCCTGGGTTGCCGGTGCTGGTGCTTTCGCAGTACGTGGAGCGGCTCTATGCGCGGGAGCTGTTGTCCGAAAGTGCTGGTGGGGTTGGGTATCTGCTCAAGGATCGGGTGGGGGAGGTTCGGCAGTTCACCGAGGCGTTGCGGCAGGTGGCGGCTGGGGGGACGGTGATGGATCCGGAGGTGGTGGGGCAGCTGCTCGATGTGCGGGAGGAGTTTTCTGGGCTTACGCCTCGGGAGTTGGACGTACTGCGGCTGATGGCGCAAGGAAAGTCCAATGCGGCGATCGCCGGGGAGTTGCGGCTTGCTGAGAAGTCGGTCAGCAATCAGATCAACATGGTGTTCGCGAAGCTGGGGTTGCCGGCGTCCGCGCATCAGCACGATCGGCGGGTGGTGGCGGTGTTGACCTATCTCGATCGGACTTCGGTGAATCCGCCGCAGGAAGGGGGAGGGGCAGGGTGAGGTGGGCTGACACACCGGCGCGGGTGTTCGGTGCTGGGGGCGTGGTGGCCTAGCGTCACCGAGTGTGAGCAGGCGGGGGATTGCCGGGGTCGCCGGGTTTGCGGTCGCTGCCGTGGGGGCGTTTGTGGTGCTCGATCGGTTCGGGGGGACCGAGCGGTTCGCCGATCTGCCGGGCGGCGCTGACGTACGGCTCGTCGGCCGATTCACGCCGCAGCAGGTCGAGCGGCTGGGAGAGCTTCCCGAGGCCGAGGCCGTTGAGTGCGATGACACGCTGTTCGACGTCGGGGTGGCCACCGCGCGGATGCAGCTCGAGCAGGTGACCGTGCTGACGGCGGTACGGAACTCCGGCCTGCAGCGGGCCGCGTTGGTGCAGGGGCGCGCGGTGCAGGGTGAGGCCGAGATCCTTGCCGTGGACGGGCGGGGGCTCAAGCTCGGCGAACGGGTCACCGTGACCAGGGCCGGGCGCGGGGTGGCCGGGAGCGTCGTCGGAGTCGTGGCGCGGCCCTCCGGACAGCCCGATGCCGTCGCGCTGCTCCCCGCCAGTGCCATCGCGCGGCTCGACGGGCGCCCAGGGTGTGGGGAGCTGGCGATTCAGCTCAAGCGGCGCAGTCAGGCCACGGCGTTCCAGCGGGCGGCGAAGGGCGTGCTCGGCGGGGACCCGGTGGTGACGTACGACGAATCGCTGAGAGGACACGTCTGACAACGACAGCAAACTACGAGAATCCGGACCAGGTCAGGGACAGCGCCGTCGCGGCGCGTTCGGCTTTGATCTCCATGGCTGAGCCCAGGATCACCGCGCGGTCGGAGACCACCTCGGTGTCGTCCAGCGTGTACGTGACCCTGGTGCTGATGAAGACGGGCGTGTTGGGGGGCTCCCGCAAGTACACCTGGGAAGGCTCGGGAAGCACAGCCGGGCTCACCGTCTCCGTGGCGCGGACGACCGGGACGCCGATCGTGGACAGGGCGGTGTAGAGGGCCGTCGTGGTGAAGTCGACGTCGACCAGCGCGGCAGCGTGTGGGGGTGCGACCCAGGAGATCTGGTGGATCGACGGGCGGCCGCGGAACTCGCGGACCCGCTCCAGGCGCAGGGCATCGTCGACCAGGGCGGCCGAGATGACCGTTGTCCGGACCTCGAAGCCCTGGTCGCGCAGGTCGTCGGTGAGGCTGCGCAGGGAGCCCAGGCGGTAGGCCAGGTGGGGCGGGGACACGAAGGTGCCCCGCCCCGGTTGCTGGACGATCAGGCCCTCGTCGCTCAGCTGGCGCAGGGCCTGGCGCAGGGTCATGAGCGTCACGCCGTACGACGTGCTCAGGTCGCGCTGGGCCGGCAAGGCGCTGCCGGGGGCGTAGAAGCCGCCGCGAATCTTGGCCGCCAGGTCGGTGGCTATGGCTCGGTAGCGGGGTTCACCCTCGCGTGGCAAGCGTCCAGCCTCCTTCAGCACTACATCGCCGAACGCAGCGAGCCCACGAACGCGGCGGCCTCCGACGGGGTGGCGCCGTCGAGGATTCGGCGCATCACGGCCGCGCCGACCACGACGCCGTCGGCCAATTGTGCGGCCTCGGCGGCCTGGGACGGGGTCGAGATGCCGAATCCTAGCAATACCGGCAGCGATGTCCTGGCCTTGAGGCGGGTGGCCAGGGACGCGGCGGAGGCAGCGAGCTCAGCGCGTTCGCCGGTGGTGCCCATGACCGTCACGCCGTACACGAAATGCTTGCTGCGGCGCCCGATCTCGGTCAGGCGGGCATCGGGAGTCGCGGGGGAGGCGAGCAGCACGAGGTCGATGTGCTCGGCCACCTCGGCGCACTCCTCGAGGGGCAGGTCGGGCACGATCAGCGCGGTGAAGCCGGCGGCCCGCAGCTGGGCACCGAACGCCGCCGCGCCCGAGCGGATGACCAGATTCGCATATGTCGAGGCGATCAGTGGCACCGAAACCGAGATTTCGGACAAATCGCGAAATATCCGATCCAGCGTCGCCCCGCGCTCAAGCGCCAAAGACGTAGCCGACTGAATCGTCGCACCGTCCAGAGTGGGATCGGAGAACGGCAGCCCGACCTCGATATAGGAAGCGCCCGCGGAAGCGAACGCCGGCAGGTACGAGGTCCACGACGGCGTGATGCCGGCCGTGATGTACGGCATCAGCAGCTTCACAGCGCCCCCCGCAGCGACCCGAGATCCTTGTCGCCCCGCCCCGACACCGTGACGAGCACGGTCGAACCGGCCGGCAGCTCGCCCCGCATGACCCAGGCGAGCGCGTGCGCCGACTCCAGGGCCGGGATGATGCCCTCGGTCCGCGCCAGCCGCATGGCCGCGTCGACGACTTCGGGGTCGGCGACCGTGACGTACCGCGCCCGCCCGAGGTCCCGCAGGTGCACGTGCTCGGGGCCGATGCCGGGATAGTCCAGCCCGGCCGCGATGGAGTGCGCCTCGAGCACCTGGCCGTCGTCGTCCTGCAGGAACATCGAGCGCACGCCGTGCAGCACGCCGAGGGAGCCCTGGCTCGCGCCCGCGCCGCCCTCGGCCTCGACGCCGATCAGGCGGGCCGGGGTGTCGACGAAGCCGGCGAAGGTGCCGGCCGCGTTCGAGCCGCCGCCCACGCACGCGACCACGTAGTCCGGCACGGCGGCGCGCAGCTCGGTGGCGCACTGGCGGCGCGCCTCGTCGCCGATGACGCGCTGGAATTCACGGACCATCCACGGGTACGGCGCCGGGCCCAGCACCGAGCCCATGCAATAGTGCGCCGTCGCGACCGCGCCCACCCAGTGCCGCATGGCCTCGCTGGTCGCGTCCTTGAGCGTCTGCGCGCCGGTGTGCACGGGGACAACCTCGGCGCCCAGCATGCGCATGCGGAAGACGTTGAGCTCCTGGCGCTCGATGTCCTTGGCGCCCATGAACACCGTCGCGTCGAGGCCGAACAGCGCGGCCGCGGTCGCCGTGGCCACGCCGTGCTGGCCGGCGCCGGTCTCGGCGATCAGGCGCGTCCGCCCCATGCGCTTGGCCAGCAGCGCCTGCCCGAGCACGTTGTTGATTTTGTGCGAGCCGGTGTGCGTCAGGTCCTCGCGCTTGAGCAGCACGGTCAGCCCGAGCTCGGCGGACAGCCGCAGCGCGGGGGTGAGCGGCGTCGGCCGGCCCGCGTACGTCGCGAGCAGCCGGTCCAGCTGCCCGCGGAACCCCGGGTCGGCCCACGCCTCGCGGAACGCGTCCTCGACCTCGCGGCAGGCGCCGATGAGCGACTCGGGCACGTACCGCCCGCCGTACTCCCCGAACCGCCCCAGCGCGCCGGGGTCGCCCATGAGCGGCCCGCGCTCGACGTCCCGGCGCGGGCGGATGAGCAGCTCAGCCATGATGAGCCTCCACAGTTCTAGAACTGTCTACTGTTCTAGAACTGTGGCACGAAACGGGGCGCGTGTCCAGACTGGGCGGGCGGCGATCATCGATCACGACACCCGGGCCGCGGGCGCGGTGGCACGAAACCGGTCGCGTGTCCAGACTGGGCGGGTGGCGATCATCGAGTACGACACCCGGGCCGCGGCCGCGTTCGTGGCCGGTCGGCACCCGCAGGACGAGGGCCTCCGCGCGTGGCGCGAGCGCATCGCCCACCACCTGCGCCCCGACGCGCGGACGCGGATCCTCGACCTCGGCGCCGGCACCGGTCACTGGATGTCGGCCTTTCGCCGTTGGTACCGCCTGATCCCCCTCGGCCTCGACCCGTCCCCGGCCATGCGCGCCGCGGCGACGGAGCGGATCGAGGAGGGCGACGCCGCGCACATCCCGCTCCCGGACGGGTCCGTGGACGCCGTCTGGCTCTCCACCGTCGTGCACCACATCCCCGACCTGCGCGCGGCCGCGGCCGAGATCAGGCGCGTGCTGCGCCCCGGCGGCCTGGTGCTGATCCGGTCCGTGTTCGCCGGCCGCCCCGACGGCGTCTCGCTGTTCCGCTACTTCCCCGAGGCCGCGGCCGTGCTCGACGCGCGGTTTCCGTCGGCGGCGGAGGTCGCAGGATCATTCGGTACAAGCGGATTCGTGGCCCTTGCTCTTGAACCGGTGCCGCAGCTCACCGCGCCGACCATGGCGGCCGTCCTGGGCAGTTTCGACCGGGCCGCCCACACGCCGTTAGTGCTGATCGACGACGACGCGTATGCGCGCGGCCTCGCCCGGCTCAAGGCCGCCGACCAGGCCGCCCCGGTGATCGACGCCCTCGACCTGCTCGTCCTGCGGGCCCGACACGAAAACCTGCGGGCCCGACACGAAAACCTGCGGGCCGGACTCGAAAACCTGCGGGCCCCGCGATAGCCACAACATCAGCGCGCCCACGGCGATCGCGGCCGCGGCCGAGGCGGGCGTCACCGGGAGAACCACCAGCATCGCCGTGCGGCCCGCCAGGACGCCGCCGAAGCCCACCGCCGACAGCCCCAGCACGCCCAGGGTGCACAGCACCGCTCCGCCGATCGCGGCCACCGTGCCCGGGCGTCGGGGCCCCGCGATCGAGGCCTTGCGCGGGCGGTCGGCCCAGCGCAGGGCCAGGACGATGGCCGCGGTCGGCAGGGCCAACCCAAGAATCCACAGTGGACGCAGCAGCCACCACGCGCCCGAGCCCACCGGCGGGCCCGCGACGTCCAGGGCGAGCAGCCCGCCGAGGACCGCGAACAGCACGGTCAGGTGCCACAGGAACGCCGTCATCGCCGCGCCGTTGGCCCGGATCACGGCTGCCCAGACGCGCGGGCGCGCGAGCCAGCGGGTGATCGGGGCGCGCAGCAGCAGCACCAGGCCGACCAGCCAGAGCGCGTGGGTGAGCAGCGCGACGGTGGGCGGCGACATGTTCGAGATCGGCGCGCCGGGCAGGCCGACCATGGAGACCGGGTAGGGCCCGGCCGTCGTCAGCGCCACCGTCGCGGCGAGCCCGGCGCCGGCCAGCAGCCAGGCGGAGCGGCGGCCGAGGAGGTCGTCGGCGTAGAGGTACCCCAGCTGGTGCACCGCGAGCCAGACGAACGCGACGTTGAGGTACGCCACCATGGGCACGCCGCCCGCGAACCGCAGCACGTCGACGAGCGCCGCGGCGCCCCCGAGCGCGACGGGCACGACCCACGCGCGGCGCCCGAGCGCGCGGTGCAGGCGGTGCAGGGGCGGGGCGAGGGCGACGATCCCGAGGTACACGCCGAGGAACCACAGCGGCTGCGCGACCGTGCGGGTGGCGAGCCGCAGCAGCCCCTCGTCGCGCCCGGACGCCTCGACCGCGAGCGCGACCGCCAGCCACACCGCGACGAACACCGCCGTCGGCCGCAGCAGGCGCCCCGCGCGGGAGCGGACGAAGTCGGCGTAGCCCCCGCCGCGCCGGCGCACGGACGCGCTGGCGGTCGCGTGCGAGAACCCGCCGACCAGGAAGAACACCGGCATCACCTGCAGCAGCCAGGTCGCCGGCTGCAGCCCGGGCAGCACGGCCAGGGTGTTCGTGGCGCGGACGCCCGTCGCCGTCGGCTCGACGATGACCATGAGCCAGTGCCCGGCGATCACCACGCCGAGGGAGACGACGCGCAGGAGGTCCACATAGCGGTTACGCATGCCATTCAGCGTGACGTCGCGCGGGTGCCGCGCTCATCCGTACATGTACTCAACCGGCCTGGGTAGCCTGACCCACATGGCCAACCGTCTCGCCGGGGCGACCTCGCCCTACCTGCAGCAGCACAAGGACAACCCGGTCGACTGGTGGCAGTGGTCGCCCGAGGCGTTCGAGGAGGCGCGCCGCCGCGACGTGCCGGTGCTCATCTCGGTCGGCTACGCCGCGTGCCACTGGTGCCACGTGATGGCGCACGAGTCCTTCGAGCACGAGGGCGTCGCGAAGGTCGTCAACGATCTGACGGTACCGATCAAGGTCGACCGCGAGGAGCGGCCCGACGTCGACGCGGTCTACATGACGGCCACCCAGGCGATGACGGGCCAGGGCGGCTGGCCGATGACGGTGTTCGCCACGCCCGACGGCGAGCCGTTCTACTGCGGCACCTACTTCCCGCGCGACGCGTTCGTGCGCCTCGTGCAGGCCGTGGCCAACGCCTGGCAGGAGCAGCGCGAGGACGTGCTCCGGCAGGGTGCCGCGGTGGTCGACGCGGTCCGCAAGGTCGCCGAGCGGCCGCCTTCCAACCCCATGGACGCATCGGTACTGCAAGCCGCCGCCACCACCCTCATGCAGTCCTACGACGACAAGCACGGCGGCTTCGGCGGGGCGCCCAAGTTCCCGCCGCACATGGCGCTGCTGTTCCTGCTGCGGCACTACCAGCGCACGCGCGACGACGCGATCCTCGACGCGGTCCGGTTCACCTGCGAGCGGATGGCCCGCGGCGGCATGTACGACCAGCTCGCCGGCGGTTTCGCCCGCTACGCCGTGGACGGCACCTGGACCGTGCCGCACTTCGAGAAGATGCTCTACGACAACGCGCTCCTGCTGCGGGTGTACACCCACCTCGACCGCATCGCCGGCAGCGGCACCGGCCGCCGCGTGGCCCGCGAGATCGTGGCGTTCCTGGCCCAGGACCTCTACGACGGGCACGGCTTCATCTCCGCCCTCGACGCCGACGCGGACGGGGAGGAGGGCCTGACGTACGTCTGGACGCCCGCCCAGCTCGACGAGCTCCTCGGCGACGTGGACGGCGCCTGGGCGCGGTACCTGCTGCAGGTCACGCCCGAGGGCACCTTCGAGCACGGCGCGTCGGTGCTGCAGCTGCCCGAGGACCCGATGAACGTCGAGCGCTGGCAGGACATCCGCGCCCGCCTCCTCGCCGCGCGGGCGACCCGGCCGCAGCCCGCCCGGGACGGCAAGGTGGTCGCGGCCTGGAACGGCCTCGCGGTCACGGGCCTGATCGAGTACGGCAAGGCGTACGACGATCCCGACGCCGTCTCCCTCGCCGTCGCGGTCGCCGAGTTCCTGGCCGGCACCCACCTCGTCGACGGCCGGCTGCGCCGCGTGTCCCGCGACGGCGTGGCCGGCGCGCCCGCGGGCGTCCTGGAGGACTACGGCGCGGTCGCGGAGGCCTTCTGCGCGGTCCACCAGGCCACCGGCGACGGGCGCTGGCTCGCGCTGGCCAAGGAGCTGCTGGACGTCGCGCTGGCGCACTTCCGCGACCCGGACTCGGGCGGGTTCTTCGACACCGCCGACGACGCCGAGACGCTCGTGGCCCGCCCCGCCGACATCACCGACAACGCGACGCCGTCCGGGCTGTCGGCGGTGTGCGCGACGCTGGTGACGTACTCGGCGCTGACCGCCGACACCTCCTACCGCGAGGCGGCCGAGCGCGGCCTCGCGACCGTGGCCGTCGTCGCCGCGACGCACGGGCGCTTCACCGGCTACGCGTGCGCGGCGGGGGAGGCGCTGCACTCCGGGCCCTTCGAGATCGCGATCGCGACGGCCGACCCGGCCGATCCGCTCGTCGCGGCGGCGTGGTGGCACGCGCCGCCCGGGGCCGTGATCGTCGCCGGGGCGCCGGACGCTTCGGGGGTACCGCTGCTCGAGGGCCGCCCCCTGCGCGACGACACGGCCACGGCGTATGTGTGCCGGGGTTTCGTGTGCGACGCGCCGGTGACGGCCCTCGAGGATC
This sequence comes from Dactylosporangium sp. CS-033363, assembly GCF_050942475.1. Taxonomy (NCBI): domain Bacteria; kingdom Bacillati; phylum Actinomycetota; class Actinomycetes; order Micromonosporales; family Micromonosporaceae; genus Dactylosporangium; species Dactylosporangium sp. CS-033363. The sequence continues at coordinate 10,215,367 of NZ_CP192032.1, read as the reverse complement.
TGGTGGCCAAGCTGTCCTGACGGGTCAGGAGATCTTGCGGCGGTAGACCCGCATCGCGAAGGCGTACGCGACCACCAGGATGCCGACGCACCAGCCGAGGGCGATCCAGATGTCCGTGCCGACCGGCTGCTGCTCGAACAGGTGCCGCACGGCGTTCACGATCGACGTCACCGGCTGGTTCTCGGCGAAGGCGCGCACCGGGCCCGGCATGGACGCGGTGGGCACGAAGGCCGAGCTGATGAAGGGCAGGAAGATCAGCGGGTAGGAGAAGGCGCTCGCCCCGTCGATCGACTTGGCGGTCAGGCCCGGCAGGACGGCGATCCAGGTCAGCGCCAGCGTGAACAGCAGCAGGATGCCGGTCACGGCGAGCCAGGACAGCAGGCCGGCGCCCGAGCGGAAGCCCATGAGCAGGGCGACCAGCACGACCACCACGACGGAGACCAGGTTGGCGACCATCGAGGTGAGCACGTGCGCCCACAGCACCGACGAGCGGGCGATCGGCATCGACTGGAAGCGCTCGAAGATGCCGCTCTGCATGTCCTGGAAGAGCCGGAACGCGGTGTACGAGATGCCGGACGCGATCGTGATGAGCAGGATGCCGGGCAACAGGTACTGCACGTAGTTGTCCGAGCCCGAGTCGATCGCGCCGCCGAAGACGTAGACGAACAGCAGCATGAAGGCGATCGGCATGATCGTCGTGGTGATGATGGTGTCCATGCTGCGGGCGATGTGGCTCAGGGAGCGCCGGGTCAGTGTGGCGGTGTCGCCGAAGAAGTGAGACATCGTCGTTCCTTTACTTGTCCGTGCCGACGAGGGTGAGGAAGACGTCCTCCAGCGTGGGCTGCTTCTCGACGTACTCGACCTTGGCCGGCGGGAGCAGCTGCTTGAGCTCGGTGAGGGTGCCGTTCACGAGGATGCGGCCCTCGTGCAGGATCGCGATGCGGTCGGCGAGTTGCTCGGCCTCGTCGAGGTACTGCGTCGTGAGCAGCACCGTGGTCCCGCGCCCGGCCAGTTCCCGGACCGCGTTCCACACCTCGATGCGCGCCTGCGGGTCGAGGCCGGTGGTCGGCTCGTCGAGGAAGATGACCGGCGGGTCGCCGATCAGGCTCATCGCGAGGTCGAGGCGGCGGCGCATGCCACCGGAGTACGTCGCGACCTTCCTGGCGCCCGCGTCGGTGAGCGAGAAGCGGGCCAGCAGGTCGTCGGCGATCTGCCCGGGGTTGCGCAGGTGCCGCAGCCGGGCGATGAGCATCAGGTTCTCGCGGCCGCTGAGGATCTCGTCGACGGCCGCGAACTGGCCGGTGAGGCTGATCGACTCGCGGACCTTGGCGGGCTGCGCCGCGACGTCGAAGCCGTTGACGGTGCTCGTTCCGGCATCGGCGCGCAGCAGCGTGGACAGGATGCGCACCACGGTGGTCTTGCCGGCGCCGTTGGAACCGAGCAAGGCGAAAATGGTACCGGCGGTGACATCGAACTCCACGCCGCGCAGGACCGGCGTCGTGCCGTAGGACTTCTCCAGGCCGTGCACGTGGATCGCGGGGGCGGGGCTGGTCATGACGTGGCGTCCTTCCGGGGGCTGATGCGGCGGATGCTGACGTTGCCGTAGTTGTTGTGCAGGTGGAGCTCGACCGTGCGGTCGCTGGCCGCGGCCTCGGGGTCGGGCTTGAGCTCGCTCAGCACGCGGCCGTTGGCCGAGCTGGCGTCGATCCAGGCGGCGACGCCGGTCGGGACGCCGACCTCGATGTCCGCGTAGCCGTTGTCGAGCCGGATCGCGCCGCCGCTGACCTCGCGGAGGCGGATGGCGCCGTGGGCGCTGCGGGCGGTCACGTCGCCCAGCGCCCGGTCGATGGTCAGCGCGCCCGACGTGGCCGCCTCCACGTGCCCGGCGGTGGTGCCGAGCTCGAGGTTGCCGTGCGAGGCGCGCAGCTTGGCGTCGCCGTGGACGTGGCCGATGCGCAGGGAACCGTGGCCGGCGGTGACGTCGAGCCGGCCGGTCACCTCGGCGATGTCGGTGCTGCCGTACGGCGCGTCGAGCACGAGGTCGGCCACGGTGTCCGCGGTCACGCCGCCGTACTTCGCGACGATGCGGGTGTCGCCGAGCGCGCCGCGGGCCCGGACCGAGCCGTAGGCGTTCTCGACCGTGACCCGCGAGCCGGTCGGGACCTCGCAGCGCACGTCGACGGAGTCGCCCTTGCCGAACAGGTTGAGCCGGCGCGGCACCTTCACCCGCACCCGCCCGCCGTCGAAGGAGACGGTGGACTGGCGGGCGAGCGACTCGTCGCCGCCGCGGCCGGGGTTGGTCGGGACGATCTCGACGACCGCCTCGGTGGTGTCGGAGGCGACGATGTCGACGAGGGCGACGCCGACGTTGACGTCCAGGTCGATCGGGCCGGAAACGTCGTAGCTGGGCATGATGACCTCCAGAGGGCATGGCGAGTCAGCCCCGCCGCGGACGCCGGGACTCGAGGACTGAAGAAGGCGGAGTGGGTTAGCGGGCCCAGCCGATGAAGCTGTCGCCCTTGCTGCTGCTCGGGCGCCGCGGCGGGGCGGCGCGGGTGGTGTCGGGGTCGAGGGCGGCGGCGATCGCGCGGACGAACCAGGTGTTCACCGACACCCCCTCCTCGGCGGCGGCCTGCTCGGCCCGGGCCTTGAGCCGGTCGGGCAGGCGCAGCGTGGTGCGGGAGGAGACGGTGTCGTCGCCCGGCTCGGGCGCCGCGGCCGGAGCGGCCGGGGCGGCGGGAGCGGGCGCGGCGACCGGCTCGGCGGCGCGTGACACCACGAGGTGCGGGTCGCGTCCGCGCAGTACCAGATCGACTGAACCGGGGGCGATCTCCCGCGTGATCTCGCTGGCCACGTCGCTCAGCACGTTCAGCACGGTCAGGCGGGTGGCCGCGTCGAGCGCCCCGCTGAGCCGCTCGGCGACCGCGCGGGCCTCGGGGTCACCGATCTCCGCCGCCGCGGCGAGCTGCGTCTGGAGTTCGGAGACGTACCGGTCGATGTCCATGACACCAAGGTAGCACCACGGTGGTGTCACCACAAGAGGATGTGACACCACATGACACCACTTCTGGATTCCGCTGTCGGCGTAGGCTCTGCAGTAGCTGCAAGGCTGTAACGGTGTAATCGTGTAAGCATGATGATGCGACGAGGAGACGCCCCCTGGGGGCGTGGCGGCGGACCGCGCAGCGAGCCCCCGCCGGCCGACGACGCGACCGCCTGGATCGGCGGCGCACTGCCGGAGACCTGGTTCCAGGGCCCGGCCGAGGTGACGATCGACCGCGACGAGATCCTGATCGTGGGCCGGCTGAGCGAGCCGACCCTGGCCGAGGGCGCCACGGACGCCGACAAGACCGCAGCCGAGCAGGGCCGGATCGCCGGATTCCGGGAGACGACGCGCGACCAGCGGATCGGCATCGCGCAGCAGCTCGAGCGCCGGTACCGCCGCAAGGTCGCGTGGGGCGTGCAGGTCGGCGAGGTCCGGGAGCTGTTCACCACGCACTCGGCGCCGGTCATGACGCGCCTGCGCCAGGCCGAGCGGCAGGTGCTCGACACGCTCGTCGACTCGGGCGTCGCGCGGTCGCGCTCGGAGGCGCTCGCCTGGTGCGTGGCGCTTGTCGGCCAGCACGCCGACACCTGGCTGACCGAACTCCGCGAGGCCATGGAGTCCGTGGACGAGCTGCGCAAGCGCGGCCCCGCGGTCTAGCCGCCCGGGCTGAGGATAGGCTGGCCAGCCTATGGACACCCGAACCGGACTTCCCGTCGTCGGCATGGTGGGCGGAGGGCAGCTGGCCCGGATGACCCACCAGGCGGCCATCGCCCTCGGCCAGTCGCTGCGCGTGCTCGCCGTCTCGCCCGACGACGGGGCCGCGCTCGTGGCGGCCGACGTCCGGATCGGCCGCCACGACGACCTCGAAGCACTGCGGGAGTTCGCCAAGGGCTGCGACGTCGTCACCTTCGACCACGAGCACGTCCCCGGCGAGCTCATCCGGCAGCTCGCCGGCGAGGGGTTCACCCTGCTGCCCGGCGCGGACGCGCTGCAGTACGCGCAGAACAAGCGGGCCATGCGCGAGCACCTCGGGAAGCTCGGGTTCCCGATGCCGCGCTGGACCGACGGCGACGTCGCGGCGTTCGGCGACGAGGTCGGCTGGCCGATCATCGTGAAGACGGCGACAGGCGGGTACGACGGCCGCGGCGTCTTCGTCGCGCAGTCCATGGCCGACGTACCGCCCGGGGTCGAGGTCATCGCCGAGGAACTGGTGCCGCTGCGCCGCGAGCTCGCCGCCGTCGTCGCGCGGTCGCCGCTGGGGCAGGTCGCGGCGTACCCCATCGTGGAAACCGTGCAGGAGGGCGGCATCTGCGTCGAGGTGCTCGCGCCCGCGCCCGGGCTGGACGAGGACGTCGCGGTGCGGGCCCAGCGCCTCGCCATCGACATCGCGACCGGGCTCGGCGTCGTGGGCATCCTCGCCGTCGAGCTGTTCGAGACCGCGGACGGCCGGCTGCTCATCAACGAGCTCGCGATGCGCCCGCACAACTCCGCCCACTGGACCATCGAGGGCGCCCGCACGTCGCAGTTCGAGCAGCACCTGCGGGCCGTGCTCGACTACCCGATGGGCGACACCAACCTCACCGCGCCCGCCGTCGTGATGGCCAACGTGCTGGGCGGCGAGGACGGCGGCATGTCCATCGACGAGCGCCTGCACCACCTGTTCGCCGAAGAGCCAACCGCCAAGGTCCACTTGTACGGCAAGCAGGTCCGCCCCGGCCGCAAGATCGGGCACGTCACGGTGCTCGGGGACGACCTGGACGACTGCCGCAGGCGCGCCCGCCGGGCCGCTCGCATTCTCGAGGAGGGGTACCAGCATTGAGCGCGCCAGTGATCGAGGTCGGCGTCATCATGGGCAGCGACTCGGACTGGCCGGTCATGCGGCTGGCGGCCGAGGCGCTGGACGAGTTCGGGATCGGCCACGAGGTCCGCGTCGTGTCCGCGCACCGCACCCCGCACCTCATGCTCGACTACGCCGGCGAGGCGGTGGCCCGGGGCCTGAAGGTCGTCATCGCGGGCGCGGGTGGCGCGGCCCACCTGCCGGGCATGGTGGCGTCGGCCACGCCGTTGCCGGTGATCGGCGTGCCGGTACCGCTGAAGCATCTGGACGGTCTGGACTCGCTCATGTCGATCGTGCAGATGCCCGCCGGCATCCCGGTCGCCACCGTCTCGATCGGCGGCGCGCGCAACGCGGGCCTGCTCGCCGTGCGCATCCTCGCGGCGGCGAACCCGGAGCTGCTGGCCAAGGTCCGCGACTTCCAGGAGTCGCTGCGGGCCATGGTCGCCGAGAAGGACGCCGCGCTGTCCGCCTCCCTAATTGAGGCGAAGACCGCCGCGCCGTGACCTACGCTGGGCGGCCATGGGACGGCTGCTCAATGTGATCGATGTCGAGGCGACGTGCTGGGAGGGCCCGCCGCCGCCCGGGCAGACCAACGAGATCATCGAGATCGGGGTCTGCGTCGTCGATCTGGACGCGCGGGAGCGGGTCGGCCGGGACCGGATCATGGTGCGGCCGGCGCGGTCGACGGTCAGCGCGTTCTGCACGCGGCTGACCGGGATCACCGCCGCGGAAGCCGCGGCCGGGCTCGGCTTCGCCGCGGCGTGCGAGCGGCTCGAGCGCGAGCACCGCGCGGACTCGCGGCCGTGGGCGAGCTGGGGCGACTACGACCGCAAGCAGTTCGAGCGGCAGTGCGCCGGGATTGTCCGGTACCCGTTCGGCTCCGTCCACGTCAACGCCAAGGCCGCCTTCGCCGAGGCGCACGGGACGCGGAAACAGGGCATGGCCGGCGCCCTGGGGACGGCCGGCCTGCCACTGGAGGGGCGGCACCACAACGGTGCCGATGACGCGTGGAACATCGCCGCGCTGGTGCTGCAGCTCGTCGAGCGCGGACAGTTCCCCTACGGGGTCTGACCTGCGCGGTCGACGATCGCGACGCGCAGTACCGATGCGGAGGAGAAGATGTCGCCGCGCAACAGGCCGCTCGTCGGGTCGTCGCGGACCATGACGGAACGGGTGCCCAGGAATGCGTGGGTCGCCTTGTCGAAGATGAGCTCGGTGCGCATGCCCTGCACCTCGGTCAGGGCCACCGCCACGCCCGGGCGCCCGGCGTCGTCGGTGACGGCGCCGACCACGTCCACGCCGGGGATGCGCGCCACCGCGTCGAAGACGGCGGCCAGGGCGGCCGGCGACAGGTAGGCCTCGCGGATCAGGTCGGCGGCGGTGGTGAAGGCCTGCTGGTCGCGCGGGTTGCCGCCGGAGGCGTGGTCGTAGAGGTACTTGCGCATCTTGGCCGTGTCGGTCGGCAGGTCGGCCCGGTAGCCGCGTTGTCCGGGCAGCGCGATATCGCCGCCCTCGGTGCGCAGCAGGCCCGGGCGGGAGCCGTCGGCCGAGAGCCAGACCGTCCGCTGCTCCTCCGGGAACGTCGCGCGGACGCCGGGCATCAGGGCGGCGGCCTTGGTGCGCGACTCGATGTACACGAACTGCTCGTCGCGCGGCGTGAGCGGCGGTTGTGCCCGCGCTTCCGCGGCCGCGCCGTGCAGCACGTCCGCCGCCGCGGCCGAGGCGCTGCCGTTGGGTGCCAGGGCCTGCGTGATCAGCAGGCCGGCGGTCACCACGGCGGCGAGGGCGCCGGCGAGCACCAGGCGGCGCTTCCATGTCCCCGGCCCGGCCGCGACGTCGCGCAGGACGCTGTGCGTCGTCCGGCGCCATGGGCGGTGGGCGACGGGCTCCGTGCCCGTGACGTCGCGCAGGACGCGGTGTCGCAGTCGCGCGGGCGCGTGGCCGGGGGTCGCCGGGTCCAGGGCGGTGCCGAGGTCGTGCAGCACATCAAGCTCGTTCATCGATGCTCCCCAAAGCGTCACGGATCTGCCGGCGCGCGCGGTGCAGGCGCGAGCGCACGGTGCCGAGCGGAATGCCGAGGGTCTCGGCGACCTCCTCGTAGCTGCAGTCGCCCCACGCCACGAGCAGCAGCACGTCGCGGTCGCCCCGGGACAGCCGGGCCAGGGCGCCGGCGAGCGGGCCGTGCAGGGCCTGGGCCGAGACCGCCGCGTCGACGCGGTCGGCGAAGCCCGGGTGCACGTCGTCGGTGCCGGCCCGCGCGAGGGCGCGGTAGCGGGCGCTCTCCGCGCGATGCCGCCGGGCCAGCTCGCGGGTCAGGATCCCGAAGAGCCACGGCCGCGCGCTGGGCCGGTCCGCGTCGTAGCGGTGCCGGCGCTGGAACGCGGCCAGGAACGTCTCGGCGACCGCGTCCTCGGCCTGTTCCGGGCCGACCCGGCGGTGCGCGTACCGGTAGAGCTGCGCGGCGTACCGGTCGTAGAGCACCGCGAAGAGGCGCGGGTCGCGCACGGCCGCGGCGTCGTCGGCCCCGACGTCGGGGCCCGGCTCGGTCATCACCACGGTTCCATCGGCTTCCTCCCGTTGTAGCGCGGACGGTGGTACCGCACATGTCTCTGCGCAAGGGGCCGAACGGGTTCACGGGCGCAACCCTTTGTCTGTTTCTTCCGTTATCGGAGCAGGGCTTTCGAGCGGATCAAGGGGCGGTACGGCATGACGACGGCGCAGCGAAGCGACAGGCTCGGCCGATGGGTGGCGCGCGCGGTGGTCGGAGCCGTCGCGGTGGGCTCGGCCCTCGCCTTCGGCACCGCGGCCGCGGCCCCGCCCGGCAACGCGCCCGGCAGCGAGCCGGCCCGCGTGATCAGCAACGTCGTCGTGGCCGGAGTGGCGTCCGTCACGCTCCTGCTGATCCTCGCCGGCGTCATCCTGGCCGTCGCGCCGCGCTTGCTCCGACTTGTACGAGTCTTCAACGCCCGTCGATCAGTTCGCTGAGCAGGCATCGAAAAGGTCAGTCCTTTCCGGCCCCCGACGGTGACCCCACGCAGCGGTGTCGTAGCGGTACAGTGACCGCGACACTGGACGGTGAGGGGGATCGATGTCCGATTACTCGGCGGTCGGCGGGGTCGAGTCGTTCGAGTACAACCGCCGCGACAGTGCGCGTTACGACGCCGCCCTCGAGCTCATCGAGGAGGCCATCGCCTGCTACGCCCGCCTGCTCAACCGGGCCGTCGCCAACGGCAACGCCGCCGAGCGCGACCGCCTGCAGGCCGACCAGGCCGCCTGCGTCACCGAGCAGCGCCTCCTGCGCCCCGGCGACGCCGCCGTCGACCGGGTCCTGAGCGAATACCCGGCCCTGATCGCCTGGCTCCGCGACCGCATCGGCTGACCCGTCCACAGTGGACGATCGCGACGACGCGGCGTCCCGTACGGTTGACGCGTGACACTTCCTGAGCGTTTGCAGGGGCTGCTCGCCCAGCCCAACCCGGCCGTCATCGCCACGGTGCGGCAGGACGGGCAGCCCGTCTCCGTGGCCACCTGGTACGTCTTCGAGGAGGGCCGCATCCTCGTGAACATGGACGCGGGCCGGAAGCGCCTGGCCTACCTGCGCGAGGAGCCGCGGGTCAGCCTGACGGTGCTGGACAAGGAGAACTGGTACACCCACATCTCCCTGACCGGCACCGTCGCGGAACTGCGCGAGGACCCGGACCTGGCCGACATCGACCGGATCGCCAAGCACTACACGGGCGAGCAGTACGCCAACCGCGAACGCCCCCGCGTCACGGCCGTGGTCGAGATCACCTCGTGGCACGTCTGGCCGCCGAAGGCGCTCGACTGACGCGGTGCCCGCGGGTCCGGCGGCCGTGCTGCGGCAAGCACCCGGCCGCCGGTGGCCCCGAGGAAGAGGTCAGCCCTTGAGGAGCTGGCGGGCCATCACGATGCGCTGGACCTGGTTGGTGCCCTCGTAGATCTGGGTGATCTTCGCGTCGCGCATCATGCGCTCCAGCGGGAAGTCCTTCGTGTAGCCGTAGCCGCCCAGGAGCTGGACCGCGTCCGTGGTGATGGACATGGCGGCGTCCGAGGCGAAGCACTTCGCCGCCGCGCCGAAGTAGGTCAGGTCGGCGTCGCCGCGTTCGGACTTCGCCGCCGCGGTGTAGGTGAGCTGGCGTGCGGCCTCCAGCTTCATGCCCATGTCGGCCAGCATGAACTGGATGCCCTGGAAGTCGGCGATGGCCTTGCCGAACTGGCGGCGCTCCTGGACGTACCCCAGGGCGAAGTCCAGGGCGCCCTGCGCGATGCCCAGGGCCTGGGCCGCGATCGTGACCCGCGTGTGGTCCAGGGTGCGCATGGCGGTGCCGAAGCCGGTGCCCGGGTCGCCGATGATGCGGTCGGCCGGGATGCGGACGTTGTCGAGGTACACCTCGCGGGTCGGGCTGCCCTTGATCCCGAGTTTCTTCTCGGGTGCGCCGAAGCTCACACCCGGGTCCGACTTCTCGACCACGAAGGCGGAGATGCCGCGGGAGCGGGCGGCGGGGTCGGTGACCGCGAAGACGGTGTAGTACTCGCTGACGCCCGCGTTGGTGATCCAGCGCTTGACGCCGTTGAGGACCCAGGTGTCGCCGTCGAGTTCGGCTCGGGTCTTCATGCCGGCGGCGTCGCTGCCCGCCTCGGGCTCGGAGAGGCAGTAGGAGAACATGGCGTCGCCGGCGGCCACCGGGGTGAGGTAGCGCTGCTTCAGCGACTCGGAGCCGGCCAGGATGAGGGGCATGGTGCCGAGCTTGTTCACGGCGGGGATGAGGGAGGACGAGGCGCAGGCGCGGGCGACCTCCTCGATGACGATGGCGGTGGCCAGGGCGTCCGCGCCGGCGCCGCCGTACTCCGCGGGGATGTGCGGGGCGTGGAAGTCCGAGGCGCGCAGGGCGTCGTAGGACGCCTGGGGGAACTCGCTGGTTTCGTCCGCAGCCGCGGCGTTCGGTGCGACCTTTCCGTCACACACCGCTCGCACTGCCTCACGCACCGCGACGTGCTCCTCGGGCAGCGAATAGGCCTCGAACATGGCAAACCCCCTCGTCACAGCGGTACTGAACCGCCGTTCAGCGGTCCGCCGCTGTGAGCATACCGACGAGTAACGAAACAGCCGGAGGCACCACCGGCGCCGAGGGTCTATCCTCGCCGTGGCGACGTCGGCCCGATCCCACCAGGTGGGTCGGCGGCGCGGACCCCGATCGAGCGGAGACAGAGGCGTGACCATCGCGTACCCCAGCACCCCACCCGTCGTAGCCCCGCCCTCAGGTTCGGCGCGGCCCCGGCTGACCTTCCTGGGCACCGGATACCTCGGCGCGACCTACGCGATCTGCTTCGCGGAGCTTGGCTACGAGGTGATCGGCTTCGACATCGACGAGGCGAAGATCGCGAAGCTGGCCGGCGGCGATGTGCCGTTCCACGAGCCCGGCCTCGACGAGCTGCTCCGCAAGAACCTCTCGGCCGGTCGGCTGCGGTTCTCGACGTCCTACGAGGAGGTCGCCGAGTTCGGCGACATCCACTTCATCTGCGTGGGCACTCCGCAGCGCGCCGACGGCATGGCCGCCGACCTCTCCCACGTCGAGAGCGCCGTGTCGAACCTGGCTCCGCACCTGACCCGCAAGGCGCTGATTGTCGGCAAGTCGACCGTACCGGTGGGCACGGCCGAGTGGATCGAGCAGCTGGTGGCTCGGCACACCACCTCCGACCTCGGGGTCGAGGTCGCCTGGAGCCCCGAGTTCCTGCAGGAGGGCGTCGCCGTCGAGGACGTGCTGCGCCCCAACCGCGTCATCTTCGGCATCAAGTCCGAGTGGGCGACCGGCATGCTCTACGCGGCCCACAAGGGCGTGTTCGACCTGGCCGTCACCGAGGACCGCGAGGTCCCGGTCGTCGTCACCGACTTCGCCACCGCCGAGCTGGTCAAGGTCGCGGCCAACGCGTTCCTGGCCACCAAGATCTCCTTCATCAACGCGATGGCCGAGGTCTGCGAGGCCGCCGGCGCCGACGTCACCCAGCTGGCCCGCTCGATCGGCTACGACGCCCGCATCGGCAACAAGTTCCTGCGCGCCGGCGTCGGCTTCGGCGGCGGCTGCCTGCCCAAGGACATCCGCGCGTTCCAGGCCCGGGCCCAGGAGCTCGGCGTCGGCGAGGCGCTGCGCTTCCTGCACGAGGTCGACCTGATCAACCAGCGTCGCCGGCAGAAGATCGTCCAGCTCTCGGCCGAGCTGCTCGGCCGCGGCTACGGCCCGGCCGGCCCGGACCTGGCCGGCACCAAGATCACGGTGCTGGGCGCCACCTTCAAGCCCAACTCCGACGACGTGCGCGACTCGCCGGCCCTCTCGGTCGTGCGCAAGCTCGCCCGCTCCGGCGCCGACGTCACGGTGTACGACCCGGAGGGCATGGAGCAGGCGCGGGCCGAGGTCGCCGACGTGACGTACGCCAAGACGCTCACCGACGCCGTCACCGGCACCGACCTCGTGTGCGTGCTCACGGAGTGGGAAGAGTTCCGCAACACGGACCCCAACTCGCTCTCCGCACTTGTCTCAGCCAAGAAGGTTATTGACGGCCGCAACTGCCTCGACCAGGCCGTCTGGGTCGCTGCCGGCTGGGAGTACCGCGGCATGGGGCGCCCCGTCGTTTCGTAGAGAACCTCCCGAACGGGCGCATCGCTTTCGTCGCCCGGCGAAACAAGGCATTCTTCCCAGTAGGGCGTGAACGGCCGGGACTCCGCGGTATGGAGCCCCGGCCGCGAACTCCGGGGGAGGAGTGGCGTGGAGACGTACCCGTGCCCGGCGTGTGGCGGGCCGGCCAGCGAGGCCACCGGCTGCCGATCGTGCGGCCGGCCGCACGATCCGGATGCGGCGGCGCTCGCCCTGTTCCAGCGCACGGTCGCCGCGCTGGAGCAGAAGAAGCGGGACCTCACCGAGAACACGCAGATGCTGCGCAAGCAGCTCGCGCACACCTCCGCGCAGCGCGACAGCCTGCGGCGCAAGGTCCGCGCCGCCCTCGAGGCCGAGCGCGCCGCCCAGGCCGCCAAGGCCAAGCGCCCGCTGCTCGGCCGCCAGCGCGAGGCCGCCCCGCCGGCCGTGACCGAGTCCGTCGCGCCGACCAGCCCGCAGCCGATCACCACCACGACCACCGCCCAGCCGGTCGGCGCCACGGCCGGCGCGACCACCACCGCCGCCCTCCCGGCCGTCGCCCCCGGGCAGCAGCGCTTCTCCCCGCGCGCCCCGCACGCCGTCGAGAGCGGCCACGTGCCCGCCGCCGGGCGCCCGCGCATCGCCCCGCTCGACGGGCCGCCGCCCGGCCGCCCCCGCCCGGGCGAGCGGAGCCTCCCGCCCGGGGACAAGCCCGAGGCCACCGAGAGCAGCATGCAGGCGTCGGTCCTGGCGCTGGGCGGCCTGCTGCTGGCCGGCGCCGCGATCGTGCTCACCCTCGACGCGTTCGGCAGCATCGGCACGGTCGGGCGGGTGGTGTCGCTGGCCGCCATCACCGCGATCGCCCTGGCCCTGCCGCTCGTGCTGGTCAAGCGCGGGCTGAGCGCGACCGCCGAGACGGTGGCCTCGGTCGCCCTGCTGCTCGTGCTGCTCGACGGCTACGTGGTGCGCTCGGAGAAGCTGCTGGGCGCCGACCGGCCCCAGTTCCTGACCTACCTCGGGCTCGTCTGCCTGCTCACGGCCGGGGTCGCCGCCGTGTACAGCCTGCAGAGCCACCTCATCGCCTCCCGCTACGCCACCCTGCTGGCCCTGCAGCCCGTCCTGCCGCTGCTGTTCTGGGACGCCATCCACGGCCCGACCGGCTGGGCGATCGCGCTGTGCGGGGTGGCGCTCATCGACCTCGGCTTCGCGGTCGCGCTGAAGCAGTCGGTCCAGCGCCGCATCGACGCCCACCACGAGGACGCCGCGGCCGAGGACGAGCTCGCGCACACGGGCCGGACCAACCGGATCGCCGACGGGCTGATGCGCGACCTGGCCTGGATCCTGTTCGCCGTGGCCACCGGGGTCGCGCTGCTGGCGGCCGCGGTCGGGCTGGCCGTCACCGACGCGCGCGTCCCGACCCTGCAGGCCGCCACGGCCATGCTGATCGCGGCCGCGCTCGGCGTCGGCGGGGCGCTGACCTGGCGCCGCGGCGTGCTGCCGGACATCGCCGCGGGCGTGGCCACCGGCGCCGTCATCGTCGCCATCGCGCGCGTGGGCACGGTGTGGCTGCCGGGCTCGACGCCGCTGTTCCTGGCGCTCGCGGTCACCGTTGCCGCCGCGGGTGTACCGCTCCTGCCCGCCGACGCCCGCCGCGGCCCCCGCTACGCCGTTTCCGTCTCGGCCGCCGCCGCCACGCTGCTGGTGCTGGTGCGGGCGTTCCCCGGCATCGCGGCCCCGCTGCGGGCGGCCTGGCCGGTGTGGAAGGCGGACCTCAGCCAGTACGAGAGCAAAATCCACGCCGCGGTCGGGCCGGACGGCTGGCAGTTCGTGATCGCGATCGTGCTGCTGACCGGTGCCGGCATCCTGATGCTGAGCGGGCGCACCGACCCGGTGACGGTCAAGCTGCGCGACGGCTTCGGGCCCACGGTCGAGCCGGACGAGCTGCGGGTCGACATCGCCGTGGTCGGCGCCGCCCTCACTCTGCTCGTCGCCCCGGCCGCGCTCGGGCTGAGCTGGCTGGCCATCCCGGCCCTCGCGGTCAGCGCGGCCATCGTCGCCGGCGCGCTGGCCCTGCGCGTCCGCGCGGCGCACACCGCGTGGGTCTGCCTCGGCGCCGCGCTCGTGCTCGGCCTCTACGCCGCCGCGGCCGCCCTGGTCCGCCCGGGCGCGACCGCGCTCACGCTGACCGCGATCGCCGTCGCCGGGGCGGCCATCGCCTGGCTGCCGCGCCCGCACCACACCGACGGCGACCGGCTCGCGGTCACCCAGCGGGTCGCCGACGCGGCGGCCGGCGGCGCGCTGTTCGCCCTGCCCGGCGCGGCCGCGTCGGCCGCCGCGATCGTCTTCGGCGACCTGCCCGGCGGCGCCACCGTCGTGCTGGTCCTGAGCTTCCTGGCCCTCGCCGTCAGCCTCGGCGTGGCCGCCCTGACCCAGGTCGCGCGCAACGGCGAGCCCAGCGTGCCGCTGCTGGCCGGGGCCACCGCCGCCGCGGTCGCGGTCGGCCTGGCCACCGTGCTCGCACCCGGCGCCGAGACCATCGACTTCGTCATCGGCCTGCTCATGGTGCTCGCCGCGGTGACCCTGTGGGCGGCGCCGCGGATGGACGACCGGCAGACCTTCGGCATCGAGTTCAGCGGCTCGGACGCGGCCGCCGCGGCGGTCACCATCGCCGCCATCGGCGCGGTCGCCCGGGCGGTGTCCCTGGCCGCCTCCGGCATCGAGGTGGTCACCCTCGCCCTGCTGGTGTTCCTCGTCGCGGTGGCGGCCCGCTCGTCGCTGCCGGAGGAGTGGCGCCGCGGCCCGGTCGCGGGCGCCGCCATGGTCGGCTTCGGCACCGGCCTCTACGCGGGCGCCCTGTCGGTGATCGGCGCCATCGGGGTGATCCAGGCGGCCGACCCGATGTGGCACGCCCCGCTCGACGCCCGCTGGGCCGAGACCGCGCACGGGCTGGCCCAGTTCGGCTGGCAGATCCCGATCGCCCTGCTCCTGCTGGCCGGGGCGGCGGCGATCGCACTGCCCCAGCCGTACGGCGACGACACCGCCTCCGCCGCGCTCGTCCTGGCCACCCTCGGCGCCCCGATCGGGCTGGGCCTGGGCTGGCAGGCCCCGATGATCATCGGCTGGGCCGCGGCCACCGCCGTCGCCGCCTGGGCCTGCTTCGCCCGCAGCTGGCGCGGCGTCTACACGCGCCTCGGGGCGGCCCTGGTGGCCGGACTCTACGCGGCCGGGGCGAGCCTCGTGCGCCCGGGCGCGACCGCGGGCACCCTGGCCGCGCTCGGCGTCAGCGGCGCCATCATCGCCGCCCTGGCCCGCACGGTCGTCCTGCGCCGGGCGAACGAGGGCGACCGGCGCGCCGAGGACGAGGACCCGGACGACATCGACGGCGGCCCGCTGACCGTCGTGGGCGGGGCCGGGATCGCGGGCGCGCTGTTCGCGTTCACCGGCGCGGCCGCGGCGATGGTCGGCAGCCTGTACCCGGACCGGACCAGCACCATCCTCATCGCCGCGCTCGCCACCGCCGCCGTCGGGCTCGCCGCCGCCGCGGCCGGGGCCCAGCAGGCGCCCGGCTACATGCCCTACGTCAGCACCGGCGTGGCGATCTCCGGCACCACGATCGCCGTGATCGCCCTGATCGTCGACCGCCAGGGCGCGGTGGTCTACGCCGCGGCCGCCGCGTTGCTCGGGGTGCTCGCCGAACTGCTGCGGGCCAACTGGTACCGCCCCCGCGAACCCGAGTTCGGCCGGTTCCGGCCCGACCGGGCGAGCCGGCCCCCGGCCCGCTGGGAGGTCTCCCGGGACCAGAACCGCATCCCGCGCAACTTCGCGATGGGGGTCGCCGCGGCGGCGGGGGTGCCGGCCGCCATCGTCGTCGTGTTCCTCGCGCCGGCGCTGCTGGCCGCGCTTGCCGCGCCGTACAGCTGGATTCAGCACCCCTGGACCGGCACCCCGGAGACGGCGGCGGATCTCGGGTCCTTCGCGCAGTACGCCGGGAACAACACCCACGTGCTGGGGGCCTTCCTGCTCACCATCGCCGCCGCGCTGATGGCCGTGGGCCTGGGCGGCGACGCGGAGGCGATGGCCAACCGGGCGGTCGCGATCGTGGTCCCCGGCGTCGCCCTGACCATGCTCATCGCCCCGGCCGCGCTGGACGCGCCGTGGCCCGTGCAGCCGACGCTGGCCCTGCTGGTGGCCACCATCGCCGGGCTGGGGCTGGCCCTCACCCTGCCGCCGACGTCCGACAGCCCGGACGCCCGGCTCATGGTCGGCGCGCGCCGGCTGGTCTTCGTGATCGCCGTGCTGGCCGCGGGCGCGGGCGGCGCGGGCAGCCTCGCCACCAAGAGCCAGACCCTGACCTGGCTGGCCGGCTCGGTCGTGGTCGGCGCGATCGGCGGCATCTGGGGCAAGACCCCGACCGCGCGGATGCTGGGCTGGCACGTGGCCGCCTCGACCGCCGAGGGCTTTGCGATCGCCGCCGGGCTGGCGGCCGGGCTGAGCCTCAAGCAGTGCGCGTTCCCGCTGCTCATCGTCGCGACCGCGCTGCTGGTGCTCGGGGCGGCGCTGCCCCGCCTGCGGCCCAGCGACAGCATCAACCGGGAGGCGCTGACGGTCGAGGCGGCCGGGTACGCCGGGGCCGGCATCGCCGTGCTGCTCACCCTGGGCTCACCCGCGCACACCGCGGCCGCGCTGACCGCCGTCGGGGCGATCCTCGGCCTGTCGGCGGCGCGCAAGGGCCGCAGCCCGCGCCAGCGCACGATCCTCATCATCGCCGCGTCGATCGCCGAGCTGCTGGCGATCTGGCTGCTGCTGATCACCGTGCGGGTAGCCGTGCCCGAGGCGTACACCCTGCCGTTCGCCGCGCTCGCCCTGATCACCGGTCTGATCGAGATCCGCAACCGGCCCGAGCTGGGCAGCTGGCTGGCCTACGGGCCGGCGCTGGTGGCGGGCTTCGGCCCCAGCCTGGCGATCGCCGTGGCCCAGCCCGACTCGCCCGAGCTGCGCCAGGTGCTGCTGATCCTGGCCGGCGTCATCTGCGTGGCGATCGGCGCGGCCCGCCAGCAGAAGGCCCCGGTCGCGGTCGGCGCCGCGGTGACCGTGATCGCCACGGTCAACGAGCTGTTCCGGATCGGCCTGCCGTTCTGGATGATGCTGCTGCTGTTCACCGGCACCGGCGTGCTGCTGATCAGCCTCGGCGCCACCTACGAGCAGCGCCAGCGGCTGGACCGGCTGCGCGGCGTGTACCGGGGGATGCGTTAGTGCTTGGCTTCTGACTCCAGCTGCTCGATGACCCAGCGGGCCCAGTCGCGCTGGAGTGCGTAGTACCGGCGGCCGAACTCGGCGGCGAAGCGCGAGTAGCCGACCGCGTGCCCGGCCGCGGCCGCGTCGTCCATCTCCTTGATGGCGTGGTCCAGGTCGGTCACCTCCTCGTCGCTGGAGCCGGCCATCTGCTCGGCGAGCACGCGTACGTCCGGCAGGTCCAGCGATGACAGCAGGAACAGGCGCAGCACGAACTCGTTGCGGGGCGGGGTCTCGCCGAGCGGGCTGAACATCCAGCGGCGCAGCTCGGCGCGGCCGGGATCGGTCACCCCGTAGACCTTGCTGCCCCGCGACCCCTCGTCCACGACCTCGATCAGGCCGTCGGTGAGCATTCGCTTGAGTTCGGGGTAGATCTGGCTGTGCCCGGCGTTCCAGGCATGCGACGAGAGCGTCCCCTCGAACCGCTTGGTGAGGTCGTAGCCGTTCTGCGCGGTGTCGGCGAGCAGCCCCAGCAGGGCGTGGCGAAGGGACATGAGAACAGCCTAACCTGTCGAACTTGACATGTCGAATACAACATGACGGCATTGACATGTCTGATCTGACATGTCACGGTTGGAATATGGATGACGCGATGCACAAGACCGAGACCCCGGGGTTCCTGGCCGTTCTGAAGTCGCTCTTCTGGGACGTCGGGCTGTCGCTCGCCGCCTACTTCGTCGCGCACTGGCTCGGCGCCAGTGACTACGTGGCCCTGCTGTGCGGCTCGATCGCCGCGCTGGCCCGGGTGCTGTGGGTCGCCTTCCGGGCGCGCCGGTTCGACATGTTCGCCGCCGTGATGCTCGGCGTGTTCCTGGCCGGCCTGGTCCTGTCGTTCGTGACCGGCTCGCCGAAGTTCCTGCTGGTCAAGGAGTCCTTCGGGACGGGCCTGGCCGGCCTGGCGTTCCTCGTGTCGTGCTTCGTGGGGCGCCCGCTGATCTACCACGCGGCGCTGCGGATGCAGGAGGGCAACCCGGCCCGGGCCGCGGAGTTCGAGCAGAAGTGGCGGGACCTCCCCGGGTTCCGCCGCAGCTTCCGCGTGATGTCCGCGGCCTGGGGCGCGGGCCTGCTGTTCGACGCGATCGTGCGCGTGCCGCTGGTGCTGAGCCTGTCCACGTCGGCCGCGGTGACCGCCTCCACGATCCTTTTCGTGGCGACGATGGTACTGCTGGCGCTCTGGAACGTCCGCTACGTCAAGCGCGTTCAGGCGCGGGCTGCGGCGCTGCAGCAGGCGTGACGGCCTCACCCGCCGACTCGCCCGCCGGTGCGGCGCCCCGCGCGGTGCCCGGCCTGACGTCGGGCGCGGCGCTCGGCGCGGTTGCGGGTGCGGTGGGCGATTCGGCGGCCGGGCGTTTGCGAGCCAGGAAGGCGATCGGGATCAGCGTCAGAGCGGCGGCGCCGGCGGCCCACCAGAACGTGGTGCCGAAGGCGTCGCCGAGCGCGTCGAGGGAGTCGGCGCCGGCCGCGTTGCGCTGGAGGCCCACGGCCAGGACGGCCACGCCGAACGAGCCGCCGACCTGTTGGAGGACGCGGACGGCGGTTGTGGCGTGGGGTACCGCCGCGCGATCCAGACCCGTGTAGACGCCGGACTGGGCGCCGACGATCACGCAGCCGAACCCGGCCCCGCCGAGGCCGATGAGCGCGGCGATGGTCCACTGGGTGGTGCCGGCCGAGAGCTGGGTGAGCGCGAGGGTGACGCCGAGCAGGAGCAGGGCCCCGGTCAGCGCGACCGGGCGCGCGCCGAAGCGGTCGCTGAACCGCCCCGCGACCGTCAGGGCCAGCGCCGAGCCGACCCCGTGCGGGGCCATGAGCAGGCCGGCGTGGAGCGGGCCGAAGCCGTGGACCTGCTGGTAGTACAGCGGAATCAACAGAATCGTGCCGAGCAGCGCGACCATGCCGAGGAACATCAGCACCGCCGACGCCGTGAAGGTCCGGCTGCGGAACAGGCGCAGGTCGAACACGGGCGCGGGCACCCGCAGCGCGTGGGCGACGAACCAGCCCAGCAGCGCCACGCCCGCCGCGACCGACAGCACGGTGGCCGGGCCGAAGCCGCCGTCGGTGCTCGCCTGGGACAGGCCCCAGACGATGCCGACGATGGCGGGGGAGAGCAGCGCGAGGCCGAGCACGTCGAGGCGGGCCGGGCGCTCGATCCGCTCGGCCGGCAGCACGCGGGCCGCCGCCCATGCCGCGACCGCGCAGATCGGCAGGTTGATCAGGAAGATCCAGCGCCAGCCGACCCCGTCGACCAGCACGCCGCCGAGGACCGGGCCCAGCACCGGGCCGAGCAGCATGGGCATGCCGATCATGGCCATCGTCTTGCCGAAGTCCCGGCCGGCCGCGCGGCGGGCCAGGATCGTCTGGAACAGGGGCATGAGCATCCCGCCGCCGACGCCCTGCACCACCCGCATCGCGATCAGGCTGCCGGCCGACCAGGCGACGCCGCACAGCAGCGAGCCCAGCGTGAACACGCCGAGCGAGGTGAGCCACGCGGTACGGGCACCGAACCGGTCGATCGCCCACCCCGCCACCGGGATCACGGCGGACATGGCCAGCAGGTACGCCGCGCTGACCCACTGCACCGTGCCCAGCCCGGCGTCGAAGTCGCGCCGCAGGCTCTCCAGCGCGATGTTGACCATCGTCGAGTCCATCTGGACCAGGAACACGCCCAGCATGATCGCGCCCACGAGCGCGAGCAGGTCCCGGGGGATTTTCTCCGCCATCTCCAGCTCCTTCGTACGGTGTAGCGATTGACGATACGGCGTATCAGTGACCGATACACTGTATCGGCAGTTCGTACATCGATACAATGGCCGCGTGACGGAAACCCGCGGACCGGTCTGGACCCGCCCGCCCGCCGCCAAGCCCGAGCGGCTCACCCAGGAGGCGGTCGTCGCCTGCGCGGTCGACCTGGCCGACCGGGAGGGGCTCGAGGCGGTCACGGTGCGCCGGGTGGCGGCCGAGCTGTCGGCCCGGCCGATGAGCCTGTACTCGTTCTTCAAGCGCAAGGACGACCTCGTCGACCTGATGCTCGACCAGGTGCTGGCCGAGATGCTGCTGGACGAGGTGCCGGCCGGGGACTGGCGCGGGGCCATCAAGGCGGTCGTGCACCGGCAGCTGGAGGTGGGCCGGCGGCACCTGTGGATCATGGGGGCGTTCGGCGCGCGGGCGCCGATCGGGCCGAACGCGGCGCGGCACGCCGAGCAGTCGCTGGCCGCGCTGGCCGGGCTCGGGCTGCCGCCGCAGCGGCAGGTGCGGCTGCTGCGGGCGATCGACACGTACCTGTGGGGGTTTGCCGCGCTGAGCGGGCAGGAGCTCGCCTCCCGGCAGCGCGACCAGCTGACCGAGCAGGAGTGGCGGGAGTCGACCGACGCGTACTTCACCGGCCTCGTCGCCGGCGGCGACCTGCCCCACCTGGCCGAGGCGGGGCGGCACGGGCTGCTGCGGGGCGAGGTCGAGGAGTGGATCGCCGACTTCGACGAGGGCCTGGACTGGCTGCTGAACGGCTTCGCGGCCACCTTGGAGCGATGACCCGCTTCGCGGCGGTGTTTTTTGCGAGCTCCACGGACTGACCGTTCAGGGGATCAACTTCGGCGGCGCCGTGCCGATAGCAGGGCCATGTCGAGCACGAGTGAGCGCTGGTTCGGGGCCGGGCACAGCACCGCCGCCGACTCCGCCAAGGCCGGCGGGGAAGCGGCGGCAGCGGCGATCGCCGGGCGCCGGGCCGCCGCGGTCTTCGCCTTCACCTCCGGCGGGCACGACCCGGCCGCCGTCCTCGCCGCCGTGCGCGCCGAGGCGGGCGACGCGGTCGTCGTCGGCGGCACCGGCTTCGGCGAGCTGAGCCCGGCCGGCGCGACCAGGCACGGCGTCGCCGTCGCGGCGCTGGGCGGGGACGGCTTCACCGCGCGGGTGCGCACGGCCGACATCGGCGAGCTCGGCGCGCGGGAGGCGGGCGCGGAGGCGGCGCGGGCGGTGGCCGAGATCGACGCGCCGTACACGGCGCTGCTGCTGATCTGCGACGGCACCGCGCTCGGGCCCCACGAGATCGTGCGCGGGGCCTATTCCGTGGTCGGCGCGGCGGTACCCATGGTCGGCGGCCTGACCGCGGACCCCGTGCAGCTCTGTGGCGACCGCGTGCTGGCCAACAGCGTCATCGGCGTCGCGCTCGGGTCGCCGCGGCCGGTCGGCATCGGCATGGCGCACGGCTGGCGGCGGATCGAGCCGCCGATGATCGTGACCAGGTCCGAGGGCGAGCGGCTCTGCGAGCTCGACGGCGAGCCGGCCTTCGACGCGCTGGTGCGCCGCCGCGGCACCGACGGCACGGCCGAGCGGCTGTTCACCGACAGCGGCTTCCTGCAGCCGATCGGCCTGGCCCGGCGCAGCGGGCTCGACATCCGCTCGCTGAAGGTGGGCCCGGACGGCGACACCGCCGTGTACGGCACCTCCGAGATCCCGCAGGGCTCGCTCGTCTGGGCGATGGACGCCAAGCAGGCCGACATCGTGGCCGGGGCCGGCGCCGCGATCGACGAGGCGGTCGCGGCCCTCGGCGGGCACGAACCGCTCGGCGTGCTCGCGTTCGACTGCGGCGGCCGCAAGATCGCCCTGGGCGCGGACGGCATCGGCGACGAGGTGGCGGCCATGCGCGCCGCGCTCGGCGACGTGCCCTTCGCCGGCTTCTACACCCTCGGCGAGATCGCCCGGGTGCGCGGCGCGGCCGGGATGCACCAGCTGACCCTGGTCGCCCTGGCGCTGGCCTGAGGGGGGACGCCGTGCCCACCTGGTCGACGCAACAGCTGACCGAGTACTTCATCGCCGTCAACGCCGCGCCCACCGAGGACGCCGCCGTGGCGCTCGCCGTCGAGCGGGCCGCCGAGATCGTCGAGGCCGAGGTCGGCGTCGTCGTGCTCGCCGGCCGCCCGCACGGCGCGTGGGGGCTCGGCCGCGGCGCGCCCGCGCCCCCGCTGCTGACCCTGCCCGCCGCCGGCGCCGTGGTGCGCCTGCCCGGGCTCGGCGACGTGCACGCGGTGCCCAGCCAGCTCGGCTCCGGCCTGGCCGGCACGCTGGTCGTGGGCCGCCTCGACGAGCCGTTCGGCCCCGAGGAGCGCCAGACGCTGCAGGGCATGGCCCAGATGCTCGGGGCGGCCATGCGCGGCGCCCGCGCCCTCGCGGCCGAGCAGACGCTGCGGGCCGAGCGCGAGCGGGAGGCGCGGCTGGTCGAGACCCTGCTGGCGATCCAGCGTGGCATCTCCGCGCGGAGGCCGCTGCAGGAGACCCTCGACGCGATCACCGGCGGCGCGGCCGAGCTGCTCGGGGCCGAGGTGCGGCTGGTGCTCGCCGGGGACGACACGGGCTGCCCGGCCGCCGACGCGGCGATGCGCAGCGACGAGCTCTACGTCGACGAGGACGCCGACGGGCTGACCGTCATCGCCGTCCCGGTGCTCGCGGCCGGGGAGACGGCGGGGGCGCTGGTGGCCCGGCTGTCCGACGCCGCCGGGTACCACGCCGACCAGGTCGAGGCGTTCGCGCAGCAGGCGGGGCTGGCGCTGACGGATGCCCGTACCGTCGAGGAGGTTCACGAGGCGCACCACGATCACGTCACCGGCCTGCCCAACCGCGCGCTGTTCCTGAAGGCCTTCCACGACCGCGACCGCGCGGGCGTGCTCTTCATCGACCTCGACCGGTTCAAGGCGGTCAACGACAGCCTCGGCCACGACGCCGGCGACAAGCTGCTCGCCGCCGTGGCCGGGCGCATCCGCGGCTGCGTGCGGGTCGGCGACACGGTGGCCCGGCTCGGCGGCGACGAGTTCGCGGTGCTGGTCGGCGACGCCGCGCGGGACTCGGCCGTGGCGACCGGCGAGCGGATCATCGCCGCCGTGCGCGAGCCGTTCCGGATCGAGGGCCGCAGCGTGTACATCGGGGCCAGCATCGGCGTCGCGCTGCCCGCCACCGCCGGCTCGGCCCCCGACGAGCTGCTGAGCTGCGCGGACCTGGCGATGTACCGGGCGAAGCAGGACGGCCCCGGCCGGGTCGTGGTCTACGAGCCGGCCATGCACGCGGCCGCGCTGCACTACCTGTCGCTGCGGGCCGACCTGCAGCGGGCGCTCGCGGGCGGGGAGTTCGCCTTGCAGTACCAGCCGCTGGTCCGTCTCGACAACGGCACGGTCGTCGGCGTCGAGGCGCTGCTGCGCTGGAACTCCCCCGAACGCGGCGTCGTGGCGCCGGGCGAGTTCCTGCCGATCGCCGAGGAGTCCGGGCTGATCGGCGACATCGGGCAGTGGGTGCTGGCCAGCGCGGCCCGCCAGGTCGCGGCGTGGCGGCGGCGCCGGCCCGGGCTGACGCTCAACGTCAACATCTCCGGGCTCGAGCTGGTCCGGCCCGGCTTCGTCGAGGACGTGACCCGCACCCTGGCCGCGGCCGCGCTGCCGACGAGCGCGGTCACGCTGGAGCTCACCGAGTCGGTGCTCATGAGCGACCCCAAGCCGGCGGTGCTGGCCCTCAACCGGCTGCGGGCGCGCGGGGTGCAGCTGTCGGTCGACGACTTCGGCACCGGCTACTCGTCGCTGGCGTACCTGCGCGACCTGCCCGTCGACGAGCTGAAGGTGGACCGCGCGTTCATCGCCCGGACCCAGCTGACCGGCCGGGACATGGCGCTCGTCTCGACCATCATGGAGCTGGGGCACATCCTGGGGCTTCGCGTGGTGGCCGAGGGCATCGAGAACCAGGCGCAGCTGGATGCGGTACAACGGCTGGGTTGTCGCCTTGGACAGGGCTTCCACCTGCACCGGCCGCTGGATCCCGCCGCGATCCCCCCGTTGCTGGAAGCGCCGCCGCTCTACCGCGCAGCGTGATTGCCGCGGTAGAGCGACGGCGCCTTCGTTGCCGTCAGCGGCCTTCGAGCGACTTCACGTTGTCGCCGAAGGTCCAGCCCTTCGAGCCGTCCCAGTTGATCGACCAGTCCATGAGGCCCTTGATGCCGGAGACGCTGTTGTACGCCTGCGACACCAGCGAGGGCGCCATGTACCCGCCGCCGGCGCCCGACTGCGCGGGCAGGCCCGGGACCTGCTTGTCGTACGGGATGCGGATCGTCGTGCCCTGGATGGTCAGCCCGTTGTTCAGGCACTGCGTCTGCACCGTGAAGCCCTGGACGGTGCCGGCCGAGTACGAGTCGCCGGAGCAGCCGTACATCGAGCCGTTGTAGTACTGCATGTTCAGCCACCACAGGCGGCCGTTGTCCAGGTACTTCTTGATGATCGGCAGGTACGAGCCCCAGATCGAGCCGTACGTCACGCTGCCGCCGGTCACGTAGGCCGTCTCCGGCGCCATGGTGAGGCCGAAGTTCGACGGCATCTGGGCCAGCACGCCGTCGATGATGCGGATCAGGTTGGCCTGCGACGTCGACAGCGTGTTGATGTTGCCGCTGCCGGTGAGCCCGGTCTCGATGTCGATGTCGATGCCGTCGAAGTTGTTGGCCTTCAGGATCGGCACGATCGACGAGACGAACCGGTCGGCGACGGCCGAGGAGCTCAGGTCGATGCCGGCCGCGGCGCCGCCGATGGACATCAGCAGCGTCAGGCCGTTGTTCTTGGCCTGGCACATCTCGGCCGGCGTGGGCACCTTGACGCCCGCGTCCATGCCGTTCTCCCACAGCACGGTGCCGTCGGAGCGGATCACCGGGAAGGCGAGGTTCACGACGTTGTACCCGTGCTGGGCGATCCGGCCGTCCGTGATCGGAATCCAGCCGAGGCCCGGGTGCACGCCGTTGGAGGCGCCGTCCCAGTTCTCCCAGTACCCCTGCAGGACCTTGCCGCCCGGCCGCGACTTGACCGCGCAGCTACCCGTCCCGCCGGTCGGCGTGGGCGAGGTGGTCGGCGACTTGGTCGGGGTCGGCGAGGTGGTCCGCGTCGGCGAGGTCGACGGCGACGGTGAGGTGGTGCGCGACGGCGACGGCGAGGTGGTCGGGTTGGTGCCCGTGCAGGCCCCGAGGTCCTTCCACAGCGACGGCGTCGCGGCCGGGTTCCAGCCGGCGCCCACATAGGCGGTGTGGGTCACCAGCGCCTGATAGGTGTGGCCGTTGTACGTCACCTGCTGACCGGCCGTGTACGTGTTGCCCTCGGCCCAGTTCGGGGCCGAACACGCGGCTGCGGCGGCGTTCGTGGCGGCCTGGGCCCCGAGCACTGGTGCGAGCGCGAGAGCGGCCACGAGGGCCGCGGCCGCCCCGGTCACCAGGGCGATTGTGCGACGACGAGATCTCACGGGACCTCCTGCCCATCGATGGATCGATGAGCAGGGACGCTATCAGTTAATATTATTAAATGTAAGGGTCGGGAACCTTAAAGCGGTGCCAGTTCGATGTCCCGCGCGGCGATCGCCGCGGGGTCGCCGACGATGTCGATCGCGGCGATCAGCCCATCGACCACCGTAAACAGGAAAAGCCCCCGGACCTGCCCGCCGGGCGCCCAGGCCCACGCGGCCGCGCCGTCCACGAGCGCGGTGGCGGCCCCGCGGGCGCGGCCCGTGAACGCCCGCGCGACCCGGGGCCCACCGGCCTCCGGCGCGAAGAAGCCCGTCGATCGCGTGACGTGATCGGGCCGCAGTTCCGCCCCGGGCGCGAGGAGCGCGAGGAGCCCGTCGAAGTCCCCGCGCCGTGCCGCGTCGAGGAACGCCTTGACCACGGCATGGTGGGTCGCCGGCCCGGCCGCCGCGTCCGCGCGCCGCACCCGCCGCCGCGCCCGGCTGGCGAGCATCTTGGCGGCGGCCGGCGTGCGCCCGACGATCGGCGCGATGTCCTCGAACGGCACCGCGAACACGTCGTGCAGGACGAACACGATCCGCTCGGCCGGCGTCAGGGTGTCGAGCACGATCCCCAGCGCCGCCCCGACCGACTCGCCGAGCAGCGCGTCCCGCTCGGGGTCCTCGTCGCCGGCCGCGTCCTCGGGCAGCTCCGCGCCGCCGCGGTACCGCCGGGCGCGCAGCATGTCCAGGCAGATCCGCCCGACCACCGTGGTGAGCCACCCGCCGAGATTCCCGATCGGCGCCCGGTTGCGGGCGAGCCGCAGCCACGCCTCCTGCACCGCGTCCTCGGCCTCGTCGACGGACCCGAGCAGCCGGTACGCGACCGCGCGCAACCGCCCCCGCTGCCCCTCGAACGCCGCGGCCAGTTCCTCGTCGTCCATCGTCACTGTTACCTTCCCCCGCTCTCCTGCGTCACCCGGTCTGACGAGCACGAACCGGCGGATGTAACAAGGGGGCGGTTGCGATGGCGCAGACGGTGCTGGTGACGGGCGGGACGGGCCGGCTGGGTCGGGTGGTGGTACCGCTCCTGCGCGCGACGGACCTGACCGTCCGCGTGCTGAGCCGCAGACCGGGCGCGGACGCGGTGGGCGACCTGTCGACGGGCGACGGCCTGCCCGCGGCGCTGGACGGCGCCGGCGTGATCCTGCACTGCGCCTCCTCCCCGAAGGGCGATGCCGCCGCGACCGAGCGCCTGCTCGCCGCGGTTTCGGGCCGCCCCCACCTGATCTACGTCTCGATCGTGGGCGTCGACGCGGTGCCGGGCTGGGGCTACACCGCGGAGAAGCTGCGGTGCGAGTCGGCGATCGCGTCGAGCGGCCTGCCGTTCACGATGCTGCGTGCCGCTCAGTTTTTCGAGTACCTCCTGGAGCCGATGCGCCGCCTCGCCCGTTTTCCGGTGATCCCGGTCCCGGCCGGCTTCCACGCCCAGCCGGTGGACACGGCGGCGGTGGCGGAGCGGCTGGTTGAGCTGGTGCTGGGCCCGCCGTCCGGCCGCGTCCCCGACCTGGTCGGCCCGGAACCCCTGACGTGGGCGGGGATGCAGCGCGCGTATCTCCGGTCGACCGGGCGGCGGCGGCTCGTGGTGCCGATTCCCGTTCCTGGGACCGGGCGGGTGCGGGCTGGTGGGCTGTTGCCGCGGGAGCCTTTTGTGACCGGGTCGCTCACCTGGTCCACGTATCTGGAGGGGTTGGGGCGATAAGTCGGGCGCTGGCGCGCCGCGACTTATCGGACATATCAGCATTTTCTGGGGTTGCGCCCGAAAATAGGCCGGCCCCGCCGCGTTGTGGCTTGCGGCGGGGCCGGTCTGCGGTTCTTTGCTAGCTGCGGTTCTTTGCTAGCTGCGGTTCTTACTGGCTGCGGTTCTTTACTAGCTGCGGTTCTTACTGGCTGCGGTTCTTTGCTAGCTGCGGTTCTTACTGGCTGCGGTTCTTTACTAGCTGCGGTCGCGCGGTGGGTCGGCCCAGGGGGACGTCGGAGGGTTGTCCCGCTTGGGCGGGGGCTGCTCCTCGTCGTCCTGCTGCGCCGCCGCTCGCTCGGAGGCGATGCGGTCGAGCTGGGACTGGGCCGCGGTGGCTCGGCGCTCGGCCTCGCCGCGGGCGAAGGCGGCGCGCCGTTCGGCGGCCTCCTCGGGGGTGAGGCCGCCGTCGCCGAAGCCGAAGTTGGCCGTGGCGTCGGCGTCTTCCACCGGGGCCTCGAACCGGGTCGTGGCTTCGTCGTTGGCGGCGCTTTGGTTGGAGCTCTGAGTGGCGCCTCCGTACGGCCACAGGGTGGTGGCCTCGTCGGAGCCGGCGACGTCGTCCTCGGCGGGCGAAGCGTCGGCCGGCGAGTCGGTGGCCGTCTCAGTGGCCGCCGCGGTGTCGGTGCTGGTGCCCGAGGTGGTGTCCCGGGTCGCGGGGGAGGTCGGGGCCGGGTCGGCCTGACGGATGATCGTCGTGGCCTCGCCGTCGTCGACCGGGGCGCGCAGGGCAGTGGTCCGGTCCTCGTCCACCGGCTGCGGGGCCATCGGCTGGAACCGGGGACGGCGGTCGGGGTCGTCGGCGTTCGTGACGACCGAGTACTCCCCGGTGCCGGGAGCGGCATGCCGCGGCCGCGGCGGGACGGGGGACTGGCTGCCGGGGTGGAACGCCTCGGTCTCCTCTTCCCGACCCGGCCGCGAGGACACGGCGAAGCCGTCGAACGACGGGCCGTCGAGGATCGAGCGCTCCTCGTCGGCCGGTCCCCGCGCGGCGCGGGAGGGCAGCCCGACCGAGGTGTTGATCGGCCGGGTGGCCTCGGTGTCCTCGACCTGCGCCGACGAACCGGGCGCCGGTACGACCGGCCACGAACCCGACGGCGTCATGCCCGGCGCGTCGGCGACCGGCGCGGCCGGGGAGTCGGGCGCCGGGACCGGCCAGGCGGGCGGGGCGTCCTCGGCGGGGGGCGGGGAGCTCGCCCCTCGGCTGTACGCGATGGCGCCCGTCGCCGCCGCCTCCTCCCCGACCGGCTGACCCGCGGGCGCGCCGGTCCAGGGGGAGGTGCCCGGCTCCGGGGTCGGCCAGCCGTCGGAGGACTGCGCCGAACCGGGAGGAACGGACGCCGGAGGCCCGGAGACGACCGGCGCCCCGGAACCGGCAGCCCCGGATGCGGCACCCCCGAACGCGGATGGGCCGGACCCGGGCGCGCCGGACGCGGGCATGCCGGCCGCGGAGGTGCCAGATGCGGGCGCGCCGGACATGGGCATGCCGAACGCGGATGAGCCGGATCCGGGCGCGCCGGACATGGGCATGCCGGACGCGGAGGTGCCAGATGCGGGCGCGCCGGACATGGGCATGCCAGAAGCGGGTGCGCCGGATGCGGGCATGCCGGACGCGGGCGCCCCGGACGGCGGCGGCGTGAAGGTCGGCGCACCGAAGGCGGGCGGTCCGGAGATCGGAGGTGCGGACGCGGGCGGTGGCGGCGTGAAGACCGGCTGCGGTGTGGACCCAGGCGGCGCCGGCGGGAACGGTCCGGGAGGCCCGGGCGGTGTCGAGGCGGGCGGCCCGGAGACCATCGGCGGCGTCGACGGAACCGGCGGCGGTCCACTCACCGGAGGCCCGCTCACCGGAGGCGCCGACGAAACGGGCGGCGCCGAGGAGGCCGGCGGCGCAGACGAGACCGGCGGCGCAGACGAGACGGGCGGCGCGGAGGAAACCGGCGGCCCGGCGACGTACGGCGGCGCGGACGAGGCGGGCGGCGTGGAAACCGGCGGAACGAAGGGCGGCTGACCGGCGGTCGGCCCCCCGTACGGGATCGGCGGCGGTCCACCCACCGGCGGCGCGGCCGCGAACGGCGAACCCGACGGGGCCGGCGGCGTGGAAACGTGCGGACCCGCGGCGGCAAACGGCGAACCCGACGAGGCCGGCGGCTGCGACGCGTAAGGCGGCGTGGAGGCCGGCGGCTGCGAGGCGTAAGGCGGCGTGGAGACCGGCGGACCCGCGGCGGCAAACGGCACACCAGGAGACCCGGGCGGCTGCGAGGCATAAGGCGGCGTGGAGGCCGGCGGCTGCGAGGCGTAAGGCGGCGTGGAGACCGGAGGCCCGGCGGCGGCGAACGGTGAACCAGAAGAGCCCTGCGGCCCCGCGGCGGCGAACGGCGCGCCGGAAGAAGCCGGCTGCTGCGAGCCATAAGGCCCCCCAGGCGCAAACGGCGGCGCCGAAGCCGGGGGATGCGGGGCGAATGGCGAGGAGGCCCCCACCGAAGGCACCGGCTGCGTCTCGTCGCTGGCGGGCAACGAACCGTGCACCGGCAACACCGTGGTCGACGAGGACGCCGCCGGGAAGGCCGTGGTCTGCGCCGACGGCGGCGAGTACGCCGGCCGGGGAGCGGCACCGGGCCCCTGACCCAGCGGGTACTCATGCACGTCAGCCGGTCCGCCGTCGGCCGCCACAACCGTGGCCGGCAGCGCGGTCGGCCAGGTGCGCCAGCGCTTGATGCTGAAGGCCGCGATCAACAGCGCCAGCCCCAGCACCGCCGTGGTGCCGTTGACGATCGGGAGGCGGGTGTCGATCGTGAGGCCGGCGAGCTTCAGGTCGCGGGGCAGGCTGTTCATGACCGAGAGGGGGTCGATGAAGAGGCTGACGTACGTGGCGAGGAGGGCCGCGCCCGCGACGATCGGGCCGACGGGGGAGATGCGCAGGGTGGCGATGAGGCCGATGAGCAGGCCGGCGCCGAGGAGGTACGCGGCGGGGGCGAGGAGGTCGACGGAGTCGAAAGCGCCGCGCTCGACCCACTTTGCCACGGTATCCGCGGATTGCTGCTGACCGATCGCGATCAGCAGCCAGGCGATCGGGGCGATGAACATCCCCGCGATCAGGCTTCCGACGTGTCGCATGGGTCGCACCGTACCGTTTTTGGCATGAGCGAGCACACCGTCCGACCGCCCAGCCGTGCCACGAGTTACTCGCGGGTCACCCTGAGCCGGATCATGACCGCGGTCGACGTGAACCTGTACGGCACGGTGCACGGCGGCGTGATCATGAAGTTCATCGACGACGTGGCCGGTGCGGCCGCCGCGCGGCACAGCGGCGGGACGGCCGTGACCGCCTCGATCGACGAGATCGCGTTCATCGAGCCGCTCCGCGTGGGGGATCTGGTGCACGCGTTCGCGCAGGTCAACTGGACCGGCACGAGTTCGATGGAGGTCGGCGTGCGGCTCGACGCCGAGCGGTGGGACCAGGTCAGCGAGGCCGCCCCGCTCGTCGTGGCCACCGCGTACCTCGTGTTCGTGGCGATCGACGCCGACGGCAAGCCCCGCCCCGTCCCGGCCGTCGCCCCCGACTCGCCGGAGAACGAGGGCCGGTGGCATGAAGCGGAAATCCGACGCGCGCACCGTCTCGCCCGCCGGGAAGCGATCCAGCAGCACCGATCAACCCGCTGAAAAAACCCGGGAACAGCCTGAGGCGCACCGGACAAGAAGGTGTGTGGACCCGGAAGGCAACCTCTTGATCGCGGACGGCTTCACCGCCCTCTACGACCGGCACGCGCAGGCGCTGTACCGCTACTGCGCGCGCCGGGTGGGGCCCGACCTCGCCGAGGACGCGGTGGCCCAGACGTTCCTCATCGCGTACGAGAAGCGGCACACGGTCGAGCCGGGCGCCGACCCGCTGCCGTGGCTCTTCGGCATCGCCACCAACGTGCTGTTCCGCCATCGCCGCGACGAGGTGCGCGGCTACCGGGCGCTGGCCCGGACCGGCGCGGACCCGCTGCTGGTGCAGATGTCGGCCGAGAGCCACGCGGCGCGGGCGGACGAGCGCGTCGACGCGGGGCAGCGCGCCCGCCGCATCGCGCGGGTACTGGCCAAGCTGCCCGCCCGGCAGCGCGACGTCCTGCTGCTGTACGCGGTCGCCGACCTGTCGTACGCCGAGATCGCCGAGGCCCTGCGCCTCCCGATCGGCTCGGTGCAATCGGCGCTGCACCGGGCCCGCGCCAAGTTGCGCAAATCCCTAACCGAGGAAGAGGCGGGGCGATGACGATGAGCACCGACGACAGCGACCTCAAGGCGCTGCGCGAGTTCCGCAGCGCGCTGGACGACCCGCCGGAGGGCGCCCTCGTCCGCGGCCGGTACCGGATGGCGAGCAGCGAGGACCGCCCGAGGCCGCGCCGGCAGTGGCTGCTGGCGTCCGTCGGCGCGGCCGCGGCCCTGGCGGTGGTGGTCGGCTCCGCCGCCGCCCTCAAGCCCGGCGACAAGGAGAACGGCCAGGAACCCGCGGCGAAGCCTTCACTGGCGCAGACCAAAGCGACTCAAGCCGATCTGCCGGTCAGCAGGGGCACCAAAGCACCGCTCAACGCGCAGATCAGCACGGACGGGGGCGCGACGCACGCCAAGGCGGTCGCCGCGATGGACCGGCTGGCCGGCGCGGCCGCGAACGTCCAGCCGACGACGGTGCCGGCCGGTCAGGTGCTGTACATCAAGACCTACAACCTCGTCGACCGGCCGGACCAGCGGTACCTCCACGAGGTCTGGATCGACCCGCAGACCATGGTCTCCCTGCGCGTCCGCCGCACCGACACCCAGCAGCTGGACAGCACCAGCGCCCAGGAGGAGATCGACCAGGCCGCGGCGAGTCCGGCGAACCTGTACCGGCCGACCGCCGAGTACCTGGCGAGCCTGCCCACCGACCCGGGCCAGCTGCTCACGGCCTGGCGCCAGTGGATCACGCAGCAGTACCCGGGGCGCAACGCCGACGGCATGCTCTGGAAGGACACCTTCGAGCTGATCAACTACTCGGAGCCGTTCTGGACCCCGCAGCAGCGCGCCGCCATCTACAAGGCCCTGGCCAAGATGCCCGACGTCAAGGCCACCACGGCGAAGATCGACAACAGGCCGTACGACCTGGTGTGCCTGGACCGCGACCTCAATGCCGGCACCGTCGACTGCTCGCTGTTCGACTCGGCCACGGGCCGCTACGCGGGCACCGCCTGGCCGGAGAAGAACCTGACCCTCACCCCGGAGAACGTGGGCCTGGTCGACTACGGCACCCAGCCGCGCCCGGCCCCGGCCCTGAAGAACAAATAACAGCAGGGGGCGGCCCACACCGGATCGAGGGATCGGGTAGGGGCCGCCCACACTGAGTGATCGTTCACGCGTACCGCAAGATGGACCAATGGCGAAGCTGCTCTGGCAACCCCCGGCCGACGTGCGTGACCACACCCGGATCGGGGCGTTCCTGCGCTGGCTGGAGGCGGAGCGCGGCCTGGCGTTCGCCGGCTATCAGGCCCTGTGGCAGTGGTCGGTCGACGAGCCCGCGCAGTTCTGGCGCGCGATCTGGGACCACTTCGAGGTCGTCGCGCATGTGGCGCCCACCGACACCCTCCCCGACGCGCGCATGCCCGGGACGGACTGGTTCCCCGGCGCCCGGCTCAACTACGCCGAGCACGTGCTGCGCATGCCCGGCGTCGCCGACGACGAGCCGATCGTGATCGCCCGCTCGCAGACCCGCGGCCCGATCGAGCTGACCGCGGCCGAGCTGCGGGAGCAGGTCCGCCGCGCCCGGGCGGGACTCAAGCGACTGGGTGTCGGCGAGGGCGACCGGGTCGCGGCCTACGCGCCCAACATCCCCGAGACGTTCGTGCTCCTGCTCGCCGCGGCCAGCCTCGGCGCCATCTTCTCCAGCTGCGCCCCCGAGTTCGGCACCCGCTCGGTCGTCGACCGCTGGCAGCAGATCGAGCCCAAGGTCCTGGTGGCCGTCGACGGCTACCGCTACGGCGACAAGGACATCGACCGCACCGCCGAGGTCGAGGCCATCCACAAGGCGCTTCCGTCGGTCGAGCACGTGGTCCGCATCGGCCACCTGGATCCTCGAAAAGACGACTGGGCCGCGCTGACAAAAGAAACCGGCGAGCCGCTGGAGTTCAACGCGGTGCCGTTCAAGCATCCGCTGTACGTCCTCTACTCCTCCGGCACCACCGGCCTGCCCAAGCCGATCGTCCACGGCCACGGCGGCATCCTGCTGGAGCACCTCAAGATGCTGGCCCTGCACCACGATCTCGGCCCCGGGGACCGGTTCTTCTGGTTCACCACCACCGGCTGGATGATGTGGAACTACCTCGTCTCCGGCCCGGCCGTCGGCGCCGCGGTCGTGCTCGTCGACGGCAACCCGGCCCACCCCGACCTCGGCTGGCTGTGGCGCGTCGCGGACGAGACCGGCACCACCTACTTCGGCACCTCCGCGCCCTTCCTGCTGTCCTGTCGCAAGGCCGCGGTCGTACCGTCCGAGCTCGCCGACCTGTCCCGCCTGCGCGGCATCGGCTCGACCGGAGCGCCGTTGCCCCCCGAGGGCTTCGAGTGGGTCTACGAGACGGTGTCGAAGGACGTGCTGCTGGCGTCGGCATCAGGCGGTACCGACGTGTGCACCGCCTTTGTGGGCGGCGTCCCGTTGCTCCCGGTCCGCGCGGGCGAGATCGCGTGCCGGGCGCTCGGGGCGCGGGTCGAGGCGTTCGCGGCCGACGGCACCCCCGTCATCGGCGAGCTCGGCGAGCTGGTCATCACCGCCCCGATGCCGAGCATGCCGGTCGGGTTCTGGGGCGACGAGGACGGGCACCGCTACGCGGAGGCGTACTTCGGCACGTATCCGGGCGTGTGGCGGCACGGCGACTGGATCACCATCGACGAGCGCGGCGCCTGCGTCATCACCGGCCGCTCGGACGCGACCCTGAACCGCGGCGGCGTGCGGCTCGGCACGAGCGAGTTCTACTCCGTGGTCGAGGGGCTGGACGAGGTCGTGGACTCCGTGGTGGTACACCTCGAGGATTCTGAGGGCGGCGCCGGTGAGCTGCTGCTCTTCGTGGTGCTCGCCCCCGGCACCGACCTCGACGGCGCGCTGCGGGCCCGGATCGCCCGCGAGCTGCGCACGGCGCTGTCCCCGCGGCACGTCCCCGACGAGGTGTTCCAGGTCGAGGCCGTGCCGCGGACGCTGTCGGGCAAGAAGCTGGAGGTGCCGGTGAAGCGCATCCTGACCGGGACCCCGGTGGAGCAGGCGGCCGCGAAGGGCGCCCTGGCCAACCCCGAGTCCCTGCAGTACTTCCAGCGCTACTTCGTCACAGCACGCTCGTAGCCTGCTCCGACTCGGCGCGGGCGGCGAGCTTGCCCGGGTCGGAGTTGACGCTCAGCACGATGCTGGCGCCCGCGGCGAGCGGGCCGACGAGCCACTCGACCGGGTCGGGGTGGGCGACCGCGTCGATCAGCAGCCGCCCGCCCGGGTAGGCCAGCTTCCGCGCGCGCTCGACGAGGTCCTCGGTCCCGGCCCCGCCGACCGGACCGGGGTGGTGGTCCCCGAACTGCCGCACCTCGGCCACGTAGTCGGCGAACCCGGTCGGGACCGCCCCCCGCATCGGGAGACCCATCGGCGCGAGGCCGAGGACGTAGCGGTCGGCCGGACCGGGGGCGCCGGTTTCCGCCGCGGTCAGCGAGGCGAACTCCACGTCGGCCCCGGCGCCGGTCGGCTGGCCGTAGGTGACGCTGAGGCCGGCCGTCCACGCCCCGAGCAGGATCGCCGCGGTCTGCCAGTGCGCCGGCAAGCGGACCGCGGCCACGTCGCCCGGGCCCAGCCCGCACCCGTCGACCAGCAGGTTCGCGGTCTTCGCGACCCAGTTGGCCAGGGTCGCGCCCGACAGTTCCGTTCGCTCGCCGGTCGCGTCGTCATAGAACGTCAGGAACGGAAGTGACGGGTCTTTACCCACAACTGCCGCAAAGAGTGAAGGAACTGTATTCCCCATATGTCCAAATTATCCCTTCCATAACATCTCACCTGATTTCTAGCGAGATGGGGCAAGCGAGATGGGTGTCTGGGCAACGCGACGATACCGGCGCGGCAGGCGGGTCGCCGTCTCCGGCTGCTCCCTCGCGCTGCTTGCCGCGGCGGCCGTCGGCGGCGCCGCGGCGGCCCGCACGACCTCGCCGCCGGTCGCCTCCGACAGCCTGTCCGCGCCGGTCGAGTGGGCCAACCCGGCGGCCACCGCGCCCGGGGGCGAGGGCGTGCCGAGCCGGGTCACCCGCGTCCCGCTGGGCGACTTCGACCGGCCCGCGAGCGGGGTGAGCGCTCAGGGCGGGGTCCTGGAGGACGTGCCGCTCGCCGACGGGTACCGCAGGACGACCCGCAGCCGCACCCTGACCGTCACCCGCACACCCACCGAGCGGTTCAGCGCGGTCGGCGTCACCTGGCGCGAGACGGCCCGCATCGGCGCGGTCAGCGTGTCCGTGCGCCACCACACGCCGGGCGGGGCCTGGAGCGCCTGGCAGACCGTCGGGGCCGGGGAGAGCGACCGCGACCCGGTGGCCGCCCCCGCCGGGCCCCGCCCGCGCGGCAAGGCCTCGCCGTCGCCGAGCGCGTCTGCGCCCGCGTCTGGGCCGGTCGAGCGCGGTGGTGCGGACCTCGTCTGGGTCGGGCCGAGCGACGGCGTGCAGATCACCGTCAGCTCGACGAGTGGTTCGGCCCCGCACGATCTCGCGGCCGACCTCATCGACCCGGCCGACACGCCGGCCGACGCGGTGCCGCCCATGCCGCCCGCGCCCGTCGCCGAGGACGCGCCGGTCGCCCTGCGCCCGTTCATGCCGGCCATCAACCGCCGCGCCTCCTGGGGTGCCGACGAGCAGCTCATGGACTGGAAGCCGCAGTACGCGCCGCTGGTCAAGGCGGTCGTGCTGCATCACACGGCGACGGGCAACGACTACGCCGAGGCCGACGTGCCCAAGATCCTGCGCTCGATCTACCAGTACCAGACGGTCAGCCGCGGCTGGGGCGACATCGGCTACAACGTGCTGGTCGACCGGTTCGGCCGGCTCTGGGAGGGCCGCTCCGGCGGGCTGTCCCGGCCGGTGGTGGGCGCCCAGGCGGGCGGCTTCAACACCGGCACGGCGGGCATCGCGATGATCGGCGACTACCGCACCACGGCCGTCCCGCCCGCGGTGGTGGAGTCGGCCGCGAAGTACACCGCCTGGAAACTTTCACTGAACCAGGCCCTCGACCCGCGCGGGAGCGTGACGCTCACCGGCGGCGGTTCGACGTCGAAGTACCCGGCCGGCACCGCGGTCACCGTCCCGCGGGTCATGCCGCACCGGCAGACCAACGCGACCGAGTGCCCCGGCGCGCGCGGGATGGACGTCCTCCCGGCGATCCGCGACCGGGCCGCCGGGCTGCTGGGGGACCTGACCAAGCCGCAGACGGTACGGTCGCTGATGGCCGCCTACCGCCCGGCCGACGGGACCGTGCGCCTGCAGGGAGTACCGGATCCGATTTTCACTTCGGGTCCGAACGAGATCGCGGTGCCGGCCGACTACAACGGCGACGGCAAGGCGGACGTGGCCACCTGGTCGCCGATCACCGGCAACTGGACGATGCTGCTGACCGGCGAGGGGCGCTCGGTGGTCCAGTGGGGCCTGCCCGGCGACGCGCCGGCGCCGGCCGACTACGACGGGGACGGCCGGGCCGACCTCGCGGTGTTCCGCCCGTCCAACGGGGTCTGGTACATCAAGGGCGGCGGCGAGCTGCAGCTCGGGCAGACCGGTGACCAGCCCGTTCCCGGCGACTACACGGGCGACGGGCGGGCCGAGCCGGCGATCTGGCGGCCGTCCACGGGACTCTGGGCGATCCGGGCGATCCGGGAGTGGCAGTTCGGCGAGCCCGGCGCGATCGCGGTGCCCGCGGACTACGACGGCGACGGCAAGCTCGACCCGGCCGTCTGGTCGCCCGCGACCCAGCAGTTCACCGTCACCGGGCTGGCCGCGGTGCGCCTCGGCGACCCGGGCGACACGCCGGTGCCGGGCCAGTACGACGGGGACGGCAAGGCGGACCTCGCGGTGTGGCACGACGGGCGGTTCGACGTGCGCGCGGTTGGGAAGTACGAGGTGGGAGCGCCCGGAGACGTACCGATGCCGTTGAATTGAGCAAAACTTGAACTTCGTTGCCGACACGTGAGTTGATTCAGGCTGAATCCTGGGTGGAACTCACGATGCGAGTCGCGTCGTGGACATCGATCACCGGCGGATCGGGCGTAGGCTTTGCCGCGAGACCGCCGCACCGAAGATCCGCATCGAGTCCAAAAGGGAGTGCCCTGTGACCCCCGGCCGACCGCCACGCGTGCTCGTCGACGCCACGAGTGTCCCAGCCGACCGAGGCGGTGTGGGGCGCTATGTCGACGGTCTGCTGGGCGCCTTGGGCGCGCTGGACGCCGACCTGGCCGTGGTGTGCCAGCGCACCGATGCGGAGCGTTACGGGCGGCTGCTGCCCAGTGCTCGGATCATGTCGGCCCCGGCCGCGGCCGCGCACCGCCCGGCCCGCCTGGCCTGGGAGCAGACCGGCCTGCCGATGCTGGCCCAGCAGGTCGGGGCGCAGGTGCTGCACTCGCCCTTCTACACCTGCCCGCTGCGCGCGAGCTGCCCGGTGACGGTCACGGTCCACGACGCCACGTTCTTCACCGAGCCGGAGCACTACGACAAGTCCCGGCGCACCTTTTTCCGCTCGGCGATCAAGACGTCGCTGCGCCGCGCCAGCCGGGTGATCGTGCCCAGCAAGGCGACCCGCGACGAGCTGATCCGCCTGCTCGACGCCGACCCGACCCGCATCGACGTGGCCTACCACGGCGTCGACCCGCAGGCGTTCCACGCGCCCACCGACGACGAGAAGGCCCGGGTGCGGGCGCGGCTGGGGCTGGGCTCGACGGAGTACATCGCCTTCCTGGGGGCCAAGGAGCCCCGCAAGAACGTGCCCAGCCTGGTGCGCGGCTGGATCTCCGCCGTGCGCGACCGGCAGGACCCGCCGGCGCTGGTCGTCGCGGGCGGCCAGGGCCACGACGACGAGATCGACGCGGCCATCGCCGAGGTGCCCAGCCACCTGCGGCTGCTGCGCCCGGGCTACCTGCGCTACGCGGACCTGCCGGGCTTTCTCGGCGGCGCCGTGGTGGCGGCCTACCCGTCCTTCGGCGAGGGCTTCGGCCTGCCGATCCTGGAGGCCATGGCCTGCGGCGCGCCGGTGCTCACCACGCCGCGGCTGTCGCTGCCGGAGGTGGGCGGGGACGCGGTGGCGTACACCGGCCCGCAGCCCGACGAGATCGCCCGTGACCTGGCGGCACTGCTAGACGACACCGAGCGACGTAACGCTTTGGCAAAGGCCGGCGCCGCGCGCGCCAAGGAGTTCACCTGGGAGTCCAGCGCCGAGGTTCACCTCGCCGCGTGGGCGAGAGCCGCCGGACCCCGCGGCATCTGACCCGATGTGCACCACGGCGTCACCCCCTGAGGTGGGGCCGGGCGATTTCGGTGATGGTGTTGGCACCCCCGAGTTGTGGAAAGGTGCCCTATTCCGGGCATGATGGGCGCGTGTTCTACGCGGTGATTCCTGCAGGTGGCAGCGGCACGCGGCTCTGGCCGCTGTCGCGAGCCGGCCATCCGAAGTTTCTCCACGCCCTGACCGGGACCCCGTTGTCGCTGCTCCAGGCGACGTACGGCCGTCTCGAAGGCCTGGCGATGCCCGAGTCCACCTTCGTGGTGACCGGCGTGGCGCACGCGGCCGCCGTGGCCCGGCAGCTGCCGGGCCTTCCGGAGGGCAACATCCTCGTCGAGCCGACGCCGCGCGACTCGTGCGCCGCGATCGGGCTCGCCGCGGCGGTGATCGCCCGCCGCGACCCGCACGCCGTGATGGGCGCGTTCGCCGCCGACCAGCTGGTCCGCGACGTGCCGGCGTTCCAGGACACGCTGCACCGGGCGATCCAGGGCGCCGAGGACGGCCTGCTGATGACGATCGGCATCACGCCGACGCATCCCGAGACCGGCTACGGCTACCTGCACGTCGGCGAGCCCACCGGCACCGGCGACGTGTGCAAGGTGGCCGAGTTCGCCGAGAAGCCCGCCTACGACGTCGCCCAGCGCTATGTCGACTCCGGCGAGTACCTCTGGAACGCCGGCATGTTCGTCTGGCGCGTCGACGTGTTCCTCGACGAGCTCGCCCGCCAGCAGCCGAGCCTGCACGACGGGCTGCGGCGCATCGCCGAGGCCTGGGACACCCACGACCGCGAGGAGATCCTGGCCCAGATCTGGCCGGGGCTCACGAAGATCTCGGTCGACTTCGGGGTGATGGAGGGCGCGGGCCGGGCCGGGCTCGTCGGCACCGTCCCCGGCAACTTCGGCTGGAACGACGTCGGCGACTTCCACACCCTCGGCGAGCTGCTCGAGACCGACACCGCGGGCAACGTGGTGGTCGAGCTCGGCGCTGTCATCGACGACCCGGCGGCCGGCGGTCAGAACAAGCCGACGGTCCTCATGCAGGACGCGGAGCGCGTGGTCGTGGTC
Source organism: Dactylosporangium sp. CS-033363 (assembly GCF_050942475.1). Taxonomy (NCBI): domain Bacteria; kingdom Bacillati; phylum Actinomycetota; class Actinomycetes; order Micromonosporales; family Micromonosporaceae; genus Dactylosporangium; species Dactylosporangium sp. CS-033363. Next base: position 10,175,960 of record NZ_CP192032.1, on the reverse strand, counting down.
CCCCGCTCGGGCCGGCTCGTGGCCGCCGTGGGCGTGAGCGACCTGATCATCGTGGACACGCCGGACGCGCTGCTGATCTGCCCGCGCGCCCGGGCCCAGGACGTCAAGAAGCTGGTCGACTCCCTGAAGGAGCGGGGCTCGTCCGAGCTGCTGTGAGCGCCCACGCGAGCGCGGGCGCGACGAGGATCTCCGTCGCGTCCGCCAGCGGCTCCGGCAGCTCGTCCGGCGCGAACCAGCCCAGCGCGTTCGACTCCGCGCTCACCGTCTCCACCGCGCCGGGCGGGGCGATCGCCGCGTACCGGATGTCGTAGTGCAGCGACGGCCCGCCCGAGCAGTGCACGTGGTGCACGTCGAGGTTGATCGGGGCCTCGCTGATGCGCAGGCCCAGGATGCCCGACTCCTCGGTCGCCTCCCGCAGCGCGGCGCCCGCGACCGTGGCGTCGCCCGGCTCGCAGTGCCCGCCGAGCTGCACCCAGCGCTTGATCCGGCCGTGCAGGCACAGCAGCACCCGCTCGGCCGCGGCGTCCACGACCAGCGCGCTCGCCGTGACATGGCCGCCGTGGTGCTCGCGCCAGACGGTGGTGGGATCGGGCCGTACAAAATCCAGGAACCGCTGCCGGGTCGCCTCGGCCTCCGCGGACGGAGCCGTCCATCCCGACAGCACGGCCAGTGCGTTCTCGTGCAGCGTCATAGTGACGGCAGGCTACCGCGCCCGATGGCGAGCACGCCGAGGGGCACGCCGCCGGCTGGGACCTCGGCGGCCAGCGCGGCCGGATCGGCGATCTCCAGCCAGCCGCTCGCAAGCCCGTCAGCAGCGAGAACGGCCCGCAGCCGCTCGGCCTGGCGGCCCGCCTCGGCGGCCGCGCGCAGATCCCCGGCCGGGGCCCACACGATCACGGCGGCCACGGTGTTGTCCGGGACCGTCACGCTGCGTGTCGACGGGAACGGCAGCGCGGGCAGCCGCACCGGCGGATCGGCCGGGCTGAACGCGGTCGCGTCGGGCAGTTCGCCGGCCACGCGCAAACCCCGGGCGACGGCCTCGGCGGTACCGAGTGAGAAGAGATCGGCGTCCGCACCCCGGATGAGCTCGGCCGCACCCGCACCGTGCGCGTAGGGGAAGGCCCGCGCGAAGCCCCGCACGATCGCCACCGGCACCTGGGTCGTCTTGCCCTGCACCAGTTCCGCGGCCGAGGCGAGCTGGTCGATCTGGGCCATCTGGGTCAGCTGGAGCTCGTTGCCGTACGCGTCCTTGAGCCCGCGGTAGTCCAGCATCGCGTCCACCCCGGCCGCGCCGATCGCCACGTCGATCAGGCCGAGCCGCCAGGGCCGGCCCATCGTGTCGGTGATGACCACGGCGACCTCGAGCTGGAAGCGGTCGCGCAGCTCCTCGCGCAGCGCGCGGGCCGAGGCGTCCGGGTCCTTGGGCAGCAGCACCAGGTGGGTCGCGTCGACGTTGGACGCGTCGATGCCGGCCGCGGCCAGCACCAGGCCGTGGTGGGTCTGCACGATCCGGGTCGGGCCGCGCCGGGCCACGATCCGGGCCGTCTCCGCGCGCAGCGCGGCCTCGCGGGCCGCCTCGCGCTCGGGCTCGTCGGGCGGCAGCTCGACCAGCCGGCCCTCGGACTTGCTCACGATCTTGCTGGTCACCACGACGACGTCGCCGTCGCGGATCCAGTCGGCCGCGCCCGTGATGAGGTCGGCCAGGTTGTCGCCGGGCTTGACGTCGCCGATGCCGACGACCGGGTGGATCTCGATGGACGGGATCATGCGACACCCACCGTGCCGAGCGCGTCGCGCACCATGGTGGCGGTGGCGGCCTCGTCGGTCATCCAGAGCGGCACGGCGCGGACCGTCAGCCCCGGCACGAGCACGCCGTCGTCGGTCTCGTCGACCAGCCAGGCGTCGAGGACGCCGCCGTTGGCCCGGGCGCCGAGCAGCCCGCCGACGCCCTCGGGGGTGCACGCCACGCCCATCACGGCGAGGCACTTGTCGGCCATGCCGCGCACTGGAGCGGTACCGATGATGGGGGAGAAACCGACGACCGGGGCCTTGCCGGTGGCGACCGCGTCGCGCACGGCGGGCACGGCCAGGATCGGCGCGATCGACACGACGGGGTTGCTGGGGGCCACCAGCACGACGTCGGCCGCGGCGATCGCGTCCAGCACGCCGGCCGCCGGCTTGGCGCTGTCGGCCCCCACGAACACGAAGCGCTGGGTCGGGATCTCCGCGCGGTAGCGGATCCACCACTCCTGGAAGTGGATGGCGCGGGTCGCCCCGTCCACCTCGACCACGGCGTGCGTCTCCACGCGGTCGTCGCTGGCCGGCAGCATCCGGATCCCGGGCTGCCAGCGGTCGCACAGCGCCTCGGTGACGGCCGAGAGCGGGTAGCCCGCCTCCAGCATCCGGGTGCGCACCAGGTGCGTGGCGATGTCCTTGTCGCCGAGGCCGAACCAGGTGGGCTCGGCCCCGTAGGCGGCCAGCTCCTCCTTGACCGTCCAGCTCTCGCCGACCCGGCCCCAGCCGCGCTCGGGGTCGGCGCCGCCGCCCAGGGTGTACATCACGCTGTCCAGGTCCGGGCAGATGCGCAGCCCGTGCAGGGTCACGTCGTCGCCCACGTTGATCACCGCGGTGACGTCGGCGCCCGTCTCCCGGGCGACCGCGCGCACACCGAGCAGGAAGCGCGCGCCGCCGATGCCACCTGCAAGAACCACGATCCGCATGGCTCCAATCCTGCCCCACTCACGGAGCGCGGCCGCTCGGGGTCTCTCACGCACGCGAGATTGGCCGGTGGGAGCTAGGCTGCTGGCGACCTGTTGCACGGAACGCTTCACCTCGGGAGAGCCAGTGAGCACCCAGCCACCCGATCCGAACGCCACCGGGGCCTATCAGCCTCAGCCGGCGGCCCAGTACCAGACCCCGGCGGCCCAGACCGCTCCCGTTTCGGGCGCCGCGCAGCAGTACCAGGCCGTCCAAGCTCCCGCCGCCGCCCCGGCACCGCCGCCGGACGCCAAGAAGGCCCGCGGCCTGCTGGAGCCCTATCGCGAGCTGACCGCGTTCGGCCTGCTCGGCGCGGTCGCGCTGATCCTGCTGGCCGGCCTCGTGCGCGTCCTCACCGGCCTGTTCAACTCGTTCCTGGCCACGGCGACCGCCTCGTTCGGCAACGTGATCGGCTTCGAGGTCATCCTGCTGCCGATCGTCGCCGTCGTGCTGGTCCTGCTCCTCGACCCGGTGACGCCGCGGGCCAAGATGGTCGTGATCGGCGCGCTGGTCGAGTACGCGATCGCCGCCGTGCTCGGCCTCGTGCTGCTGCTCGCCGGGCTCATCGGCGACTTCCAGAGCGAGGGCCCGATCGGCTGGGCGCTGGGCGGGTTCCTGGAGCACCTGGCGGGCCTCGGGCTGATCGGCCTCGGGCTCTTCCTCACCGCGCGCATCTTCCTGGGCGCCTACTCGGCCCCGAAGCCGGTCGCCGCGCCCTACCAGCAGGGCTACGGCTACCAGCAGCAGGGCTACGGCTACCCGCAGCAGCAGTACGCGCAGCAGACCGGGTACGTCACCGGCGCCCAGCCGGCGGCGGCGCAGCAGCAGGCCTACCCGGCTGCGTATGCGCAGCAGCAGCCGGCCACGGGCGGCTGGCAGACGACGGGCAGCACGCCCGCGGTGGCGGCGCAGCCGCAGCAGCAGCCGCAGGCCTACGCCCAGCCGCAGGCCCAGCCCGGCTACGTCGCCCCGACGACCGGCGCGCCGACGACGGGTGCGCCCACGACCGGTGCTCCGGCGGCCGCGCCGACCTCCGGCGGCTACGCCGCCCCCGGCTACGCGACCCCGGGCTACGCCCAGCCCGCGACGCCCGCCTACACCCAGCCCGCGGCCCCGGTGCAGCCGCCGGCCGCCGAGCCCGCGCAGCCGGCCTCGGGCCCGCCGCTGAGCTCGCCGTTCGCGGCGTACACGGCGCCGGCCCCGACCCCGGTCACCGACGAGCCGGTCTCGGCCTCCCCGGCCGACGCGGGCGCCTCGACGCCTCCGGGCGGCTTCGCCCAGGCCGGCTGGCCGGGCGGCCACTCCACCCCGCCGGCTTCGTCGGAGGAAACGGGCACGGCGGCGATCACTCCGGCTCATGAAGAGGGCACGGCGGCGATCACCCCGGCGCACGAAGAGGGCACCGCGGCGATCACCCCGGCGCACGAAGAGGGCACCGCGGCGATCACGCCCGCTGAGGAAGAAGGCACCGCGGTGCTCACCCCGGCCGCCGACCCCGACGCCACCCAGGCGGCTCCGGTCGTCAAGCCGGCCGACGAGGACCCGGACCGCACCACCGTCCTGCGCCCCGGCGACAAGAAGGACGACGGCGGCGACGAGACGCAGCGCACCCAGGCGATCCCGCCGAGTAACTGAGCAGGGCCCCCGTGGCCGCGGCACCCCCGCGGCCACGGGGAACCCCGTGTGACAAAGCGATGCACGAGAGGGAACACGTCACACACCCGGCTCGCGAAGATTCGCCCGCGGGCGGCCTACGCTCAGGTGGTGACGTCTGAAGGCAGAACTACCGAGGGCAACGCGATGCGGCGGGCCCTGCGGCGCGCGGCGGACGGCCGCACGCTCGACGCGACCGAGGCCGCCGTCCTGCTGACCGCGCGCGGGGCGGCCCTGGACGAGCTGCTCGGCATCGCCGGCGCGGTGCGCGACGCGGGCCTGGCCGACGCCGGCCGCCCGGGCGTCATCACGTTCTCCAAGAAGGTCTTCATCCCGCTGACCCGGCTGTGCCGCGACCGGTGCCACTACTGCACGTTCGCGACCGTGCCGCACCGGCTGCCCGCCGAGTACCTCGAAATGGACGAAGTGCTCGAGATCGCCCGCGAGGGCGCCAAGCAGGGCTGCAAGGAGGCCCTGTTCACGCTGGGCGACCGGCCCGAGGAGCGCTGGCCGCAGGCCCGCCGCTGGCTGGACGAGCGGGGCTACGACGACACCCTCGCGTACGTGCGGGCCTGCGCGATCGCCGTGCTGGAGGAGACCGGCCTGCTGCCGCACCTCAACCCCGGCGTGCTGTCCTGGGCCGAGCTGCAGCGGCTCAAGCCGGTGGCGCCGAGCATGGGCATGATGCTGGAGACCACCGCGACGCGCCTGTGGTCGGAGCCGGGCGGCCCGCACTACGGCTCGCCGGACAAGGAGCCGGCGGTCCGGCTGCGCGTGCTCGAGGACGCCGGCCGGGTCGGGGTGCCGTTCACCACCGGCATCCTCATCGGCATCGGCGAGACGCTCGACGAGCGGGCCGACTCGCTCTTCGCGATCCGCAGGACGATGCGCGAGTACGGCCACATCCAGGAGACGATCGTCCAGAACTTCCGCGCCAAGCCGGACACGGCCATGCGCGGGATGCCCGACGCCGAGCTGCGGGACCTGGCCGCGACCATCGCCGTGGCCCGGCTGGTGCTCGGCCCGAAGGCGCGCATCCAGGCCCCGCCCAACCTCATCGACGACGAGTACGCCCTGCTCATCCGGGCCGGCATCGACGACTGGGGCGGCGTGAGCCCGGTGACGCCGGACCACGTCAACCCCGAGCGCCCCTGGCCGGCCCTCGACGAGCTGGCTTCCAAAACACAAGACGCCGGTTTCGTACTGCACGAGCGTCTGACCATCTACCCCGAGTACGCCCGCCGCGGGGTGCCGTGGCTGGACGCCCGCCTGGTCGCGCACGTCGAGGCCCTCATGGACCCCGAGACCGGCCTGGCCGACGAGGAGGCGCTGCCCACCGGGCTGCCGTGGCAGGAGCCGGACGGCGGGCACGAGGACAGCGGCCGCACCGACCTGCACACCGCCATCGACGACGAGGGGCGCAGCGCGGACCGCCGCGGCGACTTCGACACCGTCTACGGCGACTGGAGCGAGGTCGCCACCCGCGTGCCGCACAACGCGCCCGCGCGCCTCGACCAGGAGGTCCACAGTGGACTCAAGCTGGCCGAGAGCGACCCCGGCGCGCTGCTGCGCCCGGAGCACGAGGCGGCCGCCCTGGCACTGTTCAATGTGGACGGTCCCGGGCTGGAGGAGCTCGTCCGCATCGCCGACGTGCTGCGCAAGGAGGCGGCCGGCGACGACATCACCTACGTGGTGAACCGGAACATCAACTTCTCCAACGTGTGCTACGTCGGTTGCCGCTTCTGCGCGTTCGCCCAGCGCGAGCGCGACGCCGACGCCTACCGCCTCTCCTACGAGCAGGTCGCCGACCGCGCCGAGGAGGCCTGGAACGCGGGCGCGACCGAGGTCTGCATGCAGGGCGGCATCGACCCGAAGCTCCCCGTCGGCGCGTACGCGGAACTCGTCCGCGCGGTCAAGCAGCGCGTGCCGGGCATGCACGTGCACGCGTTCAGCCCGATGGAGGTGGTCACCGCCGCGGCCAAGGCCGGCGTGTCCATCCGCGACTGGCTGACCCAGCTCAAGGAGGCCGGGCTCGACACCATCCCCGGCACCGCCGCCGAGATCCTCGACGACGAGGTCCGCTGGGTGCTCACCAAGGGCAAGCTGCCCACGTCGGCGTGGGTCGAGGTGGTCAGCACCGCGCACGAGCTGGGCATCCGGTCGAGCTCCACGATGATGTACGGCCACGTCGACCACCCCGGCCACTGGCTCGGCCACTTCCGCGTGCTGGCCGGCATCCAGGACCGCACCGGCGGCTTCACCGAGTTCGTGGCGCTGCCGTTCGTGCACCACAGCGCCCCCATCTACCTCGCCGGCATCGCCCGCCCCGGCCCGACCTGGCGCGACAACCGCGCGGTGCACGCGATGGCCCGGGTCCTCCTGCACGGCCGCATCCCCAACATCCAGTGCTCCTGGGTCAAGCTCGGCGACGAGGGCACGGTGGCGATGCTGCGCGGCGGGGCCAACGACATCGGCGGCACGCTCATGGAGGAGACCATCTCCCGGATGGCCGGCTCCGAGCACGGCTCGGCCCGCACCAAGGAGGAGCTCGAGGCGATCGGCCACGCCGCCGGCCGCCCGGTCCGCCGCCGCACCACGGTCTACGGGCGGGTGTAGTTCCTAACCAATCGTGGTGGGCACCATCGCCACGACGGCCACCAGCACGCCCAGCAGGAGCAGGCCCAGGATGCGCCGGCCGGGAATCAACAGCGCCAGCAGCAGCGCGCCCGCCGCGATCTTCACGGGGTGGGTGCGCACCTGCATGACCGGCCAGCCCACGTGCGGCAGGATCAGCCGCACCGGCCCCACGACGCGCTTGCGGTCGACCGCGGCCGGCTCCGGCTGGGCGCTCGCGTCGCCCTTGAGCATCAACGCGCCGTTGTTCGCCTCGGAAATCACCCGGTGGGTGATGGGGCCGCGGGGGTCGTTGTAGGTGACGATCTCGTACTGCGCCACGGACTTCGCGTGGGGATCGACGAGGATCAGGTCGCCGCGGTGGATCGCGGGGGCCATGGACTCGGACATCACGACGTAGGGCTTCCAGCCCAGGCCGGCGACGCCGACGGCGAACAGGATCGCGGAGACGGCGGCGCCCAGAAGCAAGCGACGGATCATGAGCGGGCCGTGAGGATGGAGCTCAACTTTTGCCGCACATCGGCGCAGTTCGGCCGGGCCACGCGCGGGTTGAGCAAACTCGCCGGAACTCTTCCGGCGCGTCCGGCGTGTCGCCCGTTACCTCCGGCGGTGCTTGGTCGGTATGGGTACGGCACGGGGTGCAAGCGATCGCCCGAGCGGGCCTATTTATCAGGTTCGGCTTGACGACGCACGCATTACACGCGTGTAATTTCACGGGGGATGTTCGCCGGGTGGCGTTGCAAGAGCCATCAAGCGGACATAAGGAACACCGCGCCGAGGTACAGCAACCTTGTAGGACATGCGCCTTCCGCGTGGGGGGTTGCGCCGGCATTGACGCCGGTGCGCAAGAAGGAGGCACGCTGATGGACGGCCGACCAGTCGTGGCCGACCTGCTGGGTAACGCTCCGGAGTGGCAAGAGCGCGCTTTGTGTTCGCAAACGGATCCGGAGGCATTCTTCCCGGAGAAGGGCGGGTCGACGCGCGAGGCCAAGCGCATCTGCTCGCGCTGCGAGGTGCGGGCGGACTGCCTGGAGTACGCGCTCGGGCACGATGAGCGTTTCGGGATCTGGGGCGGGCTCTCGGAGCGCGAGCGCCGCAAGCTCAAGCGCCGGGCTGCTTAGCGGGATCGGATTTTTCGAATTGGGGCGTCGATTTCCCTTTTGGGGGTCGGCGCCCCTTTCTTTGTAATTATTATGCGTCCGGGGGAATAACTCGCAAATGTCCGCGCCGGCCGAGCGGGTGCTGTTGATCGGGTTCCTCGCGGTTCGGCGCCGGCCGGGCCGCCTCGCGCACCGCCTCGGCCAGCGCGACCAGGTCGTCGTTGGTGGGCGGCGGCGGACCGTACTCGCCCTCGTGCCGGACCAGATCCCAGCCCCGCGGCGCGGTCAGCCCGCGGGCGTGCGACTCGCACAGGTCGTAGGAGTGCGGCTCGGCGAACGCGGCCAGCGGGCCGACAACTGCGGTCGATTCGGCATAAACATACGTCAACGTCGCAACGGGCGATCGCGGGCAACCGTTGCGCGAGCATCGACGTGGGGTCCTCACGGCCAGACGGTATCGCTCGAAGGCCCCCGTGTCGCCGGGAAAGCCCCGCGACACGCCGGGGTGACCACGGCGACACGCCCACTCGGGCGATCTGTCTGATTGGCCCCGCTCACCCCCGGCTCACCCGGCCCCGCCGCCCGCGCGGGGCGCCGGAGCGGTGCGGCGTGTCGCTCCCGCGGGGCATCGGCGTGTCCGCGCGGTGGCGGCGGCGTCAGGGTGAGCGGCTGGGCGTTACGCTGATGAGCGTGGCGAGCCCAGACCGACGACGCAGTGGACCGGGACGGCGCGGTCGCGATCGGCACGGCCGGGGTCTGCGCGGCCGCCTGGTGCCGGCGTCGCTGCCGATGTCCCGCACCCGCGCCGAGATGTTCGACGATCTCGTCCTGGACTCGGTCGAGCAGCTCGAGCAGCGGTTCTCCCAGGAGCTGGCCGGGGTGGAGTTCGCCGTCGAGGACGTGCCGCCGGAGCTGAACGTGTACGACTCGGACGTCCTCGAGGACGGCGAGGTCCCGCTGGCCCGCCTGCTGCCCGGCCGGCCGGGCCGGCACGGCGTGCCGCCCCGGATCGTGCTCTACCGCCGCCCCCTGGAGTTCCGCGCCGCCGACCACGACGACCTGGCCGACCTCGTGCACGACGTGATCATCGAGCAGGTCGCCAACCTGCTCGGCGTCTCGCCGGACGAACTCGAGGGCTGAGCTCCACCGGCCGCCCGAGCTCAGCCGCCGAGCATCCGGGACATCAGCGCGGCCCGGCGAGCGGTGCGGCCCGAGCGCGCCTCGGCCGAGTCCGCCGAGCCCATCAGCCGCAGGCTCGCGTTCACGCCCAGCCAGCGCAGCGGCTCCGGCTCCCAGCGCGGCGACCGGTGCCCCACCCACGGCAGCCGCACGAGGTCGGAGCCGGTCCGCGTGATCAGGTCGGCCAGCGTCCGCCCGGCGAGGTTGGTGGTGGCCACGCCGTCGCCGACGTACCCGCCGGCCCAGGCCAGGCCGGTCGCCGGGTCCAGCCCGACCGAGGCCATCCAGTCCCGGGCCACGCCCAGCGGCCCGCCCCAGGTCGCCGCCACCGGCACGTCCCCCAGCGCCGGGAACAGCTCGCCCAGCGCGCGCCGCAGCTCGGCGAAGACCCGCGGCTCGCGGTCGAAGGCCGGGTCGATCGTCGAGCCGTAGTGGTACGGCGCGCCCCGCCCGCCGAAGGCCAGCCGGTCGTCGGCCGTCCGCTGCCCGTAGATGATCATGTGCCGGAAGTCGGCGAACGTCTCGCGACGGGCCAGGCCGGCCGCGGCCCAGAACTCGGCGGGCAGGGGCTCGGTGGCGATCATCAGGGAGTACAAGGGAGCAATGGATCGCCTGAAGCCGGGCAGGCGGGGGGTGAAGCCCTCCGTGGCCCGCACGACGATCGGGGCGCGCACGGTGCCCGACGGCGTCTCCGCGCGCCCGGCGGCCAGGCGGGTCACCGGCGACCGCTCGTAGATGCGCACGCCCCGCCGCTCGCAGGCCTCCGCCAGCCCGCGGGCCAGCTTGGCCGGCTGGATCGCGGCGCAGTGCGGGGTGTAGGTGCCGCCCAGCACCTCGGTCGCGCCCACCCGCGCCCGCGCCTCGGCGGCGGAGAGCAGCACCAGGTCGAGCCCGAACTCGGCGGCCTCCGCGACGTCGGCCCGCGCCCGCGCGAGCTGCGCCCCGGTGCGGGCCAGGACCACGGTGCCGCCCTTGGCCCAGTCGCAGTCGATGCCCTCCGCGGTGGCGACCCGGCCGACCTCGTCCACAGTGGACTCCATCGCGGCGTTCAGCGCGAGCGCGGCGTCGCGGCCGAACATGCGGTCCAGGGCGCCGACCGACTTGGGGAACAGCGCCGAGCACCAGCCGCCGTTGCGGCCGCTCGCGCCGAAACCGGCGGTCTCGGCCTCCAGCACCACGATCCGCAGCGCGGGGTCGGCCAGCGCGAGGTAGTACGCGGTCCACAGGCCCGTGTAGCCGGCGCCGACGATGCACACGTCGGCCTCCGCGCCGCCGTCCAGCGCGGCGCGCGGCGGCAGCTCAGGCAGTACCGACATCCAGAAGCTCATGGCTCGAGCACCAGGGGATCGATCACCGTCCGGATCGGCCTGACGCCGGTCGGCGGGTCCCAGCCCTCGTCCTCCGGGCCGCTGTCCGGCCAGCCGTCGCTCACCTTCAGCGACCACTCGTCCAGGGGCAGCCGCAGCACCAGCGTCGCCGCCAGCTCCTTGCGCGACGGCGGGCGGACCACCGCCCACCGGCCCGGCGTGAGGTGCTCGCTGATCAGGCGCAGGGCCGGTTCCTGGTCCTCGACGACCGAGCAGGCGCCGAGGACCATCGCCGAGCGGTACCGCATCGAAGCCTCGAACGCGCTGCGCGCCAGGATCAGCCCGTCCAGCAGCGTGACCGTCAGGCAGCAGGGCGACCCGCCGGCCAGGTGGCGGAACAGCCGGCTGCCGGACGAGCCGTGGAAGAGCACCGAGTCGCCGTCGCGGCCGTAGGCGACCGGGACGGCGAACGGGTGTCCATCGTGGACGAACGCCACGTGGGCGACCATCCCGGCGTCGAGCACGGCGTGCAGCGTGGAGCGCTCGCGGACCGCCTTGTCGGGCAGGCGGCGGATCCGCGTGCGCTCTACAGGCGCGCCCACGCCTCGGTGAGCACCGAGCGCAGGATCTGCTCCATCTCGGCGAAGTGGGTCTCGTCGCAGATCAGCGGCGGGGCCAGCTGGATCACCGGGTCGCCGCGGTCGTCGGCGCGGCAGTACAGGCCCGCCTCGAACAGCGCCTTGGACAGGAAGCCGCGCAGCAGCGCCTCGGACTCGGCCTCGTTGAACGTCTCCCGGGTCGCCTTGTCCTTGACCAGTTCGATGCCGAAGAAGTAGCCGTCGCCCCGCACGTCGCCGACGATCGGCAGGTCGTGCAGGCGCTCGAGGTACGAGCGGAACAGCAGCGAGTTCGTGCGCACGTGCGCGTTGAGGTCCTCGCGCTCGAAGATGTCGAGGTTGGCCAGGGCGACCGCCGAGCCGACCGGGTGCCCGCCGTAGGTGATGCCGTGCGCGAACCAGTTGCGCCCGCTCAGGAACGGCTCGGCCAGCCGGTCGGACACCAGCATCGCCCCCAGCGGGACGTAGCCGCTGGTCAGACCCTTCGCACAGGTGATGATGTCGGGCTGGTAGCCGTAGCGGTCGGCGCCGAAGTACTCGCCGAGCCGGCCGAACGCGCAGATCACCTCGTCGGAGACGAGCAGCACGTCGTACCGGTCGCAGATCTCGCGCACGCGCTGGAAGTACCCGGGCGGGGGCGGGAAGCAGCCGCCCGCGTTCTGCACCGGCTCCAGGTAGACCGCGGCGACCGTGTCGGGGCCCTCGAACTCGATCATCTCGGCGATGCGGTCCGCGGCCCAGATCCCGAACTCCTCGGGCGACATCGACTGGTCGGGCCGGCGGTAGTAGTTGGTGTTCGGCACCCGGAACGCGCCCGGCACCAGCGGCTCGAAGTCCTGCCGGAACGCCGGGACGCCGGTGATCGACAGCGCGCCCATCGAGGTGCCGTGGTAGGCGACGTAGCGGGAGATCACCTTGGTCTTCAGCGGCTTGCCGACCTTGCGGAAGTAGGAGCGGGCCAGCTTCCAGGCGCTCTCCACCGCCTCGGAGCCGCCGGTGGTGAAGAAGACCCGGTTCAGGTCGCCCGGGGCCAGGCTGGTGAGCCGCTCGGCCAGCTCGATCGCCTTCGGGTGCGCGTAGGACCACAGCGGGAAGTACGCGAGCTCGGAGGCCTGCTTCGCGGCGGCCTCCGCGAGCTCCTGGCGGCCGTGGCCGGTCTGCACCACGAACAGCGCGGAGAGCCCGTCGAGGTAGCGGCGGCCGTGGCTGTCGTAGATGTATGCCCCGTCGCCGCGCACGATGACCGGCACCGGGTTCTGCGCGTAGTCCGACAGGCGGGTGAAGTGCATCCAGAGGTGATCGCGCGCGGACGCGTCGAGCGCGGCGGAGTCGGGCTGTTGGTCGTTCATCGGGTCCCCCACGCATAGGTCTGCTTGGCGAGCTTGAGGTAGACGAAGGTCTCCGTCGCGGTGACGCCGGGGATGCTCCGCACCGTGTCGTTGATGAGGTCGAGCAGGTGCTCGTCGTCGGTGCAGACCAGCTCGACGAGCAGGTCGTAGCCGCCGGCGCAGATCACCACGTAGTCGATCTCGGGCACCGAGGCGAGCGCCTTGGCGACCGGCCGGAGATCTCCCTCGACCTTGACGCCGATCATCACCTGGCGCGCGAAGCCCAGGGTGAGCGGATCGGTGACCGCGACGATCTGCATGACGCCGGTGTCCAGCAGGCGTTGCACCCGCTGGCGGACCGCCGCCTCGGACAGGCCCACGACCTTGGCCAGGGCGGCGTAGGACATGCGACCATCGCGCTGCAGCTGCTCGATGATCCGCTTGTTGACGTCGTCAAGGGCGGTGACGGGCTCGCTCACGTGTGGATTCTTGCTCAGCAATCGGCCTTTGGCAACTGATTCCATGGCCACTCAACGACTTGTCTGCGGATTCGTTAGGGTTGCCGACGGCCGGGAAGCCGTAGGACACTGTTTGTCCCTGTTGCGGCCAGGTGACAGCCGTGACTTCCTCTTGATTTCATCGCGTTTTTCGTTGTGCGGCCCGATCGTGACAACGGAATCCCTTGTGAGTGATGGCACCTCGTGTCAGGATCAGTCGTCGGTCGCCATCCCCCCAGCTTCGGCGACCGAGATCGAGATCCGTAGGAGCCCCCTGTGCGAAACAATGCCGCCGGCCTCTCGCGCCGGACCCTGATTCGCAGTCTGCTGGCCAGCGGTGCCCTCGTCGCGTCCGGCGGGACACTGGCCGCCTGCGGCACGAAGCCCGCGAAGAAGAACGACGCGGAGAAGGCCGCCTGTGTCGGCACCGACGCCTCGGCCACCGAGAAGAAGCTCGCCTGGTCGAACTGGCCGCTGTACATCGACGTGGACGCCAACGACGACAAGAAGCGCCCGTCGCTCGACGCGTTCACCCAGAAGACCGGCATCGCGGTGACCTACACCGAGGACGTCAACGACAACAACGAGTTCTTCGGCAAGGTGCGCAACCAGCTGCAGGCGTGCCAGTCGATCGACCGGGACGTCATGGTCCTCACCGACTGGATGGCCTCGCGGGTGGTCAACCTGGGCTGGGTGCAGCCCTTCGACCCCGCCAAGGTCCCGAACTTCACCAAGAACGTCCTGCCCACGCTGCGCAACCGCCCGTGGGACAAGGACATGACCCACGCCGCCCCGTGGCAGTCCGGCCTCACCGGCATCGCGTACAACGGCGCGGTGACCAAGGAGGTCAAGACCATCGACGAGCTGCTGACCCGCCCCGACCTCAAGGGCAAGGTGGCCGTGCTCACCGAGATGCGCGACACCGTCGGGCTGGTCCTGCTGTCGATGGGCAAGGACCCGGCCAACCACACCGAGGCCGACTTCGACGCGGCGATCGAGAAGCTCAAGAAGGCCGTCGACTCCGGGCAGATCCGCAAGTTCACCGGCAACGACTACAAGGAGGACCTCGCCAAGGGCGACCTCGCGGCGTGCATCGCGTGGTCCGGCGACGTCATCCAGCTCGCCGCCGAGGAGGGCTCGAAGGTCGCCTTCGTCACGCCCGAGGAGGGCCTGATCGTCTGGTCGGACAACCTGCTCATCCCGGCCCCGGCGACCCACAAGGCCAACGCCGAGCAGCTCATCGACTACTACTACGACCCGGCCGTGGCCGCGCAGGTGGCGGCGACGGTCAACTACATCTGCCCGGTCCAGGGCGCGCAGGACGCGATGACGAAGATCGACCCGGACCTGGCCACCAACCCGCTGATCTTCCCGGACGCGGCGACCCTCGCCAAGACGCACTCGTTCAAGGCGCTGACCGAGGACGAGGACAAGAAGTACGCCGCCAAGTTCGAAGCCGTATCGGGGGCCTGATACATGGACCTTCGCCTCAGTGGTGTGACGAAGCGATTCGGCCAGTTCACCGCGGTCGACGACCTGAGCCTGACGGTGCCCCGGGGTTCGTTCTTCGCGCTGCTGGGCGCGTCCGGATGCGGCAAGACGACCACCCTGCGCATGATCGCGGGGCTCGAGGAGCCCACGGAGGGCCAGGTCCAGCTGGGCGAGCAGGACATCACCCGGCTGCGGCCGTACAAGCGGCCGGTCAACACGGTGTTCCAGAGCTACGCGCTCTTCCCGCACCTCAGCATCGAGGACAACGTCGCGTTCGGCCTGCGCCGGCGCGGCATCCGCAAGTGCGCCGACCAGGTGGAGCAGATGCTGCACCTGGTCGACCTCGACGGCTTCGGCAAGCGCCGGCCCGCGCAGCTGTCCGGGGGGCAGCAGCAGCGGGTCGCGCTGGCCCGGGCCCTGATCAACCAGCCCCAGGTGCTGCTGCTCGACGAGCCGCTGGGCGCGCTCGACCTCAAGCTGCGCCGGCAGATGCAGGTCGAGCTCAAGCGCATCCAGACCGAGGTCGGCATCACGTTCGTGCACGTCACCCACGACCAGGAGGAGGCCATGACGATGGCCGACACGGTCGCGGTGATGAACGCCGGGAAGATCGAGCAGCTCGGGGCGCCGGTGGAGATGTACGACTTCCCGGGTACCGCCTTCGTGGCCAACTTCCTGGGCCAGTCCAACCTGCTGGCCGCCGACGTGACCGGCCGCTCCGGCGACGACCTGCTGCTGGACGCCTACGGTGGCCGCTACTCGGTCCCGGCGACGCGGGCCCGGGCGAGCGACGGCACGGTGTGGCTGGGCGTGCGGCCGGAGAAGATGCACCTGACCACCGGTGAGGTGCCGGCCGGGCATCAGGCGGTGACCGGGCTGGTGACCGACTCGTCGTACATGGGTGTCAGCACGCAGTACCTGGTGCGGGCGCCCTGGGGCGACGAGCTGACGGTGTTCTCGCCGAACTCCGGTGTGGCCGCGCCGCTCGCGGTGGCCAGTGAAGTGACCGTGTCGTGGCGGCCGGAGCACGCCTTCCTGCTGCCGCGCCCGGCCGATCAGACCCACGCGCCGGTGGTGGACGCGGAGGAAGTGGCGGCATGAGCGCCCTCGGGCAACTGGGGGCCGGGACCGCCGCCCCGGTCAAGCTGGAGAAGCCGCGCCGCAAGTGGCTGCCGTACCTCCTGCTGCTCCCCGGCGGACTCTGGCTGATCCTGTTCTTCGCGATCCCGTGCATCCAGCTGTTCGCGACCAGCCTCTACGACCCGAGCGGGTCGCTGGAGGACGGCTACGCGATGACCTGGGCGTTCGGCAACTACAGCGACGCCTTCGTGGAGTACCTGCCGCAGTTCGGCCGGTCGCTCTGGTACGCCCTGCTCACCACCGCGTTCTCGCTGCTGCTGGGCTACCCGCTGGCGTACGCGATCGCGCTCAAGGCCGGCCGCTGGAAGAACGTGATGCTCATCTGCGTCATCGCGCCGTTCTTCACCAGCTTCCTGATCCGCACGCTGGCCTGGAAGGTCATCCTGTCCGACAACGGCACGGTCGTGTCGGTGCTCAACGCGCTGCACGTCCCGCTGCCCGACGGCCGGCTGCTGGCGACCACGCCGGCCGTGATCGCCGGGCTGGTGTACAACTTCCTGCCCTTCATGGTTCTGCCGCTCTACGCCAGCCTGGAGAAGCTCGACCCGCGGCTGATCGAGGCGGCCGGGGACCTCTACGCCCGCCCGGTGGCCCGCTTCACCCGCGTCGTGCTGCCGCTGTCGATGCCCGGCGTGGTGGCCGGCACGCTGCTGACGTTCATCCCGGCGGCCGGCGACTACATCAACGCGCAGCTGCTCGGGACCAACCGGCAGTTCATGATCGGCAACGTGATCCAGTCCAAGTTCCTCAAGGTCGGGGACTATCCGGCGGCCGCCGCGCTGTCGTTCACCCTGATGGCGGCGATCCTCGTGCTGGTCTTCGTCTACGTGCGGCGCGCCGGAACGGACGAGGTGCTGTGATGCTCCACAGGCTGCGCAGGTTCCTCGCCGACCACTGGGTGCTGGGGATCGGGCTCGTCGTCCTGCTGTACCTCTTCGTGCCCATCGGCGTCGTCGCCGCGATGTCGTTCCGGGACGCCCGGGCCAACGCCCCCTACACGCTGGACAACTACAAGTTCACGCTGGACCACTGGAAGCACCCGTTCGGCGTGGCCGGCATCGGCGACGCGTTCTGGCTCAGCATCGGCATCGCGCTGCTGGCCACGCTGTGCGCGACCGTGCTCGGCACGCTGATGTCCTTCGCCCTGGCCCGGCACGCCTTCCGCGGCCGCGGCGCCACCAACACCCTGATCTTCCTGCCGATGGCGACGCCCGAGATCGTGATGGGCTCGTCGCTGCTGGCGCTGTTCGTCGCGGCCGGGGTCCCGCTGGGCTTCTGGACCGTGGTCATCGCGCACGTCATGTTCTGCCTGTCGTTCGTGGTCGTCACGGTCAAGGCCCGCCTCGCCGGGCTCGACCCGCGGCTGCAGGAGGCGGCCATGGACCTCTACGCCGACGAGCGGCAGACCTTCCTGCGGGTCACCCTGCCGCTGGTGCTGCCCGGCATCGTGGCGGCCGCCCTGCTGTCGTTCTCGCTGTCCTTCGACGACTTCATCGTGACCAACTTCAACTCCGGGACCACCGTGACGTTCCCGATGTTCGTCTGGGGGGCCTCGCAGCGCGGCATTCCCGCCCAGATCAACGTCATCGGCACCGCGATGTTCCTCATCTCCTTCCTGATCGTCCTCATCGGACAGTTGCCGCGCCTTCGCCGGAGGAAGGCCTAGGAGTCATGCGATTACTGATCGTCGGCGCCGGTGGCGTCGGCACCGCCGCGGTGCGCATCGCCGCCCGCCGATCCTTCTTCGAGCAGTGCGTCGTCACCGATCAGGACCCCAACCGCGCCGAGGCCGCGGTGGCCGCGGCCGACGATCCCCGCTTCGTCGCGGCCATCCTGGACGCCTCCTCCGCGCCCGCCGTCGCCGAACTCTGCCGCAGCCTGCGCATCACGCACGTCTTCAACGCCGTCGACCCCCGCTTCGTCATGCCGGTCTTCACCGGCGCGTACGAGGCCGGCGCCCACTACATCGACATGGCGATGTCGCTGTCGCAGCCGCACCCCGAGCGGCCCTACGAGAAGATCGGCCGGCTGCTCGGCGAGGAGCAGTTCGAGGCCGAGGACAAGTGGCTGGCGGCGAACCGGCTCGCCCTGGTCGGCATGGGCGTCGAGCCCGGCCTGTCCGACGTGTTCGCCCGCTACGCCGCCGACGTGCTGTTCGCCGAGATCCACGACATCGGCGTCCGGGACGGCTCCGACCTGGTGGTCGAGGGCTACGAGTTCGCGCCGTCCTTCTCGATCTGGACGACGATCGAGGAGTGCCTCAACGCGCCCCTCGTCTACGAGAAGAACCGCGGCGTGTACGTCACGCGCCCCTTCTCCGAGCCCGAGATCTTCGACTTCCCGGCCGGCATCGGGCCCGTCGAGTGCGTGAACGTGGAGCACGAGGAGGTGCTGCTCATCCCGCGCTGGATCGACGTGCGGCGGGTCACCTTCAAGTACGGCCTGGGCCAGGAGTTCATCGAGATCCTCAAGACCATCCAGAAGCTCGGCCTGGACTCGACGCGCAAGGTCCGGGTGGGCGGGGTCGACGTGTCCCCGCGCGACGTGGTGGCCGCAGTGCTGCCCGACCCGGCGACGCTGGGCGAGCGCATGCACGGCCGCACCTGCGCCGGCACCTACGTCACCGGCCTGGGCCGCGACGGGCGGCCGCGGGCCACCTACCTGTACCACGTCGTCGACAACGCCTGGACCATGCGCGAGTACCGCTGCCAGGCCGTCGTGTGGCAGACCGCGGTCAACGCCGTGGTCGCCCTCGAACTGCTGGCCGCAGGCACCTGGAGCGGCGCGGGCGTGCTCGGCCCGGAGGCGATGCCGCCGCGGCCGTTTCTCGATCTGCTCACCGAGTACGGCGTGCCGTGGAGTATGCAGGAGCTATGAACCAGTACGGGCCCAGCTTCACGTTCCTCGGCGTGCCCGCGTGTGACCTGGCCGCGCTGCCGGAGGCGGACGTGGTCATCATCGGCGCGCCCTACGACGGCGGCACCTCTCACCGGCCCGGCGCGCGGTTCGGCCCGCAGGCCATCCGCGGCGCCGACTACCTGCCGCAGGACGGGTCCCGCCCGTCGCTCGCCATGCGCGTGGACGCCCTCAAGGACCTGCGGGTGTTCGATGCCGGGGACATCGAGATGTACGCCCCGGACTCGGCCGCGTCGCTCAAGAAGCTCGAGGACGCCGTCTTCGCCGTGGCCGACACCGGCGCGATCCCGGTCGTGCTCGGCGGCGACCACACGATCGCCTGGCCGGACGCGACCGGCGTGGCCCGCAAGCTCGGCTACGGCCGGGTCTCCATGGTCCACTTCGACGCGCACGCGGACACCGGCGATACCGACCATGGCTCGCTGATCGGCCACGGCCAGCCGATGCGCCGCCTGATCGAGTCCGGGGCCCTGCGCGGCGACCGCTTCCTGCAGCTCGGCCTGCGCGGCTACTGGCCCGAGCCGGAGACGCTGGACTGGATGGCGCAGCAGGGCCTGCGCTCGTACGAGATGAGCGAGATCGTGTCCCGCGGGCTCGACGAGTGCCTGGCCGAGGCGTTCACCATCGCCACCGACGAGTGCGACGGGGTGTTCCTCTCCGTCGACGTGGACGTGGTCGACCCCGGCATGGCCCCGGGCACGGGCACCCCCGAGCCGGGCGGCCTGACCGCGCGGCAACTCCTCGACGCGGTCCGCCGCTGCTGCTACGAGCTGCCGATCGTCGGTGTCGACGTGGTCGAGGTTTCGCCGCCCTACGACCACGCCGAGATCACCGCGTTCCTCGCCAACCGGGTCGTCCTGGAGGCCCTGTCCGCGATCGCCCGGAGGCGCCGCGGGGACCCCTGGGACCCCCGGCAGCCGCTACTCCAAGGCCGCTAGCTCCTCCTCGGTCAGCAGCCGCGAGCGGATCAGGAAACGCACCCCCTCTGGCGCTTCCAGCGAGAAGCCGGAGCCGCGTCCGGGCACCACGTCGACCGTGAGGTGCGTGTGCCGCCACAGCTCGAACTGCGACTTCGACATCCAGAACGTCACCGGCTCGTCCACGCCGTCGATCTTGATGGACTGCAGGAGGACGTCCGACGAGCCGGTGCGGAACTCGCCCTCCAGGTAGCACATCGGCGAGCTGCCGTCGCAGCAGCCACCGGACTGGTGGAACATCAGGGGTCCGTGCGTCCCCCGCAGCGACCGGATCAGGTCGGCCGCCGCGGGGGTCACCGCCACTCGCTCCATCTCTAGAAGAACCCGAGCTTGTTCGGGCTGTAGCTGACGAGCAGGTTCTTGGTCTGCTGGTAGTGCTCGAGCATCATCTTGTGGTTCTCGCGGCCGATGCCGGACTGCTTGTACCCGCCGAACGCGGCGTGCGCCGGGTACGCGTGGTAGCAGTTGGTCCACACGCGACCGGCCTGGATGGCCCGGCCCGCGCGGTAGGCGGTGTTCGTGTCGCGGGTCCACACGCCGGCCCCGAGGCCGTAGAGGGTGTCGTTGGCGAGCTTGATGGCGTCGGCGAAGTCGGAGAACGAGGTCACCGAGACCACTGGGCCGAAGATCTCCTCCTGGAAGATCCGCATCGCGTTGTCGCCCTCGAACACGGTGGGCTGGACGTAGTACCCGCCGGACAGCTCGCCGCCGAGGTCCGCGCGCTCGCCGCCGATGCGCACCTTGGCGCCCTCCTCCTTGCCGATGGCCAGGTAGGAGAGGATCTTCTCGAGCTGGTCGTTGGAGGCCTGGGCGCCGACCATGGTCTCGCTGTCGAGCGGGTGGCCCTGCTTGATGGCCCGCACGCGCTCGGTGGCGGCCTCCATGAACGTGCCGTAGTGGCCCTGCTGGACGAGCGCGCGGGACGGGCAGGTGCACACCTCGCCCTGGTTCAGCGCGAACATCGTGAAGCCCTCGAGCGCCTTGTCGTAGAAGGCGTCGCTGGCGGACGAGACGTCGTCGAAGAAGATGTTGGGGCTCTTGCCGCCGAGCTCGAGGGTCACCGGCTTGATGTTCTCGCTGGCGTACTGCATGATCAGCCGCCCGGTCGTGGTCTCGCCCGTGAACGCCACCTTGGCCACCCGCGCGCTGCTCGCGAGCGGCTTGCCGGCCTCGACGCCGAACCCGTTGACGATGTTGACCACGCCCGGCGGGAGCAGGTCGGCGATCAGGCTCATGAGCACGTGGATCGAGGCGGGCGTCTGCTCGGCCGGCTTGAGCACGACCGCGTTGCCGGCCGCGAGCGCCGGGGCCAGCTTCCAGGTGGCCATGAGCAGCGGGAAGTTCCACGGGATGATCTGCGCGACCACGCCCAGCGGCTCGTGGAAGTGGTACGCGACGGTGTCGTCGTCGATCTCGCCGAGGCTGCCCTCCTGGGCCCGGATGGCGCCGGCGAAGTACCGGAAGTGGTCCACCGCCAGCGGCAGGTCGGCGGCCAGGCTCTCGCGGATCGGCTTGCCGTTCTCCCAGGTCTCGGCGACGGCGAGGGCCTCGAGGTTGGACTCGATCCGGTCGGCGATCTTGTTGAGGATGTTGGCCCGGTCGGCGACCGAGGTGCGGCCCCACGCGTCGGCGGCGCCGTGCGCGGCGTCGAGGGCGAGCTCGACGTCCTCGGCGGTGCCCCGCGCGATCTCGCAGAATGCCTGCCCGGTCACCGGGCTGGGGTTCTCGAAGTACTGGCCGCGGACCGGCTTGACGTACTCGCCGCCGATCCAGTTGTCATACCGGGACTCGTACTTGACCAGGGAACCCTCCTGGCCGGGGGCTGCATAGCGCGTCATGCCCGAACGCTAGTTACGCGGACGTTGCAACAACGTTGCGTACTCCTTCGACAGGTTGTCCACCCGTTCCATGGCGAGGGCGTGGCGGGGCGAGCCGGGCGGGAGCGCGGCCGCGAGAGCCTCCCACATCCAGAGATCCTCGGCCCCCCACGGCGCTCCGGTCCACGCGGAGAGCAGGCGGGGGTCGCCACTGGCCCGGACCCCGGCGCGCAGCTGGCCCTCGATGAGCCGGCGCAGCCGGACGATGCCGGGCGCATCGGAGCGGGGCAGGAGCGGGCCGCGGTACGCGCGCAGGGCCCCGGCCACGTCGCCGGCCGCGAGCAGGTCGGCGATCTCGGCGAAGTCGGCCCGGACGGGATCGGCCAGCCGGTACGGGCGGGACAGCAGCAGCGGGCCGAGGGCGTGGCGCAGCCGGGACAGCTCGGCCCGCAGCGTGACCGGGTTGACGAACTCGTCGCCGTAGAGCTCCAGGGCGAGCTGGTCGCCGGTGAGCCCCTCCGGGTGCGCGCACAGCAGCGTGACGATCTCGCTGTGCCGCCGGCTCAGCCGCCGCGAGCGCAGGACTCCCTCATCCCGGCCCAGGGCGCTGAAGGAGGGGCCCACCGAGACCAGCGTGGCCAGGTGGGCCTCGGCCGCCCGGGCGGTGGCCACGACCAGCGCCAGGGAGTGCGGGTTGGCCAGGTGGTCGCCGCCGGTGACGTCGATCGCGCCGAGCAGCCGGCCGGTGCGCGGGTCGTGGATCGGCGCGGCCGAGCAGGTGAAGCGCTGGACCCGGCGGCTGAAGTGCTCGGTCGCGAAGATCTGCACCTCGTGGTCGACGGCGATCGCGGTGCCGGGTGCGTTGGTGCCGGCGTGCGCCTCGTCCCACTGCGCGCCGGCCACGAAGTTCATGTCCTCGGCCCGGCGCAGGACGGTCGGGTGCCCCTCGACCCACAGCAGCCGGCCGTCGGCGTCGCAGATGGCCATCAGGTGGTCGCCGTCCTCGGCGAAGCTGCCGAGCAGGTCCCGGAAGAGCGGCAGCGCGTGCCGGAGCGGGTGGCCGCGCCGGTACTCCTCCAGCTCCTCGTCGCCCAGGTCGACCGGCGCGGTGGCGTCCGGGTCGAGCCGGGCCGCCGCGCTGCGCCGCCACGAGTCGGCGACGACCCCGCGCACCTGGTCCCCGACCCGGCCGTCGCCCAGGAACGTGTCCCAGGCGCGGCCGACCTGACCGCTCCGCTCGCGGGGGTCAGCCCCCGTGGGCAGCGCGAGCCAGGGATTTCGCATGCCCAATAGTGACCCGCGTCACCCTTGATCGCCAAGGCCAGATTCGAGCAGGGCGAGCGCGCGTTCCAGGGTCGCGTCGTCCATCACGAGCGGGGGGAGGAAACGGATCACGTTGCCGTACGTCCCGCAGGTGAGCAGCAGCAGCCCGGCCTCGTGGGCCCGGCGCTGGACGGCGGCCGTGCGGGCGGCGTCCGGGGTCGCGCCCAGCGGTGCGCCCTTGGCCCAGCCGCGCTCCGCCGTCAGCGTGCCCGGCGCGGCGGACTCGGGCACCACGATCTCCATGGCCAGCATGGCGCCGCGCCCGCGGACGTCCCCGACGAACGGGAAGCGCTCCTGGAGCGCGCGCAGGCGGGGCAGCATGACCGATTCGATCCGCCGGGCGGCCGCCGCGAGGTCCAGCTCCCGCATGGTCTCGATCGCGGCGAGGGCGGCCGCGCAGGCGATCGGGTTGCCGCCGTAGGTGCCGCCGAGCCCGCCCGGGTGCACCGCGTCCATGAGCTCGGCGCGCCCGGTGACCCCCGCCAGCGGCAGCCCGCCGGCGATGCCCTTGGCCGTGGTGATCAGGTCCGGCTCGACGCTCTCGTGGGTGCTGGCGAACCAGTCGCCGGTGCGGCAGAAGCCGGTCTGGATCTCGTCGGCGATGTAGAGCGCACCGTTCGCCTTGGCCCAGGCGGCCAGCGAGGGGAGGAAACCCGGCGCCGGTACCACGAAGCCGCCCTCGCCCTGGATCGGCTCGATGAGCACGGCGGCCACCTGGTCGGCCCCGACCTGCTTCTCGATCATGCCGATGGCCAGGGCGGCCGCGTCCGGGCCGGCCAGCCCGTCGCGGAACGGGTACGACATCGGCACCCGGTAGACCTCGCCGGCGAACGGGCCGAAGCCGTGCTTGTACGGCATGTCCTTGGCGGTGAGCGCCATGGTCAGGTTGGTCCGGCCGTGGTACGCGTGGTCGAACACGACGAGGGCCCGCCGCCCGGTCGCGTGCCGGGCGATCTTGACCGCGTTCTCGACCGCCTCGGCGCCCGAGTTGAACAGGGCCGAGCGCTTCTCGAACGCGCCCGGGGTGAGCGCGTTGAGCTGCTCGCAGACGGCCACGTAGCCCTCGTACGGCGCGATCATGAAGCAGGTGTGGGTGAACCGCTCGACCTGCCGCTGGACCGCGGCCACCACCCTGGGATCCGAGTTGCCCACGTTGGTGACCGCGATGCCGGCCGCGAGGTCGATCCACTCCTTGCCGTCGACGTCGGTCAGCGTGCCGCCCCCGGCCTGCTCGACGTACGAGGAGATCATGCTGGTGACCCCGCGGGCGACGGCGGCGGAGCGGCGCTTGTGCAGGTCGGCCGAGTTCGTCATGGTCACAGCTCGATGTTGTGCATGACGTGCTTGATCCGGGTGTAGTCCTCCAGGCCGTACATGGAGAGGTCCTTGCCGTAGCCGGACTGCTTGAACCCGCCGTGCGGCATCTCGGCCACGATCGGGATGTGGGCGTTGACCCAGACGCAGCCGAAGTCGAGCCGGCGGGTCATCCGCATCGCGCGGCCGTGGTCGCGGGTCCAGACCGAGGAGCTCAGCCCGTACTCCACGCCGTTGGCCCAGCGCACCGCCTCGTCCTCGTCGGTGAAGCGCTGCACGGTGATCACCGGGCCGAACACCTCGTCCTGGATGATCTCGTCGTCCTGGCGCAGGCCGGACACGACGGTGGGGGAGTAGAAGAAGCCGCGGTCGCCGACCCGGGCCCCGCCCGTGTTGAGCTTGGCGTGGTCGGGGAGCCGGTCGATGAAGCCGCCGACCCTCGACAGCTGGTTGGCGTTGTTGAGCGGGCCGTACAGGATGTCCTCGTCGTCCGGGGCGCCCGTCTTCGTGCCGGCGGCCTGCTCGGCCAGGGCGGCCACGAAGTCGTCGTAGATGCCGGGCCCGGCCAGCACCCGGGTGGCCGCGGTGCAGTCCTGCCCGGCGTTGAAGTAGCCGGCGACCGCGATCGCCTCGGCCGCGGCGGCCAGGTCGGCGTCGTCGAAGACCACGACCGGGGCCTTGCCGCCGAGCTCCAGGTGGGTGCGCTTGAGGGAGGGGGCGGCGCCGGCGGCGACCTCGCGCCCGGCCCGCACCGAGCCGGTGATGGAGACGAAGTTCGGGGTCGGGTGGGCGACCAGGGCGCGGCCGGTGTCCCGGTCGCCGGTGACGACGTTGAGCACGCCCGGCGGCAGGAACTCGGCGGCCAGCTCGGCCAGCAGCAGCGTGGAGACCGGGGTCGTGTCGGAGGGCTTGAGCACGACGGTGTTGCCCGCGGCCAGCGCCGGGGCGATCTTCCAGATCGCCATCATGAGCGGGTAGTTCCAGGGCGTGACCTGGGCGCAGACCCCGATCGGCTCGCGCCGCACGTAGCTGGTGTGGCCCTTCATGTACTCCCCGGCCGACCGGCCCTCGAGCACCCGGGCGGCGCCGGCGAAGAACCGGACCTGGTCGATCGAGGGCGGCAGCTCCTCGCTGGCGGTCATCGCGCGCGGCTTGCCGGTGTTGCGGACCTCGGCGTCGATGATCTCGGCGGCCCGGTCCTCCATGGCGTCGGCCAGCTTGAGCAGGGCGCGCTGCCGCTCCGAGGGGGTGGCGTCGCGCCAGGTCTCGAACGCCCGGGCCGCCGCCTTCACCGCCCGGTCGACGTCCTCCGCGCTGGAGACCGGCGCCGAGGCGAACACCTCACCGGTGGATGGATCAACGAGATCGGAGTATCGCCCGTCGGCGGGGTCGATGTGCTCGCCGTCGACGAAGTTCTGCAGCTGCTTGGTCATGTCCACTCCCTTGGGGCCGGCACGGCTATTTTTTCCATCGAATCCGTGGCGCACAAGCCCTCGGGCAACTGTTTCCGTGGGAGTTAGGGTGGAATCGTGACCCCGTTCTTCATCGCCGGGCGCCCGGCAACCAGCGACGACGCCGTCGAGATCCGCCACCCCTACGACGGGCGTCAGGTCGGCACCACCTCCAATGCCACCCCCGAGCAGGTCGAACGGGCGGTCGCCGCGGCGGCCGCCGTCGCCTCCGAGGCCGCGGCCCTGCCCGCCAGCGCCCGGGCCGCCGCCCTGGACCACGTCAGCGCCCGGCTCAAGGAGCGCGCCGACGAGGTCGCCCGGCTCATCACGGCCGAGAACGGCAAGCCGATGAAGTGGTCGCGGGGCGAGGTCGCCCGGGCCGTCTCGACGTTCCGCTGGGCCGCCGAGGAGGCCCGCCGGTTCTCCGGCTCGCTGCAGCGCCTCGACACCGACCCGGCCGCGACCGGCCGCCTGGCGATCGTCAAGCGGGTGCCGCGCGGCCCGGTGCTGGGCATCTCCCCGTTCAACTTCCCGCTGAACCTGGTCGCCCACAAGGTCGCCCCGGCGCTCGCGGTCGGCGCGCCGATCGTGCTCAAGCCGGCCCCGGCCACCCCGCTCAGCGCGCTCCTGCTGGGCGAGATCCTGGCCGAGACCGACCTCCCCGCGGGCATGTGGTCGATCGTGCCCATCCCGAACGACCGCGCGCCCGCCCTGGTCGCCGACCCGCGCCTGCCGGTCGTGTCGTTCACCGGCTCGGGCCCGGTCGGCTGGCAGATCCGCGACGCCGTGCCGCGCAAGCACGTCACGCTGGAGCTGGGCGGGAACGCGGCCGTGGTCGTGTGCGAGGACTACGACGATCTCGACTGGGCGGCGGGCCGGATCGCGACCTTCTCCAACTATCAGGCCGGGCAGAGCTGCATCGCGGTCCAGCGGGTGTACGTCCACGAGCGCCACCACGACGCGCTCGCCGACAAGCTGGTGGCCGCCGTGGAGGCCCAGCGCACCGGCGACCCGTCCGACGAGCAGACCGACGTCGGCCCGCTGATCAGCGAGGACGCGGCCAAGCGGGTCGAGGCGTGGGTCGGCGAGGCGGTCGCGGCCGGGGCCAAGCTGCTCGCCGGCGGCACCCGCGACGGCGCCTCCTACGCCCCGACCGTGCTGGCCGGGGCGCCGGCCGACGCCAAGGTCTGCACCGAGGAGGTCTTCGGCCCGGTGCTGGTCCTGGAGCGGGTCGCCTCCGACGCCGACGGGTTCGCCGCGGTCAACGCCTCGCAGTACGGCCTGCAGGCCGGCGTCTTCACCCGCCGGCTCGACCGCGCCTTCGAGGCCCACCGGGTCCTGGAGGTCGGCGGCGTGATCGTCGGCGACGTGCCGAGCTACCGGGCCGACCAGATGCCGTACGGCGGGGCCAAGGCCAGCGGCGTCGGCCGCGAGGGCCTGGCCAGCGCGATGGCCGACTACACGGAGGAGCGCGTCATGGTCCTCACGGGCCTGCAGCTCTAGCTACTCCCACGCCTCGCGGGGCTCGGCGGAGGACGAGCCCGGCGGGCGCTCGGCCGTCTCGTACAGCTTCGCGTTGAACACGTCGGGCTCCAGGAAGATGAAGCACTCGTAGCTCAGCTCGTCGCGGACCCGCTTCTCGGCGCGGTCGATGGCCTGGGCGACGTGGGCCATGGTCTCGTCGGCGCGCACCGCCACCTTGGCCGCGATCAGCAGCTGGTCGGGGCCGAGGTGCATGGTGCGCAGGTGGATCATGCGTTCGATCAGCGGCTCGCGCTCGATCGCGGCCTCGATCTGCAGCAGCGTGCCGTTGTCGGCCGACTCGCCGATGAGCAGGCTGCGCATCCGCTGGGACAGGGTGATCGAGATGACCACCAGCAGGGCGCCGATGGCGAGCGTGCCGGCCGCGTCCCAGCGCCCGTCGCCGGTGACGACGGCGAGGGTGATGCCGAGGAAGGCGAAGGTGAGGCCGGTCAGCGCGCCGAAGTCCTCGGCCAGCACGACCGGCAGCTCGGGGGAGCGGGTGGTGCGGATGAAGCGCAGCCAGGGCGCCCCGCGGCGGGACGGCTGGGCCTCGTGCACGGCGGTGCGCAGCGAGAACGACTCCAGCACGACCGAGATGCCGAGCACCACGAACGCCCAGATCGGGTCCTGCACCGGCTCCGGGCTGTGCAGCTTCTCCCAGCCCTCGAACAGCGCGAACACGCCGCCGACCAGGAAGATCACCAGGGTGACGAGGAAGCCGTAGAAGTACCGGAAGCGGGCGTACCCGAACGGGTGCAGCTGGCTCGCCCGCTGCTGGGCCCGCCGGCCGCCGATGAGCAGCAGCACCTGGTTGGCGGTGTCGGCCACCGAGTGCACCGCCTCCGCGAGCAGCGACGACGAGCCGGTGAACAGGAACGCGACGAACTTGCTCAGCGCGATGCCGAGGTTCGCCGCGAGCGCCGCGACGATCGCCCGCAGCGAGTTGCCTTCCTCCGCCATGCGTTCATCCTGCCCTACAAGCTTCGCGGGTTCGCACCATGAGCAACTTGGGACTGACACGTGTACGGAACGCAACCGCACTAGGCTCCCTCGTAGGAACAGCGACCACGACTAGGGGTGCGAGACTGTGATCGACCTGAGCCGGATCGTCAAGGCCTACGACGTGCGGGGGACGGTGCCCGACCAGCTCAACGAGCCGGTGGCGGAGGCACTCGGGCGGGCGTTCGTGCAGACGCTGCGCAACCGTGGCGAGTTCGCCGAGAAGATCGTGACCGCGCATGACATGCGGGCTTCCGGCCCGGCCCTGGCGACCGCCTTCGCCAACGGTGCGCGCGCCGAGGGCGCCGACGTGCTGGAGGCCGGCCTGGGCTCCACCGACCTGCTGTACTACGCCTCGGGCGTGCTGGACCTGCCGGGCGCGATGTTCACCGCCAGCCACAACCCGGCGCAGTACAACGGGATCAAGCTCTGCAAGCAGGGCGCCAAGCCGGTCGGGCAGGACTCCGGCCTGGCCGAGATCCGCGAGCGGGCCCAGCAGATCCTCGACGGCGGGACCCGGGTGCAGGAGGGCGGGCTCAAGGGCGGCATCGAGCAGTACAGCCTGCTCGAGCGCTACGCGACCCACCTGCTCAAGCTCGTGGACCTCTCCGACATCCGGCCGCTGACGGTGGTCGTCGACGCCGGCAACGGCATGGGCGGCTACACGGTGCCGGCCGTGCTCGGCTCGGGGCTGCCGCTGACGATCATCCCGCTCTACTTCGAGCTGGACGGCACCTTCCCCAACCACGAGGCCAACCCGCTGGAGCCGGCCAACCTGGTCGACCTGCAGGCCAAGGTGCGCGAGACCGGGGCCGACATCGGCCTGGCCTTCGACGGCGACGCCGACCGCTGCTTCGTCGTCGACGAGCGCGGCGAGGCCGTCTCGCCGTCGGTGATCACGGCGATGGTCGCGGTCCGGGAGCTGGAGAAGGACCCGGGCGGCACGATCATCCACAATCTCATCACCTCGAAGGTGGTGCCGGAGATCGTCCGCGAGCACGGCGGGCAGCCGGTGCGCACCCGGGTCGGGCACTCGTTCATCAAGGGCGAGATGGCCCGGACCGGCGCCGTCTTCGGCGGCGAGCACTCGGCCCACTACTACTTCCGCGACTTCTGGGGCGCCGACACCGGCATGCTGGCCGCCCTGCACACCCTGGCCCTGCTCGGCGGCCAGGCCGCGCCGCTCTCGGCGCTGGCCAAGGACTTCGAGCGCTACGCCGCCTCCGGGGAGATCAACTCGACGGTGGCCGACACTGCCGGGAAGATGGCGGAGATCGAGCAGGCGTTCCCGGTGGAGATCGACCGCCTCGACGGGATCACCCTCACGTTCCCCGACGGCAGCTGGGCCAACGTCCGCCCGTCCAACACGGAGCCGCTCCTGCGGCTTAACGTTGAGGCGCCGACCGCCGAGCGGATGGCGGCCCTGCGCGATGAGATGCTGGCCGTCATCCGCCGCTGAACGAGGAGTGGAACGCGTGTCCGTGGACCCCGCCCTGCTGTCGATCCTGCGCTGCCCCGACGAGCATCACGCCGAACTGACCCTCGACGCCGAGGCCCAGACGCTCACCTGCACCGAGTGCGGACGGATCTACGAGATCCGCGACGGCATCCCGGTGCTGCTGCTGGACGAGGCGCGCCAGCCCGCGTCCGGCGACGCGGTTGAGAACGCCGACGGCGGGGAAACCGCCAATGCCGAAGAGGGTGGTGAGGCGTGAATCCGCTGGAGGGCACCGCGGGGGTCCGCGGGCATCGCGAGATCGACCTGGCGCTGCTGGACAACGCCGAGGGACTGGAGAAGAACGACCCGGGCGGCATGCTGCGGGCGACCGCGTCGGCCGGCGCCCAGGTGCGGGAGGCGGCCACGCTGGCCGCCGAGACCGACCTGAGCGCCCTGGCCGACGAGGGCCGCCCGCGCGCCGTGGTCGTCGCGGGTGTCGGCACGGCCGCGCGCACCGGCGACATCCTGGAGACCGTCGCCGGGCCGCGCTGCCCGGTGCCGGTGCTGGCCCACC
The DNA here is from genome assembly GCF_050942475.1 of Dactylosporangium sp. CS-033363. Classification (NCBI taxonomy): domain Bacteria; kingdom Bacillati; phylum Actinomycetota; class Actinomycetes; order Micromonosporales; family Micromonosporaceae; genus Dactylosporangium; species Dactylosporangium sp. CS-033363. The sequence goes on along the minus strand of NZ_CP192032.1, from coordinate 10,145,924 downwards.
GCAGCGCGGGCATCCCCGGCTGGGTCGGCGCGGCCGACGTGGTCATCGCCGTCTCGGCGTCCGGCCGCTCCCCGGAGGCCCTCGCGGCCGCCGAGGCAGCGGGGCGGCGCGGGGCCCGGCTGGTGGCCATCGGGGCCCCCGACACCCAGCTGCACGCCCTGGCCGACCGCTTCCGGGCGCCGTTCATCCCGGTGCCGCGGCGCGCGCCGGCCCGGGCCAGCCTCTGGGGGCTGACCGTCCCGGTCCTGCTGGCCGCCCGCCAGCTGGGCCTGGTCAAGGTCACCGAGGCCGACTTCGCCGAGACCGCCGCCCGGCTCGACGCCGACGCCGAGCGGTGCCGCACGGCGATGGAGACGTTCGTCAACCCGGGCAAGAGCCTGGCCCTGGACCTGGCCCACTCGGTGCCGATCGTCTGGGGCTCCTCGCCGCTGGCCACGGTGGCCGCCCGGCGCTTCGGCGACACGCTGTCGGCCAACGCGCGCTACCCGGCGGTCGTCGGCGCGCTCGGCGAGGCCGGCCGCGGCCGGGTCGGGCTGCTCGACGGCGTCTACGGCGGGCTGGCCGAGGCCGACCGCGACATCTTCGCCGATCCCGACGAGGACGAGGACGAGGGCGCCAAGGGCACCCGCCTGCGCCTGGTGCTGCTCCGCGACGGCGGGCTGACCGGCGAGGACGAGGACGACGGCGAGCCGGTCGCGGTCGAGGAGCGGCGGGCCGAGGCGGTCCAGGAGCTGGCCGAGCGCCGCGGCGTGCGGGTGAGCCTGATCACCGCCGAGGGTGGCTCCGCTCTGGAACGATTGGCGTCGCTCGTCGCCGTTCCGGACTTCACCTCGATCTACCTTGGTCTGGCGCACGGCTTCGACCCCATGGCCGTGCCGGCTGTCTCCGAGATGAAGGATCTGGTGTCTCCGTGAGCACTGAGGGTGGGACGAAAGCGATCTTGGCGGCCCTCGCCGCCAACCTCGGCATCGCCGCTACCAAGTTCGTCGCGTTCTTCCTGACCGGCTCGTCGTCGATGCTGGCCGAGGCCATCCACTCGGTCGCCGACTCCGGCAACCAGGGCCTGCTGCTGCTCGGCGGCAAGCAGGCCACGAAGCAGGCGACCGCGCGCCACCCGTTCGGCTACGGCCGGGAGCGGTACATCTACGCCTTCATCGTCGCCGTCGTGCTGTTCTTCGTCGGTGGCGTCTTCGCCATCTACGAGGCCTGGCACAAGCTGTCCCACCCGGAGCCGATCGAGTCCTGGCAGTGGGTGCCGGTCGTGGTGCTGGTCGCCGCGATCGTCATGGAGAGCCTGTCCTTCCGCACCGCGATCGGCGAGACGAAGAAGATCAAGGGCAAGGCGACCTGGGTCCAGTTCATCCGTCGGGCCAAGGAGCCGGAGCTGCCGGTCATCCTCCTGGAGGACCTCGCCGCCCTGATCGGCCTCGTGCTGGCCCTCTTCGGCGTCGGGCTGACCCTGATCACCGGCAACGGCATCTGGGACGGCGTCGGCACCGCGGCCATCGGCGTGCTGCTCATCGCCGTCGCGGCCGTGCTCGCGGTGGAGATGAAGAGCCTGCTCGTGGGCGAGGCGGCCACCGAGGAGCAGGTCAGCGCCATCGAGGCGGCGATCGTGGACGGCCCCGAGGTCGAGCGCGTGATCCACATGCGCACGGTCCACCTCGGGCCGGACGAGCTGCTGGTGGCGGCCAAGATCGCGGTGCGGCACAACGAGACCGCGGACGAGATCGCCCGCGGCATCGACGCCGCCGAGGCCCGCATCCGGGCCGCGGTGCCGATCGCCCGCGTGATCTACCTGGAGCCGGACATCTACCGGGCGACCAAGGCCGGCGAGGCGGACCACACCACCGCCCCGGCGGCCGATCCTGCAGAGGCGCACTGATCCGTGGAACTTCTCGACAGCCCGATCCGCAAGTACGCGTGGGGCTCGCACACCGCGATCGCCACGCTGCAGGGCCGGCCCGCGCCGACCACCGACCCCGAGGCCGAGCTGTGGATGGGCGCCCACCCGGCGAGCCCGTCCCGGCTGGCGGTGAGCGGCCGGTCGCTGGTCGACGCGATCGCCGCCGACCCGGAGACGCTGCTCGGGAGGGTCAACGTCGAGCGCTTCGGCACCCGGCTGCCGTTCCTGCTCAAGGTGCTGGCGGCCGCCCAGCCGCTGTCGCTGCAGGCCCACCCGACGCTGGAGCAGGCCCGGGCGGCGCACGCCGGCGGGCACCCGTCCTACGTCGACGCCTGGCACAAGCCGGAGATGCTGGTCGCGCTGACCGACTTCGACGCGCTGTGCGGCTTCCGCGACCCGGCGGCGGCCGCGGCCGACCTCGCCGCCCTCGGCGTGGAGCGGCTCAAGCCCACGATCGACGCGCTGAGCCAGGCCGACCCGGCGGCGGCGCTGCACGACGCCGTCCGCGGCCTGCTCGGCAACCCGGACGCGGACCTGGTCGGGGAGGTCGTGGCGGCGGCGGGCGCGCGGGCGGCCGAGCGCCCGGCGTACGACCTGATCGCCGCCCTGGCCGAGCAGTACCCGGGCGACAGCGGGGTGATCGTGGCCACGCTGCTCAACCGCATCCGGCTGCGCCCGTCCGAGGCGGTCTGGATGCCGGCCGGCAACCTGCACGCCTACCTGCGCGGCGTCGGGGTCGAGATCATGGCCGCGTCCGACAACGTCCTGCGCGGCGGGCTGACCCCGAAGCACGTGGACGTCGCCGAGCTGCTGCGGGTGCTGCGCTTCGAGGTGCTCGACGAGCCGGTGACGCACGCCGAGGAGCTGGGCGGGGGCCTGTGGGCCTACCCGGTGCCGGTGCCCGACTTCGCGCTGCACCGGGCCGTGCTGGACGCCACCCGGCCGGCCGTCCGGTTGCCGGGCGGGGGGCCGCGGATCGTGCTGTGCACGCGCGGCTCGGTGCGGGTGGACGACGGGGCCGTACCGGTGACGCTCGGCCCCGGTCAGGCGGCCTTCGCGCCGGCCAGCCGCCCGGAGCTCTCGCTCAGCGGGAACGGGGAGGCCTTCCAGGCGGCCACGCCGTGACGCAGGCGTAACTCACACGAGCTGTTGAACCGGGCGCTCCGCGGACTTCGCGGGGCGCCCGGTCTCGTTACCAATCCAAGGTGTCCGATTTAGTAGCAAATGCTTGACATTCCGGTTGCAGGCGGTAATCTTCTAACTACGCAGGGTTTGTGACAGCGTCCAAGCCAATTGCGGGGGAACCAAACCGGGGGGAAGAACGGGGCGGTGGGAGCAATCCCGCCGCCCCGTTCGCTGTCCAGGTACTTCCTGCGTGCCGACTCCTCCAGGGGTGCTTGGAGGGCTCGGAGGCCGCCGCGTACCGTGAAGGGTCGCCGTACGACGTCTGCAGACCAGGAGATCGCATTGACCAGCACGCTGCCGCCGAAGACCGTCGCCGACGGTGACTTCAAGGTGGCCGACCTGTCCCTCGCCGCGTTCGGGCGCAAGGAGATCCAGCTCGCCGAGCACGAGATGCCGGGCCTGATGGCGATCCGGCGCGAGTTCGCCGCGACGCAGCCCCTCAAGGGCGCGCGGATCACCGGCTCGCTGCACATGACGATCCAGACGGCGGTGCTGATCGAGACGCTCGTCGCCCTCGGCGCGCAGGTGCGCTGGGCGAGCTGCAACATCTTCTCGACCCAGGACCACGCCGCCGCCGCGATCGCCGTCGGCCCGGAGGGCACCCCCGAGAAGCCGGCCGGCGTGCCCGTGTACGCGTGGAAGGGCGAGACCCTCGACGAGTACTGGTGGTGCACCGAGCAGGTGCTGCTCTGGCCCGACGGCCAGGGCCCGAACATGATCCTCGACGACGGCGGCGACGCCACGCTGCTGGTGCACAAGGGCGCCGAGTTCGAGGGCGCGGGCGCCGTGCCGTCGCCGGACACCGCCGACTCCGAGGAGTACGCGGTCATCCTCAAGCTGCTGCAGCGCTCCATCGGCGAGGACAACCGCCGCTGGACCCGCACCGCCGCCTCCATCAAGGGCGTGACCGAGGAGACCACGACGGGCGTCCACCGCCTGTACGAGATGCAGCAGTCCGGCTCGCTGCTCTTCCCGGCGATCAACGTGAACGACTCCGTCACGAAGTCGAAGTTCGACAACAAGTACGGCTGCCGCCACTCGCTCATCGACGGCATCAACCGCGCCACCGACGTGCTCATCGGCGGCAAGGTGGCCGTGGTCTTCGGCTACGGCGACGTGGGCAAGGGCTGCGCCGAGTCGCTGCGCGGCCAGGGCGCCCGGGTCATCGTCACCGAGGTCGACCCGATCTGCGCGCTGCAGGCCGCGATGGACGGCTACCAGGTCGCCACCATGGAGGACGTCGTCGAGACGGCCGACATCTTCATCACCGCCACGGGCTGCCTCGACGTGATCACCGCCGAGCACATGAGCCGGATGAAGCACCAGGCGATCGTCGGCAACATCGGGCACTTCGACAACGAGATCGACATGGCCGGCCTGGCCCGTCGCTCGGATGTGACCCGGATCAACATCAAGCCGCAGGTCGACGAGTGGAAGTTCGACGACGGCAAGTCGATCATCGTCCTGAGCGAGGGCCGCCTGCTCAACCTGGGCAACGCGACCGGGCACCCGTCGTTCGTCATGTCCAACAGCTTCGCGAACCAGACGATCGCGCAGATCGAGCTGTTCACGAAGACCGAGGAGTACCCGATCGGCGTCTACGTGCTGCCCAAGCACCTCGACGAGAAGGTCGCCCGGCTGCACCTCGGCGCGCTCGGCGTGCACCTCACCGAGCTGACCAAGAAGCAGGCCGAGTACCTCGGCATCCCGGTCGAGGGCCCGTTCAAGGCGGACCACTACCGGTACTGATCGTTCGCAGGAGGACCCCGCCGCGCGAGTCGCCGGCGGGGTCCTTTGTGTTCAAGTTCAGTCAAGTTCCACACGCTTGTAGTAGGTACGCGTGAGGTCTAAGGTAAAGCTGACCTAAGTAAGGTACGGCTAACCAACCTGCGGAGCTCGGCATGACCGCCATCTACCTGATCGGCCTGCGCGAAGGACTCGAGATCACCCTGGTGGTCTCGATTCTCGTCGCCTTCCTGGTCAAGAGCGACCGCAAGCACCTGCTGAAGTGGGTCTGGGCCGGCGTGGCGGCGGCCGCCCTGCTGTCCATCGGCGTCGCCGCGCTGCTGCAGGCCGGCACCGCGTACCTGTCCGGCCCGCACCAGGAGCTGGTCGACGCGATCGCCTCGCTGATCGCCGTGGTCTTCGTGACCTTCATGATCTTCTGGATGCGCCGGATGGCCCGCCAGATGGCCAAGGAGCTGCGCGGCCGGCTCGAGGACGCGATCGAGGTCGGCACCTTCGCGGTGGCCGGCATGGCGTTCCTGGCGGTGGCCCGCGAGGGCCTGGAGACCTCGATCCTGTTCTTCGCCGCGGCCCAGGGCGCCGACGACTGGCAGCCCTTCGTCGGCATCACGCTCGGCCTGCTCACCTCGGTCGTGCTCGGCTGGCTGCTCTACGCGAGCGCGATCCGGATCAACCTGACCAAGTTCTTCACCTGGACCGGCGCGCTGCTGGTGCTCGTGGCCGCCGGGATCTTCAAGTACGGGGTGCACGACCTGCAGGAGGCCAACATCCTGCCGGGCCTGAACAACCACGCCTTCGATCTCACCGGCGCGCTGCCGCCGACCGCGTGGTACGCGGAGCTGCTGCGCGGCATGTTCAACTTCACGCCCCAGCCGTCGGTGCTGGAGACCATCGCCTGGGTCGCCTACGGCATCCCGGTCCTCGTGCTGTTCCTGCTGCCGCTCGTCCGCAAGCCGGCACCGGAGCCGGCACCTGTCGCGAACGCCTGATTTCTTACCCCCTTCCCACAGTTTCGTAGGAGAACCATGCGTACTTCACGCCTGCTCGCCCTGAGCGCCGTGCCGGCCCTGGCCGTCGCGGCCCTCGCCGGGTGCGGCGACGACAAATCGGACAGCCAGCCGGGCGCAGCCGCCAGTGGGAACGGCAAGATCGCCGTCACCGCCACCGACACCGAGTGCAAGATCGAGCGGACCGAGACGGCGTCCGGGCCGGTCACCTTCACCGTCAGCAACAAGGGCGGCAAGGTCACCGAGTTCTACGTGTACGCCACCGGCGACCGCATCGTCGGCGAGGTGGAGAACGTGGCGCCGGGTCTCACTCGCGACCTGATCGTGGAGCTGCCGGCCGGCAGCTACGAGACCGCCTGCAAGCCGGGCATGGTCGGCAACGGCATCCGCGGCCAGTTCAAGGCCACCGGCGAGAGCAAGCCGCTGACCGACGACGCCAAGCTGGCGCAGGCGACGAAGGACTACCAGACGTACGTCAAGAACAACACCGGCGCGCTGATCGACAAGACGACCGAGTTCGTCAACGCGGTCAAGGGCGGCGACATCGAGAAGTCCAAGGCGCTGTTCCCGATCGCCCGCACCTACTGGGAGCGCATCGAGCCGGTGGCCGAGAGCTTCGGCGACCTCGACCCGGCCATCGACGCCCGCGAGGCCGACCTCGAGCCCGGCCAGGAGTGGACCGGCTTCCACAAGATCGAGAAGGACCTCTGGGTCACCAAGGACATCAGCAAGTCCGGCCCGACCGCCGACAAGCTGCTCGAGGACGTCAAGACGATCGTCAGCAAGGCCGAGACGGTCCAGCTCTCCCCGATCGAGCTGGCCAACGGGGCCAAGGAGCTGCTCGACGAGGTCGCGACCGGCAAGATCACCGGCGAGGAGGACACCTTCTCGCACACCGACCTGTGGGACTTCCAGGCCAACCTCGAGGGCTCCCGGGCCGCCATCGCGGCGCTCCGCCCGGTGATCGAGGAGAAGGACGCCGCCCTGGCCAAGAGCCTGGACGAGAAGTTCGCGGCGGCGCAGGCGGAGCTGGAGAAGTACCGCAGCGGGGATGGCTGGAAGCTGCACAACGAGCTCTCCGAGGCCCAGCTCAAGGCGCTCGCCGACGCGATCAACGCGCTCGCCGAGCCGATCAGCAAGGTCGCCCCGCTCGTCGCGTCCAAGTAGTGCTCTTTTAAGGATTTCTTGCCATGGATCGTCGCAAGATGCTCGGACTCGCCGGAGCCGGGGCCCTCGGGGCCGCGGCCGGCGGGGCCGTCGGCGTGCAGATCTTCGACGAGCCGCCGCCCGCCCGGGCCAACGACCCGGGCGCGGCGGAGGCCTTCTACGGCTCCCGGCAGGGCGGGATCGTCACGCCCGCCCAGGACCGGCTGCACTTCGTCGCCTTCGACGTCATCACCGACAAGAAGGCGGAGGTCGTCGAGCTGCTGCAGAAGTGGACGGCGGCGGCCGCGCGGATGACGGAGGGCAAGGACGCGGGGACGATCGGCGCGGTCGGCGGGCAGCCGGAGGCGGCGCCGGACGACACCGGCGAGGCGCTCGGCCTGCCGCCGTCGGGGCTGACGCTGACCGTCGGCTTCGGCCCGACGTTCTTCCGCACCGCGGAGGGCAAGGACCGCTTCGGCATCGCGGACAAGCGGCCGGAGGCGCTGGCCGATCTGCCGAAGTTCGCCAAGGACACGCTGAAGCCGGAGATCTCGGGCGGGGACATCTGCGTGCAGGCGTGCGCGCACGACCCCCAGGTGGCGGTGCACGCCGTGCGCAACCTGGCCCGGATCGGCTTCGGGGTGGTGAGCGTGCGGTGGTCGCAGCTGGGCTTCGGGCGTACCTCCTCGACGTCCCGTTCGCAGGCCACGGCGCGCAACCTGTTCGGCTTCAAGGACGGCACGGCGAACCTGAAGGCCGAGGACACCAAGCTGCTCGACGAGCAGCTGTGGGTGGCCGCGGGCGACGGGCCGGCGTGGATGACCGGCGGGTCCTACATGGTCACGCGGAAGATCCGGATGCTGATCGAGACGTGGGACCGGACCTCGCTCGGCGAGCAGGAGGCCATCATCGGCCGCAACAAGGGCGAGGGTGCCGCGCTGGGCTCCGCGAAGGAGTTCGATGAGCCGGTGTTCGACGGGGAGACCATTCCGGTCGATGCGCACGTGCGGCTGGCCCACCAGAACTTCAACGACGGGGCCCGGTTGCTGCGCCGCGGGTACAACTTCGTGGACGGCTCCGACGGCCTCGGGCGCCTCGACGCGGGGCTGTTCTTCATCGCCTACATGCGGGACCCGCGCAAGCAGTTCGTGCCGATCCAGACCCGGCTGTCGCGGCAGGACGCGCTCAACGAGTACATCCGGCACGTCTCCAGCGGGCTGTTCGCCTGCCCGCCGGGTGTGTCGGGCGCGGACGACTCGTGGGGTCGTGGCCTCTTCGTCTAGGTCCGCCCCCTATGGTTGCCGGGTGGCGTTTGTAACTGGAAGGCAGATGCGGGGCTCGATCGCGGCGCTGGCGGCGGCCGCGCTCCTGCTCGGGGCGTGCACGGGGGGCGGCTCCGGCAAGCCGTCACCGACGGCCACCATCGGGTTCGCGGACTGCGAGAAGAACCCGACCACCTGCAACGGTGGCGACATCCGGCTCGGCGGGTCGTACACGTACGGCCTGGAGCAGGCGATCGCCAACTGGAACGTCAACACCAAGGACGGCGCGGCGCCGGCCACCAGGCAGGCCCTGTCCGGTGTGCTGCCGCAGGTGTTCAAGGTCGACCCGCAGGGCCGCCTGCAGCTCAACGCCGACCTGGTGAGCTCGGCCGACATCACGAACCAGAACCCCGAGACGATCGTCTACAAGATCCGTCCCGACGCGGTCTGGAGCGACGGCATCCCGATCACCGCCGACGACTTCGTGTTCTCGTGGAAGCAGAACTCGGGCAACCCGCAGCACTGCGCCGGCTGCACCCCGGCCGCGACCGCGGGGTACGACATCATCAAGAGCATCGTCGGCTCCGACGGCGGCAAGACCGTCACGATGACCTTCACCGACGGCAAGACGTTCGGCGATTGGAAGGGCGACTTCTCCAACGACGGGCTGTACCCCTCGCACCTCGCCACCAAGCAGGGCTTCGACCTGGCCAAGCCGGACGGCGTCGGGGCGGCCATGGACTGGTTCGCGCGCACGGTGCCGCTGTGGTCCGGCGGGCCGTACCAGATCGACACCTACAATCCCGGCCAGAGCCTGGTGCTGAAGAAGAACGACAAGTGGTACGGCAAGACCAAGCCGTCCCTGGACACCATCACGTTCAAGTTCATCACCGACCCGGCCGCGATCCTCCCCGCCCTGAAGGCCAAGGAGATCACCGGCATGTCCCCGAGCCCCAGCCAGGCCCTGGTGGCCGGCGTGGCGGGCACCCCCGGGGTGATCTACGAGGTCGGCGAGGGCTACGCGTGGGAGCACCTGATGCTCAACGTGCGCAACAAGTACCTGGCCGACCCGGTGCTGCGCCGCGCCCTGTTCACCGAGGTCAACGTCAAGACCGTGGTCGAGAAGACGTACGGCGCCTTCGACAAGAGCCTCAAGCCGCTGGGCAGCCACAACTTCGTCCCCGGCGACATGGCCTACAAGGACGTCATCTCCGGCACCGGCCAGGGCACCGGCGACAGCGAGAAGGCCAAGAAGCTGCTGACGGACGCGGGCTACAAGCTGGAGAACGGCCGCCTGTCGACCAAGGCCGGCGAGGCGATCCCGGCCCTGCGCCTGCGCTACGACAAGGGCAACGCCACCCGCGCGGCCGCGGCCGAACTCATCTCGGCGGCGCTGAAGAACATCGGCATCGACGCCCGCCCGGAGACCACGGACGGCCTGCCCCAGACGTTGACGGCGGGCGACTTCGACCTGGTGCTGGCGGACTTCGTGAACGGCCCCCTGTACCAGGGCGCGGCCGAGCGCCGCTGGGCCACGGGCGCGGTGGGAAACTACGGCGGCTACAGCAACGCGGAGCTGGACCGGCTGGTGCACTCGGCGGCCATCGACGTGGACGCCCGGCACGCGGCGGACACCTTGAACCAGGCGGACGACCTGCTGACGAAGGACGCCTACGTCCTGCCGCTGATGCAGCGACCGACGCTGACGTTCACGTACTCCGAATACGCGAACATCCGCGACAATCCCTCGGTCTGGGGTCCCACCTACAACATTCAGGAGTGGGGGCTTCGCTCCGCCTGATTTGCCTGGTCACGAAATGTCGGGCGCTGGCGCGCCGCGACATTTCGGACTTATACCCTGGCGGGGGATATGTCGGTTACGGCGCTGGTCCAAGCGGGTTTTCGCAGGTCAGAGGCCTGGCGCGCTGATCGGCCCGGCGAACGTCAGGGACGTGGGATCGGCGGCCGCGGCATGGGCGGCGTGGGCGGCGTCGGCGCCATGGCGAGCGCCGTGGCGAGCGGCGTGGCGCCGTGGCGAGCGGCGTGGCGCCGTGGCGAGCGGCGTGGGTGGGGTTCAGGCAGAGGCCTGGCGCTGATCGGCCCGGCGAACGTCAGGGACGCGGGACCGGCGGTCGCGGCATGGCCGGCGTGGCGAGCGGCGTGGGCGCCGTGGCGAGCGGCGTGGGTGGGGTTCAGTCAGAGGCCTGGCGCTGATCGGCCCGGCGAACGTCAGGGGCGCGGGACCGGCGGCCGCGGCATGGCCGGCGTGGCGAGCGGCATGGCCGGCGTGGAGAGCGGCGTGGGCGTGGGCGGTGCCGTGGGCGGGGTCCAGGGGCTGGTCAGGTTGGGCAGGCTGGCCGGCGGCTTCGGGGTGATCGCCGTGTACAGGCCCGGCCACACCGCCGCCGAAGCCGCCCGCGCGCGGGCCAGCCGGTGGCTGGAGCGCCGGTGCCGCTCGGCCAGCACGGCCGCGAGGTAGGCCCAGCCCGGCACCCCCGGGGGCGGCGGCGGGGTCGTACGGCTCGCCACCTCGCGGGCCAGCGCCTGCCCCAGGGCGGTCCGGGCCGGCTCGGCGATCTCGCGGTTGCGGGCCAGGAAGTGCCGGACCGCCAGCGCCAGGCTGTCGTCCAGCCCGGTCAGGTCCAGCAGCGCGGCCCAGCGGGTCAGCGGCGGCGGCATCGCCGGCACCCAGCCCCAGGCGGCCGGCGTCCGCTCGTGGATGACGATCGTGCCGGCCACCAGGTCGCCGATGCGCTTGCCGCTGGGGTTGAGCATCAGCACGCCCAGGCTGCCGAGCCAGGACACGACCGGGAACAGCAGCCCGGGCCACTCGATGGCCAGTCCGACGAGCGCCCGCGCGAGGGCGTGCCGGAACCGGACCGGCCCCCCGTCGTCGCGCACCACGCGCAGCCCCATGGCCGCCTTGCCGGGCGTACGACCGCGCAGGATGGTCTCCCAGAAGACCGGGTACCCGACGAGGACGGTCGCCATCAGGATCACGACGATGGCCTCGAGCAGGCCCTGGTCGAAGATGTTGGTGCGCACCGTCAGGTACACGACGAGGGCCGTGGCCACGAGCAGCGCGAGCAGCAGCACGAACTGCAGGACGATGTCGAGCATCAGGGCCAGCACCCGCGAACCGGCCCGTGCGACCCGCACCTCGAGCTCGACGGCCTCGCCGCTGACGAGGCGCTCCCCGAGCGCAGCGGCGGGAGCCGAGGTGTCCGTCATGGCTGACAGTCTGCTACAGCGGTGCACCTGCCGGGGGGCGCAAGCGGTCGGACAGGGGTGCGAGCGGCGTCTACGCTGCCGGGGTGGACCTCGACGCCTTTGTGGCTGAGCACAACGCGGAGTGGCGGCGGCTCGAGGAACTGTCCAAGCGGCGCAAGCTCACCGCCGGCGAGGCCGACGAGCTCGTGGCGCTCTACCAGCGCGCGGCCACCCACCTGTCGCTGATCCGCAGCCGCTCGCCCGAGCCGATGCTCGTGGCGCGGCTGTCGCGGCTCGTGCTGTCCGGGCGGAACGCGCTCACCGGGGCGCCGTCGTTCTCCATGGCCACGGTCGGGCGGTTCTTCACGCACACCTTCCCGATGGCGGTCTATCGCGCCTGGCCGTGGTGGTGCGGGGTCGCCACCGCGTTCTCGCTCTTCACGTTCGTGCTCATGGGATACGTCGCCGCCAATCCCGAGGTGGCCGGCTACTTCCTGTCCGACGGCGAGATCAGCGACCTGGTCAACGAGCAGTTCGAGGGGTACTACAGCGCCTACCTCCCGCAGAACCAGTTCCTGCGCGTGTGGACGCACAACGCGCTGCTCACCGGGGAATGCCTCGCGGCCGGCGTCGTCTTCTTCCCCGTCATCTATCTGCTGTTCCAGAATGCGCTCAACGTCGGGCTCATCGGCGGCGTGATGATCGCCTATGGCCGGGCGGACACGTTCTTCGGGCTCATCGTGCCGCACGGGCTGCTGGAGCTGACCGCGGTGTTCGTCGGGGCCGGGGTCGGACTGCGGATCGGCTGGTCGTGGGTGGCGCCGGGGCCGCTGCGGACCCGGGGGCGGGCGCTCGCCGAGACGGCGATGGAGGGCATGCTCGTCGCGCTCGGGCTGGTGGCCGTCCTGTTCGTCAGCGGCCTTCTCGAAGCGTTCGTCACGCCGGCGAGCCTGCTGCCGTACGTCGTGCGGGACTTCATCGGCTTCGTGGTCTGGGCCGCGTTCCTGCTCTACGTGTTCATCCTGGGGCGGCGGGCGCATCTCGAAGGGGCGAGCGCCGCTATCGAGGGCGAGATCGCGCCGGAGTCGCTGCCGGCCGTCTGACCCAGCTCGGAAGCCAGACGTCCGGCGCCGGGGCCGTGTACCGATCGGCCGCGAAGGCGCGCAGCTGGGCCAGCGCCGGGTGGGGGTTCGTGCGGCGCCAGAGCAGCGACATCGGGTACACCGGGGCGGGGTCGAGAATCGGGATCCGCCTGAGGTCATAGGCGTCCGGCCACATGTACCAGGAGCCGGCCCCCACGAGCGTCGCGACGTCGGGGGAGCCGGCGATCTCGGCCAGCAGCGCCTCGTTGCCGAAGATCGGGCCGCCCGGGTCGATGGTGAGGGCGAACGCCGCCGCCAGCTCCTCGTAGTAGACGCCCCACTCGGTGGCCGTCGACAGGCCCGGCATGCGGATGCGGTGGCCGGCCAGGTCGCGGGGCGTCACCGAGGCCCGCGCCGCGAAGGGGTGCCGCGGGCCGACGAGCAGCTCGTGGGGCTCGTCGATCACCCTGATGGACTCGATGCCGTCCCATTCCTCATCCGGTACCGCATGAAACGTCGCATCGATCGCCCCCGCGACGAGTTCGGCCACGGCGGCGTCCACGCCGGCCGCGAGCGTGACGACGTCGAGGGAGCACATCGGGTACGAGCGATAAAACTCCTGCAGGAGGACCGCGGGTGCGATGCGGCGGTTGACGACGTCCACGCGCAGGGCCCGCCGTCCGGGGCGCACGGAGGCGTCGGCGCGGTCGGCCACCCGCAGCAGCTCGCGGGCGTGCGGGAGGAACGCCTGGCCGTCGACGGTGAGCCGGGCGCCGCGCGCGGTGCGGGTGAAGAGCCGGACCTCCAGGTCGCGCTCCAGGGCGGCGATGCGCTTCGAGACCGCCTGCTGCGTGATGGACAGCTGGGCGGCGGCCTCCTGGAACTGCCCGGCGTCCGCGGCAGTGACGAAGGTGCGCACGGCGTCCAGATCCATCCGTGCAGCCTAGGGATACAACCGCGCGTTGTGGCTCGCCGCCGGGGATGTTGTTTGATCCGGCGGGCGGCGGCTTGCTTGGATCTGGCGGTGGCGCGGCGGAATCTGGGGCGGAAGTTCGGGTGGCTGTGGGCGGCGTACGCGGTCAGCGCGTACGGATCCGGGCTCGGCTTCGGCGCCGTCCCCCTCATCGCGGTGCTGGCGCTGCACGCGAGCCCCGGGCAGGTGTCCGCGCTGGCCGCGGTGGGCCCGGCGGTGGGCGCGCTGCTGGCGCTGCCGCTGGGGCCGTGGGTCGAGTTCCGGCGCAAGCGGCCGGTGATGGTCGGGACGGACCTGGCCCGGTTCGCGGCGATGCTGAGCGTGCCTCTGGCCTACCTGCTGGGCATCCTGAGCTTCGTCCAGCTCCTGGTGGTCACCGCGGCGGTGGCGGCGGCCAAGATCGCGTTCGGCGCCGCGAGCGGGGCCTATCTCAAGCGCGTGGTCCGGCCCGGGGACCTCCTGGTGGCCAACGCCCGGTTCGAGTCGACGAACTGGAGCTCGATCGCGGTCGGGCCGCCGCTCGGGGGCGCCGCCGTCGGGCTGTTCGGGCCGGTGGCGAGCATCGCGGCCGACGCGGCGAGCTACCTGCTGTCCGCGCTCGGCATCGCGGCGATCCGGGACCGCGAGGAGCGGCCGGTCGGCGCCCGGCCGGCGCGCGTGACCGGGCTGCTCGACGGCTGGCGGTTCCTGTGGGCGCACCCCGGCCTGCGCGCGCTCTACGCCAACAACCTCCTCGTCAGCGGGCTGATCATGGCGACCGAGCCGCTGCTGGCCGTGCTGCTGCTGCGGGACCTCGGGTTCGCGCCGTGGGAGTACGGGCTGGCGTTCGCGGCGCCCTGCCTGGGCGGGCTGCTGGGCTCGCGGCTGGCGCCCCGGGTCGTGGCGCGGTTCGGCCGGTCCCGGGTGATCCGGGTGGTCGGCACCCTGCGCGCGATCTGGCTGATCGGGTTGGCGTTCGTGCAACCCGGCGTGGCAGGGCTCGTGACGGTCATCGCCGTCGAGCTCGCGATCATCGTCAGCATGAGTTTGTACATGCCGGTGCTCGCCACGTACCGCCTGGAGGAGCTGCCGCCGGAGCGGGTCGCGCGCACGCTGTCCGCCTGGTCGATCGGCAGCGGCCTGGCGATCGCGGTGTTCAGCGCGCTCGGCGGGGTGCTGGCCGAGCTCACCGGCCCGCGGATCGCCATCGCGGTGGCGGGCGGGCTGATCCTGCTGACCCCGCTGCTGTTGCCGCGCGCGCGAACGCTCGAGGATCAGAGCCGGCCGGTGTGCTTGAGCGCCAGGTAGTGGTCGGTCAGGCGGGACGCGAACTCGTCCGCCGGGGCGTCGACGACCTCCACCCCGTGCCGGCGCAGCGCGGCCGCCACGCGGTCCCGTTCGGCGAGCGCGCGTTGGGCGGCGGCTGCGGCGTACACGTCGGCCGGGGTTGCATCGGGTGAAACGTGGGCCATGCGGGACAGCTCCGGGTCGTGCACGGCCGCGACGATGATCTTGTGCCGGGCGGCGAGCTGGGGCAGGACCGGGAGCAGGCCCTCGCCGAGCGCGCCGGGCTCCAGGGCGGTGAACAGCACCACCAGCGCCCGCTTGCGCTCGCGGCGCAGCACCTCGCCCGTGACCAGGCCGAAGTCGGTCTCCACCAGCGCCGGCTCCAGCGGGGCCATGGCCGTGACCAGGCGGAAGAGCAGCGTGCGCTTCTCCACGTTGGTGACGGAGGCGCGCACCGCGGTGTCCACGGCGAGCAGGTCCACCCGGTCGTCCGCGCGGGCGGCCACCGAGGCGAGCAGCAGGGCGGCGTCCATGGCCGCGTCCAGGCGGGGCTCGTCGCCGATGCGCGCGGCTGACGTGCGCCCGGTGTCGAGCACGCACACCAGCCGCCGGTCCCGCTCGGGGCGCCAGGTGCGCACCACGATGTCCGAGCGGCGGGCGCTGCCGCGCCAGTCGATCGAGCGCACGTCGTCGCCGACCACGTACTCGCGCAGCGTGTCGAACTCGGTGCCCTGGCCGCGGCCCCGGGTCACCACCGAGCCGTCGAGCACGCGCAGGCGGGACAGCTTCTCCGGCAGCAGGCGGCGGCTGCGGAAGCTCGGGAAGACCCGCAGGCGCCACGCGGGCGTGAGGCGCTCCGCGGTGCGTCTGCTCGTCTGGCGGTACGTCAGCCCGAACGGCCCGAACGAGCGCACCAGCACCCGCACGGCCGGCCGGTCGCCGCGCCGCGTCGGGGTGAGCGTGGTGACCAGGGCGACCGTGCGGCCCGGCTCGATGCGCACGTCGCGGGGGCCGGGGGTGGCGCCGGCGGACGGTACCCAGGCGTCGCGCACCCGCCCGCTCAGCACCCGGTCGGACTTGTTCTGCAGCAGCAGCGTGACCTGCCCGGTCTCGCCCAGCCAGAGCGACTGGTCGCCGGTCCGGCTCATCCGCAGCAGCTTCGGCGAGGCCGCGTTGAGCCAGTCCAGCAGGCACGCGGCGGCGACGGCCAGCACGAACAGGCCGGCCGCGATCCACAGCCAGGGCCGGTCGATCGCGTCGCCCGCGATCGACCCGACGAGCCCCAGCAGGACGGCGCCGGCCCCGAGCAGCGCCGCCGCCCGCCAGGTGATCATCGCGGCGTCGGCACCGTGGCGAGCACCGACTCGAGCACGTTGTCCGTGGTCACGCCCTCCAGCTCGGCCTCGGCCCGCAGCCGCACCCGGTGCCGCAGCGTCGGGCGGGCCAGCGCCTTCACGTCGTCCGGGGTCACGTAGTCGCGCCCGGTGAGCCAGGCCCACGCCTTGGACGCGGCCAGCAGCGCGGTCGCGCCGCGCGGGGAGGCGCCCAGCTCCAGCGACGGCGAGACGCGGGTCGCCCGGCACAGATCGACGATGTACGCGAGGACCCCGTCCGCCACCGCCACCCGCTGCACCGCGGCGCGGCCGAGGGCCAGGTCGGCCCCGGTGGCCACGGCCTGCACGCCGGCCTCGCGCAGCCGGCGCGGGTCGAAGCCGTGATGGTGCGCCCGCAGCACGCCGAGCTCCTCGTCCCGGGTCGGCAGCGGCACCGTCAGCTTGAGCAGGAACCGGTCCAGCTGCGCCTCCGGCAGCGGATAGGTCCCCTCGTACTCGATCGGGTTCTGCGTCGCCGCGACCAGGAACGGGTCCGGCAGCGGCCGCGGGGTGCCCTCGACCGAGACCTGGCGCTCCTCCATGACCTCCAGCAGCGAGGCCTGGGTCTTCGGCGGGGTCCGGTTGATCTCGTCGGCGAGCAGCAGGTTGGTGAAGACCGGCCCCTCCCGGAACTGGAACTCGGCGCTGCGGGCGTCGAAGATCAGCGAGCCGGTGACGTCGCCGGGCATCAGGTCGGGGGTGAACTGCACCCGCTTGGAATCAAGATCCAAGGCCGCCGCGATGGTACGGATGAGCAGCGTCTTGGCGACGCCGGGCACGCCCTCCAGCAGCACGTGGCCGCGGGCGAGCAGCGCGATGACCATGCCGGTCACGACCGCGTCCTGCCCGACCACGACCTTGCCGACCTCGGCGCGCAGGCGCCCGAGCGCGGCCCGGGCCTGCTGCGCGCCGGCCTCGGGCGAACCCTGGATCGGCGGGGTGGCGATGTCGGTCACCGTGGCTCTCCTTCGATCGGCGCGGCCGCGACCGGCTGCGCGCCAGGGTTTTCGGTCGTGACGGCGTTTCCAGGCTGCGCGCCAGGGTTTTCGGTCGTGACGGCGTTTCCAGGCTGCGCACCCGGGTTTTCGGTCGTGACGGCGGTGACGAGCTGCTCCAGGCGCACCGCGGCGCCGACCAGCTCCTGGTCGTTGTCCGGCGGCGGGCCGAACAGCGTGTGCTCGACCGCGGCCGGCGGCCAGCCGCTGCTCGCCGCGACCGCCTCGACCAGCACCGGCCGCTGCACGTCGGGCTCCAGCCGCAGCAGCCGGGTCAGCCGGACGATCGCCGCGTCCCGCAGGATCTGCAGCGACTCCGCGCGGGCCTTGGCGCGCTGGTAGAGCCGGCCCCGGCCGATCGCGGTCTCGCTGGAGCGCACGACCACCGGCAGCGGCTCGACCACGGGCGCGCCGAGCCGCCGGGCCATCGCCACCGCGAGCGCGACGGCGCCGAGGACGAGCAGGGCCGTCGCGACGTACGTCCACGGCGGGAACGCGCTCCACAGCGGGTTGGGCGGCTCGCTGTCGCGGTTCTGGTCGCCGTCGTCGCCGCCGACGTTGCCCTGGCCCGGCGGGGGCGGATTCGCACCCTTGCCCTTCACCGGGAAGTCGGGGTCGTCCGGGTCGCCGGGCTGGTGCGGGCGCAGCGACGGCGGCGCGGCCGGCCCGCCCGCGAGCGCCGGGTCGTTGGTGACGCCGGGCGGCGGCTCGCGGTGGTGCAGGTCGAGCCAGATCAGCCGCGGCGCGCCGGTGAGCAGCGCGGTGGCCAGCTTGGCGTTGCCGTGCTCAGCGGCCCGGTCGTTGCGGAACGGATCGGCCGAGCCCACGACCGTCACGTTCACCCCATTGCGCTGGTACGCCACGAGACTGCCGGCATAGCAGCGCGCGACCTCCCGGCCGTACTCCGGGTCGACCTCGCCGTAGCGCGTGCGCACCACCGCCGCGGTCCCGGCCTGCGCGGCGGGCGCGTAGTCGCACCCGGGCGCCGCGGTCTTGGCCACGTAGTTGCGCGCCGAGCCCCGCATCGGCAGCAGCCCCTCGGCGATCGTGGTGCCGTCGGGCTCGACGATCACCACGCGCGTGGTGGCGGGCAGGAGCTTGAGCATGCGCAGGTAGTACTTGTGCATCAGCTGCGGCGTGGTCAGCAGCAGGGTGGCGTTGCCCGCGTACGCCGCGACGAGCGCGTCCGAGCTCTGCCGCTCGGGAATGATCTCCACCCCGGCCTGGCGGACGCGCATCGCGAGCTGGGAGGCGCCGATGCCGGACACGTTGTCGGGGGCGAGGTAGGCGGGGTCGTCGAGGTCCGGTTCGCCCCACTGGTACACCACGGTGCCCAGCAGCATCAGCAGCAACACGGCCACGGGCGGGACGACCAGCCGGAGCCACCGCCGGCTTCGCTTTCTGCTCATCGACCGACCTCCGCGGCCAGGTCGCGCATCCGATGGTCGTGCTCGGCGGTGGCGGGGCGCTCGCCGTACCAGATGTCGGAGAAGATCGTCGAGGCGCTCCGCATCGGGGCGTCCACCGCCGGCTTCGCGGTGCCGGCCGCGCGGGCCAGCTCGGTGACGGTCATGCCCGGCTGGTGCTCGATGACCTGGCGCTCGACCAGGCCGCGGACCATCGCCCGGAGCCGCTCGCGGACCGCCTCGGCGTAGCGGCCCTCGGCGGCGAGCCGGTCGGCCAGCGAGGCGAACACGTGCGCGGGCAACTCGGGGACCTCCTCGCCGGCGGCCGCCTCGGGCTCCGGCTCGGGCATCTCCGCCTCGTCGAGGTCCAGGTCGAGCTGCTCCTCCCCGCCCTTGCGCTGGCGGCCGAAGCGCAGGCCGGGGAAGCGCTTGGGGACCCAGCGGGGGTAGAAGTAGTACAGCAGGGCGAACACGATCGCGGCCAGGAGCAGCAGGAGCCCGGCCAGCGGGACGCCGATCCAGTCGTCGACGAACTGCAGGAACGTCGCCCAGGCCCTGGTCATCGCACCGCCGCCCCGAGGATCACCGAGCTGGCCAGGTCGACCGGCCGGTCCAGGCGCCGCAGCCGTCCGATGGCCACGTCCAGGCCCTCGACCCGCATCCGGACCTCGAGGTAGAGCACGGCGTCGATACAGGCCAGCGTCGCGTACGCCACGGTGTCGACGATCGCCCAGGCCAGGATCAGCGCGATGGTGTGCAGCGTGGTCTGCCGGCCCAGCCAGATCTCCAGCAGCGCGGCGGCGCCCAGGCCCAGGGCGAGGCGGATCGCGGCCCAGCTGAGGTAGGCGCCGACGCGGATGAAGACGCCCCGCAGCCCGCGGCCGGCCAGCTTGAACGAGCGCCCGACGGCCCGGAACGGCCCGACCCGGTCGATCATGAGCGCGGGGGAGGCGAGGCCGAGCAGGCCGTACACGAAAGGCCAGGGAAGCATGAGCACCAGTGCGGTGACGAAGCTCAGCGCGGCGGCCACCAGCGCGATCACCAGCAGCGGCAGGGTGCGCCGCCCCACCTGGCGCAGCAGTGTCTTGCGCGGCACCGCCTGGCCGAGCAGGCCCGGGCCGGCCGCCGCACCGGTGAACCCGCCGAGCAGGGCCAGAATCGCGGCCTCCAGGGCCATGCCGAAGCAGAAGACCAGCCACGACTGGCCGATGTGATCGGAGTCGAGCCAGTAGAGCGGGGGACTCATGTGGGCCCAGTCGCGCAGCGGGCCGAGCGCGACCTGCTCGGCCAGGGCCAGCACGAACGCGGCGCCGAGCAGCAGGGGAGCCTGGGCGCGCAGCAGCGACACGGCCGCGTCGAGCAACTCACCGAAGGTGAGCGGACGCATCGGGATCACGGCCCGGGTCTCCTCCACGCGGGACACCGTAGTCGGCCCATGCGAGTTCGGGAGCCCGCGTTACACAGCGTCACATGATCGACACTACCGGGCACGAAAAATCCATGATCGGCCGACGGGTTCCCAAGTTTGGGCGTGGAGGTGAAATATTGGACCGCATGAGAGCCCGTGTCCTGGTGGTCGACGACGACCCCGCCCTCGCGGAGATGCTCGGCATCGTCCTGCGCAGCGAGGGATTCCTTCCGTCCTTCGTCGCCGACGGTGAGCGCGCTCTCGCCGCGTTCCGGGACACCCGCCCCGACATCGTCCTGCTCGACCTGATGCTGCCCGGCATGAGCGGGATCGACGTGTGTCGGTCCATCCGGGCCGAGTCGGGCGTGCCGATCGTGATGCTCACCGCCAAGAGCGACACGGTCGACGTGGTGCTGGGTCTGGAGTCCGGGGCCGACGACTACGTGATGAAGCCGTTCAAGCCCAAGGAGCTGGTCGCCCGCATGCGCGCGCGGCTGCGCCGGGGCGAGGACGTGGCGCCGGAGCTGCTGACCATAGGGCCACCCGGCAACCAGATCACCATCGACGTCCCCGCGCACACCGTCATGCGCGACGGGGAAGAGGTCAAGCTGACCCCGCTCGAGTTCGACCTGCTGGTCGCGCTCGCCCGCAAGCCGCGCCAGGTGTTCACCCGCGAGGTGCTGCTGGAGCAGGTCTGGGGCTACCGCCATGCGGCCGACACCCGCCTGGTGAACGTCCACGTCCAGCGCCTGCGGGCCAAGATCGAACCGGACCCCGAGAAGCCCGAGATCATCCTCACCGTGCGCGGGGTGGGCTACAAGGCCGGAACCGGATAGGCCTGAACCGTGGTGCGCATCGACCCGATCATCGTGCGGGCGCGCCGCCTGCGACCCAGGCGGCTCGTCCCCCAGGCCATGAGCCGGCGCCTGCGCCGGCTCTGGGCCGTGGCCCGCCGGCAGTGGCGCCGCTCGTTGCAGTTCCGGGTCGTCGGCATCACCCTGCTGCTCTCCGCGGCGCTCGTGCTGGCCTTCAGCTACACGGTCGCCTCGCTGATCAGCAACGGCGTGCTGCAGAACAAGCTCGACCAGTCCAAAGTGATGATCGACAACGGGTCCGGCTACGCCATGCGCGAGCTGGCCGGCTTCACCCAGCCCGACGACCCCAGCCTGCCGCCGAGCCTGCGCAACGTGGTCACCCAGCTCTACGGCTCGATCAACAACCAGGACGCCGAGGTCGTCATGCTGCGCCGCAGCGGCGACCTCAACGCCTCCTGGCCGCCGAGCCGCAATCCCGACGTCATGGACAACCCGCAGGTCAGCGGCTTGCGCTCGCTCGTGGTCGGCGAGAAGGGCGGCACCTACCAGCAGATCGCGACGCTGGACATCGGCGACGGGACGCAGAAGTACCTCGTGATGGGCACGCCGGTCGCCGTCGGCTCGGTGCCGATCGAGCTGTACTACGTGATCCCCCTGCGCACCGAGGACGAGCTCGTCCGCTTCACCGGGGCGGTGGTCACCGGCACCGGCATCGCCCTCGTGGCGCTGCTCGCCCTGATCGCCGCCATGATGACCCGGCTGGTCGTCACGCCGGTGCGGGTCGCCGCGCGGACCGCCCAGCGGCTCTCGGCCGGCCTGCTCGACCAGCGCATGGTGGTGCGCGGAGAGGACGATCTGGCGCGGCTCGCCGCCGCCTTCAACCAGATGGCCGCGAACCTGCAACGCCAGATTGTGCGGCTGGAGGAGATGTCCCGGCTGCAACGCCGGTTCACCTCCGACGTGTCGCACGAGCTGCGGACGCCGCTGACGACCGTGCGGATGGCGGCCGACCTGCTCTTCGCCTCCCGCGACGAGTTCGAGCCGGCCGCGGCGCGCAGCGCGGAGCTGCTGCAGGCCGAGCTGGACCGGTTCGAGGCGCTGCTCACCGACCTGCTGGAGATCAGCCGGTTCGACGCCGGGTTCGCCGCGCTCGACGCCGAGCCGACCGACCTGGTCCCGGTCGTGCGCCGGGTCACCGACCAGCTCACCTCGCTCGCCGAGCGGTGCAAGGTGGAGCTGCAGGTGGTCGTACCCGAGGCCGAGGTGATCGCCGAGGTCGACCCCCGCCGCGTCGAGCGCGTCCTGCGCAACCTCGTCGGCAACGCGGTCGAGCACGGCGAGGCCAAGCCGGTCGTGGTGACCCTGGCCGCCGACGGCTCGGCGGTCGCGCTGACCGTCCGCGACCACGGCGTCGGGCTCAAGCCGGGAGAGGAAAAGCTGGTGTTCAACCGGTTCTGGCGGGCCGACCCGTCCCGGGCCCGGCAGACCGGCGGCACCGGGCTCGGCCTGTCGATCAGCCTGGAGGACGCGCGGCTGCACGGCGGGTGGCTGGAGGCCTGGGGCGCGCCGGGCAAGGGCGCGCAGTTCCGGCTGACGCTGCCGGCCCGCAACGGCGACCGGCTGGTGTCCTCGCCGCTGCGCCTGGTGCCCGACGACGCCCGGGCCGACGAGGCCGCGCTGATCGGCGAGACGCCGTGAGGCTGCTGATCCGCGCCGGGATGGCGGCCGCGACGGTCGCCGTGCTGGCCCTCTCCGGGTGCGGATTGCCGTCCGGTACCGAACCGAAGTACGTCAGCCCCGCGCAGAGCCCGGCGGCGGCGCAGGGCGGGCAGAAGACCCCGCCGAAGCCGACCGACGGGCTGACCAGCGAGCAGCTGGTCGCCTCGTTCCTGTCCGCCTCCGTCGGCGCCAACCTGGCCAGCGACGCCGAGCCGGACGCGAACCAGGAGGCGCTGATCCGGATGCGGGGGTACATGACGCCCGGCGCGGCCGCCAACTGGAAGCCGACCACCACCAAGGGCATCGTCATCGTGCGCGACCCGCAGATCAAGTCGGTCGGCATCGGCAACGGCCGGGAGAACGTCACGCTGCAGCTGCAGCCGCTGGGCACGCTGACCAACAACGGCGATGTGCGGGCGTGGGCCGGCAGCCCGGCGATCGAGGCCTTCTACCAGACCGTGCTGGTCGGCGGGCAGCGCCGCTTCGACGACGCGCCCCGGGACCAGGTGTTCATCTCGGAGACGGGGCTGCGGAACTGGTACGCCCAGCAGCCCGTCTACTTCTGGAGCAACGACGCCGCGGACGCGCGGCTGGTGCCGGACCTGCGGTACATGCCGAGCACGCTGTCGCGGGCCAAGCAGGTCGCCGAGACCGTGCGGTGGCTGCGCGCCGGCCCCGGCCAGCTGCTCGGCAGCACCGTCGCGGGGGTGCCGGATTCGATCGAGTTCAAGGACACCCCGGTCATCGAGGACAACGACGTCAAGGTCAACCTCAGCGGCAAGGCGAACTCACAGGGCAAGGACGTGCTCTCCCGGCTCGCCCGCCAGCTGCGCTGGTCGCTGCCGGACCACCAGCCGGTCAAGCTGAGCATCGAGTCGCAGGACTCCGCCGGGGTGGACTCGGAGGGGTACCTCAACGACAACCCCGCGGTCGAGGCGTCCCAGGTGGACCAGACGCGGTACATCGTGGTGAACGAGAGCGTGCGGAGTCAGATCATCGACTCCGGTACGCCCGAGGACCCGCTCTTCGTCGCCGGCCCCGACAACACCGGCGTGGTCGCGGCCGCGCTCAACCGACAGGGCGACCGGGCCGCGCTGGTGCGCAAGTCGGGCACCGGGTCCAAGGCCGAGCAGCGCCTGTACGTCTCGGCCGACCCGCCGGTGGCCAACCCGCCCCGCTACGAGGCGACCAACATCGCCGGGCCCAGACTGAGCCGACCGGCCTGGATCACCTACCCGTCCAAGCGGCTGATGATCTCGGACGGCACCCGCCTGTACGTCAGCAAGGCCGCCAACGGCCGCGAGCTCGACCCGGTCGAGCTGGGCACGCTGTCCCAGGTGCCGATCAGCGCGTTCGCGGTCGCACCGGAGGGCCGGCGGATCGCCTTCGTCTCGGCCGGCACCCTGATGGTGGCCACGCTGACGGTGGACGACAACGGCAAGTTCAGCATCGGCGCGCCGACGCAGGTGAGCACCTCGCTCGGCGACAACCAGGCGGTCGGCTGGCTGACCGAGACCACGCTCGCGGTGGGCGGCAAGCCGAACGCCAAGTCGACCCACCCGATCGCCCCGAACATCGCCGAGCCGCGCTACAACCTCGTGGCCGTGACCATCGACGGGGCGCAGGAGGAGCCGCTGCCGCAGAGCCTGACCCGCCCGGAGGCCGTCTCGGACGTGACCGAGCTGGTGTGCCGCGTGAACCGGCCGGGCTTCCCGATGGACTACCCGGTCCTGTACGAGGCGAACGGCGTGGCCCAGCGCATGTTCACCAGCAGCAGCGAGGCGATGTGGCCGCAGACGGGCGCGACGCCGGCCACCCCGGTGCCGGGCAACAACCCGACCTCCCCGTTCTTCGCGGACTGAGCGTGTTTTCCCCGCCGCCCGCCGCGCCCACCCGCCCGGACGGCGCCGGTTCCGTGTGCGCCGGTTCCGTGTGCGCCGGTTCCGTGTGCGCCGGTTCCGTGTGCGCCGGTTCCGTGTGCGCCGGTTCCGTGTGCGCCGGTTCCGTGTGCGCCGGTTCCGTGTGCGCCGGTTCCGTGTGCGCCGGTTCCGTGTGCGCCGGTTCCGTGTGCGCCGGTTCCGTGTGCGCCGGTTCCGTGTGCGCCGGTTCCGCATGGTCGGGTGGCGCCGGTTGTGTGTCCGCCGGTTGTGTGTCCGCCGGTTCTGCGTGTGCCGGTTCTGCGTGTGCTGGTTCCGCGTGGTCGGGTGGCGCTGGTTTCGCCTGTCCGGGCGGCGCCGGTTTCGCGTGCGCCGGTTCCGCGTGGTCGGGTGGGGCCGGTTCGTGGCGGTGGGCCGGGGTTGCGTTGGGCGCGGTGGCGTCGTGACCGCGGTGCGCGGGTTTGTCGACGCGCTGCTGGATCTCGTGCTGCCGGCCACGTGTGCGGGGTGCGACGAGCCGGCGGCGCGGGCGCTGTGCGATCCCTGCCTGGCGGCGCTCCACCGGGTGCCACCGCGGGCGACGCGGCCCGATCCGGCGCCGGACGGGATGCCGCCCACGTACGCGCTGGCGGCCTATGCCGGGGTGCTGCAGCGGGCGGTCGTGCAGTTCAAGGAGAAGAACCGGCACGAGCTGGCCGGGGCGCTCGGTGGGCTGCTCGGCCGGGTGGTCGATCGGGCCGTGGCGGGTTCCGGGGCGCCCGTGGTGCTGGTGCCGGTGCCCTCCACGGCGGCGGCGGTACGGCGGCGGCACGGTGATCACATGCTGCGGCTGGCCCGGGCGGCGGCGCGTGGGCGGCCTGGAGCGGCGATCGCGCGGCCGTTGCGGGCGCTGCCCCGGCGGGACGACTCGGCCGAGCTGACGGCCGCTCAGCGGGCTGCCGCCGCACGGGACGCCTTCGCGGTGCGGACCGGGGACGCGGCCGCGCTGAGGGCCCGGGTCGAGCGGGACGGGGCCGTGGTCGTGGTGCTGGACGACATCGTCACCACCGGGGTCACCCTCACCGCGGCCGCGCGCCGGCTGGAGGAGGCGGGCGTGCCGGTGCATCGCGCCGCGGTGCTGGCCGCGACTCAGCGACGCCGGGAACGGCCGCCCGCTCACCCGGAGGCGGCGACTCAGCGCCGCCGGGAACGGTCGCCGGCTCACCCGGAGGCGGCGACTCAGCGCTGCCGGGAACGGCCGCCCGCTCACCCGGAGGCCGCGACTCAGCGCCGCCGGGAACGGCCGCCGGCTCAGCTGGCCGGCGGTCCGGCCGCCGTCGCGGATCGGTGGCGTCGCGACCGGGCGTCGAGGGTGGCGGATTAACCCGTCGCGCGGCGGGCATCCTCTCCTCGCGGCCGTTCGGTGTGGGAGTGAGGCCGGTGGGCAACGGGCGCTACGCAACGTCAGCGGTAGATCACGAGATTTACCCGATTTGTACGGATAGTAACTTCGTGCGTAGCCTGCGGTAATCCCTCGGGGTGGGTTTCGCGTCGGGAAATGGCCGTTCTTCTGAACCAGGGGTGACTAGCGGCTGTCCTCGGTTTAACGTCGAGAGACGACCAATGCTCGCCACGGCGGCGCTCCCGGGCGAGCCGCGGTGAGAAGGCCGCGAAGGGAGGACCTGACACCCGCTGTTTCGGTCGCGTACCGCGTAGGGCTCAGCCTCTGGGGAGGCGCGTTCCGGCCGAGTCTCGAAACCGAAACCCGAACCCGAAATCTGCGAAGAACCCGTGGGGGAGGTCAGGAGTGGACATCGTCGTCAAGGGCCGCAACGTCGAGGTGCCCGATCACTACCGGCAGCATGTCGCTGACAAGCTGACGAAGGTCGAGCGCTACGACCACAAGCTCATCCGTGTCGACGTCGAGTTGTTTCACGAGCGCAATCCGCGCCAATCCGATCACTGTCAGCGAGTCGAGATCACGTGTTACTCGCGTGGTCCGGTGATCCGGGCGGAGGCCTGCGCCGCCGACTTCTACAGCGCCCTGGACGCCGCGATCAGCAAGCTGGACAGCCGGCTGAGCCGCGCCGCCGATCGACGGCGGGTACACCGGGGACGGCACTCGCCGGTCTCCGTGGCCGCCGCGACCGCGTCACTCGCATTCACGCCGCCCGAGCAGTACGGCACCACCGCGCTCGTCACCCAGACCGAGCTGCTCCAATCGGAGCGTGTGGACGGCATCGACCTCCTCGAGGAGGCCGATGAGCAGCCGTGGCACATCGTGCGCGAGAAAGAACACCCCGGTGAGCCGATGACCGTCGACGACGCGCTGTTCCACATGGAGCTGCTCGGCCACGACTTCTATCTGTTCAACGACAAGGAGTCGGGGCGCCCGAGTGTGGTCTATCGCCGCCGGGCGTACGACTACGGCGTCATGAGCCTCGGGATGTAACGACATAACCGACCGTGCTTCGGTGGGACGCCCGGTGCCGGGGCATCCCACCGAAGCAGGTTGCCTAACGGGACTGCAGGAACAGGTCCCGGGCCAGGAACGCGGTGTCCGGGTAGTCGGCGAAGACCCCGTCGAGGCCGGCCGCCAGGAAGACCCTGACCTCTTCGAGGATGTTGCCCCACGCGTTGAGGTCGTCGCCCACGCGCAGGTTCAGCGGCAGGAACTGGTTCTCGTTGCGGAACGTCCACGCGTGGACCTTGAGCCCGCGCGCGTGCGCGTCGTGGATCAGCGGCGTGGGCTGCAGCAGGTTGCCGGCCGTGTCGCGGGCGATGACCAGGTTCTTGGTCGCCCCGACGCCGTCGGTGAACGCCTTGAGGTAGTCCAGCCCGGCCGGCTTGGCCAGGTCCGCCCACGTGCGCGGGTCGCCGCTGGTCTTGAAGTCGAACGGCTGGCCGGCGGCGTCGAGCAGGACGACCGACGGGGTGTCGACGAGCCCGCGCAGCTTCTTGATGCTGGTCGGCTCGAAGGACTGCAGGAAGACCGCCGCGTTGCGCCCGGCGAGGTTGTTGCGCTTGAGCACCCGGGCGACCAGCGGCTCGAGGGCCAGGCCGATCGAGTTGAAATAGGTGGGGTGCTTGGTCTCGGGGTACACCCCGATCGTCCGCCCGACCCGCTTGCCCTCCTCGCGCGCGAGGTCGATGACCTCCTGGAAGGTCGGGATCTGGAACAGCCCGTTGTAGATGGTGTTGTGCGTGCGCACCGCGGGCAGCCGCTCGACCGCGCGCAGCGTCTTGAGCTCGGCGAGCGTGAAGTCCTCGGTGAACCAGCCGGTCACCGCGACCCCGTCGACCGTCTTGGTGGTCTTGCGGGAGGCGAACTGCGGCTTGGTGGAGACGTCGGTGGTGCCGCCGATCTCGTTCTCGTGCCGGGCGACGAGCTGTCCGTCCTTGGTCGGCACGAGGTCGGGCTCGATGAAGTCGGCGCCGAGGTCGATGGCGAGGCGGTAGGAGGCCAGGGTGTGCTCGGGTCGGTGCCCGCTGGCGCCGCGGTGGCCGATGACCAGCGGTCGGGCCGGGCGGTGGCGATCCCGGTCGGTCTGGGAGTCGGCGGCGTTGGCGACGGCGGGGCTGACGAGGGCAGCGGGCAGCACGGCCGCGCCGGCCGCCACGCTCATCCCGGAAATCACTGCACGACGACGCATGGCCCTTACAAAAGAGGCCCGACCGCAACGTCACATGACGATCAGGTGGCCGCCGGGCGCAGTTTGGCGAACGCAACGTTGTCGATCCAGTCACCTGCCGGACCGGGCAGGCGCTTCTCCTGTACGACCTCGCGGAAGTACCCCGCCGCCGCCAGCACCCGCTGCGAGGCCTCGTTGTCCCCGGCGGTCCCGGCGACCATCCGGTTCATCCCGATCTCGAAGCCCCAGTCGGTGACGAGCCGCGCGGCGCGCGCCGCGTACCCGTGGCCGCGCGCCTCGGGGCTCAGGCTGTAGCCGATCATGGCCTCGCGCAGCACGGGATCGCTGTAGTACAGCGCGATCTCACCGAGGTACGCGTCGTCGGCCGCGCGCCGGATCGTCAGCTCCGCGCGCTCCCCGGCCAGCCACCGCGAGGCGGACTCGGCGCACTTGCGCGCCATGAGGGTCGGCGTGAGCGGCGAGTGCACGACGGCCCGGCCGCTCACGTCCGGCAGGATCCGCAGGTTGTACGTCACGTCGGCGTCACCGGCACCGAGCGGCCGGAGGACGATCACGCCGTCGGTGAGCTCGCCGTCCGGCAGATCGGGCAGCGGGCGCGGGGCGGGACCGGCCGGGTCGTCGGCCAGCCGCGAGAAGACCGCCAGGTCGTACCGTGTGCCGTCGCGCCGCTCGCCCGCGCCGCGGGCGACGCCCTCCCGGGAGTACCCGGCGGCGATCGCGACCCGTTGACTGGCGGCGTTCTCGGCCTCGATTTCAAGGTACAAACGCTGCATCTTGTCCTTGAAGAGCTCGGCCCCGAGCAACTCCAGCGCGGCGGTGGCCACGCGGCGCCCGCGCGCGGCCGGGACGACCCAGTAGCCGACCGAGGCGACGCCGTGCCCGCGCGGCATCCAGCCGACGCACCCGAGCACCTCGCCGGTCTCGCCGTCGACCGCGGCCCGCTCGTGCTCGCCGCGCGCGATGAAGTCCAGGGCGTCCGCGCGCGTGTAGGGGGCGGGGAGCGTCGGGATGTACATCTGCGTCGTGGGGTCGTTGCAGGCCTCGACGATGACGCCGGCGTCCTCGGGGCGCCACGCGCGCAGGACCACGCTCACGTGAGGTCTCCCGGCAGCAGGGTGGCCACCCAGCCGTCGACGCGCTCGCCGCGCTGGACGCAGCTGTCGCGCTGCACGCCCTCCACCACGAACCCCACCTTCTCCGCCACCCGGCGGGACGCGTCGTTGCCCACGTGGGCGCGCCACACGATACGGCCCAGGGCGAGGCGCTCGAAACCGAAGGCGCAGGCGGCGCGCACGGCCTCCGTCGTGAAACCCTTGCCGCGGGCCCACGGCGCGGCCGAATACCCGACCTCGGCGGTCACCGGGTCGAGGGCGCTGATGCGCAGATCGACGGTGCCGGCGAAGCGGTCGTCGCCGTCGGCAAAGGCAAAGCCCGCTCCGGTACCGCGCAGCCACATCGCCGGGTACGCGTGCCGGATGAAGTCGCGGCCCTGCTCCGGCCGGTAGTCCAGCGGGATCGAGGTCCACTGGATGGTGTCGGGATCCCGGAACGTGGCCACCACGTCGTCGAGGTCCTCGTCGCGCAGGGTGCGCAGGGTGCCCGGGCCGGCCGGCAGGCGGATCGGCGGGTGGCTGAGCGCGTGGGCGCGGCGCGCACCCGGGCCGCCGGGCGCCACCCAGGCCGGCGGGGTGTCGCAGACCTCGCCGGGCAGCAGCACGCCGTGCCAGCCGTCGGCGAAGCCGCCGCCGCGGGCGGGAAGGGCGGCGCGCACGTACCCGTCGAACGTGAACCCGACCCGCTCGGCCGACAGCTTGGAGGCGTGGTTGCCGACCTCCGCGCGCCAGATCAGCCGGCGCAGCCCGAGCACCTCGAACGCCCAGTGCGCGACCGCGCGCCCGGCCCGCTCGGCGACCCGGCGGCCGCGGGCCCACGGCGCCACCCAGGTGCCGACCTCCGCGTCGCCCCGGGCCCGGTCGAGCGCGACCAGGCCGCCGGAGGCGAGCAGGTCACCCGAGCGGGCGTCGAAGACCCCGAGCGGCGCCGAGGTCTCGGTCGCCCAGGCCGCGCGGGTGAGCGCGCCGGTGAAGTCCGCGGCGTGTTCGTGCAGGTAGGGGACGGGCACCATGGTCCAGCGCTGGATGAGGGGGTCCTGGCACGCCCGGAACACGTCATCGGCGTCCTCGGGCTGCCAGGCGCGCAGGACGAGTCCGTCACCGGTGGCGAGTTCGATCGGGTCCATGAACGCCGATCCTGCCTCATGGGTCGCCGCCCGGAGGCGGATATTTCCGCGGTTTGTTGGGCGTTTTGTACCGGTTTAGTGATGAATGTCCGTTGAGCGGGTGGACAGGGGCGGCAGGTCGGCGGAGAAGCCGCCTACGATGGGTCGCAGACGTTTGAGGGAGCGCTGACCCGTGTCGATTTTCGAGAAGATCCTCCGCGCCGGCGAGGGCCGGATGGTGCGCAGGTTGAAGGCCGTCGCCGACGCCGTCAACTCGCTGGAGGACGAGTATGCCGACCTGACCGACGAAGAGCTCGCCGGCATGACCGAACAGTTCAAGGAACGGCTCGCCGACGGTCAGACGCTGGACGACATCCTGCCGGAGGCGTTCGCGGTCACCCGCGAGGCGGCCTCCCGGGTGCTGGGCCAGCGCCACTACGACGTGCAGATCATGGGCGGCGCGGCCCTGCACTACGGCAACATCGCCGAGATGAAGACCGGTGAGGGCAAGACCCTGACCTGTGTCCTTCCGGCGTACCTCAACGCGCTGTCCGGCAAGGGCGTGCACGTCATCACCACGAACGACTACCTGGCCCAGCGCGACGCCGAGTGGATGGGGCGCGTGCACCGCTTCCTCGGCCTCACCGTCGGCACGGTGCTGCCCAACCAGCCGTCCAGCGCGCACAAGGCCGCCTACGAGTGCGACATCACGTACGGCACGAACAACGAGTTCGGCTTCGACTACCTGCGCGACAACATGGCCTGGTCGAAGGACGAGCTCGTGCAGCGCGGCCACAACTTCGCGATCGTCGACGAGGTCGACTCGATCCTCATCGACGAGGCCCGCACCCCGCTGATCATCGCCGGCCCGGCCGAGCAGTCGGCCCGGTGGTACCAGGAGTTCGCCCGCGTGGTGAACCGCCTGAAGCGCGGCAAGGAGGGCGAGGCCGACTACGACGTCGACGAGTCGAAGCGGACCATCTCGGTCACCGAGCGCGGCGTGACCAAGGTCGAGGACCAGCTGGGCATCGACAACCTGTACGAGTCGGTGAACACGCCCCTGGTCGGGTACCTCAACAACGCGATCAAGGCCAAGGAGCTGTACAAGAAGGACAAGGACTACGTCGTCAACGAGGGCGAGGTCCTCATCGTCGACGAGTTCACCGGCCGCATCCTGCACGGCCGGCGGTACAACGAGGGCATGCACCAGGCCATCGAGGCCAAAGAGGGCGTCGAGATCAAGCAGGAGAACCAGACCCTCGCCTCGATCACGCTGCAGAACTTCTTCCGCCTGTACTCGAAGCTGTCCGGCATGACCGGTACCGCGCAGACCGAGGCGGCCGAGTTCAACAAGGTCTACAACGTCGGCGTCGTGTCCATCCCGACGCACCGCTCGATGATCCGCATCGACCACCCCGACGTGATCTACAAGACGGAGAAGGCGAAGTACAACGCCGTCGTCGAGGACATCGTCGAGCGGCACAGCCTCGGCCAGCCCATCCTCGTCGGCACGGTCTCGGTCGAGAAGTCCGAGCTGCTCTCCCAGCTGCTGCGCCGCAAGGGCATCCCGCACGCCGTGCTCAACGCGAAGTTCCACGCCAAGGAGGCGGAGATCGTCGCGCAGGCCGGCCGCAAGGGCGCGGTCACGGTCGCCACCAACATGGCCGGCCGCGGCACCGACATCCTGCTCGGCGGCAACGCGGAGTACCTCGCCAACGCCGAGCTGCGCCAGCGCGGGATCACCGAGGAGGAGACGCCGGACGAGTACGAGAAGGCGTTCGCCGAGATCCTCCCGGAGTTCGAGAAGCTCGTCGAGGACGAGTCGGACGAGGTCACCGACGCCGGCGGCCTCTACGTGCTCGGCACCGAGCGGCACGAGTCCCGCCGCATCGACAACCAGCTCCGCGGCCGCTCCGGCCGGCAGGGCGACCCGGGCGAGTCGCGCTTCTACCTCTCGCTGCAGGACGAGCTCATGCGCCGCTTCCGCGCCAGCGCGGTCGAGGCGGTCATGGACCGGTTCAACATCCCCGAGGACGTGCCGATCGAGTCGAAGATGGTCACGCGCCAGATCAAGAGCGCGCAGACCCAGATCGAGGCGCAGAACGCGGAGATCCGCAAGAACGTCCTCAAGTACGACGAGGTCCTCAACAAGCAGCGCAAGGTCATCTACGCCGAGCGCAAGCGCGTGCTCGACGGCGAGGACCTCAGCGAGCAGGTCCGCAACATGGTCGACGACGTCATCGGCGCCTACGTCGTCGGCGCCACCTCCCTCGGCGAGACCGCGGAGGACTGGGACCTCGAGCAGCTGTGGACCAGCCTCAAGCAGCTCTACCCGGTCGGCGTCACGATCGAGGACCTGGAGGAGGAGGGCGGCGGCCAGATCGACCCCGAGTTCCTCCGCGTCCAGCTCATCGAGGACGCCCACGCCGCGTACGACCGCCGCGAAGAGGAACTCGGCGCCGAGGCCGTCCGCGAGCTCGAGCGCCAGGTGCTGCTCAACGTCATCGACCGCAAGTGGCGCGAGCACCTCTACGAGATGGACTACCTCCAGGAGGGCATCACCCTCCGCGCCTACGCGCAGCGCGACCCGGTCGTGGAATATCAGCGCGAGGGCTTCGACATGTTCCAGCAGATGCAGGAGGGCATCAAGGAAGAGGCGATCGGCTTCCTCTTCAACCTGGAGGTCCACGTCGAGGAGGCGGTCGAGGAGATCCCGACCGAGTCCGACGACGAGGCCGACAGCGACGCCCCCGCGGTGCGCCTCTCCGACCACCCGGTCGAGATCCGCGCCAAGGGCCTCGGCGGGAACCGGATGCCGCGCTCCTTGCAGTACTCCGCCCCCACCATCGACGGCGCGGCCGGCGAGGCCGGGGTCGTGATCGAGCAGGAGCAGGCGCCGGCGCTCGGGCTCGGGACCAACGGCTCTTCGGCCGGCGAGCGTCCTTCGCCTTCGGCGGCTCGGCGGTCCGGTCCGCCTTCGCCTGGGGTGCGGAAGCCATCGCCGGGGCAGGCTGTGGCGGGGAACGGGCCTTCGCGGAATGCGCCTTGCCCTTGCGGCTCTGGGAAGAAGTACAAGCGCTGCCACGGCGCCCCGGGCGGGCCGGCCTGATCGGCGGTTGATTTCGGCTTTTCGGAAGCGGGCGTCCCCTTTGGTGGGGGCGCCCGCTTTCTTGTGTTCCTGCTTCTTTTGGTTCGTGCGTGCTCTGGTTCGCCGCCTGGTTGCCTCGGTTCTTTGCCGCGGCTGGGGTTGCGGTGTGCCGGGCATGAGGGGCGGCCGCCGCAAGTGCTCTTGGGGGAGTGCGGCGGCCGCGCTCATGTGGGTGGGTCTCTTGGTTTGGGCGGTCGCCGTGGACGTGGCCCAGCGAATCCACGGCGACCGCGCTTTGGGGTGGTGGGGCTTGGCTGAGCGGTGAGCTTGGTCGAGCGGTGGGCTTGGGCTTGGGCTGGGCGCTGGTTGGGCGCTGGGCTTTGGTCGGGCGCTGGGCCTTGGTCGGGCGCTGGGCTTTGGTTGGGCGCTGGGCTTTGGTTGGGCGCTGGGCTTTGGTTGGGCGCTGGGCTTTGGTTGCGCGGTGGGGCTTTGGTTGCGCGGTGGGGCTCTGGTTGCGCGGTGGGGCTCTGGTTGGACGGTGGGCTTGAGTCGGGCGGTGGGCTTTGGTCGGGCGGCCGCCGCGGAGGAGGCGAATCGGATCCGCGGCGGCCGCGCTCGGGTGGTGGGGTCTCCTCTGTCGGGACGGCCGCCGTGGACGAGGCCCATCAATCCACGGCGACCGCGTTCGGGGCGGCCATCCCGGCTTTCGCGACGGCCGCGCTCGTTCGTCGGTGGGGGTTGGATCCCAGTGCACCCGCCGCCTCGAGAGCTACCGAGCACACCGGGGGAACGTGCGGTGGGTGGCGGCCATCGCGCCCCGGCACGAGTGGGCGCGATGGCCGCCGGTGGAGGGCTGCCCGCCCGGCCCACCGAATCCGGGTAGGTGCCCTCCGGGTCCGCCGCTCGGCCGGTCCCTCCCCAAGCGAGCGGCGGGTGCGACGGCGGTGGCCGGGCCGTCCTGCCCCGTGCCGGGACGGACCGGCCGCCGCCGTGGTGTGCGTGGTGGTCAGATGACGGTGACGACGGTGCAGATCCAGCCGAGTACGCCGGTGTTCGGGCGGTCCTGTTTCTCCATGCGGATGGCCATCGCCCAGGCGACCGGGCCGTGTTCGAGCACGACCACGCCCTCGGAGATGCCCGGTTTTGGCTCGGTCACGAGCAGGCGGCGGATGCGGACCAGAGTGCCCTGGCGGGCGGCCTGGCCGGGGGTCATGCGGATGCGGACGGTACGGCGCAGCAGCTGGTCGCTGATGTCGCCGAACCTCTTCGGGTGGGCCAGCGGGCGGAGCTGGTTCGGCGGGCGGTACCCGTTCAGCACCTCCACGCACAGGCTCGTGAAGCGCTTCGCTGCCTGGTAGGCCTCCGAACGGTTCGTTGGCAGCGGCGCTGGAGCCGCGGCCGGTTTGGCCGGCTGTGGGCCGGGTGTGGCGCCGGACCAGTCCAGCGGGAGCTGGTCCATGTCGTAGGGCGGCGGGTCGACCAGGCGCAGGCGCGGCGGGTCGACCACCGGGGGGTCCAGGGGCGGGGGTAGGCGCAGGACCACTGCCGGGCCGGGGGCCGTGGTCTGGCCGGGTGCGCGGAGGCCATGGCTCGGCTGCTGGTGCCGCCGGGCGCGTGTGGTGCGGCTCGGCCGTTGCTCGGTGATCGCCGCCATGAGAAGCCCCCCGATGCTTGCGTTTGCCTTCGATTGCCTCCACCAAACGTTGTATCGAGGGCGCACGACACCGTCAAGAAGCCTGCGTTTGCTTACGTTGGCCTATGACCCGGTTGAGTCGCGTACGTCCTTTCGCGCACGCGGACCATCCGTGACCGAAATGACCGGAGTCAGGCGAGGTCTGGATCTTCGCGGTCGACCAGGGGATTGGTGCGGACCCACTCGGCGG
This sequence comes from Dactylosporangium sp. CS-033363, assembly GCF_050942475.1. Taxonomy (NCBI): domain Bacteria; kingdom Bacillati; phylum Actinomycetota; class Actinomycetes; order Micromonosporales; family Micromonosporaceae; genus Dactylosporangium; species Dactylosporangium sp. CS-033363. The sequence continues at coordinate 10,110,727 of NZ_CP192032.1, read as the reverse complement.
TCTCGGCGTACTTGCGCTCGATGTACTCCTCGAGCTTGCTGCGCTCGATGCGCCACTGGCCGCGGCCGCCGACCTTGATCGCCGGCAGTTCTCCGCTGCGCACCATGTGGTACACCTGCGAGGCCGACACGTTCAGCTGCTCGGCTACGTCGGCCATGAGGAGAAACCGCGGCTCCATCGGCTCAGTTTGCCATCGTTCGCTTGTCACTGGTTACGACGATCGCGAGAAGACCGGTCATGACACGCCCGACATGCGTGTCGAAACCCGGGCAAGGGTGTAGGACAAGAGCGTGACGACGGACTCCACGCGCGTGTATCTGCCCGCGACGCTCGCTCAGCTCGCCGTCCTGCGCGAGAGCGGCGAACTGCCGCCGCCGACGGAGGCGCATGCGGTCACTCCGTCGCTTCGGGAGTGGTACGCCGAGGGCGACGAGGAGGAACTGGAGTACGTCGCCTTCACCCGCGCCGCCCAGAGCGCGCTGCGGCTCCTGCGCCACGACGCCAAGGCCCCGCGGCGGCGCGTGGTGATCTCGGCGGACCTGCCGGCGGTACACGTGAAGATGGACGGACTCGAGCTCGGATCGAGCCTGGTCGACATCTCCGGACGGATCGCCCTGCGCACCGTCGCGGCCATCCACGTGGACGGGCAGGCGGCCGAGGCCGACATCGCGGCGGCGGCGGACGTGGTCGAGGAGGCCGAGGCCGGCGACCCGGACGCACAGTTCACCGTCGATGGAGCCGAAGACCACGAGCTCGAGTGGTACGACCCGACGGAACTCGACACCCTCGTCGGCTAGTTCCGCTTCAGCGTGCGCCCGACCAGGATCATCGCCACGAAGGCGCCTGCGAAGAGCAGGATCAGGCCGTGGTTGACCTGCTCCGGCAGGCGGTTGGCGATGATCGCGGCGTCGAACTCGCTCTCCTTCGCCACGGCGTGGGAGAGCGGCAGGCCGCCGATCCAGCCGATCAGCGCCGCGCCCAGGGTGAGCAGGCCGGGGATGCCGCCGGCGAGCGGGTACGCGGGCCAGGGCAGGGCCAGCCCGGTGCGCCGCAGGTAGCCGAAGGCCAGCGCGCCGGCCGCGATGCCGCTGACGATGGACGAGGTCAGCTGCAGCCGGTACGACGCGTCGGCCATGCTGCCGACCGTTTCCTGGTTGCCGAAGAGGTTGACGAGGTCGTTCTGAAAGTACGCCACGAGGAGGCCGATCGCGGAGGCCACCACGCCCGCCGCCGCGCCCGCGGCGATGGTGCTGATCGGCTGGGCCGCCGCGACCAGGCCACCGAGCAGACCGGCGACGGCGACGGTGACCGCGACATAGGTCACCGAAGGTCCCGAGTGGTACGCCGCGAGCATCCCGCCCATCGCGAGCAGGCCGATGGGGAGGCCGCCGATCATGCCGTACAAGAGCCGCTTCTGGATCTTCGCTTCTGGCGCGAAGCGTCCGACCGAAAGAACGCCCAGCGCGGCGGCGGCGATCAGGGTCGGCGTGAGGATGCCAGGCAGGACCAGCGCGGCCACCGCGGGCCCCGGGACGTGCCCGTATGCGGAGAAGAGGGTCAGGAAGAGCAGCACGAGCGCGAACCCGGCCACGAACACGGCGCGCACCGGCCGCCACGTCTCCACGGGTTTCTCGGTCACCTCAGCACGCTTCGCACCCACGGGGTAGAAGCGTACGCGAGCCGGTTTGTCAACCCGCGACCCGTGCGATGACACGCTGCGTGACCGAAAACAACGCTCTGTGAGCGGAATCCGGACCCCCTCCCGACCCGTGCGAGGATGGAGAAAACCTCGCCAACGCTGCCGAGACGACGTGGGAGACCCTCATGGATGCCTTGTTCAACGTGCCTGAGCCCGTAAACGAGCCGGTGCACGGATACGCCCCCGACACCCCGGAGCGGGCGAGATTGCAGCGCCGCCTCGGCGAACTCGCCGGTGAGCGGCACGAGCTGACGATGACCATCGACGGCGAGCGGCGGATGGCCGCCGGCGACCCGATCGAGGTCGTGCAACCCCACCAGCACAGCAAGGTGCTGGGCGTGACGCACAACGCGACCACCGACGACGCCGCGCGCGCCGTGGACGCGGCCAAGCGGGCCGCGCCGGCCTGGCGGGACCTGCCCTACGCCGAGCGGGCCGCCGTCTTCCTGCGCGCCGCCGACCTGCTCAGCGGCCCGTGGCGGGACACGCTCAACGCCGCCACGATGCTCGGGCAGTCCAAGACCGCGATCCAGGCCGAGATCGACGCCGCCTGTGAACTGATCGATTTCTTGCGCTTCAACGTGTACTTCGGGCAGCAGATCCTCGCCGATCAGCCCCGTTCGTCGGCGGGGGTGTGGAACCGCTTCGACCACCGCCCGCTCGAGGGCTTCGTCTATGCGATCACGCCCTTCAACTTCACCGCGATCGCGGGCAACCTGCCGACCGCGCCGGCGCTCATGGGCAACACAGTGGTCTGGAAGCCGTCGCCGACCCAGCAGCTCGCCGCGCACTACACGATGCGGCTCTTCGAGGCGGCCGGCCTGCCGCCCGGCGTGATCAACATGGTGACCGGCGACGGGCTGGCCGTGTCCGACGTGGCCCTGGCCGATCCGGAGCTGGCCGGCATCCACTTCACCGGCTCGACCGCGGTGTTCCGCACGCTGAACCGGACCGTGGCGTCCAATGTGTACCGCTCGTACCCGCGCGTCGTCGGCGAGACCGGCGGCAAGGACTTCGTGATCGCGCACCCGTCGGCCGACCCGGCGCCGCTGATCACGGCGCTGATTCGGGGGGCGTTCGAGTACCAGGGGCAGAAGTGCTCGGCGGCGTCGCGGGCCTACGTGCCGGCCAGCCTGTGGGCGCAGATCAAGGACGAGCTGGTGGCCACCGCCGAGTCGCTCACCTACGGCGACGTCACGGACTTCAGCAACTTCGGCGGGGCGGTGATCGACCGGCGCGCCTTCGACCGGCACGCCGCGGCGCTGGACCGCATCAAGAACTCCTCGGCCTGCACAGTCGTCGCCGGTGGTACTGCCGATGACGCCGAAGGATTCTTCGTCCGCCCGACGATCGTGGAGTGCACGGACCCCTCGCACGAGGTCTTCACGACGGAATACTTCGGGCCGATTCTCGCGGTGCACGTGTTCCCCGACTCGTCCTTCGACGACGTGGTGGCGCAGGCTGAGTCGGCCGCGCCGTACGCGCTGACGGGGTCGATCTTCGCGACCGATCGGCAGGCGGTGGAGCGGGCTTCGCATGCGCTTCGGTTCGCCGCGGGGAACTTCTACATCAATGACAAGCCGACCGGGGCCGTGGTCGGGCAGCAGCCGTTCGGCGGTGGGCGGGCCTCGGGGACCAACGACAAGGCCGGGTCCTGGCACAACCTGCTGCGGTGGACGTCGCCTCGCACGATCAAGGAGACGTTCGTGCCGCCTACCGATCACCGGTATCCGCACATGGGGTGATCTCGCTTTTGGCGGGGGTTTCTTTTGTGAGAGCCGCGGCGTGGGCCTTTTGGGGTCGTTGCGTCGCGGCTTTCGCGTTTTCTCTGGCCGGTGTGCTGGTGGCGGGCCGCGTTTGTGGATGTGGCTAGAGCGGCCTGGCGTTGGTGGGCCGCGTTTCTGTGAGTGCGCGGAGTGGGTGCGCGGTCGGGTTTTCGGGCTCGGAAAAGTGTCGTACCCCGCGCGTAGGGTTCGTGGTGGGTCGATCGGGGTTACTCGGGCCGGCGAGTTCCGAGTCGACTGGTTCGGTGGAGTGTTTGGCGGCGCCGAAAGGGAGGTGCGTCGATTGGACGGCGAATTAGTGGCGAGGGCGGGCCACGGCGACGATTTTGTCGAGGGTGAAGGCTCGTTCGTCGCGGCGTAGGCGGCACCAGGCTTCGATGGTCGAGCCGGCGAGTTCGGCGTTTTCGATGACGCGCTCCGAGGCGCGGCCGTTGGCGTCGACGTAGCGGATCCAGACCGGGGTGCCGTGCTCGACCGCGTCGGCCAGGAGTTGGGCCTGTTCCGGGCGCAGCTGGGGCGCTCGGTGGCGGATCTGCTCCAGGGGCGAGGCGTCGCGCTGCAGGGGGACGGTCAGGCGGGCGGCGAGCTCGACCGGATCGACGGCCGGGCGGGAGCGTTGGGAGGGAGCGGGACGTGCGGCAGACGGGGGACGAGTCACGGTGACCTTCGCGGCCTCGGTGGAGGCGTGAAAGCCGGCCTCGCGGAGGGCGGCCAGGGTGTCGTCAGCCGACGACGGCGCGGCGGCAACCGTTGGAGCCAGACGATCCAGCTCGGGCAGCGCGTCCGTCACGGTGTCGAGCAGGGCGGGGTCGTCGGCGACGATCACGCTGGGCGGGGCCAGGACCTTCAGTGAGGGCTCCGGGAGCAGGTGCGAGGCCACTTCGGCGACCGAGCGGCCGTCCGCCAGGGCGCGGCCGAACGGGCTGATCGCGAAGACGTCGGGGTCGAGCATGACGCAGACGCCGAGCAGCGTCGCCTCGGCCACGATGCCGGTCACGACATCGGCCAGGGTGGTTGCCGGCCTCGCGCCGCCGGACGCTGCCTGCCCCGCGCCGCCGGACGCTGTGGGCGCCGCGCTGCTGGACGCTGTGGGCGCCGCGCTGTCGGAGGGCCCGCGTGTCGTGTCGGCGGGCGTGGCGGGCACTGCACCGTCCGGTGGCACGGACGTCAGTCTGCGGACTGGCCCGCGGATCGCTCCTTCGCTTGGTTCGTCGGCTGCTTCGCCACGTGCTGGATTCGTCGCGTCGCCGGATCGGCGGTGCGCCGCGCCCGCGGGCGTTTCGGGCGCTGCGTCGTCTCGGGGCACGGACGTCAATCTGCGGGCCGGCCCGCGGGTCGTTTCGCCCGTCGCTTCGGCGCGCGTCGCTGGCGGCGGGGCGGCGGAAGGGGGGCGTGGCGTGGTGCGAGGTGGCGGCAGGGTTGCGGCGCGCGAGGGAAGCGGGGCCGTCCAGCGCACCAGCGGGGCCAGGGAGTCGGTGCCGAGTACCGCGGTGTCGGGGGGCAGGTCGTGCAGGACCCGCACCACGACTCGGCGCAAAGGGGAGCCTCCCGACCACCAGGTCGACAGGATGTGCGCCAGGCGGGTGGCGTCCGGGGCCGGTGGGCCTGGCTGCGGGACCACTTGGCGGTAGTGCTTGGCCAGCGGCACGTCGAGGCTCGGGTCGGCCGCGTATTCGAGCAGTGCGCGGGCCGCCTGGGCCGCCGCCTCGCGGATTGCTGATCGGTCGGCTGGGATCAGGGCGGGGGCGGGTGGTACCGGGGCGAAGGGGGTGGGGTCCTCGTCCGGCAGTTCCAGGAGCAGGCCCGGGGAGAGCCAGAGGTCGTCGCCGTCCGGCCAGGCCAGGGCTCGTTGGCTCAAGACCCGCAAGGTGGCGTCCAGCTCGGTGTCGTCCGGAGCGCGGTCCAGGGCCTCGGCCAGGTGAGTGCGGGGGATCGGGGGTGGGCCCAAGCGGGTCAGCGCCTCCAGCACCTGTACCGCCGGCAGGGGGAGGCCCGCCACCACCTCGCTGACCGCGGTTCGGGTGGTCAGGCGGCCCGCCAGCTGTACCAGGTCGGCGGGTGACGGGGCGATCAGCGCGTCCGGGCGGCGGCGGAGGACCTCGCCCAGGTCGCGCGCCTCGAGACTCTGCAGCCAGCGGACCAGTGCGCCTCTCGTCACGACAGGTGACCTTATAGCGTGGGCCGGTGACCAACGAATCCGCCGGCGGCGCTGCCGGCAACCCTGGCGGCGGCATCGGCAAAACCGACAGCGCCGGCAGCGAGAACGGAACCAACCGGGCCGCCGGGAATTGGAACGATGCGCATTTCGGGGAGCAGGGCGGCACCCTTACGTACGGTGACTATCTGCGCCTGTCCGGGCTGCTCGAAGCGCAGGTTCCCGAGTCCGATCCGCCCGCGCACGACGAACTGCTCTTCATCACGATTCATCAGGTGTACGAGCTGTGGTTCAAGCTCGTCCTGCACGAGCTCGAGGACGCTCGCGACCGGTTGCTCAACGGGGAGACGTATCTGCCGCGGGTTCGGTTGGAGCGGTGCCTGTCGATTCAGCGGGTGCTCGTCGGGCAGGTTGACGTGATCGACAGCATGACCCCGCAGGACTTTTTGCGCTTTCGCAACAAGTTGTCGCCGGCGTCCGGGTTTCAGTCGGGGCAGTTCCGGGAGATCGAGTTTCTTTCGGGGTTGAAGGACCCGACGTACCTCAAGCGGTTCCGCGGGCTGTCCGAGGTGGAGAGGGAGCGGCTGGAGCGGCGGCTGGCCGAGCCGAGTCTGTGGGAGGCGTTCCTGACCATGCTCGGCAAGCACGGGTTCGCGGTGTCCAGCGCCGAGGAGCGGGTCGAGTCGCTGCTGGCGATCTCGCGGGACCGGGAGCGGTACGGGCCGCTGTGGGATCTTGCCGAGGCCATGGTCGCCCATGATCAGGCGTGGTCGCTGTGGCGGGCGCGGCATGTGCTCATGGCGGAGCGGCAGATCGGGACCAAGGCCGGGACCGGGGGCAGCGCGGGCGGGGCGTACCTGCGTTCCCGGGTCGAGCTGCGCTTCTACCCCGAGCTGTGGGAACTGCGCAGCCGCATGTAGCAGGAGACTCCCCGGTTTGTGCCATCGGGCGCGCCGAATGGAAAACGCGTGGCGGACCTCGCCTACCGTCTCGGGTAAGGGGAGGGACGGTCATGAAGACGAGCGCGAAGACGAGCGAGAAGACGATCCTGGGCGGCCGGTACCGGCTCGAGTCGGAGGTGGCCCGGGGCGCGATCGGCGCGGTCTGGCGCGCGTACGACACGCAGGCCGGCGAGTGGGTGGCGGTGAAGGTGCTGCGCCCCGAGGCCGCGTCCGTGCCGGAGCTCAAGGACGGCTTTCTCGGCGAGGCCGAGCTGCTGGCCGGGCTCGATCACCCGTCCGTGATCCGGGTCAAGAACCTGGTCAGCGAGAAGAGCATGCTCGCGATCGCCATGGAGCTGGTCACCGGGCCGGACCTGCGCCGGCGGCTGCGGGCCGAGGGGCCGTTGCCGCCCGCGGTCGCGGCCGAGGTGGTCGCGCAGGTGGCCGACGCGCTCGCCTATGTGCACGCGAACAACATCGTGCACGGCGACGTGAAGCCCGGGAACGTGCTGGTCCCGACCGACGGCGGGCCGGTGCGCCTGGCCGACTTCGGGGTGGCGCGCCGCCTCGACCGCCCGGCCGGGCCGACGCACGCCACGCCCGAGTACGTGGCGCCCGAGGTCGTCGCCGGGGGCACGCCGACCCCCGCCGCGGACGTCTACGCGCTGGGCGTCGTGCTGTTCGAGCTGATCTGCGGCCGCAGCCCGTACCGCGGCGGCTCGCCCAACGACGTGCTGCGCCGCCACGCCGACTGCGTGCCGGTCCCGCCCCCGGGCATGCCGGCCGCGCTCTGGCCGGTGATCGAGGCGTGCATGGAGATCGACCCGCGCATGCGGCCCACGGCGTCCTCGATCGTCGGGCGCCTGCGCGCGGCGGAGGGCGCGCTCGACGGGTTCGAGCCGCTGCCCCGGCTGCCCGCGGAGGCAGTCACGTTCTGGCAGCGCTCGGCCGAGTTGACCGCGCCCGTCTCGGCGCCCGTCCGCCGCGTCGACTGGGTCCCGCTGCCGACCGCCCCGACGTCCCCGGCGGCCGCCTCGGCGGCGCTGATGATGGCGATCCCGATCTCCGAGCGCCCCACCGACGTGATCGACACGAGCGCGCAGGCAACCAGCGTGATCGGGACGAGCGCGCAGGCAGCCGGCGCGACCGAAGCGAGCACGCCCGCGTCCGAGACGAGCCAGCCCGCAACCGAAGCGAGCGAAACGAGCGAAACGAGCGGTCAGGCAACCGAGATGATCGCGGCGAGCATGTCCGCGCTCAACGGTAGCGAAACGAGCGCCCCGGCGCCCAACCTGACTGACGTAAGCACGCCCGCAAACGCTCCCGCGATCAACGCGACCCAGACCCAGACCCCGACCGCGACCCCGTCCCCGACGCCGGACCCGGCACCCGACCAGTCGCCTGACCAGGCACGCAATGCGGCAGTCAGCGCGGCTGTCGACGCGGCACCCGACCCGGCGGCCGAAGCGGTTGACCCGGCAGCCGAGGCGGTCGCCGCCGGCACGCCGCTGTGGGCCGGCCCGGCCACGCCCGAGATGATCATCCCGCCGCAGCGCAACGCCTCGCCCGACGAGCCGCCCACCCAGCTCCGCGCCGGGTCCGCCGCGCCGCAAGAGCCCGAGACGGAGATCGTTTCCAGGCCCGAAGAGCCAACCGCGCCAATTGTACCGATTGTGCTGTTCGGCCAGGACCCGCCGGTCGTCCGCCCGGCCGCCGCGACCCCGGAGGAGACCGCCGACCGCCTGTTCGAGCAGTTCGGCGAGCACGGCGCGCCCACCGGCGACGGCAAGCCGACCGACACCCGGCGCAAGCAGCGGCGCGTCCTCGCCGCGATCGGCGGCGGCCTGCTGCTCATCGCGATCGTCGCCGTCGCCGCCCTGCTGCTGACCGGCGGAAACGACAAAACCGACAACACGGGCGACAAGAAGGTCAACGCCACCACGCCGGCCCCGGCCGCGTCCACGCCCGCCGGCGGCGAGCCCGCCGCGAGCGCCACGCCGGGGGAGACGACCGCCGACCCGGGCGCGACAGAGGACCTGGGCGCGGGCGGCGACGCCAAGCCGACCAAGAAGGCGCCCACGACCGCTCCCGAGCCCACCAAGACCGGACTGCCCGGCATCGGCGACCCGATGCCCCCGTTCCCGACGATGCCGAGCATGCCCGCGTTCCCGACGTTCAAGCAATGAGCGCCCCCGTACGGATGTCCTAAGTCGACAGTCGCAGCGCGACAGTTCACAGTGGATTTGCCGAAATGCTGGACTGAGCTGTCGAAAGATGGCAGCGTGGCAGGCATGGCGGATTCTGGAGTCAACGCGACCGCGGCGGCCCTGCTGGGGCTGCTGCACGAGGGACCGATGACGGGCGGCCAGTTGATGGCGGCCGCGCAGCGCCGGCTCGGGCCCTACTGGTCCATGACGCGAAGCCAGGTCTACCGCGAACTGCCGGCGCTCGCCGAGTCCGGCTACGTCAAGCTCGGCAAGCCGGGGGCGCGCTCCAGCCAGCCGTACGCGATCACTCCGGCCGGCAAGCGCGCCTTCGCCCGGTGGCTGTCCGAGCCGGCGGGCCGCGAGGCGCTGCGCAATCCCGTGGCCCTGCGGGTGGCCTTCGGCGCCCAGCAATCGGCCACGCAACTGCAGGACGTCTATGCCCAGGCCGCGGAATACCACAATGCGGCGCTGACCGAGGCGCGGGAAATGGCGAAAGAGGCCAAGAAGAGCGGCGACGACTTCTTCGCCGCCTCGCTGGAGTTCGCGGTCGGCTATCACAAGGCGGCGATCACCTGGCTCAAGAGCGCGCCGGGGAAATAGGCGGCAGCGGTTCGGCGTACCCTTGATGCGTGACTGCTCTGGACCACGCCGAAGCCCTCAAGAATCTCGACGGCACCCTGCGCAACATCGAGGCGGTGCTCGACCTCGGTCGGCTGCGCAAGGAGAAGGCCGATCTCGAGGAGCAGGCGTCGGCGCCCAACCTGTGGGACGACCCGGCCGCCGCGCAGAAGGTGACCTCGCGCCTGTCCTACGTCCAGGGCGAGATCAACCGGCTGGAGTCGCTGCGCTCGCGGCTGGACGACGCCCAGGTGCTGCTGGAGCTCGCGCAGGCCGAGGGGGACGCCGCCTCGCTGCACGAGGTCGCCGGCGAGATCACCGGGCTGTCCAAGGCGATCGAGGACCTCGAGGTCCGCACGCTGCTGTCCGGGGAGTACGACGCCCGCGAGGCGCTCGTGACGATCCGGGCCGGCGCGGGCGGGGTCGACGCGGCCGACTTCGCCGACATGCTCCTGCGCATGTACCTGCGCTGGGCCGAGCGGCACGGCTACGACACCGACGTCTACGACACCTCCTACGCGGAGGAGGCGGGCATCAAGTCGGCCACCTTCGCGGTCAAGGCCCCGTTCGCGTACGGCACGCTCTCCGTCGAGTCCGGCACGCACCGCCTGGTGCGGATCAGCCCGTTCGACAACCAGGGCCGCCGCCAGACCTCGTTCGCGGCGCTGGAGGTCGTGCCGGTGGTCGAGCAGACCGACGAGGTCGACATCCCGGACGACGAACTGCGCGTGGACGTGTACCGCTCCAGCGGCCCCGGCGGCCAGGGCGTCAACACCACCGACTCGGCGGTGCGGCTCACGCACATCCCGACGGGCATCGTGGTGTCCTGCCAGAACGAGCGCTCGCAGATCCAGAACAAGGCCACCGCCATGGGCGTGCTGAAGGCCAAGCTGCTGGCCGTCAAGCGGGCCGAGGAGGCGGCGAAGATGGATGCGCTGCGCGGCGACGTGGCCGGCTCCTGGGGCGACCAGATGCGCTCGTATGTGCTGCACCCGTACCAGATGGTCAAGGATCTTCGGACCGAGCACGAGACGGGCAATCCGACCGCGGTGTTCGACGGCGATATCGACGCGTTCATCGATGCGGGCATCCGCTGGCGCAAGCAGCGGGAGCTCGACCCGGCCGCGTAAGGACCGCTTGATCATCTCTTCGCAGTGCGTCGATGACACACCGTGATGCCGTGCGTCTCCGTCAAAGTGTTACGTACATCACACCTTAATCCGGAATCAAGCGCTGCCCTGCGGGAAGCGTCCCCGGTTCGGGTCCGCATTCCTCACAAATCGCACATGACGCACGGCGTGTACTAGCCCCACTTGTCACACCGCGTAGACTCCACTCCCGTGATTCGGCTTGACCACGTGACGAAGACGTACCCGAAGGCGTCTCGCCCCTCTCTTGACGATGTCTCCGTCAACATCGAAAAGGGCGAGTTCGTCTTCTTCATCGGTCCCTCCGGCTCAGGCAAATCCACGATCATCAAGCTCCTGCTGCACGAGGTCCAGCCCAACCGGGGCAAGGTCGTCGTGAACGAGCGGGACGTGACGTCGATGCGCTCGTGGCGGATCCCGGCCTTCCGGCGCCAGATCGGCTGCGTGTTCCAGGACTTCCGGCTCCTGCCGAACCGCACGGCGTACGAGAACGTGGCCTTCGCCCTCGAGGTCATCGGCAAGTCCAAGGGCGTCGCGCGCCGCGTCGTGCCCGAGGTGCTCGAGCTCGTCGGCCTGGGCGGCAAGGAGCACCGCTACCCCCACGAGCTCTCCGGTGGCGAGCAGCAGCGCGTCGCCGTGGCCCGGGCGTTCGTCAACCGGCCGCTGATCCTCCTGGCCGACGAGCCGACCGGAAACCTCGACCCGGACACGTCGATCGAGATCATGCGGCTGCTGGACCGGATCAACCGGACCGGCACGACGGTCGTCATGGTCACCCACGACTCCAACATCGTGAACCAGATGCGCCGGCGGGTCGTGGAGATCGAAAGCGGCCGGATCGTGCGGGACCAGCCCCGCGGTGTGTACGGCTGACCCCCAGCCCTAGTCCGCACCGCCCCCCGTCCTCCTGCTGGGCCCGCTGGGAAGGAACCCCCACCCGATGCGCGTGAGATACATCCTGACCGAAGTCCTGACCGGACTCTGGCGCAACGTCACGATGACCATCGCGATGATCATCACGATGACCGTCTCGCTGACCATGCTCGGCGCGAGCCTGCTGCTGTTCTTCCAGGTCGGCAAGATGGAAGACTTCTTCTACCAGCGGGTGGAGGTCTCCGTCTTCCTCAAGGCCGACGTCTCCGACGACCAGCGCAGCTCCATCGAGAGCGCGCTCAAGTCCAACGGCCTGGTGAAGTCGTACGAGCACGAGACCAAGGAAGCCGCCTGGAACCGCTTCAAGGAGCAGTTCAAGGACGCGCCCGACCTCGTGGCGGCGACCAAGCAGGACTCGCTGCCGGAGTCGTTCCGGATCAAGCTGAAGGACCCGAACAAGGTCGCCGAGTTCAGCGACCAGTTCCGCACCCAGGAGGGTGTCAGCGACATCATCGACCAGAAGCAGCTGCTGAAACGGGTCTTCGACCTGCTCGGCGCGCTGCAGACGCTGGCGCTGACGGTCGCCGTGGTCCAGGGCGCGGCCGCGCTGCTCCTGGTGGCCAACACCATCCAGGTCGCCGCGTACAGCAAGCGGCGTGAGGTCGCGGTCATGAAGCTGGTCGGCGCCTCGAACTGGTTCATCCAGATGCCGTTCGTGCTGGAGGCGGTCTTCGCCGGCCTGATCGGCGCGATCCTGGCCTTCGGTGCGCTGGTGGCCGCGAAGATCTTCTTCATCGACGGCTCGCTCAAGGCGCTGACAACGGTGCTGCTGCCGGTCGACTGGGGCAACGTGTGGGTCATGCTGCCGGTCCTGTGTGGCGCCGGTGGTCTGGTCAGCGCCGTCACGGCCTGGGTCACGCTGCGGTTCTACGTGCGCGTCTGATCGCTTCGCACGCTTCGAGGGCGGGCTCCCACTGCGGGGGTCCGCCCTTTTGCGTGTCCCCGCCACGAATGGCGCATTTATCGGAAATTTCGGACTTATGGGCTTTTTCCGGCGTACCGTAACCCCCAAGTGGTACTTGGAGGGTTGCTTCCGTGAACCGAATTCGGGTCGGCGCCGCAGTTGTCGGCGTCGTGCTGATGCTGCTCGGCCCGGGTACTGCCGCGCGGGCCGACGCCGGCGACGACAAGGCCCGCCTCGACAAGCAGCTGCAGGAGACGCAGGCCACGCTCGAGGCGGCGACCGACAAGGCGCAGCAGGCCGCGGCCGACCACGATCGCGCCCAGGCCGCCCTCCCCGGGGCGCAGCAGGGCCTGGACGACGCCAAGGGGCGCGTGATCGCGGCCGATGCGGCGGTACGGCAGGCCGAGCGCGACCGCACCGCCGCCGACGCGGCCGCCGAGGTCGCCGACGCGGGGTACGCCGAGGCCAAGCGCCAGGTCGACAAGGCGCGCCAGGACGTGTCGGTCTTCGTCGCGGCCACGTACAAGGGCGGCGGGTTCGCCATGGTCAACTCGGTCCTCGACTCCGGCGGGCCGACGGATCTGGCCTTGCGCATCGAGTACCTCAACCAGGTCGCCATGGCCAACCAGGCCGCCGTGGACGAGCTGACCGCGGCCCGGATGGACGCCAAGAAGCACAGCGCCGTCGCGGAGCTGGCGCTGCGCCGGGCCCAGGAGACCGCCGACGCCGCGCGGCGCAGCCTCGACGAGTCCCAGGCGGCCCAGGCCGGCGCCGAGAAGGCCGCCGCCGACGTGCAGACGCTGCTCGATCAGAGCGCCAAGGCCGAGGCCACCGCGAACCAGGAGCGCGGCGCCGTGCTGGCCCGCTACGACGCGCTGAAGCAGGAGAGCGACCGGGTCGCCGAGCAGCTGCGGGCCGAGGCGCAGGCGGAGGCCAGGCGGGCCAGGAAGAGCACTGGGGGTACCAACGCGAAAAACGCACCCCCGAACACCGTCATCGGCCCGAAGGTGGGCGCGTTCCTCCTGATGCCCGTGCACGGCTGGAAATCGAGCAACTTCGGGATGCGGTTCGACCCGGTCTACAAGGTCTATCAGCTGCATGCCGGGGTCGACATCGCCGCCGGGGGCGGGCAGCCGATCGTCGCGGCCGCGGACGGGGTCGTGGTGCGCGCCGGGCCGTCGGGCGGCAACGGCAACTACACCTGTATTTCGCACGGGCTGTACCAGGGCAAGGGGCTCGCGACCTGCTACGCCCACCAGTCGGCGATCCTGGTGAAGGTCGGCGAGCACGTCAGCCGGGGCGAGCTGATCGGGCGGGTGGGGACGACCGGCGCGTCGACCGGGTACCACCTGCACTTCGAGGTGCGGCTCAACGGTTCGCCCGTACAGCCGCTCACGTGGCTGCCGGGATGCCTCTGCTGAGCAAATGCTCTTGCCGGGCGCGCTACGCTTCTCTTCGATCGAGAGACTTTCGATCGGGGAGACTCAGGAGGGGTCCATGCCGCGCGAAAAGGGGCGCAAGCTGGTCGCGTCCAACCGGAAGGCGCGGCACGACTACGAGATCCTCGAGACGTTCGAGGCTGGCATCGCGCTGACCGGGACCGAGGTCAAGTCGCTGCGGGCCGGGCGGTGCTCGCTGGTGGACGCGTTCGGGCAGATCTCCGACCGGGAGGTCTACCTGCACGCGATGCACGTCCCGGAGTACACGATGGGCACGTGGACCAACCACCCGCCCCGCCGCGTCCGGAAACTGCTGCTGAAGCGGCAGGAAATCGACCGTATCGGGGCGAAGGTCCGGGAGAGCGGCCTGACGATGGTGCCGCTGTCGGTGTACTTCTCCGACGGATGGGCGAAGGTCGAGCTCGCGCTCGCGCGCGGTAAGAAGGCCTACGACAAGCGTCAGACGCTGGCCAAACGCGACGCGGAGCGGGAGATTGCTCGCGTTGCGGGCCGCCGTGGCAAGGGCGACGCAGAGTAAAAAGCCTCCGGCGCGTGAGTAACGTGTCGCGGTACTGCGAGCAATGCGTCAAGGCCATATAGTCCCTGCGTGACCGAGATTCGGGTCGATGTCGACCTCGAGCACCCACCCAGCGTGGTGTGGCGCGCGCTCACCGAGGCCCACCTCGTCACCGACTGGCTGCCGACGACCCGGTTCATGATCCGCGACGACGGCTCGTTCACCTTCCAGGCGACCGAGCTCACCGGCCTCGAGGACCCGATCGAGGGCCAGATCGTCACCGTCGAGAGCGAGCGGCGGCTGGTCATGCGCTGGGAGGCCAGCAATCTGCACACCGTGGTCGCCGTGACCCTCGCCGAGCGGGGTGAGGGCACGCGGCTCACGATGACCCAGAGCGGCTTCCTGGGTCCGCAGGGGACCTTGCGGCGGCGGACGCTGCTCGGGACGTACACGAGCCTCTTCAAGGGTCCTTTGACAGCGACCCTGGCCAAGATCGCCGCAGCCCCGCCACCGGCGCCGCCCGCGGCCGAGCCGACTCCTCGGCGCAATGACGGCGGTCCCTTCAACCGCCTGCCGCGCCAGCTCAACGCCCCGAGCCGCTCGGCGCCCGGGCTGAGCTCCTCCCGGCGCTCGACCGCCGGCCCGCGCCCGACCACGACGATGCCGGGCTTCGCGGCGGCCGTCCTCGGCGCCCGGGCCACCGGCGTCGCCAAGGTCACCGAGCCCACGGTCGCCTTTGCTCCTGCCCACGGCCGCTCTTGGTTTTCTGAGCGCGGCCGTTCCTGGTACCGCTTTTCTGAGCGCGGCCGTTCCTGGCACCGCTTTTCTGACCGCGGCCGCTCCTGGCTTCGCGCGGTGTGGCGCCGGCTGGCGGGCGCCCGCGACTGGTCCGCCGACCGCCGCAGCCAGGCCGTCGCGACCGGTGCCGCGGTACTGCTCCTGCTCGCCCTGGCCGCCATCCTGATCGGCAAGGCGACGGCGCTGCACCCGGCCAAGCCCCCGCGCACCGGCGGCGAGAGCCCCGGCCCGGTCCAGGTCACCGTCCCCGGCGCCGCGATCGCCCCGACCCGCGCCACCTCGAACCCGATCGTCTCGGCCGCCTCCCGCCCGCCGTCTGCCCTCCCGGCCTCGCCCACGACCCTCCCGGCCACCGCGCCGGTCGGTGCGGCCCAGCTCACCGCCGCGTACCGCACGGAGGACCTGTCGCTCACGGCGTACCGGGTCACCGTGACGATCGCGAACCCCACGGCCATCACCGCGTCGAACTGGCAGCTGGTGGTCCAGCTCCCGCTGCTCGACCTGAGCGTGACGAACGTCAACGGCGCCGTGCTGGCCCGCACCGACGGCCACCTCAACTTCACCCCGGTGGACGCCACCCGCACGATCAAGCCGGGCGCCACGGCCGCGGTCCGCTTCGACGTCGAGGGCCTGGGCGTGCGCAACGAGCCCTTCACCTGCGCGATCGACACCCGCAGCTGCACCGTCGCCACCGGATGACGCCCCGGGTATACCGGGATGAAACCCGGGCGCGGACGCGTTACTCTTGATCGGTCGCACCGTTGGTGGCGCGGCAGCCAACACCACCCGCGCGGGGGTGACTGGTTTCGACTTTGTTTGCAGCGATAGGGGAAGCGAGCCGAGGAAGCCGACGTTGTCTCGCTAATCAGCCGTCGGAAAGTTATAAGCGCCGATATGAAGCGCTCCGAGCTCGCTCTCGCTGCCTAAGCTAGAGTCGAGCTCTGTCGGTCTGGGATTGCCTTCGGCCCAGTAACCGGCATCAGCTAGAAGGCTGGCCAACCGAGTCCGGTCACGGGGCTCGCGCGGTGAGATTAATTGTGACTGGGCCTGTCATACCAACTTGCTCGTGTGATTGGTGGGGCCGAGTAGAGACTTAACGAGCTGCGCTCGGAGAAGCCCTAACAAAGCGACGAAGGACCCGGGTTCGATTCCCGGCACCTCCACCACTGGAGATCGACTCCGGCGGTCACTCCCCACAGGAGTGGCCGCCGGAGTTGTTTTCTCCTCATGTGGCATCGCCCGGACCGCCGGGGTGGACAGTCACCGCTCGACGGCGGCGCGTTTCCGGTCGGTCAGGTCCCAGTACCGGCTCACCAAGCGCTCGTCGAGGTCGCGGGGAGCGGTCGCACAGCATGCGTCGTCCTCGGTCTGGTCGACGCAGTGCCCCGATGCACATCCGCGGGTGGAGCGGCCCCTGCTTTGGGGCAGGGGCCGTGTTGGACGGTGGCCGCGTCAGCCGAGTTGGGAGAGTTGGTAGTGGTCGATGAACCACCGCTCCTCGCCCCGGCGCAGCAGGACGCTCAGGTACCCCTTCACCATCGTCCGGTCCGGCCGGGTGAACTCCACCGCGAGGTACCCCAGCAGCAGGTCGTCCGCCAGGTGGCGGGTCTCCAGGATTTCGTACGCGGCGGTCAACCCGATCGGCTGCGCCTCGTAATAGGCGGCGACCCCGTCCGGCCCCACGCTGTACTGATGCAGGCCCTGAAAAATCGCCTCGTCCGTGAACAATGCGGCCACCCGGCGTGGGTCGTGCGCGTTCACGGCGGATTTCCACTGCTCGAGAACAGTCTGCAGCACGGGAGTCATTTCAGTGCCCCGCGCTCTGGCCGCCGTCGACGTGGAGGATTTCGCCGGTGACGAAGGGGGCTGATTCGAGGTAGGTCACGGCGTCCACGATGTCACTGATGTCGCCCATGCGGCCCACCGGATGGAGGGCGGCCAGGAAATCGTGCGTTTCCGGGGCGTGCATCGGGGTGCGGATGATGCCGGGGGAAACCGCATTGAAGCGGATGCCCCGGGTTGCGTATTCGACGGCCAGGGAGCGGGTCACCGCGTTCAGGCCGCCCTTCGTCAGGGCCGCCAGCGCGGACGGGACGTTGCTGTTCGCGTGGTCGACGAGGCTCGTCGTGATGTTCACGACGTGGCCGGCGCCGCGCGGGAGCATCGCGGTGACGGCGCGCTGGGTGATCTCGAAGAAGCCGCCGTGGTTGACGCCGGTGACCAGGGCGTAGTCGTCCGCCGTGTACTCCGTGAAGGGCTTGGCCACGAAGACGCCGGCGTTGTTGATCAGGGTGTCGACGCGGCCGAACGTGGCCAGGGCCTGCGCGACGAGGCCGGTGCCGACGGCCGGGTCGGCGATGTCGCCCGGGACCGTCACGATCATGGGGTCGTCGGACTGCGGGATGGTGCGGGAGTTGGCGACGACCGCGTAGCCGAGTTTGCGGTACGCGGCCAGCAGTCCCGCGCCGATCCCCTGCGAAGCGCCGGTGATGATGGCGACCTTGTGCATGCTCATGCATCGAATCCTGGGGCGGCCGCGCGGGAGGTGCCAGGACCGGCTTGCTCGCTGCTGGGAGGAGGAGACTAACGGCGCAGTACGTTGGGCGCATGGAGTTGCGCCAGCTCCGCTACTTCGTCGCCGTCGCGGAGGAGCTGCACTTCGGCCGGGCCGCGCTCCGGTTGCGCATCGCCGGGCCGTCGCTCTCGCAGCAGATCAAGAGCCTGGAACGCGATCTGGGTGTACGCCTCTTCGACCGCGACCGCCGCTCGGTCGCGCTCACCGCCGCGGGTGAGGCGCTCCTGCCCCGCACGCAGGCACTTCTCGACCGCGCCGACGAGTTGCGCCGCGCGGCCGCGGGCCTGTCGGCCGGGGAGCCGGTGCGGCTCGGCTACGTCAACTGGCGCCCGCCCGACCTGGCCGCCCGCACCTCCGGCGTGGTCCAGTTGCACGTCGACACCTGGGTCCTGCCGTCCCACGCCCAGGCCGCCCGCGTCGCCGACGGCACCCTCGACCTGGCCATCTGCTGGATCGAGGAGGAGGACCTGGCCGCACTCGACCTGGCCGCCCACCACCTCGGCACCGACCGGCTGTTCGCCGTCGACGTCGGCGCCGACACGTCGGCGATTCAAGCCAAGGACGCGGTTGTACTGCTTGACGCCGACACCGCCACCTGGTCCTCGTGGAACCGGTTTGCCGAGCGACTTGCCCGCAGTACCGACGCGAAAATGATCCGGATCGAGGACGGCGGCGTGACGGGCCCGGCCTTCTTCGACCACGTCCGCCGGCTGCGCGTGCCGGTGCTCAATTCGCCGAAGGGCCAGACCGATCCGATCCCGCCGGACCTGGTCCAGCGCCCGGTCGTCAACCCGGAGCCGCACTGGCCCTGGTACCTCGTCTCCCGGCGCGACGAGCCGCGGCCGGCCGTACTGGCGGCCATCGAGGCGCTCATTTGACCTGGAGCGCGCTCCAGGTGGAATCGTGACCGGCATGGATACGCGATTCCTGGGACGCAGCGGCATCGAGGTCAGCGCGCTGGGCATGGGCTGCTGGGCGATCGGCGGCCCGTTCTGGGCGGGCGAACAGCCGCTCGGCTGGGGCGAGGTGGACGACGACGAGTCGATTCGTGCGGTACACCGGGCGCTCGATCTTGGCGTTTCGTTCTTCGACACGGCCAACGTCTATGGCGCCGGGCACAGCGAGAAGATCCTCGCCCGGGCGCTGGCGGGCCGGCGCGACGAGGTCGTGCTCGCCACCAAGTTCGGGGGCACCTTCGACGAGCGGACCCGCCAGGTCGGCCCCGACGACGGCAGCCCCGAGAACCTGCGGCGCTCGGTCCGCGACTCGCTGCGCCGGCTGGGGACCAATCGGATCGACCTGCTGCAGCTGCACATCAACGGGCTGCCGATCCCGCAGGCCCTGGACCTGATCCCGGCCCTGGAGGACCTGGTGGAGCAGGGCCTGATCCGCGCGTACGGCTGGAGCACCGACTTCCCGGAACGCGCGGACGCCTTCGCCGCGGCGGGCCGGCGCTGCGCCACCATCCAGGCCGACCTGTCGGTGCTGCGCGGCTCGTTCGCGGTGCTTCCCGTCGCCGCGAAGCACGATCTCGGTGTCATCATTCGCGGCCCGCTCGCCATGGGGCTGCTGGGCGGACGGTACACGAGCACCTCGGCCGCCCTGCCGCACGACGACGTGCGCGGCCTGAGCCCGGAGTGGATGACGTACTTCACCGACGGCCGCCCGACGCCCGAGTTCCTCGCGCGGATCGACGGCATCCGCGACGTGCTCACCTCGGACGGGCGGACGCTCGCGCAGGGGGCGCTGGCGTGGCTGTGGGCGTACGACGAGCGGGCGGTGCCGATTCCGGGGTGCCGTACGGTCGCGCAGGTCGAGGAGAACGCGGGCGCGCTGGCCCACGGCCCGCTGACCCCCGCCCAGCTCGCCGACGTCGAACGCCTGATGGGCCGCGCCTGACAAGCAAATCGCCGACGTCCGTCAAATATTGGCACACGACAATGATCTTTTAGTCCGAACGGCCAGTGGAATCCGGCAATTCAGGGCACCGATAATGGATCGCGATCGGCAACCCGCGGAATGATCTTTCCGGCCGCGCCCTTACCAAAGTTGGCGTGCGGCAGGCATGATGAGACTGCGGGATCGACTCGGGTACATCGTCGTTCCCGTGCCGCCGTCTTCTGACCACCGTTTCGGGGATGTGTTCAGATCATGTCCGCATTGCCAGGCGACGACCAGTCAGGACGTCCGACGGTGCGCGATCCACAGGCCATGAGAAATCCCGAAGGTGTCGATTTCGACGCCTTCGGGCACCATCCGGTCGCGTATCTGCACGATGGGGCCACCCGATGAGCTCCATCAGTCTGCCGATCCCGCCACCGCGCCGGCCGGCGCCTCCGTACTTCTTTCTGAGCTACGCCCGAAGCGACGACGATCCGTACGTCGAACAGTTCTTCAAGGAACTTTCCGGCGAGGTCCGGGTGCGGGCCGGCGTGAGCAGCAGCGAGACCGTCGGCTTCCTCGACCGCAACCTCGAGATGGGCACGATCTGGTCGAAGGAACTGGTCGACGCGCTGGCGATGTGCACGACCTTCATCGGCCTGTGCTCGCCGCGGTACGTCGTGAGCGAGCCGTGCGGCCAGGAGTGGCACTTGTTCGCGCAGCGGTGCGAGCACTTCGCGCAGCAGTCCGGCCGGCGCTCGACCGCCCTGGTGCCGGCACTGTGGCTGCCGCCGCGCAACATGCCCGAGGCGGTGCAGCGGGTGCAGTACGACCAGGAGCGCTTCAGCGAGGCGTACCGGCGCGACGGGCTGCGGCAGCTCATGCGGCTGGCGCGGTACCACGACGAGTACCTCGAGGCGATCTCCGTGCTGGCCCAGCACATCGTCGACAACGCCGAGGTGGACCGGCTCCCGCCGCTGCCCCCGACCGAGCGCATCGAGTTCGCGTCGGCGCCCAGCGCGTTCCATGCCGAGACCGCGGACGAGACGGCACCGGCCCCGCCGAAGCCGGACGACGTGCACTTCATCATCGCCGCGCCGAACCGCCACGAGGCGCGCGCCGTGCGCGGCGACGTGAGCTACTACGGCGAGCAGTCGCTGGATTGGATGCCGTACGCGCCCACGCACACGATGTCGCTGGCCGGGTACGCCCGCGACGTCGCCGCGAAGCGCGGGCTCACGGCGGGTGCGTCGGCGATACCGCTGAACCCGGCCGCGGCCGAGAGCCCGGACAGCGGCGCCCGGATCGTCGTGCTGCTCGTGGACGCCTGGACGAGCCAGCTGGACGCGTACCGGCAGGCGGTCGAGCGGCACGAGGACCGCCGGCGGGCGG
This sequence comes from Dactylosporangium sp. CS-033363, assembly GCF_050942475.1. Taxonomy (NCBI): domain Bacteria; kingdom Bacillati; phylum Actinomycetota; class Actinomycetes; order Micromonosporales; family Micromonosporaceae; genus Dactylosporangium; species Dactylosporangium sp. CS-033363. The sequence goes on along the minus strand of NZ_CP192032.1, from coordinate 10,089,736 downwards.
CCGCGGCGCTGGTGCCGCGCAACACCGAGGACGCAGAGACCGAGCATCACTGGCGGCTGCTGTCCGACGGGCTGCGCAGCGTCTTCCTGGACCGCATCGCCACCCGCGACGCGCTCGCCTACCGCCAGGACATCATCTCGCACCGGGCCTTCGACGAAGACCTCCAGATCGTGCTGGAGACCGCCCGGAACCGGGTCTTCGCGACCAGCCGAGCATTGCCGTCCACGCCGTACGGCACCGGGACGAACAGGCCCATCCTCGAGGGACCCTGAGAGGGACACGATGACCCACGACCAGCGCGGACCCGGCCAGGTCGTCACCTTCTACTCGTACAAGGGCGGCACCGGCCGCACGATGGCCGTGGCCAACGTCGCGTGGATCCTGGCCAGCGCCGGCCACCGCGTCCTCGTGGTCGACTGGGACCTGGAGTCGCCGGGCGTGCACCGGTTCTTCCACCCGTTCCTCAAGGACCCGCAGCTGCACACCTCCGACGGCGTCATCGACCTGATCCGCGAGTACGCCGCGATCGCCGCCAGCCAGCCGGACCCGGCCGACCTGCCGGCCGCCGACGTGCGCCGGTACGCCGTGTCGCTGGACTGGCGCTTCGCCGGCGGCGGCGAGCTGGACCTGCTGCCCGCGGGGCGCCAGGGGCCGGCGTACTCGGCCACCGTGAGCACGTTCGACTGGCCGAGCTTCTACGACGGGCTCGGCGGCGCCGCGTTCCTGGCCGCCCTGCGCGACAACATGCGCGAGCTCTACGACTTCGTCCTCATCGACAGCCGGACCGGGCTCAGCGACAGCGCCGGCATCTGCACCGTGCTCATGCCGGACACCGTGGTCAACTGCTTCACCCTGAGCACCCAGAGCATCGACGGCGCCGTGACGGTCGCCCGCTCCATCCGCAACCAGCGCCTCGACGATCCGGTGCGCCAGCTGCCGGTACCGATGCGGGTCGAAGACGGCGAGAAGGGCAAACTCGACGCGGGGCGCGATCACGCGTGGCTGCGGTTCGCGCAGTTCCTCGACGACCTCGACGTCGAGCAGATGACACGGTACTGGGCCGAGGTCGAAATCCCGTACCGCGTCTACTACGCCTACGAGGAGATCCTCAGCGTCTTCGGCGACCGCCCGGGCCAGCCCGCCACGCTCCTGGCCGCGTACGAGCGCCTCGCCCGCCGCATCGCCGGCCCCCGCGACCTGCCCGACGCCACCCCGATGGACGAGTCGGTGCGCCGCTTCTGGCTGGCCAAGTTCGAGCGCACCCGCCCGCGCGCGATGACCCGCGTCCTGATCAGCCACGCGGCCGAGGACCGCATGTGGGCCGAGTGGATCTCGGGCGTCCTGAACGAGGTGGGGCTTCCGACGGTACTGCGCGACACCACCGCCCCCACGCCCGAACCCGACCCGCACGTCGACCTGGTGGCCGTGCTGCTCTCGGCGTCGTACCGCCTTCCGCCGGAGAGCGCGGAGTGGCTGCGCCGCTCGGCGAACGTGAGCCTGCGCCGGCCGACGGTCCTGCCCATCTCGCTCGACGGCGCGAACCCGCCGCTGGAACTCGAGGGGTTCGGGGCCATCGAACTGTCGGGCATGACCGCGGATCGGGCCCGCACCGCGTTGCTCACCGCGCTGAACTGGCCGGTGAACGAGCCGCGGACGGGCGGCCTCGACGAGCCGCGCTACCCGGGCAATCCTCCCGCGGTCCAGCGACTGCCCCTGCGAAACCTGAGCTTCACCGGCCGCCGGGAGGTGCTCGCCACGATCCGCGAGCACCTGTCGCCGCGCTCGGATTCGACCGCGCCCGTGGCGATCAGCGGCCTCGGCGGCGTCGGGAAGACCCAGATCGCGACCGAGTACGCGCACCGCTTCGCCGCCGACTACGACGTGGTGTGGTGGGTGCCGGCGGCGCAGAGCAGCATGGTGCGCGCCAACCTCGTCGACCTCGCCGACGACCTGCACGTGCCGGCGACCGAGACCTCCGCGGAGCGGATCCGGCTGCTGCTGGACGCGCTGCGGCAGGGCCGGCCGTTCCCGCGCTGGCTGATCATCTTCGACTCGGCCCGGGATCCGTCCGACCTCAACGGCCTGATCCCGGACGGCCCCGGGCATGTGCTGATCACCTCGCGCAGCCCGGCCTGGGGCGACTCGATCGAGGGCATCGAGGTCATGCCGTTCAGCCGCGAGGAGAGCGTCGAGCTGCTGCGGCTGCGGCTGCCCGCCCTCAGCCCGGCCGAGGCCGACCGGGTCGCCGAGCGCCTGGGCGACCTGCCGCTCGCCATCGAGCAGGCCGGGTCCTGGCTGGCCGCGACCAGAATGCCGGTGGAGCGGTACCTCGCGCTGGTCGACAGCCAGCTCTCCCGGATGCTCGCCGAGAACCCGCCGGCGGGCTACGAGCGGGCGGGCGCGATCACCTGGCTGCTGTCGCTGGACCAGCTCCGCGGGCGTTCCCCGGCCGCGGCCCGGCTCGTCGAGCTGATGGCGTTCTTCGGCCCGGAGCCGGTGCCGGCCTCGCTGTTGTACAGCCACGACCTGATCGACTTCGTGGCCGGCGACGACCCGGGTCTGCGGGACGACGTGGCCTTCGGCAACCTGATCGCCGAGGTGCGCCGGTTCGGCCTGGCGACCTTCGACGAGGCCGAGGAGTCGCTGCAGATGCACCGGCTGGTGCTCGCGGTGATCCGGGAGAGCCTGCCGATCGAGGGCGCCGACATGTACCGCCGCCAGGTCCACCGCATCCTGGTCGAGGCCGCCCCGGGCGACTCCGACCGCCCGGAGACCTGGGACCGCTGGGACGCGCTCTGGCCGCACGTCGTCACCTCCGACGCGCTGCACGCCACCGAGGACGCCACGCGGCAACTGGTCCTCGAGGTGATCCGGTACCTCTACCGCCGATCCGACTTCGCCGGCAGCGCCGAGCTCGCCGACGCGGCCCTGAAGGTCTGGTCGTCGCAACGGCCGGCCGACGACGAGAAGTCACTGATCGCGACGGTGTTTCTGGCCAACGCGGTGCGGGCCGCCGGCGATCTGGACCGCAGCCTGGCGCTCAGTGAGATCGCCTACGCGGGGCTGATGGGGTCGATCGGCCCGCGCAACCAGTACAGCATCATGAGCATGGCCGGACTCGCGGCGGATCTGTGGCCGCAGGGGCAGTACGAGCGCTCCCGGGGCCTGCTCGAAGAGGCGCTGAGCAACTCGGTCGACCTGTTCGGTCCGGAGCACCGGCGGACCTATCGCGCGATGAACAACCTCGCGGTGCAACTCGAGCGGGTGGGCGACTACCAGGAGGCGCTGCGGCTGCACGCCAGCGCGTACGCGGGACGCCGGCGGCTGCTGTCGGAGCGGCATCCCGACACGCTCTACTCGGCGGTCAGCTACGGACGCATGATGCGCTTCGTCGGCGACTACCGGGGCTCGCGCCGGCTGCTGGAGACCACGCTGAACGGCTGCCGGACCCTGCTGGGCGAGCACGACCCGACGGCGTTGCGGGCCTCCGTCGAGCTGGCCGCCACCCATCGGCGGCTCGGCGAACTCGAGGTCGCCCGCGACCTGGTGCGCGACGCGTACCAGGCGGACCGGCCGCTCGACCATCAGGACCGGTTGCACTGCCTGAACACGCTGGCCATGACGTTCTCGGGGCTGGGCAACCAGACCGAGGCGCTCCGGCTGCAGCAGGAGTGCGTGGACCGCTGCCTGGACAAGTTCGGCCGCGACGACTCGTTCTCGCTCGGTGCGAGCGCCAACCTGGCGGTCATCCTGCGCCGGGCCGGGGAGGTCGACACGGCCCGGTTCGAGGCCGACGACGCGCTGGAGAGCCTGGTGGAGGCGTTCGGCCCCGACCACCCGAACGCGTTGCAGTGCACGATCATCGGGGCGAACACGCGGTTCGCGGCCGGCGATCCGGCCGCGGCGCTGGCGATGGAACTCGACGCGTACACCCGGATGGAGCAGGTGCTCGGCGCGGCCCACCCGGAGCGGCTCGTCGCCGGGTGCAACGTGGCGTCGAGCCGGGCGATGCTCGGCGACACCGACGGGCTGGACGACTTCCGGACGGTGCTGCACGCGCTCGCGGTCCGGTCGCTCGGCCGCGAGCACCCGATCACCGCGGCGATCGCGAGCCGCGAGCGATGGGACTGCGAGATCGACCTGTCCCAGCTGTGATCGGCCGTCAGCCCGGCTGAAGCTGCTCCGCCATCCGCCCGTACGCGTGGCGGATCAGCTTCATCAGGTCCGGGCAGTACACGGACGGGTTGTCGAAGCCGTTCTCCGCGCGGTACCGGTGCGCCTGCAGGCCGCCGCCGCAGACGCTGACGACCGGGCAGGCCCGGCACGTCGCCGGCAGCCCCGCGAGCCCGCCCTGCCGGGCCTGGAACCCCGGCTGTGCCAGCGCATCGTCGAAGCTCGCCGTCCGGATGTGCAGGCCGGTCGCGGCCATGCCCGGCTCGGTGGTCTTCAGCGCGTCACCCTGCTCGATGGAGCCGTCCGTCTCCACGATGAGCAGGTCGACCGGGTCGAGCCCGATCGCCTCGCTGCTGCTGGAGCCGCCGAGCAGCAGGTCGAGTATCGACTCGAAGAGCCGGATGCCGGTCGGCTGGGCCGGCGCGCCGAACCATTCGTCGAAAATCGGGATCAGCCAATCGGCATACGGGGTGTCCGGGGTGCCCGGGTCCCTTCCGGGCGGCGGCGTGGTCCAGTTTCCGTGCGGCAGCAGGAAATCGATGCGGGGCGGCGCGAAGGACAGCAATTCGCGATAGACGTCCAGCGGATCGTTGTCCAGATGAATCGTGCACAGAATGCCGCCGTATCGGTCGGGGCGAGCCGCGAGCCGGTGCAGTGCCGAGGCGACGGCCGTATAGCTTCCCCGGCCATTCGCGAATACCCGGCGGCGGTCATTCTGCTCCTGGCCGCCATCGAGGCTCACGCCGATTCGGATGCCGCACTCCTCGAACAGGCGGAGGAATTCGTCGTCCAGTAACAGGCCGTTCGTCTGGAGATGCCAGGAAATACTCGTCTGCGGGCGGACTCGTGACCGCACGGTCTCGACCGTGCGCCTGATCATCGCTTTCCCGGCGAGCAGCGGCTCACCACCGTGTAAGATCACGGTTACTAATTTAAGATCATGAATTTCCGCATGCTCGGCGATCCGGCGTGCGGCCTGCTCAACCACGTGATCCGGCATGACGTTGGGTTGATTGCGCCACGTTTGATCGACGTGCGTATATACGTAGCAATAGTCGCAGGAAAGGTTGCAGCGACTATGGATCTTCAGCAGAACCTGGCCTATCGGCTTGGCGGCAGCGTCAGATGTAGTTGTTGAACGCTGCGACCGAGTTCGGGCGACCCCGCCGAGCGGCATCGGTGACCCTCCGGATCGACTTGGCAAGCGCCGACTCGTCATCCCGCACGGTGAGGAGAAGCTGCAGCGAAATGTCGCCGGCCCGGTGGGACTGCGACTCGATGACGGCGCGGGTTGTCTCCACGTCTTGCGTCCTCCGCTGCGATGTTGCGAACAGGCTACCGTGGGGAGTGCGCGCTCATGCGGACGACACGACCGCGCGAAATCTCGACGGGCGCACGCGCGTCCGCGCGCAAACCCTAGCGCATCCGCCGACTCCTGTACCCCCGGGGTCGCAGCCCTCCGACCAGCGAGTTTCCCTTCTTGAAGGCCTCGCCGGGCCATGCGGACCCGGCGGTGATCGAGTTCTCCTGGTTCATCCTTGGGCTGACATATGTCACCATGCCCGAGCGGAGCGCTACCCACAGCGATGCGGATGGCAAACCTGCCGGCCCGGTCCGACTTTTCGGCATCGAGGGTGATCGGCTTTTGTGAATAAGCCTCGACGCGGCCGTAAATATTGACGAATGGCGGGCCGGTTGCGGAAAGTATTCCGGCACCCGGCCCGGTTCTCCGTCGGGTTACACCGCGGTCCTGGCGGTCGCGGCGGCCTTGGCACCGCTCGGCGTGGTGACCGGGCGGCGGCGGGTCGGCATGCCGAGCATCGGGTTGGCGACGCTCCACGCCGCGCCCTTGCAGACCAGTTCCTTGTACAGCGCGGCCAACCGCCCCGTCAGTGCGGCCGGCACGGCTCGGTCGTCGGCCGTGACGTACTGGATGAGGCCTTCCTTGCGGCCCAGCGAGATGCACTGGTTGAAGTAGCGCAACGGGGCGTGCGGGAGCTTGCCGCCGGTCAGGCGGGCGGCGATCGCGTCCGCGGCCTGCCAGGCCTCCGGGGTGCCCGAGGCGCACGACATGCGCAGGGGCTTGTCGGCCGGGCCGATGGCGTAGGCGGCGTCGCCGATGGCGTACACGTCCGGGTGGGAGACGGAGCGCATGTACTCGTCGACGACGATCTGGCCCGCCTCGGTGACCTGCAGGGTGGTGGCGGCGGCGATCGGGTGGACCGCGAAGCCGCCCGTCCACACGGTGACCGTGGCCGGGATGGTGCGGCCGTCCGACGTCGTCACGTGGTCCGGCTCCACCGCGGTGACGGTGGTGTTGGCGTGGACGGTGATGCGCAGGCCGTCGAAGACCTTGTGGACGTAGGCGCGGCCCTTCGGGGAGAGCCAGTCGCCGAGTTCGCCGGTGGTGATCAGGGCGATGTCGAGGTCGGGGCGGGACTCGGCGAATTCGGTGGCCGCCTCGATGCCGGTGAGGCCGCCGCCCACCACGGTGACGGGTGTGCCGTTCGGGAGGTTGGCGAGGCGCTCGCGGAGCCGGAGCGCGCCCGGGCGGCCGGCGATTTCAAAGGCATGCTCAGCGGTACCGGATGCGGCTTGGGCATTCCAACCGCTCCCCAAGGCGTAGACGAGGGTGTCGTAGGCGAGGTCCTCGGCGCCGGCCAGGGAGACCGTCTTGTGGTCGGTGTCGATGGCCGTCACCCGGGCGATGCGGACCTCGACGCCGGTGCCCGCGAACATGCTGTCCAGGGGGCGGGGCTTGAGCTGCTGGCCGGTGGCGAGCTGGTGCATGCGGACGCGCTCGACGAAGTCGGGTTCGGCGTTGACCAGGGTGATGGCGACGTCCTCGCGGCGCAGGCGCTTGGCGAGGCGGCCGGCGGCGATGGCTCCGGAGTAGCCGGCGCCCAGTACGACGATGCGGTGCATGGTGTGCTCCTGTCCTGTGCGGCTTGTGCCCTTTGAGCCGGGCGGGGCCGCGATTCATGACAGGAGCGGGCTGTGAAGCGGCTCACAGCGCCGTGAACAGCGCTTTTCCGTGGTCGGTCGCGTTCCACCGGGCCGTGGCGCGCTCGAGCTTGTCGGGGTTCACCTGGTTGAGGACCGCGGTGATGCCGGCCTCGGTGACCTCCAGGCACATCACGCCGACGACGCGGTCGCCGATCACCGCGATCGCGGCCGGGCCGCCGTTCGCCGTCCACGGGTAGATCTCCGGGCGGCCGCCGATGAGCTTCTCTTTGGCCGTACCGGGGCGGAACAGACCCCAGACGAACCGGGCGACCGCGGCCGCTCCCTCGAACGCCTTGGCCCGCGCCGGCACCTTGCCCCCGCCGTCGCCGATCGACACGGCGTCCGCGGTGAGCAGGCGCACGAGCGGCTCGGTCTGCCCGCTCGTGGCCGCGGCCAGGAACTCCTCGACGACCCTCCGCGCGGCCGCGGCGTCGACCGCGGTGCGCTGCTTGCCGTCGGCGACGTGCTGCTTGGCGCGGTGCAGGATCTGCTGGCTGGAGGCCTCGGTCAGGTCGAGGATCCCGGCAATCTCGCGGTGCGGGTAGTCGAACGCCTCGCGCAGCACGTACACGGCCCGCTCGTTGGGGGACAGGCGCTCCAGGAGGACCAGCACCGCGTACGACAGCGATTCCCGCTGCTCGGCGGTGTCGGCCGGCCCGAGCATGGGATCGCCGGCGAGGAGCGGTTCGGGGAGCCACTGCCCGACGTACGTCTCCCGCCGCGCCCGCGCCGAGGTGAGCTGGTTCAGGCACAGGTTGGTGAGCACCTTGGTGAGCCACGCCTCGGGCACCTCGATCCGCCCGACGTCGGAGGCCTGCCAGCGCAGATAGGTCTCCTGCACGGCATCCTCGGCCTCGGCGGCGGAGCCGAGCATGCGATACGCGATGGCCTCCAGGCGCCGCCGGGAGGCCTCGAACCGATCGACGTACTCGGCGGCCAGGGGCATGGCCCGATGCTAACCCCGCTTTCCGATGCGGCGGGGACACGGGTGCGCGGGGAATCCACCCGTCGCCGACGTGAAAAGGCGCTCCCGCCTTGAGCAGGGAGCGCCATTTCGATGGGTGGAGCCGAGGGGACTCGAACCCCTGACCCCCACACTGCCAGGACCGATCTTGAGAAGTCGGCTGACGTGTGCGCAGCTCACGACGGTGTTACCGGCCCGAATCCCCGCACTTCCCCTCTGGACACCGTGATCAACTTTCGGTTGTGGCACGCCGGTGGCACGCCGCTTCGGACGCGGCGTTGCCTGCGGCTCGACGTCGTTGAATTTGCTGCGCCGTGAGGGGCTTTCTTCACGTAATCGATCACCCTCAGTCATGATCTTAAGTATTTTGCAGTCTGGTCACTATCTGTAGACAAGACGAGCCATTCGGCTAGGTCATTCCGGGAATATCGGCACAGCCATACCCTGTTGCAAGTGCGCAGCGTGAGGCGTACATTGACTAGCCGATTCGATCATATGTGCGATCGCGGCCACGATGACTACGGAGGGTAAAGGTGTATCAGGTCGACTTCCTGCCGGTTGAAAACGATCAGCAGGACGGGGGAAAGAGCGGTGATGCCATCGCCATGAAGTTCAGTGTCGATGCCACCGGGCGAGAGGCGGTGGTCGTGATCGACGGTGGCTTCACCGACATCGGCGACGACCTGGTGGAGCACATCAAGCGGTACTACGGCACGAGCACGGTCGACCTGGTGATCTCGACTCACCCGGACATGGATCATCTGAACGGCCTAACGAAGGTGCTTGAGCAGCTCTACGTCGGCGAGCTGTTGATCCACCAGCCGCGCCGTCACGTTTTCGATGTGTCCGACTTCAGCAACCTCGAAAATCTGGATAACCTGATCGCGCTTGCTAAGCGCCGCGGTGTCACTCTGACCGAGCCGTTCACTGGCCTCGTCCGCTTCGATGGGCAGCTCCGCATCCTCGGGCCCACCGAGGACTTCTATGAGCAACACCTGCGCGAGCAGTTGGCCAAGGAGAAGGCCGGCGCGTTCAGCGCCAGCGCCCAGGCAACCTGGTTGCAGCGCGCGTCGCGTCTGGCGGAACGTGCCCTCGCCTCCCTCCCCTTCGAAACGCTCACAGACGACGGCGAAACGACGCCCCGCAACAATTCGTCGGTGATCACACTGGTGACGGCTAGTCAACAGCGCATGCTGTTCACGGGTGATGCTGGAATCCCCGCGCTCGGACCGGCGGCGGCCGAGTATGAGAGCACTGTCGGTTCGTTCCTCTGGAATCCGTTGTCTCTCTTTCAGGCGCCGCACCACGGCAGCAAACGCAATGTTGGCCCTACGATCCTTGACCGTATTCTTGGCGAGCGGGGTGCGCCGTACAGTCCTGCCTGCGCGGCCTACGTTAGCTCCGCCAAGGCGGCCATCAAGCACCCGTCGCCAAAAGTGGTCAACGCTCTCAAGCGGCGTGGCTGCGGGGTTTGGGCCACTGAGGGCAATGCGGTCATGCACGCGGACGTCGTCCGGCCGGGATGGAATGTCGCCACGCAGTTTCCCACCTTCGCCGAGGACGACGATGACTAACGACATCCTCAGCCATTTCGACGACTTTTCCCGCCGAACGCGGGCCCTGCCCGGACTCTGGGCAGTTGCGCCGATTGGAATTGCCGGCGCGGTGCTTGCTCCCAAGGGGCCGCAGGTAGCCCTATTCCCAATTCTCGTGGCCAGTGGCTTCGTGGTTCTGCTAGCGATCGTGGTGAGAAACCTCGGCAGAGACTTGGAGGTGCGGCTCGTTCGGGACTGGAATGGGATGCCGACCACGCACATGCTTCGGCATAGCGAGGCGGGCAATCTTGCGGTCTTCACGCGCCGCCGGAAGGCGTTAGAGCTGCTGTATGGCGCTACCTTACCAACGAAGCGCCAGGAGCAAGTAAATCCGGCAAGCGCTGATGAGCTTTACGTCGCTGCGACCCGCCATCTCATCAACCGTGTGCGCGCACGCAAGGACGAGTTTCCCTTGGTGCGCCGAGAACTCATTGCCTACAACAGGGCAAGGAACATGCTCGCGCTCCGACCATATGCTCTCGTCATCGTCGGAGTTGCCGCCGCCATCGACTACTACGCATGGAATTCCAACGGTACGTCGGGCGCATGGTGGTTGGTTGTGGCCGCACATGCCGTTCTGCTCGGGATGTGGCTGTTTTTCGTTCGTGAGTATTGGGTACGACAAACGGCCGATACGTATGCCGAACGGCTGTTCGAGGCGCTCGACCTTATGGCAACCTCCAACCCGCCTGAAGCCGCAAAAGACGCCGCCACATAACTTTCGTGCGGGCCCGCTCTGCTGCTCTACTGCCAGGTGTTCCACGCATCTCTGATGATCTCGTCTAGCGACGAGTGGCGGGGTGTCCAACTGAGGTCATGCGTGGCGCGCGCGACGTCGGCGACGAGGTGCTGTGCCTCCGGCTTCGGTGGGTTGTGCCGCACCGGGACTTCCCGGCCGCTCACCATTTCGGCAGCCTTGATGATGTCGGCGACGCTGACGCCTCGTCCGCTGGCGATGTTGTACGTGTGGCATTCGCCAGGCCGAGCCGCGTTAACGGCGCTGAGCACCGCTCCGGCCGCATCCCGGACGTGCACGAAGTCGCGCACCGCCGACCCTGTGCCGTTGAGCGTGACGTACTCGAGCTGGCCGGTAATCGCACGGAAGACGTTCGGGATGATGCGGGCGGTGTCGGTGTCGCCGAGCCCGTCGACCGCTCCAGCGAGGTTGAAGAACCGCAGCGTGATCGCATCGACGGCGCCGGTTGCTGCGTAGGCGCGTACGAGATCCTCTGCCGCGGCTTTTGAAGCGCCGTACGGGCTGTTCGGCCGCATCGGAAGGTCCTCGGTCAACGTCTCCTGGTAGTCCGCGCCGTACACGACGTGGGACGAGGCGTAGACAAGCCGGACGGGCGCCAGCTCGTGCTTGACCGCGTCTAGCGCCAACAACAGGTTGAGTGTCCCGCCGGTGTTGACGTCCCAGTACGTGAGCGGGTCGGCGAAGGACTCGCGGCCCTGGGTGACCGCGGCCAGGTGGCACACGCCGTCGTACTGCCCGGCGCGCACGATGCCGGCAACGCCCTCGCGATCGCGGATATCGCCCTCCACCAGCTCGGCGCCGGCGGGCGGCTTCGCGTCGGCCCGGCCGCGGGTCATGACGGTGACCTCATGGCCGGCGGCCTGGAGTTCGAGCGTGACGGCATGTCCGAGGTAGCCAAGTCCGCCGGTGACCAGTACCCGCACGTCAGTTCCTCCCGAGGATCGTGTCGCGGTGTTGCCAAGCCAGTTCAAGACATCCTGCCGCAGCGGGTGCGAGGCGCCCGCCGTGGGCCAGCTCATCCAACACGTGCCGGGTGAACGGCAGGGCTGAGGTGGGTTGCACCTTGCCGGTCTTGACCACGGTGCCCTCGTCGTTGTGGTCGACCATGTCGGCGAACAGCCGGTCGTACGTGTCTCCGTCGAAGACCGCGACGGTGAGCAACTCCCCGTAGAGGGTGAGCGCGTCGAGCGCGACGCCGAGGCAGTACACGCGGATTCGGCCGGCGGCGCGGGCAGCCTCGAACGAGGCGAGCGGTTCGGTGCCGTAGTCAGCCGGGTTGCCGTCGCCGCCGTGCTCGGCGTTGCCGAGGAACTCTTCGCTGTACTCGCGCATGATGTTGCGCCACAGGTCGAAGTCGGCAGCCTGCGCGGTGGGCAGAATGCTGGACGGCTGGAAGACGCCCGCGGGCATGATGTGGAGCATGCCTCCGGCCACGGCGACGTTGCCCGCGCTTCGGTTGTGCAGCACGAACGAGGCGCCGTCCGCGTCGAGCCGGATGGTCAGGGTGTCGGTGGAGGAGACCAGGGCGCGGCGGTGGAGGTCGAACGGGTCGCCGAGGTGCCGGCGGAAGGTCAGGCCCCGCCACGAGGCGGATGAGATGCCCCCCGGCGCGCCGGTCACGTGTTGCGCGGCCATTTCGTGTGCAAGGGCCTCGGCGGTGTCGACCATGCCGAAGTAGGTGGACGTTCCGAAGCTCAGCGCCGCGTCGGCCTGGTCCCAGTCGACGCCGGTGAGGCGCCACGCGAGCCGGTTTTCGAACAGGCGCGGGTGATCCACGTCGCGGATGGCCTGGCTGTACCGCGCGTATCGGCGTTCCTCGCTGGCCAGTGGGCGCGTGTGCGCGCTGGCGTCCTCGGTACCGATGACAGTCGGCTCATCGGTCCTGCTGTCGAGCGCGATGCCGAAGTCGGTCAGGTCGAGAGGTGCGTTCGGCATCCATCTCGGCGGCGCGATCAACCCGGTCTGGCCGATGCGCAAGTGGTCGTCGTAGAGGCGGGCGGCTTCGCGCGCCAAGGCGACCCGGTGCACATTTAGCGCGCGGCGAGTCGCCCTCCATTGCTGCTGGCTATCGGCGACGCGCCGGGGCATCTCGGGCTGCTCTGTGTCGGTGCGGATCGCGAATGCGTCCGTCTGGTCGGCCCGTTGCGGGCCGGTCAGCCGAGGGCGCGTGAGGCCGAGCTCGGCGACGGAGACGGCAAAGTGCTCCGCGAGCAACTTGCGGTAGAAGGCCGAGGGGCGCGTAATACCTCGCTCCCACCGGCTCACTTGGTTGGCCGTGATGGCGAGCGCTCGACCGGCCTGAGCCCCCAGCTCGTTGAGCGCCTCGGCAACGTCCTGCTGCGTTTCGCCGGCGCTGTCGCGCAGGTTGTACAGCACGACGTTCGGCGTAGCGTCTGCCGCGCTCGACGGCACTTTGGTACCTCCCCAGGTAGTCGAAGCGCCGTAGTGACGCCGGATGCCTAGCGGATGCCTACAGCCTGACGATTGGCTGCCGCATCGTTGTCGTTCTATGTCGGCCGCTCAACTGGTGTGCTTGACGCATGACGGGGACAGTTCACGACGCCGTTACCGGGCGCTTCGGTCCGGGCGGGGCCGGTGGGATGCCGTGGTCGCGTGCGACCTTGCGGATGTACGCGCCGGTGAAGGGTGACAAGCGCTCGACTTCGGTAGGCGGAACGCCCGCCCTGAGTGCCGCGACCACGGCCGCGATGGCTTCCTGTCTGGCCTGCTCGTGGGCGGTTTCGGTGCGCCGGTAGCGCTTCGTCGCGGCGGTCAGCTCATCTCGGACATCGCCCGTGGGTTCATCGCTCACCCGCACACGGTACCGCAACCCTCTTGCGCAACTGGCCTGCGTATCGCTAACGTGTTGCGCAACAGAGAATCGCATCTCTGGAACGGTTAGAAAGGACCTGAGTTGAACGACGAACCAACGGCCGCCGAGTTGACGGCCATCGAAGACGAGATGCCGCTGATTGAGGCGGAGGTCGATCTCCTCGATGTGCAGATCAGGATCATGTCGGCGCACGGCCCGGTGGACGAGGTGACGGCGCAGCGTCTGCGCCGGTCGCGTGACGCGGTGGTCGCCGAGGCGCTGCGCTGGTACATGCGCCGGTTCAATGCACCTCGCCGGGCTGCGTGAGGGCGGCTGTGATGAAGTCTCGTACGTACACCGCCGCCGCGTCTGGCTGCCTGATGGTGGATGTTCGCGTCCCGGCTGGGTCGGTCCGGGTGATCGTGGAGGACCGCGACCACGCCGAGGTCACGATCATCGGCCCGGACGCCGACGTCATCGACCGCACGCGCTTCGCCGAGTCCTTCCAGCAGCTTTCCGTGCACGTGCCGGACTCCCCGGCACAGCCGTTCGGCGGACCCATCCACATCGCAGGCGGCAACGTCGGGATGGTCGCGGGCGTCGTCTACGGCAGCCTGATCATGCACGGCAACGCCCACCAGACCACCGGGATGGTCTTCGGCGGGGTCGCCGCGAGCGGCACCGACATCGACATCCGGCTGCCGCCGAGCAGTTCGCTGTGCGTCGAGACGGTGGCCGCATCCGTCGACGTCACCGGGCCGCTGCTCACCGCCTACGTGCAGAGCACCTCCGGCGCGATCCGGCTCGACACGGTCGCCGGTCCGCAACTCGAAACCGTCTCCGGCCGCGTCACCGTCGCCGACCTGATCGGCATCGGCTCCATCGAGACCGTCTCGGGCGACATCACCGTCACCTCAACCGCCCCGAGCGAACTCAACGCCCGCTCTGTCTCCGGCAACATCCGCGCCGTCGGTCCGATCCGCCTCGCCGCCCACACCGTCTCCGGCCGCGTCCGCACCTACTGACCAGGAGCCCACCACATGACCACCGCGACCGCCCCCAGCGCCTACCCGCCCCCGATCGCCGCCCTCCTGCCGCAGGCCCGCGACCTCGCCGACCGCCTCGGCCACACCCCCTCCCGCAACGCGCTCATGAAGGAATTCAAGATCGGCGCGCCCAAGGCCACGGCCGTGCTGGAGGCCCTCACCGACACCGACACCGAGGCGCCGGCCGAGCCGGAGCCGCCCGCGGCCCGCCCGCTGCACCTCGTGCCGGACCTGGAGCCGGACACCGAGCCCGCCGAGCCGCCGACCCCGGTGGAGCCGCTCCCGACCGCCGCCCCGGTCGAGCCGGAGCCGCTGCCCACGGGGGCCGGACACCCGGACACCACCACCATCACCATCACCGAGCCGGAGCACATCCCGCACGTCAGCGGGCCGCGCCCGGCCGGGAAGGCCCGCAAGCCGCGGTCGTGGCCGGTGGTGCTGCTGGCCCTGCCCGCGTTCGTGGCCATCTGGTCCGGGTGGGTCGGCCTCGGCGAACTGACCGGGTTCGGCGTGGTTCACCCGCTGCCCGGCATCCTCGACTCGTTCAGCCTGAACACCGCGATCACGCTTCCGATCGGCGTGGAGACCTACGCCGCGTACGCCCTCGCGGTCTGGCTCACAGGGACCGCCCCGGTCGCCGCACGACGGTTCGCCCGCTGGTCCGCGATCGGCTCCCTGGTCTTCGGTGGCCTCGGCCAGGTCGCCTACCACCTGCTCACCGCGGCCGGCATCACCCACGCCCCGTGGTGGATCACCACCGCGGTCGCCTGCCTGCCCGTCGCCGTGCTCGGCATGGGCGCGGCCTTGGCCCACCTGATCCAGGCCAACCACGAGTAGCTCTGCCCGGTGCGCGGCCTCGGTTCCTAGGCCATCCGGCCGCGCACCGGTCCCCTTTCCCCTCGAAGGAGTCAGGAGACCTTCAGCATGACGAGCAACATCCCGGAACGCGATGACCCGAACGGGTTCGACTGGCAGACCTACGAAGACGAAGTGGCCGATGTGGTCGACCTCGGTGCGGCCCGTGCTCGGCGCGCCGGCCCGGCCGCGCCGGTCGACGGTGAGGACCTGGGCGACGACGCCGAGGCGGTCGACGGCGGCCCCGGCCGCGTCGGTGGCCTGGTCGACGCCGCGGGGGAGATCCCGGCTGAGGCGTACGCGCGGCAGAGCAAGCGCCGGCCGATTCTGGCCGAGTGGGCGCGGTCGCGGCGGGCATTCGGCGCTGCTGTCCGGCACGGGCTGAAGGATGCCGGGTACGTCGCGGCGTATCACGGCGTGCGGCTGCCGAAGTACGCCGCCAAAACGGCCGTGTACGCGCCGGTCGGGCTGTTCCGCGGCATCGGGCGGGCGCTGCACTGGGCCAGCGCGGAAGAGGGGAACTGGGCGTTGCGGCAGGCCGCCGCGAGTCGCGGTGACGATGACGCGTGGCTCAAGCTTGACGCCCGCCGTCAGCGGCAGTCGACGTGGCGGTGGTGGGTGGTCGGCCTGTCGGCGGCTGCTATGTCGGCCGGAGCGGTCGCGGTGGCGCTCGGGCCGATGTGGTGGCGCTACGCCGCCGCCGCGCTGGTGGTGCCGGTGCTGGCCCGGGTGGGGCGTCCGGCGGACAAGCCGCTTACCGACCGGGTGATGGAGGGCAACCGGTACCGCAAGCTCACCGCCGAGCTGGTGCGCCGCGCGCTCACGTCGTTGCAGATGGCCGCCATCAACAGCGCGGTGGCCAAGGACCCGAACGCGATCACGTTCCCGACCGAGATCCACCGCGACGGGCCGGGGCATCTCGCCATCGTTGATCTGCCGTACGGGGTGGAGGCGTCCGATGTGGTGGCGCGGCGGGGCAAGCTGGCCTCGGCGATGCGGCTGCCGCTGGATCAGGTGTGGCCGGAGCCCGCGCCGGGGCACACGGGCCGTCTGGCGTTGTGGGTCGGCTACGAACCGGCGTCGGCGATGAAGCAGCCCGCGTGGCCGCTGCTGTCGGCGTCGGCGCGGGTGGATGTGTTCAAGGCGTTCCCGTTCGCCACCACCCCGCGGCTGGATGCCGTGGACATCGATCTGATGTTCCGCAACTACCTGTTCGGCGGTCAGCCCGGCAGCGGCAAGACGTTCGCGCTGCGGGACCTGATCCTCGCTGCCGCGCTGGATCCGCGGGTGGAGATCCGCGGGTACGAGTTGAAGGGCGTCGGCGACTTCGCGGTGGCGGCGCCGGTGATGGCGGAGTACGGCAACGGGTTCGATGACGACACCCTCGCCGCGTGCTTCGCGTTCATTGAGTGGCTGTACGAGGAGTGCCGCCGCCGCTCGCAGCGCATCGCGCATTACGCCAAGCTCGGCAAGGCCCCGGAGAACAAGGTCACGCCAGAGTTGGCGTCCCTCAAGGGGTCTGGGCTGCACCCGCTCGTGGCGTGGTTCGATGAGCTGCAAGAACTGATGACCTCCAAGTACGGCAAGGACGCCGGGGAGATCCTGGAGAAGGTCATCAAGCTCGGCCGTGCTCTGGGCGTCATCATCCTGATCGGGACGCAGATTCCGGACAAGGACAGCTTGCCGACCGGGATCACCCGCAACGTCAACTCCCGGTTCTGCCTCTCGGTCGCTGACCAGACCGCGAACGACATGATCCTGGGCACGTCGGCGTACAAGAACGGCTACCGCGCCACCGTGTTTCAGCCGGTCGTGGAGGCCGGGTGGGGCATCCTGGCCGGGTTCGGCAAGCCCTCACCGGTCCGGTCGTACTACGTGGACACGACCGCGGCCGAGCGCATCGTGGCCCGTGCGGTCGCGCTGCGGGTGAAGGCCGGGACGCTGCCCAACCCCGAGGAGCAGACCCGCGCGGCGGCGCCGTCGTTCGACCTGCTCGGCGACCTCGCGCAGGTTTGGCCGGCGGGAGAGAAGGCGGCGTGGAACGAGACGCTGTGCGCCCTGCTCGCGGAGCTGCGGCCCGATGTCTACGGCGGGTGGGAGCCTGCGCAACTGTCCACGGCGCTGAAGCCGCACCGGGCGGTCAAGGTCGGCGACATCGGCCGGCGGATCGACGGTAAGGCCACCACCCGGCGCGGCATCAAGCACGCCGACGTCCTCGACGCGATCGCGGAGCGTGACCGAAAGTCACGCGGCGACTGACCCCGCCCAGGGTGCTAGCGCTAGCGGCCAGCCCTGCTAGCGCTAGCACCCCCGCTAGCAACCAATCCGATCACCCACCTGGGCGCTAGTAGCTAGCAGCCCACAGCCCTTCACGCCCAAAAACCGGCCCTGGAGGCACTCGTGGACCCCCGAACCAAACTCACTATCATCCTGTTCCTGCTCGGCGTGGCTGTCACGCTCGGTTACGCGTTCGCGTGCTGGGTTTGGCCGTTCAAGGCCTGTCCGCGCTGCGACGGCACCGGCAAGCGCCGGTCCCCGTCGCGCCGCGCGTTCCGGGTCTGCCGCCGCTGCGACGGCTCCGGCCGCCGCCTGCGCGCCGGGCGCTGGATCTACAACCACCTCGCCAGCGTCCGCCGGGACGCCCGATGAGCGCCCTCAACCACCGCCGCATCGGCGCCGTCCGCCGGGGCGAGCACCCCGCGTGGTGCGCGCAGGGCCACCGCTGCGGCCTCGGCGAGCACCGGGGCGCCCCGCTCACCGTGGAGGTTCCCGGCCTCGGCCGCGCCGTTCTCACCCGCGTGCAGGACGCCGACGGCCGCGAGCACGCCGAGGTGCGGCTCACCGTCGCCCTCGACGCCGACGACCTGACCGCCCGCGTGCAGCTCGGCGGGGTCGTACGGGATCTCAAGGCGGTCATCGGCCGTGCGGCGAACGTGCGCCGGGCGGCGTGATGACGAACGCCTGCGACTTCTACTTCGCCGCCCTGCGCCGGCACTGCGGCGCCACTGTCGGCGTCCGCCACTTTCTGCCCGGTCATCGCTGCCCGGTCCACACCCCGGCCGCGCTGGCTGGGCGGCCTGAGGCGCCGTCACGTTCGACTCTGGGAGCACCTACGTTGGAACCTCGTACGGCCCCTGATGCGTTGCTGCGCAACGCGATCCGCTACGCCGAGCACGGCTGGCCCGTGTTCCTGCTCGGCCGCACTAAGCGCCCGATGGCCAACTGTCCGCCCTGCCGGGACGCCGACGCCGAGCACAACCCGGCCGCCTGTGGCTGCCTGACCTGCCACGGGTTCTACGCCGCGACCACCGACGCGCGACGCATCCAGGCGATGTGCGCGGCCAACCCCCGCGGCCTTTTGGCGCTGCGCACGGGCGCGCCATCCGGGACGGTCGTGGTCGACATCGACCCCGGTCACGGCGGCCAGGTCGACCCGGCGCTCATGCCGCCCACCGCGAGCGTGGCAACCGGCAGCGGCGGTTGGCACCTCTACTACCGCCACCCCGCCGAACCGGTCCTGTGCAGCCAAGGCCGCCTCGGCAACGGCATCGACGTACGCGCCGACGGCGGCTACGTGGTGCTGCCGCCCTCGATCCACCCGCGGACCGGCCGCCCGTACCGGTGGGTCGGTGGGCGGGCAATGGTTGAGATGCCCCGCGCACTGGTGGCGGCGTGCCGGCCGAACGAGACCCCCGCCTTGGAGCGCCCGACGGGGCCTACGCCGACGCGCAGCGCGGGGGGCATCTCATCTCCGGCGGCGCTGCTGCGTGCGCACCTCACTAAGGTGGCCGCTGCGCCGAAGGGGCGCCGCCGGACCACGCTGTACGGCGCGGCCCGCGGGGTGGCGCGGATGGTGGCCGTCGGAGCCCTCGACCAGGCCGCCGCCGTCGCCGCCCTGACCGACGCCGGACGCCGCGCTAAGCAGACCGACCGCGAGATCCGCGCGGCGATCCTCGGTGGATTCCGCGCCGAGCACGTGGCGGTCGTGGTCGAGGGGCGGGCGGCATGACCGCGCCGCGCCTGCAACTCGTCACCGGCGACGCGCCGCCGGTTGCCCCGGCCCCGGCGCTGTGGGACATGCCCGTGCCGCTCGGCGGGCGAGCGGCGCCGCCGCCGTTCCCGGTCGACGTCTACCCGGGATGGCTGGCCGACATGGTGGCCGGGGTCGCGGAGTTCACCCAGACCGACACCGCGATGGCGGGCACCGTCGCCCTGGCCGTGCTCTCCGCGTGTGCCGGCGGGCGGCTGGAAGTCGAGGCCAAGCCGGGCTGGCGGGAGCCGGTCAACGTGTTCGTGGCCGTCATCGCCGAGCCGGGGGAGCGCAAGAGCCCCGTGCACGGTGCGCTGACCGCACCGCTGTTCACCGCGCAACAGACCCTCGCCGAGTTGGCCCGGCCGCGCATCGAGGAAGCGGCCACGCTCAAGGACGTGGCCGCCCGCGCCGCCGAACAGGCCAAGGCGACCGCCGCGCGGGCCGAGTCGGGCAAGCGCGACGACGCTACGGCCGAGGCGGTGGCCGCCGCCCTGGCCGCCGAGGCCATCACCGTGCCGTCGCTGCCCCGCCTCGTCGCCGACGACGTGACGCCGGAGAAGCTCACCGGCCTCATGGCGGCCAATGGCGGGCGGATGGCGCTCATCTCCGACGAGGGCGGCATCTTCGACACCCTCGCCGGGCGGTACTCGGCCAGCCCGAACCTTGACCCGTACCTGAAGGGTCACGCGGGACGGCCGATGCTCGTGGACCGCACCGGGCGGGAAGGGGAGTACATCCTCCGGCCCGCGCTCACCGTCGGCGTCATGGCGCAGCCCTCCGTACTGCGGAAGTTCGGCGGCAATGGCGACCTGGCCGGGCGTGGCCTGCCCGCGCGGTTCCTGTTCGCGCTGCCCCGCTCCCGGGCGGGGTGGCGCAACGACGACGCCGCGCCGGTTCCCGAGCACACCGGGGAGCGCTACGGCCGGCAGATTCACGACCTGGCCGCCACGCTCGCCGAATGGGACGACCCGGCCGTGGTAACCCTCACCGACGAGGCCAAGGCCGTGCGCTCCGAGGCGGCCAACCGCATTGAGCGGCAACTCCGGCCGGGCGGGACACTGCGCGACATCCGCGAGTGGGCCAACAAGCTCTCCGGCACCACAATCCGGCTGGCCGGGCTGCTGCACGTCGCGCACCACCCCGCTGACGGGTGGCGGCAGCCGATCGACGCCGACCGGATGGCCGAGGCGGTCCGCCTGACCGGGTTCTTCATCGCCCACTACCAGGCCGCGCAGCACGTCATCGGCGACGACCCGGTGACCGACACCGCCCGGTCCGTGCTCGCCACGCTGATCGAGCGGGGGATGGCCACCTTCACCCGGCGCGAGCTCCACCGCCGCGTGCAGCGGCAGCTACCCAAGGCCGCCCAAGTGGTCGCCGTGCTCGACACCCTCGCCGCGCACGGTTGGGTGCGGGCCACCGACGCGGGCTACGAGTTGCACCCGCGCGCCGCGGACTACGCCGAGGCGCCGCCAGACGGGGCGGAAAGCGGTGACACGGTGACAACGGCCCTCGACGGCGACGTTTCCGCAGGTGAAGGCAAGTCGGTAGCTGTCACCGCCCCCCGGTGACAACTGGTGACAGCGGTGACAGTCCAACCGTGCTGTCACCGCTGTCACCGCCTGTCACCGGAGGGCGGTGACAGCACCTCACCCCATCTGAACAGCGAAGACACGGCCGAAACACGCCGCTGTCACCGTGTCACCGCCTCCGGCCCCCTTCGGGCCGAGATGCCCCCGCCGCCGATCGTCGGCGGCCCGCTGAGAGCCCTTCAGAACGTTTCGCGGTTAGGAAGACATAGACATGCGTAAGATCTTGCCGCCACGACCCGTACAGCGGGCCGCGAGTGGCTCCGCATCGGCTACTGCCGCCGACCATGCACCGGAACGCCCCGCTCCCGGAAAGGCCCTCAACTTGCCCCAGAACGCGCGCGAACGCGCTTCCCGTGACCGCTACCTGACCGTTGCCGAGGTTGCCGAGGTGCTCGGCACGACCGAACGGTTCCCCCGGCGGCTCATCGAGGAACGGCGCATCGAGTTCAAGCGGTTCGGCCGGCACGTGCGCATCGCCGCTTCGGTGCTCGATGCCTACATCGAGGCGAGCACCGTGGCGCCGCGCCGCCGGAGGGCTGCGTAGTGCCGGAGACCGATCCGAAGCGCCGCCGCTTCGGCAGCGTGCGCAAGCTCCCTTCCGGCCGGTACCAGGTCCGCTACACCGGTCCGGACGGCATCAAGCGCCCGGCGCCACACTCCTTCGAGTCGGAGAAGGCCGCCAACCGGTGGCTGGTGAAGACCGAGGCGGACATGCTGCGCGGCGAGTGGCTTGATCCGGACGCCGGGAACGTGCCGCTGCGGGAGTACCTGGCCGATTGGCTCCGCGACCGCGACCTGAAGGCGCGCACCCGAGAGGAGTACGAGCGGCACATCCGCCTACACGTCCTGCCCGCCTTCGGTACCTCGACGCTGATCCAGATCACGCCGCCGAAGGTCCGTGCGTGGCGTACCGGGCTGCTCGACGCCGAGGTTGGCCGGTCGACCGTGGCGAAGACGTACCGCATCCTGCACGCGGTGTTCAACACGGCCGTTGACGACGACCTCATCCGGCGCAACCCGTGCCGGATCAAGGGCGCCGCGACGTTCAAGTCGGAGGAGCGGCCGATTGCGACCCTCGATCAGGTGTTCGCCATCGCCGCCGGCATCCAGCCCCGCTATCGGCTGCTCGTACTGCTGGCGACCTTCGCGCAACTGCGGTTCGGGGAGCTGGTCGCGCTGCGGCGCCGGAGCATCGACCTCGACACGATGGAGCTGCGGGTGCGCCGGGCAACCGTCGAGATGGAGGACGGCACGCAGGTTGACGACGACCCGAAATCCGAGGCCGGGAAGCGCCCGATCAGCCTTCCCGGCGGGTTGCGGGCCGACATTGAGTCGCACCTGGCCGAGTACGCCCAGCCCGGTCCGCACGGCCGGCTGTTCGTCGGCCCGCAGGGCGGCATCCCGCGGCGCCGCAACTTCAACCGGATCTGGCGCAAGGCACTGCGGGATGCGGGCATCTCACCTGATCTCGACCTGCACCTACACGACCTCCGGCACACCGGGAGCACCTGGTCGGCGCAGAGCGGCGCCACCCTCAAGGAACTCATGGCCCGCATCGGCCACTCCAGCACCCGGGCGGCCATGATCTACCAGCACGCCACTCGTGATCGGGATCACGCGATCGCGTCGGCCCTCGATGCCTTGATCGAGACGGCCGGAAGCAAGATCAACGCCTGAAGTGGCACGGTAGTGGCACGCGGGCCGGTTAAGCCCTGAAACGGTGAACGCCCTGGCGTCGCGGTGACCCGCGATGACCAGGGCGTTTGTCGTGCTCTCAGACGGGTGGAGCCGAGGGGACTCGAACCCCTGACCCCCACACTGCCAGTGTGGTGCGCTACCAGCTGCGCCACGGCCCCATCTGGTGTGCTCCGCTCTCGCGGGCACTCACGGAATAGTACACATACCCGGGGTAGGGGTCACATCGGGTATCCCTAGTTCTGGGTCGGGTCCGATGGGTAGTGGGCGACCGCCGCCATCAGGCCGCCCTGCCGGCGCAGGACCATGTGCCACAGGTCGTCGGGGCGCGGGGCGAAGGCGTCGCTCGGGAGGGCGTCGAAGACGAACCAGGAGCCGCCCTCGATTTCGCGTTCCAGCTGGCCGGGGGACCAGCCCGCGTAGCCGGCGAAGACTCGTACGCCCAGGACTCCGGCTACCAGCAGATCGGGGTCGCCCGACAGGTCTACTGTGCCCACCGCGCCGGAGACTCGGTTGAAGCCCGCCAGGTCCTCCACGCCGGGGCGGGTGCGGGCCAGGCAGATCGCGGCTTCGGGCTGGACCGGGCCGCCCTCGAAGACGACCGGGGGTTCGCCCGCCAGGGCGCCCCAGCCGCCGAGGACGTCGGCTACCTGGACCTCGGTGGCGCGGTTGAGCACCACGCCCAGGGCGCCGCCCTCCTCGTGGGCGACTACCAGGACGACGGTGCGCTCGAAGTTGGGGTCGCGGAGCGCGGGCGTCGCCACCAGCAGACGGCCCGTCAGCGACTCCATCGCCCTCCCTCGACGCTGCCTGGACGTTCCCCGGCCCGTGCCGGAATTGCCTGGTCTCGGTGACCCGCGACCGGTCGGGGGCTCACCGAGATCCCCGTGCATGGACATCAGCCCCACCAGCAAACGTCGAAGGGCGGTGCGAGGGTCATGTCTCGCACCATAGCCTGACCCGCGCGTCCCGGTTAGGGTCTGTTCCGTGACCTCACTCGCGGACGTCGCCGTGATCGGCGGATCGGGGCTGTACGCCCTCCTCGACGACGCCGAGGAACACGTGGTCGACACGCCGTATGGCCCACCGTCCGACCCGATCACGGTCGCCACGGTGGGCGGGCGGCGCGTCGCGTTTCTGCCCCGGCACGGAAAGGATCACCGGTTTCCGCCGCATCGGATCCCCTATCGGGCGAACCTGTGGGCGCTGAAGGAGATCGGCGTGTCACAGGTGCTGGCGCCCTGTGCGGTCGGGGGTTTGCGGCCGGAGTTGGGGCCGGGGACGTTCGTGGTGCCGGACCAGCTCATCGATCGCACGTCGGGGCGGGTGCAGACCTTCTACGACTCCGGCGCGGTGCATGTGAACTTCGCGGATCCGTACTGCGCCACAGGCCGTACAACAGCGAAGAAAGTGCTGGCCGAGCACGGCATCGAGGCCGGGGACGGGACGATGGTGGTCGTCGAGGGGCCGCGCTTCTCGACCCGGGCGGAGTCGCGGTGGTTCACGGCGATCGGCGGCGCGGTGGTGAACATGACCGGGCACCCGGAGGCGGTGCTGGCCCGGGAACTGGCGCTCTGCTACACCTCGATCGCCCTGGTCACCGACCTCGACGCGGGCGTGGAGGGCGAGCACGGGGTCACCCAGGAGGAGGTCTTCCGGGTCTTCGGGGAGAACACGGACCGCCTGCGCGGCGTCCTGCTCGACCTCATCCCGCAGCTGCCGCAGAACCCGGACGACCCATGCCGGCACGCGCTGGACGGCCTTTCCAAAGAGAGCTAGGCAGCAGCCGCGGGCCCGGGCCGTCCCGCGCGGGCACGCGCTGGACGGCCTGCAGCACTGAGTGCTAAGCGGCAGCGGGCCCCGGCCGTCCCGCGCCGGCACGCGCTGGACGGCCTTCTCCCATAAGAGCACTGGGCAGCCGCACGATGAAGCGGCAGCCCTCGCCGACGTTGGACGCGGCGACGGAGCCGTGCTGGGCCTCGACGAGTCCCTGGACGATGGCCAACCCCAGCCCGCCGCCGGCACCGCGGGCGGGTGTCCGCGCCGGAGTGCCCCGGAATGCCACGTCGAAGACCCGCGGCAGGTCGGCGTCCGGGATGCCGCCGCACGTGTCGCTCACCGCGAGCCAGCCGCCGCCGTCGTCGTCCTGGCCGCCGGTGACCGTGACCGTGCCGTCTGGCGGGGTGTAGTGGATCGCGTTGCGGATGAGGTTGTCCACGACGCGCGAGAGTTCCGGGACCGAGCCGCGCACCACCGGCCAGCCCGTGGTCGGCTCGGCCACGATGCTGATCCGCTCGGCCGCGGCGAGCGGTGAGGCCGAGGCGATCGCGTCGGAGACCAGCTCGCCCAGCGGTACGTCGGCGAAGGCCAGCCGCAGCGCGCCCGCGTTGATGCGGGACAGCTCGAACAGGTCGTCGACCAGGCCGGCCATGCGGTCGGCCTCGGCGCTGATGCGGCGGTGGTACTCCGCGACGGTCTCCGGGTCGTCCACCACGCCGTCGTCGAGCGCCTCGGCCATCGCGCGCAGGCCGGCCAGCGGGGTCCGCAGGTCGTGCGACACCCAGGCGACCAGCTCGCGGCGGCGCGCCTCGGCGGTGCGCTCGCGCTCCCGCGCCTCGACCGCCCACATGCTGGCGCGGGCCAGGCGCCGGGCCGCCCAGAGCCCGACGGCGAGGGAGACCGTGGCCGCGGTACCGACGACGATGAGCAGCACGTCGAGGTCGTGATCCGAGATGAACATGGCCAGCGCGGAGCTCACGATGCCGGCGAGCACGCTGAGCACGGTGATGAACAGGATGACGACGATGTGCGCGGTGACCGAGCGGCCGCGCAGGGCGCGCAGCACGACCAGCCCGATGACGGCGACGAACAGGGAGACCGTCAGCGCCAGCGCGAAGGTGCGCAGGACGTCGGGGATGTTGTCAGACATGTTCGTACCGGTATCCGACGCCCCACACCGTGAGGATCCGCTTCGGTTCGGCCGGGTCGTCCTCGACCTTCTCCCGCAGCCGTCGCATGTGGACGGTGACGGTGGACTGGTCGCCGAAGGTCCAGCCCCAGACCTGCTCGAGCAGCTCCGCGCGGCGCAGCACCCGGCCCGGGTTGCGCATGAGGAACACCAGCAGGTCGAACTCGCGCACGGTGAGCCCGAGCTCGTGGCCGCGCAGGGTGGCGATGCGGCGCGCGACGTCCACGCGCAGGTCGCCGTCGACGAGCTCGTCCGAGCGGTCGGCGGCGGGCGCGGGGACGGTACGGCGGAGGACCGACTGCACCCGCAGCACCAGTTCGCGCGGCGAGAACGGCTTGGTGACGTAGTCGTCGGCGCCGATCTCCAGGCCGAGCACCCGGTCGGACTCCTGGCCGAGGGCGGTCAGCATGATGATGGGCAGGGTCGGGTCCTGGGTGCGCAGCCGCCGGCACACCTCGAGCCCGTCGATGCCGGGCAGCATCAGGTCCAGCACCACGAGGTCCGGGCGTTCGCGGGTGTACTCGTCCAGCGCCGACTGCCCGTCGCCCGCCAGACGCACGCCGAAGTCGGCCCGCTCCAGGTATCGCCGCACGACATCGCTGACGGTCGGGTCGTCGTCAACCACCAGTACGCGTTGCCCCATTGTTCGAGCCTAAAGCGCGGACGATGGATCGCCGCACGAGCGCCGGGGACGTAAGGGGATCGTCAGGTCTCGCCGCCGAGGTCGGTCGTGTAGGCCTCGTACAGCAGGTCCGCGCCCCGCTGCCGGTGCTCCCACATCTCCTGGATGAGCCGGTCCGCGTCCCGGCGCACCACTTCGGGCGAGTGCCGGTCGCAGAGCCGCCCCTCGAGCTCGTCCAGCGCCGTCCACACCGAACGGTGGTCGCCGACCAGGCTGTTGAGGTAGGGGGCCAGCCGCGGGGCGTCGTGCATCACCCCCGCGTAGAGCCCGCCCGGGCCCTCGGTCACCTCGATGTGTTCCGCGAACGCCGCCTTGAGCTCCGCCACCGCGTGTGACACCCGGGTGCCGAACGCCGGGTCGCCGACCGGTGTCTGGATGGCGTGTTGCATGCCGTGAATGCCGCCGAGCAATTCCATGCCGCACCTCCCGCCCACTCCATGATGTGACGCGGGACACACCCATGTCCAGCTCAGAGCGTGGGGATCTCCTCGCTCTCCGCAGCCGGCGCCTCGGTCATGCGGCGCAGCCAGGCGTTCACGACGCCCAGCTCCTCCTGGGTGAAACCGCTGGCCAGACGGGCTTCGACGGCCTGTACGGCGGGCACCGCCTCGCCCAGCCGGGCCCGTCCGGCGTCGGTCAGGAAGATCTGCTGGGAGCGCCGATCGTTCGGGTGCTGACGACGCTCGACCAGGCCGGCCTTCTCCAGGCCGGTGAGCATCTCGTTGGCCGACTGCCGGGCGGTGGAGACCTTGCGGGCCACGTCGGCCACGGACATGCCGGGCGACTCGTCCAGCAGCAGCAGCGAGGCGAACTGGGCGACCGAGAGCTCGTGCTCGATCAGCGCCTCGGCGACGACGCCGCGCAGGGTGAGCCAGGCGTGGCGGACGAGGAAGGTCGAGCAGGCGTCGATCGGAGGAGTCACCTCCACATTGTGCGCCGCGCCACGATTGACAGGAACCTGTCAATCGTGGAGTGTGGCCAACATGACCGTCAGGGACCTGTCAATAAATCTACCTCGGCAGCGGCGCGTGCTGTCGGTGCTCGTTTTCGCGGCCGTGCTCATCTGGATCGACACGACCATCCTCGGCATCGCGCTGGAGCGCATCGCCGACCCGCGCACCGGCCTCGGCGCGACGCCCGGGCAGCTGCAGTGGGCCGTCGGCTCGTACGCGCTGCTCTTCGCCACCGCCCTGTTCGCCGCCGGCGCGCTCGGCGACCGGTACGGCCACCGCACGATCCTGGTGCTCGGCCTCGCCGTCTTCGGGGCCGCCTCGATCTGGGCCGCCTGGGCCGGCGACGCGACCGGCCTGATCCTGGCCCGCGGCCTGATGGGCCTCGGCGGGGCGATGATGATGCCGACCTCGATGGCGATCATCGGCGCGACGTTCCCGCCCGAGCGGCGCGCGGGCGCGATCGCGGCCTGGTCGGCGTCCAGCGGCGTCGGCGTCGCGCTCGGCCCGCTGCTCGGCGGCGTGCTCGTGGACCACTTCTGGTGGGGGTCGGTCTTCCTGGTGAACCTGCCCGTCGTGGCGGTGGCGCTGATCGGCGTGGCACTGGTGGTACCGAATCCGAAACTGGCGACGAAGCGCCGTCCCGATCCGCTGGGCCTGGTGCTGTCCACCGCGGGGCTGGCCGCGCTGGCCTATGGCCTCATCGAGGCCGGGCAGGACACCGACTGGGCCCGGGTGCGGGTGTGGGGGCCGGTGCTGGCCGGGCTGGCGCTGCTCGCGGCGTTCACGGTCTTCGAGTGGCGCTCGCGGGAGCCGTCGTTCGACCCGCGGCTGTTCCGCAACGGCCGGTTCAGCGCCGGCAACGTCGCGCTGGCCGCGCTGTTCTTCGCGATCACCGGCCAGATGTTCTACGGCAACTTCTACCTACAGGGCGCCCGCGGGATGGGCGCGCTCGACACCGGCCTGGCGTTCCTGCCCGGCGCGCTCGGCGTCGCGCTCGGCTCCGTGCTGGGCGCGCGGCTGGCCAAGCGACACGGCGTGGCCCTGGTCAGCGGCGGCGGCCTGCTCGTCGTCGCCGCGTCGTTCCTCGCCAACCTGTGGTTCGACGTCGACACGCCGCTGGTCTGGTTCTGCCTTGTCGGCCTTGTCAGCGGTACCGCCATGGGCATGACGATCGCGCCCACCGTCGCCGCCGTCATCGCCGTGCTGCCGCTGGACCGCATGGGCGCCGGATCGGCCGTCAACAACACCGTGCGGCAGGTCGGCAGCGTGCTCGGCATCGCGCTGCTGGGCACCGTGCTGGCCACGACGTACCGCGACCGGATCGGCCCGGCGCTGTCCGGCCTGCCCGACGCCGCGCGGGCGGCCGCCGAGCCCTCGGCCGAGCACACCCGCGCGGTCGCGGACGCCCTGCACCGGCCCGACCTCGCCGAGCAGGCCAACGACGCCTTCGTGGCGGCCATGCACACGACCGCCGCGACGGCCGCTCTCGTCGCGCTTCTGGGTTCGGTACTCCTCCTGCTCGCCTTCCGCACGCGACGTCACCCCAACGGCGCGCACACCGCTCGCGAGCACCAGGCCGAGCTGGAGCGAACCCCATCGGGCCGGTGAGTGGATCACGGCTTGCTACCGTGCCGCATGCAGACTCGCGAACTGACGTGGGACGAGGCCGTGCAGCTCTTCGAGCGGCGGGGGCTGCCGGAGTCGTCGTACGAGAACCTCTACGACGAGGAGTACCTGCTCGTGAGCGGCGACACGCACCTCGCGGGCGACCTGCGGCTCAACGGTGACCCGTTCGGCGCGGGCGCGGGCGCCGTCACCGGGTACATCGTCGACGGCTCCCTCACCGTCGACGGCAACCTCTACGACGAGGACGACGGCGCGGCCGCGCTCGTGGTGCTCGGCACGCTGAGGGCGCGCGACGTCTTCCTCTGGTGCGATCCCAAGCTGATCGTCCAGGGGAACGTCGAGGTCGGCCTCTTCGCCGGCGAGATGACCGACAAGCTGGTGATGATCCACGGTGACCTGCGCGCCGGCGCGATCGCCTACGACGCCGAGTTCGAACCGGACCTGGTGGAAGGCGAGACGATCAGCGGCGGCGCGGAGCTCCTGGTCGGCTTCGCCGCCCTCCGCGAGCGCGTCCACGCGGGCCGGCCGGTCCTCCGGCCGGCCTAGCCCTACACGGATCCATCCGTCGCGGCGAAGCGCCGAACATGCCGAAATCTTCATCCGATCGCACGTGGTCGACCCCTGCGTGGGCCACGTGCGATAATTTTGGGTTGCGACCAAACCGGAATTTCATTCCGACAGGTGTTGCAATCCGCTGCCAGCGGGGATGGTCGTAAAGTCGGAATAGCTGCAGCGCCCCGCCAGTGTCGCCGCGATAATTCGCGCCATCGGTGATTTCTTCTCCGGGATCGGGCATGTTTCCCGGCCGGTGTGCCGGTTAGGGTCGCGATACCCGGCAGACCGATCGTTGGAGGACCATCATGCAGGTCATCGCGGTCATGAACTACAAGGGTGGCGTTGGCAAGACCACGCTCACCGCCAATCTCGGCGCCGAGATCGCCAATCTCGGACAAAAGGTGCTGCTGATCGATCTTGATCCTCAGGCGAACCTCACGTTCTCGTTTTACAGCATGGACGAATGGCGCGAGGAACTGCGCAAAGATACGACGATCATGCGGTGGTACGAGGGCGACATGCCCGGCCGTGAGATAGCGCTGCAGGACCTGATCGTCACGCCGCCCACGGTCAATGACCAGCTCACCGAGACGGGTGGCCGGCTCGACCTCATTGCCTCGCACCTCAAACTGATCGACATCGACCTCAAGCTTGCGGCCCGGCTCGGCGGGGGCACGACGCTGGGCGAGTCCAAGCGCAAGTTCCTCGACCTGCATGGCTGCCTGGCGCGGGCCCTGCAGCACGAGCGGTTCCAGGAGTACGACCTGATCCTGATCGACTGCGCGCCGAACTTCGGTCTCGTCACGAAGACCGCGATCGTCGCGAGCGACCACGTACTGGTGCCGGCGAAGGCCGACTACCTGTCGACACTGGGCATCCAGTACCTCGTCGGCAACTGCGACACCCTCGTCGCCGAGTACAACGACTACGCCGCCCACGGTGCCGGAGCCGACCGGCCGATCCAGACGCGGTTCCTCGGGGTGGTCTTCACGATGGTGAAGTTCTACGCCAACAAGCCGATCGGGACGCAGCAGTACTACATCGAGGACGTGCGCCTCAACGGCGAGATCCCAGTGCTGAGCGGTGTGATGCGCGACAGCCCGCGTCATTTCGGGGACGCCGGCGAGGACGGAGTGCCGATGGTGCTGCGGTCGCCGGTCACCGACGAGGTCGTGGTCGAGTTCCGCACCCTGGCGGCCGAGATCCAGCGCGGCATTGACAAGGGCATTGCCAGGTGAGCGACATTGCGCTGTTCCTACGGCTCCAGGCCCGCGTCTCGGCGTTCCTGGCCGAGTTGCCTGCCGATCAGCTCGCCGCGCTCGCCGATGGTCGCCTGTCGTTCGGGGTCGTCGACGGCGGATCCGGTCCGGTCGCGGTTACGGCTCCAGTTGCGTCGGCCCTCCCGATCACGGTCGCACCCAAGTTGCGCAAGCCGGCTGCACGGAACGTCGAGTTCGACGCGGAGGCGGTCGTGGCCGAGCTTCGCGCCTGCGAGACGGTGGCTGAGGCCACCCAACGGCTGGCGGCGCACAACCTGTCGGCGACGAACCTGAAGTCGGTCGCCAAGACGCTCAACATCCCGTCGAGCGGCACCAAGCCCGACCTGGCCCGGCGGATTCTGAACCTGCTCGTCGCCGCCCGTAGCAAGCACGCCGGGCTGCGGGCCGGATGAGGACGTGGAATCCATGACCGACACCGTTCTGACCGCCGTGCCGGCGGTGCCCGCGCAGCGCTCCATGTACCTGCTCGGTGGCCGACGGGTGCAGGTCCGCGATCTGCTTGAGGCCAGGCTGCTAAGGCCCGGGGCGAAGCTGCGGTTCGTCCGCCGCCGGGTCGGCGACACGTACCACGCCGAGGTCACTGAGGCCGGAAAGGTGCGGCTGATCCCGGACGGGCAGGAGTTCCAGTCGCCGTCCCGGGCCGCGATGGTCGCAGCCGGCATGCGCGCCGTCGACGGCTGGCTGGCCTGGACCGTGGTGGAGACCGGCAAGCCGCTCGACGCGTTGCGCCAGGATCTGCTCGACCGCGCCGTGGCGACCGCGACGGAGGAGCCCGGTGACGAGACCCGGGAGTTGCGGGTGCACGAGCGGCTCCGCGAGGCCCGTCGGCGCGCGGACGAGCAGCACCCGGAGGAGTTCTCGGTCCGTGAGCTGTTGTCGCTGTGGGGCGCGAAGGACCGCGGCGACCAGATCACCCGCATAGAGGCCGACCTCGCCAACCACGGGCTGATCACCTCGCCGAGCTTCCGCAAGGTGACGCTGGACTCGACGGTCCGGCTGATCGTCTCATCCGGCGACGCCGACGAGGCGTCCGTGGCGCAGGTCGGGGCGCCCGCGGCCGCAGCCGACGAGAGCGATGCCGCCGACGACCCGATCGGCCTGACCGTCGGCAACCTGCCCTCCGCGCTGGGCGGCCTCAAGTCCGTCGCGCCGAACGCGACGTTCGAGGAGGCCATCACCAAATTGCTGCTCAACGACTTCTCGCAGCTGGCCGTGCTCAATGGTCCGCGGAACCTCCGCGGCGCGATCACCTGGAAGTCGATCGCGCACGCCCGGCACGCCGATCCGCACGCCAAGCTCTCAGATGCGATCGACCCGGAGGCGGTCGACGTGCGGTACGACAAGGAGCTCATCGACGTACTGCCGGATCTGCAGCGCAACGGGTTCGTCTTCGTCCGCAACGAGCAGAACATCGTGGCCGGCATCGTCACCACCTCGGACGTGGTGCAGGCGTACGGCGAGATGGCGATGCCGTTCTTCCAGATCGGCGAGCTCGACCGCAGTCTCCGGCGGATCATCGCGCGGGACGTCGACCTCGATCAGGTGGGCGCGGTGTGCAACCGCCGGGTGCGCTCGTTCGACGAGTTGACGATGGGCGAGTACCAGCGGGTGCTCGCCGATCCGGGCGTCTGGTCGAGCCTCGGCTGGCCATTGGACCGCGCGACCTTCATCGAACGGCTAGACGAGATCCGGCAGATCCGCAACGACGTCATGCACTTCAACCCCGATCCGCCACCGGCCGGGACCATCGAGAAGCTGCGCAAACTCAACAGCCTGCTGCGGCTGTACGGCGAGATCGCCTAGTCGCGGGGCTTGAGTTTGCGCCAGCCGCCGGCGCGGTTGTTGGCGATGATCTGGCGGAACATCGCCAGGAGCGGGGCGGTGGGCAGCTCGCCGCCCTCGTGGACCGCGACCGTGCGGGCCGTCTTGTTGTCGTGGCCCGCCGTGATGATGCCGTCCGGATCGGGGACGATGGCGCCGTCGTAGAGGAAGACGTTCACGTGCGTCTTGGCCGCGAGCAGAGCGCAGATGTTGCCCTGCAGGACGAAGTACGGCTGGACCGTGCGCTTGACGGTCTCCGTCACCTCGGGGTCGGCCGCGTGCACGAGGTCGCGGACCTGGCGGCAGATGGTCTGCTGCCAGGCCGGCAGTGCGTCGATGTACGCGTCGACGCGCGGGTCAGTCACGTACGTCACCTTCCCTGCATATCATCCGCCCGTGGACATACGCACGGCGGTTATCTCGGTGGCGGTGCTGGCCGGGGTGGTGCTGTTCGCCGCGCACGACCTGGTGCAGGAGTCGGGGCTGCACTTCGCGGACCTGGCCGGAAGCGCGCACGTGCGGGTGCAGGGGCCGTTCAGCGCCGACGAGGTCGCGGCCATTCGGGCCAGGCCGGACGTCGCGGCCGCCGAGTGCGATGAGCAGCTGTACGGCGTCAGCGTGGCCGGGCAACGTGAGGGGACCGCGGTCACCGCGACCGGCGACACCGCCATGCGCAGCTTTGCTCTCCAGGAAGGGCGGATGCCGGCCGGGGCCGCCGAGATGCTGCTCGTGGGCGGCGGGGCGCGGGTCGGGGACCGGGTGGAGCTGCGGCGGGAGGGGCGGGTCGTCGCCGGGACCGTGGTCGGGATCGCGTCGCGCCCCGCGGTGCGGGCGGTGGGCGCGCGGGAGCCGGTCGCGCTGCTGGCGACCGCGGGGATGGCGGCGCTGGGCGGGGACGGGTGCCCGCACGTGCTGGTGCGGCTGCACGACGAGCGCGGCGTGCTCGGCTTCGCGGCGGCGTTCCCGGCCGGGCGCGATGTCGCCTTCGCCGACCGGGTCCGCGACGCGATCTAGAGGGGCTCGTCCGACGAGTAGCAGGGCGTCGCGACGTTGACGCGCAGGGTGTCGGGGCTGTCGGCGTCGATGGTGATCATGACGCGGTCGGCGGTGGTGGCGTTCAGGACGTTGGTGCCGTCGGTCGGTGCGGGCGCGACGGTGTAGTTCGCGCTCGTGTAGTGGTCCCGGAGCTTCTGCAGGGCCGCGGGCTGCTGGGCGGCGGGGACGGGCACATCGCCGTACGTGATGGCGGTGAACGTGCCCGTGCCCTCGCAGGCCATCAGGTTGCTCGTCGGGGTCCCGGACAGCGGGGTGCCGAGGGTGTCCACGGCCTCGGTGCGGTATTTGTCGGCCAGCGCCTGCGCGTCGGCGTGCTTCATGGCTTTGACCGGGCCGGCGGCGGGCGTGCCGGGCTCCGGGATGCTCTTCTCGTCGTTGGAGCAGCCGGCCACCACGACGGCGACCAGCAGCAGACTCAGGATGCGCCTCACTGCACACTCCCAGCGGACGATGTTCGGCGGCGTCGGTGTTCAGGTTAGGTCGTACACGACGGTTTGGATCTCCTGGGCGCAGAGCCGTTCGATGATCAAGGGCTCGATGCGCTCCCATTTTCCGCCCGCCAGGCCGGCGCCGATGCGCGGCATGTGCACGGACGCGCCGAGGCGCCGGGCGTGGCCGGCCAGCGCGGCCAGGCAGCGGTCGAGCGCGTCGTACCGGATGGGCGGGCCCTTCGAGCCGGTGCGCATGCCGTGCTGGCCGATCATGTTCGCGACCCAGATGTCCGCTCTGACGGAAATGACCCGGATCGCGCCGAGTGCGAAGTCGTTCCCGGCGCGCTCGCGGTGCCAGGCGCGGTAGTCGCGCTCCGGCTCCGGCCAGCGGCGGGAGACGGCGAGCACGAAGCCCTTGCCCCAGCCGCCGAGGTCGTTGCAGACGTGCGCGATGATCTTCGGCCCGGCGGCCTGGGGGCTGGCCGCGTCGCCCTTGAGGTAGGTCAGCGGTACCACGGCACGAAATCAGACGACGTGGCGCGGCAGGACGAGCGCGTAGGCGCGCGGGAAGCCCAGCGGCTCCAGCCGGCGCTCCCGCACGTCGGCGACCGGGATCGTGGTCACCACGCCGCGGGCCGGGTTGAAGCAGTGCAGCTCGTCGCCCTCGTGGCCGACGATCAGAACCCAGTGCCGCGGGACGCCCTGGCCGATCAGCATGGCGACGGGCCAGTCGCACTCGACCGCCGCGATGGCCGGGCCGAGGTCACCGCGGAAGAGCCGCCAGCCGTACCGCACGCCGAGCGGAGCGGTGTGCCGCGAGATGAACGCGGCCACGCCCCAGGGCGTCGTGCCCAGCTTGCGGGGCCAGAGCCGGTTGGCCGCGGCGTGGATGCGGTGCTGCTCGGTCGCGGGGTCGGTGACCGTCGCGCCGTACTGCGGGTCCAGGGCGGCGGCGGCGACCATGGCGACCGTCGGGCCGCAGGTGAAACCGTCCGTCTGCCGCACGTACGCATAGTCGGGCATGGAGGCGTTATCCCCGGCGGAGCAGGCGGCCAACCGCGGCCATCATCTCCGTGGCCATCTCCTCGCCGTTGCCCTCCTGGGCACCGTTGTGCATGCAGTGGCGGGCGTGGTCGTCGAGCAGCCCGAGGGCCACCTTGTCCAGGGCGGCCTGGATGGCGCTGATCTGCGTGAGGACGTCGATGCAGTAGCGGTCCTCGTCGACCATCTTCTCCACGCCGCGGACCTGGCCCTCGATGCGGCGCAGGCGGCTCTGGAGCTGGTCCTTCGTCGCGGTGTACCCGCGCGGCGTCGGCGCAGTCATGCCGGAAAGCATAGCGCGCTTTCCTGGAACCCCCGGGGGGTATAAAACCAGGTCACAATGCTCAACCCGGTGGGGGCGGTGCCGATAGCCCACGCGTGGGAGAGCGGATGAGCCGGCGGCTGTGGGTCGTCTGGCTTCTGGTGGGCGGTCTGGCGGCCGCTTCGCACCCCCTGCTGCCCGGGATGTCCTGGGCCGCGAGCGCCGCCTACGAGGGCCTCGGCTTCGGCTCCGTGATCATGATCCTGCTCGGCGTGCGGTGGCACCGGCCCGCGCGCCCGGGCGTGTGGCACCTGCTCGCCGCCGGCATGGCCCTGTGGGCCCTCGGCGACGTGATCTACGGCCTGATCTACCGCCAGCGCGGCACCGTCCCCTTCCCCTCGGTGACCGACGTCTTCTACCTGGGCGCGTACGTCCCCATCGCGATCGGCCTCTGGCGCCTCCTGCGCGCGCACGGGCGGGACAAGGCCGGGCTGATCGACGCGGGCATCACCGCCTCGGGCGCCGGCCTGCTGTTCTGGGTGTTCGTGGTGCAGCCGCTCGCCGAGGCCCGCGGCGTCCCGTTCCTGGACCGGGGCCTGGCCCTGGCCTCGCCGATGGCCGACGTGATCCTGCTCGTGCTGCTCGCCCGGCTGCTCACCGGGCGGGTCAGGCGCACGCCGAGCTACTGGCTGCTGGTCGCGAGCACGCTGCTGATGTGCGTCGCCGACGTGGGCTTCACGGTGCTGGCGACCCGCTCCGCCCTGCCCGCCGGGCTGATCCAGGCCGGCTGGCTCGCGTCCTACGCGGCGCTCGGCGCGGCGGCGCTGCACCCGTCCATGCGCACGCTGACCGAGCCCGCCGGGCCGGCCGGGTCGAGCCTGTCGCGCGGGCGCCTGGCCGTCCTCGCCGTCAGCTCCCTCATCGCGCCGGCCCTGCTGCTGGCCCAGGGCCTCGCCGGCGTCGAGCGGATGGACTGGCTCGCCATCGGGGCCGTCGCCGCCGTGTTGTTCCTGCTCGTCGTGGTGCGGATGGGCGGCCTGGTGGCCCAGGTGCAGACCCAGGCCGACCAGCTCAGCGACCTCGCCATGCGCGACGACCTCACCGGCCTGCCCAACCGGCGGCTGCTGGAGGAGATGATCCGCCAGGAGCTCGGGCGCGGCGGGCACCCGCAGGTCGCCTTCATCGACCTGGACGACTTCAAGGGGATCAACGACGGGCTCGGCCACGCCGTGGGCGACCAGCTGCTGGCGGCGGTCGGGCGGCGGCTCACCGGCGTCCTGCGCCCGGGCGACCGGGTGGCCCGGCTCGGCGGGGACGAGTTCGCGGTGCTGATGCCCGACACCGGCCCGGCCGCGGCCGACGCGCTCGTCGGGGAACTGGCGGCGGCGCTGGAGCAGCCCGTGTACGCCGGGGAGCACCACCTGCTCGTGCAGGCCGGCATCGGCGTCGCGGACGCGGAGGGCACCCGGGACCCGTTCGAGGTGCTGCGCCGGGCGGACGTCGCGATGTACGCCGCGAAGGAGTCCAAGACCCGCCAGGAACGCTTCCGCCCCGAGTTCGACCAGCGCGCGTCCGAGCACGCCCGCCTCGGCGCGCAGCTGCGGGAGGCCCTGGACAAGGGCCAGTTCCAGCTCGTGTACCAGCCGATCGTGGCCCTCCCGCGCGGCGAGCTCGCCGGCGTGGAGGCGCTGATCCGCTGGCACCACCCCGAGCTCGGGTTCATGAGCCCGGCCGACTTCATCCCGGTCGCCGAGCGCAACGGCCAGATCGTCGAGCTCGGCGCGTGGATCCTGCTCGAGGCGTGCTCCCAGGCGGCGGCCTGGCTGGCCGAGCTGGGGCCGGCGGCGCCGGGCAAGGTCAGCGTCAACGTGTCCGCGCGCCAGCTCGCCGAGCCGGACTTCGCCGAGGTGGTGGCCGCGGTACTGGCCGCGACCGGCCTGCCCGCAGAGCGCCTCGCGATCGAGGTCACCGAGACCGCGGTCTTCGGCGGCGGACGGGCCATCGAGGCGCTCGACGCGGTCCACCGCCTGGGCGTGCGGATCGCGCTGGACGACTTCGGGACCGGCCACTCGTCGCTCGGGCTGCTGCAGACGTGCCCGGTCGACATCCTCAAGGTCGACAAGTCCTTCGTCGACAACGTGACCATGGCGGGCCGGCACTCGGTCATCGCGACCGCGCTCATCAACGTCAGCGACGGGCTCAACCTCGACGCGATCGCCGAGGGCGTGGAGACGGCGGAGCAGGCGGCCGAGCTGTACCGGCTGGGCTACCGCTACGCCCAGGGCTACCACTTCGGCCGGCCGACGCCTAATCCCCGGTTCGCGCTGGAGCCGGCCGCGGCGTGACGCTCGGCAGCACGACGCAGATGCGGCAGCGGGCCTCGTACGTGTACGTCCCGTCGTCCGGCAGCGCGGTCGAGGGCGGCAGCTCGCGGATCATCGGGCGGCCGTGCTCCAGCACCTGGGTGTACACGGCGGAGAAGGAACGGCAGCAGTCGCACACGGCGCGGCGGTAGGTGACCGCGGCCGGGCCGAGCTCCAGCAGCGCCCGGACCGGGGCGAACAGCTCGCCGCGGTGGTCGAGGTCGATGCCCGCGGCGACGACCCGGGTGCCCCGCACCAGCAGCTGCCGCACGACGTCCATGTCGGCGAGGTTGAACATGTGCACCTCGTCGATGCCGACGACGTCGAGCTCCTCGTCCAGCGCGGAGGCGAGCGACGTGGCCTTGACGGTCGCGAGGGCGGCGCCGCTGCGCGAGACCACGCCGGCGTCGCGCACGTGCCGCGCGCTCTGGAACACGCGGTGCCGCGCGTCCGTGTACTGCAGCGGCGAGAGCAGGCTCACCAGCTCGAGCGACTTGCCGCTCTTCATCGGGCCGAGGATGACGGTCAGATCCACCGCGCCACTGTAGGTTTTTTCACCTCCGGTTGCGACCTTCGGCCCGAGCGGGCATGTTTGATGGCATGCAGGTCGTCTCGCCGCCCAGCCGTCTGCGGCGCAGCGTGCGACGACTCGCGATGGCCGTGTGCGCCCTGATCATCGGCGCCGGCTTCACCCCCGCCCTGCCGTCCACAGTGGACCCCCAGCGCCCGGCCGCGGTGTCGTTGCACGCCGCCCCGGCGGTTGCGCAGGAGTCCACAGTGGACTCTCCGCAGCCGGCCGCGCTCGCCGCGCCGGCCGCCGTCACCGCCGACCTGGTCCTGCCCGACGGCCGGTCCGTGGGCGCGGTCGCGGGCCGGGCCCCACCGCCGCACCTGGCGTGAGACGAACCTCTCCCTGACCGGTCTCGTTCCCCCCGAGGTGCCCCAGTCATGCAGAACTTCTCGCACGGCATGCAGCAAGCCCTGACCATCTGGCTGGCCCTGCTGGCCGCCGCCATCATCGCGTTCTTCGTGATGTCCCACATGTCCCGGCGCGGCCAGGGTGGCCCGTCGTGGTGGAGCCGCCTGCGCAAGGCGATCCGCGACCCCGACGCGAAGCGCGAGAAGCTCGCCAAGGCCGAGCGAGGTGCCCAAGAGCTTCAGGAGCTGCAGCGGTACTGCGCTGAAGTCGCCGTCGCCGCCGAGCGCGCCACCGCCATGGCCGACCGCCGCCGCAACGAATGGGAGGCGGCCCAGCGCACGCAGGAGGCGGCCTGGCGCGCGTTCGAGGAGTCGGAGCAGGACGTCAGCCGCCTGCGCCGCGCGAACGCCTTCCCGCTGACCGGCGACGACCCGGAGAACCGCCGCCGCCACCTCGTGCGCATGGTGAACGCCGCCCACGACCGCGGCGAGATCTCGGCCAGCGACCTCGCGGACGCCCTGATGCACCGCGACGGCTGGGACCCGAAGGCGCACCCGTTCGCGCAGCAGCTCATGCTGCAGCGGGTCATCCGCGACCGGAAGTTCCGCGCGTACCAGGAGGCCTCGGAGATCGAGCGGCACACGGCGAACGCGGCCGACATGGCGGCGGCGGCCAAGCGGAGCCTGGACGACGAGTCCTTCGACGCGGAGCTCCGCCTGTGCAAGGCGACCGCGGTGAAGCCGGCCGAACAGTCGGCGCCCTCGTTCCTGACGGCGCCCGCCGGCTCGTAGGGGCTGGCTCAGATAAGTCGGGCGCTGACGCGCCGCGACTTATCTCCTATATCAGCATTTGTCCGAATATCACGCTAGTTGCGGGCGCCCGGTTCCAAGGTCAAGTCCGTTCGGCTGGCTGTAACGTGTGCGTAACGTTGCGTGATCTTTCGGGGGCCGGTCATGAGCATTGAGCTGTCGATCGTTGCGGGCCAGTGTTATGCGTCGTCGAGCGTCAATGCCCACGGGCAGGACCGCCATGCGACGAGCGCGGCCGAGGTGGAGCTCTTCGGGCTCGGCGAGGAGGGGCTCGCCGAGGCCGCGGGGGAGTGCCTCGGGCGGGCGCCGGACCGGGTGCAGATCGACGGACTGCTGCACGGCACGCACGGGTGGACGCCCGTGACCACCACGCTGCGCGTCGCGAGCGCCTCGATCACCGGGGTCGGCTCCGAGCCGGTCGAGCTGCCGCTCGGGGACGCTCCGAAGCTGACGGCCACGGCGGCCCACCTGTGGTCGCCGATCGGCGGGGTGGTGGCGGGGGAGCACGTGCGGTACGACATCGAAATCCCGAACGGGCAGCGCCTCTGGTATGAGCACGTCTGGGGTGCCGACACCGTCGAATCGTCCAGCGTCGAACTCGCCACGGGAGCGAGCGGGGACGAGCTGCTCGCGTTGCGCATCAATCTCGGTGTGCGGATCGTCTATGACGCCTATCTCAGCGGGGACGTGGCCGTGCTCTTCCGCGACGGGCACGAGGGGCACCGCGTGTGGGGCGTCGACATCGGCACGATCATGGCCGCCGGCGGGCTCCCGAACGGCCGGAACTTCGCGGAGAACGTGGCCATCCGCTACCTCGCGGGCGCGCGGGTGGTGCATGCGGGGCCGGGGGGCATTGTCAGTACCGTCGGCGGGCCTGGAATTCGCGCGGGCGAGGACCTTGCGCTGATCAGCGCCTGAAATGACCTGGTGGTCATCGGCGCCTTACCGTTAGGTTGCCGGAGTGGCCTACCTCATCTCCGTGAACGTCGGGGCGCTCGTGCCGACCGACCACTCCGACGTCGACCTGACCGGCATCGACAAGCGGCCGGTCGACGGGCCGGTGGCGATCGGCGTGCCCGGGCCGCGCGGGAGCGTCGAGACCGGGGTGGCCGGCGACCTGGTCGGCGACACGCGGCACCACGGCGGGCCCGATCAGGCCGTGTACGCGTACGCCCGCGAGGACCTCGACAAGTGGTCCGCCGAGCTCGGGCGCGAGCTGGCCGGCGGCGTGTTCGGGGAGAACCTGAGCACGTCGGGGCTCGACGTCACCGGCGCGCGCATCGGCGAGCGGTGGCTGATCGGCGACGAGGTCGTGCTGGAGGTCAGCGCGCCGCGCATCCCGTGCCGCACGTTCGCGGGCTGGCTGGGCGAGCGCGGCTGGATCAAGACGTTCACGCAGCGCGCGATTCCGGGCGCGTACCTCCGCGTGATCACGCCCGGCGCGGTGCGCGCCGGCGACGAGATCCGCGTGGTGCACACGCCCGCGCACGAC
Organism: Dactylosporangium sp. CS-033363; assembly: GCF_050942475.1. Lineage (NCBI taxonomy): Bacteria > Bacillati > Actinomycetota > Actinomycetes > Micromonosporales > Micromonosporaceae > Dactylosporangium > Dactylosporangium sp. CS-033363. Next base: position 10,048,950 of record NZ_CP192032.1, on the reverse strand, counting down.
GTCACGATCGGCCTGGCGTTCCGGGCGCTGACCATCGAGCCGGAGCTGCTGCCCCGGCTCGTGGTGGCGACCGCGCTGCCCGAGCGGACCCGGGAGAAGGTCCTAGGCCGTCTGTAGCGAGCGCTTGGACAGGCCCATGAAGTACCCGTCGATGACCGAGCGCACGGGCGCGTCGGGCTGGTCGGCGGCGCCCAGCGTGACGAACAGCGGCGAGTAGTGCTCCGCCGTCGGGTGCGCGTAGGGCATGCCGGGGGCCTGGGTGGCGTACCGCGTCAGCGTGTCGACGTCCCCGCGCGCGAGGGCGTCGGCGGCCCAGGCGTCGAAGTCGGCCGACCAGCCGGGCGGGTTGCCGTGCCCGGTCCAGTGCTCGCGGGACAGGAACGGCAGCCCGTGGGTCATGAACCCGGAGCCGATCACGAGCACGCCCTCCTGGCGCAGCGGCCGGAGCCGGCGGCCGAGCTCGAGCAGCCGGTCCGGGTTGTGCGTGGGCAGGCTGAGCTGCAGCACCGGAACGTCGCCGAGCGGGTACATCACCATCAGCGGCACCCACGCACCGTGGTCGAGGCCGCGGCTGCGGTGCTCGTACAGCGGCTCGGTGTCGGGCATGAGGGCGGCCACCTGCTCGGCCAAGCCGGCGGCGTCGGGCGTGTTGTACTGCAGCTGGTAGAAGACCGGCTTGAACCCGCCGAAGTCGTAGACCAGCGGGGTGGCGGCCGGGGTCGCGGAGACGCTGAGCGGGGCGGACTCCCAGTGCGCGCTGACGATGAGGATCGCCTTGGGCTTGGGCAGCTGGAGGGTCCAGTCGAGCAGTTCGCGCATCCACTGGGCGTCCTCGAGCAGGGGCGGGGCGCCGTGGCTGATGTACAGGCTCGGCAGCGCCCCGTCCTCGGGCGTCCACATCCGCTGGTCGCGGCTGGCGGGGACGGCCTCGGCGAGGTGCTGCGCGAGGAGGGGCAGTTCGGTCATGTACTGGAGAGTAGCGCTTTAGTTGAGCACTCAACAATAGCTAGTGGCCGGCGAGCTCCGACGCGCGCTGCAGGGCCTCGGCCACGGCCTTCGTCTCGGCCGCGCCGTACACGAGGAGGAGCTCGCGGTCCTTGCCGCCGTGGCGGTCCGTGGCGGTGGCCCGCTCGACGACGACGCGGGTGGTGGTGAGCCGGTCGTCGACCTCGATGTCCATGTCGGCCACGCCGATGTCCACCTGCCGGACGAAGAGTTCTTCCATGAACAGAAGCGTGGCGCCGCCCGGACGCGCGGACGCCGCCCCGATCGGGTTATCTCGGGCCTTAAAAGTGCGCCCGCGCCGCCGTGGTCACCAGGAGCTTGGCCTCGTGGAGGTGCGCCTTCTCCTCGGCGGTCACGTTGGGGTCGGCCACCCGCCGGTGCACGGCCGCCTCGAGCTGGGAGAGCGGGTTGTCGCGGGTACAACTCATCAGGGTGTCGAGAAACGGCTCCGCCTGGTGCTCGAACCGGTGCCCGGGCAGCACCGAGACGGTCGCGATGATGAGCGCCGTCATCGCCACGTCCAGCTCCGGCGGCCCCTCGCAGCTGTTGCGCCAGTCGATGACGACGGGCCCGCCCTCGGTCATGATGACGTTCTCGGGGTGCAGGTCGAGGTGCAGGATGCGGGTGCCGGGGTCGGTCGCCGAGCGCACGCGCACCTTGTGCAGCCGCTCCAGCAGGTCGGCCAGCACGGTGGCGCCGGAGCTCAGGTCGAGCGTGTTGTCGCCGAGGGCCTGCAGCATGGTCGGGCCCTCGAGGCGCTCCATGACCAGGTCGGCACCCTCGGCCTCGTAGATGCGCGGGACCGGAAATCCATGATCGGCGACGTACCGCATCGTGGCCGCCTCCGCCGTCACGTCCCCGCCGCGCCGGTACCGCCGGAGTACTCGCCGCTCGTCGAGCGCATAGATGTCCGCGTCGCGGCCGCTGGCGAGAAGTGCGGTCATGCCGCGACTCTACGTCCCCGGCCGGAATCATTCAGCCCTTAGGTTGACGCCCATCCCTTTAGAGCCAGCCGTTCTCGTCCGCCAGCCGCACCGCTTCCGCGCGTGTGCGCGCCCCCGTTTTGCCGATCGCCGCCGACAGATGGTTGCGCACGGTGCCCTCGGAGAGGCCGAGCTGCCCGGCGACGTCGGCGACCGTGCCCCCTTCGCGGGCGGCGCGCAGCACATCGGCCTCGCGCGGCGTCAGCGGACTGTCCCCGCTCGCGAGCGTCTCCGCGGCCAGCGTGGGGTCGACGACGCGCAGGCCCTGAGCGATGCGGCGGACCGCGTCGGCGAGCTGCTTGGCCGGCGTGTCCTTGACCACGAAGCCGGACGCGCCCGCGGCCATCGCCCGGCGCAGATATCCCGGCCGTCCGAACGTGGTCACCATGAGCACCTTGCACGACGGCACGGCCTTGCGCAGCGCCGCCGCGGCCGCGATCCCGTCCAGCCCCGGCATCTCCACGTCGAGCAGCGCGACGTCGGGCCGGTGCTCCCGCGCGGCCGCGACGACCTCGTCCCCGCGCCCGACCTCGGCCACCACGCTCAGGTCGGCCTCGAGATCCAGCAGCGCCGCGAGCGCACCGCGCACGAGCGCCTGGTCGTCGGCGATCAGCAGTCGAATGGACACCGGCCACCGCACCCCATCGTGATCTGCGTCACTGCGCCAGCTCGGCGATCGTCTGCACCGCGGCCTCGACGACCCCGGCCGCGAAGTCGTAGTCGAGCGTGTCCGCGGTGTCGCCCGGCCCGTGATAGTTCGGGTTGCGATAGTCCGCCGTGTCGGTCACCAGCAGCGCCCGCCGCCCGGCCTCCCAATACGGCACGTGATCGCTGCGCATCGCCACTTCCTGCGCGAATGCCGGAAGAACAAGAGGCAGCGTCGGTACTGCGATGTGCCTCGCGAACCGCGTCAGCAACCCCTGCGACGGCTCGTCGGCCACCAGCCCGATGAAGTCCCCGCGCTCGGGCGCCTGGATGAAGCCGGCCAGTTCCTCGGGGAACCGCTGGTAGGCCGCGGTGTACCCGATCATCTCGAACACGATCGCCTCGGTCTGCGCGGTGATGAACGCCTGGTGCGCGGCACTCCCGTCGAAGTGCGCCTCTTCCCCGCCGAACAGGCAGAACCGGATCGTGCGCGCCGGCAGCTCGGCATCGCGCAGCACCCGCGCGGCCTCCAGCACCCCGGCCACCCCGCTCGCGTTGTCATCGGCCCCGGGCGTGTGCTCCACGGAGTCCCAGTGCGCACAGAGCTCGACCGCGTCGTCGGAGGTGCCCCCCTCGATCTCGGCGACGAGGTTCACCTGGTGCAGCTCGGTCCCGTACCGCTCGACGCGCACCTTCAGCCCCATCGCCGAGAGCTGGTCGGTGATGTACCGCAAGCAGCCCGGTACCCCCGGCTGGTCCTCGAACCTGGGCCCGAGCGCGGTGAGCGCCTCGACATGAGCGCGAAGCCGTTTGGCGGAGATCACCGCCACAGGATAGGGAATTCCCGGCCCGCACGAGAACCGCCGGACGGCCCCGTGGTTCCGGAGGCCCCTCGTTCGGGGCCCATCCTCCGGACTTTTCTCCGGACTTTTCTCCGGACATGGAACAGCCCCCGAGGTTCCCGCGCTGTTGCGCGTGGGCCGGTTGGACTGACACCGGAAAGCCTCGGGGGCTGGGTGGCTGTCTCGTATTCGCCTGACCGCCATCCGGGCGGACACACGAAGTGCGAGTCCAGAGGACGGCGACTAGCGGACAGTCACCTCACGAGTCCCATTGCTACACAACTTTGGACCACCTCCTTTCCCGTGTACGCCCAACTTAGCCAGCACCGTGGATCACCCGCAACGCTTTTTCGGGAGCACTTTGGTTAGCGGCGCCGCCGCTGGTCAGGGCACCCGGCTCCGCACCGCCGCGACGGCCGCGCCGCCCGCTCCATCGCCGCCATCGCCACCCGAGATCCACGCCGCCTGCCTCCGCGTCCGTGCGGCGTGGCCTCCGCGTCCGCGCGCCGCGACCTGTGTGCGTGGGACGCGGCTCGCGTCTGCGCGGCGTGGCGGCGTTGTGGCTGGTTGGAGGCGAGGGCGGCGCACCTCCGCGTCCGCGCGGCGTGGCCTCCGCGTCCGCGCGGCGTGACCTGCGTGCGTGGGACGCGGCTCGCGTCTGCGCGGCGTGGCGGCGTTGTGGCTGGTTGGAGGCGAGCGCGGCGCACCTCCGCGTCCGCGCGGCGCACCTCCGCGTCCGCGCGGCGCACCTCCGCGTCCGCGCGGCGCACCTCCGCGTCCGCGCGGCGCACCTCCGCGTCCGCGCGGCGCACCTCCGTGTCCGCGCGGCGTCGCCTCCGCGCGTCCGCGCGGCGTGGGCTGCGTGGGTGCGGCGTGGCCTGCGTCCGCGCGGCGTGGCCTGAGGGCGCGGCTCGCGGCTGCGCGGCGTGGTGGGGTTGCGGCTGGTCGGAGGCGGGGCGGCGTGCATCCGCGTCCGCGCGGGGGCGGATACGCTGCGCGATGTGAGAGACATCGAGATCCGGGGCGACATGATTCGGCTGGGGCAGTTCTTGAAGCTTGCCGACGTCATGGAGTCGGGTGGGGAGAGCAAGGAGCTCATCCTCGACGGCGAGGTGTCCGTGAACGGCGAGGTCGACACGCGGCGCGGGCGGCAGCTGCACAAGGGGGACGTCGTGCGGGTGCTCGGGGAGACGTTGCGGGTGGCCTGAGCGGCCGCGTACTCAGGAACTTCACAGCGCCGTTTGGGGCGGTCCCCAGGTCAGGCCCGCATAGTTCTTGGTGTGACCGGCGCCGGAAAAACCGGAAGCCTCCCTGGATGGTCCACCGGCGCGCGGTCACGCCAAAACGTTGCTCATGTCGTTGCCTCGCTGGGGTGGTCAGCTAAAGGGCGACGCTGATGCGGTCGAGGTCGGGGCACCACCTGCCGGGGGTGTTCCCGGCCTCGACTGTGTTGCGGCCCTGTTCGAGGCGGACCGTGACGGTGATCGTGGCGACCTTGTCGGCCCCACCGCTCGGCGGGAACGTGATCAGGGTCCAGCGCCGGCCCGCGCCGAGGAAGCAGCGGCGGGTCTCGGCCGACAGGTACGAGATCGTCAGGCGGTACTCGCCGCGCGCCGGCACCGTCACGCCCGGGAACGTCAGCAGCCGGCCGTTGCCGACGCCGGTGACCGCGCGGCCGCCCGAGGCTCCGCGCACCTCCCGGATCGCCATCTGACCCGAGCGGCCGCCCGCCTCCGCCTCCACCGTGACGGCCGCCGGAGCCTTCGACGGCGTCCGGGACGGGCTGCGCGTGGGGGACTTCGAGGGGCGCGACGACGGCGAAGAAGACGGCGACGGCGATGAAGACGGCGAGGACGGCGACAGGGACGGGGACGGCGAAGGAAGCGACAGCGGCGGGGTCGCCGGTGCGCCCGCGTCCCAGATCACATCGCGCGGCGTCGGGTCGGTGAGGGCGTTGACGAGCAGGAAGGCCGCCGCGATCACGATCAGTGCCGCCGCCAGTACCACGGGTGCCGGTCTATGCGTCCGCGCCCGCCGCCGGCCGGTGTAGGCGGTGGGGGCGTTGATCATGGCTGCGAACGTACCCTGTCACGGGCGCCCCGGCCGAGTCGTGTTTCGGCAGCTCAGGGCGGTTTATGGCGTCAAGACCAGCTTGCCCCGGACATGGCCGGCGTCCAGGAGGCGGTGCGCGTCGGCGGCCTCGGCGAGTGGCAGTTCGCGGTGCAGGGCCACCCGCAGGCGGCCGCGGTCGGCCAGGTCGGCCAGCCAGCGCAGGTCGGCCGCGGAGGGCTCGGCGGGCACGTACCGCCCGCCGGCCGCCGCGATCGCCGGGTTGACCGTCGAGACGGCGCGCGCGGCGTCGCGGACCTCGCGCAGGGTGGCCGCCGTCGTCTCGCCGCCGACCAGGTCCACGGCCACGTCCACCGGTTCCATGGGGTCCTCGACGGGCTCGGCGCCGAGTTCGCGCAGGAAGTCGCGGTCGGCCTCGGGGGCCGTGCCCAGGACGCGCTCGGCGCCGAGAGCTCTCGCGATCTGCACGGCGAAGTGGCCCGCGCCGCTCGCCGCGTCGTGGATCAGCACCACGTCGCCCTCGCCGGTGCCCGCGGCGCGGAGGGCTTGGAGGGCGGTGACGGCTGCCCTCGGTACCGCTGCGGCTTCCACAAACGTCAGACCCGCCGGCTTGTGGGCGGCGGCGCGCGCCGGGACCGTGGCCCGCTCGGCGTAGGCGCCCTCGGTCCAGGCGTAGACCTCGTCGCCCACGACGAAGCCAGTGACCTCGGGCCCGTGGGCGAGCACGACGCCGGCCACCTCGCGCCCGGGCACGCTCTCCCCAGGCCGCCGCGCGGACGCGCCGGAACCGGGTCCAGCCGCGGACGAGCCGGAAGCAGGTCCGGCCGTAGACGCGCCGGAACCAGGTCCAGCCATGGACGAGCCGGAAGCGGGCCCGGCCATGGACGAGCCGGAAGCGGTCGCGGGCGCGCCGGAAGCGGTTCCGGACACGGGCGCGCCGGGAGCGGTTCCGGACGCCGACGTGCCGGAAGCGGGCCCGGTCGCGGACGTGCCGAGAGCGGTCCCGGACCCGGCTGCGTTGGAAGCGGTCCCGGGCGCGGACGCGTCGCCAGCAGGCCCGGCCGCGGCTGCGCCGGAACCAGGCCCGGCCGCGGCTGCGCCGGCACCGGGCGCGGACGCCGGCGCGGTGGGACCGGGCGCGGACGCGGGAGCGCCGTCGTCGAGGTCCAGGTCGGAGCGGTCGACACCGGCTGCCCGGATGGCCAGCAGGAGCTGGTCCGGAGCCGGGCGCGGGTCGGGAAGGTCCCGCAGGGCCAGCGTGTGCTCCGCGGTGAGCGTGATCGCCTTCACGCCTCCATGTCTAGCGGCTCCGGGACCCGCGCGCAGGCGGATATGGCCAGGTCGAGGGAGGTGAGATGGCAAAGTCCCGCCCGGGTGAGGGCCGGCACCACCCCGGCCGCGAGCCATCCGGGGCCCGCCGGGGCGAACGTCGTGGCGGGGAAGTCGGCGGCCGTCGCGAGCAGGCCCGCGGCGTCGGCGGTGGTGGCGGTCTGGGACCAGATCACGGCGGTACCGGCCGCCGTGCGCTCGGTCGCCGCCCGCAACGCCCGCCACGGGACGTCGGCGCCGAGCGGGAAGGTGCCGATGCGCCACTCGAAGAGGGCGGCGGAGAGGGCCTTCAGCGGCAGGTCGTGCTCCTCGCCGGGGGCGCACGCGAGCAGGACGTGGTTGCTGCGGATGTCGCCGTGGCGCGGGACGCTGGACAGGTCGAGCCCGCGGGCGATGCCCTCGCTGAGCACGTGCTCGACCGCGATGTCGAAGGGGCCGCCACCCGCCCCGGCCCGACGCAGGGCGGGTACGCAGGCCCCGGTCCAGGTCCTGGCGACGCCGTGCCGCGCCGTCAGTGTGACGACGATGCCGGCGACGGCGCCGCTGTCCAGGTCCCGGGCCGCGTCCAACAGGTCCAAGAGCCGCATACCCAGTCATTCGCCTGGATAGCGGCGCTTGGATGCACCGGGAGCGCGGGTGTGGGGTCCGAACTCCCGGGGGCGGTGCTGCCGGCGACCGGCAGGAGGCCGCCGTGGGAACGCTTCATGCCTCGTTGCGAGGGGTGGACACGTCGCGGCCGGCGGCCGCAACGCCGATCTACGCGCTCTGCCGGCGCACCAGGGTGGTGGGCAGGACGGGCGGTTCGTCCCAGGGTTCGTTGCACATCTGCGCGAGCAGCTGGCGGGCCGCGGCCGCGCCGATCTCCTCGACCGGCTGCTTGATCGTGGTCAGCGGCGGTTGGGTGAACGACGCGAGCGGCAGGTCGTCGAAGCCGACCAGCGCGACGTCCTCGGGCACCCGCCGGCCCGACTGCCGCAGTGCGTGCAGCGCACCGACGGCCATCAGGTCCGACGCGCAGAAGACGGCGTCGAGGTTGGGGCGATGATCCAAGAGCCGGGTCATCGCGTGTACGCCGGCCGGGCGCGTGAAGTCGCCGTAGGCGATCGGGCCCGGGTCCAGGCCCGCCCGCTCGAGGCCCTCACGGAACCCGGCGAGGCGGTCCACCCCGGCCGAGACGTCCGGCGGACCGGCGATCGTCACGATGCGGCGGCGGCCGGTGCGGGCCAGGTACTCCACCGCCTGCCGGGCGCCGCCGCGGTTGTCCGCGTCGACGTACGACAGCGCGCTGCCCTGCAACGGGCGGCCGATCAGGGTGACCGGTACGCCGAGCGCGGGGAGCGTGACGACGAGGGGGTGGCTGCTGCGGCAGTAGATCAGCAGTACGCCGTCGATGTGGCCGCTGCTGAGGTACCGCTGCAGCGACGCCGGCCGCTCGCCCGCCGCCAGCAGCATGGGCATGTCGCGCTCGGCGAACGCGGCACTGGCCCCGGCGAGCACCCGGGAGTAGAACGGATCGGCGAAGAGGCGTGCGTTCGGCTCGCACACCACGGCGGCGACGGAGCGGGGGCGGCGGTCCACAGCGCGGGCGGCACGCTGACGGACGTAACCAAGCCGGTCGACAGCGTCGCGGACCTGCTGGCGGGCGGCCGGGGAGACGCGGGCGGAGCCGTTGAGCACGCGCGATGCGGTGGCGGAAGAAACGCCCGCGAGCGCGGCGACGTGGGCGAGGGTGGGGTGTTCGGCGGTGTCACGCATGGGGTCGTGCGTGGGATCCTGCGTTTCCGGAGCGGCGGTAATCGACATCGCGACCTCCTTAGATAGCAAGTCGTCGATTTTGGGAGCGCTTCCATATCGGAGCGTCATACACGGTTTCTGCGGTGTCAACACGAGATTGCCGCAAGGTTTCGCTACCGGGGTTCTGACTGTAAATTTCAGCGCCGGGCCGTGAGTCAGGTCTCGACGCGCACCCACCGGGTTCTCTAGCCTCTGCGCATCGAAGGAGGCAAGGATGCGTGACTGGATCGCTGTGATCGTCGCGGTGCTCGGGGTGCTCTTGGTGCTCGCCGGGGCCGTCCTGATCGTGCTGCAGGCCCTCCCCGAGCGCCGCCTGGCGCCCGCCCCGGTGGCGCCCGTCGCGGACAATGCCGACACCGTCGTGGTCGACGCCCCGCCGGCCCCGCGGGCCGAGCCGCTCGGCAGCCGGCTCATCGGCGCGGTGAAAAGCCCAACTCCCGCCGATCGGCTGATCTTCTGGGGGATCATGCTCTTGGTGCTGGCCGCCATCGCGGCGGGTGCCATCAGCTTTGATTTCGGGGCCAAGGGCGGGAGCTGAACCCCAGCGTTTTCGCGTCGGGCGAAGGGACTATTCTGCCTGCGGGGTGACGTGTTGATCGCACTGCCGATCGCCCGGAGCCTCGCGGAGCTGGCTCGCCAGCTGGTTCAACAGCCTCAGGAGGCCTTTCGTGACCACCGTCGCACCGAAGCCGATCGTCACCAGGCCTTGGCCGGTGCACAAGCCGGTCAAGGGCTCGGCGTTCGCTCGGCTGCTGCGCACCACGGATGCGAAGCAGATCGGCCTGATGTACCTCACCACGTCGTTCGTGTTCTTCATGATCGGCGGGTTCATGGCGCTGCTCATGCGCGCCGAGCTGGCCCGGCCGGGGCTGCAGTTCCTCTCGCCTGAGCAGTACAACCAGCTGTTCACCATGCACGGCACGATCATGCTGCTGTTCTTCGCGACGCCGATCGTCTTCGCGTTCGCGAACTACATCACGCCGCTGCAGATCGGCGCGCCGGACGTCTCGTTCCCGCGGCTGAACGCCTTCGCGTACTGGCTGTACGCGTTCGGCGGCTCGATCACGCTGATCGGCTTCATCACGCCGGGCGGCGCCGCGGACTTCGGATGGTTCGCCTACGCGCCGCTCAACAGCATCATCAACTCGCCCGGCGTGGGCGCCGATCTCTGGATCGTCGGCCTGGTGCTCTCCGGCCTCGGCACGATCCTCGGCGCGGTCAACATGATCACGACGATCCTGACCCTGCGCGCGCCCGGCATGACGATGTTCCGGATGCCGATGTTCACCTGGAACATCCTGGTGACGAGCGTCCTGGTGATCATGGTCTTCCCGATCCTGGCCGCCGCGCTGCTGGCCCTGGAGGCCGACCGCCGCCTGGGCGCGCACGTCTACGACGCCGAGACCGGCGGCGCGATGCTCTGGCAGCACCTGTTCTGGTTCTTCGGCCACCCCGAGGTGTACATCGTGGCGCTGCCGTTCTTCGGCATCATCACCGAGGTCATCCCGGTCTTCAGCCGCAAGCCGGTCTTCGGCTACAAGGGCCTCGTCGGCGCCACGATCGCGATCGGTGCCCTGTCGATGAGCGTGTGGGCCCACCACATGTTCGCCACGGGCCAGGTCCTGATGCCGTTCTTCTCGTTCCTGAGCTTCGTCATCGCGGTCCCGACCGGCATGAAGTTCTTCAACTGGATCGGCACGATGTGGCGGGGCCAGATCACCTTCGAGACACCGATGCTCTTCGCGGTGGGCTTCCTGGTGACCTTCCTCTTCGGCGGCCTGTCGGGCGTGCTCCTGGCGAGCCCGCCGATCGACTTCCACGTCTCCGACACCTACTTCGTGGTCGCCCACTTCCACTACGTGCTCTTCGGCACGATCGTCTTCGCGGTGTACTCCGGCATCTACTTCTGGTTCCCGAAGATGACCGGCCGGATGCTCGACGACCGGCTGGGCAAGGTCCACTTCTGGCTGACCACGATCGGCTTCCACACCACGTTCCTGGTGCAGCACTGGCTGGGCACGCAGGGCATGCCTCGGCGGTACGCGGACTATCTGGCCAGCGACGGCTTCACCACGCTGAACACGATCTCCACGATCGGCTCGTTCATCACCGGCCTGTCGACCCTGCCGTTCATCTGGAACGTGTGGAAGTCGTACAAGACCGGCCGCGTGGTCGAGGTGAACGACCCGTGGGGTCACGGCATGTCGCTGGAGTGGGCCACGTCCTGCCCGCCGCCGCTGCGCAACTTCGACAGCATGCCGCGCATCCGCTCGGAGCGGCCGGCGTTCGACGCCCGGTACCCGGCCCACGCGCCCGGCCATTCGCTGGAGGCGCCGCCGCCCGGTGGGGCCAAGCCGCTCAGCCACGAGGCCGACGGTGGGGCCAGCTACCAGGAACAGTCGTAGCGCCCGCGCCGGACAGGCTCTGAACGCCCTCGATCGCCACAAGCGGTCGGGGGCGTTCCGTTGCCGGCCTACGTCACCCACGGCGGCAGCGGCTGGCTGAGCGGGCCGGCGTCATGCAGGGCGGCAATGGCCGGGCTGGCGGGCCGGCGTCGTCCGCGGCGGCAGGCGGGCCGGCGTCGTCCGCGGCGGCAGCGGCCAACTGAGCGGGCCGGCGTCATCCCAAGGCGGCAAGGCGGCAAGGCGGCAAGGCGGCAAGGCGGCACGGCGGCACGGCGGCACGGCCGACTCAGCGGGCCGGCCAGAGATCGGACGAATCGGGCAAAACGGCGTTGTGACAGTTTCGTGAAAAAGCCGCGGTGATCACCCGAGTGAGTGATTCACTCACAGAAGGTAGCTGCGGCAGTAACGCAGCGTGCACCTGGAATCGTCGTCAGCGCGGAGGCGCCGCCGCCCGGGGTAGGGGTGGGGCGCTCCGCGCGCGTCGTCAAGGTGGGGTTCGGCCGGAGCCGGGAGAGTAATACGTTCCGTAATGCGTGTCAGGCCGGTTGGGTGACCCCGCCGCGCGGGGCGGGCAGGCGGCCGGACACGGTGCCGGGCGGGATCGGCACGCCGAGAATGTCGCTCACTCCCACCACCGCGAACAGCCGCGCGATGAAGGGGTTGGGCCGGCGAATGTCGAGCTTGACGCCCATGCTGTGGCAGATGCGCTTGGCAACGACGAGGGTGCCGATGCCGGTGGAGTCGAGGAAGGTGACCCCTTGAAGGTCGATGACAAGGAGGTCGATGCTTCCGTCGAGCACTGAGCTCACCGCGGTGCGGAGCTCCTGAGCGGTCTCATAGTCGATTTCGCCACTCAGCGTCAGCACTGACTCTCGCTGATCCGAAGGGCGAGTCTCGATCGACAACTTCACGTGACCCTCCTGGTGCTGAGCCGTCCACCATGGACGACCCTTCGAGGTCCCGCAAGCGTAGCGAAGTCTTACCATTTTCGCCACGCTCCGTGTAGGTGCTCCTTACGTAGTGACGTGAGAAGTCCTCACATCGGTGCCGCGGAACCGGCTTGCCCGGATGACGGTACACGTCGGTTGTTACACGGCAAGTCCAGCCATGTGCCATCCGCCGGACGGTCAGCTCCCGGCCACGACCGGTTCACCAACCAAGGTCACGCCGGCTTCCCGCAGCTCAACCAGGGCGGACTCGGTTGTGGCGGGCATGACACCCGCGGTCAGGCCGAGGAGCACGGTTGTAACAAAGCCGGCCCGGACCGCATCGAGCGCCGTCGCGCGGACGCAGTGATCCGTGGCGATCCCGACCACGTCAACCTCGGTCACGTCGCGCTCGCGCAGCCACTCGGCGAGGCCCCGGCCGTCGGACGCGCCCTCGAAACCGGAGTACGCGGCCTGGTAGGAGCCCTTCTCGAAGACCGCCTCGACCCGGCTGGTGTCCAGGTTGGGGTGGAAGCCGATCCCGCCGGTGCCGACGACGCAGTGCACCGGCCAGGTGCTCACGTAGTCGGGGTGTTCGGCGAAGTGCGCCCCCGGGTCGATGTGGTGGTCCTGGGTGGCCACCACGTGGTCCCAGGGACCGCCGGCGGCCAGCGCGGCCGAGATCTCCTTCGCCACGCCCGCCCCGCCGGCCACGGCGAGGGAGCCGCCCTCGCAGAAGTCGTTCTGCACGTCCACCACGATCAACGCCCGCGTCATGCGGTGCCTCCTGAGATTCCGCCGGTCATGACCACCGGGACCGCGGGGTCGCCGGCCGAGAGCTTGAGCCCCTCCCAGGGGATCGAGATGAGGCACTGGCGCAGGTGCTCGCGCGACTCGCGCAGCGTCGGCAGGTCCGCCACCGGCTCGCCGCCGCGCAGCAGGGGCCGCTGCAGGGCCCGGTCGTGCGGCTGGGCGTCGGGGGTGCCGAGGGAGACGACGGCCTCCTCGGTGGCGGTGCCGGTGGGCTTGTGCCGCCGTACCGCCGTCTTGCGCCCGCCCACCGTGCCCTTGTGCTCGGAGCGCTTGACGACCGGCCGGCCGTCGACCTCGACGAGCTTGTAGACCAGCCCGGCGGTCGGCGCGCCCGAGCCGACCACGACGGCCGTGCCCGCGCCGTAGACGTCGACGGGCTCGGCGGCCAGCGCGGCGATCGCGTACTCGTCCAGGTCGCCGGAGACCACGATCTGCGTGTCGGTGGCGCCCAGCGAGTCCAGCAGCGCCCGGGACTCGGACGCGAGCACGCTCAGGTCGCCGGAGTCGATGCGCACCGCGCGCAGCTCGGGGCCGGCCACGGCGATCGCGTTGCGGATGCCCTGGGCGATGTCGTAGGTGTCGACCAGCAGCGTGGTCTGCTTGCCCAGCGTCTCGACCTGGGAGCGGAACGCGGCCTGCTCGGAGTCGTGCAGCAGCGTGAAGGCGTGGGCGGCGGTGCCGGTCGTCGGGATGCCGTAGCGCCGGCCGGCCTCGAGGTTGGACGTGAACGCGAAGCCCGCCAGGTAGGCCGCGCGGGCCGCCGCGACCGCCGCCTCCTCCTGGGTGCGCCGCGAGCCCATCTCGATCACCGAGCGCCCGCGCGCCGCGGTGACCATCCGGGCCGCGGCCGCCGCGATCGCGCTGTCGTGGTTGAGCACCGACAGGATCAGCGTCTCCAGCACGACGCACTCGGCGAACGTGCCGCTCACGGTCAGGATGGGGGAGCCGGGGAAGAACAGCTCGCCCTCGGCATACCCGTCGACGTCACCCCGGAATTTGTACTTCCCGAGCCAATCGGCCGTCGCGTCGTCCACGATCCCGCGCTCGCGCAGGAACGCGATCTCCTCATCGCCGAAGGTGAACTCGGCGATGAGGTCGAGCAGCCGGCCCGTCCCCGCGACCACGCCGTAGCGCCGCCCGATCGGCAGCCGCCGGGCGAACACCTCGAACACGCAACTCCGGTCGGCGGTGTCGTCGCGCAGGGCCGCCGACAGCATGGTCAGCTCGTAGTGGTCGGTCAGGAACGCGCTCGTCGTCACATGAACAACATATTCCAAGGCTTATAGGACCGCGATCACTCGTCGGCGGCAGCGAGCGGAGCGCGGCGGCTTCCAAGCGCTGCAGTCCGGCGATCACTCGTCGGCGGCAGCGAGCGGGGCGCGGCGGCTTCCAAGCGCTGCAGTCCGGCGATCACTCGTCGGCGGCAGCGAGCGGGGCGCGGCGGCTTCCAAGCGCTGCAGTCCGGCGATCACTCCTCCGGCGGCAGCGAGCGCAGCGCGGCCGCGAGCTCGGCCCGGCCGGTCACGCCCAGCTTGGCGTAGACGCGCATGAGGTGGTTGTCGACGGTACGAGAGGACAGATAAAGCTGGTCCGCGATCTCCTTCGACGGCACCCCGGCCGCCGCCAGCCGCGCGATCTGGCGCTCCCGGCCGGTCAGCATGGGCTGCGGGACCACCAGGGCCGGGGTCACCGCGTGCGGGCACTCCACCCGCAGCTCGGCCAGGCGCTGGGCGGCCCGCGGCGTCTGCGGCGAGCGGATGCCCCGCAGCAGCGTGACGGCGCCGGCGGCGGCCTCGGCGGCGAAGAGGTACAGCTGCATGTCCGCCAGCTCCTCGGCCACCGAGAGCAGGGCGCCGCCGTCCTCCTCGGCCATCGCGCGCACGTGCCACGCCATGGCCGGGGCGAGCCGGCCCTCCACCGTCTGCGCGAGGGCCCCGATGCGCTCGTTGACCTCCGCGGCGAAGCCGAGGCGGCCCAGGTCGTAGAGGGCGAACATCTCGTGCGCGGCGAACCCGTCGCTGCGGTTGCGCGCGGCGAGCAGGCGCAGCACCTCGGCGGCCGTGGTCACGTCGCCCGCGGCCACGGCGACCCAGGCGCGGGCCTCCTCCAGCCACGGGTACAGGACCTCCATGGACCGGTAGTGCGCCTCCTCGGCCAGCGCGAACGCCGCGGCGGCCCCGGCCGCGTCGCCCTGCAGCGCGGCGATGTGGGCGCGCTCGGCGTGGGCCAGGGCGACGAAGATCCGGCCGGTGGCGAGCATGGCGCTGGCCTGGCTGGCGGCCCGGCCGCCCTCCTGCAGGTGCCCGCGCAGCCGGGCCGCCTGGGCCCGCACGATCTGCAGGTAGCCGGAGCCGAGCAGGAAGTTGCCGGCGTCGGCCATGCCCGCGAACTCGGTGGCCACGATCGCGTCGACGGCCCCGAGGTCGGCGGCGAGGATCATGGCCGTGCCGCGGGCGAGCTCGATGCCCAGCTGGATGTACGGCACCTCGGCCCGCCACTGCGTCGCGTCCGCGTCCAGCAGCGCCATCGCCTTGACCGTCTGCACCGGCGTGCCGCGCATCGCCTGGAGGTGGCCCATGATCGAGCGGGCGAGGGCGCGCGGCCCGGGGGCGGAGGCGGGGCTGTCCAGCACCGTGCGGGCCAGCGTCAGGGCCTGGCCGAAGTCGCCGCGGTGCAGCCGCATGGTCGACTCGACGGACAGCGCGAGGGAGCGCTCGCGCAGGTCGACGATCTTGTGCGCCTGGCGGTCCATCTCGTCCGCGGTCGACGAGTCGCCGACGCCCCAGTGCGAGATGATGTGCCGGATCGCCAGCCAGCGGCTGCGCTGGCCCTCGTCGCCGATCTGGTCCTCGTTCTGGTCCAGCAGCAGCGCGCCCTCGTCGGGGCAGTTGGCGAACATGAGGATCGTGGCGAGCGTCTCCGCGGCGTCGAACCCGCCGCCCGCCGCCACCGCCGCACGCCCGAGCCGCATCGCCAGCGCCATGTCGTACGTCGCGAAGGCCAGCCGGCACGCGTTGAGCAGCAGCACCGGGTCGCGCGCGGTGTCGGAGTCGAGCCGCCAGACCGCGACGCGCAGGAGGTCGTCGCGGCGCCGCGCACCGCAGTTCTCGACCAGCGAGGCGAGGTCGGCGAGCAGGCGCCGGTTGCGGGTGACCGGGCAGCGGCGGCGGACGACCTCGCCGTACAGCGGATGGGCCAGCCGCACCGTGGTCCGCCGGTCCTCGACGACCACGCGGACGAGCTGGCGCTCCTCGGCCGTCTCCACCGTGGCCAGGTCGGTCCCCTTGACCAGCAGCGGCAGGCCGATCGGCTCACCGAAGGCGACCAGCTCCAGCACCGCGCGCTCCTGCGGGGTGAGCTTGCCGATGCGCGCGTCGACGACCTCGGTCAGGGTCGGGGCCAGGTCGACCTTGCCGGTCCAGCGCTGCATGCCGTAGCTCTCGATGATCTCGCCGGCCGCGTGCGCGCCGATCACCAGCTCCCGCAGCAGCAGGGCGTTGCCCTGGGAGAGCTGCCAGAGCCGGTCCACCGAGGCCGAGTCGACCGGGCCGCCGAGCACCTGCTGCAGCAGGTCGGAGGTCTCCTGCAGGGTGAGCGGCCCGAGCTCGATCCGCTCGACCAGGTCGTCCTTCCACAGGGCGCTGATCGGGTCGTGCACCGGCTCGCCGGTGCGCACGGTGCCGATCACCGTGGCGTTCTCCGAGCGGGCGACGTAGTACACGAGCGCGGCAGACAGCGGGTCGAGCAGGTGCGCGTCGTCGATCGCGACCACGATCGGGCGACCGGCCGCCTGGCGGTGCAGCGCGTCGACCGCCCAGCGCAGCAGCCCGGCGGGCGAGCCGCCGGCGGGCTGGTCGGGCGGCAGCACCTGGGCCAGCCCGCCGAGCGGCAGGCCGGCCGTCGCGGCGTTGGCGGTGGCCGTCCAGACGGCGAGTCTGTCCTGGTCAAGTGCATTGACGCCCTCGCGCAGCAATCGGCTCTTGCCGATGCCCGGCGGGCCGCCGAGAATCAGACCGCGACCGGTGGAACCGGAGGCCGCCTCGGCGACACGGGTGAGTTCTGCGTTTCTGCCGACAAAGCTCCAGGGAGGCACCGTCGCAGCATATCGATACGTTGATTACTGCGTGTACCTGCGGACGCACGAACTTGAGTAGTGCGTTCGGCCCCAGTGAGTACCAGAAACCCTGCTGTTGTAAGTGCCCGTTCACGTAGCGTTCCGATGCCCCGCCCGGCAAAGCTGCCCGGCAGCGTGTCGGACGGGCTCTCCGGGCGTGCACAAGGAGGTCGCACACATGGGCTTCGGGGTCATGCAGGCACCGCTGATCGAACTGACCGTCACGTCGGCGCCGGCCTTCGGCATCACGACGAGCGGGAGATCAGCAGCCGCCATGCCGATTCGCGGTAGCCGGAACCACCGGCAATCCACAGCCCCGTCCCAACCGCCCCACCGGGCCTGCGCGATCGTGGCCGGCACCGCCAGGTCCGGCAAGACCGCCCTGGTCGACGCGCTGATCCGGCGCGCCGCGGGGCCGATCGACGCCGGCGACGCCTGGGTGGTGTTCCGCCACGGCGAGCGCGCGGACGCGTGGGCCTACGTGCCCGGCCGCCGCGAGCCCCGGCCGTTCCCCGAGCGCAGCACGGTCAAGGGCCCGGTCCGCCCGGCCCGGCGGATCGAGGTCGCGCACCCGTCGCCGCTGCTCAAGCGGGTCTCCTTGATCGACACGCCCGGCAGCGGGGGCCTGGATCCGGTGACCGCCGAGATCTCCCTCGACGCCGCCGCCGAGGGCCTCGGCCTGCTCTTCGTGGTCGACGCCGCCGCCCCGCTCGGGCGCGCCGACCTCGACCTGCTCGCCGCCGCGGCCGACCGGCTGGAGCGCATCGCGTTCGTGCTCACCCGCATCGACCAGCACGACGAGTGGCCGGAGATGCTGGCGGCCAACCGCGCGCTGCTCGCCGCGCGGGGCCCGCGCCTGGCGACCGCGCCCTGGTTCCCGGTCTCGCTCGACCCGGCGTCCACGTTCGGCGTCGCCGAGCTGCGCCACCAGCTCGAGGCCTGGGCCGACGAGCAGGCCGCGACCGGCCCCCGGGCCGGCGGCGTGGCCGCGGCCACCGTCTCGGCCACCGGCGACGCCTGGCAGGAGCTGCTGGACCGGGAGATCCGGGCCCGCCGCCTGGCCGCCGTCGAGCGGGTCTCGATCGACCTGGCCACCATCCACGTGCGCTGCGTGCAGGAGCTGGGCTCCGGCAAGGGCTGCCCCGAGCTGCCCCGGGTGCTCGACCGGCAGCTGCACGCGCTCTCCGTGCGCAGCTCCCGGCAGCTGCGGGTGGACACCCGCGAGGTGATCGACTCGGTCTTCGGCGCGCTGCTGGACACCCCGCCCGACGAGGTGGTGCTGGCCCGCATCGCCACCGCCGCCCGCCGCACCGTGGACAACGGCCGCGACGACGGCCGCGACCGCGACCGCGCGCTGCTGGTGACCACCACCTCGGGGGTGGCCTCGCTGGCCGGCGCCGGCGCGCTGGACAGCCTCTCGGCGACCGGGACGGGCCCCGAGGACGGCCAGGTGCTCTCCCCGCTGGGGGTGGGGCTCAACGCCGGGTCGTACGCGATGTGGCAGCCCCGCACCGGCCCGGGCGGCCCGCCGAAGCTGCCCGACAAGAAGGACTGCCGGCGCTGGCTGCAACACGCGCTGCGGGAGATCGAGGTCGAATTGGGCCACGAGCTCAGCGAGCGCTACGCCGAGCTGCGCCAGGCGCTGTCGATCATCGCTGGAGACGCGGTCGACCATGGCGTGCTGCTCGCTTGATGGCACCATGTTGGTATGGCGGCGCCGCAGGTCCTACCGATCGAAGAGACCCATGTCGAGGTTGACGAGGTGCCCCAGACCGACCGTCCGTGGGTGACCGTCGTCTGGAACGATCCCGTCAACCTCATGAGCTACGTGACCTGGGTCCTGCAGAAGCTGTTCGGGTACAGCAAGGAGAAGGCCGAACGCCTCATGCTCGACGTGCATCACAAGGGCAAGGCGATCGTGACCAGCGGCGCCCGCGAGAAGATGGAGTACGACGCATCCCGGCTGCAGGCCCATGGCCTCTGGGCGACGGTGGAGCAGTCGTGACCATGTTCG
Source organism: Dactylosporangium sp. CS-033363 (assembly GCF_050942475.1). Lineage (NCBI taxonomy): Bacteria > Bacillati > Actinomycetota > Actinomycetes > Micromonosporales > Micromonosporaceae > Dactylosporangium > Dactylosporangium sp. CS-033363. The sequence continues at coordinate 10,030,010 of NZ_CP192032.1, read as the reverse complement.
TGCGCGCCGGCACCGTCTGCGTGGCCCGGTTCGGTCCGGGCGAGGCGGCCGTGCTCAACGAGGTGATGCTCGAGGTCATCACGCTGCTGTCCGAGGGCTTCGACCGCACCGATCCGGTGATCGAGCGCCTGTTCCCCGACGTGTACCGCGATGATCCGGCGCTGTCGGCGGAGCTCAGGCGGTACACGGAAGACGATCTTCGCTCTTCGAAACTGGAGCAGGCGGCACTGCTGCTCGACGCCCTGCCCGTCGAGGGCGGCGAGGTGGCGCTGGACGAGGAGCAGGCGGAGGCGTGGCTCCGGGCGCTCACCGACGTGCGGCTCACCCTCGGGCTGCGGCTGGGCATCGCCGACGACGACGTGGACATCGAGGACGAGCTGGACGACGCCATCCTCAAGGACCCCACCTCGGCCCGGGTCGCGCAGCTGTCGGTCTACCAGTACCTCACCTACCTGCAGGAGTCGCTCGTCGGCGCGCTGATGGGCTGAGACACCCGTCACGGGCAAGTGACGCCGGGGTTTCGGTAGGCTGTGGGCGTGCTGACCATCGACGCCGCGATCCTCGACGCGATCGTCGCGCACGCCCGCCGGGATCACCCGGACGAGGCGTGCGGGATCGTCGCGGGTCCGGCCGGCTCCGACCGGCCGGAGCGGCACGTGCCGATGGAGAACGCGGCCCGCTCCATGACGTTCTACGAGTTCGACTCCAAGGAGCAGCTGCGGCTGTGGCGGGAGATGGACGACGCGGACGAGGAGCCGGTCGTGGTCTACCACTCGCACACCGCGACCGAGGCCTACCCGTCGCGCACGGACGTCTCCTTCGCCGGCGAGCCGGGCGCGCACTATCTGCTCGTCTCGACCCGCGACCCCGAGGTGACCGAGGTCCGCTCGTTCCGCATCGTGGACGGAGCCGTCACCGAGGAGCCGGTTCGGGTAGTGAATGCAGTCGTGGATTCGAACGCCGTCCAGAAGTACCTCTTCGGGCAGAGCCCGGCGACCGTCGACTACGAGTGTCAGACCGGCAGCTGATCAGCCGCCCCATCCGTTCTGACCCGTTTTGTCCAGTCGTTCATCAAGAGAGAGTTTTGCCATGGCTATCGAGGTTCGCATCCCCACCATCCTGCGCAGCTACACCGGCGGCGCGAAGACCGTCGAGGGCTCCGGGGACACCATCGCCGACCTGCTCACCGACCTCGACTCCCGGCACTCGGGGCTCAAGGACCGGCTGATCACGGGCGAGGGTGGCCTGCACCGGTTCGTCAACGTGTACATCAACGACGAGGACGTCCGCTTCCTCGGCGCGCTCGACGCGAAGCTCAACGACGGCGACTCCGTGACGATCCTGCCCGCCGTCGCGGGTGGCGCGTTCGCGTTCGCCGCCGCCCACGCCCTGCGCGGCTGATCCCGTGGCGCGCTACGAGTCCCTGCTCGACGCGTGCGGCAACACGCCGCTCGTCGGCCTGCCCCGGCTCTCGCCGAGCGCCGACGTGCGGCTGTGGGCCAAGCTCGAGGACCGCAACCCGACGGGGAGCGTCAAGGACCGCGTGGCGCTGTGGATGGTGAAGGCGGCCGAGGAATCGGGCCGCCTCCGCCCCGGTGACACGATCATCGAGCCGACCAGCGGCAACACCGGCATCGCGCTGGCCATGGTGGCCAAGCTACGCGGCTACCGGCTGGTGTGCGTGATGCCGGAGAACGTCTCCGCCGAGCGCACCGCGCTGCTGCGGATGTACGGCGCGGAGATCATCACCTCGCCCGCGGCCGGCGGCTCCAACCGGGCCGTCGCCGTGGCGAAGGAGATCGCGGCCGAGCATCCGGACTGGGTGATGCTGTACCAGTACGGCAACGAGGCCAACGCCCGCGCCCACTACGAGTCGACCGGGCCGGAGATCCTGCGCGACCTGCCCACGATCACGCACTTCGTGGCCGGCCTGGGCACCACCGGCACGCTCATGGGCGTCGGGCGGTACCTGCGCGAAAAGGTCGAGGACATCGAGATCATCGCCGCCGAGCCGCGCTACGGCGAGCTGGTCTACGGCCTGCGCAACCTGGACGAGGGCTATGTGCCGGAGTTGTACGACGCGAAGGTGCTGACCCGCCGCTTCTCCGTCGGCACGCAGGACTCGGTGCTGCGCACGCGGCAGCTGGTCGAGGTCGAGGGCATGTTCGTCGGCTTCTCGACCGGCGCCGTGCTGCACGCCGCGCTGGCGGTGGCCCACCAGGCGCTCAAGGCCGGCAAGCGGGCCGACGTGGTGTTCCTGGTGGCCGACGGCGGGTTCAAGTACCTCTCGACGGGCGCCTACGGCGGCACCCTGGCCGAGGCGGAGACCGCGCTCGAGGGCCAGCTCTGGGCCTAGAGCCCGGTCACGACCCAGCCGACCAGCAGGCTGACCGAGGCGGCGCCGAGCAGCGCGTACGGAAGGCGGCGGCGGTGCACGCTCGCGAACGCGGCGATCGTGCACGCCAGGCCGAGCAGGCCGATGGTGATGACGACCGGGCCGTACCAGACGCGGTACTCGGCGATGAGCCCGACGAACGCCCGCAGCGCCACCGCCATGCCCCCGAGGCCCAGCGCCGCCGCCCACGCGCAGACCGCGGCGATCTGGCGGTTGTCGGGGCGCGGGTCGGCCTCCGTGGGCAGGCGAAACGCGTCGGGCAGCTGCCGGCGCAGCCGCTTGGCTCGGGACACGTCAACCGACACGGTCGCCTCCTCTGTTACCGCTTCACAGCGTGCAACGAGCGAGGCAGGCGACCGTGACGCGAGCGTGTCACGTTGGCGACATCCGGCCCCCGATCTTTCGGCCTGAGCAGCCCCCGCGGCGTAGGCTGCGCAGCGTGAACGGGCCAAGCCGTGCCTGTTCAAGGATTGGATCTATCCTCACCCTGACGGGTCCTGGCCATATGCGATCCACGGTTTGGTACGAAGACGAGGAGACGGCGGGTTGAGGGCAGCATCATGAGGCTCACGGTTCTCGGCTGCGCCGGCAGCTTTCCGGGGCCTGAGGCGCCCTGTTCCGCCTACCTCGTGGAGGCGGACGGCTTCCGCCTGCTGATGGACTTCGGCCCCGGCTCCATGTCGGCGCTGCAGCGCTACGGCAGCCTCTACGCGGTCGACGCCATCCTGCTGTCGCACCTGCACTGCGACCACATGCTCGACGCCTGCTCGTACATCGTGGCCCGTCGCTACGCCCCCGCCGGACCGTTCCCGCCCCTGCCGGTCTACGCCCCGGTGAACGCCCCCGAGCGGATCTCCTCGGCCTACGGCGGCGAGAACGAGCCGATGTCCATCGGTGACGTGTACACCTTCTACGCCCTGCAGCCCGGCAGCTTTCCCATCGGCCCGTTCGGCGTGACCGTGGACCGCGTCAACCACCCCATCGAGACGTACGGCGTGCGCCTCGAACACGACGGCAAGGTCCTCGCGTACTCGGCCGACACCGCGCCCTGCGAGGCCCTGATCCGCCTGGCCCAGGGCGCCGACGCGTTTTTGTGTGAGGCAAGTTACCTCGACGGCGTCGACAACCCGCCCGACCTGCACCTGACCGGCCGGGAGGCGGCCGAGCACGCGACCAAGGCGGGAGTCGGCCGGCTGCTGCTCACGCACCTGGTCCCGGCCTGGGGGAGCGAGGCCCTGACGCTCGAGGCGGCATCGAGCGCCTTCGCTGGCCAAATTGATATCGTCCGACCCGGGGCCAGGTACGACATTTAGGGCCCCGTTTGCCGACTGGTCAACCTACTGTGGCCGCATGCATGGACACCCCCCTCATGGTCATGGCATGCGGATCGCGATCGTCACCGAATCGTTCCCGCCCGATGTGAACGGTGTGGCCCACTCCGTCGTCCGGGTCGCCGAACACCTCGTCGCGCGTGGCCACGAGCCGCTCGTGATCGCTCCTCAGCCGTCCTCCGGGGCGCGCTCGGTCACCGGCTCGTTCCCGTACCAGATCATCCGGGTGCCCTCCGTGGCCACGCCCGGCTATGGGAGCTTCCGGCTGGGCCTGCCCAGCCGCCGCCTGGCCGCCGCGTTAAAGGCGCACCGCACCGACCTCGTCCACCTGGCCAGCCCGTTCGTGCTCGGGGCCCGGGGCATGACGGTCGCCGCGTCGCTGGGCCTGCCCACGGTGGCCGTCTACCAGACGGACGTGCCCGCCTACGCCCGCCTGTACTACAAGTCGAACCTCGGCGAGCAGGCCGCCTGGCGCTGGCTGCGGCACATCCACAACGCCGCCGACCGGACCCTGGCCCCGTCCACCGCCGCCGCCACCGCCCTGCACAGCCACGGCATCGAGCGGGTCTGGCTGTGGCGCCGCGGCGTGGACGCCTCCCGCTTCGACCCCGGGCACCGCTCCGCGGCCCTGCGCCGCGCGGTGGCCGCCGAGGGACAGGTGATCGTCGGCTACGTCGGCCGGCTCGCCGTCGAGAAGCGCGTCGATCTCCTCGCCCCGGTCAGCCGCATCCCCGGCGTCCGGGTGGTCGTGGTCGGCGACGGCCCCGCCCGGGCCAACCTCGAGCGGGCCATGCCGGACGCGGTCTTCGTCGGCGAGCGGCGCGGGGCGCAGCTGGCCCGGATCTTCGCCAGCCTCGACCTCTTCGTGCACACCGGGCCGTTCGAGACGTTCGGCCAGACCATCCAGGAGGCCCTCGCCAGCGGCGTCCCCGTGGTCGCGCCGGCCCAGGGCGGCCCGCTGGACCTGGTCGACGACGGCCGCACCGGGCTGCTGGTCCCGCCGTGCGACGCCTCGTCGCTCGTGGCGGCGGTGGCCTCGCTGGTCAACGACACCGAGCGGCGGCTGGCGATGGGGGTGGCCGCCCGCGTGGCGGTGGCCTCGCGGACCTGGGCCGCGGTGGGGGACGAGCTGATCAAGCACTACGTCGACGTGCACTCGGGCGGCATCGCCGCGCGGTCCGTCCCGATTCCCGCATGAGCTCACGCATAGTGCGGCTGGCGAACTTCGTCATGCCGCGCTCCGGTGGCCTGCGCACCGCGCTGCAGGCGTTGGGGGAGGGGTACCTCGCCGCGGGGCACGAGCCGATCCTCATCGTGCCCGGGTCGGAGTACGGCGACGAGATGACCTCGCAGGGCCGCGTGATCACGTTGCCCGGGCCGGTCGTGCCGGGCACCGGCGGGTACCGCGTGATCCTGTCCCGGCGGCGGCTGCAGAAGCTGCTCGAGCACCTCGAACCCGACCGGCTCGAGGTCTCCGACCGCTTCACGCTGCGCTGGACCGGCCGCTGGGCCCGCGAGCGCGGCATCCCGTCCGTGATGATCTCCCACGAGAGCCTCGCCGGGCTGCTCACGTTCGCCGGCCCGCTGAGCAATCCGTGGGCGAACATGCTCAACACGCGCAGCTTCCGCTCGTACGACCGGATCGTCTGCACGACCGGCTGGGCGGCCAACGAGTTCCGCCGCATCGGGGCCCGCAACCTCGCCCAGGTGCCGCTCGGCGTCGACCTGGAACTGTTCAACCCGTCGCGCTACGACGACGCCCTGCGGGCCCGCTGGGCCAAGCCCGACCAGGTGCTGCTCGTGCACTGCGGCCGGCTCTCCTCGGAGAAGCGGCCCGAGCGCTCCCTCGACGCCCTGGTGGCCCTGCGCAAGCGCGGGGTCGACGCGGTGCTCGTGGTGGCCGGCGACGGACCGCTGCGCGCCCGGCTGCAGGAGCAGGCCCGCGGGCACGAGGTGCACTTCATGGAGTTCGTGACCGAGCGCACCGCGGTCGCGTCCCTGCTCGCCACGGCGGACGTGGTGATCGCACCCGGCCCGATCGAGACCTTCGGGCTGGCGGCCCTGGAGGCGCTCGCCTGCGGCACGCCCGTCGTCGTGGACGCGGCGTCCGCCCTGCCCGAGGTGATCGGCGCCGCCGGTGTCGCCGTCACCAACGATTTCGCTTCCGGTGTACTGCAAGTGCTCGAGCGCCCCGACGCCGCCCGTCGCGCCGACGCCCGCGCCCGCGCCGAGCAGTTCTCCTGGCCGGCCGCGGTCGCCGGGTTCCTGGCCGTGCACCACTCGCTCGTCCTGTCCGGAGCGGTCTCGTGATCCGTGCCTGCTCCGGACCCGCTCTTCGGGGGTGATCCTGTGACCGTGTTCGCTGCTCTTGGTGATTCGACCACTGCGGGCTACGGCGACCGCGTCAAGGGCAAGTGGCGCGGCTGGGCGCCGATCTTCGCCCAGGCGCTCGGCCTGCGCCTGCACAACTTCTCGTCCAGCGGGGCGCGCGTCCACGACCTGGAGCGCGACCAGCTGCCCAAGGCCCTGGCGGTGGCCCCGACCGTCGCCGCCGTGGTCATCGGGACCAACGACACGCTGCGCGATCCGTTCGACGCGGACCGGTTCGCCGGCCACCTCGAGCGGACCGTCGGCGCGCTGCGCGACTCGGGGGCGGAGGTGCTCACCATCCGGCTGCCCGCCCCCGGCGCGATCTTCGGCCTGCCCGGTCCGCTGGCCCGGCCGCTCGCCCGCCGCATGGCCGAGATCAACGAGGCGGCGGACCGGGTCTCGGTGCAGTACGACACCGTGCACTTCGACGCGGCCGGGCACCCGGACTCGTACCAGCGGGACATGTGGAGCGTCGACCGCCTGCACCCGAGCGAGCGCGGGCACCGGTTCCTGGCCTGCTCGTTCTTCGACCTGCTGGACGAGCGGGGGGTCGTGAAGTCGCTGCTCGCGGACGGGCTGGACCCGCAGCGGCCGGCCGCGGAGCCGAGCAGCCGGCCGCCGTCGAAGCTCGCGCAGGGGCTGTGGCTGTCCACGGCCGGCACGCAGTGGGTGATCCGCCGCTCGACCGACCTGCTGCCCGGCCTGGTGCGCCTCGCCTGGTCCGAGTGGCGACATGGGTCGCCTTTGGAGTTGGACCCCGTCGCTGTTTCCGGGAAGGTCGCCTGAGTTCTGCGTGCGGCGTTTCCGTAGGCTGGCTGTCATGGCCCGACCCGATGGACGTAACGCCGACCAGCTCCGACCCGTATCGATCACCCGCCAGTGGAGCATGCACCCGGAGGGGTCCGTGCTCATCGAGTTCGGCGCCACCCGCGTGCTGTGCACCGCCAGCGTCACCGAGGGCGTGCCGCGCTGGCGCAAGGGCTCCGGCCTGGGCTGGCTGACCGCCGAGTACTCGATGCTCCCGCGCGCCACCACCACCCGCAGCGATCGCGAGAGCGTGAAGGGCAAGATCGGTGGCCGTACCCACGAAATCTCGCGCTTGATCGGCCGCAGCCTGCGCGCCTGCATCGACCTCAAGGCCCTCGGCGAGAACTCGATCGTCCTGGACTGCGACGTGCTCCAGGCCGACGGCGGCACCCGCACGGCCGCGATCACCGGCGCGTACGTCGCCCTGCACGACGCCGTGGGCTGGCTCGCCACCCAGCGCAAGCTCGCCGGCAAGCCCGCCGACGTCCTGCACCGCTCGGTCGCGGCCGTCTCGGTCGGGATCATCGCCGGCGACCCGCGCCTCGACCTCTGCTACGAGGAGGACGTGATCGCCGACGTCGACATGAACGTGGTGTGCACCGGCAACGGCGAGTTCGTCGAGGTGCAGGGCACCGGCGAGCAGGGCATCTTCACCCGCGCCGAGCTCGACACGCTGGTCGACCTGGGCGCGCGGGGCTGCGCCGAGCTCACCGCGCTGCAGCAGAAGGCGCTGGCCGGATGAAGCTGCTGCTCGCGACCCGCAACAAGAAGAAGCTCGTGGAGCTGCGCCGCGTCCTGGAGTCCTCGGCGCCGCACATCGAGCTCGTCGGGCTCGACGACGTCGAGACCTACCCCGAGGCGCCCGAGACCGGGCTCACCTTCGAGGAGAACGCGCTGCTGAAGGCCCGTGAAGCGGTGCAGTACACCGGGCTGCCCAGCATCGGCGACGACTCCGGCCTGGCCGTGGACGCGCTCAACGGGATGCCCGGCGTGTTCTCGGCGCGCTGGTCGGGGCTGCCGAGCGGCGCCCCCGACCGTGACGGCGCCAACCTCCGGCTCGTGCTCGCGCAGGTCGGGGACGTGCCGGACGAGCACCTGGGCGCGGCCTTCGTCTGCGCGGCCGCCCTGGTGTACCCGGACGGCCGCGAGCAGGTCTTCCGCGGCGAGATGCGCGGCCGGCTGATCCGCGCGCCGCGGGGCGAGGGCGGGTTCGGGTACGACCCGATCTTCGTCGCCGACGGGCACTCGGAGACGACGGCCGAGCTTTCGCCCGATGCCAAGGACGCGATCAGCCACCGGGGGATCGCCTTCCGCGCCCTCGCCGCCGTTCTGTAGGTCTTTGCTGCTTCTTTGCTGCTTCTTTTTCTGGTTCTGTTGCTGCTTCTTCCGCGGGGTCGCCGGCGCTTTAGCTGAGCGGCCCCGCCACCTGTTCGATCGCCTTTTTCAGCTCTCGCGACCACACCATGCCGCGGGCCGCTTCCATCACCGGCGCCAGGAACACGTCCGGCCCCGGTCGGCCGGCGAACTGCTCGACCAGTTCGACCGCCAGCTTCCCGGCCGGCGAGGGTTCGAGCGGGGCTCGCAGCTGAATACCCCGTACACCCGAAAGCAGCTCGACCGCCAGAATGCTGCAGAGGTTGTCGAGCACGGTCCGCAGCTTCCGCGTTGCCGCCCACCCCATCGACACGTGGTCTTCCTGCATCCCCGACGTCGGCAGCGAGTCGACGCTCGCCGGCGCGGCCAGCCGCCGGTTCTCCGCGACGATGCCCGCCGCCGTGTACTGCGCGATCATCAGCCCCGAGTTCACGCCCGCGTCCGGCGTCAGGAACGGCGGCAGCTCCCGCGACCGCGTCACGTCGAGCAGCCGGTCGACCCGCCGCTCGGCGATCGCCCCGACCTCGGACGCCGCGATCGCCATGTAGTCCGCCGCGAACCCGAGCGGCGCCCCGTGGAAGTTGCCCGTCGACTCGACCCGCCCGTCGGTCAGCACCACCGGGTTGTCCACGATCGAGCGCAGCTCCCGCCCGGCCACTGTGGCCGCGAACTCCAGCGTGTCCCGCGCCGCCCCGGCCACCTGCGGCGCGCACCGCATCGAGTACGCGTCCTGCACCGCGTGCACCAGGTCGTCCCGGTGCGAATCCATGATCGGCGAGCCCTGCAGCAGCCGGTGAATGTTCGCCGCCGACGCCGCCTGCCCCGGATGCGGCCGGATCTCGTGCAGCTCCGGCATGAACGGCCGGTCGGACCCGAGCATCGCCTCGATCGACAGCGCCGCCGTGATGTCCGCCATCGTGAACAGATGCCGCGCGTCCTCGATGGCCATGATCAGCATCCCGAGCATGCCGTCCGTGCCGTTGATCAGCGCCAGCCCCTCCTTCGAGGAGAGCGCGATCGGCGACACCCCGGCGTCCAGCGCGCTGATCCGGGTTCCGTCCTTCGCCAGTACCCATCCCTCGCCGATCAGCACCAGCGCGCAGTGCGCCAGCGGCGCAAGATCGCCGGAGGCCCCGAGCGACCCGTGCTCCGGCACCCACGGCGTGATGTCGGCGTTGAGCAACTCGACGAGCGCCTGCGCGACCTCGGGCCGCACGCCCGAGCGCCCCATCGCCAGCGAGCGAATCCGCAGCAGCATCATCGCCCGCACGACCTCGCGCGGCATCGGCGCCCCGACCCCGGCCGCGTGCGACCGGATCAGCGCGTGCTGCAGCTCGGCCCTGCGCTCCGGCGCGATGAACGTGTTGGCCAGCGCCCCGAACCCGGTCGACACCCCGTACACCGGGCGCCCGTCCCGCTCGATCGCGTCCACAATGGACCGGCTCGCGCGCATGGCGTCGAGCGCGTCCGGCGCGAGGGTCACCCGCGCGTTGGCCCGGGCGACCGCGATCAGGTCGTCGGGACTGATGCCAGAGGCGGTGATGGTGATCAAACCAGCTCCCCATTGAGCACGACGTGGTTGGTGAGCGGCACCCCGGGCCGGTAGGCCAGGTGCACGTACGAGGGGGCGTCCAGCACGACGAGGTCGCCGCGCGCCCCGTACGTCAGCCGCCCGATGTCATCCCGGCGCAGCGCCGCCGCCCCACCGCGCGTGGCGGCAAGCACGGCCTCGGCCGGCGTCATGTTCATCTCGCGCACGGCGAGCGCGATGCAGAACGGCATCGACGTCGTGTACGAGGAACCCGGGTTGCAGTCCGTGGCCAGCGCCACGGTGGCCCCGGCGTCGATCAGTCTCCGAGCCGGCGGATAGGGCGACCGAGTGGAGAACTCCGCCCCGGGCAACAGCGTCGCGACCGTGTCCGCCTGGGCCAGCGCCGCGATGTCCCGTTCCGTCAGATGGGTGCAGTGGTCCGCCGACGCCGCGTTCAGTTCCACCGCCAGCTGTACGCCGGGCCCCTCCGACAACTGATTCGCATGCACCCGCACCCCCAGCCCCTCGGCCGCCCCCACGGTCAGAATCGCCCGCGAGTGATCGGCGTCGAACGCCCCCCGCTCACAGAACACGTCGATCCACTTGGCCCCGGCCCCCCGCGCCGCCGACAACATCGGCCCGCACACGAGGCTCACGTAGTCATCGGTACGGTCCGCATACTCCGCCGGCACCACATGCGCCCCGAGAAACGTCGTCTCCCCGCTGAACTCCCGCGCGATCCGCAACGACCGAGCCTCATCGGCCACACTCAGCCCGTACCCGGACTTGATCTCCATCGTCGTCGTGCCCTGCCGCAACGCCTCATTGCGCAGCCGAGCCACGTTCGCCCGCAGCTGCTCGTCGTCGGCCGCCCGAGTGGCTCCGACGGTCGTGCGAATCCCGCCCCCCGTGTACGCCTGCCCCGCCATCCGCGCCGCGAACTCCGCCGCCCGATCGCCCCCGAACACCAGATGCGAGTGACTGTCCACAAATCCCGGCAGCACCGCCGCCCCATCGACATCGAGCCGCGCATCGGCCGCCGGCGTATCCCCGGCCCGCCCGATCCACTCAACCCGCCGACCGTCAACGACGAGCGCCGCGTTCCGCCTGATGCCGAGCGGCCCCTCGCCCCAGCTCGGATCGCCGGTGACCAGCTCGCCGATGTTCGTGACCAGCAGCGACCTCATCGCCCCGCCCCGATCCGCGCAGCGTTCTCCCCGCCTCGCGGCGCTCCCATCGACGCTGTTGCCTCGCCGCGCTTTTGTTTCGCGGTCGCCGGTGCACTGACGTCTGCGGTCGAACACGCCCTCGTCGCGCCGTCCCGATTCGCTCGGAGGGCCTTCGTCGCCTCCTGGCGATCCGGCTTCGCGGCGGCGGTGGCTGGTAGCGACCTGATGGCCCTGCCGCGATCCGGCCTCGTGCTGACGGTGGCTGGCAGCGACTTGGTCGCGCCGCCCCGATCCGCTGGGCGTGCCCTCATCGCCTCCTGGCGATCCGGCCTCGCGGTGGCGGTGGCTGGCAGCGACCTCATCGTGCCGCCCCGATCCGCTCGGCGTTTCCGGCGGCGCGCTCGCCGAGCATGGCGATCGCCTCCGCCAGCGCAGCTCCGACGTCGCCGATTCCCAGGTGGACTCCGTCGCGCACGACCACCCGGCCGTCGACCACCACGTGCCGCACATCCGCCGCCGTGGCCGCGAAGGCGATGGCCCCTGGCTCGCACCCGGCCGTACGCGGGGAGTCGAGCGCCACGCTCACCAGATCCGCCCGGTCCCCGACCGCGATCGACCCGGCGTGCGACCAGCCGAGCGCCGCATGTCCGGCCACCGTGGCCGCATCGATCAGCTCGCCCGCGGTGAAGTGCCCGCGGTGCTCGGTGTGCAGCCGCTCGTGCATCTCCACCCCGCGCGCCTCCTCGAACAGATCGATCACCGCGTGGCTGTCACTGCCCAGGCTCAGCGGACTCCCGGCCTCGACGAGCGCCCGCGCATGCCCGATCCCGTCGGCCAGATCCCGCTCGGTCGTCGGGCAGAAACACACCCCGGTGCCGCTGTCCCCGAGCTCCGTCCGATCCGTGTCCGACAGGTGCGTCGCGTGCACCGCCGTCACCCGCCCGCCCAGCAACCCGTGATCGGCGAGCAACTCCGTCGGCGTACGCCCGTGCACCGCCAAGCAGGCCTCGTTCTCCGCCCGCTGCTCCGAGAGGTGCACGTGCGTCGGCATCCCATCGGTACGCTCGGCAAACGCCGCCAGCACCTCCGCCGGCACCGCCCGCACACTGTGCGCCGCCGCCCCCAGCCGGACATGGGGCCGCCCCCGCAGCCGATCGAGCCGGCTCGACCAGCCCTCGAAGGACCCGTCCCCAAACCGGAGTTGTACCCCTTGCAGCTCTTCCCCACCGACTCCCGCCGCCAGATACAGCGTGTCCAGCAGCGTGATCCTGATCCCCGCATCCGCCGCAGCCGCGATGAGCGCCTCACCCATCGCGTTCGGGTCCCCGTACCGCACCCCACCAGGCCCGTGATGCAGGTAGTGAAACTCACCCACACACGTGATCCCGGCCAGCGCCATCTCCCCATACACCGCGGTAGCCAGCGCGTGATACGAGTCAGGATCGAGCGCCCCCGCCACGGCGTACATCTGCTCCCGCCACGTCCAGAACGTCCCCCGCTCCCGCTGCGTCCGCCCCCGCAACGCCCGATGAAACGCATGCGAGTGCGCATTGGCCAGCCCCGGCAACGTCATCCCGCCGAGCCGAACCGCCCCCTCAGCCTCAGGCGCGTCCACAGGCGTCAGCGGCCGCACGGCCACAAACCGCCCGCCCGCAACCTCGACCAGCACGTCCTCGGCCGCCCCACCCGGCAACCAGGCATGCGCACAGTGAAACCGCGTCACCGACATGGCTGCCCCACCCGATCGCCGCGTGTCCCGCCCCCGACTCCAACGCCACGCCCGGTCTGCACGCCACGTCCGGTCTGCACGCCACCCCTGCCGGCAACGACGCGGTCGGTTCCGGCTGCGTCACGGCGACCGTTCACGACGCCGACGCCGACGCCGACGCCGACGCCGACGGCGATGGCGATGGCGCGGTCGGTTTCGACTGCGTCACGGCGGCCGTTCGGAACGTCGACGCCGTCTGTGGTGGTGCGGTCAGTGCCCGCCGCGCCTTCAACCGCGTGGCTGGTCTGGTTGCCAACGCTGCTGCCAACGGCGCGGTCGGTTTCGGCTGGGACAGCGACGCGGCGGCCGTTCGGAACGTCGACGCCGTGTGCGGTGGTGCGGTCAGTGCCCGCCGCGCCTCCAACTGCGTGGCCGGCCTGCGCGCCAACGCTGCCCTCAACGGCGCGGTCGGTCTCAACCGCGGCTGCGACCGCGTTGCCGGGCGTGCGGTGCCGGGTCACTGGCATAGCCGGCCCAGGAGGTCGGTGAGCTTCTCCACCCCGGCAGCGCAGTCGGCGTCGGAGGCGGATTCCTGCGGGGCGTGGGAGATGCCCGTCGGGTTGCGGACGAACAGCATGGCCGTGTCGACGTGTCCTGCGAGCACGCCCGCGTCGTGGCCGGCGCCGGTGGGGAGTACGGGTGCCTGGAGTTCGAGGGCGGCGAGCCGGCTGACGTCGCCTGTGAAGCCGACCTCGCCGGTCAGGGACTCCGTGGCCAGGGTGACCCGGGTGCCGTCGAGGCGGGCGCGGCGTTCGGCCCGCAGGCGGATCGCGTCGACCAGCTTCTGCAGTGTCTCGCCGTCTGCGGCACGGGCGTCCAGCCAGGCCGACGCGCGCGCGGCGATCGCGTTGGTGGCGTTCGGGGCGACGTCGACGCGGCCGACGGTGGCGTGGGCGCCGTGCATCCGGGCGACCTCGTCCGTTGCCAGCACCGTGGCCGCGAGCGTGAGCATCGGATCGTGCCGGTCCGACATCCGCGTCGTTCCGGCGTGGTTGCCCTCGCCGGTGAAGTCGAACCGGTACCGCCCATGCGGCCAGATCGCGCTCGCCACGCCCACCGGTACGTCGAGGTGGTCGAGCGCCCGTCCCTGCTCGATGTGCAGCTCGACGAACGACCCGATGCGCGCCAGCCGCTCCGGATCGGGGCCGAGCCGCTCCGGGTCGAGCCCGGCCCGCCCGATCGCCTCGGCGAGGTGGAAGCCCTCGCGGTCCCGCAGCCGCAGCGCCTTCGCCGGGTCGAACGCGCCGGTCATCAGCCGGGAGCCCAGGCACGGCACTCCGAACCGCGCGCCCTCCTCCTCGGTGAACACCACGACCGCCACGGGCTTCGCCGGCTTCACGCCCCGCTCCCGGAGCCGGTCGATGGCGAGCAGCCCCGACACGACCCCGAGCGGCCCGTCGTACCCGCCGCCGTGTGGCACCGAGTCGAGGTGGCTCCCGGTGACCACGGCGCCGCCCTGCTCCGGCTCGCCCCACCAGGCCCACAGGTTGCCGTTCCGGTCGATCTCGACTTCGAGGTCGCGGTCCAGCGCCTCCTCGACGAACCACTCCCGGCACACCATGTCGGCGTCGGTCCAGGAGTGCCGCACGTACCCGCCGTCGTCCCCGGCCTTCCCGACCGGACTCAGCGAGCCCCACAGCGCGGCGAACCGCTCAGCGCTCATCACGCCCGCTCACCAGCCCCTCCGCCGCCGATCTGGCCGTGCTCGGCTCCAGCCACGCCGATCTGGCCGTGTTCGGCTCCGGGCACGTCGATCTGGCCGTGTTCGGCTCTGGTCACGCCGGCCTGGCCGTGTTCGGCTCCGGTCACGCCGATCTGGCCGCCTCCGGCCTGTGTCCGTTCGTCTGCCGGTCCGGCCGTGGCTGCTGCCTGCTCGTTGGCTCCGGGGCCGCTGATGCGCACCTGCTCGCGGGGCCCAGCTGGGACGGACGGCGTCCGCTCGTCGGTCCGCTCGCCGGTTGGCGCCTCGCGCATCGGGATTCGGATGGCGTGTGCGTCCGCGACGTCGGTGGCGTCCTCGTAGCCGGCGTCGACGTGTCGCAGTACACCCATGGCGGGGTCGTTGGTGAGGACGCGGGCCAGCTTCTGCGCGGCGAGGGCGGTGCCGTCGGCGACCGAGACCTGGCCGGCGTGGATGGATCGGCCGATGCCGACGCCGCCGCCGTGGTGGATCGAGACCCACGAGGCGCCCGAGGCGGTGTTGACGAGCGCGTTGAGCAGGGGCCAGTCGGCGATCGCGTCGGAGCCGTCGCGCATGGACTCGGTCTCGCGGTACGGCGAGGCGACGGAGCCGGTGTCCAGGTGGTCGCGGCCGATCACGATCGGTGCTTCCAGCGTCCCGTCGGCGACCATTTCGTTGAACCGGAGGCCGGCGCGGTCGCGCTCGCCCTGGCCGAGCCAGCAGATCCGGGCCGGCAGACCCTGGAACGCGACGCGCTCGCGGGCCATCGTGATCCAGCGGTGCAGCGACTCGTTCTCCGGGAACAGGTCGAGGATCGCCTGGTCGGTGGCGGCGATGTCGGCGGGGTTGCCGGACAGGGCGGCCCAGCGGAAGGGGCCCTTGCCCTGGCAGAAGAGCGGCCGGATGTACGCCGGGACGAACCCCGGGAACGCGAACGCCCGATCGAAGCCGGCCAGCTGGGCCTCGCCCCGGATCGAGTTGCCGTAGTCGAACACCTCGGCGCCGTGGTCGAGGAACCCGACCATCGCCTCGACGTGCCGCGCCATGGACTGGCGGGCCCGGTCCGTGAACTCCTCGGGCTTCTTGGCCGCGTAGTCGGCCGCGTCCTCGGGCGCGATCCCGCTCGGGACGTAGGACAGCGGATCGTGCGCGGAGGTCTGGTCGGTCACGATGTCGACCGCGACGCCCATGCGGAGCAGTTCCGGCAGCAGTACCGCGGCGTTGCCCACGACTCCGACCGACAGTGCCTTGCGGCCGGCCTTGGCCTCGAGCGCGAGCCGGACGCCGTCCTCCAGCGAGTCGGCGACGACGTCGAGGTAGCGGGTGGCGACGCGGCGCTCGAGGCGGGCCCGGTCGACGTCGATGATCAGGCAGGCGCCGCCGTTCATGGTGACCGCGAGCGGCTGGGCGCCGCCCATGCCGCCGCAGCCCGCGGTGACCGTCAGCGTGCCGGCCAGGGTGCCGCCGAACCGCTTCTCCGCCACCGCCGCGAACGTCTCGTAGGTGCCCTGCAGGATGCCCTGCGTGCCGATGTAGATCCAGGAGCCGGCGGTCATCTGGCCGTACATCGTCAGGCCGAGCGCCTCCAGCCGGCGGAACTCCGGCCAGTTGGCCCAGTCGCCGACGAGGTTGGAGTTGGCGATCAGGACCCGCGGCGCCCACTCGTGGGTCTGCAGGACGCCGATCGGGCGGCCGGACTGCACCAGCATCGTCTCGTCGGGCGCGAGGGTGGTCAGCGTGCGGACCAGCGCGCGGTAGGAGGGCCAGTCGCGCGCGGCCTTGCCCGTGCCGCCGTAGACCACCAGGTCCTGCGGGCGCTCCGCGACGTCAGGGTCGAGGTTGTTCATGAGCATGCGCAGGGCGGCTTCCTGTTGCCATCCTCGCGCCGTCAACTGGGTGCCCCGAGGGGCACGGACTGGTTCCATGATTCTCCTCGGCTAGGGCAGGAATACCTGACGGGTGGCGGCGGAGCGCTCGAATGCCTCGAGCCGCTCCTGGGTTTCGGCCGGTTCGGCGTCGCACATCGCCTGGAGCAGCATCGTCACCATGGCCATCGGCGCGGCGTGCATGTCGAACACCAGGCGGGAGCCCACGGGCGCGGGCAGGACCAGATCGGACTCCGCGGCCGCCGGGCTGACCGGCGAGTCCGTCACGGTGACCACGCGAAGCCCGGCGGCCCGCGCCTCGCGGAGCGCGTCGACCGCCTCGCGTGGATACCTGGGCAGCACAAACGCCAGCATGGCAACTGCACCGGCCGCGCGTGCCTGTTCCAAGCGATCCGCGAGCAGGCTGCCCTGTTCGTGCACGAGCCGGACGTCCGGGTGGACCTTGGCCGCGAAATAGGCGAACGCTCCGGCCAGCGCCGCGGCCGCTCGGAGGCCGAGGACCGGCAGCGGGCGGCTCGACATCAGCAACCGGCCCGCCTCCGCCAGCGGCGCGGGATCCTTCAGCGTGTCGGCGAGCCGCTGCAGGTTGCCGATCTCGTCGCCCAGCGCCTGCTCGAACTCGCTGACCGGGGCGGACTCGTCGGGGTCGTCCATTGTGGACGGGCTGTGGCGGTAGCCGTCGATCGTGACCCGGAGCTGGTCCCGCAGCGCCGGGTAGCCCTCGAATCCCAGCGCCATCGCGAACCTGGTCACCGAGGGCTGGCTGACGCCCGCGAGGGTCGCCAGGTCGCCGCTGGACAGGTAACCGGCCCGCCCGGCGTGCTCGACCAGGATGCGCGCGATGCGGCGCTGGACGGGCGTCAGTCGCTGTCCGTCGAAGAGGTCGAGTATCCGCTGGCGCGGGTTTTGGGTCATGGAGGGACTGTAAGTCGGCTTTCAGGGTTGCGTCAAGTGCATGGAGTCATTCAGAATGGTGGCCGGACGATGGCGGAAAGGGGGTGCGACATGCGACTCTCGGATCGTGCGGCTGAGCTACCTGGCGACCTACCCGATCAAGAGCTGCTATCGCGTCGAAGCAGACAACGCGGAAGTCGAACCGTGGGGGCTGGCGGGCGACCGCCGGTGGATGGTCGTCGACGAGGCCGCCAAGCTGATCACGCAGCGGGACTGGCCCGCGATGGGACGGGTCCGGCCGCGGTACACCGACCAGGGGCTCGTGCTCGAGGCCGCCGGGGCGACGCCGATCGAGGTGCCGTTCCCCTCGGCGGAGACGACCGACATCAAGCACTTCTTCCAGTGGATCGCCGCGACGTCCGCGGGGGACGCCGCGAACCGCTGGCTGTCGGAGGTGATCGAACGGCCGGCGCGCCTGTTCTACCTCGACGATCCGACGCGGCGGGCGGTCGAACCGGACTATGCGACGCCGGGCGACACGGTCAGCTTCGCGGACGGCTTCCCGCTGCTGCTGACCAACGAGGCCTCGCTGAGCGCGGTCAACGACTGGCTTGCCGAGGAGGGCGCGGAGCCGGTCCCGATGACCCGCTTCCGCCCCAACGTGGTCGTCGCCGGTGCGCCCGCCTGGGCGGAGGACGGCTGGATCGGGCGGCGCATCGTCATCGGCGACGTGGTCTTCCGGGTGCCGAAGGCCTGCTCGCGGTGCGTGCTGACCACGATCGACCAGGAGACGCAGGAGAAGGGGCGGCAGCCGCTGTCGGTGCTGGGCAAGCGCCGGCGGTTCCCCGAAGGGCTGCTGTTCGGCGTCAATCTCATCCCGGACGCGCGCGGCAAAATCGCTGTCGGCGACGAGATCACGCTGCGCTGAGGGCGCGTTGGGTTCTGGTGGGCTGCGCCGCTGCGCGGCTTGCTGCGCATGACTGCAAACCCGCGGCGCACCGGGGCGGCCGTGGGTGGTCAAAAGATCATCGCCCGCTTGGACGGCACACTTCTGAGCAGTTACGGACGGATCCGTGGCTCCGCCGTGCCGCGCCTGGCAGGCGGCAGTCCTACCGGGCACGCGTCGGGTGGCGGGCGCGTCCAACGGGCGGCAGTCCCACCGAGCGGGAGTCGAAAAGCGAAGAGCGACAAGCTTTTATCTCTAAGGGAGGAAGGGCAATGATTTGATCCTGACCGAATACGGTGCCTTGGCCACGACTCGTGGCCGGTGAGATCACCGTCGGAGTTGAACTGACCTGACGGGGCGGCACTGGCGACGTGCCTCACGCGGTGCACGGGTGAAGGTTGCGTCCGAGCCGGGCCTTGTGTGCCGTGCCGGCGGCGTTGCATCGGGTTCGCGGGAGACGGGAGAGTGCGTGTCGGCGGTGCCTTGCCGATCGTCGCGGTTGGGCTTCGGTCGTGAGCACCGAGCCGTGAGCCTGACCCTTCGAGCCTGAGTCGTGAGGCGTTACCGGTCAGCGGTCATATCGCGCTGATGGTGTTGGAGCCGTCAGCCGTCAGCGATCACGTCCGCGCTGGTGGTGTAGGAGGCGGTCGGCTGTCACGTCCGCGCTGGTGGTGTTGGGGGCGGTCGGCTGTTAGCTCGCGCTGATGGTGTTGGAGCTGCCAGCTGCCAGCGGTCACGTCCGCGCTGGTGGTGTAGGAGGCGGTCGGCTGTCACGTCCGCGCTGGTGGTGTTGGGGGTGGTCGGCTGTTAGCTCGCGCTGATGGTGTTGGAGCTGCCAGCGGTCAGCGGTCAGCGGTCACGGCCGCGTCGGTGGTGTAGGAGGCGGTCGGCTGTCACGTCCGCGCTGGTGGTGTTGGGGGTGGTCGGCTGTTAGCTCGCGCTGATGGTGTTGGAGCTGCCAGCGGTCAGCGGTCAGCGGTCACGGCCGCGTCGGTGGTGTAGGAGGCGGTCGGCTGTCACGTCCGCGCTCGTGGTGTTGGGGGCAGTCGGCTGTTAGCTCGCGCTAAGGCGTTGGAGCCGCCAGCGGTCAGCGGTCACGGCCGCGCTGGTGGTGTAGGAGGCGGTCGGCTGTCACGTCCGCGCTCGTGGTGTTGGGGGCAGTCGGCTGTTAGCTCGCGCTAAGGCGTTGGAGCCGCCAGCGGTCAGCGGTCACGGCCGCGCTGGTGGTGTAGGAGGCGGTCGGCTGTCAGCGGCGGTCGCGGTTTGGCCAGGGCGCCGGTGCGGCGGCTGTGGCCAGGGCGAAGGTGCGGCGGTTGCCAAGACGGAACCTGGGCGCGGGGAAGTTCGGGTGCGACGGGAGTTGTTGGGCGCGGCTGGAGAGGGGCGGGAAACGGCTGGTGGAGGGGTGATCGGATGGGATTCGGACAGTAGCGGCGAGAGCACGCCGGGCGGCGGGGCGAAAGTGGCATAACGCGTCCCGGGAGGCGGTAGGCGGGACATGATCAAGCCGTGACGCCCGTGCGGGTGCGGCCCCATCTTGCCGAGATTCTTCAGCGCACGCATCACGTTGTGGTGACGTTCAGTGTGTTGGGGAACCTGCTGCCTGAGCCGGAGGTGGTGGCGCGGCAGGTGGGGGAGATGCTGCTGGAGAACGGGCATCGGGGTTCGATTCTGGTGGGTACCAGTGACAACCCGTTCGAGATGCTGGCCGAGGCGTATGAGGTGTCCGAGGAAGTCGGGCGCAGGGCCGAGCAGTTGATCCACGACGCGGAGGTGGATGCGGCGGACTGGGTGCCGGTGACGAGCGGTACGGCCGACTTGCTTGAGGCGTGCCGGGCTACCGGGCGGTCGGTGGCCGTGTATGCGCCGCACAGTGAGTCGGCGGTTGGGCGGTACCTGCATCGGCTGGGGCTGCGGAGCCTGGTCGGGCCGGCGTTGGGGCGGGGGTTTGCGGTGCGGAACCCCACGGTTCGGACGTTGGCGCCGGTGTTCGAGGCGATCGGCGTGCGGGCTCAGGACACGGCAGTGGTGTGCGCGACGTTCTCGGCGATGTCGGCGACGCAGCGGGCCGGGGCGCACGCGATCGGGGTGGAGAGGATTCGCGAACCTCGGAAGGTGTTGCACGGCGGGGAGGGGCGCAATGCGGTGGTGCGGTCGCTGACAGCGCTCGCCGATGCGATCAAGGAGTGTGGAGCGCCGCCCGAGATGGTGTGAGGGACCAAAAAGGGAACCGCATTGGGAGAGACGCGGTGGGGACGGCCGCGTGGGTGGAGCCGGCGGCCGCGTGAGATCCGGGCTGAGGAGGTACCCGCGGTGGCAGAGTGCGGGTGGGGAGGTGCCAGGGTCCGCCGCAAGAGATCCGGACTGAGGAAGTGCCCGCGGCGGCAGGGTGCCGCGCGGAGGTGCCAGGGCGGCCCGGAGGATGGGGCTCTCCAGAGTCCGCCGCAAGAGATCCGGGCTGAGGAAGTGCCCGCGGTGACAGAGGGCCGGCGGGGAATTGGTGAAGCCCGGCGGAGTATCCATCCACCGGGCTTCGGCTTGCCGCCCAATTGCGCACACCGGCGACGTTTGAAGAACGTGGATCAGGTTATGACGTCGCGCTCTTCGATTGAGCTATCGGCCCGTGGAGAGGACCGAGCGGGAGTTGAACCCGCAACCTCGACGACTGGCGTCCCGTTCGGTTGATCCGGCGTTCGGCGGCGGATGCTCAGACTGGAGCGAGAAGTTGAGTTTGTGTTTCGGTTCCCGCGGCCGCCTCTGCCATTGGGCTACACCGCCATGGTTCGTGGCGGCGGAAGGAATCGAACCTCCACGTTGACACCGCGCGCACCTGTCAAACTGAGCCTCAGGATCAGTCTGCGCTCCTTGCGCGCCTCCAATCCTAAGACCAACCCCCCGCCCCACGAAAGCGCATTAGCGGGCGGCGATGGGGCGCTCACTGGAAGTACACCATCAGGAGCCGAAGAGGAAGCGGAACACCTTCTCGCCGGTCTCCTGCTGGACGACCTCGACGCCGTTGGCCTCTTCGCGGGCGAACTTCACGGCGGCCTGCAGCTTTTCGACGCGCTCGACGAGTTCGTTGACGCGCTTGGCGGGGAGGGCGCCGGAGAACTTGACGGTCTTCCAGTAGCCGATGACGACGTCCTCGTAGTAGACCTCGACCTGGGCCGGGTGCTTCTCCGTGGCCTCGGCCTTGACGTGGTTGCGCGGGATCTTCTTGGTGCGCGTGGTCTGGGTCGGCTCGGTCGCATAGGTGTCGGCGGATGCGTCGTAGACCCAGGTCTCGGCGGCGTCGAGGATCGGGAGCTTGCGCACGAAGGTGAGGAGGTCGGCCAGCTGCTTCTCGAGGAAGAGCAGGTACGACACCGGGACCTCGCGGAGCAGGACCTCGCCGTCGACGGAGACGTCCGCGCGGGCCACGCAGTTCGTCCAGTCCTTGGTCGCGGTGACGTCGAAGAGGCGGGTCAGGATGGTCCCGGTCTGGCGGAGGACCTCCTCGGCCTTGACCTGCACGCGCGTCGACTCGGGCGGGAGCTGCTCGCCTTCCTCGTCCTTCGGCCGGTACGTGCGGGAGATGCCCGCCAGCAGCGCCGGCTTCTGCAGGACGTGGTGCGCCTCGGTGAGGTCCTGGAACGAGCGGGACTTGACGCCCTTCTCGACCGCGATGATCTGATTCAGCTTCGTCATAATGCGGACGAGTGTACGAGGCGGAAAACACCTTGCCGAACCGATAAAAGAGCGTGGGGCCGGTGAGAGTCGAACTCACACTGGCACGGACCTAAACCGTGTGCCTCTGCCATTGGGCTACGGCCCCGCGTAACAGAGAGACACAATACTCAGGCCAGCCGGGTGATCTCCACCGTGACGCCCAGGTGCTTGCTCGGGGCGCCGTGGTACACGCCACGCAGCGGCGGGACGTCGTCGTAGTCGCGGCCGCGGGCGACCACGACGTGCCGCGGGCCGACCGGCACGCCGTTGGTGGGATCGAAGCCGGTCCACTCGCCGGCCCACCACTCGACCCAGGCGTGGCTCTGCCCGGCGACCGTCTCGCCGACCTCGGCCTCGACCTTGGGGTGCAGGTACCCGGACACGTACCGCGCCGGAATCCCGCGCGCCCGCAACAGGCCCACGGTCAGGTGCGCGATGTCCTGGCAGACGCCCTTGCGCAGGTCCCACGCCTCCTGGGCGCTGGTCTGCACGCCGGTCGAGCCGGGGACGTAGGCGACCGCGTCCCGCACCCAGTGGCAGACGGCCTCGGCGAACCGGGCGGGTGCGGCGGCACCGACGGCGCTCCAGGCGTCCTCGGCCAGGGCGGCGCTCACCGAGGTCAGCCGGGAGCAGGCGAGGAACTCGGCCTGGGCGTCGAGGACGGCGCTGGTACCGAGCGCGGCCCAGTCCAGCGACAGGGACGGCGTCGGCGGCGGGGTGACCTCGACCAGGCTGCTCGACACGACGCGGAGCTGCTGGTGCGGGCGGTGCAGGTCGAACGCGGTCACCTGGGTCGCCCAGTAGTCGTGGTAGCGGTAGGTGGCCGCGCCGGGCGTGACCTCGACCTGGCTGAAGAGCGTGGTCTGCCAGGGCAGCGTCAGCGGCGTGAGGCGGGCCTCGTTGTAAGAAGCGGACACGGTACCGGCGTATTTGTACCCCGTGACGTGCCGGATCTTCAGGCGCCAGTTCATGAGCCACCCCAAGCGACTGTGCCCCACGTGACGGGCGTGGACTGCGGAAAGTACCGGGCGGTGATGGCCGCGCTCGCCGTCGCGCAGGTCTGCTGCAGCGCGCGCAGGTGCTGGGGGAGCTCGGCGAGCAGCGTGGTCGTGTCGGCGTACTCCAGCCGCGTGCGGATCTGCCCGATCGGCCGGCGCGCGGCGTCGGTCACGCCGGCCCGCTCGGTGGTGGGGGCGAGGTCGACCAGGCACTGCTCGGCGGTACCGAGGGCATGCAGCGCGGACCGGGGAAACAGGCGGTCCAGGAGCAGGAACTCGGTGACCCGCTGCGGGTCGAACGTGCCGCCGTGGGTGCGCAGGAATGCCTCGTCGGCGCCGCACGAGCGCAGCACCGTGCGCCAGCCGGTCACCTCGTCGGGCGTGTTGGTCTGGATCGACAGCAGCCGGGCGGTCATGTCGACCCGCTCCAGGCTGCGGCCCAGCACCAGGAACCGCCAGCCGTCGTCGCGGCTCATGGTCGACTCGGCGAGGCCGTTGAGCACGGCCGCCCGCTCGCGGACATAGCTCAGGAACACGGTCGGCCCGAGGCGCTCGGCCGCGACCCGGCGGGATGCCAGGGTGTGCCAGGTGACGTTGAGGCATTCCCACATTTCGCTGGAAATCGTCTCTCGTACCCCACGTGCGTTGTCCCGCGCCGCCACGATCGCGCCGGAGATCGCGCTGGGATCCTCCGCGTCGAAGGCGAGCAGTTCGAGCACGTCGCCGGTGGTGAGCCGGCGGTCCTGCGGGGCCGGCGCGCCGAGGATCGACATCAGCGTGCGGCAGGCCCCGTCCTCGTCGGCCCAGGGGTCCTCGAGGAGACGGCCGAGGAAGGCGTCGAGGATGCGGGCGGTGTCGTCGGCACGTTCGATGTACCGGCCGATCCAGAACAGCGATTCCGCGATGCGGCTGAGCATGCGTCCCCCTCCCTACTGCTGCTGTCCGGCCAGTTGCGCGGCCGCCGGCCCGGTGTCGCGCGGGCTCGACCCGGCGTCGCGGGGCTCGGCCGCGATCCGGGGCCGCGGGGCGGGCGCCGGGTCGCCGGGGTGGGCGAGCACCCAGGTGTCCTTGGAGCCGCCGCCCTGGCTGGAGTTGACCACCAGCGCCCCCTCGGGCAGCGCGACCCGGGTCAGCCCGCCCGGCAGCAGCCAGATCTCGTTGCCGTCGTTGACCGCGAACGGCCGCAGGTCGATGTGCCGGGGGGCGACCCGGTCCCCGAGCAGCGTCGGCGACGTCGACAGGGCGACCGGCCGCTGGGCGATCCAGCCCCGCGGGTCCTTGGCGACGGCCTGCCGCAGCGTGGCGAGCGTCTCGGCGGAGGCCTGCGGCCCGATCACGATGCCCTTGCCCCCGGCCCCGTCGACCGGCTTGAGCACCAGCTGGTCGAGCCGGTCGAGCACGTCGTGCAGGATTTCGGGGTCGCGCTCGTCCAGCCGGTACGTCTCCACGTTGTCGATCAGCGGCTCCTCCGCCAGGTAGTACCGGATCAGGTCGGGCACGTACGTGTAGAGCAGCTTGTCGTCGGCCACCCCGTTGCCGATCGCGTTGGCGAGGGTCACCTGCCCGGCGCGGGCCGCGTTCACGATCCCCGGGCAGCCGATCACCGAGTCGGGCCGGAAGTGCAGCGGGTCGATGAAGTCGTCGTCCACCCGCCGGTACACCACGTGCACCGGCCGCTCGCCCTGCGTGGTGCGCATCCGGACCCGGTTGCCGCTGCAGACGAGGTCGCGCCCCTCGACGAGCTCGACGCCCATGAGCCGGGCGAGCAGCGCGTGCTCGAAGTAGGCCGCGTTGTACACGCCGGGCGTGAGCACGACGACGGTCGGGTCCTCGACGCCCTCGGGAGCGGCCGCCCGCAGCGCGGCGAGCAGCCGGGCCGGATAGTCGTCGACGGGCCGCACCCGGGCGTCGGCGAACAGCGCGGGCATGGTGTGCGTCAGCGCTCGCCGGTTCTCGATGACGTACGACACGCCGCTGGGAATCCGCAGGTTGTCCTCGAGCACCCGGAACCGCCCGGCCTCGTCCCGCACGAGGTCGACCCCGCTGATGTGGACGCGGACCCCGTTGGGCGGCTCGATGCCGTAGGCCTGGCGGTGGAAGTGCGCGCTGGTCGTGATCAGCTTGCGCGGCACGACCCCGTCGGCGAAGACCCGCCCGGCCCCGTAGATGTCGGCCAGGAACGCCTCGAGCGCCTTGACCCGCTGCTGCACCGCGGCGGTGACCAGATCCCACTCGGCGGCGTCGAGGATGCGCGGGATCAGGTCGAGCGGGAAGGGCCGCTCCTCGCCCGCGTACGCGAACGTGACCCCGCGATCCGTGAACACGCGAGCCAGCTGATCGGCCCGGAACCGCAGGTCGGCCGGGGCCAGTGGCTGGAGCGCGGCGAACAGCGACCGATAGGGCGACCGCGGCTGACCGGGGCGTTCGAACATCTCGTCCCAAGCTTCGAACATGGCCCCGGACATCGAGTATTCATCGAAGATGTCCGCCATGCACGGAGCCTAGGCAGCAACCGTTTCGGCCGGATTACCAGTGTGTTTTCGCCCCGATCTTGCCCCAGAGCCAGCCGCGGCGTGCCAACGACCGTCGGGCGGAAGGGGTTTTGACAACCGCAACCCCAACCAAACCTCAGCCAAGAAGTGAGCTCTGTAACCCTTCCCCCCCCGGCCCCCCGGCCCCCCGGCCCTGCCTTCGCCTCTCAATCCAGCCCAAGATCCTTGCGCAGCTTGGCCACATGCCCGGTGGCCCGCACGTTGTACATGGCCCGCTCGATCTGCCCCTTCTCGTCGATCACGAAGGTCGACCGGATCACCCCGAGCACCGTGCGCCCGTAGTTCTGCTTCTCCCCGTAGGCGCCGTAGGACCGCAGCACGGCCCGGTCCGGGTCGGAGACAAGCGGGAACGTGATCGCGTCCCGCTCGCGGAACTGCGCCAGCTTCGCCGGGGAGTCGGGGGAGATGCCCACGACCTCGTAGCCGGCGGACTTCAGCGACGCCAGGTTGTCCCGGAAGTCGCAGGCCTGCTTGGTGCAGCCCGGGGTCATCGCGGCCGGGTAGGCGTACAGGACGACCTTGCGTCCGCGCAGGTCGGCGAGCGACAGAGTCTCGTCCCGGTCCGTCTGTAACGTGAACTCGGGGGCGGTGTCACCCGGCTCCAAGCGTGTCGTCGTCATGGCGAGACTCTATCGCGGGGGTACGACAGAAACGGGGACCCATAGCGGGACGTCCATGGCGCAGCTACCGAAAGTCACCGGGAACTTTTCGGGGGCCACCCGCGACCACCTCAGAATGACCGGCGCGAAATCATGACGTCATGACCAACCGCAGATGGTCCGTACCCCTGGCGATGCTCCTCGGCGCCTTGGCCATCCTCGTGCTGCCCGCCGCGCCCGCCAGCGCGCACGCGGAACTCGAACAGACCGCGCCGGTCGCCGGCACGGTGCTCCAGGACCTGCCCGGTGAGGTGACGCTCACCTTCAGCGAGCAGGTACGCCTGGTCGCCGACAAGATCAAGGTCATCGCGCCGGACGGGAGCCGGGCGGACACCGGCAAGCCGGCGGTGCGCGACCAGGAACTCGTGATCCCGCTCAAGTCCGGCGGGCCGAGGGGCACGTACCTGGTCAGCTACCGGGTCATCTCGGCCGACAGCCACCCGGTCAGCGGCGGCTACAGCTTCTCCTTCGGCGAGGTCTCCAACACGCCGAACGCCGACGACGCCGGCTCCTCCGTGCAGACCGACGGGATCGTCAAGGCCGCCATGTCGGTGGCCCGGTTCCTGGGCTTCGCCGGCCTGGTGCTGCTGGTCGGCCCGGCGCTGATCCTGTTCGCGCTCTGGCCGCGCCGGCTCTCCACCCGCGATCCGGGCCGCGTGGCCATGGCCGGTGCCGGACTGCTCGCGGTCAGCACGATCCTCGAGTTGTACGTCGAAATCCCCTACACCGCCGGCACGACCCTCTTCGACGTCACCGGCGCCGCCACCCGGGAGGTCCTGGGCACCCCGTTCGGGGCCGCGCACCTGGTCCGGCTGGGCGTGGTGCTCGCCACCGCGATCCTCCTCCGGCCGGTCATCGCCGGCCGCGCGGGCAAGTTCGACCAGACGATGCTGGTCATCCTGGGCGTCGTCGGCCTCGCGACCTGGCCGATCTCCGGGCACCCGAGCGCCTCGCCGGTGCCGACGCTCACCGTGGTCGCCGACGCCGCCCACCTCGCGGCCATGTCGGTCTGGCTGGGCGGCCTGGTGATGCTGTTCGGCTTCCTGCTGCGCCGGGCCAACACCCGCGAGCTGACCGCGATCGTGCCGGTCTGGTCCGGCTGGGCCCTGTTCGCGATCACGGTCCTGGTGCTCGCGGGCACGGCGCAGGCCCTGGTGGAGATCGGGACGCTGGACGCGCTCACCGGCACGACGTACGGCCAGATCGTCATCGCCAAGGTCGCGCTCCTCGCCGTCGTGATCGCGGTCGCGGCGTACTCGCGCCGCCTCACCAACCGCCGCTTCACCCCGGTTGGTCAGGGCGTCGGCGACATGTCGGAAATGTCCGGCAAGGGAGAGCTCACAGATCGCGAAGCGGCCCGCGGCGAAGCGGCCCGCGGCGAAGCGGCCCGCGGCGAAGCGGCCCGCGGCGAAGCGGCCCGCGGCGAAGCGGCCCGCAAGGGAGAGCTCGCAGATCGCGAAGCGGCCCGCAAGGGAGTGGCCCGCGAGGGAGCGGGCTTCGAAGAAGCGGCCTTCGAGGACGAAGACGAGGCCGACTGGACCTACGAGGATTCCGAGGAGCACGACGCCACCGAGGACCGCGACGACGCCGATGACGGTGAAGACGCGGACGACCCCGACGGCGAGGAAGACGACGAGGAAGACGACGAAGCGGAGGACGCCGACGGGCGGGAGGAGCGGCACGCCGAGCGCGTACACGCCAACGTCAGCAGCATCCACGCCCGCCAGGGTTCCCGGAACGCCGGCCGGAACCGCGACGGCGGCGAGCTGCACGTGCGGGACGGCGCCGACGTGGTCGAGCTCCGGCGGCGCGGCGAGGTCGAGGGCCGGCACGCGTCGGCCGTGGACGTGGCGGCGCCGCAGATCGAGCAGCGCGACCGCAAGCGGCTGCGCACCGCGGTCATCGTCGAGGTCGCCATCGCCGTGATCGTGCTGGCGCTGACCTCGGTCCTCGTGCAGACCAGCCCCGCGCGCAGCGGCGAGAGCGACACCCCGCCCGGGCCGTTCGACACCGTGGTCGCCACGAGCCTGCTCAAGCTGCAGGTCGACATCTCGCCGGCGACGGTGGGGCAGAACTCCATCCACTTGTACGCCGTGAAGGCCGACGGCTCCGGCCCGCAGACCGTCGTGGAGTGGAAGGCGACGGCCGCCCTGCCCGCCAAGGGGATCGAGCCGCTGACCGTGCCGACCCTCGCGGTCAGCGACGACCACGCCGTCGGGCAGGTCTCGCTCGTGTCCCCGGGCACCTGGGAGTTCAAGTTCACGGCCCGCGTCGACGACCTCAACCAGACAACGGTGACGGTGCAGGTACCCGTGAAGTAAAGAGCGGCGTTACCGGCGATTTGGGAAGAAATAGTCCGAATTGCCGGTAATGTCGGGGCAGTAACGCCGGGGGAAGAGGGGCCGCTGCCATGGTCGTGCGTCTGGTTCGGGCGGGTGTCGGCGCGCTGCTGCTGCTCATCGCGGTGCCGCTGGCTCTCGCCGGTGGCGGACTCCTGTTGGCCATGGAGCACCGGGCCGCCGACGACACGTTCAGGGCACGGCTGGAACCGGTCCGCACGGACGGTACCGCGGTGGTCGTGCCCGACGTCGACGCGCTCCTGCGGGCCGATGCGCCGTTCGCGCGGGGTGGGCAGACCACGCTCAGCCTGTCGGCGGTCGGCTCCGGCGGCCCGCTCTTCATCGGGCTCGCCCCGGAGGCAGAGGTCAAGCGGTACCTGGGCGAGCGGTCGTACGCCAACCTGACCCACGTGCGGCTGGCCCGCGGCCCGCTGCCGGTGGAGCTGGGCACGACGGCCGCGAACCGTACCGGCCGGGCCAACCCGGCGCCGCCGGCCGCGGCGCAGGACCCGGCGGCGGCTCCGCAGGACCCAGCCGCGGCCCCGCAAGACCCGGCCGCCGCGGCGCAGGACCCCGCCGCCCAGGATCCCGCCGTTCGGGACCCGGGCGCCCAGGAGCCGGCCAACCCGCGCCTCGCCGACAAGGGCGAAGGACCGGCGGGCGAGAAGTTCTGGACCGCCCGCAGCGTCCAGCGCGACGGCCGCAGCGAGCTGACCTGGTCGCCCTCGGCCCTGCGGGGCAAGCACCTGTCGCTGGTGGTGATGCGCGCCGACGGTACCGACGGGATCGAAGCCGACATCACCGCCCGCCTGGCTCCGGCGTGGCTCGGCCCGACCACCGGCGGCCTGCTCATGCTCGGCGGCGCGCTGTTCTTCCTCGCCCTGATCACGCTGGCCTGGCCCCCGGCCCGGCCGGCGCTGCAGGCGGCCGGCACCGCGACCGAGTCCACCGACGAAGCGCCGGCCGAGGACGTGCCCGCCGAGCCGCTGCCGATTCCGGTCCAGCCCACCTCGGAGTCCCGCGAGGAGGAGCCGGCGGAAGAGCCGGCGGCCGCAACGACGGCAGAAAAGGCGGAAGCAAAGGCCGAAGAGCAGGCCGAGCAGGTGGTCGACGAGCCGAAGGTCGAGAAGGCCCGCATCATGGCCACCCTCGCCGACGTCCTGGCGGCCGCGGACGCCGAAAACGAGGCCAAGGCCGAGAGCGAGCCCCAGACGGAGGCGGGCAACGCGGCCGAGGCAGGCAACGCGGCCGAGAAGCGGGCGATGGCCGAGTGCGAGCTCGACCGCCCCGCGCCCAAGGACATCGAGCTCGACATCGACCTGCCCCCGCTGCCCGCCATGCCCGCGATCGACATCCAGTTCACGTGGGCGCCGGTCGGGGTGGCCGACGAGACGGACGAAACCGACCAGACCGCCAAAACCGCCGCGCGTTGAGCCGCCGCCGGGTGGTGATCCACGCCACATTGAAGGCCGGCTTTGGTAACGACATGGCGCAGTATGGGTGGTTGCCTGCACCGAGGAGCGAGAAGTCAGCCAAATGAACACTAGGCTGTCGGGTGTGGGTGAT
Organism: Dactylosporangium sp. CS-033363; assembly: GCF_050942475.1. NCBI lineage: Bacteria > Bacillati > Actinomycetota > Actinomycetes > Micromonosporales > Micromonosporaceae > Dactylosporangium > Dactylosporangium sp. CS-033363. Next base: position 10,000,036 of record NZ_CP192032.1, on the reverse strand, counting down.
CTTTTGGTCTGGATCGACTGTGAGATGACGGGCCTCGATCTGGGTAAGGACGCGCTGATCGAAGTGGCGGCGCTGGTGACCGACCCGGATCTCAACGTGCTCGGCGAAGGCGTCGACGTGGTGATCCACGCCGACGACGCCGCACTGGACGGGATGCTCGAGGTCGTGCGCGACATGCACGGGCGCTCGGGTCTCACCGAGGCCGTACGCGCCTCCGCCGTCACGGTGGCCGAGGCGGAGGACCTCATCATGGGGTACATCACCGAGCACGTGCGGGACCCGCGCACCGCCCCGCTGTGCGGCAACTCGATCGCGACGGACCGCGGCTTCCTGGCTCGCGACATGCCGCGCCTCGACCACCACCTGCACTACCGGATGATCGACGTCTCCTCCATCAAGGAGCTCTGCCGGCGCTGGTACCCGCGCGTGTACTTCGGCCAGCCCCCGAAGGGCCTCGCCCACCGCGCCCTCGCGGACATCCGCGAAAGCATCCGTGAGCTGGAGTACTACCGCCGCACGCTCTTCGTGCCGCTGCCCGGCCCGGACGTCGAGACGGCCAAGTCGATCGCCGCCGAGCTCAGCCGGGAAGGCGACACGAACGCGTCATAACCCTGTCGACGGATCCCGTCCCGCATGCCCTACTATTAGCGGGCGAGTTCATGGTGGCTGTAGCTCAGTTGGCAGAGCACCGGGTTGTGGTCCCGGGTGTCGTGGGTTCAAATCCCATCAGTCACCCCACATGAAGAACGGCCCCCGTCCAAGGACGGGGGCCGTTCTCGTAAGCCCAAAGGGGAAAGCCGTTCAGGCGACAGGCATCAGAGCCAGGCGCCCGTGGTACTCCCCGCCGATCCGTTCGGTGTCCGAGCCCACAAGCAGCCCCTGCGGCGTGGCCAGCAGCGCCCGGGCGCCCACGCCCCGCGGGTTGCGCTGCGGGTTCCACGCGGTCGCCTTGCCCGTCTTCGGGTCGATGGCCGCGATCCCCGGCCGCGACACCGCGCCCGGCCCCGCCGTCTCCCGGCCCTGCGGGTTGTCCATCCAGCGCTGGTGCCCGCCGACGTAGACGGCCGAGCCGGTGTCCGCGACGGAGTACAGCGAGTCGCCGCCCGTGTGGTTCACCCACAGCGGCTTGTGCAGCCCCGTCCCGCGCAGGTCGAAGCGGGCCGCCGTGTCGCACATCAGGTTCTCGCCCCACTTGCGGCCGGTGGCCACGATCGTGGCGTAGGTGCCCGTCGGGTCGAAGTCGACGCCGCGCAGGTACGTCTCGAAGCCGGCCCGGCACTCGTGGGCGTAGGCGTCGGTGTACCAGTCGGCGAGCTTCACGGCCCCGCCGGCCGGCATGTCGACCATCACGACCTGGGCCCGCCACTGGCCGGCGGCCTGCTCTACGGCGCCGACGACGGCCAGCCGCGTCCCGTCCGGGGTCAGGGCCAGGTCCTCGAGCTTCACGCGGGTCAGGTGCGGCGCGGCCAGCTTCAGGTCGAAGGCGGGGTCCACGGCGCCGGTCGCGGCGTTGAGCCGGGCCAGGCCGATCCGCTGGGTCGAGCCGATGGCGCTGAAGGAGCCGGCCACGTACAACCACGGCCCCTGCGCGATGACGCTGCGGCTGTCGCCCCAGTTGATGGCCGCGGTGAAGGCCGGCACGCGGCTGCCGTCGGCGAGGTTGAGCTGGGCCAGGCCCCGCTGCTCACCCCCGGCGATGCGCTTGAACTGCCCGCCCGCGTACACGGTGTTGTTCGGGCCGGTCGCCAGCGTGAAGACCGGCGCGTCCGGCTGCGGGGCGAACGGGAGGATCTCGCCGGTCGTCGCACGGTACGCGAACAGGTTCTTGCGGTTGTAGCGCACCTTGCGCTGGGCGTCCGTGACGGTGTCGAAGTCGCCGCCCACCACCACCGTGTCGCCGACCACCGCGAACGCCCGGACCTCGCCGTCGGTCACGTTCGGGGTGAAGTCGGCGGGGTTCGTCGACACTGCGGCGGGCTGGTTGAGCGCGGCGTGCGCGGCGGGGATGGCGACCGCGAAAGCGGCCATTGCTGTGGCGGCAGCGGCGATCAGGCGTCGGCGCATGCAGGCGTCTCCTCGGTCGTTTCGTGATGCCCCGGCGGGGCCAGACCGTGCCGCCGGAGACGGCGGCACATAGCCAGACAACTCGAAACGTGGCGAAAGGAAACGCAAACGGCGCTAAAGCACCGGAATGGTCTGACTGTCCGATTCATCCGGGTCGTCGGCGTTGACCATGAAGTGGGCCGCGCGCTCCAGATAGTCCCAGAGCACCGCCTCATGCTCGGGTGCGAGCTCGATCGCGTCGACCGCCCGGCGCATCTGGCGCAGCCAGGCGTCCCGCTCGGCGGAGGCGATCCGGAACGGCGCGTGGCGCATCCGCAGGCGCGGGTGGCCGCGGTTCTCGGAGTACGTGCTCGGGCCGCCCCAGTACTGGATCAGGAACAGCCGGAAGCGCTCGTTCGCCGGTCCGAGGTCCTCCTCGGGGTACAGCGGGCGCAGGATCGGGTCCTCGGCCACGCCGGCGTAGAACTCGTCGACGAGCTTGCGGAAGGTCGGCTCGCCGCCGACGAGCTCGTAGAAGTTCGGGGATGCGGGGTTCGGGGAGCTCACGCCATCAACTATGCCGCGCGGGCTGCGACGGCGGTGCGGGCGGGAGGCCCCCGAGCTCCGCCGTGCGCTCGGTGAGGTCGACGGTGCGCTCGGCCGGGTCGGGCATCAGCGGCTCGCGGCGGGCCGACGGGCCGGGGGAGGGCCGGCGGCGGCGCGGCGGCACGGGCACCCGGGCCAGGTCGATGGTGACCTCGCCGAGGTCGTCGATGCCGGTGTGGTCGGCGGTGTACTGCGCGGCCGCGACCCGGACCTTGTTGGCCGCGATGGCGTCGGCGATCGTCGCCTTCGCGGGCCACGCGGCGATGATCAGCACGGTGGCGCCCAGGCCGGCGATGCCGAAGTACCCGACGACCTCGGGCAGCGGGAAGTAGGTGGCGAGCCAGCCGGTGAACAGGATCGCCCCGCCCTGCAGCAGGTGCACGCCGCTCTGCATGACCCCGAAGGCCCGGGCCCGGTACGCCGGCGGCAGCACCTGCACGAACAGCCCGTTCCCGGCCGGGAGCGTGATCGCGAGCGAGGCGCCGGCGAGCAGCGTCATGACCACGATCACCGGCAGGCTCGGGTCGAGCAGGGCCGGTACGAGCGCAAGGGGTGTGACGATCGCCATCGGGCGGATCAGCGCGACCCGCCGCTGGGGTCGCAGCAGCCAGGTGACCAGGGCGCTGCCGAGCACGAAGCCCGCCGCGGCGGCGGTGATGATCACGCCGAAGCCGAACGTGTCGGAGTGCCCGGCGAGGTGGGCCGCCCAGGCCGCGGCCAGGCCCTCGGGGACCACGCCGAAGCAGACGCCGCAGAACACGACCAGCGCGATGGCCCGCATGACGGGGGAGCTGAACACGACCCGGTAGCCGTCGGCCGCCTCGCGCAGCAGGCCGGTGTGCTCCTCGGCCTTCAGGACGGGTTGCCGCTCCTTGATCACCAGCGCGATCAGGGCGGCCGAGACGATGAACGTGAGCCCGTTGATCAGCAGCGCCACGGAGCCGTTGATGGAGGCCAGCAGCGCGCCGAGGGCGTAGCCGGCGATCAGCGAGACCTGGCCGGTCGTGCGGTTGAGCGTGATCGCGGTGACGTACTGCTCGCCCTGCAACAGCTGCGGCATGAGCGCCGAGCGGGAGGCGTCGAACGGCGGGCTCAGCAGCGCGTTGCCGAACAGCAGCAGGATGATCAGCGCGGTCGGCAGGCCCGGAAAGGCGGCCAGCACCAGCATGATGGTGGCCCGGAGGAGATCGCAACCGATCATGGTCCGCCGGTACGGGTGCCGCTCCGCCCACGCCGCCAGCAGCGCCCCGAACCCGAGCCAGGGCAGGTAGCTCACGGCGAACGCGGCGGCGGAGAGGATCGGGGAGTTGGTCTGGCGGTACACCAGCGCGACCACCGCCGCCCGGGCCACGTTGTCGCCCAGGCTCGACTGCGCCTGGGCCGTGAACAGCGCCGCGTACTCGCGGTTGGCGAGCGTTTCCCGGATCGTGGCGGGGCGGTTGGCGGACTCGTCGGGTTTCGACACCGGCAGAGCCCCCTTCCCCTTTGGTCGCGACAGCGGCGTGGAACGTTCGCGGGCGCGGCCGAACCGGTCAATCCGCCCGAGAGGGGTCAACGGCGGCGGACCGGGACACTGTGCAGCGATGCACCTGAACGAACGGACGATAACCGACTGACCACCCGACGCGCGACCCTACCCTCCGGGTTGATCACAGATGCCCGCGAGATTGGACAAATAGCACCTTTCGGTGCGCTACTGGCGATATGGCCACAACGGCTGGGTGGCGACCGGCGACCTTGCGACGTGCCAACCGGCACAATGGCGGCCTTCGATGAAGAGCCCGCGTCGGTACCGGACTCAGGCGGGGCCGCTCTGGCCCGGCTCGCCGTCGCCGTTGGCCGGCCGGATGTACATCCGCGCCGCGGTCAGCTGAGCGGCGATGCCGGCCCGCTCCAGCGACTCCATCAGGCGCCGGCGCAGCTCGCGGCCGATGCGCCACTGGGCCTCGTTCGACGTCTTGACGGTGGTCCGCAGCACGGCGCCGTCGGCGGTCAGCTGCTCCACGCCGAGCACCTTGGGCGGGTCCATGAAGTCGTCGGCGAAGTCGGGGTCGGCCGCGAACTCCTCGGCCGTGGCCTGCAGCACCGCGGTGGCCTGGTCGACGGAGACGAACCCGACCGGCACGTCGATGTTGACCACGGCCCAGCCCTGGCTCTTGTTGCCGACCCGGACGATTTCGCCGTTGCGCACGTACCAGACCACGCCGGCCGCGTCCCGGATCGTGGTGATGCGCAGGCCGACCGCCTCGACGGTGCCGCTGGTCTCGCCCACGTCGACCACGTCGCCGACCCCGTACTGGTCCTCCAGCAGCATGAACAGGCCGGCGATGAAGTCCTTGACCAGGTTCTGGGCGCCGAAGCCGATGGCCAGGCCCGCGATGCCGGCGCTGGCCAGCAGCGGCGCGAGGTCGATGCCGATCTCGCCCAGCACGAGCATGGCGGCGATCGAGAACACCACGGCCGAGACGATGCTGCGCAGCACCGAGCCGAGCGCCCGGGCGCGCTGGTTGCGCCGCTCCGAGGGGGCGGTCAGGGTGGGCAGCCGCTTGCGCAGCGGGCGCAGGACCGACCCGCCGGCCTCGTTGTCGGCGACCGTGTGCCGGATGAGCCGGTCCACAGCCCGATGGATGATCGCCCGGATGATCAGCGCGATGATGATGATCATGAGGATCGTCAGCGGCTTGACCAGCACCCAGTAGCTGCTCTCGGCCAGCCACTTGCTGTTGAAGGTGTCCCAGACGAAGTCGCAGAGGCCCGACTTGTCGGCAGCCGCGCAGCTCGGCGAGCTGCCGGGCGCCGGCGTCTCCAGGGGCATCGCGATGGGGCTGATCACTGGGCTCCTCGCAGCAAACCGGGGCGAACCGGGGTAAGTCCGCCCAAAGAACGGGGGGTCACGGGGGAAGGTTCACCCACCGGCCGCAAATAGTACGTGCAATCCGAGGATCTATCAGGGACGATTAGCCCACGGACCACCACCGGTGGGCCCGTAAGCAGACGTCACATGGCCATTACCAGGGAGACTTCCTTCACGTACTAGGGGGACGGCGCGATGCCTGACATACGACCCGCACGAGTATCGGGTGCGCTGGTGCTGAACGCCACCTACGAGCCCCTGTGTGTCGTGTCTGTCAGACGTGCCACCATCCTCGTCCTGACGTCGAAGGCCGTGTGTGTCGCCGACGGGGACGGAATTCTCCACAGTGCGATGAACGAGTTGCCGGTGCCCTCGGTGGTCCGGCTCACCCGCTACGTGCGGGTCCCGTACCGCACGCACATAGGCCTCTCCCGCCGCGGAATATTCGCGCGCGACGGATGGCGCTGCGCCTACTGCCGCGGACCCGCCGAGACCATCGACCACGTGATGCCACGCAGTCGCGGTGGGCGGCACGCCTGGGAGAACGTCGTAGCCGCCTGCGCCCGCTGCAACCACACCAAAGGTGACAAAACGCCAGCCGAACTCGGCTGGCGTTTGCATGCCACCCCCATTGCGCCCAAGGGTGTGGCCTGGCGCGTCCTCGGCCACCGCACGCCCGACCCACGCTGGGCCGACTGGCTGGACCTGCCGGCCGACGAGGTCCAGGCCGCCGCCTAGATCAGGTGACCCGGGACAGCGACGCCTCGAAGGAGGCGTAGGAGCCCGAGTCGACGATCTCGCGCAGCCTCGTCATGCCCTCGTGGACGTCGGCGAAGCGGGTGTACAGCGGGGCCAGCCCGATCCGCAGCCGCTCCGGCGTGCGGAAGTCCGGGATCACGCCCGCGGCCTTGAGCGCCTGGCAGATCTGCCAGGCCTCGGGCGCGCGGAACGTCACGTGGCTGCCGCGCCGCTCGGCCTGCGCGGGGCCGGCCAGGGTGAGCCGGTCGCCGAGCCACGCCGCGGCGAGATCGATCGCGTAGTCGGTCAGCGCCGCACCCTTCGCCGCGAGCGCGTCCAGGCCGGCCTCGGCCGTGATCCGGGCGCCCTCCAGGGCCGCGTACCCGCCCAGGACCGGCGGCGTGCCGACCAGGAAGCGGTCGATCGAGCCGGCCGGCTCGTAGCCGGCGCCCATCGCGAACTGGTCCTTGCGCCCGAACCAGCCCCAGATCGGCTGGCGCAGCTCGGCCTGCAGGTCCTCGCGCACGTAGAGGAACGCGGGCGCGCCCGGGCCGCCGTTGAGGTACTTGTACGTGCACCCCACGGCCAGGTCCGCGCCCGACTCGCGCAGCGGCACCCGCACCGCGCCCGCCGAGTGGCAGAGATCCCACAGTGTGAGGGCCCCCACGCGGTGCGCCGCAGTGGTGATCGCCACCATGTCGGCGATCGCGCCCGAGCGGTACGCCACGTGGGACAGGCAGACCAGCGCCACGTCGTCGTCCAGCGCCGCGGCCACCCGGTCCGGGTCCACGCCGGCGTCGACGTCGGTCTCGATCACCCGCAGCTCCAGGCCGCGGGCCTTGGCGAGGCCCTCGAGGACGTACCGGTCGGTGGGGAAGTTGTCGTCGTCGGTGACGATGACGCCGCGGCCGGGCCGGGCATCGAGCGCCGCGGCGGCCAGTTTGTACGCGTTCACGCTGGTGGAGTCGGACAGGATCACCTCGCCGGGGGGCACGTGCAGTACCGACGAAGCCAGCACGTCGCCGACGGAACGGGCGAGGTCGATCCAGCTGTCCCAGCCGCGGATCAGCTCGTGGCCCCATTCGCGGTCGACGGCCTCGCGCAGGCGCTCGCGGGTGGCGAGCGGCAGCCGGCCGAGGGAGTTGCCGTCGAAATAGACCAGCTGTTCGTCCGGAATGTAGAAACGCGCCCGGAAATGTCCGATCGAGTCCTGTGCGTCGAGGGATTGGGCATACTGGCGCGTGGTGTCCATGTCAGTGACGGTAGGCCCCCGGCAACCGGCTGGTCATTGCCGCCCGCTAACGTGAAGCCGGTCTTTTAGTCCCTTCGACGCCTGGGGGCGTTGAGCTTGTCCATCATCGAGACGACGCTGATTTTCGCCGGGATCCCGCTTGCGGTCATCCTGCTCATCGCGGGCGCCGTCTACGCGGGGGGTTCCCGCCGTAGCCGGCGTTACCGGCCCGGACGGCCGTTCGAGTTCACGCCGGTCTGGTTCCTCTCCGCGCCCGAGCAGCTGGCCGAGGCGGCGCACGCCCGCGAGCTCACCGGTGCGCGGCGGGCCGCTCTGCCCGCGGGCAACGACGCCTCCGCGACCACCGAGTGGTCCGGCGAGCGCACGCAGCCGCAAGTCATCGGAGGCGCAAGTGACCGGTGGTAGCCCGGCCGGCCTGACCGGCCGGCCCGAAGTCCTCAACGGCCCGTTCACCACGCGCCAGCTGCTCCGCCTCGACGAGGCGCTGCGCCTGGCCGACACGTCGACCGGGCTGACCTTCAGCATCTACGTCGGCGACCTCGAGGAGCCGGCCCGGGCCTACTCGGAGAAGCTGCACGACCAGCTCGCCGACCCGCCCAACTCGGTGCTGATCGCCCTGTCGCCGAACCAGCGGGTGCTGGAGATCGTGACCGGGGGCGAGGCCCGCCGCCGCCTGCCCGACCGGGCGGCGAAGCTCGCCGCGCTGTCGATGGCGGCCGCGTTCGGCGGGGGCGACCTGGCCGGCGGTCTGGTCTCCGGCCTGGCCCAGCTGGCCGACCACGCGGGCCGGCACTGACGTTGACGAGAAACGCCGCGCTCCGACGGGGAGCGCGGCGTTTTCGTGTGTACGGACTATGAGGCCGACGCGTCCTTCGCCCGTGCCTTGAGGGCCCGCACGATGCCGTCGCGGCCCTCGCCCACCAGACGGCGCAGCGGCGCCGGCGTGTCCGGGGTGGCCAGCCAGGCCTCGGTGCGCGCCACGGTCTCGTCGCTGACCTGGTAGGCCGGGTACGCCATCTCGACGAACTCGGCCGCCGGCTCGCTGTCGCGGTTGGACCACACCGGCAGCAGCGCGTCGAAGTAGGCCGGCACGTAGGGCGCGGTCAGCTCCTGCTGGGCCGAGTGCTGGAAGCCCTGCAGCAGCGAGCGCTGCAGCCAGTTGGGCAGCGCGTGGTCCTCGGTGAGCCGGCGCCAGGTCTCCGCCTTCGACTCCGCGGTCGGCACCAGGGCCCGGGCGAGGGCGGCCTGGCGCTCGCCGCTGGCCGTGCGGTCGCGGTCCAGCTCGTCCTCGATCTGCGCCGGGTCGGCCGCGCCGCCGGCGATCAGCGAGTGCAGGATGCCCCAGCGCAGGTCGGCCTGGATGGTCAGGCCGGGCGGCACGTCCTCGCCGCGCAGCCAGCCGGCCAGCACCGCGAGGTCGGCCCCGGTGCGGGCGGCGGCCGCGAACGAGCGGGCCCAGGCCAGCTGGAAGCCGCTGCCCGGCTCGGCCGAGCGCAGCGCGTTGCGGGCGGCGTCGGCGATCTGGGCCCAGCCCTGCGGCGCCCAGGCCGGGTCGGCGTAGAAGACCAGCGCCGACTGGGCCTGCCGGATCGTCGCGGTGACCAGGTTGATGTCCCGCTCGGCGGCCAGGCCGGTGGCGACCAGCCGCACGTAGTCGCGCGCGGCCAGCTCGGCGTCGCGGACCATGTCCCACGAGGCGGACCAGACCAGTGCGCGAGCCAGGGAGTTGTCCAGGCCGTCGATGTGGTCGACCACGACCGCCATCGACTCGGGGTCGAGGCGCAGCTTGGCGTACGTCAGGTCGTCGTCGTTGAGCAGCAGCACGTCGGCCGCGCGGGTCCCGGCCAGCGCGGCGATCTCGGTCTGCTCGCCGTCCACGTCGGCCTCGACCAGCTCGCGGCGCACCAGGGCGCCGTCCACGAGGTCGTACAGGCCGATGCCGATCCGGTGCGTGCGCAGCGTCGGGTAGGCGGCCGGGGCTTCCTGGCGCACCACCACGCGCTCGTAGGTGCCGTCGGCGGCCACCGTGAGCTCCGGGCGCAGCGTGTTGACCTGGGCCGTCTCCAGCCACTGGGCGGCGAACTTGCGCAGCTCCTTGCCGCTGGCCGACTCGAGCGCGGTCAGCAGGTCGTCGAAGGTCGCGTTGCCCCACTGGTGCTGGGCGAAGTAGGAGCGCAGGCCGCTGCGGAAGGCGTCGATCCCCACGTACGCGACGAGCTGCTTGATGACGCTGGCGCCCTTGGCGTACGTGATGCCGTCGAAGTTGACCTCGACCGCCTCGACGTCGGGCATCTCGGTGTACACCGGGTGCGTCGAGGAGAGCTGGTCCTGCCGGTAGCCCCAGTTCTTGCGGACCGACAGGAACGTCGTCCACGCGTCGGTGAACCGGGTCGCGTGCGTGTTGCACCAGTGGCTGGCCCACTCGGCGAACGACTCGTTCAGCCACAGGTCGTCCCACCAGCGCATGGTCACGAGGTCGCCGAACCACATGTGGGCGAGCTCGTGCAGGATCGTGTTGGCGCGCTGCTCGTACTCGAAGTCGGTGACCGGCGAGCGGAAGATGTAGTGCTGCTCGGCGTGCACGACGCAGCCGAAGTTCTCCATCGCGCCCGCGTTGAACTCGGGCGAGTACACCTGGTCGTACTTCGGCAGCGGGTACCGGATGCCGAACTCCTCGTGGAAGAAGTCGAAGCCCTGCTTGGTCACGAGGTTGATGTCGTCGGCGTCGAGGTACTGCTTCATCGACTGCCGGCAGAAGACGCCCAGGTCGATGCCGTCGTGGCTGTCGCGGACCTCGTGGTAGGGCCCGGCGCACACGGCGGTGATGTAGGTGCTCATCCGCGGCGTGGTCTGGAAGACCCGCACGAGCCCGTCCTGGCTCGCCGCCGGCATGTTGGAGATGACCTTCCAGTGCTTGGGCGCCGTGACGCGGAAGGTGAACGCCGCCTTGAGGTCCGGCTGGTCGAAGCAGGCGAAGGCGCGCTGGGCGTCGGCCGTCTCGAACTGGCTGTAGAGGTACACCTCCTTGTCGACGGGGTCGACGCTGCGGTGCAGGCCCTGGCCGGTCGCGGAGTACGGGAACTCGGCGTCGACGACGAGGACGTTGTCGGCGCGCAGGCCGGTGAGCCCCAGGCCGCGCTCGGTGGACCAGCCGCTCGTGTCGACGGGCTCGCCGTTCAGCGTGGCGCCGTGCAGGGCCGCCGCGGCCACCTCGATGAACGTCCCGGCGCCCGGCTCCCGGCAGGTGAACCGGACCTCGCTGGTCGACCGGAACGTGCCCTCGCCCGGATTCCCGGCGCCGTCGGTCAGATCGAGGCTGATGTCATACGCCGTCACCTCGAGCAGGCGGGCCCGCTCGACCGCTTCGACCTGGCGTAGGTTGCGTACACCGGCCACGTCTCGTCTCCTGTCGTTTCGCTGTGGCCGTCCCCGTCGACGGCGTCACCCCGAGTGTTCCATGCTCGCGGAGGAGACTGGGGGAGTGGCTCAGGTCACTCGTGCCCGAAGTGGTACCTCACACGAGGGTTGCGTAAGGATCGCATCGGGTTCCCGACTCTTTCACTAGAGAGGTGGTCACCGCCGTGACCGAAGACCGCGTCATCGCCGATATGTGGTTCGACCCGCGCTGCCCGTGGGCCTGGATCACGTCCCGCTGGTTGCTGGAGGTGGAGCAGGTCCGCCCGGTCGACGTCCGCTTCCACGTGATGAGCCTCTCGATCCTCAACGAGGGCCGCGACGACCTGCCGGAGAAATACAAGGAGGGTCTGGCAAAGGGTTGGGGCCCGGTCCGGGTGGCGATCGCGGCCGAGCAGAAGTTCGGAAATGACGTACTTCGTCCGCTTTACACCGCCCTGGGCAACCGGATCCACCACGAGCAGCAGGAGCTCGGGCCGGAGCTGTACCGCGCGGCGCTGGCCGAGGCCGGGCTCCCGGCCGACCTGGCCGACTTCGCCGACTCGGCCGAGTACGACGACCAGCTGCGCGAGAGCCACTTCGCCGGCATGAACCCGGTCGGCATGGACGTCGGCACGCCGGTGATCCACGTCCCCGGCCCGGACGGCAACCTCATCGCGTTCTTCGGCCCGGTCGTCACCCCGCGCCCGAAGGGCGAGGCCGCCGGCCGCCTGTGGGACGGCACCCTCCTGGTCGCCGGCACGCCCGGCTTCTACGAGATCAAGCGCACCCGCGACGTCGGCCCGGTCTTCGACTGAGTAGCCTGCCTACTTGTGCGGCAGTTTTTCTCACCCCGATGGGTGCTCGGGCATGTCCTGACACTCGTCGGGGTCGCCGTGTGCGTGGCCGCGTGCGTCTGGCAGTACCAGCGGGCCACCGCGGGCAACATGCTCAGCTGGGCGTACACCGTCCAGTGGCCGCTCTTCGCGATCTTCGTGGTGTTCCTGTGGGGCCGGGCGATCCGGGACGCCCGCGGCACCCGCGCGCCGCGTCCCGGGCCGCCGCCGCTGCGCCCGATGGCGCCCCGGCCGGCGCCCGTGCCCTCGTCCCCGCCGGACGACGAGGATCCGCAGCTCGCGCAGTACAACCGGATGCTGGCCTGGCTGTCCGCCAATCCCGACCGCCGCCCGAGCGACTTCCCAGGATGACGACATGAAACTCAACCCTGCCCTCACGCGCTACCGGGTCATCGCCTGGATCGTCGGCGTGCTGCTGATCGTGCTCACCGTCGGTACCGTGATCAAGTACACCGCCGACGACGAGACGATCGTCGCGCTGGTGGGCCCGGCGCACGGCTTCCTGTACATGGTCTACCTGGTGCTCGCGGCCGACCTGGCCCGCCGCGCGCGCTGGAAGGTCGGCTTCACGGTCCTGGTGCTGCTGGCCGGAACCGTGCCCTTCCTGTCCTTCGTGGCCGAGCGCGTCGTGACCCGCCGCGTCAAGGCGCAGACCGCGCCCGAGCCCGTCGGCACCGCTGTCTAGCCTTCCTGCGTACTGGCTGTAAGTTTCCTCCCTTCGCGCGCGGGGCACCCTTACGGTGCAACCAATTCGCGTGAAGGGAGCCCACCGTGGGGATGGAAGTCCGGCTTTCGCTCTCCCTACCGCGCGACCGCACGACGGTGCCGCTGACCCGCCGGGTCCTCGACGCGGCCCTTGCGGTCTTCTCGGTGACCAAGGACTGCCGCGACGACATCGGGCTGGCGGTCGGCGAGGCGTGCGCCAACGCGGTGCAGCACGCCGAGACGGGAGCCGACTACGAGGTGACCGTCACCATCCACGAGGACCGGTGCATCATCGACGTCGTGGATGACGGCGTCGGGCTGGAGAACGCGGCGGCCGAGATGGCCGGCGACGTCCCGCCGGACGCGGAGAGCGGCCGCGGCCTGAAGATCATTCACGCCCTGGCCGACATGGTGGAGCTGCGCAGCCGTCAGCCGCGCGGGATGGCCCTTCGGATCGTCAAAATGCTGACAAGGACGACTCCCGCCTTCTCCTAACGGTCCATTGTTCGTGCCAGGTCGGCGACTGAACCATTGTTCTGCCGAATCCGTGTTGTTCTCTGGAATCGCACCGCTGGTGCGTCACCCGCACGGATGAGTGCCGTTGCATCCTGCGACGACACATTCTGGAGAAAGCCGAGATCATGTCTGACACCCGCTGGACCGTCCAGGACTCGACCTGGAAGGACGAGCTGCCCGAGCTCCCCGACGACGTGAGCGCGCTCCTCGCGCCGCCCGTCGTCGTGTGCGCCGGCGGCGCGATCGTCCGCGGCGCGCGCCGCCGCACTGCGGGACGGGCAAACCCCCGTGCCGTGGCCCGTATTTCCTGACCTATAGCGTCTTGCGTATGACGGTTGCGTACCCGATCGCCCACGCCTGGCTCTCCACCGGAGGGACCGGCGCGCAGAACTACGACGAGTTCGCCGACGACGCGGAGATCACCGCGATCATCGCCGCCAATCCCAGCAGCGCCCTCGCGGTGGAGATGCCGCACCGGGCCCCCGAGAGTGTCGGCCGCCCGTTCCTCGACTGCCTGCCCGCCGCCGTGGAGCGGCTGCGCGCGGCGAAGGACGACGGCCACTACGCACCCGCCGACGACGTCGTGGTGCTGTACCGGATCACCGCCCCGGACGGCGCCCGCGCCTACGGCCTGTGGTGCATGGTCGCCACCGACCAGATCTCGACCAGCGCCGACGAGCCGGGCGCGGTCATCCGCAACGAGGACGTCTTCATCGAGAAGGTCCGCGAGCGGGTGGCCCTGGCCGAGGCCATCGGGCACCTGCTGTCGCCCGTCCTGCTGCTGCAGACGGCGCACGGCGAGGCCCTGCACGCCGCGCTGGCCCAGGCGGTGTCCGACGCCGGGCTGCCCGCGGTGACCGACACCGACCCGTCCGGGCGTACCCACGAGATCTGGGCGGTGGGCGCCGGCACCACCCGCGACCGCCTCCTGGCCCTCGCGGGCGGCGGCGAACTGGTGGTGGCCGACGGCAACCATCGCAGTCTCGCCGCCCAGACCGCCGGCTACGAGCGCTTCCTCGCCGTGGTGACGACGCCGGAATCGGTGGCGATCCAGCCGTACAACAGACTGGTCTCGGAACTTCCGTTCTTCGAGGGCCTCGACCTCCAGCCCCTGGACGGCCCGGCCGAGGTGCCGGCCACCGGCGGCCGGGTGCACCTCTACACCCGCTCGGGTTCCTGGTCGGTCGCCCTGGCGCCGGTCGAGGGCTCCGGCGTGGTCGACAACCTGGACCACGCCCTCGTGGAGCGCCGGCTGTTCGCCGACACCCTGGGCCTGGAGCCCGGCGACAAGCGCATCACCTACGTCGGCGGCGACTACCCGGCCGAGTGGCTGCGCGCCGAGGTCGACGCCGGCCGCGCCGAGCTGGCCGTGCTCATCGCCCCGGTCACCGTCGACGACTTCGTGGCGGTCAACCTGGCCCGCCAGAAGATGCCGCGCAAGAGCACCTGGTTCACCCCGAAGGCCCGCGCCGGCCTCGTGGTGGCGCAGCTCGATTCGTTCTAGTCACCCGATCGTGATACACACTAGGCCGCTGTACTTCGGGCCTGGGGTGTGTACATGCAGATGCAGATCTTCATCGCGGCGATGATCGCCGCGTTCGGCATCGGCGCCTTCGCCGCCGCCGCGCTCGTCTGGGACCGCCGGAGACTCCTGCGGCTCAAGACGGGCGCGACCGCGGGGTGGGTGTTCGGCCTTGTCCTGCTGGGTGGTGGGTTGCTGGCGGGTTCCTGCCTGGGGCTGATCCGGCTCTGAAAGACTGCCGGGTATGCGCGTCTACCTTGGTTCGGACCACGCCGGCTACGAACTGAAAGTGCACCTGGTCAGCGCCCTGGGCCTGCAGGGCTACGAGGTCGTGGACGTCGGACCGGCTTCGTACGACCCCGACGACGACTACCCGGTCTTCTGTTTCCACACGGGGGCCCGGGTGGTCGCCGACCCGGACAGCCTGGGCGTGGTGATCGGCGGCTCCGGCAACGGGGAGCAGATCGCGGCGAACAAGGTTCCCGGGGTTCGGGCCGCTCTGGCCTGGAACGTGGAGACGGCCCAACTGGCCCGCGAACACAACGACGCGAACGTGGTTGCCGTTGGGGCCCGCCAGCACACCCTGGACGAGGCCACGACCCTGGTGACCACGTTCCTGTCGACCAAGTTCTCGGGCAACGAACGCCACGCCCGGCGGATCGCCCAGGTGCTGGAGTACGACAACACCCGCGTCCTGCCGCCGCTGCCCTAACCCAGTCGCCGCACCGGGCGCGACGGCACCGAGGACGGGTTGCTCGTCGCGCCCGGATGCGTCGGATGGGTGGTCTATCGCCTTCCGTGACGGGGCCACCGCCGGTCCAGCCCGATCGCCGTGACGTGGAAGAAGCCGGGCTTCGGCCGCCGAACCAGCTGGTACATCGTCGCCTGGCAGGCGTGGAACCGGTTGGCCTTGTCTGCGAACGTGAGCTGACCACTGTCGAGACAGAAGACCAAGCCGTCGTACTGCATCAGCAGCTCCAGTGCGGCCGGCTGCCGAGTGATCCGATCGTCCTGGGTCAGCAGCGGCCAGCCTCGGCGGAGCCCCTCCTCGATCCACTGTTCGTCGGGAATCTCCTGGGCATCGTTCGGGTAGTGATCGGCGATGAGGTGCACCGACCAGCCCCACCCAGTGAGCAGTTGCGGCGCCTTCTTGCCCAGGCAACGGTCGATGAAGAACTCAGGCGGCTCTGGTGATCGCGTCGACCTCATCGGTGGTCAGCTCGTACTCGTCCGCGATGAGAGCAATCGGCTCACCAGCGCGCCACAGGCCGACCACGGCGTCGACGGGCACTTTGGTTCGTTCAAGGACGGGGGCTCCCCAACCGAATCTCGGGTCGATGATGACCGGCGCGATGTCCGGGTATTGGCGCAGCTTGAGGCGACTGGGGAACTCTTCGGCTTCGTCCCAGACGATGTACTTCAGGTAGTTCTCGATGGTCGCGCGGATGGGTCGTTGGCCATCGCCGACGCGTGCGAGCTCGTCGGCCTCGATGTAGTCCATGAACACGTCGATGCCGTCGGTGGCGATCCGCCGGGTGGCGAGGCCATATGGCGTGGCAAAGGAGCGGCGCACCTCTTCGGCGGCAGCACGAATCTTGTGCGTGCTCAGCCGGAGTTCGCGCAGCGAGCGAAGGACGTAGGCCTCGATCACGGCCACGAACGGCACGTTCGGATGACCCCGGGTGCGTCCGGCAATGGTGTGCACGAGCGGCGCACCTGCGGCCTTTTCCTTGGTCCACCCCCGCAACGTGGTGACGGGAAGTTGCAGGTGGCGGGCCGTCTCCTCGGGGGTCAGGAGCGGCGTGGTGAACGGATCAACCATTCCGGCCTCCTTTCGAGGGCGGCACGTCTCGACACATCCTGACATGCGTCATCACGTCAGAGCAGTGGGACGAACTGCCGAATGCGGAACTTGCTCGACACATCTTTGTCTTCATCTACCGGCCGGTCTTGCGTTCTTTCATCGGTAGACGCTGTTGTCGAGCCGCGAAATAGACGCGATCAGCTCGTGGGGGAGCGGCGGCCCGGGCGGGTCAGTTCCTCGCGGGGGACCCAGCCGCGGCGGATGATCTGCAGGTCGCGTTCGGCCGCGGCCAGGTCGTCGTCCGTGGGGCGGGCCGCGTCGCGGGCGCGCATGGCCGCCGAGACGCTCACCTGGGACGAGCCGCCGCCGACGAGGCCGCGCAGGCCGCGTTCCGACGTCACCTCGTCGTGGTGATGGTGGTGGTGATGATGGTGATGGTCGTCGTGGTGGTGATCGTCGTCGGGCAAGGAGGGCGACGAGGCAGAAGCGGCGGAAGCGGACGACGCGGGGGCCGGTGAGGTGGGCTCGACCGGGTCCGGGTCATGCACGGCGGCCGTCATCGCGAACGTGCCCGACAGTTCCGCCAAATGGTGCGGCGACGGGCGTGCGGGTTCCGCCTTCGGCGCGACAACAACCGGAGGGGGCGGAGGCGGCGGCGCCTCCTCCACGACGGGCTCCACGGCGGGCTCCACGACGGGCGGAGACGGCAGGGTGGCGGCCGGCGGGGTAGCGGTCGGCGGGGTGTTGGCCGGCGGCGTCTGGGGCACCGGTTGATGTTGCCGCATGCGGCGCCGGCGGCGCTGGATCCCACCCATGCGCCGACACTACCGCCTGCGGCCCCATCGTCGAATGAATCAGAAGATTTCGATCGAGTACGGCGCGATCGGCCAGCTGAAGGCGGTGCTCGTCGCGGCCACGGCGCCGGGGCGGTGTTCCTGGACGCGGCCGGCCAGGTGCAGGGCGCCGAGCCTGGTGCCGCCCAGGTAGACGGCGCTCAGCTCCGAGATGCCCAGCTCGAAGTCCGGGTCGCCGTCGGCGCGCTGGCAGGTGACCAGGGCGCCGCCCGCGCCGGCTCGCAGGCGCCAGCGGCCGGCGTTGCCGGGGCGGAGCGCGTCGGTGAGCTCGAAGACCACGTCGATCGGGGCGGCGTACTTGCGGGCCGTCAGCGCGCGCGGCACGTCCGTGATGCGGGCCCACAGGCCGTCGCCCGCCTTGGCGCCCAGCTGGCGCGGCTCGTCGACCAGGTGGAACAGCGGGTCGTCGGCGCTGGTCAGGCCCTGCACGAGCGACCGCGACAGGTCGATGCGCAGGAGGAAGCGGTAGAGCTCGGCGTACGCCGCCGGGGTCGCCGCCACCACCTCGATGACGTTGACCTCCTGCTTCGGGCCGTTGTCGTCCCAGTTCGGGCGGATGCGGTAGCGCGCGTAGCCGTCCACCACGCCGTCCGGGTTCTCGAAGAGGACGGCTCGGGCCTTGGTGCCGCCCTCGCGGCGAGCTTCCGGGTCGGCGGTCAGGTGCTTCCACCACGCCTCGTCGCGGCTGGACCAGCCGGGCTTGAGCGGGAGCACCCGGGAGTACACCTCGGACAGCTCTTTGATGAGCTCGGACGGTATGCCGCCGCGCAGGGTGCCGGGGGCGGGCGGGGCCGTGATGCGCAGGTCGCGGCGGTCGGCGCGCATGGTGACGTTCTGCGCGGCCAGGCCGTAGCCGAATCTCGGGTAGATGCGGCCCTCCGACGCCCAGAGCACGGCCAGGGCCTCGGGGGCGTCGGTGAGCTGGGCGTGCATGAGGCGGGTCAGCAGGCCCTTGCGGGTGTGGACCGGGGAGACCGAGACGCCCGTCACATGGGCGGCGGGGATGACCGCGCCCGGGATGGCGAGGTCGCGGGTGAAGGCGCCGGTGACGCCCACCACGTGGCCGTCCTGCTCGATGAGGTGCGTGCGGGCGGGCTCGAAAATCGTGCGGTACGTGCCTTCGGGGTTGAATTCGCCGGGGTCGGCGAACGCCTCTCGCCTGAGGCGGGCCACCTGTTCCAGATCGCCGTCCGTCGCGGTGCGCAGGACATAGTCGCTCATCGGTTGTGTCTACCTCGTGACCTCCGGTCGGCGCGACCGATTTGCACGCTCGTTACTCTCGAAACCGATGGGGGGCGGCAAGACGAATGCTGGGGGGAGCGACACGATGACGCAGGGTGCGTTGCTGGACCTTGTCTGCGGTCCGGCGAGCCCTTTGCCCGAGACGTTCCAGCGGTACCGCCTGGTGGCCCACCTGGGCTCCGGCGGGCAGGCGGACGTCTACCGTGCCGTGCGCGTCTGCGGCGGAGTGACCTCGGCGCCGATGACGGTGAAGGTCTTCCGCGTCGACCCGCAGCGCCCGATCGCCGACGAGCTGCGCTCGTGGGACAAGGGTGACGCGGCACTCATGGATCTCAACAACCGCGGGGTGCCGGGGATCTGCCGGCGCGCCGACGGGTTCTACGGGCCGCCGCCACACCGGCCCGGCGAGCGGACGGCGCCGGGGGACGCCGTGCCGTACCAGGTCTACGACTACCTCCACGGGGTGAACCTCCGCGAATACGTGGCCCAGCGCGCCGGGGTGGCGCCGGGTGCCCGCCGGCTCAATGCCGTCTCGGCGCTGAAGACCTTGGCCGTGGTACTGCAAAACCTCCACAACCCGCAGGAGAGCGCCGCGACGCCGGTGCTGCACATGGATGTGAAGCCGTCGAACGTGATGGTGCTCGCCACCGGGGAGGTGCGCCTGATCGACTTCACCGGGGCGCGCTACTTCCGCGAGGAGGAGATCACCCAGATCGCGTACACGCCGGAGTCGGGCGGGCCCGAGGCGTTCGGCGGGGTCAAGTACGTCGGGCCGGCGTACGACGTGCACGGCTTCGGCGCGGTGGCGTACTTCATGGTCACCGGCGCCTACCCGCGCGTCGACGGGCGCGAGCAGCCGGCCGCGGGGCCCGACGCCTCGCCGCCGCCGTGGAGCGTGCTGCGGCGGCATCCGCTGCTGGAGCAGTACCCGTCGCTGCGCGATCACCTGCACCTGCCGCTGGCCGACCGGCCCGCCGACCGGCCGCTGACCCGCGACCTGCAGTCGTGGCTGCAGCACCTGGCCATGCTGGTGCGCCGGACCGACCTGCCGGACGTGGGCTGCGACTGGGTCGAGGCGGACGCGGCGGAGTCGGGACGGGTGGTCGGGCGGGCGCGGCCGTCGATCAGCGGTACCGAAACAGAGGCTTATCAACGCATCGAGAGCCTGGAGCGCGAACTGGTGGCGTTGCGCACCGGCGGCACAGTGAACGGTGCACCGGTGCCGGTGCAGCCGGTGTCCGCACCCCCCGTCTCGGGTGCTCCGGTCTCCAACGGAGGTGTCGCTGTGAACGCTGAGGGTGTGCCGCAGATGCGGGGCCGCGCGAAGGTCGTCCCGCGGGTCGCGCCGGAGCCGACCGGCATGATGGATTTCGAGCCTGAAGAGCGTCTGCCGCGGTACTCCCCACCGCGCGGCGACCGCGCCCGCCAGTTGAAGATCGGCTGGGAGTACACCGGAACGGGCGCCATCATCGCGTTCATCTGCTGGGGTCTGTGGGCCCTGGACAGCGAGGGCAGCCTCAACGGCCCGTTCATCGCGTTCCTGGTCGTGCTCGGGGTGGCCGTCGGCGTGTTCGCGCTGGCGCGGCTCATCGGCCGGCTCGTGCTGGAGCAGCGGATGGGCCGGGTGCGCCGCTCGGCCCGGGGCGCGCACGCGATCACCGGGCTGTTCCTGGCCGCGGCCGGCATCGCGTACCTGCGCGAGGTCGGCTGGGTGCTCGATGCGTACCACTGGGTGAAGGACGCCATCGGGTGAGGTTCTGGCGCCGCCGCAGGCCCTCGTCCCGCCCGCTGGAGGGCCTGGTCAACTTCCGGGACCTCGGCGGGCTGCCCGCGGACGGCGGCACCGTGCGCCCCGGCGTGCTGTTCCGCAGCGACTCCCTCGCCTACGCGACCGACGCCGACGCCGACCGCCTGGTCCGCGACCTCGGCCTGTCCACCGTGATCGACCTGCGCGGCGAGTACGAGGTGTCCCAGCTCGGCCGGGGTCCGCTCGGCCGGGCCTCGGTCGAGTACTACCCGGCCCCGATCGCCGACGTCAGCGGGGCCGAGGACCTGGTCGGGCACTACGTGGCGATGCTCACCGAGAAGGGCCCGGTGCTGGCCGGCACCGTGCGGCTGCTCTCCTGCGAGGGCACGCTGCCGGCCGTGTTCCACTGCGAGGCCGGCTGCGACCGCACGGGCGTGCTGGCCGCCGTGGTGCTGGGCCTGCTGGGCGTGCCGGCCGACGTGATCGCCGCCGACTACGCGGCGACGGCGGCCGCGATGCCGACCATCCACGAGCGGGTGGCCGTGGTCGTGCACCGGCTGGGCCTGCCGCCGCGGCCGGTGGAGCTGCCGGCCTGGGAGCCCGAGGCCGCGCTGATGACCAAGATGCTCGACGTGGTGGGGGAGCGCTGGGGCGACATGGAGGGGTGGGCGCTCTCGTACGGCCTGACCCCCGACGAGCTGGCCGCGCTCCGCGACAAGCTAGTCGTGGCGGGCGAGTAGCCCCGAGATGGTGACCTGCAGCGTGTCGCGCAGCAGGTCGGTGAAGTCCATCCGCATCGCGGCCACGTCCGGGTCGGCGGCGTACGCGGCCAGCAGCGCCGGCGGCGGCTGCGCGTAGGGCCAGGCCGCGGCCGTGATGAGCGTCGCCGTGGCGGCCAGGCGGTAGGCGTCGGCGGTCCCGAGCTCGGGCAGCGCCCGCAGGATCAGGTCGGCCTGGGTCGCGTAGATCCGCGCCGTGGCCCGCTTGTGCTCCAGCGCCACCTCGGCCGACACGTTGTGCTCCAGCACCCCCGCGTGCGCGCTGGTCAGGTCGCACAGCACCGGCCGGGCGGCCAGCGAGGCGGCCAGCACCGCGGCCAGGCGGTCCCCCCGCTCCCGGACGGTGCCCTCGCCGGTGACCAGGGCCTCGCCCTCGCCGGTGACCAGGACCTCGTCGAGGTGGTCCAGCCACGCGCGGGCCTCCACGTCGAGCAGTTCGAGCAGGACCGCCTCGCGCGACTCGAAGTACCGCAGGACGTTGGACTTGGCCAGGCCCACCCGCCGGCTCAGCTCGTTGAGGCTGAGCTTCGCGACCGGCATCTCGGTCAGCATCGCGGCCGCGGTGTCCAAAATCTGCCGCCGCCGCTCGCCGCGCTGTTCGTCGCTGCGGGCGCGCTGGAATGCCATGCCTGTGAGCTTACAGACCTCAGGTCTCTTGTTAAGAGACCGCCGGTCTGATAAACCTTGAGTCATGTATGAAGTTCCTGATCAGACGGGCAAGCTCGCGGTCGTGACCGGCGCCAACAGCGGCACGGGCAAAGAGGCCGCCAAGCGTCTCGCCGGCGCCGGCGCGCGGGTGATCCTCGCGGTGCGGACCCCGGGCAAGGGTGAGCACGCCGCCGCCGAGATCCGCGCGGCCCATCCGCACGCCGAGGTCGAGGTGCGGCGGCTCGACCTGGCCGACCTGTCCTCGGTCGCGGCGTTCGCCGAAGCGCTGGACGGCCCGCTCGACCTGCTGCTCAACAACGCCGGCGTGATGATGCTGCCGACCCGCATGACCAGCGCGGACGGCTACGAGCTGCAGCTGGCCAGCAACTACCTCGGCCCGTTCGCGCTGACGGTGCGCCTCCTGCCGCAGCTGCTGGCCGCGCCCGCGCCCCGGGTGGCCACGATGAGCAGCGGGACCGCGGCGCAGGGCCGGATCAACCTCGACGACCTGCAGTCGGAGCGCGGCTACCGGCCGGTCGCGGCGTACGCGCAGTCGAAGCTCGCCGACCTCATGCTCACCCTGCACCTGGCCGACCTCGCGGCCACGCGCGGCTGGCCGCTGCTGTCCGCCGGCGCGCACCCGGGGTACACCCGGACGAACCTGATGACCGCCGGCCCGAACGCGGGCGGCGGCAGGGCGAACCTGGCCATGCGGATCTCGTTCCGGATCACCCCGAGCCAGGGCGTCGAGCAGGGCGCGGAGCCGCTGCTGTACGCGGCCACCAGTCCCGACGCGGTCGCGGGCGGCTACTACGGCCCGCGCTGGGGGCTGGTAGGCCCGGCGCGAAAGACGAAGGTGTACAAGCGGGCGCTGGACACGGCCGTGCGCGCCCGCCTGTGGTCCGAGTCGGAGCGGCTGACGGCTACACCGACACCGCTTGGGCGGGCAGCGGCCGGGCGTTGAGCAGGGCGGTGTAGTCCCGCTGGGCCCCGTCCAGCAGCATCCGCCAGGAGTCCTCGCCGATCGGCATGCGCACCGGCCGGTCCTCGGCGGCGACCATCCGCACGACCGCGGCCGCGAACGCCTCCGGCGGGCTCGAGATCGGCAGCGACTTGAGCGCCCGCACGCCCGCGCGCACGGGTTCGATGACGCCCGAGTACGCCGGCACGTGCTCGGCCGACTCCGACAGCGAGTTGCCCCAGTCGGTGGCGAACATGCCGGGCTCGACCGCGGTCACGTGGACCCCGGTCCCGGCCAGTTCGAGCGCGAGGGTCTCGACGAGGCCCTCGAGCGCGAACTTCCCGACCGCGTACGCGCCGAGGCCCGGCATCGCCACCCGCCCCGCGGTCGAGGAGACCATCACGATGTCCCCGAAGCCCTGGGCGCGCATCAGCGGCAGCACCATGCGGGTGAGCCGCCACGGCGCGACGAGGTTCACGGCCAGCTGGGCCTCCAGTTCGGCGTCCGTGACCTCCTCGACGGCGCCGAAGTGGCCGGTGCCCGCGTTGTTCACCAGGACGTCCACCCCGCCGTAGCGGGCCAGCGCCGCGTGGACGGCGTTGTGGCAGTCGTCGGGGTCGCGTACGTCGAGGACGCAGGTGGCGAGCGTACTGGGATAGCGATCCCGGAGGTCCGCGAGCGTTTCCGGGTTCCGTGCCGTGGCCAGCACCTGCTGTCCGGAGGCGGCGACCGCCTCGGCGAGTGCGCGCCCCAGGCCGGTGGAGCAACCTGTGATCAACCAGCGACGAGTCATGTTCGACATAGTGACTCTCAGTATCCGCCGCTCAACAGTCCGAGAAACGTGAATGACAATCATTCAGCGGCCATTTCCGCCGTTCGTGTCCGCCCGGTATCCGGCCGTACAGTTGCCAGGTGCGCTCGCTGGCGGAGCTGATCTCCGACGACCGGTCCGCCTGGGCCGAGATCGAGGCCGCGGTCTCCGGCTCTCCCTACGCGGTCGAGCTGCTGCCCGCCGACCCCGACCGGGCGGCCGCGTGCCTGCACCGGCTGCAGGTGGCCACCACGTCCTGGCTCGGTGCCCTGGTGTACGGCACCGGCGGCCTGATCGTCGACGGCGGCTGGCTGCGCGTGCTCGGCTCCGGCCACCCGCGCCGCCGCCTGGCCGACATCCACGAGGTCAACGAGCGGTTCGAGGCGGCCGGCCTGGTCGTGGCCCAGGACATCCTCGGCGGCGAGTTCGTGTGGCGGCAGGGCGAGTCCGACGGGCGGCCCACGATCCACTACTTCGCCCCCGACACCCTGCGCTGGGAGGATCTCACCCTCGGGTACACCGACTGGCTGTACGCGATGCTCGCCGGCGCGGCCGACCAGTTCTACCTGAGCTGGCGCTGGCCCGGCTGGCGCGACGAGGTGGCCTCCTGCCCGCTCGACGCCGGCATCGACACCGTGCCGCCGCTGTTCTCCAAGGACGGCCGCGACCTCGACTCGATGCGCCGCCGCCCGATCGCCATGTGGGAGCTGCTCAGCGTCAAGCACGACATGGCCGACCAGCTGGGCGCATGAGGCTCGCCCGCACCGACACCGGCGGCGACGGCCCGCCGATCGTCCTGCTGCACGGCGGCGGCAGCGGGCGCGGGACCTGGGACGCGTTCAGCCGCGAGCTCGCCGGGTGGCGGGTGATCGCCCCGGACCTGCGCGGGCATGGGGAAAGTCCGCGCTGTGCGGAGTACACCCTCATGGATCATGCGGATGACGTGCTCGAACTCCTCGACGAACTCGCCCTCGACGCGCCGGTGCTCGTCGGGCACAGCCTCGGCGCCTTCACGGCGGCGACGGTCGCGCAGCGGCATCCGGACCGTGTCGCGCGCCTGGTGCTCGAGGACCCGCCGGCCCCGCCCCGTGACGGCGTCCGGGCGGGCGGCTTCTCGCGCGCCAAGCTCACCCTGTTCGCGCTGACCGGCGGCATGTCCCGGCGCACGTTCGACCGCGCCGCGCTCATGTCGGCCATCCACGACCTCCGCGAGCCGAATCCGTCCTGGTGGGACGGCTTGGAAAAGATTCAGGCGCCTTCGTTGGTACTGTCGGGAGGCCCGAAATCCCACATCCCGCCCGCGCGCCTGGCCGCCGTGGCCGCGGCGATCCCGGACGCCGAACTGCGCACGATCCCGGTGGGGCACCGCATCCACAGCACCGCACCCGCCGAGTTCGCCGAGGCTGTTGTGCAATTCCTGGGCTGACCTGTCCGGATGGCGGCGGCGGCTCCGACGTACCCCACGAGAACACCCGAACCGAAGGGGCCGACCGTGAAGTACATGATCCTCAGCTACGCCTCCCAGCGCGACTACGACGCCATGGCGGGCAACCCCGGCGAGACGCCGTGGACGCCGGAGCACTTCGCCGCCATGGGCGAGTTCATGGCCAAGCTCAACAGCGAGCTGGAAGAGTCCGGCGAGCTCGTCGAGACCCGCGCCCTGGACGCGCCCGTGCACACCCGGCGGATCAGCGGCCTGCCCGCACTGGTCACCGACGGCCCGTACGCGGAGACGCAGGAGGTGCTCGCCGGCTACTGGATCGTCGAGTGCGACAGCTTCGACCGCGCCACCCAGATCGCCCAGAAGCTCGCCGAGTGCCCGGCCCCGCCGGAGGTGCAGGCGAGCGCGTTCGCCGACGTGCGCCCGATCGTCGACTCGTCGGCGGATCTCGGCTTCTGATGGCTTTTGTCTTGTCGTCCCTCTGATGGCTGTCGCTTTGGAGGACCTGCTGCGCTCGCTTGCGCCGCAGGTCCTCGGCGCTCTGGTCCGCCGCTACGGGCACTTCGACACGGCCGAGGACGCCGTGCAGGAGGCCCTGCTCGCCGCGGCCCGCCAGTGGCCGGACGACCCGCCCGCCGACCCGCGCGCCTGGCTCATCGCGGTGGCCGCGCGCCGGCTCACCGACCTGCTCCGCGCCGACCAGGCCCGGCGCCGGCGGGAGGAGACGGTGTTCCGCCTGGCGTACGAGGTACCCCCGGAGATCGCCCAGACCGACGACTCCCTGGTGCTGCTGTTCATGTGCTGCCACCCCGCGCTCGCGCCCGACGCCCAGGTGGCCCTCACCCTGCGGGCGGTCGGCGGCCTGAGCACCGCCGAGGTGGCGCGCGCGTTCCTGGTCCCCGAGGCGACCATGACCAGGCGCATCACGCGCGCCAAGCAGCGGATCAAGGCCAGCGGCCTGCCCTTCGCGCTGCCCCCTCCGCCCGATCGCCAAGAGCGGTTGGCGGTTGTACTGCACGTGCTCTATCTGATCTTCAACGAGGGCTACGCGGCCACCCGCGGCGAGCTGCTCCACCGCCCCGATCTGGCCGGCGAGGCGATCCGCCTGACCCGGCTCGCCCACCGCCTGCTGCCCGACGACCTGGAGACGGCCGGCCTGCTCGCCCTGATGCTCCTGACGGACGCCCGCCGCGAGGCCCGGACCGCTCCCGACGGCTCGTTGGTCCCCATGGCCGAGCAGGACCGCACCAGGTGGAACGCGGCCCAGATCGCCGAGGGCGTCGAGCTGATCACCGCGACCCTGCCCCGTGGCGTGCCGGGGATGTACCAGCTCCAGGCTGCGATCGCCGCCCTCCACGACGAGGCTGTTTCGGCGTCTTCGACTGACTGGCCCCAGATCGTGGCGTTGTACGAGCTGCTCATGACGCGTGCTCCCGGCCCGATGGTCGCGCTGAACCACGCGGTCGCGGTGGCCATGGCCCGGGGCCCGCTGGAGGGCCTGGCGCTGCTGGACGACCTGACGGTGCTGGAGCCGGACCACCGCCTGCACGCCGTACGCGCCCACCTCCTGGAGATGTCGGGCCGTCCCGCGGCCGCCCGCGACTCCTACCTGAAGGCGGCCACGCTCGCCGGCACCCTGCCCCAGCGCCGCTACCTCAACGCCCGCGCCGCTCAAATTCCGGATTCCCGGGCATGATCCGGACGTTTTCCCAGGTCAGTTCCATGATTCACGACGCTTTCGCACTGGTGTTCGATTAGGCTCAGCCCTCATGAACGAGCCCACCTGCCCCGCCACCAAGACCACGACCACCGCCACCGGCGACGTGGAAGTCCGCTGCTCAAAGCCAGTTGGCCACAAGGAATCACACGAATCCAAGCTGGGTGCCTTTCCTATTCGGTGGCGTTAGTCGTAAAGTGTCTTCGGCTCGCAGGCCATGTTCACCTTCTTCGAAGGGGACAGCGACTGCCGTGGAGCCTGCCGTGGAGCCGAAGTACACCCTGATCATGAGCACGCTGCAGGACCGCATCGACCGCGGCATATTGCCGGTCGGCACGCTCCTGCCCAGCGAGGCCGAGCTGACCGCCGAATTCGGCACCTCCCGCTCGACGGTCGTCCGCGCCTTGCGACAATTGCGCAGCCAGGGCTGGGTGAAAGGGATGCAGGGCAAAGGCCGCCTGATCCTGGGCCGCCCAGCCCGCACGCTGTCAACGCTGCCCCGCCGAATCCAATACCTCCTCCAGGCCGACCGCCACGCTGAATACCTCGGCAGCCGCGACCTGGCCGCCCCACCGCAAATGGCCGCGATCCTGCGCGTCCCGCCGGGCACCCACATCTACGGTGCCCGCTACCGCCTGTCCCTGCTCAACAACACGCCACTGGCCCTGACCACGGCTTTCACCCCCTACTGCCTGACCCGCGAGCGCTACCTGCTGGACGAGCTGGAGTCCGTGTACGGCCGAAGAGCCCACCACGTCACCGAACGCTGGGGCGCCCGCCTGCTGACTTTGAACGAGGCCGAAGCCCTGTCCCTGACAAAACGAAGAAGCGTGGCCGTGGCCCTCCTGACCGTCCACGACGCGGGCGGAATACCGTTCCTAGCAGTGAACGCAGTCCTCTCCCGCGAAGCACCCGAACTCTCCGAGACCTACGACATCTGAACCTCCCTGATACGCCGTTCTACCGCTCTCCTCTTTCCTGTCGGCCCTGAACGCTGAGTTGTCGCGCAAAGCCGAAGGAATCCCGCGGAACGCATGTGACCAATCCATCGTTCCCGCCAAGTCCCCCGCAATGAGCGGTTGCTTCTCCGGCCCTTTATTCGGCCGGCTACCTTCCTTTCTCCAGCTGGTCTCATTCCTTTCCTCGGCCGGCTCCTGGCGCCCGCACAGCGACGGGCGCCGTGATGAGAAATAGCGCAATCGGGCCACGACTTCGACGCCGCCGTTTCTCTCGGGCGGCGTCGCGTCTCCTTCGGGCTGCGTCTCCGTCAGGCCGCGTCGCGCCGTCGTTCGCCGGCGAGCCGGTCGAGGGCCCGTTGCGCCGCGGCCTGGATGCTGCGCAACTCGGCGATCGGGTCGGGTGCGGCCTCGGTGGTCGCGGCGAGCCCGGATGTGATCAGGTCGCGGTACATGGCCGAGATGGAGATCCCCCGCTGCGCGGCCAGCTCACGGATCGTGGCATCGACCTCGAACGGCATCCGCAGCGGCCGGATCACCACATGCGGCGCGTCAGCGGGAGGCAACTGTGCCATGGCGTGCGCGGCCTCGTCCGGATCCTCGACGGGCGCCAGCTCAACCTCGCCGGCCGCGAATCTCTGGATGTCGTACTCGGCCTCGGCGAGCCGCTGCAGGTCGACGTCATCGTTCATGGTCTTGCTCCCATTGCTCGAGGTGGGCGGTCTCGGCAGGCGTCATCGCCCGGGCCGCGACGATCTGCGCGTCGAGTCCACCCATCAGGCGAACGGTGACGACGATCGCGCGCCCCCGCCTTGGTGCGCGTGCGAATGTTCAGGAAGAGCATGCCGTGCGGGTCGCGCATGGGCTGCGGCCAGCGCCGATGGTGCTGTAGCCCCTGCATGACCTCATGCGGTTCGAGGTCGGTGAGGATCGCCAATAGCTGCGGGAGCCATATGTAGCCCACCGGCAAATCTTATACGCGACGTATACGACCAGAGAAGTGGACGAGGTTACCGCGGGCGTCGCCGCGGCCCGTGAACGCGCAGGCCAACCAGGGGGAACGGCAACTTGGAGCTTGCTACACACAAGTCGACCGCCGGCCGCTGCGGCGGGACTGATCGATGGGCGCACGTCGTGAGCTTTTCGAGGCGATCGCAGAGCGGGGAGGTGCTACCCACGCCATCTCGTGACATCGCCTACGTCCGCCACCCTGGGCACCCCGCAGCCCGGTGCGGAATCCATGACCGCTCTGCAGATCTTCGGTGAAGCGGACGGGTGCCCGCCGGAAGGCGCGACGCTGACCGTGGACCTTGAACCTGCCGTGACCAGCGCATGGGCAATTTGGCACTGAGGCAGACAAGTAGCGCGCCGGCCGCCGTGGCGCGGGTTGATCGATGGGGCCGCCTGGTGGGGCACTTCGAGGCGATCGGTCTGCGGGCAAGTGTCGGCGTAGGCACGGGGGTGCAAGGGACACGGAAAACTCTGCGGTGCCGCAGCATCCCGTGCCGGTTTGAGGGTGTCTGGGTGGAGCGAAGCTCCCCCAGGAAGGGCTAGAAGAGAGCGGGCGAGGAAAATCGAACTCCCACCGTCAGTTTGGGGCAGTCCCGGTTCTCAGCGCCCGCTCTTGCCCCCTCGTGCCCCCGAGCGGAATGGGCTACTGGTACGGAATCTGGCACGTTTGATCTTGGATGCGGCCCCAACCTGAACGAACCGCCGCATCGGCCGACGCCTGCGCTTGTGCCGCCAGCAGGCCGAGCGCGAGTGGCGCCTGCCGTCCGTAATGCCCCGTGTGCCGAGCCCGCTCGGTCGTGTGACGAACGCCCGACATCAGCGACTGTTCGGCTGGAAATCAGCCGGACGGATGAAGATCGTCAGAACCGTGATGGCCTGGTGGGTCCGGAGCGAGGCCCAAGGTTGCGGATCTTTCGATTTCGTCGTAAAAGGAGGCTACGGCTGCTTCGAACTGCGCAAACTCTTCGGGTTCTCGTGGAATTCGATCTTCCCGCAGGTAGGCCTCGCAGCATGCCGTGATGTGTCGGATCACGGTGAGGGCTATGCGGCCTGCCGTTGGTGCGGTCGCGCCGCCGAGGTGGGCTTCGCCGATCCGGCTGAGCAGCCTGGTTGAGCGGGCAGTCGTCCGATGAAACCGTCGGTCGGGTACTAGCATCCCAGGAACCTCGATTGACCTGGCCATCTGCTGAAGTTGATTGAACTCCTCGCCGGCCAGGTCTCGGCGCTCAACCCGGAAGACCCCCTCGACGTAGTCCTCTGCCTCGCGGGCGCACGTCAACATCTTGGTCACTGCCTCAGCGGATCGCTTCTTACGCTCAGTGTTGCGGGCGATGCGAGCCTGAAAGTAAAGGCCGGGCCACCCCACGACGGCGCCAGCGACGGCGCCGACGACAACATCCTTAAGTCCCACTGGATCGTTCTACCTGCCAGCAAGTAGCCGATATGGACCGGTGCTCGTGCGCCGGATTGGGTGATTCCGAGTGGTGGCAAGGGTCCCTATGAGCCCAGCGGATCTCCCGTATCGAAGGGGGCGGGGCCGGTTGCCTGGGCTCGCGCTAAGCAACGGTGCGGGAGCGGAGCGACCTCCCGGAGCCGGAGGCCCCGTCGGAGACCCGCCGGAGGCTGAGCGCAACCACCCGAGTCGGCAGGGAGTTGGCTGCCCGGCCGCTTTCGAACGTACGTACGAAGCGGGCTTTGCGTCGGTTGCCTGACAGCGGCGTGATTAGTGAACACACCGCCGGATCAATGCGCTGCAACTCTGCACTTGGTGAAGACAAGTCGGCGGTCGGCCGCTTCAGGAGGGGCCTGATTGAAGGCGCCTGGTGGGCGCTTCAACGGCGATCGGTCCTCGGGCAGGTGTCGACGCGGGCACGTGGGGTACAAGAGACACGGAAAACTCTGCGGTGCCGCAGCGCCCGCGCCGGTTTTGAGGGGGTCTGGGTGGAGCTTGCTCCCCCAGGAAAGGCCAGAAGAGAGCGGGCGAGGAGAATCGAACTCCCACCGTCAGTTTGGAAGACTGAAGCTCTGCCATTGAGCTACGCCCGCACGCGTGGGGCCCAGCGTACCTAATCCGTGCGCGGCCGGTCAGCAGCGGGGGGTCCACGGTGTGCGACACCGGCATACCGAGCGGCGCGGTCTCCGGTCGAGCGCATACACTTGCCGACGCACACCACCGGGGTGTAGCGCAGTTTGGTAGCGCACTCGCTTTGGGAGCGAGGGGCCGTGGGTTCAAATCCCGCCACCCCGACCAGGAACGACCAAGCGCAGCCACCAGTCCGACAAGCCGTAGTAACGAGGGAGAAAGTTCTGTGAAGAGCACCGTCGAGACCCTGAGCCCGACTCGCGTGCGGCTCGAAATCGAGGTGCCGTTCGCCGAGCTCGAGCCGAGTCTCAAGAAGGCGTATCGCGAGATCGGCTCGCAGGTCAACATCCCCGGGTTCCGGCGGGGCAAGGTGCCGACCCAGGTCATCGACCAGCGGGTGGGGCGCGGGGCGGTGCTGAACGAGGCCGTGCAGGAGGTCATCCCGACGCAGATTCTGGCGGCGGTGCGCGAGCACGAGGTCAAGACGCTCGGGCGGCCCGAGGTGGAGATCACCGAGTTCGCCGACGGGCAGCCGTTGAAGTTCACGGCCGAGGTCGACGTGCGGCCGGAGATCACGCTGCCGGACATGAACGGGATCACGGTGACCGTGGACGCGCTCACGGTGTCCGAGGATGACGTGGACGAGCAGCTCAAGGGGCTGCGCGACCGGTTCGCGACGCTGAAGACGGTTGAGCGGACCGCGCTGGTCGGCGACTACGTGCAGA
Source organism: Dactylosporangium sp. CS-033363 (assembly GCF_050942475.1). Classification (NCBI taxonomy): domain Bacteria; kingdom Bacillati; phylum Actinomycetota; class Actinomycetes; order Micromonosporales; family Micromonosporaceae; genus Dactylosporangium; species Dactylosporangium sp. CS-033363. Next base: position 9,968,771 of record NZ_CP192032.1, on the reverse strand, counting down.
TCGACCTCGTGGCCAAGGTGGACGGCGAGGAGGTGCCGGGCGGGAGCGCGACCAACGTGTCGCACGAGGTCGGCAGCGGCCAGCTCGTCCCCGGCCTCGACGACGTGCTCGTGGGCATGGGCGCCGGCGACTCGACGGACTTCACGACCCAGCTGGTGGGTGGGGAGTTCGAGGGGCGCGACGCCGAGGTGTCGGTGACCGTGAAGTCGGTCAAGGACAAGCAGCTGCCCGAGGTGGACGACGAGTTCGCGCAGCTCGCGAGCGAGTTCGACACGCTGGACGAGCTCAAGGACGACCTGCGCAACCGGCTCACCCGGGTGAAGCGGATGGAGCAGCTGTACTCCGCGCGTGACCTCGCGCTCAAGGCGGTCATCGACGCGACCGACGTCCCCGCGCCCGAGGGTGTGGTGAAGGACGAGGTCGAGTCGCGCAAGGAGTCGATGAACGACCAGCTGCAGCGGATCGGCGCCTCGTTCGACGACTACCTGCAGACCGAGGGCAAGACCGAGGAGGAGATGGACGCCGAGCTCAACGAGGCGGCCGTCGAGGGCGTGAAGGTGCAGCTGGTGCTCGACACCCTGGCCGACGCCGAGGACATCCAGGTCAGCGACGACGAGTTCGGGCACGAGATCGTGCACCGGGCGCAGCGGGCCGGGATGGGCCCCCAGCAGTACTACGACCAGCTGGTCCAGGCCGGCGTGGCCGGTGCGGTCTTCGGCGACGTGCGCCGCGGCAAGGCCCTCGGGGTCGTGCTCGAGCGGGTGAAGATCGTGGACAGCGAGGGCGCCGAGCTCAGCCTCGACGACCTGCGCGGTGCGGTTGACGACCACGAGGGTCACGATCACGGCGACCACGAGGGCCACGACCACTAACGTTGTAGGCCGGGGCAAAAGCCCCGGCCTTCACCACGGTGCGCTCATAGCGAAATGCGGTGAGCACGGGAAGCTGATGCCTCTCGCACCGGTTAGGGTCGGCAAGTACAAGACTCTTGCGAAGGGCTGCCATGACCGACCTGCATATTCCAGCGTCGCCAGTCAGTCCCGCGCCCCACGGGCGCGGTCGGGGCGCGGACACGAGCCTGACGCTCGACGACTCGGTGTTCAACCGGCTGCTCAAGGAACGCATCATCTTCCTGGGTAGCGAGGTCAACGACCAGGTCGCCAACCGGATCTGCGCGCAGATGCTCCTCCTCGCGGCCGAGGACGACGAGCGCGACATCTGGCTGTACATCAACTCGCCCGGTGGTTCCGTCTACTCGGGCATGGCGATCTACGACATCATGCAGTTCGTCACCAACGACGTGGCGACCGTGGCGATGGGCATGGCCGCCTCGATGGGCCAGCTCCTGCTGTGTGCGGGGGCGCCCGGCAAGCGCATGGCGCTGCCCCACGCGCGGATCATGATGCACCAGCCGTCCGGTGGCATCGGGGGCACGGCCTCCGACATCGCCATTCAGGCCGAGCAGATGCTGTACACGAAGCGCATGTTCCAGGAGCGCGTGTCGTTCCACACCGGTCAGTCGCTCGAGCAGATCGAGTCCGACTCCGACCGTGACCGCTGGTTCACCGCCGAAGAGGCGCGAGACTACGGCTTCATCGACAAGGTGATCACCGGGGCCCAGCAGGCTCCGGAAGGCGCCGGAACCCTGGCCTGAGGAGCGAAGCCATGACCGATCTGAGCCTGCCTCCGGCGCTGCGCGAGGTGCACAACCGCTACATCCTGCCGTCGTACGTCGAGCGCACGTCGTACGGCATCAAAGAGACCAACCCGTACAACAAGCTGTTCGAGGACCGGATCATCTTCCTCGGCGTGCAGATCGACGACGCGTCGGCCAACGACGTGATGGCGCAGCTGCTGACGCTGGAGAGCACCGAGCCGGACCGGGACATCACGCTGTACATCAACTCGCCCGGCGGCTCGTTCACCGCCATGACGGCGATCTACGACACCATGCTCTACGTCCGGCCCGACATCCTCACGGTGTGCCTGGGCCAGGCCGCGAGCGCCGCCGCGGTACTGCTGGCGGCCGGCACCCCGGGCAAGCGCCTCGCGCTGCCCAACTCGCGCATCATCATCCACCAGCCGGCCACCGAGGGCGGCTACGGGCAGGGCTCGGACATCGAGATCCAGGCCCGCGAGATCATGCGCATGCGGACCCAGCTCGAGGACATGGTGTCGCGGCACACCGGTCAGCCGGTCGAGAAGGTCCGCAAGGACATCGACCGCGACAAGATCCTCACGGCGGACGAGGCCAAGGAGTACGGCCTGGTCGACAACGTGCTGGTCAGCCGCAAGAAGTCCAGCCTGGTGGCCTCGGGCAACTGATCGGCGCCCGCTACCCACGACCGCATCGGCCCGCCCTAACCTGGAGGTTGGGCGGGCCGATGGAGTGTCAGGCGAGTGTCGTCATGAGGGCGGCCAAAAAGACACCCCCGCGTAGGGGGTCGGAATACGGGCCACCACCAGGTAACGTCGAGGCAGTAGCCAGCGCGGGCGCAACTGGCCCCCGCAGCGAGCAGATGCGATCCGGACGTAGGGTCCGGCCGAAGGCAGGGAGATCGTAGGTGGCACGGATCGGCGACGGCGGCGACCTACTGAAGTGCTCCTTCTGCGGCAAGTCGCAGAAGCAGGTGAAGAAGCTGATCGCCGGCCCTGGCGTTTACATCTGCGACGAGTGCATCGATCTCTGCAACGAGATCATCGAGGAAGAGCTCGCGGAGTCGGGTGACGTCAAGTTCGACGAGTTGCCCAAGCCCATGGAGATCTGCGCCTTCCTCGACCAGTACGTCGTCGGGCAGGACCAGGCCAAGAAGGCGCTCGCGGTTGCGGTGTACAACCACTACAAGCGGGTGCAGGCGGAGTCGGGCGGCGGCTCGGGCGGCGACGGGGTCGAGCTCGCGAAGTCGAACATCCTCCTCATCGGCCCCACCGGATGCGGCAAGACGCACTTGGCCCAGACGCTCGCGCGGATGCTCAACGTCCCGTTCGCGATCGCCGACGCCACGGCGCTGACCGAGGCCGGCTACGTGGGCGAGGACGTCGAGAACATCCTCCTCAAGCTCATCCAGGCCGCGGACTACGACATTCGCCGCGCCGAGACCGGCATCGTGTACATCGACGAGGTCGACAAGATCGCCCGTAAGTCGGAGAACCCGTCGATCACGCGCGACGTCTCCGGCGAGGGTGTCCAGCAGGCGCTGCTGAAGATCATCGAGGGTACGGTCGCCAACGTCCCGCCGCAGGGCGGACGCAAGCACCCGCACCAGGAGTTCATCCAGATCGACACGTCCAACGTGCTGTTCATCTGCGGTGGCGCGTTCGCCGGCCTCGACCGGATCGTGCAGCAGCGGGTCGGCAAGGGCGGCACCGGCTTCGGGGCCAACCTGCGCTCGATCACCGACCGGACCGCGGACGACGCGTTCGGCGACGTGATGCCCGAGGACATGCTCAAGTTCGGCCTGATCCCCGAGTTCATCGGCCGGCTGCCGGTCATCACGAGCGTCAAGAGCCTCGACCGCGACGCCCTGGTCAAGATCCTCACCGAGCCGCGCAACGCGCTCGTGCGGCAGTACCAGCGGCTGTTCGAGCTCGACGGGGTGGAGCTGGAGTTCGCGCCCGAGGCCCTGGAGTCGATCGCCGACCAGGCCATCCTGCGCGGCACCGGCGCCCGCGGACTGCGGGCCATCATGGAGGAGGTCCTGCTCTCCGTGATGTACGAGGTGCCGAGCAACCCCAACATCGCGCGGGTACTGATCACCCGCGAGGTGGTCCTCGAGAAGGTCATTCCGACGATCGTGCCGCGCGATCTGGCCGCCCACCGGGTCGGCCGGCGACGCGCGGACCGCGAGGAGAAGTCGGCGTAGCCTGGCGCCTATGCGCGTAGCGGTATGTCAGCTCAATGCCCGCGACGACCGGGCTGAGAACCTCAAGGCGGCCCGTTCGCTCCTGCAGCGGGCATCCGACGGGGGAGCGGATCTGGCGATCCTCCCCGAGTACGTGGACTACCTCGGGCGCGCGCGTTCGGCACCCGCGCCCGAGCCGGTCGACGGGGAGTTCGCGGCGTTCTTCGCCGACGCCGCGCGCGAGCTCGGGATGTGGGTGCACGCGGGGTCGTTCCACGAGACCGGACCCGACGCTTCGCACACCTTCAACACGTCGTTGGTCTTCGATCGATCCGGCGCGCTTGCCGGCAGCTATCGAAAGATCCACCTCTATGACGTGGAGATCCCCGGGCGCGTCTCATACCAGGAGTCGGCGACCGTCGCACCGGGTGAGTCGACGAGCATCGTCGATGTCGAGCAGCTCCGACTAGGTCTGTCGATCTGCTACGACCTGCGTTTTCCCGAGTTGTACCGCATGCTGGCGATCGACGGCGCAAACGTCCTCGTGGTGCCGGCGGCGTTCATGCTGCACACGGGACGGGACCATTGGGAGGTTCTGCTCCGGGCGCGAGCCATCGAGAACCAGTGTTACGTGCTCGCCGCCGGGCAGATCGGCAACCATGATCCCGACCGGACGTGCTTCGGGCGCAGCATGGTCGTGGATCCGTGGGGGACGGTCGTCGCCCAGGCGCCGGATGTCGTCGGGGTGACGTTCGCGGAGCTCGACCTCGAGCGGCTCGCGGAGATCCGGGAGACGGTGCCGAGTCTGGCCAACCGCCGGCTCTGACCCCGCCCCGCGGTTGCGCGTCGACGCCTCGCGGTTGCGCGTCGCCGCCTCGCGGTTGCGCGTTGACGTCGACCGTCGCTCGGCCCGTTCGTGCTCGGCCCGTTCGTGCTCGGCCCGTTCGTGCTCGGCCCGTTCGTGCTCGGCCCGTTCGTGCTCGGCCCGCTCATGCTCGGCGGGGAGCGGCCGCGACGGCGGGGGGAGCGGCCGCGACGGCGGGGCGACGTCTCCGGAAACCCTTGCTGTGCAGGGGTTTCCGCGCTTTCGAGGGGCCGATTTGACTCGGGCGGCACAAGGTCCGTAAGGTTCTCCAAGTCCGAGGGGATGGGCGGAAACGCCCGGTTCGTCGGATTGGTACCACCAGGGCGGTGCGGGAAGCGATTTGCGAACGCGAAGCCGGCCGGGTAAGGTACTCCAGCCGGTAGGGAACCGGGCGAGCTTGCAAGAGCTGGCCGGCCTACCGAACTCCCGAGCAGATCTGGCGCCGAAAACGGCGCGGATGAACTGTGCGGGAGTTACGGTCCGGAAGGTCAACAAGCGGAAAACGCGGACTTGACAGAACGGATCGGGCAGGTAAGATAGACAGGCCGGTAACGAGCCGGGCGGGCCAAGCGAGCGACAAGCTCCCAAGTGCCGGTCGGTGTTACTGGATCTCCCGAAACAAGATCACCGGAAACGGTGGCCTTGCTATGCTCGGGAAAACCGCTCAAAGGAATTAAGTTCGGACAACGAACTTGACAACGGCGAGCGACCTGGTAAAGTAGAGAAGTTGCCCCGGACGAGGCAAGCGAGTGATCGCGGGTCACGACGGTGTGTGTTGGTTGTTTGAGAACTCAACAGGGTGCTTGTTAAGCCAGTGCCAATTGAAATTTACCCCGTGGCACGGGCGCGCTTCTTCGGGAGTGTGCAGCGTGTCTGGGATTCCTTTGGTGACAACATTTGTTTGTTGCCGGGTGATTGATTCACCAACGCAGATTTTGTTGGAGAGTTTGATCCTGGCTCAGGACGAACGCTGGCGGCGTGCTTAACACATGCAAGTCGAGCGGAAAGGCCCTTCGGGGTACTCGAGCGGCGAACGGGTGAGTAACACGTGAGTAACCTGCCCTAGGCTTTGGGATAACCCTCGGAAACGGGGGCTAATACCGAATATTCATTCCAGGTGGCATCATCTGGTGTGGAAAGTTTTTCGGCCTGGGATGGGCTCGCGGCCTATCAGCTTGTTGGTGGGGTGATGGCCTACCAAGGCGACGACGGGTAGCCGGCCTGAGAGGGCGACCGGCCACACTGGGACTGAGACACGGCCCAGACTCCTACGGGAGGCAGCAGTGGGGAATATTGCACAATGGGCGGAAGCCTGATGCAGCGACGCCGCGTGAGGGATGAAGGCCTTCGGGTTGTAAACCTCTTTCGACAGGGACGAAGCGCAAGTGACGGTACCTGGAGAAGAAGCGCCGGCCAACTACGTGCCAGCAGCCGCGGTAAGACGTAGGGCGCGAGCGTTGTCCGGATTTATTGGGCGTAAAGAGCTCGTAGGCGGCTTGTTGCGTCAGCTGTGAAAACCCGCAGCTCAACTGTGGGCTTGCAGCTGATACGGGCAGGCTTGAGTTCGGTAGGGGAGACTGGAATTCCTGGTGTAGCGGTGAAATGCGCAGATATCAGGAGGAACACCGGTGGCGAAGGCGGGTCTCTGGGCCGATACTGACGCTGAGGAGCGAAAGCGTGGGGAGCGAACAGGATTAGATACCCTGGTAGTCCACGCTGTAAACGTTGGGCGCTAGGTGTGGGGGGCCTCTCCGGTTCTCTGTGCCGCAGCTAACGCATTAAGCGCCCCGCCTGGGGAGTACGGCCGCAAGGCTAAAACTCAAAGGAATTGACGGGGGCCCGCACAAGCGGCGGAGCATGCGGATTAATTCGATGCAACGCGAAGAACCTTACCTGGGTTTGACATGTGCGCTAAAGCCGTGGAGACACGGTGTCCTTCGGGGGCGTTCACAGGTGGTGCATGGCTGTCGTCAGCTCGTGTCGTGAGATGTTGGGTTAAGTCCCGCAACGAGCGCAACCCTTGTTCGATGTTGCCAGCGGTTCGGCCGGGGACTCATCGAAGACTGCCGGGGTCAACTCGGAGGAAGGTGGGGATGACGTCAAGTCATCATGCCCCTTATGTCCAGGGCTTCACGCATGCTACAATGGCCGGTACAAAGGGCTGCGATACCGTAAGGTGGAGCGAATCCCAAAAAGCCGGTCTCAGTTCGGATCGGGGTCTGCAACTCGACCCCGTGAAGTCGGAGTCGCTAGTAATCGCAGATCAGCAACGCTGCGGTGAATACGTTCCCGGGCCTTGTACACACCGCCCGTCACGTCACGAAAGTCGGCAACACCCGAAGCCGGTGGCCCAACCCTTGTGGAGGGAGCCGTCGAAGGTGGGGCTGGCGATTGGGACGAAGTCGTAACAAGGTAGCCGTACCGGAAGGTGCGGCTGGATCACCTCCTTTCTAAGGAGCACCTTCCACCGAAAGGTGGCAAGGAGCCCGCACTACCCGAATGTGGTGGTGGGGTGCTCACAGGCGGAGACACTGGCGAAGCTTTCCCGCGACAACGGTCGCCGGCTAGTACAACCCCGTGAGGGGAGTGGAACACCGATGATGCGGTTCGGGACGGCGTATAGGCACCCTGTTGGGTCCTGAAACAATCAACGCGGTTGTGTTGAGGGTTTCGGACGTGGATCTGCGCCGGCGCGCAAAACCAGGCAGTGATTTCTGTCGAGGTTGCGGCTGACAAAGCGGTGCAGGTTTGGTGTTGGTTGAGAATTGCACAGTGGATGCGAGCATCTTTATTGCTTTGTGGTCAAGTTGCTGAGGGCGTACGGTGGATGCCTTGGCACCAGGAGCCGATGAAGGACGTGGGAGGCCGCGATAGGCCTGGGGGAGCTGTCAACCGAGCTGTGATCCCAGGGTGTCCGAATGGGGGAACCCGGCACCAGTCATGTGGTGTCACTCCTGCCTGAACACATAGGGCAGGTAGAGGGAACGCGGGGAAGTGAAACATCTCAGTACCCGCAGGAAGAGAAAACAACAGTGATTCCGTGAGTAGTGGCGAGCGAAAGCGGATGAGGCTAAACCGAGCATGTGTGATACCCGGCAGGGGTTGCATGTTTGGGGTTGTGGGGCGTGTCTTGTCTGGTCTGCCGGCTGGACGCACAGTCAGAAAACCATTGGTTAGTCGAAGTTCGCTGGAAAGCGGCACCGTAGACGGTGAGAGTCCGGTAGGTGAAAGCTGATGGTCTGTGTTGATGTGTTCCCGAGTAGCGGCGGACTCCTGTAATCTGCCGTGAATCTGCCAGGACCACCTGGTAAGCCTAAATACTCCCTGGTGACCGATAGCGGACTAGTACCGTGAGGGAAAGGTGAAAAGTACCCCGGGAGGGGAGTGAAATAGTACCTGAAACCGTGCGCCTACAATCCGTCGGAGCGTCCTGTACTTGTACAGGGGTGACGGCGTGCCTTTTGAAGAATGAGCCTGCGAGTTAGTGATACGTGGCGAGGTTAACCCGTGTGGGGGAGCCGTAGCGAAAGCGAGTCTGAACAGGGCGTTCAGTCGCGTGTCCTAGACCCGAAGCGGAGTGATCTAGCCATGGGCAGGCTGAAGCGCGGGTAAGACCGCGTGGAGGGCCGAACCCACCAACGTTGAAAAGTTGGGGGATGATCTGTGGTTAGGGGTGAAAGGCCAATCAAACTCCGTGATAGCTGGTTCTCCCCGAAATGCATTTAGGTGCAGCGTCACGTGTTTCTTGCCGGAGGTAGAGCACTGGATGGCCTAGGGGGCCTACAAGCTTACTGAAGTCAACCAAACTCCGAATGCCGGTAAGTGAGAGCGTGGCAGTGAGACTGCGGGGGATAAGCTTCGTAGTCGAGAGGGAAACAGCCCAGATCACCAGCTAAGGCCCCTAAGCGTGTGCTAAGTGGTAAAGGATGTGGGGTCGCATAGACAACCAGGAGGTTGGCTTAGAAGCAGCCACCCTTGAAAGAGTGCGTAATAGCTCACTGGTCAAGTGGTTCCGCGCCGACAATGTAGCGGGGCTCAAGCACACCGCCGAAGCTGTGGCATTCACGTGTGTACCAGGCCTTCGTGGTCCAGGTGCGTGGATGGGTAGGGGAGCGTCGTGTCACCGGTGAAGCGGCGGAGTGATCCAGCCGTGGAGGTGACGCGAGTGAGAATGCAGGCATGAGTAGCGAAAGCAGGGTGAGAAACCCTGCCGCCGGATGACCAAGGGTTCCAGGGCCAGGCTAATCCGCCCTGGGTGAGTCGGGGCCTAAGGCGAGGCCGAGAGGCGTAGTCGATGGACAACGGGTTGATATTCCCGTACCCGCGTAGAAGCGTCCATGCTGAACCTGCTTGTACTAACCTCACAATGGTCTGAACCTTTCGGGGGGATGGCCGGCGTTTGGGAACTCGGGTGGTAGTAGGCAAGCGATGGGGTGACGCAGGAGGGTAGCTGGACCCGGCCGGTGGTTGTGCCGGGGCAAGCGTGTAGCCCGTGCTGTAGGCAAATCCGCAGCACATAGGGGTGAGACGTGAAGCGGAGCCGTTCAGGTGAAGTCAGTGATCCCATGCTGCCGAGAAAAGCCTCTAGCGAGTTTCGAGCGGCCCGTACCCCAAACCGACACAGGTGGTCAGGTAGAGAATACCGAGGCGATCGGGCGAACTGTGGTTAAGGAACTCGGCAAATTGCCCCCGTAACTTCGGGAGAAGGGGGGCCACCGATGGTGAGACCACGTGCTGGTGGAGCGGTTGGTGGCCGCAGAGACCAGGGGGAAGCGACTGTTTACTAAAAACACAGGTCCATGCTAAGTCGTAAGACGACGTATATGGACTGACGCCTGCCCGGTGCTGGAACGTTAAGGGGACCTGTTAGTCCTTCGGGGCGAAGCGGAGAACTTAAGCGCCAGTAAACGGCGGTGGTAACTATAACCATCCTAAGGTAGCGAAATTCCTTGTCGGGTAAGTTCCGACCTGCACGAATGGCGTAACGACTTCCCCACTGTCTCAACCACAGGCCCGGCGAAATTGCACTACGAGTAAAGATGCTCGTTACGCGCGGCAGGACGGAAAGACCCCGGGACCTTCACTATAGCTTGACATTGGTACTCGAATTCGATTGTGTAGGATAGGTGGGAGCCGGTGAAGCGGTCACGCCAGTGGTCGTGGAGGCAAGCTTGAAATACCACTCTGTTGGATTTGGGTATCTAACCTTGGGCCGTGAGCCGGTTCAGGGACAGTGTCTGGTGGGTAGTTTAACTGGGGCGGTTGCCTCCTAAAATGTAACGGAGGCGCCCAAAGGTTCCCTCAGCCTGGTTGGCAATCAGGTGTTGAGTGCAAGTGCACAAGGGGGCTTGACTGTGAGACTGACAGGTCGAGCAGGGACGAAAGTCGGGACTAGTGATCCGGCACTGGCAGGTGGAAGCGGTGTCGCTCAACGGATAAAAGGTACCCCGGGGATAACAGGCTGATCTTCCCCAAGAGTCCATATCGACGGGATGGTTTGGCACCTCGATGTCGGCTCGTCGCATCCTGGGGCTGGAGTAGGTCCCAAGGGTTGGGCTGTTCGCCCATTAAAGCGGTACGCGAGCTGGGTTTAGAACGTCGTGAGACAGTTCGGTCCCTATCCGCCGCGCGCGTAGGATACTTGAGAAGGGCTGTCCCTAGTACGAGAGGACCGGGACGGACGAACCTCTGGTGTGCCAGTTGTTCTGCCAAGAGCACGGCTGGTTGGCTACGTTCGGAAGGGATAACCGCTGAAAGCATCTAAGCGGGAAGCTCGCTTCGAGATGAGGTATCCCACCCCTTGAGGGTTAAGGCCCCCAGCGAGACCACTGGGTTGATAGGCCGGAAGTGGAAGCCTGGTAACAGGTTTGAGCTGACCGGTACTAATAGGCCGAGGACTTGACCTACAATTCAGGCTTTGAAGCTTGCTTGCATCCACTGTGTGATTCTGAACCAACACCAGAACGCACCCCACGCCGGTGACGGCGGTCGGGTGTGCGGAGTTGACAGGTTCATAGTGTTACGGCGGCCATAGCGGAGGGGAAACGCCCGGTCCCATTCCGAACCCGGAAGCTAAGCCCTCCAGCGCCGATGGTACTGCACCCGAGAGAGTGTGGGAGAGTAGGACGCCGTAAATTTCCCTCAGGGGCTCACCGATTTCGGTGGGCCCCTGAGGCATTTTTGCGTGCAAAGAAGAAGGCCCGCGAAGAACGCGGGCCGGCGAAACACACGAGATCAGTTGCGGTGCTCGACCGCGTTGCGCAGCTCGACCATCGACTTCGCGGACTCGGGCACGCCGCGGTTGGAGAACAGGGCCACGCCCAGGGAGCCGTTGTCGGCCCAGCCGCACACCGTCAGGTCCGAGTCGTCGACCTTCGTGGTGCCGCAGCGCATCGTGCCGCCCAGGGAGCCGGCGTCGACGTCCTTGGTGTCGCGCACGCCGCCGGCGTCGTCGGCCACCATGTCGAAGGCGGTCTTCAGGGTGTCTTCCGGCTTCCAGATGCGGGCGGTGCCGGCCACCAGGATGGCGTCGGTCTTCCCGTCCCGGTAGATCAGCCCCACGCTGTCGTCGAGGTTGACCTTCGAGGCGATCGCGTCCCGGATGTACTCGCTGGTCTGCTGAGCGCCGTCGCTCTTGTCCAGGGCGAAGGCACCCACCTGCTCCGGGGACTTGATCTCGGTGTCGCTCTGGCCCAGGACCCGGAAGACCGTCGGGCCGTAGAAAATGCCAGAGACGAGCAGCGCCGCGGCCGCGACCGAGCCGGAGATGATGGCCACGCGCTTCAGGGGGACGCGGCTCGCCGGAGTCTCGCCGGTGTCATCGTCGTCGTCTTCGTAGTACAGGCCGGCGGGTCCGCCGTCGGGGTCGACCATCGGCGAACTGTAGCAACCCGGCCCGGAAACGACCGCAGGGGCGCCACGGGCGCCCCTGCGAACAACGTCGAGAACCGGATCAGCGGGTCTGCACGGCCTCACGGATGTCCACGAAGTGCCCCGAGGCGTAGCTCAGGTCCTGGCCCATGAACAGCACCAGGCCCACGCTGCCGTGGTCGGCCCAGGCGCACATGCTCATCTTGACGCTGGTGCCGCCGGCGTCGTACTCGCTGCTGCCGCACTTCGCCGTCCCGCCGAGCTTGCCTGCCGGGTACTCGGAGGGCGCGCTGACCGTCGTCGCGCCGCTGCTGCTGCCGAAGCCCTTGAAGGCCGCGTCGACCTCGGAGCCCGGGGAGAAGAACGTTCCGGTCGCGGCGACCAGGACGACCACGTGGGTGATGTCGTCGTCCTTCTCGTCGGAGTACACCCCGGTCGCGATCTCGTCGATGCTCTCGATCGTGCCCCGCAGGTCGCTCTCCATGCTCGACTTGAGCTCGTCGGCCTCCGGGCTGTCCTGCTTCGACAGGCCACCGGGCAGCGTCGGCGGGGCGGACACGTGCGCGCCGGCGTCGCGGTAGATCGGGTAGAAGGCCACGCAGGCGATCACCGCGCAGACCAGGAACACGCCGCCGATCACGCTCAGCGTGATCTTCAGCCCCTTGCCCTTCTTCTGGGGAGGCGCCGGAAAACCGGGAGCGACCTGGGGATATCCGGGCGGCGGAGCCTGATAGGCGGGCCCGGGCTGCTGGTACGCGGGCTGCCCAAAAGGCTGCGCCGAAACGGGCGGCTGCCCATACGGCTGCGCCGACACGGGCGGCTGCCCAAAAGGCTGCGCCGACACGGGCTGCCCGTAAGCAGGGGTCGGTTGGCCATAAGGCGGCGTGGGCTGTTGCCCATAAGGCTGCGCCGGATAACCAGCAGGAGGGGGCCCAGGAGGACCGGGCTGCGGCGCAGGGGGCGTGGTGCCGTACTCCGGAGCGAGGTCGTACGACATAGGCCGGAACGGCTCGGAACGCGGCTCGTCATCCGGGTTCTGCGGCGGGTAGGTCACCGTCGATCAGTCTCCTGAGTGTAGGGGCAATGGCGAGCGTAGACCCCCCGCGCGACAGTTCTAGACTTTGCGTGTGACGGATACTCCACGCGCGGGGCAGGCAACCCCGGCGCTCTCGGCTCAGTACGCTCCCGGCGAGGTCGAGCAGCGGCGGTACGAGCAATGGGTAGCCGACGGTCTGTTCACGGCGGACGCGACCAGCGACAAGCCGCCGTTCTCGATCGTGTTGCCCCCGCCGAACGTCACCGGCTCGCTGCACATCGGCCACGCCCTCGACCACTCGGTCCAGGACGCGCTGTCGCGGCGCAAGCGCATGCAGGGGTACGAGACGCTGTGGCTGCCCGGCATGGACCACGCCGGCATCGCCACGCAGAACGTCGTCGAGCGCCAGCTGGCCGGGGACGGCAAGTCCCGCCACGACCTGGGCCGCGAGGCGTTCGTCGAGCGCGTGTGGCAGTGGAAGCACGAGTCCGGCGGCAAGATCCTGGGGCAGATGACCCGCCTCGGCGACTCGGTGGACTGGAGCCGCGAGCGCTTCACCATGGACGAGGGGCTGTCCCGGGCCGTCATCACGATCTTCAAGCGGCTGTTCGACGACGGGCTCATCTACCGGGCCGAGCGGATCATCAACTGGTGCCCGCGGTGCCTGACGGCCCTGAGCGACATCGAGGTCGAGCACTCCGACGACGAGGGCGAGCTCGTCTCGATCCGCTACGGCGACGGCGAGAACGCGATCGTCGTGGCGACCACCCGGGCCGAGACGATGCTCGGTGACACCGCGGTGGCGGTGCACCCGGACGACGAGCGGTACCAGCACCTGATCGGCACCGAGGTCGAGCTGCCGCTGACCGGGCGCCGGATTCCGATCGTGGCCGACACCCACGTCGACCCGGCGTTCGGCACCGGCGCGGTCAAGGTCACCCCGGCCCACGACCCGAACGACTTCGAGATCGGCCAGCGCCACGACCTGCCGAGCCTCACCATCATGGACGAGCACGGCGTGATCACGGTGCACGGGCCGTTCCTGGGCCTGGACCGGTTCGAGGCGCGCCCCGCGGTCGTGGCGGCGCTGCGCGCGGAGGGCCGGATCACCGCCGAGAAGCGGCCCTACGTGCACGCCGTCGGGCACTGCTCGCGCTGTGGCACCACCGTCGAGCCGCGGCTGTCGCTGCAGTGGTTCGTGCGGACCGAGCCCCTGGCCAAGGCGGCCGGCGACGCGGTGCGCGACGGGCGGGTGCGGGTCGAGCCGCCGGAGCTGACCAAGCGGTACTTCGGCTGGGTCGACAACATGCACGACTGGTGCATCTCGCGGCAGCTGTGGTGGGGCCACCGGATCCCGGTCTGGTACGGCCCGAACGGCGAGGTCGTGTGCGTGGGCCCGGACGACACGGCGCCGACCGGCGACGGCTGGACCCAGGACGCCGACGTGCTGGACACCTGGTTCAGCTCGGCGCTGTGGCCGTTCTCGACGCTCGGCTGGCCCGACGAGACCCCGGACCTGGCCAAGTTCTATCCGACCAGCGTGCTCGTCACGGGGTACGACATCCTGTTCTTCTGGGTTGCCCGGATGATGATGTTCGGGCTCTACGCGATGGACGGCAAGCAGCCCTTCGACGTCGTCATGCTGCACGGGATGGTGCGGGACCAGTACGGCAAGAAGATGTCCAAGTCCTTCGGCAACGTCGTGGACCCGCTGGACTGGATCGAGCGGTTCGGGGCCGACGCCACCCGGTTCACGCTGCTGCGCGGGGCCAACCCGGGCGCCGACGTGCCGGTCAGCGAGGAGTGGGTGCAGGGCGCCCGCAACTTCGCCAACAAGCTGTGGAACGCCACGCGGTACGGGCTGAGCAACGGCGCCACCGTCGAGGGCGAGCTGCCGACCGAGGAGCTCAGCACCGTCGACCGCTGGATCCTGTCCCGCCTCCAGCACGTGATCGACGAGGTGGATCAGGAGTTCGAGGCGTTCGAGCTGGCCAAGGTGTGCGACACGCTGTTCCACTTCGCGTGGGACGACGTCTGCGACTGGTACCTCGAGCTGACCAAGCCGGTGCTCGGCGGCGACGACGAGGCGGCCAAGGCCCGCACCCGCCGGGTGCTCGGGCACGTGCTGGAGAACCTCCAGCGGCTGCTGCACCCGATCATGCCGTTCGTGACCGAGGAGCTGTGGACGACGCTCACCGGCGGCCCGACCGTGATGCGGGCCGAGTGGCCGACCGCGGACAAGGAGCTCGTCGACGACGCCGCCGAGCGCGAGGTGGAGAACCTGCAGCAGGTGGTCACCGAGGTCCGCCGGTTCCGCGCCGACCAGGGGCTGAAGCCGGCCCAGCGGGTGGTGGCCCGGCTCGACGGGCTCGAGCCGGCCGGCCTCAAGCCGCACGAGGGGCTGATCCGGTCGCTGGCCCGGCTGGACACCGCCACGGAGGACTTCGCCGCCTCGGCCCGGCTGGCCGTCGGCGTCGGGGTGACCGTGGAGCTGGACACCCGCGGCGCGATCGACGTCGCCGCCGAGCGGGCCCGGCTGACCAAGGACAAGACCGCGGCCGAGAAGGAGGCCGCGCAGTGCCGGGCCAAGCTCGGCAACCCGGCCTTCACCGACAAGGCGCCGGAGGCGGTGGTGGCCAAGATCAAGGAGCGGCTGGACAGGGCCGAGGCCGACCTGGCCCGCATCGATCAGCAACTGGCCGCGCTGTGAGCCCGAGCTTCCACGAGGTCGACCAGGAGCTCAACGCCCGCGGGTTCACCCGCATGGTGTTCGACCTGTCGCGCATCGAGGGGCTGCTCGACTCGCTCGGCAGCCCCCAGCGGGCGTACCCGGCGATCCATCTGACCGGTACCAACGGCAAGACCTCGACGGCGCGCATGATCGACTCCTTGCTGCGGGCGCACGGGCTGCGGACCGGGCGGTACACGAGCCCGCACCTGCAGAGCATCACCGAGCGGATCAGCATCGAGGGCGAGCCGATCAGCGAGGAGAAGTTCGTCGAGGTGTACGAGGAGGTCCAGCCGCTGGCCGAGTACCTCGACGCGACCAACGACGCACCCCTCACGTACTTCGACATGACCACCGCGATGGCGTTCGCCGCGTTCGCCGACGCGCCGGTCGACGTGGCCGTGGTCGAGGTCGGCCTGGGTGGCGCGGACGACTCGACCAACGTGCTGCAGGCGCAGACCACGGTGATCACGCCGATCGGGCTGGACCACACCGAGTGGCTGGGCGACACGATCGAGGAGATCGCCTGGGCCAAGGCCGGGATCGTGCACAAGGGCTCGACGCTGATCTGCGCGCTGCAGCCCGAGGAGGCGATGCGCCCGATCCTGGAGCGCTGCGCCGAGGTCGGGGCGACCGTGGCCCGCGAGGGGCGCGAGTTCGGCGTGGTCAATCGCGACCTCGCCGTCGGCGGGCAGGTGCTGACGCTGCAGGGGCTCTCCGGGGTGTACGAGGGAATCTTCCTGCCCTTGCACGGCGAGCATCAGGCGCAGAACGCGGCCATCGCGCTCGCGGCGGTCGAGGCGTTCCTGGGCGCGGGCAACGAGCGCGCGCTCAACGCCGAGGCGGTCCGCGACGGCTTCGCCGGGGCCACCTCGCCCGGGCGGCTGGAGCGGGTGCGCAACTCGCCGCCGATCCTGCTCGACGCGGCCCACAACGCGGCCGGCATGCAGGCCACGGTCCGCGCGCTGACCGAGGAGTTCGCGTTCAGCGGGCTCGTCGCGGTCGTTGCCGCGCTGGCCGACAAGGACGTCGAGGGCATGCTCGAGCTGCTGGAGCCGATCACGGAGAGCATCGTGGTGACCCGCAACAGCTCGCCCCGTGCGATGCCGCTGGTGCAGCTCGCCCAGATCGCCGAGGAACTCTACGGGGGCGATCGGGTGCATGTGGTACCGAACTTTCCCGATGCGATCGACGCCGCCGTCACCCTCGCCGAGAGCGACAACGCGGTCCCCGGCACCATCGGCATCCTCATCACCGGCTCGGTCGTGACCGTCGCCGACGCCCGCGGGTTGCTGAAGCGATGAGCGCCCCCGCGGGTCTGAAGAACCCGAGCGGTGCGGTGCGCGGCGTCGGGGCGGCGGGGCTGGTCGTCGAGGGCGTGGTACTGCTGCTGGCCCTGCTGCCGCTGGCCAAGCTCGGCCACGGCGACAACACGGCCGCCATCTGGGTCTGTGCCGGGCTGGCGGTCGTGTGCTTCCTGCTGTGCGGGCTGCTCAAGCACTCCTGGGCCTGGATCGCCGGGCTGGTCGTGCAGGTCGCGCTGCTGGCCGGCGGGTTCCTGCACTGGTCGCTGCTCGCGCTCGGGATCGTGTTCGGGCCGGCCTGGCTGTACGCGCTCTACGTGCGCCGATCCGTCTACGCGAACAAGCCCGACTGATGCGCGCCGGTCGGCTGCTCTCGACGCTGCTGCTGTTGCAGACCCGGGGCCGGCTGACCGCGCAGCAGATCGCCGACGAGCTCGAGGTGTCGGTGCGCACGGTGTACCGCGACATCGAGGCCCTGTCCGCGTCGGGCGTGCCGGTCTACGCCGATCGCGGGCCGGCGGGCGGGTTCGCGCTGCTGGACGGGTACAAGACCAGTCTGACGGGCCTCACGACCGACGAGGCCGCCGCGCTGTTCCTGGCCGGGAGCGGGGCGACGGCCGGCGACTTCGGGCTCGGCCCCACGCTGGACGCGGCGCGGCTCAAGCTGCTCGCCTCCCTCCCCGCCGAGCAGCGCACGATCGCCGGGCGCATTCAGGAACGCGTGCACGTCGACGCGCCCGGGTGGTTCCGCGACCCGGAGGCCCCTCCCCACCTCGACGCCGTCGCCGTCGCGGTCTTCGAACAACGCAAGATCCAGATTTGGTACCGCAAGTGGGACGGCGCCTCGGTCGAGCGCACGATCGCCCCGTACGGCCTCGTGCTCAAGGGCACCGCCTGGTATGTGGTCGCGGCCGGCAACACCCGCACCAACGCCTACCGGATCTCCCGCATCGACGCGATCGCGCCGCTGGACGAGCCGTTCGAGCGCCCGGCCGACTTCGAGCTGCGGCGGTACTGGCTGGAGTTCTCGGAGCGCCTCGAGTCCACGCTCTACTCGGGAGGATCCGCGGTGGTACGGCTCGCGCCGCGCGCCGTGCGCCTGTGGTTCCTGCTCGGGCCGGTCGCGGGCCGGGCGCTGCGCGAGACGTCCACGCCGGACGGGGACGGCTGGGTGCGGGTCACCGTCCCGATCGAGTCGATCGAGCACGCGCGCGCCGACTTCGGCCGCTTCGGCGCCGACCTCGAGGTGCTGGAGCCGCCCGAACTGCGCGACGTCATGCGCGAGACGGCCGCTGAGCTGGCCCGGCTGTATCTAGCGCCGTAACTCCCATCGGGTCAGGGCGATGGCGTGGCCGTCCGGGTCGCGGAACGTCGCCGAGCACAGCTCGAGCTGCTCGCCCTGCGGGACGACCCGGGGGCGGTGCACGAAGTCGACGCCCTGCTCGCGGAGGCGCTCGTACGCCTCGTACACGTCGGGCACGTCGAGGTTCAGGTGCACCACGCGCCGGTCGACCGGCGGCATGTCGGCGACCCGGCGCAGCACGACCCGCGCGGTGCCGGTCTCCAGCACGGCGCTCGTCTCGCCGCTGTCGAGCTCGGTCAGGCCCAGGGTGTCGCGGTAGAAGCGGCGGGAGCGCTGCAGGTCCGAGACGATGAGCGTGATGCTGACCCCGTGCACGCCGTCGAGCGGCGTGGCGGGCTGCCGGCGCGGCCCGGCGGCCAGGAACTCGGCCACGGCGCCCTCGCTGAGCGGCTGCTCCTCGAGCGCGTCGGCGTCCTCGCCCTCGTCGTCATCGCCGTGCTCGTCCGGCGGCAGGTAGTGCTCGGTCGCGTACGGGTCCGGCGCCACCGGCTCCTCGTCCTCGTCCGGGTCCCCGGTCTCGGCCGGCGCGCGGAAGACGGGCGGGGCGCTGTAGAGGCCGGCGCCGACCGGCACCGGGCCGCGCCCGTTGGCCGACCAGGCCGAGCGGCCGAACGGCGGCCGCCCGTTCTCGGGGTGGGCCGCCGTGGCGCCGTTGCCGTTGGTCGGCTCGGTCTCGGGCTCCTCGGGCTCCTCGGCCTCGGCCGCCGGCTCTGCTTCTTCGCCGTCCGCCAGCTCGCCCTCGATCGTGGCGTCGTCGTCCTCCTCGGGCGCGAGCTCGCCGTCGATCACCGGGGCGGGCACGTAGATGCCGCGGGTCGGCGGGGTCTCGGTCTCGCGGTCCGGGTAGTACGCGGCGGGCGGGCGCGGCTCGTCGGCCCCCTCCCACCACTCGATCTCGCCGCCGGCCTCGGGGTCCAGCGCCAGGGCGGGGGTGCGGGAGCCGGCCTCCGGGATCGTGTACGGCTCCGGCGCCTCCATGTTGGCCAGCACCTCGGCCCGGCTGGTGGCGATCGGCTCGTCCTGGGCGTCCTCCGCGTCCTCCGGGGAGAACGACTCGGGCCGGACCGGGGCGTGCGGGTCCTCCTCGGCGGCGATCGGCTCGACCTCGGTCGCCGCGACCTCCTCGACCAGGGCCGGGTCTTCGGTCGCCGCGGCATCCTCGGCCGGCGGGAGCGCGGGGGGCTCCGGCGGCGTCGGGCGGGTGCGGTTGGGGCGGGGGCGGACCCCCGTGCGCGGGTGCGGGCTCGGCCGGCGGTGCTGGCGCGGGGTCGAGCGCAGCCGCATGATGATCGGCTCGTCCTCCTCGCCGATGACGGTCGGCCGGGAAGCCGGCGGCGCGTCCGTGCCGGTCGCGTCCGCCGTCTCCGCCGCCGCCTCCGCGTGCGTCTCCGCGTGCGTCTCGGCGTGCGTCTCGGCGAGCGCCTCCGCGCGGGACTCGGCGACGACCTCCTCGGCCGCCGGCGGCTCCCCGGCGGGCGGCGGGGCGGGCTGGGCGGTGGTCTCGGTGAACGTGGTGGCCGTGGCGGTGGCGCCCAAGGGCTCGGCCGGGCGGTGCGTCGGGCCGTTCGGGGCGGCCGCGTGCCGGGGCTTGGCCGCCTGGCGCGGCGGGAAGCCCATCAGCCCGCGCAGGCCCGAGCGGCGGGCCGCGTCCGGGATCTGCTCGGCCGGCGGGGCGACCGTGGCCACCCGCGCGCCGACCGGCTCGTCGATCTCGGCCTCGACCGGGGGGAGGTCGGTCAGGGTCGGGGTGTTGTCCGGCGGGACGTTGGCGAAGGAGGCCGGGCGGCGGTAGTCGTCGTCCGGGTCGTACGCCCCGTCGGCGTTCATGGCCGCGTTGAGGTCGCTGAAGTCGTCCTCCGGCTCGCCGCGGCGCTGCTCGGCCATGACGACCTGCTGGTGGGTGTCGACCCGGTCCCACAGGACGGTGAACTTGCGCGGGGTGCCCTTGAGGACCTGGACCGGCAGGATCGCGCCGCGCTCGGGCCACTTGTCGACCGGAACCGCCGGGTCGGTGCCGGTCACCGAGACGCCGTTGATGCCCGTCGCGGTGATGGTCAGCTTCAACCGCGCGCGGGCCGTGCGGCCCTCGGCGGTCGGGCGGGCCGTGATCTCCTCGACGAGGGCGGTCCCGTGGACGTACAGGCGGATCTTGTTGCGGTTGTTGGCCACCATGATCATGACCGGGCCGACGGCAGCCAGAATCACGCCGAGGGCGACCACGAGCGGATTCGACGCACCCACGCCACAGAAGGCCAGGAACCCACCGATCGCCAGCAGCGCCAGGATGAGCAGGGTCCGGCTGTCGTTCGATGACGTGCGGTTGCTGGACGGCAAGTCGACCTCCCCAGACGACTGACACCAGGCTATGCCTGATCATTACCGAAACGGAAGTCTCCGGCACCCTGAGCGCCCCGTGGCGGTGACGCTCGGTAGGCTTCGGGCAGTACCGGTGAAAGATGGAGGATTCTCGTGTCTGAGCGCACGCTCGTACTCATCAAGCCCGACGCCGTCCGCCGCGGCCTGGTGGGCGAGGTTCTCGGGCGCCTGGAGCGCAAGGGTCTGACCATCGACGCGATGACGCTGCGCACGATGGACGTGGCCCTGGCCGACCAGCACTACGCCGAGCACGTGGACCGTCCGTTCTACCCGCCGCTGCGCGACTTCATGACCAGCGGCAACCTGGTGGCGCTGATCGTCGCCGGCGACGAGGCCATCACCGTGGTCCGCAACCTGATCGGCGCGACCGACGGCCGCAAGGCCGCCCCGGGCAGCATCCGCGGCGACCTGTCCCTGTCCAACCGTGAGAACCTCGTGCACGCCTCGGACTCCCCGGACAGCGCGAAGCGCGAGATCGCGCTCTGGTTCCCCGAGTTCGCCCTCTGAAACCACCCGAAAGGCCGGGTTACTCGTCCGGGGTGGTCTCGGCGATCTGGTCGGGGCGTTTCGGGGCGTAGCGGCCCACGTACTCCTGGCCGGTCAGCTGCTGGATCGCGTTCATCAGCTTCAGGGTGACCTCGCGCAGGGCGCGGCTGTCGACCTCGCCGCCGCCCTGCCACTGGCTCAGGTCCAGCGGCTCGCCGATGCGGACCTCGACCTTCGGGCCGAGTTTGGGCAGCGAGGCGCCGACCGGCAGGACCTGGTCGAAGCCCATCAGGCCGACCGGGATGATCGGGGCCGGGGCGTCCAGGGCGAGCTTGGCCACGCCGGGGCGGCCGCGGTACAGGCGGCCGTCCGTCGAGCGGGTGCCCTCCGGGAAGATGCCGAGGACGTGGCCGGCTCGCAGCACCGGCAGTGCGGCGTCCAGGGCCAGGAGGCTGGCGCGGCCGCCGGAGCGGTCGACCGGGATCTGGTTCAGGCCGTACATGATGTTGCGCAGCGCCGCGCCCTTGAGGCCGGGGCCGCGGAAGTACTGGTCCTTGGCGAGGAAGTAGACGTTGCGCGGGGCGATGGCGCCCATCATCACCGAGTCGAGGACCGACTGGTGGTTGCTGGCGAGGATGACGGGGCCGGTCTTCGGCACGTTGTCCACGCCGATGATTTTCGGGCGCCAGAGGAGCCGGACGGTCGGGGCGATCGTCATCTTGCCGACCGCATAGAGCGCGGACAAATGCCCTCCACCAGGCTCAACTCAACGCTGCCGCACACTCTAACGGCAGCGTCGGCCCGGGTCTGCGGGGCGGCCCACAAGGTGGGCAACGCCACGCGCCGGGCGTCAGGACGCCACGAGGACGAGTGCGGTGGCGGCCAGGCCGAGGCCGGCGAGTTGTACAGGGCGCAGGCGCTCGCGGTCGACGAGCATCGCCAGCAGGACCGTCGAGACCGGATAGAGCGACGAGACGGGCGCGATGATGCTCAGATCGCCGCGGGCCACCGCGAGCAGGTAGAGCGCGTTGGCGCTCATGTCCAGCAGGCCCGCCCCGACCATCCAGAGGCGCGCGGAGCCGGTCGGCCGGGCGGCTCCCTTCCGCAGCCGTGCCCAGGCGAGCGGTGCGCCGATCGCGATCGCCGCGACCTGGGCGCTCGCGATGGGCCACAGGCCGGCCCCGTCGCCGGCGTGCGCGAGCACGGTGAAGAACAGGCCGAACGCGACGCCGGACAGCAGCGCCAGCCCGACGAGCCTGGCGGTGACCGGGCCGCCCGTGCCGCCGGCCGCGCTCACCAGGCCGATCGCCGCGATCGCGCACGCCGCCCCGGTCAGCGCCACCGCGCCCGGGCGCTCGCCGGAGGCCAGTCCGAACGTGACCGGGACCAGCGCCGTGGTCACCGCGCTGATCGGGGCGACGATTGCCATCGCCCCGGAAGCCAGCGCGCGGTAGAAGACGATCATGCCGAACGCGCCGAGCGCGCCGCCGGCCGCGCCCCAGCCGATCGACCGCACCGTGAGGGCGCCCGGCACCAGGAGCAGGTAGACCGCGAGCAGCGGGGCGCTGGCCGCCTTGGAGACGACCACGACCAGCAGGGAGTCGGCGCGCTGGCTGGCCTTGCCGCCGGAGAAGTCGCCGACGCCCCAGATCAGGCCGGACAGCGCGGCCAGCACGATGCCGATCATGCGAGCCGCTCGACGGTGGCGGCGTCGGCGTCGAGCAGCGCGATCAGCGCGGCAGCGGCCGGCTCCAGGTCGACGTCGAGCCCCTCCAGCAGGAACACGGCCGAGGTGGTGGCGTCGGTGAGCGCGGTGCGCCGGCCCTGGCGCCAGTTCCAGCGGCGGCAGGTCACGGCCACGTCGTCGCGCCAGACGACCTCGCCGGGCTCCGGCGACTCGGTGACCGCGACGCCCTCCTTCGTGGTGTCGAACGGCTCGTCGCCGGCGGCGCGGACCAGGCGCTCGGTGCCGGCGAGCCGCAACCGGTCCTCGCCGCCGATCGGCACGGCGAAGCGGATGCTCACGGCGTTGTAGGCGTCGACGATCCGGTTGACCGAGGGCACGTCGCCCTTGGCCGCGCGCTTGCGGAGGGCCTCGGCGGAGTTGGGCGTGCGCTGGGGCTTGGCGCCGAATGCGCGGTACACGTCGCGCCAGGCCTCGAGGTGTGGATGCGGCGCGCCGAGATCGCCCGCCGCCGCGATCGCGTCGTGCAGCAGGGCGGGGTCGCCGGGGCCGTTGCGGAGCCCGTCGGCGAGGACCGCGAGCACGGTAGCCTCGTGGCCCACGGAACGACACAGGTCGAGCACCTCATCGGCGATGGCGAACATACCTCAGTCGTACCACAATAATGACCGTGAAGGAAAATATTTTGACCGACCGGGAGCGGGACGCCCAGGTGGCCATCGCGCGGCAGGTGAAGGGCCTTCGCCAGGGCCGGCGCTGGTCGCTGGACGAGCTGGCCAGCCGCTCGGGTGTGAGCAAGGGCATGCTCGTGCAGATCGAGGGCGCCCGCACCAACCCGAGCATCGGCACCCTCTGCCGGATCGCCGAGTCGTTCGGGGTGAACGTCGGGCTGCTGCTGGAGGCCGAGCCCGAGGTGGTGGTGCGGGTCGTCGGGGCCGACGAGCCGCCGGTGCTGTGGCGCGGGCCGGGCGGCGGCACCGGGCGGCTGCTGCGCGGCGTCAACGACCCCGCGTTCGTCGAGGTGTGGGAGTGGCGGATGGCGCCGGGGGAGGAGCACGACTCCGGCGATCACGCGCCCCGCACCCGGGAGATCATCCACGTCGACGCCGGCTCGATCACCGTGCAGGTCGGCGAGACGGACTATCCGGTCGCCACCCGGGAGACCATCGACTTCCCGGCCGACCGCCCCCACCGGTACCGCAACAGCGGCGCGGTGGAGGCGGTGCTCACGATGGTCGTGGTCATGCCTCCGGGCGAGCACGACCGACGGGCGTGACCGTCACCTTGACCCCGAGGCCCTCGCCGACCTCGCCGGCGAAGCCGTCGACCAGGGTGCCCAGCTCGACCGAGTTGGCCAGCGTCTCGCCGGCCACGAACTCGCCGTGCACCGCGAGGGCGTCCGCGACCGCGTCCGGGCCGTCGACGACGACCACGATCCGGTCCGACACGTCCAGGTCGGCGTCGCGGCGGGCCTGCTGGATGACCCGCACCAGGTCCCGCGCCACGCCCTCGGCCGCCAGCTCCGGCGTCACCGTGCTGTCGAGCACGACCACGCCCTCGCCGCCAGGCAGCGGCGCCGACTGCGTCGGGTCCGCGGCCACGAGCTTGAGGTCGTACTCGCCGTCCTGCAACTGCACCCCGCCGGCCGTCACGACGCCCCCGGCCTGGCTCCAGTCGCCGCCCTTGACCGCCTTGATCACCTGCTGGACCTGACCGCCGAGGCGCGGGCCGAGCACCCGCGGCACCAGGGTCAGCACCGGCGTGCAGTGCGCCGCCACGTCGCCGGTGAACTCCACCCGCTTCACGTTGACCTCGTCGGCGACCAGCGCGGCGAACGGGCGCAGCGCCTCCGCGTCCGGCGTGGCCACCGTGAGCAGCGACAGCGGCAGCCGCACCCGCAGTCCCCGGGCCTTGCGCAGCGACAGCGCGGCCGAGCAGACCTCGCGCACGGCGTCCATGTCGGCCACGAGCTTGTGGTCGGCCGGGAAGTCCGCCGCGCCGGGCCAGTCCGTCAGGTGTACCGAACGATCCCCCGTCAGCCCGCGGAAGATCTCCTCCGCCGTGAGGGGCGCGAGCGGGGCGACCACCTGCGCGAGCGTCGTGAGCACGGTGAACAGCGTGTCGAACGCGTCGTGGTCGCCGGACCAGAAGCGGTCCCGGGACCGGCGCACGTACCAGTTGGTCAGCGCGTCGAGGTAGGCCCGCACGGTGCCGCACGCGCCCGAGATGTCGTACGCGTCCAGCTGCCGCCCGACCGTGGCCACCAGCTCGCCGGTCTTGGCCAGCACGTAGCGGTCCAGCAGGTCGGCGCTGTCGGTGCGGCGCCGCGCGGTGTACCCCTCGGCGTTGGCGTAGAGGGAGAAGAAGTAGTACACGTTCCACAGCGGCAGCAGCACGTGCCGGACCGAGTCGCGGATGCCGACCTCGGTGACCGGCATGTCCCCGCCGCGCAGGACCGGCGAGGAGACCAGGAACCAGCGCATGGCGTCGGAGCCGTACTCGTCGAACACCCGGTAGACGTCCGGGTAGTTGCGCAGGCTCTTGGACATCTTGCGGCCGTCCTCGCCGAGCAGGATGCCGTGGGACACGCAGTTGTTGAACGCGGGCCGGTCGAACAGCGCCGTGGCCAGCACGTGCATGGTGTAGAACCAGCCGCGGGTCTGGCCGATGTACTCCACGATGAAGTCGCCCGGGTAGTGGTGCTCGAACCAGTCCGCGTTCTCGAACGGGTAGTGCACCTGCGCGAACGGCATCGAGCCGGACTCGAACCAGCAGTCCAGCACCTCGGGCACGCGGCGCATGACCGACTGCCCGGTCGGGTCGTCCGGGTTCGGCCGGGTCAGGTTGTCGATCTCGGGGCGGTGCAGGTCCGCCGGGCGGACGCCGAAGTCCCGCTCGAGCTCGTCCAAGGAGCCATAGACATCCACGCGGGGGTACTGCGGATCGTCCGACTTCCACACCGGGATCGGCGAGCCCCAGAACCGGTTCCGGCTGATCGACCAGTCGCGCGCGTTGGCGAGCCACTTGCCGAACGAGCCCTCCTTGATGTGCTCGGGAGTCCAGGTGATCTGCTGGCCGAGCTCCACCATCCGGTCGCGGAAGGCGGTCACCTGCACGAACCACGAGGAGACGGCCTTGTACACCAGGGGCGTGTCACAGCGCCAGCAGTGCGGGTACGAGTGGGTGTAGCTGTCGTGGCGCACGACGGCGCCGGCCGCCTTGAGGTCGCGGATCACCGGCTTGTTCGCCTCGAAGACCTGCAGCCCCTGGTAGTCGGGGACCAGCGAGGTGAACCGGGTGTGCTCGTCGACGGTGACCACGGTCGGGATGCCCACCGAGGCGCACGCGTTCTGGTCGTCCTCGCCGAACGCGGGCGCCATGTGCACCACGCCGGTGCCGTCCTCGGTGGTGACGAAGTCGGCCCCGATCACCTGGAAGGCGTTCGGGGTGTCCGCCAGAAAGCCGAAGAGGGGGGTGTACCGCCGGCCGACCAGCTCGGACCCGCGCAGCGAGCCGACCCGGGTGGCCCCGGCCAGCTCCTTCTCGTAGGCGCCGACGCGGGACTCGGCCAGGATGAACCGATCGCCGTCCTCCTCGAACAGCGCGTAGTCGATGTCCGGGCCGACCGCGATGGCCAGGTTGGACGGCAGGGTCCACGGCGTGGTGGTCCAGACCAGGATCCGCTCGCCGGTCTCCAGCCGGAACGCGACCGTCAGCGCCGGGTCCTGCCGGTCGCGGTAGACGTCCTCGTCCATCCGCAGCTCGGTGTTGGACAGCGGCGTCTCGCAGCGCCAGCAGTAGGCGAGGACGCGGAACCCCTCGTACACCAGACCCTTGTCGTGCAGGGTCTTGAAGGCCCACATGACGCTCTCCATGTAGGGCAGGTCCAGGGTCTTGTAGTCGTTGGCGAAGTCGACCCAGCGGGCCTGGCGGGTGACGTAGCGCTCCCACTCGCTGGTGTAGCGCAGCACCGACTCCTTGGTGGCCGCGTTGAACTTGTCCACGCCGAGCTGGAGGATCTCGGCCTTGGTGGTGATGCCCAGCTGCTTCTCGGCCTCGACCTCGGCGGGCATGCCGTGGCAGTCCCAGCCGAAGCGGCGCTCGACCCGGAAGCCCTTCATCGTCTTGTACCGCGGGACGACGTCCTTCGCGTAGCCCGTCAGCAGGTGCCCGTAGTGGGGCAGGCCGTTGGCGAACGGGGGCCCGTCGTAGAACACGAACTCGTTCGAGCCGTCGGCGCCGGCGTCGCGCTGGTCCACCGAGGCCTCGAACGTCGCGTCGCCGGACCAGTAGTCCAGGACCTCGCGCTCGACTTCGGGGAGGTTCGGGCTCGCGGGGACGCCGGTGCCCGTGCGGTGCATCGGGTAGGCCATCGGTGGTCGCTCTCTCTCGCGTGGTCGAAGTGTCGAATCCACGCGGGGACGAACCCTAGGGTCCGCGGTACCACCCCGCTTGCCACCGGATCTTGCGTTCGGCGGCCGCTCGTTGGCCGGCTGTCACGGGCCGGTACCCGTCCGGGTCTAGTAGGCCACCAGGGTGACTGTTCTTCCGGAGGCTCGCCGGTGATGGCCGGGTCGATGCCTGTACCCCGAGGATAGCGCGCCGCGTAACCGGGTTTTTCGGGGAGCCTTATCAAATAGTAAAGAAACCTTGACATTAAATTCCGGGCCATGGAACGTGGAGTGACACGTCGACGCCCATCGACGTTCACCCCCTCTGGAGAGCGCCCATGCGTAGACGCCATGTCACCCTGCTCGCGGGGGCCGGCGCGGCGGTCATGACCCTGGCCGGGGTCCTGATCGCACTGCCCGCTTCCGCCGCCGAGCTGATCACCAACCCCGGATTCGAGACCGGCAGCGCGTCCGCCTGGACCTGCGAGTCCGCGTCCGTGACGGCCGGCTCCGCCCACTCCGGCACCTACAAGCTCGCCGGTACGCCCGGCAGCACCACCGCCCAGTGCTCGCAGGTCGTGACGGTCCAGCCGAACACGAAGTACACCCTCACGGGGTGGGTCAACGGCTCCTACGTCTTCATCGGCGTGACCGGCGGCGTCGACGCCAGCACCTGGACCCCCGGCACCAGCGGCTACCAGCAGCTGTCCGTGCCGTTCACCACCGCCGCCGGGCAGACCAAGGCGACCGTGTTCGTGCACGGCTGGTACGGCCAGCCCGCGTACACCGCCGACGACTTCTCGATCAACGGCCCGGGCGGCCTCCCGACCACCCTCGAACCCACCACGCCGTCGAAGTCGCCGTCGGCCTCGGCCTCGCCGTCCAAGTCCCCGTCGGCGTCGCCCTCGGCCTCGAAGTCGCCGTCGGCCTCCCCGTCGACTTCTCCGTCGAACCCCACCGGCTCGCTGCCCAAGCACTTCCTCACCGGGTACTGGCAGAACTTCGTCAACCCGGCCACGCCCCTGCGGCTGCGCGACGTGCCGAGCGAGTACGACCTGATCGACGTGGCGTTCGCGGAGGCCGGTTCCGCGCCGGGCTCGCTGACGTACGCGGCCGACTCCGGGCTGTCCGGCGCGCTCGGCGGCTACTCCGACGCCGACCAGAAGGCCGACATCGCGACCCTGCACTCGCGGGGCAAGAAGGTCATCCTCTCCGTCGGCGGCGAGACCGGGCGGGTCAGCGTGGGCGACTCGACCTCCGCGACCAACTTCGCCAACACGGCCTACGCGCTGATGCAGCAGTACGGCTTCGACGGCATCGACATCGACCTCGAGAACGGCCTGAACCCGACGTACATGGCGCAGGCGCTGCGCTCGCTGCGGGCCAAGGCCGGCGCGGGCCTCATCATCACGATGGCCCCGCAGACGATCGACATGCAGTCCACGGGCAGCAGCTACTTCGCCCTGGCGCTGTCGATCAAGGACATCCTCACGGTCGTCTACACCCAGTACTACAACTCCGGCAGCATGCTCGGCTGCGACCAGATGCAGGCGTACTCGCAGGGCACGGTCAACTTCATGACCGCCCTGGCCTGCATCCAGCTGGAGGGCGGCCTGCGCCCCGACCAGGTGGCCCTGGGCCTGCCCGCCGGACCGGGCGCGGCCGGCGGCGGCGTCGTCGCCCCGGCGCTGGTGAACCAGGCGCTGGACTGCCTTGCCGTCGGTACCAACTGCGGAAGTTTCAAGCCGCCGCACACGTATCCCGGCATCCGCGGGGCGATGACCTGGTCGATCAACTGGGACGTGAAGAACGGCAACGGTTTCGCGAAGACGGTGAAGCCGCACCTGGCGACACTGCCCTAGGTCCTTCCTCCACCAACACGGCTCCGGGGAGATCGGGTGTTCCCAGCACCTGATCTCCCCGGAGTCGTCTTCGCGTCAGTCGCGGTTCACGATCGCCGCGCGGATGGCCTGCATCGAGCGGGAGGCCTCGTCGACGGTCTTGCCGGCGAAGACCGCGATCGCGATCACGCCGTGGTCGGCCCAGCCGCAGACGGTGGCGGAGCGGCCGTCCAGGCGGGAGGCGGCGCAGCGCTGCTCGCCGCCGAGCATCCCCGGCTCGACCTCCCGGACGTTCTGCACCGGGATCTTGGTGCCGAGCTTGCCCAGGCTGGCGTCGAGGTCCCGGGCCGGGTGGGTGATGAAGCGGGTCGCGCCGAACACCAGGATCTTGGCCTTGCCGTCGGCGTTGTCCTGGTACGCCACGGTGAAGCCGGACTCGTCGAGGTGGTCCGAGGTCAGCGCGGTCTGCAGCTGCTCCGCGGACTTCTTGCTGCTCGCGTCCGTGAGCCTGGTCAGGCCGGCCACGCCCGCGTCGACGTGCACCGAGGCCGGGTACTGCACCCACCACGGCCGCGCCCAGGCGTAGGAGCCGCCGCAGCAGCCGGCGCACAGTACCAGCAGGAACAGCATCACCCAGGGCCACTTGCGGCGCCGCCGCCGGTACTGCGGGGGAGGCGGGAACGGGCCCGGCCGGTAGCCCGGCGGGAGGGGACCGTAGCCCGGCGGCACGACCGGGACGTACTGAATCCGGGGCGGCTTCTCCTTGCGCCGCGGCGGAGAGGGCGGCGGCGGAGGGGGCGGCGGCTGCGGGGGAGCGGCCGGCAACTCCCTGGTCCGGGGCATCTGCCGGGTCTCGGGCTGGGCCGGGAGGTCGAGGGTGTCCTCCCACTGGCGGCGCCGGCGGGAGCCGTCCGACGGTACCGATGCGGAACCGACCCACGTGGGTGAGGCCGGCTGCCGCTCGGTCGGCGACTCGTCCGGCGGCGGATGTGTCACAACTGGAAGGCTAGCGATCCCGCGCACGCCGCGCAGAGTTCGCTGATCGGGGATAACGTCGAACGAGTGCTGGGTCTACCGGATCACGTCACCGCGTGCCTGTTCGATCTCGATGGTGTGCTGACCCCGACGGCGGTCATCCACAACAAGGCCTGGACCGCGATGTTCAACGAATTCCTCAAGGCCAGGGGCCAGCGGGAGTTCGACCCGGTCCACGACTACAACGACTACGTCGACGGCAAGCCCCGCGAGGCGGGCGTCCGCGACTTCCTGGCCTCCCGGGGCATCTCGCTGCCGGAGGGCACTCCCGACGATCCGCCCGGGGCCGAGACGGTCTGGGGGCTGGGCAACCGCAAGAACGTCCAGGTGCTGAAGCTGCTGGACGAGGGCAAGCTGGAGCCGTACCCGACCTCCGTGACGTACCTGCAGAAGGCGCGGGCGGCCGGGCTGCGCTGTGCCGTGGTCTCCTCCAGCGCCAACACGCTGCAGGTGATCACCACGACCGGCCTGGACAAGTACCTCGAGGCCCGGGTCGACGGGGTGACCATCCGCGAGCGCGGGCTGAAGGGCAAGCCGGCCCCGGACACGTTCCTGGAGGCCGCGCGCGAGCTGGGCGTGGAGCCGGCGAACGCGGTCGTGTTCGAGGACGCGCTGGCCGGGGTGACCGCGGGTCACGCCGGGGGCTTCTACGTCGTGGGGGTCGACCGGGTCGGCGGCAAGCACGCCGGCGACCTGGCGCGCTCCGGCGCCGACAAGGTGGTACAGGACATCGGAGAGCTTCTCGAGGAGCAGGCATGAGCGTCTTCCCCGTTGAGCCTTGGGCGCTGCGCGAAACCAGTATGGACGTCGACACGCTGGCCCAGACCGAGTCGCTGTTCTCGCTGGCCAACGGGCACATCGGCCTGCGCGGCAACCTGGACGAGGGCGAGCCGTTCGGCCTGCCCGGCACCTACCTGAACTCCTTCTTCGAGGAGCGTCCGCTGCCCTACGCCGAGGCCGGGTACGGCTTCCCGGAGGAGGGCCAGACGATCCTCAACGTGACCAACGGCAAGGTCTTCCGGCTGCTGGTCGACGACGAGCCGTTCGACGTGCGCTACGGCAACCTGGTCTCCCACGAGCGGGTGCTCGACCTGCGGGCCGGCACCCTGCTGCGGGACGTCGAGTGGGTCTCGCCGGCCGCCCAGCGGATCAAGGTCCGCACGGTCCGGCTGGTCTCGCTGGAGCAGCGCTCGGTGGCCGCCTTCCTCTACGAGGTCGAGCCGGTCGACCAGCCGGCCCGGGTCATCGTGCAGTCCGAGCTGGTGGCCAACGAGGACGTGCCCACCCCGAGCAAGGACCCGCGGGTCGCCGCCGCCCTCGGCCACGCGCTGGTCGGGGAGGGGCACTACGCCCGCGACCTCGACGCCCAGCTGCTGCACCGCACCAACGCGAGCCACCTGCGCCTCGGGGCCGAGATGGACCACGAGGTCGAGGCGCCCGTGCCGGTGCGCACGCACACCGACTCCACCGACGACTGGGCGCGCACCACGTTCGCCTGCGAGCTGCAGCCCGGCCAGCGGCTGCGGATCGTGAAGTACCTCGCGTACGGCTGGTCCAGCCAGCGCTCCCGCCAGGCCATCCGCGACCAGGTGCACGGCGCCGTGGCCGGGGCCAAGCTCGGCGGCTGGGACGGCCTCGTGAAGGCCCAGCGGACCTACCTGGACCAGTTCTGGGCCCAGGCCGACGTGGAGATCGACGGCGACGCCGAGATCCAGCAGGCCGTCCGGTTCGCGCTGTTCCACCTCATGCAGGCCGGCGCCCGCGCCGAGGCCCGCCCGATCGCGGCCAAGGGGCTCACCGGCCGCGGGTACGACGGCCACGTCTTCTGGGACACCGAGAGCTTCGTGCTGCCGGTGCTGACCTACACCCACCCGCAGGTCGCGCGGGACGGGCTGCGGTGGCGGCACGACACGCTGGACCTGGCCCGGGAGCGCGCCCGCCAGCTGGGCCTCAAGGGCGCCACCTTCCCCTGGCGCACCATCCGCGGGCAGGAGTGCTCGGCGTACTGGCCGGCCGGCACCGCGGGCTTCCACGTCAACGCCGACATCGCGGCCGCGGTCGTGCGCTACGTGCAGGCGACCGGCGACCTCAAGTTCGAGGAGGAGGCCGGGCTCGAGCTGCTCGTCGAGACCGCCCGGCTGTGGCGCTCGTTGGGCCACCACGACCGCCACGGCGTGTTCCACATCGACGGGGTGACCGGCCCGGACGAGTACTCCGCGATCGCGGACGACAACATCTACACGAACCTGATGGCGCAGCACAACCTGCGCCACGCGGCCGACGCGGCGGAGCGGCACCCGGAGAAGGCCCGCGAGTTCGGGGTCGACGACGAGGAGGTGTCCTCGTGGCGGGACGCGGCCGCGCGGGTGCACCTGCCCTACGACCGCGAGCTCGGCGTGCACCAGCAGTCGGCGAACTTCACCCTGCACCAGGAGTGGGACTTCGCCAACACGCCGCCGGACCACTACCCGCTGCTGCTGCACTACCCGTACTTCGACCTGTACCGCCGCCAGGTGGTCAAGCAGGCCGACCTCGTGCTGGCCATGCACTGGCGCGGCGACGCGTTCACGGCCGAGGAGAAGGCCCGCAACTTCCACTACTACGACGAGCGCACGGTCCGTGACTCCTCGCTGTCGGCGTGCACCCAGGCGGTCATGGCGGCCGAGGTCGGGCACACCGAGCTGGCCTACGACTACCTGGGCGAGGCGGCCTTCGTCGACCTGTACGACCTGCAGCGCAACGCGGGCGACGGGCTGCACATGGCCTCGCTGGCCGGCACCTGGCTGGCCATCGTGGCGGGCTTCGGCGGCATGCGCGACTACGGCGGCGAGCTCACGTTCATGCCCCGGCTGCCGTCCCGGATCGACAAGCTCAAGTTCGCGGTGACCATCCACGGCGACGTCCTGCGGGTGGCGATCGACCACAAGCAGGCCACGTACACCGTGGATCAGGGCGAGATCGCCCTGCGCCACCACGACGAGCACGTCTCGGTGAAGGCCGGCACCCCCGTTACGCTGCGCATTCCCGACCCTCACCCGGGCACTCCGGCGCCCCGCCAGCCCCGCGGACGGGCCCCGCACCGGCGGCAGCGAGGAGAACAGGTCCCGGGGTAGGTACTCTGGTATTCCGTGAGTGTGACGAGCGTCTTCCCCCAACTCGAACGACTGCTGCCTCAGATCAGCAAGCCGATCCAGTACGTCGGCGGTGAGCTGGGCGCGGTCGTGAAGGACTGGGACGCGGTCACCGTGCGCTGGGTGCTGTCCTACCCGGACGCCTACGAGGTCGGCCTGCCCAACCAGGGCGTGCAGATCCTCTACGAGGTGCTCAACGAGCAGCCCGACGTGCTCGCCGAGCGCACCTACGCGGTCTGGCCCGACCTGGAGAAGCTCATGCGCTCCGAGGGCGTGCCGCAGTTCACCGTGGACGCGCACCGCCCGGTCACGGCCTTCGACCTGTTCGGCGTGTCGTTCTCGACCGAGCTGGGCTACACGAACCTGCTCACCATGCTCGACCTGGCCGGCATCCCGCTCGACGCGCGCGAGCGGGACGGCCGGCACCCGATCGTGATCGCGGGCGGCCACGCGGCCTTCAACCCGGAGCCGATCGCCGACTTCATCGACGCCGCCGTGCTCGGCGACGGCGAGGAGGCGGTCCTCGAGATCACCGGCATCGTCCGCGCGTGGAAGGCCGAGGGCGAGCCGGGCGGCCGCGACGAGCTGCTGCTGCGGCTGGCCCGCACCGAGTCGGTCTACGTGCCGCGCTTCTACGACGTGGACTACCTGCCCGACGGGCGCATCCAGCGGGTCGTGCCCAACCGCGCCGACGTGCCCTTCCGGGTGCACAAGCGCACCACGATGGACCTCGACGCGTGGCCGTACCCGAAGAAGCCCCTGGTCCCGCTGGCCGAGACGGTGCACGAGCGCTATGCGGTGGAGATCTTCCGCGGCTGCACGCGCGGGTGCCGCTTCTGCCAGGCCGGCATGATCACCCGCCCCGTGCGCGAGCGCAGCATCACGACCGTGGGGCAGATGGTCAAGGAGGGGCTGGAGTTCTCCGGCTTCCACGAGGTCGGGCTGCTCTCGCTCTCCTCCGCCGACCACTCCGAGATCGGCGACATGTGCTCGGGCCTCGCCCAGCAGTACGAGGGCACCAACGTGTCGCTGTCGCTGCCCTCCACGCGCGTGGACGCGTTCAACGTGACGCTCGCCCAGGAGCTCTCCCGCAACGGGCGGCGCACGGGCCTCACCTTCGCTCCCGAGGGCGGCTCCGAGCGCATCCGCCAGGTGATCAACAAGATGGTCACCGAGGAGGACCTGATCCGCACCGTCGTCACCGCGTACACGAACGGGTGGCGGCAGGTGAAGCTGTACTTCATGTGCGGTCTGCCCACCGAGACCGACGACGACGTGCTGCAGATCGCCAAGCTCGCGCACGAGGTGATCCGCAGCGGGCGCCAGGCGACCGGCTCGCGGGACATCCGCTGCACGGTCTCGATCGGCGGCTTCGTGCCCAAGCCGCACACGCCGTTCCAGTGGGCGCCGATGGAGGAGCCAGAGGTCATCGACCGGCGGCTCAAGGCGCTCAAGGACGCCATCAACTCGGACCGCTCGCTGGGCAAGGCGATCGGCTACCGGTACCACGACGGGGAGCCCTCGCAGGTCGAGGGGCTGCTCAGCCGGGGCGACCGGCGGGTCGGGGCGGTCATCCGCCGGGTGTGGGAGAACGGCGGGCGCTTCGACGGCTGGTCGGAGCACTTCTCGTTCCAGCGCTGGGTCGAGGCGGCGGCCGAGGTGCTGCCGGCCTACGGCGTGGACCTGGCCTGGTACACCACCCGGGAGCGCGAGCAGGTCGAGGTGCTGCCCTGGGACCACCTCGACTCCGGGCTGGACAAGGACTGGCTCTGGCAGGACTGGCAGGACGCCCTGACCGGCTACGAGCAGGACGACTGCCGCTGGACGCCGTGCTTCGACTGCGGCGTGTGCCCCAGCCAGGACACCGAGATCCAGATCGGCCCCACCGGCCGAAAGCTGCTTCCGCTCACGCCGGTGCCGGGCCTGCGGGTGCCGCATGCCTAAGCGGCAGCCGGAGGGCAACCAGGACCCCGTGGTGCAGCGGATCAGGCTCCGCTACGCCAAGCGGGGCCCGTTGCGCTTCACCTCGCACCGCGACTTCGCCCGGGCGTTCGAGCGGGCGCTGCTGCGGGCGAACGTCCCCATCGCGTACTCCCAGGGCTTCACCCCGCACCCCAAGGTCTCCTACGCCTCCGCCGCGCCGACGGGGGTGGCCAGCGAGGCCGAGTACCTCGAGATCGGCCTGCGGGCCGTGGTGGACCCGGCCGACCTGCGCCGGGCCCTCGACGGGGCCCTCTCGCCCGGCCTCGACGTGCTGGAGGCGGTCGAGTCGCCGCTCACCGGCGGGGGCAGCCTCGCCGACCGGATCGACGCGTCGAGCTGGCGTGTCGAGCTTCCGGGCATCTCCGGGCACGACGCCGCCGTCGCCGTCCGGGCCTTCCTCGACGCGCCCGAAGTGCTCGTCGAGCGCCTCACCAAGCAGGGCCGGCGCACCTTCGACACGCGTGCCGCGGTGGTCCGGCTCGAGGCTTCCGATCTTGAAATTCTGTCGGATACTGCGGTCAGTGACGTACCTTCCGAGGTCACCGACATACCGTGTGCGATACTCGACCTTGTCGTGCGGCAGGTGACCCCGACCGTTCGACCCGACGATGTGCTGTCCGGTCTGCGCGTTGTGGCCGACCTGGAGCCGCCGGTTCCGCCCCGTGCGACCCGACTGGCTCAGGGAGTGCTGACCGAGCAGGGTGAGCTCGTCGATCCGCTCGCCCTGTCTGGCGACGCGGATCGGCCGGCGGCAGTCGTCGGGACTTCGTCGCCGTAGTCGACGGGTGTACCGCCAGGTGGCGGGATGCCGGTCGCCAGGGCGCGAGGTTGGCAGACTTTCGGCGGATCGTCCGCGTCGCGGATACCTCCGCCGGCACAACATATATGGGTGTGCCTGTGTGGCTGCGTTCTACGCGCCCGGGAGCACCAGAACTGGAGAACGTCCGCATGTTCGACAACGAGTCGGCCGGCGGCGAGACCACCGGCGAGGAGCCGGTGGCTGCTGCCGCAGCCAGCGACGAAGAGACCACCGCACCCGTGCGGCGCACGCGCCGCCGGGCCACCAAGGCCGCCGCTGAGGCTCCGGCCCCGGAGGAGACGGCACCCCCCGCCTCCGCCGAGGAGGAGCCCGCGCCGCGGACCACCCGACGGCGACGCAAGGTCGCCGAACCCGACGAAACGGGCGAATCCGGCGAGTCTGGGCAGCAGGCCCTTCCGCTGGAGGAACCGCCCGCGCCGGTGAAGGCGACCCGGACCCGGCGCTCCCGGGCCAAGGTCGTGCCCGAGCCGGAACCCGAGCCCGAGCCGCTGCCGGTCGCCGAGGAGCTCCCCGAGGAGGAGGAGCCGCTCGGCGACGAGATCGCGGCCGAGGAGGCCGAGCAGGACTCCGACACGCCCGAGGAGCTCGAGCCCCTGGTCGTGGAGGACGAGCCGCCGGCCCGCCGGGGCCGCCGGGCCGCCCCCGCCGTGCAGCTGCTGTTCATGCCGCCCAGCGAGCAGGCACCGCCGGCCCGCGCCGAGCGGGTCGAGCGGGTGGAGCGCGCCGAGGACGAGGAGCTCGCCGAGGAGGAGCCGGTCGGCCGCAGCCGCCGGCGCCGCCGGGGCCGGGCCGCGGCCGAGGAGGTCGTCGCCGAGGCGCCGGTCGAGGCGGTGGAGTCCGCCGTCGAGACCGACGAGGCCGACACCGAGGCCGACGAGGACGAGGACGAGGACGGCTTCGAGGGCAGCGGCCGCCGCCGGCGCCGCCGGGGCCGGCGCGGTCGCGGACGCGGCCGGGGCGGGCTGGGCGACGAGGACGAGGGCGACGAGACCGCCGAGGGCGAGGAGGCCGCCGCCGACGAGGCGGAGGAGGCGTCCGCCGAGGACGAGGGCGACGAGGACGGCGAGGGCCTGACCCGCCGCCGGCGCCGCCGCCGGCGCAAGGGCGCGGCCGACACCGAGGCCGCCGACGACCCGCACGTGGTCGTGAAGATCCGCGAGCCGCGCTCGGCCGCCCGCGACGAGGTGCAGGGCGTCTCCGGCTCGACCCGGCTGGAGGCCAAGCGCCAGCGCCGCCGGGACGGCCGCGAGCAGCGCCGGACCCGCCCGCCGATCCTGAGCGAGTCGGAGTTCCTGGCCCGCCGCGAGGCCGTGGACCGCAGCATGGTCATCCGGCAGAAGAACGACCGGACCCAGATCGCCGTGCTCGAGGACAAGGTGCTCGTCGAGCACTACGTGACCCGGGCCTCGTCGAGCTCGATGGTCGGCAACGTCTACCTCGGCCGCGTCCAGAACGTGCTGCCCAGCATGGAGGCCGCGTTCGTCGACATCGGCCGGGGCCGCAACGCCGTGCTCTACGCCGGCGAGGTCAACTGGGACGCCACCGGCCTCGAGGGCCGCACGCGCACCATCGAGCAGGCCCTCAAGTCCGGCGACTCGGTGCTCGTGCAGGTCACCAAGGACCCGATCGGCACCAAGGGCGCCCGCCTCAC
Organism: Dactylosporangium sp. CS-033363; assembly: GCF_050942475.1. Taxonomy (NCBI): domain Bacteria; kingdom Bacillati; phylum Actinomycetota; class Actinomycetes; order Micromonosporales; family Micromonosporaceae; genus Dactylosporangium; species Dactylosporangium sp. CS-033363. The sequence continues at coordinate 9,931,365 of NZ_CP192032.1, read as the reverse complement.
CAGCCACATCGCGCTGTCCGGGCGGCACCTGGTCTACGTGCCGCACGGCAACGCCTCCGGCATCAGCCGCAAGCTGTCCGACATCGAGCGCAAGCGCCTGCGGGACGTGCTCAAGAACCTGGTGCCCGACGGCGCCGGCGTGATCGTGCGCACCGCGGCCGAGGGCGCCTCCGAGGACGACCTGGAGCGCGACGTCAAGCGGCTGCAGGCGCAGTGGGAGGCCATCCAGGAGAAGTCCGGCAGCAGCAGCGCGCCGGCCCTGCTCTACGAGGAGCCCGAGCTGGTCGTGCGGGTCGTGCGCGACCTGTTCAACGAGGACTTCCGCGAGCTGGTGATCCAGGGCACCGAGGCCTACGAGTCGGTCGAGCCCTACCTGTCGCACGTCTCGCCGGACCTCGTCGACCGGGTGCGCCGCTACACCGGCACCAACGACGTCTTCGCCGACCTGCGCATCGACGAGCAGCTGATCAAGGCGCTGGACCGGCGGGTGTTCCTGCCCTCCGGCGGCAGCCTGGTCATCGACCGCACCGAGGCGATGACCGTCATCGACGTGAACACCGGCAAGTACACCGGCGCCGGGGGCAACCTCGAGGAGACGGTCACCCGCAACAACCTGGAGGCGGCCGAGGAGATCGTCCACCAGCTGCGGCTGCGCGACCTCGGCGGCATCATCGTCATCGACTTCATCGACATGGTCCTGGAGTCCAACCGCGAGCTGGTGCTGCGCCGGCTGACCGAGTGCCTGGGCCGGGACCGGACCAAGCACCAGGTCACCGAGATCACCTCGCTCGGCCTGGTCCAGATGACCCGCAAGCGGGTCGGCCAGGGCCTGCTGGAGGCCTTCAGCGAGACCTGTGAGGTCTGCAAGGGCCGCGGCCTGATCATCCACACCGAGCCGATCCCGGAGAAGCGCAGCGGCGGCGGTGGGGGCGGCGGCAACGGCCACAGCCACGCGGTGGCCAAGGTCGCCTCGGCCGCGACCGGGCCGGGCGTCACCACCGGGGTGGAGGAGGCCGACGCACCCGCGCCGCGCAGCCGCCGCCGGGGCCGCCGCGGGGCCACCGCGGTCGCCGAGGAGGAGACCGCCGAGGAGTCGCCGGCCGTCGAGGCGTCCCAGGAGGAGGGCGACTTCACGCCGATCGCCTCCGAGGACGACCCCGACAACGTCGAGGACGACGAGGACGAGGGCGCCGGCAACGGGGCCCGGCGCCGCACTCGCCGGGGTGGCGTCCGCCGCCGTACCCGGCCCTGATTTGGGGAGTACGCCCCTGGTGGCGTACTCTCTTCAAAGCGCACTTTCGTGCGCGGGGTCTTTCGCGTGCCTGGAACGGCGCGCAGCTTGACCAGCCCGCCAGAGCTCTACGACAGGAGTCCGCGTCCCATGTACGCGATCGTCAAGACCGGCGGCAAGCAGTACAAGGTCGCCGAGGGCGATGTGATCGAGGTCGAGAAGCTCGCGGGCGAGCCGGGCGATGCGCTGACGCTCTCCGCTGTCCTGCTTGTCGACGGCGAGGATCTCATCACCGACGCGGCCAAGCTTGCCAGTTCCGCGGTGACCGCTGAGGTCGTCGCGCACACCAAGGGTCCGAAGATCCGGATCCACAAGTTCAAGAACAAGACCGGCTACCACAAGCGCCAGGGTCACCGTCAGCCGCTGACCCAGGTGAAGGTCACCGGCATCTCCACCGGGAAGTAGGGCAAGCGCGATGGCACACAAAAAGGGTGCGTCCAGCTCGCGGAACGGGCGCGACTCCGCCGCCCAGCGGCTCGGCGTGAAGCGGTTCGGTGGCCAGCTGGTGAACGCGGGTGAGATCATCATCCGCCAGCGCGGCACCAAGTTCCACCCGGGCGACCTGGTCGGCCGCGGCGGCGACGACACGCTCTTCGCGCTCGCCCCGGGTCACGTGACCTTCGGCACCAAGCGCGGCCGCAAGACGATCAGCATCACGCCGGTCGAGGCCTGATTTTCGAAGTTTCGCGCGCGGCGGGCAGGGGCATGACGGTCCCTCGCCCGCCGTTGCTGCGTTCCTGGGACGTTGAGTGAAGGGTGTTCTGCGGTGACCTCGTTCGTTGACCGCGCCGTGCTGCACGTGAAGGCCGGCGATGGCGGTCACGGCTGCGTGTCCATCCACCGGGAGAAGTTCAAGCCGTTCGGCGGCCCGGACGGCGGCGACGGCGGGCACGGCGGCAGCGTCACGCTCATCGTCGACCCGGGCGTGCACACCCTGCTCGACTTCCACTTCCACCCGCACCAGAAGGCCCGCAACGGCGCCGGGGGAGCCGGCAACGACCGCGACGGCGCGAACGGCGAGACCCTGGAGCTGCGGGTTCCCGACGGCACCGTCGTGCAGTCCGTCGACGGCGAGGTGCTCGCCGACCTCGTGGGCTCCGGCACCAAGTTCGAGCTGGCCCGCGGCGGGCGGGGCGGGCGCGGCAACGCCTCCCTGGCCAGCACCCGGCGCAAGGCCCCGGGCTTCGCCGAGCTGGGCGAGCCGGGCGAGCAGCTCGACGTCGTGCTGGAGCTCAAGAGCGTGGCCGACGTGGGCCTGGTCGGGTTCCCCTCGGCCGGCAAGTCGTCGCTGATCGCCGCCATCTCCGCCGCCCGGCCCAAGATCGCCGACTACCCGTTCACCACCCTGGTGCCCAACCTCGGCGTCGTGCAGGCCGGCGAGGAGACCTTCACCGTCGCCGACGTGCCCGGGCTCATCCCCGGCGCGGCCACCGGCAAGGGCCTCGGCCTGGAGTTCCTGCGCCACATCGAGCGCACCGCGGTGCTCGCCCACGTCGTGGACTGCGCGGCGCTGGAGACCGAGCGCGACCCGGTGTCGGACATCGACGCGATCGAGGCGGAGCTGTCCGCGTACGGCGGCCTGGAGGACCGGCCGCGGCTCGTCGTGCTCAACAAGATCGACGTGCCCGACGGGCGGGACCTCGCCGAGATCATGCAGCCCGAGCTGGAGGCCCGCGGCTTCGCCGTGCACCTGGTCAGCGCGGTGACCCACGAGAACCTGCGCGAGCTCACGTTCGCCCTGGCCGCGCTGGTCAAGCAGCACCGGCTGGCCGCGCCGCCGCCGGAGCGGACCCGGATCGTGCTGCGCCCGGTCGCGGTCGACGACAGCGGCTTCACCATCGACCGCGACGCCGAGGGCGTGTTCGTGGTCAGCGGCGGCGCGCCCGAGCGCTGGGTGCGCCAGACCAACTTCGACAACGACGAGGCCGTCGGGTACCTTGCCGACCGCCTCGCCCGCCTCGGCGTCGAGTCCGCGCTCAAGAAGGCGGGCGCGGAGCCGGGCGACCCGGTTCGAATTGGCGTCCGTGAATTCGACTGGCAGCCGAACCAGTTCGCCGAGGAGGAGTTCGTGCCCGGCAACCGGGGCACCGACTACCGCCTCGAGGACGCCAACAAGCGGATCGGCGCGGCCGAGCGCAAGGCCCTGCGGGCGGCCCGCCGCGTGCCGTACGAGCAGCGGGAACTTTCACCCGCGGATGAGCTCGACGACGACGATTTTTAACGCGCGCCGCAACGCGATTTGCCCGTTCAGGGAAACATCGGGGAAATCGAGGGTGCGTACCGTCGTTCCATGTTGATCGAGCAACGTCCATCGGGCGACTCGGAGGTGAGCGCGCTCGTCGTCGACCAGCAGGTCGAGCTGCGCACGCGCGACGGTGGCCGGGAGGGCCACGTGTACGCGGTCGACCCGGCCGCCCGCTACCTGGTCGCGGTCGTCGGCGGCGAGGCCGTGGCCTGCGGCGCGCTGCTCGCCCTGGACCTGGACGTGGCCGAGGTGACCCGGCTGTACGTGCGCCCGGCGTACCGCAACCGCGGCCTCGGCCGGCGCATGCTCGCCGCGATCGAGGACCTCGCCGCCTCCCGCGGCCACCGGGTGCTGCGGCTGGAGGCGGGCGTGACCGCGCCCGAGGCCATCTCGCTGGTGCTGGGGGCCGGCTACCGGCCCATCCCGCGCTTCGGGCGATACGTGAAGTACGAGGCCAGCCGCTGCTTCGAGAAGCGCTTCGACGACGCCGGCGAGGTGGTGGTGCTGCGCAAGGCGGCCACCGACCCGGCCGTCGCCGAGCTCGTCACGCTCTCCGCCGACGAGGCCGCGACCCGCTACGGCGACACGCGGGCCCGCCGCTTCCCGCTCGACCCGCGGGCCAAGTTCGTGCTCGCCACGCTCGGCGGGATCGGGGCCGGGTGCGGGGCGATCCAGCCCATCGACGACCAGACGGTCGAGGTCAAGCGCATGTACGTGCGCCCGGCGTACCGCGGCAACGGCATCGCGCGGCGCACGCTCGCGGCGCTCGAGGACCTCGCGGCGGCCTCGCATTACCTGTTCATACGACTCGAAACGGGCGCGCGGCAGCCGGAGTCGATCCGATTGTACGAATCGGCCGGTTACCGACCGATTCCGCCGTATGGGCCGTACGTACACAGCCCGCTCAGCCTGTGCTACGAAAAACTCGTGATTGCCACCGAGCCCATCGCGTCTGAGCTCGGCTGAGGCTAATGTTCGGTCGGTGGGCATCCTCGAGCGGCTGACCCGACCGGCCCGTTCACCACGGGAGCGCTTCGCCGACCAGGTGCTGGCCGAGCTGCGCCGTCGCGGGTTCACCGACGCCGAATTCCGCCCGACCCAGTTCGCCATCGTGTGCGAATGCGGCCAGGACGCGTACAGCACACTCTTCCTGTCGAAGGCGTTCTCGCAGTACCAGCGCAGTCCCGGCGACCGGAAACAGTTCGTGCGGGAGTTCGTCGCGCACAGCCTCGCCCCGCCCGCGCAGCCCGAGACCTTCGCCGAGGCGCTGCCGCAGCTGCGGCTCGCCCTGCGCCACGCCGCCCGCGGGACCCGCACGCTGCGCCGCCCCGCCCTGCCGCACCTCGACGAGGTCGTGCTCGCCGGGGACGTGCCGCTGGACAACCAGAGCCCGGCGCGCTGGGGGGTGAGCGCGGAGGCGATCTTCGCCGCGGCGCACAACCGCACGCTCGCCCGCGCCGAACTGCCGGCCTCGGCGGGTTTTTTCGGTCCATCGGTACTGCACGTGCCCGACTACGGCGGCGAGCAGCTGGTCTCCTGGGTCCTGCTGGAGGGCTGGCTCGCCGAGCTCGACGAGCAGGTCGGCGGCCGGGCGGTGGCGTTCCTGCCCAGCACGCTGATGCTGCTCGTCTGCGCGGACGAGCCGCGGCTGGTCGAGCAGCTCTACGACCTCGCGGCCGACGAGTACGCGCGCACGCCGCGGCCGCTCTCGCCGATGGCCTACACCACCGACGACGACGGCCGGGTCGTGCCGTTCCTGCCCGATCGGGGGCATCCGGCGTATCCGGCGGCGGCCAAGGCGGCGCGGCGGCTCGCGGTCGACGTGGCCGAGCACCAGCGGCGCACGCTGGGCGACCCGTACCTCGTCGAGGCCACCCTCGCCGCCCGGCCGGACGGCTCGGCGTTCACGACGGCCCTGTGGACCGTGGGGACGCCGGCGCTGCTGCCCGTGGTGGATCTGGTGGGCGTGTCCGAGCCGGGCGAGAAGGTGTTCCACGTGCCGTGGGCGCTGCTGGTCGAGGCCGATCTGCTGGTCGAGGAGATCGACTATCGGCCGTCGCGGTTCAGTGCCGTGCTGGAGCCGTCCGAGGCGTCTCTGGGGTACTTGAAGGAGCGGGCCGTCCGCTGGTGAGCCCCATTGCGGCTTTCACTCGCCGCACGGTGGCGTCGGCTCGTTCGGCGGCCTGTTCCGCCCCCTGAGCGAGCGCTTGTTCGATGTCGTCCGTGCCGAGTTCGTGGTAGCGGCGCTGGATGGGTTCCAGCAGGGCGATCACCGCGTCGGCGACGGCCGTCTTCAGGGCGCCGTAGCGCGGGTAGTCCGGCGCGAGCTGCTCGGGCCGCCCGTTCGTGCAGGTGGCCAGCAGTTCGAGCAGGTTGGAGACGCCGGGCTTGCGCTCGGGGTCGTACGCGACCTCGGTGCCGGCGTCGGTGACGGCCCGCATGATCTTGCGGCGGAGGACGTCCGGCGGGTCGAGCAGGAAGAGCACCCCGTTGGTGGCGGCGTTGGTCTTGCCCATCTTGGCCGTCGGGTCGGCCAGGTCGCCGAGGCGGGCCGCGATCGCCGGGTGGGTGGCCCGCGGAACCGTGAAGACCGGGCCGTGCCGCTCGTTGAACCGCAGCGCCAGGTCGCGGGTCAGCTCGACGTGCTGCCGTTGGTCGCGGCCGACGGGCACCTCGGCGATGTCGTGCAACAGGATGTCCGCGGCCATGAGCACGGGGTAGGTGAGCAGCGACAGTCGAGTACCGCTGCCGCCGCCCTTTTCTTTGAACTGGATCATGCGGTGCACCTCGCCGTAGCTCGCCGCGCACTCCAGCAGGTAATGCAGCTCGTAGTGCGCGGCGAGGTCGGACTGCCGGTAGAGGATCGTGCGCCGCGGGTCGAGGCCCGAGGCGAGCAGGAGGCCGGCGACCTGCAGCGTCAGCGCGCGGAGGCGCTCGGGATCGTGCGGGACGGTGAGGGCGTGCAGATCGGCGACGAACGCGACGGTGGGCCGGTCCTGGCCCAGCACGAGCGGGCGGATGGCGCCCGCGTAGTTGCCGAGCTGCAGGGGGCCGGTGGGCTTGAAACCGGAGATGCGGCGGTCGGACATGGGACTCTTCCTCCTGGATGGGGGGAGCCGCCGGTCCCGGGCGGTGTGCGCACACCGAAAAGGCCACCCGGATTCCGGGCGGCCCTGTGATGTGGGGGTTGTCGCGAACGCGAAGACTGGCCGCCCCTAGCGGGCGCGCCAGCTGTTCTGTCGCGTGCTTCGCGTCATGTCCTCAGGCTAGCGCAGGTCGGTCGTTGCTGGCCCCTCCCAAGCGGCGTTTTGTGGTGTTGCCTTGGGGATGGGGGCGGGACGGCGTCGGCGGGGGAGGACCTGTGCGAGACGACGAATGCAGTGGTGGGGGCTGGCTGCGGCTGGAGTGCCCGGCGTGCCGGGGGTGGCTCGGCATTCCGGAGCGCGTGCCGCCCGGGGCGGCGGCGGAGCGGGTGGCGCGGCGGATCGACGCGTTCACCCACCGGCACCGCGCGTGCGGGCGGCGGCCGTGATGCGGGTGCGGCAGTTCCGGCTGCTGGTGGCCGGGGAGCTGACCGAGGCGGCGGCGGATGCGCTGTTCGGGCGGGCTCAGGACCTGTGCGTGGAGGCGCTGCCGTCGCGTGGTGGCGTGCCTGTGGTGCCGGTTTCCCCGGTTTTGGCGCCGGGCGACGGGGGGTGGGTCGGCTGGGTGGCGTTTGACCGGCCGGCGCCGACGCTGATCGACGCGGTGGTGTCCGGGGTGCGGGACCTGGATGTGGCGGGGCTGGCCATCGCGGCCGTGATCGCCGATGACTCGCTGGTGACGGCGTTCACGATCGGGGAGCGCGGCGGGCGGGCGGCGGAGCTGGTGCCGCTCGGGTCGTGGGCGCGGCCGGTGTACGACTGGGCCTCGTGCTCGGCTTCTTGCGTTGACGCTTCTTGTGCTGACGCTTCTTGTGTCGACGCTTCTTGTGTCGACGCCTCTTGCGTGGACGCCTCTTGCGTTGACGAGGACGCGGTGTTCGAGGCTGTTTCGCTGATGCTGCGGGTGCGCGCGCTCGCGCCGCGGCTGGAGCGGCTGGCGCCCCTGCGGTCGCTGCTCTAGCCGTGGCCTGTTTGGCGGGTGCTCTTAGACGTCGAACTCGCCGTCTTTGGCGCCCGCCACGAAGGCGTCCCATTCGTCCTGGGTGAAGACGAGGACCGGGCTGTCCGGGTCGGCGCCGTTGCGCAGGCCGATGAGGTCGTCGACGAACGCCACCTCGACGCGGCTGCCGTGGCTGTCGCCGGGCGCCGAACGCCACACGGCGCGCGAGTTGTCGAAATCGCCCTTCGGGTGGGACATCGTCATGCGCGTCACCGTACCGCCAACCGCCGCGGTGATGCTTCGCACGTCCCCCGTTCGCGCTCGCGATCATTACGATGCGGAAATGCGTGTGGGCATCATGGGCGGCACCTTCGATCCGATCCACCACGGGCACCTCGTGGCGGCCAGCGAGGTGGCCGACCGGTTCGGGCTCGACCAGGTGGTCTTCGTCCCGACCGGGGAGCCGTGGCAGAAGAGCGAGGTCGCGGTCAGCCCGGCGGAGGACCGGTACCTGATGACCGTCATCGCCACCGCCTCCAACCCGCGCTTCACGGTGAGCCGGGTGGACATCGACCGGGGCGGGCCGACGTACACCGTGGATACGTTGCGGGATTTGCGGGCTGCTTACGGTACCGGCGCGGAGTTGTTCTTCATCACCGGTGCGGATGCGCTGGGCAAGATCCTCTCCTGGAAGGACGCCCCCGACCTGTTCGAACTGGCGCATTTCGTGGGCGTGACCCGGCCCGGATTCGAGCTGAGCGCCTCGCACCTCCCGGCCGACCGGGTGAGCAAGGTGCAGGTCCCGGCCATGGCGATCTCCTCCACCGACTGCCGCCGGCGGGTCGAGGAGGGCAAGCCGGTCTGGTATCTGGTCCCCGACGGGGTGGTGCAGTACATCGCAAAGCGTGGTTTGTACCGAAAAGTCGGCAGTATCTGAGGAGCAAAATGTCGTACCCGCGTGAGAGGCTTGAACGAGCCCGGTGAAGGTGACCGGGGTGGTCTTACGAAGGGAGCCCGGTGCCCGCGACTGAGCGTGCCCGCGAGCTGGCGCTCACCGCCGCGCAGGCGGCCGCCGACAAGAAGGCCGAGGACATCGTCATCCTCGACGTGGCCGACCAGCTGGTCATCACCGACGCGTTCCTGCTCGCCTCGGCGCCCAACGAGCGCCAGGTGCTGTCGATCGTGGACGCGATCGAGGAGCGGCTGGTGCAGCTGCCGGAGAAGGCGAAGCCGGTGCGGCGCGAGGGCGAGCGCGGCGGGCGGTGGGTGCTGCTGGACTACGTGGACATCGTGGTGCATGTGCAGCACTCCGAGGAGCGCGAGTTCTACTCGCTCGACCGGCTGTGGAAGGACTGCCCGCAGATCGAGTTCGTGGATCGCGACCTTCCTGCTTCGGCATGATTCGCCCTTGCTCCGGCCTTCCGCGGACCGTCTCTCCGTGGGCTGATCGATGACGCTCGTCGTTCTGTGGCGGCATGGGCAGACGGAGTGGAACAGGTCGCACCGGATTCAGGGGCAGACCGACACGCCGCTGTCGCCGGTCGGCCTTGAGCAGGCGGCCGAGAGCGCGCCCCGCGTGGCCGCGCTGAAGCCGACGGTGTTCATCTCCAGCGACCTGCAGCGGGCCGCCACCACGGCCGCCGCCCTGACCGCGATCACCGGGATGGAGCCCACCTTCGACCCGCGGCTGCGCGAGCGCAGCTTCGGCGAGTGGGAGGGGCTCATGCACCCCGAGGCGATCGCGCGCTGGCCCGAGGCGTTCGAGCGCTGGCGGCGCGGCGACGAGGTCGGCGAGGCCGGCGTCGAGGAGATCGACGCGGTGGCCAAGCGGATGCTCGCGGCCCTGCATGAGGCGGTCGACAAGGCCGGGCCCGACGGGGTCGTCCTGGCCGCCACGCACGGGGCCGCGGCGCGGTTCGCGACGGTGGCGATGGTGGGGCTGCCGATGGAGTACGCGCCGCGGTTCGGGCCGATGCACAACTGTCACCGCACCCACCTGCGTCGCGACCCGCACCGGGGCTGGCAGCTCGACGCGCACAACGTGCCCTGATTTGCTTTGGAACCTCCTGGCGAGGTCTAGCGTCGAAGGTGTCATGAGGCTTGTAGCGCTGATCGTCGTGGGTGGGCTCGCGTTTGCCGGGCTCGCCGGGTGTGGGGAGACGTCGGAGCCGGTCACGGCGCCGCCGCCTTCTGTCGTGCCCACCACCGGCTCCGCACCTTCGGCTGCTCCGTCGCTCTCGCTCGGGTCGGAGCAGCCGCTGGTGTCCGTCCGGGGGACGGTCAAGGACGGCGTGGAGCCGGGGTGCGTGCTGCTCTCCGCGACCGACAGCAAGACCTATCTGCTGCTGGGCGGGGATCGGGCGGCCTTGAAGAGCGGGTCCACGGTGACCGTGTACGGCAAGCCCGAGCCGGACATGATGAGCACCTGTCAGCAGGGGACGCCGTTCCGCGTCTCTCGGGTTGAGAACTGACGCTTTCGGTTTTTTGGGGGCCGCGGTCTCTCTACTTGCAGCGCGGTCTCCGTTCTTGCGGTGCGGTTTCCCTTTTTGGGGCGCGGGCTCTTTTCTTGCGGTGCGGTCTCCCTTCTTGGGGGCGCGGGGATCGGCTACCGTGCCGTCATGACCCGCCCGCAGCCTGCCGTCGCCGTGGTCACCGACTCGACCGCGTATCTGCCGCCGTTGCCCGCCACCGCCGCGGGCGGGCTCACCGTGGTGCCGCTCGCCGTGGTCGTCAACGGCGTGCCGGGCCTGGAGACCGTCGACATCGACTCGGCGACCGTCGCCGAGGCGCTCAACGCCCGCCGGGTCTCGGTCACCACCTCGCGGCCTTCGCCCGAGGCCTTCTCCCAGGTGTACCGCAAGCTGCTCGACGAGGGCGCCCAGTCCGTGCTGTCGGTGCACCTGTCGGCGCAGCTGTCGGGCACGTACGACGCCGCGACCCTGGCCGCCGCCGACTTCGACGGGCGGGTCGAGGTCATCGACACCCAGTCGACCGGGATGGGCCTCGGCTTCCCCGCCCTGGCCGCCGCCGACGCCGCCGCGGCCGGGGCGTCGCTGGCGGAGGTGCGGGCGGCGGCGGAGGGGGCGGTTGGGCGTACGACGACGCTGTTCTATGTCGACACCCTCGAGTTCCTGCGCCGCGGCGGACGGATCGGCGCCGCGGCCGCGCTGCTGGGCACGGCGCTGTCGGTCAAGCCGATCCTGCACACCACCGAGCAGGGCGTCGTGGTGCGCGAGAAGGTCCGCACGGCCGGCCGCGCGCTGGCCCGGCTGGTCGACATCGCGGTGGAGTCGGCCGGGGAGTCGGACGTGGACGTGGCCGTGCATCACCTGGCCGCCCCGGATCGAGCCGACGCGCTGCTCACGACCGTGAAGGAGCGGTTCGGGGAGCGGCTGCGCGGGGCGTACCTGACCGAGGTCGGCGCAGTCGTCGGGGCCCACGTGGGGCCGGGCATGGTCGCGGTGGTTATCCACAGGGTCGACTGAGTTATCCACAGGGGGTCCGCGGGCCGTTTCGAATCGGCCTAGCCTCCCTGGCATGGACCGCGTGACCGAACTTCCAGCCGACGTTCCCGACGACGACTATCCCTGGGACGAGGCCTTCAAGCAGCGCCGAAGACCGGGGCCGACCTGGGATCCGGGGCGGCGGGGGCTGCGGGTCCTGCTCGTCGTGGCCGGGGTCGTGGTGCTGGTGTCGGCCGCGCTGGTGTGGTTCTCGCGGCCGCACGTGACGGCGGCGCCTTCGCCGGCCGCGTCGGTGGCCGCTGCGCCCGCCTCGCCCGCCGTCTTGATCGTTTCCGTGACCGGGAAGGTGAACCGGCCGGGGCTGGTGCGGCTGCCTTCGGGCTCGCGGGTGGCCGACGCGATCGACGCGGCGGGCGGGATCGTGGCCGGGGCGGACATCACGGGGCTGAACCTGGCGCGCAAGGTGGTCGACGGGGAGATGATCGCCGTCGGGGTGCCGCCGCCGGTCGGGGCCGCTCCTGCTTTGGGCGCTCCTGGCTCGGGGCTGATCAACCTGAATACGGCCTCCGTCGCCGACCTGCAGAAGCTGCCGGGGATCGGGGAGGTGCTGGCGCAGCGGATCGTGGAGTTCCGCGACGGGCATGGCGGGTTTCGGGCCGTCACTGATCTGCGGCAGGTCGAGGGGATCGGCGACGCGAAGTTCGCGCAGCTCAAGGACAAGGTCACGGTATGACCGCCGACCTGCGGCTGGTGGGGTCGACGCCCTTGCGGCTGTTGTCGGCCGCTGGGGCGGTGCCGTTCGCGCGGGGCGGTCGGCGGGTGACGGCGTGAGTGCCGACCTGCGGCTGGTCGGGTCGACGCCCTTGCGGCTGTTGTCGGCCGCTGGGGCGGTGCCGTTCGCGCGGGGCGGTCGGCGGGTGACGGCGTGAGTGCCGACCTGCGGCTGGTGGGGGCGGCGCTGGGGTGCTGGTTCGCGGCGATCGGGGCGTTGTTCCTGCCCGCGGCGGCGGGCTGGGCCCTGGCCGGTGGGGCGCTGCTGGTGGCGGTGCTGTGGCGGTTCGGGCGGGCGCGGTGGATCGTGGCCGCGGCGGCGGCCGGGGTGGCCTGCGGCGCGGCGGCCACGGCGGCGCGCGTCGGGGAGCGGGACGCTGAGCCGTTGCGGGGGCTGGCCGTGCGGCACGCCACGGTGCGGGTGGGGCTGGTGATCACCGATGACCCGCGGCTCGGCCGGGCCCATGTCGGGCGGGACGCGACCGTGATCGTGCCCGCTCGGCTCGACTGGATCGACACCGGCGAGCAGCGGATCGTGCTCTCCGCCCGGGTGCTGGTGCTGGCCGGCGACCGGGGGTGGCTCGGGCTGCTGCCTGGGCAGCACGCCGAGGCCTCGGCTCGGTTGTCGCCGCCTGACGGTGGGGATCTGGGGGCGGCGCTGCTCTCCGTCGGCGCCGGGCCGGTGCCGGTCGGGGCGGCGCCGTGGGTGCAGCGGGCGGCGGGGACGCTGCGGGCCGGGCTGCAGCGGGCCTGCGTGGGGCTGCCGGCCGAGCCCGGTGGGCTGCTGCCGGGGCTGGTCGTCGGGGACACCAGCCGGCTCGATCCGGACCTTGCGGACGACTTCAAGACGACAGGACTTACCCACTTAACCGCCGTAAGTGGGGCAAATCTCGCAATTGTCGTCGGGCTGGTGCTCGCCATGGTGCGGTGGTGCCGGGCCGGGCCGCGGATGGCGGCGGTGGTGTGCGTGCTGGCGCTGGCGGGGTTCGTGGTGCTTGTACGGCCCTCGCCCAGCGTGCTGCGCGCCGCGGCCATGGGCGGGCTGGCGCTCGTCGCGCTCGCGCTGGGGCGGCCGCGGGCGGCGGTGCCGGCGCTCGCGGCGGGAGTGCTAGGGCTCGTGGTCCTCGATCCGGAGCTGGCCGTGGACGCCGGGTTCGCGCTGTCGGTGCTCGCCACCGGCGGGTTGGTACTCATCGCGCCGCGGTGGACCCAGGCCCTCGAGGATCGCGGATGGCCTCGGGTGGCGGCGGAGGCGGTGGCGGTACCGGCGGCGGCTCAGGCGGCCTGCGCTCCCGTGATCGCGGCCATCTCGGCCGGCGTCAGCCTGACGACGATTCCGGCCAACCTGCTGGCGGCGCCGGCCGTGGCACCGGCGACGATTCTGGGGCTCACGTCGGCGGTGCTGTCGCCGCTGCTGCCCTCGCTCGCGGCATTCGCGGCCTGGATCGCGTCGTGGCCCGCCCGCTGGCTGGTGTTCGTCGCCCATCACGGGGCCGACGTGCCGGCCGGACTGCTGCCCTGGCCCGGCGGGACCGGGGGTGGGCTGCTGCTCGGGGCGCTCGTCGCGGCGCTGCTGGCGGGATTTCGGTGGCCGGTGGTACGCCGGTGGGTGCTCGTGGCCGCCGTGGCCGCGGTGCTCGGGGCGGTGCCGGTGCGCTTCCTCGCCGCCGGCTGGCCGCCGCGGGGGTGGCTGGTGGTGGCCTGTGACGTGGGGCAGGGGGACGCGCTCGCGGTTTCCGCGGGGCCGGGCTCGGCGGTGGTCGTCGACGCGGGGCCGGAGCCGGACCCGGTGGACGGGTGCCTGCGGCGGCTGGGCGTACGCCGGGTGCCGCTCCTCGTCATCAGCCACTTTCACGTCGACCACGTGGGTGGGCTGGACGGGGTGCTGCGGGGGCGCCAGGTGGACGGCATGCTCGTGCCCGCCTTTGCCGAGCCGGCGGCGGCGCGGGCGGCGGTGCTGGGGCGCGGGGTGCCGTCGGCCTCGGCGGTGCCGGGGTCCGCGCTGACCGTGGGGGACGTGCGGATCGAGGTGCTGGGGCCGGTGCGGCCGGTGACCGGGACTCGTTCGGACCCTAACAACAACTCGCTGGTGCTGGCGGTGACCGCGAACGGGATTCGGGTGCTGTTGACTGGGGACGCCGAGACGGAGGAGCAGCTCAGCCTGTTGCCGCTTGCCCTGCGGGCGGACGTTTTGAAGGTCGCCCATCACGGGTCGGCTTACCAGTCGGACGAGTTCCTGGCCGAGGTCGCGCCGCGGGTTGCGCTGGTCAGCGTTGGGGTTGGCAATGACTATGGGCATCCCAGTGCCGTGTTGCTGGCGCGGCTGGAGCGGGGTGGGGCTCGGGTGATGCGTACCGATCAGCTGGGGGATGTCGCCGTCGTGCGGGACGCTTCCGGTGGCCTCGCCGTCGCGGCCCGCCGGTCGTGACGGGCCTCGCCGTGGCCGCGGCGCGGGGGCGTTTGCGCGGGTCGGAGTGTGACGCGACGGGCCTCGCCGCGACCGCGGCACGGGCGGGTCGTGGCGTCACACGACGGACTTTGCCGTGGCGACGGCGCGGGGTCGTTCGCGAGGGGCGGAGTGTGACGCGGGCGGGTCGGGGCGTGAGGTGACGGACTTCGGCGGGGCGGCGGCGCGGGCGCGGTCGGGCGCGTCGGCGCGTGACACGATGGCTGGCGTGTCTAGCCTTCCGCGCCTTCGCCTGGTGATCGGGGACGAGGAGCTGCTCGTCTCCCGTGCCGTTGCCGAGACCGTTGCCACCGCTCGGGCTGAGGAGTCCGACACCGAGGTGCGGCAGAAGGCGGGCGGGGAGCTCGTCGTAGGCGAGCTGGCCGAGATGCTCAGCCCCTCGCTGTTCGGGGGGCGGCGGGTGATCGTGGTGCTCGACGGGCAGGACGCCAAGAAGGACGTGGCCGCGGCGTTGACCGCCTATGCCAAGTCGCCCGAGGACGATGTCGTGCTTGTCGTTACCCACGCCGGCGGGGCGAAGGGGAAGGCGCTGGCCGACGGGTTCAAGGCGGCCGGGGCCGATGTGGTGACCGCGGCGAAGATCAGTAAGCACCGTGAGCGGGTCGACTTCGTGCGGAACGAGATTCGGCGGCAGGGGGGCAAGGTCGGGGAGGACGCGGCCGAGGCGCTGCTGGCGGCGGTGGGCAATGACCTGCGCGAGATCGTGGCGGCCTGTTCGCAGCTCGTGGCGGACACGGGTGGGCGGATCGACGTGAAGACGATCGCGCAGTACTACAAGGGGCGGGCCGAGGTGTCCGGGTTCACCGTCGCCGATGCCGTCATGGTCGGCGACGCGGCCGGGGCGCTCGAGGCGCTGCGGTGGGCGCTGCACGTCGGCGTGGACCCGGTGCCGATCGCCGATGCCATCGCCGACGGGGTGCGGACCGTGGCCCGGGTGGCCGCGGCCGGCAAGGGCGGCGCATACCAACTCGCCGGTAGTTTGGGAATGCCTCCGTGGAAGGTCGAACGCGCACAGCGCCAAGCCCGTGGCTGGACGGCCGAGGCGCTCGTTGATGCCATGCGAGCGGCTGCTGAGTGCAATGCCGCTGTGAAGGGTGGATCTGACGACCGCGGCTATGCGCTCGAGCGGGCGGTGTTCGCAGTGGTCGCTGCGCGCGGTGGAGGAATAGGACGATGACGAACAACGGGTTCGCGCACCAGGCGCCGCTTTACGTGCGGGCGCTGCGGCTTCGGCACCTGCACGTGGGCGGATTCGTGAGTTTCCTGCTGTTCGAGTGCATGATCGCCGCCGGGGTCCTGCTGGCCCTGGCCGAACTGGTCAGCTGGTGGGCGGTGCCCGTCCTGCCGGCGGTGGTGGCGATCATGGTCAAGATCAACGACATGGTCATCGGCGGCTCCAAGCGCGCCCGCGCGCTGGCCCGGGCTTCATCCGATCGAGCGTCATCCACTCGGGTGGATTCGGATGACCGCACCGACGAGACCACCTCGGTACCCCGGAGGACCGCGACCGCGCTCGATCGAGCCGAGATCGCCCGGGCCGGCGGCGCCGCTCGGACGCGCTCCGGCTCAACGGGTTCCACGACGGGCTACGGCTCGAACAGCGCATCGAACGGCTCCGGCTCGGGCAGCTACGGCTCGGGCGGGTCATCGAACGGCTCGAACGGCTACGGCTCGGGCAGCTCGTCGAACGGCTCCGGCTCGCATGGCACCGGCTCGAACGGCGCCGGTGTGGGTGGCGGCTCGAACGGCGCCGGTGTGGGCGGCGGTTCGGGCGCTGGCTCGGGCGCCGGCTTGAACGGCGGCGGTTCGGGTGCTGGTTCGAACGGTGCTGGTGCGGGTGCTGGCTCGACCGGCGGCGGCTCGCGCGGCTCGGGTTCGAACGGCGTCGGTGCGAACGGTGCTGGCTCGAACGGTGCTGGCTCGAACGGCGGTGGCTCCGGGGCGAACGGCAGTGGTTCGAACGGGGCTGGGACGACGGGCACGGTGCGTACGCGGACTGTGGAGCCCCCGGCTCAGCGGAAGAAGGTCGGGGTCATCAAGATCTCGGTGCCGGCCAAGGATGCCGGGTCGCGGCATGCGGTGGACGAGGGGAACCGGGAGGTGGTCGACGCCGGGTACGGGATCTCGCCCGCCTCCGAGGACGCCCCGCCCCCGCCGCCGGCCGTGGAGCACGGGCATGGCGCCATCGAGGAAGAGTGGACGGACACCGATTCGCACGGCTTCCAGCGTTCGCGGCCGCTGCACCCGTCGGGCTGGAGTGACCGTTCGGGCCAGGACCAGCCGGGCCGGACCGATCGCCCGGCCTCGGATCAGCAGGGTTGGACGGACGGGTCGGCTCAGGGCGCGCCGGGTTGGACTGACCGTGCGGCTCAGGAGCAGCAGGGTTGGACGGACGGGTCGGCTCAGGGCGCGCCGGGTTGGACTGACCGCGCGGCTCAGGATCAGCAGGGTTGGACGGACCGGTCGGCCCAGGGCGCGCCGGGGTGGAGTGATCGCGCGGCCCAGGACCAGGCGGGGTGGGGTGACCGCGCGGCTCAGGATCAGCCGGTGTGGAGTGATCGCCCGGCTCAGGACCCTTGGGCGGAGCAGGCGGTCGAGCCGGTGCGCGAGATGGTCGACCCGGCGCAGGCCGAGTGGTCCGGCGAGACGAACGGCTGGGGCGACCAGGCAGCCTGGAACCCGCGCGCGGCGGGCGTGAACGCGCAGGCCAACTGGGGCGACGAGACGGCCTGGGGGGATCGCGCGGCCTGGGGGGACCAGCCCTCCCGGGGTGCGCATCACCAGCAGCAGGGGTCGGCCGACTGGGACGATGAGACCGGGTTCGCCGATCAGGCGGCGTGGTCCTCGGCCGGGCGGCGGAACTCCTGGGGCTCGTACGGCGAATGGGAGCCCGGGGCGCCCGACTACGTGTCCGACTACACCGGCGAGACCGCGGCCGAGGCGGCGCGGGACCTGGCTGCGCGGGGGGAGGCGTACCGGGCTGGGCATGACGACTCGTACGCCGCGGGGCATGGGACCGTCTACGGATCGGCCAGCCACGGCGACGCCGGCCAGAGCGGCGCCGGCCACGGGGGCGCTGCCTACAGCGAATCCGGCCAGAGCGGCGCCGGTTATGACGGTGCGGGCTATGGCGACTCCAGCCCGAGCGGTGCAGGCAACAACGGCGTCGGTCATAGCGGCGCCGGCTACAGCGAATCTGGGCAGAGCGGCGCCGGCTACAACGGCGACTTCAGTCAGGGCGGCGGCTACGGGAACCCGGGCCACGGCGGCTACGGCGAGGTGCATGGGGCGGGCGAGCACCGGCGGTACGACCAGGAGCAGCACGACACCCGCCCGCTGAACCGTGAGCACACCGGCCGGCATGCGCGGCAGCAGCAGACCCCCGGGCGGCGGCGGTCCGAGGACACCGACAACGTGACGTCGGGGCATTTCACCACCGGGCGGCATGCGGACCGGGGGTGGCGCTCGGAGGATGAGCTGGCCCGGCAGCGTACCGGCGGGGTCAACCAGGGGCGCTTCGCCTGATCAGACTTTGCTCCGCCGGCTCGTCACCCGGGCCGGCCAGCACCCGGGAAATCCGATTTATCCGGCATGTGAGTGCCGGTGCAGATGTGGCCTTGGACGATCGGCGAGCTCCGGCCCGCCGTGCGCCCAAGGCCACTTTTTCGTGGGCAGAGAGCCGGGAACGCCGAGCGCCGGGAGTGCTGGGACCGCCGGAGCCGAGCGCCCGGGAGCGCTGGGAGCGGCGGGACCGCGGGGAGCCGAGCGCCGGGAGTGCCGAGAACGCCGGGTCCGCGGGGAGCCGAGCGCCGGGAGTGCCGGGAGCGCTGGGAGTGCCGGGTCCGCGGGGAGCCGAGCGCCGGGAGTGCCGAGAACGCCGGGTCCGCGGGGAGCCGAGCGCCGGGAGTGCCGGGAGCGCTGGGAGTGCCGGGTCCGCGGGGAGCCGAGCGCCGGGAGTGCCGAGAACGCCGGGTCCGCGGGGAGCCGAGCGCCGAGACGCCGCGGCGTAAGAAGCGCAAAAGAGCACAGCGAAAGCGCCGCTCCACCAGGTGGGCGGCGCTTTTCGCGGTACTGCGAAATATCAGGCGGCGCTAATGCCGGCCAGCTTCTTGGTGATGGCCGACTTGCGGTTGGCCGCCTGGTTCTTGTGGATCACGCCCTTGCTGGCGGCCTTGTCCAGCTTGCGGGAAGCGTCACGCAGCAGCGCGGCGGCGGTGTCGTTGTCACCGGCGGCGGTCGCCTCGTGGAACTTGCGGATGGCCGTCTTGAGGGACGACTTGACCGACTTGTTGCGCAGGCGGCGCTTCTCGTTCTGCCGGTTGCGCTTGATCTGGGACTTGATGTTCGCCACGCGACAGCCTCGTCTTAAAGCTCGGGGTTCCGGTTTCCTAGAGCGCATGGCACGACGGCGCGTCACCTAGCGCGATGAATCAGGCTACCAGGTCCGACCGCGGCCAGCCAAAACGGGGCTCACGCGGAGTACAGCGCGCTGCCCTTCCGGTACTGCTCCCAGGGGAGTTCCCAGTCCGTCCAGCCGTCGCCGTACTTCACCCGCTCCTCGGTGCCCTTCACGATCACCGGGTCGCCGATGTGGGTGACCCCGTAGAGCCACTTGGCGAGGTCCAGGGAGATGTTCACGCAGCCGTGGGAGACGTTGCGCCTGCCCTGGTCCGCCACCGACCAGGGGGCGGCGTGGATGTACTGGCCGCTCCACGTGATGCGCTGCGGGAACTCGACCTTCGTGCGGTAGCCGTCCGGGGAGTCGACCGGCACGCCGTAGGTGGACGAGTCGAACCACTCCCACTCGTTCTTCACCATGACGATGAAGTTGCCGCTGTCCGAGGGGTTGCTCGGCTTGCCCAGGCTCACCGGCATCGTCTTGAGCACGACGCCGTCCTCGGTGATGGTCATCTTCTTGGTGGCGTTGTCGACGTCCATGATGACCCGCTTGCCGACGGTCGCGTCGACGGTGAGGTCCCTCTCGGCGTACGACTTGCCGCCCAGGGAGACCCCGCCCACCGCGGCGCGCAGCTTGAGTTTGGTGCCCGCCTGCCAGTACTCCTTCGGGCGGTAGTGCACCTCCTTGGCGCTGAACCAGTTCCAGGAGCCCTCCTGGGGCGGGTCCGCCTGCATGAACAGGCGGCGCTCGACGCCGGCCCTGGCCTCCTTCGGGATCTCGTTGGCGAAGCTCAGGATCATCGGCATGCCGACGCCCACGACCTGGTCGTCGCCGACCTGGCTGGTGACCCGCTGCAGGCTGGACGGCTTGGCCATCGTGGTGAACTTCACCTCGCCGGTGGCGTCGTCCGACTTCACCGTCGCCGTGTACTCGGTGCCCCACTTGAGCTGTTTGTCCGGCACCCAGTGCACGCCCGGCGAAGAGCCCGAAGGCAGGGCGGAACCGGTGACAGCGGCCCCCGAGGCGTCCGTCAAGGAGACCGCGGCCGTGGCGGGAGCGTCGAAGACCAGGTCGAGCGCGGTCGTGACGTCCGTCGCGCCGTTGGCGGGCGCCGCGATCGCGATGCTCTTGGCGGGCCGGGCCGGAGCACCGGAAGTACCGGAGCCAGGGCTCTTCCACGAGGATTCCGATTCCGAACAGGCGCTGAGTGCCAGCCCGCTCACCACCAGCAACGACATCCATCGAGACCGCATGCAACCAGCTTGCCCGACCGCCGCGGACGCGCAAACGATCGAGGGGCGGGACGAGCCTTAAGGGCAGTAGGCGGGCAACCGGACGACGAACGTGGTGCCCGGCTTGTCGCCGTGGTCGGTGACCGTGATGGTGCCGCCGTGGCGCTCGACCACGGTGCGGCTGATCGCCAGGCCCAGCCCCGTTCCCGGCACGCCCTGGTTGCGGATGTTGGACCCGCGGAAGAAGCGCTCGAACAGCCGCGACCGCTCCTCCTCCGGGATGCCCACGCCGGTGTCCACGACCCGCAGCGTGACGCCCGCCACATCGCCGTGCAGGCGGATCTCGACCTTCCCGCCGGCCGGCGTGAACTTCACCGCGTTCGTGACCAGGTGGTCGACGACCTTGCGCAGGCGGGGGAGGTCGCCGGAGACCGGGGCGGCGCCGTCGGGCAGGACCACCGAGACGTCCAGGTCCTTCTCCTGGGCGGCGCGCGCGTTGGCCTCCGCGACCTCGCGCACCACGGCGGCGAAGTCCAGCGGCCGCTCGAGCATGGTCACGTAGCCGCTCTCCAGGCCGGCCAGGTCGAGCAGGTCGTCGATGATGGCCCGCAGGTTCTCGGCGTTGCGGGCGATGACGGCCAGGAACTCGCCGCGCGTCTCCTCGTCCTCCTGGTCGTCGTGCAGGAGCAGTTCGGTGTACGACGAAATCGACGTCAACGGCGTGCGCAGCTCGTGGCCGACCAGGGCGATGAACTCGTCCTTGGTCCGCGCCAGCTGCTTGGCCAGGTCCTCGGCCCGCCGCCGCTCCAGGAACTGGCCCACGTGCGCGGCGATGCCCGACAGCAGGGCGATCAGCGACTGCTCGGGCTGCTCCGCGGCGTCGCCGAAGAAGCTCAGGGTGCCGGTGACGCCGAGGCCGTCGCGGATCGGGATGGCCAGGCCGACCCGCAGGCCGTGCTTGGCCAGCGACGGCACGTTCAACCGGCTCGTGCTCGCCGAGATGTCCGGGATCCACGTGGGCTGCCCGGACTCCCACGCCACGCCGGAGACGCCCTTGCCGGGGGCCAGCGGGTCCGGGGGCGGGATCTCGTACCCGGGCTCGGTCCACATGGCCGCGTTGCGCAGCACGTTGCCGACCTTGTCCACGAGCCACAGCTCGGCGTGCGGCCAGTGCAGCGTGCGGGCCACCGTCTCCAGCAGCTCGGGGCCGGCGTCCTCGATGGTCGGGGACTGCTCCAGAATGCGCGACACGGCCAGCTCGCACTCGATGAGGCGCTGGGCCCGGCGGCGCTCGGTGACCTCGTGCAGGGCCGCGACCGCGCCCAGGCGGGTGCCGTCGGAGTCGCGGATCGGCTGGGCGTTGACCGTGAACGAGCGGCGCGGCCGGTCGGGCAGGTGGATGACCAGCTCGGCCTCGCGGATGTGCTCGCCGCGGAAGGCGCGGGTCAGCGGCATGTCCTCGCCGCTGATCGCCTCCCCGCCGGGCGTGGCCGGGAGCGACGTCCAGGCCTCCTGGGTCGAGCCGTCGGCGTCGTGCCCGGTGATCTCCCGCATCGCGCGGTTGAACAGGATCAGCCGGCCGCGCTCGTCGCTGGCGACCACGCCGACGTCGAGGTTGTCCAGCAGGGCGGTGAGGAAGTGCCGCTCGCGGGCCAGCTGCCGCTCGGCGGTGACCCGCTCGCTGATGTCGTAGATGAACGCGTGCGCGTGCCGGCCGAGTGGGCCGTCGATCACGTTGAGCGTGATCTCGATCGGGAACTCCGCGCCGGCGCGGTTGTTGGCGTAGAGCTGCAGGCGCTGGCCGAGCACGCGCGGGACGCCGCCGCGGGCCATCCGGCTGAGCCCGGCGCGGTGCGCGGCCCGGAACCGCTCGGGGACGATCAGCTCGTGCACGGGCTGGCCGATGGCCTCCTCGGCGGTCCAGCCGAAGGTGCGCTCGGCCGCGCGGTTCCAGCGCGTGATCTCGCCGTTGAGCTCGATCGCGACGAACGCCTCCAGGGCCGTCTCCAGCACGGCGTCGGTCTCGGCGGCGGCGATCGCGATGTCCTCGCGGGAGGCCTCGGCGGCCAGCATGACCTCGATGAGCCCGGCGCACTCGGCGATCGCGGCGATGTCGTCGTCGGTCCAGTGCCGCGGCACGGAGTCGGTGACGCAGACCGCGCCGAGCGTGTGGCCGGCCGCGTCGTGGACCGGCTGGCCGAGGTACGCCGTGATGTGCCGGCCGTGCATGACGCCGAGCTCCCGCAGCACCGGGTCCTCGCGCGCGTCGCGGACCACCAGCGGGCCGTTCTCGGCCACCACGAACTGGCAGAACGAGCTGGTGGCGGGCTCGGAGTGGACGCGCTCGAGGTCCGGCGGCAGGCCGTGCCGGCCGACCACGTGCATCCGCTCCCCGTCGACGAGCGTGAGCAGGCCGACGGGCGCCACCACGGAGCGGGCGGCGAGCCGGACGAGGCCGTCGACCGGGGCCGAGGAGGAGTTCAGGAGCAGCTGTGCGCGGCGCAGGGCACGGAGTCGTTCGGGCTGCGTGAGTACGCCGGTATCGAGTTGCGGCATACCACCCCCAACCCGCAAGCACGTACCGCTGATCGTACCTGCGAAATGGGGCAAATCCCGGCTAAAGCCGCAGCTGCGTAGCCCGAGCGAGTGTCGACTCGGGCGGCTCGCCGGATGTGAGGTCGATGTCCTCCTCGATCCGGCCGTCGGCGAGGCGGATCAGCCGGTCGCAGCGCGCCGCGATGTGCTGCTCGTGGGTGGCCAGCAGCACCGTCATCCCGCGCTCCTCGCGCAGTTCGAGCAGCAGGTCGAGGATCTGCGCGCCGTTGGCCGAGTCGAGGTTGCCGGTCGGCTCGTCGGCCAGCAGCAGCTTCGGCGCGCCGATCAGCGCCCGGGCGATGGCGACCCGCTGCTGCTGCCCGCCGGAGAGCTGGGCCGGCAGCGCCTTCTCCCGCCCGGCCAGCCCGACCGCGTCGAGCAGCTCCCGCGCGCGGGCGCGCTTGTCGAACCCGACCTTGAACGGCAGGACGGGGGCGATGACGTTGTCGAGCGCACTGAGCGCCGGCAGCAGGTGATAGCGCTGAAAGACAAAGCCGATGCCGCGCCGGTACTCGCTGAGGCGCCGCCGCCGCAGCCCGGTCACCTCCACGCCGTCGACGGTGATCGTGCCCGCGTCCGCCGTCTCGATCGCGCCGACCAGGTGCAGCAGCGTGGACTTCCCGGAGCCGCTCGGCCCGGTGACGCCCGTGAAGCTGCCGGCCGCGACCTCCAGCGACAGGTCGTCGGCGGCCACGATGTCCTGGAACCGCTTCGAAAGACCCTGTATGGACAGCATCCGGTTCACTCCTCGGCCAGCAGGCGGGCGGTGGGCAGGCGCTGCAGCAGCAGCGCGGGGACGATCGCGGCCACCGTGGCGACCAGCGCGCCGGCGGCGAGGGCGGCCACCGCGGTCCAGATCAGCCCGGTGGTGACCGTGCCGACGAGCCAGGCCGCGCCGCCGAGCCCGGCCCCGGCGCCGAGCAGGCCGCCGAGCACGCCGATGCCGAAGCCCTCGGCCGCGACCAGGCGGCCCAGCGCGCCCGCGGTCCAGCCGGTGGCGCGCAGCGTCGCGAGCTCGGCCGAGCGGTCGCGGATGTTGAGGTAGAGCACGTCGGCGACGGCGAGGGCGCCCAGCAGTACCGTGGCCGCCACCGCGATCGTGTCGACCGAGCGGACCTGCAGTGACACCGCGTCGCCGAGCAGCGTGCCGACGATCGCGCCGTGGAAGGCGAAGGTGATCGCGCCGAGCAGCGTGGCCGCGGTGATGCCGATCGCCAGCGCGCAGGCCCCGAGCAGGGTGCGCCCGGGCACGCGCAGCAGGTTGCGCAGGCCCAGCCCGATCGGTCCGCGCGGACGCCCGGCCCGGCGCGGTCGCAGTGCCACCGGGCGCAGGCCCTTGGCGGGGCGCGCCCGCGCGGCCGACAGCGCCGGGGCCAGTCCGGCCAGAAGAGCCAGAAGCAGCGCCATCGGTACCGCCAGCAGCCCCCGCTCCCACGGCACGCGCACGTCCAGCAGCCACCCCAGCGGGGCCGCGAGCAGCATCGTGCCGGCCCCGGCGACCAGCCCGATCGCCGCCACCTCGCCGAGCACGACCGCGAACACCCGGCGGGCCGGCCAGCCGAGCGCGGTGAGCGTCGCGAGCTCGGTGCGCCGGTCGCGGACCCCGGCGGCGACGGCGTTGGCGAGGAAGAGCGCGCAGACCACCAGTACCAACACGAAGAGCACGACGCTCTTGCGGTCCACGGCGCTCACGATCGCCGCCGCCACCCCCTTGCGGGTCCACAGCTCCGACAGCCGCAGCGCCGGCCGGCCGAACTGGCCCGCGGAGACGTCCACGGCCTGCGGCTCGGGCGAGGAGCCGTACGTGATGTCGACGTCCAGCCCGGTCGCGGCGGCGATCCGCTCGGCCACCACCCGGACCCGCTCCCGCGCGGCGTCGTCGAAGCCGTGCACCCCGGCCACGCGCACGCGCACCGCCGAGACCGGATCGGCGCGCGCCGTGCTGAGCCCGAGCGTCTCGTAGAGCTGATCGAGCAGGTCCAGGCTGGTCAGCAGGGTCGGCGGGGTGGCCAGGTAGCCGGCCGGGTTGCCGCTGGGCAGCAGCGCGCCGCCGCCGAGGAGGTCCTGGGTGCGCCGGTCGCCGCCGGTGGCCGTGGGGGCCTGGTAGGTCTCCATCGGCACCTTGCTCAGCGGGTCGAACGCCTGCACCTTGCCCGGGTCGTAGAGCCCGACGATCTCGGTGTTGCCGAGGGCGCTGCCCTGGTCGATCGAGCGGTAGGAGGTGTCGTAGATCTGCCACGGCAGGCGCAGGCCGAAGAAGTTCGGCGTGCGCCAGGCGTCCGGGTCGCTGTCGACCGGGACGGCGGCGAGCGAGCCGTCCGGATTCTCGGTGTAGTCGACCCCGCCGGTCCGCATGAACGGCTGGAGGAGCTGGCCGCCGCCGAGCTTCTGGGCCTGCGGCTGGACCGACCGGGTCCCGAGCTTCGGGCCGGTCATCGTCTCGAGCGCGGCCAGGGCGGCGTCGGGAGTGTCGCCGGGCGGCGGGGCGCTCAGCGACACCCGGCTCAGGCCGATGCTGACGGCGTTGTCCGGGTACGGCTGCTCGACCGTCAGCACCGGCAGGAACGGCTCGTTGAGCGGCGGGTACTTCCGCTCGACCCGGTCCGCCGGGCCGAGGTAGTGCCCGGCGGTGACCGCGCCGTCCAGCCCGACCAGCCGCGCCTCGGCCGCCGGGTCGATCGCCGCCAGCAGCATCGGGATGTGCCAGCTCATCGGGGCGGTCGCGGTGTCCCCGGTGAGGACCTGGTCGGCGTTCTCGCCCTCCATGCCGTGCTGGAAGCGGCCGTCGGGCATGAGCTGGTAGGGCGTGACGACGACGCCCTGCAGGTCGTTCATCAGGCCCGACTCGGTCTGGTCCAGCCAGGTGCAGACCGGCTTGCCGTCCTCGAGCACCGGCAGCGTGTCGCCGCACAGGTCCCCGCCCCGGCGCACCGAGCCGTCGCTGAACTCGACGCGGGCCGTGCTGGCGCCGAGGATCTTGGGCCAGACGAGGGGGTGCTTGGTGACGTAGACGTACTGCGCCCGGCCCTTGGCGCTGCTGAGCCCGTGATCGGCCAGGTACGTCGGGTCGATGCGGATCAGCTGCCGGTCCAGCGAGCGGTCGACCAGCGCGGTGACGTCGACCGACGCGACGCGGGTCTGGTTGGCGTAGCCGACCATCGCGATCGGCGCGGCCACGTCGACGCCCTCGGTGCCGGCGATCTGGCGGACCTGGTCCATGGTGATCCCGCCGTAGATCCCGCTGAGCGAGTTCGGGCGCACCTTCTGCCGCTCGTCCTCCAGCTTGGTGCGGGTGCCCTTGGGCCGGATCAGCACCTGGTAGGCGGCCGCCCCGGCGGCGCGGTCGACGCCGCCGGTGACCTCCAGCCGCGCGGTGTCCGTGGCGCCCGTGAGCACGGTGAAGCCGGTCGTGGCCACCAGGACCCCCAGCAGGAGTGCCACCGACCTCGCCGCGCGCCCCCGTAGATGCGCCCAGATGAATGGGATCACGCGCCTACTCTGTCGCAATGCATTGTGACAATGCAAGGGGTACGATCTGCGGTCATGCCGATCCATCACGCGGTGCTGTCGCTGTTGTCGCACGGCCCGAGCTACGGATACGAGCTCAAGGGGGCCTTCGAGACGGCGGTCGGGCCGCAGTGGGGCCCGCTCAACATCGGCCACCTGTACCAGATCCTGGACCGGCTCTCCCGCGACGGCATGGTGGTCTCGCAGCGGCACGCGCAGGCGGTGAAGCCGGACCGCGTGGTGTACGAGATCACGGAGGGTGGCCGCGCCGAGCTCGGGCGCTGGCTGGCCGAGGCCTCCCCGCGCAGCGGCGGGTTCCGCGACGACTTCTTCCTCAAGGTGACGGCGGCCGCCCGTTCCGGCGACGCGGGCACGGTCAAGACGGTGCTGTCGCAGCAGCGCACCTACCTCATGCGGGAGCTGCGCAACCTCGACGGCCTGCGGCGCAAGGCGGAGGACCCGGTGGTGGCGCTGCTGCTCTCGGCGGCCACCCGGCACGTGGAGGCCGACCTGTCCTTCGTGGACGACGCCGACCGCGCCCTGCTGCGCACGCCTGGCGCGCTCGCCGCCGTCCCCGCGGCGCGGGCCCCGGAGGCCGGCCGCCTAGCGGGGTAGCAGCGCGTCGGGGTTCAGGCCCGGGATCTCGTACGGCCGGCTGCACAACTGCGCCGCCGCCAGCCGGGCGAGCGCCGGGGCGGTCTGGATGCCCGTGCCGCCCAGCCCCGCGAACCAGAAGAAGCCCACCTGCTTCGGGTCGGGCCCGACGATCGGGTTGCGGTCGGGCGCGAACGTGCGCAGCCCGGCCCAGCTCGTGCGGACCCGGTCGAGGCGCAGCGACGTCGCGGCGTTCACCCGCTCGACCGCCACGCTGATGTCCTGCTGGGCGGCGACCGCGTCGGTCGGCGGCGACGGGGTCTCGTCGGCCGGGGAGACCAGCAGCCCGCCGCGCTCCGGGCGGAAGTAGAAGCGCCCGCCCACGTCGATGACCAGCGGCCAGGCCGCGCCCACGCCCTCCGCGGCGGCGATCGCGACCGTGCGGCGCAGGTTGATCAGGCCGGCCGGCGCCACCTCCAGGCGGGCGGCGACCGCGTCGGCCCACGCCCCGGCGGCGTTCACGACCCGGTGGGCGACGAGCTCGCCGCGGTCGGTGGTGAGCGTCCACTCCCCGCGGGCGTCGTCCCAGGAGCCGGACTCCAGGCCGATCGCGGTGCGCAGCGTGACCCCGGCGGCCGTGGCCCGGTCGCGGTACTGCTGGTGCAGCGCCTCCACGTCCACGTCCTGGGCGGTGCGCTCCACCGCCGCCCGCGCCGTCGCCTCCGGGCGCAGGGCCGGGCAGAGGGTCTGCGCGGCGGCCGGGTCGACCCCGCGCAGGGCCGGGCTCGCGGTCAGCAGCGCGTTGAGGGCGCCCAGGTTGTCCTCGTCGGCGACCCAGACGACCGGGCGGGTCCGCAGCAGCGGGATGCCCGACTCGGCCCCGAGCGCGTCGAGGATGGTGCGCGAGGCCCGGGTGAGGGCGCGCTGCTCGGGTGAGCCCAGCGTCTCCGACAGCGCGGCGATCGAGCGGCCCGTCGAGTGGTACGCGAACTGGTTCTCCCGCTCGAGCAGCACGATCCGCAGCTGCGGGCGCGGCAGGTCCGCCTGTTCGGTCAACCGGCCATCCAGCTCGGCGAGCTCGGCGGCGAGGGCCAGGCCGGCGACGCCCCCGCCAATGATCGCCACGTCTGCGCGTTCGATGACCCGATTGTCGCAGGCGAGGCGGGCGTGGCGCAGGGAATGAACCGGCCCGGCCGGGGTACCGGCGGCCGATGGAAAGTTCAGGCAATTTCGCCGTGCTGGCCGAGGGCTGGCGGGACGCCTCGGTGCTCGTCGTCGGCGACGCGCTGCTCGACGGGTGGCTGTGCGGGCGCCCGGTGCGGCTCAGCCGGGAGGCCCCCGTGCCCGTGGTCGCCCTGGAGGACACCCGCGAGGTGTGCGGCGGCGCGGCCAACACCGCGGCCAACTTCGCCGCCCTCGGGGCCCGGACCACCCTTGTGGGCACCGTCGGGGACGACGACGCGGGGGCGCGGCTGCGCACGTGCGTGTGGGACGCCGGGGTGGCCGACCGGCTCGTCACCGCGGTCGGGCGGCGCACGGTCACCAAGCGGCGGGTGGTGGCCGACGGCTACGTCCTGGTCCGCTTCGACGACGGCGACACCGGCCCGCTCAGCCCGGTGGTGGCCGAGACCCTGGTGCGCCGGCTCGACGAGACGCTCAGCGCCGAGCCGCGCCCGGACGCGGTCGTCGTCTGCGACCACGGCAACGGCACGCTCGGCCCGCAGATCCGCGCGCTGCTCGCGGCCCGCCGCCTCGACCTGCCCATGTTCGCGATCGACGCGCACGACCTGGCCCCGTGGGCGCCCACCGGCCCGGACCTGGTCACCCCGAACCGGGGCGAGGCCGCGCGGGTGCTCGGGCACCAGCCGGGGGAGTTCGACCGCGACCGGGACCGGGGCCAGCTGCTGCGGCGCACCGGGGCGGCCGTCGTGGCGGTCACCCTGGACGCCGAGGGCTCGGCCGTGCTCAGCCTCGACGGGGAGACGCTCACGACCGCCGCGCCGCCGGCGCCCGTCGCGCACGCGGCCGGGGCGGGCGGGGCCTACCTGGCCGGGTTCGTGCTCGGGCGGCTGGCCGGGGCCGACCTCGCGGAGGCGGCGGGGGTCGCGCAGCGTTGCGCCTCGATGGCGATCCGTGGCGTCGGCACCGCGGTCGTGCCCGAGCAGTTCGGCGTGATCCAGCGGGTCGGCTGAGCGGCGGCCGCGCCGTCACAGAAACGTGCATCGACCGGTCATATAAATATGATCTGACCAGTGATATAAATTGCGGTCGATGCGCGCCGCTGCCCTCCCCGACCCGTTACTCCACGTCCGCGTGGGGGCCGTCGGCCGCGCAGCGCACGACCACCCGGACCTCCTTGCCGCCGTCGGACTTGAAGACGACCCGGGACTGCGGCCCGGGCGCCCGGTCCGCGCTCGCGATGTGGAAGCCCGCGGCGGGGCTCAGGTAGCGCACCCGCACCTGGGTCCCGTCACAGCCGGCGACGACGTTCCCGCCCGGCGTGCGCAGGATCCGCGGCGCGTCCGGCGACGGGGAGGGCGAGGGCGTGCTGGGCGCGCCCGGGGCCGGTTTCGCCGCCTTCAGCAGGGCGGCCCGCCCCGCCGCGGCGGCGTTGAAGGCCAGGGCGATCAGCCCGGCCGCACACAGCACCCAGGCCCCGACGGCCACCACCCAGCGTCCACGTCGCATGGCGCCGGGCTGCCCCGGGACGTCCGGGGTACACCGGGCGAAGGGCGGAAAAAGGGGCGAGACCGCTATATGCCCCTGACAACCTCGCTGGTGACTTCCGGCCCCACCTGTCCGTATCATGCCCGAGGCGCCATCCCTCCCATCGCCCCGCGAGCCAGCGAGGAACCGACCGTATGAAGAGCTCTTCGTGGAGAATCCGTACCTGGTCGATCCGCGCGAAGATCATCACGCTGCTGGTGCCGCCCCTGGCGTCGCTCGTGGTGATGTGGGTGTTCGCCACCTCGCTGACCGCCGGTGACACGGCCGAGCTGTTCAACAGCCAGACCTACTACGCGCTGTCCGGCAAGCCCTCCGAGAACGTGATCGTGGAGCTGCAGCGCGAGCGGCAGCTGACCCAGGTGTACCTCGCGACGGGCCGCCAGGAGGGCAAGCCCGAGACCGCCGCGCTCAACGAGCAGCGCAAGAAGGTCGACGAGGCGCTCGACGACTTCCGCCGCCGCGCCGCCGACGGGGACCTGCAGGACGCGATCCCCGAGGTGGCCCGCGGCCGGCTGCGCGACATCATCAAGGAGTTCGACGCGCTCACGGCCGGCCGGACGGGCATTTCTCTCGGCCAGATCGACCGGGCCGAGGCGCTGAACGTCTACAACCGGCCGATCGACGCGGTCTACCACTGGTACGACTCGCTGCCCGGGATCAGCGACGCCAACCTCACCCGCAACGCGCTCATCGTGATCGCGACCAGCCGCGGCCGCGAGCAGCTGGCCCGCGAAGACGCGATCGTCAGCGGCGTCGCGGCGGCCGGGAAGTTCCAGAAGAACGAGAGCTCGGACCTGGTCGCGGTGATCGGGGCCAAGCGCAACGTGTACGCCGACGCGACGTACGGCCTGCCCGACAGCGGCCGCGCGCTGTGGGACCCGATCGCGGCCAGCGCCTCCTACAAGCAGGTGCAGGACCTCGAGAACAAGATCATGTCGGACGCGCGCCCGGGCGGCCTGCTGCCGATCGACATCAACGTCTGGCGCGACGCGTACGACAAGCTGGTGGCCCAGCTGCGCGACTTCGACCTGCGCTTCGGCGAGGTCATCGTGGCCGACGCGGGCCCGGTCGGCACCGCGATCGTGCTGCGGACCATCGGCGCCGGCGTGCTCGGCCTCATCGCCGTGGTGATCTCCATCCTGCTGTCGATCCGGATCGGCCGCTCGCTGATCCGGCGCCTCGTCGGCCTGCGCCAGGACGCCCAGGACCTCGCCGACGTGCGGCTGCCCGCGCTCGTCGCCCGGCTGCGGCACGGCGAGAAGATCGACGTGGTGGCCGCGGCGCCGCCGCTGGAGTACGGCGCGGACGAGATCGGCAAGGTGGGCAACGCCTTCAGCGCCGTGCAGCGCACCGCCGTGCAGTCCGCGGTGCACGAGGCCCAGCTGCGGCAGGGGCTCAACGAGGTCTTCCTCAACATCGCCCGGCGCAGCCAGACCCTGCTGCACCGCCAGCTCGGGCTGCTGGACCGGATGGAGCGGCGCAGCACCGACCCGGAGGAGCTCGAGGACCTCTTCCGGGTCGACCACCTCGCCACCCGCATGCGCCGCCACGCCGAGGACCTGGTCATCCTGGCCGGCGCCGCGCCCGGCCGGGGCTGGCGCAACCCGGTGCCGATGGTCGACGTGATCCGCGGCGCCGTCTCCGAGGTCGAGGACTACGCCCGGGTCGGGTTCCTGGCCCTGCCCGAGGCCGCGCTGGTCGGGCGGGCCGTGGCCGACGTCATCCACCTGCTGGCCGAGGTGATCGAGAACGCCACCGCGTACTCGCCGCCGCACACCCGCGTGCAGATCAGCGGGCAGCTGGTGCCGAACGGGTACGCGGTCGAGATCGAGGACCGCGGCCTGGGCATGGCCCCGGAGGCGATCGAGGAGGCCAACCTGCGCCTCGCCCAGCCGCCGGACTTCGACCCGGCCAACTCGGCCCGGCTCGGCCTGTTCGTGGTGGCGCTGCTGGCCGCGCGGCACGGGGTGCGGGTCACGCTGCGCTCGTCGGCCTACGGCGGCATCACCGCGGTCGTGCTCATCCCGCCGCACCTGATCTCCGGGGCGACCCACGAGCTGACCGCGCCGACGCCGGCCGAGGAGCGCCAGGCCGCCGCCGAGGCCGTGCTGGAACTCGAGCCCGCCGACGCCATCCGCCCCACGATCGAGGAGGTCGGTCCTTCCTCGGTGGAATATGTGGTGGCGGCGGCCGAGAAACCTCAGCCGGTACCGGAGCAGGCTCGTGAAGTGGTGCGGCACGAGGACCTCGAGCTCACCGATGACGGGCTGCCCCGGCGCCGACGCCAGGCCAGCATCGCCCCGCAGCTCAAGGAGCGGCCGGAGGAGGAGCGGACCGTCGACGGCATCCCGGCGGCCGAGTTCGCGACCACCGCGGTCGGCGGGCGCTCACCCGAGCAGACCCGCGCGATGATGACCTCGCTGCAGGCCGGCTTCACCAAGGGGCGGCGCGACGCCGGGCAGATCGAGCCCGATCGGGATGCCGACACGAATTCTCCGGAAAGGGACGCATAGGTGACGCACTCGACGAGCCGCACCGGCAAGCTCGACTGGCTCCTCGACGATCTCGTCGAGCGGGTCGAGTCGGCGCAGCACGCCGTGGTGCTCTCCGCCGACGGGCTGCTCATGGGCGCGTCCAGCGGGCTCGAGCGCGACGACGCCGAGCACCTCTCGGCCGTCGCGTCCGGCTTCCAGAGCCTGGCCCGCAGCGCCGGGCGGCAGTTCAACGGCGGCTCGGTCCGCCAGACCATCGTGGAGATGGACAACTCGTTCCTGTTCGTCACCGCCGCCGGGCAGGGCGCCTGCCTCGCGGTGCTCAGCGCCGCCGACTCGGACATCGGCGTGATCGCCTACGAGATGGCGATGCTGGTGACCAGGGTCGGGCAGTACCTCACCGCGCCGTCGCGACCGGGCGTCCCCGACGATGCCACCGGGTGATCACGACTGGATGGACTCGGACGCCGGCCCGGTGGTGCGCCCGTACGCCGTGACGGGCGGCCGGGCCAAGCCGGCGGTCGGGGCCTTCGACCTGGTCGCCTTCGTGGTGAGCCGGGTCGACGGGTCGGGCGAGCAGAACCTCCTGCCCGAGCAGCGCGCGATCCTGGCGCGCACCAGTGAGCCGGTGTCGGTCGCCGAGCTCGCGTCCCATCTCGATCTCGCGCTCGGCGTCGTGCGCGTCCTGCTGGGCGACCTGCTCCAGCAGGGGCTGATCGAGATGCACGAACCGGAGTACGACCAGTCCGTCGGGCCGCAGCGGCCCGACGATCGCATCCTCAAGGCGGTTGTCAATGGCCTCCGAGCGCTCTGACGGTCACGTTCCCCTCGCGGTGAAGATTCTCATCGCGGGCGGGTTCGGCGTCGGCAAGACCACGCTCGTCAGCGCGGTGAGCGAGATCCGCCCCCTCCAGACGGAGGAGGTGCTCACCAACGCCGGCGTCGGCATCGACGACGTGCACGGCGTCGAGGGCAAGCGCACCACGACCGTGGCCATGGACTTCGGCCGGATCAGCATCAATCAGGACATCGTGCTGTACCTCTTCGGCACGCCGGGCCAGGACCGCTTCTGGTTCCTGTGGGACGAGCTGGCGCTGGGCGCGCTCGGGGCGGTGGTGCTGGCCGACACCCGCCGGCTCAACGACTGCTTCCCGTCGGTGGACTACTTCGAGGGGCGCAACACCCCGTTCCTGGTCGCGGTGAACTGCTTCGACGGGGTGCGGAAGCACAGCGCGACGCAGATCGCGAAGGCGCTGGACCTCGACCCGGACGTGCCGGTCGTGCTGTGCGACGCGCGGGACCGGCGCTCGGTCAAGGACGTGCTGATCGCGCTGGTCGAGCACGTCATGACCCTCAAGCAGGTCGCGGCTTAGCAGGTCGGCCTGCCTTCTGATCTCCGGTACGGCGGTCGTCTCCCACCAGGTGGGGCCCCTTCGTACCGGGCCGATGGTCCAGATTCGTCCGGTCATCCGCCCGTGTTCGTCGACGTTCAGGCCTTTGCCTCGCGGGCCGGTGCAGTTGACGATGGCAAGCGGGTTGTCCGGCATGTCCCGGCCGGCGATGCGAACTGTCCGGATTCTCGCGGCCGACGCCGGTGGCATGCGGTGGCGGTGGATCTCCCAGTAGGTGGCGACGTGGCGCAGGAACCGCTGCTGCGCGTCCGGGGTGAGCTGCCGCCAGAGCTCGTCGGTCCGCGAGCGCAGCGCGTCGACGGCCGATCGCCAATCCGGCTGGGCGGCCGCGAACTCGCGCACCGCCCGCATCAAACCGCTCAACGAGCTTCCCTGGTACTCGAATGTGCCCGCCGCCGGCAGCACGTCCGCGTGCACGCGGGGGAGGAGCCCGCGGCGCGAACAGGCGACGACGGGCGCCCGGCCCTCCAGGGTGATGGCGACGTCCACGGCGGTCAGCCCGGTGCCGATCAACAGGACCGGCTCGGGGCCCTGAATGTCGTCGAGCGCGCCCGGTTCCCACGGGTTGGGCACGTACCGCGGATGCTCCGCCAGATGCGCCAGCGCCGGCGGCAGGGCCGGGACGCCGTGCCCGGACGCGAGCACCACGCGGTCGCCGCGCACCGAGCCGCCGCCGCGCAGCTCGACCGTGCCGTCGGCGCGCACCCGGGTCGCGTCCGCGCGCACGTGGGTGAAGGTGGCGCCGCGCAGCCGGTCGTGCAGGTAGTCGCCGTAGACGCCGCGTGGCGCGAAGCTCTCCGGGCCGATGTCCAGGTCGCGGTCGCGGCACCAGCGCACGAAGTCGTCCGGCTGGTCGGCCCGGGCGCTCATCGCGGCCGCGCGCGAGTTGAGCAGGTGGGCCGGGTGGCGGGTGCGGTAGGCGACGCCGCGCCCGAGCGCGCCGGCGGGCCCCGGATCGACGATCACGACCCGGAACCGCGGGTCCCGGCTCAGGTGGATCGCCGTCAGTGCGCCGCTACAGCCGCCGCCGACGACGACCGTGGTGCAGGTCCGCCCCATCGCGCACACCCCTTCAATTTCATATCTACCCGATAGCTTTTATGGTACGGCAGTCCGGCCCGACGTGTAGGAAGGTGATCCTTCGGGCATGTCGGTTCTCATGTCGTCCCTCTTTCGCACGAAGTCGATCGAGCAGTCGATGCGGGACACCGACGAGCCCGGCCACAAGCTCCGCAAGAACCTCTCCGCGTTCGACCTGACCGTCTTCGGCGTGGGGGTCATCATCGGCACGGGCATCTTCGTGCTGACCGGGCAGCAGGCGGCCAAGAACGCCGGCCCCGCCATCGTGCTCTCGTTCGCCCTGGCCGGCGTGGTCTGCGCGCTGGCCGCCCTCTGCTACGCGGAGTTCGCCTCCACGGTGCCGGTCGCCGGCTCGGCCTACACGTTCTCCTACGCCACCCTGGGCCAGTTCGTGGCCTGGGTGATCGGCTGGGACCTGTGCCTGGAGCTGGCGCTGGGCGCGGCGGTGGTGTCGCGGGGCTGGTCGGCGTACCTCCAGGAGCTCTTCGACCTGCCCACCTGGCTGGCCGGCGACAAGGCCCGGCCCGACTTCGGGGCCGCGTTCATCGTGCTGGTGCTGTCGATCGTGGCGATCGTGGGCGCCAAGCTCTCCGGACGGGTCACCGGCGCCCTGGTCATCGTCAAGGTGGCCGTCGTCGTGTTCGTCATCGGCCTGGGACTGTTCTTCATCAAGGCCGCGAACTACAAGCCGTTCATCCCGCCGGCCGAGGCGGCCGAGAAGACGTCGGGCGGGGACGCGCCGCTGCTGCAGGTGCTGGCCGGGATCACCCCGCAGCACTTCGGCTGGTTCGGCATCGTGGCGGCGGCCTCGATCGTCTTCTTCGCGTACATCGGCTTCGACGTGGTGGCGACCACCGCCGAGGAGACCGCCCGCCCGCAGCGCGACGTGCCCCGCGGCATCATCGGCTCGCTGATCATCTGCGCGGTGCTCTACATGGCCGTCTCGTTCGTGGTCACCGGCATGGTCCACTACGGCGACCTGAACACCGCGGCCCCCCTCGCGAAGGCGTTCGACCTGGCCGGGCAGGGCTGGGCCTCGAAGATCATCTCGCTGGGCGCGGTCTGCGGCATCACCTCGGTGATCCTGGTGCTGCTGCTCGGGCAGTCCCGGGTCTCGTTCGCCATGGCCCGCGACGGGCTGCTGCCGCCGGTGCTGGCCAAGGTGCACCCGCGCTTCGGCACCCCGTGGGTCATGTCGACCATCACCGGGGCGATCGTGCTGGTGCTGGCCGCGTTCGTGCCGCTGTCCGAGCTCTCCGAGCTGACCAGCATCGGCACGCTCTTCGCGTTCGTGGTGGTCTCGATCGGCGTGGTCGTGCTGCGCCGCACCCGGCCCGACCTGCCGCGCGGGTTCCGGACGCCGTGGGTGCCGGTGCTGCCCGTCGTCAGCGTGCTCGCCAGCGTCTGGCTGATGCTGAACCTGCCGGTGGTCACCTGGGTGCGGTTCCTCATCTGGATGGCGCTCGGCCTGATCCTGTACTTCGCCTACGGCATGCGCCGGGCCAAGCTCTCCATCGACCGGGGTGAGGCCGCCGAGGTCGAGCCCTCATCGACATAGGGTAGGTGCATGACCGACTGGGGCCTGCAGTCCGACGACTACCACCTGGACCTGAGCCCGGACGACGTGGCCGACCCGGAGGCGGTGTTCGGCCACGGTCCGCTCACGGCCGAGTCCTACGGCACGGCGGGGCTCAGCGCCGCCGACCCGGACCCCTCGCTCTCCGCGGGGGACATGGGCGGCGACGCGGAGACGGTCGGCTACGACTCCGACGGCGACGGCCGGGTCGACATGCTCCTGGCCGACACGGACCAGGACGGCCGGACCGACGTGGCGATGTGGGACACCAACCACGACGGCCTGGTCGACCAGGTCGCGTACGACCAGGACCACGATGGCAAGATCGACCTGATCTACCACGACGACGACTTCGACGGGCACGTCGACCGCGTCGAGGAAGCCGGCGGTGACCTTCCGGGCTATACGTCCAACTAGCCAGGGACTAGCTTCGGCGGACGCTGTTCATCCGCTCGGCGTAGGCGCGCTTGCCGACCGTCCAGTAGAGCACCCGGGCCGGCAGCGGGAGGTTGGCCAGGAACCGGGTGCGCTCGGCCGGGGTGGCCTCCTCCAGCAGCGCCCCCAGCGTGAACAGCAGCTTGTCCTTCGGGGTCTTGGCCATCGCGTGCTCGCCGAGCGCCGACCACTCCGGCACCGTCAGGTGCTCCTCGATCAGCGGCAGGACGCTGCGCTCCTCCTCGTCGAGGTGCTCGACCAGGTCGCGGCGGTGCCGGGCCAGCGCGCCGACCAGCGCGTCGCGCTCCGGCTCGGCGGGCGTGCGCTCCCACGCGGCGAGCAGCCGCTCGACGTCCTGCAGGCCCTTGTCGACGACCTGGTGCTGCTGCTCCATGCGCAGCACGAGCTCGGCGTCGAGGTCGATCCGGGCCAGCAGCTTGGGCCAGACCAGCTCGTCCTCGCTCGTGTGGTGGTTGTGCAGGCCCTCGATGTAGTCGCGGGCGAGGCCGGCCAGCAGCGCGGCCCGCGCGGCGTCGCCGGGGCGCACGGCGCCGATCAGGTCGTGCAGGTTGCGCGACTCCCGGCGGAAGACCCGGTGCACGATGACCATCTCCTGGACCCAGGGGCGCGCGGTGGCGGTGGCGGTGGTGCTCATATCGACAGCTCCTCGTTCGCTTGTGAGGTTTCGCAGGAACGGTCGCCCGACTGTCTTGTAGCGGTCTTGGAGCGCGCTTGGCGGCGGCTACCATGGCGCCCGTCATGCTGCTGCGGGTGCTCGGGCCCTTCGAGGTCGCGGACGATGCGGGCGAGACCGTCGACCTCGGCGGCCCCCGCCAGCGCGCCGTGCTCGCGCTGCTGCTCACGGCCCGCGGCGACGTCGTCTCGGTGGACCGGATGATCGAGGACCTGTGGCGCGGCGAGGCCCCGCCCCGCGCCATCGCCTCCCTCCAGGCGTACGTCTCGAACCTGCGCCGCATCCTCGAACCCGGCCGCGAGCGCCGCGCCCCCGCGCGGCTGCTGGTCAGTGCGCCACCCGGCTACGCGATCCGGCTCCCGGCCGAGTGCGTGGACGCCTGGCGGTTCGAGCACCTCCTGGCCGAGGCCCGGGCCGCGCTGCCCGACGACCCGCAGCGGGCCCGCGTGCGGCTGCGGGCCGGCCTGCAGCTGTGGCGCGGCGACGCGCTGGCCGAGTTCGCGGCCGAGCCCTGGGCCCAGCCCGAAGTGGCCCGGCTGGAGGAGCTCCGCCTCGCCGCGCGCGAACTGCTGCTGGACGCGACGCTGCGCACCGGGGCAGCGGCCGAGGCGGTGGCCGAGGCCGAGCTGCTGACCCGGCAGGCCCCGCTGCGCGAGGAGAGCTGGCGGCTGCTGGCCCTGGCCCTGTGGCGCAGCGGGCGGCAGGCCGACGCGCTCGCCGCCCTGCGCCGCGCCCGCGCGATGCTCGCCGAGGAGCTGGGCCTCGACCCGGGCGCGGCCCTGCTGGAGCTGGAGGCCTCGATCCTCGGCGGGGCGGCTCCCGTCGCCCCGGCGTCGCCCCCCGTCGTTCCCGATGCGCCGGTCGTGGACTCGGACGAGCTGTTCGTCGGGCGCGCCGAGGAGCTCGCCACGCTGCGCGCGGTCGCGGCGCCGCGGGTG
Organism: Dactylosporangium sp. CS-033363; assembly: GCF_050942475.1. Classification (NCBI taxonomy): domain Bacteria; kingdom Bacillati; phylum Actinomycetota; class Actinomycetes; order Micromonosporales; family Micromonosporaceae; genus Dactylosporangium; species Dactylosporangium sp. CS-033363. The sequence continues at coordinate 9,893,363 of NZ_CP192032.1, read as the reverse complement.
GTGCTGCTCAGCGGCGAGGCGGGCGTGGGCAAGAGCAGCCTCCTCGGCCGGTACCGCCAGGACCTCGCTCTGCTTGGCTTCCGGGTCATCGTCGGGCGCTGCCCGGAGGTCGAGGGCGCGCCGCCGGCCTGGGCGTGGGTGGAGGCGCTGCGGCAGCTGGCCACCGCCGTGCCGCCGGGCGACCTCGCGGAGGAGCTGCGGCCGCTGCTGGACGAGGACGCCGGGGCGGACCCGGGTTTCCGGCTGGACCGGGGCGCGGCACGGTGGCCCGGCGCGGAGGCCGGGGAGGACGTCGCGGCGGGGCGGTTCCGGCTGCATCGGGCCGTGGCGCGCTGGCTGGCCGCGGCCGCGTCCGAGCGGCCGCTCGCCGTGGTCCTCGACGATCTGCACGCGGCCGACGGCGAGACCCTCATGCTGCTGGCCCAGGTGGCCGAGCTGATCGAGCCGGGCGGGCCGCCGCTGCTGCTCGTCGCCGCGCTGCGCCCGGCCGACAACCGGGAACGGCTCGCCGCGACCATGGCGGCGCTCGCGCGGCGGTCGCCTGTACGGGTACAGCTGCAGGGCTTGGATCCCGGCGACGTGGCCCGGCTGGTCGAGGCGTTCGCGCGCACGGCCGTCGATGCCTCGACGCTCGCCGCGCTGGCCGAGCGGACCGGCGGCAACCCGTTCTACGTGCGCGAGTCCGCGCAGCTGCTCGCGTCCGAGGGCGCGCTGGTGGCCACCTCCGAGGTGCCCGAGGGGGTGCGCGACGTGCTGCGGCGGCGGCTGTCCCGGCTGCCCCAGCCGGCGGTCGCGGTGCTGCGGCTGGCCGCCGTGGTCGGGCGCGAGGCGGACGTCGAGACCCTGGTGGAGGCGGCCGACGCCGACGAGGGCGGGGTGCTCGACGCGCTCGAGGCCGGGCTCATCGCGGGGCTGCTCACCGAGCCGGCGCCCGGACGCGTCCGGTTCGTGCACGGGCTGGTGCGCGACACGATGTACACCGACCTGTCCCGGCTGCGCCGGGCCCGCATGCACGCGCGGGTCGCGGCCACCACGCGGGCGCTGCGCCCCGACGACTACCCGGCCCTGGCCCACCACTACGCCCGGGCGGCGTCCTCCGAGACCGCGGCCGCCGCCGTCGACTTCGCGGTGCGGGCGGCGGAGCTGGCGGAGCGGCGCTACGCGTACGACGCGGCGGCCGAGGTGCTCGGGGCCGCCCTGGCCGCGATCGAGGCGGCCGGCACCGTGCCCGGCGACCGCGACGCGCTCCTCGTCGACCTGCTCGGGCGGCTCCTGCGGGCCCAGGCGAGCGCGGGCGCGGTGGCGGCGGCGCGGCACACCCGGCAGCGCGCGGTCGACGTGGCCGTGGCCGCCGGCCGGGACGACCTGCTGGTGGCCGCCTTCACCGCGTGGACGGTGGCGACGCCGTGGCAGATCCACCAGTACGGCGTGATCGACGAGCGCCTCGTCGACGTCCTCGACCGCCTCCTGCGCCGCGACGACCTCGCCCCGGCCGACCGCTGCCGGCTGCTCGACGCGCTCAGCAGCGAGGTCGACGGGGAGGCCGACGAGCGCGGGCCCGCGGCCGGGCGGGAGGCGCTCGCCATCGCCCGCGGCCTGGGCGACCCGGAGCTGCTGGCCCTCGGGCTGGCCGCGCGGGGGCGCTCGATGCCCTACGACCTGGACGTGCCGGACCGCCGCGCGGTCGCGCTGGAGCTGCGGGACCTGGCCGCCGAGCACGGGCTGGTGGCGTACCGCTGGCTGGCCGAGCAGATGCTGGGCAACGCGGCCGCGGCGAGCAACGAGCCGGACGAGACGCGCGCGTCGATGGCCCGCCAGGGCGCGCTGGCCGCGACGTACCACCTGCCCGAGCCGCAGTCGATCCACCTGGCCCAGCGGGCCACCCTGGCGCACATCGAGGGCGACCTGGCCGGGTCGCGCGCCCTCTACGACGAGTGCCTGGAGTCCATGCGCCGGCAGGGCTCGCTGCACGGGGACGCCTTCCACTTCTTCGCCACGTTCGGCGTGCTGCTGAGCGAGGGCCGGCTCGCCGAGTTCGTCGAGCCGACCCGGTACGTGGCGGAGGAGCTCGGCTCGGTCGCCTACGACGCGTACGCGCTCACGCTCGCCGCGGCCGGGCGGCTGGACGAGGCGCGGGCGGTGCGCGTCGGGGTGCACCCGGTGCGGCCGGACTACTTCGCCTCGGCGTTCCTGACCGTGCGGACCCTCGCGATCGTCGCGCTCGGGCGCGCGGACCTGGCCGAGCCGGTCATCCGGGCGCTGCTGCCGGTGCGCTCGCAGCTGGCGGGCGTGTCGAGCACGTCGATCGCGATGCAGCCGGTCGCGCTGAGCCTGGGCGAGCTGTACCGGCTGCAGGACCGTCCCGCGGAGGCGCTGGAGAGCTTCCAGCTCGCGGCGGACGTGGCTACCCGGTGGGGGTCTCCGCACTGGCTGGCTCGGGCGAAGTCGTTCTTGTCACTGTGATCAGCGCGATCGCCCCGGCGGCGAACGCGGCGTTGCCCCACCAGCGGACCGGGTCGTGCGGCTCCATCAGGGCCGTGAGGGCGAAGCCGCCCCAGGCGTAGGTGAGCAGGGTGCCGGCGGCGATGGCGAGGATGTGGCGGTCGGTCCAGCGGGTCCGGGCCAGCCAGACGGCGGCGGCCGCGAGCCAGGCCAGGCCGAACCAGAAGCCGGGCCACGACTCCGGTCTGGCGAAGAACACGCTGCTGGCCGCGAACGCGATGACGCCCGTTTTTGTTGGTGAGGGCGCTTTATAGCGTTTTGTAGCTATGTTCGGCAGATATGCCACCGCGATCAGGAGCAGAGCCGCGGTCGCCGCGCCGATGCGCTGCGCCGGGGTGGCCAGGAAGCCCTCGCTGTCCCGCAGGTCGCCGAAGATGATCCAGCAGCCGAAGAGGTAGAGCAGCGCGGCGAGGGTCAGGCCCTTCCAGCCCAGCCAGGGCGCCGTGCGGCCGCGCTCGACCAGCGCGATCGGCACCGAGATGCTCCAGATCGCGTGGCCGGCCACGAACGACAGGGTGCTGGCCGCGCTCAGGCCCAGCGCCGGGATCGGGGTGATCGACTGGAAGTCGTGGCCCTCGAAGCTCGGGTTGAACAGGGACTGGTCGACCAGGCCGGCCTCGATCACCCCGTAGGCGGCGCCGAGCAGCAGGATCGTGGGCCGGCCGCGGCCGGTGCGGCGGGCGACCTCGCGGATGAGCAGGGCGCCGCCGCCGTACAGGGGGACGAGGAACGGCAGCGCGGGCAGCACCCGCACGGAGAGGTTGCCGAGCAGGAACTCGCCGACCAGCGGGGCCAGGAACAGCAGGCCGAGGACGGGAAGGAAGCGGCGCATGCCTCCAGTGCAGGCCCTTTGCGCGCCCGGTCCTAGCGCCGAAAGTCGACTTGTGCCCCGGCATTAGTGGACTCCAAGTGGGCTGAAAGCGCAGCGGCGCACGATGCCCCTACCTTGGCTTGTCTATCTGTGGAGGACGTCATGTCCCGTTTCCTTGGCCGGCTCGGCGGCGCGGCGGCCGCCCACCCCTGGCGCACGATCGGCGCGTGGCTGATCGCGCTCGTCGCCTTCACCGCCCTGTCCGTCGGCTTCGGCGGCACCCCGCACGACGACTACAACGTGCCCGGCACCCAGTCCCAGGCCGGCACCGAGTTTCTGCGCACCCACTTCCCGCAGATGTCCGGGGCCGACGCGCGGGTCGTCGTGCACGACGGCAAGCCGCTCGACCCGGCCGTGCTCGAGTCGCTGCGCGGCCGCCTGGAGAAGATGCCGTCGGCCGGGATCGTGCAGCCCGCCCGGATGTCGGCGGACGGGGACACGGCGCTGATCGGCGTGCAGTACGACATCCCGGTCACCGACTTCGAGGGCACCACGGCGATGGACGCCCTGCGCGCCGCGGCCGAGCCGCTGAAGCGGGAGGGCCTGCAGGTCGAGTTCGGCGGCCAGGTCGCCGAGAACATCTCGGCCCCGAGCGGCACCGCGGAGGCGGTCGGCATCGTGGCCGCGCTGCTGATCCTGGTGCTCGCGCTGAGCTCGGTCGTGGCGGCCGGCCTGCCGCTCGTGGTGGCGATCGCCGGGCTCGGCATCGCGACCGCCGTCATCGCCCTGCTGGAGAAGGTCACCGACATCAGCAACACGGCGCCGACGGTCGCGACCATGGTCGGGCTCGGCGTCGGCATCGACTACGCGCTGCTGCTCGTGGCCCGGCACATCGAGGGCCTGCGCCGCGGCCTCGCCCCGCGGGAGGCGGCGGCCGAGGCCAACGCGACCGCGGGCGCCTCGGTCGTGGTGGCCGGCCTGACCGTGCTGGTGTCGCTGTTCGGTCTGAAGCTGGCGACCCTGCCGGTGTACTCCTCGTTCGGCTACGCCACCTTCGCCGCCGTGGTCGCGGTGATGGCGGCCGCCCTGACGCTCGTGCCGGCGCTCTGCGGCCTGGCCGGGCACCGGGTGCTGCCACGGAAGGTCCGCCGTTCGGCCGCCGTCGTCGAGAAGCCCAGCCTCACGGGCCGCTGGGCCGCCTCGGTGGGGCGGCGTCCCGTGCCGGCCGCCCTGGCCGCGCTCGTGGTGCTGGCCGCGCTCGCCGCGCCGATGCTGGGCATGCGCACCTGGCCGCAGGACGCCGGCAGCCAGCCGGCGTCGAACACCACGCGGCAGGCGTACGACCTCGTCTCGGCCGAGTTCGGCCCGGGCGCGAACGGCCCGCTGCTGCTCGCCGTGGACACCACCAAGGTGTCCGATGTGGACGGTCTGGTGGCCCGGCTGCGCACCGAGCCCGGCATCGCCTCCGTAGCGCCGCCGGCGGTCAACGGCACCGCGGCGGTCATCGCGATCGAGCCCACCACGGGCCCGCAGGACAAGGCGACGACCCGGCTGCTGGACCACCTGCGCGCCGACGTGCTCCCCGCCGGGGTGCAGGTGACCGGCCTCGTCGCGGTGTTCGCGGACATCTCCGAGCGGCTCGCCGACCGGCTGTGGATCGTCGTCGCGTTCGTGGTGGCGCTGTCGCTGATCCTGCTCACCGTGCTCTTCCGGGCCCCGGTGGTGGCCGTGAAGGCGGCGATCATGAACCTGCTGTCGGTGGCCGCGGCGTACGGCGTGATGACCGCCGTCTTCCAGACCGACTTCGGCGCCCACCTCGTCGGCCTCCCGCACGCCGTCCCGGTCTCCAGCTGGGTGCCGATCCTGCTGTTCACGGTGCTCTTCGGCCTGTCGATGGACTACGAGGTCTTCCTGCTCGGCCGGGTCCGCGAGGACTGGCTGGCCACCGGCGACGCCCGCGGCAGCGTGATCCGCGGCCTGGCGGCGACCGGCCGGGTGATCAGCAGCGCGGCGGCCATCATGGTCGCGGTCTTCATCGGCTTCGCCCTCGACCCCGACGTGACGGTCAAGATGATCGGGGTGGGCATGGCGGTGGCCGTGTTCATCGACGCCACGCTGGTGCGGCTGGTCCTGGTGCCGGCGACGATGGCGCTGCTGGGCCGGGCCAACTGGTGGCTGCCGCGCTGGCTGGACCGCCTGCTGCCGCACGTGGAGGTGGAGAAGCCGGCGCCCGCTGCCGCGCCGGCGCCGGCTTCTGTCTGATCGGTTGCTTCGGCCCTCGGCCTACCTCAGGCCGAGGGCCGCCAGCACGCGGCGGGTGGTCTCGGCGATGGGCCGGAGGATCCACGCGTTGACCCACCGCGCGGGCGGGACGACGAGGTACTGCCAGACGAACCTGACCGGGACGACGACCAGGTACCGCCAGAGCAGGACCACGGAGTGGTTCCAGGCCCAGGCGATCGCCAGCCCGATCGGCACCACGACCCACCGCCAGACGAGGGCGATCGCCTTGCCGATGGGCGTGAGGACGTACCGGTAGATCCGCGTCATCGCCCAGCCGACCGCCCTGGCCGCCTCCAGCAGGATGCGGCCGAGCAGGTACCAGAAGGGCGCGGTGGCCCTGAGCAGCCACCAGATGCCCTCGGCCACCGGCGCCAGGACGTACTTGACGAACCAGACGAGCGGCGTCCACAGCACGTTGACCGTGATCCAGCGCAGCGGGATCCACAGCAGGTACAGCGTGATCCAGCGCAGGGGAAGCCAGATCACGTAGTAGAGGAACGGCTGGATGACGTACTTGGTGAGCGGGGCGCCGACGTACTTCCAGAGTTGCGCCAGCACCCAGCCGAGGCCGTCCCAGGCGAGCTTGACCGGCACCACGAAGATGACGGCCAGCACCCGGATCGGCCAGGCGAGCCAGCCCGGCAGCGGCTGTACCTCCTCGCGCGCGCTCACGCCCGGCCGCCCAGCTCGTGGCGGGCCTGCATGAGGGCGTAGCCGAGCAGGTTCAGCCCCCGCCAGCGCCGCGGGTTCTGGGCCGCCTCGTCGTCGGCGGCCAGGCCGATGCCCCAGACGCGGTCGAGCGGGCTGGCCTCGACGAGCACCCGGTCGCCGGTGCCCAGCAGGAACCCGCGCAGGTCGCCGGCCGAGTCGAACTTCGCCCGGCTGGCCGCGACGACGATCGCGAACCGCTCGCGGGCCCACGTGTCCTCGTCGTAGCCCCGGACGGTCCGGCCGACGTTCTTGGCCTGCGCCGGGCTGTTCGAACTCAGCACGCGGGCCGCCGCGTCGTCGTCGCCGAACAGCCGGGCCTTGCTCCACATCATGTAGTGCTCGGCCGACGGAAATGCGACACCGTCGACCTCGAAGCGGGCCGGCCACCACTGGCTCAGGCAGCTGGCACCCAGGGTGCCGTCGGGCCGGGGCCGGTGGCCCCAGAAGTACAGATATTTGTACCGCTTCCCCGAGTCGAGGAGGCGAACGAGTGCTTCGTTGGTAGTAGGAGGTGCGGACATGCCCCCGAGTGTGCACGATCACCTCGATTCGTCATGTCGGATATTCGCTGCTGGCGGCGGTGGGAAGGATCACCGTCACGGTCAGCCCGCCCCCGTCCCGCGGATCGGCGAACACCTTCCCGCCGTGCGCCGCGGCCACTGCCCGCACGATCGACAGCCCCAGCCCGGCCCCGGGCCCGGCCGCCCGCTCCGTCCCCAGCCGCCGGAACGGCTCGAACAGGTTCGCAATCTCGTACCGCGGCACAACCGGCCCGGTGTTGCTGACCGTCACGAACACCCCGTCGTGCCGCGTGCCGCTCTCCACCCGCACCCAGCCGCCGGCCGGCACGTTGTACCGCACCCCGTTCTCCACCAGGTTGTGCACCAGTCGCTCCAGCAGCACCGCGTTTCCCGTCGTCGGCGCCTCGTCGGCCACCGCCGTCAGTTTCACGGTCTCGGCGTCCTGTTGCTGGGCGGCCACGTGGGTGACGACGTCGGCCAGGTCCACATAGGAGTGGTCGCCGACCGCGCGCTCCGAGCGGGCCAGCAGCAGCAGCCCGTCGATCAGGCGCTCGTGGCGGTCGTTGACGGCGAGCAGGGTGCGGCCCAGCTGGCGGAGCTCGGGCGCCGCGTCCGGGTGCTCCGTCGACACCTCCAGCAGGGTGCGGTTGAGCGTCAGCGGGGTGCGCAGCTCGTGCGAGGCGTTGACGATGAAGCGGCGCTGGACGTCGAAGGACTTGTCGAGCCGGGCGATCATCAGGTCGAAGGTGTCGGCCAGCTCCTTCACCTCGTCGTGCGGCCCCTGCAGCGCGATCCGCTCGTGCAGCCCGCGGTCGGGGGCGCCGGCGATGCGCCTGGCCGTCTCGGTGACCCGGTGCAGGGGCTGCAGCAGGCGGCCGGCGATGAGCCAGCTGAACGCCAGGCCCAGCGCCACGACCACGGCCAGGGCGATCGCGCCCTGGGTGAGGACGGCCAGGCTCGCGTCGGAGCGGAACTCGCCGCGGATCTGGGTGGCCACGTCGCCGGCGACGCCCGCGCCCGGCGGGGGGAAGCCGTCGCCGATGGTCCTGGAGATGAAGAGCTTGTCGCCCAGCTGCTGGAAGACCAGCAGGTAGGTGATGCCGAGCAGGAGCAGCCCGCCCGCCAGCAGCATGCCGCCGACCACGAGGGTCAGGCGGGTCCGGATGGTCATCTTCCTCATGGGATGCGGTACCCCACTCCCGGCTCGGTCAGCACCACGGCGGGGTCGCCCAGCTTCCGCCGCAGCTTGAGGATCGTCATGCGCACGGTGTGCGTGAACGGATCGGCGTGCTCGTCCCAGGCCTTCTCGAGCAGCTGCTCGGCCGAGACCGCGGCGCCGGCGGCCCGCAGCAGCTCGGCCAGGACGGCGAACTCCTTGCGCGAGAGCGGGACGTAGCGGCCGTCGCGGTACACCTCGCGGCGGTGCGGATCGAGGCGGATGCCGGCGCGCTCCAGCACCGGCGGGGCGGCCGGGCGGGACCGCCGTCCGAGGGCCGCCACGCGCGCGGCCAGCTCGCGGAAGGCGAACGGCTTGGGCAGGTAGTCGTCGGCGCCGAGGGCGAGCCCGGCGACCCGGTCGTCGATCTCGGCGGCGGCGGTCAGCATGAGCACCCGGGCCGCCGACTCGCGCCGCGTCAGCTCGCGGCAGACGTCGTCGCCGTGCAGCACCGGCAGGTCGCGGTCGAGCACCACGACGTCATAGTCGTTGACGTCGAGCCGCTCGAGGGCGGCCGCGCCGTCGTGGACCACGTCGACGGCGTGGGTCTCGCGCCGCAGGCCCTGTGCGACCGTCTCGGCGAGGAGCCGCTCGTCCTCGACCACCAGAATCCGCATGCCCCCATCGTCCTCCGGGCCGGTGTCAACCCGGTGTCAACGTCCGCGGTTACGGCCGGTTGACGCGCCCGCGCCTTGACTGGGCCGCGGCAGGACATCGATCCGACCTTTGGAGGTCATCATGCGCATCAGGACCAGCCTCGCGCTCGGCCTGCTGCTCGTGCTCACCGCCGCCGGCTGCGGCAAAGGCGGCAGCGGCGGCGACAACGGCGTGGCCAGCGCGGGCGACGGCAAGGCCACGCCCACCGCGACCGCCACCGCGACCGGTGGCGGCGGCGTGCGGCGCGATCCGCAGGCCGACCAGGAGGCGTTCCTCAAGTTCGCGCAGTGCATGCGCGATCACGGCGTACCCATGGACGATCCGAACTTCGAGGGCAACGGCGTCTCGCTGACGATCCCGGAGGGCACCGACAAGAGCAAGGTCGACGCGGCGCAGGCCGAGTGCAAGGACCTGATGCCCAACGGCGGCGAGCCGCCCAAGCTCAGCCCGGAGCAGCAGGAACAGATGCGCAAGTACGCGCAGTGCATGCGGGACCAGGGGATCACCAACTTCCCCGACCCGTCCGAGGAGGGCGGCTTCATGATCGACGGCGACAAGCTCGGCGTCGACCTCCGCGGCGAGCAGATGAAGGCCGCCGAGAAGGCCTGCGAGCAGTACGACATGCGGCCCAAGGGCGGCGACGGCGAGGCCGGCGAGAAGACGACGCAGGACAACAGCGGGGGCGGGGCATGAGCAACCGCCGGCGGCGCGGGCGCACGGGGCGGGTGATCTTCGGGGTGGCCGCGGTCGCCGCGGTCGGAGCGGCCGCGGCGGCCGGGCTGGGGCTGCCCGAGCGCGGGAGCGACGCGGGCACCTCGAGCGGCTCGGCGCCGGCCAAGACGGCCCAGGTCACCCGGCAGACGCTGGTCGACACCGAGAACCACGACGGCAAACTGGGCCACGGCGACAGCCGCACCCTCACCGGCCGCGGCGCGGGCACGCTGACCGAGGTGCCGGCGGTGGGCACGACCGTCCAACGTGGACAGGCGCTCTACCGGACGGACGACACGCCGATCATCCTCTTGTACGGTGTGCTGCCCTCCTACCGCACCCTGACCGCCGGCGCCGAGGGCGCGGACGTCAAGCAGCTGGAGGAGAACCTCGCCGCGCTCGGGTACACCGGGTTCACGGTCGACGACGAGTACTCGTCGGCCACGGCGAGCGCGGTCCGCAAGTGGCAGGGCGACCTCGGGCTCACCAGGACGGGCACGGTGGAGTCCGGGCGCATCGTGTACGCGACCGGGCCCGTCCGCGTCGACGAGCACAAGGCGGAGGCGGGCGATCCGAGCGGGGGCGCGATCCTGGCGTACACGAGCACGACCCCGGTGGTGACGCTCGATCTCGACACCGACGACCAGCGGCTGGCCAAGTCCGGCAGCGCGGTCGCGGCCAAGCTGCCCGACGGCCGCAGCGTGCCCGGGAAGATCGCGGCGGTGCAGACGGTCATCAAGCCGGCGGAGGGCAACGATCCGGCGGCGACGAAGTACCGGTTGACCATCACGCCCGACGACGCCAAGGCGTTCGACGGGCTCGACCAGATGACGGTCACGGTGACGTTCACGGCGGGCCGGCGGGAGAACGTGCTGGCGGTACCGGTGCAGGCTCTGCTCGCCTTGGCCGAGGGCGGCTACGGCGTGCAGGTGGTGGAGAACGGCACCACCCGCGTCGTCGCGGTCAAGCTGGGGATGTTCGCCGCGGGCAAGGTCGAGGTCGCCGGGGACGGCATCGCGGCCGGCACGGTCGTCGGGATGCCCGGATGACGGCCTTCATCGATCTCACCCCGGAGCCCGCGGCCGCGCCCGTCGTGCAGCTGGAGTCCGTGTGGAAGGAGTACCCCGGCGGGGTCGTCGCGGTCCGCGACGTCAGCCTCACCGTGGCCGCGGGCGAGTTCGTGGCCATCGTCGGCCCGTCGGGCTCGGGCAAGAGCACCATGCTCCATCTCATCGGTACCCTCGACCGCCCGACCGCCGGCGCGGTGCGCATCGACGGCCACGAGGTCGCGCAGCTGCGGGACCGCCGGCTGTCCGCGCTGCGGGCGCGCCGCATCGGCTTCGTGTTCCAGCAGTTCCACCTGGCCCCGGGCCAGCCCGCGCTGGACAACGTCGCGGACGGCCTGCTCTACGCCGGCCCGTCGCGGGCCGAGCGGCGCCGGAGGGCCGAGGACGCCCTGGTGCGCGTCGGGCTGGGCGACCGCCTCGACCACCTGCCGCACGAGCTGTCGGGCGGCGAGAAGCAGCGCGTCGCGATCGCCCGCGCGGTGGTGGGGGAGCCGGCCATCCTGCTCGCCGACGAGCCGACCGGCAACCTCGACTCGGCCGCGGGCGCGGGCGTGATGCGACTGCTCGCGGAGCTGCACCACGCGGGCACGACGATCCTGGTGATCACGCACGACCGGCAGATCGCGGCGAGCCTGCCGCGCCAGGTGAGCATGCGCGACGGGGAGGTGGTCACGGATGACGACGTCGTTGGCGCCTCCGCGCGCTGAGGTGTCACGCGCGGTCGCGTCGTGCGGGCGCGTGGACGCGTCGTGCGGGCGCGTGGACGCTTCGTGCGGGCGTGCGGGCGCGTCGTGCGGGCGCGTGGACGCTTCGTGCGGGCGTGCGGGCGCTTCGTGCGGGCGCGTGGACGCTTCGTGCGGGCGTGCGGGCGCTTCGTGCGGGCGCGTGGACGCTTCGTGCGGGCGTGCGAGCGCGTCGTGTGGGCGTGCGGGCGCGGGAGGTGGTCGCGGATGACGACGTCGTTGGCGCCGGCGCGGCTGGCCCCCGCTGATGTGGTGCGGGTCGGCGGGGCCGGGCTGCGGACGCGGCCGATGCGGGCGTTCCTGTCGGCGCTGGGCATCGCGATCGGCATCGCCGCGATGGTGGCGGTGGTCGGGATCTCCTCGTCCAGCCGGGCCGAGCTCGACCGGCAGCTCGCCGCGCTCGGGACGAACCTGCTCACGGTCGCGCCCGGGAACGACATCTTCGGGGACAACGCGACGCTGCCCGACGAGTCGGTCGAGATGATCCGGCGGATCGGGCCGGTCACCGAGGTGTCCGCGGTGGGCAAGATCGCGGACGTGCGCGTGTACCGCTCCGACCAGATCCCCGTCGCGCAGACCAACGCGATCACGCTGCGGGCGGCCCAGCTGGAGATGCTGCGCACGGTCGGCGGCTCGATGGCGTCGGGCGTGTGGCTCAACGCCGCGACCGCGCGCTATCCGGCGGTCGTGCTGGGCGCCGCGGCGGCCCGGCGACTGGGGATCACCGCGGTCGGCGACGGCGTGCAGGTCTACATCCACGCGCGGTGGTTCACGGTCATCGGGATGCTCGCTCCGGTACCGCTCGCTCCCGAACTCGACGCCTCCGCCCTGATCGGCTGGGACGCGGCCGCGGCGTACGCGGGGTTCGACGGGCACCCGACCACGGTGTACACCCGCTCGCGGGACGATCAGGTGGAGGCGGTGCAGGCCGTGCTGGCGCGCACCGCGAACCCGGCCGCGCCCAGTCAGGTGAAGGTGTCCCGGCCCTCCGACGCGCTCGCCGCGCGGCAGGCCACCGACAAGACCTTCACCGGCCTGCTGCTCGGCCTGGGCGCGGTCGCGCTGCTCGTCGGCGGCGTCGGGGTGGCCAACACCATGGTCATCTCGGTGCTGGAGCGGCGCTCGGAGATCGGGCTGCGCCGCGCGCTGGGCGCCACCCGGGGGCAGGTCCTCGTGCAGTTCCTGGCCGAGTCGCTGCTGCTCTCGGCGCTGGGCGGGCTCGGCGGGGTGACGACCGGCATCGCGGTCACCGCCCTGTACTCCGGCACCCGCGACTGGCCGACCGTCGTCCCGGCGTGGGCGACGGCCGGTGGGGTCGCCGCCACGCTCGTCATCGGCGCGATCGCGGGCCTCTACCCGGCGGTCCGTGCCGCCCGGTTGGCCCCGACGGAGGCTTTGGCGGCGCCGTGAGCCCGCCGCGCTCCGGCGGCCGTTACCCGGCGGTGCGTGCCGCCCGGCCGGCTCCGACGGAGGCCCTGGCCGCGCCGTGAGCCGGCCGCGCTCCAGCGGCCGTTACCCGGCGGTGCGCGCCGCCCGGGCGGCCCCGACGGAGGCCCTGGCCGCGCCGTGAGCTCGCTCGGCGAACTGGTAGGCCGCCATGAGGTGGCCGAGGTAGTGCTCCGCGGAGTACGCGTCCGCGGCCGCGCGGCCCGCCTCGGCCACCTCGCGGTGCAGGGCCGGGTCGGTGAGCACGCGGCCCAGCCCGGCGCCGAACGAGTCGGCGTCGGGCGCGGTCGCGAGGCGGCCCGAGGCCCCGCCCGGGCGTTCGGCGAGGGCGGCGTCGGCCAGCACGACCGGCAGCCCGGCCGCCTCCGCCTCGATCATGACCAGGCCCTGGGTGTCGGTGGTGGAGGCGAAGGCGAGGACGTCGGCCATCCGGTAGTACGCGGCCATGCGGTTGTGCGGCACCGGGCGGACCAGGCGTAACGCGTGCGCCACGCCCATCTGGCGCGCGACCCGCAGGACGTTGATGCGGTTCTGCTTGACCCCGACCATGACGAGCCGCGCGTTGGGCAACTGGCGCAACAGGCGGGCGAACGAGGCCAGCAGAAGGGCCGGGTCCTTCTCCTTGGTGGCGCGGCCCACAGCCAGTACAACCGGGGCGGTTTCTGGAATGCGGAGCGATCGGCGCAACTCCGCGCGCCCGAGCGGGCACTCGTCGAGCTGGATCGAGGTCGGCACCGTCCAGACCGGGGGGAGCCGCTCGAACTCGGCCAGGCCGGCGGCGGTCTTCGCGGAGGGTGCGATCACCACCGAGGTGCGGTCCATGAACTCCTGGCCGAGCCGCAGCAGTTGCGCGCGACGTTCCGCGCCCGAGCGGGCCAGCCGCAGGTAGTCGCGCACGGTCCAGCCGAGCGCGAGGCGCTGCGCGGCGTGCGCGGCCCCGAACTGGATCTCCATGAAGTGCGCGGAGTACGCGAGCAGGTCCGTGTGCCAGGTCATGACCACGGGCAGGTCGTGCGCCCGCGCGTAGCGCAGCCCCCCGATGCCGACCGGGCCCGGCGTGTGCACGTGCACGATGTGCGGCACCGGGCGCATGCCGGAGAAGTGCGGCACGCCCACCCGGATGTTGCGCATCGGCACCGGAAGCGAGCGGACCCCGCAGGGCTCGTCGCGCCCGCGCAGCAGCGGCGCGGGCTGGTACACCTGGACGTCGTGCCCCGCCGCACGCAGGAGGGACACCGTGGCGGCCACCGAGGTCGCGACGCCGTCGGAGCGCCCCGGATGGCTGTCGCAGAAGTGCGCGATTCTCACGCCGCACATGGTGCGTTACGGTGCCCGCCGCAGACGAGAATGCGCATCCGTTGTACGCCAGCTGTTCATTGACGTGGCAGATCCAATTTCTCTACCGGCGGCAGCCGGAGTATCGCCTCGGCCGGCGCGTAGACGCGCAAGATCAGGTGAAACTCGCCCTCGGGGGTCCGCAGCCAGGGGCCGTCGCGGTCCGGGCGGTCGGCGCCGATGTGGATCGGGCCGTCGCCGTCGACCGGGATCGAGTCGACCAGGTGCGCGTCCGCGCCGTAGGTGGCCAGCGTGCACGCGGCGGCGGGCACGGGGGACAGCGGCAGGGCGTACGCGCGGTCGCCCGCCAGCCGCTCGCCCGCGCCGTCCTTGTGCACGGCCGGGTACAGCGCCTCGTACGCGTGGTTGCCCCACAGCCGGGTGCGGGCCGCGACCGCGCGCGCCAGGTGGGCCGAGTCGCGGTCGGGCAGCGTCCACTGCGGAGCGTCGACCGTGCCGAGCTCGAAGTAGTCCAGGTTGTAGTCGAACGCGTGCGCGTCGTTCGTCCAGCCGTTGACCGGCGCGGCGTGCGCGGTCGTGGCCGCCTCCTCCAGCGCCTCGCGGCCGCGGTCCAGACCCTCGCGCAGCGCCAGGCGGAGATCGCGGGGGATCGTCGGGTACGGCGAGTTCCCGCCCTCGAACAGCCCCAGCGGGGCGAACCGCCGCTGGTAGCGCCGCTCGGCCGGGGAGGGCGGGAACGCGGCCAGGCCCCGGCGCAGCGCCTCGAGGAAGACCAGGTCGTCGGGCACCCCGGGCTGCGGCGCGGGCAGGCCGTCGAGGGGCACCTGCGGGTACATCCGCTGCAGCTGCAACCCGTCCTGCAGTTCGTGCACGCCCGGCCCCGCGGCGAACCGCGCGATGAGCGTCGCGATCATCGTGGGCACCCGGATCACCTCGGCCGCGGGCGCCTCCCGGCCCGCCCAGCCGGGCGGCACGAGCAGGTACTCGCGCGGCTCGTCGGGGGTGGTGCGGCTGCCGACGTACGCGAAGTTGTCCGTCCACGCGTCGACGAACTGCACGACGTGGTACCGGCCGCCGGTGGCCGGCACGCGCAGCCAGATCGGGCCGCCGGACAGGTCGAGCTGGGCGGTCGAGTAGAGCAGATCGGGATTGGCGTGAGCGGTGGCGGGCACGGCGCGCTGGTGCGTCCATGCGTTGAAGACGGATGCGGTACCGACGGCGTGCAGGTCCTGGAGCAGGGGGTAGCCGTAGCCGTACGCCTCGGCGGCCAGCGCGGGCAGGTCGTCTCTCATACGCAGCCTCCCTCGTCCTGCTCCAAGCGTCCGTGGCGGTTGGAGCGACGCCGGGTGAGGCGCGGGGTGAGCTCAGCGCCGAGGGTTGGCCCGCTTGGTCGCGGGCGCCGTCGTGGGGTCCTCGGGCCACGGATGGCGCGGGTAGCGGCCGCGGAGCTCGGCGCGCACCTGCGGGTACCCGGTGCGCCAGAAGGAGGCCAGGTCACGCGTCACCGCGACCGGGCGCCCGGCCGGCGACAACAGATGTAGTAGCACCGGCCGGCCGCCGACTACAGGCGTAGTGGGCCGGCCGAACATCTCCTGGACCTTGACCGCGAGCACCGGACCCTCGGGGTCGGCATAGTCGAGCTTGATCGTCGAGCCGCTGGGGACCGGCAGCCGCTCGGGCGCGAGCTTGTCGAGATCCTTCGCGGCGGGCCACGGGAGGATGGCCTGAAGGGCGGTGTGCACGTCGGTACCGTCCATCATGGACTCGATCAGCGCCGCGTCGCTGACGTCGGGCCACGGCGCGCCGATGGTGTTGTGCAGGAACGCGAGCCGGTGGCGCAGCG
The DNA here is from genome assembly GCF_050942475.1 of Dactylosporangium sp. CS-033363. NCBI lineage: Bacteria > Bacillati > Actinomycetota > Actinomycetes > Micromonosporales > Micromonosporaceae > Dactylosporangium > Dactylosporangium sp. CS-033363. The sequence continues at coordinate 9,877,556 of NZ_CP192032.1, read as the reverse complement.
GCGTCCACTGGATTGTTAGGTTTGCGCGCCGCGCGGCCGCCAGCACCTCGGCCGGGGGCGGGCCGATCTTTTTCCGGGACAGCACGATCGCGCCCAGGCGCTCGATTCTCTCGATGCCGGCCGTGCTTGCCTCGTCCACTGTGGACAACAGGGCCGACGCGACCTCGCGGGCGATGTCCTCGTCGATCGCGGCGGCCAGGCGGATGCGCGCGTTGACGCGTCCGGACGGGCGGTCGGCGGCGGCGATGGCGAGCCACGGGTGGCCCTGCAGCGGCGACCCGGGCGCGAGCTCGGCCTCGGTGCCGCTCGCCATCAGGTAGGCGTCGCGCCGGCGCCGGGCGATGCGCTCCGGGTACGCGAGGCCGGCGATGACCCCCGCGGCGCGGTCGGCGTTCGTGGTGCGCTCGATCGGGTTTTCGATCATTCGGTACAGCAGCGAGGCCTCGCGGCGCCAGCGGTCGGTCGTGCGCCGTACCGCCGCGACGTCATCCGAGGAGAAGGAGTCCTCGGCGAGCACGGCCACCACCTCGGCCGCATTCCGGGCGCCCACGATCGGCGCCCCGTCCAGCAGCGCCCGGGCCAGCCGCGGGTGCGCACCCACGCGCGCGATCCGCCGGCCCCGCGCGGTCGCCCGCCCGTCGGCGTCGATCGCCCCGAGCGCGGTCAGGGTCTGCTCCGCGACGCTCATCGCGGCCGCCGGCGGCTCGTCGGGCAGCGCCAGCCCCCGCCCGCCCGGGCTGCCCCAGCAGGCGAGCGCGAGCGCGAAGCCGGTCAGCTCGGCCGTGCGGACCTCGGGCTCGGGCTGGGCCGGCAGCCGCTCGTCGTCGGCCGGGCTCCAGCACTTGTACACCACGCCGGCCCCCTCCCGCGCGGCTCGCCCGGCCCGCTGCACCGTGCTGGCCTTCGCCGCGCGGACGGTCTGCAGCGAGCCGAGCCCGCGCGCGAGGTCGATGCGCGGCACGCGGGCCAGCCCGGAGTCGACCACGACGCGCACCCCGGGCACCGTGAGGCTGCTCTCGGCCACCGCGGTCGCCACGATCACCCGGCGCGCCGTGCGGTGCAGCGCGCGGTCCTGGTCCTCGGCGGGCAGGCGCCCGTGCAGCGGCAGGGTCGGGATGCCGGGCAGGTTGCGGCGCACCCGTTCGATCTCGGCGACGCCCGGCACGAAGACGAGGATGTCGTGCTCGGTCTCGGCCCAGGCCTGCCGCACGACCTGCGCGACGTGCTCCATGGTGAGGGGAGGACGCTTGGGCGGTATCCACCGGATCTCGATCGGGAACAGGGGACTCTCGACCTCGATCAGCGCCGCCCCGGGCAGCGTCTTGCCGGGCGTCGCGGTGGCCGCGAGCAGGCCGAGGTCGGGCCGGATGGCGTCGCGCGTCTCGAGCAGGAACGCGGTGGCCAGGTCGGTGTCGAGGTGGCGCTCGTGGCACTCGTCGAGCATCACGACGTCGACGCCCGGCAGCTCCGGATCGGCGAGCAGGCGCTGCACGAGCAGCCCGGTCGTCACCACCTCGATCCGGGTCGCGCGGCCGACCTTGCGATCGCCGCGGACGGAGTACCCGACGCTCTGCCCGACCCGCTCCCCGCGCAGCTCGGCCATCCGCTGCGCGGCCGCGCGCGCCGCGATGCGCCGCGGCTCGGCCACGATCACCGTTTCATGTTCGAAATGCAGAGGAACGAGCGTCGTCTTGCCGGTCCCGGGCGGCGCCACGAGGACGGTCGGCGTGCGGCGGACCGACGCGACGACTTCGTCCAGCACGCGGGTGACCGGCAGCGATTCCACGAAGACCATCTTGTACCGTCGCCTGGATGCCCGAACTGCCAGAGGTCGAGTCGGCCCGCACGGTCCTGGAGCGCTACGCCCTGGACCGCGAGATCGTCGACGTCGACGACACCGACACGTGGGTCTGCCGCCCGCACGCCCCCGGCGCGATCCGCGCGGCGTTGCTGGGCCGGAAGCTGACCGCCGCCAACCGCCGCGGCAAGAGCATGTGGCTCGACACCACGGGCCCGGTCCTCGGCATCCACCTGGGCATGTCCGGCAAAATGGTCTTCGTCGACGAGTCCGGCGAGGAACACGACGGCGGCGACTACTGGCAGCGCGGCCGCGCGCCGGGCGACCACCGCTTCACCCGCTTCGAGCTCTCCTTCCGCGACGGTACGTCCCTGATGCTGGTCGACCCGCGCCGCCTCGGCCGCGTCCGCCTCGACCCGCCGGTGGAGCACCTGGGCCCGGACGCGCGCGACATCACCCCGGCCCAGTTCCGCGCGGCCCTGTCCCGCGGGACGGCGCCGGTGAAGGCGCGCCTGCTCGACCAGGAGGCGCTGTCCGGGGTGGGCAACCTGCTGGCCGACCAGATCCTGTGGCTCGCCAAGGTCAACCCCTCGCGCCCGGTGTCGACGCTGAGCCGGCCGGATCTCGATCGCCTGCAGCGCGCGACGCGGAAGGCGGTGGACGCGGCGATCGCGGAGGGCGGCGTGCACACGCTGTCGGTCATCCCGTACCGCCACGAGGGCGGCGCGTGCCCCCGCTGCCACACCGAGATGCGCCGCGCCACGGTGGGCGGCCGCACGACGTGGTTCTGCCCACGCGAACAGGTCTGAGCTCCTCTTTTCTTTGGCAGCTTGCTCAGGCCGCTCCGATGGCCATGAACGCGCAGGCCGTGGCCACGGCGAGCGGATCTCCGGCCGCGTCCGCGCGCATCGCGCACAGGGCCTCGGCCGGCCCCAGCCCCGCGCGAAGGCCGCGATGGAGCGTCTGCATGAGCCCCGAGGTGGCCTCGTCATCGACGGGCACGACGCTGGCGACAATGGCGGCGGTACCGAGCGGCAGGAGCGCCGCGGCCAGCCCGAGCAGCTCATCGGCGCCGGACGGGGCCAGCCGGGCCGAGTCACAGGCGGACAACACCAGCCGGTACGGCGCGGCGGGCATCCGCTCGAAGTCGTGCACGGTCAGCGGCCCGTCGTGCAGGTGCAGCGCCGAGAACAGCGGACTGTCCGCGCGGAAGGTCCCGTGCGCGGCGATGTGCGCGAGGCGGCTGCCCCCGAGCGCCTCGAGCACCCGCGCGGCCGTGGCGCGCTCGCCGTCGAGGACCGTCGGCTGCTCGTACAGCTTGGCGATCGCCGCCACCTCCTGCGGCCCGGCGGCCAGGTTGGGCCCGGCCACGAGCACCACATCGCCTGGGTACAGCGGCGCGACGTCAACTCCCGGTCGCTGCGCGGCGTCGCGCCGATCTGGCCTTGCCGCTACGTTGCCGGCTTCTGGTTGCCGCGCGGCGTCGCGCCGGCCTGGGCTTGCCGCTGCGTTGCCGGCTTCGGGTTGCTGCGTGGCGTTGTGCTGGCCTGGGCCTGCCGTTGCGTTGCCGGCTTCTGGCTGTTGCGCGGCGTTGCGCTGACCTGGGCGAACCGGCTCGGGCACCGCGCGGGCGCGCAGCCACGACCGGGCCGAGGGTGCGACGCTCACCGGGATCGGCCGCAGCGCCGGCAGCAGGGCCCACGGCATCGCGTGCATCCAGGCGGGCGGCACGATCACCGCAGGCCCGTCGCCGAGCTGGCTTGCGGCGGGCCCGAGCAGCAGCTCCTGGAGCCGCTGACCACTGACGGCGCGGCCCCCGAGCGCCATCCTGCGCAGCCCGGCCTGGGCAAACTCCAGCTCGGCGGCGACCTCGGCGGTCCGCCCGGCGGCAAATCGACGGATGCGGCCGCGGTGGCAGAGCAGGACGTACAGGCGGCCGTCGACGTCGACCAACTCAGCCATCCGCGTGTCACCCAGCGCGTCGAGCAACCGGGGCACGAGGAGCCGCTCGGGCGCGCCACCGTTCCCGGGCTGCCGCATCGCCCGCGCGCGGATGCGACGCTCGAGGCCGGCCTGAGCCCGGCGCAGATGCGGCGCGGCCTGCCCGGCGGCCTCGGCCTCGGCAACGCGACTCGTCACGCCGCGGTACCGCACGAGCTCCGCCTGCAACCCCGCATCCGGCCCACCCCGCGCCGCCGGCACCGCGAGCGCGATGGCCCGCCACCGCTCACACCACTCGAGCAGCCGCCGAGCCCCACCCCCGCGCAGACTCGTCCGGAGCGCGACCGCGGCAAGCTCGCTCCCGCGCGCGGTGGACTGCGCGCGCAGCTCCGAACCGCCGAGGCTGAGCTGATGCCTGGCCAGCACGTCAAGGCCACGCCGGCAGGCTTCGAGGGTGCGCTGCGGATCGTCGGCCGCTTCCGCGCGCAGGGCCTCGGCCAGCCAGCCGGTCGCCCGCACCAACGCCGAACCCCGCCCCCGATCCCGCGCCGCCACCGCGAGGTGCGCATCGGCCCGCTCAAGCCACCCACCACCCCGCGCCCGCGGGTGTTTGGACATTCGCGCGTCGTCCCCCGTGCGGTCGCGGGTGGCGATCGCGGGGCTGCCGAGTGCCAGGGCGGCGCGGCCGGCCAGCAGGTGGGCCTGGCCCGATTCCGGCGAGCCCAGTTCCTCCAGCTGCCGGGCAGTCCGCGCGGCCTCGGCGACAAGCCGAGACAGCGCGGGTGCGACGGGCGTGGGTGCGACGGGCGTGGGTGCGACGGGCGCGGGTGCGACGGGCGCGGGCGCGACGGGCGCGTCGAGATCCGTGTCGCGATGCTCGGCGAGGCGGCTCTGCAGCAGCACCAGCCGCGAATGCACCGCCCACCAGGCGCGGCCCTGGGCGGCGAACAAGCGGCCCGCCGCCGAGGCTCGGGTGCGCGCGGTCTCAGGCTCGGACGCGGCCAGCGCCGCCCGGCCCGCCATCAGCAGCAGCTCGGCCTTCCGGGTGGCCTGCCCGCGGAGGGAGTCCAGCTCCCGCACCCCCGCGTCCGCGACCTCCAACGCCTCCCGCGCCAAGCCTGCGGTCAGCAGCACGGCGCAGCGGTCGGCCGTCAGGTCCGGGGCCGGAGTGCCCAGCCTGCGGTACCGTGCCGCGGCGTCGTCCAAGTGGGCCAGCGCCGCCGGCAGGTCGCCCGCGCGGAAGGCGACCAGGCCTCGGTTGTGCACGGCCACGGCGACGTCGTGGGCCTGGTCCGTGGTGGCGAACAAGCGCTCGGCCAAACCCAGGTCGTCCTCTGCCGCCGCGGCCGCGCCCTGGGACAGGCGGATCAAGGCGCGCAACGTCAGGGCGCGCGCCGTCCAGATCGGGTCGTCCGCCCGGCGCAGGACCGGCAGGGCTCGGCGCAGGTCGGCCAGGGCGGCGTCGTGCCGGCCGAGGACCCACAGCGCGCGGGCGCGGCGGAACCGCACCCGGGCCGCGTCCGCGCCCGTGGCCAGGCGGACCGCGGCGTCCAGGCGCGACAGGCCCGCTCGTGTGCGTCCAGAGTGGATCAACGCCACGCCCAAGGCGGCCAGCGCGTCGGCCTCGCGGGGCGCGGAGGCGGCCCGGCGGGCCAGGCGCACCGCCAGGCGCAGCTCGACGACCGCGGCCGCCGCGTCGCCGAAGTCGCGTTCGACCAGGCCGATGACCTGGTGGGCGATCGAGGCGTCGTGCGGCGCGGGGTGAGCAGCCAGGATGCGGCGGGCGCCGGACAGGGCCTCGCGCGGGCGCGCGAAGACCAGCGGCAGTAAGTGGGCCGGACCGCCGCCGAGATCGGACGCGCGTCTGATGCGATCCGGCATTCGCCGATGCTATTGCTAGGGGCGCGGGGCTTGTATCAGGCGGACATCCGAACCATCACCTCGGTGGAACAGCGTTTGCTCTCGAGGAAGGGCCCACCATGGCGCGTCCCTTGCACGATCCGCAGCAGAGGTTCTGGGAACAGGTCGACGGGATCCGCGAGCAGTACGGCGACGCCGCCATCGGGCCGCCCGAGGCCGGGGCGACGCCGCGGTACCTCATGGAGCCCGGGCACGTGCTCGTGCGCAAAGGGGCGGACGCGGTGGCCGTTCGCGCACGACTGAACGTTCGCGACGATCAGGAGGTGCGCGAGGCGCACGGCGTCGTGCGGTTTCCGGTGCCGGGGGACGTGTCGGCATTTGCGCGTTCGAACAGCGAGACGCGGCCGAATCACCTCGTCACGATCACGCCGGTGAACAGTTGCCCGGCGGATGAGCCGACGCTTCCGCCGTACAACAGGAACAGACCGCTCACGTTGACGCCGGAGCGGCATCCGGACGAGTCGGCCGGGCAGGGTGTCGAGGTGCTGGTCGTCGACACCGGGCTGGTGCCGCAGTATCAGGAGTTCGACACCCTGCGCGGGACGACCGGCTCGCTGCGGCAGACGCCGTCGCCGGGCGTCATCACGCAGTACTACGGGCACGGCACGTTCATCGCCGGCGTCCTCAAGAACACGGCGCCCGGCGTCGACCTGACGGTGTGGAACAACCTGCAGCACGCGGGCACGATCTGCGAGTTCGATCTGGGGCGGATCCTGCTCGACGCGCTGCCCTCGGACGGCACGCCGTGGCCGGCGATCATCAGCCTGTCCGCCGGCGCGCCCAGCATGGACGACGCGCCGCTGCTCGGGCTGGAGGAGTTCGTGCGCACGCTCGTGCACGACCACGAGGAGACGGTACTGGTGGCCGCCGCCGGCAACGACGGCGAGTCCGAGCAGCCGTTCTGGCCGGCCGCGCTCGCGCACGAGTACGCCGATTCGCGCGCGATCGTGGCGGTCGGCGCGCTGCGCGAGGACCTGGCCGGACGTGCGTGCTTCTCCAACTGCGGCGAATGGGTGAGCGTGTACGCACCCGGCGAGCGGCTGACGAACACGTTCGCCTACGGCACGTACAAGAACGTGCACGGCGGCACGCGCGACTGCCGCTACTACCCGGGCTACGACCCGCTCTATCACGGCTGCACGTGCGTGACCGCGGGCGGGCAGGGCGAGGAGGTGACCTTCCACGGGTACGGCGTGTGGAGCGGCACCTCGTTCGCCACCCCGATCGTCGCGGGACGGATCGCGCGCTGCATGGGCCTCAATCCCAAATGGACGTCGCGCGATGCGGCGCGGTATCTGCTCAGCCGGCGGATCCACACGATCACCGACGCCGCGGACGGACGCCCGCTGCCCGTGCTTCTCGACGAGGACGGCGATGGAGCCTGACGACACCGGCGCGCTCGTGACCGCGGCCGCGCACGGCGACCGCGCGGCCTGGACGGCGCTCGTGGACCGCTTCGGCCGGCTGGTGTGGGCGGTCGCCCGCGCGCACCAGTTGGAGCGGGCCGATGCCGAGGAGGTGTACCAGATGACCTGGCTGCGCCTCACCGAGCACATCGATCGCCTGAAGCAGCCCGAGCGCGTCGCCGCGTGGCTCGCGACCACTGCGCGCAACGAGTCGCTCATGGTCATTCGCGCGGGCGGACGGCTGACGGTCACGAGCGATCCGTGGCTGCTCGATCGCGGTACCGAGGAATCGTCACCGGAACGGGCACTCCTCGACGCCGAGGACGCCGCGGACGACGCGCGGCGCATCCGGCGCGTCTGGGCGGCGTTCGAGCGGCTGCCGGACCGCTGCCAGCAGCTCCTGCGCCTGCTCGTGACGGCGCCGCGGCCGAGCTACGCGGAGATCGGCGCGCTGCTGGGCATTCCGGTCGGCAGCATCGGCCCGAATCGCGCACGCTGCCTCGACCGCCTCCGCGCGCAGGTGGCCGCGTGATGGACGACGACGACCTCGAACGCGACCTCGCGCAGGCGCTGGACGCCTACGACCCGGTGCCGTCCCACCTGGACGTCTCGCTGCTCGCCGCGTTCGACGCGCGCGTGGACGCGCAGCTCGCGGCGCTGGTGTTCGACTCGCTGACCACCACGACGACGCGCGGCGCCGGCGGCCCCCGCGCGCTGACGTTCGAGGGCACCGGCCTGACCATCGAGGCCGAACTCTCCCCGGAGCGCCGCCTGGTGGTGCGGTTGGAACCGCAGAAGCCCACGTCGTACGAGCTGTGGTCGGGCGAAACCCGCCGCTCCGGCCGCTCGGACGCGCTGGGCCGCTTCGCCCTCACGATCCCGTCGGCGGGCCCGTTCCGGCTCCGCTGCGAGCAGGACGGCGCGCCGCCGGTGATCACACCCTGGCTGTCCGCCTGAGCCGGCGGACCCGCCGGGGCCCGTGAACTGCACCCCGGCGAGCGCGTCCGAACCGATCAGGCCTTGCGGAAGGACTGCGCGCCGCTGCCGTTGCAGTCCCAGATCTGCAGCCGCGTGCCGTTGCCCGTGCTGCCGTTCGGGGAGTCCAGGCACCGCCCGGACTGCGGGTTGCGCAGCGTGCCGTTGCCGCCGTCGACCCACACCTGAGCGGCGTTACCGGTGCAATCGTGCAGCTGCAGGACGGTACCGTTGCCGGTTCCTCCACCCGCGATGTCCAAGCACCGGCCGAGCGACGAGAGCGACGACCCGTTCCACTTCCAGTTCTGGTCACGCGACTGGTCCTGGCAGTCCCACAGCTGCACGGCCGCGCCATCGCCGCCGGAGTCGTCGCCGGCCACATCGACGCACTTGCCGCCCGGGCCGACGACGATCGAAGCGCCCGAGTTGTACGGGAACGCCTGCGCGCCGCTGCCGTTGCAGTCCCAGATCTGCAGGCGGGTCCCGTTGCCCGTCGCGCCCGAGGGCGAGTCGAGGCACTTGCCGGAGCCCACGTTCACGAGCGTGCCGCCGGCCGTCGTGCGCCACTGCTGCGCGCCGCTGCCGTTGCAGTCCCAGAGCTGGAGCTTCGCGCCTCCGGCGGTGCTGCCGCCCGTGACGTCCAGGCAGCGGCCGAGCGTCTGCACCGAGCCGTTGTTCTTGAGCAGCCAGTGCTGGTCCTTGGCGCCGGACTGGCAGTCCCAGAGCTGGACCGCCGCGCCGTTGCCGCCGATGTCGTCACCGGAGACGTCCATGCACTTGCCGCCGGGACCGAGCACGTTGTACCCCGCGCCGCTCCCGCCGCCACCGCCGCCGCCCGGGCCCTTGTTGTACACCGCGACGGAGTCGATGACCATCGAGGCGCCGGACACGGTCGAGGCGTAGGGGCCGCCGCCGAACGCGTCGGGGAAGCCGCCGCCGATGGCCAGGTCGTAGATGATGAAGAACGGGTGGTCGACGGCGTTCGACCAGGTCGTGGCGTCCACCTGGTTGGCGTTGAGGGTGAAGAAGTTGCCGCCGTCGAAGTAGAAGCGGATCTGCTCGGGCGCGACCGAGCGGTCCACCTCGACCGCGTAGTCGTGGAACCCGGTCTGGCAGCCGGGGCACGCGCGCTCGCCGCTGCCCAGGCCGGTGCTCTCGTTGCAGGGCCCGCCCGGGTTCACGCCGCAGTGCAGCGTGCTGAACAGCGAGCTACGCCCGTTGATGTCCTCCATGATGTCGATCTCGCCGGAGCCCGGCCACGGCACGCCGGCCCGCAGCGGGGCGCCGAGCATCCAGAACGCGGGCCAGTACCCCGCGCCGTTCGCGGTGTTGACGTTCGGCTGCTGCAGCCGCGACTCGACGCGCATGACGCCGCCCGGCGCCGCGCCGAACGTGGCCGCCTGCGTCTCGATCCGCCCCGAGGTCCACCCGCCGCGCGGGTCGGAGCCGCTGTGCAGGGCGGTGAGCAGCAGATGCCCGGCGCCGTCATAGTGCACGTTGGCGGTACTGCTGGTCATGGTCTCGATCTCGCCGGTGCCGAAGTTCGAGCCGGGCCCGGTGTCGTACTTCCAGATGCCCTGATCGACGCCCGTACCGTTGGCGCCGTTGAAGTCGTCGCTCCAGGTGAGCGTGAAACCGGACGGCGGTGGGTTGATGGCGGCACCCGCGGGCGCGGTGATCGCGGCGGCCACGATCGGCACGGCCACGGCGACGACCGCGAGAGCGATTTGCAGTCTTCTGCGCATCGGCTGACCTTTCTCGTACTGTCAGCTTTGTTTACAGTTGACACGACCGTGAGTCAATTGTTGTCGATATGTTGTTTGATAGTTGCATTGGCTTGTTCGATCGCGGGTTTGGCTGCACAGACGGTCGATGCCATGTCGGCATTTGTCCGCGGATGCACGGATATTCGGAGGGTCCGGGCCGACCCCGTCCGTGTGTATAGTGACCGGGCGCCGGTGACGCATTGCAACGGCGTTCGGCCTGGGTGGGGGGAGTGCGGGCAGTGGTACCAGCACCCGTTTTGTCCGTAGTCATGCCCGTCTACAACGAGGAAGCGGTCCTCTTCCTGACCGCCGACCGGCTACGGCGCGTCATGGACGGCCTGGGCGAGCCGTACGAGGTCATCCTCGTCGACGACGGCAGCCAGGACCACTCCAACGAGATCATCCGCGTGCTGCAGACGAGCTGGCCGCAGCTGCGCCTCATCCAGCTGCAGCGCAACTCGGGCCACCAGGCGGCGCTCGCGGCCGGCCTGCAGCGGGCGATCGGGCAGTACGTCGTCAGCATCGACGCCGACCTGCAGGACCCGCCCGAGACGATCCCCGAGATGCTGGCGATGGCCCGCACCAAGGACGTGCACGTCGTCTACGGCGTCCGCTCCGACCGCACGACCGACGCCTTCTTCAAGAAGACCACCGCCGGCCTCTACTACCGGATGATGCGCCGCTACGTCGGCAGCTGGGTCCCCGCGCAGGCCGGCGACTTCCGCCTGATGAGCCGCGACGTCGTCGACGCCCTGAACGAACTGCCCGAGCAGAAGCCGGTGTACCGCCTGGTCGTCCCCGCGCTCGGCTTCAGCAGCGGCGAGGTGCCGTACGTGCGGGCCGAGCGCGCTGCCGGCAGTACCAAATATCCATTGAGCAAGATGGTCGCGCTGGCCGTCGACAGCCTCACCCGCTTCTCCGCCATGCCGCTGCGCATCGCGACCTGGCTCGGCGCCTTCGGGTTCGTGGCCTGCCTGGCCCTTGTCGTGTACTGCATCGTCGGCTTCGCCCGCGGCGTCACCGTCCCCGGCTGGACCTCGATGTTCCTGGCCGTGCTGCTCATCGGTGCGATCCAGCTGGTGTGCATCGGGCTCCTCGGCGAGTACATCGCGCGCATCTACGCCCATCTGTTGAACCGGCCCTCGTTCCGGATCGCGTACGATTCGGACGCCCAGCCGGCGGCGGAGCCCGCCGTTCCGGCCCAGCGGGTCCAGCCGGACCACGACAAGCAGGTCGAGACGCTGGTCGGCTGACAGGGTCCCGGGTCCGGATTGTCGTTCGAAACGATCGGTACGTCGTCAATGGTGCTGTCACAGGAAGTCGGCGGATCCCCGTCCGCGGACGGCGGCGAGCCGTCCCCGGCCACGCCCGAGCCCGAGGCCCCGCAGGAGCGCGGCCGCTGGTCCCGCGCCTGGCGAATCGGCGCGCTCTACTGGCTGATCTGCCACGTGGGCTACCTCGCGGTCCAGTTCATCGCCCTGCGCTTCGTCCCGGTCACCCCCGGCGGCGGCCGCGGGTGGCTCTCCCAGGTCATCAACAACTGGGTGCAGTGGGACGGCCGCAACTACGTCCACATCGCGAACTTCGGCTACCCGGTGGTCGACGACCCCGGCTTCAAGACGGTGGACTCGAGCTATCCGGTCTGGCCGCCGTTGTACCCCGCGCTGGTCCGGCTGGCCTCGTACGTCCTGCCCAGCGACATGTCCTTCGCCGCCCTCGTGGTCAGCAACCTGGCGGCGCTGGGAATGCTCGTGGTGCTGTACCGGCTGGCGGAGCACGAACTGGGCCCAAGGCTTTCCGAGCGCACCCTGCTGATGCTCATCGCCTTCCCGACCGCGTTCTTCCTCGCCACCGCGTACACGGAGTCCCTGTTCCTGTTCCTGACCTTCGCCGCCCTCTACTGCGCCCGCCGAAACCATTGGTGGGCCGCCGGCCTGCTGGCCGGAGCGGCAAGCGCGACCCGGGTCCTGGGCGTCCTGATCGTATTCGCATTCGCCTATGAGTACCTGCGCCAGCGCGACTTCTCCTGGCGCCGAATCCGCATCGACGTGCTGGGCGTGGCGCTGGCCCCGCTCGGGCTCGTGCTGTACATGGCCTACCTCTGGCAGCGCTTCGGCAACCCCATGCAGTTCCGCGACGCCCAGTCCTTCTGGGGCCGCGGCGGCATGCACGCGCCATGGACCACGATCTCCCATTCGCTGCGGGGCATAAGCCTTTCCCAGAACCCCAACGGTGCGGTACTGAACCTGCTCGACCTGGCCGCCTGCATCATGGGTCTGACATTCCTGGTGCTGTGCTTCGTAGGCCCCTGGCGCTTGCGCCGCGACCAGTTCTACCTCGTGCTCGCGGGCGCCCTGCCGTTCCTGGTCGCCATCCTGCAGCCGGTGAACATCAACAGCGGCACGCCGATGCAGTCGCTGAACCGCTACGTCCTGGGACTCTTCCCGATGTTCTTCGTCATGGCCAAGATGGCGAACAACAGATTCGTCGAGAAGCTCATCCTGTTCGCCGCGCTGCCCCTGCAAACGGGCCTCATCATGCTCTACATCTCCGGCCAATGGGCCGGCTGAACGACGTCCGGCGGCGCTGACCCAGCGCGCTCATCGACCGGCGTGTGACTCCCGGACCTGTCGATTGTGCCGTGCGTACGGCGCGAAGCCGACCCAGGACACCACGGCCGCGATCGGCAGCGCCCAGAACACGTCGTAGGCGTTCACGTAGCCGGCCGACCTGAACGCCACGGCCACGAACTGCACCCCGGCGGCCAGAAACCCGATCGCGAAGAACTGCAGCCACCGGCTCCCACCGGGCCGACGCGGCGGCGACCCGAACCAGGGCAGCCGCACACCCGGGTTGGCGGCGGCGAGCCTGGAGCTCATGAGCCGCAGGAAGACCGTACAGAGGGCGAACATGACAGCAGCGGCGTACCACCATCCATTCACGAATCGATGGTGGCACCCCCGCGCACTCCCGGGCCGCCCCAATCCTGCGGCCGGACGAACCCCGCCGGTCGTCGATGTGAACGCCGACCGTCAGCTCGCGACCAGCACGCAACCACTATCGACGCCGAACGCGTTCTCAGGGTCGTGAAGTCGTTGTTGTGGCGCCTCGGCGTCCCGGCGGTGGGCCTGGCCGTGGCCATCGCGGCCGGGTGGCGGCTGTCGTCCAGCGCCACGGTGCTCATCGTCATCTGCGCCTGGCTGCCGCTGGCCCTGTTCTGCCTGCTCGCCCCGCGCAACCGGGCGGCGCTGCCGGTCGCGCTCGTGCTGCTCGCCGCCATCGGATCGATCTGGTGGGTCCTCCCCGGGCGGCCGGGTGACCGGAGCGTGGCCGGCTCCACCCTGATCTGGTACCCCCTTCTCGGCGGTCTGGCCCTGCTCGCCGTGGTCTGGCGCGTCCACCTGCGTCGCGGCTCCGTAAGGCCGCTGTGGAGCCGTCTGCGCGGGACAGGCTCCGGCGGCCCGTCGTGGCAGCGCTGGACCGCCACCGCCGTAGCCGCGGGGATGCTGGCGGTCGGAGGCTGCGGGGGAGGCCTCCTCCACGACCAGGTGAGCGTCCCTTCGCCGGACGAGCTGTTCCCGCTCCCGGCCGGCCTGGAGGCGACCACCGCGGAGGGCCCGGACGGCGAGAACGGCTGCGACCGGACCGGCCACGCCTGCTGGACGTACTACCAAATCACCGGCGACAACGGCGAGTCCACCACCGTCCTCACCGAACGCCTGCAACGCCACTTGCGCGAGTCCAAGGGCTGGAGCGACGCCGAATGCCAACCGATCCGCCGGACCAGGGTCGACCTCTGCATCACGGTCACCAGCGATCCCGCGAGCACCGACGAGCACCCCGCCATCGGCGTGGAACTGTGGACGACAAAGCTCGGACACACACCCTGAACGGCGTCGAGGCCGGGGCTGTGAGTATCGCGGACCGCCGCAAAGTGCAGAAAACGCGATCGGAAAATGACGGCGTGCCATTCTTGGACCTGTCCGATCCAAGTCGTCAGCCGACCAGGAAAGCGCTCAGGCTTGTGCGTTGAGTAGCGTGGCTCGCCATGCTGCGAACCGAGTACGCAGCGCTTCGAGAGCCGGACCGTCCAAGCCGTACTCGGCGAAGGTATCGTCGTCGAGCACCTGCGCTCGACCAAGTGCGGCGGCGAAGAATCCACGGTCGAAGCCGCTGTCAGCTCGTTCGGCGAAGCGCAGCAAAGTCTCATGGTCGTACCGGCCTGAACTGACGGCAGCGTCGATGTCGATAAAATCTCGGGCGGAGGCGCGGCCGTAGAGCGCAGCCATCTTGTTGGCGACGGCATCGTCGGGGTGCAGAACCGGGCCGATTGCCATGACGACGGGGTCGTTGGCGCGCCAATCGACGCCCAGTTCAACTTTCGAGACCTGCTGTCCATCGGCCACAATAAGGCGGGCGAACGTCTCGAACTGAACGTCGATGCTCACCTTGAGGCCGTTGTTCGTATATGCGTCAACCACGGCCGCTACTGCTGCGTTGAAATCGCTCCGTCGGTCCCAGGACGTGAAGAGGTCGACATCTTCGCTTGGCCGCTCCAGCAGGCCGGCGGCCTGCACTGCATATCCGCCGGCGAGCGCGAACCCGAACTGATCGCCCGCGCCCAGCCCGATTCGGGCCAGTCGCTCGTGGAAGTGTCCACATCAGGCCGCGTCGGCCCGAGCGGGGATGAGTTCGGGAAAGCGGTCTTCCCAGAGGCGACGGAGCCGGGGCGGTAGCCAAAGCTGCGGCCAGAGTCGGATCAGCGTGGGTCGATCGAGCCAGTCGCGTAGATCCCCGGCTCTGGTCGCCTCGTTCAGGACGGTCTCGTACATCGAGGCAAGACGTGCGGGCCGGTCGAGGACATACTGTGGGTTACTCGACCAGTTGAGATGGTGCGGCAGGGTGACGGTGCCCGACGTGGGACCGTGGAGCTCCTCAAGGCTTTCGGCGACGAGGTACGGCTTCCGGTCGCCGTAGGGCACGTAGTCTGCCGGTGGCCTGACATCCGCGTCGGTAACCTTGCGGCGGCTGGAGTTGGCGGCGACCCGGGCGTCGGGATTGAGCGCCTGCCGTATGGTCTCGCGGCTGTAGCCGGTGACGCGCTGCAGGTCGACGGCTCGCCAGCCGGCAGCTTGGAACGATCGCAAGGCGCTGTCACGCTTTGCGAGGGCGGCCTTCTTGGTCTCCTCGTACTCCGCGACGACGGAGCGCAGTTCGTCCTCACTACGATCGGTCACATGTAGAGCCTACCGTGCTAGGCCAAGCACGCTAGGCCAACACGTCCGAGGTGGGGTTGGCGAGATGTTGCGAAGAACGCTCCGAAGATTGAAACAAGTGAATCGCGTGAGTGCAAAACTCCGCATTGCCCACCCGATCTGTTCATGCAGACCAACCCCTTGAGGTCTCGACTGGAGGCGCAGATTGTGAGGGGTGTTAGGTGGAGGCTTGTCTCCCCTTACGGGAGCTTGCGACCAATAAAAACTGTACGCCGCGTAGGACTTGAACCTACAACCCGCAGATTAAGAGTTACGGGCGCTGCCGGTTGGCTTCGTTAAAACCGCAGACGGCACGATGGTCGATGTCAGCCTAAGTCAGCTCGCGTCGGGTGCTTCGGCTGTACGACTGGCTGTACAGCCAGCGGGAGACCCGCATCCGATCTAGGAGCCAGCCAACTGTCAATGTCTCCTCAACCTGGGCCGAGCTAACGAGGAAAGCATCGATCACTGTTCATTGGATGTTCTGGATGATTCGGCGCGGGCGGCCGATCCAAGAGATACGTAGGCCATCGCGGCCACGAGACTTCCTTACCGCTGATTTCACCATTCAAGCGCTCGTCATCGCCTCTATACCTTGAGAACGCTTGAACCAGTTCATCACACGTCTGTGGTCGCCAAGGGGGTATGCCCGGCAAGAAAATCGTATGGGTTCCCAGGTTTACCGCGACACAACGCAGATCGTCAGGCTCGGTGACAAGGAGGATGCGGCGCAGGGACGACGAAGCTGACCGGTCATTCCCGATGTACGTGGGTACCAGTTGTGTATCCGGCTGCTTGAGCTGTTCCCGATATGGCTCCATAACGTCCTGGAAAATATAGCTCCAACCCAGCGCTGCAAACGCCGCCAAGTAAGCCGAACGTATCCAGGAATACCTTGCCCGCTTTTCGTCATAGCGGGTATGCACCGTGAACGAATGGTTAGGTGTGATGCCACTTTGAGCGTAAGCGTCGAGCGCTGCGAAATGCGCGGCCATGGTCTTTGGGTCGTTCTGCTTTGGCACTCCGAACATCTGAATGCCGTCTCTCGTCATTCGGACGGTGCCTCTGAGCGGTATTCCGTCGACGTAGGACGTAGCGGGCAGGGTGCGGTCGGTCACCTTGCCACGCGCGAAGTCATCGGCCTGAAGCCTGGTACCAGCGTGTGCATCAAAGTCCCGGCCGGCATTGCTGTTGCAGTTCTTGCAGGTGAGGAGCAATCCTCGGCCGCCGACGACCGCGGCTGGCACGTGCTCCTCGGTGAGAACGCCGGCGAACACCGCAGCGCGGTTGTAGGCCATGAGACAGCACGGGCAAGCGTAGTACTCTTCGTGAATGGGAAGCCAGTCGCCGATACCAAGACGGTTTGCGACCAGGCGCAGCATAGGCGCGCCGTCGTCGAACCAGCGCAACCGCTTCTCCGTCGAAGTCGACCGCTTGCCCATCAGCGAATGGTGCGGGCCGGGACCGTCCCAGGTCAATCCCTTTAGGTTGGGCGTATCAGCTGCCAGCCGCTGGCAGGCGACTGGCTAAGCCTTGCCAAGGCGCCCCGGCTGGGAACCAAACTCAAGGCCTCCTTCTCCGGAGGGGTGAACGTCTCGGGCTCTTAGGGCCTTCTGACCTGGACGAACGGTGAACCGTGAGCCGGGCGATCTGCTGCGTTGAGACTCGGATGGCACCAGCGGCTGTCGGCGGCCGTGCCGGCCATCGGGATCAGCCCAGCGCCCAGCTTCCGAAGGGGTCGGACGGCAGCGATTCTCAGATTGCGTCGCAATAGCAGCACGCCGTCCGTGCCGCCAGCGGGTGTGCGCGCCGGTCCGGAAACGCGAAAGCGCTCGACATCCGGAATGACTCAACTTTCTGTCAGGGGCGGGGCGGCTGGGCGTCCGTTTTCCATGGACGGCCAGCGGGTACCCGTCCACTGATCGGTCCTTACCATGATCGGTGAACGTCTGTAAAGTCCATGGGCTATGCAGCGACTACCCATCCCGGACGCCCGTGTGCTGGTTCTAGTAGACGGGGATGGGGGTTTGGCGGCCCACAAGGCTGGCCACCTATTTGAGGACTTTATCGCACGGTTGATGGCTCTCTATGGATATGAAGAGCCGACGAACTCGAAGCTCAGAACGACCTCGCGGGGTATTGAGTTAGATGTCAGTTTGCGCCATAGGATGGCGAATCATCGCGCAATAGCTGAATGCAAGGCCTACTCAAGTCCCGTAAAGAGCGAGATGCTGGTTCAGTTCTTCGGGGCGCTAACCGTCGAGCGAATCTCCAATCCCGAACTGCATGGCTATTTCGTCGCATTGCCGAGGCTGACTGCTGAGGGTGATGAGAAAGCTCGGCAGATTATGGAGGGCGACTCGCGATTTAAGGTCCTGACGGCCGATGACGTAGTCTTGTCGATGCGACAGCAATCGTTGATCGTCGACATACCCGTCGATATCGGCCCGATCGACGACCATGCCGTCGCGATAACTGAACACGGCCTTTATAGCTGTGCTATCCAGCTCGACCCGCAAACACGTACTGCTCAGCGTGTCGTGGTATGGGGTGCGACGACCCCTGTTCCGCTCCCAGTGTTAGATTTGGTCGCAGCTTCGCCGGGGTATGGAGACGGGATAGAAGCGGTTGATCTGTCGGTCCTTCGGGATGCGGCAAGTGTGCCGTCCACTCCGGAGCACGAGCCGGTCATTGCGACGGTTGCCGGAAGCGAATCGGACTTCGAGTATCAGCTGCCGGCATCGCCGCGCTTCTTTATCGGACGTTCGCCGGTGATCTCGGAACTAGAGTCGGTAGTCTCCCGTGGCGGAAATGTAATTGTACTCAACGCACAGTCAGGATGGGGTAAGAGCTCGCTCGCGCTGAGGCTGAAAGCGCTCGTCGGCGAGAAAGAGTTCGGCCATGCCGTAGTGGCCGACGCTCGTACAGCCACTACCAAGGCGTACCTGACCACGGTTCTGCGAAGGGCGGCGCTAGAGGCTCAGGCAGGTGGTGTGCTCAGTCTGCCGCCCGACGCGGCTTGGGCTACTCTGGCGAGCGCTCTCGCGACGCTTTCACGCGCCGACTGGGTATCCACGAAGCGTTTGGTTGTGTTCTTCGACCAGTTTGAGAATGTATTCAAGGATCCAGTGCTCACTCGGGAGTTCCGCGACCTTGCTCTAGGCGCACGTGAATGCGGTGGCGGGCTTGTGGTGGGGTTTGCGTGGAAGACGGACCTCGTGGGTTGGACCGAAGGTCATCCGTATCAGCTTCGTGATGAGATTCGAGCGAACGCTGTCGTCGTTACCTTGGAGCCCCTTGGGCCACGAGAGGTAGACACCCTCCTGCGAAGGCTTGAAAAGGCGCTTGGCCAGCGCCTAGTCCCTGACCTGCGCCAGCGTTTGCGCGAGTACTCTCAAGGGCTTCCTTGGCTGCTCAAAAAGCTCTGCGGGCATCTGATCAGAGAGGCTCGTGCCGGCGTAACGCAAGAGCGGCTTCTTGCAGAGGCTCTAAATATTCAGAATCTTTTTGAAGCCGACTTGGCGGAACTGCAGCCCGTTGAGCAAGATGCTCTGAAGTATGTCGCTAGGTTTGCGCCTGTTGCGGCAAGCGAGGTAACGGATCGTGTTCCTCCGCCCGTTATCCAATCACTACTCGACCGAAGATTGATTGTGCAGGTTGGTGAGAGACTCGATACTTACTGGGACACCTTTCGTGACTTCCTAAACACGGGAAGAGTTCCCGTGGAAGATACCTACATTCTGCGTCTCCCGCCCGCGTCCGTCGCAAGGCTCCTAGCCGTCCTTCCACCGGACGGGAACGGGTCTGTTCCGGAGATTGCGGCGCGATGGGGTACGAGCGACAAGGCCGTCTTTAACGTGTCGAGGGAGCTGCGACTCTTAGGCATCACAGTGTATGAGAGCAACCGCGTCCGTGTGGCGGCGGAAATCTGGTCGGCGGCTGATCGCGAGGACGCAATTAGGCGAAGGGTAGCCAGTTCACTTCGTCGGCATCGCGCCTATGGCAGGCTTCTTCAAATGGCCGAGAGAGGCTCGGGTCGCGTATCCCTTGCATCCTATGCGCGAGATCTACCTTCAATCTTCCCTGCGGTTTCGCCTGATCTTCGTACCTGGCCCGACCATGCTCGGGCGTTTGCGCGGTGGTTCGAGTACGCCGGGTTGGTGCGGATTTCAGGCCAGATTATGGAGATAACACCGGAGGGAGACATTCCGGCGGAAGTTCGAATTCTGGGCGTTCGACCAGTAGCGAGGCTTGGCAGTTCGTTCCCGCACGAGGCGCCGGGACCTGCTCTATCGGCTCTGAAGTCGATCGCGGCTCAGGGACCAGGTGCGATGGCTGACGCTTACGCCGGCAAACATTTGCGCGAACTTCTGAAGGTGGGGGCTATCTCCATCACGCAGGCCGGGGGAATATCAATTGCCGACGGCTTGGTCGTGAATGAGGAGATAGACCCGAGCAGGCTGAGAGACTTGTTAAATCGGCTGCCTGGGTGCGGCGACGCGATGAGAGCCCTCGACGAGAACCCCGCCTTAAAACCGACTGCGGTCGGGGCGATCTTGTCGAACGCTCTGGGCGCCGAGTGGAGTGACGGCACGCTTCTTAGCACCGGCAAGTACATGAGGGCGTGGGCGCGCGCCGCAGGGATCAAAACGTCCATGCGCTGATGGCGGAAATGCCCGCGCTGACCGTGAAGCGCCCGCGCGGCCCCGGTGCGTTGGATCCAGATGCCGTAGGGCAGGCTATGTGTCTGGAGAGAGTCGCCGCACTTGGGAGACCTGATGGCAGCGTTGGAGCGGACCCTTGTACTGCTGAAGCCGGACGCGGTGGCGCGTGGGCTGGCTGGGCGGATCATCCAGCGGTTTGAGGAAGCTGGGTTGAAGATCGTGGGCACCAAGATGGTGCAGATGGACGCTGACCTGGCGAAGAAGCACTACTTCGACCTGGAGGAGCGGTTCGGGAAGTCGGTCTTCGACGTCACGGCGAACTTCATGCAGACCGGGCCGGTCATCGCCCTGGTGCTGGAGGGCGTCGAGGCGGTGCCGACCGTGCGCCGGCTGGTCGGCGTGACGTTCCCGAACATGGCGAACCCCGGCACGATCCGCGGGGACTTCGCGCACACGTCGAAGGCGTACACCGAGGCCAACCACACGGTGGCCGCCAACCTCATCCACGCGTCGGGGAACTCCGAAGAGGCGAAGTACGAGGTCGAGCTGTGGTTCTCCGAGGCGGAGCTGTTCAACTACCAGACCGTGGCCGAGCGGTACCTGTTCTGATGGTTGACGACGGCGCGGCGCCGGTCGTCACGATTGGCGAGCTGCGGAAGCAGTACGACGAGGAGCGGTTCTACCAGGACGATCGGGCCGCCGCGGAGTACGCCTACGCCCTAGCCGTGCGGCTGCGGGAGTTGGGGGAGACGGACGAGGCGCGCAAGTACGCGCGCGAGTGCCTCCAGCTTGCCGAGGCGCTGCCGTCGAACTCGATGGACGACGTTGCCTCGGGCCGGCAGGACGTGGGCGGGGTACCGCTGCCGGATCACTTCCATGACGGTGCGGTCCGGTCGCGGTTGCGGGATCTGCTCGACGCGGCCTGAGGCTCAGACGAGCGTGGCGTCGAGGTACTCCTGAACCGGGCCGAAGAAGGGGTACGGGACGTAGTCGGTGAGGGTGGCGCGGTCGCACCACGCCACCTCTGCCAACTCCTCGGGGTCGCCGACCTCCGCGGTGCCGCTGATGCGGTCGCACGCGACGTAGGCCATGGTGCGGCCCGTGTTCGGGTGCACGCGGCTGCCGAGGGAGTGCGTCGCGCGGACCGTCAGCGTGGTCTCCTCGTTGGCCTCGCGTACGGCGGCTTCCTCGTCGGTCTCGCCCGGCTCGACCTCGCCGGCCGGGAACTGCCAGGAGAGCTGCCCCTCCTTGACGCGGCGGCGGACGAGCAGCAGCCGGCCCTCTTCGATGATGACGGCGGCGGCGATGGTGGGGCGGGCTGGCTCGGTCATGATTCCTCGCTGAGTGCTCGCAGTGCGGGTGGGTAGATGCGCTCGGGCGGGATGAAGTCGGTAACTCGCTGCCGCGGGATCCAGATGGCGTCGACGTTCTCGTCGGTGTCGCGGTTCTCGACCTGGCCGGCGAGGTAGACGCAGAGGAAGTACTCGGCGAAGACACCGGTCACGGGGTGGATGCGGCTGCCGAGTTCGCGTACGACCTGGCAGTGGATGCCGGTCTCGGCGAGCGTTTCGCGCACGGCGACGGTGCGGGCCCTGGCCTCAGGCTTGACGACGCCCGCGGGGAAGCCCCACGTGATCGCGTTGGGGTCGTTCTCGCGGCGACAGACGAGCAGGACGTCGGTCCCGTTGGTCACCACGGCGATGGCGATGGCGAGCGTCACGCCGGCGGGTGCGGCGTCGACATCGGCTCGATCCTCGGCGCGCAACTGTCGGGCGAAGCGCACTTTCACGGACTCGGGCGCTTGCTCGTACATGGTGTCGAGTGCCCGTTGCAGCTCCGGCCGGATGCGTACGTCCGGGGCGCCGTGCCAGGACGCGATCGTGCGTTTCGCGGCGCCGAGACGGTCGGCCATCTCGTCCTGCGACATGCGCAGCGCGGCTTGGAGCGCGCAGGCGTGGCGGCCGGTCCACTGGTCGATCACCGTGTCCCGCGCCGGCTGGCTCATCGTCGTCAGGCGACCGTCAGCGTGGTACCCGCGGGGTATGTCTCGACCTCGCCCGAGGCTCGCGTGACGGTGAGACCCGCGCTCGAGGTGACACTGTCGCCGGGGCTGAGTCTCACGTGCGGCGGGGTGTCGACGACGAACGTGCCGTGGCCCGGCCGGATCTCGATCAGACCCTCCGAGCGCAAGACGGCCATGGCGCGCCGTACGGTCTCGCGGGCAAGGCCGAACTCGTCGTGGAGATCCTTCTCCGATGGCATCCGCCGGCCCGGTGGTAGCTCACCGTTACGGATGCGATCACGCAGAACCGTGGCGAGCTGCCGGTATGCAGCGCCTTCCCGATCGGGCGTGATCATGTGATTACTGTACGTACAGACGTCTGGTCGTCAGGTGGTGTATGCGTCTAGACGTCTGTACCTTTGGACTCGCAGGTCAGGCGAAGGGAGAGGCCATGACGGTCGAGTCGGAAGTCCCTGCGATCACCGAGTGTCCCGCTTGGTGTGGGGTCAACCACCAGGCTGGAGCGACGTTTCATGCGCACTGCGCCGGAGAGGTGCGGTGGACCGAGGGCAGTGTCGTGCTCATCGTGACGCGGCGCGATGGCGTCGAGGGCGTAGAGATTGCCTACCACGCGATGGACGGGGCGCCCTCAATCGCGTTCCTCGGCAAGCGTGAGACGCGTAGGCTGCGCGACAGTCTCGACGAGGCGCTGCGGGCGTTCGAGATCGCTTAGCCGTAACGCAAAGAGTCCCCGGGCCTGGCGCTCGGGGACTCTTTGCATCATGGCTGCATCGGGAATGCATCGATGATGGTGGCTTGGTTCATCGGCGGCGCGCCGGTTTCCCGGTTGACTTGTCTTCATCGGAGGACGGGTCGACGGAGGGAGGTGGGGAATCGATGGAACCGCGTCGGGGGCGAGAGGCTTGCCACTCGCGCACTGCGGCCGGCCGCCAAGCCGGCGAGCGGCCGAACATGCGATCAGCGGCCGGGGCCTGGCCGCGCGACACG
Source organism: Dactylosporangium sp. CS-033363 (assembly GCF_050942475.1). Taxonomy (NCBI): domain Bacteria; kingdom Bacillati; phylum Actinomycetota; class Actinomycetes; order Micromonosporales; family Micromonosporaceae; genus Dactylosporangium; species Dactylosporangium sp. CS-033363. The sequence continues at coordinate 9,854,821 of NZ_CP192032.1, read as the reverse complement.
TAGGCCGCCCACGTCACGCGGCTGATCGGCGCACCCGCGGATCGCAGGTACGCCAGGACGTCATCGGTCGTCCACCAGTCCGCGGGTAGCTCCTCGCTCATCGCTGGCGAGCCTACCGAACTTAGCTAGCTAAGTCGGCAAAGCCGCCCTTGCTCGAATACAACGTCAAGTTGTACGTTGCTCGCGCCCGAATACAACGTCGAGTTGTAAAGGAAGGCCATGAAGATCGTTACCACTGACGGTCCTTCGCCCGCGGAGCTCGAAGCGATCCAGCGCGAGTGGCCGCTCATCGAGGCAGAGATGTCCCTGGTCGCCGCCGAGATCCGCGTCCTGACCGCGGAGCCGCAGCCCACGGTTCGCGACTGGCATCGGCTGCGTACCGCCGAAAGGCGCGTGCTGCGCGAGGCCGCCGCGCTGGTCTACCGAAGCCTCGCTGAGTCCCTCGACCGCGCCGCATGAAGGGAGGCCCGACATGAGTCTCGGAATCTTCTCGCTCATCCTGCTTGGCCTGCTGGCCACGCTGTTCGTCGACCGAAGGACGCGTGGCCGAATCGCGGTCACCGCGTTGTCCGCGTTCCTGCTCGGCATGGTCGTTGCCGGGTCGAACGGGGTGCTTGCCAAGCCGTCGCACGCCGTCGTCGACGGCGTCCGCTCGGGCATGACCGCCATCGGCGATTCGCTCGGCGGTGGTAAGTGAACGAGCGCCACCTGATCGGCGTGCGGTGGGGAGTGCGCGGCGCCCTCGTCCTGGGCGTCGCCACCTCCGTCGCCGCGAACATCCTGCACGCCGACCCGAACCCGATCTCACAGGCCATCTCGGCGTGGCCGCCGCTCGCGCTGCTGCTCACCGTGGAGCTGATTTCGCGGGTACCGGTGCATCGCCCGTCGCTGGCCGCCGTGCGCCTGACCGCGACGGCGTGCATCGCGGGCATCGCCGCGTGGGTGTCGTACACGCACATGGCCGGCGTGGCCGCGCGGTACGGGGAGCAGGGCCTCGCGCCGTACCTCATCCCGTTGTCCGTCGATGGCGTCGTCGTGGTCGCGTCGGTCTGCCTGGTCGAGCTGGCCGGCCGGATGCGCGCGGCACCAACGGAATCCGAGCCGGAACCGTTGCCGGCGGACGTCGCGCCGGACACGGACCCGGACATCGAGCAGACGCCGCCGAAACCCCGTAAGCGCGACACCGCGTCCGCGATCGCTCGCCTCCGTGAGCGGCATCCGGACATGTCCGCCGCGGACATCGCGCGGCGGGTCGGAGTCACCGACCGGACCGTCCGTCGCCACCTCAACGCCCAAACCGCTTAGGAGACAAGCGAATGAGCACGCTGTACCGCCACCTGATCATCGCCCTCGAAGCGCTCGGCACGTCCGCGGACGCGGTCGCCGACTCGCTGCTCGGCGGAGGCTGGACCGGGCTGCGTCAGGACGCGCTCTGCTGCCCGGTGTCCAACTACGTCGTGGCCGTGGTACCCGGTGCCGAGCTTGCGGCGGTCACCCGGAACCGGATCACGGTCATCTCGACCGAGGGCGAGCCGTGCGACGCGACGCTCCCCGCGGGGCCGGCCGCGTTCGTGTCGGCTTTCGACGCCGGCGCCTACGACGAGCTGGCCGCCGTTCTTACCCGCAGCGATGGCGAGGTCATCGACGACCTCGAACGGTAGCTCCGCCCGGGGCGCGGCCTTCCGGCCTCGCAAACCTCCGGCCGCGCCCCGGCCTCCTCGTCAGCCATCACAGACCTCGGTGGAGGAACACCCATCATGGCAAACCCAGAAGGCTTCGACTGGGACCGGCACGAGGCCGAGATCCTCGACTTCCCGGTGCCGGTCGATGCTCCCGATGCGCTCAAGCCGGCCCGGTGGAGTGTCGCCGCCCTCCGGACCGCGCAACGCCGTCCGATCGTCCCCGCGTGGGCGCGGTCGCGGACCGAGTTGCTGACCCAGACCAAGTGGGTCGTCGCGTACTACACGCATGCGAGCCTGTATCACCTGACGCGCTGCCCGAAGTACACCTGCAAGCTTTTGATCCGAACCCCACGTGGCGTGGCGCGATTCGTGGCCGGCACCGTCCGCTGGGTCACCGATGCCGAGGGCGCGCCGGTTCGCGCGGCGGCGGTGCGGCGGGAGAACGCCGAGGAGTACCTCAAGCTCTCACGGCAGCGCGACGCTCGGGTGCGCCTGCGGACGCTGGTCCTGCTGGTGGTGGGCGCGCTGGCGCTCGGGAGCGTGACGTTCACGTTTCTCCTGATGCCGCGGGTGTACTGGTATGTCGCGCTCGTCGCCGCCATCGCACTCTTCGGCCTTGCTGGCGGACCGGCCGATCGGCCGCTGCTGGACAACGCGGTCTCGGTGACCCGTGCGCCGCGCCTGACGTCCGACGTAGTGCTCGCCGCCCTGGGCGCCATCGGCGTCGCGGGTATCAACCAGGCCATCGCCAAGCGGGGTCCCAAGGACGCGATCCGGTTCGCGGAACCGATCAGCCGCGACGGGCCGGGGTGGCGGGCGGCCGTGGACCTGCCGCCCGGCACGACGGTCGACCAGGTCGCCGACAAGCGCAAGGAACTCGCGTCGGCGCTCGGCCGGCCGCTGGGCTGTGTGTGGCCGGAGGGCAATCTCGACGTACACCCGGGGCGGTTGGTCTTGTGGGTGGGCGACGAGGACCTCTCCAAGTCGCGTCGGCCGGCGTGGCCGTTGCTGAAGTCGGGCACGGTCGACCTGTTCAAGCCGGTCCCGTTCGGCACCGACCAGCGTGGCCGGCCAGTCGCGTTGACGCTGGCGTTCGCGTCGATGGTCATCGGCTCGATCCCGCGGGTGGGCAAGACGTTCGCGGCACGGTTGCTGCTGCTCGCCGCCGCGCTCGATCCGCTCGCGGAGCTGCACGCGTACGACCTCAAGGGCATGGGCGACTTCGCGCCGTTGCAGTCGGTCGCGCACCGGTACCGGGCGGGAGACGATGACGACGACATCGCCTATGCGCTCGCCGACATGCGCGAGCTGGCGAAGGAGTTGTCCCGGCGCACCAAGGTGGTGCGCGAACTGCCGCGTGAGCTGGCGCCCGAATCGAAGATCACGCCTGAGTTGGCGGCTACCAAGCGGTACGGGCTGCATCCGATCGTGCTCGTAGTCGACGAGTGCCAACGGTGGTTCGAGCACCCTTCGCATGGTGAGGAGTTGCGCGACATCGCCGAGGACCTCACCCGGCGCGGCCCGGCCGCACTCATCATCGGCGTCTTCGCGACCCAGCGGCCCGACTCGAAGTCGCTTCCGACGGGGATCTCGGGCAACGCGGTGCTTCGGTTCTGCCTCAAGGTGATGGGGCAGATGGAGAACGACATGGTGCTCGGCACCAGCGCCTACCGCAACGGCATCCGCGCGACCATGTTCACCCGTCGCGACCTCGGCATCGGGTACCTCGCCGGCGAGGGCGACGAACCGCAGATCACGCGCACGTACTATGTGGACGTCGTCGCTGCCGAGGCGATCGTCGCCCGCGCCCGGGTGCTGCGTTCAACGGCGGGGACGTTGAGTGGTCATGCGCTCGGCGACCAGTTCGCGCCGGCGGCGGTCGCGTCCATCTCGCTCCTCGACGACATCGCCGCTGTGGTACCGCTCGGTGAATCCAAAGTGTGGTGCGAGACCGTCGCCGCTCGGCTTACGGAGCTGCGCCCGGATGTCTACGGCGGGTGGGACGGCGAGCGCGTCACGGTCGCGCTGAAGCCGTTCAAGGTCAAGGTCTCGCAGGTGTGGGGGACCGACCCGGATACCGGCAAGGGCGCCAACCGCCGTGGGTTCGAGCGTGCCGTACTGATCGCCGCGCTGACCGAACGTAACCGTCGTCGCGACGCCGCCTGACCGCGAACGGTGCTAGGTCTAGCAGCCGGCCGCCGCTAGACCTAGCACCCCCGCTAGCACCGCGACCGTGCCCCTGCCTGGCCTCTAGCGCCCTAGCACTCCTTTTCTGTGGCGCATTTGTGCTACCTGGGAGGACCGCTGTGAACCCCCTTGACCTGCTAGTTGTCGCGTTCTGTCTTTCCTCAACAGTCGTGACCGCGTGTTACCTCGCGCTTTGCCGGATCGCGCCCTTTCGTCGCTGCCGCAAGTGCGGCGGGACCGGCCTCGCCCGCCGTCAGCTCGGTCGCGTCAGTCGACCCTGCCGCCGCTGCGACGCGACCGGCCTACGGCTGCGCCATGGCACCCACCTCATCAACGAAGCCCGCCGCGTGTACCGCGACGGCTCGCGCTGAACGGAGGCACCGACTCGTGCACCGCACACCGCCGCACGACAACGCCGCCGAACAAGCGGTGATCGGCGCGGCTCTACTCGCCCCGGCGCTCATCGGGGAGTTGACCGGCATCGTGACGACGGACGACTTCTATCGGCCGGCACACGCGGGCCTTTGGCGCGTCCTCGTCGAGCTGCACGCCGCGGGCGAGCCCGGCGACCCGGTCTCCGTGGCCGCGTACCTTGCGTCGTCGGGTGGACTGGCACGGCTCGGGGGAGCGGCGTACTTGCACACGCTCGTGGTGTCAGTGCCCACCCTCGACAACGCCACGCACTACGCCCGGATCGTTGCCGAGCACGCTCGACGCCGTGCCGTAGTCGACCTGGGGGAGCGGCTGACCCGGATCGGCGACGGTGACGCAGCCGACCTGCTCGCGTCCGGTCGCGCGCTCCTCGCTGACGTCACGGTGGCGGCCTGGCCGCCACCGATCCCGCTCACTGCCAGGCACGGCGCACCGCCGTTCCCGGTCGACGCGCTGCCGGGTTGGCTTGCCGCGATGGTTGCGGCGGTTGCCGAGTTCACGCAGACGCCCACCGACCTTGCCGGCTGCCTCGCGCTCGCTGCGCTGTCGACGGCGGCCGGTGGGCGGGCATGCGTCGAGATCCGGCCCGGCTGGCGGGAGCCGTGCAACCTGTTCACGGTTGTCGTGCTGCCGCCCGGCTCACGCAAGTCGGCCGTGTTCGCCACGATGACCGGGCCGTTGCTCGCGGCCGAGCGGACGCTGATCGACCGGGCGAAGCCTGCGATCGTCGAGGCGGAGTTGGCGCGACGGGTCGCGACCAAGGCCGCGGAGCGCGCAGCGAACGCCGCGGCGCATGCCGACAACGCCGCCCAGGACCGGCTGCTCGCCGACGCGGCCGGCGCCACGATGAACGCTGACGCCATTGCGGTGCCCGTACTGCCGCGACTCGTCGCCGACGACGTCACCAGCGAACAGGCCGCGTCGTTGCTGGCCGAGCAAGGCGGGCGGCTCGCGGTGCTATCGGCCGAGGGTGGCATCTTCGCCACGCTCGCCGGCCGGTACAGCGGCGCGCCCAACCTGGAGGTGTTCCTCAAGGGCCACGCGGGCGACATGCTCCGTGTCGACCGCCGATCTCGCCCGGCCGAGCACGTCGACCGGCCCGCACTCACGCTCGGGCTCGCGATCCAGCCGGAAGTCCTGCGCGACATCGCGTCGATGCCTGGCTTTCGGGGCAAGGGGTTGATCGCCCGCATCCTGTTCTCGGTTCCGGAGAACACGGTCGGTCGCCGCCGGATCGGCACCGACCCTGTGCCGCTCGCCGTCGCCGACGCGTACGCCGACCGGCTCGGTGCGCTCGTCGCCGCGCTCGACGAGTGGACCGACCCAGCCATCATGCCGTTGCTACCCGCGGCGAATGCTCGCGTGCTCGACATCGAGCGCGAGGTTGAGCCTCGCCTCGGCCCGGCCGGCGCGTGGGCGCACATTGTCGACTGGGGCAGCAAGTACGTCGGTGCCATTGCTCGGCTTGCCGGTTTGCTGCACCTCGCTGCGCGCGGCAGCGATGGATGCACACGTCCGATCGACGTCGACACCGTCGACCAGGCCGTGACGCTCGGCCGCTACTTCGCCGAACATGCGCTCGCGGCCTTCGACGACATGGGTGCCGATCCTGTCGTCGACGACGGCCGGCACATCCTCGCGTGGATCGAACGAACCGCATGCCGCCGCTTCACCAAGCGGGAGCTGTTCAGCGCGCTCTCTCGGGGCCGATTCCGGAAGGCGGCTGATCTTGACCCGGCGCTCAATCTGTTGCAGAGCCACGGATTCCTCCGCGCCGAGCCGACTCCAGAGCGCGGCGGGGCCGGTCGGCCGCCGTCGCCGGCCTGGCTCACGCATCCGGACATCGCCAGGCCCGCGGCGACGGTGCATCCGCTCTCGGCGGTGACCGGATGACCAGGCCGCGCAATCCGCAGAACCAGAGAAGCGCGGATATCGCGGATTCGGCGCGCCCCACTCCAGCCAGCGCCCCGTCTTCCTCAAGGAGCCCAGAAATGGCAAGGAAAAGCGTCAGGCCAGCTGAGGCGGCGGAGTTGCTCAGCGTCAGCCGGGACACCGTCTACGTGTTGATGCGCTCGGGCCGACTGCGCTCGGTGAAACTCGGGCGCGCTCGGCTCATCCCCATCTCCGCCATCGAGGAACTGCTGTCGGCGAGCGAACAGGAGGACGCGGCATGACGGCGAAGCGCCGCAGGGCACACGGCGAGGGGTCGGTCTACGAACAGCGGCCTGGGCTGTGGGCCGCGTCCGTCGACCTCGGCTGGATCGACGGCAAACGCAAGCGGAAGACCGTGTACGCCAAGACGCAGGCCGAGGCCGTAGTGAAGCGGGATGAGCTGAAGCGGCGCGTCGAGCGCGGCGAAAACCTCGCTGCGACGCCCCGGACGTTGAATCAGTGGCTTGACGAGTGGCTGGCCATGAAGGCACACGAGGGCACGCGTCCGTCCACGCTTCGCACCTACCGGTGGCTGATCAACGAGCACATCCGGCCGACGTTGGGGACCGTAAAGCTCGACAAGCTAACTCCGACCATGATCCGCCGGATGATCACGGCGAAGTCGGGTGCTGACCTGTCGGTGACCACCGTCCGGCATATCTACGGCATGGTGCGGAACGTTCTTGCCGACGCGCTACGGGAGGAGCTGATCCATCGCAATCCGGCTCTGGCGGTCAGGCCGCCGGGCGCGGTCGCCGTCGAGCGACGCGCGTTGACGGTCGAAGAGGCGAAGCGGCTCATCCAGACGATCCAGGGCGAGCGGTTGGAGGCGTTGTGGGTGACGGCGTTGACCGTCGGGCTGCGGCGTGGCGAACTACTGGGGCTGCGGTGGTCGGACGTCGACTTCGCTGGCGAACGGCTCACGGTGCGGCAGGCCCTGATGCGAGTCGACGGCGTGTTGTCGTTCACCTGGCCGAAGACGGACCGTTCACGTCGCACGGTTCCGGTGGCTCCGCAGACGCTGACGATGCTGCGGGCGCACCGCCGACGCCAGGCAGAGGAGCGTGACGCGGCGGGGGAGCGGTGGCAGGACCACGACTTGGTGTTTCCGTCGGTCATCGGCACGCCAATGGAGCCGCGTAACGCCGACCGGGCGTGGCATGCGACGCGGGCGAAGGCCGGACTTCCGTGGCTACGGCTTCATGACCTTCGCCACGCGTGCGCAACGTTCCTGCTCGCGTCCGGAGCATCGCCGCGCACAGTGATGAAGACGCTGGGACACAGTCAGATCTCGCTCACAATGAACACATACGCGCACGTTCTCGAAGACGTTGAACGCGCGTCGGTCGATGCAGCGGCCGAGCGGCTGTTTAGCGGATAGCTTCATTTAGCTGGTACGGGAATAGCGGCAGCCTGCCCGGCGGATTCGCCGGGCAGGCTTCAGGTACTTGAGGTGTAAATCATGTGTTCTTCGTGCCCGCGCTCCAGTGGGTGAACCCGCGCGCTCATGGCTCCGAACCCTTATCAATGGTTGGTTGGTCGGCTTGCATCCGTGATGCGTTCCTTGCCTCTCGCAAGAGCCTCATCTGTTCCCGGACTCGCTCGATCGACTGGGCGAGGCGGCCACGATACCAAAAAACGTTTGCTGAACTTGCCTTTCGGGTCAGCATTTCCATCGACACGCCGCAATCCAAAAGCATGCACGTGCGCACGACGGCATACACGGAGTCGGTCAGATTTACCAGATCGCCGCCATCGAACTCTGGTGAATCGGCATTCAAATGGGTCAGCTCATTGCGCACATCTGACAATGTTCCTGCCCACCGGCGTTTTTCTCCGATGACAGGCCGAACGGCGGTAGACGCTCGGCCGGCAAGCCTGCCAAGGCGCTTGACCAGCGGTGGGTCGTTGCCGAAACCAATCTTTCCAAGGAGCCATTCACGATGGTCCTCGGGTGCGGCCTCTAGGCATGCGTTCAGGAGTTGATCGAAACTTTCGGGCGCCATGTATGGTTCATTTTGGGTAAGCCGATGAAATGACTCGGCGCCAAACGTGGCGTTCAGAAACCGGTTCTCGGCGTACATGCGCTCCGCGTACTTGACGCTCATCAAGGAGTTTAGTGCGCGCCGAAACTTAGGAGCCACATCAAGCCACCGCGCAATGGTCGGGAGGCCCCCCAAGTCGTCGAAGGTAAGCAGCATGTCGTGTGTGTATCGCGGCTTCCTCTTATCGGGTGACGTGTAGGGGATTGGTGACTTGATTACGTCTATCGGCTGTTCGGCTCCAGAGTCACTGCCGCCGAGCATGAACATGTGGATATCTGGATGGGTTAGGACGAGCCTATCGAGATCGGTAGGTCCGTCCATGCAGAGGGTTATTAGATTCTGCAGCAAGCGGATGTCTTGCTCAATGTCGTCAAGCGGGCGTGGCTCATCATAACGAATGGTGAATACGGGCCATTGCTTCATTGAGATCCCCTGGGTGGGATCGCCGTGGTGTTTCCAGCAGTAACCCAGCTTCACTCGGCCACGATTAAATGGATGGTCCTGCTGCGCTATCGGAGTGAAAGTGGCTGTGTATATCGGGGTATCGTCCTTGCGGTCAAAATAGTCCTTCTGGATATCAATGCCGCTGCGCCCGACCCACACGTCTGTGTGACCGAACGTCGCCTCGGCCTCCTGGAATCTCTGATCCTTGGATTCGATATGGTGGCCGACGAACATGCGATTAGCATGGAAACTGCTTCCGATGACTCCGGGTGTTGGCTGATTCGTCCCGGTCGAGAAGCATCTATCGAGCGTTACCGGCTTGTTGCCCAGCCAGCCGAAGATTCGGACAGTCGGCTCGCCTCGGTCGTCGACAGCGTTGTCGAATATGCCAACTAGCGAGAGGCTAATGCCGCCACCTCCAGGATCGAATTGGAGGCGCCCCGACAGCTTGTCGCTGTCCTCCTCATGGCCGGGGAGCCAGAACAGACCCAGACTATCGATGTGCTCCATCCGTTGCTCCTTCCGGCGTTACTCGGTAGCCCAGTGATACTGAGGATTGAACCAACCGCGATCTGGAAACCACGCCAGACACCTGCCAAGCGGATACGACCACAGCCAAAGGTGTGTAATCTCGGGCGGAAGCCGGGGGTCGTTCGTCGGCAGCTCCCTGTAGTCTCTGTCGAGCGCATGGAAGACATTCCATGGAGTGTTGAACGAAAGGCCCACGAACGCATGCCTTTCCGCTGCATCCGTAGCCGCCAGTTTCTCTAGGACGTCTTTGCGGCGCGGATTGGCAAGAAACTCCGCAATGTAGGCATCGAAAGCTTCCCAGTCGATTCCGACGGGTCCGCCAGTTCCTTCGGGGAGAATGTGGATAAATCCTACCTCGTCACCGATAGTTGCCCGCGAGGCTAGGTGTACCACCCCGGTTTCGAACAATTGTCGAATGAGCGGATTGGAATGTTCTCCAAGGTTCTGGTCGGTCGCGACGATCTCGAACAAATCGCCGGCAGCGGCCAGTAAACCAAGATTCCGGGCAAGAGTCTTTTCCTGCGTCTTGACTGCCGCGCCGGACGAGAGGGTGACCCACCAAACCCGGCCTAGGCTGGGAGCTTTCACCTGGAAAGCTCGCTTCCTTACCTCGCTCGCCATGGCGGCGTAAGACTCATCCAGGTCGAGTGTGACCTCTGCGTAGCCAGGCGTTCTACCCGCATAGGCGATCTGAATGTCTGCCATCCTGCGCTTACTGTTGTCGTCCTGCAGGATGACCAACTCACCGGTCAGGCGGGCAATTACGCGCGCAGCAGCCAATTCGAAGTCACCGACGTAGCTAGCAGAAGCGCGGGCCACCTGTGCCGGGAGTCGACGATCTTCCGGTTGGCCCGGAATGAAATCCGTCACGGCAAGAGGTTATCCAGTCCTCGACCGCCTGTCGTCTCTATATCTTGGTCGACGTTTGCGCCCAGGTCCTCGATGTGTGCCCACTAGGGCGACGCCGGACGGAGTGCCATCGGTCAGGCAGCGTTCTGAGGGTGCCCAGAGACTTGGCTGTACGACTTGGCTGTACGGGCTCAGAGACACAAAAGAACCCAGGCTCGGCAGGATGCCGTGACCTGGGCCTTAGTTGAGTACGCCGCGTAGGACTTGAACCTACAACCCGCAGATTAAGAGTCTGCTGCTCTGCCAGTTGAGCTAGCGGCGCCTGGCTGAACGGAGGTAACCCTAGCACGCGCCCTCAGGCCCGCAAAAACGAGATACCCCCGCCCAGTGCGTGGCCTTGGTTACTCCTCGTCGTCCTCCCAGAAGAAGTCCGTCTCCGCGGTCTGGGCCGGGTCGGCGGAGAGGTCGTCGGCGAGCAGGTCCGCGTCCGGGGCGGCGAGCTCGTCCAGCTCGTCGTCCGGCTGGTCCCAGGTCACGCGCGAATTCGGCATCTCGGCTGTCATCACAACACCCCCGTGCGATGCGTTCGGGAACAACTTGGCGACGCGCGAGCTACCCCGGCCTGTGGGAACTAACCGCGCTCGGGGAGTGGTCGCGGACCGGCCAGGTCGAGGCGCGCAGGACCAGGGTGGTGGGCATCAGCAGCTCCTCCGGGGTCCAGGCGCCGGCCATCGCGCGGCGGAGCATGCCGGCGGCGAGGACGCCTTGCTCGAAGACCCGCTGCCGTACCGTCGTCAGGTCCAAAAGTGCGCTCAGCTCGTGGTCGTCGAAGCCGATGACCGAGACGTGGCGGCCGGTGCGGCGCAGGGCGCTCAGGGCGCCGAAGGCGAGTTCGTCCGATTCGGCGAAGACCGCGGTCGGGGGATCGGGCAGGGTGAGCAGGCGACGCATGGCCTGCTCGCCGCCGTCCATGCCGTGCGGGACCGACATGACCAGGGTCTCGTCGATCTCGATGCCGGCCGTGGCCAGGGTCTCGACGTAGGCGCGGCGGCGGGCGTGGGCGACCGGGAGCCACATGCTCTGGTCGTTGTACGTGGAGATCATCCCGATCCGGCGGTGGCCCAGGGCGAGCAGGTGCTGCACGGCGGAGGCGGCCGCGGCCACGTCGTCGATGCGCACGCAGCCCGCGCCCGGGACGTCGTGGCCCACGGCGACGATGGGGACGCCCAGGGATTGCAAGTCGTCGATCTCCGCGTCGGTGAACTGCATGGCGACCGTGAGGACGGCGTCGACGCGGCGGCGCAGCGGAAGTGCGCCGAAGAAGCGCTGCCGGGAGGGGATGTCGCCGATGTTGTACAGCAGCAGGTCCAGCGAGTGCTCGCGCAGGACCGACTCGGCGCCGGCGACGATCTGGCCGAAGAACCAGCGCGAGGCGTACGGGACGATCACGCCGACGGTGTGGGTGCGGCCGCTCGCGAGGCGGGAGGCGATCGGCGAGACGACATACGACAGCGACGCCGCGGCCTGCAGCACGCGGTCGCGCGTCTCGTCGGAGACGTTGGGCAGCCCGCGGAGGGTGCGCGACACGGTTGCCGTCGAGACTCCCGCAAGCCGGGCGACGTCCTCCATGCTGACGGGCGCTGGAACGTCAGCCACACGCGAGAGGCTAGGCAACCTGGCGACCGACGGCAATATGTCCTCCGTGTTGCGAACTCGTTATCGATGAAAGGCCGTGGGGGGCTCGACAAACCGACCTTGCAAACGCTTACATCCGAGGAACACCAGGCACACCCCAGCACACCGGGTACGCGGGCGAACCTTGCCCGCGGACCGGATTAGCCAAAGGAGGCTAACCATGGCCGTCCTCTCGAGGCGGCGTCGAGCGTTCACGCTCGCCGGTGTGGCCGCGTTGGCCCTCGCCGCGTCCGCCTGCGGCAGTGACAGCGACTCCGGCTCCAACAACGCCGACAAGCCCGAGTGTCAGCCGTACGCCCAGTACCGGGTCGACAAGACCAAGCACGTCTCGATCTACGCGACGATCCGCGACACCGAGGCCGACAAGCTCGAGCAGTCTTGGAAGCAGTTCGAGGACTGCACCAATATCAAGATTGACTACGAGGGCTCCGGCGAGTTCGAGACCCAGATCAAGGTCCGGGCCGACGGCGGCCAGCCGCCGGACATCGCGGTCTTCCCGCAGCCTGGTCTGCTCGCCACGTTCGCCAAGAGCGGCCAGCTCAAGCAGCTGCCGGCGCCGGTGCAGGCCAACCTCGACAAGAACTGGTCGAAGGACTGGGCCAAGTACGCGACGGTGGACGGCAAGGTCTACGGCGTGCCCATGGGCGCGAACGTGAAGTCCCTCGTGTGGTACTCGCCCGGCCTGTTCAAGGAGAAGGGCTACAAGGTCCCGACCACGTGGGACGAGATGATCAAGCTGTCCGACACCATCGCGGCCAGCGGCATCCAGGCCTGGTGCGCGGGTATCGAGTCCGGTGACGCGACCGGGTGGCCGGCCACCGACTGGATCGAGGACATCGTCCTGCGCGACCAGGGTCCGGACGTGTACGACCAGTGGGTCAACCACACCATCCCGTTCAACGACCCGAAGATCTTCTCGGCCGCCGAGCGGGCCGCGACGATCCTCAAGAACCCGAAGTACGTGGGCAACCCGAAGACGATCGTGACCACCTCGTTCCAGGAGGGTGGCCTCCCGGTCAAGGACAAGAAGTGCGGCATGCACCGGCAGGCCAACTTCTACTCCAACCAGTGGCCGAAGGGCACCAACGTCGGCCCGGACGGTGACGTCTACGCCTTCTACTTCCCGGCCGTCGACCCCGCCAAGGGCAAGCCGGTTCTGGTCGGTGGCGAGTTCGTCTCCGCGTTCTCGGACCGCGACGAGGTCGTCAAGGTGCAGACCTACCTCGCCTCCGGCGAGTGGGCCAACAGCAAGGCCAAGCTCGGCGACTGGATCTCGGCGAACAAGAGCCTCGACGTGAGTGCCGTGAACGGCACGATCGACAAGCTCTCGGTGCAGATCCTGCAGGACCCGGCCACCGTGGCCCGGTTCGACGGCTCGGACCTGATGCCCGCCCAGGTCGGCTCGAAGTCCTTCTGGACCGGCATGACCGACTGGATCAACGGCACCAAGGACACCAAGGCGACGCTGGACTACATCGAAAGTACCTGGCCGAAATAACCTGAACTGAGGTCCGGGTCCGGCGCCACGCACCACGGCGCCGGACCCGGCTGGTCGGAGGACACCCCATGGATTACGACTTCTCCGAGGACGTCGCCAAGATCTGGCCGGCGCTCATGTTCATGGCCGGTTTCGTCGTTGTCGTCGGCGCGCTGCTGTTCGTGCTCGACATCCTGCCCCGGTGGGGGAGGGGCAAGGAACGGCTCCAGATGGCGGGCTTCCTGGGCCCCGCGCTCGCGCTGCTCGCCGTCGGCCTGGTCTACCCGCTCTTCCGCACCGTGTACCAGTCGTTCTTCAACGACACCGGCGACGCCTTCATCGGCTTCGACAACTACACGTGGATCTTCACCAACGACGACACCCTGACGATGCTGCGCAACACGCTCTTCTGGGTGGTGTGCGTCCCGCTGTTCGCCACCGGCTTCGGCCTGCTGTACGCGGTGCTGGTCGACAAGGCCCGCGGCGAGGGCATCGCCAAGTCGCTGATCTTCATGCCGATGGCCATCTCGCTCGTCGGCGCGTCGATCATCTGGAAGTTCATCTACGCCTACCGCGACCCGGGCGTGGAGCAGATCGGCCTGCTCAACCAGATCCTGGTCTGGTTCGGCGGCGAACCGAAGCAGTTCCTGAGCAACGCGCCGGGCAACACGTTCTACATGATCGTGATCCTGATCTGGATCCAGGCCGGCTTCGCGATGGTCATCCTCTCCGCCGCGATCAAGGCCATCCCGGCCGAGATCGTCGAGGCGGCCCGGCTCGACGGGGCCAACCCGTGGCAGATGTTCTGGCGTGTGACCATGCCCAGCATCCGCCCCGCCGTCGTCGTCGTGGTCGTCACCATCACGATCGCCACCCTGAAGGTCTTCGACATCGTCCGGACCATGACCGGCGGCCAGTTCAAGAGCAGCGTGCTCGCCGTGGAGATGTACAACCAGGCGTTCCGCTCCTACGACGACGGCAAGGGCTCCGCGCTCGCCGTCCTGCTCTTCCTGCTGGTCGTGCCGATCGTCATCTACCAGGCCCGGCAACTGCGGCACCGAACGGAGATCCGATGAGCAGCACTGACGCCGTCAGCACCGACGCTGCTGACGTCCCCGAGGTCAGCCCGCTCCTGCAGCCTGAGGGCGAGTCGATGGCCAGCCGGGTGCGGCGCAAGCTCACGTCCCGGGCGGCCAGCGTCGTGTCGATCATCATCGCCATGGTCTGGACGATCCCGACGTTCGGCCTGTTCGTGTCGTCGCTGCGGCCCGAGGAGGACATCAAGACCACGGGCTGGTGGACGTTCTTCTCGCACCCGAGCCTGACCCTGGACAACTACAACGAGGTCGTCTTCGGTACGTCGGCCAGCTCCGGCCGGCTCGCCAGCTACTTCGTCAACTCGCTGGTCATCACCGTGCCGGCCGTCCTGTTCTCGGTCACCATGGCGGCGATGGCGGCCTACGCGCTGTCGTGGCTGAACTTCCGCGGCCGCGACTGGATCTTCATCGGCGTGTTCGCGCTGCAGATCGTGCCGCTGCAGATGGCCCTGATCCCGATGCTCCAGCTGGTCAAGGGGTACACCGAATGGGGTGGCGGCTTCTTCGCCGTCTGGTTCGCCCACACCTGCTTCGGCCTGCCCCTCGGCGTGTTCCTGCTGCACAACTTCATGTCCGAGCTGCCCAAGGACCTCTTCGAGGCCGCGCGGGTGGACGGGGCGGGACCGGCGATGACCTTCCGGCGGATCGTGTTGCCGCTGGTCACGCCGGCGCTGGCCTCCCTCACCATCTTCCAGTTCCTGTGGATCTGGAATGATCTGCTGGTGGCGCTGGTGTTCACGTCGGGCCAGGGCAACCGCCCGCTGACCGCCCGGCTCGCCGAGCTCGCCGGCACCCGGGGCAACGACTGGCAGCGGCTGACCTCCGGCGCGTTCGTGTCGATGATCATCCCGCTGATCGTCTTCCTGTCCCTGCAACGCTATTTCGTACGCGGCCTGCTGGCCGGTGGAGTCAAGGGGTGAGTTCGCTGCTCTGGTGGCGTGATGCCGTGATCTATCAGGTCTACCCGCGCTCGTTCGCCGACGCGGACGGCGACGGGATGGGGGACCTGCGCGGCATCACGTCGCGCCTCGACCACCTGGTCGAGCTGGGCGTCGACGCCCTGTGGATGTCGCCGTTCTACCCGTCTCCACAGCACGACGCGGGCTACGACGTCGCGGACTACCGCGACGTCGACCCGCGCTTCGGCACCCTGGCCGACTTCGACGCGCTCATGGCCGCGGCCAAGCAGCGCGGCCTGCGCGTCGTGGTCGACCTGGTGCCCAACCACACCTCCAGCGACCACGTGTGGTTCCAGGAGGCGCTCGCGGGCGGGCCGGGCAGTCCCGCGCGCGACCGGTACCACTTCCGCAAGGGCCTGGGCGTCGACGGCGAGCTGCCGCCGAACGGGTGGCAGAGCGTCTTCGGCGGCCCGGCGTGGACCCGGGTGCCGGACGGGGAGTGGTACCTGCACCTGTTCGACACGAGCCAGCCGGACCTGAACTGGGACCTGCCGGCGGTACGAGCGATGTTCGAGGACGTTCTTCGCTTCTGGCTCGATCGCGGCGTGGACGGCTTCCGCGTCGATGTCGCGCACGGCCTGATCAAGGAGAGCGGGCTGCCGGACTGGGCGGAGGCGCAGGTCCCGATCACCTCGCCCGGCGCCGAGCACCGCACCCCGCCGATGTGGGACCAGGACGGCGTGCACGAGGTGTACCGCCAGTGGCGCCGCATCCTCGACAGCTACCCCGGCGACCGGATGATGGTCGGCGAGGCCTGGGTCGCGCCCGCCGAGCGCCTCGCGCGCTACGTGCGCCCCGACGAGATGCACCAGGCGTTCAACTTCAACTACCTCATGGCCCCGTGGACGGCCGCCGACCAGCGCGAGGCGATCGAGTCCAGCCTGGCCGGGGTCGCACCGGTCGGCGCGATCTGCACGTGGGTCCTGTCCAACCACGATGTCGTACGGCACGCCAGCCGCCTCGGCTTCGCGCCCGGCTACTCCACGCAGGGCGGCATCGGCGTCGGCGACCCGCAGCCCGACGAGGCCCTGGGCCTGCGCCGCGCCCGGGCGGCCACGCTGCTCATGCTCTCGCTGCCCGGCTCCGCCTACGTCTACCAGGGCGAGGAGCTCGGCCTGCCCGAGCACACCACCCTGCCGGACGAGGTGCGCCAGGACCCGACCTGGTTCCGCTCCCAGCACGAGGTGCGCGGCCGCGACGGCTGCCGGGTGCCGGTGCCGTGGGAGGCGGACGCCCCGGCGTACGGCTTCGGCCCCAGCGGGAAGGCCTGGCTCCCGCAGCCGGCGGACTGGGCCCGCTTCGCCGCCGACCGCGAGCGGGGGGTGCCGGGCTCGACGCTCTCGATGTACACGGAGGCGTTGCGGCTGCGGCGCACCCACGAGCTCGGCCGCGGCACGGTCACCTGGGGCGCGGGCGAGGAGCTGCTCGACTTCGTCAACGGCGCGGTCCGGGTGATCACCAACTTCGGCCCAGCCCCGGCCCCGCTCCCGCCGGGTGAGGTGCTGCTGGCCAGCGCCGACCTCGCGGCCGACGGCAGCCTGCCGCCGGACACCACGGCCTGGCTGCGGGCGTGACGGCGGGCGTGACAGCGCCGGTTACCGTCGAGGCATGAACGCACTGATCGCGTCCGTCTACAGCCTCGTCTACAGCTACCTGAGCCCGGCGACCCTGGACGCCCTGGACACCGGGATGGAGCTCGAGCGCCGCCGCTACAGCCGCGGCGGCGGGGGCATCATCGGCGGCTGCTGCTGCGCCGTGGTCGTCATCGCGATCGTGGTCGTCGTGATCATCATGCGGCGGCGGCGCCCGCGGGCTTAACAAGTCGCGTCCGTGACCGATGGGTCCCGGTGAGGAGATTGCGATCCTCACGGAAGGGAACCATTCGGTCATGGCGCGAGTCCTGCTCATCGACGACGACGCGGAGATCCGGGAGACCACCGCCATCCGCCTGCAGATCGGCGGCCACCACGTGATCTCCGCCGCGACCCCGCAAGAGGCCCTGAATGTGGCCTCCGAACAGCCCCGTTTCGACGTGGCGGTGCTCGACCTGCACCTGCCTCCGGTCGACGGTGACCACCTGCTCGACCTGCTGCGCGAGCACTCGGCGACGGCGGACCTGCCGGTGGTCTTCTACAGCGCGAACGCCCCGCACGCCACATCCGTGCACGGCCTCTCCCTGGCCGACGCGCGGCTCACCAAGGGCCGCCCCCTCAACAACCTCCTCGCCACCATCAACTCCTTGTCGGCTTAGGTTGTAAGCCGGTTGCAGAGCCGGAAGATTCAAGTTTCGGCAGGTCAAGGAGGGGTAGTGTCTCGGCTCGGGCGCGGCGCCGCGGTGCAGCGGCGACGGGGACGGACCGCTTGAATCCCCGGTACACGCGCCGACCGAAGGGGGTGTCCGCTTGATGCGGATCGATGTGCGGATCGCGTGCGAATCCCGGCGTACCGCCGGCCGGGTGGAGGGGGTCGGCCATGTGGCCGCCTGAGCACGAGCGGTTCGCGGACCGAACGGCCGCCGGACGCATGCTCGGAGCCGAAGTCGCCCAGCACCTGCGGCGGCGCGAGGCTCCGGCCGAGGCCAGGACCGCGGAGAGGACCACGGCGAGCAAGAAGCCGCTGGTGCTGGCGCTGCCCAAGGGCGGGGTGCCGGTGGCGGTCGCGGTGGCCGAGGCCATCGAGGCCGACTTCGACCTCGTGATCTCCCGCAAGATCGGGCTGCCCTGGCAGTCCGACCACGGGGTGGGCGCGATCGCCGAGAACGGCCCCGCCGTGTTCGACCTCAGCGCCGTGGCGGCCGTCGGCCTCAGCGTGCACGACCTCTCGCCGGCCGTCCAGCGCGAGCGCGTGGAGCTGCGGCGGCGGCAGGAGCGCTACCGGGGCTCCCGCCCGGCACCCGACGTGGCCGGCCGCGTGGTCGTGGTCGTCGACGACGGGCTCGCCACGGGGGTGACGGCCCGGGCCGCGGTCCGGGCGCTGCGGGCCGGCAAGCCCGAGCACCTGATCTTCGCGGCGCCGGTGTGCGCGGCCGAGTCGGTCGACCTGCTCGCCACCGACTGCGACACGGTCATCGACATCCACAGCCCGCGCGAGTTCCATGCGCTCGGGCTGTACTACCACGACTTCGCCCCGCTGACCGACTCCCATGTTCTGCAGATGTGCGAGCAGATGTGGAGCGACAGCGAAATCCCTTCGCCCGTCTAGAACGCAAAACCAATCGCGATCCCGGTGCCGAAATATTGGCACCGGGATCGCGGTGTTTATAACGCCTGGGGTGGGTAGAGCATCACCCTATGAGGGCGGAAGACCTGCGGGCCCGCATCGAGCGACGGGGTGATGCCACGGTGGTGCGCCTCGGCGGCGTGCTGGACGTGGACAGCTCCCCGGCGTTGCGCTCGACCGTGCTGGCGTGCCTGGCGACCGAGCCGTCCGTGATCGTGCTCGACGTGGCCGAGCTGCGCCACGACGACGACGTGGCGTTGACGGTGCTGCCGGCGCTCGCCCAGCACGCCGCGGCCTGGCCCGGCAGCGCGATGACGCTGGCCGCCGTGCCGCCGCAGCTGGCCTCGGCGCTGGACCGGATGGCCGTGGCCCGGATGGTGCCCACCTACCCGACCGCCGACGCCGCGCTGGCCGACACCGCCGCCGGCTCGGGCGCCGGACGGGTGCGCCTCACCCTCCCGCCGCTGCTGGACGCCACCTCGGCCGCGCGGCACCTGGTCGCCCGGGCCTGCCTGCGCTGGGGCTTCGACCGGGTGCGGGACATCGCCGAACTCGTGGCCACCGAGCTGGTGAGCAACGTGCTGCGGCATGCCGGCACCGAGATGGAGGTGGCCGCCGCCCGCGACCGCCGCCAGCTGCACGTTTCCGTCCGCGACCGCGGGGCGGGCATGCCGCGTCTGGGCGGCCGCCCGGACGCGGGGGCGACGCTGCGCGAGGACGGCCGCGGCCTGCTCGTGGTGAGCGCGCTGACCCGCGCCTGGGGCTGCATTCCGGTGCCCGACGGAAAGGTGGTGTGGGCGACCGTCGCCAATTGAAAACGCGGGGGAATTATTGCCGTTGAAGGCTCACCCCCGAACTCATCCTTTCGCCCTGAATTCCGGGGCGAAATGCTGCGTACAGTGATCCGGAAAGCAAATCCGCCTGAGCAGATTAGGGGGAGTCTCCGCCATGGAGACAATGCCTACGGATTCGGTACTTGAACTGGACACCTGGCGGAATGGCGACGACGAGATTCTGCGTCCATCCGGGGTCCTGGACTATTCGGCGAGTGTCGGCCTGCGGGTCGCGCTCTCCCGGCGCCTCGACGCCGGCCAGCTCAGCCTGACCGTGGACCTGTCCCGCCTGCGCCTGCTCGACTGCGCGGCGGCCGACACCCTGCTGCGTGCCCAGACGGAGGCCCAGGAGCGCGGCGGGGCGCTGCGCGCGCCGGGCGCGTCGGACCTGGTCCTGGACGTGCTGGAGATCATCGGGGCGGCGAAGCAGCTACGGGCCTACGACGACCCGCCGCCCGGCGCCCCGCCGGTGCCCGAGGAGGAGCACGGCGAGGAGGCCGAGCCGCCCAGCCAGTGGACGACCGTCAACGAGCTGCTGCGCCAGGCGGCCGCCCTGGACCGCGCCGACCCGCGGCGCAGCGCGCTGCGCGACCGCGCGGTGGCGCACAGCCTGCCGCTGGCCGACCGGCTGGCCCGCCGCTTCCACGGCATGGGCGAGTCGCCGGCCGACCTGAGCCAGGTGGCGGCGCTCGGGCTGATGAAGGCGATCGAGGGCTTCGACCCGGACTACGGCACCGACTTCGGCGGCTATGCCACCCCGACGATCGTCGGGGAGCTCAAGCGGTACTTCCGCGACAAGGGCTGGGGCGTGCACGTGCCCCGGCGGCTGCAGGAGCTGCGCATCGAGATCAACCGCGTGCGCGACTCGCTCGGCCAGCGCCTGGGCCGCTCGCCCACCCCGAAGGACGTCGCCGACCACCTCGGCATCGACGAGGAGCAGGTGCTGGAGGCGCTGGTGGCCTCCTCGGCGTACCGCCCGGTCTCCCTCTTCGCCCCGCTCGGCGGCGACGACGACGCGGGCACCCTGGCCGACGTGCTGGGCGACGACGACCGCGACATCGACGGCGTGGAGTTCCGCCAGGCCGTCAAGCCGCTCATCGCCCGGCTGCCCGAGCGGGAGCGGCGCATCCTGTCGCTGCGCTTCTACGGCAACCGGACCCAGGCCCAGATCGCGGCCGATCTCGGAATTTCCCAGATGCACGTATCGCGCCTGCTCAGCCGCACCTTGGAGGGTCTGCGCCGGGCCCTGCTGGACGGCTGAGGGTCGACTCCTGAGGGTTGAGACGAGCGCGCTACGGGTAGTACGCCCCCCGGTCGACGAAGGGGGAGCCGTGACAGACCTCCACACCGTGGAGTTCGCCGCCGTCCTGCGCCAGCTCACCGCCCGGCTGATCGCGAGTGACGATCTCGAGGAGGCACTGGAGGATCTCGTCGAGACCGCCGCCGACCTGGTGGACGGGGCTTCCTGGTGCGCGGTCACGCTGGTCCGCTCGGGTGGGCCGTCGACGGCGGCGGCCTCGTCGGGGCTGCCGGAGTCGCTGCTCGACAGCCAGTACGACAGCGGCGACGGCCCCTCGCTGGAGGCCATCCGCACCCGGGACCTCACGCTCAGTGACGACCTGGCCGCGGACGACCGCTGGCCGGACTGGCGCCAGCGCGCCCTCGCGGCCGGGGTGAAGGCGGTCCTCGCGGTGCCGGTCGACATCGACTCGCACGCGCTCGGGGCGCTGACGGTGTACGCGGCCGAGCCGGGCCGCTTCGCCGCCGACGTGGGCCTGACCGCGATGCTGGTGGCCGAGCACGCGGGCCTGCTGCTCTCGGCGGTGCTGGACCGGGAGCGCCGCGCGGGCGTGCACGCCCAGCTCACCGAGGCCCTCAAGGAGGCCCTGACCGACGGCGAGACGGTGAACCGCGCGGTCGGCATCATGATGGTCCAGCGCGCCTGCTCGGCCGAGGCCGCGCTGGACGTGCTGCGCGGCACCGCCGGGCGCCTGGGGCTGCCGCTGACGACCGTGGCCGAGCGCCTGGTCAGCACCATCGAGCAGCGCGCGGGCGCGGCGTCGTAGCGCGTTCTGGCGGCCTACGTGCGGCCCTCCTGCTCCTGGGCCTTCTGCAGGGTCGAGGAGTGCGGCACCCAGTCGGCCAGCCGCACCGGGTAGCCCAGGCCGCGCAGCCGGGCCACCACCTCGGGGTCGTCGTCCACCACGACCTCCACCGACGACTCCCGGGCCATCCGGGCCAGCTGCCGCGCCTTGAACTCGCGGGCCGGGCGGCGGTCGGTCGGCGGGCGCATGAACAGCAGGTCGGCCGGCAGGTCGGCCGCGCGCAGCCACGCCGCGGTCACGTCGCGCAGGTACTCCGGCCGCCCCGTCAGCCACACCAGCACGTGTGACTCGGCGTAGGAGCGGGCCAGCGCCACGCCCTCCTCCAGCACCGGGTCGCGGTCCGCGGCCGCGAAGAACCGGCCCCAGTCCTTGGGCCGCCGGTCCAGGTACTTGAGCCGGTGCCGCACGTCGGCCACCACTCCATCGATGTCGAACACCGCCAGCGAGTCCTGCATGGGACCAGTCTGCCCGCAACCGGGCGGCAACGACCGGCGACCCGGCGGCGCTCCCCGCCCTGCCCAATCTGGAACGGCACCGCAATGGCGTCCCCTGATTGGAGCTCCGGCATCATGCGAGCGTTCCTCCGTACGACCCTGATCGCGGCCGCGGCCACCGCCGGCCTGGTCGGGGCGGGCACGCCCGCGCTGGCCTCGCCCGAGGGCACGATCCTGGGCGCGAACGAGGCCGGTTCGATCCGGGACCGCTACATCGTGGTCTTCAAGGACACCGCCGACGCGAGCACCACCGCGGCCGTGGCGAACCGGCTGGCCGCCCGGGCCGGCGGGACGGTGCGCCGCTCGTTCAGCAAGACGCTCAAGGGCTTCTCGGCCCAGCTGACCGAGAGGGCGGCCAAGCGGCTCGCGGCCGACCCGCTCGTCGACTACGTGCAGCAGGACAAGACGGTCAAGGTGGCCGACACGGAGGGGAACGCCCCGTGGGGCCTGGACCGCATCGACCAGGTGAGCCGGCCGCTGAGCGGGACCTACACCTACCCGGCGGCGGCGTCCAACGTGACCGCCTACGTCCTGGACACCGGCATCCGCATGTCGCACGCGGATTTCCAGGGCCGGGCCCGCTCGGGGTACGACTTCGTGGACAACGACACCGACGCGAGCGACTGCCAGGGCCACGGCACGCACGTCGCCGGCACCGTCGGCGGCGCCACCTACGGCGTGGCCAAGGGCGTGCGGCTGGTCGGCGTGCGGGTGCTCGGCTGCGACGGCTCCGGCAGCTACTCCGGCATCATCGCCGGCATCGACTGGATCACCGCGAACGCGCAGAAGCCGGCCGTGGTGAACATGAGCCTCGGCGGCGACGCGGACGGCTCGGTCGACCAGGCCGTGCGCAACTCGATCGCGGCGGGCATCACCTACGCGGTCGCGGCCGGCAACGCGGGCACCGACGCGTGCACGATGTCCCCGGCGCGCACCGCCGAGGCGATCACCGTCGGCGCGACCGACCAGAACGACGCGCGCGCCTCGTTCTCCAACTACGGCTCGTGCCTGGACATCTTCGCCCCGGGCGTGGCCATCACGAGCGACAGCAAGGACTCCGACACCGGTACGACGGTGATGAGCGGGACCTCGATGGCGACGCCGCACGTGGCCGGCGCGGCCGCGCTCTACCTGTCGGCCAACCCCACCGCGACGCCGTCCCAGGTGCGCGACGCGCTCGTGGCCGGTTCGGTCAACAACATCGTGACCAACCCGGGCGCGGGCTCGCCCAACCGCCTCCTGAACCTCGTCGGCACGCCGGTGACTGTTCCCATGCAGCAGCCGGAGAGCACCACCGTCGTCGCCCCGGCCCCGGTGGTCACCCCGGCGCCGGCACAGCCGTGCAATGTCCGCTCCAACGGCAACGACGTCGTCCTGCGCGACCGCGGGACCGCCGTGTCCGCGGTGGCCGTCGCCGGCTGCGCGGGCAAGGCGTCGCGGGCGGCGAAGGTCGAGGTGCACGTGGCGTACCCGAAGCGCGGCGACCTGACCGTCGAGCTGATCGCCCCCAACGGCGCGGTCAAGAAGCTCAAGAGCGCGAACAAGCGGGACAGGGCGAACGGGCTGAACGCGGTGTACACCGTGAACCTCAGCAAGTACAACCGGAATGGCGTCTGGAAGGTGCGCGTGCGCGACACTGCGCGCGGGGGCGCCGGCTACCTCGACAGCTGGGTCTTGACGGTCTGAAAATCGATCGCCCGCCTTGTGCCCCGGAGCCTACGCTTCGGGGCACGATGCTGAAGCGGACCGATCCCCGCCTCGTCCGGCTCGACGAGTCCTGGACGACGCTGCCCAATTCCTACGACATCCCGGTCGAGATCTGCGCCGGCCCCGACGTCCCGCTCGAGCCGGCCGCGCTGGACGAGCTGCTGACGGTGCTGGACACGCAGCGCAGCCTGGAGACGCTCAGCCCGGATGCGCGCATCGAGCGGGTCGTGTGCACCCCCGACTTCCACAAGGGCGCCGGGATCCCGATCGGCACCGTCATCCAGACAACCGCCGCACTTGTACCGCACGCCGTCGGCAACGACATCAACTGCGGGATGCGCGTGGAGGCGACGTCGCTCACGGTCGACGAGGTGCGCCCGCGCCTGGACGAGCTGGAGCGCCGCCTGCGCCACCTGTTCTTCGAGGGCGGGCGGCACATCGGCCTGACGCCCGCGCAGCGCGAGGGGCTGCTGCGGGCGGGCCTGCCGGGCCTGTTCGACGACGAGGTGCGCGACGCCGACCGGCTGCACGCCACCGGCTTCCCGGCCGCGCACGCCGACGAGTTCCGCGACTGGGTGCAGAGCGGCGGCGGCACGAGCTACGACTCCATCATCGGCAGCGTGGGCGGCGGGAACCACTTCGCGGAGCTGCAGTACGTCGCGGCGGTCCACGACGGCCCGACGGCCTACGCGTGGGGCCTGACGCCCGGGCGCGTGGTCACCATGGTGCACAGCGGCTCCCTGTCGCTCGGCCACCAGGCCGGCGCGACGGGCCGCGACCTCGCGCGCAAGTCGTGGCCCGCCGGGGTTCCGCTGCCCGCCAACGGCATCGTGCCGATGCTTTTAGAGGACAAGAGCCTGCTCCGGTACCGCACGAGCTTCGCCAACGCCGCCAACTTCGCGCTCGGCAACCGGTTCTTCCTGAGCCGGATGATGCGCGACGGGCTCACGGCGACCGTGGGGGAGCTGGAGGCCCGGCTGGTCTACGACGCCCCGCACAACCTGCTGTGGTTCGGCTCTGGCGGCTCTGGCGGCTCTGGCGGCTCTGGCGGCTCTGACGGCTTTGGCGGCTTTGGCGGCTTTGGCGGCTTTGGCGGCTCCGACGGCGCTGGCGGCTTTGGCGGGGGCGACGGCACCGTCGTGCACCGCAAGGGCGCGACGCCCGCCGGCCTGTCCGCGGACGGCTGGGGTGAGCCGGTCATCGTGCCCGGCTCGATGGGCGCGCCGAGCTACCTGCTGCGCGGCCTGGCCAACGAGCGCTCCCTGGCCAGCGCCTGCCACGGCGCCGGCCGGAGCGTCCCCCGCGGCGCGGCCGCGCGCGGGAGCGACGCGGAGCTGGACGTTTTCCTGCGCGACTTCCGCGTGGTGACGCCGCTCAACCACAGGGATCCCGCGGTGTCGACGCGCCGCGACATCATCGGCGCGTGGCGCCGCGACCTGAAGCAGGAGGCGCCGTGGGCGTACAAGGAGGTGCGACCGGTGGTGGACAGCCTCAGAACGGCCGGGGTGGCCGAGCCGGTGGTCGAGTTGCGGCCGCTGCTGACGGTCAAGGGCTGACGCGATGCACTACCTGAAGCCGGGCCTCTGGGCCGCGACCGCTCCCAATTTTGACACCCCTGAGCCGTGGCGGCCGTCGTCGCCGTTCGCACCGCCACCGCGCCGCGATTCGCGTTTTCCAGGTGCGCGTTCGCGGCGCGACTCGGTTCGCGACCACTGGCCTTTGCGTTTCTCGCCGCGCTCTTAGGCCACTGCTGCCGGCGTCGCGGCGCGCTCCTCCAGCAGGGCGGCCAGCGTCGGGGCCGGCATGGGGCGGGCGAACAGGAAGCCCTGGGCGAGGGCGCAGTCGAGCTCACGCAGTACTGAAGCCTGCCCTTGCGTTTCGACGCCCTCGGCGACCGGCGTGAGGAACATGCTGCGCGCGAGTTCGACGACGGCGCGGAAGAGGGCCTTGTCCTGCCGCTCCTCGATGCGGTGCACGAACGCGCGGTCGATCTTGAGCACATCGAGGGGCAGCGTGCGCAGGTAGGCCAGCGAGGAGTATCCGGTGCCGAAGTCGTCGATGGCGATGCGGATGCCGAACGCGCGGAGGCGGGCCAGGCGCCGGCTCACCTCCGCCGTCTCCTCCAGGGAGGCCGTGACCAGCACGGTCTCGGTGATCTCCAGGACCAGCGCCGCGCCCGGGAGCCCGGTGCGCTTGAGCACGGCCAGGACCTCGTCGGCGAAGGCGGGGTTGCGCAGCTGGCGGCCGGAGACGTTCACGGTCACCGAGATGCCGTGCGCGTCGTGCCAGGCCTTCGCGTCCGTGCAGGCCTGCTCGAGCACCCACGCGCCGAGCTTGCCGATCAGGCCGATCTCCTCGGCGACCGGCACGAACACGGCGGGCGAGACCGCGTTGCCCTCCGGCGTGGTGAAGCGCAGCAGCGCCTCCACGGCCGTGATGCGCGTCGTGTGCACGTCGACCACCGGCTGGTAGTGCATCGCGAAGCCGGTTTTGCTCTCGACCGCCGCGCGGAGCTGGTCGGCGAGCAGCGTGTGCGCGACGTGCGCCTCGCGCAGGGCCGGGTGGTAACGGACGAAGCGGTTGCGGCCGGCCTCCTTCGCGGCGTACAGGGCGATGTCCGCGCCCTGCAGCGCCTCGCCGGTGGTGACGGGGTGGCCGGAGTACACGCCGATGCTGGCACTGATGCGCTGCTCCCGCCCGGCCACGCGGTAGGGCAGGGCGAGTTCGCGCACCAGGGCGGCGGCGAGGTCCTCCAGCACCTCCGGGCGGCAGACGACCGCGAACTCGTCGCCGCCGAGCCGGGCCAGCAGGGGCTCCGGCGCGCCGGCCTCCGGTGTCGCGCCGGATCGAGTGCCGGACCCGGCGCACGCGCGGAGGCGCTCGGACGCGGTCAGCAGCAGCTCGTCGCCGGCCGGGTGGCCGAGGGTGTCGTTGACGTCCTTGAACCCGTCGAGGTCGATGATCAGCAGGCCGATCTCCCGCTGGGCGTCGATCTCCTCCTGCAGGCTGCTGCGGAACAGCTCGCGGTTGGCCAGCGCGGTGAGCACGTCGTGCTGGGCGCGGAAGGCGAGCTCCTGCTGCAGCCGCACGCGGTCGCGCAGGGCCCGGCCGAGGCGCAGCACCATGGCGACCATCAGCGCGCCGGTGAGCACCGCGGGCACCAGGGCGTGCCGCCACGGGTCGACGCCGCGCCGCAGGACCAGGTCGGCCACGAGCAGCCCGGGGCCGAGCAGCGAGAGGGCGATGAAGCCAGCGATGGGGGTACCGTAATCGCCCCTGCTCTTGCGGGCGCGCAGCAGCGCCGTGCGGGCCTCGGGGTGCAGCGCCGCCGCCGCGAACAGCAGCGCCCAGGTCAGCCAGCCCACCGCCGAGAACGAGCTGATGACGATGGCGCCGCGGCCGGCCACGTACTTGACGATGTAGAACGCGTCCGTGCACACCATCACGCCGGCGGAGGCGAGCACGAGCAGCGCCACCGCACTGCGGCGCACGGCGAGCGCGAGGCGCAGCAGCAGCGCGACGGTCACCATGTCGCACACGGCGATCAGGCTCACCCCGATCGCGTCGAGGGGCTTGAGGCCACTGCGGTGCAGCAGCGGGTACAAGACGAAGAGCCAGGTCAGTTGCGCGATCCCGATCAGAATGATGCTCGCGTCGAGAATCCGCGTGGACGACCAGGGCCGCAACCGCCGCGCGATGAGCCACAGCCCGGTCGCGGTGAGCGGGTAGCAGAAGAAGTAGCCGGCGCCCATCTCCTCGGGCGCGTTGGGCACCGCGGACAGCGCGATGGTGCTCGCCGTCGAGGCGACCACCCCGCTGAACAGCAGCCACCAGGCAACACGCGGCTCGGGCCGCTGCCGGCGCAGCGCGATCGCGGCCACCGCCAGGCAGCCGAGCAGGATCGCGGAGTTCAGGGCGCCCTTGCCACCGGGCGCGACGATCGCCGCGACGGTGGAGAGCGCCCCGGCGCCGCCGAGGAACCAGAGCCAGATTCGCACGCTCTCATTCAGCGCCCCGGTTGGTGCAGCCCGGGTGCCTTCGCGGGTGCAACCCCGGATTCGGCCCCTCGCAGACCGCGTCCGCGCGTTTGTTCGCCGCACGTGCGCGTTGTTCTTCGTTGCACGTGCGCGTTTGGTGCCGCACGTGCGCGCGTTGTTCACCGCACCCGCGTTGCTCTTCACCGCACCCGCGCGTTGTTCTTCGCTGGACCCGCGCGTTGTTCGCTGCACCTGCGCGTTGTTTGCCGTGTCCGCGCAGTGGGTGCCGCATCCGCGCGTCGTTCGCTGCACCTGCGCGTGTTTGCCGCACCTGCAAGTTGTTTGCCGCGTCCGCGCAGTGGGTGCCGCGTCCGCGCGTTGTTCGCTGCACCTGCGCGTTGTTTTCCGCGTCCGCGCGTCGTGTGGTGCGTCCGTGCGCCGCCGGGTCTTCGGCCGCGTCCGCGCGTCGCCGGCCGCCCCGCGCGGACGGGGCGGGTGTTGCTGCGCGGTTGCGGAACGGTGGGTGCGGGCCGGATCAGCGCTCGGCGCGGTGTCGCCGGGGCCGGTGCGGCTCGGTTGCGCAACAGGGGACAGGGCGGTTCATCGTTGCCGAGCCGCGGCCCGCTTCCGATGCGAATCTTCGTGCGCCTTCTGAACTCGCGAAATTACCGCCTCTGGGCCGCCGCCGACCTGGTCTCCGTGACCGGCACGTGGATGAAGGTCCTGGGCGTCAACTGGTTCGTCCTGCAAGCCACCGGCTCCACGACGAGCATGGGCCTCGCGCTCATGCTGCAGACGCTGCCGATCCTGCTCTTCGGCCCGCTCGGCGGTGCGCTCGCCGACCGGCTGCCGGTACGCCGGATCCTGCTGGCGACGCAGGCCGCGCACGCGGTGCTGTCGGCCGGTTTCGCCGCCGTGGTGCTGCTCGGCGGGCACCTGTGGTGGCTGTACGCCCTGTCGTTCCTCACCGGCATGGTCACCGCCGCCGACGGACCCGCCCTCGGCCGCTTCGGCGGCATGGTGGCCGGTCCCGAGCTGCTGGGCCAGGCGCTGGCCAACGGCTCGCTGATCAGTTCGACGGGCCGGATCATCGGCATGAGCGCCGGCGGCGTGGTCGCCGCCACCGCCGGCCCGGCGGTCCTGTTCATCGCCAACGCCGTGAGCTTCTCGGCCGTCATCGCCGCGCTGCTCGCGATGCGCACCTCCTCGCTGCATCGGTTGGAGTCCGCCGCCCCGGCCGAGCAGGGCGCCGTGCGGGCCGGATTCCGCTACCTGGCGACCCAGCCGGCCGTCCTGGTCACCCTGGCCGTCGCCTTCGTGCTGGGCAGCATCGGCCGCAACTACCAGGTCACTATGGCGGCCATGAGCTTCGGCCCGCTGTCGGGCGGTCCGGCGGGATACGGTGTCCTGTCGACGGTCTTCGCCGCCGGCACCGTCCTGGGCGCCCTCCTCATCGCCCGCTTCCGCGAGCTGCGCCACCAGCTCCTGATCGTGGCCGGACTGGCCGCGAGCGTCCTGCAGATGATCGCCGGCGTGGCGCCCGGCCTGTGGTCCTTCGCCGCCGCCCTGGTCCCGATCGCGGCCGCCGCGGTCATCGTGGACACCACCGTCTCCGCCCGCGTGCAGCTCGACACCCGCGAGGACATGCGCGGCCGCGTCCTGGCCGCCGCCGCCCTCGTGAGCGCCCTGGGCGGCATGGTCGGCGCACCCCTGCTCGGCGCGCTCTGCGAGGCCATCGGCCCCCGCGAGACCCTGGTGCTGGCCGGCGCGATCGGCGTCCTCGCCTGCGCCGCGGGCGCCGTGTTCCTCCTGGGCCGCCGCTCGCTCATCTCCGCCCTGGCCTTCGCCCGTCGCTCGACCGAGGTGGCCGCCCTGGCCTTCGCCCGTCGCTCGACCGAGGTGGCCGCCCTGGCCGATTAAGACGCATATAGTCGTTTTATGAGGTTCCGCCGGCTGGTACTGGGCGCGGCGGTGCTGCTGACCCTGGCCGGGCTGGCCGGGGGCGCGACGGCGGCGCGGGACTGGTGGGGGCGCACCCGCGAGATCCAGTCCGCCCAGCAGCGGCTCTCCCAGCAGCTCGACGCGCGCTGGGCCAGCGACGCGGCCGCGCCCGCCACCGGCCCGCAGGCGCGCCTGCACCTGCCCACGCTCGGCGCCGACCTCGTCGTGCTCGGCGCGGCCGGGCGGGATGACCGGCGGCCCGGGCCCGGCTACATCCCGGGCACCGCGCCGATCGGCACGGCGGGCAACACCGGCATCGCGGGGGAGCGGGTGCCGGGCGTCTTCTGGGACCTCGACCGCCTCGACATCGGCGACCCCGTCGTCCTGGAGACCCGGGACACCTGGTTCGTCTACCGCGTGATGGAGGCCCGCGTCGTACGCCCCGAGGACGGCACGGCGCTCGACCCGCCCCCGCCCGGGGCCAGCCCGCTGCTGACCCTGATGACCGACGAGCCCCGGCTGAGCACCGCCCGCCGCCTCGTCCGCCAGGCCACGCTGATCCGCCGCGACCCGCACCAGGGACCGCGCCCGGTCGAACTGGCCTGAAACCGGGCACTCACACCCGGTGACGGCGCCCTCACAGGATCTCCTTTACCGGACACGCCGAGTGCCGATTGTCCCAGTGGGTGCGAACCGCGGGGTTCGTCCCGGTGCGTGTCGTGTCCCCTGGGTGGGGTCGAAAGGAGCGCCTGGTCGTGAGCGATTTGGGTGACATTGTCCAGGAGTTTCTCGTCGAGTCCCACGAGAACCTCGACCAGCTGGACCGGGACCTGGTCGCGCTCGAGGCCCAGCCGGGCTCGCGCGAGCTGCTCTCCTCGATCTTCCGGACGATCCACACCATCAAGGGCACCTCGGGGTTCCTGGCCTTCCACCGGCTCGAGAAGGTCACCCACGTCGGCGAGTCGCTGCTGTCGCGGCTGCGCGACGGCGCGCAGGAGATGACGCCGGCCACCACCGACGCGCTGTTGCGCATGGTCGACACGGTGCGCGGGCTGCTCTCCGAGATCGAGGAGAACGGGCAGGAGCTGCCGGGCGACGACTCCGAGGTGGTCGCCGCGGTCAACGCCTGCATCACCGACGACGCCACCAAAGCCGCAACCCCCGCCCCGCCAGCCGCTGAAGCCGCGCCTGCTGAAGCCGCGCCTGCTGAAGCCGCGCCTGCTGAAGCCGCGCCTGCTGAAGCCGCGCCTGCCGCTGAAGCCGCGCCCGCCGCACCGGCCACGCCCGCCCCGGCCGCCGCTGCGCCCGAGGCCACGGTCGTCGAGGGCACCCCCGTGGTCGTCGAGCCGCCGGCCGAGGTCGTCGTGGTCCAGCCGGTCGTCGCGGTGATCGAGACCCCGGCCGCATCCCCGCCGCCCGCCGCCGCGCCGGCCGCCGCGCCCGCGCCCGCCGCAACCGCTCAGCCTGCTGAAGCCGCCGCCCTGTCACCCGCCGCGCCCGCGCCTGCAGCGACGCCTGCCGCTACGACGCCTGCCGCCGCCCCACCCGCAGCCGCCGGGGCCGCTGCCGCGGGGGCCTCCGGGGCCGCCGGCGCGGGTGGAGACAAGGCGCCTGCGAAGCCAGCCGGGGCCAAGCCCGCCACGCCCGAGCCGGGCGAGGAGGGCACCTCCCGCCGCAGCGTCGCCGACCAGTCCATCCGCGTCGACGTCGACCTGCTCGACAAGCTCATGAACCTCGTCGGCGAGCTCGTACTGACCCGCAACCAGCTCGTGCGGGCCATCGGCACCGTCTCCGACCCCGGCATGACCCGCACCGGCCAGCGGCTCAACCTCATCACCTCCGAGCTGCAGGAATCGGTGATGAAGACCCGCATGCAGGCGATCGACCACATCTGGTCGAAGCTGCCCCGGGTCGTGCGCGACCTCTCCTCGACCTTCGGTAAGCAGATCAAGCTGGCCCAGGAGGGCAAGGAGACCGAGCTCGACCGCTCCCTGCTGGAAGCGGTCAAGGACCCGCTGACCCACCTCGTGCGCAACGCCGTCGACCACGGGATCGAGACGCCCGCCGACCGGATCGCGGCCGGCAAGCCCGCCGAGGGGACGCTGACCCTGCGCGCGTACCACGAGGGCGGCCACGTCATCGTCGAGGTCCGCGACGACGGGTCCGGCATCGACCCCGACAAGATCGCGCGGATCGGCGTGGAGAAGGGCATCGTCTCCCGCGACCAGCTCGCCGCCATGGACAAGCGCGAGATCCTCGGCCTGGTGTTCAAGCCCGGCTTCTCCACCGCGAAGGCGGTCACCAACGTCTCCGGCCGCGGCGTCGGCATGGACGTGGTGAAGACGAACATCGAGCGGATCGGCGGCGCCGTCGACGTCGACTCGGTGGTCGGCAAGGGGACCACCTGGCGGCTCACGATCCCGCTGACGCTCGCGATCATCCAGGCGCTGACCATCGAGTGCGCGGAGGAGCGCTACGTCATCCCCCAGGTGGCGGTGCACGAGCTGGTCTATCTCGACGGCCAGTCCGGTCGTGTCGTCGAACATGCGATGGGCGCTCCGGTGTACCGCCTGAGAGGCAAACTCCTCCCGCTCGTCTACCTCGACGAGACCCTCGGCGTGGCGCACGGCGGCGAGCACGACACCGACGTCTACGTGGCGGTACTGCAGGCGGAGGGCAAGCGCTTCGGGCTCGTGGTCGACCGCGTCCTCAACACCGAGGAGGTCGTGGTCAAGCCGCTCACGTCGCGGTTCAAGGACATCGGGGTGTACGCCGGGGCCACCCTGCTCGGCGACGGCCGGGTCGCGCTGATCCTCGACGTGGCCTCGCTCGCCCGCCGGGCCCACCTGGCCGCCAGCGGCGAGCGGGAGAACGCTGAGGCGACCGTGCGCCGGGGTGGCGGCAACGCCGACCGGCTGCTCATCGCCGGCGTCGGCGACCGGCGGGTGGCGATCCCGCTGGACATGGTCACCCGGCTCGAGGAGTTCCCGGTCGAGCGGATCGAGCGGACCGGGAGCCGGGAGGTCGTGCAGTACCGCGACCAGATCCTGCCCGTGCTGCGCCTGTCCCACCTGCTGGGGGCCTACGAGACAGAAGCAGGTCCGACGGTACCGGTGGTCGTCTACACCGAGAACGGCCGCTCGGTCGCGCTCGCCGTGGAGAAGATCATCGACATCGTCGAGGAGGGCCTGGACGACTCCAAGCGCGACTTCGGCGACGACGGCCTGCTCGGCTCGGCCGTCATCCAGCAGCGGGTTACCGAGCTGCTGGACGTGCGGCGGGCCATCCTCGCCGCCGACCCGCTGTTCCACACGTCGATGGACCCGTACGAGCAGTACCAGACCGGCACCGACGCCGACTACACCTCCTCCTACCAGCCCGCCGGAGCCTAGCCATGGCCAGCCGCCAGTACGCCACCTTCGAGGTCGCCGACCAGCTCTTCGGCCTCGACGTCGCCAAGGTCCAGGAGGTCCTCTCCTTCGACCAGTACACGCCCGTGCCGCTGGCCCCCGAGTCCGTCGGCGGCCTGTTCAACCTGCGCGGCCAGGTCATCGCCGCGGTGGACCTGCGGGTGCAGCTCGGGCTGCCGCCGCGCACGAAGACCGCGGAGCCGGCGATGAACGTCATCGTCAAGACCGACGAGGAGTCGGTGTCGCTGCTCGTGGACCGCATCGGCGAGGTCGTGACGCTGCAGGACGACACGTTCGAGCCGCCGCCGGACACCCTGCAGGGCCGCGCCCGCGCGCTCATCACCGGCGCGTTCAAGCTCGACGGCCGGCTGCTGCTCGCCCTGGACACCCAGAAGGCCGTCAACACCAACCCGCCCGGAACCACCCGCGAGGAATAGCGCCCATGAGTGGCATGAACCGGAGCGGTGCGCCCGCTCATCGGCAGCACGGGACTGAGCCCGGCCCGGCGACGCACCGCGCGGAGGTGCCGGCATGAGCTGGTTCACCAACCGCAGCGTGCGGGCGAAGGTCCTCACCGCGATCGCGGTCGGCGGCATCGTCACGCTCGTCATCACGTTCTTCGGGCTCAAGTCGCTCAGCAGTGCCAACGACACCATGCGGCAGTTCACCGCGCAGAACCGGCAGTTCGTCGCGCTGTCCGAGGTGCGCCAGTCGCTGACCGACATCATCGGCTCGCTCAACACCGACCAGCAGAAGGCCGCGGACGCCGATCTGGCCGAAGCCATCGCGCGGTACCGCGAGGGCGCCCCCACCGACCGCGCCGCCGACCTCACGATCATCGAGAACGCGGTGCAGGCGTACCGCGAGGTGCGCGACGGCGTCGCGGCGCAGGCGATCGCGACGGGCGGGGTCGCGCAGTACGTCACGGTGATGTCGGCCCAGGGCCAGCCGCAGCTGACGAAGGCCAAGGAGGCCATCGGGCGGCTGCAGGACAAGGATATCGCGCAGGCCGAGGCGTGGCGGACCAGCGCCGAGGACGACTACAGCACCAGCCGGATGCTGATGATCATCGCGGCCGTGGTCGGGCTCGCCGCGGCGTTCGGGATCGGGTTGTGGGTCACCGCGCTGGTCGTCAAGCCGCTGCGGCGGGTCGCCGACGTGCTCGGCGCGGTGGCCGACGGGGACCTGACCACCAAGGTCGACGTGCGCTCCACCGACGAGGTCGGGGTGATGGCCGCGGCGCTGAACAAGGCCACGGACAGCATGCGCGTGACGGTGCAGACGATGGACCACACGGCCACGTCGCTGGCCTCCTCGGCCGGCGACCTGACCGGGGTGAGCGCGCAGATCGCCGCCGGCACCGGCGAGGTCAGCGACCAGGCCGGCGTCGTCGCGCTCGCGGCCGAGGAGGTCTCGCGCAACGTGCAGACCGTGGCCGCCG
This sequence comes from Dactylosporangium sp. CS-033363, assembly GCF_050942475.1. Classification (NCBI taxonomy): domain Bacteria; kingdom Bacillati; phylum Actinomycetota; class Actinomycetes; order Micromonosporales; family Micromonosporaceae; genus Dactylosporangium; species Dactylosporangium sp. CS-033363. Next base: position 9,820,364 of record NZ_CP192032.1, on the reverse strand, counting down.
GGGCCGACGAGATGGGCGTGTCGATCCGCGAGATCGCGCAGAACGCGAGCGAGGCGGCCAAGGTGGCCTCGCAGGCGGTGATGGCGGCCGAGTCGACCAACCAGGCGGTGAGCCGGCTGGGGGAGTCCTCGACCGAGATCGGCAACGTGGTCAAGGTGATCACCTCGATCGCCGAGCAGACCAACCTGCTCGCGCTCAACGCCACCATCGAGGCGGCCCGGGCGGGCGAGGCGGGCAAGGGCTTCGCGGTCGTGGCCAACGAGGTCAAGGACCTCGCCCAGGAGACCGCGCGGGCGACCGAGGACATCTCCCGGCGGGTCGAGGCGATCCAGGCCGACACCACCGGCGCGGTCGCGGCGATCGGCGAGATCGGCCAGATCATCTCGCGGATCAACGACTACCAGCTCACCATCGCCTCGGCGGTGGAGGAGCAGACGGCCACCACGAACGAGATGAACCGCAGTGTGGGCGAGGCCGCGACCGGCTCGGCCGAGATCGCGACCAACGTCTCCACGGTGGCCTCGGCGACCCAGAACACGTCACGCAACGTAGCCGAAGCGCAACGCGCGGCAAGCGATTTGTCGCGCATGTCGAGCGAGATGCGCGCGCTGGTGGCGCGGTTCCGGATCTGAGGGGCGCGTTCCCGGAGGCGGGCGTGGGGGCGGCTGTCGGTCACCGGCAGTCGCCCCCGGCCCTTTCGGTGGACAGACCGGGGTGCAGCTGCGTTGCAGACTAGTTGCCATGTACAGCCTGGTTAGCGCCCCCGTTCTCGGCTTCGACCTCTCCCGCCTGCAGGGCGGATCGGCCGCTGCTGATGTGCTGCTCCGCGGTCTGACCCTCACGCAGAGTGACCTTCCGTCGGTCGCCGCGGCCCGGTCCGACGACGACTGGGACCGGATCGACCTCTGGCGCGACGTCGACGCCGCCGCCCAGGAGCGCCGGGCGAACGCCGCCGACGCCGGCACGCTGACCGTCATCGAGCGCGCGCCGCTGGGCACCCTCGACGGGCTGCTGCACTGCCTGCGGTACGACGTGCTCGACTGGACCTGGGGCAAGCGCCCGGCGCCGTCGGCCACCATGCCCACCCCGCAGGCCCGCACCCCGCGGCAGCGGCAGAGCCCGGTCGCCAGCAAGGCCACCGGCGTGCTCTCCGACGCCGCCGCGGCCGCCTACCTGCGCGAGCTGCTCTCCGACGACTCCCGCCGCAAGCTCGCGGCCCCGTTCGTCTCGGCCGTGCGCACCCTGCCCGAGCGCGAGCAGGACCTGGGCCCGCAGGCCGACGACGTGCACCGCCTGCTCACCCGCGTCGGCGCGCTGACCGCCGACGAGATGCGCAGCCTGAACAAGGTCACCGACAGCTCCCGCCCCGGCCTGTCCGACTGGGCCCCGGCAGTGCACTCGGCCTCCTGGGCCGTCTTCCTTTCGGGCCGCGTCCGCGCCGGCGCCGCCGCCCAGCTCCTGCTCGTCCAGGCCCTGGACCGCTCCGGCGTCCCCGTGGCCGACCGCGCCGGCGGCGTCTGGAACCTGCTGAGCGGCGCCGTCCAGGCCCTCATGGTCCGCGACCTGCTCGACTCGGCCACCGCCCGCCGCCTCCTCGACCCGTACTTCACCGCCCTCGGCCCCCTCGCGAGCTGAACCGGCCCCCCGCACGGCGGAGACGGCGAACCGGCCCCCGCGCGGCGGAAGCGGCGAGACGGCAAGACGGCTAACGGCTCCCACGCGGCGGAAGCGGCGAGACGGCGAACCGGCTCCCACGCGGCGGAAGCGGCGAGACGGCAAGACGGCGAAACGGCCCCCGCGCGGCGGAAGCGGCGACGGCGAAACGGCCGCCACGAGGCGGCGACGGCGAAACGGCGTCCGTGCGGCGGAGGCGGCGAAACGGCCCCCGCGCGGCGGAAGCGCGAGACGGCGAAACGGCCGCCACGAGGCGGAGACCGCGAAACGGCCTCGGCTCGGTGGAAACGGCTGTGCGCGGCGGAAGCGGCGAGATGGCGAAATGGCGAAATGGCGAAATGGCCAAGCGCGGCGGAAACGGCGAAGCGCGGCGAAAACGGCGACGCGGCGGCCGAAATGCCGCGCTGAGACCGCGTAAGGCGGAACAAGAAGCACCCAAGGCGCACCCCGCCGCTGTCCGGAATGCTCCGGGCAGCGGCGGTTCTTTTGGAATTTCCCTTATCCACGCCGGATGCGACGCCGATTAGCCCGCTGGAACGTGACGGGCCTCGCAAGTGCCGCGGGCCCCCCGGTGCTGGAGGCAAGGCGCGTGATCTCGGTTCTGGTCGTGGACGACTCGGTCGTCGTCCGGCGTCTGATCACCGACGCGCTCGGCGACGACCCGGAGATCCGCGTGGTGGGCACCGCCCCCAACGGCAAGGTCGCGCTCACCAAGATCGAGCAGTTGCGCCCGGATCTGGTCACGCTCGACATCGAGATGCCGATCATGGACGGGCTGCAGACCATGCGGGCGATCCGGGCGAAGTACGCGCGGCTTCCCGTCATCATGTTCTCCACGCTCACCGCGGCCGGGGCGACCGCCACGCTCGACGCGCTCTCGGCCGGGGCCAGCGACTACGTGACCAAGCCGGCCAACGTCGGGTCGGTCGCCGAGAGCATCCGCAGCGTTCGCGAGCAGATCATCCCGCGCATCCACGCGCTGTGCGGCGGGCGGCGCAGCGCGCTGGCCCCGCCGCTGCGGCCCGGCCTGGCGCCGGGGCGGCCGCTGCCGGGCACCGCGCACACCCCTGCCGCGCCGCCGTTGACGCGTCCGGGCGGGACGCCGCTGCCGGGGGTCGTGCGGCCGCCGAACGTGCCGCCGGGCGGGCCGGCCGCGGCGCCCATCCGCACCGCGCCGCGCACGGGTGGCGTCGAGTGCGTGGCCATCGGGTGCTCGACCGGCGGGCCGGACGCGCTCACGGCGGTGGTCCGGGCGCTGCCGGCGAGCCTGCCGGTGCCCGTGGTGGTGGTGCAGCACATGCCGCCCGTCTTCACGAAGATGTTCGCCGACCGGCTCGACCGCACCGCCGCGCTGACCGTCGTGGAGGCGGCCGGGGACATGCCGGTGCGGCCCGGGACGGTCTACATCGCGCCGGGCGACTTCCATCTGGAGGTACACCGGCGTGGAACCGAGGTGGTGACCAAGCTCAACACCGGGCCGCCGGAGAACTTCTGCCGGCCGGCCGTGGACGTGCTCTTCCGGTCGGTGGCCCGCACCTACGGCGGCGGGACGCTGGCGATCATCCTGACCGGCATGGGCCAGGACGGGAAGCGCGGCGCGGAGCAGCTGCGCTCGGCGGGGGCCGAGATCGTGGCCCAGGACGAGGCGACCTCGGTCGTCTGGGGCATGCCGGGCGCGGTCGCGCAGGCCGGCCTCGCGCACGCCGTGCTGCCGCTGGGCGAGATCGCGAACCATCTCATCAGCCGTACCGCAGGTGGCCGCGGCGCGAAGTCCATGGAGGTGACCCGATGACCTTGACCGCCCAGGAGTTCGCCTTCATCAGCGGCCTCGTCCGCCGGGACGCGGCGATCGTGCTGGAGGCCGGCAAGGAGTACCTGGTCGAGGCGCGGCTGCTGCCCCTCGCGCGCCAGTCGGGCCTGCCCACCGTTTCGGAGTTCGTCAACCGGGCCCAGCTGCGGCCGGAGCCGGAGATCCACGCCAAGATCGTCGATGCGCTCACCACCAACGAGACCTCGTTCTTCCGCGACGGGGAGCCGTTCAAGCAGCTGGTCGACACGGTGCTGCCGGACCTGCTGCAGCGCCGGGCGAGCACCCGCACGATCAAGGTGTGGTCGGCCGCGAGCTCGAGTGGGCAGGAGCCGTACACCCTCGCCATGGTCCTGCAGGACAACCTGCCGCCGGGCTGGTCCTTCGACATCCTGGGCACCGACATCTCGACCGAGATGCTCACCCGCGCGGAGGCCGGGCAGTACACCCAGCTGGAGGTCAACCGCGGCCTGCCCGCGCCGCTGCTGGTCAAGCACTTCGAGCGCCAGGGCGCGCACTGGAAGGTCGCGCCGACGCTGCGCAAGAACGTGACGTTCCGCCGGCTCAACCTGGCGGCGCCGTTCCCGCCGATGGGTCCCTTCGACATCGTGTTCATCCGCAACGTGCTCATCTACTTCGATGTGCAGACGAAGCGGAGCGTGCTGCAGCGGGTCGCCGGGACGCTGCGCCCGGACGGGTGGCTCTTCCTCGGCTCGGCCGAGACGACGATCGGCATCGATGACAGGTTTGAACGGGTGGTCGCCGGCCGCACGTCCGCATACAAGCTCCGGGCGGCCGGCAAGGCCGCCAGCCCCGTGAGCGCTGTAGGAAAGGGGTGAAGCCAGATGCTCACCATGGTGATCGACGATTCGCGTGCGATGCGCATGATCCTCAAGCGGATCGTGGCCCAGCTGGGCTTCGACGTGGTCGAGGCGGGCAACGGGCAAGAGGCGATGGACTACCTCAAGGCCAACGTTCTCGAGGGTGACGGCGAGGTCCCCGGCCTGGCGCTCGTGGACTGGAACATGCCCGAGATGAACGGGCTGGAGTTCGTCACGGCGGTCCGCGCCGAGCCGCGGCTGCGCAGCATGACGCTGATGATGGTGACGACGGAGAGCGAGCAGAGCCAGATCGTGCGGGCGCTCGCGTCGGGGGCACACGAGTACGTGATCAAGCCCTTCACCCCGGACGCCATCATCGACAAGCTCGCGCTGCTCGGCCTGGTCCCGAACGGAGTCGCGGCATGACGAATCCGACCGAAGAGGACCTGAAGGTCATCGCGGACCAGGTCTGGTCCTCCTACCTCGATCTGGACGGCGCGAGTCCGCTGGTGCCGGTGGCGCACGAGAAACCCACCGACGACGTGACCGCGTCCGTCTCGGTCACCGGCGCCTGGCGCGGGCACGTCCTGGTGAGCTGCTCCGAGGCGGCGGCCAAGCACGTCGCGGCCGCGCTGCTGGGCATCGACTTCGACGACGTGGCCGAGGAGGACGTCGCCGACGCCCTGGGCGAGCTCGCGAACATCATCGGCGGCAACGTCAAGAGCCTCCTGCCGGAGCCCTGCGCCCTGTCGCTGCCGCACGTGCACGTCGACGGGGCCAGCGGCCGGTACCCGTCGGTCACCGAGGTCTGCCACCTCGAGGGCACGTGGATGGCCGAGTCCGTCACCGTCACCGTTCTGGAAAGCACCGCCGATCTCGCTGGAGCACCCGCATGAAAATTCTGATCGCCGACGACAGCCGGGTGATGCGCCAGATCGTGACCCGGACCCTGCGGCAGGCCGGGTTCGAGGGGCACGACCTCGTGGAGGCCAGCGACGGGCAGGAGGCCTTCGACAAGACGGTGAGCGAGAAGCCGGACCTGGTGCTGTCCGACTGGAACATGCCGCACATGACCGGGGTCGAGGTGCTGCGGATGCTGCGCGCCAACGGCAATCAGGTCCCGTTCGGGTTCGTCACGTCCGAGGGCACGCCGGAGATGCGCCAGGCGGCCGAGGACGCCGGCGCGCTGTTCCTGGTCACGAAGCCGTTCACAGCCGACACTTTCAAGGACGCGCTCGATCCTATTTTGGGATGATATGACCTATGTCGCATGTTCTGCCCGTTCCGAAGGCCGTCAAGGATCTGTTTGACGACCTGCTCGGCCGGCCGGTCACCGTGAACCCGGCCGACCCCCTCAAAGCCGCCGACGTTCCCCGCGAACTGTTCGCCCTCTACACCGACGAACGGCTGCAGCTGATGGCCGTGATCGGAATGGACTTCGAGCTCACCGCGTACGCCGGCGCGGCGATCGGCCTGATCCCGCCCGGTGGCGCGGAGGCGTGCATCGAGGACAAGGAGATCTCGAAGATGATCGGCGAGAACGCCGTCGAGATCTGCAACATCCTCGCCGGGCTGATCAACAAGGAGGACGCGCCGCGGGTCAAGCTGCACCAGACGTTCCTGCCAGGTGGCAACCCGCCGGCGGACGCGGTCAACTACCTGCTCGCCCTCGGTCGCCGGCTCGACCTCCGGGTGGATGTTTCAGGCTACGGCGGCGGCAAGATCTCGATCGCGCTCACCGCCTGACGCGGTGCCCGGAAAATCCCGCATTTTTCGGGCACCCACCCGGCCCGGTCGCCGGCCCCGCTGATGCGTGGGCGACATCGTGCAAAAAATTGCGTAGTCATGCACTACGCTTGCGGGCATGACTCGACGACTCGCTGAGGTGGCGAAGTACGCCGGCGTGAGCGAGGCGACCGTGAGTCGGGTGCTCAACGGCAAGCCAGGCATCTCCGACGCGACCCGCACGGCGGTGCTCACCGCGCTCGACGTGCTCGGCTACGAGCGCCCGACCAAGCTGCGGGGCGAACGTGCCCGGCTGGTCGGCCTCGTGCTGCCGGAACTGCAAAACCCGATCTTCCCGGCCTTCGCCGAAGTGGTCGCCGGAGCGCTGTCCAAGCGCGGCTTCACCCCGGTGCTCTGCACGCGGACCGCGGACGGCGTCTCCGAGGCCGACTATGTCGAGATGCTGCTGGACCAGCACGTCTCCGGCATCATCTTCTGCGGCGGCCTCTACCACCAGGCGGCGGCCGAACACGAGCACTACCACCGCCTGCACGACCGCGGGCTGCCCGCCGTGCTGGTCAACGCGGCCATCGACGACCTGGGCTTCCCGCGCGTGTCGACCGATGACGGCCACGCGGTGGACCAGGCCTTCAACCACCTCAGTTCGCTGGGGCACAAGCGGATCGGGCTGATCCTGGGCCCGGCCGACCACGCCCCGTCCAACCGCAAGCTGGCCGCGTTCCAGGCGGCCGCGGCGGACTCGGACACCGTGAACGAGGACGACGTCGAGCGGGTCATCTTCTCGATGGAGGGCGGCCGCGCCGGCGCGACCAGGCTCATCAAGCACGGCGTCACCGGCATCATCTGCGCCTCCGACGTCCAGGCCCTGGGCGCGATACGGGCCGTGCGGCGGCTCGGCCGCGAGGTGCCCGACGACGTGTCGGTGGTCGGCTACGACGACTCGCTGTTCATGAACTGCACCGACCCGCCGCTGACCACGGTCCGCCAGCCCATCCAGGCGATGGGCCAGGCCGCCGTGACCCTGCTCGTCAGCCAGGTCGCGGGCACACTGGTGCCGACCGAGGAGATGCTCTTCGAGCCGGAGCTCGTCGTGCGCGGCTCCACCGGGGCCCTTCAGGAGGCCCGGGCCATCACGGCCGCCTAGGCAGCACGGAAAAGTCACAAGAGCGCCACGACTCCACGCGGAGTTGTGGCGCTCTTTTGCGCTGCGGTCGCAAACGAGTTGCTGGGCGCGCTCCCACTTGCAAGGCCCCCCGACGAGGGCTCCTGGCTGCGGGTTTTCGGCTGATTCCGTGCAAGTTGCGGGCCTGTGGGAGCGCGTCCGTGCAAGCGAGTGCTCGAAGATCATTAAAATTTTGCAACGGACCATGGACTTCTTGTGGGGCGTGAGCCTAATCTCTTGCCTACGCCAGGCCGAAACCCTGACGCGATGCGACGGAAACCGATCAGTAACGGGCCCTGCTGCACCCCGGCGGCCCGACGTCAGGCTGCGCACCCCGCGCGGAGCGGTCCAAGGTCGGACGCCCCACCGCTTTGCGCGGCTTCTACACCCCCCCAACAAGGAGCGACGATGAAGTACTCACGTACCTCCACGGTGGCGCTGGCCATCGTGGGTGCGCTCGCGCTCAGCAGCACGCTCGTCGCGTGTGGCTCGAGCGACGACGACGCCGGCAACGGCGGCTCGAGTTCGACCACGCTCGACCCGAACACCAAGGTCACGCTCAACGTCGTGGGTCTGCTCCCGGGTGCCAAGCCCGAGGCGCAGAAGGCCCTCGCCGACGAGGTCGCGGACTTCCAGAAGGAAAACCCGAACATCACGGTGAAGACCCACGACTACGAGTGGAAGGCCACCACGTTCGCGGCCGACCTCGCGGGTGGCACGCTGCCGACGGTGTTCGAGATCCCCTTCACCGACGCGAAGACGCTGATCGCGAACCAGCAGATCTCCGAGATGCAGAGCTACCTCAGCCAGCTCTCGTACGCCCAGAACTTCAACAAGAACCTGTTGCAGTACGGCACGGGCGAGGACGGCAAGGTCTACGCCATCCCGGCCAAGAGCATCTACGCCGTGGGTCTGCACTACAACCGTGACCTGTTCACCCAGGCCGGCCTCGACCCGAACAAGCCGCCGACCACGTGGGACGAGGTCCGCGCGGACGCCAAGGCGATCGCCACCAAGACCGGCCAGGCCGGCTTCGCCCAGATGTCCAAGGACGCCACGGGCGGCTGGCAGCTGACCGTCGACACCTACGCCCGCGGTGGGCGCATGGAGGACGGCAAGAAGGCCACCCTCAACAACGACGGCACCAAGGCCGCGCTGCAGTTCCTCAAGGACATGCGCTGGACCGACAACTCCATGGGCGCGAACTTCGACTACGACTGGTCGGGCATCAACCAGGCGTTCGCGGCCGGCAAGCTCGGCATGTACACCTCGGGCCAGGACGTCTACACGAGCCTCGTGCAGACCAACAACATCAACCCGAAGTCGTACGGCCTCACGATGATCCCGCTGACCGGCTCCGACGCCGGCGTGCTCGGCGGTGGCACCATGGCCGCCGTCTCCAGCAAGGCCAGCAACAACGAGAAGGCCGCGTCGGTCAAGTGGATCGACTACCACTACCTGCGCAAGTACACCAACCAGGACGCCGCCAAGAAGAACGCGGAGATCCAGGTCGCCAGCAAGCAGCCCGTGGGCACCCCCGAGCTGCCGATCTTCTCGCAGTCGCAGTACCAGCAGTACCAGGACTGGATCAAGTCCTACGTGAACGTCCCGCTGGACCAGATGACCTCCTTCACCGGCAAGGTCTTCGACGCCAAGCTCGTCAACGAGCCGGCGATCGCCACCCAGGACGTCTACAAGGCGCTCGACACGGTCGTGCAGGCCGTCCTGACCAACAAGGACGCCAACATCGACCAGCTGCTCACCGAGGCCAACACCAAGGCGCAGCGCGCCATCGACGCGGCCTGACGCTCCCGCACAACCCGTGAGGTGTGGGCCGCCGGGCAACCGGCGGCCCACACCCGGGGCTCCGCCCCTTGATCCAGGACTGGAGTGATGTGTCGTGAGTGCCGTCGGGGGCAGTCACAAGCCAGTGGTCGGTCACGTCCGCCGGCGCAACCCGGTCACCTGGGTGCAGCGCGGCGGCCTGAGCTCGGTGCTCTTCGCACTGCCGCTCCTGATCATCTTCGGTGTCTTCTCGTGGTGGCCGATCCTGCGGTCGGTCGTCATGAGCTTCCAGAAGACCAACCTCGTCGGCACGCCGAAGTGGGTCGGCTGGAACAACTTCCACTACGTGCTCACCGATCCCGACCTGCCCACGGCGATCCTGAACACCCTCTACTTCGCGCTGCTGGCCCTGGTGATCGGCTTCCCGATCCCGCTCGTGACCGCGGTGCTCATCAGCTCGGTACGGCGCCGCAAGGGCATCTACTCGGTGCTCGCCTACCTGCCGGTGGTCGTCCCGCCGGTCGTCGCCGTGCTGCTGTGGAAGTTCTTCTACGACGGCTCCAAGGACGGCGTGTTCAACACGATCCTCGGCTACGTCGGACTCGGCCCCTACAGCTGGCTGTCCAGCCCCGACCTCGCGATGCCCTCCCTCGTCGTCGAGGCGACCTGGGCCGCGGCCGGCGGGACGGTCATCATCTACCTGGCCGCGTTGATCGGCGTCCCCGACGAGCTCTACGACGCCGCCGAGGTGGACGGGGCCGGCATCTGGCGCAAGGTGTGGCACGTGACCATGCCGCAGCTGCGCGGCGTCCTGCTGATCACCTTCATCCTGCAGATCATCGGTACCGTCCAGGTCTTCCTCGAGCCGTACCTGTTCACCGGCGGCGGACCCGCAGGCGCCACGCAGACGATCCTGCTGATGATCTACGACTACGGGTTCGGCCGGTCCCTGGGCGGGAACTACGGAGCGGCGACCGCGCTGTCCGTCATGCTCGCCGCGTTCCTGGCCATCCTGTCCCTGGTGTACTTCAAGCTCACGTCGAGTTGGAGCAAGTCGTGACGAGCCAAACCACCATCCCGGCCCAGCCGCCGGAGGTCGTGACCCCGGTCGCCACCGGCCGGGTCCCGGGGCGGGTCAGCCGGCGCCGCAAGTCGCAGTTCGAGGGCAGCCGCGGCTACGTCTCCGCCCAGGACTGGCGCAACCCCCGGGTGAGCGCCACCATGAAGACCCTGCACGTCATCCTGCTGGTCCTGCTGCTCGTGGTCGGCATCGGCCCGATCCTGCTGCTGGCCAAGTACGCGATCACGCCCACCCAGGACATCATCCGTACCCCGCTCGCGGTCTTCCCGCACGGCGTGCGCTGGGCGAACATCAGCGAGGCCTGGAACGACGTCCAGATCAGCAAGTACTTCCTCAACACGATCTGGCTGGCGGCCGGCTCCTGGTTCGTGCAGATGCTCGTGGCCACCACCGGCGGCTTCGTGCTCTCCGTCCTGCGCCCGGCCTGGGGCAAGATCGTCAACGGGCTGGTCATCGCGACCCTGTTCGTGCCGAGCGTCGTGCTGCTGGTGCCGCTGTACCTCACGATCCTCAACCCGCCGGTCGTCGGTACCTCGCTCATCAACAACTTCCTGGCCGTCTGGCTGCCCTCCGGCGCGAGCGCGTTCAACGTCGTGCTCGTGACGCGGTTCTTCGACAGCCTCCCGCGCGAGGTGTTCGAGGCGGCCAGGGTCGACGGGGCCAGCTCGTTCCGGCTGTTCTGGTCGGTCGTCCTGCCGATGTCCAAGCCCATCCTCGGCGTCGTGTCGGTGTTCGCCACCATCGCCAGCTGGAAGGACTTCCTCTGGCCGATGCTGGTGCTCAAGGACCCGTCCAAGCAGCCGCTGTCGGTGCGCCTGCCCGCGATCGCGTCGCAGACCGACCTGGGTGTGTTCCTGGCGTCCCTGGCCATCTCGACGGCCATCCCGGTCGTGTTCTTCCTCGTCTTCCAGCGCCTGTTCCTCTCCGGCGCCGGGCTGGGCGGGGCCGTCAAGGGCTGATCCCGCAGCGCCGGTTCCGCTCCGGCACCGGACTGGGCAGGGCCGTCAAGGGCTGAGCCGCAGCGCCGGGCTGGGCAGGGCCGTCAAGGGCTGAGCCTCGACCGCCGTCAAACGCTTTCACCACTCGATCTACGCAGAAAGCAGGTTCCACGTGGCCGACCAAGCTTGGTGGCGTAGCGCCGCTATCTACCAGGTGTACTTGCGGAGCTTCGCCGACGGCAACGGCGACGGCGTCGGCGACCTGGCAGGCCTGCGCTCGCGCCTTCCGTACCTGGCCGGGCTCGGCATCGACGCGATCTGGATCGTGCCGTGGTACCCCTCGCCGCTGGCCGACGGCGGCTACGACGTCGCCGACTTCCGGGCCATCGACCCGATCTTCGGCACCCTGGCCGAGGCCGAGAAGCTCATCGAGGAGGCCCACGCCACGGGCATCCGGGTGATCTGCGACATCGTCCCGAACCACTGCTCCGACCAGCACGCCTGGTTCCAGCGGGCGCTCGCCTCGGCCCCCGGCTCGCCGGAGCGGGACCTGTTCTGGTTCCGCAAGGGCCGCGGCGCGGAGGGCGAGCTCCCGCCGACCGACCTGCAGTCCATCTTCGGCGGGCCGGCCTGGACCCGGGTCGCCGACGGCGAGTGGTACCTGCACCTGTTCGCCTCCGAGCAGCCGGACTTCAACTGGGACCACCCGGCGGTGCGCGAGGAGTTCGAGGACATCCTGCGCTTCTGGTTCGACCGCGGCATCGACGGCATCCGCATCGACTCGGCGGCCGTGCTCATCAAGGACCCGCTCGTCAGCGACGTCTACGAGGACAACGAGGGCATCCACGAGGTGTACCAGACGTGGCGGAGCATCGCCGACACGTACACCCCGCCGCGGGCCCTGATCGGCGAGGTCTGGCTGCCCGACCACGAGGCGTTCGCGCGGTACCTGCGCCCGGACGAGCTGCACACCGCGTTCAACTTCGCGTTCCTCGGCGCCCCCTGGGAGGCCGCGGAGCTGCGCAAGGAGATCGACATGACGATCGCGGTGCACGCCCCGGTCGCCGCGCCGGCCACCTGGGTGCTGAGCAACCACGACGTGACCCGCGAGGTGACCCGCTTCGGCCGCGAGGTGACCAACTTCGCGTTCGCCGACAAGCGCCGCGACGTCCCCTCCGACCTGGAGCTGGGCACCCGGCGGGCGCGCGCGGCGGCGCTGCTGACCATGTCGCTGCCCGGCGCCTACTACCTCTACCAGGGCGAGGAGCTCGGGCTGGAGGAGGTCGAGGACCTCGACGACGCGCTGCGCGAGGACCCCATGTTCCATCGTTCCGGGGGTGTGAACCCCGGCCGGGACGGCTGCCGCGTGCCGCTGCCCTGGTCGGGGACCTCCGCGCCGTTCGGGTTCAGCCCGTCCGACGCGACCGGCGAACCGTGGCTCCCGCAGCCGGCCCACTGGTCGGAGCTCTCGGTCGCCGCCCAGCAGGGCGTGCCGGGTTCCTTCCTGCAGTTGTACTGCGACGCGCTGCGCCTGCGCCGCCAGGAGCCCGCGCTCGGCGACGGCCCGATGCGCTGGCTCGAGTCGGAGTCCCAGGTGCTCGCGTTCGCCCGCGGGGACCTGGCCAACGTCACGAACCTCGGCACGGCGCCCACCGCGCTGCCCGCCCACCGCGAGGTGCTGCTCAGCAGCGTCCCGCTCAACGAGGACGGCACGCTGCCGGCCGACGCCTCGGTCTGGCTGCGCCTGGCCTGATCGCCTGACAGCACCACCACACGGGGACCCGGACGCCGGGCGGTCGCACAAGTTGGCGGGTGCGACCGTCCGGCTTTTTTCCGTCTCTTAACTGTTAAGAGCCGTTCGAACCCAGAGCGTTAACTGTTAACGCGATCCACAATCTTGATGGCCTCGGGGGCTGCCGAATAGGTTCTCCCACAAGGAAAGAGACTTCCTTGTGGAGGCGGCACATGCGTTCCACCCCGACCGTCGCGGCGACATCCCAGCCGTTCCGATGGTGACGCCGGGTAAATCCGGGAACAGAGGCGGGGCGCTGGCCACCACACCGGCGCCCCGTTGTTCTTCACTCACATCAAAGGTGCTGTGGAAAATGCCATCGAAGATTCTGTGATCATCCGGTACTGCGCGCTAGTCCCAGTCCCACCGCAGGCCGTAGCGCCCGGGACCGTAGTCGAGCGCGATCGCGTGCACCGAATGGCCGGTGTCGACCTCCATCGACACGACCTGTTCATCCTGCCCGTCCATTTGCTGGAACTGATACACCGCACGGGGTAATGCTGCCGGGTCGAAGCAGACCTCGACCACGTATTCGCGCACCGGCAGCCGAAACTTGCGCTCGTACTGAATCGCCAGCGGGAACGGCGGATAATTGTGCAGCGCGTGCTCGGTGATCACCGTCTCGCCCTTGGCGAGCGGGCGATCGAACAACAACTCGGCGAGCAGCAGGCCGCTCTCCGGGTGTTCCACGACGCGGCCCATCCGGCAGTTGCGCACCGGCGTCAGCAGCGGCAGCGGGTTGCCGGGCACGTCCAGCCGGATGATCGCCACCCAGCGGTCCGGCCCGTCGGCCTCGGCCCGCAGCACCTGACGCACCAGGAACGACACCTCGCCGCGGTCGGCGCTCACGTTGACGCGGTCGTGCTGGGACAGCCGGGTCAGCCGCTCGTCCCAGCGGGTCTCGATGCCCTGGGCCAGGTCGACGATGAGGTCCCGCTCGGACCAGAACGCGCCCAGCTCCACGGTGTCCGGACTCTTGTGCAGATGGCGCCCGCGCGGCCGCGGCGGGCCCACCAGGGCGGCCAGCGAGCCCGGCTCGACCTCCAGGATCTTCTCCAGCTCGGCCAGGGCCGCGAGGGACTCGCGCCGCTCCGGCCGGCTGCGCCCGGTCTGCCAGTAACTGAGCGTGGCGAGGCTGACCGAGTAGCCCTCGGCCCGCAACCGCTCCTGGATGCGCTCCAGCCCCAGGCCACGTGCCTGGATTGCATCTCGTAGCGCGCCAGCGAAGTCGACCATCAGCCCCCCGGGAGCCATCCTCGCGTTCCGGGCCGCACGCACGCAAGCGCGCGTTTGAGCTGAGCCCGAATCGGAGACCCGAACCGCATGGGCGAGCGGTGGTACACCGAGAGTGTCATCTATTGCCTGGACGTCGAGACGTTCCAGGACTCCAACGGCGACGGCATCGGCGACTTTCAAGGTCTGATCAGTCGCCTGGACTACCTGACCAGGCTCGGAGTCAACTGCCTGTGGCTCAGCCCGATCCATCCGACGCCCGGCAAGGACGACGGCTACGACGTCACCGACTTCTACAACGTCGATCCGCGGCTGGGCACGCTGGGCGACTTCGCGGAGTTGCTGCACGAGGCCGCGAACCGGGGCATCAAGGTCATGATCGATCTGGTCGTGAACCACACCTCCGACGAGCACCCGTGGTTCCAGTCCGCGGTCTCGTCGCCGGACTCGCCGTACCGCGACTGGTTCGTCTGGGCCGACAAGGAGCCCGCCGACCGGCACCAGGGCATGGTGTTCCCCGGCGAGCAGGCCGAGACGTGGACCTACCACCGCAAGGCCCGGGCCTGGTACTACCACCGCTTCTACAACTTCCAGCCGGACCTCAACTTCACCAACCCGCAGGTCCGCACGGAGATCAAGAAGGTCCTGGCGTTCTGGATCCAGCTCGGGGTGGCCGGGTTCCGGATGGACGCGGTGCCGTTCATCATCGAGCTCACCGAGCCGGGCAACCCCAACAGCCCGATGGACTTCGCCTACCTCTCCGAGCTGCGCTCCCACGTGCAGTGGCGGCGCGGCGACGCGATGCTGCTGGCCGAGGCCAACGTGGAGCCCGAGAAACTTCCGGAGTACTTCGGAGACTCAGGCGGTACCGGAAACCGCATTCACATGCTCTTCGACTTCATGCTCAACGGGCGTCTGGTGCTGGCGCTGGCCCGGCAGAACCCCGAGCCGGTGATCGAATGGCTGCGGACCACCCCGCACCTGCCCCCGGGCGGGCACTGGGCGACGTTCCTGCGCAACCACGACGAGATCGACCTGTCCCGGCTCACCGCCGAGCAGCGCGACGACGTGTTCGCCGAGTTCGGCCCGAGCGAGGACATGCAGCTCTACGGCCGGGGCATCCGCCGCCGGCTGGCCCCGATGCTCGGCAACGACCGGAGCCGGATCGAGCTAGCGTACTCGCTGCAGTTCACCATGCGCGGCACGCCGGTCCTGCGCTACGGCGAGGAGATCGGCATGGGGGAGGACCTCTCGCAGGAGGGCCGCTACGCGATCCGCACGCCGATGCAGTGGTCGTTCGACAAGCACGGCGGGTTCTCGGCCGCCGACCCGATCCGGCCGGTGATCAGCAAGGGCGAGTTCAGCTACGAGAAGGTCAACGTGACCGCGCAGCGCCACGACGACCAGTCGCTGCTGGCCTGGTTCGAGCGGATGATCCGCACGCTGCGGGAGAGCCCGGAGGTCGGCAACGGCACGTGCTCCGTCATCGACCAGGCTTTGCCGCCGGGGGTGCTGGTGCACAAGGCCGAGGGGCGCACGGGCACCATGCTGTTCCTGCACAACCTGGGCACCGATGACGTCGTGGTGGACCTCTCCGACCTCGACGCCGAGGTGAACCACCCCAACGACGTGTTCGCCGACCGGGAGTACCCGGAGGTGGGGGACTTCTCCGCGCTGCCGCTGGGCCCGTACGGGTACCGATGGATCAGGCTGAAGCGGGAGAGCGCGTAAGGGGAATGCTGGCCGGCTCCACCGGCCGCCCGAAGTGCCAGCCCTGGCCCAGGTCGCAGCCCAGCGCGGCCAGCCGGGCGGCCTGATCGGCGGTCTCGATGCCCTCGGCGGTGACCGTCATCTGCAGCGTGTGCGCGAGGCGGATGACGGTCTCGACGATCTGCTCGTCGACGTGGTCGCTCTCCAGCTTGCGGATGCCGGCCATGAAGGCGCCGGCCAGCTTCAGCCCGTGCACCGGCAGGTGGCGCAGGTAGGCCAGGTTGGAGTAGCCGATCCCGAAGTCGTCGATGACGATCCGCACGCCGAGGTCGGCCAGCTGGCGCAGGGTCTGCACGGGCCGGCCGGTCTCCTGCATGAGCACCGTCTCGGTCAGCTCCAGCTGCAGGTTGCCCGGCGCGAGCCCGGACTCGGCCAGCGCCGCCCGCACGTCCTCGAGCAGCCGCGGGTCGGAGCACTGCCGGGGCGAGACGTTGACGCTGATGAGCAGCGGCCGGCCGGGGTGCTCGCGCTGCCAGGCCGCGGCGGCCAGGCACGACTCGCGCAGCACCCACCGGCCCAGCGGCAGGATCATGCCGGACTGCTCGGCGACCGGGATGAACGTGTTGGGCGAGACCGTGCCGAGCTCCGGGTGCCGCCAGCGCAGCAGCGCCTCGGCCCCGTGCAGCTTGTTGTCGGCCAGCCCGACCAGCGGCTGGTAGACGATCTCGAACTCGCCGCGGTCCAGCGCACCCGCGAGGCGCGCGGTCAGCCCGTACCGCAACAGCTGCTGGGCGTTGCGCTGCTCGTCGAAGACGGCGTAGCGGGCGCGGCCGTCGGCCTTGGCGAGGTACAGCGTGGCGTCGGCGGCCCGCAGCAGCTCCTCGGGCTCCGCACCGCGCGCGGCCTGCTCCACGATGCCGATGCTGGCCGAGACCGCCAGCTCGTGCCCGTCGAGCCGCACCGGCTTGGCCAGGGCCTCCAGCATCGACTCGGCCAGCTCCGTGAGCTCGTCGGGCCCCTTGGTGTCGCGCACCACGACCACGAACTCGTCGCCGCCGACCCGCGCCACGAAGTGCCCGGCCGCGTTGACGCAGCCCCGCAGCCGGTCGGCCAGCGCGACGAGGAGCTCGTCGCCGTACCCGTGGCCGAGCGTGTCGTTGATGGTCTTGAACTCGTCGAGGTCCAGGAAGCACACCCCGATGCGGGCGCCGTCCTCGGCCTCGCGCAGCGCCTCGGCGAGGTGGCCGTAGAGCAGGACCCGGTTCGGCAGCCCGGTCAGCGGGTCGTGGTGGGCCTGGTGGTGCAGCTCGCGCTGCAGGCTGTGCTCGGCGTCGGTGAGCGCGCGGGTCCACGCCCGCCGGATGCGCTCCTGGTCGTCGAGGATCCGCTGGCGCTGGGCCCGCGCGAAGCCGGCCGCGAAGTCGCCGAGCAGCTCGGCGCTGCTGTCCGGGGCCAGGACGACGATGGAGCGCTGCAGCGCCTCGGGGCTGTTGAGCCCGACGCCGACCAGGGCCGCCCCGACGTCGCCGGCCGAGCCCCCGTCCGCGCGCAGGCGGAGCGTCTGCTCCTCGAAGAACCGCTGCAGGGCGTCGGCGCTCAGGTCGAGGTAGCCGGTCTGGCGCACCGCGGCGAGCCACTGCCGGGCGAGCTGCGACAGCGCAGGATCGATGACGGCCTCACCCCGGTTGTCCGAGCCCGCCACCAGATCACCCCCGGCGAAGATTACTGCACCGGGGCCCGGTGATGAATCGACGCTCAGTGCCGTTCTGCCGTCGTTTCGGTGAGCCCGTCGACGAACCGGGTCAAGAGCTGCGCGAACGTGGCGCGCTCGGCCGCGTCCCAGTTTCGTGTCGCTTCGGCGAACCGGTGCCGGCGCCCCTCGTGGACGCGATCGCAGAGTTCCCGGCCGCTCACCGTCAGTGCCAGCAAGGCTTTCCGGCCGTCGCGCTGATCCGCCTCGCGCCTGATCAGCCCGGCCTCGACCGCCCCCGCGACGAGCTTGCTGGCCCGCGGCTGGGCGACGTCGAGCGCGGCTGCGACGTCGGTCACGGTGACGCCGCCGCCCGCCTCGCCGCCCGCCTCGACCGCGTCCACGACATCGAAGAGCGCCGGGTCGACATACGGCGAGCTGCGCGCCAGCGCCCGCCGGGTCTGCCGCCGCCGGATGGTCACCATGGCCGACTCGATGGCCTTGAGGACCGCTTCCTCGTTCTGCATAATCTCTGTTATCTACATTCTCTTTGTTATGGAGATTCGATGAAGCCTATCGGGTACTGGCTGCGCGAGCTCGACCGCCGCCTGGAGGACGCGTTCGCGGCCGCGCTGTCCGCCTCGGGCGTGACACGGCGGGACTGGCAGGTGCTGAACGGCCTGGCCGCGGACGATCCGTTCGACGGCCGTGCGGCATCGGTGGCGGCGCTGGCCGCCCGGGGCTGGCTGGGTCCGGACGGGGCGGTGACCCCGGCCGGCGCCGCGGCCCGCGAGGCGATCCGGGCGCAGGTGGCCGAGATCCGGCGCCGGTCGATGGCGGGCATCTCGCAGGAGCGGTACCTCAGTACGGTACAAACGCTGGAGCTCATGGCTTTGAACTTGGCAGCGCCAGCGTGATCGCGGTGAGCGTGTGCGGCGTCAGCCGCCCGTCGCCCAGCCCCAGCTCGATCAGGTCGTCGAACACCCGCTGATCCTTCCGGGCGGCGCGCACGGCGGCGTCCACGATCCACCGGCGCTGGCTGAGGGCGGCGGCGACCCGCGAGTGCCGCAGGTGCCGCCCCAGCCGGGCGCGCAGGGCCCTGCGGTACCGGCCGGCCGGATCGCCCCCGTGCGCGGCCGCCGCCCCGGCCAGCGCGCCGGAGAGCACCGCGTAGAAGATCCCCTCGCCGGTGAACGGGTTGATCAGCGAGAGCGCGTCCCCGGCGAGCAGGAGGCGGCCGCGCCCGGGCGGCGGGCGGTGGGTGGACAGCGGCAGGTGGTGCGCGCGCAGCTCGGTCGCGGCCGCGGTGTCGACGTCGGGCAGGAGTTCGGCGAGGCGGTCGAGCAGCCGCGCGCGGGTGAGGGGGCGGCCGCGGAGCACCTCGCCGTAGCCGATGTTGGCCCGGCCGTCGCCGATCGGGAACGCCCACGCGTACGCCGGCCAGCCCGACTCGGTGGTGATGATGCGCTGCTCGGGGGCGAGGCCGGGGGCGTGCACGTAGCCGCGGATGGCGAGGGCGAGGTGGCCCGGGCCGTTGGGGGCGTGGCCGAGGGTCTTGCGGATCAGGGAGTACGCGCCGTCGGCCCCGATCACCGCGCCCGCCCTGATCGCGCCGTCGACGAGCACGTGGTCGCCGCGGTCCTCGACGGTTCGCACCGCGTGCCGGCGCAGCTCCGCGCCCGCGGCCACGGCGGCCTTGACCAGGCGGTCGTCGAAGACCACGCGCGGGATCGTGTGCGCCGGGCGGGCGTGCGGGCGGGCCACCTCGGCGCCGCCCGGGCCGGCCAGGCGCAGCGCGGGGACCGGGGCGAAGCCCGCGGCCAGGGTGTCGACGCCGAACTCCTCGACCACGTCCAGGGCGTGCGGGGCGATGCCGTCGCCGCAGGGCTTGTCGCGGGGGAAGTCGGCCTTGTCGAGCATCAGGACGGACGCGCCCTTGCTGCGGGCGGCGAGGGCGGCGGCGGAACCGGCGGGGCCCGCTCCCACCACCACCACGTCGTACCGGTCGGCCATGGACACGAGACTGCCATCGTCTCGTTCGCGGGGCACGCCGGGTCGGCTTCTGGTCGGGCGCGGCGGCACGCCGGGTTGGCGGAATTGCCCGGCCTTCCGGCGTCCCAGGGTCGTCGATTCGTCACCGACGGGGGACGCTCGGTGGTTCCGGCTGGTTGCCGGGGGTCGTTACGCTCGCCGCATGCCCTGCCCCACCTGTTATTTTCCGGGCAACGCCCCTGGTGCGACGCATTGTGCGCAGTGTGGGACCGCGTTGACGCCCGCGGCTGGGGCATACCCCGGGTCGCCCGTTTCGTACGACGTGCAGCCGATTTCCGACCCGGGAATGGCTCCGGCCCCGGGTTTCGCTCCGCCGCCGCCCGTTTATGCCCCGCCCGTCTATGCCCCGCCGCCGCCGGTTGGCTATCCATCGGGGGCCTACCCGCAGTTGCCGCCGGTTTCCGGGGCGCCTATTTCGGTGACGCCCATTTCGGGGTCGCCGCAGTCCGGGTACTACCAGCCGCTCAAGCCGGGTCGCGGCCGTCTCCTGGTGCCGTTGACGGTGATTGTGGTGGTGCTCGTCATTGCCAGTACCGTCATCGCGGTCGTGAAACTGACCGGCAATTCCGATGGGGGGACGCCGGTGGCGGACACCTCGGACCGGTCGGTCGTCGCGCCCACGACGACGGCGGCGGTGCCACCGACGACTTCGACGCCCACCGATGGGCCGGCCGTCGATCCGAAGGCGCAGGCGGCGGCGGTCGATGCGGTGCTCGACGCGAGCATTTCCAGCCGCAAGAAGCTCAACGACGCCATCGACCTGGTGAACAAGTGCTCGTTCCTCGACAAGGCGATCGGCGACATGCAGACCGTCGGGACCGAGCGGCAGTCCCAGATCGACAGCGTGTCCAAGTTCGACCTGTCCGGCATCCCGGAGGGCGAGCAGGTCCGCGCGGCGCTGAAGGAGGCGCTGGGGTTCTCGCTGGCCGCTGACAAGTCGTTCGTACCGTGGGGGCAGGCCGAACTGTCCAGCGGGTGCAACGGCGGCGGCGACGGGTACTACGACGAGGCCCAGCGGCAGTCGAAGAACGCCACGGACGCCAAGAACCGGTTCCTGGGCGTGTGGAATCCGGTGGCGAGCCGCTACGGGCTGCGCACCAGGTCCTCGAACGACATCTGAGCCACGGGCCTTCAGGGAGTGCTGTCCTCCGAGCGGCGCTGGGGGAAGGGCTCGCCGGCGGTGGCCTCGGCGCGCAGCGGCTGGTCGCCCTCCTGCTCCTGGTCGCCCGGCTTGGGCTCGGCGCGCTTCTCCTCGGCCCGGCGGCCGTAGCCCCCCGTGATCATGCGGAACAGCGCCAGCATGACGGCCGCCACGGGGACGGCGATCAGCAGGCGGAGCAGGGCCGTCTGCATGCTCAGGGCGTGGGTCACGAATCCGGCGTACAGCGCCGGCGACGCGATCAGCAGCGCCAGGAACAGGGTCGAGAAGCGGGCCATTCCCAGCATCCCGGGGTCAGCCTCCCACCAGGCTCAGGCGCTCGCACAGCATCGCGGCCCACTGGAACGGGGTCGAGGGCCGGCCGTCCAGCAGCGCGACCGGGACCCGCAGCGAGAGCGGGCTGGCCGGGTCGCCGCTGGAGCCGGTGCCGCGCAGGCAGATCGCGTCCACGCGGCGCAGGCCCTGCAGGTGGTGGGCGACGTCCGAGGTCTTGCGGCTGGCGTCGACCACGACCCAGACCGCGACCGGGCGCACGGCCTCGACGATCGCCGCGGCCCAGCTCGCCTCGTCCAGCGCCGCCTCCACCGCCACCACGCTCGGCGCGTCGGACTTGCGCAGCTTCTTGGCCCACAGCCGCGCGTCGTGCGCGCCGGTGATCCGCCGCTTGCCGTCGATGCCCGCGGCCGCGGCGTTGCGGCCCGCGAACAGGATGTGCTCGGCGTCCAGCCGCTGCGCCTCCGCGACGAACCGCGCGACCTCCATCGCGTGGGTCGACTCGCCCACGACGATCAGGGTCTCCCCGGGCGCGTCGGGCGCCGGATCGGCCATCGGCAGCGCGGTGAACGCCTCGACGATGGCACCGTACGTGTCCCCGTTGGTCGCGCGGACGGAGATGTCCTCCGGCACGCCCAGGGACTCCAGCTTGTGGATCAGCGCCGGACCGGCGTTCGCGCCGTTGGCCGGGCGCTCGGTCTTGTCGGCCATGGCCTCGGCCGCGGCCGCGGACGCCTGGGCGTAGGCACCCAGCCGCTCGGACGCGGGAGGGGTACGCGGCTTCTCCACCGTGGCGGTCGCTTCAACAGGCATTAGGGACTCCTGCCGGGAATCGGTCGGCCGGATCTGGGCCGGCTCGGAACGGTTAGGTCCATCTGCTGCGGGATCACCGTGTTCGTACGGCGATCCGTCGGGTCCGGGCGGCCCGGTAGGCCGCGCCCCACCGGTCCACACCGGCGGCGGAGGCACCGGCCCCCGCGGAAAGGCGCCGCCCATGAGGCCGAGCGACGCTGCCCGGCTCGGTGGCGCCTCGAAGACGCTGTTCGGCGCTTCGCGTCTTGCGAAGGCCGGCATCTGCCGACTTCCGAAGGCCGGCGCTTCGCGGCTTCCGTATGCCGGCCCTTGACCGCTTCCGAAGGCCGGCGTGTCGCGGCTTCCGAAGGTCGACGCTCCGCGGCTTCCATAGCCCGGCGTCTCGCGGCTCTCGAAGGCCGACGTCTCGCGGCTCTCGAAGGCCGACGTCTCGCGGCTCTCGAAGGCCGACGTCTCGCGGCTTCCGTAGGTCGGCGCGGCGCGGGTTTCGT
Organism: Dactylosporangium sp. CS-033363; assembly: GCF_050942475.1. Classification (NCBI taxonomy): domain Bacteria; kingdom Bacillati; phylum Actinomycetota; class Actinomycetes; order Micromonosporales; family Micromonosporaceae; genus Dactylosporangium; species Dactylosporangium sp. CS-033363. The sequence continues at coordinate 9,798,137 of NZ_CP192032.1, read as the reverse complement.
ACCCCCGCGCTTCGCGGTTTTCGTACGCCGGTGCGGCGCGGTTGAAGCGGGCCGGTGTGTCGCGTCCGAAGTGCGACGGTGTGGCGGGGCCCGGCGAGCCGTACCGCATGCCGCGGCCACCCGGACGCCCGGACGCGTAGCGCAGTGCGTCCCCGGTCGGGATCGGCGTGCCGGCCGGGGGCGGTGGTCCCCAGCCCGCGTTCGGACGCCCCCAGGCAGCGGCGGACAGATCGGCCGCCGCGGTCTCGGTGCGGTCCCGGAACGCACCACGCTGTGCGCCCCAGGGGTCGGTACGGTCGGGCAGCCAGGAGGGCGTCCCCTCGGCCCACGACTCGAGCCGTTCGAGCTGGCTCCAGTCCACGTCGATCGCCGGCGGATCAGCAACCAGCCGCGGCCGCCCCGCCATCGGTGCCTCCGACCGCGCCCGCGCGACCATCGGCGGCGGCATATCCGCCCGCGCCCGCTCGCTCGGTGGCGGCATGTCCGCCTGCGACCGCGCGGCCGTCGGAGGCGGAAAACCGGGTCGCGCGCGCTCGGCTGCGCGAGCCGGTGCTTCCGGCCGCGATCGCTCGGACGCCGGGGGTGCGACATCACGCCGCAGTCGCTCGGCTGTCAGAGGCGGAAACCCGGGCCGCGCTTGCTCGGATGCCGGGGCCGCGACGTCACGCCGCAGTCGCTCGGCCGTCAGAGGCGGAAACTCCGGCCGCGCCTGCTCGGACGCCGGAGGCAGCACGTCACGCCGCACTCGCTCGGAAGCCGGATCCGGAACCTCGCGCCGCACTCGCTCGGACGCGGGATCCGGAACCTCGCGTTGCGGTCGCTCGGACGCCGCAGCCGGGACGTCGCGTTGCGGTTGCCCGGACGCCGCAGCCGGGACGTCGCGCTGTGGTTGCTCGGACGCCTCCTGGCTCGCGGCCGGCCCAGGTGCGGGCGCCGAAGAACCGAATGGCGGCACACCACGCAGCGGCTCAGCCACATCATGCGGCTTCTCGGCGATGAGACGCCGCGGCTCGGTCGCGGCGGGCGGCGGTACAGGAGCGGACGCAGGTGCGGGCGGCGCGGCGGGGCGGATGGTCGGTGGCGTCGCCGGCGTCCAACCTGCGGGCGGCGACGTCGGCTTGGCGGGCGGAGTGGCCGGCTTCGTCTCGGTCGCCGCCTTGGCCGGTGGCTTTTCGGCGCCCTTGGCTGACGCCGTCTTGCCCGCAGGCGCCTTCGTCGGCGGTCGCGCGGGAGCGGAAGCCGGGGGAGCGGAAGCCGGGGGAGTGGAAGCCGGGCGAACAGAGGCAGGAGGCACCGAGGCCGGAGGCGCGGACGCCGGGGCCGCAGAAGCCCGGGGATCCGCAGCCGGGGGAGCGGAATTCGGGGCAGCCGCGGGGGCCTTCACCACGGGCGGCTTCTTCGGACCTGCCGCCTGCGCCGCGGCCGGAGGAGGTGGCGGCGTCATCCCAAGCTTGGCCACCGGTTGATCGGACCCGGGCCGAAAGGGGCGCACCGACGGCGCCGCCGACTCGGCCGCCTGCTCCTTGGAACCTTTCGCAGCCGAAGGACCCGAAGGACCCGAAGGACCCGCAGAACCCGGCGAGCCAGAGGGACCTGCCGGGGCGGAGCGGTCCGGGGCGGAGCGGCCCGGGGCGTCTGCGGCGAGAAGGCGGTGCAAGGCGTCAGCCGCCGTAGCCGGCCGGCGCTCCGGCGGGGCGGGCGGCGGCGATTTCTGCGCCTCCGCGAGCAATTCCGCAAATGCCGAAGCCGCCGTCGGATTTTCGCCGCGCTGCTCGGCCGCGTCCGCCATCGCGGCCAGATCCTCGATGGTGATCTGGCGTTTCGGCGTGTCGTCTTGGTCCGCGGCCGGAACAGATGGTTCAGTGTTCTCAGGCGACCGGGAAGGCGACGGAGAAGGCGACGGAGAAACAGCGTCCGGAACCTCGACCGTCAGTTCGTATTTCTGGGTGCCGAAAAGGCCGCCGACACCACCGGAACGGACCTTTTCGGCCGAGATGATGACAGCGTCAGGCCCGTGCTCGTCGCGTACTTGCGCGAGCAGTTCCTCGAGGTCACGACCCTCAAGCAGCAACCGGGTAGGCACCGTTCACCACCCCAATAGTCTCAATTCGCAGCGTACTCCCGGCGATCTCTGAGTACGACAGAACCGGCAAACGCGGCAGCGCCATCTGCACCAGGCGCCGCAACGCGTTGCGCAGTTGTGGGGAACAGACGAGAACGGGGCTGACGCCGCGTTCCTCGCCCTGTTCGGTGAGGCGCGTGAGGTCGGCCAGAATCGACTCGGCGCGGCCGGTGTCAATGAGCAACTGCAGGCCGTTGTCGGTCGGGCGCATCGATTCCAGCAGCTGCTGTTCCAGTCTGGGCTCCAGGGTGATGGCGGTGAGCGTGCCGTCCTGCGAATAGCGGTTGGCGATGGCCGGGCCGAGCGAGGCGCGGGCCACCTCCAGCAGCGCATCGGGGTCGGTGGATTGCTTGGCCTGCAGCGAGAGCGCCTCGAAGATGCGCACCAGGTCGCGGATCGGCACGCCCTCGTCGAGCATGCCGGCGAGCACCTGTTGGATCTGGCCGAGGCTGAGCACGGCCGGGGTCAGCTCCTCGATGACGACGGGGTTGGAGCGGCGGACCACCTCGGCGAGCGCGCGCACGTCCTCGCGGCCGAGCAGGCGGCTGGCGTGCACGCGGACGATCTCGGCCAGGTGCGTGATGATGACCGACGCGCGGTCGACGACCGTGGCGCCGGTGAGGTCGGCCTGATGGCGCAGTTCGGCCGGGACCCACTTGCCGGCCAGGCCGAAGACGGGCTCGACGCCGGCCCGGCCGGGCAGGAAGTCCAGGCCGTCGCCGATCGCCAGGACGGTGCCGGGCGGGGCCTGGCCGCGGCCGACCTCGACGCCGCTGATGCGCACCACGTACGTCGACAGGGGCAGGTCCAGGTCGTCGCGGGTGCGCACGGGCGGCATGACGATGCCGAGTTCGAGGGCGACCTTGCGGCGCAGCGCGCGGACGCGTTCGAGGAGGTCGCCACCGCTGGCCTCGACGAGGTCCACGAGGTCGGGGGCGAGGGCGAGCTCGAGCGGGTCGACCCGCATCTCGCTGAGCAGGACCTCGGTCGGGTCCGGGGGTGCCGCCGCCTCGGCCTCGGCGGCGGAGATCGCGGCCTGGTCCTCGGCCGACGGCTCGGTCTTCTTCGGCAGCCGGAAGGCGATGGCCAGCACGCCGCCGCCGGCGATCAGGAACGGCAGCTTCGGCAGGCCCGGCACCAGGCACAGGGCGAGCGCCGCGCCGCCGCCGATCATCAGGGCGTTGCGGTGCTGGCTGAGCTGCTTGCTCACCGTCGAGCCCATGTCGCCGTCGTTGGCCGAGCGGGTGACGATGAGGCCGGTGGCGACCGAGAGCAGCAGGGCCGGGATCTGCGAGACCAGGCCGTCGCCGACGGAGAGCAGCGAGTACGTCGAGATGGAGTCGGCCGGGGAGAGCCCGCGCTGCAGCATGCCGATCGCGAAGCCGCCGACCAGGTTGACCATCGTGATGATGATGGCCGCGATCGCGTCGCCCTTGACGAACTTCGACGCGCCGTCCATGGCGCCGTAGAAGCTGGCCTCGGAGGTCACCTCGGTGCGCCGCTTGCGCGCGGTCGCCTCGTCGATGAGCCCGGCGTTGAGGTCGGCGTCGATCGCCATCTGCTTGCCGGGCATGGCGTCGAGGGTGAACCGCGCGCCGACCTCGGCCACGCGCTCGGCGCCCTTGGTGATGACGATGAACTGGATGATGAACAGGATCAGGAAGATGACCAGGCCGACGATGAGCGAGCCGCCGACGACGAAGTGGCCGAACGCGTCGATGACGTTGCCGGCGAAGCCGTTGGTGAGCACCAGCCGGGTCGCGCTGATGTTCAGGGCCAGCCGGAACAGGGTCGCGATGAGCAGCAGCGAGGGGAACGCGGAGAAGTCGAGGGCGCGCTTGACGTACATGCTGACGAGCACGATGACCAGCGCGAGCGTGATGTTGGCGGCGATGAGCGCGTCGAGGATGAACGCCGGCAGCGGCACGACCATCATCAAGATGATCAGCACGATGCCGATCGGCACGACGTACTGCGAAAGCCGCTTCGGCACCGCCCGCTGTTCCCTTCCGAACCTCTGGTCGTTGTCCTCCCCATCGGTGGCGTACGGGTACTTCTGAGGGTTTTCCTTTGGTTGCAGCGCCGGGTGCCGATCGTTGGTGCGTGCAGCCCGCAGCAACCTCCCCCCGGACCGACTCCACCCAGTTGGTGCACATCGGCCGCCAGCCCATCTACGACTGGGGCGGCCATGTGGTGGGCTACGAGCTGCTCTTCCGCGGCGCCGCCGACGACATCGAGGCGACCCGGCGCAGTTCGTACGCGACGAGCCAGGTCATCGTCAACGCGTTCACCGAGTTCGGCCTGGAGCAGCTCGTCGGCGGGCGCAAGTGCTTCATCAACCTCACGCGCGAGTTTCTCGTCGGGGACCTGCCGCTGCCGTTCGACCCCGACCACGCGATCCTGGAGATCCTCGAGACCGTCGAGATCGACGGCGCGGTGCTGTCGGGCACGGCCCGCCTCGTCGAGCAGGGGTACGAGATCGCGCTGGACGACTTCGTGTTCGGCCTCGGCCACGAGCGGCTGCTGGGGCTGGCCGCGTACGTGAAGCTCGACCTGCTGATCCGCGAGCCCGAGGAGCTGGCCGAGGTCGTCGAGCAGTGCCGGCGCCACCCCGGCGTCAAGCTGGTCGCCGAGCGGCTGGAGACCGAGGAGCACATCCTGCTGGCCAAGCGGTTCGGGTTCGACCTGCTGCAGGGCTATGCGGTCGGCCGCCCGCAGGTGCTCAGCGCGGTCGCCCTGTCCCCGTCGCGCCTGCGCCGGCTGGAGCTGCTCGGGGCGGTCACGGCCGAGGACGCGGACCTGGCCAAGGTCGTGTCGATCGTCCAGAGCGACCCCGCCCTCTCGTACCGCGTGCTGCGCGCCACCAACTCCGCCGCCTCGGGGTTGCCGCGGCGGGTCGGGTCCGTGCGGGACGCGGTGGTACTGCTGGGCTCGGCCAAGATCCGGCAGTGGGCCGCGCTCATGCTCGTCAGCGACGTGGCCGAGTCGGCCTCCGAGGAGCAGCTGTCGGCCACGATGGCGCGGGCGCGGCTGTGCCAGACGGTCGCCGAGCGGCTGAGCCTGTCGGGGGAGGCGGCGTTCACCGTCGGGCTGCTGGCCGGCGTGGCCGAACTGATCAGCGAGCCGATCGCCGAGATCGCGGCCCGGCTGCCGCTGACGGTGGAGATCGTCGAGGCGCTGGTCGACGGGCACGGCCGGCTGGGCCAGGTGCTGGCTACGGTCAAGGCCTACGAGCTGGCCGACGAGCAGGCCCTGGCCGCCTCGCCGGTGTCCTCGAGCGAGCTCGCCAAGGCGTACCTCGCCGCGGTGGGCTGGTCGATGAAGACCATCGAGGGCGCCCTGGGGACCAGCGCGGGGTAGTTCGTGGCCGGCGAGAAGACCGAGCAGCCTACCGAGCAGAAGAAGCGGCAGGCCCGGCGCGAGGGCACCCGGGCCCGCACGCCCGACCTCGGCGCGTGGGGCGGGGTGCTGCTGGCGAGCTTCCTGATCCCGACGATGGCGCGGGAGCTCGCGACGCGCACCCAGGCGATCTTCATGCGCGGCGCCCAGGCGTTCACCGACCCGGAGCCCGCCAAGGCGATGGAGCTGGCCAAGGGCGCCGCGAAGGACATGGTCATCATCGCGGCGCCGATCACGGTCGGGCTGTTCGCGTTCACCATCCTGGCCGCGGCGGCGCAGGGCGGCCTGCGCCCGGCGACGAAGCTGTTCAAGCCGGACTTCAAGCGGCTCAACCCGCTCAAGGGCCTGAAGAAGACCTTCGGCGGCCAGGCGGTGTGGGAGTCGGTCAAGTCGCTGGCCAAGGTCATCGTGCTCGGGCTGGTCGTGTACAGCACGATGAAGAGCCTCGTGCCGGCGCTGCTGTCGGCCACCACGGTGCCCCTGCAGACCGTCATCGGCCTGGTCGCGGGCACCGTGCTGCACGTGGTGCAGGTGGCCGCGGCGACCGGCCTGGTGCTCGCCTTCGCCGACTACTTCGTGGCCAAGCGCCGGGTCAACAAGCAGCTGAAGATGTCGAAGGAAGAGGTCAAGGAGGAGCACAAGAAGTCCGAGGGCGACCCGCACGTGAAGGGCCAGATCCGGGCCCGCCAGCACGCGATGGCCCGCAGCCGCATGATGGCCGACGTGCCCACGGCCGACGTCGTGGTGACGAACCCGACGCACGTGGCGGTCGCGCTGAAGTACGAGCCGGACAAGGGCGCGCCGCGCGTCGTGGCCAAGGGCTCCGAGCTGATCGCCGCGAAGATCCGCGAGGTGGCGACCGAGCACCGGGTGCCGATCGTGCAGGACGTGGCGCTGGCCCGCGCGCTCTTCGGGGCCTGCGAGGTCGGCGACGAGATCCCGGCCGAGCTGTTCGGGGCGGTCGCGCGGGTGCTCGCGTTCATCATGATGCTCAAGTCGAAGGGTTCGGCCGCCGGAGTGCACACGAACGTGCTCGGGCCCGGTCCCGGCTAGCGACTGTTGTACAGCTGGAGCGTCAGGCCGATCGCGCGGGTCGTCAGGTTCACGAGCGCGTTGGGCAGCAGCATCATCGCGGTACCGGCGATGGTGAGGGTCAGGAAGATCTTGGCCGGATAGCCGAACGAGAACGGGTTCAGCGCCGGGGCGGCCCGGGTGAGCAGGCCCAGCGCGACGTCCACGGCGAGCATGATGGCGATCAACGGCGCCGCGATCTGCAGCCCGGCCAGGAACATCTGGCCCGCGCCGGTGGTCACGAGCTCGGTGAAGTGGGTCATCGACATGGTGCCGTTGAGCGGGATCGCGGTGAACGACGACGTGAAGCCGCGCAGGATCAGCTGGTGGGCGTCCGTGGCGTACATGATGGCCATGGTGATGAGCCCGTAGAACCGGCCGAAGACCGCGTTGCCCTGCAGGGAGAACGGGTCCATCGCGAAGGCCAGCGTGAAGCCGCCGACCAGGTCGACCAGGTTGCCCGCGATCTGGGTCGCGGCGAAGATCATCATGGTCAGGAAGGCGAGCGAGGCGCCGACCGCGGCCTGCTCGATCGCGTTGGTGACCAGGAACCCGGCCGACATCTCGGAAGGCACCTGGGCCGCCAGCTTCGGGGCGAGCGGCAGTGCGATCGCGATGGACATCAGGGCCTTGACCGTCTGCGGGGTGCCCCGGTTGCTGAACGGCGGGCACAGCGTCAGCCAGACGCCGGCCCGGATGGCGGCCAGCAGCACCGCGATGACGGTGTTGAGCGAGAGATCAAGCGCCATTGATCAGGTCGGGGATCGACGCGTAGAGCTGTTCGGTGTACGCCACCATCTCGTGCAGCATCCAGTTGCCCGCGATCACCAGGGCGGCCCCGATCGCGGCGGCCTTCGGCACGAAGCTCAGCGTGCTCTCCTGGATCTGGGTGACGGACTGGAACAGCGACACCGCGAAGCCCACGACCAGCGACGTGAGCAGGATCGGGCCGCCGAGCTTGGCCGCGATGGCCATGGCCTGCAGTGCGAGTTCGATGATTTTCGTGTCGGTCATCAGGGGTACACCTCGGATCAGCCGCGGTAACTGGCCACCAGCGCGGTGAGGATCAGCCCCCACCCGTTGACGAGCACGAACAGCAGCAGTTTGAAGGGCAGGGCGATCGTGACCGGGGGCAGCATCATCATGCCCAGGCTCATCAGGGCGGCCGAGACCACCATGTCGATCACCAGGAACGGGATGTAGATGACGAAGCCGATGATGAACGCGGCCCGCAGCTCCGAGAGCACGAACGCGGGGATGAGCGTCGTCATCGGCACGTCGTCCTTGTTCTTCGGCGCGGGCCGGTCGGCGATCTTGGTGAAGAGGGCGATCTCGTCCTTGCGCGTCTGCTTGAGCATGAAGCCGCGCAGCGGGGCCGAGCCGTCCTTGAACGCCACGGACTGCGTCTTCTCGCCGTGCAGGTAGGGCTGCACACCGTCCTTGTTCACCGCCGAGAGCGTCGGCGACATGATGAACAGGCTGATGAACAGGGCCAGGCCGGCGATGACCTGGTTGGGCGGGACGTTGCTGAGTCCCAGCGCGTTGCGGGTGATGGACAGGACCACGAAGACCTTGGTGAACGAGGTCATCGTGAGCAGCAGGGCCGGCGCCACCGACAGCAGCGTGAGCGCGACCAGGATGGTGATCGACTGGCTGGGCTTGACCCCGTTGACGTCGATGTTCACCGTGCCGTCGGGCGAGCCGTCGATCACCGGAGCGGTTGGAGCGGCGGGTGGTTTCGGCGTCGGTACCGCCTCCGCGACGCCCGGGGACGCCAGCGCGACGAAGGCGAGCACCAGCAGTACCGTAGCCAGAAAACGCTTCACGGCGAGCTCTTGCGCAGCAGACGGAGGGCGGGGGCGAGCGGGTTCTCGACGGGCTGGGGCTCCGGGAAGAGGGCGGCATCCGCGTCGGCGAGCAGGGACACCCCCGCGTCGGTGACGCCGAGCACGAGGGCCCGGTCCGCGACCTTGACGACCGCGACCGACGAGCCACGGCTGAGCTGCTGGCGTGCCACCACGGTCAGATTCCCCCCGCTGCGGCCGGCGAGCGGACGCCGGGCCAGCCGCATCAGCGCCCAGAGTATCGCGAACACTACGGTGAGTGAGCACAATACGCGCAGTACGAGTTCCATGGTGGTCGCTGCCGCCCCTAGGCCCGGTCGCTCGGGCCGACGATCTCGGTGATCCGGATGCCGAAGTTCTCGTCGATGACGACCACTTCGCCGCGCGCGATGAGCCGGCCGTTGACCAGCAGGTCGGCCGGGCCGCCGGCGGCGCGGTCGAGCTCGATGACCGCGCCCGGGGCGAGCGAGAGCAGCTCGCGCACGCTCATCCGGGTCCGCCCGAGCTCGGCCGTGACCTCCATCTCGACGTCGTGCAGCAGGTCGAAGGCGGGCGGGCCGCCGCGGGCGCGCTCCGAGCGGTCGGCGTCCCCGCCGTCGCCGCCGTCGGCGCCCAGCACCTCCGCTGCCACCGCGAGCCCGACGACGGCCTGGACGCCGAGCTCACCGGCCTCGAGGGGGACCAGGACGCCGCCGGCGGCGACGAGCTCCCGCAGGGCCTGCACGGGCTCCAGCAGCTCGCCCGGGTCGACCACGACGGGGCCGAGCACGGCCGCGGCCGCCTCCAGCGCGGGGCGCACCGCCTGGCTCAGGTCCAGGCTGCCCATGGGCGAGTTGGCCAGGGCCTCGACGAGGTCCTGGGTGACGACGATCGCGACCTCGCCCTGGGCCGCGCCGGCGAACCGGGCCCGGACGGCCTGGCCGGCCACGGCGAGATCATCGGCGTTCTGGGTGGGTGCACCGACGGAGAGCGGGGAGCTGGCGGGCAGCAGCGCCACGGCGGCCTGCGCGGCCGCCTCGGCCCGGGCCAGCGCGGCCTCGTTGGTACCGATCGTCATCGGCTGGTCTCCTCAGCGCGGTTCTTCATGCCGAGTTGTCCGGCGGGCCGGTGGGTGGGGCGTTGACCCGGCTGGGGGCTCGGCACCACCAGGCAGGCCATGCGGTTGCCCTGCGCGCCGGGCACGGCGTAGGCGAACGTGATGTCCGCGGTCACCACCGCGAGCGGCGTGGACGTCGAGTGGGCCAGCGGGACCACGTCGCCGGGCTGCAGCCCGATCAGGTCGGCGGGGTGCATCCGCACCGGCTGGAAGCGCACCGAGACCTCGATCGGGGCGCCCTCGAGGCCCGCGACGACATTGCGGTACGCGGCCTCGCGGGCAGCCCGCTGCGCGTCCGTCAGCACCGCGTCGCCCCGTTCGCCCTGCAGCTTCGGGAAGATCGACCCGAACGGCAGGCAGATCGAGGCCACGCACTCCTCGGTGCCCACGCGCATCTCGAACGACGACACGATCACGGCGTCGGAGGCCGCTCCGGCCTGGGCGAACTGGGGGTTGTACTCGATCGTCGTCATCTTCGGCCGCAGCGCCACGATGCCCTCGAAGGCGTACCGCAGCTCGCCGAGCGTCCGTTCGATGAGGCCGTGCAGCAACGGCATCTCGATGTCGCTCAGCGGGCGCTGCGGCTGCGGGCCGCCGGGGCCGCCCAGCATGTGGTCGATGCAGGCCATGGCCGTGCTCAGGGAGAACTCCAGAATGGCGGTGCCGGGCAGGGGATCGATGGAGAACATCGCGACGACCGTCGGGCTCGACAGGCCGGAGATGTACTCGTCGTAGGTGAGCTGCTCGATGGAGATGAGGCTGATCGAGGACACCGCGCGCAGGCTCGTGGTGAGCAGCGTGGCGTACTGGCGGGCAAAGGTCTCGTAGGCGATCTGGAGCGTGCGGATGTGCTCCCGGGACAGCTTGGTCGGGCGACGGAAGTCATACGGCTCGGGACCGGAACTCTTGCCGCCACGCCGGTGCATCCTGCCCGGCGTGCGGCCGCTGCCGGTCGCGGACGTTGACTGCGTCACTCTCTTACCATCGGTCTTTTCGGGTGCAGGTTGACGTAAAACGGCCGAAACGGACCTGAAGGTTTCATCGGAAACCTCCAGGCCCGCCGCGGGGCTTGCCGCTACTGAATCACAAACGTCGTGAAGTAGACGTCCATAACCTCTTTCTTCTTGTCCTCCGTGTACGCCTTGACGACCGCCTCGACCAGCTTCTTCTTCGCGGCCTCGCGTCCCTCGGTGGTCAGCAGGGTGTCCTCGCTGACGTTGCTGAACTGCTCGATCGCGATGTCCAGGGCCTTGCTGCCGTCCGGGGCCTCGGCGGCGTCGGTGGTGGCCTGCAGCGTCATCTTCAGCTTCAGGTAGTGCCCGTCGGCCAGGTTGATCGTGATCGCGTCCAGCACGGACACGACGCCCGGCGTGGGGGCCGGCTCGGCCGCGGCGGTCTTCGGCTTGAACATCAGGTACCCGCCGGCGCCGCCGCCCAGCAGGACGACCGCGATCGCGATGATCATGATCAGCTTCTTCTTGCCACCCTTGGCGGGGGTCTCCTCGGTGGTCTTCTCATCCTTGGCCATGATGGTTCCTCCTCGTCAGATGGTGGAGTCAGTTGGTGGGTGTCAGCTGGTGGTGTCAGTGGAAGCCGACGGCAGGAGCGCCTTGGTGTCGGCCGGCAGGTTGGACAGGACGATGACCTCGACGCGGCGGTTCAGCTCGGCCGCGCGGGGGTCGGTCGTGGGGTACAGCGGCTTGGTGTCGGCGAAGCCGGCCGCCTCGAGGCGGTTCTCGGCGATCCCGGCGTCGGCGTGCAGCATCCGCACGACGGCGGCGGCGCGGGCGGAGGACAGTTCCCAGCCGGAGGGGTAGTTGCCGGTCCCGCCGGAGAGCTGGTTGGTGTGCCCGTCGACCTCGATCTTGTTCGGCAGGGCGGCGATCGCCGGTCCGACCCCGTCGATGATCTTCTTGCCGGCGGCGAGGAGGTTGGCCTCGTTGCCGTTGAACACGATGCCGGTGGTCACGATGGTGACGACCAGCCCGCGCTCGTCGACGGTGTACTTGACCTGGTCGGCCAGGCCCTGCTTGGCCAGCTCGGCGTCGATCTGCGCCTTGATCTTGTCGTAGTTCTTGACCTCTTCGGCCGCGGCCTGCTGGCGCTTCGAGGCGCTGGCGCGCTCCTTGGCCTGCACCGCGTCCTGCACGGCGGTGGCGTCCGAGGTGGTGCCGCCGACGCCGGAGGACAGGTCCATCGGCGAGTTGGAGTCCGACGACTCCATCAGGCTGGCCTCGCCGCCCTCGAACGCGACGGACGGGTTGCCGAAGCCGACCGCGAGGCCGTTCTTGAGCTCCGCGAACTTCTTCTGGTCGACCTGGGAGATCGCGAACAGCACGATGAACAGCACCATCAGCAGCGTCATCATGTCCGCGTAGGACACCAGCCACCGCTCGTGGTTCTCGTGCTCCTCCTCGTCGTGGCCGCCCTTCTTGTGCTTCGTGTGCGCGCCGGCCTTCGCCGCGTGTCCACCACCACTCATCGGCGGCCCCCCTCCAGGTCGTTGTAACGCCGTCAGGGGTTACATCGGACCGACCGGAGGACACAAGAGTTCCGTGGTGGTGTCGTACGGGTGCACGCAGGTTATGCGGCCTTCTCGTCCTTGGCGGCGCCCGGCGGCAGGAGGCTGCGCAGCTTCTGCGCGACGAGGCGGGGGTTGGCGCCCGCCTGGATGTTGATGATGCCGGCGATGACGAGCTCCATCTGCCCGCACTCGATGTCGGAGAGGCGCTTCATCTTGGCGCCCATCGGCAGCCAGATGACGTTGGCGGACAGCACGCCCCAGAGGGTGGCCACGAACGCGCTCGCGATCAGCTCGCCCAGCTTCGCCGGTTCGCTGAGGTTCTCCAGCACGTGGATGAGGCCGATGACGGTGCCGATGATGCCGATGGTGGGCGCGTAGCCACCCATGGCCGTGAAGATCGCCGCGGCCTGCTTGTCGGCCTTCTTCTTGGCGTCCACCTCGGCCTCGAGGATGCCGGCCAGCTCCTCGGAGTCCGTGCCGTCGATCGCGAGCTGCAGGCCCTTCTTCAGGAAGGGGTCCTGCACCTCCTTCATCGCGTCCTCCAGGGCCAGCAGCCCCTCGCGGCGGGCCTTCTCGGCCAGCTTCACGATGTCGTCGACCAGCGCGTCGTACACGGCGGACTTGCTCAGCAGCACCCGCTTGAGCGAGTCGATGAGCGCGATCGTGTCCTTGAGCATGCCGCCGGCCATGGCCGCGCCGAGGGTGCCGACGAACACCAGCACCAGCGGCGCGACCAGGAAGATGGAGCCGGGACTACCGCCCTCCAGGATCATCGCGGCGAAGATCGCGACGAAGGCGAGGACGATGCCAGCGATAGTTGCCGGATCCATGGTGCTTAGCGCTCCCGACGGTGCAGACGGACGACGTTGGTCTCTTTGACCGTTTGAGCGGCGGCCTCGGCCCGCTCGTCCGGTGTCTGCCCGACCATGTTCTGCGCCTCGACGACGACGGACGCACGGTACTGCCGCACGAGGGCCATCAGCTCGGGCAGCGACTCGGCGACGAGGTACTTGGTGCCGTCCACGAGGGTGATCACCGTGTCCGGGGTGCAGTCGGCCCGCTCGACCAGGTCTGGGTTGAGCGCGAACACCGGGCCGTTGAGGCGGGTCAGCAGTATCACGGTGGCCTCCTAGGGCTCTGGGCGACCGGCAACAGGCGTAGATCACGACCGACTGAGGGCGCCGCAGAGGCGAACGTTCAGGCGGGCCGCCTATTGCCGGTTGCTCCTACCGCTTCAGGTTCACCAGTTCCTGGAGCACGTCGTCGGAGGTGCTGATGACCTTGGAGTTGGCCTGGAAGCCGCGCTGGGCGACGATCAGGTTGGTGAACTCCTGGGCCAGGTCGACGTTGGACATCTCGACCGCACCGGCCTGCAGCGTGCCGAGCCCGCCGGTGCCGGGCGCGCCGACCTGGGCCAGACCCGAGTTGACGGTGAACCGGTACAGCGAGTCGCCGACCTTCTCCAGGCCGGGCGGGTTGTTGAAGTTGGCCAGCCCCAGCTGGGCGATGGTCTGCTTGTTGCCGTTGGAGAACACGCCGACCAGCTGACCGTCCGGGTTGATGCTGAACGACTGCAGCGTGGCCGCGGGGGCGCCGTTCTGGCTCAGCGGCTGGACCGTGGTGTTGCCGGTGTACTCGGTGAGCCCCGCGAGGTCCACGCCGATGCCGGCGCCGGTGCCCATCGGGTCGTACATGATGCCGACCTTGGTGGCGCCGTTCTTGTCGGTGAACGTGGGGCCGGTGATCTGCCCGTTGGCCCCGAACGTCAGCGCCGTCGGCCCGACCGTGTTGGTCCCGTCGGACAGCGTCAGCGACCAGGCGCCGCCGGTGAAGTTGAAGTTCTCGGTCAGCGTGACCGTGTTGCCCGTGACGTCGTACGTCTTGATCGACCGCGTGATCGACGACGGATCGGTCGCGTTGGCCGGCAGGTTGCCCGCCACGACCACGGTGTCGGTCGCCGTCGGCGCGATCAGCGTGCCCATCGGCAGCCGGATGTCGCCGATCGGGGCGTTGCTGTTGATCACGCCGTTGACCGCGGGCCAGCCCTGCACCGCGGCGCCGGTCGGGGTGACCAGCTTGCCCTCGGCGTCGAAGTTGAACGCGCCGGCCCGGGTGTACAGCTGCTCGTTCACCGAGTTCACCACGAAGAACCCGTCACCGGAGATCATGACGTCGGTAGGGCGGCCGGTGGTCTGGGCCGAGCCCTGGGTGAACACGGTGTTGATGGCGGCCATCCGCACGCCCAGGCCGACCTGGGCCGGGTTGGTGCCGCCGATCTCGGGCTGCGGCGCACCGGCGGCGCGCATCATCTGGCTCAGGGTGTCGGCGAAGACCGTCTGTGAAGCCTTGTACCCCACGGTGTTCACGTTGGCGATGTTGTTGCTGGTGACGTCCAGCATCTGCTGGTGCGCGCGCAGGCCGCTGATGCCGGAGAAGAGTGAGCGGAGCATGTGGGGTGGTTTCCTTTCAGGACGGCTTGCTGGGCGACGGCGGCTGGCTTCCCGCTTGTTGCTGCGGCTGCGTCGGCTGCTGTTGTTGCTGCGGCTGAGGCTGAGCCGGCTGCGGCTGCGCGCTTTGCGTGGGCGCGGGCGGCTGGCTTGCCGGCTGCGTGCCTTGCGGGGGCGCGGTTTGCTGGCTTCCCGGCTGCGGCTGCTGCTGTGGGTGCGGCTGCTGCTGGCCGGGTTGCTGCGTCGTCTGCGTGGGGGCGGTCTGGCCCGCCGGCGCGGTCTGGCCGGTTTGGCCGGTCTGTGGAGCCAGCGCCTTGTCGGTCACTTCGCTCACGCTGGCCAGCGGTACGTCGGTGTTGCCCACGTGCAGCGTCGGCGGCCCGGCGGTGAAGAACTTGGCCGACGTCACCACGCCGGTGAGGGCCTTGCCGTCGGCGCCGGCGTACGTGACCGTCTTGCCGATCAGGTTGCTCGCCCCGAGCTGCAGCTGCGCGTTGAGCAGACTCTGCTCCGCCGCGGCGACGTCGGTCAGCTTCTCGAGCGTCGAGAACTGCGCGGTCTGGGCCAGGAACTCCCGGTTGTCCATGGGGTTACTGGGATCCTGATACTTGAGCTGCGTCACGAGCAGCTTCATGAACGCGTCCTTGCCCAGCTCGCCACCCGGCTTCGCGGGCCCGTCCGAGTCGTCCTGCTTCTTGGTCGGCGCATTCGTCTTCGGCACATAGTCGGCGACGTTGCCACTGACCGGCGTCGGCGCGGTGATGGCAGACTCCCTTGTTCGCGCTTTCGGTCCTGTCGGCCGTATCCATGACGGCCGGTGCGGCTTGGGCTGCTTCGCGGCTGCGTGCCGCTGACAGCTCTCGCCGCGTGCTGCGAAGGGTGTCGTCCGTGAACCCCGGGCCCCGGTTAGAGCCGCACGTCGAGCAGTCCGTCGTCCCCCGGCTCAACCGAACCGGACGACGAGTCCGCCGCGCCCGTTTCGACGCGTTCGGGCGCTCGTTGTTGTGATCGTCCCTCCGGCTGCCAACCTGAGAACTGTTGCGATTCGTTGCCGGAGAAGGAACCCTGCTGGTGCAGTTCGAGCACACACTGATCGAAGCCCGCCGCACTCAGGTCCTGCCGCAACTCGGGCAGCGCGGCCTGCAGCGCCTCCTGCCCGGCCTCGAGATCGGCCCGCAGCTGCACGGCGATGGACCCGTCCCGCACCTCGGCCACGATGCTGACCGGCCCGAGCGACTCGGGCTTGAGCCGCAACGTCATCCGATGCACCCCGTCCGGCCCCTTCCGCAACGGCGACAACACACTCACCAACTGCGGCGCGACACTGGCCCAGGCCCCGGGCCGGCTGAGCGGCGACGCGTCCACGCCCCCGACCCCACCGATCACGGCGGCAAAGCTGTTCCCGGCGCCGCTACTTCCACCGCTCCCACCGCCGCCCGACGAGCCCCCGGACCGCCCGCTGCCGGTCGCGTCACCCCCGGCCCCACCGTTGCCGACAGCCCCGAGACCCGGGAAAAGCCCGGAGGGGATCCCGCCGGCGGCCACGCCGCCCAATCCGTCGGTCGAAACCGCGACATCCCCGCTCGTACTGCCTGACGCGCCATCGCCCCGCGCGACCCCGGCGGGCACGATCCCGGCCGCAAGACTGCTCGCCGCGACGGTGCTCGCATCGACCCCGGACCCGACCGAGCCGGCGACGTTCGAGGGGCCGCCGGTTCCAGCCGCCGGAACGGCCACAGCGGGCCTGTCCGCGGGCGCGGCAAGCACGGCGGCCGGAACCTGCCCGTTGCCGCCAGACAGCCCGGCGTTGAGGCCCTGGCCCGGCGCGGCGCCCGAACCGTCAGCGGAAAGGTTCGCGGGGAAGGCAGTTTGTGCGCCCGGGGTGCCTGCGATGGCCGACTGGTCGGTCCCCGGCGGGGCGATCGGTGCTGGAACGGCCGGACCGGCATTGACCAAGCCGGCATTGACCGCGCCAGGGATGCCCGCGCCGGGGGAGGCCGGACCACCGGGATAGGTTGCGCCGGGATCGGTCAGGCCACCGGAGTAGGCGCTGCCCTGACCGCCTGCGCCGAGGATGGTCGCGCCGGACATGGCTGAGCCGGAGTTGTCTGTGCCCGGACTCATGGCGCCAGGAGAGGCTGGGCCGGAGTTGGCTGCGCCCGGGCCGGTCGCGCCAGGGTACGCCGCGCCAGGGTTGGCCGCGCCGGGGTTGGCCGCGCCAGGGTTGGCCGCGCCAGGGTTGGCCGCGCCAGGGTACGACGCGCTAGGGTCCGCCGCGCCAGGATCGGCAACCGGATAGGTGGCGCCCAGGTTGGTCGAGCCGGGAGCGGCTGCGCCAGAGTCGGCCGTGCCCAGGCTGCCCGTGCCGGTGATGGCCGCGCCCAGGGTGGTCGCGCCGGGCGTGGCTGGGCCGGAGTTGGCCGAGCCTTGGCCGCCCGTGTCGGAGATGACTGCGCCGAGAGCCGAGGGACCGGAATTGGCCGCGCCGGGGTTGGTGCCGCCGGGGCTGATCGCACCGGGATACGCCGGGCCACCGGGATGGGTCGCGCCCTCGTCGGCCAGGCCAGGGATGGTTGCGCCGGAGTTGGCCGCACCGGGATACGCCGGGCCACCGGGATGGGTCGCGCCCTGTTCGCCCAGGCCAGCGATGGTTGCGCCGGAGTTGGCCGCACCGGGATACGCCGGGCCACCGGGATGGGTCGCGCCCTGGTCGCCCAGGCCAGCGATGGTTGCGCCGGAGTTCGCCGCGCCCTGGCTGCCCCCGCCGGGGATGGCTGCACCGGGAGTGGCTGGGCCGGAGTTGGCGGCGCCAGGGACGGTTGCGCCTGGGACGGTCGCGCCGGGGATGGTTGCGCCGGGGGTGGTCGCGTCGGGAAGGGTCGGGCCGCCGGGATGGACCAGGGCGCCCGGATCGCCCGGGACGGACGTGGATTTGCCGGGATTGGCCGCTACGGATGTGGTCAGGCCGGGGGACGCCCCGCTCGGGTTGGCCGCGGTCGAGGTCGTACCGCTCGGATTGATCGCGCCGGGGTTGGCCGCGCTCGGGTTGGTGCCCACCGGAACGGTCCCGCCTGGGATGGTGCCGCCTGGAATGGTCCGGTCAGGAACGGTCGCGCCGGGAATGGTCCCGCCCGGGTTGGTCGCGGCCGGGTCGGCCATGCCCGGAGTGGTCTGCGTGGCTGAGCCGGGTGTGGCCTGGCCGAGGAGCTCGCGGGCGAAGGCACCGGTGGCGACGGTTTCGGTGGTGATGGTGCCGTCGGGGTTGAGGAGGGCGGCTTCGACCAGTACGCCGGTGTCGGGGCTGATGGTCGAGGGCTCCGCGGCCATGGCGGCCACGGCGAGCTTGGCCTCCAGGTCGGCGGCCAGGGCGTTGCGGAGCATGGTGTCGGGCGTGGCAGCGATGGGTGAGGCGACGCCGGTACCGGAGCGGGGGAGGGTGGCGGCGACCGGGTTCGCGGTGCCGCCCGGCGTCAGGGACATGCGGCCGGCCAGGTCCTGGGCCATCGCCTGCGCGGCAGTGGCGGCCGGGTTGGCTGTCCCGGATTGACGCGCGGAGGCGCCGCCGGCGGTGGCCGGCGAGACCGTGGCGATCGCCACGACGACGGGAACCTGCGCCGCGGTGTCGGGCGCGGTGACCTGGGCCGGGTCGACGGTGGCGGGGTACCGATGGGCCGCTCCACGCTTCGAGCCGCCGCGGTTCAGGACGGTGTCCCGGGTGGTTCCGCCATCGCGCGCGTCCGCGCGATCCCGCCCAGCGAGGGCGTCCGATCGGGCAGCGTGAGCCGCAGCATCCCGCGCGGCCGCGGCGTCACGCGCAGCTACCGCATCCCGCGCGGACGCGGCGTTTCGTGCGGCCGTGGCATCCCGTGCAGCTGCGGCATCCCGCGCAGTCAAGGCGTCCCGCGCTGCCGCGGCGTCACGCGCGGACGCGGCGCGTCGTGCGGCCGCGGCGTCACGGGCAGCCACAGCATCCCGCGCGGACGCGGCGTTTCGTGCGGCTAGAGCGTCCCGTGCGGCCAAGGCGTCCCGCGTGGCCGCAGCATCGCGCGCGGACGCGGCGTTTCGTGCGGCCGAGGCGTCCCGTGCAGCTACAGCGTCCCGTGCGGCCGCGGCGTCCCGCGCGTTTCGTGCGGCCATGGCGTCCCGCGCGGACGCGGCGTCTCGGGCGGCCAAGGCATCGCGCGCGGTCGCGGCGTCTCGGGTGGCCGTTGCGTTGCGGGTGGCCTGGGCCTCGCGGGCCGCGGCGGCGTTGCGGAGGGCGTCGGCCAAGGGGGCGGTGTCGCGGGCCAGGGAGTAGGGCTCGCGCTGGACGCGGGAGCGGAGTTCGTCCTGGGTGAAGCGGGGCCGTACCATCAGCGCCTCCGCGCGCTGGGCGGCGGCCAGGGTGTCGGCGAAGGTGTCGTCCAGAGTGGACGGTGTGGTCGGCGAACCCGGGGACGACGCGGTGCGGTTGGCTGCGGAAGTGGCGGGGATCATGCCAGGAGGCCTCCGTCCTGTGTGGACTCAGCGGACAACAGGGAAGCCAGCGGGGGGGACGTCGCGCCGCCCAGCAGTGAGGAGCCGGCGCCCAGCAGGGACGAGGCGTCCGAAGAAGGTGAGGCGCCCAGCAACGACGCGGCGTCCGCGCCCAGCGACGGAGAACCCAGCGAAGGCGAACCCAGCGACAAAGAGCCCAGCGGCGAGGCGCCCAGCGACGGGGAAGCGTCCAGTGGCGACGTGCCCAGCGGTGACGCGGCGCCCAGGGACAGGGCGGCCAGGGCGGACGGGGTCAAGGTCGTGGACTCCGTGGCGTGGCCGGTGGCGGTCAGGGCGGCCAGCGCGGCCTTCACCTTCGGGACGTAGGCCTGGGTCTCGGCGAAGGGGGGAATCCCGCCGTACCGGCTCACCGCGCTGCCCCCCGCGTTGTATGCCGCCAGCGCCAGGTCCACGTTGCCGAACTGCTTCAAATGGGACGACAACAGCCGCGCCGCGCCGTCCACGGCCTGGGCGGGGTTCAAGGCGTCGACGCCCAGGCCTCGGGCGGTCGACGGCATGATCTGCATCAGGCCCTGCGCGCCCGCGCGGCTCACGGCGTTCGGGTTGTAGCCCGATTCGACTTTTGCCACGGCGGCGAGCAGGGCCGGGGGGACGCCGTAGCGGGTGCCGGCGGCCTGGAAGAGGTCGGCGTACGGTACCGACTCCGGCAGTTGGGTCGTCGACAAGGCAGCCGGGCGCAGGGCGGGCGTGGTGCTCACCGGGATGACGCGGCGGATCGCCGTCGGGTGGCCCGTGACGCGCTCCGTCTTCACCACCTCGCCGGTGTGCGGGGCCACGACCATGGTGTTGTTGCCCGCGTAGATGGCGATGTGGTTCACGGGGCGGCCGAACGCGAGCAGGTCGCCCGGGCGGGCCTGGGCCAGCGACGGGACCGCGGTGCCGAAGCTGGCCTGGTCGCGGGCGGTGCGGGGGAGCTTGATGCCCACGTCCGCGTAGGCGCGCTGCACCAGGCCCGAGCAGTCCAGGCCGCTCTCCGGGGTGTTGCTGCCGAACTTGTACGGCGTCCCGGCATACTTCTGCGCCGCCTCCACCACGGCGGTGCCGGAGACGGGGGTGGTGCGTCCGAGGGCGGGCGCGGCCGTGGCGGCGCCGTCGACCTCGGAGCGCAGGGCGTTCGCGAAGCCCGACGCGGCGTCGGTGGCGGTGGGGCGGTGCAGGCCCAGCATCGAGCGGATCTCGGCGATGCGGGACTGGGCATCCAGCACGGTCACGTGTCGTCCCCCCGGAACGAGCCCGACGTGGTGATGTCGTCGACCGCCTTCTCCTCCGCGGCCGCCTCCGTGCGCTTGCGGGTCAGGTCGTGGCGCTCCTGGAGCTTCTCGATGGTGCGGCGCTGGATCGCGGCGTCGGTCAGCTCGCGCATGCGCTCCTCGACCGTCTCGTCGGCCACCTCGCTCAGGGCGATCGCGGCGGCCACCTCGCCGGCCAGAGCCTGGCGGGAGGTGAGCGTCGCCGCGTACGCCGCGGCCGTGGCGCTGTTGGGGACCGCCCGGCCGTCCAGGTCGCGCTCGCGCGCGCGGACGCGTTGGACGGCGGCGGTGGCGTCGGCTCTTGCCCGTACGACCGCTGCTTTTGCGATGTCTTCCTGCGCCTTGCGGGCCCGCAGCACGGCGCCCAGCCGGAATCCGCTCTTGGCCATCAGCCACCTGCCAGAAGTGCTTCGAGCATCTGCCACGCCCGGGATGCCGGGGTGGTGTCGTCCATGTCCTGCCGGAGGAAGTCGTTGATGCGCGGCCACAGCTCCTGCGCGCGGTCGGCGTCGGGGTTGGTGCCCGCCTGGTACGCCCCGATCTCCACCAGCTCCCGCACGTCCCGCTGCGCGGCGAGCATCCGGCGCAGCGCGGTCGCGTTCGCCTTCTGCTCGCGGGTGGTCACGGCGCCCGCGACGCGGGAGATCGACTCCAGCACGTCGATGCTGGGGAAATGGCCGGACGTCGCGAGGCGGCGGTCGAGGGTGATGTGGCCGTCGAGGATCGAGCGCGCGGAGTCGGCGATCGGCTCGTTGTGGTCGTCGCCCTCGACGAGCACCGTGTAGAGGCCGGTGATGCTGCCCACCGGCGCCGGGCCGGCCCGCTCCAGCAGGCGCGGGAGCAGCGCGAAGACGCTCGGCGGGTAGCCGCGGGTGGCCGGCGGCTCGCCCGCGGACAGGCCGACCTCGCGCTGGGCCATGGCGGTGCGGGTGAGGCTGTCCATGAGCAGCAGGACGTCCTGGCCGCCGTCGCGGAAGTACTCGGCGATGCGGGTGGCCACGAACCCCGCGCGGAGGCGCACGAGCGGCGGCTGGTCGGAGGTGGCGATGACCACGACCGAGCGGGCGAGTCCCTCGGGGCCCAGATCGTTCTCGATGAACTCGCGGACCTCGCGCCCGCGCTCGCCGACCAGCCCGATGACGGAGATTTCCGCGTCGGTACCGCGGGTGATCATCGACATGAGCGAGCTCTTGCCGACGCCGGAGCCCGCGAAGATGCCCATCCGCTGCCCGCGCCCGCACGGCACCAGGGTGTCCAGCGCGCGGACGCCCAGCGACAGGGGCTCCAGCACGCGGCCGCGCTCCAGCGCGATCGGCGCCTCGTTCTCGACGGACACCTGCTGCAGGCCGATCAGCGCCGGGCCGTTGTCCATCGGGCGGCCGAGCCCGTCGAGGATGCGCCCGCGCAGCTGCGGCCCGACCGGAATCTGCAACGGCGCGCCGGTACTGCTCACCGGGCTCCCGGTCCCGATCCCGGCCAGCGGGCCCAGGGGGAGGCAGGCGAGGCGGTCGCCGTTGAGCGAGACGACCTCGGCGGGCACGACCGCGCCGCGCGCCGGGTCGCCGATCTCGACCAGGTCGCCGACGCTGCCCTCGACGCCGGCCACGGTGACGGACAGGCCGACGATCGACACGACCCGGCCGGTGACGCGCGGGTGCGCGGCGTGCGCGGCCGCGGCGAGGCGGGCCGATAGCGCGGATGTCACTGCTGCAAGACCTCCCGGACCCGGTCGAGCGCGGGGCCCAGCCGGGCGTCGACGGTCGTGGCGTCGCACAGCGCCACCGCGTCGCCGGGCTGCAGGCCCGGATCGTCCACGAGCGTCACCGTGCGGCCGTCCATGACCAGTTCCGTCTGGCCAATCGTCAGCCGATCGGCCGGGTTGAGCCGTACGGTCACCGGACTTCCCCCCGGCGCCAGCTTGAGCGCCCGGGTGAGCGCCTCCCGCCCCGGCTCGGCCGCGGTGCGCAGCTCCCGGGTCAGCACCGCCTCGGCGATCGCGAAGGCGGTGGCGACGATCTGGTCCTCGATGTCGTGCGCGGACGCGACCGCGCGCCCCTCGAGGGCCGCCGCGGCCTGCCCGATGGCCAGCAGGGCCCGCTCGGCCCGCTGCCGCTGCGCCCCGGCGAACTGCTCGGCCTCCCGCGCGACCCGGTCCGCCTCGGCGGCGGCGGCCGCGCGGGCCTCGCGCACGCCCTGGGCCCAGCCGGCCGAGTACCCGGTCGCCTCCGCCTCGCCCCGCCACCGCTCCAGCAGCTCGGGCGGGATCGGCTCGCGCTCGCGCAGGTCGACGTCGAAGCGGGCGGACGGCGCGGTGCCCGCCCGGCGGTCGCGCAGCACGCTCTCGCCGAAGCGCACCGTCGGCGGCCGCTCGGGCGGCGGGAAGGCGCGGGTCGACGGCGTCGTCGGCGGGGGAGGGGGCGGCGGGAACGCCGGTCGCGGGGCGCCGGCGGCCTTCTTCGGCGGCGGCGGGAAGGCGAGCGGGTACTCCTCGTCCTCCTGCGGCCCCGCCGCGGCCGGGAACTCGGCCGGGGAGAACTCAGCCGACGAACTCATCGTCCTCGCCCCTGCTGATCACGATCTGGCCGGACTCCTCGAGCGTGCGGATGGCCTGGACGATCTTGGCCTGGGACTCCTCGACCTGCCGCAGCCGCACCGGGCCGAGCATCTCGATCTCGTCGGCCAGGTTCTCGGCCGCGCGCTCGGAGAGGTTCTTCATCACCTTCTGGCGCACCTCCTCGCGCACGCCCTTGAGCGCGGTCGCGAGGTCGTTGGTCTCCACCTGCCGCAGTACGAGCTGGATGGAGCGGTCGTCGAGGCTCACGATGTCCTCGAACATGAACATCTTCGAGCGGATCTCCTCGGCCAGCTCCGGGTTGCGCCCGGCCAGCCCCTCCAGGATGAGCCGCTCGGTCGCGCGGTCGGTGCGGTTGATGATCTCGACCAGCGGCTCCAGGCCACCGACGGCGGACAGGTCGCTGGGTTGCAGTACCGAGGACATCTTGCGTTCGAGGGTCGCCTCGACCTGCCGGATGATGTCGGGCGAGGTGCGGTCCATGACCGCGATGCGGTGCGCGACGTCGGCCTGCAGCTCCGGGGCGAGGCCGGAGAGGATCTGCGAGGCCTGGGTGGCGGTCATGTGCGCGAGGACCAACGCGATCGTCTGCGGGTGCTCGTCCTGCAGGAACGACAGCAGCTGGCGCGGGTCGGCCTGGCCCAGGAAGCCGAAGGGCACGTCCATGAAGACGGTGTTGAGCCGGCCCACGATCTCGCCGGCCCGCTCCCGCCCGAGCGAGGCCTCCAGCAGGTCGCGGGCGAAGTCCATGCCGCCCTGGCCCACGTACTTGTGCCCGGTCGCCATGTCGTGGAACTCCTCGAGCACCACGTTGGCGACGTCCGACTCGACCTGGCCGAGGCGCACGATCTCGGCGGTGAGCTCCTCGACCTCCGCCTCCCGGAGGTGCGCCATGATCTTGGCGGCCTCCTCCTTGCCCATCTGTACGAGCAGGATGGCGGCCTTGCGCAGCCCCGTCATCTCACCCGCGACCATCTAGTACCCTTCGCCCACCGAAAGACCTGAATATCGTGATATGTCCGAAATGTCGCGGCGCGCCAGCGCCCGACATTTCGCGCTGAGATCACCCGCGCCGGTCGGCCAGCCACCCGCGCAGCAGCTGCGCGACCTCGTCCGGCTGTTTCTCGACCATCGTCGTGAGGTCGCGGAACCGCCCGTCGCGATCGAACTCGTCGCCCGGCGCGCCCCCGCCCTCCAGCGCCGCCGCGCCCGCCGGCCCGCCGCCGCCCTCCAGCTGCAGCTTCGCCCGCGCCGCCTCGATCGCCGACTGCATCTCCTCGAGCGCGGCGTTCTGCTCCTCGGAGAGCTTCTGTTTCTCCGCCTTCTTGCGCTTGCGCTGGGCGAGCGCCGCGATGATCAGCAGGATCAGCAGGGCCAGCACGATCGCGCCCATCTGGATGTACTGCTGCATCACCTCCGCCTGCTGCCCCTTCGCCGCCTCCTTGGCCGCGTTCTGCTCCGCCGTCGCCGCCGAGGTGTCGAAGGCCATCGAGGAGACCGCGATCTGGTCGCCGCGCGTCGCGTCCAGCCCGACCGCGGAGGAGACCAGCTGCTGCAGCTGCGCGAGGTCGACCTTGGCCACGGCGCTGTCGACGATGACCGCGATGCCGAGCTTGTTCACCTGACCCGGCGCCGACTTGGTGGTCTCGGTGACCATGCCGACCGCGTTGTTGCGGGTCTCGGTCGTCTGCTGGTACTGCCCGTCGCCCCCGGCGCCCGTACCGTTGGGCACCTGGATGTTGTCCGGGCCGAGCACGCCGCCGACCGGAACCCCGTTGCCGCCGGTGTACTGCTCCGACTTCTTCTGCTCCGACAGCGGCGGGACGGCCGGGTCGGCGACGTACTTCTGGGTCTTCGTCTCGGTGTTGTCGTAGTTCAGCGCGGCGGTCACGTTCACCGCCGAGTGCCCCGGCCCGACGACTGTGTCGAGCATCGTCTGCACGGCGGAGCGGAGGCGCTGCTCGTAGGCGGAGGTCGCCGCCGAGCTGCCGCTGTCCCCGCCGCCACCGCCGGAGTCCGATGTGGACAGTACCTTGCCGCTGGCGCTGACGACCGTGACCGCGCTCGGTTCCAGCCCCTCCACGCTGGAGGAGACCAGGTTCACGACCGAGGTCACCTGGTCGCCGCTCAGCGTCTTGGTGCCGGTGTTCACGAGCACGGAGGCGGTCGGGGCCTGCTGCTCGTCGGTGAACACGTCCTTCTCGGGAATGGCCAGATGCACCGTGGCCGAGTTCACGTTCTTGATCGAGCCGATGGTCTTGGCCAGCTCGCCTTCCAGGGCCCGCCGGTACGTCACCTGCTGCATGAACTCGCTGGTCATGATGCCCTGCTTGTCCAGCAGCGCGTACCCGGCGTCGCCCTGTGCGGGAAGGCCGGCCCCGCTCATCTCGATGCGCAGCGCGTACACCTGGTCGGCGGGCACGTTGACGGTGCCGCCGCCGTCGGAGAGCGTGTAGGTGACCCCGTCGGCGTTGAGCTTGTCCACGATGGCGCTCGCGTCGGCGGCGGCCAGGTTCGAGAACAGCGGGGCCATGGTCGGCTTGCCGGACCAGCTCGCGAAGAACCAGCCGCCGATCGCCAGGGCCAGGATGGCGAAGATCGTGACGGCCTTCTGGCCTGGGGAGAACGACTTCCAGCCGTCGATGCCCCGCCGGCCGAGCGCGGTGAGCCGGTCACGCATCAGGCCTGCATCCTCATGATCTCGTTGAAGGCGTCGAGGGCCTTGTTGCGCACCGCCACGGTGAGGCTGGTGGCGAGGTTGGCCTCGGTCGCGGCGATGATGTAGTCGTGCACGTCGGTCAGCCGGCCGGTGGCGGCCTCGACGGCCAGGTTGTCGGCGGTGTTCTGGGCGTCCTGGAGCTTCTGCAGCCCCTGGGCGACCATGTTGCCGAAGTTCATCCCGGCGGCCGGATCGGCCGACGAGCCCGAGGTGCCGGTCGCGTTCATCATCGAGGAGACGGGGGAGATCGCGCCGAGCGGCTGGATCGCGTCAATGCTCATGTTCAGCCCTTACCGACCTGGATCGCGGCCTGGTACTGGTCCTTGGCCCGGTCGACGACGGTCAGGTTCGCCTGGTAGGCCCGCTGCGCCATGATCAGCTGGGTCATCTGGCTGCCGAGGTCGATGTCGGGGTACTTCACGTAGCCCTCGCGATCCGCCAGGGGGTTCTCCGGCTCGTACACCAGCCGCCCCTTCGGATCGCCCAGCGCGGTGCCGGCCACGACCACGCCGCCCTCACCGTCGCCGTAGTGCACCGCCTGCGCCTGGATGTAGCGGGCCCGGAAGGCCTGCCCGCTGGTCGGCACGGCGTCGTTGATGTTCGCGAGGTTGTCGGCGACGGCGTCCAGCCACTTGCGGTACACGGTGACGCCCGTCCCGGCGATCCCGATCGCTCCGAAGATGGTCATCGCGATCAGCCCCGGATGACCGAGCGGAGCAGCCCGAACTTGTCGTCGGTGGCGCGCAGCATCGTCTGGTACCGCAGCCCGGTGTCGATGTTCGAGAGCACCTCGTGGTCGAGGTTCACGTTGTTGCCGTCCTCGCGGGTGGGTTCGAGGGACCGCGCCGTGGTGAGCTCCGTGTCCTTCGGATCGCCCGCCTGCACCGCCAGGCGCAGCGCGTCCTCGAAGTCGACGCGGCCGGCCAGGAAGCCGGGCGTGTTGATGTTGGCGATGTTGTCGGCGATCACCCGTTGCCGCTTCGACAGGCCCGTCAGGGAAGCGTGCAGCGCGACCTGGGTGGTGTCCTCGAGCATGAAACCGAGCCCCCCGTCGGTGTGTCGCCAGTCCATTGGCTCAGGGGTGAGCCATCCTGGCTCACTGGAGGCATCGGCCCGGTAGCGGCCATGTTGAGGCAGAACGGTGCTTTCTTCGGTTGCAAACCGGTGGCCACCGGTGACCCCTGATACTCAGGGGAACCCCCGGTTCGTGAATCCGGGTGCGAGGCGGGTGCAGCCCGGATGCCGGCGGACCGCCGAATTCATAGCGTCATCGGCGTGGAGAAGAGACCAGTCACCGTTCGCGTCGCCCGCTGGAGTGCGGAGCACCCGTGGCGCGCCATCGCACTCTGGGTCGTGTTCGTCGCCGTGTGCTTCATCGGCGGGAACATGGCGGGAACCGTCGAGGCGACCAACCGCGACGCGGCCATCGGCGAGTCCGGCCGGGCCGACGTCATCGTCGACGACGGCAACTTCGACAACCCCGCCGTCGAGAGCGTCCTCATCACCGCCCGCACCGGCGCGCTGGACCCCGGCGCCGCGCAGCAGGCCGCGGCCGACGTCAGGACGGCCATGCAGGCCCTGCCGGACGTCGCGGAGGTCAGCGACCCGCTGCCGTCGCACGACAAGAGCGCCATGGTGGTCCGGGTGACCCTGAAGGGCGACCCCGACACCGCCCAGGACCGCCTCGCCCCGCTCACCGCGGCCACCGCCGCCGTCCAGGACCGCCACCCCGACCTGCGGGTCGAGGAGACCGGCGGGCCCTCCATCTCCAAGGCGATGGACGACACCCTCGGCAAGGACTTCCAGCGGGCCGAGTACCTGAGCCTGCCGGTCACCTTCGCCATCCTCATCGTGGCCTTCGGCGCGCTCATCGCGGCCGGCATCCCGGTGCTGCTGGCGCTGTCCTCGGTGGCGGCCGCGCTCGGCCTCTCCACCCTGGCCTCGCACCTGGTTCCCTCGACCGACACCACCTCCAGCGTCATCCTGCTTATCGGCATGGCCGTTGGCGTCGACTACTCCCTGTTCTACCTGCGCCGCGAGCGCGAGGAGCGGGCCCGCGGCCGCAAGCACCTCGACGCCGTCGAGCTCGCCGCCGAGACCTCCGGGCACGCCGTGGTCGTCTCCGGCATCGCCGTGACGATCGCGATGGCCGGGCTGTTCCTCGCCGGCGACGTCGTGTTCTCCTCGCTGGCCCTCGGCTCGATCCTCGTCGTGCTCGTCGCCGTGCTCGGCTCGCTGACCGTGCTGCCGGCGCTGCTGTCCAAGCTCGGCCGCTGGATCGACCGGCCCCGCGTCCCGCTGCTGTGGCGCCTCACCCGCCCCCGCACCGACGAGCGGGGCAGCCGGGTCTGGTCGGCCATCCTGCGCCCCGCGCTGCGCCGTCCGGCCGCGACCCTCGCCATTTCGGTACTCGCCCTGCTCGCCCTCGCCGCGCCCGCGCTGAGCATGCGCCTGACGTTCCCCGGCATGGAGGACCTTCCGCGCACGACCCCGGCGATGCAGGCGTACGACCGGCTCGTGAAGGCCTTTCCGAGCAACGGCACCGTCCACACGGTGGCCGTGCGGGTGCCCGCCGGGCAGCTGGACAACACGAAGGCGGCGCTGACCCAGCTCGCGCAGAAGGCCGCCGCCGACCCGCTGTTCGCGCCGCTGGACCAGGAGCCGCAGATCCAGGTCTCCAAGGACGGCCGGGTCGCCGTGCTCGACGTCGCCACCCCGTTCGAGGGCCGCTCCGACCAGGCCAAGGAGTCGCTGACCCGGCTGCGCACCCAGCTCGTGCCGCAGGCCCTGGGCGCGGTGCCGGGCGCCGAGAGCGCGGTCGGCGGGTTCGTCGCGGCCGACGTCGACTACGCCGCCCACGTGAAGCACAAGCTGCCGCTGGTCGTCGGGTTCGTGCTGGTGCTGACGTTCATCGTGATGGCCTTCACGTTCCGCTCGGTCGTGATCGCGCTGACCTCGATCGCGCTGAACATGCTGTCGGCCGCCGCGTCGTACGGCCTGGTCGTGCTGATCTTCCAGGGCACGTGGGCCGAGGGCATCCTGGGCTTCAAGTCCATGGACGCGGTCGTCTCCTGGCTGCCGCTGTTCCTCTTCGTGGTCCTCTTCGGCCTCTCGATGGACTACCACGTCTTCGTGGTCAGCCGGATTCGCGAGGCGGTCCGCTCGGGCCTGACCACCCGCGAGGCGGTCGCCCGCGGCATCTCCGGCTCGGCCGGGGTGGTCACCAGCGCGGCCGTGGTCATGGTGGCGGTGTTCGCCATCTTCGCCACGCTCAGCACCATCGACATGAAGCAGCTCGGCGTCGGCCTGGCCGCGGCGATCCTGCTCGACGCGACCATCATCCGCGCGGTCGTGCTGCCCTCGCTGATGACGCTGCTGGGCAACGCCAACTGGTGGGCGCCGCGCTGGATGCGCCCGCGCCCGGCGCCGCGGCACAGTGTGGCGGAACTTGACAGCGAGAAGGTTTTCCTAAAGGTGTGACCTGGGTGCCGATGGGGCCGGTGTGCGGAACAACACACGCCGGCCCTGTGCGGCCGTCATCCTCCCCTCGCGCGACTCGATCGCGTATCGGCGCTGCGCCACGCTGGCCCGCCAGGTGGCGGCCCGCGGCTGGGACGTGCTGGCGATCGAGCCGACCCGCGCCCAAGGGCCGGCGGCACTGCGCGAGACGGGCCTGGAACAGGGCGTCAGGCAGTACACGATGGAAGTTCCGGGTCCTGAACCGTTCTTCGGCGACACCCCGTCCGAGCGTCTCCTGGCCGAGCTGCTGGTCGGCCGCGACGTCGACGTCGTGCACGTCCACCTCGCCGGCGAGCTCGCCGACGCCGCCCTGCTGGAGCGCACCTGGCTGCTGGGCCTGCCCCTGGTCGCGAGCGTCCACGCCGGATGGGCGCCGCCGCCCAGCGAGGCCGCGCAGGTGTTCCTCACCGACCAGTTCACCCGGGCCGACCTCGTCTGCGTCGCCGACCACCGCGGCCTGCTGGCCGACTGGCTCGACCCCGGCAGCCCGGTCCTCGACCATTCCAGTCCAGGAGCGGGCAAGGGCTGGGCCGACGTGTACCGCGAACTCGCCGGCGACCTCGAGCCGCCCAAGACCGACCTGTCGCTCGGCGTGGTCATCACCACGTATCAGCGCCCGGCCGCGCTGCACGACTGCCTCGCCGCCCTCTGCGAGCAGACGCTCCCGCGCGAGCGGTTCCACGTCGTGGTCGTCGACGACGGCTCGCCCGAGTCGGCCGAGCTCGTCGTGCTGCCGTTCCTCGACCGGCTCGACCTGACCTTCGTCCGGCTCGACCAGAACGCCGGGCCGGGCGAGGCGCGCAACGTCGGCATCGAGGCGAGCCACGCCGACATCCTGTTCTTCCTCGACGACGACGACGAGCCCGCGCCGCGCTGCCTGGCCGAGCACCTGCGCACGTACGTCGAGCACGGCAACGACGTCGACGCCGTGCTCGGCTGGACCGGGCCGACCGCCGACCGGGCCTGCAGCGTCGAGGCCTGGCTCGCGTTCCGGGGCACCGTGTACCGCAGCCACGAGGGCCTGCGGCACTTCGGCATCGGCGACTGGCACCAGTTCTGGGGCGGCCGCTCCAGCATCCGCCGCTCGGTGCTCGGCGACGCGCGCTTCGAGGTGCCGTTCGCCGAGGACGCCGACCTCGCGTACCGGCTCTCCCGCAAGCCCCGCGGCCTGCGCGTGGTGCACAACCGGCACGCGGTGCAGCGGGTGCGGATCGGCCTCGACCCGGTGTCGCTGATGCGCCGCGCGGGTCGCGTCGGGCAGGCCCGCGCGCACCTGGCCGAGCGCCATCCGGATCTGCGGACGCACCCGGCGTACCGCGGAACCACCTATGAGGCGACGACGCGCAAGGTCGGCCGGCGCACGGACGCGCGCCTGCGCCTCATGACCACCAACCTGCCCTCGACCGTCGAGGACCTGCGCCGGGCGCACGACCCGCACGGCAAGGGCACCCTGCTCGACCGCATGCACCAGGACCTGGTGACGGTCAGCTCGATCGAGGCGAGCCTCGGCTGGCTGCTGGTCACCCGGCGCACCGCCGCCCGCGAGGAGGGCCGGCCGCTGCGGATCGGCATCAGCGCGCTCTCGCCGCTGCTCGACGAGGTCGCCGGCGAGCTGGCCCAGGCCCCGCCGGGCGCGGCCGTGCTCGTGGTCGGGGTCCCGCCCGGGCTCGCGATCACGGCGGCCGACGTCGACGTGCCCTGCGAGTACGAGATGCTCGACGGCCAGGGCGCCGACGACCTGTGGCGGGCGTGCGACCTCGTCGCCTCCTTCGCGCCCGTGGACGGCCACGACCCGGCCCGGCACGGCCTGCCGCTCCCGCGCGGCCCGATCGCCGAGACCCTGCGGCGCCTGCTGAACATCCGCGACCTCGTGGGGAGCTTTCGATGACCGCTGTGCTGGAACGGCTCCTCATCCCGCGGGTGTTCCACCGCCTCGCGCTCGGCGGGCCGCTGTCCGAGCGGGAGCGGGCCCTGGGCGAGACCTGGCGGCAGCACCACCCCGGCTGGGAGCTGCGGCTGTGGACCGAGGCCGACCTGCCGCCGCTTGCCAACCAGGCCCTGTTCGACGCCGCGCCGGCGGGGCAGCGGGACGACATCGCGAAGTACGAGCTGCTGCTGGCCCACGGCGGCGTGTTCATCGGCACCGACATGGAGTGCCTGCGCAGCATCGAGCCGCTGCTGGACGGCGTCGAGGTGTTCTGCGCCCGCGAGGACGGCTTCCGGCTGGCCGACGGCGTCCTCGGCGCGGCCGCGGGTAGCCCGCTCATCGAGGCCGTGGTCGCGGCGCTGCCGAACTCGGTCGGGTGGCGCCCGGGCCGGCCGCGCGACGAGCAGACCGGGGCCGAGCTGCTCACCCGGATCGTGGCCGAGCAGGACGCGCTCGGCCGCGTGACGCCGGCGGTGTTCGGGCCGGAGCTGTTCTACCCGTACCACTGGACGGAGCCGCCCCGCGCGGGCGCGACGTTCCCCTCGGCGTACGCCGTGTGCCACTGGCTCTCCGCTTTTCCTTCCGACATCGCGCCGGCGGCCTCCGTTCCTCCTCCTTCGGTGGTCGCTGCTGAGGCGGCGGTCGACCGGATTCTCGTCACCGTCGACCCCGACCTCGTGGAGTCGGCCGCCGTCGTGCTCGCGGGGGCGATGGAGCTCGCGATGGCCACGCCGGGCATGGAGCTGGGCCTGGTCGTGAAGGGCGTCCCCGAGGTCACCGAGGCCGTCGGCGACGCGATGGCGGGGCTCATGCAGCAGCTGGCCGGCGGGCGGGACATGCCCGAGGTCGTGGTGTACAGCGAGCCGGAGGGCTCATCGCTGTCCGCGAGCGTGCGGCTGGCGATGAGCGACGACCCGGCCACGAACGCCAGGGCTCTGCTGTCGCGTTCGGTCGCGGCTGCCCCTCCCGCTGCTCCGGTTGAAAAGCCCGCTCCACACGGGGGCATGCGCGGCACGTACATCGGCAACAACAGGATGCTCGTCGACGTGGTGTACGGCGCGATGCTCGTCGTGCCCTCCGACGACTACAGCCTCATGCCCTCGCTGGTGACCTGGGGCGCGATCGAGCCGCCGCTGACCAAGTTCCTGGCCGGCGAGATCAAGGCCGGGCAGACCTTCGTGGACGTGGGCGCCAACATCGGGTACTTCACCGTCCTCGCCACCCAGCGCGTGGGCGCGGCCGGGCGGGTCATCGCGTTCGAGGCCAACCCGACGACGGCCGGCATCCTGCGCGACAACCTGGCCGTCAACTGGCTCACCGAGCACAACGTCGAGGTGCGCAACCAGGCCGCGTACTCCGAGAACGGCACCATCGCGTTCAACGCCTCGGCCAGGTGGGTCGGCGACTCCTCGATCCGGCACCGCCCCGAGAACGCGCACCGGCTCGACGAGATCACCCGGCTGAACATCCCGGCCGTGCGGCTGGACGACGCACTGGCCGACGCCGGCACCATCGACATCCTGAAGATCGACATCGAGGGCGGCGAGTACCACGCGTTCCTCGGCATGCAGAACCTCATCCGCCGGCGGCGCATCCGCCGCATCGTGTTCGAGTGGAACGCGGTGATGCTCGGCGAGGAACGCGACCGCTTCGCCGACTTCCTGCGCGGCATCGACGGCCGGCTGTCGGTTCTGGACGCCCAGGCCCGCCCGACGCCGGTCGCGGTGTCCGACCTGGAACGCGTGGCGTTCTACCCGTTCGCCATCATCGATCTCTGATGGGGTTGCGCCTCAAGAACACCGACCCGGCGATCGCCGGCCCGCTGCGACCCGACCTGCCCACGGCGGTGACGGTGGCCCGCCGGCACGAGTTCGCCGCCCGGCACTCGCTGTCGGTCGCGGCCCGGCTGCCCGGCGCGCGCGACCTGCCGCCGGGCCCGCTGCGCCTGTGCTACCTGGCCCCGCGCACCGACGTCGGGGGCGGGGCGCGCATCCTGTTCGAGCACGGCAACCGCCTCACCGCCCAGGGCCACGAGGTGGCGGTCCTGAGCCACTTCCCGCGCCCGGACTGGATCGACGTGCGGGCGCGGTTCGTCCAGGTCCCGTTCGGCGTGGAGCTGACGTCGTCGGTGCCGGCGTGCGACGTGATCGTGTGCGGGTACTGGGACCAGATCCTGGCCGCCCGCGCCCTGGGCCGGGCCGCGGTGGTCCACTTCGAACAGGGCGACTTCCACCTGTTCGAGGAGATCGACCGCGACACGTTCGCCGTCGCGTCCCGCAACCTCGTGGCGGCCGACGCCACGATCACGGTGGGCGGCACGGTAGCGTCGGTCCTGGAGTCCCGCTTCGGCGTCCCGGCGGCCGTGGTCGGCAACGCGGTGGACCGCACGGTCTTCACCCCGTCGGGCCCACCGGCAACGGCCGACCGCCCCTATCTGCTGTTCGTGGGCTGGGACGGCAACGGCTTCAAGGGCATGGACGAAATGCGCCGCGTGTACTCGACGTTGACCGCTTCGGGCCGCCCGCTCGACCTGGTCTGGGTGACCCCGCGCCCGCCCCTGGACCCGCTCGGCCGCGTCGTGGTCTCCCCGGACCAGTCGACGCTGGCCGCCCTGTTCCGCGGCGCCGCGGCGTACGTGTGCTGCTCCCGCTACGAGTCGTTCTCGCTGCCCTGCCTGGAGGCGATGGCCTCGGGCACCCCGGTGGTGGCGACGCGCAACACGGGCGTGCTGGAGTACGCGCGGGACGGCGAAAACGCTTTGCTCGCCGACGTCGGCGACGTGCCCGCGCTGGCCGCGCAGGCCGCGCGCGTGCTGGACGACGCTCCGCTTGCCGCGCGCCTGCGCGAGGGCGGCCTGACCACGGCGGACGCGTACTCCTGGGACGTGATCGTCGGCCGCCTCGAGGCCGCATACCGCGCGGCGGCGGGCGCGTGGACGCCGCCGGAGCTGCCGCCTGGGTGGACGTTCACTTTGGACGGCCTGGCGTTCGCGGACCCGGCGGCGCCGGAGGCGCTACGGCACGTCGCCGCGGCAACGGCGGCGCGCGCGATCGCGGTGCCGGTGTCGTACCCGGCGTTCGAGGGCCACCGCGCCGTGCGCTGGCGCGTGGTAGCCCGCCGAGGCGCGTCGGTCTCTTCGGTCTCTTCGGTCTCTTCGGGCGGCGCGGGCGACGCGTTTCGCGCCGACCTGGCCGCCGCGGGCGCGGGCGCGGACGATGGCGCGGGCGCGGGCGCGGGCGCGGGCTCGGGCTCGGGCGTGTCGATGTCCTCGGGCGACGCGCTCACCGCCGGCCGTGGCGTGTCGATCTCCTCGGGCAGCGCGAGCGCAGCCCGCCGTGGCGTGTCGATTTCCTCGGGCGGCACGAGCGCCGCCGGCCGGGCCGCGCCGATCGCCTCGAACGGCGTGATCGACGCCGACGCGGTCCGCGCCTACCTGCCCGCCGCCGATCTCACCGCGGCGGTCGGTGCGCCGCCGGCCGACGTGCCGTACGCCGCCGCGATGCGCGACTTCGCGGCCGGCCGGATCGAGCCCGCGCTGGACGGCTTCATGACCGTGTTCCAGCGCCCGGGTTCCCGCGCGGAGGCCGGCCGCTGGGTGGTGCTGTGCCTGCTCGAACTGGGCCGCGACGTGGAGGCGGCCGAGCTCGTCTCCGGCGCCGTCCGCGAGTACCCGGACCACAGCGACTACCACTACCTGCAGGCGATGGTCGGCCGGCTCACCGGGCGCCGGGTCGACCGGGACGCCTACGCGGCCGCGATCGGGATGCTCGGGCCGGCCACCCACTACGCCGAATGGTTCGAGGACCCGGCGAGCCTCATCCGCGGGCGCTTCTGAGGGACCCACCTTCCGCGGAAAGCCAGCAGACTCGCCCGTCGGCGGCCTTGGTGGGCTTGTCGTGGTCGTGGAACTCGTCCCCCCACATCAGCCCGCCGTCAACCCGCCGTCACCCTACGCGTCCGCCAGTTCGATGCTTGACGATACGCGCGGCGCCAAGATTCGGATTTCCTCCAGTACACCTGCGGAAAGTTCGTCCGGCACCGCTGTCAAGGCCTCGTTCAACAATGGCAGCGCCGCCTCGTCGTGGAACATCTCCAGGGCGATCGCCGCCGCCAAAGTACGCTCCCGCGGCGTCCGCCGCTCGTCCGCCGACAGGGCCAGAAGCGTGCACTGGTCCGGAAACCCGTGCTGCCGCAGGCGGGCCGACCACTCCATCGCCCGGATCAACGGGACCCGGCGCCCGACCCGGGCGGCCAGTGTCAGCAGGGTCGGCTCACCCGGGTACCGCCGCCACAAAGCCTCCAGCAGCTCGTCCGCCGCCTCCGGGGGCGCCTCGGCCACGCTGAACAGCAGGCCGCGCACGTTCTCGGGCGGGACCAGCTCGGCCACCTCGGCCAGGCTGCCGTCGGCCGCGCCCAGCACCTGGGCCATCCGCGCCACCGGGATCGGGACCTGGCCGTCCTGGAGGGCCTGGCGCAGGTGGTACGCCGCCTCCTGATGCCGGTCCAGCCGGCTCAGCGCGTCGATCTGCAGGCCGGCGAAGCGGCCGCGGCCCACGCCGTAGAGGAGGTCGTTCGCGCCCGACTCGGGCAGTTCGCCGAGGATCTCCAGGGTGCGCTCGTAGTCGCCCTCGGCGAAGCGCAGCTTGACCTCGTGCTCGTTGACCGTGAACGCGGTGTTGGCCACCTTGCGCAGGTCCTCGATCGTCTGGTTGGCGTCGGCCAGGCGGCCCACCGTGACGTACGCGTCGGCCAGGATCTTGAGGAACAGCACCTTGTGGGTGTGCTCCTGGGCCTCCTCCAGCCCGCGCCGCGCCGTTTCGATGCACTCGTCGAAGTGGCCCGAGCCGAGCTGGGAGCGGGCGAGGTTGCCCACCGCGGTCAGCCCGCTGACGTCCTCGGCGGCCAGGGTGGCCAGGCGCAGGTTGCGCTCGGCCTTGTTCTTGAGGGTGCCCCGCAGGCGGGTGTACCCGGAGTGGTCCAGCACCAGGTCCGGCAGCAGCGAGCCGTTCAGCGAGCGGCCGGTGATGCGGTCCATGACCTGCTCGTGCAGCCGGCCGTAGATGCGGCCGTGGGCCCGGCGGAACATGCGCGGGAAGTAGATGGTGCTCGAGCCGGCCCCGCCCTCGTGGCCCTCGCGGTTGTCGATGGTCGCGAAGAAGGCGCTGTTTTCGCTGTACCGCAACGCGTCCCGCACGATCCGCGCGTCCCCCACGAACACCTCGTCCGCGTCCACCCACAGCGCCCAGCGGCCCGAGCAGTGGGTCAGGCAGCGGCTACGGGCGTCGCCGAAGTGGTCGTTCCAGAAGCCCTCGATGACCGTCGCGCCATATTCGCGCGCGATCTCCATGCTGCGGTCGGAGGAGCCGGTGTCGTACACCACGATCTCGTCAGCCAGCTCCCGCAGCGCCGACAGGCAGCGGGGCAGCACGTCCTCCTCGTCCTTGACGATGAGGCTCGCGGTGAGCAGCGGGGCGTCCTCCGGCGGGTCCGGCTGGCGCATGCCGCACGCGGGGGAGCCGACGTGGGCCACGAGCGCGGCGTGCGCGACGACGATGCGGCCCTGGGCGGAGAGCTCGTCGTACGGCTGGTCGATGCTCGGCCCGCCGGCGATCTGCAGCGCGTCGCGGCGCACGGCCACGCACACGGGGCCGAGCCGGTCGACGTCCATGAACTCGTCGCGGTGCTCCTGGCGCCACTCGCGGGCGTAGGCCTTGAAGGCGGCCGCGCTCTCCATCGCCGCCTCGGGCGGGTCGGCCTGCTGCGGGCCGTAGCTGTGCTGCACGCGGGGCCCGGCCGCGACCACCGAGGGGTCGCCGAAGGCCTCCAGCACCGGGTCGAGCCAGTGGGCCGAGAGCACGATGTCGCCGCAGAGGAAGACGACGATCGGGTGCCGCGTCGCCGCGAGCCCGTCGGTCCAGGGCAGCGCGCCGGTCGAGTCGACGACCCGCAGCCAGCTCTGCCCGCGCAGCTCGGCGCGCAGTTCCGGGCGGTCGGCGGGCATCACGCACACGACCTCGTCCCGCATGCCCAGCGTGGGTCGCAGCGACTCGAGGCAGGCGTGGAAGTCGTCGGGGCTGCCCCCGGCGGCGACGATGACGGAGACCGGGATGTGGCTCATGCTCCCCATATCGGTGCGAACGGGGGCTTTTGAAGAGTTTTTCAGGTGCGGTTGTCGAAGTACACCGGCGGCGCCCCGCCCCCGCCGCCCTCGCGCCGGGTGCGGTTGACCAGCCGCGCCTGCTGCCGGTTGCCGGCGATCGCCACCGACAGCTCGCGGGACAGGTCGAGCTGCCGGGCCACCAGCAGGCGGGCCCGGTCGGTCAGCTCGAGCGGCAGCGGCCCGATGTCGCTCGGCGGCACGAACGCGGCCCGCTCGCCCGCCTGCTCGAGCAGATCGCGGTGGCGCAGCATCTGCTCCACCGCGTCCGCCTCGAGCTCCATGTCCGCCAGGGCCGCGGTCCAGGCCGCCGTCCAGTCCGGATTGGTCATTGCCCCTGGGCGGTCACCTGCGCGGCCGCCTCCCGCCACGCGTCGCGCAGCTGCTCGGCGAAGCCCTGCACGGTCTCGACCCGCGCGCGGTCGCCGGCCACGTTGGCCTGGACCAACTCGTTGATCATGAAGCTGTACAGCGAGGCGAGCCCGGGGCCGCCGCTCCACACCGAGGTGTCGAGCGTCGCGCGCAGCTCCATGAGGATCTCCTGGGCGTGGTACACCCGGCTCGAGCTCGTCGGCGTGTCGCCGGCCTCCAGGGCCTGGCCGGCGATCATCAGGTCGAGCACGAGCCGGTCGTACAGCATCACCAGCAGCTGCGCGGGGGGCGCGGTGGCGACGCTGTCGGCGACGTACCGGTTGCGCAGGGCTTGTGTCGTCATGCGATCTCCCAGATCGGCCGGTGGCGTCCGCGGATCAGAGCGCCGCCAGCTGGCCGGACAGCCACGACGACTGGTTCTTCATCGAGCCCAGCGCCGTCTCCATCGCGGTGAACTGCCGCTGCAGCGTCTCCTGGCGCTGCTGCAGCCGGACGTCCCAGTCGCTGATGCGGTCGGTGAGGTCCTTGATCGTGCCGTTGCCGCTGGTGATCAGCTGGGCCAGGGTGCCGGTGTTGACCTGCGTGGCCTTGTCGGCCATGCCGACCATCTTGTCGGCGAACCCGTCCTTGATGCCGTCGCCGTCGGTGTCCGTCGTGCTGTTGAAGTACGACTGCGTCTTGGCGGGGTCGGCGTTGAGCGCGGACACGAACTTGGTCTTGTCGAACGTCAGCTGCCCGTCGCGGGTCAGCTCGATGCCGACGTCCTTGAGGCTGCCCAGCGCGCCCGCACCGCCGGAGACGGTCTGCAGGATGGTGCTCGACAGCTGCTGCATGGACGAGTTGCCGGCCAGCACGCCGCCGGGCACGTCGCCGCTGGCGTTCTTGGTCTGCGCGCCGATCTCGCTCAGCGCCCCGTTGGCCGCGTCGACCATCGCCTGGACCTTGGCCGCGATGCCGTCGGTGTCCTTGGTGACGCCGACCGTGATCGGCGGGTCGGTGTCGCCGCTCTTGGCCTTCGCGGTGATCGTGAGGCCGTCCATGAGGCCCTTGAAGGTGTTCGAGGAGGAGGAGATCTCGAACGTGTTCGTGGTGCCGACGGTCAGGACCGCGTCGGAGCCCTCGGTCGCGGCCACGTCGGCGCCCAGGCCGTCGATGCCGGCGACGCTGAAGGCGGAGGCCGCGCCGGTGTCGTTGGCCGTGAGCTGCAGGGTGTACTTCCCGGGGGCGAGCTGGATCGCGGTGGCCTTCACGCCGAGGTCGCTGGAGCCGTTGATGGCGTCGACCACGCCCTTGAGCGACGTGTCGGTGAGCGCCAGGCTCTTCACCTCGCCGCTCGCCGTGTTCGTGATCGAGATGCTCGACGCGGAGGTGATGCTGTCACTGGTCGCGGCGACCGAGCCCGAGGAGAAGATCCGCGACTCCGACGCCGCCAGCGACTTGACCTTGAAGGTCACCGAGCCGGTCTGGTTGCTGCCGGTCGCGCTCGTCGTGGCCAGGACGGAGTCGGAGCTCGACGTCGCCGTCGCGCCCTTCCACGCCATCGGGTCGTTGAGCGCCTTGGCCGCGGTCAGCAGGCCGCCCATCTTCGTGTTGATCGTCTGGTACGAGCTGACGACCTTCTGCTGCGTGCTGACCTTGGTCTTGAGGGCGGTCTGCGGGGCCGCTTCGACCTGCATCAGCCCGGCGATGACGGACGAGGTCTGCATGCCCGAGACCAGGCCGTCGACGCTAGCGCCAGTGACCATGCGGTACCTCCTGAGGAGAGGCGAGCGGGGAGGAGACCGTGCTCCTCCCCGGACGGTTTGGTGGTTTACCGCAGCAGCGACAGCACGTTCTGTGGTGCCTGGTTGGCCTGGGCCAGCATGCTGGTGCCGGCCTGGGTCAGGATCTGCGAGCGGGTGAACGACACCATTTCCTGGGCCATGTCCGTGTCCCGGATGCGGGACTCGGACGCGGACAGGTTCTCGACGGCGACGTTGAGGTTGTTGATGGTGTGCTCGAAGCGGTTCTGGTACGCACCGAGCTGGGCACGGGCGGTCGAGACGCCCTTGATGGCGGTGTCGATGGCGTCGATCGCCGTCGTACCGGCCGTGGTCAGGTCCAGCGAGCCGACGCCGAGGCCGGCCGAGTCGAACCCGGTCACCGAGGTGATGCTGCCGAAGGCGGCGGTACCCAGGCTGACCGTGATCTGGTCGGAGGCCGAGCCGTTCGCGCCGACCTGGAACGTCCCGACGAACGGGCTGGTCGACGTGTCCAGCAGCTTCTGCCCGCCGAAGGCGGTGGTGTTGGCGATGCGGTCGAGCTCCTGGCCGAGCTGCGAGAACTCGGTCTGCGCCGCGTAGCGGGCATCCGAGTCCTGCGAACCGGTGGAGGCGGCCTGCACGGACAGGTCACGCATGCGCTGGAGGATCGAGTGGGTCTCGGTCAGTGCACCTTCAGCGGTCTGGACGACGGAGATGCCGTCCTGCGCGTTGCGCACGGCGACCTTCAGGCCGCCGATCTGCGAGCGGAGTCCCTCGGAGATGGACAGGCCGGCCGCGTCGTCCGCGGCTCGGTTGATCCGGTACCCCGAAGAGAGTTTCTCCAGTGACTTGCCCATCTGGCTGTCGGTGACCGACAGGTTTCGATAGGCGTTCTGCGCTGCGATGTTGTTGTTGATCCTGAGACCCATGGCGCTCCTCCCTGAGTCCTGAAACCGGCCGTCCGCGGCCTTGGTGTCTGCTTCCTCCGGTCCCATCGGATCGCGCGGTCATCGCTTGAGAGGAAACACACCGGGAGATGGCACCGGGAGATGGCACCGGGAGATGTAGCAGGGCACGGCGCCCTGGCTGGATGCCGTGCCCTGCCGGTGTCCTCCTGGTTCAGGTCAAACCCGTAGGTCCTAGCGCAGCAGCGAGAGGACGTTCTGCGGCGCCTGGTTGGCCTGGGCCAGCATGCTGGTGCCGGCCTGGGTCAGGATCTGCGAGCGGGTGAACGACACCATCTCCTGCGCCATGTCGGTGTCACGGATCCGCGACTCCGACGCGGAGAGGTTCTCCACGGCGACGTTGAGGTTGTTGATGGTGTGCTCGAACCGGTTCTGGTACGCACCCAGGGTGGCACGAGCGGTCGAAACACCCTTGATGGCCGTGTCGATCGCGTCGATCGCCGCGGTTCCGGCGCTCGTCAGGTCGAGGGAACCGACCCCGAGGCCGGCCGAGTCAAACCCGGTCAGCGAAGAGCCACTGCCGAACGCGGCGGTGCTCAGGTTGACCGCGATCTGGTCGGACGACGAACCGTTCGCGCCGACCTGGAACGTGCCCGTGTAGGCACTGCCACCGACGTCGAGCAGCTTCTGGCCGCCGAAGGCGGTGGTGTTGGCGATACGGTCGAGCTCCTGGCCGAGCTGCGAGAACTCGGTCTGGGCGGCCGACCGCGCATCGGAGTCCTGGGAACCCGTGGAGGCAGCCTGAACGGACAGGTCACGCATACGCTGCAGGATGGAGTGCGTCTCGGTGAGAGCACCTTCAGCGGTCTGCACGACCGAGATGCCGTCCTGCGCGTTGCGCACCGCGACCTTCAGGCCGCCGATCTGGGACCGGAGACCCTCGCTGATGGAGAGGCCCGCGGCGTCGTCGGCCGCACGGTTGATCCGGTAACCCGACGACAGCTTCTCCAGCGACTTGCTCATCTGGCTGTCCGTCACCGACAGGTTCCGGTAGGCGTTCTGA
The DNA here is from genome assembly GCF_050942475.1 of Dactylosporangium sp. CS-033363. Classification (NCBI taxonomy): domain Bacteria; kingdom Bacillati; phylum Actinomycetota; class Actinomycetes; order Micromonosporales; family Micromonosporaceae; genus Dactylosporangium; species Dactylosporangium sp. CS-033363. The sequence continues at coordinate 9,756,872 of NZ_CP192032.1, read as the reverse complement.
GCAGCGATGTTGTTGTTAATGCGAAGACCCACGATCTTCCTCCTTGAGTCGGGTCAGGCCGGTCCATCCGTGGTCCGGTCGCTCATCACATCGGCACGATCCCGTGCCACTAAAGGGTTTTGCCGAAAAATCAGGGCCGGCCCCGTTGGCGGGGGCCGGCCCGGGTGGTCAGGGACTAGCGCAGCAGGGACAGGACGTTCTGCGGCGCCTGGTTGGCCTGGGCCAGCATGCTGGTGCCGGCCTGGGTCAGGATCTGCGAGCGGGTGAAGGACACCATCTCCTGGGCCATGTCGGTGTCGCGGATGCGCGACTCCGACGCGGACAGGTTCTCCACCGCGACGTTGAGGTTGTTGATGGTGTGCTCGAAGCGGTTCTGGTACGCACCGAGCGTCGCCCGAGCGGTCGACACGCCCTTGATGGCCTGGTCGATCGCGTCGATCGCGGCGGTGCCGGAGGTGGTCAGGTCGAGCGAGCCGACGCCCAGGCCGGTCGAGTCGAAGCCGGACAGGCTCGAGGTGCCGAACGCGGAACCGAGGTTAACGGCGATCTGGTCCGACGAGGACCCGTTCGCGCCGACCTGGAAGGTGCCCGTGTACGCCGAGGCGCCGCTCTGCAGCAGCTTCTGCCCGCCGAACGCGGTGGTCGAGGCGATCCGGTCGAGCTCCTGGCCCAGCTGGGAGAACTCGGTCTGCGCGGCGGCGCGCGCGTCGGAGTCCTGCGAACCGGTGGAGGCGGCCTGCACGGACAGGTCGCGCATGCGCTGCAGGATCGAGTGGGTCTCGGTCAGCGCGCCTTCAGCGGTCTGCACGACCGAGATGCCGTCCTGCGCGTTGCGCACCGCGACCTTCAGGCCGCCGATCTGGGAACGCAGGCCCTCGGAGATGGACAGGCCGGCCGCGTCATCGGCGGCGCGGTTGATCCGGTAGCCGGACGACAGCTTCTCCAGCGACTTGCTCTGCTGGCTGTCGGTGATCGACAGGTTCCGGTAGGCGTTCTGGGCGGCGATGTTGTTGTTGATGCGAAGACCCATGATGACTCCTCCATGAATTGGGTCGAACTCCGCGGGCCGTCCTTGGCTCGCTCGCTTGGAACATCGGCGTTTCCGCCGGTCACTCAAGGGTTTGCTAGAACTTTTTCGGTACTCCGAGATGGTTGGTCAGGGCCAGGCGCGCGCTCAGGTCGCCCTGCGCGGCGATGTTCGCGTAGAACGCCTCGCGCCGGCGCGCCACGCACCCCTTGTCGCGCGCGGCCGCCACGAGGTGCGGGTCGAGGTGGTTGTTGAGCCCGTCGCGCAGCAGCACCAGCGCCTCCGCGCGCAGCTGGCTGACGCGGGACTCGGTGACGCCGATCTCCGCGGCGATGTCGCTCATCGGGCGCTCGTCGAAGAAGTACGCCTGGACCACCTTGCGCAGCCGGTCGGGCAGCGCGGTGACGGCCTGGTGGAGGTACCCGATGCGCTCCCGGTGCAGGATCAGCTCCTCGGGGCCGGCGGCGCGCTCGGGGACGAGGTCCTCGGCGGTGCCGGCGGTGAAGCCCTGCAGGGACAGTACGACCGCGCGTTGCACGTCCTCGTCGATGCTCTTGAGCTCGCCGACGGCGACCCCGAGCGACTGGGCCAGCTCGGCCTGGCTCGGGGCGCGGCCGAGCGCCGCGGTCAGCTCCTGCTGGGCGGTCTCGACCTTTCTGGCCCTGGTACGCACGGATCGGCTCGCCCAGTCCAGCCCGCGCAGCTCGTCCAGCAGCGCGCCGCGGATCCGCGTGGTCGCGAAGCTGCCGAACGGGATCAGGCGTGCGGGGTCGAACGAGCGCGCCGCGCCGGCGAGGGCGGCCATGCCGGCCGAGACGAGGTCCTCCCGCGAGACGTGCGAGGGGAGGCGGCCGAGCATCTCGCGTACGAGGTGGCCGACGAGCGGAAGGTGACTGCGCACGAGCTCCTCTCGCTCGGCGCTGGTCGTCTTGATGGCAGTGGAGGTCACGGCAACCTTCTTCGTGGCAGGAAGTCCGGTCTCTCTCAGCCTCTGTCACTTTGGGTACACAACCGGTCTCTCTCGGTTGCGAAGTGGTTGTCGTTGCCGGGACGCCCGAGGGCGGGGCGGCATCCCTGCGCGCCCCGCCTCCGGGTTTGTCCCTGGACCTCCGTGTCCCGCGTCGTTCCGGCATCCCTGCCACGCGTTCGGGCGTCCGTGCCCGTGTGCCGGCATCCGTGCCCTGGTGCTCGCAACTGCGGCGTCCGTGCCTGTGTGCGGGCGTCCGTGCCCTGGTGCTTGCAACTGCGGCGTCCGTGCCTGTGTGCTGGCATCCGTGCCCTGGTGCTTGCAACTGCGGCGTCCGTGCCCGTACGTCGGCCTCCGTGCCGTCACCGGTGGTGCTGCGCGTCCGTGCCTGGGCGTCCATGCCTGGTCCGTGGTGCTCCTACCGCCCCCGAGTCCGTTCGGGTCGCGGCTTTGCAGCGAGTTCGTCCGTCGCCTCCGGGCTTTCCGTGGCGACTCGCTGCGGGCTCATGAAAATCCGGCCGCAAAATGCCCGCATACCGGATAGATCACCTGTCGGGGTATAAGTCCGAAATGTCGCGGCGCGCCAGCGCCCGACATTTCGCGATCAAGCCGCGCGCGGAAGCCCCAGCGGCGTCGTGACCGACAGGCGGGCGGTGAGGTCGCCCTGGGCGGCGATGTTCGCGTAGTACGCCTCGCGGCGGCGCGCGACGCAGCCGCCGGCGGCCGGGCCGTGCAGCATCTCCGGGTCGAGGTGGTTGTTCAGCCCGTCGCGCAGCAGCACCAGCGCCTCCGCGCGCAGCTGGCTGATCCGCGACTCGGTGACGCCCAGCTCGTCGGCGATGTCGTTCATCGGGCGCTCCTCGAAGAAGTACGCCGTGACGACCGTGCGCAGCCGCTCGGGGAGCGCGTTGATGGCCTGGTGGAGGTACCCGATGCGCTCCCGGTGCAGGATGAGGTCCTCGGGGCCGGCGGCCCGCTCGGGGACCAGTTCCTCGGCCGAGCCGGCGGTGAAGCCCTGCAGCGACAGTACGACCGCGCGCTGCACGTCCTCGTCGATGGTCTTGAGCTCGTCGACCGCGACGCCCATCGCCTCGGCCAGCTCCTGCTGGGTCGGGGTGCGGCCCAGCCGGCCGGTCAGCTCCTGCTGCACCGTCTCGACCTTGCGCGCCCGGGCCCGCACCGAGCGGCTGGCCCAGTCCAGGCCGCGCAGCTCGTCGAGCAGGGCGCCGCGGATGCGGCTGGTGGCGAAGCTGCCGAAGGGGATGCCGCGGCTCGGGTCGAAGGAGCGCCCGGCGCCGGCGAGCGCCGCCATGCCCGCGGAGATGAGGTCCTCGCGCGACACGTGGGCCGGGAGCCGGCCGAGCATCTCGCGGACCAGGTGACCCACGAGCGGGAGATGGGCGCGCACCTGGGCGTCCAGCTCCGAGGGGCTCAGGGCGGTGGCGGCGGGGGCTTCGGCGGTGGTGGTCACGGCAACCTCTTCGTGGCAGGAGTTGGTTGGTCGAGAACCAGATTCGCCAGCCACGGGTGCGCGCCCGGGTGACGCAAAGTTGCGAACCGGTTGTGCTCAAGCCGGACATGGAAATGCCGAACTACGGGGCGAACACGGCACCGGTGTGCATGAGGAGAGGCGGAGCGGATGGGGCTGGCGGATCTCGCGAGCATCCTGTGGCGGGAGCGCGAGATGCTGGAGCTGCTGCTGTTCAAGCTGGAGGAGGAGCAGCTCGTGCTGGCCTCCGGCCGGACGCGCTGGCTCGCCCATGCCACCCGCGAGGTCGAGGTGGTGCTGGAGGAGATCCGGCGCACCGAGGTCGTGCGGGCCGCCGAGGTCGAGGCGATCGGGCAGGAGTTCGGGCTGGGCCCCAACCCGAGCCTGAGCGCGCTGGCCGAGGCCGCCCCGCCCCCGTGGAACGACCTGCTCAACCAGCACCGCAAGGCGTTCCTGACGGTCACCGCCGAGGTGCACGCGCTCGCCGAGGCCAACCGCGACCTGCTCACCACCGGGGCCCGGGCCGCGCGCGAGACGATGCTCGCGGTCGTGGGATCCGTGGAGACGTACGGGCGCAAGGGCCAGACCGTCGCGGCCGCCGCCCGTACCCGGCTGATTGACGAGGCGATGTAGATGAGCACCTTCTCCGGCCTGAACACGGCCCTGTCCGCCCTCTACGCCCAGCGCCGCGCCCTCGACCTGACCGGGCAGAACATCGCCAACGCCAACACCGACGGGTACTCCCGCCAGCGCGTGGAGCTCTCGCCCGTCGAGGCGGTCACCAAGCCGGCCTTCTGGTCCAAGAGCGACGGCGTCGGCGACGGGGTGCGCATCACCGACGTCACCCGGCTGCACGACGAGTTCATGTCGAACCGCACGCGCACGGAGCGCGGGCTGAACGAGTACCTGCAGGCGCAGGGCACCGTGTTCGCCAACGTCGAGCAGACCCTGGGCGAGCCCAGCGACACCGGCCTGCAGTCGCAGCTGGCCGACTACTGGAACGCGTGGTCCGACGTGGCCAACCGGCCCGGCGACCTCTCGGCCCGCACCCAGCTGCTGTCGCGGGCCAACACCGTCGCCGACACGATGGGCACCACCCGGCAGAACCTGGACAACCTCTTCGGCGAGACCCGCGAGGCCCTGGACGCCGACATCGCCGTGGTGAATCAGACCTCCGGCGGCATCGCCGACCTCAACGCCCGCATCGCGCTGGCCCGCAACGCCAACATGCCGACCAACGAGCTGTCCGACCAGCGCGACCAGCTCGTGCTGAAGCTCTCGGAGATGACCGGGGCGACGGGCCGGCTCAACGAGAACGGCACCATGGACGTCTCGCTCGGCGGCAACATGCTGGTGCAGGGCGACACCGCGCGGAACCTGCAGGCCGTCGGCAGCACGACCGTCGACGGGATCGCGGTCGCCCCGGTGCAGGTGCAGTTCGCCGACAACGGCAGCGCGGCCGGGATCACCTCGGGCAAGGTCGCCTCGGGCCTGGAGGCGCTGACCACGACCATCCCCGGCACCGTGGCCGGCCTGGACAGCGTGGCCAGCACGCTCATCACCACGGTGAACGCGCAGCACGCGCAGGGCTTCGACATCAGCACCGACCCGGGCACGGGCGCGCTGAGCCCGCAGGCCGGCGGCGCGTTCTTCACCGGCAGCAGCGCCAAGGACATCCAGGTCGCGATCACCGACCCGACGAAGATCGCCGCCTCCAGCACCGCGACCACGCCGTACCAGGGCGACAACGCCAACGCCATGGCGGCGCTGGCCAAGGACCCGCAGGGCGCGGACACGCAGTACCGCAACTTCGTGGTCGACATCGGGATCCAGGCGCAGACGGTCAACCGCCGCGCCCAGGCCCAGCAGGTCATCTCCGACGACGTCACGTCCGCCGAGCAGGCGGAGTCCGGCGTCAGCCTCGACGAGGAGATGACCAACATGCTGCAGTTCCAGCGGGCGTACGAGGCCGCCGCCAAGGTGATCAGCGTCGTCGACACCACCCTCGACACGCTGATCAACATGAAGAGGTAACAGGAGGAGGGAACGGATGCCCGGCTTCCGCGTCACCGAGCGGTCGGTGGCCACGAACACCCTGGCCAACCTGCAGCTCAACCTGCAGAAGAACCAGGACCTGCAGAACCAGCTGTCCAGCGGCAAGCAGATCACCAAGGCGTCGGACTCGCCCGGCGGCGCGGTCATCGCCATGCAGACCCGCAGCGACATGGCGACGCTCAACCAGTACTCACGCAACGGCGATGACGGGATGGGCTGGTTGAACCAGGCCGACACGGCGCTCACCAGCGCCTCGACGCAGCTCAACCGGGCCCGCGAGCTCGTGCTGACCGGCCTGTCCAGCGGCTCCGCCGGCAGCTCGCAGGCCCGCGAGGCGATCGCGCTGGAGGTCGACAACCTGCGTGGCTCGATGCTCGACCTGGCCAACACGCAGTACCTGGACCGGCCGATCTTCGGGGGCACCACCTCCGGCGACATCGCCTTCGACACCAACGGCAACTACGTCGGCGACACGGGCTCGGTGAACCGCACGATCGGCGCGAACGCCAGTGTGCGCGTGGACACCGACGCCTCCTCGGTGTTCGGCTCCGGCACCGGCAACGTGTTCAACACGCTGCAGAAGATCGCCGACGATCTGCGCAACAACCCGGCCGCGCTGCAGGACGACCTCGCCGATATCGACACGGCGCAGAAACGGGTGCAGACGGGGCTTTCGGGCGTTGGATCCCGATACAATCAGGTTTCACAAATGCAGCAGGCCGCGGACAACCGGGTGCTCGACCTGAGGACCCAGCTGTCCGACGTCGAGGACATCGACCTGCCGAAGACCATCACCGAGCTGTCCCTGCAGCAGACCGCATACCAGGCGGCGCTGGCCGCGACCGCGAAGGTCATCCAGCCGTCGCTGGTGGATTTCCTGCGGTAGCCCGTACGGCGGCTCCAGTTCATCGTGAGGAATCTATGAGCGTCGCGACCGTTGACAGCCCCGGGGAGACGACCACGCTTCCGGTGATCGACTTTGTCGCGCCGATTCCCGGTTTCCCCGAGGACCGCCGCTTCGTGCTGGTGCGCCTCGACGACGCCGGCGTGCTGTACTCGCTCAAGTCCGTCGACTCCGACGGCCTGCGCTTCCTCGTCGTCCCGCCGACGCAGTTCTTCCCGGACTACGAGGCCGAGATCGACGACGAGACGCTGGCCACGCTCGGCGTCAGCGACCCGACCGACCTGGTCGTGCTGCTCGTGGTGACCGCGGGGGAGGCGGGGGCCGAGGACGCCACGGCCAACCTCATGGCGCCGATCGTGCTCGACCAGCGCACGCGCCGCGCGGTACAGCTGATCCTCAGCCACACCGGGCTCCCGGTCCGGCAGAAGCTGATGGTCGCCTGAACGGGGCTGCGCGGCGCTTTCCGGCCCGGCGGACCCGGCAAATCGGGTACTGTTCGCCTATCGCCCATGGAGGGAGCGGCTTGTGCTCGTCCTGACCCGACGGCCCGGTGAAAGCGTGATGGTCGGTGACGACGTCGTCGTCACCGTGCTCGACGTGCGCGGTGACGTGGTGCGCCTGGGCATCAAGGCGCCCCGCAGCATCCAGGTCCACCGCGAAGAGGTGTACCGCGAGCTGCAGAAGGCCAACCGCGAAGCCGCATCGCCCAGCGACGTGGCCGTGCGCGCCCTCAGCCGGATGCTGCGCACCGAACCCAAGTAGCAACACGATCGATCCCGACTTCTCAAGCGCCTCGAAACGCGGCCGATAGGCCGGATGGGGACGCTTCGAGAAGGGCATGTCAATGGCTGGGCTACGCCGGTTCGCGCGCAACCTCCCGATCGCCGCGAAACTCGGCGCGGTCATCGTGCTCGCCGTGCTCACCGTCGGGGCCCTGCTGGTCGTGGGCGTCCGCGCGCTGAGCGCCGACGGCGACCGCGCGCACCAGCTGCAGCGCATCAACGGCCTGACCCGCAGCACCCTCGAGGCCGACATGGCCCACGACGCCGTGCGCGGCGACGTGCTGCGCGTCCTGCTCGCCGCGACCCAGGGCACGGCCACCGCCGACGGCGACCTGGCCGCGCACGCGAAGATCCTCACCGCCGCCATGGCGCTGTTCACCGGGGCGGACATGGAGGCCGACGTGCGCGCGGCCGCGCAGCGGGTCAAGCCGGCCGTCGAGCAGTACCTCCAGCTGGCCACGCAGACCGTCGGCGCCGCGGCCGCGGGGCAGCCCACGACCCAGTCCTACGCCGACTTCCAGGCCGCGTTCGCCACGGTCGAGCAGCAGCTCCCGGCGGTCGGGGACGCGCTCGCCGGGCACGCCAGGGCCGCCGCCGCCGCCGTGGACAGCGAGCGGGTCAAGGCGATCACCGCGCTGTCGCTCGCCGGGGGCATCGGCGTGCTGCTCATCGTGGCCGTGAGCGGGCTCGTCGCCCGCGGCATCATCGCGCCGCTGCGGGAGGTCTCCGGCGTCCTGCGCGGGATGGCCGGCGGCGACCTGTCGCGCACCTCCGGCATCGACTCCACCGACGAGGTCGGCCGGATGGCCCGCGATCTCAACCAAGCCATAGCAAGCGTCCACGGTACCGTCCAGTCGCTCGCCGAATCCGCCCGCACCGTCGCGGGCTCGGCCGAGGAGCTGTCCGGGTCCTCGCAGCGCATCGCCGCCTCGGCCGGGCAGGCCAGCGCCCGGGTCGGGTCGGCCAACGAGGCGGCCGGACAGGTCTCGCTCAACGTCGACACCCTCGCCGCGGCCAGCGAGCAGATGAGCGGCTCGATCGCCGAGATCTCCCGCAACGCCAACGAGGCGCTGCGCGTGGCGTCCGACGCCGTCGGCATGGCCGCGCAGACGAACACCACCATGTCGCGGCTCGGCGCGTCGTCCGTCGAGATCGGCAACGTCGTCAAGCTCATCACCACCATCGCCGAGCAGACGAACCTGCTCGCGCTCAACGCCACCATCGAGGCCGCGCGGGCGGGCGACGCCGGCAAGGGCTTCGCGGTGGTGGCCGGCGAGGTCAAGGAGCTGGCCCAGGAGACGGCGCGGGCCACCGAGGACATCGGCGGGCGGGTCGAGGCGATCCAGGCCGACGCCCAGCAGGCGATCGCGGCCATCGCCGAGATCGGCTCGATCATCGAGCGGATCAACGACTTCCAGGTCACCATCGCCAGCGCCGTGGAGGAGCAGACCGCCACGACCCAGGAGACCACCCGCACGATCAGCGACGTCGCCGGCCGGACCAACATGATCGCGGCGACCATCGGCGACGTCGCGGGCGCGGCCGCGCAGAACAGCGAGGAGGCCGGCACCTCGCTCACCGCCGCGCGCGCCCTCGCCGGCATGGCCGAGCAGATGAACGGCCTGGTCACGCGGTTCAAGTTCTAGCTTGCTTCCATCGGCCCGGAGGACGGTGCAATGCCCAACGGCGAGGCGGAGCTGCGGACGCTGACCGCCCCCGATCGCTGGTCGCGGATCCTGCCGTTCGTGGCGGTCACGGCGCTCGCGTTCGCCATCGCCGGGTTCCCGCCGCGCGTGCATCCCGTCGCGCTGGCCGCCGCCGCGGGCGTGGTGCTGGTCCTGCTGGCCACGGTCGTGCTGGTGCCGTGGCGGCGGCTGCCGGTGCTGCTGGAGGCCGTCCCGCCGCTCGGGTACTTCGGCGTCGTGGTCCTGCTCAACGTCGGCGGCGACGGCGGGCCGGCCGGGTACGCGCCGCTCGCCCTGCTGCCCGTGCTGTGGCTGGGGCTGCACCAGGGCCGGCTCGCCACCGCGATCGGCGTGACCGTCATGGCCCTCGTGTTCGTGGTGCCGGCCGCGCTCGACCCGGACGTGCTGGCGGGGGAGTGGCGCCGCGGCGTGCTCATCGTCGCCATCGGCGTCATCGTGGCCACCGCCGCGCAGGGCTGGACCCGCCGCGCCCGCGCGTCCGCGCGCCAGCTCGTGCGGGCCACCCGCGCCGCCCGCCGGGACCGCGACTTCAACCAGGCGATCCTCGACTCGACCGGCTTCCTCGTGGTCGCCGTCGACGCGACCGGCACCGTGACCGCGTTCAACCGGCGCTGCGAGGAGCTGACCGGGCGGGCGGCGGCGGAGGTGGTCGGGCGGCCGTACCGCAGCCTGGGTCTGTCCGCTCTGGACGACGCGCGCCTGGCCGCGGAGCTCGCCGGGGTGCCCGCGGAGCAGTTCCCGGGCACGGCCGAGCGCGACTGGATCGTCCCCGGCGGCCGGCGGCGCATCGTGTGGAGCAGCGCCGCCCTGCACGACGACGAGGGCCGCCTCACGCACATGATCTGCACCGGCATCGACGTCACCGACCAGCGGCGCACCGAGCGGCTCTTCGCCGACGTGCTCGCGGCCGCGACCGAGCTCGCCGTCGTCGGCGTGGACCGGGCCGGGACGGTGACCGTGTTCAACGCGGGGGCCGAGCGGATGCTGGGGTACCGCGCGCAGGACGTCGTCGGCTCCGCTGACCTCGCGGTCTTCCACGCCCCCGGCGAGCTCGACTCCCTGGAGGCGCTCTTCGCGCCCGCGCGGGCCGGCGACACCGAGGCCCGCGAGTGCGTCTACCGCCGCCGGGACGGCACCCACCTGCCGGTCGCGCGCACGGTGAGCGTCATCCGGGACGAGTCGGGCGACGTCGGCGGGTACCTCAGCGTGGCCCGCGACATCACCCGCGAGCGGCGCACCGTGGAGGCGATGCGGCACGCCCTGGACCGCGAGCGCGACGCGACCGCGCGCCTGCGCGAGCTGGACAAGGTGCGGGCCGACCTGGTGGCGACCGTCTCGCACGAGCTGCGCACGCCGCTGACGAGCATCCTGGGCAACGTCGAGGTGATCGTCGACGGCGACGCCGGCCCGGTCGCGCAGGCCCAGGCCCGGCTGCTGGCCGCCGTCGAGCGCAACGCGCGCCGCCTCCTCGCGCTGATCGAGGACCTGCTGATGCTGTCTCGCATCGAGGCCGGCGCGGTGAAGATCAACGCCAGCCCGGTGCGGATCGCCGCGGTGGTCGCCGGCGCGCTCGAGGCGCTGGCGGCGGTGCGCGGGCAACGGGACGTACACCTGGAGATCGACCTGCCCGAAGAGCCGATCCTCGTCGACGGCGACCGCGACCAGCTCGAGCGCGTGATCATCAATCTGCTCGACAACGCCCTGAAGTTCACCCCGCCGGGCGGGAGCGCGCGGCTGAGCGCGGACCTGGACGGGGAGCAGGTGCGGCTGACCGTCTCCGACACCGGGATGGGCATTCCGGAGGACGAGATCGACCAGATCTTCGAGCAGTTCTTCCGGTCCAGCCGCTCGCACGAGCGGCAGAGCCAGGGGACGGGGCTGGGGCTGGCAATCACCAAGACCATCGTGGAGCGGCACGGGGGGCGGATCTGGGCCACGCCGGCCACGGGGCAGGGCACGGTCGTGACGTGCCTGCTGCCGCGCGCCCAGCTGGTGGCGTCGGCTTAGTTCTGTGCGTCCGCGTAGGCCTCTGCTATCCAGCCCAGCATGCGCTCGTCGACGGCGTCGCCGTCCTTGATGCGCACCACGTTCACGAACCGGCCGCGGCCGATCGGGTAGTGCCGCACCACGCGCGCGTCGTCGACCTTCCGGGGCAGGTAGAGCTCGACGGAGAGGGCGCGGGCCATGGGGCGGATCTCGGCGAGCTTGCGGTCGCGCTTGAGGAACACCCCGACCTGCACCGCGTCCTCGTGGATCGGGCCCAGGTCGTCGAGGAACGCGATGATCGCGTCGTAGGCTTCGCGCTGGTACTCGGGGCGGCCCGCGAAGGTGTCGTCGACGGTGCAGCCGGGCACGCAGACGTGGCCCTGGCCCGCCTTGTCGAATTCCCGCTCGCACTGCGGGCAGACCCACCGCGGCATCGGCGTCGATGCTACAGCGAGTTGCCGAACAGGGTGATCACCGCGACCAGGGTGACGCCCAGCAGGATGGCGCCCAGGCCGATGTCGAGCGTGGCCGCGCCCCGGTCGCGACCATGGCGGGCGGAGCGGTCGAGCAGCTTCACGAGCACCTTCATGGTTCGTCCCCCTCAACTCGGTGTAGTCAAAGCATGACCGAAGGTGAGCGGCTCGTCTGTCCGACGATCACCCGACGCGGCGGTGCGGGGTGGGTGTCGAGCAGGCGCGGATGGGCAGCTAGCGGGCCATGGCGTCACGGGCGCATTTGCCGAAAGTCACCCCTGCGAGGGCTTGCGCGGATCAGAATGGAAACGTGCCGAAGATCGACACTGGTCTGGCGGCGGTACTGCGGGCACTCGTGCTGGTGCTCTGCGCGGCCTGGCTGGTGGGCGAGCCGCCGATGACCCTGCAGACCGCGAAGTTCGCCATCGTGATCCCGGGTCCCCCGCACGGACAGCCCGCCGAGGCGGCGATGGACGGCGGGCGCTGCGCCGACCCGGCCGGCACCTGGCTGGGCATGCGCTGGCGCAACGAGCTCAAGTGGCGGGTCAACGAGAAGACGATCCCCGCGTACCTCGGCGACCGCGCCACCGTCGTCAACTCCCTGCGCAGCGCGGCCTACACCGTGGACACCGGGCGCAACTTCTGCGGCCTGCCCGAGAACCTCGGCATCTCCGAGTCGTACGAGGGCAAGACCGACCACGTCGCCGGCGTCACCCCCTCGGGCGGCTGCGGCGAGCGCGACGGGCACAACGCGGTCTCGTTCGGCCCGCTCAACCAGGGGCTGCTCGCCGTGACGTGCATCTGGTGGTACGGCGGCAAGGACAACGGCCGCAGCGTCGAGACGGACATCCTCATCGACGACACCGAGGGCCTGTTCTTCACCAGCACCCCGCCGTCGTGCAGCAACCGCTGGGACCTGGAGGGCACGGTCACGCACGAGTTCGGGCACGCCTTCGGGCTCGGGCACGTCTCGTTCGCGCAGCACTCCGCGCTCACCATGACCGACGGGCTGCCCGACTGCTCCACCGCCTACCGCGGGCTCGGCCTCGGCGACTACCTGGCGCTCAAGCAGCAGTACGGGACCAACTGAGCGCACGTGTGGCGCGTATACCTGGCGGCGGCGGTCGTCGTGTCCCCGGTGGCCCTGCTGAACGCGGGGCCGCCGGCGCGCCTGGCCAATCTCGCGCTGCAGGCGAGCGCGGTCGCCGCCACCGCCGCCGGCATCCGGCGCAACCGTCCCGAGGCCCGCCGCGCCTGGCTGCTGCTGTTCGGCGCGCTCGCGCTGGTGTTCACCGGCAACATCGCCTGGGGCGCGCAGTCCATGCTGCACCTGCCCGCGCCCGCGAGTCCGGTGCTGCTCGACTGGACCTTCTATCTCGCCTTTCTCAGCGGTACCGCCGGGCTGTTCCTCCTGGCCCGCCACGGCAACGGCCGCACGCCGTGGGAGTCGCTCATCGACGCCGGCATCGTCACCATCGGCGTGGCCATTCCGGTGTGGAGCTTCCTGGTCGAACCGCGCGTCGCCGAATACGGGCTCGGCCCCGGCGAGCTCGCCACCCGCCTCGTCTTCCCGGTCTGCGACCTGGTCATCGTGGCCATGACGACCCGCGTCTGGTTCACCGCCGGCACGCGCTCACCGGCCGCCGCGATGCTCACCCTCGCGCAGTTCTGTCTGCTCGCGGCGGACATCCGGTTCTGGTCGCAGACGCGCGACATGGCCGACGCGGGCTTCGACCGGCCCGCCGCGGCCGCGTGGCTCGCCTGGTTCGCCCTGTGCGCGGCGGCCACCCTGCACCCCGCGATGCGCGGGATCGGCGGCGATGCCGAAAAAGCCAGGCGCCGCAGCGGTACCGCCGGACGCTTCGTCCTGCTCCTGCTGCTCTCCCTCGTCGGCCCGGCGGTGCTCGCGCTCGAGTCCGGCGCGAGCGCGATCGGCCGGCACGTCGTGGTCCCCGGGTTCGCCGCCGCGCTGGCCGTGCTGCTCGTCGTGCGCATGCAACTGAGCAACCGCCTCGCGCAGCGCCGCGCGGACGAGCTGGCGTACCGCGCGACCCACGATCCGCTCACCGGCCTGGGCAACCGCGCACTGCTCGCCGACCGGCTGCGCGATACGCCGGACGGGGAGCTGCTGCTGCTCGACCTGGACGGCTTCAAACAGGTCAACGACACCTATGGACACCCGGCCGGCGACCGCCTGCTCGTGACCGTCGCCGAGCGGCTGCGCGCCGTCGTGCCCCCGGGCGACGTGCTGGTCCGCCTGGGCGGCGACGAGTTCGCGGTGATCACGGAGGATCAGGCGGTACCGGCGCGGATTCTGGCGTCCTTGCGCGAACCCTATGTGCAGGACGGCCGCGAGTTGTCCGTCACGACCAGCATCGGCCGGCTGCCGCTGCGCGCTTCGGCCGACCCGTTGCGCGACGCCGACCTCGCGCTCTATGCGGCCAAGGCGGCCGGCCGCAACCAGGTCGTGCAGTTCGAACCGGGCATGCGCGACGCGAACCGCAACTCCGACGCGCTGCGCCTGGCGTTCGCGGCCGGCGAGTTGCTCGTGCGGTACGAGCCGATCGAACCCGGCTTGTTCGCGGCGCGCATCAGCTGGCCCCCGCACGACTCGCTCGCGTTGCTCGCCGCGGCCGAGAGCGCCGGCCTGGTCGTCCCGATCGGCGCCTGGCTGCTCGACCGCGCCTGCGCGGACGCGGCCGCCGGCGGCTTCACCGTCGCCGTGCCGGTCTCCGTCCTGCAGCAGCGCGACCCGCAACTGTTCGGCACCGTCCTCGCCACCCTGCGCCGGCACGCCCTGCCGCCGGCGTCGCTCACGCTCGTGCCGCAGGGCACCGGAGCGCTCGACCGCCTCCGCGCGGAGGGCGTCGGCGTGGGCCTGGCAACGACCTGGCACCCGGCGCGGAACGAGGCCAGCAACGCCGGTTGACGACCTTTGAGGGGACCTGCCCACCCCTCTTGGGAGATCAACCGATGTTGCGCAGTTTCAAGAAGTACGTCTTCGCTCCGGTGCTGGCCCTTGCCGCGACCGCCACGACCCTCGTCGTGGCCGCTGCACCGGCCGACGCCGCCGTTGTCAGCGTTCGCGTCAAGGGCTCACTCGCCGCTCGTACCGGCGCCGCCAACTGGTTCGGCAAGACCCGCACCATCAAGAACAAGCAGAAGGTCACCGTCACCTGCCGCGTGAGCGGCCAGTACCTCCGCGGCAACGTGCGCAGAACCGCGCAGTGGGACCGCACATTGGTCGGCGACTACATCTCGCACGCGTACGTCTCGGGCAACCCGAAGCTCCCGGTCTGCGCCCCGCCGGCCCCCGCCCCGGTTGTCGCCGCCCCGGTCGCCGCCGTCCCGATGGGCCCGACCGGCACGATGACGAACGAGCAGTTCCTGGCCGCCGCGATCGCCCCGGCCCAGCAGAGCCAGCGCGACACCAAGGTCCCCGCCTCGGTGACCCTGGCCCAGGCCATCCTCGAGTCCGGCTGGGGCCGCAGCTCCCTGTCGGCGAACGACAACAACTTCTTCGGCATGAAATGCTTCAACAACGCCCCCGGCTCGTACGCCGCCGGCTGCAAGTCCTACTCGACCCAGGAGTGCACCGCCCAGGGCGCCTGCACCACGACGGTCGCCACGTTCCGCACGTACCGCGGCTCGGTCGACTCCTTCCGCGACCATGGCGCAAACTTGAAGTCGCTGTCGCGGTACGCGGCCGCCTTCAACTACACGAACAACCCGAACCAGTTCATCGCCGAGGTTCACAAGGCCGGGTACGCCACGGACCCCCAGTACACGACGAAGGTCGTCAACCTGATGGCGAAGTACAACCTGTACCAGTACGACCTGAACGTCTGACCTCTTCTCCACCCACGGCGGCCGTCTCCCTTCACCGGAGGCGGCCGCCGTCGTTTTCGTTCGTCAGGCTTCGTCGCTCTGCGGCCGCCTTCGTCGTCAGGGCACCGAGCAACTCCTCGTGGACGATGCGGCTTAGATTCGGCGGGTGGCGCAGACACATCAGCTGCAGGTCGACGGCGGCCGGCTGACCAAGCGGTACGTGTCGTGGTCACGCGGAGAACACCGCCGCGAGTGGGCCGTGCTCCGCCGGGTGCACGACCGGCATCCGGACCTGGTGCCCGAGCCGCTCGACGCAGACCTGGACGCCGACCCGCCCACCATCGCCATGAGCCTGCTGCCCGGCACGCCGCTGCCCGGCGGGTCGGACACCGATCCGCAGACCGCGCCGGCCACTGCGCTGGACGCCAATCGGCGGGCCGCGCTGCACGGTGGGCTGGACGTCGATCGACGGGCCGCGCTGGACGGTGGGCCGGACGCCGATCGGCGGGCCGCGCTGGACGGTGGGCTGGATCTCGATCGGCGGGCCGCGCTGAACGATGGGCTGGACGCCGGTCGGCGGGACGAGGCTTTGAACGGCGGACTGGGCGTCGATCGGCAGGCCGCGCTGCCCGGCGGGCTGGACGCCGCTCGGCGGGCCGCGCTGAACAGCGGGCCCGGCGTCCATCAGCAGGCCGCGCTGTCCGATGCGCTGCGCCGGTTGTGGTCAACGCCGTGCGGCGACCTGCCCCCGCGCCGGGATCACCCCGCGGAACTCCCGGCGGTGATGGCCGAGCGCATGGCCGGACTGGAGCTGCCGGGCCGGGCGGGGGAGGCCGCTCACGCCGCCCGGTCCTTCCTGGCCGGGCTCCGCCTCGGTCCCGCCCGCACCACCGTGCTGGGCCACGGCGATCCGAACCTCGCCAACTACCTGTGGGACGGACAGCGGATCCGCATCGTCGACTTCGAGGACGCCGGCCGGTCCGACCCCGAGTTCGAAATGGCCGACCTGGTCGAACACGTCGGCGCCCGGGGTGCGGACTGGGCCGGTTTTCTCGCCCGGTTCGACCTCGACGGCGACCGGCTGCTCGACGCGCGCCGGCTCTTCGCGACGTTCTGGCTGCACCTGCTCCGGCCCGGTGGCCCAGCCGAACGCCGCAACCCGCCCGGCTCGCTCGACCGGCAAGCCGAGCGGCTCCTCGACCTGTTGAGCTGACCGGCCGGCCGACGTGCCTAGTGCTCGCCGAGCCAGGATGGCGGCTGGGCGGCCTTGGCGGCGAGTCGTTGCTGCAGCGGGAACCTGTGCGTGATCAGGCGGGTCCGTGCCTCCTCGAGCTCGTGGGGTTCGAACAGTTCGGCGAACCACGGCAGGCAGGCCGCGAACTCGACGCTGTCCTCGAGTTTGTCGAGCTCGTACAGCCGCTGGAAGCCGTACGACGTGTGGCGGGGGTCGGCCAGCAGGTGTTTCGCCGCGCCGACCACGCCGTTGTGGCGTTGCACCATTTCCAGGAACTGGAACGGGTTGTAGCCGAGCTTGCGCAGTTTTGGGATGCCGTCGAGCACGTGGCGGTTGAACCGCTCGCGCAGCGCGGCAATGCGCTCGGTCTCCCTGGTCATGGGCCGCAGCCTACGAAGCTGGCGGGCGCCGCGAAAGGGTGTCAAGGCCAGGACTCGTACAGCGCCGCGGCGGCTGCCAGCACCGCCACCGCCGCGACGGTGAGCCAGCGCCTTGCCGGGCCGTGGCGTAGGAGCAGTGCCGCCGCGCTCAGGACGACGCCGGCAATGAGCACCGGTAGTCGAGGGGTCGCCGGCGAGAGTCCGTTGTGGACACTCATCACGGCGATCGCGAGCAGCGGGCCTAGTGGGACTGTCAGTAGTGCGCCCAAGCCGAAGCGTAGGCGTTGTCGTGGTGGGCCGGTTCCGGTGGCCATGCGTGGCCTGGTCGGAGCGGCATGCTTTGCGGAACCCATCCGCAGCCCCCGATCTCGCCGATGTGTTCGCCATCCAGCCTGGGCCTCCAAGAGCGGCCGGTCCAGAGTCGGTTTCTGCCTGTGGATAACCTCCGGCTGCGAGTAGTGAACAAAGTTAAACAATTCGCCGTCGGAGATTGTTCGATGGCAACGAAGTGGGACAGACTGGGCGCTCCTGACCCGTCCGCCAGCGGGAGATGCCCATGTTTCGATTTCAGTTCAGGCCGCGGCGCAAGGTTCTTGCCATTGTGGCGGGGGCCTTGCTCGTCGTCGGTATCGGTACGGCGCCCGCGTGGGCGCAGCAACAGCAGCAGGGGCCGCCGGATCCCACGATCCCGGCCAACGATCACGCGCGGGGGCTCAACTACGACGGGTTCAAGGTCGGCACCGGGCGCTGCAAGGGCCTGTTCGAGGTCAAGAACGTGCCCGGCGCCTGTACGCACGGGCCCGACGCGGCGTTCGCCGGCATGGATGTGAGCAAGTCCGTCGCGCCGCTCGCGGAGGCGAAGAGTGTCACCCAGGCCGCGGCCGCCGCGAACATCGTCTGTGACGGGGACGGGCAGTCCGGCAACCGGGTGCAGGTGCTGTACGTGCGCGGGTCCAGCAATGCCGACCGGCTCGGGCAGTACCTCAGCTCCATCCGCACCTGGACCCAGGGTGTGGACGACATCTACAACGCCAGCGCCGCGCAGACCGGGGGCGTGCGGCACATCCGGTTCGTGACCGACAGCTCGTGCAACATCTCGGTCACCAGTGTCGCCATCGCCAACAGCGCGCTGAGCGACTTCGGCAACTCGGTCAACGCGATCAAGGCGGCCGGGTACAACCGGACCGATCGCAAGTACCTCATGTACGTGGACGCGACCGCGCTGTGCGGCGTGGCGTACGTGACGCTTGACGACCGGCCGGGGCAGGAGAACTACAACAACTCGGGGGCCAGTTTCAGCCGCGTGGACTCGGGCTGCTGGAGCTCCGGGCCGGCGGCGCACGAGCTGACGCATGCGATGGGTGCGGTGATGAGCAGTTCGCCGAACCACACGGCGTACGGCCACTGCACCGACGACTACGACATCATGTGCTACAACGACGGGCCCGGCACCGTCATGCGCATCGTCTGCGGCGACCAGGCCCAGGACAACCGGCTGGACTGCAACAAGGACGACTACTTCAACACCAACCCGCCCGCGGGGTCGTACCTCGCGACGCACTGGAACACGGCCAACAACCGGTTCCTGCTCACCAGCGGCGGGTCAAGCGGCGGCTCGAAGACCGGGCCCGTGAAACTCGCGCAACTGAACAAGTGCGTCGATGTGAACGCCTCCGGTACGGCCAACGGCACGAAGATCCAGGTGTGGACGTGCAACGGCACCGGTGCGCAGAACTGGACGTTCCCGGGTGACGGCACGGTGCGGGCGCTCGGCAAGTGTCTCGACGTCACGTCGGCCGGCACCGCCAACGGCACGAAGCTGCAGCTGTGGGACTGCAACGGCACGGGCGCGCAGCAGTGGACGTACGCGTCCGGCACGCAGGCGCTGCGCAACCCGGCGTCCGGGCGCTGCCTGGACGACCCGAACAGCAGCACCACCGACGGCACCCAGTTCCAGATCTGGGACTGCAACGCCACGAACGCGCAACGGGTCACGATCCCGGCGTGAGTGCAAAACGGCAACGCCACAATCGCGCAACGGGTGACGATGCCGGCGTGAGCGCAAAAACGGCAACGCCACGAACGCGCAACGGGTGACGATGCCGGCGTAACAAAACGCGCAGGAAAGAGTTCGGCCCGGCTCCGGGGGGAAGGAGCCGGGCCGAAGCTTTTCATTCCCTTCAAGCGGCGTCGGCCGACACCAGCAGCCCCTGGTTGACCGCGGCCATGAGCGCCTGCGAGCGGTTGTTGACGCGCAGCTTGGAGTACAGCCGCGACACGTACGTCTTGACCGTCGCCTCCGACACCGCCAGCCGCTGTGCGATCGTGGGCAGCGACAGGCCGTCCCGCATGAGCGACAGCACCTCCTGCTCCCGCTGGCTCAGCAGGCCGGTCTGCCCGCGGCGGCGCTGCAGGGCGGAGGACAGGCCCGGCGCGGTGAACGAGTGCGGGGCGACCGCGGCGTGGCGGATCGCGGCCAGGACGGACGAGATCGGGGCGGCCTTCGTGACGTACGCGGACAGGCCCGCGTCCAGCGCCCGGTACAGCAGGTTGTCGTCGCTCACCGCGCTCAGCAGCACGACGCCCAGGTCCGGGCTCGTGGCGCGCAGCTTGCGGGCCAGCGAGATGCCGTCGGTGTCGGCGAGCGAGGCGTCGATCGTCACGACCTCGGCGTGCGTCTCGGCGACGACGCGCTCGGCCTCGGCCGCGCTGCCGGCCTCGCCGACGAGGGTGATGTCGGGAACCGTGGCCACGACCCGGTTGAGACCGAGGCGGAGAAGGACGTGTTCGTCGACGGCGACCAGGCGGATCGTCATCTTGGGTCTCCCTAAACTGGGGTGTGGCCTGGGCAAATGCTGTTGCCCGACCAGCGTCGCAGCGGGAGAAGGGAGGCAGCTAGAGGCTGCAATGGACCTGCGCTCGTCGGCACCCGTGCTGCACCGGAGGACAATCGGACACCGGCCGACACTCGTCCTCATTTAGGCTGAAGCGCATGTCGGACCTGGTGACACGGGTGCGCGCGATCTGCCTCGCGCTGCCGGAGGTGACCGAGCACGTCAGCCACGGCACGCCGCTGTTCAAGCGCCGGAAGAAGGCGTTCGTGCAGCTGTGGCCGGACGGGCACCACCAGAACGACTTCCCGCACCTGTGGGCCGCCGCGCCGGAGGGCGTGCAGGAGCTGCTCATCGAGCAAGATCCGCAGGTGTACTTCCGGCCGCCCTACGTCGGACACCGAGGCTGGATCGGCATGCGGCTGACCGCCCCGGACTGGGACGACGTCGAAGAGCGAATCGAAACCGCCTACGAGACGAGCGCCGGCCGCGCCTGACCGCGCCCGCCGGGGCGGACGTGGCGGCGCGCATCGGCGGCGCTCAGGAGACGAGCGCCAGCCGAACCTGATCGGCGGGCTTCGGCAGTGTGATGCGCATGGTGGTACCGCCGCCTGGTGTTTCGTCTATGACGAGGGTGGCGTCGTGGGCCTCGACGATGCGCTGACACGTCGCCAGGCCGATGCCGGAGCCCTCGACGTCGGTGCGCAGCCGGGTGAACATCTCCAGCACGCGCGGGCGGTCCTCGGGTGCGATGCCGATGCCGTTGTCGGCGATGTTCAGCGTCCAGCCGGTCGTGGACTCATCGGCGGTGAGCGCGATGTGCGACTCGCGGCCGCGGTCGCGGAACTTGAGCGAGTTGCTCACCATGTTCTGGATCAGCACGCGCAGCTGGGTGGCGTCGCCGACGACGGTGGGCAGCCGGCCGATCTCGACCACGGCCTGGGAGGCGGCGATCGCGGTGCCGACGTCCTCGACCACCTGGCGGGCGATCGAATCCAGGGAGACCTCGGTGAACGTGGGCCGGCCGCCGAGGGAGGCGTGCGAGAGGACGTCCTCGATCATGCGCCACATGCGGGTGGCCGAGGACAGCGCGCGATCCACGCAGCGCTTGCCGTCCGGGTCGGCCGCGACCGCCGGGATCTCGGAGAGCATGGCCACGAAGCCGAGCACGCCGGTCAGCGGGTTCTTGAGGTCGTGGCTGACCTGGCCGGCGAAGTGCTGCAGCGATGAGTTGGAGCGCTGCAGCTCGCGGCTGGTGCGGTGGACCTTGTCCAGCGCCACCTCCAGCAGCTGGCCGTGCCGGTGCAGGTCCATCACGTCCATGACCATGCGGGCCAGCTTGTCCAGGCCCTCGCGCTGGTCCGGGCTCAGGTCGTGCGGCTCGGTGTCGAAGACGCACAGCGTGCCCAGCACGTGGCCGTCCCGGTTGCGCAGCTGCGAGGAGGCGTAGAAGCGCACGTCGTGGATCACGCCGGTGACGAACGGGTTGTCGGCGAAGCGCGGGTCCTGGGTGGCGTCGCGCACGACGACGGTCTCCGGCTCGACCATGCTGATCGCGCACATCGAGTCCCCGCGGTCGCACACGTTGCCCTCGAACCCGAACGCGGCCATCTGGATCTGCTGCGACGCCGAGATGAGGTTCACCACGGCGTTGGGCACGCCGCACACGTACGCCGCGAGCTCCACCACCGACGGCAGGTCCGGCAGCGGGGGACCGCCCACGATGCCGTACTCGGCCAGGGTTCTGAGCCGCTCCGGCTCGTTCTCCGGGACCGGGAACGTGCGCGGCTTGATGAACGACGACGTGCTCATGCGGCCGACCATAGGCGCGCAAAGTTGCAGGTCACGGGAAACGCAGGGGAAGGGCGATCCGGACGGTCACACCTGGCCGGTCGACCGACGTGACCATGGTGCCGCCGTGCCGGGCGGCGATCTCGCGGCCGAGCATCAGGGCGAGCGCTCCGGTGCGGTGCTCGCCGGTCCGCTCGGGGTGTGGAATGCGCATGGAGAGCAGCCGTTCGGCCGTCAGTGCGGTACCGGTGGCGCAGGAAATCGTGACGTGCCAGCGCTCGTCGGCGTAGTGCGCCTCGGCCTCGGCCGCTCCCGTGAGCGCGACGATCTGCACGGCGGTGTGCAGGAGCTCGTGCAGCAGCACCCGATCGCCCATGAGGTCCGGTCCGTCGCCGCAACGCAGCGGTACACCGGGAAACTCCAGCAGCTCGGAGACGCGCAGCGGGGCGACGTCCAGCGGCGTCTCGGCCGTCTCCAGGCTGGACAGCAGCAGCAGGTCGGCCACGATGACCTGCATGTGCTCGGCGTTGCGCCGGATCACGCCGATCGCCGCCTGCCGGTCCGCGGCCGTGAGCGGCAGCGTCTCGTCCACCGACTCGAGCATCGTCGCGAACGTGATGATCGATGTGAGCGGCGTGCGCAGCTCGTGCGAGGCGACGCGGATGAACTCCGTGCGCAGCTGGGCCAGGTCGGTGGCGGCCGGACTGTCAGCCGTTTCGTCGTCCATCAGCACCCGCTCGGTCCTCCGGAAACGTTACAGGACATGTCATTACATTGCGTAGGATATGTGTGTACCGACAGTAAGCGACGAATGCCGCGTTCGCTGCCGGCGAGGAGTGCTTTGCGAGGAGAGACCGACCGCCTGGTCGACACGGGCCTGATCGAGGGCGCCGTGGTCGACCTGGTCGTCCGTGCGGCGAACGCGGCCACCGTGGTGGACGCGCAGCGGCTCGTGGCCGAGCTGCGGTGCTTCTCCGGCGTGCGCACGGCCGACATCGTCCCCGCGGTGCTGCCGGCCGTCGGGGAGCTCGACCTGCTCGACCGGCTGCCCGTCGGGCCGGCGCAGTGGGGCCAGGAGCTGCGGGTCGAGTTCAGCGCCGCGCCCGCGCGGGCCGAGCTGCTGCCGGCCGCCTCCGAGATCGCCGCCGCGGCCGACCGCGCCCTCGCGCAGCCGTGCCGCGCGGTGCCGCCCCCGCCGATGCACGGCTCGCCGGTCGCCTGGGCGATCACCACCGGCGCCCGCGCGATGATCGTGCTGGTCGACCCGGCCCGGGGCTGGAGCGCGCTGTCCGACTCGTTCACCAAGGTGCTCGGCTACGACCGGCTCTGCCCGGCCGACTTCCGGCTGCTCGACATCGTGCACCCGGACGACCGCCCGGCCGCGGTGGCGCTGTTCCTGGCGTGCTGCGCGGGCCGGGTGCCCGACCACGCGGTGGATCTGCGCGTCTGCACGGTCAACGGCCGCTGGCGCATCGTCGAGGTCGGCGCGCGCAGCTTCGTCGACGACGACGAGGTCGGCGCCGTGGTCTTCTTCGGCCTGGACGTCACCGCCCAGCGCGACGCCGAGCGGGCCGCGCGGGTCGAGCAGCAGCGCCTGGCCCGGCTGGTCGAGACGATGGACGACGGGCTGCTGATGCTCGACGAGGGCGGCCACGTGTGCCTGGCCAACCGCGCCGCGCACAAGCTGCTGGACACCGGCATGCTCGACGTGAGCCCCGAGCACGACCCCGACGACGCCGAGCCCCTCGACTGGGCCCAGGTCATCGAGCGCACCATCGCGCGGCTCGGCCACGCGTCCGCGCACGTCGACCGCCTGCGGATCGGGTTCCGGACCCGCCGGGCCGTCATCGGCGAGGAGCTCGCCTTCGAGGACGGCCGGGTGCTGGAGCTGGACCTGGTGCCCGTCACCGGTCCGGCCGGCCCGGGCGGCACGGACGGCGGCACGCTCATCCATCTGCGTGACGTCACCGCGCGGGTGGCCGTGCGCCGCGGCCTGGAGGAGCGCAGCCGGGGCCTCGAAGAGCGCAATCAGGCCCTCGTCGAGGCGACCGCGCTCAACAACGAGTTCATCGCGAGCGTCTCCCACGAGCTGCGCGGGCCGCTGTCGTCGGTGGTCGCGTTCTCGCACCTGCTCGGCGACAGTACGAGCGGCGAGCTTTCCGAGGATCAGCAGACGTACCTCTCCGTCATCGACCGCAACGCCAACCGCCTCCTGCGCCTCATCGAGGACCTGCTCCTGCTGTCCCGCCTGGAGGCGCGCACCCTGCAGCTCAAGCCGACGCCCACCCGGCTGCCGGAGCTGCTCACGGTCGCGGTGACCGAGCGCATCCCGGCCGCCGGTGCGGCCGGCATCGACCTGGTCCTCGAGTGCGCCGAGGGCCCGGACATCGTCTGCGACGACACCCGCGTGCACCAGGTCGTGGACAACCTGGTGAGCAACGCGGTGAAGTTCACGCCCAGCGGCGGGCGGGTCACGGTGAAGGCCTGGCCCGGCCCCGACGGCGAGGGCTGGAGCGTCGCCGTCGCCGACTCCGGGGTGGGCATCCCGGCCGCGGACCTGCCGCGGTTGTTCAGCGCGTTCTTCCGCGGTTCCAACGTGACCGCGGCGGTCGGGCGGCAGGTCATGCCCGGCACGGGACTCGGGCTGGTCGTCAGCCGGGCCATCGTCGAGTTACACGGCGGCAGCATCAGCGTCGCCAGCACTGAAGGGGTCGGCACGACGGTCACGCTGTCGTTGCCCACGCGACCGGCACGAAATGGGGGATGATCGTGAGCCGACTTCTCGTCGTCGAGGACGATCCGGATATCGCCATGGCGCTACGCCTGCTCCTGACGCGAGCGGGCCATCAGGTCGCGCACGCCAAGGACGGCCGGACCGGGCTGAGGGACGCCTACACCGAGCGCCCGGAGCTCGTGATCCTCGACATCGGGCTGCCCGGGATGGACGGCTGGCAGGTGCTGGAGCGGCTGCGGGACGTCAGTGACGTACCGGTGCTGCTGCTGACGGCGCACGGGCAGGAGTCCGACAAGGTCCGCGGCCTGCGCGGCGGGGCCGACGACTACCTGACCAAGCCGTTCACCAACGCCGAGCTGGTGGCCCGCGTCGAGGCGCTGCTGCGGCGCAGCGCCGGGCCGGCGTCGTGGGCCGACGAGGTGTACGACGACGGGGTCCTGCGCATCGACCCCGCCGCTCGCCGCACCTTCGTGGCGGGCGACGAGGTGCGCCTGACGCCGACGGAGTTCCGCCTGCTGAACGTGCTCGTCCGGCACGCCGGGGCGGTGCTGTCGCCCAACCAGCTGCTCGCGCAGGCGTGGGACGACCCGACGGGGATCGGGCCGGAGCGCGTCAAGTTCGCGGTGCTGCGGCTGCGGCGCAAGCTGGGCTGGACGGACCCCGACGCCTCGCCGATCGAGTCCGTCAGAGGCTTCGGCTACCGGTACCGCCGGCCGGTCATGGATCGCGCCGAATAGCCGACCTCTCAGCGTACATGTCGGATTTATCGCCTGACCGGGTATAAATCCGACATGTCGCGGCGAGGGACGAGCCCGACATGTCGCCGCTCAACCGAGCCGCACCCAGGCGGGAACGGTCGTCGCGACCCGTGGTGGCGAATCTGAGAAGGTCCCGCCACGACGACCACGAAATGAGTCGCCCACATGATCGACCTCTCCGCCGACGGACACGTCCACACCGCGTTCTCGTCCGGGCGCGACAGCGTCTCGGTGCTCGTCGCCGCGGCCGAGCAGGCCGGGCTGACGGAGCTCGTCTTCGCCGACCGCGTGGGCCCGGACACGAGCTGGCTGCCCCCGTACCTGTCGTCGATCCAGCGCGCCCAGCAGCGCACCGACGTCGTGCTGCGCCGCGGCGTCGAGGTCGAGGCGATCGGCATCGACGGCTGGCTCGCGTTCCCGTCCGACCTGAGCGGCCTGGAGGTCATCTCGGTCGGGCTGAACCGCCTGCCGCTGGCGGCCGGGCTGCTGAGCCCTGACGCGGTACGGACGCAGATCGAGTCCGGCGCCATGCGCGCGCTGGACGTCATCGACCAGGTCGTCACCGTCACCGGGCTGGCCGTCGAGCGGGTGTCCCGCTACGCGCCGACGCGGCTGGCCCGCCCGCTGGACTTCCTGATCCGGGCCGGCATCGACGAGGCCGCGGTGCCCGACGCCGCGCTCGCCGAGCTGGTCGAGTCCCTGCGCGCCAACGGCACCGTGGTCGAGCTCAGCGAGCGGCACCGGCTGCCCGGGCTGCGCCTGGTGCAAGCGTGCGCGGACGCGGGCGTGCGGCTCGTGGCGGCCAGCGACGCGGTGCGGGCGAGCGAGGTCGGCGCGTACCGGTACGTCCGGGAGATCGCGGCCGGCGTCGTGGGGGCCGCCGCGGCCGTCTGAGCTGCCGGGGTTCGCTTTCCGACCCGCCGTCGTTCGCCTGAAACGGGCTAATGGCGGCGGGTCCGGCATTTAGGATCAAGGTGTGCCGAAGGATCGCGAACTCGTCCTCGTCTCACTCCTGCAGGAGGCGACGCGGATCGCGAACGAAGCCGACGACATCCGTGACGCCGGGCTCCCGGTGATCAACGCGGTCTGCGCGGCGACCGGCTGGCCCGTGGGCCACCTGTGCCTGCCGGACGAGCGCGACCGCCGGGTCTTCGTCTCCACCGACGTGTGGCACGAGGACGTGCCGGGGGAGTTCGCCGAGCTGCGCAAGGCCAGCGAGGACGTGCGCTTCCCGCTGGGTGCCGGGATCGTCGGGCGGGCCGCCAAGACCGGCCGCCCGCAGTGGATCGCGGACGTGACCACCGAGCCCGCGCTGGTGCGACCGGCCGTCGACTGCGTCGGCTCGGCCATCGCCTTCCCGATCACCGGGCGCGGGATCGTCGCCGCGGTGCTCGAGTTCTTCACCCGCGAGCCGGTTGCGCCCGACCACGGCCTGCTGGAGATCATGTCCGACGTCGGCATCCAGCTCGGTCGGGTCGCCGACCGCATGGCCGCGCGCCAGGCGCTGCTGTTCGGCGCGCAGCGGCTGGAGCGCATCCTCGACAGCTGCGTCGAGGCGTTCGTCGCCATGGACGAGGGCGGCATGATCACCTCCTGGAACACGACCGCCGAGAAGGTGTTCGGGCTGTCCCGCGAGGAGGCGATCGGCCGGCGGCTGGCCGACACGATCGTGCCGCCGCAGTACCGCGAGGCGCACCACATGGGCGTCGGGCGCTTCCTGACCACGGGGGAGAAGCGGGTCCTCGACAACCGCATCGAGATCACCGCGTGGCACGCCAACGGCTACGAGTTCCCCGTCGAGCTCGCCGTGTGGGCGGTGCAGGACCCGATGATGGGCTGGACGTTCAACGCGTTCGTGCACGACATCACCGACCGCAAGCGCACCGAGGACGCGCTGCGCCACGCGTACGAGCACGAGCGCGAGGCCGTCTCCCGCCTGCGCGAGCTCGACGTGGCCAAGAGCGACTTCGTGGCCACCGTGTCGCACGAGTTCCGCACGCCGCTGACGAACGTGATCGGCCATCTCGAGGTGCTCACGTCGGGCGACGCCGGACCGCTCACTTCCGCGCAGACGCGCATGCTCGGCGTCATCGGCCGCAACTCCGACCGGCTGCGCGCGCTCGTCGAGGACCTGCTCACCATCTCCAAGGTGGAGGCCGGCGTCTTCGACCTGGAACTGCGCGAGACCGACCTGCACGAGGTGCTCGCGGCCGCGTGCGCCGCCGTGGAGCCCCGGGCCAAGCGCCGCGGCCACCGGCTCGTGCTGGCCGTCGAGGGGCAGCTGGGCGCGGTCGAGGCCGACCCCGAGCAGCTGCAGCGCGCGCTGTCCAACCTGCTCGTCAACGGCGTCAACTTCACCCCCGACGGCGGGCTGGTCGAGCTGACCGCGCGGGTCGAGGGCGAGCACGTGGAGATCAAGGTCCGCGACAACGGCGTCGGCATCGCCCCCGAGGAGCAGCCGCAGCTGTTCACGCGCTTCTTCCGGGGCGCGTTCGCGGTGCGCGAGGCGGTCCAGGGCGCCGGGCTCGGCCTGGCCATCACGAAGACCATTGTGGAGGGTCACGGCGGCGAGATCGCCGTGGACAGCCTGCTCGGGCACGGCACCACGTTCACGATCCGGATTCCGCGCGCGCGTCCTCTCTGGCTTTAGCCGGCTCCTGCGCCGTCTGTTCAAAAGCCTGCGTCTGTACCGTCTGAAAGCCCGTCCGCGTCATCTCGCCCCACACGTGCTTGCTCCCGCGGATCGCCGACCACATGCCCATGACCCGCCACAGGGCGGTGAGCTGCCGGTAGCCGACGTTCTCCAGGATGGACGCGAGCACCGAGGCGACCAGGTCCGTCCACCGGTGGTAGCGGTGGAACGAGTACTCCTCCACGGTCAGCGCGATCAGGTTGAGCAGCAGCGCGTAGCCGTAGGCGACGGCGATGAACACGAGGGCGAAGCGCGCGTTGACGGCGCCGACGTACAGCCCGAGCGGCACCAGGATCACGCCGGCCAGCTCGATCAGCGGCGCGAGCAGTTCGAACAGGACGTAGTACGGCATCGCGACCATGCCGATCCGCCCGTACCGCGGATTCAGGATCATGCTCTTGTGCTTGCCGAGGATCTCGCTGATCCCGCGGTGCCACCGGCGGCGCTGCTTGCCCAGCACCTTGAGCGTGCTGGGCGCCTCGCTCCAGGAGACCGGCTCGGCCACGAACACGATGCGGTAGTCGCGCTTCTGCCGGCGCAGGTGCTTGTGCAGCCGCACCACCAGCTCCGCGTCCTCGCCGATGCAGTCGTGCGCGAGCCCGCCGACCTCGATGAGCAGTTCGCGGCGGAAGATGCCGAACGCGCCGGAGATGATGAGCAGCCCGCCGATGCGCGACCAGCCGGTGCGCCCGAGCAGAAACGCGCGCAGGTACTCGACCACCTGCACGCGCGGCAGCCAGTTCCGGGGCATCTTGACGTCGACGATGCGGCCCGCCACCACGGTGCAGCCGTTGGCGACGCGGATGACGCCGCCCGACGCGACCGTGCGCACCGGGTCGTCGGAGAACGGCTTGGCCACGGACAGCAACGCCTGCGGGTCCAGAATGGAGTCCGCGTCGACCATGCACACGAGCGGATGCTGCGCGACGTTGATGCCGGTGTTGAGCGCGTCGGTCTTGCCGCCGTTCTCCTTGCGCACCACCACGAGCGGGTCGGGCCGGTCGCGGGGCACGTGGATGGAGATGATGCCGCCGCGGGTCGGGGTCGCATCCGGTACGACACGGGGCACCTCGACGAGTCCGAACTCCTCCCGCAGCCGCTCGAAGGTGTCGTCGGTGGAGCCGTCGTCGATGACGATGACCTCGAAGACGGGGTAGCGCAGGGCGAGCATCGCCTGGACGGACTGCACGATGCCGGCCGACTCGTTGTGCGCGGGAACGAGCACCGAGACGGGTTCGGTGAGCGGGCTGCGGTACGTCTCCTCGTGCCCGGCGAACGGAATCCGCCGCAGGTGATGCACGAACTCGGCGCCCGCGAGCACGATGAGCACCAGGTAGCTGCTGTTGATGAGCAGGAAGTACGTGAGGATGAAGACGTCCGTCACCGCGAGGACGTCCCGGACCCAGTCGGCGACCACTAGGGCACCAGCTGCTTGCGGCGGTCGTCGAGCTCGGCGGCGGCCAGGGCCTCGCGGGCGTGCGCGGCGCTCAGCAGGATGTCGGGGTCCGGTTCCTCGTCGGGGTCGGCGCTGTGCCGCGGCCGCACGTGCGCGCGGTGCTCGGTCGCGACCAGGGCGGCCCGGCCCGCGTTGCCCAGCCGCAGCAGGGAACGCGCGGCGTTGTGGGCGACCGCGTACTGCTCGTCGGCCAGCAGCGCCGTCAGGTTCGGGGCCGCGCTCACCGCGCCGAGCTCGCCGAGGGCCTTGGCCGCCTCCGCGCGCAGGACCGGCGGGTGCTGGGGCTCCAGGGCGTCCAGCAGCGGGGCCAGGGCGGTGCGGGTGCCGAGCCGGCCCAGGGTGCGCGCGGCCGCGACGCGGACCTCGACGGCCGGATCCGCACGCAGCGCGCTCTCCACGCGCACGGTCGCGCCGGCCGCGCCGATCAGCCCGAGCACCTCGGCCGCGCAGGCGCGGATCGGCGCCCGCGGGTCGTCGAGGGCGGCGAGGAGGGCGCCCTGGGCGGCGGTACCGAGGCGGGTCAGGGCGGTTGCGACCACGTGCGCGGGCACCGTGCGGCGGCTGGGCAGCGTGGCCAGCAGCGGCTGGGTGGCCCCGGCGTCGCCGATGCGCCCGAGCGAGCGCGCCGCGACCACGCGCACGTCCGCGTCCGGGTCGCCGAGCAGGTCGCACAGCGGCAGCAGCGCGTCCTTGCGGCCCAGGTTGCCCAGCACCTCGGCGGCGAGCGCCCGGGCGACCGGGTCGCGCCGCTTGAGCTGGCTGCGGGCCCGCCAGGCGGCGCCGCGGCGCTCGAAGACGTCCACGAGCGCGGTGTGCGCCTCGCCGCGGACCTTGCCCAGCAGGGCGATCGCGCTCGGCTCGACGGCGAGCCAGACGTCCTCGGGAAGGCGCACCAGTTCCTCGATCTGCGCGGGGTCGTCGTCGCCGGCGGCGATGGCGAGCAGCAGCTGACGGGCGGGCTTGGCGAGCCGCGCGCGCCGGGCCTCGCGGGAGCCGCGCACGGTGCGGCCGACCACGATGAGGCCACCGAAGACGAGCGCGGCGAAGAGCAGGACGATCAGCGCCACCAGCGCGGCGCTCGCGAGCGTCACGTGCGCATGCGGGCCAGGACCGCCTCGACCCGGCTCACCAACTCCCGCGGGCTGAAGGGTTTGACGATGTAGTCGTCCGCGCCGGCGCCGAAGCCGACCTCGACGTCGCCCTCCTGGGCGCGCGCGGTCAGCAGGATGATCGGCAGGGCCTTGGTGCCCTGCTCCTGGCGCAGCTGCCGGCACACGTCGATGCCCGACATGCCGGGCATCATGACGTCGAGCACGACGAGGTCCGGGGGGTTCTCGGTCGCCGCGGTGAGGGCGGCCAGGCCGTTGTCCACCGCGACCACGTCGTAGCCCGCCTGCTCCAGCTTGAAGGCGACGAGGTCCCGGATGTCCATGTCGTCGTCGGCGACCAGGATCGCGGTCATATCTCGATCTTATGCGGCATATACGGTTGATATCCCGAAATATGGCGAAAGGGCGCCGGCCGTTGGCCGACGCCCCGTGTGCCTGATGGCGGTCAGAGTGGCTGCTGCGGCGTGGGCCGCGTGCGCGAGGCGCGCTCGGGCGCGTGGTGCCCGCCGAGGTTGCCGCCGGTCGGCATCGGCTGCGCGGGCCGCTCGTTGGCCGCGTGCGTGATGCCGGAGGCGGAGGCGATGCCGCGCGCGACGGTCCCCGGGTTCGGCCGCGCCCCGGGCATGTTCGCCGGCGACGGCTTGATCTCGCGGGTCGGGGCGCTGCTGCCGGTGCCGCTCGCCGTGATGGTCGTGTTCGCGGTGGTACGCATCGCCGCCGTCTGCGCGGACTCCTCGCAGAACCGCTTGAAGCCCTTGAGGTCGGCCTTGAGCCGGCGGTTGAGCACCTCCACCGCGTGCTCCTCGGCGGGCATCAGCTCGCGCGCGTCGATCTGCAGCTCGGCGATGACCCGCGTCATGTCCCCGGCCATCGGCTCCAGCCGCAGCGCCTCGATGACCTGCGGGCCGTCCGTGGCCTCCCAGCACAGGAACTCGTCCGTGCGGCTCTCGGTGATCCGCGCGTCGAACTCGGCCCGCGTGCCGCCGATGTCGAGCACCATGTGCGCGGTCGAGGCGTCGATCGGGGCCATGCTCATGACGCCGGACATGAACTGCGGATAGTTCTCGAAGTGGGTGAGCTGCTCGTAGGCCACTGCCACCGGTACGGCCACCTCGATCGATTCCCGGGCGGTGCTCATGGTGGTCCCCCTCGCCGTAGAGCTTCTTGGAATGACCACACCGTACGGCCGATTCGCACCCTTTGCGGGTGATTTGCGGGAATGGCGAAGGCCCCCGCCGAAGTCGGCGAGGGCCCTCGTTATCGCTGTTTTCTTGTGGGTCAGACGTTCAGCGTCCAGCCGGTCAGGGTGCCGGCGTCGCCCGCGAAGACGTCCTTGACCTGCAGGGTCCAGGTGCCGTTGCGGACCTCGGAGGACAGGTCGACCGTGTAGGTCGCGGTGCCGAAGGCCACGTCGTCGGCGGCGATGGAGCTCTTGACCTTGTAGTCGGTGCCGTCCGGGGCGATCAGGTCGATGCGCAGGTCGCCGCGGTCGGCGTGGTTGATCGCGACCTTGACGGTGGCGGTCTTGGAGCCGGTGCCGGCGCAGTTCGCGACGACGAGCTTGCTGGCGACGGTACCGCGGTCGGCGATCGCGATCGGCGTGCTGTTCACGGCCGGGGTGCAGGTGGCCGGGGTGCTCGGCGTGGCCGGGGTGGCCGGGGTGGTGACCGGCGTGGCCGGGGTCGTGACCGGCGTGGTCGGCGTGGCCGGGGTGGTCACCGGGGCGGCCGGGGTGGTGGCGCCCAGCGTGCCGGTGAAGAGCAGCTTGTTCGGCGAGCCGCTGCCCGCGCTCTTCACGACGCCGTTGGTGGCGGCGGCGACGAGGGCGTCACGGACCTGCTGCGGCGTGGCGGTCGGGTGCGCGGCCAGGTACAGGGCGGCCGCACCGGCAACCTCGGGGGTGGCCATCGAGGTGCCGCTCATCTTCTGCGTGCCGGTGTCGGACGCCTTCGAGCTGGAGGTGATGTTCACGCCCGGCGCGAAGATGTCGAGGCAGTTGCCGAAGTTGGAGAAGCTGGCGCGGGTGTCGTTGCTGTCGGTCGCGCCGACGGTGATCGCCTCCGGCAGGCGGGCCGGGGACTTGGTGCAGGCGTTGGCGGAGTCGTTGCCGCCGGCGACCGCGTAGGTCACGCCGGACGCGATCGACTTCTTGACCGCGTTGTCCAGGGTGGCGCCCGCGGAACCGCCGAGGCTCATGTTCGCCACGGCCGGCTTGACGGCGTTCTTGGTGACCCAGTCGACGCCGGCGATGATCTGCGAGTACGAGCCGCCGCCGGAGCAGTCCAGCACGCGCACCGCGACGAGCTTGACGTCCTTGGCCACGCCGTAGGACTTGCCGCCGACGGTGCCGGCCACGTGGGTGCCGTGACCCTGGCAGTCGCTGGCGTCCGCGTCGTTGTCGACGAAGTCGTAGCCGGAGCGCACGCGGCCGGCGAACTCGCTGTGCGTCATGCGGACGCCGGTGTCGATGATGTAGGCCGTGACGTTGCTCGCCGGGCCGTACGTGTAGTTCTTGTCCAGCGGCAGCGCCTTCTGGTCGATGCGGTCCAGGCCCCAGGTGGCGTTGGACTCGGTCGACTCGACCTGCACGCGGCGGTCCTGCTCGACGTAGGCGACGGCCGGGTCGGCCGCCAGGCGGCGGGCACCCTCGGCGCTCATCTGCCCGGAGAACCCGCGCACCGCGCTGTCGAAACGGTCCTTGACCTTGCCGCCGACCTTGCCCGCGAGGGCGTCCGAGGTCGTCGAGCTGCCGTCCTTCATGACCACGATGTACTGGTCCTTGAGCGCACCCGGGGCGTCCGTGTTCTGCACGGTGCCCTGGGCCGGCGCGGCGAAGGCGGCGGCGCCGAACGTGAAAGCGGTAGCGGCCGAGGCGGCGGTGCCGAGGACGATTCCGGTAATGGCGCGACGGGCGATGTTCTTCGTCATTATGTCTGCATCCCTTTACGGTTAGCCGGCATATCGTTGCGTCATAAGATTTGCCGAGATTCAGTGGTGCATTTCCTTGCTGAAACAAGATTGCGGCACCCGGGTGGTTGCTCCGGGACCACGCAGGTAGCAGGGCAGTTGCCGGGCTTCCGGCCGCGCTGGCCGGCCCCGGTTGCCGCCGGTTGCCGAACGGTTTCGCGCGAATGTTGAGGAAAATGGCGAAGGCCGCCAGGGCATTTCGTCCTGACGGCCTTCACTCACCGGGGGGAACCGGGAATCAGAGCTGCACGTCGAAGCGCGGGTCGGCGGCGATCTTCTTGAAGCCGGCGAGCGCCTCCGGGGTGTCGTCCATGCGGATGTCGTGGCCGCTCTGGTCCTTGGCGGTCTCGAAGTACACCAGACCCTTGATCTGGGGCATCTTGGCGAGCTGCGGGAGCACAGTGGCGTACACGTCGGCCTTGTTCTTGCCCTGGACCGTCTTCGACGAGTCGTAGACGCCCCACTCGGCGACCATGATCGGCTTGCTCGGGTGCTTGGTGGTGGCCCAGGTGTAGAAGCCGGGGAACTTCGGGTCGTTGGTGCGGTTCATCAGGTAGTTGAAGTCGCCGTAGTGGAACGCGCCCTTCTCGGCGTTGTTGTACGTGTCCACGCCGACCCAGTCCACGACGTCGTCACCCGGGTACAGGTCGCCCCACCACGCGGTGTTGTTCCACTTCTCGTAGTTCATGTACGCGACGGTGAACACGGCGTTGGTGACGCCGTCGGCCTTCAGGCGCAGCGCGGTGTGGCGGAACATGGCCGCGAAGTCCTTGGCGGTCTGGCCGGAGCCGGCCGCCGGGTTCACGTCGTTCTCCGGCTCGTGGTGCAGCACCAGGAAGAACGGCTTGGTGGCGAAGTTGGCCTTGAGGTAGGCGGCGGCCTTGTCGATGCGGGCGTCCTGCGCGCCGGCGGCGACCTTGGCCCACGTGGTGCCGTAGCCGACCTTCCAGTTCAGCATCAGGGTGCGCGGGTGCGCCGGGTCGTTGGTCATGGCGATCTCGTCCTTGGTCGGCCAGACCTCGTCGCCCTTGTGGTACGTGTGGTAGATCGTCGACGTCCGGCCGGACTTGGCCTCGAACGTCTTCAGGGCCTCGTCGCGCGGCACGTCGGAGAAGCCGCCGGCCGCCGCGCCCCACAGCACGCCGCAGGTCGGGACGAGCTTGACGTCCACCTTGCAGTTGGCCGGGGTGGTCGGGGTGGTGGTGACCGGCGTGGTCGGGGTCGTGGTGACCGGGGTCGTCGGGGTGGTGACCGGCGTGGTGGCGACCGGCTTGGTCGGCGTGGCCGGCTTCGTCGCGACCGGGCGGGCCACGTTCACGTCGAGCGCCGGCTGGCCGGTGGTGGCCTCGGCCGAGCGGAAGCGGGCCTGGGCGTTCGCGACCGTGGAGGTGATCGCGAAGGTGTACGTCCCGGCGCCCTTGACGACCGAGCTGACGTCGAACGTCACGGCGTTGGCGGTGGCGGACGGCTTCACGGTGGCGACCACGGCGCCCAGCTTCGGGGCGGTCTTGCCGGTCAGCGACTTCTCGGTCCACGCGGTGTCGGCCACGCGGCTGAGCGACACCGAGGCGGGCAGCGCCTTGGCGGCGTCGCGGGTCAGCGTGACCTTCGCGCCCTTGACGGTGCCGGTGCCCAGCGGGCCGACCTTGAACTTGACGTACCCGGTCAGCGTGTCACCGGCGTTGCGGCCGACGGCCAGCGTCGGGGCGGCGCCGAAGTTGTAGGTGGGCCGGGTGGAGGAGCTGTAGGTGTCCTCCGCGGCGCCCGAGCGCACGACGTCGGTCGTCTCCGCAGCGGCGGCGGCACCGCTGTGGATCATGGGGCCGAAACCGGCACCCAGCGCAAGCGCGGCGATCGGCATGAATGTGCGGGCGTTGCGGCGAATCATCTATTCAAAGCCCTTCCGTGGCTGGTGGAATCCTGTGGATCAGGTATTGCGTCCGGCGTTGTCATCCGGACCTCCACAAGATTCGGCAGTCCGGGTTACGCCCCTGGTTCGCCGCAAGTTGCCGTTGGGTTGTGCGCCAGCCGGCGGGTCTGTCCACTGTGGATTTGTGCCGTGTGCGCCACGCTCAGTGCCACCCTTCCGGGGGCCTGGTGTCGAAATGTTGCCGAGCGGGTATGTGAAGCGCCCCAGTGATGCATCAGACGAACGGACAGAGGTGGCAACCGACTGGCGACCCAATGCCAACGCTTCCGAACTAGGCGGTCAAATCCGGCGAACGTAATGTTGGTCAGGTACGACGCAAGACACGGATAAGCCACAAATCGGACCGCAACTTCCCCGTCGCGACCTCGAGGAGACTGAGATGACCCCGATGCTGATCTCGCGCCCGGCCGTTCACGTCGTCCCCGAGCTGGCAGGTGAGCGCTGCGACAGCTGCGGCGCCGCGGCGAAGGCGATCGTGACCTTCGGTGCCGCCGGCGACCTGGCCTTCTGCGGCCACCACGCGAAGAAGTTCGCGGATCGGATCACGGCTACGGCGGACAAGGTCGTGGTGGAGCAGGGCTTCGACTGGCGGAGCTAGTTTTTCTTGCATTCTTCGTAGACAGGGCGTCGCGGCTTCCTCCTGGGCCGCGGCGCCCTTTTTCGTGCCGATAAGTCGGGCGCTGACGCGCCGCGACTTATCGGATTTATACCCCGACAGGGTTTATGTCGGATTACTCCGGTTTTTCGGCATGATCGTCTAGCGCCGGCCGAACAGGGCGGCGATGCGGCGCTGCCAGCCGACCAGCACGCGCGGCGGGCGGTCGTGGGTGTGGTTCCGCGAAGCGTGGGCGTGCCGGTGCGGCCGGTTCTCCCGGTGCTCCGGGACCCCGGGAACTCGGTGGACGAGGCGGTGCAGCAGGTTGTCGGGCATCGCGGCCTCCGTTGACGTACGTCGTACCCCGTGGACGTATGGTGTACGTCATCGACGTTAGACGTACGGTGTACGTCGCGTCAACGGGGACGTTGACGACGCCATCAGCGTGTTGACCGTTAAGTCGGAAATATCGGACATTTGCCCGATAGCATTCGTGTGTGCGTCGCAAGCCGAGCCCTGGTCCGCGGCGGCCCGGGCTCGTGGGCCGCGAGACGGGGCTGCTCGTCGCCGTGTGGGTGGCCGGGGCGGCGTTTCTGGCCGCGGTACCGGCGCTGCTGCACGAATTCTCGTCCCTGCTGGCCGGCTGCGTCGCGCTCGCGGCCGCCGCCGTCGCCGTGCTGCTGCTCCGCGCGCGGTCGCGGCGGCTGGCCTCCTCGCTGGAGCACTCCTCCGAGCGGCGGCGCGGCCTGGAGCGGGCCCTGCGGGAGCGGGCCACCACCGACCCGGTCACCGGCCTGGCCAACCGCGCGCTGCTCACGGCGGTACTCGACGGGCGCGGACCGGTACGCGGGCCCGACCTCACCCTCATGCTGCTCGACCTCGACGGCTTCCAGGCGATCAACGACGAGCTCGGGCACGCGGCCGGCGACGCGCTGCTGCTGGAGGTGGCCCGGCGGCTGCGGTCCGCGCTGCCCAAGGCCGACCTGCTGGCCCGCCTCGGCGACGACGAGTTCGCCGCCGTCTGGCGCGGCGCGGCCCCGTCCGGCGCGGCCGAGCGGGCCCTGGCGCGGCTGCGGCCCGGGTACCGCCTCGAGGAGCGCACCGTCTACCTCACCGGCAGCGCGGGCCTGGTCGTCGCCGACGGGAGGCGCAGCTCGGCCGAGGTGCTGCGCGACGCCGGGCTGGCCCTGCAGGCGGCCAAGGACGGCGGCCGGGACCGCATCGTCCGCTTCGAGGCCGGCCTGCGCACGGCCGCCGACCGCCAGCGCGAGCTCGCGGCCGGGCTGCGGCGGGCGCTGCGGGAGGGCGAGCTGGAGGTGTACTACCAGCCGGTCGTACGCCTCGCCGACGGCCGCATCACCGCCGTGGAGGCGCTGCTGCGCTGGTTCCCGCCGGGCGCGGAGGCGATCCCACCCGGTGTGTTCATCCCCGTCGCCGAGGCCACCGGCCTGATCGTGCCGCTGGGCTGGTGGGTCCTCGAACGCGCGTGCGCGCAGGCCCGGGAATGGCACGAGCGGTCCGGGATCAGCGTGACCGTCAACGTGGCCGCCCACCAGCTGCGCGAGCCGGACTTCGTGGACCGCGTCCGCGCGGCCCTGACGGCGGGCGGCCTCCCGGCGAGCGCGCTGGTGCTGGAGGTGACGGAGAGCACCCTGGTCGCGGACGCCGAGTCGACCGCCCGCCTGGACACGCTGCGCGCGGACGGGGTACGGGTCGCGATCGACGACTTCGGCACCGGGTACTCCTCCCTCGCCTACCTCGTCCACCTGCCCGTCGACGTCCTGAAGATCGACCGCACCTTCCTGGCCACGGCGGTCGACACCACGCTGATGCGGGCGATCCTGCAGCTGGCGGGCGGCTTGTCCCTGCAGACGGTCGCGGAGGGCGTGGAGACCGAGGACCAGGCGGCCACCTTGCGGGCGCTCGGGTGCGAGCACGCGCAGGGCTTCCTGTTCTCCCGCCCGGTGCCGCCGGTGGAGATCGCGCCGCTGCTGTCGGGCCGCCTCGAACTGGGCGCCGCCCGCGCGGGCTAGCGGTTCGTCAGGCGGCCTCGAGCTTCGTGCGGCGCGGGCGCGGCAGTGGCGCGGGCCAGTCCTCGGTCTCGGCCGGCGGGCGGCTCGGGCCCGCCTCGTCGACCGCGATCCAGTCGCGCGTCGCCGTGGCGCTCGCGACGACGCGGTCGCGGCCGGTGCGCTTGGCGGCGTAGAGGGCGCGGTCGGCCAGGGGGATCAGCTCGTCGGGGTGGGCGGTGTCGGCGGGGAGCAGGGCGGTACCGGCGGAAATGGTCACGGAGCGCAGCACCCCATCGCCCAGGTCGAGCGCGGCCGCGCCGATCGCCGCGCGCACCCGGTCGGCCAGGTCGGCCGCGCGGGTGGCGTCCGCGCCCGGGACGAGCAGGGCGAACTCCTCGCCGCCGTAGCGGGCGACGGCCACGCCCGGGCCGGACGTCGCGCGCAGCGTGTCCGCGACCGTGCGCAGGACCCGGTCGCCCGCGGGGTGGCCGAACGCGTCGTTGATGCGCTTGAACCGGTCGAGGTCGAGCAGGACGACGGCGGCCGGGCGGCCCGGGGCCAGGTCGCGCAGGCGCTCCTCGAAGGCGCGCCGGTTCTCCAGACCCGTCAGCGCGTCGGTGGCCGCGATCCGGTGCTGGCGCGCGATCTCCGCCGCCATGCGCCCGAGGACCAGCAGGAACAGCAGGGCGCTGACGGCCGCGACAACCGGGACGTCGTGCGTTCTGCCGCGGGTGTACTGCACGAGCAGTACACCCGGAGCGAACAGCGCACCGAGGACCAGGGTGAGCGGGCCGGCCGGGCGGGGGAGCCGCGGCCGGGGGAGCGCGATCACGGCGAGCAGCACCGCGGGCACCACCAGCAGGGCGCCCCGCCGGTCGAGGAATGCCCAGCTGAGCAGGCCCGCAGCGGTGGCCGCGACGCCGGCGTCGAGCAGTGCCGGGGCCGACCTGCGCTCACGGAACGTATTCACACCGCTATTTTCCGTCATTTGGTCAAGCGGATCCAACCCTGTCTGCAACCCGACGGGCACGGTCGTGCTCTGCGCGAAGCGTGGACTTGAGGCAGCGAAGGGAGCACAGCATGACGCCACAGCTGCTCGAACACGTTCGCGCGGAGGCACTGTTCGTGTCGGACGTGCAGTCGACGGACCCGCTTGATCCGGAGCACATCCGGGAGGCGGTCATGGTCAGCGTCCGCCGGCACGGGCCGCGCGGGTGCGCCGCGCTGGTCGCGCACGAGTTCGGCGAGCACCCGGACACCGCCGTGAGCCGGATGGGCTGGGTGCTGGACTGCATCCGCCGCGCCTACGCCCGCGCGATGGCCTGAACCCGTTTTTTGTCGTACCCCTGCGCGAGAATCCCGGTATGCGATTCGAGCGGCTGGCAGAGGTGTCCCGGGCGGTGGCGGCGACGAGCGCGCGCAACGCCAAGATCGACCTGCTGGCCGCCGCGCTGCGCGACCTGGCCGCCTCCGGGGACGGGCGGACGGTGGCCGCGGGGGCCGGCTATCTCGCCGGTGAGCTGCGCCAACGCCAGACCGGGGTGGGCTATGCGAGCCTGCGCGACCTGCCCCCGCCGGCGGCCGAGCCGTCGCTGAGCGTCGGCGACGTCGACCTGGCCTTCGAACGCATGGCCGCCCTCGCCGGCAAGGGCTCGCAGGCCGCCCGCCGGGCCGAGGTCGACGCCCTGTTCGGCGCCGCGACCGACGTGGAGCGCGGCCACCTCGTCGGGCTGCTCAGCGGCGAACTGCGCCAGGGCGCCCAGGCCGGCCTCCTCGCCGACGCCGTCGCCCGCGCCGCCGACATCCCCTCCACCGCCGTGCGCCGCGCCCTGCTGCTCGCGGGCGATCTCAAGGCCGTCGCCGCCGACGCGCTCCTGCACGGACCCGCGGCCCTGGACGCATACCGGCTCACCGTCGGCCGCCCGCTCGCCCCGATGCTCGCCTCCAGCGCGCCCAACGCCACCGAGGCCCTGACCGGCACCGGCCTCCCCGCGGCCGCCGACATCAAGATCGACGGCATCCGGATCCAGGTCCACAAAAGCGCCGAGACCATTTCTGTGTACAGCCGGAGCCTCGACGACATCACCGCCCGCCTCCCCGGCGTCGTGGCCGCCGTCGCGGCGCTGGACGCGGCCGCGATCGTCCTCGACGGCGAGGCGGTCGGCGTGGATCCCGGCACCGGCCGCGCCCTGCCGTTCCAGGAGACCTCCAGCCGCGCGGCCCGGCGCGACGGGGTGTCGATCCTGCACCCGTTCTTCTTCGACGTCCTGCACCTCGACGGCGAGGACCTGCTCGACCGGCCGGCGGGGGAGCGGTGGGCGGCGCTGGAGCGGGTCGTACCCGAGCCGCTGCGGGTCGGCCGCACCATGGTCGACTCGCCCGAGCAGGCCGAGGAGGCCTTCGCGTCGGCGGTCGCGGCCGGCCACGAGGGACTGGTCCTCAAGTCGGTCTCGGCGCCGTACGACGTGGGCCGCCGCGGCGGGGCCTGGGTCAAGGTGAAGCCGCGCCACACGCTCGACCTGGTGGTCCTGGCCGTCGAACGGGGCCACGGCCGCCGGCGGGGCTGGCTGTCCAACCTCCACCTGGGCGCCCGCGACCCGGAGACCGGCGGGTTCGTGATGCTCGGCAAGACCTTCAAGGGCATGACCGACGAGATGCTGCGCTGGCAGACGGAGAAGCTGCAGTCCCTGGCCGTCTCGGAGTCCGACTGGGTCGTCACGGTGCGGCCGGAGCTGGTGGTCGAGATCGCCTTCGACGGGGTGCAGACCTCGCCCCGCTACCCGGGCGGGGTGGCGCTGCGGTTCGCGCGGGTGCTGCGGTACCGGGAGGACAAGACCCCCGCCGAGGCCGACACGATCGACGCCGTCCGCGCCATCCACAAGGGCGCGCCGCACGGGTCGTAGGGCTTCAGCGCGGGGCCTCGTGCAGCTGGTCCCTGTCCTCGTCCTCGTCCTCTTCTTCGTCATCGTCGTCCAGCAGGTCGTCCGGGCGCGGGCCGCGGCCCTCGCGGCGGGCCAGGTAGACGAAGCCGTAGAGGGTCATGGCGGCGAACAGTCCCCACTGCAGGACGTAGCCCGCGTTCTGCAGGGCGTTCTGCTTCTCGGCCGGCACCGCGACGAAGCCCGGGGCGGGTTCGTCGGCGCTGACGTAGGCGTCGAACAGGGCGTACGGCATGGTGGGCGCGATCGCGCTCGGCGTGATGCGGCGGATCTCCGCGTGGCTGGAGACCTCCTGCGGGCGGCCGCCCCGGCTCTCCGGGGGACGCAGCCGGCCGGCGACGGTGACGGTGCCGGAGGGCGCGGCGGGCACGTCGGGCGTGGTCGAGGCGCCGGCGGAGGCGGGCCGGACCCAGCCGCGGTCGATCAGGACCGCGGTGCCGTCCTGCAGCACGAGCGGCGTGAGCACCTCGAAACCGACGGCGCCCTCGACCGTGCGGCCGCGGACGAGGATCTCGTGCTGCGGGTCGAAGCGGCCGGTCACGGTGACCCGGGTCCACTCGGAGTGCTCCGCGGGCTCCGGTCCGACCGTCCCGGCGCCCCCGTGCGGCGCGCCGACGACGTCCGTCAGCGCCACCGGGGTGGCGGAGGTGCCCGCGTCGATCCGGGCGTTGATCTCCGCACGCTGGTGGTAGCGGTCGAGCTGCCACAGGCCGAGCAGCACCATGACCGCCGCCGCGGCCAAGGTCAGCGCGGCGTAGCCGAGCCACCGGGGCGACGCGAGAAACCGGTACACAACCATGCACGGTAGCCCGTCCACTTTGCGGACGGTCATGGTGGCGCCCGTTCGGTATCGTCCGGGTCACACGTATGCCTGAGGGCCGGAGGAGCACATGAGCACGATCCCGCGGCTGGTGATCAGCGCCCCGTCGTCCGGTCACGGCAAGACGGCCGTGTCGGTCGGGCTGCTCGCGGCGCTGTCCGCGCGTGGCTACCGCGCCGCCGGGTTCAAGATCGGACCGGACCACGTCGACGCCTCCTACCTGGGGCTCGCCGCCGGCCGGCCCGGCCGCAACCTCGACCCGCGCATGGTCGGCGCGAAGCGGATGGGGCCGCTGTTCGCGCACGGGGCCGCGTCGCTGGACATCGCCGTCGTCGAGGGGACGATGGGGCTGTTCGACGGGCTGGCCGGGCGTACCGACAGCGAGTCCACCGCGCAGATCTCCGGCCTGCTGCGCGCCCCGGTGATCCTGGTCGTCGACGTCGGCGCCATGGGGCAGTCGGTCGCGGCGCTGGTGCACGGCTTCCGCGCGTACGACGAACTGCTCTGGCTCGGCGGCGTCATCCTCAACCGGGTCGCCTCCACCCGCCACGAGCAGCTGCTGCGCGAGGCGCTGGACGACATCGGGGTGCCGGTGCTGGGCGCCCTGCGCCGCCACGCGCTCACCGACGCCGGCGAGACCGGGGCCCCGCTGCCCTCCCGCCACCACGGCGTCGCCCCGGTGGTGCACCACAACCTGGACGCCGTGCGCGCCGTACGCCGCCTCGGCGAGGTCATCGCCGGCGCCGTCGACATCGACCGCACCATGGCCCTGGCCCGCTCCGCCCCGCGCCTGACCTCCGACCCGTGGAGCGCCGAGGCCGAGATCGCCGCGGCCGCCGAGTCGCAGTCGTCGCTCGCCGCCACCCGCATCGGCCGCCGCCCGGTGATCGGCGTGGCGTTCGCGTACCCGGAGACCGCCGAACTGCTCACCGCGGCCGGCGCCGAGGTCGTCCCCTTCGACCCGCTGCGCGACGAGGTCCTCCCGGCCGGCGTCGACGGCCTGGTCATCGGCGCCGCCCTCCCCGAGTCGTACGCCGAGGAACTCACCTTCAACGGCCGCCTGCGCACCGCCGTGGCCGCCCACGCCGCGGCGGGCAAGCCGATCGCGGCCGAGGGCACCGGCCTGGTCTGGCTCTGCCGCGACTACAACGGCCGCCCGATGTGCGGCGTCGTGGACGCCTCGGCCCGCGAGACAGACCTGGTGGTCCTGGGCTACCGCGAGGCCACGGCCCGCTCGTCCTCGGTCATCCTGCCGGTCGGCGCCCAGGTCATCGGCCACAAGATGCACCGCACGAGCATCACCCCCAGGGCCGGCCTCCAGGCCGCCTGGACCTGGGCGGGCGGCCCGGCCGAGGGCTTCGTCCAGCGCGGCGTCCACGCGTCGTACCTCGGCCTGCACTGGGCCGGCACCCCCGCGATCGCGTCCCGCTTCGTCACCGCGGCGGGTGCGACGGCCGCCCCGCAGCCCGGGTTGTGGAGCACCCCGTCGACGAGCCCGTACGGCCGGCCCTCGGTCCCCGTCATGACCTTCCCGACCGCCCCGATGCTGTCGGCGGCGACCCCGGTCACGGCGATCCCGGCGGCGGCCCCGGTCACCCCGGCGATGGACGACATCGCCGGCGGCACCCCGAGCTACGCGGCCGACTACACGACCCCGGATGCCCCGCCGCCCCGCCTGCCGGCCGCGATCCCCGGCTCGATCCTGGCCAGCCCGGCCGGCCCGGGCTCGATCGCCGCCGCGGCCACTCCGGGCCCGATCACTCCTTCGGCTGACGCGAGCTCGGCCGCCGGTCCGGCTGCCCCGGGCACGGTCGCCGCTTCTGGCGTCGCGGGTTCGGTCGCCGGTTCGGGTGTCGCGGGCACGGTCGCCGGTTCGGGTGTCGCGGGCACGGTCGCCGGTTCGGGTGTCGCGGGCACGGTCGCCGGTTCGGGTGTCGCGGGCACGGTCGCCGGTTCGGGTGGCGCGGGCTCGGTTGCCGCGTCGGGCGGCCCAGGCTCGCACGCCGGGTCGAGTGGCCCGAGAGATCCGTTTGCCCAGCCCAACGTCCTCGCAGTGGCCACCCCGACCACTGCGGCGGCCGCCGGGTGGAGCGCCGAGACCGCGGCCGCGGGCAGTGACCCGATTCCAGGCTGGACCGCCCCTGCCGCAGGTGCCCCGATCCCGAGCTGGATCGCCCCGTCCGCCGCGGCGGGCGATGCGGCAGCTCCCGGCTGGACCCCCGCGTCGGCTGCGGCGGGCGATGCCGCGGCGCCGGGCTGGACCGCCGCGTCGGGCGCGCAGGCCATGCCGACCGTTCCGGCGACTGCCTCGGCGACCGGGTCGTATCCGGTGACCGGGACGACCTACCGGGCCGCGGTGCCCGCCAGCGCGCCGACCTCGCCAGGGGCGTCGTCACCGTTCGGGCCCGCGCTGGGACCGGCGATGCCGACCCCGTGGACCTCGTCCGACCCTGCTCCGACGGGCTCCGCGTCTGTCCCGGCGGCCTCGTCGTCTGCCGCTGCCGGCTCCGCCTCGGTCCCGGCCGCGTCGGTTTCCAGCCCCGCCGCTTCCGTGGCGGCCGTTTCCGCTCCGGCCGGCTCCGTTTCCGCGGTTCCGGTTTCGGCTGTCCCGGTTTCCGCTCCCGGTGGCTTCGTTTCGGGCCCGACGCCGCTGACCCCGCCGCCGAGTGGCTCGGTCTCCGGTGTGCCTGCCTCGACCGTTCCGGTTTCTGGTTCCGCTGGATCGAGCGTTCCGGTGTCTGATTCTGCCGGTTCCAGTGCTCCGATCTCCGGCCCCGCCGGGCCGAGTGCTTCGGTTTCCGGCCCCGCCGGGTCGAGTGCTTCCGTTTCCGGTCCCGCCGGGTCGGGCCCAGGTTCGCCCGCGGCCGCGGGTGTGACGAACGAAGAGCCTGCGGAATTCGGCCATGTCGGTTCGGTTTCCGGGTCCTCCACCTCCAGTGCTTCCGAGCGGCCCGCCGGCTCGGGCTTCATCCCCTCATCGGTTTCCGAGGGCGGTTCGGTTTCCGCCACCACCCGGGGTTCGGGGAGTGCGTCAAGCGACATTTCGGACACCAGCAACGCCGGCGATGAGGCCACGACGGTGTTGGGTGTGGCTGGTGGTGGGGGTGGGGACGGCGAGGCGAGCGTTGGGGTGCCTTCCGCGGGGAACGGGCCCGCGGTGGCGAGCGGGCTGCCATCGTCTTTGGTTGTGCCCGTCCAGAGTTCCGCCGCTCAGCCCGTCTCATCGCCCTCCAGTTCGCCGGTTTCGGGGTCGGTGACGGGGCCGATCACCGCGTACGGGCCGGGGGGTGT
The DNA here is from genome assembly GCF_050942475.1 of Dactylosporangium sp. CS-033363. NCBI lineage: Bacteria > Bacillati > Actinomycetota > Actinomycetes > Micromonosporales > Micromonosporaceae > Dactylosporangium > Dactylosporangium sp. CS-033363. The sequence continues at coordinate 9,712,116 of NZ_CP192032.1, read as the reverse complement.
CGCCGGGCCGGGGCCCTCGACCTCGGCCGCCGTGCCGGTTTCGTCGGCGCCCATGCCCGTGTTCGCCGAGTCCGCGCCGCAGGCCTCCGCGCCCGTGTCCGCTGCGCCCGGTGGGGTCACCGCCATGCCGGCCGGTGAGGCCGAGCTTCACGGGGACGTGGCCGAGGCGCCCGTGTCCGCGCCGCCGGTTTCGGGGCCGCCGGCCACGGGGCGTTCTGTCGGAACTGCGTCGATTCCCGTTGTGTCCGTGTCGGGGCCCGTCTCGGCGCCTCCCGGTTCGGTAGTGTCCGGTTCCGTGCCCACATCGCCAGTTTCGGGAAGCGCGTCCGAAGACGAAGCCGCCAAAGGTAAGAACGGTGACGGGGACGAGGCGGCCTGAGTGTCGACCTGGTCGGTGGCGCTGCGGCGCTTTCCCTCGCTGCTCGTCGAAACGCCGCGGCTCACCGTGCGGCCGCTCTGTGCCGATGACGACAAGCGGGTCGGGGAGATCTTCGCCGACCGGCTCGTCCGGCGGTGGCTTCCGGTCGCGGCCGACGAGCTGGAGGCCTTCGACGGCTACGCGTGGTGCACCGAGCTGGCCGTCGAGCGGCGGGACAGCGGCGCCGGGGACCACTACGGCATCGTGCGGCGCGAGGACGAGCGGCTCGTGGGCTGTCTGTGGACCAAGAACACGGACTGGCTGACGCGGTCGACCGAGATCGCGTACGCGGTGGCCGCCGACGCCCGCGGGTTCGGGGTCGCGCCCGAGGCCGTCGACGTGCTCGCGCTGTCGCTGCTGCTCGAGCACCGGTTCCAGCGTATCGAGCTGCGGGTCGCGCCCGGGAACGTGGCGTCGCGGCGGGTCGCGGAGAAGGCCGGGTTCACGTACGAGGGACTGATGCGCAACGCCGGCTCCCTCGCCAGCGGCCGGGTCGACCTCGAAAGCTGGTCGCTCCTCCCGTCGGACATTCGCTGAAGACCCGCCAGACGAACGCGCAAACGCGCAGCCACCAAACGCGCAAACGCGCAGCCGGCAAACGCGCAGCCACCAAACGCGCAAGCGCTCAAAGGCCGCGCGAAGAACGCGGCTTCGCCTTGGCCGCAGGCTTCTTCCCCACGATCTGCGGCGAAGGCGGCGTGAACCCGCGCCAAGGCATCGCGGCCAGCGAGTCGTGCAACGTGTCCGCCACCGTCTCCCGCGGCTTGCTCGCGTTCCCCGACCCCACCCGGTGCAGCGGATTGTCCGGATCGGCGATGAACCCCGCGATCGTGAGCCCCGGCGTCATGCCGACGAACCAAGCCGTCCGGTCGTCGTCGGTCGTGCCGGACTTGCCGGCGACGGGCCGCCGTACCGTGGAGAACACCCGGGGCGCCGTCGACCATCCGCCGCAGTCCCCGGTCGCGGCCTTGTAGCCCGTCACGCACCGGGCGGCGTCCACCGCGCCCCGCGCGACATCGGGGGAGAGCACCTGCGCGCACCGCGGCTTGGCCACCTCGACGCCCTTGTCGTCCACGACCGGCTTGCCGCTCACGTCCGTGATGGACACGACCGGGGTCGGCTCGCAGTGCACGCCGTCCGCGGCGACCGTGGCGAAGGCGCCCGCCATCTCCATCGGCGTCGTGTCGGCCACGCCCAGGGTGAACGCGCCCCAGCCCTTGGCCCGCGCGGGCGCGGCGAGCTGCTGGTCGATGCTCGTGCGCCAGTGCAGCCCCAGCCGCTCGGCCATCCGCACGGCGGAGTCGGCGCCCACGCGCTGTTCGAGCTGCACCCAGTAGGTGTTCACGGACTTGCCGAAGCCCGACCACATGGTCTGCCGCCCGGTCATCGAGTCCGAGGCGTTGGACGGGCACCAGAAGTCGTTGCCGCAGTGGGCCGGGCTGTTGCGACCCGTCCGGTACTTCGTCTGCACCGTCTTCGGAGCATAGATCGACGTCGACAGGGGCAGCCCCTGTTCGAGCGCCGCGAGCATCGTGAACATCTTGAAGGTGGAGCCGGCCTGGTACCCCGCCATGCCGTCCCCGCCGCCGAGGAGCGGGTTGACCGTGTTCGGGTAGTTGCCGCGCAACCGCTTGCGCTGCCGCGGGTCGGAGTGCGGGCCGTTGCTCGCGCGGTCCAGGGAGTACACCCGGTTCACGGCCATCGCCCGCACGAGTCCCGTCCCCGGCTCGATCGCGACCTGCCCGAGCGCGTAGGGGCTGCGGCTCTTCTCCCGCTTGTCGATCTGGGCCTGCGCGATGTCCTGCACGCGCGGGTCGATCGACGTCACGATGGTGAACCCGCCGCGGCGCAGCCTGTCCAGGCGCTCGGTCGAGTTCGCGCCGAACACCGGCTGGTTGGCCCACCAGGAGCGGAACATCGCGCAGAAGAAGCCGTACCCGGGGCGGGTGGCCAGGCAGTCGTTCGGCGGCTCGGTCAGCTTGAGTGCGATCGGCACGGCGTGCGCGGCCGCGGCGTCGGTGCGGCTGAGGTACTTGAGGTCCACCATCCGGTCGATCACGTAGTCGCGCCGCGTCGTGGCCGCCTTCGCGTCGGAGCCGGAGGGGTCGTACGACGACGGCGCCTGCACGAGACCGGCCAGAAGAGCTGCCTCCGGTACCGTCAGATCGGCCGCCTTCTTCGAGAAGTACACCTCCGCCGCGGCCTGCACCCCGTACGCGCGGTGGCCGAAGTACGCGACGTTCAGGTACCGCTCCAGGATCTCCTGCTTGCTCATGTGCTTTTCGAGCTCGAGGGCCAGCTTCATCTCGCGCAGTTTGCGCGCGCCGGTCTGCTCGGTCGCCTCGTTCACCTCGGCCGGCGTGCGCGCGGTGTCGCGCAGGACGTTGCGCACGTACTGCATCGTGATGGTCGAAGCGCCCTGGGACACGCCGCCCGCCTTCTGGTTGGCCACGAACGCGCGCGCGACGCCCTTGAAGTCCACGCCGTGGTGCTCCCAGAAGCGCGCGTCCTCGGCGGCGACGATCGCGTGCTGGATGTTCGGCGACATCGACGCGATCGGCGTGTACGTCCGGTACTCCTCGTAGAACTGCGCGAGCATCGAGCCGTCGGCGGCGTACACATGGGTCGTCTGGGCCGGCATGGACTGCCGCAGCGCGTCCGGCGGCATGACCAGCGCGTCCGCGCCCTTCTTGGCCCCCATGCCGCTCACGGCGGCCAGCGGGTAGATCAGCGCGGCCACCGCCAGCCCGACGATGAGGCCGGTCCGCAGGAGCGCGAGGAAGCCGCCGGCCACTCGCAGCGTGCGCGCGATCACATTCTTAAGCTAGGACAAATCGGCGTGCCGTACGCGACGATCGCCTGATGCTGCGGTTCCACGGCGATCTTGAAGTCGCGCCGGGCCTCGTCGACCTCGCCGTGAACGTGCGGCAGGAGGCGCCCCCGGAGTGGCTCATGGGGCCCATCACGGCCTCGCTGGCCCACCTCGGCGCCTACCCGGACCCGGCCGAGGCCACCGCGGCGATCGCGGCCCGGCACGGCCGCCCGCCCGAGGAGGTGCTGCTGACCTCGGGCGCCGCGCAGGCCTTCGTGCTCGTCGCGCAGGCGCTGCGGCCGGAGCGGGCGGTGGTGGTACACCCGCAGTTCACGGAACCCGAAGCCGCCCTGGTGACCGCGGGCCACGCGGTCGAGCGGGTCGTGCTGCGCGAGTCCGACGGGTTCCGGCTCCCCGGCGCGCCGATCCCGGAGACGGCCGATCTCGTCGTCGTCGGCAACCCCACAAACCCCACGTCGGTACTGCACGAAGCAACCGACCTCGCCCGCTTCACCAGGCCCGGGCGCGTCACCGTGGTCGACGAGGCGTTCGCCGACACGGTTCCCGGCGAGCCCGAGTCGCTGGCCGGCGCGCGCGACCTGCCCGGCCTGCTGGTGATCCGCAGCCTCACCAAGACCTGGGGCCTGGCCGGCCTGCGGATCGGCTACGTGCTCGGCCCCGCGCCGCTGCTCGACCGGCTGCGCGAGCATGCTCCACTGTGGAGCGTCTCGACGCCCGCCCTGGCCGCGGCGATCGCGTGCGCGTCCGAGCGCGCGGTGCACACCGAGCGCGAGATCGCCGTCCGGCTCGTGGCCGACCGCGCCCACCTCGTCGCCGCCCTGGAGCGCGCGGGCGTGCGGGTGGCCGGCCGCCCCGCGAGCTCGTTCGTCCTGATCAGGGTGGACGATGGCGAGAGGGTGCGGGCCGCGCTGCGCGAGCGCGGGTTCGCGGTGCGCCGGGGCGAAACCTTCCCGGGACTGGGCCCGGACTGGTTACGTATTGCCGTGCGGGACACTGCCACCAGTGACGCCTTCGTCGCGGTGTTGTCCGAAGTACTGGGAAGGTGAGCAACATGCTGCACGAGACGATCGCCGCGATCCGGCCGCTCGACGACGAGGCCATCGCGGCCGCGCGGGCCCTGCAGGGGCGCCTGACGAAGCCGATGGGGTCGCTGGGGTCACTGGAGACGCTGGCGGTACGGCTGGCGGGCCTGGCCGGCACGTGCCCGCCGCCGCTGCCGCAGCCCGCCGCGCTGGCGATCTTCGCGGGGGATCATGGGGTACACGAGCAGGGTGTGACGCCGTGGCCGCAGGAGGTCACCGCGCAGATGGTGGCCAACTTCGTGGCCGGCGGCGCCGTGGTGAACGCGTTCGCGCGCCAGGCCGGGGTCGACGTGACCGTGGTGGACGTCGGCGTGAAGGCCACCCTCGACCCGGCCGAGGGCCTGCTCGACCGCAAGGTCCGGGCCGGGACCCGGGACCTGAGCGCCGAGCCGGCGATGACCCGCGAGGAGGCGATCCAGGCGGTCGAGGTCGGCATGCAGGTGGCGGCGGACCTCGTGGCGGGCGGCGCGCGGGCGCTGCTGACCGGCGACATGGGCATCGCCAACACGACCCCGTCGGCCGCGCTCATCGCCGCGTTCACGCACGCCGACCCGGCCGCGGTGACCGGGCTGGGCACCGGCATCGACAGCGAGACGCACGCCCGCAAGGTCGCCGTGGTCACGTCGGCCGTGGTCGGGCTGCGCGCGGACGACCCGATCGACGTCCTGGCCGCCGTGGGCGGGCTGGAGCATGCGGCGCTCGCGGGGTACATCCTCAAGGCGGCCGAGCTGCGCGTGCCGGTCGTGCTCGACGGCGTGATCGCCGCCTCGGCCGCGCTCGCCGCCCAGGCCCTGGCGCCGCTCGCGACGGCCGCGATGGTCGCCGGGCACCGCTCGGCCGAGCCCGGGGCCACCGTCGCCCTGAGCTATCTTGAGCTCGAACCGCTCGTCGACCTGGGCCTGCGCCTGGGCGAGGGCACCGGCGCCGTGCTGGCGCTGCCGATCGTGGCCAGTGCTGTCCGCGTCCTGCACGAGGTTGCCACCTTCGATTCCGCTGGAGTTGCCCACAAGTGAACCCCTACCCCCTCGGTTTGCGGCTGGAAGGGTTGCGCGTCCTGGTGGTCGGCGGCGGTACGGTCGCCACCAGGCGCGTGCCCGCGCTGCTCGACGCGGGCGCGGACGTCGTGCTCGTCTCGCCCCACATCACCCCCGCCCTGCGCGCGCACGTCGACGCCGGCCGCCTCACCTGGCGCGAGCGGCGCTTCGAGCCCGCCGACGCCGACGACGCGTGGCTGGTGCACGTGGCCGTCAGCGACCCGGCGGCGGCCCAGGCGATCAGCGAGGTGACCGCGGCGAAGCGGATCTTCACCGTCCGCGCCGACGACCGGCACGCCGCGACCGCGTGGACGCCCGCGGTGACCCGCCAGGGCCCGGTCACGGTCGCGGTCCTGGCCGGCGGCGACCCGGTGCGCGCGGTCGCGGTGCGCGACGCGATCGGCGAGCAGCTCACCGCGGGTGTACTGGACGCCGCCGACGAGGGCCGCGCGGGCACGGTCGCGCTGGTCGGCTCGGGGCCGGGCGATCCGGAGCTGCTGACCGTCAAGGGGCGCCGGCTGCTCGCCGCGGCCGACGTGGTCGTGATCGACCGGCTGGCCGCCGGGCTGCTGCTGGACGAGCTGCGGCCCGAGGTCGAGCTGGTCGACGCCTCGAAGATCCCGTACGGCCCGTCGGCCGCGCAGGAGGAGATCAACCGCGTCCTGGTCGACCGCGCCCTGGCCGGCAAGTTCGTGGTCCGGCTCAAGGGCGGCGACCCGTACGTCTTCGGGCGCGGGGGCGAGGAGCTGCTGGCCTGCGCCGCGGCGGGCGTGCCGGTCGTGGTGGTGCCGGGCGTGACCAGCGCGATCGCGGTGCCGTCGGCGGCCGGGATCCCGGTCACCCACCGCGGCGTCGCGCACGAGTTCACGGTCGTGTCCGGCCACCTGGCGCCCGGCCACGCGGAGTCGCTCGTGGACTGGGCGGCGCTCGCCCGGCTGCGCGGGACCGTGTGCGTGCTGATGGGGCTGAAGAACCTGGCCTCGATCGCGGCGGTGCTGCAGTCGCACGGGCGGGCGCCGGACACGCCGGTCGCGGTCGTGCAGGAGGGGACGACGCGGGATCAGCGGACGCTGCGGGCGACGCTGGGCACGGTCGCGGACGCGGCGAAGGAGGCGGCCCTGCGGCCGCCGGCGGTGATCGTCATCGGCCCGGTCGTGGACGCACTGGTGAACTGAAGCGAGCGCCCCTCCGCCGGAGAACGGCGAAGGGGCGCTCGAAAAAAACTTCAGGAGCGGTCGAGCTCCAGGGCACACCGGATCAGCCCGAGGTGCGAGTACGCCTGCGGGTGGTTGCCCAGCGCCCGCTCGGTCATCGGGTCGTACTCCTCCGGAATCAGCCCCGTCGGCCCGGCGCACTCGATGAACTGCGCGAACAGCTCCTCGGCGTCGGCCCGCCGCCCGGTGCGCAGGTACGCCTCGATCATCCACGTGGTGCACAGGTGGAAGCCGCCCTCGGCGCCCGGCAGGCCGTCGTCCCAGCGGTAGCGGTACACCGTCGGGCCCTCGCGCAGGTCGGCCTCCACGGCCAGGACCGTCGCCAGGAAGCGCGGGTCGTCGTCCTGCAGCAGCCCCGACAGGCCGATCCACAGCACCGAGGCGTCCATCTCCTCGTAGCCGTAGGCGACCGTGTAGGCGCCGATCTTCTCGTTCCAGCCCTTGTCGAGCACGTTGTCCGCGATCGTCTTGCGCAGCGTGCTCCAGGCGTCGGGGACCGGGCGGCCCTGGCGCTCCAGGAGCTGGATGCCGCGGTCGACGGTCATCCAGCACATGACCTTGGAGTACACGTAGTGCCGCGGCCGCCGGCGGGCCTCCCAGATGCCGTGGTCCGGCTCGTGCCAGCGGCGCTCGACGGCCTCGACCATCGCGGTCATGAGCGCGAAGTCGCCCTCCTCGGGCGGGCGCACGTCGGCCAGGGCGCAGATCAGGTCGGCGACCGGGCCGAACACGTCGAGCTGGACCTGGCCGTTGGCGGCGTTGCCGATGCGCACCGGGCGGGATCCGGCGTACCCGGGCAGCGCCTCGATCACGGCCTCCGGGCCGAGCTCGTTGCCGTCGAGGGTGTACAGCGGGTGGAGCCGCTCCGGATGCCCGTCGGTGTTGTCGGAGACCCGCAGCGTCCAGCGCACCAGGCTCTCGGCCTCCTCGGTCGAGCCGAGGTCCACGAGGGCCTTGGCCGTGAGCGAGGCGTCGCGCAGCCAGCAGTACCGGTAGTCCCAGTTGCGGGAGCCGCCGATCTCCTCCGGCAGCGAGGACGTGGCCGCGGCGAGGATGGCGCCGGTCGGCTTGTGCCACAGGCCGCGCAGGGTGAGCGCGCTGCGGCGGACGAGGTCCTTGGCCACCGAGGGCAGCTTGAGCGACTCGGCCCAGTCCCGCCAGGCGGCCTCGGCGGCGATCTGGCGCTCCTCCAGGGCCACCCGCGGGGCCTCGATCGAGTCGGTGCCCAGGCGCAGCTCCAGCATGGCCGTGCCGCCGGCGGCGTTCAGGTCGACGGTCGCGCGCGCGGTGTCGCTGTGGCCGTCGGAGGTGATCTCCCATTCGATGCCGGGGGAGTACAGCGCGATCGGCTCGTTGCTGCCCAGCACCAGCAGGCCGTCGCCGCCGAGCGGCTGCAGGCGGATGTGCACCTGGCCGAAGTCGGGGCGCGGGACGAAGTCGATGCGGGCCCGGGAGCTGCCCGACAGCACCCGGATCAGCGAGTTGCCGGTGCGGTGGTGGTCCAGCCAGTCGGTGACGGTCAGCCCCGACCAGCGGGTCTCCACCGTCATCGTGCCCGGGCGGTAGCGCTGCCCGAGCGGGGTGCCGCCGCGCTCCGGCTGCACCGTGAAGTGCCCGGCCGCCGTGTCGCCGAGCAGGTCGGCGAAGACCGCGCCGGAGTCCGGCTTCGGGTGGCACAGCCAGGTGACCCGGGCCGCCGGGGTGAGCAGGGCGACCGTGTGGGTGTTCGAGAGCATCGAGTGCCGCTCGATGGGCACGGCCTGCTCGCCGAAGAGCCAACGCCGCCGGGTGTACAGCAGCAGCTCGAGCACCCCCACCGCCGCCGCGGCGTCGTCGATGTGGAAGCGGGCCTGGGTCTCCTCCTGCGCGTCGCCGACCTTGATGCCGAGGTCCGGCCCGTGCAGGTGCGCGAAGGCCTTCTCGTCGGTGGCGTCGTCGCCGAGGTACACCACCGCGCTGGCGCCGACCTGCATGCGCAGCGCGTCGACGGCGAGGCCCTTGTCGGTCGGCACGACGGACAGCTCGATGACCTCCTTGCCGGTGGTCACCTCGATGTCGGGCCAGAGCGCGGCCCCGCTGCGCACGGCGTCGAAGACCCGCTGGGCCACGTCCCGCGGCGCGGCCCGGGTGTGCACGGCGATGCTCGCCGGCTTGCCCTCCAGCCGGACGCCCGGCTGGTCCTTGCAGATGGCGTTGAGCGCGGCCTGCAGCTCGTTGCGGCGCTGCTGGCGCTCCGGGGGGAGCTCGTCGACGTAGCCGACGTCGAACTCGGAGCCGTGGCTGCCGACGAGGCGCACCTCGGCGGGGAGGCGGGACAGGGCCGCGAGATCGCGCAGGGCCCGGCCGCTGATCACGCCCACCGTCGTCTGCGGCAGCGACGAGAGGGCGCGCACGGCGGCTACGGACTCAGCGGTCGGAGTCGCCTTGGTGGGGTCCGCGACGATCGGCGCGAGGGTGCCGTCGTAGTCACATGCCACCAAGAGGTTGGGCACGCGGGCGACGCGAAGCACCGCCGCGCGGAGGTCCGGGTCGAGCGAGAGGCCGTTGCCTGTCGCCGAGATCTGGTTCATGTCCGGCCTGTTCGTGGAAGTCGGTTGTGCATGCAGGGTGTTCGACTGGGTGTCGGGTGGTGCGGTCGTACGGGCGCCGAGCCGACGGGCGGGTCATGATGCGGCGCCGAGCGCGTCCAGGAACGAGTCCGCCCAAGTTCGGACATCGTGGGCGCGCAGGTGGGAATGCATAGCATGCATCCGCTTGCGGCCCTCGACCGGGTCGACATGGATCGCACGCATGAGTGCGTCTTTCACCCCGTCGAGGTCGTGCGGATTGCACAGGAACGCCTGACGCAGCTCGGCGGCCGCGCCCGCGAATTCCGACAGCACGATGGCGCCCCGGCCGTCGGCGTGGGCGCCGACGTACTCCTTGGCCACCAGGTTCATGCCATCCCTCAGCGGAGTCACCATCATCACGTCGGCCGCAACATACAACGCGGCCAGCTCAGCCCGACTGTACGACTGATGGAGATAGTGCACGGCGGGTTGGCCAACTCGTCCGTACTCCCCATTGATCCGCCCGACCTCACGCTCGACGTTCACCCGGAGCGTCTGGTAGTGCTCCACCCGCTCCCGGCTCGGCGTAGCCACTTGTACCATCACCGTCTCGGGCGCCGTGAGTCGTCCATCCGACAGCAGTTCCCTGAATGCCTTGAGCCTTCTTTCGATGCCTTTGGTGTAGTCGAGCCGGTCCACCCCCAGAATGATCGTCCGCGGCTCACCCAGCTCCGTGCGGATGGCGGCCGCTCTGGCCTGCACTTCCGGGGACGCGGCGAGCCGGCGCATCTCCTCGACGTCGATGGAGATCGGGAAGGCCTCGGCGCGCACGGTGCGCCCCTCCCACTCAACGATTCCGCGGCGCACCCGGGTGCCCAGCAGATGTCGGGCCAGTTGGACGAAGTTCTGTGCGCCGAGTGGCCGTTGGAAACCGACCAGATCGGCACCGAGCAAACCCTTGAGAATGTCCGCGCGGCGCGGTAGTTGCATGAACAGTTCGACGGGCGGGAATGGGATGTGCAGAAAAAACCCGATCTTGAGATCGGGCCGGGACTCGCGCAACAGTGCGGGTACGAGCTGCAACTGATAGTCCTGGATCCACACCGTCGCGCCCGGTGCGGCATCGTCGGCGACGGCCTTGGCGAATCGCTCGTTGACCAGCCGGTACGACTCCCACCATCGACGCTTGAAGATCGGTGTCTCCACCGCATCGTGATAGAGCGGCCACAGGCTGGAATTGGAGAAGCCCTCGTAGTACCGCTCGATCTCGCCGGCGCTGAGCGGCACGGTGTGCAGGTGGATGCCGCCGGCCTCGAAGGTCTCCTCCTTGGCGTCGGCGTCCCCCGCCCCGCCGGGCCATCCCACCCAGGTGCCGTTGCGCTGCTGGAGCACCGGCTCGAGCGCCGTCACGAGTCCGCCCGGGCTTCTGCGGTAGCTGACCTCTCCGTCCGGGCCGACCACCTTGTCGACGGGCAACCTGTTGGCGACCACTACGAATGCACTGTCTCCAGCCACGTGTCGAGTCCTCCCCCTGGGTGATCCACCCTCGTACTTTCAGCCTACTGATCCCCGTAGCGACCTGGCAGCATGCGGAGTGCTGGCTCACAGGTGCGATCCTGCTGTGCATGTCGCGAATCGGGGCCGATCAACCCGAACAGGGATCGAGCCGCACCCCCACCGTCGTTCTGCTGTCGTTGCTGATCCTCACCGTCGTCGGGGCGCTGTTCGGATACGTGCTCGGTTTACGCGACATCGATGAGGATAAGTCAGCATCCGGTGACGTTCCGTCGGCGGTACCGTCTGATGTGACGTCGGCCGGCGCCGCGCCGCCCGTCAAGGTGGTGGACTGCCCGCCGTTCATCAGCGCCGCGGCCAAGCAGTTGCGCCCGGACGCCGCGACGCCGTTGAAGCAGGTGCAGTACGTGCGGACGGACAGCAACAAGGAGGCCTGGATCTGCCGCGAGAGCGACGGCTCGGGGCTGTGGTACCAGGGCCACGACCGCAAGGAGAACTGGTACGACGGCGGCGAGATCCCGGAGGAGGGCAAGAACGGCCTGCTGCGGCCCGACGTGCAGGACCGCGGCAACCGGACCTACGCGGTGACCAACCAGGACGTGACCTACGTGGTGACCCCGCGGGGCCTGTCGATCGGCACCCGGACCTACGGCGCGATCCAGGCCTACCCCGCTCCGTGAGGGGCCGGTTGGGCGGTTCGCGGCGGGCCTGGAAAGATTGGGGCCATCCGCATGCAAACATTTCGCACACATACAGCTGACCGGAGGTAGGGGCGCACCGTGGCGCAGTACATCTACGTGCTCGAGAAGGCGCGCAAGGCGCACGGCGACAAGGTCGTGCTCGACAACGTCACGCTGTCGTTCCTGCCCGGCGCGAAGATCGGTGTGGTCGGCCCGAACGGCGCCGGCAAGTCGAGCCTGCTCAAGATCATGGCGGGGCTGGACAAGCCCAGCAACGGCGAGGCCCGGCTCATGCCCGGCTACACCGTCGGCATGCTGCTGCAGGAGCCGCCGCTCAACGAGAGCAAGACGGTCCTGGGCAACATCGAGGAGGCCGTCGCCGACACCAAGACCAAGCTCGCCCGGTTCAACGAGGTCGCCGAGCTCATGGCGACCGACTACACCGAGGAGCTCATGGAGGAGATGGGCCGCCTGCAGGAGGAGCTCGACCACGCCGACGCGTGGGACATCGACTCCAAGCTGCAGCTGGCCATGGACGCCCTGCGCTGCCCGCCGCCGGACGCCGACGTGACCCAGCTCTCCGGGGGTGAGCGCCGCCGCGTCGCGCTGTGCAAGCTGCTGCTCGAGGCGCCCGACCTGCTGCTGCTGGACGAGCCGACCAACCACCTCGACGCGGAGAGCGTCAACTGGCTGGAGCAGCACCTGCAGAAGTACGCCGGCGCCGTGCTGGCCGTCACCCACGACCGGTACTTCCTGGACCACGTGGCCGAGTGGATCGCCGAGGTCGACCGCGGCCAGGTCCACGGCTACCAGGGCAACTACTCCACCTACCTGGAGAAGAAGGCCCAGCGCCTCGCCGTGGCCGGCCGCAAGGACCAGAAGCTGCAGAAGCGCCTCAGCGAGGAGCTCGAGTGGGTCCGGTCCAACGCCAAGGCCCGGCAGACCAAGTCCAAGGCCCGCCTCGAGCGCTACGAGGAGATGGCCAACGAGGCCGAGAAGACCCGCAAGCTGGACTTCGAGGAGATCCAGATCCCGCCGGGCCCGCGCCTGGGCAACCTCGTGATCGAGGCCAAGGACCTGGTCAAGGGCTTCGACGAGCGCGGCGTGCTGATCGACGGGCTGTCGTTCACGATGCCCCGCAACGGCATCGTGGGCATCATCGGCCCCAACGGTGTGGGCAAGACCACGCTGTTCAAGACCATCGTCGGGCTGGAGAAGCCGGACGCCGGCTCGGTCCGGGTCGGCGAGACGGTCAAGCTGTCCTACGTCGACCAGAACCGCTCCGGCCTCGACGGCGACAAGACGGTGTGGGAGGTCGTCTCCGACGGCCTGGACCACCTGATGGTCGGCAAGGTCGAGATGCCCTCGCGGGCCTACGTGGCCGCGTTCGGCTTCAAGGGCCCGGACCAGCAGAAGCCGACCAAGGTGCTCTCCGGCGGTGAGCGCAACCGGCTCAACCTCGCGCTGACGCTGAAGATCGGCGGCAACGTGATCCTGCTGGACGAGCCGACCAACGACCTCGACGTCGAGACGCTCTCCTCGCTGGAGAACGCGCTGCTGGAGTTCCCCGGCTGCGCCGTGGTCATCTCCCACGACCGGATGTTCCTGGACCGCGTGGCCACCCACATCCTGGCGTGGGAGGGCGACGACGAGAACCCGGCCAAGTGGTTCTGGTTCGAGGGCAACTTCGAGTCGTACGAGAAGAACAAGGTGGACCGGCTCGGCGCCGAGGCGGCCCGGCCGCACAGCGTCACCTACCGCAAGCTCACCCGCGACTGACGGTGACGGCTCAGTAGGTGGCCCGGTTCATCTATCACTGCGCCCTGCGCTGGTCCGACCTGGACGCGTACGGGCACGTCAACAACGCGCGCTTCCTCACGCTCTACGAGGAGGCGCGCGTTGCCCTGATGTTCACCGCCGCCCGGGCGGCCGGCCTGGAGTCGTTCGAGAACGGCATCGTCATCTCACGTCATGAGATCGACTACCTCCGGCCGGTCGACTACGGCGACCCCGTCCGCATCGAGCTGTGGATCGAGGAGATCCGGGTCTCTCGATTGACGGTGGCCTACGAGCTCTTCGACGGGGACGAGCTCGCGTCAAGGGCGCGCACGGTGTGCGTCCCTTACGACCTGGAGGCCGGCCGGCCCCGCCGGGTGCGCGACATCGAGCGGGAGTTCCTCTCGCCCTACGCGGAAACCGGTTAGGAATTGGGCTGGCTGGCCGATTCCGGCCGTACCGACGCCCGCGCGTTCGCCGCGCGGGTGGCCCGCCTGGACCCCGGCGCGGTCGTGCGGCTGCGCCCCGCCGGGGAGGGCGCGGTGGCCCTCTGGTCGCGGCTGCCGTGGGGGGTGCTGGTCTGCCGCGGGGTGCCCGCCTGGGTCGACCGGGACCGCACCGTCGCGGCCCGCGAGCTGCTCGGCCCGGTCGATGAGCGCGTTCCCACATCGCGGGACACGGATTGGCGCTGGTCGCTCCCGCCGCTGCCCGGCACCGTCGTCGAGCGGATCCCCGCGGCCGACGTGCTGCGGGTCGGGGCGGCCGCCGCGGCGACCCTGCGCACCGCCGCCGCCGAGGGGGTCGGCGGCCGGCCGGTCGGCTCCCGGATGCTGCGCGACGCGCTGCTCGATCACGAGCCGATCGTGGTGACCACCGAGGGTGGCCGGCGTATACCGGTCTCGCAGCGGCTGGTCCAGGCGGTCATCCGGATGGGCTTCGTCGCCGACGGCTCCGGAGACTTCGTCGATGTCCGGATTTCGGGCCCATGGACGGCCCTGGCCTGCGCATATGGCTCTGCCTGGCATCGTGGGGGCGGGTCGCCCCTCATCGGATAGACGGCTGTAAGACCCTCACCCGAACGGGTGGTGCGAGGGTGAAATTGGGGGCTGCTGAAACTCGGCCGAACGGGTACCGTCCTCTTTCGGGTCCACCGCCGAGCGAATTCACTCGGCGACGGACCGCACATGCGGGTGGAGGCGCACGGGGGAGCAGGGAGCCGGGACGATGCCAAGGTGGCCATGGCGGGCCGAGCAGGCGAACGGGTCGAAGACCGACTCGATCGTCGCTCAGCTGCCGCGGGAAGACGCGACCCCGACGATCGACGGAGCGTGCGAGAAGCCGCAGGAGGACGGCGCGGGCGTCATCGCGCCGGTGACACTGCTACGGGTCGCGGAGGCCCTCGAGAAGCTCGACATCCGATACCTGACCGACGGCGACGGCAGCCTGCTCGCGCTGTGGGAGCGCCACGCGGTGCTCTTCGCGCTGGAGGGGCCGTCGGACGAGATCCTGGTCATCCGGGCCCGGCCGCACGCGACCGTGCCGCCGGACTGGTCCGACCGCGCCTACCGGGTGATCAACGAGTGGAACCACACGCGCCGCTTCTACAAGGCGTATGTGGCCGACCCGACCGACCGCGGCCAGCTGCCCATCTACGCCGAGATGCAGGTGCCCCTGCTGTCGGGCGTGCACGACGCGCTCATCGCCGAGCTCGTCGACTGCGCGGCCGTGGTGGCCCTCGGCTTCGTCGACTGGCTCCACGACGAGGGCGCACTGCTCTAGCGTCCGCCGTGCGGGCGCGGGCCGAGCCTGTTCAGTTGTCCAGCCCTGCGGCCGCGGGTGAAGGCGACAGGACCCGCTCCGGAGCGTGCCTGATGCGATCCCACGTGACGCCCGGCCGGCGAGGCCGGGCGCGCGACCTGACTCGCCGACCCTCGTCCCGGACGTGGACGGGGGACCGCGGTCCAGTATTCGATGCAGGTCTCTCGATGTCCTCTCGGCCGGCTCTCACGGGCCTCTCGGACTCGTCCCGCCTGGGCGCTGTACCCCATAGTGCCCGAAATATGCGTGGGACTGGCCGGGAATCCGGAAAACCGACCCGGAAGAGATCCCCGGGTGGCACGGCCGTGAGCCGGTTTCGCGGCGGGCGTGGGACGATGTAGGAGATCCCCAGCCCGATGAGGAACGGACGCCTGTGCCACCGACGATCGACCCCGGCGCGAACCGCCCCGGCGCCACCGCGCCGGACCGGATTCGCAACTTCTGCATCATCGCCCACATCGACCACGGCAAGTCGACCCTGGCCGACCGGATGCTGCAGCTCACCGAGGTGGTCGACGTCCGGCAGATGCGGGCGCAGTACCTCGACCGCATGGACATCGAGCGCGAGCGCGGCATCACGATCAAGAGCCAGGCCGTGCGCATGCCCTGGACGGTGCGCGAGGGCGGCCTGGCCGGCGAGGGCTTCGTCCTCAACATGATCGACACCCCGGGCCACGTGGACTTCACCTACGAGGTCTCGCGCAGCCTGGCCGCCTGCGAGGGCGCCGTCCTGCTGGTCGACGCGGCCCAGGGCATCGAGGCGCAGACGCTGGCCAACCTGTATCTCGCGCTCGAGAACGACATGCAGATCATCCCCGTGCTGAACAAGATCGACCTGCCGGCCGCGCAGCCGGAGAAGTACGCGGAGGAGCTGGCCCACCTCATCGGCTGCGAGCCGGACGACTGCCTGCGGGTCTCGGGCAAGACCGGCGTGGGCGTCCCGCACCTGCTCGACGAGATCGTGCGGCAGATGCCCGCCCCGACGCCCGGCCAGGACGGCGCCACCCGCGCGATGATCTTCGACTCGGTCTACGACGTCTACCGCGGCGTCGTCACCTACATCCGGGTCGTCGACGGCCGGCTGGGCGCCCGCGACCGGATCAAGATGATGTCCACCGGCGCCGTGCACGAGCTGCTGGAGATCGGGGTCATCTCGCCCGAGCCGATCAAGGGCGACGGCCTGGGCGCCGGCGAGGTGGGTTACCTCATCACCGGCGTGAAGGACGTGCGGCAGTCCCGGGTCGGCGACACCGTCACCATCAACGCCAAGCCCGCCACCGAGCCGCTGGGGGGCTACAAAGACCCCAAGCCGATGGTGTACTCCGGGCTGTACCCGATCGACGGCTCGGACTACCCCCTCCTGCGCGACGCGCTCGACAAGCTCAAGCTCAACGACGCCGCCCTGGTGTACGAGCCGGAGTCGAGCGCGGCCCTGGGCTTCGGGTTCCGGTGCGGCTTCCTCGGCCTGCTGCACCTGGAGATCATCCAGGAGCGGCTGGAGCGCGAGTTCAACCTCGACCTGATCTCGACCGCGCCCAACGTGGTGTACCGCGTGATCACCACCGACGGCACGCAGGTCGCGGTCACCAACCCCAGCGAGTTCCCGGACGGCAAGACCGGCGAGATCTTCGAGCCGACGGTCCGGGCCACGGTGCTGACCCCGAACGACTACGTCGGCGCGGTCATGGAGCTGTGCCAGGGCCGCCGCGGCACGCTGCTGGGCATGGACTACCTGTCCGCCGACCGCGTCGAGCTGCGCTACACGCTGCCGCTCGGCGAGATCATCTACGACTTCTTCGACCAGCTCAAGAGCCGCACCAAGGGCTACGCGAGCCTGGACTACGAGCCCTCCGGCGAGCAGGCGTCCGAGCTGGTGAAGGTCGACATCCTGCTGCACGGGGAGCCGGTCGACGCCTTCAGCTCGATCGTGCACAAGGACAAGGCGTACAACTACGGCGTCACCATCGCCGGCAAGCTGCAGAAGCTGATCCCGCGCCAGCAGTTCGAGGTGCCGATCCAGGCCGCCATCGGCAGCCGGATCATCGCCCGCGAGACGATCCGCGCCATCCGCAAGGACGTGCTGGCCAAGTGCTACGGCGGTGACATCAGCCGCAAGCGCAAGCTGCTGGAGAAGCAGAAGGAAGGCAAGAAGCGGATGAAGATGGTCGGGCGCGTGGAGGTGCCGCAGGAGGCCTTCATCGCCGCGCTGTCGACCTCCGACGCCCCGGCGGGGGACAAGCCCAAGAAATGAGGCACTGTCCCCGCTGCGGGGCCCCCACGGGGTCCCTGCCGGCCAAGTGCGGCGCCTGCGGCTTCGAGGCCTACCTCAATCCCCGCCCGACCGGCACCGTCATCATCGTGCGCGACGGGACGTTCCTGGCCGTCCGGCGGGCCCGCGACCCCCGGGCGGGCTGGTGGGACCTGCCCGGCGGGTTCTGCGACGGCTTCGAGCACCCGGCCGACGCCGCCGTGCGCGAGGCCCGCGAGGAGCTCGGGGTCGCCGTCGAGCTGGGCGAGTTCGCCGGGATGCACATCGGCTCCTACGACTTCCAGGGCGAGCGCCTGCCGGTGCTGGACTGCTTCTGGCTGGCGACCATCGCCGGCGGCGAGATCGTGCTCGATCCGGCGGAGGCGAGCGAGTACACCTGGCTGCCCCTGGACGACCCGCCGGAGATGGCGTTCCCGACGATGGACGCGGTATTGCGCAATCCGGTCATTGGTCGTTCTAGATCGCGTTTGGCGCACTGAGCCTCCGGGCAATACAAGTTCAACCGCAAAGCACGACCCCCCTGGTTGAGCTTGGTAAAAGGAGGAAGACCAGTGACTGTCACCGGAGTTATCACCGCGCTGATCGTCGGTCTTATCATCGGCGCGCTTGGCCGGCTGGTCGTCCCCGGCCGCCAGAACCTGCCGATCTGGCTGACGATCGTGGTCGGCATCATCGCCGCCTTCCTGGGCACGCTGATCGCCAACGCCATCGGCATCTCGACGGACACCCCGGGCGTCGACTGGGGCGAGCTGCTCGTCCAGGTCGTCGTGGCCGCCATCGGTGTGGCCCTGGTGGCCGGTTTCGCCGGCCGCGGCCGCCGCGCCCTGTAAGTTTCACCATCTGCAAAACGCGCAACGCCCCCGGCCTCGAATGGCCGGGGGCGTTGCGCGTCTGACAATTCTTTAACGAAGCCAGGGAATGGAACGGTCGAGCAGGCCGCGGGTCTTCAGCTCCTTGCGGAGCGGAATCTCCTCGTCGATGTAGCCGTTCCAGTTGATGCCCCAGTAGTTCGCCGTGTGGCTCGCCTCGCCGAGCAGCTGGCGCTGCACCGGGGTGCGGTTGTTCCACCACTCGCCGTCGAAGTCGATCGGCATGTCGTCGAGGATGCGAATCCACCGGTACGTGTAGCCCACGAACAGCATCTTGCGCGTGATCGCGGAGTAGTTGGGCGACCGGGAGTGCCAGAGGCGGCGGTCGAAGATGAAGCAGTCACCGGGGTTCGCGGTGATCTCGACGGTGCCCTCGGGGTCGGGGTTGTGCACCGTGGTGTCGGCGGGGCGGGGCAGCGAGTTCCAGAGGTGGCTGCCCGGGATCACCTTGGTGGCGCCCCGGCCGGTCTCCGACAGGTCGGAGATGACGTACGCGACCTTCAGCGAGAACATGGGCCGCGGCAGGTTCGGGTCCATGGTCTCCGGGTCGGAGTTCTGGCGGTACCCGTCCTGGTGCCAGCCCCACGAGGGCGGCTCTTCCTCGGAGGTGGGCGGGGTCACGTCCAGGTGGTTGTGGTGCGTGTAGATGTTCCACCCGGCCAGGCCCCACATGTAGGGGAAGATGGTCGGCTGGGTCAGCAGGTGCCCGAAGAGCTCGTCGCGGTTGAGGAAGCCCAGCAGGTGCAGCGTGCCGTCCTTCTTCATGCTCTTGGAGCCGGCCGCCTTCTCCTCCCCGTAGACCCGGTCCATCGCGGCCTCGAGCTGGTTGCGGTGGTCCTCGGTGAGGACGTTGCGAACGAGCAGGAAGCCGTTGTCCAGGAACTCCTTGCGGTCGGCCTCGCTGATCGGCTCGTAGCCGGTGAGGCCGCCGTAGTCGGGTGCAGCGGACGTCATGTCCTCCCCTTACCTTTGTCGTGCGCTCGCGTTGTCTCGAACGACCGATGGTAACGCGAGGTGTATGAGCGACAGACTCCGGAGTTGGCCACCTGACAATGTCCGATCGGGTGACAACCCGCTGGTCGCGCGGAACGTCAAGGTCCTCAGTAGACCTCGGCGACGACCCGTTCCCCGCCGGGACCGGCGTCGATGCCGCCACGCTCCGTCACGTGCGCCCACGCTCCGCTCGCGGCCGTCCACTGCATGTCGCCGTAGACGACCCGCTTCACGCCCTGGTCCTGCGCGTGGGCGACCAGCCAGTGGGCGTACTGCCAGCCGGACTTCGCCTCGTTGACCTTCAGCGCGACGCCGACGACGTTCTGCACGTCCGTGGTCTTCACGCTGCCCCAGTCCAGCTTCAGGCTCGCCCCGAGCGACTTGACCGCCTCCGGGCCGTGGCTGGCCTCCTCGGTGACGCTGCACGCGACCGCGCCGGTGACCTCGCCGCTGAGCGCCTTGACCATGGTCTCGGACTCGTCGGTCCACTTCTCGTACGCCTCGGGGTGGGCGCTGCGCTGCACCTGCTGGGCGGCGTCGGTGACCCGCATGGTCTCCCACCCCTTGACCTTGAGCAGGGCGGTGAAGAAGGCGTTGGCGGCGTACCGGGGGTCGGCGATCTGCTCCGGCTTGCCCCAGCCCTGGCTCGGCCGCTGCTGGAACAGCCCGATCGAGTCGCGGTCGCCGCCGGTGAGGTTCTCCAGCTTCGACTCCTGCCAGGCGGTGGCCAGGGCGACGACCAGGCCGCGGTGCGGGACCTTGCGGGTCAGCCCGACGGCGGTGATGGTGGCCGCGTTGGCCAGCTGCTCGGTGTCGAGCTCGACCTCGGCGGCATCGCCGCCGGTCCCCACGGCCGCGTTGCCGGCGTTCACGACGCAGGCCCGGCCGGTGGCGATGGTCAGCGGGAGGTCCTTGCCGATCTTGTTGATGACGACGTACGCGCACAGCGCCACGGCCACGGCCGCCAGGGCCGCGATCGTGACGGTTCGCCGCGCGCGCATCGGGACGTCCCTCCGAGGTCACGAGAAGGTCAAGAAGATCAGAGCGAACAGCGTACGTGCACCGGGCCGGCCGACGGTGTCAGGCGGCGCCGTCGGGTACCCAGTTCGGGTCCCTTTTCTCCCGGAACGCCAGCATGCCCTCCATGCCCTCGGGTGAGCCGAAGTAGGAGACGGACAGCGCCGTCAGGGCCCGGATCTGGTCACCGAAGGTGTCGGACCGGCGACTGCGCAGCAGCTCCTTGGTGCCGGCCAGGGCCCCGGGGGCGCCGCGGACCAGGGCGGCCACGTAGCCCGCCACGGCCTCGTCCAGCTGCTCGGCGGGGACGGCGGCGGTCACCAGCCCGATCCGCTCGGCGCGCGGGCCGTCGAAGGTGGAGCCCGTGAGGTACAACTCGGCGGCGTCTCGTGACGAGAGGCGCGGGAGCACTGTGGCCGAGATCACGGCCGGCACCACGCCGATGCGGACCTCGGTGAAGGCGAACGTGGCCTCGGTGCTGCACACGGCGAGGTCGGCCGCGGCGATCAGGCCGAGCCCGCCCGCCCGCGCCGGGCCCGCCACCCGCGCCACGACCGGCTTGCGGCCCTCCCAGATCGCGGTGAGGACGTCGCCGAGCCGGCTGATCGGCGGCCTGCCGGAGCCGATGGCGGCCGCGGTCTCCTTCAGGTCGGCGCCGGAGCTGAACACCGGGCCGGTGTGGGTGAGCACGATCGCGCGGACCGCGTCGTCGGCGTCCGCCGCGGCCAGCGCCGCCAGCAGCTCCTCGATGAGCGCCGTGGACAGCGCGTTGCGGTTGGGCGGGCTGTCCAGGGTGAGGGTCGCCACGCCCCGGGCCGTTTCGGATCGCACCAGAGACATGCGGGCACACTAGTGAAATGCCAGGAGCACTACCAGAAGGCGAGCCGGTACCCCGTGACGGCGCCCTCCCCCCGGGCGTCGCGGAGGGGGCGGGCCGCGGCGGCTTCGGCGTGTACGTGCACGTGCCCTTCTGCGCGACCCGCTGCGGGTACTGCGACTTCAACACCTACACGGCCGGCGAGGGCGTGCTCAGCGCCGGGTACGCCGAGCAGGTTCTCGACGAGCTGGCCCTGGCCGCGAAGGTGGTCGGCCCGCCCCGTGTCGACACGGTCTTCTTCGGCGGCGGCACCCCGACGCTGCTGCCGCCGGCCGAGCTCGGGCGCATCCTGGAGGGCATCGACCGCACGTGGGGCCTGGCCGCGGACGCCGAGGTGACCACCGAGGCCAACCCGGAGTCGGTCGACCCGGCCGGCCTGCGGGAGCTGCGCGCGGCCGGGTTCAACCGGATCTCGCTCGGCATGCAGTCGGCCGCCCCGCACGTGCTGGCCGTCCTGGACCGCCGGCACACCCCGGGCCGGCCCGCCGCGGCCGCCGCCGAGGCCCGCGTGGCCGGCTTCGAGCGGGTCAACCTGGACCTGATCTACGGCACGCCGGGGGAGCGGCCCGAGGACTTCGCGGCGTCGCTCGCGACCGTGATCGACGCGGGGGTGGACCACGTCAGCGCCTACGCGCTCATCGTCGAGGACGGCACGCGGATGGCCGCGCGGATGCGCCGCGGGGAGCTGCCGTACCCGGACGACGACGTCGCCGCCGACCGCTACCTGGCCGCCGACGAGGCCCTGCACGCGGCCGGTTTCACCTGGTACGAGGTGTCGAACTGGTCCACGGACTCGCCGTGCCGGCACAACGAGCTGTACTGGCGCGGCGGGGACTGGTGGGGGCTCGGCCCGGGCGCGCACAGCCACGTCGGCGGGGTGCGCTGGTGGAACGTCAAGCACCCGCACGCCTATGCGGCGCGGCTGGCGGACTCGGCGTCGCCGGGGCAGGCACGGGAGGTACTGACGGCGGAAGAACGGCACATGGAGGACGTGCTGCTGCGCATCCGGCTCGCCGACGGGCTGCCGCTCGATGCGCTGGACGCGGCCGGTCTGGCGGGCGCGCGGGACTGCCTGGCCGACGGGCAGCTCGATGCCGGGGCCTTCGCGGCCGGCCGGGCGGTGCTCACGCTGCGGGGCCGGCTGCTCGCCGACGGGGTGGCGCGGGCTCTGACGTGAGCCCGCGCCACCCCGTGAGGCCTACTTGATCAGGCGGATGGTCATCGGGTAGTGGTACAGCTCCCCGTTGTTGGCCTTCATGCCACCGAGGATGCCGAACACGATGATGACGATCCACACGAGGAACGGCAGGAAGAACAGGATCCCGAACGAGCAGATCGAGACGATCACCGCCACGATCATGGCGATGCCCCAGGTGATCTGGAAGTTCAGGGCCTCGTTCGCGTGCGCCTTGACCGTCGGCGACTCGTTGCCCTTCGCGAGGAGCGCGACCAGCGGGGCGATGAAGCCGACGATGATCCCGCCGAAGTGGGCGATGAGCGCCCACGTCTTCTCGTCGCTGTTGGCGTAGCCGGCCGGCGCGCCGGGCTGCCCGTAGGCGCCGGGCTGCTGGTAACCGGGCTGCTGGTACCCCGGCTGCTGGTATCCGGGCTGCTGGTAGCCGCCGGGCTGCTGCTGATATCCCGGCTGCTGGTAACCCGGCTGCTCGTAGCCGGCGCCCGAGGTGGGCGGGGTGCCGTAGGCCCCGCCACCACTGGACGGCGGGGGGTACCCGGAGTTGGGGTCCTGCGGCATGCCGTAGTCCCCCGGGGGGCGAGGTGGTTCACTCATGGGGCCACGGTAGGTGCATCGATCAAGTGGCGCCAGCGACACGACATGACGTCTTTTGGACAACTTTTGCCCAGCCCAGGATCACTGGCGACTATCGTGCGCCAAACGATCATCGCGTGCCCTCGCGCGACTGACGTAGACTGGCACTCACCAGTTGGGAGTGCCAGTCCTCGAGGAGGTGCCATGGGCCTTGACGAGCGGAAGCTCGAAGTGCTTCGCGCCATCGTCGAGGACTACGTCGCCACCCAGGAACCGGTCGGGAGCAAGTCGCTCGTCGAGCGGCACAACCTGCGGGTCTCCCCGGCGACGGTCCGCAACGACATGGCGGTCCTGGAGGAGGAGGGCTACATCCGGCAGCCGCACACCAGTGCGGGGCGGGTGCCCACCGACGCCGGCTACCGGCTGTTCGTCGACAAACTCTCCCGGGTGAAGCCGCTGAGCCAGGCCGAGCGCCGGGCCATCGAGCGGTTCCTGATCGGCGCGGTCGACCTCGACGACGTGGTGCACCGCACAGTCCGGCTGCTCGCCCAGCTGACCCGGCAGGTCGCGGTGGTGCAGTACCCGAGCCTGTCGCGGGCCAGCGTGCGGCACTTCGAGCTGGTGCCGATCTCCACCACCCGGCTCATGGTCGTCATGATCGCCGAGACCGGCCGGGTCGAGCAGCGCCTCGTGGACCTGCCCGGCCCGATCCTGGCCGACGACGTCACCGAGCTGCGCCGCATGATCAACGAGAAGCTCGTCGGCAAGCGGCTGGCGGAGACGCCGCCGCTGGTCGTGGCGCTGGTCGAGGAGACCGCGGCGAGCCTGCGGCCGCCGATGACGGCGCTGTCCACGGTGCTGCTGGAGACGCTGGTCGAGCGGACGGAGGAGCGCATCGCGCTCGCCGGCACCGCGAACCTGGCCCGCGGCGGGCTGCTGGACTTCCAGGGCTCGCTGCGCCCGATCCTCGAGGCCCTCGAGGAGGAGGTCATCCTGCTCAAGCTCTTCGGCGAGGTCGAGCCCAGCATGACCCGGGTGCGCATCGGCGACGAGAACGAGATCGAGGACCTGCGCACCGCCTCGATCGTGGCGACCGGCTACGGACCCGGCACCATGGTGGTGGGCGGGATGGGCGTGCTCGGCCCGACCCGCATGGACTACCCCGGAAACATCGCGACCGTGCGGGCCGTGGCACGCTACGTCGGCGACCTGCTGGCACAGAGTTGACATCTATCTCAGGGGCATAGGACTCAGTGGCGAAGGACTATTACGGGATTCTCGGCGTCAAGCGGGACTCCACAGCCGATGAGATCAAGCGGGCCTACCGGCGGTTGGCCCGCGAATTCCACCCGGACGTGAATCCCGACCCGGCGGCGCAGGAGAAGTTCAAAGAGATCAACGCCGCCTACGAGGTCCTGTCCGACCCCCGCAAGCGGGAGATGGTCGACCTGGGCGGCGACCCCCTCGCGCCCAGCGGCGGCGGGGGCGGCCCCGCCGGCGGCGCGTTCGTGGGCTTCCAGGACATCATGGACGCCTTCTTCGGCACCCAGTCCGCCCGCGGGCCCCGCCCGCGCGTGCGCCCGGGCGCCGACGCGATCCTGCGCCTCGACCTCGACCTGCACGAGACCGCGTTCGGCGTCGAGGCCCCGATCCAGGTCGACACCGCCGTGGTCTGCACCACCTGCCAGGGCGCCGGCACCGCGCCGGGCACCCACCCGCAGACCTGCGAGATCTGCCAGGGCCGCGGCGAGGTCCAGTCGGTCCAGCGCACGTTCCTCGGCCAGGTCGTCTCGGCCCGCCCCTGCGCGGCATGCCAGGGCTTCGGCACCGTCATCCCGCACCCCTGCGCCACGTGCGGCGGCGACGGCCGGGTCCGCACCCGCCGCTCGCTCACCGTCAAGATCCCCTCGGGCGTCGAGGACGGCATGCGCATCCGCCTGGCCCAGCAGGGCGAGGTCGGCCCCGGCGGCGGCCCGCCCGGCGACCTCTACGTCGAGATCCACGAGCGCCCGCACGACGTGTACTCGCGCAAGGACGACGACCTGCACTGCCGCGTCACGGTCCCGATGACCGCCGCCGCGCTCGGCACCCGCCTGACCATCAAGACCCTGGACGGCGAGGAGACGGTCGACGTCAAGGCGGGCACCCAGCCCACCTCGACCCTGCGCATCCGCGGCAAGGGCGTCCCCCACCTGCGCGGCGCCGGCCGGGGCGACCTGTACGTGCACCTGGACGTGCGCACCCCGACCCGCCTGGAACCGGAGCAGGAGCGCCTGCTGCGCGAGTTCGCCCGCACCCGGGGCGAGGAGGTCGCCGAGCTGTCGAAGCAGGGCGGCTTCTTCTCACGCATGCGCGACGCCTTCAACGGCCACGCGTGAGCCTGCCGCTCTTCCTGGTCGCCGCTCTCCCCTCGGGCCCGTCCCACGTCCTGGACGGCCCGGAGGGCCACCACGCCGCCGACGTGCAGCGTCTCCTGCCAGGCGAGGCCCTGCTCCTGTCGGACGGCGCGGGCGGCCTGGTCCGCGGCGTGGTTACTTCGGCCCGCAAGGGTGCTCTGACGCTCGCGCTCGATGAGCCTGCGTTTGTACCCGCACCCGACCCGTCACTGACCGTGGTGCAGGGCATCGCGAAGGGGGAGCGGGCGGAACTGGCGGTACAACTGCTGACCGAGGTCGGCGTGGACCGCATCGTGCCCTGGCAGGCCGCGCGGAGCATCGCCAGGTGGAAGGACGAGCGGCCCTTGCTGCGCTGGCAGGCCACGGCACGCGAGGCGGCGAAGCAGTCGCGGCGGGCTTGGGTTCCCGCGGTCTCCGCGGCTTGCGCGACCCGGCAGCTCTCCTTGTCGGGGACGGTGCTGGTGCTGCATGAGGAGGCTTCGGTACCGCTCTCCGCCGTGCCGCTGCCCGCTTCCGGAGAGATCACGCTCGTCGTCGGGCCGGAAGGCGGCGTGGCGCCCGAGGAATTGGACGCCATCGGGGGGACGGCCGTGCGGCTGGGGCCCGAAGTATTGCGGACCTCGACCGCGGGGGCGGCGGCTGTTGCGGCACTTTCCGTCAGACTCGGGCGCTGGTAGAGCGGTCTCCTCCTACCGAAAGTAACTGGCGCCGGTCAGGTCGAGAATGGTCCCGGAGGCCCATTCGGAGGACGCCAGAAACAGCACCGCGTCGGCAATCTCGGACGGTTCGGCGACCCGATCGAACGGGCTCTGAGCGCGGATGACGGCGCCTTCCGGAGAAGCCAGCAAGTCGGCCACCATGTCCGTGGCGACAAAGCCGGGCGCGACCGCCGACACCGCGATGCCCCGCGGAGCGAGCGCCTTGGCCAAGCTCTGCGTCATCGAATTCAACGCAGCCTTCGCCGCGCCGTACGCGGGGTGGTCGGGCTCGCCGCGGTAAGCGCCCCGCGAGCTCACGTTGATGATGCGGCCGCCGCGGGGCAGGTGGCGGGCCGCGCACCAGCAGATGTTCGCCGGGGCCAGGAGGTCGACGTCCAGGGTTGCGCGCCAGGCGGCCTGCCACTGCTCGTACGTGGTCTCCGCGATCTTGTGCTCCACGTACACCGCGGCGTTGTTGACCACGACGTCCAGGCCGCCGCCCAGGGCTGCCGCGGCCTCGTCGACCAAGGCGCGCACCGCGGAAGGGTCGGTCAGGTCGCCCGTCACCAGCGCGTGGCCCGTGCCTGGGAGGTCCAGCGGGGCGGGGGAGCGGCGGTGGACGGCCACCCGGTCGCCCTGCGCGGCGAAGGAGTGGGCGATCGCGGCGCCGATGCCGCGCGCCGCGCCGGTGACGAGGACCCTGCGTGCAGTCATGGCGAGAGCGTAAACGCCCATAGGATGCGGGGGTGAAGGTGTCGCAGCGGTACGAGCGCATGGCCCGGCAGGTTCAGTCCGAGGCTCGGGTTCCGGCCCTGAGCGTCGCGGTGCATCGGGCCGACCGTCCGCTGTGGACGTTTCAGGTCGGTGCGGGGGTCGACGCCGGCAGTCAGTTGCGCATGGGGTCGATCACCAAGACCTTCACGGCCGTACTGGTGATGCAGTGCCGCGACGAGGGCCTGCTCGACCTCGACGACCAGATCGCGCGCCACCTGCCCGTCAAGGCGCACGGGGAGCTCACCGTGGGGCGGATGCTCTCGCACCTGTCGGGGCTGCAGCGCGAGCCGTTCGGGGACGTGTGGGACACCATGCAGGCGCCCGACGTCGAGGGCCTGCTGGCCAGGCTGGACCGGGCCGAGCAGGTGCTGCGGCCGGGGCTGCGGTTCCACTACTCGAACCTGGCCATCGCGCTGCTCGGGCACCTGGTCGGGCGGCTGCGCGGAGGTACCTGGGCCGAGGTGCTCCAGGACCGCATTCTCGACCCGTTCGGGCTGCATGACACGGCGGTGACGCCGGAGCGGCCGATCACCGGGTACCAGGTCGACGCCTGGTCCGACTATGCCCATCCCGAGCCGCCGACCGACTTCGGCGCCGTGGGGCCGGCCGCGCAGCTGTGGAGCACCGCGGCCGACCTGGCGCGGTGGGCCGCCTTCCTGGCCGATCCGCGGGAGATGGACCCGAACGGGACCGTGCTGTCGGCGGCGACGGTCGAGGAGATGCGGGTACCACAGGTGGTCACCGAGGATGTGCTCTGGGCGCGCGGGTTCGGGCTCGGGCTGGTGCTGCACCCGCGGCCGGGCGGGGAGCGGATCGTGCACGTCGGGCACGACGGGGCCATGCCGGGGTTCCTGGCCGGCGCCTACGGCCGGGCCGGCGGCTCCGGCACGCCCCGGGCGCTGGGGGTGGCGTCGCTGGGATCATCCGGTACCGCCGGGGAGATCTGCGAGCTGCCGCACGAGCTGCTCGAGGCCGTGGTCGAGCACGACCCCGCCGACATCGCGCCGTGGGTTCCCGGGCCGCAGGCGCCGCCACGGTACCGCGCTGTGCTCGGGCGATGGTGGGGCGAGGGCTTCGAGTACGCGTTCAGCTGGCACGACGGGATGCTGCACGCACGGTCCATCGACGCTCCGGGCAAGCGGCCGCCGGCCGTGTTCGCGCCCGTCGACGGGGAGCCGGACGTGTTCCGGACCGTCTCCGGGCGGGAGGCGGGCGAGCTGCTGCGGCTCACCCGCGACGCCGACGGGATCGTGGTGCGGATGCACTGGGCCACGTACCGCTTCACGCGCGGGCAGGAAGCGTTCGACGGGCACCAGTTCTGATCCGGCCTCTTGCTAGCGATTGATCATCGTGAAGACCGCCCCGTTCGGGTCCTCGATCACGGCCAGGCGGCCGTGCGGGGAGTCGAAGGGGCCGTGCTGGACGCGGCCGCCGGCCTGGACGACGCGCTCCGCGGCGGCGTCGGTGTCGTCGGTGGCGAAGTAGACGGACCAGTGGGCGGGCACGCCGTCCCACTCCGACGTCATCGTGAGCCGCCCGGCGACCGGGTCGGCGTCACCGAGGCTCCACGCTGAGTAGTCGAACGGCTCGTCGTCGGCATCGGCGGTGCCGGGGACCTTGATTTGGCGGTACCCGAAAAGGCCGTGGTAGAAAAAGTCGGTCACGGTGGGCTCTCGCGTCGTCACTTCGGCCCAGCACAGGGCGCCGGTCTCGTCGAACAGCTGCGAGCCGGTGTGCCGGCCCGGCTCCCACGCGCCGAACGCCGCGCCCGACGGGTCCATGGCGAACAGCATCCGGCCGTTGTCCGGAATGTCCATCGGCGCGACGAGCAGCTTGCCGCCGTGCTCCTCGATGCGGTGGGACGTCTCGGCGAGGTCGTGCGACATGAGGTACAGGCTCCAGGCGGCCGGCAGCTGCTCGGAGCCGGGCATCGGGGGGCTCATGCCGGCCACGATCCGGCCGTTCCTCAGGCACATCACGTAGTTGCCGAAGTCGGCCCCGGTGTCGGCGTACTCCCAGCCGAACACGGTCGCGTAGAAGTGCTGCGCGGCCGGTACGTCGGCCGCCACGACATCCGCCCAGCAGGGCTCGCCGTCGATGTATCCGGTGCGCTCGACCATGGCTTGCGGCCTCCTCGGGAAATCGGTCAACTGCCTCCCTACCAGCGCAGGCGGGTCCTTCGTGGCGGTTTCGGCGCAGACGGCATGAACGGCCGAACACGTTCGGGGAGGTGTGCCCGTTTTCCGGCCCCGGACGGGTTCGGCGCCGCGCCGGGGCACCGGACCGGGCCGGTGGAAAAAATCGGGCGGGTCGCTGCAGCGGGTAGCCGATACCATGAAGAGCCTGGACATGAGCCCAGACTGGAGCGAGCCCGGAAGCAGGTGCTTGAGGCCCACCGTGGGCCAAGGTATGACCGAGACCCCGAACCCCGTGCCGGCAACCTCGTCGGAGCCGCCCGTGCGGGCCATCAGCAAGATCACTGTTCCCGACCCGCACGTCATGGTCAGGCTGCTCGGGGCCGGCGACGAGATCCTCAAGCTCGTCGAGCGGTCGGTGCAGAGCGATGTGCACGTGCGGGGCAACGAGATCACCATCACCGGCGCGGCCGCCGACAACGCCATGGCCGAGCGCATCTTCAGCGAGCTCATCGAGCTGGTGCGCAAGGGCGAGACGCTCACTCCGGACAACGTCCGGCGCACCGTCGGCATGCTGCAGCAGAACACCACCGAGCGCCCGGCCGAGGTGCTGACCCTCAACATCCTGTCCCGGCGGGGCCGCACCATCCGGCCCAAGACGCTGGGGCAGAAGCGCTACGTCGACTCGATCGACCAGCACACGATCGTGTTCGGCATCGGCCCGGCCGGTACGGGCAAGACGTACCTGGCCATGGCCAAGGCCGTCCAGTCGCTGCAGGCCAAGCAGGTCAACCGGATCATCCTGACGCGCCCGGCGGTCGAGGCGGGCGAGCGGCTGGGCTTCCTGCCCGGGACGCTGTACGACAAGATCGATCCGTATCTGCGGCCGCTGTACGACGCGCTGCACGACATGCTCGACCCGGAGTCCATCCCGAAGCTGATGGCGGCCGGGACGATCGAGGTGGCGCCGCTGGCGTACATGCGCGGCCGCACCCTCAACGACGCCTTCATCATTCTCGACGAGGCCCAGAACACCACGCCCGAGCAGATGAAGATGTTCCTCACGCGGCTCGGCTTCGGCTCGAAGATCGTCGTCACCGGCGACGTGACGCAGGTCGACCTGCCGGGGGGTACCCGCTCGGGCCTCCGGGTCGTCCGTGACATCCTCGACGGCGTCGAGGATGTCCACTTCGCCCAGCTCGGCAGCGCCGACGTCGTGCGCCACCGGCTGGTCAGTGAGATCGTCGACGCCTACGCCCGATGGGACGAAGCGCAGGAGGCTCAGCAGCCGGTGCGCGCAGTCCCGGACCGTGCCGCACAGGGCGGCCGGCCCGGGCGACGCAGATAGCCACGGGAGCGCTGTTGTCCATCGAGATCGCCAACGAGTCCGGCGTCGACGTCAACTCCGACACCGTCCTCGCGGTGGCTCGGCACGCGCTCGACGAGATGGGGGTCAACCCCCTCGCCGAGCTGTCGATCCTGTGCGTCGACGTCGAGTACATGACCGAGCTCAACCACCGCTGGATGGACGGCGACGGCCCGACGGACGTGCTGGCCTTCCCGATGGACGAGGGCAGCGTCGACCACGGGCCGGGCGAGGGCTCCGGCGAGCCGGCGCTGCTCGGCGACATCGTGCTCTGCCCGGAGGTGGCCGCCAAGCAGGCCGCCGCCGCCGGGCACGCCACGATCGACGAGCTGGCGCTGCTGACCGTGCACGGGATTCTGCACCTGCTCGGGTACGACCACGCGGAACCCGAGGAGGAGGCCGAGATGTTCGGCCTGCAGGCGAGGCTGCTGGAGAGCTGGCGAAAGTCGTGACACTGTGAGCGACGCCACACTGCTGACTACGGCGGCCGGACTGGTCGTCCTCGCGGGGCTGTTTGCGATGACCGACGCCGCGCTGAACGTCGTGTCGCCCGCTCGTGCGCACGAACTGGCCCGCGAGGGGAAGCCCGGGGCCGGGGCGCTGGAATCGATCGCGGCGGACCCGGCACGGTACATCAACCTGCTCTTGCTCCTGCGACTGCTGTGCGAGCTGACGGCGACGACGCTCGTCGCGCTCGAGACCGCGGCCGCCGTCGGGGGCCATCGCGACTGGCTGGCCGCGCTCATCACGGCCGGGGTCATGACCGTCATCAACTTCGTGGTGGTCGGGGTGGCCCCGCGCACGATGGGGCGCCAGCACGCGTACCACGTGGCCCGCTTCGCCGCGCCGCTCGTGCGCTGGCTCGGCACCGCGCTCGGGCCGCTCGCCCGGCTGCTGATCCTCATCGGCAACGCGGTGACGCCCGGCAAGGGGTACCGCGAGGGCCCCTTCGCCACCACGATCGAGCTGCGCGAACTGGTCGACATCGCCGAGCAGCGCGGCGTGGTCGAGCACGGCGAGCGCGACATGATCCACTCGGTCTTCGCCCTGGGCACGACCATCGCCCGCGAGGTCATGGTGCCGCGCACCGAGATGGTCTGGATAGAGGCCCACAAGACCGTGCGGCAGGGCCTGATGCTCGCCATGCGCAGCGGGTTCTCGCGCATCCCGGTGGTCGGCGAGAACGTCGACGACATTCTGGGCATCGTGTACCTCAAGGACCTGGTTCGCCGTACCGCCGGCAACGAGTCCGGAGCCGGCGAGATGCCGGTCGCCCAGGTCATGCGCGACGCCACGTTCGTGCCCGAGTCCAAGCCGGTCGACGACCTCCTGCGCGAGATGCAGGCGGCGCGCACGCACATGGCCGTGATCATCGACGAGTACGGCGGCACCGCGGGCCTGGTCACCATCGAGGACATCCTCGAGGAGATCGTCGGCGAGATCACCGACGAGTACGACGTGGCCGAGCGCCCGCCGGTCGAGGAGCTCCCGGACGGCTCGATCCGCGTCGTCGGCCGCCTGCCCATCGAGGACCTGGGCGAGCTGTTCAGCGTCGAGCTCCCGGCCGACGAGGTCGAGACCGTCGCCGGCCTGTTGGCGCAGGCCCTGGGCCGCGTCCCCATCCCGGGCGCGACGGCGGTGGTGGGCGGCCTGGTCCTGGTGGCCGAGGGCACCGCGGGCCGGCGCAACCGCATCGACACCGTCCTCGTACGCCGGGCCGACCCCGACGACGAGGACCAGGCCAGTCACGAGACCGAGAGGCAGCACGCCGATGCCTGACCTGTCCGCCGAGGACGCCAAACTGGTGACCCTGGCCCGCGCGGCCCGAGCCCGCATCGGCGCCGTGGAGGGCGCGGCGGTGCGGGACCAGGACGGGCGGACGTACAACGCGGCCTCGGTCGCGCTGCCGTCGCTCTCGCTCACGGCCCTGCAGCTCGCGGTGGCCTCGGCCGTCTCGTCCGGGGCCACGAAGCTGGAGGCGGCCGCGGTCGTCACGGAGGCCTCGACGCTGGACTCGGTGGGGCACGCGGCGGTGCGGGACGTGTCGCCGGGGGCGCCGATCCACCTGGCCGCCCCGGACGCCACCGTCTTCGCCACCGTCACCGACTGACCGCGTCGGCCCGCGTCGGCCCGCGTCGGCCCGCGTCGGCCCGCGTCGGCCCGCGTCGGCCCGCGTCGGCCCGCGTCGGCCCGCGTCGGCCCGCGTCGGCCCGCGTCGGCCCGCGTCGGCCCGCGTCGGCCCGCGTCGGCCCGCGTCGGCCCGCGTCGGCCCGCGTCGGCCCATGCCCGTCGCATCGTGAAGGTCGGCCTGGGCCTGCGCACGGCGGGCCAGGAACGTGGTGCCGTCGACCGCAGGAGCGGCGGCCGGCCACGCTCGCTCGCCGTTGCGGCAGAGCGCATGACGAGCCGCATCGCAAGGGCGTGAGCTGCGGTTTCGTGGCGCGGCACTACGGTGGGTGACTAAATGCTGATAAGTCCGAAATGTCGGGCGCGCCAGCGCCCGACATTTCGTGACCCAAGCCCCACAAGGCCAGAACGCGAGCCGGAGACCGTGAGGGGGTGTGGGTGGAGGCGGAGCCTCCCCCACGGAACGGCTAGACAGTCAGTGTGGGGATGACGGGATTCGGGATGGCTCCGCCGAAGCGGCGGTCGCGCTTCGCGTAGACCTCGCAGGCGTACCAGAGGTGGCGCCGGTCGAAGTCGGGCCAGAGCGTGTCCACCGAGACGAACTCGGCGTACGCCGCCTGCCAGATCATGAAGTTCGACGTCCGCATCTCGCCCGAGCTGCGGATCAAGAGGTCGACGTCCGGCAGGTCCGGTTCGTCCAGATAGCGGGCGAAGGTCTTCTCCGTGATGCGGTCGGCCTTCAGGCGCCCCGCCTTCACGTCGGCGGCGATGCGGGCCGCCGCGTCCGCGATCTCCGCTCGGCCGCCGTAGTTCACGCACATGGTGAACGTGAGGAGGTTGTTGTGGCGGGTGAGCTGCTCCGCGTACTCCAGCTCCGAGATCACCGAGCGCCAGAGGCGGGGGCGGCGGCCGGCCCAGCGGACCCGGATGCCCATCTCGTGGAACTCGTCGCGGCGGCGGTGGATGACGTCGCGGTTGAAGTTCATGAGGAAGCGGACCTCGTCCGGGGAGCGCTTCCAGTTTTCCGTGGAGAAGGCGTAGGCGCTGACGTACTTCACGCCGAGTTCGAGCGCGCCCTCGATGACGTCGAAGAGGGCGGCCTCGCCGGCGGTGTGGCCGGCCGTGCGGGGGAGCCCGCGCTCCTTGGCCCAGCGGCCGTTGCCGTCCATGATGATCGCCACGTGCTGGGGCACGGCCTCCTTCGGCAGCGCCGGCGGGCGGGCACCGGTCGGGTGCACGGACGGCGGGCGGAAGTTGCTGCTCACGGACGGTCCTTTCCAGAAACGGGGCGGGGGCGCTCCTCGCGATCAACCAAGGGTAGTGATCGCAGGGAGCGTTCCAGGTGCCACTGCAGGTGCGCGGCCACCAGGCCGCTCGCCTCGCGCTGATGGACCGGGGAGGCCGCGTCGGCCACCGTCCAGTCGCCCTCGGCCAGGGCGGTCATCAGGTCGATCGTGGCGGGGGCGGGGTGGGCCGCGCCGGGAGGGCGGCAGTCGGGGCAGACCGCGCCGCCGGCCGGGATCGAGAAGCCGCGGTGCGGGCCGCGCGTACCGCACACCGCGCACTCCCGCAGCGCCGGCGCCCAGCCCGCGGCGCCCATCGCGCGCAGCAGGTACGCGTCCAGCACGAGGCTGCAGGCGTGCTCGGCCACGGCCAGGGCCCGCAGCGCGCCCAGCGTGAGCTGGAAGAGCCGCAGCGAGGGCTCCTGCTCGATCGGGGTCAGGCGCTCGGCGGTCTCGGCGATCGCGCTCGCCACGGTGTAGCGCGAATAGTCCTCCAGGAAGCGGCGCCCGAACAGGTCGACGCCCTCCACCTGGCTGATGACGTCGAGCGTCCGGCCCTCCAGCAGCTGTACGTCGATGTGGCCGAACGGCTCCAGCCGCCCGCCGAACTTCGAGGTGGTGCGGCGCACGCCCTTGGCCACCGCGCGGATGCGGCCGTGGTGGCGGGTGAACAGCGTGATGATCCGGTCCGACTCGCCGAGCTTCTGCACCCGGAGGACCACGGCGTCGTCCCGGTACAGCTTCCCGCGAAAGCCAGAACCGCCCCCGGACATCAGAAGCCCAGGCGGCGAAGCTGCTTCGGGTCGCGCTGCCAGTCCTTGGCCACGCGCACGTGCAGGTCCAGGTACACCCGGCCGCCCAGCAGGTCCTCGATCTCGCGGCGGGCGCGGGTGCCGACCTCCTTGAGCCGGCTCGCCTGGTGACCGATGACGATCGCCTTCTGGCTGGGCCGCTCGACGTAGATGTCGGCGTAGATGCGGGTCAGGCCGTCCTCGGGGAGTACCTCCTCGACGAGGACGGCGATCGAGTGCGGCAGCTCGTCGCGCACCCCGTCGAGGGCCGCCTCGCGGATGAGCTCGGCCATCAGGACCTGCTCGGGCTCGTCCGTCAGCATGCCGTCCGGGTACAGCTGCGGCGACTTCGGCAGGTGCGAGACCATCACGTCGACCAGGGTCTCGACCTGCTCGCCGGAGCGGGCGCTCACCGGGACGATGTCGGCGAACGCGGCGAGGCGGTGCACCGCCAGCAGCCGCTCGGCCAGGGTCCCCTTGTCGACCAGGTCGATCTTGGTGACGACCGCGACCAGGGTGGCCTTGAGCTCGGCGATCTCGCCGCTGATGAACCGGTCGCCGCGGCCGATCTCCTCGTCCGCGGGCAGGCACAGGCCGATCACGTCGACCTCGCTCCAGGTCGCCCGGACCAGGTCGTTGAGGCGCTCGCCGAGCAGCGTGCGCGGGCGGTGCAGCCCGGGCGTGTCGACCAGCACGAGCTGGGAGTCCTCGCGGTGCACGACGCCGCGGATGGTGTGCCGGGTCGTCTGTGGTTTCGGCGAGGTGATCGCGATCTTCTGCCCGACGATGGCGTTGGTCAGCGTCGACTTGCCGGCGTTGGGACGGCCGACGAAGCAGGCGAAGCCCGCGCGGTACTCACCCGGTGTGTGCTGCACGATGGTTCAGCGTACTCAAACCTCCAGCTGCAACTGGCGCGGGCGCTGTGCAGGAGTTGTGGGCACGTGTGCAGAAGCCGTGGCGACCTGCAGTTCCACCGTGCTCTCGACCACACCGCGGCCCGCCGCGCGCAGCACGATCCGGCCCGGCATCAGCCGGGAGAGTGACGTCGGGATGGCGCTGCGCTGCTCGGTGGCGAGGACGAGGTGCACCCCGACCGCCTTGCCGCCGGTCGCGATCGCGGTCAGCTCGTCGTTGAGCAGCGCGTCGTAGCCGTCGACGAGGACGAGCACGCGCGCGCCGTCGTGTTCCGCGAGGGCCGCACGCTCCGTGACGAGCTTGCCGATCGTGCCCAGAAGCTTCGCGGCGTCCGCCGGACTGTCGAAGGAAACGCGGTACACCCGGAGTGCCCCACCGTCGTAGCGCTTGGCGAACGCGACGGCCACCGTGTCCAGCAGGGTCGACTTGCCGGCGCCCGTGGGCCCGAAGACCAGCAGGTGGCCGAGCTCGTCGAGGTCCAGCGGCCAGACCTGCACGGCCTGGGAGTTGGGCAGGTCGACCATGCCGATCGGGGCGGCGAACGCCTCCCGGCTCGACTCGGGCAGCTCCGGCAGCGCGTCCAGCTCGTAGCTCGCGTCCAGCGGCGCGTGCCAGGCCTTCGGCTGGTCGGGCACCCGCGCCTCCCGGTGGGCGGCCGAGATGGCCACCACGAGCCGCTGCAGGTCGGTGACCTCGCCGTCCTCCACGACGGGCGGCTCAGGATCATCGGGCTCGTCATGGTCGAAAACCGGAACCGGCGTGTGCAGGCCCGACTCGAAGCGCCACTCGCTGACCAGGGTCGGGCCGTGCGAGCGGTCGGACGGGGAGCGCGCCCCGCCGTAGGCGATCTGCACGGCGTCGGGGTCCGAGGTCACCGTCCGCACGAACGCGCGGCCGGGCAGCAGCGGGGACAGGTGGGCGGCGTCCGGGCGCTCCAGGACCTCCAGGCTGTCCTGCTCGTCCTCGACCCGCAGCGCGATGCGCAGCGGGGCCTCCGCGCGCATGTCGTCGTCGATCTCGCCCGCCGGGCACGCCGTCGACAGCAGCAGGTGTACTCCCGCCGCCCGCCCCCGTCTCGCCAGCTCGCGCAGGCCGGTGACGAACTCCGGCGGCGCCGCGGTGAACTCGGCCACCACGATGAGCAGGTTGGCGGGCGCGGCCGCCGGGTGCCGCCGCTCCATCTCCACGATGTCCTTGACCGCGTGCCGGCGCAGCACCGCCTCGCGCCGGCGCACCTCGGCGCCGAGCGAGACCAGGATGCGCCGGGCCATGTACGCGTCGTCGCCGGTGAACAGCCCGACCGTGTGCGGCAGCTCGGTGCACTCGGCGAACGTGGTGCCGGCGTGGTCGACGAGCACGAAGGTGAGCCGGTTCGCCGGGTACGTCGCGGCCAGCGCGGCCAGGTAGGAGCGCAGCAGCCAGGCCCGCCCGGAGCCGGGCGCGCCCGCGATGATGCCGTTGGGCCCGTCGCGGCGCAGGTCGACCACGAGCGGGCCGGTGCCGCCGAAGCCGATCGGGGCGGCCAGGCCGCGGTCGCGGGTGGCGGGCACCCAGCGCTTCACGATCGCGCTCGGGGCCGGCTCCCCGCCGAGGCCCAGGACCTCGCCGAGCGGGGCGATCCGGGGCGCCGCGCCGCCGGCCGCGTCGCGGTTGGCGGCCAGGGCGTGCGCGACCCGGTCGGCGACCTCGGCGCCGATCCCGTCGCCGGTGAGCGCGACGACCCCGGCCGGCAGCTCCTGGGCCGTCGCGGCCGCCGTGAGCAGGCTGATCCCCCCGCGCGGGCCGTCCTCGACGAGACGGGCGAGCGACTCGGGCGGTACCGAATCCGGGTCTGGCAGTAGAACGACGACATGGGGGACGAACTGCTCGGCGATCGCGTGCCGGCCCAGCCGGCGCTGCCGCAGCAGGGCCTCCACCAGGGCCAGGACCCGGCGGCGGTCCTCCTCCTGGGCGGCCACCGTGCGGGCGCCCGGCGCGAAGGCCGCGGTCAGGGTGCGGGTGTGCGGCAGCCAGCCGGTCCACCGCCAGTGCTCGGCCTCCTCCGGCGTGGCCAGCACGACCAGGGCCAGGTCGTTCGGGCCGGCCAGGGTGGCCAGCTGGACGACCCAGGAGCGCAGCAGCGCCCGGCGGGTCTCCTCGTCGCCGTGCGCGCCGAGCGCCCCGAGCGTGCGCAGGTCGGCCTCGACCGGGACGTCGGGGTCGGTCGCGTACCGCTGCCGCAGCGCCCCGATCCGCTCGGTGTGCGCGGGATCGAAGTCGCCGGTGGTCGCCGCCTGCTCGAAGCGCAGCCGGCTCGGCTGGTCGGCGGTGGCGATGCGCAGCGTGAGGAAGTCCCGGTCGTCGGGGCGGCGGGCCGGCTTCTCCTGCCGGTCGGCCGCCCGGGCCAGGTGGGCCACGCTGGGCACCTCGGTGCGGCGGGCCTGCACGACGGCGCGGTGCTTGATGGCCGCGTCGGCCTCGGCCCGCTCCATGGCCGCGTCGAACTCGGCGGCGGGGTCGGCGGACTTGCGGCGCAGGGCCAGGCGGCGGCGTTTGAGCGGTTGCGGTACCACGGGAAGCCAGACCGCCGGCGGAGGACCCTTCGGCAGCGGATCGTCCGCGGGCACCTCCTCGACCGTGACCAGCGTGGCCCCGAGCCGCAGCAGCTGCCCGCCGGCCAGCGTGGCCGTCCCGGCCAGCGGCTCCCCGTCGAGCCGGGTGCCGCCCGGGGAGCGCAGGTCGGTGGCGGCCACCTCGTGGCTGCCGATGCCCAGGTGCAGGTGGCGCCGGCCGGCCGTCGGGTCGGTGAGCACCAGGTCGCTCGCCGGATCGGTGCCGATCACGAACTCGCCCGGGCTCAGCGGCAGCCAGACCCCGGCGTCCGGCCCGGCCAGCACCAGCAGCTCGAAGCGGTGCCCCTCGGCCCGCTGCGGCCGCTCGGGGCGCTGCTCGGGCGGGGCCAGCAGGATCGCGTCGCCGCAGCGGATCCCCTGGTCGCCCAGCGGGCGGTTGGGGTCGAGGCGGCGGCCGGTGCGGGCCAGCCAGGCCCAGGTGGTCTGTTGCGGCCGGTCGGCCGGGTCGAGCAGCCCCAGCAGGGCGGCGACGAGGTCGGCCACGGCCCCGCCCGGGTCGGCCCGCAACCGGACGGTGCGATCCAGGGTCGCGGCCGAGTCGCGCCTGGCCACTCGCACGTCGATCAGCAGGTCCATGGACCGGCCCCTTTCTTCCCGCGCAGCGAAATCCGTCGTCGGTCCCGAGAAAGCCTGGTGGCGGGGCGGACGCACTGCGAGGCTCCGCCCTCGACAGTAAGCGCCGCGACGCCGAGTGGATCGCATCGACGCGCGCCAGGATTTCCTGCTATTCCCTCATAAAACGGGCCGAAAGCCGTATGGGTTACCCTCGTGGACCATGACAACGCGAGTGGCGATGTGGTCCGGGCCCAGAAACATCTCCACCGCGATGATGCGCAGCTTCGGCGCGCGGCCCGACACGGTCGTCGTCGACGAGCCCCTCTACGCGCACTACCTGGCCGAGACCGGCCTCGAGCACCCGGGGCGGGACGAGATCCTCGGCTCCCAGCCGCGGCGGTGGCAGGACGCCGTGGCCGGGCTGCTCGCGCCCGTCGACGCCGCGGTGTTCTACCAGAAGCACATGACCCACCACCTGTTAACGGAG
The DNA here is from genome assembly GCF_050942475.1 of Dactylosporangium sp. CS-033363. Lineage (NCBI taxonomy): Bacteria > Bacillati > Actinomycetota > Actinomycetes > Micromonosporales > Micromonosporaceae > Dactylosporangium > Dactylosporangium sp. CS-033363. Next base: position 9,673,265 of record NZ_CP192032.1, on the reverse strand, counting down.
ATCGGGCGGGACTGGCTCGGGCAGGTCAGCAACGCGTTCCTGATCCGCGACCCGGCGTACGTGGTCGCCTCCTACGCCAAGGTGCGCGGCGAGCCGACGCTGGAGGATCTCGGGTACCCCCAGCAGGTCGAGATCTTCCGCTCCCACGGCGGCCCGGTCGTCGACGCCGCGGACGTGCTGCGCGACCCGGCGGGCACGCTGTCCGCCCTGTGCGCCGCGCTCGGCCTGGACTGGGACCCGGCCATGCTGAGCTGGCCGGCCGGGCGGCGGGACACCGACGGGGTCTGGGCGCCGCACTGGTACGCCGCGGTCGAGCGCTCCACCGGCTTCTCGCCCTGGGACCCGAGGCCCGCCGACGTCCCCGAGCACCTCCGGGGCCTGGTGGACCGGGCCCGGCCGCTGTACGACGAGCTCGCTACGGCGGCGCTGCGGGCAGGCCGAACCGGCTGAAGTCGGCCTCCAGGAACGACACCACCTCGGCCACGAGCGGCCCCTCGAACCGCAGCACGTCCAGGCCGGACGGCACGAACCCGCCGTCCACCCTCCGGTAGGTGCCGAACGCGAGCTGTCCGTTCGCCGTGGCGGGCAGGAACCGCCACTCGAACCCCGCCAGGTCGGCCACCAGCGCGCGGACGGCGTCGCGGCCGGCATAGCGCTCCTCCAGGGGCGGCATCGAGTACCGCGCGTCCTGCGTCAGCATCGCCACGATCGCGTCGACGTCGCCCGACTCCCAGGCCCGCGCGTACCGGGCGGCCTGCTCCCGGACCTTGTCGTCGGGGGCGACGCCGGCCGGAGCCACGTGCCTGGCCCGCTGCAGGGCGCTGTTCACCGCCGCGACGGAGGTGCCCAGCATCTGCGCCGTCTCGGCGGCGGAGAATCCGAGCAGGTTGCGCAGCAGCAGCACGGCGCGCTGGCGGGCGGTCAGGCGCAGCAGCGCGGCCACGAACGCCAGCTCCATGCCCTCCTGCGCGACGACCGCCGCCTCGGCCGCCGGGACCGGGTAGGGCTCGGGCCACTCGGGCGCCCGCCGGCGGCCCTTGAGCATGGTCAGGCAGCGGTTGGTGGCGATGGTGAACAGCCACGGCCGCACCGTGGCGGCGTCGAAGCGCCCGGCGCTCTTCCAGGCCCGCAGCAGCGTCTCCTGCACGGCGTCCTCGGCGTCGTCGAGCGAGCCGAGCATCCGGTAGCAGTGCGCGCGCAGCTGCGGCCGCAGCGGGCCGGTGAGCGCCTCGAACTCAGACGGGGACGGCATTCGTACGGGCGTGCTCGCGGTACAGCTCCGCGATCCGGCTCGTCACCGGGCCGACCTTCCCGTCCCCGATCGGGCGGCCGTCGATGGCGACGACGCCCGCGATCTCGCCCATGGTCCCGGTGCAGAAGACCTCGTCCGCGGTGTACAGCTCCACCTGCGCCAGATCCCGCACGTGCACCGGCACCGGCGCGATGCGCAGCACGGTGTCGCGGGTGATGCCCTCCGGGCAGGCGACCGCGCGCGGGGTCAGCAGCTCGCCGCCGGCCACCGCGAACAGGTGGGTGGCGTTGGTCTCGGCCACGAAGCCGCGCGCGTCGAGCATCATCGCGTCGTCGGCCCCGGCCACGTTCGCCTCGAGCTTGGCGAGGATCGAGTTGAGCAGGTTGTTGTGGTGGATGCGCGGGTCGAGCACGTCCGGGCCGGGCCGGCGGACGCTGCTCGTGACGAGGGTCAGGCCGCTCGTGTCGTACACCGGCGCCTTGAACTCGGCGAGCACGATCAGCGTGCAGCCGGAGCGGTTGAGCCGCGGGTCCATGCCGCTGGTGACCTTCACGCCGCGGGTCAGGGTCAGCCGCACGTGCACGCCGTCGCGCATGTCGTTGGCGGCGAGCGTCGCGCGCAGGGCCGCGATCACGTCGGCGTCGGCCGGGATGCCCTCGAAGCCCAGGGCGACGGCCGAGCGCCGCAGCCGGGCGAGGTGCTCGTGCAGGCCGTAGACGCCGCCGTCGTAAAGCCGCAGCCCCTCCCACACCGCGTCGCCGCCCTGCACCACGGAGTCGAACGGGGACAGGCCCGGCTCGTCCCGATGCCGGAGCGTGCCGTTGACCCAGTACTTCACGTCGGCGTTGCGCTCGTCGTACCGCTGCAGCATGCCCCCGAGACTAGCCCGGGGGCACGCCGCAACAGGTTCAGTGATCCGCGTTCAGTGGTCCGCGCAGCAGGGCCGGTTGTTCGGCGGCTCGAAGGGCACCAGCACGCCGCCCCGGCCGAACTGGGTGACCAGCGTGAGCGCCCCGTCGCGCCAGATCGGCCGCACGAAGTCGCGCGTGTCGACCAGCATCTCCGGTACGGCCGTCATGCCGCCCAGGATCACGACCTTCTCGATCGCCGAGCCGGCCAGGATCGCCGACACCGCGATGGTGCCCTTGAGGGCCGCGTGACCCTCGAACACCACCTGGCGGGCGCCCTCCGGGGGTTGCTCCGCCTCGGTGCCGACGGCGACCTGCCCGCCGGAGAAGTACGTGAACGCGGGGCGGCCTTCCGTCAGGATGTGATGGTCGGCCGCCTGGACGTCGGGGAACGGCATTACCGGGGGAGAACCCAGATCGGGTTCGCGTAGAACCAGAGGTCCTTCCACGGGTCGGCGTCGCCGAGGACGTCGATCGCGGGGCCGACCGGGTCGATGGCCGCACCCAGGTAGCCGGGGGCGGTGCGGTTGCCGTCGGTGCCGCGGACGCGGACGTAGAACGGCTGGTCCGCCACGCCCAGGTCGTAGGTGAACGACACCGAGCCCGAGGTCTTGGTGACCTCGAACGACTGCACGACCTTGGTGTCGGGGGCCTTGAACGTGTCCTTGTCGGACACGGCGCCCTTGACGGCGCCACGGATGACGTCGACGCGGGCCAGCTTCGGCACGAAGTTCGCCCAGTTCGCCTTGGCGGCCAGGTCGATCTTGATGACCAGCTCGGCGCGCTGGCCGCGGCGCAGCTGCAGCGAGCCGCCCAGGGTGGTGCCGACCGGCGAGCCCTTGACGCGCACCTGCACGTCGAGACCGTCGATCAGGCCGCCGTGGTCGACCCACACGCGGCCGTTGCGCATGCCGTCCATGACCGCCGCGTAGCTGAAGTTGCTCGAGCCGACGTGGGTGCGGCTGTAGTAGCCGGGCCAGAAGTCACCCGGGGTGAGGCTGGTCGGCTGGCCGTAGACCGGGTCGAAGTGGTAGCCGTTGGTGTTGAAGTCCGTGTTGTCGGGGCGCTTCGCCGTCTCCTCGTACACGACGTGCGAGTCCGAGTTCGCGGTGATCCACCACGCCTTGCCCTCGGCCAGGAGGCTGTCCCAGAGGCCGCCGACGGTGGCGGTCATCCAGTCGAAGCCGCCCCAGGTGCGGTAGCTCTCCAGCGGGTAGCCCTGGTACGAGTTCGCGTTGGGGGCGTTCTCGTAGAAGCCGCGGCCCGCGCCGCCGCCGAGCGGCTTGGCGATGCCGGCGGCCTGGTGGCCGGGGGCGCCCTCGAAGCCGATCGCGATGCGCGGGTTGGCGTCGCGCCAGCCGCGGATCTCGTGCGGCGAGTCGATGCCGTTGCGGGCCGGGTGGTTGGCCAGGAACAGGGCGTCCTGGACCCGCCGCTTGGTGACCTGGTCGCCGAGGAACTTGATGCCGGCGATGGCGAGGGCCTCGGTCACGTTGGCCGGGTTCACCGCGCCCTGGACCGAGCCGTCGAAGGTGTTCTCGAACTCCTTGAGGACGGCGACCTCGTTGGCACCGGGGTGCACGAAGACGGTGCCGTGCTCGGCGGCCGGGATGTTCCACTCCAGGCCCTGGAAGACCAGCATGTCCTTGTAGTCTTCGCGGGCCGCGCGGATGCCCGGGTTGACCTTGTCGACACCGATCTTGGCGTGGTTGACGCTGCCGTGGTCGGTGATGACCATCCAGTCCAGGCCGAACGCCGACGCGTGCTTCACGTGGTCGTCGACCCGGTACATCGCGTCGCTGGAGAACTGGGTGTGGATGTGGTGGTCGCCCGCCAGCCACTTGAGGTTGTTGTTCGACGGACGGCCGTGACCGTGGCGGTCCCAGCCGTCGAAGTCGTGGTGGTCGTCATCGCCGTGCGCGTGCGCGACACCGGCGTTCGCCAGCGCGCCGCCCGCGGCGGCAGCGGCGCCGAGCAGGCCGGCGCGGCGCAGGAAACCGCGGCGGGAGACGTCGCCGGGGGAGAGCTCGCTGTCCGGGATCGACGCGTCGAGCACCGCGGGGACGTCGCCGGTGGTCGCCGGCATGTCCGCGTGGTGATGGTGGTGGCCGTGGCCGTGGCCCATGGAAGGCACTCCTCAGCTGTTAGGTGGTCCTAACCGCCGACCCTCGATGGCGCGAGCGAACAACAGGTAGCGATATGCCTATGTGCACGCGAACTTCAGCAAGATCACCGTGGCCGCGAGGGTAAGGCCTAGGGCCACCACCAGCAGGTCCATCCAGCCGAAGCGGGTCTCGCGGGCGATCGTGCGGGGGTTGCCGCGGTCGAACCCGCGCGCCTCCATGGCCGTGGCGAGCCGGATCCCGCGCCGGATGGCCGCCACGAGGAGCCCGAAGAGCGTCGAGAAAGGGCCCGCCTTGGTACCGCGGGCGCGCCGGGCCAGCCGGATCAGCCGGTACTCCCCGGCGAGCAGCGGGGCCAGGCGCAACGCGGCCAGCGCGCCGATCGCGAACCGGGGCGGCACCCGCAGGTGCGTGACGAGGGAGTCGGCGAGGTCGGTCGGGTCGATGGTGGCGAAGACCACGAAGCCGGGCAGGCCGACGGCGAGGAGGCGCAGGGCGTACCCGATGGCGTTCTCCCGCACGTCCAGCCCGGCGACGTGGGCCACGACCGGCGAGTCCTTGGCCCCGAGCAGCACGGTGAACAGGAAGATGCCGGTGGCGGAGAGCAGGATCGGCCAGCCCCGCCGCCACAGGGTGCCCAGGCCGACCCCGGTGAACGGCAGCAGGATCAGCAGCGCGCCGATGACGGTCAGCGACGCGACCGGCTCGAGGGTGGTGACCACGGCCGCGGTGACCAGGAGCGCCGCGAGGAGTTTCGCCACGGCGTCGCGGCGCCCGAGCCAGGTCATCGGGTCAGCTCCAGGCGGCGGTCGCCGATCGCCGTGACCAGCTGCGGGTCGTGGGTGACCAGCACCAGGGCGCGGCCCTCGTCGCGCAGGTCGGCCAGCAGGGTCACCAGCTCCCGCCACGTGCGCAGGTCCTGGCCGAACGTCGGCTCGTCCAGCACCAGCACCCGGGGCGCGGCCGCGAGGGCGGTGGCGACGCTGAGCCTTCGCTGCTCGCCCCCGGACAGCGTGAACGGGTTGGCCAGGGCGAGGCGGTCGAGGTACAACCGCTGCAGGAGCTCGTCGACCGTGCTGTCGGACGCGCCGCCGAGGGCGAGCTCGGCCCGGACCGTGTCGGTGACGAACTGGTGCTCCGGGTTCTGGAACACCGAGCCGATCCGCGCGGCCAGGGCCTTCGCGCGCCAGCGGTGCGGCGGGCGGCCCGCGTCCCGTCCGGCGAGCGCGGCCGCGGCGACCACGCGGCCCCGGGCCGGTCTCGTCAGGCCGCCGAGCAGCAGGGCGAGGGTGGTCTTCCCCGCGCCGTTCGGGCCCTCGACGGCGAGCGCCTGACCTTCCAGTACACCTTCGTCGATCGTGTTGTTCGTGTGCGGCAGGGCCAGCCCCTCCGCGGTCAGCAGGGCCTGGCCCGGGGCCGCCTTGGCCAGGCGGGACGGCAGCGGGGCGCCCGGCGACCACACCGCGTCGGGATCGTCGCCGATGACGATGGTCCGGTCCACCAGGGGCAGGGCCTCGTCGACGCGGTGCTCGACCAGGATGAGGGTGGCGTCCAGGTCCTGGATGACCTTGGCGATCGCGGTCCGGACCAGCTGGGCGCCCTCCGGGTCGAGGTTCGCGGTGGGCTCGTCGAGCAGCAGCAGCCCGGGCCGCAGCGCGATGACGCCGGCGATGGCCAGGCGCTGCTGCTCGCCGCCGGAGAGCGCGGCGGTGCTGCGGTCCCGGTCGTACGGGAAGCCGACGGCGCTCAGCGCGGCGTCGACCCGCGGCCAGATCCCGGCCCGCGGCACGCCCCGGTTCTCCAGCCCGAACGCCACGTCGTCGCCGGCCCGGCTCATCACCAGCTGGGTCTGCGGGTCCTGGAAGACGATCCCGGTCTCCCCGCGGGCCTGCCGGGCCGGGACGCCGTCGATCAGGACCTGGCCCTCCTGCTCGCCGGAGTCCTCGGCGAGCAGGCCGGCGAGCGCGGCGAGCAGGGTGGACTTGCCGGCCCCGGAGGCGCCGAGCAGCAGGACCCGCTCGCCGTGCTCGATGCGCAGGTCGAGGTGGCGGACCGCCCAGGCCTTGCGCCCGGCGTGCCGCCACCCGAATCCGCGGAATTCGACCGTACTCAATGGTGCCGGTTCAGACCGCGACCCGTTCCCGGCCGCTGGGGAAGCGGTCCAGGACGCCCGTGCGCGACAGCGCCCGCTGCAGGGCCCAGCTGCCGGCGCCGGCCACGACCGCGCCGCTCGCCACGACCAGGGCCGCGTACGTCCACTTCTGCCCGGCGCTGAACGTGTCGCCGTAGTAGACGCTCAGGTCGAACAGCGCCGCGCCGAGGCCGGACAGCCCGCCCGCGACCAGGGCATTGACCAGTTTGTACTTCTTGTAGCCGGTCGCCGCGAACCCGAACTCGCCGCCGATGCCCTGCACCAGGCCGGACACGACGACGGTGAGCCCCCAGGCCGAGCCGAACAGCGCGGAGACGATCGCCGCGACGAGCTCGGTGTAGAGGCCGGCGCCGGGCTTGCGGATGACGAGCGGGCCGAGGACGGCCGGGATGAGCCAGATGCCGTAGATGACCGCGCGCCACGGCAGCGCGAAGCTCTCCAGGGCGTTCCACAGGTTGTTCCAGGCGTAGAACACCCCGGCGAACGCGACGGCGATGATGGACGCGACGACGATGTCGACGGTCCGCCACCGTGTCTCTGCGGCTTGGGCTTCCATGATCTCGATACCTCCCAGTTCAGGCGAACCAGAAGGAGACGCGACCGCCAGGCCGGTGACGGCATGGCGGTGCTGGCATGAGGTGACCGAGCTCCCTGCGCTGGCATTACCCAGATCAGGTTCGAGGGTCTGCGGCGCCGTGGTCCACGGCGGCCGCACTCTCAGCGCTGTGCGCTCCCCTGTCGGATGTGCAGTTGTTTTCTGAAGGTAACAGTGAACGTCGCTTGCTCGTAGTCTCGGGTCATGAAAATCACGGCGCGCTCGCTCACGTTCGACGTCGTCGCCGGCGGGCCCGAGGACGGCGAGCCGGTCCTGCTGCTGCACGGCTTCCCGCAGCACAGCGGCGAATGGGCGGCCGTGACGCCGCTGCTGCACGCGGCCGGGCTGCGGACCTACGCCCTCGACCAGCGGGGGACCTCGCCGGGCGCCCGGCCGCCTTCGGTCGAGGACTACCGGATCACCGAGTGCGCGCTGGACGTCGTGGCCGTGCTCGATGCGCTCCAGATTTCGTCGGTACACCTGGTGGGGCACGACTGGGGCGCCATCTGCGCCTGGCACGTGGCGTTGCGCCACGCCGACCGGGTGCGGACGCTCACGGCGGTTTCGGTGCCGCATCCGCACGCCTCGGCCTACGCCTATGCCAACGATCCGGATCAGAAGGAGCGGTCGGCGTACATCAAACTCTTCCGACAGCCCGGGAAGGCCGAGTCGGTGCTGCTGGACGACGATGCCCGGCGGCTGCGTGGGCTTTTCGCCCCGCTCGCCCCGGTCGAGCAGTATATTGATCCACTTCTTGCTCCGGGCGCGCTGACGGCCGCGTTGAACTGGTATCGCGCCATGAGCTCGCTCGACCTGGTCGGGCTCGGGGCGGCGACGGTCCCGACGACCTACCTGTGGAGCGACGGCGACGTGGCGATCGGCCCGACGGCCGCCCGGGCCTGCGCGGACTTCGTCGCGGCGGACTACCGGTTCGTCCCGCTTGCGGGGATCAGCCACTGGATTCCCGATGAGGCGCCATCCGAAGTGGCGAACGCCATCCTGGCCCGGACCGGCGTTCAGGCATAGCCATGGCTACTCGCGGGTAATAACCTGGCTTCAGGAGCGTCTACCTGGGGGTGTCCATGGTTGCGACGTCGGCGCGCGCGGAACGGGAGGCGCGCAAGGTCATCGAGGAGAACCGCGAGACCGAGTGGCGCAAGCCCAGCTTCGGCAAGGAGCTCTTCCTGGGCCGGTTCCGCCTCGATCTCATCGACCCACTGCCGGAGCTCGACCCCGCCGCCGAGGCGCGCGGCTCCGAGTTCCGCGAGAAGCTCGCCGCGTACATGTCCGCCGAGGTCGACGGGCAGCAGATCGAGCGCGAGGCACGCATCCCCGACGACGTCCTGCGCTCGCTCGGCGAGCTCGGCGCCTTCGGGATGAAGATCGACCAGAAGTACGGCGGGCTCGGTCTCACCAACCTCGACTACTGCCGCGCCCTCATGCTCGTCGGCTCGGTCAACCCCTCGATCGGCGCGCTGCTCTCGGCGCACCAGTCGATCGGCGTGCCGCAGCCGCTCAAGCTGGTCGGCAACGACGAGCAGAAGCAGCGGTTCCTGCCCCGCCTGGCCGCCGGGGAGGTGTCGGCGTTCCTGCTCACCGAGCCGGAGGTCGGCTCGTTCCCGGCGAACCTGCGCACCTCCGCCGTGCCCACCGAGGACGGCGACTACCTGCTCAACGGCGTGAAGCTGTGGGCCACCAACGGCACCCTGGCCACCCTGCTCGTGGTCATGGCCCTGGTCCCGAAGAGCGAGGGCCACAAGGGCGGCATCACCGCCTTCGTGGTGGAGGGCGACGCCGAGGGCGTGACGATCGAGAAGCGCAACGCCTTCATGGGCCTGCGCGGCCTGGAGAACAGCGTCACCCGCTTCCACAACGTGCGGATCCCGAAGGAGAACGTGATCGGCGGCGAGGGCCAGGGCCTGCGCATCGCCCTGAGCACCCTGAACACCGGCCGCCTGTCCCTGCCCGCGATGTGCGTGGGCGCCGGCAAGTGGTGCCTGGGCGTGGCCCGCGAGTGGGCCGCCGAGCGGGTCCAGATGGGCCGCCCGATCGGCAAGTACGAGGCGGTGGCCAAGAAGATCGCCTTCATCGCCGGCTCCACGTACGGCATGGAGGCCATGCTCGAGGTCTCCTGCCGCCTGGCCGACGACAACCGCAACGACATCCGCATCGAGGCGGCCCTGGTCAAGCTGTACGCCTCGGAACTGGCCTGGAAGGTCGCGGACGAACTCGTCCAGATCCGCGGCGGCCGCGGCTACGAGACGGCGGAGTCCCTGGCCGCCCGCGGCGAGCGGGCCATCCCGGTCGAGCAGATCCTGCGCGACCTGCGGATCAACCGCATCTTCGAGGGCTCCACGGAGATCATGCACCTGGCCATCGCCCGCGAGGCCGTCGACGCCCACCTCTCGGTCGCCGGCGACATCATCGACCCCGAGGCCGGCCTGGGCCGCAAGGCGAAGGCGGCCGGGAAGGCCGGCGGCTTCTACGCCAAGTGGCTGCCGACCCTGGTCGCCGGGAAGGGCCAGCTCCCGAGCGGCTTCGGCGACTTCGGCCCGCTGGCGGTACACCTGCGCTACGTGGAGCGGGCGTCGCGCCGCCTGGCTCGCGAGACGTTCTACGCCATGGCGCGCTGGCAGGGGAAGCTGGAGCAGAAGCAGGGCTTCCTGGGCCGCGTGGTCGACATCGGCGCGGAGCTGTTCGCGATGTCGGCGGCCTGCGTGAAGGCGCGGACGGAACTCGCGGCGCGGCCGGAGGGCGTGGAGCTGGCGGACCTGTTCTGCCGCCAGGCCACGCTGCGCGCGGAGGCGCTGTTCCACGACCTGTGGACCAACGCCGACTCGGTGGAGATGGCCGCCGCCAAGCGCGTGCTGGCCGGCCGCTACCTGTCCCTGGAGGAGGGCGTCGTGCCGGCCCCGGCCGACGGCCCCTCGACGGCGACCTGGGAGCCTGGGCCATCCACGGCTGAGGACGTACGCCGCCGGTTCTGATGTTGTGCTGGCGGGCCCCGGGGCTGACCTGCCCGGGGCCCGTTCGCATGCTCAGCGCAGGCCGAGGGAGCGCAGTTCCAGGCGGGCCAGGGCCTCGACCGTTTCGGGATCGCCGCGGCGCCACAGGGCGGCCACCTCCGGGTCGACCTTGAGGAGGCGCTTCAGCGGCTGGGTGGCCAGGGCGCGCAGGGCCAGCAGGTCGCGGCCGGCAGTGACGCCGCGCAGGCGGGCTGCCGAACCCGCGCGGCGGGACCAGCGGATGCGCAGCGGCAGCCAGACGGCGACGACCAGCAGGACCGGCAGGATCACGATGACGAGCGAGAGGATCCAGGCCAGGTCGTTGACGATCTCCTGCTGTTCGCGGCCCGCGTTGGCCAGGGAGCCCGCGGCGTTGGCGGCGTCGCGGAAGGGGGCCGCGATGTTGTCGCCCACGCCGGGGACCTTGTTGATGCGGTCGCCGGCGCCGTTGAGGTTGGAGGCCAGGCCGTTGCCGGCGTCCTCCAGTTTGCGGCCGGGGGCGGCCAGCTTCTGGATCAGGTCGAACAGTGCCATCCCGAGTCTGACCCAGGCGTACACCCACACGACCACGAGCACGTCGGTCAGCAGCTGCCGGATGGCGACGGGGGCACGGTCGGCATAGAGCTTCATGGCTCCCAGCGTCGCGTATCCGGGCGGTTACTGCAGTGCTGAATAGAACGCGTCGGGGGCCTGTTCGACCGTCGAGGAGTCGGGGCGCTCGACCTTGATGGTCTTGCTGGCGAAGTTGGCGAACTTGACGGTGCTGGTCGAGGCGGGCGCGGAGCCCACGGCCGGGGTGTGGGTCACGAGCTGCGTGATGTACCCGTCCGAGTTCACCGTGGCCTCGAACGGGACGGCCTTCAGGGCGTCGGTCGGGCTCGCGCTCGCCAGCAGCGGGCTCTTCGACTTGTCCAGGGTGCCGCTGAAGGAGCCGGGGGCGGTCTGCTGGACGGTGACGATCTCGTCGGCGAGGGAGCCGAGGCCGGTCGGGCTGCCGGTGGGGTCGAGGCCGAGCTTGGCCAGCGACTTGACCTTGGTGGTGATCAGGTGCGCCCAGCGGTCCGTGGTCAGGCCGGTGACCTGGAGGTACAGGTCGGGGGTGACCAGGACGGCGGCGATGTCGATCTTCCGGTCGGCGGTCAGCAGCTGCGCCTTGTACGCGGTCGCCTTCTGCCTGGGGTCGGAGGCGCCGTCGCCGGTCATGGTGCCGATCGTGCCGAGGTCGGAGTCGATCGTGAACGACAGCGGGACCTGGTTCGTCTTCGCGACCGCGGCCCGGAACACCGAGGCCGGGTCGGTCGCCACCGGGCCGGCCGGGGTCGGGGTCTGCTCCGGGGAGGTTTCCTTGCCGCCGCTGGTACAGCCCGTCAGCGCCAGCACCGCGGCCAGCGCCACTGCGGCCAGGCGGTCAGCCCTCGCGCGCATGGCTGACGGCGTCCGCGACGATGTGCGCGATGTGTTCATCAATCAGAGCGTAGGCGATCTCGCGGCCGCGCCGGGAACCGCGCACGACGCCGGCGCCGCGCAGGACGCGCAGGTGCTGGGAGACCAGCGGCTGCGGTACCCCCAGCGTCTCCACCAGCTCGTGCACGCACTGCGGCCCGGTGGCGAGCTCCGTCACGATCCGGATGCGCAGCGGCGCCGACAGGGCCTTGAGCAGCTCGCCCGCCGCCTCGTAGCCGTCCTGGGGCTCAGGTGACACCGGCTTCGACCTTCGGCGCGGGGTCGGGCGTGCGGTGCCGTGAGCGTCTTGCCGCCCGTACCGTCGAAACGCCCACGGTCACGAAGAAGAATCCGGCGATCGCGAGCAGGACGACGGTCGCGCCGGGGCCCGTGTCGATCGCGGTGGACAGCCACACGCCCGCGCCGGAGACGAGCAGGCCGAGCCCGATGGCGGCGAGCATGGTGGCCCGGAAGCCGCGGGTGATCTGCTGCGCGGTCGCGACGGGCACCACCATGAGCGCGCTGACCAGCAGCAGCCCGACGGCCCGCATGGCCACGGTGACGGTGACCGCGGTGGTGACGGCCAGGACCAGGTTCAGGGTGCGCACCGGCAGGCCGGAGACGCGCGCGTACTCCTCGTCGTGGCACACCGCGAAGAGCCAGGGCCGCAGCAGGATCGCGACCGCCAGCACGGCCACGCCCAGGATCAGCATGACCGTCAGGTCCTGGCGGTTCGTGGTCAGCGGCGAGCCGAACAGGTACGTCACCAGGCTCCGGCTGCTCTGCTCGTCCGAGAGGTTGACCAGGACCACGCCGCCGGAGATGCCGCCGTAGAACAGCATCGACAGCGCGATGTCGCCGGAGGTGCGGCCGCGCTCGCGGACCAGCTCGATGACGACCGCCCCGGCCGCGGCGGCGAGCACCGCCATGATCACGGGGGACTGGTGCAGCAGCAGGCCGAGCCCGACGCCGGTGAGCGCCACGTGGCCGAGGCCGTCGCCGATCAGGGAGAGCCGGCGCTGGACGAGATAGGTGCCGATCGCGGGTGCGGACGCACCCGTGATGAGCGCTCCGAGGAGAGCGCGGATCATGAAGTCGTACGCGAAGATGCTCATGCGGCCGCGCGCTCGGGCCCGGCGACGTGGTCGGTCGCGTGGTCGGCGTGCGGGTGCACGTGGTCGTTGTCGTGCGCGGGCGGGGCGCCGTCGTGCACGATCTCGCCGCGGTTCACCACGACGGCCCGGGTGATCAGCGGGCGCAGCGGGCCGAGCTCGTGGGCGACGAACACGACCGTGCCGCCCTGCCCGACGAACCTGCGCAGGCAGCCGGCGAACAGCTCCTGGCTGACCGCGTCGACGCCGGCCGTGGGCTCGTCGAGGACCAGCAGCTCGGGGGCGCCGGCCAGGGCGCGGGCGATGAGCACCCGCTGCTGCTGGCCGCCCGAGAGCACCGAGACCGGCTCGCGGACGCGGTCGGCCAGCCCGACGGCGGTCAGGGCGTCGGTGACCGCCTGGCGATCGGCGGCGGAGGCGGGGCGCAGGAAGCCGCGGCGGGCCAGCCGGCCCTCGGCCACGACCTCGCCGACCGTGGCGGGCACGCCGGCGCCGGCCCCGACGCGCTGCGGGACGTAGCCGATGCGGTGCCAGCCGCGGAACTTGCGCAGTGGGGTGCCGAACAGCCGCACCTCGCCGGCGGCCAGCGGGGCGAGGCCCATCGCGGCCTTCACCAGGGTGGACTTGCCGGACCCGTTGGCGCCGAGGATGGCCACGACCTCGCCCGCGCGCACGTCGAGCGAGACCCCGTCGAGCACGGGCCGCCCACCGTAGGCGACGACCGCCCGTTCGACCTGGAGAACCACCCTTCGAGCGTGCCTGATAATGGGAATCGTTGTCAACTTGCCTTGAAGGCCGCCACCGCGATCAGCAGGGTGAGGATCAGCACGCGCGGCAGCCGCGCAGCGGGGGGAGTCACGGGCCACGTCTTGGTCAGCAGCCACAGCAGCCCCGCCGCGAGCACCAGCAGTACCGCGGAACCCACGATTCCCGGCAGGAACAGGCCGAGGAACACGAGCGCCGCGGCCACCAGGAACACCAGGGTCTTGTTGAGGCGGGCGAGCCGCTGGAGCACGTGCTCGGTCATGCGGGGTCCTTCCGTATGCTCGGCGGCATGCTCGTGATGACCAGGTTCGTCGTCGAGGACGACGCGGACGGCTTCGCCGGGCGCGCACACGCCGCGCTCGCCGCCCTCGCGGCCTGCAAAGGGTACCTGCGCGGCCGCCTCGGGCGCGCGTACGACGACCCGAGCCACTGGAGCATCGTCACCGAGTGGGAGTCGGTCGGCGCGTACCGCCGCGCCCTGTCCAACTTCGACGTGAAGATGCACGCCACCCCGCTGCTGGCCCAGTCGCTCGACGAGCCCTCGGCGTTCGAGGTGCTGGCCGAGACCGCGCCGGGCGGTGAACTCACGGTCACGAGCAGTGACCGCGCCTGAGCGCGAGTGATCGCCGTGGCGTTTGGATAGGCTGATCGGCATGATGCCGCCGCAGGTCGGCCCGCCACCCCTCTGGGAGCAGCCGGACGAGGTCCCGCCACCGCCGCGCGGGCCCGGCGTGGTCGCGCCGTTCGCCTCGCCGCCGCGCGACCGCGACCTGCGCGGGCTGTGGTGGGGGCTGGGCATCGGCGGGCTGATCGTGGTGCTGTGCTGCATCGGCGGGGTCGTCGGGGTGACGCTGCTGCTGCCGTACGCCGACCGGGTCGGCAAGGGCCAGGTCGCCGCGGTGGTCGAGGACTACCTGACCGCGGTCCGCGACGAGGACTTCGCCACCGCCCGCCGCCAGCTCTGCGACGACGAACAGCGCACCCACTCGCTCGGCTGGTTCGAGGACCACTTCGGCGCCACCCCGGTCACCGACTTCACGGTCGACGCGGACAACGTCACGATCAGCAACGCGATCACCGTGCCGGCGCGGGTGCGCGAGCAGACGACGTGGGTGGAGAAGCAGTACGTCATGGAACAGGCCGGCACGCGGTACGTGATCTGCGGCGGGATCGACTGACCCACCGCCCGCGCCGGGCCGCGCGGCGCGCCCGTTAATCTGGTGCGGCTCGACGCGGCGTAACCGTACCGTCGAACGTGACGTTGACGGTTTGCCCGGGTGAACACCACGCAGGACACCACCCGACCAAACACGACCAGCCTTGCCGACAGCCAGTCGCCGTGAGGCTTAGGAGGAACCCATGGCCGCAGATCGCATCGATTCCGTCGTCAGCCTCGCGAAGCGCCGCGGCTTTGTCTTCCCGTCCAGCGAGATCTACGGGGGCACCCGCTCGGCCTGGGACTACGGCCCGCTCGGCGTCGAGCTCAAGGAGAACGTCCGCCGCCAGTGGTGGCGCACGATGGTCCAGCAGCGCGACGACATCGTCGGCCTCGACTCCGCGGTGATCCTGGCCCGCGACGTCTGGGTCGCCTCCGGCCACGTCGACGCGTTCGTCGACCCGCTGACCGAGTGCGCGTCCTGCCACAAGCGCTTCCGGGCCGACCACCTCGAAGAGGCCTGGGTCGAGAAGAACGGCACCGAGAAGCCGTTCGTGCTCGGCGAGATCAACTGCCCGAACTGCGGCAACAAGGGCACCTTCAGCGAGCCGCGGATGTTCAACGGCCTCATGAAGACCTACCTGGGCGCCGTGGAGAACGAGGAGGGCCTGCACTACCTGCGGCCCGAGACCGCGCAGGGCATCTTCGTCAACTTCAACAACGTCGCGGGCGCCGCGCGCAAGAAGCCGCCGTTCGGCATCGCGCAGATCGGCAAGAGCTTCCGCAACGAGATCACCCCGGGCAACTTCATCTTCCGCACGCGCGAGTTCGAGCAGATGGAGATGGAGTTCTTCGTCGAGCCGGGCAGCGACGAGGAATGGCACGAGTACTGGCTGCAGCAGCGCTGGAACTGGTACATCGACCTGGGCATCTCCGAGGACAACCTGCGCTTCTTCGAGCACCCCAAGGAGAAGCTCTCGCACTACTCGAAGCGCACGGTGGACATCGAGTACCGCTTCCGCTTCGGTGGCCAGGAGTTCTCCGAACTCGAGGGCATCGCCAACCGCACCGACTTCGACCTCACCACGCACTCCAAGCACTCCGGTGTCGACCTGTCCTACTTCGACCAGGAGAAGAAGGAGCGGTGGGTGCCGTTCGTCATCGAGCCCGCCGCCGGCCTCACCCGGGCCGTGCTGGCGTTCCTGCTCGAGGCGTACGACGAGGACGAGGCGCCGAACACCAGCGGCTCGGTGGACACCCGCACGGTCATGCGCTTCGACAAGCGGCTCGCGCCGGTCAAGGCGGCGGTGCTGCCCCTGTCGCGCAACGCCGACCTCTCGCCCAAGGCCCGCGACCTCGCCGCCCAGCTGCGCAAGCGCTGGACGGTGGACTTCGACGACGCCCAGGGCATCGGCCGGCGCTACCGGCGGCAGGACGAGATCGGCACGCCGTACTGCCTGACCGTCGACTTCGACACGCTCAACGACAACGCCGTCACGGTCCGCGACCGCGACACGATGACCCAGGAGCGGGTCTCGATCGACCAGGTGGAGACGTACCTGATCGAGCGCCTTCCCGGCTGCTAGAACGCGAACCCGCCGGGCCGGTCGTTGCGATCGGCGACCAGCCCGGCGAGGGTCGCGAGGGCGATCTCGGCCGGCGTGCGCGAGCCGATGTTGAGGCCGATGGGTCGATGGACCCGGGCGATGTCCTCGTCGGTGACGCCGAGCTTGCGCAGCGCCTCGATGTGCGGGCCGACGTGGCGCGGGCTGCCCATCACGCCGATCCAGCGCGCGGGCGTCTGCAAGGCGTCGCGCAGGACCGGGCCCAGCTCGGGCCGGTCGTGGTCGCACACCACGATGTCGGTGTTCGCGTCGACGGTGATGCCGTCGAGGCCGGGCTCGGCCAGCGCCACCCGGTAGCCGAGCGTCGCCGCGAAGTGCAGCAGCTGGGTCGCGACCGGGGAGTCGAAGACCGCCACCACCGCCCGGCCGTCCGGGGCGAGGTCGACGGCGCCGTGGGCCAGCGCGCACGCCTGCGAGTCGAACATGGGTTCACTCTCCGAAGTGTTCGTCGGCGCTTCATGCCGACGGTACCAATCGACGGGGTAGCCTCCTGGGCGTGACGGTGACCGAGGAACATCCGGCTCCCGAGGCGGAGGCCGAACCGAAACGGGGCTGGCGCCCGGGGTCGGTCGAGGTGCTCGCGGTCGTGCTGGTGCTCGTGGTGCTGCTGCGCGAGCCGATCACCCGCTCGCTCGCCGCGCCCGCGCTGCAGACCTGGCTGACCGTGTTCGTCTCGGTGCTGACCCAGGCGATCCCGTTCCTCGTCTTCGGCGTCGTGCTCTCCGCGATCATCGCGGTGTTCGTGCCGCCGTCGTTCTTCGCCAAGGCGCTGCCGAAGCACCCGGCGCTCGCGGTACCGACGGCATCGGTGGCCGGTGTCGTGCTGCCGGGCTGCGAGTGCGCGTCCGTGCCCGTGGCCGGCGCGCTCGTGCGCCGCGGGGTCACGCCCGCCGCCGCCTTCGCGTTCCTGCTCGCCTCGCCCGCCGTGAACCCCGTCGTGCTGGTCTCCACCGCGGTCGCCTTCCCGGGTCAGCCGCAGATGGTGGTCGGCCGGGCCGTGGCCAGCCTCGTCGTCGCCTGCCTGATGGGCTGGCTCTGGCAGGCGTTCGGCAAGGGCAGCTGGCTCAAGATGCCGTCGCGGGCGCACCTGGACGGGATGGGCAAGTGGCCGGCATTCTGGGCCTCGGTACGCCACGACGTCCTGCACGCCGGCGGCTTCCTCGTGATCGGGGCCGCCTGCGCCGCCGTCATCTCGGTCGTGGTGCCCAAGAGCTGGCTGGAGCACGTCGCCGCCAACCCGGTGCTGGCGATCGTGACGCTGGGGCTGCTGGCGGTACTGCTGTCGATCTGTTCCGAGGCCGACGCGTTCGTGGCCGCCTCGCTGACCCAGTTCTCGCTCACCGCCCGGCTGGCGTTCCTCGTCGTCGGGCCGATGATCGACCTGAAGCTCTTCGCGATGCAGGCGGGCATCTTCGGCCGCTCGTTCGCGATGCGCTTCGCCCCCGTCACGTTCGTCGTGGCGATCCTCGTCTCCGCGATCCTGGGACCGGTGCTGTTGTGAACAAGCAGGCTCAGGCTGTGATCCTGCTGCTGATCGGCGGGGCCGTGCTGCGGGCCTCGCTGAGCGGGCAGTACCTCAACTACGTCAAGCCGGGCCTGCAGCCGTACCTGGTGACGGCGGGCGGCATCCTGGTCCTGGCCGGGCTGTTCACGCTGTGGTACGAGCTGCGCGGACACAAGGGCCACGACGACGACGGCCACGGCCACGCGCATCACGGGCCCAAGGTGGCCTGGCTGCTGCTCGCCCCGGTGCTCGGGCTGCTGCTGTTCGCCCCGCCCGCGCTCGGCTCCTACGCGGCCGGTCGCTCGGGCTCGGCGGTGACCGCGCGCTCGGAGTACGCGCCGCTGCCCGCCGGCGACCCGCTCTCGCTCACGATGCTCGACTACGCCTCCCGCGCCGTGTTCGACAAGGGCGTGTCGCTCGGCGAGCGGCGCATCCAGCTCACCGGCTTCGCGATGCGCGGGCCGCAGGACCAGTGGCTGCTGGCCCGGATGATGGTCAGCTGCTGCGCGGCCGACGCCCGGCCGGTCAAGGTCGCGCTCGACGGCGAGCTGCCCGACGGCCTGGCCGACCAGCAGTGGGTGCAGGTCACGGGCAAGTACAGCGGCCGCGAGATCACCGACGACGTCAACGGCGAGGCGATCCCGTTCATCTCGGTGTCGGAGGTCACGTTGATCCCGGTGCCGCAGGAGCAGTACGAGTCGTAGGTGGACACCTCTCGCCCAGCCCTGCTGGTCCTCGTCCGGCACGCCGAGTCGGCGCGCAACCAGGCCAAGAAGGGCAGCGTGTACTTCGCCGACGACGCCGCCCGCCAGGTGGTCCGCGGCGTGCCGGACCATCTCATCGAGCTGACCGCCGACGGGCGCAAGCAGGCCGAGCAGACCGGGCACGCCGTCCGGGAGCGCTTCGGCGCCTTCGACTACGTGTTCACCAGCGGGTACGCGCGCACCGAGCAGACCGCCGAGGGCGTGCTGGCCGCGTATCCGACGGCCGAGCGGGCCGGGATGAAGGTGAAGGCCGACCTGTTCATCCGCGAGCGGGACCCGGGCTTCGCCTACGACATGACGACCGCCGAGGCGGAGGCGGCGTTCCCGTGGCTCAACGAGTACTGGCAGACGTTCGGCGGCTTCATGGCCCGCCCGCCCGGCGGCGAGAGCCTGGCCGACGTCACCGGCCGCGTGCACGAGTTCATCAACACGCTGTTCCGCGACCACCCCGGCAAGAAGATCATGATCGTCACCCACGGCGGGACGCTGCGCTGCTTCCGCTTCCTGCTCGAGGGCTGGACGTACGCGCAGGCGCAGCGGTGGCCCGAGGGGCAGGCGCCGGCCAACTGCGGGATCACGACGTACCGGGACGCCGGTGACCGCCTGGAGCTCGTCGACTACAACCGGGTCTACTGGACGGTCGGCTCGGCCACCTGAGCCTGCTTGAGCGCCGCGACCTCCTCGCGCAGGGCCTTGACCTCGGCCAGGACCTGCGCGATGTCGCTCTTGGTGGCGTCCTGGGTGTCGTCGTCCTTCACCGAGATCCGGTCGACGATCCAGGTGGCCAGCGAGCCGGTCACGAAACCGATGAGGCCGATCCCGCCCATCATCAGCCCGACCGCGACCAGCTTGCCGTCGGTGGTGGTGGGGAAGTGGTCGCCGTAGCCGACCGTCGTGATCGTCACGCAGGCCCACCACACGGCGTCGGCATAGCTGGTGATGTTCGCGTCCGGGTTGGCCCGCTCGGCGTCGAGCACGGCCAGCGCCGCCACGAAGATCAGCAGGATGCTCGTCGCGCCCACATACAGCGCCAGCCGCCCGCGCGCCCACGCCTCCGTGCGCCGGGTCAGCACGAGCACCGCCGTGAACAGCCGCAGGACGCGCAAAGGGCGAAGAACCGGCAGCAGCAGTACCGCCAGATCGAACAGATGCCCGCGCACGAACCGGATCCGCTCGACATGCAACAGGAACCGGACCACGTAGTCGCCCACGAACAGGGCCCAGATCGTGATGTTGGCCGCCTCGCAGGCGTCGTGCCAGGTCCGGGGCAGTTGCGGGTGCAGGATCGGCACCGCGTACGCGAGGAGGAACACCACGGCGAGCGCGGTGAGGGGCCCCGCGGTGCGCCGCTCCCAGGCGTCGGCGCGCTGGTCACTGCGGATGTTCATGGCCACAGCATGCACCCGATCGGCCGGGTCGCAAGGTCAGGATTCGCCCCGGGCCCGCTCTCCCCATCCGGCTCGGATGGCGTACCCTACGGCAGCAATCGATGAACGGGGACTGATGCTGATCACGCTGACGGTCCAGCCGGACCGCGGCCGGACGCGCAGGGCTCTGCGGGCGCGCATGCGGGGCAGCCTGCGCTCGTGGAACATGATCGGCGGGGGTCTGTCGGTCGCCGGCCTCAGCGCCCTCATCCTCGGCCTCCCGATCGGCGCGGGCCTGCTGCTGACCCCGGGCGTGGTGATCCTGGTCGGCCCGTGGCTGCTGACCCGGGCGGCGGCGAAGGCGCGGACCGGGGTGTTCGCGGAGACGGCCACCTACGAGATCACGGACACCGGCGTGCGGGTCTTCACGCCCTCGATGCGCACCGGGTACGAGTGGTCGGCGGTCGAGCGCGTCGAGGACAACGGCGAGTTCTGGATCGTCGTGGTCGGCGGGAACGGCTTGTTCGTGCTGCCGTTCACGCTGCTGCCGGAGCCGGAGGAGCGCAAGGTGCGCGATCTGCTCTCGGAACGCGGTCTGCTCACGCCGGTTTAGTCACGAAATATCCGGCTCGTTCCTCCCCGGATATTTCGGACATATCACGATTTAACGCCATGCTCGGCTTGCGGCGCTGGTCGCGGCGTCTCCCGGGGTCGGGCGTGGCGCACGGCCAGCGCGAAGAACCGGTCCTCGCCGTCGTCGTAGTCGGTCAAGGCCCAGCCGGACGCCTCGCACGCCGCCGTGAGCGGTCCAACCGCGAGGGGCTCGTCCGGGCGCAGCGTGCGGCCGTGGCGGGCGGCGAGGCGGGCCCGGCCCGAGGGGTGGAAGAGCACCAGGCGGCCGCCGGGGCAGGTCGCCCGGGCCAGTTCGCGCAGTCCCTCGGCGGCGTCGGGCAGGTGCATCACGAGGCCGGCGGCGAAGATCGCGTCGAGGGCGCCGGTGGCGAACGGCAGCCGGCGGGCGTCGCCCATCACGAGATGTTCTCCTCGGGTACGGGCCACGTCGAGCATCTCCGCCGTCACGTCCAGCCCGATCACGGTGCCCGCCGGCCCGACCGCGTCGCGCAGGGCGGGCAGGGCGCGGCCGGTGCCGCAGCCGGCGTCGAGGACCGTGCCGCCGATCGGGAGCCCGGCCCGGCACACGGCGGCCGCGTAGGCCGGGGCGTCGTCGCCGAACTTGGTGTCCCACGTGGCCGCGCGGACGCCGAAGAAGGCCCGGGACTCCCGCAGGTACCAGTGCTGGTGCTCGGCCAGGTGCGGCGCCACGTGGCGGACCACCGGCCAGGCGCGGTCGTGCAGGTCGACCACGATGTCGGCGTGGTCGCCGCGGGCCGCCTCCTCGGCGTGGCGGTCGCGGGACGTGCGCAGCCACACGACCACGCGCGGGCCGCCGCCCTCGACGTCGATGGTGGCGCCCTCGCGGCGTACGGCGGCGGCCTCCCGCAGCGTGGCGGCGAGCCGGTCGGCGGTGTCGGCCACGACCTCGGCGTCCGTGCCGTCGACTACGACCGTGGACGGACCCGGCGCCACCGCGTACGTCACCAGGCTGAGCACCTCGGACCAGCGCTGCGTCATGGGTCCATCATGCCTCGGTAGCGTTTTGTTGGGCAGATACCAGCCTGGAGACCGATTCGCCCTCGCAACTGCGAGATATAGGCTTTCGACCATGACCACGTACCGGATCGGCGAGGCGGCCGAGCTGCTCGGCGTCAGCGCCGACACGCTCCGGCGGTGGGTCGACGCCGGCCGGGTGGCGGCCGGGCGCGACGAGAACGGGCACCGCGTGATCGACGGCGTCGACCTGGCCGGCTTCGCCCGGTCGCAGGCGGCCGAGGCGGACGCGGGGGCCGAGGGCTCGTCGGCGCGCAACCGGCTGCGGGGGATCGTCACCGCCGTGGTCAAGGACACCGTGATGGCCCAGGTCGACATTCAGGCCGGGCCGTTCCGGGTGGTGTCGCTGATGAGCCGGGAGGCCGCCGACGAGCTCGACCTACAGGTCGGATCGGTGGCCGTCGCCGTGATCAAGTCGACCACCGTGGTGGTGGAGCGGGTTATGGAGAGGGGACATCGATGAGGCGTGCGTTCTTGGCCGGGCTCGTGGCGGTCACGGTCGGGCTGACCGGCCTGGCCGGCTGCGGGGACGACTCCACCAGCGATACGAACAACCAGCCGGCCGCCCCGACCTCGGGCGCGGCGCCGGGCGTCACGGGCACTATCAACGTCTTCGCGGCGGCGTCGCTGACCGAGTCGTTCAACAAGATCGGCAAGGACTTCGAGGCGGCCAACCCCGGCAGCAAGGTCACCTTCAACTACGCGGGCAGCTCGGCGCTGGCCACCCAGATCAACCAGGGCGCCCCGGCCGACGTGTTCGCCTCGGCCGCGCCCGCGAACATGAAGACCGTGACCGACGCCGGCAACAACTCGGGCGACCCGACCACGTTCGTCAAGAACCAGCTCGTGATCGCCGTGCCGAAGGGCAACCCCAAGGGCGTCAAGGGCCTGGCCGACCTGACCAAGCCGGGCGTGAAGGTGGCCCTGTGCGCTGAGCAGGTCCCGTGCGGCGCGGCCGCGAAGACCGCCCTGACCGCGGCGAACGTGAAGCTCACCCCGGTGACCCTGGAGCAGGACGTGAAGTCGGCGCTGTCCAAGGTGACCCTGGGCGAGGTGGACGCCGCCCTGGTGTACCGCACCGACGCCAAGGCCGCCGCCGCCAACGTCGAGGGCGTGGAGTTCGCGGAGTCCGCGGGCGCCATCAACAACTACCCGATCGTGGTGCTGAAGAACGCCCCGAACGCCGCGGGGGCCAAGGCCTTCGTCGCCTACGTGCTGTCGGACAAGGGCAAGGCGGTCCTCGCGGACGCCGGCTTCCAGGCTCCGTGACCGACCGCGTCCCCGGTTCGACGGGCCGGCGCCTCGCGAGGGGTGCCGGCCCGGCAGGGCAGCGACGGGTGCCACTGGGGCTGCTGCTGCCCGCCGGCATCGGTCTGCTGTTTCTGGTACTGCCACTGGCGGGACTGCTGATCCGCGCGCCCTGGACCACGCTGCCGGAGCGGATCGCGCAGCCCGGGGTGCTGACGGCCCTGCGGCTGTCGCTGCAGAGCGCGACCCTCGCCACGGTCCTGTGCCTGATCTTCGGGGTACCGCTGGCCTGGCTGCTCGCCCGGGTGGAGTTCCCCGGCCGGCGGATCGTGCGGGCCATCGTGACGGTGCCGCTGGTGCTGCCGCCGGTGGTCGGGGGCGTGGCGCTGCTGCTCGTGTTCGGGCGGCGGGGCATCCTGGGGCAGTACCTGGACCGCGCGTTCGGCATCACGCTGCCGTTCACCACCAGCGCCGTCGTACTGGCCGAGGCGTTCGTGGCGATGCCGTTCCTGATCATCGCGGTGGAGGGCGCGCTGCGCGGGGCGGACAGCCGCTACGAGGAGGCGGCGGCCACCCTCGGCGCCGGGCGCTGGACGACCTTCACGCACGTGACGCTGCCGCTGGTGGCGCCGGGCATCGCGGCCGGCGGCGTACTGTGCTGGGCCCGCGCCCTCGGCGAGTTCGGCGCGACGATCACGTTCGCGGGCAGCTTCCCGGGGCGGACGCGGACGATGCCGCTGGAGGTGTACCTCGCGCTGGAGACCGACATCCAGGCCGCCATCGTGCTGAGCCTGATCCTGCTCGCCGTGTCCGTCGCGATCCTGGCCTCCCTGCGCGACAAATGGATCTCCGCCGCATGAGCGACTACCTGGACGCCCACTTGGTCGTCGATCGGGGCACGTTTCGGCTCGACGTCGAGCTGCGGATCGCGGCCGGCGAGGTGGTGGCGCTGCTCGGGCCGAACGGGGCCGGGAAGACCACGGCGCTGCGGGCGCTGGCCGGGCTCACCGGGCTGACCGACGGGCACATCGCGCTCGACGGGAAGGATCTCGATCGGCCGGAGCGGCGGGTCTGGGTGCCGCCGGAGCGGCGGTCGGTCGGGGTGGTGTTCCAGGAGTACCTGCTGTTCCCGCACCTGACCGCGCTCGACAACGTGGCGTTCGGGCCGCGGCGGCACGGGCGGGACCGGAGGACGGCGCGCGCGGAGGCGACGGCGTGGCTGGGCCGCGTGGGGCTGGGCGACTTCGCGCGGCGCAAACCCCGGCAGCTCTCCGGCGGGCAGGCGCAGCGGGTGGCGTTGGCGAGAGCACTGGCGGTACAACCGGCGCTGCTTCTGCTTGATGAGCCGCTCGCCGCGCTGGACGCCGGGACCCGGGCCGACACGCGGGCCGAGCTGCAGCGCCATCTGGCCGGGCATCCAGGTGCGACGCTCCTGGTGACCCATGATCCGCTCGACGCGCTGGTGCTGGCCGACCGCCTGGTGATCGTCGAGGACGGCGGCGTCGTGCAGGAGGGGGACGCGGCCGAGATCACGGCGCGGCCGCGGACCGAGTACGTGGCGCGGCTGGTGGGGCTGAACCTGTACCGGGGGCGGGCCGACGGGCACGCGATCGACGTCGGCGGGATCGTGCTGACGGCGGCCGACGCGCTGCAGGGGGACGCGTTCGTGGCGTTCGCGCCGTCGGCGGTGGCGCTGCACGCGTCGCGGCCCGACGGCAGCCCGCGCAACACGTGGCCGGCGACGATCGCGGGCATGCAGCGGCACGGGGACAACCTGCGGATCCAGCTCGACGGGGCGCTGCGGGCGGCGGCGGACGTCACGCCGGCGGCGGCCGCGCACCTGGAGCTGACGCCCGGGCGCGAGGTGTGGGCGGCGGTCAAGGCCACGGAGACCAGGGCCTACCCGGCGTGACGTCCCGCGCGGCTCCTACGATGGCCGCATGCGCAGGGTGTTGATCATTGGTGTCGGGGCGGGCGACCCGGAGCAGGTGACCGTCCAGGCGATCGACGCCATGAACGAGGCCGACGTGTTCTTCGTGCTCGACAAGGGGGAGCAGGCGGCCGAGCTGACCGAGGCGCGGCGGGCCCTCCTGGAGCGGTACGTCACCCGCGCCGGCTCCCGCACGGTCGTGATCGCCGACCCGCCGCGGGACCGGGCCGCGGCGGACTACCAGGGCGCGGTGCGCGACTGGCGCGACGAGCGGGCGCGGCTGCTCGGCGAGGCGATCGAGCGCGAGCTCGGGCCGGACGGCGTCGGGGCGATCCTGGCGTGGGGCGACCCGGCCCTGTACGACGGGACGATCCGCATCCTGGACCAGCTCGGCGTGGACTTCACCGTGGTGCCGGGGATCAGCAGCGTGCAGATCCTGACCGCCCGGCACCGGGTGACGCTCAACCGCGTGGCCGGGTCCGTGCTCATCACGACCGGGCGGCGGCTGGCGGCGCAGTGGCCCGCCGGCTGCGACGACGTGGTCGTGATGCTGGACGCCGGGCTGGCCTGCCGCCGGTACCGCGACGAGGCCATCGACATCTACTGGGGCGCGTACCTCGGCACGCCGGACGAGATCCTGCTCAGCGGCCGGCTCGGCGACGTCATCGACGAGATCGCCCGGGTACGTGCCGACGCGCGGGAGCGCAAGGGCTGGATCATGGATACGTATTTGCTGCGGCGCCTAGCACCCACTGCTCCGTCTGATTGATGAAGTCGGTGGGGAAGCCGGCCTTGAACTCGGTGGCCGCCTCCAGCTTCTCCGCCTGCTCCGGGGTCAGGGCGATGTCCAGGCAGCCCAGGTTGTCGCGGAGCTGGTCCACGGTGCGGGCGCCGAGCATGGGCAGGACGCGGGCGCGGCGGCGGGTCCAGGCCAGAGCCACCTGAGCGGGGGTGGCGCCCAGCTCGTCGGCGATCGTGCGGACGGCGCGGGCCACGGCCAGGTCGTGCTCGCTGATCGAGGCGCGGTCCAGGCGGGCCTTGGCCGCCGCGTTCACCGCCGCGGAATTGTCGTACTTGCCGGATAGAATTCCTCCTGCGAGCGGGCTCCAGGCCGTGACCGACATCCCGAAGGCGTCGGCCATCGGCAGCAGTTCCCGCTCGGCGTCGCGGTTGATCAGGCTGTACGGGACCTGGAGGCCGGCGAACCCGGTCCAGCCGCGCCACTCGGCCAGGGTGTTGGCGCGGGACACGAGCCAGGCAGGGGCGTCGGAGATGCCCGTGTACAGGATCTGACCGGCGCGGACGGCGTCGTCGAGGGCGCGCATCGTCTCCTCGATCGGCGTGTGCCGGTCCCAGATGTGCACCCAGTAGACGTCGATGTGGTCCGTGCGCAGCCGGCGCAGGCTGGTCTCCAGCGAGCGGCGCAGGTTGCGCCGGTGGTTGCCGCCGCCGTTGGGGTCGGTGGCGTCGCGCGTGACCGTGTACTTCGTGGAAAGGACGAACCGCTCCCGCCGGCCCTGCAGCAGCTCGCCGACGATCTCCTCGCTGGCGCCGCCGCGGTAGTTGATCGCGGTGTCGAGCATGTTGCCGCCCGCGTCGGCGTACGCGTCGAGGATGCGCCGGCACTCCTCGATCGGCGCGCCGACCCCGCCCTGCTCGCCGAAGGTCATGGCACCCAGCACGAGCTCGGAGACACGCAGGCCGGTCCGGCCGAAGGTCTGATACCTCATGCATCGACCATACAAGCTGTCTGGTCACACTGTCCAGACGCCGCATCTTGTACTGTGTGAGCCGTGAACGCCCGCCGCGACGAACCCGCCGGACCGAGCCCGGAGCTGCGCGAACGCATCCTGGAGGCGCTGCGGCACCTGCTCGACGAGCGCACCTTCGACTCCTTGAGCGTGGCCGAGATCATCGCCGCCGCCGGGGTGTCGCGGGCCAGCTTCTACTTCTACTTCCCGGGCAAACAGGCGGCACTGGCCGAACTGGTCCGCCGGGCCGTGGGCGCCGGGCACCAGGCAGCCGAGCCGTGGCTGGCCTCGCCCGGGCCGTCCGCCGTTCAGCCGGGGGCGCCGTCCGCGGTGGTGCCGTCCGCTCCGTTTGAGACGCCGTCCGTGGCGGTGCCGCCGTCCGCACAGCCGTCCCCTCCGCTCGCCGCTCAGCGGTCGAGGCCGGGATCTCAGCCGGCGGTGCCGTCCGCTGAGTCGCCGTCCACTCGGCCGGCGGCGGCCCAAGCGCGGGACGAGACGCGGGATGGGGTTCCGGACCAGGCGCAGGCCGATGCGCCGGACGAGGCGCCGAACGCGACGCGGGACGGTGTGCCGCACCCGACTCGCGGCGGTGCGCAGGACGGGTCGCCCGGCGGGGCGCCGAACGCGACGCGGGACGGTGTGCCGCACCCGACGCGCGGCGGGGCTCAGGACGGGGTGCGGGACCAGGCGATGAGCCCCCGAGACGCGCTTCGGCACGGGATTGCCGCGGGGGCTGACCTGTGGCTGGCCAACGCCGGGGTGTTGCGCGCGATCGTGGAGAGCTGGGGCGCCGACCCCCAGCTGCGCGAGCTCTGGCTCAGCCAGATGGCCACCTTCACCGAGGCCACCCTGGCCCGCATCGCCGACGACCCGCGGCTGGAAGGAGTCGACCGGCCGGCGTTGGCGGCGTCGCTGACCTGGCTGGGGGAGCGGCTCTACTACCTGGCCGCCAGTGGGGTGCCGCCGTTCGACGACCGGGAGGTGCTCGTCGACACGCTGACCCACGTCTGGACGTCCGCACTCTCAGAACGGGCCTGACCGCCGGTGGAACTATCCGGGGCTGGGCGGCGACAATCCAACTGTGGAGTGTGAGCGGTACCGAGAGGCGCTGTCGGCCCGGCTCGACGGCGAGGACGAAGCGATCGCGCCGGCGCTGGTCGACGCGCATCTGGCGGTCTGCCCGGCCTGCCGTCAGTGGGAGCGGGAGGCGTCGGCGGTGACCCGGCTCGTGCGGTTGCAGCCGGTGCCCGGTACGCCGCCCACGGTGGAGTCGCTGCTCGCCGGGTTCAAGCCGGCGAAGCGGAAGCTGGTCGACAAGCGGCGGGTGGTGCTCGCGCTGCGGGTGCTGCTCGGCCTGTTCGGGCTGGCCCAGTTCTTCCTCGGGATCGCCCAGGCGGCCAGCGCGGCCAGCGCCAACCACCTGCACGGGTCCGGCCACGTGTTCCACGAGTCGGCGGCCTGGAACGTGGCCATCGGCGCCGGGTTCGCGTGGATCGCCACCCGCCGGGCCACCCCCGCCGGGGCGCTGCCGATGCTGACCGCGTTCGTGGCGTTGCTCGCCCTGCTCAGCACGAGCGACCTGCTCAACGGTACCGTCGAGACGACCCGCCTCATCTCGCACGGCTTCGTGCTGGCCGGCTACGGGATCGTCCTCGCCCTGTCCCGCCCCGCCCTCGACCCGGGCCGCCCGCCGGCCGGACGACAGGGCCCGCCCTGGCAGTGGCGGCGCCCCGCGGCGCTGGACGAGGAGCCCCCGGCCCCCGCCCCGGCCCGCCTGCGCCTGATCCAGGGCCAGGCCCGCGTCAACGACACCCCAACGCGCCGCGCCGCCTAGGCACCAGGCCCGCGTCGACGACACCCCGAGACGCCGCGCCGCCCAAGGGCCAGGCCCGCGTCGACGACACCCCGAGACGCCGCGCCGCCCAGGCGCCAGGCCCGCGGCACGACACGCCAACGCGCCGTGCCGCCCAGGCGCCAGGCCCGCGTCGACGACACCCCGAGACGCCGCGCCGCCTAGGCGACGGCGTTCTGCCGCTCGGCCCGCTGCCGCACGAGCTCCTCGACGGCGCTGGGCAGGGTGGTCTCGAAGTCGATCAGCTTGGCCCACGTCGGGGTGATCACGATCCGCACCATCCCGTCGTAGAGCGAGCGCACCTCGGCCTCCCACTCCACCCGCTGCTCGTCGGTCATCTCGTAGCTGCCGTTCATCTGCAGGTACTCGTCCGGGATGCCGTCCACCACGTCCAGCGCCGCCCGGCCGCGCAGGAGCAGGATCTTCGGCGGGTGGACCTCGGTGTCGATGGTCAACGCGACCATCGGGTTGGCCCGCAGGTGGGGCAGCTTCGGCGCGTTCTTCGTGGTGCACAGCACGATCTCGGCGCCGTTCCAGGTGAAGGCGATCGGAATGCTGCGCGGCGTCCCGTCCAGGGCCACGTACGCCAGCCGGGTCAGGTCGCGGGCCAGCAGCTCGCGGCTGATCGGACGGTTCAGGATCTCGGCGATCTCGTGCGTCTCCATGCCCCGGGGACGGAGCCGCCCGGCCGTTCTCGACAAACCCACGCCAAAAATGTTCAGCGGCACACGACGAGGAACGGGAAGACGCCGCAGCAGCCCGCCACGGCGGTCACCAGGACGGCGGCCAGGGCGCGCGCCCCGCGGGCCGGGGAGCGGCGGGCCGGCGGCAGGAGCTGCTCCACGAGTACCGCCGCCAGCCAGGCCGCGATCAGCAGGGGCAGCCGGAAGTCCCACCGCTCGTCCGCGAAGGCGCTCGCGTTGCCGTTCGCCCCCCAGTTGGGGCACTGGCGCTGGTCGGCGATCGGGTGCAGGTACCAGAGCAGCAGCAGAAGGCCGATGAACCCCACGGTGCAGGCCCACAAGCCGCTGAGTCGCGACACGAGCACGAAGCCTAGGCCGCGACTGTGCAGGAGTTGTGGGCCCGCCGTGCAGATCAGTCGAGCAACTTGTCCAGCGGCACCGCGGGGTCGGCCAGCTTGGCCAGGTCCACCGCGCGGCCCTGGTGGCCGGCGCGGACCAGGGCCTGGATCGGGTCCGTCACGTCCCAGACGTTGGCGTTCATGCCGGCCAGGACGCGGCCGTCGCGCACCCAGAAGGCGATGAACTCCGGGGCCTTGCCGTCGGCGATCGCGGGCGAGCCGCGGAAGACGACCTGGTCGTACTCGCCCGGGGAAGCGTAGCCGCTGTACTCCATGCCGAGGTCGTACTGGTCGGAGTAGAAGTAGGGCACGCGGTCGTAGGTGACGTCCTCGCCCAGCAGGGCCTTGCCCGCCGCCTTGCCGCCGTTCAGCGCGTTCGCCCAGTGCTCGACCCGGACCCGGCGGCCCAGGAGGGGGTGGTCGAGGTTGACCACGTCGCCGGCGG
The DNA here is from genome assembly GCF_050942475.1 of Dactylosporangium sp. CS-033363. Classification (NCBI taxonomy): domain Bacteria; kingdom Bacillati; phylum Actinomycetota; class Actinomycetes; order Micromonosporales; family Micromonosporaceae; genus Dactylosporangium; species Dactylosporangium sp. CS-033363. The sequence goes on along the minus strand of NZ_CP192032.1, from coordinate 9,643,519 downwards.
CGTACACGTCGGGGGCCGAGGTCCGCAGGCCCGCGTCGACCAGGATGCCGTTGTCGACGGCCAGGCCGCCGTCCACGGCCAGCTCGGTGTTGGGCTGGATGCCGACGCCGACGACGGCGAGGTCGGCCGGGAGCTCGGTGCCGTCGTCCAGGACGACGCTCTCCAGCGCGGAACTGCCCTTGAAGGAGGCGACCTTGGCGCCGAAGCGGAAGGTCACGCCGTGGGCGCGGTGCAGCTCGGCGTACACCGTGGCCACCTCGTCGCCCAGGACGCGCTGCAGCGGCAGGTCGGCCAGCTCCACCACGGTCACCTCGGCGCCGTGGTGGCGGGCGGCGGCCGCGGTCTCCAGGCCGATCCAGCCGGCGCCGACGACGACCACGTTCGCCGCGCGCTTGAGGTGGTCGAGCAGGGCGTCGGACTCGTCGACGGTGCGCAGGTAGCGCACGCCCGGCAGCTGGGCGCCCGGCACGTCCAGGGTGCGCACCCGGGAGCCGGTCGTCAGCAGGAGTTTGTCGTAGTGCAGCTCGTCGACGCCGTCCAGAACGATCTTCTTCAACGAAATATCAAGGTGGGTGACGCGCGTGGCCAGGCGCAGGTCGACGTCGTGCTCGGCGTACCAGCCGGGCTCGCGCACGAACGCCTTCTCCCGCGCGCCCTCCTTGCCGTGCAGGTGGTCCTTGGACAGCGGGGGCCGCTCGTAGGGGCGCTCGGTCTCCTCGCCGATCAGAATGATCTTGCCGGTGAAGCCGTCGGCGCGCAGCGTCTCCGCCGCCTTCGCGCCGGCCAGGCCCGCCCCGACGATCACAAACGTGCGCTCATCAGCCATGGCACCAAGCCTGTCACGAACCGGCCAGGCGCGCGTGCCACGCCACGGCCGACTGGTCGGTCAGGCTCGCCACCTGGTCGATCACCACCCGGAGCCGGGCCGCGTCGTCGGGGGCGGCCCGCCACATCGGGGCGAAGACCGGGTCGAGCGCCTCGTCGCCCCGCGCGAGCAGGGCCTTGACCAGTGTCTGCAGGATCCCCACCTCGTCGGCGTAGCGCTGGGAGGAGCCGGGCCGCCGCATGACGTACCGCAACGCGATCCCCTTGAGCAGCGCACACTGGGCCCGCACGGGCGGCGGCACGAGGAGGTCGGCGGCGTACCGGCGCAACGGGGAGGGCCCGTGGCGCTCCCGGGTCGCGGTGACCGCCGCCGCCGCGAACCGGCCGGTCAGCACACTGGTCATCCGCTTGAGGGCGATCTGGGCGGGATGGCTGCCGTCGTAGTCGTCCAGCGGCTCGAACACGGGATCGGCCAGCAGGTCGAGCAGGATCGCTTCCAGGTCGGCCGCGGACTCGTGGGAGTACGCGGCGGCCACGTCCGCGCACAGCGCTCCGCGCTCGCCGGCGTCGATGCGCAGCGGGGCCAGGTGCACGTAGCCGCCGTGGATGCCGTCCTCCAGGTCGTGCACGGAGTAGGCGACGTCGTCGGCCCAGTCCATCACCTGCGCCTCGAGGCAGCGGCCGGTCCCCGCGTCCGCGTGCAGCCAGGCGAAGACGGCGGCGTCGTCGGGGTACACGCCGAACTTGCGCTTTCCAGGCTCCCGGAACCAGGGGTATTTCGAGACCGCGTCCAGCGCCGCGCGGGTGAGGTTGAGCCCGGCGCCCGGGACCTTGGCCTCCAGCCGGGTCAGCACCCGCAGCGTCTGCGCGTTGCCCTCGAAGCCCCCGCACGCCTCCGAGACGGCGTCGAGCGCGTCCTCGCCGTTGTGCCCGAACGGCGGGTGGCCGAGGTCGTGGGCGAGCCCGGCGGTGTCGACCACGTCCGGGTCGCAGCCGAGCCGGGCGCCCATCTCGCGGCCGATCTGGGCGACCTCCAGCGAGTGGGTGAGCCTGGTCCGCAGGAACGCGTCCGTGCCGGCCGTGTGGACCTGGGTCTTGGCGGCCAGCCGGCGGAAGCCCGCGGAGTGCAGCACCCGCGCGCGGTCGCGCTGGAAGGGCGTGCGGCCGTTGTCGGCGGCCGTGGTGTAGGTGTCCTTCTGCGGCTCCGGGACGAAACGCTCGACATCTGCGGAGGTCACGGGTCGAGCTTAGAAGAGTCCTCATCCCGGGGCGCAGGGATCGGCACCGGGGGTTCGGCGGGGGGTTCCCGCGCGGGCGGCTCGTTCAGGGTTTCGACGACCGGGGTCATGAGCACCTTGACCGCGGCCGCGACCGGGATCGCCATCAGCGCGCCGACGAGGCCGAGGATCGCCCCGCCGGTCAGCGCGGCCAGCAGGATCGCGACCGAGGACATGTCCACGGTGTTGCGCAGCACCCGCGGGGCGATGAGGTAGTTCTCCAGCTGCTGGTACAGCAGGAAGAACACGATCAGCACCACGGTCGACGTCACGTCGCCGGTGACCAGCGCGACGATGCAGCAGCCGGCCGCGCCCACGGTGGCGCCGATCATCGGGATCAGGTCGGTGAGCGCGACGTACACGGCCAGCGGCAGCGCGAACGGCACGCCGAGCGCGAACAGGCAGATGAACGAGGAGACGCCGGCGAACAGCGAGATGATCAGGTTGCCGATCATGTAGCCGCCGACCTTGTCGACGACCACGTTGATGGCCTGGGCGGCGCGGGGGCGGCTCGGCCGGGGGACGAGCCGGACCAGCCCGCGGCGCAGGCGCGGCAGGTCGGCCATGAAGTAGATGGTCAGCACCGTGACCAGCAGGACGTTGACGATCGCGCTGAAGATGCCGGTGACCACGCCGAGGGCGCCGCCGCCGATCTTCTCGGGCAGGCTCGCGGCGAAGTCGGTGAGCTTCTCGGTCAGGCCGTAGCGGTCGGCGACCTCGCGGTACGTGCGGGACCGGTCCTGCAGCACCTGCTGGTAGTGCGGCACGTTGTCCAGCAGCTGCCCGGCCTGCCCGACCAGCGGCGGCACCAGCGACCAGACGAACCCGGCCAGGACCAGCAGCACCAGCACGCCGATGATGCCGACCGCGATCGAGCGGCGCACGCCGTGCCGGATCAGCAGCCGTACCGCGGGATCCAGGCTCACCGCCACGAACAGCGCGATGACGACCTGGACGAGGACCTGGCGCACCGAGTAGAGCGCGAACGCGCCGGCGCCGACCGTCAGCAGGCCGAGCCCGGCCGCGATGGCCAGCCGGTAGGTTTTTGCGAAGGTCATCGTTTTGGCCGGATGATGCAAAATTCGTTGCCCTCGGGGTCCGCGAGCATGACCCACGCGGCATGCTCGGGCGCACCGATGTCCACGTGCCGGGCTCCCATGTTCACCAGCCGTTCGAGTTCGGCGTCGAGGTCGTCGGGGCGCAGGTCGAGGTGCAGCCGGTTGCGCGGCAGCTCCTCGCCGTCGTGCAGGGCGAAGACGATCCGGGGATGGCCGTCCAGCGCCGGGCCGATGACGACCTCGCGCGGGGATACGCTCTCCACGCGGTGGTCGAGCACCTCGGCCCACCAGCGACCCAGCCGCTCCGGGTCGACCGCGTCGACGATCAGGGCGTACCAGCGACTCCCCATCCAACACCTCCACGGTGAACCGGGGGACCCACCATACGCCGCACCGACCACCGCCGCAGTCGCCCGCGACGCCGGGTGGGTTGGGCAGCTTAGTACCTTTCCGGCCGGCTCGTGACCCAAACGTGCAAATTGCAAAACTCAAAAGACGATCAGCCAGAGGTTCCTGTCCGAACGCACGGAGTGATCGATCAATGAGCACTTGGTAACTTGCCGTGAACGCGTGGTGATGCCGCGCGCCGTGAGTCGCGAAGCACCAGGAGCACGTGTTGCCTGCTATCGATGAATGCCTCCGCCGCGCGATGACCATCCGGGGCGCGATCGGAGCCAGCCTCATCGACTACACCACCGGCCAGACCCTCGGCCTGGAGGGCGGCCAGGACGACGTCGCACCGCACGCCGACCCCACCGCGGCGGCGCTCGGCACGGCGAGCGTCATCCATGCCGCGATGCAGACCGCGGCCTATGCCCCGGCGGTGCCCGGCGACACGGTGGAGGACGTCATCATCAGCACCTCGGCCGCGTACCACCTGATCCGGCCGGTACGCACCAGCTTCGACTCGCGACTGGTCCTCTACGTCTGGCTCGACCGGAACGAGGGCAACCTGGCCATGGCGCGCCGCCGCGTCCGCTCGCTGGCCGACGACCTCGCGTGAACGCGGTCGCGGTGGGGGCGAAGGCGAGCGCTCCCGGCAAACAGTCCCGTTTCCCGAAGGGCACCTCGCCCGTCAAGGCGCTCATCCAGCTGGCGGCCCAGAAGGCCACCGGCGCCCTCACCGTGCACGGCGAGCCCGGCGGCGTGGTGTTCCTGCGCGACGGGCTGGTCAACGGCTGCGAGTCGCCGGCCGCGCCCGGCGTCGACCGGCTGCTGACCGCGTGCGGCAAGGTGGCCGAGCGGGTCTGGGAGACCATCCCGTCGCGGCCCGCCCGCGCGCTGGTCGAGGGCGGCCACGTCACCGCGGCCGAGATCGAGCTGTGTGCCCTGCAGGCCCTCTACGACGCCGCGTTCTTCGTGCTCAGCACGGCCAAGGCGGAAATGCGCTTCGATGCGGGCATCGAGCACTGGCTCGGCGCGGACGGCACGGTCACGTCGGACCAGGTGTGCGACCACGTCGTCCGCCAGCGGCGCATGCTCGACGAGGTGCACCCCTCCGACGCAACCGACCTCGCACCGGTCGTGCCGGTCCTCCGGCCGGGACTCGACCGGGTGCTGCTGTCCGGGCTGCAGTGGGAGATCGTCCTGCACGCGGACGGTGAGCGCACCCCGCAGGAGCTGGCCGGCCTGCTGGGACGCTCCGCCTACGCCGTGACGCTGGACGTGCGCCGGCTGGCGGCAGCGGGGCTGATCACGCCGCCGGAGCAAGAAGCAACTGCAAAAGCCGTCGCAGCGGTACCGCACGAGCCCGCACCCCCACCGCCCGAGCCCCCGGAGGATTCGCTGCCCCAGCGCGTCCCCGGCACCTTCACGTTCGAGGATCCCGCCCCGTCGCCCGCTCGCCGCGAGCTCCCGGCGGGGGTCAGCGCGCTGGCCGTGCTGCCGGGGGCGATCGACAAGTCGCCGGACGACACGCTGCTCAAACGGATCCGGGCGGCGCTGCAGTCCCTGCGTTAGGGGCTGCGTGGAAAGGAGGAAACGCTCGATGAGGACCGACGCCGAGCTGCGCGGCGAACTGCTGGCGGAGCTCGGACGGCTGCGTCAGGCGGTACCGGAGATCAGCGGTTGCCTGGTCGCCAGCACCGACGGCCTGCTCATCGCCGACGACGCCCAGGCGCTGGTGGTCGAGGGCGTCGCGGCGCTCGCGGCGGCCTGCCTCGGCGTGAGCCAGCGGATCGCCGACAGCGCCGGTCACGAGGACTTTCGGGAGGTGCTCATCAGCAGCACGGGAGGGCACGTCGCGATGTACATGGCCGGCCACGGTGCCGTGCTCGTGCTGCTGGCGCGGTCCGACGCGAACGTCGCGCGGCTGCACCACGAGGCCCGCCGGGCGACCGCGTTGGTGTCCAAGGTGATGGTCGACGCCGCCGCCCTGAGCTTCGCCGAATCCGTGCCGGAGCCGGCGGCATGGTGAGCCGTAACGGTGGGCTGCACCGTAGACCCAGACGAACAACCGAACCTGCTTCCCCTTCTTCCCCCAGCAACGGACTCTCGGAGGTAGCCATGGCGGACATGGAGACTGCGCTCAAGGAACTCATGCAGATCGACGGCGCCGTCGGCGTCGCGCTCGTCGACTACAACAGCGGGATGGCGCTCGGCGTCCTGGGCGGGTCCAAGGACCTCGACCTGACCGTCGCCGCGGCCGGCAACACCGACGTGGTGCGGGCCAAGATGCGCACGATCGAGATGCTGAACCTCAAGGACGGCATCGAGGACATCCTGATCACCCTCGCCGGCCAGTACCACCTGATCCGCCCGGTCACCGGCCGCTCGGGCAAGGGGCTGTTCCTGTACCTGGCGCTCAACCGGCAGCGGGCGAACCTGGCCCTGGCCCGGCACCAGCTCGGGCGGGTCGAGGACGAGCTCGAGGTCTGAGTTCCCGCGCCACCTGAGAAGAAGGCCGGGGCGCCGTTGCCCCGGCCTTCTCAGTGCTCACCGGGGACTCGAAACCCGGTGAACTGTCACCTCGTGCCGACCCGCGTCATCGGGAGTCGGATCCGGTGGACTCGATGGCCGCACGACCGGCCTCCAGGCGCGCCACGGGCACCCGGAACGGCGAGCAGGACACGTAGTCCAGCCCCACCTCGTGGAAGAAGTGCACGGAGTCGGGGTCGCCGCCGTGCTCGCCGCAGACCCCGAAGTGCAGGTCCGGGCGGGCGGCGCGGCCCTCGTCGACGGCGATGCGGACCAGCCGGCCCACTCCGTCGCGGTCGATCGACTCGAACGGCGAGACGCCGAAGATGCCGAGCTCGAGGTACCGCCAGAAGAAGGCGCCCTCGACGTCGTCGCGGGAGAACCCCCAGCCCATCTGGGTCAGGTCGTTGGTGCCGAACGAGAAGAAGTCGGCCGCCTGCGCGATGTCGCCGGCGGTCAGCGCGGCCCGCGGCACCTCGATCATCGTGCCGATCTTCACGTCGACGGCGAACTCGCCGATGATCTTCTCGGCCTCGGCGCGGATCGTCTCCAGCTCCTGCACCGCGCCGACCAGCGGCACCATGATCTCCGGGTGCGAGTCGGGCACCGCCGCGGCCGCCTCCACGATCGCGCGCACCTGCATCGCGAACAGGCCGGGGATGACCAGGCCGAGGCGTACGCCGCGCAGGCCCAGCATCGGGTTCTCCTCGTGCATCCGGCGCACGGCGTCGAGCAGGTCCTTGTCCCGCCCCGGGTCCTCGCCGCGCTCCTCGGCCACGGCCACCTTCACCGCGAGGTCCTCGAGGGGCGGCAGGAACTCGTGCAGCGGCGGGTCGATCAGGCGCACCGTCACCGGCAGCCCGGCCATCTCGCGGAACAGGTCCTCGAAGTCACTGCGCTGCAGCGGCAGGAGCTCGGCCAGCGCGGCGTCGCGCTGCTCGGCCCCGCGGGCCAGGATCAGCCGCTCGACCAGCGCGCGGCGCTCGCCGAGGAACATGTGCTCGGTGCGGCACAGGCCGATGCCCTGCGCGCCGAAGCGGCGGGCCCGGGCCGCGTCCTCGCCGGTGTCGGCGTTGGTGCGCACCCGCAGCGCGCGGCGCTCGTCGGCGTGGGTGAGGATGCGGTGCACCGCCGAGACGAGCGCGTCGGCCTCGGGGTCGAGGGTGCGCTCGAAGTACTGCACGACGGGCGACGGCTGCACCGGCACCTCGCCGAGGTAGACCCGGCCGGTCGTGCCGTCGACCGAGATGACGTCGCCCTCGGAGACCACGTGCCCGTCGACCGAGAACTGTCCCTTGTGGAGGTTCACGTTGAGCTCGTCGGCGCCGCACACGCACGTCTTGCCCATCCCGCGGGCGACCACGGCGGCGTGCGAGGTCTTGCCGCCGCGGCTGGTCAGGATGCCCTGGGCCGCGATCATGCCCGGCAGGTCGTCCGGGTTGGTCTCCCGGCGCACCAGGATGACCTGCTCGCCCTCCTTGGCCATGGCCACGGCGTGCTGGGCGTCGAAGACCGCCTTGCCCACGGCCGCGCCCGGCGAGGCGCCGACGCCGCGGGTGAGCTGCTCGGGCGCTTCCGACAGGTCGAACGTGGGGAACATGAGCTGGGCGAGCTGGGCGCCGGTGACCCGCTGTACGGCCTCGTCGAGATCGATGACGCCCTCGTCGACGAGGTGCGTGGCGATGACGAACGCGGCGGCCGCGGTGCGCTTGCCCACCCGGGTCTGCAGCATCCACAGCTTGCCGCGCTCGATCGTGAACTCGATGTCGCACAGGTCCTTGTAGTGCTCCTCGAGCGTGGCCATGATCGACATCAGCTCGTCGTAGCTGGCCTTGTCCCGCTGCTCGAGGTCCTGCAGCGGCATCGTGTTGCGGATGCCGGCCACGACGTCCTCGCCCTGGGCGTTGGCGAGGTAGTCGCCGTAGACGCCGCGCTCGCCGGTGGCCGGGTCGCGGGTGAACGCCACGCCCGTACCGGAGTCCGCACCCAGATTGCCGAAGACCATGGCGACCACGTTGACCGCGGTGCCGAGGCTCGACGGGATGCGCTCCTGGCGCCGGTAGAGCACCGCGCGGTCCGCGTTCCAGGACCGGAACACCGCCCCGATGGCGAGGTCCAGCTGCTCGCGCGGGTCCTGCGGGAAGTCCCGGCCGGTGTGCGTGCGGAAGATGTTCTTGTACTCCCCGACGAGCTCGCGCAGATGCCCGGCCTTCAGGCCCACGTCGTCGCGGGTCCCCGCCGCGTGCTTGGCGTCGTCGAGGGCGTGCTCGAACTCGCTGCCCGGCACGTCGCAGACGGTCTTGCCGAACATCTGGATGAGGCGGCGGTACGAGTCCCAGGCGAAGCGCTCGTCGCCGCCCGCCTGCGCGGCCAGACCGGCCACGCTGGCGTCGGTGAGGCCGACGTTGAGGACCGTCTCCATCATGCCGGGCATCGAGAACTTGGCGCCGGAGCGGACCGACACGAGCAGCGGATCGGCCGCGTCGCCGAGGCGGCGGCCCATCTTGTGCTCCAGCGCGGCCAGGTGCTCGGAGATCTCGTCCCCGCCCGGCACCTCGCCGGACTCCAGAAAGGCGCGGCAGGCATCGGTGGTGATCGTGAAGCCGGGCGGCACGGGCAGGCCGAGGTTGGTCATCTCGGCCAGGTTGGCGCCCTTGCCCCCGAGCAGGTCCTTCAGATCGCGGTTGCCCTCTTCGAAGTCGTACACGAACTTCTGCACAACGCCTCCATACCCACTGAGCCCTCGTTTAGGTCCTGGGTGTGCGGGTCACCGTAAGGCTTGTTTTCGGGTGGTCGCCATGGCGGGTGACAAGTCTGACAAGAAACGGCACGACCCTCGATTTCCAATGCATTTGGGAGCGGTACCACGCGCACAAATACGCACGCGCTTCGGGAGAGCGCTCTCTTTTCCTTTTCGATTTCACCTGCGCCGCGTGCGACCATGGGGGCGTGGCTCTGCAGCTCGGACCGTACGTCGTCGACCCGCCCGTCGTGCTCGCCCCGATGGCGGGCATCACCAACGTGGCGTTCCGTCAGCTGTGCCGCGAGCAGGGCGCCGGCCTCTACGTCTGCGAAATGATCACGACCCGGGCCCTGATCGAGCGCAACTCGAAGACCATGTCGATGATCCGTTTCGCCGAGGGCGAGCACCCGCGCAGCCTGCAGCTCTACGGCGTCGACCCGGCCACGATCCGCAAGGCCGTGGAAATGGTCGTCGAGGAGGACCTCGCCGACCACATCGACATGAACTTCGGCTGCTCGGTCCCGAAGGTCACCCGCCGCGGCGGCGGCTCGGCCCTGCCCTGGAAGCGCCGCCTGTTCGCCTCGATCGTCTCCTCCGCCGTGGAGGCCGCCCAGGGCCGCCCGGTCACGGTGAAGATGCGCATCGGCATCGACGAGGACCACGAGACGTACCTGGACGCCGCCCGCATCGCCCAGGACGCGGGCGTGGCCTGGGTCGCCCTGCACGCCCGCACCGCCGCGCAGCGCTACTCGGGCACGGCCCACTGGGACGCCATTCTTTCTTTGAAGCAGGCCCTGGACATCCCGGTGCTGGGCAACGGCGACATCTGGGAGGCTGCGGACGCCCTGCGCATGATGGACCAGACCGGCTGCGACGGCGTGGTGATCGGCCGCGGCTGCCTGGGCCGCCCCTGGCTCTTCGCCGACCTGGCCGCCGCCTTCGCGGGCTCGGACGCGCGCAGCCTGCCGTCCCTGGGCGAGGTGACGGCCCTGATGTACCGCCACGCCGAGCTGCTGTCCGCCTGGCTGGGCACCGAACGCGACGGCGTGACCGACTTCCGCAAGCACGTCGCCTGGTACCTGAAGGGCTTCCCGGCCGGCGGCGAGGTGCGCCGCGCCCTGGCGATGTCCTCGTCCCTGGCCGAACTGGCGGACCTGCTGGCCCAGCTGGACCACGAGGCCCCGTTCCCGCGCGAGATCCTGGGCCAGCCGCGCGGCCGCACCGGCACACCCGGCCGGGTCGTCCTGCCCGAGGGCTGGCTGAACGACCGTGATTCCGATCTCGTCCCGGAAGGCGCCGAACTCGACGATTCCGGCGGCTGATCCTCCGTTTCCAGATCGTCACCAATCGATGCGAATTCGCGTTCTCTACGCCACGAGATAGCTGGAGTCGTCGAACTCCGCGGTGACCTTGAGCCGGCCGCCGAGCGCTTCGACGTAGGCGCGCAGGACCGAGATGGAGACGACGTCGAGCTTGCCGCGCTCGACGTCGGAGATGCGGGGCCCGGAAACCCCCATGGCGTCGGCGACCTCCCGTTGGGTCAGTGACCGGTTGCGCCGGACCTCGGCGAGCCGGAAGGCGCGGACCTCGTCATCGAGCCGCCGCTGCCCGGCGGCGCGCTCGGCCTCACTGCGCACAGGGTGACCGGCCGCGCGACGGGTCTCTTCGGCGCGGCGCTTGGCCTCGTCCCAGCTGACGGTCATGCGTAGTCCCTCGTTTCCAGTTCGGCCAGATGGGCGTCGTAGCGGTCGTCGGCGAGCGGGATGGCGGTGTCGTACCAGCCACGCCAGTTGCCGGCCTTGTCGCCGGCGACGAGCAGCACTGCCCGTCGCACCGGATCGAAGGCGAACAGGATACGGATCTCGCTCGAGCCGGTTGAGCCTGGCCGGAGTTCCTTCATGTTGTGATGCCGGGACCGGTGATGCGGTCGACGAGCGGCCGGCCGAGCGTCGGACCGTCGGCGGCGAGCCGGTCGACGGCGTCCTCAATGAGGTCGGCGCTGCCGGGATCGTTCTTGGTCAGGTCGTTGAACCATTCCGCGACCTCCTCGACGAGCAGGATCTGCCACGCGCTCACGACTCATGTTAACGCAGGGGTTAAGTTGTCGGCCACCCGCCGGGAGCGTCAGGAGTCGCGGCGGAGGCCGGTGAGCGGGAACGGGTGCTGTTCGGCGCCGCCCGCGCCGCGGGCCGCCACGTCGGCTGCGAACAGTGCGACGAGGCGGGCCGCGGCGGTGCGGGCGAGGACGATCGTCAGGCGTTGTCCATCGCGGCGGTGATCTTGCGGATCATGTCGGCCACGACCGGGCTCGGGGCGTCCGGGCCGGTGGCGGCCTCGATCGCGGTGAGCACGGTGCCGCGGAAGTTCGCCGCCTCGTCCGGGGACTGGGCCTTGAGCAGCGCCGCGGCGGCGGTCAGGGCGGGCAGCACCCGGTCGGCGATCTCGGCGACGGACTTGCCGTTGAGGTCCTTGCTCTTCGGGTACTCCGCGAGCACGTGCCCCACCACGCCCGTCGACGAGCCCAGGGCCAGGCTGCCGTTGGTGGCGATGCGGTGCGGCGAGCCACCCGCGGCGCCGGCGGCCGACAGGAGGGTGATCGCGCCGTACGCGGCGATGCGGATGGTGTGCTTGTCCTGGTCGGTGAGGGTGACGTTCATGGTGGGAACTCCTTCGTGGAAGTTGTTGTGCCACCACATTCGCGGCCGCGGCTGACACCGCCCCGCCAGCGCCCTGACACGGCCGCTGACATCAGCCGCGGTCTCGGCTGCGGGCCGCTCAGCCGCGGGCGCGGTCTCGGCTGCGGGCGCGGTCTCGGCTGCGGGCGCGGTCTCGGCTGCGGGCCGCTCAGCCGCGGGCGCCGCCGATGCCCATGAGGACGGCGATGCCGAGGGCGCTGCGGGCGGAGTACGGCTGCCGCCACAGCCCCCCGTGCGCGGCCGCGAACGCCTCGTCCTGCCACGGGTGATCGTGCGCCGGCCGCGAAGCGTGCAGGTCGTGCACCAGCAGCGCGGCCATCAGCGTGTTGCTGGTCGCCGGCTCGAAGATCTCGATGCCGAACCGGTGCGCGCCCGCGAACGCCGCGGCCAGGAGGCGGTTCTTGACCACGCTGCGGGTGCGGGTGGCGGGCGCGACGGCCAGCGACACGGGCATCCCCGCGGCGCGCGCCTCGGCCGCCCGCCAGCGCTGCAGCCGTTTGGCGAGCGCGTAGTTCGGACCCTGCTGCGGTACCAGCGAATCGTTGATCCCCGGATAGAGGCCCGGCGGATAGTTGCGCGTCAGCAGGCGCCCCGCGCTCAGCAGGCGCAGCGGCCGCCGGACCCGCCCGATGCCGGTCGCCTCCTGGTAGCGCCTCGTCGCCTCATCCACGGCATCGTCCGGTACCGCGAACACATCGGTCGGCGTCGCCAGGAACGCGAGCCCCAGGTCCGGCCGGCGCTCCCGCAGCCGCACGGTGAGCGCGTCGACGGCCATCGCGACGCGGACGTTGAGCGCGCCGTCCGCGTACACGTAGTTGCCGAGCACCAGCCGCCCGTCCTGGCCCTCGATCCAGTCCGCGACCCGCCCCAGGTCGTGCAGCAGGTCCGCGCCGCGCTGCTCGCCGGCGGCGGGGATGTGCAGGCGCCCGGCGTACCGCTCGGCCTGCTCGGTCAGCCGCTGCCAGATCGCCGGCCGCGGCAGGTCGACCGCGACCACGTCCGCACCCCAGCGCAGCAGCGCGCGCAGCGGCCCCATCTCCGCCCCCGCGCCGAGCACGACCACGCGCCGTCCGGGCAGCGCCAGCCACTCGGGATGCGCGGCGACGGTGCGGATCGTGTCCGCGCACGAGCGCTCGACCGTCCCGGCCGCGACCCAGCGCTCCAGCTGCCGGTCGAGCTCCTCGCCGCGCAGGTTCCTCCCCTTGTACGGCACGACGAGCTCCGGCTCCGCCTCCCCCCGCCCCTCGACGGTGACGGTGGCGAGCGGCTCCCCGGCAGGGTCGAACGCGGCCTCGAGCGGTTCCTCGTCGCCTTCCGCATGCCGCCGGTACCGCATCCGCTCATGCAACGACGCCAGCCCCTGCCGCGCGATCGTGAGCGCGGCCGCTCGCGACGGCAGCCCGGCCTCGACCAGCCGCCGGAAGTGCACGAGGTAGTCGCGCCGCCAGTCGGTCGACGCCTCCGCGCCCCGGGCCCCGACCGGATCGACCTCGCGCAGCGCGTCGGCGACCACGGCCCGCCCGAGCGCGGACGTGCTGGCCCGGCCCTCGACGCTGGGAATGACCACACCGGTCGGGTTCACATTCGGCACACCGGTCAGTCTGCCATCGCCGACGACGCCCGCAGCGGCAGCAGGTCATGCCGCACGGGGGCCTAGAACTCCTCCCAGGTCGCCGGGTCCTGCTTGACCGGGGACTGCGGCACCTCGTCGAACGCGGCCAGGTCGGCGGGGGTGAGCTCGAAGCCGAACAGGTCGGCGTTGGTGCGCTGGCGCTCGGGGCTGCCGGAGTGCGGTACGACGGTCAGGTCGCGCTGCAGCAGCCAGCGGAGCACCACCTGCGCCGGCGTCACGCCCAGCCGCTCGGCGACGGCGGCGATGCCGGAGTGCTCCAGGACGCCCGTGTTGCGTTCGAGGGGGCTCCAGGCCTGCACGACGGTGCCCTTGGCCTGCACGGCCGCGACGAGGTCGGGGCGGGCGTGCGAGGGGGAGACCTGCAGCTGGTCGACCGCGGGCACGATGCCGGTCTCGGCGACCACGGCGTCGATGTGCTCGGGCAGGAAGTTGGACACGCCGAGCGAGCGGATCAGGCCCTCGCGGTGCAGGTCGGCCATCTCGGCGTACGACTCCACGTAGCGCGCGACCCGCGGCAGGGGCCAGTGGATGAGGTACAGGTCGACGTAGTCCAGGCCGAGGCGCTCGAGCGAGGCCTCCAGGGCGGCGCGGGTCGAGCCGCGGCCCTGGTCCGAGCCGCGCAGCTTGGTGGTGACGAAGAGCTCCGCGCGGGGCAGGCCGGACTCGCGCACGGCGGCGCCGACGGCGTCCTCGTTGCCGTACGCCGCGGCGGTGTCGAGCAGGCGGTAGCCGGAGGCGATCGCGGCCAGCATCGCGTCGGTGGCGGGGCGGCCCTGCAGCGGCCAGGTGCCGTAGCCCACGACCGGCATGTCGGGCCCGGAGTTCAGCTTCACGGTCGGGATGCTCATACGACCCACCCTACGCACCGTCGATCAGCGCCGAGAGGCCGTCCAGCAGCCGCTCCAGGCCGAACTCGAAGATCGTGTTCAGGTCGTACTCGACCGCCTCCCCGCCCAGGGCGGCCAGCCGGGTGAGCGCCGGGAACGCCCCGCCCGCGACGATGCGGGCGAAGCGGGCCTCCTGCGCGGTGAACCACTCCACGTTGTCCACGCCGGTGTCCTGCTCGGCGTTGGCCTCCCACTCGAGGTTGACGGCCGTACCGCGGACGTGGTTGGCCAGCATCATCGAGGCCTGCATGGCGAGCGGGAGCGGCACGCCGGCCCGCTCCAGCGCGGCCATGTTCCACTCCGTGTGCGCCATCGCGTGCTCGGCCATCGGGGGACGGGTGAACGACATCACCTCGGCGACCCACGGGTGGCGGCGGTACACGCCCCACTGCAGCCGCGCCGACGTGGCCAGGCTCGCCCGCCAGCCGGACAGGCGCTCCGGGGGCGGGATCGGGGCCTCGGCGAACGCGGCGTCCGTCATCAGCACAAGGAGCTCGTCCTTGTTGGTGACGTGCCGGTACAGCGTCATCGTCGGCATGCCGAGCACGCTCGCCAGGCGGCGCATGGAGAGGGCGGCCAGGCCCTCGGTGTCGGCCAGGCGGATCGCGGTGGCGACCAGCCGGTCCACCGGGGCGGGTTCGTCGACGGCGCGCGGCTGCGGCCGGCGGCGGGCGACCACGGTGCCGATCCCGGGGTGCGGCTCGACCAGGCCCTCGGTGCGCAGCGCGGTGAGCGCCTTGGTCGCGGTGGCCATGGCCACGCCGTACGTGCGCATCAGCTCGCGGGTCGACGGGACGCGGTCGCCGGGGCGGAGTTCACCCGCGGCGATGGCGGCCCGGATGCGCGTGACGATGCGCTGAAACGGGGGCTCGGAAGCGTGCTGCACTAGTGCACACCCTACTCACCCGCGCGCATCGTGGAGCGCGGCGTGCCGGTGTTCGTACGGTGTACGCATGACCAAGGTTCTGATCTCCGGCGCGAGCATCGCCGGGAACGCGCTCGCCGCCGGGCTGGCGCGGCGCGGCTGCTCCGTCACCGTCGTCGAGCGGGCGCCGGCGATCCGGCCGGGCGGCTACGCGGTGGACATCCGCGGCGTCGCGCTCGA
Organism: Dactylosporangium sp. CS-033363; assembly: GCF_050942475.1. Lineage (NCBI taxonomy): Bacteria > Bacillati > Actinomycetota > Actinomycetes > Micromonosporales > Micromonosporaceae > Dactylosporangium > Dactylosporangium sp. CS-033363. The sequence continues at coordinate 9,628,379 of NZ_CP192032.1, read as the reverse complement.
GGTCGCGGAGCGCACGGGCGTCGCGGCGCAGGCACGGGAGCTGCGCACCGACACCGAGGGCACCAGCTTCGTCGACGCCAACGGCCGGAGGGTGGCGACGCTGCCGCTCGGGTTCGGGGTGCTCGACCCGGCCGACATCGAGATCATGAAGGGCGACCTCACGCGGCTGCTGCACGCCGGGGTGCCCGCGGGCGTGGAATGGATGTTCGGCAATACGGTCGAATCGCTCGAACAGCACGGCGGCGGCGTGCGCGTCACGCTGCAATCCGGCGGGGCGCGCGAGTTCGACTACGTCGTCGGGGCCGACGGCATCCATTCGCGCATCCGGGAGCTGGCATTTCCGAAACCGCCGCAGCCGTACGTCCACCACCTCGGCAGCAACAGCGCGGTCTTCACCGCGCCGAATGAGCTCGGGATCGAGCGCTGGCAATTGGTCCGATCGATGCCGGGCCGGGTGATCAGCATCAAGACGGACCGCGGCTCGGAAACGGTCAAGGTGACGCTGCTCTACGGCGGGTCCATGCCCCCGCGCGACCGCGCGGCGCGGATGCGCGAGATCGAGCAGAAGTTCGCCGGGTCCGGCTGGGTCGTGCCGCGGCTGCTGGAGCACATGCGGCAGGCCCCGGACCTCTACGTGGCGCCGAACGCGCAGGTCAGGATGCCGGGCTGGACGGCCGGCCGGGTCGCGCTGATCGGCGACGCGGGCTACGCGCCCTCCTCGCTGACCGGCCAGGGCAGCGGGATGGCGCTCGTCGGGGCGTACCTGCTGGGCCTGATCATCGCCGATTCGGGCGATCTGCGCGAATATGATCGGCAGCTGCGGGAGTTCGTCGACGTCAATCAACGCGCGGCCATGGGACCCGCGCGCGGGTTCGCGCCGAAAAACGAACTCGCTGCCCGAATGCAGAACCTGAGCATCCGGATGATGCCGTACATGCCTGGACGCAACCTCGTGATCTCGGCGATGATGCGCGAGGCGCGGCGCGCGGCCGGGGCGCTGACCCTGCCCGTAGCAATCTTGTGACACCAAAGGGTTTACTTCATATCCGGTTTGATGCGTCGATGTAGGGGTGCAAGGTCGGCCGGAACTGGGTAGGCGTGCGATGGAGCGTGATCGGGACACGGCGATGGCCGCGATCCGTTCCGTGTACCGCATCACCGGCCGGATCAACACCGGCAGCACCCTGGCCGAGACCCTGCAGCTGATCGTGGACGCCGTGGTCGACGGCACCGGGTTCGCCGTGGCCGTCGTCAACTACCTGCACCCCGAGGGCGTCTACGAGGCGGTCGCGCTGGCCGGCTCCGAGGAGGCGGGGGAGACGCTGCTCGGGGCCCGCTACCCGGCGGCCGAGCTGGACGAGTACCTCGAGCGGGCGGAGGTGTGGGGGCAGCTGCGGTACCTGCCGCACGAGCGGCACAGCACCCACATTCATTCGTGGGTACCCGATGCGGTGCCCGGCGGCGACGAGGTGCCGGAGGACGAGCGCTGGCACCCCCTCGACGCCCTGTTCGCCCCGCTGCGCGCGCCCAGCGGCGAGCTGGTCGGCATCCTCGGCGTCGACCTGCCCTCCGACGGGCGCCGGCCCGGCCCGCTGCAACGCGAGCTGCTGGAGATGCTCGCCGCCCAGGCCGGCATCGCGATCAACAACGCCAACCTGGTGGAGGCCCTGCAGCGCGAGCGGCGGCACCTCGCGGCCAGTGAGGAGGCCTTCCGGCTGGCATTCACCGGTGCGGGCACCGGGATGTGCATGCTCGGCCTCACCGGCGTCTCCCAGGCCCGGATGACCCGCGTCAACCCCGCCCTGTGCGAGCTGCTCGGCCGCTCGGAGACGGAGCTGCTGGAGCTGCGCATCGCCGACGTGCTGCACCCGGACGACCTGGACCTGGCCCGGCTCGCGTTCGCGGCGGCGACGACGGGCAAGGGCACGCCGGTGCGGGATTACGAGATCCGGTGTGTGCGCGGCGACGGTACCGTCATCTGGGTCTCCACCACCCTCTCGCTCGTGGCCGGCCCGCCCGCCTTCGGCATCCTGCAGGTCCAGGACATCACCGGGCGCAAGGCGGCCGAGGCCGACCTGGTGCGCCGGGCCTCCCGCGACCCGCTCACCGGCCTGGCCAACCGCGACGCCCTGGCCCCGCCGCTCGCCGCCGCCATCCGCCGCGCCCACGCCGGCCTCGGCGACAGTGTGCTGCTCTTCTGCGACCTCGACGACTTCAAGGTCGTCAACGACACGCGCGGGCACGACGCTGGCGACGCGGTACTCGTGGCCGTGGCCCAGCGGCTCTGCGGGCTGGTCCGCCCCGGCGACACCGTGGCCCGCCTGGGCGGCGACGAGTTCGTGGTGCTGGCCCAGGACCTGGCCGGCACCGACGCCGCGGCGCTGCTCGACCGGGTCGAGCGGGCCATCGCCGCGCCGGTGGTGCACGACGGGCACGTGCTGCGCGTGCGGGCCAGCGTCGGGGCGGCCGTGATCGATGCCACCTGCCAGGATGCGGGCGCCGCCCTGAGGATGGCCGACCGGGCGATGTACCAGGTGAAAGGCCATCGACACACCCTGGGGATGACCGAACGGGTGACAGCGCACGGTGAGCGTTCCGGTGCGCCGGGTGGTATCCCGTTGCTCTGGTTGGCCGAGCCTTAAACCGCCCAGTACTGTCGGGTGGTCTGCTCCGGGCGACGCGCCCCGAATCGCGGGGACACCGGACAGGCGCCGTCGAGCCGCGCCGCACCTTTCAGCGTCGCGGGCCGGGGACCCATCGCAGTCCTTGGGGTGTATCCGTGACCGAGTCACGGTAGGGCGAATCCTCCCGTCCGAACCCGTCAGCTAACCCGGTAGGCGGCACCGGAAGGAGACAGCTCGTGCTCTTCGACGCCATCGCCGTCAACTCCTCGGACGGGTGATCGCCGGGACCCTGATCCTGGCCCGTCACACCCGCTGACCGCCGCACCTGCCGCCGCGCGATCCCTTTGTGCACCACGGGATCGTGCCGATGGCGTGCGCCCAGATCTCCCGAGGATTGACCTTGCTGAAACCCTTGCCGCGCCAGTTCCGGCCGCGACATCGCCGGGCTCTGCAGCCCGTGAAACCGGCGGCCGTGTCCGCCGTCGTCCTGTCCGCCACGCTGCTCGCCTCCGGTTCGGCCGGAGCGTCGGCGCCTTCGGCCGGTCCGGCCCGTCCGCCGGTCGCGTCCACCGCTTCGCCTGCTTCGCCGCTTTTTGCCGCTGATGCCTCGCTTGTCGTCGAGGCTCCGGTGTACGGGTGGGCCGCGCTCGCCGACGCGCCCGCGCCCCCGGCCCCGCCGCGCCCGGTCGCCGGGCTCGACCAGACCCAGATGAACAACGCCATCGCGATCGTCAAGCAGGGCCGGGCGCAGGGCGTGCCGGAGAAGGGCCTCGTCGTCGCGGTCGCCACCGCCATGCAGGAGAGCGACCTGTACAACGTGGCCAGCCCGGCGGTGCCGTCCTCACTGAAGCTCCCGCACGACGCGGTCTCGACCGACCACGACTCGGTGGGGCTGTTCCAGCAGCGGGCGAGCCAGGGGTGGGGCAGCGTGCCGGAGCTCATGGACCCGGCCCACTCGGCGATGCTGTTCTACAACGCGCTGGCCCAGATCCGCGGCTGGCAGTCGATGAGCGTGACGGGGGCGGCGCAGGCGGTGCAGCGGTCGGCGTACCCGAGCGCGTACCAGAAGCACGCCGACCGCGCCGCCCAGGTCGTGGCCGCGATCGCCTGACCTGCCACCCACCGCGCTCGCCGTTCGTCGGTGCTCATCTCCCCGGCGCCGATGCTCCTTTCGCGGCATCGGCGTCGGCGTCGGCCTCGTTGAGCAGGCGGCGCATCGTGGCGAGCGCGGCCGAGGTCTGGCTCTTGACCGTGCCGGCCGCGCATCCGAGCGTGGCGGCGGTGTCCTCGACCGACAGGTCGTAGAAGAAGCGCAGCACCAGGACCGCCCGCTGGCCCCGGGGCAGCCGCGCGAGGGCGCCGTGCAGGTCCAGCCCGGCCGGTACGCCCTGCAGCGCGGCGTCCTCCTGCGGGCGGTCCGGCAGCCGGTCGACCAGGGCGACCCGGGCCGCCCAGCCGCGCCTTCGCTCGTCGATGAAGCGGTGGACGAGGACCCGCCGCACGTACGCGTCGACGTTGTCGGCCCGCCGGACGCGGCGCCAGCGCAGGTACACATCGGTGAGCGCGCACTGCACGATGTCGTCGCCCCGGGTCCAGTCGCCGCAGAGCAGGTAGGCCGCGCGGCGCAGGCCCGGCAGGCGCGACCGCACGAACTCGTGGAACTCGTCCTCGACGGGGTCCGCCACGGTGGTCCCTCCCGGCTGTCACCCCCTTGGGCGCAACCGGGCCGGGAACCGTTTCGCCCGTTATCGAGGCGTTGCCGTGCCCGGCATCGTTTCGCTCAGCGCGGAGTCGCGGTGGCGCGGCGGGCGAGGGAGACCAGTTCGGCCACCGCGGCCGGTGGGGAGGCGAGGTCGAGCGCGAGGAGGGCCTGGGACAGCAGTTCCTCGGCCTGCCGGCGGCACCAGTCGCGGGCGCCCGACTGTTCGATCGTCTTCGCGGCGCGTTCCACGTCGGCGTCGCCGATGCGGGTGCGGGTGTCGAACAGGTCGGCCAGTTCGTCGGCGCCGGCCGCGATCGCCGCCGCCACGGGCAGGGAGCGCCGGCGGCGGCGCAGGTCGGAGCCGAGGCTGCCGAGGTCCTCGATGAACTGGACGGCCAGGCCCAACCGTACGCCGAACAGCCGCAACCGCTCGACCTGGGCCGCGTCGCCGCCGCCGGCCACCGCGCCCAGGGCGCAGGCGCAGCCGAACAGGGCGCCGGTGCGCTGCTCGACCATGGCCAGGCAGTCGCGCAACAGGTCCGTGCGCTCCTCGCCGACGACCTCACCCCGCCCATCACGCGCCGTGACCCCCGACGAGGCCCGCGCGCCACGCGCCGTGACCCCCGACGAGGCTTGCGCATCGCGTGAAGCGACCTCCGACGAGGCCTGCGCATCGCGTGAAGCGACGCCCGACGAGGCCTGCCCGTCGCGTGAAGCGACCCCCGACGAGGCTTGCGGACCGCGTGAAGCAACGCCCGACGAGGCCTGCGCATCGCGTGAAGCGACCTGCGACGAAGCGCGCGACGTCCGGCTGTCGCGCAGGGCGAGCGAGGCGTGCTGCCCGTGCAACAACTCCTGCACCGTGTCGCCCAGTACGCGCAGCATGGCCCGGTCGGGGCCCGCCTGTCCGGATCGCTGCCGCGGCCGCGCGGGCGCGTGGTGGGTCGGGTCGCCGGTCGCGATCACGTCGAAGGCCAGGGCCAGCAGCGCCTCCCCGCCGAGCGAGGCGGGTTCGGGGCCGAGGACGCTCCAGGCGGTACCGTCGGCGCGTTCGTCAACGAGATCGCGCCTGATCGCCGACCAGTGGTGCATGAGCTCGACCGCCACCGCGCCCGGGACGGCGTCGTGGGGGTCGCCGCCCACGGCGTCCGCGCAGACCAGGGTCAGGGCGCTGCGCAGGGAGGCGGCGGGGACGTCGTCGCCCAGGTGCCAGCCGAGTTGCAGCTCGGCCACCTCGCGGGACGGCTCGGGCAGGCGGCCGATCGCCGTGCGCAGCGGCGGGTCGACCAGGCGGCCGGCCCAGCGCAGGACGTCGTCCGTGGTCCGCAGCACGATGACCACCCGCGGTCGCACCACCCTCGCAGAAAAAGTAAGCCGCCGAGAACGACCAGGAAGCCGCCGAGGACGACAAGCAAGCCGCCGAGAACCTGGTCAAGTATGCCGGGGCGGCCGGGTGCGCATGCCGGATTCCGCAAGGGACGGGCCGTGTGGCGAAAACGGCAGTCGCCCGAAGGGTGCGTGTCGCCCGAAATTCGGCGTGTCGCGACCGCCGGTCCACTATGGAGTGTGCGCCGACACCGCGTTGGCAAGAGCAGGATCAGGCTGCGACTGTACCGCCGGTGCCCGCAACCGCACCGCATCCCATGCGGCCTTCCAGGCGGCGGCGACGTCTCTGGCCTGGTTCTTCCAGATCGTCACGGTTCGGCAGCCTTCGCACCCCGACGGCACGCCCCAGGCGTCGACGCCGACGCGGCGGCAGAGGGTGACCGCACGGTACAAGTGCAGATCCTGGCTCACGAGGAGGGCCCGGTCGACGCCGTAGACATCGTGGGCGCGCCGGCAGGTGTCGTAGGTGTCGAGGCCATAGGGGTCCAGCACCACCCGGGACGGCTCCACCCCGTGCCGGGCGAGGTAGTCGCTCATCACCCGGACCTCGTTGCCCGAGCCGCCGTGCGCGTCGCCGGAGATCAGCAGGGCCTTGACCTTGCCCGCGGTGACCAGGGCGGCCGCCTTGTCGAGCCGGTTGCGCAGGAACGGCATCGGGTCCTGGCCGCCCGGGGCGACCTCGGCGCCGAAGACGATCGCCACGTCGGCCACCGGCGCCTGCTCGACCGTGACCATGCGGCCGGAGGAGCTCGCGCGCACCCACACGGTCGGCGTGAGGACGATCGCGGCGAGCGCGACGGCGGCGATCGCCAGGCGCCATAGGGCCCGACGCCGGCGGCGCTTCGGGGGTTTCGGCGCTTCCTTCACCTCGGTGGGCGTGGACATGTCGCGAGGATCGCACGGCCCGGCAAGCTTCGATGCCCCGCCGAGTCGTAGATTGTCGTAGCCGCGAGGCAGGATGTAGGTCGTCGGACTGCATGGAGGTGGCGGTTGGCCGGCAAGATCAAGGACGAGGACATCGCCCTGGTCCGGGAGCGCACGTCGATCGAGGAAGTGATCTCGGAGCACGTCACGCTGCGCTCGGCGGGCGGGGGCAACCTCAAGGGGCTGTGTCCGTTCCACGACGAGAAGACGGCCTCGTTCAACGTCTCACCGGCCCGCAACGTGTACTTCTGCCACGGCTGCGGGGCCGGCGGCGACGCGATCAAGTTCCTGATGGACCACGATCACCTCACGTTCGTGGAGTCGATCGAGCGGCTGGCCTCCAAGGCCGGGCTGCAGCTGCACTACGTCGAGGCCGGCAGCGCCCCCGTGCGGCCCAGTGGCCAGAAGCACCGCCTGGTCTCCGCGCACGCCGAGGCCGCCCGCTTCTACGCCGAGCAGCTCGGCACGCCCGGGGCCCGCAAGGCGCGCGAGTTCCTGGCCCAGCGCGGGTTCAGCAAGGAGGCGGCCGAGCGCTACGGCTGCGGCTTCGCGCCCGAGGGCTGGGACAACCTGGCGAAGTACCTGCGCCAGAAGGGGTACTCCGCGCAGGAGCTCATCACCGCCGGCCTGTGCCGCGAGGGGCGCAGCGGGGGGCTGATCGACCGGTTCCGGCGCCGGCTGCTGTGGCCGATCAAGGACATCTCGGGCGAGGTCATCGGCTTCGGCGCGCGCAAGCTGTTCGACGACGACGACGGGCCGAAGTACCTCAACACGCCCGAGACCCCGCTCTACAAGAAGTCGCACGTGCTGTACGGGATCGACCAGTCCAAGCGGGAGATCGCCAAGCAGAGCCGGGTCGTGATCGTCGAGGGGTACACCGACGTGATGGCCTGCCACCTGGCCGGCGTCCCGGTCGCCGTGGCCACCTGCGGCACCGCGTTCGGCGGCGACCACATCTCGGTGCTGCGCCGGCTGCTCATGGACGCGGACGGCTACGGCGGCGAGATCATCTTCACCTTCGACGGCGACGCGGCCGGGCAGAAGGCGGCCCTGCGCGCGTTCGAGGACGACCAGCGCTTCGTCGCCCAGACCTTCATCGCGGTCGGCCCGGACGGCATGGACCCGTGCGAGCTGCGGCTGGCCAAGGGCGACGCCGCGGTCCGGGACCTCGTGGCCGACCGCCAGCCGCTGCTGGACTTCGCGCTGCGCTCGGTCCGCCAGCGCTTCGACCTCGACACCGCCGAGGGCCGCGTGGGCGCGCTGCGGGCCACCGCGCCGCTGGTCGCCAAGATCAAGGACCGGACGCTGCGCCCGGAGTACGCGCGCAAGCTCGCCGGCGACCTCGGCATGGAGCTGGAGACGGTCCAGCGCGCGGTCGCCTCGGCGGCCAAGGGCGTGATCGACCCGATGCCGCCCCCGCAACAGCGCCGCGTGCTCGCCCCCGACAGCGCCGAGGCCCTGGTCGAGCGGGAGGCGCTGAAGCTCGCCCTGCAGCAGCCGGCGCTCGCCGGGCCGGTGTTCGACGCGATCGGCCCCGAGATGTACACCCACCCGACCTACGCCTCGCTGCGCACCGCGGTCCTGGAGGCGGGCGGCGCCTCGACCGCGACCGGCGGGGCCGTCTGGATCGAGCAGGTCCGCGAGGCCTGCCTGGACCTCACGGCGGGCGCGATGGTGGCCGAGCTGGCGGTGGAGCCGCTGCGCCTGGACGGGGACCCGGATCCGCGGTACGTCGAGGTGACCATCAACCGCCTCCAGCTCATGGCCCTCAACCGGACGATCGCCGAGCTGAAGTCGAAGCTGCAGCGCATCAACCCGGTCACGAACCCGGAGGAGCACCTGCGGCTGTTCAGCGAGCTGGTGTCGCTGGAGCAGCACGCCCGGGCCCTGCGCGACCGGGGCGCGAGTCGTTGGTAGACCGGTGAAGCGGAGTATGGGTTCGTGCTGGGATTTCTGAAGCGCCGCAAGCTGCCCGCCGGCCGCCGCCCCCAGCTGGGCGAGGACGAGCGGGTCGTGGCCTGGGCCGGGGCGACCGGCGACAACGTGGTGGTGGCGACGAACCACGGCCTGTGGCTGCCCGGCGCGCCCGAGCGGCTGGGCTGGCACGAGATCCACAAGGCCACCTGGTCGGGCCGCCAGCTGCAGGTCGTCGCGGCGCGGGAGGTGCCGGTCGGCGACGACGCGTACGCGGTGATGGAGGACCTCCCGCCGATCGTCGTCACGCTGCTCGACCCCGACCGGGTGCCCGAGCAGGTGCGGGTGCGGGTCAACAAGTCGATCGCGCACACCTCGCACCACCCGCTCGAGGAGCTCACCGGGGCGCGCGGGGGCGTGCGCGTCGTCGGGCGGCGGGTGCCGGGCGTCAACGGCCTGCGCTGGACCGTCCGCTACGACGACGGCGTCGACACGTCCGCGCCCGGCGTGGCCGAGCACACCCGCGAACTCGTCGACTGGGCCAAGTCAGGCGTCGGCACGGTCGCGTGAGCGCCGCCTGGCGAGGCGCACGACAAGAGCGACGATCAGGGCGACGTCCAGGAACGCGCCCGGCACCTTGGTCTTCGTGGCCAGGCCGAGGCTGTCCGGCAGGGTGAGGAACGGCAGCGCCACCACGGCCACGTGCACGCCCGTGCGCAGCTTGCCGGTGAGCTGCGTGCAGGCCAGGACGGCGATCCCGGCGAGCGCGTACCAGGCGTAGAACACCGGCCCCAGCACCGCCGTCACGAGCAGCGCCAGCCCGGCCGCGGTCAGGACCCGATCGGTCGCCCCCGCCGGGTCCCGCCGGACGTCCCGCAACGTTCGAAGCCACAACCCCGCCAGCAGTACCGCCAGTGCCACGAACCCCACCGCCCGCGCGACGGCGACCGCGGTGCCGAACGCGCCGGGGTACCCGATCCAGCGCAGGACGTACCCGACGGCCATGCCGACCCCGCTCGGGAGCGACAGCCACTGCACCAGTCCCGCCGTGGCCCCCAGGGCGCCGATGAAGCCCAGGCCGTGGCCGGTCAGCGCGGCGAGGACGGCGTACGTGGCGACCATCGCCCCCACGAACGCGGCGCGGGCGCGGGTGGTGAGCACGAGCAGTACCACAAACGGGGCACCTATGAGCGCAGTGATCTTGACCGCCGCGGCCAGGCCGAACGCGAGGCCGGAGAGGGCCGCCCGCTGGCGCGTGGCGAACGCGAACCCGGTCAGCATGAGGCCCGCGACCAGGATGTCGTTGTGGACGCCGGAGACGACGTGCACCAGGACGAGCGGGCTGGCGGCGAGCGCCACGTTGCCGTCGCTGATCCGGTGCGCGGCCGCGACGCACAGGACCAGGCCCAGCACCGCGACCAGGCGGAACAGGCCGACCGCGACCAGCAGATGGCCGTGCGCCAGCCAGGCGACGCCGCCGGAGAGGGCGAACCACAGCGGCCCGTACGGCGTCGGCGTGTCGCGCCACAGCGGCGGCACTTCGTTCAACCAGGTGCAGGGCAGCGCGGCCGGGCCGTGCTCGTAGAGGTTGAGCCCGGCGTCGAAGAGCTGGCCCTGGCAGGCGTACGCGTACACGTCCAGCGCGCCCATCGGCGGCGCGACCAGCAGCGGGAGGCTCCACAGCGCGGCCGTGACGAGCAGCCCCTCGCGCTGGTCGCGCAGCTGCCACCAGGCGTAACCGAGGGCGATCAGCGCGACGAACCACACGCAGACGCCGGTGACCCAGGCCGCGTCGTGCGGGAGCGGCTTGCCGGCCAGAAAGCCGCTGACGGCCAGCAGGGTCGAGGCGGCCAGCCCGAGCCAGCGCGGGTTGAGGCGCACCGGGGCATCGTAAAACTGTCGTACCCCCGGGCTATGGTCGGGGCGTGGTGGAGAACGGGGCATTGATCGCGGCGACTGGGCTGGTCAAACGATTCGGGGATTTCACGGCTGTCGATGGCATCGATGTCCGGGTGGCGCCGGGCGAGGCGTTCGGGTTCCTCGGGCCCAACGGGGCGGGCAAGTCCTCGACCATGCGGATGATCGGCTGCGTGTCCCGGCCGACCAGCGGTGAGCTGCGCATTCTCGGCCTCGACGCGGCGCGGGACGGGCCGGCGATCCGCGCCCGGCTCGGCGTGTGCCCGCAGCTGGACACGCTCGACCCGGAGCTCACGGTGCTGGAGAACCTGGTCGTCTACGCGCGGTATTTCCGCATCCCGCGCCGGATCGCCCGGGAGCGGGCCCGCGAGCTGCTCGACTTCGTGCAGCTGACCGACCGGGCCGACGACAAGGTCGACCCGCTCTCCGGGGGCATGAAGCGCCGCCTGACGATCGCCCGGGCCCTGGTCAACGAGCCCGACCTGGTGCTGCTCGACGAGCCGACGACAGGGCTCGACCCGCAGGCCCGGCACCTGGTGTGGGAGCGGCTGTTCCGGCTGAAACAGCGCGGCGTCACCCTGGTGCTGACCACGCACTACATGGACGAGGCCGAGCAGCTGTGCGACCGGCTCGTGGTGATGGACGCCGGGCGCATCGTCGCCGAGGGCTCGCCGCGCGAGCTGATCGAGCGGCACTCGACCCGCGAGGTCGTCGAGGTCCGCTTCGGCGGCGACCCGGACAAGCTCGACGGGATCGGCGAGCGGGTCGAGGTGCTGCCCGACCGGGTGCTGGTCTACACCGACGACGGCGACGAGGCCCTGGCCCGCATCGCCGCCCGGGGCCTGCGGGTGGCGAGCACGCTGGTCCGCCGCGGCTCGCTGGAGGACGTGTTCCTGCACCTCACCGGACGGACGCTGATCGAATGACGGGGACGATCGCGGCGCTGGAATACCACCTGGCCTACTACCGGCGGCTCTGGCGCTCCTCGGCGCTGAGCTCGTTCGCGCAGCCGGCGATGTTCCTGGTCGCGATGGGCATCACGGTCGGCGGGTACGTCGACGCGCGGCCGTCGGGGCTCGGCGCGCCGTACCTGGACTGGATCGGGCCGGGGCTGCTCGCCTCGACGGCGCTGCAGGTGGCCATGAACGACGCGTCCTGGCCGGTGTTCTCGATGTTCCACTGGATTCGCAGCTACCACGCGATGCGGGCGACGCCGTTGACCGCGGGCGACATCGTGCGGGGGCACCTGCTGTACGTGTGCCTGCGGGTCGGGCTGGCCACGGCCGCATTCCTGCTGGTGCTGCTGCCGTTCGGGGCGCTGCACTCGTGGTGGGCGCCGGCGGCGTTCGGGCCGGCGATCCTGACCGGGCTGGCGTTCGCCGCGCCGACGTTCGCGCTGGCCGCGAAGGTGCCCAGCGACGGGTATTTCGCGGTGCTGTTCCGGCTCGTGGTGGTGCCGATGTCGCTGTTCGCCGGGGTCTTCTTCCCGGTCGAGGGGCTGCCGCCGGTGGTGCGGGGCCTGGCCTACGTGTCGCCGCTGTGGCACGGCGTCGAGCTCTGCCGCGCCGCGACCCTGGGCACCGCGCCGGCCTGGGGCGTGTGGCCGCACGTGGCGGTGCTGCTGGCGTTCGTCGGGGCGGGCTACCTGCTCGCGGTGCGCGGCTTCGCCCGCCGGCTGGAGGACTGAGCGATGGTGACGGCGCTGGTGTACGGGCGGGTCGGGGCCGCCCTGGCGGTGACGGGCCGCAACCTGGCGGCCGCGCGGCACGCCTCGTACTGGCTGGTGCTGGTGGCCGGGTTCGCGGAGCCGCTGCTGTACCTGTTCTCGATCGGCGTGGGCGTCGGGGCGCTGATCGGCGACGTGCCGGTCGGGGGCGGGCACCTGGTGTCCTACGCCGAGTTCGTGGCGCCCGCGACGCTGGCCGCCTCGGGCATGACGGGCGCCCTCGCCGAGACCATCATGAACTTCTTCGGGAAGCTCAAATACCTGAAGCTGTACGACGCGACGCTGGCCACCCCGGTGACGCCGACCCAGCTCGCGGCCGGCGAACTGCTCTGGGCCATGGCGCGCGGCACGTTCTACGCGGCCGCGTTCCTCGGCGTGATGGTGGCGCTCGAGCTCACCACGCCGCTGCGGGCCCTGGCCGCGCTGCCGGCGGCGCTGCTGGTCGGGTTCGCGTTCGGCGGGCTGGGGCTCGGGCTGGCCACGTTCCTGCGCTCGTGGCAGGACTTCGACTACGTGAACGTGGGGCAGTTCGCGCTGTTCCTGTTCAGCGGCACCTTCGCCCCGCCGGAGGGCTACCCGCTCGCGGCGCGGGTGCTGATCGAGCTGACGCCGCTCTACCACGGCGTGGAGCTGGTCCGCGGCATCTGCCTCGGCCTGGTCTCGTGGTCCCTGCTGTGGCACGCGGCCTACCTGGTGGCAATGGCGGCGGGCGGCCTGTGGATCGCGGGGCGGCGGCTCGGCAAGCTGCTGCTGAGCTGAGCGAGCCGCACGGCGCTCGGTATGGGAGCGCTCACTCGGTGTCGCTTGGTTGCCGTACCGCAAAGTTCTTGTGGGCGGTTTGTGGTGGTTTCGGAGACGTCGGATGATCTCGTCGCGCCCGCATTGAGCTGCGGAAACGGGCTTCCATTCGGGAGTGGGCGAACTTCCGCTGGAATCAGCAAAAGTTTGGTAACGGGCGCCAGAAGGTATGGACGCGGGGTCTGACGGGGCCTAGAGTCTCGTCGCAACACGGGTGTAACGCGGGCCACACGGGTCCGCAATCATCCGCGTGTGGGCGGTGTGGTGGTGTAGCCGCATGTCGCGGTGCGCCCGGAGGACTGCGACCTGACGAGGGGGTGCCTTCAATGAACACGGTCAGCGCCATTGACAGTCCGGTTCAGTCGCGCCTGCTCCGGTTGTTGCGGGACACCGGCGCGCTGTCGCGGGCGGAACTCGCCGACCGGCTGGAGGTGCCGCGGCCGCGGTTGCTGTCCGACCTGGACGCGCTCGTCGCCACCGGGCTCATCCGGGAGGCCGGCCCCGCCGCCAGCCGGGGTGGGCGCCGGTCCACGCTGGTCGAGCTCAACCCCGGGCTGCGGTTCGCCGCGGTCGACCTGGGGGCCAGCTCGATCGACGTCGAGATCACCGACGGGCGGCTGGAGCCGCTGGCCGCGTACGGGGAGCCGGCGGACATCCGCTCGGGACCCAAGGTCATTCTGCAGCGGGTCAACGAGATCCTGCACAAGTTCCGGGTGGACGGGGCGTACGAGCGCCTCAACGCGATCGGGATCGGGGTGCCGGGGCCGGTCAGCTTCCGCGACGGGGTGCCCGTCTCGCCGCCGATCATGCCCGGCTGGGACCGGTTCCCGGTGCGCGAGGTGCTCGGCCGCGAGCACAACTGCCCGGTCGTCGTGGACAACGACGTGAACATCATGAGCATCGGCGAGCGGTACGGCGGCGTCGCGCACTCGGTCGACAACCTCCTGTTCCTGAAGGTGGGGACCGGCATCGGGTGCGGGATATACCTCAACGGCGAGGTGTACCGGGGCACCGACGGCTGCGCCGGCGACATCGGGCACATCCAGGTCGACAGCCACGGGCCGGTCTGCTCGTGCGGGAACGTCGGCTGCCTGGAGGCGCTCTTCGGCGGCGGCGCGCTCGCCCGGGACGCCACGGCGGCGGCGCGCAGCGGTGCGTCGCCGGCGCTCGCGGACCGGCTCGCGGCGGGCGGGTCGGTGACGGCCAAGGACGTCGCCGACGGCGCGGCCGAGGGCGACGTGACCTGCATCCGGTTGATCCGCGACGGCGGACGGCGCGTCGGCGGGGTGCTCGCCGGACTGGTCAGCTTCATCAACCCGTCGATGATCGTGATCGGCGGGGGGCTGGCCGGGCTCGGGCACATTCTGCTCGCCGAGATTCGCAGCGTGGTGTACCGGCGCTCGCTGCCCCTTGCGACCGGCAACCTGCCGGTCGTCCTGTCCGAGCTCGGCCCCCGCGCCGGCGTCGTCGGCGCCGCGGTGCTGGCCAGCGAACTCGCATATGGACGGCCATCATGACAGTACAACCGGCACAACCAACGCAAACCGTGCTGCGCCTGACCGACGTGGTCAAGACCTTCCCCGGCGTTCGCGCGCTGGACGGGGTGCAGCTGGAGGTCCGGGAAGGCGAAGTGCACTGCCTGCTGGGCCAGAACGGGGCCGGCAAGTCCACCCTGATCAAGGTGCTCGCCGGGGTCCACAACCCCGACTCGGGCGAGATCCAGTGGCAGGGCCAGCCGATCGGCTTCGCCAACCCGCAGGCGGCCATGAAGGCCGGCATCGCCACCATCTACCAGGAGCTCGACCTCGTCGACGGGCTCAGCGTCGCCGAGAACATGTACCTCGGCCACGAGCCCAGCAACGGCGGGTTCGTCGCCCGCCGGGCCATGCGCAAGGGCGCGGCCGCGATCCTGGCCCGGCTCGGCCACCCCGAGATCCCGGTCGCCCGCGAGGTCGGCAAGCTGCCCGCCGCCGCGAAGCAGATCGTGAGCATGGGCCGGGCGCTGTCGCGCGAGGCGCGGCTGCTCATCATGGACGAGCCGAGCGCCGTGCTCGCCCACGACGAGGTGCAGAACCTGTTCCGCATCGTGCGCGGGCTGACCGCCCAGGGCATCGCGGTCATCTACATCTCGCACCGCCTCGACGAGATCCGCGAGATCGGCGACCGGGTCACGGTGCTCAAGGACGGCCGCACCACCGCCGCCAACCTCGACGCCAAGACCACCCCGAACCGCGAGCTGGTGAGCCGGATGACCGGCCGCACCATCGAGTACGTGTTCCCCGAGCGGCCGGCGAGCAAGGAGGGGTCGCCGACGGTGCTCGTCGTGGAGAACCTGACCCTGCCGGGCCGATTCACGGACGTCTCGCTCAAGGTCCACAGCGGCGAGATCGTCGGCATCACGGGACTCGTCGGCTCCGGCCGCTCGGAGGTGCTCGAGTCCATCTACGGTGCTCGACGTCCATCAGGCGGTACCGTCGAAATGCTCGGCAGGAAACTGCGCAAGGGCAGCGTCAACGCGGCCGTGCGGGCCGGGATCGGGATGGCCCCGGAGGAGCGCAAGAGCCAGGCGCTGCTGCTCGGTGAGCCGATCTACCGCAACGTCACGCTGGCCGGGTTCACGCGCTACGCCCGCGGCGGGTTCACCGACGCCGGGCGCGAGCGGGTCGCGGCCGAGGAGGTCACCCGCGGGCTGGACCTGCGCCCCGCGGACGTGCGCCGCCCGGTGCGCACCCTGTCCGGCGGCAACCAGCAGAAGGTCGTGGTCGGGCGCTGGCTGCTCGGCGGGACCAAGCTGCTGCTGCTCGACGAGCCGACCCGCGGTGTCGACGTCGGCGCGCGGGCCGAGCTCTACCAGGTCATCCGCAGGCTCGCCGACGAGGGCGTCGGCGTGCTGCTCGTCTCCAGCGAGGTGCCGGAGGTGCTCGGTCTCGCCGATCGCGTGCTCGTCATGCGCGAGGGGCGGGTCGTGCGCGAGGCCCCCGCCGGCGAACTCGACGAAGACACCGTGCTCGACCTGGTCATGGCCGGGTCGCTGCTCGACGGAGCCGATCTCTCGAGCACCACCCCCGAAGGGACCGCCGCATGAGCACCGCCACTGAACCGGTGGACGTCCACGACCCGCCCCGCGTGACCGCCCAGAGCTGGTGGAACCGCGAGAACGCGGACCACACCAAGCGCAACCTGGCCCTGATCGGCGTGCTCCTGCTGCTGCTGATCATCGGCATGATCACCAAGCCGGAGATCTTCCTCGACGCCGATCGCCTGTGGAGCAACGAGCTGACGGTGCTCACCCAGGCCTCCAGCATCGGGGTGCTGACCATCGGCATGACCTTCGTCATGATCAGCGGCGGCATCGACCTGTCGGTGGGTGCGCTGCTGGCCCTGGCGAGCGTCTGGTGCACCACGGTCGCCACCCAGAGCTACGGCGCCTTCTCCATGATCTTCGCCGCGATCGCCGTCGGCGCCTGCGCGGGCCTGGTCAACGGCGGTCTCATCGCGTACGGCCGGCTGGTTCCCTTCATCGCCACGCTCGCGATGATGCTGTCGGCCCGCGGGCTCGCGCAGAGCATCTCCGGCTCGCAGACGCAGATCAACCACGACGCGTTCATCAACGGCTTCGCCACCACGAAGGTCCTGGGGGTCCCCGTGGTGGCGATCATCTTCCTGGTCGTGGTCGCGCTCGGCTGGGTCCTGCTCAACCGCACGACGTTCGGCCGGCGCACCGTCGCCATCGGCGGCAACGCCGAGGCGGCCCGGCTGGCCGGCATCAACGTGCGGCTGCACACCGTTCTGCTGTACGTCCTGTCGGGCATCTGCTGCGGCATCGCCGCCCTGATCGTGGTCTCCCAGACCACGTCCGGCAGCAACACGCACGGCGATCTCTACGAGCTCGACGCGATCGCCGCCGCCATCATCGGCGGCACGGCGCTGACCGGCGGCCGCGGCACCATCGTCGGCTCGCTGCTCGGCGTGCTCATCTTCACGCAGATCACCAACCTGTTCGTGATCAACAACCTGCAGCTCGACCTGCAGCGGATCATCAAGGGCGGCATCATCGTGGTCGCCGTGCTCATCCAGGCGTTCCCGATCATCTCGCTCTGGCGCCGCCGAAAAGCGTCCTAGCTTCTCTCGAAAAACCCAAGCTTCCGTCCACGCCGGGACAGAAGCTCCGTTCCCCACACCCAAAAACACCCCAATTGGAGGTCGCGATGAGCGACATGTCCCGCCGCCGGCTCCTGCTCGGCGGGGCCGCCCTCGGCGCCGGTGCGCTGCTGGCCGGCTGCACGTCGAACGACACCAAGGACAGCGAGCCGCAGACCAACACCAAGGAGGGCAACGCCGCCAGCGAGGCCCCCGGCAAGGCCGTCACCATCGGCTTCTCGGCCCCCGCGGCCGACCACGGCTGGATCGGCGCCATCACCGCCAACGCCAAGGCGCAGGCGGCGAAGTTCTCCGACGTGACGCTCAAGGCCGTCGACGCCGGTAAGGACGCCCCGGCCCAGATCGCCGCGCTGGAGACCCTCATCGCCAGCAAGCCGGACGCGATCGTGCTGCTGCCGCAGGACGGCGCCCAGCTCACCGCGGTCGGCAAGAAGGCCATGGACGCCGGCATCATCGTCATCAACCTCGACCGCGAGTTCTCCGACTCGGCCGCGTCGTTCTGCCTCATCAAGGGCGACAACTACGGCATGGGCGTCGCCGCCGGGCACTACGTCGGCGAGAAGCTCAAGGGCAAGACCGACGCGGTCATCGGCGAGATTCCGGGCATCGACGAGCTCCAGCTGACCAAGGACCGGTCGAAGGGCTTCGCCGACACGCTCAAGACCTACGGCCTGAGCGTCAAGCACCGCGTCGCCGCGGGCTTCACGGTGCAGACCGGCCAGGCCGCCGCGGCGAACCTGCTGCAGGCCGCGCCGAAGCTCGACGCGCTGTGGAACCACGACGACGACCAGGGCGTCGGCGTGCTCGCCGCGATTCAGCAGGCCGGCCGCAAGGAGTTCTTCATGGTCGGCGGCGCGGGCTCGCGCGACGCGATGGACCACATCAAGTCCGGCGACACGGTGCTGACCGCGACCGTGACGTACCCGCCGTCGATGGCCTCGTCGGCGATCATCCTGGCCCGCCTCGCGGCCCAGGGCAAGGGCATGGGCGACCTGGTCGAGCTGCAGGTGCCGAAGCTGATCGTCCTGCAGTCCGAGACGATCACCAAGGACAACGTCGACAAGTACCTGCCGCTCGGCTTCAAGTCCTGAACCACTGTTCTTGTCGAGAAAGGAACCGCCAGTGTCCAGTCAGGAGCTGCGCGTCGGCATGGTCGGATACGCCTTCATGGGCGCCGCGCACTCACAGGCGTGGCGCACCGTGAACCGGGTCTTCGACCTGCCCGCGCGGGCCAGCATGGTCGCCGTCTGCGGCCGTGATCAGGCCAAGGTCGCCGAGGCCGCGGCCCGGCTCGGCTGGGCCGAGGCGGTGACCGACTGGCGCGAGCTGATCGCCCGGGACGACATCGACGTCATCGACGTGTGTACCCCGGGCGACAGCCACGCCGAGATCGCCATCGCCGCACTCGAGGCGGGCAAGCACGTGCTGTGCGAGAAGCCGCTCGCGAACACCGTGGACGAGGCCCGGGCGATGGTCGCCGCGGCGGTCAAGGCCCGGGCCGGCGGGGTGCGCTCGGCCTGCGGCTTCAACTACCGCCGCGTGCCCGCCGTGAGCCTCATGCACAACATGATCGCCGCGGGGCGGCTGGGCGCGATCCGCCACGTCCGCGCCGCGTACCTGCAGGACTGGATCGTCGAGCCCAGCTTCCCGCTGGTCTGGCGGCTGCAGAAGGAGAAGGCCGGCTCGGGCGCGCTCGGCGACATCGGCGCGCACATCATCGACCTGACCCAGTTCGTCACCGGCCAGCGCATCACGGGCGTGTCCGGCCTGACCGAGACGTTCATCAAGGAGCGGCCGCTGCCGGAGGCCTCGAGCGGACTGTCCGCCTCGGCCGGCACGGCCACCGGCGAGGTGACCGTCGACGACGCCGCGCTGTTCATCGCCCGGCTCGACGGGGGCGCCGTGGCGACGTACGAGGCGACGCGCTTCGCGACCGGGCGGAAGAACGGGCTGCGGGTCGAGGTCAACGGGGAGTACGGCAGCCTCGCCTTCGATCTTGAGCGCCTGAACGAGCTGGAGTTCTTCGACGCGACCCGCCCCGGCGCCGAGCAGGGCTGGTCGCGCATCCTGGTGACCGAGGGCGAGCACCCCTACTTCGGCGCCTGGTGGCCGCCGGGGCACATCATCGGATACGAGCACTCGTTCACGCACGAGATGCGCGATTTCATCGAGGCGATCGCGACCGGAGCGGACCCGACACCGTCCTTTGAGGACGCTCTTCAGGTCCAGCTCGTACTGGACGCTGTCGCACGATCGGACTCGTCCTGGGTGAGCGTGGCGTGAGCGGCTCAAAGCGGAGCGTCGAGGCCGTTCACCAGGGGCTCAGTTTGACATGTCGGGGCCGGAGCGAAGCGGAGGACTCGGCATGAGCGACCCGTACGCCCCTACACCGGCTGACCGGTTCTCGTTCGGGCTGTGGACGGTGGGCTGGCAGGCCCAGGACGTCTTCGGCGCGGCGTCGCGGCCGGCGCTCGATCCGGTCGAGACCGTGCACCGGCTGGCGGAGCTGGGGGCGTACGGCGTCAGCTTCCACGACGACGACCTGATCCCGTTCGGCAGCGACGGCACCGTGCGGGACAAGGTCGTGGCGCGCTTCCGCGAGGCGCTCGACGACACCGGCCTGGTCGTGTCGATGGCCACCACGAACCTGTTCGGCCACCCCGTCTTCAAGGACGGCGCGTTCACCGCCAACGACCGCGCCGTGCGCCGCTACGCCCTGCAGAAGGTGCTGCGCAACATCGACCTCGCGGCCGAGCTGGGGGCGCCGACCTATGTCCTCTGGGGCGGCCGCGAGGGCGCCGAGTCCGGGGCGGGCAAGCAGATGCGGGCGGCGCTGGACCGGTACCGCGAGGCCATCAACGCCATCTGCGCCTACATCCGCGAGCGCGGGTACGACATCCGGCTGGCCATCGAGCCCAAGCCCAACGAGCCGCGCGGCGACATCCTGCTGCCCACGATCGGCCACGCGCTCGCGCTCATCTCGACGCTCGACGAGCCGTCGCGGGTCGGGCTGAACCCGGAGGTCGGGCACGAGGAGATGGCCGGGCTGAACTTCGCGCACGGCATCGCGCAGGCGCTGTGGCACGGCAAGCTCTTCCACATCGACCTGAACGGCCAGCACGGGCCGCGCTTCGACCAGGACCTGCGCTTCGGGGCGGGCAACCTGCGCGGCGCGTTCTGGACGGTCGACGTGCTGGAGAACAGCTCCGGCTACCCGACCGCGTACGCCGGCCCGCGGCACTTCGACTACAAGCCCCCACGCACCGAGGACGCCGAGGGCGTCTGGGTCACCGCGGCGGCCTGCATGCGCAACTACCTGATCCTGCGGGAGAAGGTCCGCACGTTCCGCGACGATCCGGAGGTGTCGGCCGCGCTGGCCGGCGCGCGGGTGGACGAGCTTTCGGTGCCGACGCTGCTGCCGGGGGAGACCCTCGACCAGCTGCGCGCCGAGGAGATCGACATCGACGCCGTGGCCGCGCGCGGCATGGCGTTCGAGCGCCTCGACCAGCTGGCGATGGAGCACCTGCTGGGGATTCGAGGCTGAGACTTCTTCGCCGGGTCCGGTGGCGAGGGACTGCCCGCGGTTGCGCCCCGCGGGTGGGGGTACCAGGCCCGGGGGAGAGCAAGACCGGAGCTCCGGCGCGGCGTCAACCAGGCGCCGCGCCGGGCCCGGACAACCGCATACGACATGACAGCGCGGCGGCGCGCGCAGACCCGCAACGACTCGATCGTGAGGAACTGTCATGACCATCCGCTCGTGGCTCGCCGCCGCTACGGCAAGCCTCATCGGTCTCTCGAGCGTGCTCAGTGCCGCGCCCGCCTGCGCGGCCGACGCGCCGTACAAGGTGCTGGTCTTCTCGAAGACGGCCGGGTTCCGCCACTCGTCCATCCCGAATGGCATCGCCGCCATTCAGGCGCTCGGTTCCGCCAACAACTTCACCGTCACCGCCACCGAGGACGCCGGACTGTTCACGGCGGCCAACCTCGCGCAGTACCAGACGGTCGTCTTCATGTCGACCACCGGCGATGTGCTCAATGACGCGCAACAGTCGGCCTTCGAGGCGTACATCCGCGGCGGGGGCGGGTACGTCGGCGTGCACGCGGCCGCGGACACCGAGTACGGCTGGCCGTTCTACGGCACGCTGGTCGGCGCCTGGTTCTCGTCGCACCCGGCCATCCAGCAGGCGAGCGTCACCGTGGAGGACCGCGCGCATCCGGCGACCGCGCATCTCGGCGCGACCTGGACGCGCACCGACGAGTGGTACAACTACCAGTCCAACCCGCGCAGCAGCGCGCATGTGCTCGCATCGCTCAACGAGTCGTCGTACTCCGGCGGGACGATGGGCGACCACCCGATCACGTGGTGCAAGACCATCGACGCCGGACGCTCCTTCTACACCGGGTTCGGGCACACGGAGGAGAGCTACACCGATCCGTCGTTCACGGCGCTGCTGCTCGGCGCCGTCCGGTACACCGCGAAGCGCGTCGATGCCGACTGCTCGGTGCCGACCGGTTCCTCGTCCGTGGTCCAGGGCGAGTCCTACGCCTCGACCGGCGGCGTGCAGATCGCCTCGCACGGGCCGGCGGTCGGTGGCCGGACGGCCGGGTTCATCGACAACGGGGACTGGGCGTCGTACAACAACGTGTCCCTTGCGAACGCTCGCGGTGTGACGGTTCGCGTCGCTTCCGCGGGTGCGGGCGGCACCATCGAGTTCCGGGCCGGGTCGGTCACCGGGACGCTGCTCGGATCCGTGGCCGTGCCCGGCACCGGGGGCTGGGAGTCGTACCGGGACGTGTTCACGACGCTGTCCTCCTCGTCCTCGACCTCGCTGTTCCTGGTCTTCCGCGGTACCGGCGGCTCGCTGTTCGACGTCGACCAGTTCACGGTCGCCCGCACCGCCGTGACCAAGCAGGGCGAGGGCTGGACGTCGACGAGCGGCATGCAGCCGGCCGGGCACGCGGGCGCGACCGGTGGGCAGACCGCCGGCTACATCGACAACAACGACTGGGCCTCGTACGGCGGGGTGACGCTCTCGCCGCTCGCCGGTGCGCGGGTGCGCTACTCCTCGGGCGGCGCCGGCGGGACGATCGAGTTCCGGGCCGGCTCGCCCACCGGGGCGCTGCTGGGGACGCTGAGCGTGCCGAACACCGGCGGATGGGACACGTTCCGGGAGGCCGCGATTCCGCTCACGGCCTCGACCTCCACGGTTTTGTACCTCGTCTGCCACGGCGGCAGCGGCTCGCTGTTCGATATCGATGAGTTCTCGCTGATGTCCTAGACGTTGGATGAGCCGAGACGCCGACCGGCTCGTCCTTCGGGTCCCGCCCGCCCGGGCAGTTCAGCGCGGCGCGGTCCCGGCCGGTGACGCCGACACCGGCCGGGGCCAGGCGCGGCGTTGTCCGGGCGGGCGGGGAACCTCTACGATTGGCCTCGTGGGGGCGCAACCCACTTGCAGTTTCCGCTCGTGCACATCCGCAGGTCTCCCTCGCGCCTGAACCCTTCATCTCGGAGGATCGTCAGCATGGCGCGTCCAATCACGCTCTTCACCGGCCAGTGGGCCGACCTCCCGTTCGAGGAGGTCTGCCGCCTGGCGTCCGAATGGGGTTACGACGGCCTCGAGATCGCCTGCTGGGGCGACCACTTCGAGGTCGACAAGGCCCTGGCCGACGAGTCCTACGTGGACCGGAAGCTCGAGACGCTCGCGAAGCACAACCTGAAGGTCTGGGCCATCTCCAACCACCTCGTGGGCCAGGCCGTCTGCGACCACCCGATCGACCAGCGGCACCAGGACATCCTGCCCGCGCGGATCTGGGGCGACGGCTCGCCCGAGGGCGTCCGCCGGCGCGCCGCCGAGGAGATCAAGGACACCGCCCGCGCCGCGCGCAAGCTCGGCGTCGACGTGGTCGTGGGCTTCACCGGCTCGTCGATCTGGCACACCCTGGCCATGTTCCCGCCGGTACCCCCGGCGATGATCGAGGCCGGCTACCAGGACTTCGCCGACCGCTGGAACCCGATTCTCGACGTGTTCGACGAGGTCGGGGTCAAGTTCGCGCACGAGGTGCACCCCAGCGAGATCGCGTACGACTACTGGACCGCGAAGCGCACCCTCGAGGCCATCGGCAACCGCCCCGCGTTCGGCCTCAACTGGGACCCGTCGCACTTCGTGTGGCAGGAGCTCGACCCGGTGAACTTCATCCTCGACTTCGCCGACCGCATCTACCACGTGGACTGCAAGGACGCCAAGGTCCGCACCGGCGACGGCCGCCGCGGCCGGCTCGCGTCCCACCTGCCCTGGGCCGACCTGCGCCGCGGCTGGGACTTCGTGTCCACCGGCCACGGCGACGTGCCCTGGGAGGACTGCTTCCGGGCCCTGAACGCCATCGGGTACAGCGGTCCGCTCTCGATCGAGTGGGAGGACGCGGGCATGGACCGCCTCGTCGGCGCGCCCGAGGCCCTGCAGTTCGTGCGCCGCCTGGCGTTCGACGCGCCCTCGGCCGCCTTCGACGCGGCCTTCTCGTCGTCGTCCTGATACGTCGTCCTGATACATGGAAGGGCCGGCCCGATGCGGGCCGGCCCTTCGCGTGTCGCTTGGTCAGAAGCTGGTCCCCGACGACGGCGTGCTCGTCGTCGCGAGGTCCCGCTCCAGCGCGGGGTTCGGCGGCGTGTTCAGCAGCCGCTGCCCCACCTCGGTCTCCGCGAACCGGCTGTTCGCCAGCTTGTCGGTGACCTTGGTCTTGCCGTCGTTGTAGAGCCGCGTCGCCTGCTCCTGGACAACACCGGCGGCCTCCTGGACCGTCGGGCTCTCCTTGATCTTCAGAGCAGTGGCCTTGAGCTCCTCATACTTCTCCCGACCGGCCCGGGCACCGAGCACAAAGCCCGCGGCCAGACCGCCGAGGAACAGTAGCTTGCCGCGCATGGCGACGACCTCCTTCTCACGGCGCTGGGTCATTTGTGCACAGTGCGCCGCCTGGTGTTGACATACCCGCCCACAGCCGGCCCGACACATCGATCTTGTCGCCCGCCCTCACCCACCCGTTCGGGATACCCGGTGGCGAAGACCCCCCGAGTCGTGCTGTACTCTTTCCCGGTCGCCCTCGAACAGAGGGGATGCACGATCCCGCGTAGCTCAATTGGCAGAGCAGCCGGCTGTTAACCGGCAGGTTATAGGTTCGAGTCCTATCGCGGGAGCCAGTTCGACGGACTTCAGGCCTCCTCGGAGGCCTTTTTCGCGCCCCGCCCTGTTCCGGGGCGGCATTGCACTTGCGCGGCTCGGTAAGCTTGCGACGCTCGGGGCGGTAGCTCAGCAGGTTAGAGCTGGGGACTCATAATCCCTTGGTCGCGGGTTCGAGTCCCGCCCGCCCCACTCTATTCCTGGATAGGCGGGGGAGGCTCCGCCTCCACCCGCACCCCCTCACGAGCTACAACTCAGGCGTCAGGCCGCGCGGGGCTGAGCGGTCCCGCAGGGGCGCACAGGCCGCCAAGGGTGCCCTCGAAGCCGGCGAGGCCCGTCTCGCTGCGGATCGCCTTGTCGTCATGCGGGGCCGGGGTGGCGTAGGTAGGCCAGGACGGCGAGCACCCGCCGGTGGCCGTCGTCGGACTCGGTGAGGTCGAGTTTGAGCAGCAGGTGCCGGACGTGGCCCTCGACGGTGCGTTCGCTGACGACCAGGCGGCGGGCGATCGCCGGGTTGTTGAGGCCCTCCGCCATCAGCGCGAGGACGTGCCGTTCGCGCTCGGACAGGACGGCCAGGGGGTCGTCGCGGCGGGTGGCGAGCAGGGAGGCGACCACGTGGGGGTCGAGGGCGGAACCGCCGGCCGCGACCCGGTGGGCGGCCGCCAGGAACTCCTCGACGTCGAGGACTCGGTCCTTGAGCAGGTAGCCGAAGCCCGGGCGGCCGACCAGGGCCACCGCGTGCGTGGCGATGACGTGCTGCGACAGGACGAGGACGCCGACCTCCGGGTGGGTCTGCTTGATCTCTCGGGCGGCCCGCAGGCCCTCGTCGGTGAACGTCGGGGGCATGCGAACGTCGGCCACCACGAGGTCGGGGCGGTGCCGGCCGGTCGCGGCGGTCAGGGCCTCGGCGTCGCCCACGGCGGCGACGACCTCGTGGCCGCGGTCGGTGAGCAGTCGCACCAGGCCGTCGCGGAGCAGCACCTGGTCCTCGGCGATCACGACCCGCATGGCAGCTCCGCGGTGATCGTGGTGCCGGCGCCCGAGCGGCTCTCGACCAGCAGCCGGCCGCCGTGGGCCGCCACCCGGTCGGCCAGGCCGCGCAGGCCGGAGCCGCGGTCCGGCTCGGCGCCACCGGTGCCGTTGTCGCGCACGGTCAGCAGGAGCCGGCCGTCGCGGCGGCCGGTGGTCAGCTCGATGCCCCGGGCGCCCGAGTGTTTCACCGCGTTGGTGAGGGCTTCGCAGACCACGAAGTAGGCGGTCGCCTCGACGTCGTCGGGGTAGCGGTCCGGGCCGATGCGGACGGTGACCGGCAGGGGCGTGCGGGCGGCCAGTTCGCGCAGCGCCGCGTCGAGGCCGTCGTCGAGCTGGGCCGGGCGCATGCCCTGCGCCAGGTCGCGCAGTTCGGCGATCGCCGTGCTCAGCTCCGCCACGACGGCGTCCAGGGACTGGCGCGCGGCCTGGTCGGCGGTGGCGAACTGCAGGTTGCGCAGCGCCAGGCCGATGCTGACCAGCCGCTGCTGGGCTCCGTCGTGCAGGTCTCGCTCCAGGCGCCGGCGCTCCTCGTATCCGGCGGCCACGATCCGGGCCCGGGAGGCCTCCACCTCCGTCAGCTGCCGGCGCAGGGCGACCCGAAGGCGGCCGATCTCGACCGCCAGGCCGGCCCGCTCGACCACCTCGACGACCAGCCGCACGGCGTCGTCGGGCGTTCCGGCGGCGTAGCCGAGCACCGCCAGCGGCGTGCCGGCCCGTTCGACGATCCGGTGCACCTGGCCGCCGGGCCCGCCGGCGGGGTCAGGGTCGCCCAGCTCGCCGGCGGGGTCGGGGTCGCCCAGCTCGCCGGCGGGGTGCTGGCCGCCGGGCTCGCCGGCCGGGTCCGGGTCGCCCGGCTCGAGGTACCGCAGCCGCAGTTCTTCCTGGCCGGTGACGGAGCGCAGCAGGTCCTCGAGGGCCTCCGGGTCGGCCGTGCCCGCGCGCAGGCCGGCCATGAACGCGTCGATGCGGGCGAACGCCTGGTAGCGGGCCGGGCGGAAGCGGCGGTCGACGGCCAGCTGAATCCGGGTTCGCAGCGGCCGGAACGCGACGGCGCCGGCCAGGGTGGCGCCCGCGGTCGCCCAGGGTGAGCCGCGGCCGCCGACGAGGGCGCCGATGACGTACGCGGTGCTCAGGTAGGCGGCGGCGAGCAGCACGGTGAGCAGGCCGTAGACGACCGTCCGGTTGACGATGACGTCGATGTCGTACAGGCGGTACCGCAGGATCGCCACGCAGATCGCGGCCGGCAGGGCGGTGACGACGACGGCGATGGCCAGCTGCACCGCGACGCTGTCGTTGTACAGGAAGATGGCCAGCGGGCCGGCGATCGCGAGCAGGACGACCACGTAGGTCACCCACTTCAGCTGCTGCCGCTCGATGCCCGTGGACCGGCGGTACCGCACGACCAGCACGGCGATCGCGCTCACCAGCGTCGCGCTGAACAGCATCTGGCCGGCGAGGTACACGGAGCCGAAACCGGCGATCGCGTGCGGGTTGCGCCCGGAGCGGTACATCGGGTCGTTGTCGTGGCCGAGCGCGGCGCCCGCCGCCATGAGCGCGGCCGACACCACGCCGGCCCACACGAGCGCGCGCCGGCCGCGGCCGATCCCGTGCCCGGTCGGGAACAGGGTGAGCACGATGGCGGTGCAGCCGATGCCGAGCATGTTGGTCCAGTTGCCGAGCCACTCGATCACGTCGGCGGCCGGCCATCCGGGATGCTTGCCGTACCCCTCCGCGAACTCGACCCAGGCCGCCACGGTGCCCATGCCGAGCAGGATCCAGCCGAGCGGGTTGGCGCGCTGGTACGACGCGATGAAGGCGCCGGCGAGCGCGAGGGCCACCGCGTTGAGCGGATACAGGACCGTGTCGAACAGCGGCTCGCGGCCCATCGACACCGGCCCGGACGCGGCGGCGACGAGCACGGCGAGCGCCAGAAGCGCCGCCGGCCACCGCTGCATCCGGAATCGGGTCATGCGGCGATGCTCGCAAGGCGCGGTCCGGCTCACAAGGGTGCCTGCACCTGTTGTGGTTCAGGTGTCTGCGCCCTGGTCCGGGGCCGGCGTGGCGGGCGAGGGTGAGCGCATCACTTCGAACCGAAGGAGCCTCGGATGGACCGGACCCGGGCGAGCGCCGTCGCCGCCCTGCTGATCACCGCATTCGCCGTCGTGTACGCCGGCGGCTCGGCCGTCGCCGGCTGGGAGCCCCGGCTGGGCTGGCTCCTGCAGACCGTCATCCACCTCGGCGAGCTGGCGGCCGTCGCCGCCCTGGCGCTCTCGTCCGCCGGGGCGCTGGGCCGGGCCGGGCGCATCGGGCTCGCCGCCGCGGCCGCCGGGCAACTCGCGATCGCCGCGGCCGAGGTCGTCTGGCCGCACAGTGCGGACGTCGGCGACGTGCTGTTCGCCGTCTCGCCGCTGCTGACCGGGGCCGGCCTGGTCGTCGCCGGCGCGGTGGTCGCCCGCGCGGGTGCGTGGTCCGGAGCCGCGCGGTGGCTGCCGCTGGCGCTCGGCCTGTACACCCTGCTGGTCCTGATCCCGGCGATGGCCGGCTCCGGTGGCCCGCCCGCGCCGCTCGCGCTGTGGGCGATCGCCGGCTGGGACCTGCTGTGGCTGCTGGTGGCCGCGGCCGTGCTGGTCCGGTCCCGGGCGGAGGGCGCCGCGCCGGCGAGCCGGCCGGGTGCGGCGCGGGTCACGGTGCGCTGACGACGACCTTGCCCAGCGCGTGGCCCTCGCCGACCCGGGTGAGGGCCGCCGGGACCTCGTCGAGCGTGAAGACGCGGTCCACGTGGATCTTGAGTTCCGCCGCCACGCACCGCTGGGCGACCGGCTCGAAATGGGCCGGTCCCTCCCGCACGGCGAGCACCCCGAGCCGCCGGCCCGTGGCGAGGCCGGCCAGCGAGCCGACCGTCAGGACCCGCAGCAGCGTGGACACCGAGCCGCCCACGCACCGGTAGCGGCCGCCCGGGGCCAGGGCCCGGCGATACGCGAACACCGACCGGTGCGCCACCAGGTCGAGGATGAGGTCGTACGGGCCGTGGCGGGTGAAGTCGTCGCGCCGGTAGTCGAGCACCTCGTCGGCGCCCACCAAGCGCATGAAGTCGAGTTTGCCCGAGTTGTCCACGCCGGTGACGTGGGCGCCGAGCTGTTTGGCCAGTTGGATGGCGAACGCGCCCGAGCCGCCGCCCGCGCCGTTGATCAGGACTTTCTGGCCGGGCGTGACGCCGGCCGTTCCCTGGTGGGCGATCACGCCCGCCTGCGGGATGGTGGACGCCTCGATGAAGGTCAGGCCCGGAGGCTTCAGGGCCAGCGCTGACGAAGGGGCCACCGCGTACTCCGCGAACCCGCCCTTGAGCGCCAGGTTGTCGCCGTACACCTCGTCGCCGGGGCTGAAGCCGGTCACGGAAGGGCCCACCGCGGCGACCCAGCCCGCGATGTCCGAGCCGAGCGTCGGGCGGGCGGGGGTGCGCAGGCCGCCGATCCGGGAGTACAACGGCGTGCCGCGCAGGGTCTCCCAGTCGCTCAGGTTGATCGACGTGGCCGCGATCTTGACGAGCACCTGGCCGGCCGAAGGGGTCGGGACGGGGACGGTGTCCAGGCGCAGGACGTCCGGGGGTCCGTAGCGGTCGTACACGACTGCCCTCACCCCTGTCTGTGTAGCACCCCCGGGCAATGCGATTGAGACGCAGATCAACAGCGGCGGGCAAGCGGGCGCAGTAGCGTGACGGGTGTGCTGACAAAAGGTGACCTCACCAGCGCGGACCTTCGCGAGCTGCGGGAGTCTGCGCTCGGTGCCGCCGATCCGCTCGGGGTCGCGGCCGAGCTCGTCGCGGCCGTCGATGCCGGGCGGCTGGCCGATCCGCAGGACGCCGGGCTCGCCCTGGTGCTTGCCGCTGAGATCGCGGAGAGCCGGAGCAAGCTCGACGCGGCGCTGCGGTACGTCGATCGGGCCGTCGAGGCGTACGCGACGCGGGACGACAGCGAGGCCGGTTCCGCTCGGGCGCTGCGGGCCCGGATCCTGTTCCGGGCCGGGCGCGAGGACGAGGCGATGGCCGCGCTGGAGCCGCTGCGGCCGCTGCTCGGGCAGTACCCCGATGCCGCCGCCTACCTCAGTGCCGCCCTTGCCGTCGGCGGGCGGCATCTCGTGGCCGAGGAGTGGCTGACCGAGGCGGTGCAGGAGGCGCTCGGCGAGCGTACCGCCGAGCCGCGCAACCCCGAGGACGCCGGGCTGCTGTTCTTCCTGCTGCAGCAGCGGCATCGGATCCGGCACGCCATCGGGCGGCAGCACGACGCGAACGACAACCTGGCCGAGCGGCTGGAGAGCAAGCTGGCCCAGGCCGGTCCCACCGCCGAGGCCGGCGAGCTGCTGTTCTTCCCGCAGGCGGAGTTCGAGCGCCTGGTGAAGCTGACCGACGCGTTCGGCGCCGACTGGGACGAGCACCGGGCGCGGCTGGAGCGCGAGCTGGTCAGTACACCCGGGAAGGCCCTTCTGACCGCGTCGGTCGACGGGCTGGCCAGATTCGCGGGCAAGGACGGCGACCTGGCCGACCCGAAGACGCGGGCGGGCTACGCGAAGGGCCTGACCGCACGGATCAGCTGGCCGCCGGAGCGCAACGGGGCGTGCTGGTGCGGCTCCGGCAACAAGTACAAGAAGTGCTGCCTGCCAAGATCACGCTAACCAGTCCAGTGCGGCGCCGTACGCCGCCATGACCGATACGTGGCCGTCGTCCGGCCGTGGCCAGCGGGTCGCGGCCGGCACCAGCGCCATGAGTCGCGCGGCGTGGCCGGCGGGCACCATCCGGTCCTGGTCGCCATGGACGATCAGCACCGGTACCGCGATGCTCGCCGGATCGAAGCCCCACGGTGACACGTACGCGATGTCGTCGTCGACCTGTCCGCCGGGGCCGGACTCGGCGGCCCGCCCCGCGTCCTCGCCCAGGGCGCCCCACGGGCCCTTCAGGGTTTCCCAGTCCGCGTCGGTGAAGACCGCGGGGTTGAACTCCGCGTGCTCCGCGTGGCGCAGGCGCGCCTCGCGACCCTCGAGCGCGGCGCGCAGGGCACGGTCGTCGGCCATACCCGCGAAGAACGACTCGTCCGTGTACGGCGCGAGCCCGGCGAACGTGGCCGCCGCGGTCACCCGGCCGGGGAGCAGCGCGGCGCAGGCGAGCGCGTGCGGGGAGCCGCCGGACGCGCCCATGACCGCGAAGCGCTCGACCCCGAAGGCGTCCGCGACGGCCGCGGCGTCGGCGGCGGCGGACGCGACGTCCCGCCCCGGCCGCGGCGTCGACCCGCCGTAGGCCGGCCGCGCGTACGTCACCATGCGCAGGCCCCGCTCCTGCGCGGCGGCGAGCTGCGGGGCCAGGAGCGCCCCGGTGTGCGGCGTGCCGTGGTGCCAGAACACGACCGGGCCGCCGCCCTCGCTGTCGTACGCCCGCAGCGTCCGCCCGTCGCCCGCCTGCACATCCCGTGAGATCACCATGTGTCGATCATAACCTCGCGCTTGTGTACCTTGACGGTTACGTACCCGGCTTGATACATACATAAGCGTGGAAGCTGTGCTGCAGGCCCTCTCCGACGGCCACCGGCGGATGATCCTGGATGCCCTGACGCGGGGCCCGGCCTCCGCGGGTGAGCTGGCCGGCCTGGTGCCGATCGCGCGGCCGGGCGTGTCCCGGCACCTGCGCGTGCTGCGCGAGGCCGGCCTCGTCGAGGTGCGCCCGGAGGCGCAGCGGCGCGTCTACAGCCTCCGCCTCGAGCCCCTCACCGAGCTCGATGACTGGTTGAGTCGATACCGGGCCCTGTGGCAGCAGCGGATGGACGCCCTGCACACCGAGGTCGCCCGGGGCAAACGCGAGCGAAGGAGCACCGCATGACCACGCAGACCCGCATCCTGGGCACCCTGCACACCGCCGACGGCAAGGGCGTCGTACGCGTCCAGGACCGCTTCGACGGCACCGTCGACAACCTGTGGTCGGCGCTGACCGACCCCGCCCGGCTGGGCCGCTGGCTCGGCGAGTTCGCCGGCGACCTGCGGCTGGGCGGCACGTTCCGGGCGCGGTTCTTCGCCAGCGAGTGGCAGGGCACCGGCCGCGTCGACGTGTGCGAACCGCCGCACCGCCTGGCGGTGACCACCCGCGACGCAGAGGGCGGCGAGGAGCACGTCATCGAGGCCACCCTGACCGCCGACGGCGACGGCACCGTGGTGACCTTCGAGGAGCGCGGCGTGCCGGTGGGGCTGCTCCCGGCGTACGGCGCGGGCGTGCAGATCCACCTCGAGGATTTCGGCGCCCACCTGGCCGGCCGCGAACGCTGCGACGCGCGGGCGCGCTGGCAGGAACTGCACCCCGCCTACGCGGCAGCAGTGGAGCCGCCCGCATCCGCGTGACAACGGTCGGCGCAGCCGCTTCCACCAGTCAGCCGAGTCGATATTGGCAGAGCAACCGATGGGTGCCGGGTAACGCTCGGCTACGCTGCGTTTGCCGTTAGTCTCGAAGGCCGCTTGGAGGCTCAGTTGACTGCAGTTCCACCGGTGTCGTCCGCGGCGTCGAAACTCGTGGCGCTGGCGATCCTCCAAGTCAACTCCGACACGAACCGCACGACGTACATGGACAACTTCGTGCCGTTCGTGTCGCACGCACTGGCCGGCCTCGGCGGCCACGCGGACGGGTACGCCCCGCTCAGCACCGCGATTCGCCAGCAGTTCGGCCTGCATGTGCCCGAGGGCGCGATTCGCAGCATCGTCGACCGCATGCGGCGCAAGAACATGGTCGTCGGTACGGCCGAGTCCATCGACTTCGTCGGCGGCCCGCCCAACGGGCTCGACAAGGCGACGAGTGAGTTCGAGCGAAAAGAGCGGGTGTTCCTGCGGACGTTCAGGGAATACGCGGCGCAGCGGACCATCACCGTCACCGACGAGCAGGCGACCGCGGCGCTGCTGCGGTTCGTCGAGACGCACGGCGTCAACATCCTGCGTGAGCGCATCGGCACGGCCCATCCGGACCCGGGTCAGGAGGTGGTCCCGGCCGATCCCGAGCCGGTCCCCGACGGCGACGCGGCCGACGTGCTCGACGACGAGCTCGTGGAGCCGGAGCCGCCGGAGCCGGCCGCCGACGAGCTGGACGTGGCCCTCGCGCTGTTCATCCGCCAGCTCATCGACGACGACGATCCGCTGGCCGAGCACGTCATCGCCTGGGTGCAGGGCATGATGCTCTCGTCGTCGCTCTACCAGGGCGACGAGGTGATCAAGCCCTTCGAGAACGCCACCGTCTACCTCGACACGCGCGTGCTCTTCCGGGCGCTGGGGCTGTCCGGCGAGGAGTTCAAGAACGCCACGCTGCCGACGCTCGAGCTCGCCAAGAGCGCCAAGGCGAAGCTGGGCTGCTTCGCCCACACCATCGAGGAGATGCAGGACATCCTGTACGCGATCGCCATGACGATGCGCTCGGCGCGCCGGGCGGAGCAGATTCAGGAGGTCGAGCGGTACATCTTCAGCCGTCCCGAACTCACCGACCGGGACGTGTTCCGGCTGTCGGACGAGTTGCCCGATCTCGTCACGGCGCTCGGCGTCGAGGTGGTCGACAAGCCCACGTACGAGGAATACCAGTACCAGACCGACGAGGACGATTTCCGGACCGTGATCCGGCAGACCATCGGCCCCAAGATGCGCGAGACCGCCGTCGATCGCGACATCGATTCGATCACGAGCGTCTACCGGCTCCGGCGCGGCGCGACAATGCGCTCGCTCGAGCGGTGCGCGGCCCTGTTCGTGACCACCAGCTCCGGCCTCGTCCGGGCGGCCCGGCTGCATTTCGGCACGAAGCACCGCGAGGTTCCGCTCGCGATGGTGGAGAGCCGGTTCCAGACGACGGTGTGGCTGAAGAATCCGATCAAGGTGGACGCCTCGTTCCCGCGGGCTCAGGTGATCGCGCACTGCTATGCCGCGCTGCAGCCCACGGAATTCCTGTGGAGCGCGTACCTCTCCAAGATCGACGAGTTCACCCGGCAACGGAAGAATCCCGAGGCCGACTTCATCTACCTGCGCTACTCCGAGTCGGCCCGCGATGCGCTGATGGACCTCACGCTCGGCAACCCGGACCTGCTCACGCAGGAGTCGCTGATGCGGATTCTCGACAACCGCGACGACGCGATCCTCGAACCGCTCCGGGCGAAGATCGTCGAGCTGGAGGAGCAGGCGGCCAGGCTGACCCTGCTGCTGTCGGACGTGGACAGTGCGCGCTTCAACGCGGAACAGACGAGCAAGGGGCATCAGGACCAGATCGAGGCCCTCACCGACGAGATCCTGAAGCTCAAGAGCAAGCAGCGCGCGGCCGCCCGGCACGCGAACCGGGTCGCCAAGACCGCGCCGCCGGCCGGCAAGAACAAGCCGGCGGCGGCCGTGAAGGCGGAGGCGGCCGAGCCGGCGCCGGTGGTTCCCGCGCCCGTGCCCGTGCAGACGGACTCCAAGCGCATCGACGCGCTGATCGAGATGATGGTGGCCGGCAAGGTGCGCGGCCGGATGGCGTGGATCGTCGCCGTCGGCACCCTCGTGCTGGCCGCCACGGTCGTCGTCGTGGCCAAACCCGACGCGAAGTACCTGGACTTCATGCCCGGCTGGGTCAAGTGGGTGTTCATCGGCGTCGGCGGGGCGCTCAGCCTGCTGAGCCTGCTGACCGGCTGGAGCCTGAAGCACACGACCGGCTACCTGCGAAAGCGCATCGAGAAGCGGGTGCGGCGGCAGATGCCCGAGTGACCGGTTGATTCGCGGCGGCGGGGTTTTGCAACCGAGCGGCACGTTATTTGTGTAGCCAATCGGTTACTGAGGGTGGCGGCATCTGCTCCATCCCATGATTGGAGGGCGCCGTCATGCGCGTCCCGTTCAGTGTCAAGGCCTGTGCCGCCGCGGTCGTACTCGCCGCCGCCACCACCGCCGCGGCCGCGCCCGCGCAGGCGGCCGCGGGGGATCTGTCGTCGATGGACAGGGCGTTCCTCGACGGCGCCGGGCACGGTGGTGCCTACGAGGTCCAGGGCGGCCGGCTCGCGGTCGACCGGGCGGCCGACTCGGGGGTGCGGTCGTTCGGGCAGCGAATGGTCGCCGACCATACGAAGGCGGGCGACAAGCTCGCCGCGCTCGCCGAGGATCTCGGCGCCAGTGTCCCGAAGTCGCCCGACAGCGTGCAGCGCAACATCATCGAGATCTGGTCGGGGCTGAAGGGGGCCGATTTCGACTGTTCGTATGCGCCCGCGGCGTACGCCGATCACGTGGCCACCGTCGGGCTGTTCGAACGGGAGGTCGCCGACGGGCAGAACGCGCGGCTGATGGCGTTCGCCCGCGACGCGTTGCCCACGTTGCGCACGCACCGCGGGATGGCCGCCATGAATGTCGACGGGCTTGCGTGCGGTACCGGAAACAGCAATGACGTGCCGGTGGTCCATCCGACGCCCACCTGGACGCACCGGCCCGGACCCGGCCCGTGGCCGACGATGCGGCCGACGCACCGCCCGCCGCACCACCCGACCATGCGGCCCACGATGCGGCCCACCAGGTGGCCCACCATGCGGCCGCCGCACCGCACCCCGACGGCGACGCCGACCGCGACCAGGACCGGACGGCCGACGGCGCGCCCGACGCGCCATCCCACGATGCCGGTGACCATCCCGCTCCCGACGAACGTGCCATAAGCGTTCATGTCGTACGGCCCGGGGCTCGCTCGAGCGGCCCCGGGCCATCGAGCGCGGACGACGGAAGGTGTTTAGGCAGGTCGATGGCCGGTGCCCCCACGGCGCCGGAATTCTGGTGCATCATGTGCGAGCGGCGCGCGGCGAAGCGCCGCACCTCCACCCCTTTTCATCAGGAGCGCACATGCGTCAGCATGCCCTGCGCCGTCCGCTGCTCCCCGCAGCGCTGACGGTCACGATCGCCGCCCTCACCCTGGTTCCGATCAGCCCCGCGCTCGCCGCGACCGGCACATCCACCATCACCGGTCACCTCACCGACGCCGCCGGGCACCCCGCCGCCGGCGCGTTCGTCTGGGCGCAGACGAACGACATGAGCTCCACCGGCTCGGCGACCACCGACGCCGACGGCGCCTACACGATCCCGAACATGGCCGCCGCGGACTACCGGATGAGCTTCCGGCCGGACGGCGGCGGGTTCGCCCAGTGGGCGCACCAGAAGACCAGTTACGGCTGGGCCGACCCGATCACCGTGGGCGCGGGAGCCACAGTGGTCGTCGACGAGCAGCTGCTCCCGACCGGGTTCATCACCGGCAACCTGCTCAACCGCGACGGCACCCCGGCGACGGGCTCGGTGACCGCCAACTCCTCGCCCGAGAACTTCTACATCGACTCGCGCAGCCTGCAACTGGACGGGACGTACCGGTTCGAGCTGCCGGTCGGCGCGTACAAGCTGCAGTTCGGGGTGCAGAACGCGTTCAGCCAGTGGAACGGCGGCGCGCTGACCTTCGAGACGGCGGCGCCGATCCAGCTCGCCGCCGGGCAGACGGTCGAGCTGCACGACACGGTGCTGCCGACCGGTTCGATCGGCGGCAGGCTCACGAACGCCGACGGCTCGCCGGCCGCCGGGGCCAGCGTGTCGGTGCGCACCCAGGACTACAGCCTGTACTCCTACGGGACCACCGACGCCGACGGCCGGTACCGCATCGACAACCTGCTGCTGGCCGAGTACATCGTCGGGTTCTCCGGGCCGAACTCCGTGACGCAGTACGCGCACGGCAAGCTCGACCCGGACGCCGCGCAGAAGTTCGCGGTGACCGACGGACGGGTGACCGCGGTCGACGAGCAGTTCCTGCCCACCGGCACGGTGCGGTTCGTGGCCCACGACGCGACGTCGGGCGCGCCGATCTCCGGCTTCTGCGCGTGGTACTTCGGCACGTCGAGCTTCGGCAACTGCGCCGACGGCACCGAGCTCGTCCTGAACGACGTGTTCATCGGGCAGTACAACTTCGACGTGAACATCGACGACCGCCAGCACTTCAACATTCCCAACGCGGCGGTGACCGTCACCGCCGGGCAGACGACGACCTACGACGCCGCGATGCGCCGCGGCGCCTCGATCACCGCCCGGATGGTCAAGCGCGACGGCGGGGCGGCCACCGACGGCTGCGTGCAGGCCGCGCGGGTCGGCGACGTGTTCTCCTGGTCGGAGTACGGCTTCTGCTCCGACTGGCAGCCGGACCCGGTGACCGGCTCCGTGGTGATCGGCCCGCTCGAGCCGGGCGCGTACTCGGTGATCGCCAAGCCGCGCGACACGGCGCTGGGCCTGCAGTGGCTCGGCAACGGCGGCGGCACCGGCGACCGGGACACCGCGGCGCAGTTCACCGTCGCGGTCGGGGACAACCTGCAGCTGCCGAAGGTGCGCTTCGACAAGGCCGGCACGATCCAGGGCAAGGTGACCGACGCGGCGACCGGCGCGCCATTGCCGTACGCGTGCGTCTGGGTCGTGGCGCTGAGCTCGACCTTCGGCGGCTCCGGGGACTGCCCGGTGTCGGCGGGCGCGGACGGGACGTACACCATCAGCGGCGTCGGCCCGTACGCCTGGCCGGTGGAGTCCGCGTACGGGCGGTACCAGTGGCGCTGGTCGGGCAATGCGGTCGACCGCCACGACGCGGAGAAGGTGACGGTCAAGGCCGGCAAGACGGCCAAGGCCAACCTCAAGATGCGCACCGGCGGCGGCACCGTCACCGGCATCGTGCGGGACGCGAACGGCCACCAGGCGGACGTCCTGGTGACCGCGTTCAGCTCGGTGACCGGCGAGCCGGTGCAGTTCATCGGCGGCCGGTACACGCCTGAGGGCCAGCCGGCCGGCACGTACACGATCGCCAACATCGCGCCGCAGAACGTCAAGCTGCGCTGGGTGACCAACGACGGCCGCAGCGGCTGGATCGGCGGGGCCGACTTCGCCCACGCCCAGCCGGTGCAGATCCGCAACAACAAGACGACGACGGTGAACATCACCGTGTCGTAACGCACACCGACGGCCGGGGTCCGCTGCGCGCGGGCTCCGGCCGTCGCCGTCGTGCTCGGTACGCTCGGACGCATGGATCGTCCGGAGGTCCGGGACCTCGTGTACTTCGTCGCGGTGGCCGAGCACCGCCACTTCGGCCGGGCCGCCGAGAAGCTGGGCATCGCGCAGCCCCCGCTGTCGCGCGCGATCAGCCGCCTGGAGCGCCGGATGGGCGTCCGGCTGTTCGAGCGCACCAGCCGCCGCGTCGACCTGACCCCGGCCGGCGAGGTGTTCCTGCGGGAGAGCAGCCGCGTTCTCGACGCTCTCGACGGAGCCGTCAGCCGTACCCAACGCGCCGCCCGCCCGCGCCGCTTGATCCTCGCGGCCCCGGCCGGCACCGACGTCGGCCTGCTCGCCGAGGTGCTGGCGGCGTACCGGCGGGAGGCACAGGCCGTACACGTGGAGGTGCTCTTCACGACGGAACAGGGCGCGGCCGTGCGCGCCGGGAACGCCGACGCCGCCTTCATGTGCAGCAGCGACGACCTCGACGCGCTCGACTCGGCCGACCTGCTCGACGAGACCCCGGTCGCGCTGCTGCCGGCCGCCCACCCGCTCGCCGCCCGGACCGCCCTCACGCTGCCCGACCTCGAGGCCGACGCCCGCTACCGCGCGCAGCCCCCGCCGGTCGGCCACGACGAGCTCCTCGACCGCGTCGCCCTCGGCGAGCTCGTGGTCCTCACCGGCGCGAGCGCGGCCCGCCGCCTGGGCGCGTCGGTCGTGGCCGTGCCGGTGCAGGGCGTCCCGGCCAACCGCATCGTCCTCGCCTGGCCGCACAACTCCCGCTCGGACGCCCTGGCCGGCTTCGTCGCCACCGCCCGCGCGGTCGCGGGCGCGGTCAGAGCTGGTTGACCCCACCGTCGACGAGCAGCTCAATGCCCGTGATGTAACTGCTCTCGCCCGAGGCCAGGAACAGCGCCGCGGCCGCCTGCTCGGCCGGGTCGGCCACGCGCCCGAGCGGCACTCCCGCCGCCAGCATGGCCAAAAATGCATCGGCGTCGGTACCGGCGGGAGCGTTCCCCCGCACCATCGGCGTCTCGGTCGTGTGCGGCGCGAGCGCGTTCACCCGGATGCCGCGCTCCTTGAGCTCGGCGGCCCAGGTGCGCGTCAACGACCGCACACCGGCCTTGGCCGCGGCGTACAACCCGGCCCCGGCAATGCCCCGGCTGCCGAGCGTCGACGAGCAGAGGATGACGGACGCCTTGTCGTTGAGCAGGGGCAGCGCCTTCTGCACGGTGAACAGGGCGCTGCCGAGGTTGAGCCTTGTCGCGTGCGCGAAGTCGTCCTCGCTCACGTCGTGCAGTGGCGCCATGCTCGCTCCGCCCACGTTCGCGAACAGTACGTCGATCCGCCGCCCGTCCGCGCCGATGGTGGCGTAGAGCCGGTCCAGGTCGGCCAGGTTGGTGGCGTCGCCCTGCACGCCGGTGGCGCCGATGCTCACGACTGCGGCGTCGAGCTCGGCCTTGCGGCGCCCGGTGATGTAGACGTGCGCCCCTTCTTGCACGAAGCGCTTCGCGGTGGCGAAGCCGATACCTTCACTGGCACCGGTCACGACCGCGACCTTGCCATCGAGCAGACCCATTCCATCTCCCATGTGACTCGCGATTGCTGACGCAAGTCCACTTCGCGGCGGCCGCCCGAACAATGACCACTTCGGCAACCGGCGATGCGCGCGAGGTATCGC
Source organism: Dactylosporangium sp. CS-033363 (assembly GCF_050942475.1). Taxonomy (NCBI): domain Bacteria; kingdom Bacillati; phylum Actinomycetota; class Actinomycetes; order Micromonosporales; family Micromonosporaceae; genus Dactylosporangium; species Dactylosporangium sp. CS-033363. Next base: position 9,589,330 of record NZ_CP192032.1, on the reverse strand, counting down.
CGGGCCGCGCGGAACCCGGAATGGCTCGGGTGAAGAGCCGACTGTGGTCATCAGTACCCCCGCGTACGGTTGACGACCGTGACCCCGGGGGAGCGGTGGTGGGCCGGACCGCCGCCGGGCCAGGCCACCTACCTGGCCGGCGTCGATCCCGCGCTGCTCGGCGTGGCGCTCGATCCGCTGCCGCCCGACGCGCCGGCCGTCGTCCGGTTCCGCCCGGCGGCGGGGTTGCGCGTGGGAGCGTACGTCGCCGCCTTCCTCGACGCCCTGGATCAGGCCGCGCTCCGGCTGTTCCCGCGCTGGCTGCCCGGCGCCGAGCACCTCGACGGGCCCTCCGAACTCGGCCTCGCCGCCGTTCGCCTGCTCGCGGCCACGGTCGCGGCCCGCTCGGATCGCTTCGGGCCGTTCCTCGCGGCCACCGCGGAACGGGCCCTGCGCGGCGATCCGGCGCAGGAGCGGCCGCGGTTTCCCTCCGAGGTACGGGCGCGCGGCCTCGCCGGCATCATCTGCGACGCCTACGACCGCACGTCGACGGCGGTCCTCATCGACGTGCCGGCCGGCCTGACCGCGGACGACGAACGCGCGCTGGCCGCGGCCGCGGAGTGGCTCGCCGAGCACGGGCGGTTCACGGTCTGGCTCGCCGGCCCGCCGCTGCGCAACGTGGATCGGATCCCCTCGCTCCGGGTCGCGCTGCCCGAGTACCTCAACCGGCTCGCCGCGGAGCCCGGACCCTTTGCAGGCCCGGAGCCGCCGCTGCTGACGTACCCGCCGCTGTCCGGCCTGCCGCGCGCGGACAGCGCCGCCGAGCAGGCGCTGGAACGGGCCCTCGCGCCACACGACTGGGCTCGCGGGCGGTGCTGGAACGAGGTGCTGGAGTGGCACGTCCTCGGCAAGGCGTACCGCGTGGACCTCTTCTGGCCCGGCGACGGCCTCGTGGTCGAGGTCGATGGCGATGACCATCGGGAGCGCTGGAAGTACGCGGACGACCGGCATCGCGACGCCCAGCTGCAGGTGCTCGGCCATGACGTTCTGCGCTTCACCAACGACCAGGTCCTGACCGATCCGCAGGCGACCGCCCTGATGATCCGGGACCTGCTGTTGCTTCGCCGCACCCCCCTCCCACAGAAATGAGGCACCGTGCCCGCCGAAGTCCGCTTGAGCGAGAACCAGAACAAGACGCTGACGATCCTGAGTTCTGAGGGTCGCGCGCTCACCAACAAGGAACTGAAGGCGCTCGGTGGTGGCGAGCTCAAGAGCTCCGGGGGGCTGGTCGAGCTCGGTCTGGTGGAGGTCGGCCGTGCTGGCCGGTCACTCCTGTTCACCATCACGGCCGAGGGCCGGAAGCAACTGGACAAGCCGGAACCACCGAAGCCGCACCTCCCGCCGCATGACCCGGACCTGCCGAAGCTCTCGCCGAACCAGATCTTTGCCCTCGTGGTGCTGATGTCCGAGGCACGGCCGATGGACAACGCCGACCTGAAGGAGTTCGCCGGGTTCTCCCTCACCGGTGCGGACAACGCCAAGCTGGTGAAGCTCGGCCTTGTGGAGACCGACCGGTCCCACACGCCGTTCTCCCACGAACTCACCGAGAAGGGCTGGGGACTGGCGCGGAGGCTGCATCTGCTGGCGCCACCGAAGGAATCGAAGTCGGCCGTCCGCACGCTGCTGACGCTGCTCGGCAACGTCGGCCGGTCGTTGGAGCAGCTGCAGATGGGGCACGGCGAGTTCTTCCGGCGCCAGCAGACTCAGGACGAGGTCGAGGTCATCGACAGTGCGGACGCGGAGTCGCAGGTCCGCAAGGCGTACGCGGCGCTGGCCGGGCGGCCGGGTGAGTGGGTCGGCCTCGCCGATCTCCGCGACAAGCTGCCCGCTCTGGCCCGGGCCGAGGTCGACGCCGCACTGATGTCGCTACTCGACCAGGACGGCGTGCGGATCATTCCCATCGCCAACACCAAGGCGCTCACCGCACGTGACCGGGACGCCGCCATCGACATCGGCGGTGAGGCGAGCCACGCGCTGTCGATCGGCCGGCCGTGATTCCCGCCGCCGAGCGGGCCGCTCTCGAAGCCCTGCACTTCAACCCGGCGCCGACGCCGGAGGACATCTGGCGGCCCTCGCCGTACGACGTGCCCGAGCTGCACGAACGGGCGGTCCGGGAGATCCTCAGCGGCGTCGGCCGGGCCCGGCGCGACGACACCGTCACCCCGCTCGGCGTGGCCCTCCAGGGGCGCGCCGGCGCGGGCAAGACTCACCTGCTCGGCGCCCTGCGGGAGAGAATCCAGCGCGCCGACGGTGGCGGCTATTTCTTCCTGGTCAACATGATCAGTGGCCGGACGTTCTGGGAGAGCACGGTCCAGGGCATCCTCGGCGGCCTGGCCCGCAGCGATGCGCTCGGCTTGGGAACGCAGCTCAAGACGTTCCTGCGCCGGCTCGTCCCGTACCTGGGTATCTCGCCGGAAGCCCGGGACGCGATCGTCGGCAACGCGCCGCTCACCCGGCCGCACATGGACGCCTTCATCGCCGGGCTGCGCGGGTACAACCAGGACGTCGGCCGCGAGTGCCAGGACACGGCCCGGGCGCTGGTGCTGTACGGCTCGCTCGATTTCGACCATCAGGACATCGGCCTCGCCCACCTCATCTCCGAGCCGACCGAGCCGGAGGACCGCGCGGACTGGGGCTTTACCCCGCAAGTCCGCCGGCCGCAGGAGGTCGTCCGCGACATCTCGCGGCTCATCGCGCTGACACTGAGCCCCAGCGTGATCGCGATCGACCAGCTGGACACGCTGTTCGCGCAGAGCGCCATCAAGTTCTTCGATCGTGACGAGAGCCTGGAGTTCGGCCAGGCGGCGGCGGTCGGCCTGGTCGCCGACGGACTGCTGACCCTGCGCGACATCACGCATCGCACCGTCGTGGTGATGTCCTGCCTCCCGGACACGTGGGAGCTGCTGAAGCGCAGCGCCCCCAGCCCGGTCATCCAACGATTCCGGGAGACGCTGCTACCCGACCGGATCGACCACGCCGAGATCGCCCGCAAGATCGTGGAGGTGCGGTTCGCCGAGGTCTTCGGCGCGTATCACGTGTCGCCCGAATACCCAACCTGGCCAATCCGTCCGGAGGCATTCGACGAGGCGCGGTTTTTCACGCCACGCATCCTGCTACGCCGGGTCGATCAGCACATCCGCCGCTGTCTCGACGCGGACGAGATCACCGAGTTGCGGCGCTTCGCCGATCAGCCGACGCCCGGTCCTAAGCCCGGTGGCAACGGCACGCAGGACTCCGATCTCACGAAGCTCGACGCCAAGTTCGAGCGGCTCCTGCGGGAGGTGGACGTGAGCGCGGCCCTGGACAAGCACGGCGAGGACGTCGCGATGCCGCCGCTGCTCGCCGCCGGCCTCCACGCCTGGATCGAAGAGCACGCCCCCACCGGTGTTGTCTACAAACAGGATGCACCACCGAGCGCGAAACCGGCCCTCCACGCGCGCCTGGTTCAGGTGCTCGACGAGACGACTGAGAATGAGGCGCACTGGGGCTTCCGGGCCATCGCCCACGACAATGCCCGCGCTGTCATCGCCCGGATCAAAGACGCCTGCACGGCGACCGGCCTCGACCGCGCGGTTCCGCAGCGCAAGTTGGTGGTGCTGCGGCGCGGTGACTGGCCTACCGGTCCGCGTACCGCCGAGACCGTGAACAAGTTCCTGTACGAGGGCGGCATCTGGCACAAGATCGACGACGAGGATCTCAAGGTGTTCGCCGCGCTCAAGCAGATGCAGGCGACGCCGCACGCCGCGCACGGCGAGTGGCTGGTGTCCCGGCGGCCCGCGAGCAGGACGGGCCTATTCCGTGAGCTGTTCGGGGAGTCTGGCGAGACAGCGGTACCGGTGTCCGATCCGGCGCCGCAGCCGCCACCAGCGTCGTCGCCCGAAATGGCCGACGTGCCTGTGCCGGAACCGGACGCGCCCAATCTGCGCATTTCGGAAGTGGCCGTGCCGGAGTCGGAGGGGGACGGGCGGACGATTCGGCTTGGGCGGGTGTTGCAGGACGAGGCCGCGTTCATGATCGATCTGGAGTCGCTGCGGCGGCATACGGTGATTTTCGCGGGGTCCGGGTCCGGGAAGACGGTGCTCATCCGGCGGCTGGTCGAGGAGTGCGCCCGGCAGGGCGTCTCGTCGATCGTGCTCGACCCGAACAACGACCTGGCCCGGCTCGGCGATGCGTGGCCCGAGCCGCCCGCCGGTTGGGGGCCCGGCGACGACGAGCGCGCGCGGGACTACCTCGAGCACACCGACGTCGTCGTCTGGACGCCCGGGGTCAGCGGCGGGCGCCCGCTCAGTTTCCAGCCGCTGCCGGACTTCACGCCCGTGCGGGACTCGCGGGACGAGTTCGATCAGGCGATCCGCGCGGCCGTCGAGGCGCTCGCGCCGCGGGCGGGTGTCAGCGGGACGACGAAACTCGCGGCCCAGGGCAAGGCGGTGCTCACCGAGGCGCTGCAGGCGTACGCGCGTGGCGGTACCGTCGGGCTCGAAGGCTTCACGGACTTCCTGGCCGACCTGCCCGAGGACGTCAGCCGGATGAGCCGGGCCGGGAAGCTCGCGCACGACCTCGCGGAGACGCTCAAGGCCGCGATGGTCAACGATCCGCTGTTCGGCGGCAAGGGGGCGTCGGCCGATCCCGCGGCGCTGCTGACCCCGGCGCCGGGCAAGCGCGCCCGGGTCTCGGTGATCAGCTTCATCGGGCTGATGTCGGACCAGGAGCGGCAGGGCTTCGTCAACCAGTTGCAGATGGCGCTGTTCACCTGGCTCAAGCGCCACCCGGCCGGCGACCGGCCGCTCGGCGGGCTGTTCATCATGGACGAGGCCCAGACCCTCGCTCCGGCGACCGGCGCGACCGCCTCGACGGCGAGCACGATCACGCTGGCCTCGCAGGCCCGCAAGTACGGGCTGGGCCTGGTCTTCGCCACCCAGGCGCCGAAGGGCCTGCACAACCAGATCTCGGGCAACGCGACGACGCAGTTCTTCGGCCTGCTGAACTCACCGGCCCAGATCGACGCGGCCCGCGAGCTCGCCCAGGCCAAGGGCGGCCGGCTGCCCGACATCGGCCTGCTCGGCAGCGGCCAGTTCTACGCGGCCGGCGAGGGCTTCTCGTTCCTCAAGGTTCGCACCCCGCTCTGCCTGACGTACCACCCGAAAGCGCCGCTCTCGCCCGAAGAAGTCGTCAAGCGCGCCCACCGCTCACCCAACCTGGAGTGAAACCGCATGCCCTCGGAACGCTCTCGCCGGGAACACCTGCTCGACGGCCGGCGGGTCCGCATCATGGACCTGATCGAGGCCGGCCTTTTGAAACCGGGCGACGACCTCTTCTACCACCAGCGCATCGGCGAACCCCCGCACGAGGCGACCGTGACCGAGCGCGGCCGGCTCCGGCTGCGCGACGGGCGCGAGTTCAACACCCCGTCCGCGGCCGGTGCCGCCGCCGCCGGAATCAGCGCCGTGCCCGGATGGTCGGTGTGGCGGGTCGGCCGAGACGGGCCGACCCTGCACATGCTCCGCCAGCGGCTGCTCAAGTCCGTCGCCGACGAGGTCAGCGCGGACAGCGCGGCCCCGACCCAGAAGGACGACCGGGTGCGTCGCCGGTTCGGATTCCTGGAGTGGGCCCACACGAAGGCGACGGCCGGCGAGCCCATTTCCCTGACCGTGCGCCAGATGATCAAGCATTGGGATCTGACCGACCGCGACCAGACCGCCAGTGCTCAAGTCAGCGCCGACCTCGCCAACCACAACTTGACCACCGCACCGGACTTCCGGGCAGTTGACCTCGACAGCACCGTGCGCCTCCTCCAAGTGCCGGAGCGTCCGACGGAGACGGCCGCCACCCCCGCCGACGAGGCCGAGACGGAGGTCGAGGGCGCGGACGACGAGGAGAGCGTCGACATCGGGCTGAAGCTGGGGAACCTGTTGCCGGCCGAGCCGAGCCTGGCCTGGGTCGCACCGACCGCCTCGTTCGAGGAGGTGATCACGATGCTGCAGATCAACGACTATTCACAAGTCGCGGTCCTGGCCAGCCCGCACACGCTGCACGGGGCCATCTCCTGGAAGTCGATCGCCGAGGCCAAGCACCTCGACGCCGGTGCCACCGTGAGTGACGCCATCCGTCCGGCCCAGGTGTTCGACTACGACCGGCGCTTGCTCGACGTTCTTTCCACTCTGCAGCAGGAGGAGTTCATCTTCGTTCGCGACTTCGATGGTGAGATCGGCGGCATCATCACCGCCACCGATGTGGTGCGGAAGTACGACGACACGGCCACTCCGTTCTTCCTCATCGGCGAAGTGGACCAGGAACTGCGCCAGCTGATTGTCAACACCTTCGACGAGGACACCGTCCGGAGCGCTTGCGGGTCCGGTTTCAGGGGGTTCGAGGCAATGACGATCGGTCAGTACAAGGCCGTCCTGGCCAATGCGGACTGCTGGAAGCAGTTGGGCTGGCGGCTGGATCAGGAGCAGTTCATCGCACGGCTCAATCAGATTCGGCAGGTGCGCAACAACGTCATGCACTTCAACCCGGACCCGCCGAAGCCCGCGGATGTTGCGAAGCTACGGATCTTCCTCGAGCTCATCCGTCGCTACCGGCACCACTCAAATAGCATCGGTTGATGGTTGACGTACGCGGTGACGCCGGACCCGCCGTGCTGCTCCTGCCCGGCGGGGCCGAGGCGGTCGACGGGTTCTTCCCGGGCCTCGTGGAAGGGCTCACCGCCGACCCCGGCGTGCGCGTGATCCTCTACGACCGGCCGGAGGCGCCGCTCGCCGGGGCGGCCGCGGACCTGCACGCGATGCTGGGCGAGGCGGGCCTCGGGCCGGTCGTCGTCATTGGCCAGAGCCTCGGCGGGGCCGTCGCGCTGCTGCTCGCCCGCGACCATCCCGAGGACGTGGCCGGCCTGGTGCTGCTCGACCCGTCGCCCGTCAACGACGCGCCCGCGGCGGCTCAGGTGGAGCGGACCATGCGCGTCGTGCTCGCCCTCAGCCGGGTACCGCTGGCCGGGCGAGCGATCCCCGCCCTGATGCGCAGGGCCATCGAGCGGTCGATCCGGAAGCGCGATGAGCCGCCGGCGATCAGGGCGGCGCGTGAGCGCATGCTCGACGTCGACCTGGAGAAGCTCGGCCGCGCCGCGAAGGGGCTCGGCGCGCTCGCGCAGGGCTTCCGCGAGGACGAGCTGCCGAAGCGGCCCGCCGCCGTGGTGACCGCCGATCGCAAGCCCGCCGCGCGGATGCGGCGGGCGCATCAGCGGCTTGCCGAAGCGCTCGGCGCGCCGCTGCTCAGCTGGCCCGGTGCGCAGCATGAGGTGCATCTGTCGCATCCGGGCGAGGTGCTGGAGGCGTGCCGGCAGGTGGTCAGGACGCTGCGCGCTTGACCAGTTCCGCGATGCGGGCCTCTACCTGCGGGGTCAGGGACTGCAGGGCGTACGCGACCGGCCAGAGGTCGCCGTCGTCCAGGGCGGCGTCGTCGTTGAAGCCCAGGGTCGAGTAGCGCGTCTTGAACTTCGTCGCCGGCTGGAAGAAGCAGATGGACTTCGTGCCCTTGTAGTAGGCCGGCATGCCGTACCAGAGCTTGGGGGCGAGGTCCGGCACGGTCTCGGTGATGATGGCGTGGACGCGCTCGGCGATCGTGCGGTCGCCCTCGGACATCTCGGCGATCTTCTCCAGCAGGGCCTTGGCGTCCTCGGCGGCCTTGTCGGCCTTGGAGCCGCGGCGCGACGAGGAGGCGCGGACCTCGGCGGCGTGTTCCTTCATCGCCGCGCGCTCGTCGTCGGTGAAGGTCTGGGTCGTCGCTTTGCGGGCCATGGCGGGCGCTCCTCGCGGTTGCTTGATCGTTACGTTTCCCATGCTAGGAGGGCCCGCCATGGGCCCGCTTCTCGAAAACTGACCGAAGCGGAGCGAAAAAGGCCGAAGCTCAGCAGGCGCCGTTGCAGGCCAGAGCGCGGAGGCGGTCCAGCGCGCCGTTCCACTGGTTCGAGTCACCGGCGAAGGGGCCGCTGCTGGAGTACTGCCAGAACGACCACGTCGGCGCGCCCGCGGGAAGGGTGCCGGGGCTGCTGCTGTACCGCGCGAGCCACAGCGGCGAGTTGGCCCAGAAGCCGCTGTAGTTGCCGGTGCACGTGCTCCACCAGTCCGTGGTCGTGTAGATGACCGCCCACCGGCCCGTGCGCGTGTGGTACTGGTTCAGGAACGCGCGGATCCAGCTCACCATCGCCGACTGGGACAGGCCGTAGCAGGTCGCGCCGTACGGGTTGTACTCGATGTCGAGCGCGCCCGGCAGGGTCTTGCCGTCCTTGGACCAGCCGCCGCCGTGCGCGATGAAGTAGTCCGCCTGCGCCGCGCCGCCGCCGCCGTTGGGGATCGCGAAGTGGTACGAGCCGCGGAGCATGCCGATGTTGTACGAGCCGTTGTACTGCTGGGCGAAGTACGGGTTGGTGTAGTACGTGCCCTCGGTCGCCTTGATGTAGGCGAACCGCGAGCCGGCGCTCCACTGCGCCGACCAGTTGACGTTGCCCTGGTGACCCGACACGTCCTGGCCGTACGTCACGGTCGCGGCCTGCGCCGGCGAGCCGATCAGGGCCGTGGCGACCAGGGCGAGGGCGGTGAGCAGGGCGAGCCTTCGTACCGACACGCTGCCTCCTTGTGGGAAAGACCTTCGTCGATTAGTTCACGGTCGTCGGAAACTTTCAATAGGTGAACGTCGAAGTCTCGGGTACGGCGAAGGGCCCGGCGGGTGTACCGCCGGGCCCCTCGGACGTGCGCTACCGGGCCGAGCAGGTGCCGGTCAGGCCGGTGGCCGTGCCGGTGCCCTGGAAGCCGAACTCGGTGTACTGACCCGCGGGAACCGTGCCGTTGTACTGCACGTTGCTGAAACTGCTCCCGCTCCGCGCGGCGTTCCACACATTGGTGATCGTCAACGTTGGCGACAGTGTCGTACTGACCGTCCACCCGTTGATCTGGGTTGACCCGGCCGTCACGCGCACGGTCGCCACGAAGCCGCCGTTCCACTGGTTGAGCGAAACGGTGGCGGTGCAGCCGCCGGCCGGACCCCCGGAGGAAGGAGAGGCCGAGGGGGAGGGAGAAGCCGATGCCGACGGAGAGGCCGAAGCTGACGGCGTGGGCGAAGCGGACCCGCCCCCGAGGGAGGGCGTCGTCCAGTCGCGCCATTCGGCGAGGTTGCCGGAGGCCTTCGACGAGACGTGGAACGAGCCGGCGGCGCTGCCGGACTTCAGCAGGTACCGCTGGATGTTCTGTTGCAAGGGCGTGCGCCATTCCGGCCGGTTCGCGCAGTGGTTGCCGTCCTGGATGTCCGACCAGTAGGTGATGCTGTCGCCGGCGCCGAGGGCCTTGTAGACCTCCGCGCCGCCCAGGGCCGCGACGCTCGCCGATTTCGGGCCGAGGTTGACGATGTGCGGGTTGTCCATGATGAACAGCCCGCGCGGCGCCACCATGGCGACCATCTCGTGGGTGTCGACCGGGAGCCGCGCCGGGCTGCCCGTGAACGTTCCGAAAGCGTCGCCGAGCCAGGGTTGCTCGCCGTACGCGCTGCTCAGGCTCTGCGCGCCCTCGCCCGGGATGCCGCGGAAGATGGGCACGCCCGCGCTGCCCGACTCGATCGGCATGGTGAGCTGGATGCGCTGGTCGAACGCGCCGATGACGAACGCGCCCTTGCCGAAGCGCGAGCAACCGGTCACGCCGGTCGCGTCGCCGCGCAGGACGCTCCCGCCGGACTGCTCGATCACGTCGATGAGCCGGCTGACGCCCCACGCCCAGGCCATGAGCAGCCCGGTGCTGCTGTTCGCGCCGTAGACGGAGTAGAACGCGCCCTGCTTGTTCGTGCGCGGCGTGCCCTCCTTGCCCACGGCGTACGGGTCGTAGGTGATGACCGCGGCGCCCGCGGCCTTGATGGCGGCCGTGTCCGCGCCGAACCCGCCGAGCACGAAGACCGCCGGGAACGGGCCGGTCCCGCTGGGCACGTCGACGGCGGCGGAGAAGCTGGCCGACTTCCCGGCGTTGGAGACGTTGACGGTGATGGAGGTGCGGGACACGGTACCGGTGACGCTTTGTGGCTTTGCCGGTTTCTCGCCGTAGACGAACTTCTCGGCCAGGCGCTTGATCTCCTCGCGCCGGCACGTCCATTCGGACTTGTTCGCCATGCGCGTTCCGTCGAGCTTCTTGAACGGATCGGGCAGCTTCGCGTTCGTCGGCAGCGAACCGGCGTCGGGCAGGGCCGGCACCGCGCAGTTCGCGCCCTCGTCCTCGACGCCGGCGCTGGCCGCGACGGCGGCGGGGGAGTGCAGGATCTGCAGTCCCGCCCCCGCGAGCAGGGCGGCGACCGCGACGAGGGCGAGCGGCAGGCGGATCTTCACCAGGGCTCTCCTTCCGGAGGGATCCGGTTGGGGCAGGCCGGATGTAAATGTTGCGCCGAGGGTCGGGCAACATTTCGAAGCCTGTCAAGGTCCGGCCCCGGCGCCGCTGCTCACTTGTGTTCGAGTCGTGGAAGTTACGGGTAACCCGATGCGCACAAGGAGGTGCTGACATGTCCGAGCACGACGGGGTCGCCCATCTCGGCGACATCGAAACGGCGCTGCAACGCGAGATCACGATCGTGCAGGAGCGTTTTCCGGACGCCCCGGCCGGCGAGGTCGAGCGGGTCGTGCGCGATACGTACAACGAGCTGCTGTCCGAGGCCGAGGTGGAGACGCACGTGCTGTCGCTCACCCGGCACCAGGTCGTGGAACGGCTGGTCGCGCGCGGCTATCCGCTCCACGAGCCGGTGCTGGGCGAGGGCTGAACGGTCAGCGACGACGCCGGGCCGCCGGCGGGGTGATCCGCACCCGCTCGGTGGCCGGCCGCGACTCGATGTCGCCGAGCTGCTCGCTCACTGTTGCGCGCAGCTCGGCGTAGTCGTCGAACGCGCTCTCCCGGAACAGCGTGTACCCGGCCCACATGAGGTTCGCGCACACCTGCGGCGGCACCTGGCCGGTCGCCGCACCCATGCCGACGAGCGCCACCGACGAAATTCCAGGCTGCATTTGTACCGCCTGAAAGGCCGCCGCACACGCCAGCGCCACGTTGAGCGTGTGCCGCACGTTCTCGGCCTGAGCGTGCATGGTCGGCGCGGCGATGAGGTACTTCGGGTTCGCCGCCCCCGACGGCACGCACACCGCGGCCCCGATCGGCAGCTCCCCGCCGAACTGGTCGCGGATCGCCCGCTGCACGCGCAGCTGGATGCCCGGCCCCAGGTGCCGCAGGATCACCGCGTCGACCCCGCCGCTCATGATGCCGTGCGAGTTGGTCGGCGTGACCCAGGCGTCGACGTGCTGGTTGAGGATCGAACCCTTCACGATCTCGACGTCCGGCTCGTCCGCGAACGCCGACATCCAGGACTGCACGACCTTCGCGTTGATGTCGCTGAGTACCACTCGCACGGTCATATGCTCACTCCAGTTTCGGTGTCGCCGGGCGCACCCGGTACGGTGCGGTGTCCACAGTGGATCTCGAGGGAGGGTACATTGAGCGACACCGACGACCCGCTTGGCCTCACCGAGCTCTTCGACGGCGGCGGCGAGGCGTGGCTTCCGCTGCTGCGGCCGGTCATCGAGGCGCAGCCGGAGGCGGCCGAGTTCATCGGGCCGAAGCGCAGCCCGCAGATCGTGCCGGTCCGGGAGCTCACCTTCCAGGCGCTCAAGCCCAACCCGCCGCACAAGTGGAAGGTCGTCGTCTTCGGCCAGAACCCGTACCCGCGCCCGGAGAGCGCGACGGGCATCGCCATGTTCGACAACACGTTCCACGACTGGGCGGACAGCCAGTTCGGCCGCGTCGTGAGCATCCGCTGCATCATCAAGGCGGCGGCGATGTGGAAGTACGGCATCCCGAAGAAGACGCCGATCGCGGACATTCGCGCACTGCTCAAACAGCACGACACCGTGCCGCCGCCCGAGTGGTTCTCCTCGATGCTCACGCAGGGCGTCCTGCTGCTGAACGCCTCGCTCACCGCCAGCGCCGACGCCGACCGCGGCACCGACGCGCACACCGGCTTCTGGCGCCCGGTCGTGGAGCGGATCGTCGAGGAGATCCTGCGGGCCAAGCAGGACGCGGCCGAGGAGGACCGCGGGGTCGTCTTCGCCTGGTGGGGCGCGCACGCCCGCGGGCTCAAGTCGCTGGTGACCCGGCTGCAGAAAAAGTACCCGGGCGTCGAGGTCCGCCACATCGACCATCCGAACCCGGCCGCGCAGGGCGACATCTTCTGCGACAACGAGCACTTCGCCACCGTCAACGAGGCGCTGCGCTCGCTCGGCGCGGACGAGATCGACTGGCTGCCGAGCGCCGGCTGGAACGCGCACCAGGACCCCGCGGCCGAGCGGATGGGCGCGTTCATCGCCTCGACGATGGAACTGCATCGGCTGTACCTCGAGCGCCTGGAAAGCGTCAAGGACGAGGGCCTCGCGCTGCCGGTGATCACCGGGGTCTTCGACACGCCGCTGCTGGACTTCCGCAAGGCCGTCGCGCCCGCGGCCGGGGTCCTGCGCGGGCTGGACGGGCACGTCGCGGCGTCGCAGGCGTTCGGCGCGTCCCGCGAGCACGAGGGCAGCCTGAGCGCCGACGAGGCGGCCGCGCTCTACCTGTACACCTGTGAGTCCGCGTTCTACCGCCAGATCAACGCCACGCTGCGCGATCCCGACCGCAGCCGGCTGGAGCCGTACCTGCCGTACCTGCGCCTGCTCTTCTCGGCCGTGTCGCGCCTGCCCGCGCGCCGCGAGCCGGTCTGGCGGGGCGTGCGGATGGACCTGCGCCGGCAGTACCCGATGGGGCAGACCGTCACCTGGTGGGGCGTGTCGTCGTGCACGTCCAGCATCGGCGTGGCCCGGTCGTTCATGGGCGGCAGCGGCAAGCGGACCCTGTTCGAGGTCGTGCCGCTGCGCGCCGTCGGTATCCGCCGGTACTCGGCCTTCACCGGCGAGGAGGAGTTCATCCTGACGCCGGGCACCCAGCTGGCCGTGACCGACGTGCAGTCCGAGCGCGGCGGCTTGTGCACGGTGCGCCTGACCGAGCTGGAATCGCAGACGCAGGTCAGCTGAGCGTCAGGCGGTGAACAGGAGCGACACGTTCAGGCCGCCGAAGCCGAACGAGTTGCACACCGCCGCGCGCATGGGCAGGTCCCGGGGGGCGCCCGACACCACGTCGAGCGTCACCTCGGGCGCCTTGTTGTCCAGGTTGAGCGTCGGCGGCACGACGCCGTGGGCCACCGACAGCAGCGTCACGATGCTCTCCACCGCCCCCGCCGCGCCGACCAGGTGACCCAGCGCGGACTTCGGCGCCGTCAGCACCACGTCGTCGCCGAGGGCCCGCTGGATCGCCGCCGCCTCGCCCAGGTCGCCGGCGACCGTCGAGGTGGCGTGGCAGTTGACGTGGGCCACGTCGGATGCGGACAGCCCGGCGTCCGCGACCGCGCGGCGGATGGCCCGGACCTGACCGGCGCCGCTCGGGTCCGGCCCCGTGATGTGGTACGCGTCCGAGGTCACCCCCACCCCCGCCAGCCGCCCGTGCACCGTCGCCCCGCGCGCGGCCGCGTGCTCGGCGCGCTCCAGGATCACGATCCCGGCGCCCTCGCCCATCACGAACCCGTCCCGGTCGGTGTCGAACGGCCGCGACGCGCGCTCGGGCTCGTCGTTGCGCTTGGACAGCGTGCGCGCCTGCGCGAACCCGGCCAGCGTCAGCGGCGTGATGGCCGCCTCCGACCCGCCCGCGATCACGATGTCGGCCTCGCCGAGCCGGATCAGCCGCGCGCCGAGCGCGATCGCCTCCGCGCCCGAGGCGCAGGCCGACACCGGCGTGTAGACGCCCGCGTGCGCGCCGAACTCGATGCTCACCCAGGCCGCCGGCCCGTTGGGCATCAGCATCGGCACGGTCAGCGGCGAGACCTTGCCCGGCCCCTTCTCCTCCAGCAGGTCGTCCTGGGCCAGCAGCGTGCTCACCCCGCCGATCCCGGTCCCGATGACGACGGCCAGCCGCTCGGAGTCGACCTCGGGCGCGCCCGCGTGCTGCCAGGCCTGCTGCGCCGCGACGAGGGCGGCCTGCTCACACCGGTCCATCCGCCGCGCCTGCACGCGCGTCAGGAGGGTGTCCGGCGAGACGGCCATGGTCGCGCCGATCCGCACGGGCAGTTCGTCCATCACCCCGCTCGGCAGCAGGTGATCGATGCGCCCCACGCCCGACCGTCCGGCGAGCAGCCCCTGCCACAGCGCCTCGACGTCCCCGCCCAGCGGTGACAGAGCCCCCATCCCGGTGACCACAATGTCCATCCCCTACTTGTACCGTATACAAATATCCCATGTCCATCAGCGAACCGGCCCGGGCCCGCGGCCGCCGCACCCGCGCGCGCATCCTGCAGTGCGCGGCCGGCCTCTTCGCCGAGCACGGGCTGGCCGGCGTGAGCGTGGCCACCATCGCCCGCGCCGCCGAGGCATACCCGCACCAGATCACGTACTACTTCGGCTCCAAGGACGGCCTGTTCGTGCACGCCGCCCTGTCCACCCTGCTGCGCGAGGCCGCCCGGCTGGAATCGCTCGGCCGCCGCAGCCGCACGCCGCAGACGTTCCGCTCCGCCCTGGCCCGCACGGCCCTCGCCCTGCCGTCCATCCCACGGGCCGTGCAGGCGATGTCGATCGCGCGCGAGCGCCCGGAATTGCACGCCACCGCGCAGCTGTACCTCACGATCCTGTTCCGCCAGGCCGAGCACTACCTGCTCGCTTTGCTGGACCGCCGCGGCTGGACCGTGGACCGCCCGCCGGCCGTGGAGGTCCGCACGTTCTGGAGCGCCGTGCTGGGCGCCCGCCTCATCGCCGACTCGGGCTACGGCGGCCGCCCGGCCGACGTCGACCTGGCCGGCCTCCTGACCGTCCGCGCCCGCTAGGCGGTCAGGGTGCGTTGACGCCCGTCGGCATGGGACCACCGTGCCAGGTGACGGCGTCCTGCAGGGCACCGACCAGGTCGATCCGGGTGCCGGCGGCCAGACTCCTGCATGAGGCGAGCCTAGCGAGCGGGCGGCCAGGTGGTCAGGGCGCGGTCCAGGGCGTCGAGGATCAGGGACCAGCTGGTGTCCAGGTCGCGCGCGTGGTGGAAGCCGCCGTCCGTTTCGAGGTGCAGGAAGCCGTGCATCGTGGAGTACACGAAACGGACGGCGTCCACGGCGCGCGTCTCGTCGAGGCCGTAGCCGCGCAGGAGGGTCGCGCAGCCCTGGACGATCCGGGCCTGGGCCGCGGCGCCCGCCGGGTCGGTCAGCGGGCGCACGGTCGCGGCGTAGCGGCCGGGGTGCGCCACCACCCAGGTGCGCAGGGCGGTGGCGTAGGCGATCAGCGCGGGGCGGCCGGTGCGGTCCCGCAGCGCCTCGCCCAGCCGGTCGGCGAGCTCGTTCGTGGCCAGCCCGGCGACCGCGTCGAGCAGGTCCGGCACTCCGCGGACGTGCTCGTAGAGGCTGGGCACCGCCACGCCGAGCCGGCGGGCGAGGGCGGTCATCGTCACGTGGTCGATGCCCACCTCGTCGGCCATTTCGAGCGCGGCGGTGCACACATGTGCGCGTGTGAGACCGGCCCGTACCATCCGGACAAGAGTAAACAGTCGTCGTCAGTTCACCGTGAAGCGCTGCGCGGCCGAGCCGTTGCAGTCGTACAGCTGCAGCCTGGTGCCGTTGGCGGTGGCGCCGTTGGGCGAGTCCAGGCAGCGGCCCGAGGCCGGGTTGCGCAGCGTGCCGTCCGCCTGCTGCACCCAGTTCTGCGCGCCCGCGCCGTTGCAGTCGAAGAGTTGCACCTTCGCGCCGTTCGCGGTCGCGCCGCCCACCACGTCGAGGCAGCGGCCCAGGGTGCGCAGCGAACTGTTCGCACCGCGCAGCCAGTGCTGGTCGAGCGCGCCGGGCTGGCAGTCCCAGAGCTGTACCGCCGCGTTGCCGGCGCCGGTGTCGTCGCCGGCCACGTCCGCGCACTTGCTGCCGGGGCCCGTGACGGGGCCGCCGCCGGTGACCGCGAACTTCTGCGGGGCCAGGCCGTTGCAGTCCCAGATCTGCAGCTTGGTGCCGTTGGCGGTGGCGCCGCTGGGCGAGTCCAGGCAGCGGCCGGAGACCGGGTTGCGCAGCGAGCCGTCGGCCTGCTGCACCCACCGCTGGTACGCCCCGCCCGCGCAGTCCGCCAGCTCGACCTTGGTGCCGTTGCCGGTCGCGTTGCCCACCAGGTGCAGGCAGCGCCCGAGCGCCGAGACGGACTGGTCGGACCCGTGAATCCAGCGCTGGTCCGCACTGCCCTGACAGTCCCACAGTTGTACCGCCACGCCGGGACCGTTCGCATCCTGCCCGTCCGCGCACTTGCCGCCCGGACCGGTGAGCGGGGCGGCCGGCGCGGGACTGTTCGCACCGCCGCCGTAGCCGGCCGCCACGATGTTCGCCTGCACGGCGTCGTCGGCGGCGTCGGTCGGGTACCCGGCCGTCATCACGCCCTCGAAGAACGAGCCGATCGCGCGGTTGCTGTTGTCGCCGCCGGTGCCGAGCACGATGGAGCCCTCGAGGTGCATCGGCTGGTACCCGCCGGGCGGCAGCGCGCCGTTCCACCAGGTGCTCAGCCCGCCGGTGCGCGAGTCGCCGCCCTTGAGCGCGAACGTGTGCTGCCCGTCGTTCTTCAGCAGCGCGGTGACGAACGGCGTCGCGTTGCCCAGGTTGGCCGGGTTGGGGCCGCTGCCGAGGTACAGCCCGTTCTCCAGGTCGGCCACCACCCACGGCCCCGCGCCGGTGCACGGCGGGGTCTTCACGCAGCGGGTGGTCAGCGAGACGGCGTCCATGTGCCCGTTGCCGGTGTCGGCGATCTCGGCCTCGGCGTTGCCGTAGTCGAAGCAGCACTGGTCGTTGACGTGACCCCCGGCCGCGACCATGTACATGCCCTCGGGCTGGCCGCCGGTCGCCACCCCAGCGCCGACGCGGTGCCGGTAGCCGGTGCGGCCGTTGAAGTACAGGCCGTACACGTGGTGGCCGCCGGCGGTCACGGGCAGCGCAGCGGCGTTCGCCCCGACGTCCTGGCCGCCCGCGGTGCCGGGGCCCTCGATGGTCAGGTCGTTGTGGCGGGGCGACTGGTCGTAGACGACGGTGACGACGCAGGCGGTGCCGGTGCAGAAGGCGTCCTGGGCGTCGGCGTCGGCGTACCCGCCGGCGGCGAGCAGCCCGATGTCCAGCAGCGCCCCGTCGGAGGCGCGGCGGACCTGGTAGAGGCGGCCGCCGTACCCCGAGTAGAGGGCGCGGGTGGTGCTGTGGGCCCCGACACACGGCGTGCCGGCGGCGCCGTAGATGTCGCAGGGCTGGGAGGTGGCGGCCTGGGCGGGCTGGGGCGCGGCGGCGAGACACCCGAGCCCGAGCAGCAGGACCACCACGGCGCGGAGCCGTGATCGCATCAGATCTCCTCGACGAAGACAAAACATCGTGGCGGGTCGATGCCGTGAGTATCGCGAGACCGAATTCTTCCTGCCAGAACCCGGCGAAATGGACTTTCGGCGGCGGCGAAAGCCAGTTGCTCACGTGTCTCACGCTAGGACGGGGGTGCCAACCAGGTTGCGGAACGGCTCGTCCCCTCGCGCGATTTGCGAAGGTCATTTACCGTGCTAAGGCACACCTGAGGGAGCGGACGATGAGGCGATCCAAGTCGGTGCCACTGGGCCGGAGCTATCTCGCGCTGGCGGCGCTGGCGGCGACGGGCGGTCTGGCGGCATGCGGCCGTGAGAAGCAGACGTACTGTGCGGATCAGAACGGCGTTGTCGTGCCCGACTACCGCTGCGACGACGGCTCGCCCGGTCACTACTACTACACGGGCAGTTACGGCCGGGGCCGCTCGCCGGGCTACCGGCTCGGCGGTGGCGGCAGCCGCGTGTCCTCCACCGACTCGGTCGGGCGGAGCAACGCCGGGCTGCCCGCGACCGGGCACGTGAGCAACGGCAAGGTCAGCTCGGGCGGCTTCGGCAGCAGCAGCGGCAAGAGCTCGGGGAGCTGACGTGCGCCGCATCGCCGAGGGCGCCGTCCGGCCGGACTGGAGGCAGCAGATCGCCTCGCAGGGGATCGTGTTCAGCGAGACCCCGACCCCGGACGGCGGCACCATGTCGTACTGGCGCGAGGGGCCGTTCTACGACTTCTCCTCGCGCGAGATCGACACCCTGACGGCGAGCGCCGCGACGCTGTTCGAGATGTGCGTCGCGGCCGGCGACTTCGTCATCGACCACAACATGTTCCAGCTGCTGGGCATCCCCGAGTTCGCCTGGGACCAGATCAAGCGCACCTGGTGGGACGACGAGACCGAGCCGGGCGGGCGCAGCAAGGGCGACTTCAGCCCGAGCATCTACGGCCGGTTCGACATCCGCTACGCGGGCGAGTTCTCCGGCCTGCCGCAGCTGCTGGAGTTCAACGCCGACACCCCGACGTCCCTGCCCGAGGCGGCGGTCGCCCAGTGGTACTGGATGCAGCAGACCGGCCAGGGCAAGGACCAGTGGAACGGCATCCACGAGGCGCTGGTCGCCGCCTGGCAGCGCAACCTGGGCCGGCTCCGGCAGGCCCGCACCCACCTGCTCAACCCGATGACCGTGCACTTCGCGTGCGACCGGTCCGAGGAGAGCGGCGAGGACCTGTTCAACACCGAGTACATGATGGAGACCGCGCGGCAGGCGCTCGAGCCGCAGGGGTACCGCGTCAAGTTCCTCTGGATGGACGAGATCGGCGCGGGCGACGTGCAGGCCGGCGACCGGTTCTACGACCCCGAGGGCCAGCACATCGACGTGCTCTTCAAGTTGTACCCGTGGGAGTGGATGCTCCAGGAGCAGTTCGCCAAGCAGTGCTTCCGCGACATGAGCGACCCGCGCCGCGACAGTACGGTCTGGATCGAGCCGCCGTACAAGATGCTCTGGAGCAACAAGGGCCTCCTCGCGGTGCTGTGGCACCTCTTCGGCGACGACCCGGAGAAGAAGGACCTCCTGCTGCCGGCGTACTTCGAGTCCGAGCGCCCGGAGTGGATGACGTCCTACGTGCGCAAGCCCCTGCTCGGCCGCGAGGGCGCCAACGTCTCGATCATCGTGGACGGCGTCACCAGGACGAGCACGTCCGGCGACTACGGCGGCCCGTTCGTGTGCCAGTCCTTCGCCCCGCTGCCTGCCTACACCGACCCCCGGGGTGGCGAGTGGCACCCGGTTCTGGGCGTCTGGATGATCGACGGCGAACCGGCCGGGCTCGGCATCCGCGAGAGCGCCGGGCTGATCACCGACAACCTGAGCCACTTCGTTCCGCACACCATCGACCACAGTGGCTTTTAAGTTCTGTTACTAGGAGACGGCATGAACGGTACCGCCGACCTGATCGCGGTGCTCCAGGTGCTCATCGTGATCCTCGGCGTGGGCGGCGGCTGGTGGCTGCTCAACGCCGTCACCTCCTTCGACGACCACGACGAGCTGTGGGCCCGGTCGAACTGGGGGTACCTCGTCCAGCGGGTCGGCTTCGTCGCCGTCCAGGTCATCGGCGTGTCCAGCCTCGTCGGCCAGGACCTGACCAACTGGAACTCGCTGGCCTGGGTCGGCGGCGGCATCCTGTGGGCGACGCTGCTGGCCGTGCTCGGCTTCTGGATCACCGACTGGATGATCCTGCGCACCCGCGCGACCCCGCTCGGCGCGCTCAACACCGTGCCGCTCTCCGTCGGCCTGGTCCGCCTCGGCTTCTACCTCGGCCTGGCGCTGGTCGTGCGGGCCACCTTCATCGGCCAGGCGCCCAACCTGCGCACGTCGCTCACCTCGACGGCCGTGTTCACCGTGGCCGGGATCGCCGGCCTGGTGATCGCGTTCTACCTGCACGGCCTCGTCGCCCACGGCAACCTGCGCCTCGCCATGGTCCGGGGCGGCGTCACCGAGGGCCTGGAATCCGCGGGCGTCCTCACCGCCGTCGGCCTCATCCTGTACGGCTCGATCGCCGGCGACTTCACCACGTGGCCCGAGAGCCTGGCCGGCTTCGGTGCCGCCCTCGGCATCGCCTACGTGGGCCTGTACGTCGCCCGGTACCTGATCGACTGGTTCGTGCTCACCGGCGAGTGCACCCTCAAGACCATCCACGCCCAGCAGCAGACCGGCGCGGCCGCCCTGCTCGCCTTCCTCCTCGTCATGGTCGCCCTGCCGATCAGCGCGGTGATCAACCTGTACGTCGAGTGACCCCGCCCGGCACCGCCCGCCTCACGTTCCACGAGATGTCCCCGGACGACCTCGACGACCTGGACCGGCTCCTCGGCGACCCGGACGTCATGCGGTTCTACCCGCGGCCGAAGACCCGGCCGGAGACCCTCGAATGGATCGGGCGCAACCGGCGGCGGTACCGCGAGGACGGCCACGGCCTGTGGACCCTGCGTCTGCGGGCCGGCGCCGTCTTCGCGGGCGACTGCGGCCTGACCGTCCAGCGCGTCGACGGCGTGGACGAGCTGGAACTGGGCTACCACGTCGTGCCGGCGCTGCAGGGCACGGGCCTGGCCACGGAGGCGGCGCGGGCGTGCCGGGACTGGGCGCGCGACGCGCTCGGGGCGGACCGCGTGATCGCGATCATCCACCCGGACAACCTGGCCTCCCAGCGCGTCGCGGCGAACGCCGGCCTGACGCTGGAGAAGCGGACCTCGGACTACGGGCCGGGTTCGGAGGTCCTCGTGTATTCCATGCGGATATAGGCGACATGTCGGGCGCCGGCGCGTCACGACATGCTCGCCTTTATCCGCATTTATCCGGATCCGCGCCGTGGCCGGTAACGCGGAAGATCGCCTGGCGGGCCTTACCGTTTGAGCGTTTCGTCACAGCTCAGGGCGTTTGCGGTCACCCACAAGGGGTACCGATGTCGGCATGGATAGCGCGGTGCTCAGCAGTGACGTCCGGGAAAACCAGGTCAACGTCGAGCCAGAGGACGCGTCGGACGATGTGTTCTGGTTGCCGGCGGAGCCCGGCACCTCGATCGCCGGCCCACTCGCCGACAGGCGATTCATTCTCTGATACGTGAAACGGCGCCCGGCCGAAGAGCCGGGCGCCGTTCTTGTTGCGCGGAGAACTCACAAAGCGGTGGTCAGCTCGCCGGGTAGCTCGTGACGTAGCTGGGCACGCCGACGCCGGTCTCGGTCGCCACCGGGGCGCCCGTGTCGTTGACGACGTGGTCGATGGTGCCGGCCGAGAGGTTCACCGTCAGGATGTCGTGGAGCTTGACGCCCGGGCGGTTGGGGACCTCGAAGCCGTGCGCCGCGTGGATGGTCGGGTCGACGTTCGTGAAGATGTAGGCGCCGCCACCCCACAGCTCGTGGGTCTTCACCTTGTCGTTGACCTTGTACGCGGCCCAGCCGAGCACGCCGTCGTGCTGCCACGCGGCCTGGTTCGGCGGGTCGTACGGGAGCTCGTTCTGGAAGAAGATCGTCTTGCCGCGCTCGCCGTTCCAGATCACGTTGTACTGCTGGTAGTGCTCGACGAACAGGCCCGTCGCGAGGACGTCGTCGCCGTTGACGATGACGCCGTTGCGGCCGGTGTTGATGTCCCAGCCGACCGAGCCCGCGACGCCGTGGTCCGCGCGCCAGGCCCAGATGTCGTCGAGGATGACGTGGTCGGAGTTGACCTCCAGGCTCACGTCCGCCTTGCCGACGTGCGGGCCGCCGACGCGGAAGAACACGTCGTGCAGGACCGTCGGGTCGTTGGCGTCACCGAGGTTCAGCGCGCCGCCGAGCTTGGTGCCGACCTGCATGAGCGCGGGCGAGTTCACGGTACCGGCGTCGATCATGATGCCCGAGACCGAGATGCCCTTGCTGTCGGCGATCCACATCGGGACCGCGCCGCCGACCGCGGTCAGCGTGGCGATGCCCATGCCGAGCACCACGGTGTCCGGGCGCCAGACGAGGATCGAGCTGTTGATGTTGTACACGCCGGGCGTGAAGATCAGGTGCTTGCCCAGCGCGAGCTGCAGGTTGATCTGCAGCACCGAGTCCGACGGCTTGGCCAGGTAGACGTCCGAGAGCGGGATCGAGCGGCCCGGGGTGGGACCGTTGACCCAGCTGGCGCCCGAGCTGTTCTTGCGCAACGCCGGCTCGAAGACGTTCCACTTGCCCTTGGCGTCGATGTACAGGTACGGCTTCTCCTTGCTGGCCGGCGTGCTGTCCAGCGTGGTGTACGGCGGGTTCGGGAACTGCTGCGCGGGCGCGCCCACGGCCCCGGAGAACACCTGGTTCCACACGGCGTTCGACCAGGTCCCGATGTTGCTGTCGCGGACCAGGAACTGCTGCTGCGACCCGTTGGTCAGGGTGCTGGTCACCGAGTCGGACATGAAGCCGCCGGAGGCGTACTGCGGACCGGCGGTGCAGTAGTCCATGAAGGTGGCGTTGCCGTTGAACTTCACCCGGCGCAGCGGCGCGGCCTGCGACACCGCCCAGAACTCACCGGTGGAGCGGCAGCCGGACTCGCCGGCCACGTTGATGGTGAGGTTGGACATCGACCGCCAGAAGTTGACCAGCGCGATGCAGTTGTCCGCCGCGAGGCAGCGGTTGTACACGTCGACGTGGCCGTTGATGACCGTGTCGGTGGGGTTGAGCCCGAGGCCGGCCACCTCGGTGTAGTACCCGACCTGGAAGATCAGGGGGTGCTCGGGCGTGCCGTACGTGCCCGGCTTGAACAGCAGCGTGTAGCGCTGCGTGCCCATCTCGTTGTCGATCTGCTGGGCCAGGACGGCGTCCGTGGTCGCCTTGATCTGCTCCACCGTCATCGACGGGTCGAAGATCTTGACGTTCGGCCCGAAGTCGGGCTGGCCGGACGACCCGCGACCGGCGGGCGCGGCCGCGGCGGCGCCGGGGGTGGAGACGGCGGCGACCGCGGTCAGCAGCACGGCCGCCCCGAGGGCGAACCACCGGCCGCGGCGGCGTCCGGTCGTGCCGGCAGACCTGGCGGACGCCTGGCCGGAGGGAACCAATGGCATGAAACGCGACCTACTTTCCTCCGGTGGCGCGCAACCGCGACCCATGGCGACGATGGGGCGAGCATCGCGAGGCGGGGGTGACGCGCCACAAATGCGAGAGAGCGCTTTCACGGCAGGACGTTACAGGGAACATCGCGACTGGTCCACGGGTACAAATCGGCCTTGATGCCCACGGAACCCGCTCTCTTGCAGGGTGACCGCCCGACCCCTTGCCGGCATGGGCGGGCCGCGCTGGGGAAGAATGGCGGGCAAATGACCCCGCTGCTGACCGCCGACGTCTTCGGGTGGACCGTGCGCCCCGTGCGCTGGCGCCGCGCCCGCGCGCTGCTCGTCGTGGTGGCCGCGATCGCGGTGCTGTCGCTGCACATCGCGTTCGACCCGCCGGTCGAGTGCTCCGACGCCGCGCCGTGCGGCCCGGACTGGCTCGACGGGCTGCTCTTCGGCCTCGTCGCCGCGCTGCCCGTGGTCGCGTTCGTCTCGCTGCCGGTCACCGCCTGGCTCGCCGCGCTGTTCTTCACCGCCGACGCGATCTGGCAGGTCGCGCACCCGGACCTCGCCTCCCCGCCCTGGCTCACGGGCGCGGACGCGGCGCTCGCGGTCCTCGCCTTCGTGGCCGCCCGGCTGGCCCCGCCCGGGCTCGGCGGCGCCGCCGAGATGTGGGCGGCGACCACCTCGCACCGCAAGCCGCCGGCGCCCGCGTCGCTGCCGCGCTACGGGCTGGGGTGGCGGCTGCTGGCGGTACCGCTGCTGCTGCTGGCTCTTGGCATTGCCGGGTCGGCGCTGCTCGCGCAGTCGGACGCGGACGGGCGCCTGGCCGCCGCCGACCGCGTGACGGCCGAGGTCACCGCGCACCCCGACGAGTACACCCTCGAGGTGCGGCTGCCGGGCGCCGCGACCGTGCGCGTCACCGTCGGCGACTCCGACGAGCATCCGGTGGGCTCGCGGGTGGCCGTCCTGGTCGCCGGGGACGGGCTCTACCAGCTGGTGAGCGAGCCGTACGACACGAGCGGCTGGCTCTCGCTCGCCGTGCTGAGCGCCGGGCTGGCCGCCGGGTGCCTGGCCCGCGCGCGGGAGCGCTCGGCGGCCGCGCGCGCGTTGTTCGCGGGGGAGCAGCCCGCCACCGAGGTGTACGTCTGGGCGCTCGGCGGCCGCGTCGCCGTCTACGCCACCGACGCGCGGCCGGGCGAGCCCGCGCTGATGGAGTTCTTCGCCCTGGCCCGGCACGGCGCCGACGAGATCCGCCCGGGCATCCTGTTCGGCGTCCCGGCCCAGCGGCACTGGTGCGCGGTCGCGATCGACGGCGAGCTGCTCGTCCCGCGCGGCCCGGCGCGCAGCGGACGCTTCGCCCCCGCCTACGGCGGCCCGGCTCCCGACCCCGAGTTCGACGACCTGACGGGCGTTCCGGACCCGGCGCGGCTGCCGCTGCGGCCCGAGGAGATCCTGGCGCTGCGGCCGGAGGACGTCGCGGCCGACCCGGAGACCGTGCACACCCACCGGCACAACCGCTTCTCCGGCTACGCGGTGGTGGTCGCCTCCTCCTGGCCCTTCCTCGTCATCCTGTCGCGGCTGCTGCCGGCCCTGCCGTACTGGGGCGCGGTCGCGGTCACGGCCCCGATCGTCGCGATCGCCTGCCTGTCCGGGTGGCGGCTGTTCCTGCGCCCGCGCGTCAGCTGGAACGGCGCCGGGCTCAGCGTGGTCGGCAGCATCGGCGCGCGGCTGCTCGTCTGGTCGGACGTGCACGCCGTCCGCGCGGACCGGCACGGCGCGGTGACCATCGAGACCGACCACCACGGCGCGGGCCTGGTCGTGACCGCGCGCGGCGAGCACCCGCTGCTGCCGCGCTTCCTGTCCGGCGACGAGCGGACCGGGCACCAGCTCTCGGGGGCGCTGCGGCTCTCGATGGAACGGGCGGCCGCGCGGGTGCGCGAGCGTGTGCGGGATACGGTGTCGCTGCCGCCCGCCCCGGTCGCACCTCCCGCGCCGGCCCTGCTGTACGCGGCGTGGTTGGTCGAGTCGCTGCTCTACGCGCTGGTGCTCACCGGACTGTTCGGTTAGCTGCTTTAGCCGGTCGCGAACTCCACGCGGTAGAGGCGTTGGGCGCCCGATTCGGGGTGGAAGTACGTCAGGTACTGCACGAGTCCGTCGCGTTGCGCGTATTCGACGTGGCCGAACATGGCGTATGCGCCGGCCATGGTCTGGCCCAGGGTCTGCGGCTTGGACCAGGGGCCGGACGGGGAGCCGCCGACCTGGAACTGGGCGGTGGTCGAGCCGTACGCGAGCAGGACGTTCATCCACGCCTTCAGGGCCGGGACGTAGAAGACCGTCTCGCCGGCCGCGCCCGCCGCGATCGTGTTCGCCGCCGCGCCCGGGTCCGGCGACCAGGTGCCCTTGGCCGTCCAGAACGTCCACCTCGCGCGGTCGGCGATGTCCGTCAGCGCCACCTTGGCGAGGTGGCAGCCCTGGTACGTGCAGGCGCCGTACGCGTACACCGCGTTGTCCACGACCAGCGCGGCGGAGCTCCAGCCCTGGCCGTCGGGGAAGAACATGGTCCGGTCCACGCCCTCGACGCTGGTGACCGCCGGGCCGTTCGCCGCGGTCAGGCGGGTGACGGTGCCCTTGTTCATGTCGACCGCGGCCACGCCGGTGCCGAGGCCCTTGCCGAGCGGGCCCGAGCACGGGGTGCCCTCGCCGCCGCCGCGGCACAGCTTGCCGTAGAAGACGAGCACGCGCCCGCGCGCCGGGTCGGCGATCACCGGGCCGGGCCAGTAGGCGAAGGAGGAGCCGCAGAACGGGTCCGATTGGGCGGTACAACCGCCGCTTTTGTCGTGTTGCTTTTCGAAGTCGCGCTCGGCCTGGGTGTGCGGGATCAGGTCGGCCGGCGCGTCCGCACTCAGGTCGATGCCGTCGCTCGCGTCCAGGTCCTTCGTGGCCGCGCTCGTGCTGGACAGGAAGCCCCACGGGTTCTGCAGGGTCGTGTCGTCGAAGACCCAGACCGAGCGTTCGTTGTACTTCGTGCTCTGTCCGTTGTCCCGCCCGGCGATGCGCGAATGTTGCCGGACCGCGCCGACGTCCTTGGCCGACACGACGCGCGGGAGCGCCGGCACCTTGTCCGTGAACGGCTGCGCGGGAGCGCTTTTCGCAGGCGTTGGTGAAACGCTTCCGAGCCCCTGTTGTACCGCCGGTGCCTCCGCGACCACCGCATTGTTCTCCGACGACGCGGCGGGCGGCGGGGCCGGGCTCTGGTGCGGGAGCGCGACGAACGCGACCGCGCCCACGATCGCCACGGCGGCGCCGGCGAGCACCTTGAGCAGCAGCGCCTTGGACTTGAGCAGCGACTTCGGCGGTACGAGCAGGGGCAGGCCGGCCAGCAGCCGCTCGGGCGGGATGAGGCGTCCGCGCGTCCCGCCGCAGGTGTCGCAGTCCCGCAGGTGCCGGGCGATCCGCTTGCGCCACAACGGATCCGGCTCGCCGTTCCAGCCCTCGAGCACCGCGTCGAGCTCGGCGCAGCGCGCCCGCGCGTGCACGGCGCGCACGACGGCGCGGGCGGTGTCGAGCTGCTCCTTCATCCGCTGGACGCGCACCGCCACGTGCCCGGGCGGCTCGCCGAGCGCGGCGGCGACCTCGGCCCGCGTCAGGTGCCCGCCGACCTCGAGCCACCAGAGCGACAGCAGCTGCCGGTACCCCTCGTCGAGCCAGCGCGTCGCCGCCGCCACCTCGCGCTGTTCGTTGGTGAGCGCCTCGCGCAGCATCGACAGCCCGACGAAGTCCGAGCCGGGGTCGGGCCGCTCGGCCAGCTCGCCCGGCTCGGCCGCGAGCAGCCGCCGCGCCCGCGCGGCGCCGCGCGCATCGGTCACCTGCCGCAGCGCGATCGTCACCACCCACGCGCGGAAGCGCTCGGCCTCGCGCACCGACGGCAGCCCGGCCACGAGCCGCACCATGGTCTCCTGCACGATGTCGTCGACGTCGAGATCCGCGTCGGCGGCCCGGCCGACGACGGTGTAGACGAGCGGCAGGTACCGCTGGGCGAGCGCCTCCAGCGCCGCGCGGTCGCCGCCGCGGGCCTTCTCCACGAGGTCCGCATCGGACCGTTCCATCACGCGCACGCCGTCTTCAGACCGGCCCCGACCGGCGCGCATAACACTTTTCAGCGCCCAGCCACGGCGGCGCGCTCGCTTGTGCGCGGTTGCGCGGCGCCGGCGTGCTCGATCGTGCGCGGTTGCGCGGCGCCGGCGTGCTCGATCACGCGCGGTTGCGCGGCGCCGGCGTGCTCGATCACGCGCGGTTGCGCGGCGCCGACGCGTCCGATCGTGCGCGGTTGCGCGGCGGTGCGCTCGATCGTCTTCGGTTTCACGGTGCCGATCGTAAGGCGCGCGGGCAGAATCGGGCGCATGGAGAAGCCACGGATCGTATCGACGGAGGAATATCGGCAGGCCCGCGACGAGCTGCTCACGGCCGAGAAGGAGGCGACCCGCCGGCTCGACGCGATCGCCGCGCGGCGCCGGCGGCTGCCGATGGTGCGCTTCGGGGAGTACGCGTTCGACACCCCGGACGGCCCGCGCACGCTGGTCGACCTGTTCGAGGGGCGCGACCAGCTCGTCGTGTACCAGTTCATGGACAACGGCCCGGACCACTACTGCCCGGGCTGCACCGCGTTCACCGACAACATCCCGCCGACCGCCCTGCCGCGCCTGGCCGAAAAGGGTGTGAGCTGGACGAACGTGTCCAACATGCCGCTGGCGCAGATCGAGAAGTACAAGGCCGAGCGGGGCTGGAGCATCCCGTTCGTCTCCTCGCGCGGCACCGCGTTCGCCGAGGACTGCGACGCGGGCGGCGGCTTCATGCTCACCGTGTTCCTGCGCGACGGGGACGAGGTCTACCGCACGTACAACACGACCCAGCGCGGCGTGGACCGGCTGCTGTTCTCGAACAACATCCTCGACGTCACGGCGTACGGGCGGCAGGAGGACTGGGAGGACTCGCCGGCCGGCTGGCCGCAGAAGCCGACCTACGGCTGAGTCGCGGCGGTGCGCGGCGGGGCGACCTGGATCGCCCCGCCGCGGCGGAGCCTCAGCCGGTGTACGCGGCGAAGATCTTCGAGAACTCGTACGGGGACTGCGGGATGTTCGTGCACATGTACAGCGCGCCGTTGCACGCGTTGCGGTCGCGGGTGGCCTCCCAGAAGGAGAGCATCCCGAGGTGGTTGGTCTGGGCGAACGAGACCAGCTGGCGCGCGTCGTTCTGGTCGTACGTGCCGCCGTCGTCGTTCTTGCCCAGCATCGGGGTGACGCCGAGCATGCGCCAGACCTGCGCGTCGGTCTTGCTCGGGTACAGGCCCTTGAGCTGCGTGAACGTCGACTGCGCGGCCTGCACCGCGAAGTTGCCGTAGTCGCCGCTGCTGCGCTGGTAGTCCATCGCCATCACGTTGACCAGGTCGAGGTTGACCCCGGCGTCGCGAGCGGAGCGGACCACGTTGACGCCGTCGCTGGTGAGGCCCTCGGGCAGCACCGGCAGGGTCAGCGAGATCTTCACGTTCGGGCGGGCCGCCTGCAGCAGCGCGAGGGCCTGCGAGCGGCGGGCGATCGTGGTCGGGTCGGCGACCGCGGCGCCCTCGATGTCGAGGTCGATGTACTTGAGGCTGTACGCGTCGACGACCGCCTGGTACTCGGCCGCGACCTGGGCCGGCGTCGAGCACGCCTGGGCCAGCTCGATGCCGCTCGCCCCGCCGAAGGAGATCTTCACGTCGCCGCCGCGGGCGCGGACGGCGTCGATCTGGTCCTTGGCCCACGCGGCGCGCGGGTCGTACGCGTTGAACCACGACGCCTTGCACCCGGCGCTGTTGACGAACGCGAGCGTGAAGTTCTTCAGGTTGCCCGCGGTCGCCATGTCGGTGAGCGTCGGCGTCGGCCAGGCGCCCATGTCGACGTACGGGGCGGTGGCCAGGGTCGTGCCCCCGCCGCCTCCGCCGCCCCCGCCGCCGGCCTGGGTGGTCGCGCTGACCTGGTTGCTGGCGCCCGAGGCGTTGCCGGCGCCGTCGCGGGCCTTCACCGTGAAGGTGTAGGCCGTCGAAGCGGACAAACCGGATACGGTACCGCTCGTGCCCGTTACCGATGCCGCCAGCGTCCCGCCCCGGTAGATGTCGTAGCCGGTCACGCCGACGTTGTCGGTGGACGCGTTCCAGGCGAGGCTCACGCTGGAGGACGTCGTGGCGGTGACGCGGAGACTGGACGGTACCGACGGCGCGGTCGTGTCTGTAACGCCCGCGCACGAAGCGCCGTTGAGCTTGCAGTTGGCGGGCTTGCCGGAGCCGGACACCAGGAACCCGAAGCTGGCGGTCGCGCCCGGGGCGAGCGGCGCGTTGTAGGTGCGGTTGTTGGCGGTCACGTGCGTGCCGCTCTGGGCCATCAGCGCGTCCCAGTAGCTGCCGAGCGTCGAGCCCGACGGCAGGTCGAACTCCACCTTCCACGTCGAGACGGTGGCGGCCGTCCCGTTCGTGATCGTGTACTTCGCCTGGTAGCCGCTGCCCCAGTCGGAGTCGTAGCTGAGCGTCGCGTTCAGGGAGCCGGCGGCCTGCGCCGGGGTCGTGATCGCCGCGATGCCGCCCGCGGTCACGAGGACCGCCGCGGCCGCCAGGGCGATCCGGAGTCGGGATGTCATGCACTGCCTCCAGACAAGACAGAGTCCTATTGAGGCACAACGATAAATAAAGTTAACTAAAAGTCAATGCTTGCATCGGTACCTCACGATCGATCCCATGCCCCGCGAGCCCCACCGAGCCGAACCGCTCACGTTGCGCCTCTGGTGGCTGTTTCCGCTGCTCGGCCTGGTCCTGCTGAGCTACTCGCCGGGGCTGGCGCTGCTCACGGTCGCGATCCTGTTCGGGCTCGGGTTCATCTGGCGGGTCCTGGCCAAGCACGAGTACGAGTACGACGCCGACTCGATCGCCATCCCCGAGCAGGCGCTCGGCGAGTGGGCCGAGATCGAGCGGCTGACGGAGGAGATTCGCGCGGCGTGGCCCACGCTGGGCGCGCCGGCCGACCCGCGGGACATCGGGCCGGAGCTGGCGCGGGCGCGGTACCGGCTGGCCGAGCTGCTGGACCGGCGGGCCGAGCTCGACCGGGCCGCGGCGGAGCTGCGCGGCGTCGCGCGCGACCTGCCGGGCGACGACGCCTCCGGCACGCTGTATGCCGAGGTCGACGCGCGGCGGGCCGAGGTCGCCGGGGAGCTCGGGCGGCGGGTCGCGGCGTTGCGGCGGCTGGGCGCGGCCGCGGGGGAGCACGCGGAGCGGGTACGCCGGGCTGAGCAGGCCCGCGAGGCTGTACGCCGCGCCGAGCTGGTCGCGGCGCGCCCGGACGCGGTCGAGCCGGACGGGCTGGGGGAGGTGGCCGGCCGTACCGGGGCGGCGCTGGACGCGTATTGGGAACTTTCGGCCCCTCCGTCCGGGGGATCTTCGGGCTCACGGTCACCCTCCGCGTCACCCTCACCCGCGTCGGGTGAAGCCGGGGGTGGCACAGTGTGAGCCTTCGATGTGAACCCGGCGTTCGTGGGGCATGATGTGCCGATGGGACGGCACGAGCAGCGGCAGCGGACGGCGGTCTGCGTGGTCCGCGACCCGCGCCGCGCCGTGCCCCGCTGGCCGTGGCTGATCCCGCCGCTCGGGCTCGCGCTGTTCCCGGCCGGGGTGGTCGCGGCGCTGTTCGGGGCCGGGGCGCTGCTGCTGGTGGTGGGCGCCTTCATGCGGTACGGGCTGGGCGGCGTCCGCATCTGCGGCGCGGCGATCCCCGAATGGCAGGCGGCCGAGGCGGCCCTCCGCGAGGTGCGGCTGCGCTGGCCGGCGCTCGGGGCCATGGCCGAGCCGGCGGACATCCGGCCGACGCTGGAGATCACGCGGTACAACGTGGCTCGGCTCATCGCGGCCCGGGTCAGCCTGCGCGCGAACCTCGACGAGCTGCGCGCGACCCGCGCGGACCTCGCCGCCGGGCGCCCGCGCGCGTCGCTCGGCGGCTGTCTCTTCGACGAGCTGGACGAGCGCATCGAGGCGGCCGAGGATCGGCTTCGCGATCTGGACGCCCAGCTCGCGGCGCGGACGGCGGCGCTGGGGCGGCTCGCGGCCTCGCTCGATCACCACGAGCGGCGGGAGCTGGCCACGGCGCGGGCGCGGGTGCTGCTCGCCGGGGACCTGCCGGGGGAGACCCTGGTCGCCGACCCCCTCGCCGAGGTGGGTGAGCGGACGGCGGCCACCCTTGCGGCGTACGAAGAGCTGTCCGAACTGCGACCCGCACCGTCCGAAACGTGATCGTAGGGCCGGGCGTTCGCGAACTACGATGAGGCCATGTCACCGGCCTTCGGGCTCGGGATCGACTTCGGCACCTCGAACACGGTAGCTCTGATGCGGTGGCCCGACGGCCGGGTCAGGCCGCTGTTGTTCGACGCCAACCCGTTGCTCCCGTCCGCCGTCTTCGCCCCGACCAAGCCGGGCCCGGCCTCCGCCGCGCCCGGGTCCGACCCTGCCGCGTCCGGAGCCGGCGCTGCCGCGTCCGGAGCCGGCGCTGCCGCGGGCGGGTCCGGCGCTGCCGTGGGCGTCTCTGACCTTGTCGTGGGCGGGGACGCGCTGCATCACGCGCGGTTCGATCCGGCCGGGCTGGAGCCGAACCCGAAGCAGCACATCGACGAGCCCTCGATCCTGCTCGGCGCGCGCGAGGTGGCCGTGGCCGACCTCGTCGCGGCCGTCCTGCGGTTCGTGTTCGCCGAGGCCAAGCGGGTCGCCGGGTCCGAGGACTTCGCCGTCGCGATCGCCCACCCGGCCGGCTGGGGCACCCAGCGCCGGGCCGTGCTCGCCGAGGCCGCCCGCCGGGCCGGGCTGGGGGCCGCGCTGCTCGTGCCCGAGCCGGTCGCGGCCGCGCACGCCTTCACCGCCGTGCTCGACCAGCAGGTGCCGGTCGGCAAGGCCCTCGTCGTGTACGACCTGGGTGCCGGCACCTTCGACGCCAGCGTGGTCGTGCGGCGCGAGGCCGGCTTCGAGGCGGTCGCGGTCGACGGGCTGAACGACGTCGGCGGGCTCGACATCGACGCGACGATCGTGCGGTGGCTGGGGGAGCGGTACTCGCCGAACGACCCCGAGCTCTGGACCCGCCTCGCGGACGCGCAGGACCCCGAGTCGCTGCGGCACCGGCGGATGCTCTGGCACGACGCGCGGGTGGCCAAGGAGATGCTCTCGCGGGCACCGGCCGTCGTCCTGCAGATGCCGGCGCCGCTCAACGTGGACGCCCAGCTGACCCGCGACGAGTTCGAGGCGGCGGCGAAGCCGCTGCTGGAGCGCACGGTGTTCACGACCGCGGCGCTGATCCGGCAGGCCGGCATCGCGCCGGACGACGTGGCGGGCGTACTGCTGGTCGGCGGCGGGAGCCGGATTCCGCTGGTGGCGACCATGCTGCACCGGACCTTGAACATCGCGCCGACGATCACCGAGCAGCCCGAGATCGTGGTGGCCGAGGGGTGCCTGCTTTCGCTGTCGGCGCGGCCTTCGGACGGTACCGGGGAGGGTGCGCCGCTGTGGCCGGCCGCGGCTGCTGCGGCCGCGCCGT
This sequence comes from Dactylosporangium sp. CS-033363, assembly GCF_050942475.1. Classification (NCBI taxonomy): domain Bacteria; kingdom Bacillati; phylum Actinomycetota; class Actinomycetes; order Micromonosporales; family Micromonosporaceae; genus Dactylosporangium; species Dactylosporangium sp. CS-033363. The sequence continues at coordinate 9,556,739 of NZ_CP192032.1, read as the reverse complement.
ACGCCTCGATGGCCACGGGCCCTTCCACCCCGGCTCCGGCCTCGGCTCCGGTCGCTTCCCCGGCTGCTGACGTGAGCCCGCTGGCGGGTGCTGCTGCGGCTTCTGCGATGCATGCGCCTCATACGCCTCCGGCTCATCAGGACGCCAATCCGGCCGCGGCGCAGGGTTTCGCGGCTCAGCCCCCAGCGGGCGCGGCGCAGCAGCCGGGCACCGATCCCGGGATCATGTGGCCGGATCGGGATGCGGCCGCCAACGCCGGTTTCTCGATGCCGCCGCCGGTCGCGCCCTCGTCGGCGCCGCCGGTTGCTCCCGCGTCCGCGCCGCCGGTTGCGCCTTCGTCCGCGCCGCCCGGTGGGTACGGCGCGCCCGTGTCCGGTCCGCCCGTTTCTGGGATGCCTGCGTCGGGGATGCCAGCGTCGGGGATGCCTGCGTCCGGGATGCCCGTTTCCGGGGTACCCACGTCGGGGATGCCCGTTTCGGGCCCGCCGCGGGGCCAGGTGTACCAAACCGGCGGATATCCCGTCGTGCAGCCCTCGACGCCGCCTCCTGGGCACATGCCGCCGGGGCATCAGCCGGTCGCGATGCCGGCCGTGCCGCGGTACGTGCCGCCGCCGCCCATGCCCGCCAACATGCCGGTCTCGCCGGGGCCGTCGAGCCGGGTCGTGCCCGTGTACGACGATCGGCCGGCCGCGTCCCCGCGCAAGGGCCGCAACTGGCTCAACGCCATGCTCGTGGTCATCGCGCTGCTGGCGCTGGCCGGCGCCGGGACCACCGTGTACCTCGTCGGGCTGGGCGACAAGGACAAGCCCGCCGCCAACAGCCAGTCCCCGGCCCCGCAGGCCTCCGCCAACCCGGGCCCGAACGGCGCCGACGGCGGGAACGGCGCGGGCGGGGCGGGGAGCATCGACCCGTACCAGACGGACAACACGGCGAACGAGACCCGGGGCGCGACGACGGCCCCGAAGGTCGAGTACATCACCATGCCGGATCTGAGCGGGCTGTACATCGACTACGCCAAGCAGAAGCTCAAGGACAACGGCTTCACGGGCAACATCAAGACCACCAAGAAGACCACGGACGATCCGGACCAGGTCAACCACGTGCTCTCCCAGGACCCGCGGGCGAGCAAGCAGGTGGCCAAGAACGGCACCGTCACCCTGACGGTCGGCGCCGAGCCGGTGACCCCGTCCAGCCGCCCGCCGGCGACCACGAACGGGCCGCGGCCGACCGCGACCTGACGGTACAAAATCGTTTGGATCCGCTTGCAAGACTGGGGCCGCACCGTCCACTGCGGACCCCCATGAGGAGCGGCGGATGTCGAACACCAACACCTATCTCGACCAGGTCGTCAGGCAGCAGGAGCGGCTCGAGTCCGACCTGCGTTCCAAGCGCCTCAGCCCGGCCTCCGCCGCCGGACCCCCGCAACGGCAGCGGGCCGGCGGCGACGAGCAGCACCAGCAGCCCACGCCGAACGCCGTCGAGGTGCGCGTCACCGGGTTCGGGCGCTGGAAGACCGTCCTCGTCCCGCCGAACGCGTTCGTCGTGCACACGCGGCGCGGGCGGGCCGAGCCGCTGCACGTCGGGCTCGGCGTCTCCTTCCGGTACAACCCGGCCACCGACTCCTACCTCGTCGTGCCGGGCGCGATGCAGACCATCCTGATCAACGCGTACTGCATCTGCCGCGAACTGCAGGGCGTGCTCGTCCAGGCGTACGTCCAGTGGCTCATCCAGGACTTCTCGACCGCGTACCGGCGGCTCGACTTCGGCGACCCCGAGGACCCGATGCGGCTGGTCAACCTGCAGCTCAAGGAGCAGGCCGAGGCCGCGATCAAGGACAAGGTCTCGACCCTGGGCGTCGCCGACGTGCTCAGCGACAAGCAGCCGATCATCGAGGAGCTCACCGCCCGCCTGCGCGCGGTCGCGGAGGGCTCGGGCGGCGCCGACGAGGGCCTCGGCCTGCGGATCGTCACCGTGCAGATCAAGGAGGCGGTGGTCAGTTCCTCGCGGCTGTGGGAGAACCTGCAGAAGCCGTACCGCAGCGAGCAGGGCCGCATCGCCCGCCTCGCCGAACTCGCCGCCGAGGAGGCCGTGGCCGAACGCGAACTCACGGCCCAGCGGCAACGGGAGACCCAGCGCATCGCGAGCGACCGCGAGCTCGCGGACCTGCGGGCCCAGAGCGCCTCCCACGAGTTCGACCGCGAGGCGAGCGAGGCGCTGCGCCGCTCCCAGCGCGAGCAGGAGGACGCCCGCGCGCTCGCCGACCTCCAGGACGCGACCAACCGGCACGCCCTGGCCCTCGAACGCCAACTCGCCGCCGAGGAGGCCGAGATCGGCCGCCTGCGCATCGAGCGCGAGGCCGAACTGACCCGCCTGTCCGCCGACGCCGAACTGGCCCTGTCCGCGGCGCGCGCGGTGAACGGCCACGAACAGGCGCTGCTGGAGATCGAGCGCGAACGCCTGCGCGCGGACGTCGCCAACGCGCAGTCGCCGGAGAGCCTGCAGGCCCAGCTCATCGACCGGCTGCCGGAGATCGTGGCCAAACTCCCCAAGCCGGCCGAACTGCGCGCGGTGACCATCGGCGGCAACGACGGTACAACTGTGGCGGGTTTGGTCGCTGAGCTCACGACGGTCGTGAACGCGCTGAGGACGCGCCCCTGACCTGGTGCTTTGCAACCGTCGAAGCGGTTTTGGCGGCGGGTGCGGCGGTTATGGGACAACCAGGATCGCTTTTAGCGGGAGGTTGTCATGCGATTGCCGATGTTTGCCGCCGCTGTGGTCGGCGCCGTCGTGCTCGGGACGGTGCCGGCTTCGGCGGCGCCCACGGACGACCCGACGGACCCGGTGCCGACGGACCCGCCGTCGGTGGCGCCCGTGGACCCGGGGCTGCCCACGCCCGTGGACCCGTCGGCTTCCACGCCGTTGTCCGCGCAGGATTCGCAGTTCGTGACCGCGGCGGGGTACGCCGGAAACTTCGAGGTCGCCGGGGGCTCGCTGGCCAAGGCGCGGGCGCAGTCCGAGGCGGTGCAGGAGTTCGGGACGCGGATGATCAGCGACCACAACAAGGCCGGCACCAAGCTCGCGCAACTGGCCAAGGCGAACGGGATGAGCACGCCGGATCTGCCCGACTCGGCGCAGCAGAACATCCTCAACGCGTGGTCGCGGCTGGACGGGCTGTTGTTCGACTGCGCGTACGTGCCGGCCGAGTACCTCGACCACGTGGGCGCGGTCGGGCTGTTCGAGAACGAGGCGGCCCACGGCGACAACGCGGACCTGGTGCAGTTCGCGCGGGAGACGCTGCCGACGCTGCAGGAGCACAAGCGGATGATCACGTCGGCGCTGAGCGCGCTCGACTGCAACGGATAGACACAAGCGGGCCCGCCTTTCGTGCGAAAGGCGGGCCCTTGTGCAAATGCGCTTACGGCAGGACGTAGTTCTCGTTGAGCGCCGCGCCGCGGTCCGGCTTGTACTGGTCGAAGCCGCGCGGGTCGCACTGCAGGCCACCGTTGATGCAGTGGTCGGACAGGGCCTTCAGGGTCGGGGCGTCCCACGCGTTGTAGACGTCGTAGTGGAACGAGTACCCACGGCCGCTGGAGAAGTGCACGTTGGCCATGTTGCCGCTGACCGGCCAGGCCATCTTGAACTCGATCATCGGCACGGCGACCGGGTGGTCGGCCGGGCAGACGCCCACGACCGGGTAGGCCATGTGCGACTTGTGGTCCGGCGTGTCCAGGTGCAGGCCGTCCCAGCAGCTGGGGGCCTGGAACCGGACGTTGAGCTGGCTGCCGGCGACACAGTTGGCCGGGATGTCCCACTGGTTGGTGATGTCACCGCACTCGAAGCCCTCGACGTGGCCCGGGTGGTTCTTGAACTCGTCGAGCGTCGAGGACGGGCTGCCGACCACGTAGCGCAGGCCGGCCGGGAACGGGCGGACGGACCGGTAGTCCAGCACGCCGCTCTTGTAGTAGATGACCTGGCGGCCGACCGGCTGGACGGCCTGGTCACCGTTGAGCAGGGTGGGCATCCAGTAGGCGGTCTTGTCGCCCGGCGTGATGCACGCGGTGCCGCCGGCCTGCAGCGAGGCGAGCGTCGTGTTCGCGTTGGTGGTCGTGTTGCCCATGAACGTGTGCGAGTGCGACGCGCCCGGCAGGCCGTAGAACACGATCGGGTCGTCGGGCAGGTTGCTGCGGCTCACCGAGCAGTTCGCCTGGAACTCGTGGTGCGTCGTCGGCGGGTTGGTGGGCGGCGGGGTGGCCGTCGACGGGACCACGCCGGTGACGGGCGGGTTGGCCATGACGTACCCGGGGCCGTCCGTCGCCGGCGGGGTGGTGCCCGAGGTGCCGTAGACCTTGAACTCGTACAGCGAGTAGCCGTAGCCGTTGGCGCGCTGGGTGCCGTACATGCGCACGTAGCGGCCGGAGCCCGTGATGTTCAGGGTCTGCGTGCCGCCGGGGCCGGTGGTGGTGCTGTAGATGCTGGTCCAGGCGTTGCCGTCGGGCGAGGTCTGGATCTGGAACGCCTTCGCGTACGCGGCCTCCCACTGCAGCACGACCTGGGAGATGGTCGCGGTGGAGCCGAGGTCGACCCGGATCCACTGCGGGTCGCTCCACTGGCTGCTCCAGCGGGTGGCGTTGTTGCCGTCGAACGCGGCGGCGGCCGGCGACTCGCCCAGCTCCGTGGAGGAGGCGAGCGCGGGCTTGCCCTGCGACAGCAGGGTGGCGGTGGCGGCGTTGGCCGAGGTCAGCTGAAAGGCGCCGACGACCATCGACGCGACGACGGCGGTCGTGACCCCGATGGGGATCCCGATTCTTCTGAGACGTCTTGTACTCAATGCAGCTCCCAGGGGTGTGTGCGGGTGCCGTTCGCCGGTGGCGGTCCGGCTGCGCTCTCTGGGAGAGCGCTCTCCCATGTTGCGCCGGGTCGGCCGGGCCGTCAATACGTGCAGCGTGCCGGATGCCTGTTAACCGCGCAAAACGGACAGAGATGAGCGGAATTTAAGGCGCGAGCGGAGAGCGCTCTCCGCCGCCTGGGTCTTAAGGCCTAGGCGAGGACCAGGCCGGTCGCGGTGATGTGGGAGGCGGGGAAGGGCAGCGGGGCGGCCGTCCACAGGTCGTGGCCCGCGTCCTCGACGATGTTCTCGGCGGCCAGCAGGCCCAGCAGCATCCCGCGCGCCTGATGGCCGGGGCTGGACACGACGGACAGCCCGGACAACTCGCGCAGGTGTGACTCGGCGGCCGTTGTTTGCAGGCTCATCCGGTACCACTGGATGCTCTTCGGCACCCGCAGGGCCTCGGCATCGAGGATCTCGTGCGCGCCGACCAGCCCCGAACGGACGATCTCCTCGCGGCCGAGCGCGATGAACCGCGCGTCGTCCCAGCGCCACGCGTCGCCGTCGCATGCGTACTCGAGCGCGAGCACCGTCTCGCGCTCGCCCCGCTTGGCCGTCGGCACCCAGTTGTCGAAGTTCGTGATGCGCGCGACGCTCAGGTCGGGATCGCGCACATCGATCCAGGTGTCGGGGAAGACCGACTCGGCGGTGGTGTGCAGGTACACGATGACCGTATGCCCGGCGCGCACCGGCAGCGGCATCGACGACACCACATGGTCGTGTTCGCGCACCTCGCCGCTGTTCAACCGCACACCCGTGACCCGCGACTCGTCCCGCTCGAGGCCCGCAACGGGAGTGTCCACATGGACGCGCCCGCCCTGCTTCTCGACGAAGTCGCACATCCGCTCGTACACCTCGCCGGGCCCCCTGCGCGGATGCGCGAACGACACGACGGTCCGCGGGCGCAGCAGTTGCCAGGGCCGGCGCGGCGGGTCGTCGTGGAGCCGCCCGCCCCGGTACGTCCTGGTCCGGCGCTGCACCATCTCGTAGTCGCCGCCGATGACCTCCAGCCACAGCTCGTTGACCCGGGGGTCGGCACTGAGCAGGTGCTGCGGGCCGAGGCCGACGGTCTGTCCCCACAGGTCGACCGAGCGGGCCAGGCCGCCGACGCCGCCGGAGGCCTCGTACACGTCGACCTCGACGCCGGCCTTGGCCAGGCAGTAGGCGGCGGTGGCCCCGGCGGGCCCGGCGCCGATGACCGCGACGCGCAGGCTCACGCCGTGCTCCGCGCGTACGCGTAGCGTTTCGCGTCGGCTCTCGAGAGCGCGAAGATCGCGAGCGGCAGCATCGGCGTCAGGTGCTTGAGGTGGGAGCCGTAATCCGGGGCGAACAGCGCCTGCGTGACCACGAACGCGAGCAGCAGGGTGACCGCGACTCCGAGCGCCCGGTCGCCGGCGCTGTTCCTGGCCGCCGCGAACGTGCGCACGGTGAGCGCGCCGAGCAGCACCGCGCCGAAGACGTGCATCCACCCACCGGCCAGGAGCAGCGGCACCGGTACCAGCAGTGCCCCGAACGTGAGCAGGGCGTTCGCGAGCCCGGCCGAAATCGAGTGCGGCGCATCGAGGAACGGCGCGATGAGCGTGACGGCGTCGGGGGAGCCGCCCCGCCCGGCGTTCGCGGCCGCGCGGAACGTGTCGAGCGAGTCGTGACGCACGACGAGCGTGCCGGCCGCGGCGATCACGAACATCGCGGCGGCGGTCGGCAGGAGCAGCACCGGCCGGCGGCCGCGCCGCAGCGCGACGTGGGCGGTGACGAACAGTGCGGCGATGACGAGCCAGTACGAGCGGAACAGCGCGCCGTACAGCGTCAGTGCGCCGGCGGCCACGAACGGCGCGGCGGGGGTCCATTCGGGCACGCGCAGGACGACGAGGATGGGCAGGACGAGCAGCAGGACGACGGCGTCCTTCGAGTACTGCGTGAGGTACACACCGCCGAGCACGATCGCGCCGAACGCCACCGCCATCGTGCTCCACCGCCTGGCGTTTCGCAGGGCGAGCCCGATCGCGGCGACCATGAGCGCGAGTTGCAGCACGCCGGTCAGGCGCGGATGCCCGTCGAGGCCGAGGTGCGCGTAGAAGCCGGCGATCGAGCGGTAGTACGCGTCCGGATGGATGCCGGTCGTGCCGTTGTTGAGCGCGGCGATGTAGTCGCCGTCGTAGAAGTACTTGGCGGGCAGCCACGCGCGGGCGCGCAGCAGCAGGCCGAGCGCGCACAGGCCGGCCGCGAGCTCGACGAGTCGCCACCGCAGCAGGAACGCGCGCAGATCCAGCTTCACGTCCGTCACGATAATGGGGTACGTCCGGTTTCGTGGCGTTTATGCATAACGCAACGTGTTTGAGCTGATACGGTCCGTGTGTGCGGAAAGCCCGGCCCTATCCGGCGGCGCGCGTCCTCGATCTGGTGGGCGCGGCCGTGCTCCTGCTGCTGCTCGCCCCGCTGGCGGTGCTGATCGCGGCGGCGGTCAAGGCGGGCGATGCGACGGGGCCCGTGCTGTACCGACATCATCGCCTCGGTCGCGGCGGACGGCCGATCGCCGTGCTCAAGTTCCGCACCATGTGGTGGTCGCACTCCACGGGCCCGGACCGCCCGTGGGCGACCGCGACCGAGGCGCTGCTGGCGATGGGGCGCGCGGATCTGGCCGCGGAGTACGCCGAGCACCACAAGCTCGTCGCCGACCCGCGGGTCACGCCGCTCGGCCGCGTGCTGCGCCGCACCAGCCTCGACGAACTGCCGCAGCTGCTCAACGTCCTGCGCGGCGACCTGGGCCTGGTCGGCCCGCGCCCCGTGACGGCGGAGGAGCTCGGCCGCTACGGCGCGCACGGCGACCTGCTGCTCGCGGTACGCCCGGGCATCACCGGCCTGTGGCAGGTCTCCGGCCGCAGCGGGATCGCCTACGCCGAGCGGGTGCGCCTCGACCTGCACTACGTCCAGCAGCGCGGCCTCGCCCTGGACCTGGCCATCCTGGCCCGCACCACCGTCTCCGTGCTCGCCGGCCGCGGCGCGTACTAGCGAAACAACCGAAGGGACCCTCCACGATGCGTTGCCTGAAAGCGGCCGGCACGGCCCTCGCCGGTCTGGCCGCCGCGACCGCGCTCGGCGCCGCCGCCCACGCCGAGCCGAACCCGTCGCCGTCCTCGACCCTGGTCGAGCCCCAGCCGCTGCCGAGCAGTGCCACGGTCGACAACCAGAACCCGGTCGCCGGCGGCACCGTCATCGTCACCGGCCACGGCTTCAACCCCTTCGAGTGGGTCAGCTTCGACGCCACCATCGACCTCGCGGCCGCCACCCGCGCGCGCAACGAGGCGGGCACGCACCTGGCCATCGTCCAGGCCGACGCGAACGGCGACGCCTCGGCCACCATCCAGGTCCCGGCCGGCTTCACGGGGCAGCTCCCCATCCTGCTGACCGGCCAGACCTCCGGCACCACGCTCTCGGTCGCCGTCACCGTGGCCGCCGCGCCCCCGAGCGCAGCCACCGTCGGCGGCATCACGGGCCTGCCCGTCACCGGCCCCGGCGCGCTCGCCTACACCGCCGCCGGCCTGGCCTTCATCGTCGGCGGCGCCGGCCTCGTCACGGTCGCCCGCCTCCGCCGCACCGCCCACGTCGCGGCCCACGCGTCGCGATGACACTCGCCCGGGCGTGGGTCTGGCAGCGCGCAACCCGCCTGTGGGACGCCGCGCGCCCGCGCGTCGCGATGGCTTCCGCCCAGGCGCGACTCTGGCCGCGGGCCGCTCGCCTGTGGGACGTCGCGCGCCCGCGCGTCCCGCATACCGCGACGACGTCCGCGCTGGCCCGGTCCTGGCAGCGGGCCGCTCGCCTGTGGGACGTCGCGCGCCCGCGCGTGTCCGATGGCGGCTCCCGCATCGCCTTGTCGTCCGCCGGGGCGTGGCTCGGGCACGGCGCGGGCCGGCTGTGGAACGTCCTGCGGCCCCGCGTGCGGTCCGTGCGCTTCTGGGCCCTGGTGACGCTCGGCCTGCTGCTGGCCGCGGCGCTGTGGATCGCGATCACCGGCTGGCTGGCCCGCGGTGAGCTCGGCGACGTGCGCGCCGCGGCGACCGATGCGCGCGCGGCCGCGGGCCGGGGCGACCTGCCCGCCCTGACCGCAGCCGCCGACGACCTGCGGCTCCACGCCGCGCGCGCCCACGCGCTGACCAGTGATCCGGTGTGGTCTCTGGCTTCGTCGGTACCGTGGGCAGGCGCCCCCCTCCGCACCGTCCGCGGTCTGAGCGCCGCGGCCGACACCCTCGGCGCCCTGACCGCCGACCTGGCGACCCTCTCCGACGTCGCGCGCACCACGGCCGGCGGCGTTGACCTGCGCGGCGTCGAGGACGTCGCGGCGGCTGTGCGTCGCGCCGACGGTACAGTCAAAGCGGTTCAATCCACGGTGGACGGTCTGCCCCACGACACCTGGCTGTCCACGGTGGACGCCGCGCGCGGCGAGGTCGCCGGCCTGCTGAGCACCGCCGCGCCCGCGCTCGACGGGGCGGACCGCTGGGCCCGCGTCGCGCCGGAGGTCCTCGGCTTCGACGGCCCGCGCCGGTACTTCATCGGCTTCCTCAACGAGGCCCAGGCCCGCGGCATCGGCGGCATCCCCGGCGCCTTCGCCATCGTCGAGGCCGACCACGGCGTCGTGCGCTTCCGCGAGTTCGCCCCCGACGGCGCGCTGTGGAACGTGCCGACCGGCCTGGACCTCGGCCCCGAGTACGACGCGCGCTATCGCGAGACCCGCAGCACCGACTACATCATCAACAGTACGACCAGCCCGCACTTCCCGTACGCGGCGCGCATCTGGGCGGCCATGTGGCAACGCGAGCACGGCGAACGCATCGACGGCGCGCTGGCGGTGGATCCAACGGCCCTGTCGTACCTCCTGACGGTCACCGGCCCCGCGACCGCACCCGGCGGCGAGCGGGTCGACGCCGGCAACGTCGTGGCGCTGACCCAGAGCACCATCTATGCCCGGTACGCCGACCCGACCCCCGCCGGTCAGGCGGCGCGCAAGGACTACCTGATCGGCCTGGCCCGCGCGATCGAGGCCCGCATCCTGGGCGGCGGCCTGAACCCGGCCCGCCTGCGCCCCCTCGCGGAGGCGGCTCGCCGCGGCGCGACCGAACGCCGCCTCCTCGCGTGGAGCGCGGACCAAACCGTGCAGCACCTGATCGAGGCAACGCCGCTGGCCGGCGAGGTCGAGGAGACCGCCGCCCCGTACTCCGGCGTCGTGGTCGTCAACGCCGGCGCCAACAAGCTCGACTACTACCTGGACCGCACCGTCACGTGGCGCCGCACGGGCTGCGGCGACGCGCGCGACGTGACGGTCACCATCGCTCTGACCAACCATGCCCCGGCCGGCCTGACGCCGTACGTCAACCAGCGCCTGGACGAGCACGCGTACCCGATCCGCCCCGGCGACCAGCGCCTCCACCTGAGCTACCTGGCCACCCGCGGCGCCCTGCTGCGCGCCGCGACCATCGACGGCCGCCGGGTCATGTTCACACCGGGCGAGGAGCGCGGCCATCCCGCGTACCTCATCGACGTCGAACTGCCCCGCGGCGCGACCCGAACGGTCACGCTGCACCTGCGCGAGCCGTACACCCAGGGCGACCTGCACGTTCTGCGCCAGCCCCTCGTGCGGCCGCTGCACTTCACGTCGAGTAGCCAGGAGTGCGGATGAGCGCCCGTTCGATGTTGCGTCCTACCCCGCACGGCGTGAGCAGTTCGCCGGGGCGCCTTGTCGCCTCGCGCGCGATGGGCACTTCGGTCGGGCTGCCTGTCGCCTTGCGCGCGATGAGCGCTTCGGTCGGGCTGCTTGTCGCCTTGCGCGCGATGAGCGCCTCGGTCGGGCTGCCTGTCGCCTCGCGCGGCCGGGAGTGCGCATGAACGCGCTGCGGATTCTGCATGTGACCGAGGCGATGGGCGGCGGGACGGCGGCCGCGATCGCCGAGTTCGCCCGGTCGACGCCGCAATATGAGCACCATCTGCTCGGACGCGTACGGCCCGGCAGCGAGACGGCCACCGCCGCCGACTTCGCCGTGAGTCATGCGGGCGGCCGGGGATTGCTCGGCCTCGCGCGGGCCGTGCGCCGCGCGGTCGCGGTGGCGCGGCCGGAGGTCGTGCACCTGCACTCGTCGTGGGCCGGGCTGGTCGGACGGCTCGCGCTGGTGCCGGGTGGCCCGCCGATCGCGTACACGCCGCACTGCTTCGCCTTCGAGCGCGATCCGGCAACGACGCCGCCGGGGTTCGTGCGCGCGGTGCGCCGGGCCGAGCGTTTCCTGGCCGGCCGGACCGCCCTGGCCGTCTGCGTCAGTCCGCGCGAGGCCGATCTGGCGGCCGGTTTGGGGCTGGCGGCGGTACACGTGCCGAACACGACGCGCGTTCGCTCACCCCGCGCGCATCACGGCGCCCCGACTCCGGGTGTGGTCACCGTCGGACGGGTCGGGGCGCAGAAGGACCCCCTGTTCCTGCTGCGCGTCAAGTCGCTGCTCGCCGTCGAGGCCCGCTGGACCTGGGTCGGCGGCGGCGATCCGGAGCTCGAGGAACACCTGCGCGCCCACGGCGTCACGGTCACCGGATGGCTGCCGCCGGACGAGGTGGGGGAGCGGCTGGCCTCGGCCGACGCCTACCTGCACACGGCCGCCTGGGAGAGCTGCCCGCTCGCGCTGCTGGAGGCGGGCGCGGCCGGGCTGCCGCTGGTGGCCCGCAGCATCCCGGCACTGGACTCGCTCGGCCTCGACCCGAGCCTGACCACCCCGGAACTCGTGGCGGCCGAACTGGACCTGGTACTGCGCACCGGCCAGGCCACCCGGCCGCGCCTGCAGGAGGCGTTCGCGGCCCAGCACACCCCGCAGGCCCAGGCGGCCGCCCTGACCGAGGCGTACGAGTGGCTCCTCGGCACCGCCGTCCACCCCGACGCCCTGGCCGGTGCGCGGTGAGCGATCTGCGCGTGGTCCATGTTGTGAACGTCGCCGACACCGGGGGTGCGCAAACGCTCATCGAGGCGCTGGTCGCCCACCGGCCGGCGGGCACGTACGCCGGTGTCGTCGTGCTCGGGGCGCCCGGCGTGCTTTCCGGTCGGCTGGCCGCTGTCGCCGATCGGGTCGACCACCTCGGGCTCGATCCGGCGACGTGGCGGCTCGACCGGCTGCTGCGGCGGGTGCGGATCGCCGTCGCCGCGCATCGGGCTGATGTCGTGCATGCGCATCTGCTGCAGTCCGACCTCGCTGTCGCGCTGCTGCCGGGGCGGCCGGTGCGGGTCAGCACGGTGCATACGACCGGGCTCGGGGCCGGCGATCGTGCGCGTTCACGCGGTCTCGCCCGGGTCATGGCCCGGCTGTCGCGGCGATTCGCGTACTCGGTCGCGTGCAGCCGGCAGGCCGAGGCGTACATGGCCGGCGCCGGGTACCCGCCGCGGCACACGGTGCTCATCGAGAACGGTGTCGCGCTGCCGGGTGTTCGTGTCGCCCGCGAGCGGCCGGTGTTCGTGTCGCTTTCGCGGTGGCATCCGATGAAGGACCACGCGACGTTGTTCAGGGCGTTTGCGCGGGTGGTGGGGCGGCATCCGCGGTACGAGCTGCGGTGTTGTGGCAGTGGGGTCACGCCGGACAACCGCGAGCTGACCGGCCTGATCGCGCGGTTGGGGCTCGAGCACCATGTCGAGCTGCTCGGGCCGGTCGAGGAGCCGGGCCGGGTGCTCCAGGGTGCGGACGCGCTGGTGTTGTCCAGCGCGTACGGCGAGGCACTGCCGATGGCCGGGCTCGAAGCGCTCGCCCTCGGCGTTCCGGTCGTGGCCACCGATGTCGGGGACTGTGCGCGGTTGTGCGCGGATCCGGGTCTGCTCGCGCCGCCACGCGACGAGGTCGGCCTGGCCGAAGCGCTCATGCGTGTTGCGCGTCTTGGACCGGGTGAGCGGGCCGCGCTGTCGGTGGCCGCGCGGGGGATTGCTGCGGCGTCGTTCGATATTCGGCGGACCGTCGCGGCGTACTACGAGCTTTACGGGAAGGTGCGGCCGTGACCCTCGCGGTGTCGATGGTGATGCCTGTGTTCAACGTTGAGCGGCATGTCGGGCGGTCCATTGCCGCGCTGCTCGCGTTGCGCGTGCCGCACGGGGTGAGCGTTGCGCTCATTGTCGTCGACGATGCCTCGACCGACGCCTCCATGGAGGTGGTGGCGGCGTTGTTGCGCGAGGCGCCGTTCCCGGTCAGCGTGCTGCGCCATCCGGTCAATCTCGGACTGTCCGTGGCGCGCAATACCGGGCTTGCGGCGGCCGGTGGGGACTTTGTCTGGTTTGTCGACAGCGATGACTGGGTCAGTCCCGATCTGCTCGAGGGGTTTGTCGGCGCGGCCACGGACGATGTGGACATCGTGGTGGCCGACATGGTGCCGGTGCATGAGGACGGCGCGGCCGATCGGCCGATGATGCGGCGGACCGCGAGCGTCGTGTGGGACGGGCCGGCGGCGGTCGAGGAGTTTCTGTTCCAGCGCATTCGGGCGTTCATGATGAACAAGCTCATCCGCCGGTCGCTGTTCGACGACATTGAGTTTCCGCCTGGACGGCTGTACGAGGACGTGGCCGTCTGTGCGCGTTTGCTGCGCAAGGCGCGCGCGGTCGCGTTCGTCGCCGGGCCGGCCTACTTCTACCTGCAGCGGCGGGCATCCATCACCGGCACTTTCACGCCCCGGGTGCTCGATCTGTACACCGGGGTGCTCGATGCGTGCAGTGCGCTTTCGGCCGAGTCCGGATGCGCGTCCGCGGCCGGGCTGTTGCACTTTCGGCTGCGTGCGGGGGCCATGTCCGTGGTCGACGCGGCCGCTCGGGCGCGGGCGGAGGCGGGCGTCGCGGTCGTCCAGATCGTGCGCCGCGACCTGCGTTTCAAGGACGTTTTCGCATCGGTACGCCACGGGCTCTGGATCGTCGCCGCCGGTGTCCTGCTGATTCTTGTCGCTCCCGGCTGGTACGCGCGGATCTATCGGGCGGCGCGATTTCTCAAGCGGCGGCGGGAGCGGCGGCTCGGGGGACGCTGGCGGGGGCTGTCGCATGCCTGATGTCACCGTCGTCGTTCCCACCCACGATCGGCCGGGCGACCTCGAGCGCGCGGTCGCGTCCGTGCGCCGGCAGACCGTGCCGCCGGTCGCGATCGTCGTCGTCGACGACACCGGCAGCGCGGAGGAGGCGGCGGGGCGGCTCGGGGTGCGGTACGTCCGCGTCGCCTCGCACACCGCCGGCGCCTCCCGCAACCGGGGCGCGCTGCACGCCGACACGTCGCACCTGGCCTTTCTCGACGACGATGACGAGTGGGCGCCGACGTTCCTGGAGCGCCTCCTCGCGGCCGGGGGCGACCTGGCCGCCGCGTGGACGTGGTACCAGCGCGGTGAGCAGCGGCGGCCCGGCTGCACGCTTCCGCGCCGCCTGCGCGCCGCGGACTGCCTGCACCACAACCCGGGCCTGACGGGCAGCAACTTCGTCGTGCGCACGGCGGCGTTTCGAGCATTGCGCGGGTTCGATCCGCTGCTCATTGTGAACAACGACCTCGACCTCCTGGTGCGCGCCTTGGACGCGGGGCTGCACCACGTGGTCGTGCCCGAGCGGCTCGTCATCCAGCACAGCCGCGGGCACGGCCACCTCTCGTCGCGCGGGCCGCACCGGGCGAGCGGATTGGCGTTGTACCGCGACAAGTACCGCGATCGCCTCACCCTCGCCCAGCGCCGCTTCCTGGCCCGCGAGCGCTACGTGGCGCTGAAGTTCCCCGGGCAGCGGCCGGCCCGGCGAGCCGCGTTCGCGCTGCTGGGCTGGCTCAACGCGTCCCCGCGCCAGCTCGCCGAACTGGCCCTGCACCGCACGGCGCCGTTCTATGACTGACCCGGACCGGCACCTGCTCATCGTCGCGCCGGACCTGGCGAACAACTCCCTGGCGCGGGCGTACTGCCTCTGGTCGCTCGCCCGCGCCGCCGGATGGACCGCCGGCGTGGCCGCGGTGCGGGGCGAGTCGATCTGGGCGCCGCTGGCCGGGACCGAGTTCGCCGCGGCGTGCACGAGGACGACCGCGGCCGGGCTGGCCGTGCGGGCCCGCGGGGCGGCCGCGCTCGTGGCGGTCAAACCGCTCGCGGAGTCGCTCGGGCTGGCCGTACGGGCAAGGGGACGGCGGCCGCTGTGGGTGGACATCGACGACCCCGACCTGGAGGTACGGCATTTCGGCAAACCCCGCCGCGACCGGCTGTCGCTGGCCGCGCGGACGCCCGGGTACTGGGTCCGGCTGCACGCTTTGCGCGCACTCGCGCGGCGGTTGCCGTGCACGGTGAGCAATCCACTGCTCGGCGCGCGCTACGGGGGCGCGCTGATTCCGCACGTACGGCATGCGTTCGTGGCCGAAGGACCCGCCGGGCGGTCCGACGGCCGGGCGCGGGAGGGGATGTCGGTGGTGTTCGCCGGCACGCCGCGGCCGCACAAGGGACTCGAGGAGCTGCGGCGCGCGGTCGCGGAGCTGCAGGGCGACGGCGTCACGCTCACCGTCACGGCCGAGGCGCCCGACGACGCGCGACCGTGGGAGCGCTGGACGGGGGCGACGTCGCTGGCCGAGGGCGAGCGCCTGGTCCGGGCGGCCGATGTGGTCGCCCTTCCGACCCGGCCCGAGGGGTGGGGGCTCGCGCAGCTCCCGGCCAAGCTCGTCGACGCGATGATGGCCGGCGTCGCGGTCGTCGCCACCGACGTCGGGCCGAACCGGTGGGCGCTCGGGGACACCGGGCTGCTCGTCCCGCCCGGGCGCGCGGTCGCGCTGACCGCCGCGCTGCGCCGCTGCCTTGACCCGGCACTTCGCGCCGACCTCGGAGCTCGCGCGAATGCCCGCGCGCGGGCGCGCTTCTCGATCGAGGCCCTCACGCCCGTGTTCGCCGCGTTCCTGGAAGCACGCCTCCGTGACCGCTGACCCACAAGACGCCGCAACGCACAGCCGCGCGGGCGGAGGCGCGCTCGGTCGCGCGCTCAGTCGCGTGGGCGGTCGCGTGGGCGGTCGTGTGGGCGGTCGCGTGGGCGGTCGCGTGGGCGGAGGCCTGGTTGGTCGCGCGGGCGGAGGCATGTGCGGAGGCGTGGGCGGTTGCGCGCTCGGTCGCGCGGGTGGAGGCGTGAGCGGTTGCGCGGGTGGAGGCGTGGGCGGTTGCGCGCTCGGTCGCGCGGGTGGAGGCGTGAGCGGTTGCGCGCTCGGTCGCGCGGGCGCGGGCCGGTGACCGCCGAGCCGCGGACCGTCGTCGCCGGAAAAGCCGTCGTCGCCGGGAAAGCTGTCGTCGCGGGGGAAGTCGTCGTCGCTGGGGAAGGCTTCGCTGCGGAGGAGGAGGCGGCGGGGCTCGGGCGCGCGGCCGCGCGTGGTGCGCTTGCCACCGTCGGTGGGCAGCTCGCCCGAGCGGTCCTGCAGGCCGGCGGCGTCGTGCTGCTCGCCCGGCTGGTCGCGCCCGCCGAGTATGGGCTGCTCGCCATGGCCGGGGTGGTCGTCGGGACCGGCGAGGTGGTGCGCGACCTCGGCCTGTTCTACGCCGCCGTGCAGGCGCCGGCCCTGAGCCGGCGGCAGCGGGACGCGCTGTTCTGGTGCAACGCCGCGCTCGGAGGGCTGCTGTACGCGGGCATCTTCGTCGCCGCGCCGAGCGTTGCGGACGTGTTCGGCAAGGAGCACCTCGCGGCGGTGCTGCGCGTGCTCGCGCTCGTGGTGGTGATCGGCGGGTGCACGGTGCAGTTGCGCGTGGAAGCGACCCGGGCGCTGCGGTTCGGGCTGCTGGCGCGGGCCGAGCTGGGCGCGGTCGCGGGGTCGCTCGTGCTCTCCGCGGTGCTGGCCTGGCGGGGGGCGGGTGTCTGGGCGCTCGTTGCGCAACAGCTGTTCTTCGCGCTCGCCGTCGCGCTCGCGCTGGCGCGGTCGGTCGGGTTCTGGCCGCGGCTGTCGCGCGCGGGGGTGGCCGAGGCGTTGCCGCTGTTGCGGTTCGGGGTGCCCGTCATGCTCAGTTCGCTGCTCGGGAGCGCCTCGCGCAACGCGGACTCCGTGGTCGTCGGGCGGTTGTTCGGGGCGGCGGCGCTGGGGGCGTACGACAGGGCGTACCAAATCCTGCTCTTGCCCTTGAACCAGCTCAACCAGCCGCTGGCGCGGGTCGCGCTGCCCGTGCTCAGCCGGTTGCGGGGGGACGCACTGCTCGCGTTCGCGCTGCGCGGGCAGGCGGCGCTCGTGTTCGCGGCGGGGACGCTGTTCACGGCCGGCGCGGTCGCGGCGCCCGCGCTGTTCACGACCGTGCTCGGTGCGCAGTGGGCGCCGAGTGCACCGCTGTTTCGGTGGCTGGCCGTCGGTGGGGTGTTGCAGACCGTGGCGTACGTGTGCGACTGGCTGTTTCTCGCCACCGGCAATGCGCGCGCGAACCTGCGGTCGTGCCTGGTCACGCGGCCGCTCCTGATCGTGTGCATGGCGGTGGGCGCGCTGGGCGGGCCGCTCGGGGTCGCGGCCGGGTTCGCGGCCGGGGCGGCGCTGTCGTGGCCGATCGCGCTGCTCTGGCTGCGGCGGGCGACCGGACTGCGCGTGGGCGCACTGGTCGGACACGGACTGCGCGCGCTTGTCGCACTGGCCGCTTCGGGCCTGGCCGCCGCGGTGACGGCCGGGCCGCTCGGACACGGTTGGTGGGCGCTCGTCGCGACCGGGGTGCTGGTCCCGGCGTACCTCGCGCTGCTGGCCACGACCTGGCCGGCGCTACGCCGGGACCTGCGCGCCGTGTGGTGAAACGCGCACACCAAAACGCGCGCACAAACGCGCACACCAAAACGTGCGCCAAAACCGTGCACACAAACGCGCACAACAGAACGTGCGCGCCGCGAACGTGCGCGCCGCGAACGTGCGCGCCGCGAACGTGCGCGCTACGAACGTGCGCGCTACGAACGTGCGCGCTACGAACGTGCGCGCTACGAACGTGCGCGCTACGAACGTGCGCGAAGAAGCGGCCGGAAGTCAGCCCACCCGCAGGCCGAGGTCCTGGCGGGCAGCGTCGATCACGGACGCGTACGAGGCGATCATCCGCGTATGGCTGAACCGCTCACGGCTCCCCAGCAGGCGCGGCGTGAACTCGGCGCGCCGGTCGACCGCCTCGGACCAGCCCGCCGCGATCGCGTCCGGGTCCGGGGCGGTGATCAGGCCGTGGCCGGCCACGATGAGCGCGGTGTCGCCGATGTCGGTCGAGACCGGCACGGCGCCGCACATCGCGCCCTCGATGAGGCACAGCGGGGCCGCCTCGCCGCTGGTGGAGGTGAGGGCGACGACGTCGCTGGCCGCGTACACGGCCTCCATGTCGCGGCGGATGCCCAGCAGGTGCAGCCGGGACAGGAACCGCGGCTCGTCGGCGAACAGGTCGTTGAGCAGGCCGCACAGCTCCACGTTGGCCGTGGTCATGCCCGCGCCGCACATGAGGACGTGGCCGTTGGGCTCGCGCTCGAGGTACCGGCGGGCCGAGGCCAGGAACAGCGGCACGTTCTTCATCGGGTCGTAGCGGGCGGCGAGCGTCACGACCTCGGCCTTCGCCGGCACGCCGAGCGAGCGGCGCAGCGCGGCCCGCCGGCGCGCGGGCACGGGCTGGAAGCGGGACAGGTCCACGCCGTTCGGAATGACCTTGAGCAGGCGCGAGGGAATACCTGCCCGCTCGTACGCCGCGCGGGTCGACTCCGCGCAGCAGATCGCGGCGGCGATGCGGCCGTCGGCGACCGCGGTCTTGAAGTCGGCGAGCGCGGCGCCCTGGTTCTCCGGGTCGGAGCGGTGCAGGCAGACGACGACCGGGCGGCGCGGGAAGCCGGGCAGGTTGACCAGCCGCAGCGGCTGCTCCTTGAGCGACAGGATGATGTCCGCCCGTTCGGCGTGCGCGAACGCGGTCGCGATCTCGGACTGGCTGAACGTCTTGCGGGCCGCGGTGTCGCCCCCGATGCGCCGGCCGAGCGAGCGCACGTCGACGCCGATTGCGCTCAGTGAGCGATAGCTGGCGTCGTCCTCCATGCGCTGGAGGATGGTCTCGCGGCGCATGGCGCCATAGATGCTCAGCACCGAATGGTGATGGCTCCCCGCGGTGTGCAGGCCGGCCACGACCGTGGTGTGCAGGGCCCGGGCACCCCCGGAGAAGAAGCCCTCATAGATCGACATCACGCGGAGTTGGCTCGTCACCGGCAAATCATCACCCGCGTCCGGCGTCCTGTCAGGCTGAACCAGTGAACTGTGCGTTTCCGGAAAGTCACGGATTGGCCGACAGCGTCGCTCGATACGGTGAGTTGCGATCGCGATCCGGTGAGTCGTCCGAACGGCGGTGACGCATCAGCCGAACGTTACTATCATGCGTCGTTCGGGCGAACCAGTCCGGACTCGTACGCCAAGATCACCAGCTGCGCGCGGTCGCGCACGCCGGCCTTGGCGATCGCGCGGGTGACGTGCGTCTTCGCGGTCAGCGGGCTGATGTACAGCGTGCGCGCGATCTCCTCATTGGACAGTCCACCGGCGACGAGGCGGACCACCTCGACCTCGCGCGCGGTCAGGAAGTCCAGGCTCCGCCCGCCGCCGCCCGGGGGCCGCCGCGCGAACTCGGTCACCACGCGCGCCGTCACGCTGGGCGACAGCAGCGCCTCGCCGGCCGCCACCACGCGCACCGCCCGGCGCAGCTCGTCCGGCTCGACCTCCTTGGTCAGGAAGCCGCTGGCGCCCGCGCGCAGGGCGGCGAACACGTACTCGTCCGTCTCGAACGTGGTGAGCACGATGACCCGCGTCCCCGCGAGCGCGGGATCGCCGCAGATGCGCGCGGTCGCGGCGATCCCGTCCAGGCCCGGCATGCGGATGTCCATCAAGACGACATCGGGGCGGTGCTCCCGCGCGGCGCGCACCGCCTCGTCGCCGGTGCCGGCCTCGGCCACGACGGCGATGTCGCGCGTGCGCCGCAGCAGACTGCCGAACCCGGCGCGGACCAGGGCCTGGTCATCGGCGAGCAGCACGCGCACGGTCATGCCGGAATCTTCGCGTGTACCGCGAAGCCCCCCTCGCCCGCCCCCGCGCTGAACGTCCCCCCGAGCGCCGCGACCCGCTCGGCCAGCCCCGTGAGCCCGTGCCCACGCTGTCCGGAGCCGGAGCCGGAGCCGGAGCCGGACGAAGCGCCAAAGCCACGCTCGGCCGCGCCATCCGGCCCGCCGTCGCCCGCGCGCCCGCGCGTCGAACCGCGTCCGTCGTCCGAAACGCGCACCGAAGTGGACGGTCCATAGTGGACCTCCACCGCGACGTGTCCCGCCCCGGCGTGTTTGACCACGTTGGTGAGGGCCTCGCGGACGATGGCGGCAGCGACAAGCCGTACCGGCAAAGGCACCGAATCGGGATCCCCGTCGACCTGCAGCGTGGCGTCCAGCCCCGCCGCGCGGACGCCCGCGACCAGGTCCTCCAGCGCCGGGGGAGCGACCGGCGGCGCGATCCCGTCGCCCGTGCGCAACACGCCCACCAGCGCGGACAGGTCGGTCATGGCCCGCCGGCGGATGTCCTGGGCCAGCCGCAGCGCCGCCCGCGCCTCGTCCGGGTCGCTGTCCAGCGCGTCCGCGGCCACGTTCACATGGACACCGACCACGGTGAGCGTGTGCGCAACGGCGTCGTGCACCTCCTGCGCGAGTCGCAGCCGTTCGGCCGTGCGCTGCTCGTCCAGTTCGGTGCGCAGGCGCTGCAGGGACTCGGCCTGGAAGCGGCGCCAGTTGCGGTACGACAGCGTGACCGCGATCGCCGCGCACAACCACAGCGCGTCCGTGCCGACGCTCGCCACCGCCGTGCGCGCGGAGTGGCTGAGCGTGGTCCAGTCGAGGTTGAACGCGGTGAGCGCGTGCACGGACGCGATGGACACGATGACCGGCGCGCCGCGGACCAGGGCGGCCTGCACGTAGAGGAAGGTCGCCGGCCACAGCCAGCCGGTGTCGGTCAGGTGCGAGACGCGCAGCGCCAGGATGGTCGCGACGCCCACGCCGAGCCCGGTGAGCGGGAAGCGCCGCTGCAGCCACAGCAGCCCGAACAGCGCCCAGGCCAGGCTGATCGGCCCCGGGTCGGCGAGCCCGGCGCCGCCGGCCGCGGCCATGCTGAGCACGCCCAGGACGGTGACGGCGCCGAACGCGGCCGTGGCGGTGCGGGTCAGCGGTTGCATGTGACCACCGTCGCACGGCCGATCACCAGGAGCCCATCGGTGTGCACCTGGGTCAGCAGGACGCCGAGCAGCGCGGTCGCCAGCCCGATCAGCACTCCTTGCAGTACGCCTTGCATGGTTTTCGTCATGCCACCGACGCTAGGGACGCGCGGTCCCGCGGTCGTCGTCTCGGCGGTGACACCGGGGCGTACACCATCTGGTGTATGCCCCGGCCCCAGGTGTCCGGGTGGGTGCCGGCACGGGCCCTGGATAGCTTGTCCGGCATGGGAAACGCCCGCCGCTGCGGCAAGCTCGCCGTCCTGGCCAACCCCGCCTCCCGCATCCCGGTGTGGATGGAGTGTGCGGTGCACCGGTTCACGCCGCTGCAGGTCGACCGCCGCTTCACCGAGATCATGGAGCTGGAGTTCTCCTACGAGGAGACGCTGCGCCTCGGCTGGATCGTCCGGCACGCGATGCTGTAGTCACAGCAGCCCGGGGTACAACAGGGAAAGCTCCTGCGGGTGGGCCGCGATCAGCCGCAGCTCGTCGTCGGTCAGCGGCCGCCCCGTGCTCGCATTGACCAGTTGCACCAGTTCGAACGTGCGCGTCTCGTCCGTGACCTCGACGCCGAGGTCGTCCATGACGTGCCGGAAGCCCGCCATCCCGCCGTACTCGCCGGTCAGCACGATGCGGCCCGCCCGCGCGTGCCGTTCGGACGGGTACGGCCCGAGCAGCTCCTCGTCGTACAGCTCGTAGTTGCGGTGGTCCTTCAGCGCCCCGTCGGCGTGGATGCCGGACTCGTGCGCGAACGCGTTCGGCCCGACGCCGGGCTGGTTGTTGGGCAGCGGCTGGCCGAACGCGTACGACGCCCAGGCCGCGAACCGCCGCCCCCACGTCAGGTCGAGCTCGTCGCCGATCTCCGCGCCCTCCGGCACCCCGAAGCCGTGGCGCAGGGCCAGGATGCAGGAGATCAGGTCGGCGTTGCCGGAGCGCTCGCCGATGCCGTTGACGCACGTGTTGATCCAGGCGTCCTGCCCGGCGGCGAGGTCGCCGAACGCCCCCGCGAGCGAGTTGGCCACGGCCATGCCCAGGTCGTTGTGGCAGTGCGTCTCGATCGGCATGCCGGTGGCGCCGGCCAGCTTGGCGAACCGCTCGCCGATGCGCCCGGGCGTGTCGCCGCCGATCGTGTCGCAGTAGCGCAGCCGGTCCGCGCCGGCCTCCCTGGCCGCGAGCGCGAACTCGGTCAGGAACCCCTCGTCGGTGCGGGAGCCGTCCTCGGCGTTGACCCCGACCGTCTCCGCGCCGGCGTCCTTGGCCGCGCGCACCGCCGCGGTCATCTCCCGGATCAGCGCGCCGCGGTCGAGTCTCCCGCGGAACTTGTTCTGCAGCATCTGGTCCGACGTCGAGATCGACAGGTTGTAGTGCCGCAGCCCGAGGCCGGCCGAGCGCTCGACGTCGGCCGCGACCGCGCGGCACCAGCCGGACAGCCGCAGCGAGCCGAACGCGCCCGCGCGCTCCAGGGCCGTCTGCGCGCGCACGTACGGCACCTCGTGGAACAGGAACGGGAACCCGATCTCCGACTGGGCCACCCCGAGCCGGCCCAGGTAGAAGTTCACCATCGTCTTGCCGAACTTCGACAGCCCGGTCCGGGCCGTCTGCACCCCGTCGCGGTTGGTGACGTCCAGGAAGTGGATTCGGGGCTTGACTGAGGTTGACATGAGTCAAGGTTGACTCTCGTGCGTGATTTGTGTCAACGTTGACGAAAATCAACATACGGTGTTGGGTGGGCAATGAGCGAGTGGATCGGCGTCGAGCAGGCGTGCGAGCGGCTGGGAGTCAAGCAGGCGACGCTGTACGCGTACGTCAGCCGCGGCGTCCTGACCCGCCGCAAGACCGACGGCCGCAGCGTGTTCGACGCCGCCGAGATCGAGGCCCTCGCCCGCCGGGGAAGGCCGCGCCGCCGCGCCGGCACCACCGACCTGGTCATCGAGTCGGCGATCACCATGCTGGGCGAGGACCGGCACTACTACCGCGGCCGCGACGCCATCGAGCTCGCCGCCACCTGGCGCCTGGAGGACGTCGCCGCCTGGCTGTGGACCGGCGAGGCGGAGCCGGGCGAGCGCGCGCCGTTCGCGGCGCGCCCGGAAGGCCTGGCCGCCGCCCGGGACGCGCAGCGCGGCCTGCCCGCGGGAGTGCTGCCCCTGGAGCGCCTGCACGTCATCGTGGCCGCCATGGCCGCGGCCGACCCGGTGCGCCTGAACTTCGAGCCGGCCGCCGTCCAGCGGACCGGCACCGCGATCCTCGGCGGCATGGTCGACGCGCTCCCGGATCCCGGCGCCCGCAAACCCCGCCGCCCGCTCGTACCGGAGCTGCACGTGCGGCTGTGGAGAAAGCTCGCCGGTGACGGCGCCGACGACCGGCTGGAGGACGTGCTCCGCTTCGCCATGGTGCTGCTGGCCGACCACGAGCTGGCCTCGTCCACCCTCGCCGCCCGGGTCGCCGCGTCCGTGCGGGCCGACCCCTACGCCGTGGTCACCGCCGGCCTCGGGGTGGTCAGCGGGGCCCTGCACGGCGGCGCCTCGCTCGGCGTGGAGGCGCTGCTGGCCGAGATCGACGAGCCGCACCGCGCCGCGCACGCGATCGGGGAGCGGCTGCGGCGGGGCGAGCGGATCTCCGGGTTCGGGCACGCGGTGTACAAGGGCGGCGACGCGCGCGGCGAGGCGCTCCTGGACCGGTTGCGCCGCACGATGCCCGGCAATCCCCGGCTGGCGGTGGCCGACGCGCTGCTGCGGGAGGCCGCGCACCACTCGCTGCCGCCGATGAACGTCGACTTCGCCCTCGGCCTGCTCACCCACCTGGCCGGCATGCCCCGCGGGGCCGGCGAGGCGATCTTCGGCATCGCGCGGACGGCGGGCTGGCTGGCCCACGCGATCGAGGAGTACACCAGCCCCACCCGCCTCCGCCTGCGCGCCAGCTACACGGGGCCCTTCCGGGGAGCAGAGGTCGATACAGTCGGTACGTGACTACGGACAACCCGTTCTTCGCGGCGAGCGACCTGCCGTACCAGCTGCCGCCCTTCGATCGGATCGAGCTCGAGCACTATCTGCCGGCCTTCGAGCGAGGCATGCAGGAGCAGCGTGCCGAGGTCGCCGCGATCGTGGCCGACCCGGCGGCGCCGACCCTCGACAACACCCTGGTCGCGCTGGAGCGCTCGGGACGCGTGCTCCAGCGCGTGTCCGCCGCGTTCTTCACGCTGACCAGCGCGCACAGTTCGGAAGAGCTTCAAGCCATAGAAGCGGATGTCGTACCGCGGCTGTCGGCGCACAGTGACGCGATCATGCTCGACGCCGGGCTGTACGCGCGGGTCAAGGACCTCTACGAACGGCGCGACGAGCTCGGCCTGGAGCCCGAGCCCGCCTGGCTGCTGGAGCGCTACCACACCGACTTCGTGCGCGCGGGCGCCGAGCTGTCCGAGGCGCAGCACGAGCGGCTGCGCGCGATCAACGCCGAGCTGGCCGGGCTCGCCACCGACTACGGCAACCTGGTGCGCGACGAGATGAAGGCCCGCGCCGTGATCGTCGAGGACGAGGCGGCCCTCGACGGGCTGTCCGCCGACGCCGTCGCCGCCGCGGCGGTCGCGGGCAAGGACCGGGGGCTCGACGGGCAGTACGCGCTGAATCTGATCCTCCCGACCGCGCAGCCCCAGCTGGCCGCGCTGCACGACCGGGCGCTGCGGGAGCGGCTGCACAACGCCTCGATCGGCCGGGGCGCGGGCGGCGACAACGACACGACCGGCCTGGTGCTGCGCATCGTGCGGCTGCGGGCCGAGCGGGCGCGGCTGCTGGGCTACGAGCACCACGCCGCGTACAACATCTCGGACAACACCGCGCGCTCGGTCGCGGCCGTGCAGGAGATGCTGGCCAAGCTCGTCCCGCCGGCCATGGCCAACGCGTCCGCCGAGGCCGACGACCTGCAGGCGGTCATCGGCGACGAGTTCACGCTGCAGCCGTGGGACTGGTCGTACTACACGGAGCGCCTGCGCCGCGAGCGCTACGCCATCGACGAGAGCGAGCTGCGGCCGTACTTCGAGCTCGAGCGGGTCCTGCGCGACGGCGTCTTCTTCGCCGCCGGTCAGCTCTACGGGCTGAGCTTCAAGGAGCGGCCCGACCTGCACGCGTACCACCCGGACGCGCGCGTCTTCGAGGTGTTCGACCACGATGGGGCGCCGCTCGGCCTGTTCATCGGCGACTTCTTCACCCGCGCCTCCAAGCGCGGCGGGGCGTGGGCGAACGCGCTGGTGGCCCAGTCGCGCCTGTTCGGCACCTCGCCCGTCGTGTGCAACAACCTGAACGTCAACCGGGCCCCGGACGGCGAGCCGACGCTGCTCACGCTGGACGAGGTGCGCACCCTCTTCCACGAGTTCGGGCACGCGTTGCACACGCTGTTCTCGGCGGTGCAGTACCCGAAGTTCGCGGGCACGCGGGTGCCGCGGGACTTCGTGGAGTACCCGTCGCAGGTCAACGAGGTGTGGATGCTCTGGCCGGAGGTGCTGGAGCACTATGCCCGCCACCACGTGACCGGCGACCGCCTGCCGCAGGAGGTGGTCGACCGGCTCCAGGCCGCGGAGCAGTTCAACAAGGGGTTCGCGACCACGGAGTACCTCGCCGCCACCCTGCTCGACCTCGCCTGGCACACCCTGACCGCCGAGGGGGCCGAGGCGGTCACCGACGTCATGGCGTTCGAGGCCGAGGCCCTGGAGCGCGCCGGTGTCGCCACGCCCTTCGTGCCGCCGCGGTACCGCACGCCCTACTTCGCCCACATCTTCAGCGGGGCGGCGTACAGCGCGGGCTACTACTCGTACATCTGGAGCGAGGTCCTCGACGCCGACACCGTCGACTGGCTCACGGAGCGTGGCGGCCTGAACCGCGAGAGCGGCGACGCGTTCCGCGACGGCCTCCTGGCCAGGGGCGGCAGCGCCGACTCGATGCACGTGTACCGCGCGTTCCGCGGCCGTGACCCGCTGATCGAGCCGCTGCTCAAACGCCGGGGACTTCTTAATCTTCCTTAGGTTTTGTTAAAGGGTCGAGATCCCACCTTTCGGTACGGGCGCCACGTTCGTAAGCTGTCGCGGTGCGTGGCGCCACCCCCCGGCGCAGGCGCGCGGCCGCACGTCGTCTGCACGTGAGCAGAATGATGCTGTTGGCCGTGGTCAGCCTCGTCGCCTCGTTGATCAGTGTCGGTGTGTCCTGGGCCGTGTTCCCGGAGCAGCCGACTCCCGTCGCGGACGACACCAGCTTCGACACCGCCAAGTTCTACGAGACGCACGCCCGCGCCAACGCCGCGCGCGGCGCCGCGCAGGCCGCGCTGCCGGGCCAGTCCCTCGTCCCGAAGCCGGTCGCCGGCCTCACCCAGGCGCAGACGAACAACGCCTACATCGTGGTCGAGGTCGCCAAGCAGATGAACCTGCCGGAGCGCGCCATGGTCGTGGCGATCGCGACCGCCCTGCAGGAGACCTACCTCAAGAACCTGGCCAACCCCAAGGTCCCCGCGTCGCTGAAGCTCCCGCACGAGGGCACCGGCACCAACTACGACTCGGTCGGCATCTTCCAGCAGCGCGTGAGCATCTGGGGCACCCCGGAGCAGCTCATGGACCCGGCCTTCGCCTCGGCCAAGTTCTACACGAAGCTGCAGAAGGTCAGCGGCTGGGAAAAAATGAGCGTCACGGGCGCGGCCCAGGCCGTCCAGCGAAGCGCCTTCGCCAGCGCCTACGCCAAGCACGCCACCACGGCCCAGAAGATCGTCGACGAGCTGACCGCCAACGACTGAGGCTGTGCCTCCAGGAGCAGGTGGGGGAGCTCCGCTCCACCCACACCCCCTCAAGACCGCACGTGGTCCGACGGACGGCCAAATTGGCCTCTGCGGGCACTGGTCCAACCAGTTGATGGGTGGCAGACTGCGCGGCATGGAGTTCGTGCCCGCCAGCCGCAGCTCAGTCTCCGACCACGTCTTCGCCCAGGTCAGGGACGCGATCCTGGCCGGTGACTATGCGCCCGAGGGCAGCCTCCCCTCCGAGCGCGAGCTCGCCGCCATCTTCGAGGTCAACCGCCACGCGGTCAGGGAAGCGCTCAGAAGGCTCCAGCAGCTCGGCCTGGTCCGGGTGGCGCAGGGCGGCGCGACGAAGGTCCTCGACTGGCGCGAGCACGCCGGCCTCGACCTCGCCATGGCCGCCGGCGCCCAGGACCGCCTCCCGGTCGAGAACCTGGTCCGCGACGTCCTCGAAATGCGGGCCTGCCTCGGCGCCGACGCCGCGCGGCTGTGTGCGCAACGGGGCACCGCGGCGGAGAAGGACGCCGTTTACGAGGCGATCGAGCAGTACGCGCACGAGGCCCCCGACCTCGAGCGCATGGGTGCCGCCAACATCGCGCTGTGGCGGGCCGTTCTGCGCGGCAGTGGCAACACCGCGTACCTGCTCGCGTTCAACAGTCTCGTCGGTGGGGCGCTCGCCGTCGGGCGGGTGCCCGCCGCGCACCGCACCGCCGAGCTGCTCGACATCCCCGGGCACCGCCGGCTCGGGGCGTACATCGACACGGGCGACGCCGCTGCCGCGGAAGCCCAGGCCAAGACGCTGCTCAACGCCCCCGTCAACACCCCCGGAGCCGCCGTATGATTCCCGCCGTCCTCTACGCCGTGCCGGCGTTTCTGCTGCTCATCATCATGGAGGCGGTCTCGTACCGGTTCCTGCCCGATGACGAGGAGCGCGGCTACGAGGTCCGTGACACCGCCACGAGTCTGTCGATGGGGCTGGGCAGCCAGATCATCGGCGTGCCGTGGAAGATCCTGGTGGCCCTCGCGTTTGCCGGGCTCTATGTGCTGACGCCGTTGAAGATGGATCCGCACAGTCCATGGACGTGGGCGGTGCTCTTCTTCGCGGACGATTTCGCGTACTACTGGTTCCACCGCCTGCACCACGAGGTCCGCGTGTTCTGGGCCGGGCACGTGGTGCACCACTCGTCGGTGTTCTTCAATCTCAGCACGGCGCTGCGGCAGAGCTGGACGCCGATGACCGCGACGCCGTTCTGGTTGTTCCTGCCGCTGATCGGGATTCCGCCGTGGATGGTGTTCCTGCAGCAGTCGATCAGCCTTGCGTACCAGTTCTTCCTGCACAGCGAGCGGGTCAACCGGATGTGGGCGCCGATCGAGTGGTTCTTCAACACGCCGTCGCACCACCGGGTGCACCATGGCGCGAATCGGGAGTACCTGGACCGCAACTACGGCGGCATCCTCATCATCTGGGACCGGATGTTCGGCTCGTTCGAGCCGGAGCGCGCCCGGGTGCAGTACGGGCTGACGAAGAACATCGGCACCTACAACCCGCTGCGCGTCGCGACCCACGAATATGCGGCCATCTGGCACGACGTGCGCACCGCGACGCGCCTGCGCGACCGGCTGCGGTTCGTGTTCGGCCGCCCCGGCTGGCAGCCCGCCTCATGAACCAGAGCATCAAGCTCAAGCTCTTCTGGCTCGCCGTCGCCGTCGAGCTGGTCGGGGTGGCGACCAATGTGCACGTCCTGCAGTGGATCGCCAAGCCCTTGATGGCGCCGCTGCTCATCTGGTACCTCATGAGGCCCGGACCCGTCACGGTCGCGCTCGTGTTCGCGACCATCGGCGACGTCGTGCTGCTGATCCCCGGTCAGCTGATCCCGGGGATGGTCGCGTTCCTCGGCACCCAGATCGCCCTGCTCGTCGCGTTCCTGAGGCACGACCGGCCGAAGGCGCTCGCCATCGTCGTCTACGCGCTGCTGTGGGCCGGGGTCAACGCCGCGCTCTGGGGTCAGCTGGGCGCGCTGCGGGGGCCCATCCTCGGGTACAGCCTCGCCCTGGTAGGTATGGCGTGCGCGGCGACCGGCGTCTCCGTGCGCATCGGCCTCGGCGGCGCGCTGTTCCTCGTGTCCGACCTGCTCATCGGGGTCGGGGCGGCCGGGCTCGACTTCCCCGGCCGGGACCTCGTGGTGATGTCGACCTACGCCGCGGCGCTGTTCCTGATCGCGACCGGCGCTCAGCGCGCGTGGGCCGGCACCGAGACGCGCAGGTCGTCGGTCAGCGCCGGGATCTCGTCGCCGGGCGCGTAGGCGAACCGGACCCGCACCTCGTCGCCGGTGAGCACCTCCACGGGCTCGCTCACCGGCACGACGAGGTAGTTCATCGTCCAGTCGACGCTGCCCGACGGCTCGTACGTCAGCGTCAGCAGGTTCTTGGTGAGCAGCCGGACCGCGTTGACCAGCGCCGGCCGCTCGGCCACGAAGGTCAGGTCGGCCGCGCACCGGGCCGGCAGCGGCTCGGCGTAGAAGAACTGCTGGAACACCTGCGGGGGAGCGGCCTCGACGGTGCGCGGCTGGCGGCTCTCCGGCAGCTGGAACACCGGCGCGGGCACGGTGTACCCCATGTACGTGAAGTCCTGCTCGACCGGCTGCACCGCCTGCACGCACGCCTCGGGCAGGAACTGGGGGAGCGGGCCGCCGACGTGGTGCAGGTACCGCCGCTTGAACGCGCCCATCACCTCGACCTGGCGCTCCCGCAGCAGCCCCACGTGCAGCATCTCGCACATCACCAGGTCGACCGGCTCATCCGGCAGGTAGTCGCGGGCGTCGGCGTGCACGATGCGCACCGCGTCGCCGACCGCGGCCCGCAGCGCCGACCGGGCGGTGGCGAACACCCGCGGCTCGCGCTCGATGGCGGTGACGACCGCGCCCGCGCGCGCCGCGAAGTAGCTCAGCACGCCGGTGCCGGCGCCGAGGTCGAGCACGTGCATCCCCGGGTGTACGGCCCGTTCGATCGCGTCGGCGAAGGCCTTCATGCGGCGCTCGTCGGTGAGCAGCAGCGCCTGGTACTGCAGCGGGATCACATCGGCGGGAAAGCCCGTGTACTCCGTGCTGAGGTGATCCATGCGCACAGGGTAGTCGCGACCGCTACGCCGCGTTGTCGGTTTTGTGCAGGTCCAGTCCGTCCCATCCGGCGTACCCCCGCAGCGCCTTCGGCCGCCGCCGGACCAGCACGAACAGCCAGGCCGCCCCGGCCAGCGCCGCCCCCGCGAGCACGTCGAGCAGATAGTGGTGCCCGGTCAGCACCACCGACCAGGCCATCAGCGCGGCGAGCCCCCCGCCCGCCGCGCGCAGCCACACCGGCCGGGCCGCCGCCGCGACGGCGAGGCCCAGCACCACGTCCCACCCGGCGTCCAGCGACGGCAGCGAGGCGAGCCCGCCGCCCTGGTCCGGCGGCGCGACCGGGAAGACGACGAACGCGAACACCGCGACGCCCGCGGTGAGCAGCATGGTGTCGCGCGCCCTGTAGTACAGCGCCGGATGCCGCCGGGCCAGCCAGACGAGCACCGCGGCCGCGGCGAGCCAGTGCCCCCACGTGTACAGCCACTCGGCCGCGCCCGCGACGAACTGGTTCGCGGCGACGAACTCCCGCAGCCCCAGCGTGCGTTCGAGCCCGGCGACCGCGTCCGCGTTGGACTGCGCGCGCCCGTCGGTCGCGCTCACGGCGCCGCGCACGGTCAGGTACGCCACAGCCGCGCCGAGCCCGATCCCCGCCTGGCGCCCCAGCGACACCTCGTCCCGCGGCGCCCCCACCGTGATGCTCATGCCTGTAGAGCCTCGTCCGGACCGGGAGACGTGCCATCCGGACGATGCCCCCACGGAGCCCCTAGTTTTCCCCGATGTTCTTCAGGGGCGTCGGGTCCTCGATGTTCGCGGGCGCGTTCCACTTCTGCAGCTTCGAGCCGTCGCACGCGGCCACGGTGAGCTTGCTGACCGTCGTACTGCCCTTGAAGATGTCGGCCGCCGGCAGCTTGGGGTCGTCGAGGTTCGTCGGGGAGAGGCAGTTGCCCTTGTAGTCCTTGATGACGTAGCTCGCCCCGTACGTCGTCTCCTGGTACGACACCGTCCACAGCGCCGTGTCGTCGGTCAGGGCCGGGCACGCCTTCGCCGTCACGAGGTGCGGTTCGGCGGGGGCCGGGTCGGCGGTCGTCAGGCAGACGTACCCCTTGGTGATCGAGGTGTCGTTGGTCTTGATCTGCCCCTTGATGCTGCCGAGCCCGGTGCCGGTGTCGGGGATGACCCAGCGCTGGTTCCAGCCCACGCTGCTCTGGTTCGGCGCCTGCTTGCACGGCCACACGATGATGTACCCGAGCGTCACGTTGAAGTTCGTCACGTCGATGCACCGGCCGAACTGCTTGAAGTTGACCAGCTGGGCGGGCGGGCCGGCGGCCCCGGCGCCGACCGAGGCCTCCGGCGCGAAGACCCGCGTGTTGTCGGCGGTTCCGCACGTCGTCACCTCCACGAACGCGCCCGCCGTGCTGGCCGACTTGGCGTGGAAGCACAGGCCGCCGAGGTTGCTGCCGTCGGACTTGGTGCTCTGGAAGCGGGAGCTGTCGTCGAGGTTCCAGCGCTGGTTGTACGGGATCACCGGCGTCCCGCACACCTGGAACGTGAGGAGCACGCCCGACACCGGGCTCACCCCCGAGTCCAGGCACATGCCCTGCGGGTTGGCCGCGGTCTTCGAGGAGACCAGCAGCAGGGTCAGGTTTTTCGTGTACGCGAACGTCTGCCGCGCGCTGCCGCTGCTGCACGGCTGGGTGGTGACGTTGGTGCCCACGGCCGGCGAACCGGAACCGGCGTCGAGGCAGTACAGCCCGCCGAGGAACTTCAGCAGCCCGCCCTCGATGTTGGCGTTGGTGGTCCGGAACACGTAGGTGGCGGTGAGCTTGCGGGCGATCCCCTTGTCGTCGAGCTGCGCCGCGTTCGGCGCACCGGTCGAGGTGATGACCGCGAAGGCCGGCGCCGACGTCAGGGTGCAGGGCATCACCTCCTGCTTGTCGTTCTGGAACTGCACCGTGACGCGGTAGCTGCCGGGCACCCCGCCGCCCACGTCGCCGCGGAAGTCGGCCGGGCAGAGCTTCGACGGGTCGCCGGTGACGCTGGTGAGCGCGACGGTCGCGGCCCGGATGCGGCCCATCGCGACCTCGATGCCGGCCTGCGCGGCGTGCACCGACTTGGCCCGGCTCTCCGTCTCGGCGGTGTCGCGCAGCTGGTTGATGAGAATCGGCACCATGAGCGTCGACAGCGAGGTGCCGACCAGGGTCAGCATCATCGCCAGCGGCAGCGACCCGTCGTCGCCGCGGCGCCGCGCGGCCCGCAGGAGCGTCCGGAGCATCACGACCTCGCCTTCGGGCAGATGGTGTTCGGGTCGGTGCTGGCCTTGCTGTTCAGCGCCGTGAACGTCACGTCGGAGTTCGCAGTCGTCTGGCCGCGGCCCGGGTTGGTGACCACCACGAGCACCACCCGCAGCTGCTGGAACGCGGTGTTCTCGGTCGGCTTGAGCAGCGTGAGCTTGCTCTGCCCGGCGTCGACGCTGTTGGCCAGCACCGCCCACGTGTTCGTCGGCGACCCGTCCAGCGCCCACACCTGGCGGCGCAGGGTCCCGTTCGCCTTGAA
Source organism: Dactylosporangium sp. CS-033363 (assembly GCF_050942475.1). Lineage (NCBI taxonomy): Bacteria > Bacillati > Actinomycetota > Actinomycetes > Micromonosporales > Micromonosporaceae > Dactylosporangium > Dactylosporangium sp. CS-033363. Next base: position 9,524,228 of record NZ_CP192032.1, on the reverse strand, counting down.
CAGCTCCAGCTGGGCGCACTCCGGCGTCCCGCCGGCCGTGCCGGTGTTGACGTACTCGACGAACTGGTTGCCGTCGCCGTCGGTCCGCGGCGTGCTGAAGCCGGCCGAGTAGCGCAGCTCCCGGTCCAGGCGCAGGAACGCGTTGTTGAGCTGGGCCTGCGTCGTCGCGACGAGCTCGTTCTTGTTCCCGGCCGTGAACAGCTGCACGATCGCGGTCGTGAAGATGGCCATGACCACCGACATGATCCCGGTGGTGACGGCCAGCTCGGCCAGGGTCACGCCGCGGTCGTCGCCGGGCCGGGCCGAGCGCCGGATGCGTTCGCGCAGGCTCATGCGTTCGCGCAGGCTCATGCGTTCGCGCAGGCTCATGCGTTCGCGCAGGCTCGTGCGTTCGCGCAGGCTCGTGCGTTCGCGCAGGCTCATGTGATCGTCCAGGTGAAGGCGAAGGTGGAGGTGCCCTTGGCCGGGGTGGCGCTGTCGGTGACCGTGAGCACCACGATGGAGGTTCCGGCCGTGCTCGGCGTGCCGGTGATGGCGCCGGTACCCGCATTCAGCGCCAACCCGGCCGGCAGGCCCGTCGCGGCCCAGGTCAGTGCCCCGGTGCCGCCCGTGGCCGCCGGGTTGAAGGTGAGCGAGGTGCCCTTCGGGCTGGACTTGTCCGGCGCGGCCAGGGTCGGCGTGGTGACCCGCAGCCCGGAGTTCACGGTCACCTTGACCGGCACGAGGAGCGAGTTGCTCACGCCCTTGGCGTCGGTGACGGTGAGCGTCACGAGGTACCGCGTGCCGTTGGTCACCTTCCCGCTCACCGCGCCGGCGGACGACAGCACGAGCCCGTCCGGCATGTTGGTGGCCGACCACTTGTAGGGCTGAGTTCCGCCGTACCCGGACACGTTGCCGGAGTACGCCACGCCCTGGGTCAGCTCGATCGGGTAGCTCGCGTTGGGGAACTGCACCGCGACCTTCGTGTTCCAGACGAACGTCTTCGTCGCCTTCTGCCCGAACGCGTCGGTGACGTTGACGGTCACCGGGGTCGCCGCGGCCGCGCCGTTGACCGTGGAGGAGCCGCTGATGATGCCGGTCTTGGTGTCGAACTTCAGGCCGGTCGGCAGCGTGGTCGACAGCGACCAGGTGTAGGGCCCCGTGCCGCCGACGACCGGCACCTGGTACGACACCGCCGCGCCCGCGTCCCAGGTCTGGTCCGGGACCGGGAGCGTCGGTTGCGGTACGACGATCCAGTTGAACGAGGCGTCGTTGGTGCTGATCTGGTCCTTCACGGTCACGGTGACCACGTAGGTGCCGGCAGCCGTCGGGGTGCCGCTGATGACGCCCGCATCGCTGATGGTGATGCCGGGCGGGAGCTGGTCGCCCGACCAGGTGATCGGCTGGTACGAGCTGCTCGCGGTCAGGGTCACCGGGCTGATCGGGACGCCGACCTCGCCGGTCTGGTTGCCGGGGTTGTCGGGCAGCGGCTTCGGGGCGGTCGCGCTCGGGTTGAAGACCGGGTCGGTGGTGTTGGCGGCGACGAGGGTGTCGGTGACGTACGAGCACTCGCCGCCGGCGCAGGCCCGCGAGTTCTGCCAGGTGATGGCGACGATGACCCGGTAGTAGGGCAGCGGGTTGGCGATGCTCAGCAGCGACGGCAGGACGCAGGACGCGCCCGTGATGACGGCCGGGTTCATCGCGCACGAGCCGAGGATCCAGCGCCGGGTGAACACGGCGTCGTTGATCGGGACCACCTCGGAGAACTTCAGCGTCGGGGTGGCGCTGCTGACGTCGGTGAGGTTCTTGAGCTTCGGGTCGAAGACCGGGGCCATCGACGTCAGGTTGAGGCCGGCCGGGTTGCCGGTGAGCTGCTTCGTGGCGTCGGTGATGCTGCGGCCCAGGGCCAGGGACGTGCTCGGCAGCGACTTGACCAGCTCGACGCCGTCGCTGGCCAGGCGGATGGCCATCTGCAGGCCGCGCTCCTTGTTGATGGTGTTCGTGGTGGACACGAAGAACGTGGTGAGCGCGGTCATCACCACGCCCATGATGGCGATGGAGGTGAGCGTCTCGACGAGCGTGAAGCCCTCGTCCCGCGGCGGTCGCTGCATCGTCTGGGCCCGCTAGCTCGCCGGGGCGTAGAACGCCTGGAGGTTGATGGTCACGTTCGACTTGTCCGCGCTGGTCGAGGTGGACGGGGCGAAGTTGACGCTGGAGATGAGCACCGCCCGCGGCTGGGAGACCTGCAGCTGGTCGAGGAACGGGTTCATCTTGGCCGTCGGGCCGGCGACGGTGAGGGAGACCGGCAGGGCGTACACCTGGAAACCGACGAGCGCCTTGAGGTCCACGGCGCTGCCGACGGAGACGCCGCTCACCGTCACCCCGGTCAGCTCGCCCGCGTCCTGCAGCTCGCGCAGGAAGTCCGAGGCCCGGTCGGCGTCGGGCAGGGCGGCCTGGTCCTTGGCCAGCGTGGCCTTGAACTCGTCGATGTTGTCGTGCTGCTTGGCCAGCGTCGCCAGCTCGCGGCGCTGCTTGTCCACCTGCAGCTGGGCGTCGGCCGCCTCGGCGGTGATGGTGTCGGTGTCCTGCTGCTTGGGCCGGATGAAGAACAGGAAGCCGAACGCGACCACCACGAGCGCGAAGAAGGCGCCGCCGAGCAGCCACAGCCGATCGTGTCGCATCACTTGCTCCCGCTGGGGCTGGCCGACGGCGCGGCGCTGGTGAACCGGCCGCCGAGCGCGGCCTTGGTGATGTCGACGCGGATGGTGAACGACACGCCGTCGTTCTCCTGGGTCGCGTCGGTCGGGAACGGATTGGCCACGCCGGCCACGCCGACGAGCGCGTCCACGTACGCGGCGACGGCGTCCTTCGAGGGGGCCTTGCCGGTGAGCGTGACGGTGCCGATGATCTCGCCCTCGGCCTTGGCGGTGAGCGCCTCCTGGCTCAGCGCGGCGGTGATGCCGGAGAGCTTGACGTTCTTGGCGGCGGCGGTCTCGCGCAGGGAGGCGAGCATCGTCGACCACGACAGGTCGTACGCGAGCACCTGCTGCAGCCGCTGGTCGATCTGGCCGGACTCCGACTGGATGCGGGTCAGCTCGTCGTACTGCTTGTGCTTCTGCCGGGTCAGGTCCTGGCTCGTGTCGAGGATCGCCTGCCGGTCGTCCTCGGCCTTGGAGTGCTCGTGGACGGCGTACCCGTACCAGCCGGCGACGAGCGCGACGACCAGCACCGCCGCGGTGATGACCCCGCGCCGGACCCGCCGCACGTGCCGCGTCCCGGTGATCTCGAGCGGCATGAGATCGGCGGCGATGGGCAGGATGCGGAACGTGCGCGCGGTCGCGTCCGGGAACGCGGGATGCGGCGCGCCCTCGCGGCCTGCCTTGCGGGGCGCCTGTGCCTCGGGAACCGCCACGGGCGGCGGCGGCACCGCGGGCACGACGGCGGCGGGCTCTTCCACCGCGTCCGGCTGCTGCTCTTGTACGACCGGCATCCGCGCGAACGGCGCCCGCTCCTGCGCGGCGGGCGATTCGGCCTGAACGCCACGCGCCGGCGCCTCGCCGCCGCGCGGTTCGGCCTGCCCGGCGCGCACCGGTGCCTCGCCGCCGCGCGGTGGGGCTTGGAAGTCGCGTGCTGGGGCCTCGACGCCGCGCGAGGAGGCCTGAACGTCGCGCGGTGGGGCCTCGACGCCGCTTGGTGGGGCTTGGAAGTCGCGCGGTGGGGCCTCGACGCCGCGTGGTGGGGCTTGGAAGTCGCGCGGTGGGGCCTGGACGTCGCGCGAGGAGGCGTGGACGTCGCGCGGTGGGGCTTGGACGTCGCGCGAGGTGGCCTGGACGCGCGGGAACTGATCGGTCGGCTCCTCGAGGACCGGCTGCCAGGTCGGCTCGGAGACGCTCGCGGGCGGCGCCGTGACCGGCTCGACTGAGGCGAACCCAGGCGACGGCGACTCGACGGCGGCGAACCCAGGCGATGGCGGTTCGACCGCGGCGAACCCGGGCCGCGGCGACTCTCCTGCGGCGAACCCGGGTCGTGGCGGTTCGACGGCGGCCGACGCGACCGCGCGTGGCTCCCGGGGGAGGTCGGCCGCCGGCATGCGCTCCCAGTTCGAGGCCGGGGGAGGGGCGGGCGGCGACGGCGGCATGGCCCACGAGGGCAGCGCGTTGCGCAGCCCCTCGGGCGCGACGGCGGCCGCCGGGTGCAGCCCCTCGGTCGCGGTCGCGGCCGCCGGGTGCAGCCGCGCCTCCAGGACGTCGACGGGCGCGGTCAGCGGGTCGAAGCCCTCGAACGGCGATGGCGGTGGCGGCGCGAGCGTGGCGGTCTCCGGCTGCGGCGCGTCCTCGGCCGGCAGCACGAACTCGCCCCGGATGAAGCGCGGAAACTCCCGCCGCGGCGGGGCCGGCTCCGCGGTCGGCGGCTCGGTGGCGGCGACCGGCGGCTCGGTGGCCGCGGGCTCCACCGGCGGCCAGGCCGGCGGGGGACCGGACGGCACGACCGGGACCGGCGGGCCGAGCGGAGCGGCGGGAAAGGCCTCGGCCGCGCGGGCCCGGCGGTCGCGCTCGAACTCGTCCAGCGGCTCGGCCTCGGGGTCCTCGAAGGAGGGCAGCACGATGCCGGTCAGCCGCCCCTCGGGCTCCTTCCAGCCGGACTCCTGCTTCCACACGGGCGTGCGGTCCTCGGTCATGACGCCCCCAGCGTGAGCCCGACGGAGATGGTCATGACGCCCCCAGGGACGAGCCCGACGGCGGCCGCGGCCGAGGCGCGGACGGGCGTGCGATCGTCGGTCATGACGCCCCCAGCGTGAGCCCGACGGAGATGGTCATGACGCCCCCAGGGACGAGCCCGACGGCGGCCGCGGCCGAGGCGCGGACGGGCGTGCGATCGTCGGTCATGACGCCCCCAGCGTGAGCCCGACGGAGATGGTCATGACGACCCCAGGGACGAGCCCGACGGCGGTCGCGGCCAAGGCGCGGACGGGCGTGCGATCGTCGGTCATGACGCCCCCAGCGTGAGCCCGACGGAGATGGTCATGACGCCCCCAGGGACGAGCCCGACGGCGGTCGCGGCGGGCGTGCGATCGTCGGTCATGACGCCCCCAGGGACGAGCCCGACGGCGGCCGCGGCCGAGGCGCGGAAGGGGGTGAGCCCGACGGCGGTCGCGGCCGAAGCGCCGACGGAGGTGCGGTGGTCGGTCATGACGCCCCCAGCGTGAGCCCGACGGCGATCGCGGCCGAAGCGCGGACCTGTTCGAGGCTGCCGTGGCGGACCCGGCGCAGCCCGCGGACGCGCATCACCGGGTCGACCGCGATCACCTCGACGCCGAGCTGCTCGTGCAGGGCTTCCAGCAGGCCGGGCAGCATCGCCCCGCCGCCGGAGAGGGCGAGGCGGCTCACGCGGGCCTGGCGGCCGCCGGCGGTGAGGTACGCGAAGGAGCTGCCGATCTCGTTGATGAGCGGGCGCACGGACTCGCGCAGGGCGGACGCGCTCGCCGGGTCGGTGTCCGGGCGCAGGCCGACGCGGCACTTGAGCTCCTCGGCCTCCTGCAGCGGCAGGTCGAGCCGGTCGGCCACGGTCTTGGTGATCTCGTTGCCGCCGCGGGGGATGGTGCGCACGATGAGCGGCTCGCCGTCGTGGTGCACGACGACGCTGGTCGCGTGGGCGCCGATGTCGACGAGCGCCTCGACCTGCTCGTCGAGGCGGGACGCGGCGCGCAGCAGTGCGAAGGAGCCCAGGTCGACGTGGACCACGTGCAGCTTGGCCGCCTCGACGGCGCGGATCGCGGCCATCACCGGGTCCTTGGGCGCGGCGATGAGCAGGCCGCGCACGGTGTCGCCGGTGGCCTCCTCGAGCGGGTAGAAGTCGATGAGCGAGCGCTCGGGCGGCAGCGGCAGCGCGTCGCGGACCTGGAACGGCAGCGCCTTGCGCATCTCCTTGGCCGGCAGGTTGGCCACCGTCGTCTCGCGGACCACGACCTGCTGGTGGGTCACGCCGAGGGCGACCTTGCGGCTCTTGAACTTGAACGTGGACCAGAGCTGGCGCAGCGCCGCGGTGACGGCCGGCTCGTCCTGGACCGCGCCGTTCTGCACGGCCCCCGGCGGCAGCAGGATGTGCCCGAAGTTGCTGATGACCGGGCCGTCCTTGCTGTTGCTGGTCTCGGCCGCGCGGATGGACACCGTGCCGATGTCCAGCCCGATCAGGTTGACTGCAGCCATCGTGCTCCTTCGGGAAAAGCCGGGCTCAGGCGGGGACGAGGAGGTTGGTGTACCAGTCGGTGATCGGCGCGGCGGCGAAGAGCGCCAGCAGCGCACCGGCCAGCATCGACGGGCCGAACGGCAGGGCGGTCTTGCGCCCGGCGCGGCCGAGGGCCATGAGCGCCAGACCGGCCACCCCGCCTAGGATGAACGCGGCGAGGGTGCCGACGGCGAGCGTGGACCAGCCGAGGAAGCCGAGGTACAGCCCGAGGACGCCGGCCAGCTTGACGTCCCCGAAGCCCATGCCCCCGGGGTAGACCACCGAGAGCAGGAAGTAGAAGGTCCACAGGGCGGCCATGGCGAGCAGCCCGCGCAGGGCGGCCGGCCAGTCGCGCTCGACGACGACCGCGGGCAGGAGCAGCAGCGGGGCCACGATGTACGAGGGCAGCACGATCGCGTTGGGCAGGCGCAGCACGTCGAGGTCGATGAGCGCGAGGGCGACGGCGATCGCGGCCAGGTAGAGCCACGCGGGGAGCATCAGCGGGCTGGTGCCGGCGAAGCGGGCGGCGACGGCGGCGAAGAGCAGGCCGGTGCCGAGCTCGACCAGGGGGTACCGGACGCTGATCCGCGCGCCGCAGTCGGCGCACCGGCCGCGCAGGGCGAGCCAGCCGAGGACGGGCACGTTGTGCCAGGGCCGGATCGGGGCCGTGCACTGTGGACAGTGCGAGGCCGGGCGGACGAGCGACTCGCCGCGGGGGACCCGGTGGATGACGACGTTGAGGAAGGAGCCGACCGCCAGGCCGAGCACGCCGGCGACGACGAGGACGAACGCCATGCCGGCTCTCCTTTCGAGTCGGATGAGGCCCGCACCCGGAGAACCAGCCGGGTGCGGGCCGTCGTCGCGGACGGTGTTACGGGGTGGCGCTGGCGATGCAGGCGGCGAGGTCGGCCTGGGCCGCCGCCTTCTTGACCGAGCCACCGACCGAGGAGTCGTAGACGTAGATGGTCTTGCCGTCGGAGTTCATGCCGCAGATGCGGTACGAGGCCCCGTTGTTCTTGTACTGCATGCTGTTGCCCGGCGAGAGCGTCGCGGTCTGAGTGCCGTCGCCGGTGACCGACGCGCTGCTCTCCGTGAGGCCGAAGACGAGCTTGTCGGCGGTGCTGGAGCCGGAGAACGGGTACTTGTTGTTGTTCTCCGTGTAGAACTGCTCCACGGCGCTGACGGCGGCACGCACGTCGGACTCGGCCGACTTGTTGGCGGCGCCCTTGCGGTAGTTGAGGTACATCGGCACCGCGATCGCGACGAGCACGCCGATGATCACGACGACGACGAGCAACTCGACGAGCGTGAACCCGCCGTCGCCGGCGGCACGCTTCTCCTGCATCCTGCGCAGCGTCTTGGTCATGAAGAGCCTCCTGCTCCAGTGGCCTGGGGTGTTCGGGTGGTGGCGGCGAGGCTCCGCTGCCTGGCGCCGGTGATGCGGGTGGGTGGTGCGGTGTACTCAGTAACGGAATCGATTGGTGCGGCGGCGCTACGGATTCCGTTGCCGTTCAGTTGCTCTGGATGTTCTGGTAGATCGAGAACATCGGCAGGTACAGGCAGACGATCATGCCGCCGACCACGCCACCCATGACGAGCACCATGATCGGCTCGATCGACGCGGTCAGCGCCTCTGCCGCGCTGTCGACCTCTCGGTCGTAGAAATCGGCAACCTTTTCGAGCATCTGACTGATTTGGCCGCTCTCTTCGCCGACCTCCACCATCTGGACCACCATGGGCGGGAAGATCTTGTGTTGGCCCAGCTGTGACGACATGGGGCGACCCTCCCGGACTGCCTGCTGCAGGTCCGACATGGCCGTACTGATGACGGAGTTGCCGGTGGTGGCCCCGACGACGTCGAGGGCCTGCAGCACGGGCACGCCGACGCCCAGCAGGGTGCCCAGGTTGCGCGAGAAGCGGCTCAGCGCGATCTTCGTGAACAGCGGCCCGAAGACCGGCAGCTTGAGCTTCACCTTGTCGAACCACAGCCGCACGGCCGGATTGCCGGCCATGATCTGGCGGAACGCCACGGTGATCACGATGCCGCCCACGATGAGCAGCGGCCCCAGCCAGAACAGCGTGTGGCTGGCGGTGACGATGATCCGGGTGGGCAGCGGCAGTTCCCCGCCGAGCTGCTTGAACATCTTCTCGAAGATGGGCACGATGAAGATCAGGACGGCGCTGATCATCACCGCGGTGAAGACGAGCACGATCACGGGGTACGTGAGCGCGCTCTTGATCTTTCCCCGCAGCGCCGCGTCCTTCTCGAAGTTGGTCGCGATGCGATCCAGGGCGCTGTCGAGGAAACCGCCGGTCTCGCCGGCCCGGATCATCGCCACCATGAGCGTGGGGAACACCTTCGGGTGCTTGCCCAGCGCCCCGGACAGCGACGTGCCGCCCTCGATGTCCAGCCGCACCTCGCCCAGCGCCTTCTTCAGCGACGGCTTGGGCGCCTGGTCCTCCAGCACGGCCAGCGAGCGCAGCAGCGACATGCCCGACTGGGTCATCGTGGCGAACTGCCGCGCGAACACCGACAGGTCCTTGAGCGTCGTGCGCTCGCCCAGCCCCGGCACCCGCAGATCGCGCTTCATGAGCGTGTCGGCGCTGGTGATGGCGAGCGGGGTCAGCCCCTGCTGGCGCAGCGCCTGGGCCGCGGCCAGCTCGTTGGAGGCCTCGATCTTGCCCTTGGCGCGCTTGCCGGCCTGGTCGATCGACTGGTACTCGTACGTCTTGGTGGCGACCATGTCTCCTGCACCCTTCGGTGTGCCCCGGCGGAGAGCTACTGCCGGCCCGCGAGCCGGCGGAACTCCTCGGCCGAGTGGCTGAGCTCGAGTGCCGTCTCGTAGGTGATGAGCTGCTGGCGGACCCGCTCGGCCAGGTGCTGGTCGAACGAGAGCATGCCGTCGTTGCCGCTGGACTGCATGAACGACGGGATCTGGTGGTTCTTGCCCTCGCGGATGAGGTTGCGGATCGCGGGCGTGGCGAACAGGATCTCGCTGACGATCGTGCGGCCCTGCCCGTCGGCCCGCGGCGCGAGCGCCTGGGTCACCACCCCCTGCAGGGCGTTGGACAGCTGCGCGCGGATCTGCTGCTGCTGGTGCGGCGGGAAGATGTCGATGACCCGGTCGACGGTCTGGGCCGCGCTCTGCGTGTGCAGCGTGGCCAGCACCAGGTGGCCCGTCTCGGCCGCGGTGAGCGCGGTCGAGGTCGTCTCCAGGTCGCGCAGCTCGCCGACGAGGATGATGTCGGGGTCCTGGCGCAGCGCGTGCTTGAGGGCCAGCGCGAAGGACTGGGTGTCGGCCCCGACCTCGCGCTGGTTGACCAGGCTGCGCTTGTGCTCGTGGAGGAACTCGATCGGGTCCTCGATGGTCACGATGTGCGAGGAGCGGGTCCGGTTGGCCAGGTCCAGGATCGCCGCGAGGGTCGTGGTCTTGCCCGAGCCGGTCGGGCCGGTGACCAGCACGAGGCCGCGGTGCAGGTGCGCGAAGCGGGCCACCTGCTCGGGTACGCCGAGCTGGTCCAGCGGCTTGATGTTGTGCGGGATGGCCCGGAACGCCGCGCCGAACGAGCCGCGCTGGTTGTAGAGGTTCACGCGGAAGCGCGAGACACCCTCGATGGCGTACGCGAAGTCGAGCTCCTGCACCTCCAGGAACTGCCGCCACTGGGCGTCGTTGGTGACGGCCGCGCGGGCCAGCATCGCGCAGTCGTCGCGGGTGAGATCGTCGTAGCCCGGGAGGTACCGCAGACCGCCGTTGATTCTGACCGTGGGTGGTGCCCCCACCGTCAGGTGCAGGTCGGAGCCGCCGACCCGGACCAGCGAGACGAGCATCGCGTCGAGGGAGGCGCGCTCGTCGCTGGTCGCGGCGCGGGAGGTGGCGGCGCCGGGGATGGTTTGTGTCACGCGGGCTCCTTGCGGGTAAGGGACTTCCCTTCCCGGATCGGCCGCCGCGCGCGCGAACTGAGGAATCATCAGACCGCGACGCGCACGACCTCGGGAATCGAGGTCTGGCCCTCGGCCGCCTTCATGAGGCCGTCCACGCGCAGGTCGAGCAGGCCCTCGCGGTAGGCCACGGCCTGGATCTCGTGCGCCGAGGCCCGATCGATGGCGAGCTTCTCGATGTCCGGCGACACCGGCATGACCTCGTGCAGCGCGATCCGGCCGCGGTACCCCGTGTTCGCGCACGACCGGCACCCGACCGGCCGCCACAGGGTCTCCGGGGTGCCGAGCACGTCGTAGGGCCAGCGGGCGCCGATGAGCTCGGCCTCGGTGGGCGGGTACTCGCTCTTGCACCAGTCGCACAGCCGCCGGGCGAGCCGCTGGGCCAGCACGCAGTCCACCGACGAGCCGACCAGGAACGGCTCGATGCCCATCTCCACGAGCCGGGTCACCGCGCTCGGCGCGTCGTTGGTGTGCAGCGTGGAGAGCACCAGGTGGCCGGTGAGCGCGGCCTCGACCGCGAGCTGGGCGGTGGTGCGGTCGCGGACCTCGCCGATGAGCACCACGTCGGGGTCGGAGCGCAGGATCGCCGGCAGCACGGCGGCGAAGGTCAGGCCGGCCTTGCTGTCGACCTGGACCTGGTTCACGCCCGGCAGCCGGTACTCGACCGGGTCCTCGACGGTGATGATGTTGACGGTCGGCTTGCTGATCTCGGCCAGCGTCGCGTACAGCGTCGTGGACTTGCCCGAGCCCGTCGGCCCGGTCACCAGCAGCATCCCGTGCGGCTTGTTGAACGAGGTCGAGAAGCGCTCGTAGTTGGCCGCGCTGAAGCCGAGCTTGGACAGCTTCAGGTCCATGCCGCTGGTGTCGAGCACCCGCAGCACGATCTTCTCGCCCCAGACCGTCGGCAGGGTCGCGGTGCGCAGGTCGACCGCGCGCTGGTTGATCTCCACCGTGATGCGGCCGTTCTGCGGCACCCGGCGCTCGGTGATGTCGACGTTGGACATGATCTTCAGGCGGGAGATGAGGGCCGACTGCACGTGCTTGGGCACCGTGTCGACCTCGTGCAGCACGCCGTCGATCCGGTAGCGGACCCGCATGTTGTGCTCGCCGGGCTCCAGGTGCAGGTCCGAGGCCCGGTTGACGATCGCCTGTTCGAGCAGGGAGTTGACGTACCGGACGATCGGCGCGTCCTCGTTGAGCGAGGCGAGGTTCGACACGGCCGGCGTCGCCTCGGCCCGCAGGCTCTCCGCGACCTCGCCGAGGTCGTTCTCCTCGCGCTTCAGCCGGTCGATGATCTTGCGCAGCTCGGAGCGGGCGACGACCACCGGGCGCACCGTGAGGCCGGTCGCGGCCCGGACGTCATCCAGGGCCAGCACGTCACCCGGGTCGGTGATGCCGACGGTGATCTCGCGGTCGTTGAGGGCGATGCCGAGCACGCGGTGCTTGAGCACCAGGGCCATCGGGATCTTGGTGACGGCGGCCGGATCGATCGGGTGCCCGACCAGGTCGAGCGTGGCGATCCCGTACGCGTCGGCCGACGCCTCGGTCAGCTGCTCCTCGGTGACGACGTGGTCGTTGATGAGCACAGCACGGATCGACCGGCCGGTGCGCTCGGCCTCCTCGGCCGCGCGGTCGACGGCCTGCGCGTCGGCACCGCGTTCCTTCAGCGCGTCCAGAAGCGGCCTGAACGTCTGGTACATCTCACCCCCGGGTCACTGCATGCCTTATCGGCGCAGATCCGGGTGACTTTCGGGTTTCACCCCGGGCGCGTGGGCCGCCCTCGTTGACCATTCCCGGCGCCGTCGTGAGGATGGCTCGCTGTGTCGGTTGCCGTCGTGGAAGAACCCAGAAGCGGATTGCCCGGCAATATCAGCATTTGGCGCGCGCGGTGGCTGCTGATGCGCTACGGGGGCCGCGAGCTCGCAGAGCCGCTGTACCCCGGCGTGCCGGCCGCCACCCAGGCCGAGCTGCTGGCGCTGGTGGCCGAGGTGGCCGCCCGGGTCGGCGTGGCGCGGCCCGACGCCGTGCTGCTGACCGGGTTCGGGCTGATCCGGTCGTGGGCCAGCCGCCGGCGGCGCCTGCTGCTGGTGGGGCTGCCGCTGCTGCAGTGCCTGACGGTGGACGAGGTGCGGGCCCTCGTCGCGCACGAGCTCGCCGTCGTCGACCACCGGCGGGCGCACCTGGTGGTGCGGCTGCGCGCGCTCTACGAGGAGGCGGTGGACCCGCTCGCGGTGCTGCCCTCACCGCGGGCCGAGACGATCGCCCGGGCCACCCGGGACTTCGCCGCGGCGCTGGAGCGCAAGGCCGACCAGGCGGCCACCTCCGCGTCCGGGATGCACACCGCGGCCCGGGCCGTGGTCAAGGCCGACCTGGCCGCGTTCGAGTTCGCCGACCTCGCCTTCGACGTCGAGGAGCAGGTCTGGCAGCGCACCAGCGCCGGGGTCCAGGACCTGCACGCGGGCTGGCGGGAGGCGGTGCGGGCCGGGGCCGTGGTGGCCGCGCTGGACGACGACACCCGGACCGCGCTGATGGCCCGCCACCCGAGCCTGGCCGGGGCGATCGCGTCGCTGTCGCCGGCCCACGTGGCGCTGCGGGTGGTGGACTCGCTGCCGCTGGGGCCGCTCGCCCCCGACCTGGAGCGCGAGCTGGCCCGGCAGGTCCTGCGCCGGGACAGCGGGCAGTGGACCACGTTCGCCGCCGTGCCGGGCGAGGAGTGGCCGGGCTGGCTGGACCGGCAGGCCCGGGCCATCACCGACCAGGTGGGCACGCTGCTGCGCCGCCCGCCGATCGGGCCGGCCGAGGTGGTCGAGGTGCTGCTGACCCGCATGGACGAGCTGGTGGCGGCGAACTGGCCGGCCCAGCCCGAGCCGCCCGCCGAGCCCGACGAGCTCGACGGGACCCCCTCGGTGGTGGTCGTGGCCGAGTCGGCGCTCGCCGCGCTGGGCTGGCGGCGGGTCCATCCGGCGGCCGCCGGCGTGCTGGTGAGCCCGGACGGCGAGCAGCACAACCTCACCCTGCTGGCGAGGGCGGCGCTCGATTCGCCGGCGGCTTTGGCGGTACTGCTGGAGCTCCTGTCGCGGACTCAGGGTGCGACGTGATCGCGCCAGGAGTGGGCCGGCGCGTAGCCGAGCACATCGCGCGCCCGGCCGATGGCGAGCAGCGTCTCGAACTCGCCGAGTTCCCTGGTGACGGGCACGCCTGGGAAGACCTCGCGCATGAGGTCGGCCGAGGGGCGGTCCATGATGGTGTCGGCGGCCGCGATGACGTAGGACGTCGCGCCCTCCACCGGCGCGGTGAGCGCGAGCCGGCACGCCTGTGCCACGTCCCGGGCGTCGACGTAGCCCCAGAGGTTCCACTTGCGCGCGTGCGGGTCGGCCCAGTAGCCGGGCACCGCCGCGTAGTCCGCGGGCACGTGCACGTTGGACAGCCGCAGGCCGACGAACGGGATGCCGCTCCAGGCCGAGATCTCCCGGGCCAGGGTCTCGCCGACCACCTTGGACAGCGCGTACGTCGTCGTCGGCAGCGGGAAGTGCTCCTCGTCCACCGGTGCGTAGCGCGGCGGGGTGTCGAACGGCAGGCCCAGCGTGGTCTCGCTGGAGGACCACACCACGCGCCCGAGCCCGGCCGCCTGGGCCGCCAGGAACACGTTGGCGTTCATCGCGGTGTTCCGGTTGAAGGTCGTGGCCGGCGTGTACATCCCGGGCGCCGGAATGTTCGCCAGGTGGACGACGGCCTCGGCGCCCTGCAGGACCTCGAACGCCTGCCCGTACTCCGTCAGGTCGGCGACCAGCAGCGGCACGCCCAGCTCGGGGATGCTCAGGTGGCCGGCCGGGCCGACGGCGTCGGTGGCGATCACCTCGTGGCCGTGCTCGAGCAGGTCGGCGACGACGACCCGGCCGGTCTTGCCGTTGGCTCCGGTGACCACGATCCGCGACATGAGCCGATCCTGGCACGGCTGGGTCAGGAGTTGCTCACCAGGTCCACGTGAGCCGTGACGAACTCCTGCACCGTGTCCGTGCGCACCGCCTCGAGCAGGTCCAGGGTGGTGTCGTCCAGCGCCTCGGCCCCGGGCTGCTCGGCCGACTCGTGGAACGTGCCGTTGTTGGTCTTGACGGTGAGCAGGTTGTCGCCGCCGATGCCCTTCATCGCGAAGATCCAGTCCTGCAGGTCGATGCCGCCGGAGTCGATGGTCATGGACTGCCCGACGACGTCGAGGATCTTCTTGACCCGGGCCGGGTCGGTCAGCGTGTCGCGGCTGGCGATCCCGCGGAACAGCGCCTTGATGAACTGCTGCTGGTGGCGCTGGCGGTCGTAGTCGCTGTTGGGCAGCGTGTCGCGCTGGCGCACGTAGTCCAGCGCCTGCCACGGCTCCAGGTGCTGGTAGCCCACGTGGTAGGTCTGCGGGGTGACGCCGGCGATCGGGATCAGGTCGGTGCCGCCGGAGGCGTTGAACCGCTGGAGGTAGGGGACCTTGGTCTCGCCCTTGGCGTCGTGCCCGATGTGCACGGAGCGGGTCTCCTGGTCGACGTACATGTCCACGCCGCCCAGCACCTCGACGACCTTGGTGAACCCGGCGAAGTCGACGATCGCGGCGGCGTCGAAGCCGAGGTCCCAGTTGTCCTCGATGGTGTTGGCCAGCAGCGTCATGCCGTAGCGGCGCTGGTCGCGGCCGGTGAGCTTCAGGCCGCCGACCGCGAAGGCCGCGTTGATCTTGTCGTGCCCGCCGTAGTACCGCGCCTTGCCGTTCGTGAAGGGCGGGATCCGCACCCACGTGTCGCGGGGGATCGAGATGAGATAGGCCGAGCGGTGGTCGGCCGGGACGTGCACGATGATGATCGAGTCGGACCGGACCGCCTCGGTGGGGCTCTGGTCGGGCCGGGTGTCCGTACCCACGAGCAGGATGGTCTTGGCCCCGCTGATGGTGACGTGCCGGCCCTCCTGCTCGGCCGCCGGGACGATCAGGTCGTCCTGCCGCACGTTGCCGGTCACGTAGCCGACGAAGAGGTCCTTGGCGACGAACGCGCCGCCGGCCAGCAGCATCATGATCGCGCCGGTGACGACGAGCGAGCGGGCCCACTTCGGGTCCCGGCGGCGCCGCCGCAGGGAGCTCAGCCCGGCGCTCTCCCCGGTGGGGCGGTCTTCGAGCTGTAGCACGCGGCTCCTGTCCGAGGTCTTGCCGGCGATCGCCGCCGGCGGCCTCGTCAGCCGCCGACGGCGATCACCGCGATCACGATCACGCTCACGAGAGCAGCCAGGAAGACCAGCATGCCCTGCTCGCTGTCGAGTCGCGTCAGCTTGCGGGTCGTGGTGGGGGTCGGGGTGGTCATCGTCGCCTCCTGTACGCGGTGTGGTGACTCATACGCTACGAACACCGCGGACAGGTTTGCTCCCGTGAACGTGCCACCCGCTGGTGGACGCTCCGGAGGTCTACCGATCCACACCCTGCCGGGGTAACGGTGCCCGGCCGTCCTCGTTGACGTCCGCAAACAGCTCCGGGAACACCTTGCCCACCTTTGCCACGAGATAATCCCCGTACGTACCGGTAAACGCGCGCAGATCCTGCCCGTCCCACCGATGGGTGTGTCCCGTGCCGGTGCGCCCCGGCAGCGGCGGCACCTCGGCGGCGAAGTCCGGATCGAAGAAGAACGGGAACGACAGGCGCTCGTTGCCGCTGGTGTTGCGCACGCGGTGGGGCGTCGAGCGGTACCACCCGCCGGTCATCCGGTCGAGCATGTCGCCGATGTTGCACACGAACGTGCCGGGGACGGGCGGCGCGTCGATCCACGCGTCGTCGCCGCCGGGCCCGCGCACCTGCAGCCCGCCGTTGTCGTCCTGCAGCAGCAGCGTGAGCAGCCCGTAGTCGGTGTGCTCGCCGACGCCCCAGTCGGTGGCGCGGGGCGGGCTGGGCGGGTAGTGGAAGATCCGGAACAGCACGGTGGGGTTGCGGGTGTACCCCGCGGCGAAGTAGTCCGGCGGCAGGTCGAGGCTCTGGGCGACGCCGCGCAGCGTGGCCTGGGCGGCGCTGGTGAGGGCGTCGATGTACTCGAGGACCGTGTCCCGCAGGTGCGGCACCTGGGGCGGGAACAGGTTCGGCCCGTGCAGGGGCAGCGGCGAGGGGGGTGCCTCCCGCCCGAAGTACAAGCCCTCCTTGCGGTCCGGAACCCCCGACGTCAGTTCGGCGCCGACCGGGAAGAAGCCCCGCCACGCCCGCCCGCCGCGGGCCATCGCGACCTCGAGTTTCTCCGCCTCCGGCAGCGCGAAGAAGGTGCGGGCGGCCGCGTCGAGCCGGGCGAGCAGCTCCGGGGCGACGCCGTGCCCGGTGATGTAGAAGAAGCCGCTGGCGCGGCAGGCCGCCTCGATCTCGCGGGCGGCGCGCTCGTCCTCGCCCCGGCCGACCAGCCCGGAGATGTCGATGACGGGAAGTTCGCTCATGGTCGCCACGGTAGGCGTGTTGGTGCGCGGCCGGCCCATCCGCCATGGCGTCAACTCCAGTTGACACTCCGGGCGCTGTCAACTACGGTTGACGCATGACGGAGGCAAACGACCTCGCGGAGGCGGCGGCCAGTGCCGACCCGCGCATCGGGCTGCGGGCCGCGGTGGCGCTGCGCCGCCTCGCCGACGCGCTCGAGGTGCTGCAGGTCGACAACGCGCGCCGGCAGGGCTGGTCGTGGCAGGAGATCGCCGACGCGCTCGATGTGACGCGCCAGGCCGTACACAAGAAGCACGCCGGTCGCAGTGCAACCAAGGGGGACGGGTAGATGTTCGAGCGGTTCACCGACCGGGCCCGCGCCGTGGTGCGCCTGGCCAAGAGCGAGGCCGACGACCTCGGCCACGCCGTGATCGGCACCGAGCACCTGGTGCTCGCCATGCTGCTGGAGGACGGCGGGATCGCCCGCACCGTGCTCGACGCGGCCGGGGTGACCCACGCCGACGTGCGGGCGGCGGTCGCGGGCGGGGACGACGCGGCGGCGCTGCGCTCGATCGGCATCGACCTCGACGCCGTGCGGGCCAGCGTGGAGAGCACGTTCGGCAAGGGCGCGCTGGAGCGGGCCGAGCCGGGGGAGCGGGGCGGCTTCCTGTTCCGCCGCTCGAAGCTGCCGACCCGGTTCAACAACGGGGCCAAGAAGTCCCTGGAGCTGTCGCTGCGGGTGGCGCTGTCGCTCGGGCACAAGTACATCGGCACCGAGCACCTGCTGCTGGGCGTGCTCAAGGAGGAGCGCGGGCCGGGGGCGCGGCTGCTGCGCGAGCGGGGCATGACCTACAACGGGGCCGTCGCATCGGTCAAGGCCGCGCTGGCCGACGCCGCATGACCGTCCTGACCTGGCGCGACCTGAACCGCGCGCTGCTGGCCCGGCAGTTGCTGCTCGCGCGGGCCGCCCTGAGCGTGCCGGCCGCGCTGGAGGCGATGGGGGGCCTGCAGGCGCAGTACGCGCCGTCGATGTACATCGGGCTGTGGTCACGCGTGGCCGGCTTCTCCCGCGATGCGCTGACGCGGATGCTGGAGGAGCGCTCGGTCGTGCAGGCGACGCTGCTGCGGGGCACCATCCACCTCGTCTCGCGGGCGGACTACTGGCCCTTCGCGGTGGGCGTGCGGGAGTACCGGCCGCCGGTGCTGGGGGTCGATGCGCTCGCGCTCGTGGTCGAGCGGCTGCGGGGCGGGCCGCTGCGGCGGACCGAGCTGCCCGCCGAGGTGCGGCAGATGGCGCACGTCCAGCTGGAGCTCGTGCGGGTGCCGCCGTCGGGGACGTGGGAGCGGCGGCGGGCGGACATCTACGGGCTGGCCGAGGACTGGCTGGGACCCCCGGCCATCGACGTTTCCGCCGCTCGGGAGCTGCTGGTGCGGCGGTACCTCACCGGGTTCGGGCCCGCGCACCCCAAGGAGATCGCGGACTGGGCCGGCCTGCCGCCCGCGGTGATCGCGGGGGTGCTGGCCGGGATGGCGCTGCGGACGTTCCGGGACTCGCGCGGGCGCGAGCTGGTCGACCTGCCGGACCTGCCGCTGCCCTCGCCGGACACCCCGGCGCCGGTGCGCTTCCTGCCGACCTGGGACGCGGCTCTGCTCGTACACGCGCGGCGGTCCTTGATTCTGCCCGAGGAGCACCGCTCGAAGGTGTTCCACGTGCGGATGCCGCAGTCCATCGGGACGTTCCTGGTCGACGGTCAGGTCGCGGGGACCTGGGCGTTTCGCAACGGGGCGTTGTCCTGGGAGGCCTTTTCCGAGTTGCCGGATTCGGTACGGCGGCAGGTCGACGAGGAGGCCGCGTCACTCACCGCCTTCCATGTCTGAGCGGTCCTCCATCTCCCACAGGTGGTCCAGGACGTGCCAGACGAAGCGGCGGGCGGCGTAGCGGGCGGTCCAGCCGTTGTCGGTCAGCGGGCCGCCGTCGCTGGTCCGGCCGAGGACCTCGATGACGGCCTCCCGCACGTTCGGCGGCTTCTTGATGCCGATCTTGCGCGCGTACGCCTCCTCCGACTCGGCGACGTGCCCGATCATCTTGTCCCGGTCGCGGCCGCCCCCGCGCGGGCCCTTGCGCAGTTCCTCGGGGGCCGTCGCGGAGTACGCGTCGAAGGCGTCCCAGGCGGCCAGCAGCAGCTTGGTGTGGCGGGCGGCGACCGCGGCGGTGACCGGGGCGCTGTCGGCCTCGGGGTGGCCGTCGGGCGCGCCGAACTCGGTGGTCGCGCTGCCGGGCACGCGCTCGGCCACGCTGAGCCGGGGCGCGGCCGGGAACTTGAAGCCGGCGGCGGTGGCGATCGGGGCGTACCGGGCGCCGTACGCGGCGAGGGCCTCGATGGCCTCCTCCTCGCTCTTGGCGAACCGTCCCCAGCCGGGCCACTCCAGGCTCCCGGCGAAGATCTTCTTCTTGCCCGTCTCCAGATAGATCTCGGCCATGCCTGTGACCTTAAGCGGCTTTCCTCGGCGCCGCCGGGCTACCTACTTACCATGGTTCATATGCCTGAACTTGTGAACCATCTTCGCGAAGCCCTGCTCGCCGGCGATGTCGAGACCACGCGCGACTCCAACCACGGCAACGCGGCCCTCTTCGCGGAGGGGCACGAGGGCTACCTCTTCGGCCTGGCCCCGCTCAAGACCTGGACCCTCGCCGAGGTCCTCGCGGTGATGGCCGAGCGGGTCGGGATCGACCCCGACCCCGAGCGCTCCACCGGTACCGACGTGATCGACCCCGTCAAGACCGCCCGCGCGCTGGAGCGCATGCGGGACCGCCTGCGCCTGGCCGCGCGGCGCAAGGAGCGGGTGATCGTGGCCACCGGGCATCCGGCCGGGATCATCGAGGTCCACCTGGCGGTCGCGGCGGCCCTGAAGGCGGCCGGCTGCCGGTTGCTGCAGCCGGCGCCGGGGGCGGAGTTCGCGTCCGCCGGGAAGTACATGGGGCGGGAGCTGCCGCTGGCGGTGCGGTACATCGGCGGGGTGGCGGTCGCGGCGGAGCGCGGAATGGCCCTGTGGCACACCCACTCGCCGGACGGCATGCGGGAGATGCTGGCCGAGCTGGACCGGCTGGGCGAGGCGCCGCCGGACCTCGTCGTGGCCGACCACGGGTTCGCGGGCGCGGCCGCGGCGGCGGGGCTCGACGTGGTGTCGTTCGCCGACAGCAACGATCCCGCGCTGTTCGTCGGGGAAGCCGAGGGGCGCGTTTCGGTGACGGTGCCGATCGACGACAACGTCCAGCCGTACCACTACTGGCCGGTCACGGAGTTCCTCCTGGAGGGTGTCATCGACGCCGTGGTATGACCCGGGTGCTATGTGGGCAAATGCCCGGTGAATCTTGTGTGGGTTCCTTCCCGATGAAAGCATCGGTCGCGGCCGATATTTATCGGCTCCGATTTATGGGAGGCTCACGTGAGACCCACCAAGACCTCATTCAGGCTGTTCGCGGCGATCGCCGCCGGTCTGGCCGCCGGTGCCGTGGTCACGCCGTCCTCGGCCTTCGCGGCCGTCGACCAGACGGCGCTGGCCGCGAAGTCGTCGGAAGCCCTGGTCGCCCAGCTGGGTACCCGTACCGCGGGCTCGTACTACGACGCCCAGCTGGGCAAGATGGTCGTCACGGTCACCGACGCGTCCACCGCGGCGACCGTGCAGGCCGGCGGGCTCGTGGCCCGCAAGGTCCAGCACAGCGGGGCCGAGCTGGCGAAGATCACCTCCACGCTCGACGCGAAGGCCGCCATCCCCGGCACCGCCTACGCCGTCGACCCCGTCGCCAACCAGGTCGTCTTCTCGATCGACCCGACGGTGTCGGCCGACCACGTCAAGACCATCCAGGCCCTCGTGGCGAGCCTGGGCAGCGGGGCGCGCATCGAGTACCTCGGCGCGGCGCTCAAGCCCACCATCTCGGGCGGCCAGGCCATCTACACCGGCGGCGCGCGCTGCTCGCTCGGCTTCAACGTGGTCAGCGGCAGCACCTACTACTTCCTGACCGCCGGGCACTGCACCAACATCGGCGCGACGTGGACCACCAGCAGCGGCTCCGTGCTCGGGACCCGGGCCGGCACCAGCTTCCCCGGCAACGACTACGGCATCGTGCGGTACGCCTCCGGTGTGACCCACGCCGGCAACGTCTCCCTGGGCGGCAGCTCGTACCAGGAGATCACCACCGCGGCCAACGCCTTCGTCGGCGAGTCGGTCCGGCGCAGCGGCAGCACGACGGGCGTCCGCGGCGGCTCCGTGACCCAGACCGGCGCCACCGTCACGTACGCCGAGGGCCGCGTCTCCGGCCTCATCCGCACGACGGTCTGCGCGGAGCCGGGGGACAGCGGCGGGTCGCTGTTCGACGGGACCAAGGCGATCGGCCTGACGTCGGGCGGGTCGGGCAACTGCAGCAGCGGCGGGATCACGTACTTCCAGCCGGTGACCGAGCCGTTGAGCGTCTATGGCGTGAGCATCTACTGACGTTCTCTCTCCTCCTGGGGGCCGGGCCTTATGCGCCCGGCCCCCTTGGTGTGGTCTCGATATGTCGGGCGCTGGCGCGCCGCGACATATCGGACTTATACCCCGACGGGGGATCTGTCGGTTTTGAAGGCATTCTCGCGGGGCGTTTTTTGTCGTACCCCGGTGGCAGAGTGAGGGCATGCGAGTCGGGGTGCTGGGGCCGCTGTCGGTCGAGGTCGCCGGCCGGCCCATCGAGGTCGGCGGGGCGAGGCTGCGCGCCCTGCTGGTCCGGCTCGCGATCGAGCCGGGGCGGTTCGTGCCCGTCGAGCGGCTCGTCGATGCGCTGTGGCCGGGCGGCCCGGGGCCGGCCGATCCCGCCAATGCGGTGCAGTCGCTGGTGTCGCGGCTGCGCAAGGCGCTGGGCGGGCCGGCGGAGCTGGAGTCGGGGCCGCGGGGGTACCGGCTGGATATTGAACCGGGCGACGTCGATGCCGTGCGCTTCGAGCGGCTCGCCGCCGAGGGGCGCCGGGCGCTGCGGGCCGACGACCGGCCGGCCGCCACCCGGCTGCTGCGGGACGCGCTCGAGCTGTGGCGCGGGCCGGCGCTGAGCGATCTCGCCGGCGCCGAGTCCGAGGCGCTGGCGGCGCGCTGGGCGGAGCTGCGGCTGGCCGCGACCGAGGACCTCGTGGAGGCGTCCGGCCTCACGCCCGAGACGCGCGCCGGGGCCATTGCCGAGCTGCAGGAGCTCGTCGTCGCGCACCCGCTGCGGGAGCGGCTCGTCGCGCTGCTGATCCGGGCCCTGCACGCCGACGGGCGGCAGGCCGAGGCGCTCGCGGCGTTCGAGGACTGCCGCTCGCGCCTGGCCGAGCAGCTCGGGGCCGACCCGTCGCCGGAGCTGCGCGACGCGCACGTGGCCGTGTTGCGCGCCGAGGCCCGGCCGCTGCGCGCGGGGAACCTGCGGGCGGCGTTGACGAGCTTTGTGGGGCGTACCGGCGAGGTGGAGCGCCTGGCCGCGCAGGTCGCCGACTCGCGGCTGGTGACGCTGGTGGGACCGGGCGGGGCGGGCAAGACCCGGCTGGCCACCACGGTCGCGGCCGAGCTGACCGGGCAGCTGACCGACGGCGCCTGGCTGGTCGAGCTGGCCCCGGTGGCGGACGCGGCCGAGGTGCCGGCGACGGTCCTGCGCACGCTGGTCGCGGGCGGGCTCCTGCAGCCGGAGCCGGCCCGCTCGCCCCGGCGCGGCGATGTCCTCGATCAGCTGGCGGAGTCGTTGACGCTGCCCGGCGTACTGCTGGTGCTGGACAACTGCGAGCACGTCGTCGAGGCGGCGGCGGGGTTGAGCGAGGAGCTGCTGGGGCGGTGCCCGAAGCTGCGCATCCTGGCGACGAGCCGCGAGCCGCTGGGGATTCTGGGCGAGACGCTGTTTCCGGTCGGGCCGCTGCCCCTGCCCCCGCCGTCGTCCCCTGGCTCGTCGGCGGCGGTCGGGTCGTCGTCGGGAGTCGGCTTGTCGTCGGGAGTCGGAGTCGGCTTGTCGTCGGACGCGCGGGCCTTGGAGGAGGTGGCGGTGGCGGTGGGGGCTCCGGCGGTACAACTGCTGCGGGATCGGGCGGCGGCCGTGCAACCGGGGTTCGCCGTCACGCCCGGGAATGTGGCCGCGGTGGTGGAGATCTGCCGGCGGCTGGACGGGTTGCCGCTGGCCATCGAGCTGGCGGCGGCGCGGCTGCGCTCGTTCACGCCCGCGCAGGTGGCGGCGCGGCTGGACGACCGGTTCCGGCTGCTGACCGGCGGGAGCCGCACCGCGCTGCCCCGGCACCGGACGTTGCACGCGACGGTGGCCTGGAGCTGGGAGCTGCTGAGCCCGGAGGAGCGGGCGTTCGCCGAGTCGCTGGCGGTCTTTCCGGGCACCTTCGACGCGGCCGCGGCGGCCGCGGTCAACCACGGTGCGGCCCACGACGGCGGGCCCGAATCGGCGGGGCTCGCGGACGAGGAGATGCTGCACGCGCTCGTCGACCGGTCGCTGCTGCAGATCGCGCACGGCGGCGGGCCCATTCGCTATCGCATGCTGGAGACGATCCGCGAGTTCGCGCTCGAGGAGCTCGGGCGGCGCGGGGCGGTGGCGGCGGCGCGGACGGCGCACGCGGTGTACTTCCTCGAGCTCATGGAGGAGGCCGAGCCCCACCTGCGGACCAGGGCGCAGCTCGAGTGGCTCGACCGGCTGCGGCCCGAGCAGGACAACGTGCACGCCGCGGCCGGGCACCTGTGCGACTCCGGCGACGTGGCGCGGGCGTTCCGGCTCGGGGCGGCCAGCGGCTGGTTCTGGACCTTCGAGGACAACAACGCCGAGTCGGCGCTGTGGCTGGGCCGCATTCTCGCCGCGGGGGAGCGCGACCCCGAGGCGGTGCCGGCCGACGTGCGGCTGGTGGTGCGCTCGATGCACCTGGTCAACAGCGGGTTCGCCGGCGACTTCCAGTTCGACGCGGCCGACCTGGAAGACCTGATGAGCCAGGCCTCGTCGGTACCGTCCGGAGGCCATCCCTTCGTCGAGCTCATCGCCCCCGTGGTGGCCCTGTTCCGCGACGACAGCGAGCAGGGCACCGAGCTCGTCCGCGCGCGGCTCGAGCGACCGGCGGATCCGTGGACGCGCGGCATGCTGTACTCCGTGCTCGGGCACCTGCGCGAGAACGACGGCGACATCGACGGCATGCTGGCCAACCTGACCGCCTCGGTGGACGCGTTCCGGGCCATCGGCGAGCGCTGGGGCCTGGCCATGACGCTCGCCTCGCTGGCCGACGCGCACAGCCGCCGGGGCGACTTCGCGGCCGCCGTCGCGCAGTTCGAGGAGTCGATCGCGCTGCACGGGGAGCTGGGGATCAGCTCGAGCGAGGCGTACCTGCGGGTCAGCCGGGCCGCCCTGCTCGGGCACACCACGGGGCCGGAGGTGGCCCGGGCGCTCCTGCGCGAGTTCGTCGAGGACCCGGCCCAGTCCGGCCGCGACGTGTCGCACGCGATGCTGGAGCTCGGCCACCTGGCCCGGGCGGGCGGCGACCTGGACGAGGCCGAGCGGCTGTACCAGGAGTCGTGGCGGCTGCAGCAGGACCAGCCGCTGGTGGCGCCGCAGTACCAGGCGATCGTGGTGACCGCCCGCGCCGAGGTCGACCTGGCCCGGGGCGAGCCCGGCCTGGCCCGGACCCGCCTGGCCGACGCGATGGCCCGCGCCCTGGGCGCCCGCGACATGCCGGTGGTGGGCCGGGTCGCCGTGGCGGTCGCGGGCCTGGCCGCCGCCCTCGGCGACCCGGACCGCGCGGCCGCGATCCTGGGCGCCGCCCAACAGCTGGGCGGCACGCGCGACGCGTCCAACGCCGACTGGACCGCCCGCCACAACGCCCTGCGCGCGGCCCTGGGCGAGACGGCCTTCGAGGCGGCAACGGCCCGCGGCAGAGGTCTGCCACGGGCCGAGGCGTTGGCGCTGGTCGATCCTCAGACCCTCGGCCGGTGAAGGCGCGCCGGGCCGGGGGTCTGGAGCCGGTCGATGCTCAGGTCTTGCGGCGGTAGGCGCGCACCGCGAGCGGGGCGAACACCGCCAGGATCGCCACCGACCACAGCAGCGTCTTGACCACCGGGCCGGCGACCGGGCCCTGGCCGACCATGAGACCGCGGGCGGCCTGCATGGCGTCGGCGACCGGGTTGACCTTCACCCAGGCCTGCAGCCAGCCCGGCAGCGTGTCGGTCGGGACCAGGACGTTGGTGCCGAAGGTCAGCGGGAACATGATCACGAAGCCGAGGCCCTGCACGGCGCCGGGTTCGCGGACGATCATGCCGAGCAGGACGAACATCCAGCTGAAGCAGAACGCCATGAACATGACGATCAGGCAGGCGGCCAGGACCTCGGGGAACGAGGTGGTGAGGCGGAAGCCCAGGAGGTACCCGAAGCCGAGCATGACCGCGATCGACACCACGAACCGGATCATGTCGCCCAGCACGCCGCCGATGAGCGGGGCGGCGCGGCCGATCGGCAGGCTCCGGAAGCGGTCGAAGACGCCGGTCTTGATGTCGGTGTTGAGGCTGACACCGGTCGGCGCCGAGGCGAAGAGCACGTTCTGCACGAGCAGCGCCGGCAGCAGGAACTGCATGTACGCGTGACGGTCGCCGGCAATCGCGCCGCCCAGCAGGTACACGAAAAGAACGATGAAGATGATCGGCTGCAGCGTGACGTCGAGCAGCTGCTCCGGCGTGCGCATCGTCTTGATCAGGCTGCGGCGGGCCATCACGAGGCTGTGCCGCACGAAACCGAACGGGCGCGGCGGGACGGCCGCGATGAACTGGGTGCCCTCGGCCGGGCTCGTCTGGGTGGTCGTGGTGGTCACGCCGCCGCCTCCTGCCGCTCGCGGGTGAGTGTGAAGAAGACCTCGTCGAGGCTCGGCAGGTGCAGCGAGAGCTCGATGACCCCGATGCCCGCCTCGTCCAGGCGGCGCACGACCGCGGTCATCGCGCTGTCGTCCGCGACCGGCACCGACAGCACCCCGCGGCCGTGCGACTCCGGCTGGTTGCCCGACACGGTGGTGAGGATGGTCGCCACGGTGTCCAGGTGGGCCGGGTCGGTCGGCCGGACGCTGATCGTCTGGCCGCCCACGATGTGCTTGAGCTGGGCCGGCGTCCCGTGGGCGATGACCTTGCCGTGGTTGATCACGGAGATCTCGTCGGCGAGGGCGTCGGCCTCCTCGAGGTACTGCGTCGTGAGCAGTACCGTCGTGCCCTCGCGCACCTGCGCGCGGACCATGTTCCAGACGTCCTCGCGCTTGGCCGGGTCCAGGCCGGTCGTGGGCTCGTCGAGGTACACGATCGCCGGCCGCCCGACCAGGCTCGCGGCCAGGTCGAGGCGGCGCCGCATGCCGCCGGAGTAGGTCTTGGCCGGCCGGTCGGCGGCCTCGCTGAGGTCGAACTCGGCCAGCAGGCTCTTCGCCCGCGCCTTGGCCTCCTTGGCCCGCAGGTCGAGCAGCTGGCCGATCATGACCAGGTTCTCGGTGCCGGTCAGGTCCTCGTCGACCGAGGCGAACTGGCCGGTCAGGCCGCTGATCCGGCGGACCTGGGCGGGCTGGCGCTGCACGTCGTACCCGCCGACGATGGCCCGGCCCGCGTCCGGGCGCAGCAGCGTGGCCAGGATGCGCACCGCGGTCGTCTTCCCGGCGCCGTTCGGACCGAGGACGCCCAGCACGGTCCCGGTCTCGGCGGCGAGGTCCACCCCGGCCAGCGCGGTGGTCTTGCCGAAGCGCTTGACCAGGCCGGTTGCCTGGAAAGCGAAGCTCATGGCTGGTTCCCCCTGTGGAAAATCTTTTCTGATGCCTGCAGCCTGCACCCCGGCGCTGTCAAACCGCGCACATCGGCCTGTCATCCGCTGACAGAGCCTAGCCTTCCGCAGATCCCGTATGTTGGACGTAAGTTGACGCTCGCACGTCCGGCTCGGCACCATCGGTTGCATGGCGCTGTTGACCCGACGACTGGTCATTGACCTCGTGCGGCACGCCGGCGCCTGCTGTACCCGCTAGAGCGCGGCTCGCGGAACACTCGCACCCTCCCCGTACCGGGGACTCTCCTCTGCTTTAATTCCTATCTAGTACGTCCGAATACTGGAGAAGCTCGCATGCCTGTCGCCACCACGGTCGCCCGCGCGGCCGACTTCCTGTCGATCGTCCGGGCCCACGCCGCCGAACCGGACGAATGGCCCTTCGCCCCCCGTTTCGACCCGAACCGCCGCTGGTACGGCCGGCTCGCCGTCGCCGGCGATCACGAGGTGTGGCTGCTGACGTGGCTGCCGGGGCAGGGCACCGACCTGCACGACCACGGGGGCTCGGGCGGCGCCTTCACCGTCGTGTCCGGCGCGCTCGTCGAGCAGACCGTGCGCGGCGGGGAGCTGGCCGGCACCGCGTACGGCGCGGGGGAGGGCCACCGCTTCGGCCCGCACTTCGTGCACCGCATGGTGAACGCGAGCGACCGGCCGGCGGTGACCGTGCACGCGTACGGGCCGGCGTTGACGGCGATGACACGGTACCGGCTGCACGATGGTCGTTTGTCGGTTGAGTCGATCACCAAGGCCGGGGCCGACTGGTGAGCGGGCGCGGGATCGACGCGATCCTCGAAGAGGCGCGGACCAGGCTCGACCGGCTCGACGCGGACCAGGCGCGGCTGGCGTTCGCGGAGGGCGCGGTCCTGGTCGACATCCGCCCGGCGGCGCAGCGCGCGCTCGAAGGCGAGATCCCGGGGGCGCTGATCGTGGAGCGCAACGTGCTGGAGTGGCGGTTCGACCCCCGCAGCGACGCACGGCTGGCCATCGCCGACCGCTACGACCTGCCCGTGATCGTCTTTTGCTCCGAGGGGTACACCTCGTCGCTCGCCGCCGCCGCGCTGCAGGAACTGGGGCTTTTCCGGGCGACCGACCTCGCCGGCGGCTTCAAGGCGTGGCGGGCGGCGGGGCATCCGGTCAGTACGCTGGGGGCGTGAAGCTCAAGCTCGACCTCCACGACATCTTCAACCGCAGCGGCGACATCGAGCGGGCGCTGCGCGGGATCATCGACGAGGCGGTGGCCAAGCGCGCCACCCTCGTCGAGATCATCCCGGGCAAGGGGTCGGGCGCGCTGAAGAAGCGCGTGCTGCGCTTTCTCGACCAGCGGGAGATCAAGGCGCTGTATCACCGGGTGGAGAAGGACTCGGACAACTTCGGCCGGCTCTTCGTGCACTTCAGGTGGAACGAGTCCCAGGGTCGTCGGCGCTGACGACTTGACGGGCTCGTCGTTGCTAGAAAGCGTCCGCGTCGTCGGCGAGGTGGCAGACGGCGACCAGGCGCAGCACGGTCCAGTCGGCGTCGGCCCAGTTCACGCTGTCCGGGGTGGGCAGCGGCCGGCCGTGGCGCTGGTGGACGGCGATGACCGAGCGCGCGTACCCGGCCAGCGAGAGCGGGCCGATCGGCTTCTCGGCCGCGACCAGGCTCTCCCGCACGGCGGCGGCGTGCTGGTCGATCTTGGCGAGCAGGAACGGCTGGGCGAGGGCCTCGACCAGGCCGTCGACGCCGACCATGGCCATGACCTGGTCGAGGTAGAAGCGGGCGTCGAGCTCGGCGGTGGCCAGGTAGCCGGCGTCGAACTCGACGGCGGCGGCAGGGGTGAGTTCGTTGTTCATGGACGATGACGCTAGGCAGTCCGCGGGCCCTTCAGGTCGCCAACAACCGAGCGGCACCCGTTCATGAACCACAGCACACCGTTCGGGCGACATCACGCTTCGAATTCGAGCTGAACGGCCCCGCCGAAAACTGTCGTACCCCGGGTGCAGAATGTGGATCACCCCCGCACCCCAGGAGGACGAACCCAGTGTCCGATCGCAGTTTCGGTGAACCGCCCCGGCGCCCCCTGACGGCCGCCGTGGTGCTGGTGGTGCTCGGGGTGGTCGCCGCCCTGGGGATCTGGGACGTCCAGCCGCCCGCCCCCCGGCCGGCCTCCATCTCCGCCGCCGAGTTCTCCGCCGCCCGGGCGTTCGAGCACGTGGAGCACATCGGCCAGGAGGTCCACGTCACCGGCAGCCCGGCCGCCACCCGGGTGCGCTCCTACATCACCGACACCCTGCGAAGCTATGGGCTCGCACCCCAGGTCCAGGACACCGTCGGCGTGAACGCCGGCAAGTTCGGCGACGGCGGGATGGCCCACGTCGACAACGTGGTCGCGGTCCTGCCCGGCACCGACCCCACCGGCCAGGTCGTGCTCATGGCCCACTACGACTCGGTGCAGGTCAGCTACGGCGCCAACGACGACGGCGCCGGCTCCAGCACGCTGCTCGAGGTCGCGCGGGCGCTCACCCAGGGCGGCGCCGCCAAGCCGCGCAACGACGTCGTGTTCGTGTTCACCGACGCCGAGGAGGCCTGCCTGTGCGGCGCCGAGGCGTTCGTCGGGCAGCACCCGCTCGGCCAGAAGCAGTCGGTCGTGCTCAACTTCGAGGCCAGGGGCAGCAGCGGGCCGGCCGTGATGTTCCAGACCTCCGAGGGCAACGCCGACCTGATCGACGTGTACGCCAAGACCCCCGAGCCGGTCGGCACCAGCCTGGCCGTCGAGGTGTACCGACTGCTCTCCAACGACACCGACTTCACCCCCGTCCTGGCCCAGAGCCGGTTCACGGGGCTGAACATCGCGTACATCGACGGCTCGTGGGTCTACCACAGCCCGTTCGACCGGACGACCACCATGAACCGCGCCAGCCTGCAGCACCACGGCGACGAGGCGCTGGCGCTGGCCCGCGCGTTCGGCCGCGCCGACCTGGGCCCGCTCATGAAGCCGGCGAGCGGCGACGCCGTCTACTTCCCGTTCGCCGGGTTCCTGGTCCGCTACCCGGCCGCCCTGACCTGGCCGCTGGCGATCCTGGCGCTGCTGGCCGTGGGCGCCCTGGTCTTCCTGGCCCGCCGCCGCGGCCTGACCTCGGTGCCGAGGACGCTCGCGGGGCTGGGGCTGGCGCTGGTACCGCTGATCGCCGTCGCCGTCGCCGCCCAGCTCCTCTGGGCCCTGCTGGTGGCGATCCGGCCGGGCTACGGCGAACTGCTGGACCCGGCCCGGCCGACCTGGTTCCGCTTCGGCGTCGTGGCGCTGACGGCGGCCGTGCTGCTGTGCTGGTACGCCCTGAGCCGCCGGCGCGTAGGCCCCGTCCCCCTCGCCACGGGGGCATTGGGACTGCTCGCCCTGCTGGGCGCCGTGTTCGCCGCGGCCATCCCCGGCGGCTCCTACCTGGTCGCGCTGCCGGCCCTGGCCGGGGCGCTGGCCGGGATCGCCGCGCTGTACGTGCGCCACCCGCTCGCCCGCCTGGCCGTGCTGACCGTGAGCGCGGCGGTGGCGACGCTGATCCTGGCTCCGACGGTCGCCCTGTTCTTCCCCGCGCTGGGCCTGGCCACGGGCGCCGCCCCGGCCCTGTTCGGCATGCTGCTGGGCCTGGCCGTCCTGCCGGTCCTGGAGCCCTTGTACCGCGCGTCGACCGAGCCGCGCCGCCGGCGCCTGGGCTCGGCGCCGGCCCTGGCCGCCCTGCTCGTCGCGCTGGTCTGCACCACGGTCGGCATGATCAACGACAACTGGGACGCCCGGCACCCGGAGCCGACCCACCTCATGTACGCCCTCGACCGCGACACCGGCACCGCGGAGTGGGTCAGCCTGGAGCAGTCCCCGGGCGACTGGACGCGCCAGTATGTCAAGAGCCACCAGCAGCTCAACCGCCAGTTCCCGGTGCTGCCGGAGGGCGAGCTGTCGGTGGGCCCGGCCGAGGCCGCCAACCTGCCGGCCCCGCAGGCCACGGTCGTCTCCGACGAGAAGTCCGGCGACCAGCGCACGCTGACGCTGCACATCGCCTCCCAGCGCGACGTGCGCTTCCTGTCCTTCTACGGCGAGGTGGGCGACCACCGCGTGCTGTCGGCCACGGTCGCTGGTCGTTCCGCCAAGACGTACATCGCCGACCAGGACCGCTTCGGCGTCGTCTTCCACGGCCCCCCGCCGGCCGGCCTGGACGTGACGCTGGTCCTGCGCGGCACAGAGCCGTACAAGCTGCGGCTGGTGGACGGCAGCGACGGGCTGACGGGCCTGCCGGGCTTCACACCGCGGCCGGCGACGGTGGGGGTGTTCGGCAGCCACTCGAGCGAACTCCTGGCGGTGGCCGTGACGCAGACCCTGTAGGTACGCTCGGGGGTGCGCCCGCCGCGGCCGGCGCGGCCACGCCCGGGCGCGCCGGCACGAGTCGGCGATCGGCATATGAAAGCTGTCGGTCTAACGGATGTCGATGCGCCCGTCAAGAGCGGAAACCGGACCCGTTGAGCCGATAACACCCCGCTCACCAGCCCGTATATTGGCTGCGTGGACGCGCGAGGTTACCGGCTCGGGGTCGATTTCGGTACCTCGAACACTGTTGCGATGCTGGCCTGGCCCGACGGTCACGTCCGGCCGCTGCTCTTCGACGGCTCGCCGACGCTGCCCTCGTCGGTGTACGCCGACGCGCAACAGGGGCTGCTCACCGGGCGCGACGCGATGCATGCGGCGCGGATCAGCCCGGAGCGGTACGAGCCGAATCCCAAGCGGCGCATCGACGAACCGTCGGTGCTGCTCGGCGACCACGAGATCCCGACCGTCGACCTGATTGCCGCCGTCCTGGTCCGCGTGGCCGGCGAGGCGCGGCGGGTGTCCGGCGGCGCGCTCGGCCCGGCCACCATCACCTGCCCCGCGGCCTGGGCGCAGACCCGCCGCGGCGTGCTCATCGCCGCCGCCGAGCGGGCCGGGCTGGGCCGCGTCACGCTGGTGCCGGAGCCGGTCGCGGCGGCCGAGGTCTTCCTGACCATGGGCGGCTCGAACGCACCGCAGGCGCGGCCGGGATCGGCCTTCGTGGTGTACGACCTCGGCGCCGGCACCTTCGACGCCTCCGTCGTCCGCCACGGCAACGGCGCGTTCGAGGTGCTCTCGGCCGAGGGGCTGAGCACGTCGGGCGGGTTGGACATCGACGCGGCCATCGTCGGGTACCTCGGCGCCGTCCACGGCAGCCGCGACCCCCAGGCCTGGCAGCGCCTGACCCACCCCACCACGAGCGCCGAACGCCGCGCGCACCGACTGTTGTGGGACGACGTACGCTCGGCGAAGGAGATGCTCTCCCGCACCTCCTCGACCATGATCCACGTCCCCGCGCTCGAATCCGACGTCCCGCTCGGCCGCGACCAGTTCGAGGAACTCGCCCGCCCGATCCTGACGGCCACGGTGACGTCGACCCGAGCCGCGATCGCCGCTGCCGGCCTCAGCCCGGCCGACGTGCAGGGCGTCTTCCTGGTCGGCGGCGGCAGCCGAATCCCCCTCGTCGCGACACTCCTGCACCAGGCCCTCGGCGTCGCACCGACCGTCGTGGAGCAGCCGGAACTGGTGGTCGCACAAGGCGCGGTCGGTGCTTCCGAGCAGTTTTCAACCCCCGCGCCGGTACCCCCAGTGCCCCCCACCACCGCCCGCGCCTCCGTCCCGAGGACCCCCGCCGCTCCGACGTCACCGTCAGCCCCACCGTCCGCGGCTCCCATGTCGGCCCCGCCGATCTTCACCGGCGCTCCGGCCTCCCCGGTCTCGGCGTCCCCGGTCTCGGCCCCGCCCACGGCCTCCCCGGTCTCGACGCCGCCCGTCTCGGCCCCACCGACCTCGGGCGCCCCGCTGTACGGCACCCCGGCCGCGGCCGCACCCCGCTACCAGCAGGCGTCGAGCCCGGCTGCGTACCAGCAGCAGCCGTCGAGCCCGGCCTCGTATCAGCAGCCGCCCCAGAGCAGCCCGAGGCCTCCGACCTTCACGCCCCCGACTGGCACCGGCGCCCCCACGCTGACCCCGAGCTTCGCCCAGCCCGACCCCCCGAAGAAGAAGCGAACCGGCACCCTGGTAGCCGTAGCGCTCGTGGTCCTCCTGGTCCTGGCCGGCGGCGCCTACGGCGCGAGCAAACTCTTCGGCGACAAGGCAGACCAGGGCAGCAACGGCGACGGCAGCGGCACCGGCTCGGACGCCACCGGCGGCGACACCGCCCAGGTCCAGGCCGACATCGAACGCCCCAACGTCGACTGGTACGCCACAGCCGAGGACTACGACGAAAAAGCCGGCACCACCATCGCCTACAACTGCCCGAACAAAGGCGACATCGGTACCGTCTACGGCTCCGCCATCTACACCACCGCCTCCTCGGTGTGCACAGCCGCAGTACACGACGGCCGCATAACCCTGGAAGACGGCGGCCGCGTGATCATCAAGATCATCCAGGGCCAGGACTCCTACGACAGCACCTACCAGCACGGCATCAACACCACCGCGTACGGCCCCTGCCCCTGGGCCTTCCAAATCGTCGGCTAACCCGCCAACAGCTCCTCAGGTCGCCCAAACCCGCCCAGCGCAACGAGCACCGACCACGCCGCCGGACGCTCGCAGCAACCAGCACCCCACTCGCAAACCGATCGTGGAACGCACGATCCGCCGCGGTGGCAGGCTGACCAACGGCCGCCGCAGGATCAACCGCAACGGCAACCCGCGACGTCGGCAACGCGGTCGAGGCAATCCGGCACCGGCCCGTCCATCCCTCGAGGCGGGTTATCCACAGGAAGAAAATCTTGCTAGCGACGGTGCGCGGGGGCTTTCTAGCCTTGGTGGATGGCAGCCGATGTGGGTTCACCGGCGACGTTCACGGTCGATGACCTGTGGCGGGTGCCGGCTCAGGTGGTCCGCCGGGCCGGGCGGGCGGCGTTGGACGCGCAGTGGACCCTGTCGGCGATTTTGGAGCGCGTCGAGGTGCCGGTGGTGCTGCGTGAGGATGGGCGCCTCACGTTCTTTCCACACGACTCCGCTGACGTGGACGCGATCGAGGCGGCGCAGAGTGCGGCTCGGGCCGTACATGCGCACTTGGCTGGGGTGCTGCGCACTCCGTGAGGGGAGGTTCGGCGCCTGCGCGGTCGCGTGGGTGGCGGTGACGAAGACGGACGCCTAGCCACGGGCGGCGAGGAGCACGGGTCGCCTGGCGTGGGCGGCGATGGACACGGTTGCCTGGTGTGGGCGGCGACGGGCCGGGTTGCTCGGCGTGGGCGGTCGTCTGGCGTGAGCGGCGAGGAACACGGTCGTCCGGCGTGGGCGGCGAGGAACACGGTTGCCTGGCGTGGGCGGCGAGGAACGCGGTCGTCCGGCGTGGGCGGCGAGGAACGCGGTCGCCTGGCGTGGGCGGCGATGAACTGGGCTGCCCGGCGAGGGCGGCGATGGACACGGTTGCCATCCCTTGGTGGCAGTTCGGCGTGGTGAGGAAGCGGAGACAGCAGGAGACCGCGGCCCCATGGGAGAGGAGCCGCGGCCTCGAGCAGCAAATGAGAAGCGGGGGTGGTCGTCTGGCAGTAGGCCGGTTTACTTCGCGGCGCCGAGGGAGTCCAGGGCGGCGGTCGCGCCGGGGTGCATTGGCACCGGGGCGGTTTTGCGGACCGTCTCGAGGGTGATGCCCTTGGCCGCCGGGTTGGCCTGGGCGAGTTGGTCGCGCTTCTCCACCAGGGTCTTCGTCAGGACGCAGGCCAGGCCGGCGTCCATGTCGGAGCGGACCAGCAGGACGTTCGGGACGACGATGGTCTTCACGTCGGTCGCCGTCTTGTACGTCGACGACGGGATGGTGCCCGCCTGGTAGGCCGGGCTCAGTTGCTGCATCTTCGGCAGAAGGGAGTCGATGTCGAGGAACTTCACCTTGTCGCCCGCGGTGGTGAACAGGTCGGTGACGCCCGACGTGGGCAGGCCGCCTGACCAGAAGAAGGCGTCGATGGTGCCGGCCTTCATGCCGTCGGTCGTCTTCTGCAGGTCGAGGCGCTGGGGCTGGATGTCCTTGTCCGGGTCCAGGCCGGCCGCCTTCAGGAGGCGCTGGGCGATGACCTCGGTACCGGACTTCGGCGAGCCGGTCGAGACGCGCTTGCCCTTCATGTCGGCGACGGAGTTGATACCGCTGTCGGCGCGGACGACCACGTGGGTCGAGTTGTCGTAGATGCGGCCCAGGGCGGCGATCTGGACGGGCTTGGTGAAGGAGCCGGTGCCCTGTACGGCGTCGGTTGCCGTGTCGAAGAGGGAGAACGCGACCTGGTAGTCGCCCTTCTCGAGGCTCTGGATGTTGCCGACGGAGGCCTGGGTCTCGGCCGCGGTGGCCTTCACCTTGTTGCCGGTCGCCTTCGTGACCTGCTCGGCGAAGGCGTTGCCGACGACGTAGTACACGCCGGTGGTGTTGCCGGTCGCGATCGAGATGCGGGTGTCGTTCGTGACGCTGCAGTTGCCCGCCGCTGCGCCGGACGCCGCGTTGTCGGATGTTCCCGCGGGCGTCTGCCGGCCCCCGCAGCCGGCCACCCCCGCCAGCAGGGCCGTCGCCGCCATCACCGCGACCGCGAGCCGCGTGGGCTTCGTCGCCGGGACCGTGCGCCGGGGCGTTGCGGCGGCCCCCGTCAGAGAAGTGCGCTGCGAGCCCGCTGCCGCTGTCCGGGTCGTGTGCTGCGAGCCCGCTGTCGCCGCGGGAGGCGTGTGCTGCGGGCCGGTCGTTGCCGTCGGAGTCGTGCGCTGGATGCCCGCCGCCGCGGCGGTCGTCGCCGTCCGCACGGTCGTGCGCCACGCTTCGGCCGTCGCCGTCGCCGTCGCCGTCGCCGTCGTGGTCGCGGTCGCCGTCGTGGTCGCCGTCGTGGTCGCCGTCGGGGTCGCCGTCGGGGTCGCGGTCGCGGTCGTGGTCGTGTGCTGCGAGCCTGCCGTCGTCGCGGTGGTCGGGCTAGCCGGCTGGGTCGTGCGCCGTGCGGGCGGGGTCGCCGCGGTGGTCGTCGGCTGCGCGTTCGCCAGAACCGCCGTCGGCCGGGTCGGCGTCAGAGTCGGCGTCAGAGTCGGCGTCAGAGTCGGAGTCGGCGCCGGAGGTGGTGGTGTCTGAGTCGGCGCCGGAGGTGGCGGTGTCGGCGTCGTTGCGCGCGGGGGGTTGGGAGTTTGCACGTGAGCTCCTTCGCGGTGAGAGAAACACGAGCAGCCCCGCCAGGGCCAGGAGGAGCGCGCCGGCGGTGACGGTCCACAGGTCGAGCCAGAGCAGGGCGAGCGCGGCCAGGCCGGAGAGCACTCGCGGTACCGGAGACGCAGGCCCCAGACCGATGAACCAGCCGCCGGCAGCGACGGACAGGGCCAGGACGCCGGCGGCCGAGGCGGTCAGGGCGAAGGTGACGCTGGAAAAGCCGCCGATGCCGAGGAGGCCCTGGCCGGCGGGGGTCACGACGAAGGCGATCGGGACGAGGTAGGCGGGCAGGGCGTACCGGAGGGTCTGCCACATCGTCGGGAACACGCGGCCGCCGGTCACCGCGGCCGCGGCCACCGAGGCGAGGGCCGTGGGCGGGGTGGCCTCGGACAGCACCGCGAAGTAGAAGATGAACATCGCGGTCGCGGGCTCGGAGATGCCGAGGTTGAGCAGGGCCTGGCCGAGGATGACCCAGCCGATGATGAAGGACGCGGTGACGGGTACCGCCAGGCCGAGCAGGGTCATCGCGATCGCGGCGAAGACGGCCGTGAGCGCGACGACCGCGGTGTGGTCGGTGGCCAGGGCCTGGGCCCAGTCGACCATGAGGCTGGACAGCTGCGGGCCGAGGCCGGTCTTCGTGGTGCTGGCGGTGATCACGCCGGCGGCGGTGCAGACGGCCACGACCGGCAGGACGCCGCGGATGCCCGCCGCCAGGGCCTCGACCAGGCGGCGCGGGGTCAGGCGGTGGCGCTTGTCCAGGAACGACAGCACGGCCGCGAGCAGCGTGGCCCACACGACCGCCTGCGTGGCCGAGCGGCCCAGGGCCAGCAGGACGATGATCACGAACAACGACAGGAAGTGATACCCGAAGCGCGTGAGCAAAGACCAGGCGCCAGGGACCTTCAGCTGTACCGCACGTGCCCCGAACCGCCGCGCGTCGATCTCGACGGAGAGCAGGATGCCGAGGTAGTACAGCACTGTGGGTACCGTGGCCCAGGCAAGCACTTTCAGATATGACACGTCGAGGTATTCGGCGATGATGAACGCCGCGGCGCCCAGGGTCGGCGGGGACAGGATCGCGCCCACGCCGGCGGCGGCGAGCATGCCGCCCGCGCGTTCGGCGGGATAGCCGGCGCGGCGGAGGATGGGCCAGGTGACCGCGCCGATGCTGACGGTTGTCGCCGCTCCGGAGCCGGATACGGTACCGAGCAGAAAGCCCGACGCCACCGCCGTTCGTCCGGCCGCGCTGCGGGAGCGGCGGAACGCGGCCACGGACAGCTCGACGAAGAACGCGCCCGCGCCGGACAGGTCGAGCACCGCGCCGTAGATGGTGAACAGCACGATGTACGAGGCGGCGACGTCCAGCGGGGTGCCGTAGAACCCGCTCGGCGAGTTGTACAGCGCGTCGATGATCTGGTCGAAGTCCAGCCCCGCGTGGGCGATCTCCCAGCCCTGCGGCAGGAAGCCGCCGTAGTAGTCGTAGCCCAGGAACACCAGGCACACGACCGGCAGCACCCAGCCCGTGGTGCGCCGGCACGCCTCGACCACGAGCAGCAGCAGGGCCGCGCCCATGGTCACGTCGAGCGGGTCGAGCAGGCCCTGGCGGTCCAGGAAGCCGTCGTACCCGCCGCCGAAGGGCAGCACCGGATAGAGGCTCGTGGCGAGCGCGACGACGGCGAGGACCCAGTCCCCGGCGGTCGGGCCCCCGCCGAGGACTGGGCCGTCCTGGGGTTCGCGCCGCCTCCTGAAGCTGATACCCGACGGGTACAGGATGAACACCAGCGGCAGGACCAGGCCGAGGAAGATCACGAGGTAGTACTGGCTGCCCTGGGCCAGGGGGCGGAAGACCTGCCAGAGGACGAGCAGGGCGGCCAGCGCGGCGACGGCGGTGACGCCGATGTCGATCGGGCCGCGGACCCGGCGGCCGGGCTTCTCCTCCTCGAACTGCGCGGCCAGCTCGCGAACGCTCGCGTTCTCGATGACGCTCGCATCGACGACCGCGGCCTCGGCACCCGCGGCGTCGGCACCCGCGGTCCGGCTCGGCGTCGGCGCGCCGGCTTCGGCACCGGCGGCTTCGGCACCGGCGGCGTCGGCACCGGCGCTCGCGGTCCGGCTTCGCGTCGGCGCGCCGGCCTCGGCACCCGCGGTCGTGCTCGGCGCCGGCGCGTCGGCGCCCGTGTCGCGCGCGGGTGGCGAGGACCTGGCAGTGGTGCCGGTCGATTCGCGTGGGGGTGTCGACGAGGGCTCAGCAGCGGCTGAAGGCACCTCGTCCCGAGTCGTCCCCGTCCCGGACTCGTCCGACATGCGCCGGAGAGTACGCGAATTCATCAATATTCGTAATGGTCTACTTCTGGGATTTGGTAGCGAATGTGCAACAACGGGGCATGATGTTGCGCGTGTACGAGTTGGACGTCGTCGCGCCCGACAGCCTCGGGCGGTTCGTGTACCGGTGGTACGGGCCGCCGGATCGCCCGCCCGTCGAGCTCGCGCTGCCCGGCGTGCCCGAGGCGCTGGCGGAGTGGCATCGGCTGGCGGCGCGGTACACCTATCCGCTGAGCCGGGATCACGAGCTGCTGCCGCCGGGGTCGGCCCGGTTCTGGCAGGGGAGCGCGGACTGGTACTCCTTCGATGACGCCGCCTTCCGCGCCGGGGCCCGGGATCCGGAGGTGATCGAGAACGACGGGCTGTACACCGGACTGCCGTTGTCGCGGTTTCTGGTCTATGCGGCGGTCTATGAGGCCACCTATGCGCCGCTGCACGGGCTCGTGCGCATGGCGCCGCCGGCCGAGGCGGTGCGGGCGGTCAAGGTGCGGCTGCGGGAGCTCGACGACGGGTTGTGGCAGTGGCCGGACCCGGCGCTGCGGTACTTCGGCGACGACGACCTGCTCGCCCACCTCGGCCCGGACCGGATCGTGATCGCGGGGCGGCACCGCGACGCGCTCGGTCGCTTCGACGGCCTCGACCTGGCCTGGGACTGGGATTCACGCACGTTGTAAACAGCGCACCGTTACGGCACCGCTGTAGCAAGCGCCGCAAAAAGCCGCGAATCAGCATATATGACCCGCCAGGCGAAAAGTCCGAAATGTCGCGGCGCGCCAGCGCCCGACATTTCGTCCCCCCGCCGAACGACTTCTACGGCACGTGGACCAGCATCGCGCAGACGTCCTCGTCCTCGGGCACGTTGAGGACCGTCATGAGGTGCGTGACCACGGCGTCGAAGTCGGCCAGGTCGACCTGTTCGCCGGCCCGGCGTACCAGGTCCAGGCCCCCGCCGCGGCGGCGCGAGATCGTGGCGTTGAGGCCGGTGTAGAAGAGCACGCGGTCGCCCGGGGCCAGGGTCACCGCCGCGTCCGTGTACTGCATCTGGTCGACCTCGCCCAGCGGCAGGCCCAGCGGGCCCGAGAGCACGGTGCCCTGGCCGGCGGCGTCGTAGCGGATCGGGGCGACCTGGCCCGCGGCGGCCCAGCGCAGCTCGCGGGTCTGCGGGTGGTACCGGGCGACGATGAGGCACGCCGTGTGGTCGACCTCCATGGCGCACAGCATGCCGTTGACCGCGGTCAGGATCTCGCCGGGCGGCATGTCCAGCATCGCGTACGCGCGCACGGCGTAGCGCAGCCGGGCGGCCGTCGTCATCGAGGACAGGCCGCGCTCGTCGACGTCGCCCAGGACCAGGATCGAGGCGCCCTCGGTGCCGACGGGGGTGGCGTCGTACCAGTCGCCGTCGATCGTGCCGACGCGCTCGGGGGAGCGGCAGCGGCCGCAGATCTCGACGCCCTCGAGGTGGCCGAGTTCGGGGTCGGTGGGCAGGAGGGCCTTCTGCAGCGCCTCGGCCGCGCGGCGCTCGTCGGCCAGGCGGTGGCGCTGGGCGGCCAGGGCCTCCTCGGCGCGGCGCAGGCGGGCCTCGATCGCGCGCTCCTCGGTGACGTCCTGGACCGTGCCGCGCACCGCGGTGACGTTGCCGGTGTCGTCGTGGATGGCCTCGGCGGTGAGCCGCAGCCGGCGGCCGTTGACGCGGCCGGCCCCGCGGATCTCGGCCAGCAGCTGCTTGCCTTCGACGATCGTGCGCCGCACCGCATCCTGTACGGCCAGCAGGTCGTCCGGATGCACGCTCGCCGTCAGCTCGTCGACCGGGATGCGCGCCTCCCCGTTGCGGGCGTCGCGGCCGCCGGCCTGGCCGCGGTGGAAGAGCCGGACCAGCTCGGGGGAGCAGCGCGGCTCCGGGTCGCGCAGCTCCCAGCAGAACGAGCCGATGCCCGCGATGCGCTCGGCCTGCAGCAGCTGGTCGTAGAGCAGGTCGGCCTCGGTCGCGACCTTCCACACCGCGAACACCCGGTCCCACAGGCGCACCGCGTGCACGGTCAGGGTCTGCGGCCCGGGCACCCCGTCGGTGCGCGGGTCGGCCCGCAGGCCCTCCAGGCGGCGGGGCTGGCCGTCCTGCAGCACGCGGGCGAACTCGGGCAGCAGCGTGGCACTGCCCAGCGCCGGGTACGCGGCCAGCAGCGTCGCCTCGTCCGGGTCGACCCGCGCGCCGGAGAAGATCTGCCGGGCCAGGCCGTTCGCGTACTCCACGCGGAAGTCGACCAGCTGCCCGTCCTCGTGCACCGGGGACAGCAGCGCGCCCGGGTCGTGCAGCGCGTCGGCCACGGTCGGCAGCCAGACCTGGGCCGGGGCGCCCTGGCCGCTCTCCTCGCCGTCGACGTGGAACCAGGCGCTGGCGATCTCGTCGCGGATGAGCGTGTCGACCTGGCGGGCGACGGGTTCGAGGAGGGCCGCGACGTACCGCCGCAGCTCCTCGGCCTCGGCGAGCCCCTCGGCCCAGGTCATCAGGATGCCGCCGATGACTCGCTCGTCGGAGATCAGCGGCGAGGCGAGCAGCGTCTCGCCGCCGAACGGCTGCTGGCCGAGCACCGGGAAGCGGCGCCGGGCGTCGGGCTCGGGCGCGAGCCACAGCGTCTCGACGTCCTGCGCGGCCACGACCAGCGGCAGGCCCGGGTCCGGGGGGATGCGCGACCAGCGGCTGCGCACCTCGCCCGGCACCCCGAAGGTCCCGACGCCGCGCTGGGCGCCGTCCGGGTCGAGCAGGGTGAGCAGCACCGCGGTGGGCGCCGGCCACGCGGTGGGGGCGGTGCCGAGCACCTCGCAGATCTCGTCATAGGAGCGGGCGGCCGCGACCCGGGCACTGAGCAGCTGGTGCTGGGACTGCAGCGCTTCGACCTCGGGTGTACGGCTGGCGCGCCGGCGAGCAGCCGCCGGTACCATATCCGGCTTTTCGGGCTTTTTGTCCGTGGCCCGCGTCCGCGCGACGTGCTGGCGGAGCTCGTCGTCGATGAGATTCACCACATCGGGCGCGTTCGGGTCGGGCGAGGTGGTGCCGACGATCGCCGCCGCGACCTCGATCAGCTTGATGTTGGTCCGCTGGCTGAGCCGGACGAGCT
Organism: Dactylosporangium sp. CS-033363; assembly: GCF_050942475.1. Taxonomy (NCBI): domain Bacteria; kingdom Bacillati; phylum Actinomycetota; class Actinomycetes; order Micromonosporales; family Micromonosporaceae; genus Dactylosporangium; species Dactylosporangium sp. CS-033363. Next base: position 9,483,259 of record NZ_CP192032.1, on the reverse strand, counting down.
GGTCGAAGCCCTGGTCGGGGGTGATCCCGAGCCGCTCCACGAGCACGCCCTTGGCCTGCTCGATGACGGCGCGGTTCCGCATGGCGGTGCGCACCCCGGTCAGCTCGGCCCGCAGCTTCGCGACGAGCGCGGCGAGCGCCTCGGCCGGCTCCGCGCTGCTGTTGCCGCCCTCGGGGGCCCTGTCGGCCATGCCGTTCCCTCTCCCGTCCATGCTCGCGTGCGCGAGCCGTCGTCCGGCTCGCCCGTTGATGTTTACCACCATCCGGCCCGGGTAGGGGCGGTGGCAGGTAAGCGCAGTCGGTTCGGTGGAGGTCTGAGTCTTGAGGATCGCCCTGGTCTCCGCTCAGGCCAGCCCGCTCGGGCTGGGCGGCCCGGTGGCGGGAGGCCGGCACACACACGTGGCGGCCGTGGCCAAGGCCCTCGGCGCGATGGGGCACGACGTCAGCGTGTACGTCCGGCGCGAGGACGGCACCGCTCCCGCCTCGGTGCAATTTTCCCCGGGCGTGTCGATCGAGCACGTGCCGGCCGGACCCGAGGCGCCGCTCCCGCCCGACGAGCAGCTTCCGCTGATGGGCGACTTCGGCCGCGCCCTCGCCGCGCGCTGGGCCGAGGACCCCGGCGCCGCGCCCGACGTCGTGCACGCCCACTTCTGGCTCTCCGGCCTCGCCGCGCTGACCGCCACCGCGGACGTGCGGCGGCCGGTCGTCGTGTCGTACCACGGCCTCGCCTCGGCCGAGCGCCGCGCGCTGCCCGCCGACCACAACGCCAAGCCGGGCCCCCGCGCCGGGCTGGAGCGCACCCTGGGCTCGCTCGCCGACCGCGTCGTCGCGCAGAGCGAGGACGAGGTGGCTGAGCTGGGGCGCATGGGGGTACGCCGCGCCGCCACCGTGATCGTCCCGTCCGGCGTCGACGTCGAGGTCTTCACCCCGACCGGCCCCGCCGCCGACCACCGCCGCCCGGGCCTGCGCCGCATCCTCACCGTCGGCCCGCTGGTGGCCCGCAAGGGCTTCGGCGACCTGGTCGAGGCGCTGCGCCGGGTGCCGGGCGCCGAGCTGATCGTGGTCGGCGGCTCCGACCCGGCCCGCCCGCCCCGCGACCTCGACGCCGACCCCGAGGCCCGCCGCCTGCTGCAGCTGGCCGACACGCACGGCGTCGGCGACCGGGTGCGCATGGTCGGCGCGGTCACCCAGGAGGAACTGGCCGGCTGGTACCGCTCGTCCGACGTGCTGGCCTGCGCGCCCTGGTACGAGCCGTTCGGCCTGACCCCGCTGGAGGCGATGGCCTGCGGCGTGCCGGTGGTCGCCTACGAGGTCGGCGGTATCGGCGAGAGCGTCATCGACAACGTGACCGGCGTGCTGGTCCCGCCCCGCGACGTCAACGCCATGGCCGGCGCCCTGCGCGCCCTGCTCGGCGACGAGGTGCGCCGGATGAGCTTCGCCAGCGCGGCGATCGACCGCGTCCGGTCCCGCTACACCTGGGAGCGGGCGGCGACCGAGCTCGAGCGGGTGTACCGCACGGTCACCGGCGCCACCGAGTCCGACGCCGCCGAGGAGCCCGCGGAAGCCTCCGAGGAGGACGAACTCTCCGAGGTCTCCTGACCACGTTCAGTGGTGCGAGCCTTGCCCGGGGGCCGGGCGGCGCGGTACGTTGGTCGGACCGTATCTGCATTCTTCGTTGGACCAGCTCCAGACGGCGGATGCACCCCGGCGGATCGTCAAATCAGCCGCGATCCAGTCGCCGCGGGACCGTGCCGGGCGCTCGAGAACAGGGCGCCGACCGGCCGAAACCTTCGCCGTGAGCCGCCGCGCCCGTGTGTGCCCCGCGCTCCCGGCAGGCAGGCAGGGGGATCCCCTCATGTCCATCACCTCCCATGGTTCCCGCGCACCCGGCAAGGACGCCGAGGCCGCCGCCCAGGCCCTGCTCACCGTGCTGGCCGACCTCCCGCCCGACAGCCCCGACCGCCCCCGCATCCGGGCGCGGCTCATCGAGCTGTACCTCCCGCTGGCCGAGTACCTGGCCCGCCGCTTCCGCAACCGCGGCGAGCCGCAGGACGACCTCAACCAGGTGGCGGGCGTCGGCCTGATCAAGTCCGTGGACGGCTTCGACCCCTCCCGCGGCGCCGCCTTCACCAGCTACGCCATCCCGATGATCGTGGGCGAGCTCAAGCGCCACTTCCGCGACAAGGGCTGGGACGTGCGGGTACCCCGCCGCCTCCAGGAGCTCCGCCTCGAACTCGGCAAGATCTCCGGCGACCTGGCCCAGGAACTTGGCCGCTCCCCGACGGTGGCCGACCTGGCCGCCCGCGTCGGCGTCTCGGAGGAGGAGGTCATCGAGGGCCTGGAGTCCGGCCACGCGTACCGCGCCCTGTCCATCAACGCCCCCGCCGGCGGCGACGACACCGGCGCCGAACTCGCCGACCTGCTGGGCGCCGCCGACCGCGCCCTGGAGGCGGTGGACGACCGCGAGTCGCTGCGGCCGCTGATCGCCCGGCTGCCGGAGCGCGAGCAGCGCATCATCGCGATGCGCTTCTTCGGCAACCTGACCCAGACCCAGATCGCGGAGCGCCTGGGGATCTCCCAGATGCACGTGTCGCGCCTGCTCGCCCACGCCCTGACCTTCCTGCGGGGCGAGCTGGTCGAACCCTTCTGATCAGACCGGCGCGAGGGTCGTGGAAACCGACAGCTGGTACACGTTGTAGGCCTGCTTGATGACCGGGTGCGCCACGTTCCGCACGGGGACGCCGCCCGGGGTCATGCCGCGTTCCGAGCCCGCGTGCGCGTGCCCGTGCACGGCCAGGCCCACGTCCGTCGCGCCGTCGATGGCCTGGGCCAGGTGGTAGGAGCCCAGAAACGGGTAGATCTCCAGCGGCTCGCCCAGCAACGTTTCCGGCACGGGGGAGTAGTGCGTCAGCGAGACCTTCACGTCGCAGTCCAGCGCCGCCAGGGACGCGCCGAAGCGGGCGGCCAGTTCGCGGCCGTGGCGGGTGAAGGCCTTCATCTCCGGCTCGCCGAACTCGCTGGCGCACGCGCCCGCGAAGCCGCCGCCGAAGCCCTTGGTGCCGGCTACGCCCACGCGGACGCCGTTGCAGTCCAGGACGGTGCCGGAGCACTCCAGGACGATCAGGCCGGCGTCGCGCAGTACCGACGCGACGGCATCCTGCTGGTCGGAGTGGTAGTCGTGGTTGCCCAGGATCGCCACCACCGGGACCGCCAGGCCGCCGAACTCGCGGGCCACGCAGCCGGCCTCCTCGGCGGTGCCGTGCCGGGTCAGGTCGCCGGCGAGCAGGAGCAGGTCGGCCTTGTCGCCGAGGTGCTCCAGGGCCGGGCGGTAGCGGCCCACCACGTCGGCGTCGAGGTGGACGTCGCCGACCGCGGCAACGCGAACGCAGTCGGTACCGCTCACAGCTCCTCCACCTCTTCCGGCTCGTGGACGCGGGTCAGGCCGATGTTGCACTGCACCGGAAGGTCCGGGAACGCCTCGCTGACCACCTGGCAGATCATGTCGCGGCGCTCGGCGCTCTCCACCTCGCCGACGAGCGCGATTCCGGAGTCGGTGCGCACGAAGCGGATCCCCTGTTCGGTGATCCGGTCGTCCTCGGCGAGCAGGTGCTGCAGCTCGCCCTCGACGTACTGGTCTGTGGACATCGTGTTCCCCCTTAGACGGCCGCCGCCAGCGCGCTGGCCTCGTCCATCGACATCACGCCGAGGCGGTCGATCAAGAACAGGAAAGCATGGGCGTACGGCGAGTGGGCCGTTTCCCGGTAGACCCGTGGCCAGTCGATCTGCTCGCGCAGGGACCGGGCGACCGGCAGCCCGCGCGCGAAGTCGCAGTAGTGCGCGGACCAGGTCAGGGTCTTGTGGATCATCAGCTCGGTGGCCGAGAGCACCGGCATGTGGCAGGCGTTGACCGCGATGACGTCGGTGTCCTCGAGGGTCGCGTCGGTCACCGGGCGCTGCACGGGGCAGAAGATGAAGTCGATGAGCAGGTCGCCCTGCTCGGTGTCGTCCCAGGCCTTCACCAGCCAGCCCTCGGGTGGCACCTCGCCGCGGAAGCCGACCTCGGACAGGGCGGCCAGGACCCGCTCGGCGTCCTCCTGCTTGATGAGGAAGTCGATGTCGTGGTCGACGGACTCACCGCCGCGCGCGTACACCGCGAAGCTGCCCGCGAGACAGAAGGGGATGCCCGCGTCCTTGAGGTGGAACGCGGCCTTCTTGAGCGTGGCGATCAGCGGCTGCCTGTCCTCGGAAACTGCCATGCATGCAGGCTTACCCGCGCGATCATTCCGTCACACGCACCGAATGCATGGCCTCACCCAGGCGGCGCAGTTCTTCGGCCGGGCAGGCCCCGGCCAGGCGCGGGAAGAGCTCGGTCTCCTCCTCCTGCATGTGCTGGCGGACGGCGTCGAAGCACTCCGTCGTCAGCGGGCCGTCGAACGAGGCGTGTTCGGCCTCCTCGTACGCCGCGATGTCCGGCCCGGCCGGCAGATGCGCGCGCAGCGCGGGGTGCAGGAACCGGTTCTCGGCCGCGGTGTGCCGCTCCAGGGCGGCCGCGGCCGCGGCGAGGGCCTGGCGCCGGCGCTCGGCCGTCGGGGCCGTCTCCACGTCGGCGAAGAGCGACTCCAGCCGGCGGTGCTCGGCCGTGAGGAGCTCGATGAGGTCCGCCGACATGGAGCAGGCGTACCCATGGCGGGCTTTTGCTAACCCACCCTACCGTGATGTTGGTACATGTGTTCGAATTAGCCCCATGGAGCGCAGAAAACACTGGTGGAACGGCACCTGGGGCCGGCTGGCCCGCCGCGACGTCTACCTCTTCGAGGACGCCGGCATCTGGTGGGTCGAGTCGCGGGAGGGCGGGGCCGACGGGCGCGGCCGCCGCTACGAGTTCGCCGACGAGGACAGCGCCATGAACTGCGTCTCCGGCCTGCTGGCCCAGCCCGGCAACTGGCGGGAGCTGCGCTGACGCAACGATTCGCCGCTGAATCGACGCACAGCGCAACGAAGAGCTCTCAAAAAGCAGCGAATCCGGCCGTAGGTTGTGTCCATGAGTCGTCGTTACCTCATGTGCCGCCCGACGTACTTCGCGGTGGACTACGCGATCAACCCGTGGATGGACCCGACCCTGCCGGTGGACACCGAGCGGGCCGTCGCGCAGTGGACGACGCTGTACGAGCTGTACCTGTCCCTCGGCCACACCGTCGAGCTCATCGACCCGGTCCCCGGCCTGCCCGACATGGTCTTCGCCGCCAACGGCGCGACGGTCGTGGACGGCCGGGTGTACGGCGCGCAGTTCCGCCACCCGGAGCGCGCCGACGAGGGCCCGGCCTACCTGGAGTGGTTCGCCCGCAACGGCTTCGACGTGCACGCGGCGAAGAGCGTCAACGAGGGCGAGGGCGACCTGCTGCTGGCGGGCGAGTGGATCCTGGCCGGCACCGGGCTGCGCACCGAGCACGCCGCGCACGCCGAGGCGCAGGAGCTCTTCGGCCGGCCGGTGCTCACCCTGCAGCTGGTCGATCCGCGCTACTACCACCTCGACACCGCGCTGACCGTGCTGTCGACGGACAACATCGCGTACTACCCGGGCGCGTTCTCCGCGGGCAGCCAGGCCGTGCTGCGGCGGCTGTACCCCGACGCCGTGCTCGCCACCGCCGAGGACGCCGCCGTGCTGGGCCTCAACGCGGTCAGCGACGGCCACCGGGTTGTCCTGCCATCCGCCGCCACCCGCCTGGCCGCAGCGCTAGCGTCGAAGGGGTTCCAGCCGGTTCCCGTCGACGTCTCCGAGCTGCACCGGGCCGGCGGCGGGCCGAAGTGCTGCACCCTGGAGGTCCGGTCATGACGAGCGTCGTCAATCGCACGAGCACCGCAGTGGAAGAGGCGGAGGCGCACACCGCGCACAACTACCACCCGCTGCCGGTCGTCATCGCCGAGGCCGAGGGCGCCTGGGTCACCGACGTGGACGGGCGCCGCTACCTGGACTGCCTGGCCGGGTACTCCGCGCTGAACTTCGGCCACCGCCACCCCGGCCTCATCGCCGCCGCCCGCGAGCAGCTGGACCGCGTGACGCTGACCAGCCGCGCGTTCCTGCACGACCAGTTCGGCCCGTTCTGCCGCGACCTGGCCCGGCTCACCGGCAAGGACATGGTGCTGCCGATGAACAGCGGCGCCGAGGCCGTGGAGACCGCGATCAAGGTGTCCCGCAAGTGGGGGTACCAGGTCAAGGGCGTCCCGGACGGCCAGGCCACCATCATCGTGGCGGACGGCAACTTCCACGGCCGCACCACGACCATCGTGAGCTTCTCCACCGACCCGGAGGCCCGCGCGGACTACGGCCCCTACACGCCCGGGTTCGTCGTCGTGCCCTACGGCGACCTGGACGCGCTCGAGGCCGCCATCGACGAAACCACGGTGGCTGTACTGCTCGAGCCCATTCAGGGTGAGGCCGGCGTCCTGGTCCCGCCGCGCGGCTACCTGCCGGGCGTGCGCCGCCTGTGCACCGACAACAACGTCCTGTTCGTGGCCGACGAGATCCAGTCCGGCCTCGGCCGCACCGGCGCGACGTTCGCCTGCGACGACGAAAATGTCGTACCCGACATGTACGTTCTGGGCAAGGCGCTGGGTGGCGGCATCGTCCCGGTGTCGGCAGTCGCGGCCGACGCCGACGTCCTGGGCGTGCTGCGGCCCGGCGAGCACGGCTCCACGTTCGGTGGCAACCCCCTCGCCTGCGCGGTGGCGCGGGCGGTCATCGGCCTGCTGGAGACCGGCGAGCCGCAGGACCGGGCGCGCAAGGTCGGCGCGCACCTGCACCGGCGGCTCAACGAGCTGGTCGGCCACGGCCTGACCGCGGTCCGCGGGCGCGGGCTGTGGGCGGGCATCGACATCGACCCGGCCCTGATGACCGGGCGCGAGGCGAGCGAGCGGCTGATGGCGCTCGGCGTGCTGGCCAAGGACACGCACGGCTCGACGCTGCGCCTGGCCCCGCCGCTGACGGTCACCGAGGCCGACATCGACGTCGCCGTCGACGCCCTGACCACCGTCCTGAAGGGCTGACCGCAAAGGCGCTCGGGGCCGGTCACCGACAAAGGTGGCCGGCCCCATGCTCAGCGCTTCAGGAGGCGGCTGAAGAAGCCCTGGCGCTGCGCCGGTACCGGCGCCGGGGCCTCCATCACCAGGACGTCCGGCGACGCGGGGCGCACCGGCGGAATCGCCGCCGGCACCGCACGAGGCCGGGGCAGCGGCGGATGATCGGCCGCCGGAACAGGCGCGACCGGGGCGTGCGCGACCGGGCAGCGAGCGGCAGCGGTCGGCGCCGGCACCGGAGAACGCCCGCGCTTGCCCAGCTCGCGCGCCTCCGCGTCGAGGTAGAAGCCGGGGCGCTGGTCGGCCTCGGCGTAGTACCGGTGAAAGACCCCCGTCGTCGACCCGCTCATCGGCGGCACGATCCACGACCAGTCGGCCGGCGTCGGGCGGCCCGAGCGCTCCTCGCTCACCATGTGGGCCAGGAAGCGCTCCGACTCGGTGTGATGGTCGCTGATGCGCGCGCCCGCCTGGTCGAAGGACCACAGCACGGCCCGGTTCAGCTCGACGAGGGCGCGGTCCTTCCACAGCGAGCGCTCGGTCGAGGTGTCCAGGCCCATCCGCGATGCCACCAGGGGCAGGAGGTTGTACCGGTCCCGGTCGGCCAGGTTGCGCGCGCCGATCTCGGTGCCCAGGTACCAGCCGTTGAAGGGCGCCAGCGGATAGTCGACGCCGCCGACGGTGAGCCGCATGTTGGCGATCGCCGGGATGGCGTGCCAGCGCAGCCCCAGCTCGGCGAACCAGCGCAGCTCCGGGTGCTCGATCGGCACCTCCCACACGGCGTCCTCGGGCAGCTCGTGCAGGCTCACGGTGCCGTCCGGCGCCTCCAGCGCGAGGGGCAGCACGTCGAACGGGTTGTCGGGCTTGCCGCGCCAGCCGTGCTGCTGGAGGGTCTCGGTGAACTGGGCGTACCGCGGGTCGCCGACCACGGTGCCGTCCGGGTGGCGGTGCCCGGCGTAGCGGATGAGCTGGTCGTTCCACAGGCGCACGCCCGGGCGGCCGGGGCGGTGCTGGGCGAAGACGGAGATCACCGGGCGGATCACGTGCCGCTCGCGCTGGCCGGCCAGGCGCAGGTGCCGGACGAGCTCCTCGTGCACCTCGGCGGTCGTGGTGACCTTGCGCAGGTCGCGCACGACGAGGCTGCGCCAGTAGAGGCGGCCGATGCAGCGGGAGGCGTTGCGCCAGGCCACGCGGGCGCCGAAGACCAGCTCGGCGTACGTGTGGACGTAGGTGCCGGTCTCGGCGATCTCGTCGCGGACCCGGGCCAGGCGCTCGCGCCCGTTGCCGCCGGGCTGCTGCTCGTGGTGGAACAGGGCCAGAAAGTCCTCGGCCTCGGCGGGGTCCACGGGGGAGTGGGCATCCCAGGGCCGTCCCGGTATGTCGCGGTATCCGGGCACGCTCACGCGCAACCTCCAACGCCGAAGGATCCCAGTGCTGGGTGGCAGGAGGACATCGTGTCGGCCCGGCCAAGACCGAAGTCGCACACCGTGTGCGGCCGGGGTCGGAGCGTCAGCTATTGCAATGTGCACAATGGGGAAAGGGGCGCCCCCGGATGTACCGGTGACGCCCCTCCGAACGGCCCTCCGCACCCCACTACCCGGAGGCCACCCGCCGCAGCCGGGCCAGGTAGGTCTGGGCCACGACCACCAGCGCGATGAACGCCCCGCTGATGACCGTCTGCCAGGCCGACGTGACCGTGCCGATCTGGTTGATGATGTTCTGGATCACCTGCAGCAGCAGGACGCCGGCGATGGTGCCGCCGAGGGTGCCCGCCCCGCCGGTCAGCAGCGTGCCGCCGACGACCACCGCGGCGATCGCGTCGAGCTCCATGCCGGTGCCCAGCACCGTGACGCCGGAGCCGAGCCGGGCCGCGTTGATCGCCCCGGCCAGCCCGGCCAGGACGCCGGACAGGACGTAGACGCGGATCTGCGTGCTGCGGATCTTCACGCCCATCAGGCGGGCCGCGTCCTCGCTGCCGCCGATGGCGTAGACGGACTGGCCGAAGCGGCTGCGGTACAGCAGCAGCATCCCCGCCGCGAAGAGCGCGATGACCAGGTAGACGGGGTAGCCGATGCCCAGGAACTCGCCGGTGCCGAAGTGCTTGAAGGAGTCGGTCTTCACCAGGTAGGTGTCGGCGCCTTCGTCGGACAGGGCGAGCATCAGGCCGCGGGCCCCGAGCAGGCCGGCCAGCGTGACGATGAAGGGCGCCAGCCGCGCGTACGCGATGATGAGGCCCTGCACCAGCCCGAACACCCCGCACACGGCCAGCGGCAGCGCGAACGCGGCCCACGTGCCGTACTGCGACGCCCACGCGGCCAGGACCCCGCCCAGCACGTACAGCGACCCGACGGACAGGTCGATGCCGCCGCTGATGATGACGAACGTCATGCCGAGCGCGATCAGGGCCGGCGGCGCGGTGGAGATGAGCACCGTGCCGAGGTTGTCGAAGGTGCGGAAGCTGTCCCAGGTGACGACGCCGACGACGATCACCAGCACGAGCACGGCGAGCGCGCCCTGGCGCTGGATCAGCTCGACGACGCGCTCGGTGCGCATCGAGGCGGCCTCGGCCCGGGCCGCCTTCGCCGGGGGCGTCACGACCGTCTGGCTGCTCATCGGGTCCTCCGTTCGCGGGCCGCGTACACGGCGACCAGGATGATGGCCGCCTGCACCATCTGCGCGGTCGAGTCGCGCAGGTTGTTGGCGATCATCGTCGCGGTCAGCAGCTGCATGAGCAGCGCGCCGGCCACGGTGCCGAGCACGCGCACCTTGCCGCCGGTCAGCGGGGTGCCGCCGACGACCACCGCGGTGATCGCGGAGAGCTCGATGAGCAGGCCGATCCGGGAGGCGTCGGCCGAGCCGATCCGGGCCACCTGGATGATGCCGGCGATCGAGGCGAGCACGGCGCTGATGATGTAGACCGTCACCAGCACCCGGCGCACCGGGACGCCGGCCAGGACCGCGGCCGGGCGGTTGTCGCCGATGGCGAGCAGGCGCCGGCCGAAGACCGTGCGGCGCACCACGAAGCCGACGATCACGGCGAGCACGGCGGCGATCCAGACGGTGTAGGGCACCCCGAGGAACTGCCCGGTGCCGATCTCGATGAAGTCGGCGTTGCGGATGTCCTTGTAGCGCCCGCTGGACACGACCAGCGCGATGCCGCGCCCGGCCACGAGCATGGCCAGGGTGGCCACGATCGGCTGCAGCCCTACGAACGCGACGAGGCCGCCGTTGACGAAGCCGATGACCAGGCCGCCGACCAGCGCGAGGACGATGGCGGCGACGGGGCCGTAGCCGAGGTACAGCGGGATGATCGCGGCGCCGAGGGCCATCACGGACCCGACGGACAGGTCGATGCCCTCGGTGCCGATGACCAGCGCCATCCCCAGGGCCACGATCACCACGGGGGTGACCTGGACCAGCTGGATGCGCAGGTTCGACCACTCGAGGAAGTTGTCGGTGTAGACGACGTTGAACAGCACCAGCACGAGCAGGGCCACGTAGACGCCGTACACCGGCAGCAGCTGCCGCCAGCGGTTGGCCTGGACTTTCTCCACTGCGGGAGTAGCGGCCGTCATGACGACGCCACCGCGATCACGTTCATCAACTGCTCCGTCGTCACTTCGTCGCCGCGGAGCATGCCCACCACGGCGCCATCACGCAGTACCACCACACGGTCGGAACCCTCGATGAGCTCCTCGGCGTCCGAGGACACCAGCACCACCCCGAGGCCCTCGGAGGCGAGCTCGTCGATGAGCGCCTGCACCTCGGCCTTCGCGCCCACGTCGATGCCGCGGGTCGGCTCGTCCAGCAGCAGCACCTTGGGCCCGGTGGCCAGCAGGCGGGCCAGGAGCACCTTCTGCTGGTTGCCGCCGGAGAGGTCGCCGACCCGCTGGTGCGGGCTGGACGCCTTGATCCGCAGCCGCTTCATGAAGGTGTCGACGATCTCGTCGATCTTCCGCTCGGAGACCACGCCAGCCGTGGCGAGCCGGGGCAGGATCGCCAGGGCGATGTTCTCCCGCACCGACAGCCCCAGCGCGATGCCCTCGGCCTTGCGGTCCTCGGGCTGCACGGCGATGCCGGCCTTGAGCGCGCTGACCGGCGTCGGGCGGCGCAGCGGCTTGCCGTCGACCTCGACGGAGCCGCTGTCCAGCGGCAGCGCGCCGGCCACCGCCTTGATGGTCTCGCTGCGCCCGGCGCCGAGCAGGCCGCCGAGCCCGACGACCTCGCCCGGCCGGACCTCGAAGCTGACGCCCGCGAGGTGGTGGCGGCTGTTGAGGTCGGTGGCCCGCAGCACCGGGGCGGCACCGGCGGCGTCGTGCTCGCCGGCGAAGCTGGTGAACGAGCGCTCCGCGTTGACCGGGCGGCCCAGCATGTGCGAGACGAGCTGGACGCGCTCCAGGTCGGCCAGCTTGCCCGCGTGGACCAGCTTGCCGTCGCGCAGGATCGTGACGCTGTCGCAGATGCGGTACAGCTCGTCCAGGCGGTGGCTGACGTAGATGATGCCGACGCCGCGCTCGTGCAGCTGGTGGATGACGCCGAAGAGGGTCTCCACCTCGCGGGGCTCGAGCGAGGAGGTCGGCTCGTCCATCACGACGACCTTGGCGTCGACCATGACGGCCCGGGCCAGCGCCACCATCTGCTGCGCGCCGAGGGGCATGAGGCCCAGCGGGCGGCGCACGTCGGAGGTGATGCCGTAGCCGGCGAGAATCTCGGCCGCCTCGCGGTTCATCCGGGCCACGTCGACGAGGCCCAGCCGGTTGCGCGGTTCGCGGGTCAGGAAGAGGTTGCGCGCCACGCTCATCAGCGGGACGAGGTTGACCTCCTGGTAGATGGTGGAGATCCCGGCCGCCTGGGCGTCCAGCGGGCCGCCGAAGGAGACCGGCTCGCCCTGGTAGCGCACCTCGCCGCCGTCCGGGCGGTACACGCCGGTGAGGACCTTGATCAGGGTGGACTTGCCGGCCCCGTTCTCGCCGACGAGCGCGTGCACCTCGCCCGGCTCCAGCGTGAACGAGACGTCGTCGAGCGCCCGCACGCCCGGGAACTGTTTGCTGACCCCGGCCACTTCCAGCAGGGACATGTTTCCTCTTTCCACGCGCCGAACCCCTTGCCGGGAGAGCCTGCGCTCTCCCGGCAAGGGGTTCAAGGCCTCAGTAGGACAGACCGATGTCGGACGACGCGTTGGTCGAGTCGTACTCGCGGTCGGAGATGATGATGTTCTCCGGGATCGCCTCGCCGTTGAAGAACTTCTCGGCGGTCGAGAAGGCCAGCGGGCCGAAGCGCGGGTTCGACTCGATGACCGAGTAGATCCAGCCGTCCACGATGCCCTGGACCGCGCCCTTGGTGCCGTCGATCGTCACGATCTTGACGTCGCCGGCCTTCTTGTTGGCGCCCTTGAGGGCGGTCACCGCGCCGAGGGCCATCTCGTCGTTCTCGGCGTAGATGCCGTTGACGTTCGGGTTGGCCTGCAGCAGCTGCTCGGCCGTCTTCTGGCCCTCTTCACGGGAGAAGTTGCCGGTCTGCTCGAACACGATCTTGATGTTCGGGGCGACCTTGGCGATCTCGTCCTTGAAGCCGCTGGTGCGCAGCGTGGTGACGTTGTTGCCCGGGGCGCCGAGCAGGATCGCGACCGTGCCGGTGTTGTTCATGGCCTTGGCCATCTTGTCGGCGGCCCGCTTGCCCTGCTCCGCGAAGTCCGACCCGATGAAGGTCAGGTAGTTGGTGCAGCTCTTCGCGTTGATCTTCCGGTCGATCGTGATGATCGGGATCTTCTTCTGGGAGGCCTTGGCGAACACCGAGTCCCAGCCGTCCGAGTTCAGCGGGGCCACGATCAGCAGCTGCACGCCCTGGTCGATCAGCGTGCTCACGTCGGTGATCTGCTTGTCGAACTTCGAGTCGGCGTTGGTGGTCTTGAGGTTGGCCTCGGGGATGCCCAGCTTCTTCGCCTCGTCCTTGATGGACTGGGTCTCGGCGATGCGGAAGGGGTTGGCCTCCTTCTCCGACTGGGAGAAGCCGACCTGGGCGGTCTTGAGGTCGATCTTCGTGCCGCCGAACTGCGTCAGGGTGCAGCTCGCGCCGGCGGCGTCGGCCGACTTCGTGGCCTGCGCGGCGGCGGAGGCGTTCGCCGTCGCGCCGGCGCCGGCGTTGTCGTCCTCGGACTTCGCGCAGCCGGTCATCAGCAGGGCCGCGGCGCTGAGCACGGCCAGGGCGGGCCGCCAGCGGCCACGCATATCGATCATGGTGTGTCACTCCCTTGAGCGAGGGGTCGACTGGGGTGTCTGTGCGGGACCTCATCGAGGTGTATCGCATTCACTCATCCTCCAACTTTTTCTGTCAAGACTTTCGACCAACCCGACCAAAACCAAACACCAACTGTCACATGACCGAGACCTGGGCGATGCCGGACCGACATCGATGACGAACCTTGTGCAGTCGTGTTTATCGGCGTACAACAATATTCAACAATTTCGATCTCGTACCGCCTGGGAGCTGCGATGATCCGATCTCCTGGGGTGCTGAAACGCGCCCTGAACACGGCCGCCACGACCCTCCTGCTGGTCGCCGCGGCATCCATCCCGCTCGCTGTTACCGGCGCGTCGCCCGCCGGCGCCACGGCGACACCCCAACCAGGACCGCTCACCGCCCCCGTGATGGGGTGGAACAGCTGGAACCGGTTCGGCTGCAACATCGACGAAAACCTGATCAAGGCGACCGCCGACGCCATGGTCAGCACCGGACTGCGGGACTCCGGGTACACCTACGTCGACATCGACGACTGCTGGATGGCCGGCACCAGGGACGCGCAGGGCCGGCTGCGGCCCGACCCGGTGCGCTTCCCGGGCGGCATCGCGGCCATCGCCACCTACGTGCACGCCCGCGGCCTCAAGCTCGGGATCTACTCCTCGGCCGGCACCGCCACCTGCCAGGGACTGCCCGCGAGCCTGGACCACGAGGTCGTCGACGCGCAGACGTGGGCGTCCTGGGGCATCGACCTGCTGAAGTACGACAACTGCAACAACCAGGGCCGGCCCGCCGTGGACCGCTACCGGGCGATGGGCGAGGCGCTCAAGGCGACCGGCCGCCAGATCGTCTACAGCATCTGCAACTGGGGCAACGACGAGCCGTGGGTCTTCGGGCCGGACGTCGGCGGCAGCTCCTGGCGCACCACCGACGACATCAACACCAACTGGTCCACGATCACCGCGCTGCTGGACCAGCAGGCCGGGCTGGAGCCGTTCGCGCGCAAGGGGTACTACAACGACCCCGACATGCTCGAGGTCGGCAACGGCTCGCTGTCCCAGGACGAGAACATCGCGCACTTCTCGCTCTGGTCCCTGCTGTCCTCGCCGCTGCTGCTGGGCAACGACCTGCGCTCGGTCAGCGCGGCGACGCTGGGCATCCTGCGCAACGCCGACGTCATCGCCGTCAACCGGGACTGGGGCGGCTCCCAGGGCCGGCGCGTGGCCGACGCGGGCGACCAGGAGGTCTGGGCCAAACCGATGAGCGACGGTTCGGTGGCCGTGGTCCTTTTCAACCGCGGCACCGGTACCGCCAGTGTCTCCACCACCACCGCCGCCCTCGGGCTGACGGGGTCCAGCTCGTACACCACGAAGAACCTCTGGACCGGCGCCACCGGCTCGACCACCGGCGCCCTGAGCGCGTCGGTGCCCGCCCACGGCGCCGCGATGTTCCGGGTGACCCGGGCGGGCTCCCTGGCCGCGGCCCCGGCGGCCGGCACGTACCAGGTCAGCGACATGGCCTGGGCCGCGACCGGCAACGGCTGGGGCCCGGCCGAGCGCAACCGCTCCAACGGCGAGACCGGCGCCGCCGACGGCACCGCGCTGAACATCGGCGGCACCGCGTTCGCCAAGGGCATCGGCGCCCACGCGGACGGGGCGGTGCACGTCTACCTCGGCCGCGCCTGCCGCACCTTCACCGCCCAGGTCGGCATCGACGCCGAGGTGGGCACCGCGGGCTCGGCGCGCTTCGCGGTCTACGGCGACGGCCGGCTGCTCGGCTACAGCCCGGTGAAGACCGGCGGCCAGGCCCCGACCCGCCTGTCGGTGTCGACCGGCGGCTACCTGACCCTCGAACTGCGGGTCACCGACGCCCGCGACGGCAACGCGAGCGACCACGGGGACTGGGGGAGTGCGACCCTGGTCTGCGGTACCCCGGGCGCCGGTTCGGCCGTCAGCGACCGCACCTGGGGCACGGCAACGAACGGCTGGGGCCCGGTCGAACGCGACCAGTCCAACGGCGAGACGGCGACCGGCGACGGCAGCGTGCTCACCGTCGGCGGCGTCGCCTACCAGAAGGGCATCGGCGCCCACGCGGCGAGCGACATCACCGTCCCGTCGGCCGGCTGCACCCGGTTCACGGCGATCGGCGGGCTCGACGCCGAGGTCGGGACCGTCTCCACGGGCGTCACGTTCTCGGTACTGGGCGACGGCACGACGCTCTACACCAGCCCGACCGTGACGGCCGCGAACCCGGTGGCGATCGACGTGGACGTCACCGGGCGCTCGAACGTGCGGCTGGTCGTGGGCAGCGCGGGCAGCAACGACCACGACCACGCGGACTGGGCCGACGCGCGCCTGACCTGTTAGGCGTGCTTCGGGGTGCCCGCGCGGGCACCCCGAAGCCGTCGGAAGCGGTGTCCCCCGCGGGGGCACCGCGAGGCCGTCAGAAGCGCTCGGTGGGGCCCTCGACGCCGCGGACCCCGTCCCAGTAGGCCGCCAGCACCGCGATCGAGCGGCTGCGCTGCTCGTGGTTGCCGACGGCCGCGCCGAGCACGGACCTGGTCAGGGTCTTGTAGTGGATCGGCTCGCTGAGCAGCATCCGCTTGAGCGGGCGCGAGTAGTGCTTGCGCACGAAGAGGATCTCGTTGCGGTAGTGGTAGTACTGCGCCCGGGCGCTGGCCGTGTTCAGGCTGCCGCCGCGCAGGTGCCACACCTCCGAGGCGCAGACCAGGCCGACCTTCCCGCCGGCGGCGGCGATCCGGTGCACCAGGTCGAACTCCTCCTTGTAGTGGAAGAACCGCTCGTCGAACAGCCCCACGCGCATGACCCAGGGCACGCTGAGGAACAGCGCCGCGCCGGTCACCACGTCGACCTCGTGCGGGCCCTCGGCGCAGCCGGAGCAGCGGAACGGCTCCACCCGGCCGTTGGGCAGCATCGCGGCGACGAGGTAGGACTCCGTCTCGGGGTCGTCCGGCCGCAGCGACGTCACCTGCCGCGACGCCGACGCCGCGAACCGGCCGGTGTGCTCCAGCAGGGCGGCCAGCGCCGCCGGGCGGGGCACCGCGTCGGCGTTGAGCACCCAGACCCACTCGGCCCCGCGCGCGTGCGCGGCCCGGATGCCGGCGTTCATGCCGCCCGCGAAGCCGAGGTTGCTGTCCAGCTCGACCAGGGTGAACGGCTCCTCGACGAGGGCCAGCCGGGCGAGCGAGTCGTCCTCGGAGCCGTTGTCGACCACGATGATGTCCGGCACCGCGGTGCCGGTGGCGACCGCCCGCAGGCAGCGGATCGTCTCCTCGGCACAGTTCCAGTTCAGAATGACCGCCACGACGTCACTGCGCACGCCCGTCAACCCCGTCAACCCCGTTCATGGTCCGTCGCCGCATCGCCGTGCGGTATCGGTACAGCGCTGTGCACGATAGACCAACGCGGTGACGGCCGGGGGGCCCGGCGACCGTCCGTCAGGGCTGGGTCGAGATGACCTGGATCGCCCCGTTGGGGAACTGGGCGCACAGCTGCACCCGGCCGTTCGTCTGCCGGGCGAAGACGCGCACCGACTGCTCGCCCGGGGGCGGCGGGACCGGCTGCGCCCGCAGCTCGAACGCCGGGTGCACGACCAGGTTCGTGGCCACGTCGGCGAGCCCCTGCACGATCTCGACCAGCGTGGTCGGGTGCGGCGTGCCGATCCAGCCCGCCCGGGTCGGGGCCGCGCTGAGCTGCTCGGCGCTCGCCTCGGGCATGCAGACGTTGGCCCGGACGTTGGACCGGCCCCGGTCGAAGCCGAAGTCGACGGCCGCCGTCGCGCAGTTGAGGATCTTGGTGTCGATGAGCGACCCGGCCGGCTCGGCCGGTTCCGAGCCGAGCGCGAACTGGACGCCGATCTCGGGCCTGGACCCGGAGTGGCTGCCGCCGAGGACGAGGCCGCCGACGAACCGGCAGTCGCTGCGGGAGATCCGCACCCCGATCCCGCCGTTGATGTCCGCGTAGCAGTTCACGCAGCCGATCGCGGGCGCGTCGAGCTCGAACGCCACCCGCTGCCGCATGCCCCAGCCGTGACAGTTCACCATCGACGAGCCGTTGCTCCACCCGGAGAGGTGGAAGCCGCTGCCGCCGTTCTCGAACGAGACGCAGTTGACGAACATCGAGTCGTGCGGGCCGTTGAAGTTGATGCCGTGGCCGTCGTTGTCGTGCGAGCGCACGGCGGTCAGCCGGGCCTCCATCTGGTGCGACGGGTACGGCAGGGCCGGGGTGGCCACCCACTCGCTGTACAGGCCGTCCTGGCGGCAGTTGAGGATCGTCACCTCGGTCAGTTCGTAGCCGAAGCCGTAGATCCGCAGGCCGAAGCCGCCGGACTGGTTCTGTTCCCGATTGCCGTCCAGGACGAGATCGCGCACGCTGAAGTTGCTGATCCCGCCGGAGTCGCCGCTTCCGGTCAGGTGCTCGAAGCCCTCGGACTCCAGGATGGCGGTGCCCGCGCCGGGGCGCAGCCGCAGGACCGTCGCGTCGCCGGCCCCGCGCAGGTGGACCCGCGAGTGCAGGGTCAGCCGGCCGGTCAGGTAGACGCCCGGGGGCAGGTACACGACGCCGCCGGTGGGCTGGGCCGCGTCGATCGCCTTCTGCAGCTTCTCGGTGTCGTCGGTCTCACCGTCGCCGGTCGCACCCATCTCGCGCGCGTCGAGGACGGCCCGGGCGGGCGCGGCGCCGCCGGAGGTCAGGTGGTACGCCGCCGCGGCGGCGCCCGTGACGCCGACGCCCGCACCCACCGCGAGCACGCTGCCCCGGGTCAGCAGCGCCCGCCGGGACGGCGACGGCACCGCGCCGGGCGGGAACCCGGCCCCGGGCAGCCTCGGCCGCACGTACTCGGCCCACCACCATCGCAGGCGGGACCGGAGCACCGCGGTGAATGCGTTCACGTCGGAAGGTTAGTCGATGCGTGGCCCCGGCTGCCGGTGCGGCCGATCGCCGCCCGGCCGCCCGGGACGGTCAACTGTGCCGCTGCCAGAGGTCGCGCAGCGGTTCCCACTTGCCGCCGAGCCCGTCCGCGCAGCTCGCCTCCAGCAGGAGCGCGGCCGCGGCGTCCTCGTCGCGGTCCCACCAGATCCCGCAGACCGACTTGCCGTCGTCGCGCTTGAACGCGTACTCCACGAGGGTGCCCGGGGCCTTGGTGACGCCGCCGGTCATCCGGCTCGGCTCCTTGATCCCGGGGGCGACGGCCGCACCCTCCCCGTTGAGCTTCTGCCGGAAGGCCCGGGCGTTGTCGCGCACCTCCGGCGTCTTGTACACGATGAACTGCGTGTAGACCGGCCCGAGCTGGCACGTGACGTTCTTGAACTCGAAGTTCGGCGGCGGCGCGCTCGCGTCGGTGTGCACGTTGCAGTTGCTGAGCTCGGCCAGCCAGGGCTCCGCGAGGGTCGCCAGCTCGCCGTCCAGCTTCGTCTTGTTGATCTCGACCTGGGCCGCCTCGAACGCCGGCAGGGTGGCGCTGCCGGACGGGGCCGGGGTCGGGCTCGCGGCGGCCGGCGTCTTCTCGGCCGTGCCCGCGCCGATGAAGTACCCGCCCGTGCCGGCGGCCAGCACCGCGACGAGGCCCACGATCAGGCCGATGACGAGGCCGCGCCGGTCCGGCTTCGGCGTCGGCGGGAACCGCAGCTGGTGGTCGCCGGGCGGCGCGTCGAGGGGGCTGCGCTCCGGACCCTGGTCCCAGCCCTGGCCGAACGTCGTCCAGCTCTCCTGGGACGGGGCCGGGGAGTACGGCGGGCCGCTCTGCGGGTACCCGGCCGGGGCGGGCGGGCCGCTCTGCGGGTACCCGGCGGGCGCGGGCGGGCCGCTCTGCGGGTACCCGGCCGGGGCCGGCGGGCCGCTCTGCGGATAGCCGGCGGGCGCGGGCGGGCCGCTCTGGGGATAGCCGGCCGGAGCGGGCGGGCCGCTCTGCGGGTACCCGGCCGGGGCGGGCTGCGAGCTGGACGCGGGGCCCTGCGACCACTGGTCCGCGGCCGTGGGCCACTGCCCGGCCGCCGGCCACTGCTGCTCCGGTCCCGGCGGGGGCACCCACAGCCGGGCCGTCGGAGCCTCGGAATCGGGCAGCGGGGCACCTCCGGCGGGCCAAGGCGCCGGGTTGCGTGCCGACTGATCCTGGGACGCCTCATCGCTCACGTGCGGGAGGGTACCAGCCAGGCGCACCACAGCGGCCCCTGCCTGATCTTCGGGCGGTCGCCGGGGCTCGGCCCGCAATCGGCGGTACCACGCAATCCCGACAATCGACCCTTGACACTGGCCGGGCGCCTGTCTCTAATGTCATGGCCCGCCGAGTCGGCCGGAAACGATCACGCGGCCGGGCTTTTCGCATACATGGGGGTAATGGTGCAGAAGCCGCAGTGTGTCTGCCGGCGTTCCGCTTACAGCTGTGCCGGCAGGCCCGGATGACCCTCGTCACGGGACCCGGCCACGACGACACCGGTCACGACCACCCGGCCGGCCCCGCATCCGGGCTGCTGGCGGGCCGGTCGGTGGCCCTCGTGCACGAGTGGTTCGGCTCGACCGGCGGCTCGGAGAAGGTGTTCCTCAGCATCGGGGACATCATCGCCCACGCCGAGCGGTTCGTGCTGTGGAAAGACGGCGACGCGCACGAGGATTCACCCATGCGTGAGTCGTGGCTGGCGCGCACCCCGCTGAAGGCGTCGAAGGCCCTCGCGCTGCCGTTCATGCCGATGGCGTGGCGCACGCTGAGCCGCAAGGACTACGACGTGGTGATCTCGTCGAGCCACGCGTTCGCGCACACCGTGAAGCTGGGCTCGTCGGAGCGGACGCGGTACCTCAGCTACGTGCACTCGCCCGCCCGCTACGTGTGGAGCCCGCACTTCGACGGCCGGGGCGCCAACCCGGCCCTCGGCCTGCCCCGCAAGGCGCTGCAGGCGGCCGACCTGCGGCTCAGCCGGCACGTGCACAGCTACGCGGCCAACTCCCGCGAGGTGCAGGCCCGGATCCGCCGGTACTGGAAGCGCGACGCGCACGTCGTGAACCCGCCGGTCGACGTCGGGTTCTACGCCGACGCGCCCGCGGCCGACCGGCAGCAGTCGCGCGACTACCTGCTCGGCGTCGGCCGGTGGATCCCGTACAAGAACTTCGACCTCATGATCGAGATCGCGGCCGCCGCGGGGCTGCCGCTGGTGATCGCCGGCAAGGGACCGCAGGAGGCCGCCCTGCGCGGGCTCGCGGCCAAGGCCGGCGTGCCGGTCCGCTTCGAGGTCCGGCCGAGCGACGAGCGGCTCCGCCGGCTGTACTGGGGCGCCCGGGCACTGCTGTTCCCGACCCACGAGGACTTCGGCATCATCCCGGTCGAGGCGCAGGCCTGCGGCACGCCGGTCGTCGGCATCGACGCCGGCGGCCTCAAGGAGACGGTGGTGCACGGCGAGACCGGCTTCCTCGTCGACTCGCTCGACCCCCGGCAGTTCGTGCCGGCGGTCCGCGGGGCGGCCGAGCTGGACCGGGCCCGCGTGCAGGCCGGCGCGGCCGCCTTCTCGCCGGCCGCCTTCGCCGCCAACCTGTCGAGGTGGGTCACCGATGCGACCGGCTGACCGCCCCGCGGACCCCCGATGAGCATGCTCGGCATCGCGATCGTCAACTACCGCAGCGCGGACGACACGGCCGCGCTCGTGCGGTCGATCGTCGCCCACCACGACGACCCGGGCCTCGCCGTCGCGATCGCGATCGTCGACAACAGCGACCAGCCGGCCGAGCTCGCCCCGATCGCCGAGCACGCCCGCCGGCACGGCGTGGTGAGCACCGTGCTGCACGGGCACGGCAACGTGGGGTACGCCGCCGGCAACAACCTCGCGGCCGCCTGGCTGCTCGGCCAGGGCGCCCAGCTCGTGTGGGTGCTCAACCCGGACACCAGGATCGTGGCCGGCCGGCTCGCCGCCGCGGCCGCGACCCTGCGCTCCGGCGGGCCGGTGATCGCCGCCACGACCAGCGCGGCCCCGGACGGCCCCGGCCACCCGGACCTCGGCGCCATCGACCTGTGGACCGGGCGCAGCGGCCGGCCGGGGACCGGTGCGGCCGGGCGCACGCTCACCTACGTCGCCGGGCACTCGGTGCTGGTCAACCGGGAGGCCTGGCTGGCCCTCGGCGGCTTCTCCGAGGACTTCTTCCTGTTCTTCGAGGAGGCCGACCTCGCGGTGCGCTCGGCCCGGCTCGGCATCCCCACCACGGTGGTCACCGGGCTGACGGTCGAGCACGCCGGGGGCGGTTCCACCGGCGCGACCGCCGACCTGCGCGCGAAGTCGCAGATCACGTACTTCCACGCCAGCCGCAGCTGCATGATCTTCTTCCGGAAGCACCACCGCAAGCGGCTGCCGGCGGCCTTCGCCGCCCGGCTCGCGTACGCGGCGCGCGTGCTGCCGGCGGGCGGACCGTCCGCGGCGGCCGCCGTCGTGCGCGGGGCCGTCGCCGGGTTGCGGGCATGAGCGGCGCGCCGCGCGGCGGTGGGGGAGCGCACCGGCAGCCCGGCCCGGACCGGGCGGGGCAGGCGACCTCCGCCGTGCGCAAGGTGGTGGGCAGCGCCACCGTGATGTACCTCGGCGCGCTCGGGATGGCCGGCCTGGCGATCCTGCTGAGCATCGCCCTGCCGCCGCAGGAGCGCGGCCTGCTGGTCGCCACGACCACCAGCGCCTCGCTCGGCGTGGCGATCGGCGGGTTCTCGCTGGAGGCGTTCCTGCTGGCCCAGGGGCGCGGCTGGCTGGGTGAGCTCTCCGGGCGGCGCAGCCTGCTCATCTACCTGGCCACGGTGCCGATCTCGGCCGTCCTGGCCTGGGCCTTCGCGCTGTACTCGGCCGAGGCCTCGCCGCTCGTCGCCGCCGTCGGTGCGGTCTGCATCGCCGCGAGCACGGTGCCGGCGGCGGCCGGGCTGACCCTCGGCGAGTTCCTCAGCGTCTACCGGCACCGGGCCGTCTACGCGGCGGCCGCGCCGCTGCTGTACCTGGTGCTGATCGCGCTGTCGGTGCGGACCGGCGAGGCCTGGCTGCTGGCCTGGCTGGCCTGCCAGGTGACGATGGCCGTCGGCCTCTGGGCGGCCCACGGCGCGGTCCTGGTGCGCATGGGCCGCCGCCGCTCGCGGCACCCCGAGCGGCTCGACCGGATGGCGGTCACCCACGTCGGCGCGATCGCGGTCGCGTTCAACTTCCGCTTCGACCAGCTCGCCCTCGCCCGCTACCAGGGGGCCGACCAGATCGCGGTCTACTCGCTGGCGGTCGCGGCGATCGAGTTCGCCCAGTCGGGCGCGGTCGTGGCGGCCCAGCGGACGCTCGGCGACCACGAGGAGGGCTCCGAGGACCGGATGCGCGGCGTGCTGCGCCGGTCGCTGCTGCTGGCGGTCGGGCTCGGCGCGCTGGTCCTCGTCGGGCTGGCCGGCATCGGGGTGCTCAGCAACGGGTACGAGATGGCCTTCCTGGTCGGCCTGGTCCTGCTGCCGCGCAGCATCGCGGTCGCGGCGGACAAGGTGTTCAGCGCCCGCCTGGTGAACCTGCACCGCGAGCGCACCGCGACGCTGCTGGCCATCGTCACGGCCCTCGCCGCCGTCGTCGGCTACTCCCTGGCCGCGCCGCGGTGGGGGCTCGTCGGCGTCGCGGCCATCTCCTCGGTACTGTTCGTCCTGCACAGCATCGCGGCCGGGGCGGCGCTCCGCGGAGGCCGGCCGGCACCGCAGCGCCGGCCCGAGCCCGCGGCGCCGGAGCCCACCCATGTCGCGTAGCGGCGCCCGGAGGCACTAGCGTGCACATCCTGCTGGTCAGCCACTCGTCGGACCTGATGGGCGCCGAGCTGTCGGTGCTGCCGGTCGTGGCGGAGGCGGTCGCGAACCGCGGCCACCGGGTGACCGTCACCGTGCCGGACGAGGGCCCGCTGACGGCCCGGCTGGCGGCCGCCGGTGCGGAGGTCGCGGTGCTGCCGACCAAGCTGTGGATGGGGCGCCGGTTCAACCCGGTCGTCGGCTCGGTGCGGCTGCTGCAGGCCGCGCTGTCCGCGCCCGGCTACGAGCGGTACGTCTCCCGGCTCAAGCCCGACCTCGTCGTCACCAACTCGGCCGTCATCCCGGCCGGTGCGGTGGCCGCCCGGCGGGCCGGGATCGCGCACGTGTGGGTGGTACACGAAACCCTGCTGACGAACCCGTCGTTGCGCTCGGCGCTGCCCAAGCGCACGCTGACCCGCATGATCGACGATCTGTCGGCGAGCATCGTCGCCGTGTCGGATCTCGTCGCCGAACAGGTCGTGAGCCTGGCGCCCGGCGCCGCGGCGAAGCTGCGCGTCATCCCGCCGGCGATCCCCGCCCGCCCGCTCGCCCCGCCGCCCGCCGGACGGGCCGGCCTGACCAGGCTGCTGCTGCTCGGCCGGCTCAGCGAGGAGAAGGGCCAGCGAGACGCGGTCGAGGCGCTGGCGATCTGCGCGCGGCAGGGGCACGACCTGCACCTGCGGTTCGCCGGCATCGGCGACCCGGCGGCGCAGGAGACGCTGCGCACGCTGGCCGGCACGCTCGGCGTCGGCGACCGGATCGAGATCCTGGGGTGGACCGACGACGCCGACGCGCTCTACGCGTGGACCGACGCCACGCTGATGCTGTCCCGCAACGAGGCGTTCGGCCGGGTCACGGTGGAGTCGCTGATGTCCGGCCGGCCGGTGGTCGGCTACCGGGCCGGCACCACGCCCCAGCTCCTGGCCGACGGCGGCGGCCTGCTGGTGGAGCCCGGGGCGGAGAACCTGGCCCGCGCGCTGTCCGGCCTGGCCGCGGCGCCGCCCGCCTTCGACCGCCTGCGCGCCGCGGCGGTCGACCGGGCCCGGCAGCTCAGCGCGGCACCGCCGGCGGAGCAGCGGTTCGTGGACCACCTCGAAACCGTGCGTGCGGAGGCTTGATGGCCAGGGTCGCGGGGGTCATCGGCTGGGCCGGTCTGGCCGCCTTCGCCCTCGGCGCGCTGGGCGGCTGGAGCCCGAGCCTGCTGGTGGCCCTGTTCGCCGGGGTCGCCGCGCTCTGGGGCCTCTACACCCCGCAGCGGCTCAACTACACGCTCTTCGCCGTCATGTTCCTGGTGCCGGCGACCGTCGACTTCGGCTACCCCACGTACCCGGAAGTCATGATCCTGCTCACCGCCACGGCCATCGCGGTCTACGGCCGGATCCAGCGGTTCGACCCCGCGGAACCGATCCCGGTGGGCAGCCTCGTCGTCTTCGCGCTGCCGGTGGTGTGCGTGCTCACCGCGCTGGCCAACTGGCGCAGCCTGAAGGACGTGCTCATCGGGGTGCTGTCGCTCGGGTGCTACAGCATCATCACCTGGCACGTCGTCGACGAGGCCAGGCGGGACGGGGCGGCGATGCGCCGCCTCGCGCTCGGGTTCGCCTGGCTCGGGGTGCCGATCGCGCTCCTGGCGGTCTACCAGCGGCTGAGCGGCACCTGGCCGGTCCTCGACGAGTTCGCGGTCAGCCCGGCGTTCACCTCGGGCGCGGGCGTGGGCCGCTCCGCCGGGACGATGGGGCACCCGATCGTCTACGGCACGTACTGCATGATGTCGATGTGCGCGGCGCTGGCCCTGCGGGGGACGCTCTGGCGGCTGCCGTTCGCGGCGGGCGCGGCGGGGCTGCTGCTCTCGGGCTCCCGCAGCGCCTGGATCGGCATCGCCTGCGCGCTGGCGTACTGGTACCTGACCCTCGAGAAGAAGTTCACCCGGCGTGGCGTGACCCTCGTGGCCGCGGGTCTGGTGGCCGGCGGCGCCCTGGTGCTGGCCGGGCCGGCGCCCGTGCGCAACGCGGTGGAGCTGCTGCGGGCCAGGCTGACGAACCTGACGCAGCAGGACTCGGCGACCGCCCGCTACCGGCGCTCGGGGGAGGCGTGGGACGGCATCTGGAGCAGCGCCCACAGCGTCGTGTTCGGCGAGGGCGCGGAGGCGCACACCCGGTTCTTCCGCGAGGTCGGCATCGACGACGGGCTCGCCGCCGCGTTCGACAACAGTTTCCTGACGCTCTGGTACGACTACGGCATCGTCGCCGTGCTCGTCCTGTGCGGGCTGCTGGTGTTCGCGTTCGTGCGGTACCGCTCGCCGGCCGCGCGGCTGATGCTGATCGGTTTCGTGGCCCAGATCTACTTCTTCGACTTCTACCTGTGGCCGTGTGCGGCCGCGATGCTCGTGCTCGCCGTCGGCCTGGGCGAGGCCGAACGGGACCGGGACGCGGCCCCGGTGCCGCCGGACGAGCCGCGCCATCCCCTCCGGCTGGCGTTGCTGCGATGATCGTCCCTGGCCGCGCGCACCGGCACGCCGCCTTCGATGATCCGTTCCAGTTGAGCCGAGGCGAGGGTCGACCATGAAACCGTCAGGGGGATCGGCACCGGGCGGGCTGTTCTCGCGGCTGACCGGCTTCCCGGCCGGCACGGGCGGAGACGGCGTCGCGGCGTTGTCCAAGCGGCAGTGGACCCGGCTCACCGCGGCGCACCAGGTCCGCGCGGTCGTCGCGCACCGCTGGGCGGTCGTCGTGCTCGCGCTGCTCGGGGCGGCCGGAGCCGGGGCCGTCACGCTGGCCCAGACGCCCGTGTACTCCTCGACCGTCCAGCTCGTGCTCACGGCGAACTACCCGGCCAAGGACATCGACCAGGTCAGCCGGGGCAGCAACTACGTCCTCCAGCGGATCAACACCTACGCCACCATCGCGAACAACTCCGGCGTCGCCAAGGCCGTCATCGACAAGCTCGGCCTGCCGTACTCCGGCGAGCAGCTCATGGCCAACGTCACCGTGACGACCCACGCCGGCTCGACGGCCATGGAGATCAGCGTCCGGGACACCTCCGCGCAGCGGGCCAGCGACATCGCCAACGCCTACGGCGCGGAGTTCCCGGCCTTCGTGGGCAAGCTGGAGACGCCCGACTATGTGGACACGGCGCCGATCCGGGTGTCGGTCACCACCCCCGCGACCGTCCCGGCCGCCCCGGTGAGCCCCGACCCGGTCGCCAACGTCGCGCTCGGCCTGCTCGCCGGCCTGGGCTGCGGCCTGGTGCTCGCCGCGGTGCGGTACGCCCGGGTGCGCACGGTGCGCGACGAGCGCCACGCCACCGAGATCACCGGGCTGTCCCTGCTGGGCGCGCCCGCGGTGGACCGCGCCGCGCCGCTGCTCGGCGCCGACCGGGCCGCGACGCCCGCGGCGGAGGCGTTCCGCCAGATCCGCACGAACGCCCGGCTGCGGGCCGCCGGTCAGCGGCTGACCAGCATCGCGGTGGTGGGCTCGGTGCCGGGCGACGACGCCGCGGCGGTCGCGGCGAATCTCGCGCTGACGTGGGCGCGGGCCGGGGACACGGTGGTCCTGATCGACGGCGACTTCCGCGACCCGAGCCTCCCGGGCCTGTTCGGAGTGCCGAACGGGACCGGCCTGGCCGACATGCTGAGCGCCGGGACTCCGGCGAACCATGCCCTGCAGCAGGTGCAGCCGGAGCTCCAGCTGTTCCTGCTGGCGCCCGGCACGCCGATGCCCGGCTCCGCCGAGCGGCTGCTGCGCACCAACGAGCTGACGAAGCTCATGGAGTCGTTCCGCCGCGACGGCGCGTTCGTCGTGCTGCTCGCCCCGCCGCTGCTGGCCAACGCCGACACCCTGGTGCTGCTCAGCGCCACGGACGCGGTCGCGGCGACGACGCGGGTCGGGTTCACGCACTCCGATCGGCTGGCGGCGGCGCTGCAGGTGCTGCAGGCGATCCGGGCCAACGTGCTGGGCATCGTCGCGACGCGGCCCTGATCCTGGGCGACCGTCAGGGCGGCTTTGCCGAGCCGCCCCGACGGAACGGCTCAGTTCGTGCCGAGCTGCACGATCGCCTGGGTGTCGTCGCGCCGGACGGCGTCGTACAGCGCCTTGTCCTTCTCCTCGTCGGGGAGCACGACGCTCTCCGACCCGATCATCCCGGTGCCCTTGGTCGGGTTGGTGTGGAAGGTCAGGTTCTCGCTGCGCAGGTGCCGCAGGCTCATCGCGGTGTCGATGGGGTTCAGCGTGTCGTCGACCGTCACCGCGTCGGCGGTGGCGCGCAGGAACGAGTTGAGCCGGACCGGGTTGCTCAGCAGGTCGCCGGAGGCCGCCTTGTTCAGGATGGCCTTGATCACCTGCTGCTGGTGGCGGATGCGGGCGAAGTCGCCGTCCTTGAAGGCCTTGCGCTCGCGGGCGTAGTCCAGCGCCGCGGCGCCGTCCATCGTCTGCATGCCCTTGTCGAAATGCCGGAGGCTGTTGGCATTCAGCGAGGTGACTGAGGTGAAGCTCTCCTCCACCTCGATGTCGACCCCGCCGAGCGCGTCGACGATCTCCTTGAATCCGGCGAAGTCGACAATTGCCACGTGGTCGATGCGGACGCCGGTGAAGCCCTCGACGGTCTGCACGACCAGCGGCACGCCGCCCCACGCGAATGCGGCGTTGATTTTGGCGTGCGTGTTGCCGTACTTGCCGTTCTTCGCCTTCGGGATGTAGGTCCAGGTGTCGCGCGGAATCGAGATCAGGTGCGCGCCGGTCTGGTTCTTGTCCAGGTGCATCAGGATGATCGTGTCCGCGCGCGAGCCGTCGGAGGAGTTCGGGTCGCGCGAGTCGCTGCCGAGGATCAGGTAGTTCGTCGCGTTGATGGCGGCCGCCGGCTTGTCCGGGCGGGTGTCCTCCGGCACGTCGTCGAAGGCCTCGACGCGCTTGACGTCGGAGTTGACCGAGCGGTAGTAGAGGCCGGCCGAGGCGAGCCCGCCGCCGAGCAGGACGACCAGGATGATCGCGGCGATCAGCCAGAACCGGCGGCGGCGACGGCGGCGAGCCGTGCGGGTGCCCTTCTTCGGCGGGTCCGCCGGGCCGTCGTCGTCGAGGTCCGGGAGGTCGTCGTGGCTGCCCGCGGCCTGGCGGCCGATCCGTCCGGTGGTCGACCGGCGGTCCCCGGCCCACGAGGAGTCCGCGCGCGGATCGACGACCTCGGTGTCGTCGTCGAACTGAGGGCGCCGCGCGGACCGTTCTCGGTTAGGCATGGCGAGGATGATACTGACTCCGGCGGCCCGGCCCTGTCCCGTCGCGGGGCCGCGGACATCACATGCAGGTACAAATTATGTTTTGTCCGTGTTTCCCCTTTTCCGTATTACCCGAATCCGGATCAACCGGCAGTCGGCGTGGCCTGGGATTTCGACCACCGTCGACACGTTAAGTCCATTCTCATTTCACGCAGCGTAGTTTTGCGGTGCTGCTCAATGGCGCGGGAAGGCACTGGTGGGCAGGTCACGGGGCCACTATCATCCCCCGGTGATTCATCGCTTTGATTGACCTAATACACGGGGGCCATAGCATGCAACCAGGCGAGCCTTGGGCTGGCCATCGGGTGATGCCCGATCCACCTCGCGACCGGTCGGATCCGGTCCTCGACGTGCCACAGCCCCGCCGGCCTTCCTACGACGAGCTCCGCTACGAGGGGCGCCGCACCGACGGACCGGCGCACGCGGCCACCGGGACCGTGGCCGACGAGCCGCCGCCCCTGCGGTCCAGGGCGGAGACGACCCAGGAGCGCGCGGCCCGCAACGCCGCCGAGCTCGACTCCACGGCGGTGCTGCCGTACCTGCCCTCCCGCACGGCCGCGCGCACCCGCGACCTGCGGGCGTGGATGCTGACCGT
Organism: Dactylosporangium sp. CS-033363; assembly: GCF_050942475.1. NCBI lineage: Bacteria > Bacillati > Actinomycetota > Actinomycetes > Micromonosporales > Micromonosporaceae > Dactylosporangium > Dactylosporangium sp. CS-033363. The sequence goes on along the minus strand of NZ_CP192032.1, from coordinate 9,454,317 downwards.
GCCGTTCGACCTCGCCGCGCTGCTCACCCCGCTGCTGTGGAGCCGGCAGTACGAGAAGGGCGTCGTCGTCGCCGCGCTGCTGGCCGTCGGGCTCTACTCGGTCGGCGGGCTCTACCGCGGCCGGCGCCACATCAGCTTCCTCGACGAGCTGCCCAACCTGATCGGGCGGACGCTGGTCGCGGCCGCCGCGGTCGCCACGGTGGTCGCCGTGCGGCACGACTCGGTCGTCTACGCGGGCGAGTTCCTGCGCGTGTTCATCGTCTCCGGCCTGGTGGTGCTGGCCAGCCGGGCGGTGACCCGCAGCGCCATCCTGTGGGCCCGGCGGCGGCGCCTGGTGGAGCACACCGCGATCGTCGTGGGCGGCGGCCCGGTCGCGATCGAGCTGGCGCGGCTGCTGCGCCGCTACCCGCAGTACGGGCTGCGGTTCATCGGTTTCGTCGACGCGGTGGGCACGCCGCACAACGACGTGCAGAGCATGCCGCTGCTGGGCCGGCTCGGCGACATCCGCGACCAGGTCGGCGCCACCGACTGCGACGTCGTCATCTTCGCCGACATCGAGGTGCCGGAGGCGCAGCTCATCGACGTCGTGCGGGCCCCGGAACTGGCCGGCTGCGACCTGTGGATGGTGCCGCGGCTGCGCGAGTTCTACTCGGACACCGCGGTGCCCGACCACATCGGCGCGATCCCGGTCGTGCCGGTCCGCCGCTCGACGCTGTCCGGCCTGCGCTGGGCGTTGAAGCGCGCCTTCGACCTGCTCTTCGCCGGCATCGCGATCGTGCTGGTGAGCCCGGTGCTGCTGATCTGCGCGGTGGGGACGCGGCTCGAGGGCGGCCCCGGCGTCTTCTTCTACCAGGAGCGGATCGGCCGCTACGGTCGGCCGTTCCGGCTCATCAAGTTCCGCTCCATGCGCCCGGCCAACGAGCGGGAGTCGCAGACGAACTGGTCGGTCGCCGACGACCCCCGGGTCGGCCCGTTCGGCCGGTTCATGCGCCGTACCTCCATCGACGAGCTGCCGCAGCTGTGGAACATCCTGCGCGGGGACATGACCGTGGTCGGCCCCCGCCCGGAGCGCCCGTTCTTCGTCGACCAGTTCTCCGCCGACTACCCCGGCTACGCCATGCGTCACCGGGTGCCGGTCGGCCTGACGGGGCTGGCCCAGGTCAGCGGCCTGCGCGGGGACACGCCGATCTCCGACCGGGCCCGGTTCGACAACTACTACATCGAGAACTGGTCGCTCTGGCTCGACATCAAGGTCCTCATGCGCACGGCGGCCGAGGTGTTCCGCGCCGGCGGGCGCTGAGGGGCCTTCAGCGCTCGACCCTGTGGGTGCCCCGGGCCGGGGTGACCACGAACGCGTCGGGGGGCGTGAAGCCGGCTTCGGCGAACGCCTCCCGCACCGCCGCCTCGACCGCCTCGCAGCGGTCCGCGTCGACCAGGGCGAGCACGCACCCGCCGAAGCCGCCGCCGGTCATCCGGGCCCCGTAGGCGCCGGCCGCCAGCGCCGCCGTCACCACGGTGTCGACCTGCGGCACGGTGATCTCGTAGTCGTCGCGCATCGACTCGTGCGAGGCCGTCATCAGCGGCCCGATGGCCCGGGCGTCGCCGGCCCGCAGCGCCTCGACGGTGTCCAGCACGCGCTGGTCCTCGGTGACCACGTGCCGGACCCGCTTGCGCATGACCTCGTCGTCGAGCCGGGCCAGGGCCGCGTCGAGGCCGTCCGGCTGGATGTCGCGCAGGGCCGGCACGTCGAGGATCTTCGCCGCCTCCTCGCAGCTGCGCCGGCGGGCCGCGTACTCGCCCGTCACGTGCGCGTGCGGGGCCTTGCTGTCCACCACCAGGATGGCCAGCCCCTGCGCGGCGAGGTCGAACGGCACCTGCTCGGTGGCCAGGGACCGGCAGTCCAGGAACAGCGCGTGGCCCGCCTGGCACAGCGTGGAGGCCGACTGGTCCATGATGCCGGTGGGGGCGCCGACGTACTCGTTCTCGGCGCGCTGGGCGAGGCGTGGGCGTACCGCCATCGGCACGTCCAGTCCCGCGAGGTCCAGCAGCACGGCCATGACGGCGCACTCGAGCGCCGCGGAGGAGGACAGCCCGGCCCCGAACGGGACGTCGGAGGCGATCGCCAGGGACGCACCCGGGACATCGTGGCCGGCCTCGCGCAGGGCCCAGACGACCCCGGCGATGTACGACGCCCAGCCCTCGACCTTGTCGTCCGGGCCGAACGCGACCGTCTCGCCGGTCTGCTCGGACGTGACCGTCCATTGCGGACCGTCGGCGCGCCGGCCGCCCACCACGGTGGCGTGCGGCAGCGCGAAGGGCAGCACGTAGCCGTCGTTGTAGTCGGTGTGCTCGCCGATGAGGTTCACCCGGCCCGGGCTCGCCCACACGGCGTCCCACGGGCCCTCGGGGAGCCTTTCCAGCGCGGTGCTCACAGCACGACCTCCCGCAGCATCTGCGCCGCCTGCTCGGGGCGTACGTCGTTCACGAACACGCCCATCGCCGACTCCGAACCGGCCAGGTACTTGAGCTTGCCCGGCGCCCGCCGCGTGCTGAACAGCTGCAGGTGCAGGTAGGCGAGGTCCCGCGCGACCCGCACGGGGGCCTGGTGCCAGGCCGCGATGTACGGCATGGCCAGCCCGAACATGCCGTCGAGGCGGTTGAGGACCTCGAGGTACAGCGGGCCGAACGCGTCGCGCTCCTCGGTCGTGAGCGCGGGGATGTCGGCCACCTGGCGGTTCGGGTACAGGTGGATCTCGAACGGCCAGCGCGCCGTCGCGGGCACGAACGCCGTCCACAGCTCGTTGCCGGCCACGATGCGCGTCCCGGCCGCGCGCTCGGCCGCCAGCACGTCGGCGAAGAGGTTGCTGCCGCCGGCGCTGCGCTCGCGGTGCTCCCGGGCCGAGCGCAGCATGCGGCGGGTGCGCGGGGTGACGAAGGGGTACGCGTAGATCTGCCCGTGCGGGTGGGAGAGGGTCACCCCGATCTCCTCGCCGCGGTTCTCGAAGCAGAAGACCTGCTCGACATCGTCGCGGGTGGACAGGTCGGCGGTGCGGTCGGCCCACGCCTCCATCACGGTGCGGACCCGGGCGGGCGTCAGCGAGGCGAACGAGGCGTTGTGGTCCGAGGTGAAGCAGACGACCTCGCAGCGCCCGGCGGCCGGGCGGGTCGGCACGAGCCCGGGCAGGACGTCGCCCTGGGCCGGTCCGACGCGGTGGCTGAACGAGGGGAAGCGGTTCTCGAAGACCACGACGTCGTACTCCGGCGCCGGGATCTCGCTCTGCCACTCGGGCGTCGAGGGGCACAGCGGGCACTGGTCGCTCGGCGGCAGGAAGGTCCGGGCCTGGCGGTGCGCGGCGATCGCGACCCACTCGTCCAGGATCGGATCGTGCCGCATCTCCGACGCCGGGGGTGGCGGCGGCAGATCCCGTTGGTCGACGGCGTCCCGGGACGCATCGTCGCGCTCATCGAAGTAGATGAGCTCCCGGCCGTCGGCGAGATGGGTGACCGTTCGCTTCACTCGTTCTCCAGGTTAACCGTTCGGATCCACGACGATGAGCTCACCGACGCGCTCGGCCAGCTGCACGCGCGCCTCCGCGGCCAGCCCGACGTCGGTGATGAGGATGTCCGCCTCGTCCAGCGGGGTGATGGTCGCGATGCCCACCATCTCCCACTTGGTGTGGTCGGCGAGCACCACGAGCCGGCGGGCGGCGGCCACCAGCAGGCGGTTGGTGCCGGCCTCCATGAGGTTCGGGGTGGTGAAACCGGTCCGCGGGCTCATCCCGTGCACGCCGAGGAACAGCACGTCGACGTTGAGCGAGCCGATCGCGGCCTCGGCCACGGGGCCGGCGAGGGCGTCCGAGGGGGTGCGGATGCCGCCGGTGAGCACGACCGTCTGGTCGGGGCGCCCGGCGTGGTACAGGGTGTCGGCGACCGGGATCGAGTTGGTGACGATGGTCAGCCCCGGGACGTCGACGAGGTGCGCGGCCAGCGCGGCGGTGGTGGTGCCGGCCGACAGCGCGACCGCGGTGTGCGGCTCGATGAGCTTGGCGGCCCGCTCGGCGATCGCCGCCTTCTCGTTGCGCTGGCGCACCGACTTGGCGTCGAAGCCGGGCTCCTCGGTCGAGCCGGGCCCGGCGATGGTCGCGCCGCCGTGCACCTTGTCCACTAACCCCCGGTCAGCCAGGGCTTCGAGGTCGCGCCGGATGGTCATGTCGGAGACGCCGAACTGGCGGACCAGCTGGCTCACGCGCACGCCACCGTGGCGGCGGACCAGATCCAGGATGGCCGCCTGCCGTTGCTGTGCGAGCATCACGCCGTTCCCTTCGCAGGCGCAGCGGGGGTGAGCACGGCTGCGCGAGTGGCCGGACCCACAACGGGTTCCAACGCAGACGTTACGTCTCCCGCACGCCCTTGCGCCCCGCTGGCCCGGTCGAAGTCCTCGGCCGCTCGCATGGCGTACAGCTTCGAACCTAGACGACCAGAAGTCAACAAACTCGAACAGCCATCTGTCGGTCACAGGTGCCGTGGGAGCGCTGGTTGTTACCGACATGTGTCGATGATTTTAGCGGGCAAACGCTCATCGATCATGGCAAATCGCACCTGATCATGGCCTGAGATCCATTGACAATGTCCGTTTTTCCGAGGACTGTCGCCGTACTGGAGGTTCTCGTTTGGTTCTGTGCCTTGCTGAGGAGGAAGCGATGAACTTCTCCCGTCGTGCTGTCCTGGGCGGCGCCATGGCCGGGTTCGGAGGGGTGGCGGCGACGTCACTGCTCGCCGCTTGCGGCGGCGACTCCGGCGACGGCGGCAGCGCCACCTCGGAGGTCACCTTCGGGTCCAACTACTCCGACAACGTCCCCAAGACCGCGATGGCCAATGTCATCTCGGGCTACGCGAACGGCAAGAACGTCAAGGTCAACACCGTCGATCACAACTCGTTCCAGGAGAACATCAACCGGTACCTGCAGGGCAATCCGGACGACGTCTTCTGCTGGTTCGCGGGCTACCGGATGCAGTTCTTCGCCCAGCAGGGCCTGGCCGGCGACATCTCCGACGTGTGGAGCGAGGTCGGCGCCAACTTCTCCGACGCGCTGAAGGCCGCCTCGACCGGCGCGGACGGCAAGCAGTACTTCCTGCCGTTCTACAACTATCCGTGGGGCGTCTTCTACCGCAAGAGCGTCTGGCAGCAGAAGGGCTACGCGGCCCCCAAGACGCTCGACGAGTTCAAGACGCTGTGCGAGAAGATGAAGACCGACGGGCTGGTCCCGATCGCCTTCGCCGACAAGGACGGCTGGCCCGCGATGGGCACGTTCGACTACCTGAACATGCGCATCAACGGCTACCAGTTCCACGTCGACCTCATGGCCGGCAAGCAGACCTGGACCGACGCCAAGCTCAAGACGGTCTTCGACACCTGGCGGGGGCTGTTGCCGTACCACCAGCCGGGTGCCAACGGCCGCACCTGGCAGGAGGCCGCCCAGTCGCTGCTGAACAAGCAGTCCGGCATGTACGTCGGCGGCACCTTCGTCGGCGAGCAGTTCACCGGGGCCGACCTCGACGACCTCGACTTCTTCGCCTTCCCCGAGATCAACTCGGAGTTCGGGCAGGACGCGGTCGAGGCGCCGATCGACGGCTTCATGATGGCGGCCAAGCCCAAGAACGCGGCGGGGGCCAAGGAGCTGCTGAAGTACCTGGCGACCGGGCCCGCGGAGCTGGCGTACCTCAAGAGCAACCCGACCAACGTGGCCGGCAACAAGACCGCCGACACGTCCGGCTACACCGCGCTGCAGAAGAAGTCCGCCGAGCTCATCAGCAGCGCCAAGCACATCTCGCAGTTCCTCGACCGCGACACCCGCCCCGACTTCGCCTCGCAGGTCATGATCCCGGCCCTGCAGACCTTCATCAACAAGCCCGACGACGTCGACGGCCTCCTGAAGAACATCGAGGCCCAGAAGAAGACCATCTTCACGTCGTGAAGATCAAGCGCTTCGGCATGAGCGACCGCGCCGTCATCGCGGTCGTGCTCGGCGTGGCGATCGTGCTGGACCTCGCGCTCATCTGGGGTCCCACGATCGCCTCCGTCGGGCTGTCCTTCACGTCCTGGAACGGCGTCACCGACCCCGTCTGGGTCGGCGGGAAGAACTACGACACCATCGTCAACGTCTATCCGCCGTTCTGGCCGGCGATGCGGCACAACCTGCTGTGGCTGGCGTTCCTGGGACTGATCGCCACCCCGCTCGGGCTGTTCTTCGCCGTGCTGCTGGACAAGAGCCTGCGCCTCGGCCGGTTCTACCAGAGCGCGCTCTACCTGCCGGTCGTGCTGTCCCTGGCGATCGTCGGCTTCATCGCGCAGCTGGTGTACTCCCGCGACTACGGCGCCCTGAACAACATCCTCGGCCGCACCGGAAATCCCATCGACTTCCTTGGCGACCCGTCGATCAACATCTGGGCCGTGCTGGTGGCGGTGGGGTGGCGGCACGTCGGGTACGTGATGATCCTGTACCTGGCGGGCCTCAAGGCGGTCGACCCGGCGCTGAAGGAGTCCGCGGCCCTGGACGGCGCCAACGAGGCCCAGACCTTCTTCCGGGTCACGTTCCCCACCCTGCGCCCGGTCAACATCATCGTCCTGGTCATCACCGTCATCGAGGGCCTGCGCGCCTTCGACATCGTCTACGCCATCAACCGCGGCCGCAACGGCCTGGAACTGCTGAGCGTGCTCGTGACCGACAACATCATCGGCGAGGCCAGCCGGATCGGCTTCGGCTCGGCGATCGCCGTGATCCTGCTGCTGATCTCGCTCGGCTTCATCGTCACCTATCTCGTGCGCATCCTGCGGGAGGAGCGATGAGACTCAGACCCGCCCGCCTCGTCCTGAACGCGGCCCTGATGATCGTCGCGCTGGGCTGGCTGGCCCCGCTCGCGCTGGCCGTCTACGCCTCGCTGCGCCCCTACGAGGAGACGTCCCGCAAGGGGTACTTCTCCTGGCCCGACAAGCTCACGCTCCATTACTACGCCCAGGTGTGGGACTCGGCGGAGCTGCCGAAGTACTTCACGAACTCCCTGATCGTCGCGGTGCCGGGCGTCATCCTGACCCTGTTCCTGGCCTCGTTCGTGGCCTTCTGCATCGCCCGCCTGCGGATCCGCTTCTCGCTGCCGCTGCTCGTGGTGTTCACCGCCGGCAACCTGCTGCCGCCGCAGGTGCTGGTGACGCCGCTGTACGAGATGTACAAGCAGATCCCGGTCCCCGCCTTCGTCTCGGAGTCCGGCACCCTCTACGACTCCTACGCGGGCCTCATCCTCATCCACGTCGCGTTCCAGGTCGGCTTCTGCGTCTTCGTCCTGTCCAACTTCATGCGCACCCTGCCGACGGAGATCACCGAGGCCGCGGTGATGGACGGCGCGGGCGTCTGGCTGCAGTACTGGAAGGTCACCCTGCCCCTGTGCCGCCCGGCCCTGGCCGCCCTGGCGACGCTGCTGTTCACCTGGATCTACAACGACTTCCTGTACGCCCTGGTCCTCATCTCGACCGGCGACAAACTGCCGGTGACGAGCGCCCTGAACAACCTGCGCGGCCAGTTCTTCACCGACTACAACCTGCTGGCGGCGGGCTCGCTGCTGGTCGCCCTGCCCACGCTGATCGTCTTCTTCGCCCTGCAACGCCAGTTCGTGGCCGGCCTCACCCTCGGAGCCGCCAAGGGCTGACCGGTACTCGAGTGTCGTCAACCGGCCCTGGGTGGGCTAACCTCTTAGCTAAGGAGGTCGCCATGACCGAGGTCGCCGCCCAGTTCAACATCCACGAGGCGAAGACGAACCTGTCCCGCATCATCGAGCGCGTCGAGCACGGCGAGGAGATCACCATCAGCCGGGCCGGCACCCCGGTCGCGAAGCTCGTCCCGTTCAACCGCGAGGTTCGCCGGACCGGCCGCGGCTCCCTCGCCGGTCGGCTGGTCCTGGCCGACGACTGGGACTCGCCCGAGGTGAACGCCGCGGTCGCCGAGGACTTCTACTCGTGAGCCTGCTCCTCGACACGCATGTCGTGCTGTGGTGGCTCATGGACGATCCCACGCTCGACGGCGGCTTCAAGGATCGGCTCGACCGCGATCCCGATGTCTACGTGAGCGCCGCGACCGTGTGGGAGGTGGCCATCAAGCAGTCGCTGGGCAAGCTCGGGCCGGTTGACCTGCCGGAACTGGTCCGCGACAGCGGGTTCCGCCCGCTGCCGATCGCGGCGGGGCACGGGATCGTCGCCGGTCGGCTTCCGCTGATCCACCGCGACCCCTTCGATCGCATGCTCATCGCGCAGGCCCGGGTCGAGGGCCTCACGCTCGCCACCCGCGACGCCAGCATCCAGAAGTACGACCTCAACATCCTGGCGGTCTGACCGGCGGGAGCTCGCCCCGCCGGCGTCAGAAGGGCCGCGTGCCGACGGTGGTCAGGCGTTGGGTGGCTCGGGACAGGGCCACGTACAGCGTGCGCACGCCGGTCGCCGCCTCGTCGCGGATGGCGGCCGGCTCCACCACGAGGACGCCGTCGTACTCCATGCCCTTCGAGTCCAGGGCGCCGACCGTCTGCAGGCGTTGCGGGTCGAGGCCGTCCAGCCACGCCGCCACCTCGTCGCGGCGGGCGGTCGGGGTGATCACGCCCACCGTGCCCTCGACCTGGTCCAGCAGGGTCTTGGCGGCCTCGCGGACGGCCGGGGCCAGGTCCTCGGTGACCGTCTCGATCGGGTCGATGCCCGAGGAGCGTACCGCCGTGGGGAGTTCCAGGTCCGGCTGGGCCGCGCGGATCACGCGGGCGGCGACGGCGAAGATCTCGGCCGAGTTGCGGTAGTTGGTGGTCAGTGTGAACGACGAGCGGCGGCGGGTGCCGACGGCGGCCTCCATGGCGCGGTCGGACTCGGCGGCGTCGTTCCAGGCGGCCTGGGCCGGGTCGCCGACGATGGTCCAGGTGGCGTGCGGGCCGCGGCGGCCGACCATGCGCCACTGCATGGGGGAGACGTCCTGGGACTCGTCGACGATGATGTGGGCGTAGTCGCGGTAGTCGTCGGGGCGCTCGATGGCCTGGGCGCGGGCGGCGGCCATGCGCTCGTAGGACGTGGAGACCTCGTGCACGCCCTCGGCCACCTGGAACGGGTCGCGCGCGGCGCGCTTGCGGACCGGGGGGTCGCCGAGGTACTCGTGCAGCTCGTCCAGCAGCGCCACGTCCTCGACCGACAGGTGCTCGACGTCGATCGAGGCGGCCAGGGTGGCGATCTCGCGGTTGCTCAGCACGCCGTTCGCCCAGCGCTGCAGCCGATGGCGGTCGGCCATCCAGCCCAGCACCTCGGTGGGCCGCAGGACCGGCCACCAGCCGCGCATGAACTGCATGAACTCCTGGCGCTCGGCGGTGTCGGAGGCGAACTCGGCGCGCTGCTGGGTGCGGCCCGACCCGAGCAGCTCCGTGCTCTGCCGCCACAGCGCGTCCAGCACGTGCCCGGCCGCCTTGGCCCGGGCCGCGTTGCGCTTCACGCCGAGGTTGAGCACGGTGCGGCGCAGCTCGTCGAGGGCCTGCTTGTCGAGGGTCAGCAGCTCCCCGCGGTACAACATCCGGAAGCGATCGGGGGAATCCGGCACCGGCCCCCGTGCGGCCCGGCTCAGCACCCGCTGCATGCGCAGCGAGCCCTTGACGGCGGCCACCTCCGGGGGCTCGTGCCGGGTCGCCTGCACGCCGATCACGAGCTGGCCGAGGGAGCGCAGGGTCGCGGTGTCCTCGCCGAGCGACGGCAGCACCCGCGAGACGTACCCGACGAACACGTCCGACGGGCCGACGACGAGCACGCCGCCGCTCTCGTACCGGTTGCGGTCGGCGTAGAGCAGGTACGCGGCCCGGTGCAGCGCGACGGCGGTCTTGCCGGTGCCCGGCCCGCCCCGCACGATCGTCACCCCGGACGCGGGGGAGCGGATGGCGTCGTCCTGCTCGCGCTGGATGGTCGCGACGATGTCCTTCATGCCCCGGCCGGTGGCCCGCGACAGGTTCGCCAGCAGCGCGCCGTCCCCGATCACGGGCAGGTCGGCGGGCGCGGCCGCCGGATCCAGCAGGTCGTCCTCGATCGAGACAACCTTCTCGTTGGTACTGCGAATGCTCCGCCGCCGCACCACGCCCATCCGGTCGGCGGGGGTGGCCCGGTAGAACGGGGCCGCGGCGGGCGCGCGCCAGTCCACGACCAGCGACTCGTACTCCTCGTCGCGCAGGCCGAGCCGCCCGATGTACCGGACCTCGCCGTCCGGCACCGCCGGCTCCACGGCCGCGGCGTCCGCGCCGGAGACCCCCTCCGGGCCCAGGTCGAGCCGGCCGAAGACCAGCCCGTCGTGCTCGCTCTCGAGGGCGCGCCGGCGCCGGGCCGCGTGGTACACCATGGCGTCCCGCTCGACCAGGGCGCCGAAGTTGCCGACCCGGGCCAGGCTGTACCCGGCCTTCTCGACCTCGGCGGCGGAGATGCGCAGCTGGTCCAGCCGCACGTAGACCCGGTCGAGATACGCCTGCTCGGCGGCGATCTCCGAGTCGCGAACCGCGTCGCTCAACGCACCACTCCTGCCGCCCGGCGAAAAAACAACCCCGAAAGCTTACTCGCCACTCGAGGTTCGTCCGATCACGGCGTGGCCGCGGGCTCCTTCTCGGCCTCCTCGCGGATGGCCTTGGCCTCGGCGGCCGCCTTGCGTCGCAGGTAGAAGGTGGTGGCGAGGCCCGCGACGACGGCGACGGCGAGCGCCACCCAGGAGAAGTCCTTGAGCCACTTCTCGGCGACCTGGCCCAGCGAGTAGATCGCGAACACGGTGCCGAACGACCAGACTATGCCGCCCGAGGCATTGGCGAGCAGGAACTTGCCGTACGGCACCCGCAGGGCGCCCGCCAGCGGCCCGGCGAGGATGCGCAGCAGGGCGATGAACCGGCCGAAGAAGACCGCCCACACGCCCCAGCGGCTGAACGCCCGCTCGGCCTTGGCCAGGTGCTCGGGGCCGAAGTGCTTGGGGAAGCGCCGGCCGAACCGCTCCAGCAGCGCGCGCCCGCCCCGCCGGCCGATCACGTAGCCGATGCTGTCGCCGGCGATCGCGCCGACGGCGGCCGAGGAGGCGACCAGCCACGGGCTCACCGAGGTCGTCACGGACAGCAGCGAGGCGGTGACGAGCGTGATCTCACCGGGGAGCGGCACACCCATGCTCTCGATCCCGATCACGGCCCCGACCAGGAGGTACACCCAGATCGGGGACAGTGTGCCCATCCAGACCTCGATGTGATGCACCCGGACCCCTCCCCCTGTGAGCTTCCGTTCTCGGTAAGCGTCTCATAGTTTCCTGAGCGTGGGCTGTCTGGTGTACGGCGCGAACGGTTACAGCGGGTCACTCCTTGCCCGGCTGGCGGTGACGCGCGGTGAGCGTCCGATCCTCGCCGGCCGCTCCGCGGGGCCCGTGCGGGCGCTCGCGGAAGAGCTCGGGTTGCCGTACCGGATCGGCGCTCCGTCCTTGGAACTGCTGGAGGGTGTGCGGGCCGTCGTCAACTGCGCCGGCCCGTTCGCCGAGACCGCGGCGCCGATGGTGGCCGCCTGCCTCGAAGCCGGGGTGCACTACCTCGACATCACGGGTGAGCTGGACGTGTTCGACTGGATGTTCAACCAGGATACGGCCGCCCGGCATTCCGGGGTCGCCATGATCACCGGGGCCGGGTTCGACGTGGTGCCGACCGACTGCCTGGCCGCCCTGCTCGCGGCCGAGCTGCCGGGCGCGGTCGCGCTCGAACTGGCCTTCGCGGCGCCCGGCGGCCTGTCCCGCGGTACCGCGAGAACCGCTCTGGCCGAAATGGGCTCCGGCGCCGCCCGGCGGATCGGCGGGGAGCTGGTGCGCACGCGCTTCGGCGAGCCGTCGCGCTCGGTCCCGTTTCCTTCCGGTGTACGGCGTGTCGGCGCGACCCGCTGGGGCGACCTCGTCACCGCGTACCGGTCGACGGGCATTGCGGACATCACGGTGTACATGCCGCTGCCGCCGGGTTCGTCGCTCGCCCCGCTGTTCCGCTTCGGGCCGCTGCGCCGCGCCGCGCGCGCCATGGTCCGCCGCGGCGGGCCGTCGGACGCGGTGCGCGCGGCGCAGGGCTGCGAGGTGTGGGCGGAGGTGCGCGACGGGGCCGGCGCGGTGCGGACCGGCACGCTGACCGGCCCGAACGCGTACGCGCTGACGGCCGACGCGTCGCTGCGCGCCGTGCAGCGGGTCCTCGCCGGTGAGGTGGCGCCGGGGGTGCACACGCCGTCGTCCGCGCTGGGGGCCGGCTTCGTCCGAACGCTGGACGGGGTGACGGTCACGCTGTCGTGACGTTTTCGGCTTCTGTCGCTTTTGCGGGCTTTTATGCGGCCGTGGCGGTCGGCTTGGCCGGCGCCGGCTTGGCGGTGCGCTGACGCGGAGTGCGGCGGGGCTTGTGGCCGGAGCGCTTGATGACCGACACGATGGCGTCGGTCACGCAGTCCGGGCGCTCGATCGGCAGCATGTGCCCGGCCTCGTCGCACAGCCGCAGCTCGGCGTCGGGCAGCTCGCGCGCGATGGTCTCGGCGCAGGCGGGCGGGGTGAGGCGGTCGGCGGTACCGACGAGGACGGCCACGGGCAGGCCCCGCATCGCGGCCAGGGTCTCCACCCGGTGGTGCAGGTCGACCGAGGGCCGGAACCCGCCGATCGCGCACAGCGGGGCGTTGCCGACCATGGACGCGGTGAGCGCGACCCAGCTCGTGTCGACCCGGTGCCCGAAGACGAGCCAGCGCACCCCGGGCGCGAGCAGGGGCATCAGCCGCCGGTGCGGCCGCCAGGCGCCGGACCGCGCGAGCAGCCCCGCACCCTGCACCTCGAGCACGCGCATGACCCGCGCGAGCCGGGGGCTGAGCCCGTAACTGGTCCGCGAGGACCCCTCGGCGGACGTGGACACGAGCACGATCCCGACGACCCGCCGCGCGAACGTGGCCGCGTGGCGGTGGGCGTACTCCATGATCGCCATCCCGCCGAGCGAGTGCCCGGCCAGCACGATCGGCCCGCGCGGGACGAGCTGCTCGATGACCTCGGCGAGATCGTCCCCGAGCTGCTCGAGCGTGGCCGTGGTCCCGCGGGTGGCGTCGGACCGCCCATGCCCACGAAGATCGAAAGCGAGGATCTGCACCGGCGCCCCGAGCCGCTCGGGCAGGTCGGCGATCTGCCGGCGCCACAGTCGATTGTCGAGCGTCCAGCCGTGCAGGAGGACCACCGTGATCGGCCGCCGCGAGACCGCGCTCGCCTTGGCGGGGTGGAGCACGCTGTACAGGCGGGCGCCGTCCTTGAGCCGCACGGGCTTGGAGACGACGGTACCCATGAAAGATTGTTACCCGCGAGTTACGCGGATTACCCCTGTCACCCGTGCCTACTCCGATAACACTCTGATCACGTAACCGGACGGCGCGGGTGATCTTGCGAAATGTCGGGCGCTGCGCGCCGCGACATTTCGGACTTATAACCTGACGGGGTATAAATGCGATAAGTCCGATCACGGCGTGTCGGACTTATCGATCAAGCGCTTGACCAGCTAAAACGTCTTGCCGGTCGGGTCTGCCGCGCTCTTGGCCGACCGTGTCAGCGCATCCGGCTCGTTTGCCGCGCGCCGGCCTCCAGCGCGGGTCTGGTTGGCGACACCTGCGGCATCGGCCCGCACCTCGCCGGCTCGCTGCAGCCGCTCTTGTGCGCATCCCCGGCCACGGCCTCGCCGCCATCGCCATCTCCATGCCGCGGTAGCCGTTCCCTCCGGAACTCGCCACGGCGCCGCGGCGAGCTGCGGGAGTGCGCCGCGTTCGGGGGCGGTGGGCTGCGGGAATGCGCCGCGTTCGGGGGCGGTGGGCTGCGGGAATGCGCCGCGTTCGGGCGTGGTGGGCTGCGGGAGTGCGCCGCGTTCGGGGGCGGTGGGCTGCGGAAATCCGCCACGGCGGTGCGGGGAGCTGCGGGAACCCGCCACGTTCGGGGGCGGCGAGCTGAAGAAACGCCAAACGCCGCCGGACCGGGGTCCGGCGGCGTCTCGCGTGAAACCAGCGTCAGGCGGCTTCGAACACGCCCGCGTCGACGAGGCGCTTCTCGGTGGCGTCCCAGCCGTTCTCCGGCTCGGCCGCGGCCAGGGCCTGGATCTCGGCCCGGATCTTGGCGGCGTGGCCGGCCCCGGCGAGCACGCGGATCTCCTCGGCGAAGGCGTCGGAGGAGGTGCTCAGGTGGACGGTCTTGCCATTGGTCAGGTTGCGCACGTACACGTGCTTGCCCTTGTTGAGCGGGATGAGGTACTTGAACTCACCCAGCACACTGAGGGCGCCGGATGCACCGGCCTGACCGGCGCGGACTGAGGCCCGCGCGGTCTTTGAGGTGTTGCTCGCCACGGCGGGAACTCCTTGTCGAGGCTGTACGGAAGACAAGAAAGTGTAACAGCCGCTCGGACCGGCCGAAAAAAGGCGAGTAACCGATAGATGATCCGTCCGTTGGACAAATCGTAGGACCGGTTCGCTGTTTCTCTGGCGCACCGCGCTCAACATCGTCATCATTGGTCCCAACAGTCACCGCCGCACAGCCTGGCATGACCCATGGAGCACGAGGTCGTAGGGGAAGACGCACCTCGGTCTCCAGGAGGTCTTACGTGCCCACGCGTGGCGTCATATACGTTCACTCGTCTCCGCTCGCCGTGTCTTCGCACGTCGAGTGGGCGATCGCGCGCGTCCTCGGCGCGCCGGTCCGCCTCGAGTGGTCGGTGCAGCCTGTCGAGCCCTCGGCCCGCCGGGCGCAGTGCTCGTGGTCCGGCGCGACCGGCACGGGCGGAGAGCTCGCGGCCGCGCTCCGGCAATGGCCGATGACGCGCTTCGAGGTCACCGAGGAGCCGAGCCCCGGCGTGGACGGGGAGCGGTTCATGCACGTGCCCGGGCGCGGCCTGTTCCGCGGGTCCACCAGCGCCAACGGGGACATCGTGCTGTCCGAGGACCGGCTGCGCGCCCTGGTCGCGAGCGCCCGCGGCTACGAGTCGCTCGCGCACACCCTGGAGAAGGCGCTGGGCGCGCCGTGGGACGCGGAGCTGGAGCCGTACCGCCACGCCGCCGACGGCGTCCCGATGACCCTTCTCACCCGGGTTGGGTGAATCGCCCACATTGCATGGTCATGGTTGAGTAGGGCGGTGCCGAGTCCCGCGCGTCGCCTCATGCTGTCCCTGACCGCCCTCGCCCTGCTCGCGAGCGGCTGCGGCGGGGACGACGGCAACGACCCGACGGCGAACCAGAGCGGGCCCGGGTCGGCCTTGGTGCCGGGGGAGGACCCGGCCGCGCTGGCCGCCCGCCTCTCGGACGAGGAACTCGTCGGACAACTGCTGATGCCGTACGCGTACGGCAACGCGGCCGACAAAGTGTCCTCCGGCTCGGCGTCGGCCAACCGCACGTACGCCGGAGCATCGACGCCCGCCGAGATCATCAAGAAGTACCACCTGGGCGGCATCATCCTCGTCTCGTCGAGTGCGGACGACCCGACCGCCGGCACCAACAAGACCACGAACGTCGAGTCCCCGGCCCAGGTCGCGAAGCTCACCGCCGGCCTGCAGCAGGCGGCCCTGAGCCAACCGGCCCGGCTGCCGCTGCTCATCGGCACGGACCAGGAGTACGGCCAGGTCACCCGCCTCCGCGACGGCATCGTCCAGCTCCCCTCGGCGCTGGCCTTCGGCGCGGCGGGCGACCCGGCCCTCACCGAGGCGGCGTGGAAGGCGGCCGGCACCGAGCTCGCCGCGATCGGCCTCAACGTCGACTTCGCCCCCGACGCCGACGTCCTGGGCAGCCAGCCGGGCGGGGTGATCGGCTCCCGCTCGTACGGCAGCGACCCGGCCAAGGTCTCCACCCAGGTCAGCGCGGCCGTGCGCGGCCTGCAGTCGGCGGGCGTGGCGGCAACGGTCAAACACTTCCCGGGCCACGGCCACACGACGACCGACAGCCACAGCACCCTGCCGGTCCTCTCGCAGAACATGACCGCCCTGGAGTCCGGCGACCTCCCACCCTTCACCGCCGCCCGCGACGCCGGCGTGGGCCTGATCATGTCCGGCCACCTGGACGTCAAGGCGATCGATCCGGGTGTACCGGCGTCCTTCTCCTCAAAAGTGCTCGTGGACCTGCTGCGGACGAAGCTCAAGTACACCGGCGTCGTGGTCACGGACGCCCTGAACATGGCTCCCGCCGAGCAGTGGGGCCCGGGCGAGGGAGCGGTACGCGCCATCCTCGCCGGCAACGACATCCTCCTCATGCCGACGAACCTGTCCGCCGCGTACAAGAGCCTGCTCGAAGCCGTGAAGTCCGGCCGCATCACGAAACAGCGCTTGATTGAGTCGGCGACAAGGATTCTGGCGCTGAAGGCGCGGCTGGCGACGGTACCGAAGCCGGATCCCGGTGTGGTGGACGGCGCCGACGGCAAGCAGGCCGCGCGCGCCGGAGCCGCGGGCGCCATCACCGTCCTGCGCGGCAAGTGCTCCGGCCCCCTGGTCACCGGCCCGATCCGCGTCACGACGGCCGGTTCGGACACGGCCCGCGGCTGGCTGGAGGAGAGTTTGCGCGCGGCGGGCGCAGAGGTGGTGACCCAGGGCGGCTCGGAGGTCCGCCTGATCGGCTACGGCCGCGGCTCCGCCGACCTGTCCTCGACGGCCGCGGTGACGGTGGCCCTGGACACCCCGTACGTGCTCGGCTCCGCGAAGGGCACCCTGCTCGCCACGTACTCGTCCTCGCGGGCCTCGATGTCGGCGCTGGCCGACGTGCTGCTGGGCAAGGCGAAGGCGCCGGGCCGCTCACCGGTTCCGGTGCCGGGCCTCCCGGCGACGGCCTGCTGAAAAGCCGGGCAAACACATCGGGGCGCCCCTCGAAAGGAGCGCCCCGAAGAGATTTCGGACTCAGACGCGGGCGAAGACCAGTGCCGCGTTGTGCCCGCCGAAACCGAACGAGTTGTTCAGGGCCGCCGGGATCTCGAGGTGCCGGGCCTTGTGGGCGGCCACCTCCAGGTCCAGCGCGTCGTCCGGGTCGTCGAGGTTGATCGTGGGCGGTACGACGCCGTGGTGGACCGCGAGGATCGTGGCGATCGACTCGACCGCGCCCGCCGCGCCCAGCAGGTGGCCGGTCATGGACTTGGTCGAGGTCAGGATCGGGTGGTCGCCCAGGGCGCGGTGCAGCGCCTTGATCTCGGCGATGTCGCCGACCGGGGTCGAAGTGGCGTGGGCGTTGACGTGCTGGACGTCGGACTTGGCCACGCCGGCGTCGCGCAGGGCGAACTCGATGGCCCGGACCGCGCCGTCGCCTTCGGGGTGGGGCTGCACGATGTCGTACCCGTCGGAGCTCAGGCCGGCACCGGCCAGGCGGGCGTAGATGCGGGCGCCGCGGGCGCGGGCGTGGTCGGCGCGCTCGAGGACGATGACGCCGGCGCCCTCGCCGAGGACGAAGCCGTCGCGGCCCTTGTCCCACGGGCGGGAGGCGCGCTCCGGGTCGTCGTTGCGCACCGACATGGCGCGCATCGAGGCGAACCCGGCGATCGGCAGCGGGTGGATCACGGCCTCGGTGCCGCCGGCCACGACGATGTCGGCGCGGCCGAGGCGGATCAGGTCCAGGCCGTGCGCGATCGCCTCGGCGCCGGTGGCACAGGCGCTGGCGACGCAGTGCACGCCGGCCCGGGCGCCGAGCTCCAGGCCGATCCAGGCCGCGGGGCCGTTCGGCATGAGCATCGGCACGGTGTGCGGGGAGACCTTGCGGGGTCCGCTGGCCTCCAGGATGTCGTCCTGGTTGAGCAGAGTCTGGGCGCCGCCGATGCCCGTGCCCACGCTGACGGCGAGCCGGTCCTTCTCCACCTCGGGCGAGCCGGCGTCGGCCCAGGCCTCGCGGGCGGCGATGATGGCGGTCATCTCACTGCGGTCCAGGCGGCGGGCCTGGACCCGGTCGATCTTCTCGAGCGGGTCGGCCGCGAGTTGCGCGGCGATCCGGACGGTCAGTTGCGCGGCCCACTCCTGGGGCAACGCCGATACCCCGGACTTGCCGGCGAGCATGGCGTCCCAGGTGGACGGCACGTCACCGCCGAGGGGAGTGGTGGCCCCCATGCCGGTGACGACGACCTCAACACTCACTGCTCAACAACTCCCTCTGCGGCAAACCCGGTGCGCCGGGGTCCCGGTGCGGGACCCCGGCGGCAGCATCAGGCCTGCGACTTCTCGATGTAAGAAACGGCGTCGCCGACGGTCTTGAGGTTCGGCACCTCGTCATCCGGGATCTTCACGCCGAACTTCTCCTCGGCCGCCACGACGACCTCGACCATGGACAGCGAGTCGACGTCCAGGTCATCGGTGAACGACTTCTCCTCGGCGACGTCGTCGGGGTTGACTCCGGCGACCTCTTCGAGGATTTCGGCGAGGCCTTCGGCGATCTCTTCACGGGTGGACATAGAGCTTTCCTTCCTAGGGTTGACGCGCTCGTCAGGACGAGATGAACAGATCGCTACGGGCAGTGGATGACTTGGCCCGCGTACGTCAGGCCGCCGCCGAAGCCGAAGAGCAGCACGGGCGCCCCGGAGGGGATCTCGTGCCGTTCGATGGCCTTGGACAGGGCCAGCGGGATGCTGGCGGCCGACGTGTTGCCCGATTCGACGAGGTCCTTGAGCACCACGGCGTTGGGCAGGTCGAGCCGCTTGACGATCCCGTCGATGATCCGCGTGTTGGCCTGGTGGGCGACGAACGCGGCGATGTCCTTGCCCTGCACGCCGGCGCGGTCGAGCGCGGCCTGGGCGTACGGGGCGATGGCGGTGGTGGCCCAGCGGAAGACCGCCTGGCCCTCCTGCTTGATGTAGGGGCGCCACCCCTCAATCTTGAGCACGTCGCCCTTCTCGGGCGCCGAGCCCCAGACCACGGGGCCGATGCCGGGCTGCTCGCCCTCGGCCACGGCGCTGACCACGGCCGCGCCGGCGCCGTCGCCGAAGAGCACGGCGGTGGTCCGGTCGGTCCAGTCGGTCACGTCCGAGAGCTTCTCCGCCCCGATGACCAGGGCGTTGCGGGCCGCACCGGCCCGGATCGCGTGGTCGGCGCTGGCCAGGCCGTAGCAGAAGCCGGAGCAGGCGGTGTTGAGGTCGTACGCGGCCGGCGCGTTGATGCCGAGCTTGGCCGCCACGCGGGTGGCCACGTTCGGGCAGCGGTCGATCGAGCTGCAGGTGGCCACGATGACGGTGTCGATGTCGGCGGCGGTCAGCCCGGAGGCCGCGAGGGCCTTGCCGGCCGCGGCGATCGCCATGTCGGCGACGGTCTCGGAGCCGGCCACGCGCCGCTCGGCGATGCCGACCCGGTCGCGGATCCAGGCGTCGTTGGTCTCGATCACCTTCGACAGGTCGTCGTTGGTGATGACCTGGGACGGCTGGTAGTGGCCGAACGCCAGGATCTTGGATCCGGCAGCCGGGGTCATAGTTGGCCTCCAATGCGGGCGAGCGGCCGGCCGGGGGCGACCGGTTCGTCGAGACGGGCGAGCCACTCGGTGAGCACGCCGGCGCCGGGCGCGGCGACGTCGACGGGGCCCCGCGCGGTCAGCACGGCCCCGATGACCTGGCCGGACTCGACGCGGGTGCCGGCGGCGAGGTCCGCGGCCGGGGTGAACGGGCCCGCGCCGGGGGAGATCGCGACGCTGTCCTGCGAGCGAGCCGCCGGACGGGCCGGGTCCCCGCCGTGGCGCGCGATCGCGTCACGCGCCTTGACCAGGTCGTCCGGGGTGTTGACGGTGACGATCTCGATGCCCTTGAGGGCCCGTTTGGCCAAGCCCGCGAGTGTACCGGCGGGAGCCAGCTCGATCACGCCCGTCACCCCCAGCGCGGCCATGGTCTCCATGCACAGGTCCCAGCGCACGGGCGCGGTGACCTGGCGGACCAGGCGCAGCAGCATCTCGGGCCCGTCGGCGACCGGGCTGCCGTCGCGGTTGGACAGCAGCACCTTGCCGGGCGTGCCGGGGGTGATCCCGGCGGCCACCGTGGCCAGCGCGGCCTCGGCCGGGGCCATGAACGGCGTGTGGAACGCCCCGGCCACCTGCAGCTTGATCACCTTGGCCCGCGCGGGCGGCTCGGCGCCGAACTTCTCCAGCCCGCTCAGGGCGCCGGCGGCGACGATCTGGCCGGCCCCGTTGCGGTTGGCCGGGAACAGCCCGGCGGCGTCGATCGCGGCGACGACCTCGTCCGGGTCGCCGCCGAGCACGGCGCTCATGCCGGTCGGCTCGAGGGCGCAGGCGGCGGCCATCTCGCGGCCGCGCACCCCGGCGAGGGTGACCGCGGCCTCGGGGCTCAGCACGCCGGCCACGGCCGAGGCGGCGAGCTCGCCGACGCTGTGCCCGGCCACCACGGCCACGTCGTGCAGGGGCAGCTCGGCGGCGGTCAGCAGGGCGGCCGCGACCAGCAGCGGCTGGGTCTTCGCGGTGTCCTTGATCTCCTCGGCGTCGGCCTCGGTGCCCAGGTGCACGAGATCGACCCCGGACAGGGCGGACCACCAGCGCAGACGGGCCTCGGCGCCGGGCCGGGCGAGCCACGGGGTCAGGAATCCGGGCTTCTGCGAGCCTTGGCCTGGAGCGAGTAGGGCGAGCACCTCTAAGACTTTTCCGGATTCACTACGGTCGCGCGGGTACCGCGAGACACCAAACTGGACGACGTCACTTGTAGGAACCCTACAAAAGATCGCGTGGTGTTGTGCCAACAGATCCGCCCGGTTACCCGATGGCGTCCGTTGTTCACGCCCCGGACAGGATAATCGGACAAATCACCCCGATGTGGGCGGGGTGGTGGGCGCCGGGCCGAACGGATCCAGCCTCCCAATGGTCAGCGCGATGCGCAATGCGAAGGCGTCGCGGGGTACCAGCGGCGTGAAACCGGTCACTTCGCCGATGCGCCGCAGCCGGTACCGGACGGTGTTCGGATGGACGAACAGCCCCCGCGCGGCGCTCTCCAGGACCCCGCCGCCGGCGAAGAACGCGTCCAGCGTCTCCAGCAGCTCCCCGCCGGCCCGCACGAGCGCGCCGTAGACCTCCTGGCGCAGCATCCGGCGCGCCTCCGCGTCACCGGCCAGGGCGCGCTCGGGCAGCAGGTCGGTCGCGGACACCGGCCGCGGCGCGGCGGGCCAGGCGGGGGCGGCGCGGTAGCCGGCCAGCGCGGCGCGGGCGGACTCGGTCGCCTCGTCCAGCGACGGCACCGCCGGCCCGACCACGACCGGCCCGTCGCCGAAGCCGACCAGCAGGCGCTCGGTCGCGGCCATCGGGTCGGCGGCCCCGCCGAGTACGACGACCAGGCGATCGCCGTGTACGCCGCCGAGGATCTCGACGCCGATGCGACGGGCGGCGCGGTAGACGGTGTGCAGTACCGCCGCGGCTTCTCCTCCTGGAGAGCGACCCACCGCGACCGCGACCGGTGGCGCGTCGGCCCAGCCCAGCGCGGCCGCCCGGCTGGCCAGCACGTCGGAGGAGTCGCCGCGCAGCAGGGCGTCGACCAGCAGGGCCTGCAGCCGGGCGTCCCACGCGCCGCGGGTCTCGGCGGCCCGGGCGTAGACGCGCGCCGCCCCGAACGCGACCTCGCGGCTGTAATAGAGCACGGCCTCGCGCAGCGGCGTCTCCTGCCCGGGCGCGGCCAGGCGCGGCAGGTGCTCCTCGACCACCTCGATGGTGACCCGGATCAGCTGTACGGTCTGGGCGAGGTTGATCGACCGGGCCAGCGCGCGCGGCGCGGCGTCGAAGAACTCCTCGGAGTTGTCCGGCGGCGCGGGCCCGTCCTGATCGCGGTTGCGCAGCCACTCGACCATCGAGCGCACGCCGGCCTGGGCGACCAGCATGACCCAGGCCCGCTGGTCGGCCGGCAGCTCGCGGAACCACGGCAGCGTCTCGTCCATCCGCGCCACGCTGGCCGTGGCCAGCGCGCCGGCCGCGCGCTCGATCGAGCGGACGCTGTCCTCCAGCTCGCCCGCGGCCGCGCCCGCAGCGCCGGCGGGCTCCACGCCGCCCAGCAGCTCCGGGAGGTTCGGGCCGAGGTCGCTCACCCGCATAGCTTTGCACGAGCGCGTTCACCGAGCTGCCGCCAGCCACTGCCGGCCGAAGACGCTCGCGGTGCGCCCGGTCGCGCGCAGCCCGTCGGGGCCGTCGATCAGCCGGCGCCCCCAGGGCGTCAGCCGCCCCGCCCTGTAGTCCGAGACCACGTCCAGATAGTGGTACTCCGGGCTGTTGCCGCTCCACGACCAGCCCAGATACCCCAGACCGTGGTCCTGGCAGTACGCCATGATCGCGTCCTCGTCCGGATCGCCGTACTCGTGCAGCGACGAGAACTCCCCGACGACGATCGGCAGCTGCTGCGCGACGAAGTGGTCCAGGTAGCCCGACACCTTGGCCGCGGTGTCGAACGGGCCGTACATGTGCACGTCGAACACCACGTTGCGCTGCGGGTCACTGGCGAAGACGGCGGCGGCGTGGTCGTACATCACCCGGAACGCGTCGTTGCCCCAGTTCGGCGCGTCGACCATGAGCGCGTGCCGCAGCCCGGCCGCACGCAGCCGGGCGATGGCGGCCATCGTGTTGCCCACCCAGTCCGCGTCCACGGCGTGGCCGGACGGCTCGTTGGCGATGTTCAGCACGACGTAGGGCTCCTCGTGGCGCAGCACGTCGCGCAGGGACAGCCAGTAGTCGACCGCCTCGGCGATGGTGGCCGCGCCGGGCTGGGTGCCGTACCCCATGGTGTCGTGCACGTCGAGCACGCAGATCAGCCGGGCCGCCTTGCACCGGTCGATCACCCCGGCGACCGCGGCCTTCTTCGTCGCCGCCCACTCGTGGCCGCTGGACAGCGCCACCCGCACCGCGTTGGCCCCGGTGGCCCGGATGTCGTCGAAGACCGAGGCCGGCCCGGGCCCGAACGCGTACCCGTGGTTGACGCCCCGCAGCACCAGCGGCTCGCCGCCCGCCTCGGCCAGCCGGCCGTCCGCCACGTGGATGCCGTCGGTCGCACCGGCGCGGGCCGGGGTGACGTACGCCGCACCCAGCAACGCCATGAGCAGCGCGGGGAACGCCGACCTGATAGCTATCCGTTTGACCACGGGTGAGGCGCTACCCGGGCCCCTGCCATTCACCCGTTGTCCGAGGGTGATTCGGCCCCGCGGGGATCGACCGCCCTCCGCGGCGCAAGGTAGCGTGAGGCGCACGCAGGGTGCGAGAAGGAGTTCCGTGGAGTCCAAGGCAGCCGAAATCGCTGCTGAGCAGCAACACTTCGACCTCGCCCACAAGCACCGGGAACGCGCGCGCGCCGAACTGGGGGACAACCCCGACGCGGCCGCGAACGCCGGCGCCGGTCGCTGGCTGGGCGGGTTCCGCCGCAACCGCCGCGACGCCATGGCCACCGCGGAGCACGCCGTCGCCACCGGGCGCATGGACATCGAGCACGAGCGCTTCTA
This sequence comes from Dactylosporangium sp. CS-033363, assembly GCF_050942475.1. Classification (NCBI taxonomy): domain Bacteria; kingdom Bacillati; phylum Actinomycetota; class Actinomycetes; order Micromonosporales; family Micromonosporaceae; genus Dactylosporangium; species Dactylosporangium sp. CS-033363. Next base: position 9,430,860 of record NZ_CP192032.1, on the reverse strand, counting down.
CATCGGCCACGAGTCGATCTGGGACGACCAGCGGCAGATCCTGGTCGTCAACTGGAAGGCCGACTTCGCCAAGAGCTTCTTCGAGGCGTCGGTCGAGGACCCGCACGGCCTGAGCCGCAAGCGCACCTTCACCTGCGAGGCGAACCACATCCTCGACTTCGAGGACCTCGTGTTCGCCCAGCTCGCGGCGGCCGTCCGGGCCCTCGACGGGCCCGACGCCGCCCTGCTCGGCGAGCTCGACCGCGGCCGCACCGGCGAGATGCACGACATCGTCGCGACGATCCAGGCCGCGCAGTACCGCCTGATCCGCTTCCCGCTCGAGCACTGCCTCGTCATCGAGGGCGGCCCCGGCACCGGCAAGACCGCGGTGGCGCTGCACCGGGTGTCGTGGCTGCTGTACAACGAGCAGCAGAGCCTCCGCCCCCGCGACGTGCTCGTCGTGGGGCCGCATCCGGCCTTCACGCGGTACATCCGCCGGGTTCTGCCGAGTCTCGGCGACACCGAGGTCGAACAGATCGACATCGACCAGCTCGGCCCGCCGGTCCAGCGCGGCCGGCAGGAGGACCCCGCCACGCACCGGCTCAAGGGCGAGGCGCGGATGGCCGGGTTCCTGGCCCGCGCCCTGGAGGCCCGCATCGGCGCCCCCGAGGCGGCCGAGCGGATGCTGTTCGACGGCCGCTTCCTCACCCTGACCGGCGCCGAGGTGGCCGACGCGGTCGCCGCCGCCCGCCAGGCCGGCGGCCCCTACGCGGTGCGCCGGCAGCGGCTGCGGGCCCGGCTCGCCGAGCTCGTCCGGGACCGCGGCGGCCCGCTCGAGGCCGAGCGCCTGCCCCCGGTCGAGAACCTCCTGGAGCGGCTGTGGCCGTTGCAGAGCCCGCCCGCGTTCCTGCGCAGCCTGTTCGGCTCCCGCACGCGCCTGGCCGCCGCGGCCGGCGGGGAGTTCAGCTCTGACTTCAGCGAACAGGACGTGGCGCTGCTGTACCGGCGCGGCGCCGACCGGCTCTCCGCGCAGGTCTGGAGCGCGGCGGACATTCCGCTGCTCGACGAGGTGGACGAGCTGGTCAACGGCACGACCGGGCGGTACCGCCACATCGTCGTGGATGAGGCCCAGGACCTCTCCCCGATGCAGCTGCGCGCGATCGGCCGGCGCTCGTCCAACGGCTCGTTCACCCTGGTCGGCGACCTGGCCCAGTCCACCGGCGCCTGGGCCCGCGACTCCTGGGACGAGGTCACCGCCCACCTGCCGGCCCAGCAGCCGCGGGTCATCGCCCCGCTGCGGTACGGCTACCGCGTGCCCCGCCAGGTGTACGAGCTGGCGGCCATGCTCCTCCCGCTCGCCGCCCCCGGCGTCGAGCCGACCCACGTGGTCCGCGAGGGCCCCGCCGACCCCGGCACGCACGTCGTCGAACCGGGCGAGCGCGCCGGCCGGGTCGCCCAGATCGCCCGGGAACACCTCGACGCCAACCGCTTCGTCGGCATCATCTGCCCCGCGGTCCTGCGCGCCGAGCTGGAATTCGCCCTGCACGCCAACGACCTGCCGTGGGGCCGCGCCGACCAGGGCGAGCTGGAGCGCAGCCTCAACCTGGTCTCCCCGCAGGAGGCCAAGGGCCTGGAGTTCGACGCCGTCATCGTCGTCGAGCCGGAGGAGATCGTCGCCGAGGACCCGCGCGGCCACCGCCTGCTGTTCGTCGCCCTCACCCGCACGATCCGCTTCCTGGACATCGTGGCGAGCGGCGATCCCCTGCCGCTTGAGTTGCCGTCCGCGGCGGCTCCGTTCATCCCCCGGCAGCGCCGGGTCATCGAGCCCGACCCGGACCCGACGGTGGAGCTCTCCCTGCTCGACCGCCTGGCCGAGGACCTGGCCGCGATGGTCGCCGGCGGCTCGCCCCCGCCCCTGTGGGACGAGGTCCTCCAGCGCGCCGCCACCCTGCTCGACCAGCGCGCGGGCCGCGACCGACCGAAGGGCCGCCACAGCCGATGAGCGTCGTCAGCGTCATCAACTACAAGGGCGGCGTCGGCAAGACCACCATCACCGCCAACCTCGGCGCCGAGCTGGCCGCCCGCGGCCGCAAGGTGCTGCTGATCGACCTGGACCCGCAGGCGAGCCTCACGTACTCCTTCTACCGCCCGTCCGACTTCGACGAGCAGCCCACGATCCGCTCCTGGTTCGAGGCCTTCGTCACCACGCGCGCGCCGGAGCCGCTGTTCAAGTACGTCCTCGCCCCGCCCGCGGTCAACGCCCTCGTCCAGCCGCTCGGGGGCAACCTGCACCTGATCGCCTCCCAGCTCGGCCTGGTCGACGCCGACCTCGATCTCGCCGCCGGCCTGGGCGGTTCGCGTTTTCAGAAGAGCAGTCCGCGGTACCTCCAGGTGTACCGCCTCCTCGCCGAAGCGCTCGCCGACCCGTCGTTCAACAAGTACGACACGGTCCTGATCGACTGCCCGCCGAACTTCAACCTGGTCACCCGGACCGCGCTGGTGGCCAGCGACCACGTGGTGGTCCCGGCCCGCCCCGACTACCTGTCCACGCTGGGCATCGACCTGCTGCGGACCCGCCTGTCGGCCCTGGTCGAGGAGTACAACTCGGTCGCGGACACCCCGATCAACCCGGAGATCGTGGGCGTGGTGTACACCATGGTGCAGTACACGGCGAACGGCCCCCTGAACACCCAACAGGAGTCGGTGAAGTCCACCACCCAGATCGAGATGCCGGTCTTCCGCCAGACGGTGCGCGACAACAAGTCGGCCATCACGGAGGCGGGCCTGCGCGCGGTCCCGGTGGTGCTGGCGCCGCAGGGCACGCCCGCGATCGAGAACCTACGATACGAGCTGCAACAACTGACCAGCGAGTTCCTGGCGCGCACAAGACTCTGAGCGGAGCGTTTGATGACGGACCCGGCCGACCTTGCCCACGAGGTACTCCTCCGCGTGGCCGCCTTCGTCAAGACCCTCCCCGCCGACCAGTTGCAGGACCTGGCCTCGGGCGCCGCGAAGCTGGAGCTGGTCCCCAAGGGCGGCCGCCCGTCGAAGGCCGCGCCGGCCGCCTTGTCCCGCCCGGTGAGCGAGATCGAGTCGATGCTGGCCCAGCTGGAGACCCGGCAGGCGGCGGTGCAGTACATCAACGACCTGAAGCTGACGGTGCCGCAGGTCAAGGAACTGGCCAAGGTCCTCGGCGTCCCGGTCCCCGCCAGGGCCACGAAGGTCGCCCTGACCAACTCGATCGTCGACTCCACGGTCGGCCGCCGCCTGGACAGCCTCGCGCTGAGTTGATGCTTGCACATCCTGCAAGGTATCTTTCAGGGTGTGCAAGTGAGGTCCCGCCTGCTGCCGCTGCTGCGCTCGCCGCTGCTGGGTGAGCTGCTGGCCTGGCTGTACCTGCACCCGGACCAGAGCTACTCGGTGACGGAGCTGGCCCGCCGGTTCGGATCCTCCCAGTCGACCGTCAGCCGGGAGGCCGACCACCTGGCCAAGGCGGGCCTCGTGCGCGAGGAGCGGCGGGGCAAGATGCGCCTGCTGCAGGCGGACCTGGACAACCCGCTCGCCCGCCCGCTCACCGAACTGCTGGCGCTGACGTACGGTCCGGCCGCGGTCCTGGCCGACCTGCTGCCACCCGTGCGGGGCGTCGACGCGGCCTACATCTACGGCTCCTGGGCGGCCCGCTACGCCGGCGAGGCGGGCCCGCCACCGCGCGACGTCGACGTGCTGGTCGTCGGCGACGCGGACGAGGACGACCTCGCCGACGCCGCCCGCTCCGCCGAACGCGAGCTCGGCCGCGAGGTCAACATCCACCGCGTGTCGGCCACGACCTGGCACGGCGCGGCCGACGATCCCTTCCTGGCATCGGTGCGCGCGCGCCCGTCATACCCGATCGTGGAACCCGAGGACCGGCCATGAGATGGCAGCAGGGCCGCGAGGTCCTGACCGACATGATCGCCCGCGGCGAACTGGAGCGCGTGCCGGCCAGCCGCGCGCACGCCGACCACCTGCTCGGCCAGGCCCGCCGCCACCTCACCTCGGCCGGCGCGATCGCGGCCGCCGACCCCGCCGGCGCGTACCAGCTGCTGTACGACGCCGCCCGCAAGGCCCTCGCCGCGGTTCTGGAGAACCAGGGCGTGCGGGCCACGAGCCGGGGCGGGCACATCGCGGTCCGCGACGCGGTGACGGCCCAGCTCGACCCGCCGCTCGGTGGCGTCCTGCGCCCGTTCGACCGCCTCCGCCGGCGCCGCAACCAGGTCGAGTACCCGTCCGGCTCGGCGCCGGCCGTCAGCGCGGAGGAGGTCGAGCGCGACGTACCCAAGGTGGAGCAGATCCTCGACGTCGCCGCCCAGGTCCTGGACCGGATGAGCCCGCTGTCCTAGGCGGGCTCGGTGGCTGCCGCGGCGAAGGCGCGGATCAGCGGGGTTTCGGCGTCGGTGCGCCAGACGAGGGCCCACTGGACGGGCGGGGCGTCGCGGATCGGCAGGTACACCAGGTTCGGCCAGGGGTAGAAGCGGGCGGCCTCGGCCGGGGTGGCGATGACGGCCTGGCCGGCGCTGACCGCCTTGAGCTGGTCGTCCCAGTTGGTGATCAGCGGTCCGCGGCGGATGGGGCGGCCCGAGGGCGTGTGGAAGGGCTGGAACACCTCTTCCAGGTACGCCGGGATCGGTGAGCGGTGGGCGACGAACGTCAGCTCGCCGAAGTCCTCGCGGCAGATCGAGGCGCGTTCGGCGTAGGGATGCGTGGGGGCGATCACGAGTACCTGATCCGACGTGTGGGTGACCGGGCCGACGGTGAGGCCGGGCTCGCGGACCGGTAGCCAGACGTGGGCGACGTCGACGTCGCGGGACTGCAGCAGGGCCAGCGGGTTGACCGGGTTGACGTCGCGGTGCGCGACGCGGGCGTCCGGATGGCGGGCCTGGAACACGTCGACCACCCGCTGGACCATCCACGCCTGCAGGCCCATGGTGCCCAGCGTGAGCGTTCCGGAGACGCCGCCCGCGGCCGTGCTCGCGGCGTCCAGGCCGGCCATGATCTGCCGGTACCCGGTGCTGAGCTCCTGCCGCAGCTGCTCGCCCAGCGGCGTCAGGCGGACCCGGCGCGTGGTGCGGTCGAACAGCGCCCCGCCGACCCGGCGCTCCTGTTTGGCGATCGACTGGCTGACGCGGCCGGGCGTGATGCGCAGGCGCTCGGCGGTACGACCGAAATGCAGTTCCTCGGCGAGCGTCAGAAAGATCTCGATGTCCCGCAGCTCGATCACCCCGGGATTATCGCCGGTTCGCTCAACACTCTGTGCCCGAGGACGTCGTTGATCACCGATCCGTGCCGGCCGCACGCTGAGCATCGATTCCGGCTCACGACGTGGAGGGTGACGATGGCGATTCTGGCCGCGAAAACGGCGCTGGTGACCGGCGCTTCGCGGGGCATCGGACGGGCGATCGCGCAACGGCTGGCGGCCGACGGCGCGGAGGTCGCCGTGCACTACGGCGACAACGAGGCCGCCGCGAAGGAGACGGTGGCGCGGATCGAGGACGCCGGTGGACGGGCGTATGCGGTGCGGGCACAGTTCGGTACACACGAAGCCCTGGATCTGCTCTTCGACCGGCTCACCGAACGCCTGGCCGGGCGGGGGCTGGACATCCTGGTGAACAACGCGGGCATCGGCTCGGGCAGCCCGATCGGCCGGCTCACGCCCGAGGAGTTCGCCCGGCTGCTGGCGGTGAACGTCAGCACGCCGCTGTTCCTCATCCAGCGGGCGCTGCCGCTGCTCAACGACGGTGGCCGGATCATCAACCTGGGCTCGACGGCGAGCCGGTTCGCCGTGTCGACGCAGATCGGCTACACCATCAGCAAGGCGGCGCTGGCGTCGATGGCCCCGTCGCTGGCCAACGAGCTGGGCCGGCGCGGCATCACCGTCAACACGCTCGCGCCCGGCGCGGTGCGCACGGATCTGACCGCCGGGTACACCGGCATCCCGGAGGTCGTCGCCGGGCTGGAGGCGATCACCGCGCTCGGGCGCCTCGGCGAGCCGGCCGACGTCGCCGACGTCGCCGCCTTCCTGGCCGGGCCGCACGGCCGCTGGATCACCGGCCAGACCGTCGACGTGTCCGGCGGCACCTTTCTGGGTCCGATCCAGGGGGCGATGTGAACAGCAAGGCAGGTACCCGGGAATGGGTCGGGCTGGCGGTGCTCGCGCTGCCGTGCCTGCTGGTGTCGATGGACGTGAGCGTGCTGCTCTTCGCGATGCCGTTCATCAGCGCCCACCTGGAGCCGTCCGGCACCCAGCTGCTGTGGATCATGGACATGTACGGCTTCGTGCTGGCCGGGACGCTGATCACCATGGGCGCGCTGGGCGACCGGATCGGCCGGCGCCGGCTGCTGCTGGCCGGGGCGGTGGCGTTCGGCGCGGCCTCGCTCGTCGCCGCGTACTCGACCAGCGCCGCCATGCTCATCGGCGCCCGCGCGGTCCTCGGCCTGGCCGGCGCCACCCTGATGCCGTCGACCCTGGCGCTGATCCGCAACATGTTCCACGACCCCGGCGAGCGCAAGACCGCCATCGCCGTGTGGACCGGCGCCATGACCACCGGCGTCACCGTCGGCCCGATCGTCGGCGGCCTGCTGATGGAACACTTCTGGTGGGGGTCGGCCTTCCTGATCAACCTGCCCGCGATGGCCCTGCTGCTGATCCTCGGCCCGATCCTGCTGCCGGAGTTCCGCAACCCCGCCGCCGGCCGGTTCGACCGTTTCGGCTCACTGCTGTCGCTGGCCGCCGTGCTGCCGGTGGTCTACGGCATCAAGGAGCTCACCGTGGACGGCTGGGCCGTCCGCCCCGCGCTCGCGGTCATTGCCGGGCTCGGGCTCGGTCTCGTGTTCTGGCACCGGCAGCGGACCGTCGCCAACCCGCTGATCGACCTGCGCCTCTTCCGCCGCCGCACCTACAGCGCGGCGGTCGGCGTCAATCTCGTGACCAACTTCGCGTTGCTCGGGTTCAGTCTTTACACGATGCAGTACCTGCAGGTCGTGCGGGGCATGAGCCCGCTGGTGGCGTCGCTGTGGTCGCTCGCGGTCATGCCGTTCATCGCGGTGGCCATGACGGTCACCGGGATCCTGGGCACCCGGGTCCGGCCCGGGTACCTCATCGCGGCCGGGCTGCTGGTCTCGGCGTGCGGCCTGGCCGTGACGACCCAGGTGCGGGTGCATCAGCCGCTTGCCGTGATCCTCATCGGGGCGGGGCTGCTCGCCGCCGGCATGATGGTGGCCACCACGCAGACGGCCGACCTGATGCTCTCGGCCGCCCCGGCGGAGCAGGCGGGCGCCGCCTCGGCTGTTGCGGAGACCGGCTCCGAACTGGGTGGGGCGCTGGGCTTTGCGATCCTGGGCTCGATCGGTACGGCCATCTACCACCACCGGATGGCCGGGGTGGAGGTGCCCGGCGTCACGGGCGAGGCCATGCGCGCCGCCCGCGACACCCTCGGCAGCGCGGCCGCCGTCCCCGGCCCGGCCGGTCACGATCTACTGGGGATCGCGCGGGAGGCGTTCACCCGCGGGCTGGACGTGACCGGGCTGTCCGGCGCCTTGGTACTGGTGGCCGCGGCGGTGGCCGCGTTCGCCTTGTTGCGCCGCGTGCCGGTCGCGGCGCCGCCTGCCCCGGAGGTGGTCGCGAGCCGCCGGTGAGACCGGCGACCTGGGACGTCCTGGCAGGATGGCGGTGTGAGCAACCCCGACCTCGTCCTGGTGCTGCGGTACCGCAAGGCCGTCACCTACGGCCACCACGTGCTGCTCGCCGCGCTCGAAGAGCACCCGACCTCCACGCGGTACGAGGTGGTGTTCGCCGAGTCGGAGAAGGCCACGGTGGCCGCGATCCAGGCGGCCGCGAAAAGCGCGAAGACGCTGGTCCTGTGGTCGTTCTACTCGCCTGACGCGGCCGCGCTGGCCGAGGAGTTGCAGCGCATCAAGGCGGCCGCGCCAGGCGCCGTGCACGTGGCCGGGGGTGTGCACGCCACGGCCGAGCCGGTGCGGACGCTCGATGCGGGGTGGGACATCGCCGCGGTCGGCGAGGGGGAGAGCACGCTGCTCAACCTCGTCGACCAGGGCGGTGACCCCACGGGCATCCAGGGTCTCGTGTACCGCGATGAGCAGGGCACCCTGCACCGCACGGGGAAGGCGCAGCGGGAGCCGCTCGGGCGGTACCGGGCGTTTCCGCTCACCTACAAGCGCATGAACCCGATCGAGATCACCAGAGGGTGCGTCTACGCGTGCCGGTTCTGTCAGACGCCGTTCATGTTTTCCGCGAAGTTCAGGCATCGCAGCGTTGAGAACGTTCGGTGGCATGTCGATCGGATGCGGGAGCTCGGGAAGCGGGACGTCCGGTTCATCACGCCCACCTCGTTGTCCTACGGGGCCGATGACGAGGAGCCGAATCTCGCCGCCGTCGAGGAGTTGCTGGCGTCGTGCAAGGAAGGGATCGGGCCGGGCGGGCGGGTGTTCTTCGGGTCGTTTCCCAGTGAGATCCGGCCCGAGCACATGAGCGTCGCGGCGCTCAAGGTCGTGAAGCGGTACTGCGCCAACGACAATCTCATTGTCGGGGCTCAGTCCGGCAGTGAGCGGGTGCTCGAGGCGGCCAAGCGGGGGCATGACGTCGAGTCGGTACGGCGGGCGGTGCGGATCGGGATTGCCGAAGGGTTCCGGATCAACGTGGACATGATCTTCGGGATGCCGGGGGAGGACCCAGAAGACGCGGCGGCCTCGCTTGAGCTTGCCACGGAACTGGCTGGGCTCGGGGCGCGGATCCATTCGCACGTGTTCATGCCGTTGCCGGGGACGCCCTGGCGGGATGCGGCGCCCGGGGATGTCGATCCTGAGACGATCAGGGCTGTGTCGCGGCTGGCGCAGCAGGGGGCGCTCTATGGGCACTGGGAGAAGCAGCGGGCGCATGCGCGGGAGCTTGCGGCCGCGGCGGCCGAGCGGCCTCGGCCGGGGCGGAGCCGGACCTTGCTGCCGTTAGCGCAGCCAGACCACGATGCCCGTCAAGCCGGTGAGCACGGCGGCGGTGCCTGCGCGAATGGCGGCGTCGCAGCGCGCTGAGGTGAAGGAGGTTTCGTCGTACGTCGACGAGGCTCCCAACCCCTCGCCGCGGAAGGAGGCGCCGGGCCAGTCGACCGCTGTCACGTTGTGGGTCGGTTCGGCCAGTTCGGCTCCGACCACCAGGAACTGCTGGGACAAATGGCTCGCGGTGATGACGGCCAGGGGGTCGATCAGGTCGTTGCCGGCGCTCACGATCAGGTCGGCGTGCATGTCGAGGGCTCGGGTGATGTCCGGGATGGGGTCTGGGCCGACGACCACAACCCGCAAATCGGTGTGTTCAGCCAAAGCCCACGAACGCACTGCCGTCACCAGGGCGGTGGTCGGGGCGTCGGTGCCCTTCGTCAGCAGTACGACCCGGTAGTCGCGTGGGGGATGCACGTCGTCCCACGAACCGGGCGCCGGGGTGATCGTGCCCTCCGGCGTCGGTGGGGAGGACGGGTCGACGAAGCCGGGGCGCAGTGCGCCGATCGGGGAGGGCATCGGGCGCGGCTCAGCCCAGCCTGAGGACGGTGAGCCGCAGGCCGCGAGCAGAAGAGCCGACAGCAGCGGTACGAGCACCCGGCGCATCACGAGACCGAATACCAGCAGACGGCGGGCAACCCATTCAACTGGTCGGAGAAGGTGTTCTTGATCGGTTCGCCGATGTGGGGACTTGAGTTCACCTGGGGCCTGCAACGTGCGCCGCATGTTTCGCCTTGCGGTTGTGGGCGTTGCCGCCGCGCTGCTCGCCATCCTCCTCGCGTCTCCGGCGCAGGCGCACGGGTTCTCCTCGACGGTGTACCTCACCGTGACCGGAGAGCCGACCCGGGTCCATACGAAGCTCGAGCTCGAGTACGACCTCCTGGTGGTGTCCACGGCCGACGCCGAGCACGACGACCCGCTGTTCCGGGCCGGGACCGCGGCGTTCGACGACGGGGACGCCGACGCGATGGCCGCGGCCCTGAACGACCATGCGAGCCAGGTCAACCACTACGTCACCGAGCGGTTCACCGTCAGCGGGTGCTCCGCGACGCCGGAACCCGGCTTCACGATGGGCGAGCAGGAGGGGGTGCCCTACGCGACGGTCCTCATCACCTGGGCCTGTCCGAAGGAGCCCCGCGAGATCCGCGCCACCCTGTTCTCCGACGAGGAGGGCTACGTCAAGGGCGTCAAGACGATCGCCACGTACGACCTCGGCGGCCACAGGGGCAGCGCCGCCCTCGACTCGCAGCATCCGGCGTTCGCGCCGGGGCAGGCGTGGTACCAGCGATTCTGGGAGTTCTTCCGCCTGGGCGCCGAGCACCTGCTCACCGGGATCGACCATATTCTCTTCTTGTTGGCGCTGATCGCGGGGTCGCGGCGGTTGCGGGACGTGGTGCTGGCCGCGACGAGCTTCACGCTGGCGCATTCCGTGACGTTCATCCTGGCCGCGCTCGGGCTGGTGAGCGCGCCGGCCGGGCTGGTCGAGCCGGTCATCGCGCTGTCCATCGCCGTCGTGGCGGCGCTGCATCTGTGGAATCTGCGCCGGGATCGGCCGCCCAGCAACCTGCGGCTGGTCGTCGTGTTCGCGTTCGGGCTGGTGCACGGGCTCGGGTTCGCGGGGGCGCTGGGGATCGACGAGCCGTTCTCGTGGACGTTGCTGTGGTCGCTGCTGGTGTTCAACGTCGGCATCGAGGTGGTGCAGCTCGGGCTCATCGCGGCCACCTTCCCGCTGCTGATGGTGCTGCGGCGCAAGGCACCCAAAACCGGGCGATGGGTGACCGGTGGCATCGCGGCGGGTGTCGCCGCCATGGGGCTCGTCTGGTTCTTCCAACGCCTCTAGGCGGGCGTCCCGCCGGAGTTCACGCGTGATTCACGGACCGGCGAAAGCGTGATCGAGCTTTTCCCCAACCCCCATCGGAAAAGGAAAGAAATCCGATGAACCAACGCACCTCGCGCGTGGCCGCAGCGGCCACCGCGGCGCTTCTGGGGCTGGCCATGGCCATCGGCACCGGCGGTTCACCCGCCGCGGCCGCGGACCCGGCCAACCTCACGGGCATCATCCTCGGCGTCGGCGCCAACGAGTCCCAGCGCATCGTGACCTGGTACTCCTCGGTCGACACCGCCCAGCTGGTCCAGGTCGCCCCGACGGCGGCGCTCGACAACGGGGCGTTCCCGGCGTCGGCGGCGACGTTCGCGGCGATCGGCGGGGCCAACATCGCCACCAGTGGCGGCTTCAACCGCCACGCCGTGCTCACCGGCCTGCAGGAGAACACCCAGTACTCCTACCGGGTCGGCACCGACGGCAACTGGTCGTCGACCTTCGCCTTCAAGACCCAGGACTTCGAGGGCGACTACGACTTCCTGTTCTACGGCGACCCGCAGATCGGCTCGTCCGGCGACGTGGCCAAGGACGCGGCGGGCTGGCGGGACACGCTCGACGTCTCGCTGGCGGCCAACCCGAACGCCGAGCTGCTGGTCTCCGGCGGCGACCAGGTCGAGACGGCCAACACCGAGTCGCAGTGGGACGCGTTCCTGTCCTCGGACAAGCTGCGGCAGTACCCGTGGGCGGCGACCATCGGCAACCACGACGTCGGCGGCAAGGCGTACGAGCAGCACCTGTTCACGCCGAACACCGACCGCTCCGGCCCGCTCTACGCCAACGGCAACCCGGCGTCGAACACGTCCGGCGGCGACTACTGGTACATCTACAAGGATGTGCTGTTCATCGACCTGAACAGCAACTCCTACACCACCGGTTCGGGTGGCGGCGGCGACGCGGCGCACATCGCGTACGTCACCGACGTCATCAACCAGCACGGCGCCGACGCGAAGTGGAAGGTGCTGGTCTACCACCACGCCATCTACTCGCCGGCCGACCACGCCAAGGACGGGGACAACAAGACGCGCCGGGTGGACTTCCCGACCGCCTTCTCCAACCTCGGTGTGGACCTGGTGCTGCAGGGCCACGACCACTCGTACTCGCGCAGCTACGAGATCAAGAACGGCGCGAAGGCGAACCCGGACGAGCAGCCCGGCGCGGCCGACGTGTACCCGGGCCCGGGCGGCGTCATCTACGTCACCGGCAACTCGGCGTCGGGGTCGAAGTACTACGACATCACCGCCCCCGACAACAGCGGCACCAGCGGCGCGGGCAACGGCGCCGACCCGCTGAACCCGAACGACTACTGGTACAACTCGGTCCAGAACCAGGAGCACGTGCGCTCCTACGTGAAGGTCGAGGTCCGCAGCGACCAGCTCGTCGTGCAGAACCTCCGCAGCGGCACCTGCGCCGCCCCGAACGCGGCGGTCGAGCGCGGCAACGTCGCGTGGTGCAACAACACGCCGGCCAACCAGCCGGTGGGCTCGGTCGTCGACAAGGTGGCCATCCACCCGTACCACGGCGACGCCCAGCAGTTGCAGGTCAACGTGCCCACCGCGGCCCCCGGCGAGTTCGGGTGGACCATCGACGGGCACAACGGCCTGGTCAACCTGGGCACCGCGCAGGAGCACAACGGCGAGTACTTCGCCGCCGGCGGCAGCCTCAACCCGATCGTCGTGTCCGACACGCGCCGCACCCAGGCGCCGTGGTCCGTCTCGGCCAGCGTCAGCGACTTCCGTGACGCCGACAAGACGTTCTCCGGCTCCTACCTGGGCTGGACGCCGAAGATCCTGGCCCCCGGTGCGGGCGCCAAGGCCGGTGCCCCCGTCGCGTCCGGCTTCGACGACCACGGCACGGGCCTTTCCGTGTCGCGCCAGCTCGGGTACGCCGAGCAGGGTCACCCCAAGGGCAACGCCCAGCTGGGTGCCGGGCTCGACCTGAAGATCCCGGGCGACGTCGCGAAGGGTGAGTACCGCGCCACGCTCACCATCACCGCGCTGAGCAGCTGAGTTGATCGGCGGGGCGGGCTCCCGGGCCCGTCCCGCCTCCACATGAGCGAGGACACGCCATGCGTCTACGAACCACCGCCACTGCCGCCGTTGTACTGGCCCTGCTCGCCGCCATCGGGCTCGCCACCCCCGCGCACGCGCAGGACGGCGACGTCGCCTGGACGGTGCGGACGGCCTCGAACTCCTACGGCTCCGACCGCTCCAGCTACAGCTACGCGGTGAACCCCGGCGGCCAGGTCAAGGACGCCATGGTGGTGGCCAACCGCGGCAAGGATCCGCTGACCCTGGCGGTGTACGCGGGCGACGGCTTCACCACCGGCACCGGGCAGCTGGACCTGCTCACCAAGGACAAGAAGTCCATCGGCATCGGGGCCTGGCTGCACGCCGGCGGCGCCACCGTCACCGTCGCGCCGGGCCAGAGCGCCGAGGTGCCGTTCACGCTCGACGTACCCGGCAACGCCACGCCCGGCGACTACGCGGGCGGCGTCGTCACCGCGCTCGCCCAGCCCGACCAGGCCCAGGGCATCACCGTCGAGCGCCGCCTCGGCATCGCCATCAAGCTGCGGGTCGGCGGCGCGCTGCACCCGGCGCTCGCGGTCGAGCGGCTGGCCGTGCACTTCGACGGGGGCGACGCCGCCGTGACGTACACCATCCACAACACCGGCAACGCGATCCTCTCGGCCGACCAGGACGTGTCGGTGGCCGGGCCGTTCGGGCTGCTGCGCACCGGGGCGGGCACCGTGCAGGCGCCGCCGCAGCTGCTGCCCGGCGAGACCTGGCAGGTGACCGTGCCCGTGCACGGCGTCCCGCGGGCCGGGTGGCTGACCGCGCGCGCGTCGCTGACCCCCCGCCTGACCGACGCGTCCGGCTCCACCACCTCGCTGCCCGTCGTCACCGCGGAGGCGCGCACGGTCGTGGTGCCGTGGCTGTGGCTCGCCGGGCTCCTCGTGCTCATCGGTCTCGTGTTCCTGATCCGGTACCTCCTGAGGCGCACCAAGTCCCGCCAGGACGCCCGGGTACGGGAAGCGGTCGAGAAGGCGCTTCAGGCCGGCGGCGTCACCGCGTAGGCGAGGGCTTCACGCCGGCGGGGTCACCGCGTAGACGAGTGAGGAGCGGGGCGAGCGGGTGCCGAGCAGCCCCCGGGCCTGGACCGCGAAGGTGTACTCCGTGGACCCCTTGAGCCCGCGCAGGGTGACCTCGGTGCGCTTGGTCGCCGCGATGCGGGACTGGCTCGCCCCGTTCACCGCATAGACGAGATAGGTGGTACCGCTGGAGCGCCGGGGCCACGTGAGCGTCACGCTGTCCTTCGTGACGTCGGTGACCTTGAGTGAGGCACCGGCAGTACCGTTGCGGAAGGTCGTTGCTTCTCTCGTGTCCGTCGAAATGCCGTTGGGCCCGGTGAGGAACCGCTCGCCCCACGCCGTGCGGCTGGCCGGATTGAAGTCGTGGACCAGGTCCAGGTAGCTGTAGGGCGTGTCGTTGCCGCTCCAGGACCAGCCGAAGTAGCCGACCGAGTGGCCCTCGGCGTAGGCCATGATCGCGTCCTCGTCGGGGTCGCCCCACTCGTGCTCGCCGGAGAACTCGCCGATGATGACGGGCAGCTTCCGGCGCGTGAACGAGCCCAGGTAGGAGTTCACCTTGCCGGCGTTGTCGAACTCGCCGTACATGTGGATGTCGAACGCGGTGTTGCCGGTCGGGTCGGCCGCGCGCACCTGCTCGGCGTTGTCGCGCATGATGTAGGCCTCGTCCTGGCCCCAGCCGGGCGCGTCGATGAGCAGCGTGTGCTTGAACCCGGCCGCGCGCAGCGTCCGGATCGCGTCGGCGGACTGCTGGGCCCACGGCCAGTCGGCGCCGACGCCGAACGGCTCGTTGGCCACGTTCACGATGATGTGGTCCTCCTGGCCGGCCAGCTCCGACTTCAGCGACAGCCAGAACGCGACCGCATCCGCCATCGGTACGGCCTTCTTGTCCTGCCCGAACCCGCTCGTGTCGTGCGCGTCGAGGATGCACACGAGCCGCTGCTGCCGGCACAGCCCGACGATCGTGCGGACCTCTTCCGGCTTGGTACGGCGGAACTGGTACCCCATCCCCAGCGGCACCCGCACGGCGTTGGCGCCGGTCGCCTTGATCGCGGCGAACGAGCCGTTCTTGTCGGGGTACCAGATGAAGTCGTGGTTGACCCCGCGCAGCACGAGGTCACTCCCGTTGGCCTCGACCAGCCTGCCGTTGCGGACCTGGATGCCCTGGGTCGTCTCGGCCGCCTCGGCCTCGGCCGGGGCCAGGAGGACGGCGCCGGCGAGGAGGATCAGGACCAACAGGCTCCGCATAGGGTCGGCGGCTACCCGATGCCGGGCGGACCTACCCGGCGGCGGGGATGAACCGGTCCTCCGGCGGCGCGGGGTCGTCGTTGTCCTGTTCGAGCGCGTCGGCCACGGCGACCTCGATCACGCGCTCCAGGACCGAGGCGAGCATGCCCAGGGTCTCGTCGTCGAGGCGGGCGAGCAGGCGCTGCTGGGCCTTCGTCCCGCCGTCGCTGATCTCGAACAGGATCTCGCGCCCGGCGGGGGAGAGGTGGATGCGGCGGATGCGGCGATCGTGGGCGTCCTCCGACCGGGTGACGTAGCCCTGGGCCACCAGGCGGTCCACGATGCCGGACAGCGTGGCCAGGCTCACACCGAGGCGGCGGGTGAGCTCGGCGGAGGCGATGCCGTCGTGCCGGGATACCAGCATAAGTACTTTGAGCTGCTGCATCGTGAGGTTGACTGATAGCAACGGATTGGTGCGGTCGTACGCGAGCAGGGCGCGCATCCGCTCATCGGCGGCGGCGACTCGCAAGAGGAGCGCTTCCCTGTGAGTGTTCACAGCAATGTTTTACCCCCTGGATAAACTTTGCGCGAGGCGAACCGTTAGCATCACACGAACTAACGCTTGTCGTAGCCGACCGGAAGAAGACTCCAGACATGTCGTTTCTCGCCCGGCTCAGTTTGGCGAACCGGGGGCTGGTCGCGATCATCGCGATCGTCGTCCTGGGCTTCGGCGCCATTGCCATCCCATCACTGAAACAACAGCTCATCCCCTCGATCGACTTCCCGGCCGCCTTCGTGGTCGCGTCCTACCCGGGCGTGTCGCCGGACATCGTCGAGCAGCAGGTGACCGAACCGATCGAGAGCGCGCTGCAGGGCGTGCCCGGGCTGACGGACATCACCAGCACCACCCGCGAAGGCGTGGCGACGGTGCAGGTGTCGTTCGACTTCGGCTCCTCGGTCGACGACATCACCAACAAGATGAACACGGCCATCACGCGTATCCGGACGCAGTTGCCGACGGGCGTCGACCCGCAGGTGATCGCCGGCTCGACCGACGACCTGCCCGCCGTGGTCCTGGCCGCGTCCAAGACCGGTGACCAGATCGCGTTCGCGCAGCAGCTCAACCAGGTCGTCGTACCGGAGCTGCAGGGCATCGAGGGCGTGCGCCAGGTCGAGGTGACCGGCGCCGAGACCCAGAACGTGCTCATCACGCTCAACCCGGCCAAGGCGATCCCGGCCGGCGTCAACGCGCAGTCGCTGACGGCCGCGCTCAAGTCCAACGGCGTCTCCTTCCCCGCCGGCACCCTGACCGAGGGCGACAAGTCCCTCGCGGTGCAGGTCGGCGGCACCCTGACCACGCTGGACGAGCTCAAGAACCTCAACGTCACGCCGACCGCGAAGCTCGGCGACGTGGCCACGGTCGAGCTCAAGACCGTCGAGGCCACCTCGATCACGCGCACCAACGGCAAACCCAGCCTCGGCATCTCGGTCACGGCCTCGCCCGACGGCAACGCCGTGAAGATCTCCCACGCGGTCCGCGACAAGCTCGCCGACCTGGAGAAGAGCCTCGGCGGCGACGCCCGGCTGACCTCGGTCTTCGACCAGGCGCCGTTCGTCGAGTCGTCGATCAAGAGCCTGTCCACCGAGGGCGCGCTCGGCCTGCTCTTCGCCGTGATCGTGATCCTGGTGTTCCTCGTGTCGCTGCGCTCGACCCTGGTCACCGCGGTGTCGATCCCGCTGTCGGTGGTCGTCGCGCTCATCGGGCTGTGGGTCGGCGACTACTCGCTCAACCTGCTGACCCTCGGCGCGCTCACGATCGCCGTCGGCCGCGTGGTCGACGACTCGATCGTGGTGCTCGAGAACATCAAACGACATCTCGAGTACGGCGAAGAAAAGATCCACGCCATCCTGACCGGCGTGAAGGAGGTGACCGGCGCGGTCGTCGCCTCGACGCTCACCACCGTGGCCGTGTTCCTCCCGATCGGCCTGGTCGGCGGTCTGGCCGGCGAGCTGTTCCGGCCGTTCGCGGTCACCATCGCGGTGGCCCTGCTCGCCTCGCTGTTCGTCGCGCTGACCGTGGTGCCGGTGATGGCGTACTGGTTCCTCGGCCGCCGCAAGTCCGCCCTCACCGAGGAGGAGCGCGAGGCGATCGAGGCCAAGGCCCTGGAGAAGGAGCGGCGCAGCCCGCTGCAGCGCACGTACGTGCCGGTCATCTCCTGGGTCACCCGCAGCCGGGCGACCCGCTGGATCACCGTGGCCGTCAGCATCGTGGTCTTCATCGTCACGATGGGCCTGGCGAGCCTGCTGAAGACGAACTTCATCGACCAGTCCGGCCAGACCGAGTTCTCCATCTCGCAGGAGCTGCCGGTCGGCTCCAGCCTGGCCACCACCGACGCGGCGGCCAAGAAGATCGAGGACCTGCTCGGCGGGCGGTCCGACATCGAGGCGTACCAGGCCACGATCGGCGCCTCGGCCGGCTTCGGCTTCGCGGGCGCCCAGTCGGGCAACACGTCGAACTTCTCGGTCACCGCGAAGGACGGCACCGACGTCGAGAAGGTCATCGACGAGCTGCGCACCCAGGTCGCGGCGGCCGGCGACAGCGTCGGCACGGTGAAGATCACCTCCGGTGGCGGCGGCGGCTCGGGCGACCAGCTCGAGGTCATCATCAAGGCCAACAACCCCGACGACCTCGCGAAGGCCACCGGGCAGGTCGAGACGGCCATGAAGGGCGTCGACGGCATCAACGACGTCGAGAGCAACCTCGCCGCCAGCAACCCGCGCATCGACGTCAAGGTCAAGCGCGACCAGGCGGCCCGCTACGGCCTCAGCGACGCGGCGGTGGGCGGCATCGTCTCCGCGGCGTACCGCGGCCAGACGCTCACCCAGATGACCATCGACGGCTCGCAGCGCGACCTGGTGCTGCGCTCCGGCCCGGCCCCGGCCACGCTGAACGACCTCAAGGCCCTGCAGATCCCCGTCGGGGGCAACCCGCCGGTGATCCGCCTCGACCAGATCGCCGACGTCACCCAGGACGCCGGTCCGGTGTCGATCACCCGTATCGACGGCAACCGCAGCGCCTCGGTCACCGGCCGCGCCGACAGCGACAACCTCGGCAAGGTCTCGGCCAGCCTGCAGACGGAGCTCGACAAGCTCAGCCTGCCGGCCGGCGCGACGGTCAGCCTGGGCGGCGCGAGCCAGGACCAGGCCGAGGCGTTCGGCCAGCTGGGCCTGGCCATGCTCGCCGCGATCGCGATCGTCTTCATCATCATGGTGGCGACGTTCAAGAGCGTGGCCCAGCCGCTGATCCTGCTGGTCTCCATCCCGTTCGCGGCGACCGGCGCGATCATCCTGCTGCTGGCCACCGGCACCCCGCTGGGCCTGCCCGCCATGATCGGCGTGCTGATGCTCATCGGCATCGTGGTCACGAACGCGATCGTGCTCATGGACCTGATCAACCAGTACCAGGAATCCGGAATGCACGTCCGCGAAGCGGTGGTCGAGGGCGGCCGGCGCCGCCTCCGCCCGATCCTGATGACCGCGGTGGCGACGATCTGCGCCCTGCTGCCCATGGCCATCGGCCTCACGGGCGAGGGCGGCTTCATCTCGCAGCCGCTGGCCATCGTGGTCATCGGCGGCCTGGTGAGCTCGACGCTGCTCACCCTGGTCCTGGTCCCGACCCTCTACACGATGGTCGAGTCCACGAAGGAGAAGCGCCGCGAGCGCCGCGCCGGTCGGCACGCTTCGCCGTTGACGGCTTCGGAGCCTGAGGGCGGGGAGCCGGACGGGCGGCACCGGGTTGATCCCTTGGAGCCGGCGCCTTCGTCGCTCTGATAGCACAGTTTTGAGGCCGGCCACCTTCTTCGGTGGCCGGCTTCGCTGTGTGTGATGGGGCGGCGACTCGATCCCTGATCAACTTGGTGGGGGTTGATAGCGTGGGAAGACCGGAACGCCCCGCCGCCGCACGTCCCGCAGTCGCCGTTGTGTGTGCGCAAATGGGCCTTGGCAGTCGGGCTTTTGGTCGGCTCGTACGTCCGCGCGCGCGATCGCGCCGGCGCTTTGGTGGGCGGGGTTCGGCCGCCTGGGCTGGGCGGCACCGGGCCACACCTGGTCGTGGGTTCGGGGCGCCTCCGGCCTGCCCTATGCACCGCAGTTAGCGTGGTCCGGACCGTAGTTTGGTTGCGGTTCGGTGGTCCAGGTCCGTCGTTCGCTGCCGGGTCCGCCGTGGTCGTCGTTCGGTGGTCCCGGTCCGAGGGCGCCTTCGGCGGAGGAGCGGGTTTCCGGTTCGTGGTGGTTGCGGGCCGGGGCGCCTTGCGGCGCCTGGGAGAGCTTGCGGTCTGCCGTGGGGTTTCTGGTGGTGGGGCGCCTTGCGGCGCCGGGCGGATCTTGCGGTTCGCGGTTGGTGGCGCCGGCGGCGCCAGGAAGGGCTTGCGGGCCGCCGTTGGCTGCGGGTGGCCGGCGCCTTGCGCCGCCTAGGGCCGGCTCGCCGGCGGTTGTGGGTCGCCGGCAGTCGGGATTGATCCGCGGTGCCAGGGGCGGCCCGTTTGGGACGGCCCGGCCCCAGCCGCGCGCGAAGGCGGTTGGGTGACGCAACCGCTGACATGAGTTGACGCAAGTTCGCGCCGCCGCAGCCTCGCAGCCCGCCGTTGCGCCCCGTCGGCGCACTTCGCTGCAGGGTCCGAGCATGTGCCAGCCCGGCCAGCCCGGCCAGCCCGCTAGCCCGGCCAGCCCGGCCAGCCCGCTAGCCCGGCCAGCCCGGCCAGCCCGCTAGCCCGGCCAGCCCGGCCAGCCCGCTAGCCCGGCCAGCCCGCTAGCCCGGCCAGCCCGCTAGCCCGGCCAGCCCGGCCAGCCCGCTAGCCCGGCCAGCCCGGCCAGCCCGCTAGCCCGGCCAGCCCGCTAGCCCGGCCAGCCCGCTAGCCCGGCCAGCCCGGCCAGCCCGGCCAGCCCGCTAGCCCGGCCAGCCCGGCCAGCCCGGCCAGCCCGCTAGCCCGGCCAGCCCGGCCAGCCCGCTAGCCCGGCCAGCCCGGCCAGCCCGGCCAGCCCGCTAGCCCGGCCAGCCCGGCCAGCCCGCTAGCCCGGCCAGCCCGGCCAGCCCGCTAGCCCGGCCAGCCCGGCCAGCCCGGCCAGCCCGCTAGCCCGGCCAGCCCGGCCAGCCCGGCCAGCCCGCTAGCCCGGCCAGCCCGGCCAGCCCGCTAGCCCGGCCAGCCCGGCCAGCCCGCTAGCCCGGCCAGCCCGGCCAGCCCGGCCAGCCCGCTAGCCCGGCCAGCCCGGCCAGCCCGCTAGCCCGGCCAGCCCGGCCAGCCCGCTAGCCCGGCCAGCCCGGCCAGCCCGCTAGCCCGGCCAGCCCGGCCAGCCCGGCCAGCCCGGCCAGCCCGGCCAGCCCGCCGGCCGGCCGCGGTGACGGTGACGTAAGTGGGTGACTTGAGTTGACGCAGGTTCGCGCGGCCCTGCTGCGGCTGGCGGCGCGTTCCGCTGCAGGTCAGGCGCGTGACCCAACCCGTCGGCGGCCAAATGTGGCGCTGACGCAAGTGGTGACTTGAGTCGACACGAAGTGCGCCTCCACGTTGTCGCAGGTCAGAGGCGCTGGCCGGGCGTCCAGGACACAGGCCCGCGATCGACGGGGTTGCGTAAACGAGTTTATGGCGTAAAGTTCTTTGCATGACCCCCGTCGATGATGATGCGCCGCCGGCGTCGGCTGCTGAGTCGCTTGAGCTCATTCGCAAGGAGCGGGCCAACGCGGCCCGTGTCGTGGCGCTCAACCCGCTGCTCTACTACGTGCCGTGGGGGCTGGCCTGGCTCATCGGCTTCGGCCTGCTGTTCCTGCGCTACGGCCCCGACGGGCGCGTCTACGTGAACCTGCCGCAATGGCTCCCGCTCACCAGCCTCTTCGTACTCATGGCCCTCGCGATGGTCAGCACCATGTTCGTCAGCGCCGTGCGCGGGCGGGCGCTCGAAGGCCGCTCGAGCTGGCAGGGCACGGCCTACGGCCTCGCGTGGTTCTTCGCGTTCGCCGGGCTCGGCAGCACCATCAGCCACTTCGCGAAGCTGCTGCCCGAACCCGAGCGCGGGCTGCTCTGGGCGACCTCGTCCGTGGCGCTCGTCGGCGCGATGTACATGTGCGGCGCCGCGATCTGGATCTCCCGCGACATGTTCGTCTTCGGCGCTTGGCTCACCGTCATCAACATCGCCGGGGTCGCCGCCGGGGCCGGCTGGCACTCGCTGATCATCTCGCTCGGCGGGGGCGGCGGGCTGATCCTGCTCGGGCTGATCCTGCAGTTCAGGGAACGGATGCGGAAGGCGTGAGCGAGCTCGATCCCGTGATCCACGTCCAGGCGCGCCTGCGGATCATGGCCGCGCTGTCGAGTCTCGGCGACGGCGACCGGATGACGTTTCCGAGGCTGCAGCAGGTTCTCGACATGACCGCCGGCAATCTGTCGGTACATCTGACGAAGCTCGAACAAGCGGGCTACGTCGAGGTCGTGAAGTCGTTCCGGGGCCGGACCCCGACGACCTCCGCCGGCCTCACGCGGCGCGGCCGGGTCGCGTTCGACGACTACACCGCCGCCTTACGGGCACTGATCGACCCACCCCTCAAGGAGTCCTGATGCTCGCCCGCGCCATCGACGTCACCCGTCGCTACGGCGACACCCTCGCCCTCGACCGCGTCTCGCTCGACATCCCGCAGGGCGGCGTGCTCGGCCTGCTCGGCCCGAACGGCGCCGGGAAGTCCACGCTCATCAATCTGCTGGTCGGGCTGCGCCGCCCCACGAGCGGGACCGTCGAGCTGTTCGGCGGGGATCCGCGCGACCCGCAGTACCGTCGCAGCATTGGCATGACGCCGCAGGAGACCGGGCTGCCGTCCACCCTGCGGGTCCACGAGTGCGTCGAGTTCGTGGCGCGGCATTTTCCGGATTCGGTACCGCAGGCAGCACTCCTCGACCAGTTCGGCCTCACCGACATGGCCCGCCGCCAGACGGGTGGACTCTCGGGCGGGCAGAAGCGCCGGCTCGCGGTGGCCCTGGCCTTTGTCGGCCGCCCGCGCCTGGTGTTCCTGGACGAACCCACCACCGGGCTCGACGTCGAGGCGCGCCGCGCGCTGTGGGACGCGATCCGCGACTTTTCAAGCAAGGGCGGCACGGTTGTACTGACCAGTCACTACCTCGAGGAGATCGAGGCGCTCGCCGACCGGGTGGTCGTCGTCGGCCACGGGCGGATCCTGGCCGACGACACCGTCGCGGCGATCCGGTCCATGGTCGGCATCCACCGGGTCAGCCTCGCCAGCGGCGACCTGCCCGAGCTGCCCGGCGTCGTCGGCATGGAAGAGGCCGACGGCCGTACCTCCCTGCTGACCGCCGACGCCGACCAGCTCGTGCGCGACCTGGTCAACGCCGGCGTCCCGTTCCGCGGCCTCCAGGTCCAGCCGACCACGCTCGAAGAGGCCTTCCTGACCCTCACCAGCACCGGACGGTAGGCGCCATGACCTCGCTCGCCCTGACCCACGCCCGCTTCCGCATCCTGGAGACCATCCGCATCCCGATCGCCGTGGTCGGCGGGGCGTTCTTCCCGGCCGCGTCGATGCTCTTCTTCGTCGTACCGTTCGCCGGCAGCGACCCCGTCGGCGCCACCTTCGCCACCGCCTCGATGGTGATGTTCGCGGTGATGACCAGCTCGCTGTTCAACTACGGCGTCGGCGTCAGCGAGGACCGCGCGCAGCCGTGGGACCCGTTCACCCGTACGCTGCCCGCGGGACCCGCCAGCGCGTTCGCCGGCCGGATCCTGTCCGGCCTGACGTTCATGGCCATCTCGCTGGTGCCGGTCGTCATCATCGGCTGGCTGTTCACCGCGGCCACCACGAGCTGGACCGGGCTGCTGCTCGGCCTCGGCGCCGTGGTGCTCGCCGCGCTGCCGTTCACCTTCATGGGCCTGGCCATCGGGTACGCGCTGCCGATGAAGGCCGCCCTCGCCGTCGCCCAGATCATCTTCTTCCCGCTGGCGTTCGGCGGCGGCCTGCTCTCGGCCCCGGGTCAGGCGCCCGGGTTCGTCGAGACGATCGCGCCGTACCTGCCGACCCGCGGCGCGGTCGAGCTGCTCTGGGCCGCCGTCGGCGACTTCGACCTTTCCACGACGTCGATGGTCGCGTTCGCGGTGTGGACGGTCGCGATGGCCGCCCTCGCCGCGTGGGCCTTCAAACGCGACGAGGGCGCCCGCTTCAGCTAGCGCCGGGGCCGCCCGCTTCAGCTGACGCGCTGGTTCAGCGCCGAGGCATCGGGGGAGGCGGGAGTTCGGGTGAGGAGCTCGAGCAGGTGCAGTACCACCAGCTCGGGCTCCTCCTCCGCCATGAAATGCCCGGCCGCGACGGTGTGGTGGGACAGATCCGCCGCCCAGGCCCGCCAGCGCGCGGCGGCGTCGAAGCCCAGCGCCGCGCCCCAGTCCTGCTGCAGCACCGTCACCGGCATCGCGAGCTTGCGCCCCGCGGCCCGGTCGGCCGCGTCGTGCTCGACGTCCACTGTGGCGGTCGCGCGGTAATCGGCCACAATGGACGCAACGGCGTTGCGGGAGGCAGTGAGGTACACCTGGCGGATCTCGGCCGGCAGTGAACCGTTGCCCCAGGCGTCGAGGAAGTGGCCGAAGAACGCGTCCGGCGCCCCGCCGATGAGCAGCTCGGGCAGCGGCGCCGGGGCCGCCATCAGGAACAGGTGGAAGCCGACGACCCCGCCCACACCCTGCAGTACCTCCCACGAATCGAGCGTCGGCAGCACGTCCAGCGACGCCAGGTGGGTGATCCGCTCGGGGTGGTCGAGCCCGGCCCGGATCGCCACCAGGGCCCCGCGATCGTGCCCGGCGAGCGCGAACCGCTCGAATCCCAGCGCCTCCGCGAGCGCGATGACATCGGCGGCCATCACCCGCTTGGCATATTCGCCGGTACCGTCCGGCTTGTCACTGTCCCCGTACCCGCGCAGATCCGGGCAGATGACCGTGTGCCCGGCCGCCGCCAGCCGGGGCGCCACATGCCGCCACATCAGGTGCGTCTGCGGAAATCCGTGCAACAACACGATCGGGCTGCCACTGCCGCACATGGCAACGTTGAGGGAGACATTCGGCGCGACTTCGATCCGACGGTACGAAAAACTCATGCCGCCCACCGTGCACCGCCCCGATCAGCAGCCGATCAGCGGCGAATAATCGACTCGTGCTCTCTTTCGGCGTTCTGGGTCCTCTGGAAGCCCGGGATCCCGATGTCGTACCGCTCAAAGGCCCCCGGCACCGCACGATCCTCGCCCGCCTGCTCATCGCCCGCGGGCGGGTCGTCCCGCTCGACGTGCTCGTGGACGACGTGTGGTCGGGCACGCCGCCGGCCGGAGCCCTCGGCGCGCTGCGCACGTTCGTGGCCGACCTGCGCCGCGCCCTGGAGCCGGACCGCAGGCCGCGCACGCCCGCGCGCGTGCTGATCACCGCCCCGCCCGGGTACGCGCTGCGGGCTTCCTCGGTGGACGCGTGGCGCTTCGAGCAGCTGGTCGCGGACGGCTCGCTCGCGCGCCGGGACGAGGCTGCATCGCCGGGGCCCGGGGCCGGTTCGCTCGCGGCGCTGGACGAGGCCCTGTCCTTGTGGCGCGGCCCCGCGTACGGGGAGTGGGCCGCGGAAGGCTGGGCCCGCGCCGAGATCGACCGCCTGGACGACCTGCATCAGCTGGCCCGGGAGCGCCGTGGTGCGGCCCTGGTCGCCGCGGGCCGTGCGGCGGAGGCGGCCGCCGACCTGCGCGCGCTGGTGGCGGCGCACCCGTTGCGCGAGGAGTCCTGGCGGTTGCTGGCGTTGTCGTTGTACCGCTCGGACCGCCAGGGTGACGCCCTCTCCGCGTTGCGCGAGGCGCGCGAGGTGCTGGTTTCGTCGCTCGGCGTCGACCCGGGGCCGGCGCTGCGTGCGTTGGAGGCGGACATCCTGACGCAGTCGGTCGCGGAGCCGGCCGCGCCGCCACCGTCCGGCCGCGACTCCGAGCCGGCTCAATTGCGTGGCGTTGTGTCGTCGGTGTTGTTCGGGCGCGAGGCTGAGCTGGCGCGGTTGCGTGGCAGTGGGGCGTCGGTGGCGCTCATCGAGGGCGAGGCGGGCGCCGGGAAGAGCGCGTTGGCGGAGGCGTTCGCGCGCGAGCAGGAGGCGCGCGGCTGGACGGTGCGGTGGGGGAGGGCGGGCGAGTACGAGGGCGCTCCCGGCACCTGGCCCTGGACCGATCTGCGCACCGCCGGTACCGAGCTGGCGGCCTTGGCGCCGGTGCTGCTCGTCGCCGAGGACGTCCACCGCGCCGATCGGGACGTGTGGGATGTGCTTGCGACCCTGCCCGGCGGCGTGCGGCTCCTCGCGACGGCGCGCGACACCGATCCGAGCGACGCGTTCACCGCGTTCCTGGCCCGGCTCGCGCGCGCGGAGCCGTTGCGCGTCCGGCTGTCCGGCCTCGCCGAACCGGCGACGGCCGCTCTGGTGCGGGAGGTCGTCGGGCGGGGGTTGGGGGCACGGGAGGTACACCTGCTGCAGGAAAGAACGGCCGGCAATCCGTTCTTCGTGCGCGAACTGGCCCGCCTCGTCGCCGCGGATGGTCCGGCCGCTTTGCGCACCGTGCCGCCGGGGGTCCGCGACGTGATCCGGCACCGCCTGGCCCAGCTGCCGGAGCCCACTCGTCAAGTTCTGCGCCAAGCCTCCATCCTGGGGCGCGACATCGACCCCGAGCTGCTCGCCGCGCTGGCCCGCACCGACGTCGTGGACGCCCTGGAGGCCGCGACCCGCGCCGGGTTCCTGACCGACGGCACCAGGTTCGCCCACATCCTGGTCCGCGACACCATCTACGGCGACCTGTCCACCCCTCGCCGTCAATCCTGGCACACCCAAGCCGGCGAAGTCGCGCACCGTTTGGCCCCAAACGACGTGGCGACCCTGGCGTACCACTTCGCCGCCGCGGGCACCCGGGCCACGGCGGCACGGGCGGCCCGCTACTCGGCGGCCGCCGCCGTGCTGGCCGAGCACCGCAACAACCCCCACGAGGCCGCCCGCCTCTGGCGCCAGGCGGTCGCGCACGGCGGCGGCACGGTGGACTCGCTGCTGGGCCTGAGCCGCGCCCTCGCCGTGATCGGCCACCTGGACGAGTCCCGCCACCTCAGAGCGGCGGCACTGGCGAAGGGCTCGACGGCGGAGTTCGCGGTACCGGCGATCTGGCCCCGCAACGACGACGAGCCCCTGTCCGCGGCGATCGTGGCCGCGGCGCGCAGCGCCCTGCCCGGCACCACGGGCGAGGCGCGGGCGCGGCTGCTGATCGCCGAAGCGATGGAACTGCGCGGCCGCGGCGACCCGCGGGGCGCCGACGAGGCATACGCATTGTCGGGCGCGAATGCACAGCTGCGGGCGCTGGCCTTGAACGCGCGATTCCTGCATTGCTTCGCGTCGCCGGGCCGCGCTTCGCAACGCCTGGCGATTGCCGAGGAGCTCCTCGATGTGTCGCGTACCCACGGGCTGGTGACGTTCGAGGTGCTGGGCCACCTGATCGCGGTGCAGTCGTCGTGCGCGCTGAACGACTCGGCGTCCGCCGACGCCCATGCGGCCGCGGCGGATGCGCTGTCGGAGACGTACTCGCTGCCGGTGGTCCCGGTCTTCACCGAGTGGTACGCCGCGATGCGCACGTCGCGCGAACCCTCCTACCGCCGGGCCGACGCCCACCTGGCGACGGCGCAGATGCCGGGAATGCGCGCGGGTCTGCTGGGCCTGGCCCTGCTGTCGATCGACCGTTTGGGTCCGAACGACGACTTGGGCCCGTACGAACCGTGGGCGCGGCCGTTGCTGCTGATCCGAGGCGGCCGGTTGGATGAGGCCCGGGCGGCCCTGCGCAACCTGCCGCCGTCCCCGCGCGACCTGTTGTGGGAGGCGCGGCTGTGCGTGGCGGCGCGGGCGGCGATCGAACTGGACGACACCGAGGCGCATCGAGCGCTGGCGGCGGAGCTCGCGCCGGCCGCCCACGAGTACGCGGCCGGCAGCGGAGTCCTCACCTTCGGCCCGGTCGCCGACTTCCTCTGAGGTCCACCGATCAGGCCGGCTCGTCGGCAGGCGGCGTAATGATCGCGACGCGGTCGGCGGGGTGGTAGGACTCGAGCTCGTCGGTGTGGACCACGATCAGCGGTACCCCTTCGAGCATGTCGAGCCGGTGGCGTTCCTCGTACGTCGGCATGCGCACGGTGATCCGGGCCGCCTGCGGCGCCAGAATCTCTCGTACCTCCGGCGCCTTCCGGACCGTCGAGCGGCGCCCGCGGGTGGTGGAGATCGCCCCCTCGGCACGCAACACTGCCATCGCGTCGCGGATGACGTCGCGGCTGACACCGTAGTCCAGGGACAGGGTGTTCTCGCTGGGCAGTTCCGAGCCGGGCGTGAGTTCTCCGCCCTGCATCCGATCGAGCAGGTCGTGGGCGATCTGGCGGTAGAGCGAAATCCCGGAACGTCGATCCAGCATGGCCGCGACGCTATCACCCATACGGCCATGTGGCCATAAATAGCCGCTACCTGTATCAGCCGAGACGCTGGAAGCAAAAAGCCGCCGCGAGCCAGGCTCGCGGCGGCAGAAAGCAGATCCCGATTTACGGCTTGTGCGGGCAGCGGTGGATCGCCCGCCGCGGAATGCGGGCCGGCCGCCGGATCGAGACCAGCCGCGCCGGCCGTACCGCCGGAATGGACGACGACGAAGGCGCCGAAGACGAAGCCGAGGCGCCCGCCACCGCGGCGAGGTGCGAGGACAGCGCGGCGTGCAGCAGCGTCGGCGACGGGGAAGGCGCCACCGTCGAGGGGTTCGCGCGGCGGTTCAGCGGCTGGTACGTCCGCTGCCCCGGAATCCGCGGCCGCGAGACCGAAGAAACCGGGCGCCGCGGCAAAGCATCCACAACCGGCGACGGCTCCTCGTCCTTCTCCGGCCGCGTCACGATGAAGGCGACGACCGCCGCCACGAGGACGGGGACCAGGTAGAGCAGGGCTCCGGCGTATTGCTCGGCCACGGCGGGGACTCCCAACGGCTGCACAGGACTGACCTGCGCAACGCTACGGATTCCGCCGCACTCACCGTGTCATCCGGTCGGGTCGCGCTGCAAGTCCGGCTGGGGTGCAGCTGCGGTGCAAACCTCCCGGTACCAGTCGTAGGAGCGGCGGGGCGTCCGGACCTGCGTGTCGAAGTCGACGTGGACCAGGCCGAAGCGCTGGTGGTAGCCCTCCGCCCACTCGAAGTTGTCCAGCAGCGACCACGTGCAGTAACCGTGCACCTCGACCCCGGCGTCCATCGCGGCCCGCAGCGCGCGCAGGTCGCCGGCGATGTAGTCGATGCGGAACTGGTCGTCCTGGTCGGGCCAGGAGCAGCCGCTCTCGGTGATCCAGACCGGCGGGAGGCGGTCGCCGTAGCGCTCCTTCATGCCGACGAGCAGCTCGCGCAGGCCGTCGGGGACGACGGGCCAGTCGAAGGCGGTCTTCGGGTACCCCTCGATGTCGAGGCGGACGAAGGGCAGCGGGTCGCCCTCCGGCGGGGCGGCGATCAGCGACGGGTTGTAGTAGTTCACGCCCATGGCCTGGATCGGCTGGGAGATCACCTCGAGGTCGCCCTCCATGATGATCGAGTCGACGTCGGCGGTGGTCAGGAACTCGTAGCCGGGCGGGTACTGGCCGAGCAGGATCGGGTCGGTGAACAGGTGGTTCTGCACCAGGTCGTAGACGGCGGCGGCGAGCTGATCCTCGTCCGAATCGCTCTTGGGCCAGACCGGCGAGTGGTTGTTCGCGAGCGTGACCGGCGCGCTCGAGGTCCGCCGCAGCGCCGAAACTGCAAGACCATGAGCCAGGAGCAGATGGTGTACCACGGGCAGCTGGTCGGTCATCATCTGCAGGCCGGGCGCGTGGACCCCCTGGACGTGCCCGAGGGCGAAGTGGATGTACGGCTCGTTCAGCGTGATCCACAGCTTCACCCGGTCGCCCAGGCGCTCGCCGAGCAGCTCCGCGTACTCCCCGAAGCGCATCGCCGTGTCCCGGTTGGCCCAGCCGCCCTGGTCCTGCAGCTCCTGCGGCAGGTCCCAGTGGAAGAGGGTGACCAGCGGGTCGATGCCGCGCTCGAGCAGCCCGTCGACCAGGCGCTCGTAGAAGTCCAGGCCGGCCGGGTTCGCGGGGCCGCTGCCGGTGGGCTGGACGCGCGACCAGGCGACGGAGAAGCGGTACGCGCCGGCGCCCAGGCCCTTGATCAGGTCGAGGTCCTCGGCCCAGCGGTGGTAGTGGTCGCAGGCCACGTCGCCGGTGTGGCCGTCCCGGACGCGCCCCGGCGTGTGGGCGAAGGTGTCCCAGATGGACGGTCCACGGCCGTCCTCGCCGACGGCGCCCTCGATCTGGTACGCGGCGGTCGACACGCCGAAGCGGAAGCCCGGCGGAAACTGCGGTAGATCCGGCATACGGCGCACGCTATCGCTTCGAGGCAAGATTGGCCCATGGCACACGAGATTCCAGCCGTGGAGCTGGCGCCGGGCGTGAACCTGCCGACCATTGGCTTCGGCACATGGCAGATCACGGGCCGGTCGGCGTACGAGTCGGCCCGGGCGGCCCTCGACGCCGGATACCGCCACATCGACACGGCCACCATGTACGGCAACGAGGAGGAGATCGGCCGGGCCCTGCGCGACAGCGGCCTCGACCGCTCCGAGGTCTTCATCACCACCAAGCTCCCGCCGTCGCAGGCGGGCAAGGAGCGCCAGACCCTCGACGCGAGCCTCAAGGCGCTCGGGGTGGACTTCGTCGACCTGTGGCTCATCCACTGGCCGCCGGCCCGCGGCAGGTCGCTGCCGACCTGGGTGTCCTTCCTGGAGCAGCGCGACGCCGGGCGGATCCGCTCGGCCGGGGTCAGCAACTACGACACCGCCCTGGTCGACGAGCTCATCAAGGAGACCGGCGAGACGCCGGTGGTCAACCAGGTCCCGTGGAGCCCGGCCCAGCACGACCCGCGGTTCCTCGACGACATGCGCGACCGCCGGGTCGTGGTCGAGGGCTACAGCGCCCTGAAGAACACGCCGCTGGACGACCCGCGGCTGGTGAAGATCGCCGAGGCGCACGGGGTGACCGTGCCGCAGGTGGTGCTGCGCTGGCAGCTGCACCACGACGTCGTCATCATCCCGAAGTCCACCCACCCGGAGCGGATGGCCCAGAACCTCGCGGTCCTGGAGTTCTCGCTCACGGCCGACGAGATCGCCACGGTCAACGACGTGTGATGTCCCGGTCGATCCGGGCCCGCCAGCCGCGCTCCTGAGGCTTGCGGCGCAGCCTGGCCAGGGCCGCCACCGCGCCGGCGGTGAGCTCCTCGAAGTCGAAGCCGGTGCGGTGGGTGCCCTTCTGGATGACGAAGGCCATCCCGGCCGAGTTGCTCACCGCCCATCCGGGGCGGGTGCCGAGGCGATGGGCCGCGCCGGCGCCGTACGCCGTGACGAGCTGGATGTCGAACGGGTACCGCACCTCGCCGCCCTCGCGGGTCACCACGATCCGGGCCTGGGCCAGGGTGTCGTCGCGGTTGAACAGGGCCCGCCACCACTTCGTGCGCGGCGCCTCGACCACCACCTCGACGCCCTGCCCGTGCTCGCCCGGATCACCGGCGTCGGCGACGCGCCGGACGAGGTCCACGACCTTGTCCTGGCGCGACCGCCGGAACGGCACCCACCTCTCCACGGCGCCAATGATCGCGCACCGGGTTCAGGAAGTCAGCGCCGCGAAGGCCGATTTGTTCCCGGCCTGATCAAAAGCCCGGACCCTGAAGGTGTACGGCGTGCTGCCGGCCGTCCGCGGCTCGCTCCAGCTGGCCGCGGTCGTGTTCCCGACCCAGTCGGCGCCGTGGAAGACCTGGTAGCCGGCCACCCCCACGTTGTCCCGCGACGCGCTCCAGGTCCACGTCACCCGCGTTTCGGTGACGGTGACCCGCAGGTCGCCGGGCGGCGTGGGCCCCTGCGCGTCCGACGCCGGCCCGGGATCGACGGCCACCATGATGCTGCGCGGCACCGAGCGGTTCCCGGCCCCGTCGAACGCGACGACGGCGAACGTGAAGACCCCGAACCCCAGCGGCGGTACCGTCAGGCTCAGATTGCTCGTCGCCCCGTACCGGTCCCCGTTGACGCTGACCTCGTACCCGGCCACGGCCACGTCGTCGGTGGCGGCGGTCCACCGGATCGTGGTGGACCCCGGGTAGACGGCACCCGGCGCGCCCGGCGCCACCGTGTCGGCCGGCCCGCCCGGCGTGATGACGGCGAACGGCGAGGCGTTCCCGGCGGCGTCGAGCGCCCGCACCCGGTACGTGATGATCATCGGCGGCGGCATGCCCATGGTGTATTCGTCGCCGGTCACCGTCGCGACGAGATTGGCCCCGCTGTAGACCTCGTACCCGGTGACGGCTATGTCGTCGCTCGATGCGTCCCAGCGCAGCGTGAACGTGGTGGTCCCGACGGCCGCGCGCAGGTTCCCGGGCGTCGACGGGGTCCGGATGTCCGCACTCGCCCCGGTGCAGGACCCGCCGTTCAGGGAGCAGCCGAGCGGCCTCCCGGTTCCCTGCGCGACCCACCCGAAGGTCGCGCTGCCGCCGGCCGGAACCGTCGCGTTCCACGCTTCCCCGACGGCCACGTAATGATCGCCGGTCCGGGTCAGCCGAGCGCCCCAGGAATTGGCGACCGTCGTTCCACCCGGCAGATCGAACTCCACCCGCCACGTCAGCGCCGACGCGGCCCCGTTGTCGATCGTGTACTGCCCCGTGTACCCGTTCGGCCATGCGCTCTGCTGCACGAAGGTCGCGGTGGCCACGCCCGGCACGGCGGCCCGGGCGGGGCCGGCGGAAACCGCGGCACCGAGTGCGGCGACGGCGGCCGCCACCAGAAAGCGATTCATATCGCTGAATATAAGCCACACCGCCGCGCGCATTGCGGCACGCGCGCGCGTATGCCCGCGACCGGCAAAACGACCGCGAAACTTTCCCTTGAACGGGCGCCGATCATGCCGTACAGGCGGATGTTCTTGTTCTTGAATGGAGCCGCCCTCATGCGCCGTTGGCTGGGTTCCCGCCGCGTCTACACCAAGATCCTCCTGGTCGCCGCCGTCGCGGTCGCCGGCACCGCGGCCACGGGCATCCTCGCCCTGGTCGGCATCACGCAGCTGCGCGACACCCGCAACGGCGAGGTCGGCGACGCGGTGCCGTATGTCGCCGCCCTGAACCAGGCCGCCCTGTCGGCCAAGGCGGCGGCGAACGACGAGCGGGGCTACCTGCTGCGCGGCGACACCGAGTTCCGCGACGAGGCGCTCGGCCGCCAGAGCACCGTGAATGCCGCGCTGCAGACCGCCCGCGACAACGCCCGGGCCGCCGAGCCCGCCGCCGTCGAGCAGATCCGGGCCGCCCTGGACGCCTGGTTCGGCGCGCTGAAGACGGAGTTCGCGGCGTACCCCACGGACCGCGACAAGGCGATCGCGGACGCCTTCGGGGCCAACCGCGACCTGCGCAAGGTGTACGAGGGCCTGCTCGACACCGAGATCAAACGGGCCAACGCCGCCCTGGTCGCCGGCCGCGACTTCGACCGCACCGCGAACGAGACCCGGGTCGCCGTCATCGCCCTGCTGTGCGTCGCGCTGGCCCTGGCCGTGGCGATGAGCCTGTACATCGCGAACGTCATCGTCCACCCGCTGCGCCGCGTCTCGTCGGTCCTGCGCGCCGTGGCCGGCGGCGACCTCACCCAGGACGCGGGCGTCGACCAGCGCGACGAGGTCGGCCAGATGGCGGACTCGCTGCGCCAGGCCCGCTCCCAGCTGCGCACCACGGTGGCCGACCTGGCCGAGCACTCGACGGCCCTGGCCTCGGCCTCGGAACAGCTGGCCGCGACGAGCCGCGAGTCCGCCGCCGGCGCCGAGTCGGGCTCCCGCCAGGCCGGCGCGGTGGCCACCCTCGCCGACCGCATGTCCGGCACCATCTCCACGGTCGCCTCGGGCGCCACGGAGATGGGCGCCTCGATCCGCGAGATCTCCCAGAGCGCCACCAAGGCCGTGACGGTCGCCGCCCGCGCCGTCGAGGTCGCCGCGGCGACGACGGACGTCATGTCCAAACTCGGCGACTCCTCCGCCGAGATCGGCAACGTCATCAAGGTCATCACCTCGATCGCCGGCCAGACCAACCTCCTGGCCCTGAACGCCACCATCGAGGCGGCCCGCGCGGGCGAGGCCGGCAAGGGCTTCGCGGTGGTCGCCAACGAGGTGAAGGACCTGGCCCAGGAGACCGCTCGCGCCACGGAGGACATCTCCCGGCGCGTCCAGGCCATCCAGTCGGACACCACGGGCGCGGTCGCGGCGATGTCGGAGATCTCGGACATCATCGCGCGCATCAACGAGTACCAGACGACGATCGCCTCGGCCGTGGAACAACAGTCGGCGACGACGGAGGAGATGAACCGCAGCGTCGAGGAGGCCGCGTCCACGGGCCGCCACGTGGCGGAGACGATCGCCGCGGTGGCCTCGTCGGTCAACCAGACCACGACGGGCGTGGCCGAGTCCGAACGCGCGGCGGGCGACCTGGCGCGGCTGTCGGGCAGCCTGCGCACGATCGTCCAGACGTTCCGCTACTGACCCCTCAGTCCCCGGTGGCGCCGAAGAACAGCAACTGACTGGGCTTTCCGCCGGCGTACAGCACGAGATGCCGCCCGGCCCCGCGCTCCGACAGCAGCGGCAGCAGCCGCTCCCGGTCCTCGA
This sequence comes from Dactylosporangium sp. CS-033363, assembly GCF_050942475.1. Lineage (NCBI taxonomy): Bacteria > Bacillati > Actinomycetota > Actinomycetes > Micromonosporales > Micromonosporaceae > Dactylosporangium > Dactylosporangium sp. CS-033363. The sequence goes on along the minus strand of NZ_CP192032.1, from coordinate 9,396,900 downwards.
CGGTCGCCGGCGTGGGCTGCGCGGTCCCGAGCTCGCGGAGGGCCTCCTCGTCGCTGACGGCGAAGGTCCGCCCGAACGCCCGCTGCCCGCTGGTCCCGACCTCGAAGACGTCGAGCACGGAGTGCGTCATGCAGTGCCGGATCTCCTCGTCGGCCCAGAGCTCCCGCTCCGTCCCGGGCCGCGGGCGGTCGCCCTCGTACAGCCAGTAGTACTCGCCGGAGGCGAACACCTCGGCCCGCAGTTTCCGCAGCGCAGCGGCCACGTCCTCGTCGAACGGCACAACATGGTCCCAGCCGGACGCACCCATGAAGCGGATCCTGCCACAACCTTCGATACCTGGACGGCTATATGGCCACATGGCCTTATAGGTGATACCGTCGCGGCCATGCTCGATCGCCGTTCCCCGGTCTCGCTGTACCGCCAACTGGCCCACAACCTGCTGGACCGGATGCGCACCGGGGAACTCCCACCCGGCGCCGACCTGCCGAGCGAAAACACCCTCTCCCACGAATACGGCGTCAGCCGCGACGTCGTCCGCGACGCCATGGCCGTGCTACGCGCCGAAGGCACCATCGTCACCACCCGCGGCCGACGCTCCTCAGTCCGCAGAACCACCACGGTCGAAGAACTCCACGCGCCACCGGCAGCCCGGATCACCGTCCGCATGCCCACGTACGACGAACGCCACCGGCTCGACATGCTCGAAGGCGTCCCGCTCATCGTCATCCACACCGACGAGTTCGAGTCCCACCACCCCGCCGACCGCGTCGCGATCATCACGCCGCCCGAGCCGGCGGGGCTCTGACGGGGCGATACGGACCGTGACCATCGACTATGGTGAGATCCCGTGACGTATCCACCGGCCGGTGAGCCCAACCAGAATCAATATTTCGGCGGCTATCCACCGCCGCCGCCCGGGCCGCCACCGACCGGCGCATTTCCGGCGCAGCCGGCGGCCCCCGGGTATCCGCCGCAGCCGCAGTACCCGCCGCCGGCGCAGGACTGGCAGCAGCAGGCGCCGCCCACGCAAGGCTGGCAGCCACCCCCGCCCACGCAGGGCTGGCAGCAGGCGCCGCCGACGCAGGGCTGGCAGCAACCCCCGATGCAGCCTCCCATGCAGCCCATGGGCCCCCCGCCCGGCGGCGGCCGGACGAACCCCTGGGTGCCCATCGGCGTCATCGCCGGCATCCTGGTGCTCGCCGTCATCGGTGGAGTGCTGGTCCTCACCAAGGTGTTCGGCGGCAAGGACGACGAGCCGACCACCCCCCTCGCCGCCCCGCCGACCACGGGCGGTGCCGCTCCCACCACCGGCGGGCTCAAGACGCCGACCAAGACGACCGCGCCCGCCGCCGGGCCGGTCAAGTACAAGGCGGCCGGCGACGTCTGCGGGATGGACCTGAGCGCGCTCGGGCAGTACTCCTTCAAGAAGGAGAAGTCCACGCCCAACGTGCGCAACACCGGTGGCATCGCGCGCGCCGACTGCGACTTCGACCTGCGCACCTCGGCCGGGGTGAAGGTCACCTTCAACATCAAGACGCAGGTGTACACGACGGCCAAGGAGGCGAAGTCCTACTTCGACTCCGGGTACGACCTGGACAAGCAGCGCTACTTCGACAGCGAGCTCAGCGGCATGGGCGAGCGGGCCTACGGTACGAACCGGGACTGGGACATCGGCTCGAAGACCAGCGACTACACGATCCGGCTGGTCGACAGCAATCTGTACCTCTCGATCAGCCTGGTGACCTTCGGCACCTCGTTCGTGCCCAAGGACCAGCTCAAGCCCAAGGCGGTCGACGAGATGAAGGCCATCCTCGGCGCGATGCCGGCGGCCTGACGAAACGCAAGCAGGGGCTCGCATGAGCCCCTGCTTCGCACCGTGGGCACGGTTGGTTTCGAACCAACGACCCCTCGCTTGTAAGGCGAGTGCTCTCCCACTGAGCTACGCGCCCGGGTACCCAGCATGGTACCGAACAACTTCACAACGCGGCGACGGCCGATCGCCAGACCTCCGGGTCGCGGGACTGACCTGCCGAAACGCGCTCGGTGAAGGCGACGATGCCGTCCGGGTCGACGAGGAAGGTCCCCCGGTCGGCGTACCCCTTGGCCTCGTTGAGCACCCCGTACGAGGCGGCCACGGCGCCGTGCGGCCAGAAGTCGGCGAGCATCGGGAAGGTCCAGCCCTCGCGGTCGGCCCAGACCTTGTGCGCGTACGGGGAGTCGACCGACACCGTCAGCACCTGGACGCGGTCGTTCTGGAAGTCGGCCAGATGCCGCTGCAGGCCCGCGAGTTCGCCCTGGCAGGTGCCGGTGAAGGCGAGCGGGTAGAACACCAGCAGGACCGCCTTGTAGGAGCGGTACGAGGTCAGTTTGACCTCCTGGTTGTTCTGGTCGCGCAGGACGAAGTCCGGTGCCGGATCTCCGACATCCACTGTCATGCCTCGAATATGCCAGTTGTCGTACCGGGCACCTACACTCACCCGCATGGCAGCAGGGCCGCGGCTCGGCATCGACTTCGGGACCTCCCACACCGTCGCGCTTCTCGCGTGGCCGGACGGGAGAGTGCGCCCGTTGCTGTTCGACGGGTCGCCGTTGCTGCCGTCGGCGGTGTACGCGCAGACCGACGGGGCCCTGCTCGTCGGGCGCGACGCGGTGCACGCCGCGCGGGTCGACCCGGCGCGGTTCGAGGGCAGCCCGAAGCGGCGCATCGACGACGGGACCGTTCTGCTGGGGGACCGGGAGCTGAGCGTGCCGTCGCTGATCGGGGCGGTGCTCGGGCACGTCAACCAGGAGGCGGTGCGGGTCGCGGGCGGGCCGGTGGCCGAGCTGACGCTGACCCACCCGGCCGCGTGGGGCGTCTCCCGGCGGCTCGCCCTGATCGAGGGGGCGAAACTGGCCGGGCTGCCGCAGCCGGCCCTGATGCCCGAGCCGGTCGCGGCCGCGCACTACTTCGCCGGTGTCCTGCAGAAGCCGCTCGCCGGCGACCAGGGCCTGCTGGTGTACGACTTCGGCGGCGGCACCTTCGACGCGAGCCTGGTCAGCCGGTCGGGGGAGGGCTTCGACGTCCGCGCCGTCGACGGCATCGACGACCTGGGCGGGCTCGACCTCGACGCGCTGATCGTGGAGCACGCGCGCGGGCAGATCGAGAACCCCGAGGTGTGGGCGCGGCTGGACAACCCGCAGAGCACCGAGGACCGCCGGCACCGCCGCATGCTGTGGGACGACGCGCGCATCGCCAAGGAGATGCTGTCGCGCACCCCGAGCGCCGCGCTGCACGTGCCGATCGCGGCGGCCGACGTGACGATCACCCGCGAGCAGTTCGAGGACAAGGCCCGCGCCCTGCTCGAGCAGACCGTGCGCACGACGGGCGCGGTCATGCGCTGGGCCGGGATGGACAAGAGCAAGCTCGCCGGCCTGTTCCTGGTCGGCGGCTCCAGCCGGGTCCCCCTGGTCAACACCCTCCTGCAGCGCGAGCTCGGCCTGGCCCCCACCGTCATCGAGCAGCCCGAACTGGTCGTGGCGGAGGGCAGCCTGCGCGCCTGGGTCAACATCGCCCGTCCCGCGCAAAATGCCCAAAACCCCCAAAACGCCGCCATTGTACCGTCTGAACCCCCGTCAAGTGCCGCTGGCAGTCCGGCCGCCGCGTCAACCGCCGCCGCGGCTGGAGCGGGCGCCGCCGGTGCGATGGGAGCAGCCGCCGGAGCAGCCAGTCCAGCGGCAGCGGCCGGTCAGCAGGCCCCCATGTGGCCGCAACAGGCCGCTCAGGCCGCGCAAGGCATGCCCCAGCCAGGCCAGCAGGCCGGCCAGCCGACGGCTCAGCCGGGTCAGCAAGCGGGACAGCAGCCGGGTCAGCAGGCCGGGCAGCAGGCCGGGCAGCAGGTCGGGCAGCAGGTCGGGCAGCAGCCGGGACAGCAGCAAGGCCAGTTCGCCCACCCGCAGCCCCCGGCCGGCAACGCCCCGGTGAGCAGCGCCCCCGCCAGCGGCGCCCCGGTCAGCCCGGCCGCCTTCCAGCAGCCCCAGCAGCAGCCCCAGTACCAGCAGCCGCAGTACCAGCAGCCCCAGTACATGGCCGGCAGCCCCGTCAGCCCGGCCGCCTTCCAGCACCCGGCCCCCGTGAGCGGCGCCCCCACGATGCCCGTCAGCGGCGCCCCGGTCGCCCCCGTGAGCCCCGCCGCGTTCCAGCAGCAGCACCCCGGCGCCTACCCCACGGTCCCGCAGCACCAGCAGCCGCACCACGGCCCCGACGCGCAGGCGACCCAACGGCTGCGCCCGATGACCCCGGCCCCGCAGGTGCCGCCCCCGCAGGCGTACGTCTCGCCCGCCGCCCAGCCGACCGTCTACGCCCCGCCGCCCCGCGAGGAGGCCCCGCCGCCCCCGAGGCAGGGACGCAACTGGGCCGTCCCGCTGCTGATCGGCATCCTGGTGCTGGCGCTCGGCCTGGCCGGGTACGTCGTGTTCCAGAACCGCGACAAGACCGGCAACCAGGCGGCCGGGGACGCCGGCACCTCCGCCCCGGCCACGGACGCTTCGGGCGACGTGGTGCGGGCGATCCCGCAGTACAACCGCGAAGAAGAACCCTCCTGGGTGCCCAACGGCTGGCGGGACCAGGGCTTCGGGGCCGTCGACCAGCTCTGGAAGTCGCAGCAGGAGTCCGAGGGCGGCCGCTGCGACACCGGCAACGGGCGGCTGCGGGTCACCACCGACCAGGCGCCCGGGCTGACCGGCTGCACGCTGAAGCCGCCGCTGGACGTGCCGATGACCGACGGCAGCATCGAGACCAAGGTCAAGCTGAGCGCGGGCTGCGCGGGGCTGTGGCTGCGCACCGGCGAGCACGGGTACACGCTGGGTCTCTGCGACGACAACAAGGTGCGGCTGTACAAGCTGTACAAGGACCCGCCGAACGAGCACGACCTGATCAAGGAGTGGTCGTACAAGCCGGGCAGCGGCGTGCAGGACATGTTCGTCGCGTTCAAGATCGAGGGGAACCAGCTCAACGCCTACGTCAACGGCGTGCAGTTCGGCCCGGTCACCGACGACGAGATCCACACGGGGAAGGTGAACCTGGGCGCGTTCACCCTGACGGGGAAGTCCGCCGACGCCTCGTACACCCAGGTGCGCGTGTTCATGCCCGAGGACTGGCAGCCGGGCAACGGCCCGACCACGACCCGCACGAAGAACCCGCAGCCGTCCACGTCGAGCTCGGGATGGAACTCCAAGAGCCCGTCGGCCGCGCCGACCACGAAGAAGGCCACGCCGCAACCCACGGCGTGAACGCCGCGCCGCTTGCGGCGTGAGCGCCGAGCGTGCGGACGAGTGGCCGCGCAGGGCCACGCCGCTGCCCACGGCGTGACTTCAGCGGGCGGAAGGGTGGCCGCGCCGTGCGAGGACGCGGCCGGGAAAGGCCTATTTCACGAGCTCACCGGCGCGAGCGCGCGGCACGGGGCGCGACCAGCCGGGCCGCGGTCCAGTCCTTGCCCGCGTTGACCGTCGAGGTCTGCTGCAACCCCGCGGTGGGCGCCGACTCGTTGATGTCGCTCGGCTCGACGTGCCCGGGGCGGCCGGCCTTCGGGGTGAGCAGCCACACCACGCCGTTGTCCGCCAGCGGGCCGAGGGCGTCGATGAGCGTCTCGACCAGGTCCCCGTCTTCGTCGCGCCACCACAGCAGCACCACGTCGACGACCTCGTCGGTTTCCTCGTCAACCAGCTCCCCGCACCGGTCGATCAGGACGTCGCGGAGATCCTGGTCGACGTCGTCGTCGTACCCCATCTCCATAACGACCATGCCCGGTTCGACTCCGAACCGGTCCGCCAGGCTCTTCACCTCGGCCTGACCCGCGGTCGCGTTCACTGTCCACTGCCTCCTGTCGCAACAACCACTGTTAGCGCGTAGTCCACACAGTACGGGCCGTCAACGCAAGTGGCGCACCGATGCGATCGAAAAACTGTCTGTCCAAGTTACCGGGCGAGCAAGGATCTCGCTCCCTGAACGATCTGCTCTTCGGACACCAGTACGTGATTGGCGGCCGGACCGAGGGGGACGAACGAGTCCACGGCGGCCACCCGGCGGGCCACCCCGACGTATCCGCCGTCCACCAGGGCCGCGATCACGCCCTCGCCGACGCCCCCGGAGCGGCGGGTCTCGTCGACGATGAGCACGCGGCCGGTGTCGGAGGCGTTCTTGATGATGTCGCCCACCGGCAGCGGCGAGAGCCAGCGCAGGTCGACCACCCGGCAGGCGATGCCCTCGGCGCTGAGCCGGGCGGCCGCGCGCAGGGAGAGCCGCACCCCGTTGCCGAAGGTGATGATGGTCAGGTCGTCGTTGGGGCCGTTGCTGTACGCGCGGGCCCGCCCGATCGGCACGTGGATGGCGGGCCATTCGCTGGGCGGCGCGTAGTCCGCCACCCACCAGTTGTCGTTGTCGGTGTGCAGGTCGCGCGTGTGGTACAGCGCGATGGGCTCCAGAAACACGCAGACGCTGCCGTCCACGACGGCGCTGGCCAGGCAGGTGCGCAGCATGGGCGCGGCGTCCTCGGCGCGGGCCGGGGCGGCGACCACCAGCCCCGGGATGTCGCGCAGTACGGCCAGGGCGTTGTCGTTGTGGAAGTGCCCGCCGAAGCCCTGCTGGTAGGCGAGGCCGGCGACCCGCACCACCATCGGGTTGTGGAACGCCCCCTGCGAGAAGAACTGCATGGTGGCCGCCTCGCCGCGCAGCTGGTCCTCGGCGTTGTGCAGGTAGGCGAGGTACTGGATCTCGGGGACCGGCAGCATCCCGGCCACCCCGGCGCCCAGCCCGAGGCCCAGGATGCTCGTCTCGTCCAGGAGGGTGTCGAACACCCGGGTCGCCCCGAAACGGTCCCGCAGGCCCTTGGAGACGCCGTAGACACCACCCTTGGCGGCGACGTCCTCGCCGAACACGATCATCTGGGGGTACGCGAGCATGGCATCTGTCAGCGCCGCATTGATGGTCTGGGCGAGGGTGAGCGGCCCGCCCTTCTCCGGCAGCTTCCCGCCGAACGCGGCCAGGCGGCTGGCCGGGTGGCCGTTGCCGTTGCCGTTGTTGCGCGGGGTGCCGGAGACCGGCCGGACCTCGGCGGCGGGCGGCGGGGTGGGCTCGGGCTCCGGCCAGTCCTCGTCGGAGGCCGCGGCCGCGGGCTCGGCCGGCTCGGACGCGAACTCCAGGTCGTCGTCGAGCTCGCGGCCCGCATCGTCGTGCGGCTCCTCGGGCAGCTCGTCGGCGCCGAGGTGGGCGGCCGCGTCGGCGACGGCCCGGGAGACCCGCACCGGCCGGCGCGGGGCCAGCGGGGCGGTGATCTCCGAGGCGCCGCCGAGCTTGGGCTCGCCGAGCACCTCCTCGGCGACCCGGCGCACCTCCCAGCCGATCTCGTCGTAGCGGGTCATCAGCTCGGCCGGCGCCGCCACGCCCGCCTCGACCAGCAGCCGGGCGGTCCGCACGAGCGGGTCGCGGGCCAGGTCGGCGGCGATCTCGACGGGGGAGCGGTACGCCATCTCCGCGTCGGCCCCGGCGTGCCCCATGAGCCGCACGGTGGTCAGGTGCAGCACGGCCGGGCGGCGGTACCGGCGCACCCAGGCCGCCGCCTCCGCCGCGCGGTCGTAGGTCTCGGCCGAGTCGCAGCCGTCGGCCGAGTAGTAGCGCAGCCCCGGGCGGCTGCTGAGCGCGGCGGCGACCCAGCCCTCGGGCGAGCGCACGCTGATGCCCAGCCCGTTGTCCTCGCAGACGAACAGCAGCGGCAGCTTCAGCCCGATGTGGTCGCACCAGCCGGCCGTGTTGAACGCGGCGGTCGCGGCGGCGTGGTTGATCGAGGCGTCGCCGAACGAGGAGACCACGATCGCGTCCGGCGGCCAGCCGTGCCCGCCGCCGGGCGGGCTGAGCCGCTTGCCCCGGCCCAGCGCGTAGCCGACCCCGACGGCCCGCGGCAGGTGGGAGGCGATCGTCGAGGTGGTCGGCACGATGTGCAGGTCCGCGTGCCCGAAGATCTTGTGCCGGCCGCCGGCGATCGGCTCCCGCGACGAGGCGACGACCCCGCGCAGGACGTCGCGGATCGGGTCGCTGCCGGCCACCTGGGAGGCGCGCATGCAGTAGAACCCGCCGGAGCGGTAGTGCAGCAGGGCCGGGTCGGTCGGGCGCAGCGCCGCGGCCACGGCGGCGTTCCCCTCGTGCCCCGAGGACCCGATCGTGTAGTACCCCGCGTCGAAGCTGCGCAGCCATCGCGCGGCCAGGTCCAGGTGGCGGCTCGTCGACTGGGCGTCGTAGAGCGCGCGGGCCTGCTCCCCGGTCAGCGCGGTGTCCTCGCGGACGGGCTCGTCGGCGTCGCGCGCGGAACCCGCGGCCACGAGCCCGGCGAGCTCGGCACGGAACCGCTCGTCGAGATCCTGAGGGGTGGTCACGCTCGACAGCATGGCCGAAAACGGTCATCTGATGCCACCCAGGGCAGGTGTACCGGCCGAATCAGGCCAAAGGAACGACCCGGCGGCTACCGGTCGGCCAGCGCCCGGTACTCGGGTGAGGCCAGGAATCCGGGCAGCAGCAGCGCCGCGGTCACCCCCAGGTCGCGGGCGAGCGCCTCCTCGGGTGTGAGGAAGACCATGGCCTGCCCCTCGCCCAGCACCACGTCGTCCTGCGCGGCGTCGGTCGGGCCGCAGTAGACGTGCATCTCGACCTCGCCGTCGGCGGTGGTCACCGAGGGGCGGGTGCGCACGGTGTACGGCCGGATCGCCCCGGCGTCCAGGCCCGTCTCCTCCATCACCTCGCGGCGGGCGGCCTCCTCGGGCGACTCGCCGGGCTCGATCTTGCCGCCGGGCATGGCCCACTGGTTCGGCGACACCTTGGCGTGCGCGTCGCGGTGCTGCATGAGGACGCGTCCCTCGGGGTCGACGAGGAACACGACGGCGACACGGCGCTCGATCACGGGCTCATCCTGTCATCCGCGGACAAAACTGAAGCGGACCTGGCGTGTGGCGTTGTCGCCGTTCGGGTCGACCAGGCAGATGGACTGCCAGGTGCCCAGGGCGATCCGCCCGCCGAGCACCGGCAGGGTGGCGTACGGCGCGATGAACGCCGGCATCACGTGGTCCCGCCCGTGGCCGGGGGAGCCGTGCCGGTGCCGCCAGCGGTCGTCGGCGGGCAGCACCTCGTCGAGGGCCCGCAGCAGGTCGTCGTCGCTGCCGGCGCCGGTCTCGATGATGGCCACGCCGGCGGTGGCGTGCGGGACGAACACGTGCAGCAGGCCGTCGCCCTGGTCCTGCACGAACCGGGCGGCCTCCTCCGTGATGTCCCGCACGACGGGCTGGGAACCGGTCCGGACCGTGATCACCTCGGTGCGCATCGGCCGATTCTCCCAGCCGTCAGTCTGAGCTGCTGCTGGAGGATGACCCGGAATCACTCGAGCCGGAGTCACTTGAACTGCTGGATCCGGAGTCGCTGGAGCTGCTGGAGCCGGAATCGCTCCAGGACGGTCCCGAGTCGTGGTGGTGGATCGTGTGGCCGTGGCTCTGCCAGGTGTCATGTGACGACGAGGACGACTGGTCCGTGTGCGTGTAGGAGGCGCTCGGCGGGCCCGGGGTCCAGTTGGCGTCCAGCGGGCTCGGGGACTCGGCGTAGCCGCCGGATCGGTGGTCGGCGTTGCGCGGGACGGAGCGGGTGACCCGCCGTACGACAAGAACGACCGTGACGATCGCCACGGTCACCGCGGCGGTGACGATGCCGCACGGCAGCAGCAGCCACAGGGACGAGTTCTCGGACACGGGCGGCACCGTAGCCCTCGGACGGGCCTGGAATACTCGCAATGTCGCCCTTACGTCAAGAGGGAGACGCCACAGAAGTTACCGACCGGTATCGTGTCGAGCGTCGCAGTTGGCGTCCCGTAGGCGTGACGGACGGCACCGAAGGCAGGCAGGATGGACATGGGCTCATAACTGGCCATGAACCATCGAGCCACACCCCGAGGCCACCCAGACCGGTCGCAGCGCCCGACGCGTCCCGCCGAGCACCACTCCGGTCGCTAGCAACCCAGAAGGAACGCCTGTGTCGACCGAACGCAAGCGCCCGGTGATCAGCGACGGCCTACCGAGCCAGCTGCCCGACATCGACCCCGAGGAGACCACCGAGTGGGTCGAGTCGCTGGACGGCGTGATCGATGAGCGTGGAACCAAGCGCGCACGGTACGTGATGCTGCGGCTCCTGGAGCGCGCACGCGAACGACAGGTCGGCGTCCCGCCGCTCACCACCACGGACTACATCAACACCATCGCGCCGGAGCGGGAGCCCTGGTTCCCCGGCAACGAGCACATCGAGCGGCGCATCCGGGCGTACATCCGGTGGAACGCGGCCATGCTCGTGCAGCGCGCCCAGCGTCCGGACGTGGGCGTCGGCGGCCACATCTCGACCTTCGCCAGCGCCGCCAGCCTCTACGAGGTCGGCTTCAACCACTTCTTCCGGGGCAAGGACCACCCGGGCGGCGGCGACCAGGTCTTCTTCCAGGGCCACGCGTCCCCCGGCATGTACGCCCGCGCCTTCATGGAGGGCCGGCTCAGCGAGCAGCAGCTCGACGGCTTCCGCCAGGAGCTCTCGCACCGCGGGCTCGGCGGCGGCCTGCCCAGCTACCCGCACCCGCGGCTCATGCCCGGCTTCTGGGAGTTCCCGACGGTCTCGATGGGCCTCGGCGGCATCAACGCGATCTACCAGGCGCGCTTCAACCGGTACCTGCACAACCGGGGCTTCAAGGACACGTCCGACCAGCACGTATGGGCGTTCCTGGGCGACGGTGAGATGGACGAGCCCGAGTCGATCGGCGCCATCGGCGTCGCGGCCCGCGAGGAGCTGGACAACCTCACCTTCGTGATCAACTGCAACCTGCAGCGCCTCGACGGCCCGGTCCGCGGCAACGGCAAGGTCATGCAGGAGCTGGAGTCCTTCTTCCGCGGCGCCGGCTGGAACGTGATCAAGGTCGTCTGGGGCCGCGAGTGGGACCCGCTGCTGGCCGCCGACACCGACGGCGCGCTGGTGAACCTCATGAACGTCACGCCCGACGGCGACTACCAGACGTACAAGGCCGAGTCCGGCGCCTACGTCCGCGAGCACTTCTTCGGCCGCGACCCGCGCACCCGCAAGATGGTCGAGCACCTGACCGACGACGAGATCTGGAACCTCAAGCGGGGCGGGCACGACTACCGCAAGCTGTACGCGGCCTACAAGGCGGCCACCGAGCACACCGGGCAGCCGACGGTCATCCTGGCCAAGACCATCAAGGGCTGGACGCTGGGCTCGCACTTCGAGGGCCGCAACGCCACGCACCAGATGAAGAAGCTGACCCTGCAGGACGTCAAGGACTTCAGGGATCGCCTGTACCTCGAGATCCCCGACAGCGCGATCGGCGAGAACCCGTACGCCGTGCCGTACTACCGCCCGGACGAGAAGTCCGAGGAGATGGAGTACATGTTCGAGCGCCGGCGCGCACTCGGCGGCTCGGTGCCGGAGCGGCGGACCAAGCACATCCCGCTGCAGCTGCCGGAGAGCGCCACCTACGGCGACATCAAGCGCGGCTCGGGCAAGCAGAAGGTCGCCACCACGATGGCCTTCGTGCGCATGCTCAAGGACCTCATGCGCGACAAGGGCATGGGCAAGCGCTGGGTCCCCGTCATCCCCGACGAGGCCCGCACCTTCGGCATGGACTCGCTCTTCCCCACGGCCAAGATCTACTCGCCGCACGGCCAGAACTACACCCCGGTCGACCGCGAGCTGTTCCTGTCCTACCGCGAGGCCACGACCGGCCAGATCCTGCACGAGGGCATCAACGAGGCCGGCTCGGTAGCCTCGTTCACCGCCGCCGCGACCAGCTACGCCACCCACGGCGAGCCGATCATCCCGGTGTACATCTTCTACTCGATGTTCGGCTTCCAGCGCACCGCCGACGGCATCTGGGCCGCCGCGGACCAGATGAGCCGCGGCTTCCTCCTCGGCGCCACCGCCGGCCGCACCACGCTGAACGGTGAGGGCCTGCAGCACGAGGACGGCCACTCGCTGCTCATCGCCGCGACCAACCCGGCCGTGGTGGCCTACGATCCGGCCTTCGCGTTCGAGATCGCGCACATCACCGAGAACGCCGTGAACCGCATGTACGGCGAGACCCCGGAAGACCTCATCTACTACCTGACGGTCTACAACGAGCCGATCTTCCAACCGGCCGAGCCGTCGGACGTGGACGTGGACGGCCTGCTGCGGGGCCTGTACCGGTACCAGCCCGCTTCGGCTCTCGAAGGCGCTCCTGCCGAGGGCCCCAAGGCGCAGCTCCTGGCCTCGGGCACGGGCATGCAATGGGCGCTGAAGGCCCAGAAGCTGCTGGCCGAGGAGTGGGGCGTAGCGGCGGACATCTGGTCGGCCACGTCGTGGACAGAACTGCGCCGCGACGCCGTGCGGGCGGAGGAGCACAACCTCCTGCACCCGGCGGACGAGCCCCAGATCCCGTACGTCACCCAGCGCCTGCAGGACACGGCCGGCCCGGTCATCGCGGTCTCGGACTTCATGCGCGCGGTGCCGGACCTGATCGCCCGCTGGATCCCGAACGACTACACCTCGCTCGGCACGGACGGCTTCGGCATGTCGGACACCCGCCACGCCCTGCGCCGCCACTTCCACGTGGACGCCGAGTCCATCGTGGTGGCAACCTTGCGCCAGCTGGCCCGCCGCGGCGAGGTCCCAGCCTCGGCGGCCGCGGACGCGGCCAAGAAGTACGCCATCGACGACGTCAACGCGGCGCCGGTCGGCGAAACCGGCGGCGACTCGTAACATCGCTGCATGTCTGAGGGGGCCGCGACAGTTCGCTGTCGCGGCCCCTTTGCAATGCTTCGCGCCGTCTTGCGGACCGCGGCCGTCGGTTTCGTGCGAGTTTTCGTCGGGTCATGACTTTTCCGGCCGCAGGGCGGGCGCCCGTCGACTCCCCGCCACGGCAGGTTCGCATTGCGTGACGGCGGCCCAAGGTCGACTTGGCGCCTCTGGGTAGCGTGGTGAAGACCGGAACGCCGCCGCAGCCATGGCAGTGCAGAGCCGCAATCGCGAGTGTCGTCCGGCCCTCGGACTCGCAAGCCCTCCGAGGGCCGTGTCATCGCCCTGGCCACCTCGCCCGCGCGCTGGGGGAGGATCGCTTTGGACGGCCGTGACTGTTGCGGGCGCACGGGGCGCCGGGAACGCTAGTCGTGGCGGATGATGGAGGGATGCGGGCGAATCGGGATCCGAGCGTTCTTGCCGTGCTGCGGGCCGCCGCCATTGGGTTCGTAATCGGCGGGCTCGGGATCATGCTCGTGTTCTTCGCCATGGGGTGGCTGTTCACGTTGGTCTTTCCCGACCTGGGCCACGCGGACTAGGCCGGCGGGAGCGGCCGGCCGGATCGGGGCTGAGGTCGTGCCGTGCGGCGCCGCGCCGAATCGGCCGTGCGGGCGGGCCGAGCCGTGCCTGGCCGCGCCGGCCGACGCGTGCCCGCGGTGGGCTCCGAGTGGCCGCGCTGGGCGCCACTCGGCCGCAGCGGGCGATGCCGCACGGGCTCGCCGCCCGCGGCCCGCCGGGCGAGCCGGGCCGGGCCTTGCTCCTTGCCGGTCCGTGCTGACCCCGCGCCGGGCCCACCCCGCGCCCGATCTCGCTACGCCGAGCTGCCGCTGGGTCCGCGCCGCGCCGGGGTCCGTGCCGCGCCGGGGTCGATCCGCGCCGCGCCGGGGTCCGTGCCGCGCCGGGGCCGGTCCGCGCCGCGCTGGGGTCCTGCCGCACCAAGGTCCGCGCCGCGCGCCGGGGCCTGCGCCGCGCCTGGGGCCACGCGGGCTGGGTCTGCGCCGCGCCTGGGGCCACGCGGGCTGGGTGTGTGCCGCGCCGGGGTCCGTGCCGCGCCGGGGGGCTACGCGGGGTCGGGGAGGCGCTGGGCTGCGAGATGATCGATAGCGAGGGCAACACGCCCCTCAGCCGCTGCTTCGAATGGGCGCGCAATCGGCCGGCGTTGATCAAGAGAATGCGCGGAATCCGGCGAACGACGCAAATCACGAAATTTCCGGAAAAGGCGGGTTCCACGAATGGTGGAATTGACGTCAACCAAGTTGAAGAGCGATTCTGGCACTGTGTCGCGCAGCGTTACGCTCGGTCGATATCCCGGAGCGTGTGGGCCGAGCGTCCGCCCCCGGCAACGGATCATCCGACGTCAAGAGCCGTAACGGTTCGACCTCCGCCGACTTACGGGTCGATGATGATCAATAGAGTAGATCAATCGGCGGCTTTAAGTAGGTACCCTCGCGTTCCTTGAGTACTACGTTCGGATTACGAGGGTCGACCGTGGGGCCACAGCGAGGCTACGTTGGGCACCGGCATGAATTCTGCACGTGAACATTTCCGTGGGAGAGCCGGTTCTGTGATCTCGACGCAGCGTAGTGGTACGGCCCGTGACGACCGGCGTGACGCGCCGGTCCGGTCGTGTGCGCTGAGTAAGAGCACGGAAGCCGGCACCGGAGCGCTGAGTAAAAACCAAGCGCTACGCGACGGCTCGCCAAGTAGCGCGGCGGCCCGCGGTGGCCAACGGGCCCGCGCCGATCGCGTCGAGCATGAGGGCCTGCACGGCGTACGGCTCGGCGGGCTTCCAGTTGTGCGTCTCCGGCGCCAGCTCCCACCGGACCCGCCCGCCGAACTGCCGGCTCGGCGGGGCCGGGACCCACGAGCCCTGGCCGTGCAGGACGACGCCGGCGTGCGCCGCGAGCTCGGGCAGGACGCCGTGGCCCGGCAGCACCAGGAACATCCAGCGGTCCCCGGGCGCCACCGCCACCGGGCCGCGGGCGGCCACGAAGCCGTCGCCCAGCAGCGCGGCGCGGCCCAGGGCGCCGGGCACCTCGAGCACGTCGAAGGCGAAGCCGGTGGGCAGCAGCACCGTGTAAGGGTGTTCCTTCCAGGTGGCCCGGACGGAGTCCCCGGTAAAGGGCGCGGGGTGGCAGGCGACCGTCGGGCAGCCGGGGGTGCCGCAGTCGAAGCGCCGCTCGCGCAGGTGGCGCCCGGCGTGCCGGCCGACCAGGAAGGCGCCCGGGCGAACGGGCCAGCCGTGTGCCGCATAGCGGGCTGCGGCCTTGCGCAGCCGCAGGCGTTCCCACGAGAGCATGACGGTCTCCAACCAGGCGAGATCACTCGAAAGTGCGCACGGCACCACGTCGCGTTACCGGACGCGTTGTGCGTCGTTGGCCAGTACGACGGGGGCTGCAACTTGCACATCGGAACGTATGAGCGAACGACCGGGATGAACCGCACAAATCGTGCGATGTCTACCGGCCGGGTGACCTCCGGAGGTGAGCGACGTGGATGAGTTGCCCATCGGCCGTCGGGTGGCCTACTGGCGGAACCGGCGCAAGATGTCGCAGCAGGTCTTCGCGGACCGGCTGGGCAAGTCCAAGAGCTGGGTCGACAAGGTCGAGCGCGGCGTGCGCCGGCTCGACAAGTTCTCCGTGGTGTACGAGATCGCCGACGTCCTGCAGCTGGACGTGCAGATCCTGCTGGGCCGGGACCCCGAGCGGCGCCCCGACAGCATCAACTGCGTCGACCAGATCGAGGTCGAGGAGATCCGCGCCGCCCTGGAGCGCTACGACCAGATCAGCGCCTTCTTCTACGCCCCGCCCGAGCCGCCCCCGCTGCCCGAGATGCGCAAGGCGGTGACCCACGCCTGGCTGTCGTACCAGCACGCGAAGTACGGCATGCTGGCCCGCACCCTGCCCCGCCTGCTGCGCGAGGCCCAGGCCGCCGACACCGCCTACAGCGACGGCGCCCAGGCGGAGGAGGCCGCGCACCTGCTCGGCCAGGTGTACCAGATCGCCTCGTCGGCCCTGCGCAAGCTCGGCGAGCACGAGCTGTCGTGGCTCGCGGCCGACCGGTCGATCGCCGTGTCCCAGCGCGCGGGCGACCAGCTGCTGGCCGGCACCGCCACCACGCGGGTCGCCTGCGCGCTGCTGTCCCTCGGCCGGGCCCGCCCGGCGCTGGAGATCAACGTCAACATCGCGAACCGGCTCGCGCCCGGCATCGGCGGGAACGACAGCACCCCGGAACGCCTTTCGGTGTACGGCCAACTGCTCCTGCAGGGCGCCATGTCCGCCGCCCGGATCGGCGACAGCGCGACCGTGCGCGACCTGCTCGCCGGGGCCGAGGACGCGGCGCGGGGCATGGACGGCGACGCCAACTACTACTGGTCGTGCTTCGGGCCGACGAACGTCAAGCTGCACCGGGCCGCCGCCGCCGTGGAACTCGGCGAGGGGCGCGTGGCGGTGGAGGTACACCACAGCCTGGATCTTGATATTTTCAACGCCCTGCTGCCGGAGCGCCGGGCGCACCACTATCTGGACCAGGCCCGGGCCCAGGCGCTGATCGGCGACATCGACATGGCCAGCGAGATGCTCCTGGAGGGCGACCGGCTGGCGCCGTCGGAGATCCGGTGCCGGCCCCTGGCCCGCGAGGTGCTCAGCGACGTCCTGCGCCGCACGCGGGGGACGCCGTCGGCCCCGGTGGCGGAACTTGCCGAGCACATGAGTGTGGGCGTTTAGGCCCTGTCCTGCCAATCACGCCGGCCTGCGACGGGCCCAGATTCCGCCTGCGCACCCCCCGTGAAGGCCGGGTTACAACCCCGGTAACCAGGCCTCCACGGGGCGCACGCAGACGAAATCTGGACTCCGTCTCGGCTCGACGTGATTGACAGGACAGGGCCTAAGCAACAGGGCAGAATGCCCGCATGTCACGACCCGTTTTGTACGCCGTCGTGTGTGGCTCACCCGCCACCGCCGGCGTTGGCAATCTGGTCTCGCTCGCCCAGGAGCGTGGCTGGGACGTCTGCGTGGTCGCCACGCCGGACGCCCTCAAGTGGCTCGACGTGCCCGGCGTGGTCAAGCAGACCGGTCACCCCGTACGACACCGGTACAAATACCCCGGCGACCCGGACGTCCTGCCGGCTGCCGAGGCGATCATCGTCGCGCCCGCGACCGTCAACACGGTCAACAAGTGGGCGGCCGGCATCGCCGACACCCTCGCGCTCGGCCTCATCGTCGAGGGGCTCGGGCTGGGGCTGCCGATCGTCGCGGTGCCGTACACGAACCGGGCCATGGCCGCCCACCCCGCGTTCGGCGAGGCGATCGAGCGGCTGCGGTCGTGGGGCGTCACCATGTTGTACGGCGACGACGTCATCGAGCTGCACCAGCCCGGCATCGGCGAGAACCGCACCGACTTCCCGTGGCACCTCCCGCTGGACGCGCTGGAGGCGCAACGGTCCGTGCAGGCGCCGGTGGACTAACGTAGCGCCGTGCGCGTCTCCGAGATCGTCAGCCTGCTGGAGCAGCGGTACCCGCCGGAGTGGGCCGAGGACTGGGACCGCGTCGGGTTCGTCCTCGGCGACCCCGGCGCGACCGTCAGCCGCGTGCTGCTCGCCGTCGACTGCGACCCGGCCGTCGTCGAGGAGGCCGAGCGGGCGGGGGCGGAGCTGGTCTTCACCCACCATCCGCTGCTCCTGCGCGGCGTCTCCACCCTCGCGCCGACGACCTACAAGGGCCGCATCGTGCACCGGATGATCAGGGCCGGGATCGCGTTGTACACCGCGCACACCAACGGCGACGTCGCCAACCCGGGCGTGTCGGACGCGCTGGCGGGGCGGCTCGGCCTGCTGGAAGTACACCCGCTGCGGTCTGATCCGAGGGCACCCGAGCGCGGGCACGGTCGCGTCGGGCGGCTCCCCGAGCCGATGACCCTGGCCGCGTTCGCGCGGCATGCGGCCGATCAACTGCATCAAACCGCCGCCATGGTACGGGCGGCAGGGGACCCGTCCCGGCCCGTCCGCACGGTCGCGGTGTCCGGCGGGTCCGGCGATGCGTTCCTGGCCGACGCCACGCGCGCGGGCGTTGACGCATACTTGACCGCGGATCTGCGCCATCATCCGGCGCAGGAGCACCTCGCGAACGGCGGGCCGGCCCTCGTCGACGTCACCCATTGGGCGTCCGAGCGGCCCTGGCTGGACGACGTCGCGGCGTTCCTGCGCGCGGAGGCCGGCGTGCAGACCATCGTGTCCGATGTGGACACCTCACCCTGGGTTCTGTTGGAGGGTAACGACTCGTGAAGGCCGATCCGGAAGCCCAGCGCCGCCTGCTCGATCTCCAGGCGATCGACATCGCGCTGACCCAGCTCGCACACAAGCGCAAGGCGCTGCCCGAGCACGCCGAGCTCGACGCGCTGGCCCGCGAGCTGTCCATGATGGAGGATCAGCGCGTCCGCGCCCAGGTCGCAGTGGACGACATCGACCGCGACATCGAGCGGCTGGAGAAGGACGTCGAGCAGGTCCGGGCCCGCAAGGACAAGGACCAGGCCCGCCTCGACGGCGGCAGCGGCCCGTCGCGCGAGCTGGAGGCCCTGCAGCACGAGATCGCCACGCTGAACCGGCGCCAGTCCGAGCTGGAGGACGCCGAGCTGGAGCACATGGAACAGCGCGAGACCGCCCAGGCCGCCCTCGACGAGATCGTCGGCAAGCTGGAGACGTCCCGGGCCACCCGCGCCGCGTCCGAGCAGCGCCGCGACGAGTCCCTCGCGGCGATCGCCAAGGACGAGGAGTTCCGGCGGGCCGGGCGCCGTCCGCTCGCCGCCGACCTGCCGGCCGACCTGGTCACGCTGTACGACAAGATCCGCGAGTCCAGCGGCGGGATCGGCGCGGCGATGCTGCGCCAGGGCCGCTGCGAGGGCTGCCGGATCGAGCTCTCCGGCGGCGACAAGGCCCGCGTGAAGGCGGCCCCGGCGGACGACGTCGTGCGCTGCGAGGAGTGCCGCCGCATCCTGGTGCGCACCGCCGAGTCGGGGCTGTAGCCGCATGCGGGTGACCGTCGAGGCCGACGGAGGTTCGCGCGGGAACCCGGGCCCGGCCGGCTACGGCGCCGTCGTGCGCGACGAGCACGGCGGGCTGCTGGCCGAGCGGCTCGGGGCGCTGGGCGTGACCACGAACAACGTCGCCGAGTACTCCGGGCTCATCGCCGGGCTCAAGGCCGCCCGCGAGCTGGGCGCGGACGAGGTCGACGTGCGCATGGACTCCAAGCTGGTCATCGAGCAGATGGCGGGCCGCTGGCAGATCAAGCACCCGGGGCTGCGCCCGCTGGCCGACGAGGCCAAGGCGCTGGCGCTGGGGTTCGCGCTGGTGCGGTACAGCTGGATCCCCCGCGAGCAGAACAAGGACGCCGACCGCCTGGCCAACGCCGCGATGGACGGCAAGGCGGAGCCGGCTGAGAAGCGTTCCTGGTCGCCGCCGTCGACCGGCTCTCCGCTGCGGATGGTCATCATCCGCCACGGCGAGACCCCGTACACGGCCGAGAAGCGGTACTCCGGTCGCGGCGACATCTCCTTGGCCCCGATCGGGCAGGAGCAGGCCGCCAAGGCCGCAAGGCGCGCTTTGGAGGTGGCCCCGAACCTGGCCGCGATCGTCAGCTCACCGCTGAAGCGGTGCCTAGAGACCGCTTCAGCCCTGGGCGACCTGCCGATTCATGTCGAGGACGACCTGATCGAGTGTGACTTCGGCGAGTGGGAGGGGCTCACCTACGGCGAGGTCCGCGAGCGGTACGCGGCCGAGCAGGACCGGTGGCTCGCCTCGACTGCCGTGCCGCCGCCCGGAGGAGAGTCGTTTCAGCAGGTCGCTATGCGGGTCCGGCGGGTCGTCAGGCGGTTGCAGGATCGCTTCGAGGGCCAGGAGATCGCCGTCGTCAGCCACGTGACGCCGATCAAGCTGCTGCTCCGCGACGCGCTCGCGGCCGGTGACTCGTTCCTGTTCCGGATGTATCTCGATCCGGCGGGGATTTCGCTCGTCGACTCCTGGCCGGACGGTGGCGTCGCGGTGCGGTCGGTGAACGAGACGGGCCACTTGTCGTGATTGGCTACGAAAAAGCCTGATAGAGCAGGACGAGGCCGACCACGGTCCCGAACGCGACGATCAGGGTCCTCAGCACGATGCTCGGCAGCCGCCGGGCCAGCCGCGCCCCGAGGTACCCGCCGATCAGCGCGGTCGGGGCCGTGACCGCCACGTCGGCCCAGTCGACCGGCCCGAACAGCGCGAACGCGAGCACCCCGACCAGCCCGACGACGGCCGAGATGACGTTCTTCAGCGCGCTGACGCGGGCCATGGACTCGTCCACGACCAGGCCGATCCCGGCGACGAGCATGACGCCGAGGGCGGCGCCGAAGTACCCGCCGTAGATCGAGCCGACGAAGACCATCGCGTGCAGGCTCAGCGCCCGCCGCCGCGCCGACATCTCCCGCGGATGCCCGACCAGCCGCCGCAGCCGGTCCTGGAACGCGAGCACCGCGGCCGCCCCGAGCACCAGGAACGGCACCACGACGTCGAACGCCGCGGCCGGCGTGAGCAGCAGCAGCGCGCACCCGAGCGCGGCCCCGACGACCGCGGTCGGCACGAGCGGCCGCCAGTGCGCCCGCCCGAGATCGGCGCGGCTGCCGACGACGGACGAGACGTACCCGGGAAACACGGATGTGCTGTTCGTCACGTTCGCCGCGACGGGCGGCAATCCGGTCGCGATCAGCGCCGGAAACGTGATGAGCGACCCGCCCCCGGCGATCGCGTTGACGGTCCCGGCCGCCAGCCCGGCGACGGAGAGCAATGCGATGTCGGCGAGGTCCATGGTCTGACTACCATAGTCAGCGCGACGGACGAGTCGACCGGGCGGCCGCGTCGGTGCTTCTGGCACCGCCGAGGAACGTCCGGGCTCCACAGGGCAGGGTGGTTGTTAACGGCAACCCGGGGCGACCCGCGGGACAGTGCCACAGAGAGCAGACCGCCAGCGCGAGCTGGTAAGGGTGAAACGGTGGGGTAAGAGCCCACCAGCGCCCCGGGTGACCGGGGCGGCTAGGTAAACCCCACCCGGAGCAAGGTCAAAAGGGCGCGGGCCCACGGGCCCGGCCTGCGCAGGCGTTCGAGGGCGGCCCGCCCGAGCCTGCGGGTGGACCGCTGGAGCCTGCCGGCGACGGCAGGCCGAGATGGATGGCCGTCCCCCGCTTCCGAGCGGGGACAGAACCCGGCGTACAGGTCGACTCGTCCGTCGCTCCTGCCGCGGTTCAACCCCGCGGCCCGCTGACGACGGCGTAGATCATGAGCAGGCCGGCCCCGGCGGCCACACCGCCGATGACGCGGAACAGGAACCGCGCCTCGCCTCGCCGCCGCTCCAGTTCCCGCGGGCCTGACGGCGCGGTCCAATGGCTGAGCAGCAGACCGCCCGGCGACGGGCGCACCGCCTTGCGGGCGTACCAGGTGGTGAAGCCCCGGAAGTCGGTGGCCAGGACCACTCCGATCAGGAAGAGCGCCCCGAAGAAGAAATAGGCGGCCATCGCTGCAGCCTATCCGGCTCGGAATACGAAGCAGTCCCTGCGAACGCCGCGTCGAGTTCGCGGACGCGACCTGGAGCCGGCGACGACCAGCACCACGACCGCCGCGAGCATGGCCACCCGCCCGGCCCGTATTCCCACCGGGGCACCCTACCGGCGGGGTGCCGCGGTGACGGGCGGGAGTCGCGGCCCTGCACATTTCAGACCGTTTTCAACAGCTTTCACTGCGCTTGCAGACGGTACCGAATGCGCAGTGTGACGACGTGGAAAGGGCGCTGAAGGGAAGTTTAAGATCGGCTTTGGCTCCTTGACCCCCGTCGATGGCGTGGCCGAGCATCGTGCGCGACACGGCCGGACGAAGCGGCCGTCGGCGTGAACGGAGTGCCCCGTGCGGCGCAAAAGCATCCTCGTGTTGGTGGCCGCGGCGGTCGTCGCGGCGGTCGTGACGCCCCTCGCGCTCGCGCGTGCCGAGGAGGGCGATCCCGGGCACCCGAGCGGGCGCGGCAGTGCCGTCGCGCCGCCGCCGGGGCTGTCGCCGGGGAAGATCGACATGACCGGCGGTACGCCGCTGGAGCGGGACGGGGAGCAGCAGCTCGGGTTCGAGGGCACCAAGATGCCGGCGCTGGACGCCACGTGCCGCGACTACAAGATTCTGAGCCTGGCCGCCAACCGGTACATCGCCGAGGAACAGGGCTACGGCGGCGCCATCCACAACATGCTCCGCGCGCGCACCGCCCCCGGCCAGACCGGCAGCTGGGAGGTGTTCCGCGTCTGCTCGGAGGACGGCGGGCACACGGTGTTCCTGAAGGCGCCGTCGGACTATTTCGTGACCGCGGAGTACGGGTACACCGGCAAGAACCTCGGCATGCTGCGCGGGCGCGGCGAGTGGAACGACACGTGGGAGACCTTCGACGTGTGGACCGATGCCGGCAAGTTCTACCTGCGCAACTCCGCCCGCGGCACCTACTTCACCTGCCGGCTCGACTACACCGGGCAGTACTACCAGGAGATGAAGGCGACGGGTGCGGCTCCGGGCTCGTGGGAGGCGCTCTGGTTCGACGCGCTGTAGAACCCTCAGGTCCGGGCGCGCCCGGCCGAGTTCACCGGGCATGATGCACGTGCTGCTGGCGGTGTTGCTGGCGCTCCCGACGGGACAGGCCGCGCCGAAGCGGTACGTCAGCTGCGCCGCCCTTCAGCACGACTTCCCGCACGGCGTGGCCCGCGCGGGCGCGACGGACAAGGTCGCGCGCCGCGCGAAGCCGGTCACCACGTTCGCCGTGAACCAGGCCGCCTACGACGCCAACAAGCGCCTCGACGCCGACAGGGACGGCGTGGCCTGCGAGCGGCGTTAGCGCGGGCTCACAACAGCGCGAGATCCTCGAAGTACGTCGGATAGGTCTTGGCGATGCATCGCGGGTGCTTGATGCGGATGCCGGGCACGCGCAGCCCGAGCAGCGCCAGGCTCATCGCCATGCGGTGGTCGTCGTACGTCTCGAAATCCGTCGCCGCGATCGCTCCCGGCCGCACCGTGAACCCGTCCACGTCCTCGGTCGCGTCCAGCCCCGCCCGGCGCAGCTCGGTCACGATCGCCGCGATCCGGTCGGTCTCCTTGCGCCGGATGAAGTCGATGCCGGTGACGGTGGTGGGGGAGTCGGCGAACGCGGCCACGGCGGCCAGGGTCTGCGCGGTGTCGGAGATGTCGGCCATGTCGACGTCGATGCCGTGCAGTTCGCCGGTACCGGTGACCGTGATGCTGTCCGCCGCCCGCTCGACCCGCGCGCCCATCCGCTCGAGCAGGTCGGCGAAGCGCACATCGCCCTGCAGGCTGCGGGTGCCGAGCCCCTCGACGGTCACCCGCCCGCCGGTGATCGCGGCCGCCGCCAGCAGGTACGAGGCGGCGCTGGCGTCGGGCTCGATCGCGTACTCGGTCGCCCGGTACGTGCCCGGCCGCACCGTCAGCCCGTCCACGCTCACCCCGAACGCGGCCATGACGGCGGTGGTCGACTCGACGTAAGGCACCGAGACCAGCGGCGAGGTGAGCTCGACGGTCAGCCCGTCGGCCATCAGCGGCCCGGCCATGAGCAGCCCGGAGAGGTACTGGCTGGAGATGTGCCCCGGCACCGCCACCTTGCCGCCCGCCACCGGCCCCGTCGCGGCGACCGGCAGGTACCCGGGCCGGCCCAGGTCCTCGATGGTCGCGCCGAGCTCCCGCAGCGCGTCCACGAGCGGCCCGAACGGCCTGGCCAGCAGCTGCGGGTCGCCGTCCACGACGCCGCGCGCCGGGCGCAGGGCCGCGGCGGGCAGGATGAACCGCCCCGTCGTACCCGACTGGCGCGCGTCGATGCGCACCTCGCCGCTCGCGGTGCGGGGGTCGACGCCGTCCACGTACACGGTCTTGGCGGGCTCGTCGACGGTGACGGCCGCCCCGAGCGCCCGCACCGCGCCGAGCATCGCGTGGGTGTCGTTGGCGAACAGCATCCCGGTCAGCGTGCTGCGCCCCGGCGCGAGGGCGGCGCAGATGAGCGCGCGGTTGGTGATGCTCTTCGACCCGGGCGGGCGCAGGGTGACGTCGGGCGGCGCGCTCAGCGGCGGCACGGCCAGGACGTCGGGCAGGTCATCGGCATGGAGGCTCACACCGCGATTCTTTCAGAGCCTGCTCCGGTACCCCATGTGCCTGCCACCACCACCGCCCGGCTTTCAGGTGCCGCTTGTTTCGGTGCCCCTCGCCCGGATCGTTTTTGCCGGGTCGTTGCCGGGCCCTGTCCACCTTGGACGATCCCGCCGGGCGCCCTCGTTCGCGGCTTCCTCGCGCCCTCGTTCGCGGCTTCCTGGCGTCCTCGTTCGCGGCTTCCTCGCGTCCTCGTTCGCGGCTTCCTGGCGTCCTCGTTCGCGGCTTCCTCGCGTCCTCGTTCACGCCTTCCTCGCGTCCTCGTTCGTCTCCGAACGAGGAGCGGCCCCTCGACCGGACGACTCGAATGTGTTTCCTCCGTTCGGCTCACCCGCGGGTGAGAGTTGCCACAGCCCGCCCGTGCAACTCCCACCGCAATCCCGGAATTGCCACCCCCGCCATGATCGCCAAACTGTTGTGTGACAACGCCTTTCGGACATCATCGGAAAGCGAATCGGAGCCGCCTCGACCCCCCGGGCGTCACCGAGACCCTTGTCGGCCGGTTGCGTCTACTGTGGAATCTCAACAAGCTATTTGCCGGTTTCGGTGGCGCATGTTTCATTTGCGGTGCACAGTGATGTCATGAGCAGCAGCGGTGCTGAGCGGTACTACTGGTGCCTTTCTCACCAACGGGTCGAGTCCGAGGACAACATGTGCCCGGGAAGGGATCGCCTCGGCCCGTACGACTCGGCGGCGGAAGCCCAACAAGCTATCGCTAAAGTCCAGGAACGCAACGAGGCGTGGGACGCCGAAGACGAACGGTGGGAAGGCAAGCACTAGCAAAGCGCCGGAGCCCGGAGCGACCGCGAACCGCCCCGGGAAGCCGGCTCCCCGAAAACCCGACCACCCGCACAACCCAACCGCGAACATCCCGCAGGACGCGGGAGAACTCCTCCAGGAGGACCACGATGGCCGCAGCTAAGAAGGCCACCACGAGATCGGCCGCAGCGCGCGCGGCCGCGACGACCGCGGCGGCCACGGCCCCCGCGACGACCGAGCAGGCCCCCGCCAGGGCCCGCAAGACGGTCGCGGCCGGCTCCCCCCGCCGCACCACGACCGCCACCGTGACCCCGGAAACCCCGGCGTCCACCACCACGCGCAAGACCGCCGCAAAGTCGGCAACCCCCGCGGCGGGCACCACGGCCCGCAAGGCCACGTCAAAGACGGCGACCCCGGCGGCCGGTTCGACGGCGCGCAAGTCGACGGCGTCGAAGACGGCGACCCCGGCGGCCGGTACGACCCGCCGCGCGACGGCGTCCAAGACGGCGACCCCGGCCGCAGGCACGGCGGCCCGCAAGTCGGCGACTCCGGCGGCGAGCTCGACGGCCCGCAAGTCGACGGCGTCGAAGACGGCGACCCCGGCGGCCGGTACGACCCGCCGCGCGACGGCGTCCAAGACGGCCACCCCGGCCGCAGGCACGACGGCCCGCAAGTCGGCGACTCCGGCGGCGGGCACGACGGCCCGCAAGTCGACGGCGTCGAAGACGGCGACCCCGGCGGCCGGTACGACCCGCCGCGCAACGGCGTCCAAGTCGGCGACCCCGGCGGCCCGCAAGTCCACGGCGTCAAAGACCGCCACCCCGGCGGCCAAGACGACCTCGGCGGCCGCCAAGACGACGGCAGCCAAGAAGACGACCGCGGCGGCGAAGGCAGCCCCGGCCAAGAAGACGACGACGGCGAAGGCCACCCCGGCCAAGTCCACCGCGACGAAGACGGCGGCCGCCAAGAAGACCACGGCGTCGAAGGCCACTCCGGCGAAGTCGGCCACGAAGTCGACGGCGGCGAAGTCCACGGCGTCGAAGGCGACTCCGGCGAAGTCGGCCACGAAGTCGACGGCGGCGAAGTCCACGGCCGCGAAGTCCACGGCGGCAAAGTCGACGGCGGCAAAGTCGACGGCAGCCAAGTCGACGGCGGCAAAGTCCACGGCGTCGAAGGCGACCGCGGCGAAGTCGACGGCCGCGAAGTCGACGACCGCAAGGTCGGCGGCAGCCAAGTCGACCCCGGCCAAGAAGACGACGACGGCGAAGGCCACCCCGGCCAAGTCCACCGCGACGAAGACGGCGGCCGCCAAGAAGACCACGGCGTCGAAGGCCACTCCGGCGAAGTCGGCCGCGAAATCGACGGCGGCGAAGTCCACGGCGGCAAAGTCGACGGCGGCCAAGAAGACGACGGCGAAGGCCGCCCCGGCCAAGACCGCGACGAAGGCAGCGGCCAAGTCCACGACGGCGAAGGCGACCCCGGCGAAGTCGACCGCGACGAAGTCCGCGGCGGCGAAGAAGACGACGGCCAAGTCCACCGCGACGAAGTCCGCGGCGGCCAAGAAGACGACGGCGAAGGCCACCCCGGCCAAGACCGCGACGAAGGCAGCGGCCAAGTCCACGACGGCCAAGGCGACCCCGGCGAAGTCGACCGCGACGAAGTCCGCGGCGGCGAAGAAGACGACGGCAAAGGCCGCCCCGGCCAAGACCGCGACGAAGGCAGCGGCCAAGTCGACGACGTCGAAGGCGACCCCGGCCAAGTCGGCGGCAACGAAGGCGGCAGCCAAGTCCACCGCGGCCAAGTCAACGACGAAGGCCGTCCCGGCGAAGTCAGCGACGAAGTCCACGGCGACGAAGGCGGCAGCCAAGTCGACGACGGCCGCGAAGTCGGCCCCGGCCAAGACAACGTCGAAGGCCACCCCGGCCAAGTCGGCCACGAAGTCGACGGCGGCAGCCAAGTCGACGACGGCCGCAAAGTCCGCCCCGGCGAAGTCGACCGCGACGAAGTCCACGACGGCCAAGGCCACCCCGGCCAAGTCGACCGCGACCAAGTCCACGACGGCCAAGTCAACGCCGCGCAAGGCCCCGGCCAAGAAGTCGACCGCGACTCCGAACACGACGGTTGCGCCGGAGGCAGCAACCCCGGCGGAGCCGATCACGTCAGCAGCCGCGGTGACCGAGGGCGGCCTGACCGCCGACACTACGGCAGCCACGTCCGACGCCGCCACGGAGCCGACCACGGGTACGGCCGCCGAGGCCATCCCCGGCCGCGAGAACGGCAACAACCCGGAGGAAGCCGCAAGCATGACTCCGGAGGACTGGGCCACACTCGCCCGCCCGTAACACCAGCACCCAAGAACGGCCGGTCCACCACAACGGTGGGGACCGGCCGTTCCCCTTTCCACCGCCGCTCACCACCCGCCAAACACGCCCACCGTCAGCCGCCGCCACTCACACCGCCGCGATCCCCTTCCGCCGGCCGCAACCCTCCGCCGGCCGCACCACGAGTCCCGCTGACCACCGCCGCCACACACCGTCGACTGCCATCCGCGTCCACCGGGCCACCGCCACGCACCGCCGGCTGCCCATCCGCGTCCACCGAGCCACCTCCACGCACCGCCGCCTCCTGCTGCTCCACTAGCCACCGCCGCCCACCACGCACCGTCGTCGGCTGCCACCCGCCTCCAGGGGGCCACGGCCACCTCCACGCGCCACCGCCTGCCACCCGTTTCCATCGGCTGCCGCTGCTGCACTCGCGCCGCCGCCACCACGCGCCACCGGCCGCCGCCCGCGTTGGCCGGCTGCTGCTGCTGCTGCTCCACTAGCCACCGCCGCCGCTACCACGCGCCACCGGCCGTCGTCCGCCGCTACGGCTCCGCTGCCGCCACGCGCCGTCGGCTGCGGCCCGCGTCCATCGGGCCACCGCCACCGCCACCGCCACGCGCCGCCGCCTGCCACCCGCGTCCGCCGGCTGCCGCCACGCCACCGCCACTGCCGCCACGCGCGACCGGCCGCCATCCGCGTCGGCTGGCTGCTGCTAATTCACTCGCACCCCGCCGCCGCCACTGCCGCCACGCGCCGTCGGCTGCGGCCTGCGTCCGCCGGGCCACCGCCATCGCCACGCGCCACCGCCACCGCCTGCCACCCGCGTCCGCCGGCTGCTGCTCCACCCGCCGGCCGCCGCCCGCGTCCGCCTGCTGCCGCCCGCGTCCGCCTGCTGCCGCCCGCGTCCATCGGCCGCCGCTGTTCCACTCGGCATCGTCGACACGTGCCGCCAGCCGCCGCGTGACTCCCGCTGACCGCCGCAGTCGCGCGCCGCCGACCGCTGCGTGACTGGTGCTGGCCGCTGCAGGCGACGCCTGCACGCACCCGCCGGTGCGCCGGCCGCGACCCGTCCGCACGCATCGCCCACGCAGACCGTGTGCACCGCCTGCGCCTCGACCCGCGCGCACCGTCCACGCGCCCACCCACGCCTCAACCGCGGGCGCCGTCCACGGTCCGGTCCCGCGCCCACGCCTCGACCCGCGCGCACCGTCCGGGCCCCGGTCACGCGCCCACCCACCCACGCCCCAACCGCGGGCACCGTCCACGGTCCGGTCCGGTCCGGTCCCGCGCCTCGACCCGCGCGCACCGTCCAGGCCCCGGTCACGCGCGCACCCACGCCTCAACCGCGGGCGCCGTCCACGGTCCGGTCACGCGTCCACCCACGCCTCAGCCGCGGGCGCCGTCCACGGTCCGGTCACGCGTCCACGCCTCGACCCGTGCGCACCGCCGACGACTCCGGTCACGCGCCCTGCCCACGCCCACCGCCGCCGCCTGCCGACGGCGCCCACCAACAACGCGTTCCCGCGGTCCCACCGAAACCACCACGCCTGGCGGTCGGCCTGGCTGGTCCGGTGCCGCCCTCCCCGCTGGCGGCTCCCGGAGCCGTGCTGGGTTCGTCGACAAGACTGCGCCGCGGTGGGGGTTGGCACATCGGCCGAAAGAACGACCGGACTTCTCGGTCCGTGGGCCGACGCGCGCATCGGCCGTGAGAACGGGAACGGGACCGGCCATTAGCGTGATTTCCGGGGTGACCCGGCCTGGTAAGACTGGACCCGTGACCGCTCGCCGAGTTTTTGCCCCCCGCATCGACTTCAGTTCGCTCCGACACGAGCTCGAGCTTCCCGAGGCCTTCTCCGCCGCCGCGCAGGAGGAGGCCGAAGGGGCCGCCGGTCGGGTCTTCGAGGACCGGCCGGATCGCACCGAGCTGGAGTTCGTGACCATCGACCCGCCCACCTCCAAGGACCTCGACCAGGCGCTGTTGTTGCAGCGGCGGGAGGGCGGCTACCGGGTGTACTACGCGATCGCCGACGTCGCGGCGTTCGTCGCGCCCGGTGGGGCCCTGGAGAAGGAGACCTGGGAGCGGGGGCAGACCGTGTACCTGCCCGACGGGAAGGTGCCGCTGCACCCGGCCGTGCTCAGTGAGGGTGCCGCCAGTCTGTTGCCGGATCAGACGCGGCCCGCGGTGCTGTGGACGATCGACGTCGACGAGCAGGGCAACGCGACCGGAGCCGACGTGGCGCGGGCACTGGTGCGGAGCCGGGCCAAGCTCAACTACGAGGCGGTGCAGCAGGACGCTGACAAGGGGCAGCTGCACCCCTCGATCGCGCTGCTGCCCGAGGTGGGCAGGCTGCTCGTGGCCCGTGGACTGGACCGCGGGGCCGTGAACCTGCCGCTGCCGGAGCAGGAGGTCGAGCCGGACGGGGACGGGTGGCGGCTGACGCTGCGGGCGCCGGTGGAGGTCGAGGAGTACAACGCGCAGATTTCGCTGCTGACGGGGATGGCGGCGGCGAAGATCATGCTGGCCGGTGGGGTCGGGCTGCTGCGGACCATGCCGCCGGCGCCGGCTGAGACCGTGGAGGCGTTGCGGTTGGCGGCGAAGGCACTGGACGTACCGTGGCCGGAGGGTGCGACTCCGGGGCGGGTCATCGCGGCGTTGGACCCGGCTCAGCCGAGGGCGGCGGCGTTGCTCGATCAGGCCGCCGAAATGATGCGCGGGGCCGGCTACACGCCGTTCGACGGGGCGCCGCCGGAGCAGCCGCTGCATGCCGCGGTGGCAGCACCGTACGCACACGTGACGGCCCCGCTGCGGCGCCTGGCCGACCGCTACGTCACCGAGGTGTGCCTCGCCCTCCACGTCGGCGCAGCGGTCCCCTCGTGGGCGCGGGAGGCGCTGCCGAAGCTGCCGGAGGTCATGACGCGCACCGACCGGGTCGCGGGGGCGGCCGAGCGGGGGGCGGTGGACCTGGTGGAGGCGACGCTGCTGCAGGGGCGGGTCGGGGAGACGTTCGAGGCCGCGGTGCTCGACGTGGACCGGGCCAAGCACCGGGGCGACATCGCGATCGACGAGCCGCCGGTGCGGGCCCGGTGCGAGGGGGACGCGCTGCCGCTGGGGGAGCGGATCACGGTGCGGCTGACGGAGGCGGACCCGGCCAAGCGAAAGGTGACCTTCCACGAGGTGTGAGATCGGAGGCGAGGCCGGCCGTGGGGCGCGGCGACGCACGGTGGGAGAACCGAGGCTGGCCGTGGGGCGCGGCGACGCACGGTGGGAGGACCGAGGCTGGCCGTGGGGCGCGGCGACGCACGGTGGGAGGACCGGGGCCGAACGCGAGGCCGGCCCGTGGGGCGCGGCGACGCGCGGCGGGGGAACCGAGGCCGAACGCGAGGCCGGCCCGTGGGGCGCGGCGACGCGCGGTGGGAGAACCGAGGCCGAACGCGAGGCAGGAGGACGCGCCGGGGGATGAGCGCGGCCGAACCGGGCACAACGACGCGCCGGGGGAGAGGACCCCGAGGCGAGGCGAGGCGCCTGAGGGGGAAGAGCGAGCACCGGACGCGGCGGGACGAGAACGCGAGACCGGGAAGGGACGACGCGCCAGGCAGGGTGACGGCGCGGCGATGGAAGGGGACCGGCCGGGGGTGTGAGCTTTTGGTCGGTGCCGACCACCGGGGCGGACGCCAACAAGGCGAGCCCCGGGAGGTACAACAGAAGGCATGAGCTACGACCAGATCGAGCTGCCCGACGTGTCCGGGCTGTCCGTGGGCATCATCGGCGGGACCGGACCGCAGGGGCGCGGGCTCGCGTACCGGTTCGCGCGCGCCGGCCAGCGCGTGCTCGTCGGGTCCCGGTCGACCGAGCGCGGCCAGCAAGCCGCCCAGGAGCTGCGTGAGCTGCCGGGTGTCACCGGAACCGTCGAGGGCGGCGACAACCCGTTCGCGGCCGGCGCCGACGTCGTCATCATCGCGGTGCCGTGGGAAGGGCACGCGAACACCGTCGCCGAGCTCGCGCCGAACCTGACCGGCGGGCGGATCGTGGTCGACTGCGTGAATCCGCTGGGGTTCGACAAGCAGGGGCCGTACCCGCTGCGGGTGGAGGAGGGCAGCGCCGCCGAGCAGGCCGCCGCCCTGCTGCCCGAGGCCAAGGTATGCGCGGCGTTCCATCACGTCAGCGCGGTACTGCTGGCGGATCCCGAGGTGGACGAGGTCGAGCTCGACGTGCTGGTGCTCGGCGACGACCGGGACGCCGCGCTGCAGGTGCAGGCGCTCGCCCAACGGATCGCCGGCATGCGCGGCGTGTTCGCGGGACGGCTCCGCAACGCCGGCCAGGTCGAGGCGCTCACCGCCAACCTCATCGCCATCAACAAGCGCTACAAGGCCCACGCGGGAATCCGGGTGACCGACCTGTGAGCGCCCAGTTCGATCCCTGGTCGCAGGAGTTCGTGGCGCGCCCCTACCCCGCGTACGCGCAGCTCCGCGCGGAAACCCCGGTCCACTGGTTCGAGCCGAGCCGGCAGTACCTCATCAGCCGCCACGAGGACGTCAACGCCCTGCTCCGCGACCGGCGCCTCGGCCGCAGCTACCTGCACGTCGCGAGCCACGAGCAGATGGGCCGCGAAGCACCGCCGCAGTACCAGGAGCCGTTCTGGACCCTGAACAACAACGGCATGCTCGACCGCGAACCGCCCGACCACACCAGGCTCCGCCGGCTGGTCTCGCAGGCGTTCACCCCGCGGCGGGTCGAGGCCCTGCGCCCCGTCGTGCAGCGGCTCGCCGACGAGCTCGTCGACGCGTTCGTGAGCAAGGGCGGCGGCGACCTGATCGCCGAGGTCGCCGAGCCGCTGCCCGTGACCGTCATCGCGGAGCTGCTCGGCGTGCCCGAGGCCGACCGGCACCTGCTGCGCCCCTGGTCGGCGGCGATCTGCGGGATGTACGAGCTCAATCCGTCCCGGGAGACGGCGCAGAGCGCGGTGCGGGCGTCGGAGGAATTCAGCGAGTACCTGCGCACCCTGGCGCGGGCGCGGCGGGACGACCCGCGCGACGACCTGGTCAGCGCGCTCGCCGCCGTCGAGGGGCTCAGCGAGGACGAGCTCATCGGCACGTGCGTGCTGCTGCTCAACGCCGGGCACGAGGCGACCGTCAACGTGACCGGCAACGGGTGGCGGGCGCTGCTGCAGCACCCGGAGCAGTTGGACAAGATCAAAAAAGATCCGGGCCTCATCGGTACGGCCATCGAGGAGCTCATGCGCTTCGACACCCCGCTGCAGATGTTCGAGCGGTGGGTGCTCGAGGACATCGAGGTGCGCGGGGTGCGGATCTCGCGCGGGAGCGAGGTCGCGCTGCTGTTCGGGTCGGCCAACCACGACCCCGCGGCGTTCGCCGAGCCCGAGGAGCTCGACGTGACGCGGCGCGACAACCCGCACATCTCGTTCGGCGCCGGCATCCACTACTGCCTCGGCGCGCCCCTCGCGCGGATCGAGCTCACCGCGTCCTTCGAGTCCATCCTGCAAAAGGCGCCGCGTTTGTACCTCGTGAGCGAACCCGAGTACAAGCCAGGCTACGTGATCCGGGGACTGCGGCGCCTCGAGGTTGCGACCTAGGAGCGAAGAAGGTTCAGCCGACGTCGCCAGTGGCCGATATCACGGGTACACCTCCGAAAACCACGTGATTGGGGTCTTCATGGCCGTCTTCGCCAATGTGGGCATCGCCTCGAAGATCGGCATCCTCTGCGCCGCCGGGATCCTCGTCTCGGCGGCGACGGGGACGGCCGGCCTCATCGCGCAGCACCGGCTCAGTGACCAGGCCGAGGCCGTGCACGTGCTGGACGTCGCCAGCTCCCGGCTGCACCACCTCGACACCCGCGAGTCCGAGCTCAAGGTCGACGCCTACCGCGCCCTGGCCGAGCAGGACATCGCGGCGATCCTGGACGACCTGCCCGGCGACCTCGCCTCCGTCACCGACACCATCGACGAGCTCGACGCGCTCGAGCTGCCGGCCGACGTCCGGTCCGACCTGGACGGCATCAAGACCGACGCGCTCGCGTTCAACGACTTCATCAGTACGTTCATCAAGGACGCCCAGGCCGATCAGGCGAGCGTGCGCCAGCGCGAGGGCGACATCGCCACCCGCAACCACGCCGTCGACGACAAGGTCGGCGCGCTGGAGGACAAGCTCGACGCGCGCATCGCGCAGGAGCGCGGCAACATGGCCTCCACGCAGCGCCAGGCCCGCTGGACGACGTCGATCGCGCTGCTGGCCGGGCTGGTCGTGTTCCTGCTGATCGCGGTGCCGGTGGCGAAGGCGATCGTGCACCCGGTGCGCCGGGTCCGCGCCGTGCTCGACGCGCTCGCCCACGGCGACCTGACCCAGCGCGCCGACGTGACCGGGCGGGACGAGATCGGCCAGATGGCCGCGAGCCTGGACGCGGCCATGGGGAGCATCCGCGGTTCGATTTCCGCCGTCAGTACCAGCTCGGACAGCCTTGCCGACGCCTCCCGCCAGCTGTCGCGGGTCAGTGAGGAGATCGCCGGGGCCGCCGACGCGACCAACGTGCAGATGGGCGACGCCTCGACCTCCTCGCACGAGGTCTCGCGGCACGTGAACACGGTCGCCGCCGGGGCCGAGGAGATGGGCGTGTCGATCCACGAGATCGCGCGCAACGCCGCCGACGCGGCCGGGGTGGCCTCCGGCGGGGTCCGCGAGGCGACCGCGGCCAACGAGAAGGTCGAGCGGCTCGCGGTGTCGTCGACCGAGATCGGCAACGTGCTGAAGCTCATCACGTCGATCGCCGAGCAGACCAACCTGCTCGCGCTGAACGCGACCATCGAGGCGGCCCGGGCGGGGGAGTCCGGCAAGGGCTTCGCGGTCGTCGCCAACGAGGTCAAGGACCTGGCCCAGGAGACGGCCAAGGCGACCGAGGACATCCGCCGGCGGGTGACCGCGATCCAGGCCGACACGGGCGCCACGGCGGACGCGATCCGGCGGATGGGCGAGGTGGTGGAGGAGATCAACCAGTACCAGGCGACGATCGCCTCGGCCGTCGAGGAGCAGTCGGCCACCACCGCCGAGATGAGCCGCTCGGTCGCCGAGGCGGCCACGGGCGCGGAGCGGATCGCGGCCAACATCGCCGGCGTGGCCGACGCGACCGCCGCCACCACGCAGGGCGTCGGGGCGGCGAAGGGCGCGGCCGCCGAGCTGGCGCGGATGTCGCAGGATCTGCGCCAGATGGTGTCGCACTTCAGATTCTGAACAAACCGGCGGATGCTGCGATATCGCCTGTCAGGCGATAAGTCCGATAAGGGCGATAAGTCCTGATCACGGAGTGTCGGGACTTATCGCCCTTATCGCGAGAAAACCATCAGTCGAACGTGTGCTCCTGCGCGGGGAAGACGCCCGTGCGGACCTCGTCGGCGAAGGCCTTCGTGGCGTCGGTCAGGGCGCCCGCCAGATCCGCGTACCGCTTGACGAAGCGCGGCGTCCGGCCCGTGCGCAGGCCCGCCATGTCCTGCCACACCAGGACCTGGGCGTCGGTGTCCGCGCCGGCGCCGATGCCGACCGTCGGGATGCGCAGTTCGTGGGTGATGCGCTTGGCCACCTCGCCCGGGACCATCTCCAGGACCACCGCGAAGGCACCCGCCTCGGCGACCGCGTGGGCGTCCTCGACGACCTCCTCGGCGGTGTCGCCGCGGCCCTGCACCCGGAAGCCGCCCAGGGCGTGCTCGCTCTGCGGGGTGAAGCCGATGTGGGCCATCACCGGGATGCCGGCGCTGACCAGGGCGGCGATCTGCGGGGCGACGCGCCGGCCGCCCTCCAGCTTCACCGCGTGGCAGCCGCCCTCCTTCATGAAGCGGACCGCCGTGCGCAGCGCCTGGGCCGGGCCCTCCTCGTAGGAGCCGAACGGCAGGTCGCCGACGACGAGCGCGCGCCTGGTGGAGCGGACCACGGCGCGTACCAGCGGCAGGAGCTCGTCCTCGGAGACCGAGACGGTGGACTCGTAGCCGTAGACGTTGTTGGCGGCCGAGTCGCCCACCAGCAGGACGGGGATGCCGGCCTCGTCGAAGATGCCGGCGGTGTACTGGTCGTAGGAGGTGAGCATCGGCCAGCGCTCGCCGCGCTCCTTGGCGGCGATCAGGTCCCTGGTGCGCACCCGGCGGTTGACGGCGCCGCCGTACAAGGACGGGACTTCGGACATCGGTGTCCTCCTCAGACTCCTCGAGGCCCCATTCGGGGTCCCCGGGCTACACATCCGATGGTCGCACCGGCGGCGGCGATCGGTACCGCGACGATGCGGTTTTTCACATCGCGGCCACCGGGATCGGCGCCGGATCGCCCGAGGCCAGGGCGCGGTCGTTGCGCCAGCGGGCGAGCTCGGGCAGTACACCCGACGGCACTTCGGCAATGGGATCGAGCACCAGGCGCCCCTCCTGTTCCGCCAGGGCCAGGAGCACCACCCGGCGGACCCGGCGCACGACGTTCGCGGCCGCGGGGGCGTCGAGGGTCAGGTTGGCCAGGAACGCGTCGAGCATCGGCTGCACCGGCTCCAGCCGGAAGTCCAGGCCGGTGTGCAGGGCCAGCTCCCGGACCTCGGGGGTGACCTCGTCGCCGAGGACCAGGCCGGTCACGTTGGCCGGGCCGAGCGCGTCGCAGGCGAGGACCGCCGCGACCGCCGAGCCGACGTCGCCGGTGAGCTCGAGGGCCACGGGGCCGGAGCCGGCCCGGTCGCGCACGCGGATCACGAGATCGGACCAGAGATCGGGCGGTGACGGCGTCATGGCCCCCTCCATACCCAGCGCGGACCGGTCGTTCACGCCCGTGCCTGGTCACATACGGCGGTCCGGTAACTTGTGTGTAATACCGCCGGGACAGACTGGCCCGAATCGGCCGGAGCTTTGTGGGGGCATCACGTGGACCGTCAGCAGGAGTTCGTGCTCCGCACGCTCGAAGAGCGGGACATCCGCTTCGTCCGGCTGTGGTTCACCGATGTGCTGGGCACACTGAAGAGCGTCTCGGTCGCCCCGGCCGAGCTCGAGTCCGCCTTCGAGGAGGGCATCGGGTTCGACGGCTCGGCGATCGAGGGCTTCGCCCGGGTGTACGAGTCGGACATGGTCGCCATCCCGGACCCGACGACGTTCCAGGTGTTCCCGTTCGAGGGCGGCATGTCGGGCGAGAGCGCCCGGATGTTCTGCGACATCACGCTGCCCGACGGCTCGCCGTCCTGGGCCGACCCGCGCCACGTGCTGCGCCGGGCCCTGTCGCGGGCGGCCGAGAAGGGCTTCACCTTCTACACCCACCCCGAGATCGAGTTCTTCCTGCTGGAGAACCTCGGTGAGCACGGCTCGGTGCCGCGGCCGGTGGACAGCGGCGGCTACTTCGACCACACCACGCACTCCGTGGCCCGCGACTTCCGCCGCCAGGCGGTCCTCGCGCTGGAGCGGATCGGCATCTCGGTCGAGTTCAGCCACCACGAGGTCGCGCCCGGGCAGCAGGAGATCGACCTGCGCTACGCCGACGCGCTGACCACGGCCGACAACATCATGACGTTCCGGCACGTGATCAAGGAGGTCGCGCTCTCCCACGGGGTGCACGCGACCTTCATGCCCAAGCCGTTCACCGAGCAGCCCGGCAGCGGCATGCACACGCACCTGTCGCTGTTCGAGGGCGAGCGCAACGCGTTCCACGACGCCAGCGACCCGATGAAGCTCTCGAAGGTCGGCCAGGCGTTCATCGCGGGCCTGCTCGTGCACGCCCGGGAGTACACCGCGATCACCAACCAGTGGGTGAACTCCTACAAGCGGCTGTTCCCGCAGACCCTGCCGAACCGGATCACCGAGTCGCCGGCGTACGTCTGCTGGGGCCACAAGAACCGCTCGGCCCTGGTCCGCGTCCCGGCCTACGGCAAGCCCAACTCGGCCCGGGTCGAGGTGCGCTCGCTGGATGCCGCCTGCAACCCGTACCTCGCCTACGCCGTCATGCTCGGCGCCGGCCTGCGGGGCATCGAGCAGGGCTACGAGCTGCCGCCCGGCGCCGAGGACGACGTGTGGGCCCTCACCGACGGCGAGCGGCGCGCGGCCGGCTACGAGGCGCTGCCGGAGAACCTGTCCGAGGCGATCGACGTCATGGCCGGCTCCGAGCTGGTGGCCGAGGTGCTCGGCGAGCACGTCTTCGACTTCTTCCTCAAGAACAAGCGCACGGAGTGGGAGGAGTACCGCCGCGTCGTCACGCCGTTCGAGCGGGAGCGGTACCTCGGCATGATGTAACCCGCTCAGCCGTAGCGCTCGGTCCTGATCCGCTGAGGGTCGTGGCCGAGCGCGATGAGCAGGTCGGCGGTCGTCTCCACGAACCCGGTCGGGCCGCAGACGTACACGCTCGGGCTGAAGTCGTTCGGCCACGTGTGGGTGTTGACGTCGGCGAGCCCGATCCGCTTACCGCGGACCCGCGTGTAGATGTACTGCACGTCGAGCCCGGCGTCGTCCCTCGCCCGCTGCCGGAGTTCGTCGGCATAAATCGTGTCTTCGGGCGTTCTGACCGAATAGAGCAGTTTGAACGGCGTCTTGCTTTTCGCGAAGGCGCGCGCCCGGATCATCGACATCAGCGGGACGACGCCGGATCCGCCGGCGATCAGCTGTACCGGCGCGGGGTCGGTGTTTCTCCACACGAACCATCCGCCGATCGGCCCGCGAACCTCCACCGGCCACGAAATGTCGTAGATTTCCGACAAATACGGCGAGACCTCGCCGCCGTCCAGCCGCTGGACCGTGATCTCCAGGCCGTCCGCGGACGCGATGGAGTAGCTGCGCTGCGCCTGGTAGCCGTCCTCCGCGGTCAGCCGCACGTCGACGTGCTGCCCGGGCAGGTGCCCGGGCCAGTCGGGCACGTCGAAGACCAGCGTCCGCGCCGTGGGAGTCTCCTGCCGGATCGCCTTGAGGACGGCCTTCCGCCAGGTCAGTCGCCCTGGTACCGCTGCTCGCGCCATGGGTCTCCGTAGTTGTGGTAGCCGGCCTCCTCCCAGAAGCCCGGCTCGTCCTGCGTCATCAGCCGCAGCTTGTGCAGCCATTTCGCGGACTTCCAGAGGTACAGGTGCGGCACCAGCAGCCGCGCCGGCCCGCCGTGCTCCGGGGTCAGCGCCGCGCCGCCGTAGCGGTACGCCACCCACGCCTGCCCGTCGACGAGGTCCTCGAGCGGGAGGTTGGTGGTGTACCCGTCGTAGGAGTGTGCCATGACGTAGTCGGCGGTGGTCTCCACGTCCGCGAGGAGGGTGTCGACGGACACGCCCCGCCAGCCGGTGCCGAGCTTCGACCACTTGGTGACACAGTGGATGTCCACCGTGACGTCCTCGTACGGCAGGGCGGTGAACTCGGCCCAGTTCCAGCTCTTCTCCTCGCCCGACTCGGTGGCGATCACGAACTCCCACCGCTCGGTGCGCACCCGCGGCGTCGGCCCGGCGGACAGGACGGGGAAGTCGTGGGCGAGGTACTGCCCCGGCGGCAGCTCCGGCCCGCGCCCGCGGCGCGCCCCGTGGAACCCCGGCGTAACGATGCTCATGCGCCCATCCTCCCCCCTGTCGCGGGGCTGGATATTGTCGGTGTGTGACGATCGGGAACCTGGCCCTCGTGGTCGAGAACGACCCCTCCGACGGCCCCGGCCGGCTCGGCGACTGGCTGACCTCCGGCGGGCTGCAACTCGAGATCGTCCGGCCGCACGCCGGCGATGCGCTGCCTGCGAACCTCGACGGGTACGCCGCCCTGGTGGTCCTCGGCGGCGAGCAGGACGCCTTCCCCGACGAGGCCGGCGAGCGCGCCGCGCCCTGGTTCGACGAGCTCGACGGCCTGCTGCGCAAGGCGGTCCGGCACAAGGTGCCGACCCTGGCCGTCTGCCTCGGCGCCCAGCTGCTCGCCCACGCGCACGGCGGCACCGTCGAGCGCAGCGCGGCCGGCCCGGAGATCGGCGTCAAGCTGGTCGCCCGGCGCGACATCGCCGACCAGGACCCGATCTTCGCCGCCGTCCCGTTCGCCCCGGACGTCTTCCAGTGGCACGTCGACGAGATCGTCGAGCTCCCCCTGAACGCCACCCTGCTGGCCGCCTCGCTGCACTACCCGATCCAGGCGTACCGGCTCGGCCCGGCCGCCTGGGGCCTGCAGTTCCACATCGAGTGCGACGTGCCGATGTTCGCGCAGTGGGCCATGGAGGGCGTGCAGACCCTCGGCGAGCTCGGCATCGACGCGGTGGAGATGCTGGAGCGGGTCGAGGCCGCCCAGGACGACGTCGCCGAGGTCTGGAAGCCCTTCGCCGAGCGGTTCGCGGCGGTGGCGCTCGGCCGCACGCCCCCGGCCGGTGCCGACGGGCTGCGCTCGCTGCCGCTGATCGGCCCGCGCTGATGGACCCGATCAAGGTCAGCCCCGCGCACCTGGCCCGGTACGGGTTCACCGACAACGAGCGCACCGAGCGGATGGCCGGCCCCGACGGGCTGCGGCTGTGGGACCCGGCCGCCCGCCGCCCGGCCGACGAGGACGCGACGGCGGTGCTCGACACGCTGTACTTCGCGGCCGACCCCGACCTCGCCCTCTTCCAGCTGCACCGCCTGGTCGAGGCGGCCGGGGAGGACGTGCGCGAGGCGGTCCTGACCGACAAGGCGCTGCGCCGGCGCCTCATCGGGGTCCTCGGCGTCTCCGCGACCCTCGGCGACCTGCTGGTGGCCAACCCCGACGAGTGGCGCGAGCTCGTCGGCGAGCAGAACCACCGCCCGGCCGGATACTCGACCCGGGACGTCTCCACGGTGCCGCTGTTGCGCAGCGGGTACCGCCGTGAGCTCCTGCGCATCGTCGCCGCCGACCTGACCGCGGCGGCCGACGTCGAGGTCACCATGCGCCGCCTGACCGAGCTCGCCGACGCCACCCTGGAGGCCGCCCTCGCCATCGCCGTCGCCGAGCGGGGCACCGACGAGTGCCGCCTCGCCGTCATCGCGATGGGCAAGTGCGGCGGCCGCGAGCTCAACTACGTCAGCGACGTCGACGTGGTCTTCGTGGCCGAGCCGGTCGGCACCACGGACACCGAGAAGGCCATGCGCGCCGGCAGCTCCCTGGCCGCCCGGCTGATGGAGATCTGCGGCTTCGTGGCCTGGCCGGTCGACGCCGCCCTGCGCCCCGAGGGCAGCCGCGGCGCGCTGGTGCGGACCGTCGCCTCGCACCTGGCGTACTACAAGAAGTGGGCCAAGACCTGGGAGTTCCAGGCCCTGCTGAAGGCCCGCCCGGCCGCCGGCGACCTGGCCCTGGGCGAGCAGTGGCTGACCGAGCTCCAGCCGCTGATCTGGTCGGCCGCCGAGCGCCCGGAGGCGGTGGACGAGGTCCGCTCCATGCGCCGGCGGATCATCGACGTCATTCCGAGAGCCGAAGTGGACCGCGAGATCAAGCGTGGTCCGGGCGGCCTGCGGGACATCGAGTTCGCCGTACAACTGCTGCAGTTGGTCCATGGCCGGGCCGACGAGTCCCTGCGCACCCCGACCACCCTGGCGGGCCTGCGCGCGCTCATCGAGGGCGGCTACGTGGGGCTGGCGGACGGCGAGGCGCTGCTGCGGGCGTACCGCTTCCTGCGCGTGGTCGAACACCGCCTGCAGCTGCAGCGCCTGCGCCGCACGCACACCGTCCCGGACGACCCGGACGGCCTGCGCTGGCTCGCCCACGCCCTCGGCTACCGCCCCAACGCCGCCCGCGACGCCGTCGAGTCGTTCCGAGCCGAATGGGTACGCCACGCCGGCGAGGTCCGCCGCCTGCACGCCAAGCTCTTCTACCGCCCGCTGCTGGAAGCGGTCGCGCGCGTCCCCACGGAACAGCTCCGCCTGACGCCCGACGCCGCCCGCGCAAGGCTGGACCTGCTGGGCTTCGCCGACCCGGCCGGCGCCCTGCGCCACATCCAGTCCCTGACCGGCGGCGTCTCGAGAACCGCGGCCATCCAGCGCCAGCTCCTGCCCGCCCTGCTCAGCGAGTTCGCCGACGCCCCCGAGCCCGACCGCGGCCTGCTCGCCTACCGCCAGGTCTCGGAGAAGGTCGGCAACACCCCGTGGTACCTCCGCCTCCTGCGCGACGAGGGCCCGGTGGCCCTGCGCCTGGCCCGGCTCCTCGCCCTTTCCCGCTACGTGACGGACCTGCTCGTCCACGACCCGGAGGCGCTGCGCCTGCTGGCCGAGGACGCCGAGCTGGTACCCAGAAGCGCCGAGGTCCTGACCGAGGGCTTCGCGGCCGCCGCGGCCCGCCACAGCGACCCGGAGGCGGCGATCAACGCGGTGCGCGCCCTGCGCCGCCGCGAGCTGTTCCGCATCGCCTGCGCCGACCTGCTGGGCCTGCTGGACGTGACCGCGGTGGGCGACGCCCTCTCGGCGGTCATCGACGCCACCCTCCGCGCCACCCTGGGCGTCACCGCGGCGGGCGCCCCACCGCTGGAGTTCGCCATCATCGGCATGGGCCGCCTGGGCGGCGCCGAGACCAGCTACCCCTCGGACGCGGACGTCCTGTTCGTCTACGAGGCCGCCCCGGGCACTCCCGACGACGTGGCCGCGAAGGCCGCGCTCACGATCGCCGAGGACCTCCGCCGCCTGCTGGCCCGCCCCGCCCACGACCCGCCGCTGGGCGTGGACGCCGACCTGCGCCCGGAGGGCCGCCAGGGCCCGCTGGTGCGCAGCCTGGCCGCGTTCAAGCAGTACTACGCCCGCTGGTCCAAGGTCTGGGAGGCGCAGGCTCTGCTGCGCGCCCGCCTGGTCGCCGGCTCGCCAACGTTGGGCGCGAGGTTCCTCGAGCTGGCCGACACCAACCGCTACCCGGCGGGCGGCCTGACCCGCGAGCAGATCCTGGAGATCCGCCGCCTGAAGGCCCGCGTCGACAGCGAACGCCTGCCCCGCGGCGCCGACCCGGCAACCCACACCAAACTGGGCCGGGGCGGACTCGCCGACGTCGAGTGGACCGTCCAGCTCCTCCAGTTGCAACACGGCCATTCGGTACCGTCCTTGCGCACCCCCCGGACGCTCCAGGCCCTGCACGCGGCGACGTCGGCGGGCTTGGTGAGCGCCCCGGACGCCGCGGAACTGGAAACGGCCTGGCGCCAGGCGACGCGAGTCCGCAACCTGCTGACCCTGGTCCGCGGCCGCGCGACCGACCAGCTGCCCCGCCAGGGCCCCGACCTGGCCGCGGCTGCTTCCGCCCTCGACCCGGGCACGGAGCCGCAGGAGTTCCTGGACGAGTACCTCCGCGTGGCCCGCCGAGCCCGAGCCGCCGTGGAACGCATCTTCGACGAGGCCTGACCCTGGAGGGCGATGCGGTTCCCATGCGCTTGAGGGCGCCCGCTGCATGATCGGCCGAGGCAGTCCGGCTGCGTCAGGGCCACACTCTCGACCATGACCGAGCCGGATGCCACCCCGCCGCCGATACCGTACGTTCCCGGGCCCACGCCGCGCCTCGAAGCGACGCCCCCGGTGATCGTGCCCGAGCCGCCGAAGCGCGGCGCCAGGCCGCTCGCCTTCGCCGTGGTCGGCCTGGTCGCCGGACTGGCCATCGGCGCGGGCGCGACCGTGGCGCTCGACGGCGGGTCGGCCGATCCGGCGCTCGCGGCCGCCACGCCCGGCGTCAGCCCGGTGTACGTGACGGTCACGGTCACCGTCGCCGCCCCCACGACGGCGGCGGCCACGACCTCACCCCCGGCCCCGCCGACCACCGCGGCCGCGCCCCCACCGGCGGCCACCATTGAGGACGGCACCTGGACCGTGGGCGAGGACGTCCCGGCTGGAACCTACAAGGTGACCGGGGCCGGATCGAACTGCTACTGGGCGATCCTGAAGAGCGGCACCAACGGGCGCGACATCGTCGACAACCACCTCGGCGGCGGCAACCTGCGGGTCACCATCAAGGCCGGCCAGGACTTCGAGACGCACCGCTGCGGGATGTGGATCAAAGTCTGAGCCGGAAACGCGGAACGGCCCGCCCCTGAGACAGGGACGGGCCGCTCGCGGTGGAGCTGACGATCACACGTCGTAGTACATCGCGAACTCGTGCGGGGTCGGCCGCAGGCGGACCGGGTCGACCTCGTTGGCGCGCTTGTAGGAGATCCAGGTGTCCACCAGGTCCTGGGTGAAGACGCCGCCCTCCAGCAGGAAGCCGTGGTCGCCCTCCAGGGTGGTGAGGACCTCGTCCAGCGAGCCGGGGACCTGCTTGACGTTGGCGACCTCCTCCGGCGGGAGGTCGTACAGGTCCTTGTCGATCGGCGCCGGCGGCTCGATCTTGTTCTTGATGCCGTCCAGGCCGGCCATGAGCATCGCCGAGAAGGCGAGGTACACGTTGGCCGACGGGTCGGGCACGCGGAACTCGACGCGCTTGGCCTTGGCGTTGGTGCCGGTCACCGGGATGCGGGTGCAGGCCGAGCGGTTGCGCTGGGAGTAGACCAGGTTGACCGGGGCCTCGTAGCCGGGGACCAGGCGGCGGTACGAGTTGACCGTCGGGTTCGTGAAGGCCAGCAGCGACGGGGCGTGGTGCAGGAGGCCGCCGATGTACCAGCGCGCGGTGTCCGACAGGCCGCCGTAGCCGGCCTCGTCGTAGAACAGCGGCTCGCCGCCCAGCCAGAGCGACTGGTGCGTGTGCATGCCCGAGCCGTTGTCGCCGAAGAGCGGCTTCGGCATGAAGGTCGCGGTCTTGCCGGCGGCCCAGGCGGTGTTCTTCAC
Source organism: Dactylosporangium sp. CS-033363 (assembly GCF_050942475.1). NCBI lineage: Bacteria > Bacillati > Actinomycetota > Actinomycetes > Micromonosporales > Micromonosporaceae > Dactylosporangium > Dactylosporangium sp. CS-033363. Next base: position 9,353,095 of record NZ_CP192032.1, on the reverse strand, counting down.
GATGTACTTGAACAGCTGCAGCTGGTCGCCCGCGTGCAGCAGCGTGGAGAACTTGTAGTTGATCTCGGCCTGACCGGCGGTGCCGACCTCGTGGTGGGAGCGCTCGACGACGAAGCCGGCGCTGATGAGGCGCTGCACGATCTGGTCACGCAGGTCGGCGTAGTGGTCGACCGGCGGCACGGGGAAGTACCCGCCCTTGTACGCGGTCTTGTAGCCGCGGTTGCCGCCCGGCTCCTCCTTGCCGGAGTTCCACCAGCCCTCGATCGAGTCGATGTAGTAGAAGGCCTGGTTCGCCGACGTCTCGTGGCGGATCGAGTCGAAGATGTAGAACTCCGCCTCGGGGCCGAAGTACGCCGTGTCGGCGATGCCGCTCGACTTGAGGTACGCCTCGGCCTTCTTCGCCACGTTGCGCGGGTCACGCGAGTAGGCCTCGCGGGTGAACGGGTCGTGGATGAAGAAGTTGAGGGCGAGGGTCTTCTCGACCCGGAAGGGGTCGATGAACGCCGAGGTCGGGTCCGGCAGGAGCAGCATGTCCGACTCGTGGATCGCCTGGAACCCACGGATGGACGAGCCGTCGAAGGCCAGACCGTCGCTGAAGACCGCATCGTCGAACGACTCGACCGGGACGTTGAAGTGCTGCATCACGCCCGGCAGGTCGCAGAAGCGAACGTCGACGAAGCGGACGCCCTCATCCTTCACGTATCGCAACAGCTCTTCAGAATTGGCGAACACTCGTCCTCCAGGTCGCAGGCATGACCAGTCTGGTGATCACTTCAGTGTGAAGGTGGCTGGTTGGTCGCGACCGTAGAACTGCGCGATTGCCCTGGCATGTCTCAATTGTTTCCGCTGTGTTTCGCGGCCCGTGGCTCAGCCGATCGGCGGCCCCGCGTCGTTCGATAGTCTGACCCGTCGTGGAGACCGTGGAAACCGCGCCGGCGTCGCTCGCCCGCCGCTTCGGCGCGCTGCTCGTCGACTGGATATCTTGCCTGCTCATCGCAGGTGCCTTCGCGACGCCGACCGATGAGCCGTGGCTCGCCCCCGGCATTTTCGTCGTCGTGTACGGCCTGTTCCTCGGCTTCTTCGGCCAGACCCTCGGCATGCGGCTCTTCCGCATCCGCTGTGTGTCCATGAACACAGGAGGGCCCTTGGGTGTACCGCGAGCGCTGCTCCGGGCGATCGTGATGCTCCCTTTGATCACCTGCTTGATCATGGACCAACAACAACGCGGCCTGCATGACAGAGCCAGTGGCTCCATCGTGCAGACCGCGTAGGAACAGCCGGACTCAGCGCCCGCGCATGGCCTTGAACTGGCCCTTCGGGGGCTTCATGTTCTTGGGCAGGGCGCCCCGCGGCATCTGCGGCCGGGCGGAGAGCGCCTTGAGCCGCTTGTCGAGCGAGTTGACGTCCTTCGCGGTGATGGTGCGCGGCAGCCGGATCAGCAGGTTGCGGATCTTCGGGAGGGGGATCTGCCCCTCCTCGTTGCCGACGATGTAGTCGCGCAGCTCCGCGTTGCCGATCACCTTGACCAGCCGGCGCCGCTCCTGGGCGATGAGGCCCTTCACCCGGGAGGTGTTGCCCTCGCCGAGCAGGATCACGCCGGGGCGGCCGATGACCAGGTGCACCATGTCGAACTGCGTGGTGGACGCGATCGCGGGGGAGACCCGCCAGTCGCCGCGCATGTTCTCGATGATCGAGGCGGCGGCCCCGGGCTGCCCCTCGGCCTCCTTCATCATCGCCTTCTGCGAGCGCAGGTTGAGCACGATGACGGTGCCGAGCAGCGCCAGCAGGACGCCGAGCGGGGCCCAGATCCAGGACACACCCAGCGCGATGGCGACGCCGACCGCGATCAGCGGCACGAGGACAACGGCCACCACGAGGGGCACGAACAGCTTGTCGCGCTTCGCGGTGAACGAGAACACCATGCCGATCTGCTTGAGCCGAGTGAAGAAGGAGACCTTCTCCGGCTCCTGGGCCTTTGCCATACCCCCGAGTCTAGAGGGATGGCGGCACAGGCCGGGAGCCCAGGTTGTCCAGCCCCCGGCGGGATGACGTCAGGAGCGCAGCGCCCGGGTGTCCAGCGCCTGGCGGTACAGCCGCCCGGCCCGGTACGACGAACGCACCAGCGGCCCGGAGAGCACTCCGGAGAAGCCGATCTGCTCGGCCTCCTCGCGCAGCTCCACGAACTCCTCCGGCTTCACCCACCGCTCGACGGGGTGGTGGCGGGGCGTCGGCCGCAGGTACTGCGTGATCGTCACCAGCTCGCACCCGGCCTCGTGCAGGTCGCGGAGTGCCTGCGTGACCTCCGAGCGCTCCTCGCCCATGCCGAGGATCAGGTTCGACTTGGTCACCAGGCCGGCCGCGCGGGCCTTGGTGATGACCCCGAGCGAGCGGTCGTAGCGGAACGCCGGGCGGATCCGCTTGAAGATCCGCGGCACGGTCTCGACGTTGTGCGCGAGCACCTCGGGGCGGGCCGCGAAGACCTCGCCCAGCTGCTCGTCGTCGCCGTTGAAGTCGGGGATGAGCAGCTCGACGCCGCACCCCTCGACCAGGGCGTGGATCTGGCGGACCGTCTCGGCGTAGAGCCAGGCCCCGCCGTCGGGCAGGTCGTCGCGGGCCACACCGGTCACGGTCGCGTACTTGAGCCCCATCGTCGCCGTCGACTCGGCCACCCGGCGCGGCTCGTCGGCGTCGAACTCGGCCGGCTTACCCGTGTCGATCTGGCAGAAGTCGCAGCGGCGGGTGCACTGGTCGCCGCCGATGAGGAAGGTCGCCTCGCGGTCTTCCCAGCACTCGTAGATGTTGGGACAGCCGGCTTCCTGGCAGACGGTGTGGAGGCCCTCGCGCTGCACGAGCCCGCGCAGATGCGTGTACTCGGGACCCATCTTGGCCGAGACCTTGATCCACGACGGTTTGCGCTCAATCGGCGTCTCCGCGTTACGCGCTTCGATGCGCAGCAGACGACGGCCTTCGGGAACAACGGCGGTCACGTTTCGAAGACTACGCCCGGCGACTGCTCAAGAACCGGGAACGCGATTGACGTCACTTCGAAGAGGTTTCCCGATCATCGGACCCGGCAATGAGCCATGCGTGGTGCTCAACGACACGCTGGTGGCCTTCTCCGACGGCAATCCGATCGACGTCCTGCGCTCGTACCCGGTGCTCGACAAACCGGCCACCCGCGCGCTCGTCGAGCGGCTGTTCCCGGGCGCCCACGCCGAGGAGATCGGCGACGAGCTGCTGGTCGACGCGCTGAACCCGCCGGCCGACGTGGTGTACGTCGGCTGCTTCCCGGGCCTGGACCTGGTCTGCAGCTGGGGCCTCACCCCGCGCCGCCCGTCGGACCTCGACCGGTCCGTGCTCGCCGCGTCCGGGCGCCGCCACGTGTACCTGCACGCCGCCCACAGCGACGCCGGCTGGACCAGCTACGGCGTCTGGCGCGACGGCGAACGCGTCCGCGCGCTGAGCGTGTGCGCGGACCCGGGCGTCATGGAGGACGAGGGGGAGCCGCTGGGCTTCGAGCGGGCGGACACCGACCCGGACGAGCTCGGCTGCGCGTCGATGCAGGGCCTCTTCGGCTTCGCCTGCGACAACCACGACCGCCTGGACGACGTGGACCCCGAGCTCATCCCCGTCGTGGCGTACCGGATCAGCGCAAGATCCTGAGCGGGCCGCCGGATCAGTACAGCGTCGTGAGGTGCCGCTCCACGACCGGCAGGACCTCGTCCACGGTCACGTCCCGGCCCAGCTCCCACGACAGCGAGGTGACTCCCGCGTCGCGAATGCCACAGGGCACGAAGATGTCGTACCGCGAGAGGTCGCAGTCCGCGTTCAGCGCGAACCCGTGCAGGGTGACCCCGCGGGCGACCCGGATCCCGATGGCCGCGACCTTGCGCTCGGGCCCGCGATCGTCGGCCGGGACCCAGACGCCGCTGCGCCCCTCGACCCGGATCGTGGTCACCCCGAACTCCGCGCAGACGTCCATGAGCAGCTGCTCCATGCGCCGCACGTACGCCACGACGTCCACCGGGTCCGCCAGCCTGATGATCGGGTAGCCCACCAGCTGCCCCGGCCCGTGCCAGGTGATCTTGCCGCCCCGGTCGACGTCGATCACGGGCGTACCGTCGAAGGGCCGGTCGGCCGGCTCGGTCCGCTTGCCGGCGGTGTAGACGCTCGGGTGCTCCAGCAGCAGGACCGTGTCCTGCGCGGCGCCGTCGGCGACCTCCGCGTGCACCCGCCGCTGCTCGGCGAGGGCCGCCTCGTAGTCCACGAGCCCGGCCCGGACGATCCGCATTCCCACCACGCTGGTCACGGGCCCAGACTACGCCCGGCACAACGCCGGCCGGAATTGTGTGGGATCCGGACATAGTGGTGCGTCGAACCTCACACCTAGCGTGGGGCTCCCCACAGGAGAAAGGGCGCCGCCATGCCCCGATCACTGCGCTGGATCCTGCCCGGGATCGCCGCGCTCTTCGCCGCCGTAGCCCTGACCACCGTCTCCACGCCGGCCTACGCGGCCACGCTGACGACCGTGGGCAGCTTCGGCTCCAACCCCGGCAACCTCACGATGTACTCCTACCGCCCCGACGGCCTGCCCTCCGGCGCGCCGGTCGTCGTGGCCATGCACGGGTGCACCCAGAACGCCACGGACTACTTCACCAACTCGGGCTGGCGCAAGTACGCCGACCTGTGGAAGTTCGCGCTGGTCCTGCCCGAGCAGAAGTCCGCCAACAACAGCACGAGCTGCTTCAACTGGTTCGAGACCGGCGACACCGCCCGCGGCTCCGGCGAGCCGCTGTCGATCAAGCAGATGGTCGACTACGCGGTGGCCAACTACGGCAGCAACCCGGCCCGCGTGTACGTCACGGGCCTCTCCGCCGGCGGCGCGATGACCGCCGTGATGCTCGCCACCTACCCCGACGTGTTCGCCGGCGGTGCGATCATGGCCGGCCTGCCGTACCGGTGCGCGACCTCCATGGTCAACGCCTACAGCTGCATGAACCCCGGCGTCGACAAGACCCCGGCGGCCTGGGGCGACCTGGTCCGCGGCGCGTACTCCGGCTACTCCGGCGCCCGGCCCCGGGTCGCGATCTGGCACGGCACCTCGGACACCACGGTCGCCCCGGCGAACGCGACCGAGCTGCGCGACCAGTGGACCAACGTCCTCGGCGTGAGCCAGACCCCGACCGCGACCGCCTCGCTGCCCGGCGGGACGTCGCTCTCCAACTACGGAGACAAGGTCAAGGTGTACCTCGTGCAGGGCATGACCCACGCCACCCCCGTCGACCCCGGGTCGGCGACCGAGCAGTGCGGCACCGCCGGCACGTACTACAAGGACACCATCTGCTCCTCGTACTACCAGGCCCTCGACTGGGGCCTGTCGACCGGCGGCCCGACCACCGGCCCGACGACCGGCGGTCCGACGTCGAGCCCGACCCCGACGAAGAGCCCGACCGCCAGCCCCACGCCGACCCAGGGCTCCGGGCCGTGCGTACGCGCCTCGAACTACGCGCACGTGGTGGCCGGGCGCGCGCACCAGACCGGCGGGTACACGTACGCCAACGGCTCCAACCAGAACATGGGCCTCTACAACGTGTTCACCACCCACGGCCTGCGCCAGACCGGCACCAACTACTACGTGATCGACGACACGGCCTGCTGAAGCGCGTCCTCGACGGTGCGGTGCGCGAAGGGGAAGCCCTCGCGCACCAGCACCGCGGGCAGCACCCGCTGGCTGGCCAGGGCCTCGCCGCCGAACTCGCCGACCGCGGCCCGCAGCGCGAAGCCCGGCACCGGGAACAGGTTGGGCCGGTGCATGACCCGGCCCAGGGCGGCGGAGAACTCGGCGTTGGTCACCGGGTCCGGCCCGGTGAGGTTGACCGGCCCGGGCAGCTCGCGCTCGAGCACGAACTCGACCGCCCGCAGCCAGTCCGGGACCGAGATCCACGGGAGGTACTGCCGCCCGCTGCCCATCCGCCCGCCCGCGAACAGCCGGAACTGCATCGCGATCGGCTTGAGCAGGCCGCCCGCCGGGTCCAGCGGGAACCCGGTGCGCAGCAGGGCGACCCGCGTGCCGGCGTCCTCGGCCGGATGGGTCGCCGCCTCCCACACCTTGCACAGGTCGGCCAGGAAGCCCTCGCCGGCCGGGGAGGTCTCGTCGACCTCCCGCTCGCCCGTGTCGCCGTAGAAGCCCACGGCGGAGGCGTTGAGCAGCACCCGTGGCTTGGTCTGGGCCGCGGCGATCGCCATGGCCAGCGTGCGCGTCGTGTCCACGCGGCTGTCGACGAGCACCTTCTTGTACTGCGCGGTCCACCGCTTCTCGCCCACGCCCGCGCCGGCCAGGTTGATCACCGCGTCGGCGGCGGCCACGACGGTCGCGTCGAGCACCCCGGCGGTCGGGTCCCAGCGCACCTCACCCGGGCGGGGTGGCCGCCGGACGAGCGGCGTGACCTGGTGTCCGGCCGCGCGCAGGTGGGGGATGAGCCGCTGCCCGAGAAACCCGGACGCCCCCGCGATCAGGATCTGCATGCAGTCATCTTGCCCGGATCCGGCCCCGGAGAACATCAAGGGGCGCACCCGGCGGACCGGGGCGCCCCTGCGACGTGCGGTGTGACCAGGGCGCCCGGCGGACCGAGCACCCTGCAACTTGCTCGCTACAGGCCGAGATCGGCCTCGAAGTGCCCGGCCTCCAGCCGCTCCTTGACCGTGGTCAGGAAGCGGGCGGCGTCGGCGCCGTCGACGATCCGGTGGTCGTAGGACAGGGCCAGGTAGACCATCGAGCGCGGCGCGATGATCTCGCCCAGCTCCGGGTCGCTGACCACGACGGCGCGCTTGACGACCGCGCCGGTGCCCAGGATCGCCACCTGCGGCTGGTTGATGATCGGCGTGTCGAACAGCGCGCCCCGGCTGCCGGTGTTGGTCAGCGTGAACGTGCCGCCCGCGATGTCGTCCGGGCTCAGCTTGTTGTTGCGGGTCCGGTCGGCCACGTCGGCGATCCGCTTGGCCAGGCCGGCCAGGTTGAGGTCGCCGGCGTTCTTGATGACCGGGACGATCAGGCCCTTGTCGCTGTCCACGGCCATGCCCAGGTGCTCGGCGTCGTGGTACGTGACGGTGCCCGCCTCCAGGTCGATCGAGGAGTTGACCGCAGGGTGCACCCGCAGCGCCTCGACCGCGGCCAGCGCGAAGAACGGCAGGAACGACAGCTTCACGCCGTGCGTGGCCTGGAACTGCGCCTTGGCCTTGTCCCGCAGCTTGGCCACCTTGGTCACGTCGACCTCGACGACCGTGGTGAGCTGGGCCGAGACCTGCAGCGACTCCACCATCCGCCGGGCGATGAGCGCCCGCATCCGGCTGAGCTTCTGGGTCTGGCCGCGCAGCGGGCTCGGGGCCGCCTTCGGGGCCGCGGCGGTGCTGCCACCACCGGCGGGGGCGGCGGCCGCAGCGGCGGCGGGCGCGGGCTTGGCCGCGGCCTCCTTCGCCTTGGCGGCCGCGTCGAGCACGTCCTGCTTGCGGATGCGCCCGCCCACGCCGGTGCCGGAGAGCTGGGCGAGGTTCACCCCGTGCTCGGCGGCGAGCTTGCGGACCAGCGGCGTGACGTACCCGGCCTCGTCGCCCTCGACCTTGCCGTTGGCCGGCGTGGCGCCGGCGGCGGTCACGTTGGTGGCCGGGCCGGCCTGGACCGGGGCGGCCGCGGCGGGCTGCGGCTCGGGCGCGGCGGGCTTGGCCGCCGGCTTCGGGGCCTCGGCCTTGGGCTGCGGCTTGGGCTGCTCCGCCTTCGGCTCCGGCTTGGGCTCGGCCTTCGGCTCGGCCTTCGGCTGCGCCTTGGGCTCGGCCTTCGCGGCGGCCGGGGCGGCGCCCGCGGCCCCGATCACGGCCAGCTCGGCGCCGACCTCGACGGTCTCGTCCTCGGGGACCTTGATCTCCAGCAGGGTGCCGGCGACCGGCGACGGGATCTCGGTGTCGACCTTGTCGGTGGAGACCTCGAGCAGCGGCTCGTCGGCCTCGACGCTGTCGCCGACCTGCTTGAGCCAGCGGGTGACGGTGCCCTCGGTGACGCTCTCGCCGAGCGCGGGCATCGTCACCGACGTGCCCTCGCCACCGCCGGACGAGGCTGCGGCCGGGGCCGGCTCCTCTTCCTCAGCGGGCTCCTCCGCGGCGGGCTCTTCCTCCGCGGCGGGCTCTTCCTGCTCTTCGGAGGGCTCCTCGGCGGGCTCCTCCGCGGGGGCCGAGCCGCCCTCGGCGGCGTCCCCGCCGATGACGGCGAGCTCGGCGCCGACCTCCGCGGTCTCGTCCTCCTGCACGACGATCCGGGTCAGCACCCCGGACGCAGGGGAGGGGATCTCGGTGTCGACCTTGTCGGTGGAGACCTCGAGCAGCGGCTCGTCGGCCTCGACCTGGTCGCCTTCCTGCTTCAACCAGCGGGTGACGGTGCCCTCGGTGACGCTCTCGCCCAACCGGGGCATGGTGACCGATACCGGCATGTAAAACGACTCCTCGTACTGTGCTTGGCTGCGGTCGGATGCCTAGTGGACGTGCAGCGGCTTGCCGGCCAGCGCCAGGTGCGCCTCGCCGAGAGCCTCGTTCTGCGTGGGGTGCATGTGCACGAGCGGGGCGACGTCCCCGGGGAACGCCTCCCAGTTGTAGATCAGCTGGGCCTCGCCGATGAGCTCGCTCACCCGGGCGCCCACCATGTGGACCCCGACGACCGGGCCGTCCTTGACGCGGACGAGCTTCACGAAGCCCGCGGTCCGCAGGATCTGGCTCTTGCCGTTGCCCGTCAGGTCGTACTGCACCGTCTCGATCTTGTCGTCGCCGTGCAGCTCGCGGGCCTTGGACTCGTTGAGCCCGACCGAGGCGACCTCCGGCTCGGAGTAGGTGACCCGCGGGATGCCCGACTCGTCGAAGACCTGCGGGTGCTGGCCGGCGATCTCCTCGGCCACGAAGATGCCCTGCTGGAAGCCGCGGTGGGCCAGCTGGACGCCCGGCACGATGTCGCCGACCGCGTAGATGCCCGGCACGGAGGTGCGCAGCCGCTCGTCGGTGATGACGAACCCGCGCTCCATCTTCACGCCGTGCTCCTCGTAGCCGAGGTTGGCGGTGGTCGGGCCGCGGCCGACGGCCACGAGCAGCAGCTCGGCCTCGATCGTGGTGCCGCCCTGGATCGTCACCTTGACGCCGGTGTCGGTGCGCTCGACGCCCTCGAAGGGCTTGCCGACCTTGAACGCGATGCCGCGCTTGCGGAACGCCCGCTCCAGCGCCTTCGAGCTGGCCTCGTCCTCGACCGCGAGCAGCCGGGGCAGCGCCTCGACGATGGTCACGTCGACGCCGAAGGACTTCCAGGCGCTCGCGAACTCGCAGCCGATGACGCCGCCGCCCAGGATGATCGCGGAGGCCGGCACGTGGTCCAGGCTCAGCGCGTGCTCGCTGGTGATGACCCGCTCGCCGTCGACGACCAGGCCGGGCAGGGTCTTGGAGTAGGAGCCGGTGGCCAGCACGATGTTCTTCGCGGTGTACCGCGTGCCGCCGACCTCGACGGCGTCCGGCCCGACGAGGCGCCCCTCGCCCTCGATCAGCGTCACCTTGCGCGCCTTGGCCAGGCCCTGCAGGCCCTTGTACAGCTTGGTGACCACGCCGTCCTTGTAGGCGTTGACGGCCTTCATGTCGACGCCGTTGAACACGGCCTGGATGCCGAACTGATCGGCCTCGCGGGCCGCGTCGGCGACCTCGCCGGCGTGCAGCAGCGCCTTGGTCGGGATGCAGCCGCGGTGCAGGCAGGTGCCGCCGAGCTTGTCCTTCTCGACCAGCGCGACGGACAGGCCGAGCTGCGTGGCGCGGAACGCGGTGGCGTAACCGCCGCTGCCGCCGCCCAGGACAAGGACGTCGAAGGAGTTGGCGTGTGGGTCGCTCACGAATTCTCCCAGGTGATGCACAAGCCTCCCGGCTCGTGACGGCGCGAATGGGGGGTCGCCCTTCGCATGACGATCCAGGGCCATCTTGTCACTAGCGAGCCTGGCCTGCGACGGTAGGGCGCCTTTGCGGGGTCCCGGCAACCGGCGCTGACGTCGTACCCTGTGCACGAGCTGTGCACGGACTCGACGATGAGGAGGAGCGGTCGTGGCTTGGTTCCGCCGACGAAAGCCTGCGGGAGGGCGCGCCGCCAGCCGGGAGGACCTGGCCTACCTCGAGGAGTTCGTCCGCTCGCGGCGGGGCGTCGAGGGCTTCATCGAGCCGCGCACGACCGTGACGGAGACGACACTGCTGCTCATCGCCCACGACGGCGAGTGGACCCGGCGGCGGATGGAGAGCCCTCAGGCGGCGCGCCAGTTCGCGCACCGCCTGAGCATGCCCGTCTACGACATCGCGCTGGTGGGATATCCGCAGCGCTGGCGCGACTACAACGCGAAGAACAAAAAGGCCTGACTATTCGGCGGCGATCTCTTCGACCAGCTCGACGAGGGTGCGCACGGGCACGCCGGTGCCGCCCTTGGTCCAGTAGCCGAACGGCTCGCCCGTGTGGTAGCTGGGGCCCGCGATGTCGATGTGGGCCCACTGCACGCCCTCGGCCACGAACTCCGACAGGAACACGCCGCCCTGCAGCATGTGCCCGGCCCGGTCCATCCCCGCGTTGACCTGTGAGATGTCCGCCACGTCGGAGTCCATGCCCTTGCGCACGTCCTCCGGCAGCGGCATCGGCCACGCCGGCTCCCCGGCCCGCTCGCCCGCGTCGCGGACCCGCTCGCACAGCTCCGGCGTGCCCATGACCCCGGCGATCCGCTTGCCCAGCGCGATCACCTGGCCGCCGGTCAGCGTCGAGACCTCGAACAGGTAGTCGGGCTCGTCCTCGCAGGCCCGGGCGATCGCGTCGCCGAGGATCATGCGGCCCTCGGCGTCGGTGTTGAGCACCTCGACCTGGGCGCCGCTGTACATCTTCACCACGTCGCCCGGCCGGTACGCGCTGCCGGAGACCATGTTCTCGGCCATCGGCGCGTACGCCACGACCGCCACCTTGGGCTTGAGCTGCGCGATCACGAGCATGGTGGCGACCACCGCGGCCGCGCCGGACATGTCGGACTTCATCTCCCACATGCCGGCCGTCGGCTTGATCGACACGCCGCCGGTGTCGAACGTGATGCCCTTGCCGACCAGGGCGATCCGGCGGGTGGCGCCGGCCGGCTCGTAGGCCAGCCGGACCATGCGCGGGGCCGCGGCCGAGCCCAGCCCGACGGCCAGGATGCCGCCGTAGCCCTGGCGGGCCAGCGCCTTCTCATCCAGTACCGAAACATCGAGAGCGACCTCGCGGGCCGCCGCCGCGACCTGCTCGGCGAAGGCGGGCGGCCGCAGCTCGTTGGGCGCCGTGTTGATCCAGTCGCGGGTGCGGGTGACCGCCGCGCCGAGCACCGTGGAGCGCTTGAGCGCGGCCTTGGCGCCCTTGCTGCCCGCGTCCGGCACGTGCACGAGCACCTTGCGCAGCGGGTCCCGGCGGCCGGCGACCGGCTTGGACTTGTAGCCGGCGAACCGGTACGCGCCGAGCACCGCGCCCTCGGCCACGGCCCGCAGCCCGGCGCTCTGCGCCTCCGCGCTCTCGTCGCCGGCCAGGGGCAGCACGAGGGCGGCCGACGCCGAACCGGCCAGGGCCCGGGCCGCCGACCCGGCCGCGCGGCGCAGCGACTCGGCCGCCGGCGCCGCGCCGGTGTCCGCGCCCAGGCCGACCGCGACCACGAGGGGGGCCTTGACCGCGCCGAACGCGGCGAGCTTGGTCACCTCACCGAGCGCGCCGGTCGCCCCGAGCACCCGGAGGGTCTCGGCGAGCCCGCCCCCGGGCCGGTCGCCGAACGCCGCGGCGATGCTCTCGGAACCGGGCGCGAGCAGCAGTTTCGCGTCGCCACCCGCATCTGCGTACAGGCCGATGACGACCGCGTCGACGGCGAGGCTGGCTGGGTCGGTGTCGACCAAGGTCAGGGAGGTCACTGGTGCTCCACATCACTGATGGTTCGCTGCGCTTCGGCCGGCGGCGTTCACTGTGGGGTTGCCACAGCTTCAGCATGCCGCCCAATCGGGTGCAGGACACGATAACCAACGCGATAGGTTGCGGGCATGACCCAACCCTTGCGGCATCCCGCGCTGTATCACCGCCATGTGGCGCTGGGTGCCAAGTTCGCGGCGTTCGGCGGCTGGGAGATGCCCCTCGAATACGCCGGTGGCGGCGTGTTGAAGGAGCACACGGCCGTGCGCGAGGACGTGGGCGTGTTCGACGTGTCCCACCTGGGCAAGGCCCGGGTGCGGGGCCGCGGCGCGGCCGCGTTCGTCAACACCTGCCTCAGCAACGACCTCGATCGCATCAGCGCGGGCCAGGCGCAGTACACCCTCTGCCTGGACGACGAGACCGGCGGCGTGGTGGACGACCTCATCGCGTACCGGTTCGGCGACGACGACGTGTTCCTGATCCCCAACGCGGCCAACACGGCCGAGGTGGTCCGCCGGCTCACCGCCGCCGCGCCCAACGGCATCAGCGTGGTCGAGCAGCACGAGCTCTTCGCGGTGCTGGCCGTGCAGGGCCCGCGCTCGGCCGAGCTGCTGGACGGGCTCGGGCTGCCGACCGACCACGAGTACATGAGCTTCACGGTCTCGTCGTACCAGGGCACGGACGTGGTGGTCTGCCGGACCGGCTACACCGGCGAGCACGGGTACGAGCTGGTCGTCCCCTCGCACGACGCGCACACGCTGTGGGACGCGATCGTCGAGGCCGGCGCCCGCCCGTGCGGCCTCGCGGCCCGCGACACGCTGCGGACCGAGATGGGGTACCCGCTGCACGGCCAGGACCTCTCGCTGGAGATCACCCCGGTGCAGGCCCGCTCGGGCTGGGCCGTGGGCTGGAAGAAGCCGGCGTTCTGGGGCCGCGACGTGCTGCTGGCCGAGAAGGAGGCCGGGCCGCGGCGGCTGCTGTGGGGCCTGGAGGCGCTCGACCGGGGCATCCCGCGGGCCCACATGAGCGTCCTGAACGCCGAGGGCCACCAGATCGGCGAGGTGACGAGCGGCACGTTCTCGCCCACCCGCAAGGTCGGCATCGGCCTGGCCCTCATCGACACCGCGGCCGGCGTGGCCGAGGGCGACGAGGTGGCGCTCGACGTGCGCGGCCGCCGCTCCGCGGTGCGGGTGGTCAAGCCGCCGTTCGTGAAGTCCTCCGTCAGATAGCGAGCACGATGAGCGCGGCGGCCGTCGCCAGTTCGATGGCCGCCCCGATCACGTCCCCGGTGATGCCGCCGAGCCGCCGCCGCGCGTGTGCGGTCAGGGCCCAGGACAGGGCCACCGCCGCCAGGACCGCGATCGGACCCCGCACCGGGTCCACGAGCGCGCCCAGGCCGGCCGTGATCAGCGTCACCAGCCCCAGGAGCCACAGCGGTACCGTTTCGGCCACCATCGCCCCGAGCCCCTCCGGCCGGGCGGCCGGCAGCCCGCGCCGGCAGGCCACCGTCGCTCCCAGGCGGCCTGCGGCGAAGGCGAGCACGACGGACCACCAGGTGGCGACGAGCGATGTGGCGGCGGCGGCGTCGACAAGCAGTACCGCTGCGATGGTTGCAACTCCGAACGGCCCGATGTCGGACTTTTTCATGATTTCGAGGGCTTTGTCCGGTCCGGCGTAGGAGCCCAGCCCGTCCGCCGTGTCGGCCAGCCCGTCGATGTGCAGGCCGCGGGTGAGCAGCAGCGCGAGGGCGACCAGCACCGCCCCGCCGAGCAGCGAGGACGCCCCCAGCCGCACCAGCCCGCCCGCGAGCGCGGCCAGCACCAGGCCCAGCAGCGCGCCGGCCAGGGGCGCCAGGACCATGGCCACCCGGACGGTCGGCCGGTCGACGCGATCAGCTCGGACCGGGGCGACCGTGAACAGGCTCAGGGCGAGCCTCAGTCCTCCCACGACGGCTTCACGTACGGCATCTCGGCCGTCGGCGAGTCCGCCACCACCCGCTGGATCTCGGCCTCGATCCGCTCCTGCTCGCTGAGCCCGTCCGCCTCGGCCTCGGCGTCGGCCGGGGTGCGCAGCGGCGTGGCGGCGGCGATGGTCAGCGCGGTGTTCACCATCGGCAGCGCGGCCAGCGCGGTCGCGCCCTCGCCGAGGGCCAGGCGCAGCGACAGGAACGGGGCCGCGCCGAGCACGTCGGCGGCGAGCTTCACGGTCGGGTTGTCGCCGTGGTCGGGCATCAGCAGCCAGTGGCGGGTCTGCGCGCCGTAGTCGCGGGCCACCAGCCCGGCCGCGATGCCGACCGGGCCGTCGATGACCAGCGGCAGGCGGCGGGAGGCGGCGCCGAGCACGATGCCGGTGGCGACCGCGATGTCGCCGCCGCCGAGCATCGAGAGCATCACGTGCGGCTCGCGGCTGCGGTTGCGGATGCGGTGCCGGGCGTCGCGGACCGCGCCGATCTTGCGGATCCAGGCGGCGTCGTCGACGAACCCGGTGGAGTCCACGACCCGGCCCAGCAGGGCGGCCGGCTCGGCCCCGGTGAGCACGGCCACGACCGCGGCCGCGGCGGCGTCCGAACCGGTCCCGCACGAGGCCAGCACCAGCAGGTCGACGCCCTCGTTGGCGGCCGCGTCGGCGAGCCGCCAGCCCAGCGTCAGGGCCGCGTCGACGGCGGTGTCGTCGAGCGCGTCGTGCAGCTCGGCCGGGCCGGCCGACGGGCAGTCGATGGCCTGGACGCTCGCCCCGGCGGTCGCGGCCAGCATGGCGAGGGTGGCGGTGCCCTCCACGACCTCGTCGAGGCGGCGGTCGGCGGCCTCGGCGGAGTCGCCCGCACTGAATCCACCGGTACGGTCCCCGCGCAGCACCAGCGCCCGCGGCTTCTGGAACGGCCGGGGGTCGGGCCGGCCCTGCACGCCGCCGGCGAAGCGCACGACGGGCACCAGGGCGCCCAGGCCGGCGCCGTTGAGCCGGAGCGTGAGCAGCCGCTCGGCCGCCTCGTGGGCGGCGGACTCGTCGGGCAGCGGAAGTTCCATGCCGGGGGAGAACGAGAGCGTGTCGCCGCCGTCGGCCGTCGACAGGACCGATCCGGCGCCGGCCGCCTCGAAGACGAACGGCTCGGCGGGCGCGGTCGCCGGCTCGCTGCGGGGCGGGGCCGCGGCCTCGCGCACGCCGGCCTGCTGGACCAGGTCGCCGCCGCGCAGCCAGGACACCTCGCCCGCCACGACCAGCGCGACGCCGTCGCAGGCGGCCGCCACGCGCTGGTTGAGCAGGCCGCTGGCGTCGGCGAAGGCCCGCCCGGCCTCGGTCGCGGGCAGCACGCCGAGGCCGACCTCCGGCCCCACGAGCACCAGGAGCCCGGCGCCGCAGGAGCGCACCGCGTCGGCCAGTTCGGCGATGGGCGCGTCGGTCAGGTCGCCGCCCGCGTCGTACACCCCGGACAGCCAGTTGCCCAGATCGTCGACCAGGATCGTCTCGTCGGCCTTCGCCGAGTTCAGCAGCTCGGCCAGGTGGCCGGGCGAGGTGCCGACCTCCTCGGTCTGCCACGTCCCCGGGCGCCGCTGCCGGTGCGCGGCGATCCGGGCCGCCCATCCGGCATCTGACGTGCTCTCTTGTGCGGTGGCGACATAGCGCACCGCACCGGCCCCGGCGACGAGCGCCTCCGCCACTTCCGACTTCCCGGACCGGATTCCTCCGAGCACCAGCAACCGCATGCCCCGTACTTTAGAGGGACACCGGTGGCCGGACTCGGCTCAGGGCCACGCGGCCGATACGCTCGAAGTCTTCTACCTGGGACAGGAGTGTGACCATGGCGTGGACATGGCAGTTCGAAGACGCCGAGAACAGGCCCGTCGATGGCCCGAACGAGGCGTTTTCCAGCCAGTCCGACGCGGAGTCGTGGCTCGGGCAGAGCTGGCGTGACCTGGTGGCCAAGGGCGCGGCGACGGCGATTCTCCTCGAGGACGACCGCACGGAGTACAAGATGAGCCTGTTGCCGGCTGGGGGCTGACGGTGTCCTACGGGCGCTACGGCAGTTCGGTCGGACGCCTGCCGAAGGAGGCGTTCCGCCCCAGCGCGATCTTCCTCGGGCTCGTCGCCCTGCTGGCGGTCAGCGGCTGGATGGCGTGGGCCGGGTTCGGCGACGCGCAGTTCAACGTCTTCCTCTTCGTCGCCGCGGGCTGGACCATCTCGCTGTGCCTGCACGAGTACTCGCACGCGCTCGTCGCGTTCAAGGGCGGCGACGACGACATCGCGCACCGGGGCTATCTGACGCTCAATCCGCTGAAGTACTCGCACCCGCTGCTGTCGATCGTGCTGCCGCTGGTCTTCGTGATCCTCGGCGGCATCGGCCTGCCCGGCGGCGCGGTGTGGGTCAACCACGGCGCGATCCGCAGCAAGTTCGTCGACAGCCTGATCAGCTTCGCCGGGCCGGCGATGAATCTGGTGCTGGCGATCCTGCTGGTGCTGCCGTTCACGTTCGGCCTGGACGACGGGTCGCACCCGGTGTTCTTCGCCGGGCTCGCGTTCCTGGCCTACCTGCAGCTCATGGCCAGCGTGCTGAACTTCGTGCCGATGCCGGGCGTCGACGGCGGCAACCTCATCTACCCGTGGCTGTCCCCGCAGTGGCAGCGCGGCTTCAACCACATGGCGCCCTGGGGCATGCTGATCCTCATCGCGCTGCTGTGGTCGCCGGTGATCAGCGGGTACTTCTTCGAGCTCGTCGACTGGCTCGCCGGCCTGATCGGGCTCCCGACCGGCCAGGCCGGCGACGGCCTGCGGTTGTTCAGGTTCTGGAACCGCGACTCCTACTACTGAGCCGCGGCCCCCGCACTACGGGCGTCCGGCGGGGCTCTGCGTGAGCGCGGGGTCCCGCTGCACGACCGGCTCGAGCACCTCGTCGATGCGCTTGAGCAGCTCCGCGTCGAGCGTCACGCCGGACGCCTTGACGTTGTCCTCGAGCTGCTCGGGCCGCGTCGCGCCGACGATCGCCGACGAGACGTTGGGGTTCTGCAGCACCCAGGCCACGCCGAGCTGGGCCATCGACAGTCCGGCCTGCTCGGCCAGCGGACGCAGCTGCTGTACCGCGGAAAGCACATCCTCGGCCATGAGCCGGGAGATGAACGCGGCGCCGGACTTCTCGTCCGTGGCCCGCGAGCCCGCCGGCGGCGGCTGACCCGGCCGGTACTTCCCGGTCAGCACGCCCTGCGCCAGCGGCGAGAACACGACCTGGCCGAGCCCGAGCTCCTCGCACGCCGGGACGACCTCGGTCTCGATGACCCGGTAGAGCGCGGAGTACTGCGGCTGGTTCGACACCAGCTGGACCCGCAGCTCCTTGGCGAGCGCGGCGGCGGCCCGGATCTGCTCGGCCCGCCACTCCGAGACGCCGATGTAGAGCGCCTTGCCGGAGCGCACCACGTCGGCGAAGGCCTCCATGGTCTCCTCGAGCGGGGTCGCGTAGTCGTACCGGTGGGCCTGGTAGAGGTCCACGTGGTCGGTCTGGAGCCGGCGCAGCGAGCCGTCGATCGACTTCATGATGTGCTTGCGCGACAGGCCGCTGTCGTTGCGGCCGGGCCCGGTACGCCAGAAGACCTTGGTGAAGATCTCCAGCCCGTCGCGGTTCTGGCCCTTCAGCGCGTCGCCCAGCACCACCTCGGCGCGGGTGCCGGCGTAGACGTCGGCGGTGTCGAAGGTCGTGATGCCGAGGTCGAGGGCGGCGTGCACACATGCGGTGGCCTGCTCGGCCTCGACCTGCGAACCGTGGGTGATCCAGTTGCCGTATGAGATCTCGCTGACGAGCAGCCCGGAACGGCCGAGGTGTCGAAACTCCATGGTTCCGACCCTATGCCCGGGCTTCTCCTACATGACGGGGCGGGTGTCGGCGAGAAGCCGGTCGATCTCGTCGGTGACGCCCGTCCTGCTGGCGAACGTGTTCTGGATGATCGTGCGGCCGCGGCGGTCGAGCGCGCCCCACCGCTGCGAGTCGTCGACGATCAGGAACGCCACCGGGTGGATCATGATCGTGTGGTGGATCGGCGGCACCAGCACCCGCCCGGACCGGTCGACCACGCCCTTGCGCCCGTCCAGCGAGACGACGGCGAGCCCCTCGTCGCTGAACCCGTCGATGTAGCGCCCGTCCAGCAGCGCGGTCGCGAACCCGTCGTACTGGAACTGCACGACGACCCGGCCCACCGAGTCGACCGCGCCCCAGTACCGCCCGCGCCGCACCGCCGCCACCCCGCGCCGGAACGGCCGCACGTCGTCGTAGCCGGTCGAGATCAGCACCGTGTTGTTCTTGTCGATCGCGATCCAGCCGGTCGTCCCGTCGCGCGAGACCCAGGCCACGCCGTCGGAGAAGCTACCGACGCCGATGTACCCCACGGTCGGCTCGATGAGCACCCGCCCGCTGTCGTCGATCAGCTCCCAGGTCTGCGACCCCTGCCGCTGCACCCAGGCCACCCCGTCGCGGAACGGCTGCACGTCGAGATACCCGGGCCCGATCACGAAGTTCCCGTCGGCCTCGATGTACCCCCACCGCTGCGTCTGCTCGTCGAACGCGGGCGCCGGCGCCTTGCGGATCTGCAGGATCTCCTCGCGGCTGCGCGGGTACGGCCCCCAGCCCTTCTCCGCGACCCGCCGGAACACCGCGTCCAGCGCCAGCTCGGTCTGCGCGATGAGCTCCGGGTCCTCCTCCTTGCGCAGGTCGAGGGCCCGCTCGAAGTGGTTGCAGGCCTCCATGAAGCGGCCCTGGTCGTACGAGCACTTCCCGGCGTGCTGATGCATCGTGGCCCGCAGCCGGTCCGGCAGCTCCGAGGAGTTGGCCAGGGTGAACAGCCGGTCGGCCTCCTCGAACTCCTCCCGCCACTGCAGCACGTGCGCGAGCCGGGCCTGCGCGATCGCGATGCGCCGCAGCTCCCCGGTAGCCTCGGCGTGCGCGAGCGCGAGCTTCCCGTCGGCGAACGCCTTGGGCAGATCCCCGAGAATCCGCGAGACAACGGCCCGCAGACTCAGCAGCCGCGCCCTGGTCGGGTTGTCCTCGACCCGGTTGAGCTTGGCCGTGAGCTGATCGCGAATGTCGGTGAGCTGCGTCACCTCATCGCCCTCGATCTGCTCGCGCAGCGTGTCGGGGTCGAACTTCCAGACGAAGGTCGCCAGCACCTGCTCGGGATCGGGCCCGGCCTGCTCGCCGTTCTCGCCCTGGCGTGGCCCCGGCGGCGAGGTGGGCGCGATCGCCGCCAGCTCGGGCGGGAACCCCTCGGCCCCGGGCCGCACGATCGGCAGGTACCCGGTCGCCTGCAACCCGTCGACCCCGGCCCCGGTGACCCGCCCCGACTGGTACGCCCCCATGGACGTCCCGGCCGCCTCGACGAACTCCACCTTGATCCCGCCACCGGCGTTGGCCTGCGCCTCGCCGCTCACCGGTCCACTGCTGACCGGCGCGTCCGCCGCCATCTCGGCCGCCTCTTCCTCACCGTGCGTCGGCCCGAAGAACGAATTTCCACTGGTACCGCCTGATGCCTGCCCACCCGCCGCCCCACTGCCCGGCGCGACACCATCAAGCTCGTCCCCACCACTGACCGGCCCGTCCCCGACCGGCGCGTCAACGGAAAGCGCCCCGTGCCGCGACCCACTGCCCGCAAGGTCGTCGCCGAGTGGTCCGCTGCTGGCGGGTGCGTCGGCGGGGTGGGCGCCGTGGCGTGATCCACTGCCCGCGGGCGCGTTGCCGAGTGGTCCGCTGCTGGCGGGTGCGTCGGCGGGGTGGGCGCCGTGGCGTGATCCACTGCCCGCGGGCGCGTTGCCGAGTGGTCCGCTGCTGGCGGGTGCGTCGGCGGGGTGGGCGCCGTGGCGTGATCCACTGCCCGCGGGCGCGTTGCCGAGTGGTCCGCTGCTGGCGGGTGCGTCGGCGGGGTGGGCGCCGTGGCGTGATCCACCGCCCGCGAGTTCGTCGCCGAGTGGTCCGCTGCTGGCGGGTGCGTCGGCGGGGTGGGCGCCGTGGCGTGATCCACCGCCCGCGGGCGCGTTGCCGAGTGGTCCGCTGCTGACGGGTGCGTCGGCCGGGGGTCCGCTGTGGAGCGGTGCGCTGCTGACCGGGGCGTTGCTGGGTGTGCCGTAGACGGCGCCGCCGCTGACGGGTGTGTCGGTCGAGTGCGCTCCGTGTCGCGGCACGCCGCTGACGGGTGCGTTGCTGAGTGGCCCGCCACTGATGGGGGCGTTGCTCGGCGGGGCGCTGTGGAGCGGTGCGCTACTGACCGGGGCGTTGCTCGGCGGGGCGCTGTGGAGCGGTGCGCTACTGACCGGGGCGTTGATGGGCGTGCCGTAGACGGCGCCGCCGCTGACCGGGGCGTCGCTCGAATGCGCTCCGTGCCGTGGCGCACCGCTGATGGGCGCGCTGCTGAGCGGCCCGCTGCTGACGGGTGCGTTGCTCAGTGGGCCGCTGCTCACCGGGGCGTTGCTCGGGTGCGTGCCGGGGAGCGGGCCGCTGCTGACCGGGGCGTTGCTGGGCGTGCCGTAGAGCGGTGCGCTGCTGACGGCGGCGTTGGCGGGGGTGCCGTAGACGGCGCCGCCGCTGACCGGGGTGTCGCCGGGAAGCGGGCCGCCGCTGATGGGGGCGTTGCGGGGCGCGCCACTGATCGGCGCGTTGTGTACCGGGCCGCCGCTGATCGGGGCGTTGCGCAGGGGGACGCCGCTGATCGGGGCGTTGCTCAGTGGCGCACTGCTCACCGGCGCATTGCTGAGTGGCCCGCTGCTGACCGGGGCGCCGCTGATGGGGGCGTTGCGGGGCGCGCCGTACACGCCGCCGCGGTCGCCGCCCACGCTCGCCCGGCCGGACGTCCTGCCTGGCGCCGGCTGGGGGCCCTGCGGGTTTCTCGGGTGTCCGGGGGCATCGCGGCGTACGCGGGGGACCTCGTCAGTGGGCTCGTCCAGGGCCCGGCTGCGCGGCCGCCCGTACGCAGTGCCGCCTCGGCCCCGGCCAGCCTGGTCCCGAGCATCCCGGAAGACGGGGTCGTCCTCGGAGCCGCGCCGGTCGTACCCGCGGCGGTCGTCGAAGTCCCGGGGGTCGCGGGAGTCCCGAAGGTCGCGCGGGTCTCGTGGTTCCCGAAGGTCTCGTGGTTCCCGAGGGTCGCGTGGGTCCCGAGGGTCGCGTGGGTCCCGAGGATCGCGTGGGTCCCGAGGGTCGCGTGGGTCCCGAGGGTCCCGGAGGTCGCGTGGATCCCGGGTGTCTCGTGGGTCACGGAGGTCTTGAGGATCGCGGTCGAAATCTCGCGGGTCCCGGTCGAGGTCGCGTGGGCTGCGGTAGCCGTCGTAGCCGCGACCGTCACCGCGCCGGAAGTCGCCGGCGGGTCCACGGTCGTCATAGCGCTGGCCATCGCGACCCTGACGGTCGTCATAGGCACGCTCGACGGTGATATGCCGATCGTCATAGCGTTGGCCGTCGCGACCAGGGCGGTCGTCATAGCCTCGACGGGCGCCGATAGGGCGGTCGTCATAGCGGTCGCGATCCCGATCGCGATCCCGGCTGCGGTCACGGTCGCGGTCCTCGTCGAAGCCGCGGTCGCCGTAGGCGTGGTCGTCGAAGCCGCGTTCGTCGTCGTACGTACGGTCGATCACGTCCCGGTCGTCGTAGCCCCGGCCACCCCGGTCCCGGCCTTCGTAGCCGCGGTCGTCGTGGCGGCGATCCCGTGAGGTGCGATCGTCGTGCCGGCGTTCGTCGCGGCCTCGGTCTGTGGTGCGATCACGGTCTGGGCGGTCATGACGGTCGTCATAGCCGCGATCCGCAGGGGTACGACGGTCGTCATAGCCGCTGCTCTCACGACTCTGCCGGTCGTCATAGCCGCCGCCGTCTCGGCTCTGCCGGTCGTCATAGCCGCGGCGGTCATCGAAACTACGGTCACCGGAGCTGCGATCACCGGAGCTGCGGTCACCGGAGCTGCGATCACCAGTACGGCGGTCGTCGTGGCCACGGTCAGCAGGGTGGCGGTCTGATGGGTGGCGATCTTCCGAGCGCCGGTCGCTCGGCCGGCGCTCCTCACGGCCCCGCTCGTCCGGGCGGCGGTCCTGGCCCCGGTCGTCGGAGCGGCGGTCATGCCCGCGGTCGTCCGGGCGGCGATCGTCAAAGCGATCGTCAAAGCGATCACCAGAACGGTCCGAAGAGCGATCTGACGTGCGGTCCAAAGAGCGATCCGAGGCGCGGTCCGAGGCGCGGTCCGAGGCGCGGTCCGAAGAGCGGTCCCCGGCATGGCGGTCGGGGTGCGGGCGAGGTGCGTCGTGCCCCTGGCGGGGGTGTTCGCCCTGGTCAGCAGCAGACCGTTCGCGGCGGGACCGACGGCCGTCCGGCTCGTCGCGGCGCTGTTCCGGCACCCGGCCCCACGGCATGGTCGGCACGGCCGCCCAGGTGGGCGCGGCGGTTCCCGGCTCTTCCCCCGGGTACTCGTCGCTCACAGCTTCGCTCTCCTCGCCCCACTCCGGTCCAGATCATGCACCGGCGCCCGCACGCGCCATTACCCGGAGGATCTGCGGAAAACCCGGGTCGGTCACCGCGAGGCGCTACCGAGCCGGGTTGGGCGCAAATCGTGGTCCGGTCGCGATGGGAGGGTACGGCCTCGCACCCTCCCGACGCCACCGTCGACGTCGAAACGTGTCCGCGAGCTGCGGCGGGTCAGATCGCCTGGCCGATCTTGACCTGCGGCTTCGGGTTGCGGATGAAGCGGAAGGAGATCGAGCGCATGATCGCGTAGAGGTACAGCGATCCCATGCGGTCCTTGGCGTCGGGGAAGCGCTGCTTGACGAGCTTCTTCACGGTACGCGAGATGAGGAAGCCGTCGACCGCGGTGGCCAGCAGCATCACGAAGAAGAGGGCGTTGGCCGCGAAGTAGATGTTGGGGTTGAGGCTGCGGTTGAAGCCGACCAGCATCACCAGGAACGTGGTGCCGAAGAAGAACGTGCCGATGGTGCGGCGGGAGTCGACGATGTCGCGCACCAGCTTGCGGACCGGGCCCTTGTCGCGGGCGAGCAGGAAGCGCTCGTCGCCGTTGGCCATGCCCTCGCGGGCCTCGACGCGCTCCTGGCGCTGCTTGTCGCGCAGGCGCTTGGCCGCCTCCTTGCGGTTGGCCGCCGGGGGCTCGGGCATGCGGCGCCCGGCGATGACCCGCTTGGGGGTCTTCTGGCCGAGGTCGCGCTTGCTCGGGGTCTGGCCCCTTGGACCGACCTCGGGCTCGGGCTCCGACACGACGACGGAGGCGGCGGGCTCTTCTGGCTTGCGGCGAAACAGCGACGGCACGACACGAAGGGTAGCCGACGCCGCGGAAGATCAGCAGCGTCGGCTACCCCTCAGTCGAAAACCCTCAGCCCAGCTCGACGAGCGCGCCCAGGGCGTGCAGCTTGCCCTCGAAGTCCTCGTAGCCGCGCTGGATGAGCTTCACGCCGTACACCCGCGAGGTTCCCTCGGCCGCCAGCGCGGCGATCAGGTGCGAGAAGCCGGCGCGCAGGTCGGGAATCACCAGGTCGGCCGCGTGCAGCTTGGACGGGCCGGCGATCACCGCCGAGTGCATGAAGTTGCGGCGGCCGAAGCGGCAGGGCGTGCCGCCCAGGCACTCGCGGTAGGTCTGGATGGTCGCGCCCATCTGGTTCAGCGCCGCGGTGTAGCCGAGGCGGCGCTCGTACACCGTCTCGTGCACGATCGAGAGCCCGCGGGCCTGGGTGAGCGCCACGACCATCGGCTGCTGCCAGTCGGTCATGAACCCGGGGTGCACGTCGGTCTCCATGGCCACGGCCTTGAGCTCGCCGCCCGGGTGCCAGAAGCGGATGCCGCCCTCGCCCGGGGTGTCGTCGATCTCGAAGGCGCCGCCGACCGAGGTGTAGAGGTTCAGGAACGTCATCATGTCGACCTGGCTGGCGCCCTTGACGAACACGTCGCCGCGGGTCGCCAGGGCGGCCGCGGCCCAGCTGGCGGCCTCGATGCGGTCCGGGATCGGGCGGTGGCTGTAGCCGACGAGGCGGGGCACGCCCTGGATCTCGATGACCCGGTCGGTGTGCACCTTGATGATCGCGCCCATTTTCTGCAGCACGCAGATGAGGTCGATGATCTCCGGCTCGACGGCCGCGTTGCGCAGCTCGGTGACGCCTTCGGCCCGCACGGCGGTGAGCAGGATCTGCTCGGTGGCGCCGACCGACGGGTACGGCAGGTGCAGCTTGGCGCCCTTGAGCCCGTCGGGCGCGGTGATGTCCATGCCCTTCTCGGACTTGTCGACGACGGCGCCGAACTCCCGCAGGGCCTGGATGTGGAAGTCGATGGGACGGCCGCCGATGTTGCAGCCGCCGAGGTCCGGGATGAAGGCGTGGCCGAGGCGGTGCAGCAGCGGGCCGCAGAACAGGATCGGGATGCGGCTGGAGCCGGCGTGCACGTTGATCTCGTCGACGTTGGCCGACTCGACGTCGGAGGTGTCGAAGATGAGCTCGCCGTCCAGCGCGCCCTTGGTGACCTTCACGCCGTGCAGCTCGAGCAGGCCGGTGACCACCTCGACGTCGCGGATCGCGGGGACGTCGTACAGCCGGCTCGGCGTCTCGCCCAGCAGCGCGGCCACCATCGCCTTGGAGACGAGGTTCTTGGCCCCGCGCACACGGAGCTCGCCGTTGAGCGGCGTGCCGCCGTGGACGGTGAGCACGTCACCGGCGTCGTAGTTGGTCACGGGAAACCCTCCTGCAGGCAGGAAAAAAGAAGACACGCAGCGTTACCGGTGCGCGAGTGCGCATCGCGTCGCCCGCGCAGCATATCCACATCTACTGCATGCAAAAGTCGGCCGCACGTCAGCCTTGGCACGAAGACGGGACTTCGACACGGATCACCACACAGGGTGAGGACGTGGTATGCGCTACGGCAGTGCGAGCATCCGGTCGAGCGCCACCCGCGCGTAGTGGGCGGTCTCACTGTCGACGGTGATCTGGTTCGGCACCCGGCCGGCGACGAGCTCCTCGAGCGCCCACACGAGGTGCGGCAGGTCGATCCGGTTCATCGTCGAGCAGTAGCAGACGTTGCGCTCCAGGAACATGATCTGCTTGTCGGGGTGCGCCAGGGCGAGCCGGCGGACCAGGTTGAGCTCGGTGCCCACGGCCCACGCCGAGCCCGCGGGCGCCTCGTCGATGACCCGGATGATGTACTCCGTCGAGCCCACGTAGTCCGCCGCCGTCACGACCGCGTGCGTGCACTCGGGGTGCACGAGCACGTTGACCCCGGGCACCCGGGCCCGCACGTCCTCCACGGCGTCCAGCGAGAACCGCCCGTGCACCGAGCAGTGCCCGCGCCACAGGATCATCTTGGCCCCGCGCAGCTGCTCGTCGGTCAGGCCGCCGCCGGGCTTGTGCGGGTCGTAGAGGACGCAGTCGGACAGCTCGAAGCCCATCTTGA
Source organism: Dactylosporangium sp. CS-033363 (assembly GCF_050942475.1). Lineage (NCBI taxonomy): Bacteria > Bacillati > Actinomycetota > Actinomycetes > Micromonosporales > Micromonosporaceae > Dactylosporangium > Dactylosporangium sp. CS-033363. Next base: position 9,327,749 of record NZ_CP192032.1, on the reverse strand, counting down.
GCACCGCGGTGTTCCGCCCGAGGTGCTGGTCGGGCAGGAAGAACACCTTGCTGCCCTGCTCGAACGACCAGCGCAGGGCGGTCTCGGCGTTCGACGAGGTGCACACGACGCCGTCGCGGCGCCCGACGAAGCCCTTGATGTCGGCCGAGGAGTTCATGTAGGTGACGGGCACCACGTCGCCGGCGATGCCGAGCTCGGCGAAGCGCTCCCACGCCTTCTCGACCTGGGCGAGCACGGCCATGTCGGCCATCGAGCAGCCCGCGGCCAGGTCGGGCAGCACGACCCGCTGGCGCTCGTTGGTGAGGATGTCGGCACTCTCGGCCATGAAGTGCACACCGCAGAAGACGATGTACTCCGCGCCGGGCCGCGCGGCGGCCTCGCGGGCGAGCTTGAAGGAGTCGCCGGTCACATCGGCGAACTGGATCACCTCGTCGCGCTGGTAGTGGTGGCCCAGCACGAAGACGCGGTCGCCGAGCGCGGCCTTGGCGGCGCGGGCGCGCTCGACCAGGTCCGGGTCGCTCGGGGCGGGCAGGTCGCCGGGGCACTCGACACCCTTCTCGGTGTCAGGGTCGGTGCCGCGGCCCAGCAGCAGCAGCGCGGTGGCGGTTGACGAAGGTTCAGCCCAGGTCACCTCCCGATCGTCCCACGCGGCGTCGAGCCGGTGACTGTGACGTGCACAATGGCCGAATGCGCGTGCTCGTGTGCCCGGACAAGTTCGCCGGCACGATCTCCGCCCCCGACGTCGCCGCGGCCTTCGCCGAGGGCTGGCTCGCCGAAAAACCCCAGGACGATCTGGTACTGCGCCCGCTCTCCGACGGCGGCCCCGGCTTCGGTTCGGTGCTGGCCGCGGCCCTGCCGGACGCGAAACGGTTCGCGGTGCCGACCACCGACCCGCTGGGCCGCCCGGCCGAGGGCCACGTGCTGCTGGACGGCGACACCGCGTACGTCGAGAGCGCCGAGGCGTGCGGCCTGCACCTGCTGGCCGAGGCCGAGCGTGACCCGAAACACACCACGAGCTTCGGCCTGGGCCCGCTGGTCCTCGCCGCGCTCGAGGCGGGCGCCCGCGAGGTGGTGATCGGCCTGGGTGGCAGCGCGACCAACGACGGGGGAGCGGGGCTGCTGGCCGCGCTCGGCGCCGCCCCGCTGGACGCCGCCGGCTACGCCCTGCCCTACGGCGGCGCGGCCCTGGCCGCCTGCGCGTCGCTGAGCGACACCCCCCGGCTGCGGGGCGCCACGCTGGTGGCCGCCACCGACGTCGACAGCCCGCTGCTGGGCCTGCGCGGCGCCAGCGCGGTCTACGGCCCGCAGAAGGGCGCGACCAGGGAAGACGTGTTCGTGCTGGACGGCGCGCTGGCGCACTTCAGTGCGGTACTGACGACGCTGGAAAGCTGCCCGGAGCACCTGGCCGAGCTGCCCGGATCCGGTGCCGCCGGCGGCCTGGGCGCGGCGATCCTGGCGCTGGGCGGACGGGTCGAGTCGGGCATCGGGCTCGTGCGCCGGCTCACCCGGCTGGACGCCGAGCTGGAGGACGCGTACCTGGTCGTGACGGGTGAGGGGTCGTTCGACGAGCAGTCGCTGCGCGGGAAGGTCGTGGCGGGTGTGGCGAACGCCGCACGCGATCTGGGTGTGCCATGTGTGGTGCTCGCGGGCCGGGTCGACGCCGGTCGCCGGGAGGCCGCTTCCATCGGCGTGACCGAGGCACACTCGCTGGTGGAGCACTTCGGCAGCGTCCAGCGGGCCATGGAGCGGCCGGCCGACGGGCTGCGTGCGCTCGGACAACGCCTGGCCAGGCAGTGGAGCCGCTAGCAGAAGTCGTGTCACTATGAGATGGGAATAGCCCCCGGAGGCCGCGGCGTTGACCTTCGAGGAACCGTAGACATCACCGCAGGGAGCTTTGATCGTGACCGCTTCGCAGCTTGCCGAGCCCGTTCAGACGGACAACCCGGCCGGCATCGGCCTCACCGCGGATGCCGCTCTCAAGGTGAAGGGCCTGCTCGAGCAGGAGGGCCGGGACGACCTGCGGCTGCGCGTCGCGGTGCAGCCCGGCGGCTGCTCGGGCCTGCGCTACCAGCTGTTCTTCGACGAGCGCTCGCTCGACGGGGACAAGGTCAGCACGTACGACGGCTTCGAGGTCGTCGTCGACCGCATGAGCGTGCCCTACCTGACCGGTGCGACGATCGACTTCGCCGACCGCATCGACGCCCAGGGCTTCACCATCGACAACCCGAACGCCCAGGGCTCCTGCGCCTGTGGCGACTCCTTCCACTGATCGAGCCTTCTTCTGAACGGCCGTCCCGGGTTACTTCCGGGCGGCCGTTCGGTGTCTTCGGGGTAGGCTGTCGACGCTCGCACCCGCCGATCCATTGAGGTTCTCCTATGAAGATCGCCGTCACCGGCTCGATCGCGACCGACCACTTGATGCACTTCCCGGGCCGCTTCGCGGAGCAGCTCCTGGCTGACCAGTTGCACAAGGTGTCGCTGTCGTTCCTCGTCGACGACCTCACGGTCCGGCGCGGCGGGATCGCCGCCAACATCGCGTTCGGCATGGGCCTGCTCGGGCTGCGCCCGATCCTGGTCGGCGCGGTCGGGGCGGACTTCGCCGACTACCGCAGCTGGCTGACCCGCCACGGCGTGGACTGCGACTCGATCCTGGTCAGCGAGGTGGCGCACACCGCGCGGTTCGTCTGCACCACCGACGACGACATGAACCAGATCGCCTCCTTCTACGCGGGCGCGATGTCCGAGGCGCGCAACATCGAGCTGTCGCCGGTCAACAGCCGGGTCGGCGGCCTCGACCTGGTCATCATCGGCGCGAACGACCCGGCCGGCATGCTCCGGCACACCGAGGAGTGCCGCGAGCGGGGGATCGCCTTCGCCGCCGACATCTCCCAGCAGCTGGCGATCATGCCCGGCACGGAGATCGCCAAGCTCGTGGACGGGGCGGCGTACCTGCTCACCAACGAGTACGAGAAGGAACTCCTGGAGAGCAAGACCGGCCTGACCACCGAGGACCTGCTGGACAAGGTGGGGATCGTGATCACCACGCTGGGCAAGGACGGCGTGGTCATCCGCAGCCGCAGCCTGGCCGGGGAGATCCGGGTGCCGGCCATCCGCGGCGTGCAGACGGTCGACCCGACCGGCGTCGGCGACGGCTTCCGCTCCGGCTTCTTCGCCGCCCTGAGCTGGGGACTCTCCCTGGAGCGGGCGGCCCAGACCGGCTCGATGGTGGCGGCGCTGGTGCTGGAGACCGTCGGCCCGCAGGAGTACACGATCCAGCGCGACGACTTCGCCAAGCGCATCGCCGACACCTACGGCGACGCGGCGGCCGACGAGATCCGCCCGCACCTGCCGGCGTGACCCGTTGAGGTGACTCAGCTATCCCTATCGGACAGGTAGGGTTGAGAGTATCGTTGCCGCCGTGATCTACGTGGTCCTGGCGGTGCTCGCCGCGGCGACCGTGGCCGGCCTGGTCTACCGGGCCCGCTACGGTCGCCTTCGCGTCTCCGGCGGCGAGTTGCCGCCCGGCCTGCTGCCCCCGGGCCGCGCGGACGGTGTCACCCTGCTGCACTTCACGTCGGCGACGTGCGCCCCCTGCCGTCAGGTCCGGGCCGTCTGCGCTGATCTCGCGAAGGACCTGGCTCTGGTACGGCATGTCGAGGTCGACGCCGATGCCCACCTCGACGAGGTCCGGGCGCTGGACATCTGGCGCCTGCCGACCCTGCTGATCGTGGACCGGGCCGGCCGCGTCGCCCACCGCACCGTGGGCGTCCCCGACCGCGCCGACCTGCGCCGGACCGTCACGGAGGTGCTCGCCGCATGAACGGCCTGGATCCGCGGGGTCCGCGCTTCGCCGCGGTGCTGACCACCGTCGTCTTCGTGATCGTCCTGCTCACCGGGTCCGGCTGGCTGGCCCTCGCGCAGGCCGTGGTGTTCGCGATCGGCGCCTTCGACCCGCGCCGCACGCCGTATGCCCTCGCGTACCGCTATATCGTCGCGCCGCGCCTGGCCCCGCCGGTCGAGCGCGAGGACCCCGCCCCGGTCCGGTTCGCCCAGGCCGTCGGGCTGGCGTTCACCGTCGTGGCCGTCGTGGGGTACACGGGCGGCATCCCGGTGCTGGGGATCGTCTTCGCGGCGTTCGCGCTGGTCGCCGCGTTCCTCAACGGGTTCTTCGGGCTCTGCCTGGGCTGCGAGGCCTACCTGCTGATCCGGCGGCTGCGCGCCGGGGCGGTGAGCGGCTCGTAACACGGGGTAGCGCGTGTGCCGCGTGTGCCGCATGATGGCTCGCGTGAATGTGTCGTGGGATGCGCGCGTCACCGACCACCTGCCCCTGCCCGGCCGCTCCGTCGTGGACGGCCGCCCGGGCGAGGTCGCCGCCGTCGAGGCCGACAGCGGCCTGCCATGGCGCCGCCGGGCCGTGCCGGTCATCCTGACCGGCGAGCAGGCCCGCGCCTTCCGCCGCTACGAGCAGGCCCGGCGCTGGGGGTATCCGATCGCGATCGTCACCGCCCTGGCCGGCGTGGCCACCCTGGTGCTCATGCTGACCCTGCCGAGCATCGCGATCGCCGCCGTGCCGCTGGTGCTGTTCGCGCCGATCATGGCCGCGGCCGTGAAGTCCCGCCGCCCGGCGCAGTTCCCGCGGGTCGTCCGGGGCCGGGTCACCCTCGCCGGCGTCGACCGGGTCGCCGCCTACGAGTGGCTGTGCGTCGCCGGCGACCGGGTGGCGGTCACCGTTCCTTAGATCCGCACGGTGTGCCGGTCGCCGTCGGTCGCCACGAACGTGTGGCCCTTCATGCGGCACCAGGCCGGGATGTCGATCGCGGCGGCCGGGTCGTCGGCCAGCACCGCGATCTCCGTGCCCGGCTCCTGCTGCGCGGCCAGCTTGGCCAGCATGATCACCGGGAGCGGGCAGCGCTTGCCGCGGGCGTCGATGACAAGATTCACAGCCCGGCCTCCGCGCGGGCCGCGGCGACCAGGCCCGGCAGCACGTCCAGGAAGCTCCGGACGTCCGCCGTGGACACTCCACTATGGAGTGAGACGCGCACGTTGCCGTGGGTGAGGACGCCCATCGCGGCCAGCACGTGCGAGGGCCGCAGGGTGTCCGACGTGCAGGCCGAGCCCGACGAGACCGCGAACCCGGCCCGGTCGAGGGCGGTGAGCAGGACCTCGCCGTCCACGTACAGGCAGGAGAAGGTGACGATGTGCGGCAGCCGCTCGTCCGGCTCGCCGACGACCTCGACGTCCGGCACGGTCGCCGCGACCGTGCGGCGGATCTCCTCGACGAGGGCGCGTTGCCGTACCGACTCCACCCGGGCGTCCTCGGCGAACGCCCGCAGCGAGGCCGCGGCCGCGACCACCGCCGGCACGTCGGCCGCCGCGTCCTCCCAGGGCGCCTCCCACCGGGTGCCCTTGCGGACCACCAGCAGGCCCACCCCGGCCGGGCCGCCCCACTTGCGGGCGCTGCCGGTGAGCAGCGACCAGCCCGCGGGCAGCGGCGCGCGGCCGATCGACTGGGCGGCGTCGACCAGCAGCGGCACCCCGGCCGCGGCGCACAGCTCGGCCGCCGCGGCGACCGGCTGGACGGTTCCCACCTCATGATTCGCGCTCTGCACCGCCGCGAGGGCCGTTTCCGCGGAATTTCCCGAGGTCAGGGCCGATTCGAGGGCGTCGAGGTCGACCACCCCGGTGCGCGAGACGGGAATGGAGACGGCGTCGGTGCCGGCCGCCCGCAGCACCGAGGAGTGCTCGACCGCGCTGTGCACCACCACGCGCCGGTCGCGCGAGCGGCGCACGCCCGCCACGGCGCGGCGTACCGCATCCGTTCCACCGGCCGTGAACTGCAGTTCATCGGCTCGCACGCCCAGCGCGCCGGCCGCCGTCTCCCGGGCCGCGTCGAGCAACTGCCGGGAGCGCCGCGAGGGGGTGTAGAGCCGGCCGGGGTCGGCCCAGCCGTCCGCGATCGCGGCCTGAAACGCTTGCAGCGCAACGGGATGCGGGGGAGCGGCGGTCGCCGAGTCAAGGTAGACGCCCACCCTCGCAACGGTATCCCGACCCGGACACGACCACCCCAAGCCGGGCGGACCGCACATGGTCGAGTACGCTCGCCAGCGTTGGTGAGGCTTGCCGTGCGAAGCTACTGCAGAGGGCTTTCACGGCGCTGCTAAGGAGGCAGGAGCAGGTGGTCTCAAGAGGTTTGAGCCCCGCGCGCGCCGTCGGGCTCGCCGTCTCGGCCATCGGGGCGACGACCCTGCTCGCCGGTTGCTCCGTCGGGGACACGTTCAACGGCTTCGGCTGGCCCAAGGGCATCACCGAGCAGGGTGACCGGATGTACGACCTGTGGATCGGGTCGGTCGTCGCGGCGCTCGCCGTCGGTGTCTTCGTCTGGGGCCTGATCTTCTGGTGCGTGGTGCGCTACCGGAAGCGGGGCGACGAGCTCCCGCCGCAGACGCGCTACAACATGCCGTTCGAGATTCTGTACACGGTGGCGCCCTTCGTGATCATCGCCGTGTTGTTCTTCTACACCGCGGTCATCCAGACCGACGTCGACCGGCTCTCCAAGAACCCGGACGTCAACGTCGAGGTGGTCGCCTCGAAGTGGAACTGGCAGTTCGTCTACACCGACTCGAAGGGCCCGGACGGCAAGCCGGTGACCACGGTCGGCTCCGACGACTACATCCCGGTCCTCGTGCTGCCGGCCGGCAAGACCGTGCAGTTCAAGGAGACCTCCCGGGACGTCATCCACTCCTTCTGGGTGCCCGACGTGCTGTTCAAGCGCGACGTCATCCCGGGCGTGGAGAACCGCTTCGAGATCAAGCTCAAGGACAACGCCCAGGGCGCCTACGTGGGCCGCTGCGCGGAGCTGTGCGGCACGTACCACTCGATGATGAACTTCGAGCTGCGCGTGGTCAGCGCCGAGCAGTACACGCAGTACCTGTCGCTGCGGACCGCGGGCAAGAGCACCCCGGAGGCGCTGGCCTCGCTGGGCTTCCCGAACAACGGGTACGCGACCACGACCCACCCGTTCGACACCGACCGCACCAAGCGGTCCTCGAGCTGAGAGGGGAACGGCGATGAAGGCTGAGAACCGTCTCTTCTTCGTGCTGGCCCTGTTCGTGTTCGCCATGGCCGCGCTCTACGGCTGGTGGACCAACGCGGCCCCGCTGGAGCAGTCCGGGCACCAGGGCGTGGAGTGGATCGGCGTCGTCGGGCTGATCCTGTCCGGCCTGCTGCTGACCATGATCGGCGGGGCGCTGTGGATCATCTCCCGGCGCATCGAGCCGCGCCCGGAGGACCGCCCGGACGCGGACATCGCCGAGGGCGCCGGCGACCTGGGCTTCTTCAGCCCGGGCAGCTACTGGCCCTTCGGCCTGGCCCTCTCGGCCGGCGTCGCGTGCCTGGGCCTGGCGTTCGACCAGTGGTGGCTCGTCGCCGCCGGCCTGATCGCGGTGCTGTTCGCGACGTGCGGGCTGATGTTCGAGTACTACACCGGCACCCGGCGCGGGGCCGAGCACTGACGCTCACGTGAAAAGGGGGGCCCGACTCGGGCCCCCCTTTTTTTTGCGTTATGCCCGGGACTCGGCCGCGGCCTGGGCCCGCTGGCCCTTGGCGAGCAGGTCCTGGGCCTTGTCGAGGGCGGCGTCGGAGAGCTGCACGCTGCCGAAGACCGAGACCGCCTGGTAGTACGTCCAGGCCAGGCTGGTGCAGGCCGGGCGCACGAACGCGTTGTACGTCGAGCACTTGGCCTTGAGGTCGAAGTAGAACGAGTCGTCGATGCGGCTCTTGTTGGCCGGGAACGCGCCGATGGCCTTGTAGTTGCGGTAGCCGAAGTCGTGGCGCTGGCACGGCAGCCGGAAGTCGAAGCCGAGCGGCTGGTCGGGGCTGGACGAGCAGTAGTCGGTCGTCCAGTCGAAGGCGTAGGCGGCCCAGTCGGCCTGATGCTGGCGGGCCGAGTTCCAGGCGGCGGCGCTGGCGCTGGTCGGCTGCGACCAGCTCGCCATGACGGCGGGTTTGTCCGTGGGTACGGCGGCGTGCGCGTCGGTGGCGACGCCGACCGCGAGGAGCAGGGCGGCAACGGGGACTGCCAGGCGGCGGAGCTTCATGGACGGGATTCTCACGCGTCGATGTGTCCCGCGGCGGGTCCTTGCGCCAAGCGGTCCTTACCGGGAGCTGAACGGAGGTTCAGGCGGCCCGGCGCAGGATGACCCGGGGCCGGCGGTCGATCAGCATGATCACCGGGGCCACCACGATCGCGGCGCCGCAGGCCGTGCAGGCCCGGTCCGGGCAGGTCGCGCGCGGGTGGTCGGCACAGGCCGGCTTCTCGAAGATCCGCACCCGGGCGCAGGTGTCGCAGTGCAGCTCCATGCGGCCACGGTCGCACTGTTCGAAGACTTCCCGGTGCATCCACCCGCGCGTGTCAGGTCACTTTTTGGCGGCAGTGGCGCTCGGCGCGGGCTTCGGCGGCAGGAACGCCTCTTCGCTCACGCTCGGGGTCGTGTACTGCAGCGTCAGCTCGGTGGTCTTGCCGGCGTCGCTGGTGCCCTGGAAGTACGCGAGGAGGCCGGCCGGGTTCACGCAGGCCATCTCGGTGCGGATCCCGGTCGCGGTCACCGACACGCACTGGGCGTCGCCGCGCTTGGAGGCCCCGGCGCGCACCCCCTGGCCCTTGGCGATCGTCGCCAGCCGGCCCAGCGCCGCCTCGGGGGCCAGGAACTCGCCCCCGAACGCCACGCTGATGGCCTTGGCCTCGGTGGGGGACATGGTGTCCTGCCCGGGCCCTTCCTGGCACGTCACGGGCGGTGTGAGCGGCTTCTTGCCCTTGGCGGGCGACGGGGCGACCCCGGTGCTGCAGAAGTACGTGCCGTCGGGCGTCGAGATGTACGTCACGCCGCCGCTGCGGTACGCCCGCCGCGGCGAGGACTGCGAGACGGTCACGATGGCCCCGGACGGCGTCGCGTACTGCAGCGTCGCGTCGGTGTCCAGGCCCAGCACCAGGCGCGAGGCGAGCGAGTCGACCATCTCCAGGGCCTGGTTGGCGGGCTCCGCCTGCTGCTTGGCCGGCGCGCCGCACGACTTCGCCATCGTCGCGGCGAAGCCGAGGGTGAGCGCGCCCGCCACGACCGCGGAGAGCATCGCCTTCTTGGGATTGTTGCGCGGGAGTTCGGCCACGTCTCAGACAACGCGGGCGCCGCGCCGCCGGTTATGCGTCGATGGGGGTGGATTTGAAGGCGGTCCAGCGCTCGACCAGGGCCGTCGCCGCGCCCGAGTCGACCGCCGCCGCGGCCCGCTCCAGGCCCGTCGCGAGCTGCCCGGCCAGGCCGTCGACGGTCAGTCCGCCGGCCCGCGCGGCGATCGCGGCGGCCGCGTTGAGCAGCACCGCGTCGCGGACCGGGCCGGGCTCGCCGGCGAACATCCGCCGCGCCACGTCGGCGTTGTGCGCGGAGTCGCCGCCGCGCAGGTCGCCGGGGGCCGAGCGGGCCAGGCCGAGGTCGGTGCTGTCGAACAGGGTCTCCGTGACCGTCCCGCCGCCGACGACCCAGACCCTGGTCGCCGCCCCGGTGGTGAACTCGTCCAGGCCGTCCTCGCCGCGCACGAGCAGTACCGAGAAACCGCGTTTGGCCAGGACATCGGCCATCACGGGGGCCATCCGCAGGTCGAAGCAGCCGATGGTGGCCGCCGTGGGCTGGGCCGGGTTGGTGAGCGGGCCCAGGAAGTTGAACACCGTGGGCACGCCCATCTCGCGGCGCGGCACGCCCGCGTGGCGCATGGCCGGGTGGAAGCGGGCGGCGAAGCAGAAGCCGATGCCGACCTCCTGGACGCAGCGCGCCACGTCCTCGGGGCCCATGTCGATGGTCACCCCGAGCCGCTCGAGCAGGTCGGCGGCGCCGGTCGAGGACGAGGCGGCCCGGTTGCCGTGCTTGACCACCGGCACCCCGGCGGCCGCGGTCACGACCGCGGCCATGGTGGAGATGTTCACGGTGTTGGCCCGGTCGCCGCCGGTGCCGACGATGTCCACGGCCGCGTTGCGCAGCTCGTCGGAGACCGGCACCTTGGCGCCGAACTCCAGCATCATCTCGGCGCAGCCGGCCACCTCGGCCGGGGTCTCGCCCTTGGCGCGCAGGGCGATCACGAACGCCGCGGTCTGAACCTGCGTCGCGGAGCCGGAGAAGATCTCGCCCATCGCCCACCGGGTGTCCTCGGTGGACAGGTCCTCCCCGCGGAGCAGGGCGGTGAGCAGCGTCGGCCAGGTGCGGTCGCCCATGGCGGCCTCCAGAGGGGGATGTCCCAGTTGCCCACGCGCCTCACCGGCGGCCCTGCCGGTGCGCGCCGGGGCCTACCGGCGGATGGCGGGGTATGCGCGGAGCAGGGCGGAGACGGTCTCGCCGGTGGTGACGGGGTCGAGCGGGTACATGACCGTGCCCTCGACCTTCGCGTAGGAGGCGAGCCACCGGTCCGCGGCGCGGGCGATGGCCAGCACGACCGGGGGCGCGTCGGCGATCTCGTCCTTGAGCTGCCGGGCGATGCCCAGTCCGCCGCCGGGGGTCGCCTCGCCGTCGAGCACCAGCAGGTCGATGTCGGTGTCGTCGACGAGCTTGACCACCTCGGCGTACGTCGAGGCGTCGACGAACCGGACCGTCAGGTCGGCCGCGGGGCGGGTGCCGATGGCCAGCCGCATGCGGTCGCGGACCTCGGCGTCGTCGCTGTACAGCAGGACAATGTGCTCGCTCATGTGCGTGCTGCTCCTCGTGTGGCGTCTGCCTCCGGGATCGTACCGTCCGGGGTGATGGCGATTCCCGTGCGGGCGGACCACTCGGCCTCCTCGCGCGCCAGCTGCTCCTCGCGGTCCAGTTGCCGGTCGATGCGCTTGGCCTCCCGGTCGGACTGGCGCATCCACTGCACGACCAGCACGGCGAGCATCGTGACCGAGACGAACTCGCCGCCCGCCCACAGGATGCCGCCCGCGGTGACCTGGTCGGCGGCCGGGTTCGTCCAGCTCAGGTGGAGTGAGGGGTACCAGTCGCCGCCGAGCAGCGCCTTGCTCTGCATGATCGTGAGCCCGAGGACCGTGTGGAACGGGGTGCTCAGGAACATCAGCAGGGCGCGGGCGGGGTACGGCCACCGCCCCGGCAGCGGGTCGAGCCCGATCAGCGGCCAGAAGAACAGGCAGCCCACCGCGATGAAGTGCGCGTGCGTGAGCTCGTGGAACCACTCGTGGCGCATCGTGAGCTCGTAGAGATTCGTGAAATAGAGCACGAACGGCGTCACCACGAAGAAGCCGAAGGCCACCAGCGGAAATGCCAGGATCCGCGCGGCCCGGGAGTGCACGACCGCCAATAGCGTCTTGCGGCCGCGGGGCGGCAGCGTGCGCAGGGCGAGGGTCACCGGAGCGCCCAGCGCCAGGAAGATCGGCGCGATCATGGACAGCACCATGTGCTGGATCATGTGGACACTCAGGAGCGTCGTGTCGTACTCCTCGACCCCGCTCATCGTGACAGACGCGATGGCCCCCAGGCCGGGGAACAGGAACAACAGGGTCCGGGAGATCGGCCACGCGTCGCCGCGGCGGCGCAGCTTCACCACGCCGGCGAGGTAGACACCGGCCGCGGCCAGCAGCACCAGCGTCAGCCACGACACGTGGAACGACCCGAGGATCGTGGCCGCGCTGGGAGGGCCTGATTCGGCAGCTTGGAGCACGTCTCCACACTATGCCGCCGCACGAATCGTCCGTGTCTGGTGGACCCCGCGCAAACGCGGTGATGATCGGGGGCAATAATGGCGCTGTGACTGCGGCCCCAGCGATTGCCAAGAGCCAGATCCACTCACTGACCAGGCCCAACATGGTCAGTGTCGGGACGATCGTGTGGCTCTCCAGCGAACTGATGTTCTTCGCGGCACTGTTCGCGATGTACTTCTCCATCCGCGCGGCAGCGCCGGAACTCTGGGAGAAGCACACCGAGGTGCTGAACGTCCCCTACGCGCTGACATTCACCGTCATCCTCGTGCTGTCGTCCATCACCTGCCAGATCGGCGTGTTCCGCGCCGAGCGCGGTGACGTGCACGGCCTGCGCCGGTGGTTCGCGCTGACCTTCATCATGGGTCTGACCTTCGTGCTGGGCCAGGTGAACGAGTACCGCAACCTGGTCGGCGAGGGTGTGAAGATCAACGGCGACGGGTACGGCTCGATGTTCTACCTGACGACCGGCTTCCACGGCCTCCATGTCACGGGCGGCCTCATCGCGTTCGTCATCTACCTCATCCGCACGACGATGGGGCGCTTCACGCCGGCCCAGGCGACGGCGGCGATCGTCGTGTCGTACTACTGGCACTTCGTCGACGTGGTCTGGATCGCGCTGTTCGCGATGATCTACTTCCTGCAGTAGACCGATCGCACCCGGGCCCCGTCACACCCGGACCACCCGCAGTGTCTTACCACCAGAACGAACAACCACCGAGACGACATAGGTGATGACGACAAAGGTGAAGCCATGACTTCTGAGCAGAGCAAGCGGCCGCTTGCCCGGCTGGTGCCGGGTGGTAGGCGCGCGGCGCGGAGCAAGCTGCGCCGGCGCCTTGAGGCGGCCGTGCGCCTGATCGCCGCGCTCACGATTGTCGGCGGCCTTTACAGCGCATACGCCCCGGGCGTCGGCCGGGCCGAGGACGTGCCGGCCCTCTCGGACGCCGCCAAGCACGGCAAGGAGCTCTACGAGACCAGCTGCATCACCTGCCACGGCACCAACGGGCAGGGTGTGGACAACCGCGGACCGAGCCTGATCGGCGTCGGCTCCGCGGCGGTCGAGTTCCAGGTCAACACCGGCCGCATGCCGCTGGCGCGCCAGGAGGCCCAGGCCGAGCGCAAGCAGCCGATGTACAGCGAGAAGGACGCGGCCGACATCGGCGCGTACATCCAGGAGCTGGGCGGCGGCCCGCAGCTGCCGACCGCGGAGAGCCTCGACGCGGACGTCAACAAGGCGAAGGCCGACCCCAAGACCCTCGCCCACGGCGGTGAGCTGTACCGCGTCAACTGCTCGTCCTGCCACGCGTTCAGCACCGGCGGCGGCGCGCTGTCCTCGGGCAAGTTCGCCCCTTCGCTGCAGCACTCCACCAACCGCGACATCTACGGCGCCATGCTGACCGGCCCGCAGAACATGCCCGTGTTCGGCAACAACCAGCTGAGCCCGGACGACAAGGCCGCGATCATCGCCTACGTCCAGAACCTCAATGAGAACCCGGCGAGCGACCCCGGTGGCTGGAACATCGGGCGCTACGGCCCGGTCCCCGAGGGGCTCGTCATCTTCCTCGTCGGTATCGCGGCGCTCGTCTTCGCCACGCTGTGGATTGCAGGGAAGTCATGACCACCACGCACAGCGCTCCCACGGAGGAGCAGTTCGACGCGAGCGACCCGGAGCTCACCCGGTTCGACCTCGTCCGCGAGGGCGCTCGCCGCGACGGCGTCGAGATCGTGCACTACGCGCCGCGGTTCCCGGTCCCGGGCACGAAGGCCGAGAAGCGCATCGAGCGGGTGCTGTCGTTCCTGTTCCTGCTCACCGGGCTCTTCGGGACCGCGTTCGTGGTCGCCTACATCTGGTGGCCCTGGCACTACGGGCACGGCGACTCGACGTACCAGGCCTGGTTCCCGTTCTACACGCCGGTCCTCGGCGCGACGCTCGGCCTGTGCCTGCTGGCCCTGGGCCTGGGCATCATCACCTGGTCGAAGAAGCTCCTCCCCGAGGAGGTCTCGATCCAGGAGCGCCACGACGGGCACTCGGACAGCACCGAGCAGAAGCTCACCGCGGCGACCATCCTGAACATGGGCGACGAGCTGGGCCTCAAGCGCCGCAAGTTCGTCGGGCTGGCCTTCCTGGCCGGCGCCGCCCCGCTGGGCGCGGTCGCCGGTGCGGTCCTGGTCGGCTCGCTGATCAAGGCCCCGAAGCAGGGTGACGAGAACATCTTCTTCACCACGGGCTGGGACCCCAAGCACAACGACGGCAAGCCGGTCCGCCTCACTCACGAGGACGGCACCCCGATCCGCCCGGCCGACGTCAGCGTCGGCGGCCAGATCACCGTCTTCCCGGGCATCCCCGAGGGTGCGACGAACAAGTACGCCGACTCGCCGACGCTCCTGATCCACCTGCGGGAGCAGGACGCGCTGGAGACGCTGAAGAACGCCAAGGAAGTCAACAAGGACTCCCAGTGGCAGAACTACGTGGCGTACTCCAAGATCTGCACCCACGCCGGCTGCCCCGCCAGCCTGTACGAGCAGCAGACGAACCGCCTGCTGTGCCCCTGCCACCAGTCGCAGTTCCAGATCACCGACAACGCGCGGCCGGTCTTCGGACCCGCCAGCCGGGCGCTGCCGCAGCTGCCGATCACGGTGGACGATGAGGGATACTTCGTAGCGACGTCTGATTACCGGATCCCGATCGGACCGGCCTTCTGGGAGCGGCCATGAAACGGCGCAAGATCGACATGCGCGCCCTGCCGGGCAACACGGCGAGCGCGCTCGACGAGCGGTTCCAGGCGGCCACCCCGCTTCGCCGCCTGCTGAACAAGGTCTTCCCCGACCACTGGTCGTTCCTGCTGGGTGAGATCGCGCTCTACTCGTTCATCGTGCTGCTGCTGAGCGGCATCTTCCTGGCGCTGTTCTTCGACCCGTCCCTCGCGGAGACGGTCTACAACGGCAGCTACACCCCGCTGCGGGGCGTGGAGATGTCGCAGGCGTACAACACCGCCCTGCATCTGTCGTTCGACGTGCGCGGCGGGCTGTTCATGCGCCAGATGCACCACTGGGCCGCGCTGCTGTTCATGGCCGCGATCGTGGTGCACATGTTCCGGGTGTTCTTCACCGGCGCGTTCCGCAAGCCGCGCGAGGCCAACTGGATCGTCGGCGTGCTGCTGTTCTGGATGGGCTTCCTCGAGGGCTTCGGCGGCTACTCGCTGCCCGACGACGCGCTGTCCGGCACCGGCCTGCGCATCGCCTCGGCGATCATGCTCTCCATCCCGATCGTCGGCACCTGGGTGACCACCTCGCTGTTCGGCGGGGAGTTCCCCGGCACGGTGATCCTGGACCGGCTGTACATCGTCCACGTGCTGCTCATCCCGGGCGCGCTGCTGGCACTCATCAGCGTCCACATGGGCCTGCTGGTGAAGCAGAAGCACACCCAGTGGCCCGGCCCCGGCCGGACCAACACCAACGTGGTCGGCGTGCGCATGTTCCCCGGCTTCGCGGCCAAGGCCGGCGGCTTCTTCATGATCGTGTTCGCCATGGTCGCCGCCCTGGCCGGCCTCTTCCAGATCAACCCGATCTGGCTGTTCGGCCCCTACAAGGCCGCGGTCGTCTCGGCGGCGAGCCAGCCCGACTGGTACGTCATGTTCCTGGACGGCTCCACGCGTCTCTTCCCGGCCTGGGAGATCAGATTCGACCTGTTCGGCTGGGGTGACGGCTACACCATCCCACCGATCTTCTGGCCGACGGTCGTCCTGCCGGGCATCCTGACGATGCTGCCGATCTTCTATCCGTTCATCGAGGCCAGGTTCACCAAGGACAAGGCCGTGCACAACCTGCTCGAGCGCCCGCGGGACAACCCGTTCCGCACGGCGCTGGGCTCCATGGCCATCGCGTTCTACGTCGTCCTGCTCATCTCCGGCGGCAACGACGTGCTGGCCGACAAGTTCCACATCAGCCTCAACGCGATGACGTGGGCGGGCCGCATCGGCATGCTGGTCGTGCCGCCGCTGGCCTACTACGTGGCGTACCGGGTGGCCCTGGGCCTGCAGCAGCACGACCGCGAGGTCCTGGCCCACGGCGTGGAGACGGGCATCATCCGCCGCCTCCCGGACGGGCGCTTCATCGAGGTCCACCAGCCGCTGCCCTCGGCCAACGGCCACGCGGACGGCGACGGGCACCACGGGCTGGAGTACGGCGGCTGGGTCGTGCCGAAGAAGATGAACCGCCTGGGCGCTCTGGCCCCGACGGTGAAGGGCTTCTTCTACCCGATCGAGAAGGCCGCCCCGCCGGCGAAGCCGGCCCCGCGCCAGGTGGCGGACGCCGAGCGCGAAGAGATCACTTCGGGGCACTGAGCTCCGCGTTTCGAAAGGCCCCCGGCGCTGGTCGCCGGGGGCCTTTCGGCTTTACAGCGCCCCGGACCAGGCGGCCACGCGGGCGGCGAGGGGTTCGCCGTGTCTGGCCCAGCGGAAGTGGTCGATCGGCACCCCGTCCGGCGCGTACGTCTCGCGGGTCACCGGGGCGCTCGGCAGCTTCGCCAGCAGCCGGTCGACGGTTCCCGGCGGCGTGTACCGGTCGCCCGCCATGTCCACCGCGAGCACCGGCACCGTGACCCGGCCCAGGCCCGCCTCCACGTCGACGCCGTTGAGGTGCGGGTAGCGGCCCTTCCGCGCCGTGTACGCCCAGTCGCGGATCACCCCGCGGGACTGGCGGCCGCCGAAGCCCCAGCCCGGCCACACCCCCAGCGCGGCGGAGGCGATGCCCAGGGTCTGCGTCTGCACCAGCACCGGAAGGCGGCGCGAACCCGGGTAGTCGCGCCAGTACGGCAGGCCCACCGCCAGCAGGGCCAGGCCCGCCACGTCGCTCGTCGGCTCCGACGCCAGGTGCAGGGCGCACGCCTGGCCGCCCAGGGAGTGCCCGATGAGGATCGTGCGGCGGCCGGCGCGGCGGGGCTTCAGGTGTTGCAGGACGGCTTCGATGTCCGCGGTGAGGTCGGCCATGCCGTAGCGGGAGGCGCGGCTCGGCGACGGCGTGCTCGAACCCGTGCCGCGCAGGTCCGCTACCACGGTGGCCACGCCCGCTGCGCCCAGTTGTTCGGCGAACTTGCGGTAGTAGCGCGCCGGGACGCCCATGGCCGGCCACAGGACCGCGAGGGTGGGGGCGTCCTCGGGGGCCGGGTGGAAGTGGAGGGCGATTGTGTCGGACTCGCGGGCGACCGTTTCCATGCCAGTCAGGGTAGGGGCGCGGGTTCAACGGGGCCGAACAGAGCTAGGGTGCTCAACGTGAAACCCACCGATCTGCCGCAAATGCGCATACCCGGGGCGCCTACCCTCAGCCCCGACGGTACCGTCGCCGTTGTCGCGGTCAGCCGCCCGGACCTGCCCACCGACTCGTACACCGCGCAGTTGTGGCGCGTGCCCACCAGCGGCGACGGCGAGCCCACGCAGCTGACCCACGGGTGGCACGACAGCGCGCCCCGCTTCTCGCCGGACGGGCGGTGGCTCGCGTTCCTGCGCCGCCAGGACAAGGGCGCGAAGCCGCAGCTGTGGGTGCTGCCGGTCAGTGGGGGAGAGGCCCGGCGGCTCACCGACCAGCCGCTCGGCGCCGGCGCACCCGCCTGGGCGCCCGACTCGAAGAGCCTTGCCTTTGCCGCTCGGGTACCGCAAGAGCCCCGCTACGGCACCGCCAAGTCCGGCGACGGGGAGACCATCGGGGCCGACGGCGAGCCGCCGCGCCGGATCACCACCCTGTTCAACCGGCTCGACGGGCTCGGGTTCTTCCGGGATCGGCCGGCTCAGCTGTTCACGCTCGCCGTCGCCGAAGGGGCCGAGCCGGAACAGGTCACCGACGAGCCGTACGACCACGGGGATCCTCGCTGGTCGCCCGACGGGCAGTGGCTGACGTTCGCCTCGTCCCGCCGCGACGACTGGTCGGCCGATGTGTGGGTGTGCCGGGCCGACGGCTCCGAGCTGCGGGCCCTCACCGACGGGACGCTGGTGGCCGCGCTGCCCCGGTTCACGCCGGACGGCACGGCGGTGGTCTTCGCCGCCGCCGAGCTCGCCGATCCGGTGCTGCAGAACGACACGCTCTGGTCGGTACCGCTCGCCGGCGGACCCGCCCGCCCGCTGCTGGACCCGGAGCGGTACCACCTGGCCGCGCCCGGCGGGGACCTCGACGCGACCGGGGACGGCGTGCTGTTCACGAACGAGCATCGCGGGGCGGTGCAGCTGCTGCGCGTACCGTACGACGGCGGGGCGCCCACCGTCCTCGTCGACGGCGAGCGGCAGGTCGCGGGGTTCGACCGGGACGCCGTGGTGATCGCCGGGCCGGCCGACTGGGGCGAGCTGTACGCCGGCGAGCGCCGCCTGACCTCCTTCAGCGCCGGGCAGGAGCACCTGGAGCAGGTCGAGATCACCACCGAGGCCCCCGACGGGTACCCGGTGCACGGCTGGATCGTCCGCCCGGGCGGTGAGGGTCCGCACCCCGTGCTGCTGATGATCCATGGGGGGCCCTACACGCAGTACGGATGGCGGCTCTTCGACGAGGCCCAGGTCTATGCCGGCGGCGGGTATGCGGTCGTCTACGGCAACCCCCGCGGCTCGTCGGGCTACGGCGGGGCGCACGGCCGGCCGATCCGCGGGAACGTCGGCGAGGTCACCGCGACCGACCTGCTGGCGCTGCTGGACGCGGCGCTCAAGGAGCCCGGGCTCGACGCGGGTCGGGTCGGGGTGCTCGGCGGGTCGCACGGCGGGTTCATGACCACCTGGCTCGCGGCGCACCACGGCGAGCGGTTCAAGGCGGCGGTGTCGGAGCGGGCGGTCAACGCGATCGACAGCTTCGCCGGGACGTCGGACATCGGCTGGTTCTTCGCCGACGCGCTGTACCAGGGCGACTTCGCGCGGCAGAGCCCGCTCACGTACGCCGGCCGGATCTCGATCCCGATGCTGATCATGCACTCGGAGCAGGACTGGCGCTGCCCGGTCGAGCAGGCCTACCGGCTGTTCGTGGCCCTCAAACGCAACGGGGCCCCCGCCGAGCTGCTGCTCTTCCCCGGCGAGGGCCACGAGTTGTCGCGCACGGGCCGGCCGTCCCATCGGATCCAGCGCTTCGACGCCATCCTCGACTGGTTCGGCCGGCACGTGTAGCCGCGCTTCGCGTTTGTAGCCGCGCTTCGCGCTTGTAGCCGCGCTTCGCGCGAGTCGCTAAGCCAGGAGCAGCTCCGCCACCTGGACCGCGTTCAGGGCCGCGCCCTTGCGCAGGTTGTCGTTGGAGATGAACAGCGCCAGCCCGTTGTCCACGGTCTCGTCGATGCGGATCCGGCCCACGAAGGACGGGTCCGCGCCGGCCGCCTGCAGCGGGGTGGGTACGGCGCTGAGCACCACGCCGGGCGCGGACGCGAGCAGCTCGGTCGCGCGGGCCACGCTGATCGGGCGGGCGAAACGGGCGTTGAGCTGCAGCGAGTGCCCGGTGTACACGGGAACCCGGACGCACGTGCCGGAGACCTTGAGCTCCGGGATCTCGAGGATCTTGCGGCTCTCGTTGCGGAGCTTCTGCTCCTCGTCGGTCTCGAACGAGCCGTCGTCGACGAGCCCGCCGGCGAGGGGGAGCACGTTGAAGGCGATCGGCGCCGCGAACTTCTTCGGCTCCGGGAACTCCACGGCCGCGCCGTCGAAGGCGAGCGCGGCGGCCCCGTCGGCGACCTTGCGCACCTGCTCGTCGAGCTCGGCCACGCCGGCCAGGCCCGCGCCGGACACTGCCTGGTAGGTGGCGGCGACCAGGGCCACCAGGCCGGCCTCGCCGTGCAGCGGGCGCAGCACCGGCATCGCGGCCATGGTGGTGCAGTTGGGGTTGGCGATGATGCCCTTGGGCCGGTTGTGGGCGGCGTGCGGGTTCACCTCGGCCACGACCAGCGGCACGTCGGGGTCCATGCGCCAGGCCGACGAGTTGTCGATCACGACGGCGCCGGCCGCGGCCACCTTCGGGGCGAGCTCCTTCGACGTGCCCTTGCCCGCCGAGAACAGCACGACGTCCAGCCCGGCGAAGTCCGCGGTCTCCGCGTCCTCGACCGTGACCTGCGTGTCCTGCCAGTCGATGGGCCGCCCCGCCGAGCGGGCGGAGGCGAACAGGCGCAACTCGTCTACCGGAAACTGCCGCTCGGCCAGGATGTGGCGCATGACGCTGCCGACCTGCCCGGTGGCCCCTACGATGCCGATCCTCATGGCGGCGAGGGTACCCGGTCAGAGGCCCTCTCTCGATGCGATTTGCCGCACTCCCGACGCGGTGAGCAGGGCAAACAGGGCTTTCTTGCGTTTTTCTGAGAAAGACCGGGAAAACTAGTCGGCGTCGGGCAGCCCGATCGCAAAAGCCTCTTCCAAATCGTGCCGCGAATACGCGCGGAACGCGATGTGCGTGTCCGTCTCCACGACGCCAGGCACCTTGGAGATGCGGTTCGCGATGACCTCGGCGATCTCGTCGAAGCGCTGCACCCGCACCATGGCGATCAGGTCGACGTTGCCGGCGACGGAGTACACCTCGCTGACGCCGTCGAGGTTGGCGATGTTCTCGGCCACCTCCGGGATCGAGTCGGTGGCGCAGTCGATGAGGACGATCGCGGTGATCACCTGCGGAGCTCCTTCCGGCCTGTGGACACCCGTCATGCTAGTGGGCGGCGACGGTCGACCCCCGCGCGACCCGGATCGCGTGCGGTCTTGCCCGCGCGACCCGGATCGCGTGCGGTCTTGCCCGCGCGACCCGGATCGCGTGCGGTCTCGCCCGCGGCTCAGTGGGCGGGGACGGTCAGCGCCCGGCCGACCCGGATCGCGTGCGTCGCGCCCGCGGGCTCAGTGGGCGGCGACGGTCGGCCCCCGCGCGACCCGGATCGCGTGCGTCGCGCCCGCGGGCTCAGTGGGCGGCGACGGTGAGTTCCCGGCCGACCCGGATCGCGTCGGTCAGGGTCTCGCCCGCCGCGACCACGCCGCCCGGCCACACCACCCCGCGGTGCACCCGGCCCTCGACGCGCGCTCCGGCCCCGATGACGGCCCCGGCGAGCTCCCCGGTCACGACGGCGTCCTCCGCGACGAGTTCCTTCTCGTGTACCGCGTGCAGGTTCGCCGCCAGATAGTCCGCCGGGGTGCCGGTGTCCAGGTAGGTCCCCGGATACGCGACGATCTCCAGCCGCCCCTGCCGCTCGGCCGGCCGCCACGCGAGGCGCACCAGGTCGGACGGCTCCGGGCGCAGGTCCTGCACCAGATCCCACGGCAGGAGGGAGAAGCCGGCAAACCGCGAAGCGCCAAACTCAAACGGCGGCCCTGGTACCGTCAGCAGCCGCGCCGTGTGCCCGTCCCACCCCTCGAGCAGGGCCGCGATGTCCTCGCCGGGCGCCAGGTCCTCCGCCGCCAGGTACGCGTCGGCGTTGCCGACCAGCACCCCGCGCCCGCCGATCCAGTCCCGCAGCAGCCCGAGCCCGCCGGCGGTGCCGAGCGGGTCGCCGGGCTCGACGGACAGGTGGGCCCGCTCGCCGACGTGCTCGACGACCATGTGCCCGAGGTAGCAGGCGTTCACGGCGACGTCGAGGCCGAAGTGCTCGACCCGCTGCAGCGCCCGGTCCAGCAGGGGCACGTTGCCGACGGGGCACAGCGCCTTGGGCAGGTGCTCGGTGAGCGGCCGCAGCCGCCGCCCCTCGCCGGCCGCCAGCACGACCGCGCACACGTCAGCGTTCATGCCGCGCTCCTCGCGCCGCGTCCCAGGCCGCCGTCCGCGGGCGAAAGCGTCAGCGTTCGTGCCGCGCTCCTCGCGCCGCGTCCGGTGCCGCGCCGTTCGGGGGTGCCGGCGCCGGGGTTCGTGCCGTGCCCTTCATGCCGCGTCCCGGGCCGCCGTCCGCGGGCGGAAGCGTCGGGGTTCATGCCGCGCTCCTCGCGTCGCGTCCGGTGCCGCGCCGTTCGGGGGTGCCGGCGCCCGGGTTCGTGCCGTGCCCTTCACGCCGCGTCCCGGGCCGCCGTCCGCGGGCGGAAGCGTCGGGGTTCGTGCCGCGCCTTCGCATCGTGGTTCCAGCGCGACTGGTTTGCTGTGTGGAGGTACAAAATCCGGCTCTCATGCTTCTAGCACTTCTGGGTAGTCCTTGTAGGGCCCTATCCCGTAGTGCGCGAGCAGCCGGGACGTCGACACGGTCAGCGGCGGCAGGTTGTCCAGACGGTGCCAGGCCGCCTCCAGGATTTCGGCCTGGTCGACCACCAGGGCGGGGCCCGGTTCCAGCTCCGTTTCGAAGACCATGTCGACCCACTGGCCGCCGGTGTGCACGATCGCGTTGGGGGAGGCCGCGCGCATGTCCTGCGGCGCGACCTTCAGGCCGGTCTCCTCGGCGAGCTCGCGGCAGGCGGTGCCGACCGGCTTCTCGCCGCGGTCCATCAGCCCGGCCGGCAGCGACCAGCCCGCGCCCGGCGGCTGGCGGAGCAGCAGGAGTTGCGTGCGCGCGGGGTCGCGGACGATCACCACGGCCCCGATGGTGTACGTCGGCTGGAACGTGCGCACGATCCGCCGTTTCCAGCGGCCGGGGAGGCGGTAGAACGTGCGGTACGCCAGCGCGCGCACGCGCCCACGCAAGTCGGTCATCCGGTAAGGCTAGTGAGCTAGTGCGGGGTGTGGTCGACCAGGGCGATCAACTCGGCCACGACGTCGTCGGCGCTGCGGGCGTGATCGGCCACGGCGACCAGCAGCGTCTCGAGGTCGGGGAAGCCGAGCCGGGGCGCCAGCCGTACCAGCGGGAGGTCACTGGCCAGGCCGCGGCCCTGCTGGCGAAGCGCGAGGCCGATGGCGAGCCGGCCCAGGCGGACCTTGTTGGCGACCGTGATCGCCGGGGCCTCGTGGGCCTCGAACCAGCGGCTGATGTGCAGGCGGGCGTGCGGGGTACGCACGAAGTCGAGCCACTCCGGCGACGGCCCGCGCGCGGGGGCGTCGGCGTCGAAGTCGAACTCGTCGCGCTGGCCGGCGCGGGTGATGATCTCGACCGTGTCGCCGTCGGCGAGCGGGGAGGAGACGGCGCTGAGGCGGCCGTTGACGCGGGCGCCGATACATCGGTTGCCGACGTCCGCGCCGAGGATGTACGCCAGGTCGACCGGGGTCGCGTCGGCCGGGAGCAGCACCGGGCGCCCGCCGCCCGCCGTGAGCACCAGGATCTGGTCCTCGGCGAGGTCGCAGCGCAGCGAGGCGATGAACTGCGACGGGTCCGATGCGGCCGCCTCCCAGTCCAGCAGCCGGCGCAGCCAGTCGAGCTGCTCGGCCTTGGTCGCCGGCCCGAACCGCGCGGCGGTGGTGGGATAGCGGAAGTTCGCGACGATGCCGTACTCCGCGGCCTGGTGCATCTCGACGGTGCGGATCAGGACCTCGACCGAGCGCCCCTCGGCCCCGAGCACCGTGGTGTGCAGCGACTTGTAGTTGTTGTTCTTCGGCGTCGCGATGAAATCCTTGAACCGGCCCGGGACCGGCCGCCACTTGCCGTGCACCGCGCCCAGCGCCGCGTAGCAATCCGTGTCCGGCCCGTCGACCACGATCACGACCCGCGGCAGGTCGTGCGGCTCGGCGTGGTTGCCGTCGACGGTGTCCTTCCAGATCGAGTACAGGTGCCGCGGCCGTGGCGAGACCGTCGCATCGAGCCCGAAGCGCTTCAGATCGGTGTTCAGGGCGGAAATGACCTTGTCGAGGTACCCGTCCCAGCCGACCCGCTGGCGCACGTAGTCGTCGACGACGGCGTACCCGCTCGGCGAGACGGCCCGCAGCACCCAGTCCTCGAGCTCCCGCTTCAGCGCCTGGATCCCGAGCCGCTCGCACAGCGGGATCAGCACCTCCCGCGTCGCCGTGGCGATCCGCACCCGGCTCTTCACCGACCGCGCGTCGATGGTCCGCATGTTGTGCAGCCGGTCGGCCAGCTTGATGACCAGCACCCGCACGTCCCGCCCGGCGGCGACGATCATCTTGCGGATCGTCTCGGCCTCGGCGTCGGCGCCGTAGAACATTTTGTCGAACTTGGTCACGCCGTCGACCAGCAGCGCCACCTCGCCGCCGAAGTCCCGCTCCAGCGCCCCGAGCGTGTAGTCGGTGTCCTCGACGGTGTCGTGCAGCAGCGCCGCGACCAGCGTCGTCGTGTCCATCCCGAGGTCCGCGAGGATCTCGGTGACCTCCAGCGGGTGCGAGATGAACGCCTCGCCGCTCTTGCGCATCTGCCCGCGGTGCATCTGCTCGGCCGTCGCGTACGCCCGCCGCAACAACGCCGCATCCGCCGCGGGATGAATCTGCCGGTGCGACCGGATGATGCCGGCCATCGGATCGTCGCTGGACTGCCAGGGGAGCATGGCGCGCAGCCGGGAGCCGATGATCGCCGTGTACGTCGCCGTCGGGTCGCCCGGAACGGCGCCTCCGACCAGCGCCGAGTAGCTCGGCGGCGGCGGGACCTCGGGGGAGTCGTCGGCGGCGGGGGCGGTGAGCTTCTTGCGCGGGGCGGCGTACCGGTCGTCGAGGAACGCCTCCCGCCGCGGCGCCCTGGGCTGCGGCTTGGCGTGCTGATGCGTGTTGCGGGGCTTCCCGCCCTGGTCGGTGCCCGGCTCGTCGATCCCGGGCAGCGCGTCGGCGCTCATGGCCGCGCTCGTCCTGTGCCCGGCTTCGGCGTTCATCGCGGCGCTTGTTCCGTGCCCGGCCTCGGCGCTCATGGCCGAGCTTGTTCCGTGCCCGGCCTCGGCGCTTGTCGCGAGGTTTTTTGCGTGGCGGGCGTCCGCGTTGGTTGCGGTGCGGGCGTCGGCGCTGGTTTCGGCACTTGCCGCGATCCGGGCTTCGGTGCTTGCGGCGTGCCGGGTTTCGCCGCCTGTCGCGGTGCGGGGTTCGCCGCCTGTCGCGGTGCGGGCGTCGGTGTTCGTCGCGGTGCGGGCTTCGGGGCTGGGCGCGGTGTGGGTCTCGGCGTGCTGGTCCGTCTCGATCGCCAGGCCGCCGGTGGCCGGTGCGGTGTCGCCCTCGTGCTCGCGGTCCTCGCGCCGTTTCTCGATCGCCCGGTCGTTGGCCGGCCAGTTCCCGGGCCGCTCGTGCTCGTTGGTCCCGCGCTCGCCCCGGGATACGTGCTCGTTGCCCCCGCGGTCCCCGGGCGCGGCCCGGTCGTTCAGCGCCCGGTCATGCTGATGCCCGCGGTCGGACGGCGCATGATCGGGGCGGCGCGCCCGATCCGAAGCCGTACGATCCGCGGGCACTCGGTCCGCGTGTCCTGACGCTGCGTGTTGCCTCTCGGCCCCATCCCCACCGCGATCATTCGGCGATCGCTCGGTGGCGGTTCGTTCACCCTGCGTACGCCCGCCGCGCATTCGCTCTTCGCGGGTTCGCTCGGCGGTCGCCTGTTCACCCTGCGTGCGCTCTGGTCGCATTCGCTCGACCACCGGCTGCTCGCCCCGCGCATGTCGGCCGTGCCCAAGCTGCTCGCGCTCGTCCGCTACCTGCTCGCCCTGCTGCGCACTTCCGCCGCGGCCGTTCTGGTTGCGTTCCCGCGTTGCGTGTTCGCTCCGGACCTTGCCGCCGCGGGCGTCGTGTTCGCGGTCGTCTGCGGCCTGCTCGCTGCCGCCGCGGCCGTTCCGGCTGCTGTCGCTGGCGGCGTGCTCGCTCTGCGCACTTCCGCCGCGGCCATTCCGGCTGCTGTCGCTCGCGGTGTGCTCGCTCTGGGCGCTGCCGCCGCGGTCGCTTTGGGAGCGGTCGTGCTGTTTGCGGTCGTTTTGTGGGCGGTCGTGCTGTGCGTGGTCGTGCTGTGTGCGGTCGTGCTGTGTGCGGTCCGGGTGGGGCCGCTCGGCGGTGGCGGGGGCTTCGGCGGGTGCTGCCGGGGCGGGGCGGCGGCGGTCGGGGGTGGTGATCGTCGCGGTGGGCAGGCCCTTCGGGCCGAGGAACATCTCCGACGGCCGGGCGCCGGTGCCGTTGTTGCCCGGCGGGGTGAGGAAGGTGCCGGAGCTCAGGTTCTCGACGCGGATCGTGCGGGGGGCGCCGGGCGCGGGGCGGGGCTGCGACACGCCGGACTCGTCGAGCGCGGCGACTGTCTCGTCGACCAAGTGGTGGGCGTCTTGGCTGGTCGCGGGGCCTGTCAGCGATCCGGGCGGCGCGGCGCGGAAATTCGGAAACTCCGTGGGGTTGCCGTCCGACGCCGCTGGGTCCACCATGTACTCGCTGTGCGTCGCATTCGGCATACCCGAAATGTTTGAAGCCCCCGAGTCGTGGGACTCTCCACCAGGGACCGGTGACGGGGAGGAGCCCGCACCAAAAGACGCGCCGGACTGCATACCGGGCTCCATAGCGGCACCTCCTCACCGACGGGCCGGATGCTGGCCTGGGTTTGGGTAGGTTCCAGCCTAGTTTCCCTCGGGGCATCCGATCGGTCATTTGAGTATGTGCGTTCGTCCGATGTACCTACCCGTCCAAGTCAGTTCGAACCGAGGCGGCCGCCTCGGCCCGGGCGAGGAAGGCTCGCCACCGCGCGGCTCCGTTCACCGGCGATGACCAGCCAATATCGGTCTTGACCAGCCGAGTTTCCGGCCGTTCGAGCCACGCCAGGATGCGCTCGGTCTCCTCCGGAGTCGCCCGCGGCGTCGGTCCCGGCCCCGGCAGGACCGTTTCCGCTGTGGCCAAGACCACATCCAGCGTCGGCTGTGGATGCACCCTCGGGGGTGACACCCCGGCGGCGGCGAGTCGCCCGTGTCGCACCACCGCGATCTCCCAGCCCCCGCTCGCGGCGGGCCTGGCCGCCACGACCTCGGGCAATCCGCTCAGCCCGGCCAGCCGCTGCTGCCGGATCGCGGTGCGCAGGAACGCGACGAGCCGGCCGCGGATGGTCGCGGCGTCCTCGTACCGCTCGACCTCGGCCAGCGCCTCGATCCGCTCCATCAGCCCCCGCACGACCGCCCCGGGGTCGCCGACGGTCGCCGCCCGGAACGGCTCCGCGGCCGCCGCCTCGTAGTCGGCCGGCGAGATCCGGTGCTCGCAGGGGGCCGGGCAGCGGCCGAGCTCGGCGAGCGCGCAGGCGGGCGTCTGCGTGCGCAGGGACAGCTTGTGGGTGCACTGCCGGATCGGCAGCGCGTCGTAGACCCCGGCCGCCGCCAGCTCGGCGTACCGCCGCGAGCCGAACGGCCCGAGGTAGGCCGCCCCGTCGCCCTGGTGCTCGCGCACGACCGACAGCCGCGGGTAGGCCTCACTGGTCAGCTTCAGCCACACCACGCGCTCGGGAAACTTCGAGCGCCGGTTGTACGGCGGTTTGTGCGCCGCGATCAACCGCAGCTCCCGGACCTCGGCCTCCAGCGAGTGCGCGCACGGGATCGCCTCGACGCGCTCGGCCGCGGTGATCATCTCGCTGATCCGGGCCCGCTTCTCCGCCGCCGTGAAGTAGCTGCGCACCCGGGTGGCGATGGACGAGCTGGTCCCGATGTAGAGCGGCCGGTCCTTGTGCCCGCGGAACACGTAGACCCCGGGGCCGTCCGGCAGCCCCTCGGCCAGGTGTTTCTTGCGCCGCTGGGCCGGGCTGACCGCCTTGACGAACTCGATCACGTCGCCGACCGTGTGCACCTTGAGGCTGCCGAGCCGCGCGAACAGCCCGTGCAGCACATCCACCGTGGCCCGGGCGTCCTCCAGGGCCCGGTGCACCGGCTGCACGGCCGAGCGGAAGTGCCGGGCCAGGGTCGACAGCTTGTGGTTGGGCACCTCGTCGGCGATCATCGCGCGCCGGGCGATGGCGGCGGTGTCGAGGACGATCGGCTTCGGCCACGCATACCCGTGCTTGGCGCACGCCGCCTTCAAAAAACCGGTGTCGTACGGCGCGTTGTGCGCGACCCACACCGCACCCTGCGCAAACTCCAGGAAACTCGGCAGCACCGTGTCCAGCTTCGGCGCCTCCAGCAGCATCATCTCGGTGATGCCGGTCAGCACCGTGATGAACGCCGGCACCCGCTCCTCCGGGTTCACCAGCGTGCCGAACTCGCCCAGGATCTCCCCGCCGCGGACCTTCACCGCGCCGATCTCGGTGATGCCGCCGCCGTCCGGGGCGCCGCCGGTGGTCTCCAGGTCGACCACGACGAACGTGGTGGAGAACAGGGTGGCGGCTCGGGGATCGTCGAACAGGTCGTCGAGCGTTTCCTGGTGGTAGTGGGGCACGGGCGCACACTACGACCAGGGTGTGACAAAAAATCTCAGTGCGGAGGAAACCGCAGCTGAAGCCGTACGTCCGGCGAGCCGATCAACGCCGATGTGTCGGTGACCGAGGCTCCGTGGGCGCGCAGGATGTCGGCGACGGCGTGCGGTACCGGTTCGTCGGCCTCCCGCTGCCCGGCCAGATCCACCTGCCACTCGGGCCGGATGCTGCCCCCGGAGTGCCCGATCTCGATCGTCGGGGCCGGTGAGCCCAGCACCCGCACCGCGACCCGTCCGCCGGCCGGGGCCAGCTTGAGGGCGCTGAAGATGACGTAGTCGAGGGCTCGCGAGAGTTTGGCGGGATCGGCGTGTACCGATGCCGAGTCGGTCAGACCAAGCGTGATCGCGATGTTGCGCGCGTCGGCGATCCCGCGCAGCTCCCGGATGCGCGCCTCGGTCAGATAGGCCAGGTCCACTGACCGCGGCTCCGTCTTCGGGCGCAGCTCGTCGGTGGCCACGAGCCGGCGCAGTTCCAGCAGCTCGGTGACCTGCTTGGCCAGGGCGCGCAGGGCCTTCATCTGGTCCAGGTTCAGCCGGTGCGGACTGTGATCGACCACGCACAGCGTGCCCAGGGCCGCGCCCTCGGCCGTGAGCAGCGGCGCGCCCGCGTAGAAGCGGATCCCGTCGTCCTGCGTGACGAACGGGTTGTCCGCGAAGCGCGCGTCGGCCGTCGCGTCGGGCACGACCATGAGGTCGCGGCCCATGATCGCGTGCGCGCAGAACGCGACCTCGCGCGGCGT
Organism: Dactylosporangium sp. CS-033363; assembly: GCF_050942475.1. Lineage (NCBI taxonomy): Bacteria > Bacillati > Actinomycetota > Actinomycetes > Micromonosporales > Micromonosporaceae > Dactylosporangium > Dactylosporangium sp. CS-033363. The sequence goes on along the minus strand of NZ_CP192032.1, from coordinate 9,299,102 downwards.
CTCGTCCAGGTCCAGGTCGCCGACCTTGGCCTTGAACCACTGCCGCTCGGTGTCCACGAGCGTGACCAGTGAGATCGGTGCGCCGCAGACCTCGCTCGCGATCCGGACGATGTCGTCGAAATCGGTCTCCGGCGGCGTGTCCAGGACAGCCATCGCGTGCAGCGCTGAGACGCGGTCCGCCTCGTTGCTGGGTACCGGTGCCGCCATCGCCGCCTCCCGTGCTGTACACCTAATTGGGTGAAATAAGGATATGTCAGCTTTTAGCCGTTCGAGGTAAGGCGGCGGTCCTGGACACCATCCCGGGCGAATGTGGTCGACAATGCGACACTGGAGTGATGTCTGCGCACGACGCTCCGGACGGCCTCGATCCCGAGGTCGCGCTGGACGCTGCGCAGTTGGACGGCTCCGGGGGTTCTTCTCCGGACGCCGACGGTGCTGACGACGTTGCCGACGCTGTTCGGGGCGCTGATGCCGCTGAGGCTGTTCCGGGCGCCGACGGTGGCGATGAGCTGGAGCCGGTGCTGCCCGAGGCCGTTCGCCAGCGGGTCGTCTCGCTCGCGGCCGGGGCCATGACCGGGTTGCCGCTGGACGAACTGCCCATGCCGCTGCGGCGGGTGGCCAAGTTCGCGCCCAACCGGCGGGCCCGCCTGGGCGGCCCCGTGATCGCCATGCAGCTGTCCGGCGACCCGCTGTTGCGTCAGCGCATCGCCACGCGGGTCGTCAACGACGCCGGTGACCTGGGCGCGGCCGTGATCGAGGGGCTCGCGCCGGCGGCGGCCGACCCGGTCGAGGTGGCGGCGCTGGCGTACCTGGCCCGCCCCGACGGCTGGCGTGCCCTTGTCGCCGATGCCACGGAGACGGTACGAGCCGAGGCCGAGGGGGCCATCGCGGCCGAGCGGGTCCGCGACGTCGAGCAGCGCCTCGCCCGGGCGGAGCACGACCGCGCCGTGGCCCGGGTCGAGGCCGACAAGCTGCGCGACGAGCTGGCCCGGCTCCGCGACGAGACCTCCGGCCTGCGCGAGGAGGCGCGCTCGCTGGGCAAGGCGCTGCGCGAGTCGCAGGCCAAGGAGCGCAAGGCCACCGACATGCTCGCGGCCGAGAAGGGCCGGGCCGCCAAGATCAACGCGGACCACGACGCCGAGCTGCGCCGCCTCCGCGCGCGGCTGGCCGAGGCCGAGACCGCCGCGGGTGCGCAGCGGCAGAGCGCCAAGGACGCGCGCGCCGTGGACGACGCCCGGCTGTGGCTGCTGCTGGAGACCATCGGCCAGGCGGCCGTCGGCCTGCGCCGCGAGCTTGCCCTGGACCCGACCGACAAGCTGCCGGCCGACTTCGTGGCCGACGCCGCCGCCGACCGTCCGGAGGGGCTCACCGCGGCCGCGCGCGCCCTGGACGCCGACGACCCGGCGCGCCTGGACCAGCTGCTCAGCCTGCCCAAGGCGCACATGATCGTCGACGGCTACAACGTGACCAAGAAGGGGTACGCCGAGATCTCCCTCGAACAGCAGCGCAACCGCCTCATCGCCGGGGTGGGCGGGCTCGCGGCCCAGACCCGCGCCGAGGTCACCGTGGTCTTCGACGGGGCCGAGCGGGTGCACGGGCTGCCGCCGGCGCCGCGGGGCGTGCGGGTGCTGTTCTCGCGCAAGGGGGAGACGGCGGACGAGCTGATCCGGCGGCTGGTGCGGGCCGAACCGGCCGGGCGGCCGATCGTGGTGATCTCCTCGGACAAGGAGGTCATCGACGGGGTGCGCCGCCACGGGGCCTATCCCTTGTCGTCGGACACCCTGCTGCGCCGCCTTTCACGGTCCTGACCTGGGCGTTTGCATTTTTGTCGTACCCCCTCGCTACCGTTCGTGCTATCGGGTTCACCGATACGCCAAACCCGGGGTCAAGCCCGGTCACGGCGGAACGTCGGCATTGGAGGAGCGATGCTCGTCGACTGCGAAAGCTGCACGGTCCGCGGCGACGCCTGCACGAGTTGCGTGGTCACCCTGCTGCTCGACACCCCGCCCGCGTTTCACCAGCTCGGCGCCGAGGAGGTGGCGGCCATCGAGGTATTCGAACTCGCCGGGTTCGAGGTCACCGTGCTGGAGCCGACCCACTTCGAGCACAACATCCCCCTGACCCCCGTCCCCGCACCCCGGCGCCGCCGCGGGCGCGCCGCATAGGCTGACGCGATGACGCCTCGCCTGTGGGCCACGATCACGCTCGTCGTGCTGGTCGTCGCGGCGGCCGCCGTCGCGCTGCTGCGGGTGCCGTGGTCGGCGCCGCCCGCGCCGCGCGCCGACCAGCTGGCCGCGCTCGACACGCTGCCCCGCGACGCGGTCGCCCAGGGACGGGCGTTCCATGCGGCGCTGCGCCCAGGGATGTACCTGTCGATCGTCCTGGGCCTGGTGGTCGCCCTGCTGCTGGGCCTGACCCCGGCCGGCTCCTGGCTCGTGGAACAGGCCGGCCGCCCGTTCGGCGGGCACTGGCTGGCCCGCGCCCTGCTCGGCGGCCTGGTCGTCACCCTGGTCGGCGAGGTCGTGGCGCTGCCCCTGTCGGCCTGGCGCCAGTCCATCCTGCGCCGCTACGGACTGTCCACCCAGGACTGGGGCGCCTGGACCGTCGACCTGTTCAAGGGCTACGCCGTCGGCGCGGTCATCGGCGCGATCGTCCTCGTCGGCTTCTACACCGTCACCCACTTCGCCCCGCGCTGGTGGTGGGCCTGGGCCGCGGCCGGCGCGGCGCTGCTCACCGTCCTGTTCACGTTCGTCTTCCCGGTCCTCGTCGAGCCCATCTTCAACAAGTTCACCCCGATGCCCGAGGGCGAACTGCGCACGAGCCTGATGGCGATGGCCGCCCGCGACGGCGTACCGGTCCGCGACGTGCTGGTCGCCGACGCCTCCCGCCGGACGCGCGCCGTGAACGCGTACGTCTCCGGCTTCGGCCCCACCCGCCGCATCGTCGTCTACGACACCCTCCTCGAGAAGGCCCCGGCGGCCGAGGTCGAGTCGGTCGTGGCCCACGAGCTCGGCCATGCCAAGGACAACGACGTCCTGACCGGCACCCTGCTGGGCGCGCTGGGGGCGGCCGCCGCGGTGTGCGCGCTGTACCTGATCGGCTCGTGGACCGCCCTGCTCCGCCTGGCCCGCGTCGACTCGATAGCCGAGCCGCGCGCGCTGGCCCTGCTGCTGGCCCTGGCCACGGTCGGCGGCCTGGTCGCGGGGCCGCTGCAGGCCCTGGTCTCCAGACGCGTCGAGGCGCGGGCCGACCAGCACGCCCTGACCCTGACCCGGAACCCGACCGAGTTCGAGGCGATGCAGGGCCGGCTGTCCCTGGTCAACCTCGGCGATCCCGACCCCAACCCGCTGGAACAGTTCCTGTTCGGCTCCCACCCGACGGCGGTGGAGCGCATGGCCGCGTCGCGAGCCTGGGCCCGAGCTCACCCCTAGCCAGGAGGCGCGCGGACTCGGACTTGTCGCTCGGACGCTCCGGTGCGGACTTGCTCCTTGGGCTGCGCGGACTCGGGCTCGCGCCCGGGTGCCCGGGCCCAGGCCTGCTCCCCGGGTGCGCGGACTCGGGCTCGCGCTGGGGTGCCCGGGCCCAGGCCTGCTCCCCGGGTGCTCGGGCTCGCGCTCGCGCTCGGGTGCCCGGGCCCAGACCTGTTCCCCGGGTGCGTGGCCCCGGATTTGCCCGCGGACGTCCCGGCCGGGACCTGGTCGCGGGCCGCGAGGGCCCGCCACTGGCGGGGGCGTCTTCGGTCGCCGTGCCGCGAGACGTTCGCACAGGCGGCTTCCACCTGCCGCGCCCTGATGGGACCAGTTCCGCGCGGCCGCCGATCGCGACCGAGTTGCATCCTGTCCGCGGACTTTCGGCGAAGGCCCATCAGGAGCGCGGGACGCTTCGCGCCGCCGTGCCGGGAGGCGGGTCCGAGCGCCGGGCTTGCCTGTGTGCATGTTGAGCACCGTGCGCTCGCCATGTCGCACCGCGTTCAGGAGCCGTCGATGCCCGCGGCGCGCACAGGCGACGGCTGCCCAGCCCAGGTTGCGGCGCGGCCGGGGCTCGACGTTGCCGGTCGCCCGCACGAAAATGCCGTAGCTGGGTCACGCTGCGGCACATCGCAGGTGCGGCGGCGAACCAGGCGAACCCTCAGGTGGTCGGGCCCCGGCGGCGGGGGACGTGGAACTCGACCTCGGTGCCGCGGCCCGGGCGGCTGGAGATCTCCGTCGTGCCGCCCAGGTCGGCCACGCGGCCGCGCATGGATTGGGCGACGCCCAGGCGGCCCGCGTCGGCGGCCTCCGCCAGGCGTTCCGGTGCGAAGCCGACCCCGTCGTCGCGGACGGTGACGCGTACCGCGTCGCCCTCGTCCTCCAGCAGGACCCAGGCGCGCGCGGTCGGGCCGGCGTGGCGGGAGACGTTGTCCAGGGCGGCCTGCGCCGCGGCGGCGAGTTCCTGGGCGGTCTGGGCGGGGAGCAGTACCGGATCCGCGGGGGCGGCGATCTCCACCGTCGGGGAGGACAGGGCCGTCAGCAGCGCGCGCAGGTCCAGGTAGAAGGCCGGCGCCGCCGCCGGGTTGCCGGACAGGAGGGTGCGCAGCGCCTGTTCCTGCTCGCCGGCGAGGGTGGCCAGTTGCGGGCCGGGGCCGCCCAGCTCGTTGCCGTGGCGTTGCATCAGGGCCAGGACCTGCAGGACGCCGTCGTGGATCGGGCGGGCCAGGCGGTTGCGTTCGGCCTCGGCGGCCTCGCGGCGGATCTGTTCGGCGCGCAGGCGGTCGGCGCGGCGGGTCGCCCACTGCTGCGCGTAACCCAGGCCGCCGACGCCGGCCGCGGCCACGAGGAGCAGGACGGCCGAGGTGGTCAGGTGGAAGACCGGGCTGAAGTACGAGGACTCCGGCAGGCCGTCGCGCAGGTACGTGGACTCGACCGCCTCGCGGCCGCCCATCGCCAGGACCAGGGCCAGCGGGCCCAGGGCCGCCGGGATGGCGCCGGACGGGGCGAGGGCCGGCGCGACCGTGGCCGGGATCGCCGTCGCCGCCGCCGTGACCAGGACCGCGATCAGGATGCCGGGGACGGCGATGCGCTGCTCGGCGAGGCGCTCGGGGTGGCCGGTCGTCCCCGCGTACGCGATGAACAGGGCCGTCGCCGCCCCAAGCGTCACCGCGACCGTCAGCGGCACGCGGAGCCGCGACCACGCGAGGCCGGCGCCGAGGGCCAGTCCGGCCAGCACACTGAAGAAGGGCAGCCGTGTGTACTGCAAAATGCCCATCGCCAGGATCAGCGGAGCACTCATCGCGACCAGGACCGTCGCGGCCGTCAGGGCGCCGCCGAGGGTCCAGGGGCCGGCCATGGCGGCGAGTGCGGCGACGACGATGAGCGCGATGGTGCCGATCACGGCCCCGAAGACGTACCCGTGCCGGTACATCGCCCCCCGCGTGACCCCCAGCAACAGCGCGAGGCGGTCGGATGTGAGCAGGCCGAGCGGCAGTGCGAGGGCCAGGGCGAGGCCGCCGGCGAGGACGAGCCGCAGCCGCGCCCAGCCCTGATGCGCCGCGCCGGCCGGCCACGCGGCGGGGTCGCGGCCGCGCAGGAACCAGGCCGCCGTCGCGGTGCCGGCGATCGCGAGCAGCACGAGGGGGCGCGGCCAGTCGTCCGGCTCGTAGAACAGCGGCCGCGCCCAGGAGTTGGCGATGCCCATCCCCAGCAGCGTGGAGCCGACGCTGAGCCCCGCGACCAGGGTGCCCCGCCGGGTCTCGCCGCGCCGGAACATCGCCTGCGCGGCCGCGAGCAGCGCGACGAGCGCCAGCGGCTGACTGGACCGGGTCAGCAATCCGACCGACAGCGGCAGCTCCATGCGCACGTGCAGCGGCAGCAGCGTCGGTACCGCCAGCAGTCCCGCCCCCGCCAGCAACAACGGCCACCAGCGCAGCAGGATCAGGCCCGCCGTGACCACGACGATCGGCGCCAGCGCGCTCGCGGTGCCGAGGGCGTCGCGCGGGCGCGCCGTCAGCGCGGCCAGGATCGTCATGCCGCTCGGCCCGCCGTCGAAGGTCCGCATCGAGGAGGCGGCCACGAGCAGCAGCGCCCCGCTCAGCGCGCCGGCCAGGGCCACGCTCCGGCGGCTCAGGAAGGAAGCTGGGAGTCGCATCGCAAGGATCATGACCGATCCGCGGAAACCATGCACACCCGTGGATCACTCAGCCCGGGATGGGGCAACCGCACAGGACAACCATCCGGCCGGTACTCGAAGTGCCACCACTCGTTGTCATACGTCCGATAGAGCCGATGCCGCCCACCGTGGCGCTCCAGCCACAAGGCTCCCTCGGCCGGCCGGATGTCGAGCGCGGTCCCGGCGACGTGCCGCGACGCATGCGGAGGCAGCACCCGCCGCCACGCCGCACTGACCGACCCGTCCCGCTCGACCGCCGCCGCGAACAGCCGGGCCTGCTCCAGCGGATCGCGATAGCCGGACGTCAGCCCGATCAGCTCCCCGTACCGCCACAGCGCCTCGGCCCGCGCCGCCTCGAACGCCTCCCGCGTCGCCCCGGTCAGCCCGCCGAGGTCCTCCGCCGGAAACCGCGCCGCGAGCGCCCACTGACAGGCCACATGCCGAGCCGACCCGTTGCGCCGCGACGCCACTACCCACGCCACCGGCACGAGCGCCACCGCCAACGCCCGCGTCACCCGCCGATAGACGAAGTCCCGCCGCCGCATGGAAGTGGCATCCCCGTCCCGCACGCCCGCGTCCGCCCCGTCCCGCGCGGTCGCGGCGTTCGAGGACCGCACGATCGTGGCCTGCCCGTCCGGCGCGGTCGCGGTGCTCGAGGACCGCACGCCCGCGGCCACCCCGTCCCGCGCGGTCGCGGCGTTCGAGGACCGCACGATCGTGGCCTGCCCGTCCGGCGCGGTCGCGGTGCTCGAGGACCGCACGCCCGCGGCCACCCCGTCCCGCGCGGTCGCGGCGTTCGAGGACCGCACGATCGTGGCCTCCCCGTCCCGCGCGGTCGCGGTGTTCGAGGACCGCACGGCCACGGCGTGCCGGGACCGCACGACCGTGGCGAAGGGCGCGGCTGCGGCGTCCCGGTGCCGCGCGGCCGCGACGTTGCTGTGCGCGGCGGTCTCGGCGTCCCAGGGCTGCGCGGTCGCGGCGTCCGGGTGCCGCTCAGACGCGGCGTCCGGGTGCGCGGCGGTCTCGGCGTTCCAGTGTTGTGCGGCCGCGCGGTCCCGACGCCGCGTGGAAGTGGCATTCCCGCGCTGTGCGGGTGCGGCGGTTCCGGGCCGGTCGGTCGTGGCATCGCCGCGCTGCGTCGGCGCGGTGATGCCGGGCCGGATGGTTGTGGTGTCCCGGCGCTCGATGGTCGCGGCGCCCCCGTCTGCGAACATGCGAAGAATCTCCCGCGCGGCGGGTCTCGTGGGCTTGAGTCCGGGTACCCAGTCGCGCTAGGTACCGGCACTCAGATCCAATGGAGCCATGTCGTCGGATCTGCGCGTGTGCTTCCTCGGGGACTCCTTCGTGGCCGGGGTCGGCGATCCTCACTGCCTGGGCTGGGCGGGCCGGTTGGCGGCGCTGAGCCACCGGCGGGGGACACCCCTGACCGCGTACTACCTCGGCGTGCGCCGCGACACCTCGGCCGACGTGCTCGCGCGCTGGGAGGCGGAGTGCACCCCGCGCCTGCCCGACGGGTGCGATGCCCGGATCGTGGTCTCGTTCGGCGTCAACGACACCGTGCAGGGGCTGCCGGCGGTCGAGTCGCTGCGGAATCTGCGGACGCTGCTGACCGCCGCCGCCCCGCTGCCGCGCCTGGTCGTCGGGCCGCCGCCGGTCGACGACGAGCCGGCCAACCGGGCCCTCGCGTCGCTGGACGAGGCCTTCGCCACCGCTTGCCGCGAACTGCGTGTGCCGTACGTGCCGACCCTGCCCGCCCTGGTCCGCGATCCGGCCTGGATGCAGGAGGTCCGCGACGGCGACGGCGCCCATCCGGGCGCGGCCGGCTATGAGGCCCTCGCCCGCTTGGTCGCGCCCGCGTGGACCAGGTGGGTGGAGGGCTGAGGTCCGCTCAACGACGGACCGGGGCGAAGCTAGAGTCGCCGGGTGGCGACCTCACTGCTGATCACCAACGACTTTCCGCCTCGGCCGGGTGGGATTCAGCAGTTTGTGCACAACCTGGCGGTCCGGCTGCCGGGGGATGACGTGGTGGTCTACGCCTCGACGTACGAGGGGGCCGAGCGGTTCGATGCCGCGCAGCCGTTCGAGGTGGTGCGGGAGAGCACCGGGATGTTGCTGCCCACGCCCAAGGTGGCGCGGCGGGCGGCCGAGATCGCGCGGGCCCGGGGGTGCGAGCGGGTCTGGTTCGGGGCCGCGGCGCCGCTCGGGCTGCTGGCCGAGGGGCTGCGGCGGCGGGCCGGGATCGAGCGGGCGGTCGCCATCACGCACGGGCACGAGGCCGGGTGGGCGGCGCTGCCCGGGGCGCGGACGCTGCTGCGGCGGATCGCGCGGGGGACGGACGTCGTCACGTACCTGGGGGAGTACTTCCGGGTCCGGCTCGCCCGGGCCATCGGCGGGCTCACCGAGCTCCAGCAGCTCGCGCCCGGCGTGGACGTCGACGCCTACTCGCCGCTCGTGGACGGGTCGGAGGTGCGCAAGCGGTACGGGCTCGAGGGGCGGCCCGTCGTGGTCTGCGTCTCCCGCCTGGTGCCGCGCAAGGGGCAGGACGTGCTGATCCGGGCGCTGCCCAGGATTCGGGCCGCGGTGCCGGACGCGGCGTTGCTGGTGGTCAGCGGGGGGCCGTACCGGGCGACGCTCGAGCGGCTGGCCAGCGAGGCCGGCGTCGAGCGCGAGGTCGTCTTCACCGGGGCCGTGAGCTGGGCCGACCTGCCGGCGCACTATGCCGCGGGGGACGTGTTCGCGATGCCGTGCCGGACCCGGCGCAAGGGACTCGATGTCGAAGGACTCGGCATCGTGTACCTCGAAGCCTCCGCCACCGGCCTGCCCGTGCTCGCCGGGGATTCGGGCGGCGCGCCGAACGCCGTTCGCGAGGGCGAGACCGGCTTCGTGGTGCCGGGGCGGTCCGTCGAGGCCGTCGCCGACCGGCTGATCACGCTGCTGCAGGACCGGGAGCTCGCCGCCCGCATGGGGGCCGCCGGGCGGGCCTGGGTCGAGGCCGAGTGGCGCTGGGAGACGCAGGCCGCCCGGCTCCAGGCCCTCCTCGACGGCAAATAGCGCCACACCGAGAGAACCAACCGCCGAGCGACACGGCGCCGAAGCGGCGAGAGACCGCGGTGCCGGAGCGGCGAATGACCACGGCGCCGTGGTGGCGACGAAGCGGCGAGACGAAGCGGCGAGACGAAGCGGCGAGAGACCGCGGTGACGAACCGGCGCCGAAGCGGCGAGACGAAGCGGCGAGGGGAAAGAAGCGCGATTCGCGAAGCGATAGGCGGTCCGTTCCTGCACGCGCTTGTTGCACAGGAATGTCCGTTCGGCCCAGCGCATTCTGCGGCAACGGCCCACGCATTCCGAAAACGGCGGCCGGAAACCGAAGTGCGGCGAGGAAATGGCGCGGCCGGCTGCCCGGGGGTAACGGGAGCCGGCCGTACGCGCGATTCGGGGGTGAAAAGCCTTAGAAGCTGGGGGCGTCGGGGGCTTCGAGCAGACCGAGGCGGAGCGCGGTCATGAGGGCCTGGGCACGGTTCGCGGCGCCGAGCTTCTCGTAGAGCTTCGAGATGTGGGTCTTCGCGGTGGACTCGGAGACGAACAGCTGCTTGGCGATGCCGGCCACGCTCATGCCGTCGGCGAGCAGGCGCAGGACCTGGCCCTCGCGGGGGGACAGCTGCGGGCCGCTCGGCGCCAGCCGGCGCTTCATGGCCTCGGCCAGGTCGGCGGCGGTGAAGGCGCTGGGGGCCGAGGCGGCGTGCCGGGCCGCGGCCACGACCTCGTCGGCCGGGGCGGTCTTCGGCACGAAGGCCGAGGCGCCGGCCTCGAGGGCGCCGAAGAGCTGGTCGTCGCCGGCGTACATGGTCAGCACGACGATGCCCATGCTGTTGCTCGTCTTGCGCAGGGCGCGGGTGGCCTCCAGGCCGCTGCCGTCGGGCAGGCGGAGGTCCATGATCACGACGTCGGGCTGCAGGGCGCCGGCCTGGCGGATCGCCTCGGCGGCCGTCGCGGCCTCGCCCACCACCTCGAACTGGCGGTCGCGCTCGAACGCGTGCCGCAGTCCTCGGCGAATCAGATCGTGGTCGTCGACGAGCAACACTTTGGTGCGGGTCGTCGGCGTCGCGGTAGTAGACATTCCCGGTGCTCTCTCCCTCTGGGTGCCTTCACGCTACCGCGCACGCGGTGCGGTTCCGAGCACAACCGCCACTGTGGTCCCATTCGGCACGCGTGGCGTGATCTCCAACCGGCCTCGGATACGTTCCGCCCTCTCGGCCATGATCGCAAGACCATAGTGACCGTCCGGACGGTTCTCACCGATGCCGCTGCCATCGTCGGATATTTCTACCTGAGCGAACGGAGGATCGACCGCGCACGTTACCCAAAGATTCTCCGCGCCGGCGTGTTTCCGCGCGTTGGTGATCGCTTCCTGGGCGATGCGCAGCAGTTCCGCCTCGACCGCGGCGGGCAGCCGGGCGGTGGTCTCGTCGAGCGACAGGTGCACGCGCAGGCCGGCCGACGCGCCGACGGTGCGGGCGTAGTCGGAGATCGCGGCGGTGAGCCCGCCGTAGCGGTCGACCTCGCTGCGCAGCTCGAACAGCGACAGCCGCAGCTCCGTGATCACCCGCGTGACCTCGGCCCGCAGGATCCGCAGCTCCTCCTCGGCGGCCTCGGCGTCGGGCAGGGCGGCGACGGCGTTGTCGATGCCGTACCCCACCATCACCAGCTCCTGCGCCACCCCGTCGTGAATCTCGCGGGCCAGCCGCTGGCGCTCCTCGGTGGTCGCCAGCGAGCGGACCTCGTCGAAGAGCAGGGCCGCCTCGAGCCGCAGGGCCGCCGGGCCGGTGACCGACTGGACCTTGGTGACGGTGGCGGGCGGGTAGGCGCCGGGGGAGTCGGACTCGAGCACGATCAGCCCGACGGTGCGCACTCCGGCGATGAGCGGCACCGCCATCGAGGAGATGCTCTGCCCGCGGGCGACCGAGCGGGCCTGCGAGCGGCCGGAGACGACCGGCTGCTGGGTGGCCCAGGCGTCGGCGACGGCGCTCTCGGTGTCCAGGGCGGTCTCCCAGTCGAGCCGCTCGACGCCGGCCTGGGCCAGCACCACCAGCCGGCCGCCGCCGCTGCCGGACAGCACGGCGCCGCGGGTCGAGGGCACCATCGCGCGCACCTCGTCGAGCAGGTGCTCGGCCAGCCCGCCCGGGTCGAGGGTGGCCCCGGGCAGCTGGCGGGCGACGCTGCGCAGCTGGGTCAGCAGGCGGGTCGCCTCGGCGTAGGGCTGGGGCTGCTCCTCGGGGCGGCGGGCCAGCAGGACCCGCTGCAGGATCGTGGTCAGGTAGGCCGCGACGCCGGCGATGAGCAGCCACTGCGCGCCGGCCGCGATGTAGTCGCGCTCGTCGAGCCGGCCCTCGACCCCGCCGCCGACCGCCAGCAGCGCGGCCGCCGCGACCACGTAGGCCCCGGCCATCCGGCGGCCCTCGGAGAGCGCGGCGGCGACGATCGGCACCGGGAGGTACACGAGCAGGGCCTGGGCGTCGCCGTTGAGCGTGGAGGCGGCGAACGCGGTGATGAGCACCTCGGCGGTGCGGCCGAGCCGGGCCACCTCGTGCGACTCGGGCGCGACGGTGGCCACCACGGCCGCGGCGAGCAGCAGCGCGAGCCAGAGCAGCTCGGACGGGCGCACGTCGCCGTCGGTGAGCACGAGGACGGCGGCCAGGGCCAGCAGCAGCGCCCGCACGGCGACGATCGCCCGCTGCGCCTGGGCGGCGGACGCCGAGGACGCGGAGGCGCGCTCCGGGCCCCCGCCGGCCCGGGCCGGAGCGGCGGCGGTGGTCGTGGTGCCGCGGGCGGTGGGCAGGTCGGTCAACAGCGTTCCCTTCCAGCTGGCAAGCCGATCACCGGCGGGTCCCCCCAGGACACGTAACCACGGGACGGGAGGGCACGCGACCCGAGGTCAGCGCTCGTAGATGGCGGCGATGTCGCCCTCGTACTCCTTCATCACGACGTTCCGCTTCACCTTCAACGACGGAGTGAGCTCTCCGGTCGCCTCCGTGAAGTCGCGGGGCAGGATCCGGAACACCTTGATGCCCTCGGCCTTGGACACCGCCTGGTTGGCCTCGTCGATGGCCTTCTGCACCTCGGCGCGCAGCTGCTCGTCGTCAACCAGGCTCTCCATCGAGGCGTCCCCGGGCTTGCCGTTGTCCTTCTTCCAGGCCGGCAGCGCGTCGGGGTCGATGGTGACCAGCGCGGCGATGAACGGCTTGCGGTCGCCGATGACCATGCACTGGCTGATCAGCGCGTGGGCCCGCACGCGGTCCTCGAGCACGGCCGGGGCGACGTTCTTGCCGCCGGCGGTGACGATGATCTCCTTCTTCCGCCCGGTGATCCGCAGGAACCCGTCGTCGTCGAGCTCGCCGAGGTCGCCGGTGTGGAACCAGCCGTCGGCGTCGATCGCCTCGGCGGTGGCGTCCGGGTTGTTCCAGTACCCCTTGAAGACGATGTCGCCCTGCACGAGGATCTCGCCGTCGTCGCCGATGCGGATCGTCACGCCGGGCAGCGGGCGCCCGACGCTGCCGATGCGCACGCCGTTGTCCCGGTTGGCGTTCGTCGCGGGGGAGGTCTCGGTCAGCCCGTAGCCCTCGTAGATCGTGACGCCGATGCCGCGGTAGAAGTGCGCGAGCCGCTCGCCGAGCGGGGCGCCGCCGGAGATGGCCCGCGTGCACTGCCCGCCCAGCGCCGCCCGCAGCTTGCTGTAGACGAGCCGGTCGAACAGCGCGTGCTGGGCCTTGAGCAGCAGCCCGGGCGAGGGCGCGGCGCTGTAGTCGATGGCCACCTTCTCGGCCCGCTCGAAGATCGAGCCCTTGCCGTCGGCCTGCGCGCGCTGCTTCGCGGTGTTGTAGACCTTCTCGAACACTCGGGGCACGGACAGTACAAACGTGGGCTTGAAGCTCTTGAGCATGTCGGCCAGGTTCTTGGTGTCGGCCGTGTGCCCCATGGTGGCCCGGGCCTGCACGACGCCGATCTGGATCAGCCGGGCGAACGAGTGGGCCAGGGGCAGGAAGAGCAGCGTGCGGGCGCCCTCGTTGAACAGCGAGCGCAGCTCCGGGATCGCGTTGACGATGTCGGCCAGCATGTTGCGGTGCGTGATCATGCAGCCCTTGGGCCGGCCGGTCGTGCCGCTGGTGTAGATGATCGTGGCCAGGTCGTCGGCCTTCGTCGCGGCGCGCCGCCGCTCGACGTCCTCGCGGGTCACCGCCGCGCCCTCGCCGGCGAGCTGCTCGAGCGCGCCCGGGGTGCCGTCGATCTGCCACACGTGGGTCAGGGCGGGCGCGCGGTCGCGGACCCGGTCCACGGCCTCGCGGTGGGCGTCGGTCTCCACGAAGCAGGCGACCGCGCCGGAGTCCTCGAGGATCCAGGCCACCTGCTCGGGGCTGGAGGTCTCGTAGATCGGGACGGTGACCGCGCCGCAGGACCAGATCGCGTAGTCGATGAGCGTCCACTCGTAGCGGGTCTTGCTCATGAGCGCGACCCGCTCGCCCGGCTCGATCCCGGCCGCGAGCAGGCCGCGGGCCAGGTCGACGACCTGGTCGAGGAACTCCGCGCAGGTCACGTCGAGCCAGCGGCCGCCGTCCAGGCGCTGGAACTGCACCGTGGCGGGGGCCACCGCGGCGTTGTCCCAGACCGGGTCGGTCAACGTGGCCGTGTCGGCGACGGTGACCGCGGCGGGGACGGAGAACTCACGCACGTCCGGCTCCATTTCGACGCTGTTTCTGTAACGGGAACCTACCGGTACGCCCGCACGGGTGCACAGGGTGCCTGCACCCCGAACAGTTGGCGAGGCGAGCCGACGCTTCGCGAACGGCGCGGCAGAGGTAGCCTGCCACGCATGGCCGACACTTCGACGCAGTCGATCGTCATTGACGCGCCCCCGGAGCGGGTCGCCGCGGTCATCGCCGATTTCGCCCGCTACCCGGAGTGGGTCGCGGCGGTGAAGTCGGCCGAGGTGGTCGAGGAGTACGAGGACGGGTACGCCAGCCAGGTCCACTTCGTGCTCGACTCCGGCCCGGTGACGGACGAGTACACGCTGCGTTACGAGTATGCCGAGGACCTGAGCCGCATCGAGTGGAGCCTCACCGCGCCGTCGAAGATGCAGAAGCAGCAGGACGGCTCCTACGACATCGGCGCCAATCCGGACGGCACCTCCACGGTGACCTACTCGCTGTCGGTGGAGCTGGCGATCGGGATGATCGGCATGTTCAAGCGCAAGGCCGAGAAGATGATCATGGACACCGCACTGAAGGAGCTCAAGCGCCGGGTCGAGGGCGCATGAGGGACCCTCGCGAGGAGGCCGAGCGCCTCGTCGCCGCCGCCCTCGCCGCCGTGTCCATGGCGGCGAACAGCACGGCCGGGTTCGCCACCGGTTCCGGCGAGTGCTGCGTCTGCCCGCTGTGCAAGGCCATCGCCGCGGCCCGCGATCCCGATCCGGACTTCGCCGAGCGCCTGGCCACCGGGGCCGGGGACGTGGCGGCCGGGGTGGCTTCGTTCCTGCGGGGCTTCGGCGAGAAACCGAGCAAACCGTGGCATGACGCCACGCGTGAAACGTCAACCACCGACAGCGACGTCGCAGAGGATTGACCCCAGAACGAGAGGAGCTTCCCGCAATGGGGCTGACCATCGGCGTCGACATCGGCGGAACCAAGGTGCTCGGCGGTGTCGTCGACACCGCGGGCGACGTGCTGATCCAGACGCGCCGCGACACGCCCGCGCAGGACCCGGGCGAGACCGCGGAGCGGATCATCGACGTGATCAAGGAGCTCTCGGCCGCGCACGAGGTGGAGGCCGTCGGCATCGGCGCGGCCGGGTGGGTCGACGCGACCCGCTCGATCGTGCAGTTCGCCCCGAACCTGGCCTGGCGCGACGAGCCGCTGCGCGACAAGATCCAGCAGGCGGTCGGCCTGCCCACCGTGGTGGAGAACGACGGCAACGTGGCGGCCTGGGCCGAGTTCCGGTTCGGGGCCGCGCACGACGCCGACGACTCGATGGTGCTGTACACCGTGGGGACCGGCATCGGCAGCGGCATCGTCATCGGCGGCCGGCTGATCCGCGGCGCGAACGGCGTGGCCGGCGAGATCGGGCACACCACGATGGTCCCGGGCGGCCACCCGTGCGGCTGCGGGCGGCAGGGCTGCCTGGAGCAGTACACCAGCGGCAACGCCCTGGTCCGCTTCGCCCGCGCGGACGCCAGGGCCCGGCCCGAGGCGGCCGCCCTGCTGCTGCAGGAGGCCGGCGGCGACCCGGACAAGATCCAGGGCCCGGCCGTCACCGCCGCCGCGCGGCTCGGCGACCCGGTCGCCATCGGCGCGTTCGAGCAGGTCGGCCGCTGGCTCGGGGTCGCCTTCGTGGACATCGTGCAGACCCTCGACCCGCAGGTCATCGTGATCGGCGGCGGCGTGAGCGAGGCCGGCGACCTGCTGCTCAAGCCGGCCCGGGCCAGCTACGAGGAGCAACTCTCCAACCGCGGCCGCCTCCCGGTCGCCGAGATCCGGCCCGCCCTGATGGGCAACCTGGCCGGGGTGGTCGGCGCCGCAGACCTCGCCCGTATGTAGGGACAAACAGGCATGACGAAGATCAGGGTGCTGTCGTACAACCTGCACGGCCTCAAGGACGACCGGCGCGCCCTCGCCGCGGCCGTGCGGGAGGCCGCCCCGGACATCGCGATCCTGCAGGAGGCGCCCCGGCGCTTCCGGTGGCGGCAGAAGTCGGCCGCCCTGGCCCGCGAGCTCGAGCTCGTGGTCGCCGGCGGCGGGCTGCCGGCGCTGGGCAACCTGATCCTCGTCAACCTGCGGGTCCGCGTGGTGACCGGGTGGAACCTGCGCTACCCGCTGACCCCCGGCCGGCACATGCGCGGCGCCGCCTTCGTGCGGTGCCGCGTCGGCCGGTCCACGTTCGTCGCCGGCGGCTCGCACCTCTCGACCGACCCGACCGAGCGGCCGATGCAGGCCGAGCTGCTCAAGCGGGAGATGGACGACGTCGCCGAGCCGCTGGTGTTCGCGGGCGACCTCAACGAGAACTCCGGCGGCGGGGCCTGGCGCATGATCGCCGACGGGCTCACCGATGCGGCCGGGCCCGACGAGCGCCCGACGTTCCCGGCCACGGCCGCCCGCGAGCGGCTCGACGTGATCTTCGCCGATCCCCGGATCGCGGTCCTGCAGTACGACGTGCTGGACACCCCGCAGACCCGCGCCGCCAGCGACCATTTTCCGGTCATCGCCGACCTGGAAATCACCGAATAAATCCGGCATGATGCCGCGGTGAGCGCAGACGGTCGGTTCGAAGATCTCACCGGGAACGCGACCCACTGGCGCGACGGTGAGCCCGTGTACGACCGCGGCGACACCGTGTGCGTCATCGGCGCCGGCGGCACCGGGCTCACCACGATCAAGAACCTGCGCGAGGCCGGGTTCGGGGTCGACTGCTACGAGCGCGAGACCGGCGTCGGCGGCGGCTGGAACTGGCGGCACGACCGCAGCCCGGTCTACGCCAGCACCCACCTGATCTCCTCGAAGCCGTTCACCCAGTTCCCGGACTTCCCGATGCCCGACGACTGGCCGGACTACCCGCACCACTCGCAGATGTTGCAGTACTTCGAGCGCTACGCCGACCACTTCGGCCTGCGCGAGCACATCTGGTTCGGCACCGAGGTGGCCCGCGTCGAGCCGGCCGAGGACGCCGCGGGCGGCCCGCCGCGCTGGGACGTCACCGTGAAGGGCTCGCGCGGCGGCGCCCCGCGGACCATGCGCTACGCGGCCGTGGTCGCGGCCAACGGGCACAACTGGGCGCCGAAGATGCCCGAGTACGAGGGGCTGACGGAGTACCGCGGCAAGGTCATCCACGCCGGCCAGTACAAGGACGCCGCCCAGCTGCGCGGCCGCAAGGTGCTGGTGATCGGGGCGGGCAACTCCGGCTGCGACATCGCGGTCGAGGCGGCCCAGCAGGCGGCGAAGTGCTGGCACTCGACCCGGCGCGGCTACTGGTACGCCCCCAAGTTCGCCCTGGGCCGCCCGGCCGACCAGGTCAACGACAAGGTCCTGGCGATGCGGCTGCCGACCAAGGTCCGGCAGTGGCTGCTGCACCGCACGATCAACATGACCGTCGGCGACCTGACCCGCTTCGGCCTGCCCAAGCCCGAGCACGGCATCCTCGAGATGCACCCGCTGGTCAACAGCCAGCTGCCGTATTACCTGGGGCACGGCGACGTGGTGGCGGTACCGGACATCAAGCACTTCGAGTCGCACGACGTGGTGCTGGCCGACGGGCGGGTGATCGACCCCGACCTCGTGGTCATGGCCACCGGATATCTGCCGAAGTTCGACTTCCTCGCCCCGGAGCTGCTCTCCGCCGACGCCGCCGGGCGCCCGCGGCTGGCCCTGCAGCTGCTCTCCCGGACCCACCCGACGCTCGCCGTGGCCGGGCTGCTGCAGCCGGACTCAGCGCTGTTCACGCTCTCGCACTGGCAGGCCGTGTTCATCGCGCAGTGGCTGCGGGTCCTCGACGCCGCGCCCGACCGCGCCCAGGCCGTCTGGGCCCGCCTGCGCACCGAGGGCGACCGCCGCTACACCCAGGCCAAGGTCACGGAGTCCACCCGGCACTGGTTCGAGGTGAGCCATTTCGTGTACCTCAAGGAGCTCGAAAAGACCCTGCACGAGCTGGAGGCGGTCAAGTGACCACCCGTGTCATGCGGTCCGACGAGTGGTCGGACCCGCCGAAGCCGGTGCGGCGCGAGATCCTCGACGCCCAGCCGCCCGGCCCGGCGGACCCCGCCGCGACCCCCGTGCTGTTCGTGCCGGGCTACGGCCACGGCGCCTGGGCCTTCGCCGAGCACTGGCTGGAGCACACGGCCCAGCGGGGTTTCCCGTCGTACGCCATGAGCCTGCGCGGCCACGGCGGGTCGGGCCCGGCGCCGGACGCCCGCCTGCGCGACTACGTGCACGACGTGACCCAGGTCGCGGCGGGCCTGCCGCGCCAGGCGGTCCTGATCGGCCACGGCGCCGGGGCCCTGGTCGTGGCGATGGCCATGGCGCGGTACCCGGTGAAGGCGGGTGTGCTGGTGTCCCCGGTCTTCGGCGGCCTCGGCACCGCGTTCGGCCTGCTCGGGCGCAACCCGGCCGGCACCCTGCCCGGGATCCTCGGCGGCCGCGTCACGCTGAGCCGCGAGCAGCTGTTCAGCCGCACCCTGCCGGGCAACACGGCGCAGTCGTACGCCCAGCGCCTCCAGCGGGTCCCGGGCGGCGCCCAGCGCCAGCTCATCGCCCGGCACGAGCCGGAGCCGCCGGTCGGGCGCCCGCCGGTGCTCGTCGTGGGCAGCCCGGACGACCGCGTGGTGGCGGGCTCGGCGCTGGAGTGGGTGGCAAGGCGGTACGGCGGATCGCCCCTGCTCTTCCCGGGCATGGGCCACGACCTGATGCTCGACGCCCGCTGGCAGGAGCCGATCGACGCGATCGCGGACTGGCTCAAGCAGGTCGGGTAGCGAGCTAGACCCGGGCGCCGTTGTCCGGGTCGTCGTCCTCGTCGTCGCCCGGGCGCAGGCGCAGGACCAGGGTCACGAACCCGGCCAGGACGCCGGCGAAGCCCAGGAACAGCGTGGTCTGCGAGCCCAGCGGCAGCAGGTCGGGCCAGAACAGCAGGACCAGACCGGCGGCCAGGGCGACGATGGCCACCACGGTGACCGGCGCGACCCGGGGCAGCGGCGGCGGGGGCGGGGGCGTGTAGCCCTCCTCGTCCTCCACCTCGTCGGGCAGGTCGTTGCCGAAGGTGTCCAGGCTGTCCAGCAGCGAGCGGTCCACCGCGTCCGACGGGCGCCGCAGCGACGTGCGCGGGGCCGGCTCGGTGTCCATGTCCGGGGCGGCGGTGCTGGAGGAGTCCAGGTCCTCGGCGGCCGGCCACGGCACCGCGTGGGTCGGATCGACGGTCGTGTGGAAGCCGGCCACGATCGCGGCGAACGCGTCCTCGTCGGACTGGCTCGGCGGGGTCGTGCCCTCCATCGGTACCGGCGCGGCGACCTCCCCGGCCGGCGTGTGCTGCTCCGGGACGGCCGAGGTCAGCTGGGCGAGATAGTCCCGCGCGGTGGCGAGATGGTCCCGGTCGGCGTAGAGCCGGTCGGTCGGCCGCGCCGGCAGCGTCGTCGTGCGCGTCAGCGGATGCAGATCCGAGGCAGGCTGGAGGTATGCCGCGATCCCGCCCTCCGCGAGCATCTCCAGCAGATGCTCACCGACGCGCGGGTCGACGTCGCCCACCACCGCGTACTCCTGCGCCACCAGGCCGTTGTCCCGCCGGCCGCGCCGCGCCCCACCCCCTGGCACAGCTCGCCCCTCCCCGCGGCCGCCGTCGCGACGACCGGGTGCGCCGCGAAAAAACCGCTGACCGAAATCCTGACATGCCCGGCCGTCGTTCCGGGAGTGCGTTGTGGTGTGCCGTACTGGTTCGTAGGCTCTTTGCGACGGTCATCACCGATTGTCGCGCGATCCCGAAAGGCCGGCCGTGCTCTACTGGTTCCTCAAGTACATCGTCCTCGGACCTTGGCTGAAGCTGGTCTTCCGGCCGAAGGTCGAGGGGCGTGAGCACGTGCCCGCCACCGGCCCCGTGATCATCGCCAGCAATCATCTCTCCTTCGCCGACTCGATTTTCATGCCGCTGAGCGTCCGCCGCCGGGTCACGTTCCCGGCCAAAGCGGAGTATTTCACCGGAAAGGGGATCAAGGGCTGGCTGACGAAGCTGTTCTTCGCCGGCACCGGCCAGGTCCCCATCGACCGCTCCGGCGGCAAGGCGGCCCGGGCCGCGCTCGAGGTCGGCCTCAAGATCCTGCGCGAGGGCGGGATCTTCGGCATCTACCCCGAGGGCACGCGCTCTCCTGATGGCCGCCTGTACCGCGGGAAGACCGGCGTCGCCCGCCTGGCGCTCGAGTCCGGCGCCCCGGTGGTACCGGTGGCGATGATGAACATGGACAAAGTGCAACCGATCGGGCAGAAGCTGCCGAACCTCAAGCGGGTGCACATCAAGTTCGGGCCGCCCCTGGACTTCTCCCGCTACGCCGGGATGGCGGGGGACCGGTTCATCGAGCGCGCGGTCACCGACGAGATCATGTACGAGCTCATGACGCTGTCCGGGCGGGAGTACATCGACATGTACGCCCAGAAGGTCAAGAGCGCGTCGGCCCAGCCGAGCCCGCAGGACTCGCAGGAGCCGGTGGCGGCGTGACCTCCGCCAGGCCGAGGAGGCGCGGGGTGCCCGTCTCCTCGGCGTAGCCGCACAGCTCGGCCCGCCACGGCTCGATCCGCGGGTCCCCGCCGCGGCCCAGCGCGCGCACGGCCCAGGCCAGCGACAGCATGCGCGCCGAGTTGTTCGGGATCTCGCCGAAGATCTCGGCCGCGGCCAGGTGCATGTCCGCCGCCCGGGCGTGGTCGCCGTCGACGAACGCGATCGCCCCGGTGATCGTGCGCAGCGCGCCCTCGACCCACGGGGTGCGGTGCGGCACGTCGGCCAGCATGTCGCGGACCGCCATCATCGCCACCCGGCCCGACAGCACCGCCGCGTGCGCGGTCGCGTCGATCCACTCGCCGCTGGCGATCGCCCGGACCTCGCGCCAGGTCTTGGCCAGCTCCACGATCAGCGCCTCGGCGTCGCGGTCGCGCCCCTGCAGGGCCAGGCACAGCGCGCCGTGGCCGAGCGCGACCCACTGCAGCCGGTAGAAGCCCGAGCGGCGGCCCGCGGCCACGATGTCCTCGACGTCGTCGCCGCCGTCCTCCCCGCGCAGGGTGCGGATCCAGGCCCGGACGCCGCGCACCTGCAGGTCCCACTCGCCGCCGGGCTCGGCCATGGCTGCCTCGGCCGCGGCCACGTAGCCGGGCCAGTCGCCGGTGAAGTACGCGGACTGGCACACGTCGGAGTAGCCGGTGGCCAGGGTGTGGCTGCCGGGGACGGCGTTGCGGCTGTCGTCCAGCAGGGCGCGGGCCGCGGTCCAGTCCCCGTCCTCCAGCAGTGCCCAGGAGACGTTGCGCAGGGCCCGGTGCTCCGAGAGCAGCCGGCGCTCACGGCTGACCTCCAGCGCCGACTGCAGCTCGACCAGGCCCGAGCGGTCGCCGGCCTGGAACAGCGCGGTGCCGATGGTGATCCGGGCGCCGGTGGCCACCTCGACCAGGCCGAGCCGGTCGGCGATCTCGGCGGCCGCGCTGGCCGCGGCGACCGCCGGGTCGACCTCGAAGTTCAGCATGTGCAGGCGGCCCAGCTCGGCGTACGCGTCCGCCTTGGCCGGCCCGTCGGGCAGCTCGTCGAAGAGCTCGACCGCCCGGTCCAGGCAGGACAGCGCGTCGAGGCGGTCGGCCCGCAGCCAGGCGGCCTGGCCGCGCACGGTCCAGGCCCGGGCCGCGGCGGCCTGGTCGCCGGCCGCGTAGAGCCGCTCGGCCAGCCCGACCAGCCGGTCGGCCCCGCCCGTGCCCAGGAACGCCTCCGGGTTGGCGTAGAAGTCGATCTCGGTGCTGAGCTGCTCGATCCGCAGCCGCTCGAGCGGGTCGGTGTCCGGGTCGCACAGCGCCAGGGCCTTGCCGGCGTGGGCGGCCGCGGCCTCCAGGGCGTGCAGCGCGTAGGCGCGCCGGGCCGCCCGGTGCATCGCGTCCCGTGCGGGCACCGTGTAGCGGGCGCCGTCCAGGCCGAGCGAGCGGGCGATCTCGTACGCGATGAACCGGTGGTTGGCGACCACCTCGGCCAGGTCGGTGTCCCGGTCGGCGGCCAGCCCGTCGAGCCACTCGGCGGTGCGCTCGTGCCGGGCCACCCGCTCGGTGCGGGGCAGCCGCTGGTAGCAGACGTCGCGGACCAGGACGTGGCCGAAGCGGTACTCGGTCTGCCCGGCCATCGTCGAGGCGGCCTGCTCGTGGATGAGGTCGCGCTGCTCCAGCCGGCGCAGCGAGCGCTCGATGCCGTCGGCGGGCCGGCTCATCGCGGCGCCGACCGCGCCCGGCCAGAAGTTCATCCCGACCACGGCCGCGGCCTGCAGCACCGCCCGGTCGGCGGCGTCGAGCAGGTCGACCCGGTTGGCGATGACCGCGTGCACGCTGTCGGGCATCGGCAGCTCGCGCCCGAGCGCGTCGGTGGCGGGCAGGTTGCCCTGCTCGGCGAGCATGCGGGTGTACTCCAGCGCGTACAGCGGGTTGCCGTCGGCCAGCTCGACCAGGGAGCTCAGCGACTGCGACGGGAACGTGGCCGCCCCGAGCAGGTGCGCGTACATGGTCGCGATCTCGGCGTCGCGCAGCGGGGGCAGCGTGATCGACACCGCCCCGGCCACGGCCCCGGCCCAGCTGGGGTTGCGCTCCAGCAGCTCCGGGCGCGCCGTGCACAACAGCAGCAGCGGTACGTCGCGCACCGACGCCCCCAGCCGCTCGACGAAGCGCACCATCGACTCGTCGGCCCAGTGCAGGTCCTCGAAGACCAGGACGGTCGGCCGGTGGGCGGCCAGCGCGACGACGAAGCGGCGCCAGGCGGACTCGGTCTCGTCGGGCGCGAGCTTCGGCCCCGGCAGTCCGACCAGGGGGCTGAGCGCCTCGGCCAGCCGCTCGGCCTCGGACGGCTCGACGATCGTGGCCAGGGCGGTGTCCAGCCGCTCGCGGGTCGTCTCGGCCGAGTCGGTGTCGAGGATGCCGGACTGCGCCTTGACGATGTCGGCCAGCGCGGCGTACGTGACGTTCTCCCCGAACGGCGGGCAGCGCCCGGTCCGCCAGGCCACCGGCGCGTCGAAGAGCCGCTCGGCGTGCAGGAACAACTCGTGCACCAGGCGGCTCTTGCCGATCCCGGCGTGCCCGAGCACGGTCACCAGCTGCGGCGTGCGCTCGCGCAGGCCCCGGTGCAGCGCGTTGACCAGCAGGCTCAGCTCGTGGGTGCGGTTGACCAGCGGCGTGGAGCCGGCCTCGCGGTCCGGGTGATTGCGCCGCAGCGGGGCCAGGGCCAGCCAGACCTCGGTCGGCGTGGAGCGCCCGCGCAGCGTGGCCGGCGGCTGCTGCTCGAACCGGATCGAGGACTTGGTCAGCGCGTACGTGGTGCCGCAGACCAGCACCCCGCCGGGCGGGGCGAGCGACTGCAGCCGGGAGGCGGTGTTGACCACGTCGCCGGCGACGATGGCCTGGCCGCCGTCGCGGGCCGCGGCCACGTCCACGAGCGCCTCGCCGGTGGCCACGCCGACCCGGAAGCGCAGCTCGCGCTCGCCCTCGCCGGTGCTGGCGTACCGCGCGAGGACCCGCTGCAGCTCCAGCCCGGCCCGCACGCAGCGCACGGCGTCGGTCTCGGTGGCCACGGGCGCGCCGAACAGGGCCATGACGGCGTCGCCGATGTACTTCTCGACGACCCCGCCGTATTGCCCGATCACCTCGCGCGCGGTGGAGAAGAAGCGCTTCTGCAGCTCCCGGACCAGCTCGGGGTCGGCCCGCTCGACGTAGGGCGTGAAGTCGATCAGGTCCACGAACAGCACGCTGATGCGGCGGCGGTCCTCGCTGCGGGCGGCCGGGATGGTGGGCACCTGGGCCCGGCCGGTGGCGCGCTCGGCGCGGATCAGCAGGCCGCGGGCCGCGGTCGTGTCGGCCCGCGGGGTGCCGCAGCCGGTGCAGAAGGCGGCGTCGGGGGCGAGCGTGCGGCCGCACGTGGGGCAGGGTGGGCTCAGCTCGGCGCCGCAACCACCACAGAAACGGTCGCCCTCGCCCGCCTGGCGGCCGCAGCGTGCGCACTGACTGGAAATCGCCGACACTCCCTTGCCCTGTGAGAACCCATCCTCACACGTCGGCGGCCGGGGCGGCCAGGTGTCCGAAATGGCACCCGGGACCCCGGCCGTCCAGCCCTGTGGAGCTGCCCGAATCGGTGCTTACCGGTCGGTCATCCCGGCGCGACGACGAAGGGCGGTGAGATCGGTGACCACGATGCGGCGGCCCTCGGTGCGCAGCCAGCCGCGGCTGGCGAACGACCCGATCGCCTGGTTGACGCTCTGCCGGGAGCCGCCGGCCATCTCGGCGAGCTGGCTCTGGTTGAGCTCGATGGTGACCATCGGCGCGGTGGTCTCGCCGGCCAGCCGGACCAGCGTCTTGGCGACCCGGCCGGGCAGGTCGAGGAAGACGTGGTCGGCGTTCTGCTCGGTGAGCCGCCGGATGAGCAGGCCCAGCGAGCGCATCACGGCGTCGAGGATCCGCGGGTTGGCGTGCACCAGCTCGATGAACGCGTGCCGGGACAGGGCCAGGGCCTGGCAGTCCTCGATCGCCTCGGCCGAGGCCGAGCGGGCCGCGCCGTCGAGCAGGGAGACCTCGCCGAGCGTGTCCGGGGGCCGGACCACGGAAAGGACCGCGCGTTCGCCGGTCGGAGCGGTCCGGAAGACCATCACGGCACCGCGCTTGAGCACGATGAGCGACTCTCCCGGATCGTTTTCGACGAACAGCAGCTGGCCTTTGCGGTATGTCCGTGGCACCGCCGCCTGGATGACCCGTTGACGCACATCGGGCTCCAGACCACTGAACATTTCCACACCGGTCAGTGCGTCGCCGGGATCTGGCAGCCGACCCTCCACGGTCAAACCCCTCCCGGTTCGGCGTTGATCGGACTCGTGATCACGTTAGGTGATCACGACGACTGTAAGGAACTTCTACCAGATCATGACGTGCGTGTCGGAGTCTGTACATCCCCCGCATCGGCTCTCCGACAGCGCCGTTCATGAGTCCGCAGGCAGGCTAGTGCCCACGCGCAAACCGCTGGGGGGCGGGGTGGGGACCGAGGATCCGGTGGTGCGTGCATCGGCCTCGGTCCCTTCATCGAAGAGGATCTTCGACCATTTTCGCCCGTTTTCAAGTGCGCCGGACAGTGACGGCGCATAATGCGCTGCGTGGCTGCCCCCGCCGCCGAGCAGATGCGCACGACACTGCGCCGAAGCTGGCAGTGCAATCCCGGTCCATGCATTCCGCTGGGCCGCGATGCGTGGCAGGTCGAGATCAACAACGGCCAATTCGTCGGCAAATGGGTGCCGATGCACCGCAGATCCGGTTTGGAAGCGGGGCTGTGCGCCGCCGAGCACGTGGACACGTTCGGCGTCGGGGCCGGAATGCCGGTCCGCGCCGCTGACGGGGGGCTCACGGTGGCGGCCGAGGACGGCGCCGTGGCCCTGCTGCACCTGGTGCCCGGGCGCCCGCTGCGGGCGGCCGACCCGCTCGACCGGCAGTGGTGGGGCGACACCCTCGGCCACGCGCACCGCACGCTGCGCCAGTTCACGCATCCGCACCTCGTGAAGTTCGACCCCGCGGCGGTACCGCATCAGGGCCCCCACCTCGACCTGGAGTCCTGGCTCGGACCGGCGGTCCGGCACACGGTCGCGGCGGTGCGCCGGATCATGGTGACGGACCAGCTCACGTACGGCGTGCTGCACAACGACCCGCAGGCCGCCCACTTCCGCCTCGACCCGTCCACCGGCGCCGTCGGCCTGGTCGGCTGGTCCGGGGCCGGCGTCGGGCCACTGCTGGCCGACCTGGCCGCGGCGGTGCTCGCGGCGGGCGGGCCGGCCGCCGCCGACGGGCTGGAGGACGCCTACCTGCGCGCCTCGCGGGTCCCGCGCGACGAGTGCGAGGCCGCCCTGCCCGCCCTGTTGTGCCTGCGCGCGGCCCTGGACGCGGCCGGCGTGGCCGAGCGCATCCACGCCGACGGCGGCCGCCTCGGCGACCACGCGGAGCTCACCCGACTCGCCGGGCTGTACACGCAACTGTCCGACGCGCTCTGATCACCGCCGGGGCCATGGTGTTGGATGGGCCTGGTGGCGCGCTACAGGTACTTCTACGACTGCGAGTTCATCGAGGACGGTCGGCTGATCGATCTCGTCTCGATCGGCGTGGTCGACGAGCACGGCCGGGAGTTCTACGCGATCTCCACCGAGTTCGACGACTCGCGGGCCGTGTCGTGGGTGCGCCGCAACGTGCTGGACAAGCTCCCGTCGCCGGGCGACAAGGCCTGGCGCTCGCGCGAGCGGATCCGCGAGGACCTGCTCGAGTTCCTGACCGAGCCGCTGCGCTCCGGCGAGGCGGACGAGATCGAGCTGTGGGCCTGGTACGCCGCCTACGACCACGTCGCGCTGGCCCAACTGTGGGGCTCGATGCCGACGCTGCCCCGGGAGATCCCGCGGTTCACCAAGGACCTGCGCCAGTTGTGGGACGACGCCGGGCGCCCTCCGCTGCCGGTCGCGGAGGGCCGCCACGACGCCCTAGTCGACGCGCGCCACAACCTCGCCCGCTGGCGCGTCATGCACGGCTGACGGCTGCGGGCGCTTGGTGAGGCGCAACAGGAAGTACACGGGAAGCCCGATCGGGGACAGCAGGACCGTCAGCACCAGGACGGGCGCCATCAGGAGCGGGTGCAGGCCGCGCGTGCGGCTGTCGAGGTAGATCCACCGGCCGATGAACAGGTCCCAGGCGATGACCTGGGCCCACACCGCCGCCACCACCTCGTCCCTTGCCAGCAACGCCTTCACGCCGGCCAGGTCCGGGTTCAGCATCTCCCGCGCGAAGTCGCCGAGGGCCGGCGCGATCGCGACCGCCCAGACGACCAGCGTGGGCAGCACGATGAACGGCGACGCGATGATCCGGCGGCTCCAGCCCCAGGTGGGGGCCAGGATCATGAGGGCCCAGAACGGTACCGTCGCCAGGAACGCGAGCTGGAAGAGCGTCTCGGACATCAGCAGACCTCCGCGGGCGCGACGGTGACGGGGGAGTGGCGCGGCCCGGCGAGCGACCAGGCCGTGCCGAGCGCGGTCAGGACCAGCAGGAGCGCGGCGGCGGCCAGGGTCGGCGCGTCGGGGTGGATCAGTGACTGCCCCCGCAGCGCCTGCCAGGTGACCAGCACCACCAGCCCAGCATAGAAGAACCCGAATGTTCCGATGAGCCGGGTGCGGACCCACTCGTCGCGCAGGCGGGCGATCCGGCGGGCGGCCAGCATCAGCGCGAACGCGAACAGCGGCAGGGCCTGCAGCGCGTGCATGCCGATGAAGTGCCCGGCGCGCAGGTCGCCGCCGGTGGTGCTCCAGCCGACCAGCGGCAGGCCGGGCCCGCCGTCCGCGACGCCGACCGCGTGCGCGCCGACGATCGTGGGCCGCTCCTGGCCGAGCTGGGCCGGGGTCGGCATGGTCATGAGGAACCCGACGCCCATGCCGCCGAGCGCGACGAGGATGCCCAGCCGGACGGCCAGGGCCGTGGCCCGCTCGGGGATGCGCTGGATGAGCAGCAGGATCGCGATGACCAGCGTGGCCACCCAGGCGGTGGCGATGGTGGCGCCCATGATGCTGTACAGCGCGCCGTCGAGCGGCGTGCCCGCGTTGAAGTGGCTCTGCCGCCCGCGGGCGGCCTGCCCGACGATGATCACCATCTCGATGAGCATGGCGGCGGCGATGACCGTGCCGAGCCACCAGGCCGTTCTGGGACGCCGCTCGAGCCGCGGCAGTAACCAGGCGATCGTGGTGGCGTAGATGGCGATGGAGACGGCGAACTTGAACGGCTTGAGCCAGATGGGCGCGCCGACGAGGACGCGGTCGTCGACGAACACGCCGACGAGGCTGACGAGGGCGATGGCGGCCATGAGGCCGGCGACTGTCTTGAGGGGCCGGTGCATGTTCAGCTCCCGGGTGGTTTGGGGCGAAAAGTCGGGCGCTGGCGCGCCGCGACTTTTCGGACATTTCGTATTTTTGTAGGTTCTCGGCAGATAGCGGATAGTGCCGCTCTCGGATAGTGGATAGCTCCGCTGTCCGCTAATGGAAAGGTACACTATCCATGTGGTGATCGGAAGGAGTTCCATGCGCATCGCGGAGCTGAGCCGGCAGACCGGTGTCCCCGTGCCGACGATCAAGTACTACCTGCGCGAGGGCCTGCTCCCGGCCGGCGAGCTGACCAGCCCGAACCAGGCCCGCTATGACGAGCGCCACGTCGAGCGGCTGCGCCTCGTTCGGGTGCTTCTGGACGTCGGCAGGCTGCCGATCGCCACGATCCGTCAACTCCTGGAGGCGCTCGACGAGCCGGATCCGGACGTGCATCACGTGCTCGGCCACGCCCTGCCCTCGACCGCGGGCAACAAGGAGTCCATCGATCCCGACACCGTCGCCGCGGCCCGCACGCGCATCGACAAGCTCGCCGCCGAACGCGAGTGGCTGGTCGGCGAGAACGCACCCGCGCGCCAGGTCGCGGCCGAGGTGCTTGCCGCGTTCGAGCAGGTGGGGGCCGACGTGGGAGTACTACTGGAGGGGTACGCCGACGTCGCCGAGCAGATCGCCGGGCACGACCTGGAGTTCGTGGCGCGGGCCGAGGGGCCGGAGAAAATGCTGTACGCGGCGGTCGTCGGCTCGGTCCTCGGCGACTCGTTGCTGGCCGCGCTGCGCCGCATGACCCAGGAACACGAGTCGGCGAAGAAGTTCGGAATCCGCGGGGACGACTGCTGAGGGTTCAGCCGGAGCGACTACAGTGCGCTGTGAATCGGCAGCGTCGCCATGAGCGGGTACCTCCGGCTCGACCGCGCCCGTCGTGCGGCTCGGGCACGCAACCAGGAAGGCAAGAATCAGCATGCGTATCGGCGTACTGACCGGGGGCGGCGACTGCCCCGGCCTCAACGCGGTCATCCGTGCCGTGGTCCGCAAGGGTATCTCCACCTACGGTCACGAGTTCGTGGGCTTCCGGGACGGTTGGCGCGGTCCCCTCGAGGGCATCACGCGCGAGCTGGGCATCGCCCAGGTTCGCGGCATCCTGCCGCGCGGCGGCACCATCCTCGGCTCGTCCCGCACCAACCCGTTCAAGATCGACGGTGGTGTCGAGAAGATCAAGTCGAACCTGGCCGACCTGGGCGTCGACGCGCTCGTCGCGATCGGCGGCGAGGACACCCTGGGCGTCGCCAGCAAGCTCACCGACCTCGGCGTGAACGTCGTCGGCGTGCCGAAGACGATCGACAACGACCTCGGCGCGACCGACTACACGTTCGGCTTCGACACCGCGGTGAACATCGCCATGGAGGCGATCGACCGGCTGCACACCACCGCCGAGTCGCACCACCGCACCCTCGTCGTCGAGGTCATGGGCCGCCACGCCGGCTGGATCGCCCTGCACGCCGGCCTCGCCGGTGGCGCCAACGTGATCCTGCTGCCGGAGCGCAACTTCGACGTCGACCAGGTCGCCACCTACGTCGAGAAGCGCTTCCAGACGCAGTACAGCCCGATCGTCGTCGTCGCCGAGGGCGCCCAGCCGCTCGACGGCCAGATGGTCCTGCACAACCAGGAGCTCGACTCCTTCGGCCACGTCCGCCTCGGCGGCATCGGCCAGTGGCTCGCCGAGCAGCTCGAGGCCAAGACCGGCAAGGAGGCCCGCACGGTCGTCCTCGGTCACATCCAGCGCGGCGGCACCCCGACCGCGTTCGACCGGGTCCTCGCCACCCGCTTCGGCCTGCACGCGATCGACGCCGTGCACGAGGGCGACTTCGGCAAGATGGTCGCGCTGCAGAGCACCGACATCGTGCGGGTGCCGCTGCAGGAGGCCACCAAGGAGCTCAAGACCGTCCCGGTGGAGCGTTACACCGAGGCCGAGGTCTTCTTCGGTTCCTGAGCCGCCGGCTCCAGGGGGCTGCTCCGGCAGCCCCCTTTTTCTTTCTCACTGTTGGGGAGTCCGCGTGCGCATCATCGCCGTGTTCGGTGCCGGAAAGCTCGGCGAGGTCCTGCTCTCCGGCCTGCTGCGCGCAGGCTGGTCGCCGGACCGCCTCATCGCCACCGCGCGGCGGCCCGAGCGGGCGCGGGAACTGACTGAGCGGTACGGCATCCGCGTCGTCGACAACGAAACCGCCCTCCGCGAGGCGGACGTCGTCACGATCGCCGTGAAGCCGCAGGACGCGGGCGCGCTGCTGGCCGACCTGGGCCCGAAGATGCCGGCCGAGAAGCTCGTGGTGTCGCTGTGCGCCGGCCTGCCCACGACGTTCTTCGCCAAGCACCTGCCGGAGGGCACCCCGGTCGTACGCGTGATGACGAACACCCCGGCCCTCGTCGACGAGGCGATGACCGCCATCTCGGCCGGCTCCTTCGCGACGGCGGAGCACCTGGCCGTGGCCGAGGAGATGTTCCGCCCGCTGGGCCGCACTATTCGGGTGCCGGAGTCGCAGCAGGATGCGGTTACGGCGCTTTCCGGCTCCGGGCCGGCGTACTTCTACTACCTCGTCGAGGCCATGACCGACGCCGGCATCCTGCTGGGCCTGCCGCGCCAGGTGGCGCACGACTTGATCGTGCAGACGGCGATCGGGTCGGCCATCATGCTGCGCGAGTCGGGGGAGCACCCGGTGAAACTGCGCGAGGCGGTGACGTCGCCGGCCGGTACGACGATCAACGCGATTCGGGAGCTGGAGAATCACGGGGTTCGGGCGGCTCTGCTTTCGGCTTTGGAGGCGGCCCGGGATCGGGCGCGGGAGATCGCCGCGCAGGGCTGACGGGGCTCAGCACCTCGTTTCCGGATTGACCATCGGGTCGGTGGGAAAAACAATGCGCCGGACCGATGGGCAACCACATATGTGCCCTCGTCCGATGGTCCCCGGCCGCCTGCGGCGACCGGAATGTATAAGCGTGGTCCCGGTGAAGACTCTGGTCACCGTTCGGTGGTCCGGGCCGTAGTTCGGGAGCCGGGTCCGCCGTGGTCATCGTTCGGTGGTCCCGGTTTTACCTTGCTCATTTGCGATTGTTCGGTTGTTGGGCTTGGTCCATTTTGGGCCTGGTGGGACAATTTGTGTGTGGGGCAGTTGTCATTGTTTGGGCGGGCTGAATTGGCCGCTATGCGGGATTGCACGAGGCGTCGGAATTACTCTGCCAGGAACGAGGCGTTTCGTCGGGAGCACAAGCGGCATCGGGATTGGGGGCAATGCCACGTAGCTTAAGTTGATCTTGTTGGGTGCTCGGCGTGGTGTGGTGACATCGATGGCGGTTCCGGTTTGGATCGCGGGTCATGACCTCGGTGGTGGTGGATCGGCCGGTGGTGCGTCCTGATCAGGTCACGCTGGGCGTGCTGATCTCGCAGGTGCCGCGGGATGCGGTGGATGACGCTGTGGCGGTGTGCGGGGTACGGGAGCGGCGTTCGGATGGCAAGCTGCCGGCGCATGTGACGGCGTATCTGACGCTTGCGTTGGCGTTGTTCCCTGACGATGACTATGAGGAGGTCGCCGCGAAGGTGACCGGGTCGCTGGACCGGTTCGGGGTCTGGGACGCGGGCTGGAGCGTGCCGACCTCGTCGGCGATCACGCAGGCCCGGAAACGGCTGGGTCGTGAACTGTTCGCCGAACTGTTCCGCGGCACCTGCGGGCCGGTCGCCGGGCGGGCCGGTCCGGCGGCGGCCGCGGCGGCGCTGGGCGCGGCACGGGGTTCGTTCCTGCGCTCGTGGCGGCTCCTGGCGATCGACGGGTTCGAGATCGACGTGCCTGACACACCCGCGAACGTGGCGGAGTTCGGCTATGCCGGCAGTGGTGAGAAACAGTCGTCGTTCCCCAAAGCCCGGGTCGTGGCCCTCGCCGAGTGCGGCACCCACGCGTTCGTCGCCGCCGCGGTCGGCACCCACACCAGCGGCGAGAAAACCCTCGCCGCCACGCTCTACCCACAGCTGCACGGCGATGAACTGCTGACCGCCGACCGGGGTTTCTACTCCTGGCGCGGCTGGCAGACGGCGCAGGCCACCGGCGCGGCGCTGCTGTGGCGGGCCCCGACGAACCTGCACCTGCCCGTGATCAAGATCCTGCCCGACGGCACCTACCTCAGCATCCTGATCAAACCCGAGATCCGGTTCATCCCACGCCGGGACCGGCTGCTGGCCGCCGCCCGCGCCGGCACCCACCTGGACAACCTCGATCACATCCCCGAGGCGTTCGACCGCCACGGCGAACCGATCGCGCATCTCGTCCGCGTCATCGAGTACGACATCCCCGACCGCGCCGGCGACGGCCACCACGAACTCATCGCCCTGACCACCACCATCCTGAACCCCGCCGACGCCCGCGCCGACGAACTCGCCGCCGCCTACCACCAGCGCTGGGAACAAGAAACCAGCCATGACCAGCTCAAAACCCACCTCCGCGGCCCCGGCCAAGTCCTGCGTTCCCGGCTACCCGACCTCGTCCACCAGGAAATCTGGGCCTACCTCATCGTCCACCACGCCGTCACCGCCCTGATCACCCAAGCCTCCGCCGCCGCCGACCTCGACCCCGACCAGATCTCCTTCACCAAAACCCTCCGCCTGATCCGCCGCACCGCCACCGGAACAGCCGCTATTCCCCCCTCACCACTGGACTGAGCAACTCCCCGACCACCTCCACCACATCACCACCCACCGCATCCCGCCACGACGCGAACGCACCTGCCCCCGCGCCATCAAACGCGTCCGGCACTGCCACTACCGCCTCAAACAACCCGGCGAACCAGCCAGCACCCGCCACGACAAACCCCCAACCATCCGCCACCACCCACTCACCACAAGATCAAACTAAGCTACGTGGCATTGGGACTGGGGGCTTGCTCAGCGGCATGCCGAGAAGTTGCGGCGGTTGCGGCAGGAGCGGGACGAGGCCGCGGAAGCAGCCGCTCGTTCTGCACCTCTCAGTGCGTCGCTGGACGAAGCCGTGTCGCTGGACGAAGCCGTGTCGCTGGACGAAGCCGTGTCGCTGGACGAAGCCGTGCCGCCGCTCCCGGCCCCGCGAGCGCCGGCGGCGGAAGGACGTCGATATGTCGGGCGCTCCGCCAGCCCGACATATCGGATTTATACCCCGCCAGGCGACATGCCGGTTCTCAAGTTGGCTGAGCCAAGTTGGCCGTGGCTCCAGGCTGCGGGTCTACCATGCCGCGGTGACGTTTGTCTGCGAGTGCTGCGGCACGGAGGTCGGCGACACTCCGGCCGTGTGGGCGTTCTCCGCGCCCGACTACTGGGGCGCGCCCGAGGCCGGCGGCGAATCCTTCCTCGAGGAGGAGCTGTGCTGCATCGATGCGCCCGAACTCGACGAGCTCCACTTCTTCATGCGCGGGCTGATCGAGATTCCGGTGCGGGGGACCGACGAGCCGTTGACGTACAACGTGTGGGTCAGTCTCAGCGCCGCGAACTTTCAGCGGGCGGTCGAGCTGTGGGACGACCCGGCGCGGGCCGAGGAGAAGCCGTACTTCGGGTGGTTGTCCAACAACATCCCCGGGTACCCCGACACGATCCAGCTCAAGACCCGCGTGCATACTCGGGAACCGGGCCGCCGGCCGCTGGTCGAGCTGGAGCCGACCGACCATCCGCTCGCCGTCGAGCAGCGGGAAGGCATTGACGCGCACCGGCTTCTGGAGGTCGCGAAGACCTGCGGCGGGTGAGATCTCGTTCATTCAGGCATTCACCGCTGTTGACGTCTGCGACCGGTGATCTACCTTTTCCTTACCAACAGTCAGAACCCGACTACTCACGACGAGACGGGCATTCCCCCCAATTGCCTCCGTCGTGTGTACCGCGCCCGGCGCCTTCCCTCCCCTCCCCCCGAGGTTGGCCGGAGTGCGCGGCGCAAGGCCCGCCGTCGACCGCAGAGGTGGTCGGCGGCGGCTTTGCGGTTGGTTGCCCGTCGTTTCCAGTCCTCGGCCGGGGCTGAGGCAGAATGTTGCGGTGCGATTCGAAACGAGCCGGGCACTGGACGCGATCGAGCGGCGACTCACGGTCGACCCCCTGGCCGCGGGTGGCGTGATCGACCTGGTGGAGGCCGCGCGCAGCGTCGACCTCGACGGTGGGCGGCCGGCCGCGCTGCTGCGCCTCGGCATGTTCATCGACGCGCTGAGCCGGCGGCTGGGCGACGGGAACACCGGCCTCTACGCGATCGCCGAGCGCGGGGCCATGTCCGACACCGACTTCACGTCGAACGAGCGCATGGTCCTGCGCCGGTGGTCGGACGACGGGCTGATCGAGATGCTGCCGCCGAACGCCCGCGTCAATGCGCGGGTGCGAGAGGTGGCGCATTTGACCGGGGTACCGGTGATCAGTCGCAATCCGCTGCCCGGCCATCCCGGCCCGGTCTACCTGACGACCGGCGCGCCCGGCGGCATGGAGCTGACCCTCGCCCCGGCGACCGGCTCGACGCCGCGGCCGCATCCTGTCCTTCTGCGGTACTGGCGCTGCCCCGCCTCCGACTGCCCGGTCTTCGGCCGTCCGCCGGCCGCGGGGGCCGGACAGGCGCCGCCCGCCCTGCCCAGCGGCGCGCCGATCTGTCCCCGCCACGGCGACCGGCTGATCGACTCCGGGCCGCGGCCGCCCGCGCTCGGCCTGGCGGTACGGATCAACGGCACCGTGCGCGCGCGGTTCACGGTCACCGCCGCGCGGCCCGTGGTCGTCGGCCGCGCGCCGGAGGACCCGGGCGGCATCACCATCGGCACCTGGCTCGACGACGAGTCCAGCCGCCGGGTGAGCCGCAACCACCTGCGCTTCGAGCTGCGCGACGGGATGCTGCTGGTCACCGACGTGAGCACCAACGGCGCGGCGGTGCTGGCCCGCACCGGGCCGACGGCGGCGCCGCGGGAGATCGAGCTGACCCGCGGCGAGCCCAAGGCCATGGGGGAGTGGGACGAGGTCGAGATCTACCCGGAGATCACCGTCGGGCGGGCGGACCGGCCGCCGGCCGACGCTCCCACCGGCGGCGCCCCCAACTCGGTCATGGCCGACGCGCCCACGATCGCCCTGCGCCTGCCCCCGCCGCCGCGCTGACGCCTCCGCGTGCCGGCGCCCCGCGATCGTCGCGGTGACGAACGCGTGCCGGCTCTCGCGCACGCCCTGCCTCTGCGCTGATGCCGCAGCGCATCGGCGCCCGCGCGCGCTGGTCGGGTGGCCGCGCTGCCGCCCGCCGCGGGCCTGGGCTCCTGGTCGTCGCGGTGACCAGCGCGCGCCAGCTCCTGCGCCTGCCCCGCCGCCGCGCTGACCTGCGCCTGCCCCGCGCGAGAAGGCCGAAGGTCCGTTTCGTCCCCCCGTCGGGGTATAAATCCGGAAATGTCGCGGCGCGCCAGCGCCCGACATTTCAGGATCGCGACATACCCCCAGGGGGTAGTGAGCAACGCCACCGGTAAATACGTTGCTGAGGAAACAACCGCGAGCTACCTTTCCAAACGTGATCACCACGACCGCCCCGATGGAGCACGGCCACCCGGCCGGCTCGGCGGTCGCCTGGGCGAGCAAGGCGCCAGCCGCAGCGCTAGAGGCCGGCCTGCGAAGCTGACCCTCCTCCCGCAGCCTTCATATGCGGAACCGACGGAGGAGGGTGAGCCGGCCGAGCCGGTACGCCCTCACAAAGCCACCGGAACGGCAAGGGTTCTGCGCATCCACCCCACAAATCCACTGTGGAGAGTCAGATGGCCAAGCAGGCGTTCACGAGGAACAAGCCTCATCTCAACATCGGCACGATGGGTCACGTCGACCACGGCAAGACGACCCTGACCGCCGCCATCACCAAGGTGCTCGCCGAGCGGTACCCGGGCGTCAACCGGTACACGAGCTTCGAGGGCATCGACCGGGCGCCGGAGGAGATCACTCGCGGCATCACCATCAACATCTCGCACGTCGAGTACGAGACGGGCACGCGGCACTACGCGCACGTCGACATGCCTGGGCACGCCGACTACGTGAAGAACATGATCACCGGGGCGGCGCAGGTGGACGGGGCGATCCTCGTCGTCAGCGCCGTGGACGGGGTCATGCCGCAGACCCGCGAGCACGTGCTGCTGGCGCGGCGGATCGGGGTGCCGTACCTCGTCGTGGCCATGAACAAGGCCGACGCGGTCGACGACCCGGAGCTGCTGGACCTGGTCGAGCTCGAGGTGCGGGAGCTGCTGAGCGAGTACGGGTTCCCCGGCGACGACATCCCCGTCGTCAGGGTGTCCGCGCTCAAGGCGCTCGCCGGCGAGCCGGCGTGGGTCCAGTCCGTCGCGGACCTGCTCGACGCGGTCGACGAGTACGTGCCGCTGCCCGAGCGGGTGACCGGCGAGCCGTTCCTGATGCCGATCGAGAACGTGCTCACCATCACCGGCCGCGGCACCGTCGTGACCGGCTCGGTCGAGCGGGGCACGCTCGTGCTGAACACGCCCGTCGAGGTGATCGGGCTGGGGCCCACCCAGTCCAGCGTGGTCACCGGGATGGAGATGTTCGGCCGGCAGCTCGACTCGGCGCAGGCCGGCGACAACGCGGCGCTGCTGCTGCGCGGGGTGAAGCGGGACGACGTGCAGCGCGGCCAGGTGGTCGCCCTGCCCGGTTCGGTCAGCCCGCACCGGCGGTTCAAGGCGCACGTGTACGCGCTGACGACCAAGGAGGGCGGCCGGCACACGCCGTTCTTCGCCAACTACCGGCCCCAGTTCTACTTCCGCACCACGGACGTGATGGGCTCGGTGGACCTGGGTGACATCACGATGGTGATGCCCGGCGACACGGTCGACGTGACCGTCGAGCTCGGCAAGCCCATCGCGATGGACGCCGGCCTCGGCTTCGCCATCCGCGAGGGTGGCAAGACGGTCGGCGCCGGCACCGTGACCGAGGTGCTCGACTAGCGGAACGTGAATGCCCCCGTAGGGGAAAACCCGCGGGGGCATTCACGCCCCAAAACTGGGCACCAGAGCGGCATGCACGCTCAAGGGAAGACCGGCGCACCGCTCAGCCTCGTCGAGTACGGCGACTACGCCTGCCCCGACACCGGTCGCGCCTTCGGTGTCGTGGAACGACTCCAGCTGCACTACGGCAAGGACCTGCGCTTCGAGTTCCGGCACTTCCCGCTCGTGGACGCGTTCCCGCGCGCCATGCCGGCCGCGCTGCTGGCCGAGGCCGCCGCCGACGCGGACGCCTTCTGGGGCATGCACGCGCTGCTGCTCACCCACCAGGAGCAGCTCGAGGACGAGGACCTGGCCCGGTACGCCGAACGGTTCGGCCTGCCCGACACGGGCGGCACGCGCGTTCATCACGAACGGGTGGCGCAGGACATGGCCAGCGGCCGGGAGCGGGGGGTGCAGGGCAGCCCGGCGTTCTTCGTGAACGGGACGCCGCATGCCGGACCGAACGACTTCTCCGCGCTCAGCCAGGCACTCGGGGTGAATACAGGGTGAACCCAATCGATTGCCCAATCGGTTACGGCGGCAGCCTCCTAGGATCTTTGAGAAGAAACACAGCCAATTTTGAGCTGGAACGGGGTTGCCCCTAAGGGTCGCAGGGCAACCTGTAGGGGATGCGGAACCGGTACGTAGACCTCCTGCGAGCCGTCGCGATCATCCGCGTGGTCACGTACCACACACTCGGATTCGCGTGGCTGACCGTCGCCTTCCCCGCTATGGGCCTGATGTTCGCGCTCGGTGGCTCCCTGATGGCCGCCTCGCTCGACCGCTCGGGTGTCAAAGCGATCGGACGGCGCATGCGCCGCATCGTCGTACCGTTCTGGGTCCTCGGCGTGTTCGCCATCACGCTCATGTCGCTCTGGGGCGGCATGGAGCACACGTGGCGCACGCTGCTGTGGTTCGTCCCGCTGGACGACCCGCCCACGACCGAGAAGGGCGGGCTCTGGTTCAGCCAGATCTGGTACGTCCGCTCGTACCTCTGGTTCATCATCGCCTCGCCCGTGCTGCTGTGGCTGTTCCGCAAGTGGCCGATCCCGAGCGTCGTCGTGCCGTTCACGGTGCTGGTGATCCTCTGGGAGACCGGCTACGGCACCGGCGGCATGATCCGCGACTTCTTCATGTACGCGCCGGCCTGGATGCTGGGCTTCGCGCACCACGACGGCACGCTGCAGCGCATCTCCAAGAAGATCCTGTGGCCGGTGTGCCTGGTGATGGGCGGCATCGGCCTGGCGATCCTGTTCCACACGCCGGGGCCGCGCGGGTACGACATGAACGACGCGCCGATCGCCGACACGCTGTACTCGACCGCGTTCCTGCTGATCATGCTCAACATCGCGCCGGCCGCCATGTCGCTCGGGGTCGCCGAGCCGCTGGTCGAGGCGGTCAACCGGCGCGCCCTGACGATCTACCTCTGGCACGAGGCCGCGATCACGTTCGTCCGGCTGGTCGGCGTGTGGTTCGGCATCACGCTCGTCGGCGGCTGGCACAGCGTGCTGCAGTTCAGCATGGTGGTGACGCTCACGGCGCTGCTGGTGCTCGCGTTCGGCTGGGTCGAGGATCTCGCCGCCCGCCGGAAGCCGCAGATCATCCCGATGCCGAAGCGCGCGCCGGTACCGAGGGCAGTCGAGCAGCCACAGCCCGTACCCGCATAGGTCTGTCGGGAAAAAGCAAGCGCGACACGCCGGGATTGGTTCCAGCAATCTCCAGCAAGTACCAGTTATGTTCCGTTCGTGTCCGAATCGATCTCGGCCCCGGACGAGCAGATCGAGCTGCTCGAGCGCCGGATCGACCGGCTGCGCGGCGAACTGCGCCGCGCGGCCACGACGGGGGACCGCGCCCACGCCCGCACCCTGCGCGCCGAGCTGCGCCGGGTGGAACAGGCGTGGGACGAGGCCCTGGCCGACCTGCAGGACCGGGTGCCGCAGCAGCGGGAGCGCAGCCTGGCCGCCGCGCCGCCGATGCTGTCCATCCGGGAGCAGGTGCACCACGCCCTCACCCTGCTCACGGTTCCCGCCGCCCCCAAGCTGATCATCGCCGTCCACGACGCCTTCTTCCCGGGCGAGCTCGTGGCCGCGCGGCTGACCAGCCTGCGCCGCGACGAGGAGCGCTCGTTCAAGGTCGCGCCGTACAACCGGCCGTACTATCTCTGCCCCGCTCTCACCGCCGACCTGCTCTCCCCGGCCCGGGGCCTGCTGGCCATCTCCACCTGGCCGCTGGAGACCCGGGTGGTCGGCCCGCTCAGCGCCCGCGTCGACTTCCTCGTGGCCGCCGTCAAGGTGGCCCAGCGGGTGGCCCAGCTCCCCGACGACGCCCACGACGCGCGCCGGCTGCTGTGGCGCTTCGCCGCCGGCATCCCCGGCGCGGCCTCGATCGGCGGCGGGGCCGACCCCGACACCGTCGCGAAACAGGCCGAGGCCGAGCTCGACGTACATCGCGAGGCCGACACCGCGGACCGCGCCGCGGCAGCTTCCCGTGCCCAGGACCGGCTCGACGGCGCCGAGGGCCTCTTCGGCGCCCGTCTCCAGCGCCTGCGCAAAACCGCGAACTGAGATGAGATCCCCATGGACGCACTGGTAGACCGGCTGGACCGCATCCGCGGCACCGTGGCGCCGCGCAACCACAACGCGCGCACCATCGCCGCGCTCACCACCAATCCCGGCTGCGGCCGGCGGGGGCTGATGGACGCGGCCGGGGTGAACAAGGGCGCGGTCGCCGGGCAGCTGGGCTTCCCCGCCGCCTTCGGCCAGTCCCGCTTCGCGATCGCCCGCGGCAACGCGTTCGAGGCCCAGGTCAAGGCCGACGGCGCGGCCGAGCTGCTGCAGCTGCTGCGCGAGCGGCTCGGGCTGGCCATCCCCGAGGTGGCCTACGACGACCTGTCCAACGTGGGCGGCAACGCCAGCCGCGAGGTGCGCTACGCCCGCACCCGCAGTCTGCTGGCCCGGGCCGCGGCCGAGCGCGACGACGCCGGCACCCTGTTCGACCACCCGATGCTGCGCCTGGACATCGCGGGCTACTACGCCTACCTGGAGCCGGACCTCATCGCCTTCCGGGTCGGCGGCCGCTTCCACGTGGTCGAGATCAAGTCCTTCGCGGTCATCGACGGGCAGGCCGACCCGGGCAAGGCGGCCGCCGCGGCCAAGCAGTCGGCGGTCTACGTGCTGGCCATGCGCGAGCTGCTCGGCGAGCTGGGGTACCCGCCGGAGAGCGTGTCGCACGACGTGGTGCTGGTCTGCCCGGAGAACTTCGCCAACCGGCCGACGGCCACCCTGGTCGACGTGCGCAAGCAGCTCACCGTGCTGCAGCGGCAGCTGAGCCGGCTCACCCGGCTCGACAAGATCCTCGACGCGCTGCCGGCCGGGCTGTCCTTCGACCTCGCCTACGACACCGACCAGAACGCCACCCGGCCCCCGGACGAGCTGCGCAAGGCGGTCAGCGAGATCGACGCGCGGTACAGCCCGGACTGCCTCGGCTCCTGCGAGATGGCCTTCTTCTGCCGCGACGAGTCGGCCGGCTCCACCACGGCGCTGGGCCGCTCCGTCCGCGACGACCTCGGCGGCGTGGAGAGCGTCTCGACCGTGCTCGGCCTGGCCCGCGGCACGCTCACCCCGGGCGCCGGCCAGGAGGAGATCGCCGCCCTGCTGCGGGTGGCCAACCGACTCCGGCGCGAGTGCCTGCAGGGAGCTGCGTGAGCGTCCTGACCGCGCTTGCCCGGGCCGAGGCGGTCGAGTCCGGGCGGGCGCAGCTGCTGACCACGGTCCGGCACACGCACGTCGCCGAGCGGCCGCTGGTGCTCGTACCCCTGGCGCTCGCCGGTGAGGCCGCCGCGCCCCTCGCCGCCATGGTCGGCACCGACCCGCGCGCCGGCCGCCTGCTCGTGGTGGCCAACCCGCGCGACCGCACCCAGCGCTTCCAGTTCGTCGCCCAGCTGGCCAAGATCGTGCTCGCGTACGTCGAGGGCTGCTCCCGCGCCGTCGACACCGGGCACACCGCGAAGCTGCGCTACGCCGAGGCGCCGCAGGTGCTCGTGCCCAACCGCGGCGGCGTGGAGTTCATCCGGCTGCTCGGCCGCTCGACGCGCTTCCGGCGGACGTACGGGCCACATCCGGTACACCGGAGCGTTCCGCTGCTCGGTCAGTGGCTCACGTTCCTGCGCGAGCGGGCCGACCACCCGGGCTCCGCGATGCTGCTGGCCCTGACCGAGG
This sequence comes from Dactylosporangium sp. CS-033363, assembly GCF_050942475.1. Lineage (NCBI taxonomy): Bacteria > Bacillati > Actinomycetota > Actinomycetes > Micromonosporales > Micromonosporaceae > Dactylosporangium > Dactylosporangium sp. CS-033363. The sequence continues at coordinate 9,258,131 of NZ_CP192032.1, read as the reverse complement.
TGCTCGGCGAGCACTGGGCCACCGGCCAGAGCGGCCTGGAGGACGCCAACCTCGCCGCGCTGCTGGGCTGGATCGACCCGCCGGCCGGGCTGGACGGGGCGGCCGCCGCCGAGCTCGCCGAGGACCCGCTGCGCTGGCCGCCGGCCGGGCCGAGCACCGACCCGACGTTCGACAACGAGATCCTGGCCCCGGCCCTGGCCGCCTACGCCCGGGGCGCCGATCCGCAGGCCCAGAGCCGGGCCGAGGCCGCGCTCGGCGGGGCCCTGCAGGAGCAGCTGGAGCCGACCTGGGGCCTGATGTGGCGCGCGGTCGAGCTGCTGCGGGCCCGGCCGGCCGGCGCATCCGTCGAGGCGCGCTGGGGCATCGATCGCGATGCCTTCACGGTGTACCACATGTCCCTCGCCGAAGGCACCGCCCTTCCACAGCCCCGGCGCGACAGCGCGGTCGCCGCGGCCGGACGGCTCGACCGCCTGGAGCGCGAGCAGGCCCGGTACGAGGCCCAGCGCGCCCTCGACGACCCGCTCGTCATGGCCGAGTTCCGGCTGGCCGGCGAGGCGTTCACCGGCACCGTGGTGTCGGCCTCGCCCAACCGCGTCGACACGTCGGGCAAGAAGGCGGCCCTGCGCCCGCACATCACCGTGCAGACCGAGGACCCGGTCCGGCTCGAGCCCGGCGCGCTGCTCGTCTCGCCCGCGCGCCTCTCCCAGCAGGCCATGGTGGTCTCGGTGTCCTCGGTGGACGTCGTGCTGGAGCTGTCCAAGGGCATGGGCCGCTCGACCAAGCAGGCCGCGCCCGGCTCGGTGCCCGAGGTCGGCGAGGTCGTCACGTACGGCCCGGTCAGCGACGCCTACCAGCCGCCGGGCCGGTTCCCGACCCGTGACGAGACCCCCTGGACGCACGGCGGGCCGCCGCCGGACTACCAGCCCACCGACACCGACGCGGCGGAGGACTGGTCGTGACCATCATCGACGAGATCCTCACGGATTTCGGCCAGGCGGTCGGGCGGGGCGTGGTCGTCGACTCCCCGCCGGGCGCCGGCAAGTCCACCCTGGTGGTCCGCGCGGCCCGCACCATGGCCGAGGCGGGGGAGCGGCTGATGGTCGTGGCCCAGACCAACGAGCAGGTGGACGACCTCATCGACCGGCTCGCGAGCGCCGCGCCGCAGATCGAGATCGGGCGGCTGTCGGCGTCCACGTACGTGCCGGCCCAGCGGGTGGCCAAGCACGGCTCGGTGACCGTCAGCGGCGCCGTCGCCGACGTGCAGACCAGTGCCGTCGTCATCGGTACCGCCGCCAAGTGGGCCACCGTCACCGAGGGCACCTGGGAGCGGGCGATCGTCGACGAGGCGTACCAGATGCGCTCCGACATGCTCCTGCGCGTAGCGGGCCGGTTCTCGAGGGGACTGTTCGTCGGCGACCCCGGCCAGCTCGACCCGTTCTCCGTCGTCGCCGTCGAGCGCTGGGCCGGGCTGTCCTGGGACCCGATGCAGAGCGCGGTCGCCGTGCTGCTGCGGCACAACCCGGACCTGCCCGTGCACCGCCTGCCCGTCTCGTGGCGGCTGCCCCCGTCGGCCGCCGACGTCGTCTCGGCCGCGTTCTACCCGTTCACCCCGTTCCAGGCGGGCACCAAGCCCAACGACCGCAGCCTGGAGTTCTCGGTGCGGGCCATCGGCGGGAACCCGCACATCGAGACCTCGCTGGAGACGGCCCGGCGCACCGGCTGGGCGCTGCACGAGCTGCCGGCCCGGCACACCGTGCGCACCGACCGCGAGGCCGTCGCCGCCATCGCCGACCTGGTCGTGAGTCTGTTACGACGAGGGCCCGTCGCGTACTCCGAGCACGCCCCCGAGGGCCGCCCGGTCACCGCGGACCGGGTCGCCGTCGGCGCCGCCCACCGCGACCAGGTCGCCGCGATCCGGCTGGCCCTGGCCGACACCGTCGCCGCCGACGTGACCGTGGACACGGCGAACCGGCTGCAGGGCCGGGAGTACGACGTGACCGTGATCCTGCACCCGCTCTCGGGCCGGCGCGACGCGAGCGCGTTCCACCTGGAGGCGGGGCGGCTCTGCGTGCTCGCGTCCCGGCACCGCCACGCGTGCATCGTGGTGGCCCGGGCCGGCATCGCCGAGCTGCTCGACACCCACCCGTCGGCCGAGCCCGTGCACCTCAACGTGCCGGTGCGCTTCCCCGACGGCTGGGAGGCCAACCAGGCGATGCTGGCACATCTGTCCACAGTGGCCTGAACACAGCGGCCTGAACACAGCGGCCTGAACAAGCCGCGGCCCCGCACCTGTCGGATAGGTGCGGGGCCGCGGCCCTGTGGGGAGAGGAGGTTACCGCTTGACCCGTTTCTGCACGCTCTTACTGGTGCGTCGCAACGCCCTCATCGCCCGCTGCTTCGGCGTCTGATGCGCCTTGCGGTTGCGGACGACGGCCACCACTGCCACGACGACGGCGGTGAGCCCGGCTGCGGCGGCGGCCACCAGCGGAACGGGACGGCGCTGCGCCACTTCCTTGGTCTGCGTGGCCAGCTCGGCCGCGCCTTCCTTGGCCTTCGTGGACAGGTCGGTCACGGCGGTGCCGAAGTCCTTGCGGGTCTCGGTAACGCTTCCGTTCGCATGTGTCACGCTCATCGCTGCCCCTTTCTCTCTTGTATCCGGGATGCCCAATAGCGCCGCGGATCAATCACGGGGTCGCCGGATGAGGTGCATTTTTCACAAAGCGAGCGTGGCCGCGACGGGGGCGTGGTCGGATGTCACCGCCCGCCCGACGGTCACGCCGGTGCAGGTCAGGCCGCGTACGAGCACGTGGTCGATCTCCTCCACCGGCGCGTCGGCCGGGAACGTGGGCAGCGGGCGCAGCGCGGCGAAGGCGTCGGTGTACCCGGCGCCGGTCAGCACGGCGAACGGCGCGCTGCCCGGCTTGATGTTGAGGTCCCCGGCGATGAACGTGGGCCGCCCGCGCCCGAACCGGGTGGCGAACTCGGCGATCTCGCGCGCCTGCACCAGCGGCTCGGCGTCCGGCGGCGGCTGGATGTGGGTGGCCACCACGGCGATCTCGCGCCCGCCCACGGTGACGATCGCGCCGAGGGCCTGCGCGCCGGTGGGGGCGCCGGCGGCGGTGAGCGGCCGGGACTCGACCGCGCCGACGGGCAGGCGGGTCAGGATCGCGTCGCCCCACACGGCGTCGGCGGCGGGCCCGAACCAGTAGCGCATTCCCAGTTCGCGGGCGAGCACCGCCAGGTCGTCGTGGCCGCCGTTGAGCAGCCAGGCCCGGTCGACCTCGGAGAGCAGGACGATGTCGGGGCGGCTCGCGGCGATCGCGGCGGCCGCGTCCGCGGGACGGAAGGTCCCGTCAAGACCGAAGCCCATGCGGATGTTGTACGCCACGATCCTGATCGATCCCGCCACCCCGCCGTCCCGCGCCGGGGGCGGCACCCAGAGCCCGGCCAGCGGCAGCACCAGGCACACCGCGGCGGCCGCGACCCACGTGCGCCGCGGCAGCCGGACGGTCGCCGGCCCGGCCGCGAACAGCAGGAACCCGGCCGGGACCAGCGCGACCGCGACCGGCACCCACTGGTTCGGGTAGCCGATGTCGTAGGCGGCGTAGTACGCGATCGCCGCGACCGCGAACACCAGCATGCCCAGGGTGGCGGCGTACCCCGCCCGCCGCGCGGACCGCCCGCCCGCCAGCCGCAGGGCCAGGCCGAGCCCGGGCGCGCCGAGCAGCAGCGCGAGCCACAGCGGCCCGGGCGCGCCGAACTCGAACGCGAAGCAGGCGGCCGAGGCGATCACGAGCACCGCGGCGACCACGCGGGCGGCGCGGCCGGAGGGCACCCGGGGCGCGAACGCGGCGGCCAGGAACGCGAGCACGGCCAGCCCGATGGCCAGCGGCGGCAGCGCGGCCGGCGGCGTCGAGGCGAACCCGTGCGCGCCGTACGAGGCGGCGGTGGCGGCGACGGCGGGGGACAGGGCGTACATGCCGGTGAGGAGCATGACCGGGCCCACGAGGAACCAGCCGCCGGGCGCGGACCGGTCACCCCGCCCGCCCTGATGCCCGGTGGCTCCCCAGAGCAGCGCGGCGCCCGCGACGACCGTGAGCGGGACGGCGATCCACCAGGCCCGCCAGGTCGCGTCGACGGTACCGAGGGCGGCGTGTTCGAGGGCGGCCGCGGCGAGCCCGGCCGGGACGCCGGTGGCGACGGAGGCGCCGCCGGTCGCGGTGGCGGCGAGGAAGGCCAGGCCGGCGAGCAGGCCGAGCGAGGCGACGTAGAGCTGCGGCTGGCCGCCACGGACGAAGATCAGCGCGAGCCGGGCCAGGACGAGCAGCGCCCCGGCGGCGAGCGCGAGGCGGCGGGGGCCGAGGCGGTTCGCCAGCGGTGCGGCCGCGACGCCGGCGACGAACCACGCGAGCGCGAAGGCGCCCATGAGTTCGGCCGGGGTCGAGGCCGCCTGCCCGAAGATCGTGATGATCGACGGGAGCCACACCCGCAGGAGGTCCAGCAGCAGCAGGACTCCGGCGGCGGTTGCGACGTCAGTCTTCCCGGACCACGACCTGGACGGCGGCGTCATCGTCGAGACGATAGCCGACCCCGCGGACGGTGGCGATGATCCGAGCGGCGTCGCCGAGCTTCACGCGCAGCCGGCGGACGTGGACGTCCACGGTGCGCTCGGTGCCCACCATGTCGTAGCCCCACACCTGGCGCAGCAGCTGCGCGCGGCTGAACACGCGGCGGGGGTGCTCGCACAGGAAGAGGAACAGGTCGTACTCGCGGCGGGTCAGCGGCACCGGGGCGCCGTCCTGCAGGACCAGGCGCGAGCCGGTGCACAGGTAGAGGGAGGGCGCGTCGGGGGTGGCCCGGCCGATGCGGCGGACCCTGGTGTCGGCCTCGACGATCTCGGCCGCGACGGCCACCGGCTCGGCCGGCTGCTCCACCAGGCGCAGGTTGCGCGCGGGGGAGGGGGCGGCGGAGGGCGTGCGCGGCAGCGGCGCCGGGCGCTGGATCTGGTGGCTCGCCTGGCTGGCGGCGAGGGCCTCGAGATCGCTCAGCAGGCGGGAGGCCTCCGGTGGGAGCTCGTCGCCGTTGAGCGTGATGTGGACGGTGATGGTGACCACGGCGGGCGCGACCTCAGGTGCGCCCACGACCGAAACGGCCATTGGTAATCCTCTCGAAAACCTTCTGAATGAACGCCGATATCAACCGGGTGTCACTCGACAAAGGCCGTCGAAATGGTGCTCGCGGCGGGATATCCACATCGGATCGATCTGCACCTCAGGGCACATGGCACCGACCTTACCAGCTACGTCACATGATGCGACAGTCGTGTTACGTGCCGCACAGAATAGATCGACACTAATTCGTCAGACGTTTTGGCGCGGTATTCACCGGCAATTCATGACACCGGTACCCCGATAACTTTGGGTGAGCCGCCGGTCGCGGTCAACGGATTCCCACATAGTGGAAGATCGCTATAGGATTTCGTATCACTACCCATGCATGCAGTGGTGAAGGCTCCCGTAAATCCTATCGGCTAGGTAGAGTCGCGATGTCCACCATATGAGATCGTGGCGCGCAGCTGCCCGGGGCTGACAATACTCGCCCCGAGTTCGATCACTCGCTCGCGCAGTCCGCGATCGGACGTGACGACCACCACTGACCGATGTGACACATTGTCGCGCACGAGCGCCACAATGTGGTCGTCGCCGGATTGCGGCGCCGCCTCGACGGGCACCCCGTCGATCGACGCCACCCCGCGGGCCGCGCCCTCCACCACGAGCGTGATGTCACCGGGGAGCGCGGCCGTGTCCCGCCCGGCGAGCGCGTCGCGCAACCGGGCCGCCGCGCCCGCCCGGTCGCGCCACCAGCCGTCGGGCACCGACCCGACCACGTTGGCGCCGTCGACGATGATGAGCGGTTCCATGTGGTCATGCTTACCCCGCCGCGGCCGGTTTCCCCTCAGGCCGCGTCCCGGCGGGCCGATGTCCGGACTCGGAGGGCGCCATGGAGACAACGATGCGGGAAACGGCGGGCGTCACCCTGCGCGCGATCCTTCGGTACGTTCGCGCCCGGGGTGGCGACGGCGCGGTTCGGCTCGCGCTGCAGCTGGCCGGGGAGACCGAGCCGGCCGAGGCCTACGACGATCCGCGCCGCTGGTGGTCGTACCAGACGAAGATCAACGTCTTCGACGCGGCGGCCAAGGTGCTGGGCGACGAGGGGATCGGGCTGCACGTGGGGCAGTCGATCCTGTCGTACTCGGTGAACCACCCGCTGCGCCTGGGGCTGCTGTTGCTCGGCGGCCCGTCCCAGCTCCTGCGCGTGATCGCGGCGACGAGCGCCAAGTTCAACAACGCGGCCGACATGTCCACGCTGTCGGTCGCGCGCAACCAGGCGACGGTGGAGTACCGCCTGCGCCCCGGCTACCGCCCCTCGCAGTACGACTGCGACTACACCCGCGGCCTGCTGACCCAGCTGCCGGCGCTGTTCGGCCGCCCGGCCGCGACCGTGGACCACGAGCAGTGCCAGGTCCGCGGGGCCGAGGCCTGCGTCTACACCGTGCGCTGGCGGCAGCGGCGCTGGTTCCGGCGCAACCGCGCGGGCGCGCGGGCCGACGACGCCTCCGGCGACATGCTGGCCGGGCGCATCGAGCTGCTGCAGCGCACGGTCGCCGAGCTCGTCGCGGCCGAGCAGCCCGAGCGGGCCCTGGCCATCGTGGCCGACCGGGCCGGCTACGCGGTCAACGCCGAGGCCTTCCTGCTCGTGGCCAGCCCGGCCCCGGACGCGCCGCGGCAGGTGCACGGCTACGGCCTGAGCGACTCCGAGATCGAGGTGCTGTCCGCGGCCCCGCCGACCAGCTTCGCCGGCACGCTCGTGGTCGACATCGCCTCGCCGAACCGCTACTACGGGTACCTCGTCGCGTTCTGCCGGGACTTCTTCGACGCCGAGCGGCGCATGCTCGACGCCTACGCCAACCTGGCCGCCGTCACGCTCGACGCGCTGTCGGCCCTGGAGAGCGCGGCCGAGCGGCGGCGCCTCGCCGAGAGCCTGCTCGACCTGGCCCGCCGGCTCACCACGGCCCGCACGGCGGACGAGGTCGCCGGGGTCACCGCCGACGCCGTGCGCTCGGTGATGGCCGCGGACAGCGCCACCGTGCTGCTGCACAGCGACGGCCACCTGCGCGTGGCGGCCACCGCGGGCGGCGGCGACGAGCGGCAGCGCCGGGCCCGCCGGCTGGCGATCTCCCGCGCGGACACCGACCTGTTCGAGCGGTTCCAGGCCGGCACCGGCGAGGCGCGCGTCTACGACCGCGACAGCGCCGACCCGTACATCGCCGGGCTGCTCGAGGCGTTCGGCCACCAGATGATGGTCGTGGTGGACATCGCGCTGCCCGGGCACCCGTACGGCATCCTGGTCGCCGCCTACGACAACCCGCGCGACACCGCCCAGGCCCGCAAGATCGCGGGGCGGATGGTGGGCGTGGCCGACCAGGCCGCGACCGTGCTGCGCACCTGCGAGCTGCTGGAGACCAACTGGCGCCTCGCGCACGTCGACCCGCTCACCGGGCTGTCCAACCGGCGGGCGTTCCTGGCCGCGCTGGAGTCGGCCATCGAGACCGGCGAGGGCGCGGTGCTGTTCATCGACCTCGACGGCTTCAAGGCGGTCAACGACTCGCTCGGCCACGCCGCCGGCGACGAGCTGCTGGCCGCGGTGGCCGGCCGGCTCGGCGGCTGCATCCGGGCCGGCGACGTGGTCGCCCGCCTCGGCGGCGACGAGTTCGTCGTGCTCACCCACGGCACCCTGGGCGCCACCGGGGTGCCGGAGCTGGCCGAGCGGGTCGAGTCGGCCTTCGCCGCCCCGATCTCCGTCCTCGACGGCACGCTGGTGCAGGCCCGGGCGAGCGTCGGCGGCACCCGCTTCGCGGCCGGCGAGGAGAGCCGCGTGGTCCTGCACCGCGCCGACATCGCGATGTACGAGGCCAAGCGCGGCGCGTACGCGGTCCTCAGCTAGGCCGGCGATAGATCGCCAGCTGGGTGGCCTGGGCGACCGGGCGGCCGGTGGAGTCCCAGACCTCGCAGACCTGGTCGAGCTGGCCGTCGGTGACCATCCGGGCGTACTGGCGCACGCGCAGCGGCCCCGGCGCCGGGAGCCCGCGCACGTAGGCCGTCAGCTCCAGGGTCGGCGTCCAGCCGCTGCCGCCGAGCGTGAACGAGGCGGGCGGGAAGGCGTCCACGGCGTACAGGAGCGAGAAGGCGTCGAACGGGGCACCGTCGTCGAAGCTCAGCCAGCCCCGCAGGTCGCCCGGTCCGGCGAAGTCGATGCGCTGGTCGACCATCTCCAGCATGGTGATCCGCACCCCGGCGCCCGGCGGCTCGACCGGCGTGCGGGCGAGCGTCTCCCGGTCCGCCACCGCGGGCGGCTCGGCGGCGGTGAACCGCGGCTCCCCGGCCGCGGCCAGGTCGCCCAGCGTGAACAGCGCCTCGACGCAGGTCCTGTCCTTCTGCGTGAGCCGGACCCGGGCCTGGCTGACCGAGCGCCCCTCGCGCAGCGTCTCCACCGCGACCGAGGCGGGGCCGGGTTCCGGCGGCGACAGGTACACCGCGCTCGCGCTCAGCGGATGCGGGTGCGCGGCCGTCACCGCGGCCCGGGCCAGCAGGGCGAGCAGGTAGCCGCCGTTCGGCCGGCCGCCCACGGTCCACTGTGGATCGAGCAGGGCCTCGCCCTCCTCGACGGCGGTCGCCTCCGCGAAACCGGCCACCGGGGCCTCCTTCTGCTTTGATGAGCCTATGGCGCGCACGCGGCTCTACCGGGACGGGAAGCTGGAAGCCGAGGACTTCCCGCTCGACGATATCTCCGAGCACCTCAAGGACTCCGCGGCGGTCGTGTGGCTCGACCTGACCGACCCCGAGCAGGCCGACTACGACCGGGTGCAGGAGGAGTTCGGGCTGCACCAGCTGGCCATCGAGGACGCCTCCTCGCCGCACGAGCGGCCCAAGCTGCTGCACTATCCGCAGCACATGTTCTTCAACGCCTACTCGGTCCGGTTCAACGGCGGCGACGGCGACGGCAGTGCGGAGCTGCACGAGGTCTCGGCGTTCCTCACCGACCGGGCGCTGATCACCGCGCACGGCGCGAAGTTCGACATGGACGCGGTCGTCGAGCGCTGGGACGCGACCGCCGAGATGGCCCGCCAGGGCGTGCCGTGGCTGGCCCACGGCCTGCTCGACGTCATCGTCGACGGGCAGTTCGACGCCGTGCAGCAGCTCGACGAGGAGCTGGAGGGCCTGGAGGACCGCCTCTTCGAGGAGAGCCCCGGTGCGATCCGCGAGGTGCAGCAGCGGAGCTTCCGGCTGCGCAAGACGCTGGGCCGGATGCGCAAGGTCATCATGCCGATGCGCGAGCTGGTCGGCGCCATCATGCACTCCCGCGAGCACCTCGTGGACGAGGAGATGGTGCCGTACTACCAGGATCTCTACGACCACGTGATCCGCGTGACGGAATTCACCGAGAACCTGCGCGATTTCACGGCCACCATTCTGGAGTCCAACCTGGCGGTGCAGGGCAACCGGCAGAACACCATCATGAAAAAGGTCACGAGCTGGGCGGCCATCATCGCGGTGCCCACCGCCGTTACTGGTTACTACGGGCAGAATGTGCCGTACCCGGGTTCTGAGAAGCTGTCGGGGTTCATCATCTCGGCGGTGCTCATCGTGACGCTGTCCGTGGTGCTGTACGTCACCTTCAAACGCAAGGACTGGCTATGACTGAGCACTTCGACGTCGTCGTCCTGGGCGCCGGCCCGGGCGGGTACACCGCCGCCGTCCGGTCCGCGCAGCTCGGCCTGCGCACCGCCATCGTCGAGGACAAGTACTGGGGCGGCGTCTGCCTCAACGTGGGCTGCATCCCCTCCAAGGCGCTGCTGCGCAACGCCGAGCTCGCGCACATCTTCAACCACGAGGCGAAGACGTTCGGCATCTCGGGCGAGGTCACGTTCGACTACGGCGCGGCGTTCCAGCGCAGCCGCAAGGTGGCCGACGGGCGCGTCAAGGGCGTGCACTACCTGATGAAGAAGAACGAGATCCGGCAGTACGAGACCCGGGGCACGTTCCTCGACGACCACACGCTGCAGGTCGGCGACGAGACCATCACGTTCGCCAACTGCATCATCGCCACCGGCGCGACGACCCGCCTGCTGCCCGGCACCAAGCTCTCCGAGCGCGTGGTGACCTACGAGGAGCAGATCCTCACCGAGGACCTGCCCGAGTCGATCATCATCGCGGGCGCCGGGGCCATCGGCGTCGAGTTCGCGTACGTGCTGCACAACTACGGCGTGAAGGTCACCATCGTCGAGTTCCTGGACCGGATGGTGCCGCTCGAGGACGCGGAGGTGTCGGCCGAGCTCTTCAAGCGGTACAAGCGGCTCGGCATCTCGGTGCTGACCTCGACGAAGGTGGAGACGGTCGAGGAGTCCGGCAAGGGCGTGGCCGTGACGGTGTCCTCCGGCGGCAAGACGCAGACCCTCGAAGCGGACAAACTGCTGCAAGCCATCGGTTTCGTACCGCGGGTCGAGGGCTACGGCCTGGAGAAGACGGGCGTGCGGCTGACGGAGCGGGGCGCGATCGCCGTCGACGGGCGCCTGCGCACGAACGTCCCGCACATCTTCGCCATCGGCGACGTGACCGCGAAGCTCATGCTGGCCCACGCGGCCGAGTCGATGGGGATCGTGGCCGCCGAGACGATCGCCGGCGCCGAGACCATGGAGCTCGACTACGTCATGATCCCGCGGGCGACGTACTGCCAGCCGCAGGTCGCCAGCTTCGGCTGGACCGAGGCGCAGGCCCGCGAGCAGGGCTTCGACGTCAAGGTGTCGAAGTTCCCGTTCACGGCGAACGGCAAGGCGCACGGCCTGGGCGACCCGACCGGCTTCGTGAAGATCATCAGCGACGGGAAGTACGGCGAGCTGCTCGGCGCCCACCTGATCGGCCCCGAGGTCACCGAGCTGCTGCCCGAGCTGACCCTGGCCCAGCAGTGGGACCTCACCGTGCACGAGGTCGCGCGCAACGTGCACGCCCACCCGACGCTGGGCGAGGCGGTCAAGGAGGCCATCCACGGGCTCGCCGGCCACATGATCAACATGTAGCGCTTCCGCCGCAACGGGGTCCAGCTTGCGGGATCGGCGGGTGGCGAGGGCCGCCCGCCGATCCGTCTCGGTACGCTTTGCCCATGCGCCAGGAGTGGCATCACTTCACGTACCCCGGCCCGGAGATCTCCCGCGTCGCCGTCCCGGGCAACTCCGACGACGACGTGTTCGGCCTCGACCGGTGGCGGACCATGCCCCGGGCGCAGACGCCGCCGTGGCCGGACCAGGCCGCGGTCGACGAGGTCGCCAACCTGCTGTCGTCCGTGCCGCCGATCGTCGCGCCGTACGAGGTCGACCAGCTCCGCGAGCGCCTCGCCCTCGTCGCCGACGGCAAGGCCTTCATGCTGCAGGGCGGTGACTGCGCCGAGACGTTCGCCGACAACACCGAGGCGCACGTGCTGGGCAACGCCCGCACCCTGCTGCAGATGGCCATCGTGCTGACCTACGGCGCCTCGCTGCCGGTGATCAAGATCGGCCGGGTGGCCGGCCAGTTCACCAAGCCGCGCTCGGCCGCCCTGGACTCGCTCGGGCTGCCGGCCTACCGCGGCGACATGATCAACTCGCTGGACAAGGACCCCGAGGCGCGCGTGGCCGACCCGCAGCGCATGGTCCGGGCCTACGCCAACTCGTCCAGCGCCATGAACATGCTGCGCGCGTACCTCGGCGGCGGGATGGCCGACCTGCATGCGGTACACGACTGGAACAAGGGCTTCGTCGTGACCTCGCCGGCCGGTCAGCGCTACGAGGCCATCGCCCGCGAGATCGACCGGGCCCTGCGCTTCATGCAGGCCTGCGGCGTCAACGACGACCAGGCGCTGCGGACCGTCACGCTGTACTGCTCCCACGAGGCCCTCGCGCTGGAGTACGAGCGGCCGCTGGTGCGCATCGCGGGCGACCGGCCGTACGGGCTGTCCGGGCACTTCCTGTGGATCGGGGAGCGGACCCGCCAGATCGACGGCGCGCACGTGGACTTCCTGTCCCGGGTGGCCAACCCGATCGGCGTCAAGCTGGGCCCGAGCACCTCGCCGGAGCAGGCGATCGAGCTGTTCGAGAAGCTCAACCCGGAGAACATCCCGGGCCGCCTGACGTTCGTCTCGCGGATGGGCAGCACCAAGGTCCGCGACGCCCTGCCCCCGATCGTGGAGAAGGTCACCGCGGCCGGGTGCCGGGTGGTCTGGCAGTGCGACCCGATGCACGGGAACACCCACGAGTCCTCCAACGGGTACAAGACCCGGCACTTCGACCGGATCGTGGACGAGGTCCTCGGCTACTTCGAGGTGCACCGCGAGCTCGGCACCCACCCGGGCGGCCTGCACGTCGAGCTGACCGGCGAGGACGTCACCGAGTGCCTCGGCGGCGCCCAGGCCATCGTCGACGCCGACCTGCCGGACCGGTACGAGACGGCGTGCGACCCGCGCCTGAACACCCAGCAGTCGCTCGAGCTGGCCTTCCTGGTGGCGGAGATGCTGCGTGGCTGACGGTGTGGCCGAGGTCGTCGTGGACTTCCGCTCGGACACGCTGACCCGGCCGTCGGCGGCCATGCGGGAGGCGATGGCGGCCGCCGAGGTCGGCGACGACGTGTTCGACGAGGACCCGACGCTGCACGAGCTGCAGGCCCACGTCGCTGAGCTCTTCGGCCACGAGGCGGCGCTGTTCTGCCCGAGCGGCACCATGGCCAACCAGATCGCGCTGCAGCTCGCCGTCCCGCGCGGCGAGGAGCTGCTCTGCGACGCGGCCGCGCACGTGGTCACCGACGAGATCGGCGCGGCCGCGGCCCTGGGCGGCGTGTCGACCCGCACCTGGCCCTCCGCCGCAGCCGACCTCGACCCCGCGACCGTGGCGGAGATGATCCGGCCGGACGGCTTCGTGGCGGTACCGACGCGGGCCGTCGCTCTTGAGCAGACCCACAACCGCCTCGGCGGTGCCGTGATCCCGCTGGCCACCCTGCGGTCCCTGCGCACCGTCGCCGACGAGGCGGGCGTGCACCTGCACTGCGACGGGGCCCGGATCTGGCATGCGCACGTGGCCGACGGGGTGCCGCTGGCCGACTACGGCCGGCTCTTCGACTCCCTCTCGGTCTGCCTGTCCAAGGGCCTCGGCGCCCCGGTCGGCTCGCTGATCGTGGGGTCCGCGGAGCGCATCGCGGCCGCCCGCAAGCTGCGCAAGCGCCTGGGCGGCGGCATGCGGCAGGCGGGCATCCTGGCCGCCGCCGGCCTCTACGCGCTGCGCCACAACATCCCGCGGCTCGCCGAGGACCACGAGCGGGCCCACCGCCTGGCGGTCGCGCTCGCCCCGCACGGCGTGGTGGACCCGGCGCGCATCCGCACCAACATCGTGCCGCTGGACCTTTCCGGCGCCTCCGTGGACGGCCCGGCCTTCGCGGCGGCCGCCCGCGCGGAGGGCATTCTGGTCTCGGTGCTGGGCCGGCGGCTGGTTCGCCTGGTCACGCACATGGATCAGACCGCCGACGGGATTGATCACGCGGTGAAGGTGCTGCCCACGCTGGTGTGATGTTCTGATCCGATATGTCGGGCGCTGGCGCGCCGCGACATATCGGATTTATCGGTTATGCCGGTTTCTTAGCGTGATCAAGAGCGCTACCAGGGACGATGCGGCGGTGACCAGGCCCGCGGTGAGCATCGCGCCGTCCGCGCGGAGCAGGGCGACCAGGGGCGCCGCGACCGCGGTGCCGGCGCCCATCGCGGTCTGGATGACGGCCCCGGAGGCGGCGAACGCGCGGCCGTGCTGGGTGGCCGGGGTGCGCTCGCTGATCAGCGCGCTCTGGGTGACGTTCATGAGCCCGTTGCCGACCCCGCCCGCCGTCGAGGCCACGAAGGCGAGCACCAGCGTCGGGGCGAGCCCGATGGCCGCGATGCCCAGCCCGCACAGCAGGTTCCCCACGGCCAGCAGCACCGCGCTGGAGAGCCGGATGCGCGGCACGAGCTGGGCGCCGACGAGCGCGCCGAGGCCCCAGAGCGTGAGGTACAGGCCGTAGCCGGAGTCCCCGGCGTGCAGCTGGTCGACGAACCGGAACGGCGCGGCCACGTTGTCGATCACGCCGCTGCTGATCGCGATGGCGCTGCCGATGAGCGCGGTGCGCAGCAGGCGGTCGCCGAAGAGCAGGCGCAGGCCGCCGCGCGCTGTGGGGCCGTCCGGGTCGGCGGGGGCGGGGTGCCGCCGGGCCCGTACGGCCGAGCAGGCCAGCGTCAGCAGCGCGAAGGTGGCGGCGTCGGCCAGGATCGCCGTTGTGGGACCGAACGCGCCGGTGAGCAGGCCACCCGCGGCCGGGCCGAAGATCCAGCCCAGGCCGGTGCCGGTGGCCAGCCTGGAGTACCCGCGCTGGGCCTCCTCCTTGCCCGTGATCGCCGGCACCAGGGCGGAGGTGGCGGGGCGGACGAAGGCGGAGAGCGCCATGATGCCGGCGAAGAGCGCGAGGGTGGCCCAGAGCGGCTCGGCGAAGGCCAGGGGGACGCAGAGGACGGCCTGGCCGGCCAGCGCGATGAGCAGGACGCCGCGGGTCTCGAAGCGGTCGACGACCCGGCCGGTGAGCGGGGCCAGCACGACGTACGGGATGAGCTCCGCGGCCAGCAGCCCGGCCACCCACGCGCTGCCGTGGGGCTGGAGGCGCAGGAGGAGGGCCACGAGGGCGGCGGCGTCGCCGGCGGTGGACAGGGCCAGTCCGGCGGCGAGCAGGTTGAGATCACGCCGCGCTTGCCGATCACTCACGGTTGGCCACCCTAGCGGCGACGGCCCTTGCCGCGCTGCCTCCACAACCCGCCGCAACACCCGCCGCGCGTGCGGGGAATCGGTCAGAAAGCCGCATATGCGAAATGTCGGATATGTCGTGGCGCGCCAGCGCCCGACATATCCGGAGCAGCACGATCAGGAGGTGGGAGCAGCCGCCCGCAGCAAGGCGATGTCCGCCGCATGGTCCGCGTGGTCGTCCCCGCTCGGCGTCTCCACGATCAGCGGCACGCCGCGGGCCGCCGGGTGGGCGAGCAGCTCCGCGAACGGCGCCGCCCCGATCAGCCCCTTGCCCAGCGACTCGTGCCGGTCCCGCAGCGACCCGCACGCGTCCTTCGAGTCGTTGGCGTGGATGAGCTTGAGCCGGTCCGCGCCCGCCGCGGCGACCAGCGCGTCCAGGGTCGCCGTCATGCCGCCGGGAGTCGCCAGGTCGTGCCCGGCCGCCCAGGCGTGGCAGGTGTCGAAGCAGACGCCGAGGAGCGGGTGGTGGTCGACGGCGGCGAGGTACTCGGCCAGGTGCTCGACCCGCGACGCGAGGGAGCGCCCGCCGCCCGCGCTCGGCTCGACGAGGAGTGGCGGCCAGCCCTGCGCGGCGGCGCGGTCGAGGAGGGGAAGGAGCACACGCCGTACCGTGGCGAAGGCTCTTTCGGCATGCTCGGCATCCACCGCCGAGCCCGCGTGGAAGACCACGCCCCGCGCCCCGATCGCGTGCGCGCGGCGCAGCGCGTGGGAGAGGGTCGCCACCGAGCGCTCGACCGTGGCCTCCGTCGGCGAGCCGAGGTTCACCAGCAGCGCCGCGTGCACGTAGGCGGTCACCCCGTGCTCGGCGCAGCCCTTGAGGAAGCCGTCGTCCTGCTTCGGGTCGCCCTCGGTCAGCGCCCAGCCGCGCGGGTTCGACACGTACACCTGCACGGCCGACGCCGTCGTCGCCGCCACGTAGCGCAGGGCGGCCTTGGCGAGGCCTCCGGCGGCGGGTGCGTGCCCGCCGACGTCAGGCATTAAAAGAAGGCGAACAGCGACACGTGCTGCCCTGGCGTGACCGGCGTCTGGGGCGGCGGGTTCTGCTGGCGTACCGTGCCGAAGCCCTGCACGTCGACCACCAGGCCCTGCGACTCGAGCAGCGCCTTGGCCTGGTCGAGCGGCATCCCGCGCACCTCGGGCATCGGGATCTGGGCCGGGCCCTTGGACAGCTGCAGGTCCATGACCATGCCGTCGGCGACGCTGTTGCCGTCGGCGATGCTCTGCGAGACGACCTGGCCCTTCGGCTTGTCGCTCTCGACCTCCTCGACCTTGCCGACCGCGATCTTCACCTTGCCGAGGTCGGCCTTGGCCTGGTCGAGCGTCTTGCCGACGACCAGCGGGACCTTCACCGGGTTGGGGCCCTTGCTCACGAACACCGTGATCGCCTGGCCCGGCTGGACCTGGGTGCCGATCTTCGGGTCGGTGTCCACGACGTAGCCCGCGGGCACGGCGTCGTCGAACTTGTCGGCCTTGTTCCCGGTGATCTTCATCGCCTGCAGGTCGACCTGGGCGAGGTCCCACTCCTTGCCGGCGATGTCCGGCACCTTGTAGACCTCGGGGCCGAGCGAGAGCGTGAGCGTGATGGTGCCGCCGCTGAGGATGCGCCCGCCCGCGGCCGGGTCCTGGGTGAGGACCTCGTCCTTGGGCACCCGCGCGTCGAACTTCGGCTCGGCCCACTTGACCTTGAACCCGGCGACGTTGGCCTGGTGGGCGGCCTGCTCCTTGGACTTGGTCCGCAGGTCGGGGGCGTCGGTGTAGCGGCCGACGCCGAACCAGTACCCGCCGATGGCCACCAGCAGGCCGAACGTGAGCATGGCGGCGATCACCGCGAGCCGGGTGCGCGGGTTCGCGTTGATCTGCGCGAGCAGCCCCTGCAGGCCGCCCTCGCGCTCGTCGCGGCGGGGAGCGCCGGCGCCGTGCCGGCGGGCGACGGGCTGCGGGGGAGCGGTGGCGGGCAGCCGGGCCCAGGACGGGCGGCGGCTGGCCTGGTAGGTCTGGGTCTGCGGGTACGACTGCGACTGCGTCTGCGGCACCGACTCGACCCGCGGGACCATCACGGTCGGCGGGGCCACCTGGCGGTTGCGGGTGCCGGTCGCGGTGCCGATGTCCTCGCGGACCGCCTGCACCTCGGCGAGCATCGCGCCGGCGTCGGTCGGGCGGCCGCCCGGGTCGCGGCGGGTCGCGCGGGCCACGAGGTCGTCCACGGCGGAGGGCAGCCCGGGCACGTACCGCGAGGGGAAGGGCACGTCGCGGTCGACGTGCTGCCAGGCCACCTCGACGGGGCGGTCGGCCTCGTAGGGCACCCGGCCGGTGAGCATCTCGAAGAGCACGATCCCGGCCGAGTACACGTCCGTGCGCGGGTCGGCGTGCCCGTCGGTGACGAGCTCGGGTGCGACGTAGGCGACGGTGGCCATCAGGTGCGAGCCGGTCTCGTCGGCGCTCGCCTCGACCGCGCGCGCGAGGCCGAAGTCGGCCACCTTGACCACGCCGTCGATGAGGTTGTGGGCGTCGCCCGGCGACTCGGCGACGAGCACGTTCTCGGGCTTGACGTCGCGGTGCACGAGCCCGGCCCGGTGCGCGGCGGCGATCGCGGCGAGCATCTGCTCCATGATCGCGAGGGCCTCCTGCGGCTGCAGGCGGCGGCGCTCGGCGAGCAGCTCGCGCAGGGTGTGGCCGCGGACGTACTCCATGATCAGGTACGGCAGGCCGTGGTGCGTGCCCTGGTCGTACACGGCCACCACGTTCGGGTGGGTGAGCCGGGCGATCGTCTTGGCCTCGTCGGTGAACCGGTCCACGAACAGTGGATCCCGCGACTGCGCCGGATGAATGATCTTCAACGCGACGGTGCGCTCGAGGCGCTCGTCGAGCGCCGTGTACACCGTCGCCATGCCGCCCTTGGCGACACGCGAACGAACGCGGTAGCGCCCGTCGACAAGCGCACCGAGGAGAGGATCGGCGACCGTGGTATCCATTGGCTGCGAGTGTACGGCTGGGGACCCCGATTACTCAGCGCCCGGCACGGGATTGGCCCGCAGTGGTACCGTCGGCGGACTTTTGTCCCCATTTCGAGCGCTTCGTCCACGACGGTGAGGGCGACGGACTGCTCACCGAGGGTGACGGGCTGGCCGTCTCGCTGGGTGACAGGCTGGGCGTCGGCGTCGGAGTGCTCTCCGGATCCGTGGTCTGCTGCGTGGGTACCGCCGGCGGGGCCTGAATCTCCGGCATCGCCAGCACGTTCTGCGGCGTGGTCCGGCGCACCTGCGGCCGCACCTGGGTCGGCTGCGGCGCGGGCGGCTGGATCTGGCTCGGCGCGGACCCGGTGCTCATCACGGGCGCGGCCGGCGCGGCCATCGGCGGCTCGGCCGGCTCGGGCTGCAGCGCGGCGAGGCTCCCGGCCACCGCGAGGTACGTGCCGGCGGCACCCCCCGCGACCAGCAGCGCGACCCCGGTCGTGGCGGCCGCCTTGTTCCGGTTCGGCGCGCGCATGACGTGCTGCCCCCGATGATTGCGCGGCGCGTACTCGGCGGTGTCCGCCATCCGCAGCCGCACCGCGCGCCGGCGGCTCGCGTGCCGGTACATGTCGTAGCACGCGGAGCGCCAGGCACCGGCGACCTCTCGGTGAACCTTGAGCCAGACCCCCACTGCCCGTTCCTTCCCGATTTCGCGCCACGGATTATCGTGTTTCCGTGGCTTCTGTGAGTGAAGAACCTGTCGGTCCGGCCGAGTGGCTGACCATGCCCGACGTCGCGGAGCGCCTCGGCATCCCGGTGAACCGGGTGCACCAGCTCGTGCGTGAGCACTCCCTGATCGCCGTCCGGGAGAACGGTGTCCTGCGCATCCCCGCGGACTTCATCGCGGAGGGGGCGGTGGTCAAGCACCTTCCCGGCGTGCTGACGGTGTTGTACGACGCTGGGTACAACGAGGCGGAGGCCCTGCGGTGGCTGTACACCGCGGATGAGTCGCTGCCCGGCACCCCCGCCGAGGCCTTGCGCGGCAACCGGGCGACCGAGGTCAAGCGGCGCGCTCAGGCCCTGGGCTTCTGACGGTGCGCTGGACGTACCTGCTGGTCCTGGCCGGCTGCCTGTTCGGCGCGCTGTGGCTCGAACCGCTGCTCAAGGTGGGTGTGCTGCGCCAGGTCCGCCGGCTCGTGCTGGCCATCGCGCCGGTGGCCCTGGTCTTCGTCGTCTGGGACCTGCTGGCCATCCGCGCCGGCCACTGGCACTTCGACCCGCGCCAGATCACCGGTGTCATCCTCCCGGGTGACCTTCCGCTGGAGGAGCTGCTGTTCTTCCTGGTCGTCCCGGTCTGCGCGATCCTGGGCTTCGAGGCGACCAGGCTGACCCTGCTGCGGTGGTCGCGGCGGTGACCTACACCGCAGCCGCCCTTCTGGGAGTGGCCGCTGCTCTGGTACTGGATGTGCTGGTCCTCCGCACGCGCCTGGTCCTGGGCCGCGTGTTCTGGCTCTCGTACCCGATCGTGGTGGTCTTCCAGCTGCTGTCGAACGGCATCCTGACCGGGCGCGGGGTGGTGCTCTACAACCCGTCCGACATCCTGGGGATTCGGCTGGTCTACGCCCCGATCGAGGATCTCGCCTTCGGGTTCGCGCTGGTCCTGAGCACGCTGGCGCTCTGGGTCTTCTTCAGACCGCGCGCTGAGCCTGACCGGTGAGCGTTGGCGCTTTTTAGACCGTTCGCTGAGCCCGGCCGGTGAGCCGCTTTTTCAGACCGCGCGCTGGGTCGCTGCCTGGGCCAGGCCGGTGAGCACCTCGCGGGCCTCTTCGGTGATCTCGGCCTCGCTGAGGGCCTGCAGCGCCTCGGCGGTGAGCTGAGCGATCCGCTCCTCGGTCCGCTGCAGCGCCCCGCTCTCCACGATCGTCTTGCGCAGCAGGCCGACGCCCTGCTCGTCGAGCCGCGGATCGCCGAGGTGGTCGTCGAACACCGCGGTGCCGGCCTGCTCGATGGCGGCGGCGATCAGGTAGGTCCGCTTGCCCTCGCGCAGATCGTCCCCGGCCGGCTTGCCGGTCACGGCGGGGTCGCCGAACACCCCGAGCACGTCGTCGCGCAGCTGGAACGCCTCGCCGAGGGGGAGCCCGAACGCGGAGTACGCCTTGCTCAACTGCTCCCGCCCGGCCAGCGCCGCCCCGAGCACGAGCGGCTGCTCGATCGTGTACTTGGCCGACTTGAACCGCGCCACCAGACTCGCCCGCGCCGTCGAGGTGTCCCCGGTGGCCTGCGTCTGCACGTCGAGGTACTGCCCGATGGTCACCTCGGTCCGCATCGCGTCGAACACCGGCCGCGCCCGGGCCAGCGTCTCCGGATCGACCCCGCTGGCGTGCAGCATCTCGTCGGACCAGACCAGGCAGAGATCCCCGAGCAGAATCGCCGCCGCCGTCCCGAACCCGTCCTGGTCGCCGCGCCAGCCCTCGGCCCCGTGCAGCGCGGCGAACCGCCGATGCACCGCCGGCTCCCCCCGCCGCGTCTCGGACCCGTCCATCACGTCGTCGTGGATCAGGGCGCTCGCCTGGACCAGCTCGAGCGCGGCAACGGCGGCCACGATCTCGTCCCGGTCCTCACCACCGGCCCCCCGATACCCCCAGTACGCGAACGCCGGCCGCAGCCGCTTCCCCCCGCCGAGCACCAGCCCCTCGATCGCCTCAGCGACGGGCGCGAGCGCCGCGGGCTCGATCTCGGCGAGCCGGAGCCGCCGCCGCTGCAGAAACGCGCCGAGCGCGTCGCGAACCCGCTCACGCAGCCGGGCCCGGTCGAGGAAGGGGTGCGTCACGCCAGAGACGCTAGCCCGAGAACCGCCACCTCGCCGAACCGCGCAGCGACCGTCGCACCACCCCGCCCGCCCAAACCCTCACATTTCACCCAACGCCGCCGAACGTTCCACCTCCTCCGCCGCCCGGCCTCGGCGCCCGGCCTGAGAGCTCGACCTCGGTGCTCGATCTCTGCGCAAGTCTTCCGCCGCCGTCCCTCGCTGCCGTCTCACGCTCGGGTGGCTGCGCCCGGGCGTCTGTTCAACGACGCGGAACGTTCCACCTCCTCAGCCACCTCCTCAGCCGCCTCCGTCAGCCGCCTCCGTCAGCCGCCTCCGTCAGCCGCCTCCGGTCTCCGTGCGCGGGTGGCGGTGCGCGGGTGGCTGTGCCCGGTCTCCGCGCTCAGTCCCGCATCGATTCCCCCTCCGTCGGTGTCCGCCCGGCCGTTTCCACCGGGTCGAGCGGCATCCAGCGCGCCGACTCGTACAGCTCGGCGAACTCCCGGTAGCGCCCCGCCCGCCGCAGCTCGGGCCGTACGCCGGCCAGATCCCGCGCCACCCGCACCGACCCGCAGCGCACGCCGGCCAGGACCGCCTCCTCCGCCGCCGCGCAGGCCGCGTCGAGCTCCCCGGCGGCGACCAGCGCCCGGGCGCGGGCCACCTGCACCAGCCC
Source organism: Dactylosporangium sp. CS-033363 (assembly GCF_050942475.1). Classification (NCBI taxonomy): domain Bacteria; kingdom Bacillati; phylum Actinomycetota; class Actinomycetes; order Micromonosporales; family Micromonosporaceae; genus Dactylosporangium; species Dactylosporangium sp. CS-033363. Next base: position 9,236,802 of record NZ_CP192032.1, on the reverse strand, counting down.
GAGCCCCCGCAGGCGCACTCCGCCATCCCGCGCCCCGGGCCGGGACGCCGCCCCCGTCCGCCGCGATCCGGACTCCGGCGGCGGCCCGCTCCGCCGTGGGCGCCTCCCCGCGCCGCGCTCCCGTACCGCGTCGTCCAACAGCCGGAGCGCCGCCCGGTGCCGCCCCAGCACCGCGTGGCACCGCCCGCTCGCGGCGGCCAGGTGGGCGTCGTCCAGCCAGTAGAGCCAGGGCGGGTCGTGCTCGGGCCGCCGCAGGCCGTGCGCGCGCTCGGCCGCCGCCAGGGCCGCGTCGCATCGAGCGCGCTCTGCCTGGACGGCCGCGGCGTACGCCTCCCGCAACCACAGCACCGCCAGCGTCCCGGCGTCGGCGGGCGCCGCGATCCGCCGCGCCGCGCGGGCCATTCGCAGCGCGCCCGGCCCGTCGCCGTCCTCGGCCCGCAGCTGCGCCAGGCAGCCGAGCAGGTGCCCGGCCAGGGCCCGCTGCCCGCCGCGCAGCGCCGCCCGGACCCCGTCCCGCACGAGCCCGGTGACGCCCCGCCCGCCGACCGCGGCCCCGGCATCCACCCCGGCCCAGACCGCGAGCTGCGCCAGCTCGGCCACGAGCCCGAGCCGCGCCGGGGCGGCCCGCGCGGGGTCGCCGCCGCCGTCCGCGACCTGCCGCACGGCCGCCGCATACGCGTCCCGCACGACCCGGACCACCTCGGTCCCGGACACGAGATCGTCCATCCGCCGCAGTTCCGCCACCCGCCGCGCCCCGATCGCCGCGTCCGCCGCCGCCTGCCGCAAAGCGTCCGCCGCCGTCTGCCGCAGAGCGTCCGCCGCCGTCTGCGGTGGCCCGGTCGCCGCGTCCGCCGCCGTCTGCCGCAGAGCGTCCGCCGCCGTCTGCGGTGGCCCGGTCGCCGCGTCCGCCGCCGTCTGCCGCAGAGCGTCCGCCGCCGTCTGCGGTGGCCCGGTCGCCGCGTCCGCCGCCGTCTGCCGCAGAGCGTCCGCCGCCGTCTGCCGTGGCCCGGTCGCCGCGTCCGCCGCCGCCTCCTGACGTCGTGCCGTGCGCCCCGCGCGCCCGGTCCCGGGCCCGGGAATCCCGGCTCGCCGCCCGCCCTCCTCCAGAGGCGCCGAGCGCGTAGGCAGCCGGCCGCGCCGGGACCGCGCCGCCGCCTCCTCCAGCTCCTCCACCGGCGCCTCGAGCACGAACGCGATCCACGCCAGCCAGGACGGGCTCGGCACCCGCTCGCCGCGTTCCCAGCGGGACACCTCGTGCCGTGTGATCGTCGGCACCCCCGCGGCCGCGCACAGCGCCTCGGCCAGCCGCAGCTGGGATCGACCCCGCGCGAGGCGCAGACGGGTCAGCAGGGCGCCGAAGATCTCGCCGGCGCCGGGGTCGGGGCTTGGTCGGACAGGCATGTTCCACCTCCCGGCGGACGTCGCCCCGCGGGGCCCCCGCCCACCCGAAGCAATATCCGACCCCCTTTCTACCCCAGGGGTACGACAGTTCCGCCCGGCAAGTGGGGAGTGCCTGCCGGCGGGGGCGGGGCATTACAGTTCAGGGCGTGGCTCTCGGACTTCCCTCTGTCATGGCCGGCCGGCCGGCCGCGATCGGTGACCTGATCGCGCAGCACGGCCCCACGTTCTCGTTCGAGTTCTCGCCGCCCAAGACGCCCGAGGGCGAGCGGCAGCTCTGGCAGGCGATCCGGGAGCTGGAGTCGCTGCAGCCGTCGTTCGTGTCGATCACGTACGGGGCCGGTGGCACGACCCGGGACACCACCGTCGCGGTGACCGAGCGGGTCGCGACCGAGACCACGCTGCTGCCCATGGCCCACCTGACCGCGGTGAACCACTCGATCGCGGAGCTGCGCAACGTCATCGGCCAGCTGGCCGGGGCCGGCATCCGCAACTTCCTGCTGGTGCGCGGCGATCCGCCCGGCGACCCGATGGGGGAGTGGGTCCGCCACCCCGACGGCGTGCTCTACGCCGAGGATCTGGTCCGGCTCGTCCACGAGGCCGGGGACTTCAGCATCGGCGTGGCGGCGTTCCCGTACAAGCATCCGAGGTCGAGTGACGTCGAGGCGGACACGGCCAACTTCGTGAGCAAGTGCCGGGCCGGCGCCGACTTCGCGATCACGCAGATGTTCTTCGACGTCGACGACTACCTGCGGCTGCGGGACCGGGTCGCGGCGGCCGGGTGCGACACGCCGATCGTCGCCGGGCTCATGCCGGTCACCAAGATCGGCACGATCGCGCGCTCGCAGCAGCTCTCCGGCGCCCCGTTCCCGGCGGACCTGGCCGCGCGGTTCGAGCGCGTGGCCGACGACCCGGAGGCCGTGCGCCGGCTGGGCATCGACCACGCGACCGAGATGAGCCAGCGCCTGCTCGCCGAGGGCGTGCCGGGCATCCACTACATCACCTTCAACCGGTCCACCGCGACCCGGGAGGTCTGGCAGCAGCTCGGCGTCGGTGCGCGCGCCTGAGCCGCTCGACTGGGAGGCCTACGCCGAGCGCTGGTCGGTGGCCCACGGCGGCTACGACCCGCGCGAGGCGCCCGCCCTCGTGCGGGGCTGGCTGCGCCTCGGCCACGCGATGGGCACCACGCTGCTGCGGGCGGGCGTCCGCAGCCCCAACGCCGTCACGTCCCTCGGCCTGCTGCTTTCCGCTTGTGTACCCCCTGTGGCCCTCCTCCCCGCCGGTCCCCTCTGGGCCGCCCTCCTGATCCTGTGCTCGGCCCTCGCCGACACGGTCGACGGCGTGCTGGCGGTGGTCGCCGAGCGGGCCACGCGCCTGGGCCAGGTGTACGACGCGGCCGCCGACCGCCTGTCCGAGGCCGCCTGGCTGCTCGCCTTCGCGCTCCTGGGCGCCCCGGCGTGGCTGGTCGTGGCCGCGGGCGGGGTGATGTGGCTGCACGAGTACGTCCGGGCGCGCGCCTCCGCCGCCGGCATGACCGACATCGGCGCGGTCACGATCGCCGAACGCCCCACGCGGATCCTCCTGGCCATCTTCGGCCTCCTCGCGACGCTGTTCGACGAGCGCGCCGCCACGGTCACGATGGCGGCGGCCCTGCTCGTCGCGCTCGTCGGATTCGCCCAGCTCCTGCGCGCCGTCCACAAGATCCTCCGCTGACCGTCAGCGCCGTTTCCGGGCGCAAACCCCAATGTGTCGCCCAGCGCGACTTAAATGCTGATGTGTCGGATTAGCCCTAGGCGCGCCAGCGCCGTCCGCGAATCCGACACATCAAGCATCGACAAAACCGGTTGCGGCGACCGGAGGACCGGCCTCAAATAGCTGGTCGTGACCGATGAAGAGGACCGGCTCCGCGCCGCGGCGCAGATGCTTGCCACGATCCACGACGCGCTGCGCCGGGATCTGGCCGCGGCGCGCCGTGACCCGCGGGTGCACTGCCTGGCGTTCTGCTCCGCGCTCGGGGCGCATCATCGCAACGAGGACGCCGTTTTCCCGCGGGTCGAGGCGGCGTTTCCCGAGGCCGCTCCGCTGCTGCGACGGCTGCGGGCCGAGCATGAGCGGATCGCGCGGCAGATCGAGGAGCAGCCCGACGCCGACACGTTGGAGCTCATGGCGGCCGAGCTCGAGGAGCACTTCGCGCTCGAGGAGCGGGAGTTGGTGCCGCTGATCAGCCGGCTCCGATGAGGTCGGCGACGATCTTCGCGGACAGCATGACCAGCGGCAGCCCGCCGCCCGGGTGGACCGAGCCGCCCACCAGGAACAGGCCCGGCAGCGGGGCGCGGTTCGGGGGGCGCAGGAGGCCGTGACTGGCCGTACCGTAGATGGCTCCTCCCGGTGAGAAGGTCGAGCGCTCCAGGTCCGCCGGGGTCAGCACGTCGCGGAAGAGCAGGCGGCCGCGCACGTCGTGGCCGCGCGCGGCCAGCACGTCGAGGACCCGGTCGGCGTAGTCCTCGCCGGCCGTGGTCCAGTCGACCGGGCCCTGCGGGGCGGCGTTCACCAGCACGAACCAGCCCTCGTGGGCGTCCGGGCGGACGAGGGGGTCGTCGGCCGCCGTGACGAAGATCGTGGGGTCGGGGACGGGGCGGGGCGCGGTACCGAAGATGGCATCGAACTCGGCGTCGTAGTCGCGCGGGAAGAAGACCGTGTGATGCGCGAGGCCCGGCGTGCGGCCGCGCAGGCCCAGCAGCAGCACGAAGCCGCCGAGGCTGCGCGCCTCCAGCTTGCGGGCCTGGCGGGGGCGGGGGAGCAGCTCGCGGTACACCTGGAGGGCGTCGGCGTTGGCGACCACGACATCGGCGGGGATCGCGGTGCCGTCGGCCAGGACCACGCCCGCCGCGCGGGAGCCGGTCACGGTGATCGAGCGGACCGCCGCGCCGGTGACGACGCGCACGCCCAGCTCCTCGCAGCGGGCCAGCAGCTGGTCCGCGAGGGTGCGCAGGCCGCCGCGGAGGTACCACCCGCCGTACTCCAGCTCCGCGAACGGGATCGCCAGCAGCGCGGCCGGGGCGCGGCGGGGGTCGGCGCCGGTGTACGTCGCGTACCGGTCCAGCAGCATCCGCAGCCGCGGGTCGCGCAGCTGGGAACGGCCCAGGCCGCGCAGGCTCCGGCCGGGGGCGATCGCGGCGAGGTCGCGCAGCCGCCACGCGAGGCCGGCCATCCGCAGCGGGTTGTCCACGGGCGCGGTCAGCACGTGCCGCCACGACGCGGCCCAGACGCGCCCGGCCCGCCGCCACAGCCGCCGCCAGTCCGCGGCCGCCTCCGCGCCGAAGGACGCCGCGATCCGCTCGGCGAACGCGTCGCCGGCCGCCGAGTCCAGCGTGGAGCCGTCGGGGAAGTGGTGGCGCACGATCGGGTCGAGCGGCACCAGGTCCAGCCCGCCGCCGCCCGTCGACGCGAACAGCTCGGCCGCGACCTGGGGCAGCGTGAAGAGGCTCGGGCCGGTGTCGAAGCGGAACGTCCCGGCGCCCGTCTCGCGCACGTGCCGCCCGAGCTTGCCGCCCACCGTCTCGGCCTGCTCGAACACGCTCACCCGGTGCCCGGCCGCGGCGAGCCGGGCGGCCGCCGACAGCCCGCCGACCCCGGCGCCGATGACGACTACGGCAGCCACGTCGGGCGCCCCTTCCACACGGTTCTGCGCCGGTACCCGTACGAGCGCACCACCAGCCAGGCGAACACCAGCACCGACACCGGGTGGGCGAGCGCGTCGGGCAGCGCGCGGCTCCCCGTCGCGCGGGCGCTCGCGACGCGCCCGGCCACGCCCAGACCGTACGCGAGCAGGCCCCACCACTGTCCGAACAGGACGGACGCGGGCGCGGCCACGTAGAGGGCGAGCAGCAGCGCCAGCACCGCCGCCGCGCCCGCGGGGGAGCCGAACGACGCCCACAGCGACTTCGAGTAGCCCTCGCGCAGCTCGCTCCAGGAGGTGTACATCCGGCAGCGCGCCAGCCCCGCCCCGTCCGCGAGCGCGATCCGCCCGCCGGCGCGCTTGATCGCGCGGGCGAGCTCGATGTCCTCCAGCACCTTGTCCCGCACCGCCGCGTGCCCGCCCGCGCGCGCGTACGCGTCGCGCCGCACGACCAGGAACTGCCCGCCGGCCGCGGCCAGCGACGGGCGGGGCGAGCGCTCCATGGCCCGCAGCGGCAGGAACGTGAGCCAGGACCACTGCAGCAGCGGCTGGACGAGGCGCTCGCCGGCGGTGCCGGTCTCGATCAGCGGGTACGGGCTGAGCAGGTCCACCTCGGACGACCGCAGCAGCGCGACCGCGCGGTCCACGGCGTCCGGGGCGAGCACCACGTCGGCGTCGACGAAGACCAGGACCGTCGCGTCAGGGGCGGCGTCGGCGAGCTGCTGGCACGCGTGCGGCTTGCCCAGCCAGCCCGGCGGCAGGTCCTTGCCGGACAGCAGGGTCACCCGGTCGCCGCCCAGACGCCGCACCAGATCCGCGGTGCCGTCGGTGGAACCGTCGTCCAGAAGCAGCAGTTGTACCGCCTGAGGCAGCGCCAGCAGCGCCCGCAGGCACGGCTCGACGCGCTCGGCCTCGTTGCGCAGCGGCAGCAGGACGGCGATCGAGTCCACAGTGGACATTTTGGTCGGCGCCGGGGCCGGGCGGCGCAGCAGGCGCGCGTTGACGAGCGTGTGGACGAGGAGCGCGAGCAGGACCGCGCACGCGATCAGGACCGCGCACGCGATCAGGACCGCCACAGCCGCACCGCCAGCGGGATCGCGACCAGTCCCATGCCCAGCGCGCCCCACGCGGCCGAGGCGGGCAGGCCGAGGAAGACAGCGTGGGCGAGGACGCTCGACGCGTACGTCCAGAGGTACATGGCGTACATCGGCGCATCGGTGCCGGGCTGCGGCGCGTCCGGGCCGATCGCCGCGCGCAGCAGGGCCATCAGGACCACGGCCACGAGCAGCCAGCCGAGGTAGTTGGTGAGCGGGATGCCGGGGACGCCGGGGAGGGTGGCGGTGTCGGTGTGCCACAGCCAGTACCGTTGCGAAACCATCTGCGGGTCGAGGAACAGGTCCCAGGTCGCGAGCCCGGCTCCGGCCACGGCGACGCGCGGGAGCGTGCGCGCGGCGAGGCGCCCCGCGGCCACCCAGGCGGGCCAGGCCATCCAGGTCCAGGCGAGCGGGATGACCAGCGGCACGCCGAGCAGCCGCGGGCCGAGTGCGGCGGTGTAGTCGTAGTCGCCGAACGGGAAGCCGGTCGCGCGCCCGAGCGCCTCGACCAGGAGGCCGCCGCCGGTCGTGACGAGGACCAGGGCGCCGGCGGTGCGCGGGCCGCGGGTCGCCCAGGCGTGCCCGACCGACACGGCGTAGCCGATGACCACGGTGGCGACGACGAAGCCGGTCCGCACCTGGCCGCCGGTCAGCGGGTAGGCGATCTCCGCGAGCACCAGGGCGGCGAAGAGCCACCAGAGCGCCTTCACAGGGGTAGCCGGCGGCCCAGCACGGCGAAGGGGCGGTCGTCGCCCGGGAAGTTGAAGTGGCGCAGGACGTCGACGAAGCCGAACCGGCGGTACAGCCGCCAGGCCCGCGAGGTGGCCTCGGGCGCCTCCGGCGTGGACAGCAGCACGGTCTGGTGCGGCGCGTTGGTGAGCAGCTCGTGCAGCTGGCGCGCGCCGATGCCGTGCCCCTGCGCGTGCGGGCGGACGTGCAGCTCGACGAGCTCGAAGCAGTCGGTGAGCCAGAACTTGCGCGCGTCCCGGCGCAGGGCGTTGCGCACCTGGTCGTGCCACCACTGGCCGCCGGTACCGCGGTAGCCGTACCCGAAGCCGAGCAGGTTGTTGTCGTCGTCGAGGGTGGCGACCGCCTGGAACGACTCGCGGCGGGTGTGCCCGGCGACGTAGCCGCGGCGGGTCTGGAGGAGCTGTACGGAGTAGCCCATGGCCTCCCCGTACACGGCGATGACGTCGTCGAGCCGATCGAGCAGGTCCTCGCCGCGCCACCGAACGAGCCTCACTGGCCGTCCCTCCACCCGATCACCTCTCGGTCGCCGTCGATGCCGAGCACGCGGAACCGTGCGAACAGCTCCTCCGCGTACCATCCCAGCTCCGCCGTGCGCGTCACGACCGCGGCGTGCTCGGGCCGACGGTACGCGAACCGCACGACGTCCGCCGCGGAGCGCCAGACGCTCATCGTGCCCTGGAATCCTACGGGGGCCTCCCCGAAGCCGAAGGCGCAGTGCAGCCCCTCCGTGGCCGGGTCGTTGAGCGCCGCCCCGACCGGATCGATGGCCCGCCAGAACGCCCGGGCCCGCCGCGCCCGCAGCCGCGCGCGGGTCAGCACGGCCACGGGCCCATCGGACTTCGTGGCTGTCTCCGGCGTGAACGGGGACGCACCGGACCACGTGCCCCGGCTGGCGATCGGCTCGAGCGTCAGCGTGCAGGCGGCGATCGCGCCGCGCATCGGTGGCTTTTCAGGTTCGGTCGCGGCGTCGCTCACGACGATGGCGGCCCAGCGCGTCAGGTCGGCCGAGCCCACGCCGAACGCGCTGCCCCGCCCGGTGCCGAGCAGCTTGGCGAACTCGGCCCCGCGCCTGGCTTTGCTCCGGTCGAACGCCATCGACCAGAACATCGCCGGGATGGCCCGGCGGGGCACTCGCCAGACGTGCAGCCGGACCGTCACGCCACTTCGGCTGTGGTACCGCTGGTGACCCGCACCAGCTCCGCGAACGTGATCGGGAAGACGGCCTGGGGAATCCCGCCGGCCGCCCAGACCTCGTCGTACTGCCCGAGATCGACGTCGACGAGCGTCCGCAGCGGCTTGGGGTGCGCCAGCGGCGAAACCCCGCCGATGACCTGCCCGGTGCTGCTGCGAACAAATTCGGCGCCGGCCCGCTTGATCTTGGTGACCCCGATGAGCGCCGCGACCTTGGCGGTGTCGACGCGATGCGCCCCGGAGGTGAGGACGAGCAGCGGCTCGCCGTCGGCCTCGAAGATCAGTGAGTTGGCGATCTGACCGACCTCGATCCCGATCGCCTCGGCCGCCGCGGCGGCGGTGTGGACCGGGTCGGTGAGGACCTTGACCCGGCAGGCGTTGCCGGCGGCGTCGCGGGCGCCGGCTGCGTCCAGCGCGTCCTGGATCGCTTGGACGTTGGGGTGTTGCTGCATGGTGTCTATCTTGCCTTGGGGGTTGGGGCGATAAGTCGGGCGCTTCGCGCCGCGACTTATCGGACTTATACCCTGACGGCTCCTTTATGCGCTTTTGCTGGTTGCTCGCGGCGGGCTGATCTTGGTCCGATAAGTCGGGCGCTGGCGCGCCGCGACTTATCGGATTTATACGGCGACGGGGTATATGTCGGTTTTAGTGGCGTTCTCCTCGCGTTGATCATCGCGGATTTTTTGTCGTACCCGGTGGCTATGGTGCGGGGTATGACGGTTGGGGCGCGGCGACTGCGGGCCCAGCTGCTGTCCGGGCCGCCCGCGGACAGCGTGCTGGGGGCGGTCGAGCGGGTGGTGGGGGTACAGGCGCAGTCCTGGCCCGCGGCCCGCCTCGCCGTGCGCGCCCGGACCCGCGACCTGACCGCCGCCGATGTCGACCGGGCCCTGGCCCGCGGCGAGCTGGCCCGCACCTGGCTGATGCGCGGCACCCTGCACCTGGTGGCGGCGGCCGACCTCGGCTGGCTGACCGAGCTCTTCGGTCCCCGCAACGGCGCCGCGGGGGAGCGGCGCCGGGCGGAGCTGGGGGTCGACGCCGCCACCGCCGCCCGCGCCCTGGCCGAGCTGCCCGGGATCCTGTCCGGCGCGGGCCCGATGGACCGCGGCGAACTGGTCGCCCGCCTGTCCCGCCGCGGCGTGCGGATCGACGGGAGCGGGCAGGCGCCGGCGCACCTGGTCGCGTACGCCGCCTCGACCGGCCTCGTCTGCCGCGGCCCCGACCTGAGCGGCCGGCCCACGGTGATCCTGACCGCCGACATCCAAACCGCCTTACGAGCGTCTTCGGATCGAGGCTCGGGACGGCCCTCACCGGACTGCGCTCGCCACTTCACCGGCGACGCCGCCCTGGCCGAGCTCGCCCGGCGCTACCTGCTCGGCTACGGCCCGGCCGACGCGGCCGACTTCGCCGCCTGGTCGGGCCTGCCGATGGAGAGCGCCCAGCGCGCCCTGGCCCTGTGCCCCGACGCGGCGAGCCTCTCCGCGGCGGTGCCCCCACCGCGCCTGCTGGGCCAGTTCGATGCCGTCCTTCTCGGGTACCGCGACCGCTCCTTCGTCCTACCCCCCGAACACGCCCGCCGCGTCAACACCGGCGGCGGCATGATCGCCCCCACCCTGCTGATCGACGGCCAGGTGGCGGGCCTGTGGCGACGCGCCGGACGGCGGGTCGTGCTGCGGCCGTTCCCCGGCGCCCGGCTGCCGGGCAAGGTCCGCGGCGCCCTGGAGTCGGAGGTGGCGGACATGTCCCGCTTCCTGGGCGAACGCCTGACGCCGGCCTGGGAGGACGCATGAGCTTCCGGCCGCTGCTGTCCCTGCCGTCATCCCTGGTCGCGCGGGCTGGAGGCACTCGGCGGGATGATCGTACGAACGGATGTACGAAAATCCTCGCGGAACCATTGCCACTCACCGGGTCGGCCGGTGTACTCTTGAGCCATCGAACGAGTGTTCGAACTGCTTCGGGGAAGGCGATTCGCGGCGCCAATCCCGAGCGCGGTCCGCGACACCGCGGAGGCCGGATTTTCGCGGGTCTGGCCTCAGGCGGGGCCGCCGTTCGCCGCCCACGACCCCCGGGCGGCGGACGGCGACCCAGCCGGTCGGGTGTGGTGTGGGGAAGCTCCACGCCCGACCGGCACGCCGTCGCAGTCGCGGACCGGCACCCGTTCGGCCCACAACTCCATATCGCTCCAGCCGCCCTCTGTCTTGCCGCTCCGTTCGCGATCACCTCCGATCGCGGCCGGTTCGGCCAGGGGGCGACCGGCGCCGCATCCGTGACGCCGGCTCCACCCGCACCTCGTTCCGCACGGTCCTGAAGTTCCGCACGGTCCTGAGGTTCCGCACGGTCCTGAGGTTCCACGCGGGCCCTGAAGTTCGGCACGGTCCTGAGGTTCCGCAGTCCGTTCCGCACAGCCGGAGCGCCTAGGGTCCGCAGCCCGAAGTTCCACCGGTTCCACCGGTTCCGCAGCGCCGGGGCCACGGTTTCGAAAGTTCCACAGCGTCACGGTTCCACCAGTGCCACAGGTTTGAAGGTCCGCGAGGCTCGAAGCGCCACTTCGCAGCCTTCGCAGCCTTCGCAGTCCAGAGCCGGCCCCACGGTCCATAGCCAGCTTCAGTTCATACGCCAGGCGGTTGCGACTCCCCCCGCAGCGGCTCGGCATGCGCACCAGAGCGCAACTCATCGGCGCAGGCACGAAAACCTGCCGACGTACCACCGAGGGAGAGCACCGATGCCGACGAACCGTTCGACCAGCTCGTCCAACATCAGTCGTTTCCCGGCCCCGACTCCGGCCGCCGGGCCGAGCGGTGCTTCCCGCCAGCAGCTTCCGGTTCCCGCGCATGCGCTTCCCCACCGCACGCCGCGCGAGCTGCTCACCATGGCCCGCCACGGGTTGGAAGAGGCCGCCGAGATTCGGGCCGACGGCATGCGGTACGCGACGGCCCACCTCGCGGCCCTGCGCGCGGCCGCCGCGGTGCTCGCCGCTCGTGCCGTGCCCGCCGCTCCCGGCCGCCGCAGCCGGGTGACCAGTGTCTGGTCGCTGCTGGTCCTGGTCGCGCCGGAGCTGAGCGAGTGGTCCGCCTTCTTCGCCGCGACGGCGAGCAAGCGCTCCGCCGCCGAGGCCGGCATCCCCCGCGTGGTCACCGCTCGCGAGGCCGATGACCTGATGCGCTCCGCGGAGCAGTTCATTGCTGTTGTTGAGGTCGCCCTCGGCTACTCGTACCAGCCGAGGCTCGAAGGCCTGGCCAGCTGACCCGCGCTCAGCCAAGCTCGTGCATCCGACAGCCGGCCGCCCGCGTTCACCGTTCGCCGCGCCCTCGACTCCGACGCCGGCCCCAACGCCCGGCCCTGATCCGACGTCGGCCCGGCCGTCCGCGCCGGCCGTTCGGTGGCGATCCGGCGGTGAACGCCCGCAGCACCTCCACGCCGTGGCGCCCGGCCCGGCTTCGCTCGAGCCCGGTTCCGCGGGCTCAAGCGCCGGGCAGGAGAGCGGTGTGGCGGTAGTTGACGCCGTGGCCGCTGACATCGCCCGCGGGATCGGGATCGCTGAAGAGGGCGGCGTCGCTGCATCCACGTCTCAGGTGAAGCCCGCCGTGGTCGCGAGTTCGACGCTCGTGCCGCGGTGGGGCTTCGCCGTGCCCGCCTTCTCGGTCGAGGGCGCTGCGTTCGAGGAGAGCGGCTCCGCGTTCGAGGGCGCCGCGTTCAAGGAGAGCGGCTCCGCGCCTGTGCCCGCCGAGCAGCCCGTCGTGGGTGGGGCCGTTCCGCTGCTTGAGTTCTCGTCGCCGGCCGTGGGTGGGACTGCGTCGTCGCCTGGGATTGGGTTCGTGCCGATGGCCCCCACCGTCGTGTTCGTGCCGGTCCCGGTTTCCCCCGACGCGGAGTCCGATTCGCGGGTCGTTCCGCCCGGGCCTGGGTCGGCCTGGGCGGGGTTTCTCACGGCGCCGCCCGATGGTGACCGCGAGGGTTGAGTCCCGCGCCGACTGCGAGAACTGATCGCCCGGCGGTACGTGGAAGGGCCGAACCGCCGGCCGCGAGCGGGAAGACCAGTCCAGCAGGGCGCGAGGGTCGAACTGTCGCTGGTGAAGGAAGGGGGAGCTTTTCATAAGTGTGGGCGATTTGCCCATATTTGTACAGGCTGATACGAGCGCGTGGGGGAGCAAGAAAGGCCGTGGCTGGCGCATCGGCTTTGGCGGTTGCCGAGCTCGAGGATGGGGCGTACGACGACGTGCGGCCCGAGGACGACGACTGGTCCACGATCAGCGTCGTCGGTGGCCGCGCGTCCCGGCGCATCGACCGGTCGGCCGCGAACGCCGACAAAAGCGCGAACGCCGACAAGAGCGCGAGCGCCGCGAACGCCGACAAGAGCGCGAGCGCCGGCAAAAGCGCCGCGAGCGCCGACAAGAGCGTCGCGAAAGCCAAGGAGATCGAGGCCGCGCGGGCCTTTGTCGTCGGGCTGGCCGGGAAGCCCAAGGAGCGGCTGCAGGTCGTGCGGCCGGCCAAGCTCGACGGGGTCGTGCGCACCGCGGGGGAGCGGGACGTCGAGGTCGTCGCCGGGACCAGGACGTTGCCGGTGGTCGCGGGACTGCGGGAGCTGCTGCCGGGCGGCGGGCTGCGCCGCGGGGCGACCATTGCCGTGCACACCTCGTCGGTGTTGCTCGCGATGCTGGCCGCCGCGTCCAAGGCCGGGTCCTGGTGTGCGGTCGTGGGGCTGCCGTCGTTCAATCCCGTCGCGGCGGCCGAGATGGGGATCGCGCTCGAGCGGTTGGTGCTGGTGCCGCATCCCGGCACCGAATGGACGACCATCGTCGCCGCCATGCTTGATGGGTTCGACATCGTGGTGACGGCGCCGCCGGGGGCGATCGCGCCGGTCGTGGCCGGGCGGCTCGCCGCGCGGGCCCGGCAGCGGGGGAGCGTGCTCATGGCGGCGGGGTCGTGGGCCGGGGCCGACCTCACGCTGGCGCCCGTCGACGGCGTTTGGAGCGGCATCGGTACCGGACGAGGCCGCCTCCGCCACCGCGAGCTCACCGTCCAGGCGCGCGGCCGCGGGGCCGCCAGCGCGCCGCGCGAGGCGACGCTGCAGCTCCCCGAGATGACCGGCGTCCTGCCCTCGATACAAGCGCCACCGGTGACGACCGGGGAGCAGCCCGAACAAGCACCGGTCAAGCTGCGCAGGGTGGGATGAGCATGCGCACGATCGTCGTCTGGTGTCCCGACTGGCCCATCGTGGCGGCCGAGATCGTGGACGGGTACCCGTCGCAGGAGCCCGTCGCCGTGCTGCACGCCAACAAGGTGCTCGTGGCCTCGCCCGCAGCAAGAGAAGAGGGGGTCCGGCGGGGGCTGCGCAAGCGCGAGGCGCAAGGCCGCTGCCCGCATCTCATTGTGCTCGACTACGACCCCGGGCGGGACATGCTCGCGTTCGAGCCCGTGCTCGCCGCCGTCGAGGCCGTGGCCGCCGGGGTCGAGGCGCTGCGGCCGGGGGCGTGCGCGCTGGCGGTGCGCGGGCCCGCGCGGTACTACGGAGGGGAGGCGGTCGCGGCCGAGCGGATCGTCGAGCACATCGCGCAGCAGTGCGGAGTCGAGGCGCAGGCCGGGATCGCCGACGGGACGTTCGCGGCCGGGCTCGCCGCGCGGGCCGGGATCATCGTGCCCGACGGGGAGACGGCGGAGTTCCTGGCGCTGCAGAGCATCGCGGCGATCGGGCGGCCCAACCTCGTCGACCTGCTGCGCCGGCTGGGCATCCACACGCTGGGGGAGTTCGCGGCGCTGCCGGGGGCCGACGTGCTGGACCGGTTCGGGTTCGATGCCGCGCTCGCGCACCGGCTCGCGGGCGGGCGGGACGAGCGGCCGCTCGCGCCGCGGCAGGCGCCGCCCGATCTCATGGTGAGCGAGACGTTCGACGAGCCGGTCGAGCGGGTCGACGCCGCCGCGTTCGCCGCGCGGAATCTGGCCGAGCGGCTGCACGACCGGCTCGGGCGGCACGGGCTGGCCTGCACGCGCCTGGCCATCGAGGCCGTCACCGAGACGGGCGAGGAGCTGGTGCGGACCTGGCGGCACGACGGGCTGCTCAGCATCAACGCCGTCGCCGACCGGCTGCGGTGGCAGCTGGAGGGGTGGGTCAGGAGCGGGCAGGACCGCGCCGTCAAGACGCTCACGCTCGTCCCCGAGGGGGTCATCCAGCACCTGGGCCTGCAGCCGGGGCTCTGGGGCGAGGCCGGCGAGGAGCGGGACCGGGCCCACCGCGCCATGTCCCGGGTGCAGGGGCTGCTCGGGCCCGACTCGGTGCTCACCGCGGTCCTCGACGGCGGGCGGGCGGACCAGAGCCGGGTCAGGCTCGTGCCCTGGGGCGACGAGCGCGAGGCCCGTGCGACCGAGGCGCCGTGGCCCGGCCGCATTCCGAGCCCGAGCCCGGCCACGGTGTACCCGGAGCCGATCCCCGCCGTGGTCCGCGACGCGAGCGGCGGACCGGTCGGGGTCAGCGGCCGCCTGGAGCTCACGGGCGACCCGCACGACATCGAGCTCGCCGGTGAGACCAGCGAGATCACCGGCTGGGCCGGGCCCTGGCCGATCGACGAGCGCTGGTGGGACGAGGAGGAGGCGGTCCGGGCGGCCCGGTTCCAGCTGCTGCTGGCGGACGGCCGGGCCTTTCTGGCGGTACTGCGAAACGGAGCCTGGCACATGGAAGCGCTGTACGACTGATGGGCTTCACGAACCCCGACATCCCCTGGTCGAAGCTGCACGACCGGATGAGCTGGGAGCCCCCGGGCCCCGACTACCACCCGGACGTGCTGGCGGCCGACGGCGGCGACTCGCCGGCCTGGACGCGCAAGCGCGCGGAGTACACCCCGCCCGCGATCGCCAAGGCGCGGGACGCGGTGCCGTACGCCGAGCTGCACTGCCACAGCAACTTCAGCTTCCTCGACGGCGCCAGCCACCCCGAGGAGCTGGCCGAGACCGCCGCCCGCCTGGGTCTGGAGGCCCTCGCCATCACCGACCACGACGGCTTCTACGGCGTGGTGCGCTTCGCCGAGGCGGCCCGGGCGCTCGACCTGAAGACGGTGTTCGGCGCCGAGCTCTCCCTCGGCCTGCCCGGGCCGCAGAACGGCGAGCCGGACCCGCTCGGCCGCCACCTGCTGCTGCTCGCCCGCGGTCCGGAGGGGTACGCCCGGCTCTCCCGCGTGCTCAGCGAGGCCCATCTGCGCGGCGGGGAGAAGGGCCGTCCGGTGTACGACCTGGAGGAGACCGCCGCCGCCCTGCGCGACCACGCCGTGGTCCTCACCGGCTGCCGCAAGGGCCCGGTGCAGGCGGCGCTGCTGGAACACGGCCCGGAGGCGGCCAGACAAGCGCTTGACCAGCTGGAGGCCCTCTTCGGCAGCGAGAACGTCGTCGTCGAGCTGACCTCCCACGGCGACCCGCTGGACGACGAGCGCAACGACGTCCTCCACGCCCTCTCAAACAACATCATCGCCACCAACAACGTCCACTACGCCGTGCCGAGGCAGCGCAAACTCGCCACCGCCCTGGCCGCGGTACGGGCGAGGAGAAGCCTCGACGAGATCGACGGCTGGCTCCCCGCCGCCGGCTCCGCCTACCTGCGCTCCGGCGCCGAGATGGCCAAACGGTTCGCCGCCTATCCGGATGCGGTACCCAACGCCGCCCGCCTCGGCCGCGAGCTCGCCTTCGACCTGCAACTGGTCGCCCCCAACCTGCCCGACTACCCCGTGCCGGTCGCGGGCGTGAGCGAGATGGAGTGGCTGCGGCACCTCACGGCGGAGGGGGCGAAGGAGCGGTACCCAGGAAACCAGAAGGCCCACGCCCAGCTGGAACACGAGCTGGCGATGATCGAGGAGCTGGACTTCCCCGGCTACTTCCTGGTCGTGCACGACATCGTCACCTTCTGCCGCGACAACGGCATCTACTGCCAGGGCCGCGGCTCGGCGGCCAACTCGGCGGTCTGCTACGCGCTGAAGATCACCAACGTCGACGCGGTGCGGTGGGGGCTGCTGTTCGAGCGGTTCCTGTCCCCGGAGCGCGACGGGCCGCCGGACATCGACATCGACATCGAGTCCGACCGCCGCGAGGAGGTGATCCAGCACGTGTACCGCAAGTACGGCCGCACCTTCACCGCCCAGGTCGCCAACGTCATCTCGTACCGGCCGAAGTCCGCCGTCCGCGACATGGCCAAGGCGTTCGGGCACTCCCCGGGCCAGCAGGACGCCTGGAGCAAGCAGGTCGAGCGCTGGGGCGCCGTCCAGGTCACGGAGAGCGAGGACATCCCCAAGCCGGTGGTGGACTTCGCCAACGAGCTCATGACGTTCCCCAGGCACCTCGGCATCCACTCCGGCGGCATGGTCATCTGCGACCGCCCGGTGATCGAGGTCTGCCCGGTCGAGCACGCCCGCATGGAGAACCGGACCGTCCTGCAGTGGGACAAGGACGACTGCGCCGCCGTCGGGCTGGTCAAGTTCGACCTGCTCGGGCTCGGCATGCTCTCGGCCCTGCGGTACGCGTTCGAGATGATCGACTCCGAGCTGGACATCGCGCACATGCCGCTGGACGACCCCGAGGTGTACGACATGCTCTGCCGCGCCGACTCCGTCGGGGTGTTCCAGGTGGAGAGCCGGGCCCAGATGGCGACGCTGCCGAGGCTCAAGCCGCGGACGTTCTACGACCTGGTGGTCGAGGTGGCGCTGATCCGGCCGGGCCCGATCCAGGGCGGCTCCGTCCACCCGTACATCCGGCGCAAGAACGGCAAGGAGGAGGTCACCTATCCGCATCCGCTGCTCAAGCCGTCGCTCGAGAAGACCCTGGGCGTGCCGCTGTTCCAGGAGCAGCTCATGCAGATGGCCATCGACGTCGCCGGCTTCACCCCGGCCGAGTCCGACGAGCTGCGCCGGGCGATGGGCTCGAAGCGCTCGATGGAGCGGATGAGCGCGATCCGCGACCGGCTCTTCGCCGGCATGGCCCGCAACGGGATCACCGGCCCGCTCGCGCAGGAGCTGTTCGAGAAGCTGGCCGCGTTCGCCAACTACGGCTTCCCGGAGAGCCACGCGATGAGCTTCGCCTATCTGGTCTACGCCAGCGCCTGGCTCAAGCGCTACCACCCGGCCGCGTTCTGCGCCGCGCTGCTCAACGCCCAGCCGATGGGGTTCTACTCGCCGCAGTCGCTGGTCGACGACGCCCGCCGGCACGGGGTCGAGGTGCGCCGGCCCGACATCAACGCGAGCGAGGCGGCGGCCACGCTGGAGGGCGACCCCAAGCCCGACGTGTCCGAGCTGCCGCGCGACTGGGGCCGGGACGGCCCCGCGGTCCGTCTGGGGTTCAGGTCCGTGCGCACGCTGGGGGACGCGGTGGCGGAAAAGCTCGCGTCGGTACGGCACGACGGCGGCCCCTACACCTCCCTGACCGACGTCGCGCGGAGGGCGGGCCTGTCCGCGGTACACCTGGAGGCCCTCGCGACCGCGGACGCCTTCGCGAGCCTGGGACTCACCCGCCGCGAGGCCCTGTGGGCGGCCGGCGCCGCGGCCCGCGAGACGGCGAACCGGCTGCCGGGCACGGTCGGCGGCCAGCACGCGCCGATGCTGCCCGGCATGGACGCGGTCGAGCGGATGGTCGCCGACGTGTGGGCCACCGGCCTGGCCCCGGACGCGCATCCGGCCCAGTTCGCCCGGCCCTACCTCGACACCATCGGCGCGGTGTCGGTCGAGGGCCTGCAGGCGGTCAGCGCCGGGCGGCGGGTGTCGGTCGGCGGCATCGTCACCCACCGCCAGCGCCCGGCCACGGCCGGCGGGGTCACGTTCATCAACCTCGAGGACGAGACCGGGATGCTGAACGTGACCTGCACGCCGGGGCTGTGGCAGCGGTACCGCCGGGTGGCCCGCACGGCCAACGCGATGGTCATCCGCGGGGTGCTCGAGAAGGCCGAGGGGGTGCTCAACCTGCGGGCCGACCACCTGGCCGCGCTGACCCTGCCGATCCGCTCGCCGAGCCGCGACTTCCGCTGACGCTGCGGTGAGCGCGGCTTCCGGTGCGGCTCCGGCGACGGCTCAGCCGGTGGCCAGGCGGTCCCAGTCGGCGGCGAACTGCATCGGGTCGCTGGGGTTGGCCTTGATCGGGATCACCCCGCCGGGCTGCATGACCGAGACCCGTTCCAGCGGTACCGCGAAGACGGCCGGCCCCGCCACGGGCGCGCGACCGTCGACGGCGATGTGCAGCTGCGCGGAGTACAACGGCCGCCCCTGCTCGTCGAGACTTCCGGCGAACTCGGCGGACAGCACCCGGATGGTCCCGGGGATGCCCGTGGCCAGGATCTGCTGCTTCAGGTAGGGGTCGGCGGCGGGGGGAGGCGTGGGTGCGGCCGTCGGCTGTTCGGCCGCGAACGACCACTCGATGACGACCTTGGCCGGGTCGAGCGGGTCGACGAGCACGGTGAGCGGGCGGCCGGTGCCGAGCATGCCGGTCGCGATCAGCGGCACGTACTCCTTCACCGTCGTGTCGTAGGTGCCGTGCCCGGGCGCCGTGATCCGCAGCTGGAGCGCGACCTGGGGCTGCTCGTTCATGTACACCCCGGTCTGGCGCGCGCCGAGGACCTGGGCGGTGCCGCGCACGCCGTGCTCGCGCAGGGCCTGGGCGTCCTTGAACCGCCGGTGGAAGCGCCGGCCGAACAGGAACAGGATCACGGCGGTGAGCATGAGCGCGCCACCGACCAGCGTGAATGTCGTGGTGAGCTCGGGCACGACGGCCCCGACGCCGACGAAGACGCCGCCGAGCAGGAACTCGAAGACGGCCACGAGGTACATCACGATGGCCGGCCCACGGGAAGTGGTCATGGCGCGAATGGTGGAGCAGTCAGCCGTTCGCCGCTGTCGTCTCCGCGACCGCGCGCTGTCCGGAGGTGCGCCAGAGCCAGAAGAGTCCGACGAACGGCAGGATCAGGGGGACCCAGCCGTAGCCCTCGCCGTAGCCGGACCAGACGCTCGGGTGCCGGAACGCGGCCTCGTCGACCAGGCTGGCCGTGCCGACCGCGAGCACGCCGAGCAGCTCGAAGCCGACCGCGAACCAGGCGACCCGGCGGGAGGCCGGGCTGGAGCGGGCGAGGGCGACGGTGGCCACGATGTAGACCAGCGCGGCCAGCGCCGAGAGCGAATAGGCCAGCGGCGCGTCGTGGAACTTGGTGCCGATCTGGACGCCGGCCCGCGCGCTGGCGGAGAGGGCGAACACGCCGTACACGAACACGAGCACGCGCCCGAAGCCGCGGTTGAGGGGTTTCCCGGTCTTGTCAGCCATTCCAGATCTGTCCGAGTCGCAGGATGAGCACCGGCACGATGACCGCCGCCGCCCCGATGAGCAGCGAGCCCCAGCGGGTCGGCTCCATGCGGGCCAGCACGATGCCGGCCGGGGGGAGCAGGACAGCGGTCAGCAGGTACCCGATGAGCGTGACCATGTCGCCGCCGGTCGGCCGGCTGCCGTCGGCCAGCCCGACAATCAGCGCCACGACCTGCACCACCACCAGCGCCTCGACCGCCCAC
This sequence comes from Dactylosporangium sp. CS-033363, assembly GCF_050942475.1. Lineage (NCBI taxonomy): Bacteria > Bacillati > Actinomycetota > Actinomycetes > Micromonosporales > Micromonosporaceae > Dactylosporangium > Dactylosporangium sp. CS-033363. The sequence goes on along the minus strand of NZ_CP192032.1, from coordinate 9,217,177 downwards.
AGGCCGATGAACAGCGGGCGGGACGGCTCGCGCTGCCGGAAGAACTCGACGAACGCCCAGACGGCGACCACGAGCGACAGCACGTGTGCGGCGATTGCCAGCGGCCCGATCACGGCCGACAGCGTATCCCCGCCGCGGATCGGTATCCTCGGCAGCATCGGTCCTGGCCGGCGGTAGGACATGCCGCGCTCCGCGAGCGTGGTTCACTTCTGTCGGCAAGCCGCCACTGGCACGTTTCCGGGATTCTTCCGCGCGACCGTGGCCGTAACGTTCATGGCAACGCAATACGACGACCAAGGGGAACACGATGAGCGACTTCGACGCCGGCGACACTGGCCACGACGTGGACTACGGCCACTTCGAGACCGGCCAGGAGCACGATGGTCTCGACCAGCTGCACCAGGCGCACGGCTCGGAGCACGACGCGCAGTCGCAGTTCGGCGTGTACGAGAACGACCACCACGCGCAGGAGTCGACGGACTTCTCGACCGGTCAGCACGTCGAGTACGACCAGCCGGCCGCCGTCCACTACGAGTCGGACAACTTCACCAACTACAGCCACGACGCGTCCGAGGACGACCACGTCTTCGCGGCCGAGGGCAGCGAGCAGTCGCACTCCGCCGAGTTCGGCGAGCTCGACGCCCTGTCGCAGCGCTTCGACGGCGCGTTCGCCGAGGGCACCGAGTTCCACGCGGGTGGCGGCGAGGGCCAGTTCGGCGTCGCGGCCAACTAGCTTTTCCTAGCTTTTTCGCGAGCGCCCGGCCGGTCGGCCGGGCGCTCGTTCGTGTGCGCGGCCGGTCAGGAGTGCCCGGAGACGGCCTGCGGGACGTAGCCCGCCGCCAGGCGCTCGAGCTCCTTCTCGTCCAGGGTCAGGTCGGTCGCCGCGATGGCGTCCTCCAGGTGGTGCAGCTTGGTCGCGCCGACGATCGGGGCGGTCACGGCCGGCTGGGCGAGGAGCCAGGCCAGCGCGGTCTGGGCCGGGGTGACGCCGCGCTCGGCGGCCAGTTCGGCGTTGGCGTCGACGATGTCGAAGGCGCTCTCCGAGTACAGCGAGTCGCCGAACGGGTCGTTGTTGGCCCGCGTGGTGCGGCGCTCGCCGTCGCGGCCCCGGTTGCCGGCGAGCAGGCCACGGGCGAGCGGGCTCCACGGGATGACACCGACGCCCTGGTCCTGGCAGAGCGGGAGCATTTCGCGCTCTTCCTCGCGGTACACGAGGTTGTAGTGGTTCTGCATGGAGACGAACGGGGTCCAGCCGTTCGCGCGGGCGAGGTACTGGGCCTTGGAGAACTGCCAGGCGTACATGCTCGACGCGCCGATGTAGCGGGCCTTGCCGGCGCGCACGACGTCGTGCAGGGCCTCCAGGGTCTCCTCGATCGGCGTGTTCGGGTCCCAGCGGTGGATCTGGTAGAGGTCGACGTAGTCGGTGCCGAGGCGGCGCAGCGAGTTGTCGATGCCGGCCAGGATGTGCTTGCGCGACAGGCCGCCGTCGTTGGGGACGTCGCTCATCCGGCCGTGCACCTTGGTCGCCAGCACGTAGTCGTCGCGGCGCTCGAAGTACTTGGCGAGCAGCCGGCCGGTGATGACCTCGCTGGCCCCGAGGGAGTAGACGTCGGCGGTGTCGAAGAACGTGATGCCGGCCTCGGCGGCGCGGCGCACGAACGGGTCGGCACCCTCCTCTTCCAGCGCCCACGGGCGCTGGGCCGGGTCGCCGTAGCTCATCATGCCGAGACAGATTTCCGAGACCTGCAGGCCGGTCCGGCCGAGTCGTACTTGCTTCATGTCTGAAAAGCTATCGCGGTGCATCCTGCTGGACGACTGCATCTCATCACCGACACGAGACCGGGCCGCGACACCCTCGCCGTCGTCGCGGCGGCCCTGCGCGCGGGCTTCGACGTGGTACAGGTGCGCCCCGAGGACCACGTCACGGATCGCGAGGCCTACGAGCTGACCGTGCGCGTGCTGGCCATGTGCCGCGAGCTCGGCCGCACCTGCCTGGTCAACGACCGGCTGCACATCGCGCTGGCGGCCGGGGCCGACGGCGGGCACGTGGGCGCCGACGACCTGCCGGTGGCCGCGGCCCGGCGCATCCTCGGCCCGTCGGCGATCCTCGGCGCGACCGCCCGCAACCCGGTCACGGCGCGCCAGGCGGTGGCCGACGGCGCCTCGTACCTCGGCGTAGGTCCTGCTTACGCGACGGACACCAAGGCCGGCCTGCCCGACGCCATCGGGGTGGCGGGGGTGCGCGCGGTCGCGGAAGCGGTCCAGGTCCCGGTGGTGGCGATCGGCGGGGTGACCGCGCGCCGGGCGCCCGAGCTCTACGCGGCCGGCGCGCACGCGGTCGCCGTGGTGGGTGCCGTGAGCGGGGCGGCCGACCCCTACGCCGCGGCCGCGGAGTTCCTCCGGTGAGCGTCGCGATCGTCGGGGCCGGGATCATCGGCCTGAGCATCGCGTTCGAGCTGGTCGAGCGGGGTGTGGAGGGGATCGTGCTGTACGACGGCGATCCGGGGCGGGGGGCCGGGCTGGTCGCGGCCGGGATGCTCGCGCCCACCGCCGAGGCCGTCTTCGGCGAGGAGGACCTGCAGGCCCTGATGCTCGAGTCGGTGCGGCGCTGGCCGTCGTTCGCGGCGCGGGTCGAGGCGCGGACCGGCGTGCCGATCGCCTACCGGACCGAGGGCACGTTGCTCGTCGCCCTCACCGCCGACGACCAGGCGGAGGTCGACCGGCTGATCGGGTTCTACCGCCGCGCCGGTACCGCCATCGAGCCCCTCACCGGCCGCCAGCTCCGCGCGCGGGAGCCGCTGCTGGCCCCGCGGGTGCGCGGCGGGGCGTTCGCGCCGGGCGATCACCAGGTCGACCCGCGGCTCCTGCTGCGCGCGCTGCGCACCCTGCCGGTGCGGTTCGAGCGGCGCGAGATCACCGATCTGTCCACGCTTCGGGAAGATGTGACGATCGTCGCCACCGGGATCGGCTCGGCCGCGCTGACCGGGCTGCCGGTGCGGCCGGTGAAGGGCCAGCTGCTGCGGCTGCGCGGGCCGGAACCGCTGCTGCGGCACGTGGTGCGGGGCGTGGCGGCGGGGCGGGACGTGTACCTCGTGCCGCGGGCCGACGGCGAGCTCGTCGTCGGGGCCACGGAGGAGGAGCGCGGGGCCGATCTGACGGTGACCGCCGGCGGCGTGCTGGACCTGCTCCGCCCGGCCGCCGACCTGCTGCCCGGGGTGGCCGAGCTGGTGCTCGCCGAGACCCTGGCCGGCCTGCGACCCGGCACGCCGGACAACGCCCCGGTGATCGACCGGCTGCCCGGCGGCGCGCTGGTGGCCACCGGGCACCACCGCAACGGCGTCCTGCTGGCCCCGGCCACCGCGGCGGCGATCGCCGATCTCATCGTCTTCGATTCGACGGAAATCGATATCAGCGCGTTCGGGTCGGGCCGCTTTACCTGAGCCCGACGGCGGCGTTATGGTCGAGGCGTATCCCACGGGAGTCCGGTGTGACCGGGCTGAGAGGGGGGCTGTGAGCCCCCGACCGTCGAACCTGATCCGGGTCATGCCGGCGCAGGGAGGCAGGAGTGATGAGCCATATGCAGCTCGTGGTCAACGCCGTCGCATCGACGGTCGCCGACGACACCACCGTCGCCGACGTGGTGCTCGCGCTCGCCGGGGACGATCCCCGCGGGATCGCGGTCGCCCTCAACGGTGCCGTGGTGCCCCGGTCGAGCTGGGCGCGGACCCGCCCGGCCGACGGCGACCATGTCGAGGTGCTGACGGCGGTGCAGGGTGGTTGACACCGCGGACGTCATGGTCCTCGACGGGGTGGAGCTGCCGTCCCGGCTGATTCTCGGTACCGGCGGCGCGACCAGCCACGCCGCGCTGGAGGCCGCCATCCGGGCCAGCGGCACCGCCCTCGTCACCGTGGCGCTGCGCCGGCTCGACCCGGCCGCGCCCTCGCTGCTCGACGTGGTCGAGCGGTGCGGGGTACGCGTGCTGCCCAACACCGCCGGCTGCTACACCGCCACCGAGGCGGTCAAGCTCGCCCACCTGGCGCGGGAGGCCTTCGGGACCAGCTGGGTGAAGCTCGAGGTGATCGGCGACGAGGAGACCCTGCTGCCGGACGGGGTCGAGCTGGTCACCGCGGCGGCCGAGCTCGTGGCGGACGGGTTCGTCGTGTTGCCGTACACGAGCGACGACCCGATCCTCGCCCAGCGCCTCGCCGACGTGGGCTGTGCCGCGGTCATGCCGCTCGGCGCGCCGATCGGCTCCGGGCTGGGCATCCGCAACCCGCACAACATCGCGCTCATCCGGCGGCTGGTCAGCGTGCCGGTCATCCTCGACGCCGGGATCGGCACCGCGTCCGACGCCGCCCTCGGCATGGAGCTGGGCTGCGACGGGGTGCTGCTCGCCTCCGCCGTCACCCGGGCCGAGCACCCCGCGCGCATGGCCGAGGCGATGCGCCTCGCGGTGCGGGCCGGGCGGCTGGCCCACCTGGCCGGGCGCATCCCGCGCCGGCTGCACGCGACCGCATCCAGCCCGACCGGAGGCATGCCGTGGTAGAGCCGATCGAGCCGCGTCTCATCCTGTTCACCGACCGGCGGCAGGCCGAGCGCCCCCTGGACGAGGTCGTCGCGGGCGCGATCGACGGCGGCGCGCGGGTGGTGGTCCTGCGCGAGCACGACCTCCCGCCGCGGCGCCGGCTGCAGCTCGCGGCCGCCCTGCGCACCCGCCTCGACCAGGTCGGCGGCAGCCTGCTGCTGGAGGAGGACGGGGCACTGCGCAAGTGCCACGGCCTGGAGGAGCTGTTCGCGGCGGCGGGCGAGGGTTTCCGGTACGTCACGCTCTCCCCGATCTTCGCCACCCGCAGCAAGCCGGGGTACGGCCCGCCCCTCGGACTGGCCGCGCTCGGCCGGATGGCCGTCGTGGCGCCGGTCCCGGTGTACGCGCTCGGCGGCGTCGACACCCCGGCCCGGGTGCGCGACTGCCTCGACGAGGGCGCGGCGGGCGTGGCCGTGATGGGCGCAGTGATGCGCGCCGACGACCCGGCCCGCCTGGTCAAGGAGCTGCTGACCGCATGAGCGCTGTTGTTGGCATGAGCGCCGGCCCACCGGTCGCGATGACGATCGCCGGCTCCGACTCGGGCGGCGGGGCCGGCATCCAGGCCGACCTCAAGACCTTCGCCGCGCACGGCGTCTTCGGCACCAGCGTGATCACGGCGCTGACCGCCCAGAACACCGCCGGCGTGCGGGCCATCTCCGCCGTCGACCCGTCGTTCGTCGCCGCCCAGCTCGAGGCCGTGCTCGACGACCTGCCCGTCGCCGCGGTGAAGACCGGGATGCTGGCCACGCCCGAGACCGTCGCCGTGATCGCGAAGTACGCGCCGCGGCTGCCCGGGCTCGTGGTCGATCCGGTGCTCGTCGCGTCCTCGGGCGACCGGCTGTTCACCGCCGATGCCGAGCGGGCGTACCTCGAGCTGCTCTTCCCGCACGCCGCCGTCGTCACCCCGAACCTGCGCGAGGCGTCGGTGCTGCTGGGCCGCGAGGTGCTCGACGCCGACGACGCCGCGAAGGCCGCCGCGGATCTCGCCGCCTTCGGTCCTCGGTGCGTCGTCGTGAAGGGCGGCCACCTGCGGGGGAGCGCGGAGGCGGTCGATGCGATCTGGTACGACGGGCGCACCTCGCTCCTGACCGCGCCCTGGATCACCACGTCCAACAACCACGGGACCGGCTGCACGTTCGCGGCTTCGGTGGTGTCGCGGCTCGCTTCGGGTGAGGACCTGCCCACCGCGCTCGACGGGGCCAAGACCTATGTGCACAACGCCCTGACCCGGGCTGCCGCTTGGTCGCTCGGTGCCGGTCACGGGCCGCTGGCCTGGGGGCCTTTCCGCTAATTCGGACAAATCGGTCGGTTCTTGGGGTGGAGTCTGCCCTTTTTCAGGAAGGAAGAGCATGAAGCGCAAGGTGTACGTCCAGGGCTCGCGCGAGGATCTCCGCGTCCCCTTCGCCGAGGTCGACCTGGCCGGCGACAACCCGCCGGTGCGGCTCTACGACACGTCGGGGCCGGTGACCGACCGCCGGCCGTGGATCGCCGCGCGCGGCCCGGTCGAGCGGACCCAGCTGTACTACGCGCGCCAGGGCGTGATCACCCCGGAGATGGAGTTCGTGGCGATCCGCGAGGGCGTCGAGCCGGAGCTGGTGCGCGCCGAGCTGGCGGCCGGCCGGGCCATCCTGCCCAACAACGTCAACCACCCGGAGAGCGAGCCGATGATCATCGGGTCGCGGTTCCTGGTGAAGGTCAACGCCAACATCGGCACCAGCGCGGTGTCCTCCGGCGTCGACGAGGAGGTGGCCAAGCTGACCTGGGCCACCCGCTGGGGCGCCGACACGGTCATGGACCTTTCGACGGGCAAGCACATCCACGCCACGCGGGAGGCGATCATCCGCAACTCGCCGGTGCCCATCGGTACCGTGCCGATCTACCAGGCCCTGGAGAAGGTCGGCGGGGATCCCTTGAAGCTGACCTGGGAGGCCTATCGCGACACCGTGATCGAGCAGGCGGAGCAGGGCGTCGACTACATGACGGTGCACGCGGGCGTGCTGCTGCGGTACGTGCCGCTGACCGTCAAGCGGGTCACCGGCATCGTGTCGCGGGGCGGCTCGATCATGGCCGCCTGGTGCCTGGCGCACCACGAGGAGAACTTCCTCTTCACGAACTTCGCGGAACTGTGCGAGATCTTCGCGCGGTACGACGTGGCCTTCTCGCTCGGCGACGGCCTGCGCCCGGGCTCCATCGCCGACGCGAACGACGAGGCCCAGCTCGCCGAACTCAGGACCCTGGGCGAGCTCACGGGCATCGCCTGGGAGCACGACGTGCAGGTCATGATCGAGGGCCCCGGGCACGTGCCGATGCACAAGATCAAGGAGAACGTGGACCTGCAGCGGGAGTGGTGCCACGAGGCGCCGTTCTACACGCTCGGGCCGCTGACGACGGACATCGCACCCGCGTACGACCACATCACCTCGGCCATCGGGGCGGCCATGATCGCGATGTACGGCACCGCGATGCTCTGCTACGTCACCCCCAAGGAGCATCTCGGCCTGCCCGACCGCGACGACGTCAAGGCCGGCGTGATCGCCTACAAGATCGCCGCGCACGCCGCCGACCTGGCCAAGGGCCACCCGGGCGCGCAGGCGTGGGACGACGCGCTGTCCAAGGCCCGGTTCGAGTTCCGCTGGGAGGACCAGTTCAACCTGGCCCTGGACCCGGACACGGCGCGCTCGTACCACGACGAGACGCTCCCGGCCGAGCCCGCCAAGACCGCGCACTTCTGCTCCATGTGCGGGCCCAAGTTCTGCTCCATGCGGATCAGCCAGGACCTGCGCGAGTACGCCGAGCTCGGCATGCGGCAGAAGTCCGACGAGTTCACCGCGGCAGGTGGTCAGGTGTACCTCCCGCTGCTCCACTAAGGTTGCCGGGGTGGAGTCTTCTGCGCCCCGCACCGCGGTCGTCTGGCAGGTGCTGCGTCGCGAGCTGGCCCGGGCCGAGCGTCCGCTGAACGCCCTCGACGTCGGCGGCGGCACCGGCGGCTTCGCCGTGCCGCTCGCGCAGGCGGGCCACACGGTCACCGTGGTGGACGCCAGCCCCGACGCCCTGGCCGCCCTCATCCGCCGCGCCGCCGAGGCCGGCGTGGGCGAGCGGGTCCGCGCGGTCCAGGGCGACGGCGACGGCCTGGCCGACCTGGTCGAGCCGGAGAGCGTCGACCTGGTCCTCTGCCACAGCCTGCTCGAGGTCGTGGACGACCCGCACAAGGTCGTCGCCGCGCTCGCCGGGACCCTGCGCCCCGGCGGCGCGGCCAGCGTCGTGGTCGCCAACCGCGCCGCCGCCGTCCTGGCCCGCGCGATCAGCGGCCATCTGGCGGCCGCGTCCCTGCTGGTGGCGAGCCCCGACGGCCGGGGCGACAGCCGCGACCGCCTCCGCCGCCGCTACGACGCCGGCACCGCCACCGCCCTGCTGGACGAGTGCGGCCTGACCGTCGAGCAGGTCCACGGCGTCCGCGTGGTCGCCGACCTGGTCCCCGGCACCGTGGCCGAGAGCGAGCCGGAGGCCCTGGCCGCGTTCGAGCTGGCCCTGGCCGGCACCCCGCCGTACCGCGACATCGCCACCCAGCTCCACCTCCTCGCCCGCCGCGGATGAACCTCCTGGCGCCGGTCGAGCCGCGCTACGGCCACGACAGCCTGGCCGACGTCCTCCCGACCGCGCTGGCCGCCCTGGGCGTACCGGGCGCGGAGGACGTCCTGAACCTGGCCGCGGAGCTGGACGGCGTCCGCCGGATCGCGGTGGTCCTGCTCGACGGCCTCGGCTGGCACCAGCTCCCCCTGGCCGCCCTCGCCGCCCCCACCATGACCGACATCGTCGAGGGCCGCCTGGGCCTGGCCCGCCCGATCACCTCGGGCTTCCCGTCCACGACCCCCGTCAGCCTGGTCACCCTGGGCACCGGCACGGCCCCCGGCCGGCACGGCATCGTCGGCTTCAATTTGCATCGGCCAGGCACCGACCAGGTGGTGAACCACCTGCACTGGACCGGAGAACCGGACCCGGCCGACTGGCAGCCGATCCCGACGGCATTCACCCGGGCCCACGAGGCCGGCCTGGCCCCGACGGTGGTCACGAATCCCCGCTTCGCCGGCACGGGCCTGTCCCAGTCGGCGTACCGCGGCGCCCGCCTCGGCCCGGGCGTGGAGGCGGACGCGGTGGCGGAGGAGATGCTGGCCGCGCTGCCGGAGTCCCGCCTGGTGTACGGCTACCTCCCGGACGTGGACCGCGCCGGCCACGACTTCGGCATCGCCACCCCGGAATGGCACCAGGCCGCGGCGGACGCGGACCGCCTGGTGACCCGCCTGGTGGACGCCCTGCCGCCGGACACGGCCCTGCTGGTGACGGCCGACCACGGCCAGTTGAACATCCCGCCGGAGTTTCGCCTGGACCTGGCGGACCAGCCGGCCTTGACCAAGGGCGTCGCGTTCGTCACGGGCGAGGCAAGGGTCCGCTACCTCCACACGGTCCCGGGCGCGGAGGCGGACGTCCTGGCCACGTGGCGCTCGGTCCTGGGCGACCGGGCCTGGATCGTCCCCCGGGAGGAAGCGGTGGCGGCGGGCTGGTTCGGCCCGGTCCCGGAATCCCATCTGCAGCGCATCGGCGACGTGGTGGCGGTGTGCCGGGACCGCTGGATTCTGCTGGCGAGCAACCACGAGCCGGCGCGGCTGGGGGAGATGGTGGCCTTCCACGGCTCCAGTACCCGGGCGGAGATGGAGATCCCGCTGCTGGTCGTGCGGCGGTAGGGTGCTGTTTGTCACGAAATGTCGGGCCTCGTGCCTCGGCCCGACATTTCGGACTTATACCCTGACCGGTCATATATGCGCATTCGCGGGCTTTGTGGCGGCTCGGGCGGCGGTGATCAAGGATTGACCAGCGGTTCTTGGGTCGCGGTGCAGGTCGCGCGGGCTCGGGTCGCCGCCTGATGCCGGCCTGGCTCGACCTCGTCGACGCGCGCGTTGACGCCGCACGGCCGTGTGGGGGCGGCGGACAGTTCTTGGGTCGCGGTGCAGGTCGCGCGGCCTCCGATCGCCGCCTGATGCGGGCCTGGCTCGACCTCGTCGATGCGCGCGTTGACGCCGCACGGCCGTGTGGGGTGGCGGGCAGTGCCGGGCGCGGGCCGGGGTGGGTCAGGGCTGCGGGACCGGGTGGCGGACAGTGTCGGCGCGGCCCGGGGCCGGCCACGGCTGCAGGACCGGGTGGCGGGCAGTGTGCCGGCGTGGGCCGGGGTGGGTCAGGGCTGCAGGACCGGGTGGCGGCGGCGCGGCTTCGGCAGGGCGGGGGTGGCCAGGAGGGCGGTGAGGTGGCGTACGTGGCGGGCCAGTTCCAGGCGCGGCATGTCGGGCCCGGCGTGGTCGGCGACCAGGGCCAGGAGCTCGTCCCGGTCGGCGGCGACCAGCACGCCCGGGGAGCCAGCCGCGGGGTCGTCGGCGAGGACGGCGATGTCGGCGCGGCGCACGCCCAGTTGACCGGCGCGGTTCAGGTAGGTCTCGCTGGGCAGCAACAGGGGGACTCGGCGGGCGCGGGTCCAGCCGAGCACTAGGAGTACCGCCGCGGCTTCGGGGTTTATGGCTCTTGTCCAGTCCGCCGTCGGGGTGATCACCAGACCGGGGACGACGCTGCAGGTCAGGGCCGGGTGACGGCGGCGGAGTCCCTCGAGCGCCGCGACGACCGGCGCCAGGGGCGAGGTCATCGCGACATTGGCCATGCCCGGAAGGTAAGGCAAACCTAAGTTTTCGTCAAATTTGTCATAGGGGGCCGCTAGGGTCTGCGGTGTGGGGCGAAGTCAGGTGGTACCACGCGGAGGCGCCGAGGAGTTCGGCCCGGGCGCCGATGACACGGGCTGCACCGTGTTGCACGTCGACATGGACGCGTTCTATGCCTCGGTGGAGGTGCGCCGGCGGCCCGAGCTGCGGGGAAAGCCCGTCATCGTCGGCGGGGCGGGGCCGCGCGGGGTGGTGTCGGCGGCGAGCTACGAGGCGCGGAAATACGGTGTGCGCAGCGCGATGCCGGGGAGCCGGGCGCAGCGGCTGTGCCCGCAGGCGGTGTTCCTGCCGCCGGACTTCGCGGCGTACACGGAGGCGTCGCAGGCCGTGATGGCGATCTTCCGGGACGTGACGCCGCTGGTGGAGCCGCTCTCGCTCGACGAGGCGTTCCTCGATGTGGCGGGGGCGCGCAAGCTGCTCGGGCGGCCGGCCGAGATCGCCGCGCAGATCCGGGCGCGGGTCGCCAAGGAGCAGCGGCTGACGTGTTCGGTCGGGGTGGCCGGCACGAAGTTCCTGGCCAAGCTGGGGTCGACGCGGGCCAAGCCGGACGGGATGGTGGTCGTGCCGCGGGACCGCGAGCTGGAGTACCTGCATCCGCTGCCGGTGGAGGCGCTCTGGGGCGTGGGGGAGCGGACGGCCGAGGCGCTGCAGCGGCTGGGGCTCAAGACCATCGGCGACCTGTCGGCGGCGCCGGTGGGGATGCTGCGCTCGGCCGTCGGGGACGCGGCGGCGCACCACCTGCACGAGCTGTCCTGGGCGCGGGACCCCCGACGGGTGATTCCCGAGCACGTGGAGAAGTCGATCGGCGCGGAAACCACGTTCGACGTCGACGTGAGCGACCTGTCGACCATCCGACGCACCATGCTCGCGCTGTCCGGCAAGGTCGCCGAGCGCCTCCGGCACGCCGGGCAGGCCGGGCGGACGGTCGCGGTGAAGATCAGGCTGGCCGATTTCCAGACGCTGAGCCGGTCACGCACCGTAGACGTGCCGACCGACGTGGCCCGCGAGATCTTCGAGATCGGCTGGGCGTTGTTCCAGGCCGGGCGCCCGGGCGAGCGCATTCGGCTGGTCGGAGTGCGGGTGGAGGGGCTGGTGCACGCCGACGGTACGCCGCGGCAGATGACGCTGGGTGAGCGCGACCACGGCTGGCGCGACGCCGAACGGGCCGCCGACGCGGTCGCCGCGCGGTTCGGCCGGGGGCTGGTCAAGCCGGCCAGCCTGCTGCGCGGCGACGGGATGCGCACCGACGGAAACGGAGCCGCACCGCGCGGGGAGGGGACGGAACAGGCACCGAGAGGACACAATGGAAGGACATAGGAGCAAGACTCGTCGGAAAATCGGCACGGCCGGACCATCGTCCCGCTTTCCGACGGGTTGAACCCCTCGTAAACTTGCCAGTACGCAGCCGTCCGGCTGTGCCGGACTGCCGGTCCTCTCAGGGGCCGGCCTTCGCGACCGGGGAGGAGTGCCGTGCCGCTCTCGGAGCACGAGCAGCGGCTGTTCGAGCAGATCGAGCGGTCGCTAGCCGAGGATCCCAAGTTTGCTTCGGCGGTGCGCGCCACCGACCCGCGGTTCCATGCCAAGCGCCGGATGATCGTCGCAGGGATCCTCCTGCTGGCCGGCATGGCGCTGCTTGTCTACGGCGTGGCTATTCGAATTCCACTCCTCGGCGTGGGTGGCTTCCTGGTGATGCTGGGCGCGTTGGCGTTCGGCGTCCAGGCGTACCGCCGCGGCCAGTCCACCGACCTGCACGCGGTCGGCGGAACGGCCACACGCCGGACCCGCCAGCGCCGTGGTGGCCTGGTGGACCGCTTGGAGGAGCGCTGGCGCCGCCGTCCTGAGGGTGACCTCTAGCGGCTCGCCGGCTGGGCTCGGGCCGCCCGCTGACCACGGACGGCCCCAGGTGGCTCAACCATGCCCTCGAGCAGCCACGGAGTTGGATGCTCGACCTGGGGTGGGTGGTTTGCGGGCTTGATCGGGCGTAGTGGCCTTATCGCCACCGCTTTCGCCGCGACCTTGCCGCCGCCCTGCTCGTGTCCGCCGCCGCTCTCCGCCCGTCTGCCGCTGCCATCCGCGTGTCTGCCGCTGCCCTGCGCCCATCTGCTGAGCCTTGATCCGCCGCCCGCCGCCCGCCGCCGCCGTCCGCACGTTCGCCGCGCCCCCGACCCGTCGGTCAAGCCGCGAGCTGACGATTGCCGCCGCCCGCAGCCCATCGCCCGCCGCGCCATCGCCCGCTGGTCGAGCCGTGAGCTGAGGGTCGCCGCGTTTCTACGGTCCGCCGTGCCATCGCCCGCGGTGCCATCGCCCGCCGCGCCATCGCCCGCCGGTCGAGCCGTGAGCTGAGGGCCGCTGCCTTTCTACGGTCCGCCGTGCCATCGCCCGCCGCCGGCTGTGCCACCCTCCGCCACGGCCGCAACCAGCCCGCGCGTCGCCGCCAGCCTGCCGAGCCTCGCCACATTCCAGGGGCCCGCTGCCATCAGCCTCCGCACCGCCGACCATGGCGTCCGTGCCTGCCGAATCCCATCGCCCCGAAGCCTGCCGGCCCGCTCTGGACCCCGCGCACACGCCACCCCACTTCGATCCGGTCGTGGCGGTCCGTGGGGGACCCGTGCGGTCCATACGGGATGAGCGCTGCCGCGGAGGGCGACCAGGCCGCACACACATCGCTTGTCTGCTCGTCCCACGCCTCAAATGAGCCTCTCCACCGCAGCCGAGCGTGACAGTTTCACCGAACGAAAGATCAATTCCGCCGCAGCGACACCCACAAATCGGAAATAAGACCCGCCAGGCGAAAAATCCGATAAGTCGCGGCGCGTCAGCGCCCGACTTATCGGACAAAAAGGAGCCGCCCCCGCAAGAAGCAGGAGCGGCCCCAAAGAAAAGTGCCGGCGTTACTGATCAGCCCGTCGAGCCACAATCCGCCGCACGCTCAAGGTACGCATAGCCGCATCCCACCCGCGCCCCATCGAGAGCGCCGCCCCGCTGGAGCTGTTCGAGAACGCCGTCCGCCACCGCCGGAGTACCGACGGGGGCAGGAAGCGGGCCAGAAGCCGTACCTTCCGCGTGGCGTTGGAGGCGAACGCCGACTCCACCGCCGTGATCGCCGACCGCAACTCCCGCCCGGTGAGAGGCCGCCGCGCGTAACGGGCGTGCTCCTCCACCGTCGAGATCAGGCGGGCCCCCGAGGCGGCCTGCTCCTGCAGCCGTTCCTTCACCACCAGGCGTTCCACGGTCGCCCGCGGGGTTTCGGCCTCGTCGATCGGGACCCGGTAGTCGACCATCGTGTCGATGAGCTCGTCCCAGGCCTTGTGCGCATCGTTCCGCGCGGTTGTCAGCGTGCCCTCGTCCGGGATGACCTGCATCGCCGGGCCGTCGCCGACCGGCGTGGCCATCGGTGTCACGGTCGGGCCGAAGCTCAGCCTGTGCCGCCGGGTGCGGGAGCGGGAGAACGCCGGCGCCGCCAGCAGCAGCAGCGCCACGATCACCGCGAAGAGCGTGATGCCCGCCGCGCTCAGGACGAAGTCCTTCACGATCGTGCCGAAGGAGTCGCCCGTGCCGCCCGACTGGCCCGTGGTGTCGCCCGGGTTGTTGTGCGGGTCGGCGGCCTGCGGGGCGGCCGAGGTGTCGGTCTGCGGGTTGCGGTCGTTGCCCGGCCGGTCGACCGAGTCGTCGCCGGTCACGGCGCCCGCGGCCGGCAGGTACGACGCCGTCACCGAGCCGCTGATCTGGGTCGACGGGGTCGCGTCGAAGGGCAGCCAGCCGTACCCGGGGAAGTAGACCTCGGTCCAGGCGTGCAGGTTGAAGTTGGTCAGCGTCATCGTGTTGCCGTTGCGCGTGCCGCCGCGGGCGAAGCCGAAGGCCACCCGGGCCGGGATCTTGGCCTCGCGGAGCATCCAGCCGAAGGCGGCCGCGTACTGGGCGCAGTAGCCGCGCTTGTTGGTCAGGAAGTCGGCGATCTTCGTGCCGCTGGTGTCGGGGCCGGTGGTGATGTCGTACACGAACCCGTTGTCCGGCGAGAAGAAGTCGTAGATCGCCTTGACCTTGTCGTACTCGTTGTTCTTGCCCTTGATCAGCTCGTCGACCTTGCTCTTGACGAACGGGTTGCTCGGGGCCGTGGCCAGGTCCTTGAGCAGCGGGTCGGAGAGGTTGACGGCCGGGGCGCCGCGCAGCTGGTCCGGGCTGATGTCCGGCCGCTGGTACGTGATGTTGAAGGTCTTCTTGGCGGTGTTGTCCTTCGTGGAGTACACGACGGCGGTCTTGGCATCGAACGCCCACTGGTTGCTCAGCTTGTCGATCTTCGAGGGCCACGTGTAGATCGGCATGAAGCTGATCGCGAGCTCGTTGGTGACCTCGATCTTGGCCGTGTGCGTCTCCGCCTTGACCTGCGGGCCCCACTCGGGCTTGCTGAAGCCGTTGCTGACGGGCGCGCCGCCGGTGATCGGGCGGGCCGCGAAGCCCTTGTTGTTGAGGTCCTCGAGCACGTTGAAGCGCAGGTAGAACGGGTGGTCGTCGTCGTTGTTGGTCACCTTGACCATGTCGAACGGCTTGTCCCGGGTGAGCTGGCCGGACAGCAGCGCGAACATGCTGACCGACTTGCCGTTCTTGCCGTTGCCGACCCCGGCGCCCCCGCCGCCGGCCCCGGTGCCGAGGCTGTCGAGCACGCCGGCCGGCATCGCGAACGGGACGAACGGGATGAGCACGGCCGCGGCCACGCTGATCGCGCCGAGGCGCTGGCCCGCGGCCGCGAGCGGCGAGGGCTCCCACAGGTCGACGTCGCGGCCGTCGCCGGTGAAGCGGCGCCCGAAGCGGCGGACCCGGTCGACGTTGTCGGTGACCAGCAGCCACAGGAAGCCGATGGCGCCGAGCGCGAAGGGGAACCACGCGGTGGTCTCGGTGTCGACGGTGACCGGCACCGAGTAGATCGCGAGCATCGGCAGACCCGCGAGCGCGGGCCGGCGCAGCACGACCGCGAACAGGTCGACGAGCAGCGCGACCGCGGCGACGCCGAGCGTGGCGAGGAACAGGAAGCCCTCGCGGTCGCCGACGGGCGTGGCGTACTCGCTCATCTCCTCCGACGCCGTGCGCAGCAGCTGCCCGAAGTGGGCGATCGTGCCCGGCGAGGGCAGGATGCCGAGGAACTCCTCGTGGCTGCGGTACAGCCAGGTCAGCGACAGCAGCGCCGCCAGCGCCATGGCCGCCGTCGGGGCCCACGCGGGCGCCCGCAGGCTGCGCACCAGCAGCCCGACCCCGCACATGACGGCCACGACGAGGAACGCCCGGATGGCCCAGGTGTAGTGGTCGAAGACGTTGATCAGCGGCAGCGACGCGAGAAACGCCGACCCGGCCGCGATCAACGTCAAATGCTTGCGCTGGTTCACCTGGCCCCCCAGACAAAAGACTTCAACGCACTCCTCCGGCGACGCTTTCAGCCGACGCGGCCCGCCAGGCGAAGCCCTGCGAACCGCGGCCGGTCTGCGGCCACAGCCCGGAGAGCTTGGCCCCGTGCGGCACCCCGACGACCCGCCAGCCGCTGCGCAGCAGCGCCAGCGACGCGACGCCCCGCGCCTTGTCCGCCTCCTCGCGCGCCGCCGTCGGCAGGTTGAGCCACGTCGAGGAGTCGATGAACAGCGCGATGCAGGTCGCGTTGTTGGTTCGGAACCCGGCCAGCAGCTCGGCCTCGGCCGAGGACAGCAGCCCGAAGATGCCGATGATCAGGCCGCCGTCGCTGCGCCGGCGGACGCGCTCGATGAGGGTGGCGATGTCCCCGCGCTGGGCCAGCCGCACGTCGGCGAGCTGGTCGAGCAGGGGGCCGTCGCCGTCGATCTCGGTCGCGTCGACGTCCACACCGGCGTCCGTGACGAGCCGCATCTTGTACCCCGCGTGCCGCAGATGCACCGCGATGCTCGCCGCCGCGGACACGGCCCACTCGAAGCTCGCCGTCGGGCCCTCGCCGCGGTGGGCGGTGGAGCGGGTGTCGAGCACGACCGTCGCCCGGCTCTCCCACGGCTGCTCCTCGCGGCGCACCATGAGCTCGCCGGTGCGCGCCGTGGAGCGCCAGTGCACGCGGCGCAGGTCGTCGCCGTAGCGGTACTCCCGGGTGGCCGCGTCGTCCTCGCCGTGCACGGCGACGGAGCGGGCCCGGCTCTCCCCGGACCCGGCGAACTCGCCGGCCAGGCGCACCGACGGCAGCGCCACGACCTGCGGGATCACGGTGAGCCGGTCCACGGACGGGAAGGCCCGGGTCAGCTCGCACAGCCCGAACGGGTCGGTCAGGCGCACGACCAGCGGGCCGACCTCGTAGCGGCCGCGCACGTCGGCCCGCACGGTGTACGCCACCGAGCTGGCCTGGTGCGCGCCCAGCTTCTCCAGCACCAGCCGCGGCCGGCTGCCCAGCGCGTAGGGCAGCCGGTCCTCCAGCAGCATCGTGCCGGTGGGCAGCCGCGAGAGGTTCTGCAGCCGCAGGATGACCCGCGCGCTCGCGCCCACCTGGACGCGGTGCGGGTCGAGCGTGCGGCTGCAGGAGAGGCGGTAGCGGGTCCGCCCCACATAGGCCGCCGAGAGCAGCGGCAGCGCGGCGAGCAGCAGGGCCACCCGCAGCAGGTCGCGTTCGCCGAGGATCAGCGCGGCGATGAGGGCCGCTGCGGCGGCGGCCAGGAAACTACGACCCCGGGTGGTGAGCCCCCGCAGCGCCTCTCGCATGCTCAGCGGCCCCCGTACTGCTGGGGCCGCTGCTGCTGCGGTTGCGGCCGGGTGTCGTAGGGCGAGCGCGGTTGCCGGTCGGACGGCAGGGGCAGGCGGTGCACGAGCTCGGCGATGATCGCGTCGGTGGTGCGCCGGGACAGCTGGGCCTCGGCGGTCGGGATCACGCGGTGGGCGAGCACGGGCACGGCGAGCGCCTGCAGGTCGTCGGGGAGGACGAACTCGCGGCCCTCGATGGCGGCGACGGCCCGGGCGGTGCGCAGCAGCTGCAGCGTGGCGCGGGGCGAGGCACCGAGGCGCAGCTCGCCGGACTCGCGGGTGGCGGTGACGATGTTGACCGCGTACTGCTTGACCGCGTCGGCCACGTGCACGTCGCGGACCGTGGCGATCATCCGGCGCATGATGCTGCCGTCGGAGACCGGTGCGAGGTCGTCCAGCGCGTCGTGGCGGCCGTGGACGTCGAGCATCGCCAGCTCCGCGTTCATGTCCGGGTAGCCCATGGCGATGCGGGCGGTGAACCGGTCGCGCTGGGCCTCGGGCAGCGGGTAGGTGCCCTCCATCTCGATCGGGTTCTGGGTGGCCACCACCATGAAGGGGATCTGCAGCGGGTACGTCGCGCCGTCGACGGTGACCTGCCGCTCCTCCATGCTCTCCAGCAGCGCCGACTGGGTCTTCGGCGACGCGCGGTTGATCTCGTCGCCGACCACGATGTTCGCGAACACCGCGCCGGGCTTGAACTCGAAGTCGCGGGTCTCCTGGTTGTAGACGCTCACGCCGGTGACATCGCTGGGCAGCAGGTCGGGCGTGAACTGGATCCGCCGGACCGAGCAGTCGATCGACCGCGCGAGGGCCTTGGCGAGTTTGGTCTTGCCGACGCCGGGAACGTCCTCGATGAGGAGGTGGCCCTCAGCGAGCATCACCGCGAGCGCCAGCCGCACCGTGGCGGTCTTGCCCTCGATGACCTGCTCGATGTTGGACACGATCGCATCGGTCGCGGCGCGGAACTCGGGCGCTGGTAGCGGCGCGCCGAGTTCCTCGAACGTGCGGTGCCTGGTCAACTGGCCTCCTCGTGGTCGTGCCGTGGCCACCGTTAGGTGTAAGACCCATAGGTGAACCGCCCGGTTGCAGAAAAACGTTGTCATCAGATTGCAACCGAGCCGTTGTTATCCCCTCAGGCTAGCCGGGGAATTGACAAGCCGCCGGACGCGAATACGTTGATATCGGACATCCCAGTCGACCAGTCGGCCGGAGTTTTCTGGCCGCGCCGACGTACCCGTCGAAATCTGCGCTAAACGGGCCTTCCCCGTGTCGGTCCGCGTCGATTGGGGCACACTGGGCAGGATGGATGCCGGGCAACTGCTCAACGGGCGGTACCTCCTCGCCGAACAGCTGGGCGAGGGCGGCATGTCCGTCGTGTGGCGCGCCCGCGACCTGGTCCTCGACCGCGCGGTCGCGGTCAAGGTGCTCAATTCCCGGCTGGCCGCGGACGACGACTGGCGCCGGCGCATCCGGCTCGAGGCGCAGGCGGCCGCGCGGCTGACCCATCCGAACATCACCAGTGTGTACGACTACGGGGAGACTTCGGATCAGGTTCCGTTCGTCGTGATGGAGTTGCTCCGCGGCCCGACCCTCGCCGAGCGGCTCCTGCACGGCCCGCTGCCGACGCCGGCCGCGCTGCGCATCTGCGCCGAGGTGGCCGCCGGCCTGGCCGCCGCGCACGCCGAGGACCTGGTGCACCGCGACGTGAAACCGGCCAACGTGATCCTCACGCCGGACGCGGCCAAGGTCCTCGACTTCGGCATCGTCGGCTTCGTCGGGGTGCCGGACATCGACGAGGGCTCCCCGCAGGTCCTCGGCACGCCCGCCTATCTGGCCCCGGAGCGGCTGGTCGCGGGCGAGATCACCACGGCGAGCGACGTCTATGCGTTCGGGCTGCTGCTGTACCGCTGCCTCACCGGCCGGCTGCCCTGGGACTCCGAGACCACGACCCAGATGGTCATGGCCCACATGACGGTCGCCCCGGCGCCGCTGCCGGAGCTGGCCGACCTCCCGGCCGACGTGCGCGAGCTGTGCATGCAGTGCCTGGCCAAGGAGCCGCGGCGGCGCCCGGAGGCCGTGGTGGTGGCGGCCCGGCTGGCCAGAGCGGCGGGCATCGTGCCGCGTTTTTCCGTGGTACTGCAAGAGCCCGCCCCCGGCACCGCCCAGCCCGACGACAGCACCGAACTCGTCGCCCTCCCACTGCTGCCGGGCGTCTCCGCGGACGCGACCGAGCCGGTCGAGCACCCGGGCGACCGCCGCCGGGTACTGCTCGGCGTGGGTGCCCTGGTCGCGATCGCCGCCCTGCTCACCGGCGTCGCGCTGCGCGGCTCCGGCGAGGAGCCGACCAGCACCGCCGACCCGCTCCGGCCGGCTCCCGTGATCACGCAGCCCGCCCCGTCGTCCGCGTCGTCCGAGCCCGCCCCGCCGGAGCCGCCGCCGAGCGCGGAGCCGGCGGCGACCGAGCCGCCGGCGAGCACCGCGGCGACCCCGGCCGGCGACGACCGGACCACCCCCGGCCGGTCGAGCACCAGCGTGACCACCGCGGGTGGCACCGTGGTCGCGCTCTGTGTCGGCCAGAAGGTCAGCCTGGTCGGCGTCTTCCCGGCGAGCGGGGCCCAGGTGGTGCGGGCCGACCTCGGCGTGCACACCAAGGCGCAGGTCGAGTTCCGCAAGCGGGGTGAGCGGCTGCGCTACGACGTCGAGTGCGCGGGCGGCGCGCCGGTCGCCACCGAGCATTAGCGCTCGGAAATGCCCTCGCGGGCTGCGGTACACTGCGGATATGACCCGGGTAGTCCGGCTTCTTAGCGAGCCGTGCTGACGCGAACACACCTCGCGAACAGCACGGCGACCCCTCCTGCGCGAGGGGTTTTTTCATGCCCGGACAATGTTGGGGAATTCCGAGACCCGAGGGTGGCGACGAAGTCATGAGCGAGGCAGTGACCGACGGGGCGGTCGACATCCCGCCGTACCGCTACACCGCCGCGATGGCGACGGACATCGAAGCGTGCTGGCAGGACTACTGGTCCGAGCACGGCACGTTCCACGCGCCGAACCCGACGGGCCCGCTCAGCGACCCGAACCACCCGCGCGCCGGGGCCCCGAAGCTGTACGTGATGGACATGTTCCCCTACCCGTCGGGCGCCGGCCTGCACGTGGGGCACCCGCTGGGGTACATCGGCACGGACTGCTACACGCGGTACTTCCGGATGGCGGGCTACAACGTCCTGCACCCGATGGGCTTCGACTCGTTCGGCCTGCCGGCGGAGCAGTACGCGGTGCAGACCGGTACCCATCCGCGCACGACCACCGAGGCCAACATCGAGCGGTACCGCAGCCAGCTGCGCCGCCTGGGCCTGGCCTACGACGACCGGCGCAGCGTGGCCACCACCGACACCGAGTTCTACCACTGGACCCAGTGGATCTTCCTGCAGATCTTCAACTCGTGGTTCGACGCGGAGCAGAACAAGGCCCGCCCGATCGACGAGCTGATCGCCGCGTTCGCCGACGGCTCCCGTCCGACTCCGGACGGCCGCGCCTGGGACGCGCTGTCCGCGGTCGAGCGCCGGAGGATCGTCGACGAGCACCGCCTGGCCTACATCTCCGAGGCCCCGGTCAACTGGTGCCCGGGCCTGGGCACCGTGCTGGCCAACGAGGAGGTCACCCCGGACGGGCGCAGCGAGCGGGGCAACTTCCCGGTCTTCAAGCGCAACCTGCGCCAGTGGATGATGCGAATCACCGCATACGGCGACCGCCTGCTGGACGACCTGGACCGGCTGGACTGGCCCGACAAGGTCAAGTCCATGCAGCGCAACTGGATCGGCCGGTCCCGCGGCGCGCACGTGGACTTCGCGACCGAGGCGGGCACCCCGATCCGGGTCTTCACCACCCGCCCCGACACGCTGTTCGGCGCCACGTACATGGTGCTGGCCCCCGAGCACGAGCTGGTCGACTCGCTGCTGCCCGCGGCCTGGCCGGACGGGACCAACGAGAAGTGGACCGGCGGCGCGGCCACCCCGGCCGAGGCGGTCGCCGCCTACCGCGCGTTCGCCGCGGGCAAGTCCGACGTCGAGCGGCAGGCCGACGCCAAGGAGAAGACCGGCGTCTTCACCGGCGCCTACGCGGTCAACCCGGTCGACGGCCGGTCCGTGCCGGTGTTCATCGCCGACTACGTGCTGGCCGGCTACGGCACCGGCGCGATCATGGCGGTGCCCGGCCAGGACGAGCGGGACTGGGAGTTCGCCGAGGTCTTCGAACTGCCGATCATCCGTACCGTGCAGCCGTCCGACGGCTTCGAGGGCAAGGCGTTCACCGGCGACGGACCGGCGATCAACTCGTCGTTCCTGAACGGCCTGGGCGTGGCCGAGGCCAAGGCGTCGATCATCGAGTGGCTGGAGGAGAACGGGCACGGCGTCGGCGCGATCACGTACCGCCTGCGCGACTGGCTGTTCAGCCGCCAGCGGTACTGGGGCGAGCCCTTCCCGATCGTCTACGACGGGACCGGGATGCCGATCGCGCTGCCCGAGGCGATGCTGCCGGTCGAGCTGCCGGAGGTCGAGGACTTCTCGCCGCGCACGTTCGAGGTCGACGACGCGGACAGCATGCCGGAGACGCCGCTGTCGCGGGCCAAGGAGTGGGTCGAGGTCACCCTGGACCTGGGCGACGGGCCGAAGACCTACACCCGCGAGACGAACGTGATGCCGCAGTGGGCCGGCTCCAGCTGGTACGAGCTGCGCTACCTGGACCCCGCGAACTCCTCGAAGCTGGTCGAACCGGAGAACGAGCGGTACTGGATGGGCCCGCAGCAGCCGGGCGACGTCGGCGGCGTCGACCTGTACGTGGGCGGCGTCGAGCACGCGGTGCTGCACCTGCTGTACGCGCGCTTCTGGCACAAGGTGCTGTTCGACCGCGGCTTCGTCTCCTCCGAGGAGCCGTTCCGCAAGCTGTTCAACCAGGGCTACATCCAGGCGTACGCGTACAAGGACGCGCGTGGCGTGTACGTCGAGGCGGAGAAGGTCGAGGAGCGCCAGACCGGCAAGTTCTTCTTCGGCGACCGGGAGGTCAGCCGGGAGTACGGCAAGATGGGCAAGTCGCTGAAGAACGTCGTCACGCCCGACGAGATGTGCGAGCGCTACGGCGCGGACACCTTCCGGGTGTACGAGATGTCGATGGGCCCGCTGGACGTCTCCCGCCCGTGGGAGACCCGGGCGGTCGTCGGCGCGCAGCGCTTCCTGCAGCGGGTCTGGCGGCTGGTCGTGGACGAGCAGACCGACGGCCTGCGGGTCACCGACGACGCGCTGGACGGCGAGACGCGCCGGCTGCTGCACCGGGTCATCGACGGCGTGCGGGTCGACATCGAGGAGATGCGCTTCAACACGGCCATCGCCAAGATGATCGAGCTGACCAACCGGGTCACCCAGATCTCGTCCGCGGGCACCCCGCGCGAGGTCGCCGACCCGCTGGCCCGGCTGATCGCCCCGTTCGCCCCGCACCTGGCCGAGGAGCTGTGGCAGCGGATGGGCCACGAGACCTCGGTGGCGTACGCGGACTTCCCGAAGGCCGACCCGGCCTACCTGGTGGCCGAGTCGGTGACGATCCCGGTCCAGGTCAACGGCAAGGTCCGGGGCAAGGTCGAGATCGCGGCCGACGCGGACGAGGACACCGTGCGGGCGGCGGCGCTGAGCGAGGTGGCCGAGCAGCTGGGCGGCAAGACCCCGAAGAAGGTCATCGTCGTCAAGGGCCGGATGGTCTCGGTCGTCGTCTGACCTGTCTGAACCAAGGGGCCGGCTCGAGTGCGAGCCGGCCCCTTCTTACATGGGCAGTCACGTACGATGTTCGCCATGAGCGCTGAGGCCGTGGGCATGCACATGCCCGCCGTGGTGACGCTCGCTGACCTGGCGGCAATGAACGCCGCCGATAGCAATGGCCACCGGTATGAGACCAGCCCTGAGGGGGTTCTCTCGGTCATGCCGCCCCCCGATTCGGAGCACGCGACGATCGCGAGCCGCCTTTTCGCGTGGCTGATCATTGCCGGTTGGCCACCCGAGCAGGTATTCCAGGTGGCTGGGGTGCGCATCCCGGGCCCGAACGGCGTCGGCGGCCGTATTCCCGACCTCAGTGTCTGGCGGACTCCGCCGCCGCGCGGCGTGTGGCTGTCCGCCGCAGGGCTCCTGCTGGTGGTCGAGATCGTGTCGCCGGGCTCCGAGGCGATGGACGAGGTGATCAAGCGGCGTGAGTACGCGGCCGCCGGCATCGCCCACTACTGGGTCATCAACCGGGACGCCGCACTGACGGCCGGGCTCAACCGCCTCGGCCCGGACGGCGAGTACGAGGAGTACGCCAAGATGCCGCTCGCCTGGCTGCTGCAGACGGCTCCGAGCGACCACCTCGGCTGACGAGCAGGAAGACCGGGCGCCTCGGGCGCCCGGTCTCTTGCACTACTTGGCGACCGCGGACAGCCGTTCGTTGCGCAGGGCCGTGGGCCAGCGGTCGTCGATCGGCTCCATGTTGGCCCCGGTCGCCCAGCGCAGCAGCAGGTCGGCGATGCCGGGGTTGCGGGCCAGGGCCGGGCCGTGCGAGTACGTGCCGAGGATCCGGCCGTTCCAGGCGCCCTCGGACTGCCCGTCGTTGCCGATCCCGGTGGTCACCTTCGCGAGGGGCTTCACGCCGGGGCCGAGCTGGGTGCGGCCGCCGTGGTTCTCGAAGCCGGTCAGCGTCGGCAGGCCCAGCGCCGGGTGCATCTCCCCGGCCAGCTCGCCCACGGCCCGGGTCTCGCCCCGGTTGGAGTCGATGTCGAGCAGGCCGAGGCCGGGGTACTTCGCGCCCTTGGCGAAGAACGAGTGCCCCATGAGCTGGTAGCCGGCGCAGACCGCGAACACCGTCGCGCCCCGCTCCACGGCCCGGTGCAGGCCGCCGTCGGTGATGAGCCGCTGGGCGGCCAGGGCCTGCGGGCCGTCCTCGCCGCCGCCGATGAGGTACACGTCGCCGTCGGTCGGGACCGGGTGGTCGGCCCGCACCTCGGCGCACTCCACCGGCAGCCCCCGCAGGTCGGCGCGGCGGGCCAGGATCAGCAGGTTGCCGCGGTCGCCGTACGTGGACAACAGGTCGGGGTACAGCCAGATCAGGCGCAGGTGCGACTCAGTTGACACGGTCCAGCTCCGCTCGGATGTCCTGGAAGGCGGTGTAGTTGGCGATGACCTCGAGCCGGCCCGGCGGCACCAGCGAGAGCGCCTGGCCGAACGAGCGCACGTGCTCGAACCGCACCTCGTTGACCTCCAGCCGCACCGCCAGGTCCATCGCCCGGTCGCCGGTGATGAGCACGCGGCGCCCGCGCAGCGGGGAGAAGTCGACGTCGTACAGCCAGGACGTGTCGAGCCCGTCGGGGTCGCGGGCGTTGAGGCCCAGCAGGGTGGGGACGTCCTCGGCCATGTCGAAGGACTCCAGCCAGCCGGCCGGGTTCTTGGCCAGCAGCAGCCGGATGACCCGCCCGTCGCGGTGCACGGTGGCGTAGCGCCCGGCCACCGAGGCGACCTTGGCCAGCTCCGGCACCGCCTTGGCGGGCGGGGCCCCGAAGTGCGCGGCGACGGCCAGGGCGGTCGCGGCGTTCGCGCGGTTCACCCGGCCCGGCAGCTGCAGGGTGATCTGGTGGTACGTCCCGGTGTTGTCGACCACGCCGTCCCCGCTGACCGTCCAGTGCGGCACGGGGCGGCTCAGGTTTCCCTGGACGCACGCCCACTGCTCGCCGGAGCGCTCGATGGAGGCGCCGCACTCCGGGCACACCCAGGAGTCGTCGTGGAAGCGCTGGCCGGCGGCGACCCAGGTGACCGGGGTGCCCTCGGCGACGGCCTTGTTCGCGGCCCAGACGACCATCGGGTCGTCGGCGTTGGCCACGATGTGCAGGCCGCGGCCGGGCAGCGCGTCGCGCCACAGGGCCGCCATCATGGCGACCTCCTTGGCCCGGTCGAGCTGGTCGCGGCTCAGGTTGAGCAGCGCGACGACCTTCGGTCTGGTCTGGTCGAGCACCTGCTTGAGGTAGTGCTCGTCGACCTCGAGCACCGCGTAGGGGGTGGCGCCGGCCTTGGCCAGCGCCGAGGTGTGCCCGGTCGGCATGTTGGCGCCCAGGCTGTTGGTGGCCACGTCGCCCAGCACGCCCATCGCCGCGGCGGTCAGCCGGGTGGTGGTCGTCTTGCCGTTGGTCCCGGAGATCAGCGCGATCTCCCGGCCGGCGGCGAGCTCGGCGAGCAGGTTCGGGTCGACCATGAGGCCGATGCGGCCACCGATGACCGATCCGTCTCCTCGCCCGGTGGCGCGTGACAGCGCGGCGGCACCGCGCGACAGTGAGGTGGCGAGCTTGGCCCGCATCGGCAGCTTGTTGTCCGTCATCTCGCTTCCACGGTGTCCGGGGATGCGCTGACCCTACCTGGATCGTGCCTCGGCCCCAATCGGACCACCGTCCTCCACAACCATCCCCAAAGTCCCCCCACTTCGCTCCACCGCGGCCCCCGGACGCGCCGAGCGTGCGGGGATGTCCGCCCAAGCGGGCGTTATGTCCGGATTCTGGGGCAGGGGGAACGCCCTCCGCCGATCGGGCACGCCCGGGCTCCTCCACCCGGCCCCACCCCGTTTGACGTGGGAATTCTTCACGGCGCTCGCAGCCGGATCAGGGTGTTTTCCGTTGACGGTGGAGGGAAGTGGAGTACAGTGGAGCGCGATGGCGGAGCCGGGGGGCTCGGCCGGCCCCGGGGGGACCGTTCGCGGTAGGAGGGGGGTGGATGCTCCGTGTTTCTGGGCACCCACACTCCTCGCCTGGACGAAAAGGGCCGGTTGATCCTGCCGGCCAAGTTTCGGGACGAACTGGCGGGAGGTGTCGTGATCACCAAGGGGCAGGAGCGCTGTCTGTACGTGTTTCCGGGCACCGAGTTCGCCCGGATCGCCGAGCAGCTTCGCGCCACACCGATGACGAACAAGGCGGCCCGTGCCTACAGCCGGGTGTTCTTCGCCAGCGCGCACGACGAGGTTCCCGACCGCCAGGGCCGGGTCACCATCCCGCAGCATCTCCGCGAGTATGCCGGGCTGGACCGCGACCTCGTCGTGATCGGGGCGAGCACCCGGGTGGAGATCTGGGACCGGCAGGCGTGGGACACGTACCTCGCCGACAGCGAAGAGGACTTCGCGGGCATCGAGGAGGGGGTGCTGCCGGGAGGGCTGTGAGGTCCAACTGCAGTTACCGACTTTGAGGCCGCCGTACCGGCAGCTCTCCAGCCGCTCAGCGTTATCCGAGGTCCTGACGCCACTTCCCCGGCGCCAGGGCGGAGGGGCGGATGGGGAGCTGGCGGTACGGCGCTCGCGCAACTGGGCAGGGCAACACCACGGCGGGCCGCGAACCCGCCGCCGGCAGGGGGTCGACGATGGGGGAGCGGGACGTTCACGTGCCCGTGCTGCTCGAGCGCTGCCTCGAGCTGATGGCCCCCGCGCTCACCCGGCCGGGCGCCCTGTACCTCGACGCCACCCTCGGCCTCGGCGGGCACGCCGAGGCCGTGCTCACCGCACATCCGCAGGCCCGGCTGCTGGGCCTGGACCGTGACCCGCAGGCCCTGCGCCTGGCGGGGGAGCGGCTGGCGCCGTTCGCCGACCGGATCCGCCTCGTGCACGCCGTCTACGACGAGCTGCCCGAGGTCCTCGGCGACGAGCGGATCGACGCCGGACTGTTCGACCTGGGCGTGTCGTCGATGCAGCTCGACGAGGCCGGGCGGGGGTTCGCCTACGCCCAGGACGCACCGCTGGACATGCGCATGGATCAGACCACCGGCACCACCGCGGCCGAGGTGCTCAACACCTACAGCCACGGCGAGCTGGCCCGGGTCCTGCGCGTGTACGGGGAGGAGAAGTTCGCCTCCCGCATCGCCGCTTCGATCGTCCGGGAACGGGAGAAGACGCCGCTGTCGAGCTCGGCCCGCCTTGCCGAGCTGGTCCGCGACGCCATCCCCGCGCCCGCCCGGCGCACCGGCGGGCATCCGGCCAAACGCACCTTCCAGGCGCTGCGCATCGAGGTCAACCGCGAGCTCGCGGTCCTCGAGCGGGCGATCCCCGCGGCGCTCGACGCGCTGCGGCCCGGGGGCCGGCTGGTCGTGCTGTCGTACCACTCGCTCGAGGACCGCCTGGTCAAGCAGGCGATCACCGTGCGGACCCGCTCGACCGTCCCGGTCGAGCTGCCATTCGAGCCGCCCGGCAGCGAACCGGAGCTGCGGGCGCTCACCCGGGGGGCCGAGCTCCCCGGTGCGGCCGAAACGGCGGCCAACCCGCGCGCGGCGTCGGTGCGACTCCGCGCGGTGGAACGCAAGCAACGCCCGGATCCGTCTGGGGATCGGGCGCGAAATACCTTGGGGGAGGTGTGATGAACGTGACGACACTGCCGAGTGATCGGCAGAGTAGGAGTCAGCGGGGCGTGCCGCGGTCGGGGGGCCGGACCACGGAGCCGCGACGGGACCACCGGACCGACGGTGCGACGGCACTGCAGCCGGAGCACGAGACCACGAACGAGATGGTGGTACTCCCGGCGGGCAGCCAGCCCGCGAACGAGGGACGGACGCCGCCGGCCGAGAGGCTGCGGGCGGCGCCGCCGGCACCGGTCAGTGCGCCGCGGGCGCCCTTCGTGGCGCTGGTGCTCGTGCTGGTGCTCTCCGGCGTGGTGGGCATCCTGGTGCTCAACACCCGGATCGCCGAGAACGCGTTCAAGCTCGACGCGTTGAAGACGAAGCAGGCGGGCCTCGACCGCGACGAGGAGCGGCTGCGCAGCGATCTGGCCAACAAGGAATCGCCGGTGACGCTCGCGTCGCGGGCGAAGCAGCTGGGGCTCGTGCCGTCGCGCACGCCGGCCTTCCTGGTGCTGCCGGACGGGACCAAGCTCGAAATGCCGGGGCCGAGCAAGTAGGTCAACGGTCCATTCACGTCCATAGTGGACTATTAACGGAAGTCAGGACATGGCTGGCGACACTCCTGATCGGCGGGGCGGCGAGCGGCGCGGGGGCGCCGGGCGCCGGGAGACCACCGAGCGCGGGAGTGCCGCCGGCCGGCAGCGAACGGGCGGTCGCGCCGGCGCGGGGGGTGCCGGTGCCTCCGCCCGTTCCCATGCGGGCGGCGGGTCCCCGGAGCCGCCGGAGCCGCCGCTGCGCGGGACGATGTCCGAGGCGAAGCGGTACACCCCGCGCGGGCGCACGGTCCGCGACGCCTCGGTCGACGCGGGCGGGCGCAAGGACCCGTTCCGCCCGGCGCTGGAGGTCATCCAGGGCGGGCGCAGCGAGCAGCCGCGCCGCGCCGGCCGCCGGCCCGTGGCGACCCAGGCCCCGCCGCTCGAGGACGAGGCCCCGCCGCGCCGGGAGCCACGGGAGCCACGGGAAGTGCGGGAGACCCGGGAGGCGCCGGCCCGGCCGCGGCGCACGACCGTCCCGGCCACGAAAAAGGCGCAAACCACCCCGCGAAAGGCGCCGAAGCGGGCACCGGTCCGCAAGAAGCAGAGCCGGGTCGCGGTACCGCGGCTGAAGCGCCGCCCGGGCCTGCCCAAGCTCGCCGAGCCGCGCCGCCGCCTGCGCCTGGCCACCGTGCTGGCGCTGGTGATGTTCGCCGCGATCGGCGTGCGACTGGTCCAGCTGCAGTTGACCGACGCGAGCGCGTACGCCGCCGAGGGGCTCAAGGACCGCCTCGTGCGCGCCGTGCTGCCCGCCTCGCGCGGCTCCATCCTGGACCGCAACGGCAAGATCCTCGTGCACTCGGTCGAGACCCGCTACGTCGCGGTCGACCCGATGGCGGTCAAGGACCCCGAGGCGCTCGCCGACAAGCTCTTCACCATCCTCGACAAGTACGGCGTGCCGCGCTCCGACCTGGTGCGCAAGATGACCCCGCACAAGGCGGCGGACGGCAAGACCAACGTGCGCTTCGAGTACCTCGTGCACCAGATCGACGTGGCCGACGGCGACCGCATCGAGGCGCTGCACTTCGGCGCGCTCAAGGTCGACCGGGACGAGCGCCGCGAGATCCCCGGCTACGACCTGGCGTCCAACATCATCGGGTTCACCTCCCGGCCCGATCTGGCCGGGCAGATGGGCATCGAGAAGCAGTACGACTCGGTGCTGCGCGGCGTCGACGGGCTGCACGTCTACGAGCACGGCGAGGGGGACCTGGACAAGCCCCTGCCGTACGGCTACGAGGAGCTCAACCCCGCCCGCCCGGGCAGCTCGGTCGAGCTCACCATCGACCAGGACCTGCAGTACTCGGTGCAGAGCGCCCTGGCCGAGCGGATGAAGCCGCTCAACGCCGACTTTGCCAGCGCCATCGTGCTCGACGCGCACACGATGGAGGTGATGGCGATGGCGAGCTATCCGTCCTTCGCCGCCACCGACCCCGGCAGCGTCGACCCGGCCCTGCTCAAGGACCAGTGCACGGCCACCGTCTTCGACCCCGGCTCGATCCACAAGGTGATCGTCATGGGCGCCGCGCTGCAGGAGGGGATCATCAGGCCCACCACGGCGGTGACGGTGAACTCGAAGGTGAACAAGGGCGGGGTGAACTACACGGATCACCCGCCGCAGAAGGACGGCACGCCGATGACCATTCCGGGCATCCTGGCGCTGTCCTCCAACGTCGGCACCATCGCGGTCGCGGACCAGCTGGGCAAGGACAAGCTGTACGAGTACCAGAAGAAGTTCGGTCTCGGTTCCAGGACCGGCGTCGGGCTGCCCAACGAGTCGCCCGGCCAGCTGCTGCCCCCGGACCAGTGGAAGGGCACCAGCCCGGGCTCGATCCCGATCGGCAACGGCGTGGCCACGACCGCGATGCAGATGGCCGCGGTGTACGGCACGATCGCCAACGACGGCCTCTACGTCCAGCCGACCCTGGTCAAGAAGATCATCGGGCCGGACGGCACCGCGACCAAGCCCGCCGCCCAGCAGACCCGCCGGGTGCTCGACCCGCAGGTGGCCCAGGAGCTGCGGGTCATGCTCGAGGGCGTGACCACGCTCGACGACGCCACCGGCAAGCAGGCGGCCATCCCCGGCTACCGCATCGCCGGCAAGACGGGCACGTCGCAGCTGCCCGACGCCGGCGGCTACGCCAAGGGCGACGTGGTGTCGTTCATCGGCATGGCCCCGGCCGAGGCGCCCCGCTACGTGGTCGCGGTGACCGCCCACGTCCCCACCGGCGCCGGCGGCTCGGTGGCCGCCCCCGCGTTCAAGGAGATGATGGCGCTCACCCTGTCCAGCTTCGGGGTGACGCCGACCGGTACCGAGCCGCCGAAGCTCACGATCTACCCGTGACACCGGCTCCGGGGGCCCTGGGCCGGGCGGGTAGGGTCTGACCCCGTGCCCGGCTATCCCCGTCCGCGGAATGTCCGCCCAGTACAAGTCGGCGAGCTCAGCGGTGAGCTCGGCGGCGGCGCTGACGACGTTGCGGTCACGGGGGTGACCCACAGTAGCTCGGCGGTGCTGCCGGGTGATCTCTACGCGGCACTTCCCGGCGCGCGCGTGCACGGGGCCCAGTTCATCCCCGAGGCCCTCCAGCGCGGCGCGGTCGCGGTGCTGACCGACCCGGCCGGGGTGCGCGCCGACGCCGGCGTGCCGTTCATCGTGGTCGACAAGCCCCGCGACGTGCTCGGCGACATCGCCTCCAAGGTGTACGGCGAGCCGACCCGCCGCCTCACCACGATCGGCATCACCGGGACCGCGGGCAAGACCTCGACGACGTACCTCATCGAGGCCGGCCTGCGCGCCGCCGGGCAGGTCACCGGGCTCATCGGCACGGTCGAGACCCGGCTCGGCGACCTGACCGTCAAGAGCATCCGCACCACCCCCGAGGCGACCGACCTGCACGCGCTGTTCGCGGCGGCGCTCGAGCGCGGCGTGCAGTCGGTGGCCATGGAGGTCTCCAGCCACGCCCTCGAGGTCGGCCGGGTCGGCGGGGTCCGCTTCGCCGCCGCCGGCTTCACCAACTTCGGCCTCGACCACCTCGACTTCCACCCGACGGTGGAGGCCTACTTCGCGGCCAAGGCGCGGCTGTTCGACGGCCGCGCGGCGGTGGAGATCCTCAACTTCGACGACGAGTCGGTAATGCGACTGCGCAAACCGGCCTCCTGGACCTATTCCGTTGAGCATGATCTCGCGGACTTCGGCGCCTCGAACGTGACCGTCGACGGGTACGGCCAGACGTTCGACGTGCACTGGCGGGGCCGGACCGCGCGGTCCGGGGTACAGCTGCCGGGCCGGCACAACGTCGCCAACGCGCTGCTGGCCATCGCCTCGTGCGTCGCCGTCGGCGTGGACCTCGACGTGGCCGCCCGGGCCGTGGCCGCCGCGCCCGGCTCGCCCGGCCGCATGGAGCGCGTCGAGGCCCCCGGCGAGGTGGTCGGCGTCGTGGACTACGCACACAAGCCCGACGCCATGGTCGAGGTGCTCAAGGCCCTGCGCACCCTCGCCGCCGCCCGCGGCGGCCGGGTGATCTGCGTGGTCGGGGCCGGCGGCGACCGCGACCGCGGCAAGCGCCCGCTCATGGGCCGGGCCGCCGCCGAGGGCGCCGACCTGGTGATCGTGACGGACGACAACCCGCGCACCGAGGACCCGGCCGCGATCCGCGCCGAGGTGCTGGCCGGTGCCCGGGACGTCGGTTCGGCCGCTCCCGGCGCGGTGGCCGAGGTCGGCGGGCGGCGCGCGGCCATCGCCCACGCGGTCGGGCTGGCCAAGCCCGGCGACGTGATCGCGCTGCTGGGTAAGGGCCACGAGACGGGCCAGGAGGTGGGCGGCGAGGTGCTCCCGTTCGACGACCGGGTGGAGCTGGCCGCGGCGCTGGCGGAGGCCGCCTCATGATCGCCCTGACGCTGGCCGAGATCGCCGCGATCGTCGGCGGCGACCTGCGCGGCGGCGGCGCGGACGCGGTGGTGTCGGGGGGCGTGGAGTACGACTCCCGCAAGATCGGCCCGGGCAGCCTGTTCGTGGCGTTCGCGGGCGCGAAGATCGACGCCCACGAGTTCGCCCCCAAGGCGATGGCCGACGGCGCCGCCGGGGTCCTCGGCAGCCGCGCCGTCGAGGGCGTGCCCACCGTCGTGGTCGACGACCCCCGCCACGCCCTCGGGCTGCTGGCCCGGGCCGTCCTCGACCGGCTGCACGCGGACGGCGACCTCACCGTCGTCGCGCTGACCGGCTCCTCCGGCAAGACCAGCACCAAGGACCTCGTGGCCCGGCTGCTGGAGGCGCACGGCCCGACCGTGGCGACCGCCGGGTCGGAGAACAACGAGCTCGGCACGCCGTACACGGTGCTCAAGGCCGGGCCGGACACCCGCTTCCTGGTGCTGGAGATGGGTGCGCGGGGGGTCGGGCACCTGCGGTACCTCTGCGAGATCGCCCCTCCCGACGTGTCCGTCGTGCTCAACGTGGGCGTCGCGCACATCGCCGAGTTCGGCTCGGTCGAGGGCATCGCGCAGGCCAAGGGCGAGCTCGTCGAGGCCCTCGGGCCGGGCGGGGTCGCGGTGCTCAACGCCGACGACGAGCGCGTGCGGGCCATGGCCGCCCGCACCGCCGGCCGCGTCGTGCTGGCCGGCGAGGCCGCCGACGCGCAGATCCGGGCCACCGACGTCGAGGCCCTGGACCGCGGCCGGTTCGGCTTCACCCTGCACGTTCCGGGTGCGCAGGCCGTTCCGGTCCGGCTCGGCGTCGCGGGGCGGCACTCCGTCGGCAACGCGTTGCTCGCCGCGGCCGTCGCGTCCCTCGCGGGCCTCGCACCGGAGGCGATCGCGGCCGGACTCGGCGATCCCGGTGGTTTGTCGACCCGAAGGATGGATGTCTTCGACCGTGCCGACGATGTCACGGTCATCGACGACTCGTTCAACGCCAATCCGGCGTCCATGGCGGCGGCGCTGCGCGCGCTCGTCGCGGTGGCCGGCGGGCGGCGGAAGATCGCTGTGCTGGGCTTCATGGCCGAGCTCGGCGGGTACGAGCGAGCCGGTCACGAGGAGGTCGGTCGTCTCGCCGCGGAACTCGGCGTCGACCGTCTCGTGGCCGTCAGCGAGCAGGCCGCGCCGATCCTGACCGGAGCGGCCGCCGTGGCGAGTTGGGGAGGAGACTCGGTGCTCGTGACCGATCAGGAGGCCGCCGTCGCGCTGCTGCGCGCCGAGCTGCTTCCACGCGACGTGGTCCTGGTCAAGGGATCCCGATACCGCACCTGGGACGTCGTCGACGCCCTGCGTACGGAAGATTTCCGCAAGTGAGGGCCGTGTTCGTCGCGGCCTTCGTCGCGTTTCTCATCTCGCTGTTCGGCACGCCGATCGCGATCCGGTACTTCACCCGCCTGAAGGCCGACCAGCCCATCCGCACCGAGGGCCCGCAGACCCACCTCGGCAAGAAGGGCACGCCCACCATGGGCGGCGTGGTGTTCATCTTCGCCACGCTGGTCGCCTACACCGGCGGGCACATCGCGCTCACCACGCTGCCCGACGCGCAGCTGCGCCCGGCCGGGCCGACCGCCACCGCCGTGGTCCTGCTCGGGCTGTTCGTCTTCACCGGCCTGCTGGGCTTCCTGGACGACTACCTCAAGGTCTCCAAGCGCAACAGTGACGGGCTCAACAAGCGCGGCAAGCTCATCGGCCAGGCGCTGATCGGGGCCATCTTCGGCGCGATCGCCCTCTACGTGCCGGCCGAGCAGGCCGGGCGCCAGGTCGTGCGCACGGTGGGCAGCCCGAAGCTGTCGTGGGTGCACGACATCGACTGGCTCAACATCACCAAGATCGGCGCCGTCGTCTTCTTCGTGTTCGTGGTCATGTCGATGTCCAACGCGGTCAACCTGACCGACGGCCTCGACGGCCTCGCCACCGGCACCTCGATCCTCGTGCTCATCAGTTACATGGCGATCGCGTTCTGGCAGTACCGGCACTGGTGCGCGGACCCGTCGTACAAGGCGGGCTACTGCTACGACGTGCGCGACCCGCTGGAGATGGCGCTGATCGCCGGGGCCGCCGTCGGCGCGCTGGTCGGCTTCCTGTGGTGGAACACGTCGCCGGCCCGGATCTTCATGGGCGACACCGGCTCGATGGCGCTCGGCTCGCTCATCGCGGGGCTCGCGGTGGCCACCAAGACCGTCCTGCTGCTGCCGCTGCTGGGCCTGCTCTTCGTGATCATCGTGGTGACGTGGGTCATGCAGATCGGCTCGTACCGCACGACCGGCAAACGCATCTTCCGGATGGTCCCGCTCCAGCACCACTTCGAGCTGGCCGGATGGAGCGAGGTCAACATCGTGGTCCGGTTCTGGATCATCGCCGGGCTCGGCGTCGCGGCCTCCCTGGGCCTCTTCGCCGCCGACTTCCTGCGCGTCATGAGCGGGACGTCCTGACCGGCGCGTCGACACCCGGCTGACACCGGGCAGCCGGAATGATGGCGGCATGAGGAGCGACGGGGAGGAAGTTCCGAACGACGGCGGGTGGCTCGGCAACCTGGTGGGGTCCCTGCGGGGCCTGCTGGACCGCCCGCTCGCGTCCTACTACCTGCTGCTGTCCAGCGTCGGGCTGCTCGTGTTCATCGGCCTGGTCATGGTCTTCTCGGTGACCAGCGTCGGCAGCTACGCGGCCACGGGCAGCCCGTTCACGTCGATCGCCAAGCAGACGATCTCGGCGGTGGTCGGGCTGGTCGCGTTCTGGGTCTGCCAGCGGCTGCCGGTGCGGACGTTCCGGGCGGTGGCCATCCCGTCGCTGGTCGCCGCGTTCGTGCTGATGGCCTTCGTCGACCTGATGGGCTGGGTGGCGGCCCGCCGCACGCCGCCCGGGGCCGAGGTGGACCCGGTGCACCTGGGCCCGATCTGGGTCGAGGACCTGTGGCTGCACATCGGCGGGTTCCAGCTGCAGCCGGCCGAGCTGGCCAAGATCGCGCTGGTGATCTGGGGCGCCGACCTGCTGGTGCGCAAGGGCCGCACCATCACCACCTGGCGCGAGCTGCTCATGCCGCTCTTCCCGGTCACCATCGTGCTGCTGCTGATGGTCGGCTACAACGACCTCGGCTCGATGATCTGCATGGTGGTGCTGTTCACCGGCCTGCTGTGGGCGGCCGGGGCCCGGCTGCCGGTCTTCGCCTGGCTCGGCACGTTCTTCCTGGCCGGCGTGGTCGCGCTGATCCTGCTGCCGGCGAACAAGGACTACCGGCTCGACCGGCTCAAGGTCTTCTTCGACCCGAGCATCGACCCGGACGCCAAGAACGGGCGCTACCAGTACCTGCGCGGCCTGTGGGCGGTCTCCGACGGCGGCTGGTTCGGCGTCGGGCTGGGCCAGGGCCAGCTCAAGTGGGGCCGGCTGCCCAACGCCCACAACGACTTCATCTTCGCCATCATCGCCGAGGAGCTCGGCGTGGTCGGCTGCATGGTGGTGCTGCTGCTGTTCGGCATGCTCACCTACACCGGCCTGCGCATCGCCCGCCGGGTCGAGGACCCGTTCCGCCGGCTGGTCGCCGCCGCGATCACGATCTGGTTCGTCGGCCAGGCGATCATCAACATCGGCGGCGTCGTCGGCCTGATGCCGATCACCGGCCTTCCCCTGCCGTTCATCTCCGACGGCGGCAGCGCCCTCGTGGTCGCGCTGGGCGCGGCCGGCATCCTCACCTCCGCCGCCCGGGCCGAGCCGGACAGCGCCCGAGCCATGCACGCGCGTCCGCCGCGGAAATGGGTGCGACTACTCTGGGCGCCGTTGCCGCCGCTTCCGCGCGCCCGCGAGGAGGACGACGGCACGGACCCCTCGACACGCACGACGGGCCGGCCCACCCTCACGGTGCCGCCCCGCGGAAGGAGCACCTGATGGCAGCGCTGCGCTCGGTGGTGCTGGCCGGCGGAGGCACGGGCGGGCACATCTACCCGTTGCTGGCCTTCGCCGACTGCCTGCGCAGGCACGACCCCGACGTCCGCATCACGTGCATCGGGTCGCCGAGCGGGATGGAGAACGACCTCATCCCGCCGCGCGGCTACGATCTGCGCCACGTCCCGGCGTACCAACTGCCGCGCTCGGTGAACCTGAACCTGGTGCGCACCCCGGACCGGATGTGGAAGGCGGCTCGGGCCACCCGCGCGATCCTCGACGAGGTCAACGCCGACGCCGTCGTCGGTTTCGGCGGGTACGTGTCGGTCCCGGCCTACCTGGCCGCCTGGCGGCGGCACACGCCCACCGTGATCCACGAGGTCAACGTGCCGATCGGCGTGGCCAACAAGATGGGCATGCGCTTCACCAAGAACATCGTGCTCGGCTTCCCCCACCAGGCCCAGCAGATGCCCGCCGTCGCCGACGCGCCGGTGGTGGGCGTGCCGCTGCGGCAGAGCATCGCCACCCTGGACCGCTTCGCCCGCCGCGCCGAGGCCCGGCGCTACTTCGGGCTCGACCCCGACCTGCCGACGCTGTTCGTGTTCGGCGCCTCCTCCGGCGCCCGCTCGATCAACAACGCGGTGGCCGGCGCGGCCAAGGCGATCACCTCGGCCGGCGTGCAGGTGCTGCACATCGTCGGCGCCCGCAACGAGGACTTCGACGTCCCGGCCGGGCTGGCCGCGCCCTACGTGCGCATCAAGTTCCTGTCCGAGATGGAGCTCGGCTACGCCGCGGCCGACCTGGCCCTGTGCCGGGGCGGCGCGATGACCTGCGCCGAGACCGCGGCGATCGGCATGCCGGCGGTTTACGTGCCGCTGCCGTGGGGCAACGGCGAGCAGCGGCGCAACGCGCTGCCGGTCGTCGAGGCCGGCGGGGGCATGATCGTCGAGGACGGCGACCTGACGTCCGAGCTGATCGCGCAGCAGATCGTCCCGCTCGCCCGCGACGGCCGCCGGCTCGCCGCGATGAGCCAGGCGGCGGCCGGTTACGGGCGCCGGGACGGCGACGAGGCCCTGCGCCGGTACCTGTTGGGAGTGGTCGGAGCATGAGCAACAACCTGACGGCCGAGGAGCTGGGCAAGGTCCACCTCGTCGGGGTCGGCGGGGTCGGCATGAGCGGGCTGGCCCGCCTGCTGCTCACCCGCGGCATCCCGACCTCGGGCAGCGAGCTGAAGGAGTGGCCCCACCTGGCCGCCCTCAAGGCCCTCGGCGGCACGATCTACCGCACCCACGAGGCGTCCAACCTCGACGGCGTGGACACGGTCGTCTACTCCACTGCCATCCCGCAGGACCACATCGAGCTCGCCACCGCGCGCGAGCGGGGCCTGCGCCTGCTGCACCGCTCCGAGGCCCTGGCCGCGACCATGACCGGGCGGCGGGCGATCGCCGTGGCCGGTACCCACGGCAAGACCACCACCACCTCGATGCTCACGCTGATCCTGCAGCACGCCGGGCTCGACCCGTCGTTCGTGATCGGCGGCGAGATCTCCGCGATCGGCTCCAGCGCCCACCACGGCAGCGGCGAGCTGTTCGTGGCCGAGGCGGACGAGAGCGACCGGTCCTTCCTGCTCTACAGCCCGCACGTCGCGCTGGTCACCAACATCGACGCCGACCACCTCAACACCTACGGCGACCTGCAGGGCCTCGAGGACGCGTTCGTCGAGTTCTGCGGCAAGGTGGAGCCGGGCGGCTTCGTGGTCACCTGCGCCGACGACGCCGGGGCGATGCGGATGGCGGTGCGGGCCCGCGCGGCCGGCGCCGACGTCGTCACCTACGGCACCGCGCCCGACGCCGACCTGCGCATCAGCGAGGTCCGCTCGTCGGTGCACGGGGTGCGCTACGTGGCCCACCACGACGGCGTGCCGCTGGGCGAGGTGTTCCTGCCGGTGCCGGGCGCCCACCTGGGCCTCAACTCGGCCGGGGCGATCCTGGCCGCGCTGCGGCTGGGGGTGCCGGCCGAGACCGCGATCGAGAGCCTGGCGACGTTCCCGGGCGTGCGGCGGCGCTTCGAGTTCAAGGGCGCCGAGGCGGGCGTGCGGGTCTACGACGA
Organism: Dactylosporangium sp. CS-033363; assembly: GCF_050942475.1. NCBI lineage: Bacteria > Bacillati > Actinomycetota > Actinomycetes > Micromonosporales > Micromonosporaceae > Dactylosporangium > Dactylosporangium sp. CS-033363. Next base: position 9,179,180 of record NZ_CP192032.1, on the reverse strand, counting down.
GTACGCGTACCACCCGGTCCCGATCGCCGCGGCCCTGCGCACGCTGCGCGAGGTGGCGGGCGAGGGCCGGCTCGTGGTGGTCTTCCAGCCCTACCGCGTCTACCGCACCCGCGACTTCCAGTCGGAGATCGCGGCCGGGCTGTCGCTGGCCGACGAGGCCGTGGTCATGGAGGTCTTCGGGCCCGGCGAGGTCCGCGAGCCGGGGGAGGGCGGCGTGGCCCTCACGGCCGAGATCGACCTGCCCGACGAGCGCAAGGTGTTCGTGCCCTCCTGGGACGACGTCCCCGGCGAGGTCGTGGCCCGGGTCCGCGAGGGCGACGTGGTCGTCACCATGGGCGCGCCGCCGATCTCGCTGATGGGCGACGAGCTGCTCGCCGCGCTCAAGGGCGGCGGGGAGAGCGACGAGTACGTGGGCCGGCACTCGCGGGCCGACGACTGACCGAACGCCGTGCCGAGCCGGTGCGAGGCCGGCGTGAGACTCCCGGAGGCTGATCGCCGGTGACCCAGACGCGCGGATGGCGGCTCGTGCTGGCGCCCCGCGATGCGCCGCGCTCGGTGCGGCTCTTCGCGCAGGCGGCCCGGCGGCACCGCCTCCGCGCGGCCCTGCCCTGGCTGATCGCGCTCGGCCTCGCCGCGCTGCTGGGCGGGGCGGCGGCGATCGTGTACCTCACGCCCGCCCTCGGCGTCGAGCACGTCGAGGTCGCGGGCGTGTCGGTGCTCGACCCGGCGGCGGTGCGGGCGGCCGCCGCCGTGCCCGCGGGCACCCCGCTGCCGCGCCTGGACCCGCCGGCCATCGAGCGGCGGGTCAAGGCCGCCCTCAAGCCGGCGCGGGCGGTGAGCGTGCAGGCGCGGTACCCGCACACCCTCACCATCGCCGTGCGCGAGCGCACCGCCGTCGCGGTCGTGCCCAAGGTCGGCGGCTTCACGCTGCTCGACGAGGAGGGCGTGGCGTTCCTGCCGGTCGACGCCGCGCCGCCGGGGCTGCCGACGGTGCGGGTGGCCCAGCCCGAGCCCGGCGACGAGACCACCGAGAGCGCGCTGACCGTGCTGGCCGCGCTCTCCCCGGCGGTGCGGGTCCAGATGGTCGCCCTGGTCGCCGAGTCCCCGACGCGGCTGCGGCTGGAGCTGACCGGGGACCGGACGGTGATCTGGGGCGACGCCACGCAGAACGCGGCCAAGGTCCGGGTCCTGGAGCGCTCCAGCATCGAGCCGGGCCGCACCCTCGACGTGAGCGCCCCCGGGGTGGTGCTGGAGAAGTGAACCGCGCCGAGGTGCCCTACACCGGCGACGAGCCCGCCCTGCTCGCCGCGTGGCTGGACTTCCACCGCGAGACCGTGCACCTGAAGTGCGCCGGGGTGGCGGAGGCCGACGCGTGGCGCGCGCCGCTGCCGGCCTCGCCGCTGACCACGATCGGCGGGCTGGTGCAGCACCTGACCGCGGTCGAGTCCATGTGGTTCGAGCAGGTCGTGGCCGGGCTCGAGGTGCCGTCGCACTGGACCGCGGAGGACCCCGACCTGGAGTGGCGCCGGCGGCCGGGGGAAGGGCTGGCGGAGGCGCTCGCGGCGTACCGCGCCCAGTGCGACGTCTCCCGCCGCCTCGCGGCCGGCCTCGCCCCGGACGCGCTGTGCGCCGGCCGCCGCCACGGCAGCGCCGTGTCGGTCCGCTGGGTGCTTCTGCACATGATCGAGGAGACCGCCCGTCACAACGGGCACCTCGACGCCGTTAGGGAATGCGTCGACGGCGTCGTGGGCGATTAGCTCCGACACGCCGAGGACGGTCCTTGGATCACGACAGTCGGGCCCTTACCTTGCGATAAGGCATTAGTTGACATAACTATAAGCCTCTAGTAGAGGTTGAGGGTTTGCGGGCCTCATCCTCGTGCGATTCGCATTTGGCCGACGCCGTCGTCATCAACCGGACCGGCGCTGGTCAACCTCGGAAGGAAAGGTGGTCCGATGACTCATCCGCACAACTATCTCGCGGTCATCAAGGTCGTCGGCATCGGCGGCGGCGGGGTCAATGCCGTCAATCGCATGATCGAGGTTGGCCTCAAGGGCGTCGAGTTCATCGCGATCAACACCGACGCCCAGGCCCTGCTGATGAGCGACGCCGACGTCAAGCTCGACGTCGGCCGCGAGCTGACCCGCGGCCTCGGCGCCGGCGCCAACCCGGACGTCGGCAAGAACGCGGCCGAGGACCACCGGGACGAGATCGAAGAGGTGCTCAAGGGCGCCGACATGGTCTTCGTCACCTGTGGCGAGGGCGGCGGGACGGGCACCGGGGGCGCGCCCGTCGTGGCCAACATCGCGCGCAAGCTCGGCGCGCTGACCATCGGCGTGGTCACCCGGCCGTTCTCGTTCGAGGGCAAGCGCCGCCAGGTGCAGGCCGAGGCGGGCATCGAGGAGCTGCGCAACCAGTGCGACACGCTCATCGTGATCCCCAACGACCGGCTGCTGGCCCTCGGCGACCGCGGCATCAGCATGATGGACGCGTTCCGCCAGGCCGACCAGGTGCTGCTCTCCGGTGTGCAGGGCATCACCGACCTGATCACCACGCCGGGCCTGATCAACCTCGACTTCGCCGACGTCAAGAGCGTCATGAGCGGCGCGGGGAGTGCGCTCATGGGCATCGGCAGCGCCCGCGGCGACAACCGCGCGGTCGAGGCGGCCGAGTCGGCGATCTCCAGCCCGCTGCTCGAGCAGAGCATGGACGGCGCGCGGGGCGTGCTGCTGTCCATCGCCGGCGGCTCGGACCTCGGCCTGTTCGAGATCAACGACGCGGCCCAGCTGGTCACCGACGCCGCCCACCCGGACGCGAACATCATCTTCGGCGCGGTCATCGACGACGCGCTCGGCGACGAGGTGCGCGTCACGGTCATCGCGGCCGGCTTCGACGGGGGCGCCCCGGCGTACCGCCCGGTCGAGGCGCGCGCCCCGCGCACGTCGCACGGGCCGCAGCACAGCCAGCCCAAGGAGCCGGCCCCGCAGGAGCGCCAGGCCCCGCCGCCCCCGCGGCGGGTGCTCTTCGACGATGTCGACGTGCCGGACTTCTTGAAAAACGGTGCGTGATTGATCACTGCTTGACCTCTGGTTGAATTGGGTAGGTCGCAAGCGCGGCCTACCCATTCGCCGTATTCAGGGGGTTTTTCGTGGACGCGCGGACGGAGCAGATCGCGGCCAATCTCGCCTCGGTGCGGGAGCGGATCGCGGCGGCCTGCCGAGCCGCCGGACGCGAGCCGGAATCGGTCACCCTGGTGGCCGTGACGAAGACCTACCCGGCCGAGGATGTGGCCCGCCTGGCCGAACTGGGCGTGACCGAGGTCGGCGAGAATCGGGATCAGGAGGCGGCCGCCAAGGCCGCCGCCGTGCCCGGTGTGCACTGGCACTTCGTCGGGCAGCTGCAGCGCAACAAGGCCCGCTCGGTGGCCGGCTACGCCGAGGCGGTGCACTCCGTGGACAGCCTGCGCCTGGTCGATGCCCTGGCCGACGCGGTGGTCAAGGCCGGGCGGGCCGCCCCGCTCGGCGCGCTCGTGCAGGTCAGCCTGGACGACGACGAGCACCGCGGCGGGGCACTTACGGGACAGGTCGAGAAGGTCGCCGAGGCGATCGCGGCCAGTCCCGTCCTCGCCCTGCGCGGGGTCATGGCGGTCGCGCCGCTGGGCTGGGAGCCGGACGAGGCGTTCGCCCGGCTGGCGGCGATCGCGTCACGCATTCGTCAGCGTTTTTCCGGTCCGGACGGTGCGGCGGACTGGATATCCGCGGGTATGAGCGACGATCTCGAATCCGCGATTCTGCACGGCTCGACACACGTTCGTGTCGGCAGTGCATTGCTCGGAAAACGCACTCCGCTGGGGTAGCCTGGCCCGCGGGAACGGAAAACTACACGGGTGTGGTTCTGCGCCGGCGGGGCGGTGTCGCACAACGTGATCGGTGGCACCGACAACGGGGGGAAGTGCCGCATGGCGGTGGACGGAGGAGCGCGTATGGGTGCTCTGCGCAGGGCGGGCGTCTGGCTCGGTCTCGTCGAGGACGAGGACGATCGTGGGTACGACGATCGTCATTACCGGTATGGCGACGACCTTCTCGACGACGAGGACGAGGTCGACGAGGTGCCGGCGCCGCGCTCCCGCACGACCTCCGAGCGGCTGTCCGCCTCCGAGCGCCTGTCGGCCTCGGACCGGCTCGCCACGTCCGAGCGCCTGTCGGCCGCCGACCGCATGGAGTCGAGCGCCGCGAGCCGCACGAGCACCGTCCGCTCGATCACGCGCCCGACCACGTCCGTCAGTTACCCGACGCGCGACAATCTCGCACTTGCTCCCACCAACTCGGTCCGCGAGCGCCCGCAGGTGGAAGAGGACAGCGACGACCGCCGTTACGCGATCACGACGCTGCACCCGACCACGTACAACGAGGCGCGCACGATCGGTGAGCACTTCCGCGACGGCGTGCCGGTGATCATGAACCTCACCGAAATGGATGAGTCGGACGCCAAACGTTTGGTCGACTTCGCGGCCGGACTCGTGTTCGGCCTGCGTGGTAACTTCGAGCGGGTGACCAACCGCGTCTTCCTGCTCTCACCGGCAAATGTCCAGGTCACCGCCGAGGACAAAGCTAAGATCGCCGAGGGCGGATTCTTCAACCAGAGCTGATGCGAGGACGACAACGGCCGTGGTGTCCATCACCTTGCAGATCGTGCATCTGCTGCTCTACCTCTTCCTGGTGGCGCTCCTCGGACGCTTTGTGATGGGCTACGTCATGCAGTTCGGGCGCCGCTGGCAACCCGGCCGGGGGGCCGCGGCAGCGCTCGAAGTGGTGTGGAGCGTCACCGATCCGCCGCTCAAAGCGTTGAGGCGGGTGATTCGTCCGCTGCGTATTGGTACCGTGGCCGTGGACCTGTCTTCGCTTGTGCTGCTGGTTATCCTGTTCGTGCTGATGTACGTCGTGTTAGGGCGGCTGATCGCGGCGTTCTCGTGACACGCACCGCTCGGCGGCCACGCGGCCGCAACTGACCCGAGGAGTTTCGATGCCGCTGACCCCGGCCGACGTTCATAACGTCGCCTTCAAGAAGCCCCCGATCGGCAAGCGGGGCTACGACGAGGAGGAGGTCGACGCCTTCCTCGACGAGGTCGAGCGTGAGCTCGCCCGGCTGATCGAAGAGAACAACGAGCTGCGCGCGCAGCTCGAGCGCGGCGGCGGCGCGGCCCGTGTGGCCCCCGGTGCCGGTGGCGACCCCCGCCTGGCCTCCGAGCTCGCCGACCTCAAGACGCAGTTCGAGCGCGTCCAGCGGGAGAAGTCGTCGGCCGAGTCGGCCGCCCGCAGCATGCAGCAGGAGCTCGATCAGCTCCGCGCCCAGGGCGGCGCGGTCGGCGGTGGCACCGGCGACGGCGAGCAGCAGGCCCTGCGCGTGCTCATGATGGCCCAGCGCACCGCGGACGACCACGTGTCCGACGCGCGCCGCGAGGCCGACAAGCTGCTCTCCGAGGCCCGCACCAAGGCCGAGGAGGTCACCCGCGACGCGCGGGCGAAGGCCGACGCGCTCGAGCGCGACGCCCGCCAGCGCCACCAGGAGGCCATGGGCGGCCTGGACGCGAAGCGCACCGCGCTGCAGAAGCACATCGAAGAGCTCAAGCAGTTCGAGCGCGAGTACCGCACGCGCCTCAAGGCCTACCTGGAGAGCCAGCTGCGCGACCTCACGGGCCGCGAGCAGAGCCTCGAGGCCGAGATGGCCCAGCGCGGCGAGGGCGCTCAGCGTCCGGCGGTCGGCGGCGGTCTGGCCACGGCCGGGCTCGCGGGCGGCTACGAGGGCGCGGGTCGCTGACCCTTTTCTGAAAGTGCACGGCTTCCCGGAAGTGCACGAGCGGCACCCACACGAGTGAACAGCAGCGGGCCGCGACCCCTGACACGCGGCCGGTCAATGCGACACGCGGCGCCCCAGTCGAAATTCGGCTGGGGCGCCGGTCATTCTGGGAGACTTCCGCCGAGTTCGGTCGTTGTACCGGCTGAGAGACACTCGCCCGGAGATGCCATCGGCACTCGCCCCGGGATTGCCTTTGCGGAGGGACAGGGCCGTGATCGTCGGAAGCCTGCTGCTGATCGTGGTAGCCGTCGGCCTGCTCGTGCTGGGACTGCTCCAGGGATCGGACGCGCTGCTCGTCGCGTCGATCGGGGCGAGCCTGCTGGCCGCGGTCGCGCTGATCGTCGGTGGTCGCCAGGCCGCGGCGGCGCGCTCGGCCCGCACGCGCACCGGACGCCAGGTGCCGTCGGAGCGCTACGACCCGTTCGCCTCGCACCTCGGGGCCGACGAGCTCGGTGGCGAGGACCTGGAGCACTCGGGGGAGTACGGCCGCCGCTCCGAGCGCCAGGCCGTCGCGGCCGGGGCGCGCACCGGCACCACGTACGGCGGCTCCGCCGGCGGCCGCCCGGCCGCCCCGGACGAGACCGCCATGATGGCGCCGATCCGCGACGAGCCGGAGATCCCGCAGCAGGGCGACCGCTACGACGAGTACCCGGCCCAGTTCGACCAGCACCCGCCGGCCGGCAACTACACGGACCGCGTCCATGACGACGACGATGACGACGACGATGACGACTACGACGACGAGGACCCGGCCGACGAGCCGGCGATCCAGCACTCCTCGGCCGCCGACCTCGCCCGCGTCGCCGCCCTCAACGACGACGTCCTGGTCATCGACGGCCGGCCGCGCTACCACGTGCCGAACTGCCCGCACCTCCTCGGCCGCGAGCACGAGCCGCTGCCGGCCCACGAGGCGGTCGAGCTGGGCTTCACGCCGTGCGCGGTGTGCGCCCCCAACGACGTCCTGCTGGCCGCCCGCCGCTGAGCCCGGCGGCGATACCGCCCGGCCGGAGGATCGACCTCGATCGGGTGAACCCTCACAATGAGGCATGCCTACGATCGCGATCCGCGTCCGGCCGGGTGCGTCGCGCACCGCGGTCGGCGGGAGCCACCCCGGGCCGTACGGGCCCGCCGTGGTGGTCGCGGTCGGCGCCCGCCCCGTCGACGGGCAGGCCACCGAGGCCGCGCTGAAGGCCCTCGCCGCCGCCATCGGGGTCCGCCCGTCCGCGCTGCGGCTCAAGGCCGGCGCGGCCAGCCGGGACAAGCTGGTCGAGCTGGCCGATCCGCCCGCCGATCTCGGGGCGCGGGTCGCCGGCCTGCTGGCGGACCGCCGTTGAACCACGAGCTCAACATCGCGCTGCTCGTCGGCGCGGCCGTGCTGCTGGTGTGCGTCGGCGCGGTCCGGCTCTCGGTCCGCCTGGGGCTGCCCAGCCTCCTGGTGTACCTGCTGCTCGGGGTCGCGCTCGGGGAGGCCGGGCTCGGCATCCAGTTCACCGACGCCGAGCTGACCCGGACCCTCGGCATCTGCGCGCTCGTGGTGATCATCGCCGAGGGCGGCCTCACCGCGCGGTGGTCGACGCTGCGGCCGGTGATCGGGCCGGCCGTTGTCCTGTCGACCGTCGGCGTGGTGGTGAGCGTCGCCGTCGTCGGGGCCGTGGTGCACTTCGCGCTGGGGGTCGGGTGGCAGCAGGCGTTGCTGTACGGCGCCGTGCTCTCCTCCACCGACGCGGCCGCGGTCTTCTCCACGCTGCGCCGGGTGCCCGTGCGGCCGCGCCTGGCCGCGCTGCTCGAGGCCGAGTCCGGGATCAACGACGCCCCCGTGGTGATCCTCGTCGTGCTGCTCTCCGCGCCGCTGGACCACCAGGGCGCGTGGTGGCAGCAGGCGGGGCTCGTCGGCTACGAGCTGATCGCCGGGGCCGCCATCGGACTGGTGGCCGGGTTCGGCGGGGCGTGGACCCTGCGCCGGGCCGCGCTGCCGTCCGCCGGGCTCTATCCGCTCGCCGCGATTGGTCTGACCGTTCTGGCCTACTCCGCCGGATCGGTTGTCCACGCTTCGGGATTTCTCGCCGTGTACGTCACGGGCGTCGTCCTGGGCAACGCCCGCCTGCCGCACCGCCGGGCGATGCTCGGGTTCGCCGACGGCCTGGCCTGGCTCGCCCAGATCGGCCTGTTCGTGCTGCTGGGCCTGCTCGCCTCGCCGAGCCAGCTGGGCGGGGCGGTGGTCACCGCGCTCGTCGTCGGCCTGGTCCTGGTGCTGCTGGCCCGCCCGCTGTCGGTGCTGGTCTCCAGCGCCCCGTTCCTGCTCACCAGCACCGGCCCCGGCTGGCGCGACCAGGCCTTCCTGTCCTGGGCCGGGCTGCGCGGGGCGGTGCCGGTCGTGCTGGCCACGATCCCGCTCTCGGCCGGGCTGCCCGGCGCGCAGGATCTGTTCAACGTGGTCTTCGTGCTCGTCGTGATCTACACGGCGCTGCAGGGCATGACGCTGCCCCCGGTGGCCCGCCGGCTGGGCGTCACCGCGCCCGCCGAACCCACCGACCTGGAGGTCGAGGCGGCCCCGCTCGAACGCATGCGCGCGGACTTGTTGCAGGTCGAGGTGCCGGACGGCTCGAAGCTCAACGGCGTGCACGTGGACGAGTTACGATTGCCTCTCGGTGCGGTCGTGACGCTGGTGTTGCGCGATGGCGGTGCGTTCGTGCCGGCGCCGGAGACCCGCCTGAAGACTCGCGACAGCCTCCTGATCGTCGCCACCGAACAGGTGCGTGACGCGGCGGAACAGCGCCTGCGGGCCGTGAGCAGGCGGGGGAGACTGGCCCGCTGGTTTGCCGAACATGGCGATGATCGGCGCCAATAACTGATCAAATTGGTCGGAATGCGTGTGGCGTGTTTGTCGGACGCGTGTACATTCCGTATTCTTGCCAGCCACTGGAGTGCGCGACCGCGCGTCGCGCGCCCATTTTGCATCTGGGGGAGCCATGGCCGAGCGGGCTGATGCGGTGCCGAAGGGCGCGTCGGCGAGCGGTGCCGGGCGGGGCAAGGCCGCCGATGTGACGGGAGGTACCACTGTGACAAGAGCACAGAAACCCACCTCTCGGCAAGCCGGGACATCGTCCCGGGGGACGAAGGCGGCGCCGGCCGCAGCGAAGGCCCCGCGCACCACCAGCACCAAGAATGCGCCGACCACAAACGCCGCCCGGGCGGCCGAGGGAGCCACGATGGCCAAGACCGCAGAACCGAAGACCACCGCGGCCAAGACCGCTACGGCGAAGCCCGCCCGTGGCACGCGCACCGCAGCCGAGACCGAGAAGATCCGCGCCGCGCTGACCGAGCGCCGCGACGAGCTCAAGGCCGAGCACGACCAGACCCTCACCGAGATCCACGAGCTGCAGCAGCACCGGCTCACGGACTCCGCCGGCGACGACCAGGCCGACACCGGGACCAAGACCGGGGAGCGCGAGCAGGAGATCACCATCGCCAACAACCTGGCCGACCGCGTCCTGCAGGTCGAGCGGGCCCTGGAGCGGCTCGACGAGGGCGGCTACGGCTGGTGTGAGAAGTGCGGCAACGCCATCCCCGTGGAGCGCCTGGCCGCGTTCCCGTCCGCTACGCTCTGCGTCACCTGCAAGCAGTTGGAGGAGCGGCGCTGACCACTCAGGAGCCCACCCAGGATCGGACCGAGCTGGTGGACGACACCGCCGGGCCCACGCCGCCGCCCGACCCCCGGGCGCGGTCGCGGGCCTGGGGCATCTTCGGCCTTGTCGGCCTGGCGATCATCGCGATCGACCTGGCCGTGAAGCAGTGGACGACCTCGACCGTCGCCCACGGCGAGCCGGTGAAGCTGCTCGGCGGCCTCATCTACGTGATCTACACGCGCAACAGCGGGGCCGCGTTCAGCATGCTGCGCGACCAGACCTGGATCTTCCCGCTGATCGCGATCGGCGTGATCGGCTGGCTGTTCTGGATGATCAAGGGCACCTTCTCGGCCGCCTGGGCGGTCGCGCTGGGCCTGGTCCTGGGCGGCGCGGCCGGCAACCTCGGCGACCGGCTCTTCCGGGCCCCCGGCCCGTTCCAGGGCCACGTCGTGGACATGTTCAGCTTCCTCGACGACCACGGCGGGCACTTCCCGGTGTTCAACATCGCCGACTCCGCCCTGACCGTCGGGGTGGCGCTGGCGATCCTGCTGGAGTTCATGGGCCGGCGCCGCGACGGGACCCGGGCCAAGAAAGATGCGTGAGGTCCGGTCCCTGCCGGTGCCCGACGGGCTCGACGGCACGCGGCTCGACCAGGCCCTGACCCGGCTGTTCGGACTCAGCCGCACGACCGCGGCGGACCTGGTCGAGGCCGGGGACGTCGCGGTCGACGGCGTCGTGCGCGCGAAGTCCGACAAGGTCAAGGCGGGCGCCTGGCTCGAGGTGACGCTGCCGGCCCCGCCCGGCGCGGTCGAGGTCGAGGCGGTCCCCGTCGACGGCCTGGCCATCGTCTACAGCGACGAGGACATCGTCGTGGTCGACAAGCCGGTCGGCGTGGCCGCCCACCCGAGCCCCGGCTGGACCGGCCCGACCGTGATCGGCGGGCTGGCGGCCATGGGCCAGACCATCGCCACGAGCGGCGCGGCCGAGCGGCAGGGCGTGGTGCACCGGCTGGACGTCGGCACCACCGGGCTCATGGTCGTGGCCAAGAGCGAGATGGCGTACAGCCTGCTCAAGCGCGCCTTCAAGGAGCGCGAGGTGGAGAAGCGCTACCACGCCGTGGTGCAGGGCCACCCCGACCCGCTGCGCGGCACCATCGACGCGCCGATCGACCGGCACCCGAGCCACGACTACAAGTTCGCGGTCGTCTCCGGCGGGCGGCCGAGCGTCACCCACTACGACACGATCGAGGCGTTCCCGGCCGCGAGCCTGCTCGACGTGAAGCTGGAGACCGGGCGGACGCACCAGATCCGGGTGCACTTCTCGGCGCTGCGGCACCCGTGCGTGGGCGACCTGACCTACGGGGCCGACCCGACCCTGAGCGCCCGGCTGGGCCTGGCCCGGCAGTGGCTGCACGCCCGCGAGCTGGGCTTCATCCACCCGCGCGGCGGCGAGTACGTCTCGTTCGTCAGCGAGTACCCGGCCGACCTGGCGGCGGCGCTCGAGGTGCTGAGCGCCGCCGCGTAGGTGCCCGCTAGACCAGCGTGACGTCGTCGACGTAGATGGTGCCGGTGCCGTACCAGCCGTGCACCCACACCTTGATCGAGGTCGAGCTGCCGGTGCTGACGTTGACGGTCAGCTTGGTCCAGGTGGAGCCGCCGGCCGTCCAGGTGCTCGTGTCGCCCGCCCCCGTCGTGGCGCCCAGGAAGGCGTAGCTTCCCTGCACCCAGGCGCTGAGGGTGTACGTCCGGTTGGGCTGGACGGCCACCGTCTGCGCGCACTGCGCGTTGTCCGAGCTGGTGGCGGCCGCCTTGAGCGCCTTGGTGCCGCCGTGCACGGGCGTGCTCACGACGCTGCACAGGCTCCCCGTCCAGGGCGTCAGGGAGCCGGTCTCGAAGTTGCCGTTCGCCAGGCCGGCGGGCGGGGGAGTGCTGGTGCTCCGCGAAGGGCTGGGGGACGCGGACGGGCTCCGCGAAGGGGATGCGCTCGGCGACGCGCTGGTTCGCGTGGGGGACGGGGATCCGGGGGTACCGCCGCCGCTTGTGAAGGGCGCGAAGATGTGTGAGAACTGCCAGGTGCTCTGCGAGATGCCGGAGCAGGTGTCGGAGGCCGCTCCGCCGGGGCAGCCGCCGTTGTCGCGCTGCAGCGCCCAGAACGACAGTTCCGCGAGGCCCTGCTGGGTCGCCCAGGTGTAGACGGCGTTGGCGTCCGCGATCGTGAACGTCTCCGCCGGTCCGAAGTCGTCGACGCCGATCATCTCGGTCACGCCGATCATGGACCAGAGCTGCTGGCTGCTCTTCGTGGGGTACAACTGCTGCAGTTGACTGTGCAGGCCGTTGGAAGCGCTCTTGGTGTCGTTGGCCATCTGGTGCGGCTGGTTGTCGTAGTAGTCGAACGTCATCTGGTTGACGATGTCGACCCGCGCGTTGTTGGCGACCGCGTTGCGCAGCACGGCGAGCCCGCTGTCGGCCAGGCCGCTCGTGGTCGTGGGCAGCGTGTAGACGAACTGGATGGTCCGGCCGTTGGCGGCGGCCCAGTCCTCGACGATCTTGATCGCCTTGTTGCGGCGGTCGATGCCGGCGGTGTTCGTCAGCGAGTTGTCCTCGACGTCGAGGTCGATGCGGGTGACGTCGTACGTGGTGATGACCTTCTCGAACTGCGCCGCGATCTGGTTGACGTCGGTGCAGCTGTCGGCGATCTCGGTGCCGCCGTTGTCGGCCGCGTACCCCCCGAACGAGGGGATCACGTCGCCGCCGCGGGCCCGGATCGCGGCGATGTCGCTGCCGAACGTCGCGTTGGAGATCGGCATGCCGGTGTCGCCGTTCCAGTACACGGTGCACGAGCCGCGGCTCGCCGTCTGGATGAAGGCCATGGTCAGGTACTTGTCACCGGACTGCTGGGACAGCCCGTTGAGGCTGTCGCCGTTGTAGGCCTCGAAGTAGGGAGCGAAGACGTGGGCGGGGATGGCGGTCGCCGCCTGGGCGGACGGGGTGACCGCGAACACGACGCCGGCGGCGGTGAGTGCCACCGCGGCGGCGGCGATGAGTGACCTTCGCACGGACCCTCCTCGTTTCTATTAGTAAACTTGACTGATAGAAATCCTTCGCTGCGTGGATGTCAAGACCCCATGACCGACCCTTAAGGCAGGCGTGCGACCCTCGTGGGGCGATGAAGCGGCTCCTCCAGCTCGACCAGTGGCTCCTGCCGCCGGTCGGCGACGTCCTCGCCCGGGTCTTCCGGGGTGCTCAGCGGCTGCGCGCGTTCACGATCGTGGTCGGCGTGCTCGCGGTGACGGCGACGCTGCTCGCGGTGCACCGCACCGACCGGCCCGGCAGCGACCCGTCCCTGGGCGACGTGCTGCGGGTCGGGGTGGCCGAGGGCGCCTCCATCCCGGCGTACCTGCAGGCGGGCAGGGACGAGCTGGCCGCGCTGCCGGGCGACGAGCCGGTCTACGCGCTGGTGTCGTTCACCGCCTACCTGGCCCCCGAACGGCTGACCCCGGTGCTCGCGGACGTCTCGGTGTCGAGCGTCTTCGCCCGGGTGCCGCTGCCCGACGCGCAGACCGAGCTGGTCCGCCTGGGCGCGTACAAGCTGCCCGACGACGTGGTGGCGGCGATGGACGAGACCGCCGGGCGCAAGACCGAGGAGGCGGCGCACTACCGGGACCTGCTGGCCCGGGTCGACGGGATTCCCGAGGAGAACCGGCAGCTGTACCTCGCCGGCGCCATCGTCGCCGATCAGGAGGCCACCGCCTATCGCGAGCACTGCTCGTGCGTGTACGCCGCCGTCGTCTACGCATCCCCGGCCGCCCTGCGCGCCGTCGGGGCGCGCCCGGAGACCCGCGTCGTCGACCCGATCACCGAGATGCAACGGCTTGATCGCACGGTGTTCCTGCCCCCGTTGCCCGAGCAGACTACGGTCGCGGAACCGGTCAGTGAGGGTGCCGGAACCGTCGTCGCGTCCCCCGGTCCGTCCTGAGGCGATATCCCTTCGGCCTGTCGTGCAGTTGATGCAGGGGATGGGCTCGCAGGAGTGGTCCGAATACTGTTCGGTCCGTAGCCTGGGGAGCGGGTTGTGACGCGTCGCGTGTGAGGAGGGCCGGGCGTGGCTGAGCGAGCGGATGCCATGTGGGAGGACAGGTCGGCCGAGCCGGCTCCCCGCTGGCGCTCGCTGCTGGACCGGGCCCTGCTGGGCCGATCGAGCCCGAGTGATCTGGATTACGACGGACGGTTCGAGAGCCCCACGGCCCCGTACCCGCCCGGGCGGCCCTACGATGACGAACCAATGCCTCCCACCAACGGCACCCGCCCGTATGACGACGCACCGCCCCGGACCGCCGCGGCGGCCCCTCGGCGTGGGCCCGAGGTCGAGTACCAGGCGCCCCGGGCGGCGGCCGACCCGACCGAGCAGATGGTGCAGGTCCTGCGCCGGGACATCCCGACGCCGAAGGTCCTGGCCTTCGCCAACCCCAAGGGCGGGGTGCACAAGACCACCGCCACCGTGCTCACCGCGGCCACGATCGGCAGCGTGCGCGGCAAGGGTGTCATCGCGTGGGACGACAACGAGCTGCGCGGCACCCTCGGCCTGCGCGCCGGCAGCGCGCGGCACGCCCGCACGATCCGCCACCTGATCGCCGACCTCGTGCGCGTGGAGCACGCGACGGGCTACGACCTGTACGACATGCTCGACGACTATCTCCGGCACGCCTCCGACGGCTCCTACGACGTCCTCGCCGGCGAGGAGAACCCGCGCTTCGCCCAGCGCCTCGACCCGCACACCGTGCGCCGCGTCCTGGAGCTGCTGCGGCGCACCCACGACGTGATCTGCGTCGACACCGGCAACAACGTCGAGAGCCCGAACTGGCAGACCGTGCTGCAGACCGCCGACCAGCTCGTGGTCACCTCGGTGCCGCGGGAGGACGCCGCGTTCACCGCCGACTGGATGCTCGACCTGCTCGACGAGGCCGGGATGGAGGAGCTGGTCGCGAACGCGGTCACGCTGCTGTCCTGCCCGACGCCGAACCCGACGCCGCTCATCGACGACCTTGCCGGGCACTTCCGGACGCGGACGCGGGCCGTGGTCGTGGTGCCCTACGACCCGGCGCTGGAGAGCGGCTCCAACATCGAGTACCCGATGCTGGCGCCGGCCACCAAGCGGGCGTGGCTGCGGGCGGCGGCGGTCATGATGGACCCGTTCGCGCGGTGAGTTCCGCGACGGCCTGCTCGAAGACCCTGGTGTGCTCGGCGATCTGATCCCGGGTGGTCGCGGGGCTCATCAGGGCCATGTTGTGGAACGGCGTGAGCAGGATGCCGCGGTTGGCCAGGTGGACGTGCAGGAAGTCCTCCAGGTCCGCGTCATTTTTTGAGGCTGCTTCGGTACCGCTTGTGGGTGCGGGTTTCGCGAAGCGGTACTCGGCTCTGGCGCCCAGTCTGGTGACCGACCACGGGAGATCGTGTTCGTCGATGACGCGCTGGACGCCGCTGCTCCACATATCGGATTTTTCGGACATTTCGGCATGGGCGGCGTTGGTCAGAACGTGCTCCAGGGTGGCTCTGGTCGCGGCGATCGACAGGGCGTTGCCGGCCAGGGTGCCGCCCACGCCGCCCATGTCGATCAGGTCGAGGCCGGGTATGGCCTCGATGTCGCGGGCCACCTGCTCGGAGAGGCCGTACGCCGCGGCCGGGATGCCGCCGCCGATCGCCTTGCCGATGGTCACCACGTCCGGTTCGAGGTTCCACAGGCCGGTGGCGCCGCCCGGGCCGGCCGAGAACGTGTGCGTCTCGTCGTTGATCAGGTAGGTGCCGTACCTCCTGGTCAGCTCGCGTACGCCGGCCAAATAGCCGGGCTCGGGCAGGACGATGCCGATGTTCGTCAGGGCGGGCTCCATCAGCACGGCGGCCACATCGCGGTGGGCCAGCTCGCGCTCCAGCCCGGCGAGGTCGTTGAACTCGGCGACCCGGCTGGTCACGGTCACGTCGACCGGGGCGCCGACGTTGCCCTCGCGGCTGCGCGCGCCGTCCGGACCGGTGACGATCAGCGACTCGTCGACCGAGCCGTGGTAGCAGTAGCTGTTGACCAGGATCTTCGGCCGGCCGGTGACCGCCCGCAGCAGCCGGATCGCCCAGCGGTTGGCGTCGGTGGCGGTCAGCGCGAAACTCCAGCGGGTGACCCCGAAGCGCCTGGTCAGCTCGGCCCCGACCCAGGCCGCGTCGGCGGTCGGCAGCATCGCGCACGCCCCGCCGAGCGTCTCGAAGCGCTCCTTGACCGCGGCGACGACCGGCGCGGGGGAGTGCCCGGCCATGGCCGCCGTGTCACCCAGGCTGAAGTCGGTGTATTCGTGCCCGTCCACGTCGGTCACGCGGGCGCCGCGGGCCTCAGCGAGGTACAGGGGAAAGCCCGCCGCGGTTTTGTTCATCCAGGTCATCGGGACCCGGCCGAACAGGTTCGAGGCGCGCGCGAACTCGGCGGCCGAGCGGGGATTGCGCGCGGCGAAGGCGGCTCGCTCGCGGGCCAGGAGGGCGCGGAGCCGGTCACGGTCCATCATGGCCTGCAGTGTGGCCGAAAATGTCGTACCCCCGCGATAGGTTCGCAGCCGTGGGGGATTCGTTCGTACACCTGCACGTACACACCGAGTATTCGATGCTCGACGGCGCGGCCCGGCTGGGACCGCTGTTCGCCGAGGCCGCCCGGCTCGGCCAGCCCGCGCTGGCCATGACCGACCACGGCAACATGTTCGGCGCCCACGACTTCTACACCGCCGCGACCGCCGCCGGGATCAAGCCGGTCATCGGGGTCGAGGCCTACCTGACCCCGGGCACCCACCGGCGCGACCGGACCCGGGTGCGCTGGGCCGACGGCGGCGAGAACGACGTCTCCGGCGGCGGCGCCTACACCCACCTGACGCTGCTGGCCGCCGGCGCGACCGGGCTGCGCAACCTGTTCCGGCTCTCGTCCCGCTCCAGCACCGAGGGGTATTTCTACAAGCCCCGGGCCGACCGCGAGCTGCTGGCCGAATACGCGGGCGGGGTGCTGGCCACCACCGGCTGCCCGTCCGGGGAGATCCAGACCTGGCTGCGCATCGGCGACTTCGAGCGGGCCTGCGCGGCCGCCGGCGAGCTGCGCGACATCTTCGGCGAGGGCAACCTCTACCTGGAGCTGATGGACCACGGGCTGCCGATCGAGCGCCGGGTCCGGGCCGACCTGCTGCGGCTGGGCAAGCGGCTCGGGCTGGCCCCGGTGGCCACGAACGACCTGCACTACACGTTCGCCGGCGACGCCGACGCCCACGAGGCCCTGCTCGCGGTGCAGTCCGCGACCACGCTGGCCGACCCGAAGCGCTTCAAGTTCGACGCCCGCGACTTCTATCTCAAGCCCGCCGAGGAGATGCGCCGGATCTGGGACGCCGAGGTGCCCGGCGCCTGCGACAACACCCTGCTCGTGGCCGAGCGGATCGGGCCCTATGCGGAGGTGTTCGCGCACCGCAGCCTGATGCCGGCGTTCCCGGTCCCGGCGGGCGAGACCGAGGACTCCTACCTGCGCGCCGCCGTCGCCCGCGGGCTGGACCGGCGCTTCCCGGACGGGGTGCCGGGTCCGCACGCCCGGCAGGCCGACTACGAGCTGTCGGTGATCCTCGGGGCCGACCTGGCCGGCTACTTCCTGGTGGTGGCCGACCTGGTGGCCCACGCCCACCGGGAGGGCATCCGGGTCGGGCCGGGGCGCGGCTCGGCGGCCGGTTCCCTGGTCGCCTTCGCGCTCGGGATCACCGAGCTCGACCCGCTCGCGCACGGGCTGCTCTTCGAGCGGTTCCTCAACCCCGAGCGCCCGAGCATGCCCGACATCGACATGGACTTCGACGAGCGCCGGCGCGGCGAGATGATCCGCTACGCCACCGAGCAATACGGCGAGGACCGGGTCTCGCAGATCATCACGTACGGGACGATCAAGGCCAAGGCGGCGATCAAGGACGCGGCCCGGGTGCTGGGCTTCCCGTTCTCCCTCGGCGAGCGGATCAGCAAGGCGGTGCCGCCGCCGGTCCTCGGGCGCGACATGCCGCTGTCGGGCGTGTTCGACCCCGCGCACTCGCGGTTCAAGGAGGGCGGGGAGCTGCGGCGGCTGTACGAGTCGGAGCCCGAGGTGCGCACGGTTGTCGACACCGCGCGCGGGCTGGAGGGGCTGAAGCGGCAGTGGGGCGTGCACGCGGCCGGCGTCATCCTGTCCCGCGAGCCGCTCATCGACGTCCTGCCGATCCAGAAGCGGGAGCAGGACGGGGCGATCATCACCCAGTGGGACATGGGCGCCTGCGAGTCCATGGGCCTGCTCAAGATGGACTTCCTGGGCCTGCGCAACCTCACGATCATCGACGACGCCCTCGACGCGATCCGGCACAACCGCGGCCGCGAGGTGGCGATCGAGGACGCGGCGCTGGACGACGTCCCGACCTACGCGCTGCTGTCCCGCGGCGACACCCTGGGCGTGTTCCAGTTCGAGGCGACGCCGGTCCGCCAGCTGCTGCGCTCGATGGCCCCGGACGGCTTCGCCGACGTCTCCGCGGTCGGCGCGCTCTACCGGCCCGGCCCGATCGCGGCCAACGCCCACAACGAGTACGCGGACCGCAAGAACGGCCGCCGCCCGGTCACCCCGATCCACCCGGAGCTCGCCGAGCCGCTCGCGGACATCCTCGGCGACACCTACGGGCTGATCGTCTACCAGGAGCAGGTCATGGCGATCGCCCAGCGCGTCGCCGGCTACACCCTGGGCGCCGCCGACCGGCTCCGGCGGGCCATGGGCAAGAAGAAGAAGGAGATCCTCGACCAGGAGTTCACGCTGTTCGCCCCGGCCATGCGCGAGCGCGGCTACTCCGAGGGCGCGATCCGCACGCTGTGGGACATCCTGGTGCCGTTCTCCGACTACGCGTTCAACAAGGCGCACAGTGTGGCCTACGGGCTGGTGGCGTACTGGACGGCGTACCTGAAGGCGAACTTCCCGGCCGAGTACATGGCCGCCCTGCTGACCTCGGTCGGCGGCGACAAGGACCGCTCCGCCCTCTACCTCGCCGAGTGCCGGCACATGGGGATCAAGGTGCTGCCGCCGGACGTCAACGCCTCCCAGGGCCGCTTCGCCGCCGCCGGCACCGACATCCGCTTCGGCCTCGGCGCCGTGCGCAACGTCGGCGCCGCCGCCGTCGAGGCCATCCTGCGGGCCCGCCGCGAGCGGGGCGCCTTCGCCGACTTCTACGACTTCCTGTCCAAGGTCGACGCCGTGGTCTGCAACCGCAAGACCATCGAGTCGCTGATCAAGGCCGGCGCCTTCGACTCCCTGGGCCACTCCCGCCGCGGCCTGCTCGCCGTGCACGCCGACGCCCTCGACGCCGTGTCGAGCGTCAAGCGCAACGAGGCCATGGGCCAGTTCGACCTCTTCGGGGCGCCGCTCATGACCGCCCCGCCGGTGCCCGCGATGGAGTGGGACAAGCCGGAGCGGCTCGCCTTCGAGCGCGAGATGCTCGGCCTCTACGTCTCCGATCACCCGCTGCGCGGCCTCGAACACGTCCTGCGGGCCGCGGCGGACCGCCCGATCGCCGCTCTGGCCGAGGACGGCTCGATCCCGGACGGCGCCGTGGTCCGGCTGGCCGGCATCCTGTCGGGCGTCCAGCGCAAGGTCACCCGCCAGGGCCGCCCGTGGGCCCAGGCGGTGCTCGAGGACCTGGACGGCAGCGTCGAGGTCATGTTCTTCCCGGACACCTACGAGCTGGTCGACCAGTGGGTCATCGAGGACGCGGTCGTCTCGGTCAAAGGCCGGGTGGACCGCCGCGAGGAGGTGCCCCGCCTGATGGCCATGGACCTCGCCCTGCCCGACCTGACCGCCCCGCCGCCGCCCGCCGCAACCGGCGATTCGGGCGGTTCGCCGGGTTCGGGCGGGATCGCCGACGCGCTTGCCGGAACGTCGCCCGCGCCTGGCAGGATGGGATCGTGAGCATCGCCCCGATTTCGCCGGTCGAACAGCCGGAGGTTGCCCGCCCGGCCCGCGTGCCGATCGTTCGGGAGCTGCTGTTCGCGCTGCTCGCCGCCGTCGTGGTGGCCGCGCTGGGGGCGCCGTTCGGCTGGCTGTGGTCGAAGCTGGCCCCGCACGTCGAGCTGGTCCAGACGCAGTACGGGCCGTACCCGCTCGACCCCGAGCCCGAGGGCTACTGGGCCGACGACGGCTGGTTCGTCCTCATGTCGATCGGCATGGGCATCGTCGTCGCCCTGGCCGCCTGGTTCCTGCTCCGCCGCTACCGGGGCCCCCTGATGCTGGCCGGCCTGGTCATCGGCTCCGCCGCCGCCTCGGTCATCGCCGCCTGGCTGGGCAACAAGATCGGCTGGGACCGCTACCTGGACCTCGCCGAGCACGCCCCGGTGAACACCCACATCTTCCGCCCGGTGAAGCTGCGCACCGGCGTGTCGAGCCTCTACCTGGGCTTCATCCCCTGGGTCCGCGGCACCATGCTGATCCAGGCCCTGGCCGCGGCCGCGATCTACACCGGCATGGCGGGCTTCCACGTCTCGCCGACCCTGCGCTACGACAACATCCCGCCGGAGTACCTGGCGCCCCCGCAGGGCACGTCGTACCCCGCGCAGCCCGCCGACCAGCCGCAGTTCCAGGGCGCGGGGTACCAGCCGTACCCGTTCCCGGCGGCCGAGTCGCCCTACCCGCCGGGCGCGGCCCAGCCGCAGTTCCCGCCGTCGGCGTCGCCTTACCCGCCGGGCCCGGTCAGCTCCGAGCTCCCGCCGGCGCCGTCCGCCCCCGCCTCGTCGTCACCTGCCCCGTCCGCGCCCGCCCCGTCGTGGCAGGACCCGGGCGCCCCGCCGCCACCGCCTCCCTCGACCGCGGACGCACCGGTGTGGCCGTCGCCGGAGCCGTCGAACCCGCCGCACTCGGACCAGCCGCGCCCCTGACCCCGCCGCCGCCGAGCGATGCCCGGCTGTAGGGGGCGACGCCCGGCTGCAGGGGGCGACGCCGGGCGGCCAGAAAATCGGTGCCTCGCGCGGCGGGTGGTGGCTGAGGATTGCGCGGTGACGATGTGGCAGAAGCTGTCGCCGGAGCAGTACGCGGTGATGATCAACGCCTATGAGAACGGGTATCTCAACGGCGTGATCACCGACTACGACGCGCGGCGGCGGCGGGAGTTGCTCGGCGATCCGCAGGCGAGCTCGAATCTTGACGACGACGGGATGCGGCGGCTGATCCCGCGGTTCGCGCGGGTGGTGGCCGACATGATCGAGCGTGGGTGGATCGAGATCCGGGAACCGCACGACGGCCGGTGGGACAGCGGCGAACCGATGTCGCCCGCCAAGATTCGGCAGACGCTCAAGGACGAGCGGACCTGGATCATCGACACGCAGAACTACGAGCATCGCATGGTGATGTTGGTGCCCGGGGACCGCTGGGAGCACGTGGGGCGGAAGAGCTAGCGGCGCGGTCAGTTGGGGCTGGAGGGGACCGCGAGGTCGCCCAAGGCCACCGGCACGGCGCGGACCTGGCCCAGCAGGGCGGTTTCGCGGCGGAGGAGCACGCGCTCCGCCTTGAGGCGGCTCTCGGTGTCCGGTTCGGCCAGCAGGGCCTGGCGGTCCTCCATGGTCAGCGACGCCGTGGCCGCGACCAGGTGGGACAGGACCGTCGGGTCGTCGGGGAGCTGCTCGCCGTCGTCGTCGGCCCGGACGGCGCGCAGGTAGTCCTGGTAGGCGGCCAGGACGCCCGCGGCCAGTTCGCCCTCGCGGTCCGGTTCGCCCTTGGGCTCGGGGAGCCATTCGACCTCGCCCGTCAGGTACGGGGCGTCGTTGCGGGCCAGGCCCAGGAGGCGGAAGCGGCGGCGGCCCAGGGTCATCAGGTCGAAGCGGCCGTCCGGGAGCTCCGTGATCTGGCGGATCTCGGCGGCGCAGCCGACCTCGTACAGGGAGAGGGACTCGCCGGCCGTGATGGTGGCGTCCTGGGCCTCGCTCTGGCGGCCCACCTCCCAGCCGCGGCGGATGGCGATGACGCCGAACTCGCGGGGGAGGCTGGCGGGGAGCTCGGTGAGGTGCTGCACGAGCGTCCGGTACCGCGGCTCGAAGACGTGCAGCGGCAGCACCAGGCCCGGAAACAGCACGGTGCCCAGCGGAAAGAGTGGGAGCAGCTCCACGAGCGGAAGCGTAGCCGAGCAAGAACGCGACCGTTGCTCAGGACGGCATACGGAGCGGAGCAATCCGTTCCGAGGTCCGGCTAGGATGGGACCCATGGGACGTAAGCGCGAGGCCGAGCGGAACGACGGGGTCATTCTCGCCGCCGCGCGGGACGTGTTCATCGCGGATCCGAAGGCGCCGATCGCCGCCGTCGCCGAGCGGGCGGGCGTGGGGATCAGTGCGCTCTACAGGCGGTACACGAGCAAAGAAGAGCTGCTCAGGACGCTGTGCCACGACGGTCTGCGGGTGTTCATCGCCGAGGCCGAGGCCGCCGCCGCGATCGAGGACGGGTGGGAGGCGCTCGCCACGTTCCTGCGCGCCGTGGTGGATGCGGATGTGCATTCGCTCACCGTGCATCTGGCCGGGACGTTCGTCTCGACGCCCGAGATGGTGGCCGACGCCCGGCGGTCGGGCGTGCTGACCAACGCGCTCGTCGAGCGGGCGCGGGCCGGCGGGCGGCTGCGGGCCGAGATTCAGCCGACCGACGTCGGGCTGGTGCTGGAGGGCTGTGCGGCGATCAGGCTCCCGGATCGGGACAGAACGAGCGAATTGCGCCGCCGGTACCTCGCGATGACCCTCGATGGCATGAGCCGCGGCGAGCGCGGGGAGCTGCCCGGTCCGCCCGCGGCGCCGGACGAGCTGAACTGGCGGTGGACGAGATCCCGACAGCCCGCAGGGCGGGACGGCGACGCATAACCGCTGGCGGCGCCGAATAGACTCGCAAGGGTGTTGAACCGGATCGACCTGCGCGGCTCCGCCGAGGACCCGCGCCGTCTGCTGCCCCGAGCCGCCATCGACGTATCCGTCGCCGCCGAGCAGGTGCGCTCGACCGTGGAGGGGGTCCGGGAGCATGGGGCGGCGGCGATCCGCGAGGCCGCGCTGCGCTTCGACCGGGTCGACGTCAAGCAGCTGCGGGTGCCGCGGGAGGAGATCGAGCGGGCCGAGGCCGGGCTCGACCCCGACGTGCGCGCGGCGCTGCTGGAGTCGATCGCGCGGGCCCGCAAGGTGCACGGCGACCAGCGCCGGACCGAGACCACGACCGTGCTGGCCGAGGGCGGCACCGTCACCCAGCGCTGGCTGCCGGTCGGCCGGGTCGGGCTCTACGTGCCGGGCGGGCTGGCCGTGTACCCGTCCAGCGTGGTCATGAACGTCGTCCCGGCCCAGGCCGCCGGGGTCGAGTCGATCGCGGTGAGCAGCCCGCCGCAGAAGGACACCGGCCTGCCCAACGCCAACATCCTGGCCGCGTGCGCGCTGCTCGGGGTGGACGAGGTCTACGCGGTCGGCGGGGCGCAGGCGATCGCCATGCTCGGGTACGGGTTCACCGACGAGCAGCCCGGCTGCGAGCCGGTCGACATGATCACCGGGCCGGGCAACATCTGGGTGACCGCGGCCAAGCGGATGCTGCGCGGGACGGTGGGCATCGACGCCGAGGCCGGGCCGACCGAGATCGCGATCCTGGCCGACGACAGCGCCGATCCGCGCCACGTGGCCGCCGACCTGATCAGCCAGGCCGAGCACGACCCGCTCGCGGCGAGCGTGCTCGTCACCACGTCGGCCGAGCTGGCCGAGGCGACCGAGGCCGAGGTCGAGCGGCAGGTGGCCGCGACCAAGCACCTCGAGCGCGTCCGCGAGGCGCTGTCCGGGCCGCAGTCGGCGATCGTCCTCGTCGACGATCTCGCGCAGGGGCTGCGGGTCGTCGACGCGTACGCGGCCGAGCACCTGGAGATCCAGACCCGCGACCCGCGCACCGTGGCCGAGCGGGTCCGCAACGCCGGGGCCGTCTTCGTCGGGGCCTGGTCGCCGGTCTCCCTCGGCGACTACTGCGCCGGCTCCAACCACGTGCTCCCGACCGGTGGCTGCGCGCGGCACCAGTCCGGCCTGTCGACCCAGACCTTCCTGCGGGGCGTGCAGCTCATCGAGTACAGCCGCGATGCCCTTCAGGAGGTTGCCGGGCACGTCGTGGCGCTGTCGGCGGCCGAGGATCTGCCCGCGCACGGGGCCGCGGTGACCGTGAGGTTCCAGGCATGACCGCGCTGGACGACCTGCCGCTGCGCGACGAGCTGCGGGGGATGACCCCGTACGGCGCGCCCCAGCTCGACGTGGCCGTGCGGCTCAACACCAACGAGAACTCGTACCCGGTGCCCGAGCCCGCCGTCGCCGAGATGGAGAAGGCGCTCGGGACGGTGCTGCGGGACCTCAACCGCTACCCGGACCGCGACGCGATGGCGCTGCGGACGGACCTCGCGGCGTACCTCGGCCACGGCCTCACCGCCGCGAACGTCTGGGCGGCCAACGGCTCCAACGAGATCCAGCAGCAGCTGCTGCAGGTCTTCGCCGGGCCGGGGCGCACCGCGCTCGGGTTCACGCCGTCGTACTCCATGCACCCCCTCCTCGCCGCCGGCACCGGCACGGCGTGGATCGACGGGCGGCGCGCCGAGGACTACACGCTGAGCGCCGAGCACGTGGTCGCGAAGATCGCCGAGCACGATCCCGACCTGGTGTTCCTGTGCTCGCCGAACAACCCGACCGGCACCGCGCTGCCCCTGGAGGTCGTCGAGGCGGCGGTCGGGGCGGCCCGGGGCATGGTGATCGTCGACGAGGCCTACGCGGAGTTCGCGCGCCCCGGCACCGTCTTCGCGCTGAGCCTCGTCGAGCGCTCCCCGCGGCTGGTCGTGACCCGCACCATGAGCAAGGCGTTCGCGCTGGCCGGGGGCCGGGTCGGCTATCTGGCCGCCGACGCCGCCGTGGTGGACGCGGTGCAGCTGGTGCGGCTGCCGTACCACCTGAGCGCCATGACCCAGGCCGTGGCCCGGGCCGCGCTCGCGCACACCGACGCCCTGCTGTCGACCGTGGACGCGATCAAGGAGCAGCGCGACCGGATCGTCACCACGCTGCGCGGCTGGCAGCTGCCGGTCGCCGACAGCGACGCCAACTTCGTGCTGTTCGGCGCCCCGCGCGGGGACAGCAAGGGGACGTGGCAGGCCCTGCTCGACCGGGGCGTGCTCATCCGCGACGTCGGCCTGCCCGGCTGGCTGCGCGTCACCGCCGGCACCCCGGAGGAGACCGGGGCCTTCCTGACTGCCCTGGAGGAACTGCTGTGAGTCGTACCGCCCGGATCGAGCGCGTGACCAAGGAGACCAAGGTCCTGGTCGAGCTCGACCTCGACGGCACCGGCGTGGGCGAGATCGCGACCGGGGTCGGCTTCTACGACCACATGCTCAACCAGATCGCCAAGCACGGCGGCTTCGACCTGCGCGTGCAGACCGTGGGCGACCTGGAGATCGACGCGCACCACACCGTCGAGGACACCGCGCTCGCCCTCGGGGCCGCGTTCGCCGAGGCGCTGGGGGACAAGGCGGGCGTGACCCGCTACGGCCACGCGCAGGTGCCGCTGGACGAGGTGCTCGCCTCGGCGGTCGTCGACCTGTCCGGCCGCCCGTACGTGGTGCACGACGAGCCGGCGAACATCGCCCCGCACATCGGCGGCAACTACCCGACGAGCCTGACCCGGCACATCTGGGAGTCCTTCGGGCACTCGGCCAAGGTGACGCTGCACGTGAGCATCCTGCGGGCCGGTCGGCACGGGGCCCAGCCCGACGCCCACCACATCGTCGAGGCCCAGTTCAAGGCGGTGGCCCGGGCGCTGCGCCAGGCGTGCGCGCTCGACCCGCGCAATGCCGGGGTCGTGCCCAGTACCAAGGGTGCACTGTGAGCGGTCTGGAGCGAAGCGGAGGAGCCGCTCACCGGGGGCACAGTTTGACCGCGCCGGCGCCGGAGCCTGCGGAGGTGACGGCGTGAGTATTTTGCTGTTCGGCTTGGCCGGGCTGCTGCTCGGCGGGGCGCTCACGCTGCGGCAGAACACGTCGAAGGTACCGTCGATCATCACGTTCGCCCTGGCCGCCCTCGCGGCGGTCGGCGGCCTGCTGTGGTCCTTCAACTAGGAGGCGTCTCGTGGCGAAGCGAGTGGTGATCCTCGACTACGGCTCCGGCAACCTCCGCTCGGCCGAGCGGGCCGTGGCCCGGGTCGGCGCCGACGTCGAGGTGACCGCGGACCTGGACCGGGCGGCCCGCGCGGACGGCCTGGTCGTGCCGGGCGTCGGGGCCTACGCGGCGTGCATGGCCGGCATCGAGGCGCTCGGGGCCGGTCCGACGATCGCCGAGCGGGTCCGCGCCGGCGCGCCGGTGCTCGGCATCTGCGTCGGCATGCAGATCCTGTTCGACGAGGGCGCGGAGCACGGGGTGGTGACCAAGGGCCTCGGTCTCGCGCCGGGTTCGGTGACGCGCCTTCAGGCTCCCGTCGTACCGCACATGGGCTGGAACACCGTCGCCTGGCCCGAGGACTCGGTGCTCGGCGCCGGCCTCCCCGCCGACACCCGCTTCTACTTCGTGCACTCCTACGCGGCGACCTCGGCCGGCGCCGGCACCGCGATCACGGTGCACGGCGAGCCGTTCGTGGCCGCGTTCGAGACCGGCGTGCTGCGGGCGACCCAGTTCCACCCCGAGAAGTCCGGCGACGCGGGTGCCACCCTGCTGGCCAACTGGCTCCGGACCCTTTGAGCAAGGAACGGGCGAAACGGCGCGCTCTGCTGGAGGCCGAGCGCGCCGAACGCATGCGGCGCCACGAGCGCAAGCGGGCCCGGCGGGCCGCCGTGCGCCGGCTGGTGCCCAAGGTCCGGGTCGGGCGTACCGGTAAGATTTTCGCTCGCCGCTCCCGCAAGCAGAAGGCGATCATCGCCATCCTCGTGCTGGCGGTCCTGGTGCTGGTCTGGGTGTCCTTCGACTCCTGGCCGGCCCGGATCGGCATCAGCGCGATCGTCATCGTCGCCACTCCGGCGCTCACCGTGCTCGTCCTCGACCGTCGCATCTGAAAACCGCCGTCTCTCAAGAAGGATCGCAAACCATGGCCCTGCAGCTCCTGCCCGCCGTCGACGTCGCCGACGGCCAGGCGGTCCGTCTCGTCCAGGGCGCCGCCGGCAGCGAAACCACGTACGGCGACCCGCTCGAGGCCGCCCTCGCCTGGCAGCGGCAGGGCGCGGAGTGGATCCACCTCGTCGACCTCGACGCCGCCTTCGGCCGCGGCTCCAACGCCGAGCTGCTCGCCGACGTGGTGCGCCGCCTCGACGTGCAGGTGGAGCTGTCCGGCGGGATCCGCGACGAGGCCTCGCTGAAGGCGGCCCTGTCCACCGGCGCGACCCGGGTCAACCTCGGCACCGCGGCGCTGGAGAACCCCGACTGGTGCGACCACGTCTGCGCCACCTACGGCGACCAGGTCGCGGTCGGCCTCGACGTGCGCGGCCACCAGCTCGCGGCCCGCGGCTGGACCAAGGAGGGCGGGGACCTGTTCGAGGTGCTCGACCGGCTGGAGAAGGCGGGCTGCGCGCGGTACGTGGTCACCGACGTGATGCGCGACGGCACGCTGACCGGCCCGAACCTGACCCTGCTGCTGGAGGTCACCGGCCGGACCAAGAAGCCCGTGATCGCCTCGGGCGGCGTGTCCAAGCTCGATGACCTGCGCCAGCTGGCCGCGCTGGAGCCGGCCGGGGTCGAGGGCGTGATCGTGGGCAAGGCGCTCTACGCGGGCGCGTTCACCGTCACCGAGGCCCTCGAGGCGCTGCGGGTGGCGCCGTGAGCGTCGCCGTCCGGGTCATCCCGTGCCTGGACGTCGACGCCGGGCGGGTGGTGAAGGGCGTCAACTTCCTCAATCTGCGCGACGCCGGCGATCCCGTGGAGCTCGGGGCCGCCTATGACGCCGCCGGCGCGGACGAGCTCGTGTTCCTCGACGTGACCGCGTCGTCGCAGGGCCGGGCGACGATGCTCGAAGTTGTCCGGCGTACCGCGGAAACGGTCTTCATCCCGCTCACCGTCGGCGGCGGCGTGCGCAGCGTCGGGGACGTCGACACGCTGCTGCGCGCGGGCGCGGACAAGGTCGGGGTGAACACGGCCGCGATCGCGCGCCCGGAGCTCATCGCCGAGATCGCGCAGCGCTTCGGCAACCAGGTGCTGACGCTGTCGCTGGACGTGCGGCGGGGCGAGGGGCAGCCCAGCGGCTTCGAGGTGACCACGCACGGCGGGCGCCGCGGGGCGGGGCTGGACGCGGTCGCGTGGGCGGCGCAGGTGGCCGAGCTCGGGGCGGGGGAGATCCTGCTGAACTCGATGGACGCCGACGGGACCAAGGACGGCTTCGACCTGGAGCTGATCCGGGCCGTCCGTGCGGTGGTCGACATTCCGGTGATCGCGAGCGGCGGGGCCGGCAAGGTGTCGGATTTCGCGCCGGCCGTGGATTCGGGCGCCGATGCCGTGCTCGCCGCGAGCGTGTTCCACTTCGGCGAGCTCAGCATCGGCGACGTGAAGGATGCCCTGCGGGTCGCCGGGCACCCGATCCGCTAGTCGGCCTTCTTGCCGGCGGTTACCGCGATGCCGACGATCCAGCCGACGAACAGGCCGTAGCCCGACGCCTCGACGGCCGCCTGGAAGGCGTTGAGCATGGACGGGTTGGAGACGATGAAGGCGGTCGCGAACGCGGAGAGCGCGGCGCCGAAGATCAGCGCCGCCCAGCCGACCACGAAGGCACCTCCGCCGCCGGCCACCGTGCGGGCCGAGACGGCCAGCACCAGCGCGACGAAGAGGATGGTCAGCAGCGCCCGCAGGTCGTTGGCGAGCAGGTCCCGGGCGGCGTCGCCCGAACCGTCCCGCGGGCTGATCCACCAGCGCGGCCAGGCCAGCTTGCGCAGGAAGAAGCCCCACACGGTCGACCCGTCGCTGTGCCGGTCGACCCACTCAGTGAAGATCTGGTTGCCGAAGATCAGCACCAGAAGGACCGTCGCCAGGATGCCTGCGCCGGTCGCGGTCCGGGAACGGAAGAGGGCCATGCCCTGAATGTAAGGGGCGCTCCGGATCCCCGCTGAAATGAATAGTGTGAATGAAACCCCCGGGGGTTCAGACCACCTGCACAACGGCCTGATGATTCGCCCATTCGGGCATTTCGCCCGGCGCCGGACGCATGGCCCAGGCCTCCCGGAGGGCGGAAACCGTGGCCCCGATGGCGGGCCGGACCGCGGCCGCCGCCCGCCACGCGACGCTGACCCGCCGGGCCGCCTCCGGGGCGACCGGGCGCGCGACCACCCCGGCCGGCAGGGCGGTGCGGGCCAGCCGCGGGATGAATGCCACGCCCAGCCCCTCGGCCACGAACGTCAGCTGCGTCTCGAACTCGTTGACCAGGATCGCCGGCTCCAGCCCGGGCAGCATCCGCAGCAGCCACTCGTGGCAGACGGTGTTCGGCGTCGAGGCGATCCAGCGCTCCTCGCGCACCTCGTCGAGGGTGACCGGGCCCGGCCCGCGGGCGAGGCGGTGCCCGGCCGGCACGATCAGGTCCCCGACGTCCAGGCCGAGCTCGACGCTGGCCACGCCCGCCGGGTACGTCACCGGGATCTCCAGCCACTCGTCGATCAGGGCGACGTCGACGGTGCCGCGCAGGATGCCGGCGAAGCTCGACTCCCGGTCCGACTCCAGCAGGGCCGGCTCCAGCGCCGGATGGTCGGCCGCGAGCCGGCGCAGCGCGTGCGGGAGCAGGCCCCGGCACGCCGTCGGGAACGACGCGATGCTCAGCCGGCCCGACACCGTCTCCTGGTGCGCGGCGAGGGCCGCCTCGGCCTCCTCGACCGCCGCGAGGACCCGGGCCGCGTGCTCGGCCAGGACCCGCCCGGCCTCGGTCAGCCGCAGCCGCCGGCCGTCCTTCTCCACGAGTGTTGCCCGCGTCTCCCGCTCCAGCTTGGCGAGGTGCTGCGACACGGCCGACGGGGTGATGTGCAGCGCCCCGGCGGCGGCCGTGACCGTGCCGAACGTCTGCACCGCGCGGAGCGCCTGGAGGCGCGCGAGGTCAAGCATGAAGCAATACTAAAACCATCATGCAGTACTTTTCGATGGTGCTTCACGGTCCGCCGGGCCAATCATCGGGGCATGAAACCTCGCGACCTCGCCCTGGCGACCGTGGTCAGCGTCATCTGGGGCGTCAACTTCGTAGTCATCCACGTCGGGCTCGACAGCATGTCCCCGCTGCTGTTCTGCGCCCTGCGCTTCGGGGTCGCCGCGCTGCCCGCCGTGTTCCTGGTCGGCCGGCCGCAGGCGCCGTGGCGCTGGGTGATCGCGACCGGCATCGCGCTCGGCGTGGTCAAGTTCTCGCTGCTCTTCGCCGGGATGGCGGCCGGGCTGCCGTCGGGGCTGTCGGCCCTGGTCCTGCAGAGCCAGGTGATCTTCACGCTGGTGTTCGCCACGGTACTGCTGCGCGACCGCCCCGGCCCCCGGCGCATCGGCGGCGTGGTCCTGGCCGGCGCCGGCATCGCGCTCATCGCCACCCAGCTCGGCCTGGACCGCCCGCTCGGCGCGTTCCTGCTGGTCGTGGCGGCCGGCGCGGCCTGGGGCCTGGCCAACATCGCGATGCGCAAGGCGTCGGCCGAGAACATGCTCAACTTCATGGTGTGGGTCAGTGCCGTCGCGACCCCGCCGCTGATCCTGCTGACCCTGACCGTCGACGGCCCGCGGTACGTCTGGGGCGCCCTGCAGGGCCTCGACCTGGTCGCCATCGGGGCGATCGGCTACATCGCCTACCTCAGCACGCTGCTCGGCTTCGGGATCTGGGGCCGGCTGATCGGCCGCTACGGGGCCGGGACGGTGGCGCCGTTCGCGGCCCTCGCGCCGGTCTTCGCGATCCTGTCCTCGGCGCTGTTCCTGCACGAGGCGATCCACTGGTACGACCTCGCGGGCGGGGCATTGATCCTCGGTGGGGTCCTGCTGTCGGCGCTGAAATTGGACTTGCCCAGGCAGGCCACAGGTGCCAGGGTAAGGCCAATGGAGCGGGTGTAAGGAGGCCAATCGGTGTCTGCGATCGTCCGGGGCGCGCAACTGGCCCGCATGCTCAACGCCTGGCAGGTCGCCGTCGGGGTCCGCGGCCCGGCGGGGAAGCGGCCCGAGTACGTGGTGCTCGCCAACGCCGTGCGCGGCCTGCTCATCGACGGGCGGCTGGCGCTCGGGGTGCGGCTGCCCGCGGAACGGGAGCTGGCGGCGGCGCTGGGCATTTCGCGTACAACGGTGACGGCCGCCTATCGGGAACTGCGCGAGAGCGGGCACCTGTCGAGCCGCCGGGGCGCGGGCAGCTGGACCGAGCTGCCGGCTGGGCACCGGGTCGGCACCTCCGGGCTGTGGACGCCCAGCGACGACGCCGGCCTGATCGACCTGGGCTGCGCGGCGATGCCGGCCCCGCCGGAGCTGTCGGTCGCGGCGGCGGAGGCGGTGACGGACCTGGAGCCGTACCTGTGCGGCCCGGGCTACCAGCCGATGGGCCTGCTGACCCTGCGCGAGGCGATCGCCTGCCACTACACCGAGCGCGGCCTGCCCACCGACCCCGACCAGGTGATGATCACCGGCGGCGTGCAGCAGGCCCTGGACCTGCTGCTGCGCCTGCTGGTCGCCCCGGGCCAGCGCGCCCTGGTGGAGACCCCGACCTATCCGAACGCCCTGAGCGCGTTCCTGGCGGGGCGGGCGCGGATCAGCTCGTACGCGATCGGCCCGGACGGCTGGGATCCCGACCTGCTGCTGTCGACCGTGCGGGCGGCGCAGGCGCGGGTGGCGTACCTCATCCCGGAGTTCCACAACCCGACCGGCCACCTGATGCCGGTGTCCCTGCGCGAGAAGCTGCCCGCGGCCGCCCACGCCGCCGGCACCGACCTGGTCATCGACGAGTCGTTCGTGGACCTGGCCCTGGAGCCGGAGCTGGCCCGCTCGATGCCGCCCGCCGTCGCCGCGTTCGACCGCACCGCGCGGGTGCTGACGATCGGCGGGATGAGCAAGGCCTTCTGGGGCGGCCTGCGCATCGGCTGGGTGCGCGGCCCGGCCTCGCTGATCGCCCGCCTGGCCGCCGCCCGCGTCGGCGTGGACATGGCCTCCCCGGTCCTCGAC
Source organism: Dactylosporangium sp. CS-033363 (assembly GCF_050942475.1). Lineage (NCBI taxonomy): Bacteria > Bacillati > Actinomycetota > Actinomycetes > Micromonosporales > Micromonosporaceae > Dactylosporangium > Dactylosporangium sp. CS-033363. The sequence goes on along the minus strand of NZ_CP192032.1, from coordinate 9,147,556 downwards.
CAGCTGGTGGCCACCCGGCTGCTGCAGCGCCGCGAGACGATCGTCGCCGCGCGCCGCAAGCAGCTGCTCGTGCAGCGCGACACCCTGGCCGCGGCGCTGCGGGCCGAGCTGCCGGAGTGGCGCTTCGTCCTGCCGCGGGGCGGGATGGTGATCTGGGCCGAGCTCGACGCGCCGGTGTCCAGCGCCCTGGCCCGCTCGGCCGAGGAGCTGGGCGTGCGGGTGGCGCCGGGGCCCCGCTTCGGCGCCGACGGGACGATGGAGCGCTTCATGCGGCTGCCGTTCACGCTGCCGGAGGCCGACCTGATCGAGGCGGTGCGGCGGCTCGCGGAGGCCCGCACGGATCTCGACCGGCCGCGCCGGCACACCTGGCAGGCCCAGACCGTCCTGGCCTAGAACCTGCGTGAGACGCGTCGTGGCCCCCGGGGATGGCGGTTCCCGGGGGCCACGACACTGTGGGGTGTGAATAGAGGACTGTGGTCAGATCTCCGCTAGCGTGCCCGCGTACATGCCGTCGATGTCGGCCGCGAAGGACTTCTCGACCGCGCGCCGCTTGACCTTCAGCGACGGCGTGAGCTCGCCGTCCTCGATCGACAGGTCGCGGCCGAGGATCGTGAACTTCTTGATCTGCTCCCAGCGGTTGAGCTTCGCGTTGAGCTCCTGGACGTATCCGGCGACGAGTTCCTGCGCCTCGTTCGAGCCCGCGATCTCCTCGTACGACCTGCCCTCCAGCGGCGTGCCCGCGGCCCAGCCCTTGATCGCGTCCGGGTCGAGGGTCACCAGCATCGTCACGTAGTTGCGGGCCTGGCCCACGACGATGGCCTGGGAGGTGTACGGGCAGACCGACTTGAACAGGCCCTCGATGTGACTCGGGGCCACGTACTTGCCGCCGGACGTCTTGATGAGGTCCTTCTTGCGGTCGGTGATCCGCAGGTACCCGTTGTCGTCGAGCTCGCCGATGTCGCCGGTGCGGAACCAGCCGTCCTCGGTGAAGGCGGCGGCGGTCTCGTCGGGCAGGTTGTGGTACCCCCGCATCACCGGCGTGCCGCGCAGCAGCACCTCGCCGTCGGTGTCGAGCCGGCACTCCAGGTCGCCCAGGGACTGCCCGACGGTGCCGATCTTCGCCTTGCCCTCGCGGTTGACGAACGAGCCGGCGGAGGTCTCGGTCAGGCCGTACCCCTCCAGGATCGGCAGCCCGGCGGCGAAGAAGAACTGGGCGATCTCCGGCGCGAGCGGCGCGGAGCCCGAGACCATCGCGCGCATCCGGCCGCCGAGCCGCGCGCGCAGCTTGCTGAACACGAGCTTGTCGGCGATCCCGTACTGCAGCTTCAGCGCCCCGCCCGGCTCGCGCCCGGCCTGCCGCTCGGCCACGACCCGCCGCCCGACGCCCAGCGCCCAGCTGAAGATCTTGAGCTTGGCCCCGCCGTCGGCCTGGGCCCCGGTCACGACCCGGTTGTAGACCTTCTCGAACACCCGCGGCGCCGCGCACATGAGCGTCGGCTGGATCTTCCCGAGGTTGTCGATGAGCTTGTCCACCCGCCCGTCGACGTACGTGGGCAGCCCGACGTAGATGATCCCGCACAGCAGCGTCTTGCCGAACGAGTGCGACAGGGGCAGCCAGAGGTACTGCAGGTCGCTGCTGTTGAGCACGCCCGTGTCCTGCTGCGTCCTGCCCTGCCAGATCCACCCGGCGTGCAGCAGCTCGACGCCCTTGGGGCGGCCGGTCGTGCCCGACGTGTAGATCAGCGTCGCGAGCTGGTCGCCGGCGATGCCCGCCACGATCCCGTCGATCAGGCCCGGGTCGGCGGCGTTGGCGGCCTGCCCCGCGGCTTCGAGGTCGGCGATGCTCATCGTGGGCCTGACCTCGGTACCGGTGGGGGAACCGTCGATCAGCACGATGTGCGTCAGGTGCGGCAGATCGGCCCCGTCGAGCTTGGCCGCCTGCTCCGGGTTCTCGGCGAAGAGCACCTTGGAGCCGGAGTCCGTGACGATGTACACGGCCTCCTCGGGCTCGGTCGTGGGGTACACCGTCGTGGTGGCCGCACCGGCGAGCATGATGCCGAGGTCGGCGAGGATCCAGTCCAGCCGCGTGCTGGACAGCACGCCGACCCGGTCCTCGGGCCGCACGCCGAGCGTGGTCAGGCCGGCGGCGATGTTCCGGGCGCGCGCGTCGACCTCGCGCCAGGTCATCCAGATCGGGTCCCCGGCGTCGTCGGGGGCGGGACGGGCGAGGGCGCGGGCGTCGGGGGTGGAGGCCACCCGGTTGAGGAACATGTCCGGGATCGAGCGGTACGGCAGTTCGAGCCGCTGGGTCTGGGTCATGGTCGGGGTGCCTTCCGGGGCGTCCGGGAGAGTACGCCGCCGCCCGTGACTGGCGTCACGTCCGTCGGTTACCAGACGGTAAACCGTCGATCCCGCAACGGGCTAGTGCTGTGACCGAAACGTTGGCGTCATGTGCCGTTGTGACATTTCGATGACGACGCCAGCCTCCTCGCGAAGCGCCCAGGCGCGCTGCGCGCGCTCAGATGCCGAGCCGGGCGCCGCGGAGTCTTGAGGTCAGGGGCTCGGGGCCGGTGATCGCGACGTCGGCGTGGGCCTGGCGGCCGGTGAAGAACAGGATCAGCTCGCCCGGTGCGCCCTGCACCTGGACGGCCTGTTCCTGTTTCGGGTTCACGGTGAACGGCTCGACGCCGGGGCCGGAGACCTCGAGGCGGGCCGGGAAGCGGCGGGCCGACAGGCGGGCGGTGGACTTCGCGCGGGCGGCGAGCGCCTGGGAGTACCCCGGCGGAATCTCCCGGGGCGTCCAGTCCGGCGCGGCGCGGCGCACGTCCTCGTGGTGGACGAAGAACTCGACCGCGTTCATCGCCTCGTCCAGCGGGCGCAGCAGCAGCGGGCCGGTGCGCAGGCGCTCGACGAGGGCCGGCCAGTCGCCCGCGGCCAGTTTGTCCTGGACCTTCCGGGTGTGCCCGGCCGCGGCCTTGAACATGATGCCCGCGGCGGCGTCGGGCCGGCGCTCGCGCAGCACGATGTGGGCGGCCAGGTCGCGGGTGGCCCAGCCGTCGCAGAGGGTGGGCGCGTCGGGGCCGGCGGCCAGCAGCACGTCGGCGAGCGCCGCCCGCTCGGCGCGGGCGTAGGAAGTCATGGGCATAACGCTAGCCCCAGAATTGTCGTACCCCCTCGGTAAGGTAACTGCGCGACCGGGACACTTACGGCCGCGGAACCAGGGGGGCGTGTTGTGACCAGTGGCAAGGTGCTCGCGAAGGGCTTCCGGGTGCTCGGCCACGCGGTCCGTGACGAGCCTCACATGTTCGTCTGGTCGGTGCTCGGCAGCGTGCTGTTCAGCCTCCTGACCATCGCCACCGCGTTCGTGTCGGGGCGGGTGGTCGGCGAGATCGTGGTGCCGGCCTTCAGCCGGGGCAGCGTGGCCACCGGCACCCTGCTGCTGGGCGGGCTGGCCGTGCTCGCGGTGAGCCTCGGCAAGATCGTCGGGATCTTCGGCCGCCGGCTCGGCGCGGGCGCGATGCAGTTCAACCTGCAGGCGAAGTACCGCCGGGCGGTGACCCGCCGCTACCTGCGCCTGCCGCTCGCGTGGCACCAGCGCCACGCCACCGGCACGCTGCTGTCCAACGCCAACGCGGACGTCGAGTCGGCCTGGTACCCGATCGCGCCGTTCCCGTTCGCGGTCGGCACGGTCGTCATGCTCGCCGCCGCCGTGGTGTCGCTGTTCGTCACCGACTGGGCGATGGCGCTGGTCGGGCTGGCCATCTTCCCGGCGCTGCTGCTGGTCAACGTGGCGTATTCGCGCCGCATGTCGCCCCGGGTGGCGAGGGCCCAGCAGCTGCGGGCCGACGTCAGCGCGGTCGCCCACGAGAGCTTCGACGGCGCCCTGGTGGTCAAGACCATGGGGCGGGAGGCGTCGGAGACCGAGCGGTTCGCCGCCAAGGCGGTCGAGCTGCGCGACGCCACCATCCGCGTCGGGCGGGTCCGGGCCATGTTCGACCCGGTCCTCGACGCGCTGCCGAGCATCGGCACCCTCGCGGTGCTGGTCGTGGGCAGCTACCGGTTCCGCTCCGGCGCGGTCGGCGTGGAGGAGGTGGTCAGCGTCGCGTTCCTGTTCACGGTGCTCGCCTTCCCGGTCCGGGCGATCGGCTGGGTGCTGGCCGAGCTGCCCCGCAGCGTCGTGGGCTGGGAGCGCATCCGCCGGGTGCTCGACGCCGAGGGCGACACCGTCTACGGCACCGCCGAGCTGACCGGCACCGCCCCGGCGGCGCTGCGCTTCGACGGCGTGGACTTCGCGTACACCGACGAGGACGGGGCCGGTCCGGCGGTGCTGCACGGGGTGACGTTCGAGGTGCCGGCCGGGCGGACGGTCGCGCTGGTCGGCCCCACCGGCTCCGGCAAGTCGACCGTGGCCGCGCTCGCCGCCCGGCTGGTCGACCCGGCCGTGGGCACCGTGACCCTCGACGGGGTGGACCTGCGCGAGCTCAGCCAGGACAGCCTCACCGGCGCGACCGCGCTCGTGGCCCAGGTCCCGTTCGTCTTCGACGACACCGTCCGCGGCAACATCACGCTCGACCGGCCCGGCGTCGACGACGGGCAGGCCTGGAAGGCGCTGCGGCTGGCCCAGGCCGACGGGTTCGTCGGGCACCTGTCCGACGGGCTCGACACCACCGTCGGCGAGCGCGGCACGTCGCTGTCCGGCGGGCAGCGCCAGCGGCTGACGATCGCCCGCGCGCTGGCCGGCTCGCCGCGGCTGCTCGTGCTCGACGACGCCACCAGCGCCGTCGACCCGCGGGTGGAGGCGGCAATCCTGGCCGCGCTGCGCCGCGACGACGGCGACACCCAGGCGGCCTCGATCCTGGTCGTCGCGTACCGCCGGGCCACCATCGCCCTGGCCGACGAGGTGGTCTACCTCGAGCGGGGCCGGGTCGTGGCCCGCGGCACCCACGGCGAGCTGCTGGAGACCGCGCCCGGCTACGCCGACCTGGTCACCGCCTACGAGAAGGCCGAGGAGGAGCGGGAGCGCGAGCACGCCTTCGACGGCGACCGCCTGGACGACGGCCGCGAGACCGCCGCGCGTCTCGACGAGGAGACCCTGCCCGCATGACCACCGTCGAGAACGCCACCGCCGCCGCCCCGGCTGCCCCCTCCACCCGGGCCTCGATCCTGCGCCGGGGCCTCGCCCTGTCCCCGGAGCTGTTCACCGGCCTGGCCGGCACGCTCGGCCTGGCCCTGGTGGCCACGGCCGGCCGGGTCGCCGTGCCGATCGCCATCCAGCAGGGCATCGACCACGGCATCCAGGCCCCGGGCGGCCCCGACCTGGGCGTCATCACGCGGATCGTGACCGTGACGGCGGGCGTCCTGTTCCTCACGATGATCAGCGCGTACCTCATGAACGTGCGCCTGTTCACGGTCAGCGAGACCGCGCTGGCCGGCATCCGGGCCCGCACCTTCCGCCACATCCACGACCTGTCGATGCTGCACCAGCAGTCCGAGCGGCGCGGCGCGCTCGTCTCCCGGGTCACCGGCGACGTCGACCAGATCAGCCAGTTCCTGCAGTTCGGCGGCCTGCTCTTCGTGATCAACCTGGGCCAGCTCACGGTCACCACGATCGTGATGCTCGTGTACTCCTGGCAGCTCACCCTGGTCGTCTTCGCCGCCTTCGCCCCGCTGATCTTCGTGGTGCGGCACTTCCAGCGCCGGCTGAGCGTGCTCTACCTGGAGGTCCGCGAGAGCGTCGGGCACATGCTGGGCGTCATCGCGGAGAGCGTGGTCGGCGCCCCGGTCGTCCGCGCCTACGGCATCCAGGGCCGCACCGGCGAGCGGCTCGACGGCTCGATCGAGAAGGCCCGCCGCAACCTGTTCCGGGCCCAGACCAACAACGTGATCAGCATGAGCTTCGGCGAGCTGGCGGCCGGGCTGGCGCTCGCCGGCGTGATCGTGGTGGGCACCCTGCTGGGCGTGGGCGGTCACCTGACGGTCGGGCAGCTCACCGCGTTCCTGTTCCTGGCCACGCTGTTCGTCCAGCCGGTGCAGGTGGCGACCGAGGTGCTCAACGAGGCGCAGAACGCGATCGCCGGCTGGCGGCGGGTGCTCGACATCATCGAGACCGAGCCCGACGTCGCCGATCCGGGCAAGTCGGGCCGGTCCCTGCCCGACGGGCCGATCGACGTGCGGTTCGATCACGTGCACTTCGCGTACCCGGACGGGCCGGAGGTCCTCAGCGACGTCGACCTGACCGTGGCCGCCCGCACCCGCGTGGCCGTCGTCGGCGAGACGGGCAGCGGCAAGACCACGTTCGCCAAGCTGCTGACCCGGCTCATGGACCCGAGCACCGGGCGGGTCCTGCTCTCCGGCGTGCCGCTGGACGCGATCCGGTTCGACTCGCTGCGCAGCCGGGTCGTGATGGTGCCGCAGGACGGGTTCCTGTTCGACGCGACGATCGCCGACAACGTCCGCTTCGCCCGGCCGGCCCTGACCGACGCCGAGCTGACCGCCGCGTTCACCGAGCTGGGGCTGATCGACTGGCTCGACTCGATGCCGGAGGGCCTGCACACGGCGGTCGGGGAGCGCGGGGAGTCGCTGTCGGTGGGGGAGCGGCAGCTGGTGGCCCTCGCGCGGGCGTACGTGGCCGACCCCGACCTGCTGGTGCTCGACGAGGCCACGAGCGCCGTCGACCCGGCGACCGAGGTGCGGCTGCAGCGCACGCTCGACGCGGTGACCCGGGGGCGGACCACGATCGCGATCGCGCACCGGCTCTCGACCGCGCAGTCCGCCGACGAGGTGATCGTGGTGGACAAGGGGCGGGTGGTGCAGCGGGGTGCGCACCAGGCGCTGCTCACCGATCCCGACTCGATTTACGCGCGTTTGTACGCGTCCTGGCTGGAGCAGACCCGCTAGGAGGGCCAACGCCCTCGCGGCGCGGCCTGCCGCGTCTGGCGGCGGCACGCCGCGGCCGGGCTGGGCGCGGCGCGCTGAAACTCGCGACTGTCGTCTTTGCGGGCTTGCTCATGTCCGCGGATTTCATCTACCGTTGAGTTCATCAGGTGTTGAGTTCGACCCCCATCCAGGTTCCACCGCCAGGAAGGACCACCCCGATGAGCAACGCGATCGAGGTCGAGCACCTCGTCGTCGTGCGCGGCAAACGGCGGGTGCTGCACGACTTCACCTGCACCGTGCCGCACGGCAGCGTCACCGGCCTGCTCGGCCCGAGCGGCAGCGGCAAGACGACCCTCATGCGCGCCGTGGTCGGCGTCCAGAAGGTCGCGGGCGGCACCGTCACCGTCCTCGGCCACCCCGCCGGGTCGGCGCCGCTGCGCGACAAGGTCGGCTACCTCACCCAGGCCCCCAGCGTGTACGCCGACCTCACCGTGCGGGAGAACGCGCGGTACTTCGCCTCCCTCTACGGCCTCGGCGCCAAGGACGCCGACGCGGCGATCTCCGACGTCGGCCTGAGCAAGGCCAAGGACCAGCTGGTCGGCCGCCTCTCCGGCGGGCAGCGGGCCCGCGCCTCGCTGGCCTGCGCGATCGTCGGCAAGCCGCAGCTGCTGGTGCTCGACGAGCCCACCGTCGGGCAGGACCCGGTGCTGCGCAACGAGCTCTGGCAGCGCTTCCACGCCATGGCCGCGGCCGGCTCCACCCTGCTCGTGTCCAGCCACGTGATGGACGAGGCGGGCCGCTGCGACCGCCTGCTGCTGATCCGCGAGGGGTACCTCATCGCCGATCAGACCCCCGCCGCGGTCCGCGAGTCCGCCGGCACCGACGACCTCGACGAGGCCTTCCTGCGCCTCGTCCAGGCCCACGAGACGCAGACGCTCGAGACGGAAACGGTGGGCTGAGCCATGTCCCTGCGACTGACCTTCGGCACCGCCGGGCGGATCCTGCGCCAGCTGCGCCACGACCGGCGGACCATCGCGCTGATCCTCGTGGTGCCGACGGTGCTGCTGACGCTGCTGCGGTACCTCTACGACGACAACCCGTTCCTGTTCGACCGGGTCGGCCTGATCATGCTCGGGGTCTTCCCGCTCGTGATCATGTTCCTGCTCACCAGCGTGGCGATGCTCCGCGAGCGCACCAGCGGCACCCTCGAACGGCTGCTCACCACCCCGATCGGCAAGGTCGACATCCTGCTCGGCTACGGGCTCGCCTTCGCCGTGGCGGCCGCGGTGCAGGCGGCGATCGCGTCGGCGTTGGCGTACTGGCTGCTGGGTCTGGACACCCTCGGCCCAGCCTGGCTGGTCGGGGTGATCGCCGTCGGCAACTCCGTCCTCGGCATGGCCCTCGGCCTGCTGGTCAGCGCGTTCGCCGACAGCGAGTTCCAGGCCGTGCAGTTCATGCCCGCCGTGGTACTGCCCCAGGTCCTGCTCTGCGGCCTGCTCCAGCCCCGCGACCGCATGCCCGGCTGGATGGAGGCGATCAGCGACGTGCTGCCCATGTCGTACGCCGTGCAGGCCCTCACCGAACTGGGCGCGCACCCCGACCCGACCGGCATCATGTGGCGCGACCTCGGCATCGTCGTCGGCTGCGTGGTGGTCGCCCTCCTGCTCGGCGCCGCGACGCTGCGCCGGCGTACCGCATAGGCTGATCCACATGGCTCGTACCGGTCGGCGCCCCGGCAATCAGGACACCCGCGAGGCGATCCTGGAGGCGGCCCGCAAGGCCTTCGCCGAGCGCGGCTTCGACGGGGCGTCGATCCGGCACATCGCGACCAGCGCGGGGGTCGACCCCGCGCTGGTGCACCACTACTTCGGGGCCAAGGACCAGCTGTTCCTGGCCACCATGAACGCCCCCATCGACCCCGGCGAGCTGCTGCCCCAGGTCTTCGAACCCGGCCTCGACGGGGTCGGCGAGCGCCTGGTCCGCATGTTCCTGTCGGTCTGGGACTCCCCGGCCGGCACGCCCGTCGTCGCCCTGGTGCGCAGCGCCATGCAGCACGACTGGTCGGCCCGCATGCTGCGCGAGTTCCTGGTGAGCCAGGTCCTGCGACGCGCCACGCGGACCCTGGACCTCGACCCGGCGGAGGCGCCGACGCGGGCCTCCCTGGTCGCCTCGCAGATGATCGGGATGGCGATGCTGCGGTACATCCTGAAGCTCGAACCCCTCGCCTCGATGCCCCCCGAGGACATCGTGCGCAACCTCGCCCCGACGATCCAGCGCTATTTGGCCGACCCGCTGCCCTAGTCCTCGAGATCGGCGCAGTGCAGCCGCGCCTGCGGCGTCATCAGCAGCGCCATCATCGCGGCCGCGCCGACGACCGGGAGCAGTCGCAGGCCGAGCGGCGCCTCGAGCACCCAGGCCAGCAGCGGCATCATCGTGCCGACGAAGGCCCAGAACACCAGGCTCGACAGCCACGCCCAGTGCTCGCCGCGGCGCACCCGCACGCCGAGGAACACCAGGACCCCGGCCAGCGGTGACAGGAACAGCGCGGCATTGAAGAACAGGACAAAATCCAGATATCCGGTACCGCCCTGAGCCACCGGATCCACCTGCATCCCCGACAGCAGCACGCCGAGCGCCGTCAGCGCGAGCGTGAGCATGACGGCACCCACCGCGTTGAACCCCGTCACCGCGATGCGCACCTGCAGCGGCACGAATCGGCGCCCCCCGGCTGCCATGGCCTTAATCTATGCGCAAAAAGGCGGACCGGCTCCAACCGGCCCGCCTTCTCGTGCGTCCTTACAGGGACAGCACCCGCTCCAGGAAGTCCTTGTACTGCCGCAGCGCCACCCGCAGCGCCTCGGTGTCGGGGTGCTTCGACGACTTGCTCGGGTTCAGCGCGTGCTGCTGCTCCTGCAACTTCTCGGCCAGCGTCTCGATCGCGTCACTGACCACGGCACTGGCCCGCGCAACGGCCTTCACCGGGTCGTCGACGAACTTCGACTCGGCCTTCACCAGCCGCGACCGGAACTTGTCGGCCCGCTTGCGCTTCCACAGCACAATCCGCTCTTCGACAATGTCCCCGGGCCGCAACGGCGCGGGCGCGACGGCCGCGTACTCCAGCTCGTCCTCGTCGACCTCTTCTTCCTCGTCCTCGTCCACCTCGGCGACGACGAGCAGGACGCCTTCCTCGACCCCGTCCTCATCGACGACATCGGCAACCACGAGCACGACGTCCTCGTCTTCGTCCTCGTCGTCATCGTCGGCCTCAGCCGCGATGTCGCCGTCCTCGTCCTCGTCCTCGTCCTCGTCGTCGTCCTCGGCCGCGTCGTCCTCGGCCGCTTCGTCCTGGGCCGCTTCGTCCTCGATCACGAGCACCACGGCCTCGACCTCGACCGCGGGCTCCTCGGCGGCGTCCTCTTCAACGGCCTCTTCGACGGCCTCGTCAGCGTCCGCTTCGACGACGACGAGCACCACGTCCTCGGCCCCCGCCTCTTCGTCCACCTCGTCCGCCTCGGCCGCGAGCTCCTCGGCAACGTCCTCAGCCGCAACAGCCTCGGCCGCCTCCTCCAGAGCCGCCTCCCGAGCAAGCTCGGCGTTGGTCTGCTCCTCGGCAATGGCGATCGTCTCGGGCGTGGCCGCGCTCTCGCCGTCCTCGTCCGCAACGACCTCGATCACCGCCACCTCCTCAGCAACCGGCTCCTCGGCGGCGTCGTCTTCCACGGCGCTCTCGTCCTCGGCAGCGACGTCAGCAACGGCCTCCTCGGCGTCGACGTCCTCAGCCGCCTCGTCGTCGGCAACCTCAGCAACCGGCTCCTCGGCCGCCTCGTCATCCGACTCGGTGTCGGCCTCGGCGGCGGCCTCCTCGGCGGCCTGATCGTCCCCGGCCTCGTCGGTGCTCTCAGCCTCGACGTCCTCGACAACCTCAGCGGCCGGCTCTTCGGCAGCCTCGTCCTCGGCGGCGTCGTCGGTCTCGGCGGTGGCGTCCTCGGCGACGGCTTCGGCAACCTCGGCGTCGTCGGCCTCGGCCGCGGCGTCCTCGGTGGTCTCAGCGTCAACGGCCTCCGCGACCTCGGCGGCCAGCTCTTCGGCCGCCTCGTCCTCGGAGTCGCTGCCGGTCTCGGCGGTGGGCTCCTCGCTGGCTTCGGCGTCCCCGGCGTCGTCGGTGCTCTCGGCCTCGACGTCCTCGGCAACCTCGGCGGCCGGCTCGTCCGCGGCCTCAGCGTCGGCGGCTTCGTCGGTCTCGGCGGTGGCGTCCTCGGCGATAGCGTCGGCAACCTCGGCGTCGTCGGCCTCGGCTGCGGCGTCCTCGGTGGTCTCGGCGTCGGCGACCTCGGCAGCCCGCTCCTCCGCAACCTCGGCGTCGTCGCTGGTCTCGGCGTCGACGTCTTCGGCGACCTCGGCGGCCGGCTCCTCCGCGGTGTCCTCGTCCGACTCGGTGTCGGTCTCGGCGGCGGGCTCCTCGGTGGCTTCCGCGTCCCCGGCGTCGTCGGTGCTCTCGGCCTCGACGTCCTCGGCCACCTCGGCGGCCGGCTCGTCCGTGGCCTCAGCGTCGGCGGTCTCGTCGGTCTCGGCGGTGGCGTCCTCGGCGACGGCGTCGGCAACCTCGGCGTCGTCGGCCTCGGCCGCGGCGTCCTCGGTGGTCTCAGCGTCGACGTCTTCGGCGACCTCGGCGGCCGGCTCTTCCGCGGCCTCGTCGGTCTCGACGTCCACGTCCTCAGCGACGGCGTCCGTGGCTTCCCCAGCGGTCTCGGCGTCGACGTCTTCGGCCACCTCGGCGGCCGGCTCTTCTGCGGTCTCGTCCTCGGCGGCCTCGTCGGTCTCCGCGGTGGCGTCCTCGGCGACGGCGACGGCGTCGGCAACCTCGGCCTCGGCGTCCTCCGCGGACTCGGCGTCGATGTCCTCGGCCACCTCGGCGGCCGGCTCGTCCGCGGTCTCGTCCTCGGCGGCTTCGTCGGTCTCGGCGGTGGCGTCTTCCGCGACGGCGTCGGCAACCTCGGCGTCGTCGGTGGTCTCGGCGTCAACGTCCTCGGCGACGGCGTCCGCGGTCTCGTCGGTCTCGGCCGCGACCTCTTCCGCGACAGCGTCCGCGCCCTCGGCGTCCGCGGTCTCGGTGGTCACGTCCTCGGCGACCGCGTCCGCACCGTCGGCGTCCGCGGTTTCGTCGGTCGGTTCGGCGGTGAGGTCCTCGGCGACGGCTTCCGCGTCCGCACCCTCGGCGTCCGCGGTCTCGTCGGTCTCGGCCGCGACCTCTTCCGCGACAGCGTCCGCGCCCTCGGCGTCCGCGGTCTCGGTCGCGACCTCTTCCGCGACAGCGTCCGCGCCCTCGGCGTCCGCGGTCTCGGTCGTGACGTCTTCCGCGACGGCGTCGGCAACCTCGGCGTCGTCGGCGGTCTCGGCTGCGATGTCCTCGGCGACCGCGTCCTCGGCGACAGCCGCCGAGTCGGTCAGTGCCGCCTGGTCGTCCTCAAGCGTGACGTCCGGCGTCTCCGCAGGCGCGGTGTCGGTCGGCGGCGTTTCGAGGTCCGTGAGCGGGTCGGCATCGGTTGCCTCGCTCTCCGTGGTGGCGGTGGCCGAGTCGGTGACGGCCGGGGTGTCGTCCTCCGCGACGGTCTCCGCGTCCTCGACCCCGGTTGCCGGCCCGACCAGGGCCGAGATGTCGTCCGGCACGGCGACCGAGATCGCCGGGTCGTCCGCCAGGTGTTCGCCTTCGGCGAGGGGCTCCTCGGCGGGCGAGGAGGCGGGCGAGGAGGCGGGCGAGGAGGCGGGGGAGGCGTCAGCCGGCTCGGCCGCAGGGGCGTCGGTCGAGACGGCTTCGGTGGTGGCTTCGGTCTCGGCGTCGAGGGGCTGGCGGGGCGACGGTACGACCGCCTCGGCCGTCTCGGCGGGGCCGTCCGTGGGTGGTTGGTCGTTCGGCGGGGTGAGGTTTGGTTGCATGGGTCCTCCGTCCGGCTCGGTCCGAACGGGGGCAGCCTCCCGGTCGGACTGCAGGTTGGCTCAGCGCTGGGGTCGCGGACGCCGGGAGGCCGTGCGGCGCCCGGGACCGACGACCGCATGGCCGGACGGCTGGGGTGCCCCCTGGAAGACGGGTAGGGGGTGGCCGTCGGCAGGCGGGGAAGGGTGGGCGACCGCGCAGATCTTCCTGGCGGCGCACCTGCAAGGTACCCCTTCAACACCAGCAGCCATAGACCCCAAACCGCCGAGTTCGTGCCGTGCGGGAGAATTGCCGTCGTGCCGTCGAACCTTGATCCAGAAGTCGCGAACCGTCTCCGTCGCAACGAGGCCGGGCTGGTGCCGGCGATCGTGCAGGAGCACGGCACCGGCGAGGTGCTGATGCTCGCGTGGATGGACGACGAGGCGTTGCATCGCACGCTCACCACGGGGCGGGCGACGTACTGGTCGCGCAGCCGCGGGGAGTACTGGGTGAAGGGCGAGACCTCCGGCCACCACCAGCACGTCAAGGCCGTCGCGATCGACTGCGACGGCGACACGTTGCTGGTCACGGTCGAGCAGACCGGCGCCGCGTGCCACACCGGCAACCACACGTGCTTCTACAGCCCACTGGAGGTAACCGGATGACGACCGGCGCCGTGGCCCCCGACGAGGCCACCTTCCGCGAGCTCGCGCGCACCCGCCGTGTCGTCCCGGTGACGCGCCGGCTGCTGGCCGACGGCGAGACCCCGGTCGGCGTCTACCGCAAGCTCGCCGGCGGCCCGGGCACGTTCCTGCTCGAGTCCGCCGAGCAGGGGGCGGGCGCGGCCGGAGCGGTGTGGTCGCGGTACAGCTTCATCGGTGTCCGCAGTGTCGCCACCCTCGTCGAGCGCGAAGGGCGCGCGCACTGGCTGGGTGCGCCCCCGGCGAACGTCCCGGCCGACGGCGCGCCGACGGAGGTGCTGCGCGCCACGATCGACGCCCTCACCGCCGACGACTCGGACCTGCGGGCGCTCAACCTGCCGCCGCTGTCCGGGGGCCTCGTCGGATTCCTCTCGTACGACGCGGTGCGCCGCTTCGAGCGCCTGCCCGAGATCGCGCTCGACGACCTCGGCCACCCCGAGCTGGGGATGATGCTCGCCACCGACCTGGTCGCGCTCGACCACTTCGAGGGCGCCGCGCTGCTGATCGCCAACGCGGTGCTGCCGGAGGCGGGGGCGGACGAGGCGACCGTGACCGCGGCGTACCACCAGGCCATCGGCCGGCTCGACGCGATGACCACCGCCCTGTCCCGGCCGACCCCGCCGCTGGTGTCCACAGTGGACCGGGTGCCGCTCGGCGAGGTGGTGAGCCGGACGCCGGCCGGGGAGTACCCGAAGGCGGTCGAGGCCGCGAAGGAGGCGATCCGCGCGGGGGAGTGCTTCCAGATCGTGGTCGCCCAGCGCTTCGAGCGCCCGACCGACGCCGACCCCCTCGACGTCTACCGGGTGCTGCGCACGACCAATCCGAGCCCGTACATGTACCTCCTGCGCTTCGAGGGCTTCGACGTGGTCGGGTCCTCACCGGAAGTACACGTGAAGGTCGATGGAAGAAGAGCGCTGCTGCACCCCATCGCGGGCACCAGGTGGCGCGGGGCGACGCCGGAGGAGGACGCGGCGCTCGCGGCGGACCTGCTCGCCGACCCCAAGGAGCGCTCCGAGCACGTGATGCTCGTCGATCTGGCCCGCAACGACCTCGGCCGGGTCTGCAAGCCGGGCACGGTCGAGGTGCCGGAGTTCATGACCGTCGAGCGGTACTCGCACGTCATGCACATCGTCTCCACCGTCGTCGGCGAGCTCAACGACGACCGGACCGCCTTCGACACCCTCGCCGCCACCTTCCCCGCCGGCACCCTGTCCGGCGCCCCGAAGGTCCGCGCGATGGAGATCATCGAGGAGCTCGAACCGACCCGCCGCGGCCTGTACGGCGGCGTCGTCGGCTACTTCGGCTTCGGCGGCGACATGGACACCGCGATCGCGATCCGCACCGCCCTGCTGCGCGACCGCATCGCCTACGTGCAGGCCGGGGCGGGCATCGTCGCCGACTCCGACCCGGCCGCGGAGGAGACCGAGACGCGCAACAAGGCCGCGGCGGTGCTGGCCGCCATCGCGACCGCCGAGACGCTGAAGCCCGCCCGATGACGTGGACCGGACGGCGCGGACTGGCGACGACGGCGGGAGCCTGCGCCGTTGCTGCTGCGTTGGTACTGCTGGCAGCCACCCGATCCTGGCAGGCCCTCTCCGTCGCCCAGCCCGCGCCGCTGCCACCCCTGCACACCGACCGCACCGGCACCGAGCTGGCGCCGTGGCTCCCGGCCCTCGCCGTGGTCGCCCTGGCCGGGGCGGGCGCGTTGTTCGCGACCCGCGCCGTGGCCCGGCTGGTCGTCGGGGTGCTGCTGCTCGTCGCCGGGGCCGGGATCGTGATCGCCTCCCTGGCCACGCTGGGCGACGACGTCAGGCTCGTGTGGCCGCTGGTGTGCGTCCCGCTGGGGCTGGTCGTGCTGGCGGCGGGGTTCGTGACCGTGCGGGTGGGACGGTCGTGGCCGGGTATGGGTGCGCGGTACGAGCGGCCGTCTGTTGCTGTTTCTGAGTCTCCGGCCGCTCCCGCCCGGGACCGGAAGCGCGACCCCGACACCGAGCTGTGGGATGCGCTGGACCGCGGCGAGGACCCCACGGACGACGACCGGCCCTGAGGTGCGCTTCGGGCCTCGCGAAGGTCGGGCGGTGGGAGATCGGCCCTAGTAGGGTTCGGCGCATGGCGAGCAGCGCTGAGCACGTGATCGAGGTCGCCGGGCGCGAGGTGACGATCACCAATCCGGACAAGGTGTACTTCCCGAAGTCCGGCCGCACCAAGCTCGACGTGGTGCGCTACTACCTGGCCGTGGCCGACGGCGCCCTGCGCGGGGCGGGCGGGCGGCCGATGGCGCTCAAGCGGTACGTGAACGGCATCGAGGGCGAGGCCTTCTTCCAGAAGCGCGCGCCCGCCAAACGCCCGGACTGGATCGAGACGGCGGAACTGCGGTACCCGTCGGGGCGTACCGCGGAGGAGGTCGTCCTGCGCGACGCCGCCCAGCTGGCGTGGGTCGTGAACCTGGGCTGCCTGGAGCTGCACACCCACTCGGTGCTCGCCGAGGATCTCGACCACCCGGACGAGCTGCGCATCGACCTCGACCCGGTGCCGGGCGTGCCGTGGGGCCAGGTCGTGGACGTGGCGCTGATCGCCCGCGAGGTCCTGGAGGAGTACGGCCTGGCCGGCTGGCCCAAGACCTCGGGCTCCCGCGGCTTCCACATCTACGCGCGCATCGAGCCGCGGTGGACCTTCGCCGAGGTACGCCGCGCCGCCGAGGGCTTCGCCCGCGAGGTCGCCCGCCGCGCCCCGGACCTCGCGACCGGCGCCTGGTGGAAGGAGGAGCGGCAGGGCGTGTTCCTGGACTACAACCAGAACGCCAAGGACCACACCACCGCCTCGGGCTTCTCGGTCCGCCCGTCGGAGGAGGCCAAGGTCTCGACCCCGCTGAGCTGGGACGAGGTTCCGGGTTGCGACCCGTCCGGGTACACGATGGACACGGTCCCCGGCCGCCCCGACCCGTGGACCGGCATCGAGCACGCCCGCGGCTCCCTGGAACCCCTGCTGGAGCTGGCGTCGACCTTCAAGAAGCGAGCCCCGGCCAAGAAGGGCGCGGGCCGCCGCCAGCCGACGATGCCCCTCATCGAGATCACCCGCACCGCCACGCGCGAGGAGGCCCTGGCCGACCTCGACCGCTGGAAGGACCGCCACCCCAAGGTCTGGCCCCTCCTGGAACCGGCCGACGTCCTGGTCGACTCCATGCGCGGCATCAATTCCGTCTGGTACCGCATCCGCGTCAACCTCATCCACGTCCCGGAGGCGGAGCGCCCGGAGCAGGAACCGCTGGAACACGACTTTGATCCATTTGCAAAATGGAAGGAGATGGCTGCCAGGGGCGAAATCCCAGCTCGCTGGCGCCGTCCCGATGCTGCCGCGGCTCCGGACGACCTTGCGGAAACCCCGGATTCGCCTCCGGAGTAGCCCTGCGTAGCGGGGTGGCGACTGGATCCCTGATCAACTTGGTGGGGGTTGATAGCGTGGGAAGACCGGAACGCCCCGCCGCCGCACGTCCGCAGTCGCCGTCGTTTGTGCGCAATGGGCCTCGGCAGTCGGGCTGTTGCTCGGCTCGTTGGTCGCCCTCGTACGCCCGCGCGCGTTGACGCCGGCCGTTGCTCGTGCTGGTCGTGGGTCTCGGGGGTTGGGCTTGCCGGTGTGGTTGGTTGGGTGGGCGGGGTTCGGCCGCTTGGGCTGGGGAGCACCGGGCCACACCTGGTCGTGGGTTTGGGGCGCCTTCGGCCCGCCCTATGCACCGCGATTGGCGTGGTCCGTGTCTGTGGTTTGGCCACCGTTCGGTGGTCCAGGCCGTCGTTCGCTGCCGGGTCCGTGGTGGTCGTCGTTCGGTGGTCCCGGTCCGGGGGCGCCTGCGGCGGAGGAGCGGGTTTCCGGTTCGTGGTGGGTTGCGGGTCGGCGGCGCCTTGCGGCGCCTGGAAAGGCTTGCGGTTCGTGGTGGGTTGCGGGTGGAGGGCGCCTTGCGGCGCCGGGCGGATCTTGCGGTTCGCGGTTGGTTGCGGGTCGTGGCGCTGGCGGCGCCGGGAAGGGCTTGCGGGCCGCCGTGGGGATCGGGTGGTGGGCGCCTTGCGGCGCCCGGGGCAGCATCCGGTCCGTCGAGGGGCGCGAAGCCGTGGCGCCGGTGGCGCCTGGAACGATCTTGCGGCTCGTTGCGGGTTGCGGGGCTGGGCGCCTTGCGGCGCCGGGGGAATCTTGCGGTTCGCGTAGCGAGGGGCGCCGGAGGCGCCGGCGGAATGACGCGGCAGGGCATCGGCCGGCTGTCTGACGCAAGTTCTTACATGAGTTGACGCAAGTTGCCGAGCCGCCCAACCCTGCCCAGGACGGACCGCATCTTGCGGCCGTCGCGGATTTGCGCGATCAGAGCGCGGGTGGGTCTTCGGATTGCGAGGGAGAGGCGCGGTCGACTGCGCCCGGGCCCGCCAGGTGAGATCAGGGTGCCGGCTGAGGTTGGGGAGGGCTGAGGCGGCGGGGAGTTGTCCTACGAGGCGAGCGGCAAGAACAACAGCAGGACAAGAGCAAGAACAAAAGTCAGCGGGCGGGCTCCGGGTCGTCGATCCAGCCCGCCATCAGCACCAGGCCCGTCGATCGATGTACCGCCAAGTAGCCGAACGGCTCGTCGAAGCGGGCCGTCACCTGGAGGCGGCGCGCCGTGGCTGGGGCCGGGGGGCCGTACGGCATGGGGACCAGCGGGGTCTGTGTCACCGGAGCGGCGCGGAAGCCTGGCGCTGTGAAGGCCGCCGCCACGCTCACCGCGGCCGTCGCCACCCGCAGGGGCGCGGAGCTGATGCCCGGGAACGGCGACGGGCCCGTGGCCGACCGCAGGCCGAAGGCGTCCGCCAAGCCGGGGGCCAGCAAGTCGTGCACCGTCGCGGCGGCGAAGCGCGGAACTTTCACCAGCAGCTCCGGTGCCGGGTCGGGCGCGTCCACCAGCGATGACACCACGCCCGGGCCCTTGCGTGCGGGCGCCGCGGTCCCGAAGGACGACACGGCTGCGGCCAGGACGGCCTGCGGCGAGGCCAGGCCGCCCGCCGTGCACAGGATGACGTCCACCTCCCCGGTGCCGGCGATCGTCAGCAGCGTGACCGGGCCCGCGGGAGTCGCGGCCACGCGCAAGGGCGTCAGGTCCGCTGTGCGGCGGTGCAGCGACGCCAGGCGGCGGCCTGCCCATGGGCCGGTCGAAGGGCGCAGCACGCCGTCCGTGAACGGGGTCGTCCAGTCCGCCGTCACTGCCAGGGCCGCGGCGAGGATGAGGGTGTCCTCGTCCGCGCCGGGTAAGTGGAACGGAGGGACGGGAGCGCCGGTCTGGGCCGCCGCCCAGGCGTCCAGCAGCGGGCGGTCGATCAGCGGGTCGCCGGTCAGGCGGGGGTCCGCGCGCGCCGCCCAGTCCAGCGTGAGCGGGGTTCCCTCGCGGGTCCACAGGCCTAGGGCGCCGCGCAGGGGGAGGTCCAGCGGGGTGGGGGCCACGGCCGACAACTCGAACGCGGCGCGGCCGGTCGCCACGGAGGCCAGCAGGGCCAGCAGGGGGTAGATCGCCGACGCCGAGAAAGCGGCCGCGGCGGTCATGGACGCCCAGGTGGCCGTCAATGTGTTTGCTCGCGTCACGCTCATGGCGACACCCTAGAACGGGGGTACGACAAAACTCGGCGGCGAGGCATTATGCCCTAGCCACTCAGGTGATGTCGGCCATACCCCCGCGACCGTCCACTGACCGGGGGCGACCTAGCATCGGTCGCATGACCACCGGAGAGGGGAGCTCCTTGATCAACGCGGAAAGCGGCCGGGTGCTCGACGAGATCCTCGCCGGAGTGCGCGAGGACCTGGCGGTCCGCGAGGCCCAGGTGCCCCTGGCAGAGATCAAACAGCGCGCCGCCGAGGCTCCGCCGCCGCGGGACGCGTATGCCAAGCTGCGCGCGCCGGGTGTTGGCGTGATTGCCGAGGTCAAGCGGGCCTCCCCGTCCAAGGGGGCGCTGGCCGAGATCCCGGACCCGGCTGAGCTGGCGAAGGAGTATGCGGCGGGCGGGGCGCGCTGCGTCAGCGTGCTGACCGAGGGCCGGTGGTTCGGCGGGAGCCTGGACGACTTCGCCGCCGTGCGGGCCGCGATCGACATCCCGATGCTGCGCAAGGACTTCGTCGTGTCGTCCTACCAGGTGCACGAGGCGCGGGCCTACGGGGCCGACCTGGTGCTGCTGATCGTCGCCGCGCTGGACCAGAACACGCTGTCCGGGCTGCTCGACCGCATCGAGAGCCTCGGGATGACGGCGCTGGTCGAGGTGCACGACGAGGAGGAGACCGACCGCGCGCTGGAGGCCGGCGCCCGGGTGATCGGGATCAACGCGCGCAACCTGCGCACGCTGGAAGTGGACCGGACGGTGTTCGAGCGGATCGCGCCCGGGCTGCCGGCCGAGGTCGTCAAGATCGCCGAGTCGGGGGTGCGGGGGCCGCACGACCTGATCCGCTACGCGTCCGCCGGTGCCGACGCGGTGCTGGTCGGCGAGGGCCTGGTCACGCAGAAGAGCCCCCGCGACGCGGTCGCCGAGCTGGTCACGGCGGGCAGCCACCCGGCCACCCCGCGGGCGGCCCGGTGAGCCTCCCCGCGGGCGCCCCGGTGAGCGCGTTCCTGTCGGCGGCCGGGCTGCTGCCCGATCCGGAGGGGCACTTCGGCGCGTACGGGGGGCGGTTCGTCCCCGAGGCGCTCATCGCCGCGCTCGACGAGCTCGACGCCGCCTACCGGCACGCGCAGGCCGACGAGGCGTTCCAGGCGGAGTTCGGGCGGCTGCTGCGCGACTACGCCAACACGCCGAGCCCGCTGTACCGGGCCGAGCGCCTTGCCCGCGGTACCGGAGCGACGATCTTTCTCAAGCGCGAGGATCTGAACCACACGGGCGCCCACAAGGTCCGCAACGTCCTCGGCCAGGCCCTGCTGACCAAGCGCATGGGCAAGTCGCGGGTCATCGCCGAGACCGGAGCGGGGCAGCACGGCGTGGCCAGCGCCACCGCCTGTGCGCTGCTCGACCTCGAGTGCGTCGTGTACATGGGCGAGGAGGACACCCGCCGCCAGGCCCTCAACGTCGCCCGGATGCGCATGCTCGGCGCCACCGTCATCCCGGTGACGACCGGCTCCCGGACGCTCAAGGACGCGATCAACGAGGCCCTGCGCGACTGGGTGACCAACGTCGACGACACGCACTACCTGCTGGGCACCGCGGCCGGGCCGCACCCGTTCCCGGCGATGGTGCGCGACTTCGTCGGCGGGATCAGCGTCGAGGCCCGCCGCCAGATCCTCGAGCAGACCGGGAAGCTTCCGGACGCGGTCGCGGCGTGCGTCGGCGGCGGATCCAACGCGATCGGCGCGTTCCACGCGTTCGTGCCCGACGAGGGCGTGCGGCTGTTCGGCTTCGAGGCGGGCGGCGACGGCGTCGACACGGGCCGGCACGCGGCCAGCATCACCGGTGGCTCCATGGGTGTACTCCACGGTGCCCGCACCTACCTCCTGCAGGACGAGGACGGCCAGACCGTCGAGTCGCACTCGATCTCGGCCGGGCTGGACTACCCGGCGGTCGGGCCGGAGCACGCCTACCTGCACGACATCGGCCGCGCGGCGTACGAGCCGGTCACCGACGCCGAGGCGATGGACGCGTTCAAGCTCCTGTGCCGCACCGAGGGCATCATCCCGGCCATCGAGAGCGCGCACGCGGTCGCCGGCGCCCTGCGGGTCATCCCGGGGCTGGCCGCCGACCTGGGCCGCGAGCCGACCGTGATCATCTGCCTGTCGGGCCGCGGCGACAAGGACATGGACACCGCGCGGGAGTGGTTCGGCGTATGAGCGTGCAGACCGCGTTCGACAAGGCCCGGGCCGAGGGGCGCAGCGCGCTCATCGGGTACCTGCCGGCCGGGTTCCCGGACGTCCCGACGGCCACGGACGCGATCAAGGCCATGATCGACAACGGGGTGGACATCGTCGAGGTCGGGCTGCCGTACTCCGACCCGGTCATGGACGGCCCGACCATCCAGCGCGCCACCGAGGCCGCCCTGCGCGCCGGGTTCCGCGTCCGCGACGGCCTGCGCACCGTCGAGGCGGCCGCCGCGACCGGCGCGCCGATCCTCACCATGACCTACTGGAACCTCGTCGAGCGCTACGGCGTCGAGCGCTTCTCGGCCGACCTCGCGCAGGCGGGCGGGGCCGGGCTGATCACGCCCGACCTGATCCCCGACGAGGCCGGGGAGTGGATCACCGCCGCCGACCAGCACGGGCTCGACCGGGTCTTCCTGGTCTCGCCGTCCTCGACCGACGCGCGGATCGCGAGCACGGTCGCGCAGTGCCGCGGCTTCGTGTACGCCACGAGCGTCATGGGCGTCACCGGCGCCCGTGACCAGACCAGCAGCGCGGCGCCGGTGATCGTCTCCCGCGTCCGCGCGGCCGGGTCGAGCGTGCCGGTCGCGGTCGGGCTCGGCGTGTCCAACGGCGCGCAGGCGGCCGAGGTGGCCGCGTTCGCCGACGGCGTGATCGTCGGCAGCGCCCTGGTCCGGTGCCTGCTCGAGGCCGACAGCCCGGCGGCCGGCGTGGCCGCGGTCGGCAAACTGAGCGCCGAACTCGCCGAGGGCGTGCGCCGGAACTAACCCGTCCAGGGCTCGTTGAGTCCCTCGTGCGGCTTATTTTCCGTTTTGTACCGCTAGTGCTCGTCCTCTCCGCGCTCACCCCGGCGAGCGCGCACGCGAACACGGCCACTCCCGGCGCGCACGCGAGCGCGGCCACCCCCGGCTACGGCGCCGGCGCGGACGCGGACTGGCGGCAGAACGGCGGCGACCAGGGCCGCAGCGGCCACCAGGCGCTGACCGGCACCCTCGACGCGACGACGGCGAAGGCCCTGCGCACGACGTGGTCCGCGCCCGCCACCCGCACCGGCGAGCAGGTCGGCGGCGCCGTGGTCCTCGACGGCACCGTCTACCGGTCCTCGGGCGGCCCCAGCGGCCAGATCCGCCGGTACGACGCCGCCACCGGGGACGACCTCGGCCCCCTCGTGGACGAGCCCGGCCAGGCCTTCGGCGAGCTGGCGGCGACCGGGGACACCCTGGTCGTCGAGGCGATCGAGCGGCCGGCGCTGCGACGGACGCTCAGGGCGTACACCCGCGGGGGCCTGAAAACGTGGACCGTGGACCTTCCGGACGCGGTCTCCGGCGGTTTCACGGTGGCCGGCGACCTGATCCTGCGCGGGGCCGGCGCCACCCTGACGGCGTATCGCGGCGCGACGGGCGACGTCGCGTGGTCCGCCCAGCTCAGCGGCGAGCCCGGCTTCCACGCGCCCGTGCGGGCCGGGGACCTGGTGCTGACCGCCACCGAGCCGGGCGACCTGCAGGCCTTCGACGCGCGCACCGGCGCCCCGGCCTGGCGGCGCGACGTGAGCGGGGCCGAGCTCGTGGCGGCCGGCGACGCGGTCTACGCGGTGGGGGAGCGCGGCGTCTGCGCGTACGCCGCGGCCGACGGCACCCAGCGCTGGTGCGACGCCGGGACGCTGCAGTCGCCGGTGCACGCGAGCGTCGGCGAGGGGGCGCTGTTCGTGGTCGACGGGCACGGCGGGCTGGCCGCGTTCGACGCCGCGAGCGGGGCCGGGCGCTGGCACACCACGTACGGCCTGCACGCCGAGGTCGACGCCAGCTACTGGGCCCCGGTGAACGGCGGCGGGGTCGTGTACGCGGTGGTGTACCACTTCGCGGTCCGCGGCGGCGTCAGCACCCACCGCGTCGAGCTGGTCGCGGCCGACGCGGGCACCGGCAAGCTGCTGCGGCGGCTGGAGCTGGACGTGGACGCGATGCACGGCGACGAGCCGCTGATCCTGGCGGGCGACCACCTGTACTTCGCGGCGGTACAACAGCTGCACGCGCTCGGCATCAAGCGCCCCTGAGCGCCGCCCGCCAGGTGTCGCGGATCGCCTGCGCGCCCCAGGCGTTGGGCTCGATGTGCCCGCACAGCCACAGCTCGCGGTTGGCCGGGTGGGAGTCGGGCCGGGTGATGTCGCCGGCCTGGGCGCCGTGGCCGAGGAAGGCGCCGTGCAGGTCGGCCACCAGCGCGCCGTGCCGGGCCGCCGACGCGCGGATCGCCGCGTTCATCGAGTGCAGCAGGGCCAGGCCCTCGTCGACGTCGGGCAGGCCGGCCCAGGACAGGTCGCCGGTGCCGTCGGTCGGGTCGTACACGGTGCTGACCACGATCCGCGCGCCCGTGGCGGCCAGGCTCGCGAGGCAGGCGTCGTAGTTGGCCGCCGTCGCCGCCACCGCGGCCGGGACCTTGTCGGGGGACTCGACGATCGCGGTCAGCAGGTCGTTGCCGCCCATCGTGATGGTGACCAGGGCGGGGCGGTCGCGCACCCGGCCGAGCTGGCGGCGCAGCACGTCGTCGCTCGTCGCGCCGTCGCGCGCGAGCAGCAGCAGCTCGATGCCGAGGTCGTCGGCGAGCAGGGAGGCGGCGCCCAGGCCGGGCCCGCCCGCGTAGTCGTCGATCGACATCGAGTCGCCGAGCGCGAAGTACCGCGGGACCATGGACTGGATCATCTACGATCGCCCGGCGGCGATCCAGCGGGATTTCGCGTCGGTGCAGGTACGAAAGCCGCACCGGAAGCTCAGTGAGCGAAATTTTCAGGCGTCGATGACGTCGGGTTCCTTGTCGCGCTGCACCTCGCGGATCACGCCGGTGCGCCCGGCGGCCGCGTCGGCGATCGCGGTGCGGGTGGTGACCGTCAGCGGCTCCGGCAGCGCGTCGGCCGAGTGCCACGACAGCTGGCTGATCCGGCCGGGGGCGTTGAGGGCCGGGCCGCCGCCGTCGAGCCGGCCGCGGAAGACGTGGACGAACAGGTCGGGGGTGGTGCTGCCGCAGGCGTCGCCGGTGAGCTGGTACAGCCCGATCAGCTCGACGATCTCCGACTCCAGGCCGGTCTCCTCGCGGATGTCCCGGATGACGGCGTGCACCGGGCTCTCGTCCGCGCGGGTCTTGCCGCCGGGCAGGCCCCACAGCTGGTGGCCACCGGCCTGCCTGCACAACAAGACGCGGCCGGCCGCGTCCTCGATGACCGCGGCGACCGCGGTGGTCACCTTGCTGCCGTTACTCAGCGTCGAGTAGCTCATGTCCCGACTTTAGGCTCCGGCGCGCAGCGTCGCGATACCTTCGCTCATGGTGATCTTTATCGAACGGACGCACCGGCCCGGGCATCGCTTTGCTCGACATCGGCGGTAGCGTGTGCACCCGTGACTGATGTCCTGTCTCCGCTGGCCGAGATCCCGAGCCCGACCCGTGGCGTCTGGGACCTCGGACCTATTCCTTTGCGCGCCTACGCCCTCTGCATCGTGCTGGGCATCGTGGCCGCCTGCTACATCGCCGACCGTCGCCTGCGGGCCCGGGGCGCCCCGCCGTGGGTGATCCTCGACGTGGCCATCTGGGCGGTGCCGTTCGGCATCGTCGGGGCCCGGCTCTACCACGTGATCACGTCCCCGGAGGCGTACTTCGGCGAGAACGGCTCGATCCTCAAGGCGTTCAAGATCTGGGAGGGCGGCCTCGGCATCTGGGGCGGCATCGCGGCCGGTGCGCTCGGCGCCTGGATCGCCTGCCGCCGGATGAACCTGCCCTTCGCGATGGCGGCCGACTCGCTCGCCGTCGCGCTGCCGGTCGCCCAGGCGATCGGGCGCTGGGGGAACTGGTTCAACAACGAGCTGTACGGCAAGGAGACCACCCTGCCGTGGGGCCTCAAGGTCTACAACTGGGACACCGAGCACGGCCGCGCCCTGGAGGCCGGCGGGCAGCCGATCGTCCTGGGCGTGTTCCAGCCGACGTTCCTCTACGAGTCGCTGTGGTGCGTCGGCGTCGCGGTGGCGGTGTGGCTGCTCGACCGGAAGTACCGCTTCGGGCGGGGCCGGGCGTTCGCGTTGTACGTCATGCTGTACACCGTCGGCCGCTTCTGGGTCGAGCTGCTGCGCATCGACGACGCGCACCACGTGCTCGGCATGCGGCTGAACAACTGGACGTCGATCCTCGTCTTCGCCGCCGCGCTGGTGTACTTCCTGCGCGTGCGCGGGCCGCAGGAGCACGTCACGTACGACGAGGACGGGCACATCACCCTCGTCGGCGCTGACGCGGCACCGGCCGGGGAGGAGCCGAAGGCGATCGAGGCTCCGGACGAGGTCGAGGAGCCCGCCGACGAACCGGAGGACGAACCGGAAGAGGCGAAGAAGGAGACCAAGGAAACGCAGGGCTGATGCGGGCCGCGGTGGTGGTCGGCGCCGGCATCGGCGGGCTCGCCGCCGCCGGCGCGCTGGCCCGCTCCGGCTGGAAGGTCACCCTGCTCGAGCGCGACGACCGGCTCCGGCCGGGCCGGGCCGCGCTCGTGCTGTGGCCGAACGGGGTCCGCGCGCTGCGGGCCCTGGGCCTGGCCGCCGGGCTGGAGGGCATCTCCACCCCGGTGCCGCCCGCGGGCATCCGCAAGCCCGACGGCTCGTGGCTGGTGCCGCCGGGCGTGGCCGACATCGACACGCCGCCGGTCGTGGTGCACCGCGAGGACCTGCACGACGCGTTCATCGCGGGCCTCGGCGAGCAGGTCGACGTCCGCGGCGGGGTCGCCGTGCAGAGCGCCCGGGTGCACCGGGACCGGCCCGCGGTCGGCGACGGCCGCGTGACGTTCGAGGGCGACCTGGTCGTGGCCGCGGACGGGCCGGACAGCGCGGTCCGCCGCCGGCTCAGCGCGGCGAGCACCTTCGCCAGCGCCGGGTTCGCCGCGTGGCGGGCCGTCATCCCCTGGTACCGCGCCCCCGAGCTCCCGTCCGGCCTGCCCGCCCACGGCGAGCTGCTCGGGGCGGGGCACCGGTTCGCGTACGCGAGCCTCGGCGAACGCGGCTCGGCCGGCGGCTCCACCCGCGGCGGCATCTACTGGGTCGCGACCGTGCCCGGGGCGCTGCGTCCCGAGCCGCCCGCGGGCCAGCTGGCGCTGCTGCGGCGCTGGTTCGCCGGCTGGCACGCGCCGGTGGCCCAGCTGCTGGCCGCGACCGAGGCCGACGACCTGGTGCAGGAGCCGGTCGGCGAGCTCGCGCCGCTGCCGGAGACGTTCGGGCCGGTCGCGGGCAGCGGGGGCTACGCGCTCATCGGCGACGCGGCCCACGCCATGCCGCACCACCTGGCCCAGGGCGCGTCGCTGGCGCTGGAGGACGTGGCCACCCTGCAGACGGTGCTGGCGGGCGGGGCGGTGCCGGCGGCGCTCGCGGAGTACGACCGGCTCCGTCGTCCCCGGATCCTGCGGGTGCTGCAGCATTCCAAGAAGGCGGCATCAGTACTGCAGCAGCGCAACCGATTCGCCAGGGTCAATCCGCGCACGCTGGAGCGGGCGGCCGCCGCGGCGACGGAGTGGGCCGGCCCTACCGGGTGAGCACCCCGTGCTCCACGCACGACGCGGACCAGCCGCCGGGCAGCACCTGGACCTTCATGCGGCGGCGGCACTGCGCGCAGTAGCGCGGCGGTTCCAGTTCCCGGGCCGCCGCGCACGCCGCGTGGGAGCCGCTCGCCAGCGGCTCCCCGCAGCGGTCGCAGTAGGCGTTCACAGCGTCGCCGACAGCGCCTTGACCGGCATCGACAGCTCGTCGAGCAGAGCCAGGTCCTGCGCGGGGGAGCGGCCCAGCGTGGTCAGGTAGTTGCCGACGATGACCGCGTTCACGCCGCCGAGCAGGCCGTCGCGGGTGCCGAGGTCGCCGAGCGTGATCTCCCGGCCGCCGGCGTAGCGCAGCAGCGTGCGCGGCAGGGCCAGCCGGAACGCGGCGATGGCCCGCAGCGCGTCCTTCGGGTCGAGCACCGGCTGCTCCGCGAGGGGCGTGCCCGGGCGGGGGTTGAGGAAGTTCAGCGGTACCTCGTGCGGGTCCAGCTCCTGCAGCTGCAGCGCGAACTCGGCGCGCTGCTCGACGCTCTCGCCGAGGCCGAGAATGCCCCCGCAGCACACCTCCATGCCCGCGGCGCGCACCATGCGCAGGGTGTCCCACCGCTCGTCCCAGGTGTGGGTGCTCACGACCTGCGGGAAGTAGGACTTCGCGGTCTCCAGGTTGTGGTTGTACCGGTGGATGCCCAGCTCCGCGAGCCGGTCCACCTGCGCCTGGTCGAGCATGCCGAGCGAGGCGGCGATGTTGATGTCCACGGCGGCGCGGATCGCCGCGACCCCGTCGGCGAGCTGCGCCATGAGCCGCTCGTCGGGCCCGCGCACCGCCGCCACGATGCAGAACTCGGTGGCCCCGGTCGCCGCCGTCTGCCGGGCCGCCTCGACCAGCGAGGGGATGTCGAGCCAGACCGCGCGGACCGGCGAGGCGAACAGCCCCGACTGCGAGCAGAAGTGGCAGTCCTCGGGGCAGCCGCCGGTCTTGAGCGACACGATCCCCTCGACCTCGACCTCCGGGCCGCACCAGCGCATCCGCACGTCGTGGGCGATCGCGAGGTACTCCGGCAGCTCGGCGTCGGTGCAGTTGAGCACCGCGAGCACCCCGTCGCGGTCGAGTCCCTGGCCGGTGTCGAGGACCGCCTTCGCAGCATCAAGCATGCTCGTACCTTACAAAGCGTTCGGGTCGCCTGTCCGCACCCGATGACTTTGTGCACACTGGACAATCGGTATGGTAGGGGTCCTACAACGCTGGGGAGGGCCGGTTGGACTGGCTGGACGCGCTCGAGGCCGAGGCCGCCGCCCGGGAGGCCGCGGGCCTGCGCCGTGAGCTGCGCCCGCGCGCCGCGACCGGGGAACCGGTGGCCGATCTGGCCGGCAACGACTACCTGGGCCTGTCCCGGCACCCCGCGGTGCTCGCGGCGGCGGCCGAGGCGCTGCTGTCGTTCGGGCTCGGCGCGACCGGGTCGCGGCTGGTGCGCGGCTCGACCGACGCGCACCACGCGCTGGAGGACGGGCTCGCCGCGCTGCTGGGGTTCCCGGCGGCGCTGGTGTACTCGTCCGGGTACCTCGCCAACCTCGGCGCCGTCCGCGCGATGGCCCGCCCCGGCGCGCTGATCGTCTCCGACGCGCACAACCACGCCTCGATCGTCGACGGCTGCCGGATGGCCCGCGCCGGCCGCGACGGCGTCGAGACGGTGGTCGCCCCGCACGCCGACCCGGACGCGGTGCGGGCGCTGCTGCGGGCCCACCCGGGCCGGCCGGCGCTGCTGGTCACCGAGAGCGTCTTCTCCGTCGACGGGGACCTGGCGCCGCTGCGCGAGCTGTACGCGGTGGCCCGGGAGCACAGCGCGCTCATGCTCGTCGACGACGCTCACGCCCTCGGGGTGCTCGGCCCGCGCGGCGCCGGCGGGGTGGCCGCGGCCGGCCTGGCGGGCGCACCCGGGCTCGCGGTGACGGCGACGCTGTCCAAGTCCCTGGGCGCGGCCGGCGGCGTGGTCGCGGGCCCGGCGCAGCTGCGCCGCCAGCTGGTCGACACCGGGCGGACGTTCATCTTCGACACCGCGCTGCCGCCCGCGGTCGCGGCGGGCGCCCTCGCGGCGCTCGACCTGCTGACCGCAGGCGAGGAGCTGCGGGCCGAGCTGCGGTCCCGGGCCGCGCGCGCCGTGGATCGCTTGCGCGGGGAGGGCTTGCAGGTCTCCGACCCCGCCGGCGGCGTGGTGTCGGTCGGCGCGCCCGGGCCGGACGAGGCGTTCGCGTGGGCGGCCGCCTGCCGGGAGCGGGGCGTGGCCGTGGGGTGCTTCCGGCCGCCGTCGACGCCGGACGGGCGGTCGCGGCTGCGGCTCACCATCAACGTCGGCCTCGCGCCGGAGGCCTTCGACGAGGCCCTGGACGTCATCGTGAAGGAGCGCCCGTGATGGCTTTTGTGCAGGAGCGCCCGTGACGGCTCCGCTCGATGCGCTCTTCGGGGAGGAGATCGCGGGGCCGCTGGGCGGGCCGCTGATCGTCACGGGGACGGACACCGGCGTCGGCAAGACCATCGTCACCGCGGCCATCGCCGCCGCCGCGACGGCCGCCGGGCGCAGTGTCGCGGTGGTGAAGCCGGCCCAGACCGGCACGGCCGACGGCGACGAGCCCGACGCGCTGACCGTGGCCCGGCTGGCCGAGCCGGCGCTGACCCGCACGCTGTCGGACTTCCCGGACGCCCTGGCCCCGCTCGCCGCCGCGCGGGTGGCGGGGGAGGACGCGCTGACCGCGGTCATGGCGCAGCTGGCGATCCGGTCGATCGCGGAGGAGTACGACCTGACCCTCATCGAGGGCGCCGGCGGCCTGCTGGTCCAGCTGGGCGAGGGCGGCTGGACGATCCTCGACCTGGCGGCGGCGCTGAGCGCGACGGCGATCGTGGTGGCGCGGCCCGGCCTGGGCACGCTGAACCACACGGCGCTGACGTTGCGCGCCCTGGCCGAGCGGGACATCCCGGCGCTGGTCGTGTTCGGCACCTGGCCCGCCGACCCGGAGCTCGTGCACCGCACCAACCTGTACGACCTGGACGCCGACCTGGCCGGCGCCATTCCCGAGGGCGCGGGCGAGCTCGACCCCGACGTGTTCCGCCGCGAGTCACTGCACTGGCTGGACCCCCGCCTGCACGGCCGCTTCGACCCGGTGGCGTTCCGCTCCCACAGCCGCTGAGGTTTCGCGCGGCTGCGGTTTCGCGCGGCCACGGTTTTTGCGCACGGTTTGTGCGGCCACGGTTTCGCGCGGCCACGGTTTTTGCGCACGGTTTGTGCGGCCACGGTTTCGCGCGGCCACGGTTTTGCGCGGCGCCGTTTTGTCGCGGCGCCGGTTATCGCGGTGCCGGGGCCAGCACCGAGGACGGCAGGGTCAGCCGGAACGAGGTCTCGTCCAGGCGCAGGTCGCCGCCGCACAGGTTGGCCACCGCCCGGGCGACCTGCAGGTCCGGCACCGGCCGGGGCGGGTCGTCGCTCGGGCGGCGCTGCTGGGCCGCGGTCAGCTCGCCGGCCGGGGTGACCCGGGCGTCCACGGTCACCGACGGGTCGCGGCGCATCGCGATCGCCACGTGGGCGCGGGGCGGGGCGGCGATCGTCAGCCACAGGACGAGCTGGCTCACCAGGTGGCGGCAGATCATCTCGTCGACGGCCACGCGCGCGGTGTCTGGCACGTCGGCGTGGACGCTCACCGCGCTCGCCACCGCCACCCGGCGGGCCAGGTCCACCGCGTCGCGGACGACGGCCACCAGGTCCGTCGCCCGCTCCTGGGGCTCCGGGACCGGGGCGGCGGCCAGCGGCAGCACCACGCTGTCGACATAGCGCTCCAGCCGCACCGCGTTGCGGTCGATGGCGTCCAGGCAGGCCGTGCCCTCGCTGGGGGCGTCCGGCGGGAGGTCGTCACGCAGCAGGCGGGTGTACGCCCTGATCGAGGTCAGCGGCGTGTGCAGCTCGTGCCGCATCCGGGCCGCCGGGTCATCACCGGTCGCGAACAAGAGAGCCCCCTTTCACGCCGTCAAACCGAGAACCGCACCGCGAAGGTTCGCCCCGTCACCCGAAAGCGTGGCGGTTGACAGGCAACCAAATGGCTGCCTAATATAGGCAACCGAAAGGCTGCATATCCGATGAAGGGGCGACCGCGTGAGCGACGTGTTCCGGGCCCTGGCCGACGAGAGCCGCCGGGCGCTGCTCGACGGGCTCAACCGCGCCAACGGGCAGACCCTGCGCGAACTGTGCGCGGGGCTGGCCATGACCCGGCAGTCGGTCAGCAAGCACCTCGCGGTGCTCGAGGAGGCCGGCCTGGTGACCACCGTGCGCCGCGGCCGGGAGAAGCTGCACTACCTCAACGCCGCCCCGATCAGCGACATCGCCGAGCGCTGGATCAGCCGCTACGACCGGCGGCGGGTCGACGCGCTCGCCGACCTGAAGCAGGCCCTGGAGGGAACGCCGATGAGCAGGCCCGAGTTCGTCTACACCACGTACGTCCGCACCACGCCCGAGCAGCTGTGGAAGGGGCTCACGGACCCCGCGTTCACCCGGCAGTACTGGGGGACCGCCTTCGAGACCGACTGGCGCCCCGGCTCGCCGATGACCTGGCGGCTCGACCGCAACGACACCGCGATCGCGCACCCGGACCAGGTGGTGCTCGAGGCCGAGCCGTTCACGCGCCTGTCGTACTCGTGGCACACCTTCACCGACGAGTGGGCCAAGGCCTACGACATCGACGCGGAGTACGTGGCCAAGGTCGCCGCCGAGCCGCGCTCGAAGGTCACGTTCGAGCTCGAGCCCAAGGGTGAGCACGTCCGGCTGACCGTGATCCACGACGGGTTCGGCGAGGACAGCGCCGTGCTGCCGGGCGTCTCCGAGGGCTGGCCGGAGCTGCTCGCGAGCCTGAAGTCGCTGCTGGAGACCGGTTCGGCCCTGAAAACCGCATAGACCGCGCATATACGATAAATCCGATATGTCGCGGCGCGCCAGCGCCCGACATATCGGGCCAAAGCCGCCCTACGGCAGGACGACCACGCTGGTGCCGGAGCCGATGTTGGTGAGCAGCACCTTCTGGGCCGCCGGGGGCATCCGGACGCAGCCGTTGGACTTGCGGTAGCCGAACTCGTTGCGGTACCAGGCGTGGATGCCGGTGTGAGCGTCGGCCAGGCCGCTCGCGACCGCCTTCTTGTCGTCCGGGACGGCGCCCAGGGCCAGCACGTCGAGGCCGGCGTAGACCTTGCTGGGCAGGGACGAGCGGCCCAGGACGAACGTGCGGCCCAGCGGGGTCTCCGTCGCCGGGGCGCCGACCGTCACCGTCCAGGTCTGCTGGGGCTGGCCGTCGCGGACCCAGGTCAGGGTGTAGGCGCCGCGGTGGACGACGATCTGGTCGCGCAGGGGACTGGTGACGTAGTCGCCGGGCGGGAGCCAGCCGATGCTGCGGTTCATCGACGGGAGCAGGACCGCGGTCCAGCCGCTCTGCCGGGCGACGATGGGCATGATGAGGTCCACGCCGCTGATCTGCGGGGTCAGGTACGCGCGGGCGGTGCCGCCCACCGCGTCGTACACGGCGGACTTGGCCCGCAGCTGCAGCGCCTCGGTCAGGGGGGCCGTCGACGTCTGGTCGGGGTCGGCCGGGAAGCCCGTGGCCGCCTGCGTGTAGGTGATCGTCGTCAGGCCCGCGGGGGCCTCGGCGACCGTGGGCGGGGCGGTCGACGGGGCCGGCGAGGACGGCCCGACCACGAGGGTCGTCGGCTCGGGGGCCGACGGGGCGGTCGCGGTCGCGGTCGGTTTGTGCTTCGAGGAGCATCCCGCGAGCAGGGTCGCCGCGAGCGCGGCGAGGACGACGGCGCGGCGGGCGAGCATGTCCACCAACTTAGCCGGTGATCGCGGCTGCCACGTCGGCCAGCCGGTTAAGGGCGGACGGCAAGTCGGCCGTCGCGATCGCGCCGAAGCCGATGGCAAGCCCCGGATCCGGGACGCGCGGCGGTGACGCGTAGAAGCGCGCGAGCGGATCCACGGCCACATCCACCGCGCGCAGGCCGCGCACGAGGGCGTCGATGTCCAGGTCCGCATGGCTGCGCAGGGCGAGGTGGAGGCCGGCACTGGACGGTACGAATGCGAACCAGGTTTTGAGGAACGACGCTTGCAGCAGGAGCTCGTGGCGGGCGGCGTAGACGCGGCCGACCCGGCGCAGGTGGCGCTGCAGGAGGCCCGCGTCGATGAAGTCGGCCAGGGCGGCCTGGGCGGCCTGCTCGCCGTGCCAGTCGGCGAGGCGGCGGGCCGTGCGCAGGGCGGGCAGCAGCGGCTCGGGGGCGATCAGGAACCCGAGGCGCAGGGACGGCAGCAGGGTCTTGGAGAACGAGCCGACGTAGACGACGCGGCCCGCGCGGTCCAGGCTCTGCAGCGGCTCCAGGGGGCGGTCGGAGTAGCGGAACTCGCTGTCGTAGTCGTCCTCCACGATCGCCGCGCGGTGCTCCTCGGCCCAGGCCAGCAGGGCGGTGCGCCGCTCCAGCGACATCGCGGTGCCGAGCGGGTGCTGGTGGGACGGGGTGACGTAGACGAGGCGGGCGGTGTCGGGGATGGCGTCCACGACGATGCCGTCGGCGTCGACCGGGACGCCGGCGACGCGGGCGCCGTGGCTCTGGAACAGCCGGCGCACCGGGCGGTAGCCGGGCTCCTCGACGGCGGCGACGGTGCCGGGCTCGATGAGCACCCGGCCGACCAGGTCGATGGCCTGCTGGGCGCCCGCGGTGACGAGCACGTCGTCCGGGGCGGCGCGGACCGAGCGGGACAGGCCCGCGTGCCGGGCGATCGCCGCGCGCAGCGCCGGCAGGCCCGACGGGTCGGCGTAGCCGGCCGACGCGCGCACCGAGCGGGCCAGCAGCCGGCGCCAGGTCGCGAGCGGGAACAGGGTCCCGTCCGGGTGCCCGATGCGCAGGTCGTAGCGGGCCGGCGGGGTCGGCTCGTCGACGGCGAGACCGGTGAGGGCACCGAAGCGGCGCGACGGGCGCAGCGGGCCGGCCGGGGCGCGCCGGGGCTGGGCGACCTTCCCGGTGTACGCCACGAACGTCCCCGCCCCGGCCCGCCCGGCCAGGAACCCGTCGCCGACGAGCCGGTCGTAGGCCGCGGCGACGGTGTTGCGGGCGACGGCCAGGTCGCGGGCCAGGTCCCGGCTCGGCGGCACCCGCTCGCCGTGGCGCAGGCGGCCGTCGAGGATCGCGTCGCGCAGCTGGCGGTAGATGCGGTCGGTGCGGTCGCCGCGCCCCTCGAGGCTGATGTGCAGGTCCACGGCCTTGGCCCAATCGATCTGGCGGCGAATTGGCCCTTCAGCCGGGCCAACGCCGACCCTAGCGTCGACGGTGTGCTCACCGTCAAGCAGGGCGCCGCGCTGTCCGTCGGGGCCGTGCTCGGCACCGGGGTCATCGCGCTGCCCGGGATCGCGGCCCAGATCGCCGGGCCGGCCGCGCTCGTCGCCTGGGCCGCGCTGATCGTGCTGTCGGCGCCGCTCGCGCTGACCTTCGCGGCGCTCGGGGCGCGGTTCCCGGACACCGGCGGCGTCGCCTCGTACGTCGGGCGCGCCTTCGGGCCCCGCGCGGCGGCCGTGGTCGGCTGGACCTTCTACGCCGCCGTCCCGGTCGGCGCGCTGCCCGCGGCCACGTTCGGCGGCGCGTACGTGACGGCCGTGCTCGGCGGCGGGTACCGCACGACGCTGCTCACCGCCGCCGCCCTCGTGGCGCTGGTGACCGCTGCGAACCTCGGGGGTGTGCGGACCAGCGGGCGGGTCCAGCTCGGCCTGGCCGCGGCGCTCGTGGCGCTGCTGCTCGCGGCGATCGTCACCGCGCTGCCGCACGCGAGCCTGGCCAACCTGCGGCCGTTCGCGCCGCACGGGTGGCTCGCGATCGGACCGGCGGTCGCGGTGCTGGTCTGGGGCTTCGCCGGCTGGGAGGCGCTGACCTCGCTCGCCGCCGACTACCGCGACCCGCGCCGGGACGTGCCCCGGGCCACCTGGATCGCGGTCGCCGTGGTCGGGGTGCTGTACCTCGCGGTCGCCGCCACCAGCCAGCTCGTCCTCGCCCACCCGTCCGACGCGCCCCTCGCGGACCTGCTGGCGCTCGGCTTCGGGGACGGCTCGCGGGCGCTGACCGCGCTCGTCGCGCTGCTGCTGACCGCCGGGGCGATGAACGCCTACTTCGCCGGGGCCGCCCGCCTCGGGGCCGCGCTCGGCCGGGACGGTGCGCTGCCCGCCTGGTTCGCCCGCGGGTCCGCCGCCGGCGAGGTGCCCCGCCGCAGCCTCGGGGTCGTCGCCGCCCTGGCCGCCGGGACGCTCGGCGTCGCCGCGGTCACCGGGCTGGGTCCGCGGCCGATCATGCTGCTCACGACCGGATCGTTCGTCGTCGTGTACCTGCTGGGCTCGGCCGCCGCGGTGAAGCTGCTGCCGCGCCGGTCATGGGCCCGGCGCACCGCCGTCGCCGCCCTGATCTCGGTCGCCGGGCTGCTGGCCCTGACCGGGGTGTACCTGCTGTGGACGGCGCTGGTCGCGGCGGCGGCCCTCACCTACCGGGCCGCCGCCGCGCGCGCTCACAGGTCGCGGTCGTCGACGATGTGCATGGCGGCCTCCTCGGCCGACGCCGCGCCGCCGTCGATGCCGACGTCCGAGCCGACCTCGTCCTTCTCCTCGTCCTCGCCGATGCCCTCGTCGGGGGCGACGAGCCGCCCGGCCCGCCGGTCGCCGACCTCGCCGTCGTCGAAGAACTCGCCCGACTCGGTGGTGCGGCCGTAGTCGTCCTGGTCCAGGCGGGTGCTCGGGTCCGGTTCCTCCTGGCGCAGCCGCTGGTCCAGCGACTCACCCTGCTCGGCCTCGGCCTGGGTGACACCGAACGCGGTCACCCCGCGCGGGCGCTCCGGCGGCGAGTAGCCCTCGTCGAGGCTGTCGTCGAGCCCGCGGTCGGACAGGGTGTCCTCCGCTGACAGCTGGCCCTCGTCGTCCGGATCCGGGTCCCAACTGTCGGTCTGCTGCGTCATGTCGGTATCCCCTCGAAGGTGCAGATTCGAGCACAGTGATGCCCGATTCTGAGCCTAGATCACCGATTCGCGCGAACGTTTGTGCGTGGTGATGAGGTCCGCGTACCGGTGACCGCTCGCCTTGATCGTGCGCTCCTGGGTGTCGTAGTCGACCCGGACCAGCCCGAAGCGCTTGTCGTAGCCGTACGCCCACTCGAAGTTGTCCAGCAGCGACCACGCGAAGTACCCGTCGACCGGGGCGCCGCGCAGCACCGCCGCCCGCACCGCGTCCAGGTGCTGCTCCAGGTAGTCGGTGCGCTCCTTGTCCTGGATCTCGCCGTTCGGCTCCACGGTGTCGTACCAGGCCGAGCCGTTCTCGGTGACGAGGATGCTGGCCGGGCGGTACGTCTCGGCCACCGACACCAGGATGTCCTCCAGCCCCTTGCCGTAGACCTCCCACGGCATCGCGGTCTCGACCGAGCCCGGGACCGGGATCTGCCGCGCGAACGGCGCGGTGCCGGCCGGGTCGTCCACGACGATCTGGCGGAAGTAGTAGTTGATGCCGAGGAACTCGGTCGGGGAGGCGATGACGGCCAGGTCACCCTCGCGGATGGGTGGCTCGACGCCGTAGACCTCGATCATGTCGGCCGGGTAGCCGCGGCCGAAGACCGGGTCGAGCCACCAGCGGTTGGTGTGGCCGTCGGCGCGTACGGCGGCGGCGACGTCCTCGGGCCGGTCGCTGCCGGGCTCGATGGGGCTCAGGTTGAGCACGATGCCGACGCTCGGGGCGAGCCGCGCCGAGGCCCGGATCGCCTGGTTCACCAGGCCGTGGCCGAGCAGCACGTGGTGCGAGGTGTGCACGGCCCGGGTCAGGTCGCGCTCGCCCGGCGCCATGCGGCCCTCGAGGTGGCCGATCCAGGACACGCACAGCGGCTCGTTGACGGTGTTCCAGTCGGCGACGCGGTCGCCCAGGCGCCCGGCCACGACGGCGGCGTAGTCGGCGAACGCCTCGGCCGTGGCCCGGTCCGGCCAGCCGCCCGCGTCCTGCAGGGCCTGCGGCAGGTCCCAGTGGTAGAGCGTGGCGAACGGGCGGATGCCGGCCGCGAGGAGCTCGTCGACGAGGCGGTCGTAGAAGTCCAGCCCGGCCTGGTTCACCGCGCCGGTGCCGTCGGGCAGCACGCGGGGCCAGGCGACGGAGAAGCGGTACGCGTCGAGGTTGAGCCGGCGCATGAGCGCGACGTCCTCGGCCCAGCGGTGGTAGTGGTCGCAGGCCACGTCGCCGGTGTCGCCGTTGTCCACGGCGCCCGGCGTGTGGGAGAAGGTGTCCCAGATGGACGGCTTGCGGCCGTCCTCGGCGACGGCGCCCTCGATCTGGTACGCCGCGGTGGCGGAGCCCCAGATGAAGCCGGGGGGTAGTGCGGAGAGATCCAGCACGGGACTCGTTCTCCTCTAGGTCTACAGCTTGCCTTCGGCCGCGCTGAGCTTGGCCCTGATGGACTCGGGGGTCACCGGTCTCCCGGCCGCCGCGTCGGCGAACAGCTCCGCCATCGCCGTGCCGACGAGCGTCTCGAACTGGCTCTCCTCGGGCACCTGCGGCAGCGGGGCCGCGGTGGAGTTGAGCACCTGGAACAGCACCTCCTGCTCGGGCGTGCGGAACGCCGCGTCGGAGTACGCCGAGCGCACCGACGGCAGCGACCCGTACGCCTTGTTCAGGATGATCTGCTCCTTGTCGCTGGTCATGAACTCGACGAACTCCAGGGCCCCGGTGCGATTGCGGGTGTGCTTGTAGACGGCCATGTTGATGCCGGCGACCATGCTGTTGATCCGCACGCCGCCGGCCGTGTACGGGTCGGCGAGGTACGGCATCGGCGCGACCCCGTACTCGTCGGCGTTCAGCCCGGCCTGCTGCAGCGACGGGCCGGCCGCCTGCCACATCAGCATCGCCGCCTTGCGGGAGGCGAAGTCGGCCCGGGACTCGTTCTTGCTGTACCCCGCGTCCGCCGGGTTGACGATGTGCTCGTCCGCCATCAGCCCGACGTAGCGCTTGATCGCCGCCACGTTCGGTTCGGTGGCGAACGTGGCATCACCTCCGGGACCGAACCACTGCCCGCGGTACTGCTGCGAAAACGTGAAGGCGTGGTGCGCGTTCTCGGCGGGGTTGGCCCCCTCGACCGCCAGCCCCCACTGGCCCTTGGCCGGCTTGGTGAGCTTCTTGCCGTCGGCGACGAGCTCGTCCCACGTCTTCGGCGGGTTCGCGATGCCCGCCTCGGCGAACATGCGCTTGTTGTAGTACAGCGCGTAGGACAGCGAGTACAGCGGCACCGCGGACGGCGGGGTGCCGGCGGCGCCCGCGGCGGCGAGCGCGTTGGGCACGAACCGGTCCCGGCCGCCGACCTTGTCCAGGGTCTGCCCGTCGAACGGCACGAACGCCCCGGTCGCCTGCAGCGAGGCGGACCAGGTGTTGCCGATGTTGACCACGTCCGGCCCGTCGTCGTCCTTGGTGGCGGCCATCAGCCGGTCGAGCAGGTCCGACCACGGCACCACCTCGAGCTGCACGTGGATGCCGGTCACGTGCTCGAACTCGTCGAGCTGGGGCTGCAGCGTGGCCCGGTCGAAGTCCAGGCTGGGGCCCTGGTTGCTGGCCCAGTAGACGAGCGTCCTGGCGTCGGCCGCGCTGTCACCGCCGCATCCCGCGGCCGACCCGGCTAAGGCAACGATGGCGGTGGCGGCCGCAACTGCACGGCGGATCGACATGGGTGACGCCCTTCTCGACAGGAGGGGAGGTGGCGGCGGGGGTGCTCCTGCCAAGGTCTTTATATCGATACTTAATTTATGTCGCCATTTAAAAGGCGCCGCCATGCCGAGTCAAGGCCGGGCCCTTAGAGTGGCGAGCGCAACTGGCAAGGACCACCGGGGGTCGGAGTGCAGGTCGAGCGCGCGAGCCATCGAGAGGTACGACTGCGCAACCGTTCCGCGCTGTTGACCCGGCTGTTCCTGGAGGGCCCGCTCACCCGGCAGGACCTGTCCCGCCGCACCGGGCTGAGCCAGCCCGCGGTGAGCAACGTCGTGAGCGACCTGATCGACGACGGGATCGTGGCCGAGGCGGGCGCGCTGGAGTCCGAGGGCGGCCGGCCCAGCATGATGCTGCGGGTGGCGCCGGACTACGGCACGGTCGCCGGGGTCGACGTCGGCGAGACCCGGGTCCGCGTCGAGCTGTTCGACCTCGCGATGCGCCGCCTCGCCGACGCCGACCACCCGATCGAGCCCGGCGGCACCCCGCCCGAGGCGGTGGCCCAGCACATCCTGGCCGGTCTGGCCGGCGTGACCGGGAATCGGGCGCCGCTGGGCGTCGGGGTCGGCGTCTCCGGGATCGTCCAGCAGCGGCCCGAGGGCGCCCTCGTGCACGCGCAGACGCTGGGCTGGGAGGCGGTACCGCTGGAGGCGATGCTGCGGGCCGGCACCGGCCTGCCGCTGCACCTCGACAACGGGGCCAAGACGCTGGGCCAGGCCGAGATGTGGTTCGGCGCCGGACGCGGGCGCCGGCACGCCGTGTTCGCGCTGCTCGGCTCCGGGGTCGGCGCCGCCGTGGTGACCAACGGGGTGAGCTATCGCGGCGCGTCCAGCAGCGCCGGGGAGTGGGGCCACACCACGCTCGTGTACGGCGGCCGCCCCTGCCGCTGCGGCTCGCGCGGCTGCCTGGAGGCGTACGCCGGGGCCGAGGCGGTCCTGGAGCGCTACCGCGAGCAGGCCGGGCGGCCGGCACCCGGGCAGGACGAGGAGTCCCGGCTCACGGCCCTGGTCGGGCTGGCCGCCGGCGGCGAGGCGACGGCCCGCGCGGTCCTCGACGAGACCGCCGGCTACCTCGGCGCGGGCGTGGCCAACCTGATCAACCTGTTCAACCCCGAGGTCGTGGTGCTCGGCGGGTGGGCCGCGGTCGCGCTGTCCGGACTGCTGCCGCGCATCCGCGAGGCGGCCCGCCGGCACGCCCTGCGCCAGCCCTACGAGCAGGCCGCGATCGAGCTGGGCCGGCTCGGCCTGGACGCGGTGGCGCTCGGCGCGGCGACGCTGCCGCTGGCCCGGTTCCTGATCGAGGGCGGCGCGTGTCCGTCGTCCGGTGGACCCGGGGCCTCCTGATTCTCGCGAGCATCGATGCATGCGACCGATCGAAGTGCGCGGGCTGCGCAAGCGGTACGGGGCCCACCCGGCCGTCGACGGCATCGACCTGGATGTCGAACCGGGCGAGGTGTTCGCCCTGCTGGGCCCGAACGGGGCCGGCAAGACCACGACCGTGGAGATCCTGGAGGGGCACCGCCGCCGCGACGGCGGGGAGGTCCGCGTGCTCGGCGAGGACCCGGGCGCGGCCGGGCGGCGCTGGCGGGCCCGGATCGGGGTGGTGCTGCAGACCGCGGCCGACGCCGCCGAGCTCACCGTGCGCGAGTCCGTGCGGCACTACGGCGGGTACTACCCGAGCCGCCGCGACCCGGACGAGGTCATCGCCGCCGTCGGCCTCACGGAGAAGGCCGGGGCGCGGGTGCGCTCGCTGTCCGGCGGGCAGCGCCGCCGCCTCGACGTCGCGCTGGGCATCGTCGGCCGGCCCGAGCTGGTCTTCCTCGACGAGCCGACGACCGGCTTCGACCCCGAGGCCCGCCGGCGGTTCTGGGACCTGATCCGGTCCCTGGCCGCGGACGGCACCACGATCCTGCTCACCACCCACTACCTCGACGAGGCCGAGGCCCTGGCCGGGCGGCTGGCCGTACTGGCCGGCGGGCGGATCGTCGCGGCCGGCACCCCGGCGACCGTCGGCGGCCGCGACCGGGCCCAGGCCGTGGTCAGCTGGCGCGACGCGGACGGCCGGCACGAGGTGCGCACCGGCGAGCCCGACGCGGTCGTGGCCGGCCTCGGCGCCGGCTTCACCGACCTGCGCGTCACCCGCCCCACCCTCGAGGACGTCTACCTGTCGCTGATCGGAGCGGACCGATGACCATGCCGTCGACGCTGCGGGTGGGCACCTCCCGGGGCCGCATCGAGATCCTGCAGACGCTGCGCAGCCGGGAGGCGGTGATCTTCACGTTCGCCTTCCCGGCGCTGCTCACGGTCCTGCTCGGCACCATCTTCGACACCCCGGTGACGCCGGGGGAGGCCACCACCCACTCGCAGGTGCTCGCGGCCGGCATGATCGCCTACGGCATCCTGTCCACGGCGTTCATCAGCGTCGGCGTCGGCATCGCGATCGACCGGGAGGACGGCACCCTGCTGCGCCTGCGCGGCACGCCCGCCACCGCCGGGGCGTACTTCCTGGGCAAGATCCTGCTGGTGTTCTTCGCGACGCTGTTCGAGGTGGCGCTGCTGCTCGCGGTCGCCGTCGCGCTGTTCGACCTGCCGCTGCCGCACGACGCCGGGCGCTGGTTCACGTTCGGCTGGCTGGTGGTGCTGTCGGTGGTCGCCTGTACCCTCCTGGGCATCGCGGCGAGCACGCCGGCCCCCTCCGCCCGCAGCGCGGGCGCCGTGCTCAACGTGCCGGTCATCGTCCTGCAGTTCACCTCCGGGATCTTCGTCCACATCGCCGCACTGCCGAGCGCCATGGTCAACGTCTCGGCGCTGTTCCCCGTCAAGTGGATGGGCCAGGGATTCCGCTCCGTGTTCCTGCCCGACGCGCTCGCCGCAGAGGAGGTGGCCGGAGCATGGGAGCCTGGGAGGACCGCGCTGGTACTGGGGGCCTGGTGCGTGATCGGGCTGGCGCTGAGCCTGGCGACGTTCCGCTGGACCGACCGCCGCTGAGCCGGCTGCCCTGGGACGCCTTCTACGCCGTCGTGGTCGCCGCGGTCGTGGCGTTCCTGCTGCTCGACCACGGCGGCCCGGGACTGGGCCGGGCGGTCGTCTCGTCGGTGCTGCTGGTGCTGGGCCTGCTCTGGTACCTCGCGACGGCCCGCCGCCCGTGGCTGTTCGTGGCGGTGCTGGGCGCCGTGCAGCTGGCCGCCGTCTGGATCGACCACACCGCGGCGTTCGCGCTGTTCGCCTGGGGCCCGATGGTGTTCCAGGCGCTGCCGCTGCGCCCGGCCCTCGCCGTGGTGGCCGCGCTCGACCTGCTGCCGGTCCCGATCGCCCTGCTGCGCGACGGGACCACGGCCAAGGTGCACGGGCTGCTCCCGCTGACCGCGCTGGGCCTGGCCTTCGCCGCGCTGATCGGCACGTACGTCGCCCGCCTCACCGACCAGAACCAGGAGCGCGCCGCGATGATCGCCGAGCTGACCGCGAGCCGGGCCGAGGTCGCCCGGCTCTCCCACGAGGCGGGCGTCGCGACCGAGCGGTCCCGGCTGGCCGCCGAGATCCACGACACCCTCGCCCAGGGCTTCACCAGCATCATCGCGCTGACCCAGGCGGCCGAGTCGGAGCTGGACGCCGACCCGCCCGCCGCCGCCCGCCGGCTGGACCTGGTGGTGCGCACCGCCCGCGACAACCTGGCCGAGGCCCGGGCCCTGGTCGCCGCGCTGGCCCCGGCCGACCTGCAGGCGACCGGCCTGGGCGCGGCGCTGCGCCGGCAGCTCGACCGGCTGGCCGCCGAGACCGGGCTGGGCACGGCGTTGCACGTTGCCGACGGAGCTGAGGCGGTACCGACGGCGCTGCAGGTCGTTCTTCTGAGGGCGGCGCAGGAGGCGCTGTCGAACGCCCGCCGGCACGCCGGGGCGTCCACTGTGGAGGTCGTCCTGCGCGCTGCAGGTGCGGCGGTGGAGCTGACCGTCACCGACGACGGCGCGGGGTTCACGCCCGGCGCCGCCACCGCGGGCTTCGGGCTGGCCGGCATGCGGGCGCGGGCGGAGCAGATCGGCGGGAGCTGCACCGTGGCGAGCGCGCCCGGGGCCGGCACGACGGTGACCGTGACCCTGCCGGTCGGTGCGGCGTGATCACGGTCCTGCTGGTCGACGACCATCCGGTGGTCCGCGACGGGCTGCGCGGGATGCTGCAGGCCGAGCCCGACCTGGACGTGGTGGGCGAGGCGGGCTCCGGCGACGAGGCGGTGGTCGCCGCGGCCGCGCGCCGGCCCGACGTGATCCTGATGGACCTGCGGATGCCGGGGCTGGACGGGGTCGGCGCGACCGAGCGCATCCTGGCCGCGCGGCCGCAGACGCGGATCGTGGTGCTGACGACGTACGAGACCGACGAGGACATCCTGCGCGCGGTCGAGGCCGGGGCCCGCGGGTACCTGCTCAAGGACGCCACCCGGGCCGAGCTCGCGGCGGCGGTGCGGGCCGCGGCCGGCGGGGAGACGGTGCTGGCGCCCTCGGTGGCCGACCGGCTGGCCCGGGAGACCCGGCGCCGGGCCGCGCCGCCGATCCTGTCCGCGCGGGAGGTGGAGGTGCTGGCGCTGGTCGGGCGGGGGCTGACCAACGCCGAGATCGGCCACGCCCTGCACATCGCCGAGGCGACGGTGAAGACCCACCTGCTGCGGACCTTCAACAAGCTGGGCGTGGCCGACCGGACCGCCGCGGTCACGACGGCGATGGCGCTGGGCCTTCTCTAGACGAACACCTCGGCGAGCCAGGCCGTCCAGGCGGCCTCGGCCTCTTCCCGGTCCACCTCGGCGAAGATGTGGTGGCCGGTGAGGATGAAGCCGCCCCGGCCGACGAAGCGCAGCAGGGCGTCGCCGGTGCGCACCCCGAGGAAGCTGGGCTCGAGTGCGATGTCCACCACGCCGGTGACCTCGCGGCCGCCGAACGTGAGCCGGACGGCGTCGCCCTCCTGGACGTCCTTCGACAGCCCCAGCGCCTGCGCGACGCCGGCCCAGACCGTGTCCTGGTCGGGCTGCTGCGGGCCGAACGCGGCGACCGGCACGGCGGTGCGGCCCGGGAAGTGCCGCAGGTACTCGGCGAGCGAGCGCAGGTACAGCGGGTTGCCCTTCTTCAGCGCGTCGTACTCCTCCTCCCAGTTCCCGCCGAGGATGCCGCTGTGCACCATGCGCAGGGCGGTGCTGCCGCCGTCGCGGCCCTCGATGAGGTACTCGAACGCCATGAACGTGCCGTCCTCGCCGGCCTCGCTGCGGTAGGCGAAGTGCCGCCCCGGCTCGTAGGCGGTCACGGTCGCCGTGGCGTCGAAGCCGGGCATCGCCATCCGGGTCTGCCCGCCGGTGCGCGGCTCGACCTCGTTGCGGCCCATGAACCAGGAGTCGATGCCGGGGCCGGTGGCGATGGCCTGCCAGACCTGCTCGGGGCTCGCCGGGAGGTCGATGTCGTGGGTCAGCTCGAACTCGTGGGTCTCGGACATCTCAGGACTCCTTCTCTGCGACGGGGTGGATGGCGACGATGACCCGGTGCTCGCGGCCGCCGGGCGCGGCCTCGTCGTGGTAGCGGCTCACGAGCGCGGTCACGGCCGCCGTGAGCTCCTGGGCGAACGCGGCCCGGTCGGCCGCGGAGGCGAACCGGACGGTGCCGTCGAGGGCGAA
Organism: Dactylosporangium sp. CS-033363; assembly: GCF_050942475.1. NCBI lineage: Bacteria > Bacillati > Actinomycetota > Actinomycetes > Micromonosporales > Micromonosporaceae > Dactylosporangium > Dactylosporangium sp. CS-033363. The sequence goes on along the minus strand of NZ_CP192032.1, from coordinate 9,103,259 downwards.
CGTGGCCACCGGCTTGCCGGCCTTCTCGGCGCCGGTGATGAGCTGCCCGGTCTCCCGGACCAGCCGCGCCGCGAGGGCGAGCAGCCAGCGCGCGGAGAGCCGGTCGGGGGAGCGGGCCGGATCGGGCTGGACCGCGGAGAGCGCGATCGGCGAGATGACGAACGAGGCCGCGGCCGCCCGCAGCACCCGCTCGGTCATGTTGCCCTTGCGCCGCTCCTCGACCAGCTCCACGAGGCCGTGCGCCTCCAGGGCCTTGAGGTGGTAGTTGACCTTCTGCCGGGGCAGGCCGACGAGCGCGGCCAGGCTCGTGGCCGAGTGCGGCTCGGCCAGCAGGGCCAGCAGCCGGGCCCGGACCGGGTCGAGCGCGACCTCGGCGGCCGCCGGCTCCTCGATGACGCTGACGTCGAACATGGCCCAACCCTAGGCTCGGACAACTTCTCTTGTCAAGACAAAAAAGTTTGTCGGTACTGCCTGAGCGCTATCGTGTCGCCGTGACTGCTGCCGATACGCGCGCGCCGCGGGTGTCCACGATCGAGCTGTTCTTCGATCTCGTCTTCGTGTTCACCGTGACCCAGCTGGCGTCGGTGCTCGTGCACCACGTCGACTGGGCGCACACCGGCCAGGTCCTGCTCATGCTGGGGCTGATCTGGTGGATGTACGCGGGCTACAACTGGCTCACCAACGCCGTCGCCCCGAGCAGCACGACCCGCCGCACCCTGCTGCTGGCCGGCATGGTCGGCTTCCTGATCATCTCGCTGGCCGTCCCCGAGGCGTTCCACGAGGACGGCTGGGCCTTCGGCGTCGGCTACGCGATCGTCATCGTGGTGCACAGCACGCTGTTCCTGCACGCCGACGACAACGGTTCGATCGGCCGCGCGATCGCCAACCTGGCCCCGATCAACGGCCTGTGCGCCGCCCTCGTCCTCACCGGCGGCTTCCTGCACGGCGGCTGGCGCACCGGCCTGTGGGCGGCCGCGCTCGCCGTCATCGTGGCCGCGCCGTACCTGCAGCGGATGGGCTCCTGGACGATCAACGCGGGCCACTTCGCCGAGCGCCACGGCCTCGTGATCATCGTCGCGATCGGCGAGTCGGTGGTCGCGATCGGCCTGGCCTTCCGCGACGCGCACCTCGACGCCGGCACCCTCGCCGTCGCGGTGCTGGGGCTGGCGATCGCGTACTACCTGTACTGGACGTACTTCTCCGGCGACGAGGCGCGCGCCGAGCACGCCCTGCACGCCGAGGCCGACCCGGCGCGCAAGGCCCGGCTGGGGGTGTTCGCGTACGGCTACGCCCACGTCCTGCTGCTGGCCGGGATCGTCGGCACCGCGGTCGGCGTCGAGCTCTCCGTCGGCCACGCGACCGAGCCGCTGCCCTGGCCGAGCGCCGTGGTGCTCAGCGCCGGCGTGGCCGTGTTCCTGCTCGGCCACGCCTGGTTCCTCCAGCTGATGGGGATACCCGGCATCTCGTACCGCCTGATCGGCGCCCTGGGAGTGCTCGCCGTCATCCCGCTCGGCCACTGGCGCGCGGTGGCCCAGCTCGCGGCGGTCCTGCTGGTCATGATGGCGGCGGCGATCACGCGGGACCTGCGGACGGTACGCCAGACCCGCACCACCCGGATCCACGACTTCGGACGCTGACCGCCGGTATTGATCGACGGCTGTATCGTGCCGGTCGTGGTCAATGCCGCCAACCGGCGCCGGGGAATGCGCGACGTGGCGGCCGCCGCCGGGGTGTCCGTCAGCACCGTCGCCAACGTGCTCAACAACCCGGGCGTGGTCGCCGAACCCACCCGCCGCCGCGTCGAGGAAGCCATGGACGCCATCGGCTTCGTCCGCAGCGGCCCGGCCCGGCAACTGCGCGGCCTGCCGAGCCGGCTGGTCGGCTCGGTGACGCTGGACCAGGGCAACCCGTTCTACGCCGAACTGAACCGCGGCATCGAGGACCACCTGGACGGCGAGGACTGCATGCTGCTGGCGTGCAGCACCGACCTGCGCCCGGACAAGGAGCTGCGCGCCCTCCACCTGCTCGAGGAACAGTCCCCGCGCGGCGTCATCGTGACCCCAACGGGCGAGGACGGCGGGCGGTTCGCGGCGGTGAGCTCGCGCGGTACACCCGTGGTGCTGCTGGACGCCCGCCAGGACGGGCTGGACCTGTGCGCGGTGACGGTGGACCACGACCTGGGCGGCCGCCTGGCGGGCGAGCACCTGACGGCGCTGGGGCACCGGCGGGTCGCCTTCATCACCAACGGCCCCGACATCGACCCGGTCCGCGAGCGCCGCGAGGGGCTGCGCCGGGCCCTGTCGGCCGACCCGATCGAGGTACGCCTGGCGCCGGGCGGCTTCGCCGAGGGCACGGATGCCGCGGTCGGCGCCCTGCTCTCCATGGCCGACCCGCCGACCGCGGTGGCGTGCGTCAACGACGTGGTGGCGCTGGCGGTGATCCGGGCCATGCAGGCGCGCGGGCTGAGCGTGCCGGACGACCTCTCGGTGGTCGGCTACGACGACCTGCCGTGGGCCGCGCACGTCCGGCCGGCCCTGACCACGGTGCAGCGCCCGATCCGGGAACTGGGGCGGGTCGCCGCCGAGCTGCTGCTCTCCGAGACGGCCACCAGCCACCGCCATCAGGAGCTGGTGTTTCCCCCGCGCCTGATCGTGCGGTCCTCGACCCGCGCGGTGAGGTAGACCGCCAGAGGGTGCCCGGACCCGAGCACCGCGGTGCACGCCTCGGCCCGCGCGTGCAGCCGGCTGATCTCGATCCGCTCGAACAGCCGCTCGCTGCCGCCGACGACGGCGTGCATGATCTCGTCCGGTGCCGCGTCCGTGTCCATCCGCCGCAGGATCGCCTCCGCCGCGTCGCGCTCGCCCGCTTTGAACGCCCACGCGGCGGTGTCGAGCCAGGAGGCGAGCGTGTGCGGATGGTGCAGGCCGAGGGTCCGCTCCCGGTCTTCGGCGAGGCCCTGCGCGAGCCGGGCGGCCCGGTCGAACTCCCCGGCGCTCGCGGCGATCTGGGCGATCAGGGTGCGAGCCTGCAGCACCCGCTGGCTGTCGGCGCCGAGCAGCCGGGCGTAGGCGGCGCGGACCTCCTCCAGCAGAGCCAGCGCCTCGACCGGCCGTTGCTCGGCCAGGAACGAGCCGATGTAGTGGTCGGTCAGCACCGTGTCGTGGTGGTCCGGGCCGTAGACCCGCTCGTGATCGCGGCGCACCTGCTCCAGCAGCGCGAGGCTCGCCGTGGCCCGGCCCAGTTTGCCCAGCGCGTAGCCATGCATCCGCCGTGCGTTGAGCGTGTCGGAGTCGTCCGGGCCCAGCACCCGTTGCAGGTCCGGCACCAGGGTCTCGTACATCCGCGCCGCCACGGCCCGGTCGTGGCCGTCGGCGAAGGCCTCGGCCAGCTTGGCCCGGGCGCGCAGGGTCGCCGGGTCGTCGGGGCCGAGGACTCGCTCGCGCTCCCGCCACACGCTCTCCAGGTCGTCGAGGGCCGTGCGGTCGCCGACGAGCATGCGGGCGTGGAAGGCGGCGGCCACGTCCGCGTCGGCGACCCCGCCGCTCGCCGCGCGGCGGAACGCGGCCACCGCGGCGTCGTTGACGAAGCGCTGCGCGGCGGCGACGCCGATGTCGAACGCCTGCGCGGGGGCGGCGCGGTCGATCAGGGCCGTCCACGTCGCCGGAGGCACGCGGTCTTGGCCGTCGACGTCGATCAGGTAGTCGAAGGCGAGCACGCGGTCCGGGTCGGCGGTCGGCAGCAGCAGGCTGCTCGCGCCGTGCGCGGGCGCCGTGGCCCAGCGGACCGCCTCGTCGAGGGGTTCCGGGCGCAACAGCGCGCCGCCGCGGCGGCGCAGGCGCTCCTCGGCCAGGTCGGCCAGGAACGCGACCGGCTGCGGGTCGTGCACCCCGGCGCGGCGGCAGTCGACGGCCGCGGCGACGAGGGCGGCGCCGCGCGGGTGCGCGCCCGGACTCCAACCGGCCCGCCACGCCCGCACCAGGTCGGGGCCGGCGGCCAGCAGTTCGGCCACGCCGAAGTCGCCGGCGTTGCGCAGGGCGGCGCGGATGCGGGGGTCGTCGCCGCGCGTCCGGGCGCGGGCCAGTTCGGCGGCGCTCCACCGGCGGGGCAGCTCCACGACGGTGGCCTGGCCGAGCACGTCACGGGCGTCGCGCCAGGTGCCGCGGGCCGCGTCGGACGGGTCGGCGGGGGAGGCGAGGCGGTCGTACTCGGCGCTGCGCAGCGTGGCCACCAGCCGCACGTCCCGGTCGCCGGGGCCGCGCATCCGGCGGACCGCGGCGGGGGTCAGGCCACCGACGCCGAGGAAGCGCTCCAGGTCGTCGAGCCAGACGACGGCCCGGCGGAGTTCGGCGACGAGCGGCATGATGCGGGCCAGGGCCTCGCGGTCAGCGGGGGCGACGAACGCGTGCCGGGGGAACCGGGCGCGGACCGCCTCGTACGCCGCGCGGGTCTTGCCCGCCGTGGAGTCGCCGACGAGCAGCACCAGGCCGCCGCGGTCGAGCGCGGCGCGGAGCCGGTCGTCGGCGTCACGGGCGATGTAGGGCGGCACCCGATCAAGAAGTCCGTCTGCGGCCTCGGCGGGGTGGACGCGTACGGCAAGGGGGTCGTCGACGTCGCGGACCAGCGGTGGGCGGCCGCCCGGGCCGGTGACGAGCAGACCGTCGGGCAGTGCCGACCGCAGTTCGCGGTGGCGGGCCAGCAGCTCCTCGCCCCGCGCCGCGGCGACGCCGAGGACGGCGGTCCCCACGGCGGCGAGGGCCACCACCAGCGGCTGGTCCGGCCACCGGGCCGCGGCGAGGCCGGCCGCCGCGACGGACAGGGCCGAGACCACGAGCAGCGCCCAGCCGCGCGTGCGGGGAGACGAGCGAGGAGCCACGAGTACACCTCCGGGGACGCAGGGTAACCGGGAACGGCAACCCGGCGCTGGCCCGTTAGGGTGGGCCGATGGGTGTCGCGCAGTCGTTGTCGGAGCTTCCGTACGCCGCGTTTCTGCAGGTGCACCCCGACGGGGAAGCGCTGGAGCCGGACGGGAACTACACCGAGGTGCACTTCGACTCGGTGGAGTTCTCCGGGGGCGAGGCGACCAGTGCCAAGTTCATCGAGGCCGCGCTCACCGGGGTGACCATGGCCGAGGTCGGGCTCGAGCGGGCGCGGTTCAGTGACGTGTGGCTCAGCCGGAACCGGTGGGTCGGGGTGCGGGTCGTCGACGGGGAGTGGCTCGACGTGGCCGTGCTCGACAGTTCGCTCGCCGGGGTGCAGGCCTACAGCTCGCGGCTGCGGCGGGTCACGTTCCGCGGGTGCAAGATCGACACGCTCAACCTGCGGGGGGCGACCTTGGTCGACGTGGTGTTCGAGGACTGTGAGATCGACGAGCTCGACTGTGCCGGGGCGTCGCTGACGAACGTGACGTTTCCCGGGTCGGCGGTGCGCAGCGCGCGGTTCTCGCAGGTGAAGTGCAAGAAGGTGGACTTTCGCGGGGCGCGGGAGCTCGACGTGGCCGACGGGGCGGACTCGCTGCGCGGGGCGATCGTGGACGAGCGGCAGCTCATGGAGCTCGGGCCCGCCCTCGCGGCGGCGCTAGGGATTCTGGTCAAGTAGCGCGGCGACCGCCTTGGCCACGCGGCGCTTTCGAGTTTCCTCGGTCTTGGCGCCCTCGACCGAGAGGGTGTGCTGGCGCTGGTTGCTGTACGACAGCTTGTCGAACGCCGCCCGCGCCTGCGGCTCCGCGTCCAGGGCGGCGGCCAGGTCGGCCGGGACCTCGACGACGCGCGGGGCGGTGTCCAGCTCGATGTCGACGTCGATCTCCTCGCCGGCCGCGATCCCGGCGCCGGCGCGCACCTCGGCCGCGACGGGCAGCATCGGCACCCCGCCGTAGACGGCGACCGTCGACCGGTACGTGTACCCGTTGATCGTCACCGCCACCTTCGGCTTCTTGCCCTGGCCCAGCGCCTCGACGATCTCGGCGGGCACGGTCAGGCCGGTCGCGGTCTTGCCGTTCAGCTGCAGCGTCGTGCGAAACCTCATGCGGCTCAGCCAAGCAGGCGCAGCGCCTGCCGTACAGGGAAACGTTCGACCGTGCCCTCGAAGGACGTCTCGCCGAGGCAGAACCGCTCGAACATCCGCCAGCCGGGCGGCGTGCGCAGCATCGTGTGGAACAGCCGCGGCCGGCGGGCGAACGCGGCGAGCAGCTTGGTGCCGGCCCGCATCGTCGGCACCAGCGTGGTTTCGACCTCCCGCTCGTACCGTGCGAGCTCCCCGTCGGCCGCCGCCGCTCCCGCGAGCGCGCCGGAGCGGGTGGCGAAGCTGATGCCCTCCCGCGTCCACGGTTCCAGCAGCCCCGCGGCGTCCCCGGCGACGATGACGCTGCCGTTGCGCAGGGGCGAGGATTCGGTACGGCACCGCGTCAGATGCCCCGAGTCGTGCACGGGCTCGATCCCGTCGAGGCCGAGCCGCCGGACGAAGTCGCGCAGGTACGCCTTGGTCCGCTCGCCGTCCCCGCGCGCCGAGATCACCCCGACGGTCAGCAGGTCGCCCTTGGGGAACACCCACGCGTAGGAGCCGGGCAGCGGGCCCCAGTCGATGAGCAGGCGGCCCTTCCAGTGCTCCTGGCGGGCCCGGTCGATCGGCAGCTCCACCTCCAGGCCGAGGTCGACCTGGCCGTACTCCACGCCGACGTGCTTCGCCGTGATGCCGGACGAGCCGTCGGCGCCGATCGCCGACGTGGCCGTGATCGTCTCGCCGTCGCCGAGGCGGATCGCGACCCCGTCGCCGTCCTGCTCGAGGCGGCGGACGGCGGTGGCCTGCCGTACCGTCGCGCCCGCCTTTTCGGCGGCCAGGCGCAGGGCGTCGTCGAACTCGGGCCGGCGGACCATCGCCAGCAGCGTCCTGCCGGGCTTGGCGGTGCGGGCGAACGGGGCCCGCCCGTCGTGGGTGAACTCGGCGCGCTCGATGCGGTCGTCCGCCGGGATCGCGATGCGGTCGCGCACCGCCGCCACTGTCTGGCCGATCAGCCCGCCGCCGCAGGTCTTGTACCGCGGGTGCGTCGCCTTCTCCAGGACGAGCGTGCGGGCACCGCGGCGGGCCGCCTCGTACGCGGCCGACAGTCCCGCCGGTCCGCCGCCGACGATCGCCACATCCCAGTCAGTCACCCGAGAACCTTAACGGGCAGGTGACTTTGGCCTCGTGTGACCAACACATCAGCCGTTCGGGTGACGGATCTGCTTCACTCGGAGCATGTCCGCGATCGACCATCTCATCCACGCGAACGCCCGGTACGCCGAGACGTTCCCGGGTCCCCGGCCGCTGCGCCCGAAGCTGCGCCTGACCGTCATCGCGTGCATGGACTCGCGCCTGGACCTCTTCGGCGCGCTGGGCCTGGAGATCGGCGACGCCCACCTGATCCGCAACGCGGGCGGCCTGCCGACCGAGGAGGTCCTGCGCTCGCTCGCGATCTCCCAGCGCAAGCTCGGCACCCGCGAAGTGGTGATCATCCACCACACGGAATGCGGCATGGAGGGCTTCGACGACCCGGCGTTCCGGGCCGAGCTGGCCGCGACCGGCCGGACGCCCAGCTGGGACGTGCCGGGCTTCACCGACCTGCACGACACCATGCGCACGTCGATCCGCACGGTGCGGGAGTGCCCGTGGATCCCCAACCGCGAGGACGTCCGCGGCTTCATCTTCGACGTGGCGACCGCGAAGATCGAAGAGGTCGTCTGAGTCCCGCAGATCGGACACCCGCGTCCGCAATGTGAACACCGGCGCGGCCCGCACCGTACGTGTACGAAGGGCTCGCGGTGCGTGCGCAATTTGCATGTTGCGGGGGTGGCGCCGAGGGATCTGAGGTGTCCAGAACGGGTGACGAATGCGGCACCATCGGACGCATGCGATACGGGGGGAGACTCAACCGGATCGAGTTCACGGCCCTGATCGACCAGCAGGCGAACCGAATCCGCGCCAGCGTCACCACGCTGCCGTTGTACGGCCCGGCCGGGTGGCCGGGTCCTTGCCGCCTGGGCGCCTGGGGCTGGGAAGACGACCGGCTGATGCACGCGGGCCTGCACTTCGAGGCCGCGGCCGGCCCCTGGATCGAGGTGATCACCACCGCCGGGCCGCCGATGCCGCAGCTGATCGACCTGCGCATGGCCGCCGCGGGGGAGCGCCCCGGTGACCGCCGGGCCCTGGAGCGCGCGCTGGACGCCGCCTCCAGTCCGGCCGGGGAGCGGGTCGCGATCACCGTCGACGGCGCGCCCCGCGAGTTCTCCCGCTGGCCCGACGAGCCGCTCGGGGAGGACCGGGGCCGCGGCTGGCTGGCCATCCTCGACGAGGTGCCGGGCCTGCTGCTGCGCGCGTCCGGGGTGGAGCCGAAGGGGCTGGCGCTGACCCGCGTCAGCGACATCGAGCCGCACCTGACCGGCACGCGGGCGCATCTGCTGGCCGGTTACGACGCATACGGTACCGGCTGAGCCGTTTACATCGTCGCCAGCGCCTGGGCGAAGTTGACCCGCTGGATCGCCTCGGCCGCGTGCACCGGGGAGTACACCAGCTCCTGGGCGAGGTAGTGGTAGGGCCCGGACTGGATCGACACCACCAGCGGCCCCGACATCGAGTGCGTCTTCGCCGTGAGGAACAGCAGCCCGAAGAGCAGGAAGAAGCTCAGGCCGCAGGTGAACAGGGACAGCAGTACGGCCAGGATCGCGCAGGTCACCGCCAGCCCGACGCCCCAGCCCGCGGTGGTGGTGATCGGGATCGGCTGGGAGACGACCATCCAGCGGCTCCCGCGCACCGGCCAGACGCCCAGCGGCGTGTAGATCGCCACCCCGTCGACGCGCACGTCGCCGATCTGCACGTCGGGGCCGTTGTAGGCGGGAGTGCCGCTGTACGGCACGGGCAGCGTCACCCGGGGATTGTCCCGCGGCGAAAAGCCCGAACGACACCGGCCGGAAGGGCGAAAACCGGCCGTTTCGCTGCCGATGTGGGCTGGGTGAGGCTCCTGCGGTACGCCCGCAACGGCATCGAGCCGCTCGTCGTGCTCCTGGTGATCGCGGTCCTGCACCACTTCGGGGTGGCGGGACCGGCCCCGGTGTGGGTGCCGGCGATCCCGCTGCTCGCCGGGGCCGTGTACCAGCAGCCCGAGGTCCAGCTGTGGCTCTCGGGCCACGACCTGCGCAACCGGGTCGCCGCGCGCATCACCGTGCACATGCTGCTCACCACCGCACTCGCGTACATCCTCGGCTGGGGCCCGCTGCTGGCCGTCGCGCACTTCCACATCCTGTCGATGCACCTGGAGTGGTCCGGCTCGCGCGCCTGGCGCCCCGGCGCGCTGGGCAGCGTCGCCTCCCTCGCGATCGGGCAGCTCTGCGTGGCGGTGGGCCTCTACTCGTACCTCCCGTCGCCCGAGATTCACGGCGTGGCCGCGCTGGTCGCCATCGGCACCGCCACCACCTGCCGGGTCCTGGGCCGGGCGGTCTCGCGGCGGGAGCGGGCCGAGGCCGCGGTGCGCGCCCGCGACGAGCGGTTCCGGGTGCTCGTGCAGGACTCCAGCGACCTGATCGCGATCGCCGGGCCGGACACCGGCCTCACGTACGTCTCGCCCGCCGCCGAGCGCGTCCTGGGCATCGAGCCCGACCGGCTGCTCGGCCAGCAGCTGTGGCAGCGCATCCACCCCGACGACATCGCCGCCGCCCAGGAGCTGCTCGGGCGGGTCCTGGCCGGCGACGAGACGAACGAGGAGCGCGGCGAGTTCCGCATCCGCGACGCGACCGGGCAGTGGCGCTGGTTCGAGGTCAGCTCCCGCAACCTGCTGGACAACCCGGCCATCCAGGGCGTGGTCGGGCACTACCGCGACGTGACCGAGCGGCGGGCGGCCCAGGACGAGGTCGCGTACGCGGCCACCCACGACGCCCTCACCGGCCTGGTCAACGCCCAGACGTTCATGCTGGAGCTGGAGGCGGCGCTGGCCGCGCCCGCGCGCATCGCGCTGCTCTTCGTCGACCTGGACGGCTTCAAGCAGGTCAACGACTCGCTCGGGCACGAGGCCGGGGACGAGCTGCTGGCCCTGGTGGCCCGGCTGATCCGGCGCTCGACCATGGCCTCGGACATCGTCGGGCGGCTCGGCGGCGACGAGTTCGGCGTGATCCTGACCCGCGTCGGCGGCACCGACGTGGCCGAGGCGGTCGCGGCCCGGCTGGTCGCCGCGATCGAGCGGGACATGCACGTGGCCGGGCACACCGTGCGGGTCGGCTGCAGCGTCGGCGTGGCGGTGTCGGGCCCCGAGCCGACCCAGGCGCGGGCGCTGCTGCGGAGCGCGGACCTCGCGATGTACGCCGAAAACGCGCCCGGAAGGCGGCCGCTAGCCGGCCCGCGTGAGATCCGTCCGCGCCGCGAGGTCCGTGAGCAGCTCCAGCAGCCGCTCGGCGGCGGGGGAGAGGGTGCGCCAGGCGGCCACGGTCTCGGCCGTGTCGCCCGCGATCGGCACGAACACCACGCCCGTGTCCCGCAGCGTCCGAGCCGACGCGGCCAGCCTCGTGACCCCGACACCGGCGGCGACGAGACCGAGCAGGTTCGGTACCGTGGCCGCCCTGTGCACCACCGCCGGCGCGAACCCGGCCGCCGCGAAGTCCCGGTCGTACTTCTCGTGCCACGGCGGCCACGACGCCCGCGGCGTGAGCACCCACGGCTCGTCCGCCAGGTCGGCGAGCGCGATCGCGGCCGCCCCGGCCAGCCGGTGCCGCGCCGGGAGGACCGCGCAGACCGGCTCCCGCGCGAGGGTCCGGGTGCTCAGGTCCGCGACCAGCGGCGGCCGCGTGAACGCCAGGTCGATGGTCCCGTCGCGCAACCCGCCGACGAGCGGCTCGATCGCCAGGTCGGCCGTGGTGAGCTCGACGTCCGGCAGGTGCTCGCGCCCGGCCCGGACGACGAGGGGCAGCATGTAGTTCGCGACGGAGGCGAGGAACCCGAGCCGCACCCGGCCGAGCTCGCCGGACTCGGCGCGGCGGGCGACGGCGACCGCGCGCCCGGCGGCGGCGAGGACGGCCCGCGCCTCGGCCAGGAACAGCCGCCCGGGCTCGGTCAGCCGGGTGCCGCGGGTGTCGCGGTCGAACAGCCGGGCGCCGACGGTCCGCTCGAGTGCCGCGATCTGCTGCGAGAGCGACTGCTGGGCGAGGTGCAGCTCCCGCGCCGCGGTCGTGAAGCTCAGGTGCTCGGCGACGGCGGCGAAGTACCGCAGCTGCCGCAGCTCGGGAAGGGTCACAGGCTCTGACTGTAACCGCTCCCGGGAGCGTGTGTTGGCCGCCGCGCACCGCCCGGGCCGAGGCTGGAGGCATGCGAAACTGGCTGATCACCGGCTGCTCGTCCGGCTTCGGCGCCGCGATCGCGCGGGCCGCCCTGGACGCGGGCGACCGCGTCATGGCGACGGGCCGCGACCCCGCGACGCTGACCGGGTTCCCGGACCGGACCCGCCTCGACGTCACCGACCCGGCCTCGGTCGCGGCGGCCGTGGCGCTGACCGCCGAGCGCCTCGGCTCGATCGACGTCCTGGTGAACAACGCGGGGCACGGCTCGGTCGGGGCCGTCGAGGAGATCGAGCCAGGGCACCTGCGCTCGATCATGGACGTGATGTTCTTCGGCGCGGTCGCCGTGACCCAGGCCGTCCTGCCCCACATGCGCGCCCGCGGCTCGGGCGCGATCGTGCAGATCTCGTCGATGGGCGGGCAGCTGACCATGCCCGGTTTCGGCGCCTACTGCGCGGCCAAGTTCGCCCTCGAGGCCGTTTCGGAGGCGTTGTACGCCGAGGCGGGCCCCCTCGGCATCCGCGTGCACATCGTCGAGCCGGGCGCCTTCCGCACCTCCTTCGGCGGCGCGAGCCTGCACCGCTCGCCGCGGCTGCCCGCGTACGCGGAGACGACGGCGGCGACCCGGGCCGCGGTGGAGGCGATGGACGGCGGCCAGCCCGGCGACCCGGACCGCGCGGCCCAGGCGATCCTGGCGCTGCTCGACGCGTCCGACGCCCCGCTGCGGCTGGCCCTGGGCGCGGACGCGGTGGACGCGATCCGCGCCCACCACGAGTGGCTGGCGGCCGACCTGGCGAGCTGGGAGAACCTGAGCCGCTCGACGGATCTCACGCCATCAGGGAGTTGAGCTCCCCGAAGTCGTACGAGCCGGCCAGCGAGGTGTAGGTGCCGGCCGAGTAGACCTCCTCGGCGGCCCGCCGGGCCAGGGCGTAGGCGGCCTCGGCGATCCACGAGCCGAGGCTGACCCGGGCCACGCCGAGCGCGGCCAGCTCGGCCACCGGCGGCGTCCCGTCCTGCGCGAGCACGTTCAGCGGCGCCGGGATCGCCTTGGCCAGGGTGCCGATCGTGTCGGCGTCCGCGACCCCGGGCACGAAGATCCCGCTCGCGCCGGCCGCCAGGTACGCCTCCGCGCGGGCGAGGGTCTCCTCGGGGCGGCCGCGGAAATACGTGTCGACGCGCGCGTTGATGTACAGCTCGACGCCGGCGTCGTCGGCCGCGGCGCGGGCGGCCGCGATCCGGGCCTGCTGGCCGGCGACGTCGCGCAGGGTCGCCGCGGCGCCGTCGCGGGCGGTGTCCTCCAGGTTGATCCCGACGGCGCCGGCCGCGAGCACGCCGCGGATCGTCTCGGCCACGCCGGCCGGGGTGTCGCCGAAGCCGGACTCGATGTCGGCGGTGACGGGCAGCGCCTCAGGGACCGCGCGCACGATGCGGGCCAGGTGCTCCAGGGCGCGGTCGCGGGCGAGGACGTCGCCGTCGGGGGCGCCCAGCGTCCAGGCCACGCCGGCCGAGGTGGTCGCGATGGCCGGCGCGCCGGACGCGGCGACGATGCGGGCGGAGGCGGGGTCCCAGGCGTTGGCGAGCACCAGCGGGGCGGCGGCGGTGTGCAGGGACCGGAAGTGAGCGGCGCGGTTGGTCATGCGGGCCATTCTTCCGCCGCCGCGCGCACCCGCCCCAACGTTTTAGGTGCCGCTACATTGGTACTCCATGGTGTCGATCGGCCTGTCCGCGTCCGCGATCGCGCGGATCCGTTTCGCCGTCTCGCCGCTCTGGGAGACGATCGCCAGCCTGCGCGTCCTGCGGGATCCGGGCGGGCACGCGGTCCACCTGCCGTGGGTGCGCCGGGTCCGCGGGCTGGGCGTGCCGCTGCTGGTGGCGCCGGCGCCCGGGTACATCCCCGACTTCCTCACCCCGACCCCGCCGGGCCCGTTCCCGGACCTCGACGACGAGCTCGCGGTGCTGGCCGCCACGCCGCCGGAGGTGGTCGCGGCCCAGACCGGCGCCGGAGATCCGCCCGACCCGGCGGCCTTGGCGAAGGAGCTGCGGTCGTACTTCGACGCCGCCCTCGCCCCGGACTGGCCCCGCATCCGCGCGCTGCTGGAGGCCGAGGTGTACGCGCGGGCCCGGACCCTCGCCGCCGACGGGGTGGGCGGCCTGCTCAACGACCTGCACGCGAACGTCTCGTTCGCCGGCGGCACCCTGTCGGTGCTGCAGCGCTGGTGCACGGCCGCGGACGTGCCGGACGGCGGCGACCTGGTGCTCATCCCGTCCGTGTTCGTGTGGCCGTCGGTGCTGACCGTGTTCGGCGCGCAGGCCCAGCTGGCCTATCCGCCGCGCGGCATCGGCGCGCTGTGGGAGTCGCCGCCGGACGCGGGCGCGGACGCGCTGGGGGCGCTCGTGGGGCGGGCCCGGGCGCGGCTGCTGACCGAGCTCGCCGTCCCGTCCTCGACCTCGGAGCTGGCCGGGCGGATCGGGATCACGCCCGGCGGCGTGTCCCAGCACCTGGCCGTCCTGCGGGCGGCGGGCCTGGTCCGCACCCACCGCGACGGCCGGTCCGTGCTCAACGTGCGCACCGCGGCGGCCGAGGTCCTGCTCGAAGCGAACGGCCGGCCGGCGCCCTAGGGCACCGACCGGCCGTTCGTTTTGCCAAGCAAGAGCGTTACTTGTCGGCCGGGCCGAGCTCGGCGGCGCCGCCGCCGGGGATCCCGTCCTGGTGGAACTGGGTCCCCTCGGCGAAGGCGGCGTCGAAGCGCTGCTCGAGCGCGTCGAGCTCGGAGAACTCGGCGGAGTGCGAGGACTCGCTGCCCTCGGCGGCGAAGACGTGGTCGTCCTCGGACGCGTCGTGGCTGTAGTTCGTGTAGTTGTCGGACTCGAAGTGCACGGCGGCCGGCTGGTCGTACTCGACGTGCTGGCCGGTCGAGAAGTCCGTCGACTCCTGGGCGTGGTGGTCGTTCTCGTACACGCCGAACTGGGACTGCGCGTCCTGCTCGGAGCCCTGGGCCTGGTGCAGCTGGTCGAGCTCGGTGCTCTCCTGGCCGGCCGAGTAGTGGCCGTAGTCCGCGCCGGTGTCGCCGGTGTCGCCGGTCTCGTAGTCGCTCATGATGGTTCCCTTCGAGGGCCGCGGCGAGCCGCGTTGCGTTTGCTCATGGTCAAGTGGTGCTGGGATTCGAAGCTAGACCCGTACGAGCGGCGGAACTATCCCCCACATGACAGCTGATCAGCCAGTTTTCGTCCCAACGACGGGAAGCGTGCATACTCCTGCGGTGCTACGACACTGCTGCGACGGGATGCGCGCGCAACTGGACGCCGAGGACCGCACCGAGGACCCGTGGGACGACCCGGACGTCGTGGTCGTCTACATGCCGAAGTTCGACGAGTACGGCCTGCCCGTCCGCGACGGCGGCTCCTCGATGGTCGTGATCGGCTTCTGCCCGTGGTGCGGCGCCCGCCTGCCCGAGTCGCGGCGGGACGCCTGGTTCGACGCGATCGAGCGCCTCGGCCTGGACCCGTGGGAGGACGACGTCCCCGAGGAGTACCTGACCGACGCGTGGTGGAACCCGGAGCAGGACGGCACGAGCCGGGACTTCGTCGAGCCCGAGCGGGTCGTCAGTCCCGTCTGATCAGCTCCACCACCGGGATGCGGCGCTCGATGCCGGCCTGGTGGTCGTTGAAGAACGGGTACTGCCCGGCGATCCGCTCGAACAGCGCGTCGCGGTCCGCCCCCTCGGCCGGGCGGGCCGCGGCCGGGTACTGCTCCCCGTCGACCTCCACCGTGACGTCCGGGTCGGCGGCGAGGTTGCGGTACCAGTCCGGGTCGTGCTCGGCCCCGGCCGCCGAGGCGACCACGAGCAGCCGGTCGTCGAGCCGGACGAACATCATCGGGTTGGTGTACTGCTTGCCGCTGCGCCGCCCGGTGGTGGTGAGCAGCAGCAGCGGCCGGCCGTCGAGCTTGCGCCCGGCGGCGCGGAACTGCTCGATGAGCGCGGCGTTGGCGGCGTTCAGATCGGCGGGAATCTCAGCCATGCGACGACCCTAACTACTCGGTGAGCGCTATCCGACGGGTTCCAGAAGGTTCGACCTGCGCACGATCGGCACGCTCAGCGTCTTGTACCCGACCTCCTCGAACAGCACCACGACGCGGTCCTGCTCGTAGGCCATCACCGTGCCCGTGCCCCACGTGGTGTGCCGCACCTCGCTGGAGACGGGGAACGGCCGCTCGTGGTCGGCCTGCCGGGGCACCGCGACCTCGGGTGCGGCCATCGGCGCGGAGGCCCTGCGGAACAGCTTCTGGTACCAGCGCAGCCGCGGCACGACGGGGTCGACGACGACGGTGCCGTTCGCGCAGTTGTCGCAGTGCCCGCACGGCCCGTCGGCCTGCTCGCCGAAGTACGCCAGCAGGGACCGGCCGCGGCAGTTGGCGCTCTCGGCGTACTGGCGCATCATGTCGATCCGCGACTTGCGCAGCGTCTGGTGCCGCTCGAACTGGGCCAGCGCGAGCCGCGCCGCCTCGGCCGGCGCGGGGGCGTAGCGGGGCGCGGTGAGCTTGTTGCCGGCCCCGACCTCGACCGCCCCGACCTGCTCCAGCAGGCTCAGCAGGGACGTGATCCGGCGGGCCGGCAGCCCGCTGCGGGTGGCGAGGCCGGTCCGGGTCGTCGGGCCCTCGCGCAGCGCGGCGGCGAGCTGGGTCAGCTCCTTGCCGTCCGGCGCGCCGGTGGCGAAGAACCGCTGCAGGGCGACGTCCTCCGGGCGGAAGAACAGGATCGTGCGGGACTTGGCGCCGTCGCGTCCGGCGCGCCCGATCTCCTGCAGATAGCTGTCGGGCGAGTCCGGCAGGGCCACATGGTGTACCCAGCGGATGTTGGGCTTGTCCACGCCCATGCCGAACGCGCTGGTGGCGACCATGACCGGGATCTTGTCCGCCATGAAGTCCTCGTAGCGCCGGTTGCGCTCGCCCGCGGACAGTCCGGCGTGGAAGGCGACGGCGGGGATGCCGCGCTCGTCGAGCCGCTGCGCGTACTGCTCGGCGATGGCGCGCGTCGGGGCGTACACGATGCCGGGGTTCTGCTCTTGTTGCACCTGGGCCAGCAGGCGCTGCCAGCGCTGCTCGTCGCTGGTGCAGTGCACCGCGCCGAGTTCGAGGTTGGCCCGGTCGAGCCCGGCCACCAGGGTGAACGGGTCGCGCAGGCCGAGCGCGGCGATGATGTCGGCCCGCACCGGCGGCGAGGCGGTCGCGGTGAGCGCGACGACGGGCGGCCGGCCGAGCTCCCGGATCAGGTGCCCGAGCTGCAGGTAGTCGGGGCGGAAGTCGTAGCCCCAGGCCGACACGCAGTGCGCCTCGTCGACGGCCACCATCCCGGGCCGCAGCGCGCGGACCTCGGCGAGGCGGTCCGGGTTGCCGAGCTGCTCGGGCGTGATGAACAGGAAGCGGGCGGTGCCGGCCTGCAGCGCCTCGAGCGCGCGGCGCTGCTGCGCGGGGGTCTCGGCGGAGCTGATCCGCACCGCCTGGCCCTCGCGGCGGCGGTTGAGACCGGCGATCTGGTCCTGCTGGAGCGCGAGAAGTGGTGAGATGACGATGGCCGGGCCGGCGATCAAGGTCGCCGGAATCTGATAGATCGCGGATTTTCCGCCGCCGGTGGGTAACACGACGAGAGCGTCACGCTTCTTGAGCAGGGCGCGCATCGGCGGCAGCTGTCCGGGGCGGAGCGTGTCCCAGCCGAACTCTTGGCGGGCGGCCCGGCGCAGGCGGGGCCCGGGAGGCACAAGATTCATCGGTTCGGGACTGTACCGGTGTTCGAACGCTTCGGCGCGCTACGCGACACGCCGAGCCTTGAGGACTCTCACCGTCCTGCACCCGATATGCAACCGAAAGTGACGGCGTAAGCACCCTTCGTAGTCGAAAGTTCTTCGTGTCAGCAGGTGGACCGCCTGCACGGGGTCCACCCGGACACGAGGGGGAACCGATGACAACGACCCTTGAGGGTGCCACGCTCAAGGTCCAGTTGGAAGGCCGCGAGCTCGAGGATCTGATCCGCGAGCACCTGCCGCTCGTCGGGCATCTGGTGCGCCAGACGCTCGGCCGCCTGCCTGCCCACGTCAGCCGCGAGGACCTGGTCTCGGCCGGGATGGCGGCTCTGGCCGGCGCCGCGAAGGCGTTCGACCCGAGCCGCGGCATTCCGTTCGGCAGCTTCGCCACGACGCGCATCCGGGGCGCGATCCTGGACGAGCTGCGGGGGCTGGACTGGGCGAGCCGGTCCGTGCGGGCCAGGGCCAGGCAGGTCGACGCGATGCAACAGGAGCTCACCGCGGCGCTCGGCCGCACCCCGACGAACCACGAGCTCGCGGAGGCGCTCGGGGTGGGCGTCGACGAGTTGCAGGCGATCGACGACGACGTGCAGCGCGCGGCCGTGCTGTCGCTGCAGGGCTTCGCGGCCGGCAGTGCGGAGGACATGGTCCCGGAGCGGGCCGCGGGGCCCGAGGACCTGATCCTGCACCGGGAGCGCATCGGGTACCTGCACAACGCCGTGGAGGCGCTGCCCGAGCGGCTGGGGAAGGTCGTCAAGGGGTACTTCTTCCAGGAGCGCCCCATGATGGAGATCGCGCACGAGCTCGGGGTCACCGAGTCGCGGGTCTCGCAGCTGCGCGCCGAGGCGCTGATGCTGCTGCGCGACGGGCTCAACACCCACCTCGACCCGGACCTGGTCTCGGCCAGCGAGAAGCCGACGGGCTGCGTCGCGCGCCGCCGCGAGGCGTACCACGACAAGATCGCCAACGCCGGCAACCTCAACAGCCGGCTGGCCCAGACCAATCACCACGGCATGCCGTTCATCCAGTCCGGCCGCCACGCATAAAGATCCGTCACCGATCCGGGGCCCGCCATTCTTCATGGCGGGCCCCAGATCGTTTTGAAGACCGCTCGTTTTCCGGTGGTAGGGTGGCCGCTGCACATTGGTCCGGCAGATGTTCACACCTGCGAAATACGCACCGATTGGGCGGGCGAATGCGTTTCGAACCGGCAGCATCCGAGCACCCGGAAACCGGCGAAATCCACCATATCGGCGCCCCCGCGCGCCGCTCCGGCGGCCGCCGGCTCTGGATCGTCGTCGCCGCCGCGGCCGCCGTCCTGCTCGTCGGGGCGGGCGCCGGCGCGGTCGCGTTCATGAGCCGCGACTCGGCCGCCG
Source organism: Dactylosporangium sp. CS-033363 (assembly GCF_050942475.1). Classification (NCBI taxonomy): domain Bacteria; kingdom Bacillati; phylum Actinomycetota; class Actinomycetes; order Micromonosporales; family Micromonosporaceae; genus Dactylosporangium; species Dactylosporangium sp. CS-033363. The sequence goes on along the minus strand of NZ_CP192032.1, from coordinate 9,084,796 downwards.
ACACCGGCACCGGCACGGACCCCGAGGGCATCGGCAACGCCGACCCGGCCGGCGCGTCCGGCCTCCTCGAAGCGGGCGCCTCCGGTTCGGCGTCGGCCCCCGCCTCGGCCGCCGCGTCCGCCTCGGGCAAGCCCGGCGCGACCACCAAGGCCGCCGGCGGCGCGGCCAACGCCCCGGGCGCCCCGCCGATCACGCCCGCGGCCGGCAAGCGCTGGACGGTCGGCTTCAGCGAGGAGTTCAACGGCACCGCGCTGGACAAGTCCAAGCTCACCCCGTGCTTCGACTGGAACAGCGGCGACTGCACCTCGACCTTCAACGGCGGGCGCGAGCACTACCAGCCCAGCCAGGTCCAGGTCTCCGGCGGCACCGCCAAGCTCATCGCCGCCCCGCTCAGCCCGGCCTACAAGAGCAGCGCCTGCCAGGGCGGCTCGTGCACGTACAAGGCGGGCCTGGTCTCCACCGCGCGGCCGAACTCGGGCACCAACAAGTACCTGTACTCGTTCACGTACGGCTACGTCGAGTCGCGCCTGAAGTTCCCGGGCACCCAGGGCTTCTTCACCGCGTTCTGGATGCTGCCCGCCGACCCGTCCTACAACTACCGCTCCGAGCTGGACATCCTCGAGGTCATGGGCAACGACCCGGCCTCGATGTTCATGACCTACCACTGGGGCGAGCGCCAGCACGAGTACCACGTCAACGACGGCAAGAAGAGCAACGGCAAGTGCCCGGCCAAGGACTACTCGAAGGACTACGTCCGCCTGGCCGTGGACTGGGAGCCCGACCACATCTCCTGGTACATCGACGGCGTCGAGTGCGCCCGGTTCAGCGACGCCTCCGCGATCGAGAACGGCCCGATGCAGCTGCTGCTGCACATGATGGTCGACAACGAGTGGCAGCGCTCCTGGAACGTCGGGCTGACCGACCCGACGCTGACCCGCCAGCTGGAGGTCGACTACATCCGCGTGTATCAGCAGACGGCCGCCTAGCAGGGCAAACCTGGGATAGACGGTCGTTTTGACCTTGAGGGTGAGCAAAACTCACCCTTACGCACCATGAAGCCTGTTGACGGGCCGGGTTAGGCTGTCGCCACTTTGGGGACGGGGCCCATCAACAGGGAGTGCAAAAAATGTCGTTGCGTCGGCGTTTGTCGTTTTTGACAACCGGTGCAGTAGCCCTCGCGGGCGCAGTAATTGCATTGAATTTCGGGCATTCCGCCGCGAATGCGGCGACGCTGCCGAACGGTTTCCAGGAGCAGGTCGTGTTCAGCGGCCTGACGCAGCCCACGAGCGTGCAGTTCGCCTCGGACGGGCGCGTCTTCGTCGCGCAGAAGAACGGCGTGGTCAAGGTCTTCGACAACCTGTCGGACCCGAGCCCGTCCGTGTTCGCCGACCTCTCCAGCAAGGTGCACGACTACTGGGACCGCGGCATGCTGGGCCTCGCGCTCGCGCCGACGTTCCCGGCCGACCCCTCGGTCTACGTGCTGTACGCCTACGACGCCCCGATCGGCGGCGCCGCCCCGACCTACGGCGACGACTGCGTGGTCCCCGGCGGCGGCGCCGGCGGCAACTGCGTCATGAGCGGCCGGCTGTCGAAGCTGACCGCCAACGGCAACGCCTGGACCGGCACCGAGCAGCCGCTGATCACCGACTGGTGCCAGCAGTTCCCCAGCCACTCCATCGGCGACCTGCACTTCGGCTCCGACGGCGCGCTCTACGTCTCCGGCGGCGACGGGGCCAGCTTCGGCGGCGCCGACTACGGCCAGTTCGGCACCCCGGCCAACCCGTGCGGCGACCCGGCGATGGAGGGCGGCGCGCTGCGCTCCCAGGACCTGCGCACGACCGGTGACCCGCTGCGGTTCTCCGGCTCGATCGTCCGCGTCGACCCGGCCAACCCGGCCGGCGCCAAGATCGTCGGCTACGGCCTGCGCAACCCGTTCCGGTTCACCACCCGCCCGGGCACCGGCGAGATCTGGACCGGCGACGTCGGCTGGAACTCGTGGGAGGAGATCAACCGGATCACCAACCCGGCCGGCACCGCCACCAACTTCGGCTGGCCCTGCTACGAGGGCAACGCCGTGCAGCCGGGCTACGAGGGCGCGGCGCTGCCGATCTGCCAGAGCCTGTACACCGGGTCCGGGCAGACCGGGCCGTACTACACGTACAACCACATGAGCCAGGTCGTCCCCGGCGAGGCGTGCGGCTCCGGCGGCTCGTCGGTCACCGGCCTCGCGTTCTACCCGACCGGCGGCGGCTCGTACCCGTCGGCGTACAACGGCGCCCTGTTCTTCGCCGACTACTCGCGCGGCTGCATCTGGGCGATGATGAAGGGCGCCAACGGCCTGCCCGACCCGGCGCAGATCCAGACGTTCGCGGGCGGCGCGTCGACCCCGGCCTACATCACCATGGGCCCCGGCGACGACCTGTACTACGTGGACATGGTCGGCGGCACCATCCGCCGGATCCGGTACTTCCCGACCAACCGCCCGCCGATCGCCTCGTTCACGGCCACCCCGACCTCCGGCACCACGCCGCTCGCGGTGACCTTCAACGCGTCCGCCTCGACCGACCAGGACGTGGCCGACCAGAACCAGCTCACGTACCAGTGGGACTTCGACGGCAACGGCACGTTCGACGCGACCGGGGTGACGGCCAGCCATACGTACACGAGCGACGGCGGCTACTCGGCCCAGCTGAAGGTCACCGACCCGCTCGGGGCCAGCGACACGTCCTCGGTCACCATCACCGCGGGCAACGGCTCGCCGACGGCCGCGATCGACTCGCCGACGGCCACCTTCAAGTGGGGCGTCGGGGACACGGTGTCGTTCTCCGGCCACGCCACCGACCCGCAGCAGGGCAACCTGCCGGCCTCGGCGCTGAAGTGGGAGGTGCTGCTGGAGCACTGCACGACCCCCGACGCGTGCCACACGCACTTCCTGCAGACCTTCAACGGCGTGGCGAGCGGCTCGTTCCCGGCGCCCGACCACGAGTACCCGTCCTACCTGCGGCTGCGCCTGACGGCCACCGACTCCGGCGGCCTGACCAGCGTCTCCACCGTCGACCTGCAGCCCAAGACGGTCGACATGTCCTTCGCCTCCAAGCCGTCCGGGCTGCAGCTCGCGGTCGGCTCGACGGCCGGGGTCACGCCGTTCACCCGCAAGGTGATCGTCGGCTCGACCAACACCATCAGCGCCCCGGGCCCGCAGACGACGGCCGCGATGACCTACGGCTACGGCTCCTGGTCGGACGGCGGCGCGCAGACCCACACGCTGACCGCCCCGGCCTCGGCGACCACGTACACCGCCACCTACAACGGCATCCCGCCGATCGAGCTGCGGGCGGGGGCCAACGGGCAGTACGTCTCGGCGGCCAACGGCGGCGGCCTCCCGCTGATCGCCAACCGCGGCGTGGTCGGCTTCTGGGAGCAGTTCGACGTGATGGACGTCGGTGGCGGCTTCGTCGGCCTGCGCAGCCGCGCGAACCTCAAGTTCGTCACGGCCGAGGCCGGCGGCAACAACCCGCTGATCGCCAACCGCGACACCGTCGGCGACTGGGAGAAGTTCCAGTTCATCGACAACGGCGACGGCACGGTCAGCCTCAAGGCCAACGCCAACGGCAAGTACGTGACCGCCGACCAGGGCGGCAACGCGCCGCTCATCGCCAACCGCGACACCGTCGGCGCCTGGGAGCGGTTCACCAAGGTCAAGGCCCCGACCACGGTCAGCGTCACCGCGTACATCAACAACCTGCTGGTGTCCGCGTCCAACGGCGGCAACGGCCCGCTGATCGCCAACCGCGGCCAGGTCGGCGCCTGGGAGACCTACGACGTCCTGGACCTCGGCAACGGCTACGTGGCGCTGATCTCGCACGCCAACTACCAGTACGTGTCGGCGGCGAACGGCGGCAACGGCCCGCTGATCGCGAACCGCGGCGTCGTCGGGGCGTGGGAGATGTTCCAGATGGTGAACAACCCGGACGGGACGGTGAGCTTCCGGGCCAACGCCAACGGGAAGTTCGTGACGGCCGATCAGGGCGGGAACGGGCCGCTGATCGCCAACCGCAACGAGGTCGGCGCCTGGGAGAAGTTCAGCCTCGCCCCGGCGTGATGCTCAGGGTGCGACCTCGCCGTCGAGCCGGTCGGCGAGGTCGCCCCGCCCGATGCTGCGCAGCGCGGCCTTGAGCTCCCCGAGGCGGCCGCGCTGCTCCAGCCAGTCCCACAGGTCTGCTGGTTGCCGGCCGGGCTGGAAGCGGGCGCGGTGGGAGACCGGGACGCTGAGCTCGTCGGCCAGGTCCGGCCAGTCCTGCACGAGCCGCTCGCAGATCTGCCGCTTGAGGCTTCCGCTGTGGGTTGTCGCGCCCGGTTGCGCGGCACTCTGGTGGTGCACCGGGCCGAAGTAGGCGCCCTGGGCGTTCACGGGTGCGTTGAAGATGTTCTGGTTGTACTGCGCGTTGTCGGGCATCGCCCCTCCAGCCGTCAGGTCCGGCCCGCGTTCGCGGGGCTGGTGCCACTATTGCCGAATGTCGCTCCGCGCGCGTCGACCGGCGCCTGGAAGACATTGATGCTCGCGTTGATGATCTGCTGGGCCCGGGCGCGGTACTCGGTGGTGTCCAGGCCCTCCTCGACCAGGAAGTCGTTGAGCGCGGCGAGGACCCGCCGCTCGACGATCCGCGAGTGCCGGATGACGTCGCGGATCTGGAAGTAGTTCACCGCCCTGGCCGCCTGCCGGGTGAGCCGCTGAGCCTCGCGCAGGGCCTTGAGCGCGTTGCGCTCGGACTGCGGGTCCGACTCCTCGATGAGCAGGACGTTGCGGTGGCTCACAGGCACCAGGTCGGTCGGCGTGTATCCGGCGATGCCCGCCACATACCGGGAGACGGCGCCGTCCTCCCGCACGCTGAACCGGGCGCCGGGGTCGCGGGCCGAGCGCGCCGGCCCCGACCGCCAGAACCGCGGCAGCCGCCGACCGGCGAAGACCGCGACGCTCCACAGAGCCGCCGGCAGCCGCCTGATCTCCTCCGGCAGGTTGCCCATCCGCCGGCCGATCGCGACCGGGTGCACGTGGCGCCACAGCGCACCGGGGGAGTCGGGCACATGGAAGTCGGGGCGGGTGGGCAGGAGCGCCCAGGCGGAGAACTCGACGTACAAGAGCCGCCCTTGCAACGAAACGTGGACGAAGACGTTGGTGACGATCTCGCCCTTCCAGGAGTCGACGCGGCAGGACAGATAGTGCCGCGCCGGTCCGGTCGGATCGGTCCGGGCCTTCTCGATCGCCTCCTGGGTCGCCGCGGGCATGTCGCGGGCCGCGCTCCCGACCGCGAAGACGCGCTCGGTGATCTCGAGGCCGGACAGCTTCACCTCGGGGTTCGCGTCGGTCGCGAGGCGCTCGAGGTGCTCGCGCATCTTCCGGTTGAGCTTGCGCGACGTGAACTCGATCCGGTCCTGGCCGTCGTCCTCCCACACCTCGGAGTCCGCCTCGAGCTCGAACCCGCCGTCGTCGCCGGGCGCCCGCCGGTTGCGCAGCCGCAGGTCCATGCTCCAGGTCTGCAGCTCCTCGCCGCTGCCGATGAACGGCCGGAAGTCGGCGTAGTAGGTGACGGGCTCGCGCTCCTGGTCGTGCATGTATCGCATCCGGCGGTTGAGCCGCTCCTTGGGCACCTCGCCCATCCCCAGCATGTGCGCGAGCAGCACCTGGCGCGCGAGGGCGAACAGCAGCACCACGAGCGCGACCATCGCGAGGTCGGCGGCGGCCTGCCGGACGGTCACCACGATCGGCCCGGCGAGCGGGTTGCCGTCCCAGATGCTGGCCACGCTGCTGAAGCCGAGCGCCGCGATCCCGGACAGCAGCAGCACCGCCCACGCCACCACGAGCGCCTTGAGCGAGAACCGCAGCCGCAGCCAGAGGTCGCCGGAGAACTGGTTCCAGGACGGGCGTTCGCGGAAGTACCGGGCGATCATCCCACCGAGCCGGCCGAGCACCAGGGCCGCGTGCCAGTGCAGGAGGACCGCGCCGGCCAGCACGAGGGCGAGCGGGGAGCGGACCAGGGCGACGAGGAGTACGCCGGTGACGAGCACGTGCTGGGCGGTGTCCAGCCACCAGGCCCGCCGCGCGTGGAAGGCGACCTGGGCGAGCGAGAACCCGTAGGACGGCGCCACGTAGCGCGACCGGTCGGCGTAGGCGTCGAGCAGGACCCGCTGACAGAAATGCGTGTCCAGATACGTTCCGGCACACAGGCGCCGGGTGGCGAGCGTCATGGTGCTGGGATCGTACAATCGATCCCTTTCGCTGCGATCGCGGAATGGCATCGCCGAAACAGACAAGCTTCAATCAAACGTTCGGCCCGCGCACGACGGCGATGTCGTTGCCGTAGCCGATCGCGACCCGCCCGTCCGGCAGCGCGGCGAGCGCCCACATCACGTCCGGGGTGTCGAGCCGCCCCACCTGCGTGCGCGTTTCGAGGTCCCACCACCGCAGGGAATGGTCCAGGCTGACGGTGGCGATGTTCGTCCCTGTGACCACCACGCCCTGGATCTTGCTGTCGTGCGCGGTCAGCGGGTCCCCGGCCGGTTTTCCGGTGCGCGGGTCCCAGAACCGCAGGGTCCGGTCCGAGCTGGCGGAGATCAGCAGCTCGGTGCGCGGCTCCCAGGCCAGCATGTGGATGGACCCCGAGTGCCCCGTGAGCGGTTCGCCGACCGGCTCGCCGGTCTCGACGTCCCAGAGGCGGATCGTGTCGTCCAGGCTTCCCGAGGCCAGCAGCGCCCGTTCCAACGGGATGGCGACCAGGGCGCTGACCGCGTACCTGTGGCCCCGCATCGGCTCCCGGACCTCTTCGCACGTGTCGGGATCCCACAGCCGGACCGTCTTGTCGCCGCCGGCCGAGGCGAGCAGGGTTCGCCCTTCGTGGGGTACCGCGGCCAGGGCCTGCACCTCGCCGCGCTGGCTCATCGGCCGCCCGACCGGCCAGCCGGACAGCGGATCCCACAGCCGCACCTGGTAGTTCCCGTCGCCGGTGGCCAGCAGCGTCCGCCCGTCGGGCATGTCGAGTGCGGTCAGCGCCCGGACCGAGTCCTTGAACCCGGTCAGCGGCCTGCCGAACGGCTCACCGGTGCCGGCGTCCCACAGCCGCACCGTGTCGTCGAGGCCACCGGAGGCGACCAGCGTTCCTTGCCGGGTCTGCAGGACGGTCAGCGCCCGCACCCAGCGCGTGTGTCCGGTCCGCGGCGGCGTGGTGATCGGCGGTGCGGCGAAGTCCCACATGCGGACCGTCAGGTCCCAGCCGCCGGACGCGATCATCGTCCGCCCGTCGGGCATCGGGACGGCCGCGACGCCCGCGACGTTGTGGGACTGGCCGGTCAGCGGTACTCCCACGGCTGCCCCGGTGTCGGGATCCCATAGCCGGACCGCTCCGTCGCCGCCGCCGGAGATCAGGAGCGGCTTCTTGCGTGGGAGGACGGCGAGGGTCAGTACCGGAGCGGTCATTGGTTTGCCGACTGCTTCGCCGGTGTTGGGATCCCACAGCCGGATTCCGTCGTCGCCTCCGGAGGCCAGCAGCGTCTTCTTGAGTGGGAGGGCCACGAGGGCCGTCACGGATCTGTGGTGGCCTCGCATCGGCTTTCCGACGGGCTGCTCGTTGATCGGGTCCCAGAGCTGGATCGTCGCGCGGGCCGCGTTCCAGGCGAGCACCGTCCGGCCGTCGTCCAGCGGGACCGCGGCCAGGGCTGAGACCCAGTCGTGCTCCGTGTCGATCGGCGCACCTACGGCCTTCGCGGTGACGGGGTCCCACAGGCGTACCTTGCCGTCCTGGCCACCGGAGGCCACGAGGGTCCGCCCGTTGTACAGCGGCAGGGCAGTGACGGCGGAGACGCGCTTGCCGTGCCCTTGGAGGACCTCCGCCCGCCCGGTGGCGAGGTCCCACAGCCGCACCGCGCCGTCCTCGCCGCCGGACGCGATCATCGTCCGGCCGTCGGCGAGCGGTACCACCGCGACCGACTCCACCCAGCCGGTGTGGCCGGTGAACTCCTTGCCGACCTGTACTCCGGTGACGGGGTCCCACACCCGCACCGTGCCGTCGCGGCTTGCGGAGACCACCAGGTTCTGCTGCGGTACCGCCGCGACGTCCTGCACCTCGTTGGTGTGCCCGACCATCGGCGCGGCGGCTGCGGCGGGGGCGGTGCTCCAGACGGGGTGTGCCGTTCCTTCCGGCCATCTTGGAGCTTTTTTGAACCCGGCGAGCGCGAGCCGCACCCGGTCGGCCGTGTTGCTCGGCTCGTTGAGGTCGGCGGCGTCGAGTACCGCGGCCCACATGCGGCCTCGGTCGCCGGCGGTTTGGAGGGCTGTCAGGAGTACGCCTGGGTTGATTGCTGTGAGTAGGCCGGGCGCCGCGATGAGCTGGTCGAGCCGGTCTTCGGCGGCGGCCGCCCCGACCAGGCGCCGCACTCCGTCGACGGGGAGGGCGGCCCATCCGGCGAGGGTGGCAAGGACCAGTTCTCGCTCGAACACCGACCCGGCATCGTCAGCCATCAGTACAGTCTGGGCCCTCCACGTGTGGTGGGAGCTATTGGGTTGGCCCGGGACGGCATCGCGGAGCAGCTCCGAGAGGTCACCGCCGCCGTCGAAGTACGCCAGCAACTCGTCCCGGCTCATCGTCCGCGGGTCTCGGGAGATCGTCATTCGCGTCGCGTTAAAACGCCGACCGCGGCACGGATCGAAGCGAGCCGGCGAAGCGTGGACCGGAGGGTTACCGCCGGAGGACCCGCGGGCCGCCGGTCGACGACGACGAACGGCGAAATTCGGCACTCAGATGTGCACTCAAGACGCAAAAGAGGCCATGTCCATGGACATGGCCTCTGAGCTGGTGGGCGATACTGGGTTTGAACCAGTGACCTCTTCCGTGTCAAGGAAGCGCGCTCCCACTGCGCCAATCGCCCTTCAAAGGTGCCACACAGAAAATGCTGCGGCTCCGAGGTGGGAACGGGATTTGAACCCGTGTACACGGCTTTGCAGGCCGTTGCCTCGCCTCTCGGCCACCCCACCGTGGTGACTTCCCGAGCGGACGACGGGATTCGAACCCGCGACCCTCACCTTGGCAAGGTGATGCGCTACCAGCTGCGCTACGTCCGCACCGCCGACCGCGTTCGTCGGCGACGGATGCAAACTTTAGCCGACCGCCAACCCCCATGCCAAACCGGTATCCCGCTTCGGCGCGTCGAACAGGTCTGAGCTGCGGAAATTCAGCTCGCCGACGGGGCCAGGCCGGCGCAGGCGCGCAGCCCGCTGTACCGCTGCGTCAGTTTCTGGGCCTTGTCGCCGGTCAGCAGGACGGGCTGGCCGGTGTCGGAGACGACCGCGGGCAGGAACTCGGTGCGGATGACGCTGCGAGCCCGCACGGTGAGCCGCAGGACGCCGGTCTCGGTGCTCTTGGAGGTGCCGTACCAGAGGAAGTTGCCCATGCCGTAGGCGACGTACGTGCTGCCCAGCCAGCCAGAGCCCTGCAGGGTGTGGGCGTGCGCGCCGATGATGAGGTCGGCGCCGGCCTTGGCGAGCTGGGCGGCGAAGGTCTTCTGTTCGCCGTTGGCGCAGCTGTTCGCCTCTTCGCCCCAGTGGTTGAAGACGATCACGAGGTCGGACTGGGCTCGCGCGGCGGTCACGGCGGCTACCGCGCGTTTGGTGTCGAAGGCCAGCGCCACGCCGGGCTTGTCGGGGCCGGGGCCCCACGTCGACGCGAGTTCGTGGACCTGGCTGAAGCCGAGCAGGGCGATCTTCACGCCCTTCACCGTCGTGTACAGCGGGGCGTACGCGTCGTCGGTGTTCTTGCCCGCGCCGAAGTACGGGTACTGGGCGGCGTGCAGCGCGTCCAGGGTGTCCAGCAGGCCCACGCGGCCGTAATCGAGGATGTGGTTGTTGGCGATGGTGACGGCGTCGATTCCGGCGGCCTTGAGTGCGTCGATCGCTTTCGGTTCGGTGCGGAAATGGTACGTCTTGGGCTCCGGCGTCCCGCGCGACGTGATCGCGGTCTCGAGGTTCACCACGGTCATGTCGGCGTCTGCCAGGGTCGACGCGATCGGGCCGAACGCCGTCTCCGGGTTCGCGAGCAGCTTGGCGGTGCGCTCCATGAAATGGACGTCACCGGCGAAGGCGAGGCGCAGTTCGGCCGGCGGGGGCGACGTCGTCACGGACGGTGCCGGACTTGCGGCGGCCGCGGCCGGCGGGGTAGGGGCCGCGGGGGACTCGCTGCAGCCCGCGAGCAGCAGCGTCAGGGCGAGCACGCGCACCTTCACGGCGTCACGCTAACGGGTGACCGCCCCCGGCGGCAGTCCCGCCGCGCAATGCGCTACACTGCTTTCTCAGTGCGGACGTAGCGCAGCTGGTAGCGCATCACCTTGCCAAGGTGAGGGTCGCGGGTTCGAATCCCGTCGTCCGCTCTTTTCATGCCCGCAGGCGAACCGCGGGAATCGGCCGTTTCGGCGCCTTCGCGAGCACCCACAGCGGGTTGGACACTCCCACGATGTCGCCGCCGGCGAGGCGGACCTGGACGCGGACATAGTGGCCGGGCTGCACCGTGACGGTCTTCGATTTTTCGACCTTTTTCGACGGTACCGTTCCCGCCTCGTCCGCCACCCCCACGACCACTTCCGCCTTGGCCCCGCTGGGCAGTCCGGTCGCGATCGCCTCGACGGTCACGGGGGTTTTGCTCAGCAGTACCGCGCCCATGTGCGAAACGCCGCCGATGCGCAGATCCAGGCTTCCCCGGTACCGCGCCAGATCCGTGAACCACGCCGCGCCCTTGGCCAGGGCCGCCAGCAGATCCGCCTGCGCCGTCGAGTTCGCCCACACGTACGTGATGTCGTGTTCCGGCTCCTTCGCCCAATCCTTGGCGTCGTGGTCGTCGCTGCTGCCGACGGCGGTGAAGAACAGCGCGTTGCGGGCCGCGACATCGAAGACCCAGAGCAGATCGTCGTACGGTTTGCGGCCGATCTCGACCAGGTCCACGCCGAGGAAATCGCGCTCCAGCATCAGCTTCACGAGCTCGTCGCGCTTGGCCACGTCCATCGGGTGGTTCCAGCAGACGAGGCCGCCGTGCGCTTTGAGGTAGCGGACCATCGAGGCGGTCAGGTCGGGGTTGTTGTCGCGGATCGGCGGGTTCGGAAAGGACGGGAACCGCAGGTCGCCGCCGAACCAGTTCAGGTGCCGCACCAGCGACACCTCCAGCGCCCGGTAATGCGTGATCCCGGCCCCGTGCCTGGCCGCCGCGGCCGCGATGACCTCGGCCCGCAGCAGCTCACCGGCCTGCCCGGCGCGCCGCGAGCGGTGGAACGTGAGCCGGTCGACGACGAAGCCCGCATTCTGCGTGCCGATCCGCAGACCGGTCAGCGCATTGTCGCCGGCGGCGATGTCCGGCCACAGCTTGGCGACGTCGTCGACGAGCACGAACGTGAATTCCTGCCATTGCGCCGGCTTGATGGGCAGGCGCACCGTCCCGACCGCCCCCTTGGCCGTGTGCGTGACTGCCGGGAAGGGCCCGATCTGGTACCGCAACGTCAGCACCCCCTTGCCGGGATGGTTCGACAATTGCAGCTCGAACAGCAGGGAGCCGTCGGCCGGAAGCGTTTCCGGCAACAGGTCCAGCGTGAGTTCGGTGTCGGCGATGCAGGCGTTCATGGTGTTGTTCCAGGACTGCCCGCGGTACCAGATGATGCCCTTGCCCTTGGAAGCCAGCCGGAGGGCCTTGCCGGTGCCGTCCTGCGGCGAATGGGGCGACGCGACGAACGCGGTGACGGTGCCGGTCGGCTTTCCCTCGGTCTCCTTGACCCACTTCCAGTCCTCGCCGTTCTCCGGCTCGGACGCGCCGTCGAAATGCACGGCCTGGCGGTGCCCGAACGCGGCGATGCGGAAGTCGTGATCGGTCCACCAGATCACGTCGACGCCGAGCTTGCGGGCCTGTTCGAAGTGCGCGGAGAAGCTCGCGGTGCCCTCGCTGAACGGCCCGTGAATGTGCATCGCCATGCTGATCGGCCGCGCATTCCCGGCGGCCGGCAGTGCGGCGGCCCAATCCTCGGTCGGCTCGGCGGAGTTCGGTATCGCCCCGGCGAGGGCGGCGCCGGCGGTCGCGAGCACGGTACGGCGGGTCAGCGTGTGGTCCACATTCCCTGACGTTCCCGGATCGACGCCGGGCCCCGCAGCCGAATGGCTAAAGCTGCTCCACGTGGATGTCCAGTTGACCCGATCGGGGTTCCTCGACGCGATATCCGAGTTCACGCAACGTTTCCGTGAGCTTCACGGTGTTACGGGGCCGCGCGCCGGCGATGAGGAGCGCGCGCACGATGCGGCCCTTGGTGGCCTTGTTGAAGTGGCTGACCACCTTGCCCCCGTGCAGCACACGGACAGTGACGCAGTTGCGCGGGGCCCACATCGAGGTGTACGCCGACGACCGCAGATCGAGCACGAGCCCGCCCCCGGCCAGCTCGTCCAGCGGCGCCTGCAGTGCGCGTTTCCAGTGCGCGGTGAGCGTTCCGGTTTCGGGCAGACGAACACCGATCGAGCACCGGTACGGCGGGATCCGATCACCGATGCCCACCACGCCCCACAGCCCCGAGAAGATCAGCAGCTGCTTCGCGGCACGGCGCTTCGCGGCCGGGTCGAGCGTGGCCAGCCCGAGCGCGTCGTAGAGCACGCCGGTGTACACCTTGCCGGCGGCGACGGCGGGCGCGGTCTCCAGCCGGGTGTTGCGCTCGACCTCGCCGAGCTGCCCCTCGGTGAGCCCGAGCGCGGCGAGCGCCTTGTCCGGCTCGGCGGCGAGCTTCACCAGGTCGTCGAGCACGGCCCGGCGGGCGCCGGTGAGCGCCGGCACGGAGAGGCCGGCCAGATCGAGCGGCGTCCCGCGCCGGGGGGCGTCGGCCTTGCCTTCGGAGGGCGGGAGGAGGATGAGCACTTGCGGACAGTACCGCTCAGGGCTCTGTGTTCTCTTCGGACACCACCTCGACGGTCTCGGCGTTCACTTGCGCAACGGTGCCGTCGGCATAGCGGATTTCGAGCAGCGGTACGCCACGCTCGATGCTCAGTCGCGCACGCTCGTCGTCGCTGGGCATGCGGCTGACCAGCGTGGCGCCAGCGGGCAGCACGACCCGGCGCCGGGGCGGCGGCTTGCGCACTCGCGCAACGCGGCCGCGCTTGGTGGCGATCAGACCCTCCTCGCGCAGCACGGCGAGCGCCCGCCGGACGGTCATGAGGCTGACGCCGAAGTCCGCGGTGAGCAGGGCCTCGGAGGGCAGCGGAAGCCCCGCGACATACTCCCCGGCGTAGATACGTTCGCGGATGGCGTCGGCGATGTGGCGGTACCGCGCCTGCCCCTTGCGGCCCCGTTTGTCCACGGCGGTGAATGTAGGCCCCTATGGCCCTACACAACGAAGTTGCTTCAGCCGCAGCGGTACAAGACGCTTGGCGGGATTGAAGGCGCGGGGTGACGGTGGACGGCGAGGGACGGGCGCTGATGCGGGAGTACCGGGCGCTGCTGTGGATCGGCGACGAACCGGGGATTCGGTTGGAGCTGCTGGCGCCGTCACTGGCTGCCGCGAAGGCGCTGATTGTCGAGACGTACGGCGAGGGGCACGTCATCTCGCTCTGGAACGACGAGGACAGCCGCACCCCGCGCGGCGTCCCGATTGGCCTCCGCGCGACCCGTGAGCAGCTACCGGCCTCAGAGGAACCCGAGCAGGGCCACGTCGCCTAGAGTACCGCGTGCTACGAATCGGACCACCGGAAGCAGATCGGGCACATCTACTTCTGCGCCCCACGGACGACGGGCTTCGTGGCGCTGTTCGGGAGTCGTCAGCGCCTCTTCGTGAGGGTGAGCCAGTCGAGGTAACACGCCGCGCCCGCGTCCGCGGCTTCTGGCCAGGGGGAGGGTCCGTGAGGTAGCCGAGAGGCGAGGCAACGGCCTGCAAAGCCGTGTACACGGGTTCAAATCCCGTTCCCACCTCGGAGCCGCAGCATTTTCTGTGTGGCACCTTTGAAGGGCGATTGGCGCAGTGGGAGCGCGCTTCCTTGACACGGAAGAGGTCACTGGTTCAAACCCAGTATCGCCCACCAGCTCAGAGGGCCTGTCGATTCGTCGACAGGCCCTCTTTCATGTGTTGAGTGCCTGCGGCGCTCGCCTCCGACACGGCGCAGCAACCCCGCGGTTATAAGGTGGGGTTTATACTGGCGACATGTGGGAGGTCGTGCTGCTCGCTCCGGTCGGCGAGCGGTTCCTGGACCTGTGCGAGTCCGATCCGACCCACCGCCAACCGCGTCATGGAGGCGATCGACCACTTGGCGCAGGCGGGTCCCGGCCTCGGGCGACCCCTGGTAGACCGCGTCCACGGCAGCCACCTGCACAATCTCAAGGAGCTACGACCGGGCTCGACCGGTCGCTCCGAGATCCGCCTGCTGTTCATCTTCGACGCGGAGCGCGAAGCGGTGATCCTCGTCGCCGGGAACAAGGCCGGTCAGTGGATCCAGTGGTATCGGGAGAACATTCCGATCGCGGAGAGTCGATACGAGCAATATCTGGTCGAACGTAAGAATGTGGAGGGATCATGACCGCTCGCCGATGGAGTGAGGTCAAGGCCGAGGCGAAGGAGCGGCAGCCGTGGCTGGGCAGTGCCGAGGCCGAGGCTCAGCGGTCCGAGGTCCGCGCGGAGAACGTCGGCCGCATCCGCGGGCACGAGCTCGCCGAGATGCGGAAATCGGCCGGACTGTCCCAGGCAGAGGTAGCCGCCGTTCTCGGCGTCAGTCAGGCCCGGATCTCGCAGATCGAGCACGGTCAGGTCGACAGCCTGGACATGCTGCGCGCCTACGCCGAAGCCCTCGGCGCCGAGGTCTCGATAGTCGTGTCGCGGGGTCCGCTCACGCTGCGAGTCGCGTGAGGTCTCACGACCGATGACTGTGTGGCGACTGGGTGACATGACTCCCTAGCTCGCCCCTACTTCCCGGTCCTGGCCGGCGAAGATTCGGTCCGGCTGAGCCACCTGGTCCGCCGCCGTCCGCCTGCCGGCTGCTCCGGGCGCATTCCAGTCGCGCCGTACCGGTCCCAGGGCCGGGCATCGTGGGGCACGCCGGAACTCCGTGGCCGAGGCCGTCTACCGGCATCAACTTGGGCCGGTGCCGCTCGGCGGGGCCATCGACACGTCGCCGTACAGGGCGTAGGCCTCGTCGCCGGCCTCCTTGACCTCGGCCGGCGGCGGGGCGGCGACCGTCACCGGCGTGCCGAACTCGCTCAGTCGGATCGTGATCCGTTCCGGTTTCATCCCCATGCCGTCCACGGCCGGCGAGGTGTGCAGGACCAGGCTCGTGATGTAGCCCTGCCCGTCCAGCGTGGCCTCGAACGAGACCTGCTCATGCCAGCCGTACAACAACGAGGTGCGGCTCACCTTGGACGGGTTCAGGTGCCCCGTGAACGTCCCGGGCCCCGTCCGGGCCACGTCGGCGAGGGCGCCGGCCGAGCCGACCGTCGCCACGATGCCGGGAAAGCCGATCGCCGCGACCAGCGGCGCCCGCGCGAGGCTCAGGTGCGTCCAGTGGTCGGCGGTCAGCGCCCTCGCGTTGCCGCGGCTGTACACATCGTCGCCGATCACCGTGGTCTCGAGCTTGCCCACGACGGGGGACCGGACCTCGATCCTGCCGCTGGAGGCCTCGCGTGCCGGGTCGCTGACGCCGGTCATGGTGCCGATCACGGCGCCGCTCTCCTCGGCCGTCTCCACCGTGTACGCGCTCGGGACCGCCGCCGTCCGCACCAGCCCGGCGGCCAGCTCCGCCCGCGCGCTCGCATACGACGACGCCGCGGGCGAGCCAGGCCCTGGCGACGCCGGAGCCGAGCCGGCCGGCTTCGCGTCACAGCCCGCCGTGGCCAGTACGAACGCCACGAGGGTCACCATCAACGTCCTCCGCACGGCGACGATCTTGCCATGGCCCGTGCGGCCGCGTGCGGCATGGAAGCCAAGGCGCCAGCTGGCCGGGCGGGGTGCGAGGGGACGCGCGTTCATGTGGGTGTGGCCGACCGGATGAGTGATGGTGGTCGTCGATCTTCCGGCGGGGGGATAGCGTCGGCGTCGATACCTACAACGGGAGGTAGCGATGGCCTGGAGAGCCGCACGCTCGTTGCTGGTCCTCCAACAACAGTTACAGGCCGGGGCGCCGCGGGCGCGGCCGCCTGGGACCGGGGCCGATGAGTGGGGGCTGATCGGGGACGCGGCGCATGATCCGACGTCGGATCACACGCCGCATGATTTTCCTGGGTGGGGGAGTCAGATCGTCACCGCGGCGGACTTTCCCAATCGGCCGGATCTGGGGCTTGATGCCCATGCCGTGCTCGACGATATTCGGCGGTCCCGGGATGCCCGGGTCAAGTACGGGATCTCGAACGGGCAGATTTTCTCGAGTTATGCGGTCAGCGGGTACCCGGCGTGGGCCTGGCGACCGTACAACCCGAAGAACGGCGACCGGCACTTCACGCACGGGCACCTTTCCGTCGTCGGCGATTCGCGGGCCGACGGTACGCAACCCTGGCAGACGATCGGCGCGGCTTTTGCCGAGGAGGATGACGACGACATGGGCGCTTCGCTGGGTCCGATCAACATCGAGCGCGAGGGGATCACCTCGCTGACCATTCCGCCGGTGCAGGCCGGGGCGGCCGATCCGCGGTCGGCGTGGCTGAACTTCTGCAACGACACGGGTGTGGCGTACGGGCTGCGGGTCTGGTACTCGACCGGCAACGAGAACTTCGCGCCGTTCCCGGGGACCAGCAACGGGCTGCTCGCGGTCCGGTCCGGGCAGCGGTGGTCGCAGGAGATTCCCGCCGGTACCGCGTGCCTGTCGATCCTGCGCCAGGCGATCGACCCGGACGGGAACATCGTGAACCCGACCGCCGAGTACCGCGCGTACCCGGGCCACCTCACCCTGGTGATCGAGCGCGGGCCGGTCAGGCGCTGAAAACAACCTGCGCGGAGCCGGTGGGCGGGGTTGGACCATGATGGGAACGTGAACTTCCGGTCGATCTACGCCCACGGCTTCGTCCGGGTGGCCGCCTGCACCGGGCGGACCGCCATCGCCGACCCGCCCGCCAACGCCGAGGCGATCCTGCGGCAGGCGCGCGAGTGCTCGGACGAAGGCGTCGCGCTCGCCGTGTTCCCGGAGTTGGGGCTCAGCGGGTACAGCATCGAAGACCTTCTCCTCCAGGACGTCGTCCTCGACGGGGTGGAGGACGCGCTCGCCCAGGTCGTGGCCGGTTCGGCGGAGCTGCTCACCGTCCTGGTGGTCGGGGCGCCGCTGCGGCATCGGGGGCGGGTCTTCAACTGCGCGGTGGTCGTACACAAGGGCAGGGTCCTCGGCGTCGCGCCGAAGTCGTATCTGCCGACGTATCGCGAGTTCTACGAGACGCGCCAGCTCACCCCGGGCGATCTCGAACGCGGCGGGACGATCCTCGTCGGGGACCGCGAGGTGCCGTTCGGGCCGGATCTGTTGTTCGCCGCCGAGGACGTCGCGGGGTTCGTCCTGCACGTCGAGGTGTGCGAGGACATGTGGGTGCCGGTGCCGCCGAGCGCCGAGGCCGCCCTCGCCGGGGCGACAGTGCTGGCGAACCTGTCAGGCAGCCCGATCACGGTCGGCCGCGCCGAGGACCGCAAGCTGCTGAGCCGGTCGGCGTCGTCGCGGTGCCTGGCCGCGTACGTGTACGCCGCGGCCGGCCTCGGCGAGTCCTCGACCGACCTGTCCTGGGACGGGCAGACGATGATCTACGAGAACGGGGTGCTGCTCGCCGAGACCGAGCGGTTCCCGGACGGCGACCGGCGTTCGGTGGCCGATGTCGACCTCGACCTGCTGCGCCAGGAGCGGCAGCGGATGAACTCCTTCGACGACAACCGGCGCACGCACCAGGACCGGACCGGCGACTTCCGGCGCATCCCGTTCACCCTCGACCCGCCCGCGACCGACCTCGGGCTGCGGCGGGTCGTCGAGCGGTTCCCGTTCGTGCCGGCGGACGTCGAGCGGCTGGCCCTCGACTGCTACGAGGCGTACAACATCCAGGTGTCGGGCCTGCGGCAGCGGCTCTCCGCGATCGGGGAGCCGAAGGTCGTGATCGGCGTCTCCGGCGGGCTGGACTCGACGCACGCCCTGATCGTGGCGGCGCGGGCGATGGACCGGGCGGGCCGTCCGCGCACGGACATTCTCGCGTACACGATGCCGGGTTTCGCCACCTCGGGCGGTACCAAAGAAAACGCCTTCGCCTTGATGCGGGCGCTCGGTGTGAGTGTGCACGAGCTCGACATCACCGCGACCGCCCGATTGATGCTCGCCGAACTGGGGCATCCGTTCGCGTCGGGCGAGCCGGTGTATGACGTGACGTTCGAGAATGTGCAGGCCGGGCTGCGCTACGACTATCTGTTCCGGATCGCCAATTACCGCGGCGGCATCGTGCTCGGCACCGGGGACCTTTCGGAACTGGCGCTGGGCTGGTCGACGTACGGCGTCGGCGACCACATGAGCCACTACAACGTCAACGGCGGCGTGCCGAAGACGCTGATCCAGCACCTGATTCGCTGGGTCAGCAACAGCGGGCAGTTCGACGAGTCGGTCGGGAAGATTCTGAGCGTCATCGTCGAGCAGGAGATCAGCCCGGAGCTCGTGCCGGGGAAGGAACTGCAGTCGTCGGAGTCCAAGGTCGGACCCTATGCGCTGCAGGATTTCACGCTCTTCCATGTCCTCCGGTACGGCATGCGCCCCTCGAAAATCGCCTTCCTCGCCTGGCACGCGTGGCGCGACGTGGAGGCCGGGGCGTGGCCGGTGCATTTCCCGCCGCACCGCCGCGTCGCCTACGACCTGCCCGAGATCCGGCACTGGCTCGAGGTGTTCTGCAAGCGGTTCTTCGGGTTCGCGCAATTCAAGCGCTCGGCCCTGCCGAACGGCCCGAAGGTCTCGGCCGGCGGGTCCCTTTCCCCGCGCGGCGATTGGCGCGCCCCTTCGGACGGCAACGCCGAGGCGTGGCTGCGCGATCTGGCCCGGTTCGACCTGTCGTGAGCTGCTTCAGTTGTACCCGGAATGCCCAGCCGGACGCGCTGCCCCTGCGTGAGCGAATCGCGGGCGACGCGCACTGGCGGGTCGCGCACGCCTTCGACACGGGGCTGCCCGGGTGGCTGATTCTGGTCCCGCGGCGGCACGTGACCGCGCTGGCCGAATTGACCGACGTGGAGGCGGCGGCGCTGGGTTCGTGGCAGGTCCGGCTGTCCCGCGCGCTGCACGAGGCGACCGGATGCGTGAAGACGTACGTGGCGCAGCTCTCGGAGGCGGAAGGCTTCGAGCACGTGCATTTCCACATCGTCCCGCGGGCCGCCGACCACCCCGCGGACCTGATCGGGCCGCGGGTGTTCGGGGTGCTGCGGCCGCCGCCCGAGCGACAGATTCCCGTGGCGCAGGTGGACGAACTGTCCGCCCGGCTGGCGTCATTGCTGGGCGGCGGCGAGCGCTTCGTGCAGTGACGCGAAGCGATGCGCCAGCGCGATTCTCCCGTCGCGCACCCGGAACAGCGTCGCGACCCGCGCCGGCTCGCCGTCGTCGTTCCAGCGGGCGTCCTGCTCGACGACCATCGCGCCGGGGCCGGCCGGGTGGTACGAGAGCGGGGACAGCCGGATGCCCGACCGGATGATCCAGCCGGCGAAGTCGGCGGCCGGGATCGGGCCGGCGCCGCGGGGCCCGGAGACGTCGACCGGGTCGGTGACGGCGGCCTGAGCGGCGTCGAGGTCGCGCCGGTTGACGGCGTCGTGCCAGGCGTTGATCGCTTCCTCTACCATGATGGCACCGTATGCGTTTTGCATACGGGACGACAAGGGGGCGGGCGCATGGAAGCGGGGAGCGGGCGGGTCCTGTTCGCGTTCGTGCGGTTCTGGTCGCGGCGCTGGACCGGCGCCGACCCCGACCGCGGGCGGGACGTCATGGTGCTCGAGGCGATCACCGCCCTCGCGGGGCGCGGCGGCGGGGCGGCGCCGTCGGTCAACGACGTGGCGCGGGAGCTCGGGCTGGACCAGTCCGGGGCCAGCCGGCTGATCACCCGGGCGGAGCGGCTCGGCCTGCTGCGCCGGGAGGCGCCGCGCGGGGTCGGCGCGGCCAGCGCGGTCGGCGCCACACCTGCGGGCGAGGCGCTGCTCGCGGACGCGCACGCCTGGCAGGACGGCGTGCTGCGCGAGCTCACCGCGGGCTGGCCGGACGAGGACGTGCGGGCGCTGGTCGCGCTCATGGGCCGGCTCGTCGACGCCCAGGCCCGGCTGGACCCGTCGACCTAGCCCTACGATGGCCGCGTGGGCGCGTTCGTCGGGCGCGGCAGGGAGCGGGCGTTGCTCGCCGAGCGGGTCCGTGCCGCCCGGCAGGGGGCCGGCGGCGTCGTGCTGGTCGGCGGGGAGCCCGGCGTCGGGAAGACCCGGCTCGCCGAGGAGGCCGCGAAGGCCGCGGCGGCGCTCGGCATGTGCTGCGCCCAGGGGCGCGCGGTCGACGACGACGGCTGCCCGCCGCTGTACGCCGTGAACCAGATCCTGCGCGCCATCGGCGCCGAGGGCGGGATCGACCCGGCGGGTGACGAGCGGGACGAGCGGTTGCGGCGCAACGAGAACCTCGTCGAGATCATGGCGCGGGCCGGCGCCGAGCGGGGCGGGCTGTTCGTGGTCCTCGACGACGTGCAGTGGGCCGATCCGGGATCGCTGCGGCTGCTCGTGCACCTGGCGCGCAACGTCGGGCGGGAGGCGGTCTGTGTCGTGGCCACGTACCGCGACACCGAACCCGTGCCGGCGCTGCGGGACGCGCTCGCCGCCCTCGCGCGCGAGAGCGCCGTCGACCGCATCCGGCTCGAAGGGCTCGCCGCCGACGAGGTCGCCGCGCAGCTCGACGCCGTGGCCGGGTTCGCGGTGCCGGAGGCCGTCGCCGCCGCGGTGCACCGGCGCACGCGGGGGAATCCGTTCTTCGTCGGCGAGCTCGGGGCGCAGCTCGCGCGGCGTGAGATGACCGACGCGGGGGCTCTGCCCGCCGGGATCAGGGACGCCGTCCGGGCCCGCCTCGCCCGGCTCACGCCCGGGACGCGGGCCGTGGTGGCCGTCGCCGCCGTCGTCGGTGCGGGCGAGACCGCGCTGCTCGCCACGGTCGCGCAGGTCTCCAGCGCCGCGGTGATCGCCGCGGTCGACGAGGCGCGCGCGGCCGGGATCCTCGACGCCGGCCAGTTCACCCACGACCTCATCCGCGAGGCCGCGGCGGCCGAGGTGCCGACGGCGGAGCGGCTCGCCATGCACGCCGCCGCGGCCGAGGCGCTGCGCGGAAGCGGTGACGTGCCGCGCGTCGCGCACCACCTGCTGGAGTCGCTGCCGCTCGGGGACGCCGCGGCCGCCGCCGAGTGGGCGCGCCGGGCCGGGGACCTCGCGGCCGGGCAGCTCGCGTGGGAGGAGGCCGCCGACTGGTACGGGCGGGCGCTCGCCGCCGAACCCGGAGCGCGGCGCGCCGAGATCCTCATCGCGCGGGCGCAGGCGCAGAAGCGCGGGTACGACATCGAAGGCGCCCGGGCCTCGCTGCTCGCGGCGGCCGCGATCGCGCGGGAGCGGGGCGACGGGGCGGCGATCGCGCGCGCCGTGCTCGTCATGGAGGGCGTGTCGGACTTCCTCTGGGACCCGACCGGCCGCGCCCTCGCCGAGGAGGCCCTCGCCGCGCTGCCCGACGACGACTCGGGGCTGCGGGCGCGGCTGCTCGCCGGGTCGGTCGTCATGGAGATGTGGCGGGTGCCGCCCGACGCCGACGCGCGCTCCCGCGCGGCGCTGGGGATGGCCGAGCGGGCCGGGGACCGGCACGCCGTCGTCGAGGCGCTGCGGGCGCGGCAGTTCGCGTGCGCCGGGCCCGCCGGGGCGGAGGAGCGGCTCGCGCTCGGGACGCGGCTGCTCGGGATGCGCCGCGGCGACGACGACGCGGCGATGTGGGGGCGGCTGTGGCGCTTCGACGCGTACGCGCAGCTCGGTGACCTCACCGCGGTCGCCCGGGAGTCGTCCGCGCTGACCGCGATGGCCGAGCGGATGCGCAGCCCGCTCGCCCGGTGGCACGCGATCCGGACCCGGGCCACCCTCGCGGCCGCGCGGGGCCGGTTCGCCGAGGCGATCGAGCTGGGCGAGGCGGCGATCGCGCTGTCGCGGCGCTCCGGGCACGACGGGTCGACGCTGCCGTCGTTCGGGTACCTGCTCGCCGTGCGCGCCATGGTCGGGGACTTCACGGACCGGCCCGAGGAGACGATCCTGCGGCACATCGACGAGTCGGCGACCGTGGGGCTGCGGGGCATGCTGGCGAAGTGGATGTTCGCGGCCGGGCGCCTCGACGAGGCCGAGGAGTGGTACCGCGGGCTGCCCGGCGTCACCGAGCTGCCCGACTTCGTGCGGCTGCCGGCGGCGAGCGGGCTGATCGAGATGGCGGCCGCGTTCGGGGACACGGCGATGGTCGAGCGGATGTACGGCGAGCTGCTCCCGCACGCGGCCCGGTTCGTCTGCGGCGGGGCCGGCGTCATCATCATCGAGGGGCCGGTGCGGCTCCCGCTCGGCATCGGCGCCGCCGCGCTCGGACGCCTGGACGAGGCGGAGGAGCACCTGCGGGCCGCGATCGACCTGGCCGAGCGGGCCGGCATGCCCCCGGCCGCCGCGACCGCGCGCTACCACCTCGCCCGTACCGTGAAAAATCCGGAACTGTCCGAAAAGTACGCGCTACAAGCTGCCGCGCAAGCCGCAGAACTCGGCATGCGCCCCCTGCAGACCGCCGCGCACGCGTTGGCAGGCGGCCCGCTGACCAAGCGCGAGCGGGAGATCGCCGCCCACGTCGCGCAGGGCAAGACCAGCCGGAGCATCGCGCAGGAGCTGCACCTGTCCGAGCGCACGGTCGAGACCCACGTCCAGCACATCCTGACCAAGCTCGGCCTGGCCAACCGCACGCAACTGGCGACCTGGCACGCGCGGAGCCGTACCCCGGATACGTAGTACCACGGACGCGCCGAGGACCCCGCCGGGGCGACGCTGGCGGGCATGAAGGTTCTGCGCGCCGCGCGCGTCTTCGACGGTACCGCCGTCACCGCCGACACCGAGATCTGCATCGACGCCGGGAAGATCGTCCCCGGCCCCGCCCCCGAGGGGGCGGAGGTGCTCGAGCTGCCGGGCGCCACCCTGCTGCCCGGCCTCGTCGACACGCACGTGCACCTGGCCTTCGACGCCTCCCCGGACCCGGTGGCCGCGCTCGCCGCCCGCGACGCCGCGGACGCGTTCGCCGCCATGTGCGCCGCCGGCCGCCGGGCCGTGCAGGGCGGCGTGACGACCGTGCGCGACCTGGGCGACTCCGGCTACCTGGGCCTGGGCGTCCGCGACGCCGCGCGCACCGATCCGACGCTGCCGCACGTGGTCGCTTCGGGTGTACCGGTGACGACGCCGGGCGGGCACTGCCACTTCCTCGGCGAGGGCGTGCGCGGCGAGGCGGAGATGCGCGCCGCGGTCCGCGAGCGGCATGCCCGCGGCGTGGACGTGATCAAGGTGATGGCGAGCGGCGGCCGGATGACGCCCGGGAGCCGGTGGGAGCTCTCGCAGTACACGAGGAGGGAACTCGGCGCCCTGGTGGACGAGGCGCACGGGCTGGGCCTGCCGGTGGCCGCCCACGCGCACGGCACGGCGGCGATCGTGGACGCGGTCGCGGCCGGCGTCGACAGCCTCGAGCACGCGTCGTTCATGACCGCCGACGACGTCGACCCCATCCCGGACGGGCTGCTCGACGAGATCGTCGCCCGCGGCATCGTGATCAGCCTGACGCTGGGCTTCCGCCCGGGCGCGAGCGTCGGGCCGCCGCCGGAGATGGTGGCGCTGCTGCCGAAGCTCGTCGCCAACGCGCGGCGGATGGCCGAGGCGGGCGCGACGATCGTGGTCGGCACCGACGCCGGCATCGCCCCGATGAAGCCGCACGACGTGGTCCGCGACGCCCCCGCGCACCTGGCCCAGCTCGGCCTCGACCCGGCGCGGTGCCTGCACGCCGTCACCGCCCGCGCGGCCGCGGCGATCGGCCTCGGCGACCGCAAGGGGCGGCTGCGGCCCGGGTACGACGCGGATGTCCTGGCCGTCGACGGCGACCCGCTCACCGATCCGGCCGCACTGCACCGCATCCGCGCGGTCTACGTGCGCGGCGTGGCCGTGGCACCGGCGAGTTCGGCGCGGATCAGCGAGTACAGGTAAAGGCTCCGCCAACGGCCCTCGCGGAACTGCGCCGAGCGGATCTCGCCCTCCCGGGTGAACCCGGCCTTGGCGAGCGAGCGCTGCTCGGCGACGTTCTCCACGTCCGTGTAGGCCTCGACGCGCTCCAGCGGCGTGGTGTCGAGCAGGTAGGCCGCCAGCATGCGCTGCGCGACCGCGCCCGCGCCCCGGCCGCGGAACTCCGGCAGCAGCGCGATGCCGATGTTCCAGCACGCCCAGATCGGCACCCCGTAGGTGTGCCGGCTCCACACCACGTTGCCGGCGGCGGCCCCGGCGACCTGCACGATCAGGCACCCGCCGTCGGCGGTGATGAGCCGGTTCTCCTCGAACCGGCGGCGGGTGGCGGCGATGTCGCGGTAGCCGGACCAGTTGAACAGCCCGCCCGCCTCGGGGTCGTCGGCCTGGCGCTCCAGCACCCACAGGTCGGCGGCGGCGACCGGCCGCAGGACCACGTCCGGGGTCTCCACCGCAGCAGCGTACCGGCGGATCACTGTGCGGCGCGGTCGGTTGCACTGTGTCGAGTACCCGTCGCCGACCGGCCGATCCCGGTGGCGTTCGACGATGATGGGCGGCGGGCAGAGGTTGGAGAACCGCAATGACGTCGGGTTCCGGCGCGCACCGCAGCGCCGAGATCGACATCGTGAACGAACCGGTCGCCGAGGGGCTGCGCGCGCTGCACGCCGACGGGGACCTGAGCACCGCACGGGGGTGGTTCGACGCGGCGTACGCGCGCGCGGAGGCGGCCGGGGACGTGCCCGGCATGGCCGAGGCGGCACTGGGCTTCGCCGGTGTGTGGGTGCACGAGCACCGCATCGGCGCGGACGCGGCCATCTTGGAGCAGCGGCTGCACGGGCTGCTGGGGCTGGCCGAGGCCGAGGGGGCTTTGGCGGTACGCCTGCGCGCCCGTCTCGCCGCCGAGCGCGACTATCGCGAGGGCCGCAGCGACGCGGTCCTGGCCGCGCTGGAGGACGCCCGCGCGCACGGCGACCCCGTCGCGCACGCCGAGGCGCTCAGCCTCGCGCACCACTGCCTGCTCGGCCCCGAGCAGCGGCTGCTGCGCCGGGAGATCGCCGTGGAGCTGCTCGGGGTGAGCGCCCGCACCGGACGCCGCGGCGACCTCGTGATGGGGCTGCTGTGGCGCACGGCCGACCTGTTCCTCGACGGCGACCGGCACGCCGAGCGCCGGCTGGAGGAGCTGCGGGCCGTCCTCGCGCAGCGCCCGCACCTCGCCGCCGGGTACGTCGCCGACGCCATCGACGTCATGCGCGAGATCCGGGCCGGGCGGTTCGCCGAGGCGGAACGCGCCGCGCACGCGTGCTTCCGGCGCGGCGAGGAGGCCGGCGACGCCGACGCCGCCGGGTGGTACGGGGCGCATCTCGTGGCGATCCGGTGGTACCAGGGACGCCTGCAGGAACTGCGCCCCATGCTCGAGCGCCTCGTGCACTCCCCGACGCTGTCCATCGTGGACAACGCGTACTACGCGGTGCACGCGGTCGCCGCGGCCGAGGCGGGGGAGCTGCGCGCGGCCGCGGGCGCCCTCGCGCGGCTGCGCGGGCCGTCGCTCAAGGAACTGCCGCGCTCGGGCAGCTGGCTGGTGACCATGCACGGCATCGTCGAGGCGGCCCGGCTCGTCGGCGACGCCGACCTGGCCGCCGAGGCCTACGAGCTGCTGCTCCCGCACGCCGAGCTCCCGGCCATGGTGAGTCTCGGGATCGCGTGCTTCGGTTCGGTACACCATGCGCTCGGTATCGCGGCGGACGTGTCCGGCCGGCGCGACCTCGCCGTGCAGCACCTGACCCGCGCGGTCGCGCACAACCGGGCGCTCGGGCACTGGCCGGCCGCCGAGGAGTCGCGCAAGGCGCTCGACCGGCTCGGCCCGGCCGCTCCCGCGCGCGCCACGTGCGTGCGGGAGCGGCAGCACTGGCGGCTGGGCTGGGGCGAGCGCACCGTGCTCGTCGAGCACAGCGTCGGGATGCTGCACCTGGCCGTGCTGCTGGCCAACGCCGGCACCGAGATCCCCGCCGTCGAGCTGGCGATGGGGGTCACCGGGCTGGCGCGGGCGGCCGGGGCGCAGACGGTGCCGCAGGAGATGCTCGATCAGGAGGCGATGCGGCGGTACCGCGCCCGCGTCGCCGAACTGCGCACCGAGATCGAGTCGGCGGCGGGCACCCGGCGCGCGGACGCGGCCCGCGAGGAGACCGCGGCGCTGCTGGCCCAGCTCGCGGGCAGCGTCGGCATCGGCGGGCGCAGCCGGCGCTTCGTCGACAACGCCGAGCGCGCCCGGGTGGCCGTGGGCAAGGCGATCCGCCGCGCCATCGGCCGGGTCGAGGAGGCCGACTCCGGCCTCGGGCGGCACCTGCGCGAGACGGTCCACACCGGGCGGCAGTGCTCGTACCGGCCCGTCTAGGGCTTCCAGGGCAACGCCTTGCCGTGCCGGACGAGCTCGCCGTAGTGGCCGGGCCGGATCTCGCCGAGCGCGAGATCCAGCAGCGCCACCGCGGCCTCGTCCGGCGTCGGCGCGCCGCTGACGTCCCACCACAGCCCCGACGTCGGCGTGTTGATCATCCCCGGGCAGACGGCGGCGAGCAGGATGCCGCGCCGCGCGTCCTCGTCCCGCCGCTGCGCCGCGAGCGCGCGCACGGCCGCCACCTGCGCGATCTTCGACGGGATGTTCACGAACCCCGGCCACGCCATGCCCTTGGCCCGCCCGTCGAGCACCTCGTCGCGCCATGTGGCCGTGGCCGCGTCGACGGCGTCAAGCGAGTCCAGGCCGTCGAACCGCGGATGCAGCACCGGCGCCAGGTGGTGCAGCGTCCCGAGCGAGCTGGCCACGACCAGCAGCCGCCCGCCGTCGCGCAGCCGCGGCGCGAACGCCCGCAGCAGCCGCGTCGTGCCGAAGTTGTTCACCTGCGTGTAGGCGTCCACGATCGCGGCCGGCTCGTCGTCCGGCCCGACCCGCATGACCGCGTTGCCGAACACGATGTCGACCTCGCCGACCTCGCCCGCGACCCGCTCGGCCGCGCCGGGATCGGCCACATCGAAATGGAGGCCGACGACCTTCGCCCGCCCTTCCGGAAGAGCCGCGGCGGGTGTACGGCCGGTGAGGTACACGACATCGCCCGAACCCAGGCGCTGGGCCAGCCCGGCGACCAGGGCGTACCCGAGGCCCTGCGTCGCGCCGGTGACAAGTGCGGTGGTCATGCGTCCGACGCTAGGAGCGCTCCGGCCATGCGGCCAACGCGAGTCCCGCAGGTCTGGTATGCGTATTCGTCATGGGCTTCGGTGACGTCTCCCTCGTAGGTCTGCGCGTCTTCCGCGAGATCGCGGCCCGCGGCACCCTGACCGGCGCCGCGGCCGCGCTCGGCTACACCCAGTCGGGCGTGTCCCGGCAGATCGCCGCGCTGGAACGCGCCACAGGTGCCCGCCTGCTGGACCGCCGCCCGGACGGCGTCCGGCTCACCGCCGCGGGCCGCATCGTCCTGCGCCGGGCCGCCACCATGCTCGACGAGGCCGACGCGGCGACGCGTGATCTGGCCGGCCTGACCGCTCGTGGCGGTACGGTCCGGCTGGGCTGGTTCCCGAGCGCGGGGGCGGTGATCGTGCCGCGCGCCCTGGCTCGGCTGGACGGGACCATCACCGTGCTGAGCCGCGAGGGGTCGACCGCGGCTTTGGTCCGGGCGTTGCGGGCCGGGACGCTTGATCTGGCGCTGCTCGCGGCGGCGCCGCCGTTCCGGCCGCCGGATGCCGAGGATCCGCCGTTGGAGATCGAGGTGCTGGCGGAGCGGGAGCTGCTGGTGGCGCTGCCGTTGGGGCACGCCTTGGCGGCCGGCGATCATGTCGACGTGTCCGACCTGCGTGGGGTGCGCTGGATCGACGGGCCTTTGATGGGCGTGTGGCCCGGACTTGGCGGGCGGCCCGTGGTGGCGCATACGGCTCGGGACTGGCTGGCGAAGCTGCGGCTCGTGGCGGCGGGGCTTGGGGTTACTACGGTGCCGGCTTCGCTTGCGCCGGCGGTTCCGGAGGGGGTGCGGCTGCTGCCGGTTCGGGGTGGGCCTCGGGAGCTTCGGCGGCTCACCCTCGCGCGGCGGCCTGGTCCTGTTACGGAGGCGGCTGTTCGGCTGATTGAGGCGCTTCGGGCTGTGGCGCTGTGATGTCTTTTCTGGGCCGGACCGATGGGCACCAGATATGTGCGCTCGTCCGATGGTTCGGGCCGCCTGTCGGCGGCCCACAGGGTTGGCGTGGTCCCGGTTCGACTTTGGTCAGCGTTGGTGGTCCAGACCGTCGGGGACTGCCGGGTCCGTCGTGGTCATCATTCGGTGGTGCAACTCGGGAATCCTTTTTTTGCAATTTCTCTCCTGGACCATCGAACGGTGACCAGAGTCGTTACCGGGACCACGCTTATACATTCCGGCGAGGGCACATATGTGGTGCCCATCGGTCCGGCGCATTGCTTTTGAACCACCGCGATGAGATAATAAATACGTGGGCCAGATGTCATTGTTCGGCCGAGCCGAATTGACAGCAATGCGAGACACCACGAGACGAAGAAACTACTGCGCCAGCACGGAGAAATTCCGGCAGGAGCACAAAAGACACCGCGACTGGGGACAATGCCACGTAGCTTAAGTTGATCTTGTTGGGTGCTCGGCGTGGTGTGGTGACATCGATGGCGGTTCCGGTTTGGATCGCGGGTCATGACCTCGGTGGTGGTGGATCGGCCGGTGGTGCGTCCTGATCAGGTCACGCTGGGCGTGCTGATCTCGCAGGTGCCGCGGGATGCGGTGGATGACGCTGTGGCGGTGTGCGGGGTACGGGAGCGGCGTTCGGATGGCAAGCTGCCGGCGCATGTGACGGCGTATCTGACGCTTGCGTTGGCGTTGTTCCCTGACGATGACTATGAGGAGGTCGCCGCGAAGGTGACAGGGTCGCTGGACCGGTTCGGGGTCTGGGACGCGGGCTGGAGCGTGCCGACCTCGTCGGCGATCACGCAGGCCCGGAAACGGCTGGGTCGTGAACTGTTCGCCGAACTGTTCCGCGGCACCTGCGGGCCGGTCGCCGGGCGGGCCGGTCCGGCGGCGGCCGCGGCGGCGCTGGGCGCGGCACGGGGTTCGTTCCTGCGCTCGTGGCGGCTCCTGGCGATCGACGGGTTCGAGATCGACGTGCCTGACACACCCGCGAACGTGGCGGAGTTCGGCTATGCCGGCAGTGGTGAGAAACAGTCGTCGTTCCCCAAAGCCCGGGTCGTGGCCCTCGCCGAGTGCGGCACCCACGCGTTCGTCGCCGCCGCGGTCGGCACCCACACCAGCGGCGAGAAAACCCTCGCCGCCACGCTCTACCCACAGCTGCACGGCGATGAACTGCTGACCGCCGACCGGGGTTTCTACTCCTGGCGCGGCTGGCAGACGGCGCAGGCCACCGGCGCGGCGCTGCTGTGGCGGGCCCCGACGAACCTGCACCTGCCCGTGATCAAGATCCTGCCCGACGGCACCTACCTCAGCATCCTGATCAAACCCGAGATCCGGTTCATCCCACGCCGGGACCGGCTGCTGGCCGCCGCCCGCGCCGGCACCCACCTGGACAACCTCGATCACATCCCCGAGGCGTTCGACCGCCACGGCGAACCGATCGCGCATCTCGTCCGCGTCATCGAGTACGACATCCCCGACCGCGCCGGCGACGGCCACCACGAACTCATCGCCCTGACCACCACCATCCTGAACCCCGCCGACGCCCGCGCCGACGAACTCGCCGCCGCCTACCACCAGCGCTGGGAACAAGAAACCAGCCATGACCAGCTCAAAACCCACCTCCGCGGCCCCGGCCAAGTCCTGCGTTCCCGGCTACCCGACCTCGTCCACCAGGAAATCTGGGCCTACCTCATCGTCCACCACGCCGTCACCGCCCTGATCACCCAAGCCTCCGCCGCCGCCGACCTCGACCCCGACCAGATCTCCTTCACCAAAACCCTCCGCCTGATCCGCCGCACCGCCACCGGAACAGCCGCTATTCCCCCCTCACCACTGGACTGAGCAACTCCCCGACCACCTCCACCACATCACCACCCACCGCATCCCGCCACGACGCGAACGCACCTGCCCCCGCGCCATCAAACGCGTCCGGCACTGCCACTACCGCCTCAAACAACCCGGCGAACCAGCCAGCACCCGCCACGACAAACCCCCAACCATCCGCCACCACCCACTCACCACAAGATCAAACTAAGCTACGTGGCATTGCGACTGGGGACTGGCCCAGCGTCATGCCGAGAAGTTGCGGCGGCTGCGCGAAGAGACGCCGGAATCGGCCTGCTCCGCAGCGGCGGACCAGACTCAGCCGCCAGTGAATGAGGAGACGACGGCAAGGATCGCCGTCCGCGCCGTCCGCGCCGTCCGCGCCGTCCGCGCCGTCCGCGCCGTCCGCGCCGTCCGCGCCGTCCGCGCCGTCCGCGCCGTCCGCGCCGTCCGCGCCGTCCGCGCCGTCCGCGCCGTCCGCGCCGTCCGCGCCGTCCGCGCCGTCCGCGCCGTCCGCGCCGTCCGCGCCGTCCGCGCCGTCCGCGCCGTCCGCGCCGTCCGCGCCGTCCGCGCCGTCCGCGCCGAGTCGGTGGGGCGGAACAAACGGATAAAACGGTCAAGTGGGCCGTGGGCCTGCCGATGGGGGCGGTGTGGACCAGGAGGCGGCCGGCCGGCTGGGCGCACTGCCGCGCACCGGCGCGAAGTCGCTCACGCCTGTCACGCTGCCCGACGGGCGGCGGGCCGTGCGCAAGGAGTGGGTCGGGGGCGGGGACGCGTCCGAGCGCCTGCGCCGCGAGGGCGCGATCCTGGGGCGGCTGCGCGGGATTGCCGGAGTGCCCGTGGTGCTCGAACCGTGCGACGGGGCGTGCCTGCTGCTCGAGGACGCCGGCGGGGAGCCGGTCGCCGGGCGGCAGGCGGCGGAGGCGCTGCGCGAGCTCGCGGCGGGGCTGGCGCGGATTCTGCGGGACGTGCACGACCGCGGGGTCGTGCACAAGAACGTGAACCCGGCCAACGTGTACGCCACGCCGCGCGGGCCGTTGCTCGTTGACTTTGATCTTGCCACCACGTTCGCCGAGGAGCGGCCCGGATTCACGCATCAGGACGAGATCGCGGGGGCCCTGGCCTACCTGGCGCCCGAGCAGACGGGGCGGACCGGGCGGCCCGTCGACCATCGGGCCGACCTGTACTCGCTCGGGGCGACGCTCTACGAGTACGCCAGCGGGCGGCCGCCGTTTCAGGCCGGATCGGCGCTGCAGCTCGTGCACGACCATCTCGCGACCGCGCCCGAGGCGATCGACAGCGAGCTGTGGCCGATCATCGCGAAGCTGCTGGAGAAGGAGCCCGACCGGCGGTACCAGAGTGCCGAGGGACTGCTGCACGACCTGCGCACGCACCCGGCCGTACTGGGGGAACGGGACTTCGCCAAGCGGCTCAGCCCGCCGTCGCGGCTCATCGGGCGGGAGCGGGAGGTCGAGGCGCTGCACCGGGCGTTCGCCGACGCGCTCGCCGGGCGGACGCGGGGGTTGCTGGCCGCCGGGGCGCCGGGGGTCGGCAAGACGGCGCTGATCAACGAGCTGCGGCCGCTCGTGACGGCGAGCGGCGGCTGGTTCGTCATGGGCAAGTTCGACCAGTACCGCCGCGACGCCGAATCCGACGCCGCCCGCCAGGCGATGCGCGCCCTCGCCCGGCTGCTGCTGGCCGAGCCGGGGCAGGACCTCGGGCCGCGGCTGCGCGACGCGCTCGGGCCCAACGCCGGGCTCGTGGCGGCGGCGTTGCCGGAGTTCGCGGTACTGCTGCGGAGCGAACCCGAGGGCGACACCTCCGAGCTGGAGGTCGGCGCGCGGCTGCAGCAGGCCGCCGTGGACATCCTGCGCGCGGTCGCGTCGCCGGTGCACCCGGTCGTGATGGTGCTGGACGACCTGCAGTGGGCCGGCGCGTTCCCGATCGGGGTCATCGACGCGATCCTGTCCGACCCGACGCTGCACGGGGTGCTCGTCGTCGGCGCGTACCGCGACGCCGAGGTCGACGAGGCGCACCCGCTCGCCGCCACCCAGGCGCGCTGGGCCCGGCAGCCGGGCGCCCCGGCGGTGCTGCGCCTTTCGAACCTGCCGCCGGCCGACCTGGCCGAGTTCCTCGCCGAGATGCTGCGCCTGGAGCCGGCGCGGGCGGCCGGGCTGGCCGAGGCGGTCGGGCGGCACACCGGCGGCAACCCGTACGACACCGTCGAGCTCGTCAACGCGCTGCGCCGCGACCGGGTGCTGACCCTGGAGGCCGAGGGCTGGCGCTGGGACCCGACCGCGGTGCGCGGGCACATCGGCGCCACCGACGTCCTCGACCTCGTCGTGGCCCGCATCGAGGCGCTGCCGCCCGCCACCCGCGACGCGCTGCAGTCGCTGGCCTGCCTGGGCGGCGAGGTGGAGCTGGGCAACGTGGAGGACGCCGCGGCGCTCGTGCCGGCCCTGGAGGACGGGCTGCTGGTGCTGGAGGAGCAGCGCGACGTCGTGCGGTTCCGGCACGACCGGGTGCAGCAGGCCGCGTACCGGATGCTCGCCCCCGAGCAGCGCCGGGCCCGGCACCTGCACATCGCCCGGCGGGTCGGCGACGACAACCTGGCCGCGGAGCAGTACCTGCACGCCGTGGACCTGCTCGACGACCCGGCCGAGAAGGCGCGGGTGGCCGGCATGTTCCGGGCCGCGGCCGGCGCGATCCGGCTCATGAACGGCACCGTCGCCGAGCGCTTCCTGCTCGCCGCGCGCGACCTCGGCGCCGAGGCCGACCCGCCGCTGCTGACCGACCTGCACGCCACCCTGTACCAGCTGGGGCGCCTCGCGGAGGCCGACGAGCTCTACGCCGAGCTGGAACGGTGCGGCACCGAGCCGCTGGAACTCGTCGACGCCACCTGCGTGCAGATCTACAGCCTCACCAACCGGCACCGCTCCCCGGAGGCGGTCGCGCTCGGCGAGCGCCTCCTCGCGCGCCTCGGCGTCACCCGCCCGGCGGACCTCGGCGACACCATCGCCGAGCGGCTGCGCGGCCTGGCCCGGTGGGCGGCCGAGGTGGCGCTCGGCCGCGACGAACGGCCCGAGCAGCGCGCCCCGCTGCAGGCCGGGATCGGCAAGATCCTGGAGAAGATGCTGTCCCCGGCGTTCTTCTGCGACCGCCTCGCCTTCATCTGGGTCGTGCTGGAGAGCCACCGGCGCTGGGTCGAGTACGGGCCGAGCGTCTCGCTCATGGCCGGGCTCGGCCGCATCCCGACGGTCGTGACCGCGATGGCGCAGGACTACCGGACCGCGTACGACGTCGCGCGGCACGTGCTCGCCGTCGGGGAGGACCGCGGGTACTTCCTCGCCGCCGCCCGCGTCCGCTACGTCTTCGCCGGCTTCGTGCAGCCGTGGTTCGAGCCGCTCGAGGCCAACGTCGCGACCCTCGAACGGGCCCGGGAGGACGTCCTGCACGCGGGCGACGTGCAGTACGCGTGCTTCGCGTACGACTTCTCGATCGCCGCCCAGCTCGACTGCGCGCCGACCCTCGACGCGTGGGGGGCCGAGATCGACGCCGGGCTGGCCCTGGCCGAGCGGACCCGCAACGAGATCGGCACCCTCGCGTACGAGCCGTTCGCGCAGCTGCTCCGGGCCCTGCGCGGGGAGCCGCGGCGGCCCGACCCCGACTACGCCAAGCAGCCGGTCGCGCTCGCGAACTTCCACGTCTACCGGGCGCTCGAGGGCGCGCTGCTGGGCGACGAGCGGCTCCTGCGCGAGCACAGCGCGACCGCGATGACGATGCTCGGCGCCATCCCCGGCATCTACACCACGGCCGCCGCCCACCTGGTGCGCGCCCTCGCCCTGACCCGCGGGCCCGGCGCCGGCGAGGAATCCGAGGGCGTCCGCGCGCCGGCCCGCGGGGAGGGCGACGACGAGGAGTCCGAGGGCGTCCGCGCGCCGGCCCGCGGGGAGAGCGGCGATGAGGAGTCCGAGGGCGTCCGCGCGCCGGCCCGCGGGGAGGGCGACGACGAGGAGCTCGAGCGCGTCCACGCGTGGCTGCGGGCGCGGGCCGCCGAGAACCCGGGCACGTTCGCGCACCTGGCCGCCCTCGTCGCGGCCGAGCGGTGCACCGAGCCGCTGTCGGCGCTGCGCGCGTTTCAAGAAGCCCTGGATTTGGTACCGCCTGAGCCCCGCCCCTGGCACCGCGCCTTCATCACCGAGCGGATGGGCCGCGCGCACCTGGCCGCCGGGCTCTCGCACACCGGGCAGGCG
Source organism: Dactylosporangium sp. CS-033363 (assembly GCF_050942475.1). Classification (NCBI taxonomy): domain Bacteria; kingdom Bacillati; phylum Actinomycetota; class Actinomycetes; order Micromonosporales; family Micromonosporaceae; genus Dactylosporangium; species Dactylosporangium sp. CS-033363. The sequence goes on along the minus strand of NZ_CP192032.1, from coordinate 9,050,277 downwards.
CTGCTGGCCGAGGCGCGCCGGCTGTACGCGGCGTGGGGGGCCCGCGCCAAGGCCGCCGACGAGTCCCGCGGCGCCGCGCACGGGCCGGCCGAGGCGCTGGTCACGTCGGACTCGATCGACCTGATGGCCGTGCTGGCCGCCGCCCGGGCGCTGTCCTCGCAGACCAGCCTCGACCGGCTGCGCGACCAGGTGGCTGAGGTGCTGAGCGCGATGACGGGGGCTTCGGCGGTACAACTGCTGCTGTGGGATTCTGACGCCCGGGCCTGGCGGCTGTCGACGGCCGAGGGCGAGCGGCGGCTGGAGGCGGCCGGCGCGGCGGGACTGGTGCCGGTGTCGGCGGTGCGCTATGCCGACCGGGTGCGGGAGCCGCTCGTGGTCGCCGACGCCGTCCAGGACGGCCGCTTCGCCCGCGACCCCTACTTCGCCGGGCTCGCCGCCTGCTCGCTCATGGTGCTGCCGGTGCTCGTGCAGGGCCAGCCGCGGGCCATGCTGGTGCTGGAGAACCGGCTCAGCCGCGGCGCGTTCACCGGCGACCGGCTCGACGCCGTCGACCTGATCGCCGGTCAGCTGGCCGTGTCGCTGGACAATGCGCTGCTGTACGGGTCGCTGGAGCGCAAGGTGGCCGAGCGCACCGAGGCCCTGGAGGCGGCCAACGAGCGCCTGGCCACGCTCAGCGTCACCGACCCGCTGACCGGCCTGGCCAACCGGCGCCGCTTCACCGACCGGCTCGGCGACGAGTGGCGGCGCTCCGCCCGCGCGCACGGCATCCTCGCCGTCGCCATGATCGACATCGACCACTTCAAGTCGTACAACGACCACTTCGGCCACCCGGGCGGCGACACCTGCCTGCGCAAGGTCGCCGCCGCCCTGCAGCACACGGTGCGCGCCACCGACCTCGTGGCGCGGCTCGGCGGGGAGGAGTTCGCGGTCGTCCTGCCCGACACCGACCTGCGCGCCGCCACGGTCGCCGCCGAGCGCCTCCGCGCGGCCGTCGAGGCGATCGGCGAGCCGCACCCGCGCACCGGCCCGGGCGTGGTCACGGTGAGCGTCGGGGTGGCCGCGCACCGGCCGTACGGGGGCGGCGAGCCCGAGAAACTCGTCGAGGCGGCGGACGTCGCGCTGTACGACGCGAAGCGCGAAGGGCGCAACCGGGTCGCGCCGGGCTTGCGGCCCCCGGTAATCTCAGCGTTTTGAGGGAGCAAGCAACGGGAATGGCCGACCACCGCGCGGACCAGCCCACCGGCGAGCAGGCCGGCGGGCCGGTGACGCTGACGTTCGCGGAGCTGGAGTTCGTCCTGCGCTCCGCGGCCGAGCGCGGGGTCGAGGTGGACGACGTGCGCCGCCGCCTCAACTTCCAGCCCGGCGTGTCGACCGGGATCGTCGTCGCCTCCGGGGTCGCCTCCCTCGTCGCCCGCGACCTGTGCCGCCTCGACGGCGACCGGGTGGTGCCGGGGGAGTTCGTCCAGTGCGCGATCGCCGCCCTGGCCACCCGGCACACCAGCACCGAGGCGGCCGGCTGGCTCGACGAGCGCCCGGTGGTCGTGCACCTGTTCTCCGGCGTGACGGGCCGCCTTGCGGTCTACCCCGGCTCGTACGGCCTGTTCTCCGTCGAACTGATCGACGCCGCCGAGCCGCTGTCCGCCCCCGTGATCCGCTTCCTGGACCTGTGCACCTCCGGCGACGGCGCGGCCACGGTCCTCATCCGCACCCAGGCCGGCGCCGCCGACGAGTCGGGCGTCGCGGTCGCCCGCAGCGCGACCGGTGCCTGGTTCATGTCCGACTCGTTGGAACGACCGGACCCGGGCCGCCCCCTGGCCCGCGCGACCGTGGTCGCCCGCCTGCTGGCACTGCTCGCGCAGCCGGTGGGCGTGTAATGGCCACCGGGCGGCCCGCCGTCTCCGGTCGTTCCGCCGATGGCACGATCTTGACATTAGTGGGATCTTGATGGCGTTCAGGGTTTCAGGGGCGGTGGAGGACTGATGGCGACAATCCGGGCCGGCGCGGCCACCGACGTCGGGAAGGTCCGCCGCCGCAACGAGGACAGCTTCTACATCGGCGAGTGCGTCTTCACCGTCGCCGACGGCATGGGCGGCCACGCGGCCGGCGACGTGGCGAGCCACCTGGCGGTGACGGCCCTGCAGCGCCTGGACGGCGTGGCGGGCCCGGGCCCGTTGGACATCCGCGACGAGATCATCCAGGCCAACGCCGACATCCTCGCCGCGGCGGCGGCCGACCCGACGCAGGGCGGCATGGGCACCACCGCAGCCGGCCTCTGCCTGGGCAAGGTCGACGGCGACGAGTGCTGGATCGTCTTCAACGTGGGCGACTCCCGGGTGTACCGCTTCGGCGCCGGCACCCTCGACCAGCTCACCGTCGACCACGTGGCGCCTGAGGCGGTCACGATGCGGCGGGGGGTCATCACCCGGGCGCTCGGGACCGACCCTGGGCCGCGGCCGGACCTTTGGGTGCGGACCGCTGAGGCGGGGGAGCGGTTCCTGGTCTGCTCGGACGGGCTCTCGCTGGAACTCACCGACGAGGAGATCGCGGACGTTCTGACCGGTTGCGAGGATCCGCAGGCGGCAGCCGACGAACTGGTGCGGCGGGCCGTCCTGGCCGGCGGCCGCGACAACGTCACCGTCGTTGTGGTCGACAACATCTAGCTCGCAGGTCACCGGGTCGGCGGTGGGCCGAGGTCCAGGGGGTTGGGGCCGGTCAGGATGCCGCCGTCCACCGGCAGGGTGTGGCCGGTGATCCAAGCCGCGTCGTCCGAGCCGAGGAAGGCCACCGCGGCGGCGATGTCCTCCGGTTCGCCGGCTCGGCCGAGGGGGTAGAGCTTCTCGAGGCGTGCCAGGTCGTCCGCCTGGTCGTCCCAGATCGGGGTGCGGACCGTGCCGGGGGCCACCACGTTGAAGCGCACGCCCAGCCGGCCGTAGCGGGCCGCGAAGTTCAGGGTCATCGCGATCTGCCCGGCCTTCGCCGCCGCGTACTCCACGCCGCCGAAGGCCGCCAGGCCGTTCACCGAGCTGATGGTGACCACGTTGCCGCGGACCCCGATCAAGTGGGGGAGGGCCGCCTGGATGCAGCGGGCCGCGCTCACCAGGGTGAAGTCCAGCTGGCCGTGCCAGTCCTCCGTGGTCGTGTCCTCGGGCTCTGAGGTGACGATGCAACCGCCCGCGTTGTTGACCAGCAGGTCCAGCCGGCCGAAGCGGTCCAGCGTTGCGGCGACCGCGGCGTCGACGTCGGTACGGGAGCCTACGTCGAGCTTCAGAGCAAGCGCTTGTTCGACACCGATCTCCGAGACCAGCGCCTCGGCGGCGTCCGGGCGGATGTCGGTGATGACCACTGCGGCGCCCTCGGCGGCGAGTCGCCGGGCGACCGCTGCGCCGATGCCCTGGGCCGCGGCCGTGACGAGTGCGACCTTTCCCTCGTACCGCCGCATCAGCCGCTCCTCTACACGCCAGACATTCGGATGCCGGTCTCGCCGCCGGGGTGGACCTCCTCGACGTCGCCGAGACAGACAACCAGGACCGGGACGCCCTCGGCCAGTTGGAGTTCCTCGCGCTCCTTCGGGGTCGGCATCCTGGCCTTCACCACGCTGACGGCCGGGACGTCGACGACCGTGCCCGGCTGCTCGACAACGCTGGTGTGCCGGCGCTCGACCCGGACCACGCAGTCCCGGCCCAAGGTGAGCAGGCCCTCGTTGCGGAGGAGCTTCACGGCCTTGAGGGCGGTGTCGCGGCCTACGCCGAACTCGCGGGCCAGCTGGTCGGCGCTGGGTACCTCGGCGCCGACGGCCAGTTGCCCGCAGCCAACCCGCTGTCGCAGAATCTCGGCGATCTGGTCGTAACGCGCCACGTCCCTCAATGTAGCCAAGTGGCCACACGGATGGAACCAGCGGGCATGTCCGAATTTACGAATAGCGACGGGTCAGGTCAGCCGAGCCGAGCCGAGCAGGTGGCCGTCGTGGTCCGCGACCTGGATCGAGTCGACGTTGGCCAGCTGGATCGAGCTGGCGCCCGTGACCCGGGCCTGGGCGGTCTGGGTGCGGCCCCAGCACGCGGCCTGCTCCGACTGGCCGCCGCGGCCGAGCACGTTCATCGTGAACGGGCCCTCGCCGGGCAGGCCGGCCAGCTCCAGGGAGACCGAGACGCCCCACTGGCGGGGACTCAGCGTCGCCCGGCCCGACAGGCCGCTGCCGTCGGCCGCCACGAACTGGACGATGGTGCCGGCGGCGGACGCAGAGGGCGAGGCCTGGGCCTGCGGGGCCGGCAGGGACTGGCGGCGGACGGCCAGCACGCCGACCAGTACCAGCAGAATCACGCACGCCGTGGCGAGCGCCAGCACTGGCAGGCGGCGCGGGCGGGCCCGGCGCAGGAGGGAGTCCAGGCCGGCGCGGGAGGGTGGCTCGAGCGGCGCGCCGGGGCCGGACGGGAGGCGTTGCAGCAGCTCCGGTACCGCGGCCAGGCGGCCCACCTCGGTGCGGCACTCGGCGCACGTGCTCAGGTGGGCGTCGACCGTGTGCTGGTCGGTGTCGTCGAGGCCGCCCAGGACGTACGCCCCGAGCAACCGGCGCACCGCGTCGTGGCCGGCGGTCACCGTAACACCCCCATCTCCTCGAACACCGCCCGAAGCGCACGGACCGCGTAGTACGCGCGCGACTTGACGGTACCTTCCGGTACCGACAGTCGTCTGGCCGTGTCGGCGACCGTGCGGCCGTCGTAGTAGACGGAGCGGATCACCTCGCGGTGCTCGGCGGAGAGGCGGTCCAGGGCGGCGGTGATGAGCCAGCCCTCGACGAGCTCGTCGACGTTGTCGGAGTCGGCGACGGCGGCGACCGCGTCGGGGTCGGAGACGAGCTTGGGGCGGCGCTGCTCGGCCCGCCAGTTGTTGCTCACGACGTTGCGCGCGATGGTCAGCAGGTAGGCCCGCGTGGTGTCCCGGCTCACGTCGATGCGCTCGATGTGCCGCCAGGCGCGCAGCAGGGTGTCCTGCACGAGGTCCTCGGCGCGGTGCCGGTCCCGCTCGTACCGCGAGACGAACGCGAGCAGCACACCGTAGTGCTCGGTGTACAGCGCGGTCATGAGCTCCTCGTCGCGCGTCACGCGCAGCCCCTCTCGACGGCCTCCCTGTCGAGGTCTACCCCACCAGACGGTTCAGGGTTCAACAACTTTACGGGGACTTTTTGCGCAGCTTCGCCTCGGCGGCCCGGATCGCGCGGCGCCCGTCCCGCGCGCGCTCGACCTCGCGGCGGCGGCGCAGCTCGGGCAGGTCGACCTCGATCCGGTCGCCGTCGTAGCGCATCGGCAGGATCGAGCCGACGGCGCTGAGCCCGCCCAGCTCGCGGTAGCGCTCGACGCGGTCGATCTCGGTGCTCGTACCGTCGTCGAAGTGCACCTTCAGCCGCAGCCGCGCGTTGAGGGCGACGGACCCGGAGGTGCCCCACCACATCTTCTCCGCCATCACGACGGCCTTGGCCCGGTGTCCGTCGCGCAGCAGCGCACGGTACCCGGGCAACAGTCGCAGCACCTTCGGCCGGTACAGCACGCCGTCGATGGTAGGCCGCTAGGGTCGGGGCGTGAATCCGTACTTCGTCTGGGAGTCGTTCGACGGCAGCGCCGGGTGGCGGCCGTTCGCCGACCTGCTCGACCCGGACGTGGCGGCGGCGCGGGTGGCCGCCTCACGGCAGGCCCTCGCGGGGATGTTCGGCCTGGAGCTCGACGCGCTGCCGGAGCGGGTGGTGGCGTCGGTGCTCTTCCTCGGGTACGCGTCCCGCCTCGTCTCCCCGCCCCTCGCCCAGGCGCTGGAGGGCTCGGTGCCGGACGTGGGACCGGACGACCTCTGGTGGCGGGAGGTGCCGGGCGGGCCGTTGCCGGTAGCGGTACACCTGGATGGAAGGCGGCCGGCCGAGGAGCTGTCCGACGTCGTGTTCGGGCTCGTGGACCCGCTGGAGGACGTCTTCGCGCGCACGTTCCACCTGTCGTCGCAGGTGCTGTGGGGCAACGTGGCGTCGGCCCTGGGCGGAGCGGCCGGGCAGCTCGACGGCGCCTGGCCCACGGTTGCGGGCCTGCTGCAGCGTCCGCCGCTCAAGGGCATGGCCGCGGTCAGCAACGGCCGGCTGCGCCGGAACAACTGCTGCCTGTACTACCGCATCCCCGGCGGGGGCACGTGCGGAGACTGCGTCCTCACCAGGGACTAGTGGCAGGGAAAGCCCAGGAAGTGCCGGCCGTCGTGGACGAACTCGTGCACGTGGGTGTCGCTGCCGAAGATCGAGACGGCGCCCTGGTCGATGCCGATGAAGTAGTAGAGCAGCAGGGCGAGCAGCGCGGTGCCCCCGAGCCAGATCAGCGAGCGGTTCAGCGGCAGGACCAGCGGGGTGGTGGCCGCCTGGGGCGACTCGGCTCCGGACATCGTGCTCATAAAAGGACACTAAGGTGGGCCGGTCCTTACGTCAATCGGACCGGCCCGACCTCACTCACACATGTACCCCCGGCGGAATCACGCCGAAGACGAGCGCCGTCGAGCCCGAGCCCTTGTAGTTGATGAACCCGCCGGCCAGCACCGACGCGCCGGTCGTCGGGAACTGCGCCAGGTTGGCGAGGATCTCCAGGCTGATCCGGTGCCGTTGGTAGATCAGCAGCGAGGCCAGGAACTCGGGGTCGGTGCCGAGGTCAGGGCCGAACGTGTCGATGCCGGTGCCGCCGTTGCGCCCGATCCGCCCGGTGTCGATGAACCACTGCACGGTCGCGGGCGCGAAGCCGGGCTGGTGCAGGACGCCGTCCTGGTCGAGGTTCGGAAAAGCCTTGGTGCCCCATTTGTACTCCCAGCCGGTCCACATGATGATCATGGATTCGTCCGGGATGCGGCCGTGCTTGCGCTCCCACGCCTTGACGTCGTCGATGGTCAGGGCGTAGTCGGCGTTGCGGGCGCACTTGTCACGCACGTCGATCTTCACCGCGGGCAGGAACAGGTCGTTGGGGTCGAGGTCGTCGGCGAGCGGCTCGCCGGCGTTGAAGTGGCCCGGCGCGCCCCAGTGGGTGCCGGTCGCCTCGCCCTCGCGGACGTACTGCAGGTAGTACCCCTCGTTCTCGATCGTCGCGATCGTCTCGAGGGTGAACGCCGGGTCGCCGGGGTAGATGTTGGTCTTGGCCGGGTCGTTGACGTGGGAGAGGCTGATCAGCCTCGTCTTGCCGGGACGTAACGCGTCGGTGCCGGAGGGCGCGGCGGCGGCTGATCCGGCCAGTCCGGCGGCGCCGGCGACGGCTCCTCCGGCGGCGGCTGCGAGCAGGTGTCGTCTCTGCATGGTCGTCAATGTACGGCGCCGCCGATCTCGGCGAGATAGTCCGACACGGCCGACACGTCACCCGCATCGGAGATCATGCCGACGTACCCGTCCGGGCGGATCAGCACCACGGTGCGCGCGGTCGCGGCGTACGCGGCGGCGAGGTCGCTTCCGAGCTGGGCCCGCACCGCCCGGACGCCCGCCGGCGCGCCCTCGGGCCCGAAGCTGAGCAGCGTCCACTGGCCGCCGGTCGGGGCTCCGCCGGGCGCGCGGTCGCCGGCCCGGACCGCCGAAGTGTCGTCGCGGTCGTCGCGGGCCAGCACGGAGCCGCGGTACCCGATGCCGAGCTGCGTGGTGCTCGCGTCGCGCTGCGTCGGGATGCCCCGCTCCTCGATGGCCTGCCTGAGCCGGGCGTCGGACAGCGCGAGCACCCCGGCCGCGACCGGGCGCCGCTCGGCCTCGTAGGTGTCCAGCAGCGACTCCGGCGCGCCGTGGGCGGCGGCGGCGAGCTTCCAGCCCAGGTTGTACGCGTCCTGGATGCCGGTGTTCATGCCCTGCCCGCCCGCGGGGGAGTGGATGTGCGCGGCATCGCCGGCCAGGAAGACGTTGCCCGCGCGGTACCGCTCGGCGAGCCGGACGTTGGCCCGCCAGAGCGACGACCACTGCGGCTCGTGCAGCTTCAGGTCGGCGCGCCCGGTCCGCCGCTCGAGGATCGCCCGCAGGTTGGCCAGGGACAGGTCCGGGTCCTGGCCGGGCGCGATGCTCGCCTGGAACTGGAATACGTCGGTCGAGGGCAGCGGGCACAGGGCGAGCATGCCCTCGGCGTGCCGCCACACGTGCCAGGCGTCGCGGTCGAGCCCGTCGGCGGCGACGTCGGCGACGATCATCCGGATCTCGTCGCGGGTGTCGCCCACGAAGCCGATCCCGGCTCCCTTGCGCACGGCGCTGTGCCCGCCGTCGCACCCGACGACCCAGCGGGCGTTCGGCATGTCGTGTGCTGCATAGGCCGTGCCGAACTCGACCGCGCCGCCGAGTTCCTCGAGCCGCATCCGCAGCGCCTCTTCCGTACGCCACTGCGGCGTGATGAGGCTCGCGGGCATGTCCGGGATGCTGACCTTGACCTGGCCGTCCGGGCCGGTGGAGTGGATCGGCATCCCCGTCCGGCCGTGCGCGAGGACGCGGTCGGCGATGCCGAGATCCGCGAAGACCTCCAGCGTGCGCGGCTGCAGGCCCTTGCCGCGCGAGCCGGGCTGCGGCCCGGGCGCGGCGTCGACGATCCGGAACGGGACCCCGGCGCGGGCGAGCGTGCAGGCCAGCGTGAGTCCGGTCGGGCCGGCTCCCACGATCAGCACCGTCTCCATGATCTTGCCTCCTTAAGAAAGGAAAAGCTTTCTTAGTAGACTAGCTCGGGTGGAGACCGAACCCGTCCGCCGCCGGCGCGGCCCGCAGTTGGAGGCCGCGCTGCTCGCCGCCGCCTGGGACGAACTGGTCGAGGTCGGGTACGGCCGGCTCACCATGGAGTCGATCGCCGTGCGGGGCGGGACGAGCGAGGCGGTGCTGTACCGGCGCTGGAGCAACAAGGATCAGCTGGTCCTCGCGGCCCTGGAGCACCGGCGGGCCACCCATCCGGTGGAGGACCCGGACACCGGCTCCCTGCGCGGCGACCTCATCGGCACCCTGACCGCGCTGAGCGAGGCCCGGGCGGCGTTCTTCGCCGTCGCCGCGGCGGCCGCCTTCTCCGGGCTGCAGGCCGGGACCGGGCTGACCCCGGCCCAGGCCCGCGACCGGGTCATGGAGGCCGACCCGCTCCCGCCGGTGCGGGCCGTCTACCGGCGGGCCCAGGACCGGGGCGAGCTCGACCTGGCGCGCATCCCGCCCGCCGTCCTCGCCATGCCGTTCGACCTGGTACGCCATGACCTGCTCATGGACCTGCGCCCGCCGTCCGAGGCGCGGATCACCGCGATCGTCGACGAGCTGTTCCTGCCCCTCGTCGCGACGTACTCGGGACTTTCGCCCCGGGAGCGGTAAGTGGCATTTCGCCTAGGATCGGGACGCGGTGGGTGATCTTTCGCCCGAAACCGGGAACCGTCGCCCCACCGTGTGCGACTAAGTGGAGGACGCACCGCACAGCAGGAGGTTGGCCGGGTGTCGAAACGGCAGCGCGACTCGCGCGACTACGCGCGGCGCATGCGCATGATCCAGGAACGGGCGACGGCCAGGCGCGGCCGGATGCGCGTCGCGTACTCCGCGATCGGCGCCGTCCTGCTGGTCTTCGTGGTGATGGGGCTGGTCAAGCTCGGCACCGCGGGCGGCGGGGGCGGCGGCGAGGAACCCAGCGCCCTGCCGACCGGCGCCGCGGCCGAGGCGGTCATCACCGGCCTGACCTCGGTCCCGGCCACCACGCTCGACACGGTCGCGGCGGGCACCAAGCCGACCCTGCCGAGCGCGCTGACCGGCCAACCGGCCCTCACCGACGGCGGCAAGCCGCTGATCCTCTATGTCGGCGCCGAGTACTGCCCGTTCTGCGCCGCCCAGCGCTGGCCCGTGGTCATCGCGCTGTCGCGGTTCGGCACCTTCACCGGCCTGTCGCTCACCACGTCGGCGGCGGACGACACGTACCCGAACACGCCCACGGTCTCGTTCCACGGCGCGACGTACACGAGCCAGTACCTGTCCTTCCAGGGCGTCGAGACGACCACGAACAAGCGGGTCAACGGCCAGTACGCGCCGCTGGACCAGCTCACCCCGGCGCAGCAGCAGGTGCTGCAGAAGTACAACGCCGCCCCGTACGTGCCGGCCGACTCCGCGGGCGCGATCCCGTTCATCGACTTCGGCAACAAGGCCCTGCAGGCCGGCGCCTCGTTCAGCCCGCAGCTGCTCGCCGACCACAGCCACCAGCAGGTCGTCGACGCCATCAAGGACCCGAACAGCCAGCTCGGCCGCGCCGTCGACGGCAGCGCCAACGCCATGACCGCCCTGCTGTGCAAGATCACCGGCGGCCAGCCCGGCGACGTGTGCACCAGCGCCGCCGTCAAGGCCTACCAGGGGGAGTTCGCCAATGTCGGCCAGTGAAGTCGAGCTCGACCGCACCCTGGTCCAGCCGTGGGTCCCGCTGGCCTCGCTGGTCATGTCGGTGCTCGGTCTAGGCGTTTCGGTGTACCTCACGATCGAGCACTTCACCGCCTCCACCACCCTCGCCTGCCCGGAGACCGGCGCCCTGAACTGCGTGAAGGTCACCACCTCGGAGCAGTCGGCGGTGTTCGGCATCCCCGTGGCGGTGCTCGGCCTCGTGTACTTCGTGGTCATGCTCGCCCTGTCGCCCGCCCCGCTGTGGCGGTCCAAACTGCCGGCCATCCGGTACGGCAGGCTGGCCATGGCCTCGATCGGCGTGCTGTTCGTCTTCTATCTGGTCTTCGCCGAGTTCTTCACCCTGGACGCCATCTGCCTCTGGTGTACGGGCGTCCACGTGCTGGCGGTGGGCCTGTTCGCCGTCACCGCCCTGGGCACCGCGTACGCGGATCCCGCCGACCTCTAGGAACTTTCGGGGGATGCGGGCCGACTATCCGCCGACACGCATCCCACCGAGAGGACCTCCCCGTCATGCGCCTGACCCACGTGGTCCGCGCCGCCGTAGCCGCCGCGGCGGCCGCCACCGCCGCGCTAGCCTTCCCCGCCGTCGCCTCGGCACACGTCACGGTCAACCCGAACACCGCCGTCCAGGGCGGCTACACCAAGGTGACCTTCCGCGTCCCGACCGAGCGCGACGACGCCAGCACCACCAAGGTCGAGATCGCCATCCCGACCGACAAACCGATCGCGTCGGTCTCGTTGAAGCCGGTCCAGGGCTGGACGGCCGTGACGGAAACGTCCAAGCTGACCACCCCCATCAAGTCCGACGACGGCGACATCACCGAGGCCATCTCGAAGATCACCTGGACCGCGGACCCGAACTCCGCCATCAAGCCCCACCAGTTCCAGGAGTTCGACGTCTCGCTGGGCCCCCTGCCCCAGACCGACCAGATCGTCTTCAAGGCCCTCCAGACCTACTCCAGCGGCGAGGTGGTCCGCTGGATCGACGAGCCGGCCGCGGGCGCGGAGGCCGAGCACCCGGCACCGGTGCTGAAGCTCTCGAAGAAGTCGGACACCGCGGCCGCCTCGACGACCACCTCCGCCGGCCCGACCGTGGCCGCCGACGCGTCGGACACCTCGTCGCCGTCGAACGGGACGGCGATCGGGCTGGGGATCGCGGGCCTGGTCCTGGGCTTGGCGGGCCTGGTGGTGGGCATTCTGGCGTACCGCCGGACGCCTTCCACTCCCGCCGCCTGACCTTCTGACCTTGTGCTTGCCGGCGGCGCGCCTCCTTGTTGTGGGGTGGGCGCGCCGCCGGCAATCTCAGCGGCGATGTATACAGCAGGGGCAGGCTGATATCATGGGCCTATGCGGACGATCATTGATGTTGACGATGCCCTGCTCGACGCCGCCCAGTCGGAGCTCGGCACCGCTACGAAGAAAGACACGGTCAACGAGGCGCTGCGCTATGTAGCTGAGCGAAATGCGCGCTCGCGAGCCGTTCTTGACGACCCGTTCTTCCTCGGCGGCTCGGATCTCACCGACGCTGAGGTGATGCGTGGCGCGCGGCGTTGAGCACGCTGTTTCTCGCTGATACGTCGGCCTACACGATCGCTCGTCGTTCCTCGGCGGCGGAGCGGCGCCTCAGGGCGTTGGCGGCGGATGGGGTGCTCGCCACCTTCGTCACGGTGGATCTTGAGCTGGGCTACTCGGCCCGCGATCCCGCCGAGCATCAGGGGATTTTCCGTACTCGCAGTCACCTCGTCCAGCTCGCGTCGATCGACGAGATCGCGATGCGCGCGCGGGAGGTGCAGGCGCTGATGGCTACGCGGAGCCAACACCGCGCCGCGGGCGTCATGGACCTGCTCACCGCCGCCGCGGCGGAGCACTACGGCGCCTCGGTCCTGCATTACGACGCTGACTTCGATCACATTGCTGCGGTCACCGGACAACCTGTCGACTGGGTGGCGCCGAAAGGTTCCGTGTCGTAGCCGGGCGAATTGCAAAGGTTGCGGTTCGGGTGGCCGATGGTTGCGATGTGGAGGCCACAGGCGTAGCCGGCATCGCGACCCGCATGGCGGAGATCCGCAGCCAGATCAACGCGTTCCGCCCGCCGGCCACCAACGCGGCCGACGGCGCCGAGTCGTTCCAGCAGACCCTCGACGCCACGCTCAAGACCGCGCGTACCCCTGAGGGCGTTCCGGTCGAGCTGAGCAAGTACGGCAACGGCCGCGTCCCGGAGAACGCGCTCCAGAAGGTCGGCGCCACCGGCCACGAGCTGTGGGCCCCCGCCGCCACCAGCCTCGAAGCCCTCATGCGCGCCGCCCGCAGCCAGGGTGTGAACATCGGGATCACCGACTCCTACCGCCCGTACGCCGAGCAGGTCGACCTGGCCAAGCGCAAGGGCCTCTACTCGCAGGGCGGGCTCGCGGCCAAGCCCGGGACCAGCGATCACGGCTGGGGGCTCGCCGTCGACCTCGACCTGGACGGCAAGGCTCAGGCATGGATGCGCCAGAACGCGGGGCGGTTCGGGTTCGCCGAAACCACGCCGCGGGAGCCGTGGCACTGGGCGTATCGAGCAAAATGAGCGGGTGACCGCGATCTTCACGTTCGTCTTCCTCGCGCTGGCGGCTGCGTGGGCCGGGGCGATGGGGTACAGCCTGCTCGTCGTGCAACCCAAGGCCGCCCGGTTCTTCGAGGACGATGGCCAGCTCGAGGACTTTCTGCTCGTCATGGCGCACGGGAACCGGTGGAAGGTGGCGCCGCTCATTGCGGGGCTGCTCGTCACCGCGACGCTGGCGAAGATCTATTACGTGCTGCCGTTGTACGTCGTTGCCGCCGGGATCTTTGCGCATGTCAGCTGGCGGCACTGGCCGAAGCGGGTGTTCGCGTTGCCGGCCGAGCGGGAGGGGTTCCGGCGGGCGTTGCGGGTGCAGGCCTGGGCGATGACGGTGCTTGCCGGTGGCGCGTTTCTGACAGCTCTGGCGGCAACCAGCGGACTCTTCTGATCTCCCTGCCGCGGTTACTGTCGTGCGACAGCCAACCGCGGGTAAGGAGAGGACAGCGTCGTGACCGGTTTCCGCCACGATCTGGCACAACTGCTCAAGGCCAGATTTCCGGTCCTGTACGTCGAGTCCTACGAGGAGCACCGCGTGCTCTCCGAGCTCGTGGCGGTCGCCGCCGATGCCGGGCTGGTGCGCACGCCGCGGCCGGTGTGGACGTGGTCGGCGACCAGTGGGCTGGTGCAGCCGGACGGGGCTGCCACGCAGTACACGACGGAACCGGACAACGCGCTCGATGCGGTGCTGCGGATTCAGCAGCCCGGGCTGTTCGTGTTCCGCGACCTGCACAATTCGCTGGGCGGGGACGTGCCGGTGCTGCCGAGCGTGGTGCGCCGGCTGCGGGACATCGCGGCGGCGTTCAAGGCCGGTGCCGCGCCGCGGACGCTGGTCATTGTCGCGCCGGTGCTGCGGATTCCGGCGGACCTGGAGAAGGACGTCACGATCGTCGACTTCCCGCTGCCGAGCGAGGCCGAGATCCGCGGGGTGCTGGAGGCGATGATCGCCGGGAACGCGGCCGGCGGGCGGATCCGCATCGAGCTCGATCCGGTGGGGCGGGAGAAGTTCGCCAAGGCCGCGAGCGGGCTCACGCTCAACGAGGCCGAGAACGCGTTCGCCCGGGCCATGGTGAACGACGGCGTGCTCGATCTGCACGACCTCGGCGTGGTACACGAGGAGAAACGACAGGCGGTGCGCAAGTCCGGCGTGCTCGAGTACGTCGAGGCCGACGTGCGGCTCGACGAGGTCGGCGGGCTGGAGAACCTGAAGCGCTGGCTGGCCAAGCGGGACAACTCGTGGCTGGCGGCGGCGGAGGAGTACGGGCTGCCGGCGCCCAAGGGCGTGCTCATCACCGGCGTGCCGGGGTGCGGCAAGTCGCTGACCGCGAAGGCCGTGGCGGCCGGGTGGGGGCTGCCGCTGCTGCGCCTGGACATCGGGCGGGTCTTCTCCGGGCTGATCGGCTCCAGCGAGCAGAACATGCGGGCCGCGCTGCGCACCGCCGAGGCCGGCGCGCCGTGCGTGCTGTGGGTCGACGAGATCGAGAAGGGCTTCGCGAGCGGGAGCAACGACGGCGGCACCAGCAACCGGGTCTTCGGCACGTTCCTGACCTGGATGCAGGAGAAGACCGGCGCGGTGTTCGTGATCGCGACGGCCAACGACATCGAGCGGCTCCCGCCGGAGCTGCTGCGCAAGGGCCGGTTCGACGAGATCTTCTTCGTGGACCTGCCGAGCCGGGCCGAGCGCAGCTCGATCTGGGGCGTGCACCTGCGCCGGCGCCTGTCCCGCCCGGCGGTGCAGGGCGCGCTGCTGGTCGACGACGGGCTGCTGCGCGAGCTGTGCACGGTGACGAACGGCTACTCCGGGGCGGAGATCGAGCAGGCGGTCGTCGCGGCGCTCTTCGACGCGTTCTCCGAGCGGCGTCCGCTGCGCCGGGAGGACCTTCTGCGCGCGATTTCCGCCACGGTACCCCTCAGCGTCACGCAATCCGCCAAGCTCGACGCGCTGCGGGACTGGGCGCGCACGCGGGCCGTGGCGGCGACGGCGCCCGAGGACTGGGACGCCGACGAGGAGCCACCGACCGCGGCGCTGCCGATGATCGGCGTGCACGGCCGGACGATCGAGGTCTGACGATGAGTGTCTCCCTGATTCTGCTCCCCCTGGCGATCGCCGCGGCCGCCGCGCACGCCGGCCTCACCAAGGGCCGCACCGGCGACGCCACGGTGTGCCAGGTCCAGACCCGGATGCGCGACGCGGGCCTGCTCGCCGCCGCGCTGCGGGACACCCGGGCGGCGGTGACGCCCGACGATGACGGGCTCGTCGCGGACTGGGCGGGCGTGCGGGCCCGCTTCGTCCGCGACGAGCAGCACGTCTGGACCGCCCACTTCACCGGCGACGTCGACGAGCCGCGGGCGGTGGACATCGTGCGGGCGCTCGACGTCGCGTACGGGCGGCAGGTCCAGCAGGCCGTGCTCGCCCGCCTGACCGAGCGCGCCCCGGCGGCCGGGCTGCGCCTGGAGTCGCGCGCGGTCACCCCCGACCGGGCGGTGCGGCTGGTCTTCGCGGTGGAGCGGTCCTCGTGAAACACATCGTCGTCACGGTCGCGGAGGACGGGACGGTCTCCGCCGAGACGCACGGCATCACCGGTTCGAAGTGCCTGGACTACGTCGCCCTGCTGGAGGATCTGCTGGCGGCGCAGACGGTGCACAGCGAGTACACGCGCGATTTTCATGGCACGAACACCGTCACGCACAGGCAGGAGCAGCACGATGGCCTCTAACCCGGCGAGCTTCGGCTGGCGGCTGCGCAACAGCTGGTGGGTGCTGCTGGTCGTGCTCGGGTTGGGCTGCCTGGGCGGCACCGGCTTCCTCTACATCGGCATCACCGCGCGCAAGCCCTCGTGGTGGGGGATCGGCATCGGGTACCTCCTGTTGCCCTGGTCCGCGCTCGTCGCCATCAACCGCCTGCCCCGCGAGTCCTCCGTCAGCTCGGCCATCGCGGTCGCGTACTTCGCCCTGTGGTTCGCGAGCATCGTGCACGCGCTGATGTTGAACGGCTCCTGGCTGCGCTGGCGGGCGGCGAACCGGCCGTGGTTCGAGCCGCAGCCCGCCCCGCTGGCCCCGCCGCCCGTTTTCGCCCCGCCGCCGGCTTTCGCTCCGCCGCCGGCTTTCACTCCGTCACCCGCAGCGACGATGCCCGCAGCGACGATGCCCGCAGCGACGATGCCCGCAGCGACGATGCCCGCGCCGACGATGCCACCTCCGGCGTTTGCAAATGCCGCGCCCGGTCTGGAGCTCAACGCGGCGACCCCGGAGCAGCTCGCGCAGGTTGCCCGGCTCGATCTGCCGCGGGCGCAGCGGATCGTCGCGGACCGTGAGGCGCGGGGCGGGTTCCAGTCCGTCGAGGAGTTCGCCGCCGCGGCCGCGCTGCCGCCGCACGAGTTCGCCCGGCTGCGCACGGTGCTGACCTGCACCCCGCGCCCGCGCGCGCCGCAGCAACAGCAGCCGGGACCTGGGCGTGTCCTCGATTTCTGAGGCCGTACCGGCGGACACCCTGGTCGTCGGCCGGTTCCTGGAGCGCACCGTCGCCGAGGGCCCGGGCGAGCGCACCGCCATCTGGGTCCAGGGCTGCACCATCCGCTGCCGAGGCTGCTTCAACCCGCACCTGTGGACGTTCCGCGGCGGCACCCCGACCCCGACCGCCGAGGTCCTGCACCGGGTCCTGGAAGCGGACACGGACGGCCTGACCCTGCTGGGCGGCGAACCGTTCGACCACGCCGCGCCCCTCGCCGTGATCGCCGCGGGCGTGCGCGAGGCGGGCCGCACGGTCATGACGTTCTCCGGCTACACGACGGCCGAGCTGGACGAAGCGGTCCACAGCGGACGGGACGACGTCGCGGCGCTGCTGGAGGCGACGGACCTGCTCGTCGCCGGGCCGTACGTCGCCGAGCTCGTCGACCGCGAGCGCCCCTGGGCCGGCTCCACCAACCAGGAGTTCGTCCAGCGCGGCGACCGGTTGCCGTATTCGCGCACTCCCGACCGCCTGGAGATCACGGTGGCCGAGGACGGGCTGCTGTCCGTGAACGGCTGGGCCGACGACGAGACGCTCGACGCCCTCCTGTATGACCTAGGCCGGAGACAGCGCCCGGACGCGCTTCACGATGCGTATTCGTCCGAGATCTCGGTGGCGTAGTGCTTCCACAGCGGTTGCATGGTCTCGGCGTTGACCGGCTGCCCTGAATCGATCATGGCCTTGAAGTCGCGGAAGTACTGCACGTACAGGTCGGGGGTGAACGTGTTGAGCATGACGGCGTTCTCGTCGCCCACGTTGGCGAACGTGTGCGGGGCTCCGGTCGGCACGATGACCCAGGTGCCCGGTCCGGCGTCGTACTGGTCCGCGCCGACGGTGAACCGGAACGTTCCCGCCAGCACGTAGAAGCCCTCGTCGTGCTGCGCGTGGCGGTGCTGCAACGGGCTCGGGGTGCCCGGCGGAATGGTGACCTCGGCGAACCCCAGGCGGTGGGCGGTGTGCTCGCCGTTCTCCAGGATCCGGATCTGCTGCGCCCCGCTGCCGAGGATCTCGCCCTCACCGGGGCGGACGATGTGTACCTTCGCCACGACGCTCTCCCATTGCTATTGCCGGCCTTGGTGACCACCATCCTGTTCCGGTTCGGCTGCGCGCGTCTTGGTCGTCCGTGCACGGTTGCCGGTTATCAGTGCGCGGGGGTTGTAGCCGTACGTCGTCGTGAAGAGCTTGCTGAAATGGGCGGGATCGGAGAATCCCCACCGGACGGCCACGGCGGTGACCGTGCGTCCGCCTCCGGTCAGCTCGGCCCGGCAGCGCTCCAGGCGGCGACGGCGGATCAGGGCCGCGACGGTGAGCGGCTGGTCCTCGAACAGTTTGTGCAGCCGCCGCACGGAGATGTGGTGGGCGGCGGCGATGCTGGGCGGAGACAGGCCGGGATCAGCCAGCCGGGCCTCGATGTAGCCGGCGATCCGGTTCCGCAGTCCCTCGTCCGGGGCCGGGTGTCCGTCGCCCAGCCGGGCCTCCAGGGCGACCGCGATCAGCTCGATGACGGCCGCCGCCGACCGCAGCGCCTCCGCCTCGCGGAACTCGGTCGCCGACCGCGCCGACTCCCGGGCCAGCACGGAGACGAGCGCGCCCGGACCGCGGTTGCCGTCGATGCGCTCGCCGATGAGCCGGTCGATCTGCGCGGGCCGGATCCGAAGCTCCCGGCGCGGAACCAGGATGGTGACGTGCGCCGCGGCGGTGCTCTCGAACCGGAGCGGGCGCGTGGGATCGAGCAGCACCAGGTCGGCCGGCCCGAGTTCGGCGTCGCCGCGGCCCTGCTCGATCCGTGTCCGGCCCCGGGTCATCACCTTGACGGCCAGGTTCTCGCCGTCGGCGGCGTCGCGTTCCCGCCCGGTACAGGCGCTCGCGGGCGTGTCGAGGGAGACCAGCCGCAGCGGACCGAGGTCACGGGTGGCGATCCGGCCCCGGAAGCCGGCCCCGGCCAGCTTGTTGACCAGCGGCGGAAACCCGCAGGCGGCCAGCTCGTCCCGGAACGTGTCGAGATTGCCGGCCATTCATCGCACCAGCAGGACGACGAGCGTCCGCGGCCCGTGCACGCCCTCGACCCGGTTCAGCTCGATGTCGCTGGTGGCCGAGGGCCCGCTGATCAGCGTCAGCGGCCGGGTGGGCGTCAGCCGCGCCAGCAGATCCGGCACCGACTGTACGACCTGATCGGCCCGTACCACGCAGAAATGCCGGTCCGGCACCAGCGTGACGGCCCGCCGCCCCTGATCCGGGGACCCGTCCAGCGCGATCGTCCCGGTCTCCGCCACCGCCGCCGCGCAGCACGTCACCACGCCCGCGAACGCGTCCAGCTCGGTGGGGGAGAAGGTGCCGTTGTCCACTGTGGACTCCGGGACGGCGAACGGCAGGGAGGGCGGCACGATCAGCGGGGTCAGGCCGGCCAGCGCCGCCGCCAGGTCCGCTTCCAGGGCGGCGGCGGTGGTCTGGATGACGGTCGCCTTGTAGTCCTCCAGGCGGTCGACGAACAGGTCGAGGTCGCCGCGCCGGGACGGGTCGGCCGGGTGGTAGTCGCGGGGGACCGGCGGGGCGTCCGGCGAGGAGCCCAGCGCGGAGCGGATCCGCGCCAGGATGACCGAGCGGGCGTCGTCAGCCATTGCGCGTGCGCCACCATTCGCGGAAGGTCTGGGCCGGCGGGCGGGGCAGGTCGCGGCTCGCCGTCCACGCCGACATCGGCGGGGGCAGGGCGCCGATCCGGTCGCGCTTGCGGCCCAGCAGGCGGCCCAGCCGCATGAGCCGCTCGCCGCCGCGGAACCGGCCCGGGTTCGCCATCACCCAGGAGACCGCGGCCATCGAGATCGCCTCGGCCGACGGGCCGCGGTGCTCCTCGACGTGCCGGGCGCGCAGGTGGACCAGCAGGCTGGGAATGTCGATGCGCACCGGGCAGGCGTCGAAGCAGGCGCCGCACAGGCTCGACGCGTACGGCAGCGAGGCGTTGTCCTCGACGCCCGTCAGCTGCGGGGAGAGCACGGCGCCGATCGGGCCCGGGTACACCGACCCGTACGCGTGCCCGCCCGTGCGCTCGTAGACCGGGCACACGTTCAGGCAGGCCGAGCAGCGGATGCAGTGCAGCGCGGAGCGGCCCACCTCGTCGGCGAGCACCGCGGTGCGGCCGTTGTCCAGCAGCACCAGGTGGAAGTCCTGCGGGCCGTCGCCGGGCGTGACGCCGGTCCACAGCGACGTGTACGGGTTCATCCGCTCGCCGGTCGAGGAGCGCGGCAGGAGTTGCAGGAACACTTCCAGGTCGGTCCAGGCCGGCACGAGCTTCTCGATGCCCATGACGGTGATCAGCGTCTGCGGCAGCGTCAGGCACATCCGGCCGTTGCCCTCGGACTCGACCACGGCGAGCGTGCCGGTCTCGGCGACGGCGAAGTTGGCGCCCGACACGGCAACCTTGGCCGACAGGAACTTGCGGCGCAGATGCGCACGGGCGGCCATGGCGAGCTGGCGCGGCTCGTCGGTGAGGTCAGCCGGCACCGAGGGCATGGAACGCAGGAAGATGTCGCGGATCTCGGTGCGGTTGCGGTGGATCGCCGGCACCAGGATGTGCGACGGCTTGTCGTGGCCGAGCTGGACGATGAGCTCGGCCAGGTCGGTCTCCCAGGCCGCGATTCCTTGCGCCTCCAGGGCCTCGTTCAGCCCGATCTCCTGGGTGGCCATCGACTTGACCTTCACGACCTCGTCGGCGCCGGCTGCCCGTACCAGATCGGCGACGATGGCATTCGCCTCGTTGGCGTCGCGGGCCCAGTGCACGTGCCCGCCCCGGGCCGTGACCTGCTCCTCGAGCTGCGTGAGGAGCTCGGGCAGGCGGGCCATGGTGGCCGCCTTGAGCGCCTCGCCGGCCAGCCGGAGCTGCTCCCAGTCCGGCACCTCGCCCACCACCGCGGCGCGCTTGGCCCGGATCGTGCGGGTCGCGTGGCCGAGGTTGCGCCGCAGCTGCTCGTTGCCCAGCTCGCGGCGCGCCGCGACCGGGAACGGCTCGTCCCCGCGTAGCTGGCCCACCCCGCGCGGGGCGACCTGCGGCATGCCCAGAAAGGTCGTCATGTCGAAGCCAAAATCTCCGCCAGGTGTACTGGACGAGTCTCCGTCGACAGCCGCGAGAGCCCGCCGCCGATGTGCATCAGGCAGCTCGAGTCGCCCGCGGAGACGACGTCGGGGGACGTGGACAGCACGTTGCGCAGCTTGTCGGCGAGCATCGCGGCCGAGGTGTCGGCGTTCTTCAGGGCGAACGTGCCGCCGAAGCCGCAGCACTGCTCGGCGTCGGGCAGCTCGACCAGGTCGATGCCGTCCACCGCGCGCAGCAGTTGCAGGGGCCGGTCGCCGACGCGCAGCATGCGCAGCGAGTGGCAGGTCGGGTGGTACGTGACCCGGTGCGGGTAGCGCGCGCCGACGTCGGTCACGCCGAGCACGTCGACGAGGAACTCGGACAGCTCGTAGGTGCGCCGGGCGACCTCGCCGGCCCGGGCCGCGAGCTGGTGCTTGCCGGCCCGCGTGGCGACGGCCGCGTGCTGGTGGCGCACCGAGCCGACGCACGAGCCGGAGGGGGCGACGATCGCGTCGTACGGCTCGAACGTGCGCATGTGGTGCTCGACGAGCTTCACGGCCTGGCGCTGGTACCCGGTGTTGACGTGCATCTGCCCGCAGCAGGTCTGGGCCTCGGGAAACACCACCTCGTGCCCGAGCCGCTCCAGCAGCGTCACCGTCGCCATCCCGACCTGCGGGAACATGGCGTCGGCGAGGCACGTGACGAACAGCGCGACGCGCACCGGCGTCACCGGCCTTTCTTGCGGCCCCGTGGGCGGGCGCTCGACTCGCGGACGATCAGCTCGGGCTGGAAGACGACGTGCCGGTGTTCGTGCCGCCCGTCGTCCTCGATCTCCTCGAGCAGCAGGGCTGCCGCCGTGCGGCCGAGCTGTTCGCGGGGTTGCCGGACCGAGCTTAACGGCACCGCGGCGGCCGCGGCGAACTCGATGTCGTCGTACCCGACGATCGCCACGTCCTGCGGCACGCGGACGCCACGCAGCGTCATCTCCTGCAGTACACCCAGCGCGAGCAGGTCGTTCGCGCAGAAGATGGCGGTCGGCCGGGCGTCGGCGGGGCTGGAGGCGATCTGCGTGGCGGCGGCCCGGCCCGACGCGACGGTGAGGTTCGGCGTCGGCACCACCACGAGCTCGGCCCGGCCGTCGACGGCCTCGGCGAAGCCGGCGTGGCGGTCCTGGACCTGCGCGATGGACATCGGCCCGCCGACGAACGCGATGCGCTTGTGGCCCTGCTCGGCCAGGTGCGTCCCGGCGAGGCGCCCGCCCAGGATGTCGTCGACCGCGACCGAGCAGCGGCTGTGCCGGCCGGAGCCGCGGTCGACGAGCACGACCGGGGTACCGCGCTGAATGAGCTGCTCCAGCCGCGAGCTCGGCCCCTCGTCGACCGGCGTGATGAGCACCCCGCGCACCCGCTGCTCCTCCAGCAGCTCGAGGTGGCGGTGCTCGCGGTGCGCGTCCTCGCCGCTGTTGCAGACCACGACCATCACGCCGTGGTCCTCGGCGGCGGCCTCCGCGCCCCGGACCACGTCGGTGAAGAACGGGTTGGTCACGTCGAGCACGACGAGCGCGATCTGCCGGCTCTGCCCGGCCCGCAGCTGCCGGGCGGAGTCGTTGCGCACGTACCCGAGCTCGGCGATCGCGTCGAGCACGCGCTGGCGGGTCGTGGTGGCGACGAGCTCGGGGCGGTTGAGGACGTTGCTGACGGTACCGATGGAGACCCCGGCGCGTCGCGCCACCTCTTTGATGCCCGTGGTGGTGGTCATCTATCTCCTGAAACGTGTCAAGCCCCGGGGGCGCGGTCAGCCGCCGCGTCCGGTGTATCAAATCGGTAACGCGATCGAAACCCTTGACGGGGTCGAGGCTCGGCTTCTACCGTCACTCTAACCAATCGATGAAACGTTTCACAAGAATCTCCCGGAAGGGGGCCCGGTGCTCGTTCTCGAGGATGTCAGCAAGTCCTTCGGAGCCGTCGCGGCGCTCCGCGACGTGCGCCTGGACCTGCGCGCCGGCGAGGCCCACGCGCTCGTCGGCGAGAACGGCGCCGGCAAGTCCACGCTGGTGAAGATCCTGGCCGGGGCCCATCAGCCCGACGCCGGCACGATCACCATGGACGGCCGGCCGCTGGTGCTGGGCAACCCCGCCGACGCCCGCGCGGCCGGCATCGCCGTCATCTACCAGGAGCCGACGCTCTTCGCCGACCTCTCGGTGGCCGAGAACATCTTCATGGGCCGCCAGCCGCTGCGGTCCGGGCGGCGCATCGACACCGCCGCGATGCGCACCCGCGCCACCGACCTGTTCGCCCGCCTCGGCGTGCAGATGGACCCCGACCGCCCCGCGCGCGGGCTGTCCATCGCCGACCAGCAGCTGGTCGAGATCGCCAAGGCGCTGTCCTTCGACGCCAAGGTCCTGGTCATGGACGAGCCGACCGCGGCGCTGTCCGGCGTCGAGGTGGAGCGGCTGTTCACGGTCGCCCGCTCGCTGCGCGACGCGGGCGCCGCCGTCCTGTTCATCTCGCACCGCTTCGACGAGGTGTTCGCGCTCTGCCAGCGCATCACCGTCATGCGCGACGGGCGGTGGGTGTCCACGGACCCGGCCGACGAGCTGACCGTGGCCGACGTGGTGCGGCGCATGGTCGGCCGGGAGGTCGGCGACCTGTACCCGAAGGAGCCGGCCAGCATCGGCGAGCCCCGCCTGGAGGTGCGCGGGCTGCACCGGGCGGGCGCGTTCCACGACATCGCCTTCACCGTCCACAGTGGAGAGATTGTGGCCCTGGCCGGGCTGGTCGGGGCCGGGCGCTCGGAGGTCATCCGGGCCGTGTTCGGGGTGGACCGGTACGACTCGGGCGAGGTCCTGGTCGACGGCAAGCCGCTGCGGCGGGCCGACACCTCGGCGGCGATCGCGGCCGGGCTCGCCCTGGTGCCGGAGGACCGCCGCCAGCAGGGGCTGATCATGGACCTGTCCGTCGAGCGCAACGCGACCCTGCCCCGGCGGTGGTCGCTGGCGAGCCTGGGCCTGCTGTTCGGCAGCGCCGAGCGGCGCTCGGCCCGCGACTGGGCCGACCGGCTGCAGGTCAAGGCGCGGCGGCTGGGGGATCCGGTCTCCACGCTGTCCGGCGGCAACCAGCAGAAGGTGGTGCTGGCCAAGTGGCTGGCCACCGAGCCGCGCGTGCTGATCGTGGACGAGCCGACCCGGGGCATCGACGTCGGTACCAAGGCCGAGGTGCACCGCCTGCTCAGCCGGCTGGCCGGCGAGGGGGTCGCGGTGCTCATGGTCTCCAGCGAGCTGCCCGAGGTGCTGGGCATGGCCGACCGGGTCCTCGTCATGCACGAAGGGCGGCTCGCCGCCGACATCCCCCGCACCCGAGCCGACGAGGAGTCCGTGATGCTGGCCGCCACCGGGCAGGAGTCGCGATGACGGCAGTCGAGACCCCCGCGCCGCCGCGCACCGCCCGCGCCACGCGGCTCACGCACCGGGTGTTCCTGGTCCGCGAGCTCGGCATCCTGGTCGCGCTGGTGCTGCTGATCGGGATCACCGCGATCACCAACCCGCGGTTCCTGTCCCAGCAGAGCGTCAAGGACCTGCTGCTCGGCGCCACGATCCTGGCGATCCTGGCCACCGGGCAGGCGATCGTGGTCATCACGCGCAACGTCGACCTCTCGGTCGGCTCCGTCCTCGGCCTGTCGGCGTTCCTCACCGGCACGCTGTTCCTGAACCACCCCGGCCTGCCGATCCCGGTGGTGCTGGTGGCGGGCGCGGCGCTCGGCGCGGTGTGCGGCGCGGTCAACGGCGCCCTCATCGCCGCCGCCCGGGTGCCGGCGCTCGTGGTCACGCTCGGCACGCTGTACGTCTTCCGCGGCATCGACTACCGCTGGGCCACCGGCAAGCAGATCAACGCCGCCGACATCCCGGTGTCGTTCCTGCACATGGGGACCAGGACGATCCTGGGTGTACCGCTGCTGACGCTCTTCGCCCTCGCCGTCGTCCTCGCCGCCGGATTCTACCTGCGCTCGTACCGAAGCGGCCGCGAGCTGTACGCGATCGGCTCCGACCCCGCCGCGGCCCGGCTGTCCGGCATCGCGGTCGGGCGCCGGGTGTTCTTCGCGTTCGTCACCTGCGGGGCGCTCGCGGGCCTGGCCGGCGTGCTGTACGTGGCCCGCTTCGGCACCCTGGACGCCAACGCCGGCCTCGGCCAGGAGCTCAACGTGGTGGCCGCGGTCGTCGTCGGCGGCGTGGCCATCTTCGGCGGCAGCGGCTCGGTCTACGGCGCGGCGCTGGGCGCGATGCTGCTGACCACGATCGGCAGCGCGCTGCCGGTGCTCGGCGTCACCCCGTTCTGGCAGCGGGCCGCCGTCGGCGCGCTGATCCTGGCGGCGATCGGCCTGGACCGGGCGCTGTCGGTGCGAGTCACGAAGAGCCTGCAGCGAGGGGTACACCAGTGAGCATCGTGCGCAGAATCGGGTCCTGGGACCTGATCGTCCTGCTGGCCCTCGTGCTCGTCGTCGCGGTCGGCGCGTCGGCGGTCGACGGCGTGGCCAGCCCGCGCTTCTGGCGGTTCGTGACGCTCGAGGTCATCCCGATCGCGCTCGTGGCGCTGCCGCTGACGCTGGTCGTCATCACCGGCGAGATCGACCTGTCGGTGGCCAGCGTGATGGGCCTGACCTGCGCCGTGATGGGCAGCCTGTGGGCGCACGGGGTGACCTCGCTGCCGGTGCTGGTGGTGCTGAGCCTGGTCCTCGGGGCGGTGCTGGGCGCGGTCAACGGGCTGTTCATCACCGTCTTCGGGCTGCCGTCGCTGGCGGTCACGATCGGGACCCTCGCGCTGTACCGCGGACTCGCCTATGTCGTGCTCGGCGACAAGGCGATCTCGGACTATCCGTTCTCGTGGACCAGCGGCGCGACGAAGCCCATCCCCGGACTCACCATTCCCTGGTTCGTCATCGTGGTCGCCGTCCTCGCGGTCTTGTTCGCTCTGGTACTGCACGCCACCCCGATCGGCCGCGGCCTGTACGCGATGGGCAACAACGCCGAGGCGGCCCGATTCGCCGGCGTCGCGGTCGGGCGCACCAAGTTCTGGCTGTTCGTCACCACCAGCACCATGTCCGCGCTGGCCGGCGTGTTCTGGACGTTCCGCTTCGCCAGCGCCCGGGCCGACAACGCCAACGGCCTCGAGCTCGCGGTCGTCGCGGCCGTGCTGCTCGGCGGCGTCTCCATCTTCGGCGGCCGGGGCGGCCTGCTCGGCGTCCTCGGCGCCGTCGTGCTCATCTGCGTGCTGCGCAACACCTTGCAGCTCGCGTCCGTGCCGGAGAACACCCTCACCATCGTCACCGGCTCGCTGCTCATCGCCTCGGTCGTCGGACCGAACGCCGTCGCCATGGCGCGCGAGCGCCTCCGGCGGCGGCGAACCGCCTGAAAGTCCGCATTGGCAAACACCCCCGGCTCAGCTGACACCCCGTTGAAAGGATTCACATGAGAAGCAAGCTCCTCGCGGCCGTCGTCGCGACCGCGCTCGCGTTCAGCATGGCGGCCTGCGCCGAGGACGACTCCTCCACGTCCACCGACAGCAGCGGCGCGGCCGGCGGCGGCTCGGGCACCATCAAGTCCGGCCTCAAGGTGGCGTTCCTGCCCAAGCAGGTCAACAACCCGTACTTCGACACCTCCGACAACAAGGGCGGCAAGGTCGCCGTCGAGGAGTTCAAGGGCACCTACAGCGAGACCGGCCCGTCCGAGGCGAGCCCGTCGGCCCAGGTCAGCTACATCAACACGCTGTCGCAGCAGGGCACCAACGTCATCGCGGTCTCGGCCAACGACAAGGACGCCATCTGCGGCGCGCTGAACGAGGCCCGCCAGAACGGCGCCAAGGTCGTCACCTTCGA
The DNA here is from genome assembly GCF_050942475.1 of Dactylosporangium sp. CS-033363. Lineage (NCBI taxonomy): Bacteria > Bacillati > Actinomycetota > Actinomycetes > Micromonosporales > Micromonosporaceae > Dactylosporangium > Dactylosporangium sp. CS-033363. Next base: position 9,023,870 of record NZ_CP192032.1, on the reverse strand, counting down.
CTCCGACACCAAGCCCGAGTGCCGCGACCTGTTCATCAACCAGGCCAGCAGCGAGGGCATCGCGAAGATCCAGATCAAGCTCATCTCCGACGCGATCGGCCCCGACGGCGGCGAGATCGCGATCCTGTCGGCCACCGCCAACGCGACGAACCAGAACGCCTGGATCGAGCAGATGAAGACCGAGCTGGCCAAGCCGGAGAACAGCAAGCTCAAGCTCGTCGACACCGTCTACGGCGACGACGACGACCAGAAGTCCTTCCAGGAGGCCCAGGGCCTGCTGGCCAAGCACCCCAACCTCAAGGGCATCATCGCCCCGACCACGGTGGGCATCGCCGCCGCCGGCCGCTACCTGTCCGGCTCGACCTACAAGGGCAAGGTCCAGCTCACCGGCCTCGGCACCCCGAACCAGATGAAGGCCTACGTCAAGGACGGCACCGTCAAGGCCTTCGCCCTGTGGAACCCGGCCGACCTGGGCTACCTGGCCGCCTGGGGCGGCGCCGCCCTCGCCTCCGGCCTCATCAAGGGCAAGGAGGGCGACAAGTTCACCGCCGGCAAGCTCGGCGAGTTCACGGTCGGCAAGGACGGCACGGTGCTGCTCGGCGACCCGTACACCTTCAAGGCCGACAACATCGACCAGTTCAACTTCTGACGCTGGTTGGGTCCCGATAAGTCGGGCGCTGCGCGCCGCGACTTATCTGACATGTCGGGAACGCCCGACCGAAAGGGGCATGGCGTGCGCCGGGTCTGCTTCACGTTGCAGGTCAAGCCGGAGCGGCTGGAGGAGTACCGGCGCCGCCATGCCCAGGTCTGGCCGGAGATGCTCGTCGCCCTGCGCGACGCCGGCTGGCACGACTATCAGCTCTTCCTCCGCGATGACGGCCTGCTCGTCGGCACGCTGCTGACCGGCGATCTGGCCGCCGCGCAGGCCGCCATGGACGCCACCGCGGTGTCCGCGCGCTGGGAGGCGCAGATGGCGGAGTTCTTCACCCACGGGCGGCAGCTGGTCGTCCTCGACGAGGTGTTCAACCTGGAGCACCAGCTTGGAGCATTGCAATGACTGAGCTCGCCCCGGAGACGCGGGCGCGTGTCGCGGCGCGGCTGCGCGAACAGCGGATCGAGACGGCGTCCTGGGCGTACGGCAACTCGGGCACCCGGTTCAAGGTGTTCCCGCAGGAGGGCGTGCCCCGGGACCCGTACGAGAAGCTCGCCGACGCCGCCCAGGTCCACCGCTTCACCGGCGTGGCGCCCAGCGTCGCCCTGCACATCCCGTGGGACCTCGTCGAGGACTACGCCGACCTGGCCCGGCACGCGACCGAGCTGGGCGTGCGGGCCGGCACCATCAACGTCAACGTGTTCCAGGACAACGACTACAAGCTCGGCAGCGTGACCAACCCCGACCCGGGCATCCGGCGCAAGGCGATCGGGCACCTGCTGGAGTGCGTCGACATCATGGACCTGACCGGGTCGCGGGACCTGAAGCTGTGGTTCTCCGACGGCACCAACTACCCGGGCCAGGACGACGTGCGCACCCGCCAGGACCGCCTCGCCGCCGCGCTGCGCGAGACCTACGACCGCCTCGGCGAGGACCAGCGGATCCTGCTGGAGTACAAGCTGTTCGAGCCCGCGTTCTACATGACCGACGTGCCGGACTGGGGCACCGCCTACCTGCACTGCGTGGCGCTCGGCGAGCGGGCCCAGGTGGTCATCGACACCGGCCACCACGCGCCCGGGACGAACATCGAGTTCATCGTGGCCCAGCTGCTGCGGGCCGGGCGGCTCGGCGGCTTCGACTTCAACTCCCGCTTCTACGCCGACGACGACCTGATGGTGGGCGCGGCCGACCCGTTCCAGCTGTTCCGGATCATGCACGAGATCGTGCTGGCGGACGCGGTCGCCGCCCCGGGGATCGCGTTCATGCTCGACCAGTGCCACAACATCGAGCCGAAGATCCAGGCCGTGATCCGCTCGGTGCTCAACGTGCAGGAGGCCACGGCCAAGGCGCTGCTGGTCGACCACGCGGCGTTGCGCGCGGCCCAGGAGTCCGGCGACGTGCTCGAGGCCAACGAGGCGCTCATGGACGCGTACAACACCGACGTGCGGCCGCTGCTGCGCTCGATCCGCGAGGACATGGGCCTGGACCCGGACCCGATCGGCGCGTACAAGCGCTCCGGCTACCTGGAGAAGATCGTCGCCGAGCGCGTCGGCGGTTCCCAGGCCGGGTGGGGCGCGTGAGCACGCCCGACGAGCTGATCGCGCGCTCGAACCGGCTGGGCGCCGATCCGCGCAACACCAACTACGCCGGCGGGAACACGTCGGCCAAGGGCACTGACACCGATCCGGTCACCGGCGGCCCGGTGGAACTGTTGTGGGTCAAGGGTTCCGGGGGCGACCTGGGCACGCTCACGCCCGCCGGGCTCGCCGTCCTGCGGCTCGACCGGCTGCGCGCGCTGGCCGGCGTGTACCCGGGCGTCGAGCGCGAGGACGAGATGGTCGCCGCGTTCGACTACTGCCTGCACGGGCGGGGCGGCGCGGCGCCGTCGATCGACACCGCGATGCACGGGCTCGTGGACGCCCCGCACGTCGACCACCTGCACCCCGACGCCGGCATCGCCCTGGCCACCGCGGCCGACGGGCCCGCGCTGACCAAGGAGTGCTTCGGCGACAGCGTGCTGTGGGTCCCGTGGCGGCGCCCGGGGTTCCAGCTGGGCCTGGACATCGCGGCCGTCCAGCGCGCCAACCCACAGGCGATCGGCGTGATCCTGGGCGGGCACGGGATCACCGCGTGGGGGGCCACGTCGGAGGAGTGCGAGCGGAATTCGCTGAGCATGATCGGTACCGCTGCGGCATTCTTGGCTTCGAAGGGCCGCTCCGAACCCTTCGGCGCGCGGGTGCACGCGCCGCTGGAGGATCGCCGGGATATCGCTGCCGCGCTGATGCCCCTGCTGCGGGGGCTCGTGTCCACGGACCGGCGGCAGGTCGGCCACTTCCGGGACGACGACGTGGTGCTGGACTTCGTGGGATCGGCGCGGATGCCCGAGCTGGCGCGGCTCGGAACGTCGTGCCCCGATCATTTCCTGCGGACCAAGGTGCGCCCGATGGTACTCGAGGCCGGCGGCGGCACCGAGGAACGCATCCGGGAACTGCACGCGCAGTATCGGATCGACTACGAAGAGTACTATCGGCGGCACGCGGCCCCGGATTCGCCGCCCATGCGCGGCGCGGACCCGGCGATCGTGCTCGTCCCCGGCGTCGGGCTGTTCTCGTTCGGCGCGAACAAGCAGACCGCCCGCGTGGCCGGCGAGTTCTACGTCAACGCGATCAACGTGATGCGCGGGGCCGAGTCCGTCTCCAGCTACGCGCCGATCGACGAGGCCGAGAAGTTCCGGATCGAGTACTGGGCGCTGGAGGAGGCCAAGCTCCAGCGGATGCCGAAGCCCAAGCCGCTCGCGACCCGGATCGCGCTGGTCACCGGCGGCGGCTCCGGCATCGGGCGGGCCATCGCGCTGCGGCTGGCCGCCGAGGGCGCGTGCGTCGTCGTGGCCGACCGGGACGCCGGCGCCGCGGCGAAGGTGGCGGCCGAGATCGGCGGCGGCGACGTGGCGATCCCGGTCACCGTCGACGTGACGGACGAGGCGGCGGTACGGGCCGCCGTCGACGCGGCCGTGCTCGCCTTCGGCGGCGTGGACCTGGTCGTCAACAACGCCGGCCTGTCCGTCTCCAAGCCGCTGCTGGAGACCACCGCGGCCGACTGGGACCTGCAGCACGACGTCATGGCGCGCGGCTCGTTCCTGGTCGCGCGGGAGGCCGCCCGGGCCATGATCAGACAGGGCATGGGCGGGGACATCGTGTACATCGCGAGCAAGAACGCGGTGTTCGCCGGCCCGAACAACGTCGCGTACGGGGCGACCAAGGCCGACCAGGCGCATCAGGTCCGGCTGCTGGCGGCGGAGCTGGGGGAGTACGGGATCCGCGTCAACGGCGTCAACCCCGACGGGGTGGTCCGGGGCTCGGGCATTTTCGCCTCGGGCTGGGGCGCGCAGCGGGCGGCGGTCTACGGGGTGCCGGAGTCGGAGCTCGGCGCCTTCTACGCCCGGCGGACGCTGCTCAAGCGCGAGGTCCTGCCCGCGCACGTGGCCGACGCGGTGTTCGCGCTGACCGCGGGCGAGCTGTCGCTGACGACGGGCCTGCACGTCCCGGTCGACGCCGGGGTCGCGGCGGCGTTCCTGCGATGAGGATCGCGGCGGTCGACCTCGGGGCCTCCAACGGGCGGGTGATCGTCGCGGACGTGTCGTCCTCGGCGATCACCTTCGCCGAGGTGGCGCGCTTCGCCAACGATCCGGTGTCCGTGCACGGGACGCTGCACTGGGACATCCTGGCGCTGTACCGCGGCGTCCTCGACGGCCTGCGCGCCGCCGGCCCGGTCGACTCCGTCGGGATCGACTCGTGGGCCGTGGACTACGGCCTGCTCGACGCCGACGGCGCGCTGCTCGGCAACCCCGTCCACTACCGCGACGCGCGCACGGACGGGGTGGCCGCGCGGTTCGACGGCCGCGCGCTCTACGCGGCCTCCGGGATCGCCACGCTGCCGTTCAACACGCTGTTCCAGCTGGTCGCGGCGCGGGGGAGCGCGCAGCTCTCCGCGGCGCGGCGTCTTCTGCTGATTCCCGATCTGCTCTCGTACTTCCTGACGGGCGTCGAGGGGACCGAGCTCACGAACGCCTCGACGACGGGCCTGCTCGCGGCCGGCGGCGGTGGGTGGGCGCCGGAGATGCTCGCGCTCGCGGGCATCGAGGAGTCGCTGCTGCCGCCGCTGCGCGCGCCGGGGACCGCCGCGGGCGTGATCCGGGACTCGGGCACCCCGGTCACCGTGGTGGCCTCGCACGACACGGCGTCGGCGGTGGCCGGGGTGCCCGGGGCCGGGAACTTCGCGTACATCTCGTGCGGGACGTGGTCGCTGGTCGGCGTGGAACTGGCCGCGCCGGTGGTGACGCGCGAGTCGTACGAGGCCGGGTTCACGAACGAGATCGGCGTCGACGGGACGGTGCGGTACCTGCGCAACGTCATGGGGCTGTGGCTGTTGCAGGAGTGCATGCGGGAGTGGTCGCTGCCGCTCGACGCGCTGCTGGCCGGGGCCGCTGCCGCGCAGCCGCGGCGCAGCGTCGTCGACGCGACCGATCCGGCGTTCCTGGCGCCGGGGGACATGCCGGGGCGGATCGCGGCCGCCTGTCGTGCTCTTGGGCAGCCGGTGCCGTCGACGCCCGTGGAGATGACGCGGTGCATTCTCGACTCGTTGGCCCTCGCGTACCGGCGGGCGGTCGACGACGCGCGCCGGCTCGCGGGCGTGTCCGTGGACGTCGTGCACATGGTGGGCGGGGGGTCGCTGAACGCGCTGCTGTGCCAGCTGACGGCGGACGCCTGTGAGCTGCCGGTGCTCGCCGGGCCGGTCGAGGCGGGGGCGCTGGGGAACATTCTGGTGCAGGCGCGGACGTTGGGTGTCGTCGATTCCGACTTGTCCGACATGCGGGCGCTGCTGGCGGCGACACAACCGATCACACGGTACGAACCGCGCGCCTGACGGGAAATTGTCGTAGCCCTGCGGTACGGTGACGGCATGGTTAGAACGGATGTTCTAGATCATGAGTTAGGCGGCCGGGAACCGGTTCTGGAACGCCAGCCGCGCGTCGGCTCCGTCGGCGATGCGGGTGAGTTCGTCGTCGAGGCGCATGAAGACGGACCAGACCGGCTCGCCCCGCTCGGCGGCGATGACCTGCGCGACCTGCTCCTCGAGGCCGTGCTCGCGCCGGCCCTTCCAGACCTTGTCGGCCAGCGTGACGAGCAGCTCCTCGAGCGTGGCGCCGGCGCGGTCCCACTGCCCGTGGAGCGCGGCGAACCGGGCCAGCCGGGCCTCGACCCCGAGCGCCAGGAGCAGCTCCTGCCCGGCCGGCTCGTGCTCTGCACCGGGCCCGGACAGCTCGGCGGGGAACCGCACCTTCCCGAAGTCGTGGGTGGCCGCGCCGAACAGCACGGCGTCGCGGTCCACGCCGACCTCGGCCCCGACCCGGTCGACGATCTGTACGGCAACATCGTGCACGGCCCGCAGATGGGCACCGAGCCGCGGCGGCGCCCCGACCCGGCGTAGGAGCTCGGCGGCGGCCTCCGGCAACGGCCGCAGCCCGGGCTCAGTGAGCGCCTGGTCGAGCGTGTTCATGCGGTGCTGACTCCGGCGCTCCTGACCAGGTCGGGGGCGGTGTGAAAGCGACCCCGGAAGTGGCTCGGCGCCCCGGGCGACTTCCGCAACTTCTCCGGGAGGATCTCCGCCTCGAACGACTGCGTCGCGATGTCGATCGTGAGCCGGGCGTCGAGAAAGTCCAGCCAGGTGCCGACGAGCGGCGACCAGAGCTTGTAGACCACTTCCTTGGCCGAGAAGTGCACGGCCGGCCACCAGTCCTCGTCGCCCCGGCGGTCGCACCAGGCGAGCTCCTCGGGCAGGCAGATCGCGCCCCGGACGTTGGTGGGCAGGACGGTGCGGCGCTCGGCGTCGATCCCGATCGCGCGCACGTCCTTGCGCAGCGCGACGGCGGCGGCGCAGTACCCGCCGGTGTGCGTGATGCTGCCGGTCGTGCCGTCGGGCCAGAGCGGCGCCCGGTTCTCCGACGGCACCAGCGGATGCCCGTGCACGCCGAGCCGGCCCAGGGCGCGCCGGGCACAGCTGCGCCCGGCGGTGAACTCGCGGCGGCGGCTCTCCACGGCCCGGGGACTGAGGCCGGCGGCCTCGGCGGGGAGCAGCTCGGCCGTGTAGTCGGCCTCGCCGGCGACCTCGACGGCCACCCAGTCCGGCAACAGGTCCTGCACCCCGCGACTTTAACCGGGCTTTTTCGTCAGGAACAGGCCGCCGAGTACGGAACCGGCGAGCGCGGTCAGCACGACGACCCCGCTCCAGAGCTCGAGCGACCAGGCCACGCCCAGGGAGAGCTGCACCCCGACGAGGTGCGTGGTCCACACCATCATCGGCACCACGGCGCCGATCGCCAGCGGCACCAGGTCGGGCCGGCGGGCCGCCACGCCCTGCACCGCGATGTCGGCGATGACCGCCCCGAGCAGCGGCCAGAGCTGCGCCGAGAGGTTCTCGAAGTCGTCGAACACCCCGTTGGGCACCGACGCCGCGGCCACCACGAGCGTGACGAGCCCGAACGGCACCCGCCGCAGGCGCGTCCAGGCGAAGAGCACCGCGACGAGCACCAGCATCGTGTACGTCAGGTACTGCGCCAGCCCGAACGCCTGCCCGTTGCCGTACCCGCTGTTGGCGGCGGGCGCGTCGGTGAACGGCGAGAGGTAGTCGAGGAAGAACGCGGCCACGGAGGTGCCGCTGACGGCGCTGATGAGCACCGGCACGTCGTTGGTGATGGAGGCGGCCTCGCGCTTGGCGGCCGCGGCGCGGATCGGGGTGGCGATCATCAGCGACCCGGCCGTGAGCAGCAGCAGGTGCGGCGGGCTGAGCAGCGCCTCGAGGTTGACCTCGATCCCGAACGTGATGTGCCAGGTCATGTCGAGCGCCCCGCCGACGGCGAAGAGCACCGCGCCGAGCAGCCCGAGCCCGTAGCCGGCCGGCACCCAGGTCTGCACCGGGCCCTCGGGGCGGCCGCGCCACAGCCGGGCCGGCACGAGGCTGATCGCCAGGGCGGCGTACCCGCTGTACAAGACCCCGTGCCAGGGCGTGAAGAACGTTTCGAGGGACGGCACGTGCGTGTGCGCCCACCCGTCCATGAACAGCCCGCCGGCCAGCCAGACCGACGCCAGCGCCACGATCAGATCCCGCCGCGCGCTCGAAACCGGCCGGCGGACAGCGGTACGTTCAGAGACGGTCGTCGCCACCCATCGATCCTGACGCATCGTGCCCATGAGCACAGCCCCGTTCGGCGAACCACCCATTTGGGGTGTCAGGGGGTGAGGCGGCGCAACAGGTGCGCGCGAGCTTCCGCGTCCATCGGCCCGCCCCGCTCGGCCAGGTGTCCGGCGAGCTCGTGGCGGTGCTCGGCGGTACGGTTCCCGCCGTACTTGAACTTGCCCGCCACCGCGGTGATCGTCAGCTCGATGCCGCGAATCCCCGGCAGGTTGCGATCGGTCGGCAGCACGGGCGAGCGCTCGGTCGCCGGCTGGAACTGCGCGAGCTGCCGCCGCAGGATGGCCGCCTTCTCGGCCGGGTCGTCGACGACGCGCACGTCGCACGACAGCTGCACGGCCGCGTAGTACGACGTCGGCACCCCGTCGAGCGGATCGGTGCCCGGCTTGGCGTTCCAGTCCGAGGGCACGTACACGTAGTCGCCGACCAGCGTCAGCAGCGCCCGCGGGCGCTCGTCCAGCGCGGCCCACACCGGGTTCGGCCGCGCCAGGTGCAGCCAGACGGTCTCCGCCCCGTCGTACGAGAAATGGGTCGGCACCACGACCGGCAGGTCCCGCCCGCGGCCGGGGGCGATCAGCTGCCCGAAGTCGTGCGCGGAAAGCCACCGCCGCCACTCGGACTCGTCGATGGGCGCGTCCCATGGATGTACCAGCACGGCTGCCAGCGTGCCATGCGGGGCCAAGCGATCAGGTCGGGAGGCTGGCACCCTGGGCGCGCAGGACGCGCTGGACCTGCGACGCCGGGATCTCGCGCGGCGGCTTGCCCGCGTGGGCGGCGAGGGCCGCGCACACGCCCGCGGCCTGGCCGGTGGCCATCGAGATGGGCATGATGCGGTACGAGCTGTGGGCCACGTGGTCGCCGGAGATGCAGCGGCCCGCCACGAGCAGGCCGTCGGTGTCGCGGGGGAGGAGCGTGCGCAGCGGGATGTCGTAGGAGCAGCCCTGGGGCAGGCGGCGCAGGATCGTACCGGGGCCGTTGGGGTTGTGGATGTCGACCGGGTACGCGCCGCGGGCGATCACGTCGTCGAACGAGCGGGCGCTCAGCACGTCCTCGCCGGTGAGCTGGTAGTCGCCCAGCACGCGGCGGGTCTCGCGGACGCCGACCTGGACGCCGCTCTGCATGACGTACGAGTGCTCGAAGCCCGGGACGCGCGTGTGCAGGAACCGCGCGATCTGGGCCAGCTGCTGGTGCGTGGCCAGCTCGGCGCGGGTCAGGTCCCACACGCTGATGCCGAGGCCGCCGACCCGGGTCGAGTTCACCGAGACCTCGTCGGGGTGCGGCGTGGCGAAGAAGAGGATGTCCTCGCGCGGCAGGTCGAGCTCGCCCGCGTCGCGCGCCTGGCGGATCAGGTCCCACAGGCCGTGCACGCCCTTCCACTGGTCGGGGTGCTCGTGGGCGTACTCGAGGAAGCCCGCGCGGTCCATGTTGCCGATCCGGAACATCAGGGTCATCGGCTGGGTCAGGCCGTCGTCGGGGCGGCCGATCTCGTAGGGCGCGCCGGTCGCGGCGGCGAGGTCGCCGTCGCCCGTACAGTCGACGACCACGTCGGCGTCGAGCACGACCGGACCCGACTTCGTCTCGAACACGACCCGCGAACCGCCGTCGGGCAGCGGCATCAGGTCGGAGGCGAAGGCGTGCAGCAGGAGCCGGACGCCGCAGCCGGCCAGCATGTCGTAGGTGACGAGCTTGAACAGCTCGGGGTCGAAGGGCACGGTGTAGCCGGTGCTCGGGTCCGGCGGCGTGGCACCCCCGGCCCGGACCAGGTGGTCGAGGAGGGTCCACAGCACGCCGGCGACGACGGGCTCGCCCTCGCCGTGGTCGGTCGGCAGCAGCCGGTTGTCGTCCCCGCCGACCGCCTGCTTCATCTCGTTGTGGAAGCTCATCAGCGGCATGACCAGGGCGGCCGTCGCGTTGCCGCCGAGGAACCCGTAGCGCTCCACGAGGACCACGTCGGCACCCGCCGCGGCCGCGCCGGTCGCGGCGCCGATGCCGGCCGGTCCACCCCCGACGACCAGCACCTCCGCCCGTCCGCCGTGCGTGGCCTTGCGGGGCGGGAGCTGTACCGACGGCATCCCGTGCGGTTGCTCGAGGGCGTTCATCATGCGCTCACCACCGGCTCCCGCTCCGTCAGCGGGGACAGCCGATCGAGCTGCGCACCCAGCCGGCGGCCGGTCTCCGTCGCGCGCTGGCGCAGGGCGGCGACCCGGGCGGCGGTCTCCTCCTGCCGCTGCGGGCGCTCGTCCCACAGCCGGTCGACCTGGGCGATGAGCGGCCCGGCCGCCTCCCGGACGACCCCGCGCGGAACGGGTGCACCGATGCGTTGCGCAAAGTCGAAAACCTTGCCGGCGTACGGCAGGGCGAGCAGCGGTACCCCCGCCAGAGCCGCGAAGATGAGGAAGTGCAGCCGCATGCCGACCGCGAGGTCCAGATGGCGCATCAGGTCGAGGATCTGCCCGGGGCGATACTGCCCGTTGAGGACCCGGCAGTGCTCGGCCGCCGTCATCCGCGACAGTACTGCGTGCGAGTGCCGTATGTCGGAGCGCTCCATCGGCACGAAGACCAGCGACGCGTCGAGCCGGTGCACGATGAAGTCGCCGACCTGGGCGAGCAGCTGGTGGTACTCGTCGGCGGCGAGGTGCTGCGCGGCGCGGCCCGGCTCCCGCACGCTCATGCCGACGACGCGGCGGCCCGGGGGGAGCGAGTCGTGCAGTACCGCGGCGTCGAACTCCTCCGGTTGCAGCAGCAGCGCGGGGTCCGCGGTCACGGTGACCGGCGCGGTCACGCCCGCCTCCTCCAGCGCGACCTTCGACTCCTCGTCGCGCACCGTCAGCTCCGTGGCCGCGCCGAGCACGTCGCGGGCCATCCGGCAGTCGAGCTCCTCGGTGAGCGGGCCGGCGCCGATGGCGTACGTGAACACGGGGACCCGCTGCTCCTGCGCGGTGCGCACGACGCGCAGGTAGCGGCGGGCCTCGGTGTCGTACAGGATGCCGCCGCCGCCCAGGACGAGCAGGTCCAGCCGGCCGAGCGCCTCGGCGGTGCGGTCGCGTCCGACGCCCTCCCACGGCGCCACCGCGACGCCGGGATGCTCCCTGGCCGTGTGGTCGGGGTCCCGGGAGAAGACGAGGACATCGGCGTCCGGGCGCCTGGCCCGCAGGTCGGAGAGGAGACTGGCCAGGATCGCCTCGTCGCCGAGGTTGTACCCGCCGTAGGAGCCGAGGACTCCCACCCGTGGACCGTGTTCGGACATGACGCCCCTCCCGTCGCCGGAATGCGCGCCACTACCCACGAGCGAAACTGTCACACCCGACCCTTATGGTGGATTTCGTGATCCACCTTCCGGCTGTACGACGCGGTCCGTTGCGAGCGATCAGTGCCCGTCTCGGCCTCGCCGTCGGCCTGGTCTGCGTGATCGTCGCGGTCATCTTCATCGACCGGAACGGGTACCGGGACGTCAACGAGGACGGCCTGTCGCTGCTGGACTGCTTCTACTACGCCGTCGTGACGCTGTCGACGACGGGCTACGGCGACATCACCCCCATCTCCCAGTCCGCCCGTCTCGTCAACATCCTGATCATCACCCCGGCCCGCGTGCTGTTCCTGATCATCTTGGTCGGCACCACCCTCGAAGTCCTGACCGATCAGTACCGCACGAACCTCAGGTTGCAGCGGTGGAGGAAGCGCGTGAAGAACCACGTCATCGTGTGCGGCTACGGCACCAAGGGCCGCGCGGCCGTCAGCACCCTGCTCGAGAACGGCTACGACAAGACCAGCGTGGTGGTCGTCGAGAGCGACCGCGCCGCGCTGCGCCAGGCCACGGCCGACGGGCTCGTGGCGATCGAGGGCTCCGCGACGCGCTCGGCCATCCTGGTCGAGGCCCGCGTGCAGGAGTGCAAGGCCGTCATCATCGCCACCGACAGCGACGACGCCTCGGTGCTCGTCACGCTGACCGTCCGGCAGCTCACGGCGGGCAAGGTCTCGATCATCGCGGCCGTCCGCGAGGCCGAGAACGCGCCGCTGCTGCGCCAGTCCGGCGCCCACCACGTCGTCGTGTCCTCCGCGACCGCCGGCCGGCTGCTCGGCCTGTCGACGACCGCGCCGCCGCTCATCGAGGTGGTCGAGGACCTGCTCACGCCCGGGCAGGGGATGGCCCTGGCCATGCGCTCGGCCCGCCGCGACGAGGTCGGCACGGCCCCGCGCGAGCTCAAGGAGCTCGTCATCGCCCTCTTCCGGCGCGGCAAGGTCCTCTCCCTCGCCGACCCCGAGGGCACCGCCATCCAGACGGGCGACATGATCGTCTACGTGCGCGACGACCGCCCCGAAGTGATCCCCAACATGCCGTAGATTCCCACGCGTGGCGCGCGTGGGAACGATCCTGTCCGCCGTGGTGCTCCTGCTGCTGATGGCCACTCCGGCGCAGGCCCACGGCGGCGCGTCCGTCACCATCCACTCCGACGGCCACGGCTCCGTGTGGATCACCGCCCAGTGGCAGGACGGCCACCCGATCAACGAGCCCACCGCCGTCACCATGACCGCCGCGAACAGCGCTTCGGCCGCTTCCGTGGCTCCGTCGGTACTGCGACAAACCGGCGACGAGCGTGGCACGCAGACGTACAGCGGCACCCTGACCCCCGGCTCGTGGCGCGTCGCGATCGACCTCGGCACCCCGGTGAACGGCCACTGCCAGGCCCTGATCCAGGTCGCCGACCCCGCGGCCACGGCGCAGCCGACGGAGGTCGCCTGCCTGATCCCGGCCACCTCGGCTCCCCCCGCCCCCTCGTCCTCCGGCGGCAGCCTGACCCCGCTGTGGATCACGCTGGGCGCCCTGGTCGTCTTGGGCGCGGGCCTGGCTGTCTACTTGTCCCGCCGCTCTTGATCTTGGGTCGCGATTTCTGTCGTACCCTTGTTCTAATCTGGCCGCATGAGTGGGGTGCTGGCAGCAGAAGGACCGGCGGAATGGCGCGACCGGCTGGAGACGATGCTGGCCGAGCACCGGCTCCGCCGCTCCCGGCGCGCGGCGGGGCGGGCCTCGTTCGCGGAGGCTCGGCGGCGGGGGTTGGAGGCTCGGCAGGCGGAGCGGTTGGCGCTGTTGGACCGGGAGGCGGCGTCGGCGGAGGTTTTGGCTGGGTGGGCGCAGCGCGATGCGCGGGCGGGGCGGGGCTCTGGTGGGGGTGGTTCCGCTCGGGGTGATGGTGGTGGCGGCCCGGCTTCCGGCGGGGGCCCGGCTCCTCCGGCTGGCGATCCGGCTCCTCCGGGCGGTGGGGTGGCTCCGGGTGGCGATTTGGCCTCTCCGGTCGGTGGGGTGGCTCCGGGCGGTGGGGCGGTTCCGGGTGGCGATTTGGCCTCTCCGGTCGGTGGGGTGGCTCCGGGCGGTGCGGCGGTTCCGGGTGGCGATTTGGCCTCTCCGGTCGGTGGGGTGGCTCCGGGCGGTGCGGCGGCTCCGGGCGGGGACCCGGCTCCTCTGGACGTTGGGGCTGCTCCGGACGGTGGCTCTGCTCCCCCGGGCGGCGACCCGGCTCGTTGCGGTGAGCTAGCTCGTTGCGGCGATCCGGCCCGCGGTGGGGGCCCGGCGCCTCGGACTAGCCCGGCTCGTGGCGATCGGGCCCTCGGTGGCACGGGCTCCGGTGGTCCAATGCGGGCGTCGGAAAGTTCCACACCCTGCGCTCGAAGTCGCGGGCGGGGTCGGCGGACTTCTCCTGCGCGCGGGCCGAGTCGCGAGGCCTGGACGGCGCGGGCGGCGCCGGCGGCGCGCGTCTTCGTGGCGGTGCCCCCAAGACGGTGGCGTGCATCGATGGCTCAGGTCGGAGTTCGGGCGCCGCCCGATTGGCTGTGGTGTCGTTGCCGGCTCGGGCGCGGATGCCGAGGCGGATCGGGGTCGGCGGGCGGCGGCGGCCGGGTGGTCCGGACGTTGCGCGGGCTACACCCTGGTGAGGCGGAAGGAGTGTTTCCAGGGTGGGGCGCTAGGCTCGCTGCGTGACTGCTGAGGCCAACGGCGAGGTGGACCCGGCGACCGAGGCGCTGCTGGCCGCGCGCACGGGCGACGAGCGGGCCGCGGCGGCGTTCGTGCGGGCCACGCAGGCGGAGGTCTGGCGGTTCGTGGCGGCGCTGGTTGGGGTCGGGCAGGCCGATGACGTGACCCAGGACACGTACCTGCGGGCGTTCCGGGCGCTGCCCGAGTTCGCCGGCCGCTCCTCGGCGCGCACGTGGGTGCTGGCCATCGCGCGGCGGGCGTGCGCCGACCAGGTGCGGGCGGCCGTGCGGGCGCGGCGGCTCGAGGCCCGGGTCGTGGGCGAGCCCACGACGCTGGCCGAGGGCGACCACGCCGGGCTGCACGCCACGAACGCGCTGGTTGCGGCACTGCCGGCCGAGCGGCGGGTGGCGTTCGTGCTGACACAGGTCCTCGGCATCTCGTACGCGGAAGCTGCCGAGATCGAGGACGTCCCCGTCGGCACCATCCGCTCCCGCGTGGCCCGGGCCCGCGCCGACCTCGTTGCCGCGATTGCCGCTTCCCGCGCCGGATGAAGCCTTCCGCCGCATGACTTGCCCGTTGCCGCTCCGCCGCTCGCGTACCGCTGCGCGATCCGAGGCCTGCGTCTGGAGCCGGTCTACGGCCGTGATCGGGGTCGCCGCATGATCGGCGGTTGGCGCCTGGCCGTTGCGCGATCTGCGAGCCACGTCGCGGGTGCGAGCCACGCCGCGGAAAAGCGATCTGCGAGCTACGCCGCGGGCTCTAGCCGCGGCGGGCAAACGAGCCGCGGCGGGGAAACGAGCCGCGGCGGGGAAACGAGCCGCGGCGGGGAAACGAGCCGCGGCGGGGAAACGAGCCGCGGCGGGGAAACGAGCCGCGGCGGGGAAACGAGCCGCGGCGGGGAAACGAGCCGCGGCGGGCAAACGAGCCGCGGCGGGGAAACGAGCCTCGCCGGGGGAGCGGCGCGCGGGCGTGATCGGGGTCGCTGGCGGCAGGTTGCCGACTCGCGTTTGACGGTGTGGCGGGTGCTTGTTGCGGTCTGCGTCGGGCTTCTCGGCGTGGTGCTCTACGGCGGGCCTGCCTCCGCGCACGGGGCTGATGCGCCTGTGGCCGTCAACTACGTCGTTCGGGTGCAGTCGGTTTCTGTCCCCGGGGTTGAGGTTCGGGCCGTTGAGGGGGGCGCTCGGCTGCAGCTTGTCAACAGGTCGGCGCGGGAAGTCACTGTGCTGGGGCTGCAAGGGGAGGAGTTTCTCCGGGTCGGGCCGCGGGGGGTTGAGGAGAATCGGCAGGCGCCTACCTGGTTTGCCAGTCGGTCCATCAATGGGGTGGCCAACGGCGGCGACGCTGCCGCTGTGCCTGAGTGGCATCTGGTGGCCGCCACGCCCGACGTGCGGTGGCATGACGAGCGGGCGCGGGAACTGCCTGCTCGGGCTTGGAGTGTTCCGTTGCTGGTGGACGGGCGGGAACCGGGGATTGTGCGCGGTACCGTCGAGGCGGCCAAGACCCCCGAGACCGGGTGGTGGTGGGTCGGCGGACTGCTCGGGGCCGTGGTTGTCGGGCTGTTGTGGCGGTGGCGGGCCGCGCTGACCGGGGCGGCCGTCGTGGGGGGCCTTGTCGCGGGCGTGTGGATTGTTCAGTCCGCTTCGCTTGCCGCGTCGCCGGCCGACGGGGTGGGGGTGCAGCTGCTTGCGAGGCTTTGGCCGTTGGTCACCGCGGTCGGGGTCGTCGGCGCCGGGGTGCTGTTGGTGTTCAAACGTGTCGACATCGTCGTGGGGATTGCCGGGGCCTGTCTGGCCGTCATGATCGGGGTCGGGGACTCCTCCGTGTTCCGGTACGGGACGCTTGCCGGGCCCGGCTGGGGGCGGGTTGCCGTTGCCGTCGCGTTTGCCGTGGGAGCCGGCCTTGCCGTCGCCGGGGGACTGCGGTGGTACCGGGCGACCGGCGAACAAGAGCGCCCGGGACACGGAGTTGCCGGCGAACCAGAGCGCCCGGGACACGCTGCTGCCGGCGAACAGGAGCGCCCGAGACGCGGCGCTGCCGGTGAGCGAGAGCGCCCGGGACACGGTGACGGCATCAAGAACGCACACACGGGGCAGGAGAAGTAAACAAAAGCGCACGGGTTCTTTCATGAACCCCCTTTTCTTTGCATAATCGGGCATCGATGTTCCCCGCCAGGAGCAAAGGAGTCCGATCGTGGACCGTAGGACGTTCGTCGCGCGAGGGGCCGTCGTCACCGGCGGCGCGATTGCGCTCAGTACTGCCGTTGCGTCTCGGGCTGACGCGGCTGTGCGGACCGCCAAGACCGTTACGGCCGGGGCGCGGACAGGGCGGTACTCGCCCAACCTCGCGCCGCTCAAGGCCACCCCGTTCCTCAAGCTGCCGCCGGGGGCCGTGCAGCCGCGGGGGTGGATCCGCAACCAGCTCAACATCGAGGCCGACGGGCTGTGCGGGCGGATGACCGAGGTCTCGGACTACCTCGTGTACGCCGGCAACGGGTGGGTCGACAAGACCAAGGGCGGCTGGGAGGAGCTGCCGTACTGGCTGCGCGGCTTCGGCGACCTCGGGTACGTCACCGGCAACACGCGCATCCTGGCGCTCGCCAAGCAGTGGATCGACGGCATCATCGCCAACCAGGCGGCCGACGGGTTCTTCGGGCCCAACGCGCTGCGGACGAGCCTGGAGAACGGGCCCGACTTCTGGCCGCACATGCCGCTGCTCGACGCGCTGCGGAGCTGGGCCGAGTACAGCGGGGACACCCGGGTCGTGCCGTTCATGCGCAAGTACTTCCAGTTCCAGAACGCGCAGCCGGCCGCCGTGTTCAATCGGAGCTGGGCCGCGCTGCGGTGGGGCGACAACATCGACAGCATCTACTGGCTGTACAACCGGATCAACGAGAGCTGGCTGCTCGACCTGGTGCGGAAGATCCACGCGGGGTCGGCCGACTACACCAACGGCATTCCGAACTGGCACAACGTGAACCTCGCGCAGGGGTTCCGGGAGCCGGCCCAGTTCGGGCTGCTCGACTCCGACCCGAAGTACCCGCAGGCGACGTACAACGACTACAACACCGTGATGGGGCTATACGGCAACTTTCCCGGCGGTGGGTTCGCCGGCGACGAGAACTGCCGCTCCGGGTACACCGATCCGCGCCAGGGCTTCGAGACCTGCGGCATCGTCGAGTTCATGCACAGCCACCAGATGCTGGCCCGGATGACCGGCGACTCGGTGTGGCTGGACCGCTGCGAGGACCTCGCGTTCAACTCGCTGCCCGCCGCGCTCGACCCGGGGCAGAAGGGCATCCACTACATCACGTGCGCGAACAGTATCGGGCTGACCGACCGTACGCTCACGCAGGGGCAGTTCCAGAACGGCTTCCCGATGCTCGCGTACATGCTGGGCATCCACAACTACCGCTGCTGCCCGCACAACTACGGCATGGGCTGGCCGTACTACGCGCAGGAGCTCTGGTTCGGCACGTGGGACAACGGCCTGTGCGCCGCGATGTACGGGGCCTCACAGGTGACCGCGAAGGTCGGCGCGAACGGCACGACCGTCACCGTCACCGAGGACACGGACTACCCGTTCAGCGACACGATCACGCTGACGCTGGGCACGCCGGGGGCCGTGAGCTTCCCGCTGTACCTGCGGATCCCGGCCTGGTCGCAGGGTGCGCAGGTGCGCGTGAACGGCACGCTCGTCACCGGCACGCTGCAGTCCGGCTCGTTCGTCATCGTCGACCAGACGTTCAACAACGGCGACAAGGTGACCGTCACGCTGCCGATGCGCACGACGGTGCGGACCTGGGCCAAGAACGGCAATGCGATCAGCGTGGACAACGGCCCGCTCACGTTCTCGCTGTCCATTCCCGAGCGGTGGTCGCGCATCGGGGGCAGCGACGCCTGGCCGACGAACGAGGTGTACACGGACGGCGCTTGGAATTATGGTCTTCTGCTCGATCCGGGCAATCCGGCGGTGACCGTCACGCGCAAGCCCGGCGCGCTCGCCGCGAACCCGTTCACGCGCGACGGCGCGCCGATCTCGCTGACCGCGACCGCCAGGAAGATTCCGAACTGGCAGGCCGACGCCGAGGGGGTCGTGCGCACGCTGCAGCAGAGCCCGGCGCGCTCGACCCAGCCCAATGAGACCGTCACGCTGCTGCCGATGGGCGCGCAGCGCGTGCGCATCACGACGTTCCCGCGCATCAGCGACGGTTCGGATGCGATCGAGTGGTCGATCCCGGCGACCCCGTCGGCCTCCTGGTGCTGGGGCGGCGACAGCGTCGGGGCGATCAACGACGGCAAGGTCCCGAGCAGCTCCGGCGACCAGTCGATCCCGCGGCTGACCTGGTGGGACCACGTCGGCACGAGCGAGTGGGCGCAGCTGTCCTACGCGACGCCGATCAACACGGGCGCGGTTTCCGTGTACTGGTTCGACGACACCGGCGCCGGCCAGTGCCGCGTCCCGCAGTCGTGGCAGGTGCAGTACCTCAACGCGAGCGGGCAGTGGACGGCGGTGAGCGGGGCGTCGGCGTACGGTACCGCGCTGAACACCCTCAACCGCGTGACCTTCAACGCGGTGACCACGTCCGCCCTGCGCGTGGCCGTCCAGCTCAAGGCCGGCTTCTCGGGCGGCATCCTGGAGATGCGCGTCGAGGGCACCACGGCGCCGATCGCCTGGAAGCGCATCCAGAACAAGAACAGCCTCAAGGTGCTGGGCGTCGCGGGCATGTCCACAGCGAACAGCGCCAATGTCGTGCAGTACGACGACAACGGTACGGCGGACCACAACTGGCGCCTGATCGACGCGGGCGGTGGATGGTACAAAATCATGAACCAGAACAGCGGCAAACTGCTCGCCGTGCAGAACATGTCCACCGCCGACGGCGCGCTCGTCCAGCAGTTCGACGACAACGGCAGCGCCGACCACCTGTGGCGGCTCGTCGACAACGGCGACGGCTGGGTCCGCATCCAGGTCCAGCACAGCCTCAAGGTGCTGGGCGTCTCCGGAATGTCCACGGCCAACAGCGCGCAGGTGGTGCAGTTCGCCGACAACGGCACCGCCGACCATTTGTGGAAACTGCTGTAAGAACTGCCGCTCTTGTACCCCCTGTGCCGGCGCCTCTCCGCTAGAGGCGCCGGTGCCGGGGCCGTGGCATCAGGCGCGTCGTGGGCAGACCGGGCGCGGGCAACGGCTGCTCGCCGCCCGGAACCGTCCCGAACCGCGCAGACCCGCTCATCCATTCGTCGCGGGCGGCGACGATGTCCTCGTGTGAGCGCCCGACGAAGTTCCACCACATGACGAGCTCCTCCTCGAACGGCACCCCGCCGAGCAGAAACAGCCGCGCCGGCCGGTCCGCTTCCTTCACCGAGAACTCGATGCGATCGCGATCTGCCCCGAGGTACAGGAGCGATCCCGGGGCGACGTCGACCCCCTCGACGCGGGCCGTGCCCTCGGTCACCACGACCGCGTGCTCGAAGTCGGGGCGCACCGCCAGCCGCGTGCTCCCGGCCAGGCGGATGTCGGCCCCGAGCAGTTCGGAGTACACCGTCGCGGGCGAGCGCGCCCCCTCCAGCTCCCCGACCGCGACCGTGATCCGCGCCGCCCCGTCCGACAGCTCGGGCAGGTCGGCGATGTGCTGAAAGGCGGCCGCGCGGTCGCGCTGCTCGGCGGGCAGCGCCACCCACAGCTGCAGCCCGTGCAGGATCGGCGGCTTCTCGCTGGGCGAGTTCTCCGAGTGCGCGATCCCGCGCCCGGACGTCATGATGTTGAGCTGCCCCGGCACGATGACCTGGTCGGACCCGAGGCTGTCGCGGTGGCGGACCTCGCCGCCGAGCAGCCAGCTGACCGTCTGCAACCCGATGTGCGGATGCGGCGGCACCCGCATGCCGGGCTTGCCGGTGACGTCCTCGGGCCCGAAGTGGTCGAGAAAACACCAGGCCCCGACGGTACGGCGACTCTTGTTGGGCAGACTCCGCCGCACGACGGTGTACCGCCCGAGGGGGACGTCGCGGCCCTCGAGCAGCTCGGCGCAGGGGGCGGCATCGGTCTCGACCGGCAGCTCCACCTCGGCCGGCTGCCCTTCCAGATTGCTCACGCCCCCGATTGTGCCGCGCCTCGGTGCCGCGGCGTCAGCTCCGGCGCGCCGCGACGTGCGTTGGAACGCCGCGCCGGACTCTGGTGCGCAAAAGGGTGGGAACGTCGCGACTTACGCGGCTCGCGCGGTGCTGGTGAACGATAAGTCGGGCGCTGGCACGCCGCGACTTATCGGATTTATCCGTCGTCAGGCGATAAAAGCGCAATGTCCGAATAGCCGGGGCGAAGCGGACGAACCCCAGGTACGTTGTCGATCGTGGGGCTTCTCGTCGCCGCGGTCCTCGCCGTCCTCGTCGCCGGGGCCGCCGTCTACGTCGGCTGGACCGCGCTGCAGGCCGCCCGTCAGGCGGCGGTCGCGGTGGGCGAGCTGATCGCGCAGTACACCATGGCTGAGGACCGCCGCGACGCCGAGCGCGTGTGCGCCTGGGCCGTCAGCGAGCGCGAGACCTTCGAGAAGATCATCACGCGTGGCGTGGTCGGGGCCGCGGTGCGCAATGCGGGCCAGGCGCCCGTGTACGACGTCGAGATCGTGTTCCGTGACCCGCCCGCCGCCTGGACGGCGATCAGGCGGGTCCGGATCGTGCCGCCGGGGGAGCAGCCCGAGGTGTACGCCGGCTTCGACCAGGAGTCGACCGACGGACCCGTGGAGCGGGACCGCATCAACGACGACGGCACGATCCGGCTCGCCCCGTCGGCCGACATGCACGTCGAGCTGCGCTTCACCGACGCGAGCGGCCGGCGTTGGCAGCGCGACGACAAGGGGCAGCTGAACCTCACGGCCGAGAACGTCGCGCGAGCGCCCGCTCCCGCCGAATTGTCCGCGAAGTCCGAATAAATACCCCGTCAGGCGAAAAATCGAGATATGTCGCGGCGCGCCAGCGCCCGACATATCGCGCCAACATCACCCGACAGACAGCACGATCTTGCCGCGCCCATGCCCCGTCTCGATCTCGCGGTGCGCGTCGGCCGCCTCCGCCAGCGGATAGACCCGCCGGACGTGCCACTGCGTACGGCCGGAAGCGTAGAGGGCGATCAGCTCCGCGAGCGCCGCGGCGCTGCGGCGGCCCTGGATGTTCGCCAGGCCCAGCTCTTCGATGCGGTCGTGGGCGACGAGGGTGATGATGCGCTTGCGGTCGGGTACGAGCTCGAGTGAAGTCTCCAGGCCCTCCCCGCCGGCGCCGTCGATGGACGCCGTGAAGCCGCCCGGGGCCAGGGCGCGGGCGCGGTCGGCGAGGCCTGGGCCGTACACGACGGGAATGGCGCCGAGGGAGGACACGTAGTCCTGGTTGGACTCGCTGGCCGTGCCGATGACCGTGGCGCCCATGATGCGCGCCAGCTGGACGCCGGCCGTGCCCGTGGCGCCGGCGGCCGCGTTGATCAGGACCGTGTCGCCCGGGCCGACGCCGATCTCCGTGAGGGCCAGGCGGGCCGTCTGCCAGCCCGCGGTGAAGCCGCCGGCCACCTCCCACGGGACGCTCGGGGGCTTCGGGGTCACCTGGTCCTGCGGCACCACGATGTACTCCGCGTACGCGCCGAAGACGCTGAAGCCGAGCACCTCCGTTCCCGCCGGTACGGCCTCGGTGCCCTGGTCGACGACGCCGGCGAACTCGTTGCCGGGGGGCTGGGGGAGGGTGACGGCCGCGTACGGCGGGACCCAGCCGCCGCGCAGGGCCGCGTCGAAGGGCTGGACGCCGGCGAAACGTACACGCACCCGGACCTCACCCGGTCCGGCCTGCGGCTCGGGCAGGTCGTGGAGGCGGAGGACGTCGGGCGGACCGGGCTCGGCGAAGGCAGCGGCTCTCATGAGCAACAACTGTGCGACCTCAAGCGAGGTTGAGGTCAAGGCTCGCATGGGCAACGGCTGTGCGACCTCAAGCGAGGTTGAGGTCAAGGCTCGTATGGGCAACGGCTGTGCGACCTCAAGCGCGGTCGAGGTCAATGGGGTACCGTGCACCGCGTCGTGAAGTCTTCAGGGAGTCGGCGATGGTGAACGCGAAGGACTGGGTCGTAGTCGGGCTCGACAACGGCGGCACGGCGAACAACGCGACGGTGCTCGACCACGAGGGCTCGTTCCTGGTGGACGGGCTGGTCGAGGTGCCGAGCCGGGTGCTCGACGGGCCGGAGGCGGCGGTCGAGTCGCTGGCCGGCGCGTTCGAGAACATCCTGGCCGTGACCAAGGTCGAGCGGTCCCGCGTCGTTGCCGTCGGGCTCGACACGCCGGGCCCGGCCAGCGCCGACGGGGTGATCTCCTCCAAGGGCGCGACGAACTTCTCGCAGCCGGCCTGGTGGGGCTACGACTTCCGCGGCGCGCTCGAGCGCCGCCTCGGCCTGCCCGTCGTCTACAACAACGACGGCAACGCGGCCGCCCTGTACGCCCACCACGTCTACTTCGGCGCCGCCTCCGACAGCAAGTCGTCGGTCTCCGCGATCGTCGGCACCGGCCTGGGCGGCGGCGTGATCGAGCAGGGCCGGGTCATCCGGGGCGCGGCCGGCATGGCGGGCGAGCTGGGCCACGTGCACATCCCGATGCACGGGCTGCTCGAGGAGGGCCAGCCGCTGCCGTCCTGCGGGTGCGGGTTCCTCGGCGACGTGGAGAGCGTCTCGTCGCTCACCGGGATCGTGCGCAACCTTCTCCCGTACTGGCTGACTCGCTTCCCCGACCACCCGCTCCACGGTGCCGATTCCCTCAAGTCGGCGGCCAAGCAGGTCCGCTCCTACGCCGAGCAGGGCGACGGGCTGGCGCTGAAGATCTTCGAGCAGCAGGCGATGGGGCTCGGGCGGCTGTTCACGATCGCCGCCAACTTCACCGACCCCGACTGCTACTTCGTGGGCGGCGGCGTGGTCGAGGCGGCGCCGCACTTCCGCGACTGGTTCCTGGCCCGGGTGCGCGAGCACACGCTGCTGCGCGAGGAGCAGGCCGCGGTGGCCGAGTTCTCGCTGGTGCCCGAGCGGGACATGGCGGGCGCACGCGGGGCCGCGATCGCCGCCGCCGGGACCGTCGTCGCGTAGTCGATCAAGCGCTGAACTGTCCAAACGCTGAACTGTTCAAACGCTGAACTGTTCAAACGCTGAACTGTTCAAGCGCTGAACTGTTCACTGCCCCGCTAAATCATGATATGTCCGAAAAATCCTGACGCCGCTAGGCGTCGGGATTTTTCGCGCCTTGAAGATGGGCAAGCACCGCGAGCACCCGCCGGTTGTCGTCGTCCGACACCGGCAGGTTGAGCTTCCCGAAGATCGACGCGATGTGCTTGTTCACCGCGCTCTCGCTGAGAAAGAGCTGCTTCGCGATCGCCGCGTTCGAGCGCCCCTCCGCCATCAGCGTCAGCACCTCCCGCTCCCGCGGGGTCAGGGTGCCCGTCTGCGGCGTCGGCCGGGCCACCAGCTTCGCGATCACCGAGGGATCCATGACGGTGCCGCCCGAGGCCACCCGCCGTACCGCGTCGATGAACTGGCCGGCGTTGAACACGCGGTCCTTGAGCAGGTAGCCCACCGCGCCGGTGCCGTCGGCGAGCAGCTCGCGGGCGTACAACTGCTCCACGTGCTGGGAGAGGACCAGCACCGGCAGGCCCGGCACCTCGCGCCGGGCGGCCAGCGCGGCCTGCAGGCCCTCGTCGGTGAACGACGGGGGCAGCCGCACGTCGACCACGGCCACGTCGGGGCGGTGTTCGAGGAGGGCGGCGAGCAGGGTCGGGCCGGTGTCGACGGCCGCCACGATCTCGAAGCCATGGCTCTGCAGCAGCAGGACCATGCCGTCCCTCAGGAGGTAGAGGTCTTCGGCGAGGACAACGCGCACGGCAGCTCCAGCGAGGCGACGGTCGGCCCGCCGGCGGGGCTGTGCATGGCGAGCGTTCCGTCGAAGGTACCCAACCGCCGCTCGATGCCGCGCAGCCCGGTCCCGCGGGAGGGATCGGCGCCACCCTCGCCGTCGTCGGTCACCGTGATGCGCAGCCGGCCGTCGCCGTGCACGATGTGCACCATGACGGTGGTGGCGCGACCGTGCCGGACCGCGTTGGCCAGCAGCTCGCTGACCGCGAAGTAGGCCGCGGACTCGACCGGCGCGGCCAGCCGGCCCGGGAGCCGGCCGGTGACGGTGACGTCGGCCGCGGTGTCCAGCGCGAGGGCCCGCACCGCGTCGGGCAGGCCGCGCTCGGACAGCACCGGCGGGTGGATGCCGCGCACCAGGTCGCGCAGCTCGGTCAGGGCGGTCTGCGACGTCTCCCGGGCCTGCGCCACGAGCTTGCGGGCGGCGTCGGGGTCGGTGTCCATGAGCCGCTCGATGGCGCCCAGGGTCAGCCCGACCGAGATGAGCCGGGCCTGCGCGCCGTCGTGCAGGTCGCGCTCGATCCGGCGTACCTCCGCCGCCTGCGCGTCCACCGCGTCCGCGCGGGTCTCGGTGAGCCGCGCGACCCGCCGCCGCAGCTCCTCCTTCGCGGTCGGGCGCAGCAGCAGCGCCGTCCAGCGGGAGGCGAACGCAAGCACCGGGTGGGCGAGCGCGAGCGCGCCGGCCACGAGCACCAGGCCGATCGTCAGGCCGAGCGGGCGGTTGCCGTCGAAGGCGCCGTACCAGCGGCTCCAGCCGGCGTCGAACAGCTCGGTCCACAGCCACGGCAGGGCCAGTCCCCAGGCGCCGTAGATGCCCGCCACCACCGGGATGCCGGCCACGACACCCACCACGACCGCGTCGGCGACGAGCCACACCAGGTCCCGCCACGAGGCGGGGTCGTGCCAGACCCATTGCCAGTTGGCGTTGAACTGCGCCCAGTTCTCCGTCTTGTACAGCGTCCGCCCCACCCGGTACATCCCGTCCTCGCGCAGCTCCGGCCGGCGCCGCGGGGTGTACGGGCGCTCGATGGCGACCCCGGCCCAGGACGCGTACGAGCGGCGGAGGTTGGCCAGCCACCGGAAGTGGGTCAGCCCGAGCGGGATCAGGAACACCAGGCCGAGCCCGAAGCCGAAGGTCCACAGGACCGCGGTGACCGCGAACAGCGCGACCTGCATGGCGGCGCTGAGCACGAGGAAGCCGCAGCGGGCCCACGCGAGCAGGACCCGGTCCGTGCGCCTGACCCGGGCCTTGCGCGGGGCGTCGGCCGGGCGCAGGAGACACGCGCTCCAGGCGGCGACCGCGCGCACCGCCCAGGGCGCGACCGGCAGGCCGATCGGGATGATGAGCAGCACGGCGAACGGGAACTGCCACTGCCACCGCAGGTCCCGGGCGAGCGCCGGGTCCTTGGTGAACCAGTCGATCCGGGCCATGTAGGCGGGGAAGCGCGGCGAGCGGTACAGCTGCGTGTCGTGCCGGTACAGCCCCTCCTCGTCCGGCCGGGGCGGCTCGGGCGCCCGGAGGTACGGCACGGGGATCACGCGGCCGAGCCACTCGCCGAACATCGCCCGCCACCGGTTGGTCAGCCGGCGGCTCGCGATGCCCGGCTGGATCAGGATCAGGCACGCCCCCAGCACGGTGACCAGGAACTGGGCGAACACGACCACGGTCAGGCCGAGCAGCAGCGCGCTGCGGGCGAGCGCCTTGGGGTACGTCATGCCACCGAGCCTCGCCTTCCCCGTCGCCCCGCACATCGGCCCTGACTGCCGTCCGGGGTGCAGATAACTGCACCCCCGCGTCGGCATCCAGCGTCATTCTGCCCGGTCGCGGAAGTCGGGAGAGTGATCGGCATGGCAGTCATCGATGTGCAGCACCTGCAGAAGCGGTACGGCGGCCGCGAGGTCGTCCGGGACGTGACCTTCGCCGTCGAGCCGGGCGAGATCTTCGGCATCATCGGCCCCAACGGCGCCGGCAAGACCACGACGGTCGAGTGCGTCGAGGGGCTGCGCGCGGCCGACGGCGGCGCGGTGCGGGTGCTCGGCCGGGAACCCGGCGACCCCGAGCTCCGCCAGCTCCTCGGCGTGCAGCTGCAGGAGTCGCAGCTGCCCGACCGGATCCGGGTCCGCGAGGCGATGGAGCTGTTCGCGTCCTTCTACGAGCGGCCGGCTCCGACCGCCCCGCTGCTGGAGCGGCTGGGGCTGGGGGAGCACCGGGAGCAGCAGTACAAGAAGCTCTCCGGCGGGCAGAAGCAGCGCCTGTCGATCGCCCTGTCGCTGGTCGGCTCGCCCGAGGTGGCGGTGCTGGACGAGCTGACGACCGGGCTGGACCCGCAGGCGCGGCGGGAGACCTGGAAGCTGATCGAGGACATCCGCGCGGACGGCGTCACCATCCTGCTGGTCACCCACTTCATGGACGAGGCCGAGCGGCTGTGCGACCGGATCGCCGTGATCGACGGCGGCCGGACGGTGGCCGTCGACAGCCCCGCCGGGCTCATCCGGCAGGTGGCCGCCGGCGTCACCGTCACGTTCCGCCCGTCCGCCCCGCTCGCGCCGGCCGACCTCGCCGGGGTGCCCGGGGTCGACGCGATCACCGTCGGCGACGACGGCATCTGGGACGTGACCGGCCGCGGCAACCTCGCCCACGAGGTGACCCGGGCGCTGGCCGCCCACGACGTGGTGCCCCAGTCGCTCAACATCGTCCAGGCCGATCTCGAGTCGGCCTTCGTCGCCCTGACCGGCAAGGAGTCCTGACATGCGCGCCCTGACCCGCCTGACCGCGATCGAGACCCGGCTCATGCTCCGCGAGATCGCCGGCCCGATGTTCACCGTCCTGCTGCCGGTCGCGCTGCTGGTCATCTTCGGCTTCGTCGGCGACGTGTACAAGGCCGACCCGGCCCTCGGCGGCCACCGCGGGATCGACACCGTCATCCCGTCGATGTCCATCATGGTGTCGATGGCGATGGTGGCGTACTTCATGCTCCCCGTCGCCCTCGCCACCTATCGCGAGAAGGGCATCCTGCGCCGGTTCGCGACGACACCGGTGAAGCCGGCCGTCCTGCTCGGCGCCCAGCTGGTCATGAACGGCGGCGTGGTGCTGTTCTCGACCCTGCTGACCCTGGTCATCGGCGTCGCCGCGCTGGGCATGCACCTGCCGAACCTGCTGCTGGTGCTGCCCACCTTCCTGCTGGGCGTGCTCGGGCTCTTCCCGATCGGCCTGCTCGTCGCGTCGGTGGCGGGCAGCGCGAAGGCGGCCACCGGCTGGGCCCTGGCGATGTGGTTCCCGTCGGCCTTCTTCGCCGGGCTGTACGTCCCGGTGGAGTACCTGCCCCGCGTGCTGCGCCGCATCGGGGACTTCACCCCGCTGGGCGCGTTCCGCCAGGCCATCCAGGCCGCGTGGGTCGGCGACGCCCCGAATCCGCTGCACCTGGTGGTGCTGGGCGTGAGCTTCCTGGTGGCCGGAGGCCTGGCGGTGCGCTCCTTCAAAGCCTCCTAGAGCTGTCCGGCGAAATCCGCGGCGGACATGGGCGTGGAGAACATCGGGAAGTCGTACTTGATCGCGTTGTCGTGCTCCTCCTGCGAGGTCGCCGCGAGGCAGTCCTGCAGGGTGATCACCTGGTAGCCGTTCTCGTAGCCGGTGCGCATCGTCGACTCCACGCAGCAGTTGGTGAGGAAGCCGCCGATGGCGATCGTGGTGATGCCCTTGCTGCGCAGGATGAAGTCGAGGTTGGTGCTGGCGAAGGTGTCCAGCCCGCGCTTGCCCTCGACCACGATGTCCCCGGCCTGGGGCGCCAGCTCGTCGACGATCTGCGCGCCCCACTCGCCCTTGACGAAGGCGTTGCCGTCCACGACCCCCTTGAGAATCCCGTACGGGTGGGAGGTGATCTCGTTGTATCCGGGCGCGAAGGTGATCGGGGCGTGGATGATGGTCACCCCGGCGGCGCGGGCGGCGGCCACGGCCTTGCGGGTGTTGGCCATCATGTCGGTCTTGTCCATGACGCCCTGCACGGCGCCGTGGAACGCGCCGCCTTCGGAGACGAAGTCGTTCTGGTACTCGATGAGGACGATGGCGGTCTTGGCGGGATCGAAAGGCATGGGGCGGACCTCCACTCACGACGTCGTGACGCAGTTCACGCTACTCCGGAGCGGCGGAGGCCCGGATCGTTCTCACGGCCTCGGCCGATAGGCTGAGAACCGTGGAACTCCTGCACTCGGGCAAGGTCCGTGACGTCTACGCCGACGGCGACGATCTGATCCTGGTCGCCTCCGACCGCATCTCCGTCTACGACGTGGTGCTGCCGACGCCGATCCCGGACAAGGGCGCCGTGCTCACCCGCCTGTCGCTGTGGTGGTTCGACCAGCTCGCCGACATCGTCCCGAACCACGTGATCTCGGCGACCGACGTGCCCGCGGAGTTCGCCGGCCGGGCGATCCGCTGCCGGCGGCTGGAGATCGTGCAGGTCGAGTGCATCGCGCGCGGCTACCTCGCCGGCCTGGGCCTCGCGGAGTACCGGGACAAGGGCGAGATCGCCGGCGTCCAGCTCCCGCCGGGGCTCGTCGAGGGCTCGAAGCTCCCCGAGCCGGTGTTCACCCCGACCACCAAGGCCCCGATGGGCGAGCACGACGAGTTCATCACCCTGGACGAGGTCCGCGAGGACATCGGCAAGGAGCTCGCCGAGGAGCTCAAGGACCTGACCATGCGGGTGTACTCCCGCGGCGCCGCCCTCGCCGCCGAGCGCGGGATCGTCGTGGCCGACACCAAGCTGGAGTTCGGCCGCGACCGCGACGGCACTGTGATCCTGGCCGACGAGGTGCTCACCCCGGACTCGTCGCGCTTCTGGCCGCTCGACGAGTGGGAGCCGGGCCGCACCCAGTTCTCCTTCGACAAGCAGGCCACCCGCGACTGGTCGCTGTCCACCGGCTGGAACAAGACCGCGCCGGGGCCCGAGGTGCCGGACGACGTCGTCGCCCAGACCCGGGCCCGCTACATCGAGGTGTACGAGCGGCTCACCGGCACCAGCTGGTAACAGCTCAGCCCAGCGGGGGCTCGTCGCCCTTGGTCTGCTCGGCCAGGAAGCGCTCCAGCTCGGCCCCGATCTCGTCGGCCGTCGGCAGCGGCGCCGGCGAGTCGGCCAGCAGGTTGTTGTTGCCGCTGCGGCCGCGGGTGAAGGCGTCGTACTGCTCCTCCAGCGCCCGCACCAGCGACGCCGCCTCGTCGGCCTGGGCGATCTGCACGTCGATCTCCGCGCGCACCGACTCGGCCGCGGTGTGCAGCTCCTCCATCGGCACCCGCAGGCCGGTCGAGTCGGCCAGGCAGGTCAGCAGCTTCTCGGCCGCCGCCGGGAACTCGGCCTGGGCCACGTAGTGCGGCACGTGTACGGCGAACCCGAACGCGTCGCGGTCCTGCTGGCCGATCCGGTACTCCAGCAGGTTCGCCACCGCCCCCGGCACCTGCACCCGCTGCAGCCACGGCTCGAACCCGGCGATGAGGTCCCGGCTCGTGCCGTGCGCGGTGACGCCGGTCGGGCGGGTGTGCGGCACGGCCATCGGGATCGCGGTGAGCCCGACCGTGGCCCGCACGTCGAAGCGCTCGATGAGCTCCAGCACGGCGGCGGTGAACCGCTCCCACTGCAGGTCCGGCTCCGGCCCGTCGAGCAGCAGGAACTCGCTGCCGCTGCCGTCGCGCAGGGCCCGCAGGGTCAGCTCCGGCTGCTCGTAGTGCTCCCAGTGGTCCTCGACGAACAGCATCGGCGGGCGCCGGCTGCGGTAGTCGTAGAGCTGGTCGAGGTCGAACCTGGCGATCGTGCGCGGCTGGCCGACGCTGAGCAGGTGCTCACGGGCCAGGCGGGCGGCGCTGCCGGCGTCCACGAAGCCCGTCAGCGCGTGCACGAGCACCGGCCGGTCGGCCGCCGGGGAGTCCTCGGCAAGCTCGTAAAGTTCGCTGGGGTTCAGCACCGCAAACGCGTCCCTTCGTCTTTTAACCGTGCAACTCGCCGGTACGGCCGATCATTCCATCCGCCGCCGCCCAGGGATTGGTGAGGATGGCGTAGACCAGTTCGTCCACGGCCGGCGTGAGCTCGGTGAAGGACGGCCCGGCCCCGGTGTACGGGTCGCAGACCTGCAGCATCATCTCGTGCACCCCGCCGACCAGGGCGATCGCGAGCAGCGGGGACAGCGGCGG
This sequence comes from Dactylosporangium sp. CS-033363, assembly GCF_050942475.1. Lineage (NCBI taxonomy): Bacteria > Bacillati > Actinomycetota > Actinomycetes > Micromonosporales > Micromonosporaceae > Dactylosporangium > Dactylosporangium sp. CS-033363. The sequence continues at coordinate 8,993,912 of NZ_CP192032.1, read as the reverse complement.
GATGGCCGGGTCCTCGGCCCGGGCCCGCTCGATCACCTCGACCAGCGTGTCGGCGAAGGCGCGCTGGGTCTGCTGGCGCAGCCGGAACGCCTTCGGCCCGGCCGCCTGGATCTCGACCAGCAGCGTGCGGGTCACGGCGGGCATGCTCTCCAGCGCGGTCAGGTACGCCGTCACGCCGGAGTTGATCATCTCTTTCCAGGGCCGCCCGCCCGGCCCGGCGGCACTGCGCACGACCTCCAGCAGGTGCCCGCAGCCCTGCTCGTAGAGGGCCATCAGGCAGGCCTCCTTGTCCGCGAAGTGCTCGTAGAACGTGCGCTTGGAGACCCGCGCGTGCATGACGACGTCGGCGATCGTGGTGGCCGCGTAGCCCTTCGCGGCGATCGCCTGGGCCAGCCCGCCGGTGAGGTCGGCGCGCAGCTCCTCGGCGGTCCTGGTGCTCGTCATGCGCAGTCCTCGACCTTTCGCCACAATAACCCTGGGTGTAGTTTGCCTGGTACTGAACGGTACCGCCGATGGGAGGAGCCCAACGGTGAAGCGCAGCTTGGATGGTCAGGTGGTCCTGGTCACGGGGGCCGCTCGGGGCATCGGAGAACACACCGCACGCCAGGCCGCCGCCCGCGGAGCCCGGCTCGCGCTGGTCGGCCTCGAACCCGATCGGCTGGAGCCGCTGGCCGACGAGCTCGGCGCCGTCTGGTTCGCCGCCGACGTGACCGACCAGGCCAGTATGGCCGCCGCCGTCGAGGGGGTGCTCGCCGCATACGGCCGGATCGATGCCGTCGTGGCCAACGCCGGCGTGGCCAGCCGCGGCACGATGGCCACCGGCGACGTGGAGGCCCTGGTCCGCACGGTCGAGGTGAACCTGGTCGGCGTCATGCGCACGGCCGCCGCCTGCCTGCCGCACCTGATCGCGGCCCGCGGCTACCTGCTGATCGTCGCCTCCGCCGCCGCGTACGCCGCGCTGCCGGGCATGGCGCCGTACTGCGCGTCGAAGGCCGGCGTCGAGCACTTCGGCAACGCGGTGCGCCTGGAGGTCGCCCACCACGGCGTCGCCGTCGGCACCGCCCACCCGAGCTGGATCGACACCGACCTGGTCCGCGACGCCCAGGACGACCTGCCCTCGTTCCGCGAGACGCTGCGCCGGCTGCCCCCGCCGATGGGCTCGACCACGTCCGTGGAGCGCTGCGCGGCCGCGTTCGTCGACGCGCTGGAGCGCCGCCGCCGGAAGGTCTTCGTGCCCCGCAGCGTGATGCTCATGTACTGGTTCCGCACCCTGCTCAACAGCCGCCTGGCCGAGAAGGTCCTGGAGTCGCAGGCCCGCCGCTCGGTGCCGCTGATGGAGGAGCAGGTCCGCACGCTCGGGCGCGGCTTCGGGGCGCACACCGCGCTCAAACCGGCGCCGTCGCAGGCGGAACCGGAGCCGGGGTTCATCGCGAACCGCTATCACCGATAATTGACGGCATGCCCGGACCGCCGATCTGGGCGCGGCCGGAGCCCAGCGCCCGCGCGCCCCGCTTCAGCCGCGAGCGGATCGCCGCCACCGCCCTGGAGATCGCCGACGCCGAGGGCATCGACGCCGTGTCCATGCGCAACGTGGCGGCGCGGCTCGGGGCGGGCACGATGACGCTGTACAACTACGTCGAGACCAAGGACGAGCTGTTCGCGCTCATGGACGACGCCCTCATGGCCGAGGTCGTGCTGCCCGCGGGCGAGCTGCCGAGCGGCTGGCGGGCGGCGACGGCGGCGGTGGCCCGGCGGACCTGGGCCGTGCTGGCCCGCCACCCGTGGGCGATCACGCTGCGGCACGGCCCGGCGCTCGGCCCGAACGCGATGCTGCACTTCGAGCAGAGCCTGGCCGCCCTGGACGGGGCCGGGCTCGACGCGGCCGGCAAGTTCGAGGTGATCGGGGTGGTCGACGCGTACGTCTACGGCAGTGCCCTGCGCGCCGCCGAGTTCCGCGCCGAGACGGACCCGGAGGTGGTGCGGGCCAGCGTGGAGTACGGGATGCGGCAGCTCGCCACCGGCCGCTATCCGCACACGGCGGCGCTGCTGGGCGGCCACGAGCCCGGCTCGCCCGACGCCCCGGCCCCGGCCATGACCAGGGAGGCCATGGCGGCCCAGTTCGAGCGCGGCCTCGAAGCGGTCCTCGACGGCCTGGCCCGGACGCTAATCCAGGCGTGACTCGTGGACCAGGATCGCCACCTGGACCCGGTTGGTACAGCCGAGCTTGGCCAGGATCCGCGAGACGTAGGTCTTCACCGTGGCCACGCTCATGTGCACGGCCGCGCTGATCTCGGCGTTGGAGCGGCCCTCCGCGACCGCCGCGGCGACGTCGCGTTCCCGGGGCGTCAGGGCGGCCAGGGTACGCCGGGCCGCCTCGCCGCGGTCGTCGGTGGCGACGTGCGCGATGAGCCGGCGCACCACCGACGGCGAGAGGGACTGCTCGCCGGCCGCGACCCGCCGCACCGCGTCCAGGATCGCCAGCGGCGGGGTGTCCTTGAGCAGGAACCCGTGCGCGCCGAGCCGCAGCGCGCGCAGCACGTGCTCGTCGGTGTCGAACGTGGTGAGCACGATCACCCGGGCCCCGTCCGGCTGCAGCTGTTCGAGCGCCGCGAGCCCGTCCATCCGCGGCATCCGGATGTCCATCAGGACCACGTCCGGCCGGGTGGCCCGTACCGCGCGGACCGCCTGCGCCCCGTCGGCCGCCTCGGCGACCACCTCGACCCCGGTGCCGCCGCCGAGCACCATGGCGAGGCCCGCCCGCACCAGTGCGTCGTCGTCGGCCACGACAACGCGGATCAGACCGCCGGTCACTTCGCCCACGGCAGCCACGCCTCCAGGGTGAAGGTCCCGTCGCCGCGGATGCCGTGCGCGAACCGGCCCCCGGCCAGCGCCACCCGCTCCGCCAGCCCCTCCAGACCCGAGCGGGTGCCGGGCAGGGCCGGCGCGACCGGCCGCGCGGGCAGCGGGTTGCTGACCCTCACGCGCACCTCGTCCCCGCCCTCCAGCAGCACCGCGACCGCGGCTCCGGGCGCGTGCTTGCGGGCGTTCGTCAGCCCCTCCTGCACCAGCCGGAACGCCGTGCGGTCCACCGCGGCCGGCAGTTCGCCGTCGAGGTGATGCTCCAGGTGTACCGTCATGCCGGCCTTCCGCGCCTCCCCGATCAGCTCGTCGAGGTCGGCCAGGCCCTGCCGCGGCCGCAGCTCGTCCCGGTCGCTGGCCCGCAGCACCCCGAGAATCTCGCGCAGCTCCTCCATCGCCTGGTGGGCGCTGGCCCGGATGGTCGACCCGGCGTCGGCCACCTGCTCCCGGCTCAGGTCGTCGCGGATCTCCAGGGCCCCGGCGTGCAGGCTGATGAGCGAGATCCGGTGCGCGAGCACGTCGTGCATCTCGCGGGCGATCCGCTCCCGTTCGAGCCCGCGCAGCATCTCGGCCCGCTGCCGCGCCTCGTCCTCGGCCCGCGCCGCGCGCTCCCGCAGCGAGGCGATCAGCTCGCGCCGGGCCCGCACCGCGGTGCCCCAGCCGATGACGATCGCGAGCAGCAGCAGCGCGAGCGTGTTGGTCCCGACGGCCTGCAGGTCGGGGTCGGGGTACCGGATGCTGAACGGGATGCCGGCCACCAGGTGCAGCAGCCCGACCCAGAGCGCGGTGCGCAGCGGCCGGTGCACGGCGACCCCGAACACGGCGACGAGCGCGGCGCCCCCGGCCAGGTCGGTGATCGCGACCGGCGCGAGCAGCGCGAGCGCGACGCCGACCGGCCACCGCCGCCGGAACCACAGCGCCACCACCGCCGGCACGGTGACCAGCAGCGACACGAACAGCCGCTCGTCGCCCAGGTAGCCGCCGTCGAGGCCGGCCGCCACCGCCATGAGCGCGACCAGCAGCGCGATGACGCTGGAGGTCACGTCGACCGCGATGTTGCGGACCACCCTCATGTGTGCACCAGCGGCCGCCAGTGCTGGGTCGTCCCCACGTCCCGCACCGTATAGCCCAGCTTCTGCACCTCGTCGCGCAGCTCGTCGGCGTCGGTCGCGCTCTTGGCCTCCAGGGCCTTGGCCCGCGCGGCCAGCACCGCGTTGACCGCGGCCGGCAGGTCGGGCAGGTCGGGCACCCACCGCCGGTAGAGCGCCTCGTACGGGTCGTCGGCGACCCACGGGTACCCGTGCGCGCGGAAGGCCTGCTCGACCCGCGCGCTCCCGGCGTTCTCCAGCCGGTCGCGCACCACCTGGCGCGACTGCCGGTCGAGCACCACCAGCACCTTGGCGTCGACGAAGACGGCGTGCACGTCGTGGCGGGTCACGGTCCGCCGCTGCTCGCCCTTCACGAACGTCAGCGCCGCGTCGGCCACGGTGACCCGCAGCGACTCGTGCACCGCCACCAACCCCAGGACACCCCCGAGCAACACGCCCGCGGCCACGATCGCCGCGAGCCCCCATCCGGAGTCGAGGTCGCGCACGAGCCGCAGCGGCCCCGCGAACGGCACCCACGGCAGGGACAGCAGCCACCGCGCCAGGGCCGGCAGCCCCCACCCGGCGAGCCCGCCCAGCAGGGGCAGCCCGCCGAACAGCAGCGCCCGGTCCCCGCGCGTCAGCCCCAGTTCGTGATCGGCCATGAGTCCACGCTAGGCGGCGCGGCCGGACCCGGGACAGTCGCCAAAGGTTGTCAAAGCCCGGTGATGTGGATCGCCTCGATCCACGGCGGCGGGGCCGGCGGGTTCGGCCCGATCAGCCCGGCGATCACGCGGCAGCCGGACGGCTCGCCGGGCCACGGGGTGAAGCCGTCGGTCAGCACGACGACGATGTTCGGCGGCTCGGGGCCGCGCCGGGCCCGCTCGATGCCGACCCGCATGTCGGTCCCGCCGCCCCCGCCCAGGCGGACCTGCTCGGCCTTGGTCACCCGGGTCACCGCCTGCACGTCGGCGTCGCAGGCCAGCACGGTGACCCGGTTGCCGCGGATGCCGACCGCGCGCAGCACCCCGGTCACCTCGGCCAGGCACGCGGAGAGCTGCTCGTCGGCCATCGAGCCGGAGGTGTCGATGACGATCGCGACGCGCGGGAGCGGCTGGCGCAGGCTGGGCAGGACGACCCCGCGCAGCGCGGCACTGCGCCGGCCCGGGCGCGCGTACGTGTAGTCGACCGCCCCGCTCGCCCACACCACGGCCTGCCGCACGGCGCCGGTCAGCCGCCGCCGCCAGTCCACGGTCGGCTCGGCGATCTCCTCGGCCCAGCGCAGCCAGCCGCCCGGAACCGAGCCGCGGCCCCGCACGTGGGCGCGGATGGCGTCGGCGGTCTGCCGGCGGATGGCGGCCGCCTCGACGTCGGGCACGGCCGGCGCGCCGTCGGCCCCCAGCTCGCCCGCGACCGGCAGGCCGTGCGCGCCCGAGCCGCACTGGACGTGCACGATGTGGGTGCGGGGGATGCCGGCCAGGTACTCCTCGAAGAGCCGCCCGGGTGCCAGCCCGAAGGTCCCGGGTTCGACGCGGCTCTCCGGCAGCGGCAGCCCGTCGGCGATCAGGTCGTCGTTGATCTCGCAGTCCTGGGCGAGGTTGACCCGCCGGTGGTCCGCGCGGTCGGCGTCCAGCAGCCGGTCGGCCCGGCCGTGGTGGTCGCGCAGCAGGTGGGCGACCTCGTGCACCCAGACGGCGGCGAGCTCCTCGACCGGGTGGCCGGCGACGAACTCCGGGCTGACGTACAGCCGCCAGTGCCGGTCCACGCCCATCGTCGCCAGGTGCGTGGACGGCACGACCGACAGCGCGTACAGCGCCGTCGCGAGATAGGGCCGCAGCTTCGCCGCCCGCAGCCGCGCCGCCAGCAGCCTGGTCCGGTCGAGGGCGGTCACCGGTTCATCAGGCCCGACTGCTGGAGGATGTCGATGAACGCGTCGATCGTCGCCGGGAGCCGCCAGCTCTTCTCACGCATCACCGCGAGGTCGTGCGCGGCTCGCGCGGCCACATCGGGTACACCCGCGTCCACGGCTTTTGCGAGCACGGTCCAGGCGGCCTCCCACCGCGCCCGCGTCGGCTCCGACTGCACCGCCGACACGATCGCGGTGAGGAAGGCGAGCTGGCGGTCGCCCCGGTCGGGCAGCGCGAACGCGTCCGGGTTGGCCAGCACCCGGTTGGGGTCGGGCAGGTCGAGCTCGTCGAGGTAGGTGATGAACTCGAGCCCCGCGCCGTCGCCGATCGCGCCGATCAGCGCGGTCGCGAGGGCCTCCCGGGAGACGTCGCCGGCCAGCCCGAAGGTGAGCAGCCGCAGGGCCATCTCCCAGGTGCGCGGGGACGGCCAGGCGCCGCCGCGGGCCTCGGCGTCGGCCGGCAGGTGGTGGGTCAGGCCCGGGCGCGCGGTGAGGAAGCCCGACAGTGTGCCCCGGGCGCGGGCCAGCGCGGAGGCGCCCTTGCGCGGGTCGACGCGCGGGATGTCGGCGGTCGGCCACGTCCCGGCCAGGCCGCGGGCCACCACGGCCGGGTCGTGCGTCCAGTGCAGGTGCACGAACCGGTTGGCCAGCGGCGGGCTCAGGTGCCAGCCGTCGGCGGCGCTGGCGGGCGGGTTGGCCGCGGCCACGACCCGGATGCCCGGCGGCAGTTCGAGGCTGCCGACCCGCCGCTCCAGCACCACCCGCAGCAGGGCGGCCTGCACGGCCGGCGGGGCCGAGGACAGCTCGTCGAAGAAGACCAGCCCGACGCCGCCGCGGGTGAGCCGGACCGCCCAGTCCGGCGGGGCCATCGGCACGCCCTGGGTCGCCGGGTCGTCGCCGACGACGGGCAGGCCGGCGAAGTCGGAGGGCTCGTGGATGCTCGCGATGACCGTCTCCATCGGCACCTCGAGCCGGTCGGCCAGCTGCTGCAGCGCCGAGGACTTGCCGATGCCGGGCTCGCCCCACAGCAGCACCGGCAGGTTGGCCGACACCGCGAGGGCGAGCGCCTCCAGCTGCACGTTGTCGCGCCGCTCGACGCGGGTGGCCCGGGTCGCGGCGAGCAGTTCGTCCGCCGCCGCCAGCAGCTCGCGTGCCTCCGTCATGCGGGGAGAGTAGCGGGAAGATCGAATCCGTCGCCGTGATTATCCTCGGCGGCCGGGTCCGCGCCCGCCGCGAGCAGCGCCCGGATCAGCTCCGCCGACCCGTCGTCGCGCACGGCCGCGTGCAGCGGGGTGCGGCCGGTGTGGTCGCGGTCGTCGATCGGCAGCCCGGCGTCCAGGAGCCTTCGCAGGAGTTCGGGCCAGCCGGGCCGCCAGTCCACGCAGGGGAGCAGGTGCAGCAGGGAGCGGCCGTGCGGGTCGCGCACGCCGGGGTGCAGGCCCGCGTCCAGCCGCGCGGTCACGCCCGCGAGGTCGCCGTGCAGCATGCGCAGCAGCAGGTCCCGGCGCTGCTCGTCGAGGTGCCGAGGGAGCCGGACCGAGCGGACCGTCCAGCCCTGCTCGGCCGCGAAGCACCCGTGGACCTCGCCGCCGAGGGCCCGCAGCGCCTCCTCGCGGCGGCGCTCGGCGTCGGTGTGCGGCATCCGCATCCGGCCGTGCTCCCAGCCGAGCTCGTGCCACTCGCCGCCGCACCGCACGCGCACGGCCGCGCCCGCGCGGGGCGCCTTGGCGGGCGTGGCGTAGGGCTCCAGGAGCGGGCCGATCAGCGGGTGCAGGTCGGCGGGGGAGAGCAGGCCGAGCCGCACCAGGTGCAGGTCGACCGGGCGCAGGAAGGGCGGGAGCGGCAGGGCGTACAAACCCTGGCTCTGCGCGTTGACCCACTCGGCGCGCGCGGGGCCGCCGTTGTGGACGTGCAGGCGCAGGTCGCTGAAGGAGAGCGGGATCAGCGCCGACGGGGTGCCGAGGGCCCGCGCCGCGGCGACCAGGACGGCCGGGTCGGCGTCGAGCGTGCCCAGGCCCCAGGCGCGGGCGGGCGGCTCGGGCACGTCGACCCCGGCCAGCGCCCAGGCCTCGCGGGGCCGCCCGGCGTCCTGGAGCGCGAGCGTCGCGGCCGCGTCCGGGCCGAGGGTGCGCGTGAGGAGCCGGTCGGCCTCGCGTGCGTCCCACAGGTGGCGGGCGGCGGTCCAGTCGAAGGTCCGGTGGTAGCGATCCTCGTCGACGCTTCCCGCGACCACGAGCGTGACCCGCTGCGTCGACAGCGCGACCCGCGGCGTCGCCACGGCCAGCAGCGACCCGGCGCGGCGGGCCAGCACGACGAGCGCCCGCGGTTCGAGGGTCGTCTCGCCGCTGGCCGGGTACCGCGGCAGGTGCCAGCGCAGCAGGTCGGGCGCGAGGTGGCGGAGGTCGTCGGCGTAGGGCTCCAGGGCCGCCGCGTCCGCGCCGATCAGCACTCCCGCGGCCGCGCACGCCGCGCGCCAGTCGCCGGCCAGGCGGGCCGCGGTCGCCTCCTCGATCATCGCCCGCGGCACGGCGTAGCGGCGCACCCGCGCCCAGGCGCCGAGGGCGGCGCGGGGGATGAGGGCGCTCACCGGTACACGCTGACGATCTCGCTGGCCAGGGACGGCTCGTCGCCCGGCAGGAGCTGGGCCAGGGCGCGCTTGACGCGCCGCGGCACGTCCGGGCCGAGGGTCAGCCGGCGCAGCCTGGTGCGGCCGGTCTCGACCGCGGCGAGCAGCCGCTTGGCCCCGCGCCCGCGCACCCCGGTGTGGCGCAGGTCGAGGCGGCGCACCGGGCTGCCGGGCAGGGCGTCGGCGAGCAGGAACGCGCCCGCGTCGCCGATCGCGTTGTCCTTGGCCCCGAGCACCCGCAGGGAGAGCGGGCGGCCGAGGTCCACGGCGTCCACCATGGACAGTCGTGCGGTGAGCGGCGCGACGTCGGTCAGGCCGTTGCCGCCGAGGCCCAGGGTGGTACCGCCGCGGGAGAGGCCGGACAAGACCCGCGCGACGCCCTCGTCGCCCAGCCGGTTGGCCGCCAGGAACAGGCCTGACACGCCGCACTCGGCGAGCAGGCGGGCCAGCAGCGGGGCGGCGGACGGGCCCAGGCCGTTGCCGCCGAGGAAGACCCGCGCGACGGGCCGCTCCCGCGCGGCGAGGGCGTCGACCAGCAGCCCCAGGCCGTGCCCGCCGATCCCGGTGTTGACCAGGTCGAGCGTGGTGATCGCGGTGTTCGTGCGCAGCATCGCGGCCAGCGCGGCCGCGCCGTGGTCGCCGAGCGGGTTGCGCTTGAGCCACAGCGCGGTCACCGTGTCGTCGTCGGCGAGCCGCTCGAACAGCGGTTCCGCGCCGCCCGCGTCGATCGCGTTGCAGCCCAGATAGAGCGTCCGCACGCCGTGCCCGGGCGCGAGCGAGGCGGCCAGCGCGGCCGTCCCGGGCGCCCCGAGGCCGTTGGTGCCGAGCAGCAGGTGCACCGCATGGCCCGACCCGACCACGCGGTCCAGCACGCGGGTCACGCCGTCCGCGCCGAGGCCCTGCTTGCACAGGTCGAGCCGGCCGTCGGGCTGCAGTGTGCCGAGCGGGAACCGCTCGGTCGCGGCCACGTCCGACGGGTCCGCGAGCCGGGCCAGCAGCGGTTCCAAGAGCGAAAGATCCGCCTCTGGTACTGCCGGTGCCTCGATCACGGGACAGGCGATCTCGACGCCGTCGTCTACCACTGCACCTCCCGGTAGTCCTTGAGGAAGACCCCGTGCACCGGGTCGCCGTGGACGCCGCGGACGATCGGGTCGTACACCCGCGCGGCCCCGTCCACCACGTCCAGCGGCACCCGGAAGCCCCGCTCGCGCAGGTGCCCGCGGGTCGCGTGCGGCCGCTCGTCGGTCACCCAGCCGGTGTCGACGGAGGTCACGTGGATGCCGTCGGCCGCGTACTGCTCGGCGATCGTCCGGGTCAGCATGTTCAGGCCGGCCTTGGCCATGTTCGTGTGCGGATGGTCGGCCGTCTTGCGCTCCCGGCTGAAACTGCCCTCCATCGCGGAGACGTTCACGACGTACCGGTCGGGGAACGGCGAGGCGGCCAGCAGCGGGCGCAGGCGGCCGATCAGCAGGAACGGCACGAATGCGTTGACGACCTGCACCTCCATCCACTCCCGCGGGGTGACCTGGTGCAGCTCGAGGGTCCAGGAGTTGACGGGGCGCAGGTCGAGCGGCTGCCCGGTCTCGTCGAGGGCGCCGGCCGGGAAGAACAGCTCGGCCATCTCGTTTCGTGCGCGCTCGGCGGTCTCGTTCCGTGCGCGCTCGGCCGTTCCGTTGTGCGGGCGCTCGGCGGTCTCGCTCAGTTGGCGGCGGCTCTCGGCGGCGGTCTCGCTCAGTTCGGGGCGGCTCTCGGCGGCGGTCTCGCTCAGTTCGGGGCGGCTCTCGGCGGCGGTCTCGCGCAGTTCGGGGCGGCTCTCGGCGGCGGCGAGCTCGCGGTAGTAGGCGGCCGGGCGGGCGATGGTCTGGGCCGCGTTGTTGACCAGGATGTCGAGGTGGTCCCAGCGGGCGGCGACGGCGTCGGCCAGCCCGACGACCCCGGCCAGGTCGAGGAAGTCCACGCCGTGCACGTGGAGCCGGTGCCGCCACTGGTCCGCGTCCGGGACCGCGTCGAAGCGGCGGTGGGCATCCCGCGGGAAGCGCGTCGTGACGATGACGTCGGCGCCGTCGCGCAGCAGCTTGAGGGCGGTCTCGAAGCCGATCTTGATGCGGCCGCCGGTGAGCAGGGCGCGCCGTCCGGTGAGGTCGCAGCGGGCGTGGCGGCGGGCGGTGTTGCCCGCGGCGCAGTCCTCGCACAGCTGCGGGTACGACGGCCGGACCTCGCGATAGGGGGACTTGCACACGTAGCAGCGGCGTGCGCGTACGAGCGGAGGGTTGTGGTCCTGGGGTTCTGTGAGAATCTGCCGGTCGTGCGCGCCGGCCGCGGTCCGGCGCTCGACCTTGCGCCGCTTCTTCTGCGCCTTGTAGGCCCGGTCGACGGCCGCGACGACCCGCTCGTCGGCGTCGTCCATCGCGGCCAGCACCCGCAGGCAGGCCTCGACGTCGTCCGGGTCGAGCACCGCCGTATGGTAACCAACCGCCGCTGGGCCGGCCGGAATCGAACCGGCGTCCTCACCGATTATGAGTCGGCGCGCGACGACCTCTGCGCTACGGCCCATCCGCGTCTCGGCCTTCGGCCTCGCACGCGGCAAGGCCGGCCGGAATCGAACCGGCGTCCTCCAGCCTGATGCGCCGGCGCGACGACCTCTGCGCTACGACCTCGCCGCGGCGAAGCTTACCGTCCGGGCCCGGGGCTGGTAGAGCTGGTGCAGCACGAAGCAGTTGCCGTCCGGGTCGGCGAAGCTGGTGACCCGGGAGAACGGGCCCTCCTCGATCGGCGACTCGAAGACGATCCCGCGCTCGGCGAGCTCCGCGTAGGTGTGCTCGATGTCGTCGGTGTCCAGCACGATGCCCTTGAGCGACCCCGGCGGCATCGAGTCGAACCAGGTGACCAGCGCGAACGACGTCTGGCCGTGCTTCGGGGCGACCTCGACCCAGCGCCGCTCGCCCTCGTCGTTGTCGCTGATGAGCTCCCAGTCGAGCGCGTTGAGGTAGAAGTCGCGGGCCCGGTCCTGGTCGGTCACGGGGATGGACACGATTTGCACGTGGTCGATGGGCATGGCCGGCTCCTCGCAGTCGCTTTTTCGCGACGGTACCCCCGGCGGCCAGGGGTTTTGTGAGGATTCCTACAATTGCACCCATTCTGTGCGGACCGGCACGAATGCCCCCTCGATCTCGGGTTCGCAGCGCAGCCGCACCGGCCCCGGCGCGACCCCGTCGACCCGGAAGCGCCCCTCGTCGTCGGCGGCGGTCTCGTGCGACCCGGCCGGCGACTCCACGACCACGCGGGCCGCGACCACCGGGGCCAGCTCGCCGACCACGTCGACGGTGCCCGCGCGGGCGGTCACCTGGACGTCGATGGTCAGGGCACCACTGAAGAACGTCAGCACTCGGGGGGAGCCGCCGCGCACCCCGCCCCGCACGGCGATGAGCCGGTCGAGCGAGTCGCGGGTCAGCGCGGCGAGCGCCGCGTCCGGGTCGCGCCACGCGAGGCTCGCCCGCGCGGCCGCCAGGACGTTCGGCGGCACCGGGTCGCGCCGGCCGGCGATGTCACGCAAAGAGCTCAGCACCTCTTCCTCCCCGATCATCGGGTCGGCCCTGCCCAGCCGCGGTCGGTCATATCGAAGTCGCCAATCGTCGGCGCAGCGTGCCCAGGCAGCGCTTGCGGGTCGGTCCGATACTGCCGATCGGCACGTCGAGCGCGGCCGAGACCTCGGCGTAGCTCGGCGGTGGATCGGCGATGAGCACCCGCAGCAGTTGCTGGCACTGGCGGGACAGTGTGCGGAACTCGTTCCACAGCAGGGCGTCGCGCTCGTCGCGCAGGACCCCGGCGTCCGGCTCGTCCTCGACCGGGTCGACGCCCGCCGGCGCGCCGCCCAGGGTCTCCACGAAGTCGCCGGCCGAGCCCGCCGGCACGTCGCGCCCGCTCTTGCGCAGCAGCGCGATCGCCTCGCGGCGGGCCGTGGTGGCCAGCCACGAGCCGAGCTTGTCGGCCTCGCGGACCGCATCGACGTGCTCCACCAGCCGCAGCCAGGTCGCCTGGCTCACGTCGGCGGCGTCGGACTGGCCGAGCTGGAAGCTGCGCGCGACCGACCAGACGAGGTTGGCGTATCTGTCCACAATGGACTCCCACGCCTTCTGGTCGCCGTTCGCGGCCGCCCGCAGAAGTGCGGCATTCTCGTGCTCACCGGGACTTTCGGGGTCGGCCATGGCTCCGAAGGGTAGCATCGCGGCCACCGGGCGACGGGGTGCGGCGATCAGCGTGCCGCACCCCGTCACCCCCCTCCCCCTGGTGTGATGCATGGCTCTACGCCACCCCCGCGTACCGGCCGTAGCGCAGTCCCGCCCCCGCCACGACCGACTGCGCCGCGACCCCGGCCGAGCCGCCCTCCGGCAGCGCGTCGGCGATCGCGGCGGCCACGAACGGGGCCGCGAACGACGTGCCGCTCCAGCGGGCCCAGCCGTCCGGGAAGCCCTCGTGATGCACGTACGTGCTCAGCACGTCGGCCCCCGGCGCGGCCAGCGTCACCCACGGCCCGGTGTTGCTCCAGTCGCAGATGCGCCGGCCGTCGTGGGCGGCGACCGCGACCACGCGCCGCCGCCACGGCACGCCCGTCCCGGCATAGGCCGCCGGCCAGAACGGCCGGTCGTGCCGGCCGTCGTTCCCGGCCGCCGCCACGACCACCCGGTCACCGCTCGTCAGCAGGCCCCCCAGCGCTGCTGTGAGCAGGACCGGAGGCCGGTCGTCCAGCGAGTATCCCCCCAGCGAGAGATTGACGATCGGGTCGTCGCCCGCCTGCCGGAGGGCCGCGACCAGGTCGCTCTCCCGGCACACCCCGAACGTGTCGACGATCCGCACCACTCTCGGCCGCACCCGCTGGGACCGGCCCAGCATCACGCCGGCGACGAAGTTCGCGTGACCGGCGTCGCCCTGGCGCACCCCGTCGCCGTCGTCGTCACCGGGTTCGAAGTCCTCGGTGACGTACCGTTCCTTCGGCAGCGGGCTGTTCAGCCACACCCCGGTGTCGAGCACCAGGACCCGCACCCCGTCCGCGCCGGTGGTCCCGGGCCGGGTCAGCGCGCCGGGCGGGGCCGGTCGCGGCGATCCGTAGGCCCCGGCGTGCGCGAACGGCGTCGCGACGAACACGTGGTTGGGCGAGGCGGCGACGCGGGTGTCCCCGGCCGCCTCCGCCTGCACCCGGACCCGCCGCGCGGCCCGCGCGACGTCCAGCCCCTCGATCCGGACCCGCCGCAGCCCGTCCGGGACATCCCCCTCCTCGATGATGTCCCGTGCGGACAGCCCCTGCTCGGCGAACGCCTGGCGCGCGGTGGCGAAGTGCTCGGCGAGCACGACGAGCTCGTCGGCGACGAAGCGCACCGGCGTGCCGTCGGCCCGGTCCTCGCGGCGAACCCATGGCAGGCCGGCGAGTCGCCGGGCGCGTCGTGCGCGCCACTCGTCCGGAGCCATGCCTGTCCCCCTCACGCCAGGTCGCTGTTTGCTCTCGACATACGTGAGGGGAGGCGGCGGGCTCCTGATACATAGGCCCCGGGTGTTTTCTGTCGTACCTCCACGGCATGATGAGGCCCGTGGCGAGCATCGATCAGCAGACGGTGATCCGGGAGCTTCAGGTCCTCGAGGTGACCAGCGGCGACAAGATGGCGACGGTCCGTCCCGACGACACCGTGACCATCGGTCGCGACGCCGCCAACGACCTGGTGGTCGAGGGCACCCTGATCTCCCGGCGGCACGCCGAGGTGATCTGGAACGACGACGGCTGGTTCCTGCGCGACCTGGGCAGCCGCAACGGCGTCTACTCGGGCGGCGAGAAGGCGGCCTTCGTCGCCGCGACCGACGGCGGCGAGGTGCACCTCGGCTCGGCCGATGGCCCCGCGGTCACGTTCAAGGTCGTCACCATCACGGAGCGCCTGCCGGTCCAGCCCTCCCCGCCGCAGCAGCGCGAGGCCACCCAGCACGAGTTCGGCGCCGGCCGCATCCGCATCGGCCGCGGCGCCGACAACGACATCGTGCTCAGCGACCTGCGCAGCTCACGCAACCACGCCGAGCTGCGCCGCACCCAGACCGGCGGCTTCGAGGTGGTCGACCTCGGCAGCCGCAACGGCACCTTCCACAACGGCAAGCAGATCACCCGCCAGGACATGACCCCCGGCGACATGATCTCCATCGGCAAGCACGAGTTCATCTTCGACGGCGCCCGCCTGCACGAGTTCGAGGACGCCGGCCCCTCCTCGCTCATCGCCGACGACCTCACCGTGCGGATCAAGGACGCGATCCTGCTCGACGACGTGAGCTTCGCCCTGGCCGAGGGCAGCCTGCTCGCCATCATCGGCCCCTCCGGCTGCGGCAAGTCGACCCTGGTCAAGGCGGTCGCCGGGCTGCGGCCGGCCACCCAGGGCGCGGTCCGCTACGACGGCCGCGACCTCTACGCCGACTACGCCGAGCTGCGCTACCGCATCGGCATGGTCCCGCAGGACGACGTGCTGCACCGCCAGCTCACGGTCCGCCGGGCCCTGCGCTTCGCGGCCGCCCTGCGCTTCGCCGACGACGTCCCGCGCAAGGAGCGCCGGGCCCGGGTCGCCGAGGTGCTCAAGACCCTGAACCTCACCGAGCGCGCCAAGCAGCGCATCGACAGCCTCTCCGGCGGCCAGCGCAAGCGCGTCTCGGTCGCCCTGGAGCTGCTGACCGAGCCGAGCCTGCTCTTCCTCGACGAGCCCACGTCCGGCCTCGACCCGGCCCTGGACAAGGAGGTCATGGAGGAGCTGCGCGACCTGGCCGACAAGGGCCGCACGGTGGCGGTCGTGACGCACAACGTGATGCACCTCGACCTCACCGACCGCGTGCTCGTGCTCACGGTCGGCGGCCGGATGGGCTACTTCGGCCCGCCCGGCGAGGTGCTCGACTTCTTCGGCGCCGAGGACTACGCCGAGGTCTTCCGCGAGGTGACGAACAACGCGGAGCACTGGACGCGGAAGTACCGGTCGTCGGAGCTCTACACGCGCTACGTGACCGAGCAGATCGCGGAGGCCCCGCCGCCGAAGCCGGAGGTCGTGGACGTGCCGGTGCCGGCGCAGCGGGTCGCCTCGGCGAGCGCCCACGTTCCTGCCGCCGCTCCTGCCGGTGTTTCTGCCGCTTCCGCCGCGACGGGCACGTCCGCCCCGGGCTCGGCCCCCTCGGGCGGTGCGGCCTCGGGCACGTCATTGTTGAGCGGCGCTCCTGGCGCCAGGACGGCGGTGGGGGAGTCCACCGCCGAGCAGGCGATGCCCGCGCGACCGGCTGCCCCCTCCGGTTCGGCGGGTTCTTCCGGTTCGGCGGGTGCTTCAGGTTCGGCGGGTGCTGCGGCTTCGGTCGACTCGTCCACGGCGGAGCAGCGGATGCCGGCTCGGCCCGCGACGGTTCCGCCGCCCGCACCGAACCGGCCGGGTTCCTCGTCGGCTTCGTCGCCCTCGTCCGGCCCGTCGGGTTCGTCTTCGTCGGCGTCGAAGGCGGTCGGCCGGGCGCGGGTCAAGCTGGGCGGGGCGTCGCTGCGCAGCCGGGTCGTGCACCCCGCGGCGCCGATCCGCCAGTTCCTCACCCTGTGCCTGCGCATGCTGTGGGTGATCGGCGCCGACCGCGGCCTGAGCGTCTTCCTGCTCGGCCTGCCGCTGGCCCTGGCGCTGCTGACCCGGACCGTGCCGGGGGAGAACGGCCTCGCCCCCGGCCTGACCCGCTACAGCCTGGAGGCCCAGCGCCTGCTCGTCGTCCTGGCCGTGGGCGCCGCCTTCCTCGGCACGGCGGCCGCCATCCGCGAGCTGGTCAACGAGTCGACCATCTACAAGCGCGAGCGGGCGGTCGGGCTGTCGGCGGGCGCGTACCTGGCGTCGAAGGTCTTCGTCTTCTCCCTGATCATCATCGTCCAGACGGCCCTGTTCAGCTGGCTGGCCCTGCTCGGCAAGAACCCGCCGAAGGACCCGCTGATCTTCAAGGAGCACTGGCTCGTCGAGATCACCGTCCCGGTGGCCATGGTCGCCCTGGCCTCGATGGCGTTCGGCCTGCTGGTCAGCGCCCTGGTCAAGACCACGGAACAGACCACCCCGGTCCTGGTCGTCGCGGTGATGGCCCAACTGGTCCTGTCCGGCGGCCTGTTCGAACTCGGCGGCCAGAAGGTCCTGGAGCAGATCTCCTGGCTCTTCCCCACCCGCTGGGGCATGGCCGCCGGCGGCTCGACCGTGGACCTGCAGTCGATGATCCCGTTCAAGGACAGCCTGTGGGAGCACACCGCCGGTGCGTGGTGGCGCTCGGTACTGATCCTCCTCCTGCAGATCGTCATCCTGATCGGCCTCGCCCGCCTGGCCCTGCGCCGCTCGGAGCCCGGCCGCTCGTAACCCGGCCGCTCGTAACCCGCCCGGTCGTGACCCGCCGCCGGAGTCCGGCCCGGATCACGCCGGCCGCACGTCGTGGAGTCCGGCCCGGCCACGCTCGACGCCCGCCGCCGAGAGCGTGGTCCGGCCGGTCGCGCCCGACGGCGGCCCGCGGTGGATGCGTCGCCGTGCCCCGTGACGGCGGTCTTGGCATCCGGCCCACCGTCCGGGTTTCGAGCGCCTCTGGCTGGGGACCGTTGAGTTTCGTTCAGCCACCGGTCGCGCCGGTCATCGGGCCGGCCGCGCCGGAAAGCGGGCGGCGGGAGCGTGCGGCGAGTCCGGGCGGCCACCCCCTGCCAGGGTTCGTTGCGCGGGCAGGGAATATCGTTTGCCCGGCTAAGGAAAACTCGAACGACGGAGTGCAGACCCATGTCAGATGCGATCCGTGCCGAGACTGTGTTCATCGGCGACGAGCAGATTCAGGCGTACCAGGCCCGGCCGATCGGCGACAACCCGGTGCCCGGCGTGGTCGTCATCCACCACCTGCCCGGGTACGACGAGGCCACCAAGGAGATGGTGCGCAAGTTCGCCGTCAACGGGTACTCCGCGATCTGCCCCAACCTGTACTGGCGGGAGGCGCCCGACGCGTCGCCCGACGATGCCTCGGCGTTCGTGCGCGGGCAGGGCGGGATTCCCGACGAGCAGATCATCAAGGACGTGGCCACCGCCGCCGCGGCGCTGCGCGGGCTGGACAACGCGAACGGCAAGGTCGGCGTGATCGGGCACTGCTCCGGCGGGCGGCAGGCGCTGCTCGTCTCCACCGCCGTCGACCTCGACGCGGCCGTGGACTGCTACGGGGCGTTCGCGCTGGAGCCGCCGCCGACCGGGTTTCCGCTCAAGGCGACCTCGATCGCGGATCGGCTCGGGGACGTGCGGTGCCCGGTGCTCGGGCTGTTCGGGGACGACGACAAGTACCCGGCGCCGGAGGAGGTGGCTCGGCTCGCCGGGCTCATGAGCGAGCACGGGAAGAGCTTCGAACAGCACAGCTACGCGGGTGCCGGGCACGCGTTCTTCTCCGTCGACCGGCCCGCGTACCGGCCCGAGGCGGCCGTCGACGGGTGGCGGCGCATCTTCGCGTTCTACAACCAGCACCTCGGAGGCTGATCGAGCATGTGCACCTATGAGACCGAGATGGTCGACATCGAGGGCGCCGGCAAGGGCGCGAACGGCTGGTTCGACGTGACCCGGGCCGCGGTGTACGTCGACCACCCGGTGCACGCCCAGTTCGCGCACACCCTGAACATCGACTTCGCCAACCCCGCCCTCGGGCCGTCGGCGCGGGTCGCGGTCGAGCTCACCGAGGAGGCCGCGCTCGCCCTGGTCGCCGCGATCCAGCAGGCCCTGGCCAACGCCCCGGCCGGGATGGCCAGCGCGAACGCACTCGGGTAAAACCCGCAAAGGCGACGGATCCGCAAAAAGCCGGATCCGTCGCCGCCTGCGTCCGAAGTGGACCTACCGGAACGCGAAATCGCGGAGCAGGATCGGAGGCATGGGCGTCTATCGCGACACGTACCAGCGCAGCCTCGCCGATCCCGAGTGGTTCTGGCGCGACGCCGCCGCCGGGGTCGAGTGGACGCGGATGCCCATCCGGATCCTCGACGGGGACCGGCCGCCGTTCTACCGCTGGTACCCGGATGCCGAGCTCAACACCTGCCACAACGCGCTCGATCGGCACATCGAGCGCGGGCGGGGCGACGACCTGGCGCTCGTGTACGACAGCCCGGTCACCGGCACGATCAGGCGGTACACCTTCGGAACCCTGCGGGACGAGGTCGCCCTGTTCGCGGGTGCCCTGCGGGCGCTCGGCGTGACCAAGGGCGATCGCGTGGTGATCTACATGGCGATGGTGCCCGAGGCCGTGGTCGCCATGCTGGCCTGCGCGCGGCTCGGGGCGATCCACTCGGTGGTGTTCGGCGGTTTCGGGCCGAAGGAGCTCGCCGCCCGCATCGACGATGCCAAGCCCAAGGTCGTCGTGGCCACGTCGTGCGGCATCGAGCCGAGCCGGGTGGTCGAATACAAGCCGCTGCTGGACGCGGCCCTCGACGAGGCGGCCCACCGGCCCGAGCACGTCGTGGTCCTGCAGCGCGAGCAGGCCCCGGCCGCGTTGCGCGACGGCGAGCTGACCTGGGAGCAGGCAACGGCAAACGCCAAACCCGCGGATATCGTACCGGTTGATGCCACCGACCCCCTCTACGTCCTCTACACGTCGGGGACGACCGGCCGGCCCAAGGGCATCGTGCGCGACAACGGCGGGCACGCGGTCGCGCTGACCTGGTCGATGGCGAACATCTTCGCGTGCGGGCCGGGCGACGTGTTCTGGGCCGCGTCCGACGTCGGGTGGGTCGTCGGGCACTCCTACATCGTCTACGCGCCGCTGCTGGCGGGCGCGACCACCGTGCTGTACGAGGGCAAACCGGTCGGCACCCCGGACGCCGGCGCGTTCTGGCGGGTCGTCGCCGACCACGGCGTCAACGTGCTGTTCACCGCCCCCACCGCGATCCGCGCCATCCGCAAGGAGGACCCGGCGACCGACCGGCTCGAGCTGCCGAGCCTGCGCGCGCTGTTCCTGGCGGGGGAGCGGCTCGACCCGCAGACGTACGAGTGGGCCGGTCAGCGCCTCGGCGTGCCGGTGATCGACAACTGGTGGCAGACGGAGACCGGGTGGCCGATCGCGGCGAGCCCGCGCGGCCTGGAGGAGCTGCCGACCAAGCCCGGTTCCCCGTCGGTGCCGGTGCCGGGCTACGACATCCGCGTGCTCACCCCCGACGGGCAGGACGCCGCCCCCGGCACGGACGGCGCCATCGCGATCCGGCTGCCGCTCCCGCCCGGGTGCCTGCCGACGCTGTGGGGCGACGACGAGCGGTACGTGCGCTCCTACCTCTCCGCGTACCCCGGCCACTACCTCACCGGCGACGGGGGGCGGTTCGACGGGGACGGGTACCTCTTCGTCATGGGCCGCACCGACGACGTCATCAACGTCGCCGGGCACCGGCTGTCCACGGGCGCGATGGAGGAGGTGCTCGCGGCCCATCCGGCGGTCGCCGAGTGCGCCGTGATCGGCGTCGACGACGAGCTCAAGGGCCAGGTCCCGCGCGGGTTCGTGGTGCTCAAGGCCGGCGTGGACACCCCGGCCGAGACGGTCGCCGGCGAGCTCGTGCGGCTGGTCCGGGAGCGGATCGGGGCCGTCGCCAGCCTGCGCAGCGTGCAGGTGGTGCCGGCGCTGCCCAAGACCCGCTCGGGCAAGATCCTGCGGCGGACCATGCGGGGGATCGCCGACGGCCGCGAGGAGCCCGTGCCCTCCACGATCGAGGATCCGGCCGTACTGGAGACGCTCAGACCCATCCTGAAGAGCTGAAACGCTGAGAGCGAACACGCTCACGGCGAACAGGGGATCTCACCGGCGGCGCGACGTCATACGGTTGAGGGCATGGCCGACATTGAGATTCCGTTCGACAGCGCCGTCTTCGAGCGCCTGCTCAGCAAGCGCATCATCGTGCTCGGGACCGAGGTGAACGACGAGAGCGCCAACCGCATCTGCGGCCAGCTGATCCTGCTCGCCGCCGAGGACTCCGAGCGCGACATCGCGTTCTGGATCAACTCGCCGGGCGGCTCGGTGTCCGCCGGCATGGCGATCTACGACACCATGAAGTTCATCAAGAACGACGTGTCCACGGTGGTCATG
Organism: Dactylosporangium sp. CS-033363; assembly: GCF_050942475.1. Taxonomy (NCBI): domain Bacteria; kingdom Bacillati; phylum Actinomycetota; class Actinomycetes; order Micromonosporales; family Micromonosporaceae; genus Dactylosporangium; species Dactylosporangium sp. CS-033363. Next base: position 8,973,343 of record NZ_CP192032.1, on the reverse strand, counting down.
GGCATGGCCGCGTCCATGGGGCAGTTCCTGCTCAGCGCCGGCACCCCCGGCAAGCGCTACGCCCTGCCGCACTCCCGGGTCATGATGCACCAGCCCTCCGGCGGCATCGGCGGCACCGCGGCCGACATCGCGATCCAGGCCGAGCAGATGCTGTACACGAAGCAGACCATGCAGCGGCTCATCGCCGAGCACACCGGGCAGACCTACGAGCAGATCGAGGCCGACTCGGACCGCGACCGCTGGTTCACCGCGCCGGAGGCCCAGGAGTACGGCTTCGTCGACCGGGTCGTCGAGGGCGCGGAACAGCTCGCAGTTTCCTGAGCTATTGTCCCCGGACGTGAGCATTGATCGCGAAGTGGCGCCAGCGCAGGCCGGATTCGACGAGCGGCGGCTGGCCCGCCTGGACGCCCACTTCGCGCGGTACGTCGACGACGGCCGCCTGGCCGGCTGGCAGCTGGCGATCGCCCGGGACGGCAAGGTCGTGCACACCAGCGTGTACGGCCACCGCGACGCCGAGGCGGGCGCGCCCGTCGAGCCGGACACCCGGTGGCGGCTGTTCTCGATGACCAAGCCGGTCACCTCGGTCGCGGCGATGCTGCTGTGGGAGGAGGGCCTGCTCGAGCTCACCGACCCGATCAGCCGCTGGCTGCCCGAGTACCGGGACATGCGGGTCTACGACAAGGGCTCGGCCTCCCAGCCGTACACGGTGCCGGCGGCCGAGCCGATCCGGGTCTGGCACCTGCTCACCCACACGTCCGGGCTGACGTACGGCTTCCTGAACACCTCGGTCGTCGACGCGATCTACCGCCAGGCCGGCTACGACATGACCACCAAGCCGGGCGCCGACCTGGCCGAGGTGTCCCGCGACTTCGCCGCCCTGCCGCTGCTGTTCCAGCCGGGCACGGCCTGGGGCTACGGCGTCAGCACCGACGTCCTCGGCCGCCTGGTCGAGGTCGTGGCCGGGATGCCGCTGATGGACTTCGTGCGCGAGCGGATCCTCGAGCCGCTGGGCATGCACGACACGACCTGGTCGGTGGCGCCCGGCGACGAGCGCATGGCCGCCCTGTACGTCCCGGGCCCCGGCGGCCGCCGCGTGCGCTTCGACGCCATGGGTGACCTGGCCTTCGAGGAGCCCAAGGCCCCGGCGGGCGGCGGCGGCCTGATCTCGACCGCGGCCGACTACCAGCGCTTCATGACCATGCTGCTGCGCCGGGGCGACGGCCTGCTCGCGCCGCGCACCGTGGACTTCATGACCACCAACCACCTGCCGGGCGGGGTGGACCTCGACAAGCTGCAGACCGGCGGCTTCGCCGAGACCACGTTCGAGGGCGTCGGCTTCGGCCTGGGCTTCGCCGTGGTCCGCGACCCGGTGCCGGCCCGCGTGTACAGCAGCCCCGGCACCTTCTACTGGGGCGGCGCGGCGAGCACGGCCTTCTGGATCGACCCGGTCGAGCGGCTGACGGTGGGCTTCTACACCCAGCTGGTCCCGTCGAGCACGTACCCCCTGCGCCCGCAGTTGCGGCAGCTGATCTACAGCGCGCTGACGGCCTAGACGAAGGTCAGGCCGCCGCCGCTGGTGGTGATCTTCACTTTGTGGACGGAGGCGGCGTCGGCCTTGATGGAGCCGGACTGGGTGCCGCCGTCGAGCTGGGCGTCCAGGGCGTAGCCGTCGGAGGTCAGGCGCAGGTTCACGTTGCCGCCGCCGCTGTCGATGTCGATGCGGTCGGGGGCCTGGGTGACCTTGAGGTCGACCGGGCCGCCGCCGGTGCGGGCGGTGAACTCCGGCGGGGCCAGGCCCTCCGCGTTCACGCCGCCGCCGTCGGTCTGGACGTCGACGATGCCGGTCAGGGCGGTGAGGTCGATCCGGCCGCCGGAGCTGTCCAGGCGCACGGTCAGCGTCGAGGGCATCTCCACCACGTAGGAGATCGAGCAGTCGTGCTTCGGGCAGCCGGCCGAGCTGAGCTGCAGCTCGCCGCCGTCGATGGCCTGCTTGCGGTTCGGCTTGTCGCTCTTGAACTTGTAGGTCTCCGTGACCTTGATGGTGTCCCCGCTGCCGGCCTTGACCGCGATCGCGCCGCCGTCGCTGTCGATCGCGACGACGCTGACCGCGTCCTTCACCTCGAACGCGTTGGTGGCGGTCTGCTCGGGACCGTCCTTGGCCGGCGTGTTCGACGGCTGCGACGGCGTGCTGCAGGCGCCGAGGGCCAGCAGGACGGCGGCGGCGGGCGTGAGGACCCGCAGAGGCAGTGACTTCACGGGGCACATATTTGCACGCGGAGCGCGACGATTGTCGTTAGGGTCGCCGCCGTGCATCTCATCGACACCGCCCACGCCCGCGCCGAGGCCAACGGCTTCGGTCAATCCTGCGAGCCGGAGGTCGGCCGCCTCCTGGCCGTGCTCGCCGCCGCCCTGCCATCCGGCGCCCGGGTGCTGGAGATCGGCACCGGCGCCGGGGTCGGCACCGCCTGGATCGCCGACGGCCTGCGGCCCCGCACCGATGTCACGGTCGTGTCGATCGAGTCCGACCCGGCCACGGCGGCCCTCGCCGCGACCGGGGACTGGCCGGCGTTCGTGCACCTGCGGGTGGCCGATGCCCTCGAATACCTGGCGGCGGAATCCGGCGGCTTCGATCTGATCTTCGCCGATGCCTTCGGCGGGAAGATCGAGGGGCTGGACCGTACCCTCGCGAAACTCAACCCACGGGGGACCCTCGTCGTCGACGACATGACCCCGGTCGAGGGATGGCCCGAGGACTTCCGGGCCAAGCAGGACGGGGTGCGCCGGGCCCTGCTCACCGATCCGCGGCTGGTCGCGACCGAGCTGGCCTGCGGCTCCGGCGTGATCATCGGCGTCCGTCGACACCCGGCGGACTGAACGGCCCCACGCGGGGTCGGCCGCCCGGCCGCTGACAGCCAGGGAGCCGGATCGGTACCGTCACACCCGATGAGTGCGGTCGTGCTGGCCCTGCACGGGCTGCTGGTGGAAGGCACCGTCGCGACCATCGAGCCGGTCCTGGCCGGGCTCCTGGTCGCCGACGAGCCGCGGCTGGTGCTGGACGTCTCGCAGGTCACGGTGTGCGACACGACCGGCGCCGAGTTGCTCGTGGGGGTGGCCGGGATGGCCCGCGCCCGCGGCGGCGAGCTGCGCCTGGCCGCGCCGTCGCCGGCGATCCGCTCCTGGCTCGGGATCGCCGCGGGGATGAGCGGGATCGCCGCGTTCGCCACCGTCGAGGGCGCCCTGGAGGCCGACCCGCGCGACCTGCTCGGCCCGGCGGTCCTGCCGCCGGCCGACTGCGTCGACGACGACCCGCCGCCGCCCCTGACCGCAGATCCGCACCGCTCGGCTCCCCACGGCCGGCCGCGGTGGAGGGTCAACCCTTCGGGCCGCGCACGATCACGCCGAGGTCCCGCATCACCGCGCCGGTGAGGCCGGACCCCAGCGGGCTCAGCCCTTGGGACCGCGCACGATCACGCCGAGGTCCCGCATCACCGCGTCGGTGAGGCCCGGCAGCTGGGCCGGCTCGATGGTCACCCCGCGCAGGCTGCTCATCCCGCTGACCTCCGAGAGCTGATTGCCCCGCAGGTCGGCCCCCCGCAGGTCGCAGCTCTCGAACGACATCTGGCGCAGCCGGCAGCCCTGCATCGCCGCGAACGGCAGGGCGCAGTCGCGCAGGTTGGTGTTGACGAGCACGCACCCCACGAACCCGGTCGGGCCGGTGGTGTTCACGTCGTCGAGCGACGCCCCGTCCAGCCGGCACCCCTCGAACAGCACGTCGGCCAGCTTCGTCTCGGCCAGGTTGGCCCACGTCAGCTTGCAGTTGACGAAGTGCACCCGATCGAGGGTGAGCCCGGTCAGCCGGGCCGCGGTGAAGTCGACCTTCTCGAACCGGCAGCCGCTGATCGTCACGTCCTCCCAGATCACCCCGTTGAGGTCGAGGTTCTCCAGGTGGGAGCGGCGCAGCCGGGCGTCGATCAGGGTGCTGCGGATGGCCCGCCCGGTCTGCACGTGGGCCTCGTTGAGGTTGCCGCCCCACGGCGCGCTGACCGGTTCCAGCTCGCCCGGGTCGAAGGCCGGAAGCTCGATCTCGATGTCGTGCACGCTGCGCGTCGCCACGTCCTCACCGTAAAGGGTGACCCGAGCGTGTGGCACGTAGGCTGTCAGGTCATGAGCGAAGCGGGAGTGCGCCCTCGGGTCGACGGGCGCACATTACGGGCCGAGCGCACCCGGCGGGCGATCACGGACGCGCACTTCGCGCTGCTCGAGGAGGGTGAGCTGCGGCCCACCGCCGAGCGGATCGCCGAGCGGGCCGGGGTGTCCCTGCGCGCACTGTGGACGAACTTCAAGGACATGGAGGGCCTGTTCGCCGCGGCCGGCGAGCGGCTCATGGAGCGGCAGCGGGCCGAGCACCGCCCGATCCCGCCCGAGCTTCCCCTCGGCGAGCGCATCGAGCGCTACTGCGAACAACGGGCCCGCCTGCTGGAGCTCATCGCCCCGGCCGCCCGCGCCGCGCGCATCCGCGAACCGTTCTCCGCTCAACTGCGCAAGAACCGTCTCTGGTACCTCACGATCGCCCGCGAAGAGATCCAGATCCTCTTCGCCCCGGAGTTGGACGCGGCCGGACCCGGCGCCGCGGAGATCGTCGATGCGCTGACCGTCGCGGCGACGTTCGCCGGCTGGTCGATGTGGCGCGATGAGCTGCACCTCGATGTGGCGGGCGCCACGGCCGTGCTGCGGCACGTGGTGACGGCCCTGCTACCGGCCGCAGCCCCGGCATAAGTTTCGCTTAGACCGCCGTTAATTCGGCTTCCGGGGGCGAATCCGGCGCTCCGGGCCTTCTAGTGTCTGTTGCGGCTTTGACGGCAGGCACGCATGGAGGCCTCAGGTGGACCGCTTCGACCGGCACGACTCGTACGGCGCCGACCCCGGCCGCCACGACGACCGCGGCGGGCACGGCGACTGGGGCAACCAGGGCAACGGCGACTGGGCCGCGCAGGGCAGCCAGGGCAACGGCAACGGCGACTGGGGCAACCAGGGCAACGCCGGCCAGGGCAACGGCGACTGGGGCAACCAGGCCGGCTACCAGCAGGGCGGCTACCGCGACGACCGCGGCTACGACGGCGACCAGCGCGGCGGCTATCAAGAGTACGGCGACTACCAGGGCGCGCCCGGCCCCGACGAGCTGGAGAACCGGCGCGGGAACCGGATGCTGCTCGCCGCCGGCATCGGCGCGGTCGCGCTCGTGGTCGTCGGCGCGGTCGCGTTCGGCGGCTCGATGCTGCTGTCCAAGTCCTCCAACGCCTCCCCGCAGTCCAACGCCGCGCCCGCCGTCGGGACCAGCACCACCGCCGGTGACCTGCTCGGCGATGCCTCCGGTGACCCCGCGGCCTCCACCGGCGCGGCCGAGAACGCGGCGACGTCCGCCGCGCCGGCCCCGACCACCAAGGCGCCGACCACCGCCGCCGCCCCGAAGACCACGCAGCCGACGGCCAAGAAGACGACGGCCGCGCCGGGCGGGACGAGCAACAGCGCGTACGAGGCCCAGGTCCTGGCGATCACGAACGCCGAGCGGGCCAAGGCCGGCTGCGCGCCGCTCGCCTTCAACGCCAAGCTGCGCGCGGCCGCGTACAAGCACTCGGCCGACATGGCGGCCAACAACTACTTCTCGCACGACTCCCAGGACGGGACGTCCTTCGCCACGCGGATCTCGAACGAGGGATACCGCTGGTCGGGCGCGGCCGAGAACATCGCCAAGGGCCAGCGCACCCCGGAAGAGGTCATGAACGCCTGGATGAACAGCTCCGGGCACCGGGCCAACATCCTCAACTGCAAGCTGAAGGACCTCGGCGTCGGCCTTGCCTACCAGGGCAAGACGGCCATCTGGACCCAGGACTTCGGCACCCAGATGTAGGTCCCGGCATGGCCCCGCCGATCGACGTATCGAGCGGTACCGACAGGTAATTTGCCTCGTCCGTCCGGATGTGGTGCCGCAGCGCAGCGTCGGGCACCGTACACATGCGGCGATGATCCCTGCCCAGCATGGGTGGCGCGTTGCTCATCGACGTGCCAGACTCACCGCGATCTGTGCTGACGGTGCCCGTGCGGATTACTCAGTCACCTACCCCCGCGGGCGCGTACGACCCGAATCTGAAGCATTCGCTGTGTACACAGCAGGGGGTACAACGTGTTCGCTGCTCCCCAGCGGCGGAGGCTCGCGGCCTTCGCGGCCGCGGCGCTCCTCGGCCTGGGACTGACGATGGTGGAAGCCTCGCCGGCCGCCGCGGCCGGTGTGGGGTATGTCCGCCTGGCCCACCTGTCGCCCGACACTCCGGCGGTCGACGTCTATCTCAGCTCCGTCTCCGGCGCCATCCCGCAGCAGAAGTTCGACGCTGTCGCGTATGGCACCGTCTCCAAGTACCTGCCGCTGCCGCCCGGGACCTACGCGGTGGCGATGCGCAAGAAGGGCGACCCGGCCTCGGCCGCGCCGGTGCTGAGCACCCAGGCGACGGTGGAGGAGGGCAAGGCCTACACGGTCGCCGGCACCGGCAAGTTCGCCGATCTGGGCCTGCGCGTCATCGCCGACGACCTGGGCCTGCCCGACTCCGGCAAGGCCAAGGTCCGGGTCATCCAGGCCTCGGTCAAGCAGCCGGTCCTGGACGTCTCGGTCTCCGGCGGCTCGAAGATCGCCGACAACGTCCAGTTCGCCACGACGACCTCGTACCAGACGGTCGAGCCGGGCCGCTGGACGCTGCGCCTGGCCGCGCCGAGCGCGACGAGCGCCGCGACGACGGTGACGGCGCCGCTCAAGGCCGGCGCGGTGTACTCGCTGATCATCCTCGACGGCAGCGGCGGCCTCACCGCGCAGCTGCGCACGGACGCCTCCAGCAGCGGCGTGCCCGAGGGCGGCGTGGACACCGGCGGTGGCGGCACGGCGAACGACGGCATGAGCCCGTTGCTGCCGATCGGTGCGGGCGCGGTCGTGCTCCTGCTGGCCGCGGGCGGGTTCCTCGTCTGGCGGCGGCGCGCGAAGCCGCCGGTGGCGGCGTAGCTTCGCTGGTACGGAAGCGGCGGCGGGCCCGGCCCGCCGCCGCTCGGGCACGGCGCAGTTGGGGAAGTGATCAGGGTGGCGAGGGTCGTCCGGCATCGGTCGCGCCGGCGGCTGCACCTGACCGCGACCCGCCGCCGGACCCTGATGCTGATCGGCTGCGTGCTGGCCCTCGCCGCGCCGATGATCGTCGGCGCGGCCGCGCTGGTCGGCCGCCGGGTCGACATCGACGCGGGCGACGCGACCTGGATCGTCCCGCACAGCATCGACCTCTCGGCGGCGTCGGGGTCCCCGGACGCGCCCCCGACCCGGCTCAAGATCTCCAAGCTCGGCGTCGACACCCCGCTCGAGGATCTGCGGATGGACGGGGCCGGGGTGTTGGAGAGCCCGAAGGCGTACGGCGAGGCGGGCTGGTTCACCGGCGGCACGTACCCGGGCGACGCGGGCCCCGCGGTGCTGGCCGGGCACGTCGACTCCAAGACCGGCCCGGCGGTCTTCTTCCGCCTCCACGAGCTCGCCCCCGGCGACCTGGTGGACGTGCAGCGCGGCGACGGCTGGCTGACGTTCCGGGTGACGGCGAGCGAGCACTACGCCAAGGACCGGTTCCCGAGCGCCAAGGTCTACGGGCCGACGCCGGTGCCGGAGCTGCGGCTGATCACCTGCGGCGGGAGCTTCGACCAGTCGAAGCACTCGTACCGCGACAACCTGGTCGTCTACGCCGTGCTCGCCTGAAAGCAGCCGGCGTGTGGGAAAGATTTAGGGTCGGTGTGCCAGGTCGCCTCGCGGCGATAGGCGCTACACGGCTCCAGCCGAACGGTATTCCGTGAAGGCAGTGTGGTGAGGCCCGGGGACACACAGCACACCGACTCCATGAACAGTAGCGCGCGAGATCGGCATCGTCCCGTGATCCGGCGATGCTCCATCTCACAGGCTCAAAGCAGCGCCGCGGCGCGCCAGACCGGCCGCGCCGGGCCCTCGACCAGGCCGAGTTCCTGCAGGTAGGTCGTGACCCGGCTGCCCGCCCACCGCAGCGTCTCGCGGAAGCGCGGATTCGCCCAGGCCGCCGCCCCCGCCCGCGCCGGGTCCAGGCCGACCGCGGCGTACGCCTGGGGGTTGATCAGGGAGTGGGTGACCGTGTACGCGGCGCGGGCGACGACGATCTGGCAGTACAAGCGGCGGGGCTTGGAACTTCCGGCGACCTGGCGGGCCAGCTCGTCGCGGGCGAACTTGATGTGCCGCGCCTCCTCGACCACGTGGATCCGCGAGACCATGCGGACCAGCGGTTGCAGACTGTCGTCGGCCATCGCCTCGCGCTGGAGGGCGTCGAGGATCTCCTCGGCGATGAGCGCGGCGGCGAACGTCTGGATGCCGCCGGCCGTGGCGCCGAGGTAGCGCCCGAGCGCACGGTGCACCGCCGCCGGCTGGTATGCGGGCGCGCCGAAGGCCGAGATCATCCGGCCGAACATGATGCTGTGCCGGCACTCGTCGCCGATCTCGGTGAGCGCGTACTGCACGTGCGCGCTGCGCGGGTCCAGGCCCGTCACGTGCCGCAGCAGCATCCGCATGAGCAGGACCTCGAACCAGATGCCGATGCTCGCGATGCTGGCCACCTCGTGCTTGGACAGCTCGACGCGCTGGTCGGGGGTGAGGGCGTCCCACAGCGGCGTGCCGAACAGCGACAGGCGCTCCTGCGGCGCGTACATGATGCCGGGCGGCTGCGGGGCGTCCCAGTCGATGTCGACGTCGGGGTCGTAGGCGTTGCCGGCCGAGATCTTGAGCAGGCGGGCGGCGGTGGCCTCGCGCGGGTGCATGGCGGCTCCCTTGACGTTACCGGCCAGTACTTGGTACTAGTCGGTACCATGCCCCAGGAATCGTCGCCGGTCAAGGCCTCGCTCGTCGCGGGGGAGTCCACCTACGCCGTGGAGCTGCGCATCTCCGGGCAGTTCCAGCCGATCGACGGCCGGTTCCACTGGAGCGCGCGGATGGCGGCCGGGCCCGAGGTGGTGGCGCTGCTGCGGGCCGGGCGCCGGGACGTGCTGATCGGCGGGGTGCCGGCCCGGCTGGTCGAGCTGAACCCGTGGGGCGAGATCCGGGCGACCGGAGTCGGGCGCCCGCCGGGGTGAGACGGCGTCGGGCGCCACGCGAGGCCCCGGTCCCAGCGTCTGGCGGCTGCTGGTGGTGGCGGGGGCTCGCGTGGCGCCCGGTGTCGCACGTCTTGGTGAAGCGCGTCAGCGCGTTGCGCGTGAGCGCGAAGCGCGGGTCTCTCCGGCGGGGCGGGTGGTGCCGCGGTGGTGGGCCGGTGAGGGGTTGCGCGTCGAACTCAGCGGCCGGCGAGCAGCCGGCTCACCGCGTTGTCGACGTCGAGGTGGTCGGTCTCGTGACCGCGCGGGACCACGCTGTACGTGCGGCGCAGGAAGCGCACCAGCACGCTGCGCGGCACCTCGAACAGCGCGTTGCCGTCCGGCGAGGACAGCGCGAGCGCGACGAAGTCGCCCCGCGGCCCGTTCCACGGCCAGACCCGCACGTCGCCGATCCCGGCGGGCTCGTCCAGCCCCGTGAACAGCAGCTCGCGGGCGAAGGACCAGCTCACCGGCTCGCCCCCGGCCGACTCGGCGTGGAAGAGCACGTGAACCGCGTACGGGTCGTTCGGGTCATAGCGCAGGCTGGCTCGCACCGGCAGCGCGGTCGCGTCGGGCGCGACGAGTCGTAGGGATGTCTCGACCTCGACGGTCGATGGTCGGATAGCGCTCATGTCGTACTCCCCCCGGCACCGCTTGCGGAGCATGCCGTGCCCCGCCTCTCCTATGTTGAGGCGATTCCCAGTGTTACGCGTAGTGATTCTACGATCTCACTCTGTAGTGTTTCTGGGCCCGATTTGCCGTCAACCGAACATCTTGCGTGCGATGTCTGGTTTTCTGGGCGCAGTCGGGGCTCTTGACGTGACGTGTGGGCCGTACGTCAATTCATTCCGGTAACGTCCCGTGGTCCATGGGAGTGACGGGTGTTTGCGTGATGCGAACGAGAATTGCGCGGCAGTGAGGTGGACGGGTCGGGCGTTACGCCTGATTCCGGGCGCCGGCGGTCCCGCGAGGGTGACTTTCGGCGTGTCGCAGCCGCGCTTGTACCGGTCCGCTGGATGCGAACTTCGCCCGATCTCAGGCACTATGTCGGTGAGTTGCGCTATTAGTCCGATTCGGTGCCGAATTCGGCCGCAACCCGTCGCTTCGTGGACCATGGAACGGTGTCTGAGCAGCCGCCCCAGCCCGTGACCGTGACCGACCCGCCGGCGCCCGCACCCTGGCGGTCCCGGGCCGACCGGATACGGGACGGCTTCCTGCGGCTGCGCGAGCGCGCGTACGCCACCCCGCTCGGCCGCCTCGGCGTGAAGATCGTGGTGGCCGTGCTCGGCACGCTCATCATCGCCGTGGGCGTGATCCTGCTGCCGTTGCCCGGCCCCGGCTGGCTCATCATCCTGGGCGGCCTGGCGCTGCTGGCGATGGAGTTCGCCTGGGCCCGCCGGCTGCTGCAGTTCACGCGTGCGCAGCTGCTGCGCTGGACCCGCCTGGTCCGCGAGGGATCCTGGCTGGTGCGGGTCGTCTCCGTCGGCGGCCTGCTCCTCGTGGTCGGTGGCGCATTGCTGCTGTCGCTGCGGATCCTCGCCTGACTCCACATCCGCGATCTTCTGGATCGCGCGGGTGAGTTCTCGACATCCTGCCGGGGTGGCTCTTCCGCGTCGCTTCCGACACTCGCCCGCGTGATCGGAGCGCGCCGATCACGCCCAATTCGCCGTGTCTGCTTTACCGATCGTGTGCGTTTCGTGTTGTATGCGTTTCGTGACGTGCCGATTTCCGTGGCGGGCGGGCGAAAGGGCTACCGTGGAGGTAATCTCGCCCGTGCAACGGGCGTAGCATGACGCCAGTTATTGTGTTTGTGTCCGAATGATACGGGCGTTGCGCTCAGTGCCGAGCTCCGCATCGGTTCGGCTCGCATAGCTTCTGCACAGCGGTTCTGTACACCTGGGTACCACCGAGGAAAGGCCACTCATGGCAAAACGCGTCATCCACGAGCTGATCGATGACATCGACGGCAAGCCCGCCGCCGAGAGCATCGTGTTCGCGCTCGACGGCGTGCAGTACGAGATCGACCTGTCCGCCGGCAACGCGGCCAAGCTGCGCGACGCGGTGGCTCCCTTCGTCGCCGCCGCGACGAAGATCGGCCGGGGCGGCGTCGTTGCCACCTCGCGCGGGCGCGAGGTCCGCGGCCGCAGCGTGACCCGCGGCGATCGCGACCAGAACCGGGCGATCCGCGAGTGGGCGCAGGCCAAGGGCATCGACGTGTCCGACCGGGGCCGCATCAAGCAGGACATCGTCGACCGGTATCACGCCGAGGCGGGCCGCTGACCGTCTCCCTGACGAAGACACCGGCGGGCCGGTCGCACGAATTCGTGCGACCGGCCCGCTTTGCATTGCCCGATTCCCCGCCGCCGCGGTCGCCTTTGTCGGCCGCTTTCGGTTGCGGTGGTTTTGGCCACATGGTTTGCCCGCACTTTTGGTCCGCCGCCGCGCCGGACTTTTGGCTCGCCGCCGCGCCGGCTTTTGGCCCGCCGCCGTGCCGGTCGCGGTCGCCTTTGCCGTCTGTTGCCGGTCGCCTTTGGCGCCGGTGCCGCCGGCTCGTCCCACCCTCCGGACTCCGGGCGCGGGGGCCCCGGCATTTCGTCCCGGGGCAATTCCGCCCGATGATCACCGGGAGCGCATCGGGAATAACCGCCCGTGCAGACGTCGATCGATTCCGAATGCCCGCTGCGGGAAACGCAACGGCCGCGACCCCGAGGGGCCGCGGCTCGTTCGCGCGTTCCGGCCGTGTCGCCGGTCTACCTGCACTTCTGCTTTTACTGCGCGGTGCTGAGCTCGCGCGCGGCGGTGCCAATCTCGATCTTGCGGGGCTGGGCCTTCTCGGCCACCGGGATGCGCAGGGTCAGCACGCCGGCGTCGTAGCTCGCCTCGAGCCGCTCGGTGTCGAGGCTGTCGCCCAGGACCAGGCGGCGGGTGACGGTGCCGGACGGGCGCTCGCTGATGACCCGCCGCACGCCCTCGCGCTCGGCGCGGGTGCGCTCGGCGCTGACGGTGAGCACGTTGCGGTCGACGGTGGCGTCGATCGAGGCCGGGTCCACGCCGGGCAGGTCGATCTCGACGAAGAACGCGTCGCCGTCGCGGTAGGCGTCCAGCGGCGCCGCACTGCCTCGCCCGCCGGCGGCGGTGGCCCTGGTGGCCGGGGCGAAGAACTGGTCGAAGGCGTCAAAGGACCGGAACGGAACGGTGCGCAGCAACATGATGAGTCCCTCCAAGGTTGAGCCCGTGTCGCTCAAGTCTTACAACCGGGGGCACGCCCTGCGTCTTCCGTTCCGGGACGTGACCTGAGTCACCTCGACTCAACTTTGCGGCGGCCGGTCAGAGCCAGCCGCGGGACTGGGCGACACCCACGGCCTCGATCCGGTTGCGCGTGCCGGTCTTGGTGATGGCGGCCGACAGGTAGTTGCGCACCGTGCTCTCCGACAGGTGCAGCCGCTTGGCGATGTCCGCCACCGTGGACCCGTCGGCGGCCTCGCGCAGCACGTCGCGCTCCCGGTCGGTCAGCGGGTCCGGCCCGGCGGCCAGGGCGGCCGCGGCCAGGTCCGGGTCGACCACGCGCTCCCCGGCCAGCACCCGGCGCACGGCGGCGGCCAGCGACTCGACCGGGCCGTCCTTGACCAGGAAACCGCTCGCGCCCGCCTCCATGGCCCGGCGCAGGTACCCCGGGCGCCCGAACGTGGTCAGGATCAGCACCCGGCAGCCGGGCAGCCGGCGGCGCAGCTCGGCGGCGGCGGAGATGCCGTCCCCGCCCGGCATCTCGATGTCGAGCAGCGCCACGTCGGGCCGGGCCTCCAGGGCGGCCGGGACGATCGCGTCGCCGCTGGAGACCTGGGCCACCACCTCCAGGTCGGGCTCCAGGTCGAGCAGCAGCGCCAGGGCGCCGCGCATCATGCCCTGGTCCTCGGCGAGCAACACCCTGATCGTCATCGCGCCAACCCCATCGTCACAGCGGACAAGACCCGCGTCGTCACAGCGGACAAGATCCCCGTCGTCACAGCGGAAGCCTCGCAGTCAGCGCGAAGCCGCCCTCCGCCCGGGCCCCCGTCTCCAGCGACCCGCCCGCCGAGCTCAGCCGCTCGCGCAGGCCGCGCAGGCCGTTGCCCGCGTCCACGCCCGGCGAGGACGGGCCGAAGTCGCCGTCGTCCGCGACCCGCAGCACCGCCGCGCCGTCCACTGTGGTCAGCGAGATCTCGCAGCGGGCGGCGCCGCTGTGCCGGATGACGTTCGTGGCGGCCTCGCGCACCACCCAGGCCAGCAGCCGGTCCGCGGTGTCGGGCAGCGGGTCGGCGGTGCGCAGGACGTCGGCCGTGATGCCGGCGGCCGTCAGGGCCCCCTTGGCCCGGGCCAGCTCCGCGGTCAGGCCCGTCTCGCGGTAGCCGGTCACCGCCTCGCGGATCTCGACCAGCGCGCGCCGGCCGACCTGCTCGATGTCCGCCGCCTGGGCCGCCGCGGCGGCCGGGTCGCGCTCGGCGATGCGCCGCACGACCTCGGCCTTCACGACGATGACCGACAGGGTGTGGCCGAGCAGGTCGTGCAGGTCGCGGGAGAAGCGCAGCCGCTCCTCGGCCACCGCCGACTCGGCCAGGGCGTCGCGGGTGTGCTTCAGCTCGTTGACCAGCCGGATCTGCTGGCGCACCGAGGCGACCAGCATCGACGACAGGGTCATGCCGACGGCGACGGAGCCGGTCTGCCACGCGTCCGCGTCCACGATCAGGCCGATGGCGATCAGCGCGGCGAGGCAGCCGGCGAACCACCAGATCGCCAGGACCATGCGCGGCATCGAGGCGTAGACCGCGACCCCGCCGACCGAGACGTACAGCAGCAGGATGAGCCAGTGCGAGCCGTACGCCAGGGCCAGCCCGACCCCGAGCGCCGCCACGATCCCGACCAGCACGTGATGGGCCCGCGTGACGCACCGCGACTCGAAGCCCATCGCCGCGACGTACACGTACGCCACCTCGAACGCCGCCAGCCCGATCGCCGCCGCGGGGGTCGTGATCGTGGACAGCGGGTCGACGAGGGCGAACGTCCACACCGCGACCCAGATCATGCCCCCGATCGGAGGGCGCGGAAGGCGTGCCATGGCCATCACCCTGTCACAGCACCGTGATGCGGCGAACGGAGCGCCGGAAGCCCCAGCTCGCCAGGGCCGCGAACAGCGCCATCCAGACGGCCAGGATCACCACGTCGCCGGCGGTCGGGGCGCCGCCGAACGCGACCCGCCACGACATGTCCGCGTAGGCGTGGGTGGGCAGCAGCCGGCCGATCGCGGCGACCCAGCCGGGCATGACGTCCAGCGGCAGCCACAGGCCGCCGAGGATGGACATCCCGAGGTACACGAGCAGGTTGAGCGGCTGCGCGGTCTGGCTGGTGGCGAGATAGCCCAGCGCCAGTCCCAGCAGCGCGAACGGCACCGCGCCGGCCCACAGCAGCGGCAGGATCGCCGCCCACTGCCAGGTGTCCAGGCGCACCCCGTTGATGAGCACCGCGGCCAGGCACAGCGCGAGCACCGGGGCCAGCGCGGCGGCCATCGCGGCCACCCCGCGGCCCAGCACCACCGTGATCGGCTTGAGCGGGGTCAGCCGCAGCTGCCGCAGCCAGCCGACGGAGCGGTCGGTGACCAGGCCGCCGGCGTAGTTGAGCAGGGCGCCGATCGCGCCGTAGCCGGCCATCGACACCATCGTGTAGGTCGCGGCGGCGCTCTTGTCCTGCCCGGTGAGGGTGCTGACGTTGGTGAACACCACGTAGCTCACCAGCGGCATGAGGACGGTGAAGATCAGCAGGCCGGGGGTGCGGCCGAGCCGGCGCAGCTCCAGGCGGATGTAGGGCAGCATGTCAGGCCTCCAGCCGGGTCAGTGCGAGATAGGCCTCTTCGAGCCCGGCCCCGGCGACCTCGAGGTCGGCCAGGAGCCCGGCGGCGGCCAGGGCGAGGACGGTCGCGTCGGAGTCGGTGCTGGTCAGCACGGCCCGGTCGGCGTGCGCGGCGAAGGCGACGACCCCGGGCAGCAGCGAATAGTCGGCCTCCCGCCGGGTCACACTCACCGTGCGCACGGTGACCCGCCGCTTGACCTCGGCGGCCGTGCCGTCGGCGATGACCCGGCCGCGGTCGAGCACCACGATCCGGTCCGCGTTGGCGTCGGCCTCCTCCAGGTAGTGGGTGGAGAACAGCACCGTGCGGGCCTGCCCGGCGTAGCGGCGCATCGCGGTCCAGAAGGCGCGCCGGGCCTCGACGTCCAGCGCGGCCGTCGGCTCGTCGAGCACCAGCAGGTCGGGCCGGCCGACGAGGGCCATCGCGAAGCGCATCCGCTGGGCCTGGCCGCCCGAGAGCTTCTCCACCGTCCGCCCGGCCAGCCCGGTCAGGTCCGCGAGCTCGAGCGCCTCCTCGATCGGCATCGGATCGGGGTACACGTCATGCAGGAACCGCAGCAGGTCGCCGACCGTGGAGCGGGGCACCAGCCCGCCGGACTGCGGCATCGCGCCGACCCGGCCCGCGGCGCAGGCGGCCTGCGGCGTCCCCCCGAACAGTTCGACCTTGCCGGTCCTCGGCGGCAGCAGGCCGAGCAGCATCAGCAGGGTCGTCGACTTGCCGGCCCCGTTGGGCCCCAGCACCGCGACGACCTCGCCGGTCTCGACCGTGAGCGTCACGTCCTCCACGGCCCGCACATTGCCATACAGGTACGACAGATTTTCGAGCTCGACGGCGTTCATGCATGTGACGGTAGGGATCCGGCGGGGCGGCGGGCAGATTCGTCGATAGCGATCCGGCGGTGACAAATGTCCTGCCGACCGTACCGTCAAATACGATCACGGCCATGGCACCGACCCCGCAGCCCGGCATCTTCGCGGCGGCCCTGGCCGAGCACGCGTACCTCGAGTTCGATCTGCGCCCCGGCGTCGCCCCGCGGGAGCTGTTCACGGCGCTGACCGCGGTCGGCGAGCCGATGCCGGCCACCGGCGCGATCAACGTCGTCGTCGGCGTCCGCCCGTCGCTGTGGGAGCCGGTCGTCGCCGCGGACTTCCTGGAGCCGATCACCGGCCCGGACGGGTTCGCGATGCCGGCCACCCAGCACGACGCGTGGCTGTGGCTGTCCGGGGCCGACCGCACCGCGCTGTTCGACTACACGCGGGCCGCGCTGGGCATCCTGGAGACCGTGGCGGTCGCGGCCACCGAGGTGTCCGGCTGGGTGTACCACCACGACCGCGACCTGACCGGCTTCATCGACGGCACCGAGAACCCCACCCGCAGCGAGGCCCCGTCCGTCGCGGCGATCGCCGAGGGACCGGCGGCGGGCTGCAGCGTGGCGCTTGTCCAGCAGTGGCGGCACGACACCGGCGCGTGGGAGGCGCTCAGCGTCGCGGCGCAGGAGGACGTCATCGGCCGGACCAAGGCCGACTCGATCGAGCTCGACGACGACGTGAAGCCGCCGACCTCGCACGTGGCGCGCACCGTCGTCGAGGAGGACGGCGAGGAGCTGGCGATCCTGCGCCGCAACACCGCGTACGGCACCGTGCGCGACCACGGCACGATGTTCGTCGGCTTCTGCGCCACCCAGCACCCGCTGCACGAGATGCTGCGCCGGATGGCCGGCGTGGGCGACGGGGTCCGCGACGCGCTCACGCGCTACACGGCCCCGCTCACCGGCGCCTACTACGTCATCCCGCCCGTCGAGGCGTTAGCGCGGTACGCGCCCGAGGCGTAGCAGGATCCGGTCCATTGTGGACGCGGTGGCGGGCACCGGCAGCGCCGGCGCGAACGCGGCCGTCGTGTCCGGCACCCCCTCGGCGATCGGCAGCGCCGTCCGCAGCACGTCCTCCGGCAGCTCGTGCCGGCGGCCCAGCGTCTGCGCGACGTCCCAGCCGTGCACGACGTAGTCGATGGTGTGCGCGCCCATGCCCCGCCACGCCGGGATCGGCCCCGGCGCGAGCTCCGGCAGGGCGATCCGCGTCTCGAGGCCGGCGGCGGCGAACGCGGCGATCACCTCGTCGGCCGCCGCCGCGTAGTCCGCCGCCGGGTCGCTGCCGAGCGGCCGCGGCGCCCACCGGTCCAGCGGCCACGACTCGCCGCGCGCGGCCGCGGCGAAGCCCAGGTGCTGCACGGTCATGTGGGCCAGCAGGTCCGCCAGGTTCCAGCCGGCGCACGGGGTGGGCAGGGTCAGGTCGAGCGGCCCGTCGAGCAGCGCGACGCTGGCCCGCACGGCGGTCGCGTCCGCCGCGCGGAAGTCGGGAATGGCCATGGGCTCATCCTGGCACGGGCGGCAGCAGGCTCGCGGGCGTGATCGGCAGCGAGCGGACCCGCTGGCCGGTCGCGTGGTACACCGCGTTCGCCACCGACGCCGCCGCGCCCACGATCCCGATCTCCCCGAGCCCCTTGGACCCCATCGGGTTGAGGTGCGGGTCCTCCTCGGGCACGAACACGGCGTCGACGCGCGGGACGTCGGCGTTCACGCACACGTGGTACGAGGCCAGGTCCGACGTCACGAAGTCGCCCCGCCGCCCGTCCAGCACGGTGTGCTCCATGAGCGCCATGCCCGCGCCCATCGTCATCCCGCCGATGATCTGCGACCGCGCCGTGGTCGGGTTGATGACCCGGCCGACCGCGAACACCCCGAGCATCCGGTCCAGCCGCACCTCGCCGGTCGCCGGGTCCACCCGCACCGCGCAGAACTGGGCGCCGAACGCGTGCCGGGCGAACTCCCCGCGGGCCGCGATGTCGGCGGTCGTGTCCGCGGACACGCAGACCCCCTCGGGCGGGACCCGGCCGCCGTGCTCGTTGTCGATCCGCTCGCGCAGCAGCCGGCAGGCCTTGGTCACCGCCCACCCCCACGACGAGGTGCCCATCGACCCGCCGGCGACGGTGGCGTAGCCGATCGCGCTGTCCCCGACCCGGATCTCCACGCACGCCTCGGCGGTCCCGAGCGCGTCCGCGGCGATCTGGCGCATGACGGTGCGGGCGCCGGTGCCGATGTCGGCCGCGTTCACCGCCACCTCGAAGTGGTCGTCGGCGGTCGCCCGCGCGGTCGCGGTGGACGGCCACGTGATCGCCGGGAACGACGAGGCGGCGACGCCGGTCCCGAGCAGCCAGCGGCCCTCCCGGCGGCCGGCCGGGCGGGGATCGCGGGCCGCCCAGCCGAACCGCTCCGCGCCCTCGCGCAGGCACTCGACGAGGTGGCGGCTGCTGAACGGCAGCCCCTCCGCGTCGTGCGCCGCGTCGTTGTCGATGCGCAGCTGCACCGGGTCCCAGCTGCCCGCCGCGGCCAGCTCGTCCATCGCCGACTCCAGCGCGAACGAGCCCGGGCACTCGCCGGGCGCGCGCATCCACGTCGGCGGCGGCACGTCCAGCGCGACGACGCGGTGGCTCGTGGTCAGGTTCGGCACCGCTCCATAGTGGACACGGCCCACCGCGGCGCTCTGCTCGGTGTACTCCACCAGCCGCGAGCACTGGCTGATGGACTCGTGCCCCAGGGCGACCAGCCGGCCCCGCCGGTCCGCGCCGAGCCGGACGCGCTGGATGGTCGGGGTGCGGTACCCCGCGAGGGAGAAGAGCATCGAGCGGTGCAGCGCGAGCTTCACCGGCCGGCCCACGCACCGGGCGGCCATCGCGGCCAGCACCACGTTCGGCCACGGCGCGCCCTTGGACCCGAAGCCCCCGCCGACGTGCTCGTTCTGCACGCGCACCAGCTGCGGCGGCAGCTCGAACAGCGCGGCCAGGGTCTCCCGGACCGACGAGGACGCCTGCGTCGCGTCGAAGACGTTGAGCTGCCCGCGCTCCCAGAACGCCGTGGTCGCGTGCGGCTCCATCGCCATGTGGTGCTCGGTCGGCGTGCGGTACGTGGCGTCGACGCGCACGTCGGCCGCGGCGAACCCGGTCTCGAAGTCGCCGTTGTCGACCCGCCCGGGCAGGCCCGCGTTGACCACCGGCGGCTCGTAGAGGCCGGGATGGTCGGCCCGCAGGACCGTGTCCGCCTCCTCGACGTCGGCCTGGACCGTCACCGCCTCCGCGCCCGCCCGCGCCCGCTCCAGCGACGTGGCCACCGCGAGCGCGACGACCTGGCCGTAGTACCGCACGTCGGGCGACTGCAACACCAGCAGGTTCGGGTCGCTGCCGGGCTCCAGCCGCGGCGCGTTCCCGTGCCACAGCACCGCCAGCACGCCGTCGAGGGCGAGCGCCTGCGCGGTGTCCACATCGCTCACCCGGCCGCGCGCGAACGCCGCCTGCACCGGCCACGCGTAGACCGCGCCCGGCAGCGGGTGGTCCACGGCGTAGCGGGCCTGCCCGGTCACCTTGTCCCGGGCCTCCAGCCGCGGCTCCGCCCGTCCGATGTGGACCGGGGCCGGCCGCGCCCCCTGGAACGTCCCCTGAAACGTCACGGCGTCGTCTCCGTCATCTCGCGCAGCAGCTCGACCGTCAGATTGCGCAACAGCGGGATCTTGTACCCGTTGTCGCGCAGCGGTTTCGCGCCCGACAGTTCGGCGTCGGCGGCGGCGGCGAAGCTCTCGGCCGTCGCCGGCGCCCCGCGCAGGGCCCGCTCGGCCGCCCACGCGCGCCACGGCATGTGCGCGACCGCCCCCCAGGCGATCCGCACGTCGTGCACCGTCCCGTCGCGCACGTCCAGGGCGGCCGCGATCGAGCCGGCCGCGAACGCGAACGACGCGCGGTCGCGCACCTTGCGGTACCGCGAGCCGGCGGCCAGCGGGCAGTCGGGCAGGACGACCCCGGTGATGAGCGACCCGGGCGGCAGGTTGGTGTCCAGGTCCGGCCGGTCGCCGGGCCGCCGGTAGAGGTCGTGCACGCTGATCGC
Source organism: Dactylosporangium sp. CS-033363 (assembly GCF_050942475.1). Classification (NCBI taxonomy): domain Bacteria; kingdom Bacillati; phylum Actinomycetota; class Actinomycetes; order Micromonosporales; family Micromonosporaceae; genus Dactylosporangium; species Dactylosporangium sp. CS-033363. The sequence goes on along the minus strand of NZ_CP192032.1, from coordinate 8,953,373 downwards.
GGCCTGGCCGTGCGGGCCGAGATACTGCACCGAGGCGTCCACCATGGACAGTGCCACCGCGAGGTCCGACGGGTTCGTGGCGATGCACTGCGCGGACGCGCCCAGGATGGCCAGGTCGTGGTGCTCCCCGTCGCGGGCGTCGCAGCCCGAGCCGGGATCGCGCTTGTTGCACGCCTTGGTGACGTCCTGGAAGTACCGGCAGCGGGTGCGCTGCAGCAGGTTCCCGCCCACCGTCGCGCGGTTGCGCAGCTGCCCCGACGCGCCGGCCAGGACCGCCTCCGACACCGCCGGATACGCCGCCGCGACGACCGGATGGCGTGCCAGGTCGGTGTTGGACACCAGCGCCCCGATGCGCAGCCCGCCGCCGTCGAAGGTCTCCACGTCGCGGTACGGCAGCCCGCCGAGGTCCACCAGCCGGTCCGGCGCGACCACCCCGAGCTTCATGAGGTCCACGAGGTTCGTCCCGCCGGCCAGGTAGGTGGAGCCCGGCTTGACCATCGTCGCGACCGCGCCCGCGGGATCCTCCGCCCGCTCGTACTCGAACGGCCTCATGAGGCGGACGCCACCTCGTAGACGGCGGCGGCGATGTGCGTGTACGCCCCGCAGCGGCAGATGTTGCCGCTCATCGCCTCGCGGATCGCGGCCGGCGACTCCGTCTCCACCTCGGTCAGCCCGACGGCGGAGCAGATCTGGCCCGGCGTGCAGAACCCGCACTGCAGCGCGTCGTGCGCGATGAACGCCTCCTGGATCGGGTGCAGCCCGCGCCCGGCGCTCAGGCCCTCGACGGTCGTCACCGACGAGCCGTCCACCGAGCAGGCGAGCACCAGGCAGCTGACCACCCGCCGGCCGTCCAGCAGGACCGTGCACGCGCCGCACTGCCCCTGGTCGCAGCCCTTCTTCGCCCCGGTGAGCGCGAGGTGCTCGCGCAGCGCGTCCAGCAGCGTGGTGCGGTTGTCCAGCCGCATCTGGTGCTCGTGCCCGTTGACGTGCAGCGTCACGTCGGTCTCGGTCGCTTTCGCAGTCGTCGTGCCCACGGCGCGGAGCTACCCACTTGACCTGAACTGTGCTTGAGGTACCAGGGTGATTTCATGCGCGCGATCGAAGTGGCCCGCTACGGCGGCCCCGAGGTGCTGGTCCCCGTCGATGTCCCCGATCCCTTGCCGGGCCCCGGTCAGGTGGCCGTGGCCGTCGGCGCCGCGGACACCCTGTGGCTGGAGACCCAGGTCCGGGCGGGCCGGGGCGGGCCGTTCTTCCCCACCGAGCTGCCGTACCGCCCCGGTGTCGGCGTGGCCGGCACGGTGACCACCGTCGGCAGCGGCGTCGACCCGCAGTGGATCGGCCGCCGCGCCGTCGCGCGCCTCGGCCACACGGGCGGCGGCTACGCCACGCTCGCCCTGGCGCCCGCCGCCGGGCTGGTGCCGGTCCCGGACGCCGTCGAGGACCCGGACGCGGCGGCGGTCCTGCACGACGGCGTGACGGGCCTGGCGCTGCTGGACGTCGTCGGGCTGCGGGCGGGGGAGCGGGTGCTGATCACCGCGGCCGCCGGCGGGATGGGCGCCCTGCTGGTGCAGCTGGCGCGATCCGCGGGCGCGACGGCGATCGCCGCGGCCCGGGGCCCGGCCAAGCTGGACCGGCTGCGCGAGCTGGGCGCGCACCAGGTGGTGGACTACTCGGCCGCGGACTGGACGGCCGCCGTCGACCCGGTGGACGTCGTGCTCGACGGGGCCGGCGGCGCTTACGGCGATGCGGCCTTCTCCCTGGTACGGGACGGTGGTCGCTTCTCCGGCCACGGCACTCCGGCCGGTGGCTTCGCGACCCCCGCCCCGGCCCGCGGCGTCACGGTCACCGGGATCGGGGCGGTGCAGCTCTCGCCGGAGCGCCACCGCGCGTACCTGTCGGCGGCGCTGGACGCGGTCGCGGAGAAGCGGATCTCGCCGCTCATCGGTCAGCTGTACCGCCTGGACGAGGCCCCGGCCGCGCACCGCGGCATCGAGGACCGGACGGCGGTCGGCAAGACCCTGTTCCTGCCGTAGGCCTCAGCAGTCGCAGGTGACGGCCGAGCGGGGCGCGGTGAGGTCGTCCACAGGGCGCCGGTCCGGGCCGTGGCCGGTCTCGAACGGCAGGCCCTCGCGCACCCAGTACTCGAACCCGCCGATCATCTCCCGCACCCGGTACCCGAGCCGCGCGAACTCCAGGGCGGCCCGGGTCGCGCCGTTGCAGCCGGGCCCCCAGCAGTAGGTGACCACGTCCGCGCCGGACGGGACCAGCTCGCGGGCCCGGCCGGCGATGTCGGCGGTCGGCAGGTGCACGGCGCCGGGGATGTGCCCCTGCGCCCAGGCCTGCGCGCCGCGCGAGTCCACGACCACGAGGCTCGCCTTTCCGGCGTGCACGTCGCTGACGTCGGTCTCGAAGCGGAGTTTTGCGGCAAAGTGCTCGATCGCGTCGCTCATGCGTATGAGCATGGCTGGGCCGCCCGGGGGTGCGTGAGTGGCGCGATCGCCGCTGTTCGCTAACATCGCGCCATGGCGGAGGTGCGGATCGAGCCGGCGGGCCGGACGGTGGCGGTGCTGGCGTTCGCCGGCATGTCCCTGTTCGAGACGGGCATCGCGACCGAGGTGTTCGGGCTGCCCCGGCCCGAGTTGCAGGTCCCCTGGTACCGGCTGACCATCTGCGGGCCGGACGGCGAGGGGGCACCGGTCCCGGTCCTCGGCGGGGCGGCGCTCCAGCCGGCGGCGGGCCTGCGCGCCCTCGCGGCGGCCGACACGGTGATCGTCCCCGGTGTCGAGAACGTGCACGCCGACCCGCCGCCCGAGGTGCTCGCGGCGCTGCGCGCGGCCCACGCCCGCGGGGCGCGGCTCGTGTCGATCTGCTCGGGCGCGTTCGCGCTGGCCGCCGCGGGCCTGCTCGACGGGCGGCGGGCGACGACGCATTGGCGGTACGCGGAGGTGTTCCGGGCCCGGTTCCCGCACCTCGACCTGGACCCGGACGTGCTCTACATCGCCGACGGCGACGTGTGGACCAGCGCCGGCAGCGCGGCCGGCATCGACCTGTGCCTGCACGTCGTGCGCACCGACCACGGCGCCGCGGTCGCGAACGCGGTGGCCCGCCGGCTCGTCGTGCAGCCCCACCGCGACGGCGGCCAGGCCCAGTTCATCGAGGCCCCGATGCCCGCGGGCGCGGACGACGACCGGATCGCGGCCAGCCTCGAATGGGCACTCGCCCGGCTGCGCGAGCCGCTGACCCTGGCCGAGCTGGCCCGGCAGGCGCACATGTCGCCGCGCACGTACCTGCGGCACTTCACCCGCGCGACCGGGACGAGCCCGATCCGCTGGCTGCTGCGCCAGCGCGTCCAGGCCAGCCTGCCGCTGCTGGAGACCACCGATGCGCCGATCGAGCAGGTGGCGGCGGCGGTGGGCTTCGATGCCGCGGTGACCTACCGGCACCACTTCACCAACGCGATGCGGACCTCACCCTCGGCGTACCGGCAAGCCTTCCGGGCCCGCGCCTGACGTGCGGCATGCTGGGTCCATGACTACCGATTCGCCCGCGGCGATCTCCGTGATGCTGATCGTCCCCGACGCGGACGCCGCGGTCGCCTGGTACAGGTCCGCGCTGGGCGCCACGGAGCTGTGGGACCTCGGCGGCGTCGCCGGGCTGGAGATCGGCGGCGCCGCGTTCTTCCTCCACGAGGTCAACCCGGAGAACCCGGCCGAGGTCAGCCCCGCCCAGGCGGGCGTCACGAGCGTTCGCGTCGAGCTGTTCGCCGACGATCCCGACGCCGTCATCGCGCGCGCGGTCGCCGCCGGTGCGGCCGCTGGCTCGCCGATCCAGGACCACGAGATGCCGTGGGGCACCCACCGCCAGGGCGGCTTCACCGACCCGTTCGGCCACAGGTGGTCGGTGGGGGACAGGTCCCCGCTGACGCGCCGCTAGCCGCGCTCCGAGTGCGGCCGCCCGTCCCAGGTCCAGTTGTCCCGCACCGGGAAGCCCGGCAGGTCGGCGCGGCCCGTCGCCCAGAGCAGCACCTTCCACGGATCGTCGTGCGCCGGCACGTCGACGAAGAGCCGGTCCAGCACGGCCTGGCAGAGCTCGGCCGGCGGGGTCCAGACCACGCCCACCGTGTCGGCCACGTCCCAGGCGTGCACCAGCACCTCGACCACGCCCATCGCGGCGAAGCCGTCCGCGTCGCTCACGCCGTACGGGTGCCAGCCCCGCCGCTCGGCCCCGGCCGCGTCGACCACCGTGGCGAGCATGCCGCCGCACGCCTCCAGGGCGCGCAGCAGCCCGGCGGTCCCGGCCGCCTCCTCCACGAAGATCGTGTTCTGCGGGCCGCCGTCGCGCAGGGCCCGCCACACGAACGGCACGTAGGTGTCGCCGCGCGCGGCGAACTCGGTGGCGAGCTGCCCGGCGTAGGCGAACAGGTCGTCCGCCATGTGCTCCATGGTCTCCCAGCAGGTCCACGACAGCGTCCCGGCGGGCCGGGCCCACCCGTCGTCGGGCACGCCGGCGAAGGCCGCGCGGGCCAGGGACACGGACCGCAACACGTCGGCGCCAGTCATCACGGGGGCAAAGCTAACAGAGTCAGGCGTACAACCGACGCACCACGGCCTCGATGTCGGGCTCTTCGATGGTGAGGTCGTGCACCTGCGCCGTGGCGGCGACCGCGGCCAGGATCGCGGCCACCGTCGTCGACCCCGGGGCGAACGACAGGCGCTGGCGCAGCCCGCCCGCCTCCACGCCCACCAGCTCCGTGCCGGGAACGCCGGTGAGCGGCGGCGCGGGCTCCACGAGATCCAGCACCAGCGTCCGGTTCGCGCCCACCGAGCCGGCCAGCCCGTCCAGGGTGCCGTCGAACGCGAGCCGCCCGTGGTCCACGACCAGCACCCGGTCGGTGAGCCGGCGGATGTCGCCCATGTCGTGCGTGGCGAGCAGCAGCGTCGTACCGAGGGCGCGCTGCTCCACGAGAAAGCCGCGCAGCCGCTCCTTGCTCAGCACGTCCAGCCCGATCGTCGGCTCGTCGAGGATGAGCAGCTCCGGCGAGTGCAGCAGGGCCGCCGCCACCTCGCCGCGGATGCGCTGGCCGAGGGAGAGCTTGCGCACCGGGGTGTCCAGAAAGGACGCCAGATCCAGGCGGTCGGTCAGCTCGTCCAGCCGCGGCCGGTGGTCCAGGCGGTGGATGGCGCCGAGGGCGCGGTACGAGTCGCGGAGGGGAAGGTCCCACCAGAGCTGGCTGCGCTGCCCGAAGACGACGCCGATGCGCCGGGCCAGGTGGCGCCGCGCGCGCATCGGGTCCAGGCCGCAGGTGCGCACCGAGCCGGCCGTCGGGCGCAGGATGCCGGTGAGCATCTTGATGGTCGTGGACTTGCCGGCGCCGTTGGCCCCGATGTAGCCGACGGCCGCGCCCGGCTCGACGGCGAAGGTCAGGCCGTCGACGGCGACCACCTTGCCGAAGTGCCGCCGCAGCCCGGCCACCTCAATGATCATGACCCCGCCCCCGTGTAGTGCCGCAGCCCGGATCGCCAGCCCAGCAGCGCGACGCCCCACAGCGCCAGCGCGGCCGCGGGCGCGCACCAGCCGATCCACGGCGGCAGCCCGGGCGGCGGGGGCAGGCGCAGCAGGGTCAGCGCCGGCAGGTACGCCACGAACGCCGTGGGCACCACGAACGTGAACAGCACGCGCACCGGGTCCGGGTAGATCGTGGCCGGGAACTGGGATGCGTACTGTCCACCGTAGACGAACGACGAGGTGACGTCGGCCCCGTCGACGAGCCAGAACTGCACCGCCGCGGCCGCCGTGAACAGCGCGGCGAAGATGGCCGCGCCGCTGGCCACGGTGAGCGCGACGAGCGCCACGTCCGCGGCCGTCCAGCGGATCTCGAGCCGGGCCACGACCAGCGCCGCGACCACCCCTCCGGCCGCCGTCCGGCCGAGCCGGCGCAGCGAGAGCTCGGCGGTGACGAGCTGGGCCAGGACCGGCAGCGGGCGCAGCAGGAACGCATCGAGGGTGCCGGTGCGCAGATACCCGGGCAGCGCGTCGAGGTGGCCGAAGCACAGGTCGGCCAGGCTCATCGAGATGTGCCCGAGCGCGAAGACCAGCAGCGCGGCCCGGAACGTCAGCCCGCCGAGCGCGGGGACGTTGGCGAACACGACGTACATCTCGCACAGGCCGCTCACCGTCGCGCCGACGCTCGCCACGAGGTCGATCGCGAACGAGCCGCGATAGACCGTCTGGGCGCGGACGTGCATGCGCGCGAGCGTCAGATACGGGCCGCTAGCCACCCTGCACCACCAGCTTCCGGGCACCCAGCGCGAAGACGGCCCGGCCGAGGACGAGCAGGAGCACGAGCCAAAGAGCCTGCGTCAGTACCGTCTGCAGCCCCGCCCTTCCCGTCAGCACGTCGATCGGCGCCTGCAGCAGCGAGGGGAACGGCGTCGCGGCGGCGACCACGGCGAGCCAGTGCGGGAACCAGCGCACCGGCACCACCAGTCCACAGAGGACACCCGACAGGACCAGGTACAGCGTCATCGGCCCGCGCAGGTCCAGCAGCCAGAACGCGCTGAGGTTGACCAGCCAGCGGCAGGCGAACGACACGGCGGTGGCGAGCGCGAGGCTGAGCGCGCCGAGGGCATAGGGCGCGGGGGAGTGCGGCAGGGCGAGCCCGGTGATCAGTGCCCCGGCCAGCAGCGGCGGCACGCCCCGGGGCAGCACCGAGAACGCGGCCCGGCCCAGGTCGGCGGCGAGGTAGGCGAGCGTCGGGTCGACCGGCCGGGCGAGGTCGACCGCGATGTCCCCGGAGCGGATGCGCTGGGCCAGCTCGCTCCAGGCGAAGACGTGCACGGGGCCGATGAGGGCCTGGCCCAGCCACACGTACGTGGCGGTGGTGGCCCGGTCGTAGCCGGCGAGGGTGCCGCCCGCGGTGCCGACGACGGCGAGCATGACGGCCGAGCGGATCAGCCCGAACGTGCAGTTGGTGAACGTGGCGCCGAGGGCGGCGGCGCCGTACGCGGACCAGCGCCGGAAGCCCAGCACGAACAGGGTTCGGTACACGACAGGGGATGCTGTCAGCTCGCCAGCGGCAGATCGACCGAATTCGGGCCGGTCTCCGCCCAGTGCCGCAGCATCGGGGTGGTTTCCCAGCCGAGTTCACGCTCCCGGTACAGCGCGTCCGCGCACCGGGCCGCCCAGCTGCGCGCCGCGCGGGGCAGCGGCAGGTCGCCGCCGAGCAGCTCCTCGCGTAGGGCGTAGAGCATGGCGGCGGCGTGCTCGAACGCCGGGACCTCGCGCTCGCGGTCGTCCAGGCCGGCCATCCAGTCGAGCTCGCGGCCGTCGCACGCCGGGCAGTCGCAGGTCCACAGGCGCGGGTCGGGGTGGGCCCGCTTGGCGCGTTGGATGGACCGGATCCGCCGGTACGACAACGTCGGCCGGAAGATCGTCGCCGGTGGCCGGACCGCGTCGCCCTCGCGGGGCGCCAGGTGCCGCAGCGGCGCGACGGTGCCGACGGCGGCCGCGACCGCCCCGTGGCACAGCGCGCCCAGCGAGGACAGGTCGCAGCGCAGCAGCATCACGGGTGCGCCGCAGTGCAGCAGCTCGAGCAGCCCCGGCACGCACCCGGGCAGGCCGAACGGGTCCGCCCACGCCTCCAGGGCGAGCGCGACCGGCACCCCGGTCGCTCGCACATGCCGGGTGAGCAGCGTCAGGTGCAGCCGGTCGCGCAGCCAGGCCGGGTGCAGGGGCAGGACCGCGATGCCGTCCGGGACGGCCGTGGTGCGCTGCAGGATGCTGGCCAGGCCGGACTCGTCGCCGGCGTCGACGTACCCGGAGTCGGTGAGCACCGCCAGGCCGAGCTCCCGCTGCCGCCGAAGCCACCGCGGGTTGAACGGGGCGCTGGCCGGCAGCCGGTCGGGTCCGGCGTAGCGGGCCGCGTCCAGCAGCAGCGGGGCGCCGAAGCCGGCCCGGCCGCGCAGGTAGGCGGCGGTCTCCAGCAGGCCGCGCAGGTCGCCCAGGTGCGGTGCGGCGATCAGCCCGCCGTGCGGCCGGTCCGCGATCGGGGCACAGCGCAGGGCCTGGTTCGTCGTGCAGTACACGAGCAGGCTCCGCGCTTCGAGCATGGCCGATCGATCCCATCACGTTGGGTATATCGATCGTAACCAATCGTATGGGTATTCACGAACATTCATCTTCCACAGTCGACGTCGATGACGGTCGTGGCACTGGCGGCGCTCGGCTGCACCACGGCGATGCGCACCTCGTGCTCGCCCCGCACCGCGTTGACGGTCGCGCGGGTCGTCTCGCTGAAGGTGGTGCCCGAGGCCGTGCGGCTGATCGTCTGGGACTCGTTGATCGTGTACCGCACCGGCAGGCCCGGCTTGCTCAGGGTCATCCGCACCGTGATCCGGGTGACGAGCGCGCCGCGGCAGTTGTCGAACTGGTCCGGGTCGGCGCTCACCGAGACCGTCAGCACCCGCGGCCCGCTCGGCGTGGTGGGCGGCGCCGAGCTCGGCCTGGCCGAGGTGGGGCCGGCCGAGGGCCTGACCGTCGCCGTGGTCCGCTGGGCGGTCGCCGGCGGCGCGAGGGTCACGCTGGTGTCCTCGGGCACGACCGGCTGCGGGGTGTCCCGCACCGTGATGACGGGCCGCGGCGGGTCGGTCTCGCCCGTGGTCAGCGCGACCAGCGCGATGCCGACGGCCAGCACGACCACGAGTCCGCCGCCCGCCAGCAGCGCGACCGCGCGCCGCGACAGACCCTCCGGCGGGGGTGCCGGAAACCCACCGGGTTCCCCCGGTAACCCGCTCTCCTTTGAGCCGGGCGGATCGGTCATCGGGGGCCCGGGATGGACGGCTTCGTCGGGGGCTTGCGCGTGGTCGGCTTGGTGTCCGGCTTCGTCGTCTCGACCGGCGGCTTCGTCGTGCCGCCCGGGTTCGCCGTCTTGGTCGCGCCCGGCTTGGTGGTCGTCGCGCCGCCGCCCGGGATCTCGGTGACGGTCAGCTTCGGCCACGACTGGGTCGGCTCGGCCTCGGCCGTCGTCGGCGCCGCCGACACCGCCGTGCTCGCCGCCGGTGACTCCGGGTTCGCGGCCGCGGGCGTGATGTCCGGCCCGCCCGTCTGCAGCGCCGCGACCACCAGCCCGATGATGAACAGCAGGGCCAGCCCGCCGCTGCCGACCAGGATCATGGTCTTGCGGTCCATCTTGCCGTCCGCCGGCTCGTCCTCCTCCGGCGGCGGTGGCATCTTGAATTCGCCCGTGTACTCCCCGTAGATGAACCTGGGCAGGCCGTCGCGCGTCGCGTCGTCGTCGGTCATTCGACCACCTTCCGGCAGGTGACGGTCACGGTGCTGCGGGTTCTTCGCCTCGCGTCACACTGGACGCACCTCGTGTGGTGTTACGTTGCCGCTCGGCGCCACATCCTAGACGAAAACGTGAGGCTTATTTCGGGCCGGAGCAGTTGTTCGTGAACGTGAGCGAGTCCGTTGTCGTTCCGGGGCTGGTCACGGTCAAGGTCATCGGGAAGGTGTATCGGTGGTCACCGTCGACCTTGATCCGGTAGGTCTCGGTGTACTTCCCGTCGGCCGCGGTGACGGTCTTGGCCGGCTTGCCCGTGGTCGCGTAGGTGACCTTCGTGCCGGGCTGGCTCGTGGTGATCGTCACGGTCACCTGGACGTCGACGCCGTTGCCGTTGCACGGGCCGCTGTACGTCGCCGGGTTCAGCCCGATCTTGGCCGAGGTGACCGTGGCGGCCTTCGGCGAGGAGGTCGCCGGCTTGGTGGTCCGCGGCCGGGTGGTGGTCGGGGCGGCCGAGGACGGGGAGGTGCCGGCGCTCGGCGTCGGCGAGTCGGCCGGGGACGGCGAGGGGTCGACGCCCACCAGGGCGGCGTCGGTCGCCGAGGAGGTCGGGCCGGCGGCGGCCTGGGTGGTGTTGTTCACGTCGCCGCCGCGCAGGAAGACGCCGACCGCGACGAGGAACGCGAGCACGCCGGCGCCGATGAACGCGGCGACCTTGAGCTCGGAGCGGATGCCGGGCACGGGCGGGCGGGCCGGGACGATCGGCTCCTCGCTCCGCGCGACCTCGGCCGGTGACTCGGCCTGGGCGTTCGAGCCGGCCTGCGCGTTCGAGCCGGCCTGCGCGCTCAGGGCGGCGAGGTCCTGGGTGACCGCGGCGGGTCCCGCGGGTGGCGCGAACGCCCCGGCCGCCGCGGGTGCCGTGGACGCCGCGAACGCCGCGGGTGGCGGGGAGGCGGCCTGCTTCGCCGGCGGCGGGACGAGCGGGTGTTCCTTGGTCGCCGCGTCGAGGGAGGGGTCGTCCGAGTCGTCCGGTTCGCGCGGTTCGCCGCCGATGACCGCCGCGATGGGGTCCGCTGCGTGCTTGGCGGGTTCGGGCGCACTCGATGGAGGCACAGGCGGTACCGAAGCGGGATCTTTGCCCGTGGCTTTGGCGAGTGCGGCGTGGACCTCCTGCACGCTCGGGCGCTCGCGCGGGTCCTCGGCCAGCAGGGCGGCGATCAGGTCGGGCGCGAGCTCGGGGGAGGCGAACGCGAGCGTGGCGCCCAGCGAGTAGAGGTCGGCCTCCGGCCCGCCCTCGCCTGTCGTGCGGCGCTCGGGCGCGACGAACGTGGGGTCGCTCAGCGGCAGGTGCCCGTCCAGCATCGCGGCCACCGCGAAGTCGGTGAGCTGGGCCGACCCGTCCGGCAGGAGCAGCACGTTGGCCGGCTTGACGTCACCGTGGGTGATCCCGGCGGCGTGCGCGGCCGCGAGCGCGCCCAGCAGCACCAGGCCCAGGTCGGCGGCGCGGACGGGTGGCAGCGGGCCCTTGGTGGTGACGAGTTCGCCGAGCGGGCGGCCCTCGACGAGATCCATGACGATCCACGGGCCGTCGTCGGTCACGACCACCTCGTGGACGGTGACGATCGCCGGGTGCTCGATGCGGCCGGCGGCGCGCGCCTCGCGGTTCACGCGGTCGCGCTCGGCCGTGGTCATCAGCTCCGGCAGCCGCACCTCCTTGATCGCCACCATCTGCTGTCGCCGCAGGTCACGGGCGCGCCACACGATGCCCATGCCGCCTGCGCCGATCGCGTAGTCCAGCCGGTACCGGTCCGCCAGCGTCTTCAAGATCAGTTCCCGCCCAAGCTCGAGTCCAAGGACATCTCAGCACGACCGCGCCCGCCGTGGAGGTCGGGCAATCGGTCGGTTCACTCTGTCGTATAGGTGCCCGTGAGTCGAACCTCTTCAATGTCGAGTTTTCCTTGCACCTGCCGGAGCACCACGTCGTCGATCCGGCGTTCATCCCGCAGCCGCACGACCGTCGCCCGTTTGTGGGCGAGCAGTTCGAGCTTCATCGCCGTGTACTGTTCGTGTTCGATCCGCTCCACGCGGTCGTTCTCCTCGTCGCCCGCGTGCAGCGCGGCGAGGTGCTGCTCATACTCCTTCCGCAGCCGCGACACCACCAGCTCCTCGGCCCCGAGCCGCGCCCCGATCTCCGGCAGCGCGTCGAGGGCCTCCTCGGCCGCCGTGGTCTGGGCCAGCCGCAATTCCTGCCGCGGCCCCTCGTCCTCGGGCAGCCGGGCCCAGCGTACGACGGCGGGCATGGTCAGGCCGAGGGCCAGGGTGGCCACGATGACCCCGGAGGTGACGAAGACGATCAGGTCGCGCTCGGCGACCGCGGACGGTACGGCGAGCGCTGCGGCCAGTGACACCGCCCCTCGGAACCCGGCGAACGCGTTCACGACCCGCGCCCGCGCGCCGACCCGCCGCAGGCGCTGCTGGGGGCGGCGGTCGATGGCGCGGATGAGGTACGGCGTCGTGAACGTCCACACGAACCGCCCGCCGATCACGGTGCCGGCCACGGCGGCGAGCACGAGCGCGGCGTGCCCGAGGGTGCCGTCGGTGAGCCCGCGCACCGAGTCCGGCAGCTGCATGCCGATGAGCACGAACAGGGCGCCGTTCAGCACGTACGTCGTGAGGCTCCAGAACGACACCGCCTGCGTGCGGGTGCGGGCGCCGACGGTGCGCGGGCCGGTCTGGCTCAGCACCAGGCCGCAGGCGACCACGGCGAGTACCCCGGAGGCGTGCACGGCCTCGGCGAGCAGGAACGCGACGAAGGGCGTCAGGATGCTCACGGTGTTGGCCTGCAGCGGGTCGTCGCCGATGGCGCGCCGCGCGACGATCGCCAGCCACGCGGTGACCAGGCCGGCGAGCAGCCCGCCCGCGTAGGCCAGCAGGAACAGCAGCCCGACCCGCCCGGCCGCGAGATCGTCGCCGTCGACCGTCACGGCCAGCGCCAGGCCGAAGATCACCAGGGCGGTGCCGTCGTTGACGAGGCTCTCCGCCCGCAGCACCGTGGTCGTGCGCCGGGGCAGGCCGCGGGCCAGGACGGCGACGGCGGTGGCATCCGTGGGGGCGACGGCGGCCCCGAGCACCCAGGCCGGGCCCCAGGCCACGCCGAGCAGGTGCGCGACGGTGGCCACGGCGGCCGCGGTGGCGATCACCAGCACGGTGGAGAGCAGGACGATCACGCGCAGATTGCTGTAGATCTCGCGCAGGGAGGTGGTGAGGCTCTCCCAGTACAGCAGGGCCGGGAGGAACAGCAGCAGGACCGCTTCGGGCGGCAGTCTCGCCATCGACAGCAGCGGGACCAGGCCGAGCGCGGTGCCGATGATCAGCAGCGGTACCGGCGGAGGGACGCGCAGCCGCTTCGCGATCAGGCCCGCGAGCAGCAGGGCGACACCGAGTGCCACGACGACTTCGAGCGCTCCCAGGGCGGCCTCCTCGCGTTCGGGGCGCTGCGGTTCGCCGCCCGCAGCGCCCTCCCCCCAAGGGCCTTTTCTAGCGCAACGCCGGGAATCCGCCCAGTTGGGATTGTGCGGCCTCGGCCTTGACCTGCTCGGCGGCCGCGACCACGGAGCCGGCCGCCGCCTTGCGCTCGACCACCGCCGCCACGACCCGCGGGGCGGCGAAGGACGTGCCGCTCCACGCCGCCCAGCCCGACTCGAACGTCGGCGTGTGGCGGATGAACGTGCTGACCACGTCGGCCCCGGGGGCGACCAGGCTCACCCACGAGCCGCGGTTGCTCCAGTCGCAGACGCCGGTGCCGTCGTGCGCGGCCACCGCGAGGACCTTCGGCGACCACGCCGCGCCGGTGGACGAGAACGCCGCCGGCCAGAACGGCCGGTCGTGGATGCCGTCGTTGCCGGCCGCCGCGACGACGACCCGGTCGCCGCCGGCCAGGAACGCCGACAGGGCCGCGGCGAGGATCGCGGGCGGCTGGTCGCCGACCGAGAACCCGCCCAGCGACAGGTTCAGCACGTCGACGTCGGTGAGCCCGCTGATCGCCGCGGCCAGGTCGGCCTCGGTGCACACGCCGAAGCTGTCGAGCACCTTGACGATGCGGATCTGCGCCGCGTCGGTGGACTGCACCACCACGCCGGCGATGAAGTTCGCGTGCCCGACGTCGGCGTCGAGCTCGCCGTTGTTGTCGCCGTCGATCACGGTCTCGACGTTCTCCGCCGTGGCCGAGTAGCAGCCGGTCGGCAGCGGGCTGTCGAGGTATACCCCGGTGTCCAGAACAACGACCCGGACGGACGAGGGGCCGTCCGCCGAAGGGGCGAGCTTGGACGGGGGAGTCGCCGCCGACACGGGCGGGCCGAACGGGCCGCCGTGGGTGTGCGGGGTCGACAGGAACACGTGGTTGGGGCCGACCACCGCACCCGGCAGTTGCCCGCGCAACTGGCGGACCGCGGCCGCGACGTCGAGGTTGCGGGTCTTGAGCCGGCGCAGGCCGCGGTGCGGCTCGTCCTCGGTGATGTCGGCGGCCTTGTGGCCCAGGCCGCTGAGGGTGCGCCGGGCGAGCCCCACGCCGGCGTCGGCCACGAGGATCTCGTCGGCGACGTAGCGCACGGGGCGGCCGGACTGTACTTCGCTGCGCAGCCAGGGCAGATTGGACAGGCTGTTCGTGCGGGCCTGCTCCCACCGCGCGTAACGGTCAATCGGTACGGACATCAGTGCTCCTCCAAGAAGGATCAACGTTGAGGCCGGTGACATGAGTCGCGTTCCGGACTCCCTGATACACATCCGAGCCTTTGACAGGATGCAACCATGACGACGGCCGCACCCGTGCTTCCCACCGCCGACGAGGACTTGGCGCAGCGGCTGCTCCCGATTGTCATGGCCGACCCGGGCAAGGCCAAGCACCTCGCCGAGGCGGCGTTGCAGGACGCCCGCCGCGACGGCGACGCGGGTAGCGAGGCGGTCGCGCTGCGCGCACTCGGCCTGGTCGCCCGGGCGCGGCACGACGCCGGTGGGGCCGCCCGGCACCTGCGCGCCTCGATGACCGTGGCCCGCCGGCACGGGCTCAAGACCCACGAGGCCGAGGCGCGGATGAGCCACGCGCTGATCCTGGACGATCTCGGCCGTACGAGCGCCGCACTCAAGGAGATCGACCGCGCCGTCGCCGAGCTGCACGGGCACCGGCGGGCCCGGGCGATCATGCAGCGGGCGCTGATCCTGTGGCGGCTGGGCTTCGACCTGCAGGCCATGGAGCTGTACCGCTGGGCCCTGCGCGCGTTCCGCGAGTCCGGCGATCGGGTCTGGGAGGCGCGCACCCTGACCAACCGCGGCGTGCTGCACGGGTTCCGGGGGAACCTCAAGCAGGCCGAGGCCGACCTGCGGGCCGCGCAGGCGCTGTACAACCGGCTCGGCATGAACACCGCCGCCGCGCAGGTCGAGCACAACCTCGGCTTCGTGGCCGCCCAGGCCGGCGACGTGCCCACCGCGCTGGCCCGCTACGACCGGGCCCACGACCGGCTGTGGAGCACCGGCGTCGACGCGGTCAGCCTGCTCGACCGGGCCGACCTGCTGCTGTCGGTGCGGCTGCTGCCGGAGGCCGACGCCGCCATCCGGGCCGCGATCGACGCCTGCACCGACGGGCACCTCGACTCGGTGCTCGGCCAGGCGTACCTCACGCTCGCGCGGCACGGGCTCGCCGCCGGCGCGCCGGCCGAGTCCAAGACCGCCGCCGCGGCCGCGCGCCGGGTCTTCCACCGGCAGGGCCGCAGCGTGTGGAGCGCCCGCGCCCGGGTCACCGAGCTCGCGGCCGTCGTCGCGCTCGGCAAGGCCAACCGCGGCACGCTGCGCGACCTGCGCACGGCCGCGGCGAACCTGCTGGAGGCGGGCTGGCTGCAGCCCGGCTGGGACGCGCTGCTGGACGCCGCGCAGCTCGCGGTCGACCTCGGCGAGCTGTACACGGCGCGCGAGCTGCTCACCGAGGCGGGCGGCGCGGCCAAGCTGGGCCCGGCGCCGCTGCGGGTGCGCTGGTGGCACATCCGGGCCCGGGTCGAGCTGGCCTCGGGCGCCGTCGCCGAGTCGGTCCGGGCGGCCAACGCCGGCCTGCGCCAGGCCGACTCCTACCGGGCCAGCCTCGGCGCCACCGAGCTGCGGGTGCGCGGCAGCGCGGAGACCGCGGCCCTGGCCGGCCTGCGGCTGCGCCTCGCCCTGCAGTACGGCGGCCCGGCCTCGGCGCTGTCCTGGGCCCAGCGCTGCCGCGCGGCCGCGCTCTCGCTGCCGCCGACCCACCCGTCCACCGACCCGGTCGTGGCCCGGCACCTGACCGAGCTGCGGCGGATCAACGGCGAGCTGGCCGCGGCGCCGACCGGGCCGCAGCGCACCAGCCGGCTGCTGCGCCGCCAGCGCGTGCTGGAGGCCGAGATCCGCCGCCGCTCGTGGCGGGCCCCCGGGTCCTCGCCCAACGCCGTCGACCTGTCCATCCCGGCCCTCGCCGACGCGCTGGGGGAGCGGGTGCTGGTCGAGCTGCTCGACCTCGACGGGCGGCTGCACGCCCTGGTCGTGCGCGGGCGCCGGGTCACCCACCGGATCGTCGGCGAGATCGAGGCGGTCCGGGCCGAGCTGGAGTCGCTGCGCTTCGCCCTGCACAACCAGGTGCTCGGGCACGCGGCCGGCGGCGAGCGGCTGGAGCGGCGGGCCGAGGTGCTCGACCGGCTCGTCCTCGGCCCCCTCGCCGACCTGCTCGGCGACGGGCCGCTGGTCCTGGTGCCGACCGGGGCCCTGCACGCGCTGCCGTGGCGGGTCCTGCCCCGGCTGCGCGGCCGCTCGCTGACCGTCGCCCCGTCCGCCTCGATGTGGCTGCGGTGCGCCACGGCGTCCACTGTGGACGGCAAGCTGGTGCTGGTCGGGGCCCACTCCGCCGAGCAGGCGGCCGACGAGGTGCGGGAGATCGCGGCGGACCGGCCGGGGGCCACGGTGCTGGCCGGCGACCGGGCGCGCTCGGAGTCGGCGCTGCAGGCGCTGGACGGGGCCGCGGTAGGGCACATCGCCGCGCACGGTGAGTTCCGGGTCGACAACCCGCTGTTCTCCTTCCTGATGCTCGCCGACGGGCCCCTCACGGTGTACGACCTGACGGCCCTGCGCCGCCCGCCCGCACTGCTGGTGCTGTCGGGGTGCGACACCGGGCTGACCGCGGTGCACCCCGGCGACGAGCTGATGGGGCTGGTCGCGGCGCTGCTCAACATGGGCACGGCGACCGTGATCGCCTCCACCGGGCCGGTCGACGACGGGGCGACCCGCCGGCTCATGCGGGACTTCTACGGCTCGCTCGCCACCGGTCTGGGCCCGGCGGCGGCGCTCGCGGCCGCGCAGTCCCGCGCGAGCGACCCGGATCGCGCCAGCGCCGCGAGCTTCGTCTGCTTCGGGGCGGGCTGAGCTGGAGTTTTCTCGTCGCTCTCGGAATTGTCGGACCCCGGGCCTACGATGTCGGCCGTGACCCGACGACGTGCTCGCCTCCCGCTCGCCACCCTGGTGGCGCTGCTGGTGCTGGGCGCGCTCGTCGCCGCCGGGGTCGGCGGGGCGCTGGGCCTGCGGTTCGAGCGGGCCGCGATCCCGGTGGAGCGCTCCGCGGTGGCCGACGTCGAGCCGTCCGCGCCCGTGGCGATCGCCTCGGTCTCGGTGCCGGCCTCGCCCCGGCTCAACCTGGCCGCCACCGCGGTCGCCGACGCCCTGGCCGGCCGCGGGCTGCCGCGGCCGGTGATCGGGGCGGACGGGGCGGCGGATCTGGCGGTACACCTGGATCAGTCCCTTCCGGCGGGGTCGTATCGCCTCGACGAGCCGCTCGTGCTCACCGGCGGCGACGACACCGGCGCCGCGTCCGGGCTGTATGCGCTGGCCGACCGCATCCGCTCCGGCCGGCCGCTGATCCCGGAGGAGCAGCGGGGCCAGGTCGTCAAGGCCCGCCTCGGGCTGCGGCTCACCGACGCCGGCTCCGTCGGCCGCGAGCCCGACGTGGCCGCGTTCGCCGCCGGCACCGACTACTCGCTCAACACCGACGTCGTCGGCGGGGCGCTGCTGCCCTCGGCGCCGTGGGTCGACCAGGTCGCCGTCGAGCGGATCACGCGGCAGTTCCACCAGTTCGTCGAGCACTCGCTCGCGCAGGGCTACAACGCCGTGGTGGTGCCCGGCTTCCTGGAGTACATCGCGTTCAGCAAGGTCGGCGACGGCCACTCGATCTACCCCGACGGCGACGCGCACATCGCCCGGGCCGAGGCGCTCACCGACGCGTTCGGGCCGGTGTTCCGCTACGCGTCCGACATGGGCATGAAGGTCTACCTGCTCACCGACATGCTGGCCGTGTCGCCGCCGCTGCAGCGGTACCTCGAGAAGACCTACGGCGGCCTGAAGGTCGACGATCCGCATTTCTGGCAGGTGTACTCCCTGGGCCTGGCCGAGCTGTTCGAGCGCATGCCCTTCGTCAGCGGCCTCATGATCCGCGTCGGCGAGGGCGGCGACGTCTACAAGCAGGCGGGCTGGGACTACTCCTCGAAGATCGCCGTGACCACCCCGCAGGCCGTCCGCACGATGCTCGAGACGCTGCTCACGACCGCCGCCGAGGCCGGCCGCGACATCATCTTCCGCACCTGGACCGTCGGCGTCGGCGCGGTCGGCGACCTGCACACCGACCCGGCCGCCTACGAGCAGGTCCTCGGCGGGATCGACAACACCCGGCTGATCGTGTCGACGAAGTACTCGCTCGGCGACTTCTACAGCCACCTGCCGTTCAACTCGACCCTGGAGGTCGGCACCCAGCGGCGGATCGTGGAGTTCCAGTCCCGCCGCGAGTTCGAGGCCTTCGGCTCGCTGCCCAACGACCTCACCGGGCTGCACCAGCAGGCCCTGCAGCGCTTCCTGTCGGCCAACCCGCACGTCGAGGGCATCTGGACCTGGACCCAGGACGGGGGCCCGCTGCGCGCCGGGCCGATGACGCTCCTGCTGCGCTCGGGGTTCTGGCAGCTGTACGACCTGAACTCCTACGCCCTCGGCCGGCTCGCCTGGGACCCGGCCACCCCGGCGGTCCAGATCACCGCCGACTGGGCCCGGCAGACCTTCTCCGACGACCCGGCCACGGTCACCGCCGTCTGCCGCATGATGGCCATGTCCCGCGAGGCGATCACCAAGGGCCTCTACCTGGGCCCGTACGCCGACGACAAGGTCCGCGCCCTGGGCCTGGAACCCCCGCCGATGATGTGGATCTTCGAGTGGGACATCGTCACCGGCGACTCCGCGGCCCTGGACAGCATCTACGCCGTCGCCAAGGACCGCATCGACCAGACCATCGCCGAGGGCGACCGCGCCGTGGCCCTGGCCGCCTCGATGCAGGAGACGATCGCCGCCACCGACCCGGCGACGTGGCGCGACGCGACCCTGCGGGCCAAGCTGCTCGACACGCTCGAGTACGAGACCGACCTGTTCCGCACGCTGGGGGCGTACCGCACGACGTTCCTGCGCCACGCCCAGTGGCTCGACACCGGCTCCGCCACGGCCCACACGCAGTGGAAGGAGGCGGAACGGCAGTACCGCGCGGCCCGCGACGCGCACATCGCCCGCTACGGCGGCGACGTGGACCTGCCGGCGTACAACTTCACCGCCGCCGACCTGGGCGCTCTCCGCGCGGACCGCGACCCGCTGATGGCCGTGTGGGCCCGCGTCCTGCTGGGCCTGATCGTGCTCCTCCTGCTGGTCGGCGCGGTGGGCCGGTCGACGGGCCTGCGCGCCCTGTGGCTCGGCGCGACCCGCCCCTGGCGCCTGGCCGACCTCTCCCCGCTGCCCAGCCGCCTCGACCGCGTCCTGGTCATCGCCCTGCCGACGGCGGCCCTGGTCCTGTCCCGCCTGGTGTACACCTGGTTCGCCGCCCCGGCCCACCTCGTCGTCTCCCTGGGCGGCTGGCTCCTGTTCGCCGCGGCCGCCCGAGCCCTGATCGGCCGCCGCGACCCCTTCCACGTCTGGGCCGCAATCGGCGGCGTCGCCCTCCTGCGCACCGTGATCCTCCTGGCCGCCCTGACCCTGCACGGCCCGGGCGGCTACTGGTTCGCCTTCTGGACCGACCCCGTGCGCCGCACGGCCTACGTGTGCATCGCCTTCGCCGCCTTCGCCTGGCTCTTCGCGGCGGTCGCCTTCGTGGCCCGGGACCGCTACTCCCTACCCCGCCGCCGCGCCCTGGCGGTCGCCCTGGCCGGCGCGGGCGTGCCCTTGCTG
Organism: Dactylosporangium sp. CS-033363; assembly: GCF_050942475.1. NCBI lineage: Bacteria > Bacillati > Actinomycetota > Actinomycetes > Micromonosporales > Micromonosporaceae > Dactylosporangium > Dactylosporangium sp. CS-033363. Next base: position 8,933,845 of record NZ_CP192032.1, on the reverse strand, counting down.
GTGCTGGGCGGGCTGGTCGCGGTGCTGGGGCTGGAGCGCTCGCTGACCATCTGGAACGACCAGATGGCCCTGCTGCCTTGGGGCTTGTCGCGCATTCTGGGCATCACGGTGTACTTGGGCATCCCGACCTACTTACCGCTGGCCGCCGTGATCCTGGGCGCCGTACTGGTCGGGCTGGCCACGCTGCTGTCCCTGCGGCGCGTGCCGCCCTTGCCGCTGCCTGGCGAGCCGCCTTCGCTGCCACCTGGTCCCTCGGCGCGCCACGCTCGGCCGGACCTGCTGGACGAGGAGGCTGTGGTGCCGATCGCTTTGCCCGCTTTGCCTTCACGGCGGGCGATCGCTTTGCCGTCGCGGCCACCTCGGGCGGCGGCTTCGGACGACGACTCGCCGTCTTCGGAGCAGCAGCCGCCACACCGCCCGCGCCACGCCCAGTAACGCTTGGCGGCGCCCTGGCCCGCGCCCTTTGACGCCGCCGCCGTCTTGCCCGCCGCGCCGCATCCTGTGCTTCTGCCGCCGTTTTGCCCGCCGCGCGGATGCTGATCTTGCCGCTGTGTTGCCCGGCTCGGCGCGCACATTGACGCCGCGGCGTACTGATCGCGCGCTTTTGTGTGGCGGGACTGCCCGCGCCGCGCCCTTCGACGCCGCCACCGCGTTACCCCCGCCTGGTCCGTGCCATCTGATGCCGCCAGCGTGTTGGCGCCCGGTCCGCGCCGTCCGACGTCGCCGCCGTCCTGTCTGCCGCGCCCCGCTCTCTGGCCCCGCTCTCTGGCCCCGCTCTCTGGCCCCGCTCTCTGGCCCCGCTCTCTGGCCCCGCTCTCTGGCCCCGCTCTCTGGCCCCGCTCTCTGGCCCCGCTCTCTGGCCCCGCTCTCTGGCCCCGCTCTCTGGCCCCGCTCTCTGGCCCCGATTCGCCGTGTCGTCCGCCCGCGCCGTGTCTTCTGACGCCGCCGCGCCGTCCGTAGGACAGCCTCTGACGCCGCTCCGAGTCCGCGGTGCGCTCCCTGACGCCGCCGTCTTGCCCGCCGCGGCGCACCCTGCGACCTCCGCCGCTGTGTTGTCCCGCTCGGCGCGTGCTTTGAGGCAGCCGCGCTGCCCGCACCGCGCCCCCTCACGCCGATCCGCCGCGCTGCCCGCACCGCGCCCTCTGACGTCGGTCCGCCGCGTTGTCCGCCTGCGCCACGCTTCTGACGCCGCCACGTTCGCCCGGGGAAGACTCTCTGACGCGCCCGCGCCGTCGACGCCGCCCCTTCCTGGCGCTGCGGCTCTGTCCCGAGCGGGAACGCCTTCTGACGCCACCGCCCCCTTCTTGGCGCCGCGGCTCTGTCCCGACCGGGAACGCTTTCTGACGCCGCCATGCTGTCGGGCGTGGGCTTGTGGCAGCCGTCCGCGTGAGGAAGCCCCGACCTCGCCGCCACGAGCGAGTCCCGCGCATCCCGACGTGACGGGCTCGCGCGAGGGCGAGTCGGTCCCCATCGCGGCTGCGGCGGAAACTGACGGCGCCGTTGAGCGTGGCCCTGCGTATCGTGGCGCGCGATCAGGCCGTCGTCGATCGCGGGATCTCGGCGCCCAGGCGTTCCCGGCGATCGCAACGAATGCGACTGTGGCGAGTTGGGGTCGTCGGCGCTTTGTGTGGAGTGGGCGGTGAGATGGGGGTGCGATGCGGCGCGTCGCTGTGCTGTGTGCGGTGAGTTGGGATTGTCGGCGCCTCGTGTGGAGTGCGCGGTGAGATGGGGGCGAGCCAGGCGCGGTGCGGCGCGTCGCTGTGCCGTGTGCGGTGAGTTGGGATTGTCGGCGCGTCGTGTGGAGTGCGCGGTGAGACGAGGGCGAGCCGGGCGCGATGCAGCGCGTCGCTGTGCCGTGGGTGGGGCGGGTCAGCGGCGGGCGGCCGCCGTGGCGAGGCCCCAGGTCACGGCGTCCTCGGCCAGCGCGGCCGGCAAAGCCGCCCAGTGCCGGTCCGCGGCGTAAGCGCGCCACCGGGCGCCCGCGTAGCTTCCGCCCACCGCGGCCGCCGCGGCCACCAAAGCCGGCGCGATCGGGTTGCGGCCCTCGCGGCGGGCCAGGAACCCGGCGGCGAGGCCGGCGAAGGCCAAGCGGCCCGCCAACGGGGCGGGGGCGAGGCGGCTCGGGGCGTTCGGCAGCTTGTCCACCACGAACTCGCCGACCGCGGCCGCCGCCGTGACCGCGCGCCACGGGCGGGAGCCGCTGGAGAACGCCACCGCCGCCGGGGCTGCGACGCTGCGGCCGCCGGACGACAGGCCGAGGAGGGCGGCGCGCGCGATCAACCACATGCACGCGTCGCTACCCGTCGAAGGACGGCGGCAAACCTGTCAGCGCAAGGCCGGCACTCCCTGCGACGTCAGGGTTCTTACCACCGCGGCCGGGGAGGACATGGCGGCGATTTCGACCTGGGACCAGGCGGCCGCCGCCGCGAAGGCCGGGTCCGCCAGCAGGCGTGGCAGGTGGAGGTGCATGGCCCGTTCCACCGCCGACGGGGTGGCCGCGTTGATGGTCAGGGCGGCGCCGCCGTGGGTCACGGTGCCGTCGGGAGCGGTCTGCTCCTGGGTCAGGATCAGCTGAGGCAGGCCCTGGCCCAGGGCCGGCAGCAGCACGCCCGGGCCGCCCGTGGAGACCTGGGCGCAGCAACCGGAGGGCAGGGCGGTACGGGCGATCAGCACGTTCGGCGGCTGCGGCCCGAAGTCGGCCGGGTCCGCGCACAGCAGCAGGTTGATCCGCAGGTCGCGGACGCCCCGCAGCATTGCCAGGGCGTCCTCGAACGAGGCGGGGCGGGCCAGGACCGTGTCGCGGTACGGCATCCCCGCGACCCGCCCCAGCACCGCATCGCCGGCCGGTGGTGGGACGGGGGTCGGGCGCAGATCCAGGGTGCGGGACCAGATCGGCTCGCCGGGGCGGCGCAGGGCCGGGGGACAGACGTCCAGGTACAGCGTGTCGCGGATGTCGTCGGCCGACGTGCCGGTGCCCCAGCGGGACAGGAGGGTGTCGAGGTGGACGGCGTAGGCGTGCCAGACGACCATCGGGGGCATCGCGCCCAGGCCGTGGATCACGTGTCTGGCGCCGGTCACCGCCGCCGCTACCGGGCCGGCCACCTCGGCGGTGTCGGAGATGATCAGATCCGGGGACCAGGCGTCGGCCCTGGGGATCAGGTCGGCGGCTCGGGCGGCGGCTGAGCTGGCGAAGTAGGCGGACCGCTGCGCTGCGGTGCCGCCGCCGCGGAAACCCGGGGCCGCGCCGCCCACCGGCCAGGTTTCCAGGCCGTGGGCGGCGTCGACCGGGGCGGCCGTGGCCAGGGCGACCGTGTGGCCGGCGGTGCGGGCGGCCAGTACCAGGGGCAGCATTGTCGCGACATGTCCGGACAACGGGCACGCGCTGAACAGGATGCGCATGCCGGGCTCACGGATCCCGGGCGGCGGCGGTTCAACTGTGTCGGGAAGGCGTCAGCGCGATTCGTGCGGAGAGCGCTCTCCCAGCGCAAACACCGGTAGCCCTTGACAACGGGGCCATAGAAGGAGTTCTCTTCAGAGAGCGCTCTCTCAGCAATGCGGCGAACGCGGCGAAGAGAGCGCCGGCAGACCCCCTGAGGGCGGGGGAAAGGCGGGCCCGGGCGCACCAGTTGGCGGAGCGCCCGGGCCCACCCTTGACAACAACCGCGAAAGCCTCAGCGGTACTGCAACGCCTGCATGAACCGCGGATCGGGCTTGGCCACCTCGACGAACTGCCCGTCCTGCGACACGAAGGCGCGCGCCACCATCTGGTGCCCGGCCCGCGACGCCACGATCAGGCCGACCAGCAGCCCGAAGATCCCGACCAGGACCAGCACCGGCCCGAGGTCGCCGTTGATCGTGGCGAAGCCGGCGATCAGCAGGAGCACGCCGACGCCGAGGGTGCCCCAGCCGATGCCCATCAGCTTCGAGCGCGACGCCTTGCACTGCTCGCACCACGGCCACGCCGCGGCCTGCACGGTCTTGCGCATGGCGGTCACCACGATCACGTACACGATCACGGCGGCCAGGATCAGGATCGGCGCCCAGGACGGCGGCTTCGAGATGAACTTCATCGGCCGCATCTCGACGGCGGGTTCGCCATGGCGGGGGCACACGTGCGGCAGGTGGCCGGCCGCGACCTGTCCGGCGGGGAGTCTCAGCATGCGCGGGAGAATTCCATGCGCGCGGGCAAAGGGCCTCGGACGAACGACTAGTTCAAGATCGCCCGGTCGGCCGCCTCGCGGCCGGATTCCCAGCCCTCCAGGCTGTCGACGCGGCTGCCGCGGCCGCGCACGGTGCGCGGGAAGATCTTGGCCATCGTCTCGCGGACCTGCTCGTCGCGGGAGCGCAGCACCGGCAGCAGGTCGCTCGCCGCGGCCGCCTCCTCGATCGCCAGCTCGGTCGCGCGGGCGAGGCGTTCGCCGATGCGCACCGCGTACGCGACGAGGAACGACTGGCGGAACGTCTTGAGCCGGGCCCGCCCCGCCTTGCCCCCGGGCGGCTCGGCCTTCGCCATGGCCCGTCCGGCCTGCACGAGCAGCGAGGTGTACAGCAGGTCGACCGCGTCGATGTCCGCGTCGAACCCAAACACCGTGGCGAAGCCGTAGTCCGGCGACCACACGGTGTGGCAGCGGTTCGCCTCCGCCACCGCGTCGAGCAGGGACGCCTTTTCATTCTCGTACGGGTGGTCCACCCCGATCCGCCGCGCGAAGGGCACCACGTCCGCGCCGGCCCCGTCCCGCCCGGCCAGCAGCGCCTCGTCGATCGCGTGCCGGGCGATGAGCTCCTGCGCCTTGGCCGTGTAGGTCTCCGCCTCGGCCGGATAGCCGGTCGACTCGGCCTTGGCCAGCAGCGCCCGGACCTTGTCCAGCAGCCGCGAGTCGACCGCGCTCGCCTTCGTCGAAGGAACAAGAGCAGACCCCGGCGGCGGTACCAGCACCTCGATCGGATGCAGCGCCCGCAGCACGACCAGCAGGCCCAGGAGATCGTCGACGACGGAGATCCGGTCCAGGCGTCGGCGGGCGGTGAGCTCGGACACGTAGGACGCGTCGGCGCTCCACCACACCGCCGCCCCCAGCTCGTCGGCCTGGGCGAGCCAGCGCTCGTCGACGGAGCGGCGGGCGTACCCGCGAAGCAGGGCGGCGATCGCGTCGACCAGGGCGGCGGCGAGCAGCGGCCGGTCGGTCCCGCCGCGGCGGACCACGGCCCGGTGCAGCTCGGCCGGCTGCCACCCGCCGCGCACGAGCCGGGCCACGGCGTCGGCGAGCGCGCCGAACAGCGCCGGGTCGACCTCGGCGGCGGGGGCGACGGCGAGGAGATCCAGGCCGTCCTCGTAGGCCACCGCCCCGCGCACGAGGTCGTCGATCTGCTTCACCGCGCAAAGGTTACTTCGCGAGTTTGGCGGGCTCGTATGAGTACAACCACGCTGTGGCCTTCTCGTAGAACATCGGCACGAAGATCCGCATCATGGCCGCCTGCATCCGGCGCTTGACCGGGCCGGCCTTCTTGGCGTTGCGGTTGTCCTCGGCCGTGCCCAGCACCTTGACGATCCGGGGCCGCCGCTCCCCGTCGTAGCGGCGCAGCGCCCGCGCGACCGTCGGCTCGGCCTGCAGGCAGACGGCCAGCGCCAGGCCGTCCTCGATCGCCATGGACGCCCCCTGCCCGGCCCCGACCGGGTGCGCGGCGTCGCCGATGAGCACGATCCGGTCGCTGTGCCAGGTCTTGACCGGTTCGAGCACGTGCATGGGCGTCGCCGAGTGCACCTGGGCGGTGGCCGCGATGATCGCGGACGGCACCGCCTCGTCGCGGAACAGCCCGGCGAGGTCCTCGACAACAAATTGAGCAGCGTTGACCTGGGCCGACCACCACACCGCGTCGCCCGCCCGCACGTGCAGGAAGGCGCCGTTGCGGGCGAAGGTCATGTTGAACACGCCCGGGTCGACCCCGTCGAGGTGGGCCACACCGGAGATCGAGTACAGCCCGGCGTACTGCGGCACCGGAGCCGCCGGGTCGAGCGCGCCGCGGACCGTGGACCAGATCCCGTCGGCCGCCACGAGCACGTCGGCCGTGTCGGTCGCGCCGCCCTCCAAGGTGGCGACGACGCCCGACTCGGTCTCGGCCGCCGCGGCCAGCCGCACGCCGGTGACGATCTTCGCGCCCGCCTCGGCCGCGGCGTCGCGCAGCGCGGCGACGAGCCGGCCGCGCATCAGCGACACGCTGCGCAGGGTGTCGCTCTCCCGGCGGCCGCGGGCCACGTCGGCGATGAGCATGCCGCCCGCCGACCACATCCGCTGCCGCTCGATCTCGAACCCGGCCGCCCGCACCGCCTCCAGGCAACCCAGCGCGTCGACGGCCCGCAGCCCGTTCGCGGCCAGGCTGATCCAGGAGCCGACGTCGCCCGCCGGGTCCGCGTACGCCTCGTAGACGGTCACCTCGGCCCCGATGCGCCGCAGCGCCAGCGCCGCCGTGGCCCCGCCGACCCCGCCCCCGATCACGATCGCTCGCATGTCACCCTCCCTGGTTGACCGAATCGCAATTCGCCGAATCTGTGTTCAGTGAAAGTGTGTTCGGTAAGCTGGGCTGTGTCAACCGGCAGGACGGCGGCCAGATCTGGAAGGATCACGGGGCATGACGCAGGGGGTACGCAAGGCGCGGGCCGCGCAGACCCGGGCGGCGCTGCTCGACGCGGCCCGCACGCTGTTCGGCGAGCGCGGCTACCTCAACACCAAGATCACCGACATCACCGCCGCCGCCGGCCGCTCCACGGGCTCGTTCTACGAGCACTTCGCGGACAAGGACGAGCTGCTGCGGGCGCTGCTGGGCGATCTCGAGGACGCCGCCGACGAGCGGCTGTCCGCGGACCCGCACCCGCGCGAGCACGACCTGACCGACCGCGAGCAGCTGCGCGCGCACCTGGCCATCGCCTGGGGCGTGATGCGCCAGCACCGGGCGATCCAGGTGGCGCTGTTCCAGTCGATGGTGGCCGACGACCCCGCCTCCGGCCGGGCCTGGCGGGACCTGACCGGGCAGACCGCGGTGCTGCGCGACCACCTCGAATGGCTCCGGGAGGGCGGCCACGAGCTGCCGGGGGAGCCCGAGCTCATCGCCGCGGGCATGGGCGCGATGCTGGCCCTGGTGAGCTACTCCCTGCCGCCCGGCGGCGCCTACGACGACGAGCAGGTCGTGGACGCCTTTACGGATCTTCTGCTCAAAGGACTTTCTTAGGAGCCGTCACCCGTACGGGACGGCCGGCCTGAGGCTTTTCTGAAATCCACCTTTGGCAGGCTGCTCACTCACCCGGATACATGGTCCGATCGGCCAGGTCGCAACCGTACGCCGGGAGGGTTCGATGCAGGTGTCTCGCAGGCTCGTCGCGTGGTGTGCCGCCGCCGGGGCGCTCGTCGCGGTGCCGCTGGTGGTCTGGGCCAACGTCGGGGCCGAGGCGGCCACCGACCCGCTGCTGTCGCGGGGCCGGCCGGCCGAGGCGTCGTCGGTGGAGGTGCCGGAGCTCGGGCCCGGCAACGCCGTCGACGGCGACGGGCGCAGCCGCTGGGGCAGCGAGGAGGGCGCCGACCCGCAGTGGATCTCGGTCGACCTCGGCGCCGCGCACCAGGTGAGCCGGGTCCGGCTGCGCTGGGAGACCGCGTACGGCAAGGCGTACGAGATCCAGACCTCGCCGGACGGCGGCGCCTGGACCACGATCTTCGCCACCAGGGCGGGCGACGGCGGCACCGACGACCTGACCGGCCTGTCGGGGCAGGGGCGCTACGTGCGCATGCTCGGCTCGGCCCGCGGGACCAAGTGGGGGTACTCGCTGTACGACTTCGAGGTCTACGGCCCCGGCCAGCCGTCCGGCGACGCCCCGGCCCAGCGCCGCCCCGCCCGCGCCTCCCAGGCCGCGCCGGTGATCACCTCCGGCGCGCCCCGCCCGACGAAGCCGACCGCGACCCAGACCACGCCGCCCGCCACCGCCGCGGGCACCGGGCTGGCCGAGCCGGCGAAGAAGGAGATCGCGATGCAGCTGGTCTCCTCGGCCGAGAACTCGTCGCTGGACTGGAAGGCGCAGTACAAGTACATCGAGGACATCGGCGACGGGCGCGGGTTCACGGGCGGGATCATCGGGTTCTGTTCGGGTACCGGCGACATGCTCGACCTCGTCGAGGCCTACACGCAGCGCGTGCCGTCCAACCCGCTGGCCAGGTTCCTGCCGGCCCTGCGCAAGGTCAACGGCAGCGCCTCCCACGCCGGCCTGGACGGCTTCGAGGCGGCGTGGCGCTCGGCCGCCGGCGACCCGCAGTTCACGAAGGCCCAGGACGACGAGCGCGACCGGGTGTACTTCAACCCCGCCGTCGCCCAGGCCCGGTCCGACGGCCTCGGCGCGCTCGGCCAGTTCGCCTACTACGACGCCATGGTCATGCACGGCCCGGGCCCGGACGCGGACAGCTTCGGCGGCATCCGCAAGGCCGCGCTGACCAAGGCCAAGTCGCCGGCCCAGGGCGGCAGCGAGGTGGCCTACCTGACCGCCTTCCTGGACGCCCGGGCGACGGCCATGCGCACCGAGGCCGCGCACAGCGACACCAGCCGGGTCGACACCGCGCAGCGGCAGTTCCTCAAGGCCGGCAACCTGGATCTGCACACGCCACTCAGCTGGAAGGTGTACGGCGAGAGCTTCCAGATTTCATAAACCGCGCCACCCTTTGCACGGGTGCGTACGATCGCTGGCGTGGCGCAGGCGATCAACGACCAGCATGAATCTGTGAGCGACCCGCTCGAGCTGTGTCTCGAGGCGCTCGCCACCGCCCGCGTGCAGGGGCTGAGCGCCGATGCCCCGATCCACGCCCTGGCCTCGACCCTCGGCGCCGACTACGCCGAGCACCAGGACCCGGACGGCATGTACCGCGACTTCGGCCCGGTCGAGTGCCACTACGAGCGGCTGGGCCCGAACGAGCCGTGGCAGGGCCGGTTCCTGGTGGTCCGGGCCGACCGCCTGCCGGCCGAGGTCCGCCTGGACGACCTGCAGGAGCAGCTGCGCCGGGTGGGCCAGGTCCTGGTCCCGCTCGCGCCGAGCCGGGCCGGCACGACCGACGTGCTCCTGCGGGCCCCGCTCAGCGGCTCGACGGTCACCGCGACCGGGGACGGCACCGTGATCGCCATCGCCGCGCCGGTCTGGCCGGTCCCGGAGCAGCCGGCGCTGCCCGAGGCGCGCTGGCGGGCGGTCTGCGAGAGCCTCGACTACCTGCTGCCGCTGACCCGGATCGAGCGGGCCGAGTGGCTCGCCGACCGGGTCCCCGACACGTCCGAGGCCGCCGAGTGGTGGACCTCCCTGGTGCACCCGCTGGCCTCGCTGCGCTTCGGCGACCCGGACCGCGCCGCCGGCTGGGCCGGGCTGGAGCTGTGGCTGCTCGACCAGGCGTCGGACGCGGGCGCCTGGTCGCGCGAGGAGTGGGTCTGGCGCTGGATGTGGTTCGTCCGCAGCCTGACCGCGCGGGTCGCCACCCCGCTGGCCGGCGACCTGACCCGGCTGAGCCTGGCCGCGATGCCGATGACCCTGGCCCAGCTGCACGCCCTGCCGCCCGACTGGCGGGCGCTGAGCGCGGCCGACCTCAAGCGGGCCCGGACCGCGCGGGCGCTGCTGTCGGTCGGCACCATGTACGGCGCTCGGGTCATGGGCTAGCGCGGCGCCGCCTTGCGGTACCGCCACACGGACAACGGCACGAACACCGCCAGCAGCCCGAGCGACCAGGCCAGCGACGTGGCGACCGGGTGCAGCAGCGGCCAGGCCGCGTGCGCCGCCGCCGGGGACGGGTTGCCGAACAGCGCCCGCACGGCCGCGACGGTCGCGCTCATCGGGTTCCAGTCGGCCAGCGGGCGCAGCCAGAACGGCAGGCCCTGGGTCGGCACGAACGTGTTGGCCAGGAAGGTCATCGGGAACAGCCACGTGAACGTGGCCTGGTCGGCGATCGTCGGGCTGGCCACGGCCAGGCCGATGCAGGTGCCCACCCAGATCATGGCCAGCCCGAACAGGCCCAGCAGCCCGAAGCCGGCCGCCGTGGCGAGCACCCCGCGGTGCGGCGCCCAGTGGGTCAGCAGCAGCGCGCAGAGCGCCATGGCGGCCAGGCCCAGCAGCCGCAGCAGCAGCTCGGCGAGGTTCGTCCCGGTCAGCACGGCCGCGCGGGCGATCGGCATGGACCGGAAGCGGTCGATGATGCCCTGGGTCATGTCGGTGTTCGTGCGGGTCGCGGCCTGGACCGCGGTCAGGGCCATGGTCTGCATGAAGATGCCCGGCATGAGGAACGCGCTGTAGTCGCCGCCGCCGGGCAGGCTGATCGCGCTGCCGAAGACGTACGCGAACAGCACGATCATGATGACCGGGAAGACCAGGAAGCCGATCAGCTCGCCGGGCTCCCGCCGCAGCCGCGAGAAGCTGCGCCCCGCGAGCACCCAGGTGTCCGCGATCATGCCGCCACCCCGCCGGCCGGTGCGGTCAGGTGCAGGAACACTTCGTCGAGGGTGGGGCGGCGCAGGGCGATGTCGTCGACCTCGACGCCGGCCGCGGCCAGCTCGGTGGCGATGCGGACCAGCTCGTCGGAGGTGACCGAGAGCCGGGCGCCGGCGACCGTCACGTCGCCGCCCATGATCGCCGCGGCCGCGCCGGCCCGGGCCGGGTCGCGCACGACGACGTCGACCCGGGCCCCGCCGATGGCCCGCTTGAGTTCCAGCGGCGGGCCGGCCGCGGCCACCCGGCCCCGGTCCAGCACCACGATCTGGTCGGCCAGGCGGTCGGCCTCGTCCAGGTACTGCGTGGTGAGCAGCACCGTCGTGCCCTCCCGGACCAGCGTGGCGATCATGTCCCAGATCTCCAGCCGGGTGCCGGGGTCGATGCCGGTGGTCGGCTCGTCCAGGAACAGGCAGGCCGGGGCGATGATCAGGCTGGCCGCCAGGTCGAGGCGGCGGCGCATGCCGCCCGAGTAGGTGCGCACCGGCCGGTTCGCGGCCGCGGTGAGCCGGAACCGCTCCAGCAGCTCGTCGGCCCGCCGCCGGGCCGCTCGGGGCGGGAGGTGGTACAGCCGGCCGAACAGCACCAGGTTGGTCCGGCCGGTGAGCACCTCGTCGACGGCCGCGTACTGCCCGGCCAGCCCCAGTTGCAGCCGCGCCCGGGCGGCGTCGCGCACCACGTCGTGGCCGGCCACCCGGGCGGTGCCGGCGTCGGGGCGCAGCAGCGTGGCCAGGATGCGCACCACCGTGGTCTTGCCGGCCCCGTTCGGCCCGAGCAGGCCGCACACGGTCCCGGCGGGGACGTCGAGATCGACCCCGTCCAGCGCGGGCCGGCCCCCGAAGCGTTTGATCAAACCGCGCGTCTCGATCATGACAGGACTCCTTAACACCGTTAAGTCCTTAACGGTGTTAAGGGTGCCTGAACACTGTTAAGCTGTCAATCGTGCCGCTGGACCGGGAACGGGTGATCGCGGCCGCCATCGATCTGCTGGACGAGGCCGGCCTGGACGGGCTGTCGCTGCGCCGGCTCGCCCGCGAGCTCGGCGTGCAGGCCCCGGCCCTCTACTGGCACTTCAAGAACAAGCAGGAGCTGCTCGACCAGCTGGCCGAGACGATCGCCGCCCGGACGCAGCACGCGGAGCCGCTCGCGCCCGGCGAGGCGTGGGACGACTGGCTGGCCGAGCGCGCGCGGGAGCTGCGGGCCGGGCTCAACCGGCACCGCGACGGGGCGATGCTGGCGGCGTCGACGCGGCCTCAGGCGGTACAACTGCGGAACATCGAACGGCAGCTGGAAGTGCTGTGCGCGGCCGGTCTGACCCCGGTCGACGCGATGACGGCGCTGATCGCGGTGAGCAACTACGTGTCGGGCTTCACGCTCGACGAGCAGGCCGACCGGCTGCGGGGCGGCGGCGGGGACGAGGCCGGGCTGGGAGTCGACGAGGTGTTCCGGTTCCTCGAGGTGTACCCCCTGATGAGCGCAAGTCTCCGCACGATCCTCGACCCGAACAGCGACGCGAGCTTCGAGCGCGGGCTGCAGACCGTGCTGGACGGCGTGCGGGCCGCGGTGGGGCGCTCCTCCGGCAGCAGCAGCAGATAGACCGCGCACAGGACGAGGACCGCGGCGATCGTGCCCAGCAGCGCCCGGTAGCCGGTCGAGGCGATCAGCGCCGCCCCCAGCGCGATGGACACGGTCTGCGGCACGGTGACCGCCATCGTCGCCGCCGCGAAGACCCGGCCCTGCAGCCGGTGCGGGGTCACCAGCTGGACCCGGGTGATGAAGCCGACCGTGAGCCAGGGCAGGCTGACGCCGAACAGCGCGGCCCCGGGCAGCACCAGGGCGTCGACCGGCACCGCCTGGAACAGCGCCCCGGCCGCCCCGGCCACCATCCCGGCGGCCATCAGCCGGGCCTCGCCCAGGCGGCGGACCAGCGGCGCCGCGCTCGGCCCGCCGATCAGCGCGCCCGCGCCCTGCACGGCGGCGAGCACCCCGACGAACGCGGGGGAGCGGTGCAGGCCCTGGCCGGCCACGGCGAACACGGTGGTCTCGCTGAACCCGAACACGCACAGCGCGCACGCCGCGGCCAGCACGACCGGGCGCAGCCGGGGCTGGCGGGCGATGAAGCGCAGGCCGCCGCCCTCGCCGGCCAGCCGCTCCGGGCGGCGCTCCTCGACCTTCAGCCGCAGCAGCGACACGATCGGCACGGCGTAGCTCACCGCGCCGACCAGGATCGCCGCGGTCGGCCCGGTCAGCACGAACAGCCCGGCCCCGAGCAGCGGCCCGATCAGGCGCAGCGTCTCCTGGGCGGTGCGCAGCAGGCCGTTGGCGTCGGCGAGCAGGTCGCCGGGGACGATCGAGACCAGCAGGGCGGACTGGGCCGGGGTGAGCAGCGTGTAGGCGGCGCCGCAAAGGGCCATCGAGCAGTACACGAGCCAGATCCGGCCCGGCCCGTCGACCGCCAGCAGCGGCAGGACGGCGAGCGCGGCCCCGGCGTTGGCCCAGATCAGCAGCGTGCGCCGGCGGAACCGGTCGACCAGCGCCCCGGCCACCGGTCCGAGCAGCGCCGGGGCGGTGAAGCAGAAGAACACCAGCCCGGCTGCGGCATTGCTGCCGGTGAGCGTCTTGACCCACACGCTCGTGGCGAGCCAGAGGGTCGAGTCGCCGAGCAGCGAGACGGCCTGCCCGAGCAGGTACGTCCGCGCCGCCGGCACGGCGAGCAGGCGCCTCACCCGGACGCGTTCACGATCGGCATCACTCGATGAACACGCACGGAGGGCGATCTGTCAACCGCTACAAGTGACGAACGTCCCACATCCAGACGCCGCCGGTGTTCGTGCCGGGGCCGAACAGGCCGGTCAGCGTGGTGCGCACGGCCTCCCACTGCGCGCCCTGCGGGGCCAGCACGAGGGAGGTCCGCCAGTACCGCAGGTCGTCCCGGGCCGCGGCCCGGTCCGCGTCGGTGATCGGCGGGACCGTGCCCTTGTACATGGCCTCGGCGAACAGCTTGTCCGTCGGGCGCTGGGCCGGGCCGGGGGTGGCGTGGTGGCCGTCGATGCCGTCGGCGGGGCCGAGGAAGTAGCCGTGCGACACCTTCATGTCCGTGTCGGTCGACCCGGTCCACCAGATCGCGGTCGGGAAGTCCCACTGCGGCAGCGGCACGATGAGCACCGTCTGGTCCGGCCCGACGTACTGCTTCCAGGTCCCCGCCGACACGAACGCCGGGATCGCGGGGCGGGTCACCACCTTGATCGGCATCGGCGCGGCGGGCAGCAGGGCGGCCACGAGCGCGGTGGCGATGAACAGCCGCCGGGTGCGCGCCGGCAGCCCGTCCAGCTCGAGCAGGCGCTGGACGCCCAGCGCCAGGATGGGTACCACCGCCCAGTTCGTCACCTCGCCCAGGCGCGTGGGCAGCAGCGTGTCGAACAGCGGCAGGTGCTGCAGCAGCGCGAACGGCCCGGGGATGCCGGTGTCGCGGCCCTGCCACTGCAGCGGCGAGCCCCAGGCCAGCACCTGGAACGCCACGCCGGTGATGGCCAGGCTGCGGATCAGCACGTCGTGCCACTGCCAGACGATCAGCGCGACCAGCAGCAGCACCAGGGTCCAGCCGAGGAAGCCGTGCTCCTCGGCGCCCAGGGGCGGCGGCGGCTCGCCGAAGCGGCGCAGGCGCTCGGCCACGCTGTTGCTGCCGTAGGAGGTCATGCCGAGCACGTCCATGCGGAACGTGGTCATGTACTTCTCGCCGCCGTGGTACGCGCCCGGCCCGAAGAACTGGAACCACAGCGGGTAGGCCAGCAGGATCAGCGACGCGCCCGCGGTGACGCCCAGCCCGGCGGCGAGCGGCCGGATCGCGGCCCGCACCCGGTCCCGGCGCTGCACCGCCCAGAGCAGCAGCACCAGCGCGATCGCCAGGGCGGCCAGGAACAGCGTCTCCTCGTTGATGAAGACCTGGTAGACGACCAGCGCGGCGAGGATCAGCCCGTTGCGCACCGGGCGGCCCTCGAGCAGCTTGAACGTGCGCCAGGCCAGCAGCGGTACCAGGAACTGCGCGACGAGGTTCACGTGGTACGACGCGTGCGAGGTGACGGTCGGCGCGAAACCGCCGACCAGCCCGCCCACCCACGCGGCGGTGCGGCTGCTCACCAGGTGCCGGGAGAGCACCCAGTACCAGGCGGCGGCGGTGCCGGCGATGCCCAGCACGATGAGGATGTCGAAGGTGACCTGGGCCCCGAACAGCAGCGTGATCGGCGACAGGGGCAGCCCCAGGCCGAGCACGGTGGTGTTGGCCATGCCGTTGACGCCGAGGGGGGCGTTGTACTGCGTGATGTGGAACGGGTTCTCGCCGTGCGAGACCACCCGGGCCGACCAGGCCAGGAAGTACTCGGCCTGGGCGCGGTCACCGGGGCTGATCGGCATCCGCCGGCCGTAGTGGGCGAGGATCGGCGCGACCACGAACAGGGCGCCCAGCAGGTAGCTGCCGAGCGCGAGCAGGTCGGCCCGGCGGCCGGTGCGGTTCGTGGTGATCTCGGCGATGCCGTCCGATTCCTCGCTGCGACGCTGTCTCACGATCCTGCCCTCGGTGGCAGGTGCGGTCGTGTCGCCCGTCTCGTCCAAGCCGGCCGTACCCGTCAACATCGCGTGACCATACCAGCGGGCAGCCCTCGCTCACGCATGAGAGCACGGGGCGGACCCTCGCGGATCCGCCCCGTGCCCGGTTCGTGCGATCAGCGCGCGCGCTCGGTGTACGTGATGCTCGGGATGGGTGCCGGCACGACCACGGAGGCCGTCGGCATGGGCGCCGGCGGGGCTCCGAACGTGTCGGTCGGGGCCGGGATCGGGTTGCCGTTGATGTCGGTCGGGACCGGCGCCGGGATCGGGTTGCCGTTGATGTCCGTCGGCAGCGGCACCGGGTTCATGGTGTCGGTCGGCATCGGCATCGGGTTGCCGAACGTGTCGGTCGGCATGGGCACCGGGTTCATGGTGTCCGTCGGCTGCGGCACCGGGTTGCCGAACGTGTCGGTCGGCATCGGCATCGGCGTCGGGCTCATGGTGTCGGTTGGCATGGGCAGTGGGTTGCCGAAGGTGTCCGTCGGCATCGGCATCGGCGTGGGCGCCGCGGTGGTGCAGCTCGGCGTCGGCGCCGGTGTCGCGGTGTCCGTCGGCAGCGGCACCGGGTTCATGGTGTCCGTCGGCATCGGCGTCGGCATCCCCGTGTCCGTGGGCATCGGGTTGCCGAAGGTGTCGGTCGGCAGCGGCACCGGGTTCATGGTGTCGGTCGGCATGGGCACCGGCATCGGCATGTCGGTGGCACCCGGCAGCGGCGTCTCCTCGGTGCCCGGGATGACCGGGCCGCCCGGCATCGGGTTGGTCACCGGACCGACCGAAGAGCCCGGCATCGGTTCCGTGCCCGGCACCGTCGAGCCCGGGTTGGGCTCCTGCGTCGGGAACATGCCCGGCGGGATGATCACCGAGGCGCTCGGCGCGACCGGGCTCGGCGGGTAGACGACCGATCCGCCCGGCGTGGGCGTCGCGGTGTCGGTCGGCAGCGGATTGCCGAACGTGTCGGTCGGGCACGGCGTGGCACTGCCCGGCGCACCCGGATAGGCCGTGGTCCAGGCGCTGAGCCCGGGATCCGGCGTCATCGTCTCGGCCGCGCGCGCCCCGGGCGACACGGTCTGCGCGCCGGCTCCGGTCTGGTTGAGCACGCCCGCGGTCAGTACGGCGAGGAAGCTAGCGGCCCCAACGGCAACCGGCAGACGCCGCTTGCTTTTGCTGGCAGGCATTGAGTGAAACCCCCGTTGGTCTCGACAGCGATCACCCTATGCTTACCCATCACTACTGCGCGTAATCGAAAAACGGGGAATTTCGGGCTTTTCTCGCGTTGAGGCGACCCGGTTCCGGCCGCGCAACTTGGCGTCGTAGAGCGCCCGGTCGGCCGCCGCGAGCAGCGCCTCCGCGCCCGCCGCGGGCAGGTCGGCGGTCGAGGCCAGGCCGATGCTGAGCGTGGGCAGCCCGTCGGGCAGGTCCGAGGAGTGCGCGACGAGCTCGCGGACCTGGGCCGCCACCGCGCGGGCGCGCTCCTCGCCGCCCTCCACCACGACCGCGAACTCGTCGCCGCCGAGGCGGGCCGGGGCGTCGCCGGGTCCGGTCGCCGTGCGCAGCGCCGCGCCGACGCGGGTCAGGACGGCGTCGCCCGTACCGTGGCCCCAGGTGTCGTTGATCGTCTTGAAGTGGTCGACGTCGACGATGAGCAGGCAGCGCTCGGAGCCGGAAGCGAGCGCCCGGGTCAGCTCCAGGTCGAAGGCGCGCCGGTTGGGCAGGCACGTCAGCGGGTCGGTCAGGGCCTGCTCCTCCAGGCGGGCCACCAGCGCCTCCGAGCGGCCCCGCAGCTTCGACACCACGACCGTGCACACGGTGTAGGCGGTGACCAGCGCGGCGATGTCGGTGGCCGCGCTGACGTCGGACTTGAGCCAGAACGTGACCGCCGCGTCCGTCGCGCTGGCCGTGGCGAGCAGGGCATACAGCAGATCCCGGCGGACGAAGGTGGCGGCGTAGAGGAGGGGCCACAGGAAGTACAAGTGCGCACTGACACTGACATCGTGCGTCACCAGGTTGAGCGCACCGATCAGCGCGACCGCCACGAACGGCACGATGACCCAGAACACATCGGGAATCCGCTGCGGGGTCAGCCGGCACAGGGCGCCCGCCGAGACCATCGATCCCGCGACCGCCTCGGTGGTCAGCACGCCCGCCGTGGAGCCGCCGGCGAAACCGGGCACGAGCAGCGCACACGCGCCGACGACGGACCCGCCGGCGATGAAGAAGTAGGCGATCGAGCGCGTCGCCGCCACCCGGTCGCGCGCGTGGATCAGGGGCCGGTCCGGCGCGCGCCACACGCCTGCCGATCGGCCGCCGGGGGCGGAAGCTGAGCCTTGTATGCGACACCAGTTGTAGCGAGGGCCGACTATGCTGCGGCGGTCTTCACCTGCGCCGAGGAGTCTTCATGTCCGACCCATATGGTCAGCCGCCGAACTACGACCCGTACGGTCAGCAGCCGCAGCAGCCGCCCCAGTACGGCCAGGGCTACGGCCAGCCGCAGCAGCCGCCGGCCTACCAGCAGCCCCCGGCGTACCAGCAGCCGCCCGCGTACCAGCAGCCGCCGGCGTACGACCAGGGGTACGGCTACAACCAGCCCCAGCAGCCGCCGCTCTACACGCCGCCGCCGCCGAAGCGGAGCAACGGCCTCATGATCGGCGTCATCGTCGCGATCGCCATCGTGCTGATCGGCGGCGTGGGCGCGGTCGCGTACAAGCTCAGCTCCTCCGACGAGCCCACGACCCCGACCGCGAACGCGACCACCGCCGGCCCGACCGGGACCGCGACCGCGACGGCCGGGGCGACGAAGACGACCGGCGCGCCGAAGACCACCGCGCCGACCAACCCGAAGGTCACGCTCACCGCGCCGGCCACCGTTGGCAACTGGAAGAAGCAGTCCAACCAGGACCAGGCCAAGACCATGAGCCAGCAGATGGCCGACGCCGGCGTGGAGAACCCGTTCGCGGCGCAGTATCAGGACACCAAGCAGACCTCGCACGTCGTCGTGGTCTGGGGCGGCACCGGCTCGGCGTTCAGCATCGGCGGCCCGGACAAGCAGCTCAAGGACTTCTTCACGGGCGCGTTCAAGTCGCTCAACAGCACCGGCTCCGACTCGACCCCGTTCGACGCGGGCAAGCTGGGCGGCAGCTCCGAGTGCCAGAAGACGTCCTCGAACGGCGCGACGCTGTCGATCTGCGCGTGGGTGGGCAACGACGCGCTGCTCGCGTTCATGTTCAACGGCATGGAGGCGTCGGCCGCGGCGATCCAGGCCAAGCTGCTGCTCGCCTCGATGGCCGTCCCGGCCTAGTTCTTGCGGTTCAGCGCCGCCTCCGCGATTCGCAGCCCCTCCTCGGCCTCGATTCCGGAGGCGGCGACCACCGCCGCGAAGTCCTCGGCGGCCCGCCGCACGCGTTCCAGCGCCGCCTGGCCGGCCGCGGTGACGTATGACCCGGCCCGGCCGCGGGTCTCGATCAGGCCGGCGTCCTCCAGCTCGCGGTAGGTGCGGGCCACGGTGTTCACGGCCAGCCCGAGCTCGGCGGCGAGGCTGCGGATGGTCGGCAGGCGGGTCCCCACGGCGAGCGACCGGTCCCGGATGCGGGCGGCGACCTGCAGGCGGAGCTGCTCGTAGGGCGGCACCGCCGAGCCCGCGTCGATGACGAACATCACGCCAGTATCCCGGCGAGCACCACGTCGGTCAGCCGCGGCACCGCTGCTGTGCTCACCCCGGCGATGCCCATCAGCGCGGCGCGCACGTCCTGGACCGTCAGCCCTTCTCGCAGGGCGGCCCTGGCCACGAGGGCCTCGAACTGGGCCGAGTGCTCGGCGCGCTCTTTTTGAAAACGCCGCAGCAGTACGGTCCCAAGCTCGCGATGCTCCGCCTGTCGCGCGGCGAACGCTCGGATGACCATCTCCAGCCCGGCGCGCGGGTCCTCGTGCGCGACCGCGGCGCGCAGGTCGCGCTCGCAGCCGTCGACGAGCTCGCGCAGGACGGCGTCGACGAGGTCCTCGCGGCTCGGGAAGTGCCGGTACACCGTCGCCACCCCGACCCCGGCCGCCCGCGCCACTTCCCTGGTCGGCGCGTCTCGTGCCGCGCCGAAGACGGCCCGCGCGGCGGCCACGATCCGCTCCCGGTTGTCCTGCGCGTCGCTGCGGCGGTTCCGAGTCGATCCGGCGTCCACGGCTCTCACTTCCGGTGCGCTTGCGGTTTCCCGGCCTACGGTAGCCCGCATGCAGGCCGTACAGTTCGCGCGGTTCGGGCCGCCCGATGTCCTTCAGCTCGCCTCCGCGCCCGACCCGCACCCGGGGCCGGGCGAGGTGCGCATCCGCGTCCGCGCGGCGGGCGTGTCCCCGGTCGACGTCAACCTCCGGGCGGGTCGTTCTCCGGCGGCGGCTCGCATTGCGCTGCCGCACATTCCCGGGGTCGACGCGGCCGGGGTGATCGACGAGCTCGGTCCGGGGGTGACCGGGTGGGCGCTCGGCGACGAGGTGTTCGGGATCGTGCCGCTCGCCGCGCTCGGGGGCGCGACGGCCTCGCTGGCGGTGCTGCGGCACTGGGCCCGCCGCCCGCCCGCGATGCCGTGGGCCGAGGCGGGGGCGGCCGGGACGAGCCTGGAGACGGCTACCCGTGCCTTGGACCGGCTGGGCGTCGCGCCCGGGATGCGGCTGCTCGTGACCGGGGCTTCCGGTGGGGTGGCGACGTACCCGATGAGCGCCGCCGCCGACGCTCATCGGGCCTTCGAGACCACCTCCCGGCGCGGGAAGATCGCCTACGAGATGGACACGTCGTCGACGTAGTAGGCGCCGCCGTACTCGGCCGGGTCGCCGGTCGTGAGGGTCAGCGCGTCGAACGTGGCCGCCGGGCCGGAGCGGACGGTCGTGGTGAACCGCTGGCCGTTGACGGTGAGCGCGGCGGTGGTCGCGTCGGCGTCGAGGGTGACCGGGACGTAGGTGCGGGCGGGCACGACGGCGCTCAGCGAGCCCAGGCTGGTCCAGGCCTTGCCGTCGAAGACCTGCACCGACTGGGGCGTGGTCGCGGTGGCGCCGGCGACGATGGCGAAGGACCATGCTGGTGTACCGCCGCCGCTCACATTGATGGTGAACTTCGTCCGGCCGTCGGCGTAGCCCCATTGCATGGCCACGCTCGTGCTTGCGGCCGCGGGGAAGGAGCGGGTGATGCGGGCGTTGTCGTCGGTCCACTTGTCCCACAGGCGCAGGGCGGTGGCGCTGTGGGCGCCGCCGAACTCGCCGTAGGCCACGTTGGGCGCCACGTCGGTCACCCAGGCGTGCTCGGCGTCGCGCCAGCCGCGGGGGACCGCGAACGGCTTCTCGTTCTCGAACGTGTCGATGCCGGCGGCGTACACCTCCAGCTCGGTGACGGTGGCGCCGGCCCCGGTGACCTTGACGTACTGCGCCTGCTGCACCGGGAAGTCGGTGTAGCGCAGCGCCCAGTCGCGCCGCCCGGCCGCGTCGACGACGGGCGCCGACCAGTGCTCACCGTCGGCGGACAGCTGGACCGTGGCGGTCTGCGGCTGCCCGGTGCCGAGCATGAGCCCGATCCGGTTCACCGCGTACGCGCGGTCGAGCTTCAGCACCATGTCCTTGCTGAGCACCGCGGCGGCGCTGGGGGAGGTGCTGCCGTCGAACGCGCCCTGCGGCCTTCGCTCCGGGAAGTTCTTGTCCGTGCGCCCGAAGGTTCCGGTCAGGGTCGCGCTGCCGTCGAGCAGCTTGCTCATCACGTCGATGCGCCCCGTGCCCGGGGTGACCGCCGCGACGTACTGCGCGCTGATGCCCATCTGTTCGTCGTACGCGCCGCATCCCCACACGGCGCACTGGTCGTAGAAGAGCACGGATCGGCTGGCCGAGACCGATTCGAGGCTCGTGTTGCCGCTGGTGCCGTCGTATCGCCCGTTGTTGCCGGTCGACGGGTAGTTCGCGAACACCGTCTCCTGAGTATCCCACCGCGCGCCGGTCCCGTCGAAGCTCGTCAGGACCCGAACGTCCGGCCGCCCGGTCGACAGCAGCAGCGTCCCGTTGGGCTGCAGCACCAGGTCCGGATAGATGCCGACGACCTGCGCGCCGTCGGGGCCGCGCAGCGGTACCGGCTCGCTCCAGGTGCGCCCGTCGTCGGCGGAGAACGACTGCACGAGCCGCGCCGGGTTGTCGGTGGTGCGCAGCGCCGCGGTCAGCCGCCCGTCGCTGGTCCGGCTCCAGCCGACCTCGTTCGTGCCGGGCGTGTTCTCGCTCCTGATCTGCGAGCGGAACGTCCACGACTTCCCGTTGTCCGTGGACTGCAGGACGATCGAGATCTGCCGGCTGGTCCCGGCCAGCACCGTGTAGGCGGGCTGGAGGATGGTGCCGTCGGGCAGTACGAGCGGCGCCCTGTGGACTCGCAGCCCGTTGGACACCGGCCCGAGCGGCATCCCCGGCGGCATGGTGAGCGGCGCCTTCTTCGTCGTCCATTTCGCGCCGTCCTTGGACGTGTGCACGATGAGGTTCACGCGGGTGTGCGCGGCGTCCGCCCATTCGGGAATGAAGTCGATGCCGAGCAGCGACCCGTCCGGCAGCCGCACCATGTTCAGCGCGGTGGTCGGAAAGTTCCGCCGGGTCGCCGGGAACGACAGTCCCGAATCGTCGGACGTCGACATGTTCACCACGCTCGCGGCCGTCCCCACATCCGGATTCGCCTGCGAAGAAACAAAAAGGCGTTTGACGGTACGGCCTGTGCCGTCCACGTCGTCCAGCCCGTACGACGCCGGCACCGCGGCGAGCGGACCGGGCCCCCAGTTGAGCACGTTCCAGTGCGACCCGCTCCCGGCCGCGAACTGATCCGGCGCGCCGCCGTCCCCGTGCACGAGTTCGTCGCCGGTCAATGGCAGCGACCCGCCGGCCCGCGTGACGACGACGGTGCTGGAATTGGCGGCCATCCCGACCGCGAGTAACGCCAGCGCGAATCCGGCCGCGGCCCCACCGATGAACCCGGAACGTGGCATGGAGCGACTCCCATCTACATGGAACGCCATTTCATGCGGACGCTAGGTCGCTTGTCGTTCCATGTCAATCGAGGGTCCGCTTGACATGGAACGCAGTTCCAAGCACCGTGGCGACGTGCGCCTGACCGAGGTCCGAACCGTCCTGCTGACGGGCCCCTGCACGGACGACCCCTGGCTGTCGGTGTTCAAACAGAGCCGCAGCGCCGCCTTCATCGAGCTCGTCACCGACACGGGCGAGACGGGCCTGGGCGAGACCTACGCGGGGTACTTCTTCCCGGAGAGCGTCCCGCTGGTCGTCGACTACCTGCGGCCGATCCTGCTGCACGCCGAGCCGTTCGAGCCGGACACGCTGGACGTGCGCGCGCTGGTCGCGCGGATGCGCACCTGCTTCCAGTTCTGGGGCCGGGTGGGCCTGGGCGCCGCCGTGCTCGCGGGGATCGAGGCCGCGCTGTGGGACCTGGCCGGCAAGCTGCTGCAGCTGCCGGTCCACCGGCTGCTGGCCGCCACCGCGCCTGCCGCGTTGCCCGCCTACGCCACCGGCGGGCCGTCGCCATGGCCTCTGGACGACCTGTTGCGGAAGGTGGAGTTCTACCGCTCGCTGGGTTTCTCGGCGGTGAAGCTGTCGTCCGGCTACCTGGACTCCGCGACCCGTGCGGAACTTTCGTTCGCGGCCGACGCGGAGGTCTCGAAGCTCGCCGCGCTTCGCGCGTCGTTCGGCCCGGACCTCGGCATCCTGCTGGACGGCCATATGGGCCACCGCGAAGGTGAGGCGCGCTGGGATGTCTCGACCGCACGCGGCGTCATGGATGCGTTGGCGCCGTACGGTCTCGTGTTCTTCGAGGAACCCCTGCCCTACGACGACCTCGCGGGCTACGCCGAGCTGTGCGGCGGCCCGGTCCCGATCGCGGGCGGCGAGCAGCTGACCAGCGTCGCCGAGTTCACCGGCTTCACGTTCGACGTGGCCCAGCCGGACGCCGCCTGGCTCGGCATCGACGCCTTCGTCCGCGTGGCGGCGCAGTTCCCGCGGGTCGCCCCGCACGCCTGGTCGGCGGGCATCGGCGTCATGCAGAACGTCCACGCCGCCTTCGCCTGCCCGAACACCCTGATCGTCGAGCTCCCGCCGGCCGCCGGCCCCCTGCACACGGAGGTCTGGACCCTGGAGGTGCGCGACGGCGTGGTACAGCGTCCGGACGCCCCGGGCCTGGGCGTCCACCTGCCGCAGTCGGTCCGCGATCGCTACCCGTTCCGCCCGGGCGCCGAGGAGTTCTCGAGCGTGCCCGGCAAGCTGATGCGAAGCTAGGCCGCGATGCACATCGTCCTGGCGCAACCGCTTGCCGCTCGCCATGCCCCGCAGGTGTCCGCCGTGGCCCCTGACGCGGAGGTGACGTGCCTGGGCCCGGACGACCCGGTCCCGCCGTCGGCCACGGTCCTGTTCTCCGACCGCTGCCCGCCGTTGCCTGCGCTGGAATGGCTGCAGCTGGGCTCCCACGGCTACGCCCAGGCGGAGGGCGTCTCGGCGCTGGTCACGAACGCGAGCGGCGTCCAGGACAAACCGATCGCCGAGTGGTGCGTGCTGATGCTGCTGGCGCTGTACCGCAACTTCCCCGGCATGCTGGCCGCGCAGCGTTCGCGTCATTGGGACCGCAGCCCGGTCTTCCAGTCGGAGCTCTCCGGCCGCCGGGTGGGCATGCTGGGGTACGGCAACATCGGCCGCGAGGTGGCCCGGCACTGCGCCGCGCTCGGCCTGGAGATCTGGGTCATGTCGCGGGGCGGGGTGAAGGACCGCGGCCCGCGCTACAACGCGGTCGAGCCGCTGACGCCGGCCAGGACGTTCGAGCTGAGCGAGTACCGCGACTTCTACGCGGGCCTGGACGCCCTGATCGTGACCACACCAATGAACGCGGGGACGAAGCGCCTGGTCGACGCGGAGGCCTTAGCCCTCCTCCCGCGCGGCGCCCTGCTGCTGAACCCGGCCCGCGCCGGCGTGGTGGACGAGCAGGCGCTGGTGGCGGCGCTGCGCAGCGGCCACCTGGGCGGGGCGGCGCTGGACGACCACTACCGCCAGCCGATGCCGCCGGACGACCCGTTCTGGGACCTGCCGAACACCATCGTGACGGCGCACATCTCGGGCTCGAACGGCAGCACCCACTACCTGGACCGGATCTGGGACCTGTTCCTGACCAACCTGCGCAACTACGTCACCGGCGCCCCGATGCTCAACGTCGTCGCGCAGTCAGACCTTCGCCCGTTTTAGCCGGTTAGCTGGATATTGCTGGCGATTCGCACCTAATGTCGGTTCCATGCGAGTGGGCGGGCACGGGTTTCGCGGTGACATCGAAGGGATGCGCGCCCTCGCGGTGGGGCTCGTGCTCCTGGGACACGCCGGGGTGCCGTTGCTCTCGGGCGGCTTCGTCGGCGTCGACGTCTTCTTCGTCATCTCCGGGTTCCTCATCACCGGGCTGCTCGTCGCGGAGGTGGAACGCACCGGCAGGGTCTCGCTGCTCGATTTCTACGGGCGGCGGGCCAAGCGCATCCTGCCGGCGGCGGGAGTCGTCCTCGCCGCGTCGCTCGTGCTCACCGTGCTGTTCCTGCCCAGGATCCGGTGGGCGGCGACGGGCTGGGACGTCGTGGCCGCCGGGGTGTACGGGATCAACTGGCGGCTGGCCGAGCGGTCCGTCGACTACTTCGCGGCCGATCAGGCGCCGAGCATCGTGCAGCATTGCTGGTCGCTCGCCGTCGAGGAGCAGTTCTACCTGATCTGGCCGCTGCTGATCGTCGTCCTGGCGCGGATCGGCCGGCGCCGGCACGTGCGGCCGCTGCTGCTCGCCGGGCTGGCCGTCGTGGCCGTGCCGTCGTTCGCCTGGTCGGTCTGGCTCACCGCGAGCGAGCCGGGGCGGGCGTACTTCGTGTCGACGACCCGCCTCTGGGAGCTCGGGCTCGGTGGTGCGCTCGCCATCCTCGCGCCGCGGGCGGCCACGCTGCCGCGGGTGGCATCCGTCGTCCTGGGCTGGCTGGGGCTCGCCGCCGTGGTCGGGAGCGCGGTGGCGTTTGACGCCGCGAGTGCGGTACCAGGGACGCTGGCTCTTCTGCCGACGCTCGGAAGCGTGGCGCTGATCGCGGCGGGGTGCCGGCCTGACTCAGTCGGGCCGGCGGCGTTGCTGAGCCTGCGGCCGGTGCGGGCGGTGGGTGCGGTGTCGTACTCGCTGTACCTGTGGCACTGGCCGCTGCTCATCGCCGCCGAAGCGCGGTTCGGAGCGCTCGGCCCCCTCGCGGGCGTGCTGGTGGTGCTGGCGGCGGCGGGGCCGGCGATCGTGACGTACAAGTGGATCGAAAATCCCGCGCGGCGCTCGAAGGCGCTGACGCGGCACCCGGTGCGGGCCCTGCAGCTGGGCGCGGCCGCCACGGCGCTCCCGGCTTTCGGCGGACTGCTGTTGTACTTCGCGGTCTGGCCGGCCGCCCAGCCCGCTCCGCCCCTCGCGCGCGGCGGTCCGACCGTAGCCGGCGCCACGGCGCTCAAGCAGGACCCGCGCGGCGACCGGGCAGGCGCGGCGGTCGACCACGTGGCCGCACTGTGGCCCGACCCGTTCACGGTGCGCGAGGACCTACCGGATGCCTACCGCGACGGCTGCGTGCCGACCGGGACCGGCGGGGAGCTGAAATCCTGCGTGTACGGCGTGCGGGAGGCCACCACCACGGTGGTCCTGGCCGGCGACTCCCACGCCGGCCATTGGCTGCCCGCCCTGGAGGCGGTCGCGACCCAGAAGCGGTGGCGGCTGGTGGTCTATCTGCGCAACTCCTGCCCGATGCTGGACGTGGAGGTCGCACTTCCGCACTCGGATCAGCCATTCGCCGGGTGTACCGCCTGGAACCGCGACCTCCGCACCGCCCTCACCGGCTCTTCGCGCCCCGACCTGCTCCTGACGAGCGGCACCCTCTACCAGCCGATGCACGACGGCAAGCCCCTCGTGGGCAAGGCGGGCGCCGCAGCCCAGGTCGACGCGCTGCGCCACACCTGGTCAGACTTCGCGAACGCGGGCGTACCGGTGGCGGTACTGCGCGAAACGCCACAACCGCGCATGGACATGGCCGAATGCGTGACGAAGCACCGCGAGGAACTCACGAAGTGCGCCTTCCCCCGCCCGGGCGCGCTGGCCGGCGTGGGCACCTTGCAGGAACAGGCCGCGGCGGGCCTGTCCGGCGTTTCCCTGATCGATCTCAACGACGCGATCTGCCCGACTGACCCGTGCGCCGCGGCCATCGGCGACGCACTCGTCTACCGCGACAGCGGCCACCTCACGGCGACGTACGCCGCGACGCTGGCGCCCCGCCTGGCTTTGGCGCTCGGTGCCGTACCCCGCCCTTGATCATTCCGTCCCGATGTCGGGTTTCGCGCGTTGACCTCGTGCAGCCTCGTAGCACCACGAGTCGCTTTCGCCGAAGTAGTACTGGTTGACCTCGTACAGCTTGCCGTCGTGCAGCCAGACCGCCATGGCGCGAGGATTGCAGCTCGGGAATGCCGCGGGCCACGCGTTTCTCGCTGCGCGCGATTCTTGGGATCATGGCCGTGACACTGAGAAGGCCGCTTCCCGATGTGGGAAAGCGGCCTTGAAGTGCAACAACGCGGTGGGCGATACTGGGATCGAACCAGTGACCTCTTCGGTGTGAACGAAGCGCGCTCCCGCTGCGCCAATCGCCCCTGCTCGTGGAACTGTACATCACCAGGGGGCGGCGCTGCATCCCGGTACCCCCGTGTCGGTAGGCTGGGCGGTCTATGACCCTGTATGCGCTGCTCATCCTGCCCTCCGCCAACCGCGTCTACGCCGAGGCGTCCGTCGAGCTGACTCAAGCCGAGCTCCTGGCCTTCGACCGGGGGGTGCTTGGGAACAAGCTCGCCGAGGTGCGGCAGGCGCAGGTCGGCGGGGTGCCGTACGTGACGTTCGAGGCCGGCGAGCTCACCGAGCGGGACGTTGCGGTCCTGGGCAATCTGTCGTCGGTCTATGCGTTGTTCGAGATTGTCCAAGGGGATCTGCTCCGGCCG
The DNA here is from genome assembly GCF_050942475.1 of Dactylosporangium sp. CS-033363. Taxonomy (NCBI): domain Bacteria; kingdom Bacillati; phylum Actinomycetota; class Actinomycetes; order Micromonosporales; family Micromonosporaceae; genus Dactylosporangium; species Dactylosporangium sp. CS-033363. Next base: position 8,906,736 of record NZ_CP192032.1, on the reverse strand, counting down.
GTGGAGCTGCGGCGGCTCGACCGGTTCGACGATGATTTGATCACCATTCAGAAGTACCAGGGGAAGACCAACGAGCAGTTCACGAAGCTGCTGTTGAACGTCACGCTGCTCGCGTCCGACTGGGCGGGTGAGCTGCTCGAGCGGCGGTTCCGGGTGCTCGATCCGCTGTGTGGGCGGGGGACGACGCTCAATCAGGCGCTGATGTACGGCTTTGACGGCGCCGGCATCGATCGGGATCAGAAGGATTTCGAGGCGTACGCGACCTTCATCCAGACGTGGCTCAAGCGGAAGCGGGTCAAGCACAAGGCGGAATTCGGGCCGGTGCGGCGCGAGCGGCAGGTGGTCGCGAAACGGCTTCGGATCGAGCTGGCCGCCGACCGGGACGACTACAAGTCGGGGGCCACGCAGCTGTTGGACGTCGTGAACGCCGACACCATGCGGTCGCGGGAGTTCTTCAAGGATTCCACGTTCGACCTCATTGTCACCGATGCACCCTATGGCGTGCAGCACGGCAGTCGCACGGCCGGCAAGGGGCTCGTGCGCAGTCCGGAGGATCTGCTCGCCGAGGCGGCGCCGATCTGGGCGCGGCTGCTGCGGCCGGGCGGCGCGATGGGCATCGCGTGGAACACGTTCGTGGCCAAACGGGAGCTTGCCGCCGGGCTGTTGGAGGAGGCCGGGCTGGAGGTTGTCGACGACGAGCCGTACCGGTCGTTCCGGCACCGCGTCGACCAGGCCATCATGCGCGATGTCCTGGTCGCGCGGAAGCCTGCCTAGAAGACCTCGGGGTCGGGGTGGAATCCGATTCCCTGCGCCGTCCACCGTGGACCGTGGGCGGCCAGCCGGGTGCGGAATCCGTCCCATTCCCGCGATGCCTGTGGCGACCACGCCAACTCGGCCACCGCGGGGAGGCGGGGAAACGTCAGCAGATCGATGTCGGCCGTGGTCGCGACGGTTTCGGTCCACAGTGGAGCTTCGATGCCGAGCACCGCGGCGCCGGGGATGAGCCGGTCCGGATCCCATTCATAGGCGGTGCGGGTGGTGACGAGCCCCGCCCAGTCCAATCCGATCGGTGTTTCGCGGGTGTACTTCATGTCGAGGTACACCCGATCCGCCGGTGACAACAGCATCCGGTCCCCCTGCGCGACCGCCGCGAGCACATCCTCGTCGGGCGCGGGGCCGTGTCCCCAGTACTGCGCGACCCGCCCCGGAACCGTTCGTGCGGGCCCGATCTGGTGCCATCCGACGACGGTCTTGCCGAGTTCGCCGACGATCGGCTGCACCCGGTCCAGGAACGCCAGATAGTCCTCGGTGGTCGTGCTCTGGGCCTCATCGCCGCCAATGTGCAGATACGGACCGGGGGTGAGCGCGGCGACCTCCGTGAGCACGTCGCGCACGAAGTCGTAGGTGACGTCCTTGCCGACGGCGAGCGTGCTGAATCCGACGTCGACGCCCGTGTACGCGGCGGGCGCGACCCCGTCGGCATTGAGCTCCGGATACGCGTGCAGGGCCGCATTCGTGTGCCCCGGCATGTCGATCTCCGGCACCACGGTCACGAACCGCGCGGCCGCGAACTCGACGATCCGCGTATATTCGGCCTGGCTGAAACAGCCCCCGGCGCCGCCCCCGACCTGCGACGCCCCGCCGACCGTGGCCAGCTCCGGCCATTTCTCGATCGCGATCCGCCAGCCCTGGTCGTCGCTCAGGTGCAGGTGCAGGACATTCATCTTGTACCGTGAAATCGCCTCGATGAACCGCTCCACCACCTCGACGCCGAAGAAATGCCGGGAAACGTCGAGCATCGCCCCGCGGTACCCGAATCGCGGCGCATCGACGATCCGCCCGCCCGGCACCGTCCAGGGCCCATTCGCGGCCGGCAGCAGTTGCAGCAGGGTCTGCACGCCGTAGAAAAGCCCGGCCTCGGTACGGGCCCGAACGACCACCCCTTCCGCGCCGACCACGAGTTCGTAGCCCTCGTCGCCGAAATCGCCACCGAAATCGCCACCGAGCCGCAGCGCGATCGCGGCTTCCGAACCGCCCTCGACAATGGGCAGCGCCAATCCGGTGGCGGCCCGGAGCGCCGATGCGAGCAACGCCCCGACGCCCGGCGAATCCGAGGCGATCACCGCGTCGGGCCCCAAGGCGAAGACAACGTCGGCGGGCTCGACGCGGGCGGGGACGGGCACGACCGTAATGTCGTTCATGCCCAGATCATCGCAGGAAACCGGGAGGTGCATCGACCTTGTCCACCCGCCGCCGCGTCGTCGCGGGCACGATCGTCGCCGCCAGCATGATGGTGGCCTGGTACCTGCGGGAGACCGACGATCCGCAGGACAGCGCCGCGCGCCCGTCCGCCACCGCGCCGCTGAGCTTCCCGCCGGACGGGCGCCCGGCCGTTCCGGACCTGACCGGGCGGCTTCTCGACGACAGCGCGTTCCGCCTCGCCGACTGGCGCGGCTCCATCGTGGTGGTCAACTTCTGGGCGTCCTGGTGCCCGCCCTGCAACGACGAGGCCGCGGACCTGCAGGCCGTCGCCGTCGCCACCGGGACCCTCGGCGTGCGCGTCCTCGGCGTGAACGTCAACGACGACCGGGACGCGGCCCGGCGGTTCGTCGCCACCTACGGCGTGACGTACCCGAACGTGTTCGACCCATCCGGCGAGATCCCGCTCGCCTTCCCGGCGATCTCGCCCCGCACGCTGCCGAACACCGTCATCGTGGACCGGACCGGCAAGGTGGCCATGGTCGCCCGCCGGAAGATCGGCCGCGACGAGCTCGAATCCGCCGTCCGCACACTCGCCGCGGAACAGGCGGAAGCCGGAGGAAGCCCGGCCACCGCGGAGCCGGCGGAAGCCGGAGAGACCCCGGCCACCGCGGAACGGGCGACAGCCGGAGCGAGCCCGGCCGCCGCGGAACGGGCGGAAGCCGGAGAGACCCCGGCCACCGCGGAACGGGCGACAGCCGGAGCGAGCCCGGCCGCCGCGGAACGGGCGGAAGCCGGAGGAAGCCCGGCCGCCACGGAGCCGGCCGCGGCCGGAACGAGCCAAGCCGCCACGGAGCCGGCGGCGGCCGGAGCGAGCAAGGCGCGAACCAGGTGACGGTGGTCGGCCAGGCCCTCAGCGCGTGCGCTGCGGGGACTGGCTCGGCTGCCCCGGCTGCTGGGGGATCTGCCGGTTCTGCCGCGCCTTCATCGCCAGGCGGGACAGGTAAATGAGTGCGCCGCCCAGGACGCCCACGTCGTCCAGGTAGATGGGGTCGGGGAGCAGGTCGATGGGGAAGATCGTGTAGATGATGGCGCCCCACAGGACCCATTTGCCGCCGACGCCCATGGCCTGGAGGTACTTTCCGGTCTTCCAGACGCGGATGGCCAGGACGATGGCCGCGATCAGCAGGCCCACCAGGATGAGGCCGCCGATCACGAAGAGGGCGTAGAACCACTCGTCCGACATGGTTCGAGTTTACGGGTGATACTGCCCCCATGCCCGTCGAGCCGCCCGTGATCGTGTGCAGTGATCCGCGTTCGTTTCCCTATTCGGTGATCAGGGAGCGGCATCCGAAGATCGTGGAGCGGGTGCTGGCGGGGTATCCGTACGCACCGGCGGTACGAGAGCGGCTTGGAAGGCTCTTGCAGGAGGATGTCATCCAGCCTTTGCGAGCCGGGGCGCATGACGGGGAGTTGTGGGCCGGGTGGGGCGACGGGATGATCGGGCGGGCGAGCTGGGTCGACGTCCCGTTTCTGTTCGCCGAGAACTTCTTCTATCGGCGGCTGCTCGAGGCCGTGGACTACTACGGGCCCGGGGCGTGGCAGGGGATCGATCCGTTCGGGCCGCAGAAGCGGGCCGACCTGCCGGGCGCGGCGGAGCTCGCCGAGCTCGACGCGCTGCAGCAGCTGCCCGAGGCGCGGCAGGCGGACGGGCTCGTCAGGGCGGCGGTGTGGGGCAACCGGGCCGATCTCGGGTTCGGGCTGGTCGCGACGCACCACGACAAGGTCGATGAGCTGCTCGTCGACGATAGCGCGCGGCTGTGGGAGCTCGCCCGGGGCGGCACGGTGATCGTGGTCGCCGACAACGCGGGGCGGGAGCTGCTGCCGGACCTGGTGCTCATCGATTTTCTGCTGCGGACCGGCCGCGCCGGCACCGTTGAGCTGCACGTCAAGCCGGCGCCCTACTTCGTCTCCGACGCGATGACGGCCGATGTGCTCGACGAGCTGGGGCGCTTCCCGGCCGGAAGCGAAGTTGGCACTCGACTCAGACAAGCCTTGAAGAGCGAACGGCTGCGGCTGTACACCCAGAGCTTCTACTGCGCCCCGCTCACCTTCCACGACGCGCCGGCGGAGCTTGCTGCTCGGTTCGCGGAGGCGGAGTTGACGATCCTCAAGGGGGATCTCAACTACCGCCGCCTGGTGGGGGATCGGCTGTGGCCGGTGACCACGCCCTTCGCGGAGGTCAGCGGATACTTCCCGGGGCCCGTCGCGGCGCTGCGTACGCTGAAGTCGGACGTGGTGACCGGACTGGCCGCCGGGGTCGAGGGGCGGCTGCCCGCGTCATGGCGCACCAGCGGCGCTTTTGCCCTTGTCCAGGTTCGCGGTTGAGGAGAAGGTCGGGCCGGCCCAGGACTTGCAGGAGTTCGTCATGCTCAGCACTCTGCCGCCCCTGACTTGGCGAGCACTTGCGGTCGGCTTGCGAACGGCCGCAAGCGTGGCGGCGGTCACGTGGGCCTAGCCCGATAGGTCATCCCGTCCGTGGCTTTTGTCCGGGTGTACCGGGGTATCGCGCCACCTCCCGATGGAGAGGAACGCGCGCATGCAACCTGAAGGCGACGAACTGGCGCCCCAGGTCGATGAGGACGTCCCGCCCGAGCCGGAGACCTTCCCGGCCGCGCCCGACAGCGTCTCGGCGGCACCCGCGGTGGGCTCCGCGCCGGTGGGCGGCGGTCCGGCTCCCGTCGGCAGCTCGGCGCCGGTCAACGGCTCGGCGTACCGGCCGGTCGGCAATTCGGCCTCGGCCACCCTGGCGGCGCTGTGGAACGAGGGCGACCGGCAGCGGCTGCGGTCGCGGTGGCAGGAGCTCCAGCTGCGGTTCATCGACGATCCGCACCTGGTGGCGGGGGAGGCGGAGCGGCTCGTGCAGGAGGCGGTCACTTCGCTGAACGCGTCGCTCGACCAGCGGCGCACCCAGCTGCACCAGCAGCGGGCCGCCCGCGGGCTGGACACCGAGAACCTGCGCGCCTCGCTGCGCGACTACCGCGAGTTCCTCGACCGCATCCTCGGACTCTAGGGGGTACCCCGTGAACTCCACGACGATCACGATCGGCCTGGTGGTGCTCGCCCTGGCGGTGGGCGGCTGGATCCTGCTGCGCGGCGGCAAGGAGGAGGACGAGGAGCTGGAGGAGGCCGGCGCCGGCACCATTCCGGCCGGCACCCCCGCGCCCGTCGCCCAGCCCCGCCCGCCCACGACGGCGGCGACGGCGGGCACGGTCCCGATGGCGGGCACCATGGGCGCGCCACAGGCGCCCGGCACGATGGGCATGGCCGCACCGGCCGCGCCCGCACCGGCGGCGGCGGTCCCGGCGGCCGCGCCGATGTCCTCGGTGCCCTACGGCGGGGGCTACGCCGTCACCGCCCCGCTCACCAGCGAGGCGCACGCCTACGAGGTGCGGACCCGGTGGCAGGAGCTGCAGCTGCGCTTCGTCGACGATCCGCAGACGGCGGCCGGCGAGGCCGAGCGCCTGATCGACGACGCGCTGGCCGGGGTGACCGCCTCGCTCAACGCGCGCAAGGACCAGCTCAGCAGCTGGCGGGCGTCCGGCCGGGACGACACCGAGCAGCTGCGGGCGGCCGTGCACGGCTACCGCGATTTCCTCAACCATCTCGTGGGTGCGTGAACTTCGTTTGAGTCGGGGCGTCAGGCGGGAATACCTCCATTGAAGGAGGACCGCCATGACAGCCACCCAAGTATTGATTACGGTCATCGTCTTGATCGTGATCGCCGCGCTCGGCTACGGCATCTGGTTCGTCACCCGGCGGCGGGCCCTGCAGAACCGGTTCGGCCCCGAGTACGACCGGGCCGTGGCCGAGGGGGACAGCCGCCTCGCCGCCGAGCGTGAACTGCGTGAACGCGAGCGCCGCCACGCCGAGCTCCAGATCAAGGACCTGTCCCCGGAGTCCCGGGCCCGATACACCGGCAAGTGGGAGGAGATCCAGGCGCGCTTCCTGGACGACCCGGCCGGCGCCGTCCGCGACGCCGACGCGCTGGTGACCGAGCTGGTCACCGAGCGCGGGTACCCCACCGGCGACTACGAGGAGCACCTCTCCCACCTGTCGGTCGAGCACGCCCGGACCGTCGGGCACTACCGCGACGCCCACGAGATCTCGCAGCTCTCCGACCGTGGCGAGGCCACCACGGAGCAGCTGCGCCAGGCCGTGGTCCACTACCGCACGCTCTTCTCCGAGCTGCTCGGCACCGACGTCACCCCGACCGGCCGCGCCAACACGGCGCCGGCCGACGCCGTCGTGGCCGAGCCCGCTGACGTGGCCGAGCCCGCCGTGGTGGCGGAGCCCGCCGCAGTGGCCGCGCCGGTCGGCACCGTGACCGAGCCCGTCGACACCGTGGCCGCCGACCGCGCGGACGCGCGCCGGGCCGAGCGGGTCGACGAGACCGACCACGCCGAGGCCGCGGCCGCGGCGGCCGAGCACGACGCCGAGCACGTGACCGGGTTCGACGACCCGGCCGCCCGCCACGACGCCGAACTCCACCAGGCCGACGACGATGCGGTCGACGGCGTACCCGCCCAGCGCACCGGCGGCGACGCGCCGCACAACACCCGCAGCCGGTCGTAGGGCCGGGGAAGGACAGTCTGCGATGACGCAGCAGGAGCAGCACGAGGGGTACGTTCCCGGCCAGCGCTTCGGCGACCACGACAACGACGACGACGTGGCGGTGGGCACCGCGCACGCCCCCCGCGACGAGCAGGACACCGGCGAGGAGCGCGCGGCGGAGAGCTACCCGGCCTCCACCTACGCCTCGGGCTCGGCCGACGCCGACGTGGCCGACCGCGACGACGTCGAGGTCGTGGACCGCGAGGACGCGCTGGCCGAGGAGGACCGCGAGGACCGCGAGGACGCCTTGGCCGACGACGACCGCGAGGACGCGCTGGCCGAGGACCGCGAGGACCACGACGGCGAGACCCGGGCGTTCGAGCAGGACGAGGTCGACGCGGCGTACGACAACGCGGTGCGGGAGAACGAGGTCCGCGACGCCGAGTCCGGCGAGCGCGTGGTGACCGACGAGGACGCGCGGGCCGACGAGGACGCGCGGCTCGACGAGGACGCGGCCGAGGAAGACGCGCGGCTCGACGACGATGCGGCCGAGGAAGAGGTCGCCTCCGAGGAGGACCAGGAGGACCGGCAGTGGGCGGCCGAGCACGCCACCGAACTGCGCGCCGGGTCGACCAACCTCGACGCGGACACCCGCGTCGACGAGACCTCCGTCGACGACACCAACGCGGTTGACGACACGTACGCCGTCGACGACACCAACGTCGCCGATGACACGAACGTCGCCGACGACACGGACGTCGACGAGACGAACGTCGTGGCCGTCGACGACAGCACCGGCGACAGCACCGAAGACGAAGCGCCGGCGACCACCGACTCGACGCCCGGGTCCGTGGACGTCACGGCCATCGGGGCGGTCTGGGCCGACGGCGCCGTCGACGGTCTGCGCGACCGCTGGCGCGAGCTGCAGCTGCGCTTCATCGACGACCCCCGCGCGGTCGCCGGCGAGGCCGACACCCTGGTCGGCGAGGCCGTCGACACCATCACCAACGCCCTGCAGGCCCAGCGGGCCGAGCTGGCCAACTGGCAGAACGAGCCGGGCGACGACACCGAGCGCCTGCGCGCGGCCGTGCGCGGCTACCGGGACTACCTGGACCGCCTGCTCGGCATGTGAGCGAGACACCGAAGAGCCCGCCCCGCGCCGGGGCGGGCTCTTTTGTTGCGCATTACCCAGTGGTAACGTCCGGTGGTACCAGCCAGTACCAAGGGGGCCGCCGACATGCACACGCGGATCGCGATCATCGGTGCCGGCTTCGGCGGCCTGGGCGCGGCCATCCGGCTCAAGCAGCGGGGCCGGGACGACTTCGTGGTGTTCGAGCGGGCCGGCCAGCTCGGCGGCACCTGGCGGGACAACAGCTATCCCGGCTGCGCGTGTGACGTGCCCTCCCAGGTGTACTCCTACTCCTTCGCCCTCAACCCCGAGTGGACGAGCACGTACTCCCCGCAGGCCGAGATCTGGGCGTATCTGGAGCGGTGCGCGGACCGGTTCGGCGTCCGCGAGAAGATCGAGTTCGGCACCGACGTGCTGAGCGCCGACTGGGACGCCACGGAACAGCATTGGCGCATCGCGACGACAAAAAAAACCTGGACCGCGGACGTCCTCATCGGCGCCGGCGGGCCGCTGAACGAGCCGGTCGTCCCCAAGCTGCCGGGAATGGAGACGTTCCGCGGCGAGGCGTTCCACTCCGCCCGCTGGAACCACGAGGCACCGATCCAGGGGCGCCGGGTGGCGGTCATCGGCACGGGCGCCTCCGCGGTGCAGATCGTCCCCGCGATCCAGCCCGTGGCCGAGCACGTGACGCTCTTCCAGCGCACCCCGGCGTGGGTCATGCCGCGCCGCGAGCGCCCGCTGCGGGGGTGGGAGCACAGGCTGTACAAGCGGATCCCGGGCGCGCAGAGGGCCATGCGGTCCCTCGTGTACTGGCAGATCGAGGCGACCGTCCTGGTCTTCCTGCGACCCGCGCTCATGCGGCTCGCGCAGCGGGCGGCCCTGGCCAACCTGCGCAAGGCCGTGCGCGATCCGGGGCTGCGGGCGAAGCTCACCCCCGCCTACCGGATGGGCTGCAAGCGGGTCCTCAAGTCCGACGACTACTACCCGGCCCTCACCCGCGACAACGTCGAGGTCGTCACCGACGCGATCGCCGAGGTCCGCCCGCACGCCGTGGTCACCCGGGACGGCACCGAGCACCCGGCCGACGTCATCGTCTTCGGCACCGGCTTCCGGGTCACCGACCTGCCGATCGCCGAGCGGATCCGGGGCCGCGACGGGCGCAGCCTGGCCGAGCACTGGCAGGGCAGCCCGCAGGCGTTCCGGGGCACCACCGTGGCCGGCTTCCCCAACCTGTTCCTGCTGCTCGGCCCGAACACCGGCCTCGGCCACAACTCGGTCGTGCTGATGATCGAGGCGCAGCTCTCGTACCTCCTCGACGCCCTCGACACGCTGGAGCGCAAGGGCATCCGGGCGGTGGAGCCGAAGCCCGAGGCGCAGGCGCGGTTCGTGGCGCGGGTCGACCGCCGCATGGCCGGGACCGTGTGGGCGACCGGGTGCCGCAGCTGGTACATCGACGCCACCGGCCGCAACTCGACCCTCTATCCCGGCTCGACGTGGGGCTACCGCCGCCGGATGCGCCGCTTCGACCCGCGGTCCTACCGGGAGGTGCGCGCGTGACCGTCCACTATGTACGGCGCGGGCAGGGCGAGCCGCTCGTGCTGATCCACGGCATCGGCCACCACTGGCGGGCCTGGGAGCCGGTCATCGAGCCCCTGGCCCGGCACCACGACGTGATCGCGCTGGACCTGCCCGGCTTCGGCCGCACGCCCGCGCCCGCGGTGAACCTCGGCATGCCGACCGCGGTCGCGGCGCTGGGCGAGTTCTTCGCCGAGCTCGGCCTGGACCGCCCGCACGTGGCCGGCAACAGCCTCGGCGGCGCGATCGCCCTCGAACTGGCCGCGGCCGGGCTGGCCCGCTCGGCGACCGCGCTGTCCCCGGCCGGGTTCGCCACCCCGGACCAGGTGCGCCGGGCGCTGCGGGTGCTGCGCAGCCTGCGGTTCGGGGCGTTCACCCCGGCGCCGGTCCTGCGGGTGTTCTACCGCACCGCGTTCGGCCGCCGGTTCTCGTTCGGGACGCTGGTCGTCGACCCGGCGGTGCTGACCCCGGAGCGCGCCCTGGCCGACACCCTGGCGCTGCGCGGCGGGCGGGGCTTCGCGGCCGTCGCCCGGCACGGGGCGGCCTACACGTTCTCGGGCGACCCGGGCGCGGTCCCGGTCACCATCGCGTGGGGCGACCGGGATCGGATTCTGCTGCCGGTACAGGCGAAAAAGGCGCACGAAGTCCTGCCAGGCGCGCACTTCGAGGCGTTGCGGCGTTGTGGCCACGTGCCGATGAGCGATGACCCGGACCTCGTGGCCCGGGTCATCCTCGACACGATCAAGCGAAGCGAAGAGACGATCAGGCGAAGCGAACCAGCGTCCGCGCGCCCCGACCGTCCCGCATCCGGCTGAACGCCTCGCCGACCCCGGACAGCGAAACCTCGTCGGTGACCAGCGCCGCGAGGTTGAGCCGCCCGGCCCGGTAGTGCTCCAGCAGGATCGGCACGTCCACGGCCGGATCGGTGCTGCCGTACATGCAGCCGACGATCGTCCGGGCGAAGAACGCCACCTCGAGCGCGTTGAACTGCACCGGATCCATCGCCGAGCCGAGCCCGACCACGGTCGCGGTGCCGCCGCGCCGGGTCACCGACCACGCGGAGCGGATCGTCTCGCCGCGGCCCACGCACTCGATCGCGTGGTCGGCGCCGATCCCGCCGGTCAGCCCGCGGATCTCCCGGGCCAGCTTGTTGCCGGGGGCCATGAAGTGCGTGGCGCCCAGCGACAGCGCCAGCTCCTCCTTGGTCGGCGACGGGTCGACCGCGACGATCGCCGACGCGCCGGCCAGCCGGGCGCCCTGGATCGCGGCCAGCCCGACCCCGCCGAGCCCGATCACCGCGACCGACTGTCCGGGCTGGACCTTCGCCGCGTTGGTGACCGCGCCGACGCCGGTGAGCACCGCGCAGCCGAGCAGCGCGGCCTCGGCGAGCGGGATGTCGGCCGGGACCGGGATGCAGGCGTGCGCGCCGACGACCGTCTCGGCCGCGAAGGCGCCGGTGCCGAGCCCCGCGTAGACGGGCTCGTCGCCGCTGGTGGCGAACGGGACCCGGGCCGCGTCGTCGCCGTGCAGGCACAGGTAGGGCTCGCCGTGCTCGCAGTACCAGCAGGACCGGCACGGCGGCGACCAGTTCAGCACCACGTGGTCGCCGGGCGCGATGCCGGTGACCCCAGCGCCGACCTCCACGACGACGCCGGCGCCCTCGTGGCCCAGCACGGCGGGCAGCGGCTGGCGCAGCGTGCCGTTGGCCAGCGACAGGTCCGAGTGGCAGACCCCGGCCGCGGCCAGGCGCACCCGCACCTGGCCCGGGCCGGTCGGGTTGAGCTCGATCTCCTCGACGGCGAGCGGGCCGTCGAGCGCGCGCATGACGGCGGCGAGGGTCACAGCTGCACCGACTTCACGGCCGTGAACTCCTCGTACCCGTGCACCCCGAGCTCCCGCCCGTAGCCCGAGTGGCCGATGCCGCCGAACGGGGCCTGCGGGTTGAAGGCGCCGCCGTTGATGTCGACCTGGCCGGTGCGCATCCGCCGCGCGAACGCCACGGCCCGGTCCCGGTCGGCCGACCAGACGGCGCCGGCGAGGCCGTACCTGGTGCCGTTGGCGATGCGCACGGCGTCGTCCTCGTCGCGGTACCGGATGATGGAGAGCACCGGCCCGAAGATCTCCTCCTGGGCGATGGCCGATCCGGGGTCGACGTCGGCGAAGACCACGGGTGCCACGTAGTAGCCGACCGACGGCACCTCGCCGCCGCCGAAGGCCACGGTCGCGCCGTCGTGCTTGCCTCGCTCGATGTAGCCGAGCACCCGGTCGCGCTGGGCGGCCGAGGCGAGCGGGCCCAGGCGGGTGGCCGGGTCGGACGGGTCGCCGACGGTGTACTTGGCCGCGGCCGCCACCGCGAGCTCGACCGCCTCGTCGTACAAGCTGTCGGGCACGAGCATCCGGGTCCACGCCGTGCAGGTCTGGCCGGAGTTGAGGTAGCAGTTGCCGAGGCCGACCTTCACCGCGGCGGCGAGATCGGCGTCGGGCAGGATCACGTTGGCCGACTTGCCGCCGAGCTCCAGCGCCACCCGGGTCACGTTGGCGGCGGCGAGCGCGGCGACCGCGCGGCCGGCCGCGGTGGAGCCGGTGAACGAGATCAGGTCGATGCCCGGGTGCCCGGCCAGGGCCGCGCCCGTCGGGTCGCCGTAGCCGTGGACCACGTTGTACACGCCGTCCGGGATGCCCGCCGCGCGCACGAGCTCGGCGAGGCGGTTGGCCGAGAGCGGGGCGACCTCGCTCGGCTTGTGCACCACGGTGTTGCCGGCCGCCAGCGCGGGTGCGACCTTGGCCATCGTCTGGTGCAGCGGATAGTTCCAGGGCGTGATCGCGCCGACGACGCCGAGCGGTTCGCGGTACACCTCGGAATTGCCGATCCGCTCGGGCTCCTCGGCCTTGTTCAGCAGGCTGATCATCGAGCCGAGGGTGGCCAGCGGCAGCCCGACCTGGACCTTGCGGGCGATCGGCAGCGGCGCGCCCATCTCGGCGCTGATCAGCTCGGCCAGCTCGGCCGCGGCGCCGGTCAGGGCGTGCAGCAGGGCCTGGAGATGGTCGGCCCGCTCGGCGCGGGGGAGGGCGGCCCAGGCGGGCTGGGCGGCCCGGGCGGCCGCGACGGCGCCCGACACGGTGTCGGGAGAGCCGGGCGCGACCGAGCCGATGACCTGTTCGGTGGCGGGATTGACGACGTCGATCACGAGTTCCGTCCCCTTACGCGAACGCGCTCACACCGGTGAGAGCGCGGCCGATGATGAGCTTCTGGATCTGGCTGGTGCCCTCGTACACGGTAGTGACCCGAGCGTCGCGCAGGTACTTCCCAACGGGGTATTCGTCGATGTATCCGTAGCCGCCGAAGACCTGCAGCGCGGCGTTGGCCGCGCGGACCGCGGCCTCGCTGGCGAAGAGCTTCGCGGTGGAGGACTCGGTCGCGAACGGCTGCCCGCGGTCGATCAGGTCGGCGACCCGCCAGACCAGCAGCCGGGCCGCGTCCGCCTCGACCGAGATGTCGGCCAGCAGCTGCTGCACGAGCTGGAAGCCCGCGATCTTCCTGCCGAACTGCTCGCGCTGGGTCGCGTAGCCGGTCGCCGCGTCCAGGCAGCCCTGGATGATCCCGACGCAGCCGGCGGCGAGCGACATCCGCCCCTTGGCCAGCGCGGCCATGGCGATCTTGAAGCCCTCGCCCTCGGCGCCCAGCATGGCGTCCTGGCCGACGAAGACGTCGTCGAAGCTCAGCATCGCGGTGGCCTGGCCGCGCAGGCCGAGCTTGCCGTGGATCTCGGTGACCTGCAGGCCCTCGGCCGGCAGCGGGACCAGGAACGCCGAGACGCCCTTGGGGCCGGGGCCGCCGGTGCGCGCGAAGACCAGGGCGACCGTGGCCCAGGTGCCGTTGGTGATGAACATCTTGGCCCCGTCGAGCCGCCAGCCGCCGTCCACCGGGGTGGCCCGGGTGGCCAGGTTGCCCGCGTCGGAGCCGGTGTCGGGCTCGGTCAGCGCGAAGCAGGCCAGGTCGGCGCCCGAGCACAGCCGGGGGAGCCACTCGGTCTTCTGCGCCTCGGTGCCATAGGTGTTGATGGTCTTGGCGACCAGGCCGAGGGAGACCGAGACGATGCCGCGCACCGAGGAGTCGCCGCGGCCGAGCTCCTCCAGCAGCAGGCAGTAGGTCAGGTGGTCGCCGCCGCTGCCGCCGTACTCCTCGGGGATCGTGATGCCGAACATCCCCAGGCCGGCCATCTTCTTGACGATCTGGAGGTCGACCTGCTCGGCCCGGTCCCAGGCGGCCGCGTGCGGCGCGATCTCGCGATCCGTGAACTCGGCGGCCATGCGCCGGACGGCCAGCTGCTCGTCGCTGAGGGTCAGATCCATACCTGATTCCTTAACTAACGCTGTTAGTTTCTAGGATCGTACTCATGGTCCGTCCCCGAACGCCACTGCTGAACCGCGACCGCATCGTCGAGGTCGCCACCGCGATCGTGGACGCGGAGGGGCTCGACGCCCTGTCGACCCGGCGCCTGGCCCGCGAGCTGGGCGTGCAGGCGCCGTCGCTGTACAACCACTTCTCCACCAAGGAGGAGATCGTCGACGCGATCGGCGACGCCATCGTGGCTGGTGTCGACCTGTCGATGCTCGGCCGCGACCCGTGGCCGGCCGCGCTGCGGTCCTGGGCCCGCGCCTACCGGGCGGCGTTCCGCGCGCACCCGAACGTCGTGCCGTTCCTGGCCCGCGGCCCGGCCCGGCGCCCGGCGTCGCTGCGGCTGGCCGACGCGGTCTACGGGGCGCTGGTCGACGCGGGCTGGCCGCCGGCCCAGGCGACCCGGATCGGGGCGGCCATGCGGTACTTCGTGGCCGGCTCCGCCCTGGGCTCGTTCGCGCTCGGGTTCGTGGACGACCCGTCGCTGTACGCGGCCGACTATCCGCACCTGCGCGACGCCCACCGGCTGGCCGGGCGGCACGCCGAGGTCGACGACGGCGCCTTCGAGCTCGGCCTGAACGCGCTCGTGGACGGGCTGGAGCGCAAGTTCGAGGCGTTTTAAAAAGCGAGCGTTCGCTTTATTATCGGAGCATGCCCCGCGTCTCGGAAGCCCACCTCGCCGCCCGCCGCGAGCAGATCCTCGCGGCCGCCGCCCGCTGCTTCCTGCGCAACGGGTTCCACCAGACGTCGATGCAGGACGTGATCAAGGAGGCCGGGCTCAGCGTCGGGGCGTTCTACCGGTACTTCAACAGTAAGGCCGAACTCATCCACGCGATCGCCGAGGAAAAAGTCGGCAGCATCCTCACCACCCTGGAGCAGCTGCTCGCGCAGGAGCCGCCGCCGGCCATGGCCGAGGTGTTCGAGCAGCTGATCGGCCAGGTCGACCGCAACCTGGAGGCGGACGGGCCGGTCCGCATCGCGGTGCAGGTCTGGGGCGAGGCCGCCTACGACCCCGCGTTCGCCGACCTCGTCGGGCACATCTACGGCAGCATCCGCGACCGCGCCACCGCCCTCGTCACGCGCGTGCGCGACGCCGGGATGCTCGCGCCGGAGACCGACCCGGTCTCGGTGGCCGCCGCCATGGTCGGGCTCGTCCAGGGCTACGTCATCCAACGCGTGCTGGCCGGGCGGGTCGACAAGGAGGTCTATCTGTCCGGCATCCGGTCATTGATCGGGGACTATGGTGCTCGGGACGCCCACGAGGCGGACCGACCACCATGGAAGGCGTGACATGACCAACCTCACCCGGCGCGGGGTCCTCGCGGCCGCGGCGGCCGCGGCGGCGGCGCCGTTCGTCGCCGGCTCGGCGGCGCAGGCGCACCCGAACCAGCCGAAGACCTGGGACCTGACCCTGCTGGGCACCTCCGACACCCACGGGAACGTCTACAACTGGGACTACTACCGCGACGCGGAGTACGACGACAGCGCCCACAACGATGTCGGTCTGGCCAAGGTGGCGACCGTCGTCAACGGCATCCGGGCCGAGCGCCGCGGCAAGGCGACGCTCGTGCTCGACGCCGGCGACACCATCCAGGGCACCCCGCTCGCGACGTACTACGCCAAGCAGGAGCCGATCACCACCACCCACGAGCGGCACCCGATGGCCCGGGCGATGAACGTCATCCGGTACGACGCGGTGACCCTGGGCAACCACGAGTTCAACTACGGCCTGCCGCTGCTCGACCTGTGGATCCGCCAGCTCGGCTTCCCGGCCCTGGCCGCGAACGCGGTGAACGCCAGGAGCGGGCGACCGGCGTTCACGCCGTACGTCATCAAGAAGGTCGACCTGGGCCGCGGCGCGCCGAACCTGCGCGTCGGCATCCTCGGCCTGACCAACCCCGGCGTGGCCATCTGGGACCGGGCCAACGTCGAGGGCAAGCTGCGCTTCGAGGACATGGTCGCGACGGCCGCGAAGTACGTGCCGGAGATGCGCCGCCGCGGGGCCGACATCGTGCTGATCAGCGCCCACGGCGGCGACAGCGGCACCTCCAGCTACGGCCCCGAACTGCCCAACGAGAACCCGTCGGCGCTGATCGCGGCGCAGGTGCCGGGCATTGACGCGATCCTGTTCGGCCATGCCCACAACGACATCCCGCAGCGGTTCGTCACCAACACCGCCACCGGCGCGCAGGTGCTGCTGTCGGAGCCGTCGAAGTGGGGCCAGCGGGTCACCCGGATGGACTTCACGCTCACCCGCGAGCGGGGCTGCTGGCAGATCACCACCAAGGCGGCGACCACGATCAACACCAACGCGTACGCGGCCGACCCGGTCGTCCTGGCGGCGGTGAAGGAGCAGCACAACACGACCGTCGCCTACGTCAACCAGGCGGTGGCGACGTCGACCCAGGAGCTGTCGGCGGCCGAGTCGCGGTACAGGGACACGCCGATCCTGGACTACATCAACAAGGTCCAGACCGACACCGTGGCCGCGGCCCTGGCCGGTGGGCAGTACGCGGCGCTGCCGGTGCTGTCGATCGCCGCGCCGTTCTCGCGGACCGCGCTGTTCCCGGCCGGCCAGGTGAAGATCAAGGACGTCGCCGGCCTGTACATCTACGACAACACCCTCGAGGCGGTCGTGCTCAGCGGGGCCGAGGTGCGCGCCTACCTGGAGTACTCGGCGAAGTACTTCGTCACCCTCGCCCCGGGCGCGCCCGCCGACCCGGCGAGCATCTCCGACCCCGCCGTGCCGGACTACAACTACGACACGATGTCCGGCGTGGAGTACGACATCGACATCTCGAAGCCGGTCGGGCAGCGCATCACGCGGCTCGTGCACCCCGGCACCGACACCCCGGTCGGCGCCGCCGAGCAGTTCGTCGTCGCGGTGAACAACTACCGGCGCTCCGGCGGCGGGAACTTCCCCGGGATCGTCAAGACGCAGGTGTACAACGCGCAGCAGGAGATCCGCCAGCTGCTCATCGACTGGGCCCAGGCCAAGGGCGCGATCGACCCCGCGGACTTCTTCAGCCTCAACTGGAGGCTGGTTCGCGAGGGGACTCCCGTGTTCCCGTAGGGCGGCTTGATCCGGTGCGCCTTAGGCTGTTCCTCATGCAGGAGAGGACTTTGGGGCGCACCGGCGTCCCCGTCGGCGTGGTCGGACTCGGCGCGTGGCAGCTCGGCGCCGACTGGGGCCAGGTCGACGAGGACGACGCGCTCGCGACCCTGGCCGCCGCGCACGAGGCCGGCGTCACCTTCATCGACACCGCCGACGTCTACGGCGACGGGCGCAGCGAGCGCATCGTCGGGCAGTTCGTCCGCTCGCTGCCCGCGGGCCGCACGGTCACCGTGGCCACCAAGATGGGCCGGCGGGTGCCGCAGGAGCCGGCCAACTACAACCCCGGCAACTTCCGCGCCTGGAACGACCGCTCGCGGGAGAACCTCGGCGTCGACACCCTCGACCTGGTCCAGCTGCACTGCCCGCCGACCCCCGTCTACCACTCCGACGCCGTCTTCGACTCCCTCGACGAGATGGTCGAGGAAGGACGGTTCCGCTCGTACGGCGTGAGCGTCGAAACCGCCGCCGAGGCCCTCGCCGCGATCGCCCGGCCCAACGTGGCCAGCGTGCAGATCATCTTCAACATGCTGCGGCTCAAGCCGCTCGACGAGGTGCTGCCGGCGGCCGAGAAGGCCGGGGTCGGCATCATCGCCCGGGTCCCGCTGGCCAGCGGGCTGCTCTCGGGGCGGTACGACGAGCACACCACCTTCGGCGCCGACGACCACCGGACCTACAACCGGCACGGCGAGGCGTTCGACCAGGGCGAGACGTTCTCCGGCGTCGACTACGGCACCGGCCTCGCCGCGGTGCGCCGGCTCGCCGCGCTCAAGCCCGCGGGCGCCACGATGAGCCAGTTCGCGCTGCGCTGGATCATCGACCACCCGGCCGTCTCCGTCGTCATCCCCGGCGCCCGCAACGGCGCGCAGGCCCGCGGCAACGCCGAGGCGGCCGCGCTCGCGCCGCTGCCGGAGCAGACCCACGCCGCGGTGGCCGAGGTCTACGACGAGCTGGTGCGGAAGTCGGTGCACGAGCGGTGGTGAGCGACGGGGACACCACCGGGGTCGGTGTCGGAGACACCATCGGCGTGGAGGAGGAGTTCCACGTCGTCAACGGCGACACCGGCAACCTGGAGCCGGCCGCCCGCCGGGTCCTGCGCCGCGCCGACGCCGAGCCGGAGCTGCACCGCTCGATGGTGGAGACCGCGAGCGCGGTGCAGACGGACCTGACCGCGCTGCGGGCCGACCTGCTGGAGAAGCGCCGCTCGCTGGTCGACGCGGCCGGGCACCACGGGCTGGCCATCGTCGCGGCCGGGACCGTGCCCGGTTCCGGGAGCACGCCCAGCCGGGTGTACCCGAACGAGCGGTACGAGCGGATGGCCCAGGAGTATCGCCAGCTCGTCGACGAGCAGCAGGTCGCCGCGTGCCAGGTGCAGGTCGGGGTGCCCGACAAGGACCTGGCCGTGCGGATCACCCGGCGGATCCGGGAGTGGCTGCCGACGCTGCTGGCGCTGAGCGTGTCCTCGCCGTACTTCGCCGGCCAGGACACCGGCTACGCGTCCTACCGCACCATCGTCACCTCGCGCTGGCCCACCGTCGGGCCGCCGCCGGACCTGGACTCGGCCGCGCAGTACGACCGGGTGGTGGAGACGCTCGTGGAGAGCGGCGTGATCAGCGACGCCGGGATGGTGTACTTCGACGCCCGCCCCTCGGCCCGCTACCCGACCGTCGAGGTCCGGGTGGCCGACTCCTGCCCCGACCTCGACGACGTGATCCTGCTCGCCTCGCTGGCCCGCGGCCTGGTCACGATCGCGGCCGAGGAGGACGCGGCGGGCCGGCCGCTGCCCGAGGCGCCCCAGGTGCTGCTGCGCGCGGCCACCTGGCGGGCCGCCCGGTCCGGGCTCGGCGGGCACCTCGTGGACCCGTCGACGCGCAGCGCGGTCCCGGCCGGCGTGCGCATCGACGCGCTCATGCACCACGTCCGCCCGGCGCTGGAGGCCCGCGACGAGTGGGACACCGCGCTGGACCTGCTGGCCGCCCTGCGCGCCCGCGGCACCTCGGCCCACCGGCAGCGCAAGCAGGAGTCGCACCGCGAGGTGGCCCTCGCCCTGGCCGCCGAGACGGCCAAGGGGTGACTACCCTCGGGGCATGACGCACAGGGGTCTGCTGGTGGACTGGGGCGGCGTGCTCACCACCGACGTGTTCGCGTCCTTCGACGCGTTCTGCGCGCGGGAGGGGCTGCCGCCCGGGACCGTCCGGGAGCTGTTCCGCACCGATCCCCGGGCCCGGGAGCTGCTGGCCGGCCTGGAGGACGGCACCCTGCCCGAGGCCGGGTTCGAGGCCGGGTTCGCGGCCCTGCTCGGCCCGGGCATCGCCGCCGAGGGCCTCGTCCCGCGGCTCATGGGCGAGGCCGGCGACGACGTGGCGATGCTCGACTTCGTGCGGGCCGCGCGCGCCGCCGGCATCCGCACCGGGCTCATCTCGAACTCGTGGGGCGTGGACCGGTACGACCGGGCCCTGCTCGCCGAGCTCTTCGACGGCGTCGTCATCTCCGGCGAGGTCGGCGTGCGCAAGCCCGCCCCCGAGATCTACGCGCTGGGCGCCGAGGCGGTCGGCCTGCCGCCCGCCGACTGCGTCTACGTCGACGACCTGCCCGGCAACCTCAAGCCCGCCCGGGCCCTGGGCATGTTCACCCTGCACCACAAGGGCGCGGCCGAGACGATCCGCACGCTCCGGCCGCTCCTGGGGCTCCCGGCGTGAGACGCCGGGCGCTGCTGGGGCTGGCGGCGGTACCGTTCGCGGCGCCGCTGCTGGCCGCGTGCGAGTCGGACGGCGCCGAGGCGACCGGCGACCTGCGCATCGCCACCGGCAGCCCGGGTGCCGTCTACTACCGCTACGGCACCGCGATCGCCGAGCTGTGCAAGCGGTACCTCCCGAACGTCCACGCCAGCGTCCTGACCACGGCCGCCTCGCAGATCAACGTGCAGAACGTGCTCGACGGTACCGCCGACGTGGCCTTCACCCAGGCCGACATCGCCGCCGGCAGCGAGGGCAAGCAGCTCGCCGCCCTGGCCCGCCTCTACGACGACCACATCCACGTCGTCGTCGCGGCCGCCGGCGGCATCGCCCACCTGCGCGACCTGCACGGCCGCCGGGTCTCCGTCGGCGGCGTGGGCTCCGGCACCGCGGTGACGGCCGACCGCGTCCTGGAGGTCTCCGCGGTCACCATCGACCGCGTCCAGCTCGGCCTCGACGACTCGGTGAAAGCCCTGCGCGACGGCGCGATCGAGGCGTTCTTCTTCTCCGGCGGCCTCCCGGTCGCGGCCATCGCCGACCTGGCCCGCGAGTACCCGATCCGGCTGCTCCCCCTGGAGGAGTCGGTCCAGCTGCTGCGCGCCCGCTACGGCGACTACTACGCGGAACGGGTGGTGCCGGCCTCGACGTACACGGGCATCACGGCCACGGTGGCGATCGGCATCGCCAACTACCTCGTCGTGCGCATGTCGATGAGCGAGCCCCTGGCGTACGGCGTGACCCGGCTGCTGTTCGAGGGGCGCGACGAACTGGCCAAGGCCCACCAGGCGGCGGCGCGGCTCAACATCCGCTCGGCCATCTCGACCCCGCCGCTGCCGCTGCACCCCGGCGCGATCCGGTACTACCGCGCGCAGAAGGCCTAGGGTTCCCTTCCGAAGCGCCGCAGCAGCCGCTCCTGCCCGTCCCCGACGGGTGTCTTCGGTGGCGCGAAGAAGTTTTCGAGGCCGGACATGTTGGCGTAGGTCCGTTCCAGGCTCGCGGCGGCCCACGTCACCAGGTCGGGATCGAGGGTCTCGTCTCCGCCGGCCGCACGGGCCAGGTCCCAGGTGTGGACGAGGGAGTCGGTGGTCCGGACAGCGAGCAACTGGGCCGCGGGCGCCGGGCCGAGCGGGTAGTCGAGCACCCGGCAGAGCGCGCCAGGTGCGCGGAAGGCCTGCGCACACTCGCGGACGGATTCTTGGTACGCGACGACCGGGTCATTCCCGAGCGCGTCCTCGTCGCGCAGGCGCACGAAGCCGGCCGCGGTGCCGCCGCGCAGCAGCGCCACGTAGCTCAGGTTCCCGCGGGCCATGTGGTTGACCAGCGCGCGGACGTCCCATTCGCTGCACGGGGTCGGCGCGGTCCACTGCTCCGGCCGCACGGCGCACAGGACGGCGGCGAAGCCGGCGCTCGCCCGCTCGTAGCGCTCGGGCAGGTCCATGGGTCCAGCATGGCGGTACACCCGGGATGGACGCTGGCGGGAAACGGACCTTGCGCTACAGCGAGGCCGGGAACCAGACGCGGGCGTGCAGGCCCGACGGCTCGTTGGGGAGGAGGTCGAAGCGGCCGCCCGAGGCGTCGACCAGGACCGCGACGATCGGCAGGCCCAGGCCGCTGCCGTCGACGTTCTGGGCGTCCGGGGCGCGCCAGAAGCGTTCCATGGCCAGCTCGCGCTGCTGGTCGGTGAGGCCCGGGCCGTTGTCGATCACGTGGAGGGCCACGCCGTCGTCGTCGGCGCCGGGGCGTACCGTCACCGTGGTTCCTGGCCCCGAGAACTTGACCGCGTTGTCGATCAGGGCGTCCAGCGCCTGGTCGATCGCGTTGCGCACGGCGCGGGCGCGCAGGGGGCGGGCCGGGCGGACGTACCGCAGCGTGATGTCCTTCTTCGCCGCCACCGGCTGCCAGGCCAGCACCCGGGCCCAGGCGGTCTCGCCCGCGTCGAAGTCGGTGAGGTCGAACTTGCCGCGCTCGGCGCGGGCCAGCGCGAGGAGGCTGTCGAGGACCTCGCCGAAGCGCTCGGTCTCCTCCACGGCGAGCCGGTGGCCCTCGATCGCCTGCGGGTCGGTGAGCTCGAGGCCGAGGTCCTCGACGCGCAGCCGGAGCGCGGTGAGCGGGTTGCGCAGCTGGTGGCTCGCGTGCGAGACGAACGCGCGCTGCCGCTCCAGGGAGTCGGCGACGGTGGCCGCCATCTCGTTGAAGGCGCTGCCGAGGCGGCGCAGCTCCGGGGGGCCGTCCGCGGCCGGTACCCGCACCGTGAGATCCCCCGCCGCCAGCTCGTGCGCGGCCGCGTCCAGCTCGGCGACCGGGCGCAGCGTCCAGCGCGCCAGGGACCAGGCGGCGACGATGCCGGCGAAGAGCACGATGAGCCCGCCGCCGGCCAGGATGCCCCAGGCGCTGCCGACGCCGTTGGCGTTGCTGCGGGTCGGGGAGATGGTCACGACCGCCCCGATCACCTCGCCGCCGCGGCCGACCGGGACGGCGACCACGAGCGGTTCGGTCCGCCACGGCCAGATGGTGCCGTCCTCGCTGGCCTCCCGGCCCTCCAGCGCGCGGCGGGCCTGGCGCAGCACGGCCTCGTCGGCCAGGCGCAGGTCCGGGCGGGAGCCGACGACCTGGTGGGCGTCCTGGTCGACGACGACCGCGGCCACCCCGTACACGTCGTCGTAGCGGGTCAGCTCGGCCGCCAGCTCGGCGGTGTCGGTGTCGCGCAGGGCGGGTTCGGCCAGGGTGGCGAAGCGCGTGGCGTCGGCCAGCCGGTCGGCGACCAGGCGCTGGGTGTCGCGGCCGGCGAGGGAGATCGCCAGCGGTACCTCCAGGGCCGCCAGCACCAGCAGCAGCAGGACGAGGTAGACCGCGCCGAGCCGGACCCTCATGGCGCGAGGCGGTACCCGACGCCGCGGACGGTCTGCACGAGCCCGGGCACGTCCAGTTTGGCCCGCAGCGAGCCGACGTGGACGTCCAGGGTGTGCCGGCCCACGAAGCTGGTCTGCCAGACGGCGAGGATCAGCCGGTCGTAGGACACCACGACGCCGGGCGTGCGGGCCAGCACGGCCAGGATCTCGAACTCCTTGCGGGTCAGGGCCACGTCCCGGCCGGCCGCGACGACCCGGCGGGCGGCCACGTCGACGGTGACCGGGCCGGCGGTGAGCACCTCGCTGGGCGGCGGCGCGGCCCGGGCGGCCCGGCGCAGGACGGCCTCGATGCGCGCGTTGAGCTCGGCCATCGAGTACGGCTTCACGACGTAGTCGTCGGCCCCGGTCTGCAGGCCGATGACCCGGTCGCGCTCCTCGGCGCGGGCGGTGACGGCGATGATCGCCACGCCCTCGTCCTTGCGCCGCAGGGTGCGGCAGACGTCGATGCCGTCGCCGTCGGGGAGATTGAGGTCGAGCAGGATCAGGTCGAACGGCTCGCCCGCGAACGTGTCGAGGGCGGACCCGGCGGTCGGGCAGTGCACCACCTCGTGGCCGCGCCGGCGCAGAGCCGTGGCCAGGGCGGCCGCCACCCGTGCGTCGTCTTCCACCAGCATCACCCGCATCGTGCGCCCATGGTACGGGAGGCTCACCTTCAAGAGTTCGTCAAGGAACCCGCCCTGCCTCTCCCGCGCGTGGCCCGCCGTTTGCCACGGTGTCAGCGTGGACATCGTGTCGAGCGGCGAGCGTTACCGAGCCTCGACCGTCGCCGCGTTCGAGGCGGCCGTGCTGGTGCGATGTACGGGGGTGTGTGGAGGAGGAGGCCGTGCCCGGGCGCTGGGGGGCACCCGGGCACGATCTTCTCGCGACGGGCTGGTGGCCGAGTTCAACCGGGGCGCCGCCGCCGAGCGCCTCGCCGAGCTGTTGAACGCGGCCGGCCGTACGGCGAGTGTGCACCGCTTCACCGCCGGTAACCGCCACCGGTACGAGATCTTCCGGGTCTTCGCCGAGCCGGAGACCCCCGCCTTCCTCGACCGCGCCTGGGCCCAGGGCTACGCCGACCTCTGCGGCGTCCCGGCCGAGCCGCGCTCGACCCGCCAGGTCCGGCACTCCCGGCAGCTGGCCGAGGCCGCGTGGCGCGGGGTGCTCATGGTCTCCGGGCCGGCCCGCAGCGGCTCGCCGGGCCTGCGCGTCGCCGACCTCGACACGGCGGCCGTGCTGATCCGCGCCGGGCGCATGATGGCGCTGCCGGTGCGGATGTCGACCCGCCCGGGCGGCCAGCTCCTGCTGGTCATGCCCGCGACAAGCGCCGCCTAGATCTACAGCCGCGTCGCGCTGAAGATCATCGCTGTCATGACCACCCCGCCGGTACCGGCATTGGCCAGCACCAGCCGCGGGCTCAACGACGTGAAGGGGTTCTGCTTGTCCACGAACGTCGCCTTGCGGTTGCCCGTCGAGTAGGCGGTCAGCTCCACCCCGCCGTCGCCCGTCGGCTTGCAGGTCACCTGCAGCGGCGTCGAGGCGGTCGTGGGCGGCCCGGCGTTCTTCGGCTTGGCCGACGCGGCCACCTTCGGGTGCTGGTCCCCGGCGTGCTTGTAGATCTCGATGATCCCGTCCGCGGTGACCTCGAAGCTGTAGCCGTTGGCCAGGTTCGCCCCGTCGTAGCAGCCGGCCCCGATGCGCGCCCCGCCGGCCGACTTGCCGATCGCCGCGAACTCCAGGTCGATGTTGAACCCGGCGCCCGGCACGCTGAGCCGCTGCTCCGGCCCGGGGGCGATGCAGCGCACGTTGGGCTGCTCGGCGGTGATCCGCAGCGCGTCCGGCACCTCGATCTTGCACCCGCCGGCCGGGCCCCACGCCGCCTTCTGCTGCAGCGCGGCGACCGTCCTGGTGCCCTTGAGCGGCCACGGCCCGACCGAGCCGAGCCAGCACGCGATCACCGGCTTGGCCCGCCACGCCTCGTCCAGCCCGGGCGGGAGGAGCGGCTTCTCCAAGGGCAGGAACGACTGCCCGAATGGTACGCCCAGATAGTCGCCGTACGACTGCTCGCACATCGCCCGCGTCGCGGTGTCCACCGCCTTGGCGCCCGGATCGACCGTGAAGGGCAGGTGCCCCACGAACGTGACCTCGCCGACGTGCGCGGCGTTGCACTGCGCGACGTACCGCAGCTGGGAGGAGCCGCCGATCCAGTCGAAGCACTCGCCGGCCTTGAGGTCGAACTCGCCCCCGGCGTAGCTGTCGGCCGCGGCGGTGGCGGGCGCGGCGAGGGCCTGCGCGATCCGGTCGCCGTCGGCGTAGTCGGCCACCGGCAGCCCGTCGGCGAACAGCTGGCGCAGCGACGGGGAGAGGCCCTCGACCGACAGCTTGGTGTCGTGGACCGCCTGCCGGTGCGTCGGGGACAGCCCGGCCACCACGACGACGTGGCCGTTCTCGGTGCGCAGGTAGTACTCGAAGCCGTACCAGTGCCCGGCCCCCACCGCGCCGAGGGGCAGCACGACGGCGACGGCGAGGGTGGCGTACCCCGTGACGATGCCCCAGGCCCGCCCGACCGATGCCGCCGTGACGGCCGCGGCCACCCCGAGGACCCCGCCGAGGAGCGCGATGGCGCCGGCGGGGGACAGTACCGCGGCCAGGGGCTCGGCCACGAGGAAGCCCAGCAGCCCGCCGGCCCGCGAGGCGCCGCCGTCCATGATGTCCGGGTTGCCGCGCACCAGGTGCAGCAGCCCGAGGACGGCCACGACGATGCCGGTGGCCCGGGTCAGAGCCCGCTCGCGCACGAACTGCAGCGTGGCGGTGCCGAGATTGGCCAGCTCGGCGCCCCGCCACAGCCGCCGGTCGGCGACCGGGACGAGCAGGATGCGCCAGGGCCACGGCTCGCGGGGCAGGCGGGGGAGCGGCCAGGCGAGCAGGAGGGGCAGGACGGGCAGGGCGAAGGCGGCGTACCCGAACAGGAACGAGGTCGCCTTCAGCGCCACGTCGTGCACGGGCACCCGCGGCACCCAGAGCAGCGCGGCGAGGACCAGCGCGACGGCGACGGAGGCGCTCAGCCGTACCCAGGAAGGGCGTCGTTTTTCGGTTTTGTGCGGTTGTGTGATGTCACCGGTGACCAGGCTGCGCCGTGGGCGGCGGTGGGCGCCCCATTCGGCGGCCGCGGCGCCCTCCCAGCCGGTCAGGGCGGCGCGCACCTCGTCGGCCGCGGCCAGCGCGAGCAGCAGCGCGACGACCAGGGTCAGGGCGAGCCGCCAGGCCGGGGGCAGCGGCGCGAAGCCGAGCAGCGTGGACAGGCCCAGGGTCGCCCCGGTCGCGAGGACCAGCACGGCGACCGCGGGGAGAGCGGCGCGGGCCCGCCGACCGGCCTCGGACATGGCTGGGAGCATGGCACCAGGCGTCACATCGTCGCAACCGGGCTAAAGCTGCCTTAAAACTTCTGTCGTACCCGAGGCCTACATTTGCGTGTGGCCGGCCGCGCAGGCATCGATGACCGGCTTGAACGCGGCGATCTCGGCGTCGGTGATCTTCAGCTCGGTGTAGAGGGGCTCGCCGCCGTCCAGGCTGACCCACGCCGGGAACACGTACGGCTTCTTGATCTCGGCGAGGGCGTGCGGGGTGCAGCGCTCGCCGTCGACCACGATCGGGATCTTCAGCTCGTCGGTGCCGGGCGGGAGCACGCCGTATGGCTTCGGGGTCTGCTCCCGCAGCGGCGTGGGCAGGACCTCCAGCAGGATCGAGCCGACGAACTCGCGCAGCTCGATGGTGCCCTTGAAGCCGGTGCGCTTCACGATCACCGTGCCGTCGACCCAGCCGCTGGGCAGGTGCGTCCACGGGCCGAAGGTGAGGGTCGCCTGGCGGTCGAGGTACGCCTGCTGGCAGTCGATGCCGAGCAGCTTGTCGAGCATCGGGTTGGGATCGGCCAGGGGAACGTCCACATTGTGGGTTTTGTTGTCCTCGGTCAGGATCCGCAGGCTGACTTTGGAGCCTGCGGCGTGCGGCTTGAGGTCGTCGCCTTGGCAGATCCCGGTGCCGTACGAGACCGGCACGTCAACCTGCAGCCCGCCCGGTGGAAGCCAGGCGTCGGCTTTGACTGGTTCTGTCCCCTTGAAGGAGGGGGCCTTCAGCTCGACCTGTTGCACGACGAGCTTCGCCGGCCCGTCGTTGTGCATGGAGATCTGCACCGTGTGCCGGACCTCGTCCACGCGGCCCTGGGTCAGCTCCACGCGGAGCTTGAAGCCGGGTGTTTGCGCCGGTTTGGGGGAGCTGCAGGCGCCCAGCGCGGCCACCAGGACGAGCCCCGCCGCGATGCGCCTCATGAACGCCTATGTTGGCACAATCCACTGCAGCAGCGCACGGGCCGCGTCCAGGACCAGGTCCCGGTCGTACGTCAGCGCGTACGTGAACCGCCGCTGCTCCTCGGGCCCGGTGTCGGCCAGGTCCCGGGCCACCAGGGCGCCCGCGAAGTGCGGCCCCACCACGATGACGTTCCACTCGCCGCGCAGCGGGTCGTCGCTCGCCAGCGCGATCCCGCGCACCCCTTCGACCGGGGCGCCCGGCAGGTCCGTCGCCAGCACCGTGACCAGAGCCGCGTCGCGGGCGAGGGCGGTGTACCGGCGGGCGGTCGCGGGCGTGAAGTGGCGCGCGTCCTGGAACGAGGCCAGCAGCATCGGCGGCTCGGTGGGGTCCTGCGCCTTGGCCTCGAGATAGTGGCTGAGCGGGAGCAGCATCCGCTTGGTCGCCTCGGCGGTGGGCCGGCGCGCGGCCACGATCTCGTACGGCGTGCGCCCGCCGGAAGGGGCGGGCCCGACCACGAACGGCACGGTCGACGAGCCGTGCCGGCTGCGCACGTCGGGCGGCAGCGGCCCGGGCCGGTCGAACAGCCAGCCCTGCCCGAGCGTGGCCCCCATGCCGAGCGCCGCGTCGAGGTGCTCGCGGGTCTCGATGCCCTCGGCGAGCAGCGCCGCGCCGGCCCGCTCGGCGTAGGCGACGACGGCGTTGACGACGCGGGCCGCGTACCCGCCGGCGGGGTGCTGGGTCAGGTGCCGGTCGAGCTTGATGACGTCGGGGTGGACGAACGGCATCACCGACAGCGACGCCGGCTCGGCGCCGACGTCGTCGAGGGCCACGCCCCACCCGGCCGCGCGGCAGCTCTCGGCCGCGGTCAGCAGGGCCGAGGGGTCGGCGCCGATGGCCCGCTCGGTCATCTCGACCACGACCCGCAGCCGCAGCTGGGCGTCGAGGATGGTCGGGGCCAGGTCCGGCGGGCACGGCACCCCGAGCGCGGCGGGCTCGGCGTTGACGAACAGCGTCAGCCCGAACGGCAGCCCGGCGTCCAGCGCCGCCCGGTACGCGGTGGCCCGGCAGACCCAGTCGAGCTCGGCCAGCCGTCCGCGCCCGGCGGCCGCCTCGAACAGCGGCACCGGCTCCTCCCACGGCGTGCCGGCCGGGCCGCGGGTCAGCGCCTCGTAGCCGACGGTCTCGTGCCGCCGGTGGTTCCAGGAGTCGAGCCGGACGATGGGCTGGAAGACGGTGGTGACCGCGCGGGCGTCGACGACGTCGTCGACCGAGCGGATGATGGTGGTGGCGCCCTCCATGTCCTGCGATTCGGCCCGAGGTGCCGTCAGCTGAGGGTTTCGCCGGTTCGGGTAGCGTTGTGCCCCAATGGGAAGCTGGCGGGAGATCATCGACGGGATCGCCGAGAACGGGGACTACGGCGCGGCCCGCCTGGTGCGCGACCCCCGCCGCAAGGGCGGGTGGACCCTGCTGGTCGAGGAGGTCCAGCAGTCCTACGTGGACGTGCAGGACCCGACGCACCTGTACTTCGAGTACACCCGCAGGCTCGGCTCGATCGTCGACGAGGCGTTCCCGGAAGGCGCGCCGATCCGCGTGCTGCACCTGGGCGGCGGCGCGTTCACGATGCCGCGGTACGTGGCGGCGACCCGGCCGGGCTCGACCCAGCTGGTGATCGAGCGGGACCGCAAGCTCGCCGCGTTCGTCCAGCGGATCCTGCCGCTGCCCCCGGACGCCGGCATCGACCTGCGCTTCGGCGACGCCCGCGCGACCGTGACGGACCTGGAGCCGGGCGCGTGGGACCTCATCATCGGCGACGTCTACGACGCGGCCCAGATGCCGGAGAGCGTCTCGGACGTGGTGTTCGTGGCCTCGGTGGCGCGGCTGCTGGCGCCCGGCGGGGTGTACGCCCTCAACGTGGCCGACCTGGCCCCGCTGGCCTTCTCCCGGGCCCAGGGGGCGACGCTGCGCACGGCCTTCGGCGACGTGGCCCTGATCGTGCGGCCGGAGCTGCTGCGCGGGCGGCGGTTCGGCAACGTGGTCTTCGCGGCGGCGGTGGAGCCGGACACACTGCCGATCGCGAAGCTGGCCGCGGTGGCCGGCCGGGACCGGCAACCGGCCCAGGTCGTGACGGGTGCGGGGCTCGATCTGCTGACCGAGGGGGCCGATCCGGTGCGCCTGGATTGAGGCGTATCGGGCTGTGCGTGGCCGTGGTGGTTACACCGGCCCAGACGTGTCCGGCGTCACGTTCTCCTGGGAGAAGTGTGCCGATTTGGTGCCCCGGGTGGGATTCGAACCCACACTGTCGGAGGTTTGAGCTCCGTTCCTCTGCCGATTGGGATACCGGGACGAGTACGCCGCACTAGGGTACCCACTACTCTGATCGCGACGGTAACCGCCGTCGGACGCGTTCGGATCGGATTCGGGAGAGGCTTGTGGCCGAGGCACAGAGCCGTCGGGTGCTCATCGCGGAAGATGAGGCGCTCATCCGTCTCGACCTGCGGGAGATGCTCGTCGAGGAGGGCTACGACGTCGTCGGCGAGGCCGGCGACGGCGAGACGGCTGTCCGGCTGGCCGAGGAGCTCAAGCCCGACCTGGTCATCCTGGACATCAAGATGCCGATCATGGACGGGCTGGCCGCGGCGGAGAAGATCGCCGGGGGCCGGATCGCGCCGGTCGTCATCCTGACCGCGTTCAGCCAGCGCGACCTCGTCGAGCGGGCGCGGGCGGCGGGCGCCATGGCGTACCTCGTGAAGCCGTTCCAGAAGAGCGACCTCGTGCCGGCGGTGGAGATCGCCGTGTCGCGGTACGCGGAGCTGTCGGTGCTCGAGTCCGAGGTGGCCACGCTGACCGACCGGCTCGAGACCCGCAAGGTCGTCGAGCGGGCCAAGGGACAGCTCATGGCGACGTACGGCATGAACGAGCCGCAGGCCTTCAAATGGATTCAGCGCACCGCGATGGACCATCGTATGACGATGCGGGAAGTGGCCGATCGGATCATTGCCGAGACGGCCGGCGGAAACAGCGCCGTAACGGCTGAGTCCTGACCTTTTACCTGCGCACGGCGTGTATCGCGGCAGCTTGCTCGACATCGAATAACGGCTTGGTAACGGCCCGCAAATGGCTTTCGGGCCGGGCTATGATCCGCCAGTCCCGAGGCTCGGGATCACAGCCGGTAACCGTTGATTCGAGGAGCACCATTGCGTAGAGCCGTGATCATGCTCACGGCCTTCCTGGCCTGCGTGATGCTCTCCTTCGGCGTGGGCGCCACAAGCGCCTGGGCCGAGGGCGAGGCACTGCAGGGAACGCTGAAGAACGGCGACGCCCCCGTCGCCGGGATCAAGATCAAGGCGTTCACCCAGGACGGCGCGCCCGTAGGCGAAGCGACCTCAGACGCTCAGGGCAAGTGGAGTATCCCGGTCCCGGGCCCCGGCACCTACCGGGTCGACCTCGATCAGAGCTCCCTGCCGTCGGGCGTCACCGTGACCAACAACCGCCCCAGCCTGACGCCCCAGGTGGCCGACGGGCAGGCCCGCAACGTGCTGTTCCCGCTCGGTGGAGCGGGCGCCGCGGGCGGGCAGAACCAACCCAATGCCCCGGCGGCGCCGTCGAGCTTCGACCGGTACGCCGACCTGCTGTACACCGGAATCCACTTCGCGCTCATCATCGCCCTGGCCGCGCTCGGCGTCTCGCTGATCTTCGGCACCACCGGGCTGACCAACTTCGCCCACGGCGAGCTGGTGACCTTCGGCGCGCTGATCACGTTCCTGTTCAACGTGACCATCGGCCTCCCGCTGATCCTGTCCGGCCTGATCGCCGTCATCATCGGCGGCCTCGTCGGCTACACGCAGGACCGCGCGTTCTGGGGCTGGCTGCGCAGGCGGCGCACCAACATGGTGACCACGATGATCATCTCGATCGGCCTGTCGCTCGCGGTGCGGTACATCTTCCTGTACTTCTTCGGCGGCGAGACCCGCGCCTTCTCCGAGTACAACGCGCAGCCCGGCGAGCACTACGGCCCGTTCACCATCGCGCCGAAGAACCTCGTCTGCGACGTGATCGCCATCCTGGCCATCGTCGGCGTCTCCTGGGCGCTGCTGGGCACCCGGCTGGGCAAGGCGACCCGCGCGGTCGCCGACAACCCGGCCCTGGCCGCGGCCTCCGGCATCAACGTGGACCGCATCATCCGGCTGGTCTGGACGATGGGCGGCGGCCTGGCCGCGCTCGCCGGCGTGATCCTGGGCGCCTACCAGAACGTCGGCTACCAGATGGGCTTCCAGATCCTGCTGCTGGTCTTCGCGGCGGTCACGCTGGGCGGCTTCGGCACCGCCTGGGGCGCCCTCGTCGGCAGCCTCGTGATCGGCCTGTTCGTGCAGCTGTCGACGCTGTTCATCCCGTCGGAGCTCAAGACCGTGGGCGCGCTGGGCGTACTGATCGTGATCCTGCTCTTCCGGCCTCAGGGCATCCTGGGCCGCCGGACGCGGATCGGCTGAGGGGGACACGATGAACTGGCACTCCATCTTCAGCGTCTCGCTGGAAGCGATCATCGGGTCCACCACTATTGCTTACGCGCTCGCGGCGATCGGCCTCAACGTCCACTTCGGCTACACTGGCCTGCTCAACTTCGGGCAGTCGGCGTTCCTGGGCGTGGGCGCGTACGGCATCGCGATCACGGTCTCCACGTTCGGCCTGCCGTTCTTCCTCGGCGTGGCGATCGGCCTGGCCGCCTCGATCATCCTGGCGCTGCTGCTCGGTATCCCGACGCTGCGCCTGCGCGCGGACTATCTGGCCATCGTCACGATCGCCGCGGCCGAGATCATCCGGCTCATCTACCGCGCGACCGACCTGCGCAAGTGGACCGGCGCCTCGGACGGCCTGCAGGGCTTCTCGCAGGACTTCTACGACCTGAGCCCGTTCCAGGGCAGCAAGGGTCTCAACATCGCCGACCTGATCACGTTCACCGACCGTGAGCTGTGGGTCCTGCTCGTCGGCTGGACCCTGGTGGCGCTGTCCTGCCTCGTCGTGTGGCTGCTCATGAAGAGCCCCTGGGGCCGCGTGCTCAAGGCCATCCGCGAGGACGAGGACGCCGTGCGCAGCCTCGGCAAGAACGTCTTCTCGTACAAGATGCAGTCGCTCGTCCTGGGCGGCGTCATCGGCTGCCTCGGCGGCTTCGTGTTCTCCCTCGACCGCGCCGCGGTGCAGCCCGACACGTGGGGCACGGAGTTCACGTTCTTCGCGTACACCATCGTCATCCTCGGCGGTGCGGCCCGGGTCTTCGGCCCGGTCATCGGCGCCGCGATCTTCTGGGTGCTGCTGGTCTTCGTCGACTCGACGCTGTCCGAGGCGATCAACAACAAGGACATCCCGTCCTGGCTGATCAGCACCAACCAGGCCGGCTCGGTGCGGTACATCCTGGTCGGCATCGGCCTGATCCTGATGCTGATCTACCGCCCGCAGGGCATCTTCGGCGACAAGAGGGAGGTCATGCTCGATGTCCGCTGAGCCCATCCAGGCCACCGGCACGGCCAAGGAGCGCGCGACGGCGGCCCTGGCCGGCGTCGACTGCGAGCCGGGCGTACCCAAGCCCGACCCGATCCTGATCGCCGACAACGTGGTGCGCCGCTTCGGCGGCCTCACCGCGGTCGACGTCAAGCACGTGGAGATCCAGCGCGGCTCGATCACGGCCCTCATCGGGCCCAACGGGGCCGGCAAGACCACGTTCTTCAACCTCCTCACCGGCTTCGACGTGCCGGACGAGGGTTCGTGGACGTTCAACGGCAAGAGCCTTTCCGGGGTACCCGCACACAAGGTCGCCCGGCAGGGCATGGTCCGCACCTTCCAGCTCACCAAGGCCCTGTCGAAGCTCAAGGTCATCGACAACATGCGGCTGGGCGCCACCGGGCAGAAGGGCGAGAGCTTCTGGAGCGCCCTGATCCCGAGCCTGTACAAGCAGCAGGAGGCCGAGATCACCGCGCGCGCGGAGGATCTGCTGACCCGCTTCAAGCTCATCGCCAAGAGGGACGACTTCGCCGGCAGCCTCTCCGGCGGCCAGCGCAAGCTGCTGGAGATGGCGCGGGCGCTCATGGTCCAGCCCGACATGGTCATGCTCGACGAGCCGATGGCCGGCGTGAACCCGGCCCTGACGCAGTCGCTGCTCGGTCACGTCAAGCAGCTGCGCGAGGACGGCATGACCGTGCTGTTCGTCGAGCACGACATGGACATGGTCCACGACATCAGCGACTGGATCATCGTCATGGGGCAGGGCGGCGTGATCGCCGAGGGCACCCCGGACAAGGTCATGGCCGACCCGCGCGTGATCGACGCCTACCTGGGCGCGCACCACGACGGGGCGGTCAAGACCGTCGGCGGCGAGGAGGTCGACGCCGGCGAGCTCGCCTCGGGCGACGACGTGGCGCTCATCCCGGCCGTCGACGAGCTCGAGCGCGAGGATGGAAAGGATCGGCCATGACCGTCACCCCTGAGCTTCCCGACGAAGCTTCTCCGGTCAACAACGAGATCATCGACCGGACCGAGCACCTCGAAAAAGCCGACGGTGCGGTACTGCGCGCGGACGACGTCACGGCCGGCTACCTGCCGGGCGTGAACATCCTCAACGGCGCCGACCTCTACGTGCACGACGGCGAGCTGGTGGGCATCATCGGCCCGAACGGCGCCGGCAAGTCGACGCTGCTCAAGGCCATGTTCGGTCTGGTCAACATCCGCTCCGGCGAGGTCACGCTGCGGGGCGAGAAGATCACCAACATGAAGGCGCACGGCCTGGTCGAGCGGGGCATCGGGTTCGTGCCGCAGACGAACAACGTCTTCGCGGCGCTGACCATCGAGGAGAACCTGCAGATGGGCACGTTCCTGCGGCCCAAGCGGTTCAAGGAGCGCTTCGACTTCGTCACCCAGCTCTTCCCGACCCTGGCCGAGCGGCGCAAGCAGCGGGCCGGTCTCATGTCGGGCGGCGAGCGGCAGATGGTGGCGATGGCCCGGGCGCTCATGATGGAGCCGACGGTCCTGCTGCTGGACGAGCCGTCGGCGGGCCTCTCGCCGGCGCTGCAGGACGAGGTGTTCTTCCGGACCAAGCAGATCAACTCGACCGGCGTGACGGTCGTGATGGTTGAGCAGAACGCGCGGCGGTGCCTGCAGATCTGCGACCGCGGGTACGTGCTGGACCAGGGGCGCAACGCCTACACGGCCTCGGGCGAGGGACTCATCAACGACCCGCGGGTCATCGAGTTGTACCTCGGGACGCTTGCCCGCGCCTGAGCCGCTTATTGCAATCCCCCGTCGCCCTCCTGGGCGGCGGGGGATTTCTTCGTCCTTTTACAAGCGTTTTACAACTCCTGGCTTGCGGTATTCCCAGGTTTATTAGCGGCTTATTGTTCCGTAGGCGGAACTTTCTCGTTCCGAGGTCGGAACGGCCCCCGGTCCAGGCGCGCGAAAAGGCCCCCGCCGCGGTGTGCGGCGGGGGCCTCCTCTAGGCCGTCAGGCTCAGATCTTGCCGGCCTGGTACTTCACGTCCGGGAGGAGCTTGTTGTCCGGGCCGTAGGTGTAGACACCGATGGTGGCCTCGGCCGGGTCACCGGCGTCGTTGAAGGAGATCGGGCCGGAGAGGCCGTCGTAGTCGATGTCCTTCTTGGCCTTGATCAGGTCCAGGCACTGCTTGTAGCCGGTGCACTTCTCGCCGCCCTTGGAGACGGTGGTCAGGTGCTTGGCGATCTCGGCCGGGTTGTCGCTGCCGGCCTCCTCGGCGGCCAGGGCCGAGAGGATGGTGGCGTCGTAGGACTCGACGGCGTAGTTGAAGTCCTTCAGGTCCTTGTTCGCCGCGAGCAGCCGCTGCTTGAAGTCGGCCTTGGTCTCGGCGCCGGGCTGGGTGCCCTTGTAGCCGGTCAGGGTGCCGGCCGGGAAGTCCTTCGAGTAGTCGGCGATGTTGCCGTCCACGAAGTACCACTTCTTGTTCTTCAGGCCCGCCTCGACCAGCTTCGGGACGATCTTCTTGGTCTCGTCGAAGCCGATGATGGCGATCGCGTCGGGGTTGGCCGCCTTGATCTGGCCGACCTCACCGCTGAAGTCCGCGGCCTTCGGGTCGTAGGTCACCGAGGCCACGACCTTGCCGCCGCCGCTCTCGATCTCCTTCTTGGCGTTCTCGGCGAGGCCGGTGCCGTAGGAGTCGTTGAGGACGAGCATGCCGACGTTCGCGTTGCCGTCCTGGACGATCAGGTCGCCGAGCACGCGGCCCTGCAGGGTGTCCGGGGGAGCGGTACGGAAGTACAGGCCGTGGTCGTTGTACGTGGTGAACGCCGTCGACGTGTTCGCCGGCGAGATCTCCACGACGCCCGCGCCCGTGATCTTGTCGATGACGGAGAGCGAGACGGACGACGAGGCCGCGCCGATGATGACGTCGGTCTTGTCGGTGAGCAGCTTGTTGACGGACTGGGTGGCGATGTCCGTGGAGGTGTCGCCCGAGTCCATGTGCTGGATCGTCACGGGCTTGCCGAGCACGCCGCCGTTGTCGTTGATCTCCTTGATGGCCACGTCGACGCCGGCGAACTCCGGGGGGCCGAGGAAGGCCAGCGAGCCGGTCTGCGGCAGGATCGTGCCGATCTTGAGAACGCCGTCGCCGGCCGCCGCGGCGCCGCCGCTGGTGGCGCCCGTCGAGGGAGTGTCGGACTTGTCATCGCCGCAGGCACCGAGCGCCAGGCACGCGGCACTCAGCACGGCAACGGAGCGCCATCCGAGATTGGGGCGGATCATCACCTGTCTCCTTTTTAACAGCGCGGTAGGCGTGGTTGCGCCTAGTTGCCAAGACGCTGATGAAGGCACAACCTAATGACAGTGCCCGCGTGGCACTAGGCCTTCGGGCCAACACGCCCAAGGAAGTTGCGCAGTCGTAATCTTCCTGTTCGCAACCGCAACGTGAATCGCTTTGTCGCGGGTTTTCGCGGACGGCGAACGGACGACTGCCGGACAAGCCTCACCGGTCGGGTGAAACGGACAAAACGCCCCAAAGGGCTGCCGGAGTTTTTGTCGTACCCCCGGACTAGGCTCGCTGGCGTGACGGGTTCGACTGACTCCAAGCTGTTGCTCCTCGACGGGCACTCGCTCGCCTACCGGGCGTTCTTCGCGCTCCCCACGGACAACTTCTCCACGGCGACGGGCCAGGTGACCAACGCCGTCTTCGGCTTCACGTCGATGCTGATCAACATGCTGCGCGACGAGCAGCCCACGCACATCGCCGTGGCCTTCGACGTCTCCCGCCAGACGTTCCGCCTCGAGCAGTATGCGGAGTACAAGGCGAACCGCTCGGCCACCCGGCCCGAGTTCGCCGGCCAGGTGCCGCTCATCAAGGAGATCCTCAACGCGCTGCGGATCCCGTTCGTGGAGAAGCCCGGCTTCGAGGCCGACGACGTGATCGCCACGCTGGCCCGCCAAGCCAGCGAGATCGGCATGCCGACCGCCATCATCACCGGCGACCGGGACTCGTTCCAGCTGGTCAGCGACAACGTCACCGTGCTCTACCTCAAGCGCGGCGTGACCGAGATGGACCGCATGACCCCGGCCAAGGTCGAGGAGAAGTACGGGATCCCGCCGTCGCAGTACCGGGACAAGGCCGCCCTCGTCGGCGAGGACAGCGACAACCTGTCCGGCGTGCCGGGGGTCGGCGACAAGACCGCCGCCAAGTGGATCGTGCAGTTCGGCGGCCTCGACGGGATCATCGCGCGGGTCGACGAGATCAAGGGCAAGGCCGGCGAGAACGTGCGCGCCCACCTCGCCGAGATCATGCGCAACTACGACCTCAACCGGCTGCGGGACGACCTCGAGCTGCCGATCGGCCCCGAGGACGTCAAGTGGCGGGGCTGGGACCGCGAGGCCGTGCACCAGATCTTCGACTCGCTCGAGTTCCGGGTGCTGCGGGAGCGGCTGTATCAGTACCTCGACGCGGTCGAGCCCGAGGCCGAGTCCGGCTTCGACCTCAACGGCGAGGTGCTGCACGGCGGCGTCGCCGCCTGGCTGGAGCAGCACGCCCCGGCCGGCACCCGCACCGGCGTGGCCGTCTCCGGCAAGTTCGGCCGCGGCACCGGCACCCTGACCGGCCTCGCGATCGCCGTCGCCGACGGCCCCGCCGCCTGGTTCGACCCGGGCGAGCTCGACGCGGCCGACGACGCCGCGGTCGCCGCCTGGCTGGCCGCCGCCGACCGGCCCAAGGTCCTGCACGACGTGAAGCCGGCCCGCCTGGCGTTCCAGGCCCGGGGCTGGGCCGAGCTGGCCGGCGTGGTCAGCGACACCGCCCTGGAGGCCTACCTCGCCCGGCCCGACCAGCGCTCCTACGACCTCAACGACCTGGCCCTGCGCTACCTCAAGCGCGAGCTACGGGTCGACGCCCCCGAGTCCGGCCAGCTGACCCTGGAGGGCCTCGGCGCCAACACCGGCGAGGCCGAGGAAAACCTCATGCTCCGCGCGCGGGCCACCCTCGACCTGGCCGAGGCCATCGGCGAGGAGCTGCGCCGCGACGGCGACTCGTCGGCCCGCCTGCTGGCCGACGTCGAGCTGCCCCTCGTCTACGTGCTCGCCGAGATGGAGCGGGCCGGCATCGCCGCCGACACGGAGTACCTGAGCGAGCTCGAGGCCCAGTTCGCCGCGGGCGTGAAGGGCGCCGCCCAGTCCGCGTACGGCGTGATCGGCCGCGAGTTCAACCTCGGCTCGCCCAAGCAGCTGCAGGAGATCCTCTTCAACGAGCTCTCCCTGCCGAAGACCAAGAAGATCAAGACCGGCTACACCACCGACGCCGACGCCCTCCAGGGCCTCTACGCGCAGACCGAGCACCCGCTCCTGGAGCACCTCCTGCGCCACCGCGACGTCGCCAAGCTCAAGACCACGGTCGACGGCCTGCTGAAGTCCATCAGCGACGACGGCCGCATCCACACCACGTATTTCCAGACCGTGGCGGCGACCGGCCGGCTCTCCAGCACCGACCCCAACCTGCAGAACATCCCGATCCGCACCGAGGAGGGCCGGCGCATTCGCCGCGCCTTCATCGTCGGCGAGGGCTTCGAAACCCTGCTGACCGCCGACTACAGCCAGATCGAGATGCGCATCATGGCGCACCTGTCGAAGGACGAGGCGCTCATCGAGGCCTTCAACTCCGGCTTCGACTTCCACGCCTCCACGGCGTCCTCGGTCTTCTCGGTCCCGGTCGACGAGGTCATCCCCGACCAGCGCCGCAAGATCAAGGCGATGAACTACGGCCTGGCCTACGGCCTGTCCTCCTACGGCCTCGGCACCCAGCTCGGCATCACGCCGGCGGAGGCCACGGTCCTCATGGAGGAGTACTTCGCCACGTTCGGCGGCGTGCGCGACTACCTGCGCTCGATCGTCGGCCAGGCGCGCCGCGACGGCTACACGGAGACGGTCCTGGGCCGGCGCCGCTACCTGCCGGACCTGAACAGCGACAACCGGCAGCGGCGGGAGATGGCCGAGCGGATGGCGCTGAACGCCCCGATCCAGGGGTCGGCGGCGGACATCATCAAGGTCGCGATGCTGCGGGTGGACGTGGCGCTTCGCGACTCGGGTCTCCGGTCACGGATGCTGTTGCAGGTTCACGATGAGCTGGTGTTCGAGGTGGCCATCGGGGAGCGGGAGGCGCTGGAGTCTCTGGTCCGGGAGGCCATGGGCGGGGCTTATCCGCTGGATGTGCCGCTGGGTGTGTCGGTGGGCGTCGGGTCGGATTGGAACGCTGCGGATCACTGAGGTTTCTTTGGTGAGCGGGGCCGGGGGGTGCGGGGGGCCGGGGCAGTGTGTCTCGAAGTGCGCCCCTTTGCTCGGTCTGGGAATGGGCTGAGGTTGTGCACTCCCGCCCTACGGCCCGGCGTGTGGTTGCTTGCCCGCCCCTCGGCTGAGGCAGCGCATGGGCTGGGCGGTTTGCGCTTCGGACCGTTTGCCGCTGTGCGCCGGTTCTGCCTTTGTCGCGATAAGTCGGGCGCTGGCGCGCCCGACTTATCGGACATATCATCATTTAGCGGGGTTTCGTGGCTATGAAGATCGCTGTTCCCGGGAAGATCTTTCCGCGGAGTGGGCTCCACTGGCCCCATTCCTTGTCGTGGTTTTCCGGCCATTCCGGCTCTATCAGGTCGTTCAGGATGAAGCCGGCGGCCACCAGTTCGCGGATGCGGTCGCCCAGGGTGCGGTGCTGCTCCACGTACGTCGGGACGTGGCGTTCGTCCTGCTCCACGTAGGCGCGGCGGTCGAAGTAGGAGTGGACGGCCACCAGGCCGCCCTCGCCCGGGTCGTCCAGGAAGACCCAGCGCATGGGGTGGGTGATGGAGAAGGCCCAGCGGCCGCCCGGTTTGAGGACTCGGTAGACCTCGCGCATGACCCTCGCCGAGTCCGCTACGAACGGGACGGCGCCGAAGGCTGTGCAGACGATGTCGAATACGCCCTCGGCGAACGGGAGGGCGGTGGCGTCGGCCTGCAGGAGCGGGACCGGTACACCCGATCGGGCGACTCCGAGCTGGGCGTGGCGGAGCATGCCGGCGGACAGGTCCGAGGCCACGACCTCGGCGCCCTGGGTCTTCAGCCAGCGGGAGCAGGAGGCGGCGCCGCAGCCGATTTCGAGGACCCTTCGGCCGCTGACCTCGCCCAGGAGGTGGGCGTCGGCCTCGCGCAGGCCCTCGGGGCACCAGACGAAATCGGCGTCGCCGAGGAAGGAACCGTGTTCGGCCTGGTAGGCGTCGGCATCGCCGTCCCACCAGCGCCGGCTGGCCCGGCGGCTCTCGGCGGGGCTCACGGCGCGTCGTGTGACGCCTGCGTCAGGTGACGATTCCATGGGGAGCAACGGTAGGCCCGCGAAAGTCGGCAGATCGGGTCTGGGGGAGGGTTGGACCATGTGGTATTGCGCAGGGTAGGCTGATCGGTGCACTCGTGGGTTTGTGGCGCCTCGGCATGGAGCAGGCTCACGGTCGCCGAACACATCCTGAGCTTCCATTGCACTGATCCTGAACTGCGATTGGCGGGTTGTGCCCGACGACGGGTCCGCGGGAGCGCGCAGGTTCAGCAGGCAAATCCACCGACCGGAGCAACAGCCCACATGACGAGCAGCATCGAGGCCACCTCGAGCGCCAGCAGCAACAAGGTCACCATCGACGACCTCGGATCCGAGGAGGCGTTCCTCGCCGCGATCGATGAGACCATCAAGTACTTCAATGACGGCGACATCGTCGAAGGCACCGTCGTCAAGGTCGACCGGGACGAGGTCCTGCTCGACATCGGCTACAAGACCGAGGGTGTCATCCCCTCGCGCGAGCTGTCGATCAAGCACGATGTCGACCCTGCTGAGGTCGTGTCGGTCGGTGACCACATCGAGGCCCTGGTTCTCCAGAAGGAGGACAAGGAAGGCCGTCTGATCCTGTCCAAGAAGCGCGCTCAGTACGAGCGGGCCTGGGGCACGATCGAGAAGATCAAGGAGGACGACGGCGTCGTCCGCGGCTCCGTCATCGAGGTCGTCAAGGGTGGTCTCATCCTCGACATCGGCCTGCGCGGCTTCCTGCCCGCCTCCCTGGTCGAGATGCGTCGTGTCCGGGACCTGCAGCCCTACGTGGGCCGCGAGCTCGAGGCGAAGATCATCGAGCTGGACAAGAACCGCAACAACGTGGTGCTGTCCCGCCGGGCCTACCTCGAGCAGACCCAGTCCGAGGTCCGGACCGAGTTCCTGCACAAGCTGCAGAAGGGCCAGGTCCGCAAGGGCGTTGTGTCCTCGATCGTCAACTTCGGTGCGTTCGTCGACCTCGGTGGTGTCGACGGCCTGGTCCACGTCTCCGAGCTCTCCTGGAAGCACATCGATCACCCGTCCGAGGTGGTCGAGGTCGGCCAGGAGGTGGAGGTCGAGGTCCTCGACGTCGATCTGGACCGTGAGCGCGTCTCCCTGTCGCTGAAGGCGACCCAGGAGGACCCGTGGCGTCAGTTCGCCCGGACCCACGCGATCCAGCAGATCGTCCCCGGTAAGGTCACCAAGCTCGTCCCGTTCGGCGCCTTCGTCCGCGTCGACGACGGCATCGAGGGCCTGGTCCACATCTCCGAGCTGGCCGAGCGCCACGTGGAGATCCCGGAGCAGGTCGTCCAGGTCGGCTCGGACGTCATGGTCAAGGTCATCGACATCGACCTCGAGCGCCGCCGGATCTCGCTGTCGCTCAAGCAGGCCAACGAGGGCTTCGTCGAGGGCGAGGAGCACTTCGACCCGACCCTCTACGGCATGTCGGCGACCTACGACGAGCAGGGCAACTACATCTACCCGGAGGGCTTCGACCCGGAGACCGCCGAGTGGATGCCCGGCTTCGAGAAGCAGCGCGAGGCGTGGGAGCAGCAGTACGCTGAGGCCCGCCAGCGCTGGGAGGCCCACACCAAGCAGGTCCAGACGGCCCGCCAGGCCGACGCGACCGCCGAGCCGGCCGCAGCAGCCCCCCAGGGCGGCGGCGCCGTCTCCTCGTCGACCCCGACCGCGGCTCGCGCCCCGGAGGAGCCGGCGGGCACCCTGGCCACGGACGAGGCCCTGGCCGCCCTGCGCGAGAAGCTGGCCGGCGGCAAGAGCTGACCCAGCGCGCTCAGGCGCACAAGCACCAAACGGAAAGCCCCGGGTCCACAAAGGACCCGGGGCTTTCCCGTGCGCAACTACTTCAGGCTCATGCACCGCCTCAGCCCGAGGGCTCGCAACCATGCCGCCGCCGGCCCGTCGGTCGGGAGCGCTTTACCTCAGCCCATGCACTGCCGAAGCCCGAGGGCTCGCAACCATGCCGCCGCCGGCCCGTCGGTCGGGAGCGCATTACCTCAGCCCATGCACTGCCTAAGCCCGAGGGCTCACAACCACGCCGCCGGGCCGTCGGCCGGAGCGCTTTACCTCAGCCCCTTCCCAGACCGGGCTGGGGGGCACACTTCGAGACACACTGCCCCCGCCCCCCCGGCCCCCCTGGCTAAAAAGCCCTACTTCACCCCAGCAACATCCATAGCCCGCAGCTCCTTCTTCAGCTCCGAAACCTCATCCCGCAACCTGGCCGCCAACTCGAACTGCAGCTCCCGAGCCGCCCCCAGCATCTGATCATTGAGATCCTGAATCAGCGAGGCCAGCTCCGCCCGAGCCATCCCAGCCCGAGCCGGCACCGAAGGCGCCCCCGCAGCCCCCTTCGTCCCCCCGCCCTTCTGCCGAGCCCGAGTGTTCTCCGGCGACTTCCCCCGGCTCATCTGCCGCCCGCCGCCGATGACCACCGCGCCCCCAGGCCCATGCCCCGAGACCGCCCCGGCGGTGTCCTCAGCCTCGCGGTAGATGTCGTCCAGAATGTCGCCGAGCTTCTTGCGAAGCGGCTGCGGATCGATCCCGTTCGCCTTGTTGTACGCCTGCTGCTTCTCCCGCCGCCGATTCGTCTCGTCGATCGCCTGGGCCATCGACGGCGTCATCTTGTCCGCGTACATGTGGACCTGACCCGACACGTTGCGAGCCGCGCGCCCGATGGTCTGGATGAGGCTCGTCCCCGACCGCAGGAAGCCCTCCTTGTCCGCGTCCAGGATCGCGACCAGGCTCACCTCCGGCAGGTCGAGGCCCTCGCGCAGCAGGTTGATGCCGACCAGCACGTCGAACTCGCCGCGGCGCAGTTCCCGCAGCAGCTCCACCCGGCGCAGGGTGTCGACCTCGGAGTGCAGGTAGCGCACCCGGATCCCGTGCTCGAGCAGGTAGTCGGTGAGGTCCTCGGCCATCTTCTTGGTCAGCGTCGTGACCAGCACCCGCTCGTCGCGCTCGGTGCGCAGGTTGATCTCGTGCATCAGGTCGTCGATCTGGCCCTTGGTCGGCTTGAGCACCACCTCGGGGTCGATCAGGCCGGTCG
Organism: Dactylosporangium sp. CS-033363; assembly: GCF_050942475.1. Taxonomy (NCBI): domain Bacteria; kingdom Bacillati; phylum Actinomycetota; class Actinomycetes; order Micromonosporales; family Micromonosporaceae; genus Dactylosporangium; species Dactylosporangium sp. CS-033363. Next base: position 8,863,914 of record NZ_CP192032.1, on the reverse strand, counting down.
GGCGGATCACCTGCTCGACGAACTCGCCCTGGACCTTGCCCATCTCCCACGGACCCGGCGTCGCCGACAGGTACACCGTCTGGCCCACCCGCTCCTCGAACTCGTCGAAGCGCAGCGGCCGGTTGTCCTGCGCGCTCGGCAGCCGGAACCCGTGCTCGACGAGCGTCCGCTTGCGGGAGGCGTCCCCCTCGTACATGCCGCCGATCTGCGGCACCGTCGCATGCGACTCGTCGATGACGGTCAGGAAGTCGTCGGGGAAGTAGTCGAGCAGGCAGTGCGGCGGGCTGCCGGCCTCGCGCCCGTCGATGTGGCGGGAGTAGTTCTCGATGCCGTTGCAGAAGCCGACCTGGCGCATCATCTCGACGTCGTAGGTCGTGCGCATCCGCAGCCGCTGGGCCTCCAGCAGCTTGCCCTCCCGGTCGAGCTCGGCCAGCCGCTCCTCCAGCTCGATCTCGATGGCGGCGATCGCGCGCTCCATGCGCTCCGGCCCGGCCGCGTAGTGCGTCGCCGGGAAGATCATCAGCTGGTCGGTCTGGCGGATCTCGTCGCCGGTCAGCGGGTGCAGATAGGAGAGGCGCTCGATCTCGTCGCCGAAGAACTCGATGCGGATCGCGAGCTCCTCGTAGGCCGGGATGATCTCCAGCGTGTCGCCCCGCACCCGGAACGTGCCCCGGTTGAAGGCAAGATCATTGCGGGTGTACTGGATGTCGACCAACCGCCGCAGCAGCTTGTCCCGGTCGACCTCCTCGCCGACGCTGACCTTCGCCGCGCGGTCGAGGTACTCCTCCGGCGTGCCCAGGCCGTAGATCGCCGACACCGTCGCCACCACGATCACGTCGCGCCGGGTCAGCAGGCTCATCGTCGCCGAGTGCCGCAGCCGCTCGACCTCCTCGTTGACCGACGAGTCCTTCTCGATGTAGGTGTCGGTCTGCGGGATGTACGCCTCGGGCTGGTAGTAGTCGTAGTAGCTGACGAAGTATTCGACCGCGTTGTTCGGCATCAGATCGCGGAACTCCTTGGCCAGCTGCGCGGCCAGGGTCTTGTTGTGCGCGAGCACCAGCGTCGGGCGCTGGAGCCGCTCCACCAGCCAGGCCGTGGTCGCGCTCTTGCCGGTTCCGGTCGCACCCAGCAGGACCGTGTGCCGGTCCCCGCCCCGCACCCGCTTGGCGAGGGCGTCGATCGCCGCGGGCTGATCGCCGGAGGGCTTGTATTCGCTGACCACCTCGAACGGGCGGTCCAAGCGTGGGATGTCGAGCGCCATGGCCCAACCGTACGCGGGGGGTATGACACTTTCCGGGTGCTCGCCCTCGGTGGCCAGGCGTATTCAACCTGGCGATTGTGTGGGGAGAATCACCGGTCTACGGTGGATGCCGTAGGCCGCTCGCGGCGGCCGACCGGAGAGCCGGCCCGCCCATCACGCGGGTCCTCCCGGCGCCCGGGTTGCAGCCCCGGCCCGTCACGGCCGGCGAGCGCACCAGGGGCGGCTCGCGCGATACGCGCGACCGGCCGCCGCGAGCGCCCTAAGCCTCCGACCGTCGCGACCGCGCTGGGCCTCCGCCCGCCGCGACCGCCCTGGCCTCCGCCCGTCGGGAGCGCTCTCGGTCCGCGGTCGTCGCAAGCGCTCCAAGACTTGAGTCGAGCAAGTCACAAGCCGTCAAGCAGCGCAAACGCGCTCCCAGGCCGCCGCCACCTCGCGATCCAGCTCCTCGGGCGTACCGTCGTTCTCGATCGCAATGTCCGCAACCGCCCGCCGCTCCTCGTCCGTCGCTTGCGCGCCGATCCGGGCCATCGCCTCGTCGCGCGACATCCCCCTGATGCGCATCAGGCGGTCCAGGCGGGTCGGGAGAGCGGCGAAGACGATGAGCACCAGGGAGTACAAATGCGACATGCCCTTTTCGACCAGGAGGGGCACATCGTTGACGACGATCGAATCAGGCGGCGCCGCCGCCACGAGCTCCGCCGTGCGCCCCCTGACCAGCGGGTGGGTGATCTCCTCAAGGCGGCGTCGCGCCTCGTCGTCGGCGAAGACGATCCGGGCCAGCGCCGGCCGGTCGAGCGCCCCGGACGGGTCGAGCACCCCGGGCCCGAACGCCTCGGCGACCCGCGCAAGCCCCTCCGTTCCCGGCTCGACGACCTCCCGGGCGATCTTGTCGGCGTCGACGATCACCGCGCCGAGCGCCTCCAGCCGCTGCGCGACCGCGCTCTTGCCGGACCCGATGCCGCCCGTGAGCCCAACCATCCTCATCACGACATCACACCTGAAGGTGAATCCCGCGGCCCCGCCGGGGTCTGAGCGGCGTGGTCTGCACGGAATGCGCGGTTTGTCAAGATATCTTCCGACTCAAGAGAAGATCACGGGGGGAGTTCGGGACAGTGGGGCGACACAGCATGGGCCGGCCGGGCCTGGCGCGCCGCGATTGGGCAGGGTTCATGCCGCAGGGTAGCGGCAGGGCTCCGGCCGGTCGCCGGCCCGCGGGCCACCCGCGCCATCGCAACATCAACCCGCGCTGGCGGGGCACCACCGACGGCTGGGCGTTCCTGGTCGCCGCGGCGGTGCTGGGAATGCTGGCCGTGAGCGGCTGGTATACGGCCAGCGGCGCCAACGCGGTCGCGCAGATGCTGGCTCGGTAACAGGTCCGTTCCGCCGTGGCGCGCGCCCGTGGCGGTCAGCGATACTCTGCCGGGCAACTGCACATCTGCCAGGACCAGAAGGACGCGCTGCATGGAGCCGGAAAACGGCCAGGACCAGGTCAACGGGTCGCCACCGCCGAAGCCGAAGAGCCGCCGAGGCTGGATGTCGGACTCGCCGCTGGACGGCGGATCGGGCTGGCCCACGTCGGCGTACTCGATCGTGCCGCGCCAGGCGACGCCGGCCGCGGAGAAGCCGCCGGTCGAGGAGCCCCCTGTCGAGGTGGAGCCCCCGGCGCCGGAACCCGAGCCGAAGCCTTCGCGGAAAGGCCGCATCGGCCTGCTCGTGATCGGGCTCATCGTGCTGGTGGTCGCCGCCGTCGGCGCGGTGCTGGCGACTCGCGACAAATCGGACAACAAGAGCCTCACGGACTCGGCCACCACGGCAGCCCCGGACCCGACGACCCAGGCACCGGCGCTCCCGGTCATTGTCGAAAGTGCCAGTGCCAGCGTTGGTACCTCCAGTGCCGGCGCCCCCGCCGCCGGTTCCACCAGCAGCGACCCAAGCGCGGGCGCGAGCCCGAGCGGCACCGCGACGGTCCCCGCCGCGCCGCCGAGCACCGGCATCCTGCGCGCCGGCACCGCCCAGTTCGTGGTGCTGGCCGGCCAGCCCGACGACGCGTACGACTTTGACAGCGGTAGCAAGCAGGCCGCCGGGGCCGACGCCACCGCCGGTGCGATCGGCATCACGGCCGCCAACGGGGCGAAGTTCGCGGTCCTGCTCACCGCCGACACCCCGTCGCTGGCCGCCTGCACCGCGGTGCCGGAGAGCCGCTGGGTCAGTCAGGTCGTGATCGGCAGCCTGGTGCCGGGGGCGCGGGTGTGCGTGCGCACCAGCGAGAACCGCTACGCCTGGTTCATGACCAGGGCGGGCGAGCTCGTCACCGGTGCGCTGTACACGTCGAATCTGGACTTCGTGGTCTACAAGAAGGACGGCGACTAGACCTCGACGTCGGTGAAGTGCTCCACCGTGGGGGCTCCGTCGAAGTACGGCCCGATGAGCCCCCGCCACGTCCCGAACCGGTCCGTCGCCCGGAAGTTGTCCAGGTGGGCGTCGACCGAGTCCCACTCCACGAGCAGCACGAACCGCGACGCGCTCTCGATGCCGCGGGTCATCCGCACCGAGCGGCAGCCCGGCGTGGTGGCCAGCACCTCGTGGGCCTTGCGGTACGCGGCGGCGAACTCGTCCTCGCGGCCTTCAAGAACGTCGATCAGTGCGACTTCCAGAACCATCCAGCTAGGGTAGACCGTGCTCGACTGGCTCACCTCTGCGGCATTCCACGCCTTCGGCGCCCCGACCACCTGGGCTGAGCTGCTGGGATTCGCCAGCGGACTGCTCTGTGTCTATCTCGTGGTGCGCCAGCACATCGCGAACTGGCCGGTCGGGATCGCCAACAACCTCCTCTTCATCGTCGCCTTCTGGCACGTCGGGCTCTTCGGTGACGCCTGGCTGCAGGTCGTCTTCGTGATCGTGGGCGGCTACGGCTGGTGGTGCTGGAGCACCGGCCGCCGGCTGCAGCGCGTCCGCACCACGACCCGGGCCGAGTGGTGGTGGCTCGCGATCGCGGGCGTGCTGCTGACCGTGGCGCTGTGGTGGTACCTCGACCGGTTCACCGAGTCCACCGTGCCCTGGCCCGATGCCTTCACGACCGCCGTCTCGCTGCTCGCGACCTACGGCCAGACGCGCCGGCTCGTGGAGAGCTGGTGGTTCTGGATCTCCGTCGACGTCATCTACATCCCGCTGTACGGGTACAAGGACCTCTGGCTGACCGCGCTGCTCTACCTCGTCTTCCTCACGCTGTGCGCGTTCGGGCTGCGGGCGTGGCGGGCCGAGCTGCGCACCGCGCCGGAGGGGAGCCCGGCGTGGTCCACGGACTAGTCATCGGCAAGTTCTATCCGCCGCATGCTGGTCACCATCACCTCATCGACACGGCCGCGCGGGCGTGCGACGAGGTGACCGTGGTCGTCGCACCGTCCACAGTGGAGTCGATCCCGCTCGAGGACCGGCTCGCGTGGCTGCGCGAGGTGCACGCCGGCGCGCCGCACGTGCGGTTCGTCGGCGTCTATGACGACACCCCGGTCGACTACGGCTCCGAGGCGGCCTGGGAGGCCCACACCGCCACGTTCCGCCGGGCCGTCGGCGGGCGGCGGGTCGACCGGGTCTTCTCCTCCGAGGCGTACGGCGAGGAGCTGGCTCGCCGCTTCGACGCCGTGCACGTCCCGGTCGACCCGGCCCGCGGCACCGTGCCCGTCTCCGGCACCGCCGTGCGCGGCGATCCGGTCGCCAACTGGGACAAGCTCGCGCCGCCGGTGCGCGCCTGGTTCGTGAAGCGGGTCGTGGTCGTCGGCGCGGAGTCGTCGGGCACCACCACCCTGGCCCGGGCCCTGGCCGCGCATCTTCGCCTGCGCGGGGGAGTCTTCGCCAGTACCACCTGGGTCGAGGAATACGGCCGCATGCTGACCTCCCTGAAGATGGGTGCTCTGCCGCCGGGCCGGACCATGGAGGACCTCGTGTGGACCCGCGAGGACTTCGTCACCGTCACCCGCGAGCAGAACGCCGCCGAGGATTCCGCGGCCCGATCCGGCGGCCCCATTCTGCTCTGCGACACCGACAGTTTTGCGACCTCGATCTGGGAGGAGCGGTACCTGGGCAACACGTCGCCAGCGGTGCGCGACGCTGCGCGACGGCCCGCGCTGTACCTCCTGACGAGCCACGAGGACGTGCCGTTCGAGGACGACGGCATGCGCGACGGCGAGCACCTGCGGGCCTGGATGACGGGCCGGTTCCGCGACGAGCTGGCCGCGCGCGGGGTGCCGTGGATCGAGCTGACCGGGCCGTACCGGACGCGCCTGACCCGCGCCGTGCAAGCCCTCGACGACCTGCTCGCGGCGGGCTGGGATCTTGCATCGCCGCTGCTCCCGGCCGACGCGAGCAGAATTGTCGGGGGGTCCTGCTAAGTTCCGGACCATGACGATCGGCAGCAACATCACCACCTTCGCGGGACTGCCGGTCCGGCGGTTCGAGCACTCCCGCCGGGACCGCCGGGACGGTCCCGCACGCGGCGACAAGGCGGCCTGGCGCATCGGCGACTACGACGACGACGAGCAGAAGCTCGCCGAGACGCTCGACCGGCTGCTGGCCACCGTCGGCGCGCACAACGTCACCGCGCTGGTGGTCGGGGTGTGGGGCGAGCCGATGTCCGAGCCGCCGCCGCTGCACCTGCTCACCGCGCGCCGCGACCAGCTCACCGAGCTGCGCGCGCTGTTCATCGGTGAGATGACGTTCGAGGAGTGCGAGATCTCCTGGATCAACCAGGGGGAGTACGCGCCGCTGCTGGGAGCCTTTCCCGCGCTGGAGGTCCTGCACATCCGCGGCGGCGGCGGGCTGAGCCTCGCCCCCGTGCGCCACCGCCGCCTCCGCGAGCTGCACGTGGAGGCCGGCGGGCTGCCGGCCGCGTTCCTCCGCGGCTTCAACGACTCGTCGTTCCCCGCCCTCGCCGACCTGGAGCTGTGGCTGGGCACGCAGGAGTACGGCGGGGACGCGGTCGTCGACGACCTCACGCCGATCATGAACGGCACGGAACTGCCGGCCCTGAAGCGGCTGGCCCTGCGCAACGCCGAGATCGCCGACGACGTCGCCGGTGCCGTGGCCGCCGCGCCGGTCGTCGCCCGGCTGGAGCACCTGGACCTGTCGCTGGGCGCCCTGTCCGACGCCGGGGCCGAGGCGCTGTTGCTCGGCCAGCCGCTGACTCACCTGCGCTCGCTGGACCTCTCGCACCACTTCATGTCGCCCGACATGGCCGCCCGCTTCGCCGAGGAACTGCCCGGCGTCCGCGTCGACGTCTCCGACGAGCAGACCATCGACGAGGACGGCTTCCGCTACATCTCGGTGGCGGAGTAGCCATGATCACCGTCGTCGGCATACCGGGGCACCGGCGGGTGGAGCTGTTCCGCGCCGCCGCCGTCGCCGCGGGCCTGCCTGAGCCCGCGGTCGTCGGCTGGCGGGACGTGTGCGCCGGCCGCTTCGACCTGGCGCCCGGTTCACTGGTGCGCCTCGAGTCGCCGGGCGAGGACGCCGAGGTCGACCGCTTGTTCCGCGGCGCCGGCCGGTTCGAGGCGGCGCCCGGTTCGATGGGTGGGGACGCCGGGGTCGACCGGCTGTTCCGCGGCGCCGGCCGGTTCGAGGCGGCGCCTGGTTCGATGGGTGGGGACGCCGAGGTGGACCGGCTGGTGCCCGGGTCGCTGAGCGAGGGCGTCGGGGCCGAGCGGCCGTTCCGCGGCGCCGATCGGGTGGCCGAGCACGGGGAGATCGTCGGCCTGGCCGCGTGGTACGCGGGGTTCATGGCCGCCGCCCGCCGGGTCGAGCGGGCCGCCACCGGGCCGCTCACCACGCCCGTCGACGAGCTCGCGGTGCTGTTCGACAAGCGCCGCTGCCACGCCCTGCTCGGCGCGCGCGGGGTGCCGGTCCCGGACGGGTTCTCGGCCCGCAGCTACGAGGAGGTCCGCGCCGCCGGTCGGCCGCGGGTCTTCGTGAAGCCCGCGCATGGCAGCTCGGCCTCCGGCGTCGTCGCGCTGGCGTTCAACAAGGGGCGGGTCAGCGCGTACACGTCGGCTGCTCTCGACGGCGGAAAGCTCTACAACGAGCTGCGGGTGCACCACTACACCGACGAGCGCACGGTCGCCGCGATCGTCGACCGGCTCGGGGCCGACGGGCTGCACGTCGAGCGCTGGTTCCCCAAGGCCGCCTACGCCGGGAAGGTGTTCGACCTGCGGGTCGTCGTCATCGCGGGCCGGGCCGGCCACGTCGTCGCCCGCACCAGCCGCACGCCGCTGACCAACCTGCACCTGGGCAACGCCCGCGGCGACCTGGCCGGCATCCGCGCCGCGGCGGGGGAGGAGCGCTGGGCGGCCGCGATGGCCACCTGCGAGCGGGCGGCCGCCTGCTTCCCGGGCAGCCTGCACGTGGGCGTCGACCTGATGTTCGCCGCGGGCTACGGCGAGCACGCCGTCGCCGAGGTCAACGCCTTCGGCGACCTGCTGCCCAACCTGCTCGTCGACGGCCGCGACACCTACGCCGCCGAGATCGCGGCCCTGCAGCACTGGACGGTGGCGGCATGAGGTCGCAGCTGTTGGTCACACCGAGATGCGGCGGGCTTCCCGCGCTGCCAGGTGATGGCGGCATGAGGACACCGCGGTCCGGCGCCGTCGGCAGGTTGCGGCGCGATGCGGCCGACGACGTGCGCCTCTGGGAGGTGGCGGCATGAAGTCGCTGCTCGGCACGCATGACCTGTTGTTCGTCACGCTCGACACGTTGCGGTACGACGTGGCCGCGGACCTGCTCGCGGCGGGCCGTACGCCGAACCTGGCCAAGGTGCTGCCGGGCGGGGCGTGGGAGCGGCGGCACACGCCGGCCTCGTTCACGTACGCGGCGCATCATGCGTTCTTCGGCGGCTTCCTGCCCACGCCGGTGACGCCCGGGCCGCACGAGCGGCCGTTCGCGGCGCGGTTCGCCGGCAGCACCAGCGTCGGCGCCGACACCTGGGTGTTCGACGCGCCGGACGTCGTCACCGGGCTGCGGGACGAGGGGTACCACACCGTGTGCCTCGGCGGCGTCGGGTTCTTCGCGATGACCTCGCCGCAGGGGTGCGTGCTGCCCGACCTGTTCGACGAGGCGCACTGGATGCCCGAGTTCGGCGTCACCAGCCCGGGCTGCTTCGAGGCGCAGATCGCGACCCTTGCGATGGTGCTGCCGCCGGTCGGGGCGCTGTTCACGTTCGTCAACGTCGCCGCGATGCACCAGCCCAACCGGCACTATCTGCCCGGCGCGGCCGAGGACTCGATGGCGTCGCACGGGGCGGCCCTCGAGTACGTGGACCGGCACCTGCCCGAGCTGCTGCGCCTGGTCACGTCCCGCGGGCGGCCGTGCCACGTGATCCTGTGCAGCGACCACGGCACCGCCTACGGCGAGGAGGGGCACACCGGGCACCGGCTCGCCCACGAGGTCGTGTGGACCGTGCCGTACGCCGAGTTCACGCTGGAGGCCGGAGCATGGTGAACCTCGGCTCGCCGTACCAGGGCTACCTGTACGCGTACCCGCACAAGACCGCCTACCGCCCGCTCGACCCGCGACCCCGGCTCGCCGACGTGTGGCGGGGCGAGGACACGACAAGCCTGTTCCTGTACGTCCACGTGCCCTTCTGCGAGATGCGCTGCGGCTTCTGCAACCTGTTCACCCGCGCGAACCCGCCGCACGAGCAGGTCAGCGCCTATCTGGCGCAGCTCGCCCGGCAGGCGCGGCGGGTCGCCGACGCGATTCCGGGCGCCGGGTACGCGCGGGCGGCGATCGGGGGCGGCACACCCACGTACCTGACGGCGGGCGAGCTGACCCAGCTGTTCGACCTCCTCGAACGGACGACAGGCCTCGGCCGGGTCCCGCTGTCGGTCGAGACGTCCCCGGCCACGGCCACCCCGGACCGGCTCGCCGTCCTCGCCGAGCGCGGCGCCACCCGGGTCAGCATCGGGGTGCAGAGCTTCCTCGACAGCGAGGCCCACGCCGCCGGCCGCCCGCAGCGCCGGGCCGAGGTCGAGCGCGCCCTCGACACGATCCGCGCCGCCGGCCCCGCCGACCTCAACATCGACCTCATCTACGGCATCCCCGGCCAGACCCGCGCGACCTGGGACGAGTCGCTGAACACCGCGCTTCGGTGGAACCCCGAGGAGTTGTACCTCTACCCGCTCTACGTCCGCCCGCTGACCGGTCTCGGCCGCCGGGGTGGCGACGAGCCCGATCCGGCCTGGGACGCCCAGCGCCTGGACCTGTACCGCCACGCGGTCCAACGGCTCACCGACGCGGGCTACGAGCAGCTCTCCATGCGCCAGTTCCGCCGCGCCGAGACCCGTCCCGCTGAGGCCTCGCGCGCCGCAGTCCAGCGCCTTGAGGGCCGCCGCGCCGAAGCCCGCGGCGCCGAAGCCCGCGGCGCCGAAGCCCGCGGCGCCGAAGCCCGCGGCGTCGAGGGCCGCGACGGTGAGGCCCGTGGCGGTGAGGGCCGCGGCGGTGAGGGCCGTAGTGGTGAGGGCCGCGATCGTGAGGGCCGCGATCGTGATGGCCGCAGTGGTGACGGCGGTGGCGCCGAGGCCCGCGATGGCGAGGCGCGGCGGGGGAAGGTCGACGACTACTGCTGCCAGGACGACGGCATGGTCGGCTTGGGCTGTGGGGCTCGGTCGTACACGACGGCGCTGCACTACTCGTTCGACTACGCGGTCAGCGTCCGCCAGGTGCGCGGCATCCTCGACGACTACCTGGCGCGGCCGGAGTCCGACTTCGACGTCGCCGAGGTCGGGTTCGCGCTCGACGCGCAGGAGCAGCGGCGGCGGTGGCTGCTCAAGTCGCTGCTGCGGGCCGAGGGCCTGGACGCGGCGGCGTACCGGGCGCGGTTCGGCACCGCGGCCGACGACGACTTCCCGGCGCTGGAACGGCTTCGCGCGGCCGGGTACGCCGAGGGGCATCGGCTCACCGCGGACGGGCTCGCCCACTCCGACGCGATCGGGCCGTGGCTGGTCTCGGCCGATGTGCGGGCGGCGATGGCGGGGCACGTGACGCGATGAGGATTCTTTATCGCGGGCCGCTCGCGAGTTGCAACTACGACTGCCCGTACTGCCCGTTCGCGAAGCGCCGCGATCCGCCGGCGCTGCTGCGGGAGGACCGGGCCGCGCTGGAGCGGTTCGTGGGCTGGGTGCGGACGGCGGACGAACCCGTCGAGGTGCTGTTCACGCCCTGGGGTGAGGGGCTGACCCGCAGCTGGTACCGCACGGCGCTCGTCGAACTGTCGCGCCTGCCCCACGTCGAGCGGGCGGCCATCCAGACGAACCTGTCGGGCCGGCTGGGCTGGGTCGGCGAGGCTGATCCGGCGCGATTGGCGCTGTGGTGCACGTACCATCCGGGGCAGACGACCCCGGAGCGCTTTCTGGCCGCGTGCGCGACGCTCGCCCGCCACGGGATCCGGCACTCGGTCGGGATCGTGGGGCTGCCCGAGCACTTCGCGGCGGCGGCGGACCTTCGTCAGCGACTCGATCCCGGGGTGTACCTCTGGGTGAACGCCGCCGACGGGCACGTCTACACGCCCGCGGAGGAGGCGGCGTGGACCGGGATCGATCCGCTGTTCGGCTACAGCGTGCGGTCGCATGCGTCGCTGGGGCAGGCGTGCCGGACCGGCGACGACGTGATCTCGGTGCTCGGCGACGGGACCGTGCGCCGCTGCCACTTCGTGCCCGAGCCGCTCGGCAACCTCTACGACGGGTCGTGGGCACGGCAGCGCGGCGAGCGGCCCTGCCCCAACGACCGATGCGACTGCCACATCGGGTACGTGCACCTGCGCACGCTCCCGCTCTACGACGTCTTCGAAGGCGGCGTCCTGGAGCGGATCCCGGCGGGCCGGGCGCGGATCCCGCTCAGCGTCGTGGGTCGCGGCCGATGAAGGCGATCAGCTTCGTCTGCGGGTCGGCGTCGGCGGGGACCTCGACGCGCGGGCCGTACTGGCCGCTGGAGCGCAGCAGGTCGTCCAGCGGCAGCATGCCCTCGAGCATCGCCGCGCAGCGGGCCGGGTCCAGCCGCTCGTCCTGGCCGGTCGCGCGGGCCAGGTCCCAGCTGTGCAGGAACACGTCGGAGGTGTAGAAGGTCGCGATCGCGTCGGGCAGGGGCATCGAGCCGGTGTGCCGGTTGGTGAACGGCACGTCGGCGGAGTTGGGGTCGTCGAGGAGCGCCTGGACCGCGGCGGCGTGCGTGTCCCACGCCGCCACCGGGTCGTCGTCGACGGACGGGACCGGGGCGAGGGTGACGCCGGCGCCGGACTCGAGGAAGGCGCGGAGCCATTCGACGAGGTGGCGTACCACGTCGCGGGCCGTCCAGTCCTCGACGGGCGCCGGTGCGTCCCAGTCGGTGGTGCCGTGCACGAGGGCCGTGAAGTGTGCGGCGGTCGTGCGGTGCTCGGATGCGGCAGTGGTCATCGCGGACCTCCCGGAGGGCACCCGCCATACTGGACGGCATGGGTGACTTGATCGCGTTCGCGTCGCGGCGGCTGGTGGAGGACGAGTCGCTGACCCCCGGATACGTGTACCACGACCCGGAGGACGCCACGCTGCCGCCCGGTCCTGGTGGGCGCCGGGCCAGCGGCTGGAACCTGCTCGTCGGAGACGAGTCGGACGAGCAGCTGGCCGATGCGAACGAACTGCTCATGCCCGAGCTGGAGTGGCTGGTCGAGCGCTACCCGGCGTTCGGCAAGCTCGTGGCCGTGGGCTCCGAGGGCCGGCAGTTCGAGTGGGACGCCGACGCCGAGCAGTACACCGACGTCGGCCCCTCCACGTTTCAGGAAGACTGACCTCAGTAGTTGCCGGCGCGGCTGGCCACCATCAGGGCGCGGACGTTCTGGACGTACTGCGGGTTGGGGTACACCCCGCCCGCGTAGTCCACGCCGCCCGTGCCCCAGTTGTAGGCCGAGATCACCGCGTTGAGCAGCTTGGTGTCGGTCATGTCGTACGTGCCGAGCTTGGGCCCGTAGTACGCGATGAGCCAGGCGAGGTAGTTCGCCCCGAGCATCACGTTCTGGTCGGGTTTGCTGCGGTCCCAGCTCGTGCCGAACCGGTTGTTGACGAAGGTCTGCGTGTCGGGCATGACCTGCATCACGCCGAGTCCCCCGTCACACGCCTTGATGTCGGTCTGCCAGCCGCTCTCCTGCTCGGCGACGGCATACAGGAGCCGCTGCGGTACCACGATCTGCTCGTAGTCCGGATCGGTCTTCGTGCCCCAGAAGTGCGTGGTCGCGGCCTTGTCGAGGTAGCCCTTGACGGTGGCCTTGGGCAGCTGGTTCGTGCCGCGGACCGGCTCGCACGTGTTGTGCGGCGGGGCCGGCGGCGTGACCGTCTCGGTGACCTTCGGCGACGGCTTCTTGGTGGCCGGCTTCTTCGTCGGCGACGGTGCCTTCGTGGTCGGCGGGGCGGAAGTGGTCTCCGCGACCGCGACGGGCGCTTCGGTGGTGGGCGCCGGCGCGGAGTACGACGAGATGGGTGTCGATCCGTCCCCGCGCTCCGCGGCGGCCGGTCTCGCGTCCGGCCCACCGCCCTTGACCAGCGTGGCGGCCAGCACCCCGCACCCGATCAGGACCACCGCCACGGCCACGCTGAGCAGGACTATCCCGCCCGTTTTGCGCCGTTTTGGTACCTCGTAGGGCTCGAACTCGGAAGTGTCGTCGTCCTCATAGTGGCTCATTGCCGCCTGTACCTCCCCGTGTCCGACAGGCTAGCGGTAATCAATGGACGCGCGGGACCCCCGGAATGTTTCACCTGGGGCCTGGAACAATAGGAGGCATGCAGACCCGCTCAGATCTCCGCAACGTGGCAATCGTCGCCCACGTCGACCACGGCAAGACCACCCTCGTCGACGCGATGTTGCGGCAGTCCGGCGCCTTCCACGCCCGCGCCGAACTCACCGACCGGGTCATGGACTCGATGGACCTGGAGCGCGAGAAGGGCATCACCATTCTCGCCAAGAACACCGCGGTGCGGTACGTCCCGCAGGACGGCGACCCCGTCACGATCAACATCATCGACACCCCGGGCCACGCCGACTTCGGCGGCGAGGTCGAGCGCGGCCTGACCATGGTCGACGGGGTCGTGCTGCTGGTCGACGCGAGCGAGGGCCCGCTCCCGCAGACCCGGTTCGTGCTCCGCAAGGCGCTCAAGGCCCGGCTGCCGATCATCCTGGTGATCAACAAGGTGGACCGCCCCGACGCGCGGATCAAGGAGGTCGTCGACGAGACCTACGAGCTCTTCCTGGACCTCGACGCCGATGAGGAACAGATCGACTTCCCCATCGTGTACGCGTGTGCGCGCGACGGCATCGCTTCCACCACGCAGCCCAAGGACGGCACCATCCCCGAGGACAGCGAGAACCTCCAGCCGCTGTTCCGCACCCTGCTCGACACCATCCCGGCGCCCTCGTTCGACGAGAACGCGCCGCTGCAGGCCCACGTCACCAACCTCGACGCGTCGCCGTTCCTCGGCCGCCTGGCCCTGTGCCGGGTCCGCGAGGGGCGCATCCGCAAGGGGCAGACGGTGGCCTGGTGCCGCGAGGACGGCACGCAGACCCAGGTGCGGATCTCCGAGCTGCTGATGACCGAGGCGCTGGAGCGCAAGCCGGCCGAGGAGGCGGGCCCCGGTGACATCATCGCGGTGGCCGGCATCAACGAGATCATGATCGGTGACACGCTCGCCGACGCCGAGAACCCGATCGCGCTGCCCCGCATCACGGTCGACGAGCCGGCGATTTCGATGACCATCGGTACCAACACGTCTCCTTTGGCCGGCAAGGTCAAGGGGGCCAAGGTGACCGCGCGGCTGGTCCGCGACCGGCTGGAGCGCGAGCTCGTCGGCAACGTGTCGCTGCGGGTGCTGCCGACCGAGCGGCCCGACGCGTGGGAGGTGCAGGGCCGTGGCGAGCTGGCGCTGGCGATCCTCGTGGAGCAGATGCGGCGCGAGGGCTACGAGCTGACCGTCGGCAAGCCGCAGGTGGTCACCCGCGAGATCGACGGCAAGGTGCACGAGCCGACCGAGCGGCTGACGATCGACGCACCCGAGGAGTACCTGGGCGCGATCACGCAGCTGCTGGCGACCCGCAAGGGCCGCATGGAGCAGATGGTGAACCACGGCACCGGCTGGATTCGCATGGAGTGGCTGGTGCCGGCCCGCGGGCTGATCGGCTTCCGGACCGAGTTCCTGACCGACACCCGCGGCACGGGCATCCTGCACCACGTCTTCGAGTCCTATGAGCCCTGGTACGGCGAGCTGCGCACCCGCGCCACCGGCTCGCTCGTCGCCGACCGCTCCGGCGTGGCGACCCCGTTCGCGATGATGAACCTGCAGGAGCGCGGCTCGATGTTCGTGGAGCCGACCACCGAGGTGTACGAGGGCATGATCGTCGGTGAAAACTCGCGCGCCGACGACATGGACGTGAACATCACCAAGGAGAAGAAGCTCACGAACATGCGCTCCTCGGCCGCGGACGAGACCGAGAAGCTGATCCCGCCGCGCAAGCTGTCGCTGGAGCAGGCCCTCGAGTTCTGCCGCGAGGACGAGTGCGTGGAGATCACGCCGCAGGCGATCCGCATCCGCAAGGTCATGCTCGACCAGAAGGACCGCGAGCGCGTCGCCCGCAAGCGCGCGCACTCCTGATCGGCCACTAGTCGGCTGGACGGCGTGGGGCCGGTATCTCCTCCGGGGTGTACCGGCCCGACTCCAGCGACCAGTCGACGTTGCCGCGGATCCAGTGCACCAGGTCGGTGATGCCGACGACCGCGGTCGGGTCGCCCCACCAGCGGGCCTCGAGGCGGTCCCGGGCGACCTGGAACTCGACCATCCGCGCGTCGTGCTCGGCCACCGCCGCCAGCACCGCCTCCTCCAGCGGGAGCTGCTGCTCGCGCTGGAACGAGAAGACGATGTTGTGGTGGTCGCCGACCGCGGCCTCCTTCGGCCACGAGATCAGGTCGTTGAAGATCCCGATCACGGTCCCGGCGGTACGGCGTGCGGTGCCGAAGTCCGGGTCCTCGAGCAGGCTCGCGGGCAGCTCGACGCCGTGCATGGGCTCGATCAGGTCGAAGAACATGTCGGTGGCCGCGCTGTGGTGGCGCATCCGGCGGTACTCCTCCAGCAGCGGCGGCCGGTCGGCGACCCGGTTGCCGGCCTCCCACAGCGTGCCGGCCAGGTAGTCCGCGACGTGCCCGACGAACCGCTCGCGCCAGACCGGGCTGACCCGCGGCTCGGTGCGCTTCCACACCTCGCTCAGCGCGCCCGCCAGGGGCCGGCCGAGCGCCGTGCCGAGGATCGGGGCCGGCTGCTGGTCGCGCAGCAGCCGCACGACCTCCGTGACGGCCGCGCGGGCCGGCTCCGGATCGCGCACCAGGGCCCGCTCCAGCAGGTCGTCGAGGACGAAGATGCTGATCAGCCAGGCCGTGGCCAGCCGCAGCTCCGGCTCGGCGGCGTCCGGGTGCGCGCGGCACATGAGGTTGGCGAACCGGGCCCGCGCGAACGCCGCGCGGGCCCCGGGCCGATCGAGCAGGCCGTGCCGGGTCGCCCAGTGCAGTGACCAACGCTGCACCGCGTCCGCGTGCGGGGAGATCCGCGGCGTGAACGGGCACAGCACCGCTGGGGCCGCTGCAAGCTGGCCCCGGTGCGTCATTTCGTGCAAGATGCATCACCCGCCCGGCCGTGGTACCCCATAGTCGCGCTGTTTGACGCTCAGCGCGACCCCCGGCGAGGCTTTAGGGAATTTTGTGAGCTTTGTCCGCTTGTGCGGCTGCTGCACGCTCGTCGCGCCTTGACTTGACCAGGGACGCGACCGTGGTGATGGCGAGGGTGCCGATGATGACCGCCAGTGACATCTGGATGCCGATGTGCGGAGCCCAGCCCACGTGCTTGCCGCCGTTGATGAACGGCAGGTTGTTGTCGGCGAGCGCCTCCAGGAACAGCTTCACGCCGATGAAGCCGAGCACCACGCTGAGCCCGATCGACAGGTAGACCAGGCGGTCCAGGAGTCCGCCGATCAGGAAGTACAGCTGCCGCAGTCCCATCAACGCGAACACGTTGGCCGTGAAGACCAGGTAGGGCTCGGCGGTCAACCCGAAGATCGCGGGGATCGAGTCGAGCGCGAAGATGAGATCCGTCGTGCCGATCGCGATCAGCACCACGATCATCGGCGTCATGTGCAGGCGGCCGCGCTCGTCACGCGCGGTGAGCCGCGACTCCTGGTACTGCGGGGTCATCGGCAGCACCCGGCGCGACCAGCGGATCAGCGCGTTCTCCTTGAAGTCCTCCGCCTCGGTCTCGCCCTGCATCGCGAGCTTGACCGCGGTGTAGACCAGGAACGCCGCGAAGATGTAGAAGACCCAGGAGAACCTGCTGATCGCGGCCGACCCGACCGCGATGAACCCGCCGCGCATGATCAGCGCCAGCACGATGCCGATCAGCAGCACCTTCTGCTGGTACTGCCGCGGCACCTTGAACCGGGACAGGATGATCACGAAGACGAACAGGTTGTCGACGGACAGGCTGTACTCGGTCAGCCATCCCGCATAGAACTCGCCGGCGTAGTTGCCACCCCACATGGCCAGCACGAACAGGCCGAAGAGGAGGGCGAGCCCGACGTACACCGTGACCCAGATCGTCGACTCTTTGATCGACGGCTCGTGCGGCCTCCGCGCGACGATCGCGAGATCGAACAACAGGATGGCGCTCAGCCCGACGAGAGTCGCTGTCCAGATCCAGCCGGCAACGTCCACGTGTAATTCCTCCGGTAGACACACCACAGGCCGCGTCGACCCCGAGGGCCACGCGGGCTGTGTAGTTGACACCGGAGGTCTCTTCCGCCATCCGCAAACGCCGGATGACCAGCGGCGCCGGGTGTAGACCCCCACGTTTCCGTGAGGCACCGTGCTGACGACCACCGCTGCGGGGGAATACTCCCCTCCTGTTGCTCGTCAACCATTGTCCATCAGCCCGCCACGTCCGGACGCGCGGGGGCGGAAAAAATGTCGTACCCCCGGTCTATCGTGCGGGGCGTTGGAGGTGGGGGCGAGATTCCTTCGCCGCTCACTCACGCGTACGCCGTCGAGGGGAGTGCGACTGTGTATCGACAAGGTGACGTGCTGCTGGTGCCTGTGCCGTCCGCTGAGGTGCCGGCCACGGCCGTTCCGGCGCCGCGTGACCGTGCTGGGCGGATGGTGCTGGCGCGCGGGGAGGCGACCGGGCACGCCCACGTGATCGTCGGGCCGGACACTGTGCTGCTGGCCGATCGGGACGACATCGACCGGCTCTTTGTGAAGATCGTCACGCGGGCTCGGGTCGTGCATGAGGAGCACGGGACTATCACGATTCCGGCTGGTTCTTACCGGATTGTCCGGCAGCGGGAGTATGTGCCGGGCGCTTATCGGTACGTCGCTGACTGATCGCGCTGCCTGGTCGTCTGCTCCGCTTTTGTCTTGGTCGTTGGCGGCTTGGGCTTTTGGGCGCCTGATTTGCATTTGTCGTACTCGGTTGTGTCCGTTGGAGGGTCTTGCCGGCCCCCGACGTTTTGGAGGGCTTGATGGCCGCCACGCTCACTCCCGCCGCCACGCTGGGCGCCGTCTCCGCCAAGTGGCTGGCCGCGGGCCTGTCCACGGCTCCGGCCGATCGGCAGGCCGCCGCCGACGCCGTGCGCCTCGCGTATCGGTCCGCGGGGCTGCCGGAGCCGCGCCACATCGTCTGGTTCGCCTCCCCGCTGGCGGGCGCCCGGGCGGCGGCGCTGCTGACCGGCCGCCGTGGCCTGCCCGGCACCGCCCCGGACCCGGCGGACGGGGCGATCGAGGCCGAACTGCGCGCGCAGCGCTGCCCGCCGGTCCACGGCTCGGCGGGGGCTTCGGTGCGGGCGGCGATCCGTACCAACCCGTGGGCCGCCGCCCGGTCCGAGGCGCACGACCTCTTGGGCCCGGACGGCTGGGCGGCCCTGTGGTCGGCCTGCGGGGCGGACGTGTGGCGGCTGATCAACGATCGGCTGGCCACGCCGCTGCGTACGCATCTGCGCGGCGAGCTCCCGGTCCACGCCCGTCCGGTGCTCCTGGACGCGATCGGCGGGCAGCACGACGCGGGGTGGTTAGCCGCCTTCGACGCTGCCGCCGCTCCTACGGTCGCCGGTCCTGTGCCCGCTGACGTCTCCGCGGCTTCGGGGTCTCACGCGTCCGGCAGTTTCTCGGCTTCGGGCTCCGCTCCGTCCGCCGGCTCCTCGGCTTCTGGCTCGGCTAGGTCCGGCGGCAATTCGGCTTCTGGCTCGGCTGGGTCCGCCGGCTCTCCGGCTTTGGGCTCGGCTGGGTCCGCCGGCCTCTCGGGTTCGCGGTTCGCTGCGTCTGCTGGGACCGCGGCGTCGGGTTCCGCTGGTTTTGGTGGCGCTTCGGCCTCGGGTGGCGCTTCGGCCGCCGGGTCTTCGGTTGCTTCGGCGTCCGGTCGTCTTGCCGAGCCGATGTTCAGCGCCGGCCCGGTCGCGGCTGCCGCCTGGATGGGGGCCACACGTGCCGCGGCTCCGGCCGAGCCGGCTCCTGAGGCTGTGGACCCGATCTTCAGCGCCGGCCCCGTGGGTGCCGTCTGGGCCGCGTCGCCCGGACCGCAGGGCGAGGCCGCGCTGCATGCCGTTCAGCGGCTGGCGGGCCTGGCCGGGGTGGCCCGCTCGGCCGGCTGGTGGTGGCCGTACGCGAACATCGCGATCCTCACCGACCGCCCCGACGCCGTGCACCGCGACAACATCGGCCGCCTGCACGCCGCCGACGCGCCGGCCCTGCACTACACCGACGGGTACGCCCTGCACGCCTGGCGCGGCATGCCCATCCCATCGGACCTCGTGACCCGCCTGAGCAACCTGACCCACCAGCAGATCGCCGCCGAACGCAACGCCGAGCTCCGCCGGGTGATGCTGGAGCACTTCGGGTACGAGCGCTACCTGAAGGAGGCCGGCGCCCGCCGCGTGAGCCAGGACGAGGCCGGGGTCCTGTGGCGGCTGACCTTCAACGACGACGAGCCCCTGGTCATGGTCGAGGTCATCAACAGCACCCCGGAGCCGGACGGCACGAGCCGCGTGTACTGGCTGCGCGTCCCGCCGACGACCCGCAGCGCCCGCGAGGGGGTGGCCTGGACCTTCGGCCTGACCGAGGACGAGTACCGCCCCCTGATTCAGACCTGACCCGATCGCCCGCCGCGCCGCGTGGGCCGGTTCTGCCCCGCAGCGGCAGGACCTCCGCCGTCCCGCGTGCCGGTCCCGCCGTCCCGCGTGCCGGTCCCGCCGGCCGCGGCGGGAACCGCCACCGCCGCGTGGGCCGGTTCTGCCCGCTGCAGCTGGATCTCCGCCGTCCCGTGTGCCGGTTTCGCCGCCGCCGCGTGGGCCGGTTCTGCCCGCTGCGGCAGGATCTCCGCCGTCCCGGTGCCGGTTCCGCCTGCGCAGCGGGACCGGCACGGAGGGGTGGGCCGGTGTCGCCCGTGGCGGCGGGACCTCCACCTTGCCGCGAGCAGGTTCCCGCCCGCCGCGCCGATTTCACCGCTGCGGTGCGGCTCGGAGGTGTCGTGCGGCTCGGGCGGTGGGGCAGGTCAGCGGGCCAGGGGCAGCGTGACGTACGACGGGGAGAGGATCTCCTGGCGGACCTTGCGCAGCTCCAGCTCGTGGCCGAACGGGGCGCCGGTGCCCGGGTTGCGGCTGAAGCGCGGGTGGGCGCCGCCGCTCACCTGGATGCGGATGCGGCGGTTGGCGGCGAACCGGTACGCGGTCGGCCACAGCTCCACGTGTACCGGCTCGTTCGGGTCGCGGTCCGGGCGAGCGCGGGCCAGGCCGTCGCAGATGTTCCAGGAGCGGCCCTGCTCGTCGACCTCGCAGAGGCGGACGAACACGTCGAAGTACGGGGCCGGGGTGTCGTCGTCGCGGCCCGCCGTCGTCGCGCGGACCGTGATCTCGGCCGAGACCGGGCCGACCACGGTGAGCGGCTCGGCCAGCGGTGGCGAGGTGAACGTGAGCACGTCCGGCCGCGACTCGAGCGGCCGGTTGTCGCGCCGGCCGGCGATCTTGCCCACCAGTCTGGGGCCGCCGAGGGCCGGGGTCGGGTTCTTCGGGTCGTAGATGAAGGAGTCGAGGACGTCGCCGCCGGTCAGGTCGCGGCCTTCCGCCGGCCAGCCCACCTCGTCGGCTGCGACGGCCATGGTCTGCGAGGGCCAGTCGACCCGGCCGTTCGCGCGTTCGGACTCGGTCGACACCGGCCAGCCGATCGCCTCGTCCGCCGCCTCAGCCCCGTTCGCGCCGGTCCCGTTCGCGCCGGTCCCGTTCGCGCCCGTTCCGTGCGCCCCACCGCCCAAAGCGCCCGCAGCGCCCGTGCCGCCGCCCGCGCCTGCCCCGGTTGCGCCTGCCCCGGTTCCGCCCGCGCCGGTTGCGCCCGCGCCGGTTGCGCCTGCCCCGGTCGCGCCTGCCCCAGTTGCGCCGGCAACGCCGCCCTCGGTTCCGCTCGTCGCGCCCGTGGCGTCGGTCCGCGGTGCGTCGGGCGCGGCGCCGGGCGGGGTCGGCCAGCCGTTCTCCGGGTTGGGGTCGCCGATGGTGACCGAGCGGGTCGCCCAGCCGTGCTCGTCGTGCGGCGTCTCGAACGCGGCGGCGCCCGCCGGGGTCGGCGAGGGCCAGCCCAGTTCGTCGTCGGTCTCGTCGGTGGCGGGGGAGTGGCCCGTCGACCGCGGATGCGCCGGCGCGCCGTGGGCCGCCGCGGTCGGAGTGGGCCAGCCGGCCTCGTCCGCGAGCGGGGTACGCGGGTCGTCGAGGGTCAGCGTCGAGGACTTGGACAGATACCAGCGCTGCGGGGTGCTCGACGGTGACGGCCAGTCGGCCAGTTCGAGCCAGCCCTCGGCGCCGCCGACGTGGACGCGTACCGGGCGGTCGCGCACCTGCTCCGGGCCGCCGGTGTGGGCGCGGAACCAGGCCACGGCCTCGGCGGCCGACTGCTGGAAGAGGCCCGCGCTGCCGTGGTGCCAGGGGCCGATGGTCAGGTGCGGGTGCTGGCCCGCCGCGCGCAGGGCCGCGTAGTCGACGAGCTGCCAGGGCAGGAAGATGTCGTACCAGCCGCCGATCATGAGCACCGGAGCGGTCACGTTCGGCAGGCGGTGGGTGTGCCCGCGCTCGGTCCAGTACGGCGACGTCGGGTCGGCCTCGGCCAGCCAGCGCTGGAAGAACTCGATCTCGGCGCCGACGGTCACCCGATCGGCCTCCGCCATCGGCACCCGGGCCAGGCCGCGCTGGAGCCGGGGCTGGCCGCGCAGCAGTTCGACGGCGTTCTCCAGCCGCGGGCCGCGCTGGGCCTCGAGCAGCGCGGACCACGTCAGCACCGTGTCCAGCGAGAACGCGCCGCCGGCGTAGGTGGGCGGGCCGAAGTCCGAGGCGGTCACGATCGTCGCCATCGCCTTGAGCTCGTCGCCGGCCTCGGCCGCGAGCGCCCACTGCACGAAGCCGACGTAGCTCGGGCCGTACGTGAGCAGGCGCCCGTCGTACCAAGGCTGCAGGCGCAACCAGTCCAGCGTGTCGAGGCCGTCCTCGCGCTCCTGCAGGAGCGGCTCGAAGGTGCCGCTGGAGTCGGCGGTCCCGCGGCACGACTGGATGAGCACGTGGAACCCGCGCTGCGCCACCGCCCGGCAGAGCAGGTTGACCGGCGCCCCACGGCCGTAAGGCGTGCGCACCAGCACCGTCGGTACCTCGGCGTCGATCGCGGGCGCGTAGTGATCGGCCCGCAGGTTGGCGCCGTCGCGCATCCGGATCGGGATCGCCCGCGTCACCTTGACCCGGGCGGTCACCGCGGGTGGCAGCTTGAGCAGTCGACCTACCGGATCCAGCCTCATGCGTCCCGAGCGTAGCGCCCGTCCCAGTGAGCCACGCCGCGCCACCGCGTGCGCGTCGCGTTGCCCGGACTGGGCGAAATCCGGCACATACGACTTATCACCCAGGGCTAGGCGGTGACCTCCGCCGAGTCCAGCCCCCGCACCGCGGCCAGCGCGTCGGCCTCCGGCTGCAGGGCCTTGCGCGCCGCGGCGGGCAACGGGATCCAGGGCGTCACCGTCACCTCCAGCCGCTTGCCTACCGCCCTCGCGCGCCACGTTCCGGCGATGTCGGCGTCGGCCAGCAGTACACCGGGATTGCCGAGTATCCGCCAGACCTCCTTGGCCTGCGCCTTGTCCGGCACCAGCACGGTGCGGTCGCGCGCCTGCAGGAACGGGTCGGACGGTGGCAGGAGCCGCACGCCGCGGACCTTGGGCGCGCCGAGCAGCGCGTCGAGGTCCTCCGGCGGCAGCCAGGCGGTCCGCCCGTCGGCCGACACCGTCGCGAGGTCCGCCGGCCAGGTCGGCTTCAACGCGCCGACGGTCGTGCCGAGGTACTTGGCCACGTCGCCGGGCGTGGCCGGTCCGAGCAGCCGCAGGTACACCCGGATGAACTCGGTCGTCCCGGACGCCTTCCCGGGCTGTGGCGGCCGCGGCTCGATCGGGGCGAGCACCGTCTTCGGGGCGTCCTCCTCGAGCCGCACGCCGCCGCCGAGGCCCGCCGCCTGGAACAGCCCGCCGGAGATGTGCCGGGCGCCGCAGGGCTTGCAGTCGTACGTGAGCTCGCGCGGGACGAGGTCGCTGACGGCCCGGCTGACGTCGCCCTTGGCCATCGGCGCCCGGACGACCTTGCGGAAGGCGGCGGCCGTCGCGCGGAACGCCTCCAGGCCCAGCTCGAAGGCGGCCTTGGGCAGCTGGCCGGTCGCGAACCGGGCGGCCGCGTCGGCGTCGGACAGCGGCCAGAGCGCCTCGGCCAGCGCGGGCAGGTCGGCCGGGCGGTGCAGGTGCGGGGCGCCGCGGGTGCTCCAGGCGAGGGCCAGGTCGCCGGCGAGCGGATCGGTGCAGCGCGCGGCGAGCGCCTGCCGCGCCGAGCCCGCCGGGACGTTGGGCACCCCGAGATCGAGCACGCCCAGCCCGGCCGGACCGCCCTCGTGGCGCTCGACGAGGCCGTTCATCATCGTCCGGTACGCCATGATCTGCGCCCGATCCACGGAAGGTGCGCTGCCCATGAGCGCCATTGTCGCCTGCTGCGGAAAGTCTTGCCCGCCGCCCGCGAATGGGTGCACGATCGATGCATGGCGGAGGAGCACTTCACAGACACAGAGCTCGCGTTCCTGCGCCACGCGCGGTTCGGCGAGCTGCCGGCCCCGGTCCGGCCCGAGGACCGGGTCGAGCTCGAGGAGACCGAGGCGCCGCGCACGTGGCTGGACATCGGGCCGAGCCGCGAGCAGCAGCGCGCCCTGCAGCCCGGCGCGTCCTGAGCAACAGTTCTTACCCGGCGCTCTGCCACGCGCCGGATCTGCCGGCGGCGCGCCGGATCTTGGCGTGCGTCAGATCTCCCCGCGTTCAGCGAGGGCCGGTTCTTCCTGCCGCTCGCTGAACCTTGCGGGTCTTCGGGCGCCCGCCGATCGTCACGCCTGCCGGCGCTCGCTGGGCGTCAGATCTTGTGGTGCGAGCCGTCCGGGTCCGGCATCTCCGGGTTGTCGGTGATGTCCGGCGGGGTCGTCGCGGCCGATGGCGGGGTGGCGTCCGGCGGGGTCCATTCGGATTCGCGCTCGGCTTCCAGCGCCTCTTCGGTCTCGCCCTGGGTGGCCCGTCCGGCGGCGCCGGAGCCGACGAGCGAGTGGTCTGGTTCCGTCATATGACCTCGGCTACCCGTGCCACGAACGGGCAAACCCCGCACAGAATGTCCGCCCGGCGGTGCGGCCGGGCTGGCTGAATCGCCCGGTGACCTCGGTTGAGCAATTTGCATATGGCTGGATCACGCCGGCGCTCGCCCTCGCGATGTCCATGTTGGGCTGCCTGCTCGGCACGTTCGTGACCAGCCGCTCCCGGGCCTCCACCGGCGGGAGCCGGGCCCGATGGCTGACCCTTTCCGCGGTCGCCATCGGTGGTACGGGCACCTGGGTGCCCCATTTCATGGCGATGCTGGGCCTCGACGTGCCGGGCACCGACGTGCGGTACGACACCCTGACCACGCTGCTCGGGCTCGGGATCGCCGTCGTGGTCTACTGCCTCGGCCTCTACATCGTGGGCTGGGGGCGGCCGAGCGCCTGGAAGATCCTGCCCGCCGGGGTGCTGACCGGGATCGGGCTCACCGCGGTGTACGCGACCGGGCCGCTGTCGATGCGCCTCGGCGGGATCATCGCGTACGACGCCGGGACCCTGCTCATCGCCGCGGCCGCTGCCATCGTCGGCGCGTGCGTGACCCTGTGGTGCGTGAGCGTGGTCCGCGGTACCGGCGCCATGCTGTGCGCCTCCGTGATCATGGCGCTCGCGGTGTGCAGCACCCACTACATGGTCATGGCCGCGCTGCGGGTCCAGGTCGCCCCGGGCGGTGCCGAGGTCGAGGGCGTCACGCTGTTCACGATGCTCATCCCGGTCTGCATCGCGGCGTGCGTGATCCTGGCCGGGCTCGCCTACAGCACCGTGGGCTTCACCGTCCGCCAGGACACCGCCCGCGAGGAGGCGCTGCTGCGCCGGGCCCGCGACATGTACTCCGTCGCGACCATCGCCCGGGCCGCCGAACACCGCCGCCGGCGGCGTCAGGGTTCGCCCGCGGTGTCCTCCCACCGCTAGAGGGACCGCGGCCCGATGGCCACGGTCCCTCGCCCCGGCTGGCGGGGTTGCTGTGCTCGTTCCCTGCGGTGCCTGTTACTTGAGCGCGGCGGCCGGATCGGCGGCCACCTGCACGAGCCGCTCCGGCGTGACCGAGCCGATGAGCACCCGGCCGTCGTCGGTGAACAGGACGCTCACCAGCTTGCTGTTGAACGTGCGGCCCCCGTTGCCGGTGGGCAGCTGTGAGATCGCGTCCTGAGCCTTCTTCTGCTCGTCGGAGCCGGCTCCCTTGGCCGCGTTCGCGTCCGAGGAGCGGACCACCAGGACGGACGTCCAGCCGGTACCGACGACCGCGGTCTTCGGCTTGTCCGCGGCGTTCTCCTGCTTCTGCGCCTGTTCCTCGGCCGCCTTGGCGTCCTTGTTCCCCTCTTCGACCTTGGTGCCGGCCGGCGGGTTGAACTTGAACTCGGCGTCGTCCGGGCGGGCGAAGTTCACCGAGGTGAACGCCACCTCGAAGGCCGGCTCGGCGGAGCCACGGGGCAGGACCTGCACCCGCAGCGGCAGCTTCTCCTGCGCGTCGATCGCCAGGCGGACCTCGCCGACCAGGGAACCGGTGTCACGCGGACGGAGCACCAGCTCGTACGCGTTGCGTCCGGCGATCTTGGCCGACGTGCCCGTGGAGACCTGCGTCGTCGGGTCGATCGTCTTGAGCGCCAGGTCGGCCGCTTCCTGCGGCGTCTTCGGCAGGTCGGTCGGCGTCGGGTGGGCGCCCTTCTCGTCACTCCCCGGCTGGCCGGTGAAGTGCTGCGCCTGCTTGGCCTGGGAGTCCCAGATCCAAGTGTCGTTGCCGTTGTGGATGATGTCGCTCTGCCCCTGCGTGCCCAGCAGTGAGACGCGGGCCTTGTCGGGGCCCGAGTACCACACGCGCAGGGTGTGCTTGCCGGAAACCAGCGACGTGAGCTTGGCGCTCTGGTCGCCGGTGAGCAGCGGGATCGCCGGCAGGCCGAGGTCGGCACGCTCGACGACCGTGCCTGACAGCCCGTCGAGCGTCGCCGTCTGCAGATCGACGAGCAGCTGCGCGGCGGTGCGCGGCGGCAGGTCGGGCTCGGCGGCGACGGCGAGGGTCTTCGCTGCCACGCCAGCACCGACCACAGCGACCGCAGCTGCCGCGGGCACCGCCCACCGAAGGACGGGTCGTGACGTGAAAGTGGACATTGGTAGCACCTCCTGCCAACCATGGTGCGGTGGTCCGGCTGTGACATCGCTGAGACCGTCTGTGCCGCGCCACAGCCGAGCATGCCACGCTGGTACGCGTGCGGCTGCTGGTGGTAGAGGATGAGATGCGCATGGCCAACGCTTTGCAGCGTGGCCTGCAGGCCGAGGGCTTCGCGGTGGACGTGGCCGGCGACGGCCCCAACGGGCTCGAAATGGCACGTCACGGGGGCTATGACGCCGTGATCCTGGACATCATGCTGCCCGGATTGTCCGGATACCGCGTGGTGCAGACCTTGCGCGCCGAGAAGAACTGGGTCCCGGTGCTCATGCTCTCGGCCAAGGACGGCGAGTACGACCAGGCCGACGGCCTCGACTGCGGCGCCGACGACTATCTGACGAAGCCGTTCTCCTACGTCGTGCTCGTCGCCCGCCTGCGCGCCCTGCTGCGCCGCGGCGCCCCCGAGCGCCCGAGTGTCCTGACCGTCGGCGAGCTGACCCTCGACCCGGCCCGCCGCCGCGTGACCAGCGCCGGTGAGGAGATCGTGCTCACCGCCCGCGAATACGCCCTGCTGGAGTACCTCATGCGCCGCCCCGGCCAGGTGGTCTCCAAGACCGAGCTGCTCGACCACGTCTGGGATGCCAGCGTGGACACCGCGCCCAACGCCGTCGAGGTCTACGTCGGGTACCTGCGCCGCAAGCTCGGCCGCGACCTGCTCGAGACTGTCCGCGGCGCCGGCTACCGGCTGCGCACATGAGGTGGTGGGCATCCCTCTCGCTGCGCGGCCGCCTGGTCCTGCTCGGGACCACCGGCCTCGTCGTCGGCCTGGCCATCGCGGGCGCGGCGATGGCGTTCGCGATGACCTACAGCTTCCGCGGCTCCCTCGACCGCTCCGCGGACGCCACCGCCGGCGAGATCGCCTCGCTCCTCGACGAGGGCGGCAAGCTGCCCGAGGCGCTGCCGGCCCCCGCCAACCAGGTCGTGCAGATCATCGACCCGCAGAACCACAGCGTCATCGCCGGTGATCGCAACGCCGACCTGTTCGTATCGCTCCTGCGTGGCGACGAGGTCGATCGCGCCCTGCGCGGCGAGCGGGTCGAGGTTCCCGGCAACCGGGCCGTCCAGCCCGACTCGCTGCGGGTCACCGCGCGCCAGGTGCCCGACGGCCGCATCATTCTGGTCGCGGTGCCGCTCGGCGACTACCACCGCAGCCTCGAACTGCTGCGCAACGCCCTCTGGGTCACCTACCCGGCGCTCATCGTCGTTCTCGTCGCCATCGCCTGGCGCGTGGTCGGCGCCGCCCTTGCCCCGGTCGACCGCCTCCGCCTGGGCGCGGAGCGGATCACGGGCGCGGCGACCGACGAGCGCCTGCCGGTGCCGCCGTCGAGCGACGAGATCCAGCGCCTGGCCATCACGCTGAACCACATGCTGGACCGGCTGGCCGTGTCCCGGGCCCGGCAGCGCTCCTTCATCGCCGACGCCGCCCACGAGCTGCGCAGCCCGCTCGCCTCGATCCGGATCCAGATCGAGGTCGCCCAGAAGATCGGCGACTGGGCCGCGGTCTCCGACGACGTCATCGCCGACCTGGACCGCCTCGCCCGCCTGGTCGAGGACCTGCTCCTGCTCGCCCGGGCCGACGCCTCCGACCCGCGCCGGGTGGCCGTGGAGCCGGTCGAGCTCCGCACCCTGCTGACCACACTCGCCAAGCGCTTCGACACGGTTGTCGTCGATCCGGGCGAGTCCCTCTGGACCGAGGGCGACCCGGATGCGCTGCACCGCATCGTGCTCAACCTCGTCGACAACGCGATTCGCCACGCCCGCAACCGCGTCACCCTGGCCGCGGTGCCTGAGGGCGCCAACGAGGTCCTGGTCACCGTGACCGACGACGGGGAGGGCATCCCGGCCGCCCTTCGCGAGCGGGTCTTCGACCGTTTCGCCCGCCTGGACGACGGCCGCGCCCGCGACGCCGGCGGGAGCGGCCTCGGTCTGGCGATCGTCCGCGAGCTGACCCGCCGCCACGGCGGCACGGTCCGCCTGACGGATGCCCGCCCGGGCGTACGGGCCGAGATCCGCCTTCCGCGCCTGCCCGACAGCACCATGTGACCGCACACCGCATCCGTCAGGTGCGGCGTGCTGAACCCCTGTGGACTTGTCAATCAACCCGCGGAACTCCTCCGAGCCCGCCGGAGCCCTCGACCCTCAGCGCCGCCCTGGATCTCAGCCGAAGGTGACCTCCTTGGTCTCCACCGTGCCGCCCCGCCGTCCAGGCGCGTGCGCCTCTGCCCAGTACATGTTGGTGTGGGCGATGACGAGGTCTGGGGTGGGCGCGCCCCACTCCGACAGGTCCTCCGTCGTGTGCGCGTCCCCGACGAGGATCGCGTCGTAGCCGCGCACCAGCGCACCGTGCAGCGTCGCCCTGATGCATTCGTCGGTCTGGGCCCCGGTGACCACCAGCCGGCCGACGCCCAGGCCGGCCAGGTGCTGTTCGAGTTCCGTGTCCTCGAACGAGTCCGCGTACTCCTTGTGCACGAGCGGCTCCGACTCCTGCCGGACCAGTTCGGCGACGAATCGCCATTGCTCCGAGCCGCGGGGGAGGTGCTGCTCGTGTGAGTGCTGCACCCACACCACCGGCACGCCCTCGGCGCGTGCCCGTTCGAGCAGGGTGTTGATGTTCGCGATGACAGTGTCGCGGTTGTGGGCGCTGCCGGTGTTGCCGTTCTGAACGTCGATGACCAGCAGTGCGGTGTTGGGCCGATCTGCGAATGTCGTCATGCCTGAGACTTTAGAACCCGAGCTTGACAGTGTCAATCTGACAGTGTCACCATGGATGGCATGACCGCAGAGGAATGGACACTCGAAGAGCTCATCGGCCGCGTTGCCGAACAGCTCGACGACACCGCCTACGCGGGCGCGCCGAACGGGCGGGTCCGGGACGTTCCCGATGCCCGCGCCGTCCGGTGGTACACGACCATCGGCCTCGTCGACCGGCCCGCCATGCGCGGCCGGACGGCGTGGTACGGGCCGCGGCACCTGGCCCAGCTGGTGGCGATCAAACGGCTGCAGTCGGAGGGCTACAAGATCGCCGAGATCCAGGCGGAACTGGCCGAGGCGCCCGACGACGTGCTCCAGGACATCGCGGCACTGGACCGGCCGAAGGGCATGCCGCGACGGTTCTGGACGCAGCGGCCGGCGGAGTACGTACCAGAAGAGGCGGCGCCGGCCCCGGTCGAGATCGTCCCCGGCGCGGGCCCGGTCGACGCCGAGCCCGCACCGCCCGGGCGCGGACGACGAGAGCCGGGACCGGCCGGGCGGGAACGACGAGAGCCGGGACCGGCCGGAGGGGCCGCAGGCGGGGGACAGGTGCCCGTCGGGTCTGCGCCGCCGGGAGAGGTGCCCGCCGGGTCTGCGCCGCCGGGACAGGTGAACGCCGGGTCCGCGCCGCCGGGAGAGGCGCCCGCTGGGTCCGCGCCGGAGGGAGAGGTGCCCGTCGGGTCCGCGCCGCCGGGACACGCGCTGCCGGGGCCGGGATCGACCGGGAGTATGCCGGACACGGGCGCGGGGCAGACCGAGCCGGCGCCGCCGGGTCGTAAGCAGCCGAAGGGACCAGCGCGCGGGGCCCCTGGCGGACGCCCGGTGGACGCGAACCCGACCCGGCCGCCGGGACATGGGTGGCCGGAGATGACCTCGCCGGGGTACGGATGGCCGGAGCTGACGGCGCCGGGGAACGAACGGCCGGAGTCGACCCCGCCGGGACATGGGCGGTCGGAGCCGGCGGCAACAGGGCACGGGTGGCCGGAGTCGAGACCGGCCGCGTTGGGCCTGCTCAGCGGGGTGCCGCTGGGTGGGGGAGCGGTACTGCTGCTGAACACCACGCCGAACGAGGACGACCTCGAGGCCATCCGACACGCGGCCCGCGAGCTCATGGACCTGCTCGCGACCCGGGGACTTGTCACACCGGACGAGACGATGACGAGGAGAGGGAACGCCACATGAGACTCGCGACGATGACCGAGGACGAGGCGCGCACGGCCGCCGCGCCCGTGGATGAGGCCGGGCTGGGTGCGCTGCGCACCGAGCGCGGCAACCTCCCGCTCGACCGGCTCGACGTGCGGACCGCGATCACCGGCCTGGTCGCCCGGACCGATCTCACGCAGGAGTTCGTCAACGTCCACCGCGAGCCGCTGGAGGCGACGTACATCTTCCCGCTGCCCGACCGGGCCGCCGTGGTTCGCATGGCGATGATCGCTGACGGGCGGACCGTCGAGGCCGACCTGCAGGAGCGCGGCGCGGCCCGAGAGGCGTACGACAACGCCATCGCCGCCGGTCAGCGCGCCTCGATCGCCGAGGAGGAGCGGCCAGACGTGTTCACCATGCGGGTCGGCAACATCCTGCCCGGCGAGCGGGTCAGCGTGACGCTGTCCCTGGTCGGGCCGCTGGCGTTCGAGGACGGCGAGGCGACGTACCGGTTCCCGCTGGTGGTCGCGCCGCGGTACGTCCCCGGGGCGCCGCTCGACGGTGACAGTGTCGGCGACGGGTGGGCGCTCGACACCGACGCCGTCCCGGACGCCTCCCGGATCAGCCCGCCGGTGCTGCTGCCCGGGTTCCCCAACCCGCTGCGCCTGTCGATCGACGTCGACATCGACGCGGCCGGCCTGCCGCTCGGCGACGTGCGGTCCAGCCTGCACGCGGTGCAAAAAGCGGAGAACCACGTGTCGGTACTCCCTGACGAACGCGCCAACCGTGATTTCGTCCTGCGCCTCGCGTACGGGGCGGGTGCGCAGAGCCTCGCCCTGGCACCGGACGCCGAGGGGGACGAGGGCACCTACCGCCTGACGGTGCTCCCGCCCGAGCCCGACGCGCCGCCACGGCCGCGGGACGTGGTGCTGCTGCTGGACCGCTCGGGCAGCATGGGCGGCTGGAAGATGGTGGCGGCCAGGCGGGCGGCGGCGCGGATCGTCGACACCCTCGGCTCGCAGGACCGGTTCGCGGTGCTGGCCTTCGACGACCGGGTCGAGACGCCGGAGTCGCTGGGGTCGGGGCTGGCCGACGGTACCGACCGGAATCGCTACCGCGCCGTGGAACACCTCGCGCGCGTCGAGGCCCGCGGCGGCACCGAGATGCTGGAGCCGCTGATCGAGGGCCTGCGCCTGCTCGGTACCGACAACGCCCGCGACCGGGTTCTGGTTCTGGTGACCGACGGGCAGGTCGGCAACGAGGACCAGATCCTGCGCACGCTGTCCGGCACGCTGCAGGGGGTGCGCGTCCACGCGGTCGGCATCGACCAGGCCGTCAATGCCGGCTTCCTGGGGCGCCTCGCCATCGCGGGTGGCGGCCGGTGCGAGCTGGTCGAGAGCGAGGACCGGCTCGACGAGGCCATGGACAGCATCCACCGGCGCATCGGCGCCCCGGCGGTCAGCGGCGTGACGATCGCGGCCGAGGGGCTGACCCTGCTCGACGACACCCGGACCCCGGCCAAGCTGGCGGACATCTTCACGGGGGTGCCGTATGTGGTGAGCGGGCGGTACCGCGGTCCGGTGGCCGGCGCCCTGACCGTCCGCGGCACGACGCGCGACGGCAGCCCCTGGACGGCCACGGTCACCGCGGAGCGGCACGACTCCACGGCGCTGACGGCCGTCTGGGCGCGGGCGCTGCTGCGGGATCTCGAGGACCAGTACGTCACCGGGGCGCCGCTGGAGCAGCGGATCACCGGGATCTCGTTGCGCTTCGGGGTGCTGTGCCGCTTCACGGCGTTCGTGGCGGTCGACAGCCGGGTCGTCACCGAGGGCGACGGGCCGCGCAAGGTGACCCAGCCGGTGGAGAGCCCGGCGGGCTGGGAGATGCCGAAGGCGGTCCCGCCGCCTCCGCTGCAGCCGACGCTGGCTTCGATGCCGATCGGGTACGCGGCGCCGCGGTCAGCCGGCCCGTTCGCGGCCCCGGCCGCAGCGGCACCGCCGTTCGCAGCTCCGGCACCGATGCCGATGGCCCCGGGCGGTCCCGCGGTCCAGCGCAAGATGGCCCCGCAGCGCGGTTTTGCCCGGCGCCTGGTCCTGCCCGAGCCGGCCGCGGCCGACGGCTTCGCGGGCGGCGGCGGGCTTGACGCCCGCACCCTGGCCACCCAGGAGGCGGCGCGGCTGCGGGAGGCGGAGGGCCGGCCGGAGTACGAGCGGCGGGAGCTGCTGGAGGACCTCGGCTCGCGCCTGGCGGCTCTGCAGTTGCCGGAACTGCGTGCCCTGGCCGACGCGCTGACTCCGCAGGGCATTGCTGCTCGGCCGCTGGCGGAGTTGTGGGAGTTCGCGCTGGCCGAGCTGGACCGGGCGGCTGGAGGTGGGGAGCCGGAGCCGCAGCAGCGGAAGGCCTTCTGGAAGCGCTGACCGCCGCCGCGCCTCAACCGCGGGGCGCCGCTCAGGAGAGGACCCGGGTCGCGCCGGCGTAGCCCCGAAAGGGCACGCCGGCGCGGCGGCGGGGTGCGTGCGGCGGCGGGGCGCGTGCGGCGGCGGGGTGCGTGCGGCGGCGGGGTGCGTGCGGCGGCGGGGTGCGTGCGGCGGCGGGGTGCGTGCGGCGGCGGGGTGCGTGCGGCGGCGGGGTGCGTGCGGCGGCGGGGTGCGTGCGGCGGCGGGGTGCGTGCGGCGGCGGGGTGCGTGCGGCGGCGGGGTGCGTGCGGTGGCGGGGTGCGGGATCCGCGGACACGTCGAGTGTGGGCGGGGTTCGGCCGCTTGGGCTGGGGAGCACCGGGCCACACCTGGTCGTGGGTTTGGGGCGCCTTCGGCCTGCCCTATGCACCGCGATTAGCGTGGTCCGTGTCCGTGGTTTGGTCACCGTTCGGTGGTCCAGGCCGTCGTTCGCTGCCGGGTCCGTCGTGGTCGTCGTTCGGTGGTCCCGGTCCGAGGGCGCCTGCGGCGAAAGAGCAAGTTTCCGGTTCGTGGTGGGTTACGGGCCGAGGCGCCTTGCGGCGCCAGGAAAGCTTGCGGTCCGGAGCGGGTTGCGGGTCGTGGGCGCCTTGCGGCGCCCCGAGGGCAGTTCCGGGTTCGTTGTTGGCTGCGGGTCGTGGGCGCCTTGCGGCGCCCCGTGGGCAGTTCCGGGTTCGTTGTTGGCTGCGGGCTGTGGCGCCTTGCGGCGCCCCGAGGGCAGTTCCGGTTTCGTTGTTGGCCGCGGCGCCCCAGGGCAACGTGCGGCGAGGGAAGGCAAGACAGCGAAAGGTCCGGACAGCCAAGGCCGTCCGGACCTTCAAAGCAGAGAGAGACCAACTCAGGCCGTTGCCGGCCAGACTTCCGCCAAGAGCTTCCGCGTGTCGGTCAGGAGTTGGGGCAGGACCTTCGTGCGGCCCACCACCGGCATGAAGTTGGTGTCGCCGCCCCATCTGGGGACGATGTGCTGGTGCAGGTGGGCGGCTATTCCTGCGCCTGCTACGGCGCCCTGGTTCATGCCCAGGTTGAAGCCGTGGGCGCCGCTTACCTTGCGGATCACGCGCATGGCCGTCTGGGTGAACGTGGCCACCTCGGCGGTTTCGGGCGGCGTGAGGTCTGTGTAGTCGGCTATGTGGCGGTACGGGACGACCATGAGGTGGCCGGGGTTGTAGGGGTAGAGGTTCAGGATCGTGTAGACGACCTCTCCCCTTGCTACGACCAGGCTTTCGTCGGCGGGTAGGCCGGGGGCCCGGCAGAAGGGGCACCCGGCCGGTTCGTCGTGGTCGTCGGCTCGGCCTTCGCCCTTGATGTACGCCATCCGGTGTGGCGTCCACAAGCGCTCCAGCTCGTCCGGTTCCCCAGGGTTGGTCACTGAGGCGAACCCTCGGAGGCGTCGGGAGCCGCAAAAGACGGGCCGTCGTTCGTGCGCGAACGGACCACCTCCACCACGTGGGCCACCGCCTCCGCTAGGGGGACGCCGTTGCGCTGGGAGCCGTCCCGGTAGCGGAAGCTCACCGTTCCGCCGGTGACATCGTCGTCGCCGGCGATGGCCATGAAGGGGATTTTCTGCTGCTGGGCGTTGCGGATCTTCTTCTGCATGCGCTCGTCCGAGTGGTCCACCTCGACGCGGATTCCCTCTTGCTTCAGGAGGTCCGCGAAGTCGAACAGGTAGTCGGCGTGGTCGGAGCGGATCGGGATGCCGACCACCTGGACCGGGGCGAGCCAGGCCGGGAAGGCGCCGGCGTAGTGCTCGGTGAGGACGCCGAAGAAGCGTTCGATGGAGCCGAAGAGCGCGCGGTGGATCATCACCGGCTGCTGGCGGGTGCCGTCCGAGGCCTGGTACTCGAGGCCGAAGCGCTTCGGCTGGTTGAAGTCCACCTGGATGGTGGACAGCTGCCAGGTGCGGCCGATCGCGTCCTTGGCCTGGACGGAGATCTTCGGGCCGTAGAAGGCGGCGCCGCCCGGGTCGGGGACGAGCTCCAGGCCGGAGGCCTCGGCGGCGGCGCGGAGGGCCTCCGTGGCCTCCTCCCAGTCGGCGTCCTCGCCGATGAACTTGGGGGAGTCGTCGCGGGTCGAGAGCTCCAGGTAGAAGTCCGGCAGGCCGTAGTCGCGCAGGAGGTCGAGGACGAACTGGAGCAGGGAGGTCAGCTCGCCCGCCATCTGCTCCTTGGTGCAGTAGATGTGCGAGTCGTCCTGGGTCATGGCGCGGACGCGGGTCAGGCCGTGGACGACTCCGGATTTCTCGTAGCGGTAGACGCTGCCGAACTCGAAGAGGCGCAAGGGGAGTTCGCGGTAGGAGCGGCCGCGGGCCCGGAAGATCAGGTTGTGCATCGGGCAGTTCATGGCCTTGAGGTAGTACTCCGCGCCCTCCATCTCCATGGGCGGGAACATGGTGTCGGCGTAGTACGGCAGGTGGCCCGAGGTCTGGAACAAGTTCGCCTTGCTGATGTGCGGGGTGTTCACGAACTCGTAGCCGGACTCCTGGTGGCGCTGGCGCGAGTACTGCTCCATCTCGCGCCGGATGATGCCGCCCTTGGGGTGGAACACGGCGAGGCCGGAGCCGAGCTCGTCGGGGAAGCTGAACAGGTCGAGGTCGGCGCCGAGCTTGCGGTGGTCGCGGCGGGCCGCCTCCTCGAGCAGCTTCTGGTAGTCCTTGAGCGCGTCGCGGGTCGGCCACGCGGTGCCGTAGATGCGCTGCAGCTGCGGGTTCTTCTCCGAGCCGCGCCAGTAGGCGGCCGCGCTGCGCATCAGCTTGAAGGCCGGGATGAACCGGGTCGAGGGCAGGTGCGGGCCGCGGCACAGGTCGGACCAGCAGACCTTCTCCGACTGCGGGTCGAGGTTGTCGTAGATGGTCAGCTCGCCGCCGCCGACCTCCATCACCTCGGAGGTGTCGACGTCCGACTTGATGTCGACGAGCTCCAGCTTGAACGGCTCGTCGGCGAGCTCGGCCTTGGCCTGCTCGAGGGAGTCGAAGCGGCGCCGGCGGAAGCGCTGGCCGGCCTTGATGATCTCCTGCATGCGCTTCTCGAGCTTGGCCAGGTCGTCCGGCTGGAACGGCTTGGCCACCATGAAGTCGTAGTAGAAACCGTTCTCGATGGGAGGCCCGATGCCGAGCTTGGCTTCCGGAAACACATCTTGTACGGCCTGAGCCAGCACGTGCGCCGCCGAGTGCCGCAGCACGTTGAGCCCGTCGGGGCTGGACATGTCCACGGCCTCGACCTCGGTGTCGGCCTGCGGCGTCCAGTCCAGGTCGCGCAGCTTGTCGCCGTCGCGGACCACGACGATCGCCTTCGGGCCGGAGGTGGGCAGCCCGGCCGCGGCGACCGCGGCGGCCGCCGTCGTGCCCGCCGTGACCACGATGCGCGGTGGGGCTTCGGTATTCGAGCGCACTGCGGACACGGGCTGCTCCCAAGCATCAAAGAGTCGGTTTTCAACCCCGATGCTATCGAGGGCCTCAGCGGACGGCGGCGAACACCCCACCGGCGACGATCGCGCCGACCACGGTGCCGACCAGAACCTGGAGCACCGTGTGGTCCTTCAGCACGACCCGCGACCAGCCCACGGCGGCGACGAGCGGGGCGGTGACGAGGAGGATCGGGCCGTACACAAGGGAAAGGATGACGACCGATCCGGCTGCGACGGCGGCGTGGATGGACATCTTCCAGAAGTGGTTGACCAGCGCGGCGACGACCAGGCCGACCCCGCCGGCCACCACGGCGGCGAGCAGTTCGCGGTGCGCGTGGGCCAGGAGCAGCACGACGAAGCCGGCGAGCACGGAACCCATCCCGACCAGCAGCGGGACGAGCCGCTGGCGCCGGTCGCCGATGTGGTGGTCGGTGAGCTTGCCGGTGCGCACGCCGCGCAGGATGTAGAGGTAGGGCAGCACGCTCTCGAACAGCGCGGCCACCGCGCCGAGGGCCAGGCCGCGCGCGAGGCCGGGCTCCGCGTGCACGCCGAGCAGGACGAGCAGCACCGACACCAGTACCGCGGGCGCGAACGCCTCCGTGAAGAAGCGGGCGGCCCGCTGCTGGATCACCGGCGCACCCTAACAAACCGAGGAATTCTCCGTAAAGTGCGCTAAATGCCCGAATTCGCTACCGTGTCGCGGTGCGTAGGCGACCGGGCGGCAGTCGGTGACCGTCGACACCCGGCCGCGGCCCCGGCCGGCTGCCCGTACAAGATCAAAAAAGCCGGAAGCAAAGTTCCGGCCCGACATCGAGGGCCTGCGGGCGGTCGCGGTGCTGCTCGTCGTGCTCGGCCATGCGGGCGTGCCGGGGCTGGCCGGCGGGTACGTCGGCGTCGACGTGTTCTTCGTGATCTCCGGCTTCCTGATCACCCGGCACCTGTTCGAGGAGCGCCGCCGCACCGGCCGCATCCGCTTCGCCGCGTTCTACGGCCGCCGCATGCTCCGGCTGCTGCCCGCCGCCGCGCTCGCCGCCCTGGCCACCGTCGCCGCCGCGTGGGCCTGGTTCTCGCCGATCGCCGCGCGGGCGGTCAGCCTGGACGCGATCACCGCCGCCGTGTACGGCATCAACGTCCGCCTGGCCGCGCAGGGCACCGACTACTTGAGCGCCACCCGCGAACCGTCGCCGCTGCAGCACTTCTGGTCCCTGGCCGTCGAGGAGCAGTTCTATCTCGTCTGGCCCGTGCTGCTGGTGCTGGCCGGCGCGACCAGGCGGCGCGCGCTGCTCACGCTGGGCGGGCTCGCGGCGGTGAGCTTCGCGGTGTCCGCGTGGCAGACGACGGCCGCGCAGCCGTGGGCGTACTTCGGCCTGCCGGCCCGCGCCTGGGAGCTGGCCGTCGGCGGGGTGGTCGCGCTGCTCGCGCCGCGGCTGAAGAACGTGACCTGGATCGGGCTGGCGCTGATCGGGACGGCCGCCGTCTGGTACGACGACGAGATGGGCCCGGCCGCGCTCCTCCCGGTGGCCGGCGCCGCGCTGGTCGTGGCCGGACGGAGCCGATGGCTCGGCGCGGCGGTCCTGCGCCGGATCGGGCGGCTGTCGTACGGGTGGTACCTGTGGCACTGGCCCGCGCTGATCTTCGTCGGGCACGTCACCGGGAACCTGGGGCTCCGGCTGGCCGCCGCCCTCGGAGCGCTGGTCCCGGCCTGGCTGTCGCTGCACCTGGTGGAGAACCCGATCCGGTTCGGGGTCCGGTTCCGCGAGCGCGGGCTGCAGCTGGGGGCGGCGGCGACCGCGCTGACCGCCGGGGCGGCGACGATCCTGCTCGGGCTGCCGGTACACGTGGCGGGAACCGGCACGGCCGGCAACACCGCCGCGGCCGTCGTCGCCGCGCCCGCGCATCCGGAGGTCGCGCTCAAGGCGCTGATCGAGGCGGCGGCAACCCGCGCCGCGATGCCCGCCAACCTCGTCCCGCCGGTCACCCAGGCCGGCCGCGACACGCCCGCCGGGGACCGGGGCTGCCTCGCCTCCCTGGACGACACCTCGACCGCGAAGGCGCTGCGGCTGGGCTGCGACCGCCACGGCGACCCGGGCGCGGCCACCACCGTGGTGCTGTTCGGGGACTCGCACACCGAGCAGTGGTTCGAGGCGGTCGACCAGGTGGCGAAGCAGCGGCACTGGCGCCTCGCGGTGCTGGCCAAGAGCGGGTGCACGCCGGCCGAGGCGACGACGACGAAGCTGGGGACGCGCCGGCCGTACCGCGAGTGCACCTCCTGGCGCGCGGACGCGCTCGACGCGATCGAAACGCTCCGCCCGGCCCTCGTGCTGCTGTCGACCCGCACCTACACGGAGCCGCCGGCCGACGCGACGTGGGCCGCCGCGCTGATGAGGACGGCGGAGCGGATCGCCGCGCTCGGCGCCCGCCCCGTCGTGCTGCAGGACACCCCGGACCCGCGCGGCGTCGACGTGCCCGACTGTGTCGCCGCGCACCCGCAGGCGGTGGGGCGCTGCGCGCTGAAGGCCGAGGCCGCGCTGTACCCGAGCCGCCGCGCCGCGATCCAGAACGCCGCCCGGGAGCGGGGCGTCACGGTGCTCGACCCGGCCGACTGGTTCTGCACCGCGACCGTGTGCCCGGCGATCGTCGGCGACACCCTGGTGTACCGGGACGGCAGCCACGTCA
Source organism: Dactylosporangium sp. CS-033363 (assembly GCF_050942475.1). Lineage (NCBI taxonomy): Bacteria > Bacillati > Actinomycetota > Actinomycetes > Micromonosporales > Micromonosporaceae > Dactylosporangium > Dactylosporangium sp. CS-033363. The sequence goes on along the minus strand of NZ_CP192032.1, from coordinate 8,825,349 downwards.
CGTCGACCTACGTCAGGCTGCTGACCCCGCTGCTGGCGGCCGCACTGCCCAGCTGAACCCTCATCCCGGTGAAGCCGCGCAGGGTCAGGCTGTTGCGGCGCTCGGGCGGGCCGGCCAGGGCGATCTCCGGGAACCGGGCGGCCAGCGCGGGGAGGGCGATCCGCGCCTCCAGGCGGGCCAGCGGGGCGCCGAGGCAGTAGTGGATGCCGCCGCCGAAGGACAGCGGCGCGTTGTTCTCCCGGTCCAGCCGCAGCTCGTCCGGGGCGTCGAAGCGCTGCGGGTCGCGGTTGCCGGCGCCGAGGTACGCCACCACGCGCTCGCCCGCCTCGATCGGCAGCCCCGCGAGCTCGACGTCGTCGGCGGCGATCCGGCTGGCGATCTGGACCGGGCTGTCGTACCGCAGCAGCTCCTCGACCGCCGCCTCGGGCGCCTCGGCCGCGCGGGCCAGCCGGCCGGGCTGTTCGAGCAGCGCCACGAGCCCGTTGGCGAGCAGGTTGGTGGTGGTCTCGAAGCCGGCCGCGAAGAGCAGGGCGGCGTTGGAGAGCACCTCCTCGTCGGTGAGCCGGTCGTCGGCCGTCTGCGCCTGGGTGAGGGCGGTGAGCAGGTCGTCGGCGGGCTCCTTGCGGCGCTCGTCGAGCAGCCCGCCGAGGTAGTCGCGGATCGCCGCGGCGGCCGGGTCGGCGGTCAGCAGGACGTCCGGCGTGATCATTTCCAGGACCTGGGTCCAGTCGCGGACCAGGGTCTGGAACTGCGGGCGGTCCGCGGCGGGCACGCCGAGCAGCTCGCCGATGACCGCGACCGGCAGCGGGAAGGCGAAGCCGCCCACGAAGTCGGCCACGCCGCCGTCGGACCGTGCGGCGAGGTCGTCGAGGAGGTCGCCGACCATGCGCTCGATCGCGGGCTGCAGGGCGGCGACGCGGCGGGCGGTGAACGCCGAGCCGACCAGCCGCCGCAGCCGGGTGTGGTCCGGCGGGTTCAGGGTCAGCATGCTCGTCCACAGCTGCAGCAGCGCCGGGTGCTCGCGCCAGTCCGGGAAGCCGACGAAGGCCAGCATGTCCGCCGGCATGTGCGCGAAGCGGCCGTCGCGGACCACGGTCTGGCAGTCGGCGTATCCGGTGACCACGAGCGCGCCGTCGGCGGCCCGCACGATCGGGGAGATCTCCCGGAGCCGGGAGTAGCGCGGGTACGGGTCCTCCCGCCCCGTCATCGTGGTGAGCTCGCCGAGCAGCCGGTCGATTTCGTCGTTCTGCACGATTTCCGCCACGCGGCCAACCATAGCCAACTAACGAAAGTCACGAATGCCCGTCGCGCGCGGCCTTCCGGCCGTCTAACGAAAGTGGCGAATGCGTTCGAACGCCGGGTCGAAGTGCCGCTCGACGCGGGCGCGGCCGTCCTTCCACCAGCCGGCCGCCTCGGCGAGGTCGTCGGCGGCGGGGGAGTCGGCGTCCACGTAGTAGTGCAGGATGCGCGTGCCGCCGCTGGTCTCGTGGGCCAGCAGCACCCCGTCGGCGCCGGCCGCCGTGGTCAGCGCGGTGTCCTCGAACTCGCGCAGCGCCGCCAGCGACTCGGCCTCGGGCAGGCCGGCCGGGTTCTGCTCGCGGTACGGCAGGGTGATGGCGACGTGCGTGTCGAAGCGCGGCCAGCGCACCGGGCGCAGCGGCCGCTGGACGGTGGCGATGATCGGGCCGCCGGCCCCCTCGCCGTGCAACAGAATCCACTGCGGCGTCCGGTACTCCTCCCGAAGCGCCTCCACCGCCGCCCCCAGCTCGCGCGGGTCGGCGGCGTCCTCGGGCGGGTCGGTCACCCAGGAGATCTCGCCGATCCACTCCTCGACGCCGTCCTCGCCGAGCAGCCAGTCCAGGGCCAGGAAGGTGACCGACCGGCGGGCGTCCTCGCCGAGCATCCGGAAGCCTGGGTGGTAGGCGATCACCGAGATCTCGGGGGAGGACTCGTCCCGGGCGAACGCGAAGCGCAGCTGGGCCAGGTCGAGCTGGACGCCCTCGCCGATGCCGATGGCGCTGCCCAGCACCTCCGGGTCGGGCTGGCGGGCGGTGTGGAACTCCCAGGTCGCGTCGGCCGGCGGGGCGAGCGCGCCCCAGCGGGCCACGACCGGCCGCAGCTCGGCCACGCCGGCCGCGGAGACCACGAGGGAGTGCTGGGCGGCGGTGCCGCGGTAGAACTCCCACTCCAGGCCGGGGTGGATGTCCTCGACCCGGCGGGAGAACTGCTCGCTGAGCGTCGCCCACTCGCCGGAGGAGATGGCCGCCTCGACGTCGGCCCGCACGGTCGGCCACCACGTCCAGAAGTCCACGATCGCCGCGTTGTCGCCGGCCTTGCGCTTCGAGCGCCCGAACACCACGCCTCACTTTAGCGGTGAGGCGTGGCGTCCACGGCGTCAGCGCGTAGCGGCGTGCTCCTTCTTGACCGCCTCGGCCAGGTGCGAGGGCATCGGGTCGTGGCGGCAGAACACCCGGCTGAAGGTGCCCGCGCCCGAGGTCATCGCGCGCAGCTCGACGGCGTAGCGGACCAGCTCGGTCGCCGGGACCTCGGCCCGCACCAGGGTGCGCTCGTGGCCCTCGGGGTCCGGCTCGTTGCCCAGCACCCGGCCGCGCCGGCCGGACAGGTCGCTCATCACCGCGCCGACGAACTCGTCGGGCACCCGGATCGTCACCTCGTCGATCGGCTCCAGCAGCGTGGTCTGGCCCTGCTCGGCCGCCTCGCGCAGGGCGAGCGCCCCGGCGGTCTGGAACGCGGCGTCGGAGGAGTCCACGGAGTGCGCCTTGCCGTCGAGGAGGGTGACGCGCACGTCGACGACCGGGTAGCCGGCGACCATGCCCCGCTCCATCTGGGAGCGCACGCCCTTCTCGACCGACGGGATGTAGTTGTGCGGCACGGCCCCGCCGACGACCTTGTCGACGAACTCGAAGCCGGACCCGCGGGGGAGGGGCTCGACCTTGATGTCGCAGACCGCGTACTGCCCGTGCCCGCCCGACTGCTTCACGTGCCGCCCGTGCCCGGAGCTGGCCGCGGCGAACGTCTCGCGCAGGGCCACCTTCACCGGCTCGGTGTCCAGCTCCGTGCCGCCGGCCCGCAGCCGGTCGAGGACCACGTCGGCGTGGGCCTCACCCATGCACCACAGCACCAGCTGGTGGGTCTCGGCGTTGCGCTCCAGCCGCAGCGTCGGGTCGCCGGCGACCAGCCGGCTCAGGTTCTTGGCCAGGGAGTCCTCGTCGGAGCGGGTCCGGGCCACGATCGCGATCGGCAGCAGCGGCTCCGGCATCTCCCACGGGGCCATGAGCAGCGGCTGCTCCTTGGACGAGATGGTGTCACCGGTCTCGGCGGTGCCCGACTTCGTCACCGCGACCAGGTCGCCGGCCACGGCGTGCGGCACCTCGCGCAGGTTGGACCCGAGCGGCGAGAACAGGTGGGCGAAGCGCTCGTCGGCGTCGTGGTCGGGGTGGCCGCGCTCGGCCATCCCGTGCCCGGAGATGTGCACCGGGGTCTCCGGGCGCAGCGTGCCGGAGAAGACGCGGACCAGGGAGACCCGCCCGACGTACGCGTCGATCGTGGTCTTGACGACCTCGGCCACCAGCGGGCCCTCGGGGTCGCAGGTGAGCGGCTCGCGGGGCTCGCCGTCGACGTCGGTGACCGGCGGCACGTCGTGCTCCAGCGGCGAGGGGAAGCCGCTGACCAGCACCTCGAGCAGCGCGTCGAGGCCGACGCGGGTCTCGGCGCAGACGGGCACGACCGGGTAGAACGTGCCGCGGGCGACCGCCTTCTCGAGGTCCTCGATGATGACCCGGGTCTCGATGGTCTCGCCGCCGAGGTAGCGCTCCATGAGCGACTCGTCCTCGCTCTCGGCGATGATCCCCTCGAGCAGCGTGTTGCGGGACTCCTCGATGGCGGGCAGGTGCTCGGCGTCGGGCTCGCGGACCTGGGGCGGGTACCCGGCCGAGTAGTCGAAGACGCGCTGGGTGATCAGGCCGATGAGGCCCTCGGTGCTCTGGCCGTCGTCGCCCAGCATCGGCAGGTACAACGGCAGCACGTTGTCGCCGAAGACCTCCTGGCACATCTGCAGGGCCTCGTCGAAGTCGGCCCGCTGGTGATCCAGGCGGGTGACGGCGACGGCCCGGGGCATGCCGACGTGGGCGCACTCCTCCCACAGCGCCGCGGTGGCCGCGTCCATGCCGTCGACCGCGGACACGACGAACAGGGCGGCGTCGGCGGCGCGCAGCCCGGCGCGCAGCTCGCCGACGAAGTCCGCGTAGCCCGGCGTGTCGAGCAGGTTCACCTTCACGCCGTCGTGCAGCAGCGGCGCGCAGGACAGCGTGACCGAACGCTGCTGCTTCTGGGCCGCCGGATCGTGATCGGTGACCGTGGTGCCCTCGGTCACCACGCCCGGCCGGGGGATCGTGCCGGTCGCGGCCAGCAGCGCCTCGACCAGCGTCGTCTTCCCCGCGCCGGAGTGGCCGACGACCACCACGTTGCGTACCCTGCCGGGATCATCAACCACCGGCGCCGTGCCGGTGACACCCTTCTCCTGGACCTTCTGCGCCATCACGCGCCTCCCGAAAGTCTCGCGACATCTGTGAGCAGTCTCACAGTCACAACCTGTTCACCGATCCCACACCCGAAACATCTCCGACACAAGGGCCGTACGGCCCCGAACGCCCCGCTTCACTCAAGCACCGTGGCGTGTCCCACGTGCCGGTATCCGCCAAGCTCCGCCCCGGTTATCGTGAGAGCGCCATGGCGAAGATCCTCAGCGTAGTCAGCCGGGCCGGACTGGCCCGCATCCTGGACCCCGTCGCCGCCGCACTGCTGCGTCTCGGGGTCACTCCGAACGCCGTGACGGTGGTCGGCACCCTCGGTGTGCTCGTCGGCGCCTTCGGGTGGGCGACGCGCGGCCACCTGTTCACCGCGCTCGTTATCATCACCGTGAGCTGCCTCACGGACATGATCGACGGCTCGATGGCCCGCCAGCGCGGGATCACCAACAAGTTCGGCGCGCTGCTGGACTCCTCGATGGACCGCATCGCCGACGGGGCGATCTTCGGGGCGGTCGCCTACTGGTACGCCACCCAGCACCAGCCGCGGGTCGTCGCGGCCGCGCTGCTGTGCCTGCTCACCGGGCAGGTCGTGTCGTACGTCAAGGCCCGCGCCGAGGGGCTCGGGTTCACCTGCAACGTGGGCATCATCGAGCGGGCCGAACGCCTCGTCGGCGTCGGGATCGGCGGCCTGCTGTGGACGTTCCACGTGCCCTACGGCCTCGAGATCGTGCTGTGGATCCTCGGCGCGCTGTCGATCGTGACCATCGGGCAGCGCATCGGCACCGTGTACCGCCAGGCGTACGCGCCCGAGCGGGTCGACGCGCGGTGAACGTCGTCGAGCTGGGCTACGGCGCCGCGTTCGCCCTCCTGCCGCGACTGCCCCGCGGGGTGACGTGGCCGCTGTTCGCGGCGGCGGCGTCGTCGGGGCACCGGGGGTACCGACGCGGAAAACCGGGTAAAGGGACCGCCACGCTGGCCAAGAACCTGCGACGGGTGGTCGGGCCCGACATGCCGGAGGACGAGTTCGAGCGGTTGATGCTGCGGGCCCTGCGGTCCTATTCGCGCTACTACCTGGAGGCGTTCCGGCTGCCCGCCCGCAGCAAGGAGCAGATTCTCAGCGGCTTCCGGCTGGAGCGCGGCGAGCTGCTCGGGGAGCACCACCGGGCCGGCGTCGGCTCGGTCGTCGCCCTGCCGCACGCGGGCAACTGGGACGCGGCCGGGGCGTGGGTCGCCGCCAAGGGATGGCCGATCACGACCGTCGCCGAAAGACTCAAGCCCGAGAGTGTGTACCTCAAGTTCCTCGAGTTCCGCCGCTCGCTCGGCATGGAGATCCTGCCGCTGACCGGTGGTCCGCGGCCGACGTTCGACGTGCTCGAGGAGCGGCTGCGCGACGGCGCGGCCGTGGTGCCGCTGCTCGCCGACCGCGATCTCACCCCGCGCGGGGTCGACGTGGAGTTCTTCGGCGGGCGCACCCGCATGCCCGCCGGGCCGGCGCTGCTCGCGCTGCGGACCGGGGCGCCGCTGTACGTGGCGCACATGTGGTTCGATCCGGATGCGGCGGCCGGCTATCTGGACGGCCCGATCCCGATGCCGGGCGCGGACGAGGGACCGCTCGACGCCCGGGTGCGGATCGTCACCCAGCGGGTCGCCGACTCCTTCGCCGAGGGCATCGCGCGGCACCCGGAGGACTGGCACATGCTCCAGCGGTTCTGGCTCGACGAGCCGGCCGTCAGCACCGTGGCCTGAGGGGAGGGGCGTTGCGCATCGGGATCGTCTGCCCGTACTCGTTCGACGTGCCCGGCGGGGTGCAGAACCACGTCCGCGACCTCGCCGAGACGCTCATCGCGCTCGGCCACCACGTCAGCGTCCTGGCGCCCGGCGACGAGGAGGGCATGACCCTGCCGTACGTCGTGCCGGCCGGGCGCACGGTGCCGGTGCCGTACAACGGCTCGGTCGCCCGCGTCTCCTTCGGGCTGATCTCCGCGACCCGGGTCCGGCGCTGGCTGGCCGCGGGGCGCTTCGACGTGCTGCACGTGCACGAGCCGCTCATCCCGTCGCTGTCGATGCTCGCGGTGCTCTCCGCCCGTGGCCCGGTCGTGGCCACGTTCCACACCGCGATGACCCGCTCGCGCGCGCTCGCCGCGGCGCAGGGGGTGCTGCAGCTGGTGCTGGAGAAGATCACCGGGCGGATCGCGGTGAGCGAGCTGGCGCGCAAGGTCCAGGTGGAGCACCTGGGTGGCAGCGCGTGGGAGATTCCGAACGGGGTGCAGGCTTCGAAGTACCGTGGCGCCGTGCCCTTGCCCGGATGGCCGGGTCCGGGTGGCGCGCTGGGGTTCATCGGACGGTTCACCGAGCCGCGCAAGGGCTTCAAATACTTGTTGTCCGCGTTCGATTCCCTCGCGTCTTCCCGGCCGGAGCTGCGGTTGCTCGTCGCCGGGCCGGGTGACCCCGCTGAGGTGCTCGATGATTGTGCTTTTGCCGATCGGGTGATCTTTCTGGGGAAGGTGTCGGAGGAGGACAAGGCGCGGATGCTGCGCAGCGTCGACCTCTATGTGGCGCCCAACACCGGCGGCGAGTCGTTCGGCATGATCCTCACCGAGGCGATGGCGGCCGGCACCCCGGTGCTGGCCAGCGAGCTCGACGCCTTCCGGCGGGTGCTCGACGGCGGCACGGCCGGGGCGCTGTTCCCGGTCGGCGACTCGGCGGCCCTGGCCCGCATGGCGGCGGAGCTGCTCGACGACCCGGCCCGGCGGGCCGCGCTGGCCGCCCGCGGGTCCGAGGTGGTGGCCGCCTACGACTGGCCGGTGGTCGCGGAGCGGGTGCTCGAGGTGTACTCCACCGCCATCGAGGTTGCCGGAGCGACCGTGCAGGAGTCCGTCCCGTAGGCTGCGGCGCATGTGGTGGGTGATCGCGGTTGTGGCCCTTGTGGTCGCGGTGGCCACCTACCTGACGTGGCTCGCGGCCCGGGTCGACCGGCTGCACGCGCGGGCGGCGGCGGCCTATGCCACGCTCGACGCCCACCTCGTCCGGCGCGCGGCCGCGGCGGTGGCCCTGGCGGAGGCGGCGCAGCTGCCCACGCTGATGTACGCGGCCAAGATCGCCCTCGACGCGCAGCCGGACGATCGCGAGGTGGCCGAGAACGACCTGACCCGGCACCTCCGCAACGGTTTCGGCGGCGCGGCCTCCCCGCCGGCCGAGGTCGTGGACACGTTGGTGCAGGTCAGCCGCCGGGTGGCGCTGGCCCGCCAGGTGCACAACGACTGCGTCCGGGACGCCCTGGGGGTACGGCGCCGTGGCCTGGTGCGCGTGTTTCGCCTGGCCAGGAAGCACCCGGTCCCGGCGTACTTCGACGTCGACGACCCCTCCTTGTCGTGATTTGTGGGCCGCCTTGTTCTCATTGGCCGTCGGGCCGGGGGATGGCGGGAGCGTAAACTTGGGGGTGAATCCAGCTTCCCTGTAAGGAGTGCGTCGCCGTGTCCTCACCCAGTTCACCGGTCACCGGCACCGCCCGCGTCAAGCGCGGCATGGCCGAGATGCTCAAGGGCGGCGTCATCATGGACGTCGTCACGCCCGAGCAGGCCAAGATCGCGGAGGACGCCGGCGCCGTCGCCGTGATGGCGCTCGAGCGGGTCCCCGCCGACATCCGCGCCCAGGGCGGCGTGTCCCGCATGAGCGACCCCGACATGATCGACGGGATCATCAACGCGGTCTCGATCCCGGTCATGGCGAAGGCGCGCATCGGGCACTTCGTCGAGGCCCAGGTCCTCCAGGCGCTCGGGGTCGACTACGTCGACGAGTCCGAGGTGCTCACCCCGGCCGACTATGCCAATCACATCGACAAGTGGGCGTTCACGGTACCGTTCGTGTGCGGCGCCACCAACCTCGGCGAGGCGCTGCGGCGCATCAACGAGGGCGCGGCGATGATCCGCTCCAAGGGCGAGGCCGGCACCGGCGACGTCTCCAACGCGACCACCCACATGCGCAAGATCCGCGCCGAGATCCGCCGGCTGACCTCGCTGCCCGAGGACGAGCTGTTCGTGGCGGCGAAGGAGCTCCAGGCGCCGTACGAGCTGGTCAAGGAGATCGCCGAGACCGGCAAGCTGCCCGTCGTGCTGTTCACCGCCGGCGGCATCGCGACCCCGGCCGACGCCGCGATGATGATGCAGCTCGGCGCCGAGGGCGTCTTCGTCGGCTCCGGCATCTTCAAGTCCGGCAACCCGCAGCAGCGCGCGGCCGCGATCGTCAAGGCGACCACGTTCCACGACGACCCCGACGTGCTGGCCAAGGTCTCCCGCGGCCTGGGCGAGGCCATGGTCGGCATCAACGTCGACGAGATCGCCCAGCCGCACCGCCTCGCCGAGCGGGGCTGGTGACCCCCTCTTGATCATCGGTGTGCTCGCCCTGCAGGGCGATACCCGTGAACACCTGCACGCGGTGGCCGATCTCGACGCGATCGGCCGCCCCGTGCGCCGCGCCGACGAGCTGGACGACCTCGACGGCCTGATCATCCCCGGCGGCGAGTCCACGACCATCAGCAAGCTGGCGGTCGAGTTCGGCCTTCTGGAGCCGTTGCGCAAGCGGATCGCCGGTGGGCTTCCGGTGTACGGCTCGTGCGCCGGAATGATCATGCTGGCCTCCTCGATCCTGGACGGCCGCGCCGATCAGGTCCCGTTCGGTGGCATCGACATGACCGTCCGCCGCAACGCCTTCGGCCGCCAGGTCGACTCGTTCGAGGGCACTGTGGACATTTCGGGCATCGACGGGGGCGCTTTTCACGCGGTCTTCATCCGCGCGCCGTGGGTCGAAGAGGTTGGCGACGCAGTCGAGGTACTGGGCCGCGTGAAGGATGGCCCCGCCGCCGGTAGGATTGTCGCGGTTCGGCAGGAGCACCTGCTCGCGACGTCCTTCCACCCCGAGCTCACCGGCGACCTACGCGTCCATCGGTACTTCGTGGAGATGGTCCGTGAGGCGGGTCAGACGACGGAGGGTTAGGCATGTCGGGGCACTCTAAATGGGCGACCACCAAGCACAAGAAGGCGGTCATCGACGCCAAGCGTGGGAAGCTCTTCGCCCGCCTGATCAAGAACGTCGAGGTGGCCGCCCGCACGGGCGGCGGTGACCCGGCCGGCAACCCGACCCTCTTCGACGCCATCCAGAAGGCCAAGAAGAACTCGGTCCCCAACGACAACATCAACAACGCCGTCAAGCGCGGCAGCGGCCTCATCGGCGGCGGCGCCGACTGGCAGACCGCCATGTACGAGGGCTACGGCCCGAACGGCGTGGCGATCCTCATCGAGTGCCTGACGGACAACCGCAACCGCGCCTCGACCGAGGTCCGCGTGGCCCTGACCCGCAACGGCGGCAACCTGGCCGACGCGGGCAGCGTCTCGTACATGTTCACCCGCAAGGGTGTCGTGATCGTCCCGAAGGCCGGCGAACTGACCGAGGACGACCTGCTCATGGCCGTGCTGGACGCCGGCGCCGAGGAGGTCAACGACCTGGGCGAGGCCTTCGAGATCATCTCCGAGGCGAGCGACCTGGTTCCGGTCCGCACCGCGCTGCAGGACGCTGGGATCGACTACGAGAGCGCCGAGTCCTCGTTCGTCCCGAGCGTCACGGTGCCGCTGGACGAGGAGGGCGCCCGCAAGGTCTTCAAGGTGATCGACGCCCTGGAGGACTGCGACGACGTCCAGAACGTGTACGCCAACTTCGACGTCTCGGACGAGGTCATGGCCCTGGTCGAGGCCTGAGCTGTTCCGTGTTCCTCCCCACCGTGGGGGAGCTTCGCTCCACCCACACCCCCTCAAGGTCTCCGCCTCAAGCGGCAGGCCGTGCGGGGTCGGCCGCACCCCAGCACTTCCGGTGGCGCCCTCGCAGCGAGCGGGGGCGCCACCGGCTTGTGCCCTGGAGGTGGCCCTGAGCGGCGACGGGGCGCCACCTGGACCGGGGCGAGAAGCTCAGTCCAGGGCCACGCGGAGGTGGCGGGGGCCGCGGAGGACGGCGCTCAGGCGGTACACCGGCGGGTCTTCCAAAAGGCGGGCGCGCGCGAGCACCGGCGCGAGGGCCGTCACCGCCACCTGCGCCTCCAGGCGGGCCAGCGGGGCGCCGAAGCAGTAGTGGATGCCGTCGCCGAAGCCGAGGTGCTGGGCGGGGGTGCGGTCGGGGTCGAAGCGGTCCGGGTCCGGGAACTGGTCGGGATCGCGGTTGCCCGCGGCCAGGACCAGGGTGATGTTGGCGCCCTTGGGGATGGTGGTGCCGGCCACCGGGATGTCGTCGAGGGCCTTGCGCCACGTCAGCATCTGGACCGGCGGATCGTAGCGCAGCACCTCCTCGATGAACGGGACCACGATGCCCGGCTCGTCCAGCAGGCGTTCCAGCCACAGGGGCTGGCGCAGCAGGACCAGGGAGCTGTTGGCGATCAGGTTGACCGTCGTCTCGTGGCCGGCGATGAGCAGCAGCATCGCGGTGCTGACCAGCTCGGCTCGGTTCATGCGGCCGTCGGGGCCGTCGTCGGTGGCCAGGGCGGTGAGCAGGTCGCCGCCCACGCCGGACAGGACGGTCTGCTCCGCCGCGCCGCCCGGGAGGCCGTGGGCGGGGGCGGGGCGGGCGATGAGGCTCTCGCTGGGGTCGGTGGCGCCGCGGTCCGAGATGTGGCCGCCGTCGTCGGGTGGGCCCAGGCGGCGGTCCACCAGCTCGCCCAGGTACCGGGCCAGGTCCGCCAGCGCCGCGCGGTCCGGCTCGACGGCGACCAGGGCCTCGTCGATCCAGGCGCGGAACTTCGGCTCGTCGGCCAGCGGCACGCCCAGGAGGGCGCAGATGACGCGGACCGGCAGCGGGTACGCGAACTGGTCCACGATGTCCACAGTGGACTTCGGCAGGTCGGAGACCAGCGACTGGGCCAGTTCGCGCAGGGCCGGTTCCAGGTCGGCGACCCGGTGCGGGGTGTGCGGGGGGCCGAACGGCCTGGTGGCCAGGCGGCGCATGCGGTCGTGGGCCGGCGGGTCCAGGCGCAGGAAGCTCGGCGGCAGCCCGACCAGGTCGGCCGTGGCGCCGGAGGAGGAGATCTCCGGCAGCTCCTCCTGGTCGGCCGAGCTGAGCCTCGGGTCGTGCAGCAGCGCGGTGATGGCGTCGAACGTGCTCACCACGTAGGTGCCGTCCGGCGTCTGCGAGACGGGGGTGCGGCGCAGGGAGGTCAGCAGCGGGTACGGGTCGTGGCGGTTCACGGGGTCCAGCACGGCGCCGAAGACGGAGCCGACCGCGGTCGTCATAGGGGTACTCCCAGGAGTCAGGTGCTGCGCACCATGGTCGGGCGGTGGCCGGTCACGACCACCGTGGCGTCGCGGGCCAGTAAGGCGCTGTCGGGCACCCCGGCGGGCACGGGCAGTGCGTCGTCCGGGCGGTCGACCCGGTCGAAGTCGGGCGGGAACGGGGCCGCCTGCTCGATCAGCCGCTGGTAGAACGGCAGCCACTTGGCGTGGTTGAAGGTCACCGCGGCGGTCAGCCTGCCCTTGTACCCGTACGCCGCCGCAAACCGGCGGTCGGCCACCGAGCCCTGGGTGATGACGACCTGGTCGGCGAAGGTGGGTACCCCCACGGACTTGATGTTGTTGCCGAACTGCGTGGACCAGAACTGCGGCATGTGCAGGTGCGGCCACCGGTCGGCCTCGTCGCTGACCATGTTGTGCGCGGCCACCTCGGCCTGGCTCACGGCGTTGGCCCAGTGCTCCAGGGCCAGGAACTGGTAGCCGAACATCGCGTTGGGCGAGCGCGCCACATCCCCGGCCACGAAGATGTCGTCGGTCACCACCCCGTTGACGTCGAAGGCGCGGCAGCCCGCGTCGCAGGCCACCCCCCACGGGCCGACGGCCAGGCCGGAGCCCTCCAGCCAGTCGACGTTGCGCACGCCGCCCAGCGCGGCCACCACGAGGTCGACCTCGATCGAGTCGCCGTCGGAGAAGAACGCCCGCCGTACCCGATGATCGCCCTCGATCCGCGTGACCGTCACGCCGCAGCGCAGGTCGACGCCGTGCTCGCGCTGGATGTCGGCCGCGACCGCGCCGATGGCGTTGCCGAGCGCTCCCTGCAGGGGCGCGCTGCCGGCCTCGGCCACGGTCACGTCCAGCCCGAGCGCGCGGCACGTCGAGGCCACCTCCGAGCCGGTGAACCCGGCCCCGACCACGAGCACCCGGCCCGGGCGCGAGCCGTCGGCCGGCATGAGGGCCTCCTGCAGCCCGATCGCGTCGTCGCGGGTGCGCAGGACGTGCATGCCTTCGAGGGCGCCCTCGGCCGGGTCGGGCCACGGGCGGGCGTGCACCCCGGTGGCGATCAGCAGCCGGTCGAACGGCACGTCGGAGCCGTCGCTGAGCTGCACCCGGCGGTCGTGCAGGTCGAGGGAGAGCGCCTGGACGCCGAGGCGCCACTGGGCGTCGAGGTGGCCGCCGCGGGGCAGGCCGGTCGCGTCGGGGCGGATCCGGCCGCCGAGGGCCGCCTTGGACAGCGGCGGGCGGTCGTACGGGCCGTACGGCTCGCCGTCGATCAGCGTCAGCGAGCCCGAGAACCCTTGCTCGCGCAGCGCCTCGGCGGCTCGCAGCCCGGCCAGCGAGGCGCCGACGATGACGATCCGGCCGGCCGAGCCCTCCGCGTAGGCGCCGGCGGGCAGGCTGTGGGCCAGCCGGTCGAGCTGGATGGCCTGCACCGGGCAGGCGGCGGCCGCGCGCCTGACCCGCTCGTGCTGCTCCTCGCCCGGTTCCGGGTCGTAGAGCAGCGCCTCCTCGCCGCTGATCTGGAACGCCGACGGCGCCAGGAAGGCGCACTGGGCGTACCCCTGGCACTTCGTGAGGTCGACGACAACGCGCATGCGTCAACCCTCGCCCGGATTGCCCGCGGCCAGGTCACCCCGCCGGGAGGGCGGCCCGCACGACGGTCCCGGCGCCCGGCGCGCTGCGGATGTCCAGGGTGCCGCCGAGCAGCTCGGCCCGCTCGCGCATCGAGCGCAGCCCGAGCCGCCCCGGGAACGACAGCGCCGGGGTGAAGCCCACGCCGTCGTCGGAGACCTCGAGCACCACGTGGCTGTCGTCGCCGGCCAGCCGCACGGTGACCTGCGTGGCCTCGGCGTGCCGGGCGGCGTTGGCGAGGGCCTCCAGGGCGATGCGGTACAGCGCCTCCTCGACCGGCGGGCTGACCACCGGGTCGGCGTCGAGCTCGAGGCCCCAGCCGGCCCGCCCGGGCGCGTTGTGCAGCGTCTCGAACACGCTCTTGAGCGCCGTGGCCGGCCCGGCCCCCGAGAGCGTCTCGGGCCGCAGCCGCAGGATGATGCCGCGCAGGTCGGTCAGGCCCAGCGCCGCCGTCTCCTTGATCCAGGCGAGCGAGGCCTCGGCGTGGTCCGGGTTGCCGTGCAGCAGCTCGGCCGCCGTGCCCGCGCCGAGACTGATCCCGTACAGCGTCTGCACCACCGAGTCGTGCAGGTCCCGCGCCAGCCGGGCCGGCTCGCCCGCCGCGGTCAGCAGCAGCTCGGCGAGCGGCACGTACGGCTCCAGCGCCGACGGCCGCGGCGAGCGCCGCCGCCCGGTCGCGGCCAGCAGCCCGCCCGCCACCGGCAGGTAGGTGACCCGCCGGGCGCGCATGGTCCGCCCGGTCGCCATCGCCCGCCGCGCGACGGCGCGGTCCACGAACCCGTCGGGGCCGGAGACCACCGCCCCGCGGGTGTCCAGCAGCACCACCGAGGTCATGACGGCGCCGCCGCGTGCACCGGGACCAGCCCGACCCGCATCGCGTAGAGCGCGGCCTGGGTCCGGCTCTCCGCGTTGAGCTTCTGCAGGATGTTGCTCACGTGCGTCTTGACCGTCTGCGGGGCGATGTGCAGCTCGCGGGCGATCTGGCCGTTGGCGCGGCCGCGGGCCAGCAGCGTGAGCACCTCCTCCTCGCGCCGGGTCAGCTGCGGCGGGGTGCTCGGCACGTGCACGTCGCGCACGAGCCGGGCCGCCACGGCGGGGGAGAGCTGCACCTGGCCGGCGGCCGCGGCGCGCACGGCCCGGTGCAGTTCCTCCGCGTCGGTGTCCTTCAGCAGGTACCCCACCGCGCCCGCGTGCAGCGCGTCGGCGATGAGCTGCGGTTCGAGGTACCCGCTCAGCGCCACCACCTCCACGCTCGGCAGCTCCCGGCGGATCACCGCGATGGCGCTGATCCCGTCGAGGACCGGCATCAGCAGGTCCATGAGGACGATGTCCGGGCGCAGCTCGTGCGTCAGCGCCACGGCCTGCTTGCCGTCGGCCGCGGCGCCGACCGGCTCGAGGTCGCCGCTGAGCGCGAGGAAGCTGCGCAGCCCTTCACGGACCATCGCGTGGTCGTCCGCAATCAAGACCCTGATACTCATCGTCGCGTGCCATACCCCGCAAATGCCGCGAATACCCCGGGCGGCGGACTCAAATGATCTACGCCAAATGGGGGAGGCCGAAGGTGGGCGCCGGTAAGCGACCGCGGCGTGATGCCCGGGGCACCCCTGCGTCGGCACGGTTGTGAGCGTGACGCCCTACTTGCACCGGCTGAGCCGGTTCTCCCTGGTGGGAGTCAGCGGTGTCGTGGTGAACAACGCCGCCCTGCTCGTCCTGCACGGGGTGCTCGGGCTCGCCCTGCTGCCCGCGACCGTGGCCGCGGTCGAGCTCGCCCTGGTGTCCAACTACATCCTGCACGAGCTGTGGACCTTCCGGGGCCGCGCGGCGCCGCACGGTCGCCGGCTGTCGCTGTCGCGCTTCGCGTCCTACAGCCTGGCCGGGCTCGCCGCCCTGCCGGTCAACGTCATCGTCGTCCAGCTGCTGGTCGGACTCGGCCTGCACTACCTCCCCGCCAACCTGGTCGGCATCACCGCCGGGTTCGGGGTCAACTTCGCCGTCAGCTCGAAGTGGATTTGGAGTGAACGCACCGATGGAGCAGCTGGTGTTGGCCGTCCTCACCCTGATCTCGCTGGTGCTGACGGTACAGGCGGCCCACGCCCTATATCTCATGATCTACACGTGGGACCAGCCCGAGGCGGACGCCAAGGCCCGGGTGCCCGATCAACGTGCTACGCCGGAACTCTCCTTCACCGCCATCCTCCCCGCCCGGCACGAGGAGGAGGTCATCCAGCACACCATCGCCCGCGCCGCGTCCGCTGACTACCCGCCCCACCTGGTGCAGATCCTCGTCGTCTGCTCGGCCGACGACGTGGGCACCATCGAGCAGGCCCGGGCCCAGATCAACGCGCTACGGGCGGCCGGGCGGACCAACGTCGACGTGGTCGTCTTCGACGACGGCCCGATCAACAAGCCGCACGGGCTCAACACCGCCCTGCGCTACGCGACCAGCAACGTGGTGGCCATCTTCGACGCCGAGGACGAGGTCCAGCCGGAGCTGTTCGACATCGTCAACACGATCATGCTCACCGACGACGTCGCCGTGGTGCAGGCGGGCGTGCAGCTGATGAACTTCGAGTCGAACTGGTACTCGACGTTCAACGTCCTGGAGTACTTCTTCTGGTTCCGCAGCCGCCTGCACTACCACGCCAAGAACGGCGCGATCACGCTCGGCGGCAACACGGTCTTCTTCAAGAAGGAGATCATCGAGCGCCTCGGCGGCTGGGACGAGAGCAACCTGACCGAGGACGCGGACATCGGGCTGCGGGTGTCCAGCATGGGGGAGAAGGTCCGGGTGGTCTACGACGACCGCTACGTGACCAAGGAGGAGACCCCGCCGACCCTGCAGAGCTTCATCAAGCAGCGCACCCGCTGGTGCCAGGGGTTCATGCAGACGCTGGGCAAGGGCACCTGGAAGCTGATGCCGAACCGCCGGCAGCGCTTCCTGGCCTGGTACACCCTGGCCTTCCCGCACGTCCAGGCGATGCTCGGCTTCTACCTGCCCGTCGCGCTGCTCAGCGCGTTCGTGCTCAGCGTGCCGGTGCCGGTCGCGATGGTGTCCTGGCTGCCGGTGCTGCTGCTCGGGGCGCACTTCGTGATGAGCGTCGTCGGGCTCTACGAGTTCACCGGTGCGCACGGGCTCAAGGCGCGGCCCGGGATCGTGGTGAAGATGGCGATCACCTGGTTCCCGTACCAGATGGTCCTGTCCTATGCCGCCGCCCGAGCCCTCTACCGCCAGCTCAAGGGCGCCACCAACTGGGAGAAGACGGCCCACGTCGGCGCCCACCGCACCCAGGAACCGGAGCTGACCAATGTCGGCTGACGTCCTCACCAGGCCGAAGAAGCCGCCGTCCGGCACCGCGAAGCCGGCGGCGAAGGCCCCGAAGCTGCTCATCGCCGTGTGCGTGCTCATCGGGGCGGTGAGCCACGGCTGGAACATGTTCCGCTATCCGCTGTACCTCACCGACGAGGGCATCTACATGGAGCAGGCCTGGTCGGTGCTGAAGGAGGGCAAGCTCTCCCCGTACACCTACTTCTACGACCACGCCCCGATGGGCTGGCTGGCCCTGGCCGGCTGGGTCGGCATCCTGCCGGGCGGGTTCAACGCCTTCGGCAACGCCCTCAACACCGGCCGGGTGCTGATGCTGATCGTCCACCTGGCGTCGGTCGTGCTGATGTTCGAGATCGTGCGCCGCTTCACCGGCAGCAAGCCCGCGGCGGTCCTGGCCACCGTGGTGTTCAACCTGTCCCCGCTCGGGGTGTACTACCAGCGCCAGGTCCTGCTGGACAACCTCATGATGTTCTGGATCCTGCTCGGGATCTACCTGCTGGCCCGCAAGGACGGGCGGATCGTCACCGCGATGGGGGCCGGCGCCTGCTTCGGCGTCGCCCTGGTGACCAAGGAGAACGCGGTCTTCCTGCTGCCGGGCTGCGCGTACCTGCTGCACAAGAGCATCAAGGAGCAGAACAACCGGCGCTTCGGGGTCAGCTTCTGGTGGTTCGCGGTGCTGGCGCCCGTCATCGGGTACCTGCTCTTCGCCCAGATCAAGAACGAGCTGTTCCCGGAGGGCTTCCGGTTCAACCCGGACAACAACCAGCTGCAGGGCCACGTGTCGCTGCTCAACACGATCTGGTGGCAGCTGCACCGCAACTCCAACAGCTCGACCGGCCTGTCGTTCACGTACCTGCTGCAGGAAAGCTGGCTGTTCAAGGACCGGTACATCCTCATCGGCGGCGTCGCCGCGACCGTGCTCGCGCTCATCTCGGGCCGGCGCAACAAACGGCTGCGCACCCCGATGCTCGCCTGCGCCCTGATGGCCCTGGGCTACGCGTTCTACCTGAGCCGCAGCGCGCTGCTCGACTTCTACATCGCGCCGATGGTGCCGCTGTTCGCGCTGAACCTCGGCATGTTCTTCGGCTGGCTGACCCGGCGCACCAACCAGGCCGGGGCGGCGGTGCTCGTGGCCTGCCTGCTGGTGCCGGTGCTCGTGATGCCGGGCGGGTTCATGGTCAAGTACAACACCAAGGGCGAGCTGGAGTTCAGCGACGCGTACCGGCTGCCGCTGACCCGCCTGCAGGAGCAGCAGGTCGCCTGGATCAAGCAGAACATCCCGACGAGCGCCCGCCTGATCATCGACGACGACATCTGGGTGGCGCTGCACGACACGAATCCGCCGTACAAGAACGCCCATCCGCACTACAAGGCCACGTCCGACCCGGACGTGCGGGACAAGGTCTTCCATTCCAGCTGGGAGAACGTCGACTACGTCGTGATGTCGAACAAGATGCGCGACGCCCTCCAGCGCGGCGGCGAGACCTGGATCATCGAGGCGATCGACCAGCACGGGGAGACCGTGTGGCAGGCCACCCGGGGCGACGTCTCGCTGTCAATCGTGAAGATCGGCAACACGTCCTAGCTGGAGCTGGAGTCGACATGCAGACGCTGAAACACCGGCCGGCGCTGAACCGCACCCGGAAGAGGAAGCGCAACAAGGTCAAGATCTCCCGCAAGCGGCTGCTGCTGGCCGGTGCGGCCGCGGTGCTGCTGGTGATGATCGGCCGCTCGCTGCTGCCCGCGCTGGGCATCTCCGCGCCCGGGATCGGCGGGGGCGCCGGGGATGCCCCGACGGAGGTGCAGACGAAGGCGCCGCCCGCGCCCACCATCGACCTGAACGGGGTCATGGTGCAGGGTGGCGGCACCCCGATGATCACCCTGAACCCGGGCCTGGTGCGGCTCGGCGGCGGGGTGACCGTCTCGGGCTCCGGCTTCGACCAGGGCTCGATGGTCGACGTGTACCTCGGCCCGTCCTCCACGCCCGGCCAGAAGAAGCCGCCCAGCGGCGCGGCCGACGCCAAGCCGAAGCAGGTGGCCACGGCCAAGGCCGGAAAGTGGGGCGTGTTCACGGCCAACTTCACGATGCCCAGCAAGATGACGGTGCCCATCCAGGAGGTCACCGCCCAGGCCCGCGGCAGCGACAAGGTGGCCAAGGCCGACGCGTCGGTGGCCCAGGGCGCCGGGCAGGCCACGCTCTCGGCGATCGTGGGCAAGCCGGGCGACACGATCAACCTGACGGTCAAGGGCTTCACGCCGGGCGAGCAGCTCAACGTGTACTGGGGCCGGATCAACGGCGACCCGAACCTCACCCTCAAGGCCGACGAGGGTGGCGCGGTGGGTAAGACGCCGATCAGAGTCGGCGTCACGGCCGTCGGGCAGACCAGTCTGGTGGTCGTGGGCAAGACCAGTGGCGCGGCGGCGAGCGCGCCGTTCCAGGTGCTGCGGTTGTACCCGTCGATCAAGCTCGCGCCGTACGCGGTGAAGGCGACCCAGAAGATCAGCTTCTCCGGCTCCGGGTTCGCGCCGGGCGAGCGGGTGCTGGTGCGGCTCAACGCGGCCGGCGGCCAGCCCGTCATGGCCATCCCGACCGACGACGCCGGCACCTTCAAGGGCGCCGGGATCACGATGCCGTTCCAGCTCAAGGGCGCGCAGTCGCTGGTGTTCACCGGCGAGCAGAGCCGGGCCGCGGTCTCCAGCGGCTTCACCATCCTGCCGTTCACCCCGCAGGCGCGCACCAACGCCTACGGCGGCCTGCCCGGCACCGTGGTGAACTTCTACGCCACGCAGTTCGCGCCGAACGAGGCCGTGCACGTGACGGTGAAGACGTCCAAGGGGGCCAAGCCGGAGACGGTGGCCGCCTTCCGGGTCGATGCCAAGGGCGCGGCGCGGGCGGTCGGGCAGTACACGATCCCGGGTGACACCGAGAACACGGTGGTCTTCCAGCTGCACGGCCAGCGCAGCGACGCGACGGCGACGGTGAACTTCAAGGTCGACCAGTCCGGCGGCCCGGTCGACATCCCGTCCGCCAAGCCGTACGTGATCCCGAAGAATCTGGAGAACTGAGGCCGGTGTACTGGCAGGCGTTCCGCGCCGCCCCGGAGGCGTTGGTCCTGTGTGACGCCGACGGGGTGGTGCGCCTGGCCAGTACGGCCGCCGAGACGCTGTTCCGCCGGGAGACGGCCGACCTGTTCGGCCGCTCCCTCGGCGAGCTCTTCGTCGGCCGGCCGGTCTTCGCGCCCGGCGAGCAGCCCTCCCCGGCCCTGGTCCGGCTGCCCGACGGCGGCGAGCTCCCGGTCGACGTGCGGGTGCGCACCCTGGAGGGCGATCCCAGCCACATGCTCGCCCTGGCCGTGGAGGAGCGCGGCTCGCCGGGGCGCAGCCGGGCCCTGCTCGAGCAGCGCATCGCCCGGCTCACCCTCACCGGCCAGGAGCAGGGCGAGCTGCTCGGCGACGTGATCGTCACCCAGGAGCGCGAGCGGGCCCGCATCGCCGCCGGGGTGCACGACGACAGCCTGCAGGTGATCACCGCGGCCACGCTGCGGCTGCAGCAGCTGCGCCGCCGCCTGCGCGACCCGGAGGAGCTGGCCGTCCTCGACCGCCTGGAGGCGATGCTCGTCCAGGCGGCCGACCGGCTGCGCCGGCTCATCTTCGACTTCCGCCCGCCCCGCCTGGCCGAGGAGGGGCTGGCCGCGGCGACCGAGGACCTGCTCGACGACCTCGCCGAGCAGCACGCGATCGGGGTCCGCGTCGACTCCCGGCTCACCGCCGAACCCGCCCTGCCGACCCGGGTGCTGGTGTTCCGGATGCTGCAGGAGGCGGTGGCCAACGTCGGCAAGCACGCCGGGGCCGACCGGTGCACGGTCATCCTCGGCGAGGAGGACGGCGGCTACCTCGTGCGCGTCATCGACGACGGCGTCGGCGCCGAGAGCCTGCACACCGACCCCGGCCACCTCGGGCTGCTGCTCATGCAGGAACGGGCGGCGCTGGCCGGAGGGTGGTTCCGGATCAGCAGCCTGCCCGGGCGCGGTACCACCGTCACGTTCTGGGTACCACGCGGCGCCGACCTCGAGTCGAAGGGAACCGCATTGTGAGCCATCCGCCGTACCGGGTCCTCATCGTCGAAGACCACCAGGTCGTCGCCGAGGGGCTGGCCGCGCTGCTGAACGAGCACGCGGAGCTGCGCGTCGTCGCGCTGGCCTCCAGCGTGGGCGAGGTCGAGCACCTGGCCGACGTGGAGCGCCTCGACGTCGTGCTGTGCGACTTCTGGCTGCCCGACGGCACCGGGGCCGAGGCCGTCGCCGCCCTGCGCAGCCACCAGCCCGAGATCGCCGTGGTGTTCCTCAGCGCCGACCAGAGCGACCAGGTCATCCTCACCGCCCTCGAAGCCGGGGCCGCGGGGTACCTCGTGAAGAGCGCGGGCGGCGCCGACGTGGCCGAGGCCGTGCGCCGGGCCGTCGACGGGGAGATCCTGGTGCCCGCCCGCCAGCTGGCCAAGCTGCTCGCCCGCCGCCGCGAGCACGCCCAGCGCTCGGAGGAGCACGCCCGGCGGCTGGACAGCCTGACCCCGCGCGAGCGGGAGATCCTGGCCCTGATGACCGAGGGCATGGACAACCGCGACATCGCGCGGGAGCTCAGCATCAGCTACACGACCGTCCGCAGCCACGTGCGCCACCTGCTGTCCAAGATGGGTGCGCGCTCGAAGCTCGAGGCCGTGGTCCGCGCGGCCGAGTGGGACACGCCGTCGAACGCCGCGTAGCCGCTGTGACGCAGGCCGCACCCGCGGCGGGAACTGATCGAATCCACCGAAGGTTGACTTATTGTTGACTGCGCAATGACTATCCGTCACGCATTTGGTGGATCCATAAATCCGGCATTTGTACGCTGACCGCATATGTCCGATATCCGTAATGTTCTGACCTGCCCCGCCGTCACACGTGAGGACAGGTCAGCTCAATGGGTCGCACGCGCCTTTACTGGATTTCCGCACTGGTCGCGCTCGCCGTCGTAGCCGTCGCACTGGTTCCGCTGTTGCACAAGGACAAAGACAAGCAGGTCCACCCGGGCCTGACGCAGTCCGGTCAGCGGCTGCAGATGCCGCTGCACGCCGAGGGTTCGAAGATCGTCGACGCCCGCGGTGAGACCGTGACGTTTACCGGTGTCAACTGGTTCGGTCTGGAGACCAACACGTTCGCGCCGCACGGGCTCTGGTCGCGCAACCTCGGCGACATGCTCGACCAGATGGTCGGCCAGGGCTTCAACTCCATGCGCCTGCCGTACAGCAACGAGCTGTTCGACGCCGCCTCCAAGCCCAACGGCGTGGACTACGCGCTCAACCCGGATCTGAAGGGCCTGACCGGTCCGCAGCTGATGGACAAGGTGGTCGAGGGCGCCACGAAGCGCGGCATGATGGTCATCCTGGACCGGCACCGCCCGACCTCGCAGGGCCAGAGCAACCTCTGGTACACCGACAAGGTCAGCGAGGACCGCTGGATCTCGGACTGGGTGAAGCTCGCCAAGCAGTACAAGGACAACCCGCTCGTGGTCGGCGCCGACCTGCACAACGAGCCGCACGGCGAGGCCACCTGGGGCGACGGCAACTCCAAGACCGACTGGCAGGCCGCCGCGGAGCGGGCCGGCGACGCGGTGCTCAAGGCCAACCCCAACTGGCTGATCATCGTCGAGGGCATCGAGAACTACAAGACGGCCGACGGCAAGAGCGACGGCTACTGGTGGGGCGGCAACCTGCAGGGCGCCAAGGAGCACCCGGTGAAGCTGTCGGACCAGTCCAAGCTGGTGTACTCCGCGCACGACTACAGCCCCAAGGTCTGGTCGCAGACGTGGTTCACCGACCCGAAGTTCCCGGCCAACATGCCCGCGCTGTGGGACAAGCAGTTCGGCTACCTGGTGAAGAACAACACCGCCCCGGTGCTCATGGGCGAGTTCGGCGGCCGCTCGGTGGCCGAGAAGGACGCCCAGGGCAACAAGGACCTGGAAGGCATCTGGCAGCGCAACCTCGTCGCGTACCTCAAGGACAACGGGCTCAGCTACACCTACTGGGCCTGGAACCCGAACTCCGGTGACACCGGCGGGGTCCTCAAGGACGACTGGAAGACGGTCGACGCCGACAAGGCCGCGCTCCTGAAGACCTACCAGGCGCCGCTCGCCGCCGCGGCGCAGTAACCGGCAAGGCCCTCCCTCCGCTGCTAGATTGGCGCGGGGGGAGGGCCGATCCAATGCCTGATATCGATACGGTCGTCGACACCGCGGCAGGGCCGCTCAACGCGATCCTGTGCACCCCCGAGGGCCCCGCCCGCGGGGGTCTCGTGCTGTCCGACGGCTCCGGCCCGGCCGACCGGCACGCCTGGCAGGGCGTCCCGGAGTGGCTGGCCGCGCGCGGGATCGCCAGCCTGC
This sequence comes from Dactylosporangium sp. CS-033363, assembly GCF_050942475.1. Taxonomy (NCBI): domain Bacteria; kingdom Bacillati; phylum Actinomycetota; class Actinomycetes; order Micromonosporales; family Micromonosporaceae; genus Dactylosporangium; species Dactylosporangium sp. CS-033363. The sequence continues at coordinate 8,802,166 of NZ_CP192032.1, read as the reverse complement.
GCCACGACAAGCCCGGCTGCGGCGGCTCGCCCGGCGACTGGCGGGCCCAGACCTTCGCCGACCGGGCCGCCGAGGCCATCGCCGCCCTGGCCGTGCTGCGCAAGCAGGCCGGGGTCGAGCGGGCCGGGCTGATCGGCTACAGCCAGGGCGGCTGGGTGTCGCTGCTGGCCGCCGTCTCCGTCCCCGACCACGTGGACTTCGTGATCACCCTCGGCGGCCCGTTCGTCGGCGTCGAGGAGCAGGAGCGCACCCTGCTGGCCCGGGTCATGCGCCGGCACGGCCTGCCCGAGGAGTCCGTCGCGGCCGGGCTGGCCTGGGCCGACGAGCGCGCCGCCCGGCTGGCCGCGGGGGAGGACCCCGCCCAGGTGCACGCCGAGCAGGCCCGCCACGCCGGCGACGACTGGGCCGCGATCGTCTGCGACCGGCCCTACGACACCCCGGAGGAGCTCGGGTTCTTCGCCCGGATGCTGCCCTTCGACCCGGGCGCGGCGCTGCCGTTCCTGCCCTGCCCGCTGATGGCCTTCTTCGGCGCCGACGACGAGCACGTCCCGGTCGAGCGCAGCCTCTCGGTGCTGGGCGAGCGGCTGCCCGGCAGGTATCGGGGAAGTAACGGTGTGGCCGTGCTGCCGGGGGTGGGGCACATGCTGTACCCGGTCCCGCCGCGGGACGATATGTCGCTGTTCGCCCAGTTGTCACCGGGCTTCCTGCCCCTGCTCGGGGCCTTCCTGGACCGGGTGGCCCCCGACCACCCATAGCGGTTCGCCGATTCTGTGTGGCCCGACCACATAGCGACGTGCCTCACGCCACTCCTAGCGTGTCGAACACCGCCAGCAGGCGCTGGCCTTAACAAGGCGTTCACACGGAGGAAGCGTTGATCAGGCAGACAAGCGCGCCGCGGCGGGTGTTGTTCGCGGCGCTGGGGCTCTCGCTCGCCGCGACGTTCGCATCTGCGTGCAGCAGCCCCCAGGAGGCCGCTCAGGAGCCCGCCGGCGACGGCGCACCGATCAAGGTCGGGCTGGTCTACTCGCAGACCGGGCCCCTCGCGAGCTACGGCAAGCAGTACATCGAGGGCTGGAAGGCCGGGCTGGCGTTCGCCACCAAGGGCACCGGCAAGGTCGGCAACCGGCCGATCGAGGTCAAGGAGGCCGACGACGCCGGCGACGCGGCCAAGGCCGTCTCGGCGGCCAAGGACCTCATCGGCCAGGGCTACAAGATTCTCGCGGGCAGCACCTCGTCCGGCGTCGCCACCCAGATGGCACCCCTCGCGGCGCAGAACAAGGTCCTGTTCATCTCCGGCCCGGCCGCCACCGACGCCGTGACCGGCATCAACAAGTACACGTTCCGCTCCGGCCGGCAGTCCTACCAGGACGTCCTGGCGGCCAAGTCCTACGTGCCCGCCCCCACGGGCAAGAAGGTCCTCGTGTTCACGCAGGAGGGCGCCTTCGGCAAGTCCAACGCCGACGCGGTGAAGGCCGTCATCGGCGGCGCCGGGGCCACCGTCGACACCCTGTCGGTGCCCGCCAACGCCACCGACTTCACCGGCTTCGCGGTCCAGGCCAAGAACGCCAAGGCCGACATGATCTTCGTCGCGTGGGCGGGCACCACCGCCACCGCGATGTGGCAGGCCCTCGACCAGCAGGGCGTGCTCGGCTCGACGCTGGTGGTGACCGGCATCGACCAGCGGGCGTCGTGGCCGACGTTCGGCGCGGCCGGCGGGAAGATCTCGCTGCTGGCCCACTACTTCGACGGCGCCAGCGACAACGAGGCCACCGCCGCGCTGCGCAAGGGCGTCGAGGGCGGCAAGGTCGACCTGTTCCACCCGGACGGCTTCACCGCCGCCCAGATGGTGGTCCGGGCCGCGCAGGAGGGCGGGGACGACGTCGACAAGATGGTCACCGCGCTCGAGGGCTGGTCGTTCGACGGGGTCAAGGGCAAGCTGACGGTCCGCAAGGAGGACCACGCCCTGCTCCAGCCGATGTTCCAGGGCAAGTTCACCGGCAGCGGCGCCGACCTGAAGCCCGAGCTGGTCAAGGCGCTCGACCCGGCCGACGCCGCACCGCCGGCCGCGCAGATGAAGGGCTGAGGCCTTGGCCAACGCACCGGGTCCGGTGGCCGGTGGTGTCCTCGCGGACGCCCCGGCCACCGGCCTGCTCAGCACCCGGCGCCTGACCTGGCGGATCGGCGGGGTCGCCATCGTCGACGGGGTCAACCTCGACCTCGCCGAGGGCGAGTTCCTGGCCGTCATCGGCCCCAACGGCGCCGGCAAGACCTCGCTGTTCAACCTCATCTCCGGGCTGCGCAAGCCGTCGGACGGCACGGTGTCGCTGGACAAGCGGGACATGACCCGGCTGCCGCCGCACCGGCGGGCCCGGCTGGGCCTGGGGCGTACCTTCCAGTCGTCCTCGGTCTTCGGCTCGCTGACCGTCGCCGCGAACGTGCGGCTGGCCGTGCAGGCCCGCCGCGGCGGCTCGATCCGCCCGTTCCCGCTGCCCGGCAAGGACCGGGACGTGGCCGAGCGCGCCGAGCGGGTGCTCTGGCGGGTCGGCCTCGACCACCGCGCCGGGGCCATGGCCGGCACCCTGGCCCACGGCGAGAAGCGCAAGCTCGAGATCGCGCTGCTGCTGGCCGGCGAGCCGCGGGTGCTGCTGCTCGACGAGCCGATGGCCGGGGTCAGCGCCGAGGACGTGCCGGGCCTGGTGGCCCTCATCCGCACGCTGACCCGCGAGGAGAAGCGCAGCGTGCTCATGGTCGAGCACCACATGGACGTCGTGCTGGACCTGGCCGACCGGGTCGCCGTCATGCACCACGGGGCGCTGCTGGTCTGCGACACCCCGGACGTGGTCATGGCCGACCGCACCGTCCAGGAGGCGTACCTGGGAGAGAAGCTATGAGCATCCTCGACGTCGAGGGCCTCGACGTCCGCATCGCCGGCTCGCACATCCTGCAGGGTGTGACGTTCGGCGTGGCCCCGCAGGGCGTGACCGCGCTGCTCGGGCGCAACGGCGTGGGCAAGACCACCACCCTCAAGGCGGTGCTCGGCCTGCTGCCGCGCGGCGCCGAGCTGGCCGGCGAGGTCCGCTTCGCCGGGGCCCGGGTCACCCGCCAGCAGACGTTCAAACTGGTGCGCGACGGCCTCGGCTACGTGCCCGAGGACCGCGGCGTCTTCGGCGGGCTCACCGTGGCCGAGAACCTCCGGCTGGCCGAGCGGCCCGGCACCGCGCCGGACTACGAGCGGGTCTACGGGCTCTTCCCCGAGCTGCACCGGCGCGGCCGGCAGCGGGCCGGCACCCTCTCCGGCGGCCAGCAGCAGATGCTCGCCATCGGCCGGGTGCTGCTCAACCCCAACCGGCTGCTGCTCATCGACGAGCCGACCAAGGGCCTCGCGCCGAAGGTCGTCGGCGAGGTCGCGGCCGCCCTGCACGCCGTGGCCCAGGTGGTGCCGATGCTCCTCGTCGAGCAGAACCTGGCCGTGGTGCGGCGGCTGGCCCAGAACGCCGTGGTGATCGCGGCCGGCAAGGTCGCCTACACCGGCGCCGCGCCCGATCTCCTGGACTACACCGAGAAGACCAAGTCGCTGCTGGGCGTCGGGAAGGCGGACCACGCATGAGCACGATCGTGCTGCTGACCCTCACGGGCCTCGGCCTGGCCGCCCTGTACTTCCTCGTCGCCTCGGGCCTCGCGCTGGTCTTCGGCCTCGCGGACGTGCTCAACTTCGCGCACGGGCTGTTCCTCTCCGTCGGCGCGTACGGCACCTGGTGGGCCTCGCTGCACCTGCCCGGGGCCGGGTCGAGCGGCTTCGGCTTCGTGCTCGCGGTGCTCTTCGGCGTCGTCTGCGGCACCGTCGTCGCCGCGCTGGTCGAGCTGGTGCTGATCCGGCCGCTGTACCGGCGCACCATCGAGCAGGTGCTGGTCACCGTCGGGCTGTCGCTCGCGGGCGTGGCGCTGCTGCAGGCCTCGTGGGGCAGCGACCCCAAGCCGTACCCGCGTCCACAGTGGACCCAGGAGCTCACCACGGTGGCGGGCGCGCGCGTCCCCAACGACCGGTTCCTGCTCATCGGCGCCGCGATCGTGGTGCTGGGCGGGTTGCTGGCCTTCCTGAAGTACACCCGGATCGGTCTGGTCATCCGCGCGGGCGTCGAGGACCGCTCGATGGTCACCGCGCTCGGCATCGACGTGCGCCGCGCGTTCACGCTGGTGTTCGCGATCGGCGGCGCGGCCGCGGCCCTGGCCGGCGCGCTCGGCGGCGTGTTCACCGGCGCCATCTCGCCGACCGGGGGCAGCTCGCTGCTCATCTTCGGGTTCATCGTCGTCGTCATCGGCGGCATGGGCTCGGTCACGGGCGCCGCCTACGCCGCCGTCGCGGTCGGGCTGCTGCAGCAGTTCGTCAACTACACCTCGTCGGGCCTGGGCGACATCTGCGTCGTCGCGCTGCTCGCGGTGGTGCTCCTCGTCCGTCCACAAGGGATCACCGGGAAGGTCGCCACCTCATGACGACACAGACCGCCCAGTCCGCGCGCAGCGCACCGGCCCCCGCGCCGCGCGGCCGCCGGGTCCCCATCGCCCGCTTCGGGCCGCTGGTCGCGCTCGTCGTGTTCGCGGTGCTGCCGTACTGCGGCCTGAAGCTCCCCGGCATCTTCGACTCGGCCGTCAACGCGCCCGGCACCCTGCAGCTGCTGGCGCTGTGCCTGGTCTTCGGCGCCCTGGCGATGGGCTACGACCTGCTCTTCGGGCGTACGGGCATGCTCTCCTTCGGCCACGCGCTGTACTTCGCGGCCGGCGTGTACGGCACCGACATGCTCGTCACCAAGGCGGGCTACGGGCTGTGGACGGCGATCCTGCTGGCCGTCGTCGGCACCGCGACCCTGGCCGCGCTGCTCGGCGCGATCGCGCTGCGCACCGGCGGGATCGCGTTCGCCATGGTGACGCTCGCCTTCGCCCAGGTCGCCGCGATCACCATCGGCCGCGACCCGGGCGGCGCCACCGGCGGCGAGGAGGGCCTGCCGATGGACACCTCCAAGGTGCCGGACTTCCTGGTGGGCGTCTCCAACACGGTGAACCTGTACTGGCTCGCGCTCGCGGCCCTCGTCGTCACCGTCCTCGTCGTGCACGCCATCGCCGACTCCCCGTCGGGGCGCGTGCTCGCCGCGATCCGCGACGACGAGCGGCGGGTCGGGGTGCTGGGGCTGGACCCGTACCGCTACAAGCTCTTCGCCTTCACCGTCTCCGGCGGCCTGGCCGGGCTCGCGGGCGCGATGTACGCGCTGCTCATCGGCGGCGCGACCCCGCACATCGCGGCCTCCGACCAGACCCTGACCCTGCTGGTGATGGTGGTCCTGGGCGGGCCGGGCACGCGCTGGGGCCCGCTGATCGGCGGGTTCCTGTTCACGTACCTCGACTACCGCCTGGTCGCGCTGGGCAACTCGGACGCGGTGGAGGGGCTGCCGGGCATCCTGCGCGGGCCGTTGTCCCAGCCGCTGTTCATCCTCGGCACGGTCTTCATCCTCGCCGTGTACTTCTTCCCCGGCGGCCTCGCGGGGCTGCGCACGCGGCTCGGCCCGCTGGCGCGCTGGATCCCCGAGCGGCGCACATAGCTCTATATGTAAATATGTGGATTGACTCCGTAGTGACCTCGGGAGTGGCAGCCGTACCTTGTGACGGCCGTCACTCCCGACGTCTTTGGAGGGTGAATCCCACATGGATGGTTCCGCGCTCGTCGCGCGCGGCCTCACCCGCGACTTCCGCGGCTTCCGCGCCGTCGACGGGGTCGACCTCGATGTCGCCGCCGGCGCCGTGCACGCACTCGTCGGGCCCAACGGGGCCGGCAAGACCACGCTGTTCAACCTGCTGACCGGGTTCCTCGCGCCGACCGCCGGGCGGATCGAACTGGGCGGCCGGGACATCACCGGGCTCGCACCCGAGCGGGTCGCCCGCCTCGGCATGGCGCGCTCGTTTCAAATTGCCAGCCTGTTCCCCCAGCAGACCGTGCGCGCCCACGTGGAGCTGGCGCTGCAGGGCAGTACCAACCTGGGCTGGTCCTTCTGGCGCTCGGAGAAGCCCCTGCGGCGCTTCCGGGCCCACGCCGAGGAGCTGCTGGACCGGGTCGGGCTGGCCGCGGCGGCCGACGACACCGCCGGCAGCCTCGCATACGGGCGCAAGCGGGCCCTCGAACTGGCCATCGCCCTCGCGCTCGACCCGCGGGTGCTGCTGCTGGACGAGCCGACCGCCGGCATGGGCGTCGAGGACGTCGAGCGGACCGTCGAGCTCATCGCGGCCGTCCGCGACGGGCGGACCGTCGTGCTGGTCGAGCACAACATGAGCGTCGTCGGGGCGCTCGCCGACCGGGTCACCGTCCTGCAGGCCGGGCGGGTCCTGGCCGAGGGCCCCTACGACGAAGTGCGCGCCGACGAGCGCGTGATCGAGGCCTACCTCGGGAGCGCCGATGCTGCGCATTGACGGACTGTCCGCGTGGTACGGCGAGGCCCGCGTGTTGCGCGACGTCGCCCTGGACGTGGCCGAGGGCGAGGTGGTCACGCTGTGCGGGCGCAACGGGGCCGGCAAGACCACGCTCCTGCGCTGCGTCATGGGCCTGCACCCCGGCCAGTCCGGAACCGTGCAGCTCGCGGGCGCGGACATCAGCCGCCGCCCGGCCCACGCGCGGGCGCGCGCCGGGCTCGGGTGGGTGCCCGACGACCGGGGCGCGTACGCCACGCTCACCGTCGCCGAGCACCTCGCCCTGCCGCCGGTCGTCGGGCCGCGGCCGTGGAGCCTCGACGAGATCCACGAGGCGTTCCCCAACCTGCACGAGCGCCGGTCCAGCCCGGCCACCAGCCTCTCCGGGGGCGAGCAGCAGATGCTCGCGCTGGCCAGGGTGCTGCGCATGGGCGCCACGGTGCTGCTCTGCGACGAGCCCACGGAGGGGCTGTCCCCGCTGCTCGTACGGCGGGTCGGCGAGATCCTGCGCCGGGCCCGCGACCACGGCGCCACGGTCCTGCTCGTCGAGCAGAACCTGCGCTTCGCCACCACCGTCGCCGACCGCCACTACCTGCTCGCCGAGGGGCGGATCACCGGCACGTTCGACAACGCCGACGTGCGTTCCCGCGAGGCCGAACTCCTCGCGCATCTCGGTATCTGACCGGAGGTACACCCCATGAAGCGTTTCGTTGTGTTCGGCGCCGCCCTGTGCGTCGTGTTGTCCGGCTGCGGCGGCGGAGGCCCGCGCAGCTCCGGCGGGTCCGGCCTGAGCGGCGACAAGATCGTGCTGGGCGTGCTCAACGACCAGTCCGGCGTCTACGCCCAGCTGTCCGGCAAGAACTCCGTCGTGGCCGTGCAGATGGCCGTGGAGGACTTCAAGGCCAAGTACGGCGACAAGGCCGTCACCAAGAACATCACGGTGGAGACGGCCGACCACCAGAACAAGCCCGACGTCGCCAACACCCGCGCCAGCGAGATGTACGACCGCCTGGGCGTCGACGCGATCCTCGACGTGCCGACGTCCTCGGCCGCGCTGAAGGTGGCCGACGTCGCCAAGCAGAGCAAGAAGTTGTACTTCAACATCTCCGGCGCCACCACCGACCTGACCGGCAAGTCGTGCAACAAGTACACGTTCCACTACGCCTACGACACGGCCATGCTGGCCAACGGCACCGGCACCGCGGCCACCCAGGGCGGGGCCAAGAACTGGTACATCGTGTACCCCGACTACGCCTTCGGCCAGGACATGCAGAAGTCGTTCGCGGCCGCGGTGACCAAGGGCGGCGGCACGGTCGTGGCCAGCGACCCGACGCCGTTCCCGAACGACAACTTCTCCACGTTCCTGCTCAAGGCGCCGACGCTCAGCCCCAAGCCGGACGTGCTCGGCACCATGCAGGCGGGCGCGGACCTGGTGAACCTCGTCAAGCAGTACAACGAGTTCAAGCTCAAGGACAAGGGCATCGGGCTGGCGGTCGGGCTCATGTTCCTCACCGACATCCACTCGCTGACCCCGGACGCGCTGGCCGGGACCACGTTCACCGACGCGTGGTACTGGAACTTCGACGAGCGCAACCGCGCCTGGGCCGACAAGTTCGCGGCGCGCACCGGTGGCCAGCGGCCCACGTTCGCGCACGCGGCCAACTACTCGGCGGCGACGCAGTACCTGGAGGCGGTCCAGGCGGCCGGCACCGACGACGCCGACGCGGTCGTCAAGCAGCTGGAGGGCAAGAAGGTCGACGACTTCTTCCTGCGCGGCGGGGAGTTCCGGGCGGCCGACCACCGGGTGCTGCACGACGCCTACCTGGCCAAGGTCAAGCCCGGCTCGGAGGTCAAGGAGCCGTGGGACTACGAGCAGATCGTCAAGACCATCCCGGCCCAGGACGCCTTCCGCGCGCCGTCGCCGGACTGCAAGCTCTGATCCGCCATGGGACTGCTCACCCATACGGTGAACGGCCTGGTCGGGGGCGGCTTCTACGCGCTGCTCGCCCTCGGCCTGGCGGTCATCTTCGGCCTGCTGCGGGTCGTCAACTTCGCGCACGGGGCGTTCTACATGCTCGGCGCGGTCGGCGCGTTCGTGCTGCTCGAGGAGTTCGGGCTGTCGTTCTGGATTGCCCTTCTTCTGGTACCGCTCGTGCTCGGTCTGCTCGGCATGGTGCTCGAGCGCACCGTGGTGCGGCGGCTGGCCACCCTGGACCCGCTGTACAACTTCCTGCTCACGTTCGGCCTGACGCTGATCCTGCAGGACGCGGTGAAGTCGCGGTACGGCACGCAGTCCAAGCCCTACGGCGCGCCGGCCGGCCTCGGCGGGACGGTCGACTTCGGGGTGTTCGACTTCCCGGCGTACCGCATCTTCGTCCTCGCCGTCGCGGTCGCCCTGTGCGCCCTGGCCTGGTGGCTGCTGACCCGCACCCGGGTCGGGATGGTGGTGCGGGCCGGCATCGAGCGGCCCGACCTGACCCGCGCCCTGGGCATCGACGTCGGGCGGTGGATCGCGCCGGTCTTCGGCTTCGGCGTGGCCCTCGCCGCGCTGGCCGGGGTCCTCGCCGCCCCGATGCGCGCGGTCAATCCGCTCATGGGCGCCGATCTCATCATCGGGGTCTTCGCGGTCGTGGTGATCGGCGGGCTCGGCTCGGTGTTCGGCTCCGTCGCGGTCGCGTTCGGGGTGGGACTGCTGCAGGCGTGGAGCGAGGCCTACGCCCCGCCATTGCTGGCCCAGACGCTCATTTTCCTACTGATGGCTGTTGTACTGCTGGTGCGTCCGGCCGGTCTCTTCGGGCGAGAGGGGGCGGCATGACCGCTGCAGCGAAGCGGAGGCGGGCATGCTGCGGCTTTTCCGGGGATGGAGGTGACACAGCGTGAGATGGGTGCTCCTGGCCGCCGGTGTCGCGGTCGCGGCGTGGCTGCCGAACGGGATCTATCCGGCGGTGGCGGTCGACATGCTCTGCTGGGCGCTGTTCGCCGTCGCGATCGATCTGCTGCTCGGGTACGGCGGGCTGCTCTCCTTCGGGCATGCGGCGTTCTGGGGGACGTCGGCGTACACGGCCGGGCTGATCGCGGCCCGGCTCGGGGCGCCGTTCCCGGTCGCGGTGCTGGGCGGGGCGCTGACGGCGGCCGCCCTGGCGGTGCCGATCGGGTGGCTCGCGGTACGCCGGACCGGGATCTACTTCGCGATGGTCACCCTCGCCTTCGCGCAGATGATCTACTACGTGGCCAACGCGTGGTCGTCGGTCACCGGCGGCGAGAACGGGCTGCAGAGCGTGCCCCGCGAGTTCTTCGGGCTGGACCTGTCCGACCCGTACTACTTCTACTACGCGGCGCTGCCGATCGTGGCGCTCGGCCTGCTGCTCGCCTGGCGGATCGTGCACTCGCCGTTCGGGCGGGTGCTGGTCGCGGTCCGGGACAACGCGAACCGGGCGCGGGCGCTGGGATATCCGGCTGGGCGGTACAAACTGCTGGTCTTCGTCCTTTCGGCCTTTCTGGCCGGGCTGGGCGGGGGACTGTTCGCGGTCGCGCACGGGTTCGTGTCCCTCGACGTGGTGCACTGGACGACGTCGGGCAAGGGCGTGGTCCTGGTCGTGCTGGGCGGCATCGGCACGCTGTGGGGCGGGGTGCTCGGGGCCGGGCTCGTGGTGGACCTGGAGGACCAGCTCTCGCAGGCCGGCTTCGACCTGATCGGGCTGGTGACAGGCGGCATCTTCGTGCTCGTGGTGCTGCTGTTCCGGCGGGGACTGTGGGGGAGCCTGGCGGATTTATTCCGCCGTTTCCGCCGGCTGTGACGGGACGCACTTTTCAATACGAGACGGTTCCGTATCGGCGTGGCCGGGTCTACGTTGATACGGAACTGTTCCGTATCGTTTTGCTTCGCGTTCCGACCAGGGGGAGCTACACCGTGGACGCATCAACCCAAGCAGCACCAGCCAACACCGGACATCCTCGACGCTGGGCCATCCTCGGCGTGCTCGTCATCAGCCTGCTCGTGGTCGTGCTGGACAACACCGTCCTGAACGTGGCCATGCGCACCATCGCCGACCCGGAGAAGGGCCTGGGCGCGTCCCAGAGCCAGCTCGAGTGGGCGATCAACTCGTACACCCTCGTCTTCGCCGGCCTGCTCTTCACCGCCGGCATCCTGGCCGACCGGCTCGGCCGCCGCATCACCCTCACCGTCGGCCTGACCCTCTTCGGCATCGCGTCGCTGGTCTCGGCCTACTCGGACTCGGCCGACCAGCTGATCTGGGCCCGCGCCCTGATGGGCCTGGGCGCCGCCGCGGTCATGCCGGCCACCCTGTCGATCATCGCCAACGTCTTCGACCCGCGTGAGCGCGGCCGCGCCATCGGCGTGTGGGCCGGCGCCGTCGGTCTCGGCGTGGCCATCGGCCCGATCGTCGGAGGCCTGCTGCTCGAGCACTTCTGGTGGGGCTCGGTCTTCCTGATCAACGTCCCGATCGTGATCGTCGGCCTGATCCTGGTCAACGTGCTCATCCCCGAGTCGCGCGACCCCAAGCCGGGCCGCATCGACTTCGTCGGCGTGCTGCTGTCCATCATCGGGCTCACCCTGCTCACGTACGGCGTGATCGAGGGCGGCGACCACGGCTTCGGCAAGTTCGAGTCCTGGGGCGCCCTGGTCGGCTCGGTGGTCGTGCTGGCCGCGTTCGCCCTCTACGAGCGGCGCATCGAGTTCCCCTCGCTGGACGTCAAGCTCTTCAGCAACCGGCAGTTCAGCGCCTCGACCGGCATGATCGGCCTGGTCTTCTTCGCGGCCATGGGCATCATGTTCGTCAGCGCGTTCTACCTGCAGCTGGTCCGCGGCTACGGCCCGCTCGCCTCCGGCGCCCTGTTCGTGCCGTTCGCGGTCGCCCAGATGGTCTTCGCCCCGCGCAGCGCCGCCATGGTCAAGCGCTTCGGCCCCAAGGCCGTCAGCACCACCGGCCTGCTGCTGGTCGCCATCGGCCTGGCCGCCTGGACGTTCATCCAGGCCGACACCCCGATCTGGATCGTCGGCGCGCTGTTCTTCCTCATGGGCGTCGGCATGGCCAACGTGATGCCGCCCGCGACGGAGGCGATCATGTCCGCGCTTCCCCGTGAGAAGGCCGGCGTCGGATCGGCCGTCAGCAACACCATCCGTCAGGTCGGCGGCGCCCTCGGCGTGGCCGCGCTCGGAGCCGTCATCTCCTCGGTCTACCGCGACCACATGGACTCGGCCACGAGCAGCCTGCCGGCCGCGGCGCGCGACGCCGCCAACGAGTCGATCTCGGGCGCGTACGGGGTCGCCGAGCACGCGGGCCCCGCGGCGCCGGCACTGATCCAGCACGCGAACGACGCCTTCCTCACCGCCATGCACGGCGCGGCCATCGGCTCGGCGGCCTTCGCCGTCCTCGGTGCCCTCGTCGCCGTGATCTGGCTGCCGAAGCGCCGCCCGGCCGACGCGCCCGCCCCCACCACCGCCGAAGGTCTGGCGGAGGAGCAGGGTGTCGAGCTCGTAGCGGTCGGCGACTGAACGAGGCGGAGGAAACCGGTGAGTAGCTTCGGTGTGAAAACTCGGTAACAATGGAACCCATGACGCTCAGCGTGGATGTGGTGCCTGACCAGGACCGAAAAGGTCCCGGCCGGCCCCGCAGTGCCCGGGTCGACGAGGCGATCGTCGAGGCGGTGTTCGAACTGCTCAGCTCCGGCCAGAGCGCGGACGCCATCTCGATCGAAGCGGTCGCCGCGAAGGCCGGCGTTGGCAAGGCGACGATCTACCGCCGCTGGCCCAACAAGGAGGCGCTGCTGATCGACGCCGTGCTGGCCATGAAGGGCCCGTTGCCCGAACTCCCCGGCGAGTCCGTCCGGGGCGACCTGATCGAGCTGATCGCGGCGATGCGCAACAAGCGCATGTCGCACTACGGCAAGGTCACGGCCTGCCTCATGCCGGAGCTGTTCAAGAACACCGAGATGACCCGCGCCTTCCAGCAGGCCGTCTCGGAGCCCCGCCGGGAACTGATGCGCTCCGTGCTGCGGCGGGGGATCGAGTCGGGGGAACTGCGGGCCGACCTGGACATCGAGATGGCCCTGCTGGTGCTGTCGGGCCCCACGCTGACGCAGAACATGCTGCGGTGGAACCCGAACGTGCCGGACGAGGGCTTCGCGGAGAACCTGGTCGACTTCGTCCTGCGCGGGGCGCACGCCTGACCCCTTGGTCAACCGGCCCGGCCGTGCCCTCGTGGCACGCGCCGGGCCGTTGCGGCTCTAGGTGGACTGCAGGCGGTTCAGCCGGAGGGCCAGCTGGACCTCCAGGGCGCGTTCGGGCTTCTGCCAGTCCGGGCCGAGCAGTTGGGCGATCCGCTCCAGGCGCTGCGTCACCGTGTTCACGTGGACGTGCAGGAGTTCCGCGGCGCGGGCCAGGCTGCCGCCCACGCCGAAGTAGGCCTCCAGCGTTTTCACCAGGGCGGTTCCGCGCCGGACGTCGTAGTCGACCACGGGGCCGATCGTCGCCGCCAGGAAGGACTGCACGTCGCGGTCCCGGCCGTCCGGGGCCGAGCCCAGCAGCAGGCCCACGAAGCCCAGCTCCGCCGTGCTCGCGCCCGTGCCGGTGCGGCCCAGGGCGGTCAGCGCCGTCACGCAGCGGTCGGCGTCGCGGTACGCCGCGGCGATGGCCTCCGGGGACGTGGCCGGGCCGCCGGCGCCCGCCGTGATCGGGCGGGACAGCAGTTTGCCGAGGTCGCGGGCCACCGCGCGGGCCGCGTCGCCGGGGGCGTCGCCCGGGAGGAGCAGGACCACGTGGCCGTCGCGGGCGGCGGCCAGGCCGGAGCGGCTGTGGGCGTACGTCTGGGCCCAGGACACCGCGCGCTGGCGCATGGAGCCGGCGGTCAGGGCCTCCGCGCCGATGGCCACCACGACGTTCGGGGCGTCCAGGTCGACGCCCAGGCGCTTCGCCCGGGTGCGCAGGGCATCCGCGTCGCGGACCGGGCGGGTGATGACGTCGTCCAGCAGTTCGCCGCGGACCCGGCCCTCGGCCTCGGCGACCGTGCGGCGGAACAGCTGCAGCAGGGCCGTGACGACCGCGGCGCGTTCCAGGATGCGCTGGTCGGCGTCGACCAGAGAGGCGTCGGGGCGCAGGACCAGGGCGCCGAGGTTCTCCGCGCCCGCGACGACCGCGGCCACCCACAGTTCGCCGCGGCGGACGCTGCGGCCCTCGGTGCGGGAGGCGGCCAGGGCCTCCGCGATGGCCGAGGGGTCGGGGCGGGCCAGCTCGCCGACGAGGGCCAGAGTGCGGCTCTCGGCGTCCAGGACCAGCAGGGAGCCGCCGAGGACCTCGACGACGACTGCGGCTACGTCCTCGACGCCGGCTCCGCGCAGTACCAGGGCGGTCATGCGATCGTGAGCGGCCGCCGCGCGCTCCACCGAGTCGCTGTGGGCGCGGATGACGCCGTTGGCCGTGGACAGCTCGGCCAACGCCTCCTGGGTCTCGCCGAGCAGGCGGGCGGTGTCGATCGCGACGGCGGCGTTGGCGGCCAGGGAGACGAGGAGCGAGACCTCCTCGCGGGCGAAGGGGCGGGCCGATCGATTGGCCGCGTAGAGCACGCCGATGATGCGGGCGCCCAGCCGGAGCGGGACGCCGAGGATGGCGATCAGGCCCTCCTCGCCCACGCCCGCGTCGATGTCGCCGGTGTGGCGGAAGCGGGCGTCGCGCGGGTAGTCGGCGGTGACATAGGGGCTGCCGGTCTGGGCCACGAGGCCGCCGAGGCCGGCTCCCATGGGCAGGCGCAGGGCCTGGAAGCGCGCGGAGATGGAGCCGTCGGTGACGCGCATGTAGGTGTCGCCGCGGGTCTCGTCGTTCAGCGTCATGTACGCCACGTCGGCCCCCAGCAGCGTCCGCGCGCGGTGCACGATGGCGGCGAGCACGGCGTCGACGTCGCGCAGGCCCGCGAGGTCGCTGGCGGTGTCGAAGAGCCCGGACAGCTCCTCCTCGCGGCGGCGGCGGCGCTCGAGCAGGGCCCGCACGCGCAGCGCCACGACCTTGCCCTGTTCGAGCTCGGCGATGCGGTCCGGGGGCAGCCCGGCGCCCCGCGCGGCGACGAGGGGGCCCTCGAACTCGACGGCGGCCGCCTCCCGGGCCAGCAGCTCGAGGTACTCCAGCATCGTCACACGACCTAGTGTGCGGTCCAGCCGCCGTCGATCGACAGCGAAGTGCCCGTGATGAATCCGGCGACGTCGGTGCAGAGGTACGCGACGAGCTCCGCGACCTCCTCCGGCTCGATCAGCCGCTTGATGGCCGCGCTGGTCAGCATGATCTTCTCGACCACCTCGGCCTCGGGGATGCCGTGGGTGCGGGCCTGGTCGGCGATCTGGCCCTCGACGAGCGGCGTGCGCACGTACGCGGGATTGATGCAGTTGGCCGTCACGCCGTGCGGGGCGCCCTCGAGGGCGACGGTCTTGGACAGGCCTTCGAGCGCGTGCTTGGCCGTCACGTACGCGGCCTTGAACGGCGAGGCGCGCAGGCCGTGCACGGAGGAGATGTTGATGATCCGGCCCCAGTTGCCGGCGTACATGTGCGGGAGCACGCCGCGCACCAGGCGGAAGGGCGCCTCGACCATGACGGACTGGATGTAGGCGAACCGCTCCGGCGGGAACTCCTCCAGCGCGGCGACGTGCTGCAGGCCCGCGTTGTTGACCAGCACGTCGGCGTCGGCGTGGTCGCGCAGCACCCGGTCGATGGCGGCGGGGTCGGTCAGGTCGGCCACTACGGGTACAACGTCATCGGCATTTTGGAACGACAGGTCGACCGCAATGACCTTCGCCCCCGCCGCGGCCAGGCGCCCGGCGACCGCGCGGCCGATGCCGCTGCCGGCGCCCGTCACCATCGCGGTGCGCCCCCGGAGATCGAGCGCGACCACATGCTCCGTCGTCATGGCGGAAACGTACGAGCCTTGCTCGGCCCGTCCCATGGGGCCCGCCCACATACCTTTACCGCACTCGGTGTGTGTGTCGCGCGAATGGCATGTCTCGATCATCCGATAGGGTGTCGAACACACGTATGAGGAGGCGGCGGTGCGCGTGCTGGGGGTCGACCCGGGCCTGACCCGATGCGGCGTCGGGGTGGTCGAGGGCCGCCCGGGCAGCCCGTGCCGGCTGGTGCACTACGAGGTCGTCCGCAGCGATCCGGACCTGGACCTGTCCCTGCGCCTGCTCAACCTCGACCGGCGGCTCGCCGAACTGGTGGCCGAGCACCGGCCGGAGAGCGTCGCCGTGGAGCGGGTGTTCTCCCAGCACAACGTCCGCACGGTGATGGGCACGGCCCAGGCCGGGGCGGTGGCCATCCTCGCCGCCGCGCGCGCCGGGCTGCCCGTGCAGATGTACACGCCGAGCGAGGTCAAGGCGGCCGTCAGCGGCAACGGCCAGGCCGACAAGGCCCAGGTGACGGCGATGGTGACCCGGCTGCTGCGGCTGGAGGTCGCGCCTAAGCCGGCCGACGCCGCCGACGCCTTAGCCTTGGCCATCTGTCATGTGTGGCGAGGCGGTGCGCGCGAGCGCATCAGCGCGGCGTTGAGGAGGACACGGTGATCGCGAGCGTTCGCGGCCGGGTGGCGGCGGTGTCGCCCGACGGTGCGGTGATCGAGGTCGGCGGGGTCGGGCTGGCCGTCCTGTGCTCCCCGCACACCCTCGCCGAGCTGCGGGTCGGGCAGGAGGCCCGGCTGGCCACCTCGCTGGTCGTGCGCGAGGACTCGCTGACCCTCTACGGCTTCGCCGACGACGACGCCAAGCAGCTGTTCGAGCTGCTGCAGACGGCGAGCGGGGTGGGGCCGCGACTGGCCCAGGCCGTGCTGGCCGTGCACACCCCGGATGTCGTACGGCGGGCGATCGGTGCGGCCGACACGTCCACGCTCACGCAGGTGCCCGGGATCGGCAAGAAGGGTGCCGAGCGCCTCGTGCTCGAGCTGCGCGACAAGATCGGCGCGCTGCCGGGGGCCGGGTCGCCGCTGGTCGCCGGGGGTGCCGTGTGGCCCGAGCAGGTCCGCCAGGCGCTCGTCGGGCTGGGCTGGAACGAGAAGCAGGCCGACCAGGCGGTCGCCGCGGTGGCCGAGCAGCTCGACGGGCAGACCGCGCCGCCGGTACCGGTGCTGCTCAAGCAGGCGATCCGGATGCTGGGCACGATTCGATGACGGACCCGCTGGTGAGTGCCTTCGCCTCGGACGAGGATCTGGCGGCCGACCAGAGCGTGCGGCCCAAGCGCCTCGCCGAGCTGATCGGCCAGCACCGGGTCCGCGAGCAGCTCGACCTGCTGCTGCAGAGCGCCCTGCGCCGCGGCAGCCCGCCCGACCACATCCTGCTCTCCGGCCCGCCCGGGCTGGGCAAGACCACGATGGCCATGATCGTTGCCGCCGAGCTCGGGGCCGGGCTGCGGATGACCAGCGGGCCGGCCATCGAGCGGGCCGGCGACCTGGCCGCCGTGCTGACCAGCCTGACCCACGGGGACGTGCTGTTCATCGACGAGATCCACCGCATCGCGCGGCCGGCGGAGGAACTGCTGTACAGCGCGATGGAGGACTTCCGCGTCGACGTCGTGGTCGGCAAGGGCCCCGGCGCGACCGCGATCCCGCTCGACGTCGAGCCGTTCACGCTGGTCGGCGCCACCACCCGCAGCGGCCTGCTCACCGGGCCCATGCGCGACCGGTTCGGCTTCGTCGGCCAGCTCGACTTCTACGACCCCGAGGAACTGGAACAGATCATCACGCGCTCGGCCCGCATCCTCGACGTGCCGATCACCGAGGACGGCGCGGTCGAGATCGGGCGGCGCTCGCGCGGCACCCCGCGCATCGCCAACCGGCTGCTGCGCCGGGTCCGCGACTACGCCGAGGTGCGGGCCGAGGGCGTGGTCGACCTGGCCGCGGCGCGGGCCGCCCTGCGCGTGTACGACGTCGACGAGCTGGGTCTCGACCGGCTCGACCGCGCGGTGCTCATGGCCCTGCTGCGCCACGGCGGCGGGCCGGTCGGCCTGTCGACCCTGGCGGTGGCCGTCGGCGAGCAGCCGGACACGGTGGAGGAGGTGTGCGAGCCCTTCCTGCTGCGATCAGGCCTCATGGCGCGCACCCCGCGTGGCCGGATCGCCACTGCGGGCGCATGGCAGCACCTTGGAATTCCAGGTCCCGCTGGTACCGTCGGTGGCGGAAATTTCCCGGGCGGCTTGTCGCAAACGCCCGATCTGTTCAGTTTGTGATAACACCGTGACGGACGCCGGGGTTCGTGGCGTCCGACACACCGACTAGACTCGCCGCGATCCGCTGCGCGGACGTCAGATACCTCGACCCGGAAGGGCCATCATCGTGAATTACGCCGCGGAGACCTCGGGCGGCAGCTCGGCGCTCCCGCTTCTTGTCGTCGTCGCCTTCGCCGCCTTCGTGTACTTCCTCATGATCCGCCCGCAGCAGAAGCGGCGTCGTGAGGTCCAGGACATGCAGTCCACGATGGGCCTCGGCGACGAGGTGGTCACGGTCGGCGGCCTGTACGGCATCGTCACCGAGGTCGACAACGACACCGTCATGCTGGAGATCGCACCGGGCGTCACCGCCAAGTACGCCCGCCAGGCCATCGGCAAGGTGAACCGGAAGGCGGCGACCGAGGAAGAGCCGGCCGCCGACGACGAGCCCGCCGCCCCGACGCCGGACGCCGACTGAAGTACTGCTCGCTGCCCCGCTATGTGAAACATTCACGCCGCGCGACCTCCGCCGGCGTCGTGTAGGGAGACCCGACAGCCGTGGCACAACCTCAGGCACCGATGCGCCCGAGCCGCCAGCTCGCCGTGCTTGCCGCCATCTTCATCGTTCTCGCCGCACTCGTGTGGTTCGGCGGCAGCGGTGGTTGGCGCAACCGGCTCGAGCCCAAGCTCGGCCTTGATCTGATCGGCGGGACCACGGTCACGCTGCAGGCCCAGAACCTGGAGGGCAACAAGCCGCCCACCCAGGATCAGATGGAGACCGCCCGCCGCATCATCGACCAGCGGGTCAACGGCCTGGGCGTCGCCGAGGCCGAGGTCGTGGTCGAGGGCAGCAACAACATCGTCGTCTCCCTGCCGGGCAAGAGCGACGACCGGCTCAAGCAGATCGGCCAGACCGCCGAGCTGCGCTTCCGCATGGTGCTGGGCCAGACCGGCGACACCGGGGCGACCGACCCGTCGGCGTCCGCGTCGGCCTCGGCGAGCGCGCCGGCGTCCACCGGAGCCTCGGCCACGCCGTCGGCCACCGGCTCGGCCGCGGCGACGCCGTCGGCCACCCCGAGCGGCTCGGCCGCGCCGTCGGCCTCGGCCAGCGCGCCGGCCGCCGCCGCACCGACGCCGTCGGGCTCCGAGGCCGCGGTCGCGCCGGACATCGCCACGCAGCGCGCGGCGGTGCAGAAGAAGCTGGGCCAGGACGTCTGGGCCGCGGCCCTGGCCGAGCAGGCGCCGGTCGACTTCTCCCAGGCGCCCGACAAGGCCGAGGGCTACGCGGGCTTCAAGGACCTCACGCCGGCCGAGGTCGCGGTGCTGCCGGCGTCGATGCAGTACAACATCCCGTACGTCACGTGCGACAAGCTCAACCACCGGCCGGTCGGCTCGATCAGCAAGGCCGAGGACCAGGCGGTCGCGTGTGGGCCGGGCGTGAAGTACCAGCTCGACGCGGCCAAGGTGCTCGGCACCGACGTCTCCAGCGCCGACTCCGGCATCAACTCGCAGAACGGGCAGTGGACGGTCAACCTGTCCTTCCACAGCGCCGGGCAGAACCGCTGGACCGACCTGACCCGCGTGGCGTACAACAACGGCCAGGACAGCAAGCAGGTCGCCGTGGTGCTCGACAACGAGGTCGTGTCGGCGCCGACGATCCAGAACGTCATCCCCGGTGACGCGGAGATCAGCGGTACCTTCACCAAGTCCGAGGCGCAGCTGCTGGCCAGCCAGTTGCAGTACGGCGCCCTGCCGCTCTCCTTCACCTCGCAGGACGCGCAGAGCATCTCGGCCACGCTGGGCAGCTCGCACCTGGAGGCGGGCCTGCTCGCCGCCGGCATCGGCATGCTGCTGGTGGTGCTGTACTCGTTCTTCTACTACCGCCTGCTCGGCGCGGTCATCATGCTCAGCCTGGTGCTCTCCGGCCTGCTGGTCTTCATGGCCCTGATCCTGCTGGGCCGCGGGATCGGCTTCACGCTGAGCCTCGCCGGCTTCGCCGGGTTCATCGTCTCGCTCGGTGTCGCCGCCGACTCGTTCGTCATCTACTTCGAACGGCTCAAGGACGAGATCCACGAGGGCCGAAGTCCACGCAGCGCCGTGCCACGCGCCTGGGTGCGGGCCCGCCGCACGATCATCTCGGCCAACACCATCACGCTGATGGCCGCGGCGATCCTGTACTTCGTCTCGATCGGCTCGGTCAAGGGCTTCGCCTTCGCCCTCGGCGTCGCGACGATCCTCGACCTCGTGGTCGTGTTCCTGTTCCGTCACCCGATCATGACGCTCTTCGCCCGCAGCAAGGCGTTCCTCTCGCCGCGGGTCAGCGGCCTGGGCCGCGTGCTCGACCGACCGACCACGGACGCGGCGCCCACCAGCACCCGTCGTAACCGCCCGAAGGAGGCCTGACGATGGCTGGCAGCGGAAAGGGCCTCGCAGCCCGGCTGTACCGCGGTGAGGCCGACGTCGAAGTCGTCGGCCGCCGCAAGCTCTGGTTCACCATCGCCGGCATCGCGATCGTCATCGCGATCGCGAGCATGCTGTTCCGCGGCTTCACGCTCGGCATCGAGTTCGAGGGCGGGAACCAGTACAACGTGCCGGTCAAGGTCGGCACGCTGGAGCAGGTCGAGCAGGCGTTCACCGACGCCGGCGTGTCGGTCAAGACCGGCCAGACCGTGGGCGACAACCAGTACATCATCAAGACCGAACTGATCACGGACGCCGAGCGGCAGACGGACATCAAGAACTCGGTCGCCCAGCACTTCAACATCACGCCCGAGCAGATCAGCGACAGCGCGGTCAGCACGTCGTGGGGCGGCCAGGTCACCAACAAGGCGGCGCTGAGCCTCGCGATCTTCCTGGCCGCGGTGCTGGTGTACCTGATCGCGCGGTTCGAGTGGCGGATGGCCGTCGCCGCGGTCGCCTCGCTGCTGCTGGACCTGATCCTCACCGGCGGCGTGTACTCGCTCGTCGGCTTCGAGGTGACGCCGTCGACCGTCATCGGCTTCCTGACGATCCTCGGTTTCGCCCTGTACGACGTCGTCGTGGTGTTCGACAAGGTGCAGGAGAACACGAGGGGCATCACGGGCTCGAGCACCTCGACGTACTCGGAGGCGGCCAACCTGGCCGTCAACCAGACGCTGATGCGCTCGATCAACACCGGCCTGGTGGCCCTGCTCCCGGTCGGCGGCCTGCTGTTCATCGGGGCCGGCCTGCTGGGCGCGGGCACGCTGAAGGACCTCGGCCTGGTGCTCTTCATCGGTATGGGCGTCGCGGTGTACTCCTCGATCTTCTTCGCCACGCCCGTGCTGGCCGAGCTCAAGAGCCGCGAGCCGCGCCTGCTGCAGCACGCCAACCGCGTCAAGGCCAAGCGCAGCGCGCAGGCCAAGGAGGCGGCGGCCCGCGCGACCACCGGCCCGGCCCGCGACAGCGACGGCGTCCCGGTCGGCGGCGGCGGCACGGCCAAGGCGGTCGAGCGCTCCGAGCTCGCCGGTGCGGCCCCGCGGCCGGGGGCCCGCCCGTCGGCCCGTCCGGGGCAGGGCAAGCGCCCGCGCGCCGGTGGGCGACCCGGGGGCGGCGGCTCAGGCCGCAGGTAACTCTTGCGAAGATGACGGGCGCCGCACCTGCGGCGCCCGTCTTTTTCTTTGGAGGAGCGTTGGTGGACATCGCCGACCTGGTCGCGAGCAAGGTCCTGGACGTGCCGGACTTCCCGAAGCCCGGGATCGTGTTCAAGGACCTCATGCCGCTGTTCGCCGACGGCCAGGCGTTCGCGGCGGCCATCGACGCCGTCATCGCCGAGCACGGCGCGGACAGCTTCGACGTCGTGGCCGGGATCGAGGCGCGCGGGTTCGTGATCGCCGCCGCGGTGGCCTACGCCACCGGCAAGGGCGTGGTGCCCGTCCGCAAGGCCGGCAAGCTGCCCCGCGCCACCGTGTCGGCCACCTACGCCCTCGAGTACGGCGAGGCGACCCTGGAGGTGCACGCCGACGCGTTCATCGCCGGCGAGCGCGTGCTGGTCGTCGATGACGTGCTGGCCACCGGCGGGACCGCCGCGGCCACCCTCGGCCTCGTCGAGCGGGCCGGCGGTACGGTCAGCGGCTTCAGCGTCCTGCTGGAGCTGTCGTTCCTGGAGGGGCGGGCGAAACTGGCGGGACGTCCGGTTCATGCCCTGTTGACTGTCTGAGCGGCGTTTTCCGGCACCTCGCGCTGACGGGAAATGTCGGTGGGGGCGGGTAAGCTTGCGGTTCGGAACGTTGTCGGCGATGAGGAGCGGCCGGTGACCGGCGACATCGCACCCCCCATTGAGGGTACGGTCGACCACGTGCAGGATGAACCGCAGGACGCCCGCGAGACCGCCACGCCGGAGACGGCGGAGGCCGGCGGTGTGGTGCTGCAGTTCCCGACGCCGCCCGGTGCGCCGCAGCGCCGTGCGTCCGATCAGCAGGCTCCGCGCCGTACGCCCGAGGAGATCCTGGGCGAGGACACCGAGGACCTGACGGACGCGGCCAGCGGAGTCACCGGCACGATGGCCGGGCTCGTCGGCGCGGCCCCGACCGGCCGCCGGGTGCGGGCCCGCCTCGCGCGCTTCAACGCGCCCTGGCAGAGCCCCTCGGTGAGCGAGGTGCTCGAGCCGCTGATCGCCCAGCACAAGGCGAGCCACCCCAAGGCCGACGTGCGGCTGCTCCAGCGCGCCTATGACATGGCGGAGCACTTCCACAAGGGGCAGTACCGCAAGTCCGGCGACCCGTACATCACGCACCCGCTCGCCGTGGCCACCATCCTCGCCGACCTGGGCATGGACACCACCACGCTGGTCGCCGCGCTCCTGCATGACACGATCGAGGACACCGAGTACACGATCGAGCGCATGCAGGTCGACTTCGGCGGCGAGGTCACGCTGCTCGTCGACGGCGTCACCAAGCTGGACAAGGTCAAGCTGGGCGACGCGGCGAAGGCCGAGACGATCCGCAAGATGGTCGTGGCGATGGCCAAGGACCCGCGGGTCCTGGTGATCAAGCTGGCCGACCGGCTGCACAACATGCGCACCCTGACCTTCCTGCCCCGCCCCAAGCAGGAGCAGAAGGCCAAGGAGACGCTGGAGATCCTGGCCCCGCTCGCGCACCGGCTGGGCATGAACACGATCAAGTGGGAGCTGGAGGACCTGGCGTTCCGCACGTTGTTCCCCAAGCGCTTCGACGAGATCAGCCGGCTCATCGCCGAGCACACCCCGCAGCGCGACTCCCTGCTGCGCACCGTGACCCAGAAGGTCGCCAACGACCTCAAGGCCGCCAAGATCAAGTCGGAGACGACCGGGCGGCCGAAGCACCTGTACTCGGTCTACCAGAAGATGATCGTCCGCGGCCGCGACTTCGGCGACATCTACGACCTGGTCGGCGTGCGCATCCTGGTCGACACCGTGCGCGACTGCTACGCGGCCCTCGGCGTGATCCACGCGAACTGGCAGCCCGTCCCGGGCCGGTTCAAGGACTACATCGCCATGCCGAAGTTCAACATGTACCAGTCGCTGCACACGACGGTCATCGGCCCGACCGGCAAGCCCGTCGAGCTGCAGATCCGCACCTACGCCATGCACCGCACCGCGGAGTACGGCATCGCGGCGCACTGGCGCTACAAGGAGACCAAGAACGCCACGATCGCCGGCCCGCCCGCCCACATCGACGAGATGACCTGGCTGCGGCAGCTGCTGGACTGGCAGCGCGAGGCGAGCGACCCGAGCGAGTTCCTCGACGCCCTGCGCTTCGACCTGTCCAGCCAGGAGGTGTACGTCTTCACGCCGAAGGGCGACGTGATCGCGCTGCCCACCGGCTCGACCCCGGTCGACTTCGCCTACGCCGTGCACACCGAGGTCGGCCACAAGTGCATCGGCGCCCGCGTCAACGGCAAGCTCGTCCCCCTGGAGAGCACCCTCTCCAACGGCGACGTCATCGAGATCTTCACCTCGAAGTCCGAGACCGCCGGCCCGACCCAGGACTGGCTGGGCTTCGTCAAGAGCCCAAGAGCCCGAACCAAGATCCGCCAGTACTTCAACAAGGAGCGCCGCGAGGAGGCGATCGAGGCCGGCAAGGAGGCGATCGTCAAGGCCATGCGCAAGCAGGGCCTCCCGCTGCAGCGCCTCCTCACCTCCGAGTCGCTGATGACGATCGCCCGCGAGCTGCACCTGACCGACGTGGCCGCCCTCTACGCGGCGGTCGGCGACGGCCAGACCTCGGCCCAGTCGATCGTGCAGCGCCTCGTGCAGGGCTACGGCGGCGAGGAGGGCGCGGTCGAGGACATCGCCGAGACCGCCATCCCGACCCGCCCCGCCCGCCCGCGCACGGCCGCCTCCGACCCGGGCGTCGAGGTCCTGGGCGTCGACGACGTCTGGATCAAGCTGGCCCGCTGCTGCACCCCGGTCCCGGGCGACGCGGTCTTCGGCTTCGTGACGCGCTCGGGCGGCGTCTCGGTGCATCGGGACGACTGCGCGAACGCGGCCGACCTCAAGGAGCAGCCGGAGCGGGTGCTGGAGGTCAGCTGGAAGCCGACGAGCGCGTCGACCTTCCTGGTGGCGATCCAGGTGGAGGCGTTGGACCGGCACAAGCTCCTCGCCGACGTGACGCGGGTCCTCTCCGACGAGAAGGTCAACATCCTCTCGGCGACGGTGACGACGACGCGGGACCGGGTGGCGATCAGCCGGTTCAGCTTCGAGATGGCCGACCCGAAGCACCTGAACCACCTGCTGGCGGCGGTGCGGCGGATCGACGGGGTGTACGACGCCTATCGGGTGACTTCGGGCGCCTGACCCCTCCCGCCCTGCGCACCCTGTGTTGACAGGGTTGGCACAGTGGGTCGCGTGGGACGGCGGTGGTGGCAGCACTCGTCCGCCGCGCTGCTGCTGGGCGCGGCGCTGGCGCTGATCGGGAACCTTGCCACCAGTACGGTCACGGTCAAGGCGTGGTGGTGGCCCTGGCTGCTGTGGTCGGGCGTCCTGGTGCTCGTCGCCGCCGCGTTCGCCATCGAGGCCCGGCGCGGCCTCGGCGGCGCGGCCGACGACACCGAGGTCCGCCGCATCGTGCGTGACCTGGCCCAACGCCTGCTGACCGCGTACGAGCAGCAGGAGTGGCGGCACGGCGTCAGCCAGGCCCTGCCGCTGGAGGTCCGGTTCTCCTGGGCCGACTCGCACCGGCCGCTCGGCGACATCAACCAGATCGTCGACGCGTTCGTGGGCCTGCCCCGCGGCCAGCTGATCATTCTGGGCGAGCCCGGCGCCGGCAAGAGCGTCCTGGCGCTGCTGCTCTCCCGCCGCCTGCTGACGGAGCAGACCGGCGGCGACCCGGTCCCGCTGTTCCTGCCCATCTCCTCCTGGGACCCGACCACCGACACGGTCGAGGACTTCGTGGTCCGCCGGCTCCGGCTCGACCACCCACGCCTGTTCCCGACCGCCGCCCTGGCCCGCATGCTGGTCACGCCGCTGCGCACCGGCGGCGGCCAGCCGCCCGTCCAGCTCGTCATCCCGGTCCTGGACGGCCTGGACGAGCTGCCACCCGAACGGATCCCGGCGGCCATCACCAAGCTGCACCGCTTCGTCTCGGCCGGCCGCCCGCTGGTCCTGACCTGCCGCACCCGCGAGTACGCCCTGCTCACCCGGGACCGTCAGGGTGACCTCGAGCAGGCCGCCCTGATCGAGATCCAGCCGGTCGCGGCGGAGCACGTCATCGAGTTCCTGAGCCGCCCGCGGGCCACCGCGGAACGGTGGTCACCGGTCTTCGACCTGCTGCGCAACGACCCGACCGGCGTCCTGGCCACCACCCTGACCACCCCGCTGCTGACCGCCATGACCCGCACCGCCTACCGCGAACCCCACCACGACCCGGCCGAACTCACCCGGCTGAAGACGAAGACGGAGATCACCAACCGCCTGATCGACCGCTACGTGGCGGCCGCCTACGACCCGGACGACCCCCAGCTGGTCGCCGGGGAGCCGCTGCGCCCCTATCCGCCGGAGAAGGCGACGCGCTGGCTGGGCACGCTGGCCTACAACTCGTACCGGCACGGCACCCGCGACCTGGACTGGCGCTCGCTGCCGGTCACCTTCCTCAACTCCCGGCCGCACCTCATGCGGGCGCTTCTGGCGACCGCCGGCGTGTTGCCGCTGGCCCTGCTCGGCTACGCCCTCGGCTCGGTGGGCGGGGGCATTGCCGCGGCGATCGTCGCCGCGACGGTCGCGATCGGCTGGACGCCACTGGCGGCGGACGACGTGCCGGCCTTGCGATTCGCCAGCATCGCCCTGCTCGCCCTCGTGACCGGGCTGGCCACCGGGTTCGTGGTCGGGGCGTGGTGGGTCGGGCTGCTCGCCGGCCTGGCCCAGGGCCTGACGCACGCCGGTCTGACGCACCTGCACCAGCCCCGCGCCGCCGGACTCCGGATGCTGGTGTGGTGGGTGATCGGCGTCGCCGTGTTCGCGGCCGCGGCCGCGTGGCGGGCGCCCGGAGCCGTCGCGGCCTGGTCGATGAGTGCCGCCGTCGTGCTCGGCGCCGCCGT
Source organism: Dactylosporangium sp. CS-033363 (assembly GCF_050942475.1). NCBI lineage: Bacteria > Bacillati > Actinomycetota > Actinomycetes > Micromonosporales > Micromonosporaceae > Dactylosporangium > Dactylosporangium sp. CS-033363. The sequence goes on along the minus strand of NZ_CP192032.1, from coordinate 8,775,990 downwards.
GCTGCTGAGCCGGTTCGGACGGCCGTGGGCCCGTGACCGCGCGGGCTTCCTGACCCTGGCGGTCCGGGGCCGGCTCCCGCTGCGGATGGCTCGGTTCGCGGAGGACGCCTACGTTCGCGGGGTCCTGCGCCGCAGCGGCTCGGTCTGGCAGTTCCGGCACGCGCTGATCAACGACCGCCTGGCCACGCCGACCCGGCGGCAGGCCCTCTTCCAGGCCGCCGAGGCCGGGGACGACGGTGCGCAGCGTGAGCTGGCCGATTCCGCCGAGGAGGTCGGTGACACCGAGGCCGTGCTGACCCTGCTGCGCCGCCGGGTGGATCGGCAGGATGGCGGCGCGCGGGTCGTCCTGGCCGGCCTGCTCGACCAGCGGGGCCAGACGGCCGCCGCCCTGCAGCTCCTGCGCTCGGCCGGGGCGTCCGCGCACAGCCCGGCGGCGGAAGCCCTGATCGGCCTGCTGGTCAAGCACGGCGGCGAGGCCGAGTTGCGTGGACTCGCCGAGCGGGGGAACGTCCGGGCGCTCGATTACATGTACGCCGAACTCGCCGCGCGTGGTGACGGCGAAGGCGCGACCGCGCTCGTCCTGAGCGCGTTGCCCAATGTGCCACTGCATGAGCTGTGGGACCTGTCGACCGGCCCGTACGGCGTCGCCGTCAGGGAGGAGCTGGCCCGGCGGCCCGCCGAGAAGCTTCGAGCGCGGCCGGCCCATCCCCGTCGCGCCTTCACGAAGAAGGGCCGGCAACGGGCGGCTGCGGCGGCCATGCGCGCGCGGGAGGACCTGCCGGGCCTGACGCAGGCGGCCGATTCGGGCGATGCGTTCGCCGCGACCGAACTCGCGGGACTGCTTCGCTTTCGGGGGGAAACGGATGTCTTGACGGCGCGCGCGACCGCGGGAGATCGCGTAGCGCGGAGGGTCCTACTGCCGCTGCTGGTCGAGCGTGGCGACGAACTGACCCTCCGCCGACTGACCGAACCGCCGGACGACGACGTTACCCAGGCCCTGGCCACCGTGTGCGAACAAGGCGGCCGGTGCGATGAGGCCATCGCCCTGCTGCGGTCGTTGGCCCACCTCCGCCCCTGGGCGGCCTTGACGCTGGCGTCGCTGCTCGCCAACCGGGGCGACGTCGACGAGGCGATCGCGGTGCTCCGGAAGCCCGCGCAGCGCAACCCGCACGCCGCCCGGAAGCTCGCCGAGCTCCTCGTCCGCCGCGGCGACCGCAGGGGCGCGATGGCCTTGTTGCGCCGCTGGAGGTACCGCGACGGGCCCTGTGCCGCCCTACTCGCCGAGCTGCACGCCGAACGCGACGAGATCCGCGAGGCGTTGGAAGTGCTCGAGCGGCGGGTCGCCCTCGAGTCGCAGAACGGACCGGATTACGCCGCCAGCCGTGCGCTGTTCGGGCTCCTGCGGCGCCGGGTGGACTCGGCGCGCCTGCGCACCTGGGCCGCCCGCGACAAGCGGGCCGTGCCGTTCCTGGTCGACCTGCTCGTCGACCTCGGCGACCTGGATGCGGCGATCGCCGTCCTCCGGCCGCGGGTCGACTCGGGCGTGGGCGACGACAGCTTGTCGGACCGGCTCGCGGAGCTGCTCTTCCGGCGCGGCGACGTCGACGAGTTGCGTCGGTGGGCACAGCTCGGCGAGCACATGGCCACCGTGAAATACGCGCAACACCTGTACGAGAGCGGCCGGGTCGACGACGGGGACACGTTCCTGGGCACGTTTGCCCCGGGGAAGGACAACTTGGTCTCTTTGCGGCTCGCCAGGCTCCTGCTGGAGGCCGGCCGGGACGATCTGTTCGCTCACCTGGCTGAGCGCGGTTTCGTCGGTCCGAGGCTGGCGGAGTTGCGAAGGGCCGCCCACCGTGATGGTGGGCGGCCCTTGAGCGCTGCGGAGCCTACGGAGTCGGGGCGCTCATCGTCAGGGACTTGATGCGCACCTCGGTCTTCGGCTTGCCCTCGCTCGGGCCCGTCGACGGGTCCGCGGCCGGGGCGGAGGCGTCCGGGACGACGCCGGCCTCGGCGACCTTCTTGACCAGGTCCAGGCCCTCCGTCACCTTGCCGATGACGGTGTAGTTGGCGTCCAGCTCCGCGATGTCCTTGTAGACGATGAAGAACTGGCTTCCCGTCGAGGCGGGCTGGCCGTTGTTGGCCATGGCCACCACGCCCTCGCCGTAGGCCGGGCGCTTGCCGGTCGGGAGGTTCTCCTCGGCGTAGCGGTAGGAGGGGCCGCCGTAGCCGGTGCCGAAGGGGTCGCCGCACTGCAGGACGTAGATGCTCTGCAGGACCAGGCGGTGGCAGATCGAGTCGTCGAAGAACTTCTTGCTGGCGAGGTAGGTGAAACTTTCCGCGGCGCACGGGGCGTGGGCGGTGTCCACCTCGATCTTGATGGTGCCGACGCTCGTGTCGAGGGTCATCGTCTGGGTGCCGGTGCGGGCCTCGCCCGTGGCGGGGGGCTTGCCGACGTCCTTGGTGTTCTTGGCCAGCTCCGGGTCGGGCGAGGCGCTCGCGCTCGGGTCGACCAGGGGCTGCCAGGTGCAGCTGGTCGGGGTGGCCGAGGACGACGCGCCCGGGGCGGCCGCGTCCTTCTTGTCGTCGTCGCTGGTCAACGCGATGACCACCCAGGCCGCGGCGAGCACCACGATCAGGGCGCCCGCACCGGCGGCGATCGTCGTGTTCCTCCGGCGCCGGGCCTTGGACTGCTCGGCCCGGACGGACATCTCCCGCTCCAGCCGCGCACGCGCGGCCGCGCGCTGACGGTCCCGGTTGGTGGTCACGGTCGGTACTCCTTGCTCAACAGGGATGGGGTGGACTGCACGGCTACGACTTGCTGGGCGTGCTCGCCGACGGCGCGGTGGACGCCGGGGCCGAGGCGGGGACCGACGCGCTCGTCGTGGGGACGGGCTCGGCGGCCGGCGGCTCGGTGTCGGTGACGGTCAGCGAGCTGATCTTCGCCTCCTGGTTCGGCTTGCCGGTGCCGTCCCCGCCGGAGCTGTCGTTGCCGGCCGCACCGATCTTCTGCAGCACGTCGAGGCCGCCCGTGATGGTGCCGAAGACCGTGTAGTTCGGCGGGAACTGCTGGTCCTTGAAGACCAGGAAGAACTGGCTGCTGTTGGTGTTCACGCCGGAGTTCGCCATGGCGATCGTGCCGGCGGGGTACAGCGCGGTCGAGGCCGGCGCGGCCGACGGGTCGGCGCTCGGGTCGGCCGACGGCGCGCTGGCGGTCGGCAGGTTCTCGTCCGGGAACCGGTACGCCGGGCCGCCGCTGCCGGTGCCCGACGGGTCCCCGCACTGCAGGAACGTGTCGCCCAGCCGGTGGCACGTGGTGTTGTCGAAGAACTTCTTCTCCGCCAGGTACCGGAAGCTGTTCACCGTGCACGGCGCCTTGCTCGGGTCGAGCTTGACGGTGACGTTGCCCTGACCCAGCGCGATCGTCATCGTCTCGACGCCGTTCTTGATGACGTCCTTGGTCGGCGGCTTGCCGACGTCCGTGATCCCGCTGGCCACGTCGACCGGCGTGTACGCACAGTCCGCGGCGGCGGCCGGGGCGGGGGAGAAGCCACCGGTCTTCCAGATCACGACCACGACCAGCAACGCGAGCACCACGGCCGTGCCGATGCCCGCCTGCCACTGCCGGCGCCGCCGTGCTTGGGCCGCCCTCCGGGCGATCTGCCGCTCGGTCTTGGCCCGCGCCAGTGCACGCTGCCGGCTCTTACTGGAAGCCACCTGCGCTCCCCTCCAGGAAAATACATTTGGGTGCCACGTCACACGCCCGCCAGAGTGTACGGGTAGAACCCGGAATGCGGGTCGCCGCCCGGTCACGGTTCGCTGTGCCTGAGCTCCGGATAGGGTCTACCTGGTCTAAGGCAGGACATCGACAGGGAGGAGCGCCGCCGTGCTGGTTGCCGGATTCCCGGCCGAGGCGTTCGGGACCAACTGCTTCGTCGTGGCCCCAGCGCCCGGCGAGCAGTGCGTGGTCATCGACCCCGGCATCGGGGTGATCGACCGTCTGGACGAGGTGCTCGCCGAGCATCGTCTCCAACCCGCGGCGGTACTGCTGACCCATGGTCACCTCGACCATACGTTCTCCGTGACGCCGGTCTGCGGCGCGCGCGGGATCACCGCGTACATCCACCCGGACGACGGCGAGATGCTGGCCGACCCGACCAAGGGCCTGAGCACCGACCTCACCGCGCTGTTCGGCGGCCGGCTGACGTGGACCGAGCCGGAGGACGTGGCGCCGCTCGAGGACGGCCTGGTGCTCAAGATCGCCGGGCTGGAGCTGGTCGTGGACCACGCGCCCGGCCACACCCGCGGCTCCGTGATGTTCCGCGGCGAGGATCTCTGCTTTTCCGGCGATGTGCTGTTCCGGGATTCCATCGGCCGCACGGACCTGCCCGGCGGCAGCATGGAGCAGATGCTGGCCAGCCTGCGGGACAAGGTCCTCACCCTGCCCGACGAGACCGTGGTCCTGCCGGGGCACGGCCCCGAGACCACCATCGGCCGCGAGCGGGCCCGCAACCCTTATCTCCGTGAGGCGCTCGAGGCGCCGCGTAAAGGCTGGTAGACACCCATGACCCGACCCATGCCGCTGTCCGGCTTCCCGGAGTGGCTGCCCGGCCAGCGCATCGCCGAGCAGCAGGTGCTCGACCGGCTGCGCCGCACCTTCGAGCTCTACGGCTTCGCCTCGCTGGAGACCCGGGCCGTCGAGCCCCTCGACCAGCTGCTGCGCAAGGGCGAGACCTCCAAGGAGGTGTACGTCCTGCGCCGCCTCCAGGCCGCGGAGGGCGAGGAGGAGCTGAGCCTGGGGTTGCACTTCGACCTGACCGTTCCGTTCGCCCGCTATGTCCTTGAAAACGCCGGTAAGTTGCAGTTCCCCTTCCGGCGGTACCAGATCCAGAAGGTGTGGCGGGGGGAGAAGCCGCAGGCCGGTCGCTATCGCGAGTTCCTGCAGGCCGACATCGACATCGTCGACCGGGACACCCTCCCGCCCCACTATGAGGCCGAGATTCCCCTGGTCATCGGCGACGCGCTGCGCTCGCTGCCGATTCCGCCCGTCAAGATCATGGTGAACAACCGCAAGCTCTGCGAGGGCTTCTACCGTGGCCTGGGCCTGGCGGATCCCGAGGAAATCCTCAGAATAGTCGACAAACTGGACAAGATCGGACCGAATGCCGTCGCGGCGCAGATCGTGCTTGCCGGCGGTACCGAAGCGCAGGCCAAAGCGTGTCTCGCGCTGGCCGAGATCCGGGCCCAGGATGCCTCCTTCGCCGACGCCGTGCGCGCCCTCGGCGTCGAGCACGAGCTGCTGGACGAGGGCATCGCCGAGCTCACGGCGGTCGTGGAGACGGCCCGGGAGCACAGCCCGGGGCTGGTCGAGGCCACGCTGAAGATCGCCCGCGGGCTCGACTACTACACCGGCACCGTGTACGAGACCGAGCTGGTCGGCTACGAGCAGTACGGCTCCATCTGCTCCGGCGGCCGGTACGACAACCTCGCCAGTGCCGGCAAGGACGTCTTCCCCGGCGTGGGCATCTCCATCGGCGTCTCCCGCCTCCTCGGGCTGCTGTTCGACGCCGGGCAGCTGGCGGTCAGCCGGCCGACCCCGACCGCGGTGCTCGTCGCGCTGTGGAGTGAAGAGGAGCGGGCGGCCGGCAACCGGATCGCCGCCGACCTGCGCGCCCGCGGGATCGCTGCAGAAGTCGCGCCGGTACCGGCAAAACTCGGCAAGCAGATCCGGTACGCCGAGCGCCGGGGCATCCCGTTCGTCTGGTTCCCGGCCAGCGCGTCGGCCGAGGGCGGCGATCAGGTCAAGGACATCCGCTCCGGCGAGCAGGTGCCCGCCTCCAGCGCAGAGTGGATCCCCCCGGCCGAGGACATGGCGCCGCGGCTGCAGTGAAACAATAGGGAGTCTTTGCGTAGTTCGCCGAAGGAGATCCCGTGATCCGATCCCATGAGTCCGGCACCCTGCGCGGCGCCGACGCCGGAACGACCGTGACGCTGGCCGGCTGGGTGGCCCGCCGCCGCGACCACGGCGGGGTCATCTTCGTCGACCTGCGCGACGCCTCCGGCGTGGTCCAGGTGGTCTTCCGCGAGGAGATGCAGGCGGCGCACGCGCTGCGCAACGAGTACTGCGTGCTCGTCACCGGCGAGGTCCGCGCCCGTCCCGAGGGCAACGAGAACCCCGACCTGCCCACCGGCGCCGTCGAGGTCGTGGCCACGGCGCTCGAGGTGCTCTCCGAGGCCGCGCCGCTGCCGCTGCCCGTCGACGACGGGGAGGCGGCCAGCGACGACGTGCGCTACCGGTACCGCTATCTCGACCTGCGCCGCTCCGGCCCGCACAAGGCGATGAAGCTGCGCAGCCGGGCCAACCAGATCGCCCGCAACCTGCTCGCCGACCGGGACTTCGTCGAGGTGGAGACGCCGACGCTGACCCGCTCGACGCCGGAGGGCGCCCGCGACTTCCTGGTGCCGGTCCGGCTGCAGCCCGGCACCTGGTACGCGCTGCCCCAGTCGCCCCAGCTGTTCAAGCAGCTGCTCATGGTCGGCGGCCTGGAGCGGTACTACCAGATCGCCCGCTGCTACCGCGACGAGGGCTTCCGGGCCGACCGCCAGCCGGAGTTCACGCAGCTCGACATCGAGATGTCCTTCGTCACCCAGGAGGACATCATCGAGCTGGGCGAGTCGATCGTCCGCTCGCTCTGGTCGGACCTCGCCGGGCACGAGATCGCCGGCGACATCCCGCACCTCACCTGGCACGACGCCATGTCGCGGTACGGCTCCGACAAGCCCGACCTGCGGTACTCGGTGGAGCTGACGGAGCTCACGAAGTACCTCCGCGGCACGGAATTCCGCGTGTTCGCCGGCGCGATCGACGCGGGTGGCTATGTGGGCGCGGTCGTGATGCCCGGCGGCGCCGCGCAGACCCGCAAGGAGCTCGACGGCTGGCAGGACTGGGCCAAGGCGCGCGGCGCCAAGGGCCTGGCCTACGTGGTGCTCGACGCCGAGACCGGCGAGGCCCGCGGCCCGGTGGCCAAGAACCTCTCCGCCGACCACCTGGGCGGCCTGGCCGACGCGGTCGGGGCCAAGCCCGGCGACGCGGTCTTCTTCGCCGCCTCGACCGAGCGGCGCGAGGCCCAGGAGCTGCTGGGCGCGGCCCGCATCGAGATCGCCAAGCGGGCCGGCCTGATCGACGAGAGCGCCTGGGCGTTCTGCTGGATCGTCGACGCGCCGATGTTCGAGCCCACCGACCCCGAGGCCGGCGGCACGGGCGGCGGGGCCAAGGGCTGGACGGCCGTGCACCACCCGTTCACCTCGCCGAACCGCGACTGGATCGACCGGTTCGAGGAGGCGCCGGGCGAGGCGCTCGCCTACGCGTACGACATCGTCTGCAACGGCAACGAGATCGGCGGCGGCTCGGTCCGTATCCACCGCGGCGACGTGCAGCGGCGGGTCTTCGACATCCTCGGCATCACGCCCGACGACGCCGCGGACAAGTTCGGCTTCCTGCTGGAGGCGTTCAAGTACGGCCCGCCGCCGCACGCCGGCATCGCGTTCGGCTGGGACCGCATCTGCATGCTGCTCGCGGGCGCGGACTCGATCCGCGAGGTGATCGCGTTCCCGAAGACCGGCGGCGGCTTCGACCCGCTGACCGGCGCGCCGACCCCGATCACCAAGGAGCAGCGGGCCGAGGCCGGCGTCGACGCCAAGCCGAAGGCCGCAGCGCCGGTGTCCGCCACCGACCAGGTCCCGGTGGAGCGCTCCAACTGATGACCGGCCTGTAGGGTCGGGGGCCGTGGACGGCTTGTTTGAGGTTCAACCAACCGGTGACGGCGGCGATCCCGCCGTCACCGGTGGTTTCACCGACGTGGCGGCCGACGCGCCGCTCGCGGTCCGGATGCGCCCGGTCAGCCTCGACGAGCTCGTCGGCCAGCAGCACCTGCTCGCCCCGGGCGCCCCGCTGCGCCAGCTCGTCGGCGGCTCCTCGCCGATGTCGGTGATCCTGTGGGGCCCGCCCGGCTCCGGCAAGACCACGATCGCGCATCTGGTCGCCGGCGCTACGGACCGTAACTTCGTGGCGCTCTCGGCGCTGTCGGCCGGCGTGAAGGACGTCCGCGCGGTGATCGACACCGCGCGCAAGGAGCGCCGCCGCGGCGGGCCGCCGACCGTCCTGTTCATCGACGAGGTCCACCGCTTCAGCAAGACCCAGCAGGACTCGCTGCTGGCCGCGGTCGAGGACCGCACCGTGACGCTGCTCGCGGCGACCACGGAGAACCCCTACTTCTCGGTCATCTCGCCGCTGCTGTCCCGCTGCGTGCTGCTGACCCTGCAGCCCCTCACCGACGACGACGTGCGCACGCTGCTGCGCCGGGCGGTCACGGACGGTCGCGGGCTTGACAGCGCCGTGCAGCTGGATGCCGATGCAGAGGCTCATCTGGTACGGCTGGCAGGTGGCGACGTCCGCAAGGCGCTCACCGCCCTCGAGGCGGCCGCCGGTGCCGCGGTCGCGCAGGGCATGGGCAGCGTGGACCTCGCCACCGCGGAGAAGGCCGTGGACGTGGCGGCGCTGCGGTACGACCGCGACGGCGACGAGCACTACGACGTGGTCAGCGCCTTCATCAAGAGCATCCGCGGCTCCGATGTCGACGCCGCCCTGCACTACCTGGCCCGCATGATCACCGCGGGGGAGGACGCCCGGTTCATCGCGCGGCGCATGGTCATCTCGGCCAGCGAGGACATCGGCCTGGCCGACCCGACCGCCCTGCCGATCGCGACGGCCGCCGCGCACGCCGTGGAGTACGTCGGGCTGCCCGAGGTCCAGATCGTCCTCGCCCAGGCGGTGATCCACCTCGCCCTCGCCCCGAAGTCGAACGCGGTGGTCGCGGCCATCGGAGCGGCGATGGCCGACGTGCGCGCCGGACATGGTGGTGCAGTTCCTGCGCATTTACGCGATTCGCACTACAAGGGGGCGAGCCGGGTCGGGCACGGGAAGGGGTACAAATACCCCCACGACGACCCGCGGGGCGTGGTCCAGCAGGAGTACGCCCCGGAGGGGGTTCGCGACCGGGAGTACTACCGCCCGACGGGCCATGGCGCCGAGCGCGCGGTGGCGGAACGATTGCCGAAACTGCGGCGTATCGTGCGGGGGACCGGTACGTCGTCCTCGGGGGCGGGTGACGCTCCGGAGCCGAACAGCATGGAGGAGCGACACCGGTGACATCGGGTCGAGACGAGGCCAAGAAGCGGCGCGGCCGCGGCAAGGCCGACCCAGGCCCGAGCGGCGACGAGGAACTCGGCTGGCTGGCCGAACTGCGCAGCGCGGGCAACGACGCCGACGCCTTCGCGGCCCCGCCCGCACCCCCGTCCGACGTCCTCGATGGCATGAATCCCCGCCGCGGCGTCCCACCCCAGTCCCGCGGCGACGAGCCGCCGCTGGTCCCTTCGTACGGCCCCGCATCAGGCTCGGGCGCCCCCGGTCAGGGCTCACCCGGCGCTCCCGGCGGCGGGTTTGGTCCCGGCGCGGCGGGTTCCGGCTCGGGCTCGTCAGGCGGTCGCGGCCAGAGTGGTTCCGGCGGCGCTGGTGGCTTCGGTCCCGGCGCGGCGGGTTCCGGTCCGGGCTCGTCCGGCGGTCGCGGCCAGGGCGGCTCCGGCGGCGCGGGTGGCGGTGGGTTCGCGTCCGACGGTCCGGCCGCGGCTGGTTCGGCGGGCGCTGAGGCTCCGGGCCGTTCGCGGTCGCGGCGGTCGAAGTCGGGCAACGCTCCGGCGGCTCCTCCTCCGGCCGAACCGACCGAGGCGTGGCGACTGCCGCGCGACTCGGGCGGAGGGCCGTCGACGGAGGCCATGCCGACGTGGCGACCGCCGCGTGACGTGTTGCGCGAGTCCGACTCTGCGGCCGCCGCGCCGCCCGCTCCTCCGGCCAACCCGGACGCGACGCAGACCTGGCGCCGCGAGTCGAACTCGGGTTCCCGTCCGGCGGCTCCAGTTGATCCGCGGCGTGAGTCGAGTTCGGGGTCGCGGCCGGCGAATCCGTCGGAGCCGTGGCGGGAGTCGCCGTCTGGTTCGCGCCCGTCTGGTCCCGTCGATCCGCGGCGCGAGTCCACGTCCGGGTCGCGTCCCGCCGCTCCGGTTGATCCGCGCCGTGAGTCCACTTCCGGGTCGCGTCCCGCCGCTCCGGTCGATCCGCGCCGTGAGTCGCAGTCTGGTTCGCGTCCGGCGGCTCCGGTTGATCCGAGGCGTGAGTCGAGTTCCGGGTCGCGGCCGGCGAATCCGTCGGAGCCGTGGCGGGAGTCGCCGTCAGGTTCGCGTCCGGCCGGTCCCGGGGACCTTCGTCGTGAGTCCACTTCGGACTCGCGGCCGGCGCATCCGTCCGAGCCGTGGCGGGAGTCCACCTCCGGGTCGCGGCCGGCGAATCCTGGTGACCCGCGTGGTGGGTCGTCGGCGGGTTCGCGTGGGGACGAGCCGTGGCGGGAGTCCACCTCCGGGTCGCGTCCGGCGAATCCAGGCGAGGCGCGGGGTTCGTCGTCGCGTGGGGATGAGCCTTGGCGGGAGTCGACGTCCGGGTCTCGGGCGGCGAATCCGGGTGAGCCGGGGGCGCGTTCGAGTGAGCCGTGGCGGGAGTCCGGTTCTGGGTCTCGGCCCGCGGAACCTTGGCGGGAGGCGTCCGAGGAGCTGCCGGCTGAGTCGAAGTCGCGGTCCCGGGGACGGCGTACCGCCCGTGAGATGGCCGCGTCCTGGGAGGCCACCGCCGCCGCGACGCTGGACCCGGCCGGCACCGGTGGGCCGCCCGCCGGTGGTGGGCGGCGGCGTGCCCCGGATGCTGAGCAGGAGTCGCCGACCGCCGGCCGGCGGGCGGCGCATGCGTTGCCCGAGCCGCGGCAGGGGGAGTCGCCGAACGCTCGCCGTTCGTCGGGTGGGCGGCGGCATGCGGCCGAGCCCGATGAGCCGGCGGCCTTCAACGGTGGGCAGATTCCCGACCCGCGCAACGCCGATCCGCGCAGTGGTGACATCCGCGGTGGCGATGCCCGCACCGGCGATGTCCGCGGTGGAGACGTGCGTGGCGGTGGCGATCCGCGCGGTGGCGATCCCCGCAGTGGTGAGGTCCGCGGCGGTGACCCGCGCAGTGGTGACGTCCGCGGCGGTGACCCGCGCAGTGGTGACGTCCGCGGCGGTGACGCGCGCGGTGGTGACGTCCGTGGCGGCGATCCCCGCGGTGGTGACGTTCGCGGTGGGGAAGCGCGGTCGGCCGAGATGCGGGCTGGGCCGGCGGTTACGCAGGGTGGGCCGGACGCTCCCGGCCGTCGCGGTGCTGGGAGTTCCGGTGGTGAACGTGGCCCTGGCGGCGCTCAGAGTGGTCCCGGCACGCAGCAGGGGCCCGGCGGCCAGGGCGGACAGCGCGGCTCACGTGGACCGGGCGGCCAGGGGGGACCCGAGGCGGCCGGTGGACGGCATGGTGTCGACAAGCGCGGCCGTGGTCCGGGCGGCGACGATCAGCGTGGGCCTGGCGCCGAGCGTGGCTTCGCCGGCGAACCCGGGCCCGACAACCAGCGCGGTCGCGGTGGCCAGGGCGATGCCGACAACCAGCGCGGTCGCGGCGGCCAGGGCGATGCCGACAACCAGCGCGGCCGTGGCGGGCAGAACGAGCCCGAGGCCCTGCGCGGTCGCGGTGGGCCGGGTGAAACCGGTGACGTGCGCGGACGTGGCGCGCAGAACGAGCCCGAGGCCCTGCGCGGGCGTGGTGGTCAGAACGATCCCGAGAGCCTGCGCGGCCGTGGCGGTCAGGGCGATGGGCGACGCGGTCCCGGTGGGCGTGGCGGGCCCGGTGGGCAGCGCGGTCCCGGTGGAGGCAACGGGCGTGGGCCCGGTGGGCGTGGGCCTGGCGACGGGCCGCCGGGGAAGCCGTTCGTGGATCTGGCGCGGTTCGATCCGAATCCGGGTCCCACGACGTACCGGGGGACGGCCAGCTCGCCGGCCGCGTTCGACTGGGAGTCCACGACGCAGATCGCGCCGTTCGGGCTTTTGCAGCGGGCGCAGGTCAAGCGGGTTCGGCAGTTGCGGTACGCGACCGTCATTCTGCTCGTCCTCGCCGTGGTCAGTGCGCCTGCCGCGTTCTTCGTCATTCGGGAGCTTTCCCGGGACCCGGTGTTCGCGGAGCTCGACGAGTTGAATCTGCCCGAATGGGCGGCGCGGAATCCGACCGATGGGGCCGTCGGCAGCCGGTGGTGCATTCGGGAGTGCCGGTCGCGGCAGCGGACGTGGGAATCGGCGCGCGGGCCTGAGGAGACCAATCGGGCGTTCGTCGGGAAGCTGCGCGATGCCGGGTGGGTCGAGTGGGACATTCCGGATTGCCAGGCCGAGGGCGTGGACGGGATCGAGACGTGCTGGCAGCGGGACGAGTACGTGCTGGATCTGTGGGTCCGGGCGGCCGTGTGCGATGTGAAGGGGGCGCGGCCGACGATCAGTGCGGCGCCGCCGGCACCGACCGGAGGGGCGAAGACGCCGACCAAGGCGGCCAGTAGTGCGCCGCCGTCGGTACCGCCGGTGGACGACGGTCAGGACGCGAGCGCGCCGACTACGATCTGCCCGTTGGCGGTTACGACGATCAAAGTTTTCAACCGCATCAGTTACGACCCGGGCGGCGGTGGGCAACCCGGCCCGTGACACGCGCAAGCGAAAGCGCACATCATGCGCCGGTCGAAGCGCGGCAATGCATCACGGAGGGTAGGGTTCCTCCGTTGGAATCACGCATTCATGCGGGTTGAGGAGGAATGGCGTGACCGTGTCCCTGGGCGGAATCGCGGCGCTGGTGGCGTCGGGTGGGTTCTTCGTGCTCGTACTGGTGCTGGCCGTGCCGATCCTGCGGGTCCGGCACACGATCGATGCGGCCACGGGGGCCCTGCAGGACGCCGCGAATCAGACCACGCCCATGCTGGAGCGGGTCAACATGACGATCGACAACGTGAACACCGCGCTGACGCAGGTGCACACGACGCTCGACGGGGTCAACATGCAGCTCGCGCGGATCGACACGATTACGGAAAACGTGTCGCACGTCAGCGCGAACGTTGCGAACCTGTCCACGGTGGTCAGTGCGGCCGCGGCCAACCCGTTGGTGAAGGTCGCCGCGTTCGGCTACGGCGTGCGCAAGGCCGCGGCCAACCGGCGCCGTGACGCGGACGAGGCCGAGGTCCGCGAGCAGGTCAAGCAGCGGCGCAAGCGCGGCTGAGCTCGGCACAAGCGGTACCAAACAAACATTGAGAGGGAAGGGTTGAGCCATGCGGCGTCTGCTGTGGCTCGGAATCGGACTCGCCGTCGGGGCGCTGGTGGTGCGGGCGGTCACCAAGAAGGCCCAGGCCTTCACCCCGCAGGGCATCGCCGCTTCGGCGCGTGACTCGGCGATGGGGATCGCGGCCGGGGTGCGCGGGTTCGTCGGCGACGTCCGCGACGGCATGGCCGAGCGCGAGGCCGAGATCCACGCCGCGTTCGCGGATGGCTTGACCCTGGACGAAGACCTCTACCCGGAAGGCCCGCAGCACCGATGAGAACCGCCGAGATCAAGCGCCGCTTCCTCGCCCACTTCGAGGGCAACGGGCACACGGTCGTGCCCTCGGCCCCGCTGCCGGCGGTCGACGACCCGAACCTGCTGTTCATCAACGCCGGCATGGTGCAGTTCGTGCCGTTCTTCCTCGGCCAGCGGACCCCGCCGTACGACCGGGCCACGAGCGTGCAGAAGTGCATCCGCACGCCCGACATCGAAGAGGTCGGCAAGACCAGCCGGCACGGCACGTTCTTCCAGATGAACGGCAACTTCAGCTTCGGCGACTACTTCAAGGAAGGCGCCATCAAGCTGGCCTGGGAGCTCTCGACCAAGTCGGTCGAGCAGGGCGGCTTCGGGCTGGACCCCGAGCGCATCTGGGCCACGGTGTACCTCGACGACGAAGAGGCCATCGACATCTGGCGGCGCACCGGGATGCCGGCCGAGCGGATCGTGCGCCGCGGCAAGAAGGACAACTTCTGGTCGATGGGCATCCCGGGCCCGGCCGGCCCGTGTTCCGAGCTGTACTACGACCGCGGCGACGCCTACGGCAAGTCCGGCGGGCCGGAGGTCGACGAGGACCGCTACCTGGAGTACTGGAACCTCGTCTTCATGCAGCACGAGATCACCAACGTGAAGTCGAAGGAGATCTTCGACATCGTCGGTGACCTGCCCAACAAGAACATCGACACGGGCATGGGCCTCGAGCGCATCGCCTCGATCCTGCAGGGCGTCGACAACCTGTACGAGATCGACGAGGTCAAGCCGGTCCTGGCCAAGGCGGCCGAGCTGACCGGGAAGCGGTACGGCCAGGCGGTCTCCCACGTGGCCGCCGAGAGCCACCCGGACGACGTCCGCCTGCGCGTGATCGCCGACCACGTGCGCACCGCGCTGATGGTCATCTCCGACGGGGTCATCCCGTCCAACGAGGGCCGCGGCTACGTGCTGCGCCGGATCCTGCGCCGCGCCATCCGCTCGATGCGGCTGCTCGGCTGGCAGGAGGGGCCGGCCCTGCCGCTGCTGCTGCCGATCGCGCGGGACTGCATGGCCCCGTCGTACCCCGAGGTCGCGAGCGAGTACGACCGGATCTCGCAGTACGCGTACGGCGAGGAGGAGCGCTTCCTGCAGACGCTCAACGCCGGTACGACGATCCTCGACCTCGCGATCACCGAGACGAAGTCCTCGAAGAAGACGCAGCTCTCCGGCGACAAGGCGTTCCAGCTGCACGACACCTACGGCTTCCCGATCGACCTGACCCTGGAGATCGCGGCCGAGCAGGGCCTGCAGGTCGACCAGGACGGCTTCCGGCGGCTCATGGCCGAGCAGCGCGCCAACGCCAAGGCCGACGCCCAGGCCCGCAAGACCGGGCATGCGGACCTTTCGGTGTACCGCGCGGCGCTGGAGGAGGGCGGCCCGGTCGAGTTCACCGGGTACCGCGAGATCGCCCGCGAGTCGCGCGTCCGCTCGCTGCTCGGGGCCAAGGTCGCGGGGGAGGGCGAGGAGGTCTCGCTGGTCCTCGACGCGACCCCGTTCTACGCCGAGAGCGGCGGGCAGCTCGCCGACTCCGGGTTCATCACGCTGGGCAGCGGGCGGGTGGAGGTGCTGGACGTACAGTCGCCGCTTCCGGGGCTGATCGTGCACCGCACGCGCGTCGTGGCGGGCGAGGTCCACCCCGGCGACACCGCGTTCGCCGAGATCGACGTGAACCGGCGCCGGGCCGTCTCCCGCGCGCACACGGCCACCCACCTGATCCACCAGACGATGCGCAACTTCCTCGGGGAGTCGGCGACCCAGGCGGGCTCGCTCAACGCCCCGGGCCGGCTGCGCTTCGACTTCAACACCCCGTCGGCCGTGCCCGCGAGCGTCCTGCACGACGTGGAGCAGCAGGTCAACGAGGTACTGCTGCGCGACCTGCTGGTGCACGCGTTCATCACCACGCAGGACGAGGCGCGGCGGATCGGGGCCATGGCCCTGTTCGGCGAGAAGTACGGCGACGAGGTCCGCGTCGTCGAGGTCGGCGACTACGCCCGCGAACTGTGCGGCGGCACGCACGTCGAGCGCTCGTCGCAGCTCGGCCTCGTCAAGATCCTTTCCGAGGCTTCGGTGGGTTCGGGTGTACGGCGTGTCGAGGCCCTCGTCGGCCTGGACGCGTTCAGCCACCTGGCCCGCGAGCACGTGCTCGTGTCCCGCCTGGCCGAGCTGTTCCGGGTCCCCGGCGACCAGGTCGCCGACCGCGTGGAGCAGACCGTGGCCCAGCTGCGCGACGCCGAGCGCGAGCTGGAGAAGCTGCGCACGCAGGTCGTCCTGGCCGGCGCGGGCGCGCTGGCCGAGGCGGCCCGGGACATCCACGGCGTCGCGTTCGTCGGCACCGAGGCCCCCGAGGGCACGTCGGCCAACGAGGTGCGCACGCTGGTCCAGGAGATCCGCGGCCGCATCGCGGCGGACCGCCCGGCGGTCGTCGCCGTGACGTCCCGCGCGGGTGGCAAGGCCTCGCTGGTCGTCGGCGTCAACGCGGCCGGCAAGGAGCGCGGGCTCAAGGCGGGCGACCTGGTCAAGGGCGCGCTGTCCGGCCGCGGCGGCGGCAACGCCGACCTCGCCCAGGGCGGCGGCGTCCCGGCCGCGGAGGCGCCGAACCTGCTCACCGCGGTGGAGAAGGCGCTCTAGCTGAAAAGGACCGGGGCCGGTATCAGCCGGCCCCGGTTCTTTGCGCAATGTGTGTTTTCCCGCGAATCGGATAAATCCGATTTGTCACGCTTGTGGGTGACAGACTTCGCGTTCGGCGTGTCGGACGGTGACAGGGCGCGCACGGGCCGGAAAACCGTGATGGGCCAACGGTTTACGCACACCCCACATTGCACCCGCACGAGCGGGGGGTGGCGCGCCGGGTCGCCCGAAACGGCTATGGTGCGCGTGTGGAGCAGTGGACCCGGGGGCGCCGCCTCGGCATCGACGTGGGATCGGTCCGCGTCGGCGTGGCCGCGTGCGACCCGGACGGCATTCTCGCCAGCCCGGTGGCCACCGTCCCGCGTGACCAGAAGCCCGAACCGGACAAGGTCCCGGCGGACATGGCGGAGATCCTGCGGTACGCCGATGAATACGAGGCAGTGGAGCTCGTCGTCGGCCTGCCGATCAACCTCGCCGGGCGGGAAGGTCCGGCCGCCGTCCTGATCAGGCAATACGCGGACCGGCTGGCCGAAGTGGCCGCTCCGCGGCCGGTCGTGCTGACGGACGAGAGGATGTCCACCGCGACGGCAGCACGTAGGCTGTCGGAGCGCGGCGTACGAGGCCGCCGACAGCGCGCGGTCGTCGACCAGGCGGCCGCCGTGGAGATCCTGCAGGGTTGGCTCGACGCCAGACGTGCCGGAGCAGTTCGTGGCTGAGCGCCCAGGAGGCAGAGTGCAGATGGACGAGCTGAACCTGGCCTGGGAGGACGAGGAGCAGCAGCGCCCACAGAGTCACCGGCGCCGCGCTTCCTCCGCCCCGGCCAAGAAACGCAAGAAGGGGCGCGGCGGCAAGACGTTCCTCGCGTTCTTCCTCATTCTGATCGTCTTCGGCGGCCTCGCCCTCGGCGTGTACGTCGGGATCGACCGCGTCAAGGGCATGTTCAGCGCCCCCGACTACAACGGCGGCGGCACCGGCGAGGTGACGGTCGAGATTCTCTCCGGCCAGCTCGCCGCGGACATCGCGACCACGCTGCAGGAGAAGGACGTCGTCAAGAGCGCCAAGGCGTTCGTCGAGGCGGCCAAGAACGACGACCGCAGCCGCAAGCTGCAGCCGGGCTTCTACAACCTGCGCAAGCAGATGAAGGCCACGGCCGCGCTGTCGCTGCTGCTCGACCCGCGCAGCCGCCTGGTCAACAAGGTGACCCTGCCCGAGGGCCTGACCTGGCAGGACTCGTTCCGCAAGCTCGAAGAGGTCACGAAGATCCCGTACGCGGACTTCGAGAACGCGGCCAAGGATCCGAAGGCGCTCGGCGTCGGCGACGTCTGGTACACCCGCCAGGACAAGATCGAGCGCGCGCCGGGCATCGAGGGCTTCCTGTTCCCGGCGACCTACGACTTCCCGCCGAACGTCGACGCGACCGCGATCCTGAAGATCATCGTCGCGCGCTTCAACCAGGAGATCGAGAAGATCGGGTTCATCGACTCGACGACGAACAACATGCACATCTCGCCGTTCGAGGCGCTCGTGGCCGCGTCGATCGCGCAGGTCGAGGGCCTGGACAAGGACCAGCCCGGGATCGTGCGGGTGCTGTACAACCGCGTCTACAGCGGCAAGTTCCCGTGCAACTGCCTGCAGGTGGACAGCACGGTGAACTACTACCTGCGGATCACCAACAAGGGCGCCAAGCCGTCCACGGAGCTGCTCAACTCCGAGATCCACAACCCGAAGAACCCGTACAACACGCACGACAAGCCCGGCATGCCGATCGGCCCGATCAGCAGCCCCGGCACGAGCGCGCTGTCGGCGGCGATGAACGCGCCGAAGTCGGACTACTACTTCTTCCTGGCCATCGACACCCAGGGCAACACCGCGTACGCCAAGACGTACTCGGAGTTCCAGACCCTCTGGACGCAGGCCCAGAAGAACGGCGTGAAGTAGGTGCGGGCCGCGGTCCTCGGCAAGCCGGTGGGCCACTCGCGCTCACCGGCGATCCACAACGCCGGATACACCGCGGCCGGCCTGACTGACTGGACGTACAACGCGATCGAATGCGATGAAGAGGGGCTGGCGGGGCTGGTCGGCTCGCTCGGCCCCGAGTGGGCCGGGCTGTCGCTGACCATGCCGCTCAAGGAGGTCGCCCTCCAGGTCGCGAGCCTGGTCGACCCCTTCGCGGCGGCGATCGGCGCGGCCAACACGCTCGTGCGGCGGTCGTACGGCTGGCACGCGTACAACACGGACGCCCCTGGCATGGTGCGCGCCCTGCTGGAGGCGGGGATCTCCCGCACCCCACGGCTCGCGCTGCTCGGCGCGGGCGGGACGGCTCGGGCGGCGATCGCGGCCGCGGCGAGCCTGGCCGCCGACGTGACCGTGTACACGCGCCGCCCCGAGGCCGCGGAGGAGCTGCGGCCGGTCGCGGACGCGCTGGACGTGGACCTGACGGCGGCGCCGTGGAGCGCGGCGGCGGACGCGTTCGCCGCCCCGGTGGTGATCTCGACGGTGCCGAAGGGCGCGGCCGATCACCTGGCGGTGGCGGACTTCTCGGCGCGGCCGGTGGTGTTCGACGCCATCTACGACCCGTGGCCGACGCCCTTGGCCGCGGCGGCGCGGGACGCCGGCTGCGCGATCGTGTCCGGGCTGGATCTGCTGCTGTGGCAGGCGGTGGACCAGTTCGAGCTGTTCACGTCCACCAAGGCGCCGGTCGGCGCGATGCGGGCGGCGCTGGCTTAGGCCCGCGCACCGCGACCCGCGGGCGTGATCGTGCAAGGCGCCGGTCGGCGCGATGCGGGCGGCGCTGGCTTAGGCCCGCGCACCGCGACCCGCGGGGCGTGATCGTGGCTCGATATGTCGGGCGCTGGCGCGCCGCGACATATCGGATTTTTCGTATATGCGCGGATTGTCGGATTTTCGCGGCGTTCGTCTTGCCGTCCGCTGCGTGAGATGCGTGCGCCCGGGCGACTGGGCGGTGACGCGCGCGTGACAAACTTGCGGGCGTGCTGCGCTGGTTGACTGCTGGGGAATCCCATGGCCCGGCGCTCGTCGCGATCCTCGAGGGCGTTCCCGCCGGGGTCGAGCTGACGAGCGCGTCCGTGACGGCCGAGCTGGCCCGCCGACGCCTCGGCTACGGCCGCGGTGCGCGGATGAGCTTCGAGCAGGACGTCGTCGAGTTCATCGGCGGCCTCCGGCACGGGCTCACCATCGGCAGCCCGGTCGCGATCCGGGTCGCCAACAGCGAGTGGCCCAAGTGGGAGACGGTCATGGCCGCCGACCCGGTCGACCCCGAGCTGCTCGCCGCGCAGGCCCGCAACGCCCCGCTGACCCGGCCCCGGCCCGGCCACGCGGATCTGGCCGGCATGCAGAAGTACGGGCATACGGACGCGCGCCCGATTCTCGAGCGGGCCAGTGCGCGGGAGACGGCGGCGCGGGTTGCCGTGGGTACCGTCGCGAAGGCCCTCCTGCGTCAGGCGCTCGGGATCGAGATCGTGTCGCACGTCATCGAGCTCGGATCGGTCGCGGCCAAGCCGGGCCTGCTGCCGACCCCCGACGACTTCGAGCGCATCGACGCCGACCCGCTGCGCTGCCTCGACCCGGACGCGAGCGCGCGGATGGTGGAGGAGGTCGACGCGGCCAAGAAGGACGCCGACACGCTGGGCGGGATCGTGGAGGTCCTCGCGTACCACGTGCCGCCGGGTCTTGGCAGCCACGTGCAGTGGGACCGCAAGCTCGACGCCCGCCTCGCGACCGCCCTGATGTCGATCCAGGCCATCAAGGGCGTGGAGATCGGCGACGCCTTCACCCAGGCCCGCTCCCGCGGCTCGGTGGCGCACGACGAGATCGTCAACACCCCGGACGGCGTCAAGCGGGTCACGGACCGCGCGGGCGGCCTGGAGGGCGGCATGACGACGGGCGAGCCGCTGCGGGTGCGCGCCGCGATGAAGCCGATCTCGTCGCTCAACCGGGCGTTGCAGACCGTCGACGTCACCACCGGCGAGCCGGCGACGGCCATCAACCAGCGCTCCGACGTCTGCGCCGTGCCCGCGGCGGCGGTGGTGGCGGAGTCGATGGTGGCCCTGGTGCTGGCCGAGGCGGCGCTTGAAAAGTTCGGCGGCGATTCGGTACCGGAGATTCGCCGCAACCTCGCCGGCTACCTCGACAACCTGGTCATCCGGTGAGTCCGCGACCCGCGCCCGCGCGAGTCGACCCGGGTCACGCCCGCAGCGCACGCCCCGCAGCGTCGCGCCGTGACGAGGTGGTGGTGCGCCTCGGCCGCGCCCGCAGCGCACGCCCCGCAGTGTCGCGCCGTGACGCGGCGGTGGCGCGGTGAGCCCGCGCGCGGTGCTCGTGGGCGCGCCGGGTGCGGGCAAGAGCACGGTGGGGGAGTTGCTCGCGCAGCGCCTGGGCGTCGAGTTCCGCGACGCCGACGCCCTGATCGAGGCCGCCGCCGGCAAGCCGATCCCGGAGATCTTCTTCGACGAGGGCGAGGACCACTTCCGCGCCCTGGAGCGTGCGACGATCCGGGCGGCGCTGGAGGAGTTCGACGGCGTGCTGGCGCTGGGCGGGGGCGCGATCCTCGCCGAGGAGACCCGCAAGGCCCTGGCCGGGCATGCCGTCGTCTACCTGTCGGTCCAGTTCGCCGACGCCCTGTCCCGGGTGGGCCTGGGCGCCGGGCGGCCGCTGCTCGCGCTCAACCCCCGCGCGACGCTCAAGCATCTGCTGGATCAGCGCCGGCCGCTGTACGAGGAGGTGGCCACCGTGACCGTGGTGACCGACGGCCGCACGCCCGAGGAGATCGCCGACGAGCTGGCGGCGGCGCTGTGAAGCTCGTGGACGTGAACGAGTACGCGGTGCGGATCGGCCGCGGCGCCAGTGACGGCGTGGCCGACCTGGTCAAGGGGGCCGCGCAGGTCGCCGTGATCTTCGCCGGGCCGGTGCGCGCGCACGCGGAGCGGATTGGGGCCGCGCTGGAGCAGGGCGGGGCCCGGGTGCTGGCCATCGAGGTGCCCGACGCCGAGGCCGGCAAGGACCTCGCCGTCGCCGCCCGGTGCTGGGACGAGCTCGGCGCGGCCGCGTTCACCCGCTCCGACGCCGTGATCGGGGTCGGCGGCGGCGCGGTGACCGACCTGGCCGGCTTCGTGGCCGCGTGCTGGCTGCGGGGGGTGCGGCTGGTGACGGTACCGACGAGTCTGTTGGGCATGGTCGACGCGGCCGTGGGCGGCAAGACCGGCATCAACACCGCGGCCGGCAAGAATCTCGTGGGCGCCTTCTACGAGCCGGTCGGCGTGCTGTGCGACCTGGCCGCGCTCGACACGTTGTCGCGCGAGGACCTGCTGGCGGGCATGGCCGAGATCGTCAAGTGCGGCTTCATCGCCGACCCGGTGATCCTGGAGCTGATCGAGGCGGACCCGGAGGCGGCGCTGGACCCGCGCGGGGCCGTGCTGGCCGAGCTGATCGAGCGCTCGGTGGCGATCAAGGCTCGCGTGGTCACCGAGGACCTGCGCGAGGGCGGCCTGCGCGAGATCCTCAACTACGGGCACACGCTGGGGCACGCGATCGAGCGGCGGGAGCACTTCCGCTGGCGGCACGGGCACGCGATCAGCGTCGGTCTCGTGTACGCGGCGGAGCTCGGGCGCCTCTCGGGGCGGCTGGACGCCGACGTGGCGGCGCGGCACCGGGCGATCCTGGAGCGGCTGGGGCTGCCGGTGGCGTACCCGGCGGAGGCCTGGGCGGAGCTGCACGCGGCGATGCGGGTCGACAAGAAGGCGCGGGGGTCGATGCTGCGCTTCATCGTGCTGGACGGGCTGGGTTCGCCGGGGACCTTGGAAGGTCCGTCGGACGAGCTGCTGAGGGCGGCTTACGACGCCGTCGCCCGCTAGCTCGCATAAAGCCTTAAGGCGATAAGTCGGGCGCTGACGCGCCGCGACTTATCGCCTTTATCGCCTGACGGGGTATAAATCCGACATGTCGCGGCGCGCCAGCGCCCGACATGTCGGGATCGCCCCCAAAAGGGCTAGGTGGTGGCCGGAACAGCCAGCGGAGCGGGAACCGGCGGCCGCATCCGCAGGTAGAGCAGGCCCGCCACAGTGCCCACCGTCGCTGCCAGGACCGCCTGCGGGTACCCCGGAGCACCCGTCGGCAGCAGGAACAGCGACAGCCCCACCGAAGCCCACACAGCAGCCTGCGGCACCCGCTGCAGGCCGGCCGCGAGCGGGATGAAGGCCCACAGCAGGTACCAGGGATGGACCACGGGCCCGAGCAGGATGATCGAGCTCAGCGCCAGGCCCAGGCCCGCCACCGGGTTGGGCGCTCGCAGCAGGGCCCACCCGGCCAGCAGGCAGCCGGCCACCGCGGCCAGGGTGCGGATGATCTGCATCGGCTCCGGCCAGCCCAGGGCGCCCAGCAGCAGGCCCAGGTCGGTGCTGAAGGAGAGGCCGTTGCGTACCGACGTCGGCGTCTGCATCGCGCCGATCCAGCCGGTGCCCAGGCCCGAGGCGAGTTGCAGGCCCAGCGCCGAGGCGCCCGCCGCCGCGCCGATGCGCAGCCAGGCCTTGGGGCACAGGACCACGATCGTGAGCAGGGCCAGGGCGGCCGGGGCCTTGATCAGGGCGGCCGCGCTGATCAGGACGGCGCCGAGGGCGGGGTGCTGGCGCACGGCGGCGTAGATGCCGGCGGTCATCAGGCCGACCATGATGGCGTCGTTGTGCATGCCGGCGACCAGGTGCAGCAGGAGCAGCGGGTTCAGGGCGCCGAACCACAGGGCCCGCTGCGGTGGCACGCCGAAGCGGGCGGCGATGCCGGGCAGGCACAGCACGACCAGGGCCACGCCGATCAGCGCGATCAGGCGGAAGGCGAAGACGCCCACCATGATGTGTTCACCAGTGACGTTGACCACGGCGGACGCCGCGCGCAGGAACAGCGGGCCGTAGGGGGCCGGGGTGTTCTGCCAGATCGCGGGGACCTCCGCGGCGAACTGCCCGCCGAGGGCCGAGGGGCCGAACTTGTACGCGTCCAGGCCCTCGTGCACCATCGCGCCCTGGGCCAGGTACGAGTACACGTCCTGGGAGAACATCGGCGGGACGAGCACCAGGGGGCCGGCCCAGCACAGCAGGGTGCGCACGAGGTCGCCGGGGCTGTGCTCGTCCAGGGTGCGCCGCAGCCGGAGCCAGGCGCCGCAGAGCAGGGCGATGCCGACGTAGGAGACCGCGATCGCCAGCAGTGGGAAGTGCCGGAGCTCGCGGATGACCGGCCAATGCACGAGGGGATCCTCGGCCTTGTCGGGAAGCGCGCCGACGGTCAAGCCACCCAGGGCGATCGCGATGGATCCGGCGAAGCCCAGGGTACGGTTGAGGAGGTCCGGTCTTCCCACCCCGGCACGCTGGCAGAGTCAGGTGTCTCGATGGTTAACGGCCGGTGAACTCGGCCCCGGGAAGCGGCTGGGAACCGGTACACTGCTTCGGGCCATTTCTGCCCTCCCGGTACACTTCACCGGGCCTTTTCCCGTCCGGTGTGACCCGCGCCGCTCGGGATCGAATCTTTCCCGGTCTGCAGGCCGGCAGCGACGAAAGCGACGTCAAAACACATGGCATCCACGAACGACCTGAAGAACGGCCTGGTGCTCAACCTCGACGGCGACCTCTGGACCGTCGTTGAGTTCCAGCATGTCAAGCCGGGCAAGGGCGGCGCGTTCGTGCGGACCACCCTCAAGAACGTGCTCTCCGGCAAGGTGGTCGACCGCACGTTCAACGCCGGGACCAAGGTCGACACCGCCACCGTCGACAAGCGCACGATGCAGTACCTCTACGCCGACGGCGACGACTTCGTGTTCATGGACCTCGACACCTACGACCAGATCACGGTCCCCGGTGGTGTCGTCGGCGAGGCGAGCAAGTTCCTGCTCCCCGAGGCCGAGGTGACCGTGGCCACGCACGAGGAGGCGCCGCTCTACGTCGAGCTGCCGACCTCGGTGATCCTCGAGGTGACCTACACGGAGCCGGGCCTGCAGGGCGACCGCTCCACGGGCGGCACCAAGCCCGCCACCATGGAGACCGGCGCGACCGTCAACGTGCCGCTGTTCATCTCCACCGGCGAGAAGATCAAGGTCGACACCCGCGACAGCCGTTACCTGGGCCGGGCGTGAACGATCGGGACTACGTCGACGGCACCGTGACGAACGTTTCGTCCGGTGGCTCGTTCCTGGGCGGTGACGTCACCGCGCAGATGACCGCCCGGCGCAAGGCCCGCAAGCGGGCCTTGGACGTGCTGTACCAGGCCGACCTGCGCGGGGAGCCGCGCGGCAGGGTGCTGTCGGCCTACGTGGCCAACCTGGAGGAGCCGAAGCCGGGCTACCTGCCGTACACGGTCCGGCTGGTCGAGGGCGTCGAGGATCACTCCGCGCGCATCGACGAGCTGCTGTCCAGCTACGCCGAGGGGTGGACGCTGGAGCGGATGCCGGTGGTCGACCGCAACCTGGCCCGCATCGCGGTGTACGAGCTGCTGTACAACGACGAGATCGACAACCCGGTGGCCATCACCGAGGCGGTGGAGCTGGCCGAGACGCTGTCCACCGACGACTCGCCGCGCTTCCTCAACGGCATTCTGGGCCGGATCGCCGACTACGCCACCTGATCACCGCCTCAAGATCGGGGCCGTAGCCCGCTGATCGGGCCGCAGACGCGAGAAAGGGCCGCACCCCAGGGGTGCGGCCCTTCTTCGTGGGTTCGTCAGCTCTGGAACAGGCTCCGGGGGTCCGTGACCAGGACGCCGTGCTCGTTGAGGCGCTCGACCAGGCCCGACGGCGAGGCGTCGTACACGATCGCCAGGGCGCGGAGGTCGTCGGCGCGGATGGACAGCACGCGGCCGTTGTAGTCGCCCCGCTGCTGCTGGATGGCCCGGGCATAGCGGGCGACGTAGGCGAGGTCCTCGGCGCCGGCGTCGTAGAGGCGCTCCAGGTCGAGGACGATCTTGTTAGTGGGCTCGTGGCGCACGCCGCTGCCCTCGGGCAGCAGCTCGGCGACGGGCACCCGGTAGAACTCCGCCAGTTCGGCCAGGCGCGAGACGGTGACAGCACGGTCACCACGCTCGTAGGACCCGACGACGACGGCCTTCCAGCGCCCGGCCGACTTCTCCTCGACACCCTGCAGAGACAGCCCCTGCTGCTGTCGGATGGAGCGCAGGCGAGCACCAAGAGACTTGGCGTACTCAGACGGCATACGGACACTCCCAGTCACTGGCCTGAGGGGTTTCCCCAGCGATCGCTACGGAGCGTGACCGTAACTGGCGCGCGACGCGCGGTCAAGTGGTCGAGACCCTTCCGTTGCCCTGGTCAGGGCGGTTGTTAGGGTAGTTGACGTTCGACGTCCTTTAACGACCCGTCCGGAGAGGCGGGGAAGGAGGTCTGGTTTTGTCGTCCCCGACAACCGGCACTGAGCTGGGTAAAACCATCCTAACGGCGGCGGATGTCGCCCGTGTGGTGGACCGGATTGCCCATCAGATTCTGGAAAAGACGTCCGGCGCGGCCGAAACGGTACTGCTGGGCATACCTACCCGCGGCGTCCCGCTGGCTCGCCGCCTGGCCGCCCGGATCGCGACCTTCGAGGGCTTTGATGTCCCGGTGGGTGTGTTGGACATCACGCTGTATCGCGATGATCTGCGACTGCACGCCACGCGTGCTGTGGGTCACACCGAGATCCCTCCCGGCGGCCTCGACGGGCGCCGCGTGATCCTCGTCGACGACGTGCTCTTCTCCGGGCGTACCGTCCGCGCCGCCCTCGACGCCCTGAAGGACCTCGGCCGGCCGCGCGCCGTCCAGCTCGCGGTCCTCGTCGACCGCGGCCACCGCGAGCTGCCCATCCGGGCCGACTACGTGGGCAAGAACATCCCGACCTCCATGGACGAGAGCGTGCGGGTGCTGACCGCCGAGATCGACGGCAGCGACGCCGTCCTGATCAAGAGCAAGGGGGACCGGGCATGATCAAGCACCTGCTGAGCGCGGGCGACCTCGACGCGCCCACCGCCACCCTGGTGCTGGACACCGCGGAGGAGATGGCCAGCCTGGCCGCGCGCGAGGTCAAGAAGCTGCCGGCGCTGCGCGGGCGGACCGTGGTGAACCTCTTCTACGAGGACTCCACGCGGACCCGGATCTCCTTCGAGGCCGCCGCCAAGCGCCTGTCCGCCGACGTGATCAACTTCTCGGCCAAGGGCTCCAGCGTCTCCAAGGGCGAAAGTCTCAAGGACACCGCGCTGACCCTGCAGGCCATGGGCGCCGACGCGGTCGTGGTGCGCCACCCGGCCAGCGGCGCCCCGCACCGGCTGGCCAACTGGGTCGAGGGCAGCGTGGTCAACGCCGGCGACGGCACCCACGAGCACCCGACGCAGGCGCTGCTGGACGCCTTCACCATGCGCAGCCGCCTGCGCCGCCTCGCCGGGCTCAACGTCACGATCGTCGGCGACGTGCTGCACTCCCGGGTCGCGCGCTCCAACGTGCAGCTGCTGCACACGCTCGGGGCCAAGGTGACGCTCGTCGCACCGCCGACCCTGCTGCCCGTCGGGGTCGAGGAGTGGCCGGCCCGCACCTGCTACGACCTCGACGCCGTGGTCCCCGACTCGGACGTGGTCATGATGCTGCGGGTCCAGCGCGAGCGGATGAACCAGGCCTACTTCCCCTCCGAGCGCGAGTACTCCCGCCGGTACGGCTTCGACGTCCCGCGCATGCGCCGCCTGCCGGAGCACGCGATCGTCATGCACCCCGGCCCGATGAACCGCGGCATGGAGATCGCGCCCGAGGTGGCCGACTCCGCCCGCTCCACGATCGTCGAACAGGTCGCCAACGGCGTCTCCGTGCGGATGGCCGTCCTCTACCTGCTGCTCGGAGGCAAGTCGTGAAGATCGAAGGCACCCACATCGGCGAGATCGTCGTCGAAAACGGCGTCATTGTCGCGATAAATCCGGACAAAAAGGGCCAAAATATCGCCCTGCCCGGCCTGGTCGACCTGCACACGCACCTGCGCGAGCCGGGCCGCGAGGACGCCGAGACCGTGGAGTCCGGCTCGCGGGCCGCGGCGCTGGGCGGCTTCACGGCGGTCTGCGCGATGGCCAACACCTCCCCGGTCGCCGACACCGCCGGCGTCGTGGAGCAGGTGTGGCGCCTGGGCCGCGAGGCCGGCCTGGTCGACGTGCAGCCGATCGGCGCCGTCACCGTCGGCCTGGCCGGCGAGCAGCTGGCCGAACTCGGCGCGATGGCCGACTCCGCCGCCCGGGTCCGGGTCTTCTCCGACGACGGGCACTGCGTCTCCGACCCGCGGCTCATGCGGCGGGCGCTGGAGTACGTGAAGGCCTTCGACGGGGTGATCGCCCAGCACGCCGAGGAGCCGCGGCTGACCACCGGCGCGCAGATGAACGAGGGCGCGGTCGCCGCCCGGCTCGGGCTGACCGGCTGGCCGGCCGTGGCCGAGGAGGCGATCATCGCCCGCGACGTGCTGCTGGCCGGGCACGTCGGGGCCCGGCTGCACATCTGCCACGTCTCCACCGCCGGCAGCGTCGAGCTGATCCGCTGGGCCAAGTCCAAGGGCTGGCGGGTCACCGCCGAGGTCACCCCGCACCACCTGCTGCTGACCGAGGACCGCGCCACGCAGTACGACCCGGTCTTCAAGGTCAACCCGCCGCTGCGCACCGAGGCCGACGTGCTGGCCCTGCGCGAGGGGCTGGCCGACGGCACGATCGACATCGTCGCCACCGACCACGCCCCGCACAGCGTGGAGGACAAGGAGTGCGAGTGGGCCAACGCCCGGCCCGGCATGCTCGGGCTGGAGACGGCGCTCGCGATCGTGGTGCAGACCATGGGCCCGCGCTGGGACCGCATCGCCGAGTGGATGTCGGCCGCGCCCGCCCGCATCGCCGGGCTCTCCGGGCACGGCACCCCGCTGGAGGTCGGGCAGCCGGCCAACATCGCGATCTTCGACCCGAGCGTGCGCTGGACCGTCGACCCGACGGCGCTGGCCAGCCGCTCCCGCAACACCCCTTACGCCGGAATGGAGCTGCGCGGCCGCATCGAGGCGACCTACCTGCGCGGCGAACCGACGGTGCTGAACGGAAAGGCAACACGGTGAGGCGCAGAGAGGCCCTGCTCGTCCTGGAGGACGGGCGCACATTCCGGGGCGAGGCGTTCGGCGGCGTCGGCGAGACGTTCGGCGAGGCCGTCTTCAACACCGGCATGACCGGCTACCAGGAGACCCTCACCGACCCGTCCTACCACCGCCAGGTGGTCGTGCAGACCGCGCCGCAGATCGGCAACACCGGGATCAACGGCGAGGACGACGAGTCCGACCGGATCTGGGTGGCGGGCTACGTCCTGCGCGACCCGTCCCGCACCTACTCCAACTGGCGCGCCACCGGCAGCCTGGAGGACCGGCTCGCGGCCGAGAACATCGTCGGCATCAGCGGCATCGACACCCGGGCCCTCACCCGGCACCTGCGCGAGCGGGGCGCCATGCGGGTCGGCGTGTCGAGCGTCGACGACGATCCCGAGGCGCTGCTCGAGCGCGTGCGGCAGCAGCCGGAGATGCTCGGCGCCGACCTCTCCGCGGAGGTCAGCACGCCGCAGGTGTACACCGTGCAGGCCCAGGGCGAGCACCGCCTGACGGTCGCCGCGATCGACCTGGGCATCAAGCGCAACGTCCCGCGCCGGCTCGCCGCCCGCGGGGTCACCACCCACGTCCTGCCCGCCTCGGCGACGCTGGAGGACATCCGCGCCCTCGGGGCCGACGCGGTCTTCTTCTCGCCCGGCCCGGGGGACCCGGCCACCGCCGACGCCCCGGTGAACCTCGCCCGCGCGGTCATGTCCGCCCGCATCCCGCTGTTCGGCATCTGCTTCGGCAGCCAGATCCTGGGCCGCGCGCTCGGGTTCGGCACCTACAAGCTGGGGTACGGACACCGCGGCATCAACCAGCCGGTGCTCGACCGCACCACCGGCAAGGTCGAGGTGACCAGCCACAACCACGGGTTCGCCGTGGACGCGCCGCTGGACGAGAGGGTCGGCACCGAGTTCGGGGCCGTCGAGGTGAGCCACGTCTGCCTCAACGACAACGTGGTCGAGGGTCTGCGCTGCCTGGACACCCCGGCCTTCACCGTGCAGTACCACCCGGAGGCGGCAGCGGGGCCGCACGACGCGGATTACCTGTTCGATCGATTCGCGGAGCTGATGCAGACCAATGCCTAAGCGCACCGACCTCCGGCACGTCCTCGTCATCGGCTCCGGCCCGATCGTCATCGGCCAGGCGTGCGAGTTCGACTACTCCGGCACCCAGGCCTGCCGCGTGCTGCGGGCCGAGGGCCTGCGGGTCAGCCTGGTGAACAGCAACCCGGCGACCATCATGACCGACCCCGAGTTCGCCGACGCGACCTACGTCGAGCCGATCACGCCCGAGTTCGTCGAGCAGGTGATCGCCAAGGAGCGCCCCGACGCGCTGCTGGCCACGCTCGGCGGGCAGACCGCGCTCAACACCGCGGTGGCCCTGCACGAGGCGGGCGTGCTCGAGAAGTACGGCGTGGAGCTCATCGGCGCCGACATCGACGCCATCCGCCGCGGCGAGGACCGCCAGCTGTTCAAGGACATCGTGGCCCGGGCCGGCGGCGACACGCCCCGCTCGCGGGTCTGCCACTCGATGGACGAGGTGCACGCGACCGTCGCCGAGCTCGGCCTGCCGGTCGTCATCCGCCCCTCGTTCACCATGGGCGGCCTCGGCTCCGGCATGGCCCACAACACGGCCGACCTCGACCGCCTCGCGGGCGGCGGCCTGGCCGCGTCCCCGGTGCACGAGGTGCTCATCGAGGAGAGCGTGCTCGGCTGGAAGGAGTACGAGCTCGAGCTCATGCGCGACAAGCACGACAACGTGGTCGTCGTGTGCTCGATCGAGAACGTCGACGCGATGGGCGTGCACACCGGCGACTCGGTGACCGTGGCGCCGGCGATGACGCTCACCGACGTGGAGTACCAGCGGCTCCGGGATCTTGGCATTGCCGTTCTTCGCGAGGTCGGCGTCGACACCGGCGGCTGCAACATCCAGTTCGCGGTCAACCCGGCGAACGGGCGCCTCGTGGTGATCGAGATGAACCCGCGGGTGTCGCGGTCCAGCGCGCTGGCGTCGAAGGCGACCGGCTTCCCGATCGCGAAGATCGCGGCGAAGCTCGCCATCGGCTACACGCTGGACGAGATCCCGAACGACATCACGCTGAAGACGCCGGCCGCGTTCGAGCCGTCGCTGGACTACGTCGTGGTGAAGATCCCGCGGTTCGCCTTCGAGAAGTTCCCCGGCGCCGACGCGGAGCTCACCACCACGATGAAGTCGGTGGGGGAGGCGATGTCCCTCGGCCGTACGTTCGCCGAGGCGCTCGGCAAGGCGATGCGCTCCATGGAGACGAAGGCCGCCGGCTTCTGGACAATTCCCGACAAATCGCTGCTGGGTGACCTGCGTGTGCCGCACGACGGCCGCCTGTACACGGCGGAACTGGCCCTGCGGCAGGGACACAGCGTTGCCGAGGTGTCCGAGGCCTCCGGCTTCGATCCGTGGTTCGTCGACCAGCTCGCCGCCCTCGTGGAGCTGCGCGCCGAGATCGTCGACGCGGCCGTGCTCGACCTGCCGCTGCTGCGCCGGGCCAAGCGCGCCGGGCTCTCCGACCGGCAGGTCGCCGCGCTGCGCCCCGAGTTCGCCGGCGAGGACGGGGTGCGCTCGCTGCGCCACCGCCTCGGGCTGCGGCCGGTCTACAAGACGGTCGACACCTGCGCCGCCGAGTTCGCCGCGGGCACGCCGTACCACTACAGCACCTACGAGGACGAGACCGAGGTCAGCCCGTCCGACCGGCCGAAGGTGATCATCCTGGGCTCCGGGCCGAACCGCATCGGGCAGGGCATCGAGTTCGACTACTCGTGCGTGCACGCGGTCATGGCGCTGCGGGCCAAGGGCTACGAGACCGTCATGGTCAACTGCAACCCGGAGACGGTGTCGACCGACTACGACACCGCCGACCGGCTGTACTTCGAGCCGCTGACGTTCGAGGACGTCCTCGAGGTGGTGCACGCCGAGAACGAGTCGGGGCGGGCCGCCGGCGGCCCGGGCGTCGTCGGGGTGATCGTGCAGCTGGGCGGGCAGACCCCGCTCGGGCTGGCCGAGCAGCTGGAGCGGGCCGGGGTTCCGATCGTCGGTACCTCGCCCGCCGCCATCGACCTCGCCGAGGACCGCGGCCTCTTCGGGCAGTTGCTGACCGAGGCCGGCCTGCGCTCGCCCGCGCACGGCACCGCGACCACGTTCCCGGAGGCCAAGCGGATCGCCGACGAGATCGGCTACCCGGTGCTGGTCCGCCCGTCCTACGTGCTCGGCGGCCGGGGCATGGAGATCGTCTACGACGAGCCGACGCTGCGCGACTACATCGGCCGGGCCACCGAGATCTCGCCCGCCCACCCGGTGCTCGTGGACCGGTTCCTGGACGACGCGATCGAGATCGACGTCGACGCGCTGTGCGACGCGACCGGCGAGGTGTACCTCGGCGGCGTGATGGAGCACATCGAGGAGGCCGGCATCCACTCCGGCGACTCGTCCTGCGCGCTGCCGCCGATCACCCTGGCCGGGGTGCACCTGGCCGAGGTGCGCCGCTACACGACCGCCATCGCGCGCGGGGTCGGGGTGCGGGGGTTGCTCAACGTGCAGTACGCGCTCAAGGACGACGTGCTGTACGTCCTGGAGGCCAACCCGCGCGCCTCGCGCACCGTGCCGTTCGTGTCCAAGGCGACCGCGGTGCCGCTGGCCAAGGCGGCCGCCCGGATCGCGCTCGGGGCCACCGTCGCCGAGCTGCGGGCCGAGGGCCTGCTCCCGGCCGAGGGCGACGGCGGGATGCTGCCCGAGCACGCGCCGATCGCGGTCAAGGAGGCGGTGCTGCCGTTCAAGCGGTTCCGCACCACCGAGGGCAAGGGCGTGGACAACCTGCTCGGCCCGGAGATGAAGTCGACCGGCGAGGTGATGGGCATCGACCCGTCCTTCGGGCACGCGTTCGCCAAGTCGCAGGCGGCCGCGTACGGCTCGCTGCCGACCTCCGGCACCGTGCTCGTCACCGTGGCCAACCGGGACAAGCGCGGGATCGTCTTCCCGGTCAAGCGCCTCGCCGACCTGGGCTTCGCGATCGTGGCCACCTCCGGGACGGGGGAGGTGCTGCGCCGCTACGGCGTGGCGTGCGAGATCGTGCCCAAGCACTTCGAGGAGGGCGGCGGCCGCAACGCCGTGTCGCTGATCGCGGGCGGCGAGGTCGACCTGGTGATCAACACGCCGCAGGGCTCCAGCGGGCGGCAGGACGGCTACGAGATCCGCAGCGCGGCCGTCGTCGCCGACATCCCGTGCATCACCACGCTGCCGGGCGCGGCGGCCGCGGTCATGGGCGTCGAGGCGCTCATCCGCGGCGAGATGACCGTGCGGCCGCTGCAGGAGCTGCACGCGGCCCTGCGGGAAGCGCGGTGACGCTCTACACGCGGGCGGTCCGGCCGGTGCTGTTCCGGCTGGGCGGCGGCGACGCCGAGTCGGTGCACGAGCGGACCCTGCGGATGCTGGCGCGCGTGCCCCGGGCGCGGCGGGCGTTCAGCCCGCCCGGGGCGCGCCGGACCGTGTTCGGGGTGGACTTCCCCAACCCGGTCGGGCTGGCCGCCGGCATGGACAAGGACGGCCGGGCGCTGGGCGCCTGGCCCCGGCTGGGCTTCGGCTTCGTCGAGGTCGGCACCGTCACCCGGCACGCCCAGCCCGGCAACGAGCGGCCGCGGCTGTTCCGCCTGCCGGAGCACGAGGCGATCGTCAACCGGATGGGCTTCAACAACGCGGGCGCCGATGCCCTGGCCGCCCGGCTGCGCGCGCTGGGGCCCCTCCCGGTCCCGCTGGGCATCAGCCTCGGCAAGTCGAAGGTGACCCCGCTCACCGGCGCCGTCGAGGACTACGTGCACAGTTTCCGCCAGTTGTACGGCCTGGGCTCCTACTTCGCCGTGAACGTCAGCTCGCCGAACACCCCGGGCCTGCGCCAGCTGCAGGACAAGGCGCACCTGTCGGCGATCCTGGGCGCCCTGCGCGCCGAGGCGCAGACGCTCGGCGGCCCGGTGCCGATCCTGGTCAAGGTGGCCCCGGACCTGACCGACGCCGCCCTGGGCGACCTGCTGGACGTCTGCCTCGGCCTGGGCGTGGCCGGGCTCATCGCGACCAACACGACCGTCGAGCGCCCCGGGGTCTCCACCCCGGAGGCGGGCGGGCTGTCCGGGCGGCCGCTCGCCCCGCGGGCCCTGGAGGTCGTGCGGTTCGTCACCAAGGAGAGCGGGCTGCCGGTCGTCGGCGTGGGCGGCATCACCCGCCCCGAGGACGCCCAGCGGATGCTCGACGCGGGCGCCAGCCTGATCCAGCTCTACACCGGCTTCATCTACCACGGGCCCGGCCTCGTGCGCGGGTCCGTCGCAGCGACGAGGAGCAGCTTGTGACGGAGGCGTTCGGAGCCCGCCTGCGGGCCGCCATGGACACGCTGGGACCCCTGTGCGTCGGGATCGACCCACACCCCTCCCTCCTGGCGAGTTGGGGCCTCTCCGACGATGTCAAGGGCCTGGAAGCGTTCGGTCGGACGGTTGGAGACGCCCTGGCCGGACGGGTTGCGGCGATCAAGCCCCAGTCCGCCTTTTTTGAGCGTTTCGGCTCCAGGGGCATAGCGGTGCTCGAGTCGGTTATCCGACAGTTGAAGGGCTCGGGCAGCCTGGTCATCCTCGACGTCAAGCGGGGTGACATCGGTTCCACGGCCGCCGCGTACGCCGACGCGTACCTCGATCCGGCCTCTCCGCTGTGCGCCGACGCGATCACCGTCAGTCCGTACCTCGGCTTCGGTGCGTTGCGCCCGATCGTCGACAAAGCCCGCGAAAACGGCCTCGGCGCGTTCGTGCTGGCCCTGACCTCGAACCCCGAAGGCGCGGCGGTCCAGCGGGCCGTGGCGGCCGACGGGCGGACCGTGGCGCAGACCGTGATCGACGAGATTGCGCAGGTCAACGCGGGTGTGAGCCCTATGGGTGACATCGGCGTGGTGGTCGGGGCGACGGTCGGGCCGACCGGACACAGGCTCACCGATCTCAATGGACCGATCCTCGCGCCGGGTCTCGGGGCGCAGGGCGGCAAGGCGGAGGATCTGCGCGCCGTATTCGGGAACGCGCTCGGTCTCGTTCTGCCCTCGTGGTCGCGCGAAGTCCTCTCGGCGGGTCCGGACGAGGGCGCTTTGCGGGCCGCTGCGGACCGCGCGCGGGATTCCTGTGCGTCCGCAATTGCGATCACTGCGTGATCACTGAATCTTCACAAGGCGTCGATCTTGCCTTCTGACGTTGCCGAAATGGCTTCTGACCGCTAGTTTTCCCGGCGCTAGACCATCAACACTTTTTTCAAGGGACCTGAGGAGACCTGGTGCCGC
This sequence comes from Dactylosporangium sp. CS-033363, assembly GCF_050942475.1. Classification (NCBI taxonomy): domain Bacteria; kingdom Bacillati; phylum Actinomycetota; class Actinomycetes; order Micromonosporales; family Micromonosporaceae; genus Dactylosporangium; species Dactylosporangium sp. CS-033363. The sequence goes on along the minus strand of NZ_CP192032.1, from coordinate 8,741,351 downwards.
TCCCGTCACTGAGCCCGGAACAGCGCGCTGCCGCTTTGGAAAAGGCGGCTGAGATCCGTAAGGCTCGCGCTGAGCTGAAGGAGCAACTCAAGCAGGGCAAGACGACGCTTGCTGCCGTGATCGACCGTGCGGAGTCCGACGATGTCGTCGGCAAGCTCAAGGTCTCGGCCGTTCTCCAGGCGATGCCCGGCATCGGCAAGATCCGTGCAACGCAGATCATGGAGAAGCTGAAGATCGCCGAGAGCCGCCGCCTGCGCGGCCTGGGCGACCAGCAGCGCAAGGCCCTGCTCGGGGAGTTCGCCGGCGGCAAGTGAGCCGCCTGCGGTCCCCCCGGACCGGTGCAAACATCTCGACGCGCCCGGACCTCTTCGGTCCGGGCGCGTCGGCGTTCTTCCTGCTCTGGTAAGGTGGGCAGGTTCGTGTGCTGGCAAGCGCGCGAGAGCCGTCAATACCGAAAGTTTTGAGGTTTTTTCAGTGGCCGGAACCGTGGCAGACCCGCAGGGGATCACCAACCCGCCGATCGACGAGCTGCTCGAGAAGACGACGTCGAAGTACGCCTTGGTGATTTTCGCGGCGAAGCGTGCCCGCCAGGTCAACGCCTACTACAGCCAGCTGGGCGAGGGGCTCCTCGAGTACGTCGGCCCCCTCGTGGAGACGACGCCGCAGGAGAAGCCGCTCTCCATCGCCCTGCGCGAGATCAACAGCGGGCTGCTGACCGCCGAGCGCATCGAAGAAGTCGCCTGAGCCTGCAATGCCTGACCAGCCCGCCGAGGGACGCCCTCGGGTCGTCCTCGGCGTGGCCGGCGGTATCGCCGCCTACAAGGCCTGCGAGCTGCTGCGGCTGCTGACCGAGTCCGGTCACCGGGTGCGGGTCGTCCCCACCGCCGCCGCGCTCACCTTCGTCGGCGAGGCCACCTGGGCCGCCCTGTCGGGGCAGCCGGTGAGCACCGACGTCTGGACCGGCGCCCACGAGGTGCCGCACGTCCGGCTCGGCCGCGAGGCCGAACTCGTCGTCATCGCCCCGGCCACCGCCGACGTGCTGGCCAAGGCCGCGCACGGGCTGGCCGGCGACCTGCTGACCAACACGCTGCTCACCGCCCGGTGCCCGGTGCTGTTCGCGCCCGCCATGCACACCGAGATGTGGGAGCACCCCGCCACCCAGGCCAACGTGGCCACGCTGCGGGCCCGCGGCGCGATCGTGCTGGAGCCCGCCGTCGGGCGGCTCACCGGCGCCGACACCGGCAAGGGCCGGCTGCCCGAGCCGTCGGAGATCTTCGCCGTCGCCACCCGCCTGCTGCGCCGGGGCGCTTCCGAGCACGACCTGGCCGGGCGGCACATCGTGGTGACCGCCGGGGGCACCCGCGAGCCGATCGACCCGGTCCGGTTCATCGGCAACCGGTCGTCGGGCAAGCAGGGGTACGCGATCGCCCGCGCGGCCGTCGCCCGCGGCGCCCGGGTCACGCTCATCGCGGCGAACGTCACACTCCCGGACCCGGCGGGTGCGGACCTCGTTCGCGTCGAGACCACCGAGCAGCTGCGCACGGCCGCCGTCGCCGCCGCGACCTCGGCCGACGCGGTGATCATGGCCGCCGCGCCCGCCGACTTCCGGCCCGCGAGCCTCTCCGCGACGAAGATCAAGAAGGTGGACGGCGCCGCGCCCGCGCTGGAGCTGGTCACTAACCCCGACATCGCGGCCGAGCTGGGCGCGGCCAAGCGGCCCGGCCAGGTCCTGGTCGCCTTCGCGGCCGAGACCGCCGACCTGGACCGGGCGCTGGCCGCGGGCCAGGAGAAGCTGCTGCGCAAGAAGGCCGACCTGATCGTGGTCAACGAGGTCGGCGTGGACAAGACGTTCGGGGCCGAGCACAACCAGGCCGTGATCCTCGGGGCGGACGGCAGTCGCGACGCACTGTCGGAGATGCCCAAAGACGAGCTGGCGGATAGGATTTTGGATCGCGTCGCCGCCCGTCTTGCCTGATGGCCGAGGTGAGCGGCGCAGCGCAGCGCCGCGTAACCTGCCAGAGGGTCGACCGAAGCGCCAATGCTTGGTCGTACACTCTGGCGAAACTTAGTAGTCGTCCGCCGCATCCCCCTGAGGAGCACCATTGGCACGCCGCCTGTTCACGTCGGAGTCGGTCACCGAAGGCCACCCGGACAAGATCGCCGATCAGATCAGTGACGGCGTCCTCGATGCACTCCTCACCCAGGACGCGCGCAGCCGCGTGGCCGTCGAGACGCTCATCACGACCGGCCAGGTCCACGTCGCGGGCGAGGTGACCACCAGCGCCTACGCCGACATCGCCAAGATCGTCCGGGAGACCATCCTCGGCATCGGCTACGACTCGTCCAAGAAGGGCTTCGACGGCGCGTCCTGCGGCGTGAGCGTCTCCATCGGCTCGCAGTCGCCCGACATCGCCCAGGGTGTCGACTCGGCCATCGAGGTCCGCGAGGGTGCCGGCGGCGACGCCCTCGACCTGCAGGGCGCCGGCGACCAGGGCATGATGTTCGGCTTCGCCTGCAGCGAGACCCCCGAGCTCATGCCGCTGCCGATCGCGCTGGCCCACCGCCTGGCCCGGCGGCTCTCGGCGGTGCGCAAGGACGGCACCATCCCCTACCTGCGCCCGGACGGCAAGACCCAGGTCACCATCGAGTACGACGGCCTGCGCCCGGTGCGCCTGCACACCGTCGTGGTGTCCAGCCAGCACGCGCCCGACATCTCGCTCGACTCGCTGCTGACCCCGGACGTGCGCGAGCACGTCATCGCCCCCGAGCTCGAGGGCCTGGGCCTGGACACCGAGGGCTACCGCCTGCTGGTCAACCCGACCGGCCGCTTCGAGATCGGCGGCCCCATGGGCGACGCCGGCCTCACCGGCCGCAAGATCATCGTCGACACCTACGGCGGCTACGCCCGCCACGGCGGCGGCGCGTTCTCCGGCAAGGACCCGTCGAAGGTCGACCGCTCGGCCGCCTACGCCATGCGCTGGGTCGCCAAGAACGTCGTGGCCGCGGGCCTGGCCGAGCGCTGCGAGGTGCAGGTCGCCTACGCCATCGGCAAGGCGCACCCGGTCTCGCTGTTCGTCGAGACCTTCGGCACCGAGGTCGTGCCGGTCGAGCGGATCGAGAAGGCCATCAACGAGGTCTTCGACCTGCGCCCGGCCGCCATCATCCGCGACCTGGACCTGCTCAAGCCGGTCTACCAGCAGACGGCGGCCTACGGGCACTTCGGTCGCGAGCTGCCTGGCTTCTCGTGGGAGCAGGCCTCGCGCACGGCCGAGCTGAAGTCCGCCGCCGGCGCCTGACGTTTTCGAAACAGTTTCCGACGTTGGCCGATCAGCCCGGATCCCGGATTGATCGGCCTCCGTCATTTCCGCCACCTGGCGCCAATCCAGGTGAGTCTATTCATTCAGCTTCACCTGTTGATGTCGAGCGCTCAACAGATCCATCGGAGCCTATTGAATCGGCGTTGTTCCCCGAGTCGGAACTGAAGCCGCGGGCGGCCGCCGAGCGCATTGCCGGAAACGCCGGCGGGAAGGCGCGCGCCGCTCGCAAGGCCGCCCCGCCGAAACGCGCGGCCGACGATTCGCCCATCGCGCGGGTCTGCGTCGACAGCCCGCTGCCGCACCTGGACCGCCCCTTCGACTACCTGGTCCCCGCCGAGGCCGCGGCCGCCGCGCAGCCCGGGACGCGCGTCAAGGTGCGCTTCTCGGGGCAGGTCGTGGACGGGTTCGTGCTGGCCCGGGGGTCCGAGACGACGCACGAAGGGCGGCTGTCGTACCTCGAGAAGGTCGTCTCCCCGGAGCGGGTGCTGATGCCGGAGGTGGAGCGGCTGGCCCGGGAGATCGCCGACCGGTACGCGGGCACCCTCTCCGACGTCCTCCGCCTCGCCATCCCGCCCCGCCACCAGCGGGTCGAGTCAGCGCCACCCGCGCCCGCGCCCGAACCGTTCGTCGCGCCGCCGTGGCTCGCGGCCTTGACCGCGCCGGTCGCTGCCGATGGCACGGACGTCGTGACACGCCCGGACACGGGACACGACGGAGCGGGCTGGGCGCGGTACCACGCCGGGAGTGCGCTGTTGCGGGCCATCGCCGACGACCGGAAGCCCCGCGCGGTGTGGACGGCGCTGCCCGGCGAGGACTGGCCGGCGCGGCTGGCCGAGGCGGCCGCGACCAGTCTCGCCGCCGGGCGCGGTGCGCTCGTGGTGGTGGCCGACGCCCGGGACCTCGACCGGCTCGACGCCGCGCTGCTGCGGGTGCTCGGCGGGCCGGGGCATCACGTGGCGCTGTCGGCGGCGGTCGGCCCGGCCGAGCGGTACCGGCGGTTCCTCGCTGCCGCCCGCGGTACGGCGCGGATCGTGATCGGCACCCGCGCCGCCGCGTTCGCCCCCGTCGCCGGGCTGGGCCTGGTTGCCATCTGGGACGACGGGGACGACCTGCACGCCGAGCAGCGGGCGCCGTATCCGCACGCCCGGCAGGTGTTGTTGGCCCGCGCCGAGCAGGAGGGGTGTGCGGCGATTGTCGGGGGCTTCGGGCGTACCGCGGAGGCTCAACAGCTTGTGGAGACCCGCTGGGCGATCGAGGTCGGCGCGACCCGGGACGAGCTGCGGCGGGCCATGCCGCGCGTGGTGTTCGTCGGCGAGCACGAGCGCAGCCGGGACCCGCAGGCCGCGGCCGCCCGGCTGCCCACCGTGGCCTGGCGCGCGGCCCGCGAGGCGCTGGCCGGCGGCGCCCCGGTGCTCATCCAGGTGCCCCGGCGCGGCTATCTGCCGGCGGTCGCGTGCGCCGACTGCTTCACCCCGGCGCGGTGCGCGCACTGTGCCGGCCCGCTCGCGCTGCCGGCCGCCGACGGGGTGCCGGTCTGCCGCTGGTGCGGGCGCCCGGACGCCGGCCACGCCTGCCCCGAGTGCGGCAGCCACCGCCTGCGCGCGGCGGTCATCGGCGCCCGGCGTACCGCGGAGGAGCTGGCCCGCGCGTTCCCGGACACGCCGGTGCGCACGTCGGGCCGCGACGAGATCCTGACGTCGGTGCCGGGGGAGGCCTCGCTGGTCGTCTCCACGCCCGGCGCCGAACCGCTCGCCGAGGGCGGCTACGGCGCGGTCCTGCTGCTCGACACGTGGGCCTTCCTGACCCGGGCCGACCTGCGGGGCACCGAGGAGGCGCTGCGCCGCTGGTTCGCCGCGGCGGCGCTGGCCCGCCCGGGCGCGCCGGTGGTGGTGGTCGCCGACGGGGGACTGGCGGCGGTGCAGGCGCTCCTGCGCTTCGACCCGGCGTGGCTGGCCGCGCGGGAGCTGGCGGACCGGCGGGAGCTGGGCTTTCCCCCGGCGGCGCGGATCGCGGCCCTGACCGGCGCGCCCGCGGCGGTGGCGGAGCTGCTGGCGCTGGCCGAGCTGCCGCCGGGGGCGGAGGTGCTCGGCCCCGTGCCGGCCACCGAGGGGCAGGAGCGGATGCTCGTCCGCACCGCTCGCTCGGCGGGAAAGGCGCTGGCGCACGCGCTGAAGGCGGCCGCGGGGGCGCGCTCGGTGCGCAAGGCCGCCGACCCGGTCCGCATCCAGGTCGACCCGCTCGACCTCGTGTGACGGGGACGCCATGACGCGGCCGGCTCCTCGCGCAAGGCCGCCCGGCCCCGTTCGACCTCGTGTGGCGGGGACGCCATGACGCGGCCGGCCACGCGCGCGAGGCCGCCCGGCCCCGTTCGACCTCGTGTGGCGGGGACGCCATGACGCGGCCGGCTCCTCGCGCGAGGCCGCCCGGCCCCGCTCGACCTCGTGTGGCCGGGACGCTATGACGCGGCCGACTCCTCGCGCGAGGCCGCCCAACGCGCTCGACCTCGTGTGACGGGGACGCCATGACGTGGCCGGCCACTCGCGCGAGGCCGCCCGAGCCCGCTCGACCTCATGCGGCGGGACGCTCTGGCGCGACCGGCTACTTTTGAACTCGTGTCCGCCTCGCCACGCGTCTCGTTGCGGTCGTTGCTGCCCTACCTCCGTGATCATCGGGCCACCCTCGTCGTCGTCGGGGTCCTCTCCCTCCTCGGGTCCGTCACCACGCTCGCCCAGCCGCTGCTGACCCGGCAGGTGCTCGACGGGCTGCAGGCCTCGCGCACCGTCTGGGGCACCGTCGCGTTGCTCGTGGTGGTGCTGGCCGCGGTCGCCGTGATCAACGCCATCCGCGACTACCTGCTGCAGCGCACCGCCGAGGGGCTGGTGCTCAGCTCGCGCCGGCGGCTGACCCGGCACCTGCTGCGGCTGCCGATCAGCGAGTACGACGCGCGCCGCACCGGCGACCTGCTCTCCCGGGTCGGGGCCGACACCACGCTGCTGCGCGCCGTGGTCACCTCCGGGCTGTTCGAGACCGTCACCGGCGCGGTGATGGTGGTCGGCGCGGCGGTGGCGATGCTGCTGCTCGACCCGATCCTGTTCCTCACCGCCGGGCTCGGCCTCGCCGTCGGCCTGTCGATCGCGGTGATCTTCTCCCGCCGGGTCCGGCCCGCCTCCGAGGCGGCGCAGGAGCGCATCGGCGAGATGACCAGCGCCGTGGAGCGCGCGCTGTCGGCCGCCCGCACGATCCGGGCCAGCAACGCCGAGGACCGGGAGATCGCGGCCGTCGAGACGAGCGCCGAGGAGGCGTACCGCGCCGGCGTGCGCATCGCCCGCCTGCAGGCCCTCGTCGGCCCGGCCAGCATCGCCGCCATCCAGGGCGCGTTCCTGCTGCTGCTCGGCGTCGGGGGCGCCCGGGTCGCCGCCGGCACGATCAGCGTCGGCGATCTCGTCGCGTTCGTCCTCTACCTGTTCTTCCTGGTCATGCCGCTGGGGCAGGCGCTGCACGCGTACACCCAGCTGCAGACCGGCCTCGGCGCGCTGCAGCGGATGGAGGACATCCTGGCCGTGCCGCTGGAGGCCGACACCGGCACCGCGACCCCGGCCGGCGGACCGGCGGCGGTGGTCTTCGAGCGCGTCACGTTCGGCTACGCCGCCTCGCCGGAGACGATCCTGCGGGACGTGTCGTTCACGGTGCCCTTCGGGACCCGGACGGCGCTCGTCGGCCCGTCCGGCGCCGGCAAGTCGACCCTGCTGCAGCTGGTCGAGCGCTTCTACGACGTGACCGAGGGCACCGTCCGGGTGGCCGGCGTCGACGTGCGCGACCTGCCCCGCACGGCCCTGCGCGCCCAGCTCGGGTACGTCGAGCAGGAGGCCCCCGTCCTCGCCGGCAGCCTGCGCGAGAACCTCCGCCTCACCATGCCCGGCGCGTCCGAGGCCCAGATGCTCTCGGTGCTGGCCGCGGTGAACCTGACGGAGATCGTCGGCCGCACCCCGGAGGGCCTGGACGCCCAGGTCGGCGAGGGCGGCGTGCTGCTGTCCGGCGGCGAGCGGCAGCGGCTGGCCATCGCCCGTACGCTGCTGGCCGCGCCGCCGATCCTGCTGCTGGACGAGCCGACCTCCAACCTGGACGCCCGCAACGAGGTGGCCCTGCGCGAGGCGATCGACACCGTGGCCCGCGACCGCACCATGATCGTGGTGGCCCACCGCCTGTCCACCGTCGTCGACGCGGACCAGATCGTGGTCCTGGAGGCGGGCCGGGTCGCCGCCGTGGGCCGGCACGAGGAGCTGCTGGAGACCAGCCCGCTGTACCGCGAGCTGGCCACGAACCAGCTGCTCGTCGCATGACCGCCCCGGCCTGGGTGGTCGCCGGCCCGCCGGGCGCCGGCAAGTCCACGGTCGCGAGCCTGCTGCTGCGGCTGCTCGCCCCGACCCCGGCCCTGCTGGACAAGGACACCCTGTACGGCGACTTCGTGGCGGCCACCCTGCAGGCCGCGGGGCGTCCGCCGGGCGAGCGCGAGGGCCCCTGGTACGACACCAACATCAAGGTCCACGAGTACGGCGGGCTGGCCGCGACCGCCCGGGAGATCCGCTCGCACGGCTGCCCGGTGCTGCTCTCGGGGCCGTTCACCGGGCAGATCTCGGACCCCTCGCGGTGGGCCTCGTTCGTGGAGGCGCTGGGCGGCGACCCGGTGACGCTGGTCTGGGTCCGCTCCGACCCGGCCACCCTGCGCCGCCGGCTGCTGGCGCGCGGGTCGCACCGGGACGGGCAGAAGCTGGCGCGGTGGCCGGAGTTCCTGGCCGCCATCCCGCCGGACCGGCCGCCCGCGGTGCCGCACGTCGAGGTGGACAACCGCGAGGGGGCACCGCCGCTGCCGGCCGTGCTCGAGTCCGCACTGGGGCGATGAGTCCGACCGCGGCGCGGGTTCTAGACTTGACAGGCTCGAATTCGACTGACCTTCAGTCCGATCTTCAGTTGGGGTGCCGCTTGACCGTCCAGTCCGTCCGCCTGTTCGGCGATCCAGTGCTGCGCACCGAGGCCGACCCCGTCGTCGACTTCGACAAGGAGCTGCGCAAGCTGGTCAGCGACCTGCTGGAGACGATGCACCAGCAGAACGGCACCGGGCTCGCCGCGCCGCAGATCGGGGTCGGGCTGCGGGTGTTCTCCTTCGACGTCGACGACGTCGTCGGGCACCTGGTCAACCCGGTGCTGGAGTTCCCCGACGAGGAGGAGCAGGACGGCCCCGAGGGCTGCCTGTCCATCCCCGGGGTGTACGTCGACACCAAGCGGCGGCAGAACGTCATCGCCAAGGGGTTCAATCAGCACGGCGACCCGATCCAGATCGTCGGCACCGGGCTGATGGCCCGCTGTGCCCAGCACGAGACCGACCACCTCGACGGGGTGCTGTTCGTGGACCGCCTCGATCCCGAGCGACGGAAGCAGGCCATGAAGGAGATCCGGGCAGCGGAGTGGTACAACCCCGAAGCGCCGCCGGTGGTCAAGGCGAGCCCGCACGGGCTGTTCGGCATCCGATGAGGCTGGTCTTCGCGGGCACGCCCCAGGTGGCCCTGCCCGCCCTCGACGCGATCGCCGACTCGAAGCACGAGCTCGTGGCGGTCGTCACGCGCCCGGACGCGCCCTCGGGCCGCGGCCGCAACCTGGTCCCGTCGCCGGTCAGCGCCTGGGCCACGGAGCGGGAGATCCCCGTCCTCACCCCGGCCAAGCCGCGCGAGCCCGAGTTCCAGGAGCGGCTGCGCGAGCTGGAGCCCGACTGCGCGCCGGTCGTCGCCTACGGCGCCCTGGTCCCGCGCAGCGCGCTGGACATCCCGCGGTACGGCTGGGTGAACCTGCACTTCTCGCTGCTGCCGGCGTGGCGCGGCGCGGCCCCGGTCCAGCACGCGGTCCTGCACGGCGACGAGGTCACCGGCGCGAGCGTGTTCCTGCTGGAGGAGGGGCTGGACACCGGCCCGGTCTACGGCACGCTGACCGAGGCCGTCGGTGCCCGCGACACCTCCGGCGACCTGCTGGAGCGGCTCGCCGTGTCGGGGGCGGAGCTGCTCGTGCGCGTCCTGGACGGGATCGAGGCGGGGACCCTGTCGGCGGTACCGCAGCCGCATGAAGGCATTTCGACCGCCCCCAAGCTGACCGTCGAGGACGCGCAGGTGCGGTGGGCCGACCCGGCGTTCGCGGTCGACCGGCGGGTGCGCGCCTGCACCCCCGCCCCGAGCGCGTGGACGACGTTCCGCGGCGACCGGCTCAAGCTCGGCCCCGTGACCCCGCTCACGGCCGCGACCGTGATCGCCGGCCAGACGCCCGCGCCCACGCCCGGCCCCGGCGAGCTCGTCGTCGAGCGCAACCGGGTGCTGGTCGGCACCGGCACCGTCCCCGTGGTGCTCGGCACCGTCACCGCGCCCGGCAAGAAGGCGATGCCGGCCGACGCGTGGGCCCGCGGCGCCCGGGTCGAGTCCGGGGAGCTCGTGTCTTGATGCGCTCGGCTCCTCGGCGGGGCCCCGGTCAGCGGCCCGCCGGTGGGCGCGACGACCGGCTCGCCCGGCCCCCGCGCGGCGGACGGCCCGCGATCGACCCGGCCCGCGAGGCCGCGTACGAGGCCGTGGCCGCCGTGCACCGCGACGACGCCTACGCCAACCTCGTCCTGCCCGGCATCCTGCGCGAGAGCGGGGTGTCGGGGCGCGACGCGGCGTTCGCGACCGAGCTGACCTACGGCACGCTGCGCCAGACCGGCACCCTCGACGCGATCGTGGCCGCCGCGGCCGACCGGGCGATGGAGCGCATCGACCCGCCGGTGCGCGACGCGCTGCGGATCGGGGCGTACCAGCTGCTGCACATGCGCGTCGGCGCCCACGCGGCCGTGGCCACCACCGTGGACCTGGTCCGCTCGCTGGTCCCGGGCGCGGCCGGCTTCTCCAACGCGGTGCTGCGCCGGGTCGCCGAGTCCGACCGCGCGGCCTGGATCGAGCGCCTGGCGCCCGCCGACCCGATCGGCCGGGCCGCGCTCGCTCACGCCCACCCGGCGTGGATCGTCAACGCCTTCGCCGACGCGCTGGGCTCCCTCGACGAGGCCGAGCTGGCGCTGGACGCGGACAACCTGCCGCCGCCGGTGCACCTGTGCGCCCGGCCCGGCCTGCTCGGCGCGGCCGACCTGGCCGGCTCGCTGCGCGGGGCGACCGTCGGGCGGTACTCGCCGTTCACCGTGGTGCTGTCCGGCGGCGGCGACCCCGGCGGCATCGCGGCCGTCCGCGACGGGCGCGCCCACGTGCAGGACGAGGGCAGCCAGCTCGTCGCCGCCGTGCTCGCCAACGCCGAGCTCGCCGGGCCGGACGAGCGCTGGCTCGACCTGTGCGCGGGCCCCGGCGGCAAGGCGGGCCTGCTCGGCGCGCTGGCCGCCGAGCGGGACGCGCACGTGACCGCGGTCGAGGTCGCCCACCACCGCGCCGCGCTGGTGGCCAAGGCCACGGAGCGGCTGCCGGTCTACACGATCAACGCCGACGGCCGCGACGTCGGCAAGGACCAGGACCTGCCCGAGGGTGGGTTCGACCGGGTGCTCGTGGACGCCCCGTGCACCGGCCTGGGAGCCCTGCGCCGCCGGCCCGAGGCGCGCTGGCGCCGCCAGCCGTCGGACCTGCCGCCGCTGACCCGGCTGCAGCGGGAGCTGCTGCAGTCGGCGTTCCGGGCGGTGCGGCCGGGCGGGGTCGTGGCGTACGTCACGTGCTCGCCGCACCAGGCCGAGACCGAGGTGTCGGTGACGGAGGCGGCCCGCCGCTCGTCGATCGACATGGACCTGATGGACGCGCGCCCCTACCTGCCGCCGGGCCTGCCCGAGGTCGGTACGGGCCCGACGGTCCAGCTGTGGCCGCACCGGCACGGTACCGATGCGATGTTCGTGGCTCTTCTGAAGCGAAAGGCCTAAGAGAAAGAGCTGGAGCGCTGGTGCGGGATCAGCGCGGCCACGCTGGAACGTGAGCCGCAGCCGGCGGCGATGAGCCGGTCCCGCTCGGCGAGCCAGGCCTGCCCGAGCGCCGCCCGGGTCGCGGCGTCCAGCTGCAGCCGGGCGTCGTTGAGCAGCGTGCGCTCCTCCTCGTCGAGGTGGTGGGCGAGGGAGTTGGACAGCTTGCCCAGCGCCCGGTCGAACTCCGGCGCGAGCACGTCGTCGACGTCGAGCAGGACGAGCAGCTTGACGTGCCCCTCGACGTGCTCGTCGGCCCCGTGCTCGACGTGGTCGCCGCCGCCGAAGAGCTCGCGCAGCTTCGGGTACACCTCCGACTCCTCCGCCGTCGCGTGCCCGACGAGCAGGTCCGCCAGCTCGGCCCGGACCGCCGTGCGCCGGGCCCGCACCCCCTCGGGGTCGGTGTCGCGGGCCCGCAGCGTGCGCAGCAACTGCTCGAACCGGACGTGATCGCTGATGATGGCCTCGACGACATCCATACCTGACATTCTCGCAGGAATGCCCCGGGGTTCGCGGCGGGCGGGCCAAGTTCGCCGATAGCATCACGCCTGTGTCGGACAACCTGGTGATCGCGCCCTCGATTCTCGCTGCGGACTTCGCTCGGCTGGGCGAGGAGGCCCGCGCCGTCGAGGGGGCCGCGGACTGGCTGCACGTGGACGTCATGGACTACCACTTCGTCCCGAACCTCACGATCGGGCTGCCGGTGGTCAAGAGCCTGCGCGCGGCGACCACGCTGCCGTTCGACTGCCACCTGATGATCGCCGACCCGGCCCGCTGGGCGACCGACTACGCCGAGGCCGGGGCCTACAACGTGACGTTCCACGCCGAGGCGGCCACCGACCCGGTCGCGATCGCCAAGGACCTGCGCTCGGCCGGCAGCCGCGCCGGGCTGGCGATCGACCGCGACACGCCGGTCGAGGGGTACCTGGAGCTGCTGCCGCACTTCGACCTGCTGCTGATCATGACCATCAAGGCCGGCTTCGGCGGCCAGGCCTTCCTGCCCGAGCTGTTGGACAAGGTCCGCACGGCCCGCCGCCACATCGACACCGGTCATCTCGAATTGCGCATTGAAGTCGACGGCGGCGTGGCCGAAGATACGATCGCGGCGTGTGCGCAGGCGGGGGCGGACACGTTCGTGGCCGGAACCGCCGTCTACGCGGCGGACGACCCGGCCGCGGCCGTGCGCAAGCTGCGCGGGCTCGCCGCCGGCGGCTGAGCGCCGCGACACGAACGGATGACCTGACAGACGGGACGGCAGTGGGCGAACGCGACGTGATCCTCGTGGTCGACGACGACGTCGACATCGCCCGGTTCATCAAGGTGAACCTCGACCTCGAGGGCTTCGAGGTGCTGGTGGCCAACGACGGGGCGACCGCGCTCGGCCTCATCCATGAGCACAAGCCCGCCCTGGCGGTCGTGGACTGGATGATGCCGCAGCTGGACGGGCTGGAGCTGACCCGCAAGCTGCGGGCCGACCCGATGACCGCCTCGATGCCGGTGATCCTGCTGACCGCCCGCGGGCAGACCGCCGACAAGGTGATCGGCCTGCAGGCCGGGGCCGACGACTACCTGGTCAAGCCGTTCGACACCACCGAGCTCGTCGCCCGGGTGCACTCCACGCTGCGGCGCAACAAGGAGAACCGCGAGGTGTCGCCGCTGACCGGGCTCCCCGGCAACAGCCGCATCCTGCGCGAGATCACCGACCGGGCCCGGGCCGGCACCGACTTCGCCGTCTCGCACGTCGACATCGACCGGTTCAAGCCGGTCAACGACGTGTACGGCTTCCAGCGCGGCGACGAGTTCATCATCGCGCTGGCCCGGGCGCTGCACCGGGCCGTGGTCGACATCGGGCTGCCCCCGGCGTTCCTGGGCCACATCGGGGGCGACGACTTCCTCGTCGTGTGCACCCCGGAACAGCTCAAGGACCTCACCACCAACGCGATCCTGGCCTTCGAGGAGGCCGCGGACGCGCTCTACGACCCGGTGGACGCCGAGCGCGGCTACATCGAGGTCGTCTCCCGCACCGGCGAGGTCCAGCAGCCGAACCTGGTCACCCTGTCGATCGGGGTGGCCGTCGCGACCCCCGAGAGCGGCAAGTTCACCGACCCCCGCGAGGTCATCTCGATCGCCACCGAGATGAAGAAGGTGGCCAAGAAGCACAACGGCAACTACGTGGCCGTCGACCGGCGCAGCGCCGCCGGGTTGTGACACATATCCCGCAACGGAGAAGGTAAGGACCGGCGGATGTGTGTCAGACTCAGCTTAAGTACCCACCACGCGCTGGCGGGGCTCGGTGAAATTCCGAACCGGCGGTAACCGCCCCTGACGGGGGCGGAAGCCCGCGACCCGGTCGAAGCCATCGACCGGTGGACCTGGTGTGAGTCCAGGGCCGACGGTCAAAGTCCGGATGGGAGTTCAGCGCGCGGGATCCGGTGTCACCCGTTTTCGGGGGATTCCGGAGGGTCGCTGCGCGCTTCCTGGGCGCTTTTCCCGGGTGTCGTCGGCGTCCCCCCGCGTGTGATCACGGACCACGCGGGAGAGGGCCATGGCAGACGACGAGACGTTCATGCGACGCGCCATCGAACTGGCGCGCCTGAGCCTCGGCGAGACCAGCCCCAACCCCAACGTCGGCTGCGTGCTGGTCGCGCCCGGCGGCGAGATCGTCGGCGAGGGGCGCACGGCGCCGGCCGGCGGGCCGCACGCCGAGGTCCGGGCGCTGCTGGCGGCGGGCGAGCGGGCCCGCGGCGCCACGGCCTACGTCACCCTGGAGCCCTGCAACCACACGGGCCGCACCGGCCCCTGCTCGCGCGCCCTGGTCGAGGCCGGGGTGGCCCGGGTCGTGGTCGGGGTGGCCGACCCCAATCCGGTCGCCGCCGGGGGAGCCGAGACGTTGCGCGCCGCCGGGGTCGTCGTCGAAATCGGTCTTGTACTGCACGAAGCCGCCCACGACGCGATGGAGGGCTGGCTCACCGCGGTGTCCCGCGGCACCCCTTACGTCATCTGGAAGTTCGCCGCCACCATGGACGGCCGCTCGGCCGCCGCCGACGGCACCAGCAAGTGGATCACGTCCCCGGACGCCCGGGCCGACGTGCACCGCCTGCGGGCCGGCGTCGACGCGATCATCGCCGGCATCGGCACCGTCCTGGCCGACGATCCCCAGCTCACCGTCCGCTCACCGCAGGGCGTGCCCGCCGAGCGCCAGCCGCTGCGGGTGGTCGTCACCGGCAGGCGGGGCGCCGAGCTCGACGGCGGCACCTTCCGCATCCTGGACCGCTCGGCCGCCACCTGGGTCACGCCCGGTGCCGACCTGAGCGCCATGCTGCGCGAACTCTATGCGCGCGGGGTGCGGGTGGCGCTGCTGGAGGGCGGCCCGACCCTCGCGGGGGCGTTCCTGGCGGCCGGCCTGGTCGACCGGGTCGTCGCCTATCTCGCGCCCAAGCTGCTCGGGGCCGGTCCGGCCGCCCTGGGCTTCGCGGGCATCTCCAGCATCGCCGAGGCCTTGACGCTCGACGTTGTCGACCTAGCCCGGATCGGGCCCGATGTGCGCCTGACGGCGACTGTGAAAGGTGCGTGAGCAGTGTTCACCGGCATCATCGAAGAGCTCGGGACCGTCGTGGGGATCGACGAGCTGGGCGACTCCGCCCGCCTCGCGATCCGCGGCGCGACCGTCACCGCCGACGCCGCCCACGGCGACTCGATCTCGGTCAACGGGGTCTGCCTGACCGTGGTCGACAACGCCGACGGGGTCTTCACGGCCGACGTGATGGGGGAGTCGCTCAAGCGCTCGACGCTCGGCGCGCTGCGGTCCGGGTCGGCGGTGAACCTCGAGCGCGCGGCGACCATGGCCACCCGGCTCGGCGGGCACATCGTGCAGGGCCACGTCGACGGCGTCGGGGAGATCCTCTCCCGGGAGTCCGGCGACCAGTGGGAGACGGTGACGTTCGCGCTGCCCGAGGGGCTGGGGCGGTACGTCGTGGAGAAGGGTTCCATCACGGTCGACGGCATCTCGCTGACCGTCATGGCCGTCACGGAGGACACGTTCTCGGTCGGGCTGATCCCGACCACGCTCAAGCTCACCACGCTCGGCGCCAAGGGCGTCGGCGAGCGCGTCAACCTGGAGGTCGACATCATGGCCAAGTACGTGGAGAAGCTCCTGGGCAAGGCCCGGTCATGAGCGCCCCCATCACCAACCTCGACCCGATCGAGCGGGCGATCAAGGAGATCGCGGACGGCCGCCCGGTGATCGTGGTGGACGACGAGGACCGCGAGAACGAGGGCGACCTGATCTTCGCGGCCGAGTTCGCCACCCCCGAGCTCGTCGCGTTCATGGTCCGCTACACGTCGGGCTACATCTGCGTGCCGATCACCGAGGCCGAGGCCGACCGGCTCGACCTCCCGCCGATGTACCGCACCAACCAGGACCGCCGCGGCACCGCGTACACCGTGACCGTCGACGCCCGCTTCGGCGGCACCACCGGCATCTCGGCCGCCGACCGGGCCCGCACCATCAAGCTGCTCTCCGCCGAGTCCACCGAGCCGCACGACCTGAGCCGCCCCGGGCACATCGTGCCGCTGCGGGCCAAGGACGGCGGGGTGCTGCGCCGGGCCGGGCACACCGAGGCCGCGGTCGACCTGGCCACCATGGCCGGCCTGCGCCCGGCCGGGGTGCTGTGCGAGATGGTCAACGACGACGGCACCATGATGCGCCTGCCGGACCTGCGCGCGTTCGCCGCCGAGCACGACCTGGCCCTCATCAGCATCGCGGACCTCATCGCCTACCGCCGGCACACCGAGCAGCAGATCGAGCGGGTCGCGGAGACCCGGCTGCCCACCGAGCACGGGGTCTTCCGGGCGGTCGGCTACACCCAGCAGTTCGGCAACGGCGAGCACATCGCGCTCGTCTACGGCGACCTCGGCGACGGCGAGGACATCCTGGTCCGGGTGCACTCCGAGTGCCTGACCGGCGACGTGTTCAGCTCGGTGCGCTGCGACTGCGGCCCCCAGCTGGAGGCGTCGCTGAAGATGGTGGCCGCCGAGGGCCGCGGCGTGGTGCTCTACATGCGCGGCCACGAGGGGCGGGGCATCGGCCTCATCCACAAGCTGCAGGCGTACCAGCTGCAGGACCTCGGCCGGGACACCGTCGACGCCAACCTGGACCTCGGCCTGCCCGCCGACGCGCGCGACTACGGCACCGGCGCCCAGATCCTGGTCGACCTCGGGATCAAAACCATGCGGCTGCTCACGAACAATCCGGCCAAGCGCGCCGGTCTGGAAGGGTACGGTCTGTCCGTGCTGGGTCGCGTGCCCCTGCCCACCCGGCCGCATCCCGAGAACGTGCGCTACCTGCGCACCAAGCGGGACCGCATGGGGCACCTGCTGGACGAGCTCGACGAGGTCGCGGAGGGACTGGCGTAATGGCTGGAAGTGGGGCGCCCGTGCTGCAGCGGGTGGACGGCAGCGGGCTGACGCTGGGCATCGTGGCCACCCGGTGGCACGGCGAGCTCGTCGACCACATGCTGAACCGGGCGATCGAGGCCGGCGAGGCGTCGAACGTGGACCACATCACGGTGGCCCGGGTCGACGGCGCGGTCGAGCTGCCGGTGCTGGCGCAGGGCCTGGCCCACCGCTTCGACGCGGTGGTCGCGCTCGGCGTGGTCATCCGGGGCGACACGGCGCACTTCGAGTACGTCTGCCAGTCGGTCACCGACGGCCTGACCCGGGTCGCCCTGGACTGCGCGACGCCGGTCGCGCACGGGGTGCTCACGGTCGACAGCTACGAGCAGGCGCGGGCCCGGGCCGGGTTCGCCGACTCCGCCGAGGACAAGGGCTACGCGGCCTCGATCGCCGCCCTGGACGCGGCGGTCGCGCTGCGCCTGGTCGCCAAGTCCTGAACTGATGCGCAGAGGGGGCCGGGAGCGCGCGCTCCCGGCCTCCTTGGCGTCGTTCAGACCTCGAGCGCGGCCGCCAGCTCGTCGCGGAAGCTGCGCTCGGCCGGGGTGACCTGCTCGCCGCCGATGCCCAGCACGCCGCCGGTGCTGGCCGCGCCGACCACCACGTCGGCCACGGTGACGACCCAGTAGCGGTACGCCTCGGCGTCGGCGTGCTCGGCCTTGCCCGCCAGCAGTTCGTGGGCCTCCCGGGCCCGCGAGATCACGTCGGCCAGGCCCGCGTCGCGGTCGGGGAACTGGATGACCGGCGGGTCCTCGCCGTCGGTGACGTCACCCTGGCGGCTGACCACCTCGGCGGCGACGGTCTTGACGAGCTCGCTGGACGAGCCGCGGCCGTCGGCGATCGCGGTCATGCCCGCCGTCCACTCCTCGCGGGTCCGCCGGGTGCCGTCGGCCTCGGCCTGGGACGCGGCGATCAGGACGGACTGGGGGAGCCCGACGAGCAGGCCCCACTCTTCGTCGGTGTACTTCGGCTCCGTATCCACGACGCTCAGGGTAACCAGGTGATCAGCCCGGTAAACCGATGGGCGGACCCGCGCGTCGTCTGGGTGTGATGGCCGAAGCCACCGCCGCGGCATGGGACGGTAATCGGGTGCGGGCAGCGACCCCAGACGAATCGACGCGCGAGGACGACGCGCGCCGGTGGAGCGCCGACGACGCGATCGGGGCGCTGTTCACCGCGCACTACCGGGGGCTGGTGCGCCTCGCGGTGCTGCTCCTGCACGACGAGGGGGTCGCGGAGGACGTGGTCCAGGACGCGTACGTCGCGCTGCACCGCCGGTGGCGGCGGCTGCGCGATGCGGACAAGGCGCTGGCGTACCTGCGCACCAGCGTGCTCAACGGGGCCCGGTCGGCGCTGCGCAAGCGGGGCGTGGCCGAGCGGCACATCGCCCGCGGCCCGGACGGACCCCTGATCGTGGCGAGCGCGGAGACCGGCGCGCTGAGCCTGCTGCGGCACCGGGAGGTCCTGGAGGCGGTACGGCGCCTGCCCACCCGCCAGCGCGAGGCGATCGTGCTGCGGTACTACGCCGAGCTCTCCGAGGCCGAGATCGCCGACGCGATGGGGGTCAGCCGCGGCGCGGTCAAGAGCCACGCCTCCCGCGGCATGCAGGCCCTGCGGCAGAGCCTGGAGGCGGCGCTGTGAGGCCCGGGCAGAGCGCCGAAGATCGGTTGCGGGAGGCGCTGCGGGCGCGGGCCGACGAGGTGGAGACGTCGCCGGACGCGCTGCCGAACATCCGGCGGCGCACCGCGGCCGGCACCTGGCAGCGCAGCCTGCGCACGGCTCTGGCCGCGGCCGCCGCGGTGGCCGCCGCGATCGCGATCGGCGTGGTGGTCGTCCAGACCTCCGGGGACGAGCACCGCACCCTGCCGCCCGGGTCCTCCCAGAGCCCGTCGCGGTCCGAGCCGCCCACCAGCCCCAGCGTGCGGCCGCCGAGCGGGACGGCGCCGCAGGAGGTCGACCTGCCCGCCTATTTCACCCGCAACGGCCGCTTGTACCGCGAGTTCCTCCCCGCCACCGCCGGTGACGACGCGGGCCGCCTCAAGGCCGCCGTGACGCTCTCCCTGCAGGGCAAGGCCAAGGATCCCGACTACAAGAGCCTCTGGCCGGCCACCGTCGAGGTGCACGGGGTCGCGATCTCCGGCAGCCAGGTCACCGTGGACCTCGGCGGGGTCGGCACCGCCCCGGCGGAGGCCAAGCTCGCCGTCCAGCAGCTCGTGTACACCGTTCTGGCCGCCGCGCGGTACACCTCGATGGGGCACAGCGACGGGGTGCGGCTGCTCGTCGACGGGCAGCCCGTGGCCCGGCTGTGGGGGACGGTCGACACCAGCGGGCTGCTGCGGCAGGGGACGCTGTCCGAGCTGCAGGCGCCGGTCTGGGTCATCGAGCCGGACCAGGGGGCGGTGGTGGGGAAGACCTTCACGGCGTACGTCGCCGGAGTGGTCTTCGAGGGCACCGTCCGCGTGCGGGTCCGCGACGCCGCCGGCGCGATCGTCTACGACCAGTCCGTGCAGCTCACCGCCGGTGCCCCATCCTTGGGTGAGGCGCGCGTGCAGATTTCGCTGCCCTCAGGGCGGTACACCGTGGAGGCGTTTTTCGTCTCTGAGAAGGACGGCAGCGTCCAATGGGTGGACGATCACGAGTTCTCCGTCGGGTGACCGGCTCTTTTTGGGTGACCGGCGACACGCCTGTCATCAAAGCGATTCCGTTTCCGGCCCCAGGCCTGCGAGAATCCCTGCCCGTGAAGACCTTCGACGAGCTGTTCGCCGAGCTGAGCGACAAGGCGGCGGCCGGCACCCCGGGATCCGGCACCGTGGCGGCGCTGGAGAAGGGTGTGCATTTCATCGGCAAGAAGGTCGTGGAGGAGGCCGCCGAGAGCTGGATGGCCGCCGAGCACGAGGGGCCGGAGCGCACCGCGGAGGAGCTCTCGCAGCTGCTGTACCAGGTGCAATGCCTGATGCTGGCGACAGGGCTGTCGCTGGAAGACGTCTACCGACATCTGTAGTTCGGTCCCGTCCTTCCCGTAGCGACCACTCGAAAGCCAGGAGACCAGCGCACATGCTTCGCATCGCCGTGCCCAACAAGGGCACCCTCGCCCTGCCCGCCACCCAGATGCTCCAGGAGGCCGGCTACCGCCAGCGCTCCGACCCCAAGGACCTGCTCTGCCGCGACGAGCCCAACGGCGTCGAGTTCTTCTACCTGCGGCCCCGCGACATCGCCACCTACGTCGGCTCGGGCGACCTCGACCTCGGCATCACCGGCGGCGACCTGCTCATCGACGCGGGCAGCCCGGCCGTGGAGGTGCTCGACCTCGACTTCGGCCGCGCGACCTTCCGCTTCGCCGCCGTGCCCGGCTCGGTGAAGGGCTCCGCCCCGTCCGACCTGGAGGGGCTGCGGATCGCCACCGCCTACCCGGGCGTCATGGAGCGCTACTTCGCCGAGCACGGCGTGCGGGCCGAGGTCATCCGGCTCGACGGCGCCGTGGAGAACGCCATCCGCCTCGGCGTGGCCGACGTCATCGCCGACGTGGTGGAGACCGGCAAGACGCTGCGCCAGGCCGGGCTGGAGACGCTCGGCGAGCCGATCCTCAAGTCCTCGGCGCTGCTCATCCGCCGCGCGGGTGAGGAGCCGGCCGGGATGGCCCAGCTGCTGCGCCGGCTGCAGGGCGTGCTCGTGGCCCGCCAGTACGTGATGCTCGCCTACGACGTGCGCGAGGACGCCCTCGACGCGGCGGTCGCGCTCACCCCGGGCATCGAGTCGCCCACCATCTCCAAGCTGCACCGCGAGGGCTGGCTGGCCGTGCAGGCCATGGTCCGCCAGGCCGAGGTGCACCGGATCATGGACGAGCTCTACGAGGTCGGCGCCCGCGCCATCCTGGTGACCGGAATCCACGCCTGCCGGCTGTAGTGGCAGACTGGGGGCCGTGAGCAGCACACCAGCAGCGGTCACGGCCCCTGTCGTCGCCCGGCCCCAGCGGGCCCGGGTCATCGCGTACGTTCTGGCGGCCGTCGTGGTGGTCGTCTTCACGCTCATCGCGTTCGGGCTGCACGGCAAGACCGGCGACGGTCCCGGCTACTTCCAGCGCGGTGACCAGGCGGCCATGATCGGCCTCGGGCTGTGCGCGGCCGCCGGCATCCTGCTGATGACCCGGCCCAAGGTCGAGGCCGACGCGCAGGGCGTGCGGGTGCGCAACATCATCGGCAGCTACGACCTGCCGTGGGAGGTCGTGCGGGCGGTCACCTTCGGCCGCGGGGCGCCCTGGCTGACCCTGGACCTGCACGACGACGAGAAGGTCGCGGTCATGGCGGTGCAGATGTCCGACAAGCAGTACGCCGTGAAGGCGGCCAAGCGGCTGCGGGCCCTGCACACGGCGAGCTTGACACCGAGCGTGGTAGAGTAGTTCTCGTCGACCGCATCCCGCCCACAACGGGATGTCCGAAGCGGGGCGTTAGCCCCCACCCGCGCAGCTGACACGGCGGCCGGGTCCGGTCCGATCGCAGTGGCCTCCACCGGCCGCGGCGATCGAACGGCCCTCGCCTGCGCATGCGCGGCGGGGGTTTTTGGCGTTCCCCGCCGGACCTGGGGTGCGGACGACCGCAGAGTTGAAATACCTATCGAGGAGGCCACATCAGCGTCGAGCCACGCGTCAACGAGCAGATCCGGGCACGTGAGGTCCGGCTGGTCGGCCCGGAGGGTGAGCAGGTGGGCATCGTCCCGCTCGAGCGCGCACTCCAGCTGGCCGCCGACGTGGACCTGGACCTGGTCGAAGTTGCGCCCATGGCACGCCCGCCCGTCTGCAAGCTCATGGACTTCGGCAAGTTCAAGTACGAGAGCGCGCTCAAGGCCCGGGAAGCCCGGCGTAACCAGCAGCAGACCGTCATCAAGGAGATGAAGCTCCGCCCGAAGATCGATCCGCACGACTACGAGACCAAAAAGGGTCACGTGGTGCGGTTCCTCAAGGCGGGCGACAAGGTCAAGGTAACGATCATGTTCCGTGGCCGCGAGCAGAGCCGCCCGGAGCTTGGTTTCCGGCTGCTGCGCAAGCTCTCGGAGGAGATCTCGGAGCTGGGCTTCGTCGAGGCCGCGCCGAAGCAGGACGGCCGCAACATGATCATGGTCTTGGCACCGCACCGCAACGTGAAGGCCGCCGCGACCGAGCGTCGCGATGGCAAGGCGGACGGCAGCGCGGGTCCGGAGGGCGAACCAGTCGCCGACCTGCCCGAGCCGGTCACCGCCGACCAGGGTTGATACTTACGGCCTGACCAGGGCCGCCCCGGCGCCCCGGATCGCACCAAGGATCCGGGGGTGCCATAACGCCCGGGCCGCGACGAGCGGCCCGGGGCGTCGCACCATCATGTCCACCACCGCGTCGTGCGGGCGGCTCCGCACCATGCGGATGCCTGGCTGTGCGCCGGAGCTACTGAAGGGCAACATCAGCATGCCGAAGTTCAAACCGCACTCCGGGATGAGGAAGCGCGTCAAGGTCACCGGCAAGGGCAAGTTCCTCGCCGAGCCGGCCGGCAAGCGCCACCACCTCGAGGTCAAGGCGAGCAAGCAGACGCGGCGCCTGAGCGGCAACGTCGAGCTTGCCAAGACGGAGACCCGCAGGATCAAGAAGCTCCTCGGCCGGTAACCAGCGGCGCTCTCCCCCTGACCTTTCTTGACTTTCGACCGGCCTGTGACGGGGCACCGCCCCCGAGGCCGGTCTTGCCTGAGGAGTAAAGAACCGTGGCACGCGTAAAGCGGGCGGTCAACGCCCAGAAGAAGCGCCGCACCGTCCTGGAGACCGCCAGCGGCTACCGCGGGCAGCGCTCGCGGCTGTACCGCAAGGCCAAGGAGCAGGTGCTGCACTCGATGCAGTACGCCTACCGGGACCGGCGCGACCGCAAGGGCGACTTCCGCCAGCTGTGGATCACCCGCATCAACGCCGCGGCCCGCGCGAACGGCATGACGTACAACCGCCTGATCCAGGGCCTTCGCCTCGCCGGTGTCGAGGTGGACCGCAAGATCCTGGCCGAGCTCGCCGTGAGCGACGAGAAGGCCTTCAGCGGCCTGGTCCAGGTGGCGAAGACGGCCGTTGCCGCCGCCTGACGACGATCGGTCGCGACCCGGGGTGTTCACCGTTCGAACGCCCCGGGTCGTTGCCGCTCGGCGCCTGCACCGCCGCCGGGACCGCGACGAGACCGGCCGCTTCCTGGCCGAGGGCCCGCAGGCCGTCCGCGAGGCCCTGAAGGCCGGCGTGGTGACCGAGCTGTTCGCGACGGCCGACTTTTCGAAGCGCCACCCGGAGTGGGACGCCTCCCTGGTTGATGACGCCGCGCTGCAGGCGCTCGCCGACACGGTGCAGCCGCAAGGCGTGGTGGCCGTCTGCCGGCAGCGCGACGTGCCGCTCGAACAAGCGCTTGCTTCGCAGCCCCGGCTGGTCGCCGTCTGCGTCGACATCCGCGATCCCGGCAACGCCGGCACCGTTCTGCGCACCGCCGACGCCGCCGGCGCCAAGGCCGTCATCTTCGCGGGCGACTCCGTCGACCCGTACAACGGCAAGGCCGTGCGCTCGTCCGCCGGCAGCCTGTTCCACGTCGACATCGTCCGGGCCCGCGACACGGCCGCCACGGTCACCGCGTTGCAAGCGGCGGGCCTGCAGGTCCTGGCCGCCGACGGCTACGGCGACGCGGATCTGTTCGAGGTGCCGACCTTGGGTGAGCCAAGTGCCTGGTTGTTCGGGTCCGAGGCGCACGGGCTGCCCAAGGAGCTCGACGCCGATCTGCGCGTGCGGGTGCCGCTCTACGGCGGCGCCGAGAGCCTGAATCTGGCTGCGGCCGCGGCGGTATGCTTGTACTCTTCCGCGAAAGCGATGAGGGAGTGACGTGATGAGCCTGTTTATGCGGCCCGCCGGTGACGGTGGGCGGACAGGACGCACGACCTCCTGACACCTTCCCACGACCGGCGGGCGGACCTCTCTACACTGTCCGTGGCCAATCTCCCGTGGGAAGAGTCCGATGACGTACCGCAATGATCCGTACGATCCGAAACAGGCCGCGCTGCTCGACCAGGGCGCGCTCGACGACGCGGTCGCCGCGGCCGACAAGGCGTTCGCCGGAGCGGGCGACCTCGACGCGCTCGCCGCGCTGAAGCACCAGCACCTGGGCGACCGCGCCCCGGTGTCGCTGGCCCGCCGGGAGATCGGCTCGCTGCCCCCGGCCGGCAAGGCCGACGCCGGCAAGCGCGTCAACCTCGCCCGCGTGGCCGTCCAGACCGCGTTCGACGCCCGCCTGGCCGCCCTGACCGCCGAGCGCGAGCAGCGCGTGCTGGTCGAGGAGGCGGTCGACGTCACGCTGCCGACCGCCCGCCGCCCGCTCGGCGCCCAGCACCCGCTGACCAAGATCATGGAGCGGGTCGGCGACCTGTTCGTGAGCATGGGCTACGAGGTCGCCGAGGGTCCCGAGGTCGAGTGGGAGTGGTACAACTTCGACGCCCTCAACATGCACCCGGACCACCCGGCGCGCTCGATGATGGACACCTTCTTCGTCAAGGCCGGAGCGCCGCACGAGCAGGAGGACTCGCGGATCGTCCTGCGCACCCACACCTCACCGGTGCAGGCGCGCACGATGACGAGCCGCAAGCCGCCGATCTACATCGTCTGCCCGGGCCGCACGTATCGCACCGACGAGCTCGACGCCACCCACACCCCGGTCTTCCACCAGGTCGAGGGCCTGGTCGTGGACAAGGGCATCACGATGGGCCACCTCAAGGGCACCCTGGACAACTTCGTCAAGGGGCTCTTCGGCGACCAGGCCCGCACCCGGCTGCGCCCGTCGTACTTCCCGTTCGTCGAGCCGGGCGCCGAGATCGACCTGTGGTTCCCGCAGCACCGCGACGGCCCGCGCTGGGTCGAGTGGGGCGGCTGCGGCATGGTCAACCCGCGGGTGCTGCGCGCGTGCGGGATCGACCCGGAGGAGTACTCCGGCTTCGCGTTCGGCATGGGCATCGAGCGGGCGCTGATGTTCCGCAACGAGGCCGGCGACATGCGCGACATGGTGGAGGGCGACGTGCGGTACGCGCGGGCGTTCGGATGGGAGGCCTGAGGTGCGCGTTTCGCTTTCCTGGCTGCGCGAGCACGTCGAACTGCCGGCCGACCTCGACGCCGACGGCCTCGAGAAGGCCCTGGTCAAGGTCGGCCTGGAGGTCGAGGAGCTGACCGACGCCGCCGCGAGCGTCACCGGGCCGCTGGTGGTCGGCCGGGTCGAGAACATCGAGGAGCTCACCGGGCTGAAGAAGCCCATCCGGTACTGCCTGGTCGACGTCGGCAACGCCCAGCCCCAGGGCATCATCTGCGGCGCGCGCAACTTCGCCGAGGGCGACCTGGTCGTCGTGGCGCTGCCCGGCGCGGTGCTCCCCGGCGATTTCACGATCGCGGCCCGCAAGACCTACGGCCACGTCTCCAACGGCATGATCTGCTCGGGCCAGGAGCTGGGCGTCAGCGACGACCACGACGGGATCATCGTCCTGGCGCCCGACTCGGCGAAGCCCGGCGACGAGGCCCGGCCGATCGTAGGTCTGGACGACGTCGTGGTCGAGATCAACATCACCCCGGACCGGGGCTACTGCTTCTCGGTCCGCGGCATCGCCCGCGAGCTGTCCCACTCCCTCGGCGGCGCCTACCGCGACCCGGTCGCGGCGGTGCTCCCGCTGGAGGGGGACGGCACCGAGGCGTACCCGATCGAGGTCCTCGACAGCATCGCCTGCGACCGGTTCACCGCCGTCGCCGTGCGCGGCGTCGACCCGGCCGCGGCCACCCCGCAGTGGATCAAGACGCGGCTGGCCACGGCCGGCATCCGCTCGATCTCGCTGCCGGTCGACATCACCAACTACGTGATGATCGAGATGGGCCAGCCCATGCACGCCTGGGACCTGGGCCAGCTCACCGGCCCGCTGGTGGTGCGGCGCGCGTCGGCGGGCGAGAAGCTCACCACGCTCGACGGGGTGAACCGGGCGCTCGACCCGGAGGACATCGTCATCGCCGACGGCACCGGCGTGGTCTCGCTCGCCGCCGTCATGGGCGGCACCACCACCGAGGTCTCCAGGACCACGGTCGACGTGCTGTTCGAGGCCGCGCACTGGGACCCGCGCTCGGTCGCCCGCACCATCCGCCGGCACAAGCTGCCCAGCGAGGCCGGCAAGCGGTACGAGCGCGGCGTCGACCCGCAGATCACCGCGGCCGCCTGCGCGCGGGCGGCGGCGCTGCTGGCCGAGCACGGCGGCGGCACCGTCTCCACCGGCGTCACCGACGTCTACGCGGTCGTCCCGCCGGCGCCGGTCACCATGTCGGTCCAGCGGCCGTCGCAGCTGGCCGGGGTCGACTACACGCCGGAGCGGGTGCTGGAGATCCTCGCGGAGATCGGCACCCAGGTGGTCGCCGACGGCGACGCGCTCACCGTCACCCCGCCGAGCTGGCGGCACGACCTCAACGACCCGGCCGACCTCGCCGAGGAGGTCCTGCGCCTCGACGGGTACGACCGCATCCCCAGCGTCCTGCCGATCGCCCCGCCCGGGCGCGGGCTCACCGCGACCCAGCGGCGCCGGCGCACGGTCGGGCGGGCCCTGGCCGACGCCGGCTACGTCGAGTCGCTGTGCTGGCCGTTCGTCGGCGACGCGGCGCTCGACGCGCTGCGCATCCCGGCCGGCGACCCGCGCCGCGAGACGCTGCAGCTGCGCAACCCGCTCTCCGACGAGGAGCCGGCGCTGCGCACCACGCTGCTGCCGCCGCTGCTCGCGGCGCTGCGCCGCAACCTCGGGCGCGGCCTGCGCGACGTCGCGCTGTTCGAGATCGGGCCGGTCTTCCTGCCCGACGGCCCGCTCGCGATCGCTCCGGCCCACGGGGTCGACGGCCCGCCGAGCGCGGACGAGTTCGCGGCCGTCGAGGCGCTGCTGCCGCACCAGCCGTGGCACGTGGCCACCGTCATCGCCGGCGAGGCCGACCCGGCCGGCTGGTGGGGCGGCGGCCGCCCGGCCGACTGGGCCGACGCGGTCGAGTCGGCCCGCGCCGTGGCCGAGGCGGCCGGCGTCGAGCTGACCGTGCGGACCGCGGCCGAGGCGCCGTGGCACCCCGGGCGCTGCGCGGCGCTGCTCGTCGGCGACACCGTCGTCGGGCACGCGGGCGAGCTGCACCCGGCGGTCTGCGCGGACCTGGATCTCCCGCGCCGGACCGTCGCCATGGAGCTCGACCTCGACGCGCTGCCCATTCCGGGCGTGTCGATCGCGCCGCGGCTGTCGAGCTTCCCGGCCGCGCTGATCGACGTGGCGGTCATGGTCGACGCGGCCACCCCGGCGGGTGAGGTCGAGGCGGCCCTGACCGAGGGCGCGGGGTCGCTGCTGGAGTCGGTGCGGTTGTTCGACGTGTACGCCGGAGCCCAGCTGGGCGAGGGCCGCAAGTCCCTGGCCTACAAGCTGACGTTCCGCGCGCCGGACCGCACGCTCACCGGCGAGGAGGCCCTCGCGGCCCGGGACGCGGCCGTCGCGGTCGCCGCCGAGCGGTTCGGGGCGGTACTGCGCGGAGCGTGACGATCCGCACGACGTGAGGTTGACGGCGGTCACGGCCCGGGCTGTGGCCGCCGTCACGCGCGTCCGGAGCCTCACCCCCGCGACCTGCGCGATCCGGCCCCGGACGGGCGAAGATGGTAGCGTCACGGCGCCGGAGCCGAACTTTGCCCGCACCCAGCGGCGTTCTCATCATTGATACGTTCCGTGCCGGACGACGACTTCCTGGAGGGGCAGCGCGTGTCAGACGCAAGTGCATCGGCGGGGTTCACCACCGATGTCGTGGTGATCGGCGGGTGCGGCCGGGTGGGGCTTCCGCTCGGCATCGCGCTCGCCTCCCGCGGCCTGCAGGTGACCCTGTACGACATCAACCAGGCCGCCGTGGACGTGGTCAACGGCGGGCGGCTGCCCTTCGACGAGGAGGGCGCGGCCGAGCCGCTGGCCACCGCCGTCGCCGAGGGCCGGCTCACCGCGAGCACCGACCCGAGCACCGTGGCCACGGCCGAGCACCTGGTCGTGATCGTGGGCACGCCGGTCGACGAGCACCTCAACCCCAACATCGCGGCCGTACCCAAGGCGATCGAGCGGTGCGCGGACTTCCTGCGCGACGGCCAGCTCATCGTCCTGCGCAGCACGGTCCACCCCGGCGTCACCGCGCTCACCGAGAAGCTGATCAAGAAGCTCGGGGTGAAGGCCGACGTCGCGTTCTGCCCCGAGCGCATCGCCGAGGGCAAGGCGATGACGGAGCTGTTCGAGCTGCCGCAGATCGTCGCCGCGCGCACGCCCGAGGCGACCGAGCGGGCCGAGAAGCTGTTCCGCAACCTGGCGAGCCAGATCGTGGTGCTGGAGCCGGAAGAGGCGGAGCTCGCCAAGCTCTTCACGAACACCTGGCGCTACATCAAGTTCGCCGCGGCCAACCAGTTCTGGATGATGTCCAACGACTTCGGCCTGGACTTCGAGCGCATCCGGCACGCGATCCGCTTCCAGTACCCGCGCGCCGCCGACATGCCCGGCGCCGGCTTCGCGGCCGGCCCGTGCCTGCTCAAGGACACGATGCAGCTGGCGGCGTTCAACAACAACAACTTCGTCCTCGGCCACAGCGCGATGCTCATCAACGAGGGGCTGCCGCTGTACGTCGTGTCGAAGCTCCAGGAGCGCTTCGACCTGTCCGAGATGACGGTCGGCATCCTGGGCATGGCCTTCAAGGGCGGCAGCGACGACATCCGCGAGTCGCTCGCGTACAAGCTGCGCAAGGTCGTCATGCTGCGGGCCAAGGAGACGCTCTGCACCGATCCCTACGTCAAGGACGACCGGTTCGTCCCGCTGGACGAGGTGCTCACCCGCGCGGACCTGCTCATCATCGCCGCTCCTCACCCGGAGTACCGTGACCTGGAGACCGATATCCCGGTTGCGGACATGTGGGGCGTGACGAACAAGGGCGTGCGTATATGAGCCTGGCGCCACAGATCTCTGTGGTCATCCCGGTCTACAACGAGGGCGAGGCGATCGTCCGCTGTCTGGACCGCATCCTTCGCGAGGTGATGATGCCGGCGGAGATCCTCGTGGTGCACGACATGCCCGAGGACACCACGGTGCCCTTCGCGGAGGAGGTCCGGGCGCGCGATCCGCGGGTCCGGCCGGTGCTCAACACCTACGGCCGCGGTCCCGCCAACGCGATCCGCTTCGGCATCGACGTGGCCAGCGCACCGGTGGCCGTGGTCACCATGGCCGACGGCTCCGACGACCCGCGCCAGATCGAGGACCTCGCGCGGCTGGTCGACCGCGGCGTCGTGGTCGCCGCCGCGTCGCGCTACATGCCGGGCGGCCAGCAGGTCGGCGGGCCGCGCTTCAAGCGCTTCCTGTCCCGCAACGCCGGGCGCACCCTGCACTGGTTCGCGCGGGTCGGCACCCGGGACGCCACCAACAGCTTCAAGGCGTACTCGACCCAGTTCGTGCGCCAGGTCGGCATCGAGTCCAAGACCGGCTTCGAGATCGGCATCGAGCTCACCGCCAAGGCGACCCGCCTCGGCCTGCCCGTCGCCGAGATCCCGACCATCTGGCTCGACCGGCAGCTCGGCGAGTCCCGCTTCGACGTGGGACGGTTCATGCCGAGCTACCTCAAGTGGTACTGGTTCGCCTTCGGCCCCCGGATCAGCGTGGAGAAGCTGGCCAAGCGCCCGGCGTCCACGGCCGCGCGGGACGACGCGCAGGCCGCCCGCGACGACGCACAGGCGGCGCGCGACGACGCGCAGGCCGCCCGCGAAAGCACCTCGGCACCGTCGACAACTCAGAGCTAGAAGGAGTATTTGTGGCAAAGGTCCTGGTCACCGGCTCGGCCGGCTTCATCGGTGGGTATGTCGTCGAGGAGCTGCTCGCCCGCGGCTACCAGGTGGTCGGCCTGGACAACTACTCGAAGTACGGTCCGGTCACCCGCAGCTACGACTCCCACCCGGACTACCGCTTCGTCGAGGGCGACGCGCGCGACGTCGACCTGGTCACCGAGCTGCTCGACGGCTGCGAGCACTTCATCGCGGGCGCGGCGCTCATCGGCGGCATTTCGTACTTCCACGCGTACGCCTACGACCTGCTCGCGAGCAACGAGCGGATCATGGCCTCGTCCTGCGACGCCGCGATCAAGGCGCACCAGAGCGGGACGCTGAAGAAGCTGACGTACATGTCGTCGTCGATGGTGTTCGAGTCCACCACGCACTGGCCGTCCAAGGAGGGCGACGAGCGCAAGGTGCCGCCGCCGCTGTCGTCCTACGGCTTCCAGAAGCTCGCCGTCGAGTACTACGCGAAGGCGGCCTGGGACCAGTACAAGCTGCCCTACACGATCGTGCGCCCGTTCAACTGCGTCGGCGTCGGCGAGGGCCGCGCGCTCGGCGAGGTCGAGGTGCTGTCCGGCAACGTGAAGCTCGCGATGTCGCACGTCGTGCCCGACCTGGTGCAGAAGATCATCAAGGGCCAGGACCCGCTGCACATCCTGGGCACCGGCGACCAGGTCCGCCACTACACCTACGGCGGCGACCTGGCCAAGGGCATCATCGCCGCGATGGAGTCCGAGAAGGCCCACAACGAGGACTTCAACGTCTCGACGGCCCAGTCGACCACGGTGAACGAGCTGGCCGCGGTGATCTGGCGCAAGATCAAGGGCCCGGACGTACCGCTGCGGATCGTCTCGGACGACCCCTACGAGCACGACGTGCAGAAGCGCGTGCCGGACTGCACCAAGGCCCGCGAGGTGCTCGGCTTCGAGGCGACGACCTCGCTGGACGAGATGCTCGACGAGGTCATCCCGTGGGTGACCGAGGCGGTCAAGGAAGGCCGGCTCTAAGCAGGTTCACGAGGAGGGCTCCGCCGCTTGGCGGGGCCTTTTTCGTTGTCTCCTACGTGACGACGCTCGACGCGCCTACCCTCGCTCCCGCTGCTGAACGAAAAATCCGGCGCGAGCGCCAGATTTTTCGGACTTATCCGCATAAAGCGGGTCGTGGACCCAAGGCGGTATTCGCCGCTTTCGCCGCGATCGCCGGGATGCTGGTCGGGCTCGCGCGGACGCGGGATCCGGGTGCGCTGGACGCGATCTGGGCCGAGGACGGGCAGAACTTCCTGACCGACGCGCTGAACCGGCCCTGGTACGAGGCGATCTTCACGCCGTTCAACGGGTACTTCCACGTCGTGGCCCGGGTCTGCTGGGCCGTCATCGCGCTGTTCCCGGTCGGCTGGGCGGCCGCGCTCAACGCCGTCGCCGACGCGGGGATCACGAGCCTGCTCGCGCTGGCCGTGTACTGGGCGGCCCGGGAGCGCCTCGAGCGCTTTCCCGCCGTCGTGGTCGGGGTCGTCGCGGCGCTGCCGATGGGGTTTGTGCCGAACGCGCTCGCGCAGGTGCAGTTTCCGCTGGTGTACGCGGGGCTGTGGATGCTGCTGTCGCGCCGGGTGAACCCGGTGACCGTCGGGCTGCCGGCGCTCGCGGTGCTCAACTCCATGCTCGGCGTGCTGCTGGTGCCGGCGGCGATTGTCGGGCTCATCCGGTACAAGAGCCGGGGTTGGATCTTGAAGCTTCTCGGCCTGGTGCCGGGGGCGTTGCTGCAGCTCGTGCCGCTGGCGACCGGGGCCACGCGGCGGGGGCTGGGGGAGCGGCCCGAGCACGATCCGGTCGCCGTCGCGGCCATGTATCTGCGGTGGGGCGTGCCGCGGTCGTTTCTCGGGCCCGCGTGGCTGGCCGAGCCCTACGGCGACGCCTGGGGGCATCGGGCCCTCGTCGCGGCCGGGCTGCTCATCCCGCTCGCCCTGCTCGCGGCCGCGGTCTGGGCGCGGGCCTGGGCGGAGATCCGGGTCGCGGCCGCCCTCGCCGGGTTCGCCGCGCTCGCGGGGGCCGTGCAGCTGAGCGCGCACGGGTTCGGGGAAGATCGCTATCTGGTGCTCATCAGCCTGCCGAACCTCGCCGCGGGGGTCTGCCTGGCGGCCGGCGCCCAACGCGCGCCGCGGGCCGCGGGTTGCGCACTTGTCCGGACAAGTCTTGTCGTGTTCACGACACTTGTGGCCGTGGTCCTCGCGGCCAACCTGCGCCCGGCGAGCCCCCGGGACGGCGGTCCGCGCTGGGGGGCGACGGTGGCCCAGGCGCGGGCGGAATGCCTAGTCCGGCCGGGTTTGACGCGGGTCACCGCGCACACCGCGCAGTGGCCCGTGCTGGGCTGGGAGGCGGTGCTGCCCTGCTCCCGGCTGCGATGATCAACAGTCGATCGGCCGTCATCTTACCGTGACGTCGTGTTCTCCGGCCGTTGCGACGAACGGTCGTTCGTTAGAGACTCGGCGTCGTGGTGAGCACCTCGTCGGCGCCCATCGGCCGGGCCGATCTCCTGAGCCATGCCCGGGAGCGGCTGGCGGCGGGGGGCAGCGTCGTGCTCTGCGGCCCCGCCGGCATCGGCAAGTCCACCATCCTCGACGCGCTGGCCGGCGCCGAGACCGAGGCCCTGGTGCTGCGGGCGGCCGCCGCCGAGGCCGAGGCCGACCTGCCGTATCTCGCGCTGGTCGACCTCTTCGACGGCGCCCCGGACGCCTCCGACCTGCTCCCGGCCCACCTGCGCGCGGCCCTGGACGGCGCCCTGCTGCGCAGCGCCCTGCCGGCCACCCCGCACGACCAGCTCGCGGTGCGCCTGGCCGTGCTGGAGCTGTTCCGCGCGCTGGCCACCGACCGGCCGATCCTGCTCATCCTCGACGACGTGCAGTGGATCGACGAGCCCAGCGCCGGCGTGCTCCGGTTCGTGTCCCGCCGCCTCGGCGAGGTCCCGGTCAAGGTCCTGGCGGCCGAGCGGGTGCCCGACGGCGGCGCCCCGACCCGGCTCGACCTGTGCCCGCCGCCGAGCACCACGCTGCCCGTGCCGCCGCTGCCCCAGAGCGACGTCGCCGACCTGCTGCGCGCCCGCTTCGGCGCCGAGGCCGGCCGGGCGCACGTCCAGCGGATCTACGAGGCGAGCGCGGGCAACCCGCTCTACGCCGTCGAGCTGGGCCGGGCCATCGGCAGCAGCTCCTTCCCGGTGACCGACCCGCTGCCCGTGCCGGACCGGCTCCGCGAGCTGCTCGCCGCCCGCCTGGCCACGCTGCCCGCGGACGACTGGCCGGCCCTGCTGGTCATCGCCTCCGCCGCGCGCCCCAGCCTGGCGCTGCTCGGAGCCTGCGGGCTCAGTGAGGGTCACGTCGAAGCCGGAATCGCCGCGGGTGTACTGCACGTCGAGCCCGACGGCGCCATCCGCTTCTCCCACCCGCTGCTGCGCGAGATGGTCTACGCCGACGCCACGGTCGCCGCCCGCCGGGAGACCCACGAGCGGCTCGCCGACACCGTCACCGACCCGGTCGACCGGGCCCGGCACCTGGCCGCCGCCCGCCCCGAGCCCGACGAGGGCCTGGCCGAGTGCCTCGCCGACGCGGCCTCCGCGGCCCGGCTGCGCGGCGCCCCGGCGATGGCCGCCGACCTCGCCGCGCTGGCGGCCGACCGCACCCCCCGGGACACGCCCGGCGTGGGGGCGGTGCGGCGGCTGAGCGCGGCGCAGTACGCGTACTCGGCCGGCTCGCCCACCGACGCCCGCCGGCACGCCGCGGCCGCCCTGCGCGACGCCGCCGACCGCCGGACCCGGGTCGGCGCCCGGCTGCTGCTGGTCGAGATGTCCGGCGAGGACCACTCCAACTCCGGCCCGCTGCTCGACGCCGCGTTCGTGGAGGCGGTCGACACTCCGGACCTGCTCGCGCACGTGCGGCTGTACAAGGGGATCAAGGCGTACTGGGACGGCGACGGCGAGGCCGCGCTGGCCGAGCTCAAGCGGGCCGAGGAGGCCGCCGAGCTCTGCGGCGACATGGAGCGCCTGGTCGAGGTGCTCAGCTGGCGGGGCAACATCCTGCTGGGCACGGAGGGGGACGAGTACCTCGAGCGGGCCGGCAAGCTCGCCCGCGGCCTGTCGCTCACCCCGGCCACGGTCGCCGCCCGGCAGGTGGCCGCGATGAGCCGCCTGTTCAAGGGCGAGACGGCGGAGGCGGTCCGGCGCATCGAGGCGCTGCGGATCGCGGTGGAGCGGGCGGGGACCGTCCGGGACCTGGCGGCGGTGCTCGTCTCGGTGGCCGGCATCTACTGGCGGGCCGGCCGCTGCGCCGACGCGCTCGCCGCCGGCCGGGACTGCGTGCGGCTCTACGTCGACGTCGAGACCACCCCCGGCCCGGGGTACCTGGTGGCGGCCCTGGTCGAGTACGCGGGCGGCACGGCCACCGCGGCCGCCAGCCACGCCGACCGCGGGCTGGCCGCCTGCCTCGCCGCCGGCGACGAGGACTGGATCAAGCTCGCCTATGCGACCGGCGGCCTCGTGCACATGCTGCGCGGCGACCCGGTGGCGGCGGCGGAGGCGATGCGCGAGGCGTACGCGCTCGACCAGCGCCTCGGCCGGCTCGACCCCGGCGTCCTGCCCTGGCACGCGGACTTCGTCGAGGCGCTCGTCGGCGCCGGGGCCCGCGCCGAGGCGGCCGAGGTCCTGGACGAGGTCGAGCAGCGGGCCCGGCACCTGGACCGCCAGGTCGTGTTCCTGGGCCTGGCCCGGGCCCGGGCGGTGCTCACCGCCGCGACCGGCGAGGCCCGCGAGGGCGCCGAGGCCCTGCACCGGGCGATCGAGGAGTGGCCGGACCACCCGTACCCCCTGGAGATGGCCCGGGCGTACTACACGCTCGGCGGCCTGGAGCGCCGCGCCCACCGCCGCGGCGCCGCGCGGGCCGCCCTGTCCGAGGCCGTCCGCCGCTACGGCGCCGCCGACGCCCACCCGTGGCGCGAGGTGGCCGCGGCCGACCTGGCCCGCCTCGACGGCGGCCGCGGCGCGGGCCTGTCGGAGACCGAGCGGCGCATCGTCGAACTGGTCCGGGCGGGCGCCACGAACCGCGAGATCGCGCGGGCGCTGTTCCTGTCCATCAAGGCGGTCGAGGCGAACCTGACGCGGCTGTACCGCCGCCTGAACGTCCGCAACCGTTCACAACTCGCCCGGTTCCTGGACCCCGAGTAGTACATAGACTAACTCCGATTCCTTCAATCGGAGGTCGTTGTGCTCAAGCGAGCCCTGCTCGCCGTCGCGCTGCTGACGGCGGGCATCACCTACGTGGCCGGCGCGGCCCCATCCCAGGCCGCCGCCGTCCACCGTGTCCTGTTCGACAACACCAAGGCCGAGACCGCCGGGAACGCGGACTGGATCATCAGCACCGCCCAGCCCGACCCGCTGGCCCAGAACGCCAACCCGGCCAGTGAGACGTCCTGGACCGGCGCCCTGTCGGCGTGGGGCGTGGCGTTGCAGCGCACCGGGCAGTACAGCCTCAAGACGCTGCCCGCCGGGAACACCATCACCTACGGCGGGACCGGCGCGCTCGACCTGAAGAACTTCGACGAGTTCGTGATGCCGGAGCCCAACTCGCCGCTCAGCGCGGCCGAGAAGTCGGCGATCATGCGGTTCATCCAGGCCGGCGGCGGGTTCTTCCTGATCGTCGACCACACCGCCAGCGATCGCAACAACGACGGCTGGGACTCGGTGCGCATCGCCAACGACCTGCTGAGCAACAACGGCGTGGACAACACCGACCCGTTCGGCTTCAGCATCGACGTCAACAACATCGGCACCGAGAACCCGGTCGCCGTGTCCAGCAGCACCGACCCCGTCATCAACGGGCCGTTCGGCAAGGTGCGGGGCAGCATCATCCGCAACGGCAGCACGCAGACGCTCCACCCGGCGAACAACGCCGCGGTGAAGGGCCTGGTCTACCGCAGCGGGTTCACCCCCGGCGGCACGACGGGCGCGTTCTTCACCACCTCGACGTTCGGCGCGGGCCGGGTCGCGGTGTGGGGCGACAGCTCGCCGATCGACGACGGCACCGGCCAGTCCGGCAACACCCTCTACGACGGGTGGAACGACACTGCCGGTACCAACGCCGCTCTCGCCTTGAACGCCACCGCCTGGCTGGCCGGGTCCGGCTCCTCGACCCCGCCGCCGACCACGCCCGGTGGCACTTGCAGCTCCTCCGAGCTGCTCGGCAACCCCGGCTTCGAGACCGGCTCCGCGAGCCCCTGGACCGCTTCGTCCGGCGTGGTGACGAGCGACACGTCGCAGCCGGCCCACTCCGGGTCGTGGAAGGCCTGGCTGAACGGCTATGGCTCGGCGCACACCGACACGCTGTCGCAGACCGTGACGATCCCGTCCGGCTGCACCCGGGCCACGTTGAGCTTCTGGCTCTTGATCGACACGGCCGAGACCGGCACCACGGCGTATGACAAGCTCACGGTGACGGCCGGGTCGACCACCCTCGCCACGTACTCGAATGTGAACGCCACCGGCGGGTACCAGCAGAAGTCGCTGACCGTGAGCGGCACCGGCTCCGTGAAGGTCACGTTCACCGGGGTCGAGGGCAGCAAGCTGGCCACCTCGTTCGTGCTCGACGACCTGAGCATCAAGGGCGCCTGAGTAACCACCTTGAAACAGGCGCCTGCATAGAGATACAGTCGACCGTATGGGAATACGTGTCGCCGTCGCGGGGGCCTCGGGGTATGCCGGCGGTGAGCTGTTGCGGCTCATCGCCGGGCATCCGCACCTGGAGCTCGCCGCCGCCACCGGGTTCGCGCAGGCCGGATCGACCATCGGGGCCGTTCACCCGCACGTGCGATCCTTCCGCGACGTGGTGCTCGCCAAGACCGAGGCCGCCTCGCTCGCCGACGCCGACCTGGTCTTCCTCGCCCTGCCGCACGGCGAGTCGGCCGCCGTCGCCGCCCAGCTGCCCGAGGCGGTCAAGGTGGTCGACCTCGGCGCCGACTTCCGGCTCGAGGACGCGGCGGACTGGGCGAAGTACTACCCGGGCCGCCACGCCGGCACCTGGACCTACGGCCTGCCCGAGCTGCCGGGTCAGCGCGAGCTGATCGCCGGCTCGGCGCGGGTGGCCAACACCGGGTGCTACGCGGTCACCACGATCCTGGCGCTGGCCCCGCTCATCGCGGCCGGGGTCGCCGATCCGGAGGACGTCGTGGTGGTCGCCGCCTCCGGCACCTCCGGCGCGGGCCGCTCGGCCAAGCAGCACCTGCTCGCCTCCGAGGTGATGGGGTCGATGACGCCGTACAAGGTCGGCGCCCACCAGCACGTCGCCGAGATCAAGCAGGCGAGCGGGGCGCGCACGCTGTCGATGACCCCGCTGCTGGCGCCGATGCCGCGGGGCATTCTCGCGACCGTCACCGCGCGGTTCGCGCGGCAGGCCGATCCGCGCGAGGTGCTCGCCGCCGCGTACGCCGACGAGCCGTTCGTGCACGTGCTGGCGGAGGGGCAGTGGCCGCAGACCGGGGCCACGTTCGGCTCCAACTCGGTGCACCTGCAGGCCACCGTCGACGTCGACAGCGGCCGGATCGTGGTCGTCTCGGCCAGCGACAACCTGGTGAAGGGCGCCGCCGGTCAGGCCGTGCAGAACGCGAACATCATGCTGGGCCTGCCCGAGACCGCCGGTCTTGCCGTCGACGGGATCGCGCCGTGAGCGTCACCGCACCGAAGGGGTTCCGGGCGTCCGGGGTCGCGGCCGGCATCAAGGCCGCCGCGGGCGCGCTGGACGTGGCGCTGGTCGTCAACGACGGGCCCGACACCACCGCCGCCGCCGTGTTCACCGGCAACCGGATCAAGGCCGCGCCGGTACTGTGGAGTCAGCAGGTCCTCAAGGCCGGCATCGTGCGGGCCGTGATCCTCAACTCCGGCGGGGCCAACGCCTGCACCGGCCCGGCGGGGTTCCAGGACACCCACGCCACCGCCGAGCACACCGCCGCCGTGCTGTCCGGGCGGGCCTCCCGCTTCCCGGTCGGCGCGGGCGACGTCGCGGTCTGCTCCACCGGCCTGATCGGCGAGCGCCTGCCCATGCCGAAGCTGCTCTCCGGCGTGGACGCGGCCGCCCGCGCGCTGTCCCGCGAGGGCGGGCCGGAGGCGGCGCAGGCCATCATGACCACCGACACCGTGGCCAAGACCGCGGTCCACAGTGGACAGGGCTTCACCGTCGGCGGGATGGCCAAGGGGGCCGGCATGCTCGCGCCCGGCCTGGCCACCATGCTCGTGGTGCTCACCACCGACGCCGTGGCCGACGCGACCGCCCTGGACACCGCGCTGCGGCTGGCCACCGAGGTCACCTTCGACCGGATCGACTCGGACGGCTGCATGTCGACCAACGACACCGTGCTGCTCATGGCCAGCGGCGCGTCCGGGATCGAGCCGACCCCGCACGAGCTGGCCGAGGCGGTCACCGCGGTCTGCGCCGAGCTGGCCCGCAAGCTGATCGCCGACGCCGAGGGCGCCACCAAGGAGATCGCGATCGCGGTCACCGGGGCCGCCTCCGCCGCCGACGCGGTCGAGGTGGGCCGGTCCATCGCCCGCAACAACCTGGTGAAGACCGCGTTCTTCGGCAACGACCCCAACTGGGGCCGCATCCTGGCCGCGATCGGCACCACCGCCGCGGCCTTCGAGCCCGACGAGGTCGACGTGGCCATCAACGGCGTGTGGATCTGCAAGGGCGGCGCGGCCGGCGAGGACCGGTCCAAGGTGGACCTGAGCGCCCGCGCGGTGAGCGTCACCGTGAACCTGCACGCCGGCGAGGAGACCGCGACGATCTGGACGAACGACCTCTCCATGGGGTACGTCCACGAGAACTCGGCGTACTCCTCGTGAACGGCCGGATCAACGGCCGCGACCTCGGCATCGCCCTCGGCAAGGCGAACACCCTCATCGAGGCGCTGCCCTGGCTCGAGCGGTTCTCCGGCTCGACGGTGGTCGTGAAGTACGGCGGCAACGCGATGGTCGACAACGAGCTCAAGCGCGCGTTCGCGGCGGACATGGTGTTCCTGCGCCACGTCGGCATCAAGCCGGTCGTGGTGCACGGCGGCGGCCCGCAGATCTCGGCCATGCTCAACCGGCTCGGCATCGCCAGCGAGTTCAAGGGCGGCCTGCGGGTCACCACCGCGGAGACCGCCGACGTGGTGCGGATGGTGCTCGTCGGCCAGGTCGGCCGGGAGCTCGTCGGGCTCATCAACGAGCACGGCCCGCACGCGGTCGGCATGTCGGGCGAGGACGCCGGGCTGTTCACCGCCGTGCGCCGGCCCGCCATCATCGACGGCGCGCCGGTCGACATCGGCCAGGTCGGCGACGTCGAGAAGGTCGACATCTCGGCGGTGGCCGACCTGATCGCGGCCGGGCGCATCCCGGTCGTGTCCACGGTCGCCCCGGACGCCGACGGGGTGCTGCACAACCTCAACGCCGACACCGCGGCCGGCGCCCTCGCCGTCGCGCTGCGGGCGCGCAAGCTCGTGGTCCTCACCGATGTCGAGGGCCTGTACCGCAACTACCCCGACCCGTCGTCGCTCATCTCGCAGCTGACCGCCGACGAGCTCGCGGAGCTGCTGCCCACCCTCGAATCGGGGATGGTGCCGAAGATGGAGGCCTGCCTGCGGGCGGTCAAGGGCGGGGTGCCGGCCGCGCACGTCGTCGACGGGCGGGTGCCGCACTCGCTGCTGCTGGAAGTGTTCACGTCGGAGGGATTCGGGACGATGGTGGTGGCGGAATGACCGGGTCGTTGACCTCGCGGTACGAGGCGTCAGTGATGAACACGTACGGCCCCCCGGCGCTGGGTCTGGTCAGCGGCAAGGGCGCGGTCGTGGTGGACGAGGCCGGACGCTCCTATGTGGACTTCCTCGGCGGCATCGCGGTGAACCTGCTCGGCCACGGCCACCCGGCCGTCGTCGCCGCGGTCACCGGGCAGATCTCCACCCTGGGCCACGTCTCCAACCTCTACGCGTCCCCGCCGGTGGTCGCCCTGGCCGAGCGCCTGCTGGGCCTGGCCGGCCGCCCCGGCGCGGTGTTCTTCGGCAACTCCGGCGCCGAGGCCAACGAGGCCGCGTTCAAGCTGTCCCGGCGCACCGGCCGCACGAAGATCGTCGCGGCCGAGGCCGGCTTCCACGGCCGCACCATGGGCGCCCTGGCGCTGACCGGGCAGCCGGCCAAGCAGCAGCCGTTCCTGCCGCTGCCCGGCGAGGTCGTGCACGTGCCCTACGGCGACGTGGACGCGCTCGCCGCCGCCGTGGACGACGCGACCGCCATGGTGCTGCTGGAGCCGATCCAGGGCGAGTCGGGTGTGGTGGTACCGCCCGCCGGCTACCTCACCGCCGCCCGCGAACTGACCACGGCGCACGGCGCCCTGCTCGCCCTCGACGAGGTGCAGACGGGCATCGGCCGCACCGGGTACTGGTTCGCCCACCAGGCCGAGGGCGTGCGCCCCGACGTCGTCACGCTCGCCAAGGGCCTCGGCGGCGGCCTGCCGCTCGGCGCCATGATGGCCTTCGACGACGCCGCCACCCTGCTCGGCCCCGGCCAGCACGCCTCCACGTTCGGCGGCAACCCGGTCTGCTGCGCGGCCGCCCTGGCCGTGCTCGACACCATCGAGGCCGAGGACCTGCTGGGCGCGACCAAGCGGCTCGGCGAGCGGATCCGCCGCGGCGTCGAGGCGCTCGGGCACCCGCTCGTCAACCACGTGCGCGGCGCGGGCCTGCTGCTCGGCATCGTGCTCAACGGACCGGCGGCCGGCGCGGTCGCCGGCGTGCTGCGCGACAGCGGCTTCCTGGCCCAGGCGGCCCAGCCCGACGTGCTGCGCATCGCCCCGCCGCTGATCCTCACCGACGAGCAGGCCGACGCGTTCGTGGCCGCCCTCGGCCCGGCGCTCGACGCGGTGCAGGCGTCATGAGCGTCCGGCATTTCCCCCGGCACTTCCTCCGTGACGACGACCTGTCCGCGGCCGAGCAGGCCGAGGTGCTGGAGCTCGCGGCGGCGATGAAGGCCGACCGCACCGGCTTCAAGCCACTGGCCGGCAGGTCGGTCGCGGTCATCTTCGAGAAGCCGTCGCTGCGCACCCGGGTCTCGTTCGAGGTCGGGATCGCCCAGCTCGGCGGCACCCCGCTCATCATCGACTCGACCACCACCCACTTCGGCCGCGGCGAGACGATCGGCGACGCGGCTCGCGTGCTGTCCCGCTACGTCGACGCGATCGTGATCCGCTCCGACTCCGACGCCCGGCTCGGCGAGCTCGCGGCCGGGGCCACCGTGCCCGTCGTCAACGCGCTGACCGACGGGTTCCACCCCTGCCAGCTGCTGGCCGACCTGCAGACCGTGCGCGAGCGGTTCGGCAAGACCGAGGGACTGATCCTCTCGTACTTCGGGGACACCGCGAACAACATGGCGCACTCCTACGCGCTGGCGGGGACCCTCGCCGGCATGCAGGTGCGGCTCTGCGGGCCGGCCGGCTTCGAGCCCGACCCGGCCGTGATCGCCGATGCCCGCGCGCGGGGCGTGGTCGACGTGGGGACCGGCCCGGCCGAGGCGGCCAAGGACGCGGACGTGATCGTGACCGACACGTGGACGTCGATGGGCCAGGAGACCGACGGGCTGGATCGACTGACGCCTTTCAGGCCGTACCAGATCAACGGCACTTTGCTCGAGAGCGCGAATCCGGGCGCCATCGTGCTGCACTGCCTGCCGGCCCACCGCGGCGACGAGATCACCTCGGAGGTCATGGACGGACCGCAGTCGGCGATCTGGGACGAGGCGGAGAACCGCCTGCACGCCCAGAAGGCGCTGCTGGCGTTCCTCTTGGATCGACGATGAGCGGTCGACGATGAGCGCCCCGACCACGAAGGCGGCCCGGCTCGACCGGATCGCGTCGCTCATCCGCGGTTCGGCCGTGCACTCGCAGACCGAGCTGGCCGAGCGGCTGGCCTCCGACGGGTTCCAGGTGACGCAGGCGACGCTGTCGCGGGACCTGGAGGAGCTGCGGGCGGTGAAGGTGCGCGGCGCGTACCTCATCCCCGAGGACGGCGAGCGCGCGCTGCGCCCGGCCGAGGAGGCGCCGTCGCGGCTCATCCGGCTGCTGCGGGAGCTGCTCACCGGGGTCGACTGCTCCGGCAACCTCGTGGTCCTGCGCACCCCGCCCGGGGCGGCGCAGTTCCTGGCCAGCGCGATCGATCGCACCGGCCTGCCCGACATCGTGGGCACCATCGCCGGGGACGACACCATCCTCGTCGTCGCCCGCCAGGCGCCGGACCCCTCGGCCGCCGGCGAGGTGCTCGCCGCCAAGCTCAGCGAATGGGCGCAGCTCGGCTGATTCTGTTGTTGTGGAAGGATCGTTCGCGTGTCTTCTGAAACTCCTACCCGCCTGTGGGGCGGGCGCTTCGCCGGTGGCCCCGCGGAGGCCCTGGCGCGCCTGTCCGTGAGCGTGCAGTTCGACTGGCGCCTCGCCCCGTACGACCTCGCCGGCTCCCGGGCCCACGCCCGCGTGCTGGCCCGCGCCGGGCTGCTGGACGCCGACGAGCTCGGCCGGATGCTCGCCGCCCTCGACGACCTGGAGTCCGCCTGCGCCGCCGGCGACTTCCGCCCGACGGTCGACGACGAGGACGTGCACACCGCCCTGGAGCGCGGCCTGCTGGAGCGCCTCGGCGCCCTCGGCGGCAAGCTGCGCGCCGGCCGCTCGCGCAACGACCAGGTGGCGACGGACCTGCGGCTGTACCTGCGCGACCACGCGCGCGGCGTGGCCGCCCGGATCGTCGAGCTCGCCGACGCCCTCATGGAACAGGCCGGCCGGCACGTCGACACGCCCGCCCCCGGCTTCACCCACCTGCAGCCGGCCCAGCCGATCTCGTTCGGCCACCAGCTGCTGGCCCACGTCCAGGCCCTCCTGCGCGACCTCGACCGGCTGCGCGACTGGGACCGCCGCGCCTCGGTCAGCCCCCTCGGCGCCGGCGCCCTGGCCGGCTCGTCCCTGCCGCTGGACCCGGCCCAGGTGGCCAAGGAACTCGGCTTCGACCACGCCGCCCCGAACTCCATCGACGCCGTGGCCGACCGCGACTTCGTGGCGGAGTTCCTCTTCGTCGCGGCCCTGACCGGCGTGCACCTCTCCCGCCTCGGCGAGGAGGTGGTCCTCTGGACGACCCCCAACTTCGGCTGGGTCCAGCTCGACGACGCCTTCGCCACCGGCTCGTCGATCATGCCGCAGAAGAAGAACCCGGACATCGCCGAGCTGGCCCGAGGCAAGTCCGGCCGCCTGGTCGGCCACCTGACGGGCGTGCTGACCATGCTGAAGGGCCTGGCCCTCGCGTACGACCGGGACCTGCAGGAGGACAAGGAGCCCGTCTTCGACGCGGTCGACACGCTGGAACTGGTCCTGCCCGCCCTGGCCGGCATGATCTCCACGATGACGGTCCGCGTGGACCGCCTGGCCGAGCAGGCCCCGGTCGGCTACACCCTGGCCACCGAGGTCGCGGAGTGGCTGGTCCGCCAGGGCGTGGCCTTCCGCGACGCCCACGAGATCACCGGCAAGCTGGTCGTCATCTGCGCGGCCCGCGACATCGGCCTCGACGAGGTGTCGGATGCGGATCTGGCCGCGGTGAGCGAGCACCTGACCCCCGCGGTACGCGAGGTCTTCTCCGTCCACGGCGCCCTGGCCGCCCGCATCACACCGGGCTCGACGGGCCCCGGCCCGGTCGCCGACCAGCTGGCGGTGGCCGCCGACAAGCTGGACCGCTGGCGCGACTGGTCCGGCGAGCAGGTCATCCCGCGCGACTGATTCCTTCCGCATGCCCGCGTTGCTTTTGGGACAATTCGGGCATGCGGAAGATCACGCAGGAGTTTCTGGGCGGCCCTGAGGCGCTGCGGCTGGTTTCGTCGGACGCGCCTGTCCCCGGCCCGACCGAGATCCTGGTCGAGACCCGCGCGATCGGCGTGAACCCGGCCGACTGGAAGACGCGTGCGACGGGCGGCTTCCTGGGCGCGCCGCCGTTCACGGTCGGCTGGGAACTGTCGGGCGTGGTGGCCGCAACGGGCCTGGGCGTGACCAGGTTCGCCGTGGGCGACGAGGTGCTCGGCATCCCTTGGTTCCCGCGCGAGGGTGCGGCGTATGCGGAGTACGTGACCGGCCCGGCCCGCCACTTCACGAGCAAGCCGCCGACCCTGTCCTTCGAGGAGGCGGCGGGCCTCTCCCTGGCCGGCCTCACGGCGCTGCAGGCCCTGGTGGAAACGGCGGCGGTGCTGCCGGGCCATCGGGTGCTGATCCCGGCGGCGGCGGGCGGGGTGGGCCATCTCGCGGTGCAACTGGCGAAACTTCGAGGGGCTCACGTCATCGGTACGGCGTCCGCTGCCAAGCACGACCTGGTCCGCTCCCTGGGCGCGGACGAGGTGCTGGACCATCACACCGAGAACTATTCGGCGCTCAAGGACATCGACGTGGCCATCGCCACGGTCGCGGGCCAGATTCCGGAGCTGGCCGCGTGCCTGCGACCGGAGGGCCTGATCGTGGCCCTGAACCTCGAGGACCTCCAGGCGGTAACCGACGTGGAGGGCGTCCTGATGATGGTGGAGCCCGACCGCGCGGGGCTCGACGTGCTGTCGGCGCACGCCCTGGAAGGCGAATTACGAGTGCTGGTGGATCGCGTTTTTCCATTGGCCGAGGCGTCGGCCGCTCATGAGCTCGGCGAGGCCGGACACACAACCGGAAAACTCATTCTGGTGCCGTGAGCTTCTCTTTTTGTTGGAAATTTTCTCCTGGACCACCGAACGGTGACCAAAGTCGTCTCCGGGAGTGACCATCGGGCGGGTGGAAAACCCCGCGCCGGACCGATGGGCACCGCAGCAGTGCACTCGGCCGATGGTTCGGCCCGCCTGTCGGCGGCCCACAGGGGTTAAGTGGACCCGCCCGACGCTGCTTGCGGGGAGGTGGTCCAGACCGTTGGGGGCTGCCGGGAATTGACCGCTGTGCGAGACACCACGAGACGTCGGAATTACTGCGCCAGCACGGAGGAATTCCGGCGGGAGCACAAAAGGCATCGCGACTGGGGGCTTGCTCAGCGGCATGCCGAAAAGCTGCGCCGCCTTCGCGATGGCGACGCAGCTTCGGGAGCGCTGTCAGGGGGTGGCGCGGCGCAGGGACAGCCAGGAGCTGGTGCCCAGGATGGCGATCAGGGCCAGCGGCCAGACCGCCGTCCAGGAGAGCAGGCTCGGGTACTGCAGCACCCGAATCACCGAGCCCCAGGCGTCCAGGCGGCCGATCAGGGCCGCGGCGCCGCCCAGGAGGAGCAGCAGGACGGTGAGGGCGGTCAGCAGGCCGGTGGCTCGCCAGCGCATGTACAGCGCGCCCGCCGTGGTGCCGAGCAGGGTCATCGTCAGCAT
Organism: Dactylosporangium sp. CS-033363; assembly: GCF_050942475.1. Classification (NCBI taxonomy): domain Bacteria; kingdom Bacillati; phylum Actinomycetota; class Actinomycetes; order Micromonosporales; family Micromonosporaceae; genus Dactylosporangium; species Dactylosporangium sp. CS-033363. The sequence continues at coordinate 8,696,361 of NZ_CP192032.1, read as the reverse complement.
CGGGACGGCGTAGATGGCGAACTGGGCGGGCAGCGGCTGGTCGTCGATGAAGCCCAGGCCGAAGAAGCGCAGGCGCAGGCCCCAGCCGTTCGTGGCGTCCTCGATGTTCTGGAGGATCACCAGGAGCAACGCGTAGGCGACGACCTGGACGAGGCCGAACAGCGCCAGGCCCAGGGTGAACTCGCGGCGGGTGACGCTCAGGCCCAGGGCGAAGGGGAAGTGCTGGTTCACGGCGACGGCGCCGAAGGCCAGGGACGTGATGTAGATGCTGGAGAGGGCGCCGCTGATCGGGTCGGTCTCCAGGGCGTCGTGCGGGAGGTTGGCGAAGACCAGGACGTTGACCGCGAAGGCGATGCCGAGGACGGCGACCGGCCACAGCAGGGCGTCCATGCGGCCCATCAGCTGCAGGCGCGCGATCGAGGCGATGCGGTTCACGACACGGGCTCCTTCGAGGTGATGTCCGAGGTGATGCGGACGACCAGCTGCTGCAGGGAGACCGGCTGGAGGTCGACGCCGGCGGCGCGGGCGTCGCCGGGGGTTACCGTGCCGCGGATCGTGGCTCGGGTCAGGGGGCCCAGGCGCTCGCGGTGGAGTTCGTCCGCGTTGGCCGTCAGGGCGTCCACCGCCGTTGCCGGGCCGGTGAGCGTGAGGACCTGGCCGCGCAGGGAGTCGGCGCTCTCGTCGAGGACCAGGCGGCCGCGCTCGATGAGCAGGACGTGTTCGATCAAATCGCTCACCTCGTCGATGAGGTGCGTCGACAGCACGACCGTGCGGGGGAACTCGGCGTAGTCGGCCAGCAGGCGGTCGTAGAAGAGCTGCCGGGCCACCGCGTCCAGGCCCAGGTAGGGCTCGTCGAAGAAGGTGAGGGGCGCGCGGGAGGCCAGGCCCAGGGTGACGCCGAGGGCCGAGAGCTGGCCCCGGGACAGCTTCTTGACGGTGCGGCGCTCCGGCAGGGCGAAGTCGTGGACCAGCGAGCGGGCGAAGGCCTCGTCCCAGTACGGGAACAGCAGGCGGCCGGCGTGGAGGGCGTCGCGGACGCGGAAGTTGTCGGGGTACCGCTGGCTCTCCTTGACGAACGCGATCTCGCGCATGACCTTGGCGTTTTCGAAGGGGTTGGCGCCGAAGACCTCGACCGTGCCCGACGTGGCGAGCTGCTGGCCGGTCATGACCTGCATGAGGGTGGTCTTGCCGGCGCCGTTGCGGCCCAGGAGGCCGTAGATGCCGCCCCGCCGCAGCTCGAAGCCGACCCCGTCCAGGGCCGTGACGCCGCCGCGGTAGCGCTTGGTCAGTCCCTCGGCGCGCACGATCGTGCTGGTCATCGCTGCCGCTCCTTCACCAGGTGCTGCTCGATCATCGTCGTGAGCTCGGTGCCGTCGATGCCGAGCTTGGCCGCCTCGGCGAGCAGCGGCCGCAGGTACTGCTCGGCGAACTGGTCGCGCCGGCGCTGCCGGAGCTTGGCCTGTGCGCCGGGGGAGACGAACATGCCGATGCCTCGCTTCTTGTAGAGGATTCCGTCGTCGACGAGCTGGTTGACGCCCTTGGCGGCGGTGGCCGGGTTGATCCGGTGGAAGGCGGCCAGCTCGTTCGTCGAGGGCACCTGGGCCTCCTCGGCCAGGCTGCCGTCGATGACCGAGTTCTCGATCTGCTCCGCGATCTGGAGAAAGATCGGCCGACCCTCGTCCACGTCAGACGCCTTGGTTCGTTGGTTCGTTAGTCATGTAACTAACCATGCAACCGACGAAGCCAGGTGTCAAGCGCTATGTTGTGAGCGTGGCGACGACGGGCTTCGGGCCGAAGATGGCGTGGCTGGCCGTGGCGGCCGAGCCCGAGCTGGTGATGGAGGCCCTCGGGCTGCGCGATCTGGGCGTGGTGGAGCCGCGCACCGGGCTGGATCTGGCGCACTTCACGGACGACCGGGTGGTGGTCGCGGTCGTGGACAAGTGGTGTCTCGTCGCGGGGAAGTGGCTGTTCCGCTGGAACGGCATCGCGGCGCTGTCGATGCGGCTCGGGGCCGAGGTGCAGTACTTCGCGACCGATCGCAGTCTCGTGATGCACCGCTGGGCGCGGGCCTACGGCGCGGACGTCAGCATGTCCGACGAGGACGCGCTCATCGACGAGCAGGACGTGTTCCGCACCGCGGCCGAGTGGAGCGTCGACCCGCGCGCGCTGCCCGTCGTGTCGGTGCACATCGCGGCGGTACCGGCTCAGCCGTAAAAAAAGCGGCCGCCCCCAACGGGAACGGCCGCCTCTCGCAAGAGAACTACGAGCGCTTGCCCTTGCTGCGCCAGGAGAACGGACCCGGCAGGTCGTAGCGGTGCGCGCGGGTGCGCGAGTTCCACGACCACTTCCCGATCTTGATGCTCCACGACGAGAAGCCCTTGGGCGTGAAGTTCAGCACCAGCGGGCCGATGCGCATGGCCTTGCGAAACAGGATCGGCAACGAAACCTCCGAAGGGAGAAGGCTATCGGGCGGCGTAATGCAGGATCACGTTGTGGATGTGCTGGGTCTTCTCGACGCCGCGAACGTCCACTTCGTACGTGTGCGTGCCGACGTGCACGGCGATGGTACCGCTGCTGAAGAAGCTGCCCGCCCATGACTTGTTGCTCACGACGGAGACCGCGGTCACCTTCCCGTACGGGATCGACGTGATCGCCACCCGCTTGCCGACGAACGAGCGGTCCTGCATGATCACCCGCTTGTCGGTGAGGCCGATGAAGCCGGTGCCGACCCCCACCGCGTCATAGACGGCGATGATGGTCTCGCCCGGCAGCAGCCCCGAGGAGATCTGCTCGTACTGCTCCCGCCGGTCGTATTTCGCCTGCTGCGCCATGCCTTCAAGATAGACGCCGGCCACAACCTTGCCCGGTGTACAGTTTCGGCGTGCGGGTTCGGCTACTCGGACCGATCGACGTACTGGTCGGCGGCGAACCCCGGCCGGTCATGGGCCTGCGCCGCAAGGCGGTGCTCGCGATCCTCGGCCTGCACGCCGGCGACGTGGTCAGCACCGGGCGCCTGGTCGAGCTCGTCTGGGACGGCGCCGCCCCGCCGAACGCCGTCAACGCCCTGCAGAGTCACCTCTCGTACCTGCGGCGCACGCTGTCGGACAAGGCGGCGGTGCGCTCGCGCCCGCCCGGGTACCTGCTCGACGTGGGCCCCGACGGCACCGACGTGGCCGTCGCCGAGCGGCTCATCAGCGCCGGGCTGCGCGACGGCGACGCCGCCGGCCGGGCCCGCGAGCTGCAGCGCGCCCTGGACCTGTGGCGCGGCCAGCCGATGGCCGACGCGACCGGCGTGACCTGGCTGGAGGAGCAGGCCGAGCGGCTCGGGCAGCTGTGGCTGCAGGGCAAGCGGGCGCTGCTGGCGGCCCGGCTCGGCCTCGGCCAGCACGCGCAGCTGCTGCCCGAACTGGAGCAGCTGACCCGCGAGCACCCGTTCGACGAGCAGTTGCACGGGCAGTTGATGCTCGCGCTGTACCGCATGGGCCGCCAGGCCGACGCGCTCAGCGCCTTCCAGCGCCTGCGCCGCACCCTGCGCGACGATCTCGGCATCGAACCGGGCCCGGCCCTGCGCGAGCTGGAGTCGGCCATGCTGCGCCAGGACGAGGCGCTCGACCCGCCGCCCGCCCCGGCCCCGGTGACGGTCGCCGAGGCGTCGCCGACCCGGCCCGCCCAGATCCCGCTCGCCGTGCGCACGTTCGCGGGGCGGGACGGGCAGCTGGCCCGGCTCGACGCGCTGCTGCCGGCCGGGTGGGCCCCGCCGGGGGCGGCGGTGTTCGTGGCCGTCGTGTCCGGTACCGCCGGCGTCGGCAAATCCGCGCTCGCCGTGCACTGGGCCCATCGCGTCGCCGGCCGCTTCCCGGACGGCCAGCTCTACGTGAACCTGCGCGGCTTCGACCCGGCCGCCACCCCGATGCCGCCCGCCGACGCGGTGCGCGGCTTCCTCGACGCGCTGGGCGTGCCGGCCGAGCGCGTCCCGGCCGACCTCGCCGGGCTCTCCGCCCTGCTGCGCAGCCAGCTCGCCGGCCGGCGGGTGCTGATCCTGCTCGACAACGCGCGCGACGCCGAGCAGGTCCGGCCGCTGCTGCCGGCCGCGCCCGGGTGCCTGGTCGTGGTCACCAGCCGCGACCCGCTCACGTCGCTGGTGGCGATCGAGGGGGCGGTGCCGGTACCGGTGGATCTGCTCACCGACGGCGAGGCGCGGGACCTTCTGGAGAGCCGGCTGGGGGCGCGGCGGGTGGCGGCCGAGCCGGCGGCGGTGGAGCGGATCGTCGAGCGCTGCGCCCGGCTGCCGCTCGCCCTCGCGGTCGTGGCCGGCCGCGCCGCGACTCGTCCGGAGCTGCCGCTGTCCGCGCTCGCCGACGAGCTGGGCGCGCGCCGCTCGGCCCTCGACGCGATCGCCGGCGCCGACCCGGCCTCGGACGTGCGGGCGGTGTTCTCCTGGTCGTACCGCGCGCTGAGCCCGGCCGCGGCCGCGGTGCTGCGCCGGATGAGCCTCGGCCCCGGACCGGACCTGGGCATCGACGCGGTGGCGAGCCTGGCCGGGGTGCCCCTCGCGGCCGCGCGGACCGCCCTGGCCGAGCTGGACCGGGCGGGGCTCGTGGTGGAGCAGCGGCCCGGCCGGTACACCTTCCACGACCTGCTGCGCGCGTACGCCCGGGAGCTCGCCGAGACCGCCGACCCCGACGCGGAGCGGGCCGCCGCCGTGCACCGCCTCCTGGAGCACTACCTGGCCGCCGCGCAGGCCGCGGCCCAGCGGCTCGACCCGGCCCGGGACCCGGCGCCGCGGGCCGCCCGGCACCCGGCGATCGCGGTGCCGGCCCCGCCGCGGGAGCAGGCCCAGGCGTGGTTCGCCGACGAGCACCGCGCGCTGCTGGCCGCGGTCCGCCTCGCCGCCGAGCTCGGGCTGGACGAGCACACGTGGCGGCTGGCGGCGGCGATGGCGACGTACCTGGACTGGCACGGGCAGTGGCAGGAGCTGATCGCCACCCAGGAGGCGGCGCTGGAGGCCCTGCGCCGGCTCGGCGACCGGCCCGGCCAGGGCGCCGCCTCGTGCGAGCTGGGCCAGGTCTACGCCCGCATCGGCCGGTTCGACGAGGCCCACCAGTACCTCTGGACCGCCCTGTGCCTGTTCGAGCAGCTCGACGACGCCCCGGGGCTGGCCCGCGCGCACTACCACCTGGGCTGGCTGCAACACGCGCAACGGGAGTACCGCGACGCGCTGCGGCACAGCGAGCAGGCCCTCGAACTGTTCGAGCGCCTCGGCGACAAGCTGTGGCGGGCCCGCGCGCTGAACGCGAACGGCTGGATTCTGGGTCAGCTCGGGCAGTACGAGCGAGCCTTGGGTCTTTGTCGTGATGCTCTTGTGGAGAACCGGGAGGTCGGCGACCGGCACGGCGAGGCCGGCACGTGGGACGCCGTCGGCTATGCCCATCACCGGCTCGGCGACCCGCGGCAGGCCGTCGCGTGCTACGGCCATGCGCTGCGGGCCTATCGGGAGCTCGGCGACCGCTCCGGGCAGGCGTGCGTGCTCAGTCACCTCGGCGACGCCCACGCCGACCTCGGCGACCCGGCCGCGGCGGCCGACGCCTGGCGGCACAGCCTGGCCATCCTCGACGAGCTCGATCCGGCCCAGGCGGCCACGGTGCGCGCCAAACTCCCGGAGGGGACACCCGCTAACGTGAGGGGATGACGGCGCTGGACACCTTACGGGCGGAACTGTCGGCCACCGCCCCGCGGATGCGAGACGATCTGGCCGAACTCATCGAAGTCGAGTCCCCGTCGTCGGACCCGGAGGCCCTGGCCCGCTCGGCCGACGTGGTGTCCGCCCTCGGTGCCCGGCTGCTGGGCGCCAAGCCGGAGCGGGTCGTGGTCGCCGACCGGCCGCACCTGCGCTGGCGCTTCGGGGGCGGGCCGACCCGGGTCGTGCTCATCGGCCACCACGACACCGTCTGGCCGCGCGGCACCCTGGCCCGCTGGCCGTTCAGCGTCGACGGCGACCGGGCGACCGGCCCCGGCGTGGTCGACATGAAGGGCGGCCTGGTCATCCTGTTCCACGCCCTCGCCGCCTGCCAGGACCTCGACGGCGTGGCCGTGCTGGTCAACGCGGACGAGGAGATCGGCTCGCCGACGTCGACCGAGCTGATCCAGGACACGGCCCGCGGCGCGGCGGGCGCGCTGGTGCTGGAGGGCAGCTCGCAGGGGCGGCTGAAGGTGGCGCGCAAGGGCATCGCGCATTATTCGGTACGGGTCACCGGCCGCGCCGCCCACGCCGGCAACGCCCCGCACCTGGGCATCAACGCGGGCGTGGAGCTGTCGCACCAGATCCTGCGCATCGTGGCGCTCAACGACCCCGAGCGCGGCACCACCGTCACCCCGACCGACGCCGTCGCCGGCACCACCAGCAACACCGTCCCCGCCGCCGCCCGGGTCAGCGTCGACGTGCGCTCCTTCGACCCCGACGAGCTGGTCCGGGTCGACGCCGCCCTGCGCGGGCTGGAGCCGGTGCTGCCCGGCGCGCAGCTCGACATCGAGCGCGGCCCGGCCCGCCCGGCGATGCCCGAGACCGCCGCCAGTGAGCTGTTCGCGCTGGCCCAGCGGCTCACGGCGAGCCTGACCGGGCAGTCCGCGATCGGCGAGGCGGTCGGCGGCGGCTCCGACGGCAACCTCACGGCCGGCATCGGCGTGCGGACCCTCGACGGGCTCGGCGCGATCGGCGGCAACGCCCACGCCGAGGGGGAGTGGATCGCGCTGTCCAGCCTGCCGGACCGGGCCGCGCTGGTCAGCACGCTCGCGGCCACCATCGGGCGGGCCGAGTGACCGACGCCGGGACCAATGCCTGGATCGAGGCCGGGGCCGCCGCCGACCGCATCGGGGCCAAGGTCGTCGAGCTGACCACCGCCGACGAGCTGGCCGAGTGCTCGGCGCTGCTGCAGCGGGTCTGGCGGGCCGGGCACCCGGCCGAGATCGCCTCGTCGTCGATGCTGCGCACCTACGTGCACTCGGGCAACTACGTGGCCGGGGCGTACCGGGGTGCCGCGCTGGTCGGTGCGTCCGTCGGGTTCTTCGGCCGGCACGGCGAGCGCTGGCACCTGCACTCGCACCTGGCCGGGGTCGAGCGCGACGGGCACGGCAAGGGCGTCGGCCACGCGCTCAAGCTGCACCAGCGGGCCTGGACCCTGGACCGCGGGATCACCGAGGTGCACTGGACCTACGACCCGCTGATCCTGCGCAACGCCTACTTCAACCTGCAGAAGCTGGGTGCGGAGGCGGTGGAATACCTGCCCGAGTTCTACGGGCCGATGACCGACGGCATCAACAGCGGCGACCTCACCGACCGGATCCTCGTCGTCTGGCACCTCGACCGCCCGCATCCCGCCGCGGCGGACGGGCCGGAGGCGGTGCCGCTGGTCTCCCGCGGACCCGACGGCCGCCCGAAGGTCCACGAGGTTCCCGATGCCGCGGGTGTACTGGCTGTGGCCGTTCCCGAGGACGCGGAGCGCCTCCGCGCCGGGGACAGGGACGCGGCGCTGGCCTGGCGGGTCGCGGTACGCGACGCGCTGATGGGCCGCATCTCGGCCGGATACCGCATCACCGGCATGACCCGTGACGGGCACTACCTTCTGGAGCGCGCGCAGTGAGCAGGAAGTTGCAGGGCATCGAGCTCAGGCGGATCGCGATGCCGCTGGTGTCGCCGTTCCGCACCTCGTTCGGGACCGAGCACGAGCGCGACGTGCTGCTCGTGCGGGCGGTCACCGCCGACGCCGAGGGCTGGGGCGAGTGCGTCGCGCTGTCCGGGCCGCTCTACTCGCCGGAGTACGTCGACGGGGCGGAGGCGTTCATCAAGCGGTACCTCGTGCCGCTGCTGCGCGGCTTCGAGGGCCACGCGTACCAGCTGGAACCGCTCTTCGAACCGCTCAAGGGCCATCCGATGGCCAAGGCGGCGGTGCAGACGGCCGTGCTCGACGCGCACCTGCGGGCGGCGGGCCTGCCGCTGGGGGCGTTCCTGGGCGCGGTGAAGGACCGCGTCCCGGCCGGCGTGTCGGTCGGGATCATGAACTCCATCCCGGAGCTGCTCGACGCCGTCGCCGGCTACCTGGAGGCGGGCTACCTGCGGATCAAGCTCAAGATCGAGCCGGGCTGGGACGTCGAGCCGGTCCGCGCGGTCCGCGAGCGCTTCGGCGACGAGGTGCTGCTGCAGGTCGACGCCAACACCGCGTACACGCTCACCGACGCGGACCGGCTGGCCCGGCTCGACCCGTTCGGGCTGCTGCTGATCGAGCAGCCGTTGCCGGAGGACGACATCCGCGGGCACGCCCGGCTGGCCGAGCTGATCCGCACCCCGATCTGCCTGGACGAGTCGATCGTCAACGCGCGGGCGGCGGCCGACGCGATCGCGCTGGGCGCCTGCCGGATCGTCAACATCAAGCCCGGCCGGGTCGGCGGCTACCTGGAGGCGCGCCGCATCCACGACGTGTGCGCGGCCAACGGCGTGGCGGTGTGGGCCGGCGGGATGCTCGAGACCGGGCTCGGGCGGGCGGCGAACGTGGCGCTGGCGGCGCTGCCCGGTTTCACGCTGCCGGGCGACACGTCGGCCTCGGACCGGTACTACGCGCAGGACATCACCGCGCCGTTCGTGCTCAAGGACGGCCACGTGGACGTGCCGACCGGTCCCGGCATCGGCGTGGAGCCGGTCCGGGACGTCCTGGACGCTGTGACGACCGCCACGGAGTGGATTAACTTTACAGCTGTTAGCTGACGGGTCTAACCTTACGGGCGTTAGCAAACGTCCGTAAGGGGAGTCCCGTCATGCCTGAATACCCGCGTCGCTGGGCCGCTCTCGCGGTGCTCAGCCTGACGCTCGTCGCCGTCACCCTCGACAACTCCGTGCTCAACACCGCGCTGCCGTCCCTGGCCCACGCCCTGAAGGCCGGGACGGCGGACCTGCAGTGGATCACCGACGCGTACACGCTGGTCTTCGCCTCCGCCCTGATCCTGGCGGGCAGCCTGGGGGCCCGGATCGGCTCGCGCAACGCGCTGCTGGGCGGCCTGGTCGTCTTCGGCGGCGGCTCGGCGATCGCGGCCCTGTCCGACTCGCCCGGCCAGCTCATCGCCTGGCGGGCCGTGATGGGCCTGGGCGCCGCGTTCGTCATGCCGGCCACCCTGGCGATCATCACCCGGATCTTCCCGGCCCACGAGCGCCCGAAGGCGTTCGGCGCCTGGTCCGCCGCGGCCGGCATCGGCGTGCTCGTCGGCCCGGTCACCGGCGGCGCCCTGCTCGAGCACTTCTCCTGGAGCAGCGCCTTCTGGATCAACGTACCGCTGGTCGCCTTCGCCGTCGCCGCCGTGTTCGCGGTCGTCCCGGCCATCCCCGCGGTGCGCGGCGGCCGCCTGGACGTGCTCGGCGCGCTGCTGTCCACCGCGGCCGTCGCCGCTCTGGTCGACGCGGTCATCCAGGCACCTGCGCGGGGCTGGTCCGACGCCGTGACGCTCGCCGAGTTCGGCGCGGCGGCCGTGCTGGTGCTCGCCTTCGTGCTCTGGCAGCGCCGCACGTCCGCGCCGCTGGTCCGGCTCGACCTGTTCACCAACCGCACCTTCGCGGTGGCGGCGCTGTCCCTCGCCGTGGTGTTCTTCGTGCTCTTCGGGACGTTGTTCGAGCTTTCGCAGTACCTGCAGCTGGTGCACGGCTACAGCCCGCTCGTGGCCGGCCTCGGCGCCATGCCCTTCGCCGTGGCGATGGCCGCCACCTCGGCCACCTCGGCGCTCATCTCGGGCCGGCTCGGCACCCGGCGCACCCTCGCGCTCGGGCTGTTCCTGGCCACCGCCGGCCTGCTGGACCTGGCCACGACGGGCGTGCACACCGACTTCTGGAAGGTCGCCGTCGGTACCGCGGTCATCGGCCTCGGCATGGGCATGATGATGGCCCCGGCGAGCCTGCAGATCAGCGGCTCCGTCCCGCCCCAGTTCGCCTCGATGGCGAGCGCGCTGAACAGCGTCATCCGGGAGCTCGGCGGCGTGCTCGGCATCGCGGTCCTCGGCACCGTGGTGTCCTCGGCCTACCGCGCGTCCGTCGGCAGCGACCTGGGTCCGGCCGGCACCGACCTGCCCACCGCCCACGGCTTCGCCGCCACCCTCCCGGCCGCGCAGGCCCAGCACGTCGTCGCCGTGGCCGACCAGGCCTTCACCGACGCGATGTCCCGCGGCTCGCTGATCGCGGCCGGGATCGCCCTGCTGATGGCGATCGCGGTCCTGGTGGTCCGCCCGAAGCGCACGGTGGCGGAAGCCCCTGCGCCTGCGCTGGAACTCCAGACGGCATGATGAGGTCATGAAGGCGGACAACGCGGGTCCGGCCGGCGGCCGGACCCGCAACCGGCGTGGTGAGGGCGCCCTGCTGCGCGCCGAAATCGTGGCCGCGGCCGAGCGCGTCCTGGAGCGCGAGGGCGACGAGGACGCGCTCACCCTGCGCTCGGTCGCCCGCGAGGCCGGCATCGCGGCCCCGTCGATCTACTCCCACTTCGCCGACCGCGAGGCGATCCTGGAGGAGGTCCTCGGCAACGCCTTCGCCCGCCTGCGCACGCTGCTGCTGGACGCGGCCGAGGGCGTGCCGGACCCGGTCGAGCGGCTGCTGGCGGGCTGCCGCGCGTACGTGGCCTTCGGCATGAACGACCCCGCCCGGTACCGCGTCCTGTTCGGCCGCCGCCGCGACGCCCGCCCCCAGCCGGAGCCGGCGAACGACATCTCCGACCTCCCCGAGGTGTGGCAGCGCAACCTGGAGGGCTTCCAGGTCCTGGTCAACTCCCTGCGCGAGTGCGCGGCGGCGGGCCGCTCGGCCAGCACCGACCCCTTCACCGACGCGGTGACCCTGTGGACGTCGCTGCACGGCGCGGTCGCCATGCGCCAGTTCGTGCCGGGCTTCCCGATGCCACCTCTGGACCGTACGGTGGAGGTCCTGGTCCATCGCCTCGCGCAGATCAAGCCGTGACCCTCGCGTCGGTGCTGACGGGCCCGGTGGATGCCGCGGCCCGCGCGCTGCTGGGCTGCCGTCTGACCGCGGGCGGGGTGACGGTCCGGCTGACCGAGGTCGAGGCGTACTCCGGCACCGGCGAGGACCCCGCCTCCCACGCCCACCGCGGCCGCACACCGCGCAACGCCATCATGTTCGGGCCGGCGGGGTACGCCTACGTCTACTTCACGTACGGCATGCACTACTGCGTCAACATCGTCACCGGTACTGAGGGCACCGCTTCGGCCGTGCTGCTGCGCGCCGGCGAGGTGGTCGACGGGTTGCCCGTCGCCCGTGAACGCCGCGCGACGGCCCGCCGCGATTTCGACCTGGCCCGCGGCCCGGCGCGGTTGTGCTCGGCCCTGGACATCGGCCGCGAGTTCTACGGGACGTTTTTGCTGGACGGTTTGCTGGAGCCGCCCGTTGGCCCGGTGGGGGGAATCTCGGCGGGGCCGCGGGTGGGGGTGACTGGCGCGCACGACATTCCGTGGCGGTTCTGGCTGACGGGGGACCCGACGGTGAGCGAGTATCGGCGGCATGTCCCCCGATTGCCGAAGGAGTGAGGCCCGCGGCGGGAAGGTGGTTGTTGCACCGTTCACGACCCGGTGGATTCCCCGGCGTCGACCCGAGGGGTCATCTGAAACGGAATTCGGGGAACCGTTCCGAGTTTGAGCCTGTACCGATCGTCGGGCGGCCAGCCTCGTTGCACGAGGGACACCAGATGTTCGTATGGCTTGGCGAAGAAGGGGTCACCGCGAGCCGCTCGCTCATAGTCGACATACACGGCCAGGCATTGCCATGCCCGATTCGCACGAAATCCCACCTGGCCCACGATGATGGCCTCGTCGACCATCCGGTAATACACCAGCGCGCCAAGCGCCGAGTAGTACGACACGATGCACCCCACCGCGGCCCGGGCTGGTCCGGACAGTCCGAAGAAACCGTGCGACAGATCGTTGTCGCTCGAAAGGCGGAGGAGGACGTACTCCTCCGCCTTCTGAAATTCCGGGGATCGTAGCTCCTGCAACAGGTCGATCAAGACCGGCACCTCGTTTCCGTGCCGCATCATCGTGATCTGCCGGCGCGCCAGGACGCCGGACACGCCCAGTGCGAGCATCGACATGGCCAAGGCGAGCAGATTCAGCACCATGGAGTCCATGCATCCCCTTCGAGGGGCAAGCCGCCGGGATGTCGCAGGACCGCTTCCAGCAGGATCGACCGGCCGCTTGTCCTCCTCTGCTGACGTGTCCTATAAGACCATCGAGGAATGCGGAACGGTACAACCGATCATCCATCGCGACGAGCGACATTCCGTGGCGTTTCCGGCTGACGGGGGACCCGACGGTGAGCGAGTATCGGGGGCATGTTCCCCGATTGCCGAAGGAGTGAGGCATGACCCAGCCGGTGAGCTACGTCGAGATCAACAGCCCGGACCTGGAGGCGACGCGGACGTTCGTGTCCGAGGTCTTCGGGTGGGAACTGGCGCCGTTCTCTGCCCCGGACTACCTGGTCGCCCCGCATGGCGACGCGCCTGGGGTGGACGCGGGGCTGCTGCCTTCGCGCAGCGGCCAGCCGCACGTCGTTCCGGTGATCCGCGTGCCCAACTTGGAGGCCGCGACGGTGCTGGTGCTCGCCCATGGCGGGGCGGTTGTCGTTTCGCCGTTCACGCTGCCTGGGGTGGGGAGCGGGTGCTACATCACGGATCCGGCTGGGGTGCTGATCGGGCTGCACGCTTACGAGGCTGAGGCTTAGAAGCATCGGCCGGACCGATGGGCAACCACATACGTGCCCTCGTCCGATGGTTCCGGGCCGCCTGCGGCGACCCGACAGGGTTGGCGTGGTCCGGGTTCGACTCTGGTCACGGTTCGGTGGTCCGGGCCGTTGCGGGACACCGCCACCAGCCCCGTCACCTCGGCAACACGGCACGGCAAGGGCCTGGGCCTGGCACCGGCTGCACCCGCGGCTGACCCGCCGCGCCGCCTGGGCCGACTGCCCGGACCTGCCCATCGTGGAAGGCACCCTCATCCGCCTTGACGTGACCCGGCTACCGTCCGGTGCCACCGCGAAACCGGTCTGGCTGTGATGCTCCACCAGCATCGGCCCCGGCCCGGCAGCAACCCCGGACGCCGCGACGGTCGATCTCCGCGACCCGCATGCGGCGGACCGGTGGACCTGGCTGCTGATCGCCGCGCACACCCAGCTACGCCTGGCCTGCCCGATCGCGGCGGACCTGCGCCGCCCATGGGAACGACCAGCGCCGCAGGAACGACTCACCCCAGCCCGCGTCCGACGTGACTTTCGGCACCTCCGCGCGACAAGCACCTGCCCCGCCCGGGCACCGAAACCCACCCGGGCAGGACCCCGGACGGCCGCCAGGCCAACCGGACCGCCGCCCCACCCACCGCCACGACGTCCAGACCGCCACCGGCAACGAGCCCCGAAAACCGAAACCCACAAAGCGGCGATCCACCGATCCTCGACCCCGGCGCACAGGTTGAAGATCAAGCTCAAGAGATCTCGGTTTGCAGGGCTTCAGCAAATGCGGAAAAGTCCGGATTCGTGGCCGAATCCAGACTTTTCCGCATTTATCACGATGTACCGGTGCGACGGTCGACGGGGCTGCGCTTGCCGCCCGTCAGGGTATAAATCCGAAATGTCGGGCCGAGGAACGAGGCCCGACATTTCGTGATCACCAGCAGGCCTCGCGAGTGGCGACGCGGTCCTCGTCGGGCAGGCGGATGGCGGTGGCCTGCGGCGGTCGCTCGTACTCCGCCTGCGTGACCTGGTCGCCCCACTCGGTGCCGGGCCCGTCCGGGTCGGACTCGTACGTGGAGACCATGGCGGCGAACGTCGACGGGCCGGCGCCGTGCCAGTGCCATTCGCCGGCGGCCACCACGATGGTGTCGCCCGGGCGGACCTCGTGGACCGGGCCGCCGCGGCGCTGGACTCGGCCGATTCCGGAAAGGACGTGGAGGACCTGGCCGTACGGGCAGCGGTGCCAAGCCGTGCGCGCGCCCGGGTTGAACTGGGCGTGGGACGTGGCCAGGCGGGACGGCTCCAACGCGGTCACGTCGCGGCCGATCCACGCGATGCCCGAGTAGCGCTGCTGGGGCGCCGGGCGGCTGGTGCTGGGTGCTCGGATGACTTCCATCTGTCTGCTCCTAGGACGTCTTGGTGTATTCGGACCAGGGCAGGTCCCAGGCCGTCCAGCCGTCGCCGGGGTCCAGGGCCACGCCGGTGCCGCGGGTGACGACCGGGTCGCCGACCAGGACCGACTCGTAGAGCCACCTGGCGTTGTCGGTCGACACGTTGGTGCAGCCGTGCGAGACGTTGCGCCGGCCCTGGTCGCCCACCGACCACGGGGCCGCGTGGATGTACTGGCCGCCCCAGGTGAGGCGCATGGCGTACTGCACCGTGGTGGTGTACTCCGGCGTGCGGAAGACCGCCGACGGTTCGCGGGACATGATGACCGTGGTGCCGCTGGACGTCGGGGTCGAGGCCTTGCCCAGGCTCACGGGCATGGAGCGGATGACGGCGTCGTTCTGGTACACCTGCATGGTCTTCGTGCCGTTGTCGATGTCGATCGTGAGCTTGCGGCCGATCGTGATGCTCGCGGCGAAGTCGTCGTCGGCGTGGCCGTTGCCGATGGCGACGCCGTTGAGGGCCTTGCGGGCGGTGATCTTCGTGCCGGGCTGCCAGTAGTTCTCGGGGCGGTACATGACCTGCCGGCCGCCGAACCAGTGCCACGCGCCGGGCTGCGGCGGGTCGCTGGTGACGAACAGGCGGTGCTCGACGGCCGCGCGGGAGGCCTCGGGGACGTCCGAGCCGAACTCGACCACGATCGGCATGCCGACGCCGTAGGTGCCGCCGTTCTGGAGCAGCAGGTCCGAGGAGATGGTGCCGCCCGGGGACTTCGCGACGGTGCGGAACGTCGTCTCGCGGGTGACCGCCTTGTTGTCGGTGCCGAGGGCGGTGACCTTCGCGGTGTAGGCGGTGTCGTACTTCAGCGCCGCCGCCGGGATCCACGAGGAACCGTCGGCCCGGGGCGCGCCGGGGATCGGCTGCCCCGCCCCGTCCGTGAGCGCCACCGTGGTGATCTTGCCGTTGGTGACGCTGGTGCCGATCTCCGTGCTGATCGGCACCGTCTCGTTGGCCGCCGGCGTCACGCTCAGGGTTGTCGGCGGGGCCGTCGGCTTGGGTGTCGGCGGCGCTTTCGCGTTCTGCTCCGAGTCGTGGCACGCGGTCAGGCTCACGGACGCCAGGACGAGTGCCGCGACGATGGTTCCTTTGCGCATGCGGGCATCCTGCAAAAATGCTGGGCGAGCCCGCTGCGCATCGGGAATGAGAAAGCGGGTCTACACCTCCCCGGGCATGGTCACGTCGGCGATCTGGGTGGCGAGACCCTCCCACTTCGCGTAGGCGTCCGGGAAGGCCGAGCCCTGGACCTTCTGGGCCGCCACGGTCACCGCGTAGTCGCCCCAGCCGGGAATCCGGGTGAGCGCCGCGTAGAACCGCCGCGCCGACTCGTGCGGGTCCATGAGCTGGTCGATCGAGCCCCAGTTGGGCCGCTGCTGGAACAGCCCGACCGAGTCGTAGTCGTAGCCGACGCCCTGGTTGGGGTGGTCCAGCGAGGCCGGCAGGTTCCCGTTGGCCAGGTTGCGCAGGTGGCTCTCCTGCAGCGCGGTCGCGAGCGCCACGATGACCGCGCGCTTGGGCAGCCGCTCGCGCTTGGCCACGTCCACGATGGCGATCGCGTTGTCCATCTCGGCCCGGCTCAGCCCGCCGACCGGGTCGGCGACGGTCGGGAGGGTCTGGGTCGGCTTCGGTGCTTCCGACGGCGGAGCGGTGCGCTGTTCTCCCCGGGAGGCCACCTGGGGGGCGGAACGCTCGGGGGTGGGAGCGACCGCGACGACGTCACCCTTCGTCGAGGGGTCCGCGGGGTGTGCGGTGAGCGTCGCGGTCAGGGCCAGGACCGCGAGGGCGAGCGCCGCCGCGCCCCGCAGGGTGCGTTGCGGCAGGGGCGGCACGGCGGGGAGCAGGAAGTTCCGGGCCGGGGTGGGGCGCTCGGTGAGCGCCTTCAGCGCGGACGCGCTGAACGGTGCGGCATGGGCGAAACGGCGCCCGCGCAGATGGCGGGGACCGCTCGTGAGCTGCTGGTTTTCGTCGTCACCGGCGAACATCCGGCGAGACTAGGACCGGCCTCACCAGGGGGTGATTCCGGGCATGAAAAACGGCGCCCGTGCTGGTTGCGTCACGGCGGGTGACCCCGGAGCGACACGCCCGGTGGCTGGGACAAATCGGGCGTGTCATTCTCAAAACGCCCCGTGGCGACACGCCCGGTAGCCGAATCACCCGGGGGTGAAATGGCCTCTGACCTGCGCTATTAGCGTGCGATTTCGTGTCGTACCTCTACCGCTCCCGCCACGCGAAGCAACGCACCCCACGCCGGCGGCGGTTACCGATCGTGGCGACCGCGGCCGTCCTGACCGTCACGGCCGGTCTCGGCGCCGCGCACATGGGAAACGCCGCCGAGCCGGCCCCGAGCCCGCCCGTCGCCGCCGAATCGCCCGCCCCGCGCGAGACCCAGGCCGCGGCGAGCCGGGCCAAGCGACCCGAACCGAGCGCCACGCCGTCGCAGGCCCCGGCCGACAAGGAGCTCCAGTACCAGTTCGCCTGGCAGGAGAACTACTACTACTGCGGCCCGGCGGCCACGCGGATCGCCCTCACCGCCCGTGGGCTGTTCCCGTCCCAGGACCAGGTCGCGCAGAACCTCGGCACGACCGAGAGCGGCACCAACTCGTCCGACGACACCACCCGTACCCTCAACGCCCTCACCGGCAGCGGCTTCTACACCGCCCACTTCATCCGCGGCCAGTCCGCCACCGCCGACGACGTCGAGCAGCTGCGGCAGTCGGTCGTGAAGGCCGTCTCGCAGGGCTACGCGGTGGTGGCCAACATCGCCGGGTCCACAGTGGACGACGGCGGGCACGCGCACGCGTACCCGGGCGGGCACTACCTGACCATCGTCGGGTACTACAACAACGGCGCCACCGTGAAGATCGCTGATCCGGCGGATGCGACGGGCGTCGGGTCGTACCATCTCAGCGTTCAAAGCATGGCGAACTGGATCGCCCTTCGGGGCTATGCCGCGTAGTCCTCACCCGAGGGCCTTCGCGCGCGACGGTGCGGGAAAGCCCAGCGACGGCTGACCGCGCAGGGCCGCCGCCATGGTCTGGGCCACCGCCGAGTTGACCGCGCTCGACACGCCCGAGCCCACCCAGTCGTTCGGGTTGTCGGCGTTGACCGCGATCCCGGCCGCCGCGACCTGCGGGGTGAAGCCGGCGAACGTCTCCGTCGCGTTGTTCTCCGAGCTGCCCGTCTTGCCGCCCACCGCCCGGCCGCCGAGGATGCCGGAGACCGCCTCGGCCGTGCCGCCGTCGCACTTGCCGTAGGCCGAGCCGCCCTTGCCGACCGGGCACCGCGCGGCGTCCGCGGCCGCCGCGGCCACGTCCGGGTCGACGACCTGGCGGCACTCGGGCGAGCCGGCGTCCAGGGCGCGCCCGTCCGGGTCGGTGATCGACACGACCGGCAGCGGGCTGCAGTAGACCCCGCCCGCGGCCACCGAGGCGTAGGCGTTGGCCAGGTCCAGCGGGGTGGTCGAGGCGACGCCGAGGGTGAACGAGCCCCACTGGTCGGCCTTGCCGGCCATCGTCGCGTCCTCGGGGCTGCGGAACGTGATGCCGAGCCGCTGCGCCATCTCCACCACCTTGCGGGCGCCGACGGTCTGCTCGAGCCAGACGAAGTACGTGTTCACCGACCGCCCGAACGCGTTCCACATCGTGCGGTCGCCGTCCATCCACGACGGGCTGTCGTTGCCGGGGCACCACCGCCCGCCGCAGCTGCCCGGTCCGCTGCCGGGCCAGATGCTCGCGATCCGGCTCGGCGCCTTGAAGTGCGTGTTGAGCGACATGCCGGCGTCCAGCGCGGCGAGCATGGTGAACATCTTGAAGGTCGAGCCGGCCTGGTACCCCGAAACGCCCGCACCCCCCGCCACGAGCTGGTTGACGGTGTTGGACCGGCCCGGCGCCAGGCTGTAGTGCCGGTTCACGGCCATCGCGAGCACCCGCCCGGTCCCCGGCGTGACCACGGCCAGCGGCATGGAGCGGGCGCTGCCATAGCCATAGACGCCGAGCGACTGGCTCATTGCCGCCGACTGTACCGCCGGATCGAGCGACGTCACGATCTTGTACCCGCCGGTGCGGAGCCGCTCGTCGCGCTCGGTCGGCGTGGTGCCGAACTCGGCGCGGCTGTTCCACCACTGGCGGAAGTAGTCGCAGAAGAAGCCCCAGTCGTTGTGCTCGTCCGCGACCGACGCGCAGTCGTTCGGTGGCCGCGTCACGGACAGCTTGAGCTCGCTCGCCGTGGCCGCGGTCGCCTCCTCCGGGGTGATGACGTGCATCTTGGCCATCGCGTCGAGGGTGTACGCGCGCCGCTCCAGCGCCGCCTTGCGGTCCCCGCTGATCGGGTTGTCCGCGTCCGGGGACTGCAGCAGGCCGGCCAGCAGCGCCGCCTCGGGCAGCGTCAGCTTGGCCGCGTCCTTGCCGAAGTACGTCTGGGCCGCCGACGCGATGCCGTACGCGCCCGCGCCGAAGTAGGCGATGTTCAGGTACCGCTGCAGGATCTCTTGCTTGGAAAGCTTCTTCTCGATCGCCTGGGCGTAGCGCATCTCCCGCAGCTTGCGCGTCGGGGAGTCGGCGAGGGCCTGCAGGTGCTGCTCGGGGGTGAGGCTCGCGTCGTTCTTGAGGACATTGCGCACGTACTGCATCGTCAGCGTCGACGCGCCCTGCTGGGCCCCGCCGCGGCTGTTGGAGACGAACGCGCGGGCGACGCCGCGGATGTCGACCCCGTGATGCTGGTAGAAGCGGGTGTCCTCGGCCGCCACGACGGCCTGGCCGAGCACCGGGGCCACCTGGTCGAACGGGATGTCGCGCCGGTTCTCGTCGTAGAAGGCGGTGATCAGGGTCTTGCCGTCGTTGGCGTACACGTAGGACGTCTGCGCGACCGGCGGGGTGGCCAGGTCGGTGGGGAGGGACTCCCACGTGTCGCCGCCGGCCCGCGCGGCGCCGCCGCCGACGAGCGCGATCGGGAGGGCGGCGGCGGCGATCACCAGGCCGCCCAGCATCCCGCACAACAGCATCCGGAGCATCGTGATCATTCGGCGCACGGCGGGCGGCTACCCGGCCCTCCGAGCGATCACACTTCACCCCCGGGAGCAAGAAGAGGATGGGCGGGCGCGCATCCGGGACGACAGGTGCCCCGCCGGTGGTCGGCTGAATGGCATGTGCGGCTTCCTGATGTACACCACCAACGACATCATCACCGCGGAGACCCTCGGCGCGATGGAGCGCCGGCTCGGCCTGATCGAGCACCGTGGCCCCGACGACATGGCGCTGGCCCGGATCGGCCCCGGCACCGCCGCCGGCTTCCGCCGCCTGGCCGTCATCGACCGGCAGGGCAGCCGCCAGCCGCTGCGCTACGCCGACCGCTGGACGCTCGTCTTCAACGGCGAGATCTACAACTACGAGGCGCTGCGGGCGGAGCTGATCCGCGAGCACGGCGCCACCTTCGCGACCGACGGCGACTCCGAGGTGGTCGCGGCGGCGTTCCACCACTGGGGCGAGGGCGCGCTGGAGCGGCTGCGCGGCATGTTCGCCTTCGCGCTGTGGGACGAGGTGACCGACACGCTCTACGCGGCGCGCGACCCGTTCGGGATCAAGCCGCTGTACTACCTGGTGACCCGCGACGGCGTCTGGCTCTCCAGCGAGAAGGCGCCGCTGCTGGACTGCGCGTCGGACGAGCTCGATCCGACGGCGATGTCGCTGTACCTCACGATGCAGTACGTCCCCGAGCCGTACACGCTGCACCGCGACATCGCCCGCCTGCCCGCCGGCGCGATGCTGGTCAAGGAGCTCGGCCGGGCGCCGATGATCCGCCGCTTCGCCCGCCCCGCGTTCCGCCCCGACCCGGCCGCCGAGGAGGCCGCGGTCGTCGCGGACCTGCGCGCGGCCCTGCGCGACAGCGTCAAGGCCCACATGCGCGCCGACGTCCCGGTGGGCGCGTTCCTGTCCAGCGGCGTCGACTCGACCGCGATCGTGGCCCTGGCCGCCGAGCACCACCCGAACCTGCACGCCTTCACCGCCGCGTTCGAGTCCGGCCACGACGAGCTGGAGATCGCCGAGCGCTCGGCCCAGGAGCTCGGGGTCACGCTGACGCCGTCGGTGGTGCGCCCGGCGCAGGTGATGGAGGCCCTGCCGCGGATCATCTGGCACCTCGGCGACCCGGTCGCGGACCCGTCGATCGTGCCGCTGTACTTCCTCTGCCGCACGGCCGCCGAGCACGTCACCGTCGTGCTGTCCGGCGAGGGCGCGGACGAGCTGGCCGGCGGCTACACGATCTACCGCGAGCCGCGCTCGCTGGCCGCGGTGTCCGATCGCGGCCCATCGATCCAGCGCGCCCTGCGCCGCGTGGCCCGGGCGATGCCGGAGGGGATGCGCGGCAAGAGCTATTTGGAGCGGGCCACAACACCGATGCGGCAACGGTACTTCGGCAACGCCCGCATCCTCTCCGAGTCCGACCGGGCCCGGCTCCTGCGCGGGTCTCCCACGGTCGGGCACGCGCACATCACGGCGCCGCTCTACGCCGAGGTCGCTGATCTCGACCCGGTCACCACGATGCAGCACATCGACCTGAACACCTGGCTCACCGGAGACATCCTCACCAAGGCCGACCGCATGTCGATGGCGCACTCGCTCGAGCTGCGCGTGCCGTACCTCGACCGGCGGGTCTTCGAGGTGCTGTCGCGCCTGCCCGAGCGGCTCAAGGTGCCGCGGCGCGGGCGCACGACGAAGTACGCGCTGCGCCAGGCCGTGGACGGGATCGTCCCCTCGTTCGTGCGGGACCGGCCGAAGCTCGGCTTCCCGACGCCGGCCAAGGCGTGGCTCAAGACCGACCTCAACGAGTGGGCCCACCACGTGCTGTCGACGTCGGGCGCGAAGACCCTGCTGGACCTGGACTACGCCCACGACCTGCTGAAGGAGCACGAGCAGGGCAAGGCGGACCACGCCCGGAAGATCTGGATCGTGCTCTCGTTCTGCCTGTGGCACGGCATCTTCGTCGAGGGCACGGTCACGCCGTCTCGGCCCGTGCGCCCGGGATCGGTGGCCCGGACGTAGCCGGCCCGTCCTTCGCCGGCGGCGCCGTGCCGCCTTTGCGCCGACGGCGCCGCGCTGTCTGTGGCACCGCCCAGGCGGCGCGGCGCTGTCTGTGCCACGGCGGCGCTTGGCCGTGCTTGGCCGTGCCACGGCGGCGCTTGGCCGTGGCATCTCCCCGACGGCGCCGCGGTGCCTGTGCCTCGGCGCCGTCGGCGAGGCGTCGGTCAGTCCAGTTCGGCCAGCGCGTCCAGGATCGGTTGGCCGAACTTGGCCAGTTTGTTCTCGCCGACGCCGCTGATCGCCGACAGCGCGGCCAGGGACTGCGGGCGTTCGGTGGCGATCTGGCGCAGGGTGGCGTCGTGGAAGATCACGTACGCGGGGACGCCCTGCTCCTTCGCCGTCGCCGCCCGCCAGGCCCGCAGGTGCTCGAAGACCGGCGCCGCCTCCTTGGGCAGCACGGCCGCGGCGTCCTGGCGCGCGGTCTTGGCCGCCTTCGATGCGGAGATCACCCGCTCGGGTTCGCGGCGCAGCATGACCGTGCGCTTGCGGCCCAGCACCTCGGCGCTGCTCTCGGTCAGCACCAGCGTGCCGTAGTCACCCTCGACCGAGAGCAGCCGCTGGGCCAGCAGCTGGCGGATGACCGCCCGCCACTCGGTGTCGCGCAGGTCGGCGCCGACGCCGAAGACGCTGAGCTCGTCGTGGTGCCACTGGACGACCTTGTCGGTCTTCTTGCCCATCAGGATGTCGATGCACTGGCCCGCGCCGAACTTCTGGTTGCGCTCGCGCTCCAGCCGGTAGACGGTCGAGAGCAGCTTCTGGGCGGCGATCGTGCCGTCCCAGGACTCCGGCGGGGCGACGCACGTGTCGCAGTTGTCGCACGGCTTGCCGAGTTCCTGCCCGAAGTACGCCAGCAGCTGCACCCGCCGGCACTCGACCGTCTCGCACAGGGCGAGCATCGCGTCGAGGTGCTGGCCGAGGTTGCGCCGGTGGGCGAGGTCGCCCTCGGAGGTGTCGATCATCTTGCGCTGCTGCACGACGTCCTGCAGCCCGTAGGCCAGCCAGGCCACCGACGGCTCGCCGTCCCGGCCGGCCCGGCCGGTCTCCTGGTAGTACCCCTCGATGGACTTGGGCAGGTCGAGGTGGGCCACGAAGCGGACGTCGGGCTTGTCGATGCCCATCCCGAACGCGATCGTCGCGACCATGACCAGGCCGTCCTCCTTGAGGAACCGGTCCTGGTTGCGGGCGCGGGTGCCGGCGTCGAGCCCCGCGTGGTAGGGCAGCGCCGGGATGCCGTTGTCCTTCAGGAACTCGGCGATCTTCTCCACCGAGTTGCGGGACAGGCAGTAGACGATCCCGGCCTCGCCGCGGTGCTCGGTGCGCAGGAAGTCCAGCAGCTGGCGGCGCGGCTCCTGCTTCGGCACGATCCGGTACTGGATGTTCGGCCGGTCGAAGCTCGACACGAAGTGCCGGGCCCCGTCCAGCCCGAGCCGGGTCGCGATCTCCTTGTGGGTGGCGCTGGTCGCCGTCGCGGTGAGCGCGATGCGCGGCACGTCGGGCCAGCGCTCGTGCAGCATCGACAGGTTGAGGTAGTCGGGCCGGAAGTCGTGCCCCCACTGCGAGACGCAGTGCGCCTCGTCGATCGCGAACAGCCCGATCCTGCCGCGCTCCAGCAGCCGCATGGTGGACTGCGAAGCGAGCGCCTCGGGCGCCAGGTACAGCAGGTCGAGCTCGCCCCCGGCGAACTGGGCCTCGACGGTGCGCCGCAGGTCGAAGTCGAGCGTGGAGTTGATGAACCCGGCCGACACGCCGAGCTCGCGCAGCGCGTCGACCTGGTTCTGCATGAGGGCGATCAGCGGCGAGATGACCACCGCGGTGCCGGGCCGGACGATCGCGGGGATCTGGTAGCACAGCGACTTGCCGCCGCCGGTCGGCATCAGCACCAGCGCGTCGCCGCCGCCGATCACGTGCTCGATGATCTCCTGCTGGCTGCCCCGGAACTCGTCGTAGCCGAACACCCTGCGTAGAACATCGAGTGCGTTCTCCATGGCGGCGATTCTACGAGCCACCTCTGACAAAAACGGGTCGGCCGATCCGCCCGGTGACGGATCGGCCTGTCTCCCGGCACGCTCGGTTACTTCTCCTGGGTGTGCACGATCGGGCGAACCTCGATCGCGTTCCACTTGGCGTCCGGGATCATCGCCGCCAGCTCCAGCGCGCGGTCGCGGGTCGCGCACTCCACGAAGTAGAAGCCGGCCAGGAACTCCTTGGCCTCGACGTACGGCCCGTCGGTCACCGTCGGCGCGCCGCCCCGCACGCGCACCACGGCGCTCTCCGCGGGCTGGCCGAGCGCGTCGGTGCGGATCAACTCGCCGGACTCGGTGATGGTCTTGATGAACGTGTCGTGCCCGGCCATCACCTCGTCGATGTCGGCCTGGGTCAGCGTCGACCACACGTCGGGGTTCATGTGGATCAGCAACAGGTACTTCATCGCGGAACTGTCCTTTCGATCGGAGTCACCCGGTGGTCGGAGCCGTCCGGCCCATCTCTACACGACCCGGTAGGTTGGCGGCGTGGACTTCCAGGAGCTGTTCGAGCGGCACCGCCGGGAGTTGCACGTGCACTGCTACCGGATGCTCGCCTCCTTCACCGACGCCGACGACGCGGTCCAGGAGACGTTCCTGCGCGCGTGGAAGCACCGCGACGGGTTCGAGGCGGGCACGAATGCGCGCGCCTGGCTGTACAAGATCGCCACAAATGCCTGTCTGGACGCGGTGCGGCAGCGCAACCGCCGCCCGCCGTCGGCCGGGGCCGAGGTGTTGTGGCTGCAGCCGTACCCCGACCGCCTGCTGGACGAGATCGCCCCGCCCGACGAGCAACCGGACGCCGTCGTGGTGGCCCGCGAGACGATCGAGCTGGCCTACCTGACCGCGATCCAGATGCTGCCGGCCCGCCAGCGCGCGGTGCTGCTGCTGCGCGACGTGCTGGAGTGGTCGGCGGCGGAGACGGCCGAGGCGCTCGAGTTGACGGTACCGGCGGCCAACAGCGCCCTGCAGCGCGCCCGCGCGACGCTGAAGTCGGCCCCCGAGCGCGACGCGATGCCCGCCGTCCCGACCGGCGAGGAGCGGGCCCTGCTCGACCGCCTCATCGCCGCGCACGACCGGGCCGACGTGGCCGCGACCGTCGCCCTGCTGCGCGAGGACGTGCGGGTCACCATGCCGCCGCTGACCGCCGAGTACCGCGGCCTCGCCGAGTTCCTGCCGCTCCTGGACCGCGCGTTCGACCTGGCCGCCACCGGCGAGTGGCGGCTGCTGCCGACGAGCGCCAACCGGCTCCCGGCGGCGGCGAGCTACCTGCGCGCGCCGGGCGACACCGCGTTCAAGGCGTTCAAGCTGGACGTCATCCAGGTGGTGGACGGCCGGGTCGCCGAGTTCACCACCTTCGGCGCCGGGCTCTTCCCGCAGTTCGGCCTGTCGCTGGAGCTTGCGTGACGCTCGTCGTGCCGCTCCGTTCGCCGCTGGAGCTTGCGTGACGCTCGTCGTGCCGCTCCGTTCGCCGCTGGAGCTTGCGTGACGCTCGTCGTGCCGCTCCGTTCGCCGCTGGAGCTTGCGTGACGGTCGTCGCGCCGCTCCGTCCGCCGCTTGAGCTCGCGTGACGCTCTTCGCGTGGTTCGGCCTGACGCGTGCCGTTAGAGCTTGAGTGACGCGGGCAGCGGCAGCGCCTTCACGATCTTCGTGAGGTTGGCGGCGGCCTTCGAGAACTGCGAACCATCCGGGTGTACGGACAGCACGGCCACAATGTACCGATCGTTCTCGCCCACGGTGCCCGTGGTGTGCAGGACCTCGCCCATCATGTCCGGGTTGTTTGGAGCAAGTGCGGCGTTTTCGAGCGAGTAGGCGGCGTTGGCGACGCACGGGGTGGCCGGGTCGTCGCCGAAGCCTGACCAGCCCTGTTTCGCGGCGCGCGGGGCCTTGAAGACGCTCGGGATGCCGAACGACTGGTCGTAGTGGTCGGTGCCGCACTTGGTGGTCTGGTGCAGGTTGCCCATGATGAACGTACGGACCGGGGCCGGCGCCTTGTCCAGGATGTACTGGTAGACGCGCACCAGGTCGGCGGCGCTCACCGCGGTGTAGCCCCAGTAGCCGGGCTGGCTGACCGGCGGCGGGGCGGTGTCCTGCAGGCCGAGGCGCTGCACCATGCGGGTGACGATGTCCCGCTGGCCGTTGGCCTTCCACAGGCCGGTGGCGGCGGCGTCGTCGCTGCTGCGGAGCATGACCTGCAGGTTGGGCTGGTCTGCGGGCGGTACCGAATAGGAGGGGCCTTTGTTCCAGAAGTAGTCCAGCGCGATGAGCAGCTTGACCAGCGACGCGGAGCGGAACCGCCAGGCGCCCTTCTGCTGCAGGACGTAGGACTTGGTCTGCCGGTCGTAGATCACGATGCCCGCGGTCACCCCGGCCGGGATCGCCACCGGGGCGGCGCTCGTCGGTGCCGGTGCGCTCGACGGTGGCGGGGCGGCGGCCGACGAGGGCGCGGCCGCCGACGCCGACGCGAACAGCGGCGCGGAGGAGGCGGGCGGCTCCTTGTCGCCGCAACCGGCGAGCAGGAACACGGCGGCAACCGCGGCCACGAGGATTTTCCTCGCGGCGGCCGCTCGGGGCAGCGGCTTCCTGGCGGACCTGGCCGTTTGCGGCGGCTTTTTCGCGGGCCTGGCCGTTCGCGGCTTTTCCGCGGACCTCGCCGCTTGCGGCTTTTCCGCGGACCTCGCCGCTTGCGGCTTTTCCGCGGACCTCGCCGCTTGCGGCTTTTCCGCGGACCTCGCCGCTTGCGGCTTTTCCGCGGACCTCGCCGCTTGCGGCTTTTCCGCGGACGTGGCCGCTTGCGGCTTTTCCGCGGACGTGGCCGCTTGCGGCTTTTCCGCGGGCCTGGCCGCTTGCGGGGGCTTTTCCGCGGACGTGGCCGTTTGCGGCTGCGGCTGCGGCCGGGGTGGGCGCGCGTGGGGCATTGGGCCATCATGCCCGCTCAGGTGGGCGATCGTGCATCGCGGTCGGGGGAGTGCCCGCTGGATTGCCCGCGATGGCCGTATGCGCATTTTGCGCGTTTAGTCGGAGTGTGCGGATCCGCGTAGGGTTGGGATGGTGCGGGGGCGCGGCTGGTGGCTGGTGCTCGCCGCCGCGGTGCCGGTCGGGCTGCCGCTGCTCGGGCGCTGGCCGGCCGCCCTGGGGTTCGCCGGGCTGGCCGCGAGCGCGATCGGGCCGGTCCTGCTGGTCCAGTGGTGGGCGCGGCGGCGTCAGCGCGCCCTGCATGCGGCCGGCGCGCAGCACTGGCTCGGGCGCGTACCCCTCGATCGGGCGGCCCTCATCTGGGAGCTGGGTCCCGGGCTCGCCCTCCTTTTCGGCGGCGGCATCCACGTCATGGTCGCGTTGAGCGACGATGGACTCACCCTGCGTCCGCGGCTCCTGCTGGCCCGGCGTCACCCGTCCGTGACGGTCCTGTGGTCCGACATCGCCGGCGCGCGGGCCGAGCCGGCCGGTCGGCTGACCGCCCACGGGAGGGTCGCGGTGCTCCCGCTGACGGCCGTCATCCTCGATCTACCAGGCGATACGGGCGGCCCCTTGATCATCACCACGCACGCCGCCGGTGGCCTGGTCGAGGCGGTGACCGAGCGCCACATAGCGCAGAGTGCCGATCACTGAGGGTAGAACGATGAATGGGTGATGGATACGGCACCCTGCGTGGCTGAGTTGCGCCGGTTTCTGCCGGTTCCGTAGGTTGGTCTTCCATGGCGGAGTTGATCGAGGTTGGTGTCTGGTACGAGGCCCGGCCGATCACGGTTGACCAGGGTGTCGACCGGTACGAGGCGTTGCGTCGGGGCGACGCGGAATGGGCGATCGTCGATCCCGGCGTGGAGCGCTTCGACCGCGAGGTGCGGGCGGGCGTCGATCCGGCGCTGTGGGCGGAACCGGTCATCGGGTCCGGCACGCACGTGCTGCTGACCCTGCAGCGGGACGCGCCGAGGGAGACCCTGCACTTCATCCACAAGCTGGCCGACGACTGCGAGCTGCTGTGCTTCCAGCGGCCGGGTCGCCATCAGCCGGCGGCCCTGTGGCAGCCACGGCGGCTGCTGCGGGTGCCGGTGGCCCGGATGACGACCGAGGACGGCTCGCTCGCGCACCACCCGACCGGGGACGACATCCGTGACTTCATCGGGCGGCTCGACGAGGACAACACCACGGCCGAGCTGTGGCGGGAGGACGGGGCCTCGATCAAGGTCGCCTTCGTCCCGACCCAGCGGCGGTGGCACGTCTCCTCCACGGACGGTTCGTCGTCGGAGCAGGAGGACCTCGGCGCTGTGGCCGAGCAGTTCCAGGCGTTCGCCGCTTCCCAGCACTTCACGGAGCCCGAACCCGCTTAGCCCTTGCGGAACGTCCGACATTCGTTTGCGGCGGCGTCGCCCTTCGGGGCGGCGCCGCTTCCTGTGCGCACGGTTCGTCGTGGCGTCGTGGCGTCCCGCGGGCGGCGCCGCCTTCTGCGCGCGCCGTCGTGTTTCTGCGCGGCGCCGCTTCCTGTGCGCACATGGTTCGTTGTGGCGTCGCCGCGTCCTGGGGGCGGCGCGGCCTTGTCCGCCGCTCCGTTCCGTTCCTTGTAGCGCCGTCGTGTTTCTGGGCAGCGCCGTTTCCTGCGCGCACGGTTCGTCGTGCCGTCGTGCCGTCGTGCCGTCGTGGCGGTGCCGTGTCCTGCGGGCGGCGCCGCCCTTCTGCGCGCGCCGTTCGTTGTGCGCGCCGTCGTGTTCTGGGCGGCGTTGGTACCTCGCGGCGGAATATTCGGAGCCGTTTACTCGTCGGCGAGTATGTGCCTATACTCGTCCACGAGTATCCGTGTGCGAACACGTCCGGGGGGTGCGATGGCCAGGCGGCGCAAGGTCGGCAACCTGCTCGCCCTGCATGTGCTGGCGACGTTGTACCAGCGGCCGATGCACCCGTACGAGATCGCGGCGGAGATGCGCGGGCGCGGCAAGGAGCAGGACTTCAAAATCCAGTGGGGCTCGCTCTACACCGTGGTCGGCAACCTCGAGAAGCACGGCTTCATCGAGGCGGAGCGCACGACGCGGGAGGGCCGGCGCCCCGAGCGCACCGTGTACTCGATCACCGACGCCGGCCGCGACGAGTGCGTCGACTGGATGCGCGAGCTGGTGGGGGCGCCGGAACGGGAGTACCCGAAGCTGCGGGCGGCCCTGTCCGTGCTCGGCGTACTGCCGCCGGACGAGGCCGCCTACCTGCTGCGCAAGCGGGCCGAGATCCTCGCGCACCAGGTGGCCGCGGAGGAGGCGTCGCTGCGGGCCGCCGACGGGGTGGTGCCGCGCATCTTCACCATCGAGGCCGAGTTCGGGCTGGCCCTGCTGCGCGCGGAGGCCGACTGGGTGCGGGGCCTCGTCGCCGAGATCGAGGCGGGCACCCTCTCCGGCTCCGACTTCTGGCGCGCGGCCCACGAACAACTGGCGCGGGAACGCCAGGAGTAACACCCCGCCCGCGGCGCCGGAACCAACGCCCGGCGCGCGGCGCGGAACACGAACGCCCGGCGGGAACCGCGCCGGGCGGCCCACGAACGCCTGGCGCGGGAACGCCAGGAGCAACGCCTCGCGCGCGGCGCCGGAACCAACGCCCGGCGCGCGGAACACGAACGCCTGGCGCGGAACGCCAGGAGCAAGACCCCGCGCGACACCCGGAACGAACG
The DNA here is from genome assembly GCF_050942475.1 of Dactylosporangium sp. CS-033363. NCBI lineage: Bacteria > Bacillati > Actinomycetota > Actinomycetes > Micromonosporales > Micromonosporaceae > Dactylosporangium > Dactylosporangium sp. CS-033363. The sequence goes on along the minus strand of NZ_CP192032.1, from coordinate 8,667,423 downwards.
CCGGCGCGCGGAACACGAACGCCTGGCGCGGGAGCGCCGGGAGTACAAGTAAAAACCGGGTCGCGGTGCGGGAACACCACGACCCGGGAAACGACCTCAACCGATTTCGCGGGAACGAATCCGGCTTTGGTGTCTGCAACCGCCAGGATAGTCGACTCCCGTGGCGTCGGTCCGACCGAACGGGAGACCGTCATGCCCGCTGCCGTCCTGGCAAGGGACCTCGTCAAGACCTACCCCAAGGGCGTGCGCGCCCTCGACCGCCTCTCGCTCGACGTCGAGCCGGGCGAGATCGTCGGCCTGCTCGGCCCCAACGGCGCCGGCAAGTCCACCACCGTCAAGATTCTCACCACGCTCGCCCGTGCCGACTCCGGGCACGCCGAGGTGCTGGGGCGGGACGTGGGGCGGGACCCGCGCGGCGTACGCGCCGCGATCGGTGTCGTCGCCCAGCGCTCCGGCCTCGACCCGGCCGCCACCGGCCGCGACAACCTCACCCTGCAGGGCCACCTGTTCGGGCTGCGCGGCCGGGACCTGCGCCGCCGGGTCGACGAGCTGCTGGAGCGGTTCGACCTGGCCGAGGCCGCGAACCGGCCGACCCGGCACTGGTCCGGCGGCATGCAGCGGCGCCTCGACGTCGCGCTGGGGCTGGTCCACCGGCCGGAGGTGCTGTTCCTGGACGAGCCGACGACCGGCCTCGACCCCGAGGGGCGCGCCGCGCTGTGGAGCGAGATCAAGCGGCTCACCGGGATGGCGATCCTGCTCACCACGCACTACCTGGACGAGGCCGACCGCCTCGCCGACCGTCTCGTCATCGTCGACGGGGGACGGGTCGTGGCCGAGGGGACGCCGGATCGGCTGAAGGGGGAGTTGCGCGGGGATGCGGTACACATTGAAGTCCTGGATCCTCCGGACGGCCCACCGGCCCGCAGCGCGCTCGCCGGGCTGCCGGCCCTGCGCGAGGTGACCCTCGACGGCCGGCGGCTCTCGGCCCGGGCCGACGACGGCGCGGCCGCGGTCCCCGGTGCGCTCGCCGCCCTGGACGCGCACGGCATCGGGGTCGCGACCGTCACCGTGGCCCGCCCGAGCCTCGACGACGTGTACCTCAAGCACGCCGGCCGCCGCCTGGAGGTGGCCGCGTGAGCAGCCTCGCGTACCTGACGGGCCGGCGCCTGAAAGTGTTCGTCCAGCAGCCGGCGTTCCTGCTCATCACGCTCATCCAGCCGGCGATCTGGCTGTTTCTGTTCGGCAACCTGTTCCGCCGGATCGTGGACCTGCCGGGGTTCGGGGGCGGGAGCTACGTGGAGTACCTCGTGCCGGGCATCGTCGTGATGACCGCCGTCTCGTCCAGCATGTGGTCCGGCATGGGCGTGCTGGAGGAGATCGACCGCGGCACCATGAACCGCTTCCTCACCACCCCGGCCCGCCGCGGCGCCATCCTCGAGGCGGTCGTCGTCGAACAGACCCTGAGCGTGACGATCCAGGCGGTCATCATCGTGCTGCTGGGCCTGCTCGCCGGCGCCGGCTACCCCCTCACCGGCGTGCTGTTCCTGGTCGTGGCGGCCGGCCTGCTCGGCGTGGTGTTCAGCGCCCTGTCGAACATCGCCGGCATGCTGGTCCGCCAGCGCGAGACCATCATCGGCCTGAACACCCTGCTCCTGCTGCCGCTCACCTTCCTGTCGTCCTCGTTCATGGCCCCGTCCCTCATGCCGCCGTGGATCCGTCGCATCGCCCACGGCAACCCGGTGAACTGGGCCCTGGAGGCCTGCCGCACCGCGCTCGCCGGCGACATCGACTGGCCCCGCACCGGCACCTACGGCGGCGCGCTCCTGGCCCTGGCGGTCCTGCTGGTGTGGCTGTCCACCAGGACCTTCAAGGCCTACCAGAAGTCCGTCTAGCCGGAGACCCCCACCTGCCGACGATGGTGGCGGCCTGCTTCGACCTCGTCGAGCAGCGCCGCCGCCAGCGCCGCATAGGTCAGCCTTCCCCCGAGTTCCTTCATCGTGTACTGCATGCTGTCCCCCTCCACCAACTCCATCGGCGGCGTGAACACCACCCAGTCGACGGCCCCCGCGTAGTCCCGCAACACCGCCAGCTCGTCGGCCCTGGCCTGGGCGAACGGCCGCCACTCGGCCGGCAGCGAATCCACCGCCCCGAACGTGGTCGCGAGCCCGACGATGAGCACCTTCTTGACGGCCGCCCGCTCGAGCCCGGCGAGCAGCTGCTCGGTCGCCGCGGCGTACGCGGCGGGGTCGAGTTCGGCGCTGTACACCGCGACGATCGCCACGTCATGCCCCGCCGCCACTGCGGCCACGGAATCCGCGTCGGTGGCGTCGCCCCGGACGGCGCCGTCGAGGTCCGCGTACTTGGCCGGCTCCCGCACCACCGGGGTGACCGTCATCCCATCGCCGCCGCGACCGCCACCGTTGCTGCTGTGGGCGGTGCGCCGTCTCGCCTCGCTGACGATCGCCCGCCCGGCGCGTCCGCCCGCTCCGAAAACCACCAGTCTGGTCATAATCCGGGACGGTAGAACGGGAGACGCCGGTAACTGCAACGTAACCGCGGCGCGGGTTACCGTGGCCGGATGCGCGCACCGCTGCCGCCGGACCTGTTCGACCCGGCCTGCCCGTCCTCAGTGACGCCGTTCCAGATCGGCGACAAGTGGGCCGGCATGGTCCTCACGTGCCTTCGCGACGGCCACCCCCGCCGCTTCACGGAACTGCGCGTCCCCCTCGGCCGCGTCTCGGCCAAGGTCCTCACCGAGACCCTGCGCGCCCTGGAACGCGACGGCATGCTCACTCGTACCGCCTACGACGAGCTCCCGCCCCGCGTGGAGTACGCGATCACGGAGCTGGGCCGCACATTGTTCCCCGCGATGGACGCCTGCCGGGTCTGGGCCGAGCAGCACCTGAGCTCTCTCGAATCAGCGCGCGCGGCGTACACGGCCTCGGCGGAGCGCGCGTCGTGACCCGCACCTACCGCCGCTACGTGGCCATCGGCGACAGCACCACGGAGGGCATGGACGACCCGGACGGCAACGGCGGGTACCGCGGCTGGGCCGACCGCTTCGCCGAACACGTGGCCCGCCACCAGCAATCGACGGCTCCCCTGGAGTACGCCAACCTCGCCATCCGCGGCCGCACCACCGCCCGCATTCGCGCCGAACAGCTGGAGCCGGCCCTCGCCCTGGAGCCCGACCTGGCCACGGTCGTCGCCGGGATGAACGACATCCTGCGCGGCTCCTTCGACGTCACCAAGGTGGCCGCGGACATCCGGGACATGCAGCAGGCTTTGGTCGCCACCGGCACGACGGTCCTGACCTTCACCCTCCCCGACCCGGCCCCGGTCATGCCCCTGGCCAAGCCGTTGCGCGGCCGGGTCCTGGCCCTGAACGACGCCATCCGCAAGGTGACGGCGGACAGCGGCGCCATCCTGCTGGACCTGGGCGCCTACCCGGTCGCGTCCGACCCGCGCCTGTGGAGCGACGACCGCCTGCACGCCAACAGCGCAGGCCACGAACGCATCGCCCACGCCCTCGCGTACGCGCTGGGCCTCCCCGGCTTCGACAACTCCTGGAACGCCGCGCTGCCCCCACCGGTACGCCGCCCCCGCCACCAGTCCGTCACCGCCGAACTGTCCTGGCTCCGCCATCACATGCTCCCGTGGGCGGGCCGCCACATCCTCGGCCGAAGCTCGGGCGACAACCGCTCCTGCAAGCGCGCCACCCCCACCCCGGTCCACCTGGAGCCGTAACTCCCAGCCTCCCGCGTGCTGCCAACGACGCGTAATTCGTGACGCGTGTGCCTGGCGCGCGCGGATGGCGTGTGTGCGTCACCCGACCCCGGTCCGCCTGGAAGCGTGACTCCAGCTCGCTGCGTGCGGCTGGCGTGCGTGGTGGGTGCGTGCGGTTGGCGTGCTCCGTGCGTGCGGCATCCCGTGTGTGCGTGCCTGCGTCGTGCGTGCCTGTGTGCCTGCGTGCGGCTGCGGCTGGAAGCGTGACTCCCAGCCTCTCGCGTGTGGTCGGCGGTACGTGATGCGTGCGTGCTGGAACCGTGACTCGCAGCCTCCTGCGTGTCGCCGGCGGTGCGAGATGCGTGACATGTGCGGCCGGCGCGCGCGGATGGCGTGTGTGCGCCACCCGACCCCGGTCCGCCTGGAAGCGTGACTCCAGCTCGCTGCGTGCGGCTGGCGTGCGTGATGCGTGCCTGCGGTTGGCGTGCGTGGGTGCGTGCGGCGTGTGTACCTGCGTCGCGCGTGCGGCTGCGGGCGGAACCGTGACTCGCAGGCTCCTGCGTGTGGCCGGCGGTGCGTGATGCGTGTGCGTGGCGGGCGTGCGTGTGGCTGGCGTGTGCGCTGAACCGTGGCTCCCGGCCTCTTGCGTGTGGCCGGCGGTGCTTGATGCAGCGGGCGGTTTGGCGTGGGTGGGGCGAGGGGCGCGGCGGGGCGGGGCGGGTTAGAGGGTGAGGACGATTTTTCCGCGTACGTGGCCGGATTCGCTCAGGTCGTGGGCGGCGGCGGCTTCGGACAGGGGGTAGGTGCGTTCGACGGGCATGGTGAAGCGGCCCTCGGTGTAGAGGGCGGCGGCCTCCTGGAGGGTCTGGTAGGCGCGGCCCTCGGAGCCGTCGGTGACTCGGGCGCCGTGCTTGGCGGCGTCGAAGTCGGCGATGCTCACCACGTCGGCCGGGGTGGGGGTCAGGGTCACCAGTTCGGCCACCGCGCCGCGGCCGGCGGTGTCCAGGGCGCGGTCTACGCCGGCGGGGGCCAGGGTGCGGATGCGGTCGGCGAGGCCTGGACCGTACGTGACGGGCGTTGCGCCGAGCTTGGTCAGGAACTCGTGGTTGCGCTCGCTCGCGGTGCCGATGACCGTGGCGCCGCGGGCGATGGCCAGCTGGACCGCGGCGATGCCTACGCCGCCCGAGGCGCCGTTGATGACGAGGGTGGGGCCGCGCTGGGCCGACGGGTCGCCCTCGGTGGTGTGGGCGGTGGGCTGGAGCTTGCTGATGCCGAGCAGGTCGAGGGCGCGGCCGGCGGTTTCGACGACGTTGGGGAGGCCCGCCGCCTCGGCGAAGGTCATGCCGGGCGGCTTCTGGGCCCACTCGCGCAGGATCGCGTGCTCGGCGGCGCCTCCGCCGGCGGCGGTGCCGAAGACCTCGTCGCCGAGCTGGACGCCCTCGACGCCCTCGCCGATGGCGTCGACCACGCCGGCGACGTCCGAGTGGGGCACGTGCGGCAGGCGGGTCGGGGTGGTGTCGCCGAACGCGCCGCTGCGGACCTTCCAGTCGAACGGGTTGACGCCGATCGCCCGCACCGCGACGCGGATCCGGCCGGCCGGCGGCTGCGGGTCGGGCAGCTCGACCAGGTGGAGGACGCTCGACGGACCGTACTCGGAATACTGCAACGCCTTCACGATGTGCTCCGGATCTGTATGAGGTCTGCGTCCACGGGAAGCGCGGTGCGATGCGAGCGCGGTGCCGTGTGTGCGCGGTGTGGCAGGGCGCGGTGTGGCGTGGCGCGGTGTGGTGTGAGCGCCGCGTGGCGGGCGCAGTGCTGTGCGGTGCGGTGCGGTGCGGTGTGAGCGCGGTGTGGCGGGCACAGTGCGGTGCGGTGTGGTGTGGTGTGAGCGCGGTGTGGCGCGGTGCGGTGCGGTGCGGTGTGGGCACGGTGCGCGGGTCGGTTGAACGGGCACGGTCGGGCGGGTTCGGGTGTCGGGTCAGGTGGGCGACGGGCGTCGGGTCTGCGGTTCGGCGCGTGGGCAGGCGGGTCAGGTGTTCAGCGGGCGGCGGGCGATCAGGAGGACGTGGGTGTCCGGCCAGTCAAGCGGGTGACCGTCCGGTGTGGACAGTTGGGCGTAGGGGCGGATGCGGTTGTCGACGATCCAGTCGTTGCGCCAGGCGTGGGAGGCGGGGTCGACCTCGAAGCCGATGTCGGTCAGGAGGGCCTTCCAGTCGGCGAACTCGAGGCCGCAGAACTGCTCGTGGGACTCGGAGAGCCAGTTGTCCGGGTAGTCCTTGTGGGCCAGGAACTCCATGGCGTCGCTCAGGGCGAGTTCGACGGCGCCGGGGTCGGACGGGTCGTCGAGGGCCTTGAACGGCAGGTCGAAGTGGAAGTCGGCGGCGAAGCGGTCGAGCCTGGCCCGCGTGGAGAGGGACTCGACGTGGGCGGCGATCTCGTCGCGGGAGAGGTCGTCCAGGGACTTGAGCGGGGCGGGGGAGCCCTGCAGGGAGAGCCGTACCCGCAGGTCGCGGTTGTCGGGGCCGCAGACGTCCGAGTTGATCCAGACTCCGCCGGGGACCGTGTGGTCGTAGATGGCCTGGGCGAAGGGGCGCAGGGAGTCCATGCGGTTGCCGTAGGACCAGATCTCGTGGGTCAGGGCGAAGGTCAGCGTGGTGTCGATCGAGCGGGGCGGGAAGACGGCGCCGCCGAGGACGTTGCGGCAGTAGAAGTACACGTTGGGGTTGGTGAACCAGCCCTGCGCCTTGCGGTGCACGCACTCCTCGTAGAGGTGGCGGGCGACCTCGACGCCGATCAGGTCGCTCTCGCGCAGGGACGGCTCGCGGTCGGCCAGGGCCAGCACGGCGCCCGCCCCGCAGCCGACGTCGACGATGCGGCCTGGGCGGATGTGGCGCTTGACGAGGTCCCACTTGCGCTCGGCGCTCGCCTCGAAGGCCTCCGCGTAGGTGCGGTAGTCGCGGGTCGTGGTCAGGCCGCCCTCCTCGCCGACCACCGGGTCGTTGACCACGAGGGTGACCTGCTCGTCGAGGCGATAGCGGCCGTACACGTCCAGCGTCGCCGGATGCGCCAGCTCCCGCCATGTTGGGTCGCCGCCGGCCAGTCGCAGCAGCACGTCCCACGGGCGCTCGGGGGCCTCGCTCGCCGGGACCACATCCGTGTCCGCCTCGACGGGGGCGATGGCGAAGCCGAGGGCCGAATACAGGGCGGCGACGTCCGGGGTGGAGCAGGCGACCACGGTGTCCGCGGGGGTGAGATGGTGGCCGAGGACGGACTCGACGCTCTTGAGGGTCACCTCGGCGAAGCGGTCGGTGTGCGCGGTGTCGAAGACCGGCACGACCAGGGAGCGGAGGTCCTCCTGGGCGCTGAAGCGCTCGATGGCCGCCTCGCGACGGTCGTACGGTACGGGATTGCGCTTGGTGTTCTGGTGATTGGCGCTCGTGACGGCCCAGATGATCGTGGGAGCACTGGCAGTACCAGAAAGGCGTTCTTCGTTGTTCACCAAACCGCGCAGATAGACCGCTTGGAAACGGGTCAGCAGGTGGTGGCGGCCGGGGAAGAGGACGAAGCGCGCCATGGTCAGCCCCGTGGGTCCGCGTGCTGGACGACCTCGAACTCGAGCAGGCTGGCGCCGGTGGCGACCGGGCGGGAGCGCTCGCCGGCGTGGGCCTCCCGCGCGGGGCCGTTGGACCAGGCCTGG
>NZ_CP192032.1:4800000-8655000 GCF_050942475.1 Dactylosporangium sp. CS-033363 | reverse complement strand
ATAGCTGGTTCTCCCCGAAATGCATTTAGGTGCAGCGTCACGTGTTTCTTGCCGGAGGTAGAGCACTGGATGGCCTAGGGGGCCTACAAGCTTACTGAAGTCAACCAAACTCCGAATGCCGGTAAGTGAGAGCGTGGCAGTGAGACTGCGGGGGATAAGCTTCGTAGTCGAGAGGGAAACAGCCCAGATCACCAGCTAAGGCCCCTAAGCGTGTGCTAAGTGGTAAAGGATGTGGGGTCGCATAGACAACCAGGAGGTTGGCTTAGAAGCAGCCACCCTTGAAAGAGTGCGTAATAGCTCACTGGTCAAGTGGTTCCGCGCCGACAATGTAGCGGGGCTCAAGCACACCGCCGAAGCTGTGGCATTCACGTGTGTACCAGGCCTTCGTGGTCCAGGTGCGTGGATGGGTAGGGGAGCGTCGTGTCACCGGTGAAGCGGCGGAGTGATCCAGCCGTGGAGGTGACGCGAGTGAGAATGCAGGCATGAGTAGCGAAAGCAGGGTGAGAAACCCTGCCGCCGGATGACCAAGGGTTCCAGGGCCAGGCTAATCCGCCCTGGGTGAGTCGGGGCCTAAGGCGAGGCCGAGAGGCGTAGTCGATGGACAACGGGTTGATATTCCCGTACCCGCGTAGAAGCGTCCATGCTGAACCTGCTTGTACTAACCTCACAATGGTCTGAACCTTTCGGGGGGATGGCCGGCGTTTGGGAACTCGGGTGGTAGTAGGCAAGCGATGGGGTGACGCAGGAGGGTAGCTGGACCCGGCCGGTGGTTGTGCCGGGGCAAGCGTGTAGCCCGTGCTGTAGGCAAATCCGCAGCACATAGGGGTGAGACGTGAAGCGGAGCCGTTCAGGTGAAGTCAGTGATCCCATGCTGCCGAGAAAAGCCTCTAGCGAGTTTCGAGCGGCCCGTACCCCAAACCGACACAGGTGGTCAGGTAGAGAATACCGAGGCGATCGGGCGAACTGTGGTTAAGGAACTCGGCAAATTGCCCCCGTAACTTCGGGAGAAGGGGGGCCACCGATGGTGAGACCACGTGCTGGTGGAGCGGTTGGTGGCCGCAGAGACCAGGGGGAAGCGACTGTTTACTAAAAACACAGGTCCATGCTAAGTCGTAAGACGACGTATATGGACTGACGCCTGCCCGGTGCTGGAACGTTAAGGGGACCTGTTAGTCCTTCGGGGCGAAGCGGAGAACTTAAGCGCCAGTAAACGGCGGTGGTAACTATAACCATCCTAAGGTAGCGAAATTCCTTGTCGGGTAAGTTCCGACCTGCACGAATGGCGTAACGACTTCCCCACTGTCTCAACCACAGGCCCGGCGAAATTGCACTACGAGTAAAGATGCTCGTTACGCGCGGCAGGACGGAAAGACCCCGGGACCTTCACTATAGCTTGACATTGGTACTCGAATTCGATTGTGTAGGATAGGTGGGAGCCGGTGAAGCGGTCACGCCAGTGGTCGTGGAGGCAAGCTTGAAATACCACTCTGTTGGATTTGGGTATCTAACCTTGGGCCGTGAGCCGGTTCAGGGACAGTGTCTGGTGGGTAGTTTAACTGGGGCGGTTGCCTCCTAAAATGTAACGGAGGCGCCCAAAGGTTCCCTCAGCCTGGTTGGCAATCAGGTGTTGAGTGCAAGTGCACAAGGGGGCTTGACTGTGAGACTGACAGGTCGAGCAGGGACGAAAGTCGGGACTAGTGATCCGGCACTGGCAGGTGGAAGCGGTGTCGCTCAACGGATAAAAGGTACCCCGGGGATAACAGGCTGATCTTCCCCAAGAGTCCATATCGACGGGATGGTTTGGCACCTCGATGTCGGCTCGTCGCATCCTGGGGCTGGAGTAGGTCCCAAGGGTTGGGCTGTTCGCCCATTAAAGCGGTACGCGAGCTGGGTTTAGAACGTCGTGAGACAGTTCGGTCCCTATCCGCCGCGCGCGTAGGATACTTGAGAAGGGCTGTCCCTAGTACGAGAGGACCGGGACGGACGAACCTCTGGTGTGCCAGTTGTTCTGCCAAGAGCACGGCTGGTTGGCTACGTTCGGAAGGGATAACCGCTGAAAGCATCTAAGCGGGAAGCTCGCTTCGAGATGAGGTATCCCACCCCTTGAGGGTTAAGGCCCCCAGCGAGACCACTGGGTTGATAGGCCGGAAGTGGAAGCCTGGTAACAGGTTTGAGCTGACCGGTACTAATAGGCCGAGGACTTGACCTACAATTCAGGCTTTGAAGCTTGCTTGCATCCACTGTGTGATTCTGAACCAATACCAGAACGCACCCCTGACCGGGTTCAGGGTGTGCGGGGTTGACAGGTTCATAGTGTTACGGCGGCCATAGCGGAGGGGAAACGCCCGGTCCCATTCCGAACCCGGAAGCTAAGCCCTCCAGCGCCGATGGTACTGCACCCGAGAGAGTGTGGGAGAGTAGGACGCCGCCGGACAATCTTCGATCAAGGGCCGCCCCATGGGCGGCCCTTGAGTCGTTTACCGGGTCGAGCGCATACGGCGTACCCCGGTCGGGAAGGATGAAGTCGTGACTATGCCAGGCGACGGCGACGGCCAGGACGGCGGCCCGCGGCGGCCGCGACGAGACGACTCCCGCTCGGGACCCCGGGACGGGAACCGCGGCGGTGACCGGCCGCGGGGCAACTCCCGCGACGATCGGGCCGGCGGTGGCTTCCGCGGTGGGCGTGACGGTGACCGCCCCTCCGGCTTCCGCGACCGCGATGGTGGTTCGCGGGGTGACCGGCCTTTCCGCGATCGCGATGGTGGCGCTCCCCGTGGGGACCGGCCGTACCGCGATCGGGATGGTGGTCCGCCGCGCGGCGACCGGCCGTTCCGCGACCGTGACGGCGGCGGCGCTCCGCGTGGGGATCGGCCGTACCGGGATCGCGATGGGGGCGGAGCTCCGCGTGGGGATCGGCCGATCCGCGATCGGGACGGTGGCGGGTTCCAGCGGCGTGAGGGTGGCTTCCGGGACCGTGACGGTGGTGGGGCGCCTCGGGGCGACCGGCCGTATCGGGACCGGGATGGTGGCGCTCCGCGTGGGGATCGGCCGGACCGGGGTGACCGTCCGTCCGGCGGTGGGTTCCGCGACCGTGGGGACCGTCCGAGTGGTGGTGGCTTCCGCGATCGGGGCGACCGTCCCTCCGGTGGTGGCTTCCGTGACCGGAACGCCGGCGACCGGCCCAGTGGTGGTGGCTTCCGTGACCGTGGGGACCGGCCCAGTGGTGGGTTCCGGGATCGCGATGGCGGGGCTCCGCGTGGGGACCGGCCGTACGGCGATCGGGACCGTGGGGATCGGCCCAGCGGTGGTGGCTTCCGTGACCGGGGAGACCGGCCGAGTGGTGGCGGGTTCCGGGACCGGGGCGACCGTCCTGCCGGCGGTGGGTTCCGTGATCGTGACCGTGGGGATCGGCCCAGTGGTGGTGGGTTCCGCGACCGTGGGGACCGGCCGTCCGGTGGTGGCGACCGTGGGGACCGTCCGACCGGTGGTGGGTTCCGCGATCGGGGCGACCGGCCCAGCGGCGGTGGCTTCCGCGATCGCGGTGACCGGCCGTCCGGTGGTGGCTTCCGGGACCGTGGGGACCGGCCCAGTGGTGGCGGGTACCGCGACCGTGGGGACCGTCCGTCCGGCGGTGGCTTCCGGGACCGTGACGACCGTTCGAGTGGTGGCTTCCGCGATCGGGGCGACCGTCCTTCCGGCGGCGGGTTCCGTGACCGTGACCGAGGCGACCGGCCCAGCGGCGGCGGATACCGCGACCGTGGGGATCGTCCGTCCGGCGGAGGCTTCCGCGACCGCGACGACCGTTCCGGCGGCGGATCCCGTGACCGGGGCGACCGTCCGTCCGGTGGCGGGTTCCGCGATCGTGGGGATCGGCCGTCCGGCGGCGGGTTCCGTGACCGGGGCGATCGTCCGTCCGGTGGCGGGTTCCGCGATCGGGGTGACCGTCCGTCCGGTGGCGGGTTCCGTGACCGGGACCGGGGCGACCGGCCCAGTGGTGGCGGGTACCGCGACCGTGGGGACCGGCCCGGTGGTGGGTTCCGGGATCGGGATCGCGGGGATCGGCCCGGGGGCGGGTTCCGCGATCGCGACAGTGGCGGCCGTGGTGCCGGGTTCCAGCGGCCCGAGGGGCTGCGGCGGGACGACGCGGGCGGGTACCGGCCGCGGACCAGTGACCCGGGCTTCGTCAGCAGCGAGGAGGCCGGCGAGGAGACCGTCAGCCGCGTCGCCGACCCGGTGCTCGCCGACGACATCGACCCGTCGGAGCTGGACCGCGAGGTGCGCTCCGAGCTGAGCTCGCTCGCGCGGCCCGTTGCCGAGGAGGTGGCGCGGCGGCTGGTGGCGGCCGGGCAGCTGATCGACGACGACCCGGAGCTGGCGCTCGCGCACGCGCTCGTGGCCCGGCGCAAGGCGTCGCGGATCGCGGTCGTGCGGGAGGCGGCGGGGCTTGCGGCGTACCACGCCGGGGAGTGGCAGACGGCGCTGGGTGAGCTGCGGACGTACCACCGGATGACGGGCAAGCAGACCCACATTGCGGTGATCGCGGACTGCGAGCGCGCGCTCGAGCGGCCGGAGAAGGCGATCGACCTGTTCCGTACCGCGGACCGGGAGCGGCTCTCGGCCGAGGAGATCGTGGAGCTGCTCATCGTGGCGGCCGGGGCCCGGGGTGACCTGGGGCAGACCGATGCCGCCGTGGCGATGCTGCAGGTGCGCGAGCTGACGTCGGCGCCGGACGCGCCGTGGGCGGCCCGGCTGCGGTACGCGTACGCCGATGCGCTGCTGCGGGCCGGCCGGCGCGAGGAGGCCCGCGAGTGGTTCGCGCGGGCCGCGGACCTCGACGAGGACCTGCGTACCGACGCGGCCGAGCGGCTCCTCGAGCTCGACGGCATCACGCTCGACGGCGACACCGAGGACGACGAGGACGAGGACGTCAGCGGCGACGCGGACGCCGACTTCGACGACGACGAGGACGACGACGAGGACGACGACGTCGACGACCGCGACGACGACGAGGACGTCGACGACCGCGACGACGACGAAGACGACCGCGACGAGGACGACGACGAGGACGACCGGGACGACGACGAGGACGACGACCGCGACGACGACTACGACGACGAGGATGAGGACGACCTCGACGACGAAGAAGACGACGAGGACGACGAGGACGACGACGAAGACCCGGACGACTACGACGACGAAGACGACTACGACGATGACGACGACCTCGGCGACGACGAAGAAGACGACGAAGAAGACGACGAGGACGAAGACGGCGTAGCCGACGCGGACGACGACGAGGTCGACGGGGACCACGACGGCGACCAGGATGACGACCGCGACGCCGAGCCGGGCGACAAGGACGACACCGAGGACGACGTCGACGCCAAGGACGACGAGACCGACGGCGACCACGGGGACCAGGACGACCAGGGCGACAAAAACGACCAGGGCGACAAGGCCGACGACGACACCGCGGAGCGCGACGACGACGCGCGGGACGGGAAGGGCCGGGCGTGAGCGACAAGGATGACCTGGTCGGGCACTACGACCTTGTGATCTTCGATCTCGACGGGGTGCTGTACCTCGTCGACCAGGTCATCCCCGGAGCCGCGGAGGCGTGTGCGAAGCTGCGCGAGCGGGGCATCCCCAGCGCGTACGCGACGAACAACGCCTCCCGGCTCCCCGGCGACGTCGCCGCCCTGCTGACCCGGATCGGCATCCCGGCCGAGACGCGCGAGGTGGTGACGTCGGCCCACGCGACCGCGCTGCTGATGGCGGAGCGGTTCCCGGCCGGCACCCCGGTGCTCATTCTGGGCGCGCCGGCCCTGCGCGAGGAGGTCGTGGCCGCGGGGCTGACCCCGGTCGAGGAGGCCGAGCAGGCGAAGGTGGTCGTCCAGGGGTACGGTCCGGACGTCCGCATGCGCGATCTCGGCGACGCCGCCGTGGCGATCCGCGGCGGGGCGGCCTGGATCGCGACCAACGCCGACAAGACGCTGCCGTCGCCGCGGGGTCCGCTGCCCGGCAACGGCTCGCTGGTCGTGGCCATGGCCACGGCGCTGGGGCGGCAGCCGGACACCATCGTGGGCAAGCCGGACCCGGCGCTGTTCGTGGAGGCGGCCCGGGAGCGCGGGGCCCAGCGGGCGCTCGTGGTCGGGGACCGGCTGGACACGGACATCGAGGGCGCGTACCGGGCCGGGATGGACAGCCTGCTCGTGCTGACCGGCGTCTCCGACGCGGCCGAGCTGCTCGCGGCGCCGGTGGAGCGGCGGCCCACGTTCGTGGCCGAGGATCTGGGCGGGCTTTTCGAGGCGGCACAGACGGTACCGACGCAGCAGCAATGGCAGGTGCAGGACCGTGACGGCGGGTGGGAACTCGCCGGCGACGGACGGCCGGTGGACGCGTTGCTGGCGCTGTGCCAGGTCGCGTGGGCCGCGGGCGAGGTCCGGCCGATCACCGGCGCGGGCGAGTCGGCCCAGGCCGCGCTGAAGTGGCTGAAGCTGAACTAAAGCTGACGTGGCCGAAGCTGAACTAAAGCTGAAGTGGCTGAGGCTGAGCTAAAGCTGAAGCTGAGCTACAGCAGTTTGCGGAGCTTCAGCAGGTCGAGCATGCCGGCGTCGATTTTGATGCGGCCGCTGGTCCAGGCCTGCATGACGTTGAGCTGGCCGTTGACCAGGCTGACGAGGTCGTCGCTGGACGAGGTCAGCTTGATCTTCGCGCGCGGGTCGTCGCCCTCGGTGAGGCCGGTGATCTGGCCGGCCTGGAGGCGGCCGTGGAAGGCGACGTTCAGGTCGGTGATGCGGCAGGCGAGGGTACGGTCGAAGTCCAGCTTCTCCCGGGCCTCGGCCGCGTTCGACCCCAGTCGCACCGCCAGCTTTTCCAGCGCGGCGCGACATTCCTCAACCGTTGCCATGCGCGAAAACCCCAAACCGTCTCGGTTCCGTGGAATGTGACGGTACCGTACGGCGTCGCGGCACGCCCGGTAGCGTGATGGCGTACACCACTTGGAGGAGAGACGCAATATGGCGCAGGAAGCATGGCGGGCGTACCTGGAGCTCGCCTACGGCATGACCGAGGCCACCACGAAGAAGGCGACCAAGACGGTCCGGCGCCTGGTCGGCAAGAGCGGCGCGACGGCGGAGCAGCTGCAGGCGATGGCCGAGGACCTGCTCAAGGCCGGCTCGGCGAACCGTGAGGCGCTGACGAAGCTGGTGCGGTACGAGCTGGATCGCGCCCTCGGGGCCGTCGGTCTGGCCACCGCGGACGAGGTTTCGGCGCTCACCACGCGGGTGCACGAGCTCGAGGCGCAGCTCAAGGAGGCGACGGTCAACGCGCTGGCGCCGGTGCACGAGCCCGCGCCGCCCGTCGGTGCCGAGGTGATCGAGGAGAACCCGGTTCCGGCCGCGGCTCCGGCCAGGGTCGTCGCGAAGAAGGCGGTCGCGAAGAAGGCGGTGGCCCCGGTCAAGGCGGCCCCGGCGACCAAGGCCGCGCCCGCGAAGACGACGACCGCGCCGCCGGCCAAGGCGAACACACCGGCCAAGAAGGCCGTGGCGAAGAAGGCCATCGAGACCGTCGCCGCCGCCTCTGAGGTCGGGCCTGCGTCAGACAAGTTGCCCGTGAAGAAGACCACTCGCGCGCCGCGGAAGACCGCCCAGTGACGGCCCCGATCCCAGGTCCGGGCCCCGCGCCGGTGCCCGGACCGATGCCCGGGCCGCCCGGGTCCGGGGTGCTCGGCCGGGTCGAGGCCGCCGTTGCCGCGTTGGGCG
Organism: Dactylosporangium sp. CS-033363; assembly: GCF_050942475.1. Classification (NCBI taxonomy): domain Bacteria; kingdom Bacillati; phylum Actinomycetota; class Actinomycetes; order Micromonosporales; family Micromonosporaceae; genus Dactylosporangium; species Dactylosporangium sp. CS-033363. The sequence continues at coordinate 8,647,237 of NZ_CP192032.1, read as the reverse complement.
AGGTAGCGTCGCTTCCGTTGCGGCAGCAGGTTTCGGTGTACACCGAGGCCCACCGCACGCTGCAGGAGACGCTGGGCACGATCGAGGAACGCTGAGCATTCTAGGAGCTGCTGGCAGATGGCGCGCCGGAACCGACTCGACGCGGAGCTCGTGCGTCGGGGGCTGGCCCGCTCCCGCGAGCAGGCGGCGGCGCTGATCGCCGCGGGCCGCGTGGAGGTGCGGGGGACACCCGCGGGCAAGGCCGCGGCCCAGATCGACCCGGCGGACCCGGTGCGGGTGCTGGAGACGGCGGAGGACGACTACGTCTCGCGGGGCGGGCACAAGCTCGCCGGCGCGCTGGACACGTTCGCCGCGCTGCCGGTGGAGGGCCGCCGCTGCCTCGACGCGGGCGCCTCGACCGGCGGGTTCACGGACGTCCTCCTGCGCCGGGGTGCGGCGGCGGTGGCGGCGGTCGACGTCGGGTACGGACAGATCGCCTGGTCCTTGCGCACCGACGACCGCGTGACCGTCATCGAGCGGACCAATGTGCGCACCCTGACGCCGGAGCAGATCGGCGGGGTGTGCGAGCTGACCGTGGCCGATCTGTCGTTCATCTCGCTTCGTCTTGTACTGCCGGCGCTCGCCGCCTGCACCGCGCCCGACGGCGACCTGGTGCCGATGGTCAAGCCGCAGTTCGAGGTGGGCCGGGAGGCGCTCGGCGACCGCGGGGTGGTCCGCGAGCCGGAGCTGCGCACGGCGGCGGTGCTCGACGTGGCGGCCGCCGCCGCGGGGCTCGGGCTCGGGGTGGCCGGCGTCGCGCGGAGCCCGCTGCCGGGGCCGCAGGGCAACGTGGAATTCTTCCTGTGGCTGCGCCGCGACGCCCCACCGGTCGACGGGGATGTCGTGCGGCAGATCGTCGAGGGAAAGGTTTCGGCGTGAGCGGTCTGGAACGAAGTGGAGGAGCCGCGAACCATGGACTCAGCTCCCTCGCGCCGTTGCCGGAGCCTGCGGAGGTGACGGCGTGAGCGCTCGCGAGGCTCTGCTGGTCACGCACACGGGCAAGGCCAGCAACAACGACCATGCCCGCACGGTGGCGGCGGATCTGCTCGACAACGGATTCACGGTACGCGTCCTCGCCGACGAGGCCCGCGAGCTCGCGATCCCGCGGGCCGTGCCGGTCACCGGCGAGGAGGCGGCGCAGGGCGTCGAGATCGTCTTCGCGCTCGGCGGCGACGGCACCCTGCTGCGCGCGGCCGAGCTGGCCCGGCCGGCCAAGGCGCCGCTGCTGGGGATCAACCTCGGCAAGGTCGGCTTCCTGGCCGAGGCCGAGATCGGCGACGTGGACAAGGCCGTGCGGGAGATCGTCGAGGGCACGTACACGGTCGACGAGCGGCTCACCATCGACGTGTTCGCCGAGCACGCGGGGCGGCCGGTCGGCAGCTCGTGGGCGCTGAACGAGGTCACGGTCGAGAAGGGCGCCCGGGAGAAGATGCTGGAGCTGCTCGTCGAGGTGGACGGGCGGCCGTTGTCGCGGTACGGCTGCGACGGCGTGGTCTGCGCGACCCCGACGGGTTCGACGGCGTATGCGTTCTCGGCGGGCGGGCCGGTGGTGTGGCCGGAGCTGGAGGCGCTGCTGCTGGTGCCGATCTCGGCCCACGCGCTGTTCAGCCGGCCGCTGGTCATCTCGCCCGACTCGACGATCACGGTCAACGTCGAGCCGTTCACGAGCTTCGCGCTGCTGTCGTGCGACGGGCGGCGAGTGATGGATCTCGCTCCCGGCTCCACGGTGACGGTGCGCCGCGGCGCCCTCCCCGTCCGGGTGGTTCGCCTGCGTGAACGCCCGTTCACCGACCGTCTCGTGGCCAAGTTCGGCCTGCCGGTCCAGGGGTGGAGACACAACAAACGGCACGGCTGACGGCGCTCGGTGGCCGGGCCGTCTGCGTGTCCGAGCGTTCACCGAACGAAGCCGGGCGCAACAAACGGCACGGCTGACGGCCCTGCTGAGTGGAGAACTGTCGTAGACCGCGGCTAGTCTTCCTTCCGTGCTGGAGGAACTCCGCATTACCGGACTCGGCGTGATCGAAGACGCCACCCTGCCCCTCGGCCCGGGCCTCACGGTCATCACGGGCGAGACCGGCGCGGGCAAGACCATGGTCGTGACGAGCCTCAACCTGCTGTTCGGTGGCCGCGCCGACGCGGGGCGGGTGCGCGCCGACCCGGGCCGGGCCACCGTCGACGGCCGGTTGACGCTGCCCGCGCACGTGCGGGCGGCGGTGGAGAGCCGCATCGCCGACGCGGGCGCCGAGGTCGACGACGACGGCACGCTGCTCATGAGCCGCACGCTGACCGCCGAGGGGCGCTCGCGGGCCCACGTGGGCGGGCGGACGGTGCCGGTGTCGCTGCTGGGCGAGGTCGGCGAGCGGGTGTTCGCGCTGCACGGGCAGTCCGACCAGCTGCGGCTGCTGCGCCCGGCCGAGCAGCGGGGCTCGCTGGACCGCTACGCCGGGGCCGAGCACGAGAAGCTGCTGGGGCAGTTCGCCGAGCTGTACAACCGCTGGCGGGCCGTGGAGGACGACCTGGCCGACCGGCGGGCCAACGCGCGCCAGCGCAGCCAGGAGGCGGAGCTGCTCAAGCTCGGCCTGGACGAGATCACCCGCGTCGATCCGCAGCCCGGCGAGGACGAGCTGCTGCGCGAGGAGGCGCAGCGGCTGGAGCACGTCGAGGGCCTGCGCTCGGCCGCGCAGCTGGCGCACGTGGCGATGTCCGGCACCGGCGACGGCGGCGACGACGTGGCCGACGTGCTGAGCCTCATCGCGACCGCCCGGCGCACCCTGGAGGCGCAGTCCGGCGTCGACCGGGTGCTGGGCGAGCTCGCGGCCCGCCTCGACGAGGTCGCCACGCTGGCCGGGGACGTCTCCGTCGAGCTCGGCACCTACCTGGCGTCGCTCGACGCCGACCCGGGCCGCCTGGAGGAGGTCTACGAGCGGCGGGCGGCGCTGCGGGCGCTGACCCGGAAGTACGCGGAGGACGTCGACGGCGTCGTGGCCTGGGCCGATCACGCCCGGACCCGGCTGGCCGAGCTGGACACCTCCGACGAGCTGCTCGAGGAGCTGGACCGGGAGCGGCAGCGCCTGCACGGCGAGGTCGCGGAGCTGGCGGCGGTGCTGTCCGCGGCCCGGCACGAGGCCGCGGGCCGGTTCGCCGCCGACGTGACCGTGGAGCTGGCCGGGCTGGCGATGCCGCACGCGCGGATCGAGGTCGTGGTGCAGCCGAAGCCGGCCGGCAACGGGCCGAGCATCCCGACGGCGTCGGGGACGGACAGCGGGGTCGGGCCGGACGGGGCGGACGACATCGAGCTGCGGCTGCTGCCGCACCCCGGGGCGCCCTCGCAGCCCCTGCAGAAGGGCGCGTCGGGCGGTGAGCTGTCCCGGGTCATGCTCGCGATCGAGGTCGTGTTCGCCGGGGTCGGTGGCCCGCCGACGCTGGTGTTCGACGAGGTCGACTCCGGTGTGGGTGGCACGGCCGCGGTCGAGATCGGCAAGCGCCTGGCCCGGCTCGCCAGGGATCACCAGGTCCTGGTAGTCACGCACCTTCCGCAGGTGGCGGCCTTCGCGGATCGGCATCTGGTCGTGGCGAAGGACACCGGCGGCGCGGTGACCACGAGTGGGGTCACCGTGGTGGAGCACACGGATCGTGCTCGCGAACTGGCACGGATGCTGGCCGGCCTGCCGAACTCCGACCTGGGCATCGCGCACGCCGAGGAGTTGCTGTCGGTGGCGGATCGGGAGAAGGCGCAGGCCTGATCCTTTTCTCAGGGCCGGGGGCCGGGGGCAGGGGTCTGCCCTTGGCGCGCGGTTTCGGAAGGGGTTGCGCGTCGTCGGCCCGCCTGACCGGCGCGCACAAAAGACAAATCGCAGACGCCTTGCGTTTGAGTCGTCGCTCTACGTTTGGGCGGTGGCGTGGGTTTTGCTCGTGGTGTTCGTGGTGGCGGGGCTCGATGCCATCGTGCCGCTGTCGCCCAGTGAGTCCACGCTGATCACGGTCTCCGTCGTGTCCGGGACGACCGGGCATCCCCATATCGGACTGGTGATCTTTGCCGCGGCGGCCGGGGCGTTCGTCGGGGACGTGCTGTCGTACCGGATCGGGGTGCGGGCCGGGCCCGGGGTGCTGCGCCGGTTGCAGGGCAAGTCGCGCGGGCTGGCCGCGTACCACTGGGCGCGGCGGACGCTCGACTCGCGTGGGGGACAGGTGCTGGTGTTCGCCCGGTACCTGCCCGGTGGGCGGTCCGCCTCCGCCCTGGCCGCCGGGGTGGTCGGGTATCCGGCGGGGCGGTTTCAGGCCTGGACGGCGCTCGGGGTGAGCCTGTGGGCCGCGATGGCCGGGTTCATCGGCTACGGCTGCGGGATCTACTTCGACGGCACCATGTGGAAGGCGCTGCTGGCCGCGTACGCGGGGGCGGGGCTGCTGCTCGTCGCGGCGGAGGTCCTGAGGCGGGTGTCAGCGCCGGCCGACGAGGAGGTTGACGCGGGTGCCGACCGGGGCGACGGTCTGGGCCAGGGTCGACTGCTCCAGGACGACCATGGGGCCGGCCGGGCCGATCTCGCGGATCACTCCGAGCTGGAGTCCGGCGGCGCGTAGGGCGGCCGCGGCCTCGGCCGGGGTCTTGCCGGCGAGGTTGGGCACGCGGGTCAGGCGGATCGAGGACAAGGTCTCCATCGGGCGCTCCCTCACAACTCCTTGTGCATACGTGAGGCCGGTCCGAGCGTCGTAAATACGCGCCCCGAGTGTCGGCTGGACGACATCGCGCGCCGGAGATCCAGGGTGACCGGCGTCACGCCGAAACGTGAATTGGGGCGTACCACCTGGTCGTGGACATGTCGTGCGCGGCTTTCGTCGGCCGTCCATGCCAGGATGGGGGAGATGCGACTTCCAACCTTGCGCCGCACCCGGCCCGCCGAGCCGGGTGTCATCGCCGGCGTCGTGCGGCTCGATCGGCGGACGAAGCGCCTGGTGGGGCGGCTGCGCCCGGGGGACATCGCGGTCATCGACCACGTGGACCTCGACCGGGTGGCGGCCGACTCGCTGGCCGCCTCCGGGGTGGCGGCGGTGCTCAACGCGAAGCCGTCGGTGTCGGGGCGGTACCCCAATCTGGGCCCGGAAGGTTTGATCAAGGCCGGCATCCCGCTCGTCGACGACCTGGGCGAGGAGCTGTTCGACCGGCTGCGCGAGGGCGAGGCGGTGCGCATCGAGGGCGACACCGTGTTCGTCGGCGAGGAGGCCGTGGCCAAGGGCGTGCGGCAGGACGCCGAGACCGTCGCGCTGGCGATGGCCGACGCCCGCGAGGGGCTGTCGGTGCAGCTGGAGGCGTTCGCGGCCAACACCATGGAGTACCTCAAGCAGGAGCGCGCCCTCCTGCTCGACGGTGTCGGCGTGCCGGAGGTGCAGACCCAGATCGCCGGGCGGCACTGCCTCATCGTCGTCCGCGGCTATGACTACAAGGCCGACATCGACGTGCTGCGGCCTTACATCCGGGAGTACAAACCCGTCCTCATCGGGGTCGACGGGGGAGCGGACGCGCTGGTCGAGGCCGGGTACACGCCGGACATGATCATCGGCGACATGGACTCGGTCAGCGACGACGTGCTGCGCTGCGGGGCCGAGATCGTCGTGCACGCGTATCCCGACGGGCGCGCCCCGGGGCTGGCCCGGGTCCAGCGGCTCGGGGTCGAGGCGATCACCTTCCCGGCCGCGGCGACCAGCGAGGACATCGCGATGCTGCTGGCCGACGAGAAGGGCGCCTCCCTGCTGGTCGCGGTGGGCACCCACAACACCCTGATCGAGTTCCTCGACAAGGGCCGCGGCGGGATGGCGTCGACGTTCCTGACCAGGCTGAAGCTCGGCGGCAAGCTCGTCGACGCGAAGGGGGTCTCCCGGCTGTACCGCCAGAGCCTCTCCGGCTCCTCGCTCGTCCTGCTGCTCGCCTCGGCGATCGCCGCCATGGCCGCCGCGCTCGCGGTGACCACGATCGGCCGGGCGTATCTGAGCGTCATCGCCGAGTGGTGGGACAACCTGATCTTCACGCTGTTCTCGTAGACGGGCCGCAACGACTGTGATCAACTTCCGGTACCACGTGGTGTCGCTGGCCGCGGTGTTCCTGGCCCTGGCGATCGGCCTCGTCGTCGGCACCGCGGCGGCCAACGGCCCGCTCACCGAGAACCTCAACGAGCAGGTCAACACGCTCACCGACGACAAGCAGCAGCTGCGCGACGACCTCGAGCAGTCCCGGGCGGAGCTCAAGAAGAACGCCGACTTCGCCTCCGAGGTCGCCCCGGTGCTGCTGGCCGGCAAGCTCGCGAACAAGAACATCCTGCTGGTCAAGCTCGAGGGCAGCGACAGCGGCGACGTGAACACCGCCACCGACGGGGTGGCCACGATGCTCGGCACCGCCGGCGCCAAGGTCGTCGGCACGCTCACCGTCAAGGACAAGTTCACCGCCCCGGCCAGCAGCGCCAACCTGCTCGACCTGGCCGAGTCCTCGGCCCCGGCGGGCGTCAGCGGCGCCCTGCCCAACCAGGCCAACGGCGTGGACACCTCGGCCGCCCTGCTCGCCTCGGTGCTGTTCGGCAAGGCCGGCACCCCGCAGGTCGAGGGCACCCGTACGGTGCTGTCGGCCTACGAGAGCAGCGGCTACATCGCCCTGGACGGCGACTTCAAGACCCCGGCCGAGGCGGCGATCATCGTGGCCGGCGCCCCGGCCAGCGGCAAGGACGCCAAGGACCGCAACACCGCCGTGCTGACCATCGCCACCCGCTTCGACATCAGCGCCCGGGTGGTCGTGGCCGGGCTGTCGGCCAACGGCCTGGTGTCCTCGGTCATGGGCGACGCCTCGGTGGCCAAGTCCATCTCGACCGTCGACAACGCCGTCACCGCGTACGGCCAGGTCGCCGCGGTCATGGCGCTGACCGAGCGGCTGGCCGGCAAGGCCGGGCACTACGGTAGCGGCGACGGCGCGACCAGCCTGCTGCCCAAGACGGCGAGTGTGAACACCAATGGTTCGTAGGTTCATCAGCGGTGCCCTGGCCGGCCCGGTCGGCGGCGGCGTCGCCCGCGCCGTGCTGCGCGCCCTGCAGGGACACCCGAAGCTGGAGCGCACCAACTTCCGCGGCCGCACCGTGTCGCTGGCCGGCGGGCCCGCCCTCGCCGCCGGGGCCACGGCCGGCGCGATCGTGCACCGCCCCGAGCACGCCGCCGCCAGCGCCGTCGCGGGCCTGGCCTCCGGGGCCGTCGGGCTCTACGACGACCTGGTCGGCGGCCGCCCCGAGCACGCGGCCAAGGGCTTCCGCGGCCACCTGGGCGCGCTGCGCGAGGGCCGGGTGACCAGCGGCCTCGTCAAGATCGCCGGGGTCGGTGCGGCCGGGCTGGTCGCCGCCGCGCTGCTGCCCCGCAAGCGGGCCGTCGACGTGGTCCTCGGCGCCGGCGTGATCGCGGGCGCGGCCAACCTGTTCAACCTGCTCGACCTGCGCCCCGGGCGTGCCCTCAAAGCGGGAATCGCCGTCGGTACCCCCCTGGGCGCGTCGGGCCCGCTCGGCGCCGCCGGCGCGCTGCTGCCCGCGGACCTCGACGAGGAGATCATGCTCGGCGACGCCGGGGCGAACGCGCTGGGTGCGCTGCTCGGCGTCGCGTACACGGCCCGCACCGGCACCGCCGGCCGGCTCGCCGCCCTCGCCGGGATCGTGGCGCTCACCGCGGCCAGCGAGAAGGTCAGCTTCACCAAGGTCATCGAGGGCAACCCGGTCCTGAACAAGATCGACCAGTGGGGCCGGCGCAAACCGTCGCCCTATCCGCGACCGCGCGGGTGACGAAGAGCCGGCTTTTCGGTGCGGCGGCGCTCGTCGCGGCGCTCACCCTGCTGAGCCGGATTGCCGGATTTGCTCGCATTCTGGTGTTCAACTCGTCGGTCGGCCCGACCCGGCTGGGTGACGCCTACCAGGCCGCCAACACCATCCCGAACATCATCTTCGAGCTGGTCGCCGGGGGTGCGCTGGCGAGCCTGGTCGTGCCGCTGCTGGCGGGCCGGGACAAAGCGAGCGTCGGGCGTACCGTCGGCGCGCTCCTGACCTGGGTCGTGCTCATCCTGACGCCGATCGCGCTGCTCGTGGCCCTGTTCGCGCACCCGCTGGTCGGCCTGCTCACCAGCGGGCAGCCGGCGGAGGTCACCGATGCCGGGGCCAGGATGCTGCGGGTGTTCGCGCCGCAGCTGCCGCTGTACGGGATCGGGATCGTGCTGACCGGGGCGCTGCAGACGTACCGGCGGTTCGCCTGGCCGGTCATCGCGCCGCTGCTGTCGAGTCTCACGGTGATGGCCGTGTACATCGCCTTCGGGGTCGTCGCCGGGCGCGGGGCGGCCCTGGACAGTGTGAGCGGCGGGGAATTGTTGCTGCTCTCAGGCGGTACAACGGCGGCGGTTGCGGTTCTTTCGCTCTGTCTCATCGCGCCGGTGAGCCGGCTCGGGCTGCGGGTGCGGCCGGCCGCGCGGCTCGACGTCGGGGCCATGGCGACCCTGAAACCCCTGGTCGTCGCCGGGATCGTGACCGTCGGCACCCAGCAGCTCGTGCTCGGGCTCGCGATCAACCTGGTCAGCTACAGCCCGGACGACGGCGCGATCGTGGTGTACAACCTGGCCCAGACGATCTTCCTGCTGCCGTGGGCGGTGCTCGCGGTACCGGTGGCGACCACGGCTTATCCCGCGCTGGCCGAGCACGGTGCGGCGAAGGACCGGGCCGGGTTCGCCGCCGCGCTCGCGCCGGCCGTGCGGGCCGTGGTGCTGCTGTGCTGCCTCGGCGCCGCCGCGCTGGTCGTGCTGGCCCGGCCGATCGCGGCCCTGCTCGCCGCCGCGTCCTCGCATCCGCCGGCGGTCGGGCCGCTCGCCGCCGGGATCGCCTGGTTCGCGCCCGGGCTGCTCGGCTACGGCCTGTTCGCCCTGCTCTCGCGCGCCCTCTACGCCGGCGGGAACGCGTACGCGGCCGCCGTCGCCGTCGCCACCGGCTGGGCCGCGGCCGCGGTCGCCGCGCTGAGCCTCGCCAACGCGCTGCCGATCGGGGACCGGGTCGCCGCCGTGGCCGCCGCGAACTCGATCGGCATGCTGGTGCTGGGTGGCGCCCTGCTCGTGGCCGTCGGGCGGCGGGCGGGGGGCGAGGCGCTGCGGGGTACCGTGCGAACGACCGTCATCTGCGTCACGTCCGCGCTCGTCGCCACCGCCGCGGGCCTGGCGGTGCGCACACAGCTGGCAACCCCGGGTGTCGGCGGGGCCGTCGCGCAGGGCATGCTGTGCGGAGTCGTGGTGGCGGTGGTGTTTCTCGCCGGGGCGGCGGTCGCGGACCGCGGGACCCTGCAGCGGCTCGTCGGGAGAAGGGACGGATAGTGGGCGCCCGCATCGCGTTGGTCCTGGCCTCCAGCACGGGCGGCATCGGCCGGCACGTCGCCATGCTCGCCGAGGGCCTGGTCGCGCGCGGCCACGAGGTCAGCGTGCACGGGCCCGCGGCCACCGAGCAGCAGTTCGGCTTCGACGCCCGGGGCGCCCGGTTCGTGCCCGTGGAGATCCCGGCCAGCCCGCAGCCCGGCGACGTGCTCGCGGTGCGCGCCCTGCGCCGGTCCGTCCGCGACGCCGACGTGATCCACGCCCACAGCCTGCGCGCCGGGCTCGTCGCCGCCCTCGCCCGCGTCGACGGCACCCCGCTCGTCGTGACCTGGCACAACCTGGTGCTCGCGAGCGGCCTGCGGGCCCGGATCTACAACCCGCTGGAGCGCCGGGTCGCGCGGACCGCCGACGTGACCCTCGCCGTGTCCAGCGACCTGGCCGCCCGGGCGGGCGAGCTGGGGGCGCGGGATGTGCGGCTGGCGAAGGTGCCGGCGCCGCTGCTCCGCCCCAGACAGCGCACCCGCGAGCAGGTCCGCACCGAGCTCGGCGCCGAACCCGGCCAGCCGCTCGTCCTCGCCGTCGGCCGGCTGCACCCGCAGAAGGGCTTCGAGACGCTGGTCTCCGCGGCCGCCCGGTGGCGCGACCGGGACCCGGAGCCGTTCACCGCGATCGCCGGCTCCGGCCCGTCCTACATGTCGCTGGCCCAGCGCATCTCCGTCGAGCACGCCGCGGTCCACCTGCTCGGCCACCGCGCCGACGTGCCCGACCTGCTCGGGGCGGCCGACCTCGTCGTGGCCACCAGCGTGTGGGAGGGCCAGCCCCTGTTCGTGCAGGAGACTCTCGCCGCGGGTGTACCGCTTGTGTCGACCGCCGTCGGCGGCGTGCCCGAGGTCGTCGGGGCGGCGGCGCGGCTGGTCCCGCCGGCCGACGTCGACGCCGTGCACGACGCCGTCGTCGGGCTGCTCGACGACTCCGACGCCCGCGCCGAGCTCGCGCGCCTCGGCCTGGAGCGGGCCGCCACCTGGCCCACCGAGCAGGACGCCGTCGACCAGGCCGAGGCGGTGTACGCCCAGCTGCGCGCCGCCCGCGGGACGCGCTGATGCGCCACTGGCTGCATCGGTTCTCCCCGGCACTGCTGGCGCTGCTCGCCGGCCTCATGGGGGTGGCCGGGCTCATCCCGCGCCCGGCCGCGGTCCCGGCCCAGCCGACCGCCGACTACGTGATCATCGTGGGCGTCGCCGGGCTGCGCTGGGACGACGTGAACGCCTCCGACACCCCGGCGATGTGGCAGATGGCGCAGGGCGGCGCGATCGGTGCGCTGTCGGTGCGCTCGGCCCGGCGGATCACCTGCGCCGGGGACGGCTGGCTGACGCTGGGGTCGGGGAACTTCGCGGTGTACACGCCGGGCGCGGTCACCCCGGTCTGCCCCGGGCTCGAGGTGCCGATCAAGCAGGACGGCTCCGCGGCCACGCTGCCCGACCAGAGCGACCTCGTGAACCGGCAGCGGGGCCTGCACTGGGGCGCGCAGCCGGGTGCGCTGGCCGAGGGCGTGCGGTGCACGACGGCGATCGGGCCGGGGGCGGCGATCGCGGCGGCGCGGCCGTACGGGCGGGTGGACAAGTACTCCGAGGGCCTCGACGACAGCCTGCTCGACGCCTGCGCCCTGACGCTCGTCGACCTCGGCGAGATCGCGGGGGACGACCCGGTCTCGCGGGCCGCCGACGCGCGCCGGGCCGACGCCGCGCTCGCCTCGGTGCTGGCCGCGCGGCCCGAGCACTCGGTGGTGGTCCTGGCCGGGCTGTCGGACCTCGACGCGACGAGCCGGCTGCACGTGGCGATCGCGCAGGGGCCCGGGTTCACGGGCGGCTGGCTGACCTCGCCGTCGACGTCGCGGCCGGGGTACATCCAGGTCGTCGATCTCGCCCCGACCGCGCTCGCGGCGCTGGACCGCCCGATGCCGGGGCGGCTCTTCGCCGGCGGGGCGGCCTCCACGATCGCGAGCGGCCGTCCCACGGATGTGGCGGCGGCGGTGAGCCGGCTGGCCGACGCCGACCGCGAGGCGAGCGTGCAGCGGCGCGTGGGGACCAATTTCTTCACCACGCTGGTGGTGGCTCAGCTGCTGTTGTTCGTCGCTGTCGTACCGCTGCTGCATCGCGCCCGCCGCCCGGCCGGGCCGCTCACCCGGCGGCCGATTCCGCGCTCGGTGGTGCGGGCGGCGGAGGTGTTGCTGATCGCCGCGTCGCTGGCCGTGCCGGCGGCGTTGGTCGCGGACCTCCTGCCGTGGTGGCGGTGGTCCGGTCCCGGTCTTGGCTTCGGGGGTATCACGCTTGCGGTCACCGGCGTCGCGACGTTCGCCATTGCGTTTCTGACGCGGCGGAGCCGGGCGATCGCGCCGCTCGGGGGTGTGTCGGCGGTGGCGGCGCTGGCCGTGGCGTTCGATGTGCTGACCGGGTCGCGGCTGCAGCTCAACGGGGTGGCCGGGTACTCGGCTGTCCTCGGGGGGCGGTACGCCGGAGTGGGGGTCATCGGGCTTGGGCTGCTCGTCGCCGGGGCGTTGCTGGGCGGGGCGGCGCTGGCGCAGCGGTTCGAGCGGCGGTGGCGGCCGTTCGTGATGGCGGTGATCGGGGCCGTCGGGATCGTGGTGATCGGGAGCCCCTATCTCGGGGCCGACGCCTCCGGGGCGGTGGCGCTGACCGCGGGGATGTGTGTGGCGGCGGCCATGGCGGTGGGCGGGTGGCTGACGATCACCCGGTTGTTGTGGGCGGCTGGGGCGGCTTTGTTCGTGAGCTCCGGGTTTGCGATTCTCGATCTCTTCCGGCCGGAGGAGCAGCGGAGTTCTGTCGGGCGGCTGCTGGTGCGGACGCAGGACGGGACGGCTGGGTTCATCGCCCGGCGGATCGCGGAGGCGGATGTCGTCACGACGGTGACGTCGCCGTTGACGGTTCTGGTTCTGGGAACGCTGGTGTACGCGACGTTCGTGCTGTTGCGGGACTGGGGTGGGTTGCGGCGGTTGCTGGGGGTGTTCCCGCCGGTGCGGGCGGCGCTGTCCGGGATGGTGGTGGCCTGCCTGCTGGCGGGGGTTGTTGAGGGGGTTTCGTTCAACGTGCTGGGGGCGGCGTTGGCGACCGCTTTGCCGCTGGTGATCCTGTCCTGCTTGCGGGTGTTGGAGCATGCGGACGACCGGACGCCGGCGCCTCGGGTTTCTGAGGCGGTTTTGGAGAGCTGATCTCCGGGTGCATTGAGGTGCCTGCACCCTGGTCGTGGGTGGCGCGGTGGGATGGAATTGTTTTTGCGCGGCGGCTCATGGATCGGGGATCAGGGGGTGGTGAGGATCGGGGCTTCCAGGGTTCGGGATCGGCCGCGGAACTCGGCCAGCACGACGCCATCGGAACGGCGGACGGTGACGTCGTAGAGGCCGGATCGACCGCGGCGGGAGCGTTCCACCGCGGTGGCCGAGAGCTCGTCCCCGGCGCGGGCCGCTTCGAGGAACGAGACATCGGCACCCGCGGCGACGGTGACGCGTCCGTAGGTGTTGCAGGCGAAGGCGAAGGCGGTGTCGGCCAGCAGGAAGACGTACCCGCCGTGGCCGATGGCGTGGCCGTTGAGCATGGCGGCGGTCACCGTCATCCGAGCCTCGGCCCGACCCGGAACCACGTCGTGAATCGAGATGCCGAGCGCTTGAGAGGCGGTGTCGTTTGCATACATGGTCTTCGCGCAGGCCTCGGCGAGCTCCTGCGGGGTGAGCTCGCCGCGGACGACCGGTCCGGCTGGGGCTGCGCGGCCTTGCTCGACCGGTTCGATCGGGGTTGCGAAGTCCCGGTTGGCCGCAGTCTGGGGAACGGCGCCGCCTCGGTTGGCTGTTGCCTGGGGAGCGGCGCTGCCTCGGTCGGCCGGTCCGGCCGGGCCAGCCCGGGTTGCGCCGTCGCGGTCGACCGGTCCGCCCGAGGTTAGGGCGCTGCGGCTGTCCGGTTCGCCGGGGGTTGCGCCTTCGCGGTCGGCCGGTCCGCGCGGGGCTGCGCTGGCGCGGTCGGCCGGTCCGCGCGGGGCTGCGCTGGCGCGGTCGGCCGGTCCAGCCGGGGTCGCGGCGCTGTGGCTGACCGGTTCGGCCGGGGTTGCGGCGCTGTGGCTGACCGGTTCGGCCGGGGTTGCGGCGCTGCGGTCGACGGGTCCTGCCGGGATTGCGTTACCGCGGTCGAACCGTGCGCCTGGCGCTGTGGCGCTGTGGCCGGCCGGTTCGCCCGGGGGTGCGCTGCCTTGCGCGGCCGGTTCGATCGGGGTTGCGTGGTCCCGGTTGGCCGCAGTCTGGGAAACGGCGCTGCCTCGGTTGGCCGTTGCCTGAGGAACGGCGCTGCCGCGGCTGGCTGTTGCCTGGGGAGCGGTGCGGCCTCGGTCGGCCGGCGGCTGGGGGGCCGCGCGGCCTTCGTCGGCTGGGGTGGGCGTTGTCACTCGGCGGAAGCCGCCGGGCGGAGGGTCTTCCAGTTCTGGGCCTTGGCCTGGGCGGCGGCCAGGACGCCGATGACGCAGGCCGCGTTGGTGATCTCGCCGGACAGGGCCATCCCCACGGCCTCGTCCAGGGCGATCCAGTGCAGTTCGAGGTCGGCTTCCTCGTGGGTGCGCTCGTACGGTTCGTCGGACGTGACCGGGCCCACCTCGCGGGCCAGGAAGAGGCGGATCTTCTCGTTCGAGCAGCCGGGAGTCGTGTGGACCTCGGCCAGCAGGTCCCAGCGGGCCGCGGCCAGGTCGGCCTCCTCGGCCAGTTCGCGGGCGGCCGCGTCGACCAGGGACTCGCCGGGGACGTCGATCAGGCCGGCCGGGAGTTCCCAGAGGACCTGGCGGACGGCGGGGCGGTACTGGCGTACCAGCGCGACCCGCCCCTCGCCGTCCAAGGCCACCACGCCGACGGCTCCGACGTGGACCATGTAGTCGCGGTCCACGACCTCGCCGCCGGGCATCTCGACCGCGTCCGTGACGATGGAGAAGACGCGGTTGCGCATGCGCTCCGTGTGGGAGCGCACCTCGTACGTGCTCATGCGTCCACCGTTTCCAGTTCCACGGGCAGGCGGTCGGCGGCGTTGTAGGCCACCGCGGCGCCCACGAAGGCGGCGAACAGGGGGTGGGCCCGGGTCGGGCGGCTCTTGAGCTCCGGGTGGGCCTGGGTCGCCACGAAGAACGGGTGCTGCTCGCGGTCCAGCTCGACGAACTCGACCAGGCGGCCGTCCGGGGACGTGCCCGAGATCTGCAGGCCGGCGCCGGTCATCGCCTCGCGGTAGGCGTTGTTGACCTCGTAGCGGTGGCGGTGGCGCTCCGAGACCTCGGTCTCGCCGTAGGCGTCGGCGGTCAGGGTGCCGGGGGTCAGGACCGCGGGGTACGCGCCCAGGCGCATCGTGCCGCCCAGGTCGCCCTTGCCGGCCACGATGTCGTGCTGGTCGGCCATCGTGGAGATGACCGGCTCCGTGGCCTCCGGGTCGAACTCCAGCGAGTTGGCGCCCTTGATGCCGGCCACGTGGCGCAGGACCTCGATCGTCATGCACTGCAGGCCCAGGCACAGGCCGAGGGTCGGGATGCCGCGCTCGCGGGTGTACTGGGCGGCTCCGATCTTGCCTTCGATGCCGCGGACGCCGAAGCCGCCGGGGATGATGACGCCGTCCACGCCGGCCAGGGCCTGGGCGGCACCCGCCGGGGTGGTGCAGGCGTCGCTGGGGACCCAGCGGATCTCGACCCGGGCGCGGTGGGCGAAGCCGGCGGCGCGGACGGCCTCCGTCACCGACAGGTACGCGTCGGGCAGGTCGACGTACTTGCCGACGATCGCCACGGTGACCGTCTGGCGCGGGTGGTGCACGCGCTCGAGCAGGTCGTCCCACTTCTTCCAGGCCACGTCGCGGAAGGAGAGGCCGAGGCGGCGCACGACGTAGGCGTCCAGGCCCTCCTCGTGCAGGACCCGGGGGATGTCGTAGATGGACGGTGCGTCCGGCGCGGACACCACGGCTTCCGCGTCGACGTCGCAGTACAAACCGAGCTTGTTCTTGGTTTTTTCCGGGATCTCGCGGTCGGAGCGGCAGACCAGCGCGTCGGGCTGGATGCCGATGCTGCGCAGGGCCGCGACCGAGTGCTGGGTCGGCTTGGTCTTCAGCTCGCCGCTCGGGGCCAGGTAGGGCACCAGGGAGACGTGCAGGAAGAAGCAGTTGTCGCGGCCGATGTCGTGGCGGACCTGGCGGATCGCCTCGAGGAACGGCAGCGACTCGATGTCGCCGACGGTGCCGCCGACCTCCGTGATCACCACATCCGGGGCCACGCCGTCGGCGTCCGGGGCCGACATGGCCCGGATCCGCGCCTTGATCTCGTTGGTGACGTGCGGGATGACCTGGACGGTGTCGCCGAGGTACTCGCCGCGCCGCTCCTTGGCGATGACGGCCGAGTAGATCTGGCCCGTCGTCACGTTCGCGTTGCGCGAGAGGTCCTGGTCGAGGAAGCGCTCGTAGTGCCCGATGTCCAGGTCGGTCTCGGCACCGTCTTCGGTGACGAACACCTCGCCGTGCTGGAAGGGGTTCATCGTGCCGGGGTCGACGTTGAGGTAGGGGTCGAGCTTCTGCATGACGACCCGCAGCCCGCGTGCGCTGAGCAGGCTGCCGAGGCTGGAGCCGGTGAGGCCCTTGCCGAGTGAGGACGCGACGCCCCCGGTGACGAAGATGTGCTTGGCCTGCCGGCGCGCACCGGTCCGTACTTCAGAGGACAAAGCCTGCTCCCGTGGGGTTCGTCACGCTGCCGAGTCAGCGATCCACGGGAGTCCAGCCTAACACCAGGTAAACGGCGGTGCAGAAGACGCACCGAGCGTCACACGCGTCACACGACTGAGTGTCACCGAATGGTGGCGATATCGCGACTTTCCCAGGTCAGGCGCTCGGGGCGGGTGCGCGCCACGATCAGCATGGCCCGGCCCAGCTGCTCGGTGGTCGTGGCCCAGCCGGGTGCGAACCGCACCAGGAGCGCGGCGAGCGGGCTGAGGGCGGTGTAGGCGATGCGGTACCAGCGGACCCTGGTCCGCACCCCGTGCAGCGGGCGGATGAAGCCCGGCCGGAACGCGTATCCGGCCAGGTCAAGCGCGATCACGTCATCCTCCGTGCGGCCCTTGACCCGCTGCCACATCTGCCGGCCGGAGCGGTTGGTGCCGGTCCCGGAGACGTAGACGAAGACCATGCCGGGGCTCTGCTCGGCCATCCGGCGGGCCGCGGCCAGGGTGAAGTCGTAGGTGATCCGGGTGTAGTCGGCCTCGCTCATGCCGACGGAGCTCACGCCGAGGCAGAAGAAGCAGGCGTCGTACCCGCCGAAGTCGACCGCCGAGAAATCGCCGAAGTCGCCGTGGACGACCTCGCGGACCTTGGGGTCGGACACGCCGGTCGGGGTGCGGGTCACCACCAGCACCTCGGTCACGTCGGATGCGAGCAGGCACTCGCGCAGCACACCTTGGCCGACCATGCCGGTGGCCCCGAAGACGATGACCTTCATGGGTGTCATTGTGCTGCCTACTGGGCTCTGACGGCGCTCAGCGTCGCGTTCTCCAGCGTCGTGTACAGGTCCGAATCCGTGAAGTTCGCGCCCGTCTCCTCCCCGATGTACACGTCGACGTGCTTGTTCCCGCCGAGCCCCGGGGTGAACTCGTCGACGATCGTCCACGTCGGCGCCTTGAGCTTCGCGCACACCTCGGCCGTCACCTCGGCCGTGCCGCAGCGCTGGATGGTGAACCGGCTGCCGGCCCCGAGCGCGCCGGCGTCGGCGGCGGCCGAGATCCACGGGCGCAGCGGGCGGCCGTCGGTGTCGCGGGGTGCCGTGTCCATCCAGTAGCCGGTGTCGTAGGACCAGTTCAGGTACCGGCCGTCGGTGGTCTTGCCGGTGCCCTCGTCCTTGACCGCCTTGACGAACGAGGCCGGGAAGCTGCCGAGCCTCTGCTGGTTGCGGTTCTTGCCGCAGTCGATCGTGGGGCAGCCGGTGACCTCGGTGCTCTTGTCGGTGTGCAGGCTCTGGACCGCCGTGTAGTAGACGGTGACCTCCCACCCGGCGAGCTCGACGACCTTGCCCGTGACCTGGGGAATCGGCGGCGTCGCGGAGCCGGGATAGGCCCCGGTCCCGGGTGGGTGACCGGGGGTCTCGCTGACCTGGGCCGCGGGTGGCGTGTCGTCGCCGCCACAGGCTGCCAGGACCAGCGCGGTGGCCAGAGTCAGGACGAAACGCGACATATACGAAGTATCACTCGTCCGGGCGTCGGCGTTCCTGCTTCCGCCGAGCCGTGTGCCGTTTGGACTCCAGGCGCCGCTCCACCGCACCCTTTGAGGGTTTCGTCCTTTTCCGCGGCCGGGGTGGCGGGGCGATCGCCGCCGCGATGACCGCGGCGAGCCGCAGCTCGGCCGCCCGCCGGTTCTGCAGCTGCGACCGGTGCTCCGACGCCGTGATCGACAGGACCCCGTCGACGAGCCGGCCCGCGAGCCGCTCCAGGGCCCGGTCCTTGAGCTCCTCCGGCAGCGCGGCCGTCGCGAGCAGGTCGAACCGCAGTTCGACGCGCGAGTCGGAGGTGTTGACCGACTGCCCGCCGGGGCCGCCGGAGCGGCTGAACCGCCAGCTCAGTTCGGCCCGCGGCAGGGCGAGGTCCGCGGTCACCGGCAGGTCGTCATCCATGGGGTCAAGGATGCGGGGCGCGGAATGCAGTTTGCACCCCAGGGTGACTTGGCGACGGCTCGGGGAAACCTCGATGTACGCTCAGCGAGGCGAGACGCAGCGGAAAGGTGACACCGTGGCTGAAGCCGTTCAGACGACGGCGCTGCTGGTCGAGGATTTCGACGTCGCACTCATCACCCCGATCCGCCACGCGGTGAGCCGGGGGGCCGCCGTTGCGGGACTCGAGGGCCAGCGGCTCGAGGACTTCGTGCTCGCCGTGAACGAGATCGTCACCAACGCGGTCCGGCACGCGGGCGGCGGCGGGACGCTGCGGCTGTGGACCTCCGAGGGCACGCTGCACTGCGAGGTCGTGGACAAGGGCGCCGGCATCCCGACCGAGCGGCTCAACGGCGACGGCGCCCTGCCGCCCAGCAGCGCGATCAGCGGGCGCGGCCTGTGGCTGGCCCGGCACCTGGTCGACGACGTGACCGTGACGACCGGCGAGGCCGGAACAATTGTGCGGCTGAGCAGTGCGGTGGAGGACTAGCATCCGGGCGTGCTGCGACCCGAGTACCCGATCCGGACCGAGCGGCTGACGCTGCGCCCCTTCGCCGAGGACGACTACGCCGACCTGCACCTGATGACCGGCGACCCCGAGGTCGTGCGGTACCTCTACGCCGAGGTCCACAGCCCGGACGAGACCCGCGCCGCGCTGCAGCGGCGGATCGGCCAGACCGAGCTGACCGGGGAGGGCCAGTGGCTGGTCCTCGCCATGCAGGCCGAGCCCGAGGGGGAGCCGCGGGTGGTCGGGCAGGTGGTGCTGCGCTGGGCCAGCGCCGTGCACCGGCAGGGCGAGCTCGGCTTCACCATGAGCCCGGCCTTCCAGGGCCGCGGCTACGCCCGCGAGGCGGCCGAGGCGATGCTCCGCGTGGGCTTCGAGCAGTTCGGCCTGCACCGCATCTACGCCGCCTGCGACACCCGCAACGCGCCCTCGTGGGGACTGCTGACCCGGCTGGGCATGCGGCGCGAGGCGCACTTCGTCGAGGACGAGATCTTCAAGGGGGAGTACGGCGACCAGTACATCTACGCCATGCTCGACCGCGAGTGGACGAAGCGTCAGACCTCGTCCACGTAGCGCCAGGCCCCGCCGACCTTGAGGAACCGGCTGCGGTCGTGCATCCTGCCGGAGCGGCCGTCGGTGACGAACCGGGCCTGGAACTCCACGACCCCCTCGCCGTCGAACAGGCCGCCGCCCTCGCTGGCCAGGATCGTCAGCCCCTGCCAGTTCTGGTCGGCCTCCAGGGTCAGCGCCCGCGGCTTGGTCTTGTCGTGCCAGGTCCGCAGCAGGAACTTGCGGTCGCCGACGACGTAGGCCGAGTACCGCGCCCGCATCAGCAGCTCGGCGCTCGGCGGCTCGGCACCGCGGTGGTACTTCCCGCAGCACTCGTCGTAGGGCTCGCCGAGGCCGCAGGGGCAGGTGTCGGGCAAGGTCATGTCGTGCATTGTTCCCGATGGGCCTGGGGCGACACCCCGCGGACACGCTTGAACGCGGCGCTGAGCGCGAACGCGCTGCCGTAGCCCACCCGGCGGGCGACCGCGGCGAGCGTGGCGTCCGGCTCCAGCAGCAGGTCGGCGGCGAGCGCGAGGCGCCAGCCGGCCAGGTAGGCCATCGGCGGCTCGCCGACCAGCTCGCCGAAGCGCCGGGCCAGCAGCGCCCGGGACACCCCGACCTTCGCGGCCAGCTCGGCGACGGTCCAGGGCAGCGCCGGGTTGTGGTGCAGCAGCTGCAGGGCGGGCCCGACGACCGGGTCGGACTGGGCGCGGTACCAGCCCGGGGCCCCGGACGCCGGCCGGGCCAGGAACGTCCGCAGCGCGGTGATGAGCATCAGGTCCAGCAGCCGGTCGAGCACCGCCTCCTGCCCGGGCCGGTCCTTGGCGATCTCGTCGGCGAGGAGCCCGACCAGCGGCGTGTCCCACTCCTCCCGCCGCACGACGAGGACCCGCGGCAGCGCGGTGAGCAGCCGCCGGCTCACCTCGCCGGCCAGCTGATAGGCGCCGGTCAGGATGAGCGTCGGACCTTCAGCGTCGGTACCCCACGTGCGCACACCAAGGTGCATCAACTCGGCGAGGTCCTGGCCGTCCGGCGTGGTGCAGCGCTGCCCCGGATGGATCACGATTTGCGGGGCGGTCCCGGGCGGCTCGGCCACCGTGTACGGCTCCGGCCCGCGGATCACCATCACGTCCCCGGGCCGCGCGGCGACCGTCTCGCCGTCGTCGCCGACGTAGTACGCCGCGCCGCGCACCACCGCCGCGACGGCGAGCGCGGCCTCGTCGCGGATGCGCAGCGACCACGGCGGGGTGAGCACCGAGCGCAGCAGGAAGGCGCCGCGCGCCCGGGGCCCGTCGAGCAGTGCCGTGAGCGCGTCCACCCCTTCACCGTAGACGGTGACGTATGCGTTCGCGCGCCTCGGCCATGGTGCGTCTACGGTACAACCGATTCACTGAGATGCATGAGAACCGTCGTCCTCGCCGCCACCACACTGCTCGTCGGCCTCTCCGCCGGCGTCTTCTTCGCCTACTCGACCTCGGTCATGCTGGCGTTGCACAAGCTCGACGACCGCACCTTCATCGACGTCATGCAGAAGATCAACTCCGCGATACTCAACGGCTGGTTCCTGACCGTGTACGTCGGGGCCCTGCTGCTGGCCATCGTCGCGGTGCTGCTGCACCTGTCGGCCGGGCACCGCGCCCCGCTGCCGTGGCTCCTGGCGGCGCTCGTGCTGTACGGCATCGTCTTCATCGTCACCGCCGCGCTCAACGTGCCGATGAACAACACCCTCGACGCCGCCGGCCCGGTGGCCTCGATCGCCGACCCGGCCGCGGTGCGCGCGGCGTTCGAGGGCCCGTGGGTCGGCTGGAACCTGGTCCGCACCGTGGCCTCGGCCAGCTCCCTGCTGACCGTGGCGATCGCGCTGCTCAGAGCGTGATGGCGCGCTTGGCCCGGTTGGACGGGCTGGCCGGGACCGTGTTCCGGCAGCCCTAGCCGAGCGGCTGGAAGCCCCAGCGCTCGTCCGCGGCGCCGTTGCAGTCCCAGATCACCATGATGGTGCCCGGGGCGGGGTTGCCGGCCTGGATGCTCGTGCAGCGGTTGCTGTTCGCGTTGTACATGCGGTAGCCGCCATTGTCCGGCACGAGCTTGAACAGCTGGCCGGTGTCGGCGTGGCAGTCCCACAGCCAGACCTGGGCGCCCTGGTCCTTCGAGTTGTTGCTCACGCTCAGGCAGCGGTTGTCGGCGGCGTTGACGAACTGGAACGTGTCGCCGGCGTCGCCGATCTGCTGCGGCACCCACATCTCCGTGGGGTTGTTGCCGTCGCAGCCCTGCTGGGTCGCGTTGCCGCCGTTGCCGCCGTTGGCCTGCAGGCACAGCCCGGAGTGGGCCGGGCGGATCAGGGTCGGCTTCGCGGCCAGGATCGGGGCCTTCTTCGCCGGCGGCGTCGGGCTCGGGGTGGGGCTCGCCGACGCGGCGGCCGAGGTCGGCGGGGGAGCGGCGGGCGGGGCCGAGGACGCCGGGGCCGAGCCGGCCGGGGCCTGCGGTGCGCTGGTCGACCCGGAATCGCTGGACATGAACGCCTGGACCCCGAAGATGATGCCCGCGACGACCGCGAGCACGGCGAACGCGGCCGCGCCGATGAGCAGCTTGTCGGGCTTCGGCGCAGGCAGCGAGGGGCGGGGGCCGCCGTAGACGGTCATGGCCGCAGAGCATAGATCACCCATGTCCTGGACAACCTGTCAATCTCGCTGCTCAGGAGTTCACACTGTGCTGCCAGCGGGCACCTTCACTGAGCCATAAACTCCGGCTTGTACACACAGCGTAATGGCGCGCTGAGTGGAGAGGGGTCCAACGTGAAGGTCGCAATTCCGCGCGAGGTCAAAAACCACGAGTACCGCGTGGCGATCACACCCGCCGGCGTCCACGAGCTCGCCGCGAACGGGCACGAGGTCTTCGTCGAGGCCGGCGCCGGTGCCGGCTCATCGATCAACGACCAGGAGTACCGCGAGGCCGGCGCCACCATCCTGCCGACCGCCGACGACGTCTGGGGCGAGGGCGAGCTGATCCTCAAGGTCAAGGAGCCGATCGCCGAGGAGTACCACCGGATGCGCGCCGGGCAGGTCCTGTTCACCTACCTGCACCTGGCCGCGTCCCGCGACTGCACGCAGGCCCTGGTCGACCGGAAGGTCACCGGCATCGCGTACGAGACCGTCGAGCTGCCGGACCGCTCGCTGCCGCTGCTCGCCCCGATGTCCGAGGTCGCCGGGCGGCTGGCTCCGCAGGTCGGCGCGTACCACCTGATGCGGGCCGGCGGCGGCCGCGGCATCCTGCTCGGCGGGGTCTCCGGCGTGTACGCGGCCAAGGTCGTCGTCATCGGCGCCGGCGTCTCCGGGCTCAGCGCCGCCGCGATCGCGATCGGCATGCAGGGCGAGGTGCTGCTGCTGGACAAGAACATCGCCCGCCTGCGCGCGGCCGACGCGATCTACCAGGGACATCTGCAGACGATCGCGTCGAACGGGTACGAGATCGAGAAGGCGGTCCTCGACGCCGACCTGGTGATCGGCGCGGTGCTCGTGCCGGGCGCGAAGGCCCCCAAGCTCATCAGCAACGACCTGGTCAAGCGCATGAAGCCGGGCAGCGTGCTGGTCGACATCTCGATCGACCAGGGTGGCTGCTTCGAGGACTCCCGGCCGACCACGCACGCCGATCCGACCTACCGGGTGCACGACTCGATCTTCTACTGCGTGGCCAACATGCCCGGCGCGGTGCCGCACACCAGCACCTACGCGCTGACGAACGTCACCCTGCCGTACGCCCTGGAGCTGGCCAACCGCGGCTGGCGCGAGGCCCTGCGGCGCGACAAGGCGCTCGCCCTGGGCCTCAACACGCACGACGGGCACGTCACGTACGGCCCGGTCGCCGAGGCCCACGGCATGCACCACCTTGCCCTGGACGACGTGCTGGCCTAGAACACCATGGTGGACCTGCGCCGCGCCGTCGACTCGTACCTCGACCACCTCACGGTGGAGCGGGCGCTGGCCGCCAACACCCTGGCGTCGTACCGCCGCGACCTGGACCGGTATCTGGACTGGCTGGTCGCGGCGGGCATCGCCGACCTCGCCGACGTGACGACGCGGGACATCGCGGCGCACGTCGCCGACCTGCGCGCGCCGGCCGGGGACGCCGCGCCGCTGTCCGCCTCCTCGGCCGCCCGCGCCGCTTCGGCCGTGCGGGGCCTGCACCGCTTCGCCCTGCTGGAGGGCCTGGCCCCGACCGACCCGTCGCGCGAGGTGAAGCCGCCGGCCCTGCCCAAGCGGCTGCCCAAGGCGCTGGACGTGGACCAGGTCTCCCGGCTGCTGGCGGTGCCCGGCGCGGCCCAGGGCGGCCCGCTGGACCTGCGCGACGCGGCGCTGCTGGAGTTCCTGTACGGCACCGGCGCCCGCATCTCGGAGGCGGTCGGGATCGCCGTGGACGACCTCGACCTCGACGCCCGCCCGGGCATGGCGACCCTGCACGGCAAGGGCGGCAAGACCCGCCTGGTGCCGATGGGCAGCTACGCGCGCTCGTCGCTGGACGCCTACCTGGTGCGGGCGCGGCCGGCGCTGGCTGCGCACGGTACCGGCGCGGCCAACGTCTTTTTGAACGCCCGGGGCGGGGCGCTGTCGCGGCAGAGCGCGTGGACGATCCTGCGCAAGGCGGCGGATCGCGCGGGGCTGCCGGTCGACGGGCCGTCGGGGGTCTCGCCGCACACCTTGCGCCATTCGTTCGCGACGCACCTGCTCGACGGGGGCGCGGACATCCGGGTCGTGCAGGAGTTGCTGGGCCACGCCTCCGTGACGACCACGCAGGTGTACACCCTGGTGACTGTCGACCGCCTCCGCGAGGTCTACGCGACGGCGCATCCCCGGGCTCGCTGATCTTGTTCGAAAAGTCGGGCGCTCCGCGCCACGACTTTTCGGATTTATGCCCCGTCAGGCGATAAATGCGAGAATGTCGGATCACGGAGTGTCCGGCATTTCGTTCGCCAACGCTTGTTGACTAGAGTCGCGGCATGACCGCCGTGCGACGTTCCGATGGCACCCGGGCCGCGATTTTGCAGGCCGCTCGGGTGCGGTTCGCCGAGGACGGGTATCAGCGGGCCACGATTCGGGCCATCGCGGCCGATGCGGCGATCGATCCGTCGATGGTGATGCGGTACTACGGGAGCAAGGAGCGGCTGTTCGCGGCCGCCGTCGACATCGATCTGCGGATGCCTGACCTGTCGGGGGTGCCGCGGGATCAGATCGGGCCCACCCTTGTGCGGCACTGGGTTCGGCGGTGGGAGGACGATCCGACCGGGGACGTTCTGCTGACCCTGCTGCGGTCCGCCGCCACCGATGACACCGTGGCCGAGCGGGTGCGGACCGTGTTCCTCGAGCAGATACTGCCTGTTGTGCGGCGCCTTTCCGGGGGCGACGACGGCGAGGCGGCCGAGCGGGCCGGGCTGCTCGCCACGCAGATGCTCGGGCTCGCGATGTGCCGGCACATCCTGCGGATTCCGCCTGTCGCCGCCATGTCGACCGAGCGTGTCGTGGAGCGGGTCGGGGCGACCGCGCAGCGGTATCTCGTGGGCACGCTGTGAAATGTGACCGTTTGTCGACTGGTTTCCGGTTCCGCCTGCACTACTTGTAAGGGCATGACCGCATCACCGGAACCGCAGCGTCGCATCCTCGTCGCGGTCGACGTCGAGAAGTACTCGCGGCGGGAGCATCTGCAGCAGTACCGCATCCGGGAGGACTTCCGGCTCGTCCTGCGGGAGGCCGCCGACCGGCTCGGGCTCGACCGGAGCGGCTGGGTCGTCCAGGCCGCCGGGGACGGGGAGCTGGCGGTGCTGCCCGCGGCCGCCTCCGAGCCGCGGGTCGTCGCGCATCTCGTGCCCGTGCTCGACGGGCTGTTGCGCGAGCGGAACGGCGGGTTGCCGGGGGAGCGGCGGATTCGGGTGCGGGTGGCCGTACACGTGGGGCTGGTGCATTTGGATGGCGCCAACGGCTTTCCGGGCGCGGCGGCCGTCACCGTCAGCCGCCTGGTCGGCGCCAAGCCGGTGAAGCTCGCGCTCGCCGCGTTTCCGGCCGCCGGGGCCGCGCTGATCCTGTCCGAGCAGGTCTTCGACGACGTCGTGGCGCAGCGCTACGAGGACATGGCGCCGGACGCGTTCACGCGGGTGCGGATCGAGGTGCCGGACAAGGAGTTCGACCAGGCCGCCTGGATCTCGGTGCCCGGGTGCGCGCCGGGCGATCTCGCGCGGATCCTGACCGACTTCCAGTTCTCGACGCCCGCCGCGACCGTGCACGGCCCGGCCATCGTCGGTGACCATGGCCGGGCCGTGCAGATCAACAACAGACCTTGATGCCGCTCACTTGTGGCGGTTGTACATCTTGGGCGCCTTCGGGTTGCCGCCCTTGCCCACGCCGCCGCGGCCGCCCGAGCCGTGGCTGCCCGGATACGTCCGGTTGGCCTGGGCGCGGCGAACCGCCTCGAGCGGGTTGACGGGCTCGTTCTCGGGCGAGGACTCGGGCGAGGACTCGGGCGAGGACTCGGTGGTGTCTTCCGGTTCGTGGTTCACGGCAGGCATGAGCGTCTCCTTCGCGGACGGCGGGCTGGGTGACAGACTGCGGCCGCGCGAGGGCACGAAGCGGGAGAAAGCAACCCACAACGGGGGCCGACCCGCCGGCACCGGTTCAGCGGTGGGCGGTGGCACGCGCGGCGTCAATGGGCTCAGAAACGCATGCGACAACGGTAACAGCACCCCGGCCGCTCACGCACGCGTGAATTTCGGCCGGGGTGCTGTTTGTCGTTCGTTACGGGAACACCTTGGCGACCGGCAGCCAGGCGCCGGTGTCGTCGAGGCTCTGCGGCCGGATGCTCAGCGTGACCTGGGTCAGCGTGGTCGAGAGCTTCGCGTTGTTGACCTCGGCGGTGACGTACACGTCGCCGGTGTCGAGGATCCGCGTGCACCGGACCTGCCCGTCGCAGCTGAGGTTGCCGGCCAGCTTCCGGCCCGCGTCGGAGCGGCCGGTCGACAGGGTCAGCGTCGGCAGGTCCTCGAACGGGTACGGCTCGTAGATCGGCAGCTGCGGCGCCTTGGCCGTGAGCCGGACCGCCGACGAGACCGACATGCCCATCGGCATCAGGTCGCTGCCGTAGCTCGCCGACAGCAGCTGGTAGCCCTTCGGCACCACCGCCGCCCTGAACGCGACCGGGAACGGCTGCGGCGCCGAGGGCGAGAGTCCTTCGGCGATCGCGATCAGGTGGTCGCGGTCGGGCACGGACTCCCAGGCGGACCAGTAGATCGCGGCCCAGGCGTTGTCCGCGTACTGCCAGGCGAGCGTCGGGACCATCGCGTCGCGGCCGTAGATCGCCTTGTCCGGCGGCTCCGACGGGTTGTTCACCCCGGAGTAGGCGAGCAGTCCGTCGCCGGTGGGCATCGTGACCTTCTCGCCGCCCTTCTCGAACACGGCGGGTTCGAAGGCGTCCGGGCGGTACACGACGAGGGAACCGCCCGTCACCAGGCCCGGCTTGCGCGCGGGCGTCGCCGACGGGGTCGGATCGGCCGCGATGGAGTCCACCGCGCTCGGCTGAGCCGCCCGCGGGCCGGAGCCCGGCAGGATCGCCGACTGCTGGTAGGCGACGGTCACCACCTCGGGGTCGCTGACCTGATAGCCCTCGGTCTGGTAGCCGCGGTACGTCGTGGTGAACGCGGCCGCGTCGGCGAACGCGGTCGGGACCGCCGACGCGGCGCTCGGCAGCGAGCTCGGGTCGACCGCGGGCGTCAGGGGGCGCGGCGAACCGCCGAGCATCAGGGCCGCGGCCACCACCGCGATCGCCGTGACCGCGCCGCCGCCGACCGAGGAGACCATGGCCAGTCGCCGCCGGCGGCGCACCAGGTGCCGGCCCGCGGCGGTGATGTCGTCAACGCTGAGCCGCGGTGGCGGCGCGTCGTCCCGGACCGACGTCAGCAGCGTGTGCAGATCCCGTTCCATGCCCTTCCCTCCCATCCTGGTCGCGGCCGATACCGATCCCGACACCACCCGCTGCAGCGCTCTCCGCAACGTCGTCGCGGACACGGAGCTCCTCCGTGCCGAGGAGGGCGCGGAGTGCGGTGAGCCCCCGGGCGGTCTGACTCTTGACGGTCCCCGGCTGGCGGCCGAGCACCTCGGCGGTCTCCTCAACGCTCAGCCCCTCGTAGTACCGCAGCACCAGCACCGCGCGCTGGCCGGGGGCCATACGGGCGAGCGCGGCGCGAATCCGGAGCCGCTCGTCGACCTGATCGGCGTGATCGGGCCCGGGCAGCTCCGGCAGCGCATAGCCGGCCGAGCGCTCCCGGCGCCGCCAGGGCCGCCGCGACTCGTCGACCAGCGCGTGCACGATCGCCCGGCGCACGTACGCCAGCGGGGTGTCCACCTTGTTCCAGCGCACATAGAGCTTCGCCAGCGACGCCGCGACGGCGTCCTCGGCGGCGTGCCAGTCCCCGCACGTCAGGTAGGCGAGCGAGCGCAGCCCGTCGAATCGCGCGGTGACGAATTCGCGGAAGTGCGCCTCGTCGTCTTGATTCACCCGTTCGGGCTCCCTTCGTCCGGGGGGAGACGGAAGCTCCCGGGGAAGGGTTGCACACGGTCGGGGGATTTTTCGTCGCCCAAGTGGACTACGGCAAACGGGCGAAAAATACCGAAGACCCGGCTCTGGTACCGCCTGTGCCCGCATCGGGCACCGCCGAGTCCCCGCGCCCGTCAGCCGCCGTTGCCGAGGGTGGCTTCGACTGAGGCCGGGGGTGGGGTCGGGGCCTCGGTGGTGGGCGGCGGGGCGGTGGTCTTGGTCGCCGTCGGGGTGGGCGAGGCCGGGGCCTGGGTGCCCGGGGCGGGGGAGCTGGGCGGGGCCGTGTTCGGGGCGCTGCTGTTGCCCGCCGAGGTGCCCGGGGTCGGGTTGTGAGAGGCGGGCGGGGCGGCCGGGCCCTTGCCGGTGGTCGAGACGGTCACCGTGGTCGAGGCCGAGGGCTGGGCGCCCGGGCTGTTGGGTTCGAGGACCTTGCGGGTCAGCGCGACGACCGCCAGGACCACGCCGGTCACCAGGGCCAGGACGGCCAGGGTGGCGACGATCGGGACCCAGACCGGGCGGCCCGGGCGGTCGTCGTCGGGGGTGTCGCCGGCGGGTGGGGTGATGATCGTGGTGGGGGCGGAGGTGCGCACAGGCGGTACCAGAGCCGGGTCTGTCGCGGTTCCGTCCCGGGCGGCTCGGGCTGCCGCGGCCATCGCGGCCGCCGTGGGGAAGCGGTCGTCGGGGTCCTTGGCCATCGCGCGCTCGATCAGGGCCCGGGCGGCGGGGGGCAGGTCGTCCGGCAGGGGCGGGGGCTCGTCCTGCAGGTGCTTGATGGCGATTTCCAGCGGCGAGTTGCCGGTGAAGGGCGGGGCGCCGGTCACGCAGTGGTAGGCCACGACGCCCAGCGCGTAGATGTCCGCCGAGGGGGAGATCGGCTTGCCCGAGGCCTGTTCCGGGGACATGTAGAGCGCGGTGCCGATGACCGCGTTGACCTTGGTCACCGACGTGACCGACGTCGAGCGGGCCACGCCGAAGTCGACCAGGGTCACCGCGCCGTGCTCGCTCACCAGGAGGTTCCCGGGCTTCACGTCGCGGTGGATGATGCCCTTCTCGTGGGCGGCGTGCAGGGCGTCGGCGGCCTGGGCCACGATGGCCAGGGTCTCGTCGACGCTCAGGGTGCCCTCGGCCGTGATCCGCTCGCCGAGGGGGCGGCCGTCGACGAAGGCCATGACGAGGAAGAGCGTGCCCTCGGGGGTCTCGCCGTAGTCGTACACGCCGACGACGCCGGGGTGGCCCAGCGAGGCCATGATCCGGGCCTCGGAGCGGAACCGGGCGCCGAACTCGGCGTTGGCGGTGTGGCCGGGCAGCAGGACCTTCACGGCCACGGTGCGGCCCAGGGTCTTGTCGGTGGCGCGGAACACCTGTCCCATGCCACCGCTGGCGACGAACTCGTCGAGGCGGTACCGGTCGCCGAGCACGTCCCCTGGTCCCAACACGGACATGACCGTACCCAACGATGAGCTTCGCGACACGCCGGGCGCGCGCAGCGGTCTGTACCCTGCAGGGACGGTAGAGTCGGGCAACGGCTGACTCGCTCCCCCCGAAAGCCGACGCCCGAGTCGGTCCCCGGGGTGGAGTCAATGCCGCCGGGAGGGGCGCAGACAGCGATGACAGGCATGGGCGACCAGGCGGAGTCGTGGACCACCACGATGCGCGCCGAGCAGGCCTCGCTTGACCTCGGTGCGGAGCTCGGGCCGGCGGACCCGACCGCGTACACGATGCGCAAACCGATCCCCGAACCGATGCCGATGGACCGGCACGGGCCGGCGCGGATCATCGCCATGGCCAACCAGAAGGGCGGCGTCGGCAAGACGACGTCGACCATCAACCTCGGCGCGGCGCTCGCGGAGTACGGGCGGCGGGTGCTGCTCGTCGACTTCGACCCCCAGGGCGCGCTCTCGGTCGGCCTCGGCGTCAACCCCCACAACCTCGATCTCACGATCTACAACATCCTGATGGACTCCGACGTGACGGTCGAGGACATCCGGATCAAGACGGACATCGCCGGGCTGCACCTGCTGCCCGCCAACATCGACCTGTCGGCGGCCGAGATCCAGCTCGTCACCGAGGTCGCCCGCGAGATGGCGCTCGCGCGGGTGCTGCGGCCGGTGCTCAAGGAGTACGACTTCATCCTGATCGACTGCCAGCCCTCGCTGGGCCTGCTGGCGATCAACGCGCTCACCGTCGCGCACGGCGTGATGATCCCGCTGGAGTGCGAGTTCTTCTCGCTCCGCGGTGTCGCGCTGCTGCTGGACACCATCGACAAGGTGCGCGAGCGGCTCAACTTCGACCTGGAGCTCGAGGGCATCCTCGCCACCATGTACGACAGCCGCACCACCCACTGCCGCCAGGTGCTGCAGCGGGTCGTGGAGGCGTTCGGCGACAAGGTGTACCAGACCGTCATCACCAAGACGGTCAAGTTCCCGGAGTCGACGGTCGCCGGGGCGCCGATCACGACGCTCGACCCGGCCTCGTCCGGGGCGCGCAACTACCGGCAGCTGGCCCGCGAGGTCATCGCCCAGCAGGCCGAGCGTCGACTCTAGTTTTTGCTGCTAGTTTCGTCGCGTGACTGAGCCGGTTGTGGAGTCGTCGCCACGTGACGCTCCGGACATCTCTGCCGTGACCGATTTGTCGGTCGCGGCGGACGCTTCGGAGGTGTCCCCGGACCCGGCTCTCCCGCTCGCGGCGCCCTCCGGGTTCCAGGTCAAGCTGTCCAACTTCGAGGGGCCGTTCGACCTGCTGCTGCAGCTGATCGGCAAGCACAAGCTCGACGTCACCGAGGTCGCCCTGCACACGGTGACCGACGACTTCATCGCGTACATCCGCGCCATGGGCGACGACTGGGACCTCGACGAGGCCTCCGAGTTCCTCCTGGTCGCGGCCACCCTGCTCGACCTGAAGGCGGCCCGGCTGCTGCCGTCGGCCACGGTCGAGAACGAGGAGGACCTGGCGCTGCTCGAGGCGCGGGACCTGCTGTTCGCGCGGCTGCTGCAGTACAAGGCGTTCAAGGAGGCGGCGGCGCACATCCAGGGCCTGGAGGCGGTCGGCTCGCGGCGGTACCCGCGGTCGGTGTCGCTCGAGGCGCAGTACGCCGAGGCCCTGCCCGACCTCGTGCTCGGCATCGGGCCGGCGCGCCTGCTCAAGCTGGCGGTGCGCGCGTTCACCCCCAAGGTGCCGCCGGTCGTCTCCGTCGCCCACATCCACCAGGTGCGCGTCAGCGTCCGGGAGCACGCCAACATCCTGCGGGACCGGCTGTTCGAGCAGCGCGAGGCCACGTTCGCGGCGCTGTGCGTCGACTGCGAGACGACCCTCGAAGTGGTGGCCCGCTTCCTCGCCCTCCTCGAGTTGTACCGCGAGAATCTCATCGAATTCGAGCAGGTCCAGGCGCTCGGGGAGCTGCTCGTGCGCTGGACGGCCGCCGACGACGCCGCCGTGGAGATCGAGGTCGAGGAGTACGACGGGTCGGCCGCACCCGCGACGCCGGCTCCCGAATTGGCGGAAACCGGTGGTTCGTTGGATGCTTCGGAGTCGCTTGAGGGCGCGGCGGTCGGGAACGATGAGGTGGACGAGTGAACGAGGACGACAAGCCGACGGGGTCGCTGGCCGATCAGGCCGCGAACTGGGTTCCGCCGTGGGCGCGTCCGAAGCCCGATCCTGCTGCCGCGCCCGCGTTTCCCGAGCTGCAGTGGCAGTCCGACGAGGAAGAGCCTGAGCCTGCCGCGGAGCCGTCCGAGGAGCCCTCCTCGGAGCCTTTCGAGGAGCCTTCCGCGGAGCCGGAGCCTGAGCCTGTAGCTGAGGTTGAGGCTGAAGCTGAGCCTGAGGTTGAGGCTGCAGCCGAGGTCGAGGCTGCGGTCGAGCCCGAACCCGAGGAGCTTGTCGAGGCCGAGGAGCCGGAACCCGAGGCCGAGCCCGAGGCCGAGCCCGAGGCCATCACCGACGAGCCGGAACCTGAGGCCGAACCCGAGGCCGCGGTCGAGGAGCCGGAACCAGAGCCCGAGGCCGTCGTCGAGACGGCGCTGCCGGGACTCGAGGCGCCCGCCCCCGAAGAGCCCGTCGAAGAGCCCGTCGAAGAGGCCGTCGAAGAGGCCGTCGAAGAGGCCGTCGCCGAAGCGCCCGTCGTCGTCGAGGAGGAGCCGAGGCCCGAACTCGGCGAGGGCGAGCTCAAGGCCGCCGTCGAGGCCATCCTCCTGGTAGTCGACGAGCCGACCAGCGAAATCACCCTCGCCCAGGTGCTCGACCAGCCCGTCGAGCGGGTGCAGGCGGCCCTGGAAGCGGCGGCAGCGCAGTACACGAGCATGGGTTTCGGCTTTGATCTGCGCAAGGTGGCCGGGGGCTGGCGGCTCTACACCCGGCCCGAGTATGCCGCCTACGTCGAGAAGTTCGTCCTCGACGGGCAGCAGATCCGGCTCACCCAGGCCGCCCTGGAAACACTGGCCGTGATCGCGTACAAGCAGCCGGTGACCAGATCGCGCATCTCCGCCATCCGTGGTGTGAACTGTGACGGTGTGGTCCGTACGCTGGTGACCCGGGGGCTGATCGAAGAGGTCGGCAGCGAGCCCGACAGCGGTGCCTTCCTGTACCGCACGACGACGCTCTTCCTGGAGAAGCTCGGCCTGGAAAGCGTCGAGCAGCTGCCCCCGCTCGCCCCGTTCCTGCCCGACGACATAGATGAGATCGCCGATGCCCAGCGCTGAGTCCGCCGCCGAATTCTCCGGTTCCGCCTTCGATGCCCCGCCCGACGCGGTGCGCCCGCGCAACGAGGAGCGCCTGCAGAAGATCCTGGCCGCCGCCGGGCTCGGGTCGCGGCGGGCCTGCGAGCGCCTGATCGACGAGGGCCGGGTCACGGTCAACGGCAAGGAGGCGACGCTCGGCGACAAGGCCGACGCCGTCCAGGACGCGATCCACGTCGACGGGTCGCGGCTGGTGACCGACACGCGGATGGTGTACATCGCGCTCAACAAGCCCCGCGGCGTCGTCTCCACGATGGAGGACGACAAGGGGCGCAACGCGATCTCGGACCTCGTGCCGAACATCGAGACCCGGGTGTACCACGTCGGGCGCCTCGACCAGGACAGCGAGGGCCTGATCCTGCTGACCAACGACGGCGGGCTGGCGCACAAGCTGATGCACCCGTCGTACGAGGTGTCCAAGACCTACCAGGCCGAGATCCCCGGACCGGTGCCGCGCGCGATGGGGCGCGAGCTCAAGTCCGGGGTGACGCTCGAGGACGGGCCGGTCAAGGTCGACGCGTTCAAGGTCGTCGACGCGTACGGCAAGGTCGCGCTGGTCGAGGTGGTCCTGCACGAGGGCCGCAACCACATCGTCCGGCGCATGTTCGACGCCGTCGGGCACCCGGTGGTGCGGCTCATCCGCACCCAGATCGGCCCGATCCGCCTCGGCGACCTGCGACCGGGCCGCACGCGGCACCTGTCGCAGGCCGAGATCGGCGCGCTGTTCAAGGCCGTCGGGGAGTAACCCCCCCCCGGCTCAGGTCGAGTTTGGGGCGCTGTTCAAGGCCTCAGGTCGAGCGCCGCATCGCGCGGATGCCGACCGCCAGGCCGACGGCCGCGGTGAGCGCCGCGGCCACGAAGCCCCAGGCCACCGTCGACGTCGCGACGTGGCCGGCGAACAGGTCGCGCTCGGCGGCGACCATGTGCGCCAGCGGGTTGACGTGGGCCGCGGTGCGCATCCAGGCCGGCCCCGACTCCAGCGGCAGCAGCATCCCGGACAGGATCATGAGCGGGAACAGCAGCGTCTGGTGGACGGCCCAGAACATCCAGTCCGTGCGCCGCACCGCGACCGCGAGGGCATAGCTCAGCGACCCCAGCCCCACGCCGAACAGCGCCAGCAGCACCAGGCCGAGAAGAGCGCCGCCGGTGTACAGCCTGAAGCCGAACGGCAGCATCACGAGCACGATCACCAGGGCCTGCCCGGCGAGCGGGACCATCTCCTTGACCGCCCGCCCCATGAGCAGCGACGGGCGGGACAGGGGCGTGACGAGCATCCGCTCGTGGGCGCCGGTCAGGAACTCCTGCAGCAGGTTCGCGCCCACCGTCGACGTGCTGAACAGCGTGGTCATGACCAGGATCGACGGTACGAACCACTGCCACACGTCGCCGCCGAACGTGCTCTTGAGCAGCGGGCCGAACAGGGCGAGAAACACCAGCGGCTGGATCATCCCGAAGATCAGCGAGAACGGGGAGCGCAGCAGCGGGCGCAGTTCGCGGCCCGCGACGATGGCGATGTCGGACATGGCTACTCCTCAGGCGTCGCGCAGGTTGCGGCCGGTCAGGGCCAGGAAGACGTCGTCGAGCGTGGGGCGGCGCACCTCGGCGGTACGGACGGAACCCGCCGCGGCGGTGATCAGCTCGGGCAGGGCGGCCGGGCCGTCGCTCACCCGCAGCTCGATGCCGCCGGGGCGGACCGCCAGGTCGCGGGCGCCCGGCAGCTCGGCCGCGATCGCCGCCAGGGCCGGCCCGTCGCCGGTCGCGAGCAGCCGGTCGCCGGCCAGCTTCGCCTTCAGCTGGTCCGGGGAGTCGTCGGCGATCACCTCGCCGTGGTCGACCACCACCACGCGCTCGGCCATCGAGTCGGCCTCGTCCAGGTAGTGCGTGGTCAGCACGATCGTCATGCCGAGCTCGGCGCGCATCCGGGCGATGTGCGACCACAGGTTGGCCCGGTTCTGCGGATCGAGGCCGGTCGAGGGCTCGTCGAGGAACAGCAGCTCGGGTGCGTGGACCAGGCCGATGGCCACGTCGAGGCGGCGCTGCTGGCCGCCCGAGAGGTCGGTGACCTTGCGCTCGCCGAGCTCGGCGAGGTCGAGCGCCTCCAGCAGCTCGTCCGCCCGGCGCTTGGCCTCCCGCCGGTCCAGCCCGTAGATGCGGCCCTGGACGCGCAGCTCGTCGCCGACGCGCTGGGTGTGGGCGGCGCCGTTGCCCTGCCCGACGTACCCGATGCGGCGGCGCACCCGTTGCGGCTCCTCGACCACGTCGTGCCCGGCGACGACGGCGGTGCCCGCGGTCGGCTGGATCAGCGTGGTGAGCATGCGCATCGTGGTGGTCTTGCCGGCGCCGTTCGGGCCGAGCACCGCGACCAGCTCGCCGGGCTCGATGTCCAGGCTGATCCCGCGTACCGCGTGCACCTTGGTCTTGCGGCCGGTGGCGAAGTCCTTGGTCAATCCCCGAGTTCGAATCATGCGAGCAGCCTCGCAGTGGATGCGGACAGCCCCTGTCCTGTACTGCGGCCATACTGAACCCATGCTCGAAACCTCGGCCCGGCTGCTCGCGCTCCTGTCCCTGCTGCAGGCCCGGCGCGACTGGCCCGGGCAGACGCTCGCCGACCGGCTCGAAGTGAGCCCGCGGACGGTACGCCGGGACGTCGACCGCCTCCGCGAGCTCGGCTATCCCGTCCAGGCCACCCGCGGGCCCGAGGGCGGCTATCGGCTCGACGCCGGCTCGGAGCTGCCGCCGCTGCTGTTCGACGACGACCAGGCGGTGGCCGTGGCGGTGGCGCTGCAGACGGCCACCATGTCGGTCCAGGGCGTGGAGGAGGCGGCGCTGCGGGCGCTCGCCACGGTGCGCCAGGTCATGCCGGCGCGGCTGCGGCACCGGGTCGACGCGCTGCGCGTCACACGGGTGCCCAAGAGCACGTGGCGGGAGGGCGACATCGACGCCGAGGACCTGCTCACCATCGGCGCCGCCGTGCGGGCCCACGAGGTGCTGCGCTTCGACTACGCCGGGCGGCGCGAGATGGCCGAGGGCCCGGGGGAGCAGCGCCCGCCGCGCCGGGCCGAGCCGCACAGCCTGGTGACATGGGGCGGCCGCTGGTACCTCGTCGGCTACGACCTGGATCGGGCGGACTGGCGCACGTACCGCGTCGACCGCATGTCCCCGCGCACGCCGAACGGGCCGCGGTTCGCGCCCCGGCAACTGCCGGCGGCGGACGTGGCCGCGTTCGTCGCGGAGAAGTTCGAGCGGCACGATCCCTGGCCTTGGCGCGGTACCGCGATCCTGCACGCACCCGCCGCGGCCGCGAACGACTGGATTCGCGGGCAGGGCGTGGTCGAGGACGCCGGGCCGGACCGCTGCCGGGTGACGGCCGGCTCGTGGTCGTGGACCGGCCTGGCCGCCTGGTTCGGGATGTTCGGGGTCGAGTTCGAGCTGGTGGGCCCGCCGGAGCTGCGCGCGGCCGGGGCTGAGCTGGCCGCGCGCTTCTCCAGGGCGACCGCGGGTTAGGCGGCCTTGCGTACCGTCGCCAGGGCCTTGCCCCACGCGATGGTCTGGTCGAGCACCGTGGTGAGCGAGGTCTCGTGCTGCGGGCCCGGCTTGAACACGCTGAAGTTCTCGAAGTCGTGGAACAGCGACAGCGCCACCTGCGCCCGCACGTCGGCGATCTGCAGCTCGGCCGCGATGAGCCGCAGGTGCTCGACGGCGCGGGTGCCGCCGACCGAGCCGTAGCTCACGAAACCGGCGGCCTTGTTGTTCCACTCGGCGTACAGGAAGTCGATCGCGTTCTTCAGGGCGCCGCTGGTCGAGTGGTTGTACTCGGGCGTCACGAAGATGTAGGCGTCGAACTCGGCGACCTTGGCGGCCCACTGCTTGGTGTGCTCGTTGGCGTACTGCCCGAAGGACGGCGGCATCGCCTCGTCCAGGTGCGGCAGGTTGTAGTCGAGCAGGTCCACCAGCTCGAACTCGGCGTCGGAGCGCCGGCTCGCGATGTCGTACACCCACTTGGCCACGGCCTCGCCGTTGCGGCCCGGGCGGGTGCTGCCGAGGATGATCCCGACCTTCGTCATGTTGGTTCCTCACGCTTAGGGTGACGTGTCACCGACGACAGTAGCCGACAACAACGGTGACGTGTCACCTATGCCCGTAGACTTTCGGTGTGACGAACCCGGAGCCGCCCTGGCTGGACGAGCGCGAGCAGCGGGCCTGGCGCGCTTATCTCGCGCTCAACGCCGAGGTGCAGCGCCGGGCTGCCCGTCAGCTGCTGCGTGAGACCGGGCTCACGATGGCCGAGTACGCCGTGCTCGTCAGCCTGTCCGAGGCGCCGGGTGGCCGGTTGCGCGTGTTCCAGCTGCGCGTCGCGGCCGACTGGGAGAAGACCCGCCTGACGCACCAGATCACCCGCATGACGGCCCGCGGCCTGGTGGCCCGCGAGCCCTGCGCGGACGACCCGCGCGGCGCGTTCGTGGTGCTGACCGACGCCGGCTGGGAGGCGGTCACCACGGCGGCGCCCCGGCACGTTGCGCACGTACGCCACTGGTTCTTCGACGCGCTCAGCCCCGCGCAGGTCGACGCCCTGCTGGACATCGCCGACTCGGTGCTGGCCAGGTTGCCGGAGGCCGACGAAACTATGGGCCCAGATGTGGGACCGGACATTTCGGATTTGTCGGACCCGTGCGGTGGCCCGTCTCGTTGCTGACTCCCGTGGGTGGTCGTCATCGGCGGGTCAAGTACTGTTTTGAAGGGCTTCATCGAGTCAGAGGAGACGGGCGTGCACGACGAGGGCCGGCAACTGGTGATTGCCGTCGACGGGCCGTCCGGCTCCGGCAAGTCCACCATCTCCCGCCGGGTCGCCCAGGCGATGAACGCGCGCTACCTGGACACCGGGGCGATGTACCGCGCCGTGACCTACGCGGTGCTGCGCGACAACGTCGACCTGGCCGACGCCGACAAGATCGCCGCGGTCGCCGAGGACGTGGAGCTGGCGATCACCACCGACCCCGCCGCGCCGCACATCAGCGTGGACGGCGTCGGGGTCGACCGTGAGATCCGCGGGCCCGAGGTCACCCGGGCGGTGTCGGCTGTTTCGGCAGTCCCGGCCGTGCGCGCGCTCCTGGTCGCCCGCCAGCGCGAGATCATCGCCGCGGCCGAGCGGATCGTGGTCGAAGGACGTGACATCGGTACCGTCGTGGCGCCCGCCGCCGACCTGAAGGTCTACCTGACCGCGGACGCCGAGGAGCGGGCCCGCCGCCGCAGCAGCGAGAACGCCAGCGACCGCGCCGCGACCGCCGCCGACCTCGCCCGCCGCGACCGCCTCGACTCGACCCGCGCGGCCGACCCGCTGCGCCAGGCCGACGACGCCGTGGTCCTGGACACCACCGCGCTCGGCATCGACGAGGTGGTCGAGCGGCTGCGACGCATGCTCGACAAGGTGACGGCGTGAACCAACCGCCCGCGGACGTCGACCGCGACGCCCCCGGCATCGGGTCGGGCGAGTCGGACGTCGATCTGAGCCTGCCCATCGTGGCCGTCGTCGGGCGGCCCAACGTCGGCAAGTCCACCCTGGTCAACCGCATCCTCGGGCGCCGCCAGGCGGTCGTGGAGGACGTCGCCGGGGTGACCCGCGACCGGGTCGCCTACGACGCCGAGTGGACCGGCCGGAACTTCACCGTCGTGGACACCGGCGGCTGGCTGCCCGACGCCCGCGAGCGCGCCAAGGCCATCGCCACCCAGGCCGAGATCGCCGCCCAGACCGCCGACGTCGTGCTGTTCGTGGTCGACGCGACCATCCCGCCGACCGCCGACGACGAGGCCGCCGTCCGCATGCTGCGGCGCAGCGCCAGCAAGGTCATCCTGGTCGCCAACAAGGTCGACAACGCCCGCATCGAGGGCGAGACCTCCAGCCTGTGGGGCCTCGGCCTGGGCGAGCCGTTCCCGGTCTCGGCCCTGCACGGCCGCGGCGCCGGCGACCTGCTCGACAAGATCCTGGAGCACCTCCCCGAGGCCCGCGCGGCCGAGCCCCGCGAGGCCGGCCCGCGCCGCATCGCCCTCGTCGGCCGCCCCAACGTCGGCAAGTCCAGCCTGCTCAACAAGCTGGCCAAGGAGGAGCGCGCGGTCGTCGACTCGGTCGCCGGCACCACGGTCGACCCGGTCGACAGCCTCGTCGAGTTCGGCGGGGAGACGTGGCACCTGGTCGACACCGCAGGCCTGCGCAAGCGCGTCGCGCACGCCTCCGGCACGGAGTACTACGCCTCGCTGCGCACCAACGCCGCCATCGAGGCCGCCGAGGTCGCGATCGTCCTGCTCGACGCGAGCGAGGTCATCTCCGAGCAGGACCAGCGCATCATCACGATGGTGATCGAGTCCGGCCGCGCCCTGGTCATCGCGTTCAACAAGTGGGACCTCGTGGACGAGGACCGCCGGTACCAACTGGGCAAGGAAATCGAACGCGAACTCCGCCGCGTCCCGTGGGCCGTGCGGGTCAACGTGTCGGCGCTCACCGGCCGCGCCGTGGACAAGCTCGCCCCCGCCCTGAACACCGCCCTGGCCAACTGGGAGCGCCGGGTCCCGACCGGCCAGCTCAACCAGTGGCTGACGGCGCTCGTCCAGCAGACCCCGCACCCGGTCCGCGGCGGCCGCGCCCCGCGCGTGCTGTTCGCGACCCAGGCCGGCGTCAGCCCGCCGAAGTTCGTCCTGTTCACGACGGGCGTGCTGGACCCGGGCTACGTCCGCTTCGTGGAGCGCAAGCTGCGCGAGGAGTTCGACTTCACTGGTACGCCGATCCACATCACCGTGAAGCCGCGGAAGAAGAATAAGAAGTAGCGTTCAGCCGATCCGCCAGATCCGTCAGGCGGTCGGCGTGGTGCTCGATCGCCTTGATCATGCGCCGGTCGTCGTCGCCGTCCATGCGGTCCCCGAGGATCTCGGCGTACCCGCGGATCGGAGCCAGTCCGGACCGCAGCACGAACGACAGGTCCTCACTCACGTCGGCGTGACTCTCGGCCGCCTCGGGCCGCACGCGATTGCGCCGGGGGAGCAACGCTTCGGCACCCGCGGCGAGCACCACGAGTACCACGAAAACGGTGAGTCCCAAGGCGCGCTCCCAACGAATGTCCAACCGGTCCGCGCCTGACTTCGGCCCTCGTCCTCGTTTTGTGAGCCCCGGCCACCGACCCGCACCTGGTTGACCCTTCCCGCACCCCATGACACCGTCGCTGCATGCGCGTGGCCCTGGTGACCTCGGCCGGCTTCCCGGAGCCGCTGTGGAAGGACTCCGACTCCCCACTCGTCGCCGCCCGGCTGCAGGCGCTCGGCGCCGAGACCGCCCAGCCCGCGTGGGACGGCCCCGCACACGACTGGACCGCGTACGACGTGCTGGTCCTGCAGTCCCCGTGGAGCATGTGGCCGAAGCTGTCCCAGTTCCAGACCTGGCTGCACGCGCGGGTTCTGGAGGGCGCGCTGGTCCTCAATCCGCCTTCGGTGGTGGAGCTGGGTTCGGACAAGACCTACCTGCTGCGGCTGGCCGCTTTAGGTGTTCCGACGGTGCCGACGTTCTTGAGCTCGGGGGCGCCAGACCTGGACGCGCTGCGTTCGCTCTTTCCACCGCCCGGCTCGCCGCGGCGGACCGTGGTCGCGAAGCCGTTGTCGTCGGGTGGCGCCCTGGGTGCGGTGGAGTTCGGGCTCGACGACCTTTCCGGACTGGCCGCGCATCTGAGCGGCGTCGGGACGGCGCTGGTGCAGCCGTATCAATCCGCCATCGACGTGCATCGGGAGCTGGCGGTGCTGACCCTCGACGGTGCTGTCTCGCACGCGATCACGAAGGCGGCGATTCTGCGGCCCGGCACGTCCGAGCGGCTCTTTCATCCGGATCCGCGGGCGTACGGGCCGCTGTCCGACGAGCAGCGTACGGTCGTCGCGGAGACGTATGCGGCGTTGCTGTCGCTGCTGCCGGCGGACAGCGCGCCGCCGCTGTCGGTGCGGCTGGACTTCATCCTGGACCCGGACGCGCCGCGGGGGATGTCCCTGCTGGAGATCGAGGCGGTCGCGCCGGTGAAGTTCTTCGCGTCCTTCCCCGACGAGTGCGACCGCTACGCCCGCGCCATCCTCGCGCGGGTCGGCATCGCACGATGACCGATCCCCGAACACCTCGGGTGCGACCGGCTCCGGCACGACGCGTTCGACCGGCTCAGGTTCGATCTCGGCGGCCGCGCGTTCCAACGCCAACAGCCGCAACTTCTCAGCATGCCGCTGAGCAAGTCCCCAATCACGGTGCCGCTTGTGCTCCCGACGAAATGCCTCGTTGGTAGGCGAGTAATTCC
The DNA here is from genome assembly GCF_050942475.1 of Dactylosporangium sp. CS-033363. Lineage (NCBI taxonomy): Bacteria > Bacillati > Actinomycetota > Actinomycetes > Micromonosporales > Micromonosporaceae > Dactylosporangium > Dactylosporangium sp. CS-033363. Next base: position 8,606,470 of record NZ_CP192032.1, on the reverse strand, counting down.
GACGCCTAGTGGTATCTCGCATGGCGGTCAATTCGGCCCGGCCGAACAATGACATCTGCCCCACACAACAATTGTCCCACCAGGTCCGCATAAACCCCAGACGACTCCATATAAAGCAAATTCCTGAGTTGTACCACCGATCGTCGACCACGACGAACCCGGCAGCCCCCAGCGGTCTGGACGACCTCCCCGCAAGCAGCGTCGAACCGCGCCCACTTAACCCCGTGGGCCGCCGACAGGCGGGCCGAACCATCGGACGAGGGCACTGAGCGGTTGGCCATCGGTCCGGCGCACGCTTTTTCCCACCCGCCCGATGGGCAACCACATATGCGCCCTCGTCCGATGGTCCCCGGCCGCCGGGGCGAGGAGTTCGGAAAGAAGGACAGAAAGCAAGAATGGGTCGCCGCTTGGGTGACCCGCTTGGCGCGTGATCGGAACGCCTCGTCGTTTGGGTCGATCGGCGGTCGGCTGCGCAGCCGATGTCGTGGTGTCGTTCGCCCGTGCAGACTTTCGCTGCTGTCCGTGCTTCGCGCTGCTGTCCATGTCGAAGAGGTGTGGTCGTGGTCATCGAGACTGGCGTCGTGGTCGGGTATCTGGTCGCCTGGGTCGTCGGCAAGGCCAAGCGGGTCGGCCGCGCGGTCGACGCCGACCTCGACACCGCGCTGGACCATGGCCTGGAGCGGCTGCACGAGGCGGTCACCGGCAAGCTGGGCGACGACACCGCGCTGGTCGCGCTGCAGCGGGAGGCCGGCGAGCGGGCCGAGGTCAACGAGCGGACCCGCCGCCGCGTCGAGCTCTCGCTGGAGGAGGCGATCGAGGAGGACGCCGAGTTCGCCGCCCGCCTCACGTCGCTGCTCGACGAGGTGCGGCGGCTGCAGGGTGCGGGCGAGCGGTCGGCCGTGGTCGGTCGCGACGGGGCCGCCATCGCCGGCAACGTCGAGATCCGTGCCGAGACCGGCGGCGTCGCGGCCTGGTCCATCGGCACCGTCGGCCCCCGGCCACCGGTGGACCCTTCGTAGCCGGGGCGGAGACGCGGCGGGCCGCACCCGGCGGCGAGGCAACGTCGTCCAGACCGGACGCGCAAGACCCGCCCAACGTGGCGGGCGTGCAGGTCTCCGCCCACAGCGGCGGCATCGCGGTCGGCTCGATCAACATCATGCACCTCGGGGCCGGACGGGTGGCGATCCGCTCGGCGTACCGCCGGCAGCTCCAGCGCATCGCGCCGCCCCAGCTCGTCGACCGCGACGCCGAGCTCGCCGAGCTGGCCGAGTTCTGCGCGGCCCCGGACGGCGCCGCCTACGTCTGGTGGCGGGCCGGGGCCTGGGCCGGCAAGACGGCGCTGATGTCCACCTTCGCGCTACGCCCTCCGCCGGGCGTCGTCGTCATCGCGTTCTGCATCACCGCCCGGCTGGCCGCGCAGGACGACCGCCGCGCCTTCGCCGACGTGGTGATCGAGCAACTCGTGGCCCTGCTCGACGAGGAGCCGCCTCGCCTGCTCACCGACGCCACCCGCGACGCCCACCTGCTCGACCTGCTCGACCGGGCCGCCCGAACCTGCCGCGACCGCGGACAGCGACTTGTCCTCGTCGTCGACGGCCTGGACGAGGACCGGGGTGTCACCACCGGACCCGCCTCGCACAGCATCGCGGCACTCCTCCCGGCCGAGCCGCCGGCCGGAATGCGCGTGATCGTGGCCGGCCGGCCGGACCCGCCGATCCCGGACGACGTGCCGCCCTGGCACCCGCTGCGCGACCCGGCGATCGTGCGCGCCCTGCCGCCCTCGGACCGCGCCCAGCGCGTCCGGGTGATGGCCCAGCAGGAGCTCCGGCACCTGCTGCACGGAACCCCGGTGCAGGCGGCGCTCGTCGGCCTCCTCGTCGCGGCCGGTGGCGGCCTCAGCGGCAACGACCTGGCGGAGCTCACCGACCGCCCGCTGTGGGAGGTCGAGGAGATCCTCCACGGCCCGGCGGGCCGGACCTTCTCCCGGCGCGGCAGCCGATGGGACCCCGACGGCGGATCGGCGCTCTATCTGCTGGCCCACGAGCAGCTCCAGGTCGCCGCGGGCGAGTACCTGGGCGACCGGTTGCCGGCCTACCGCGAGACCCTGCACGCCTGGGCGCAGCGCACCCGGGAGCGGGGGTGGCCGCCGGGCACCTCGGAGTACCTGCTGAGCGGCTACTTCCGGATGGTCCTCGCCACCGCCGACACGCCCCGCCTGCTCGGCCTCGCCCTGGACGCGGCCCGCCACGACCGCATGCTGGATGTCACCGACGGCGACTCGGCCGCACTGGCGGAGATCGTCGCCGTGCAGCGCCACCTGCTCGGCGACGAGCACCGGGATCTCACGGCGCTGGTCAGGATCGCCCTGCGGGCCCAACAGCTGCAGGACCGCAACTCGACCGTGCCGGACGAACTCCCGGTGCTGTGGGCCCGTCTCGGTAATCACGTGCGCGCCGAGGGGCTGGCCGGGGCCTCGCCGGCGAGTCCCACCAGGGCCGAGATGCTGCGGATCGTCGCCTGCCTCGTGTGCGACGGCAAGCTGGGCTGGGCCGAGAGCCTCATCCCGCGGATCTCGGACCGGCCGCAGCGAACCGTGGCGCTCGCGGTGGTCGCGGTCGGTCATGCCGGGGCGGGCGACCCGGCCCGCGCCGAGGCTCTCCTGCGTTCCGGCGCCGACCGCCTACCGGACCACGACTTCGAGCAGGTCCTCGGCCGGCCTGCGGAAACCGGCGTCCGCGTCCAGATCGAAGCCATGGTCCGGCCGTCGGAGCTCTTCGGCGTCGACGACCGGCTCGTCGAGGTCCGGACGCTGAAGGAATCGGCTATCGACGCACAAGAGTTCGAGCTCGCCGCGAAGCTGCGCGACGAGGAGAAGCGCCTGGTGGACCGGCAGCCGTCCGCAGATCAGCGCTGGGACCGGCTCGCGACGGGCTCGCTCGCCCGGGCCATGGCCTTCGCCGGCGCCCGGATGGCCGCGGCCGGAGCACGGGACGGGGCCGAGGCGCTCATGCGAGACGCGCAGAAGCTCGCCGGGACCATCGCCGGCGGCGCCGATCGCGTCGATGCGCTCGCGGAGACCATCCGTCAATGGCCCGAGCCCGACCGCGCGCGGTGGGTCGCACCGCTCGTGGGCGCCATGCATGCAGCGCGCCAGGCCGAGGACGAGGACGAACAACGCACGGCCCGTGCCCTGGCGGCGGCCGCGCCACTGCTTGATGCCGGCCCCGCGGCCCGGCAGCTGGCCTCGGCCGAGGCGGCGCTGCGCCGGCTCGGCGACACACCCGGTCTGGTGGCCACGGCGCGCGACCTCGCCCGCGCCGGCTTCGTCCATCACGCGCGCGTGCTGCTCGCCGACGAGCAGGTCCGGAACGCGTTCACGGATCCGTTCGCGCTGGCAGTTCACCTGGTCGCGGTGGCTCAGGCCTGGTTCGCGGCCGCCGCGCCGGATCAGGCCGGCGCGGCGCTGTCGGAGGCGGAGCAGTCCGCGCGGGCGGTGGCCGTGCCGTTGCTGTCGGCCTGGGCGCTGGTGGCGGTCGCGAGCACCGTCGCCGACGCCGATCGGGAGCGCTCCGGCGCGCTGCTGACCGAGGCGGAGCATCTGGTCCGGTCGACCGCGGAGTGGAATTGGGCCCCCTACCTGGTCCGCGTCGCCCACGGATGCCTCGACGCCGGTCTGGCGGCGCGGGCCCGAGCGATCGTGGAGGAGTTGGATCTCGCCGCCCGGACCGAGGGCCGCACCCGTCAGCTCGCCGCGCTCGGGCCGATCGCCATCGCGCTGGCCGGAACGGGCGATCTCGAGCGGCCGGCCCGGCTCGCCAAGCTGATCAACTTCCCTGCCCACAGGCTCACCGTCAACGGGTGGCTCGCCATCGCCTACGCCCGGGCCGGCGAGTTGGAGGTTCTGACCGGATACATCGAACGGCTCGGCAAGAACACCGACGGATTGCCGACGATCGCGGCCATCGCGCTGGCGCAGGCGGGCGCGCTCGGCGACGCCGAGACGGTGGCGAGGTCGGTCCCCGACGAATCGCACTCGGTCTACCTCTTCACCCACGGGGATCGTCTCCATTCCAGGAACAGCGTCCTGGCCGAGATCGTCACGGCGGCGGTCGAGCAGGGCCGGTTGGATGTGGCGGGCCGAGTGTTGGCCGCCATCCCGGATGGACTTCACCGCGATGCGGCCACGGCGGATCTCGCCATCGGGTACAGCAACGCCGGCGACCTGGCCACGGCCGACGTGCTGTGGCGGTCCGTGGCTGACCCCGGGCACCGCGGCCGGGCGCAGTACGCGTTCGTCGCCGGCCTCGCCGAGCACCCCGCCGGCCTCGCCGAGGCCGAGCGGGCCGCCCTTTCGATCGACGACGAACTCCACCGGGCCCGCGCTCTCGCCCTCGTCGCCCGGCATCTGGCGCACGCCGGCAACACCGTGCACGCCGTGCGCGTCTTCGCGCGATGCGGCATGCTCGCCGCCGATGGCGACGGCGGGACGAGGCCGCGCATCCTCGCCGCGCTCGCCCAGCGGATCGCTGAGACCGGGGAGATCGAGGACGCCGAACGCGTCGCCGCGGAGATCGACACCCGCACTTCGCAGGCCGTCGAGTGCCTGGCCGAGCTGGCCACGGCGGTGGGGCATTCGGGCCTCGCCAGCAAGATCCTCAACCGGGCCGAGGCCGCCGTTGGCCGGATCGAGGATGTGCCGGACCGCGCGATCGCGGCCGGCGCGGTGGCCGTGGCCCTGGCGCACGCACGGCAGTGGACACGCAGCGACCGGGTGTTCCTCGACGCAATGACCGCCGTGGAGGCCGACCGCAGGAGCGGCCTGCACGAGGACCTCAGCCGGGCGATCGCCCGGCGGCTGGATCAGGCGACGGCCACGTCCGTCGGGCGGCTCGTGGCTCTGGCGCTGACCACCTCGCGGTGGACCGACTACCTCGACGTCGTCGTGCGGATCGCGCCCGAGGCCGTCACGGCCCTCGGAGCCGACCTCGATCGGGCGCTGGAGGAAGGCTAGTCGGCCATCGCGAAGATTTCGGCGTGCTGCTGGGTTTTCGGAACGCCGAGCTTGCGCAGTGAAGCGAGGACCGCGTTCGTCATCGCCGTCGGGCCGCAGACGTAGACGTCGCGCTGCTTGATGTCCGGGACGATCTTCAGCAGGTGCTCCGCGCTCAGCGGCGGTGGGTTCGAGTCGCGGGTGCGGCCGACGACCAGCATGAGTTGTGCGCCCTTCGCGCGGGCCAGGTCGCGGAGTTCGGATTGGAGGGTTGCCTCGGATTCGGAGCGGACGCGGTACAAGAGAATGATCGAACCGGAAAGCTCCTCCAGCAGCGACCGGATCGGCGTGATGCCCACGCCGCCGGCGATGAGCAGGGTGGCCGACTTGGTGCGGTGCTTGCTCGTGAAGGAGCCGTAAGGGCCCTCGACGATCACGCGGGTGCCGACTCGCAGGTTCCGCAAACCCGCGCTGCCCCCGCCCACGGCCTTTGCGGTCAGGCGCAGGGCCTGGCCGTCGGGGGCCTTCGACAGCGACCACGGGTTCGCCTGCCACCACCTCGTCGGGGTGAGGAAGCGCCACAGGAAGAACTGGCCGGCCTCGGCCGGGAGGGTGTGCAGGGCGCGGCCGGTGACGTAGACGGACACCACGTTGTCGGCTTCCGGGACCACGGCCGAGACGCGGAGGTTGTGGCGGAGGTTGCGGTAGATCGGCAGCAGCATCCGGCCGAAGACGAACAGGCCGATGGCGACCGTCCACAGGAGCCACCAGTAGAGCTTGGCCCAGGTGGCCGGCTGGGAGATGGGGTTCTCGATGGTCTGGTGGACGATCGCGAAGGCCACCGTCGCGTACGTCCCGAGGTGGATCAGGTGCCACAGCTCGTACGGCAGGCGGCGGCGCATCGCGCGGGTCGAGAACAGGACGACGAGCAGCAGCACGGTGCCGGAGATGATGCCGGCGAGCGTGCCCAGCGAGCCCAGCCACTTCGACGCCAGGGTGCTGAACGGCCAGTTGTTGATCATCGCGTAGGCCCACGAGGCCAGGGTGGCGTGCACGACGATGGTCCAGGCGAGGCCGATGCCGACCCAGCGGTGCCAGGCGGTCAGCTGGCCCATGCCCAGCCGGCGGTCCAGCCAGGGGACCCGGGCCACCAGCACCAGCTGCAGCGCCAGCAGTACCGCCGCGTGCAGGCCCAGGAAGCGCCCGACCGACAGCATCGTGTTGGGGGCGTCCGACGCCGTCCAGAACAGGACCTCGACGATCGCGGCGTTGACGAGGGCGATCGCCAGCAGCGCGAACGTCGCGCGCTGGGGGCCGTTGCCGCCGCGCGGGCGTCTGTGGCGCTGGACGCGTTCCGAGACGGCGGCCCGCGCGTCCGGGACGTGGAAGGGCGCGTCGATCATGTGGCCTCGAATCGGTCGGAGAGGGCGTAGCGCAGGAGTACCACGTCGTCCATCTGGCGTACATCCACCACCGTGGCACGATGCCCCGGGTGCCAGGGGAAGTCGCCGTCGCCGACGAAGCGCGGGGCGCGGCCGTCGCCCACGAAGAACGGGGCGATCACGAGCTGCAGCTCATCGACGAGGCCGGCGGTGAGGAACATGGTGTGGATCTGACTGCCGCCTTCCACAAGCAGCCGTCGTACTCCCCGAGCCGCGAGATCCGCCAGCGCCAGTCCGAGGTCGACGGGCTCGCCGCCGTCGACGACCTCGGCCCGTTCGCCGATGCGGGCGCGGTGGCGGCGGGCGGTGGTCGTCGCGCAGTACACGATCTTCGCGGTGTCGCCGTCGGTGAAGAAGCGCGAGTCGGGGTCGACGTCGCCGTGGCCGAAGATGGCGACCTTGGCCGGCAGCGGCGGGAGACCGTTCTCGGCCCGCCGCTCGCGCCGCTCGGGGGCGCGCACCATGAGGCGGGGGTTGTCCCGGCGGATCGTGTTGGCCCCGACGAGGATCGCGTCGCAGCCGGCCCGCATGGCGTCGACGCGGTCGAGGTCCTCGCTGTTGGAGAGGACCAGGCGCTCGTCGCTGGCGTCGTCGAGGTACCCGTCCAGGGACATCGCGCAGCTCAGCAGCACGTAGGGCCGGGGGCGGGGAGACTGCACGGCCGCATTGTCCCAAGGGGCGAGCGTGCTTGCCTCACCTCGCGGCGGCACGGCTCGCCTTTGCCGCGAGATAGCCCGCGTTCGCCTTGCTCAGAAATACCCCCGTCGGTACCACGCTGTCGACCGTCACCCCGAGCTTGCCGAGCTGGTCGGCCTTGTCCGGGTTGTTGGTCAGCAGCCGGATGCGGGGGACGCCGAGCGCGTCGAGCATCTGGGCCGCCGCGGAGTAGTCCCGCTCGTCCTCGGCGTGCCCGAGGGCCAGGTTGGCCTCGAAGGTGTCCAGGCCGGTGTCCTGCAGGGCGTAGGCGTCGAGCTTCGAGTACAGGCCGATGCCCCGCCCCTCCTGCCGCAGGTACAAAACAAATCCCCCGGCGTCGGAGATCCGCTCGATCGCCTCGCGCAGCTGCGGCCCGCAGTCGCAGCGTTCACTGCCGAAGATGTCCCCGGTCAGGCACTCGCTGTGCAGGCGGACCAGTGGCGCGGCGCCGTCGCCGGCGCTGCGCCGGGCCGCGTCCGCCCAGTCGCCGAGGCCGAAGGCGACGTGCTCGCGGCCGTCGACCAGGCCGTTGAACGAGAACAGGCGGGCGGTGGTGGAGTACCCGTCGAGGAGCCGCAGCGGCACGGTCACCTGCGTGCGCATCGTTGCCCCGGGCAGTGTTTCGAACATTCCGCTCCTTTGTCTCGGGTCAACCCGCCACGGCGCGGCGGCGGAAGAGCAGGACCGCGACGCCGGGGAGGCTGGACACCAACACCAGTACCCCGTAGACGGTCGCCGTCGCGACCCCTTGTGCGGCGGTCAGGCCGGCGGCGGCGAACGCCCAGGCGGCGACGCCCTCGCGCGGCCCGAACCCGCCGATGTTGGCCGGCACCCCCATGGCGAGCAGGGCCAGCAGCGTCAGCGGCAGGAGCTGGGAGGCCGGCGCGGTCAGGCCGGCGGTCCGCGCGGCGACCAGGAACGTGATCAGGTGACCGGCCACGGCGACGGCGGAGAAGAACACCACCCCGGGCCAGATCCGCCGGGTGAGCAGCACCTCGCGCACGTCGGCGCGCAGCGTGTCCACGGCCCGGCGCCACCACTGCGGCCCGCGCCGGCCGGCGACCAGCGCCAGCACCACCACGACCAGCGCGAACAGGGCGACGGCGGCGGCGACGCGCGGCACGTACGGCCGCACGGGCGAGGGCAGCGCCCAGAGCAGGGCGACGGCGAGGGCGATCTGCACGACCTGGCCGGCGGTGCGCTCCCAGACCACGGCGCGGATGCCGCGGCCCAGGTCGCCGTCGGCCTTGCCGTGCCCGACGGCCCGGTCCACGTCGCCCAGCACGCCGCCGGGCAGGGTGGAGTTGATGAGCACCGCACGGTACAACTCGGCGATCGCGGTGCGCAGGGACAGGCGCATGCCGAGGCCGCGCGCGACCAGCTGCCACCGCCACGCGCAGGCGACGATGGTGGCCGCCCCGACGCCGACCGCGGCCAGGATCGCCCAGGCGTCGATCATGCGCAGGCCGGCCAGGAACGGGCCGCTGCCGACGCGCCAGACCAGCAGCGCGAGCACGGCGATGCCCGCGACGGTGCGCACGAGGCCCCAGTTCACGGCCCGGCGCGGCGCGGCGACGCTCGACATGACGAATCCTTTCCGGACGATCTCTTAAGACATACGCCGCCGAATGCGATCGGGTTCAGTCCGTGATCACCTTCCGGAAAACCGCTTCCACGGTACGGGCGGTGCCGTCCCACCCCGTGAGCATGTCCCGCCGCGCGCGGGCGGCCGTCCGCAGCTCATACCGCAGTTCGGGCTCGTCGAACCATCGCCTCAACGCGTGCGCGAGCGCATCGGGATCGCCCGGCGGCACGAGCGTCCCGGCGTTGCCCACGGCGTCCGGGAGTCCCTTGGCGGTCGTTCCCAGCACCGGTACCCCGCGCGCGAGCGCCTCCGCCGCCACCATCCCGTAGGTCTCGCCCCGCGACGGGTGGACCAGCAGGTCGGCGCCCGCGTAGAGCGCGTCGAGGGCGGGGCCGGTTTTGGGGCCGACAAGGTGGATGCGGCCGCCGAGGCCGAGGGTGTCGATACGCTCGGTGACGGCCTTGACAAACGCCGGATCGCGGTCTTTGGCGCCGGCGCAGGTCATCGTCCAGTCCCGGTCGGCGACCTGGGCGAGGGCCTCGACCAGCACGTCCTGGCCCTTGTGGGGGCCGAGGACGGCGACCGTGAGCAGCGCCCCGGACCCGCCCGAGCCGGGCGCGAGCGGGGCTTGATCGACACCGGGAGTAGCGACGTGGATCCGGTCCGGGGGCAGGGCGTACAACTGGTGCAGACGGCGACCGGTCCAGTCGCTGGTGGCGATGACACTGCGAGCCGCACGCAGTGCCCTCGCCTCCGCCGGCCGGGCCGCCGGGTCGTCGTCGCCGAACGGCATGTGCACGAGCACCACGAGCCGCAGCCGGGCCGCGTGGGTCTCGAGCACGGCCGGCGCGCAGGAGGCGATCAGGCCGTCGATCACCACCGGCGCGCCGTCGGCGACGTCCGCGAGGAGGGCGTCGAGCGCCGCGAGCTCCTCGGCGGCCGGGGTGGGCCACGCCCCGAACGCCGGCCGCTCGTCGGCGTTCAGCCGGGCGCAGACCTCGCGGTCGTACCGGTTGCCGCCGCTCGGCGCGGCCGGATCATCGATGTCATTCGGGAGGACGAAGATCACGGGACAGCGATCAGCGTGAACGCTCGTAGGTTGCTTTCGGCGAGCGCGTGAACGTCGATCACAGCGTGCGCTCGTAGGTTGCCCAGGCCACGTGGGACTCGCGCAGCGTCACCGACAGCCGCTCCAGGCCGGACGCGCCCGGACCGAGGCCGCCGGCGGTGATCCGATCGGCCAGCCGGTCGGCGACCACCGCGGCGAGCATCTCGGTCGAGGTGTTGATCCCGCTGAAGTCGGGCTCGTCGTCGAGGTTGCGGTAGTTGAACGCGGCCAGGACGTCCTTGAGCTCCTGCGATGCCAGGCCGATGTCGACGACCAGGTTGTCGGCGTCGAGGTCGCGGCGGAAGAACGTCACGTCCACCACGTACGTGGCGCCGTGCAGCCGCTGGGCGGGTCCGAAGACCTCGCCGCGGAAGCTGTGGGCGATCATCATGTGGTCACGGACGGTGAGGCTGAACACGCTTCATACTCCTTGCGGTAGGCGAACTGAGGCAGGCGATCAGAGGCAGGCGAACTGAGGCAGGCGAACTGAGGCAGGCGAACTGAGGCAGGCGACCTGAGGCAGGCGATCAGAGGCAGGCGATCAGGCGTAGGTGATCAGGTGGCACAGCGCTGGGAGTGAGCCGTCGGCGAGCCGTGGGAGCACCGCCGGCAGCTGGTCGAACGGGGACTCGCCGGTGATGAGCGCGTCGAAGGCCGGGTCGCGCAGCAGGCGCAGGGCGAGGGCCAGGCGGTCGGCGTAGGTCCGCGACGAGCTGCGGGCCGGCGACACGGTACCGACCTGGCTGCTGCGGATGGTCAGGCGGCCCGAGTGGAACGTGCCGCCGAGCGCGAGGGTGACGGGGCGGTCGCCGTACCAGCTGAGCTCGATCGCCGTGCCCTCGGGCCGGAGCAGCTCGAGCGCGCGCCGCAGCCCGCGCTCGGTCGCGCTGGCGTGGATGACCAGGTCGCGGCCGCCCTCCGCCTCCTGCGGCGCGCGGAACGGGACGCCGAGCGCCTCCGCGACCGCGGCGCGCGCCGGGTCGACGTCGATCAGCTCGACCTCGGCACCTGGGAGCCGGGCCAGCAGGGCGGCCACGCTGCAGCCGACCATGCCCGCGCCGATCACGCTGACCCGGTCGCCGATCAGCGGGGCGGCGTCCCACAGCGCGTTGACCGCGGTCTCCACGGTGCCGGCGAGCACGGCCCGGCGCGGCGGGAGGCCGTCCGGCAGCGGCACCACGGCCGAGCGCGGCACGACGTACTCGGTCTGGTGCGGGTACAGGCAGAACACCGCCCGGCCGCGCAGGTCCTCCGGCCCCTCCTCGACCACGCCGACGTTGAGGTAGCCGTACTTCACCGGGAACGGGAAATCACCCTCCTGGAACGGCGCGCGCATGACGTCGTGCTGGTCGGGCGGCACCTTCCCGGCGAAGACGAGGGTTTCCGTGCCGCGGCTCACAGCGGAGTACAGCGTGCGGACCAGCACCTCGTCGTCACCCGGCGCGGGCACCTCGGCGCGGCGGAGCTCACCTCCGGCGCCGGTGGTCCAGAACGCGTTCGCCGTGCGCATGGGGCCGCTCCTTGAAATGGTGAGGATCGAACCGTGAACGCCGAATGCGCGTATGCACCACTGTCGGGTTCATGGTCAGCTAGCACAGCCTCGTACACGGAGTGACGATGCCGAAGGTTCGAACCGGTCCGGTCACTGGACTGATCTTCCATGTTGCCGTGCTCGCCGTCCTGTCGGGGACGGTCGGGCTGGGTACGGCGGGATGGGCGATCGGTCTGGTCAGCGGCCTCGTCACGTACGTCGCCCTCGAGTACGGGCTGCAGCGCTCCGGCGCCGCGGCGTTCGGGGCGGCCAACTGGGTGACGCAGACCCGGGCCGCGCTGGCCGGCGGGGTCGCGGCGCTCACCGCCGACTCGTTCACCCGGCCGGCGCCGATCGCGGTGCTGTGCGTGCTCGCCGCCGTCGCGCTCGCGCTGGACGCGGTCGACGGCCAGATCGCCCGGCGCACCGGGGGCTGCACGCCGCTCGGGGCGCGGTTCGACATGGAGGCCGACGCCTGGCTCATCCTGGTGCTGAGCGTCTACGTGGCCGAGTCCGTCGGGCCGTGGGTGCTCGCGATCGGGCTCATGCGCTACGTGATCGGCTTCGCCGGGTGGCTGGTGCCCTGGCTGCGAGGTCCGGTGCCGCCACGGTACTGGCGGAAGGTGGTCGCCGCGATGCAGGGCGTGACCCTGGCCGTGGCCGCGACGGGGCTGCTGCCGCTCGCCGTGACCACCGCGCTCGTGGCGATCGCGCTGCTGTTCCTCGTCGAGTCGTTCGGCTCCGAGGTGCTGTGGCGCTGGCGGCGGCAGTCGCTGCGAGTGGCGGTGTCCTCCTGATGGCGGTCCTGTCCCCACCCGCGGAGGCCCCCGCCGCTGTTCCTGCGAAGCCGCGCCGGCACTGGCTGCGCACCGGGTTCGTCTGGCTGGGCACACTGCTCGGCGCCGCCGTGGTGCTGTTCACGCTGGTGACGCCCGATTCGCTCACGCAGTACACCTGGATGGCGTTTCTGCGCATTCCGATCGAGGGGCTCCTGCTGGTCGCGGTGTTCCTGGCCGTGCGGGGCCGCGCCCGGACCGTCGTGCTGAGCGTGGCGGGGGTCGTCCTCGGCCTGCTGCTGATCATCCGGCTGTTCAACCTGGGCTTCTACACCGCGCTGTCCCGCCCGTTCGACCCGGTGCTCGACTGGGTGCTGCTCGACCCGGCGTTCGGGCTGGTCGAGTCCTCGCTGGGCAAGACGGCCGCGGTCGTGCTCACGGTCATCCTCGGGCTGGTCGTGCTGTCGGTGCCGGTGGTCATGACGCTCGCGCTGCGCCGGCTCGCCCGGCTCGCCGTGCGCCACCAGGTCGCCACCACCCGCGGGACCGCCGTGCTGGCCGGGGTGTGGGCCGTGTGCGCGGTGTTCAGCGTGCAGACCGGCGGCCTGCTCGTCGCCTCCGACGGGGCCGTGGCCGCGCTCGGCGACCAGGTCGGGCTGGTCCGGCGGGACATCAACGACGGCGAGAAGTTCGGCCAGCAGGCCCAGATCGACGCGTTCCGCGACGTGCCCGGCTCGCAGCTGCTGACCGCGCTGCGGGGCAAGGACGTGCTGCTCACCTTCGTGGAGAGCTACGGGCGGGACGCGGTGCAGAATCCGCAGTACGCGCCGCAGGTCAGCGCGGTGCTCGACGACGGCACGAAGCGCCTCGCCGCGGCCGGCTTCTCGGCCCGCTCCGCCTTCCTGACCTCCCCGATCACCGGCGGCGGCAGCTGGATGGCGCACGAGACGCTGCTGTCCGGCCTGTGGGTCGACAACAACCAGCGCAGCTCGTCGCTGCTGGCCGGCGACCGGTTCACGCTCAACGCCGCGTTCCGCCGCGGCGGCTGGCACGTCGGCGGGATCATGCCGGCCAACGACCGCGACTGGCCCGAGGGCAAGTTCTTCCAGTACCACGACCTGTACGACTCGCGGAACATGGGCTACAAGGGCCCGAAGTTCAGCTACGTCCCCGTGCCGGACCAGTTCACGCTCGCGGCGTACCAGCGCCTGGAGCGCCAGCCGGGCCACCAGCCGGGCTTCACCGAGATCCCGCTCGTGTCGAGCCACGCGCCGTGGACGCCGATCCCGCAGCTGGTCGACTGGAAAGACATCGGCGACGGTACCGTCTATCAGACCATGAGCACCGAGGGCGACCCGCCGGACTCGGTCATCCGCACGTCGGACAAGATTCGCACGGCGTACCGGAACTCGATCGTCTACTCGCTCAGCTCGCTCATCTCCTACATCGAGACGTACGGCGACGACAATCTCGTGGTCGTCTTCCTCGGCGACCACCAGCCGTCCCCGGTCATCGTCGGCGACACCGCCAGCCACGACGTGCCCATCACGATCGTGGCTCGCGATCCCGCCGTCCTCGCGAAGATCTCCGGGTGGGGCTGGCAGGACGGGCTGCGTCCGGCCGACGGCGCGCCGGTGTGGCGGATGGATCAGTTCCGCGACCGGTTCCTGACCGCGTACCGCTAGACGCCGTATCCTCGGGTCCGGACGGGGCCTTTGGAGGGAGCACAGCGGATGCCGCGAGGATCGCGCCGGAACGCCGAGCCGTGGCGGGTGTGGGCGATCGTCGCGGTGGTCGTCGTGGTGCTCGTCGGGGCCGGGGTCGCGTACGCGGGCTTCTCCGGCTCTTCGGGTTCCTCCGGCTCCTCTGGTTCTACCGGCGACGGCGCGGCGGCTCCCGGTGGTTCGGCACGCCCGACCGCGGGTGCCGCGCCGTCCGCTTCGGTGGGCTGCGCCGAGTCGCTGGTCGCCAAGCTGCCGCTCGAAGCGCAGGCGGCCCAGTTGCTCATGATCGGCACCCCGCTGAGCTCCCCGCTGGGCGCGACGTCGACGCTGGGGAAGTACAAGCTGGGTGGGCTCTTCCTGGCAGGTCGCTCCTCGACCTCGGCGGCAGCGCTGCGGAGCCAGATCGCCCAGTTGCAGGACGCGGCCAAGCAGAACGGCGGCCTGGCCCTGCAGATCGGCATCGACCAGGAGGGCGGCCAGGTCCAGACCCTGAAGGGCGACGACTTCCCCGCCATCCCGACCGCCGTGAACCAGGGCAAACTGGATGCGGCAACGTTGAAGGCCCGCACGGCCGAGTGGGCCGGCCGCCTGAAGAACGTCGGCATCACGATCGACCTGGCCCCGGTCGCGGATGTCGTCCCGGCGGACATCGGCAAGAGCAACCCGCCGATCGGCGGCTTCGAGCGCCAGTACGGCTCGACCCCCGACCCGGTGGCCGAGGACATCACGACGGTGGTGACCGCGATCCAGGGCGCCGGTGTGCAGACCACCCTGAAACACTTCCCGGGCCTGGGCCGGGTCCGCGTGAACACCGACACGTCAACCGGCGCCCAGGACACCGTGATGACCGCCGACGACGCCTACTTGAAGCCCTTCGCAAGCGGCATCAAGGCCGGCTCGACGGCGGTGATGATCTCGTCGGCCACGTACCCGAAGCTCGACTCCCACAACGTGGCCGCCTTCTCCTCCCCGATCATCACCGACCTCCTGCGCGGCAAACTCGGCTTCGACGGCCTGGTCATGTCCGACGACCTGGGCGCCGCGGTCGCGGTCGGCTCGGTCCCGGTAGGCCAGCGCGCCGTGAAGTTCGTCCAGGCCGGCGGGGACATGCCGCTGAGCGTCCGGCTGGCCGACGCCCAGCCGATGACGGACGCCTTGGTCGCAGCGGCGAAGGCGGACCCGAACTTCGCCAAGCGCGTGACCCAGTCGGCGACCCGGGTCGTGCGCAGCAAGGTGAACGCCGGCCTGGCAACCTGCGGCTAGCGCTTGCGGGCCCGCACGGCGAGCCACTCCCGGTTCGCCGACCGCCGCCGCACCCGTCCGGCGGCGAAGCCGGCGTCGGCCAGCATCGCGGTGAGGGAATCGGCGCGATGGTGTGCGAACCAGCGGGGGTTCCCGTCGTACAGCTCCGACTGCCAGCCCTCGCCGTCGCCCTCCGCGACCGTGAGCTGCCACGGCCCGCCGGCCCGGACGACCCGCCCGAACTCGGCGAGGACGGCGGGCACGCCACCGAGCGGCACGTGCAGCAGCGCGGCCTGACACCATACGCCGTCCAGGCTGCCGGCCTGGAAGGGCAGCGCGCGCATGTCGGCTAGCGTGGCGCTGGATCGATCGCCGAGCAGCAGCATCCGCACCCGATGTCCGCCACGAGCGCTCCCGCCGGCAGCGCCGCCCGGAAGGCATCGAGGTCCTCGCCCAGATCAGCGAACGGCGTCCGGGTCCGCCGCGAGGTCTCCGTCATTCAGCTTCCCATTCTTTCCAAAATTCTCCTCCTGGACCACCGAACGTCGACCACGGCGGATCCGACTCCTTCATTTACGGTCTGGACCACCGAACGGTGACCAAAGTCGTCTCCGGGACCACGCTTATACATTCCGGCCGCCGCAGGCGGCCGGGGACCATCGGACGAGGGCACATATGTGGTTGCCCATCGGTCGGGTGGAAAAAAGCGTGCGCCGGACCGATGGGCACCGCAGCAGTGCGCTCGGCCGATGGTTCGGCCCGCCTGTCGGCGGCCCACGGGGTTAAGTGGGCGCGGTTCGACGCTGCTTACGGGGAGGTGGTCCAGACCGTTGGGGACTGCCGGGTTCGTCGTGGTCGACGATCGGTGGTACAACTCAGGAATTTGCTTTATATGGAGTCGTCTGGGGTTTATGCGGGACTGGTGGGACAATTGTTGGGTGGGGCAGATGTCATTGTTTGGTCGGGCGGAATTGGCTTCTATGCGGGATACGACTCGGCGGCGGAATTACTCGCCCACGAACGAGGCATTTCGTCGCGAGCACAAGCGGCATCGGGATTGAGGACTTGCTCGGCGGCATGCTGAGAAGTTGCGGCGGTTGGCATTGGAGCGCGCGGCCGCCGTGGTCGAACCTGAGCCGGTCGCATCCGTGGAGCCAGAGCCCGCCGTGCCGGAGCCCGCCGTGCCGGAACTGGGCGCACCCGTAGCTGTCGAAGTGCTGGAAGGGACGGCGGCTGGGCGGTGCGACCCGGGTGGGGATGCGGCTGCCGTGGGCATTGAGCATGACGCGGCCGAGAAGCGGGTCGCCGAGCTGCACGTGAAGTCGGCCGAGCAGCTCGTTTCCGGGACTGCCACTTCGCGGGCGATGCGTGGTTCGTGGACGCGCGCTTCGACGCGGCGCACTTCGAAGGGGCCACGTTCTGGGGGAAGTCCGGGTTCGCGCAGGTGGGCTTCGCGGGGGACGTGGTGTTCGACGGGGCCGCCTTGCCGGATGGGCTTCATCTGGCCGGCGTGATTGCCCGAGTGGGGCCGGGCGGGGACGTCGGCAAAACGCTGGGTCGGGTCAGTCATCCGGTGGGCAGGACGCTCATGCCCTGCATCCGCTGAAGGCTGGATCCGGCAGGACGTCACCCGCGTCGGAAGGATCGGCCATGGCCAGGGCAGTTGGTATTGACCTCGGCACGACCAACTCGGTGATCGCCGCGTTCGAGGGTGGTTCGCCGACGGTGATTCCCAACGCTGAGGGGAGTCGGACCACCCCGTCCGTTGTGGCGTATACGGCTGGTGGGGAGCGGCTTGTCGGGCATCTCGCGCGGCGGCAGGCGGCGCTCAATCCTGAGGGGACCATTACGTCCGCCAAGCGGTTCATCGGGCGGCGGTTCGATGAGATTGCCGAAGAAGCGGCCACCGTCACCTACGCGGTGGCGCCCGGGCCGGAGGGGGCCGTTCGGTTCGATGTGCGCGGGCGGCAGATTTCGCCCGAGGAGGTTTCCGCGCAGGTACTGCGCAAGCTCGCCGACGACGCCGCGAAGTACCTTGGCGAGAAGGTGACCGAGGCGGTCATCACGGTGCCCGCGTACTTCAACGATGCGCAGCGGCAGGCCACCAAGGACGCCGGGCGGATTGCCGGGCTCGAGGTCCTTCGTATCATCAACGAGCCTACGGCCGCGGCGCTGGCGTATGGGTTGGACAAGCAGGGGCACGAGACGGTGCTCGTGTTCGACCTCGGGGGCGGGACCTTCGACGTCAGCATTCTCGACGTCGGGGACGGGGTCGTCGAGGTGCGGGCCACGGCGGGCGATACGCATCTGGGCGGCGACAACTTCGACCATCGGCTGGTCGACCATCTCGCCGAGGAGTTCAAGCGGGACGAGGGGATCGACCTGCGCAAGGATCCGCAGGCGCTGCAGCGGCTGATCGAGGCGGCCGAGCGGGCGAAGATCGAGCTGTCGACGGTACCGCAGACGACTGTGAATCTGCCCTTCATCACGGCGGACGCGAACGGGCCGAAGCATTTGACCAGCACCGTGACGCGGGCCGTGTTCGAGGATCTCACGCACGACCTGCTCGAGCGGACGCTGGCGCCGGTGCGGCAGGCGATGAGCGATGCCAAGGTCGGGGAGGGCGACCTCGACGAGGTGATTCTCGTCGGCGGGGCGACGCGCATGCCCGCGGTGCAGGCGCTGGTGCGGCGGCTCACCGGCGGCAAGGACCCCAACATGAGCGTCAACCCGGACGAGGTGGTCGCGCTCGGAGCGGCGATCCAGGCCGGGGTTTTGAAGGGCGATGTGCGCGATGTCGTACTCCTCGATGTCACGCCCCTCTCGCTCGGCGTCGAGACGCTGGGCGGGCTGATGACGCGGGTCATCGAGCGGAACACGACGATCCCGACACGGCGCACCGAGACGTTCACGACGGCCGAGGACAACCAGCCGGCCGTGGAGGTCGTGGTGCTGCAGGGCGAGCGCGAGCGGGCGGCGGACAACCGGGTGCTGGGCCGGCTGCGGCTGGAGCACATCCGGCCGGCGCCGCGGGGCGGGCCGCAGATCGAGGTCACCTACGACATCGACGCCAACGGCATCCTCAACGTGTCCGCGCGGGACCGGGACACCGGCGGGGAGCAGCAGATCACCATCACCGAGAGCGGCACGCTGGACAAGGCCGACGTCGAGCGGATGGTGCAGGAGGCGGAGCGGTACCGCAACGAGGACGAGGCCACCCGCCGCTCGGTCGAGGCGCGCAACGAGCTCGACGGCGCGGCGTACCAGGTGCGGCGGTTGCTGGAAGAGCGCGGGAGCCAGATTCCGGAGCATGAGCGCGGCCGCGCGGAGATGCTGCTGGAGCAGGCCAAGTCGGCGCGGGACGACCAGGTCCGGCCGCTGACCGAGGACCTGCGGCAGCTGGCGTACGCGCTGACCGGGGCCGCCGCGTCGACGCCCGCCGACGAGGACGTTGTCGACGCCGAGTTCTCGTGATGGAGGACGGCTCGATGGAGGGCACGGACTGGGAGGAGCGGTGGCGGCGGGCCGAGGCCGACGCCGACAACGCGCGGAAGCGGTGCGAGCGGCTGGTCGCCGAGCGCACCGCGGCCGAGCGGTCGCGGTGCACGGCCGCCTGGCTGCCGCTGCTCGACCACCTCGACCTGGCCCTCGCGCACGCCGCCGCCGACCCCGCCGCGATCGTGCAGGGCGTCGAGCACGTGCGCGCGGAGGCGCTGGCGATCCTGGGCCGGCTCGGCTTCGCGCCGGTGGGGGAGCCGGGCGAGGCGTTCGACCCGGCGCGGCACGAGGCGGTCACCTCGGTCGCCGCGGGCGAGGGCGGGCCGGGCACCGTCGCGCAGGTGATCCGGCCCGGCTACGAGGGCCCCGACGGGCTGCTGCGCCCGGCCGCGGTCGCCGTGGCGGTCGGACCGGACGAGCGGACCGCCGATGGCGCGTGACTACTACGAGGTGCTCGGGGTGGCGAAGGGCGCGACGGGCGAGGAGATCCAGCGGGCGTACCGCACCCTCGCCCGGCGCAGCCACCCCGACGTCAACAAGGAGCCGGGCGCGGAGGACCGCTTCAAGGAGATCACCGAGGCGTACCACGTGCTGTCCGACCCCGCGCGCCGCCGGGAGTACGACGCCCGCGCGACGGTGCCCCCCAGCGGCGGTTTCCAAGGCTTCCAGGGCGGGCCGGGCGGGTTCGCGGACCTGGGGGATCTGGGGGACCTGTTCGGGTTCGGGCCGGTGCGCGGGGCCGACAGCGAGGCGGTCATCACGATCCCGCTGGAGGACGCGTACCGCGGCGGCCACCGCACCGTCACGCTCTCCGACGGCACCCGGCTCGGCGTGACCATCCCGCGCGGCGTCACCGAGGGGCAGCGGCTGCGGCTGGCCGGCCAGGGCTCCGGCGGCCTCGGCGGCGGCCCGCGCGGCGACCTGCAGCTGGTGGTGAAGTTCGCGGCCGACCCGCGGTACACCGTGGACGGCCGGGACGTGACCGTCCGGCTGCCGGTCACGCCGTGGGAGGCGACGCTCGGGGCGAAGGTCCCGCTGCGCACGCCGGGCGGCGAGACCCGCCGCGTGGACATCCCGGCCGGCTCCCCGTCCGGCCGCCGGCTGCGGCTGCGCGGTCAGGGCCTGCCGGGGCAGCCGCCGGGCGACCTCTTCGCCGAGGTCCGGGTCATGGTCCCGCCACACCCGACGGCCGACGAACGGCGGCTGTTCGAGGAACTGGCCCGTACATCGAGCTACAACCCCCGGAGCGCGGTATGACCCTGGCCCTCGTCCACCGCCATGTCCTGACCCTGGACGCCTTCGCGGCCGCGGGTGGCGTGCACCCCGTGCTGGTCACGCGGTTCGTGGCGCTGGGCCTGCTCGACCCGGTCGCGGGGGCCGGGGGCGAGCCCGAGTTCCCGGCGGCGCAGCTCGCGCGGCTGGCCCGGGTGCAGCGGCTGCACGCCGAGCTGCCGCTGAACTACGCCGCCCTCGGGGTGGTGCTGGACCTGCTGGCCCGCGTCGAGGAGCTCGAGACGGAGGTGCGCCAGTTGCAAGGGCACCGCTAGTCGATGTCGACGACCTCGCGGCCGAGCGGCCAGAAGGCGACCGGCACGAGCTTGAAGTGGGCGATGCCGAACGGGATGCCGATGATGCTCACGCACAGAGTGATGCCGGCCGTGATGTGGGTCAGGGCCAGCCACCAGCCGGCGAGCACGACCCACAGGATGTTCGCGAGGCCGGTGACCACGCCCGCGCCGCCGCGCTTGGCCTGGACGGTGCGGCCGAAGGGCCACAGCGAGTACACCGCCAGCCGCCACGACGCGATCGCGAACGGGATCGTGACGACGAGGACGAGACAGATCAGGGCGGCGAGGGCGTATCCGAGGAACAGGATGAACCCGCCACCGAAGATGACCCACAGGACGTTCAGGACGAAGCGAATCACATACCGATCATCCAGTACCGGCGCAATCGGCGGATCCGGGTAACCCCCTTAAGCACCCACGACGTTGCGCAGGGAGTCGAGGATGGCGTGGGCGGAGGCGGGGGCGGCGAGGTTGCCGCTGCGCCGCCACAGCCAGGTCAGGCCCAGGCCGAGGACCAGCTGGGCGCCGAGCACCCAGGCCACGGTGAGCGGGGTGACGGCGTCGAGGATCGGCAGGTGCCAGAGGCCCCAGAGCAGCGAGACCCAGGCGGCGCCGGGCCAGCTGCCCAGGTCCAGCGCGCCGCGGAACAGCACCTCCTCGACCAGGAAGCCGGCCGGGAGGTAGAACAGCAGCCAGTGCACGGCCCCGGGGACGTCGCCGCGGATCACCGCGACGACGGCCAGGATCGCCAGCATCCAGGCGAGCTCGCGCCACCAGCGGCGCTCCATCACCCGCAGGGCACAGGCGGCGCCGGCGGCGGTGCCCAGGGTCAGCACCGAGTAGACGACGACGGGCGCGGACTCGGCCTCGGCAAGCGTCCACAGTGGACCGACGATCAGCACCGCGAAGATGGGCAGAACCCAGCGATCGACGCGGAACGAGCCGTCGGGCAGCCAGAGGGCGCGCAGCGGGCGGCGGGCCACGGCCAGCTGGTAGACGAGCGTGATGGGGATGCCGAGCAGCAGGTACGTGTTGGCGTCGGGACGCAGCCAGAAGCCCAGGCCGATGTAGACGCCGACGGTCGCGGTCACGGCGAGGTAGCGCGCCCAGGCCTTGTCCATCGTCACCACGGTACCGTCCACAAGGTGCTGGAGCAGGTGTGGGGAATCGAGGACCTGGCGGCGTTCGACCCGGCCGCGCGGTGGGCCCAGGGCTCGCCGGGGCCGGTGGTGCCGATCGGCCTCGCGGAGGACGGCCGGCCCGTCACGCTCGATCTGCGCGCGGAGGCCGAGGGCGGGGCCGGGCCGCACGCGCTGGTGGTCGGGGCGACCGGGACCGGCAAGTCCGAGCTGCTGCGCACCGTCGTGCTCGGGCTCGCCGTGCACAACTCGCCGGACGAGGTCGCGGTGCTGCTCGTCGATCACCTCGCGATGGCGGCGTTCCCGGGGTTCGAGCGGCTGCCGCACTCGGCCGGGGTGGCGGGCAACCTGTTGGGCAGGGACGCCCTGGGGCGGCTGGACGCGGCGGTGCAGGACGAGTTGCTGCGCCGAAACGAGCTGCTGCGGGCGGCGGGGGTCGCGGGCATCGGGGAGTACCGCGCGGCCGGGCATGTGCTGCCGCGGCTGGTCGCGGTCGTCGAGGACGTCGTCGCGCTCCTCGCCGCGCGGCCGGACTTCGCGGAGACGTTCACGACCGTGGCACGGATCGGGCGGTCGCTGGGCGTGCACCTGGTGCTGGCCACGCCGCGGCTCCACCCGGGACTGATGCGGGGGCTGGACGCGCGGATCGGGTGCCGGGTGGAGCTGCCCGGGAAGCCGGGGCTCGGCCTGCTGCGGGAGGGCGCGGCGGCGCCGGTGCGCTTCCGGGTGGGCCGGGCGGACCACGGGGCCCTGCTCGGCCGGCTCGCGGATGATCACCTCTTACCACCACGAGCCGGGCGCGTAACAGTTTTTTCCGGGTCAAGTTGCTGACTCGACAAAGGGTCCTTTGTTGCCGAACGACAAGCTCAACGCAAGGTGATCATGAGGCCTCGGAATGTGAAATACCCCGCAGGTCGCAGTGGTGGTCCGGCCGAGATCCACACCGATACACTTCGCAGCGACATTTATCACATTGACTGTTGTGGTCCGAACGACTTCGGCCTCAGCCGGCAGAAGCTGGAGAACGCGCCGCGATGCGTCCCCCCGTGACACCTGTGCCCGCCTGCCTTTTGACCACTGTGGACGGTGGCCGGTGACGACGCAGGGACTGACCCGCCGGAAGATGAGCGGCGGCGGTGTGTGGCTCTTTCAGGTCGGCGCGAGCTCGCCGATGGCGGTGCTGGCCGGCGGTATCGTCGCGACCTACGCGGCCACCGGACTCGTCGCCACCCCGCTGACCTTCCCGCTGCTGGGCATCATGCTCGGGCTGCTCGCGGTCGGATACGTGGCCATGTCGCGCGCCGTGCCGCACGCCGCGCCGGCCTACGCGCTGCTCGCCCACGCCTTCGGGCCGATGTCCGGGCTCGTGGGCGGGGCGCTCGCCCTGGTCTTCTACTCCGCGATCCAGATGAGTCTGTACGGCCTGATCGGCGTCACCATCGCCGGCCTGATCGGCGGCTCGTGGCTGCTGTGGGCCGCGGTGATCTGGCTGATCGTCGCCATCTGCGGGCTGCTGCACGTGTCGCTGTCCGCGTTCGTCGTCGGCACCGTGCTCTGCATCGAGCTCGCCGTCATCACGCTGTTCGACATCGCCAGCTTCACCCACCCGTTCAACGACGCCATCACCGCCGCGCCGATCGACGTCAGCGGGCTGTGGGCGCCCGGCATCGGCGGTGCGTTCGCGCTCGGCATCGCGGCATTCATCGGCTTCGACACCGCCCCCGCGTACTCCGAGGAGGTCCGCACCAGCCGCAGCATCGGCCGCGCGACCCTCGCCGCGGTCGTGTTCATGGCGCTGTTCTACGGGCTGTCGGCGTGGGCCCTGGCCGTGGCCGTCGGCGACCAGCAGATCGCCGCGACCGCCGCCAACCCGGACTCGGGCCTGCCGTTCGCGCTGTTCGACCAGTGGTACGGCAGCGGCCTGAGCCTGCTCGCGACGCTCCTGCTGGTCACCAGCGTGACGGTGGCGATGCTGTCGTTCCACAACACGATCGCGCGGTACCTCTTCGCCATGGCCCGCGAGGGCGTGCTGCCCGGCTGGCTGGCCCGCACCGGCACCAGCGGCCGGGCCCAGGGCGCGCCGACCGGCGGCTCGCTCGTGCAGAGCGTCTCGGCGCTGGTCGTCGTCGGCCTGTTCGCCGCGGCCGGGGCGGACCCGATCGGCGTCATCTTCACGTGGCTGTCCGCGGCCGGCGCGGTGGGCATCCTGGTGATGCTGGTGCTCATCTCGATCGGCGCGATCCGCTACTACCGCAAGGGCGGCGGCAGTACCGAGGGACTGTTCGTCACCACCGTGCTGCCCTCGCTCGGCGTGATCGGCGGCGTGGGCGTCCTGGCCATCATGGTGTCGCACCTGTCGTCGCTGCTGCAGATCGCCGACGACTCCCCGCTGCAGGCGATCCTGCCGGCGGCGGTGGTGCTCACCGTCATCGCCGGCGTGGTGTGGGGCTTCGTGCTGCGCGCCGGGAAGGCCCCCGTGCTCGCCGAGGTCGGCAAGGGCCGCCCGGACCCCTTGCGGGTCCTCGATCAGCGCCTGCAGGACCTCGATGTCTGACCCGCGCACGACCATGCAGAACGACTGGGAGCCGAACCCGCCATCGTCCTCCTCGGTGCCCTGGTGGGCGATCGAGCGCACCAGCGAGGTCCCGCCCTCCTACCAGGGCTACGCGGCCGAGCCGGAGCCGGAGCCCGCACCGGCGCCGCGGCACATGCGCAGCGTGCCGAGCGAGCCGGTGGCGCCGCCGCCCGCCGCGCCGAGCGTGGACATCACGCCGACCTACCGGGGCGCGGTCGTGGCCCGGCTGCGGCGCTTCTCGTTCCTGCACGCCCGGCACGCGTGGGAGCGGCGCCGGCGCGACCCGCTCGCCCCGCACGGCGTGGCCCTGTTCTACAGCGAACCGAGCGGCCGCCTGTACGACCAGCTGCGCACCGCCACCCGCATCTTCCTCGCCGACGACGAGGCGGCGTCGCTCCCGCACCTGCTGTACGGGCTGGCCCAGCACGCGCGGGAGGGGTACTCCGCGGATCCGCGGTTCGACCCGCGCACCTCCATGTGCAACAAGACCGACTCGATGTCGTACGAGGCGGTGTTCGCCGGCATCGGGGTGGTCACGCTCGACACGCCCTACGGCGACTGGGTCACCGCCCAGCGCACCGCGCGCAGCGAGGCCGACCTGCCGGGCCGCTGCTACGCCCGGCTCATCGACGGCACCATGCTGGTCCTCGACCGCGGCGGGGAGCTGCAGTTCAACGCGCTCACCGTGGACTGCTCGGTGCGGGACGGGAACACGCAGTACGGCACCCCGAGCATGCACTGGCGCTGGAACCCGGCCCTCGCCGAGACGCCCGAGTCGGACCCGATCTACCACGTGTGGCGGTGGATGGGCGAGATCGGGCGGATCGTCGACCATGGATCGCGGCCCCGATGACACCCGGGTTGCCGTCGCCGGGTGACCCGACGGTCGCGGGCCGGCTGGAGCAGTTGCACGCCGACCTGCTGCAGCACCGCGACTACGACCTCGGGTACCCCGGCGCCACCGACCTTCCCGACATGAGCGCCCTGGCGCCGTTCGAGCGCCTGCTGCTCAACAACGTCGGGCACCCGTTCGCCCCCGGCGGGGCGTACCGGATGCACACCAAGCACCTCGAGTACGAGGTGATCGGCTTCCTCGCCGACCTGTTCGACGCGCCGCTGGACAACCGGCACGGGTATGTGACGACCGGGAGTACCGAGAGCACGCACTGGGCCCTGTGGCAGGCCCGCCGGCAGCTGGCCGCGGCCACCGTCTACTGCTCGGCGGCCGCGCACTACAGCGTGGCCAAGGCGGCCGAGCTGCTGCGCATGCGCCTGCACGTGGTGCCGACCGACGAGCGCGGGGAGATGCGCTACGACCTGCTGTACGCGGCGGTGGCGCGGGACGGCCGCAACCGCCGCGGGACGGGCGTGATCGTGGTGGCGTCGATCGGTACCACGATGACGGAGGCGATCGACGACGTGGGCCGCATCGGCCGCGTGCTGGATGCGGCCGGAGTCGACGCCGCCCGCCGCTGGATCCACGCGGACGCCGCCCTCGCCGGCGTGCCACTCGCCCTCGACGACCCGCCCGGCCGCGCCGCCTTCACCTTCGCCGACGGGGCCCACAGCGTGGCCGTGAGCGGCCACAAGTTCCTGGCTGTCCCGTTCCCCTGCGGGGTGGTGGTCGCCCTCGCGGACCGCCATACGGGCCGGGGCGACATCACGTACACCGCCGCCCCGGACAGCACCATCACCGGCTCGCGCTCCGGGCACGCGCCGCTGTGGTTCTGGTACCTCCTGCGCCACTGGGGCCCGGCCGGCCTGCGCGCCCGCGCGGAGAGCGCCCGCGCCCTGGCCCGCTACACCGAGCAGCAGCTGCGCGGCATCGGCTGGCCGGCCTGGCGCGCGCAGCCGCGGGCCTTCACGGTGGTCTTCCCGCGCCCGCCCCAGCCGCTGCTGGACCGCTGGCCGCTGGCGACCGACGAGCGCGGCAATGCCCACGCGGTCCTGATGCCGGGCGTCCCCCGCGAGCGGGTCGACCGCTTCGTGGCCGACCTGAGCGCCGCCCTCACCGCCTCCACCGGCGTCGGCCTCGTCCCGGACGCGCTCGCGAGCTGAGGCTCACTCGTCCAGCCAGGTGATGGTGCGCCGCTCCGGCTTCGGGGCCAGCGGGTTGAACAGCGGCTTCGGCGCCGGCCTGATGACGGGCGGTTCCGGCGGTGGCGGTGCCTCCGGAGGGTCGTTGCACCACGGAGCCGCCGTCTCGTACTCGAACCCGTCCACCGGCACCGCCTCCACCCGGATCGCGGTCACGGCCGGCGCCGGCGTGCGCAGCGGCCGGAGCGAGAGCTGCGGCGCGTTGGCAGGCGCCGGCGGCGGAGCGTGCGGCACCGGCGGAGCGTGCGGCACCGGCGGCGCTGGTGCCACCGTCGGCGTGAACCAGGACGGCGGCGCGGGCGGCGGTGGCCGATCCGGCGGCGGTGCCGGAGGTTCGGGCGAGTGGCGCGGCGGTGCCGGAGGTTCGGGCGCGTGGCGCGGTGGTGCGGGTGGTCTCGAGGTGTGGGGCGGCGGCGCTGGGCGGGTGAAGACGCCCGAGGCGGTCTCGCGGCTGGCGTAGTGCTCGCCGTGCTGCCTGGGGCTCTCCCGGGACGTGTCTGCGTGTTGCTTGGAGCGGACCACGCGCGGCACCTCCTCGCGTCGATGGTCTGGCGTGAGGCGTGGCTGTCATGGTGTACGGAATCCGGCCGCATCGGGATCAGTCCCGGTTTGCCGTTTTCGGGCGTCGGGTACACGCAGGGTCACACGCCCGGAGGTGGTGCCGTGAAGCAGCAGATGGTCGTGATCCACCTGGACGACGCCTCGCTCGTCTGGCTGTCCGGGGTCGTCGGAGCCTCGCTCGCCCCGGCGCTGTACGACGTGCTGCGCGAGCTCGTCGAGCAGCAGCTCAAGCCCGTCATGGTCGACTGTACCGACGTCGCCGCGCTCGACGACGGGGTCGTGTCGGTGCTGGCCGCGGCCAGCATGCAGGCCGCCCGGCGGGGCGGGATCGACCTGCGGCTGCCGCGCGGGCGCTGCCATCTCGTCAAGGACGCCACCGCGGTCCGGCATGCCATCAGTGCCGCGTACCCGGCCGCGGCGTGAGCCGAGCTTTCCGGGCGCACGGGCGTAGACTCATCGACGTGGCTGACGTTGCGGTGGCCATCGGCCCCGGCAGCACCGCCGAGACGGTCTCGATCGCGCAGGGCGACCGGGTGGTGGTCCGTGCGGGCGAGACGCCGACGACCGGGTACCGCTGGCAGTTCGATCTGCCCGGCGACCTGCTGAGCGTGGAGTCCGACGAGTACCGGCCCGGCGGTGCGGCCCCGGGTGCCGCGGGGGAGCGCGTGGTCGCGCTGCACGCCACCCGCCCCGGCCACGGCACCCTCACGCTGCGCCTGGCCCGCGCCTGGGAGGGCGAGCCGGCGCGGACGGTGCGCGTCGAGGTCACCGTCCGCGGCGACTAACAGATCACCACAGGTAGATCTCGTAGACCATGCCGTCGGCCTCCTCGCGGAAGGTGATCGGCCGCTGGGTCTGCCGGGCCTGCGCGGCCAGCGTGACCAGGGCGGTGAACGCCCAGTCCCGCCCGTTGTAGAGCTTGCGCCAGCCCAGGTCCTTCACGTGCATCCAGGCGTTGCGCGGCTCGGAGATGGACCAGGTCGCGGTCACCGTCTGGTTGCTGCGCCAGGTCGCCGTCACCGCGTCGGCCGCGACCGTCTGCGCGCCCGCCACCGTCGGCGGGAGCAGCGTCGGGCGGGCCGTCTCGATCGCCGGCGGGGCCTGGGTCTTGGCCGCCACCTCGGCGGGGGAGAAGGCCTTCGGCTCGGTGAAGCCCTTCTGCTCCACGGTGGTCGCGCCGCTCTTCGGCGGGGTCCGGCTGGGGCCCTCGCCCGCGATGGGCTCGCTGCTGGTGGTCATCGATCCTCCTCCTTCGCTCACCAGGCGTAGATCTGCTGGATGGCCCCGGCGTCCTCGAACAGGCCGACCGGCTGCCGCACGGCCTTGGAGGCGGAGAGCTCCAGGAGCATCGCCTCGTCGGTGACGGCGGTGTTGCCGTCGAGCCTGAGCCAGCCGCGGCCGGCCCCGTAGGCCCAGGCGTTGGCGTCGTACTCGTTGCTCCACAGCCCCAGGATCAGCTGGTCCGGCAGCCAGGCGCGGACGTTCACGCCCTCGATGCCGACGGTCTGGTAGCCCTCGATGCGGCACTCGCCGTACGCGATGCGGAAGAAGCCGCCCGCACCCCAGCCGTTGCCCCAGCTGTTCTTGGCGATCCAGCAGCCCTGCGCATCGTCGTACCCGACGAGGCATACGCAGTGCCCGCCGGCGTAGGCCCCGGTGAGGTGCCGGTAGATGCCGCCGCCGTAGCTGAAGAAGTCCTGGTACACGTCGAAGCAGGCGCCGATCGAGCCGTACGTGGAGATGTACCGCTTCATCTCGGCGGCGTTGTTGTTGAGCAGCTTCCAGGCCGTGATCTTGGCGAGCCGGTTGGGCCAGTCGGAGTTGAGCCGGCTGCTGTCCTGGTCGCCCGGGGTGTAGGGGAAGTAGTCCTCGAAGGTCACCCCGATGTCGCGGGACGCGTTGCACGCCTGGTCCGGCCACCAGCCGCTGGAACAGGTGGCGCCGGCGTTGCGGCCGTGCGTGTAGAACAGGTGCGCCTCGGACAGGTCGATCGCCAGTCCCGAGGTGCCGGTGGTGAAGCGGCGGACGTGCTCCATCGCGGCCACGGTGGCGAAGGAGACGCACGAGCCGCAGGAGAGCTGGTCCTTCACCGGCGTCGTGAAGTCGACGCCGTTGACGTTGCGCAGGTCGAACGCGACCGGCGCGCCGACGGACTCGGCGACCGCCGAGCGCACCATCGCCGCGCGTTCGTCCTTGGCCTCCTCGAGGCGGTCGACGTCGAGCCCCGGCGTGGGCGGCACTCCGAGACGCCGGACGCGCTCCGCCTCGGTGAGCGCGGTCATCGACGTGTAGGAGATCCGCCACGGTTCGCCGGACTGGTCGAGCACGGCACGGACCTGGTTGAGGTCGAGAGATTCGTTGACGGGCATCGGCTTTCCCCCCCATCCGGGTCGTCATTGACCTCCCGAACCATCCTCGTGGCTCAATGTCAAGTCAACGTCGCGCTCGGTGATCACCGGCGGGCGGATCTGGCACGCCAAATCGCGGCTCACACGTATCAGGGCAGACAACTGCAACGACGTCTGAGCTGCGGAAACTGATCGTGGAGGGGTTAACCGTGCGGTACCGCAGAATCGGCCGCTCGGGGGAACTCACACGGGTGACGGCTCGTGCGTGTGCAGGAGATCGGTCAGCTCGGCCACGTGGGCGGCGACGTCGGTCAGGTGCGCGTTGTGCCCGAACGAGCGGGGCCGCGGGATGTCGACGGCGATGACCCGCTGGACGCGGCCCGGGCGGTTGCTCAGCACGGCGACCCGGTCGGCCAGCAGCACCGCCTCCTGGATCGAGTGGGTGACGAAGATCGTGGTCGGGCGCAGCTCCATGTGCACCTCCTGCAGCTGCCCGGCGAGCTCCTCGCGGGTCAGCGCGTCGAGGGCGGAGAACGGCTCGTCCATGAGCAGCACGCTCGGGCGCTGGATGAGGGCCCGGCACAGCGCGACCCGCTGCTGCATGCCGCCGGAGAGCTCGTGCGGCAGCCGGCGGTGGAAGCCGGCCAGGCCGACCGCGTCGAGCTGGGCGCGGGCGCGGTCCCGGTCGGGCTCGCGGACCCGGCCGCGGATCTCCAGCGGCAGCAGCACGTTGGCGAGCACCGAGCGCCACGGCAGCAGGGCCGGGCGCTGGAACATCAGCGCCACGTCGGGCCGCGGGCCGGTGACCGGCGCGCCGCCGATCGCGACCCGGCCCGCGCTCGGGCGCAGCAGCCCGGCCACGAGCCGCAGCAGGGTCGACTTGCCGCAGCCGGACCGCCCGATGACGGCCAGGAACTCGCCGGCCGCCGCGCCGAGGTCGATCGCGCGCAGCGCCTCCACGTCGCCGGACCGGGTCCGGAACGTCCGCGACACGCCTGCCAGCTCGATCATGCGGTACCTCCCGGCCTCACGCGGTGATCGCCCGCGCCCAGGGCAGCAGCAGCCGCTCCAGGCCCACGACGAGGTAGAACAGCACGATGCTCAGGATCGCCAGGAGCGTGATGGCGGCGAACGCGAGCGGGGTGTCCAGCGAGCTGCCGGACAGTACGACGACGGCCCCGAGCCCGCCGTTGGGGCTGCTGATCTCGGCCACCACCGCGCCGATCACGGCCAGCGAGATGCCGAGCTTGAGCCCGACGAACACCTGCGGCAGCGCCCAGGGCAGGCGGACCTTGAGGTACGCCTGCCACCACGACGCCGAGAGCGAGGTCGCGAGCTCGCCGAGGTCGGCCGGGGTCGACGACAGCCCGGCGGCGGCCGACACCACGATCGGGAAGAAGCTGATCAGCACGATCATCACGATCTTCGGGGCCGGTCCGTACCCGAGCCACACGATCAGCAGCGGCGCGAGCGCGACCTTGGGGATCGAGTTGAGCGCGACGAGCAGCGGCAGGGTGGCCCGCTCGACGGTGCTGGACATGGTCAGCAGCATCGCGATGAGCAGCCCGGCGGCCAGCGCGATCAGGAACCCCGCCAGCGTCTCCTGCAGCGTCGCCCAGGCCTCCGTGAGCAGGTACTCCGGCTGGGCCCGGAACGACGCCACCACGTCCGGGGGCGAGGGCAGGAAGAACGAGCGGATGCCGAACACCGCGGTCGCGCCCCACCACAGGCCGACCGCGACCGCTGCCCCGGCGAGGGGCAGGGCCAGGCCGGTCCACCGGGGCGCGGCGCGCTGTTCAGGCATGGCGGCCGATCGTGGAGTACATGAAGTGGCTGCGCACGACGAGGCGCGGGTCGCGCACAGCGGAGTACAACCGCTGGATCTTCTCCTCGGTGAACCCGGCCGCGATGAAGTCGTCGCGCAGCTGGGCCACGTTGACCGCGAGCAGGACGGCGCCGGGGCTGCCGCCGGGCCAGGAGGCGGCGTTGACCTCGGTGTCGACGTCGGTCAGCCCGTGCGCCAGCATCGTCGCGTGCACCCGCGCGGCCCAGGTCGGGTCGTTGCCGCGGGCCGGCAGCACCCGGTTCACGAGGGTGTCGCGGTACTCCTCGATCAGCGCCGCCATCGCCTCGTCCGGCGCGGCCAGGCACAGCCGGCCGAACTCCGTCGCCCAGTCCTCGATCACCAGCGCGCCGCCGGGAGCCAGGGCGGCCACCAGCCGGGCGACCACCTCCTCGCGCTGCGGGATGTGCAGCAGGACCATCCGGGCGTGGATGACGTCCCACGGCCCGTCCGGCACCGGCTCCGACACCAGGTCGTGGCGCAGCACCCGGAACCCGGCGCCGGTCGGCAGGTGCCGCACGTTGAGGTCGGTGGCCAGGACGTCGCCGCCCGGTCCCGCCAGCTCGGCCAGCCGGCGGGCGACGCTGCCGCCGCCCGCACCCACCTCCAGGCAGCGCTTGCCGGTCAGGTCGCCGAGCGCGCCGAGCCGCGCGAACGTGTGCGGGTCGAGGATGTCCGAGAGGTGGCTGTGCCGGCCGACGGACTCCGGGTCGTCGTTGTCGAAGGAGTACCGCGACGGCCCCGGCTCGGTCGAAGTGGTCATCGTTCAGGCCTTCGGGGTCAGGGAGAAGTCCACGACGGAGTCCGGGGTCAGGCCGGCCGGGATGAGCTCGGAGGCCTGCAGCGTGGCGATGGCCCGGGCGACCCGCTCCTGCTCCATCACGCCCAGCCCGCTGCCGGAGGTGACATAGGGCTTCATCAGCGTGATCTCGCCGACGGCGGCGGTGACGTCGGCGGCCGGCTGGGCCTTCTTGAGGATCTGCGCGGCCTCGTCCGGGTGCTCGATCGTGTACTGCAGGCCCTTGAGTGCGGCGTCGCGGAACCGCTTGGCGAGGTCCGGGTTCTCCTTGGCGATCTTCGCGGTGGTGATGAGGCCGTTGCCGTACAGGTCGCCGAGGTACTTGCTGTAGGGCAGGACCACGGTCTTCTTGCCGCCGGCCGCCTTCTCGATGCCCTTGACGCCGATCAGGAACGTGCTCAGCGCCTGCACCTGCCCGCCGGCCAGCAGCGCCGGGAGCTGGGCGGGCTGCGCGTTGACCCACTGGATCTTGGTGGCGTCGATGCCGGCCAGCTTGGCGTAGCCGGGGAACAGCAGCTGGTTCACCGAGCCGGTGGCCGCGCCGAGCTTCTTGCCCTCCAGGTCCTTGGGCGCGCTGATGCCGGAGCCGTCCAGCGCGACGATCGACACCAGGGTCTGCTGGTGGATCGCGGCGATGGTGCGGAAGTCCTTGTACTCGCCCTTGCCCGCGAGAATCCACGCCCCGATGAGGTCGAGCTGGGCGAACTGGGCCTGCCCGGACGCGAGGCCCTTGAGGTTCTCGCCGGTGGCCGCGCCGAGCTGGATGTTGACGTCGATCCCGGCCTCCTTGAACCACCCCTTCTCCTGGGCGACGAAGGCGAACGCGTCGCGGCCGACCGCGCCGAATGCCGTCAGATACGTGACCTTGTCCAGCGGCTTCTCGCCGCCGGCGGCCGCGGACTCCGGCTTGGAATCCGACGAGCACCCGGCCGCGCCGATCAAGAAAACGGTAAGTGCCGAAACCAGGAATGCGCGGTACCGTCTCACTGCCTGACCCCCAAATCAGTGGTGTGGAAAGCTGGTCTAGCCGAGCAGGCGCCACCGGCCGCCGCGCGCCTCGAGCATCGCCAGGGATTGCGGTGTGAGGCCGGAATGATTGTCGGGCGTAAATCGAATGGAGCCGCTCAGGCCGTCCGCCTGTACGGTTTCCAGGCGGGCTCGCAGGGTCGCGCCGTCGATCGAGCCGGACTGGGCGGCCGCATTCGCGATGAGCTGCAGGGCGTCCGCCGCGAACGAGGCGTGCCCGTGATAGGTGCCGTAGCGCGACGTGTAGTCCTGGAACCACTGCCGCCGCGCCGCCTTCGCGGGCGTCGTGGCGATCACGTCGTCGATGGCCAGGGTGGGCGTGAAGACCAGCGCGGTGGCGTCGGCGCCGAACTGCTCGCCGAGGAAGAGCTCGCCCGCCGCGACCGCGTCGAGGTAGACCTGGCCGTGGTAGCCGGCCGCGCGGACCGCTCCGACCGCGAGGGCCGCCTGGACCGGGTAGCCGTAGACCACCACCGCGTCCGGGCCGCCGGTCAGCGCCGCGCGGGCCGCCTTGCTCAGGTCGGACTCGCCGAGCGCGTACTGCCCGCGGCCCACCACCTTCGCCCCGATCTTGCCCGCCTCGCGGGTCAGGGCGTCGGCGCCGGACCGGCCGTAGGCGTCGTCGGCCGCGAGCAGCCCGACCTTGCGCTGCCCGGCCCGGCCCAGCTCGCCGACCAGCAGCGACGCGTCGTCGTCGGCCCCCGGGGCCAGCCGGAACACGTAGCGGCGCTCGGCCGGCGGCGCGATGACGTCGGCGACCGGCGTCAGCGCGATCGTCGGCACCCGCCGCTCGTCGATCACCTTGGCCGCCCCGCTCGCGCAGTCGGCGCACGTCCCGGTGATGATCGCGGTCACCGCCGGGTCCGCCGCGAAGGCGGTGATCTGGGTCAGCGCGGTCGCCGGGTCGCCCCGGTTGTCCTGCACCTTCACGCTGAGCTTCCGCCCGCCGAGCAGCCCGCTCGCATTGATCTGTTCGGCGCGCAGTTCGAGTGCCCGTTGATAGGCGACACCGATGTCGGAGGCCCCGCCGGAAAGTTCCAAACTGGCCGCCACGAGGATGTCCGGGCGGTCGTTGGCATTCGCCACTGTGCATGCACCCAGGGCCAATGCCGGCACCGCCGTCATCGCCGCGAGAAAGCGCCGGCGTCGCAAGTCGATTCCCCTCGATCGATTCGGCGGTGCATTCGGATGCACACCTTGCCAACTCGTACGGAGGGGGTCAAGAGGGTCTTTAATACGCGCCGCGGTTGCGATTACCCAGTCCCCGCATATTGATCTACTCAGTGGCACCGAGAGGGTTCCCGTGGTGCGGCCATTCATGGTGGAATGCCGTGTCCTGCGCCGTCGCATCCGCCGGGACGTCATAGGCGACCACGAGCACGCGGAGGCTTTGCGCATGCCCGGATCGAAGAGGCCGGCCGGCGGGTGGCGGTTTCGCGCACCCCGGCTGGCCAACGCCCGCATCCGCTCCAAGCTCGGCCTGATCCTGCTCGTCCCGCTGCTGGCCATCGTCACCCTGGCCGCGCTGCGCCTGCACGACGCGAGCGCCCGGGCCGGCGACGCGGACGCGGTCGGCGCGCTGACCCGGCTCTCGGCCGACGTCTCCGCGCTCGCCCAGGAGGTGCACCTCGAGCGGATGGCCGCCGCCGCGCTGCTGTCCTCGCCCGACGCCAAGGCCGAGGCGTACAACCGGCAGATCGTGCGGACCGACGCCGCGATCGCCGGCTACGTCGAGCGCCGCGACGCGCTCGGCGGCGCCCCGGCCGGCGTGCGGGACCGGCTGAACCGCATCGACGACCAGCTCGACGTGCTCGCGGCGATCCGCAAGGACGTCGGCACCCGGCAGGGAATCTCGGTGGCCGAGGTGCTGCTGCGCTACGGCGTCGTCGCCGACGACCTCGTCTCGTACCGCGAGGCCGTGGCCCAGGTCCGCACCGACCAGACCCTCGCCGACGAGCTGCGCGCGGCCGCGGCGTTCTCCAAGGCCAAGGCGCTCGTCTCGGAGCAGGAGGCGGTCAGCTTCGCCGCGCTCAAGACCGGCTCGCTCGACGCCCACCAGCTCGCCGCGCTGCTGGCCACGCTCACCGGCCAGCAGGAGGCGTTCGTCGCGTTCTCGCTGTCGGCCACCGTGCCCCAGCGCCGCATCGTCGAGGCGGCCATCGCCGGCGACGCGACCCAGATGGCCGACGACCTCACCAGCACCCTGCAGCGCTCGGTCGGCCAACCGGCCACTGTGGACGCCGACGACGCCGTGGCCGTGTTCGGCGCGGTGAACGACCTGATGCGCTGGACCGAGGCCCGCCTCGACGAGCAGCTGGTGGGGGACGCGGCGGCGATCGGCAGCGGGGTACGCCGGCAGGTCGTCCTGGAGTCCGCCGTGCTCTTCGCGGTGCTGGCCCTGGTGGCCGGCCTGGCCGTGGTCACCGCCCGCTCGATGGTCCGCTCGCTGCGCCGGCTGCGGCTGACCGCGCTCGAGGTGGCCGAGCACGACCTGCCCGAGCTGGTGCTGCGGCTGCGCGACGCCCGGACCATGGACGAGCGCTCCCCGCAGGACATCGCCGACCAGGTCCGCGGCCCGGCCGGGTTCGACAGCCGCGACGAGATCGGCGAGGTGGTGCGCGCGTTCGACACCGTGCACCGCGAGGCGGTCCGGGTCGCGGCCGAGCAGGCGGTGCTGCGCAACAGCGTCTCGGCGATGTTCCTCAGCCTGGCCCGGCGCAGCCAGACCCTGGTCGACCGGATGATCGGCCAGCTCGACCGGATCGAGCGCGGCGAGGAGGACCCGAAGCGGCTGGCCCAGCTGTTCCAGCTCGACCACCTCGCCACCCGGATGCGCCGCAACGACGAGAACGTGCTGGTGCTCGCCGGGGCCGACACCGCGCCGCCGCGGCGGCAGGACGCGCCGCTGGTGGACGCGATCCGGGCCGCGCAGTCGGAGATCGAGCTGTACGAGCGGGTCGAGTTCGCCGAGGTCGACGGCGGGGTGTTCGTCGCGGCGCCGGCCGTCAACGACGTGGTGCGGCTGCTCGCCGAGCTGCTGGACAACGCGACCCGGTTCTCGCCGCCGCACGCGCCGGTGCTGGTGTCGGGGCTGCGGCTCGGCGACCGCACGATGGTGCGGATCGAGGACCGGGGGATCGGGATCGCGCCCGAGTCGCTGCCGGGGTTCAACCGGCGGCTGGCCGAGCCGGCGCCGGTCGACGCCGGGGCGTTCCGGCTGATGGGGATCGCGGTGGTCGGGCGGCTCGCGGCGCGGCACCGGATCGTCGTGCGGCTGGGGGAGAACCCGGGCGGGGGTACCGTCGCGGAGGTCATGCTGCCCGCGGACGCGCTCGTGCTGCGGCCCGAGGAGCGGCGTGCCGCTCTTCCGCAGCGCCCGCGGGTTTCGCATGCGCCGTCGCTCCTGCCGGCCTCGGCTCCGGTTTCCGCGCCCGGTCCCGCGCCGGCCGCGGAGGAGGACGACACGACCGAGTTGCCGATCTTCCGGTCGGTCGAGGAGACGTGGTTCCACGAGCGCGGGCACAGCGTGATGACCGGGTCGCGGCCGTCCGCGCCGCGCCCGGCTGCCGCGAACGGCAACGGCACGGGGAACGGGAACGCGGGCATGTGGCGGACGCGGGCCGATGCGGGGTGGCGCGCCGCGGCGGCCGCGCAGGAGCCGCGCATCGAGGCGCGCACCGATTCCGGGCTGCCCGTCCGCTCGCCCCAGGCCCAGCTCGTGCCCGGCGGCGTGCCCGAGCGGCCGGCCAAGCTCAAGCGCCCGAGCGCGGAGGAACTGCGCGGGCTTTTGTCGTCGTACCAACGGGGAGTCCAGCGCGGACGCCAGGCCGGCGGCGCCGTGCCCGGCCCCGCCCAGCCGACGGAGGAGAAGCGCGGATGACGGGTCCGGGGGCACTGGAGAGCCTGAGCTGGCTGCTGGACAGCTTCGCCCGGCCGCTGGAGGGGGTGGCGCACGTCATCGCCGTCTCGTCCGACGGGCTGCTGCTGGCGGCCACCGGGGACCTGCCGCCGGACCGGGCCGAGCAGCTCGCGTCGATCACGGCCGGGCTGGTCAGCCTCACCGACGGTGCCGCGCGGCACTTCGAGGGCGGGCGGGTGCGGCAGACGATCGTGCACATGGAGGCCGGGTACCTGATCCTCATGGCGATCAGCGACGGCTCCTCACTGGTGGTGCTGGCCGCGCGGGCGTGCGATGTGGGGCACGTCGGGTACGAGATGGCCTTGCTCGTGGAAAGGGTCGGCAAGTCGCTGGTCGCACCGCCGCGCGAGAGCGTCGCCGGGTAGCGCGGCATGGTGCACGGCGAGGAGGATCCGCGGGGGGCGCTCGTGCGTCCTTACGCCGTGACCAAGGGCCGCACGGAGCCCGCGCACGAGATCGCGATCGAGGCCCTGATGCTGACCATGCGGCGGGGGATCGAGGCGAGCCGGTACGCCGGGCGCGACCAACGCCTCATCGCGAACCTCTGCACGGACCGCCCGCAGTCGCTGGCCGAGATCGCGGCGAGCCTGCGCGTGCCGCTCGGGGTGGCCCGCGTCCTCGTCGCCGACATGATCACCGACGGCCTGCTGACCCTGCACGAGCCGGTCGAGGCCGAGGACAGCCTCCTGGAGCGCGTCCTGATCGGCCTGCGCAACCTCTGAGCTGGGCGCCTATCACCGCGCTACGGCCGTAGTAGGCCCATCGCAGCGTTTTCGCAGCGGCCCCGGCCACGCTGGAGGTCGTCGAGCGGAGGAGGTGACGGGGATGAAGATCGAAATCCGCACGGTGGAGTCGGTGAAGTCGACCGGGAACTCGCACTGCTGATCTGACGGGAGCGGCCGTCCGGGGGCTTCCGGGCGGCCGTCCGCTGTGGGGGGACATCGACGATGCGAATCGGCCTGAAGCAGTGTGCGTGGGAGCGGTCGGGCGACGGGCTGCTGCTGGTGTGCGACCCCAGCCGCGCGATCGAGCTCGGCGACCCCGAGGGGCAGGTGGAGCGGCTGCTCACCGTCCTGCGCGACCACCCCGGCACCGCCGGCGAGCTGCGCGCGGCCCTGGCCGCCGACGGCGTCGAGGTCACCCCGGACGAGCTGGCGGACGCCCTGGCCGCCCTCGACGGCCTGCGGATCCTGTGCGATCCGGACCGCTCGGCCGACCGGGAGAGCGCCGGGCGCGACTTCAGCAACCTCGCCTTCTTCGACCTGTTCGCCTCGCTGGAGCGCAGCGACGCCGACCTGCTGGCCCGCGTCCGGGGCGCGCACGTGCTGCAGCTCGGGGCCGGCGGGCTGGGCTCCAACGTCCTGCAGAGCCTGGCCGGGCTCGGCGTCGGGCGGATCACCATCCTGGACGACGACGTGGTCGAGCCGCGGAACCTGGCCCGGCAGTTCCTGTACCGCGAAGCCGACCTCGGCACCCCCAAGGTCGAGCGCGCCGCCGCGTGGGTCCGCGCCGCCAACCCCGCCATCGACGTGCGCACCGTCCGGCGCTGGATCGGCGGCCCGGCCGACCTCGCCGACCTCCTGCCCGGCGTCGACGTCGTCGTGTCCGGCATCGACCAGGGCGAGCACATCGACGCCTGGGTCAACGCGGCGTGCGTGGCCGCCGGCGTCCCACACGTCCGCGGCGGCATGACCGGATCCCAGCTCATCTACTACTCCGTCGACCCGGGCCGCAGCGCGTGCGTGGCGTGCCGCGTCCGTGCGTACGGCGACGGCCGCGGCGCCGAGGCCACGGCCCTGGCTCCGGCCGCGGTGACGGCCCAGCGCCTCAGCGCGCGCGTGCCGAGCCTCAACCGCGCCAACGGCCCGGCCGCGGCGCTGGTCGGCTCGCTGGTCGCGTTCGAGGCGCTGCGGTACCTGACCGGCTACGAGCCGCCGTACGTGGCCGGCGCCGAGGTCCTGATCGACATCGCCGGCGGCTGCACCCAGCGCCGCGAGGCGTGGCCGCGCGACCCCGCCTGCCCGGTGTGCGCGCCGTGACCGCCACACTGCGCCTGCGCCCGCTCTCGGTCGTCGAGGAGGGCGACGAGGTCCTGATCGGCGACCCGGAGCGCGGCACGTTCGTCGCCGTCCCGCCGGTCGGGGGCGTGGTGGTGCGCGCCCTGCTCGACGGCGCGACCCTGGACGAGGCGGCTGCCCGCGCGGCCGAGTTCGCCGGTGAGCCGGTGGATCTGGCCGACTTCGTGACCGCCCTGACCGACCTGGGCTTCGTCGAAACTGCGGACGCGGCACCGGTACTCCCGGCGACCGCCCCGGTCCAGCAACGCGGATGGACGGGCGGGCCGCCGCCGGCCCTCGTCCGCCCGCTGTTCTCGGCCGCGGCGTGGTGCGGGTACGCCGCGGCCGCCGCGTTCGCCGTCGCCTGTTTCGCGCTCCGGCCCGACCTGTGGCCGCGCCCGAGCGACGTGCTGTCGACGACCGGCGAGCTGGGGACTTCGCTGCTGATCCTGCTGCCGATCGGGTACGCCCTGGTCGCCCTGCACGAGGTGGGGCACTGGCTGGCCGCGCGGGCCCTGGGGCTGCGCAGCCGCTTCGGCGTCGACCGGCGGCTGTTCTTCCTGGTCTTCGAGACCGACCTGTCCCAGCTGTGGAGCGTCCCGCGCCGGCGCCGCTACGGGCCGCAGCTCGCCGGCCTGGCCGTGGACGGGGTGGTGCTGGCGGTCCTGCTGGGCGTACAGCTGGCGGCGGGTCCGGTGGTTCCCGTGCCGGCGATGGTGTACGCCGTGGTCGCCGGCATGCTCTGGCAGTGCATGGTGTTCCTGCGCACCGACCTGTACGGCGTGCTGGTCACCGCCACCGGCTGCCACGACCTCTGGCGGGTGTCGTCCCTGCTGCTGCGCCGCGCTGCTGGCCGCCTCGATGCCGCGGGGCAGGCCGAACTGGCCGCGGCGGCCCCGCGCGACGTGCGGGTGGGATCGTGGTTCCGCTGGGTCCGCCTGGTGGGGTACCCCCTGGCCGCGGCGTACCTCGCGCTGTACTACGGGCCGCTGCTGGTGGACGTGGGGCGATGGGCGCTTCTCGGCTTCGCGGGCGGGGCGGGCACCGTGCGGTTCTGGTGGGGCCTGCTGGTCGCCCTGCTGGCGTACGCCCCGGTGGTGGCGGCGGCGTGGTTCGGCTTGTCAGCGCTGCGCCGGCGCCCTCCTGCTTGAGGCTGCCGGCCAGGGACACGCCGTTGTTCAGCCGCTCGACGATCCTCGCACGAGGCGGGTCACGCATCGAGGGGCGTGCCGGTACGCTTTCGGGCGTGCGGCGCGCCTCTGTGTTGACGGTTGTCACTGCCATGGTGCTGGTGGTGGCCGGTTCGGCGGCGCCCGCGTTCGCCGGGCCCGCGCTGCTGTACGCGGCCAACAACTGCGGGCAGTCGCGCTCCGA
This sequence comes from Dactylosporangium sp. CS-033363, assembly GCF_050942475.1. Taxonomy (NCBI): domain Bacteria; kingdom Bacillati; phylum Actinomycetota; class Actinomycetes; order Micromonosporales; family Micromonosporaceae; genus Dactylosporangium; species Dactylosporangium sp. CS-033363. The sequence continues at coordinate 8,566,572 of NZ_CP192032.1, read as the reverse complement.
TCAGCTCACCGAGACGCCGTGGCCGCTGTTGCGGCTGCAGCCGGGGAACGCCTGGCAGCTCTCGCGCGGCGGCGGGGTCACCGTGGCCGTCATCGACTCCGGGGTGTCCGACCAGCATCCCAAGCTCGCCGGGAAGGTGCTCGCCGGGAAGGACTACACGCAGGGAGGGACCGATCCGACGTGCGACGCGGTCGGGCACGGGACCGTGGTCGCCGCGATCATTGCCGGGAAGGACTCGCCCGACGCGACGTTCTCCGGGATCGCGCCGGACGCGAAGATCCTGCCGCTGCGGGTGCTGGCCGGGAAGAACACGAACGATCCGCGGGAGCCGGCGATCGTGGCGCAGGCGATCCGGGACGCGGTCGCGGCCAACGTGCAGGTGATCAACCTCTCGCTGCAGATTCGCAACCCCACGCAGGAGCTGGCCGACGCGGTGAGGTCGGCGATCGACCACAAGATCGTGGTGGTGGCCGCGGCCGGGAACGAGGGCGGCGGGGCCAACGACGGGCAGCCGATCTTCCCGGCCGCCTATCCCGGCGTCATCGCGGTCGCCGGGGTGGATCGGCAGGACCAGCGGGTGAGCACGTCGAGCACCGGGGAGTACGTCGACGTGGCGGCCCCGGGCATGGAGATCATCGGGCCGGCGCCGCGGGGCGGGGGCTACGGGCTGCTCGAGGAGGGCGGGACCAGTTTCGCGGCCGCGTACGTGTCCGGGGTGGCCGCGCTGATCAGGGCGTACAACCCGGATCTGACCGCGACCGAGGTCTCCGACCGGATCCGCAGCACGGCCGACCACCCGCCGCAGGGGCACAACGAGCAGGTCGGGTACGGCGTGGTCAACCCCTACCAGGCGGTCGCGGCGGTGTTCCGCACCGTGCGCACCCCGGGACCGGCGGCCACGGGGCAGCTGGCCGCGCCGGCGGATCGGGTCGACGCGGATGCCGCGGTACGGCGCGTCGGCGGTGCCGTCGCCGCGGGCCTGCTGCTGGTCGCGGTGCTCATCCTGATCGCGGCGCCGGTGCTGCGCCGCGGGCGGGCCAGGCAGTGGCGGGCCGGGCGGTCCGCGAAGGACGCCGGGAAGGCCGGGCCGGGCGGCGGGTTCACCCCCGTCGTCGGCAAGACCATGAGCATCACCAACCGGTCGGCGCGGCAGCGATGATATTTTTCCCGGTCAATGCCAAGGGGTCGTCGATGGATGGCCCGGCTGCGTTAAGGTGCAGGGCAACCGGCTGACGGTCACGGGGGAGGGGCTGCGATGAGCGGAGACGACGGCGTCCAGAGGGTGCTTCGCCCGATAACGCCCGATACTGGGGTGCCGACACAGGTCGACATCAAGTCGCTCGAGGGCGCCATTCCGTGGCTGGAGGGCCTGAAGCAGTACGTCCAGGACCACCTGATCATGCAGACCGGCGCGATGAGCCTGACGAAGAACCAGGGCGACCTGTACTTCGGCGGCGTCGACAGCGCGCAGCTGGTCTACAACAAGCACAACCGGTACGTGGACACGGTCATCGCGTCCTACCGGGACATCGCGCACGCCCTCGACGCCGCGGTCAAGGCCACCGAGTCGATCGTGAAGAACTACAAGGACGCCGAGCACAACAACACCCTCAACGTGCAGGCGGTGGAGAAGGCCTTCAACGAGGGCTCGCAGGGCGGCAGCGGCACCGGCACCTCCACCACGGCCGTCACCAGCCCGGCGCAGGACGGGAGCTTCTGATGGCCGACTGGGAGGAAATGGTCACCAAGGTCTGCGTGGCCGGCCGGCCCGGCGCGATCGACGTGCTCGACGGGCAGTGGGGCGCGATCTACCGCAACGCCCAGACCCTGGCCGACAGCCTGCGCGACGGCATCCACGACCTGAAGCAGAGCTGGAAGGGCGAGGCGGCCGAGGACTACTTCGCCAAGCTGGAGAAGATCGCCAAGACGATCGAGGAGACCGCGTCCAAGAACAGCGGGGTCCGGCCGATGCTGCAGTCGGCCAAGGACAAGCTCCAGTGGGCGCAGGACAACATGCCGGTGCCGGAGTACATGCTGAACGAGGTCCAGGGCCGGGCCGCCGAGCTCGACGCGGCCAACGGGATCTTCGCCTACGGCGTGCTGACCGGCGGGGCCGTCTCCGGCCAGCCGTACATGAGCGTCGCCCTGCAGTCCGGCATGTTCAAGAACGGCTTCATGGACACCCTCGGCAACATCGCCCGGGAGACCCTCGGCCACGTCACCTCGCAGGTCGGGGACTGGATCTTCGGGTACACCAAGGAGGCCGAGGACTACTACAACGGCGTCGACAACGCCTACAACCAGTCCTCGGTGACGACGGCCAACCCCGAGCCCGTGACGACCGGCATCACCACCCGGGGCGCGGACTTCCCCGGCGGCACCACCTTCCCGGGCGGGGGCGGCGGCGCGGGCGTGGGCGGCCTCGGCAGCGACCCGTTCAAGTCCAGCGCCTTCGACCCCAACGCGCACGCGGGCGACGTCGGCGCGTTCGACCCCACCGCCGGCACGGGCACCGGGTTCGACCCGGGCGGCGCCGGCGGCTTCGACCCGAACGCCGACCCGCTGAGCAGCCTGGCCGGCGCCGGTGGCGGCGGGCTCGGCGACCTGGGCACCGGCGGCGGAGGCCTGGGCGGGGTCGGCGGCGGCATGGGCGGCCTCGGGGCCGGGGCCGGCGCGGGTCTGGGCGGCACCACCGCGGGCCGGCCGGTCGGCGGGCCGTCGATGCCGATGGGCCTGGGCGGGATGCCCGGGGCGGCCGGGCGGGGCAACGCCGGCCGGGGCCGCAGCGGGATGATGCCCGGCGGCGGCCACGGCGCGGGCGCGCACGCCCCCGAGGACGAGCGCGGCACCTGGCTGACCGAGGACGAGGATCCGTGGGGCGGCGACACCGACGCCGCGCCGACCGTGCTGGGCTGACGTGAGCGATTGCGAAGTGGACGGATGACGAGGCTGACCGTGCGCCGTGCGATCGCGGCGACCCTGGCCGTCCTGGCCGGAGTGGCCGGCTCGGCGCTGGGGGCCGCGCCGGCTCAGGCCGACCCGGTGCGCCAGTACCAGTGGTACCTCAACCCGCTGAAGATCGCGCAGGCGCAGCAGGTCACCAAGGGCGCCGGCGTGGTCATCGCCGTGGTCGACTCGCCGATCTGGTCGGGCCAGCGCGACCTGGCCGGGCAGTTGCTGGAGGGCACCTCGACCAACGGCGGCCCGGCCAACGGCTGGGGCCCGGACAACGCGGACAGCGCGCACGGCACCGAGGTGGCGACCGTGATCGCCGGCAAGGGCGGCGGCGACGACCGCATGCTCGGCATCGCCCCGGCCGCGAAGCTCCTGCCGGTCGCGGCGTCCACCGGACTCAGCGGCACGCCGCGGACCATCTCCGCCGGCATCCGCTGGGCGGCCGACCACGGCGCCAAGGTCATCAACCTCTCCAACGGGCACAACGGCAAGGCCACGGCCGAGGAGGTCGAGGCGATCCGCTACGCCGTCTCGAAGGACATCGTGGTCGTGGCCGGCGTCGGCAACACCGACGAGGGCATGCGCGACGTGATCGCCCCGGCCAACATCCCCGGCGTCATCGCGGTGTCGGGGGTCGACCAGAACGGCGACTTCTGGGACGGCTCGGCGTCCGGGCCGGAGACGGTCCTCGCGGCGCCCGGCTCGCAGATGTCGGTCGGGTCGGTGACCGGGACCTACAAGACGGCCTACGGGCTCGCCGCCGGCACCAGCCTCGCCACCGCGATCGTGTCGGGCGTGGTGGCGCTGGTGCGCTCGAAGTACCCGCAGCTCGACGCGGCCAACGTGATCAACCGGCTGGTCAAGACGGCCAAGGACAACGGCGATCCGGGACGGGACAAATACTTCGGCTTCGGTACCGTACGCCCGCTGGACGCCCTCACCGCCGACGTGCCCGCGGTGACCGAGAACCCGCTCGGCGCTGTGCCGGCCGCCGCGCCCGGGGCGAGCGCCGGGCCCACCGAGGTGCCGAAGTCCAAGGCCGACATGGGCAAGGTGGCGTTCCTGATCGCGATCCCGGTCGTCCTGGTGCTGGCGCTGGTGGTCACGCTGATCGTGGTCGCCCGCTCGTCGGCGCGCCGGCGCCGGGCCGCCGCTCAGGCCTATCCCGCGCCGCCGCCGGGCTATCCACCACCACCGCCGCCGGGCTACCCGCCACCGCCTGGCAACACCAACCAGTGGACGCGGCAGTGAGGCGCCGGCTCGTCGCCGTCGCCGCGCTGGCCGGGCTGCTGGCCGCCGCCGTCCCGCCCACGGCCGCGCACGCCGCCCCGCGCAACGTGCGGGAGGCGCAGTGGTACCTCACGCCGTACAAAATCGCGCAGGTCCAACAGATCACCAAGGGTGCCGGCGTGACCGTCGCCGTGATCGACAGCCCGATCTATGCGACCCACGCCGACCTCGACGGGCAGGTCGAGCACGGCGGCACGACCGCGCCCGGCGGGCCCGCGGACGGGTGGGGGCCCGACGCCGCCGGCGTGGTCCACGGCACCGGCGTGGCCAGCATCATCGCGGCCAAGGGCGGCAGCAACGAGCACATGCTCGGCATCGCGCCGGCCGCGAAGATCCTGCCGGTGGCCAACCAGATCACCGGCGGCCAGTCCAACTCGGAGAGCACCTCGCAGGCCATCCGGTGGGCGACCGACCACGGGGCCAAGGTCATCAACATCTCGCTCGGGCACACCGGCGAGAGCCACCAGTACGAGCTCGAAGCCGTCAAGTACGCGCTCGACCACGACGTCGTGGTGATCGCCGGCATCGGCAACACCAACCTGGGCATCACCGAGCCGCTCGTGCCGGCCGGCATCCCCGGCGTCGTCGCGGTCACCGGCGTGGGCAACGACGGCAAGGTCTGGTCGGGCTCGGTGCGCGGGGCGGCCGCGGTGATCGCCGCGCCGGCCACGCAGGTGCCGGTGGCCATGCCCCCGTCGCAGTCCTCCACCACCTACGGCCTGGCCGACGGCACCAGCGCGTCGACCGCGTTCGTCTCGGGTGTCGCGGCGCTGATCCGGGCCAAGTACCCGCAGCTCAGCGCGGCGAATGTGATCAACCGGCTGATCAGAACGGCGAAGGACGCCGGCACCCCGGGCCGCGACGCCGACTACGGCTTCGGCGTGGTCCAGCCGCTGGAGGCGCTCACCGCCGAGGTTCCCGAGGTGGCCGCCAACCCCCTCGGCGCCCCGGCGGTGGCACCCTCCGCGAGCGCGTCGGCCGAGCCGCTCGCCGCGGGTGCGCCGGTCGGGGTCAAGGGCGGCATCCCCACATTCGTCCTGGTCGGCGTGGCGGCGGCGGCCGGGCTGCTGCTGGTGCTGGTCCTGGTGGCCGTGATCGTGATCGTCCGCGCGCGCCGCCGGCCGGTGGCTCCCGCCTATCCGCCCGCTGGAGGCTACGACCGTGCGCGCTGAGTATCAGGCCCACATCGACGAGCTGCTGCAGCAGTACAAGCAGGTCCGGGACAACCTCGGCCGGATGCAGCGGGAGATGGCCGAGCTGACCGCGACCGCCACGTCCGAGGACGAGCTGGTCAAGGTGACCGTCGACCACCGGGGCGCGCTGACGGCCGTGGACATCAACCCGCGGGCGTTCCGGGCGCTCGACTCGGCGACCCTCGGCGAGAGCATCGTGGCCACGGCCAAGGCCGCCACCGACGACCTGCGCCGGCGGGTCCAGGAGCTGGTCACCCCGAACATGCCGGACGTCGCCGGGCTGTCGGGGATGGGCGGCGACTTCGACTTCAGCAAGATGTTCCCGGCCGACCCGCAGGACATGCCGGGCCTGCGCGACATGCGCCCCGGGCCCGGTCAGGGCGGCCCGGGCGGCCGGCCGCCGCGGACCGGCTGACGTGGGGCGCCCGGCCCTCGTCAGGCCGGCTCGGGCGGCCGGCCGCCGCGGACCGGCTGACGTGGGACGCCCGGGAGTGACCGCTGTCGCTAGGCTGTCGGCATGAGCGGGTACTGGATCGACGGGCCGCAGGTGAAGACGGCCGCCAAGTCCTACACGGACCTGGGCAACCGCATGCAGGAGGTGCTCCAGGCACTGGTCGACGGCATCGGCGCCGAGGGCCACTGCCAGGGCGGCGACCAGTACGGCGAGGCGTTCGACAAGAACTACTCCGACCCGAAGATCAACGCGCTCGAGTTCTTCCCGCAGATGCGCGACGGCCTCAAGGACATGGCGGCCGGCCTGGTGGAGATGGCCGACACCACCGCCCGCGGCGAGGACGCCAACGACAAGAAGTTCCAGAAGTGACCGGCACGCCCGCGCTGCGCATCGCGGCGGTCTTCGACGCGGTGGACGACGACGGCTCGCCCTACTTCTCGGCCGACCGGCGGCGGGTCGTGGACCCGGCCGAGCGGGAGTCGCTGATCCGCTACCTGGAGTCGGCCCCGATCGTGCTGCGCGCGTCCGGCTTCGAGGTCGATCCGCTCGACCCCGCGGCCGGCCGGGCGGTGCCGCTGAGTTACCGCACCGACGGCGTGTGGGTGTGGCAGGACGCGTCCGCCTACTACCTCCGCACGCGGGGTTGCGCCCCCGACGACGACCTCGTCGCGCACATCGCCGCGCGGGATTTTCAGGCGCCTTCGACGGTACCGGATGAGCTTTCGGACAAGGCCGCCGAACTCGCGATGTCGACGGCGCCCCCGCCGCCTCCCACGGGACGGCAGCGCGCGACCTATTTCGCGAGCATGCTCAACGCCCGATACACGCCGGAGCATCCGAGCGGCCTGTGGCGGCAGTGGCGCACCGAGCAGGGCGCGCGCATGGACGAGTCACTGCCCCGGACCATGGTCTGGTCGCGCACCTCGGCGTTCATCGACATCGAGCTCGGGGAGTCCGACAAGGAGTACCAGGAGATCGCGCCGCGGCTGGCGGCCCGGATCGCCGATCGCTGGTGGTCCGACTGGCGCACCGACCGACCCGGCACCTGACCGGACCGACTGCTGGACGCACGGGGGGAGGACCGCCATGGGCATGGAGTTGCCGGGCGAGCTGCAGTGGCTTGAATGGATCGTCGGCTCCGACTGGCCCGAGGGCGACGAGGACGCCCTGTGGCGGCTCAAGGACGTCTGGCTGGAGGCGGCCCAGGGCGCGCAGAGCGTGCTGGACGAGGGCAACGCGGCGTCGCTGCGCGTCCTCGGCGCGGTCGGCGGCGAGCTGGCCGACCACTTCACCCAGTACTGGGCACGCTACAGCGAGGGCGAGGACGCGTACCTCCCCAAGCTCGTCGAGCTCTGCAACTCCCTCGGCGAGCTGTGCGACCAGACGGCGCTGCAGATCGAGTTCGCGAAGTACCAGTTCATCATCGCGCTGATCATCCTGGCCATCCAGATCGCCTACTACCTGGCGATGGCGATCCCGTCCTTCGGCGCCTCCACCGCGGCCATCCCGGTGGCCGAGGTCGCCACGCAGTCCTTCATCCGCATCATCGCCACGAACGTCATCAAGACGATGATCTTCATGATCGTCCAGAACGTCCTGAGCGACGTCGTCATCCAGGCGATCCAGATCGGCGAGGGGCACCGTACCCACTTCGACACCTCCACCCTCGGCACCGACGTCATCAACGGCGCCATCGCGGGCGTAGCGTTCGGCGTGGCCGGCGGCGGCGTCCACATGGGCGCGTCGAAGTTCATGCCAAACTTCACGAAGAGCTTCCTGGGCCGCATGACCACGGGCGCGGCCGGCAACACGTTCGGCGCCCTGGGCCTGGCCGTGGCGACCGGCGAGCCGATCACCTTCGACTCCCTTGCGAAGCAGGCGACGGCGGGCGCCTTCATCGGCGGGGCCAACTTGGGCGGGCACGGCTTCGTACGGCAGGACGAGCACGGGCAGCCGCTGAGCACCGGTGGCGAGCACTTCGAGACGAACACCGAGCTGACCACGGGCCGCCCGGGCGCGGAGACCGACTTCGCGGCGGGCCGGCCGGGCGCGCAGACGGAGTTCACGACGGGCCGACCGGGCGCGGAGACCACGAGCGGCGAGACGCATGTGGCCCAGCCGAGCCAGGACCACATCCTGAGCGTGCTGAACGGCGAAACCACGACGACGGGCCACACCTCGTCCTCGGCCGAGACCACGACGGTGGCCGCCCACCCGACGACGACCGAGCACGTCACCACCACGACCGCGGGTCACACGGCGACGACCGATCACGTCACGACCACCACCGCGGGTCACACGGCGACGACCGATCACGTCACGACCACCACCGCGGGGCATGCGGCGACGACCGAGTACGTCCCCACCACCGCGGGGCATGCGGCGACTTCGACGGTCTCGACCGGTCACGCGGCCACGACCGACCATGTCTCGACCACCTCCGCCACCTCGACCGCCCATCCGACGACCACCGAGCATGCGGTGACGGTCGAACGCCCGGGAAGCGGTCAGGAGCCCGGGGTGACGCTGGCCGACGCGGGCACCACCTTCGCCGCGCCGGAGGGGTTCGTCACGTCGGGAGGTGCTCGCCCGGAGCCGGTACGCGCCGAGCCGGCCCGCACCGAACCCCCCGCCACCACCACCCCGGCCGTGGCCACGGGCCCCGCCGTCATGTCCACCGGCTACGAGTCGGCCGCCGGCACACGCTCGGGCGGCACCATCCCCACGCAGCGGTCCGGCGAGACCTACACCGCATCGGCGACCGACCGCACAGCCACCACCACGGACCGCACCGGGACCGCCACCGACCGAGCGGCAACCACGACGGGGCGCCCGGGAACCACGACCGACCGCGCCGCAACGACCACCGACCGCGCGGCGAGCACAACCGATCGCGCAGCAACCACCTCCGACCGCGCGGCAACGACCACCGAGCGAGCGGCTACCACAACCGATCGCGCGGCAACCTCCACCGACCGCGCGGCAACCTCCACCGACCGCGCGGCAACGACCACCGAGCGAGCGGCTACCACATCCGATCGCGCGGCAACCTCCACCGACCGCGCGGCGAGCACGACCGAGCGCGCGGCGACCACGACTGAGCGCCCTTCGACCACCACCGAGCGCCCGGCTCCCGGTCATCAGCGTCCGGGGACCGAAGAGCACTCGAGGCCGCCCGCGCGTCGTGAGAACGAGTTCGCCGATCGGGGCACGGAGCCGCACGACGACACCCCACCGCGGGACGGCAACCCGCCGCACGACGAGACGCAGCCGCGGGACGGCAACCCGCCCCGCGAAGAGACCCAGCCGCCGCGAGACGAGTCGCAGCCGCGCGAGGAGATTCAGCCGCCGCACGACGAGACGCAGCCGCGGGACGAGACGCAGCCGCGGGACCAGACTCAGCCTCACGACGAGACTCAGCCTCACGACGAGACGCAGCCGCGGGACGAGACGCAGCCGCGGGACCAGACTCAGCCTCACGACGAGACGCAGCCGCGCGATCAGACTCAGCCTCACGACGAGAGTCAGCCGCGCGATGAGACGCAGCCGCGCGATGAGACTCAGCCTCACGACGAGACTCAGCCTCACGACGGGACTCAGACGCAGGACGAGACGCAGCCGGCGCACGATGAGACGCAGGCGCACGAGGAGCAGGCGTCCACTGAGGAGTCTGTTCAGGCCGACGAGACCGTGGCTCAGCAGCCGGCGCTCACTGCTGATCAGGAAGTGGTGGCCGACCGGGCGTTGGAGCATGCCAAGCAGGCCGAGAAGGTGCTCACCCCGGAGATGCACAGGCTGGCCGAGGAGGTTGGCGGGCAGCTGCGGGGGGAGGACCACCGGCTGAAGGACGACGTGTCCTTCAAGCGCAAGCTTGCGGCGGACATCGCCGAGGATCCGGCTGCCTCGCTGGACGAGCATCTGGCGAACATGAAGGACACCGTCAGGTACACCGTCGGGTTCTCCGACGGGGAGTACACGCAAGGCGCGCGGCGGACGCTCGACTATCTGACCAACGCGGTGGACGAGCACGGCAACCATCGGTTCGAGCCGGTGTCGTTCAAGAACTTCTGGCACCGTACCGAGGGCTATGTCGGGATCAACACCGCCTGGCACGATCGGGTCACGGGGCACACGTTCGAGGTGCAGATCCACACGGGCGAGAGCTATCACGCGAAGACCGTGTCGCATGATGACTACAAGATTCTGCGCAGTACTTCGAAGGACTCCGAGGGCTACGCCGACGTGAAGGCGCGGCACGACGACCACTACAAGGACGTCGTGTACCCGGAGGCCGCGAAGGACATCCGGCTCACCGCGGAGGGGCAGCAGCGCCTGGCCGCGCAGGAAGCCCTCGAGAAGGCGCGGTTCGCGGAGCCGTCCAAGGACCGCCCGACCAGCGGTACGCCGCCCGGTCGCGACACGCCCCCGCCCGCCGCCGAACACGCGCCCGCCGGTGAGCACCCGCCCGCGACGCTGCACGAGCCGGGAACGACGGTGCGCGAGCCGGGAACGACGGTGCGCGAGCCGGGAACGACGGTGCGCGAGCCGTCGGCCGGGACGACCCAGCATGAGCCGGGAACGACGGTGCGCGAGCCGGGAACGACGGTGCGCGAGCCGGGAACGGTCCAGCACGAGCCGTCGGCCGGGACGACCCAGCACGAGCCGCCCGCCGGATCGACCCGGCACGAATCGCCGGCTGGGGCGCATGAGCACGGGCCGGCCGCCCACGAGCGGCCGCCGGCGCGTGAGCACGAGCAGGACGGGCAGCAGCGGCCGCCCGCGCCTGAGCAGGACGGGCACGAGCAGCAGCCGCGGGCCGAGCAGGAGCAGCCGCAGGACGGGCATGAGCCGCTCGGCGAGCACAGCCAGCCGGTGCCGGACCCCCGGTTCGTCAGCGACGAGGTCGCCCTCGACCTGGTGCGCGACCATGCCCGGCAGACGCCGGCCGGGTACTCGTTCTATCCCGACGGCGACCGGATGCACCGCTTCGCCGAGACGTACCCGGCGCGCCCCGGCGAGGTCGTGCTCGACCTGCACGGCTCGCCCGCGGGCTTCCGGATCGGCGAGCGGTGGATGACCGGCGAGCAGTTCGCCCGCGCGTTCGAGCAGCTGCGTGCGGAGGGCCGCATCCAGGTCGGCGAGAGCCGGCACATAAGGCTGGCTTCCTGCGAGGTCGGCCGGGGCGAGAACTCCCCGGCTTCCGTGTTCGCCCGCGAGACCGGGTACACCGTCGAGGGCCCGACCGAGCGAATGTGGACCGACCTGAACGGCAAGGAGTGGGTCTCCTCCGGCCACATGGTGAACGGTCGATGGCTTCCGGTCGAGCCGCCCAACGGCCACTGGCGCACGTTCGGCCCCGACGGCGTGGAGCGTCCGCCGGCCGGCCAGCCGGAGCCCCCGGGCCGCCACCGCGCGGCCGAGCCGCCCACCGAGACCCAAAGGCCCCCGGGGCCGGGTGAGCCCGCCGCCGAAACGCAGCAGCACACGCGGCCGGGTGAGCCAACCACCGAGGCGCAGCAGCACACGCGGCCGGGTGAGCCAACCACCGAGGCGGAGCAGCACCCACGGTCCGGGGAGCCCACCGGCGCCTTCGACGCGAACGCCGCGCACCATGAAAGCGGCCAAAGCGAGCACGACCGCGCAAGCGGGCGCGACGAGGTCGCCGATCGCGGTGCGCACGATCCGCTCGCCGAGCCGGTGCAGCGGGTCATGCGCCCGCCCGTGTTCCGGTTCCAGGACTTCTACGGCGACCCGCACTGGATCGAGCGGGCGCACGCCTACGAGCGGGCCGTCGGCGCGCACCTGTACCAGCACCCCGACGTCATCGCCGCGTCGCGGCAGGCTGTCACCGATCTGCGCGCCGCCATGGTGCGGCTCGAGACGCTGCTCGATCCGACCGCGTCCGAGCGGGCCATCCAGCGCCGCGTCGACAGCACGTTCTTCCGCAGCGACAACCCCAGCAGCGCCGGCCAGGTCGGCTGGATGCTCGGCCGCGAGCCGATCCTCACGGGCCAGGAGCACGCGGTACCGCCGGCGAACGTGCGCGAGCTGATGACCGCGTACTACAACGCCGCCTTCGACAACCGCGGGAGCGGTCACACGCTCGTCGAGCTGGTCATCCGGGCGCGCGACGCCGGCGTGCTCGACCAGGTGTCCGATGTCGTCAACGTCGACTTCGTGCGCCAGCTCGGCGCCGCGCGGCCGATGGTGCTCGAGGAGTCGCTGCCGCACCTCGTGCGCGAGTCGGACCGGGCCGCGCACAACCTCGCGGAGTTCAACGAGAGCCGCGACCGGTACTGGCGCACCCCCGCCGAGCAGCGCGCGCACGCCAGTACGCCCGCGGACTACGAGCGGCTGGGCGTGCCGCTGAGCGAGCGCGAGACGGCGTACCAGGAACGGTTCATCCGCCGGCCCGTCGAGGAGGACACCCGGCTGCGCATCCGCGAGGGCGGGGTGCTGCACGAGGTGCAGGGGCCGTGGGCCGACCGGATGCGCGAGGCCGGCTTCCCGGTCGTCGACGGCGTCTCCGGCACCACCGCGCGCATGCTGATCGCGCACGAGCTGATGCGGCCCGCGTCGCACGTCACCTCCGGCGAGTTCATGGCCGGGCTGATGGGCTGGATGCTGCCGGGGCCGGACCACTCGATGCTGGAGGTCATGCGCGGCGCCGACGCGGCCGGGATCGGGCGGATGGATCCGATCACGTCCACGCACGACTTTTCGCCCATCGACTTGTACCGCTGGCTCCCGGTCGACACGCACGAGTTGCGCACCTTCCTGCCGGACGGGCTGCTGCCGCACGAGTCGCTCTACCTGGAGCGGGCCCGCGAGGGGGGCTTCAGCGAGGTCACGCCCGAGGTGTACGAGCGCACCCGCGAGCGGTACGAGGAGTTCCGGACCCGGGACGTCGAGCGCTGGCTCGAGGACAACGGCATCGACCCGCACGACGAGGCGGCGGTGCACGCGGTGCGCGACGGGCTGACCGAGGCGCACGCGGTGGCGATGGCGGTGTACAGCCGCTACGGGTACTCCCTGCTGAACACGATGATCCGCGAGCAGCTCGACCCCGGGGCCACCGGCGGCGCGACCGAGTTCTCGAACAAGATCATGCGTACCACGTCGGACTACCTGGAGCGGATGGCGACCGGCCGGCCGATGCACGCGCCGGAGTTCGTGCGCAACCTGATGCACGAGGAGCCCGCCGACGGGGCGTCGCGGCAGTTCAACTCGCCGCCCAGCGCCCTGGCCCGGGACTGGCTCGACGCCAACCACCGGGTGAACGAGGCCACCGCGGCCGGCGACGCCGCGGCGGTGGACCGGGCGATGGCCGACCGGGTGGCCGCCCGGGAGGCGATCGACGCCCAGGTGCGCGACGGCATTCCGGGCCTGCGCGCCGAGATGCGCTGGCACGCCGACATGATCCACGACGGGCTCATGCGGATGCCGGCCGTCGGCAGCCACGAGCCGGTCTACGCCTTCCGCGGCGACGGCATCAGCGAGCCGGCCAAGCGGGTGCTGTACGGCACGCCCACCGACCCGGTCGGCCACACCACGCAGGTGGTGAGCCTGAGCCGGGACGTCGGCGAGGCGATGAAGTTCATGGGCCGCGACCCCGACCCGAGCAAGGCGATGGTCGTTTACGTGCTCTCCGGGGAGTCGGCCCGCGACATCGCGCCGTTCTCGTGGTACCCGAGGCAGCAGGAGGCGGTCCTCCCGCCCGACGTGCAGACCCGCCGCGCCGACCCGGCCACGCTGCCTCCGGAGATGCTCGCGGACATCCGTGAGAGGCTACGGCGGGCAGGGCAGGAAGACGCCGAGATCATCGTGATGACGGAGGTGCCGTATGGCGCCAGCTGAGGACCCCGACGTCGAGGTGCACCTGCAGTGGTGGCCCGCGGCGCGCGGGTTCGCGCCGGGCACCGGGGACGAGTACTTCGTCCAGCTGCACGAGCTGCTGCTCGCCCTGGCCGGCCGGCTCCCGGACGCCGACCTCGTGTCGCTGCGGCGCTCCGTCGTCACCGATCTGGCCGTGGTACCCGAGGCAACCGTCGTCTCCGCGCTCGACGCCGGCGTGGCCCTCACCCGGCCGGAGGTCAACGCCGTCGTCGAGATCTCCCGCGCCTTCGGCGTGCCGGGCGGGGAGACGCCGAGGCTGGCCCGGCTCGCGCTGATCGACGCCGTGCCGGACGACCCGCGGCGGTTCACGGCCCGCCCCGGCGTGCCGCAGGACTTCACCGACGTGTCCGCCGCCGCCTCGCTGAAGTACGAGCGCGGCCCGCTGCGGATCTGGCGGGCCTGGCGCGCCGACGCCGGCGGGCCGCGGCGGGTCTACCTGGCCGAGGTGGCCCCGGCGACCGAGGCCTGGCTGCTGACCGACCGCTTCCAGCAGGACCTGGCCAAGCTGATCGCCGCGCGGCCCGCGGAGGCCGGCGACGTGGTGCCGACGGTCGAGATCTTCTGGGCGGGGTGGGAGCACGGGCCGTACCAGCGAAGGGCTCTGGAAACCGGCGAGCTGCTGTGGTCGCGCGACGGGGGCGCGGCGTGACCACCACCGACCCGTCCGCGCCGTCGCCGATGGAGCACGCCGGCCAGCTGCTGTTCCCCGGGCCGGACGTGCTGCGGGAGCGCTACCCGGACGGCGTCGAGATCATGCCCTACGGCGTCCCGGACTGGATCCCCTACGCCCGGCTGCTCGTCGAGGTCCCGCCCGCCCCTCGCGACCTGGGCTGGGACGAGGCGCGGGTGCTGGGCGTGCAGACCGCCAACGAGCTCGGCCGGCGCGGCGGCGATCCACTGTGGAGCGACGGCGGCACGTTCACCCCGGCCGGCTGGACGTGGGCCCGGCTGCCGCTGAGCCGTCAGCTGGGGCTCGTCCCGATCGAGTTGTACGGCTCGTTCCGCCACGTCGGCGGCGTGAGCACCAGCCGCAACGACCGCACCCGGCGGGGCCTGCGCGGCACGGAGGGTCCCGCACCCGGCTGCCGGGTGGAGGCGACGCTCGCCGAGGACGCCCTGGCCGGGATCGAGCAGGCGCTCGGGCGGCCGCTGCCGGCCCCGTACCGGCACTACCTGGCCGCGAGCAACGGCGGGCGGCCGGAGTTTCCGGCAGTACACCCGGCGGGCGGTTTCGTGGTCGACCAGCCGCTCTTCGGCGCCGTGCCGGACGGTGGCGACGTGCTGGCCGACCTGGTGCAGCAGCAGGCGGCCATGCGCGACCGGGTCGAGGAGGGGCTGCTGGCGGTCGGCTTCGTGCAGGGCGGCGCGCTCGTGCTGGACCTGGACCGCGGGCCGGTCTATCACCTCGACGACGACGACCCCCACGACCAGCAGGGTTACACGCCGGACGCGATCACCAGGAACCTGCTGCGGTACCTCGCGCCGGACTTCGAGACGTTCTGGATGAGCCTGCGCGCGGTGCCGCCGGCCCTGCGGGAGACCGCCGAGCGGCACGCGGCGGAGGGCTGGGCGCGCACGCTGACCCATCCGAGGCTGGGCCGGAGCCTGCCGGCGCGCATGCGGGCCTGAAACGCCGAGCGGGCCCGGTCGCGGCGTGCGCGGCCCGGGCCCGATGCGAACCAGCTGGGCTCAGCCGGCGTCCCACACGTGGGTGTTGTTGATCTCGTTCTGCTTGTAGTTGCCGTGCGCCGAGCCGACCAGCGCGCCGGTCTTGGCCAGCACGGTGTTCAGGTCCGCGATCGCCTGGTCCCACTGGGCCTGGTAGCCCAGGTAGGCCTGCTGGTCGGAGCCCTCCCACGAGATCCGGGCGAGCCGGCTCTTGAGGTCGGCCAGCTTCTGCTCGATGCGCTGCGAGATCTGGATGATCTGCGCCTCGCCGTCCTGCAGGGCCGCGTAGTTGACGTAAACTTCGCCGTCGCTCATGTGCGTTCCTCTCAGGACGGGTTGATGCCGGCGATGATGCTGTTGACGGCGGCCTGCTGGTCGGCGTCGGTCTGCTGGTGCATGCCCGCGGACTTCTCGAGCGCGTCCGCGATGCCCTCGAGGGCGAGCAGCACCCGGCCGACGTCCTGCTGCCACTGCCCGGCCAGGCCCTGGAACGCGGTGGCCGCGGAGCCGCGCCAGCCGCTGAGCATGTGGGCGACGGTCCCGTCGAAGCCGCGGACCTCGCCGTTGATCTCTTCCTTGACCGCCCTGACGTCCTTAGCAGCCTGATAGAGCGTGGTGAAATCCACGCTACTGGTACCGCTCATACCCGCGCCCTTCCTCTGCTGACTCACTTCATCGATGCGCCGGCCGGCTGACCGTCGCGGTCACCGCGGCCGTCGCCGTCCGTGAGTGGCGGCACGACCCCGTGCATCGTCTGCACAAAACGGTAGCTGATGGGGGCCGCTCCCCGCTGACCCCATTTACGGTGGTCTACCCGCGCAACCTACTGCGGACGGTCACGCCGGGTCCACCCAGGCGGTCTGGATCAGCTCCACGTTCTCGGCGTTGCGCACCAGGAACCCGCGGCCGGGCGGCTGCGGGCTCGGCTTCAGCGTGCCGAACAGCGCGCCCTCCTCGCGGTTGCCGGACATCTGCAGGCCGGGCGAGTTGATCTCGCGGAGCCGCTGGATGACCGGCTCGTACAGCGCCCGGGCGGCACCGCCGGTGCGCCGCGCGACGATCAGGTGCAGGCCCACGTCGCGGGCCTGGGGCAACAGGTCGACCAGCGCCGACACCGGGTTCCCGCCGACGCCGGCCACCCGGTCGTAGTCGTCGATCAGCACGAACACCTCCGGACCCTTCCACCAGTTGCGCTTGCGCAGCTGGTCGGGGGTCACGTCCGGGCCGGGCAGCCGGTTGGTGATGGCCTGGCGGACCGAGTTGAGGGTGTCGGTGAGCGCCTGGCCCGAGGGGGAGTAGGCCAGCTGGTACTCCGCCGCGAACGCGCCGAGCAGCCCCCGCCCGTAGTCGCCGACGACCAGTTTGGCCTGGTCCGGCGTGTACCGGTCGATGATCTGGCGGCCGATCAGCCGCAGCAGGTTGGTCCGGCCCGAACCCGAGTCGCCGAAGACGATCAGGTGCGGATCGACGTCGAAGTTGAGGTACACGGGCGCCAGGTAGGCCTCGTTGATCCCGATCGGGATGCCGGGCTGCGCGCGGTCCGTGACCCGGGCCAGGTCCGCCGCGGGCAGCAGTCGCGGCAGGAGCCGCACCTTGGGCGAGGGGCGGCCGGTCCAGCTCTCCGCCACCCGCTTGACCAGGTCGGCCACGCCGTCGGAGACGTCGGCCGGGAGCTGGCTGCCGTCGATGCGCGGCAGGGCGGAGAGGAAGTGCCGCTTGTCGTGGGTCAGGCCGCGGCCCGGCACCCCGGCCGGCACGTTGGCCGCGGCCCGGCGGTCGATCTCCGACTCGTTGGGGTCGCCGAGGCGCAGCTCGATCCGGGTGCCGATGAGGTCGCGCAGGTTGCTGCGGACCTCGGCCCAGCGGGTGGCGCTGATCACGATGTGTACGCCGAAGCCCAGGCCGCGCGGGGCGATCTGGGTGGTGACGACGGAGACCAGCTCCTCGTACTCCTCGCGCAGCAGGCCCCAGCCGTCGACCACCAGGAACACGTCGCCGAACGGGTCCTCGGGGAAGTCGCCGGCCGCCCGCCGCGCCCGGTAGGCCGCCATCGAGTCGATCGCGTTGGCGGTGAACCGCGCCTCCCGCTCGTCGAGCAGGGCGGCGACCTCGGCGACGGTACGGCGCACCGCCTCCGCGTCCCGCCGCCCGGCCACCCCGGCGGTGTGCGGCAGCCCGTCGAGCACCCGCAGCGTGCCGCCGCCCAGGTCGATGCAGAAGAACTGGGCCTCGGCCGGGGTGTGGGTCAGGGCGAGGGAGCCGATCAGCGAGCGCAGCAGGGTGCTCTTGCCGGCCTGCGGCCCGCCGACCACGACCACGTGCCCGCCGGCGCCGTCGAGGCTGAGCCCCATCGGGTCGCGGCGCTGCTCGAACGGCCGGTCCACGATGCCGACGGCGGCCATGAGCCGGCCGTTGCCGTTCCAGCCGGCCGGGCTCAGGCCGCGGGCGGGGTCGACGGACAGGGCCGGCAGCAGCATGTCTAGCGTGGACGGTTCGGCCAGCGGCGGCAGCCAGACCTGGTGGGCCGCCGGACCCTGGCCGCGCAGCTTGCCGATCATCACGTCGAGCATCGAGATCTGCTTGCCCTCGTGCTCCGGCTCCGGCTCGGGCGCCTTGGGCTGCTCGGGGATGGCGACCCGGGCCGTGCCGTACGGCACCACCCGCTGCTGCACCCGCACCTGCGACCCGGGCGTGGAGCTGATCTCGCGGTACGGCCCGGAGACGTACGCCGCCCGGAAGCGCAGCATCGTCGTGGTGTCGACCTTGAGGTACCCGTGGCCGGGCGCGCCGGGCAGCTCGTAGGCGTCGGGCACACCGAGCACGATGCGGCTCTCGATGGGCGAGAAGGTGCGCAGGCCGATGCGGTACGACAGGTAGGTGTCCAGGCCCCGCAGCTTGCCCTCCTCCAGGCGCTGCGAGGCGAGCATGAGGTGCACGCCGACCGACCGGCCGATCCGCCCGATCTGGATGAACAGGTCGATGAAGTCGCCCTTGTCCTGCAGCAGCTCGCTGAACTCGTCGCAGATCACCATGAGGCTCGGCAGCGGCTCGAGCGGCTCGCCGGCCCGGCGGGCCTTCTCGTACTCGTGCCGGTTGACGTAGTTGCCCGCCGAGCGCAGCAGCTCCTGGCGCCGGACCAGCTCGCCGCGGATGGCCTCCTGCATGCGGTCGACCCGGGGCAGGTCGTTCTTGAGGTTGGTGATGACGGCGCTGGTGTGCGGCAGCGCCTCCATCGAGGCGAAGGTCGCGCCGCCCTTGTAGTCGATGAGGACGAAGTTGAGGTCCTCCGAGGAGTGGTTGACGGCCAGCGCCGAGACGATGGTCCGCAGCAGCTCGCTCTTGCCGGCGCCGGTCGCGCCGACGACCAGGCCGTGCGGGCCCATGCCCTCCAGCGCCGACTCCTTGAGGTCCAGCTCCACCACGGAGCCGTCCGGGCCGGGGCCGAGCGGGATGCGCAGCTGCTCCCGCAGCGGCCGGGTGCGCCAGTTGACCCGGATGTCGATGTTCGCGGCGTCGCCGATGCCCAGCAGGTCGGGCAGGTCCATGGTCCGGGCCAGCGGCTCCTCGCCGCCGGCGCGCTGGGACAGGCGGTACGGGGCGAGCTGGCGGGCCAGGCCCTCGGCCTGCTGGACGCTCATCGCGTCGGGCGCGCCCAGCGAGGTCGCCTTGTCGCCCTGGCTGACCTGGGCCGAGCCGGGCGCCACGGTGAGGTGCAGCAGCCACCGGCCGGCGTCGCGGGGCACCATCCCGGACAGGTCGAGCACGGTGGTGCCCTGCAGCCCGGGGCCGAGCAGCTGGCAGGTCGGGGCCACCTCGCCGCCGTCGAGGACCACCAGCACGTGCGCGGCGGTGGTCAGCGCCTTGTTCTCCGGGCGGTGCCGCTGCCGGCCGGCCAGCTCGTCGCCGAGCAGGTCCTCCATCTCGGCCAGGGTGGAGGTGACCAGCCGGACCGGACCGGCCCCGTCGACCTGGCGCGGGCTCTGGGCGTGCGGCAGCCACTTGACCCACTCCCACTCGCGCTGCCGCTCGGGCGCGGCCACCACGGCGATGAGCAGGTCCTCGGGGGCCTGGAAGGTGGCCAGCTGGCACAGCAGCGAGCGGGCCAGCGCGGTCGCGGTCGGCCGGTCGCCCTGCAGCACGACCCGCCCGAACGCCCGCAGCGACACCGCGATCGGCAGGTTCGGCACGATGGAGTGGGCGCGCACGAAGCGGCGCAGCCCGATCGCGCTCATCGGCTCGAGGTCGGCCAGCGGCTTGGTCTCCGGGGTGACCAGCTTCACCGCGAGCTTCTGCGGGCCGACCGCCACCCGGACCTGGCCGAAGTCGTCGTCGGTGATCCGCCGCTCCCACATCCGGCGGGACGCGGCGATCGACCACAGCGCGTCGGGCTGCGGATACATCCAGGACAGCGCGGCGCGCTGCTGGGCCGCGGCGCGCCGGGCCTGCCGGCGGACCTGGGCCAGGTACCGCATGTAGTCCCGCCGCTCGGCGTCGATCTCCGCCTTGCTGGTGCCGCCGCCCCCGTTGGCCATCGAGCCGACGCCCATGCCGAGCATCGAGACCGCGAAGATCGCCCCCGTGACGTACGTCATCATCCCGCCGCCGCGGCCGGCGTACATGAACGCCATCGCGCCCGCGCCGGCCACCATCGGCAGCATCATGAGCAGCCGCCCGGCGCCGCCCGGCAGGTTCTCGGGAAGCTCCGGCGGCGACTCCAGCAGCAGCTCGCCGCGGGGCAGCTGCGGGCCGGACAGCCTGGCCGGCCGGCCGAAGATGACGGTACTCACGATTCCTCCCCTGGCACCCGCGGGCCCCGCCAAGGGGCTCGTTGTGGGTACGCTCTGCCCGACATCGAGAGAGCCTAATGGTCCTGACGCCGAAGGAGTGCCCCTCGTGCCGACCGTTGCCAGCGGCGGGCTCAGCAAGGTCACCATCGTGGCCCCGCAGAGCCGGGTGGACCTCGCCCTGCCGGCCGATGTTCCCATCGCCGACCTGCTGCCGACCCTGCTGCGCTACGCCCGGCCGGACCTGGCCGACGACGGCGTGACGCACGGCGGCTGGGTGCTGTCTCGGCTCGGCGGGGTGCCGCTGGACTCCTCGCGGACCTCGGCCCAGCTGGACATCCGCGACGGCGAGATGCTCTTCTTCACGCCCCGTGCGCAGGCCGCGCCCGAGGTGGTCTTCGACGACGTGGTCGACGCGGTGGCCACCGGCACGCAGGAGCGCGGCGGGCGGTGGCAGGCGGCCAACGCCCGCCGGTTCGCCCTCGGCCTCGGCGTGGCCGCGCTGCTCGCCGGGGCCCTGGTCGCGCTGGCCGCCGGGCCGCCGCAGCTGCCGGGCGCGCTGGTCGCGCTGGCCGTGGCGGTCGCGCTGGTGCTGACCGCGCTGATTGCCTCGCGGGCGCTGTCCGACAGCCGCTCCGGGGTGGCCTTCGGCCTGGTCGGCGTGGTGTACGGCGGGATCGGCGGCCTGCTCGTGCTGGCCGGCGGCCGCTCCCTGGGCGACCTCACCGCGGCCCACGTGCTGGTCGGCGGCGCGGCCGTGGCGGTGTTCGCCAGCCTGGCCGCGGTCGCGGTGGCCGACGCCACCCAGGTCTTCCTGGCCGCCGCCGCGGTCGGGGTGGCGATCTGCCTCGGCGCCGCGGTGGACCTCGTGTTCGGCGGCAGCCCCGCGGCCGGCGCCGCCGTCGTGTTCGCGCTGGCGTTCGCGCTGCTGCCGGCGACGCCGATGCTCGCGTACCGGATGGCCCGGCTGCCGATTCCGACGGTACCGAATGATCCCGAAGAACTGCGCGCCGACGCCACCACTGTGGACGGTCAGCGGGTGCTCGCCCAGAGTAAGCGGGCCGACGACTTCCTGACGGCGATGCTGGGCTGGGTGGCCGCGGTCGGGCTGGGCGCGGCCGTGATCCTCGCCATCGGGCACACGCTGGCGAGCCTGATCCTGTGTTCGGTGCTGGCGCTGCTGCTGCTGATCCGGGCGCGCTGGTTCCTCGGGCTGGGCCAGCGGCTGCCGCTGCTGATCGCCGGCTCGGCCGCGCTGGGTGCGGTCGCCCTCGCCGGGTTCCTGGAGACGTCCGCGATGCAGCGCCTGACGCTGGTGCTCGGCACGCTGATCGTGCTCGCCGTGATCAGCGTCGGCTACGGGCTGTCCGGGGCCGGGCGCCGGATCAGCCCGGTGTGGGCGCGCGTGCTTGACATCATCGAGACGGTGCTGATCGTCTCGGTGGTGCCGCTGGTGCTGTGGGTCTGCGACCTGTACGGCTGGATCCGCTCGATCAAGCCCTAGCGAGACCTGTGCGGGGCGCCGAAGAAGTGCGTCTCGGCGGCGGTCGGGCTGACCCACACGTAGCGGTTGGCGCCGCCGCCGACCAGCGCGATCATGTCGTCGTGCATGGCCTGGACCAGGCCCGCCGTGCGCCCGTCGAGGCGCAGCAGGGCCGCCTCCTCGGGGGCCAGGCGCTGGGCGATCAGCAGCGTCGCCGAGCCGGCCACCGCCGCGCCGGGCGGGGTCAGCCAGGGCAGCACGGTCAGCCGGGTCTGCCAGGGGGCGAGGTTGCCGCGCGCGGCCGGGGCGTACGGGCCGAAGTCGTCGATCAGCAGCACCGGGCTGGACCAGCTCGCGGTCGCCTTGATGGGCCGGTCGCCGACGATGACGGCGAGCCGGTCGGTGCCGCCGTGGGTGGCGCGGACCAGCGGCTGCCAGCGCTCGGGCGCGGTGGTGCTGACCGCCACCCACGCCCCGACCGCCAGCGCCCGGAACGCGACCAGGGACGCCAGCCACCAGCCGCCGATGAGCGCCACGCGCACCGGCTCCTCGCGGAACATCCGGACCGGCACGAGCGCGCGCTCGACGCTGCGGCCCAGGACCAGCCCGGCCGGGTCGGCCCCGAACCGCAGCCAGGCGAGCTGGTCGACCGCGCCGACGTGCGTACCAGTGCTTGTCATGCCGTCCCTCACGCTCATGCTCACGCGCCGCCGCCGGTGGGGCAGGTGGCGTACACGGCCGGGCCGTGCTCGTCGTCGAGCCGGCGGACCCGGCCCCCGGCCTGCCGGGCCAGGTCCTCCACGGCCTTGCCGGCCTGCGCGATCCCGGCGGACGGCGCCCCGATCCGGATCAGCCCGCGCAGCCCGACCTCGCCGTTCTCCGGGCTCACCAGCACCGACACGCTCACGAGCAGGGCCGGCAGCCGGCTGAACCCGGCCAGGAAGTCCGTCGGGCGCCCGCCCGGCCACTCGGTGACCTCGTAGCAGACCTGGGCGAGATGGCTCGACTGCCAGAAACGCCCCTGTTCGGTACCGGGAGCAGCCGCCCCGCCGCTCGCCCCGCTGACGGCGTCGAGCAGTTCGAGCCCGTCCAGGATGCGATAGGGAACGTCCACCTCAGACAGCGCCTTGCCGACCCGGGCGATGCTCGTGGCGAGCGCCCGGTGCACCCCGTCCAGCCCGCCGCCCCGGCTCGCGGCGGCGTCGGCGGCGTCGGCCGGGGCGAGCCGAAGCGCCACCCACAGCGCCTGGTCGGCCTGCACGGCGTCGGATCCGAGCAGTTCGCGGTACGACTGGACGAGCGGGGCGCCGGACCCGACGGCCTGGGTCGGCGCGGGCAGCACGCAGCTGACCACCTGCAGGCGGGAGACCGGGACCGAGGTCTCGGTGAACACCCGGGCCAGGCGGTCCAGCGTGAACGCGGCCCGGCGGGTGCCGTCCATGGACGAGAACGGGGCCACGACGAGGGCGCAGTACCAGCCGTGCTCGTCCTGGCCGATGCCGATGTCACTGCCGCGGTCGTGGTGCTCGCGGATCGCCGCGCCGGGGGCCAGCGCGGCCAGCGCCACCAGCCGCGGGTCGCCGCTGCGGGTCGCCGTGGCCATCGCCCGGCGGGCGGCCAGCCGGCGGGAGCGCACCGCCGCGCGCCGGCGCAGCTGGGTCGGCCACCACCGGCCGCCGATCCGGATCGACACGACCAGCAGCAGGATCACCGCGACCGCGCCGGACGCGATGCGCAGGAAGGGGTCGACGGACAGGACGGCGACGACGATGGCGAGCAGCGCGACCTGGGCCGTCATCACCCGGCCGACCGGAAAGTCGCCCAGCGCACCGCGCCGCCGGCGGATCGCGAAGACCGCCTGTGCGCTCACCCGCTGTCGCGAAACTGTGGCCGTCGCCGCCATCCGCTGCCTCTCCCCGTCGACCACCCGGCTTCCGTGGCGATCCGGGTCCCCGCAGCCTATCGGTCGGCACCTATCCTGGGGGGGCCGCGCCGACCCCCGGTGCGAGCCGGTGGCGCCGAAATGAGGATGAGTTGCCATGCGTACCCGCAGTGAGCAGGTACAGGCCCACCGATTCGTCACCCGGCGGATCGCGTCGGCCCTGCTCTCCGGGGAACCGGAGACGACCGACCTGCCGATGCGCCGGCTCGGTCTGGCCATCTTCGGCAGCGTGATGCTGGCCACCATCGTCTTCGCGGCCTTCGGCATCTACGGCCAGATCAGGCCCGGCGGCGGGACGCTCGAGGACAACTCGATCGTCATCGAGCAGGAGTCCGGCGCCCGCTTCGTCTATTTGCAGGGCCGCTTGTACCCCGTGCTGAACTACGCCTCCGCCCGGCTCATCATGGGCAGCCCGGCGCCCAACGTGTCCACGGTGTCCAACCGCAAGCTGCGCGACATCCCGCGCGGCGTGCCCGTCGGCATCGCCGGCGCGCCCGACTCGCTGCCGGATCCCGGCTCGCTGGTCGGCCTGCCGTGGCAGGTGTGCGAGGGGCCGCGCTCGACCTCCAGCCCGACGCTGACCACCTCGCTGCTCATCGGGACCGCGGTGCCGGACGGGGCGGGGCTGGGCGACGAGGGTCTGCTGCTCACGTTGGGCGACGGTGGTACGGCCTACGTGCTGCTGCACGGCGTCCGGCTCAAGGTGACCGGCGGCACGGCGGGCAATCCGGTCCGCGCCGCGCTCAACCTGTCCTCGGCGCGGCCGGTGGTGGTCGACGACGCGTTCCTCAACGCGCTGCCGGCCGGACCCGACCTCGCGGTGCCCTCGATCCCCGGCAAGGGCGGCAACAGCCAGAAGAAGCTCAACGGGGCGAATGTGGCGATCGGGACGCTGTACCACACGAACGACACCTTCTACGTGATGCTCGCGCAGGGCCTGGCCACGATCGGCGAGGTGACGGCCAACCTGCTGGTGGCGGGCGGGGCCGCGCGCCCGGCCGAGCTGTCGCCGTCGGCCATCGGCACCGTCCCGATCACCGGCGACTTCGACCCGCCGGGCATGCCGCGCAACCTGTGGACCATGCACCAGGTGCCCAACGGGGCCACGGTCTGCGCGAAGTTCACCAGCCAGGCCGACCCGGCCACCCAGACCGTCACCGTCGACCTGCACAACCAGATCCCGGGCACCCTCGCGCAGATCACCGCGGGCGACGTGAGCGCGCCGCGGGTCGGCGTCGACGGGGTGGTCAGCGCGGACCGCGTGGTCATCGCGGGCGGGCACGGCGCGCTGGTGCGGCTGCTGCCGGTGGCGGGGTCCTCGGCCGGCACCACGGTCTACATGATCACCGACCAGGGCATCAAGTACCCGCTCGAGGCGACGGCGAGCTCCGGCGGGGCGAGCGCCGCGCCGTCCGGGCAGGGGGCGCAGAGCTCGCTGGGATATGCGGACGTGAAGCCGGTACCGATCGATCGGGACCTGCTCGCGCTCGTGCCCACCGGCCCGGTGCTGAGCCCCGCCGCCGCGTTGAACTTCGCGGCCGCCGCCACCGCGGCCGCGCCGACTCCGACGGTCCGGCCGTCGAGTTGAACGGGGCGGCGCGGATGGGCGTGTATCGATTACTGTAGGCAGTATTCGGTCGGGACCGATGGCTACGGGGGTGGGACTGGTCATGGCAGGCGAAAACTCCTCGATCAACATGATCTCGTTGGTCGAGTTCAACAATCGGCTGGCCGGGCGGCTCAGTGAGGCCGACACCGTGCTCACCGCCCTGCGCCAGGACCCGGTGCTGACCGCCGGCGGCCTGGTGAAGGCGCCGAAGCTCGGCAACTTCACCGACGCGCTGAAGGCCGAGCAGGACTACACCACGCTGTACAACCAGTTCGTGGAGCGCCTCCAGCAGCTGCACAACGCGATCACGGCCGCGCAGAAGGCGACCACCACGATCGCCGCGAACTACCGCACCACCGAGTCGCTGAACACGGCCGGGGCCAAGGAGATCACCAACGCCCTCGCCGACGTGCCCACGGCCCTGGGGGAGCAGTCGTGACCGACGATTTCCACGCCAAGTACGCGGGCCTCGACCACGAGCGGCTGTACCAGCAGCTGATGGCCGGCGACCCGGACCAGATCGACGCGGTCGCCGCGAAGATCAGCTCGATGCGCGACTCCCTCGGCACCCTGCGCGACACCCTGCACACCGACCTCGCCGGCCTGGCCAAGGGCTGGTCGAGCGACTCGGGCACGGAGTACCAGCGCCGCCTGGGCCTGATCGGCTCCTTCTCCACCGCCCTGCACTCCGACCTGGACTCGGTGCACACCACCCTGACCAGCTGGTCCGGCCTGCTGCGGGAGGCCAAGAAGCGGGCCGAGTCCGAGGCCAACCCGGCCGACACGGACGACAACAACAGCACCGTGAAGGACGCCGCCATCGGCGCCGCGGCCGGCGCCCCGCTCGGCGTCCCCGGCATGCTGGCGGGCGGCCTGATCGGCGGCTGGATGGGCCACAACCAGGACGAGGAAGAGCGCCAGAAGGCCCACGACCGCATGATCACGCTGGTCGCCACCCTGGCCGCGAACTACACGACGAGCGACCGCATGCCCGAGACGGTCTCCATCGCCGACTCCGAGATGCCGGTCGACTCGACGAACCCGCTGACCTTCGGCACCTCCACCGGCACGACGTCGTCCCCGCACGGCGTGCACGGCACCGGCGCCGCGGTGAACACGGCCGCCCCGGTGGTGGACGCGACGAAGACCGACGAGGTGGCCCTGCTCTCGGGCACCGGCGACCAGGTCGGCCTGACCACCACGGGCGACTCCCTGGCCATCGGCGGCCTGCCGGGCTCGACCGGCAGCGGCTCCCTGCTCAGCAACGGCACCCTGGCCGCCACCGCCCTGGGCGCGACCGCGGCCGGCATCGGCGCGCTGGGCGCCACCGGCCGCCTGCCCTTCGGCACCGGCGGCAACCTGGCCAGCGCCGAGGCCACCGGCGGCAGCGGCGTCGGCCGCCCCGGCAACCTCTTCTCCGGCACCGGCGGCCGCGTGGCGGACGAGGGCGCCCTGGGCATCAACCGCGGCACGGGCGCGGCCGGCGCCCGCCGAGGCGCCGACGACGAGGACGAAGAGCACCGCACCTGGCTGACCGAGGACGAAATGGTCTGGGGCGACGACCAGTCCACCGCCCCTCCGGTCGTCGGCGGCGACCAGGAGTCCTGATCACGGCCGGTACCATCGGACCGGTGGCATACGTCCGGATCGGTGGCGTCGAGCTGTACTCGGAGGTCGCCGGCGAGGGCGAGCCCGTCCTGCTGCTGCACGGCGGGTGGTGCTCGCTCGAGTACCTGCAGGCGCAGGCCGACGCGCTCGTGGCCGACTATCGGGTGTTCGCGTTCGAGCGGCCCGGCCACGGGCGGTCGGCCGACGTCGACGGCGACTACAGCTACGCGCGCATGGTGGGCGACACGTGCGCGTATCTGGATGCCGTCGGGCTGCGGGACGTACACGTGGTCGGGTTCAGCGACGGGGCGATCATCGGGCTGATGCTCGCCCTTGCGCATCCCGGGCGCGTCCGGTCGCTCGTGGCGATCAGTGCCAACCTCGACCCCTCGGCGTTCGACCTGTCCGATGTGGACGACGACGGCGACGGCGGCGCGCCCGACCCTGAGCGGCTGGCCTATGAGCGGCTCTCGCCCGACGGGCCCGGGCATGCCGATGTGGTGCTCGAAAAGCTGTTCCGGCTGTGGACGAGCGAACCGCACATCGAGCCGGATCAGCTTGCGCGGATCGCGGCGCCGGTGCTCGTGATGGCCGCCGATCGGGACACGATCCGGCCCGAGCACACGCTGCGCATTGCCGCATCCGTTCCGGGTGCGCAGCTGGCCATCGTGCCCGGGACCACGCACGGGCTCGTGCGGCAGAAGCCGGGGCTGGTCAATACGCTCATCCGCGAGTTCCTGGGGTCGATCGGCGCAGGAGCCACACGAAGTACGGGGCGCCCACCAGAGCCATCATGAGGCCGGCCGGAATCTGGGACGGGGCGATCAGGGTGCGGCCCAGGGTGTCGGCGACCGAGACGAGCAGGGCGCCCAGGACCATCGCCACCGGGACGATCCGGCCGTGCCGCGCGCCGACCAGGGCGCGGGCCATGTGCGGGGCGACCAGGCCGACGAAGCTCACCACGCCGATCGGGACGACGCTCACCGCGCCGGCGACCGCGGCGATCGTGAGCAGGATCAGGCGGGAGCGCTCGCGGGGGACGCCGAAGATGCGCGGGGTGTCCTCGTCGATCGCGAGCAGGTCGAGGCGGCGGCGCATGGCCAGCACCGCGGGGGTCGCGACCAGCAGGACCACGGCCACCGGGAGGACGTCGGCGAACGTGCGGCCGTAGGTGGTGCCCGAGAGCCAGGTCAGGATGCGCGGGGTGTCCCACGGGTCGGCGCGCAGGAGCAGGAACGTGCTGATGTCGCTCAGCGCGTAGCCGCAGCCGATGCCGATGAGCAGGAAGCGGTCCGGGAGCAGGCCGCCGCGCCAGGCCAGCAGGGCGATCAGGGCGAAGGTGGCCAGGCCGGTGCCGACGGCGGCGGCGATGAGCGCGGGGCGGCCGCCGGCGGCGCCCGAGGTGACGATGATCACCGCGCCCAGGCCGGCGCCCGCCGTGATGCCGAGGATGCCCGGCTCGGCCAGCGGGTTGCGCACGGTGCCCTGGACGATGGTGCCGGCCAGCGCCAGGGCGGCGCCCGCCACGACGGCGGCCGCGACCCTCGGGGCTCGGTCGTCCAGGGCGCGGGCGATCAGGTTCGGCGCCGTGCCCTGCAGCCACTGGGCGAGGTCGCCGGTGCGCAGCCACAGGCTGCCGGCGAGCAGGCCGGTGAGGATGGCAGCTGCCAGCAGTACCGTCGAAACCGAAATGACCGCCAGGAAACGACTGCGCGATCGGACGGCCACGTGGGCCTGCGGGGCCTCGCGGGCCGCTCCCGCGTCGCGCAGCCGGAGCGCGAGCACCACGATGACGATCGCGCCGAGCAGCGAGGTCGGGATGCCGGTCGGGATCGAGGCGGCGGCCTGCGCGCCCAGCACGGCCCGCAGCACCGCGTCGGCGAGCAGCACCAGCAGCGCGCCGACCAGCCCGCAGGCGGGGATGAGGAACGCGTGCCGGCCGAGCACGCCGATCCGGTTCGCGGCGAGGCGCACGGCGACCGGCGCGGCCAGGCCGATGAACGCGATCGGGCCGGCGAGCGTGACCGAGATGCTCGTCAGGAGCACCGCGCCGAGCACGGCCAGGGCGCGGGTCGCGCGAATGGGCACGCCGAGCGAGGCGGCCGCGTCGTCGCCGAGGCCGAGCACGTCGAGCCGGCGGGCCAGCAGCAGCGCCGCGACCAGCACGACGGCGATGACCGGGGCGGCGCGCTCGGCCGCGTCGAGGTTGAGCTGCGCGAGGGAGCCGCTGCCCCAGGCGAAGAGGCCGGTGGTGCTCTCCTTGAACAGGATGAGCAGCAGCGCGGTGGCCGCATCGAGCGCGAGCGCCACCGCCGAGCCGGCCAGGATCAGCCGGGTGGAGCCGATGCCGGCCGCGCTGCCGGCCAGGGCGAGCACGAGGCCGGCCGCGACCAGCCCGCCGCCGAACGCGACCGCGCCCGAGGCCCACAGCGGCACGCCGATGCCGATCGCGGCGACGACGCACAGCGCGAAGTACGCACCGGCGGTCACCGCGAGCGTGTCCGGGGCGGCCAAGGCGTTGCGGGTAACCGACTGCAGCAGCGCGCCGGCCACGCCGAGGGCCACCCCGACCGCGATCCCGGCGAACATCCGCGGCAGGCGCGAACCGGTCACCAGATCCCCGATGGGGACTCCGCCGACGGTTTCGTGGGCGCCGAAGAGGTACCGCAGCAGGCTCCAGAACCCGACGCCCGACGTGCCCTGCGTGACGTGCCACAGCCCGGCGGACACGACCGCGGCGAGCAGGACGGCCAGGACGGCCGACCCGCTCGCGCGGCCCCGCGGTTGGCTTGGGGGTCGGCTCACGCCTTGGTCAGGATGTTGACGTACGCGTCGATCGCCTGCTCGTTGGAGAGCGGGCCGCCGGCGCCCCAGACGCCCGCCGGGAACGCGTACGCGCGGCCGTCCTTGACCGCCGGCAGCGCCGTCCAGATCGGGCTCTTCTTCAGCTCGGGCACGTAGCTCTCGGCCGTCTGGTCGTCGGAGTAGAACAGCGTCGCGCCGCCGACCGCGGTGAGGCCCTCGATGTCGGTCTGGGCGAGGCCGTAGGACGGGTCGACGCCGCCGCTGCCGTACTTCTTGTCGATCTCGTCGGTCCACGCCGGCTTCAGGCCGAGCTGCTCGCCGAGCTCGGTGAACAGGGCGCCCTTGCCGTACGGGCGGATGACGACGTTGCCGCCCTCGATCCAGCCGTCGAAGAACAGGAAGTCGGGGTTCTTCACCTGCGCCGCCGCGACCTTCTGCTTGGCCTCGGCCAGGTGCGCGTCGAACTGCTCGAGCACCTGGTCCGCGCGTTCGGTGCGGCCGACCGCCTGGGCGATCATCGTGAACACCTTCTTCATGTTCGCGATCTGCCCGGATGCGTCCGCGCCGAGCGTGGCGAGCACCGGAACGCCGCGCGCGGCGAGCTTGGTGAGCAGTTCGTCGTCCGGCTTGAACGCCTCGATCACGATCAGGTCGGGGTTCGTGGCGAACAGCGCGTCCAGGTCGGGCTCGCCGCGCTGCCCCACGTCCTTGACGCCGGCGGGGAGGGTCTCGGCCTTCACGTACGTGCCGTAGCCCGCCGGGTCGGCCGCCGCGACCGGGGTCAGGCACAGCGTGAGCAGGTCCTCGGTCTGCTGCCACTCCAGCACGGCGACCCGCTGGGCCGGCTTGGCCAGCTCCACCTTGCGCCCGACGCCGTCGGTCAGCGACACGGGCGCCGTCGAGGTCTTCGTGGTGTCGTTGGCGCAGGTCGGCGAGCTCGGCGGGGCGGCGCTGGGGCCGGCCGTGTCCACGTTCGTGGTGCCACAGGCGGTGAGCGCCACGGCGACGGCGCCGAGGGCCGCGAGGCGGACTATCGACTTCATGCGGGGTTCTCTCCTGAGGGGATGCGAAGGCGAGCGGAGTGCCGCCCGACGGGGTCGATGCGAAGGCGTCCGGTGCGCGCGTCGACGCTCACCTCGACGCGAATGTCGTAGACCTCGCCGATGTGCTCGGCAGTGAGCACCGCCAGCGGGTCGCCGGATGCGTGAATGTGCCCGGCGCGCAGCAGCACGAGCGTGTCCGCGACGCGCGCGGCGTGGTCGAGGTCGTGCAGCACGATGCCGACGGCCACGCCGTGCTCGACGGCGAGATCGCGGACAAGATCCAAGGTCTCGATCTGGTACCGCAGGTCAAGGTGGTTCGTCGGCTCGTCCAGCAGCACCACGCCGGTCTCCTGCGCGAGGCACGCCGCCAGCCAGACGCGCTGCATCTCGCCCCCGGACAGTTCGCCGACCGCGCGATCGCCCATGTCGTGCACGCCGGTGAGCGCCATCGCGCGTCCGATCGCCTGCCGGTCGGCCGCGGACGGTCCCGCGAAGCCGCGCCGGTGCGGATGGCGCCCGAACGCGACGACCTCGCGCACCGTCAGGCCGTGCGGCGCCGGCCGCGACTGCGAGAACAGCGTCACTTCGCGCGCGAACTGGCGCGCGTTGAGCATCGAGACCGGTTGGTCGTTGAGCGTGAGGTGCCCGCCGTCGACGCGGTGCAGCCGGGCGAGCGCGCGCAGGAGGGTCGACTTGCCGCTGCCGTTCGGTCCGACCAGCGCGGTCACGTGGCCCGGCCGCAACGTGATCGAGGCGCCGTGCACGACCGCGGTCTTGCCGTAGCGCAGCACCACCGCGTCGCCACGCAGCGTGTTCGAGGGCGTTGGCATGCCTGGTGCTCCCGCCCTGGCCGTTTAGTAAGGGTTGCCTTGCCTTAGCAGGCTAGGCGACGGGCCCCCTTGTCGGCAATCCGGCATCCGGGACAGGCGATACGGGATTCCGGACATTACCGGGCGTCACCTTCATGACCCGCCGGAAGGCCGCGATGAACGTGCTCGGCTGCGCGTACCCGAGCCACTCGGACACCCCGCGCACGTCCGCGCCCTCGGAGAGCAGCACGAGCGCCTGATGCACGCGAAGCGCCTGCCGCCACTGCGCGAACGACAGCCCCGTCGCGCCCCGGAACGCGCGGGTGATGGTGCGATCGCTCACCCCGAGCGCGGCCGCCCACTCCTGCAGCCCGCGGTCGTCCGCCGGATTCGCCAGCAGCGCCTCGGCGATCGCGTCGATGCGCGGGTCCCCGGGCAGCTCGAGCGCGTACTGCCGCTCGGCTGGCTCGAGCACGTCGAACACGACCGCCTCGGTGCGCGCCCGCGCGTCGCCTTCGAGGTCCTTGCGCGCGAGCCGCAGCAGCAGCGATTCGAGCAGCGGCGTCATGGCGACGAGCGTCGGGCGGTCGAAGGCCACCGGCGTGCGCTCGGGCGCCACGGTTGTCGGCTCGGGCGCCTTCGTGAAGAACGCGTCGAAGAAGTCCGCCTTGGCCGTGAGCCGCCCGCCGTGCACCGTGCCGGCGGGCATCCAGAGGCCGAACCCGGCGGGCACGGTGTAGATGCGGTTGCCGACGCGGGAGGTCAACGTACCGCCGCGGACCCAGACGAGTTCGTGGCGCGCATGCGAGTGCGGCGCCCACTCGGTCGGGACCCCGGTGACCTCGGACTCGGCGACGATGACGGACTTCGCGTGGACGTCCTCGGGCCCGGCCTGGCGCACCACGGTGCTGGGCTCGCGCCGCCAGGTCCCGAGCCCGATCTCCATGCCGGCGAGCCTACGGTCCGGCCGGCGCGGCCTGCCAGGAGCCGAGCAACCGCAGCGCCGTGGCGGCGTCGGAGTCCGGCTGGGCGCTGTACGTGACCAGCAGCTGTTCGGGGTCGTCCGGCAGCCGCAGCGCCTCGTACGCCAGGTCGATCGTTCCCACGACGGGATGGCGCAGGCGGGCCGTGGTGTGGCCCTTGTCGTGCACCGGGTGCTCGGCCCAGAGCCGGCGGAACAGGTCGCTGTGCCGCGCGAGCTCGTCCACCAGGTCGGCCAGCTCGGGGTCGTCGGGGTGCCGGCCGGCGTCGACGTGCAGGAACGCCACCAGGTCGCGGGCCTTGGCGTCCCAGTCGGCGAACAGCGCCCGCGCGGCCGCCTCGTCGCCGAACAGGAGCCGGGCGAAGTTGCGCCGCGGGACGGGCGCGGAGTCGAGGCCGGGGATGAGGGCGGCGCCGAGCCGGTTCCAGGCCAGCACGTCGGTGCGCCGCCCGACGACATAAGCCGCCACATCGGTCATGGCTTCCAGCAGATGTCGTACCGCGGGACGCACCCGCTGCGGCGGCGCCGGACGCTGCCCGCGGCGGGCCGGGCGGGTCAGCCGCTCCAGGTGTGCACGTTCCTCGGCGTCCAGGCCGAGGGCGCGGGCGACGGCGTCGAGGACCGCCGCGGAGGCGTTGGTGGCGCGGCCCTGCTCGAGCCGGACGTAGTAGTCGACGCTGACCCCGGCGAGCTGGGCGACCTCCTCGCGGCGCAGGCCGTGGACGCGGCGGCGGCCGTGGAACGGCGGGACCCCGGCCGTTTCAGGGTCGACCCGGGCGCGGCGCGAGCGGAGGAACTCGGCCAGCTCCGTGCGTCGGTCCATGCCGCAAGTATGGCCGCGGTGGTACCGCCGGAGCCTGGTCCTGTCAGACCCACGTTCGCCGGCAACCGGGGTCGAGCGGGGCAATGGGCGGCGTCCGCGGTCCGGGCGATGGTGATGGACATGCAGATCACTGGCAGTACCGCCCTGGTGAGCGGGGCGAACCGCGGCCTCGGCCGGGCCCTCGTATCGGCGCTGCTCGACCGGGGCGCCACCAAGGTCTACGCGGCCGCGCGCCGGCCGGAGACCCTGACTCCCTTCGGTGGCGACGAGCGCGTCGTGCCGATCCGGCTCGACCTGACCGACCCCGGCCAGATCGCGCGGGCGGCGGCGACGGCCGGCGACGCGACGCTGCTGGTCAACAACGGCGGTTCGCTGCACTTCGCCGACCCGCTGACCGGGGACCTGGCCGCGATCGAGGCGGACCTGCGGACCAACTTCACCGGCACGCTCGCGATGAGCCGGGCCTTCGTGCCGGTGCTGGAGGGCAACGGCGGCGGCGCGATCGTGAACCTGCTCAGTTTGGTGGTCCTTGGCGCGGTACCGGCGATGGGTGGGTATTCGGCGTCCAAGGCCGCGGCGGCGTCGCTGACCCAGGCCCTGCGCGCACAGCTCGCCGACCGGAAGATCACCGTGCACGGCGTCTATCCCGGCGCCGTCGACACCGACATGATCCGGGACTTCCCGATCCCGAAGACCGCCCCGGCGCTGGTCGCCGCGGCGATCCTCGACGGGGTCGAGGCGGACGAGGAGTCGATCTTCCCCGATCCGATGGCCCGGCAGGGTCACCGCGCGTGGCGGGAGGACCCGGCGGCGTTCGCGCGTCAGATGGGTGCCATGTAGGCGCTCAGTCCTTGTTGAACAGTCCGCGGACCTCGCGGCCGAGGTCGAAGGACGGGCCGCCGACGAGGTCCCACGCGCGGTACACACCGATCAGGAAACAGGCCACGACCAGCACGGCGATGTTGCTGACGAGGTCCTCGTCCGCGGGCCGGCGGCTCAGGCGCAGGCCGTCGGCCAGCTCGAAGCCGAAGACGACGGCCAGCCCGACCAGGAAGATCGCCTCGTGGATGCGCCGCGACAGCAGCACCCGCGGCCGGGCCAGCGAGAGGAGCGTGGCCAGCACGAACAGCAGCCCGGCGACCGCGACGGCGACGGCCGCCCAGGGCAGCTTGTCGCCCGGGATGAGCGCGAACAGCGAGATGGTCAGCGCGTTCAGGAAGGCGGTGAGCGCGGCGGCGGCGCGGACCCGGTGCAGCGGCGCCGCCTTCTCCTGCGCGGCGAACCGCGGCTCGGCCACGGTCAGGACCACGAACAGCAGCCCGATCAGCGCCCCGGCCACCCCGGCGCTGGCGACGAAGAAGTCGGTCAAGTTCTCTGGCGTCATGACGTTCAAGCCTTGCTTAACTAAGTTAAGCAGTCAAGCGCGCGGCGATCCCGGCGATGAGGGTGCCGAGCTGCCGCTCGAACCGCGTTGCGTCGTCGCGGCGCGCGTGCCCGGCCGCGGCGACCAGCGGCACGCCGGTCCCGAGCCGCCGGTCCCGCTCTGACGTGGAGTACCGCGCGGGATCGGTCGCGGCCGACTGCCGCCGCTCCTGCTCCTCGATCACGAACCCGACCACGAACGCCGTGACCATCTCGAACGCGTCGGCGGCGGCGTCGAGCGGCACCCCGGCGGCCGACCACCGGCGCAGCCAGGGTTCCTGGGCCCGCAGGACCTCCGGATCGGTGATCAGCGTGCCGCTGAACGCCCGCGCGCCGTCGCGATGCGCCAGGTACTCGGCCCGCAGCGCCCCCGCGTAGGCGACCAGATCCTCGTGCCAGTGCGAGTCCGCGGCCCGCCCGGCGAGCGCGGCCACGACCCGCCGGTGGATCTCGGTGCCCATCTCGTCGAGCAGCTCCTGCTTGCCGCGCACGTGAAAGTAGAGCGCGGGCGCCTTGACGTCGAGCCGGGCCGCGACCGCCCGCACCGTCACCGCGTCGATGCCCCCGTCGTCGAGCACCCCGAGCGCCGCCGTGACGACTTTGTCCCGGGTGATCCCCTTGCCCATGCGGGCGAGCTTAGTAGCGGGCCTGAGTCGCGCGGCGAGCCTGACCGTTCGTCGATGTATTCCGCGGCGGCGCGCCGCGATCATTGGGCCATGCCTCGACGGCCGGTGCTGACCGGCGTGATCGTCACCGCGGCGCTCGGCCTGGCCGGCAATCTCGCCACCGACACGGTGCAGGTCACCTGGCGCTGGTGGCCCTGGGCGGCCTGGACCGCCGTGGTGCTGCTGATCGCCGCGGCCGGCCTGCTGGAACTGCCCGGCCGGGGCGCCGGCCCCGCCGACGACGACGGGCTGGACCGGGCCGTGCGGCGGCTGACGGCCAAGGCGCGGCGGCAGTGGGTGGCCGAGGCCGCGCTGCGCCGGCTCCGCCAGCCGCTGCCGCTGCAGGTCCGGTGGTCGTCCACGGGCCGGCCGGTCGCCGCGGCCCGGGAGGTGGTCCTGGACGACGCCGCGGGCACCGAGTGGCGGTCGCTGCCGCTGACCGGCAACGCCGACGAGATCGCGGCCGCCTTCCGGGGGCTGCCGAACCGCCAGCTGGTCGTGCTGGGCGAGCCCGGCGCCGGCAAGAGCATGCTCGCGCTGCTGCTCGCCCTGAACCTGCTGGAGCGGCCGGAAGCCGGAGAACCTGTGCCGGTACTGCTGCCGATCGCCTCCTGGGACCCGAACGCGGAGCACGTCGAGGCGTTCGTGGCGCGGCGCATGGTCGAGGAGTACCGCTTCCTGGCCGGCGCCGGCGATCGCACCGCGGCCCTGCTCGTCGACGAGGGGCGGGTCGTGCCGATCCTCGACGGCCTCGACGAGATGCGGCCCGAGTGGCACGCGGCCGCGATCGCCGAGCTGGACCGGCTGGTGGTGGCGCGGCGCCCGCTGGTGGTGACGTGCCGCAGCAAGGAGTACGCGCGGGCGGTCGAGCACGGCGGGCTCGTGCTGTCCCGGGCCGCGGTGGTCGAGCTCGAACCGGTCCGGGCGGACGACGCCATCGCGTTCCTGTCGCACCCACCGCAGGCGGGCGCCCGCTGGCAGCCGGTCTTCGAGCACCTGCGCGAGGAACCGGACGGCGTCGTCGCCGGGGTCCTGTCGACGCCGCTGATGGTGTCGCTGGCCCGGACCGCGTTCATGGGCCCCGCGAGCGACCCGCGCGACCTGCTCGCCGACGGCGACGGCGGCACCGTCCGGGCCCGGCTGATGGACGGGTACCTCGCGAGCATCTACCGCCGGGAGCCCCGCGCGCCGCTGGCCGACCGGACGCTGCGCCGCTACGACCTGGACCGGGCCACGCGCTGGCTGAACTTCCTGGCGTTCGTGGTGTACCGGTCGGCCACCCGCGAGCTGACGTGGTCCGACCTCGATCCGGGACTGGTGGCCCGGAAGGGTACGGCGGGCCGGCGCTTCGCGATCGGCGCTGCCCTGCTCGGTCTGCTCCTCCTGCCGGCCGCGGCGGCGCTCGGGCTCGCCGCGGGGCTGCACGCCTGGGGCTGGGCGGCCGCCGTCCGGGCGCTCGCGCCGGACCTCTGGCCGTTCGCCGGCGTCGCCGCGGTGCTCGCGCTCGCCGTGTCACCGCTGCCGGAGCGGGTGCCCTGGGGTCTGCGCCGTGAGCTCGTCCGCTTCCTGCTGATCGGCGCGGCGGTCGCCCTGATCCGGGACGCCGGCTACGTCGCCGCGGCCGCCGGGGGCGGGGTGGCCGCCGTGCTCTGGTTCGTGAGCTTCGGCTGGAGCCTGCCCGCCCTCGCCGTGCGCCGTGCGATCAGCGGCGGCCTGGCGTTCCTCGCCACGTCAGGGTTCGTGGAGTCGGGTGCCGCCCTGTGGCGCACCACCCTGCTCGCGGCCGCGCTCTGCGCCGTAATCGGCCTGTTGTCGGACTTCCGGTTCCAGCGCGGGCTGCGATCCCGGCTGCGTTCCCGGCTGGTCCGGATCCGGCTGGCGTGGCGCGGGGACCTGCCGTGGCGGCTGCGGCGCTTCCTGGACGACGCGGCCCGGCGCGGTGCGATGCGCCGCAGCGGCACCGTGTGGCTCTTCCGGCACGCCCTGCTGCAGGACCATCTGGCCCTGCCGGTCCGGATCGAGCGGCTCCGGGCCGAGGCGCGGGCCGGCCACCGGCGCTCCCTGGATCGGGCCGTCGCCATGCTGACCGGCCTCGGCCGCGAGGGCGAGGCGCGGGCCCTGCTGCGCGAGCAGGCGGATCGGGCCGACCGGTACGCGACCGGCCGGCTGGTCGGGCTGCTCGTCGGCGACGACCGGCCCGGCGAGGCCGAAACGCTGCTGCGCACGCTGTCCCGGCGCGGCGACAGCGACGCCACGCATCGGCTGGCCGACCTGCTGATCGGCGCCGACCGGCTCGACGAGGCCCTGGCGCTGTTGCGCGGGGCGGCCGCGCGGCGGGACTGGTCCGCGGCCGAGCGGCTGGCGGGGCTGTTGGAGGCGGATGGCCGTACCGACGAGCTGCTCGGCTTTTGGCGCGAACGGGCGGCGCCGGACCGCCTCGTCGACGCGCTGCTGGCCGCGCAGCGCACTGCCGAGGCTATCGAGGAGCTGACCCGGCGGTACCGCTCCGGCGCGCTCGACACCGCGGACCGGCTGGTCGACCTGCTGCTGGCGCACGGCCGCTCCGACGAGGCGCGGGCGCTGCTGCGGGAACGCGCGGACGCCGGCCGCTGGCACCCGGCGCGCCGCCTGGCCCTGGTGCTCGCCGCGGACGGGGAGGTCGCCGAGGCGGTCGGCCTGCTGCAGCGGGGTATGGCGGCGGGGGACCGGTTCGCGGCCTACCTGCTCGCCGGGCTGCTGCTCGACCACGATCGGACGGACGAGGCGCTCGCGGTGCTGGCCGGGTTCGACACCGCCCGGGCCGCGCATCTGCTGATCGAGCGCAGCCGGATCGATCCGCTCATCGCGTTGCTGCGCGGCCGGGCCGGCGATCGGCTCGCGCATCGCCTGTTGGCGGCGGTGCTGCGGGCCGACGGACGGATCGACGAGGCGGCCGCGGTGCTGCGCAGCCGGCCTCCGGCGCCGGCGCCATCTCCGCCGCGCCGCCGACTGGTGTTGCCGCGATTCGGCCGCAGGGCCATCGACCGCCGCTTTCGCGCCCTCGAGGACAAGGCTTCCGTGCGGCGCGCGGACGAGCTGGAGGCGGCCGGCGACCTTGACGGCGCGCTTCGGGAACTCAACAAACTGCGGTATCCCGGTAGTGAGCAGTTTTCCCTCCGGCGGGCCGGCCTGCTGTTCCGCCTGGACCGCCCCGACGAGGCGATGGCCGTGCTGCGGCGGTGGAGCGACGCGGGCTACGTCGCCGCGGCCGAGGAGCTCGCGCGCCGGCTGGCCCTTGCCGGCGAGCTGGACGAGGCCGTGGCGCTGCTGCGGGTCCGCGCGGACCTGGACGACGCGGCCGCACCACGGCGGATCGCCGAGCTGCTGGCCGGCGGCGGTGACGTGGACGCGGCGATCGCCCTGCTGCGGGAACGGGTCGCCGGCGGGGACGCCGTCGCGCGCGGCTCGCTCGCCGTGCTGCTGCTCCGGTCCGGGCGGCCTGACGAGGCCGTCGCCGCGCTGCCGGCCGACCGGAGCCGGCTCGAGGCGCGCGCCGCGCTGACGCTGGCTCGTCAGCTGGTCGGCCAGGATCGGCGCGCGCTCGCGATCGAGCTGCTGCGGGCCCAGCCGCCGGGCGCGGGCAGCGCCGTCGCCCTGGAGACGGCCCGGCTGTTGCGCGAGGACGGCCAGGCCGAGGAGTCGCTCGCCGTGCTGCGCGCCGCCCACGACCGAGGCGTCACCGCGGTCGCCCGGCCGCTGGCGGAACAGCTCGCCAATGCCGGGCGGTTCCCGGACGCGATCGAGGTGCTGTTCACGGACTCCGACGGCGAACGGGAGCTCGTGGATCTCCTGGTACTCGAGGGCCGGATCGACGAACTGTCGGACTGGCTGCGCCGGCGAACGGATGGGGGTTCCTGGTGGCTGCCGAACCTTCTGTTCCTGCCCGGCCACGAGGAGGAGGAGATCGCCTGGTACCGGCAGGGCCGCGACCCCTACGCGAGCCCCTGGCGCCTGGCCGACGTGCTGGAGCGGCACGGCCGGGTCGACGAGGCGATCGATTCCCTCCGCGCCGTCATGATCTCCCCGCATCTGCATTGGTGGTACAAGGACGGCGAGGCCGGCGCGCGGCTCGTCCAGCTGCTCGCCGACCACGGCCGCGCCGACGACCTGCGGGCCCGGGTGAAGGCGGGGGACCGGCGGGCCGCCCGGCCGCTGGCCCACCTGCTCGCCGACCTCGGCGACCACGACGAGGCCATCGCGCTGCTCGGGGGCGGCGAGGCGGAGCGGTCCCTCGGCGCCGTACTGGTGCAGGCCGGCCGTACCCGCGAGGCCATCGACCTGTTGACCGGACTGGCCGACCGCGGCGACACCGTCGCGGCCGGCCGACTCGCTGAGCTGCTCGCCGCCGACGGCGACGCGGGCCGGCTGCGCCTGCGGGCCGACGCCGGCGACCGCGAGGCGAGCCGCGCGCTGGCCGCCCTGCTCGCCGACCGGGGTGACGTCGACGAGCTGCGCGCCCGGGTCGTCGCGCGGGACAGCGCCGCAGTCGACCGGCTGACCAGCCGCCTCGCGGAGCAGGGCGACGAGGCCGGCCTGCGCGCCTTGGCGGCAGGCGGCTGGCGCAGCGC
This sequence comes from Dactylosporangium sp. CS-033363, assembly GCF_050942475.1. Taxonomy (NCBI): domain Bacteria; kingdom Bacillati; phylum Actinomycetota; class Actinomycetes; order Micromonosporales; family Micromonosporaceae; genus Dactylosporangium; species Dactylosporangium sp. CS-033363. The sequence goes on along the minus strand of NZ_CP192032.1, from coordinate 8,526,534 downwards.
CCAGGACGAGCTGGCGCGCCTGCTGACCGGGCAGGCCCGGTTGCCGGAGCTGCACGATCTTCGCTCGAGCGAATTCGACCACGCCCGCGATGTCGCCATGTTCCTGGCCGAGCACGGGCAGCCGGACGCCGCGCTGCGCCTCCTGCGCCTCCTCGTGCACGCCCGCGACCGACAGGCGGTGCTGCGGCTCGCCGACGTCCTGCACGCCCAGCAGCAGGATCCGGCGGCGCTCGTGCTGCTGCGGACCCGCATCGACTACGACGACCCGGTCACCCGCCACCTTGCCGCGCTGATGCTCGAACTCGGCCGGCCCCAGGATTCGATCACGCTGCTGCGGAGCCTCCGCGACCCGGAGTACGCCGACCACCGGCAGCTCGAACTGCTGGTCCGCGCCCGGCGCCGCGGCGGTGTGCCGGACTCCGGGAGCTTTTTGCATGGTCCCGAGTCGGCCGGGCAGACGGTCGCCGGTGGTTGAGACCGCCACATCCCAGCACGCGTCGCGGGCAGCACCACCGCCCGCGGCGCGCGTATCAATGGCGGTGGTCGTGGCCGGCCGGGCGGGTGGCGAGGGCGGCCGCGCGTGCGTCCACCGCGCCGCGTGCGAGGAGGTTCTGGGCGATGGCCGTCTGTTCGAGGGCGTCGAGCCAGCAGCGGTAGTAGCTGTACCGCTCGGCCGGTTCCCGTGCGAGGCGGGCCGCCAGGCGGGCGCGGAAGTCGTCCCAGGCGAAGGCGCCGGCCCGGTGCAGGGTCAGGGCCAGGCCGAAGGCGCGGCTCTCCCAGGGTTCGGCGAAGACGAGCTCGCCGTTGCTGCGGGGCGGGTCGGTCACGGGTGCACCTTGGCCACGCCGACCATGGCGTCGCGGGTTACCAGGGCGGCGAGTTCGGATTCGCTCAGGTGTGCAGTACCGGCGGGGCGTTCGGGCAGGACCAGGTAGCGCACTTCCGAGCTGCTGTCCCACACCTGGATCTCGACGTCGTCGGCCAGCTGGAGGCCCATTTCGGCCAGGACCGCGCGTGGTTGCTTGACGGCGCGGGCGCGGTAGGAGGGGTCCTTGTACCAGGACGGCGGCAGTCCGAGCAGCGCCCAGGGGTAGCAGGAACAGAGGGTACACACGACGAGGTTGTGCAGTTTTTCGGTGTTCGGCACGACCACGACGTGCTCGATCTGGAGGCCGGTGAAGCCGAACTCGGCGACCGCGGCGGTGCCGTCGGACAGCAGGCGGCGCCGATAAGCGGGGTCGGTCCAGGCCCGGGCGACGACCCTGGCGCCATTGAGGGGTCCGATTTCCGTCTCGTACTCCCTGATCAGCGCGTCCATCGCCGCCGGATCGACCAGGCCGCGTTCGACGAGCAGCTGCTCCAGGGCCTCGGCGCGCAGTGCGATCGGCACCGGGTCGGTCATGCCGCCTCCAGGTAGCTTTCGAACAGGTCGACGTTGACGTGGAATCGTTCGGATTCGGCGCCGAAGAGTTCGCGGGAGTCGAAGCGCACGGTGTAGACCCACTGCGGATGTTCGCCCTGGAAGTGCGCATTGGTGTCGGGGAATACGTGCGGCGGTTCGACGATGGCGACGGTGCCGAGGTGGCCCATGGCGTACCGGGGCAGTCTCGTGGCGCCGCGCGGCTCGAACGTTCTCGCGCGCACACGATCGTGCACGTTGAAGCGCGGCGGGGTGTCCACCTGGCGGATCGAGCCCTCGCCGCCCGGGGTGTAGCCGGGCTTGTTCGGCGTCGGCGGCGGCGGTTCGGCCACCCCCGCCGCCCGGGCCTCGACCGCGCCGGGGGCGATGATGGCGCTGTCGTGCAGGAGCGTTTCGCCGGCGCGCAGCCAGCGGCCCCAGTAGCCGTCGGCGAAGTACTCGTGGCGGCTCAGGCGGTTGGTGGCGTGCCGGGCCGCGTCGATGTTGGTGCCGGAGATCGGGATCGCGAGCAGGCCGAGCGCGAAGGCACGGCCCTGCCACGGCTCGGCGAAGACCGGCTCGCCGCGCTCGGGTGGGTGCAGGCGGCCCCAGCCCTCCGTGCCGCCCAAGTCGTGCACGCTCATCGCGGCGCGCTACCCCGCGATGCGCGTTTCAGTCCAGTTGGTCGGTCCAGTCCTCGGCCAGATAGAGCACGTACGACAGGACGGTGGGGGAGCGGCGCCCGTCGGCGGACGGGGTGAGCAGGGCGACGCGCTCGTAGCTCAGGAGGCGGCCGGTCTGCTCGTCGATGACGGCGATGTCGCGGACCGGGCCGTCGTCGTGGGTGACGTCGGCGGTGTACGCGGCGCCGGTGCGCCCGTCGCGGTCGGTGACGATGCCGCGGAAGCTGATGCCGGGGTCGTTGGCCAGGACGCGGAGGATCGCGGCGCGCTGGGCCGGATCGAGGATGTGGTATCGGTTCATGTCGGCAACCGCCTGTAGGGGCGTGGAGGGCTGGTGGTCGGCGGGCGGATAGCTGGTGAGCTGGCCGGCGACGATCGCCTCGTCACCGACGGGCACGTCAGTGAGGTACGAAATCTGGCCAGCGGTGAACGGCTCGATGGACGCGTCGGCGGGGTTCAGCGCGCCGGTCCCCCCGGCGCGGAGCTGGCCGGGCGGCTGCGGTGGCAGGACGGTGATCCGCCGGCGGCCGTCGTGGTTCGGGGTCCAGCACAGCTGCTCGTCGACGGCGACGACGCCCGGGTCGGCCGCGTGGTCCTTGGCCGGCCACTGCTGCGTGCGGATGCAGGCGTTCGGGCCGTCCGGGGCCGGTTCGCGCAGCGCGGCGACGTCCCCGGCCAGCCGGCGCAGCCTCGCCCCGGCGGGGGCCGCCTCGGCGTCGGTCAGCAGGCCGGTGAGCATGGCCGGGGCCGCGGCCGGTTCCTCGCGAACCGGCTGATGCGTCACCTGTACGGCCACCACGACGAGCCCGGTCGCGACCAGCGCACCGGCCGGGGCCAGCCACCGGATCAGCGACGTCCGGCGGGAGTGGGCCGGGCCGCCGGCGCGGGCGCGCAGTTCGGCCGCGGTCATGCGGGGCGGCGGGATCGGGCGGCCGCGGGTCGGGTCGTTGTACTCGACGAGTTCGCGGATCGCCGGGTCAGTCGCCGGGTCCGCGGCGTCGTTGACTCGGTCAGCAGCCATTGGGGTCTCCAGTTCCAGTGGTCCGGTTCAGCAGGTCGCGGGCGCGCTTGGTGGCGCGGGACAGCCGCTGGCGGGCGGTCGTGGCCCGGACGCCGAGCGCCTCGCCGAGCTGTTCGCCGGTGAGATCCTCGAGGTAGGCGAGGGCGAGCACCCGCTGTTCGGTCGGGCGGAGCTGGCGCCAGACGCGCTGCAGCTCGTCGCGGTGGGAGGCGACGGCCTCGGTGCCGTCGGCCGGGAGCGGCAGCTCGTCCATGGCGTCGGAGCCGAGGTCCTCGGGGTGCCGCAACCGCCAGCGCCGGTGCTTCAACGCGTCCTTGCGGGCCACGTTCAGCAGCCAGGTCTTGGGGTCGTCCGGCACGTGGTCGCGCTTCTTCCAGGCGACCAGGAACGTCTGCTGGGCGACGTCGTGCGCGTCGTCGGGGCCGACCTCGCTGACCAGAAACCGGAAGACCATTTTCCAGTACTGCCCGTGCAGCGCGTTGTGCCACTGCTCACCCCGACGGGCGTCGCTGTCCAACGTCACGGCTCCTCGACAGGTCGATGCGATGTCGCCCATAAACTCCCGGCCGACCCGCCCGTGTGACCTTGCAGCCACAACATCACAAGATTGTGACCTGCGCCGATGTCGCTACCGTCGGTGACATGACCGGATCGTTCGCAGCCAAACATGAGCGAACGTTGTGACATTCATTCACGGACGCCTTTGCGACATAGCCCGCCGCCAGCCATTTCCCTTCGTACCGTGAACGCATCCAAGTCCATCGCGTCCGACCGACCTCGGACCGCGAACAGCGGGGCTCGACCGCGCCCTGCTGCCCGCGTTCGGAGGCATTCCATGCTGCGCACGAGAATCACCGTCGTCCTGGCCGCCCTCGCCGTGCTCGTCTCGGCCCCCACCCCGGCGCTCGCGGCCCCGAGCCCGTCCGCCGCTTCCGTGCAGTCCAAGGTCGACGCGGAGATGGCCGCGCATCCGGGCGGCAAGCAGACCGGGCCGAACCAGATCACGTACGCCGGCGGACTGATCGTCACCGTCACGCCGATCGCCCAGACCACCCAGCCCAAGCCGGACTGCCCGAGCGGGTGGTTCTGCTTCTACGACTACGTGTCGTTCGGCTACCCGCGCGGCCAGCTCTCCTCGTGCGGCTGGCAGGACCTGGCCACCTGGAAGTGGCAGGACCGCACGGAATCGGTGCACAACAACCTGCCCAGCGGCTCGGTGGCCTACCTCAACCACGCGGCGGGCACGAGCTCGCACGGCAGCGACGTGAAGCTGTTCGAGGTCGGCGCCAAGCAGTCCATCGCCGACCTGGGCGGGAACAAGAACATCGCCGACCACGTGTACCGGTACTGCTAGCGCCGGCCGTCTTCCAGGTAGTGCGTGCCCGCGGTCGCCGCCGCCTCGTGCGCGGCGGCCGCCCGGCGGGCGAGTCGCGGTGACAGCCGCTGCTGCGCCTCGGCGAGCGTGGACCAGGCCCAGCCGCGCAGTTCGTCCGCCGGGAGCCGGATGCGCGCAGTGGACGGCGCATCGAGCACGCCGCCGTCGAACACGAACATCACGCCCTCGGTGCGGCCGGGCTGCGGCGGGACCCAGTCGACGACCAGCAGCCGACCGGGCGACACCGAAAGGCCAAGCTCCTCTTGTACTTCACGCCGCGCCGCCTCGTACGGCGACTCGTCCCGCTCCACGGCGCCGCCGGGCAGCTCCCAGTGGTCCTTGTACGTCGGCTCCACGAGCAGGATCCGGCCGGTGGCGTCGCGGAAGAGGACACCCGATCCCATGCGCTTGCGGGGGAGCGCGGCCGTGTAGTCGCCGCCGGAGGTCGTCACCAGCCGGAGGCTACGCCCTCGAGCGCGCGGCGGCGGGCGTGGCAGAGCACGATGGCCGAGTAGCCGTGGGCGGTGTCCTGGCCGGTGCGGCGGACCTCGATCGTGCCGCCGTCCGGGCCGCCGCCGAGGGGGAAGTCGGGGTGGAGTACCGCGCGCAGGTCGTGTTCGTCGATGTTCGCGCCGGGGAAGGTCTTGCCGGCGACGGTGTAGCCGCGGCATCGGCGCAGGGCGGCGGTGACGAACAGGCCGCCGGGTTCGACCAGGCCGGTGATGTGGCGCATGAACGTCTGCCAGGTGGCGCGGTCGTCGGTGGCGGAGTCGGCGCAGTAGGGGCTGATCACGGTGGCGTAGGAGCGGTCCAGCGGGCGGGGATGGCGCGCGTCCACCGGTACCAGAGACGTGATCTTGGCTCTTGTCAGGTCTTCTCTTGCGGCGAGCTGCTCGTCGGACGGGTGCGCGATGCCCTCGCATTGCAGGGTGTAGCGGACGAACGGGCGCCAGTCGTGGGCGTCGGGGGCGCGGTCGAGCCAGCGCTGGATCTCGGTCAGGTTGGCCGGGAGGTAGTCGCCCAGGTGGATCTCCGAGGCGACCTCGGCCGCGGCGAACACGTGGTGGAGGGTGGGGCCGATGCCGAAGAACAGCACGGGGCGGCCGGGCTCGGCGTGGCGGATCGCGGCGACGAGGAAGGCGATGGTGGCGACCTCGTCCGGCTCGACCGTGCGGTAGTAGCCGGTCAGGTAGTGCGCGGGCACCCAGTCGGTGTCGAAGGACGCGTAGCGGCGGCGGCGCCGGCCGAGGAAGGCGCGGGTGAGGCGGGCCAGGCCGAACTCGTACGCCCCGGCGGCGAGGTTGGCGCCCGCGAGGAAGACCACGGCCTCCTCGGTGCCGACCGAGTCGCTGAGGGCGGCGGTGCCGAACGCGCCGGCGTAGTAGGGGACCTCGGCGGCGACCTGTGATCCGGCGTAGCCGAGCGCCGCGGCCAGGCGGGGGGCGCGGGGGCTGGTCGTGAGGCGCCGGGTGAGGTCGTGGGCGGCTTTTGAGATCACGTTGGTACTGGTACCCGTGCTCGCCAGCAGCGCCGCGTTCGCGCGCAGGTTCGTGCGCAGGCCGAGTCCCCAGGCGGCGTAGCTGGCTCCGAGCAGGGCGAGCGTCCAGGGCTGGCCGACGCCGGCCAGCAGACCCGACGCGACCAGGGCGACGCCGGCCGCCGCGGCCCAGGCGTCCAGCGCGTAGCTCGACACCGCGGTCGCGGCGACGCTGGCCGTCCATCCGCTCATCCGGACACCTTCGGGCCGGCTTCGCTGTCCGTCAGGCGTCCGGTCCGGTGCAGCCAGCGGATCGTGTCGCGGTACGTCTCGATCAGGGCGTGCGGCTCCACGCCGAGCTCGTCGCGGGCGCGGGAGTCGTCGCAGCGGGTTGCGGTACCGGTGAAGACGACGCCCTCGTGGTCGACCGGAAGGCGGAACGGGGCCACCCGCTGGAGGGTGGACATCGTCCAGCTCATCGGCAGCATGGCGGCGGCCGGCACGACGAGGCACGGCAGCCGGCGGCCGGTCAGCGCGCGCAGGGTTTCGAACATGGTCGCGCCGTCGACGAAGTGGCCGGGGACCAGGTAGTTGCGCGGCTTGGAGGGCAGCATGAACACGGCGGCGTGCACGTCGGCGACATCGCGGACGTCGACGCTGTGCAGGCCGCCGCTGGGCCACATCGGGTACCGGCCGCGCAGGACGTCCCGCAGCCGGCGGGCCTGGTCGCCGAAGTGCGGGTCGTCGGGCCCGAGCACGGCGCCGGGCTGCACGATCACCACGGGCGCGCCGTCGTCCTGCAGTGCGCGGGCGACCGCTTCGGACGCGACCTTCGATTGAATGTACGTCCCGTGCGTCCTCGACAGCGCCGAGTCCGGGGTGACCGTGGCCCGCCGCCGCAGCAGCGCCGCGGTGCTGGAGACGTGCACGACCGGATCGCAGCCGGCGTCGGCGGCGGCCCGCAGCACCGTCTCCGCGCCGGCCACGTTCGTCCGCGCGATCGCCGGCCGGGCGCGGGCGTCCAGGTCGTACACGGCGGCGGCGTGCAGGACCGCGTCGCAACCGCGCAGCGCACGGGCGACCGAGTCGGGGTCGGTGACATCGCCGACGACGTGGTCCACCGTCGTGCGCACACCGAGCGGTTCCAGGGCCGGGCCGATGCGCCCGGGCGAGCGGACGAGGAGCCGGACGTCGTGCCCCGCGGCGAGCAGCGCCGCCACGCTGTGCGAGCCGACGAAGCCGGTACCGCCGGTGACCAGGATCTTCATCCCGCGAGGATCGGGCCGGACGGTGCTCAGTTGCCAGGTCATACAGTTGTCAATCGCTGTTCAAACGCACCACCGGGGTGCAGAGTGGATGGCGTGTCGACGTCTCTTGGCGAGGTGCTGGAGACCGCCCGGCGGCAACGGTTCGTCGGCCGCCGGGCCGAGCTCGCGGCGTTCGACGCGGCCGTGGGCGGGCGTTCGGCGCGGCGGGTGCTGTTCGTACACGGGCAGGGCGGCATCGGCAAGACCACCCTGCTGGCCGAGCTGGCGGCCCGGGCCCGCGCGGCCGGCCGGACTGTCGTGCAGGTCGACGGGCGTGACGTCGACCCCTCCCCGGACGGGCTGCACGCGGCCGTCGGGTGGCCGCTTCCCGCGGGCGCGGTCTTGCTCGTGGACGGGTACGAGCAGCTCACCCCGATCGACGGCTGGCTGCGCGCGCAGTTCGTGCCGGGCCTGGACGCCGAGACCGTGGTCGTGCTGGCCGGCCGGGAGCCGCCTGCCGCGCCGTGGCGCTCGGACGCCGGGTGGCGGGAGCTGGTGACGGTGTTCCGGCTCGATCTCTTCGGCCCGGACGAGACGGCGCAGCTGCTGGCCCACGCCGGGGTGGAGGTTTCGGTGCGGCCGCACCTGGCGGCGCTCGGGGCCGGGCACCCGCTGACCATGGCGCTGCTGGCCGACCTGGCCGCGCGGGGGCAGGTGCCGGACACGCTCGCCGACGCGCCGGACCTGATCTCGACGCTGTTGCAGTCGTTCGTCGGGGAGGTGCCGACGCAGGCGCAGCTGACCGGGCTGGCCACGTGCGCGATCGCCTGGTCGACGACGGAGGAACTGCTTGCCCGTACCGTCGGCGCCGACGCTCCTGCCGTGTGGCAGTGGCTGGCGCGGCTCCCGTTCGTCAGCAGCGGGCCGGGCGGGCTGGCCGTGCACGACCTGGCTCGCGAGGTGCTCGTGGCCGAGTTCCAGCGGCGCGTGCCCGAGCGGTACCGGGCGTACGAGCGGCTGGTGTTCGACCACGCGGTGGCCGGGCGGCGGACGGCCGACCTGTTCTTCGTGCATCGGCACGGGCCGTTCGGGGCGGTGATCGCGGCGCTGCGGATGCAGGGGTCGGCCGCCGTGGTACCGGCTCGGCTGGATGAGCATGAGCAGGTTTGCGCGACGATCGAACGGTTCGAGGGGGCGGCGAGCGCTTCGCTGGCCCGGGCTTGGCTCGCTGAGCAGCCGGAGCGGCTGTCTGTTGTGCGGACCGGGGATCGGGTGGCCGGGTTCTCGCACCATGTGTTGTGCCCGAGCGGGTCGTCGCTGGAGCAGCGCGACCCGGTTGTGCGGGCCGTGCTTGACCATGTGGGCTCGCTGCGGCCTGGCGAACACGTGCTGATCAACCGGTTCGCGGCCGGGGTCGATTCGCATCAGCGCGACCCGTACATGGTGGTGGCGGGGCCGGTGTCCAGCCTCAACGAATGGCTCACCCGGCCCTTGGCCTGGTCCTTCGTGGTCGTGGTGGACGAGGAGTTCTGGGCGCCGAAGTTCGACTACCTCGCCTTCGCGCCGCTCGTTCGCGTCCCCGTCGGCGGGGTGGCGCATGTCGCGTTCGGCATCGACTGGCGGCGGCTGCCGGTGGGCGTTTGGCTGGATCTGATGTACGAGCGCGGCCACTCGGGCGGCACCGGCCCGGCGCCGGCCGCGTTGCTGCGGCCGGCGCCCTTGAGCCGTGAGCGTTTCGATGCTGCCGTGCGGGCCGCCTTGCAGTGCCTGCATCGGCCGGAGCTTGCGGCGAACCCGTTGGTCGGCTCCGCGCTGGGCGCGGACGCCGCTCAGGTGCGCGCGGCGATCGAGGACGCGGTCGTGCGGGTCGGGAAGCTCCCCAAGGGGCAGCAACTGCAGGCTGTGCTGCATCGGACCTATGTGCGGCCGGCTCCTACGCAGGAGGCGGCGGCGGAGGTGCTCGATCTGCCGCTGAGCACCTACCGCCGCCACCTGGCCAAGGCCGTGGAGCACTTGACCGACATCCTGTGGGCGCTCTAGCGGGTCGGACTCGTCGCGGGCACGAGTGGCGCCGCGATCCCCGGCTCGTCCAGCACCGTCTCCTTGAGGCCCATGGAGCCGTGCAGGCGGCGCAGCCAGGCCGGGGCCCACCAGTTGGCCCGGCCCAGCAGGGTCATCGTCGCCGGGACCAGGACACAGCGGACCAGCGTCGCGTCGACCGCGACCGCGACCGCCAGGCCGAGGCCGATCTGCTGCACCCCGCCCATCTCGCCGGTCACGAAGCAGCCGAAGACGATGACCATGAGCAGGGCCGCCGAGGTGATGATCCGGCCGGACTGCTGCAGCCCGCGGCGGACGGCGACGTCGGTGGGGTGGCCGCGGTCGGCGTACTCCTTGATCCGGCCCAGCAGGAAGACCTCGTAGTCCATCGAGAGGCCGAACGCGAAGGCGAAGACGCTCACCACCGTGAACGGGCTCAGGCCGCCGACGGTCAGGACGCCGAGCGGGCCGGCCAGGAAGCCGTGCTGGAAGACGGCGGTCAGCGCGCCGAACGTGGCGCCCAGGGACAGGAGGTTCATGAGGACGGCCTTCAGCGGTACCACCACGGAGCCTGTCATGGCGAACAGCAGGACGACCATGGCCAGCAGGGTCACGCCCAGGGCCAGCGGGAGGCGGTGCACGATCTGGCCGACCACGTCGGTGACGAAGGCGCCGCTGCCGGTCACCCAGGACTCGCCGCCGCCGGGGCGGTCGGTGCGGATGCGGTCGACGAGGTCGCGGGCGGCCGGGCCCTCGGGGTCGCCGGTGGCCTCGATGCCGATGGTGGCCAGGCCGTTGCCGGCGTCCTCGGCGGGGTGGATCTGGGCCACGCCGGGCGTACCGGCGAATCGTGCCGCCCAGGCGTCCAGCTCGGCGGGGGCGGTGTGGGCGACGACGATGACGGCCGGGGCCGCGCTGTGCCCGTAGTTGCCGGTCAGCTCGTGCTCGACCTGGACCGACTCCATCTTCGGCGGCAGGGTGCCGAGGTCGTCGAGGTGGATGGTGGTGCCGAGGGCGGGCAGGGCGACGGCGACCAGGGCCGCGCCGCCCAGGACGGTGGTGAGGATCGGGCGGCGCTGCACGACTCGTGCAAGCCCGGCGAAGAACCCCGACTCGGCGGCGCGGCGGGCGGCCCGCTTCGAGGGCTTGATGCGCTTGCGGGCCAGGCCGATCAGCGCGGCGGTGAAGGTCAGCGACACCAGCATCGCGGCGATGGACACCGAGATCCCGGCCGCGCCCAGGGCGGACAGGCCGGTGATGCCGAACAGCAGCAGGCCGCTCAGGGCGGCGGCGACGGTGAGGGCGCTGAACGCGATCGTCCGGCCCGCCGTGGCCCAGGCCCGGCCCACGGCGACCGAGGGGTCGTGGCCGGCGGCGAGTTCTTCGCGGTACCGCGCGACGAGCAGCAGGCCGTAGTCGATGGACAGGCCCAGGCCGAGCAGCGTGACGATCGTGACCGCGTTCGAGTCGATCTCGGTGAACTTCGTGAACAGCAGCAGCATCGTCATCGAGAAGGCGATCGACACGATGGCGGCGAGCACCGGCAGGCCGGCCGCGATGATGCCGCCGAAGATGAACACGAGGACGACCAGCGTGATCGGCAGCGACAGCGACTCGGCCTTGGACAGGTCCGCGCCGACCTGGGCATTGGCCTGCTGGTTGAGCACCGGCCCGCCGCCGACCCGGATGCGGGCGCCGGGCTGGCCGTCGCCGCGCAGTGTGGCGGCGCCGGCGTGCAGGGCGTCGGTGAGCGCGGTCGCCGCGGTGTCCCGGGCGTCGTCGTCGAGGTTGGCCAGGTCGACCTGGATCAGCAGGCCGCGGCGGTCCTTGGCGATCAGCCCCGCCGCCTGGTCGGCCGGCAGCGCGTCATCGAACGGCGTCACCACCTGGTGCACCCCGCCGACCCCGCGCAGCGTTGCGGCGAGGGCCAGCACGTCGGTCCGTACCGGCGCGGCGGTTGGATCGATGCCGTCGACGACACCGATCACGGTGCCGCCCTGGGTCGACTGCGTGGCGAGCACGTGCTGTCCCCGGAAGGACTCGAGGTCCTTCGGACTGTTGTCGCCCGCCAGCGCGTTGAAGACCGGGCCGGCCGCGAGGACGCCCAGCACCACGGCGGCGAGCCACAGTCCGAGCACCCCCCACCGGTGCCGGAAGCACCACTGCCCGATGCGCGCGATGAGCCCGTGAGCCATAGCCATCCCCTTAGCCGAAGCATCCCGTATCAACGGGTTTCAGCCTCGTCACCGCGGGGCCCCGGCACACTGCCGCGGACCACCGGGTCGGCCATGGCGCCAGCCCCCGCCCGGCTGCGGGGGACAGCCCTACCAACGCCTGGCCAACGTACGATGCGCTTCGTGCAGAAGCTGTTCGCGTTCGCCGTGCCGGGCGAGGCGCAGGACGGGCTGTGGCAGCGGTGGCGCGAGCTGTACCCCGTGACCGGCTTGTGGCCGTTTCTGAGCAGCGCCGGCCCGGACGAGCTGGCGCGCCGGCGCGAGCGGCTCGCGCCGGCGCCCGACCCCGACGCGGTGGTGGCGGAGCTGGTGGCGGTGCAGCGGGTCGAGGAGCCGTACCTGGCCGAGCTGGACCTGCCGGCCCTCGTGGCGGACCTGGCCGCGAATCCGCCGGCCCCTCTGCCGGGCGGCGCGGCCGAGCGACTGCGGCGCGGCTGGAGGGACGTGCGCTGGCTCTGCCTGGCCGACACGGCCGAGGGCGGCTGGGAGCTGCCGTTGCTCCTGGGCCGCCCGCGCGCGGCCAACCTGGTGACGTCGCGGCATCAGGGGCTCGACCCGGTGCACCATGCGGCGTTCCTGCATTCGTGGTACCGCCGGTTCGGCGCATGCGTGCGCGGGCTGCACGGCAGTTGGCTCGATCTCGTCGTCGACGCGCCGCCCACCGATCCGGCCGAGATCGCGGCGGTGGCGGTGGAGCAGTGGGCGTACTGCGACGACATGCTCCAGACCGTCGGCCTTCCGGCGAAGGTGGCGCGGAACCAGGCGCCCGCCGACCAGTGGTACATCTGGTGGGACTGACGCCCTTCCGCCCCCGGTTTGCGCGAACGGCACCGAACAGCGCCACTTTCACTTGATCATGGAATGGTGAGGATCGAGCGCGGGATGGCGGCCGGTGCGACCGTTGTGGCGGTGCTGGCGGGCGGGGCGATCGCGGCCCATGCGGTGGAGCCGCCGTGCACCGACGGGGCGACGCCCGAGCCGAACAGCACGGTGACGTGCACGGCGCCCGGCTCGTACCGGCTGACGGTGCCGGCCGGGACGACGGCGGTGACGATCACGGCGCTCGGCGGCGGCGGGTCGAGCAGCTACCTGACCCCCTTGAACGGCGGCAACGGCGCCCAGATCGTGGGTACCGCAACGCTGCCGCCGGACACCGCCGCGCTCTACGTGATCGTCGGAGCCGGCGGCCGGGCCGATCCCGACACCGCACAGATGCCGGGCGGCGGCGGCTCCGGCGTGCTGGCGATCGACGCGGCGAACACGGTGCGCTCGAAACTGGTCATCGCCGGCGGCGGTGGCGGAGCCGGCTGGTCGGCGGCCGGCGGCAACGCGGGCGAGGAAGCACCCAGCGGCGGCGCGGCCGGCGGCGGCCACCCGGGCGGCACCTCGACCGGCGGCGCGGCCGGCACTACCGACCCGAACACGGTCGCCGGCCCGACGGAGGGCGGCGCCTACGACGCGACCACACTCGACGTGGCCGCCGGCGGCAGCGGCGCCCAGAACTGGAACACGTACTACGCGGGCGGCGACGGCGGCGGAGGCTGGACCGGCGGCGGAGGGGGCGGCTGGGGGATGGCCACGGACGGCGGCGGGGGCGGCGGCGGCTCCAGCAACGCGGACCTGTCGTACTTCACGCTCACGTCCCAGAGCGTCGCGCCCGGGACTGGCGGCGTCGCGCCTGGGGGATTCCAGTACGGCGACGGCGCCGACGGCTCGGTGACCGTCACGTTCGGCGCGGCTGAGCGATCCGCTCGCAATTGAGCTTCAGCAACTTTTGCTACGTCGGGACAGCGGGATTCGCACCCACGACCCCGTCGTCCACCATCACGCACGGTGTGTGGCCCCACTCGGTCCCCATCTTCGCCGTAGTCACCGGCGATCTGAACCTCTCGCGCTGCTTCGGCTAGTCTCGCGCTGGTGTTGACGAGCGCGGCTGGAAACTCCTGCCTCACCTGGTGCGCCGATGCCCTGCACGCGGGCGGGTCCACCGTCCCGGGCGGCCTGCCCGGGGCTTTCGGCACTTCCGGGAGTTCGGCCGCAACTTCTTCGGCCTCGCCGGGGCGTGGGAACGGTTCGCCGGGGGGTTCGTGTACGACCCGGACCCCAGTACGGCCAACCCGAAAGATCCCAGTCTGTGCGCCGCGATCGAGACGGCGCTCTTCGGGATGCGTGCGCTACTCGCCGACGTCCGCGCGGACCTCGGCGTGACCGGGTCGGGCTTCGACCTCGATCCGCCCAACGTCAAGATTTGGAACGTGACAGTCTGGCATGGAGAACTTTGCAGACAGACTTGCCGCCCTGTTGGGTGTTGCGCAGGACGTGGTGCCACTCTCGTGGGAGTCCGCTGAGGAAGTGATCGGTCGACCGGTTCCCAGTGATTACATAGATCTCATCTCCCATACGGGAAGCGCCTCACTCGACGACTGGCTGACTGTCTTTGGCCCGAACCCCTCAAGTGACGTGGATCTTGCCTCGCTTATCGAGGAGCGGGAGTCGGCCTGGGATTATTTCCGTGAACACGGCATTCAGTTGCCCGGTCGATTCTTCGTCGAAGGGCGGCGTTTGATCGCCTTCGCGGTTGTGGAGTCAACCTACTTCTATTGGGACTCACGAGACGATCTCGACCCGGATGCCTGGGGGGTGGTCATTGTGGACGGGGAGCTGGACAACTGGTTTGAGATCGCCATGCCGGCCACCGAATGCCTCTATAAAGTCCTTGTCGGTGAGATCGAGCTTCCACCATTCGAAGGCCTACCCCTGGACGCCGACCACAGCGCCGGTCGTTTCGGACGTTAGAGCTGGACAGCTTGACGCGATCCATGGTGGAGCGGGTGATCTCATTCTCGTCGAGCAGCCAGCGGAAGAACTGCTGCAGCCCGGCGGGTGGCCGACCGGTCGCGCCGGTTCAGGTACGTCGTCCATGCCGCTGGCGTGGCACGCCGAGGCGGTAATGCAGCCTGACGGCTGGCGGATTACGACGCTTGTAACCCGGCGTGGTGCGGCGTGAAGCGAGCCGATGGCACCTACTCGGGATACTCGACGTGGACTGTAACCGGCGGTTCCCAACTCAATCGTCAGGCCAGCGCGGCAGGAGCCAATCAGTCCAACCAAAGGGCGCCTGGTCCCCAAGTGGTCCCGCGGCCAATCCCTGTTGATCGGCCACCGCCATCTGCGCCGGGATAGTGAGAGAGCCGCTGACCTGGGCTAACTGCCCTCGATCAACGGCTCTGTCGTACCGGTCGGGACAGCGGGATTCGAACCCACGACCCCTTGACCCCCAGTCAAGTGCGCTACCAAGCTGCGCTATGTCCCGGTGCCACCCCACTCGCGTGGGCAGCCGGTACAGCGTAGCGCATGCCCGAGGCCGCCGACCACGCAGTATCCCGCTCGCGGGTTACGCTGCGCGAATGCGGCTTGAGCTGGTCACGATCGTGGTGGACGCGTATGACCCGGCCATCGAGTTCTTCACCGGGGTGCTGGGGTTCGAGCTGGTCGAGGACTCACCCTCCGTCACCAGTGCGGGGGGCCGGGCCAAGCGGTGGGTGGTGGTCCGTCCGCCCGGCGCGCAGACCGGCATCCTCCTCGCCCAAGCGGACGGAGAGCGCCAGGCGCAAGGGGTGGGAGAACAGGCGGCCGGGCGGGTCGGGTTCTTCCTCCGGGTCGACGACTTCGACGCGGCCTTCGAAAAGCTCGTCCAACACCAGGTGGTGATCGAAGGGTCACCCCGCGTAGAGGAGTACGGCCGCATCGTGGTGTTCCGCGACATTGCCGGAAACCGCTGGGACCTGCTCGGACCCAAATAGAAGCTGCATAAAAGGGACGAATCACCCGAGCGATCAAGGCCCACAAGCACCTAGCGTTCCCGGGCGTGTTGGATGTGGAGTTGGTGGAACTGTGGCGGGCCGGGCGGGTGCAGCTGCCCGCGCTGGCCGGGATCTATTCGCGGGCTGCTCAAGAACTTGCGCTTGTACCGCACGACGATGCCGAATGGACCGCGCTCCGCCGGCAACTGGTCAGTGTCCTCGCCGCCGCTGCGAGCCAAATAGACGAAGCCGCCAACGGCGTCACCACCGCCGTTGCCGGATACGAACAGGCCGACGAGGCCGCGGCAAGGGAACTCCGACGCCGGCTCGACGCCGAGCTCCCCGATGGGGCGAAGCGATGACGTACGCGATGCTCATGCAGCACGCCGAAGACATGCGCGATCTGGCGGTCGAAGTGGCATCGGCCGGTGGAGCAGACGGCTATTACCGCATGCGCGCCATCCACAAGGAGTTCGCCGACCTGCCCGACGCGTTCCGCCCGCTGACCGGGTTCCCCGACCCGCAAACGTACGACGCCAAACTACGCCACCTCGACGACGTCCTCAGTGGACTATCCACAGGCGACGGTCAAGAACTCGCGAACGCCAACCTGCAGAACCTCAACGTGGCGCTGCGCAACTGGACCGGCGAAGCGGCCGAGAAGTTCAAGCGCGGGTTCATAGAGCCGTGGCCCGCATTCCTCCAAAATCAGTACACCGTCGGCGTGGTCCTGCACTCCGCGCTCGAGGCCGAACAGGAGATCTGGACGCGAGCGAGGCAGGACGCCGACCAGATCGGCGAGCAGGGGCTGGCGGCCATGGCGGCGTGCGGTGACTGTACGCGCACCGAATGGACGATCACCTTCACCGTCGTTGCGGCGGTTGCTGCGGTCGCCGCGGTGCCCGTGTCCGGAGGACTGTCGCTGGCGGCGGGAGGGGTCGCCGGACTCGCCCAGGTGGTGGCGGCCACCGGTCCGGCCGAGGCGCCGCAGACCACGTTCACCGCCGACGTGCCGAGCGAAGTGGCCGATCGGGTGCGCGAGGCGATCACCCAGCTGCGCGCACACATCCACGAGAAGCGGGACGCGGTAAGAATAGCCCTTCGCGCGACGAACAAGGCCATCACCGACCGGCCGGAGCTGTTCGGATGGTGACCGTCCGCCTGCGCGGGATGACCGCAACGCTCAACGAAAGCACCATCGCAATCGACGCAGCGAACGCAAATGCGCAGGACCTGGAAGCGCTCGCGCGCGCGTTGTGGGCGGCGCGAACGCGCGAGACGTTGCAGCGCGCCGGACTGACCAGGGAGCCGAGACCGCACGGGCGGAGCGCCGAGGAGTACGTGCGCCGCCGCGCCGCGATCGTCGCATGTGGACAGTCCGGCACCGTCAAGATCGAGGTAAAAGGCATGCGCCAGTGGCGCGTCGAGGTCAACGGCGCAACCAAGGAAGACATCGAACAGGCGGCGCGGCACCTGATGAACGCGCAGGAAGAACAGATCAGAGCGCTGAAACGGGAGATATGGGGGCGGCCACGAGCTTCGCCGTGCCGTCGGTGAAGACGCCCAACCGGCCCGGACCCGCCTGCTTCGCCGCGTGCATGGCCGCGTCCGCGTCGTGCAGGAGCTGGTCGATCTCGGCGTGGTTGCGCCAGCACGCCACGCCGACGCCTGCGCTCGGGGTCAGGTCCACGCCGGCGACCTGCAGCGGCGCGCGGATCGCGGCCGACAGGCGGGCGGCCACGTGGATCGCGTCCGCGGCCGTGCCCATGCCGTCCAGGATGACCGCGAACTCGTCGCCGCCCAGGCGCGCGGCCACGTCGGCGCCGCGGATGGCGTCGCGGATGCGCTGGGCCACGGCGGCCAGGAGCTGGTCGCCGGTGGCGTGGCCGTACGTGTCGTTGACCTTGCGGAAGCCGTCCACGTCGATCAGCACGACGGCGACCGGGCTGCCGCGGCGGGCGCGGGCGATCGCTCGGGTCAGGTGCTCGCGCAGCAGCTGCCGGTTCGCGAGCCCGGTCAGGGCGTCGTGGAAGGACTGGTGGTGCAGGGCCGCCGCGCGCTCGGCGTTGGCCAGGCCCAGGGCGGACTGGGCGGCCAGAGACTCCAGGGCCGGGCGGGCCTCGGCCGGCAGGCCGCGGTCGGCGCCGGCCAGCAGGGTGCCGTACGGGACGTTCGCGACCTGCAGCGCGAAGCCCTCCGAGCGCGCACCCGGCGCGCCGGCGAAGAGGGTCGCGGGAGCCGGGCCCGCCACGGCCGTGATCTGCTCGTCGGGGTCCAGGGTCGCCGCCCAGGCGCCCGGTGCGCCGGTCAGGAGTCCGACGGCCGCCTCGACGGTGTGCCGGCCCACGATGCGCGCGTCGGCGGTGGTGCCCAGCGACGCGCCGAGGCGGGCGAACACCCGCTCCCGCGCGTTGGCGCGCTCCTGGCGACGGGTGGTTTCGGCGATCACGGCAGTGAAAAGCGCCAGCGCCGGTACCCCCGGTGCCTGCAACAGCATCGCCCCCACCTTGGCCGGCTCCGTCAGGGCGACCGTGCCCGTCACCGTGGCCAGGGTCGCCAGGGTGTAGGCGAGGACGTGCCGCCACGGGCCGTAGAGCCCGCGGTACGCGACGCAGACGCAGCCCAGGCCCAGCGTGCTGGTCCAGTCGTGCAGGCCGAGTCCGATGACCGCGAGGGCGGCCGCCTCGGGGAGGACGGACCAGGCCGGGAAGCTCTCCCGCGGGTACCGGTGCAGCCACCACGCGCCGAGGGCCACCGCGGCCACGGCGGCGGCGATGCGGGCGGGCGGGGTGGCGGTCTCGCCGGTGTAGGCCCGGGGCAGGACCAGGACCAGGCAGAACACCCCGAAGACGAGGAACAACCAGCGGATCCGCCCATCGAGCGCTCTCGGGGGCCCGAACACACCGGTCATGCCCGCGCTATCGGCCGTCCCGGCGGCAAACTGAGTAATGATCCACTTTTCCGGCATACTGGATCGCGTCGCGCACCGGGCGCTACCCTGTCCGCACCGCCCGCGATGGGGTGGTGATACCGCTCATCTCGGCACTGGGTCGGCCGAAGGTATGGCGGCCGGAACTGCGCCGGCCGGGGCGAAGGCGGTGATGACGGGCGGTGAAGACCAACCGGCTGCTCGCCGTGTACTCGCCCCTGTTCGCCATCGCCGCCGGCTGGGCCCTCGTGCGGCTCGCCGGGTTCGATGCTCCGCTGTTCCTGGGCTGGCTGCCGGGCGCGATCGGGATCGCCATCGGCGGGGTGTACCTGCTGGTCGCGGCCGAGACGCCCGGGCTCGGTCCGGCCGGGCGACGGTTCTGGCGGCACCTCGCGATCGCCTCGCTGCTCATCGCGCCGTCGACCGGGCCGTTCACCGAGGCGAGTCTCGGCGGGCGCCGGTCCGGCCCGCTGCTCTACGCCGCCGTCGGCCTGCTCGCCGTGGCGCTGCTGCTGGTGCTCTGGGCCCTGCTGCGGCTGCCGACCCGGGTCCGCGGGCGTGGCGACTGGCTGCGGCTGGGACTCGACGCGTTCACGGTGCTGGTGTGCTCGGCGACGTTCCTGTGGCACTTCGTGGTGCGCCCGATCGCCGACGCGCCCCTGCCGGAGGTCCTCGGGCTGCTCGTCCTGTGCCTGCTGTGCCTGCTCGCCGTGCTGGCGGTGGTCAAGCTGATCCTCGCCGGGACGGCCGCGGTCGACGGCGCCGCCCTTCGCGCCCTCGCCCTGGTGGTCCTGATCGGTTCCGTCGGTTCCGCGTTGGTACCGGTCCTGCCCAGTCCCCGTCTCGCCGGCCTGTCGGACCTCGTCACCATGTGCGAGGCGCTCATGGTCGCGGTAGCGGGCATCCTGCAGGCGCGCCGGGCCGGGCGTGCGCAGGCGGTGACGGTCGACCGGCGGCGGCCGTACTCGGTCCTGCCCTACCTGGCCGTCGCCGCGGTCAACCTGCTGCTGGTGGCCGTGGCGGTCAACGGCACCGGAAGCCTGCCGGTGCTGGTCGGGGCGGTGGTGGCCACCGGCGCCGTCGTCGCGCGGCAGCTGCTCGCCTTCCGGGACAACGACGGGCTGCTGCGGTCGCTGCGCGAGCACCAGCGGCTCCTGCACGAGCAGGCCACCCACGACGCGCTCACCGGGCTGCCGAACCGCGCGCTGTTCAACGAGCGCCTCGAGCACGCGACCGCGGCCATCCTGGTCGACCTGGACGACTTCAAGGCGGTCAACGACACGCTCGGCCACCCGGTCGGCGACGGGCTGCTGATCGAGGTCGGGCGCCGGCTGCGGGCCGCGGTCCGCCCGAGCGACCTGGTGGCGCGGCTGGGCGGCGACGAGTTCGCGGTCCTGGTGCTGGACGCCGATACGGTCGACGATCCAGCAGACGCGGAGCTGGACGCCGTGGCCGAGCGCATCCTGGCCGAGCTCGCGCCGCCGGTGCACACCCACGGCCATGTGCTCACCGTGACGGCGAGCGTCGGGGTCGCGGCCCGCGACGGCGACGACGGGGCTCAGGACCTGCTGCGCCACGCCGACATCGCGATGTACGCGGCGAAGCGGCGGGGGAAGGGCACGCACGCGCGGTACACGCCGGATCTGAGCGGTTTGCTCATGACCCCGCAGTCGCGTCTGGCCGATCTGCGGCGGGCGATCGCCGAGGCCCGGCCGCCGTTCACGCTGGAGGTCGGGCGGGCCGCGCTGGTGTCGCCGGGCTTCGCGGCCGAGCTGGGGGCGTTGCTCGCCGAGGCGGGGCTGCGGCCCGAGGGCCTGACGCTGGCGCTTCCGGCCGCGCAGCTGGCCGGCGACGGGGCGGTCGGGCGGGCCATGGGGGAGCTGCGGTCGGCCGGGTTCGGGCTGGCGCTGGATCAGACGGGCACGGGCACGGTACGGATGGATCTGCTCTCGGCTCTTCCCTTCACGGCGCTCATCGTCGATCCGGCATTCCTCGGGATCGAAGGCACCCGATCGGTTGCATTCACCGAGGCCGTGGCCGCATTCGTGCGGGAGGCCGGGATCGATTACAGGGTTCGATCCGAGGGCTCACTCCTAGAGAGCGCTCTCTAGATTTTCAGTTCCGGAACCGCAGCCCTCTTGACAGCGGGGCTGCTACGGATAACCCTCGTCCTTGGAGAGCGCTCTCCGAACCCCACCCCGGTTCCCGGGCCGCCCGTTCCCGGTCTGGTGAGCCTGACACCCCGTCAGCCGGAACACAAGCGCCACGTCCGCCGCACCCCCGCGGTGGGCCGTCCGGCTGCCGCCATGCCCTGACACAGGAGCAGTGATGCACACCGCCGCACCGCCAACGGCGAACCGCCGCCGCCGAAATCTGATCATCGCCGCCGCCGCCACGCTCGTGGTGCTGGCGACGTACGCGATCACCACCACCCTGACCGCCTCGGCCGCCGACACCCTCATCTCGCAGGGCAAGCCGGCCCTGTCGTCGTCCGACGAGAACGGCGGCACCCCCGCGTCCGCCGCGTTCGACGGCAACACCACCGCCACCCGCTGGGCCAGCGCCTTCGCCGACCCGCAGTGGATCCGGGTCGACCTGGGCCAGAACGCCACGATCTCGCAGGTCAAGCTGTTCTGGGAGGCCGCCTACGGCAAGTCCTTCCAGATCCAGACCTCGCCCGACGGCAACACGTGGACGAACGTCTACTCGACCACGACGGGCACCGGCGGCACGCAGACGCTCTCCGTGACCGGCAGCGGCCGCTACGTGCGGATGTACGGCACGGTCCGCGCGACGGGCTACGGCTACTCGCTGTACGAGATGCAGGTCTTCGGCTCCTACACCGGAACCAACCCGACCGGCGGGCCGTGCAACACGGCCACCAACGCCGCGCTGGGCAAGACGGCCGACGCGTCCAGCACCGAGAACGCCGGCACTCCGGCCTCCTCGGCGGTCGACGGCAACGGCGGCACCCGCTGGTCCAGCGCCGCGAGCGACCCGCAGTGGCTGCGCGTCGACCTCGGCTCCGTGCAGTCGATCTGCCAGGTCACGATCAACTGGGAAGCCGCCTACGGCAAGGACTTCCAGATCCAGACCTCGACCGACAACGCCAACTGGACGACCATCAAGACGGTCACCGGTGGCACCGGCGGCAACCAGGTGCTCAGCGGGCTGAGCGGCTCCGGCCGCTGGATCCGCCTGTACGGCACCGCGCGCGGCACCGGCTACGGGTACTCGGCCTGGGAGTTCATCGTGAACACCGGCGGCACCACCCCGACGACCTCGTCGCCGACGCCGCCCACCAGCCCCACCCCCACCCCGACCGGCACCCTGCCGGGCGGCGGCGACCTGGGCTCGAACGTCATCGTGTTCGACCCGAGCCAGTCCTCCGCCACCATCCAGGCCAAGCTGGACCAGATCTTCACCCAGCAGGAGACCAACCAGTTCGGCACCCAGCGGTACCAGTTCCTGTTCAAGCCGGGCTCCTACAGCGGCCTGAACGCCCAGATCGGCTTCTACACCTCGATCAACGGCCTGGGCCAGAACCCGCAGGACGTGCAGATCCACGGCGACATCACCGTCGACGCGGGCTGGTTCCAGGGCAACGCGACGCAGAACTTCTGGCGCTCGGCCGAGAACCTGTCGGTCTACCCGGTCTCCGGCGTCGACCGCTGGGCCGTCGCGCAGGCCGCGCCGTTCCGCCGCATGGACATCCACGGCGGCATGACCCTCGCCAGCCCGAACTGTGGCTGGGCGTCCGGCGGCTACATCGCCGACTCGCGGGTCAGCGGCAACATCAACCCCTGCTCGCAGCAGCAGTGGTTCACCCGTGACTCCACCATCGGCAGCTGGAACGGCTCCGTGTGGAACATGGTGTTCTCCGGCGTGCAGGGCGCTCCGGCGAACAGCTTCCCGAACCCGCCGTACACCACGCTGGCCACCTCGCCGGTGACGCAGGAGAAGCCGTACCTGTACGCCGACGCGTCGGGCGCGTACCGCGTGTTCGTGCCGTCGCTGCGCACGAACTCCTCGGGCGCGACCTGGATCAACGGTCAGACCCCGGGCACGTCGCTGTCGATCAACCAGTTCTACGTGGCGAAGCCGGGCGTGAGCGCGGCGACGCTGAACCAGGCGGTCGCGCAGGGCCTGAACCTGCTGTTCACCCCGGGTGTGTACCACCTGAACTCCACGGTGAACATCAACCGCGCCAACACCGTGGTCCTCGGCCTCGGGTACGCCACGATCGTGGCCGACAACGGCGCGCTGCCGATGGCCGTCGGTGACGTCGACGGCGTGAAGATCGCGTCGCTGCTGTTCGACGCGGGCCCGACCAACTCCCCGGCCCTGCTGCAGGTCGGCCCGAACGGTGCCTCCGGCAACCACGCGGGCGCCCCGAACGTGATCTCCGACGTGTTCCTGCGCGTCGGCGGCGCCGGGGCGGCGAAGGTCACCAACGCCATGGTGGTCAACAACAACAACACCATCATCGACCACATCTGGTCGTGGCGCGCCGACCACGGCGACGGGGCCGGCTGGACGTCCAACCCCTCCGACACCGGTCTGATCGTCAACGGCCAGAACGTGACCGCGTACGGGCTGTTCGTCGAGCACTTCGAGAAGTACAACGTGATCTGGAACGGCAACGGCGGCAAGACCATCTTCTTCCAGAACGAGCTGCCGTACGACCCGCCGTCGGCCGCCGCCTGGTCCCACGACGGGATCACCGGCTACGCCGCCTACAAGGTCGCCAACACGGTCACCTCGCACGAGGCGTGGGGCATGGGCAGCTACTGCGTGTTCACCACCGACTCGTCGATCGCCGCGTACCACTCGTACGAGGCGCCGGTGAACGCCAACGTCAAGTTCCACAACATCCTGACGGTGTCGCTGGGCAAGGGCTCCATCACCCACGTCATCAACGACACGGGGGCACCGGCGCAGGCGTCCAACGTCTCGCCGTCCAACGTGATCAACTACCCGTAAGTCGCTTGCCGGAGCGGGCCGTCCTTCGGGGCGGCCCGCTTTTTCATGGCACGAGGTGGATGCGCACCTTGCGCGCGGTGACCGCGGCCTCCTCCAGGACGGTCAGCCGCGGCTCGGCGACCTCCAGCAGGCGCGGGTGGCGCAGCGCGGCGAGGGCGGCGAGGCGCCGGTCGGCCAGGATCGCGTCGACGAGGCCGCGGTCGCCGCCGCAGACCAGGGCGTGCAGGGTCGCCACCTCGGGCAGCAGCACGCGCTCGGCGATGTCGGCGGACTTCTGGGCGACGGCGTCGGACTGGTTGTCCCGCCGCCGTGCATAGCGCTGCTGCGACCATCCGCCCGCGGCCGTGCGCCCGTGCACGTGGAAGCGCTCCACCTTGGAGGCGGCGATGTCGGTACCGTCGGCAATGCCCACGGCCGTCGCGCCCTTGCGGGCCAGGAGCAGCCCGATGCGGGGTGGTTGCCGCAGGCCGGTCAGCAGGGCGTCGACGTCCTCGGCGGCGTCGAGGCCGGGCGGTGGGTGCAGGGTCGCCTTGTCGCCGTTGTTCGTGCCGGTCAGCACCAGGCCGGCCTCGTCGGCGCCCTGGTGGCGTCCGTAGAAGCCGTCGAGCCAGCCCCGCAGGCGCTCGGGCGAGATCTCCACCCAGCGACCGCCGCCGGCGGCCGGTTTGGCCGTCACCATGGCTACAAACCTAGCGGCTCCCGAGAAGGACCCGGAGTTCGAGTCCCTTCATCAGCCACGACGCGCCGAAGCCGAGGATGGCCAGGGTTTCGCCGATCAGCAGGTTGTAGGCGTCGAGCCAGCCGGTGATTTCGGTGACCGCGATGAACACGACGGCCACCCCGATCACGGCCGCGCAGGTGAAGTGGAAGCGGCGCCAGAACGTGGGGGAGCGCCGGCCGAGCAGTTCGGTGCGGTTGCCCTCGCGGATGCCGAAGTACAGGCTGATGATCCCGAGGCACACGATGAACACGGCCGCGCAGGTGTAGTGCACGATGGCGACCGGAATCTCGCCCAGCTTCTCCTGCAGCGGGGTGAGCGCGATCGCCGCCCCCGCGGTCCGGTCGGTGCAGAACAGCGCGACCCCGAGCGCGGCGACCCCGGCCACGTTGCTGAGCAGGTTGTCGAGGTTGTGCTCGAACGCCTTGTACGTCAGCAGGAACAGCCCGGTGACGCACAGCGCGCCGACGAAGACATCGCGCATGCCGGTGTAGAAGTACTCGCTGAGCGACCCCCTCGGCTTGCCGCCCTCCAGCGCCAGGTCGCCGAGGACGAGGGCGAAGGGCAGCGCGAGGCCGATGAAGCCGATGACGGCGCGCATGAGGAGGTACGAGCGCAGGTACAGGACGCCGGCGTCCGGCTCGGCCAGGCGTTCCTCGCTCGGGCGCTGCGGGCCCTCGGTCTGCGGGTCCAGGTAGCCCAACGGATCCTCCCACGGTCGCCGTTGCGGCCATTTTCACCGAGGGGCGTCGCGGCCGCCATCGATCGCTCGGGCGTAGTACGTGACCCCGGCGACGTGCTCGACCACCTCGCGCAGCGACCAGGTCGCTTCGTCGGGCCTTGCGTCGAGTTGGGCGGGTTCGACGGTGGCGAGCCGGGCCCGGTAGGAGATGGCGAGCCTGGTGAGGCGGCTTCTGGCCTCGTCGAGGTCGGTCTCGGTGAAGCGGGCGCAGTCGGCGTGGGTGGTCACGGTGCGGCCGTGCCAGTGGTCGGGGATGGTCTCGAGGCCGGCGAGGCGGCATTCGATCTCGGCCAGGTGGTCGATGAGGTGGTCGGTGACGCGGCGGAGGGCCTTGTGGGGGGTCCAGGCGTTGTTGTCGTACAGCGTGGGGGTGCCGTCCCAGGCGAGCCAGCGCCCGGCGCGGTCGAGGACTTCGGCTACGGCCTCGTCGATCAGGTCCATGCCGGCGACCGTACGGGCGGGATCGTTCGGGCCCGGCCGAACGGTGCGCGTGGGGTGGGTGGGGGAGTAGGGTTTTCGGTGCAGGCGTCAGTCGCACGCCATACCTCCAGACCGGTGGCCCACGCCCGCCGGCCCCGCGGAGGAGAAGGTGACCTCTTGTCATCGCGACCCGCATGTCGCAGACGACTCATGACGGTCGCCGCCGTCCGCCGCGTGGGCAGCGGGTGGTGGGCGTCCGGAGTGGGGAACGTTCGATGACCGATCACAAGCAGCTGAAGCGCCGTGTCCGCGAACGGGCCGCGCGGACCGGCGAGTCCTATACGACCGCGCGCCGCCACGTCCTGGCTGCCGCCGCCCGGGCGACGGCAGCCGAAACGGTGGCAGCCGAGACTTCATCTGCATTCGGGGGTGGGCAGCACCAGCCGAGCACGCTGCTGCGGCACCTGTTGAGCCGCGAGGGGATCCAGCTGAGCGAGGCCATGGCGTGCGGCCTCGGGGGCGGGATCGGGTTCATGGCGGCGGTGTTCGAGTACCGGGGACTGCCGCCCATCCTGACCATCGTCGCGCAGCACCATCCCGACCCCTGGGTGCCGTCCGCGCTCACCCGGCTCGGGATCGGCTACGAGGAGGAGCACGGCGCGGCCCAGCCCGCGATGGCGGCGCTCCGGGCGGCACTGCGGGCCGGAAAACCGGTTTACTGCGTCGTGTCCGCCACCCGGCTGCCGTGGCGGGCCTCCGAGCCCTACCTGGACACCGACCCGCACGGGGTGGTCGTCGTGGCGGAGCGCGAGGGGGTGCTGCTGGTCGAGGACGAGGCCGTCGTGCCGCACGAGATCTCGCTGGAGGCCTTCGCGAGCGCCTGGGCGGCCCATCGCAAGGG
Organism: Dactylosporangium sp. CS-033363; assembly: GCF_050942475.1. NCBI lineage: Bacteria > Bacillati > Actinomycetota > Actinomycetes > Micromonosporales > Micromonosporaceae > Dactylosporangium > Dactylosporangium sp. CS-033363. The sequence goes on along the minus strand of NZ_CP192032.1, from coordinate 8,500,562 downwards.
CCGGCACCACCGGATCGTCCTCCGCGGCGCGGGCACGTCGGGCGGCGGGCTCGTCGGCGCCGTCAAGGACGCCGTCGCGGTGACGGCCGGGCACCTCACGGGGCCGGTGCTCGGCAACGCGTTCGACGTCAACTTCGGGCTGTCCGGGATGGAGCGGCTCGCGGGTCAGCTGCGGGACGCGCGGACCAAGGGCGGGTTCGCGCGGCGGTTTGCCGCACCCGAGGCGCTGGCGTTCGGGATGCGGCGGCTGTACGAGTGTCTGGAGCTGCGGGACACGGCGCCCGGCGGCACCCGGCCGCTGTATGCCGACTTCCTCGTCGAGGCGGCCGAACTGGCCGGGATCGGGCGGTGGGCCGAGGCGGCCGAGCTGTACCGGGAGGCGGGGCGGCACTGGTCGGGCGTCGCCGCGCTTGCCGCCGGTGCGCTCGGGGAGGACTTCGGCGAGGGCGTGGAACGGCAGCTCCTGGCGCGGCTGTGCGGCATTCGCGAGGAGGGGCCGGCCGCGGTGGGCGTCGAGCTCGGCGAGGCCGAGCGGCGGGAGCTGTTCGACGCGCTCGCCGACGGGGTCGATGCCGCCCGCCGGGTCGAGACGGAGGCGGTTGCGCTGCTTGCGGCGTGATTGACGGTACGCCGATCCGGGGCCGCCGCGGCCGGAATGTTCATGAACGGCGCGCGGATGCCGATCTCGGCGGCGTGGAGACGGTGGCGACCTGGCGTCCGACGCGGCTGCTCGTCGCGGCCGCGGTGGTTGCGCTGCTCGCCGAGGTGTGGTTCGGGGTCGGGCTGTTGCATCCGACGCCGGCCGTGGTCAGCTGGGTTGCCGTGCCGTTCGTGGTCGGGCTGGCGGTCAGGGCGTGTCTCAAGGCCGCCGGCGCGGGTGGGATGGCGGCCGGGGCGGCGCGGTTCTGGCGGCATGTCGCGCTCGGCATGGCGCTCATCGGGCTGGGCGCGGTCAGCAACGGGGTCGACATGCTGCGGGGGATCGCCCGGCCCGGGCACGTCGGGGCGCTCACCTCCGGCATCTACGTGGCCGGGCTGGCGGTGTTGCTGTGGGCGCTGTTGCGCATCCCCGGGACCCGGCGCAGCCGGGGGGAGTGGCTGCGCTTCGGGCTCGACTCGGCGACCGTCCTCGTGACCGTGCTGACGTTCTGCTGGCATTTCCTGCTCAGCGACTGGCGCACCTGGTCGGGCGACAACGCGTCCGGGGCGCGGTCGATCCTGGCGCTGCTGGCGTGCGGGGCCGTGGTCGTGTTCGCGTTCGTGAAGATCGCGTTCACCGGCACCGGGCCGTTGGACCGGCGGGCGCTGTACCTGCTCGCCTCGGCCGGGGCCGTCGGGGCGCTCGGCGGGGCGCTGGCGCCGTTGCTGGCCTCCCGGCCGTACCTCAACGGGACGCCGGTCATCCTGCCCGTCACCTGTCTCGTGCTCTGTGTCGCGGCCGATCGGCAGCGGCGGGCGGCCCGGGTGGCGCCGCTGGTTCCGGCTCGGCGGGAGCGGCCGGGGTTCGTGTCGTATGCGGCCGTGTTCGCGACCTGTGTGCTGCTGCTGGCCGACGCCGCCATGCGGGGGGCGGACATTCTCGGGGTTGCCGTCGGTACCGTCATCCTGGTCCTGCTTGTCGCCGCCCGTCAGGTGACCGCGCTGCGCGACAACGCCGGGCTGGTCCGGTCGCTGGCCTGGCAGGCCGGGCACGACTCGCTGACCGACCTGGCCAATCGGCGGCTGCTGACCCAGCACATCGCCGGGGTGCTCGCGCGCGGGCGGCGGGTGGCCGTCGCGCTGGTGGACATCGACGACTTCAAGGCCATCAACGACGATCTCGGGCATGCCACCGGGGATGCGCTGCTGCGGGCCGTCGCGGTCCGGCTGGACGAGCTCATGGGCGATCAGCCGGTCGAGGTGCGGCTGGTGGCGCGGCTCGGCGGGGACGAGTACGCGCTGGTGTTTCCGGCCTTCGACGAGCCCTCCGCCCTGCTGTTCCTGGGGGCCGTGGCCGCCGAGCTGCGCCGGCCGCTCGATGCCGCCGGGCACGCGCTCGTCGTCGAGGCGAGCGTCGGCGTGGCGGTCGGGGACCACGACGTCGGCGCCGAGGAGCTGATCCGGCGCGCGGACGTCGGCATGTACGCGGCCAAGGTGCAGGGCAAGGGCCGCCAGGTCGCGTACGACCAGGCGATGGACCAGCGCGGCGCCGAGCAGGCCCGGATCGCGGCGGAGCTGCGGGTCGCGCTCGACACCGGGCAGCTGCGGGTGTTCTACCAGCCGATCGTGCGGCTCGGCGACGGTACCCCCGTCGGCGTCGAGGCCCTCGTGCGCTGGCAGCACCCGGAGCGCGGGATGATCCGGCCCGACCTGTTCATTCCGGCGGCCGAGCGGACCGGGCTCATCGTGCCGGTCGGGCAGTGGGTGCTGGCCGAGGCGTGCCGGCAGGCGGCGCGGTGGCGGCGGGAGCTCGGGCCGGACGCGCTGCGGTACGTCTCCGTCAACGTCTCACCCCGCCAGTTGCGCGAGTCCGGGTTCGCCGGGCGGGTGCGCGACGAGCTGCGGGCGGCGGGGCTGCCGCCGGGGTGCCTGATGGTCGAGGTGACGGAGACGGCGGTCTTCGACGGCGGGTCCGCGCTGGACGAGCTGCACGAGGTGAAGCGACTGGGCGTACAAGTGGCGCTGGATGACTTCGGCACCGGGCACTCGTCGCTCGGGCTGCTGCGCACGTGCCCGGTCGACGTGCTCAAGGTGGACAAGTCCTTTGTGGACAACGTGACCGAGGCCGGCGCCCGGTCGGTCATCGCCGAGGCGCTGATCGGCATCGCCGACGGGCTGCGGCTGCGCGCGGTCGCGGAGGGCGTGGAGACCGAGGAGCAGGCGGCCGCCCTGCGCGACCTCGGCTATCAGTTCGCGCAGGGGTACCTCTACGGCCGCCCCGCCCCCGCCGATGAGCTGACGACGCTGGGTCAGGCCTCCGCCGGCCGGGTCGCGGCGCGCGGATAGCGGCGGGGCAGCGCGGCCAGCGCCAGCGCCAGCAGCCCGAGCCCGCCGCCGACCACGAAGAACAGCGAGAACGTCGGCTGCCCGAACCACTCCCACATCGGGTGCCACGACGGGTGCGGCATCTCCAGGTGGTGCTCGACCATGAGCGGGAACGCGAACAGCGTCGGCGCCCACCACAGGAACAGCGCCAGCCCGAAGCACGCCTTCACCGACCCGCGCGCCGGGTGCTCCTCGGCGTCCGTGCGCCGGCTCGCCCAGCCGAACACCAGGAACGCCGCCAGCCCGGCGAGCAGCCCGCCCGCGATGCCGCACGGCCAGACGGCGGCCGGGGTGGTGCGCTGGAACCCGGCGGAGAGGAACGTGGTGTCCGCTGTGGACTGACCGTACGCCTCCAGGGTGAGCACCAGGCTCCCGCGCCGGGCCACCAGCGTGCCCCCGCCGGCGCCGTCGTCGAACGCGGGGTACACCGTCCAGCCCGCGGCCTCCAGGTTGTCCGACGCCGCGGCGAGCGCGCCGGCCGGGTCGGCGCCCGGTCCGGGGGCCCACGTGCCGGTGGTCGCCTGGGTGTACTCGCCGCCGTCGCCGAGCAGCAGGTCGCGCAGGGAGTGCACGCTCAGCGGCGAGCCGTAGATGAGGAACGCCGCGGCGGGCGGCCTGGACGCATCGCCCCAGCGCGCGCCGGGTGCGGCCACGACGGCCATCGCCCGGGTCTGCGCGGGGCCGGGCAGCGGCGCGACGGTCTCCCAGCCGGCCCGGGCGGCGAACGCGGCGCCGAACAATCCGCCGATCAGGGCCGTCGCGAGCGCCCAGAACACGACGGTCCGGCTGCCCGGGCGGCCGAGCCTGGCCCGCAGGCCGTGCCGGAGCAGGTTGGCGGCCTCCCGCGCGGTCGGCCCGGTGCGCCCGGGCGCGGCGGCGAGGAGCGTGCCGAGCAGTTCGTCGCGCGGATAGTCCCGCGGATAGACGCGCAGGATTCGGGTGTACCCCCCGTGCCCCCTCGACATCACGCCGTCCTCGGGCGGTGGGCCAGCCGCAGCCGGTCCTCGGCCGCCGCGGTGAGCTCGCGCAGCCGGGCCGTCTCGGCGGTCAGGGCGGTCAGGCCCGCGCCGGTGAGGCGGTAGTAGCGGCGGGCCCGGCCGTCCACGATCTCCTCCCGGTCCTGCTCGACCAGCCCCTCGGCGCTGAGCCGGTCCAGCGCGGTGTACAGCGTCCCGGTGAGCAGGCTGACGCGCCCGCCGGACAGCTGCGACACCTCGTGCAGGATGCCGTAGCCGTGCCGGGGCGCGTCAGCGAGCGCGGTGAGGATGAGGAAGGTCGGCTCCCGCATCGCCTTGGCTTTCACGGCTCAGAGCATAAGTAAGTGATCAAGCCATGGTCAACGGAAGCCGACCCTACTCCCTACTCGAGGCGCATGATCTTGGTGCCGTCCACTTCGGACTTGAGCTCCTTCAGGCCGGTCGGCGTCGGCCCGGTGATCTTCGAACCGTCGGTGATGTTGAACTTCGACGCGTGGGCCGGGCAGACCGCCACGCCGTCCTGCGGCGGCTTCACCAGCACGCCCTTGTGCGGGCAGGCGGCGTCGAACAGCTTGAAAGTTCCACTGGTCGGCTGCACGACGAGCACGCCGTTGGCCACGATCCCACCGCCCACGGGCACCTCGGAGGTGTCGGCCACGGGCCCCGGCGCGCCGGATGAGGCGGCGGAAGGTGCGGCGGCGGGAGCCTCGGCGGCCGGCTGACTGGCGGTGGCGTCCGAATCGCCACAGGCGGCCAGCAGGGCGCCCGCGGAGAGCCCCCCGATACCGGCCAGAACGGCCCTCCGATGAGCACACACTTGCACTCGGTCTTCGCTCATTGCCACGATGTCCCTTCGGTGTGCGGGCACGGCACAGCCCGCCACCGCTCTGTGGCGCGCTTTTGTTGAGGGCTTGGCAAGTCTACATAGACGTATGGAAGATTATCTACATCAGGCCGGGCCGCCGCGGGTGACGACCGTGGTCGGCAGGACGACCCGCCGCGGCGGCCCGGACTCGCCGCCGATCCGCGCGAACAGCAGCTCCGCCGCCTGCGCTCCCAAAGCCGCCGCGTCGTAGGTGACGAGCGTGACCGGGGCCGGCAGCAGATCGGCCAGCTCCAGGTCGTCGAACGCGGCCACCCCGGCGCCGCCGCCGTGCGCCCGCACGGCGTGCAGGACGCCCACTGCCATCCGGTTGTTGTCGGCGAACACCGCGTCGGCCGCCGCCGGGCCGCGCAGCAGGTCCAGGGTGGTCGCGTGGGCCACCTCGACCGTGTGCACGCCGACGTGCACGAGGGCCGGGTCGCCCGGCACACCCGCGGACTTGAGCGCCTGGCGATATCCGGCCAGCCGGCGCGCCCCGGTGCCGACCGAGGGGTCGCCGCCGATGTAGGCGATCCGGCGGTACCCGAGACGGAGCAGTTGCGACACTGCCTCGCGGGCGCCGCCGTGGTTGTCCAGCACGACCGAGTCGGCCGCGACGCGCCCGGGCGTGCGGTCGATGAAGACCATCGGGGCCCACCCCGCGAGCTCGGTGTGCAGGGAGCGCTGCGAGTGCGCGGTCGGCACCACGAGCAGCCCGTCGACGCGGCGCCGCAGGACCAGGTCGTGCAGCAGCTCCCGCTCGAGCTCGAAGCTCTGCCGGGTGCTGCCCACGACGAGCATGTGCCGGTGCCGCCGCGCGACGTCCTCGGCGCCGCGGGTGATGCCGGACCAGAACGGGTTGGCCACGTCCTCGATGACCAGCGCCACCGTGTGGGTGTTCTGCCCCGGGCGCAGGGTGCGGGCCGACTCGTTGCGCCGGAACCCGAGCGCGGCGATGGCCTCCTCGACGGCGGCCTTCGTCTCCGGCCGGATGTACCGCTCGTGGTTGACCACCCGCGAGACCGTCGCGACGCTCACGCCTGCCGCGCGCGCGACGTCGTGCATCGTGGGGCGGCGCCCGGACATCGAGACCCCTCTCTTGACTTGCGTACCGTACATGATTACGTTTTCTGAAAACGTTCTCATAGACGTTGATCTCTGAAACCAGGTCCGCCACCTGGGGAGGTGCACCATGCGCAAAAACATCGCCGTTGTTGCTCTGGCCGCGCTGCTGCTCTCGGCCGCCGGATGCGGCGCGTCGAGCGGGGACGACGCGAAGACGATCACCGTCGCCTATCAGAAGTTCGGCGCCTTCATCCAGCTCGACGACCAGCTCAAGCGGGTCAAGGGCGAGTACGAGGCGGCCCACCCGGGCTACACCGTGAAGCTGCTGCCGATCGAGGCCTCCGAGAACGACTACTACACCAAGCTCTCGCTGATGAACCGCTCCCCGAAGACCGCGCCCGACGTGCTGTACGAGGACACGTTCCTGGTCAACACCGACATCCAGGCCGGCTTCCTGGCGCCGCTGGACGAGTACCTGTCCGGCTGGTCCGACTGGAGCCAGTTCAGCGACGCCGCCAAGAGCGCGGCCAAGGCGCAGGACGGCAGGACCTACGGCGTGCCGATGGGCACCGACACCCGCGCCCTGTACTACAACAAGGATCTCTTCAAGCAGGCCGGACTGCCCGTACCGTGGCAGCCCAAGAGCTGGGACGACATCCTCGCCGCGGCCCGCACGCTCAAGCAGAAGCTGCCCGGCGTGACGCCGCTGAACGTCTACTCCGGCAAGGGCGCCGGCGAGGGCTCGACCATGCAGGGCTTCGAGATGCTGCTGTACGGCACGAAGGACACCCTGTACGACGACAGCGCCAAGAAGTGGATCGTCGGCAGCCCCGGCTTCAACGACTCGCTCGGCTTCATCAAGACCATCTTCGGTGAGAAGCTCGCCCCCGAGCCGCAGGACGCGCTCGACCCGAACTGGGGCACCCGGGTCTCCACCGAGCTGCTGCCGACCGGCAAGCTCGCGATCAACCTCGACGGCTCGTGGCTGTCCAGCACCTGGCTCGACTCCGGCAGCAAGCCGTGGCCGCAGTGGAGCACGGTGCTCGGCGAGGCCGCGATGCCCACCCAGCACGGCGACGCGCCCGGCACGACCAGCATGTCCGGCGGCTGGGTGCTCTCGGTCGGGGCGCACGCCAAGGACAAGAAGGCCTCGTTCGACTTCGTCACGACGATGCTCAACAAGGACAACACCCTCGCGTACGACATCGCCGCCGGGCAGATCGCGGAGCGGGCGGACGTGGCGGCGGACCCGAAGTACCTGCAGTCGAACCCGGCCCTGCAGTTCTTCACCGACCTGGTGAAGGTGACCCACTTCCGGCCCGCGTACCCGGACTACCCGCACGTCTCCGACGCGATCCAGGTCGCGATGGAGTCGGTGATGACCGGCCAGGCGCCGCCCGAGCAGGCCGCGAAGACCTTCGCCGACCAGGTCAGATCCGCGGTCGGCGGGGACGACAAGGTCACGACGAAGTCATGAGGGCGATGGCGGCGCGGGCGGTGGCCCTCGCGCCCGCGCTGCTGCTGCTCGGGGTGTTCTTCGCGGGGCCGCTGCTGTGGAGCGTGTACAGCGCCTTCACCGACCTGGCCCTCACCGGCACCTCCGAGGTCAACTTCGTCGGCGCCGACAACTTCGTCACGATGTGGCACGACAAGCAGTTCTGGAACTCCCTCGAGCTGACCCTGATCTTCGTCGTCGGCTCGGCGGTCATCGGCCAGAACACCCTCGGGCTGCTCATCGCGCTGCTGCTCAAGAGCGCCGGGCGGTTCACCCGGGCGATCGTCACCGGCATCGTCGTGGCCGCCTGGACGGTGCCGGAGACGGTGGCCGGGTTCTGCTGGTACTCGTTCCTGCACCGCGAGGGCACGCTCAACGCGCTGGGCGCGGACCAGAACTGGCTCTACACCGCGCCGATGCTCGCGGTCATCCTGGCCAACGTGTGGCGCGGCACGGCCTTCTCGATGCTCGTGTACCAGGCGGCGCTCGACGACGTCCCGCCCGACCTGCACGAGGCGGCGTCGGTGGACGGCGCGTCGGTGTGGCAGCGGCTGCGGTACGTGACGATCCCGCTCATCCGCCGCTCGATCGTGAGCAACCTGATGCTCATCACCCTGCAGACCCTGGCGTCCTTCGGGCTCATCTACGTGATGACGAAGGGCGGGCCGGGCGACCGCAGCCAGACGACGCCGATCTACATGTACCAGGAGTCGTTCCAGTTCTACAAGCTCGGCTACGGCACCGCGATGGCGCTGGTCCTGCTGCTCATCGGGGCCATCTTCTCGCTGATCTACGTGCGGGTCATCCGGCTGGAGGAGGCGTGAAGGCGGCCGCGCGGGCCGTGCTCGCGCTCGTCGCCGTGCTGTTCCTGCTGCCGTTCGGGTGGCTGCTCATCGCCTCGATCCAGCCGGGGGCGGCGCTCTCGGCGCACATCGACTGGCACTTCACCACGCGCAACTTCGCCGATGTGCTCAATGCGGACACCGTGTTCATCCCGATGCTCAACTCGCTCATCATCTCGGGCGGCACGGCGCTGCTCACCGTGGTCGCGGCGGTGCTGGCGGCGTACCCGCTGTCCCGGCACCGCAGCCGCTCGGGCCGGGCGCTGATGTACACCATCCTGTTCTCCACGTGCCTGCCGATCACGGCGGTGATGGTGCCGGTCTACACGCTGTACAGCCGCTTCGAGCTCACCGACTCGGTCCCCGCGCTGATCCTGTTCATGACCGCGTCGTCGCTGCCGTTCGGGATCTGGATGATGAAGAACTTCATGGACGGCGTCCCGGTCGAGCTGGAGGAGGCGGCGTGGACCGACGGCGCCGGATGGGCGCAGTCGCTGTACCGCATCGTGCTCCCGCTCATGATCCCCGGCCTGACGGTCGTCTTCGTGTTCACGTTCGTCCTGCAGTGGGGCAACTTCTTCGTCCCGTTCATCCTGCTCCAGGCGCCCGAGAGCCAGCCGGCCTCGGTCACCATCTACACGTTCTTCTCCACCTACGGTCAGGTCGCCTACGGTCAGCTGGCGGCGTTCGCGATCCTCTACACGGCACCGGTCGTGCTGATGTACTCGGTGCTGTCGAGGGTGTTCGGCGGGGCGTTCAGCCTCACCGGTGCGGTGAAGGGGTAGGTACGGCATGCGCATCGAGTCCACCGAGCTGTTCATCGGCGACCGGCAGGTCGTGCGGGTGCTCGACGTCGAGGGCCCGGCGAAGATCCGCGGGGACGGGGTGTGGGGGGAGGGGGTCGGCGAGGTGCCGGTGAACGTCGACGCCCCACCGGGCACCGTCATCCCGATCGAGGTCACGGCCGGCGGCGAGACCGGGCGGGGCGAGCTGGTCGTGGCCGAGCCCGGCTGGACGGTGTGGATGGTCTCGCACTTCCACTACGACCCGGTGTGGTGGACCACGCAGGCCGCGTACACCGCCACCTGGGGCGCGCCGGGCCAGGCCGGCGGCGAGTTCCGCGGCGACTTCCAGCGCACCGGCTTCGAGCTGGTCCGGCTGCACCTGGAGACCGCGCGGCTGCACCCGGAGTACAAGTTCGTGCTGGCCGAACTGGACTACCTCAAGCCCTACTGGGACGCCTGCCCGCAGGACCGGGCGTACATCCGGCGGCTGCTCGCCGAGGGCCGGCTGGAGCTCGTCGGCGGCACCTACAACGAGCCCAACACGAACCTGACGCTCGCCGAGACCACGATCCGCAACTTCCGCTACGGCATCGGCTTCCAGCGCGACATCGTCGGCGGCGACCCGCGCACCGCCTGGCAGCTCGACGCGTTCGGGCACGACCCGAACTTCCCCGGCCTGGCCGCCGCGGCGGGGCTGGACTCCTCGTCGTGGGCGCGCGGCCCGTTCCACCAGTGGGGCCCGATGCAGACCACGTTCACGCCGGGCGAGCGCGGCTGGGGCGACCCGTCGGCGATGCAGTTCGACGCCGAGTTCGAGTGGCTCTCCCCGAACGGGCTCGGCGTGCTCACCCACTACATGCCCGCGCACTACTCGGCGGGCTGGCACATCGACGCGCAGCCGACCCTCGAGGCCGCTTCGGAAAGCATTTACCGTTTGTACCTCCTGCTGAAGAAGGTCGCCCGCACGCGCAACATCCTGCTGCCGGTGGGCACCGACTACAGCCCGCCGGCGAAGTGGGTCGTCGACATCCACCGCGACTGGAACGCCCGCTACACCTGGCCGCGCTTCGTGTGCGGGCTGCCGCGCGAGTTCTTCGCGGCCGTGCGCGCGGAGGCCGGGTCGTTCTCGCCGCAGACCCGGGACATGAACCCGATCTACACCGGCAAGGACGTCTCGTTCATCGACACCAAGCAGGCCCAGCGGCACACGGAGGCGCTGCTCACCGACGCCGAGATGGTCGCGACCCTGGCCGGGCTCGTTGTCGGGTCGCCGTTCCCGCACGAGCAGGTCGACATGGCGTGGCGGCAGCTCGTCTTCGGCGCGCACCACGACGGCATCACCGGGTCCGAGTCCGATCAGGTGTACCTCGACCTGCTGACCGGGTGGCGGCAGGCCCACGATCTCGCTTCCTCGGTGCTGGATTCGGCTCTTACCGCGCTGGTTTCGCGGCTGCCTGGGGGTGACGGGCCGCCCAGGGTGGTGGTGTTCAACCCCTCGTCGTGGGATCGCACCGACATCGTGCACCTTGGGGACGTCTCGTTCCTGGCCTCGGACGTGCCTGGGGTGGGGTACAAGACGTTTGAGGTGCCTTCGCCGGTGGCGTGGTCCACTGTGGACGGTTCGACTATCGCGAACGAGACGTTCCGTGTTAGCGTGGACGCGGATCGTGGTGGTGCTGTTTCGTCCATTGTGGACCTGCGGAACGGCCGGGAACTGCTCGCTGCCGGGCGGGTGGGGAACGAGCTGCTGGTCTACGAGGAGTACCCCGCGCACCCCGAGGTGCACGAGGGGCCGTGGCATCTGCTGCCCAAGGGTCCGGCGAAGCTGGGGTCCGCCCAGGCTCCGGCGCTGTCGGTGACCGTCGAGGCGAGTTCCCTCGGCGAGCGGGTGACGGTGACGGGCGAGGTCGGCCCGGCGCGGTACACGCAGACGCTGACCCTGTGGCGCGGCGTGCCCCGCCTCGACGCGCAGACCCGCCTCGACGCGTTCGACGGCGCCGACCAGCTCGTCCGGGTGCGCTGGCCCGCGGCGATCCCGGGCGCGCTGCCGGTGAGCGAGGTCGGCAACGCGGTGGTGGGCCGCGGCTTCGGGCTCATCGACGTGGACGCCGAGCCGGCCCCGTGGACGCTGGACAATCCGGCGCAGCACTGGTTCGCGCTCTCCTCAACCGCCAAGATCCGCTTTGGTACCGCCTGTCGCGCTATCGGCGTCGCCGAGATCATCGGCGGCGGGCCGCTCGCGCGTGACCTGGCCCTGGCCCTGATCCGGCGCGGGGTGACGGCGACGTGCTCGACTGTGGACGGGCCGCGCTACGGGTCGCTCGCGGTGGACTCCAACCTGCCGGACGTGCGGATTCGGATCGCTGCGGCCTCCGGTACGGACCTCGGCCGGGTTTGGGTGCCTGCCTCGCGGGCGTTGACCGAGGTGTGGACGCCCAACGCGGATCTCACCGGGGCGACGGATCTGCCGGTGCTGGTGCTCGCCGCCTCCGAGGTTCCCGCGGTGTGTGCCGAGCTCGCGGCGACCGGGACCATCACGGTCGAGGGCGAGCTCGGCCCCGATCCGGCGCTGGACGAGTACACGGTGGGGATCGTCAACCGGGGCATGCCGGGGTTCGCCGTCGATCCCGGCGGGGCGCTGCACCTGTCGCTGGTGCGGTCCTGCACCGGGTGGCCGTCCGGGGTGTGGATCGACCCGCCGCGGCGGACCGCGCCCGACGGGTCCAACTTCCAGCAGCAGCACTGGACGCACGTCTTCGACTACAGCATCGTGGCCGGGGTGGGGGACTGGCGCGACGCCCGGCTCGTCGCGGCCGGCCACGCGGTGAACCATCCGCTGCACGCGCGCCTCGCGCCGGCCGGGCCGCCGGTCGCCGAGCGGCTGGTCACCGTGTCACCGTCCACTGTGGTCCTCACCGCGCTGAAACCGGCCGGGGATCCGCTCGCCTCGGGGGCGGTGCCGGGGGAGGTCTCGGCGGTGCTGGCGCGGTACTATGAGTCGTCGGGTGCTCCGGTGTCCGATGTCCACATTGGACTCCCCGTGCCGGTGCGCGGGCGGCGGGTCGTGGATCTGCTGGAGCGTCCGCTGTCAGACGACTTCGGCCTGGACGGTGCCGGGATCGGCCAGGTGCTGCTCGACGTCGACCGGACGCTGCCGGCCGCCGAGCCGGTGCGCGGGCCGGCCTACGCGCGGTACTGGCTGCACAACACCGGTCCGGCGCCGATCGGCAACATGCCGCTGTCGGTGCACCTGACGCCGGACGCGACGGTGGTGACCGGGCCGGCGACGGTGGGCGTGACGGTCTCGTCGGACCTGGTGGCCGACGGTGCGACGGGCACGGTCGCGCTGACCGCGCCCGCGGGGTGGACGGTGGCGCCCGAGTCGCTGCCGTACGAGCTGGAGCCGGGCGGGCATGCCACCTTCACGGTCACGGTGACCCCGCCGGCCGGGGTGACCTCCGGTGAGCACCGGCTGCGGGCGGCGCTGCCCAGCGGCGTGTACGACATCGCCCGGCTGCTGGTCGGCACCGACGAGGCCGACCCTGTCTCCGGATCGCTCTCGCCGGCCCGGCTGGAGTTGCGGCGGGGTGAGTCGGCGGTCGTGCGGCTGGCCGGGGCGCCGGACGACGCCGAGGTACACCTGATCGGGCCCTGGCACACCTGGGAGCTCACCCCTATGCCGTCCGTCCACGCCGGAGTCGCTCCCGTCGAGTTTCCGGTGGCGGTGCCGGAGGGGCATCCGCCGGGCACGTGGTGGCTGCTGGCCCGGATCGCCAGCGCCGGGCGGCTGTTCTACACCGAGCCCATCACCGTGACGGTGCTGCCGTGATCGCCCGCTTTCGTGAGCGCCGAGCCCATCACCGTGACGGTGCTGCCGTGATGGCCGGCTTCGTAAGCGGCGTGGCGGTGCTGTCGTGATCGCCGCGTACGTGGGCGAGGAGCCGGTCACCGTGGCCGCGGTCGAGGCGTTGGCGGCGGCGATGCGGGACGGGCCGTACGCGGCGCGGCTGCCGCACCCGTCGTCGGCCGAGGGGCGCAACCTGCGGCGGTGGCTCGTCCAGGTGCTCGCCGCGACCGCCGTCGTCGAGCAGGAGGCGCGGCGGCTCGGGCTGCCGCCGGTCGAGACGTCCGGTCCGCCGGCCCTCGGCCGCGCGCTCCGGCTCGGCGGGGTCGCGGCCGCCGTCGCCGCCGCCCGGCCCGACGTCTACGCGGCCGTCACCGCCGAGGTCGCCGTGGGGGAGGACGCGGTCCGCGACTACTGGGAGCGCAACCGGGACCGCCACCCCGGGCCCCTCGCCGAGAGCCGGGACGCCGTCGCGGCCGTGCTCGGGCAGGCGGGCCGCGACCGGCACTTCGGCCGCTGGCTCGACGCGCGCTGCGCCGCCCTCGTCCGGCTCATGCCCGGGTTCGAGCACCCCGGCGACCCGCGCCAGCCCGACTACGCCCACCACCACTGATTGCGGGAAACCCGCAACCGGCGTGCGGGCCGGTACCGAGGACTCCGCGCGCCCACCCCGGCAGACTGTCGATGCGGTCACGTTCCCTGGTGCACGTCGCGGCGTCGCCGGCGGCGGCCGGGTGTTCAGCCCATGGCGACCCGCTCGCCCAGGGGCGGCCCGGTGCCCGGCCACGGCTTCGGCGCCGGGGGAAGGGGGGACCGGTGGACCCGGGCTCAGCGCGGCGCAGCTGGCCCGGGTCCCGCACCCCGCGGCGCCGCGTCGGTGAGCTGGTTCGGGAAGTCGAGGCGGACGACGGTACCGCCGGATGCACTCGCGCCCACGAACAGATCGGCGCCCAGCAGCTCCGCGCGCTCGCGGATGCCCAGGAGACCGTGGCCGGCCGTGAAGCCGCCCGGGGGCGGGCCGGTGCCGTCGTCGCGGACCAAGACCCGCAGGCCGGTGCCGTGCGGGCCGGCCTCGACCTGGATGTGGCGGGCGCCGGCGTGGCGGACCGCGTTGGTGAGGGCCTCCTGCACGATGCGGTACACCGCGGTCTCCGCCGGCGCCGGCAGCCTCGGCAGGCCGTGGGCGGCCACCGCCACCTCGACGCCGTCGCGGTCGCGGGCGTGGCGGGCCAGGTCCTCCAGCGCCGCGGCCAGGCCCAGCGCGTCGAGGGCCAGGGGACGCATCTGGGCGATCAGCCGCCGCAGGGACTGGATCTGCCGGCCGACGATCTCGCGGGCATCGGCCAGGGCGGCGGGCGTGCCGGGGGCGAGCAGGACCTGTACCGCCGCGAGTTCTTGCAGCGTTTCGTCATGCAGCTCGCGGGCCCAGCGGCGGCGCTCGGCCTCGGCGCCGTCGAGCCGCGAACCCGCCTCGCGCAGCCGGGCCCGGCGCTGCTCGACGGCCGACTCCCGCAGCGCCAGGCCGGCCGTGGCGAACAGGAGGGCGACCGGGATGAGCAGCAGCAGGACCTCCGGCGCGGGCTTGACCGTGCCCTGCCACAGCGCGGCGACGGCGATCAGCGCGGCGATGCCGGCCGCGGCCAGCAGGCGGGCCCGCACGGTGAAGCGGCGCGGCTCGGCGGCCGGCACCACGGCGAGGGCGAGCAGGAACGTCACGCCCGCGCCGACGCCGAACCACAGCTCGGTCTGCGGGCCGAGGTTGCCCAGCTCCAGCACGATCGCGGTGCCCAGCAGCGCCACGCCGACCCCGGCGAGCGCCACGACCTTGCTCATTGCAGCAGGCCGATGCGCCGCGCCGCCGCGACCAGCTCGGCCCGGCTCGTCGTGCCGAGGCGGGCCCGCAGGCCGGCGCGGTGCGACTCGACGGTGCGCAGGCTCAGCGACAGCCGCTGGGCGATCTCGGCGTTGGTGTGCCCGGCGGCCAGCAGGGCGAGCACCTCGCGCTCGCGCGGGCTGAGCTCGTCGGCCGGCGCCGCGCGGCTGCGGGCCATGCGGGCGCCGAGCTCGGTGTCGACGTACACGGAGCCGGCCATCACCGTCTCGACCGCCCGCAGCAGCTCGTCGGCGGCCGCCTCCTTGAGCACGTAGCCGTGCACGCCGCTCGCGAACGCCTCGCGGGCGAACGACACGTCGTCGTGCATGGTCAGCACCACGATCCGCGGCGACGGCTCGTTGGCGAGCAGCTCGGGCAGCACGTCCAGGGCGCTGTCGGCGCCGAAGCTGAGGTCCAGCACGATCAGGTCGGGCCGCAGCCGGTGCGCGACGGTCCGCAGCTCGTCGAGCCCGGCCGCCTCGCCCTCGACCCGGCACCGCGGATCGGCCGCGAGCAGTGCCCGCAGACCGGCCCGCACCACGAGATGGTCGTCGGCGAGCAGGATGCGCCAGGAGGTCACCCTTCGTTTCTACCTCGCCGGTCGTGTCAGTCCCAGTTGTGCACGATCGGTTCCCCGGCGATCAGGAAATCGGCGCCGGACGGTTCGGCCACCCCGGCCGTGGCGAGCGTGGCCCCGGACGCGTCGAGCGCCTCGAGGCCGAGCTTCGCGGGGTACGGCGCCTCGATCACCCCGACGCCGCCGGTGAGGGCGACCTGCTCGTCCGGCCCGCCGGTCACCCGCACTGTGGTGGCGGCGGGCGGGGCGATGACGAGGAGGCGGTCGGAGTACCCCTGCCGGCTCTCGTGCGCCAGGCGGACCGTCACCAGCGCGTCGGATGCGGCGACGGCCGTGGTCAGCTGACCGCCCGGGAGCCTGGGCCCACCGGACGGATCGGCCGCCATCATCGCCCGGCCGGCCCCGGCCACCGCGCACACCAGCGCGGCCCCGCCGTCGAGCATCCCGAGCACGACCACGACCGGCCGCTGCTCGCCGGGCGGGGTCCCGCCCCACAGCACCCGCCACCGGCGCACCTCGAGCGTGGGCACGACGGGACACGAGTCGAACGCCCCGGCCGCGATACCGGCGTCGGCCGTCCCCCGCTCGGCCGCCGGGATGACCTCCATGCGCGTCCGCCCCAGGTTACGGAACCCGGTCTCGCGCACCACGCCGTCACAGACCACCCGCCACAGGTGATCCGCCCGCGGCAGCACCGCGAAGTCACCTTCGCCGACCCAGGTGTGTTCGACGGTACCGTCGGTGCGCACCACACTCGCCGCCGCCACCTGCGCATCGCAGCCCGGCACCGTGAACGCGACCGTCGCGTCCTCGAGCGAGATCGCGTTGAACTCCGACAGGTCCCCGGTCTGCGTATTGGTGTACCGGTCGGCGATGAGCTCCTCGGCGCTCTTGCCCTCGGCCCCGAACGCCCCGACGTACACGGCCGCGTCGCGGTTGTAGAACGCCGCCCCGAACCCCCACCGCTCCCCGGCCCGCGCCACGAACAACACCTTGAGCCGATCGAACTCGGCCCCCACCCCCCACTTCCCCCGGTTGGCGTTCAGCGCGTCGGCAACGGCCCCGGCCCGATCCGCCCGATCCCCGCGCGTCGGCGCATCGATGATCTGGCGAGTCCGCTCGTTGAGCACCAGCGTGGGCCGAAAGTCGTACATGGCGTCGGGTCCGGGCCCGCCGGCCGTGAGCGCCTGCCCCCCGACCAGCCCCGCGACGACAACGGCGACGACCGCCGCGATCCCGAACGGCCGCCGGGACCGCTTCCGGCGCAGCAGCCGCCCGTACGGATCGGGCGCCGGCCGCACCCCGCTCACCGCGCGGGCCATCTCCTCGCGCAGCCGCTCCTCGACCCTGCTCACCGCCCGCTCCTCTCGCCCGACTCCAGCAGCACCCGCAGCCGCGCCAGCCCACGCGACGCCTGGCTCTTCACCGACCCGACCGAACACCCGAGCACCGCCGCGGTCTCGGCCTCGCTGAGGTCCTCCCAGTACCGCAGCACGAGTACGGCCCGCATCCGCTCGGGAAGCTTCTTGAGCTCCGCCACGAGCGCCGACCGCTCGGTGTACGCCGCCGCGGGATCGCCGCCGGCCCGTTCGGGCACGCGCGCACTGAGCAGCTCCCGCCGCAACGCCCGCCACCAGCTCGTCCGCTGATTGACCATGGCCCGCCGCAGATAGGGCAGCGGCTCGTCGATCCGTTCGAACCGCGGCATGACCTTGAGCAGGCAGCTCTGCACGAGGTCCTCGGCCCCGGCCACCGACCCCGTGAGCAGGTACGCGGTGCGCAACAGCTCGGCGTACCGCAGCCGCACGAACTGCTCGAATCCCTCACCCGGCACGCCCGCCGCCTCCTTGTCGGTCGCCGTCACAGCATGCACGCCCCACACCCCCGAAAGGTTGAGCGCCGTTTCGGCAGCCCTACGTGACGTCGACCGGGAGGTCCGCCAGCAGCTCGGCCGCGGGGAACGCCTGGGCGGGGGTGCGCGCTCCCGGCCGGCCGCCGGCCACGAGTCGCAGCGCGCACGTGACGGCGATGACCGCGGTGGTCCCGTACGTGTCGCGCCCCTCGATGACCGCGCGCTGCTGCCGCCCGTCGGTTGCCACGGCGTCGAGGGTGTAGGTGAAGCGTTGCGCCGCCCGCGCGTCAGGTGAGGGGCCGGCCGGCAGGGTGGCGATGACCGACTCCGGCAGCGGCGTTGCGAGGCGTTCGGCGAGGGCGGCGGCGATCGGCGTCGACACCCGGCCCACCTGGACGTGGCGGGGTACCGTCACGGCCTCGGGCAGCGGGAACGCCGCCAGGCCCGCCGCCGGCCCGGCAACGACCGGCGCGCCGAGCAGGGCCAGGGACCCGGGGGCGTTCCGGCGGGGGAGTCAGGGCTTCGCGGCGTAGAGCGGGTCGGACAGCAGCGACTCGAAGGCCAGCTCCGCCGCGCCCACCAGGGGAGCGTCGTCGCCCAGCTGCGGGGTGTGCAGGGCGACGTGTTCGCGGCAGGCCGGGAGGGCCATCGTGTACAGCCGATGCCGCACCTGATCCGCGCCCGTCAGGAACAGCTCGCGCAGCGTCCCGCCGAAGACGACCACGGTCGGGTTGAAGATGTTCACCAGGTTGGCCACGCCGAAGCCCAGCCAGTCGGCGGCGTGCAGCACGGCCTCGCGGGCGGCCTGGTCGCCGTCCTGGGCGGCGTGCATCGCGGCCGTCATCGCGGCGCCCGGGGTGGCGATCGTGCGGCCCGCGAGGTGCAGGAGGGCCCGTTCGCCGATCTCGGTCTCCCAGCAGCCGCGGGAGCCGCAGCCGCAAAGCCGGCCGCCGGGGTTGACGACCATGTGGCCGACCTCGCCGCCGTGGCCGCCGAAGCCGGTGATGCGGCGGCCGCCGGCGATGATGCCTGCGCTGATGCCGGCGTCGCCGTGCAGGTAGATGACGTTGTCGGCGCCTGTCGCGGCGCCCCTTGTGTGTTCGGCCAGGGCGGCCAGGTCGGCGATGCCGCCCAGGAACGGGCCGGCCGCCGGGCCCAGGCGGGGCTGCAGGGCGTCGGCGAGCTCGGGTTCCAGGGTGTCGTCGGCCCAGCCCAGGTGGTGCCGGACCGAGCCGGAGACGGCCAGGCCGGAGCCGACCAGCACCGCGTCGGGAGGGGCGGTCTGCTGCATGTCGGCGACGAGGGCGGCCAGGGCGGCGATGGTGGGGGCCGGGTCGGGGCCGGGCGGGCGTTGCGCCGTGCGGCCGTCGAGGACCTTGCCGCCCAGGCCGACGCGGGCGGCGCGCAGGCGGTCGAGCTCGAGGCTCAGCGCGTACCCGTACACGCGCGACGACCTTGGCCGGACCACGATGGACGGGCGGCCGGCGCGGCCGGTCTCGTGGGGGACGCCCTCGTCGACCAGGCCCGCCGTGGCGAGGTCGGCGGTGAGTGCGCCGATGGTGCTGCGGTTCAGTCCGAGGCTGCTGGTCAGCTCGGCGCGCGAGGTGGCGCCGCGGACGTGGATGTAGCGGAGCAGGGCCCCGAGGTTCTGCCGGCGCACCGACTCCTGCGGGCTGCCAGTGGGGAAGGAGGACACGCTGAACGCCTCCTTAGGCGCTGTCCTGCCGCCCATGCCGGCCGGACGGCGCCTAAACGAGCGTGGGTCCCCGGAAACGCGCTCCGGGGACCCACGACGCCGTTGCCGGTGTTACTTGGTGAGCGGGCTGAGCTTCGGGTCGTTGGCGTAGGCCTCGGCCGCGTTCGCCTTGGTCACGATGACCGGCGGGAGCAGGTACGAGGGAACGACCTTGACGCCGTTGTTGTACGACTTGGTGTCGTTGACCTCGGGCTCGGAGCCGGCCTGCAGCTTCTTGACCATCTCGATCGTCTGGGCCACCAGCTTGCGGGTGTCCTTGTTGATCGTGGAGTACTGCTCGCCGGCCATGATGCTCTTGACCGACTCAACCTCGGAGTCCTGGCCGGTGACGACCGGGACCGGCTTGCCGGCGGCCTTCACCGAGGTGATGATCGCGCGGGCCAGGGTGTCGTTCGGGGACAGGACGCCGTCCAGCGTCTTGCCACCGGTGGCGTAGGTCGAGGTCATGATGGTGTCCATGCGGGCCTGCGCACCCTCGGCCTTCCAGCCCTGGATGGCGGTCTGCTTGACGTCCGTCTGGCCGGAGCCGACGATCACGTCGCCCTTGTCGATGGCCGGCTTGAGCACGTCCATCGCGCCGTTGAAGAAGACACCGGCGTTGTTGTCGTCCGGCGAGCCGGAGAACAGCTCGATGGTCCACGGGCCGGTCGGCTTCTTGGCCTTCATGCCGTCCAGCAGGGCCTGGCCCTGGAGCTGGCCGACCTTGAAGTTGTCGAACGCGACGTAGTAGTCGAGGTCGGCGGTGCCGGTGATGAGGCGGTCGTAGGCGATGACGACGGCGCCGGAGTCCTTGGCCTGCTTGACCTGGGTGCCCAGCTGCGCGGCGTCGGTGGCGCCGATGACGATGACCTTCGCGCCCTTGGTGACCATGGACGAGATCTGCGACTGCTGGTCGGCGACCGTGGTCGACGCACCGGCGTACTGCACGTCGGACTTGAAGCCCGCGTCCTTGAGGCCGTTGGTGAAGAGGTCGCCGGCGAGGACCCAGTTCTCCGAGGTCTTCGACGGCAGGGCGACGCCGATCAGCGCGTCCTTGGCGAAGCCCTTGGCGCCGCCGGACGAGCCGCTGGAGCTGTCGTCGCGGTCGCTGCTGCCGCACGCGGCGGTGCTCAGCGCAATCAGCGCGACGGCGCTGACCGCGAGGCTCCTGGTGAGGAACTTGCGCATGGCTTTGAAAGCCCTTTCTTTCGGGATGTTACTGGGGATAGGGGCGTCGTGCCGCCAGGGTGCGCGGCGGGTGGGTCAGCCGCCGACCGGAGTCCTGATTGACTCCTGACCGGCTTGGTTCGGCGCAGCCGGATCAGTGTTCTCCTGCCGGCGGAAGGGACGCATGATCGATCCGATGATCGAGAACCGTCCCTGGCTCTTGTTGTAGACGTCCAGCGCGACCGCCAGCAGCAGGAACAGGCCGCGGATGATCTGCTCGCGGTCGGTGCCGATGCCCAGCAGCTGCAGGCCGTTCTTGAGTACGGCCATGACCAGACCACCGACGATGGCGCCGGAGACGGTACCGATACCGCCGGCCACCGCCGCGCCACCGATGAAGACGGCGGCGATCGCGTCCAGCTCCCAGCTCAGACCGTCCTGCGGACCGGAGGCGCCGGAGCGGGCCACGAAGATCATGCCGGCCAGCGCGGCCAGGATCGACATGTTCATGATGACGAAGAAGTTGACCTGGCGCAGCTTGACGCCGGACAGCTCCGCGGCGCGGGCGTTGCCGCCGACGGCGTAGATGTGCCGGCCGCCCGGCGTGTTGCGGGTGTAGAACGAGTACGCGATGACCAGCGCGGCCAGGATGCAGCCCGAGATCGGGAAGCTGGTGCCGACGCGGCCGCCGGCGAAGCGCAGGGTCGCGAAGATGATCACCGCGAGCATGATGGCCATGCGCAGGATCGAGACCCACATCGGGCTCTGCTCGGCGTCCATCGCGCGGCGGGTCTTGCGGGACTGGAACTCCCGCCACACCACGGCCAGACAGGCGACGAGCCCAAGAACCAGAGTGCTGTTGTTGTACCCCGTGTTGGGGCCCCACTCCGGCAGGTACCCGGCGCCGATCTGCGTGAAGGCCTTCGGCACCGCGATGGTCTCCGCGTTGCCGATGTATTGGTTGCCGCCTCGGAAGATCAGCATACCGGCGAGCGTGACGATGAAGGCGGGCACGCCGATGTAGGCGACCCAGAAGCCCTGCCAGGCACCGATGACGGCGCCGACCGCGAGGCCGATCAGGATGCCGACCCACCACGGCACGCCACCGTCGCGGATCGACTTGGCCACGATGATGCCGACGAACGCGGCGACCGAGCCGACCGAGAGGTCGATGTGCCCGGCCACGATCACCATGAGCATGCCGATGGACAGCACGGAGATGTACGCGTACTGCTGGGTCAGCGAGATCAGGTTGCCGGAGTTGAGGGTCAGCCCGTCGGTCCAGATCTGGAACAGGATGATGATCGCCACGAGGGTGAAGATCATCGTGAACTGGCGGGCGTTCGAGGTCGTGCCCCCGAACAGATTCTTCTGAAGGTCCTTGAGTCGGCTCATCGCGTCGGCATCTTCTTCGTAGAGGTCATCTGCTTCATGAGGAGTTCCGGGTTGGCTTCGGCCCGCGGGACCTCGCCGGTGATCGTGCCTTCGAACACGGTGTAGATGCGGTCACACAGGCCCAGCAGCTCGGGCAGCTCCGAGGAGATGACGATGACGCCCTTCCCCTGGTCGGCCAGCCGCTGGATGATCCCGTAGATCTCGTACTTGGCACCCACGTCGATGCCGCGGGTCGGCTCGTCGAGGATCAGCAGGTCGGGGTCGGTGAACATCCACTTCGCCAGGACGACCTTCTGCTGGTTGCCGCCGGAGAGCTTGTTGACGCCCTCGTCGACGGTCGGCGCCTTGACCCGCAGCGCCTTGCGGTATTCCTCGGCGACCTTGTGCTCCTCGACCTGGTCGATGACCCCGCGGTGCGTGATCTTCGAGAGCTTGGCGGCGACCGTCGAGGTCTTGATGTCGTCGAGCAGGTTGAGGCCGATGGACTTGCGGTCCTCGCTCACGTAGGCCAGGCCGTGCTGGATGGCCTCGGCGACCGAGCGGAGCTGGATCTCCTTGCCGTCCTTGAAGATCTGGCCCGACTGGTACACGCCGTAGGAGCGGCCGAAGAGGCTCATCGCCAGCTCGGTGCGCCCGGCGCCCATGAGGCCGGCGAAGCCGACGATCTCGCCGCGGCGGACGTTGAAGTTCGAGTGCTTGCAGACCAGCCGGTCGGCGGAGATCGGGTGGCGGACCGTCCAGTCGCGCACCTCGAAGAAGACCTCGCCGATCTTCGGCGTGTGGTCCGGGTAGCGACTCTCCAGGTCGCGGCCGACCATCCCGCGCACGATCCGGTCCTCGTTGACGCCCTCGGTGCCGACCTCGAGGGTCTCCACCGTCTTGCCGTCACGCAGGATGGTGATCGAGTCGGCGACGTCCTCGATCTCGTTGAGCTTGTGCGAGATCATGATCGAGGTGACGCCCTGCCGCTTGAACTCCCGCAGCAGGTCGAGCAGGTGCTTCGAGTCGTTCTCGTTCAGCGCCGCGGTGGGCTCGTCCAGGATCAGCAGCTTGACGTCCTTGGCGAACGCCTTGGCGATCTCGACGAGCTGCTGCTTGCCGACGCCGATGTCCTTGATGAGCGTGTCCGGGTCGTCGCGCAGACCGACCTGGGCCAGCAGCTCGTGCGCCTTGCGGTTGGCGCCGGTCCAGTCGTAGGAACCGTTCTTGCGGGGCTCGTTGCCCAGGAAGAGGTTCTCGGTGATCGACATGTGCGGCACCAGGGCGAGCTCCTGGTGGATGATCACGATGCCGGCCTTCTCGCTGGACCGGATGTCGCTGAAGCGCGACTCCGAGCCCTGGTAGAAGATCTGGCCGTCGTACGAACCGTAGGGGTAGACGCCGCTGAGAACCTTCATCAGCGTCGACTTTCCGGCGCCGTTCTCGCCGCAGATCGCATGGATCTCGCCCTCACGGACCACCAGGTTGACGTCGCTGAGCGCCTTGACGCCCGGGAACTCCTTGGTGATCGACCGCATCTCGAGCAGGATCGGTGCGCTGCTCATGAGGCGAGCCGCCTTGTCACCGACATCATGTTGCCTCCGAGGGGCTTCTGGAACCACTGCCGCAAGCCAGGTTTGTTGTGACGACCAACTTATTCCAGTGTGGCGATCCTGCCCAGTCCCACCGGTCGTTTCTTGGTAACAATCCGGCAATGATCTAGTGCTCGGGCGGTCGCCGCAGCGGCCGGGGAAGCGCTCTCACGTGTCCAGGGCGTTAGCTGCGTGTGTCGGACTCTAAATCCAATTGCTTTACTAAGTCAACGGCGCAGGGCATCATGTAGGTAACGGTACGTAGGCAGGAGGCCGGGTGCGGCAAGTCGGGACAAATCTCCCAAAGGTCGGTCAGTACAACCGGGCGGTCGTGCTGGACCAGATCCAGCTGGCCGACGGCACGAGCCGGGTGGAGATCGCGGAGCAAACCGGCCTGACGCCGCAGACGGTCTCCGGCATCGTGCGCCGGCTGATCGACGAGGGGATCGTGCGCGAGGACGGCGCGCGCTCCTCCAGCGGCGGCAAGCCGCGCACCGTGCTGCGCATCAACGCCGATGCCGGACGCGCCGTCGGGCTGCACTTCGACCCGGTCGAGCTGGCCTGCGTGGTGGTCGACCTGCTGGGCCGGCCGCTGGTCACCGCCCGCCGTCCGACCCCGGCCGACATGGACCCGGCCAAGGTCACGGCCGCGATGGCCGGGCTCGTGGGCGAGGTACTGGCCGAAGCCGGCGTCGAGCGCGAGCGCGTGCTGGGCGTCGGGCTGGCCGCGCCCGGGCCGATCGACCAGGCGCTCGGTGAGGTCATCTCCCCGCCGCAGCTGTCGGACTGGACCCGGGTGCCGCTCAAGCAGATGGTCGCCGACGCCACCGGGCTTCCGGTCACCCTGGACAACGACGCCACGGCCGCGGCCATCGGCGAGCGTTGGGCCGGGGCCGGCCGCGGGGTGGCCAACTTCGCCTACTTCTTCCTCGGCACCGGGGTCGGCGGGGGGCTGGTGCTCGGGCATCAGGTCCACCGCGGCGGCTCCATGAACGCCGCCGAGTTCGGGCACACCTCGGTTACGGAGAGTGGTCCCGACTGCTATTGCGGGAACCGCGGGTGCCTCGAGGCGCTCATCAACCCGGCGGCGCTCGTCGCCGACGCCCACCGGCTTTTGGCCGCCAGCGGTGAGAGCGCTCTCACGAAGGCCTTCCGGCGGTCACCGTCCACTGTGGACCACGCGGCCCTGTGCCGGGCGGCCGCGGCGGGCGACGGGCTCGCCGCCGGAGTGATCGAGCGGGCCGCCGAACGCCTCGCCGCCGTCGCCGTCAATGTGGTCAACATCGTCGATGTCGAGCTGATCATTCTCGGCGGGCACGGCATCCGGCACGTCGAGACCCAGTTCCGCAACGCGGTCGTGCGGGCCCTGGGTGAACGGGCCATCGCCCGGCGCATCCGGCGGGTGAACGTGGCCCTGTCACCCCTGGGCGACGACGCCGCGGCGATCGGGGGAGCGGCCCTGGTCCTGCATTCGACGTTCTCGCCCCAGGTGTCCGCGCTGCTTGCCGGCTAGCGGAAACGGTCAAAGAAAGCGGCGAGCGCTTGAAGCCTTGTCGACGGCGTCGGCGAGCGCCGCGGCGATTTCGTCCACTGTGGACTCACTGACGCGGGTGCGCGGGATCGACAGGCTGATCGCGTCCGTGGCCGGGTCGCGCAGCGGGACCACGCGGGCCACGCAGACGATGCCCTCGGTGTTCTCCTCGCGGTCGACCGCGTAGCCGCGGGACCGGATCGCGGCCAGTTCCGCGTGCAGGGCGATACGGTCCGTGATCGTGTGCGGGGTCAGGGCGGGCAGCGGATCCGGCAGCAGCGCGTCGAGCTCGTCCGCCGGCCGGGCCGCCAGCAGCGCCTTGCCCAGGGCCGTGGCGTGGGCGGGGAGGCGGCGGCCGATCGCGGAGTACAGGCGCAAGGGGTGCACCGATTCGCGCTTGGCGACGTAGGTGATGTCCGCGCCGTCCAGGCGGCCGAGGTGCGTGGTCTCGCCGAAGCGCGCGGCCAGGTCGTCGAGGATGCCGGCGAGCAGGCCGACCGAGTCGTCGGTGTCGAGATACGCCGCGCCGACCCGCAGCGCCTTCAGCCCGAGCCGGAACCGGGTGTCGGTGGCCTCGATCCAGCCGCGCGCGGCCATCGTGCGCAGGATGCCGTGCAGGCTGCTCTTCGGGATGTCCAGCGCGCGGGTCAGCTCCGACAGCGTCGACGGCCCGGCCGTGGCCAGCGCTTCGAGGATGTCGAGGGTGCGGTCGGCCGACTTGACCGGAGTAGTCACGAAGCCTCCCGTGCACTATGGTCACGGATGTGACCGACGTTCAGCATACTGAACACACCCCCGTTCTCGAAGTCATCGCGGCGAAGAAGATCGTGCCGGTCGTCGTGCTCGACGACGCCGGGGCCGCCGCCGGCCTGGCCGACGCGCTGCTCGCCGGCGGGCTGGGGCTCGCCGAGGTGACGTTCCGGACCGCCGCCGCGGCCGACGCCATCGCCGCCATGGCCGCCCGCCCCGGCATGCTCGTCGGCGCCGGCACCGTGCTGACCGCGGCCCAGGTCGACCGGGCCGTCGACGCGGGCGCCCGGTTCGTCGTCAGCCCCGGCTTCAGCCCGGCCGTCGTGGCCCGCTGCCAGACCCGGGGCGTGCCGGTGCTCCCCGGCGTCGCCTCGCCGACCGAGATCATGCAGGCGCTGGACGCCGGCCTCGACACGGTGAAGTTCTTCCCGGCCGAGCAGCTCGGTGGGGTACCCATGGTCAAGGCCCTCGCCGCCCCCTTCCGCTCGGTCCGGTTCGTGCCGACGGGCGGGGTCAGCACCGAGAACCTGGCCGATTACCTGGCGATCCCGTCCGTCGTCGCGGTCGGCGGGACCTGGATGGTCGCCCCCGACCTGTTGGCGGCGCGGGACTGGGACGCCGTCACAGCCCGTACCAGAGCTGCTGTGGAGGCTTTGTGATCACGCTACGCCCGGCCGCCGAGTGCCGGTATGACCTGGTGTCGCTGGGCGAGGTCATGCTCCGCCTCGACCCGGGCGAGGGCCGCATCCGCACCGCGCGGCAGTTCCGGGCGTGGGAGGGCGGCGGCGAGTACAACGTGGCCCGCGGGCTGCGCCGCTGCTTCGGCCTGCGCACCGGCCTGGTCAGCGCGTTCGCCGACAACGAGGTGGGCCGGCTGCTGGAGGACCTGATCCTGCAGGGCGGGGTGGACACCACGTTCGTGAAATGGGTTCCGTACGACGGGATCGGCCGCACCGCCCGCAACGGCCTCAACTTCACCGAGCGCGGCTTCGGCGTGCGCGGCGCCGTCGGCGTCTCCGACCGCGGCCACACCGCGGCCGGCCGGCTGCGCCCCGAGGACGTCGACTGGGAGCACCTCTTCGGCGAGCTCGGCGTGCGCTGGCTGCACACCGGCGGCATCTACGCGGCGCTGTCCGCGACCACGCCGGACACCATCGAGGCCTGCCTGACCGCCGCCCGCCGGCACGGCACCGTGATCTCCTACGACCTCAACTACCGCCCGAGCCTGTGGAAGGCGATCGGCGGCCAGGAGCGCGCCCGCGAGGTCAACCGCCGCCTGGCCGGCCTCGTCGACGTGATGATCGGCAACGAGGAGGACTTCACCGCCTGCCTCGGCCTGGAGGTCCCCGACACCGACATCCACGCGGGCGCGCTGGACTCGGCCAACTTCCGCACGATGATCGCCGCGGCGGCCGAGGCGTACCCGAACTTCCAGGTCGTCGCGACCACCCTGCGCGGCGTGCACACGGCCACGGTCAACGACTGGGGCGCGATCGCCTGGGCCGGCGGGGAGTTCGCCGAGGCCACCCACCGCCCGGCCCTGGAGATCCTGGACCGGGTCGGGGGCGGCGACAGCTTCGCCTCGGGCCTCATCTACGGCCTGATGACCTTCGGCGACGTGGGGACGGCGGTCGAGTACGGCGCGGCCCACGGCGCCCTGGCGATGACGACCCCGGGCGA
The DNA here is from genome assembly GCF_050942475.1 of Dactylosporangium sp. CS-033363. Classification (NCBI taxonomy): domain Bacteria; kingdom Bacillati; phylum Actinomycetota; class Actinomycetes; order Micromonosporales; family Micromonosporaceae; genus Dactylosporangium; species Dactylosporangium sp. CS-033363. The sequence goes on along the minus strand of NZ_CP192032.1, from coordinate 8,473,537 downwards.
CACCTCGATGGCGAGCCTCAAGGAGGTCGAGGCCCTGGTCAAGGGCGCCGGCGCCCGAGTCCAGCGCTAGGGGAACACCCTGGCCAGGCGGCTCAGCGCATCCAGTGGGTCGGGCTCGGCCGGGACCAGGACCACGCTCGTCGCGCCGGCGGCGTGCCGGGCGGCGATCTGCGTCCGGACCTCCTCGGCCGTTCCGGCCAGGGCCAGCTCGCGCACCCAGGCGTCGGGCAGGGTGGCCGCGAAGGCCTCCCGGCTCGGCGCCTCCCGCCGGTGCCGGGCCAGGTCCTCGGCGAACGGCAGCGGGGCCAGGTGCGGCGCCCAGTCCGGCTCGCCGATCCAGACCAGCCCCGGCCGCACCAGCTCGCGGGCGGCCGCCCCGTCGTCGCCGACCACCGCGACGTCGTACGTGATGACCTCCGCCCCCGCGGCGAGCTGGGCGACCGCGCCGGCGACGTACGGGGGCGCCGCCGGCTCGGCCAGCAGCAGCCCGTCGGCGACCTCGCCCGCCACGGCGATCGACTTGGGGCCGCGGACGCCGAGGAGCACAGGCGGTACCAGAGACGGCTTTTCGATCACGACGCCCTCGACCTGGACGTAGCGGCCGGCGGCCGGGCCCGGCGAACCCCGCAGCAGCGTGCGGACGGCGACCGTGAACTCGCGCAGGAGCGTCAGCGGGCTCGCCGGGCGGGCGCCGACCGAGCGCATCCAGTCCGGCATGCCGTGCCCGATGCCGGCGATCAACCGGCCCGGGAACAGCAGCGCGAGGGTGGCCAGCTCCATCGCGGCGAACGCGGCGTTGCGCGCGCCCGCCGGGAGGATGCCGATGCCGACCGCGATCCGCTCGGTGGCCGCCAGCACCGCCCCGGCCTGCGCCACGCCGCCGCGGAAGCCGAGGTCCTCGACCACCCACAGCTCGTCGAAGCCGAGCGCCTCGGCCCGGCGGGCGTAGGCCAGCACCTGATCCGCGGGCAGGTCCCGCGGCAGCATCACCCCGATACGCGCCATCAGCACAGCTTCGCATGCTCGGCGAGCAGCTCGACCTGGGCGGGGTCGTCGCCCCAGCAGTACAGGATGAGCTCGTCGGCGCCGAACTCCCGGTACGCGGCGACGGTCTCGGCCAGTTGCCCGGGGTCGCCGATCGGCTCGCCCCAGCCCTCGCGGCCGGTGAAGGCGTAGTACGCGCCGACCGCTCTGCGGGCCTGGTCGAGCGATGCCGGCGTCGCGGCGTTCACCTGGCAGACCAGCCGGGGCTTTTTCGCGCGACCGGCGGCCTGCCACTGCTCCTGGACCGTGTCGACCAGGCGGCCCGCCCACTGCAGCGGCGCCGCGCACAGGAAGCCGGCGTCGAAACGGGCCACCCGGGCCAGGGCGGCCGGGGCGAACCCGCCGATCAGCAGCGGCGGGCCTCCGAGCGGGCCGATGGGCGTCATCGGGTACGGCGCCCCGCCCCAGATCGCCCGCAGGTCGCCCAGCATCCGGTCCATCACCGCGCCGCGCTGCGAGAGCGGAACGCCCGCGGCGGCGTGGTCGTCCTCGCGCCCGCCGACGCCGACGCCCAGCCGGAACCGGCCGCCGGACATCAGGTGCAGCGTGGCCGCCTGCTTGGCCAGCAGCGCCGTGCCGCGCAGCGGGGCGAGCAGGACCTCGGTCTGCAGCCGGATGCGGGTGGTGGCGCCGGCGAGGGCGGCCAGGGCGACGAGCGGTTCGGGGTTGTCGTAGGCGAGCCGGTCCAGCAGCGCGACGCTCGCGAAACCGGCGGCTTCGGCGCGGCGGGCCCAGTCGAGCAGCCGCGGCGGGTCGCTGACGGGCAGGCCAAGGCCAAGTTCCATGATGTGGTACTCCCTGTGGGTGGGCAGCGGACATCCAGCGCTGTCGCCACCTCCTCCTCGCGACTGTTGCGAGGTCCCGCCCCCATCTGCGACGTGTCTCCACGGGGGCGGAATTCGGAGTTCCAACGGGAAGTGTACAGCGGCCGCCACCGTCGCGGCGCTCCTTGTCGCACCGGCTGCCGCGCACGCGGAGTCCAACGGCGGCACGCGCATCCTGCCGCTCGGCGACTCGATCACCGACGGCTTCAACGTGCCCGGCGGCTACCGGATCAACCTGTGGCGCGCCCTCGCGAGCGCCGGGCACCCGGTCGACTTCGTCGGCTCGCAGTTCAACGGGCCGGCCGACCTGCCCGACCACGACCACTAGGGGCACCCTGGCTGGCGCATCGAGCAGGTCGACGCCAACGCCACCGCCTGGGTGCAGGGCACCGCCCCGCGCAGCGTGCTCATCCACCTCGGCACCAACGACGTCATCCAGAACTACGACCTCGGCAACGCGCCCGCGCGGCTCTCCGCGCTCGTCGACCACGTGCGCGCGGCCGCGCCCGGGGCGGACGTGTTCGTCGCCTCGATCATCCCGCTGTCGGACGCGGGGCGGGAGGCGGCGGCGCGCACGTTCAACGCGACCATCCCGGGCATGGTGGCCGGCAAGGGATCCAAGGTCCACTACGTCGACATGCACGCCGCGCTCACCACCGCCGACCTGGCCGACGGGGTGCATCCCACCCGCGGCGGGTACGACAAGATGGCCGCCCGCTGGGCCGCCGCCCTGGCGTCCGTGCCGGGTTCGGCCGGCGACGACGGCGCCGCCACCACGCGTGCGGCTGGCGTCCTGGAACTTCCCGGGCTCCTACCTGCGGCACATCAACTCCGAGCTGTGGCTGGCCACGCCGGGCGGATCGGCCACCCAGGACAACCCGAACAGCCTCGTGCCGGACATCACCCGGTCCGTTGCCGCGCCCTGGGCACCGTAGTACGGTCGGCCCGACAACCGCATAAGCACGCCGTTTCACCTGCGACGGGAGAGTCCCCTGGCAACAGGGGCGCCGAAGGAGCAACACCCTCCCCGGGAATCTCTCAGGCCCACGTACCGCCGCGGGTAGGCGACTCTGAAAAGCCGGGACGCCGCGTCCCGCGCCCACGGTGCAAACCGCCTGTCAAAGCGGTGAAGCTCTCAGGCATTCGATGACAGAGCGGGGAGGCCCACCCTCGACACCAGGGGAGCCTTCCGTGACGCTCAGCGCCTTCGACCTGTACTCCATCGGCATCGGCCCGTCCAGCTCGCACACGGTCGGGCCGATGCGCGCCGCCCGCCGCTTCGCCGCCCGCCTGGCCGACGACGGGCTGCTGCCGCGGGTCCGGCGGGTCAAGGCCGAGCTGTTCGGCTCGCTCGGCGCGACCGGGCACGGCCACGGCTCGCCGAAGGCGGTCCTGCTCGGGCTGGAGGGCGCCGACCCGGCCACCGTGGACACCGAGGCCGAGGCGGGGCGCGACGGGCGGATCGCGCTCCTCGGCCGGCACGACATCGCGTTCGATCCAGACGCCGATCTTGTACTGCACCGTCGCCGCAGCCTCCCCGAGCACCCCAACGGCATGCGCTTCACCGCGTGGGACGGGGCGGGGGAGGAGCTGCTGGCGCGCACGTACTTCTCCGTCGGCGGCGGCTTCGTGGTCGGCCCGGACGGGGTGATCGCCGAGGCCGACGTGCCGCTGAAGTTCCCGTTCACCACGGGCGGCGAGCTGCTGGCCCACTGCGAGGGGCGCTCGATCTCGGACGTGATGCTGGCCAACGAGCTGTCCTGGCGCTCGGAGCCTTTGATCCGGGCCGAGCTGCTGCACATCTGGTCGGTGATGCAGGAGTGCGTGCGCAACGGCTGCACCCGCGCGGAGGGCGTCCTGCCCGGGGGCCTTCGCGTTCGCCGCCGTGCGCCCAAGCTCTTCGTCGATTTGTCCCACAAATCGGATATGTCCGACCCGCTGCACGTCATGGACTGGCTCAACCTGTACGCCCTGGCCGTCAACGAGGAGAACGCCTCCGGCGGCCGGGTCGTCACCGCGCCCACCAACGGCGCCGCCGGCATCATCCCGGCCGTGCTGCACTACTACACGCAGTTCGTGCCCGGCGCCGACGACGACGGCGTGGTGCGGTTCCTGCTCGCCGCCGCGGCCGTCGGGATCATCATCAAGGGCAACGCCTCGATCTCCGGGGCCGAGGTCGGCTGCCAGGGCGAGGTCGGCTCGGCCTGCGCGATGGCCGCGGCCGGGCTCTGCGAGGCGCTCGGCGGCACCCCCGGCCAGGTCGAGAACGCGGCCGAGATCGGCCTCGAGCACAACCTGGGCCTGACCTGCGACCCGGTCGGCGGCCTGGTGCAGATCCCGTGCATCGAGCGCAACGCGATCGCCAGCGTCAAGGCGGTCAACGCGGCCCGGCTCGCCCTCAACGGCGACGGCGCGCACCACGTCACCCTCGACAAGGTGGTCAAGACCATGCGCGAGACCGGCCGCGACATGTCCGTGAAGTACAAGGAGACCGCGCGGGGAGGCCTGGCCGTCACCGTCATCGAGTGCTAGTGAGAAGCTTTCGTCCATGGCACTGGGTGTGGTGGCGCGCATCGGACGGTTCTGCTTCCGGCACCGCTGGTCGGTGATCGGCCTCTGGCTGGTCGTGGTCGTGCTCGGCGGGCTCAGTTTCGGGCCGGTGTTCTCGGCGATCGCCGACCCGAGCAACCCCAAGCACGTCGAGTCGATCGGCGGCATGGACGCCATCGCCACCGGCAACGACTCCAGCGGCACCGTCATCGGCCTGCTCGACGACGTCGACCCGAAGGCGCCCGCGGTCAAGACGGCCGTCGACGCCGCCGCGGCCGATCTCGCCGGGGCGGCCGGGGTGACCTCGGTGGCCACCCCGTTCTCGGTCCCCGCGGCGCAGGCCCCGGCCTACCTGGCCACCGACGGGCGCGGCCTGATCATCGTCGTCACGCTGGACAAGCTGGAGAGCGGCGAGCGCGACGGCGTGCTGTCGACCCTGAAGAACCGGCTGCACAAGGTCGACGCCGATCTGGCCGCTTCCGGTGTACCGCAGGCCACGGTCGAGGTCGGCGGCAACCCGATCCTCAACGCGGACGTGCGCGGCACGCTGCAGCAGGACATCGGCCGGGCCGAGCTGATCTCGCTGCCGCTCACCCTGATCGTCCTGGTCTTCGTCTTCGGCGGCCTGGTCGCGGCCGGCCTGCCGGTGCTCGCCGCGGTCGTCTCGATCGCCGCCGCCATGCCGCTGCTGTGGCTGTTCAGCCGGGTCACCGACCTCGACCAGAACGTCGTCACCGTGTGCACGCTGCTCGGCCTCGGCCTGTCCATCGACTACGGGCTGCTGCTCGTGGCCCGGTACCGCGAGGAGGTCGCGGCCGGCTTCGAGCCCTCCGAGGCGATCGGCCGGGCCTGGGCGACCGCCGGGCGCACCATCTTCTTCAGCGCCTTGACCGTGGCCGCCGCCCTGACCGGCCTGATGATGTTCTCGGTGCACCAGCTCAGCGCGCTCGGCGCCGGCGGCGTGTCGATCGCCGTGGTGGCCATGCTGGCCGCGCTGACCTTCACCGCGGCCCTGATCGGCGTGCTGCACAAGCGCATCCGCCCGTCCAGGCGCGCGATCGCCCGGGCCCGGGACCGCGAGGACGCCGAGCGCGGCTTCTTCGCCGGGCTGTCGCGGATCGTGCAGCGCCGCCCGGTGCTCATCGCCCTGGGCACCACCCTGCTGCTGCTGGCGGCCGGCTCCCCGCTGCTCGGGGTCACGTTCAAGATGCCCCGCCTGGAGGGGGTGCCGCGCAGCATCGAGTCGGCCCGCGTCGCCGACGATCTCGCGGCCCGCTTCGGCCAGGGGTACAAGCCGACGGTCCGGGTGGTCGCCCGTACCGATGCCGCGTCGCTCGACGCGTACGCCGCCAGGTGGAAGTCCGACCCCGCGGTGGCCGGCGTGGCGCCCGCCAAGCCGGCCGGGACGGGCACGGCCACGGTCGACCTGGTCCTGCGCGGCGGCGGCCAGGACGAGGCGGCCCAGGGGCTGGTGCACCGGCTGCGGGCCGACCGCCCGGCCGGCGTGCAGTCCTGGGTGGTCGGCGACGCCGCGCTGCTCATCGACCTGCTCGGGCTGATCGCCGGGGACCTGCCCGGGGCCGTGGCGGTGACCCTGGTCGCCATGATCATCCTGCTGTTCGCGATGACGGGCTCGCTGGTCGTACCGGTGAAGGCCGTGCTGGCCAACGTCGTCTCCCTGGGCGCGACGTTCGGCGTGATGGTGGCCGTGTTCGAGCACGGCTGGGGCTCGGGGGCCCTGCACACGCTCACGATCGGCGGGCTGGACCCGTTCGTCGTGGTGATCGTGTTCGCCTTCGCGTTCGGGCTCTCGATGGACTACGAGGTCTTCCTGCTCGGCCGGATCAAGGAGTACGTCGAGCGCGGGGACGACACCGACACCGCGGTACGCCACGGCCTGCAGCACACCGGCCGGATCATCACCTCCGCCGCGCTGCTGATGGTCGTGGTCTTCGCCTGCTTCGCCGCCGCCGACCTGGGCCAGATCGAGCAGGTCGGGCTGGGCCTGCTCACCGCGGTCGTGATCGATGCGACGGTGGTGCGCTGCCTGCTGGTACCGGCGACGATGACGCTGCTCGGGCGCTTCAACTGGTGGGCCCCGGCCCCGCTGCGCCGCCTGCACGAGCGCATCGGCCTGCGCGAGCACGCCCTGCCGCCGCCCGCTCCCGCCGCGGACCCGGAACCGGTCTCCGTCGATTAAGGTGGCGATCATGGCCACCCCCGCATCCGCCGAGGAGCGCCACGCCACCTGGCTGGAGCTCTTCTTCGACCTCGTCATCGTCGCCGCCGTCGCCCAGCTGGCGCACCTGCTGCACGACGACGTCACGTGGGAGACGGTGCTCGTCTTCGGCGTCGCGTACTACGCGATGTGGAGCGTGTGGACCGCGTTCACCCTGTACGCGAACATCTCCGGCATCCGCACCCGCCAGCGCGCCATGCTCCTGGCGATGTTCGGCATCGCGGTGATGGCCGCCTCCGTCCCGCTCATCGAGGAGGGCGAGCCGCGGGCGTTCGTGATCGCCTACATCTGGTGCCGCTTCATGGGCATCAGCTCCTTCAAGCGCGAGAACCGCATCGTCACCGAGTGGCCCGGCGTCCAGCAGGCGGTCGGCCTGATCCCGTGGTTCGCCTCGCTGGGCAACTACGAGGACGAGCGCATCCGGTACGGCCTGTGGATCGTCGGCATCGCCGTGGACGTGTTCTTCTCGATCACCCGTTCCCGCGACCCCAAGGCCCTGCTGGAGGAGGAGCGGCGCGACCTGGAGCGCTCCCTGCGCCGCCGGCACCGCGAGGCCGACCTGGGCCGGGTCGCCCAGCTGCAGGCGGCCAACCCGGACCGCCCGCACCTCGGCGAGCGCCTGGGCCTCTTCGTCATCATCGTCCTGGGCGAGGCGGTGGCCCAGCTCGTCAACGCCGCGGCGGAGGGCGGCCACTGGCGGATGCCGCTGTTCATGGTGGTCGTCGCCGGCTTCGGCCTGCTGGTCGCCCTGTGGTGGCTGACCCTGCGCTACGGCCCGAGCTCCGCCCCGACGTACGGCGTGCGCGTCTTCGCCCTCCGCCTGACGATGCCCTCGCACTACCTGACCACGGTGTCGATCGTCGTCATCGCGGCGGGCCTCGGCGCCCTGGCCGCCCACCCGGAGGGCCACGTCGAAACCTCGACCCGCGTGGTCCTGTGCTCCGGCGCCGCCCTGTACTTCCTGACCGCCACGCTGATGGGCGCCCGCGGTGGAGCAAACTGGCGCTGGGTCGTCGGCTGGGGCGTCCCGTCGGTCCTGGTCTGCGCCCTGCTCGGCGTCTTCGGCGGCCCACTGGCGGCCTGGGCCCTGCTGGCGGTGCTGCTGGCGGCGGCGTTGTGGCACATCGCGTACCGCCGGGTGTCAGGCAGCGGCGCGGACGACGACTCTCCCGAGGTTGCCCCGGCCGGCCACGAGCCCGAGAGCGCGGTCTAGCTCGCCCGGCGGAAACTCCGTCCACCGCGGCACGATCTGTCCTTCGGCGACCAGGTCCCACAGCTCCTGCCGCCACGCGCTGACAACGCCGGGCCGCCGCCGGTGCCAGGTCCCGACCGCGAATCCGGTCACGGTCCGCCCGTCGCCGAGCAGCGCGGCGGTGTCGACCTCGCCGCCGCCGGCGCTGAACGCCACCAGCCGCCCGAACGGGGCGAGGTTGTCGACGCCGCGCTGGACGAGCTCGCCGCCGACGCCGTCGAGCACGAGATCGACCGGCTCGCCCCACGCCTGGTCGTCGTAGGTGAAACATTCGGTCGCCCCGCATTCGCGCACGAAGTCCGCCTTGTCGGCCGACCCCACCACGGCGACGATGCGTTCCGCTCGCAGAGCCCGCGCCAGTTGTACCGCCAGATGCCCGACCCCACTCGCCGCCGCCGTGACGAGCACCGACTGCCCGGCCTGCACCTCCCCGGCGCGAAGCGCTCCCAACGCGACCAGCCCCCCGCGCACCACAGCCACGGCGGCGCCGGCCTCGATCCCCTCGGGGACGTGCTCGACGAGTCCTGGCATGCCGACCACGCGCTCGCCGTAGGCCCCCTTGAAGACCACGCCACCGACGCGATCGCCGGGCTTGAACCCGATGACGCCCGCGCCGACCTCCTCGACCCGGCCCACGATCTCGCCGCCGGCCTCCTCGAGGGGCGTGTCGCGCAGGGTCCGGACCAGCCCGACGCCGACCCCGACCGCCTCGGTACGAATGACAAGCACGCCGCAATTATGGACGAACCGCAATTTCCTGCGGCCTCGGACCACACCCACCGATCACCGCTGGTGTTGGTGGGCGCGCTCGGCGCATCAGACCGCGACTGTTCGCGACCCGCGAGTCCCCTTCGGCGCGAACGTTCGGGGTGCCGCAAGGCGCCTCCACCTGCGACCCACGGCGGACCGGAGCTTTCCTGGCGCCGCAAGGCGCTACGGCCCGCAACCCTCCACGAACCGGAAACCTGCTTTGTCGCCGAAGGCGCCCTCGGACCGGGACCACCGAACGACGACCACGACGGACCCGGCAGCGAACTACGGACCTGGACCACCGAACGGTGACCAAACTACGGTCCGGACCACGCCAACTGCGGTGAATTAGGGCAGGCCGAAGGCGCCCCAACCCACGATCAGTTGTGGCCCGGTGCTCCCCAGCCCAAGCGGCCGAACCCCGCGAGCCGAGCGCGCGGTCAGGCGTGCAGGGCTGCGGCGGCGGGCGGGTTCATGGCCGGGGCCACGAAGTACCGCAGCCAGTTGTCCAGCAGCGTCCGCATCCGAGCGCGGATGTCCCGGTCCGCCCAGTCCAGCGATTCGAGGAAGGCGGCATAGTCAGCGTCGGAGGGCCCCAACTGCCCCTCCGCAACGAGCTGCTTGCGCCGCGTCTGCGCCAGGGCCGCCGCGATCCCCGAGGTCATCTCCGGGTGCACCTGCAGCGTCCGGGCCGTCGTGCCGATGGCCAGGGACTCGTTGCGGTACGCCCCGAAGGCCAGCTCCGTCACCGGGCCGAACGCGCCAGTCGGCGGGACGTCGTACACGGCGTCCACGTGCGAGGTGAAGACGTCGAACGTGGCGGGGAGGCCGCGGAACAGCGGGTCCTCGCGGCCGGCCGGGGTCAGGGTCAGGGTTTCGATGCCGAAGCGGCGGCCCAGGTGGCCGGTTTTCGACACGCCGCCGGCGACCTCGGACTTGGCCTGGTGGGAGAAGCAGATGTGCAGCTCCGGCACGCCGCGGTGCTGGGCAACCGCCAGGAAGTCCTTGACCTGGCGGATCCACGGGAGCTCCTCGTAGGAGGAGTGCATGGAGCCGCCGCCGATGATGCCGCTGGCCTCGATGGTGTCCGGCAGGGGGTCGCCGTCGGCCACGTTGACGGTGTGGATCTGGTCGGGGGCCAGGCGGGTCACCTCGGCGATCCAGTCGCGGTACGGGGTCAGGCCCATCTCACGTACCGACGCCTGCTCCTGCATGTTGAGGAACAGCAGGCGGCACCGCTGGCGGACGTGCAGCGGGCGGCGGGTCCCGTTCAGTCGCGCGGCTCGGTGGTCGATGGTGAAGGCCGTCATGGGCAGCTGGCGCTCCAAACGATAGGGTCCCGGGGCCGATTGTGGAGCATAGCGTGAGCACCGCGCTTCGGTTCCCGCAAATATCCGTCAACCCGTCATCCGAGGTCGGCGGCGTCCAGGGCGGCCTGGAGGGACTCCTTGTAGCCCTCGCTGGTCACGGTCGCGCCCGAGACCGCGTCGATGTCCGCGCTCTGGGCGGCCAGCGCCTCGGTGCGCAGCTGCGGCAGGGCGTAGGCGTTGATCTCCTGGTCGCGGCGGTTCCCCGTCGGGTACGTGAGCGCCGTGACGTCGGTGACCTTTCCACCGTCCACCGTGATGCGGACCTGCACATCACCCCAGCGGGTCGCGGCCACGGAACCGTCGAAGGTCTTGCCGGTGGCCGGGGTGGCCGCCGCGGACTGCACGGTGGCCGAGGTGGTGGCGCCCAGTGACGTTCGGTAACTGAACAGCAGCACGAGGGCGGCGACGGTCGAGGCCAGCCAGAGGATGATTCGGCGCATCAGGTCGTCTCCCCGGTCACCAGGCGAAGCGTTCGGTGTGCAGGCGGGTGACGCCGGCGTCCCGGGCCGCGCGCACCGCGGACTCGGTCCAGTCGTCGGGGCCGCAGACGTACACGTGATGGCCCGAAACCCCCGGCACGAGCGCCGTCAGCGGGGTGCCGGCGTGCGTGCGGGGCAGCCACGAGCCCTCGGCGCGCGGGCCGAGCAGCGGCACCAGCCGTACGCCCCGGTGCCGGGCCAGCCAGGCGAGCTCCTCGTGGAAGGCGAGATCCTCCGGCCTGCGGGCGCGGTAGACGAGCGTCGCCTCCCCGTTCGCGAAGGGCAGGTCCCACAGCAGGGCCAGCAGCGGCGTGACGCCGATCCCGCAGGCGAGCATGGTGACGGGGCCGCCGCGGTACGACTCGCCGGTCAGCTTGCCGTAGGGGCCCTCGATCAGCACGCGGGTGCCGGGCCGCAGCGCCGCGACCCGGGCGCTGCCGTCGCCGAGGTTCTTGACGGTGATCCGCAGCAGGCCGGAGCGGGGCGGGCCGGAGAGCGAATACGGGTGGGCCCGCGACCAGCCGGGTCCGTCGAGGAAGCGCCAGAGGAAGAACTGCCCCGCTCGTACCGGCAGCCGGTCGAGCTGTTCGCCGCGCAGCAACACCGACACCAGGCCGGGACCCTCGGCGCGCACCTCGCTGACCCGCAGGGCGTGCCGGCGGCTGCGCCACAGGGGGAGCGCGACGCGGTAGGTCAGCACGGCGCCGGCGGCCACGGCGTAGAGCGTCCACCAGTAGGCGCGCGCCGCCGCGGAGCCGATGAAGTCCGCGCCCGTCCACAGCTGGTGCGGCAGGGCCAGGCCCACGCCGAGGTACGCGTAGAGGTGCAGCAGGTGCCACGACTCGTACCGGAGCCGCCGCCTTGCCGCTTTGACCGACGTCACCGTGACCATGACCAGCGCCGCGGTGCCGGCCGCGGCCAGCAGCATGCCGGGGTAGTCGACGATCAGGCCCCACACCGACTCGTAGCCGATCATGATCAGGGCCACGTGCAGCACCATGAGGTTGAACGAGGTGAACCCGGTCCAGCGGTGCCAGCGGGCCAGCCGGTCCTGGCCGAACGCCCGCTCCACCGCCGGGATCCGGGCCAGCAGCAGCACCTGCAGCAGCATGAGGTCGGAGGCGAGCAGCCCGAACAGCCGGCCCACGGCGGTGACCGCGGTCAGCCCGCCGGCCGCGAGGTCGCCCGCGCTGCCGCCGTTGACCCACAGGCCGGCGACCACGAGCAGGCTCACCCCCGCCGCGATCCCGCCGGCGTCGGCCCACCACCAGGGCGTCTCGGCGCGGCGCAGCGGCACGGCGTCGGTAGTCATGCGCTCAACTGTTGGGGTGGTTGATGCTGGGCGGCTGTGCCGGGCCTGAAAGTTGGCTGTGAGCCGGGTACCGTCCTGCTCGTGGATCTCTGCGAGGAGTGCGGGTTCGGCTACGACGCCGTCGCGGCCGGTGACGTCCCCGGGCGGCTGGGCGAGTTCGCGCCCCGTTTCGCCGGCGCGCTCGCCGGCGTCAGTGACATCCGGGCCCGGCCCGCGCCGGACGTGTGGTCGCCGCTGGAGTACACCTGCCACGTCCGCGACGTGCTGCGCGTCCAGGGCGAGCGGCTCGACCTCGCGCTGCGCGCCGACGCGCCCGAGTTCGCGCCGATGGGGCGGGACGAGCTCGTGATCACGGCGGCGTACAACCGCCAGGACCCCGCGGCCGTGCTCGCCGCCCTCGGCTCGGCCGCCGGCCTGCTCGCCACCGCCTTCGCCGCGCTGAGCCCCGGCCAGCTCGACCGGATCGGCCTCTACCCGTGGCCGGAGCCCGTCCCGCGCACGCTGCTCTGGCTCGGCCGCCACACCGTCCACGAGGGCGAGCATCACCTCATGGACATCAACCGTCAAGCGGCATAGACCGGTCTCAGTCCCGTCACAGCGCCGCCCGGCCAGGATGAGGCCATGCAACGGATCGCGGGGTGGACGGCCGTCGGGGCGGCGCTGGTGTACATCGGGGTGAAGGTCCTCTGGATCGCCGGCAGCGATGCCGGGGTGCGCGACCTGCACGGCACGACGCGGGCGGCCTGGGTCGCCGACAACGTGGTCACCGGGCTGCTCGGGGTGGCCGCGGCGGCCGTGGCGCTGGCCGCGTTCCGGCCGTGGGGGCGGCGGCTGCCGGCCTGGCTCGTCGTCGGGCCGATGTGGATCGGCGGCGGGCTGCTGGCCCCGCTGGTCGTGCTGCTGCCGGTCCTCGCGGTCATGCTGCTGTTCGGCTGGTACCGGCTTCCGCCCGTCGATCACACCGAGCCCGAACTGGCACCGTGGGTCTTCGTGGTCGTCTACGGCAGCTTCGTGGTCCTCGGCGTCGCGCTGATCGTGGCCCTGCTCGGCTACGCCCGGGAGCGCTTCGGCGCCGTCCTGCGCGAGCGGGCGCCGGCCGTGAGCCCGACCCGGGCCGCGCAGCTCCCGCTCGCCTGGTTCGGCGCGCTGCTCGCGCTGGGCCTGGCCGGGCTGCGGCTGGTGTGGGCGGCCGGGCCCGGGTCCCGCGACGCGTGGATGCGGCTCACCGATGCGATGACCGCTCTCCAGGCCGTGGCGGCCGCGGCCGGGCTGCTCGCGATCGTGCACGGGTGGGCGCCCCGCCGGCCCTTCGCCGTGCCGCTGCTGGCGGCCTGGCTCGGGGCCGGCGGACTGCTCGCCGCGGGTGCGCTGAGCATGCCGGGCATCCTCAGCGGCGACGGGTGGGCGGAGCGGGGGCTGAGCTTTCCGCAGTACGCCGGCGTCACGTTCCTCGGCTTCGTCGCGGGTGGGCTGATCACGGTCGTGACCGCGTTCGCCGCCGCCGAGCGCGGGGGCGCCGTCAGCTGGGGAACATCCCCGTCGCGTTGATCCAGGTGCCGGTCAGGCCGGCCGCCGCCGGGGAGGCCAGGAACACGATCGTCGCGGCGACGTCGGCCAGGCGGGGCGAGCGGCCCAGCATCCGTGCCCCGTCGAGGGCGGCGTGGATGCCCGCCACCGCCTGCTCGTCGATGGCCGCGTTCACGGCCTGCAGCTTCTCCACGGTGAGGGTCTCCAGCAGGCCCGCCACCCAGATGCCCATCGCTCGTACCCCCTGTGGCCCCAGTTCCAGCGCCAGGCTGCGGATGTACGTGTCGAGGGCCGCGTCCGCCGGGCAGGTGCTGCCCATCATCGGGCTGGGGTGGGCCGAGCCGCTGTCCAGGGCCAGGATCAGCCCCTCGCCCTGGGCGACCATCCGGCGCGCGGCGGCGCGGGCGGTGATGTGGTTGCCGCGCAGGCCGTTGGTCACGGCCCGGGTCAGGTCCTCGGTGCTCATCTCGAGCAGCGGGATGCCCTGCACGTCGCCGCGCGGGACGAGGTTCAGGGAGACGTCGATGCGCCCGACGCTCGCCGCGTGGGCCTCGACCGCGGCCTCGTCGAACGCGTCGACGACCGCCGGCTCCGCCTTGCCGCCCTGCTCCCGGATGCGCGCGGCGAGCGCCTCGAGCGTCTCCGCCGTGCGGCCGCACAGGTGGACGGTGGCGCCGTCGGCCGCGAAGGCCTGCGCGACCGCGCTGCCGATGCCGCCCGCGGCGCCGTAGATGACCACGTTCTTCGCTGTGTTGTTCATGGCCGGTCTAACGCCGGGCCGCGCGCGAACTCATCGGTGTCCGGCGGAAGTTTTTTCGAGCGCGAGCGCCTGGGTCACGACGAGGTCCTCGATGCCGAAGAGGATCCGCTCCATGTCGGGGCGCGGGAGCACGGCGGCGTCGGCGGTCATGGCCAGCTCCAGGCTGCCGGGGGCGTCCTGGGCGTCGAGGGCGAACGTGGTGTTGCGCCGCGGGGCGTGCTCGACCGGCCAGCTCAGCGTGGTCCGCGCGAGGGCCTCGGCGAGCGGCTCGTCGGGCGCCCGGCCGTACCCGTCGATCGGAATCAGGCCGCGCGTGTCGTTGACGAAGCAGGAGTGGTCGGCGGGCGCGACGAGGCCGGCGAGGTCGCGGGCGAGGGCGAGCTTGTCGTAGTACGCGTGCCGCTGGGCCGACAGCGCCGCCCCGAACGTGCGCCGGACCAGGCCGGGGAAGTCCTCGGCGGGGTCCGGCAGGAGCAGCAGCCCCTCCTGGGCGATCGTGTTCACCGCGCCCGCCATGCCCGGCAGGAACCGGTTGTTGACCACGACCTGGAAGAGCGCCTCGGGGGCGGAGCCGAGCCGGGCCGCCGCGCCCGCCGCCGCGGCGAGCAGGACGGCGCCCTGGTTCACCTCCAGCCCGGCGGCGACCCGCTCCAGGGCCAGCGCGAGGGCGGGGGAGTTGAGCACGGCGTTGGGGAAGGCCGCGGCCGGCGGGCGGCCGGCCCGGTCCGGGAACTGGCTCGCCGGGCCGCGGCCGAGCTTGTCCAGCCAGGCCCGGCGGGCGGCGGCGTCGCGCCGGCGGCCCTTGTCGGAGGTCTGGTACGCCGCCTCCTCGAGGGGCTGGGTCCGCTCGTCCGCGCTCAGCGGGCGCCCGGCGGCGAGGGCGGCGGCGTCGGCGAGCAGGTTGCGCAGGCCCCAGCCGTCGGAGGCGGTGTGCGAGAGGGAGAGGATGAGGTACCCGGCGCGCCCGCCCGCCGTCACGACCCCGGCCCGCACCGGCAGCTCCCGCTCGGCGTCGAACGGGATGGCCTGCAGCTCGTGGTAGAAGGCATAGGCGGTCGCGGTGACGTCGTCCGGCGAGCACGAGCGCACGTGCAGGTCGATCGCGCCGCCGGCGTGCACCACCTGCTCGAGGCGGTCGCCGTCCCACCGCAGGGTCGTGCGCAGCGAGTCGTGCCGCAGCAGCAGCGCGCGCACGAGCCCGGCGAGTTCGTCCAGGGGCAGCGGAGGGTCCAGCGGCAGCCCGCCGCTGACGTTGTACCGCGCGGCATCGTCCCCGAGCCGGCGCACCACGTCCCAGATCGCGCTCTGCCCCCAGGTGGCCGGCCCCGTTCCGGAACGTCCCTCGGCGAACGCGATCTGCTCCACGCGGTGCAGTCTCACGGATCGATGCGACGGTTGTCGACGCCCGGCCCGCCGCCATATACCGTCCGTCGAGTCATCGGATCCGGTGACTCGTCGGTAGACGCGCGTGTATGTCCCGATTGGCGCAGGTCACCCGCGCTTTTCGGTAGATCGATCGGGATCGGTGGATCAGGCCCGCTCTCGGCGGTTCTTACCCTGAGCGACCTGGGCGGGGCCGGTTGGGTAGAAATCGCAGATGCTGCGAAACGGCGTGGTTTGCAACCGCCAAGATAAGCAATAGCATCGACTGCGTCCGATTGCTGAGGACCGATGCTGGACGCATCGGCCCCCCGCAACGCGCCGTCAGGCGTTTCATCGGGTCGAACACGGCACGACGAAGTGCCCTTGCACAATTCAGCGACGGTGTCGGTAGCACTGGCGCTGATTTAGCACGTCGTTAGTGGGCGGAATCGAAGCGGCCTAGCTTCGTGCCGTCCACGAACGACGTCCAATCGCTGGCCGTAAATGTTAAAACGGGCCCGGCGGAATTCTTGCTGTCACGGACGCCAATACTTGTTCCGGCGACTGCGACTTCCACACAATTGGCGCCGCCATTGCCGTTGCTTCGGCTGCTCTTATGCCAGGCGGAGTGACGAAAATCATTAGCCATACATGGCACACCTCCTTTCCCCGAAGACTCCTCAGCCCTCAGAGGTCGTCGAGCAGGCTCTGGATCATGCCGGCCGACTCCTCCGGCGTGAGTGCTCTGGTGCTGAGGCGCTCGAATTCGACCCGGTAACGCTTGACCTCTGCAGGCTGCTCCTCGTAGTAGTCCCCGGCAAGTCCTTCGAGGTAAACGACGTCAAGATGAGCGACGTCTGGGAACTCCAGCAGTGCCACCGAACCGCCGAGGAACTTGTGTTCACCCGCGGAGTACGGCAGCACCTGCAGGGTCACGTTGCTACGACGCCCGGCCTCGATGAGCCGTTCCCATTGTTCGCCCATGACCTCCGGGCCGCCGATCATCCGGCGCACCACGGACTCGTCCACGATCGCCCACAGGGTCAGCGGCGAGGGCCCGGACAGCCGCCGCTGCCTGGTGATACGCAGCTGGATGCGGCGCTCGTTGGCCGACTGCGGGTCGTGGCTGCGGCCGCTGCCGATGAGCGCGCGCATGTAGGGCTCGCTCTGCAGCAGCCCGGGCAGCACGATGGGCTCCCAGACCTTCGCCGATGAGGCGTCGGCCTCCATCCCGACGAAGTTGCCGGGCCGCATGACGTCCTTGTAGTCGGTCCACCAGCCGCGCTGGCGGGCCAGCCGGGCCAGGGTCATGAGGGCGTCGCGGTACTCGCTGTCGGCCACGCCGTACAGCGTCAGCAGGTCGTTGACGTCCCGCGGGGTGACGGGAACCCGCGCGTTCTCGATGCGCGTGACCTTCGCACTGTGCCATTCGAACTGGCGGGAGACGGCCTCCTGGGTGAAGCCCGCCTCCTCCCGGCACTTCTTCAACTCGGCGGCAAGTCGACGACGGCGCAGCGTGGGCCCCTCGTCGACAGTCACCGAAACCTCCTCGGGCGTTCTCGCGGTGTCTGTCTCCACGGCTGTGATCCTATGCAATTTGGCGTTGACCGATACTAGGAGTCTAGTACTCGTTGCACTACGCGCAGTGCTTGGTACATGATGCTGGGGACGTCGAGGATGAACCTTTATTCATTCATGATCTCCTTTTGCCTAGTGCCGGGGAGCGTGATTCGCCGTGCTTGCCAACAGCTACTACCTCATTGCCCACGACGATCGGACCGGACGTTCCCGGCTGCACCCCAGGGCGACCGGCCTCGGGCTCGCGGCGGGGCTGCTCGGCGAGCTCATGCTCTTCGGACGCCTCCGCGCGATGACCGGGGACCTGTACGTCGTCAGCCACGAACCACCGGGTGACTCCCTCTCCCATACGCTGCTGGACCTGCTCGTGGCCCAGCCGCAGCACAAGGAGATCCGCACCTGGCTCGCCTATCTCTCCCAGGACGCCGCCGACCAGGTCGGTGAGCGGCTGCTGCGGGCCGGCGTGGTCGAGCCGGTGACCAAGCGGAAGCTGCTCAGCGCCCAGACCCTCTACATGCCCGTGAGCCCCGACCAGCGCAACGCGGCGGCGTGGGAGTCCATCCGCCTCGCCGAGGCGCTGGGCCGGCGCCGGTCGATGAACCTCTCCGACCGGGTGCTGGTCGCGCTGGTCGTGGCGACCGGGCTCACGCGGTACGTGTTCTTCAGCCCCCAGCAGCAGCGCGACTGCATGCAGGCCATGCCCGGGATCTTGAGCTCGCTCCCGGACGACCTCGTGCAGCTCGTGCAGTACACCGAGGCCGCGGTCGGCTCCGCGCTCGCCGCCGGTCGTCGCTGACCCCCCAGCGCACGTCCCGCTCAAGGAGAGACGAAGACTATGGCGCGTACCACCCTGACCGGGCCCGACATCGTCGCGCGCGGGCTGGCCAACAACCGGCTCGGCGTGCCGTCGGTGGTGTTCTTCGGCGTCGCGGGCGCCGCACCCCTGACGGTGATCCTGGGCTCGATCTCGACGATCTACGCCGTCGTCGGCAACACCGCCGTCCCCCTCGTGTACTTCGTGGCCGCCCTCATCCTGTCCCTGTTCACCGTCGGCTTCGTGGCCATGAGCCGGCACATCGTCAACTCCGGCGCCTTCTACAGCTACATCAGCCACGGGCTGGGCCGCATGATCGGCGTCGCGGCGGCGTTCATCGCGCTGCCCGCCTACGCCGCCATGCAGATCGGCCTGCTCGGCCTGTTCGGGGTGGTCGCCTCGAGCATCCTGGCGGCCAGCGGCATCCAGGCCAGCTGGTTCGTGTGCGCGCTCGTGGGCTGGTTCCTGGTGGCGATCCTCGGCGTGCTCTGGGTCGACCTCAGCGGCAAGGTCCTCGCCGTGCTGCTCACCGTCGAGATCGTGATCGTGCTGATCTACGACTTCGTGATGCTGGCCCACCCGCACGGCGGCAAGGTCGACTTCGGCCCGCTCAACCCGCAGCAGCTGGCGACGCCCGAGGTGATCGCGATGCTCGTCCTCGCGGTCGCCGGCTTCGTGGGCTTCGAGGCCACCGTCGTGCTCTCCGAGGAGGCCAAGGACCCGAAGAAGACCATCGGCCGGGCCACCCACTGGGCGGTGTTCCTGCCCGGCGTCCTCTGCGGCGTCTCCGCGTTCGCCATGTCCACCAACGCCGGCGACATCGTGGGCGCCGCGCGGGCCGACACCACCAACCTGGTGTTCAACCTCGTCACGCCCTACGTGCCGCTCGCGCTGGTCAACATCGGCTACATCCTGTTCCTCACCAGCGTGTTCGCCGCGATGCTGGCGTTCCACACGTCGGTCACCCGCTACCAGTTCGCCCTCGGCCGCGAGCGCGTCCTCCCGCGCATCTACGGCTCCGCGCACCCGCGCACCGGCGCCCCCATCGCCGGCTCGCTGACCCAGAGCGCGCTGGCGCTGGGCGTCCTCATCGTGTACTTCGTGACGCACACCGACCCGCTCGTCCACCTGTTCGCGTGGATGACGGTCGCGGGCGGCCTCGGCGTGCTGATCCTCATGTGGGCCACGTCGGCGGCGGTCGTCGGCTTCTTCCTGCGCGACCGGCGCCGGGAGAACGTCTGGCGGGCCCGCCTCGCCCCGCTGCTCGCGTTCCTGCTGCTCAGCTTCGTGCTCCTGGCGACCATCGTCGGCCTGGGCGACCTGCTGCAGGTGCCCGACGACTCGCCGTTCAACTGGCTCTTCTCCACCATCTACGCGCTCTGCGCCCTCTTCGGCATCGGCTGGGCCGCGATCATGCGCGGCTCGCGCCCGGACGCCTACGCCGGCATCGGCCGCGGCACCGAGGGGTTCGTGGCGGCGGAGAGCGTCTTCGGCCGGCCCACGAGGCCGCACCGTGTCACCGCAGACGTCGCACACCATGCGGCCTGAACCGGCTCCGTCCACCGGACGTTTTCCTAGACAAGAGCCCGCGCGGCTCGTTCGGGAGAGGATCACATGACGCACGCCATTCAGGACGTTGTCCTCCGCGACATCGACCCGGTGACCCCCGAGGAGGTCACCGAGGTGCTCGTCGCGGCGATGGCCGACGGCGCGGTCGCGCGCTGGCTGATGCCCGAGGACGCGCTGCGGCGCGAGTCCAGCCCGGAGTACTTCGCGATCTTCGCCGAGCACGCCCTGCGCCACGGGGAGGTCTACGCCAGCGTCGACCCGATCGACGGCAAGCTCTCCGGCGTCGCGCTGTGGTTCCCGCTGACCCGGGCGATCCCGGCGCCGGTGGACTACGACAGCCGGCTCAAGGACGTGACCGGCTCCGCCTTCGACCGCATCTGCGAGCTCGACGCGGCGCTGGAGGCCAGGCACCCGCTCGGGCCGCACCACTACCTGGCGTTCATCGCGGTGCGGCCCGATCGGCAGAACCTCGGCATCGGCAGCTCGCTGCTGGCCCGGCACCACGCCAGGCTGGACCGCGCCGGCCTCCCGGCCTACCTGGAGGCCAACGATCCGCGCAACCGCGAGCTGTACCTGCGCCACGGCTACGAGAGCCGGCCCCCGGTCCTGCTGCCGGATGGCCCGCCGGTCTGGCCGATGTGGCGGGAACCCTTGCTGTAGAAGGGGTCTAGATCGAAGGGAACTCGTAGAGCCAGTACTGCTGCTCGTCGATCCGCTGCGCTTTGACGTCACCCGAGAGGCGGTGCAGCATCAGGCGGACGACGCGGGCCATGTGCCGAACCTCGTCGGTGCGGTTGCAGAAGTCCAGGGCGATGAGCCCGTTCTGCGCCGACGCGGTCTGGTACATGGCGGTGACGAGCTCGCCGAAGGCGGTGGCCGCCCGGGCGTCGGCCTGGGTGGCCACGAAGCCGCAGTACCAGATGCGCTGCTCGGCGTAGTGCACCGGCCAGCGGCGCTCGAAGTACGGCGGGGAGATGAGCGGCACCGCCGTCAGGTCGTTGGTGTAGATCGATGCTCCACGCACCGTGTCGTCATCGTCGAGACACAGGTACTTGTGGACCCTGGGATCGTCCATCACGTCGTCGAACTCGTGCCGGTACATCAAGTGGCGCTGGACGGCCAGCGCGTTGAGCTCGGCGAAGGCCTCCGAGTAGAGTTTCCACGCCTCTTCTCGCAGCTCGCCCTGCACGAGATCGACAATCTTGACGTTCATGTCGAGCACTCCGATCGCCGTCGGCCGGGCACGTGGTTTGCCCCGTTCACCTGGAGTCGATCAACAATTTTCGATCGATGGTGCATTGAGAGTAGTCCAACTGTCACCGAGTGCAATATGGTGCTGCGTAGATACGACGCCATCTGCGATCTCGGGAGGGTCCATGGACCGCCTCGATGCCTTCCCGACACCCCCTGAGCTGGTCATCGACCTGGATCGGGTGGCCGCCGCGTACCGTGAATTCATCTCCGCGTTGCCGGGCGTGGCGGTGCACTACGCGATGAAATGCAACCCGCACCCCGAGATCCTCGGGCTGCTGCACGCGCTGGGCGGCCGGTTCGAGATCGCCTCCGCGGCCGAGCTCGACGCGCTGCTCGCCATCGGCGCCGACCCGGCCCAGGTGCTGTCGAGCAACCCGGTCAAGCCGCTGCCGCACATCGCCCGGCAGCACGCGGCCGGCGTGTGGCGCTACTCCTTCGACTCCGAGGACGAGCTGGACAAGCTCGCCGTGGCCGCGCCCGGGGCCGCCGTCGTGGTGCGGCTGGCCGCGCACCAGATCCGCAGCGGCGTGCCGAGCGAGGGCAAGTTCGGCGTCGACGCCGACCACGCCGTGACGCTCATGCTGGCCGCGCGCGAGCGGGGGCTGCGGCCGTACGGCGCGGCCTTCCACGTGGGCTCCCAGATGCTGCTGCCGCACGCGTGGCGCGCGCCGCTGCGGGCCGTCGGGTACCTGATGTCCAAATTGGCGGCCGAAGATGTCTTCTTGCAAATGGTGAACCTCGGCGGCGGATTTCCCGCGCGGTACACCGGAAAAATCCCGCCGATGGCGGACTATGGTGCGGTGATCGGCGCCGCATTGGCCGATCTTCCATATCCCGTGGCCGCCGTCTGCGAGCCCGGGCGGGCGCTCGTGGCCGAGGCCGGGACGCTGCACACGACCGTGATCGGCACCGCCGTGCGCGGCGGGCGGCGCTGGGCGCACCTCGACGTGGGCGCCTTCAACGGCCTGATGGAGAGCCTGGAAACCGGCAATGAGCTGCGATTTCCCGTCGCCGACAGCCGGGCCGGGGCGGCCCGCGACCGGTTCCACCTGACCGGGCCGACGTGTGACAGCCAGGACACCATCATGTTCGACGTCGAGCTCTCGGCCGACCTGCGGGCCGGCGACCGGGTGACCCTCGGCGGCACCGGAGCATATACCACAGTCTATGCATCAAGATTCAACGGTTTCGATGCACCAATGATCCGTTGTGTGACTGGTGTGGCCATTGAAACCAGTGATGACGCTGCGTACTGTGGTTGACGCGCTCCGTTTCCATCCGTCCTGCGGTCTTTCCCCTGGTCCCACGGAGGAATAGTGTCCGGAACCCGCCGGGTCGCCACCGCGCTTGCCGCCGCGGCGCTCTTATCCACCACCGTCGTCGCCGCCACCGCCGGATCGGCCTCCGCGGCCGCCGATGCGGTCGCCGCCGGCGGATACGCCGCCGTCATCAAGCGCACCTCCTACGGGGTGCCCCACATCACCGCCTCGAACCTGGGCTCGGTCGCCTTCGGGCAGGCCTGGGCCTACGCCGAGGACCGCTTCTGCGACCTCGCCGACCAGGTCGTCAAGGTGCGCAGCGAGCGCTCCCGCTACTTCGGGCCGGGCCCGGACAACGCCAACCTCGCCACCGACTTCGCCTACGCCAACCTCGGCGTCATGGACAAGGCGGCCGCGCAGGCGGCCACGATGACCGGCGACACCCGCGACATGGTCAACGGCTTCGTGCGCGGGTACAACGCCTTCCTGGCCACCAAGGGCGCAAGCCGCGTGCCGGGCTGGTGCGCCGGTCAGCCGTGGGTCAAGCCGATGTCCGCGGTGGACCTGCTCGCGTACGACCGCGACATCGCCCTGCTGGCCAGCGGCGGCGCGCTGCTGGCCCCGATCGCGGCCGCGGCGCCCCCGTCGGCCGCCGCCCTGGCCGTGTCCAAGCAGCAGGTCAAGGACGACTTCGCCCAGCTGACCGAGCAGAGCCGGGCGGTGTCGAGCAACGGCTGGGCCCTCGGCGCCGACAAGTCGCAGAGCGGCAAGGGCATGCTCATCGGCAACCCGCACTTCCCGTGGGAGGGCGAGCTGCGCTTCTGGGAGTCGCACCTGACGGTGGGCAGCAGCCTCAACGTCTACGGCGCGAGCCTCGGCGGCCTGCCCGGCGTGCAGATCGGCTTCACCGACAAGGTCGCGTGGACGCACACGGTCGCGGCCGGCGCCCGCTACACGTTCTACTCGGTGAACCTGGTGCCGGGGCAGCCCACGAAGTACACCGTGGACGGCACCCCGGAGGCGATGACCGGCAAGCCGGTGACGCTGAAGGTCAAGCAGCCCAACGGTTCGCTGGCCGACGTGACGCGCACGATGTACTCGACGCGGTACGGCCCGGTGCTCGACCTCTCGGCGATCGACCCCTCGCTGGGCTGGAACGAGTTCTCCGCGATCACCTACCGCGACGCGAACATCGACAACGACAAGCTCATCCCGACCTGGCTGGCCATGGCCCGCGCGAGCGACACCAACGGCCTGAAGAACGCCATCGCGGCCAACCAGGGCATCCCGTGGGTGAACACGATCGCCACCGACTCGTCCGGCAACGCGTTCTACACCGACTCCTCGCCGACGCCGAACCTCTCGCCGGCCTCGATCGCGGAGTGGGCGAGCAACCCGCTCGGCCTGCTCGACGGCAGCAACAGCGCCAACGCCTGGGTCAACGCGCCCGGCGCCCGCTCGCCGGGGCTGGTGCCGTTCGCCCGGCAGCCGCAGCTGACCCGCCGCGACTACGTCTTCAACTCCAACGACAGCCACTGGGTGCCCAACGCCAACCAGTTCCTGACCGGCTTCACGCCGCTGCAGGGCCCGGAGGGCACGCCGCTGACGGTCCGCTCGCGGCAGAACGTCAAGCTCATCAACAGCCAGCCCAAGTTCGACCTGGCCGGGCTGGGCACGACGATCCTGTCCGGGGATACCTACACGGCCGCCCAGCTGGCCGCCTACACGGTCTCCTCCTGCCAGGCCCGCGGCCACACGCCCGTGGTCGTGGACGGCACCGCGGTCGACATCAGCGCCGGGTGCAGCGTCCTCGCCTCCTGGGACAAGCAGTTCGAGCTCGCCAGCCGGGGCGCGGTGCTCTGGCGGGAGACCGTCGGCGCCGTCGTCGCGGCCAACCCCGAGGCCGACCCGCTGAACCAGGCCGGCCCGCTGTTCGGGGTGCCGTTCAACCCGGCCGACCCGACCCGCACCCCGCGCGGCGCCCCCGCCTCGCCCGACGCCCTGCTGCAGGGCCTGGCCCGCGGCATGCAGCGGATGCGCGCCGTGGGGCTGGCGCTGAACGTGCCGATGTCGCAGGTGCAGTACACCGTGAAGAACGGCCAGAAGATCCCGGTCCCCGGCTCCACGGAGAACATCGGCATCGCCAACATGGCGCAGTACCAGGTGATGCCGGGTTCCTCGCTCGAGCCGTTCATGGACCCGGGCACCTTCGTGCCGGGCAGCGACCTGACCGACAAGGGCTACGTCGTGAACTACGGGACGAGCTTCCTGCTCACGCTGGCCTACACCAGCAGCGGCCCGTCGGCGAAGTGCATCCTCACCTACTCCGAGTCCGGGGACCGCAACTCGCCGCAATACACGGACCAGACCCTGTTGTACTCCCAGAAGCGCCTCCGTGACTGCTCGTACTCGACGGCGGCGATCAACGCCGACACGAAGTCGGTCGAGGTGATCGCCGCGACCGCCTGACCCGCCCGCACTCCGGCCGCGGCCAGGGATACTTCCCGGGGTCGCGGCCGGTTTGTGCGCCGGCTGCGTGTTGCGTCCGCGCGACCTCGCTCGATGTATCAGGTGTGACCCACCCCTGAGCTGCGTGGCTGGTTCGGCACTGGATCAGGGACTAGGGTGTCGTGGGGAGCGGGGCACACGGTGGTGTCGAGCCGGGAGGTTGGCATGCAGGCCCAAGACCGGCCGAGCGTCCCTCCCGCGCCTACCGCACCCTCACCCTCCGTGTCCATGCCGGCACCCACGCCGCTGCGGCCGTCCTCGTTCCGCTCGCGGGTCAGCCGGTCCCTCGCCTCCCGCAACGTGCTGCGCGGCCGGGGTGCGCCGGCGCCGAGCGGCATCGGGCCCGACGACGACACGGTCGAGGTCACGCCGCTCAGCCTGCTGGAGGACCAGACGGTCGCGATCGTGTCGCGGGCGGCCGTCATGAAGCTCGCCGGCCTGGCGCCCGCCCAGCCCCTCGACGCCGACGCTTCGCCGGGCCGCGGCCGTGGTGCTGACGCGGTGCCAGGCCGTGGCTTCGGTGCCGGGACTTCGCCGGGCGGCGGCCTCGATCGCGGGACTTCGCCGCGCGGCGGCCTCGATGTCGGGACTTCGCCGGGCCGTGGCATCGATGTCGGGACTTCGCCGGGCCGCGGTCTGGATGCCGGGGCCGATACCTGGACCATCGAGCGGGTGCTGGCCGAGCGGGCCGTCGAGCCATTGTTCCAGCCGATCGTCGAGCTCACGGACCTGCGGCCGGTCGGGGTCGAGGCGCTCGCCCGGGGGCCGATCGGGTCCGGGTTGTGGCGGGCGCGGGACCTCTTCGCCGCGGCGGTCGCGGCCGGGCGGCTGGCCGAGCTCGACACGCTGTGCGCCGAGCGGGCGCTGGAGGCCGCCCGGGCGGCCGGGTCGCCGCCGCCGCTCGTGTTCGTCAACGCCGAGCCGGCCGTCATCGACCAGCCGCTGTCGGCGCGGCTGCGGGAACTCATGGCCGCGTCGCCGTTCCGGATCGTGCTGGAGTACACCGAGCGCGCCCTGTCGGCCCATCCGGCGGGGCTGTTGCAGCTGGCGGCGGCGGTACAGGCGCAGGGGCACTGTCTTGCCCTCGACGACGTGGGCGCGGACCCGATGTCGCTGGCGTTCCTGCCGCTGCTCGAGCCGGAGGTCGTCAAGCTCGACCTGCAGCTGCTGCGGGCCCCGCACGCGCCGCGGACCGTGGAGGTGGTGGCCGCGGTGAACGCGGTGGCCGAGCGGACCGGGGCGCTGATCGTGGCCGAGGGCATCGAGACGCTGGAGGACCTCGCCAACGCGCGGGCGCTCGGGGCGCACTGGGGCCAGGGCCTGTACTTCGGCGGACCCGGGCCGCTTGCCGACGTGGCGCCGTTCGTCCCGGCGTCCGGGCGGCCGGCGCGGCCTGAGGGCGATCGTGGTCCGCTTGCCGGCGTGGCGCCGTTCGTCCCGGCGTCCGGGCGGCCGGCGCGGCCTGAGGGCGGTCGCGGTCCGCTTGCCGGCGTGGCGCCGTTCGTGTCGGCGCCCGGGTCGCACGCGCTGCGGGAGTCGCGGCCCGACGTGCATCTGCCGGCGGGTACGCCGTTCGCGGCGGCCGAGGCGCGCGGGAAGGTGCGGGCGGCGAACCCCGAGGCGTTCGCGGCGCACCTCGAGCACGTGATGCGGCGGGCCGGGAGCGGGGCCGTGGTGCTCGCCTCCTGCACCGACGCCGTCACTGCCCGGTCGTGGCTGCCCTCGCTGACCGGGCTGGCCGATCGGGCCGCGTTCGTCGGGCTGGTGGCGCCGCTGCATCCGGCGGCGGTCGGGCCCGGGGTGCGGTTCGCCGAGGGGCCGGGGGCCGCGGTCGAGGAGTGCGCGTTCGTGGTGGTGGCGCCGCGGTACACGGCGGCGGTGTGCGGGCGCGGGTCGCACCGTGCGATGGAGTTCGCGCACACCGAGGACGGCGCGCTGGTGGCCGAGATGGCCCGGATGATCCTGCAGCGCCTGCCGCGCTGACGCACATCGAAATCCGCTGGGTCCATCGATTTTCGCGGGCCTATCGTCCGTGGCGTGACCGACATCTTCGTGCATCACCTGCGGCGCCACGACGGGGTGCTGCGCGTGCCCCGCGCGGGTGCCGTCGTCTGGGATGACGAGGACCTGCACGCGGCCGCGTACCGGCGCGATCCCGTTGCCTATGCGCTGTCCGCGCTCGGGCCCGGCATCCACAGTGGACAGCGGGCGCGGGTGCTGCTGCGGCTGCTGACCGCGTCCTGGGCCGGGCTGGAGCCCGGGCCGCGCGAGACGCTGAACCGGGTCGCCCGGGTGCTCGCGCTCGGGCTGGCGCCGGCCGACGTGCTCACCGTGCTGCTCGCGGCCCGGCGGCGGCGCGCCAACCACAAGCACGTCACCCGGGTCGCGCTCGCGGTGCTGTTCGAGCACCCGCGCGCGGCCGAGATCGTGGGTGCCCGGCGCGGACTGGCCGTGGACTGCTTCGAGCACGCGCTGGGCAAGGCCACCGCCCGGGGACGGTACGCGGCCCTGACCGCGGCCGACGTTCCCGCGACGGCCGACGCCGCCGCCGACGTTCCGGCCACGGCCCGCGGACCCCGAGCGGCGAGCGGCACGGCTGGTGATGCGGGCCGTGGCGTGGGCGGCCACTTCGGACTGTCCACTTTGGCCGCGCTCTACGAGCCGTCCAGTGTGGACGTCGCGCTGCCGGGGGCATTGCTCGACTTCGAGCTCGCGGGGGAGCGGCCCGGCACCGTGACCGCGACCAACCGTGGCGACCTCGCCGCCACGCTCGTGCACCTCTATCGGGGCGGGCCGGCCGGGGAGCTGCTCGCGGCGGCCGACGGCTACGCGCGGGCGATCACCGACGGGATGCCGCGGTACGACGGGCGGATCGCGCTCGTGGTCGACCAGTCGGCGTCGATGCGCGGGTACGGCACCCGGGAGTGGGCCGTGCTCTCGCAGGTCGCCGCGCTGCGCATGGTGCTGGAGCGGGTCGCGCCCGGGCTGGTGGTCGTCGAGGCCGGCGGCGTGGACGGGCGGCCGGGTGGCGCCACCGACCTGGCCTCCGCGGTGCTCGACGCCGCCGAGACCGGGCCCGATGTCATCGCGGTGGCGTCCGACGGGTACGAGAACGTGTACCCGGGCGACCTCGCCCGCGTCGCCGCGGCGCTGCCCGGGGCCGGGATCGCCGCGCCGGTCGTGTTCTGCCAGGCCGCGTTCGGCCGGGCCGACGACCTCGCGCTGCGCCGGGCCGCCGGCGGGCTGCCGCTGCGCACGTTCTGGCACTCCGGCGACCTGGCCGGCCTGGTGCTCTGGATGCTGTCCCAGGTGGACGGTCCGGAGGCGGGCCGCTGGGTCGGGCTGGAACTGCGGCGCCGCCTCGCCGCACTGGAAACCGCATTGGAAGGTGTACCGCGATGAGCGAGCTCGTCATGCTCCCGCGCGCGATCGACGTGGCCGGCTACCGGCTCGGCACGCCGCAGCAGGCCGGCGCGCTGACCATGGTGCCCGTGTTCGGCCCGTCGTACCCGGGCATCGTGGCGCCGCGGCGCGGGTTGAAGCTCGGCCGGGTCGTCACGTACGGCCAGGTCGAGCTGGCCAACCCGGCGTCCTCAGGCGTCGCGATCGTGCCGCTGCACGTGGGCTACATCCAGGACGCGGCGCAGAACCACGCGCTGTGCCGGTCGGCGTTCATCGGGGCCGGGCAGACGCTGCGCTTCGACGACGCGTGCTGCGTGCAGGAGTCGCAGGGCGGGTACCTCGCCGGCCGCGACGACCAGTGGTTCTTCGTGCTGCCGGTCGAGTTGCGGGCGGCGGCGCTGCGGCTGCGGACCCAGAGCCAGTACAGCAAGCTCTGGAACGACATCGCCGCGTTCAACCGGGGCCACGGGTTGCCGGCGCGGGGCCACCTCGAGCAGGTGCTGACGCGGCAGCGGGCGGGGCTCACGCAGTACCGGAGCAGGCTTGAGCTTCTTGATGAGCAGCTCGGAGCGCTGTTCTTCGTCGGGGACCGGCTGGCCGGGGTGGAGCTCGCGCCCGACCCGGAGTATTTCGAGGACGTGTGGGCCGCGCTGGTGTGCTTCGCCTACGGTCCGGCGGCGTGGTTCCGCGATGCGCCGGCGGATGAAGGCCGGCCGCTGCGTGCGGACAGCCTCGCCGGGCTGCGGGCCGAGCTCGCGGCGCGGCGGGGGAGCGTCGCCGACGAGGTGAGCGCCTGGCTGGCGGCCGCGGACTGGCAGCCGGGGGAGCCGGTGGAGGAGGAGCGGTACCTCGGCCTGCGGCTGTCCACGGTGGACAGTGGCGCGGTCGCGGGGCAGTTCGTCACCGACGGGTCGCGGCTGGTCTATGCCTCGCTGTTCGCGGCGTAAATGCTTTGACCGCAACGGGTTCGGGGCGGTGTACTGAGGACCTGCGGGACTGAGTCAGGCTCGGCGACAGCCCCTCCGATTCCACATCGGGGTACGACAGATATCGCAACAGCAGCGGTAATGACTGCTCAAATGTCGCCACGGCGCTGGCCGCCGACCCGCACCTACTTGAGGCGCTCGACTTACTTGAGGCGCTCGTTGAGGCTCTCGACGAACGCCAGCACGCCCGGCGGGCCGTCCACGATGAGGTCGGCCCGCTCGGCGAGGCGCGGGACCTCGTCGGACCCACTGCACACCTTGAGCCCGGCGACGCCCGTCTCCCGGAGCCGCTCGACCGCGTCGAAGGCGGCCAGGTCGCCGAGGTCGTCGCCGAAGTACGCGACCGCGCGCGCCGCGTGCCCGGCCACGATCGCCTCCAGCGCGTGACCCTTGTCGATGCCCGGCGGCCGCAGCTCCAGCACCATCCGGCCCGGCTCGACGGCCAGCCCGTGCCGCCCGGCCAGCTCGGCCAGGGGCTCGCGGAGCGCGGCGAACGCCTCCTGCGGCGCGTCGGCCCGGCGGGTGTGCACGGCCACCGACATCGCCTTGTCCTCGATGGACACGCCGGCGAATCCGGACGCCGCCAGCAGCGCCGGCAGCTGCGCGCGGGCCGCGGCGACCCCGGCCGGCACCGGCTCCGAGGCGACCGTGCGGGTGGCCCAGTCCCAGCGCTGCATGCCGTACACGCCGAAGATCGAGAAGTGCTCGAGCGCGGCCAGATCGCCCAGGTCCCCCAGGCGCAGCACGTCGGCGACGGGCCGTCCGGTGATGATCGACACCGACCCCACCAGCTCCGCGAGGCGGCCCAGCGCGGCGACGACGCCCGGGTAGGGGCGGGACAGCCCGGGGTCGGCCACGATCGGCGAGAGCACGCCGTCGAAGTCGAACGCGAGCGACGCCTCCTGCGGGCGGTCCAGGATCGCAGCGAGCCCGGCGGCGCCGGCCTCCGTTTCGGGGGTCCTCAGCACCATACTTTGCAGGCTACCGGACCACGGGAGCTGGCAACCGGCCAGACGGCACACGTCACACATCACCACGGAGGAGTTCGCGATGGGTTCAGCGGCGAGTCACTGGGTGCGCTGGCACGACGACTACGACCGGCCCGGCTCGTTCCTGGCCGAGCGGTTGCGGCTGGTGACCGGGCACGTGGCCGCCGCGATCGCCGCGCGGCCGGCCGGACCGATCCGGCTCGTCAGCATGTGCGCTGGTCAGGGGCGGGACGTGGCCGGGGCGCTGGAGGGGCATCCGCGGCGCGGGGACGTGGTCGGGCGGCTGGTCGAGCTCGACCCGGCCAACGTCGCGTCCGCGCGGGAGCGGCTCGCGGGCAGCGGGCTCGAGGTCGTGGAGGGCGATGCCGGGACGGCCGCGGCGTACGCCGGGTTCCTGCCCGCCGACGTGCTGCTCGTCTGTGGCGTGTTCGGGAACGTGTCCGAGCGGGACATTCGCCGTACCGTATCCGCGCTTCCCGGCATGTGCCTGCCCGGCGCGCGGGTCATCTGGACGCGGCACCGGCGCTCCGGCGACGTCACGCCGGCGATCCGCGGCTGGTTCGCCGAGGCGGGCTTCCGGGAGGTGGCGTTCGACGCGCCGGTGGACATGGAGATCGGGGTCGGCGTGCACGAGCTCGCCGAGCCCCTGTTCACGTTCGTCTAGGTCACTTTTGTTTCGGTACCGCGATGGTCACCGCCTGGGGGACCGCCTCGGCCTCCAGGCGCTTGACCCGTTTGCGGGCGCCGCCGTCGAGTTCGAGCAGGACGGGTTCGGCGAACTCGGCGTACACCTTGCGGGCGCTGCCCATGCGCACGAACCGTGAGCGATCGGTGCGGCCGGTGGCCATGGTGCCGATCGTGCGCGCCCACTGCAGCGCGCCGCGGGCCGTGGTCACGCCCACCTCGAGCCGGCCGTCGAACGGGCTGGCGTCGTCGAAGGCCTTGATGCCGCCGGAGATCCGGCCGATGTTGCCCAGCAGCAGGCAGGTCGAGGGGCCCTCGAACCAGGGCTGGTCGTCCAGGTGCACGATCGTGTGCACCGGGGCGTCCCCCACGTGCCGCAGTGCGGTGCGCCAGTAGGCGAACCGCCCGGCCCGCCGCTTCAGGTGCTGGTCGGCGTCCTCGATCATCGCCGCGTCGAAGCCGGCCCCCGCCATCACGGCGAAGTGCTCGCCCTCGATCTTGCCGAGGTCGTACCGCCGGCGCTCGCCCCGCAGCCCCACGTCCACCGCCGCGCGGACGTCGCGGGGGATGCGCAGCGCGGTGGCGAACAGGTTCGCGGTGCCGGCCGGGATGATCGCGATCGTCACGCCGGTGCCCGCGACGGCGTCCACGCAGCGCTGGACCATCCCGTCGCCGCCCCACACGAACAGCAGATCCGCGCCGGATTCGACCGCTTTGCGGACCTTCTTGGGAGCTTTTTTGCTCTTGGGTACCTCATGCCAGCCGAACTCGCCGACGCCCGCCCGCTCCAGCTCGCGCCGCAACTGGTCCAGGCCGCCGCCGAGCGTCTTCTTCCGGTGTGCCACCACCGCAACCCTCACGGCGCGAGCGTACCCATACCCCTGCCCGTCGGCGCGTTGACGAATCTGTGGCGTCGGTGACTACGATGAGCCTTGATGGACACTGCGGACGACGCCCGGGCGCGCATCGACACCTCGGTCGCGCATCCGGCCCGGCGGTACAACTACTGGCTGGGCGGCAAGGACCACTTCGCCGCCGACCGCGCGTCCGGCGACGCGATCGCGGCGGCCATGCCGGGCGTCAAGCTCATGGCGGTGGAGAACCGCGCGTTCATGGGCCGGGCCGTGCGATGGCTGGCCGACCAGGGCATCCGGCAGTTCCTCGACATCGGCACGGGCATCCCGGCGCCGAACAACACCCACGAGATCGCGCAGGCGGTCGATCCGTCCAGCCGCGTCGTGTACGTGGACAACGACCCGATCGTCCTCACCCACGCGCGCGCCCTGCTGACCAGCGGGCCCGGCGGCCGGAACGCGTACATCGACGGGGATCTGCGGGATCCGGCTTCCATCCTGGGCAACGCCGACCTCGCGGGGACGCTGGACCTGTCCCGGCCCGTCGCGTTGCTGCTGGTGGCGGTGCTGCACTTCATTCGCGAGGACGAGCATCCGCAGGAGATCATCGACAAGCTGACGGGGGCGCTGGCTCCTGGGAGCTTCCTGGTGGCCTCGCATGCCACGTGGGAGTACCTGCCTGCCGAGGCCATCGCGGCGCTTACCGCGAACAATGCGGACGGGCGGTTCCAGGCTCGGACCGGGGCTCGGTTCGCGGAGCTGCTGTCCGGGTTCGAGCTGGTGCCGCCGGGGGTCGCGTCGGTGGCGTACTGGCATGCCGATGACGTTCCTGGGCCTCGGCCTTCGGCTGAAGAGGTGGCCTGCTTCGGCGCGGTCGCTCGCGTCCGGTAGGTCGCGGCCTGCGGTTCGCGGCTTTGCCGCTGCTTGTTGACGCGCGCCTCGGGACGCGCTTGTGGGAAGGCTCGACTCGCGTGACACGCCGCGGGCCGGGGGGTGGCCTGCGTTCGGCTCGACTCGCGTGACACGCCGCGGGCCGGGGGTGGCCTCCATTTGGCTCGACCCGCGTGACACGCCCGGGCCGTGGGGTGGCCTCCGTGCGGCTCGGCCCGCGTGACACGCCCGGCGGCGGGGGTGGCCGCTGTCCGTTCGGCTCGGCCCGCGTGACACGCCCGACCGCGGGTGGCCTCCATCTGGACAAATCCGATTTATCGCTCGTCGGGCGAAAAATGCGATAAGTCGCGGCGCGTCAGCGCCCGACTTATCGACTATCACCCCGAGGTATATACCGGGTGTATATCCGCGGTGTATGGTCAGCGGCATGAGCGTTCCTCTCACGCTGCTGGGCCTGCTCGAGCGCGAGCCCAGCCACGGCTACGACCTCAAGCGCGACTACGACACGTTCTTCGGCCGCGGCCGGCCGCTGCCGTTCGGGCAGGTGTACTCGACCCTGGGCCGGCTCGCCCGCGACGGGAAGGTCGTGATCAGCGAGGTCGAGGCGGGGGAGGGGCCGGAGCGCAAGCGGTACGTGATCACCGAGCTCGGGGCGACCGAGGTCGACGCCTGGCTGGCCCAGCCCGTCGAGCCCGAGCCGCACCTGCAGACGGTGCTGTTCTCCAAGGTGATGCTGTCGCTGATGCTGGACCGGCCGGCCGGGGAGTACCTCGACATGCAGCGCGCCGCCCACCTGGCCCGGATGCGCGAGCTGCACGACATCAAGAAGGGCGACGACCTCATCGAGGCGATGCTGGCCGATCACGGGCTGTTCCACCTCGAGGCCGACCTGCGCTGGATCGAGCTCACCGTCGCCCGCCTCGACCACCTGGCCGGGCTGGTGCGCAGATGAGCATCCTGATCGAGGCCCGCGATGTCGTACTGTCCTTCGGCGAGACCCCGGCCCTGCGCGGCGCGACGTTCGAGGCGGAGCCGGGCGAGATCGTCGCCGTCATGGGCCCGTCCGGCTCGGGCAAGACGACCCTCCTGCACTGCCTGGCCGGGATTCTCGTCCCGGACGGCGGCGAGGTCCGCTTCGACGGCCGGCGCATCGATCGGCTCGGCGAGCACGAGCGCAGCACCCTGCGCCGGGAGCGATTCGGGTTCGTGTTTCAGTTCGGGCAGCTGGTACCCGAGCTGACCGTCGAGGAGAACGTCGCGCTGCCCCTGCTGCTCGGCGGCGCGCGGCGCGGCGAGGCCCTGCGCGCGGCGCGCGGCTGGCTGGAGCGGCTCGGGCTGGCCGGGATGGAGCTCCGCCGGTCGGGCGAGCTGTCCGGCGGGCAGGCCCAGCGGGTCGCGCTCGCCCGGGGCATGATCAACCGGCCGCGGGTGCTGTTCGCCGACGAGCCGACGGGATCGCTCGACTCGCTCACCGGCGAGCAGGTCATGGACCTCATGGTGGCGGCGGCGCGGGAGCACGGTACGACGGTCGTGCTCGTCACCCACGAGCCCCGGGTCGCCGTCTACGCCGACCGCGAGGTCATCGTCCGCGACGGGCGCGTGCACGCCCTGACCGCCGGGCGGGGGCGGTCGTGATCCGGCTCGGGCTGCGCCTCGCGCTCGCCAACGGGCGGGAGGCACTGCTGCGGTTCGTGCTCATCGCGGTGGCCGTCGCGCTCGGCACCGGGCTGCTGCTCGCCACCGTGGCCGGCGTCCTGGCGGTCGACAAGCAGCTGAGCCGGGGCGCGTGGATGCGCGGCGCGCCGGCCGCCGGGGCACCCGCGGCCGATCCGGTCGTCTGGGCCAACCGCGAGGACTTCTTCGCCGGCACCTCCATCTGGCGGATCGACGTCGGGCTCAAGGGCGACCATCCGCCGGCCGTGCCCGGTGTCGCGCGGCTGCCCGCACCCGGCGAGTACTACGTCACCCAGGCGCTGCACGACCTCATCGCCACCCATCCGGCCGACGAGCTCGGGGCACGCTTCCCGGGGCGGGAGGCGGGGATCATCGGCAGCGGCGCGGTACCGTCGCCGGATTCTCTTGTGATCGTCGTCGGGCGCACCCCCGCCGAGGCCGCCGCGATCCCCCGCGCGCACGAGCTCACCGCGGTCTCCAACGAGCCGCTCGCGATTCCGGCCGCGGCCATGGACCTGGTCCTGTCCGTCATCGCTGGCGGGTTGCTCTTTCCCCTGCTCGTCTTCATCGGTACCGCGACCCGCCTCTCCGCCACCCGCCGGGAACAGCGGTTCGCGGCGATGCGACTCATCGGGGCCACGCCGCGCCAGGTGACCCAGCTCGCCGCGGTCGAGTCGGGCGCCGCGGCCGTGGTCGGCACCATCGCCGGGTTCGCGCTGTTCCCGGCGCTGCGCTCGGCGATGGCGGCGGTACCGCTGACCACCGAGCGGTTCTTCCCCGGCGACATCTCGCCCGGGCCGGTGATCGCCGTGCTCATCGCGCTCGGCGTCCCGCTCGGTGCCGTCGCCGCGGCCGCGTTCGCCATGCGCCAGGTGCGCATCTCCCCGCTCGGCGTCGTGCGCCAGGTGACCCCGAAGCCGCCGCGCGCCTGGCGGCTGATCCCACTGGTCGCCGGCCTGCTCGAGCTCGCGTACTTCATCGGCCGCCGCCCCGAGACGTCCAGCGGCCAGACGGCGGCGTTCCTGCCCGGCTTCCTGCTCGTCATGGTCGGTCTCGTCATCGCCGGCCCGTGGCTGACGATGGTCGGCGCCCGCCTGCTGGCCCGCCGCGCCCGCCGGCTGCCCGCCCTGGTCGCCGCCCGCCGCCTGGCCGACAACCCGCAGGCCGCGTTCCGAGCCGTCAGCGGCGTGATGCTCGCCCTGTTCGTGGTGAGCGTCGCGACGGGCGTCATCGGCACCATGAACGACGAGCGCGGCGTGCACTACGGCGAGCTCGCCTCGGTCACGCTGGTGCAGTTCGCGGCCGAGGACGGCCTCGCGCTCGAGCTGCCCGCGGTCAAGGGCGTGACGTTCGCCGTCGCCCTGCCCAGAAATCCCGACGAGAGCATGGGCTCCCCGTCCAACCTCATCGCGTGCGCCGAGCTGGCCCGGATCCCGCAGTACGGCCGGTGCGCACCCGGCGCGCAGTACGCCCAGATCTGGGGGAACCTCGTCGGCTTCGACCGGGTCCGCTCGGGCGTCGGCGCGGCCACGGTCTGGCCCACCGCCCCGGTCACCGCCGACCAGGTGGCCACCCTGCCGGTGGACACGTTCGTCGTCGGCCTCGACGGGGACCCCGCCACCACCGAACGGGCGCGCACGGCGATGGTGCTGGCCTTCCCGGAGTACGAGGTCCCGGCCCTGACCGACGTCGAGCGCGGCACCAACTCACGCACCCAGATGGCCCTCTTCCAGCGCCTGGCCGACGTGATCATGCTCTTCAGCCTGCCGATCGCGGGCTGCAGCCTGGCCGTGAGCGTCGCGGCGGGCCTGGCCGACCGCAAGCGTCCGTTCAGCCTGCTGCGCCTGACCGGGGTACCGCTGCGCATGCTCCGCCGCGTCATCGCCCTGGAGTCGGCGGTACCGCTGCTGGCGGTCGCCGTCCTCGCCGCCGCCACCGGCTTCGGCGCGGCCCAGCTGTTCCTGCGCGCCCAGATGGACTACACCCTGACGGCGCCGGGCTGGCCGTACTACGCGCTGACGGTGCTGGGTCTGGCGATGTCGCTGGCCATCATCGCCTCGACGCTGCCGCTGCTGTCCCGCATGACCGGTCCGGAGACCGCGCGCAACGAGTGACGCGGAATGCAACGTCTTTCGGGCGGAAATCCCCGCCGGACCATCCCTCCCGGCAAGCGCGACCGGGCGCTACCGTGCCCGCCGCGCCCCGGGAAGGATCGTTCGCATGCATATCGACCGGGCGACGTTGCATGTGAACGAGCTGATGCAGCGCATCTCGCGCACCGAGATCAGGCTGCCGGAACTGCAGCGCAGCTACGTCTGGCGTCCGACCCAGGTCGCGAAGCTCGTCGACTCGCTGTACCACGGCTTCCCGTTCGGCTCCCTGCTGTTCTGGCAGTCCGACGAGACCCCGGTGACCCGTGAGCTGGCGGTGACCGGTGCCGTGGAGAAGCTCACCCAGCCGCCCCTGTACCTGCTCGACGGGCAGCAGCGGCTGACCTCGCTGCACCGGGTCTTCCACAACGACCCCGAGGCCCAGATCGTCTTCCACGTCGAGAAGGAGCGGTTCCAGAACCAGAGCGCGGCCACGCGGGAAGATCCGAGCTGGATCAAGGTCCACACCCTGCTCCAGCGCAGCGAGCCGCTCATCTCGATGATCAAGCGGCTGACGGATGCCGGCAGCCAGCTCGACCTCCTGGAACTGGAACGCCGCCTGGTCGCCGTCCAGTCGCTGGGAGATCGGACCTTCCACGTCGAGACCCTGCGCGACTGCGGCTATCAGGAGGTCTCCGAGATCTTCGTCCGCGTCAACAGCGCCGGCCGCCATCTGAGCCGCGCCGACCTCGCGATGTCGACCCTCTCGGCGAAGTGGCCCGGCGTGCTCGACAAGTTCCAGAAGGAGGCCGTCCACTGGCGGCGGGCCGGATACGGCGACCTCGACGTGGAGTTCCTGTCCCGGGCGTTCGCCGGCGTGCTCTTCGGCGGCGGCATGTCCTCGTGGTCGGTGAACGATCTGAGCCGCGTCGACGAGGTCGCCCTGGCCAAGTCCTGGAAGACGGTGCAGCGCGGCCTGCGGCACCTGGTCCCGTTGCTCAAGGCCAATCTGGGACTCGCCCACTCCGGTCTGCTGCCCTCATTGGTGGCGCTGATCCCGCTGATCGTCCTGCTCGGCGAGCGGCCCGATGCGCCGATGGAGCAGCAGACCGCCGATGCGTTGGTCTACTGGCTCCTCATCGCCACGATCCGGGCCCGCTACTCGACCTCGTCGGACACCACGCTGTCCCGTGACATCCAGGCCGCCCGCAAGCC
The DNA here is from genome assembly GCF_050942475.1 of Dactylosporangium sp. CS-033363. Taxonomy (NCBI): domain Bacteria; kingdom Bacillati; phylum Actinomycetota; class Actinomycetes; order Micromonosporales; family Micromonosporaceae; genus Dactylosporangium; species Dactylosporangium sp. CS-033363. Next base: position 8,436,301 of record NZ_CP192032.1, on the reverse strand, counting down.
CGACCCGGCCCGGGAACTGCTGCACAACCTCGGCGTGTTCCAGTCGGTGCCGAGCATCACCGCCGAGTCCCTGGCCGGCCGGTCCAAGGAGAGCCCGTACTTCTTCCTCAGCTTGCTCGTGGCCCAGCGCAACAAGGCCCGGGACTGGTGGTACGCGACCTCGATCATGCCGGGGGAGAGCGACGACTTCCAGCTGCAGTACCACCACGTCCACCCGGTGGCGACACTCGACCGCTACGACAAGGGCGAGATCAACGACCTGGCCAACCTGGCCTTCATCTCCCGCAAGGCGAACCTCAAGATCAGCGATCGCTCGCCCCTCGACTACTTCCCGGACGTCGAGGTGGCCGCGCTGCGGGCGCACTACATCCCGCTCGACGAGGATCTCCGCGCCGCGACGGCCTTCCCGCGCTTCCTGGTCGAGCGCCGCCGGCTGCTGGCCGAGGCGATGACCGATCTGCTGTCGTCGTTCCGCCCGAAGTGGCTCGACCGGGCGGTGCCGAGCGGGCCCGCGGCGACGACCGACGGTTACAAGCTGACGATGGTCCTCTACGGCAGCGCCTGGGTCGACGACCGCCTGGTGTTCCGAGCGTCCGGCGTGAGCATCGACTGGACCGGCGTCACCGACATGGACGACTTCGCCAAGGCGATCGAGGCCGCCTGCACGGAGGGCCGGGACGGTGACGTGGTGATCAACGGTGAGTCGGTGCCGGTGCAGGTGCTGGAGGACGCGATCGAGGTGCCGATCGGGCCGTTCCTCGTCTCCGGCACCGCGCAGGAGTGGCTGGACATCCTCGACCGGGAGCGCGCCGTGATGCACTCGGTCGCCCAGATGCCGGCGGTGGAGGAGAAGCCGTGGGCCGGCGAGCGGATTGCGCTGCCGGCCAGTAGTACCGACTAGCGGTTCCAGGTGCCCGAGAAGACGGAGGCGGGGCGGTTGAGGAGACCGGCCGTACCCGCGGCGATGTTCTTGCGCAGTTGGGCCTTTGACTTGGCGCCCTTCGACGTTACCGGCGGGCCGATGCGGTCGGCCAGTTCGCGCATCTGGGGGAGGGAGAGGTCCTTGTCGCGGGACTGGAGGTAGCGCTCCACGGCGTCCTCCTCGGTCAGGGCCTTGATCTCGGCGATGAGCTCGTCCAGGTCGAGCTTGGCCTTCGGGGCCTTCGCGCGGGGCGCCGGGGACAGGGCGGTCGCGCTGCCGTCGGTGTCGCGGAACTCGACGTGGGCGCGGCCCTCGGCCAGGGCGGTCAATTGGTCCTCGGTGAGGGTGCCGAGGAGCCGGCCGATCTCGTTGAGCGCGAGCGCGGCCAGCTTGGGGGATTGGGTCACGTCACAACCTCTCGAACATCTTGAGCAGCTCGTCGACGCAGTCATTCAGGTTGGTGCGGATTTCGGGGGCGACACCGTTGGCGAGCATGGTCGGTACACCGAAACGGCCAGATGCCGCATAAGCGCTGCTGCGGTCCCGGAGCAGGGTGCCGAACACCGGCACGCCGAGGGCCGTCACCTCGTTGATGAACTGGGCCTGCACGTCGATCGGGCCGCCGTTGTGCCACTGGACCATGGTGAACAGCACGGCCACGCGGGGCATGCGCATCTCCGGCACGCCGTCGGGGGCGGCCTGGCGGTGCTTGTTGTAGTCCCGGGTGAGTTCGAGCAGCCGCTGGCCCATGACCTGGATCGCCTCGGTGGACAGGAAGTCCGGCCTCGCGGGCATCAGAAGCATGTCGGCGGCGACCGTGGCCATCTTGGTGGTGAGCGAGAAGGCGGGCGCGCAGTCGATGAGGACGACGTCGTACTTCGAGAAGGCCGGATCGGCGAGATCCTCGGCGAGCCGGCGGTGCAGGCCCACGAACTTGGCCGCCCGGACGTTGCCGGTGTTGTCCACGGCGCCGGGGATCAGGCTCTCGGAGTTGATGATGAGCGGGTCGGACGGCACCAGTTCCAGCCAGCCGCCCTGCTTGCCGATCAGCGCGTTGCACCGCGGCGGGCTGAACACCAGGTCGGCCAGCACCTGCGCGCGGCCCTTGTCGGGGGCGCGGAACCAGGCGCCGATGGTCTGCAGCTTCGACAGGAACAGCTGCGACTCGTCGACCGTGAAGAACGACTTGGTGAGGCTGGCCTGAGGATCGAGGTCGATCATCAGTACCTTCATGCCGCGCGCGGCCAGGCCCGCCCCGAGGTTCGCGGTGATGGTCGTCTTGCCCACGCCGCCCTTGTTGTTGACGACCGCCACGATCCTCACGCCCACCACCTCCGCGCGCTCGCACACCACGCTGGACGCTAGAGCAATCGGCAGGCGTTCGGCATCGGCCCGGGGTCGGCGGGCGGCGAGCCGTGTAGGTGTTGCATTCCGGCTCGCCGCAACCTAAAGGACGATCAGGCCTGCTCGGGCGAGGGGGACTCCTCGCGGCGCGCGTCCGGGGCCGTCTGGTTGTCCGGCTGGGTCGGCAGCTGCTCGGGGATCTGCCGGACCGGGGCGGGCACCTTCGGGTATTCGCCGGTGTCGCCGCCGCCCGCCGCCGCGGCCATGACCGCCGCCGCGGCCAGGTCGGCCACGCGCTTCGCCTCGCGCTGGACGCGGGCCCGGACCTCCTTGGCGTGCCGCTCGGCCGAGTCGGCGGCCTGGCGGGCGTGCTCGAGGCGGGTCAGCTCGCTGGTGAGGCTCTGCTTGGTCTCGCCCAGGCGCTGCTGCAGCTGGGTGACGTCGCGGCCGAGCGTCTGGGACTCGCTGCGCGACTCGGTCAGCTTGGTCTGGGTCGCCTCGAGCTCGGTCTGCAGCTGCGTGAGGGCCTTCTGCCGCGCCTGGATGTCCTGTTGTACGACCGTCAGCTGCTGCTGGTGCCGCGAGTTCTCCTCGTCGGCGCGCTTGCGCATGTCGGCCGCGTACTTCTGGGCGTCCGCGTGCAGCGCCGCGTTCTTCTGGTCCGCCGACTGCTTCTGCTGGGTCAGGTCGCGCTCGGTGTTCTGCCGCGCCTCGGTGAGATCGCGCTCGGTGCCGGCCTTGAGCTCCTCGATCTCGCGCTGCGCGGTCGCCTTCCACTGCGCGAGCTCCTGCTGCGCCTGGGCGCGGCCGGCCTTGACCTCCTGCAGCACCTGCTGGCGCGCGGCCTCGGCGAGCGCGTCGGCCTCGGCCCGCGTCTTCTCCATGTGCTCGACGCTCTGCTCGTGGATCCGCTTGGCCTCGGCCTCGGACCGCTCGCGGGCCCCCTCGCCGTCGGCGACGAGCTTCTCGGCGCGCTCCTTGGCCTCGGCGAGCGCCTTCTCGGCGTTGCCCTGGTGCTCGGCCGCCTTCTGCTCGGTGTTGTCGATGATCACACCGGCCTGCTTCTCGGCGAGCGCGAGAATCTGGTCGACCATCGGGCCGAGGTGGCGGAAGGAGGCCCGGTCGACCCGGGCGGGCCGCTGCCGTACCTCGTTCAGCTCCGCCTGCAGCTGCTTGAGCTGCGACGTGAGGTCCTGGATCTGGTTGGTCAGGTCCTGCGCCTGTCCCGCGGCGCGCTTGCGCTCCGCGCTCAGGCCGGAGATCTGCCGGTCGAGCTGGTTGAGGTACTGGTCGACCTGACGCTTGTCGTATCCCCGGACCTGCTGGGTGAAGTTGGGACGCGCGGAGGCGTCGTCACGCTGCGTCAACAGATCCCCGCCATGGGTCATGAATCGATCCTCCATACGATCGGGAAGCTTGTGACGCCGCCGCTCACGCACGGTGGCAAACGGTCCGCCAGCACATCCAAAACGCTACCGAGGCCCTTGCGCAAGTCTTCGGTTTGTTTCGCTCACAATATGTGGCCAGCCCGTTTTTTCCGGATTTATCGGTACGTGTCGCGACCACTGTGGACAATCAGTCACCCAAACGACACCGCGCGTCCGATCCGCTGCCCGCCTGGCCGACAGCGCCACGACCAGCGGGCCCGCACAGGTGTACCCGCCCGTCCGGGCCATTCGAGCCGATGTAACTGCCCGTCCGGGTATCGGGAACCGTACGGTGCAAGATCTCCCGCTGATCGCGCGGCAACCGTGCGGCGGACCCGCGTGATGGCCGACCCGTCGCGCCCAGGTGGATCTCGGACGGCCTTTCGGCCGACTCGCGTGATGGTCGACCGGCTCCCGCAGTCATGTGCGTACGGCCTACGCTGTTCGCCATGGCCGACCTCCCCGAGCGCCTGGACCCCCGTCAGATGCGAGCCTCGGACGCCGACCGCGAGCGGGTGGCCGAGGTCCTGCGCACCGCGGCCGCCGAGGGACGCCTCGACCTGGACGAGGTCGACGAGCGGTTGCACGCGGTGTACGCGGCCCGCACGTACGCCGACCTCGAACCCATGGTCCAGGACCTCCCGAGCGCCCAGTCGGCCCCCGTGCCGCTGCTGGACGGCGTGCCGCCCCGCCCGGGCGAGGTGCCGCAGACCGGCCAGGCGGTCGCCGTCATGAGCGGCTTCGTCCGCCGCGGCCCGTGGCTCGTCCCGAAGATCTTCACGAGCTTCACCATGTGGGGCGGCGGCACCATCGACCTGCGCGAGGCCCGCATGCTCCACGGCGAGGTCACGATCCGCTGCTTCGCCCTCATGGGTGGCGTCAACGTCATCGTCCCGGAGGACGCCGAGCTCCACGTCACGGGCGTCGGCTTCATGGGCGGCTTCGCCCAGGACGCCTCCGGCCCCGGCCGCCACGGCGCCCCACGCATCACGGTGACCGGCTTCGCCATGTGGGGCGGCGTGGGCGTCGAGCGCCGCCGCCGCAAACAGCACGAGGCCGGCTCCTAGCCTTGGGCGCCCGCGGTATGGGGTGAGGCGGGCTTGAGCGCCGCCGCCGCAAGCGGCGCGAGGCCGGCTCCTAGGGTTGGGCGCCCGCGGTATGGGGTGAGGCGGGCTTGAGCGCCGCCGCCGCAAGCGGCGCGAGGCCGGCTCCTTAGGCTGGGCGGCATGACGACGGTTGCGGTGCGCGGCGAGGCGGTGCGTGAGGTCGACCCCGAGCTGGCCGAGTTCACGGTGGTGGTGTCGGCCCGCGACCGGGACCGGGACGCGACCCTCCAGCGCCTTCGCGAGCGCGCCGAGGCGTTCCGGCAGTTCCTGGACCGCTTCGGCGAGGCCGTCGAGAAGCGAGAGACTTCAGGCCTTCACGTGTACCCGGAAAGCGCGGGCAAACGCGGCGAGCGGATCACGGCGTACCACGGCAGCGTTTCGACGACGGTCACGATCAAGGACTTCGCGGCGCTCGGGGAGTTGATGCTCGCGGCCGCGGGGCAGGAGCAGACCGAGGTGCGCGGCCCGTTCTGGTCGGTGCGGCCGGACAGCCCGGTGCACAAGGAGGCGCGGCGCGAGGCCGTGCGGGACGCGATCGCGCGGGCCCGGGAGTACGCCGAGGCGCTCGGCGCCGAGCTCATCGAGCTCACCGAGCTGGCCGACCCCGGCCTGAGCCGCGCCGAGGGCATCCAGACGTTCAGGGGCGGCTACGGCGGCGGGATGATGAAGAGCCAGTCCACCGCCGAGCTGCAGCTCGACCCCCAGCGCCAGCGCATCTCGGCCGCCGTCGAGGCCCGGTTCACCATCACCGCGCCGGTGCTCTGACGCACTACGAGAAGGCCGGCTCCTGTTCGGCCTCGATCTGGGCGTTCCAGTCGCGCTTCGACGCCTGCCAGCCGTCCTCGTCGTGGCCGAGGCGCCAGTAGCCCGACACCGACATGCGGGTGCGGGGGAGGTTGCGGTCGATCCGGAGGTACCGGCGAAGGTCTTTGACGAAACTCGCCTCTCCGTGGACGAACGCGTGCACGGAATCCGGATCGGCGTCGGCCGGGAACGGGTGGGACAGGACGGCGGGCACGAGCGCCGAGCCGATCGGGCCCCGGCCGCGGTCCAGCCAGGTGATGCCCGGAATGTCCTGCCGGTCGGCCGGGTCGCCGAGCTCGACGAAGGCCGCGAAGTCCGCCCCGGACGGGAGGTGCGGCAGGGCGGCGGCGATGGCCGGCAGGGCGCTCTCGTCGCCGGCCAGCAGGTGCCAGGTGGCCTTCGGGTCGGGGGCGTAGGCGCCGCCGGGCCCGCCGAAGTGCAGCTCGTCGCCGGGGCGGGCGTTGACGGCCCACTGCGCGGCCAGGCCGGTGTCGCCGTGCAGGACGAAGTCCAGCGTGAGCTCGCGGGCCTGCGGGTCCCACTCGCGCACCGTGTACGTCCTGGTCACCGGCCACGCCTCGCGCGGCATGCTCGCCCGCACGTGGGCCAGGTCCAGGGGGCTCGGATAGTCGACGCCCGGGCGCGGGAACATCAGCTTGACGTAGTGGTCGGTGTACTCGCCCGCGGCGAACCGGGACAGGCCTTCACCGCCGAGCACGACGCGGTGCATGTTCGGGGTCAGGCGCTCGGAGCGTACGACCCGGCCGGTGTGCATGACGGGTGCGGGCCTGGGCCCGGACGAAAGAACGGACACACTGGCCAGGGTAGTCTGCCCTAACCCGCAACCGCCCTCCTCCTCCGAGCTTGATCCCGCGCTTTGTGACACACCCGACCCCGGGATCAGACACCGCGCGCGAATACCCCGCCGGGCGAAAAGTCCGATAAGTCGCGGCGCGCCGGCGCCCGACTTGTCGTCAGAGCGCCGCGTCCAACTGCTCCCGCAGCCGGCCCTTCGGCCGCGCCCCCACCACCTGCGACACCACGGCGCCGCCGGAGAACACGGCCAACGTCGGCATGGACATGACTCCGTACGCGCGGGCCGTCAGGGGGTTGTCGTCGGCGTTCAGCTTGACCACGCGCGCGCGGCCCGCGTACTCCGCCGAGAGTTCGTCCAGCAGCGGCGCTATGCGGTGGCACGGCGGGCACCACTCGGCCCAGAAGTCCACGAGGACCGGTACGTCGCTGGCCAGGACCTCGGATGCGAACGTGGCGTCCGTCACCTCGGTTGTCATGATTGTTCCTCCATCGCGGTGGCCTGTTCCAACTCCTGGGACACGACGCTGCGCACGGCCAGCAGGCGGGCGATGCACCCGTCCAGGTCGGCCAGTTTGCGGCCCAGCACCTCGATCGAGCCCGGGCACTCCGCTCCCGTGGCGCGGCCCGAGCGCAGGCACTCGACGAAGGGGCGGGTGTCCTCGAGGTTGAAGCCGATCTCCAGCAGGGACCGGATCTCGCGGACCAGGCGCAGGTCGGACTCGTCGTAGTCGCGGTAGCCGTTGGTGGCGCGCCTGGCCGCCAGCAGGCCGTGCTGCTCGTAGTAGCGCAGGGCGCGGGCGCTGGTGCCCGCCCGCTCCGCCAACTCGCTGATCCGCATACCAGCACGGTAAACGTTGACACCCGCGTCAACGCTAGTCCGATTCGGGGAGACCCTCGATGCGCCGGGCGTGCTCGATCATGCCGTGGATGGCCTCCAGGCTCGGGGCGGACAGGCCCGCGGCGCGCAGGGCGACCGAGCGGACGGCGCTGTCGCGCAGGGCGGCCAGCAGGTCGAGCTGCTCCTCGATGCGGCGGGAGGTGTCCGGGTCGTCGTCCAGGAAGTAGGCGGCGTTGACGCCGAAGAACTCGGCCAGGGCTTCCAGGTGGCGCTTGGTGGGGTTGTCGCGGGTGCCCTTGCGCAGCTGCCACACGTAGGTGTGCGAGATCATCACGCCGCGGTCGCGGATGGCCGCGGCGACCTCCTCGTAGGTGTATTCGCCGCGGCCGGCGGGGTGCACGGTGCGGAACAGGCGGTCCAGCTTGGCCGCGAGCGTCGGCTCACTCATCGCATCAACCCTTGACAATCCCACCGGTCGGATGGAAATCTCCATCATAAGCTCAGATTTACGGGCACCGTGCGTCCATCAACTCACGTTTACGGCGGGGGGCGCATCGGGCGGATCGTTGTGGCCGGGTGGCCGGGTCGGCGCCAATTCGGGGGTGGCCACAACGCTTCCAGCCCGCAGGAGGGCGCGCGCCTGCTCCACCAGGCTCGTGTCGGCGTCCGCGGGTGCCTGCTGAGCTTGCCCCAGCTCCCACTGGGCGTCGCGGATCTCGATGATCCGGCGGTACAGCCGCAGGTCGACGCCCCGGATCGTCAGCACGTCGGCCAGGCGGCCCGGGGGATCGCCCAGGACGACGTGCGGCACCTTGGCGACGGCATCGGCCCACATGGGACGCAGCCGCTGCAGGGCGAGATAGTGGGACAGCCGGCGCCGCACGCCGCCGATGGCCGGCAGGGCGGCGCCCGAGGCGAACAGCAGCAGCATCGTGGCCAGGATGACCCGGGACAGGCTCTCGGCGCCCGGGCCGTTCATGATCTCGCTGCCCAGGGCGTTGCTCACCTGGAACGCGACCCGGTTGAGGATGAACAGCAGCCCGACCAGGCCGGCCGCGGTCAGCAGCCGCAGCCCGATCCGCAGCAGCCCCGGTGCGGCCCGCCCGGCCGCGGGGTGGAACAGCGCCAGGCAGGTGGCGAGGCCGACGAACAGGCCGAACTGGGTGAGCACGCCGTACGCGGTGACCAGCGGGGTCCCGGCGTGCTCGGCCACGAAGTCGCCGCGGGCGGGGCTGCGCGGGACCAGGAGGAACAGCACGATCATCGTCGCGCCGGCCAGCCCGAGCAGGACGTAGGCCCAGCGGCGCAGCCGGGGACGCTCGCCGACCGGTCCCGGCATGAGGCCGGCGAGGTGCACGATCGCCGCGGAGGCGGCCACGGTGGCGAGGTTCTTCAGCGGTACCGAAATGTCGGCCACCTGCAGCAGCCGGTCCGTCGCGAACGAGATCTCCCGCCGGTTGAACGTGAACGACAGCGCCGCGAGCAGGGCGACCAGCCGGATCGCCCGGCCCCGGGGCGGCTGCGGGGTCGCGAAGCGCCAGATCGTGAACGCCCAGAACGAGCCCAGGACCAGGAACTCGAGGGTGTCAGCGAAGGCCATGCGCCGGTCCCGGGATGAGCGCCTCGTGCAGGCCCTGCAGCAGCGGGTCGTCGCTGCGCGGCTCGGTGCCGCCGCGCAGGGCCCGGCCGCTGATCATCGTGGCGATCATCTCGGCCACCTGCTCCTGCGGGGCCGAGTACGTCGTGCGCATCAGGACCCGGGCCACCGTGGCCGGGTCGAGGTCGGGCAGCACCAGCCCCGGCGCCTTGTGGTCGCAGAGGATGTGGCCGATCTCGTGCAGGATGATGTGCCGGCGGTGCAGCGGGTCGGCGCCCGCCGCGTAGAAGATGTGGTCGGCCTGGTCGGTGGCGAGCCACAGCCCGCACGGCGCGCCGGCCGGTGCGGGCTGTGGGTGCAGGTGCAGGTCGCGGCCGCGGCGGGCGGCGATGTAGGACAGGAACACCGACAGGTCGAAGGGGTCCGGCACCTCGATGTCCGCGATCAGGCGCCGGCACTCCCGCTCAAGCCGCCGCAGTCGCACGCCGCCAGACTAGCGGCAAGAAGGCGAAATGCCCTCAGGCGGTACGCCGAAGATGATCACTGAGCAGCGTGGCCGCGCGCACCGCCGCCATCTGTCCGTCCCGGATGAGCATGAGGTCCTCGACGGCGCAGGCGGGGGGCGTGTGCCCGAGCGCGGCCGCCAGGTGCTGGTTGGCCCGCGACCACTTGGTCAGCGACGCGCACACCTCGCCCTCCAGGGCGGTCGGCGACAGCGGGCCGGCCGCGTTGACCGCGTCGAGCATCCGCTCCCGGTGCTGCCAGTAGGACCAGACCTTGGCCTCGTCGATGAGCTGGGCCACGGCGTCGCTGCGGCGGTAGTACAGCGCCAGCTGGATCGAGTCCGTGCGCCCGTCGCGGATGAACGCGTCGATCAACGGGTGCCGGGCGTGCGCCCCGGCGACCTCGTAGAACGTGCTGCGGCTGCCGTTGGGCGAGGCCGCCTCGACGATGCTCTTCCAGGTCAGCGGGGCCCCGGGCGCCGCGGCGACGAGGCCCGCCACCGCGCGGAAGTAGACGGTCTTGGTGCGCCAGTGGCTGCGCTTGGCCGTCGGGTTCGCCGACAGGCGCTTGTGCCAGCGGCTCACGACGGTGTTGCCGAGTTCCCGGCCGAAGTCCGGGGAGGCCGTCAGATAAGGCGCCAGGGTCGTCATGCTCATCGGTCCTGTCCTGCCTGTCGGTGGTGGGCGGGGCGTCCTCCGAGCGTGGCCGCCGGGTTGCTCCGGGACCATCACGCGTTTACGTGGTCTTGCCGCTGACCAGGTCCAAGACGGCGTCCCAGTCGTTCGGGACCGTATCGGCACACCACGCCACGTGCCGGTCGGGACGGACCAGGGCCAGCGGGCGATCCCAGCGGGTGCGCACGCTCATGTCGGCGACGGCCAGGTGCGTCACCGGGATGCCCCGCAGCGTGGCCGCGGCGACCAGGGGCCGCCCGTCCGCCGCCGCCGTGAGGTCGACCAGGGTCAGCTCCGGCCCGAACCGGTCGGCCAGCGTCTCGCCGCCGTCCAGGTGCAGGTCGGGGACCCGCCCGCCGGGCCGCACGGCGCCGGCCGGGCCGCTGGGCCAGACCACGGACGACTTGGTGTGCCGGGCCGGCAGGGCGCGGGCGTCGGGCCGGTGCGCCTCCTGCCGCAGCACCCCGGCGAGCAGCTCGGGGGCCGCTCCGGCGGCGCTGAGCCGGCCGAAGCGCCGGCGCGTCTCCAGCGCCCGGGCCAGCAGCTCCCGGTCGAGCAGGGCGCTGGGCCGCCGCTCGGACTCGTAGCTGGCCAGCAGCGCCGGCCCGCCCCAGCCGTTGATCTCGGCGGCCAGCTTCCAGCCCAGGTCGACCGCGTCGGCGAGGCTGGTGTCGGCGAGCTCGCCGGCCGGGTGGAAGCGGTGCGCGGCCTCGCCGGCCAGGAAGACCGGGCCGCGCCGGTACGCCGAGGCCACGCCCAGCGCGTCGTCCCACTGGGCCACCCCGAGGATCTCGGGCGACTCCAGCTCGCTGCCCAGCCGGGCGCGGAGCATCGCGACCGGGTCGGTGCTCACCGGCTCGTCGGCGCCGATCGGCAGGTGGGCCACCCAGGTGTCGCCGTCGCCGCGGGCCACGCTGGTCACGCCGCCGACGACCACGACGACCGGGGTGCCGTTCTTGGCCGGCAACCGGGGATCGGTACTGCGGAAGAACACCGAGCAGTGCTGGGCCGGGCTGCCGAGGTTCTCCATCGGCACCTCCAGGCAGCGCCGGACGGTGCTCTGCGCGCCGTCGCAGCCGACCAGGTGCCGCGCCGTCACGGTGTGCCGCACGCCCGCGCGCACGTCGAGGACGGTGGCCACGGCGCCCTCGGGGTCGACCCGCAGGCCGGTGAACGTCCAGCCCTCGCGCAGGTCGACGAGCGGGTGCTCGCGCAGCTTGTCGCGCAGCCGCCGGGTCAGCTCGGCGGCCGGGATGCGGTGCTCGGGACCGCCGTCCGGCAGCGCCTCATCGAGCAGGAACGAGCCGGGCGCGACCAGCACGGGGTCGTCGTCCAGGCTGGTCCGCCACTCCACGTCCTCGGGGTCGGCGGGCCCGGAACCGTACCGGCGGACCAGCGCGGCCAGCCCGAGCCGGCGTACCAGCGCCATGGCGTGGCCGGTGAGCCGGTCCACGCCGGGGTGCCGGGGCGGGGCCACCGCCCGCTCCACGACCAGGCAGGGCACGTTGTGGTGGGCGAGCTCCAGCGCGAGGACGGCGCCGGTCGGGCCCGCGCCGACCACCAGGACCTGCGTGCTCGTGGGCGTCGTCACCGGTGATCCCCCATCCCTCGACCTCGGCGACGCCTTCGTCGCCAATGGTCATGTTCGGGTCAGGGGGACCCATCGCACATCACGTGTTCACGGGATTTCCCGGTCCTGGGAGACAAGCGTGGCCAGCTCGACCCGGCCGCGCAGGTCCAGCTTGGTGAAGATCTTGCGCAGGTGACTGTCCACGGTGTGCCGGGACAGGTGCAGGGCGCTGGCCACCTGCCGGTTGGTCAGGCCGTCGGCGACCTGCAGGGCCACGTTCTGCTCGGCCGGGGTGAGCTGGCGCAGCGGCGAGCCGGGGCGGAACACCGGCCGCTCGGTCGGCGCCTTGGGGCCGCCCAGGCTGAACTCCAGCCGCCGGCGCGCGCGCTCGGCCCGGCAGTCCGTGACGATCGCGATCGCCTCGGCGGCCCAGGCCCGGCCCTGCTGCTCGTCGGCGCTGTTCAGGGCGGCGTCCTCGAGGGCTCCGGCAAGGGCAAGGCGTCTCGGTGTACGCCGAAATCGCTCGACCGCCCCCCGCAGCAGCCACGGGTCGCCGGTCAGGACCCCCTCGGCGTGATCGGCCGCCGCGGCGAGGGACAGGATGCCGGTGTTGCGGGCGGCCAGGGCGCGGGCGGCGGCGACCACGGTCCGGGCCCGCGGCAGGTCGTCGGCCCGCACCGCGATGTGCACGAGGGCCGGCGCGCTGGTCGGGTCCTGTGCGATCAGCACCGGCCGCTCGGGCAGCGCGTCGACCACGCCGGACAGCACGGTCAGGGCCGCCTCGGGACCGGCCACGGCCTCCTGCAGGACGCCCTCCGGCCAGTACATGTCCTCCGGCGCGCAGCTGATCCCGGCGGCCATCCGGCGGTGCATGTGCGCGAGATGGGCCTGGGCCTGCGGCAGGTCGCCCTGCAGGACGGCAAGCCTCGTGAGTTGCCCCAGCAGCGGCACCGCCAGCGCGTACGCGGCCAGGTTGAGCGCGACGGCCACCCCGGCCTCGGCCTCGGCGGCGGCGTCGTCGAGCTTGCCGCGGGCCGTGAGCAGGGCGGCGTGGTAGTAGTGCCAGAGCGGGGTGGACCAGGCGGTGCCGAGCCGCTCGGACTCGCGGCGGCCGCGCGCGTAGGTCTCCTCGGCCTCGTCGAAGCGGTCGAGGGCGGCCTGCGCGTCGCCGAGCCAGATCCGCGGGTGGCGGTGCGCGGCGTCGCCCCGGACCTTGTCGGCGATGCCGGTGGCGTGCTCGGCGTGGCCGAAGGCGTCGTCGAGGCGGCCCTGGGCCTGCGCGACCAGGCTGCGCCCGGTGAGCCCGAAGACCGAGGCGGCGTACTCCCCGGCCGCCAGCCCGGCCGCCGTGGCCGCCTCGCCGTCGGCGTCGGCCCCGGGCAGGTCGCGGTGGTAGAAGCGGGCGTGGGCGCGGATCGCGTGCAGCTTGGCCCGCACGGACTCGGGCGCGCCGGCGACGGCCAGGCCCTGGTCGGCGTACTGCACCGCCGTCCCGTTGTGCCCCGCGTGCTTGAACGCCTCGGCCAGCCCGAGCTTGAGCATGGCCTCGGTGCGCGGGTCGAGCCCGGAGCGCAGCGCGGTCTCGCCGAGGTCCTGGGCCCGCTCGAGGCGGCCGGCCGAGGCGAGCAGCCCGACCGCGTCGGCGACCAGCGGCACCCGCTCCCGGTCGTGCTCGCCGATCATGCCCAGGGCCCGCTCGATCAGGTCGGCGGCGGTGCTCGGCGCGGCCGGGGCGACCTCCAGGGCGGCCTCGTGCAGGATCGTGACCGCCTCGCGCCGCCCGGACCGGCCGGTCTTGAGCAGGTGCTCGGCGACCTCGACGGGCGGGCGGCCCTCGGCCCGGGCGATCACCGCGGCCTGGCGGTGCATGAGGGTCGAGACGGCGCCGCTGAGCGTGCCGTAGACGGCCAGCCGGACCAGGTCGTGCACGAACTCCAGCTCGTCGCCGTTGTCGACCAGCACCCCGGCCGCCGTGGCCTCCTTGACCTGGGTCAGCAGCGTCGCCGGGCGCACGTCGAGCAGCTCCGCGACCCCCTCGATGCCGAACGGCCGGCCGAACACCGACGCGGCCCGCAGCAGCTCCTGGGTGTCGCCGGACAGCCCGTGCAGCATTTGGTCGACGATCGTGATGAAGCTCGACGGCAGCTCCTCGCCGACCACGGTGCCGATGCCGTCGGCCACGACCAGCTGCCCGGTCAGGTGCAGGGTCCGGACCAGCTGCTCGACCTGCAGCGGGTTGCCGTCGCAGCCGCCGGCCAGGGCGAGCACGGTGTTGTCGACGTCGGCCCCGACCACGTGCGCGCACAGCCGGCGCACCGCCTCGTCGTCGAGGGTGCCGAGGGTGATCTGCTCGTGCCCGTCGCGGACGAGCCGCTCGATGAGCTGCTGGCCGGGGGTACCGCTGGGCGCCGGCCGATGCGCGAAGAGCCAGCGCACGGGGGAGGAGGCCAGGGCCGGGACGAGCTCGGCGACGGCCAGCGCGGACAGCTCGTCCATCCACTGCGCGTCGTCGATGGCGATCACGAGGGGCCGCTGGGCCGCGTAGTCCTCCAGCGCGGCGCCGAGGCGCTCCAGCGTCCGGTACTGCGCGTCGTCGTCCTCCCGCAGCCAGCCGATCGCGGGCTCGGCCGGGCGCAGCTGCTGCAGCGCGGATGCCAGGGTGATCAGCGGCGCGGCCCGGTCCAGCTCGAACGCGGCGCGGGCGGCGACGGCCACCCCGCGGGCCTGCCCGCAGTGCGTCGCCGCGCGCATGAGGTGGGACTTGCCGATGCCGGCCGAGCCGGTGACGATCGTGCATCCGCCGAACCCGTCGGCGGCGCCGGACACCGCCTTTCGCAGGGCGGCGAGTTCGCGGTCGCGCCCGAATGTCCCAGCGGCCGTGCTCGTCAGCGAAATCACCCCTGATGGTCGGACGCGTTGTCGGACGTTTTACCCGAGTGCGGCTGGAAAACCGTATTCGGCCCGTGTTGATTCTCGCGTTCCGTGAAGATCCACTTGAACAGCCTTTCGGGGGAGCCGGACGAACCCGGACGGCATCCTCCGTCGGTCCGATGTCGTCCTGCTCCCGGCCCGGCCGTCGGCGCGACCAGGATTTCGGCCAGCAGGCGGCGCAGAATCGCGGGGCCGTGCTCGGTCAGCACCGATTCGACGTGGAACTGTATTGACCGCGCTCTTCCGATACGCATTGCGTGCACGGCGCCGGTCCCTGCATCCCGCAATATCCCAATCGGCTCGTGCACGCCGTCACGCACGGTTGTCACATGAATAGCATTCATTCGATGGTTCGGGACCCCTTCGGCGGGCCCGCAGACGGCGACGAAGGTGTTGTAGAAGCCGACCCGGCCGAAGCCCGGGATCCGCCGCGGCTCGCCCTGGGCCGGGCGGGTCAGCCGGCGGATCGGCAGCCCGAGCTCGTCGGCCAGGACCTGGTGGCCGAGGCACACGGCGAGGGTCGGGGTGCGCTCCGCGAGCAGCCGCCGGGCGATCTCGTGCAGCCGGTCGATGCGCGGGTCGCTGCGGTCGCGGGGGTCGCCGGGGCCGGGGCCGAGCACGACGGCGTCGTACCCGTCGCGGAGCCGGGTGCCCAGGTCGACGCGCAGCCCGAGGACCTCGATCAGCCGGGCCAGCATGGCGGTGAAGTCGTCCTCGTTGTCGATGATCAGCACCCGCCCGGCCAGCGGCCGCAGCCGCACCGGGCGGCCGAGCCAGAACGGGGACAGGCCGGCGTTGCGGCGGCGGAGGGCTCGCTCGACGCGCGGGAGCTTTGGCAGTACCGTCGCCGCGTTTTCGCCTTTCAGAGCCCCGACCAGGGCCGCCGCCTTGGCCCGGGTCTCCGCCGCCTCGGCCGCCGGGTCTCCGTGGCGCACCAGCGTCGCCCCGACCGAGACGGTGACCGAGCCGTCGGGCGCGATCTCGGCGGTGCGGATGGTCAGCGCCGAGTCCAGCGACCCGGGGGCCAGCAGGGCCACCGCCCCGCCGTAGTAGCCGCGCCCGGTCCCCTCGCGCTCGGCGATCACCCGGCACGCGGCCGCGATCGGGCTGCCGGTCACCGTCGGGGCGGGCAGGGTCGCGCGCAGCACCGCGGCCGGCCCGAGCGCCGTCGGCCCGTCGATGATGTACTCGGTGTGCGCCAGCCGGGACATCGGCCGCAGCCAGGGCCCGCGCAGCCGCCCGCCGCCGGCGCAGATCCGGGCCATGGTCTTGAGCTCCTCGTCGGCGACCATGAACAGCTCCTCGGTCTCCTTGCGGTCGGCGAGGAACCGGCGCAGGCCGCGGGCGGTGGGGCCGCCGGGCGGGTAGCGGTACGTGCCGCTGATCGGGTTCATCGCCGCGATCCCGCTGTCCAGGCGGGCCTGCGACTCGGGGGTGGCGCCGAGCAGCGTGCGGCCCCGGCAGTGCAGCAGGAACGTCCAGTAGGCGCCGCGCTCGGCCAGCAGCAGTCCCCGGAACACCGCCGCCGCCCCCCATCGCGTGCAGTCCGCCATCCGGGCCCGCCAGGTGCGCCGGATGACGAAGTTCGAACCCGTGCCGCCGCCGATGTCCTCGGCGACGACCTGCCGGACGATCTTGGCATACTCCTCGTCGTCAAGATCGAAGCCGCCCTCGACCAGGTCCGGGATGGCGGCCGGCAGCAGGGCCAGCGCCTCCTCGACCGGCAGCGAGTCCGACCAGGTGACGGCCAGGGCCAGCAGGGGCGCGCCGTCGTCGACGCAGGCCAGGCCGCGCTCGGCGATCGCCCGGTACGGCAGCGCCGCCACCACCTCGCCGGTCAGCGGCTCCGGGAGCGCGTCGAGCGGGGTGCCGACCCGCAGCTCGACCCGGTCGTCGCGGCACAACAGGGCGAAGGCCTCGGCATCGGCGATACGCTGCAACCACGGGTGCGTCATGCCCGCCACCGTGGCAGCGGCCCCGCGCAGGCGGCCACTACCCATTGAGGTAGTGGGAGCTGCACCGGCCGGCTTCTAGCGTTCCGGACGTGGCTCACAACGACAGCTTCGCCCGCCGGGTTCGGCTGGACCGGTTGTACCGTAACGGATCCGGCGGCCTGCTCGTGGTGCCGCTCGATCACCCGATCAGCGGCGCCCCCATCATCCACAGTGGACAGAGTCTGGACCGGCTGGCCGGCGAGCTCGCCGCCGGCGGGGCCGACGCCGTGGTCCTGCACAAGGGCGCGCTGCGCCAGGTCGCCCCGCACCGCTTCCGCGACCTCGGCCTCATCGTCCACCTCTCCGCCGGCACCGGCCTGTCCGCCGACCCCGACGCCAAGGTGCTCGTCTGCTCGGTCGCCGAGGCGCTGCGGCTCGGCGCCGACGCGGTCAGCGTGCACGTCAACGCGGGCTCGCTCACCGAGCCCCGGCAGCTGGCCGACCTGGCCGCGGTGGCCGGCGACTGCGCCCGCTGGGGCGTGCCGCTGCTCGCCATGGTCTACGCCCGCGGCCCCGCGATCGCCGACGGCCGCGCCCCGCACCTGGTCGCGCACGCCGCCGCCATCGCCGCCGAGCTCGGCGCCGACCTGGTCAAGACCGCGATGCCGCGGACCCTGGCCGACCTGGCGACCGTCGTCGGCGACTGCCCGATCCCGTTCCTGGCCGCCGGCGGCGACGCCCGCGACAGCGCCGCCGCCCTGGCCCACCTGGCCGACGCGATGCGGGCCGGCGCGGGCGGGATCGCCGCCGGCCGGCTGGTCTTCAACGCCCCCGAGCCGGCCGCGATGGTCCGCCGGCTCGCCGCCCTCGTCCACGACCGCGACCTGGCCCACAGCCGGTAGAAGGAGTGCATACCCCCATGAAGCAGTGCTGGCTCGACATCCGCGCCGCCGACGAGCTCAAGTCCGCCCTGTGCCAGGAGGCGATCCACCGGGGCTTCGACGCCATCGTCGCCGACGACCCGGCCGACCTGGCCGGCCTCCCGCCCACCGTGTCCCGGGTCCTGCTGCCGGGCAAGGAGCTGCCGGACGCGTTCGGCGACGCCGACCTCGTGATCGTCGACCCGGCGGTGCACGGCGAGCCCGGCCGGCTCGCCGCCCGCCACCCGGGCGTCCGCTTCGGCGGCTACGTCGACGTGACCGACGCCGACACCCTGGCCGCGGCCTGCGCGAGCGTGACCCGCGACCCGTGCACCGTGCTGCGCTTCGCCGACCCGACCAACATCCCGCTCGAGATCGTGCTGGCCGCCGCGGCCGACGCGCACGGGCTCATCATCACCACCGTCGAGCGGGCCGCCGACGCGCCCGTGTTCCTCGGCGTGCTCGAGCGGGGCCCGGACGGGGTGATGCTGGCCCCGCACGCACCCGGCGAGGCGGGCAGGCTCAAGGACGCCGTCGAGCGCCGCTCGCCGGACCTGGCGCTCACCGAGCTGACCGTCACCGCGATCACGCACGCCGGGATGGGCGAGCGGGCGTGCGTGGACACGTGCACGTACCTGGCCCGGGACGAGGGCATCCTGGTCGGCTCGCGGGCCAAGGCGCTCGTGCTCTGCGTGAGCGAGACGCACCCGCTGCCCTACATGCCGACCCGGCCGTTCCGGGTGAACGCCGGCGCGATCATGTCCTACACGCTCGCCGACGCCGAGCACACCCGGTACCTCAGCGAGCTGCGCGCCGGCGGCACCGTCCTGGCCGTCGGGGTCGACGGGCGCACCCGCCCGGCCGTCGTCGGCCGGATCAAGATCGAGACGCGGCCGCTGCTGTCCATCGACGCCGTCGCCGACACCGGCGAGGAGGTCAACGTGATCGTCCAGGACGACTGGCACGTGCGCATCCTCGGCCCCGGCGGCGCGGTGCTGAACTCGACCGCGCTGCGCCCCGGCGACCGCATCCTCGGGTACCTGCCGCAGCGCGAGCGCCACGTCGGGTACCCCATCGACGAGCTGTGCTACGAGCAGTGATCGCGATGTTCGACTTTCACGCGCGGCTGACCCCCGGCCCCGGTGCCGCCGAAGCCCTGCTCGGCGCGCTGGACGAGGCCGGGGTCGAGCGGGCCGCGGTCTGCGCCGGCGGGGTGGTCGGCCTGGACCGGCTCTCGGTGCAGATCGTCGACGGCGGGCGCAGCAAGGCCCTCGCGGACAACGCCGGGGTCCTGCGCGCCTGCCAGGAGTCCGGCGGGCGGCTCGTGCCGTTCTTCTTCGCCGACCCCTACCGCGACGCCGCCGGCTACGAGGAGGCCGCGCCCTGCTACCGGGGCCTGGAGATCTCCCCGGCCGTGCACGGCTTCCGGCTCGACGACCCGCGGGTCGACGTGCTCGTGCGCATTGCCGCACGACACCGCCATCCCGTGTACGTCGTGTGCCTCGCCCGCCCCGGCACGCGCACCGAGGACCTGGTGGTGCTGGCCGGGCGCCACCCGGACGTCACCTTCGTCTCCGGCCACTGCGGGCACACCGGCCTCGACGCGGCCGGGCTGAACCTGGTGGCGCCGCACCCCAACATCGCCGTCGAGCTCTCCGGCTGCTTCACCGCCGTGGCCCGCCTCGCGGTGCGCCGGCTGGGCGCGCACCGGGTGCTGTTCGGCACCGAGCACCCGCTGCAGCACCCGAGCGTCGAGGTCGCCAAGCTGCGCGCCCTCGGCCTCGACCCCGACGAGCTCGCCCTGGTCTCGTCCGGCAACGCCGACCGCCTCCTGGAGTGCCGATGAAGCTGCCACAGCTCGGGGACTGGGACGGCTTCGCGGCCCTCGCCCGGCTCCAGCAGGAGCGGCTCCCCGCCGTGTACGCCGCGGCCGAGCGCTCCCCGTTCTACCGGAAGAAGGGCGTCGCGGAGCTGCCCGAGCAGCCGCTGACCACCAAACAGGACCTGCGCGAGGCGTACCCGTTCGGCCTGCTCGCCTGCGACCGCGCGGACCTCGCGACCTACCACGAGTCCAGCGGCAGCAGCGGCGAGCCGACGGCGTCGTACTACACCGAGGCCGACTGGCTCGACCTCGCCGAGCGGTTCGCCCGCAAGTGGACCGGCATCACGGCCGACGACACGCTGATGGTCCGCACCCCGTACGCCCTCATGATCACCGGGCACCTCGCGCACGCGGCCGCCCGGCTGCGCGGCGCGACCGTGGTGCCGGCCGACAACCGCTCGCTGGCCACGCCGTACTCCCGCGTGGTCCGCCTGCTGCACGACCTCGGCGTCACCATCACCTGGTCGCTGCCGACGGACACGCTGCTGTGGGCGGCGGCCGCGCGGGTCGGCGGCTACCGCGACTTCCCGCACCTGCGCGCCCTGTTCGTCGGCGGGGAGCCGGTCGGCCCGGCCCGCAAGGCCCGCATCGGGCGGGTGTGGGGCGCGCCGGTCGTGGAGGAGTACGGCGCGACCGAGACCGGCAGCCTGGCCGGCGAGTGCGAGCACGGCACCATGCACCTGTGGGCCGACCGGGCCGTGTTCGAGGTGCAGGACCCCGCGACGGGGGAGCTTCGGCCCGACGGGCGCGGCCGGCTGGTCGTGACGCCGCTCTACCGCGACGCCATGCCCCTGCTGCGCTACGCCATCGAGGACGAGGTCGAGGTGTCGTACCGCGACTGCCCCTGCGGCTGGCACCTGCCCGCCGTGCGCATGCTGGGCCGGTTCGCCCGCGGCGGCCTGACCCAGCTGGGCCTGGAGGAGCTGGTCTTCGCGCTGCCCGACGACTTCGGCGTCTGGTTCTGGCGGGCCCGCGTCGACGGCGGCCGGCTGCGCGTCGAGATCGAGGTCGCGGACCGGTGGCGGGCGGCCGCGACGGCGACCCTGGACGGGGCCCTGCGCGCCGCGTACCCGCACGTCGAGCCGCTCGTGGTGGCCGTGCCGCCGGGGGAGCTCGTGCCGCACCGGCTGCTCACGGCCACGGCCGAGGTGATGAAGCCGCGCGGGCTGTTCGGGCCGGGTGAGGACTGGGACCGTGCGCTGCGGTACTACTGACCCGCTCGTCGTCGGCGCGGGCGTCGGCGGCCTCACGGCGGCCGTCGCCCTCGCCGCGCACGGGCTCTCGTGCACCGTGGTCGAGCGCGCGCCCGCCCTGGCCGCATCGGGCTACGGCATCCAGCTCCCGCCGAACGCCACGCGCGTCCTGCGCGAGCTCGGCGTGGACCTGGCGCCGGTCTCCTTGCGTCCGGAGGCGCGGGAGATCCGGCGCTGGTCGGACGGCGCCCTGCTGGGCCGGATTCCGTTGGGCGACGCGGCTCTGGAGCGTTACGGCGCCCCCTATCTCACCCTGCGCCGGGCTGATCTCCTGCGGGGGCTCTTCAGGAACGTCAGAGTCCACTTTGGACAGACGTATGCCGCGAGAACTGATAGCATGTTGGTGGTTGGCGCCGACGGCCTCAACTCTACGGTCCGCGGGATGCTGACGGACGACGCGCCGGTCGACGTCGGCTACACCGCCTATCGCGCGGTCGTGAAGGCGGCGGCCCCGCCGGTCGTGACGGTGTGGCTCGGCCCGGGCGCGCACGCCGTCGCCTACCCGGTGCCCGGCGGCCTCAACCTCGTCGCCGTCACCGCGACCGGGCTCGAGGCCTTCCACGGCTGGCACGCGCCCGTGCGCGACCTCGTCAAACAAGCCGGGCGCGGGTTCGCGCTGCGCACCCGCCCGCCGCTGCCGGCCTGGCACCGCGACGGCGTGGTCGTCATCGGCGACGCCGCCCACCCCATGCCGCCGTTCCTCGCCCAGGGCGCCGCCCAGGCCATCGAGGACGCCGCCGCCCTGCCCGAGCACCTCGACGACCTCGCCGCGTTCGAAGCGCTGCGCCGCCCCCGGGCCGAGCGGGTGGCGGCGGCCGGCGCGGCCGGCGGTACCGACTACCACCTCCCGGACGGCCCCGGGCAACGACAACGAGACGAGCGCATCGCGGCCTCCGCGCTGCCCGACCAGGATTGGTTGTTCACGTGAGCATTCCCGCCGTCGCCCCGTACCCGATGCCCGTGCCGCTCCGCGAGGGCCCGGCGCCCTGGAAGGCCGACCCGTCCCGCTGCGCGCTGCTCATCCACGACATGCAGCGGTACTTCGTCGACCGCTTCGACCCGCGGGAGTCGCCCGGCCGCGAGCTGCGGTCCAATGTGGACAGGCTGCGGCAGGCGTGCGCGGCGCTCGGGATCCCCGTCCGGTACACCGCGCAGCCCGGCCGGATGAGCCGCGCCGACCGGGGCCTGCTGCACGACGTGTGGGGCGAGGGCATGACGGATGACGAGGCCGGCCGCGGCCTCGTGTTCGCCCCCGCCGACGGGGCGGAGGTGGTGACCAAGTGGCGGTACAGCGCCTTCCACCGCACCCCGCTGCTGGCCGACCTGCGCCGGCTCGGCCGCGACCAGCTCGTCGTGTGCGGGGTGTTCGCGCACCTGGGCTGCCTGCTGACCGCCTGCGACGCGTACGCGCTGGACATCGAGCCGTTCCTGGTCGCCGACGCGATGGCCGACTTCACCGCGGCCGACCACGCGATGGCCCTGGACTACGCGGCGCGCAGCTGCGCCGCCACCCCGACGACGGAGCGGCTGCTGGAGTGGCTCGGCGTCAGCGACGGGCCCGGGCCAGCGCGGCCAGCTCCACCCGCGAGCTGATCCCGAGCTTCCGGAACGTCCGGCGCAGGTGGTAGTTCACGGTGTGGCGGGTGCGGCCGATCCGGTGCGCGATCTGCTGGTTCGTCAGCGCCCGCCCGACCAGCTCGGCGATCCGCCGCTCCTGCTCGGTGAGCGCCTCCCAGCCGGTCACCGGCGCCGGCTTGGCCTCGGCCCCGGACCGCGGCAGCGCCGCCGCCTCGGCCCGCAGCGCCGCCGCGGCCGGCTTGCACAGCGTTTCCGCGACCGCCGCGTGGACGAGCTCGTCGGGGAACGTCGCCCGGTCGCCGACGTTCACGAGCAGGCCGGCGGCCAGGATCTCGTCGAGGTACGGCAGCAGCTGGGCGGTCGCGCACCGCATGAGGCGGGCCAGGTCCAGCACGCCGAAGCACGGCCCGAGCACCGTGGCCACCTGGAGGATGCGCCGGGCCGGGGCGGACAGCGCGGCCAGCCGCGCCGGAACCGATAGCGGTTGCATGCCGCTATGGTGCGGCGGCCCGTACCGCGGGATCGGCTACAAGTATGGGGTTGGCCGAAAAACTACGGCTCGAGTTCCGCCAGGGCCCGCATGCCGGCCGGGTCGAGGATGGTGAGCCGGCGGTACCCGGTGCTGAGCAGGCCCCGGGAGCGCAGGTCGCGGATCGCGTTCTGCACCGTGGCCTGCGCGATCGCGATCATCGTGGCCAGCTCGGGCTGGCTGAGCGGCACCGCGATCTCGATCCCGCCGTTCGCGGCCGGGCGCCCGCACAGCTCCGCGATCTCGACGAGCAGGCGGGCCAGGCGCACGTGGGCGGGGTACACCGCGAAGTCCGTCCTTCGGCGGTTGGCCCAGGACAGCTGACCGGCCAGGGCGGCCGTCACGCGCGCGGCCGCGGCCGGGTGGCGGCGCAGGAAGTCCTCGAACGCGGCGCGGCTCAGCACGCCCGCCGTGACCCGCCCGCACGCCGTGACGGTCGCGTTGCGCGGCGCCCCGGTCAGCGCGCCGACCTCGCCGACGAGCTCGCCCGGGACCCGGATGCCCAGCAGCGTCTCGAACCCGTCGACCGACGTGGTCACCTTGACGAACCCGGCGATCAGCAGCTCCACGTGGGTCTCGACGTCGCCCTCGCGCAGCACCACCCGGCCGGGCGCGAACTGCCGCACGGTGGCCCGGCCGACCAGCTCCTTCGCGGTCGCCTCGGGCAGGCTCCCGAGGAACGTGCTGGGGGACCAGTCCGGCGACGTCATGCGGCCAGTCTGACCGCTCAGCCGGAGCGCTCCAAGCGCGCGTACACGAGAATGTTCCCCCGGTACTCGTGCTTCAGGCGGTCGAACGTGCCGCCGCAGGTGACGAGCCGCAGGGCCGGATAGTCGACCGGCCCGTAGACGTCGTCGGTCGGGAAGTCGTTCTTCGGCACCTCGACGACCCGCTCGACCACGAAGACGGCCACGCTGCCGTCCTCCCGCCGCACGCTCGCCGTGTCGCCGGGCCGCAGCTCACGCAGCCGGTAGAAGACGGCCGGCCCGTCGTGCGCGGTGTCCACGTGGCCGAGGATGACCGCCGGCCCGACCTCGCCGGGGGTGCGCAGGTTGCGGTACCAGCCGGCCGGGGAGCCCTTCTTGAGCGGCGGCACCTGCACGGTGCCGTCGCCGTTGAGCCCGAGCGACATGAGCTCGGTGTCCACCCCGATCGCCGGGATCGCGAGCCGGACGGGTGCCGACGCACCCAGCCCGTGCGTCTCCTGCTTCGGCGCGGGCGCGGCCGAGCTGGCGATCGGGATCGGGGACATCGACGCCGCCGGCACGCTCGCGACGGGCTCGGGCGCGGCGGCGGCCGGGCGCTCCGGCGGCGGGGGAGCGGGCGACGCCCCGATCACGAGCAGCGTGAGCCCGCCGACGGCCAGCAGGCCGGTCAGCCCGTCGATCGCGATCCGGCGGCGGGTGAGCATCGTCAGCGGCGCCCGATGGCGGGGCGCATCCGGAAGACGATCAGCGCGGCCGCCACCAGCAGCAGCACGATGCCGCCGCCGGCCAGGACCGGGTTGCGCATGCCGAGCCCGTCGCCGCCACCGGTGTGCGGCGCGCCGCTCGGGGTGGGCCCGGCCCCGCCGACCCCGGCGTTGCCGTCCGACCCGTTCGCGGCCGCGGCGCTGGCGGAGCGAGCCGCGGCCGCCGACCTGGACGCGGCGGCGGCGCGCTCGGCATCGGCGGCCGCGGCAGCGGAGCGAGCGGCCGCGGCGTCGGCGGACCGGCTGGCCGAGACGCTGGCCGAGACCCGCGCCGAGACGCTCGCGGAGACGCTGGCCGACACACTGGCCGAGACGCTCGCGGAGACGGCCGGGCCGGCGTTGTCGCTGCCGTCATCCCCGGTGAACTGGCAGTACGCCAGCAGCGACAGCAGGATGACGATGATGGCGGCGCCGCCGGCCGCGATGGCGGTGCGGTTGTCGCGCGGCGTGGCACGCCGTTGTCCCGTGTCGCTCATCGCTTCGTCCCCTTCCGGGAGAAGACCGCGAAAGCCCTGGTCGGTTCGAGTCTTCTACCCAGCCACCACAAGTCTGTAACGATCAATGCCCCCATCGGGTGTTGTGCCGGCTCACCGTACCGTCGATGCGTTTTGCATTTCTGAGTGCAAGTATTTCGAGCTTTGATTGGCATCTTGCGCGGAGATGTCGGGCGCGTTACGTTGCACCTCCGATCGATGCCTCTCGACACCCCCCACCCTGGAGCCGTCATGGCCGCACGCCGGCTGGTCGCTGCCCTCCTGCCACCCCTCCTTGCGCTCGGCGCCGCCACCGCCGTGCTCACCGCGCCCGCCGCCGCGGACGTCACCACCGTCTCGGTCGACACGCTGCGCACCGGCTGGGACCCCAACGAGCCCGCGCTCGGCCCGTCCGCCGTCTCCGCCGCCGACTTCGGGCAGCTCTTCGGGACCGACCTCAACGGGCAGATCTACGCCCAGCCGATCGTCGCCGCGGGCACCCTCATCGCCGCGACCGAGAACAACTGGATCTACGGCCTCAACCCGCAGACCGGCGCCATCGTCTGGTCGCGCAGCGTCGGGCCGGCCTGGCCCGCCTCGGCCATCGGCTGCGGCGACCTGGTCCCGAACATCGGCATCACCAGCACCCCGGTCTACGACCCGGCGACGAGCTCGGTGTTCTTCACCGCCAAGGTCAACGACGGCGCCGACGCGAACCACCCGCACTTCTACATGCACAAGATCGACCCGGCGACGGGCACCGAGCGCTCCGGCTGGCCGGTGACGATCCAGGGCTCGCCGAGCAACGACCCGTCGACCACCTTCAACGCCAAGACCGCGGCCCAGCGCCCCGGCCTGCTGCTGCTCGACGGCGTGGTCTACGCGGGCTTCGCCAGCCACTGCGACTACGGCCCGTACGTCGGGTACGTCGCCGGCGTCCGCACGGCCACGCCCGCCATGTCGACGCTCTGGTCCACCGAGGCCGGCCGCTCGACCGGCATGGGCGGCATCTGGCAGTCCGGCGGCGGCCTGGTCTCCGACGGCTCGGGCCGGATCATCGTGGCCACCGGCAACGGCGTCTCGCCCGCGCCCGGCCCCGGCACCAGCCCGCCCGGCACCCTGGCCGAGTCGGTGATCCGCCTGCAGGTCAACGGCGACGGCTCGCTGGCCGCGAAGGACTTCTTCAGCCCGGCCAACAACGGCAAGCTCGACCAGGACGACACCGACTTCGGCTCCGGCGGCCCGGTCGCCCTGCCCGCCTCCTTCGGCACCGCCGCCCACCCGCACCTGCTGGTGCAGACCGGCAAGGACGGCCGGGTCTTCCTGCTCGACCGGGACAACCTCGGCGGCATGGCCCAGGGCCCGGGCGGCAGCGACGCCTCGCTCGTCCCGGCGGCCGGCCCGTACAACGGCATCTGGGGCCACCCCGCGGTCTGGGGCGGCGACGGCGGCTACGTGTACCAGGTCGAGAACCAGGGCTTCCTGCGCGCCTTCAAGTACGGCGTGAACGGCAACGGCCTGCCCACGCTCACCTCGGCGGCGACCAGTCCGTCGACGTTCGGGTACACCTCCGGCTCGCCGATCGTCACCTCCAGCGGGACCACGTCCGGCTCGGCGATCGTCTGGGCCGTCTACAGCGACGGCTCGAACGGCGCCAACGGCCAGCTGCGGGCCTACGACGCCCTGCCGACCGGCGGCCAGCTGCATCTGCGCTACTCCGCCCCCATCGGTACCGCCACCAAGTTCGCGGTCCCGGCCAGCGACAACGGCCGCGTGTACGTCGGCAACCGCGACGGGCGCGTCTTCGGCTTCGGCCGCCCGACGACCGCCGCGCTGAGCGCCTCGCCGACGGACTTCGGCAACGTCGCCGTCGGCAGCACCGGCAACGCGACCGTCACGGTCACCGCCACCCGGGCCGTGCGGATCACCGCGATCAGCGCCGCCGCCCCGTTCGGCGCCACCCCGCCCACGCTGCCGGTCAGCCTCAACACCGGGCAGACCCTCGCGGTGCCGGTGCGCTTCACGCCGACCGCGGCCGGCGGCGCCACGGGCAGCCTCACGTTCACCACCGACGCCGGCACGGTCGCGCTCGACCTGCACGGCACGGGCACCAAGGCCGGCCTCGGGGCCACCCCGGCGGCGCTGTCGTTCGGCACGGTGCCGACCGGCGCCTCGAAGACGCTCGGGGTCAGCCTCACCAACACCGGCACGAGCGCGGTCACGATCACCGGCTCGACCGCGCCCGCGGCGCCGTTCAGCGCGACCGGCTTCCCGGCCAACGGCACCACGATCGCGGCCGGCGCCTCGGTGTCCGTCTCGGTGAAGTACGCCCCGACGGCGGCCGGCAACCACACCGGCTCGCTCACCGTCACCAGCTCGGCCGGTCCGGTCACGGTCCCGCTCAGCGGCACCGCGGTCACGGGGGCGGCGCACCTCACCATCACCCCGAATCCGGTCGCGTTCGGCTCGGTGACAGTCGGTACGACCGCGACCCAGACCTTCGACATCGCGAACACGGGCAACATCACGCTGACCCTGACCAAGGCCGCCCCGCCCGTGGGCGCGTTCAACACCACGACGCCGGTCTCCGAGGGCCAGCAGCTCTCGCCCGGTGACGTCATCCACCAGACGGTCACGTTCACGCCGGCGGCCCAGGGCGCGCAGTCCGCGGTCTACTCCATCACCGGCGACGACGGCCAAGGCGCGGTCCTGGTCCAGCTGACCGGCACCGGCGTGCCCCCGGCGAGCACGACCAACCTGGCCGCCGGGCGCCCGGCCACCGCCCAGTCGACCCAGGGCGGCTTCCCGGCGTCCAACGTCACCGACACCGACGCCAACTCCTACTGGGAGAGCGCGAACAACGCGTTCCCGCAGTGGGTGCAGGTCGACCTGGGCGCGCCGGCGAGCGTGGGCAAGGTGACCCTGCGCCTGCCCCCGCAGACCGCGTGGCAGGTCCGGCGCCAGACGGTGACCGTGCTGTCCAGCGTGGACGGTGCACAGTGGACGACCGCCGCGGCCGCCGCCGACTACCTCTTCGATCCGGCCACGGGCAACACCGCGAGCGCCTCCTTCCCGGCGGTCACCGCGCGCTATGTCCGGCTGAGCATCACCGCCAACACCGGATGGCCGGCCGGGCAGCTTTCCTCCTTCGAGGTGTACGGTACGAGCGCCGGCACTGCCACGCTCGCGCTCAGCCCGGCGTCGCTGCAGTTCGACGACACCGACGTCAACGAGAACAGCGAGTGGCAGACGGTGACGGTCACCAACACCGGCACCGCCGCGGCGACCGTCCAGTCCGTCACGGCGACCGGCGACTTCACGGTCACCACGACGTGCGGCACCGCGATCGCCCCGGGCGCCAACTGCACGGCCACGGTCACGTTCCACCCCAGCGCGGCCGGGAGCCGGACGGGGACGCTGACGGTGCGCAGTACCGCATCCAACGGCACCGCCACCGTCGCGCTCAGCGGCACCGGGGTGGCCGCGACCGCCACCAACCTCGCCCTGCACAAGACCGTCACCCAGTCCTCGAACACCCAGAACTACACGGGCGGCAACGCGGTCGACGGCAGCGCCGACACCTACTGGGAGAGCGCGAACAACGCCTTCCCGCAGTGGATCCAGGTCGACCTCGGCGCGACGACGCCGGTGGGCCGGGTCGTGCTGCGCCTGCCCCCGGCCACGGCGTGGGCGGCCCGCACGGAGACGGTGACCGTCACCGACTTCACCACCGGCGCCGTCCTCGTCTCGACCCGCGCCGTCGGCTTCGACCCGGCCACCGGCAACACGGCCACGCTGACCTTCCCGGCGGCGGGCGTGCGGCAGCTGCGGATCACGGTCACCGGCAACACCGGCTGGCCGGCCGGGCAGCTGTCGGAGCTGGAGGTGTACGCCTCGTAGCGGGTGACGGTGGCTCACCCGGGTTCGGCGCACGGTTTGACCCGTGCGCCGAACCAGGACCGCGCTGCTGGCCGGAGTGTCCGTCTGCCTGCTGGCCGCGTGCTCCGCGGCCCCGGCGTCGGCCGAGGGCCGCCAGCTGCCCCACGCCGACCCCACGGACTTCCACCACGCCCCGGCCGACCCGTCCGCCGGCGCCGACGCCCTGGTCTCGATCACCACGGTCGCCAGGCACCTGAACATCCCGTGGGGCCTGGGCTTCCTGCCCGACGGCAGCGCGCTGGTGACCGAGCGCGGCACGGGGCGCATCCTGCACGTGACCGGCACGGGCCAGGTGACCGAGATGGCCCACCTGAACGAGTCGACCTCCGACAACGAGGGCGGGCTGCTGGGGCTGGCGGTGTCCCCTTCGTACAAAACGGATAAAACGGTGTTTCTCTACTACACCACCAGGGACGACAACCGCATCGCCCGCCTGCACCTGGACGGCAGGTCCCGCCCCCAGCCGATCGTCACCGGCATCCCGAAGAGCGGCATCCACGACGGCGGCCGGCTCGCCTTCGGCCCGGACGGCTACCTCTACGCGACCACGGGCGAG
Source organism: Dactylosporangium sp. CS-033363 (assembly GCF_050942475.1). Taxonomy (NCBI): domain Bacteria; kingdom Bacillati; phylum Actinomycetota; class Actinomycetes; order Micromonosporales; family Micromonosporaceae; genus Dactylosporangium; species Dactylosporangium sp. CS-033363. The sequence continues at coordinate 8,407,233 of NZ_CP192032.1, read as the reverse complement.
GCCTCCCACACCGAGTCGGCCCAGAGCCTGAAGAGCCTCGGCGGCAAGATCCTGCGGATGACCGTGGACGGCAAGCCGCCGAAGGGCAACCCGTTCCCCGGCTCCCTGATCTGGTCCTACGGCCACCGCAACCCGGAGGGCCTGGCCTGGGACGCCAACGGCACCATGTACTCGTCGGAGATCGGCGAGGCGGTCTGGGACGAGCTGAACATCATCCGCCCGGGCGGCAACTACGGCTGGCCGGCGGTGGAGGGGATCGGGAACAAGCCGCAGTACATCGACCCGATCGTCGCCTGGCACCCCGAGGTCGGCGTCGCCTCGGGCGTGGCGATCCTGGGCACCACGGCCGTCGTGACGTGCCTGCGGGGGCAGCGGGTGTATCTGGTACCGCTGGGCAAGTCCCCGGCGCCGGCCGCCTCCGCCCCGTCGGAGCCCGCCACCCCGATGTCCGTGCGCTGGCGCCCGGACGCCGGAGTGGCGGCCAAACCGATGGAGGCCCTGACGGAGAAGTACGGCCGCCTGCGCACGGCGGCGACGGCCCCGGACGGCAGCGTCTGGATCACGACCTCGAACCGCGACGGCCGCAACCCGAACGGCCCCACCCTCGACGACGACCGCATCCTCCGCCTGACGCTGCGCACGGAGCGCTGAGTGAGCTACCGCAGGTACGGCCCGTCGGCGCCGACCTTGCCCGGGGCCGGATTGCCGGGCAGGGCGAGCACGTAGGCGCGCAGGTCGCCCTTGGCCGAGACGTTCGCGGTCAGCGTTCCGTTCGTCACCACCTTGACGTCGCCCGTGACGGCGTCGGTGTAGGTGCCGTTCGGGATGCCGGTGAAGGTGGCCGTCGAGGAGATCGTGACCAGGACGAAGCTGTCCACCGAGCCGCTCGTGTACCGGCGCTTGAAGGCCATCTCGCCCCCGCTGATGCCGGCCGTGGAGTACTGGCCCATCTGCAGGGCCGGGATCGCCCGGCGGATCTGGTTCAGGCGTTGGACGTGCTTCACCAGGGGCTGGCTCAGCGTCGTCGCGACCGGGCCCGAGGCGGACGCCACCGTGCCGTAGCCCGAGGCGACCACCGTGCCCGTCACACGGTCGCCGTAGTAGGCGCGGCCCGTCGTGGCCAGCGGGCAGGTCGGGCCGCAGTCGATCTGTCGGCCGGCCTGGAACTCGACTTCCGAGCCGTAGTACAGGACCGGTACGCCGCGGAAGGTCCACATCAGGGCCATGTTCTCGGCCCAGGCGTCGGTGCCGCCCGAGTAGCGGTTGGCACTCTTGTTGGGGCCGTAGTCGTGGGAGTCGACGTAGACCGCGTTGTACGTGGCGTCGTTGTTGGAGTCGTCCGAGTCCTTGCCGTTGCGGAAGGCGTTCGGGGCGTCGCCGAAGTTCATGTGCATGCGCATGTCGATGATGTTCATGCCGGAGAACTGGGTGCGGTCCGGGGCGTGGTAGTCGTTGCCGTTCAGGAAGGCGTTGGTGGACGTCGGCTGGTTGCCCGTGCCCAACTGCTCCTCATAGTTGTACTGGTCCAGCGCGGCCTGCGTGTCGTTGTCCACATAGGAGCGGCGTTCCTTCCAGGTGTAGAACTGGGCCGAGTGGTTCACCGAGCCGCGGTTCCACTTGTCGTTGACGAACGCGGCCACCTCGCCGAAGACGTAGAAGTCCTGCGCCTTCGCCGCGCCGTACTTCTCGACCAGGTGCTGCTGGATGGCCGGCAGGAAGCGGCGGTTCCACGTCACGCGGGGGATGTGCACGGCCGTGTCGACGCGGAAGCCGTCCACGCCCATGTCGATGTAGCGGTTGTACGCCCCGATGAGGTACTCCTGCACCGCCGGGTTCTCGGTGTTGAGGTCCGCGAGGTCGTCGGCCAGCCAGCAGGAACGCGCGTCCTCGCCCTCCCAGTTGCCGATCCAGCACTGGTGGTAGAGCGACGCCGGGAACATCGCGGCGGTCGGGCTGGGCCATTGGCAGGAGTGGATGGTGTACCCCTCCGGGCTGCGCTGGCCGTTCGCCTGGCCGTAGTTCGGGCACGTGTTGCCGGCCGGCGGGGTGGTCGACCACAGGTCCCCGTTGTAGGCGCGGCCGAGCGCGTTCTCCTGCATCGGGTCGTAGACCGCGCCGGGGACCTTCTCGCTGTACATCCAGTCCCACTGCCCGTCCCGCGCGCCCCAGACGGTCGGCACGTAGAGGCCGTTGGCGCCCCAGCGGGAGCTGTGGTTGTACACGACGTCCTGGTAGATCTTCAGGCCCTTGGCGTGGGCGGCGTCGATGAGATTCTGGTACGAGGCGCCGGAGGACTCCAGGCGCGGGTCGACGCGGTAGAAGTCCCAGCCGTGGTACCCGTGGTAGTCGTAGTCGGACCGGTTCAGCACCACCGGCGTGATCCAGATGGCCGAGAAGCCGAGGCCCTTGATGTAGTCGAGCTTGTCGACGAGGCCCTTGAAGTCTCCGCGGAACATGGGGTCGCTGTTGGCCGCGTTGCCGGAGCGGACATGCTGGCTGCCGCCCCGGTCGTTGCCCGGGTCGCCGTCGTAGAACCGGGCGGTGAGCACGAAGTAGATGCTCTCCTTGCGCGGGTCCCCGCCGAGCATCGTCCCGGTGGTGGCGGGCGGCGGAGGCGTGGTCGTGGGCGGCGGCGACGTGGGCGGAGTCGAGGTTGGCGGAGTCGAGGTTGGCGGTGTCGAGGTTGGCGGCGTCGACGCGCACGGGTTCGTGGCCGTCGCGGTGTTGTTGCTGACGGCGACCACCCCCGCGGCGACGGAGTAGTTGGCGCCGTTGTGGTTGTCCCAGGTGCCGGCGTTGTTGTTGAAGGTGAGCTGGGCGCCGGTGGAGGAGCCCAGCTCCAGGACGCGCGTGTACCAGCCGGAGCACGCCGGGGACATGGGCACGCCCGGCACCGCGGTCCAGGCGCCGCCGTACGGGGCCCAGTGGATGTTCACCACGGTCCAGGCGGCCGGCGCCTGGTAGTAGACGGTCAGGGTGTTGCCGGCCGCGGCGAAGGCCAGGGCGCGGGCCGGGAGCAGGGCGGCCAGCAGGCACAGGATGACGAGGAAGGTGCGTCTGCGACGGGACATGGTGGGTGGACTCTCCTTGCGCGATCCGGACGGTGGCGGGCCGAACGAAAGCCAAGGCGTTGCAACGCGTGCAGGAAGAGTCGTTGGTCGCATTCATGCTTGTCAAGCTTCTTGCAGGAATTCGCGCAGCTCAGCGGTACCAATGCGGCTTGAACTGCGCGAATCCTTTGGAAGGCCAGCAAGATCTTGCAATGATCAACTCACCGGAGCGACGTCCCGGCGCTCATGTCCAGTTCGACGCCGGTCAGGAGGGCGGCGCCGTCGGACGCGACGAACGCGGCCAGCTCGCCGACCTCCTCGAGGCTCGCCAGGCGGCCGGTCAGGGTCTCGGCGGTGAGGTAGGAGACGAGCTCGTCGCGGCCCTCGAAGCCGGGCGGGATCGTCTCGGGCAGGCCGCTGGTGCGCAGCGTGACCACGCGGATGCCGGACGGGCCGAGCTCGCACGCCAGCTGCTTGCGCAGGGACTCGACGGCGTCGAAGGTCAGGCCCATGCCGCCGACGCTGAAGCGGCGGGCGGCCTGCCAGTCGAAGGAGCCGCCGAAGTACAGGATGAGGCCCGAACCCCGCGGCACCATCACCCGGGCGGCGGCGCGGGCGGTCAGGAACTTCGAGGTGATCGAGGTGATGATCGGGCGCATGTAGTCGTCCGGGCTCATCTCGGCCAGCGGGGTGCCCTGGACGTCCTGGTCGCTGATGACGTTCACCGAGACGTCCAGGCGGCCGGAGCGCTCCAGGACGCGGGCCGTGTGCTCGTCGACGGCCCGCTCGTCCAGGGCGTCGACGGCGTCCGCCCAGGCCGTGCCGCCGGCCTCGGTGATCTCGTCGGCCACCGCCCGCACCGCGGCCAGGGTCCGCCCGGCCAGGTGCACGGTGGCCCCGTGGCGGGCGAACGCCCGGGCCATCGCCCCGCCGACGTTGCCGCCGCCACCGTAGACGACGGCCGTCCGATCCTGTAGCAACATGTGTACTCCCGTGTGTCGTCGAACCAACCATTCCTCTTCTCAACCCGCCGGGGTGCGCAAACTCATCGCGACAGGGTTGTGCGAGTGGGAGAGTCTGGAACCGTGAGCGGACACGACCACGACCACGCGCACGACCACGGCCATGACCACGGGCACGGCGTGCAGCAGGACGCCGACGGGCGGTGGCTGGCCGTCGCGCTGGCGCTGATCGGCGCGTTCATGGCCGGCGAGGTCGTCGTCGGGCTGCTCGTGCACTCGCTCGCCCTGCTCTCCGACGCCGCGCACATGCTCACCGACGCCGGGGCGATCGTGCTCGCGCTCGTGGCCATGCGGCTGGCGGCGCGGCCGCCGAAAGGGGGGTACACCTTCGGCCTGAAACGGGCGGAGATCCTCTCGGCCCAGGCGAACGGGCTCACCATGCTGATCCTCGCCGCGGTGCTGGCCGTCGAGGCGGTGCGGCGGCTGGTCCACCCGCCGGACGTGGTCGGGCTGCCGGTGCTCGTCACCGCGGTCGCCGGGATCGGGGTCAACCTGCTCGCGAGCTGGGCGCTGAGCCGGGCCAACCGGACCAGCCTGAACGTCGAGGGCGCGTTCCAGCACGTGCTCAACGACCTGTTCGCGTTCATCGCCACGGCGATCGCCGGGCTGGTCATGGTCACGACCGGGTTCACCCGGGCCGACCCGATCGCCACGCTGCTCGTCGTGGCGCTCATGGTCCGCGCCGGGCTCGGGCTGGTCCGGGCGTCCGGGCGGATCTTCCTGGAGGCGGCGCCGAGCGGGATCGATCCGCCGGCGCTGGGCGAGCGGCTGGCGGCGATGGCGCACGTGGTGGAGGTACACGATCTGCACGTCTGGCAGATCACCTCGGGGGAGCCCGCGCTGTCGGCGCACGTGCTGGTCGCCCCGGGCCGCGACTGCCACGCGGTGCGGGCGGCGATCGAGGAGCTGCTGCGCCGGGAGTACGCGCTCACGCACAGCACCCTGCAGGTCGACCACGCGGGCGCCGGGCCGCAGGATCCGGACGCGCACTGCGAGGACGCGCACGGGATCGCCTACCGCGCCTCATAGCGGCTCCCGGGGATGGCGATCGATCGCTACCGTGTTGGCCATGGCCGATCCGCTGCGCCCCTCGCTGATGACCAAGATGCGCGCCTCGCTCGCCAAGGAGCGCGACGCGATGGTGCTGGAGGCGCTGCGCGCCGCGGGCAAGGCCGCCTACGACGAGATGATGTACGCCGACCAGGCCCGCGAGCAGCTCGCCGCGGACGGCCGCAGCGTCTGGGACGCCCCGCGGTCGACGGGCAGCCTGCTGGTGGCGGCCTGGAACGGGTACGTCCTGCAGACCCTCGGCGAGCGCTTCCTCGACGCCGACTACGCGGCCGGCCCCCGCACCGTCGGCTACGTCCCGGCGGTCACCTTCGACCAGGTCTCGGCCTGGCTCTCGGCGGTCGAGGGCTGGGTGTCGCGGGCGCGGCAGGCCCGGGTCAACCCCGACTACGACATCGCGCTGGAGCTGAGCCTGCCCGCCGGCCTGCCCGAGTGGGCCGAGGAGCGGACCTGCCCGCCCGAGCACCTCAGCGCGCTGCTGGCCGCCGTCCCGCCGCTGCGCCAGCACATCGACGTGGCCATCTACGGGCTGGAGCGCTCCGGCGTGCCCGAGGAGCAGCAGGCCGCCGTCAACCGGCTCAAGCAGCTCAACGCCGAGGCGACCGCGGCCGCCGACTACGCCGAGGCGCTGCGCACCGACCGGCACGACGCGCGGCTGCACGAGCTGATCGAGAACAACCTCAAGAACGCGCTGGAGATCTGGTTCCACGTCGGCCAGCTGGCGGCGATGCCCGGCCTGCTGACCCGGTACGAGTCGCTGCGCCTGGCCGCCCGCCCGGACGTGGCCGCCCTGCCCGGCGGGCACCGCTTCGACCCGTGGTGCCTGACCGACCGGGTCACGCTGCGCCGCTGGCAGACCGACAAGCAGGCCAAGGAGGCGATCGCCCACCTGTGGCGCAACGACCCGGACCCGGCGGCCACCCTCGCCCTCAAGGTCGAGCTGGACGAGGCCCTGGCCGACGGCGACGTGGTGCTGTACCGCACCCGCGACGGCAGCAGCTGCTACTACGAGTGCCCGTGGGCGCCGCTGTACGAGGTGCGCCGCCCGCTGCAGATCGGCGGCCGCAAGCTGCGCGTCCTGCAGCAGTTCACCCTGGACGTCTCCGCCCAGGGCGGCCGCTTCCGCCGCGGCATCGTCGTCGGCCCCTTCGAAGCCACCGAAGAGGTCGAGTACTGAGCTAGCGCTCCTGCAGCGTGCCCGCCAGCAGGCCGCGCATGAAGAAGCGTCCCAGCAGCACGTAGATGGCGAGGGTCGGCAGGCTCACCAGCAGCGCGCCGGCCATCGCCTGGCCGAACGGCACCGACTGGCCGCCGGCCACGTTGTTCAGGGCGATCGTCACCGGCCACGAGTCGCGGCTGGTCATCATCGCGCCGAACATGAAGTCGTTCCAGGACGACGTGAACTGCCAGATGATGGCCACCGCGAAGGCCGGCTTGGCCAGCGGTACCGCAAGATCCACCCAGGTTCGCAGCACGCCCGCGCCGTCCAGGCGGGCCGACTCCAGCAGGGCGTCGGGCATGGACACGAAGTGGTTGCGGAAGATCAGCGTGGTGATCGGCAGGCCGTAGATGATGTGGATCAGCATCAGGCCGAGCAGGCCGCCGGTGGCGTCGCCGGAGCCGCGCAGGCCGACCGCGGTCATGGTCTGCGAGACCGGGATGATGACCGCCTGGTACGGCACGAAGATGCCGAACAGGATCAGCGGGAATACCACGTTGGACAGCGGGAAGCGGAACTTCGACAGCACGAAGCCGTTCGCGCAGCCCAGCAGGGCCGAGATGAGGCTGGCCGGAATGGACAGGGCCAGCGAGTTGCGGAAGCCCGAGGAGAGCTTGGGCAGCACGGCCGAGAAGTTGTCGAACGACAGGCTCGTCGGCAGCTCCCAGATCCGGGTCACCGAGACGTCGGCCGGGTTCTTGAAGCTGGTCACGATCAGCACGTAGACCGGCATGAGGAAGAACGCGGCCAGGGCCCACAGCACGAGGTACCGCAGCGTCGTGCGCACCGGCCCCGGGCGCTGCCAGCGCGGGACCGCCGACAGGTCGGGCGGCGTCTCACCGGGCGTGGGCAGCCGGGTGGGCCGGGTGGGCTGATAGGGAACGACGGCGGTTGCACGCACCATCGAAGAAGTCACCGCCGTTCCGTGCGCAGGCTGTACCAGACGTAGGGGCCGACGACCAGGGCCACCCCGAGGAGCAGGACCGTGGCGATGGTGGCGCCGCGGTCGTAGAAGCCGCCGTCGAACGTGGTGAACCACATGTACAGCGACGGCGTGTCGATGCGCAGGTTGCCCTGGTCGAGCGCGTAGAGCAGGTCGAACGTCTTCAGCGAGATGTGGATCATGATGAGCAGGGCGCTGAACGTCACCGGGCGCAGCGCGGGCCGCACCACGTGCCAGAAGACCTGGGTCTCGCTGGCCCCGTCCATGCGGGCCGACTCGCGCAGGGTGTCGTTGACGCCGCGCATGCCGGCCAGGAAGAGCGCCATCACGTACCCCGACAGCGCCCACCCGGCCGGCAGCGCGACGGCCGAGATGGCCCAGATCGAGTCCGACTTGTGCCAGTCGCTGCGCAGGAACCCGAGGCCGACGTCGGCCAGGAGCTTGTTGAGCCCGGCGGTGTCGTTGCCGGAGCCGTTGTCGAGCAGCCAGCGCCACACGATCGCGGTGGCGATGAACGAGATGGCCATCGGGAACAGGAACACGCCGCGCAGGAAGCCCTCGCCGCGCACGCCCCGGTCCAGCAGCATCGCCATGAAGAAGCCGAGCAGCATGGCGCCGGCCACGAAGACCACCGTGAAGATGATCAGGTTGCGCATGTCGGCCCGGAAGCGCTCGTCGTGCAGCAGCGCGGTGTAGTTGTCGAAGCCGACGAGGTGGTACTTCGGGGAGAGTCCGCGCCAGTTCGTGAAGGAGACCCGGACGTTCCAGCCGAGGAATCCGTAGACGAAGATGCCGATGAGGATCAGCGACGGCGACACCAGCAGGAGCCCGGGCAGCCACCGCGGCCCGCGCTGCTTGCGGGGCCGCCGCTGCTTCGGCGCGACCGCGGGCCGTTCGGGCTCCGAGGAGTGCCGGGCGCGATGGACTACTGGGGCGTTCACTGCGTCTCCCGGTACTGCAGCTCGACGGTCCGCGCGAACTTGGCCTGGTCGTCGTCCTGCACGAACAGGCCGAGGGCCGAGTCGATCTCCGCGTTGTACGCGTTGTTGGCCACCACGCCGTGGGTCAGCGACCCGACGATGCGGGTCTTCGGGTCGCGCCACTGCTGCAGCGCCCAGCTCAGATAGTTCTTGTACAGCGCCGCGTCGGCGTCGGTGCGCGCCGGGATCGAGCCCTTCAGCGGGTTGAACAGGTTCTGCCCGTCGGTCGAGCCGCACTCGATGAGCCACTTGCGGGCCAGGTCGGGCCGGCGGGCGCCGGTCGGCAGCGTGAACGAGTCGGACAGGAAGTCGTAGATCCCGTCGGTGCCCGGCGAGGCGACCACGTTGTAGCCGGTCTGCCACGCGAGGTTCTTGGTCTGCTCGAGGTACGAGCTGGACCAGTCGCCCATCACGGCGTACACGGCGGAACCGGAAACCACCTTGTCCAGCTGGGGCTGCCAATCGCCGGCGGCCGACTTGACGTCGGAGACCGCCAGCACCTTGGTGTAGGTGTCCAGGGCACCGGTGACCTCGGGCGAGAGCCAGCTGAGCTGACCGGCCCAGAGCTTGTCGTAGTTGTCCGCCCCGAGCTCGCCGAGCAGCACGGTCTCCAGCAGGTGCTTCTGCGTCCACTCCGGCCCGACGGCGAGCGGGATCTTGCCCTTGGCCTTGATCTGCTCGGCCTGCGCCAGGAACTCTTTCCAGGTCTTCGGCGGGGCGGAGATGCCCAGGTCCTTGAGGGTCTTCGGCAGGTACCACATGAGATTGGCGCGGTGGATGTTCACCGGCACCGCGTAGATGCGGTCGTCGATCGTCAGGTTCTCGATCAGGCCCTTGGGGAAGACCTTGTTCCAGCCCTGCTGCCGGTACAGGTCCGAGAGGTCCTGCACCTTGCCCGAGCGCACGTCGTCGAGCAGCTCGAGCCCGGCGTGGCGCTGGTAGGAGTCCGGCGGGTCGTTGGCCAGCAACCGGCTGGCCAGGATGGCCTTGGCGTTGGAGCCCGCACCACCGGAGACGGCGGCGTTGACGAACCGCACGCCCGGGTTGGTGCCCTCGAAGGACTTGGCCATCGCGGCCAGCCCCTCCTCCTCACCCGGACCGGTCCACCACGAGTACACCTCGAGTTGGTCGTTGCTCGCGCCCCGCACCGCGAACATCGACAGCCCACAGATCAGTGAGACCACGACGATCGACAGAATCGCCAAGCGGCCTTTCCACACGCCTAACCCTCCAGCGGTGCCGAGAACTGGCGCGGCGCGGCGACTCCATCCGGCGGGGCGGCGCACGCATGTCGTCCAGGGACGGTAGTGCTGGTACGTAGAGGTTGCCGATGGAACCTTAGGGCGCTACCGAGCGTCGATCGGTCACTTACTTACGCCGAACGGGGGACCTTTCATCACGGCGTAATGTAACAGTCGCTGGTGGTGTTGTCTGACGATTCCCGCTGGCCAGGTGGCTTCTGTGGGAGCGCTACCATAACAGGCACAAAGTTACCTGTTCACATTGATGGGGAAACTTCGTTACGGTGGCTTCGGGTGCAACTCATTCACCGACACCCTCGGAGGCAGCACGTGCCGCACGAGAGTTCACCGGTCGCCGTCACACTCCGCCATGACCCCAGCCCCGCCGTCGCGATCCTCTTCCAGGGCGAGATCGACGCGTCCTGGGCCGCCCACGCACAGCACAGCCTGGTCGAGGCCCTGCGCCACCGGCCGGACCCGATCGTCATCGACCTGCGGGGGGCGACCCGCCTCGACCCGCGCGTGGTCGGCGCGATCCTGGCCACCATCGACGCCGCCGACGACCTGGACGTGCCCGTGGAGGTCCTCCTGGGCGCGGCCGACCCGACGGGAGGACTGCTCGCGCCGGCCGCCTGAAATGCGGCCGCTCCCGGGCCGTCGCGGACCGCCTGACATCTGCTAACAATGTCGGCATGAATCGACTCGGGTGGACGGTGACGACCGCGGCGGCGGTGGTGCTGGTGTGTGGCGGCGGCGCGTTCGCCGTGGGGTTCCCCCAGCGCTCCTCGTTCCTGGCCGACCAGGAGCGGCAGGCCTGCTCGCTGTTCGCCAAGACCTCCCCGTTCGGCGAGGTCAACAGCTGCATCGACCTGGGCCGCCGGACGCCGCCGATCTCCGGGCCGGGGCACGTGTTCCTGCTGCTGGAAACCGTCCAGGGCCCCACCGTCGTGCGGATCGACTACTCGGGCACGGACAGCGAGCAGTTCACCGCCACCGCCGTCGAGGTGCCGACCTACGAGTCGCCGGGCATCTCGCACGAGACGAGCGAGCGGCTCAAGACCGGCATCGACTCCCGGGGCGGGCTCAAGACCAGCCCGTGGAAGGTGTACCCGGCGTAGGGTCGCAAGGGTGCGTCTGAGTATTCGCAACCGGCTGGCCGGTGAGGTCGTGGCAGTCGAGGCCGGCGAGGTCATGGGTACGGTCCGGGTCGCACTCGGGGGTGGGCTGGAGATCACCGCGGCCATCACCCTCGAGTCGGTTCGGGAGCTGGGGCTTTCGAGCGGGCAGCGGGTCGTCGCGCTCGTGAAGTCCACCGAGGTGGCCATCGGGCTCGGGGAGCTGCCCCGGATGAGCATTCGCAACCGGCTGCCCGGGCGGATCACCGAGGTCGAGCACGGGGCCGTCATGACCACCGTGCAGCTCGCGACGGCCGGCGGGGACACCGTCACGGCGGCCATCACCAAGGACGCGGCCGAGGACCTCGGGCTCGAACCCGGGCTCGACGCCATCGCGCTCATCAAATCGACCGAGGTCAGCATTGCCCTGACCTGACCGTGGTGGGGACAGCCCCACCACGAGGACGCCAGCCGGCGGGCGTGAGACGGGCGGTCGATCCCGGTGAGATGGAGGGCATGACCGAAGACGTCGTGTCGCTTGTCGGGGTGCAGAAGCGGTTCGGCAGCGTCGTCGCGCTGGACGGCGTGACGCTGGGGTTCGCGCGTGGGACATTTACGGCGGTCATGGGGCCGTCCGGGTCGGGCAAGTCGACGCTCCTGCAGGCCGCGGCCGGGCTGGAGCGGCCCAGCGCCGGGGCGGTACACGTGGCCGGGGTCGACCTGGGCTCGCTCAACGAGACCGGGCTGACGCTGCTGCGGCGGGAGCGGATCGGGTTCGTCTTTCAGGCGTTCAATCTGCTGTCGTCGCTCAGCGCCGAGCAGAACGTGGCGCTGCCGTTGCGGCTCGCCGGGAAGCGGCCGGCCAAGAAGGACGTGCGGGCCGTGCTCGCCGCCGTCGGGCTGGCCGATCGGGCGCGGCACCGGCCGGCCGAGCTGTCCGGCGGGCAGCAGCAGCGGGTCGCCATCGCGCGGGCCATCATCACGCGGCCGGACGTGCTCTTCGCCGACGAGCCGACCGGGGCGCTCGACTCGCGGACCGGGCGCGAGGTGCTCGGGCTGCTGCGGTCCATGGTGGACGGCCAGGGGCAGACCGTCGTGATGGTGACCCACGACCCGTTCGCGGCCGCGCACGCCGACCGGGTGGTGTTCCTGGCCGACGGGCGGGTGGTGGCCGAGATGACCGGGCCGACGCCGCAGGCCGTGGCCGAGCGCATGACGGACCTCGAGACGGCGGGGGTGTAGGGCCGTGCTCGGGATCTCGCTGCAGACCGTCCGGGCCCGCTGGGCCTCGTTCGCCGGGACCTTCATCGCGCTCGCGCTCGGGGTGGCGCTGCTGGCCACCACCGGGCTCACGCTCGCCTCCAGTGTCGGGGGCGGCCGCGAACCCGTCTGGTACGACACCGCCGACGTCGTCGTCGCCGGGCAGAACAGCATCGAGGTCGTCGTCGATCCCGGGACCGAGGACGAGTACACGGCCGGCACCTCCACCAACCGCTCCCGCCCGCTGCCCGCCGACCTCGCGGCGCGGCTGCCCGGCGCGGTCGTCGACCGGTGGCTGCCCGGCAACGCCCACCCGTGGTCGGCCGCGGCGCTGCACGGGCTGCCCGCGGACGCCGGTCCGAAGCAGGACGACCAGGTGGTCGTGGCGGGGCCGCGGACGGGGGAGATCACCATCCTCGGGCGGACCTTCGCGGTCGCGGGCACCGTGCCCGGGCCGGCGGCGGTCTACCTCACCGACCGCGCGGCCGAGGAGCTCAGCGGCGGGCGGATCGACGCGATCGCCGTGCGGGGCATGAGCGCCGCCGACGTGCGCAAGGCGGTCGGCGAAGGGCCGCGGGTGCTGACCGGCGACGCGCGCGCCGAGGCCGAGCCGGACGCGGACGGCGACCTGCTCGCGGTGGCCGCCTCGCTGATGGGCACCACGGCCGGCGTGGCCGCGTTCGTCGCGGTGTTCGTGGTCGCCGGCACGTTCGCGTTCGCGGTGGCGCAGCGGCGGCGGGAGCTCGCGCTGCTGCGGGCGGCCGGGGCCACCCCGCGCCAGGTGCGCCGGCTGGTGCTCGGCGAGGCGATCGTCGTCGGCGTGGTGGCCGGGCTCGCCGGGTGCGCGGCCGGGCTGCTCGCCGCGCCGCCGTTCGCGCACTCCATGGCCCGCAACGGGTTCGCGCCGAGCGGCTTCACCGCCGGGTTCGTGTGGTGGCCGCTGCTGGCCGCGTTCGGGGCCGGGCTGCTCGTAGCCGTCATCGGCGCGGCGGTCGCGGCGCGGCGGGCCGGGCGGGTCCGGCCGATCGAGGCGCTGCGGGAGGCCTCGGTCGAGCCGCGCGTGATGACCGCCGGGCGCTGGGTGTTCGGGCTGGCGTTCCTGGCCGGCACCGCGGCCATGCTGATCTGGGTTCCCGTCGAAGGGCCCGAAGCCATCGCGCTGGTACTGCTCGACGCCCAACTCGCCATCACCGGCATCGCCCTGTTCGCGCCGCTGCTGGCCCCCGGCGCCGCCTGGCTCACGGGCAGGCTCCTCCCGGGCGTGACGGCGGCCCTGGCCCGCGACGGCGCCCTGACCGCGGTGCGGCGCACGGCGTCCACGGTCGCGCCGATCCTGCTCACGGCGGGCATCGCGGCGAGTACCCTGGCCGCCACGGCCACCATCTGGCGGGCCGAGGCCGACGCGAGCGCCGCGCGGCTCACCGCGACCGGAGTGCTGATCGACCCGGTCACCACGCCGGCCGGTGGGGTGCCGGTCGCGCACGGGACGGTGTACATCGACCAGGACGAGTACGCCGAGCCGTTCGACGCCCTCTTCGCCGGGCCCGGCCTCGGCCGCGTGATGCGGGTGGGCACGGAGCCGGCCGAGGGGACCGTCGTCGTCGGGCACGGGCTCGCCGCATCGATGCACTGGCGCGCGGGCGGCACCGCGGACTTCTGGCTCGACGACTCCACCCCGGTGCACCTGCGCGTGGCCGGCGTGCTGGAACCGGCGTTCGACCTGGACGACTCGGTGCTGCTGCCGTGGTCGCTCGGCCCCGGCCACCCGGACGCCGTCTTCCTGACCGGCCCGGCCGCGGGGGTGGAGGGCACCGTGCTCAGCGCGCCCGAGTACTTCGCCGCCCTGGAGGCCGACCAGCGCCGGATGAACGACCTGGCGCTGCTCACGGTGCTCGGCATGGCGCTGCTGTACACCACGATCGCCATCGCCAACACGCTCGTCATGGCCACCGCCGACCGGTCCCGCGACCTCGCCGTGCTGCGGCTGGCCGGCACCACGCCCCGGCAGGTGCTGGGCATGGTGGGGCTGGAGGCGCTGCTGGCGTCGGCGGCGGGCGTGATCCTGGCCTGGCTCGTGGCGGGCGTGATGCTGCTGGCCATGGTCCCGCACCTGCACACCGCCGGCGGAGCGGACCCGGTCCTCGTGGTGCCGTGGACGCCGGTGCTGACGGTCGCGGGCGTCTGCGCCGCCGTGGCCCTCGTGGCGGCCCTGATCCCCGCCGCGCTCGCCCTGCGCACGCCGGCGGCCCGCATGGCCGCCATCCGCGAGTGACGCACCGGGCGAAACCGTAAAGCGGCGTACGAAGTGGCCGATTGGGCTCCCGGGTGACACCGGAGGGAGTCGAGTGCTGCTGCGCGCGTACGCCGCCATCGGCGTGGTCCTGGGCGTCGTGTACTTCCTGACGCCCGACTCGCCGCTGCGCACCCTGATCTGGGTGGCCATCGCCCTGTCCTCGGCGGTGGCCATCGCCGCCGGGATCGCCGTGCACCGGCCGCCGCGCCCGCTGCCCTGGTGGCTCGCGGCGGCCGGGCTGGTGTCGTACTCGGTCGGCGAGGGGCTGTTCTACTGGCCCCAGCTCGTGCACGGCCGCGACGCGCCCGGGCCGGGGCTGGCGGACGTGTTCTACCTCGTGCTGTACCCGTGCCTGGCCGGCGCGCTGGCCATCCTGGTGCGCCGGCAGAGCCCCGGCGGGGACCGGGCGGCGCTGATCGACGGCACCATCGTGACCGTCGGCGGGGCGCTGCTGACCTGGGTGTTCCTCATCGAGCCGTACCTGGCCAGCGCCACCAGCAGCACGGCCGAGCGGGTCGTGGCCCTCTCGTACCCGTTCGGCGACGTCCTCGTGCTCGCGGTCATGGCGCGGCTGAGCGGCGGGCGCGGCACCACCCGCGGTACACCCATGCGGCTCCTGTTCTTCGGACTGGCCTGCCTGCTCGCCGCGGATGCCGTGTTCACGTGGCAGTCGCTGCGCGGGGAGTTTCACGCCGGCAGCTGGGTCGACGTGGTCTGGATCGGGTTCTACCTGGCCGCGGGCTGCTCGGCCCTGCACCCCGACATGCGCACCGTCGACGAGCCACTGCCGCCCGGCCCGCCCCGGCTGTCCAGCGGGCGCGTGGCGGTGCTGCTGGCGGTGGCCGCGCTGCTCATTCCGGTGGTCATCACCGTCAAGTCGGCCGCCACGACCGAGCTGGCCGTGTTCCTGACCGCCTCCTGCGCGCTGTTCGTGCTCGTCCTGGTCCGGCTGGCCGACGTGGTCACCGTGCTGCGGGAGGGGCAGCGCCAGCGCGCCGAGGGCCGCTTCCAGCGCCTCACCGAGCAGGTCACCGACCTGCTGTCGATCTGCCGGCCCGACGGCGTCATCCAGTACGTCACGCCCTCCATCCACTCCCTGCTCGGCGTGGAGCCGGCCGCGGTGCTCGGCCGCCCGCTCACCGACCTGGTGCACGCCGACGACCGCGACCGCGTGCGGCTCCTGCTGGCCACCCGGCAGCCCAACGGCCACGTCGGCCCGGTCGAGTGCCGCCTGCGCCGCGCCGACGGCGGGTTCGTGCTCACCGAGACGATCGGGCGGGCGGTCGACGACGGCGACGGGAGCGGGTACCTCTTCACCACCCGGGACATCACCGAGCGCAAGGCCCTCGAGGAGCAGCTCACGCACCAGGCGTTCCACGACGGGCTGACGGGGCTGGCGAACCGGGCGCTGCTCGCCGACCGCATCCATCACGCGCTGGAACGGCGCGGCACGCCGTACCGGCACATCGCCCTGCTGATCGTCGACCTCGACGACTTCAAGACCATCAACGACTCGCTCGGCCGCGCGGCCGGCGACGCGCTGCTGCGCACCACGGCGGACCGGCTCCGCTCGTGCCTGCGCTCGGCCGACACCGCGGCGCGGCTCGGGGGCGACGAGTTCGCGATGCTGCTGGAGCACCTCGACGACGCCGCCGAGGCCGCGCGGGTGGCCGAGCGCGTGCTGACCACCATGCGCCGCCCGATCAGCGTGGGCGGCCGCGAGATCCAGCCCCAGGCCAGCGTCGGCATCGCGCTGCCCGACCCGGACCGCCCGCCGGACGCCGACGAGCTCCTGCGCAACGCCGACGTCGCGATGCACATGGCCAAGCGGCAGGGGCGCAACCGCTACGCCTACTTCGCCCCGAGCATGCAGGCCGGGCTCCTGGAGAAGCTGGACCTGGCCGAGGACCTGCGCGGCGCCATCGAGCGTCATGAGCTTCTCGTGTACTACCAGCCGTTCGTCGACCTCCGCGACGGCACCATCACCGGGGCGGAGGCGCTGGTCCGCTGGCCGCACCCGGAGCGGGGCCTCATCCCGCCGGACCGGTTCATCCCGCTCGCCGAGGAGACCGGCCTCATCCTGCCGCTCGGCTACGAGGTGCTCGGCGCCGCCTGCCGCACCGCCGCGAACTGGCCGGTCGACGGGGCCCGCCCGAAGATCAGCGTCAACCTGTCACCGCGGCAGGTGCAGGACCCGGCCGTCACCTTGTACGTCCAGCAGACCCTCCTGCACAGCGGCCTCGACCCGGAGCAGCTGACCCTGGAGATCACCGAGTCGCTGCTGAGCGAGGACGCCGAGGTGGCCGCGAGCCGGCTGGCCGAGCTCAAGGCCCTCGGCGTGCGGCTGGCCGTCGACGACTTCGGCACCGGGTACTCCTCGCTGTCCCGCCTGCACACCTTCCCGATCGACATCCTGAAGATCCCCAAGCCGTTCGTCGACGGCGTGGCGCGCGGGCCCGAGCACTCGGCCCTGGCCCGCGCGATCCTCGACCTGGCCCAGGCGCTCGACCTGCAGGTCGTCGCCGAGGGCATCGAGGACGCCGCCCAGGCCCGCGAGCTGGCGCGCCTGGGCTGCCCGATCGGCCAGGGGTTCCACTTCTCCCGCCCGGTGCCGGAGCGGGAGTTCGCGGACCTCCTGGCCCGGGGTGGCTTCGCTCTGGTCTCCTAAGCGGCTGTGCAGGTCACCGCGGGTGTACCGCCCGTGCCGTTGCCGATGAGCCCGAAGGTCGCCGTGGCGCCGGGGGCCAGGGCGCCGTTCCAGTTGACGTTGGTCGCGGTCACCGCGGCTCCGGACTGGGTCACCGTGGCGTTCCAGGCCTGGTTGACCGTCTCGCCGCCGGTGAAGCTCCACTTCAGGGTCCAGCCCTTGATCGCCACGGGGCCGGCGTTGCGCACCGTGATGTCGGCCTGGAAGCCGCCCGGCCACTGGTTGGTCACCTTGTAGGTGGCACTGCACCCACCGGCCGCAGACGACGGCGATGCCGACGGCGACCTGGATGCGGACGCGGACGGGCTCGTGGGGGTGGTGTTCCCGAGGACTTTGGAAAGCGCCGGATACCAGCGGGCGGCCATCTTCTGGTTGCCGGCGTCGTTGGGGTGCACGCCGTCGCCGGTGTCGGTCGCGGTGTTGAAGCCGGTCCACTGGTCCACCACCGCGATCGGCGAGGCCGCCGTGGTCTTGCCGGCCGCCCAGCCCGGGATGGCCGCGTTCAGTGCCACCACCCGCTGCGCGCACTCCGGGCACGTCGACGGGTTCATGGGGATGATCTGGGCCACCAGGATGCGCATCGAGGCGTTGCTGGCGCGCATCTGGTCGACGAGCTTGGAGTACGCGGCGAGGATCGTGTCGGTGCTCCGGTTGCTCCACACGTCGTTGGTCCCGAAGTGCATGAGCACCACGTCCGGGTGGGTCGCGGCGAGCCAGCCGACGAGCTGGTTCTGGTCGGCCACCGCGGTCACCAGGGCGCCGCCGTGGCCCTCGCCGTCCCCGTCGTACGGCACCGAGCAGCCCTGCGGCGCCTGCGTCCCGACGAAGTCGATGTTCGTGTACCCGCCGGCCTGCAACTGCTGCCAGAGCAGGGCCCGCCAGCAGCCCGGCGAGCCGGTGATCGAGTCGCCCAGGGGCATGATCCGCACCGGGGCGGCCGCCGCCCGGCTGGGCAGGGCGAGCGCGACCGAGGCGGCCAGCAGCGCCAGGACCGCCGTTACCGTGGACATCAACCGCCAGCGCATGGTGCGCTCCCTTCGGCCCGTGTGCCGTCGGGGCGGATTGAAGCAAGCGCTTCGACGGAGCTCAATGCGTTGGGCGCCGTCAGGCCGGGGACCTGCGGCGGGCGGTGAAGCTTACATTCGTGGTTGTGACATCCTCGATCCCGGAAGAGTGACAACGGGGGAGGAATCGTGTCGCAACCGGGTCAGCCGTACGAGCATTACGAGGTTTCGCCGGTGGGCGAGGAGTACACGGGTCAGTACTCCCCGCAACAGCCGTACTCGGCGGTGCCCTACGCCCAGCCGTACTCCGCGCCGCCGCAGCAGCAGGCGTACCCGCAGCAGCCCGCCTACCAGCCCGCGCCGGTCCAGCCGCCGCAGCCGCCGCGGCGGAGCAGCGGGCTGATCGCGCTCATCGCCAGCCTGGCCGTGCTCGCTGTGGTGGCGGTCGCCGTGGTCGTGGTGGTGCTGGTCCGAAGTTCCGCCGACGAGCCGCCGGTCGCGTCGGTACCGGCCACGGCGGCCCCGTCGCCCGCGGCCACGACAAATGCGCAGGTCGGGCCGGTGGACTCGTGCCTGATCGGGAACTGGAAGCAGTCGCAGTACAGCGCGCTGTTCGACCTGAGCGACGTGACCGTCGGCGGCAAGCCGCTGGGCCAGGTCAACCTCAGCGGCGGCGGCCGGACCTGGAAGATCACCGTCGACGGCAAGGGCGTCGAGGACTTCAGCCAGACGAAGTACAGCGGGCAGACCGCCGACGGGCACAAGGTCGACGCCACGTTCACCGGCGCCAACCAGTGGGACCTGAAGACGGCCGACCACGAGATCCTGTTCACCTCGACCGGCAGCACGGTGAAGATGACGGTCGCGGTCGACGGCAAGGCCACCGATCCGGAGACGGTCGAGCCGCACAACAACCCGCAGCCGTACGAGTGCGGCTCGAACCAGTGGACCGCGAAGTCCCTGACCGACGCGAACGCCGGGACCGTCTACAAGCGCGTCTAGAGCGCGGCGAGCAGCGAAGCGAGGTCGGCCGGGCGGCTGAACATCGGCCAGTGCCCGGTCGGCAGCGCGTGGACCCGGTAGTCGCGGCGGTCCAGGCCGGCGAAGAACGGGTGGCCGGCCGCGATCATCTGCTCCGCGTCGGCCTTGGCGAACGTGCTGACGACCAGCTCGGTCGGCGGCTGCTCGGCCTTGAGCAGCCGGAGCCGCCCGTTGACGCTTTCCTTCGGGTGCGGGGTGCTGCGGGCCCGCAGCTCGGCCGAGCGCCCCTCCAGCCCGGCGAACTGCTGCGGGTCGTCGGCCGGGTCGAACGAGGGCGGCGGGACGTCCACCTCGGCCAGGCCGCTGAAGTCGGCCTGGGCGGTGCCGTCCGGGACCGGGCCGCTGTCGACGTAGGCGACCCGGGTCACCCGGTCCCCGAGGCGCTCGACCGCGCCGCGCACCGGGAGGCCGCCGTAGCTGTGCCCGACGAGCGTGACCGCGCCCCGGTCGCCGGCCGCGGCCACGATGTCGTCGATGTGCGAGTCCAGGGTCGCCGGCTCGCCCGCCCGCTCGGCCAGGCCGCCCAGCGTCACCGCGGTCACGTCGTGCCCGGCCGCGCGCAGGGGTTCGGCCACCGCGTCCCACGCCCACGCGCCGAGCCACATGCCGGGAACCAGGATGAAGTTCGTCATGGGCCTGACGCTAATCTCGAATCAGGGCACTTTCCGCCCTGATAAGGATGGTGACCCGTGTCACAGTCGACCGGCCGGGTGCTCGCGCTGCTGGAGGTGCTCCAGGCGCAGCCCGGGCTGACCGGGCCGCAGCTGGCCGAGCGGCTCGGGATCGACGAGCGGACGGTGCGCCGCTATGCCGCCGCCCTGGCCGATCTCGGGCTGCCGGTGTCGGCGGAGCGGGGACGGTACGGCGGGTACCGGCTCGCCCCCGGCTTCCGCCTCCCGCCGCTCATGCTGGGCGACGACGAGGCCGTGGCCGTGGTCCTCGGGCTGCTCGCCGCCGACCAGCTCGGGCTCGGCGTCGGCGCGTCCGCGCGGGCCTCGGCGCTGGCCAAGATCGAGCGGATGCTGCCGTCCGCCCTGCGCGACCGGGTCCAGGCGGTGCGGGCGACCCTCGGCTTCACCCAGCCCGCGAGGGCCGGGAGCCTCTTCGACGTGCGGCACCTGCTCGCGGTCGGCGAAGCGGTCCGCGATCGCCGCCGCCTTTCCCTCGTGTACCGCTCGTGGCGCGGCGAGGAGACCCGGCGCGACTTCGACCCGTACGGCGTCGTCTTCCACGCCGGCCGCTGGTACGCCACGGGCCTCGACCACCGCAGCGGCGAACTGCGCACGCTGCGGCTGGACCGCATCGGGGCGGTGACGGTGGGGGAGGACCGCTTCGAGCCGCCCGAGTCCTTCGACGCCGCCGGGCACGTCGTCGGCGCGCTGGCCGCGGTGCCCTATCGGCACGAGGTCGAGGTGGTGTTGCACGCCCCGATCGAGGACGTGCGGCGGCGGGTGCCGGCATCGGTCGGTACAACCGCGGCGGTTGCAAACGGCACCCGGCTGCTGTGCCGGGCCGAGCGGCTCGACGGCATGGCCCGGATGCTGGCCGGTCTGGGCTGGGACTTCACCATCGCGCGCCCCGGCGAGCTGCGCACCGAGGTGGCCCGGCTCGGCGAGCGCCTCCTGGAGCTGAGCCGGGACTAAGCGCCGATCAGCTTCCAGGCTCGCGCGCCGCCGGTGACGCCCGCGGTGTTGGGCACGATCGTGACGTCGTCGCCCAGCTTGGCGACCTGCTCGGCGTCGATGAGGGCCGCGTTGCCGCCGCCGATGTAGAGGCGGTCCCAGCGGAACACCGGGCGCAGCCCGTCGACCATCCGCCGCACCCGCCGCGACCAGCGGGCATTGCCCAGTTCCCGGCGCTGGATCTCGCCGATGTACGTGTCGTAGGTCTTCTTGCGCCGGATCGGCCCGTGCGACAGCTCCAGGTGCGGGGCCAGCACCCCGTCGTCGAACAGCGCGTTGCCGAGCCCGGTCCCGAGCGTGATGACGAGCTCCAGGCCGGTGCCCACCACCAGGGCGGCCCCGTGCACCTCGGCGTCGTTGAGCACCAGCACCGGCTTGCCGAACGCCCGGTTCAGCGCCGCGCGGGCGTCGTAGCCGGTCCAGGCCTTGAACAGCTCGGGGTCGACCGGGGTGTGCGGCCCGGCCCGGTTCACGTAGTGCGGGGTCGCCACCACCCGGCCGTGGCGGATCATGCCGGGCAGGCCGACGGTCACCCGGTCGGCCGGCGGGAGCTGCGCCTCGATGTCGAGCATGGCGCGGATGAAGCGCTCGGGCGGGAACGGGTACGGCGTCGCGACCCGGATCGGGCCGCCCGCCAACGCGTCGGAGTCGTCGACCACGGCCGCCTTCAGGCCGCCGCCGCCACAGTCGATCGTCAGCGTGTTTCCCACCGGTGGATTGTGCTCCGAGCGGCCGCCGACCGCCGCTCCGACGTCCAAATTGCAATGGTGATCACTGGTTTTCGCACATGGGTGACCGCTCGGCGCAGCGGCCGACCCGCTCGTCGCGCCGATCATGTGGCTTCGGTCCAAGAATCGTCTGACATCGCTGAGAATCAATGCGCTGAAAACCCCCTTCAGACCCCTGCACGCCGCCTCCGCCAGGGCGGCGTGCAGGCCATTCCTTCAGGGAGGGCCTACAGGCATGCGACGTATTCTCACCACCATCGGCCTCGCCGCGGCGATGGTGGCCGCCGCACTGGGCGCCGCCGCCGCGCCCGCCTACGCCGAGTCGAACGGCGGCGTGAAGATCATGCCGCTGGGCGACTCGATCACCGACGGGTTCAACGTGCCCGGCGGCTACCGCATCAACCTCTGGCAGCGCCTCGCGGCCGGCGGCATCACCACGGACTTCGTCGGCTCCGGCTTCAACGGGCCGTCGAACCTGGGCGACCACGACCACGAGGGCCACTCCGGCTGGCGGATCGACCAGCTCGACGCGAACATCGTCGGCTGGCTGCGGGCGTACGCGCCGCGCACGATCCTGCTGCACATCGGCACCAACGACATGAACCAGAACTACGACATCGCCAACGCGCCCGCGCGGCTGTCCGCGCTGATCGACAAGATCCGGGCCAACGACCCGAACGTCGAGCTGTTCGTCGCCCAGATCACCCCGGAGAGCGACGCCACGCTGGAGTCGCGGGTGCAGTCGTACAACGCGACGATCCCCGGCATCGTGGCGCAGAAGGGCTCGAAGACCCACCTGGTCGACATGCACTCGGCCATCACCACCGCCGACCTGGCCGACGGCGTGCACCCGAACGCCGGCGGCTACGACAAGATGGGCGCCCGCTGGTACTCCGCGCTGCAGGCCTTCCCGGCCAGTCTCCAGGGCGGCGGGGTGCCCCCGGTCGGCGCCGCGGGCGGCGTGACGAACCCGCAGTCCGGCCGGTGCCTGGACGCCTCCGGGGCCGGCACCGCCAACGGCACCCAGCTCATCCTGTGGGACTGCCACGGCGGCACCAACCAGTCGTGGACGCGCACGGCGGCGGGGGAGCTGCGGCTGTACGGCAACAAGTGCCTCGACATCAACGCCAACGGGACCGCCAACGGCACCAAGGTGCAGATCTGGGACTGCAACGGCACCACCGCGCAGAAGTTCACCTTCAACACCGACGGCACGATCGTCGGCGCGGGCTCGGGCAAGTGCATCGACGTGAACGCGAGCGGCACGGCGAACGGCACCATCGTGCAGCTGTACGACTGCAACGGCACCGGCGCCCAGAAGTGGGCCCGGCGCTAGCTCAAAAGGCCGGACAGGAGACTGCGCAGC
Organism: Dactylosporangium sp. CS-033363; assembly: GCF_050942475.1. NCBI lineage: Bacteria > Bacillati > Actinomycetota > Actinomycetes > Micromonosporales > Micromonosporaceae > Dactylosporangium > Dactylosporangium sp. CS-033363. The sequence goes on along the minus strand of NZ_CP192032.1, from coordinate 8,384,514 downwards.
GCGCGTTCGAACAGGTCCGGCACGTCCTCCGGGGCCTTCAGCGCCCCGGAGGACGCCTCCTGGATGGCCGCGGCCAGGTTCTGGTACCGCGTGAAGTCGATCGCGGCGAAGCCGAGGCCCTCGGGCTGCGGCCGGGCGAACAGGACCACCACGCCGGTGATCATCGCGACCGCCTCGAACTTGGCCGTCACCGGGCAGCGGACCGGGGCCAGCACGCCGATGCAGTGGTCGAAGTACGCGAGGGCGTTGGGGCCGAAGCCCTTGGTCTGCTGGACCACCTCGGGCAGCCACGCGTGTCGCTTGTAGACGGTCAGCTGTCTGCGGGCCAGGGCGACCAGCGCGTCGATCGGGCCGTCCACCTCCGGGTACGGCGCGATGGCCCCGATCGCCGCGTCGGCCATGAGGTCGAGCAGGTCGTCGCGCGAGGAGAGGTACCGGTAGAGGGATCCGGCCCCGGTGCCCAGCTTCGCGGCGACCGCGCGCATCGAGACCGCCCCGAGCCCGTCGGCGTCGGCGAGCCCGATCGCGACCGACACGATCTCGTCGCGGCTGTGCGCCGGCGCCGGTCCCCGGGTGCCCCGCGGCGGCCGCTGGAATATCGACTGGCTGTCCCCCACTCCACTACTGTAAACTGCAAACAGCGTTCGCAGATACGGGAGGGGCCATGGAGCCGATGGAACTGGTGGTCGTGCACGGCGGGGCGATCACCGCGAAGTACTACCAGCCGCTCGCGCGGCGCCTGGCCGGCCGGGTCAAGGTGCACCTGTACGACCGGCGCGGGCGGGCGGACGCGGGGCCCCGGGCGCCGGGGTACACGGTCGACGACGAGGTCGCCGACCTGGCCGCGGTGCTGGAGCGCACCGGCGCGCGCAACGTGCTCGGGCACAGCTACGGCGGCCTGGTCGTGCTGCGGGCCGCGCTGGAGCTGCCGCTGGACAACATCGTGGTGTACGACGGGGCCGTGAACGTCGACGGCACGTTCCCGGTGGACTTCATCCCGCGGATGCGGGCCTACATCGACGCGGGCGACATCCCGCGGGCGCTGGCCGTGATGAGTGGCGGCCTGCAGCTCAACAGCCTGTCGTTCGGCCTGCGGGTGGCCGTCACCAGGCTGTTCCTGAAGACGCCGGTCGGCCGGATGATGGGCGAGCTGCTGCCGGGGACGATGCTGGAGACCGAGGAGGTCGCGGCGACCGCGGGGCCGGCCTCGGAGTACGCGGGCATCACGGCGCGGACCCTGCTGGCCGCCGGCGGGCGCAGCGGGAAGTACTACCGCGCGATGAACGCGAAGCTGGCCGCGGTCATGCCGGATGCGCGCACGGCCGTCGTGCGCGGCGCGAGCCACAACGAGCCGTGCCTGGGCCGCCCGCGCTTCGCCGACCTGGTGGCCGACTTCCTGGCCCGGGCCCCCGAGGAGGCCCGGGCGCAGTAGCGGTCTAGCGCGACCAGCGCTGGTTGGCGCCGCCGTTGCAGGTCCAGAGCTCCACCAGGGTGCCGTTGGCGGTGATCTGGCCGGTCACGTCGAGGCACAGGCCGGACTGGACGCCCTTGATGGTGCCGTCGGCGCCGACGGTCCACTGCTGGTTCGCCCCGCCGTTGCAGTCCCAGATGCCTACCGCGGAGCCGGCCGCCGTCTGGTTGTTCAGCACGTCGAGGCACTTGTTGGCGTACACCCGCAGGGCCCCGGAGACCTGGGTCCACTGCTGGTTGGCGCCGCCGTTGCAGTCCCAGATCTCGACCTGGGTGCCGTTGGTCTGGGTCTGGCCGGGCACGTCGAGGCAGCGCCCGGACTGCGCGGAGACGAGCTGGCCGCTGACCGGCGGGGGCGGCCCGGACACCGCGGTGACCGACAGGTTGTCGAACTGCGCGGTCTCGCCCTGGCTGGTGCCGATGCCGACCTGGCCCGTGTACCACGAAGCGTCGGTCAGCGTCGCCACCGTCGCGCCGTCGATCTGGGCGGTGAGCGTGGTGCCCGAGAAGGTCAGCGCGATGTTGTGCCAGGTTCCGGTGCCGGGGGCGGAGACGGTACCGGAGCGAAGGGTCGTCATGGCGTTGTTGACATCGTTGCGGAGGATGCTCCAGGCGCCGGTGTTGGACATCCGCAGGTAGTAGGCGTTGAGCCCGGCCGGCCCGAACGCGTGCTGGGTGCCCGCCCGGCCGATGACCTCGACGTATCCGGCCTGTTCCAGCAGCACGTCGGTCGAGACCTTGTAGTTGCTCCAGCTCAGGTCGCCCAGCAGCGCGTAGGGGTCGCTGAGGTCGTCCCAGGTGATCGGGGCCCGCGGCGACATCTGCCGCACGCAGGTGGTCCCGCCGCACTGGGCGATCTCGAACGCGCCCTGCATGTCGGCCAGGTACTTGGCCTCGCGGCCGATCGCGTAGCCGTTGAAGTTGTCGGAGTACGGCAGCGCGAGGGTTCCGGCGGCCGGGGCGGTGGCCGTGCCCTTGCCCTGCCCGGTCGTGGTGCTCAGCGTGTACACCCGGCCGGGCTGGAGCGTCACCGTGTACGTGCCGCCGGACGGGGTCACGTCGCCGGTGTGCGCGAAGTAGTCCGCCTGGTTGCCGCTGGACAGCAGCGACGACCAGACGTGCACCGGCCCGGTGGACAGCCCGCCGGTGACGGTCGCGGTGAACGGCTGCGCGGCGGTGGCGTCCAGCGTCTCGACGACGACGCTGTAGTTGCCGCTGTTCGGGTCGCGCATGGTCACGTAGCTGCCGTTGGCGCGGTTGCCGCCCAGGTAGCCCGAGGCCGAGTCGAGGTAGCGCCAGCCCGGGGCGGTGAACTGCGTGGTGTGCGCCATGACCCAGGTGTTCTTGCCGATCGAGTAGTTGCCGGACCACGGCTGCGCGGCCAGCGCCACGCCCATCGTCGGGAACGGGATGTTCGGCGTGATCGCCGCGATCACCGGCCAGTTGAGGTAGGCGGTCATCTTCCCGTCGAGGTAGCCGCGGTTGATCCCCCGCGCCAGCGCGACGGCCCCCAGGTTGTAGTCGTCGGAGCCGTTCTCGCTGGCCCAGACCTTCTTCCCGCTGTTGATCGCGTTGGTACTGCTGGGACAGTTCGTCTGGGCGCCCCGGTACCCGCACACGTAGTGCGAGCCCAGCACGTCCACGGCGGCCGCGAAGGCCGGATCGCTGACGACGTCGTTGGCCGGGTCCCAGCTGGTGTCGTCGGCGACCACCTTGACGTTCGCGTACCCGCGGCTGTTGAGCGCGGACTTGAGCCGCTCGTACCAGCCCTTGTCGTACCCGCGCTCGTTCCACCCCCCGATGTAGTCGAACGTCAGCCCGTGGCTGTTCTTCGCGCAGTCGAGGAAGCTGATGTAATAGTTGATCATGTCGTCGGACCAGAAGTTCCCGTTGCCGATCCAGCCGGGCGCGCCCCAGGCGAGCGCGTAGAGCTTGATCTGCGGATTGCGCGCCCGGGCCTGCTCGGCCATCCACCACTCGTAGCCGCGGTTGCAGTTGAGATCGCTCGCGGTGTGCTTGTGGCTGGGCTCGGCCCCGCTGGTCGAGTTGGTGTCGCCACCGACCTCGACCTTCATCATCTGCATGGCGGCCCCGTAGCCGGGCTTGAACAGGTAGTCGAGAATCTGGCTGCGCTGGGGCTCCGGGTAGTCGAAGAGCAGCCGGCTGTTGCCGCCGCCCCCGGAGATGGCGCCGACCCCGTCGAACGTGCGCCCGGCGGCGGTCCCGTTGATCGTGACGGTGGTAGCGGCGGCGGCGGGCCCCATGCTGACGAGCTGGGCGGCCACGAGACAGCCGGCGGCGAGCAGGGCAAGACGAGCCTTCATGTGCGGTCCTCCATGGCGGTGGGGTGAACCACGCCCAGATTCCCACATATATCGACACACCTCTACAATGAATTGTGTCGATCTCCTTGGACATTGGCGGAACCTGGACCCGCGTCCTGCACGACGGCTTCGTGACCCGCTTCCCGACCGAGCCGTCCTACGACCGCGAGCTGGCCATGATCGCCGCGACGGTGCCCCCGCTGACGGCCCCGCTCGGCGTCTCCTTCTGCGGCCGCCTGACCCCGGACGGCGTCGTGCGGGTAGCCCTGAACCTGCGCGAGTACGAGGGCCGCCCGCTCGGCCTCGACCTGGCCACGCTGCTGGACGTCCCGGTGCGGGTGGCCCACGACGCCACGTGCGGGCTGCTGGGGGAGGCGCTCTCGGGCTCGCTGCAGTCGTTCTCGCGCTGCGGGTACCTGACCCTGTCCACCGGCGTGGGCGCGGCGCTGCGGCTGGGCAACGTCTGGCTCACCACGGAGGCGGGCCACCAGCTCGTGCCGGGCAACGACGAGCCGTGTTCCTGCGGGCAGACGGGCTGCCTCCAGACCCTGACCGGCGGCGACGCGCTGGGCCGCCGCTTGGGCCGTCCGCTGGAGGAGGTCGACGATCCCGCCTTCTGGCGACGGTACGGCGCGGACCTGGCGATCGGGGTGGCGAACTTCGCGCTGAGCGCTGGGCTGGACGCGGTCGCCTTGGGCGGCGCGATCGCCTTGACGCAGCCGGCGCTCTGGCCACCGCTGCGGGCCACCCTGCATCGCGTCCTGACCTACCAGCACGTGGAGGTGCTGCCGGCCGCCCTGGGGGAGACCGCACCCCTGGCCGGCGCCGCCCTCCTGCCGACCCTGCCCGAGGACGCCGTCCTGCACTGAGCTCACTCGACGCAGAATTCGTTGCCTTCCGGGTCGGCCATTACCGTCAGGTCGTCGCCGCGTTGGAGGACGTGGGCGCCCAGGGACTCCAGGCGGGCCACCTCGTCCGCCACGGGGCCGGGGGCGCGCAGGTCGAAGTGCTGGCGGTTCTTGGCCGTCTTGGGCTCCGGCACCCGCTGGAACCAGATGTTCGGGCCGCCCCAGCCCGCGGCCTCGACGAAGGCGCGGTCCGCGGTCGAGTCCTCGTCGACGTCGGAGCCCAGGGCCGCGGCCCAGAAGGTGGCCTGGGCCAGCGCGTCGGTGCAGTCGAAGGTGACGCTCTTGATGTAGGTCACCTGAGCACAGTATCGGTCGGGGTGACCTTTCGGGCGCAAGTATCGCGAGAGGCGTACAAAACGGACGATAAGGTCCTATCGTCGTATTGTGCTCACGCTCAGTGATCCCGAGATGGTGCTCGACACCGCCGTCGGGCCCGTTTCGGCGCTCCTGCGGCGGCCGGGCGGCGACCGCGAGCAGGAGGCGGCCGTCGTGCTGTGCGCGGGGGTGGTCGGGTCCAAGGAGGACTTCCTGCCTGTGCTGCCGGCCATTGCCGACGCCGGGTACCACGCCTACGCCTATGACTACCTCGGGCACTACGCGGAGCTCGACGGGGAGTCGCCCGAGGGGCACACCATTGCCCGGCACGCCGCGGATCTCGTGGCGGTGCTCGAGAGCATCGGGCGGCCCGTGCACCTCGTCGGGCACTCGTACGGCGGGTTCGTCGCCCGGGCCGCCGCGCTGCTGAGGCCTGAGCTGCTGCGGTCCGTGGCGCTCATCGGGGCCGGGCCCGGGATGGACGGGGCGAAGCATCGCAGGCTGCTCGCCGGGTTCGACGCCACGCTCAAGCTGCAGGGCGCGGCCGTCATGTGGCCCGTCGTGCGGCGGCTGGTACCCGAGCAGGACGTCGACCGGCGGGAGTTCTGGCGGCGGCGGCTCGACGGGATGCGGCTGGCGTTCCTGCACGGGGCGCTGCGCTCGCTCACCGCCGAGTCCGACCGGGGCGACGATCTGCGGGCCACGCGGCTGCCCGTGCTGCTCATGCACGGGCATCGCGACCAACGGCTGTGGTCGGCGCGGGACTTCGCCGGCTATGCGGAGCGGGTGGGGGCCGCGCTGGAGATCATTCCCGATGCGTCGCACAGTCCGAACCTGGAGCAGCCCGAGCTGACCACCGCGGCGTTGACGCGGTTCTGGGACGAGGCCGAGCGGCGGCACGCCGAGCGGCTCTTCGTGGACCTGGTGCGGCCGCGGGCGCTCGCCGATCCGTACGCGCACTACCGCGCCCTGCGCGAGCGGACGCCCGTGCTCCGGGTGGACCTGCCGGGCAAGACGGCCGCCGTGGTGCTCAGCCGGCACGCCGACGTGGCGCGGCTGCTGCAGGATCCGATCTTCGCCAGCCCGGGGGAGGACCCCGCGCTGCTGACGCCGAACTGGCGGGACGTGCGGATCATCCGCTGCCTGTACCAGTCGTTCGGCTGGCGCGAGGGCACCGTCCACAGTGAACTGCGGGCCGCGCTCGCCCGGCGGCTCGTCCCGCGGCGGGCCGAGGAGTTGCGGGCGCACACCGTCGCCACGGCGGAATCGTGCCTGGACGCGCTGGCCGAGCGGCTGACGGTACAGGAGACGGTGAACCTGGCCGAGGCGCTGGCGATTCCGTTCGCGTCGCTCGTCACCGGGCGGCTGCTGGACATTCCCGACGCCGAGGCGCTGCGGCTCGGGGAGGCCGCGCGGGCCGCGTCGGCGGCGTTCGAGCCGTTCATGACGCCGCGGCAGCGGACCGAGATGGCGACCGCCGGGGACGAGATCATCGATGCGCTCGAGGTCTTCGCCGGGCAGGCGGAGACCGGGCTGCTGCCGATCGTGCGCGGGCTGCGGGCCGATCTGGGCGAGCAGTACCTCGGCGACCTGGTGCTGCTGTTCGGGGCCGGCTACGACTCGCCCGCGAGCCTGGTGACCCTCGGGGCGCGGCTGCTGTTGTCGTACCCCGACGAGGCCGCCCTCGTGCGCGGGGGCGACAACGCCACGGCCGAGCGGGCGGTCGAGGAGATTCTGCGGTACGAGCCGCCGGTGCAGGTCGCGGTCCGGATCGCCACCGCCGCCGCGCGCTTCGGCGACGTCGAGGTGCGGCCGGGCATGGCCGTGCTCGGGCTGGTCGGGGCGGCGAACCGGGACCCGGCGTACGTCGAGAAGCCCGAGCGCTTCGATGTGCTGCGCCGGCCCGCGCGGGCGTCGCTGAGCTTCGGCGCCGGGCGGCACTTCTGCCCGGGGGCGGCGCTGGCCCGGATGCACGCCCAGGTGCTCTTTCCCCGTCTGCTGCGCCGGTTCCCGGGGCTGCGCATCGCCGGGCCGGTGCGCTACCGGGCGCCCGGCACCATGCTGCGCGGCATCGAGGACCTGCCCGTGACCCTCGGAGCCTGACATGCGCGTCCTGTTCACCATGAACCCCGCCCCCGGGCACCTGTTCTCGATGGTGCCGCTCGCCTGGGCGCTGCACCTGCGCGGGGATCAGGTGCTGGTGGCCGTACCGCAGCCGCTGCACCAGCAGGTCCGCCGGGCCGGGCTGACGGCGGCGGTGGTCGGCGGCGACGCGTCGTTCTTCGAGCTCTGGCCGGCCGGGCTCAGCCTCGGCGGCAACGAGGAGCTCGACCTGGACGTGTTCGTGGCCCTCGCCGAGCGTACCCGCGACGACGTCGACGCCCTCGTGCGCGCCTGGCGGCCGGACGTGGTCGTCACCGAGCCCGTCGAATACTCCGGCCCCCTGGCCGCCACGCGGGCCGGGATCCCCTGGGTGCTGCAGCACTGGGGGCTGCCGGTCCCGCCGGAGGTGCACCGGGCCGCGCTGGCCAAGGTCCATTCGCGACTGTCTACATTGTACGGCGGCATCGCGGTCGATCCGCCCGCGCTCACCATCGACACCTGCCCGCCGAGTCTCGGCTCGGTGCCGGGCGGGACGCCGATGCGCTACGTGCCGTACAACGCGGCCTGCACCATCCCGGGTTGGCTGCTGGAGGCCCCGGCGCGCCCGCGCGTGTGCGTGTCGATGGGGACCGTGCCGATCCCGGAGGGGGTCGACGGGCTCACCGCCGCCGTGCACGGGCTGCGCGGGCTCGACGTCGAGATCGTGGTGTCCGGCGCGGGCGTGCACAACCTGGCCGGGCTGCCCGACGACGTGCGCCGGATCGGCTGGATCCCGCACAACCAGGTGCTGCCGGGCTGCGCGCTGTTCGTGCACCACGGCGGCTCGGGCAGCTCGATGGCGGCCCTGACCGTCGGCCGGCCGCAGCTGCTCATGCCGCAGATGTGCGACCAGTTCGCGATCGCCGAGCGGCTCGCCGCGACCGGCGCCGCCCGGGTCGTGCCGTTCCCGGAGCGCTGCGCGTCCGCCGTGCGCATCGAGGCGTCCAAGCTGCTCTCCGACGACGGCTACCACGTCCGCGCGGCCGAGCTGGCGGCCGAGATCGCCGCGATGCCGGCGCCGTCCGCCGTGGCCGAGCTGATCGGGCGTACTGCTTAGGTAGTACGACCTCACGTAGACGACGGGGGGCCGCGCCGCCAATAGCGTCACGGATCGTGACGAACTCGGGTGTGGCGGTTCGGGCCGCCGACGTGGTGAAGGTGTACGGGTCCGGCGACACCGCCGTGCGGGCCCTCGACGGGGTCGGGGTCGAGTTCGCGGCCGGGGAGTTCACCGCCGTGATGGGGCCGTCCGGCTCCGGCAAGTCGACGCTCATGCACTGCCTGGCCGGGCTGGACGCGGTCGACGGCGGCTCGGTGCGCATCGGCGGCACGGAGATCACCGGGCTGTCCGACCGGGCGCTGACCCGGCTGCGGCGGGAGCGGATCGGCTTCGTGTTCCAGTCGTTCAACCTGCTGCCGACGCTGACCGCCGAGCAGAACATCACGCTGCCGCTGGACCTGGCCGGCAAGAGGCCCGACCCGGCGCGGCTGCGCGAGCTGACGACCACGCTCGGCCTGGCCGACCGGCTGCGGCACCGGCCGTCCGAGCTGTCCGGCGGGCAGCAGCAGCGCGTCGCGTGCGCGCGGGCGCTGCTGAGCCGGCCCGACGTGATCTTCGCCGACGAGCCGACCGGCAACCTCGACTCGCGCTCCGGGGCCGACCTGCTGGAGTTCCTGCGGCGCAGCGTGCGCGAGCTGGGCCAGACCGTCGTCATGGTGACCCACGACCCGGTCGCGGCGAGCTATGCCGACCGCGCGGTGCTCCTGGCCGACGGGCGGATCGTCGACGAGATCCACCGCCCGGACGCCGACTCGGTCCTGGCCGGCCTGCGCAAGCTGGGCGGCTGACGTGCGGCGCCTGATCCCGACCCTCGTCGCCGTGGTACTGGCCGTCGCCTTTGTCGCCGGCACGCTCGTCTACCGGGACACAGCGGAGGCCGCGCTGTACGACGAGTACGCCCGCGCCGCCCGCAACGTCGGGGCCGCGCTCACCGCCCGCGGCGACGCGCGACTGGCACCGTCCACCCTGGACACCGCGCGGGCCGACGCCGGGGTGGCCGCGGCCGACGGGCGGCGGGCCGAGCGGCTGCCGCTGCTGGACAGGCGGGGCCGGATCGTGACCGACATCGGCGAGCCCGGGTACGCCATCAACGCCGGCACCGTCGCGCCCCTGCGCCCGTTCGACCTCCACGATGGACGGTTGCCGGAGACGGGCGGGGAGGCGGCGCTCGACGCGCGTACCGCCGGGCGGATCGGCGTGGCCGTCGGCGACCAGCTCACCGTCGTCGACGCGGGGGAGCGGCGGCAGGTTCTGCGCCTCGTCGGGATCGTCGACGTCACCGGCTTCCGCGGCGGCCGCACCTCCACCGTGGTCGTCACCGACGCCGAGCTGACCCGGCTCACCGGCGCCACCGGCTACCGCGAGGTGGTCGCCACCCTGAAGCCCGGCGCGGACGCGGCCGCCGTGCGGGACCGGATCGGGGCCGGCCTCGACGCGCGGGCGCGCACCGGCGGCCGGCTCCGCGCCGACCTGGCCCGGGAGGCCTCCGGGCAGCTGGGCGGGCTGCTCGTCGGCCTGGGCCTGTTCGCGCTGGTCGCGGTGCTCGTGGCCGGGTTCGTCATCGTCAACACGTTCACCATCCTGATGGCCCAGCGGCTGCGCGAGACGGCCCTGCTGCGCTGCGTCGGCGCCGGGCGCGGGCAGGTGTTCCGGCGGGTCCTGCGGGAGGCGGCGCTCGTCGGGCTGATCGGCGCGGTCCTCGGCACCGGGCTCGGCGTGCTCGTCGCGTTCGGCCTGTCCCGCTTCTCCCCGCTGCTGGGGCTGCCGGCGGGAGGCGTGGTGCTCACCGCGCCGCCGCTGCTGGCCGGGCCGCTGCTCGGGCTGCTGGTCACGGTCGGGGCGGCGGTCGGACCGGCCCTGCGCGCGTCGCGGGTCCGGCCGATCGCCGCCTTGCGGGCCGCCGTTGCCGAATCAGGAGCCTTCCGTCGTACCTCGCTGATCCTCGCCGTCCTCGCCGCGCTCGTCGGCACCGCGCAGACCGTGGCGGGCGTGCGCGGTACCGGCGGCGTGCTGGAGGCGATGGTGCTGGTCATGCTCGGCGGGATCGGCAACTTCGCCGCCCTGCTGCTGCTCACGCCCCGGCTCGCCGGGCCGGTCGTGCGGGGCCTCGGCTGGCTGCCCGGGCGGCTGTTCGGGGTGCCGGCCAAGATGGCCACGGCGAACGCGGCGCGCAACCCGGGCCGGACCGCGGCCACCACGGCGACCCTGCTCATCGGGGTGGCCCTGATGAGCGGCGGCGGGACCGTCGCCGCCACCGCCAACCGCACCGCCGAGGCGCAGCTCAACCGGGCGTTCCCGGTCGACTACCTGCTCACCCCGGCGGTGCCGGGCGAGCTGGTGCCGGCCGCGGTCGCGGGCGAGGTGCGGGCCGCCGGGTTCCCGCTGGCCGCCCCGGTCCGCCGGGGCGAGGCCGGCGACGTGCTGGTCGGCACCGTCGATCCCGCCGCGTACGCCCCGGTCGCCGGCCTCGGTCCCGGCACCGCCGTCGTCGCGGCCGCCGGGAACGTGCGGGCCAGGGTGGGGGAGCGGCTCGACCTGGCGGCCGGCGACCACCGGCTCACGGTCACCGTCGCGGCCGTCGCGCAGAGCTCCAGCCTGGTCGGCGACGTGGTCCTGGGCGAGGCCGACTTCGCCGCGCTCTTCCCGGACGTGCACGACGACGCTCTGGTACTGATCAGGTCCGCGCCCGGGCAGCCCGCGGCGACCGCCCGGCAGCGGCTCGACGACGCCCTCGCCGCCCGCCCGCTCGTCCAGGTGGCGGACCTGCAGGAGGTGCGCGACCAGCGCAACGCCGAGATCGACCAGATGGTCGCGATCCTCGCCGCGCTGCTGGCGTTCGCGCTGGTCATCGCCGTCATCGGGATCGGCAACACGCTGGCGCTCTCGGTGCTGGAGCGGGCCCGGGAGTCCTGGCTGGTGCGGGCGCTCGGCCTGACCCGGGGCCAGCTGCGGGCCACGCTGCTGGCCGAGGCGCTGCTCATGGCCGTGGCCGGGGCGCTGGGCGGGGTGGCGTTCGGCGTGCTGTACGGGTGGCTGACGACCAAGGCGGCCTTCGGGGCCATCCAGCCCCAGCTGGACGTGCCGCTCGGCCGGCTGGCGGGGTTCGTCGGGCTCGCGGCCCTCGCGGCGGTGCTGGCCGCGGTCCTTCCCGCCCGGCGGGCGGCCCGTGCCTAGTCTGGACGATGTGCGGGCGAGACTGTTCGACGTCGGGGTCACGGCCTGCGTGCTGGGGCTGCTGTACCTCGAGCGCGACCTCGCGAAGCCTTTTTTGGTAGGGGCGATCGGGGTGGCGATGGCGCTCGCCCTGCTGTTCCGCCGGGCGTATCCGGTGCCGGTCGCGCTGGCCGTCTGCGCGCTCGGGATCGCGCAGCTCGCGGTGCATCCGGCCGTGCGGATGTTCGACGTCGTGGCGGTGATCGCGATGTATTCCGTCGTGAAGTACCAGCAGCGGCTCTTCTGGGGTGTTCTGGCCGGTGCGGGCGCGGCGGTCGGCGTCGTGCTGGCCGCGTGGGCGGAGCAGCGCAACACGGGCAACTTCGGGATCGTGTTCACCGTCCTCGGCGCGATCACCGTGGCGGCGTGGGTGACCGCCTACTCGGTGCGCACCCGCCGCCTGTACGTCGAGACGCTCGAGGAGCGCGCCGCCACCCTGCAGCGGGAGCGGGACCACCTGGCGAGGCTGACCGCGGCCGACGAGCGGGCGGTGATCGCGCGGGAGCTGCACGACGTCATCGCCCACAGCCTGTCGGTGATGATCGTCCAGGCCGACGGGGCCGCTTACGTCGTGGACCCGGCCGCCGTGGAGGCGCGCAAGGCCCTGGACACCATCGCCGCCACGGGTCGCGAGGCGCTGCTCGACATGCGCCGGGTCCTGGCCGTGCTGCGCGGGCCTTCCGACGGCGATCGGCGGCGGGTCAGTCTGGGCGATTTGTCGGAACTGGCGGATGCGTCCGGGCTGCGGTTGCGGCTGGAGGGCGAGGCCGGGCCGCTGGGGGCCGCCGAGGAGCTGACGGCGTACCGGATCGTGCAGGAGTCGATGACCAACACGCTGCGCCATGCCGGGCCCGGTGCCGCGCTGACCGTGCTGCTGGAGCGTTCTCAGGATCGTCTGGTGATCACGGCGACCGACGACGGCACGGCGCGGGGGGCCTTCTCGGAAGGGCATGGGCTGGTGGGGATGCGGGAACGGGTGGCCATGCACGGGGGGACCTTCCGCGCCGGACCGGTCGACGGCGGCGGGTGGCGGGTGCGGGCCGAGATTCCGGTGGCCCGGTGATCAGGGTGTTCGTCGTCGACGATCAGGACCTGGTGCGGGCCGGGTTCCGGATGATCCTGTCCGCGCAGCCCGACATGACCGTGGTGGGGGAGGCGGGCGACGGGGCGCAGGCGCTCGGGCTGCTGCGCACCGCGGCCGCCGACGTGGTCGTGATGGACATCCGGATGCCGGTTATGGACGGGGTCGCCGCCACGGCCGAGCTCGCGCGCCGCCCGGACGGGCCGCGGGTGCTGGTGCTGACCACGTTCGACACCGACGAGGACGCGTTCGCCGCGCTGCAGGCCGGGGCGAGCGGGTTCCTGCTCAAGAACGCGCCGCCGGCCGACCTGCTGGCCGCGATCCGGGTGGTGGCGGCGGGGGACTCCGTGGTGGCGCCGCGGGTCACCCGGCGGCTGCTGGAGGAGTTCGTGGGGGCGGTACCGCGGCGGGCTCCGGTCTCGAACGTGCGGCTGGACGCGCTGACCGACCGGGAGCGGCAGGTGCTGCTCATCGTCGCCGAGGGGCTGTCGAACGCGGAGATCGCCGAGCGGCTGCGGGTCGCCGAGACGACCGTGAAGACCCATGTCGGGCGGATTCTCACCAAACTCGGGCTGCGCGATCGCGTTCAGTTAGTGGTGCTCGCCTATGAAAGCGGGTTGGTGCGGCCCGGAGGATGACCGTCTTCCGTCATGGTCTTGCGAAGATGAGTCTGGATATTGCGCGGGCGTGTCGCGCGGGTTACGGTCCCTCTTGCATCGACCATCCGCCGACCGGTGCACCCCCGACCCGCCCCCTCGCGCGCGCTCCCGACACCGCCAACGTCGGAGTTCCCGCCTTGGGCTCATCGAAAGTTGGCAATATGCGCATACCAAGAGCGCGGACCGCGGCCCTGGTCGCCGCCGCCACGCTGGCCGCCGCCGGCGTGGCCGTCTGGGTCGCGAGCCCGGCCCTCGCGGCCGCGTCCGGCGGCGTCGGCGCGACCCTGCCCTACGTCGAGGTCCAGGCCGAGAACGCGGCCACCAACGGCTCGGTCATCGGGCCCAGCGCGGCCTACAACACGCTGCCCGGCGAGGCCTCCTACCGCAAGGCCGTCACGCTGCAGGGCCAGGGCAAGTACGTCGAGTTCACCACGCCCGTGGCGACGAACTCGCTGGTCTTCCGCTACAGCATCCCGGACACCGGGAACGGCTCGGTCTACACGGCGCCGATCTCGCTGTACATCAACGGCACCCGCAGCACGAACTTCACCCTGACCAACGCGTACAGCTGGTACTACAGCAGCTACCCGTTCACCAACCAGCCGGGCGGCAACGCGCACCACTTCTACGACGAGGTCAACCGGCTCTTCCCGACCACCTACCCGGCCGGGACCAAGTTCAAGCTACAGGTCGACTCCGACTCGTCCGCGTCGTCGTACACGATCGACTTCGCCGACTTCGAGAACGTCGGCCCGGCGCTGTCCCAGCCGTCCGGCTCGGTCTCGATCACCAGCAAGGGTGCCGACCCGACCGGCGTGCAGGACTCCACCGCGGCCATGAACGCCGCGATCGCGCAGGCCGGCTCCGGCGGCACCGTGTGGATCCCCGAGGGCACCTTCAAGATCCTCGGCCACATCGCGGTCAACAACATCACCATCAAGGGCGCCGGCATGTGGCGCTCCCGCACCACCGGTGACCGCATCGGCTTCTACGGCAACTACGCGCCGACGCCGAGCACCAACGTGCACCTGTCGGACTTCGCCATCTTCGGCAACGTCCAGGAGCGCAACGACGCCGACCAGGTCAACGGCATCGGCGGCGCGCTGACGAACTCCACCGTGGACCGGGTGTGGATCGAGCACACCAAGGTCGGCGCCTGGATGGACGGGCCGTTCAACAACCTGGTGATGAGCGGGCTGCGGCTGCGCAACTTCACCGCGGACGGCGTGAACTTCCACAACGGCGTCACCAACTCGAAGGTCACCAACAGCGACGTGCGCAACGCCGGCGACGACGGCCTGGCCACCTGGGCCGAGCAGAACGCCGACGCGAACAACTCGTTCGACCACAACACGGTGCAGTACCCGATCCTGGCCAACGGCATCGCGATCTACGGCGGCCACGACAACTTCGTGACCGACAACCGGGTCGTCGACGCCGGCCTCAGCCAGGGCGGCGGCATCCACGTGGCCCAGCGCTTCGCCTCCACCACGCTCGGGCGCACCGACGTGCTGCGCAACACCATCATCCGCTCCGGCAACCTCGACCCGAACTGGCAGTTCGGCGTGGGCGCCCTGTGGTTCGACGCCCGCGACGGCGTGATGAGCGGCCTGACCAACGTCGACAACATCCTGATCCAGCAGAGCCCGTACGAGGCCATCCAGTTCGTCTCGGGCTCGCAGATCTCGAACGTGAAGATCAACAACGCGACCATCCAGAACACCGGCACCTGGGCCATCCAGGAGCAGGTCGGCGGCGCGGCGACGATCAGCAACTCCACCGCCACCGGCGTGCAGGCCCCGGCCGCGATCTACAACTGCGGCGTCGGCTTCACGCTCACCGACGGCGGCGGCAACAGCGGCCTGTCCACGACCTCGTGCTCGAACCTGCAGAACCCGACCTTCCCGCCGTACCTGCCCGACAACGGCTCGAGCATCAACATCAGCCCGAGCGCGGTCGGCTTCGGCTCCGTCGTCACCGGTTCGACCAGCGCCGCGCAGTCGGTCACGGTCACCAACTCCGGCAGCGGCGCCGCCCCGGTCGGCACCATCTCGGTCACCGGCGACTTCGCCCAGACCAACACCTGCGGCAGCAGCATCGCCGCGGGCGCGTCCTGCACCGTGAGCGTCACCTTCCGCCCGACGGCGGCGGGCTCGCGCACCGGCACCCTCACCGTCACCGCCTCGGGCATCACCAACACCGTGCCGCTGTCCGGCACCGGCGTCGCCCCCGGCCCGATCGTGAACGCCAACCCGGGCAGCCTGAGCTTCGGCGGTACCGTCGTCGGCTCCTCCTCGGCCGCGCAGACCGTCACGCTCAACAACTCCGGCACCACCGCGGCCAGCGTCTCCGGCATCACCACCTCCGGCGACTACAGCCAGACCAACACCTGCGGCAGCAGCATCGCCGTCGGCGCCTCCTGCACCGTCTCGGTCACGTTCCGCCCGACCGCCTCCGGCTCCCGGACCGGCTCGCTGACCGTCACCAGCAGCGCGAACAACAGCCCGACCGTCGTGGGCCTGTCCGGCTCCGGCATCGGCACGGACACCAACATCGCCCTGAACAAGACCGTCACGGCCAGCAGCTCGGTCAACGGCACCCAGGCGCCGAACACGGCCACCGACGGCAACGCGGCCACCTACTGGGAGAGCGCCAACAACGCGTTCCCGCAGTGGATCCAGGTCGACCTGGGCGCGGCGACCAGCATCGGCAAGGTCACCCTGAAGCTCCCGCCGGACTCGGCGTGGGCCACCCGCACCGAGACGCTGTCGATCACCGGCAGCACCGACGGCACCAACTTCAGCAACCTGTCGGCCTCGGCCGGTCGCACGTTCAACCCGGCGTCGGGCAACACGGTCGCCGTCACGGTTCCGGCGACGAACGTCCGCTACGTGCGGGTCAACGTCACCGCGAACACCGGCTGGCCGGCGGCGCAGCTGTCGGAGCTCGAGGTGTACCCGAGCGGGGGCGGCACGCCGAACGCGCCCGTGCTCAGCGCCTCGCCGTCGTCGCTGACGTTCGCCTCGCAGGCCCTCAACACCACGAGCGCCTCGCAGGCGGTCACCGTCACCAACACCGGCACCGCGGCGGCCTCGGTCTCCGGCGTGACGGTCTCGGGTGACTACGCGCAGACCAACAACTGCGGCTCCATCGCGGTCGGCGGCTCGTGCGTGGTCAACGTGACCTTCCGCCCGACGGCCTCCGGCACCCGCACCGGCACGCTGACCCTGACCAGCAACGCCAACAACAGCCCGACCACGGTCGCGCTGAGCGGCACGGGCGCCGGCGGCACCTCGCCGACCGACCTGGCCGCGGGCAAGGCGACCAGCGAGTCCGGTCACAACGACGTGTACCCGTCGGGCAACGTGACCGACAACAACCAGGGCACCTACTGGGAGAGCGTGAACAACGCGTTCCCGCAGTGGGTGCAGGTCGACCTGGGCTCGGCCCAGAGCGCCTCGCGGGTCGTGCTGCAGCTCCCGGCCGGCTGGGGCGCCCGCACGCAGCGCATCCAGCTGCAGGGCAGCACCAACGGCTCGTCCTTCACCGACCTCAAGGCGGCGACGGACTACACCTTCACGCCGGGCGCCAACAACACCGTGACGATCACGTTCACGGCTAGCACGCAGCGGTACTTCCGGCTGACCTTCACCTCCAACTCGGGCTGGCCGGCCGGGCAGCTCTCCACCTTCCAGGTGTGGAACGTCTGAGAACCTTTCGCAGTACCGGTGCCGCCGGGCCCTTCGCGGGCTCGGCGGCACCGCCGTTCGGGCTCCCTTCCGGGCTCGGCGGCTTCGCCGTTCGGCTCCCTTTTCAGGCTAGGTGGCTTCGCCGTGTGGGCGACCAGGTTCGGTAAGGCCTTGACATAACTATTGACGGCCATGAAGGATTACGCGCCGTGGCGGCGCAGCAGACGCATCCCCGCGACCTGTGGCGGCGCTTGAGCGGAACCGCCAGGCGGGTCGCCGAGACTCTGCGCCTGTACGGCCCCAGGACCCGTGCCGAGCTCGTCACCCTCAGCGGCCTGTCCCGCCCCACCGTTTCGGCCGTCCTGACCGATCTCGGCGGCGCCGGACTGGTGAGCGAGAAGGTCGGCGCCGCGGCCCGCCCCGTCGGCGGCCGCCCCGCCTCCGTCGTCCAGCTGACCCGCCGGGCCGGCATCGCGGTCGGCGCCGACATCGGCCGCCGGCACGTTCGCGTCGCGGTGGCCGACCTGGGGCACGCCGTGATCGCCGAGCGCGGCTCGCGCACCGACTTCGACATCGACGACCGGCCGGCCGACGCCCTGGAGCTCGCGGTCAAGCTGGTCGACGCGGCCCTGGGGGACATCGGTGCCACCCGCGACGACGTGGTGGGCGTCGGCTTGGGCGTGCCCGCGCCGATCACCCGCGACTGGCGGATCGGCTCCCCGCCGATGCTGCCCGGCTGGGCCGAGCTCCGCCCGGCCGACGAGCTCAACGAGCGCCTCGGCCTGCCCGTGCGGGTCGACAACGACGCCAACCTGGCCGCGCTGGGCGAGTACGTCTGGGGCGCCGGCCGGGGCTGCACCGACCTCGTCTACGTCAAACTGGCCACCGGCATCGGGGCGGGCATCGTGCTGGACGGGCGGCTGTACCGCGGCGCGGCCGGCACGGCGGGCGAACTCGGCCACGTCACGCTGGACGCGCGCGGGGCCGTGTGCCGGTGCGGCAACCGCGGCTGCGTGGAACTGGCCGTCGGCGGCCGCGCGCTGCTGGCCCACGCCCGGCAGAGCCACCCGGAGCTGCACGACCTCGGGGGCCTGATCAAGTACGCGCACGCCGGCGACCCGGGGTGCCGCCGCCTGATCATCGACGCGGGCACCCAGCTCGGCTACGCGCTGGGCAACCTCGTGAACCTCATCAACCCGCAGCGGGTGCTGCTGGGCGACGAGCTGGGCGCGGCGACCGACCTGCTGCGCGAGCCGCTGCAGCGGGGCCTGGCCGAGACGGCCCTCGCGGCGGCGGCCGAGGCGGTCGAGGTCGTGCAGAGCGCACTGACCCCACGGGCGGCCGCCCTGGGCGCGGTGGCGCTGGCGTTGGGGATCGACACCGTACCGTTCGCGACCGCCGCCCAGGCCTGAGCATTCGCCCCGGTCGGGCCCGGAGTGCCGGCATTCCTGAGCGATGCCCGCCTTGCGCTCACCGGCGGGCCGACACGGCCCGCTCGAGGTCGGCCCGCACCCGGCCGCCGATGTGGTTGATCAGCGTGAGCAGGTCGTCGCAGTACACCGAAGGGTTGTCGAAGCCGTTGCCGGCCGAGTAGCGGTGCGCGCGCAGCCCCCCGCCGCAGACCTTGACCACCGGGCAGGCCTGGCACTTGGCCGAGAGCCGGTAGGGCGCGGCGACGGCGAGGTGGTCCAGCACGTCGTCGAGGCTCTGACCGCCGACCGCGAGGCCGGTGGCCGGCCCGCCCTCGGTGGTGGTCTTGAGCGCGTCGGACTGCTCGTAGGAGCCGTCGGTCTCGATGGTGACGATCCCGGGCTGCTCGCCGCCGATCGTCTCGGTGGCGCTGGGCCGGTCGAACAGCCGGGCGATGATCGACTCGAACAGCCGGATGCGGGTGTTCGTCTCGACCGGGCGGTGGTCGTACCACCGGTCGAACACCCGGATCAGCCAGTTCGCGTAGGCCAGGGGCCGATCCCGCTTCGGCGGCGGCGTGGTCCAGTTGCCGTGCGGCAGCAGCAGGTCGATGCGGGGCGGCCGGAACGCGAGCAGCGCCTCGAAGACCTCGCCGGGGTCGTTGTCCACGTCGATCGTGCACAGCAGGCCGCCGTAGATCACGGCGTGCTCCGGCTCCATCAGGCGGGCGATGCCGGCGGAGATCCGATCGTACGAGCCGCGGCCGTTCGCATAGCGCCGGTGCAGGTCGGTCGCGGCCGGGCCGCCGTCGACGCTGACCCCGACCCGGACGCCGTATTCGTGGAACAGGGCGAGGAACCGGTCGTCGAGCAGAATGCCGTTGGTCTGGATCGCGAATCGGGTCGCCGGGAACGCCGCGCGCATCTTCTCCAGCGCGCCGGCCAGCGCCGCGTGGCCGGCCATCAGCGGCTCGCCGCCGTGCAGGACCACCTCAAGCTCGCGAAGATCGTGGGACTTGGCATGCTCGTCAATGCGCTGGGCGACCTGGTCCAGGGTGGCCGGCGCCATGGTGTTCGGCTGCTCGCGCCAACTCTGATCAATGCTCTCGTATACGTAGCAGTAGTCGCAGCTGAGGTTGCAGCGACTGTGGATTTTCAAGATCAGTTGGCGCATCGGCGAGCCCACGGGGTGTCATCTTTCGCAGAGTTTGAAGCGTCAGTACACGTGCGGGTCGAGGATCCGCCGCACGTACCGGCGCTCGCGCAGCGCCAGCACGCTCGGGTGGTTGCGACCCACACGCTCGGCCAGCTGGTCGGCGATCCGGTTTCGCTCCACGCTCGCGCCCGGTCCGTCCTCCTCCCGGGCCAGGGCCAGGTTGCCCCGGCTGCGCAGGCTGTCGGGGTGGTCGGCGCCGAGCGTGGCCTCCAGTCGCTGCACGACGTGTTCCAGCCGCGCCGTGCCCTCGGCCGCGTCGCCGGTGCCGATCAGGAACACCGCCGCGTTGTTGCGTGCGGCCAGCACGAACGGGTGATCGGCGCCGAGCAGGTCGCGCAGCGCGGCGGCGGTCTGGACGCCCAGGTCGCGGGCCGCGGTCGGCTCGCCCTCGTCCCACAGGGCCACCGCGCGGTTGACCCGGCCCTCGAAGATGTACGGGTGGTCGGGGCCGAAAAGCCGGATCAGCGTGGCCTCGATCTCCAGCAGCTCGGGCGAGATCCCGGGCCGCTCGGCGGGAGGCCGCATCAGCAGCGTGGACGCCCGGGACAGCCGGGCCAGGGCGGTGTCGGGGTGGTCCGCACCGAACCGGTCCCGCAGGCCGTGCCAGGCCTCCTCGACCAGCTCGATCGCCTCGGTCAGCTCGCCGTTGCCGCGCAGTGAGGCCGACAGGTTGACCTGGGCCGTCAGCGCCTCGCGGGAGTCGTCGCCGAGGAGGTCCCAGTAGGCGGCCAGGACCACCCGCAGGTCGGTCACGGACTCGGCGTACCGCCCCGCCTCGCGCAGGTCGCGCGCGAGGTTGTTGGCCGACAGCAGCGTGCGGCGGTTGCTCATGCCGTACCGGCGCTTCCAGATCTCGAGCGTCCGCTCGTCGACCTCCAGTGCCTGCCGGAAGTTGCCCATCAGGCGGTACGACGTGGCCACATTGCCGGCGATGATCAGCGACTGCCACTCCTCCGGCCCGCTCTCCCGGACCGAGGCCTCGTAGCTCTTCAGGTCCCGGTTCAGCGCCTCTTCGTAGAGGCCGAGCGCGCGCAGGTCGCCGCCGTAGCCGTTCGCGGTCCACAGGGTCTGCGGGTGGCTCTCGCCGATGAGCTGCTCCTGCTCCCGCAGGGTCTCCTCGCTCAGCCGGCGCGACTCGCGGAACTGGCCGAGGCTGCGCAGGAGGTTGGCGCGGTTGAAGCGCAGGTGCAGCAGCTGGACGCGGAGGTCGTCGCGGCGCGGGTCCTCCGGGGGCAGCGCGGCCATCTGCGCCTCCCAGGCCCCGTCGGCCTCGAGGGCGTACTTCAGGCCCTGGTCGTAGCCGCCGAGCAGGGCGATGTACCGCACCCGGTCGATGACCAACTGCCGCACGTCGGGGTTCTCGCTCTCGATGGCGTTCGTGGTGTCCAGGTGCGGCCAGAGCACCAGCAGCCGCTGCTGCAGCTCCGGGTCGTCGACCTCGCCCGGCGGCCGGGCGCCGGCCAGCAGCTCGTGGGCCTCGACCCGGACCTTGGCGAGCTCGTCGTCGCTCATCCGGGCCCGCAGCGTGGCCTGCAGCAGCTGGTGCACCACGACCTGCCGGCCCTGCTGGTCGAGCTTGATCAGGGCGAGCCGGTTGAGCCGCTGGACCAGGCGGATGGCGGCGCTGCGCTCGCTGCCCCGGACGGCCAGCTGGGCCCGGACCCGATCGTCGTGCCGGGCGATGATCCTCGCGAGCGCGTCGTCGTAGGCGATGTCCAGGGAGATCTCGGGAGCCAGCACCGCCGCCAGCTGGAGCAGGCGGAAGGCGCCGGGAGACTCCTTCCGGAGCCGGTCCAGCGACAGGCTCCAGACGTCCGCGCTCAGGCCGCTCGCGGGGTCGACGCTGACCAGGCCGGCGATGTAGTCCGCCACCTCGGTGTCGGAGTCGGCCAGTAGCGCCCCGGCCAGTGCGACGAACATCGGCATGTGCTCGACGGTCCCGGCGATCTGGGCCGCCTCGGCCGGCGAGATTCGCTTGGCGCCGACCCGGCCGACCAGGTGCTCGACGCTCTCGCCGGGCTCGAACGCGCCGATCTCGAAGGCCACCACGGCGTCGTCGAGGTTGGCCTTGCGCGTGGTGATGAGGACGTCGCCGTCGCCGGGCGGCAGGTACTCCGCGATGCTGTGGTAGTCCTCGACGTTGTCGAACACCAGCAGCCAGCGCAGCGGCCCGCCGTCCGGGCGCGGCTCGGCCCGCTGGAGCCACTGCCGGACCTGCCGGACCCGCTCCGGCACCTGCGGCTGGTGGGGCAGGCCCAGCTCGCGGGCGAGGTCGCTGAACTCGACGTCGACGAACTGCGGCGGGTAGGCGGCCATCCACCAGACCACGTCGTAGGCGCCGCGGAACCGGTGTGCGTACTCGGTCGCGAGCTGGGTCTTGCCGATGCCGCCCCGGCCGTACAGCGCCACCGGCCCGCGGCCGCCGCGGCCCCGCAGCGTCGCCCTGAGCCGCCGCAGCACGTCGGTGCGGCCGGTGAACCTGGTGTTCTGGCCGGGTGCGTTGTAGGCCAGCAGGGGCTCGCCGGGGAAGCGCGGCGGCATCGCGGCCCGGGTCTGCGCGGCGTCGGCCGGGTCGAGCCCGATGAGCTGCAGCAGGCGGCGCACGGCGTCGGGGCGGACGGAACCGGCGATGGAGACCCAGTTCTCGGCCAGCAGGTCGGGCAGCGGCGGGGTGTCGTCGAGGTACAGCACGAGCGCGCCGGTGTCGAGCTCCGGCTGCTCGTTGTTGCGTGAGACGAGTACGAGCGGGCGCGAAGGCAGCTGCGGCCCGGGCGCCTCGGCCGGGTCCGCGACCCGCACGCCGGCGGCGACGAGCACACCGCGGACCCACTCGGCCCAGACCTGGTCGGCCGGCGAGTAGCGCAGCACGATCACGTCGTCGGCGACGGCCTGCTTGCGGTTGAACTTCGCCATGGTCTGGGCCCGCAGCAGCTCGTCCATCTTCGGCAGCGCGGTCACGTCGCCGCTGGTGATGTACGCGGTGAGCGTCTCGTACGACGACAGCAGCGTGTTGCGTGCGCCAGGCTCGTCGCCGAACGTGGCGAGCGTCTCCTCGTAGCCGTAGAACTTGCGGTACGGCACCTCGACCGTCAGCCAGTACGCCCGCCGCTCGTCCTCGGACATACCCTTGGGCAGGTCGGCGAAGCGCCGCCGGGCGAAGGCGCGGCCCGCGTCGACCTTCGTCTTCTCGCCGTCGTCGACGCGCATCGGCACCGGCAGGATGCGCCGCGACCGCACGGGCGGGCGCTCGTGGTCGCCGACCCGCCGGGCCACCTCGGCCGCGCCGTCGATGCCCTGGTAGCTCAGCGTGAAGCAGTCGACCAGCACGTCGGGCAGGTGCAGCGTGCAGATGTCGGCCACGTCGCTCAAGCCGGTCCGGCTGTCGATGAGCACGTAGTCGTAGCGGGCCTTCATGTCCTGGCGCAGCGCGTCGAGGAACTGCGCGCCGCCGAGGTTGAAGAAGGTCTCCCAGGCGAGGCCGGCGACGTGCGCGGCGTAGTCGAGGTTGTGCCGCCCGGCCAGCATGATGTCCAGGCTGCCCTGGCCCGGGAACTCCCAGTCGAGGCTGAACGCGTACCGCTCGACGCTGGCGTAGTCGCGGAACCAGTCGGCGGGCCGGTCGGCCGTCTCGTCGAGAACCGCCCAGGTGTACTCGCCGAGCAGGTTCACCACGCCCTCGGTCTGGGCCACCTGCAGCGGGTCGAGGAACGGGCCGAAGAAGCGGTGCAGGCCCGGCGACTCGAGGTCCCAGTCGGCGACGAGGACCCGGTGGCCGTTCGCGGCCAGGATCCACGCGACGTTGGCCAGCGCCATCGTCCGGCCGGTTCCGCCCTTGTACGAGTAGAACGTGATGACCTGGCCCTCGTGCTGCGTCATCGCTCCTCTTCCGTTCCGCGCCGCTGGTCGGCCGCGTCCTTGCGCAGGCTCAGCCGGCGCTCGTCCGGCGGCCAGTTGTGGGCCAGCCGCTTCAGGTACTGGTTGCGGGCCTGGAACACCGCGACCGGCACGACCCGTCCGAGCTGGTCGAGCTGGTACACCGGAGTGAAGCCCGAGGGTGCGGCCTCGATCGCCGCGCGCCGCGGCTCGGCCCCGCCGGTCCCGGGCAGCACGACCGGCACCGCCCAGGCCGGCAGGCCCGCGAGCCCGGCCCGCACCGCGTCGGCGTCGGCGGTGCCGTCGACGAGCACCAGCACCGGCTCGGCCGCGTTCTTGTCGATGTCGGCCAGTTCGGCCACCCGGGTGGGCACGCCGAGCCGCTCGGCGGTCTCGGCGACGTAGCCGGCGACCGGCCGCGCGTGGCCGTGGCCCGCGTACGGATGCCAGGCCACGCCCGCGTCCGGCGCGAGCACGCTCACCACCAGCCGGGTGCCGGGGCCGCGCTGGGGCGGGGCGGCCGGGCGGACCGGATCGGCCGCGCGGGGCAGCGGCTCGGCGCGGGCCGCGGCCACGATCCGCGCGGCGAGCACGCCGACGATCTCGGCGTACTCCCCGGCGTAGGCGTCCAGCCGGCTCATCACCCGCAGCCCGTTCTGCTCGTAGGCGGCCGTCTTGCCCTGCATCTCGGGCGCGTCGGCGACAGCCGCGATGGCCTGGCCGATCTCCGGCCGCGAGTCCCACGGCGGCAGCGGCGTCCACAGCACGGGCACGGTGTGCCGCGCGATCGCGTCCTCGTCCAGCCCGGCGGTACGCAGGCGGGTGGCGAACGACTCGCGCTCGCCGAGGGCCCAGCCGTTGCCGAAGTACAGCGGGGAGTACAGCGGGACGAACACCTGCGCGACCGCGAGCGCGTCGGCCTGGGCCCGCCCGACGTCGTCGCCCACCCGCAGCAGCCCGTCGAAGAACCCGCCGGCCAGGTCCGGGTCGCGCTCGGCGTGGGCTTCGAGCGCGGCCGAGACGTCGGCGAAGAACTTGCGCACCCAGTAGTCCGGGTCGTTCGGCACGTCGTCGGAGACGGGCGAGGAGCGGGCGTAGCTGAGGAAGAAGTACACGTCGCGCCCGGGCACCGTCATGACGCCTCCCCGAACTCCGTGCTCAGCGACTCCAGATCGGCGGGCACGTCCGGCTCGATCCACCGCTCGTGGGCGGCCTGCACGATCTGCTGGGCCAGCCGCCAGACGGCCGCGTCGAACAGGCCGCGGCCCGGGTCGCCGATGAGCGGCAGCCCGTACATGCCCTCGGCACGGTAGGCCGATGCGACGTCCGGCGGCGGCCCGGACGGGATGAACAGCTGCACACGGCTGACCGCGTCGGGCACCTCGGCGTCGTGGCGCAGCACGTTCCACACGACCGGGATCACCGAGGTGCCGCGGTGCGCTCCGTCGACGAGCGGCCTGACGGTCCGGCGGGCGAAGGCGTTCCACTCCCGGGCGCACCACTTGCTCTGCAGGTAGGGCGCCGACAGCAGCGGCACGAAGACCTGGCAGTGCCCGAGGGCGAAGGCGAGCTCCTCGGCCCAGACCTGGCCGGCGACGAGCTCGCGGTCGATGAAGCCGGGTTCGCAGCCCGCCGGCACCGCCATCAACTCGGCGATGTGCTCCGAGAGCTTCTGATGGAATGCCTGCACCCGCGGCGCGAGACGACCGGCACGGGAGTAGCTCAGGAAGAACACCGGGGCGTTCGGCGCCGGTTCTGGTCGTGCTCCCGCCACACGCCGCTCCTGGTCGATGACGACACGATGCCGGGTCAACGATATCGACCGCCCGCTCGTCGCGCGCATCGCTGTACCGGTTCGCTCTGTGTGTCGTCCGAACGATCTCGTACCGCTCCGAACGGCCACCGTGTCACCACCCGTCCAGGGTGACCCGCAGACGCCGCACGAACCGTTCCCCGTCGGCGGTCAGGCCGCCGCCGGCCAGCAACTGCTCGATCGCGCCGGTCACCCAGCCGCGGTACTGCGCGGCCAGTCTCGGTGCCTCCCGTTCCGGGCGGTGCCGCCAGACGTCGGCGACCGCCGCGAAGGCGTAGCAGCCATGCAGCGTCCCCTCGATCGGGCGCGGGTCCCGGCGCCAGGGAACGGCCAGCCGGCGGGGGTCGGCGCGGTCGAACAGGTCGCAGGCGTCCATGACGACGCCGAGCTTGAGGTGCTGGACCTCGTGCACGAGCAGCGTGGCCAGGCTCGGGGCGTCGGGCGCCGGCCCCACCGCGACGGCGCCGAACGCGGTGCGGGCGGCCGCGCTGCGCAGGTCGCCGGACGGGTCGGGGCGCAGCGGCACGACGACCCGCAGCGCGGTCCGCAGCCCGGGCCGGTACTGCGGGGTCCGCTCATCCAGCCACGCCAGCGCCGCGTCGAGCCGGCGCGACCAGCCTGCGGCCTCGGCCGCCGTGAGGCGCGGGGCGAGCGGTTCGGCGAAGCAGTCGCGGTACGGATCGACGTCGTCCAACGTGACCGCGGCCAGCTCGTGCGGGCGGCGCCAGACCGGGTCGCCGGCCACGGACCCGTCGGCGATGCGCAGGCGCAGTGACGCTGCCCCGGCCTCGATCGCGCCCAGCGACGGCAGCACGGCCAGCCCGTCGCGGACCGGCACGGTGACCTCGGCCGTCACGCCGGCGCGCAGGGCCGCCGCGGCGGCGAGGCCCGCGAGCTGCCCGAGGTCGTGGCCCGACTCGCTTGCGGCCGCGGCCCAGGTCCGCACGAACGGGTGGGCGAGGACCGCGCGGACGGCCGCCGGGTGGTCCCGGTCGAGCGATCGCAGCAGCGCCCAGGCCGGTGCGGCGAGCGGGTCGCGGTCGGCCCGCGGCCCGAGCGCGGCCAGGTACGCGCGGACGAGCGAGTCGTGCACGGCGGCGAGGCGAGCCAGTGCGGTGGGCGAGCCGTGGCCGGTGCCGAGGTCGTCGAGCAGATCCGGGTCGAGACCGGGCGGATGGGGAAGCAGGCCGGTGATGAGGTCCTTGAGGTCGGTGCAGTAGACGGACGGGTTGTCGAAGTGCCCGTCACGGTACCGATGCGCGAAATGGCCGCCGCCGCAGTGCCGCACGACGGGGCAGGCGCGACAGGTGGTGCACAACCCGGCCAGGCCGATCTGGCGGACCGCGATGAGCGGGTGTGCGGCGACGTCGTCGACGGTGTCGGAGAAGACCGACCGCCCGGTCTCCGGTGCCCCGGGGAACGCGGTCTTGAGCGCATCGACCTGCTCGAACGTGCCGTCGGCCTCGATCACGACGAGCGCGGCCGGGCCGAGTCCCACCGCCTCGGTCGCGCTGGCCCCGCCCGCGATCGTGGCGCGCAGCGAGTCCAGCAACCGCACGCGCACGGGCCTTCCCGTTTCGACCCATCGCCGGTGTACCGCGAGCAGCCACCGCGCATACGCCCCGTCCCCGTCGTCCGGGCGGGCCGGCGGGTCCTCCCAGTTGGCGTGCGGGAGCAGGAAGTCGATGCCGGGCGGCTCCTCGGCCACCAGCGCGTCGTAGACGGCGACGGGGTCGTTGTCGAGATCGACGGTGCACAGCAGACCGGCGTAGCTGTCGCGGAACTCGGGCCGGCGCAGCAGAGCGAGCGCACGCACGACGTCGGCGTGGCTACCCCGCCCGTCGGCCCGCCGCCGGTGCCGGTCGTGCGCGGCCGCGTCCCCGTCGAGTGAGACGCCGACTCGCACGCCCTGTTCGGCGAAGAGCCGGCACAAGCGCTCGTCCAGCAGCACCCCGTTGGTCTGCACGCCGAGCTCGAGCCGATCACCGATCGGCCCGCGAAGCCGGTCGATGACGTCGGCGAGCCGTTCTGCCCCGGCCAGCAGTGGCTCGCCGCCGTGCAGGATCACCCGTACCCGAGCCAGGGCATGCCGATCAGCGTGCTCGGCGATTCGCCGGGCCGCGGCGTCCACCGTGGACGCCGCAATGAAGTGCGGCCTGCGCCGCCAGCTCTGGTCGGCGCTCTCGTACACGTAGCAGTAGTCACACGCCAGGTCGCAGCGGCTGGCGACCTTCAGCACATACTGGTTGATCGCACCGCCGCGCCCGGCCGGCTCAGACGTGCGACCCGAACCGGGCGACGTCAACGGCGGCGACATCGTCCGACCCGCGGCTCAGGTTGCGCACGAGGTTGTCGGCCCACCCGACCGGGATGTCACCGAGCGGCGTAGTGAGGGCGGTGTCGATCGGAGCATCGATCGGCTCCGCAGTTTTCGCGTCGCTTGGCACTGGTTTATCCCCCCATTGCGGTTGCCGGCCGCCCAGGCGAAGACGACCTTCAATCAGCATAGGAAAGACATGCCGTGATGTCACCGGTACTGTGCGGGGTTGTGCTCTCCGGCTTACATTCCGGGTCGATCGGGTCAGGCGTTCCGGCTGGGCGGACCGGCGGCACCGCAGCTCATCCGCGCTCGGCCCCGGCCGGCCAGATGACGGTCATCGGCAGGTCAGCGGCGCGGGCCCGGGTCACGACGTCCGCGGTACCGCCCGGATCCCCCTCGTCGCGCCCGTCCCACACGGCGATGAGCCGATCCACCCGCTCGAGCATGATCCGGTTGGCGGCGACGTACGCGCGCTGCCCCGACCGCTTCTCGCCGGTGGCCAGCACGATGCTCGCCCCGTCCAGCAGGGCGTCGAAGTCGTGGCGGCGCTCCGGCGGCACGACGCGGCGGTAGTCGGGCGCGGGCAGCACGACCTCGTAGACGCCGCCGACCGCGGTCACGGCCCGGGCGAAGAGCTGGTCGGCCCCGTCGGCCAGGCAGGTCACGCCGATGATGTCCCCGCCGTAGGCGTCCAGGTGCTGGATGAGGGCGGTGTAGATGGCCTGGGCGCCGCCGCCGGTGAGGTTCGTATGACCCGTGATGCCGACTCGCATAGCGGTCTCCCCTCGCTAGACGGTCGTCGCGCGGACCGGTTCCGTAAGCCTGACGATGGTGAAGCCCTCGTCGGCCAGCATCTCCGTCATGTACCGCACGGCGTCGCGGGCCTTCTCACGGCCCGCCTCGCCGAGATCCTGCCACGGCACCAGGTCGGGATGGCGGCGCCGGCGGTCGTCGCGCCGTTCGGCGTGGCGCCACCCCTGCCCGGCGCGCTCCTCGCACCACCGGGTGTGCTCGAGCTCGGCGAGCTCCTCCAGCTCGCGGTCGGTGATGAGCCCGTCCTCGCCGTTGCGCACCGCGATCACGCAGCCGAGCTTCTGCATCTTGGCCGCGATCCCCTGCACCTGGGCCCGGTTGGCGTTGCGCAGCGGTTCCGACAGCTGTTTCCAGCCGACCGCGCTGCTGGGGCTGGCGGCGCCGCGGGCGGTGTCCAGGTACCGCTGATGGAACCGCACCGCCAGGCGCTCGGTGAGATCGTCGGCGATCAGCTGGGCGTCGCACGCCTGGGTGATGATGGGGTACACCCGCAGCTTTCCCCCGACCTCGTCCAGCAGGTCGTTGAGCTCGCCGCCGTGGAACGCGTCGGCCAGGGCGGTGGCCTCGTGGGCGGCGACGAAGACCTTCTCGGTCACCGCCTGCCACAACTGCGTGCTCTCCAGCGCGAGGTCCAGCATCCGCTGCTCGTCCTCGTGGCAGAGGTAGATGCGGTCGTAATGGGCCGGGCGGCTGATCTCGGGCAGCCAGTCGCCGAGCAGCTCGTCGTGGGCGCGCACCCGGCACGCGGCTTCCAGGAACGGGAACCGCGCGTGCAGTGTGGCGACGGTGCGGCCGGCGTCGCGGCCGATGACGTCGACCTCGAGGTGGTCGCGCTGGCCGCCGGCGAACCGCCAGTGCCGTGCGGTCTCCACCAGCAGCACACGCGCGAACGAGGTGTCGCCGGAGATCAGCAGGCGCAGCGGGCGGCCATCGGCATCGCGGGGCGGCAGGGGGTGGCGGCGGTACAGCGAGCGCGCGGCCACGTCGTCGACGTGGAAGTAGTCGAGGCGGAACCGGTTGGAGTTGGCCGCGCCGAGCCGCCGGGCCTGCAGCAGGTGGCAGGTCTGCTGCCGGTTCAGCTGCACGAAGATCCACGGCGAGGAGCGCCGGAGCTGCAGCTCGGTGCCGGCGGTCACCGACACCGCGTGGTTGACCTGGTCGTCGTCGCCGCAGATGTACAGCCAGCGGGCGCGACGCAGCCCCGCGGCGCGCAGCACCTCCGGCGAGCGCGCGTCGCCGGACACCCCGAGCAGGCGCCGGTGGCGCAGCTCGAACGGGCGGATCGGGGCCGAGCGGACCACCACGACCCGCTCGCCGGTGGCGAACAGCTGCGCCGCCAGGGCCTTGGCGAACGGCGTGTCGCCGCAGATCACGGCGTGCCGCCGGGCCAGGCGCGATCGCAGCCGGCGGATCTCGCCGGCCAGCAGGACGCGCGTGGTCTCGACCACGGTGGCCACGGTGAACAGCGGGGCAAGGAACCGGGCGGCCTGCAGCTGCCACGGAATCGCCTGGTCCACCGGAGGTTGCAGCGGGTCAGAGCCGAGCACGAAGAGCTGCAGCGTGTAGTACGTCGTGTCGAACCAGCTCGTCACGGTCCGAAAGCCGTGCATGCCGATGAGGCCCAGGATCAGCGCCACGAGGCCCACGACGCCGAACACCGTCCGGATGGTCGTCACCCCCGGCCGGCCGCCTCCGCCCCGCTCCGGTGCCGCCAACGCTCCCTCCCACTGCCGCCCGTCAATGGACTTCCAGTGTGCGGTAATTGCAGCGTCACTAACAGGTATGAATCAGTGATCATTTCCACGGGCCGGCCACGGCGCGCCATCCGGCATTGCCGTCGAGGGCATGCCGAGGCCATGCTGAAGCGCATCGCCTCAGCGGTCCGTGCACCGTTGCGGCAAGTTCAGCGCGCGGTGATCGCCTCGCGGCCACGGCTGAGCCGGACCAGCACCAGGGGGAGCGCTTCCATGGCGTCGAAGTGGGCGGCGTCGCGCTGCTCCTCGAAGACCGCGCCGCGGATCGCGCCGGCCAGCCAGCGGGCGTGGTCGACCGGGGCGAACGTGTCGTGCTTGCCGTGCCAGATCAACACGTCGGTCAGCGTGGTGTCGATCGCGCCGAGGTCGAACTTCCAGCTCTGGCCCAGGGCGAGCACGTCGTCGATCCAGCCGTACGGCCCGTTGCGCAGGGCCTCCCGGTAGGCGTCGAGGATGGTCCGGCGCAGCCCGAACTGGCTCACGACCTGCCGGTCCATGGCCGTCATCTGCTGCTCGAGGTGCAGCATGAGCTGGCGCGGGTCCTTCGTCGCCAGCTCGGCCCGGTGGGTGATCTCGGCCTTGACCGCCGCGGTGTCGCGGGCGTCGCGGCCGAAGCCGCGCACGTTGTCGGCGTTCATGCCGGAGTACCAGTCGAGGTCGGGGCTGTCCGCCGGGGCGAAACTGACCAGGACGGCCACGCTGGTGACCCGCCCACGCAGCTCGGGGTCGGCCGCGCAGGCCAGGGCGTGCGGCCCCCCGCCGGAGCGACCCAGGACGGCGAACCGGTCGAGCCCGAGGTGGTCCGCGACGGCCGCAACGTCCCGGGCGGAGTCGGCGACATCCCGCCCCTCGCGCCGGTCCGACTGCCCGTAGCCCGGGCGGTCGTAGCAGATGAGCCGGATGCCGTGGCGGTACAGGGTGATGCCGCGGGGGCGCGGGCCGATACGGCTGCCCGGCGTGCCGTGCGCCAGGATCACCGGGAACCCGGTGGGGTCGCCGACGACCTGGTAGGCGACTTTCAGCTCGTCATCGCGGGATGCGAGTAACGTCGGGGGTTCCCCCACACGGGACACTCCAGCCCCCATCGGATCGCAGAATGAAGCAGCTCGATGTGTCCGTACGAGCGCTTTAGCCTTTTAGCTTAAGGCGTCCAGAAAGCCCACGCTACGGGAACCTCCGACATGCGTCACTAATACGTACGGTCTCATCCTTGTGCGTGATGCACCGATGTCACCCGTTCGGCCAGGCGGGTGGTGACCGCGTGGGCGGCGTACAGGGTGTAGCCCACCAACAGCGGCGCGGTCAGTGGCACGAAGACCGCAAGCGCGGCGGCGACGGCCGACACCCCGGCCACCGCCGCCGCCGCGCCCGGGCGCCGCCATGCCGTCGCAAAGGCCCAGCGCAGGGCGCCGCGCCAGCTCGAGGGGGACGGGTCCCACCCGAGGCGGACGAGGGCCAGCATGGCGATCGCGAGCAGCACGGCGGCCGCGGCGCCGGTGCCGGCCAGCGCGGGTGACCCGCCCGGGACCCGGCCGGCGGCTACGGCGCCGACGTTGAAGACCAGCAGGAGGACCACCGCCGCGGCCAGGAGGGTGGCCGCCAGCCCCGGGAGCAGGGACGCCCGGAAGAGGCGCCACATCGCGGCCGGCGAGACCTTCTCGCCGCGGGCGATCACGCAGATCGCGGCGGAACCGGTGCGCAGGGCGGCGCCGGCCGTGACGAGGGGGAGGGCGGCGACGGTCACCGCGATGCCCACCAGAGCCACGTCCGCGGCCAGGGTCACGGTCTCCTGCCAGTCGCGTTTCATGTGGTACCTAACCCTTCAGGCCCGAGGTGTTGATGCCCTCGACGAGCATGCGCTGGAAGGCCAGGAAGAACAGGAACACCGGTACGAGCGAGAGCACCGACATCGCGAACATCGGGCCGACCGAGACCTGGCCCGAGGAGTCGATGAAGGAGCGCAGCGCGACCGGCACCGTGTTCTTCGTGGTCTCCGAGACGTAGACCAGCTGGCGGAAGAAGTCGTTCCAGGTCCAGATGAACGAGAAGATCGCGGTCGTCACCAGGGCCGGTCTGGACAGGGGCAGGATGACGCTGCGGAACACGCCGAACGGGGAGCAGCCGTCGATCTTCGCGGCCTCGTCCAGCTCGCGGGGGATGCCGCGCATGAACTGGACCATGAGGAAGACGAAGAAGGCCTCGGTGGCCAGGAAGTGGGGGACCACCAGGGGCAGGTACGGGAACTCGCCGCCGACCAGGCCCAGCTGCTTGAACAGGATGAACTGGGGGACGATCAGGACGTGGCCGGGCAGCAGCAGGGTGCCGATCATGATGGCGAACCAGACGCGGCGGCCGCGGAAGCGCAGGCGGGCGAAGGCGTACGCGGCCAGGAGGCAGGAGGCGGCGTTGCCCACGACGACCAGCAGGGCCACGAGGGCGCTGTTGGCGAAGAACCGGCCGAAGGTGACCGAGGCGCTCTTGAAGTGCGTCCAGCCGTCCGGGTAGTTGGCCGGGGTCCAGCTGTCGGGCCAGATGGAGACGTTGCTGAGCACCTCCTCCTGGCTCTTGAACGAGCTGCCGACCATCCACAGCAGCGGGTACAGGATGATCAGCAGGATGGCGAGGATCGCGAGGTACCGCGGAATGGCTTTCATCGGTCGTCGCCTCCGTCGGAGTAGTGCACCCAGAAGCGGCCGGTGCTGAACAGCACGACCGTCAGCAGGCCGATCGCGGCGAGGAAGACCCAGGCCAGCGCCGAGGCGTAGCCCATCTCGTAGTCGGTGAAGCCCTTGATGTACAGGTAGAGCGTGTACATCAGGGTGGAGTCGACCGGTCCGCCGGTGCCGCCGGAGATGACGAACGCCGACGTGAAGCCCTGGAAGCCGTGGATGGTCTCCAGCACCAGGTTGAAGAAGATGACCGGCGACATCATGGGCATCGTGACCGAGCGGAACTTGCGCCAGGCCCCGGCGCCGTCGACCGCGGCCGCCTCGTAGAGCTCGACGGGGACCTGCTTGAGGCCGGCCAGGAAGATGACCATCGGCGCGCCGAACTGCCAGACGGCCAGCAGGATCAGCGTGCCGAGGGCCCAGTCGGGGTCGTTGACCCAGCCCTCGCCGTGGATGCCGAACAGGGCCAGCAGGCGGTTGAACGAGCCGTCGCGGTTGAACATCGAGTACCACACGAAGCCCAGCGCCACGCTGCCGCCGAGCAGCGAGGGCAGGTAGAACAGGCCGCGGAAGAACCCGACGCCGCGCATCTCGCGGTTGAGCAGCAGGGCCACGCCGAACGCGGCGGCCAGCTTGAGCGGGACCGCGATGACGCCGAACAGCACCGTCACCGTGACCGCGTGCCAGAAGGCCGGGTCCTCGGTGAACATCCGCGTGTAGTTGTCGAAGCCCACGAAGTGCAGCTCCGACCAGTCCGACAGGATGTCGTAGTCGGTGAAGCTCAGCAGCAGCGAGCCCAGCATCGGCAGGAGCGTGAACGCCCCGAAGCCGAGCAGCCAGGGGGAGAGGAAGACGTAGCCGGCCCGGCCCTCGCGGCGGACCCCCCGCCCGGATCCCGATGGGACCCGGGCGGAGTGTCGCGGCGGTGTCCGTTCCGTGGTCGTGACAGCCACTGGAAGGATTTCCCTACTTGGAGATGGCCGTCTTCACGGCGGCGACGAACGCGTCGGCGGCTTGCTGGGAGGACGCCTTGCCGGACTGCACCGACTCCGCGGCCTTGATCAGCTCCGAGCGCAGGGTGCTGTGGCCCTTGAGCGGGACCTGCGGCGAGGGGCCGAAGGTCTTGCCGAGCGTGTTCTCCACGTCGATCGAGGTCTTCATCGACTTGTCGGTCACGCTGCCCTCGACCGCGGTGCGCACGTCGAGGTTGGAGGGCAGGCCGCGGTCGGTGCCGAGGACCTTGCCGGCCTCCGGGTCGTTGGCCAGGAAGTTGATGACGTCGACGGCGACGTCCTTCTTGGAGCTGCCGCGG
The DNA here is from genome assembly GCF_050942475.1 of Dactylosporangium sp. CS-033363. Taxonomy (NCBI): domain Bacteria; kingdom Bacillati; phylum Actinomycetota; class Actinomycetes; order Micromonosporales; family Micromonosporaceae; genus Dactylosporangium; species Dactylosporangium sp. CS-033363. Next base: position 8,350,474 of record NZ_CP192032.1, on the reverse strand, counting down.
TACACCGAGAAGTACATCGACGCGCGCGCCCACTGCGCCTTCGGGTCGCCGGGGTAGGCGATCACGCCGAGCTCGTCCTTGGTGTTCTTCTGCAGCTCGGGCAGCTGGTTGACCCACACCCAGGAGGTAAGGGCTTTCCCGGTGACCACGAGCTGCTTGGTGATGTCGGTGGCGTTGCCCTCCCGGATCACGTCGGCGGTCGGCGTCGCCTTGTTGTCGCGGGCGCCCTTCCACAGGTCGAACCAGGCCTGCACGTCCTGCGCGGTGAAGCCCAGTTCCTTGCCCTTGTACAGGTCCTTGCCCTGCTGGCGCAGCCAGACCCAGAAGGCCTTGTAGTCGGCGCTCGGGTCCTGCGTGCCGGCGGTCTTGGTCGCCGCGCCGGCCGCCTGGGCCCACGTGATGAACTGCTCCCACGACATGCCGGTGGTCGGCAGCGGCTGGGAGGCGGCCTGCAGCTTGGTCTTGTTGTACACCAGGCCCTGCGTGTTCTCGCCGAACGCGACGCCGGCGAGCTTGCCGTCGACCTCGCCGTACTTCCACAGGCTCTCGGGGAACTTCGACGTGTCCAGCTTGCCGGACTTCTGGTAGGTGCTCAGGTCCAGCGTGACGTTCCGCGACGCGTACTCGGTCAGGTAGTTGTCGTCGATCTGGAAGATGTCGGGCGCCGCGTTGCCGGCCGTGAGCGTGGCCAGCTTGTCGAAGTAGCCCTGGTTGGCCTGCCACGTCGTCTTGAACGTGACGTTGGGGTGCTTGGCCGTGTACAGCTTCAGCGCGTCCTCGGTGAGCTTGGCGCGGGCGTCGCCGCCCCACCAGAAGAAGCTCAGCTCGACCGGTTCGGTGGAGTCCGCCGAGGGCGATGAGCCGGCGTCGTCACCGCAGGCGGCGAGGGGCACGAGCAGAGCGGCCGCGGCGGCGATCGCGAGCAGCCGTCGGCGAGGGGTTCCGGACATGGAAGTTTCACTCCTAGGCATTGAGCGCCGTGGCGAACAACGGATTGGCCGAACGCGCGAATGGGGTTCAGACCGGAGCGGGGCCGGTCGAGTCGCGGACGACCAGTTGGGTCTGGAGCGTGACGAGTGCGGTGGAGCGGTGGTCTTCGTCGTGGTGCAGCAACATGTCCACGGCCGCCCGGCCGGCGGCCGCGGTGGGGGTCGCCACGGTGGTGAGCTTCGGGCGCACGATCCGGCTGAGCATGATGTCGTCGATGCCGATGACGCTGAGCTCCTCCGGCACCTTCACATCGCGGTCGTGCAGGGCCTCGAGCAGGCCGATCGCCATGAGGTCGTTGTAGGCCAGCACGGCGGTCGCCCCGGTGGCCAGCAGCGCCGCGCAGGCGGCGGAGCCCGCCGCCTCCGTGGGCTGGAAGGGCCCCAGGACCGTGAGCGTGGCGCCCGCGACCCGGGCCGCGGCGGTGGCGGAGCGGCGGATCTCCCGGTTGGTCCACGAGCCGCGCGGCCCGCCCAGCAGGGCGATGTCGCGGTGGCCGAGGCCCACCAGGTGTTCGACCGCGGTCCGGGCGCCGCTGGCGACGTCCATCACGACCGCGGGGAGCCCCTCGACGGGCCGGTTGACCACGACCAGGGGCACCTCCTTGCGGAGCTTCTCGATCAGGTCGTTGCTCATGCGCGGGCTGCACAGCAGCACGCCGTCGACCTGCTTGGCGAGGGCGTGGACGAGTTGCTCCTCGACCACGGGGTCCTCGTTGGTGTCGGCGACGAAGAGGTGGTAGTCGCGCTGGCGCGACTGGGATTCGGCGGCCTTGATGAGCGGGGGGAAGAACGGGTTGGCGATGTCCGCGACGATCAGGCCGATGTTGTGCGTCCGGCCGGTGATCAGGGCGCGGGCGGCCCGGTTGGGCCGGTAGCCGAGGCTCTCCGCGGTTGACAGCACCCGGCTGCGCGTGTCGGGGTTGACCAGGTGGGGCGCCGAGAACGTGCGCGACACGGTGGAGACATGGACGCCGGAGGCGCGGGCGACATCTCGGATCGTGGCGGGCACGTGGGGTCCTCTCGGATGAGCGAGACGGTGACCTGGGTCACCGCGGTGGTGCCAATTATGCAAACGTTTGCTCCCGTGTCAACGCCCCTCGATGCGATCTAGAGCGCGGTATTGACCGGAGCGAGCGGTCTTGCGCATAGTTTGCTGCAAACCTTTGCAGTCCTTCGCCGTTGGGGGTTCCTTGAAAACCCGCTATGCGATCGTCGGCACCGGGTCCCGCGCCGCCATGTTCGTCCGGGCGCTCACCGAGGAGCACCCCGACACCTGCGCGCTCGTCGCGCTGGCCGACCCGAACCCGGTCCGCATCGCCGTGCACAACGACCGGCTTCCCGCGCCGGTGCCCGCCTACCCCGCCACCGAGTTCGTGCAGATGCTGGCCCGCGAGCGGGTCGACGTGGTCGTCGTGTGCACCGTGGACCGCTACCACGACGAGTACATCGTCGCCGCCCTCGAGGCCGGCTGCGACGTGCTCACCGAGAAGCCGATGACCGTCGACGCGCAGCGCAGCGCGCGCATCCTCGACGCCGTGCGGCGCACCGGCCGCCGGGTCCGGGTGACGTTCAACTACCGCTACAACCCGCTGCACGAGGCGGTCAAGCGCGTCCTCGCGGCGGGCGAGATCGGCGAGGTCGGGTCGGTGCACTTCGAGTGGCTGCTCGACGTGCGCCACGGCGCCGACTACTTCCGCCGCTGGCACCGCGACAAGGCCGACTCCGGCGGGCTGCTCGTGCACAAGGCCGGGCACCACTTCGACCTGGTCAACTGGTGGCTGGACGACGACCCGGCGTCCGTGTTCGCCGACGGCCGGCTCTTCTTCTACGGTACCGACGGTGCCGGTCACGGAGCCGGCAAGTTCGCCATCGACATGGGCGACCCCGACCTCGACGCGCTCTACGGCGACGCCGCCGTGCGGGAGGACGGCTACCGGCGGGACCAGGACGTCTTCGCGCCCGGCGTGACCATCGAGGACGATCTCGCCGTGCTCGTGCGCTACGCTCGCGGTGCGACCCTGACGTATCACCTGACGGCCTACGCGCCCTGGGAGGGGTACCGCATCGCCTTCAACGGCAGCCGGGGACGGCTCGAACTCGACGTGACCGAGACCGACCACGTCTCGGTGGCGGCGGCCGACTCGCTCAAGGGTCACCGCGAGCCCGGCACCGCGAGCCTGCGTCTGCGCCCGTTCTTCGGCCCCCCGGTGGAGCTGCCCGTCGAGGGCTACCGCCGCGCGGGCCACGGCGGGGCCGACGCGCGGATGCTCGCCCAGCTGCTCGACCCCGACGCCCCCGCAGACCCCCTGGGCCGCTCCGCCGACGCCGGGGCCGGCGCGCGTGCGCTGCTGGTCGGACTGGCGGCCAACCAGTCCATCCTGACCGGCCGGCCCGTCCGCACCGCCGACATCACCGCCGACATCGAGGCTGGAACCGCTCATGCATGAAGACCAGTTGCTGCCCGCCGAGCCCGGGGTGCGCGCCATCGCCCGCGAGCTCTACCGGCACGCCAAGGACCTGCCCCTGATCAGCCCGCACGGCCACGTCGACCCGGCCATCCTGGCCGACGACAAGCCGTTCCCGGACCCGGCCCGGCTCATCGTGGTGCCGGACCACTACGTCACGCGGATGCTGGCCAGCCAGGGCATTCCCCCCGCCGCGCTCGGCGTCCCGGCGCTGGACGGCACCCCGGTGGAGACCGACGGGCGGACCATCTGGCGGCTGCTGGCCGCGAACTGGCACCTGTTCCGCGGTACGCCGTCGCGGCTGTGGACCGAGGGCGTGCTGTCCTCGGTGTTCGGGGTGGACGCGCCGCTGAACGCGGGCACCGCCGACGACGTCTACGACGCGATCGCCGCCCGGCTGGCCGACCCCGAGTTCCGGCCCCGCGCGCTGTTCGAGCGCTTCAACCTCGAGTCCCTCGCCACCACCGAGTCGCCGCTGTCCGACCTGGGCGCGCACGCCAAGCTCGCGGCCGACGGCTGGGGCGGCCCGGGCGGGCGGGTCATCACCACGTTCCGCCCCGACGACCTCGTCGACCCCGACTGGCCGGGCTGGGCCGAGCGGGTCGAGCAGCTCGGCGCGGGCACGTTCGGCGAGTTCCTCGACCGGCTGCGGGAGCGGCGCCGGGCCTTCATCGCGGCCGGCGCCACCTCCAGCGACCACGGCCACCCGAGCGCGGCCACCCTGGCCCTGCCCGCGGACGAGGCCGCCGCCCTGTTCGACCGGGCCCTGCGCGGGCGCGCCGAGGCCGGCGACGCCGAGCGGTTCCGGGCCCACATGCTGGTCGAGTTCGCCCGCATGTCGGTCGAGGACGGCCTCGTGATGCAGCTGCACCCCGGCGCCGTGCGCAACCACAACGCGGCGCTGTTCGCGCGGCACGGGCGCGACGTCGGCGGCGACATCCCCGGCCCGACCGAATACGTGCGCTCGCTCAAGCCCCTGCTGGACGCGTTCGGTACGGATCCCCGGTTCCGCATCGTGCTGTACACCCTGGACGAAACCGTCTTCACGCGGGAGCTGGCGCCGCTCGCGGGCGGATATCCCGCCGTGTTCCTCGGCGCGCCCTGGTGGTTCCTGGACAGCCCCGAGGGCCTGCGCCGCTTCCGGGAGACCGTCACCGAGACGGCCGGCTTCTCCAACACCTCCGGCTTCGTGGACGACACCCGCGCGTTCTGCTCCATCCCGGTCCGCCACGACGTGGCCCGCCGCGTCGACGCGGGGTTCCTGGCCCGGCTCGTGGCCGAGCACCGCCTGCCGCTCGACGAGGCCGCCGAGACCATCGCCGACCTCGCCTACCACCTGCCGAAGCGCGTCTTCCAGCGCACCGTCCACACTGGAGATTCCGCGTGACCGTCATCACCGGTCTGACCGTCCACGACGTGCGGTTCCCGACCGCCGCGGCCGGGGACGGCTCGGACGCCATCAACCGCGGCGACTACTCCGCCACGTATGTCGTGCTCGAAACTTCCACGGGTCAGCAGGGCTTCGGCCTCACCTTCACCAACGGCCGGGGCAACGAGATCACCTGCGCCGCCGTCGAGGCCCTGCGGCACCACGTGGTCGGGCACGAGGTCGAGGAGCTGTGCACCGCCGCCGGCGCCCGCACCCTCACGGCCGACGTGCAGGTGCGCTGGCTCGGCCCGGAGAAGGGCGTCGTGGCCATGGCGGCCGGGGCGATCCTCAACGCCGTCTGGGACCTGCGGGCGCGGCTGGCCGGCAAGCCCATGTGGCGCCTGCTGGCCGAGCTGCCGACCGCCGACCTGGTCGCCGCGGTCGACTTCAACCACATCACCGACGCCCTCACCCCGGACGAGGCCTCGGCGATTCTCGATCAAGGCCTGCAGGGGTACCGCGAGCGCCTCGAACAGGCCACGCAGCTCGGATTCCCGTCGTACACCACGTCGGTGGGCTGGCTCGGCTACGACGACGAGAAGGTCCGCGCCCTCACCCGCCAGGCGGTCAAGGACGGCTGGACCGCGGTCAAGATGAAGGTCGGCGGCCCGATCGACGACGACGTGCGCCGGGCGGGGATCATCCGGTCCGAGCTCGGCCCCGGCGCGCTGCTCATGATGGACGCGAACCAGGTGTGGGACGTCGACGAGGCGATCGCCAACATGGAGCGGCTGGTCGCCTTCGACCCGTACTGGATCGAGGAACCCACCCACGCCGACGACGTCCTCGGCCACGCCGCGATCCAGCGGGCCCTCGGCGCGCGGTGCAAGGTCGCCACCGGGGAGGTCGCGGCCAACCGGGTCATCTTCAAGCAGCTGCTGCAGGCCGGCGCGATCGGCATCATGCAGGTCGACGCGTGCCGGGTGGCCGGCGTCGGCGAGGTGCTGGCCGAGCTGCTGCTGGCGGCGAAGTTCGGGGTCACCGTCTGCCCGCACGCGGGCGGGGTGGGGCTGTGCGAGTACGTGCAGCACCTGTCCTTCTTCGACTACCTGCGGGTCGGGCGGTCGATGGACGGGCGGATGGTGGAGTACGTGGACCACCTGCACGAGCACTTCACCGACCCGGTGCGCGTCGAGGGCGGCCGCTACCGGCTGCCCGACAAGCCCGGCTACAGCGTGGAGCTGCGCCCCGAGTCCGTCGCGCGGTTCGGCTTCCCGGGAGGTCCGGTATGGAGCGCCTGAGCCGGGCCACCGCCGGTGACGTGCCCAAGGCGCCGGGCACCGGGATCGTGCACCTCGGGCTGGGCGCGTTCCACCGGGCCCACCAGGCGGTGTTCACCGCGGACGCGATCGCCGCGGGCGGCGGGGACTGGGGCATCGCCGCGGTCGCCCCGCGCTCCCGGTCCGTGCTCGACCCGCTGCTGGAGCAGGACCTGCTGTACAGCGTGCTGACCCTCGACGGCGAGCGGGTCACGCCGCGCGTGCTGGGGGTACACAGTCAGGCCCTGCACGCGGCGAGCGAACCCGACGCGGTCGAACGCCTGCTCGCCGACCCCGCCGTGCGGATCGTCACGCTGACCGTGACGGAGAAGGCGTACCGGCCCGGCTCGGCCGTCCTCGACCTGCTGGTCCGCGGCCTGCGGGCCCGGGCGGGCGCCCCGATCGCGCTGGTGAGCTGCGACAACCTGCCCAGCAACGGCCGCCGGCTGCGTGAGCTCGTGGTGGCCGAGCTCGGTCCGTCCATCGTGGACTCGACCGGGTTCCCGAGCACCATGGTGGACCGCATCGTGCCCGCCAGCACCGAGGCCACCTACGCCACCGCGCGGGAGGTGCTCGGCCTGGAGGACCGGGCCACCGTCGGCGCGGAGCCGTTCCACGCGTGGGTGCTCGAGGACGACTTCCCGGGCGGGCGGCCCGCGTGGGACCGGGCCGGCGCGATCATCACCGGCGACGTGGGCCCGTGGGAGGGGCTGAAGCTGCGGGTGGTGCTCGGGGTGCACTCGGCGCTGGCGTACCTCGGCGCGCTCGCCGGTGCGCCCACGGTCGACCGGGCCCTCGCCCTGCCGGGCATGCGCGACGCCGTGGAGCGGTTCATCGCCACCGACATCGCGCCGACGCTGTCCCCGCCGGACGGCGTCACGGTCGAGGAGTTCGGCCGCGGCGCCCTCGCGCGCTTCGCCAACTCCGCGCTGCGCCACCGGACGCTGCAGATCGCCATGGACGGCTCGCAGAAGCTCCCGCAGCGGCTGCTGGGCACCATCGCGGACCGGCGGGCGGCGGGGAGCATGCCACGGTACGCCACCCTCGTCCTCGCCGCCTGGATGCGCTTCGTGCGCGGCGTGGCCGACGACGGCACCGCGCTGCCGCTCGACGACCCCATGGCCGAGCGCCTGCGCGAGACCGGCGACCTGCTCGCGCTCGACGCGGTGTTCCCGCCCGCCTTCGCCGACGACACCGAGCTGCGCGCGCAGCTGGACGCGTGGGGCCGCGACCTGGACCGGCACGGGGTTCTCGGGGTGTTGGAGGGGCTGCGGTGACCACCACGGTCGCGCTCATCGGGGCGGCCGGGCACGGGGCGTGGCACCTGCGCGCCATCGACGCGCTCGGTCCGCGGGTCCGGCTCGTCGCCACCTGCGACGTGCAGCCCGGCTACGACTACACCGACCACCGCCGGATGCTCGCCGAGCGCAAGCCCGAGGTCGTCGTGGTGTGCACCCCGCCGCACACCCACCTGCCGATCGCCCTCGACGCCCTCGACGCCGGGGCTGACCTGCTGCTCGAGAAGCCGCCGGTGCTGTCGCTGGCCGACCACCGCACCCTCGCCGAGGCCTCCCGCGGCCGGGTGGTGCAGGTCGGCTTCCAGGCCCTCGGCTCGCCGACCCTGCCGATGCTGCCCGACCGGGTCGGCGCGGTCACGTCGGCCGCGGTCGCCGGGGCCTGGTGGCGGCCCGACGCCTACTGGACCCGCTCGCCGTGGGCCGGGCGCCGCGGCCGCGACGGGGCGCTCGTGAACGCCTTCGCGCACGCCCTCATGCAGGCCCTCGCCATCACCGGCATCAGTCCACCGTGGACGGTGAGCCTCGACCGGTACCGCACCCGCCCCGCCGTCGAGGTCGAGGACACGGCCACGGTGCGCCTGCGCGTCCCCGACGGCCGCGAACTGTTCGTCGCCGTCACCCTGTGCTCCGGCGAGTTCGTGCCCGGCGACATCACGGTGACCGGCACCGCGGGCACGGCCGAGGTCGGCTACACCGAGGACCGCCTCGACGGGGAGGTGCTGCCCGGCCGGATCGGGCTGCTGGAGAACCTGCTCGACCACCGCGAGCACGACGCTCCGCTGCTCGTGCCGCTGGAGCGCACCGAGCCGTTCACCGCCCTGGCCGAGGCGATCCTGACCGCGGGGGAGCCGGCGCTGGTCGACCCCGCCCGCCTCAAGCCCCGCGAGGACGGCGCCGAGATTCCGGGCGCCGCCGCGCTCGTCCGCCGCGCCGCCGCCGAGCGCGCCCACTTCCGCGAGATCGGAGCCTTCCAATGAGGAAACTTTCGCTGGCCGACCTGCCCGACGGCGGCACCCCGGCCACCCTCGCCGCGATCGGCGCGGGCTGGGGACCGGTGCAGCGCGGCGGGATCAGCCGCTACGACGCCCCCGGGCACCGCACCCACCCCGAGTCCGACGTGCACGTGCACGACGTACCGGAGATCTTCACCATCGTGCAGGGCGCCGGCGTGCTGGAGCTCAACGGCGTGGCCGGCACCAGGTTCACCGCGGGCGACATCCTCATCATCGAGCCCGGCGAGAACCACCACCTCGTCAGCGACGGCGCGGTGCCGCTCGTCTTCACCTGGATGCACCTGTCCCCGGTGGCCGCGTAGCGGTATTTCGTTCGCGGCCGCACCGCGGGCCGACCTACGCTCGGGGCATGAGGCCCGTGCAGGACGTCGTGTCCCGGATCCGGTACGACGCCTCGCTCGACGCCGCCCGCTTCTCCGTCGGCTACGAGGACCGGGGCGCCGGCATCCGGGAGACGCCGCTGCTCGTGTTCGTCGGCGGGGGCGACGTGCCCTGGCATCGCGTGCGGTACGTGAAGGCCGGCACCACCACCGTCTGGGACCGCACCGCCCGCGTGGACCTGGTCTTCGGCCCCGGCGCCGCCGACCTCGCCGCGCTCAGCGCCGCGGCCGCCGCCCCGCCGGCCAAGGCCCCGAGGCGCGCCGTCGCCTCGTTCGACGCGGCCGAGTGCCTGCGCTTCGATCCGGTGCTCGCGCGGTGGGTCCCGGCCGGTGCCGCGGCGCCCGTGCACGCCGACGCGGTGCAGGTGGCCACGTTCAACGTGCTCTCCGACGCCTACGACCGGGAGCTGACGTACCCGCGGCTGCGGGTGCCGGCCTGCGTCGACCTGCTCGAGGGCCTCGGCGCCGACGTCGTCGCGCTGCACGAGGTCACCCACGAGCTGTGGACGGCCCTGCTCGCCGCGCCGTGGGTGCGGGCGCGGTACTGCGTCTCGGCCGGTCCCGACGCCGAGATCGGGTACGGCACGACGCTGCTCTCCCAGTGGCCGCTGGCGCTGGAGGTGCGGCGGCTTTCGGCGTACAAACGGCTGGTCCTCGGCGTGGTCGACCTCAACGGCCGCCCGACGGGCTTCGTCGCCGCCCACCTCACCAGCGACCACACCGAGGGCGCCGAGCAGCGCCGCGAGCACCAGCTGCGGGTCATCGCCGAGCGCCTGGGCCGGGGCGACCTCGACGCCGCCGTCGTCCTCACCGACCTCAATGCCGGCGACGAGGCCGCCCCGGCGGTTCCCGGCTACGTCGACGCCTGGCGCGCCGTGCACCCGCACGACGCCGGCTTCACCTTCGACCCGGCCGTGAATCCCTTGGCCGCGATCGCCTCCCGCACCGGCCGCGCCGCCCGCCTCGACCGCATCCTCGTGCGCGGCTCGCTCACCCCCGTCGTCGCGGAACGCTTTGCCGACCAGCCCTTCGCCGGCGACCGGTACGTCTCCGACCACTTCGGCGTCACCGCGCTGCTGCAACCGTCCCAGCCGGCCATCGACGCGGCGGCGGTGCACACCTCGGCGCTGATCGTGCGCCCGCCGGAGCATGTGTGGCCACGGATCCAGGCGGTGCGGGCGGCGGAGGATCCGGCGTACCGCCGCTGGATGCCCCACATCAATGTGCTCTACGGCTTCGTCCCGGAGGCCGGCTTCCCGGCGGCGGCCAAGGTGGTGGCGGCCGTCGTGGCCGGCACGGGCCCGATCCACGTCCGCCTGTCCGAGCTGCGCCGCTTCGAGCACCGCGGCTCGACCACGGTCTGGGCGTTCCCCGCCACGACGCCCCCGGATGCGCTGCAAACGCTGCAGCGCGCGCTGGCATCACGATTTCCCGGTTGTACCTCCAGTGCTTCGTACACGCCGCACCTGACCGTCGCGAAACTCACCGGCCCGGCCGCCCAGTCCCGCTTCGATGCGCTCCGACGCGACTGGGTGCCGCTCGAGTTCACGGTGACCGCCGTCGACCTCATCAGCCGCCGTTCGGACGAGCCGTTCGCGGTCCGGGAATCGGTACCCCTCGCCACGGGCCACGACACCGCCCGCCGCCTGGTGGAGGAGGCCGCGCTCGCGGTCCGCCCCGGCTCGCGGCTGCACGTGATCGGCTCGGTCCGCCTGGGCATCGCGACCGCCTCGACGGACCTGGACCTGGTCTGGGCCACGCGGGCACCGATGGTCGGCGACCCGTTGGCTGCGCTGGCCGCGGTCCTGCCGGGCGCCCGCCTGGCCGGCACCGTCGTCCCCGTGCTGCGGGCGGTGGTCGCGGGCGTCCACGTCGACGTCCAGCACGTGCCGACGGGCGACGTCGACCGGTTGACCCCGGTCCCCGACGGCGCCGGGCAGCGGGCGGCCCTGGCCGTCCATGACGCCGACGCCCTGCTGGAGGGCCTGGATGCGGCGGCGTTCCGTGCGCTGCTGACCCAGGTCCGCCGCTGGTCCCGCGAGCACGAACTGGACGGCGCGGCGTGGGGCCTGGTCGGCGGCTTCACCTGGGCCGTCCTGGTCGCCGAGGCCATGCGCCACCACGTTTCGGACCTCGACGGCTTCCTGCGGCACTGCGCCGGCCATCCGCGGCGGCCGCGCTCGGGGGACCGGCACGCCTACTGGCCGGTGTACTCGCCGACCCCGCCGGGCGTGAACACCACGCGGACCATGACCCGCTCGACGGCCGACCTGGTGAAGGCGGCGCTGACCGGCGCGCTGCCGGAGCCGTGGAGCCACGACGAGCTGATCACCCTGCCGGACGACGAGGACCTCGACGGCCGCGTGCTGGGCATGATCCTCGCGCTGGAGGACGAAGGCCGGACGGTCCGCCCGTACCCGCGCCGCCGCCGGCTCGGCGTCGACGGATAGCGCCGCAACCGCACGGTGTCACCGGCGCTGGCAAGGACCCGCCCGCCGGGCGAGAACGCCAGCGCGAACACGGCCCCGGAGTGCCCGGCGAGCGGCTGCGGTTCCAGACCATCGGCGGCAGTTTGACGCACGCGGTGGGTGTCGACCGGCGTCTATGCTGAGCGGCATGTCGAATCCTGGGGCCGCCGCCGTGACTGTGCTGTTGTGGGCCCTCGGGTGCGTTTCGCTCTATCTCGTGGTCCGGGCGGCCGTGCGCGCCGGGATCGAGGACGCCTGGAAGCGGCGCGAGCAGCGCGAGGACGCCAAGTCGTAAATCCGCGCCGGGCTCGTGCCGGTGGGGTGGCCGCTTGACCGATGCATACGCGGTATGCATACTCCGTATGTATGTCGATCAGGCACGGGTTGCTTGCGCTTCTGGAGCGTGGGCCCATGCACGGGTATCAGCTGCGCAGTGAGTTCGAGGAGTCGACGGGGGGGACCTGGCCGCTCAACATCGGTCAGGTCTACACGACCTTGGCTCGGCTGGAGCGGGACGAGTTCGTGCGGGCCCTCGAAGAGCACGAGGGGCAGCGGCCGTACGAGCTCACCGAGCGCGGGCGCGGCGAGGTCAGGGCCTGGTTCGCCACGCCCGTCGCGAGCAAGGATCGGCCGCGGGACGAGCTGGCGGTCAAGCTGGCGCTCGCCATCACCACGCCCGGCGTCGACGTGCCGGGCGTGGTGCAGGCGCAGCGGACGGCGACCATGCGGGCGATGCAGGAGTACACGCGGATGAAGCGCGGGGCCGAGCGGCCCGAGGATCTGCCCTGGCGGCTCGTGCTGGAGGCGCTCGTGTTCCAGGCCGAGGCGGAACTGCGGTGGCTCGACCACTGCGAGGCCAGCCTCGTCGTGCGGGCGCCCAGGGCGGTCGGCGCGGCACCGGCAGTACACCTGGAGGCCCTTGATGAGCGTGCTTGAGCTCTTCGACGTGTGCCGGACGCACGGGCACGGGGAGACGGCGGTCCACGCGCTGCGCGGGGTGTCGCTCGCGGTCGGCGCCGGGGAGCTGGTGGCCGTGATGGGGCCGTCGGGGTCGGGGAAGTCGACACTGCTGAACCTGGCCGGCGGGCTCGACCGGCCCGACGCGGGCGGGGTGGCGGTCGAGGGGCGGCGGCTGGAGGGGATGCGCCGGCGGGAGCTGGCGGCGCTGCGGCGGCGGTCCATCGGGTACGTCTTCCAGGACCTCAACCTCCTGCCCGCCCTCACCGCGGCGGAGAACGTGGCGCTCCCGCTCGAACTCGACGGGACCTCGCCGCGGCGGGCCCGGCGGACCGCCCTGGCGGCGCTCGCCGACGTCGAGCTCGCCGAGTGCGCGGCTCGGTTCCCGGACGAGCTGTCCGGCGGGCAGCAGCAGCGGGTCGCGATCGCGCGGGCGCTCGTCGGGCAGCGGCGGCTGATCCTGGCCGACGAGCCGACCGGAGCGCTGGACTCGGTGACCGGCGAGGCGGTGCTGCGGCTGATGCGGTCCAAGGTGGACGGTGGCGCGGCCGGGGTGCTCGTCACGCACGAGTCGCGGCACGCCGCCTGGGCCGACCGGGTCGTGTTCCTGCGCGACGGGCGGATCGTCGACGCGTCCGGGCCGCTCGCCCAGGCCGAGGAGCTGCTGCCGGGGGCGGCGTCGTGATCGCGCTGCGGATCGCGCGGCGGGAGGCGGCGCGGGCCAAGGGGCGGGCGGCGCTCATCGTCGGGCTCGTCATGCTGCCGGTGCTGGCGCTGTCGTTCGTCGCCGTGGTGCTGGACCAGTTCACGCTCACCAAGGCCGAGCAGGCCGACCGCGAGCTCGGCCGGTTCGACGCGACCGTGCGCTGGGTCGTCGACGGGCCGGTGCGGCAGGACCGCTCCGGGATGCTGTACGAGCCCGAGCACCCCGACGCCCGCTACCGCTTCGACGCGCCGGCCGCCGACACCGAGCGGGCGCTGCTCGCCGCCCTCCCGCCGGGCAGCACCCTGGTGCACGCCGACGAGGAGCGCGGGGTCGCGGTGAGCACGCCGGCCGGGCGCGGCGGCATGCCCGCGTACCTGCTCGACCTGGCCGACCCCCGGTTCGCCGGGCACATCGACCTGCTGCGCGGCCGCGCGCCCGCCAAGGACTCCGAGGCCGCCCTGGACGCCGCGGCCATGCGCCGGCTCGGCACCGGGCTCGGCGGCACGTTCACGCTGCCCGACGACAAGCGCACGTTCACCGTCGTCGGCGAGTTCGAGCGGCCCGACAACCTGAGCGGGGGCATGGTGCTGCGGCCCGGCACCCTCCCGGCGTCCCCGGGCACCTGGTACGTCGACACCCCCGAACCCCTCGGCTGGGACCAGGTCCGGCGGCTCAACGAGCGGGGCATCACCGCCGGCTCGCGGGCCGTGCTGATCGGCGACGACCTCCAGGAGGGGATGCTCGCCCCCGCGCGGCCGGCCTCGAACCGCCTCAACCTCGCCGTGCTCGCCGTCGGGATGGCCGTCCTGGAAGTGGTACTCCTCGCCGGCCCCGCCTTCGCCGTCGGCGCCCGCCGCCGGCGCCGCGAGCTCGGGCTCGTCGCCGCGAGTGGCGGTACCCCCGGCCACCTGCGCCGGATCGTGCTCGCCGACGGTCTCGTGCTCGGGGTCGCCGCCGCGGTCGCCGGCACGGTGCTCGGCATCGGCGCCGCCCTGGCCGCGCGGCCGCTCGTGGCCCAGTACCTGCTGCACGCCCGCCCCGGCGGCCTGCGCGTCCCGCCGGGGGAGCTGCTCGGCGTGGCGCTGCTGGCCGTGCTCACCGGCGTCTTCGCCGCGCTCGCCCCCGCGGTCACGGCCGGGCGCACCGACGTCCTCACCGCGCTCACCGGCCGCCGCCCGCGGGCCCGCGCCGGTCGCCGGCTCGCCGCCGCCGGGCTCGCGGGCGTGGCGCTCGGGGCCGCCGTCGTCGCCTGGGGCATCGCCGGCTCGGCCGCCACGACCGTGCTCGCCGGGCTGGTCGTGGCCGAGCTCGGCCTGGTGCTGTCCACGCCCGCGGTCCTCGGCGCGCTGGCCCGGCTCGGCGGCGGCCTGCCGCTCGCGGCCCGGATCGCGGTCCGCGACGCCGCGCGCAACCGGGCCGCCGCCTCGCCCGCCGTCTCCGCGGTGATGGCCGCCGTCATCGGCAGCACGGCCATCGCGACGTACCAGGCGAGCACCGAGGCCCGGATGGACGCGATGTACGGCACGGCGCTGCCGATCGGGTACGCCGCCGTCGTGCAGTCCCCGCCGGGCAAGGACGGCCGGCCGGAGCCGCTGCCGACCGACCGGCTGCGCGAGGCGCTCGGCCCGCTGCCGGTCACCACGGTGACCGAGGTCCGCGCGGTGGCGTGCAAGGAGCAGGGCAACTGCGACCTGCAGCCGGTGCGGCCGGAGGAGAACCGCTGCCCGTACCGGATCGGCGAGCTGACCCCGGCCCAGCAGCGCGCCGCGGCCGCCGACCCGCGCTGCGCCGACACCGCCTACGTCTTCGCCGGCACCACCGGCCCCGTCCACATCGTCGACGACGGCGCCGCCCTGGGCCCCATCGGCGGCCTGAGCGGCGACGACCTCGAGCGGGCGCGGGCGGTCCTGGCGGCCGGCGGCGTCGTGGTCGGCGACCCGCTGAAGGTGTACCGCGGGCAGGCCACCCTCGTCACCCCGCAGTCCACCGGCGAGCCGCTGCGGGTCCCCGGCTACTACGCCCCGACCGCCCACTCGCGCGAGTTCTACGCCATCTCCCCGCAGGCGGTCGCCAAGGCCGGCCTCGGCAGCGCGGTCATCGGCGTCGTGGCCGCCACGAGCCGCCGCCCGACGACCGCGGAGTCCGACGCGTTCGAGCAGCGCCTGGCGGGCCTCGGCCACGGGTACGGCGGCGAGATCGTCAAGCCCCGCACCCGGACCCCGGTCCTCGTGGTCCTCCTGTTCGCCCTGGCCGCGGCGGTGGTCGCCCTGGGCGCGGCCGGCATCGCGACGGGCCTGTCCGCCGTGGACAGCCGGGCCGACCACGCGACGCTGGGCGCGGTGGGCGCCTCGCCGGGCGTACGCCGCCGCCTCGCCCTGAGCCGCGCCGGCCTGATCGCCGGCCTGGGCGCGGTCCTGGGCGTGGCGGGCGGCCTGGGCGCGGGGGCGGCGGTGCTGTCCGCCCTGAACCGGGCGAGCGTCACCACCTGGCCGTCGGAGCCGGCGGCGCCGTTCACCCTGCCCTGGTCGAGCCTCGCCGTCGTACTGGTGGCGGTGCCGCTGATCGCGATGGCCGCGGGCTGGCTGCTGACCCGCTCCCGGCTCCCCGTGGAGCGGCGCCTCTGAGCGCTCACCACTATTGGGTGACTCGCAGTATCACCCCCGGCGCGTTGGAGTTAATCCGAACGTGCACGGTTGTGCGGGCTAATCTGCGAGTCGGCGCTGGTCAAGAGCGCGCTCTCCCGCAACTGTCGTGACCGCGTCGCCACTTTGCGTTGACGCGATATGGGGACGATTGGTCTGATACCCCGTCCGAAGTTGCTTTCTGTGACGATTGGGGTATCGACACGTGCGGCTGTACAGATTACTCATCGGCGCCGTTCTCGCGGCCGTCGTTTCGACGTTGCTGCCCGGCGTCACGGCCTACGCGGTCGGTGCGAACCTCATCGGCAATCCCTCCGCGGAGACCGCCGCCGGCTCGGGGCCGGCGAGCTGGACCTTCGACAAGTGGGGCACCAACCAGACCACGTCGAGCTGGCAGAACACCGGCAAGGACGGCCAGCGCAGCCTCGCCATCACGATGACGTCGCGCTCGTCCGGCGACGCCAAGTGGATGGCGGCGCCGGTGACGGTCAAGCCGAGCACGAAGTACGTCGTCTCCGACTGGTACATCGGCTCGGTCGCCACGTCGCTCGAGGTCGTCTACACCAACGCGGCCGGCAAGCAGACGTTCGTGTGGCTCGCCGACGCCCCGGTCTCGACCGCGTGGAAGCAGCTCTCGATCGAGTTCACCACGCCCGCCGACGCGGTGAAGGCGTCCGTGTACCACGTGTTGGCCAAGAAGGGCAGCCTGCAGACCGACCTGTACTTCATGGCGGAGTCCGGCGCGTCCGACCCGACCCCGACGCCGGCCTCGGTCAAGCTGACCGCCCCGGCCGAGGGCGCCACCGTCTCCGGCACCCAGCAGCTCACCGCCACCGCCAGCGCCGACGTCGTCGGGGTCAAGTTCGCGGTGGACGGCGTCGACGTGGGCGCCGAGGACACCGCGGCCCCGTTCGCGGCGAGCTGGGACACCAAGCAGGCGACGAAGGGCGTGCACACCGTCACCGCGACGGCCCGCACCGCGTCCAGCGCGACCGCGGCCACGTCGAAGGTGACCGTGACGGTCGACAACACCACGACCACGCCGCCGCCGACGACGCCGGGCAACCTCATCGCCAACCCGTCGGTCGAGACCGCGAACGGCAGCGCGCCGTCGGGCTGGGAGAGCTCGACGTGGGGCACGAACACGACGGCGTTCACGTACCTGAGCTCGGGCGCGCACACCGGCAGCCGGGCGGTGAAGACGCAGATCACGAAGTACACCAGCGGCGACTCGAAGTGGAGCCCGGCCGCGGTGGGCGTCACGCCGGGCAAGACCTACCAGTACTCCAACTGGTACCAGTCCAACGTGGACAGTGAGATCGACGTCGAGGTCACCATGGCCGACGGCTCCGAGCAGTACGCGTACCTCGCCGCCGCCCCCGCCTCCTCGGCCTGGGCGAAGGTCAGCGGGCAGTACACCGTGCCGGTGGGCGCCACCAAGATCACCGTGTTCCAGGTGCTGGCCAAGGTCGGCTGGGTCACCAGTGACGACTTCAGCCTCGCCGAGTACACCCCGGCCCAGCTCAACCGGGCGCTGGTCAGCCTCACGTTCGACGACGGCTGGCGCTCGCAGTACACCGCGGGCGTGCCGCTGCTGGACAAGTACCAGACGCCGTCGACGTTCTACCTGCTCACCAGCACCATCACGTACCCGGACTACATGACCAAGGCGCAGATGGGCGACCTGGTCAACCACCGCGCCGAGATCGCCTCGCACACGGTCACCCACCCGCACCTGCCGCAGCTCAGCGCGGCCAAGGTGGACGCCGAGCTCAAGAACAGCCAGGCGGACCTCAAGGCGTGGTACGGCCCGGGCGTGGCCAAGAACTTCGCCACGCCGTTCGGCGAGTACAACGCGACGGTGCTCACGACGAGCAAGAAGTACTACCGCTCGCACCGCTCCACCGACGAGGGGTACAACACCAAGGACAGCACCGACGTGAACAACATCAAGGTGCAGAACATCCTCAACACCACCACGCCGGCCCAGGTGGGGCTCTGGATCGACCAGGCCGTCCGGGACAAGTCGTGGCTGGTGCTCGTCTACCACGAGGTGGACGCCTCGGCCGAGGACCCGACCTACGCCGTCACGCCCGCGAACCTGGAGAAGGAGCTGCAGCTGATCCAGACCAAGGGCATCAAGGCGCTGACCGTCGACCAGGCCCTGGACGAGGTGGTCCCGCAGCTGGCATAGCATGGCGCTCGTGGGGTGGATCGCAAACGGCCTGTGGGGGCTCATCGCCGCCAGGGATCCCGCGGTCCACCCCAGGACGCGTCTCGGCCGGGCGCTGCCGCTCATCGGTGCCGTCGCCGGCATGCTGGCCGGGCTGCTCGCGTTCGTCTACTACAAGGGCAACGTCAGCGAGCCGGCCTCCCGGCACTGGTTCCAGATCATCTTCTGCTCGGTACTCATCGGCGCGCCGGTCTCGCTGGTCGCCACCCGCCCGCTGCTGGCCTGGCGGATCGCCTGGGTCTCGGCCATCTACACGACCCTGGTGCTGCACATCGACCAGGGCACGCCGTGGCCGTTCCAGCCGGTGCAGATCCTGAGCTTCCCGCTCATCCTCGCCGTCGTCGCCATCCGGCACCGGCGGGCGATCCTGATCTGGGTCGGCGTCAGCGCCGCCCTGCTCGTCATCGCCTACGTCAACCCCGACAACGTCGCCCCGCTGCTGCTGCTCGTCCTGGCCATCCTGGTCATCGGCGACCAGATCCGCCGCCGCCGCGAGGTCCAGCACGAGCTCGCCGAGGAGGCCGAGCGCACCGAGCTGGCGCAGGCCCGCCGGGCGATCGCCGAGGAGCGCAACCGGATCGCCCGCGAGATGCACGACATCGTCGCCCACCACATGTCGCTCATCGCGGTGCGGGCCGAGACGGCGGTCTACCGCATCGAGGGCGTTCCCCCGGCCGTCGCCGAAGAGCTTCAGGCCATCGCCGGTACCTCACGTGAGGCCCTCACCGAGATGCGCCGCCTGCTGGGCGTCCTGCGCGACGACTCCGTGCCGCTCACCGAGCCCCAGCCGGCCCTGGACGAGCTGGCCGGGCTGGTCGCCGAGGCGCGCGGGGCCGGGGTCCGGGTCGAGTACTCGCCCGCCGAGGGCATCGAGGTCCCGCCCGGCGTGGGGCTGGCCGCGTACCGCATCGTGCAGGAGGCGCTGTCCAACGCCCGCCGGCACGCGGCCGGCGCGCCCGTCGCCATCGTCATCTTCCGCGACAAGGCGGAGCTGCGGGTCTTCGTGCGCAACGAGCCGGCCGGGACCCCGCCGCCCGCCGAGGGCAAGGGCGGCCACGGCCTGATGGGCATGCAGGAGCGCGCGGCCGCGATCGGCGGCACCCTGCGGGCCGGGCCCGCGGCCGACGGCGGCTACGAGGTCGTCGCGACACTGCCCCTGGGGGACGCATGATCAAGATCCTGATCGTCGACGACCAGGCGATGGTCCGCCAGGGCTTCGCCGCGCTGCTGGCCGCCCAGCCCGACTTCACC
This sequence comes from Dactylosporangium sp. CS-033363, assembly GCF_050942475.1. NCBI lineage: Bacteria > Bacillati > Actinomycetota > Actinomycetes > Micromonosporales > Micromonosporaceae > Dactylosporangium > Dactylosporangium sp. CS-033363. The sequence continues at coordinate 8,331,384 of NZ_CP192032.1, read as the reverse complement.
GTCGTCGGCGACGCCTCCGACGGCGAGCAGGGCGTCGCCCTGGCCCGCGAGCGCGCCCCCGACGTGGTCCTCATGGACATCCGCATGCCGGTCCTCGACGGGCTGCAGGCCACCCGGCGCCTGCTCGACGTCGGCCCCGGCCTGCACCGGCCCCGGGTCCTCATGCTCACCACGTTCGACCTCGACGACTACGTCTTCGAGGCGCTGCGCGCGGGCGCGTCGGGCTTCCTGCTCAAGGACGCCCCGGCGGCCGAGCTCGTCAACGCCGTGCGGGTGGTCGCGGCCGGCGACGGGCTGCTCGCCCCGTCGGTGACCCGCAAGCTCATCGAGGAGTTCGCCACCCGGCCCCGGGTCGCCAGCCGCCCGCCGGCCAAGCTGCGCGAGCTCACCCCGCGCGAGGTCGAGGTGCTGCGGCTGATCGCCCGCGGCCGGTCCAACGCCGAGATCGCCGAGACGCTCGTGGTGGCCGAGCAGACCGTCAAGACCCACGTGAGCCGCGTGCTGCAGAAGCTCGACCTGCGCGACCGGGCCCAGGCCGTGGTCTTCGCCTACGAGGCCGGCGTGGTCACGGCGGGGGAGTAGTACCCCGGTAGCACGGGTGCGTGGCTCCGCGGAGGGACGCCCGGCTCACGGGTGCCGTCCTACCTTCGCGCCATGTACTCCGTGGACACGATCATCCAGTGGTACCGCGAGCACGCCGCCGACCTGCGCGCCGCCCGTGAGCAGCAGCGCGAACTGCTCGCCCAGCGGGACATGCACCCCAAGCTCGACGACATCGAGGCGGAGATCGCCTACCTCACCGTCCGGGCGCTGCGCCCGCACACGGTGATCGAGATCGGCTCGTACCACGGATGGTCGACCTCGTGGCTGCTGCGGGCGCTGCGCGACAACGGCGACGGGGTGCTGCACACCTTCGACCGCGTCGACCACGCGCGGCGCACCCTGCCCGAGGAGCTGACCCGGACCCGCTGGCGCTTCGTGCACGGCGACGTGCGCGCCGCCGAGCTCCCCGACGACCCCGGCTTCGTCCTCGTCGACGCCCTGCACACCGCCGGATTCGCCCGCTGGTACACCGCCTTCGTCCTCGACCGCCTCAAGCCCGGCGTCGCCGTGGCCGTGCACGACATCTACCACGGCCGCCGGCCCTGGCCCAACAGCGAGGGTTCGGTCCTGCTGGGCTGGCTGCGGGAGCGGCGGATCGCGCACCTGACCGCGTCCCGGCACGGCGACCCCGACCTGCACGACCATCTGGCCGGCGTGAAGCGGCGCCTGCACCTCTCGGCCCCGGTGCACAGCGGCCGGCACGATCCGATGGCGTTCTTCAGTACCGTGGAGGGATCGGAGAACGGCTCCCCGGTATGACGATCCGGGGCCGGTCGCGTTCATAGCTTGCCTGGCATGCGAACGCTGCTGATGCTTCCGGTCGTCGCCGCCGCCCTCACCGTCTTCGGCCCCACCCGCACCCCGGCCGTCCCGGCCCCGCTGCCGATCCAGGACGTCCGCCTCGCCGACGGGCGGGCGCTGGAGATCGTGGGCGACCTGGGCGCCGCGCGCACCGTCGTGGTCCTGGTGCCCGGCGTCGACACGACGGCGGCGAACTTCGACCGCGGCCTCGGCGGCGTGCAGCGGCGGGCCCCGGCCTGGCAGGCGCACCAGCTCGCCGACGCGGTCGCCGCGCGGGGCGGGACGGGCGTGGCGGTGGTGGCGTGGCTCGGGTACCACCCGCCGCACGGCGTGGGGCTCGACGCCGCCCGCGAGGACCTGGCCTCGGCCGGCGCGGCGGCACTGCGCGAGTTCGTGGCGCGCCTGCCGGGGGAGCGGATCGTCGTCGTCGGGCACAGCTACGGCTCGACGGTGATGGGGCTGGCCGCGCACGGGCTCGACCCGCGGGTCACCGACCTCGTCGCGCTGGGCAGCCCCGGCATGGGGGTCGCGCGGGCGGCGGACCTGCACACCGCCGCGCACGTGTGGGCCGGCACCGCCGCGAACGACTGGACCCGCCGCATCCCGGGCCTGCGGCTGGTTGGAGCGGGCCACGGGGCGCATCCTTACGACCCGGCGTTCGGGGCTTCGTCGGTACCGGTGGCCGGCGTCGACGGGCACGACGGGTACTTCGCGTCCGGTACCGCGAGCCTCGGCTTCCTGAGCGAGATCGTGCTCGGGGCCGCGGATCAGCGCTTGTAGCCCTTCAGCGCGGCCTCCAGCCGGGTCTTGGCGTCGGCCGGGAGTTGGCCGCCGTTGGCCAGGGCCTCGCGGACGACGGCGCGGAACGGCTCAGCGCTTGTAGCCCTTCAGCGCGGCCTCCAGCCGGGTCTTGGCGTCGGCCGGGAGTTGGCCGCCGTTGGCCAGGGCCTCGCGGACGACGGCGCGGAACGTCTCGGAGAACTGGGCGTAGTGCGGGGTGACCGGGCGGGTGCGGGCCGAGCGGATCGCTTCGAGCAGCGTGGGCGCGTACCGGTAGCGCTGGACGACCTCGGCGTCGCGGTACACGATCTCGCGGGTGGCGGCGAACCCGCCCCGCTCGAACAGGATCTGCTGGCTGCGCTCGCTGGTGAGGAACTCGATGAGCTGCCGGGCGGCGTTCGGGCGGCGGCTGTGGGCGGAGACGGCGAGGTTCTGCCCGCCCAGCGCGCTCGGGCCGGGCAGCCGGGTGACGCCGAACCGCAGCGCCGGGCGGGTGTCGGTGGCGGGGCTGGCGGCCGGTCCGGGGGTGCTGCCGGGCGCGGGCGCGAGGGCCGGCGGCGGGTCGAGGGTCCGGTGCGCGACCGGCCAGTTGCGCATGAACAGTACCTTGCCCTCGGCGAAGGCCTGGGTCGCGGCCGCCTCGTCGAAGGTCGCCGAGGCGGGCAGGATCACCTGCGGGGTCGACTTCTGCAGGCCCGACGCGAGCCGGGTCAGCCCGTCCTGGGCGGCCGAGGAGTCGATGACCACGGTGCCGTCGCCGTCGACCACGTCGCCGCCGGCGCCCCAGATCGCCTCCAGCGCGTTGACGGTGAGGCCCTCGTAGTCGGCGAGCTGCCCCGCGTACCCGGCGCTGGGGCGGTCCTTCTCGGGGATCGCGCCGAAGCCGGTCAGGACCGACTGGGACGCGGCGACCAGCTGGGGCCAGCTCGTGGGGGCGGTGCCGACGTAGTCGTCGCGGTAGTACAGCATGCCGGCGTCGGTGTTGAACGGCAGCGCCCACAGTTCGCCGTCGTAGCGGCAGGTGGCCAGCGGCGCCGGCAGGAACCCGCCCGTGTCGGGGTCGTCCAGGGCGCGGATGTACCCCTGGGAGGCGAACTCCGCCGTCCAGGTCACGTCGAGGTTGTAGATGTCGGCGTCGCCCTTGCCGCCGCCCTGGGCCCTGGCGACCATCTCGCTGCGCTGGGCGTCCGCCACCGCCGCCAGCTCCTCGATGCGGGCCTGGTTGCGGGGGTGCAGGGCGTTCCACTGGTCGACGAGGGCCTGGCGCTGGTTGCCGTACCCGTCGTCGCGGCCGGAGAGGATGACGAGCTCGCCGTCCTCGGGGTCGTGGCTCGGCTGGAACTGCGCGACGACGAGCGTGACGAGCAGCGTGGCCGCCACCCCCGCGCAGACCGCGACCAGGAAACGCCCGGCTCGCTCCACTGTGGACCGATCGCCCGGCACCGGCGGGTCCCCTTTTTTGGCGGGCGGCCTCGGTGGGCGCGTGGCTGGGTCATCCGTCATTCGTGGGCTCGCCTCCCCAGAGCAGGCCGAACAGGTCCGTGAGGATGTCGCCGATGTCGCCGGTCGCGGCGTCGTAGCAGGCGCCGCCGGAGTGCGCGGTGATGTCGCGCAGGCCGAACGCGCCGCAGCTGGCCTCGCCGATCGCGATGACGAAGACGCGGACGCCCTTGTCGTGCACGCGGTTGTCGACGCCCGCCGGGTCGAGGCCGCTGGTGTCGTTGCCGTCGGTGAGCACGACCAGGCCGGCGATCTGCTCGTCGAGGTCCCGCGCGGCGTCGGTCACGCCGTCGCCGACGGTCTGCAGCAGGGGCGTGTCGCCGCCCGGCCTGACCTGGGCGAGCGCGTCGGTGGCGGCCTTGGCCCGCGGTACACCGGCGATGGGCACGTCGGCTCTTCCCAGCGGCACGAGGTCCCTGGTGTTCGGGAAGACCCGCAGGCCGAACTCGTCGCGGCCGCTCATCAGGGCGAGGGCCTTGCCGACCCCGGCGGAGGCGACCTGGAACCGGGTCTGGCGGCCGTCGGCGAGGGTGGACATCGAGCCGGACACATCCAGGGCGAGGAGGATGCGGCCGGGGCGGCGGGCTTGGGAGTACCGCTGCAGGGTTGTCCTGATCGTCTCGGGGGACGGCGGGCGGCGCTCGAAGGCGATCCCGGCATGCGCGCCGAAGCGGTCGGACAGCGGGTCGGCCACGTCGAACAGGGGCGGCGGCCGCAGTGCCGTGCGGACCAGGGCGCGCTTGCCGTCGTCGCGGCCGAGCCAGCTCTCGAAGTCCTTCACGGCGGCGGTGGCCGCGGCCGCGGTGGTGTCCCAGCCGAGGCGCACGAGCGGGTGGTCGGCGCCGATCGTGTCGCGCGGGTAGAAGGCGACCAGGGCCTGCTCGGCGTCCGGCGGGCCGGTGCCGAGGTCGCAGCCGAGGCCCTGGTTGTACCGGACGAGGCTCTGCTCGGTGGTGAGGACCGCGGCCCGGCGGGGGTCGCCGGCGCGCTTGCGGCACAGCAGCTCGGTGCTGTCGGCGAGCGGGAACCCGCCGGCGTCCAGGGAGCGCTCGATGCGCTGCTCGATCGCGCGGGCGGCGGGCCCGTCGGCCTTCGTCCGGTCGTAGAGCACCGTGGTGGCCAGCGAGCCCGCCCCGGACACCGACGGGTCGGGGCGCACCACGTCCCAGCCGCGGCGGACCACCTCGTCCCACAGCTGCTTCCAGGTGAGCTCCTCGCGGCGCGCGGCGAGGTCGTCGGGCACCGCGGCGGCGGGCACCCCGAGCACCACCGGGGACGCGGCGATGACCCGCTGCCCGGCGATCGGCACCGGTACCGCGAACCGCGCCGCCGCGTCCCGCGCCGCGTCGACGTCGGCGGTGGAGTCGGGCAGCCACACGTCCGGCCGCGGCCCGACCTGGCGCAGCGCGTCGTTCGTCCAGCCGCTGCCGATCGCCTCGCGGGCGGCGTCGGGTTTCGCGGCGTACACGTACAACTCGGCGCCCGGACACCCGTGGTCGGCGGCGGCCGTGGCGGACTCGTAGGCGTCGGCGAGCTGCCGCACCGCGTCCAGCTGCTCCGGCGACGTGAGCACCCGCACCGCGGCCGGCCGGTCGCACCCGCGCAGCCAGCGCTTCGTGAAATCGACGGTGGGCGGCGCGAGGTACCCGATGGCCAGCGCGACCAGGCACAGCCCGCCGACGAAGCCGAGCACCTTCGGGGCGAAGAAGATGCGCAGCTTCTGCAGGACGTCGCCGGACCAGTGCAGGACCGACTCGAACAGCCCGGCCGCGAACAGCCCGCCCAGCCCGCCGATGATCGACCCGCCGATGAGCATGGCCCACCGGGCGAACGACGCGGGCTGTCCGGTGGAGAGCTGCTGCAGGGCGATCCCGGCCCCGGTGAACAGCGCGACGAGGATGGAAACCAGCGGCCGTGCGGATTCCTTCTCCTTGTCGGCCATGGTCCTATCATGCCCCTCGATGTGCCGCGCCGCCGTCTATGCTCTCGCGATGGCCGACTTTGATGTGCTGGTGCTCGGCGGGGCCGGGGTGGACACGATCGTGCGCGTGCCGGAGCTGAAGCTGCCGGCGAGCGACGTCCTGTCGGTGCCGCCGATCCGGGACTACGTCGCCCACTCGGGCAACGGCGTGGCGCTGGGCTTCCATGCGCTGGGCCTGCGCACGCGCTTCGCCGACCTGCTCGGCGACGACGCATTCGGTGCGCTGATCCGGGCCCGGTATGCCGCGGTGGGCCTCGACCACGTCAGCATCCCGGCGCCGAACGGCACGCCCCGCAGCGTGAACCTGGTCGACGCGGCCGGTCGCCGGTTCTCCTTCTTCGACGGGCGTCACCCGGACGGGTACCGCTTCCCGGAGGACTTCTACCTCCCGCTCGTCGAGCGCGCCGCGCACGTGCACGTGGCCACCGACCGCACCCCGGCCGTGTGGGCGGCGGCGCGGGCGCGGGGCATCACGACCTCGACGGACGTGCACGCCTGGAACGGCGTCGACGACTGGGCCCGGCCGATGGCGAGCGAGGCGGACGTCGTGTTTCTCAGTTCCGCGGCGGTACCGTCGGCGATCGACGACGTGATGCGCGCGATCGCGGCCGGCGGGCGGGCGTCGGTCGTGGTCGCGACCGAGGGCGACCTGGGCTGCCGGGTGCTGGCGGACTCGACGATCACGCGCTACCCGGTCGCCGCGCCGTCGCGTCCGGTGGTCGACTCGAACGGTGCCGGGGACGCGTTCAGTACCGCCTTCATGAGCCGCTGGCTCGACGGCCGCCCGTTGCCGGAGTGCGCCTTGGCGGGGGCCGTGTCCGGTGCGTTCGCGTGCGGTGCCGTGGGCACGCACGAGGAGCTGATCTCTTCCGATGCGCTGGCCGCGGGTATGGCTTCGGCGTCGTCTACCTGGGGTCCGCGCGTGTCGGATTGACGGCGCAACGTTGTAAATTGGTGCGTGCGCGCGATCCTCGGGGGAATGCGAATGCGTGTCCGGCTCACCCGGCTGTTCAAGCTGGGCCTGGCCGCCGCGGTCGTGGGCGCCCTGCTCACGGCCGAGAGCAGCATGTGGCTTCGCACCGCCGCGAACGGTCACATCTACACCGTCGCCACGGTCCCGGCCGCGCCGGTGGCCATGGTGCTCGGCGCGCAGGTGTACGACGACGGCACCCCGTCGCCGTTCCTGGAGGCGCGGCTGGAGCTGGCCCGGCAGCTGTACGCGGCGGGCAAGGTCAAGGCCATCCTGGTCTCCGGCGACCACATGGACTGGGGCTACGACGAGCCGGGCAGCATGTGGCTCTGGCTGAACTCCCACGGCGTACCGGCGGGCCGCATCATCGAGGACCACGCTGGCTTCGACACCTACGACTCCTGCGCAAGGGCCAAGCGCGTCTTCGGCGTGGACCAGATGATCATCGTGACCCAGGCCTTCCACCTGGAACGGGCCGTGGCCCTGTGCCGCCACCTGGGCGTCGACGCGTCCGGGGTGGGCGACACGACGATGGCCAAGTTCCGCGGGCCGTGGTTGAAGGCGTCGATGCGCGAGTACGGCGCCGCGGACAAGGCCGCCTTCGACGTCCTGACGGGCCGCGACCCGGTCTTTCTGGGCCGGCGCGAGACGTCGGTGCAGGACGCTCTGAACCAGGGATAATCGGTGTTGTGACACCGTTGCTGGGCACCGAGCTTCCTGTTCTGGCCGCTCCCATGGCCGGCGGCCCGACGACGCCGGCCCTGGTCCGCGCCGCGGCGAGCGTGGGCTCGATGGGCTTCCTGGCCGCGGGCTACTTGTCGGCGGCTGATCTGGCGGCCCGGATCGCGGAGGTGGACGGCCTGTTCGGGGTGAACGTGTTCGCCCCGAACCCGGTGCCGGTGGACCCGGCGGAGTTCCGCGCGTACGCGCAGCGCCTGCAGCCGGATGCCGCACTGTTTGGCCTGGACCTGACCGCCGCCAGGATCGTGGAGCACGACGACGACTGGTACGCCAAGATCGACCTGCTGATCTCGCGCCCGGTGCCGGTCGTGTCCTTCACGTTCGCCCTCCCGCCGGCCGCGGTGGTCGCGTCGCTGCGCCGGGCCGGCACCGTGGTCCTGCAGACGGTAACGTCCACAGTGGAGGCCCGGGCGGCGGCTGACCTGGGCGTGGACGGCTTGATCATCCAGTCCGCGGCGGCCGGGGCGCACTCGGGTACGTTTTCGCCCGGAAATATGCCGAAAAATGCGGATTTGCCGGATTTGGTACGCGCGATCTTGGCGGAGGCGGCGCTGCCGGTGATCGCCGCAGGCGGGGTGGGCACGCCCGACGACGTGACGGCCGCGCTGGCCGCGGGCGCACAGGCCGTGATGGTGGGCACCGCGCTGCTGCGGACCGACGAGAGCGGCGCGTCGGCGGTACACAAGGCCGCACTGGCGGAGGCCGCGGGTTCAGGCGCGCCGCCGACTGGCCCGGCCGCGGGTTCGGGCGCGCCGCCGGCGGGGTCGGCCGCAGGTTCGGGTGTGGCGCCGACCGGCCCGGCCGCGGGTTCAGATATGGCGCCGGCGAGGTCGGCCGCCGGTTCGGGTGCGCCGCCGACTGGCCCGGCCGCGGGTGCAGGCGCAGCGCCGGCGGGGTCGGCCGCCGGTTCGGGTGTGGCGCCGACCGGCCCGGCCGCGGGTGCAGGCGTGGCGCCGGCGAGGCCGGCCGCAGGTTCGGGTCGTGCGGGCGATGCTGGGCGCGGCGAAGGCGTCAATCCCCAAGCCCCTCAGTCCACTGTGGATCGAAGTGCGACCCTCCTCACGCGGGCGTTCAGCGGGCGGCCCGCCAGGGCGTTGCGCAACGGGTTCACCGAGCGGCACCACCAGGCGGCGCCGGCCGGGTACCCCGCCGTGCACTACCTCACCTCGCCGCTGCGCAAGGCCGCCGCGCAAGCCGGGGACCGCGAGCGCGTGAACCTCTGGGCCGGCACCGGGTTCCGGTTCGCCGCTGCTGGTCCGGCCGGGGCGGCTCTCGTTGGGCTGGCGTCGAAGGCATAGGTCCGGGCGGGGCGGCTCGTTCTATCCCTCATCCTACCCAAGTCGAAAAAGTTGGATCTTGCCCGCATCACGCTCCGCGACAAGCCGTCACCAGCAGTAGCCGATCACGAAGCCAGGCCTCGCTCGTAGGCATAGCGAACTGCCTGCGCACGGTCCCGTACGCCGATCTTTGCGAACAAGCGATTGATGTGTGACTTGACAGTGACCTCCGAGACGTAAAGTCGTTCGGCAATTTCGCGGTTCGACAGGCCTGACGCGATCAAACTCAGGACCTCGGTCTCCCGAGCCGTCAAGCCGTCAACCGGAGCCGCCGCGACAACAGGAGCCGCGCCACCCTGCACCGCCGCGGCCAGCAAGCGCTGCTGTACCTGCGGATCCATGACCGACTGGCCCGCCGCCGCGGCCCGCACCGCCTGGGCGATCTGCACTCGGCCCGCGTCCTTCGTCAGGTACCCCAGGGCGCCCGCCTGCAGAGCGGCCAGGATGTGGTCGTCGTCCGCGTACGTCGTCAGGACCACCACCCGCGTGCCCGGGTGCGACGCGCGAATCGCGCCCGTCGCCGACACGCCGTCGCGCCGGGGCATGCGCAGGTCCATCAGCACCACGTCAGGGCTGAACCGCGCCACCAGCTCCAGGCACGCCTCGCCGTCCGCGGCCTCGCCGACCACCTCCACGTCGTCCAGGAGGCTCAGCATCAGGGCCAGACCCTCGCGTACGGCGGTCTGGTCGTCGGCCACGACAACGCGGATCGTCACCCTGGCATCTTCACATCCACCAGCCAGCCGTCCTCCGTTGGCCCGGCCGCGAAGGTGCCGCCCGCCAGCTCGGCGCGCTCACGCAAGCCCGTCAGGCCGTACCCGGAAGACAGCCCCGTCGTCGGCGGACCCGCCGGGCCCGAGTTGCGCACGGAAAGGCGGACGTCCGAAGCGCCGTACTCCAGCCGGACGGCAACAGCGCTCCCCGGGGCGTGTTTGCGCACGTTCGTCAGCGCCTCCTGGGCCGTCCGGTACAGCGCCAGCCCCGTCTCCGCGCCCAAGTCGCGCGGGGCGCCGACCAGCGAGAACTCGTGGTCCGCCGTCAGCTCGCGCAGGAGCTCCGGCAGCGGCACCGGGTCGCCGCGCAGGGCACTCACCGCGCGTCTCGTCTCCGTCAGGCCGTCCCGGGCCAGGCGGCCGGCGCGGTCGACGATGACGGCCGCGTCCGCCGCCCGGTCGCGTTCCAGCAGGGCGGCGGCCGTCTCCAGCTGCAGCGACAGGGCGGACAGCGAGTGGGCCAGCACGTCGTGGATCTCGCGGGCCAGGCGGGCCCGTTCGGCCAGCGCGGCCGCCTTGGCCTGCTCGTCGGCAAGAGCGGCCGCGCTGGCCGTGCGCTCGCGGCGGATCGTACCCAGCAGCAGGATCAGCAGCATCGCGCCCGCCCAGATGACGACGGTCTCCAGCGGGGCGCCGAGGATCGCGTGCGTGCCGGCCAGCAGCACGGCGCCGGTGCCGGTCATGATCGCGGCGGTGCGGAACGGCAGCGAGGCGGTCGCGACCGTCACGGCGGCCAGGGCGTAGCAGCCGGCGATGCCCCCGTGCTGGGCCACGGTGAGGGCGACACCCACGACCATGCAGGCGCCCACGGTGTACGGCTGCCAGCGCGGCGCCCCCACCCGCAACGTCATCGCCACCCACGCCGAAGCGGCGAGCACGACGCCGCAGAGCAGGACGAGCCCCCGGCCGGACGTGCCGGGCCGGGGGTCGTCCTGGAACATCGCGACGGTCAGGATGACCAGGATCACCAGGCTGCGCAGCTGGCGGTACCGGTACAACCGCTGGGGCGTCACAAACTCGAACACCGCACCAGTGTCAGCCACGCCGGGCGGCGCGGAGGCATCAGCCACGGCGGGCGGCACGGCGGGCACCGCGCGGGGCGAACGGCGCACCGGTGGCGATCGCGCGCCGCCCGACGATCGCCGCCTCGCCGAGGAAGCTCAGGCCCAGGATCACCAGCAGGCCCGCGGTGAGCAGCGCGGAGTCGGCGTGCAGGGCGCGCCCGGCGAACGTCTGGCCGGCCCGCAGCACGATCAGGCCGAGCCACACGGCGATGGTGACGAGCGTGTAGCGGTACCAGACGTGGCCGTTCTGCACGAAGACCTTCACCGTGAGACCGCGCACGACGCCGCCCAGCACCGCGAGGACCGCGCCGGCGCCCAGCACGGCGCCGTCGACGACCGGGTGCTGCACCGCGGTGGCGAAGTCGACCTGCGAGATGGAGTACCCGCCGATGAGCAGCAGCACGACCGGCACGACGATCAGGCGGCGGGCCTCGAGGGGCTCGCCCGCGAACCGGCGGATCATGACGAGGACGATGGCGGCGACGGCGATCAGCAGCGTGGTCGTGTTCATGTCCATGAAGGTATGGATCGGCGGCCGGAAGAGCCGCCACCCACGGGTGGAACTCAGGGTGGAGAAACGACTCCAACCGCCCGCGCGGCCGCGGGGACGTGGCTGAGCTCCTGGGCCCGGGCCAGGGCCGCGCACGCCGAGTCGCGCGAGCCGGTCGCGAGCGCGTGGACGCGGCGCAGATCGGGCTCGGCGAACGCGCTCTGCCCGGGCAGCCCGGCCTCCAGCGCGGCCGCCGCGATCGAGGCCGCCTCCGCGCGCCGGTCGAGGGTCAGCAGCGCCTCCGCGTAGAGGGCCTCCAGCCGCCCGAACCGCCGCATCGCCGCGCCCAGGTCCGCCCGCGCCGTGGCCATCCGCGCGAGCCCGGACGCCTCGCCGGTGCGCACCTCCGCCCACCCCAGAACCAGAGAAGCCAGGCTCTGGTACTCCCCGTGCCCACCCCGCTCCGCCAGCCCCAGCGTCTCCCGGGACGCCGCCGCGGCCGCTGCGGGATCGTCCCGGTCGGCCGCCACGACGGCGGTGAAGTGCGCGACGTACATGTCCAGGAACAGCTCGCCGACCCGCCCCGCCCGGGCCCGCGCCGCCCGCAGGTGGGCCTGCGCGGAGGCGTCGTCGCCGAGCAGCCCGCACGCGATCGCGGCCGGCGCGAGGGCGCCGATGACCGGGTCCCAGTTGACGATCGGGAACACCGGCAGGTCCCCGCCGGGCAGCGCGGCGAGCGCGTTCTCGTAGTGCTTGTGCGCCCGCGGCAGGTCCGGCACGGCCAGCGCGGCGTGCCCCTCGTGCACCTCGGCCACCACGGCCGCCCAGGGGTCCCCGGGACCGTGCGACGGGGCGCGGGCCACGGACACGGCCCGCTGCACGTCCCCGGCCGCCGTGTGGAACGACGCATAGCCCCAGAGCGCCGGCAGCACGTCCAGCACCGGCCGCCCGCGCAGCCGCAGCAGCAGCGGCTCCATCGCGGCGTACTGCTCCGCGGCCACCGGCGCCAGGTACCCGTCGCTCGCCTGCCGCATGTACGCCAGCCGGATCCGCAGGTCCAGCTCGGCCACGTCGCGCCGCTCGCCTGCCGGGACCCGGCCCAGCAGCTCGAGGCCCTCGTCGAGCAGCTCGGTCGCCTGCTCGTGCGCGGTCCGCTCGTACGCCTCCCGCGCCGCCTCCGCCAGGGCCGGCACCACGTCGTACGGCGACAGCACCGGCAGCGCCGCCCGCAGGTGCCCGGCCAGCTGGGCGGCGGTGCCGAGCCCGGTGTCGCGCAGCGCCTGGGCCGCGCGGGCGTGCAGCCGGGCCCGGCGCAGCGGCCCCTGGTCCTGGTACGCGGTCTGGCGCACCAGGTCGTGCGAGAACCGCAGCAGCCCGGGGTCGTCGGTGGCGGTCAGCAGCCCGGCGACGACGGCCGTGTCGAGCGTGTCGAACAGCGCCAGCTCGTCGATCTGCACCACGTCGCGCAGCACCGGCACCGCCACGTCCCGGCCGAGCACCGCGGCGACCGCCAGCACCGCGTTGACCTGTCCCGGAAGCTTCGCGAGCCGCCGCCGCACGACCTCCTGGACGCGCACGGGCACGTGCTCGGGCGACAGCGTGTGCTCGGCCACGAGGACCCGCAGCAGTTCCACCACGAAGAACGGATTGCCGCCGGTACGGTCGGCCAGCATCGCCACCGTCCCGCCCGGCACCTCCCCACCGGTGACGGACCGGGCGAGCGCCGCGATCCCGTCGGCCCCGAGCCCGTCGAGCGGCATCCGCACCGCGGCCGGATCGGCGACGAGCTCCGCGAGGACCCCGGCGAGCGGCGCCCCGGGCGCGAGCTCGGCTTCGCGGTACCCGACGGCCAGCAGCACCCGGCTCCCGCGCAACGCCTTGGCGAACATCGTCAGCAGCACGGTCGAGGGCGCGTCGAGCCAGTGCGCATCGTCGAGCACGACGACGAGCGGCGAGCTGCTCCCCAGCCGCCCCAGCCCGTCCACGATCCCGCGCAGCAGCCGCGACCGGGCCATCTCGGGGTCGGCGATCCGCTCGGCCGCGGGCAGAGCAAGCACGTCGCCGAGGGTCGGATCGAGCACGGCGGGCAGGTTCCCGTAGGGCGCGAAGGCCTCGGCCAAGGCTGTGGCGCCGCCACCGGCGAGATCTCGCAGGATCTGCGCCCACGGCAGGAACACGGGCGGCGCCTCCCCGTCGACCCCGGCCCCGGTCCCGACCAGTCCGCCGGCCCGGGCGCAGACCTCCCGCAGCAGCGCCGTCTTCCCAATGCCTGGACTCCCGGAGACGAGCAGCATCCGCCCGTGCCCCGCCGCCGCCTCGGCCAGCAGACGGTCGGCGGTCCGCAGCTCCTCGTCCCGCCCGATGAGCACCTCACGGTCCACCGAATCCGACACGCTGCGCATGTCGGAAATGTCGCCGCCGGAACCCGAAATCGCCACGGGCGGCGCCGAAGTCGGCGAAACCCCCAAGGCCGCCGCCGGGCCCGCCAACGCCGGCGACTGCCGCAGAATGTCCTGCGCCAGCTGCTGCAGCGAAGGCCCCGGCTCGATCCCCAGTTCCTCGGCCAGCCCCTGCCGCGCCCGCGAGAACGCCGACAGCGCGTCCGCCTGCCGCCCGCTGCGGTACAGCGCCAGCATCAACTGCCCCCACAGCCGCTCCCGGTACGGCGCCTCGGCGAGCGCGGACTCGGTGCGGTACACCACCTCGGAGGCGCGGCCCAGGGACAGCAGCGCCTCGGAGTGCCGCTCGATCCCCGTCAGCCGCAGCTCGACGAGGCGGCTCCGCTCGGCCCGCGCGAGCGGCGAGTCCCCGAGCTCCGGCAGCGGATCCCCCCGCCACAGTTCGAGGGCCGCCGTCAGCGACCGCAGCACGTCGGCCGGGGAGTCCAGCGAACGCTCGACGGCGGCCGCGAACCGGACGGCGTCGACGGAGTCGGGCGGCACCTGCAGCACGTACCCGGGGGAGCGGCTCACCAGCACCGCCGAGCGGTCCCGCGCCGTGCGGCCGGGCTCCAGCGCGCGGCGCAGCCGGGACACGTACGCCTGCAGGGACGCGATCGCCCGCTCCGGCGGCTCGTCGGACCACAGCTCGTCGATGAGCCGCTGCACGGAGACGATCCGGCCGGGCTGGGTGGCGAGCATGGCCAGGACGGCCCGCTGCTTCGGCGTGCCGGTGTCGACCGGGCCGGCCTCGGCCGAGACCTCGAGCGGGCCCAGGATGCGGAACTGGAGGATGCCAACCCCCCCGACCAGGACAGGGCCGGGAGTGCAGGCTCCACGGCGAACGTCCGCCGAGCGTACGGGCCGGGACGGCCCCGCCGGGAGCCCGGCGCGGGAAATCCGACCGAACGTCTTGCAGAATGCTAGCCGTGAAGGTGCTCGACACGACGATGCACTACCTGGACTCCGGCGGGGACGGCCCGCCGGTCGTGTTCCTGCACGGCAACCCCACCTCGTCGCGGCTGTGGGAGCCCGTCCTGGAGCGCGCGGACCTCGGCGGGCGCCGGGCGATCGCCCCGGACCTGGTCGGCATGGGCCGCTCGGGCAAGCCGGACCTGGAGTACCGGCTCGCCGACCACGTGGAGTACGCCGACGCGTTCCTCGACGCGCTCGGCCTCGCCGACCCGGTGCTGGTCACGCACGACTGGGGCGTGGCCATCGGCTTCGCGCTGCTGCGCCGCCGGCCGCGGATCCCGGCGATCGCGTTCATGGAGGGCCACCTGCGCCCGCTGGCCGGGTGGGAGGAGTTCGACGAGGACGGCCGGGACGTGTTCCGCCGGCTGCGCACCCGGGGCGAGGGCGAGCGGATGGTGCTCGACGAGAACTTCCTCATCACCGAGGTCGCGCCGGGCTACGCCGAGTTCTACCCGGACGCCCGCTCCCGCCGCCCGCTGCTGCAGTGGACCCGGGAGATCCCGATCGCGGGGGAGCCGGCCGACACCGCCGCGCTCATGGCCGCCGGATGGGCGCACCTCAGGACGAGCACGATCCCGAAGCTGCTCGTGTACGGCGAGCCGGGCGTCGTCATCACCGCCGGCAAGGTCGCGCTGTGCCGGGACGAACTGCCGAACCTGACCGTCGCCGCGGTACCGGCGTCCGGGCATTTCCTGCCCGAGGAGGCGCCGGAGGAGGTGGCGCGGGCGCTGGGTGGATGGCTCCGTACATTGGGCACATGAGCGCTCTCGAGGAGATCGAGCGGGCCGGGTACGTCAGCCTGACCTCGTATCGCAAGGACGGCACGCCGGTCGCGACGCCGGTGTGGCACGCGGTGCACGGCGGCGAGGTGTTCATCATCTCCGTCGCCGACGCCTGGAAGGTCAAGCGCATCCGCAACAACGCCCGGGTCGAGCTCACCCCGTGCAACGTGCGGGGCACCCTCAAGCCGGGCGCGACGCCCGCGGCCGGCACCGCGCGGCTGCTCGACGAGGCGGAGACCGAACAGGCCCGGCGGTACATCGCCGGCAAGTACTTCCTGTCCCGGGCCGGCAACTTCTTCACGCGCGTTCTGAGGCTGAAGCGGCCGCCGGTCATCGGCATTGCGGTAGCCATATGAAAAGGGCCCGGGCGACGCGCGGCCCGGGCCCTTCCCAAGAGAGCAACTAGCCCAGCGTGACGGCCGCGTCGTCGATGACGAACGAGGTCTGCAGCGAGGAGTCCTCGGTGCCGCTGAACTTGATGGCGACCGCCGCCCCGGTACCGGTGAAGGTGTAGCTCTTCAGCTGGTAGCCGGAGGCCTTGTTCAGGTTGGACAGCGTGCCCAGCGTGGTCGAGCCGGCCGTGACGGTCAGCTTGTCGTACTGGACCGTCGTGGTCGTCTCGGCCGAGTCGATGTGCACGTAGAACGACAGGGTCGCCCTACACCCGGACGGGACGGTCACCGACTGCTGGATCGCCTCGGTGTGGGTCGAGCCGTAGCCGTCCAGCCAGGAGCTGTACGTGCCGCCGTGGGCGGCCTGGCCGGAGCTGGCCCACTGGCCGATGCTGCCGGTGGTGCCGGTCCACGACGCCGCGCCGGACTCGAAGCCGCCGTTGAGGAGCTTCTGGCCGGAGCAGGTGCCGGTGGGCGGCGTGGTGGTCGGGCCACCGGTGGTGGGCGGCGGCGTGGTGCCGCCGGTGCAGGTCGGGTCGCCCGACTGGGCCGGCACCGACACCGCGTCCCACGCGGCCTTGACCGTGTTGAACTGGGTGCAGCTGCCCGGGAACAGGTTCTTGGCCGCGGTCAGCGTCCAGGTCCGGTACTTCAGGTACGACGACGACGAGGTCTTCATCAGCATCGCGTTGTACATGACCTTGATGGCGTTCTGGATGCCCAGCGGGTTGCTGACGGTCGAGCCGTTGCAGGTCGGGCTGGACGGCTGGCCGTTGCCGGCGGAGCCCTGGGCCATCAGGTAGAACCAGTGGTTGCCGGGACCGGCGGCCGCGTGGACCTCCGAGCCGGGCGTGCTGCTGCTGTAGCAGTTCGAGTCACCCACGGCCGACGGGTTGTACATGTTGCGGATCGGGCCGCTGCCGACCAGGTTGACCTCCTCGCCGACCAGGTAGTCCGGCGGGTCGTTCGGGTTGTTCGCGAACCACTCGGTGGCCGCGCCGAACGTGTCCGCGACGAACTCCTGGGTGCCGCTCTTGGAGATGCCACCCGGCGTGGTGTCGTCGATGCCGTGACCGGCCTCGTGGCCCACGACGTCGGCGGAGGCGATCCACTGACCGGCGGTGTTCTTGCCGATCTGGATCTGGGTGCCGTCGTAGTAGGCGTTCTGGTCGTTCAGGCCGACGCGGATCGGCCAGCCGCCGCCCGAGCCGTTGAAGCCGTTGCGGCCCAGCCACGAGGACAGCATGCCGAGTTCCTTCTGCGCGACGTAGAGCGCGTCGACGCAGCCGGTCTCCCGGTTGGTGCCGGTCCCGTTGCCCCACACGTCGTCGCTGCCGGAGAACACGGTGTTGTTCGCCGCGTCCTGGCAGGAGACGTTGGTGTAGTTCGGGTCGCGCATGCTGTACGTGCTGCCCGACTGCGTGGTGTTGATCGTCACCGAGCCGTTGATCCAGCCGGTGCCGGTGCCCGCCATGACGTGCTCGGTCTTGTCGAGCACGGCGCCGGTGGAGGCGTCGACGTCGACGGTGAGGCGGCTGATGCCCTCGGCACCGATGCCGTTGATCGTGGTCTCGTAGGCGAGCTTCGCCGTGCCGTCGACCGTGTAGACCACCAGCGAGGTGCCCTCGACGTTGTTGACCGTCGTGAGCTGCTTCTTGGCGACGGCCTCGGCGGACGAGGCGGAGATGCTGGGCGTCGTCGAGAGGTTGCCGATCGCCTTGGTCTGCGCGACCGACGTGTACGTCGTCGCGCCCGACTTGTCCGTGGCGACGACGAAGTCACCGCCCTTGACGTGCAGGCCCTTGTACGTGCGGTCGTACGCGATGTACTTCGAGTTGCCGTAGGCGGTGACCGACTTCTGCACGTACGCCTCGTCGGCGCTCGGCTGGATCACCGACGGCTTGCTCTTGACGAACGCGTCGACGGATTGGGCGGCGGCGGCATTGGAGACCTCGACGGCATCCGTGGACGCCGATGCAGTCGTGGCTTGAACGGCCGCGGCCGTGC
This sequence comes from Dactylosporangium sp. CS-033363, assembly GCF_050942475.1. Lineage (NCBI taxonomy): Bacteria > Bacillati > Actinomycetota > Actinomycetes > Micromonosporales > Micromonosporaceae > Dactylosporangium > Dactylosporangium sp. CS-033363. The sequence goes on along the minus strand of NZ_CP192032.1, from coordinate 8,313,750 downwards.
CGGCTGTGACCAGCCCGACCGCGAACACTCCGGCCGCTGTAGCGAACCGTGGGGAGAGCTTCAAAGGGTGCCTTCTTTCAGCAACGACCCAACCTCACCGGGGAATTTGTGAGCGGGCGGGCCGGAACCAATGGAGGTCACGCGCTCGTCGAAGCGTCTGGAGGGCCCCTGTGCGCGCCGTACTCAGGCCCGGAATCCGCATCGACTTGCAGCGATGCGAGGACGATCACACAGATGAGAAGAGTTGGACAAGGGTCGATGCCCTAGACGGACCCTCGCCCCCACCCTGTACTTCCGGCGTCGAAACATCCCAGAAATCTCGCGCTCTGTAGATCTGGGAGCCCCTTTACCGCTACTGATCGTTAACTGTTAACAGATGGTACGGTTCTGCGGTGCAACCCGAGCCGGCCGATGCGGTGGCCGCCCTCGTCTCGGAATACGGGATCGCGGGCCGCCGAATCCGGGAGATGATCGCCACCCTGGCCGCCGGTCCGACGACCCTCGACGATCTCGTCCGGGCCCACGCCGCCCCCCGCCGCACCGCCGAGGCGCTCCTGCGCGCGGCCGGTGCGGACCTGCGCACCGAGGGCGGCACGGTCCTCCTCGATCCCTCGGTCGTCCCGGTGTACCGCGACCGCTTCGCCCTCGCCGCCCTGCCCGGCGTGCCGGCGGTACCGGGGATGGCGGCCTTGATCGCGAACGCGCCCAAGGCCGACCGCGCCCTCGACCACGTCTCCGCCACCGCCGGGACCGCCGAGCGGCGCGCGCAGTGGCTGGCCAGCACCTACGACCTGGCCGGCGCCCGGCTGGTGTGCGTCGGCGACCACGACCTGACCTCGCTCGCCGTGGCGAAGGCCTGCCCGGACGCGAAGATCACCGTCGTCGACGTCGACGAGCGGCTGCTGGCCTACATCGACGCGCAGGGCGCCGGGATCGCCTGCTACCACGCCGACCTGCGCTTCGGCCTGCCCCCGGCGGTCGCGGGGAGCGGCGACGTGATCTTCACCGACCCGCCGTACACCCCGGAGGGCGTCCAGCTGTTCCTCGGCCGGGGCGCCCAGGCGCTGCGGGACCGGGCCAACGGCCGGCTCGTGATGGCCTACGGCTTCAGCCCGCTCACCCCCGCGCTCGGGCTCAAGGTCCAGCGCGCCGTGCTCGACCTGGACCTCGTGATCGAGGCGATGCTGCCGGCGTTCAACCGGTACCACGGCGCCCAGGCCGTCGGCAGCGCCAGCGATCTCTACGTCTGCCGCCCGACCGCCTCCACCTGGCAGGTCCTCGACCGCCGGCTCAACGCCCTCGCCGGCTCGGCCAACATCTACACCCACGGCGAGCAGTCCCTCGAAGCCGACACCCCGAAGCCGGATGCCGCCAAGGGTCCCGCGCGCATTCTCGGCGGCGGGCCGGTGAAGGCGGACGAGCTGACCGTGGACCTCACCGGCGACCCCGGCCCGTGGCTGGCCCGGGTGCTGCTCGCGCTCAACGTCGCCAAGGTCGCGCTGCTGGTCCCCAACAACCACCCCGACCTGCGCGACGAGCAGTCCCAGGCCGCGCTCCGGGCCCTGGTGGGCGGGAAGTACGAATTGCGGCTGCTGCGCAGTACACCCGGACCGAGACAGGCGACCGTGGAAGCCACCCTGCGCCCGGACGACGGCGTCGCGGGCTGGCTGCTCACGCACGTCCATGGCAAGATCGGCAACGTGCTGCGCGACGCGCTGATCCGCGCCGACCCCGCGCTGAGCAGGGCCGCCGCCCAGGCGCGGGCCGCCGAGCTGATCGGCCGGGACGACTTCCTCGACGCGCGGCTGATCGACCTGCCGCGGCACGCGATCCTGTCCCTGCTGCGGTCTTGACCGCGCTCTGGCGGGACCGGAACTTCGCGGTCTTCCTCGGCGTCCAGACCCTCTCCGCGTTCGGCGACGCCTGCACGTTCGCCGCCGTCCCGCTGCTCATGCGCACCGGCTCGGTCTCGATCACCGACCTGGGCTGGATCCGCGCCCTGTCGGCGGTGGCCACGCTGGTCACCGGGGTCTTCGCCGGCGTCATCGCGGACCGCTTCGACCGCCGCCGCATCCTGCGCCGGTGCGACCTCGCCCGGTTCGCGCTGCTCGGGGTCATCCCGCTCGCCTGGCTCGCCGGTCCGCAGCCGTGGCTGTTGTACGTCGTGCTGCCCGCCGCCGCGGTGTTCTCGATGATCTTCCAGGTCACCTACGTCGCGGTGGTCCCCGCGCTGGCGCCGCCGGACCGGATCGCCGAGGCGAACGGGCTGCTGTACGGCGCCTACTCCGTCGCCTACCTGGCCGGCCCCGCGGTCGCCGGCCTCGTCTCCCAGGGCGCCGGCCCGGTCTACGCCATCGGCCTCGACGCGATCTCCTTCGCGCTCTCCGCGGCCGGCATCTACCTGGTCAAGCTGCGCGGGCCGGGCACCGCGGGCACCGAGCGCGGGCTCGGCGCCGGGGTCCGCTTCATCCGCCGCCACCCGGTCATGCTGCCCCTGACCGTGCTGCTCGCCGTGCTGATCTTCTTCACCTCGAGCCTCAACGACGTCATCGTGTACCACCTGATGGCCGGGCTCGGCCAGCCCGACGCGATCATCGGCCTGGTGCTGACGGCCGGGGTGCTCGGCAGCACGTTCGCCGCCGCCGCGGTCGCCCCGCTGCGCCGCCGGGCCGGGTTCGGGGCTACCTGGATCGGCGCGTTCTCCCTCGCCGGGCTGGTCGTGGCCGGGATCGGGCTGGCGGACAACGTGCCCCTCGTCGCCGTCCTCGCGGCCGCGGTGACCCTGTGCACCGGGATCGCCGGCATCTCCTCGGTGTCGCTGCGCCAGGAGGTCACGCCGGGGCACCTGCTGGGCCGGGTCACGGCGGCGTTCTGGACGCTGCAGCTCGTGCTCGCCCCGGCCGGCGACGCGGCGCTGACGTTCTCGGCGAAGCATTTCGGGGTACCGCTGACGCTGTCCATCGCCGGCGCCGCCGTCACGCTCACGGCGCTGGCCGCGCTGTTCACCCCGATCGCCCGGCGAACAGCCGCCGCGCCGCCTCCTCCCACATAGCCACGAGATCGGTCCCGGCCTGGTCGCGCAGCCACTGCAGCTGCAGCCCGTCCATGGTCGCCATGATCTGCCGGGCCAGTGCCGGCTCAGCCAGGTCCGCGAACGCCCCCAGGACCTTGCGCTGCCGCTCGGCGAAGTAGTCGTGCGCGGGATGCTCCGGGGCCAGGGACTCCGCGGCCAGCACCGCGAACAGCCGCACGATCTCCGGCTGCCCGGCGTTGCGGCGCACCAGCGCGGCGCACAGCTCCCGCAGGTCGCCCGGCACCGGCTCGCCCAGCGCGCGGCGGTCCTCCTCGTCGCGGTGCTCCAGCACGGCGACGAGCAGGCCGTCCTTGGACCCGACGTGGTGCAGCAGCCCCGGCACGGTCAGCCCGCACGCGTCGGCCACGTCCTGCATGGACAGGCCCCAGAAGCCGCGCTCGGCGACCAGTGCGGTCGCCGCCGCGAGGATCTGGCCGCGCCGCTGCTCGGCCGGCAACCGCGAGCGCTCGCGCCGTGCCATCCGTGTCACCCAACCCTTGTCGCGCCGTCTCCCACGGAGCTATGTTACGCGTTAGTTACTACTTACTAGGTACTCAGTAAGGGGCCGGACATGGAGATCGAGCAGCAGGCCGCACTCACCAGCGGCGCCGACTTCTGGCACACCGAGGCCGTCGCGGACGTGCCGGCGATCATGGTCACCGACGGCCCGCACGGCGTGCGCAAGCAGGTCGAGGGCGAGGGGCACGGGCTGCTCGACAGCGAGCCCGCCACCTGTTTCCCGCCCGCCGTGGCGCTCGGCTCCACCTGGGACCCGGCGCTGGCCAGGCGGGTCGGCGCCGCCCTGGCCGAGGAGTGCCTGGCGATGGACGTGGCCGTGCTGCTCGGCCCCGGCATCAACCTCAAGCGCACGCCGCTGGGCGGGCGCAACTTCGAGTACCTGTCCGAGGACCCGATCCTCACCGGCGCCCTGGCCACCGAGTGGGTCGCGGGCCTGCAGGGCGGCGGGGTCGGCGCCTCGCTCAAGCACTTCGCGATCAACAGCCAGGAGACCGACCGCATGCGGGTCAGCGCCGACGTCGACGAGCGCACGCTGCGGGAGCTGTACCTGCGCGCGTTCCAGCGGGTCGTGCAGGTCGCGCGGCCGTGGACGGTGATGTGCTCGTACAACCGGATCAACGGCACCTACGCCAGCCAGCACCACTGGCTGCTGACCGAGGTGCTGCGCGACGAGTGGGGCTACGAGGGCCTGGTCGTCTCCGACTGGGGCGCGGTCGTGGACCGGGTCGAGGCGGTCCGCGCGGGGCTGGACCTGACCATGCCCGGTCCCGATCCGGCGGGCGACAAGGCCCTGGCTGCGGCGGTACGGGAGGGTGCGCTGCCCGCCGCCGCGCTGTCCACCGCCGCGGGGCGGGTCGAGTCCCTGGTGCGCAGCGCGCTGGCGGCGGCGAGGCCCGGGGCGACGTACGACGCCGACGCCCACCACGCGCTCGCCCGCGAGGTCGCGAGCCGCGCCGTCGTGCTGCTCAAGAACGAGGGCGACCTGCTGCCGCTCGCCGCCGGCACCCCGTCGATCGCGGTGCTGGGGGAGCAGGCGCGCACACCGCGGTACCAGGGCGGCGGCTCCTCGCTCATCAACCCCACGCGGCTGGACAGCGCGCTGGACGCGATCACCGCCCTCGCCGGCGGCCAGGTCAGCTTCGCGCCGGGCTATGACGACGTCGAGGCGGCCGTGGCGCTGGCCCGCGAGGCGTCCGTGGCGATCGTGTTCGCCGGCTCCGAGGGCGAGACCGAGGGCTCGGACCGCACCAGCCTGGACCTGCCGGCCGCGCACCTGGCGCTGATCGAGCGGGTCGCGGCGGCCAACCCGCGCACCGTCGTCGTGCTGTCCAACGGCGCCGTCGTGCGCACCGCGCCGTGGGACGCGGCCGTGCCCGCGCTCGTCGAGGGCTGGCTGCTCGGCCAGGCCGGCGGCGCGGCCCTCGCCGACGTGCTGTTCGGCGTGGTCAACCCGTCCGGCCGGCTCGCCGAGACGATCCCGCTGCGCCTCGCCGACCACCCCTCGCACCTGGACTTCCCGGGCGAGCAGGGGCACGTGCGCTACGGCGAGGGCGTGCACGTCGGGTACCGCGGCTTCGACGCCCGCGAGCAGGACGTCGCCTACCCGTTCGGCTTCGGCCTGTCCTACACCACGTTCGCCTACTCCGGCCTCGCGGTGTCCGATGTGGACGGCGGCCTCGAGGTCCGCGTCACCGTGGCGAACACCGGCGCCCGCGACGGCCGCGAGGTCGTGCAGGTCTACACCTCGCTCGGCGCCTCCCGGGTGCGCCGCGCGCCCCGCGAGCTGAAGGCCTTCGCGTCGGTACCGCTCGCGGCCGGCGAGTCCGCCGAGGTGGTGCTCCGCGTCGAGGCGGGCGACCTGGCCTACTGGGACGTCGAGCTCGGGCGGTGGGTCGTCGAGGCCGGGGAGTACACGGTGGCCGTCGGCTCCTCCTCCCGCGACCTGCGCGCGACCGCGACCGTCACGGTGGCCGGCGACGACGAGCGCCGCGAGCTGACGGCGGAGTCGACGATGGCCGAGTGGTTCGCCGACCCGCGCGGCGCCGCCGCGCTGACCGAGACCTTCGCGGCGGTGGCCGCGGCGGGCGGCGGGGCGATGGCGGCGACCGCGGCCGACCCGGAGATGTTCTCGCTCATGGCCAACATGCCGCTGAACCGGATCGCCGCCTTCGCGGGCGACGCGTTCGGCCCGGACGCCATGGCGGCGCTGCTCAAGGCCGCGAACTGAAGGTCATCGCTCTCGCGGGCGGCGCTGCTCAGGGCCTCGAGCCGAAGGTCCGCACGTAGCGCCGCTGCCACGGGGTCTCCACCGCGTGCGGGTGGTAGTGCCGGCGGACGTAGGCCACGGCCTCGTCCGCCGGGACGCCGTCGAGGACCGCGATGCAGGCCAGCGCGGTGCCGGTGCGCCCGCGCCCGCCCAGGCACGCGACCTCGACCCGCTCGTGTTCGGCTCTGTCCAGTGTTTCCTGAAACGCTTGTCTCGCTCTTGTACGGTCGGTGGGCAGCCAGAAGTCCGGCCAGCGCAGCCAGATCGAGGGCCACCGCATCGCGGGCTCCCGGCCGAGCAGATACAGGCCGAAGTCCGGCGGGTCGGCCGTTTCCTTGAGGGCCCGCCCCCGGATCTCGCGACCCGAGGGCAGCCGTAGCGTCGTCACGGCTTCGGGCGGAAGCTCGCGAAGATGATGTCGAGGTCGCCGCGGGCGCCGCTCCAGTCGCTCTCGGAGGTCGACCACCAGATCCCGTACGCCTGGTGGTCCGACGTCACGATGCCCCGGTTGTTCACGTGCTGCGGCCCGTTGCTGTAGGTGAACTCCCAGTCGGCGGCGGCGACGAAGTAGTTGTCGACCTTGCGGATGCCCAGGCCCGTGTAGTTCTTGTAGTAGCTGCCGCCGCGGTCCTTCTCCTGCGCCTTCCAGTCGGCGACCGGGTCCGGCTGCGGGTCGTTGGTCTGGTCGATGCCGAGCGTGCGCCCGTTGCCCCGGAAGTAGATCCGCGGGCCGTCGAACGACTTCTTCCAGCCGGCCGGCATGTACACCGAGAAGCCCGTCTCGTCGTGATAGTCGATCCACCCCGCCGGCAGCGGCGGCAGCGTGCCGGAGGCGGTGTTCACCTTCTGCGGCGTGGAGCTGGTGGCGGGCGGGTTGCTGGGCGCGCCGGTCGTCGGAGCGGCGCCACCACCGGCCTGCGACGTCGCCGCGGCGCTGGGCGCGGGGGCGGCGCCGGCGGCGGTGGTCTGATTGGTGCCGGTGGCCTGCTTGTCGCCGTTGCCATCGTCATCGGTACTCACCGCGAACCACACCAGCAGCGCCGCCACCACCACGGCGGCGACGCTGCCGATCAGGATGCCCCGCCGCCGCTTCTCGTCCTGCGTCCTCTTCGGCGGCGCAACCACGGGCGCCACGGACCCGGCCACGCGCGTGTGCGACCGCGGTTCGGACCGCGCTTCGATCCTGGTCTGCGGCGCTGTGTCGGCCTTGGGCTGCTCCCGCACCGCGGCGACCGGCTCGGCCCCCCGCTGCACCGCGACCGGGGCGAGCGGCTCGACCTTGGTCTCGGGTTCTTCCGCGGGTTCTTCCTCGGTGGCGGTCTCGGTGGCGGTCTCGGGTTCGGCCTTCGCCGGCGCCTCGGGTTCCGCGGTCTCGCGCGGGGTCCACGTGGCGGACTCCGTCTCCGTGGCCGGCGCCGCCGTCGCGGGCTCTTCGGCCGCCGTCTCGCTCGCGGCGGCCGTCTCGCTCCCGACCGCCGTGTCGTTCGTGGCCGCCGTCTCGTTCCCGACCGGCGTCTCGTTTCCGTCCGCCGTCTTCACGTTCGCGTTTGCCGCGACCGGCGTCTCGACCGGCGTCTCGACGTCTGCGGGTGCTGTTGCGGCCGGCGTCTCGACGTCTGCGGGTGCTGTTGCGGCCGGCGTCTCGACGTCCGCGGGTGCCGTCGCGGCCGGCGTCTCGACCTCGTCCTCGATCTCGTCCGCGGCCGCCGTGCCGAAGACCGGGCCCTCAATCACGCCCGATTTATCGGAAACGGCGGTATCAACCGGTCGCTCTGCCTGGGCCGGCGCGGCGGCGGGCGGCGGCACGACGGCCTTGCCCCGCACCGCGGACGCCCCCGAGTAGACGGAGCCCGCCGCGGGTGGGGCGACGACCGGCGGGATGGCGGGAATCGGCCGGATCGGGCGCTCGGGCCGGGTCGGGGTGCGCTGCGCGGGGACGGCGGGCGCCGCCTGCTCGGTACGCCCCCAGCCGCCGAGCCAGGAGCGCTTCTTCTTCGCCTGCTCCGGCCGCAGCAGCGCCCGCCGCAGCAGCTCGTCGGTCTGCGCGAAGTCCGCGCGGGCCTTGGGATCCTTGCGCAGCAGCGCCCGCAGCGCCGGCGTCAGCGCCCCCGCCCGCTGCGGCGGGTCGGCCTCCTCGGACGCGAGCGCGGACAGCGTCTCCATGGCGGAACCGCGGCCGAACGGGGAGCGGCCCTCGACCGCCGCGTACAGGGTGGCGCCCAGGGACCACAGATCACCGGCCGGCCCGGCGATCCCCTCGCGGGCCCGCTCGGGCGCGATGAACTCGGGCGAGCCGAGCACGAGCCCGGTCCGCGTGACGTGCCCCTCACCCTCGACCCGGGCGATGCCGAAGTCGGTGAGCACCACGCGCCCGTCCTCGGCGAGCAGCACGTTGCCCGGCTTGATGTCCCGGTGGTCGACCCCGGCCCGGTGCGCGGCCCGCAGCGCGTCGAGCACCGCCAGCCCGATCTCCGCCACCCGCCGCGGCGGCAGCGGCCCGTCCTCGCGGATGACCTGATCGAGCGACCGCGACCGCACGTACTCCATGACGAGCCACGGCTGCCCCTCCGCCGCCAGCACGTCGTAGACCCGCACCACGTTGGGATGGCTCAGCCGCGCCGCCGCCCGCGCCTCGCGCAGCGTCCGCTCCATCGCCACGTCCCGGGCGCTGTCCAGCAACTCCGGGGGCAGCACAATCTGCTTGACCGCAACGTCCCGATGCAACGTCTCGTCCCGGGCGCGCCACACCCGCCCCATGCCCCCGACACCAAGCGGCTCGAGCAGACGATAACGATCGGCAACGACGGGGGGCGCGGCGGTCATGCAATATTGTGTACCCGAAGGATCTCGCCACCACGCACACCCCTCGCCCGTGTGTGTCGCCGGACAGATTTCCGACCTGAGGCAACCGCCCGCCCCGAGATCGGCGTCACCCCACCAGCGCACAGGCCGCCCCGGGATCGCGCCCCGGCAAGCCCGCCGCCCGTGACCGCGTCCCGGCCATCCGTCGCCGTCGTCACCCGCCCGCGTGGCGTTGTCGACGCGATCGCGGCGAGTGCGTGCCGGGGTCGGAGCGGCTCGGGCCCGTGCGGTTGTCGCTCAGTCCGGGTGGGCGTCGGCGCGGATCATGTCCCGTGGCCGTTCCCGATGGCACCACGCGCCAAATTGTGTGCACCCGGTTCGCACCCCGGGGGTTCGGTGGCGTCCTCCCGTGGTGCGGCCGGTCCGTCCGATCTCATGACAGTGCGCGCATGATCGCTCGCCTACCGTGGTTGCAGGTCGGTTGCGCGCAGGGAGGAAGTACGGGTGGGCGAGGCGCTGTTCAGCATCGGTGGCATGCGCGGGGAGGCGATGCTCCTGGCGTACCTCGTCGGCGGCCTGGCCGTCTTCGGCGCGGCCTTCCTGCCGGGGAACACCCCGCTGTACCGGGTGGTCTGCCTCGTGCTCGGCACCGCGATGGCGGCCTGGGCCGGCAAGGTTCTGCTGCTCGGCGGGTTCGTCTACGTCAACGCCCTCGTGATGCTGGCCCCGCTGCTCCTGCTGATCCGGGGCGGCATCGGCGCCCTTCGCAGCGCCCTGACCCGCCCGGCCCGCACGCCGCTGCTGCGCACGCACCCGGCGGCCGCGCGGCAGTTCGGCGACGCGTCGTTCCAGCCGCACCTCCCGGCGGCGTACGCCGCACAACAGCGGCAGGCCCCCCTGGCGTACGCCACCGTGCACGCCGCCTACCCGGCCGCGTCGCAAAATGGTCATGCGTCGCAAACTGGTCACGCGCTGCAGGTCACGCAAGCGGGGCGAAGCGGTCACGGGGCGCCGATCGGCGCGCTCGACCGGGCGTCGTGGTCCGGCTACGTGGCGGAGTCGGCCGAGATCACGAACGCGGCCCCGCTGACCACGGCCACCGGGCCGATTGACGAGCAGTCACGCTTCGTGGTGGAGCGGGCGCGGCCGGCGTTCGCGCCGCACGGGCACGGAGAGCCGGCGAAGCACGCCGCGCAGCCGAGTGGTCACATTCCGCGCCAGACCCGCGGTCGCGGGGCCGATGTGATGAATCCGTCGGCCGGAAGGGCCCGGCACCGCGCGTCCTGATCGGGGCAAAGCAACGTATAAAGAGCGGCATGACCCCGATGCGGGAGCCGACGTTCCTCATCCTGACCGCCCTCGCGGTGCGGCCGATGCATGGGTACGCCGTGATCCAGGAGGTCTCCGAACTCTCCGGCGGCCGCGTGGTCCTGCCGGCCGGAACGCTGTACGCCGCGCTGGACCGCCTCACCGCCGAGGGGCTCGTCGCGCCGGAGGGCTCCGAGGTCGTCGACGGCCGGCACCGGCGCTACTACCGGCTCACCGAGAACGGCGCCGCCGCCCTGGCCGCCGATGCGGAGCGTCAGCGCCGCAACGCCGCCGCGGCCGCCAAGCGCCTCCGCCTGCGGGCGGCGGAAGCCCGATAAAAGCCCCGCCTCCAAAAAGGACGGCGGGGCGTTCCAGGGTCAACGGGTCGGGCCGGCCCAGGGGCTGAGCATGATCTTCCACCTCTCCGATCGCAGAAACTGCCGATCGACACCCTGCCCCACGCCCCTGACGTGCCGCTGAAACAGCGAAATCAGGCGGCGGGCGGCGAGAAACCGGGCATATACGAAATGTCGGAAATGTCGGGCGCGCCAGCGCCCGACATTTCCGGCCCAAAAACGTCCAATCAGACAGCGGCGGCCAAGGTAAGCGCGAACCGGTCCTCCCGGTCCGTCCACCAGTCGCGCACCGCGAAGCCGGCCGCGGCCAGCTCCGCCGTCAGGCCGTCCCGGCGGAACTTGGCCGAGACCTCGGTCCGCAGTTCCTCGCCGCGGCCGAAGGTGAGGTCCAGGTCGAGGGCCTCCAGCCGTACCGTCTGCGCCACCACCGACCGCAGCCGCATCTCGATCCACTCGTTGGCCTCGTCCCACAGGGCGACGTGCGCGAACCGGGACGGGTCGAAGTCGGCGCCCAGCTCGCGGTTGAGCACCCGCAGGACGTTGCGGTTGAACTCGGCCGTCACCCCCGCGGCGTCCGCGTATGCGGGGATCAGGACCGCCGGGGACTTCACCAGGTCGGCGCCCAGCAGCAGGAACTCGCCGGGGGCCAGGCGGTCGCGCAACGCGGCCAGGAACGGGGCCCGCTCCGCCGGGGTGAAGTTGCCGATCGTGCCGCCCAGGAACGCGACCAGGCGGGTCCCGGACTCCGGCAGCACCTCGAGGTGGTGCACGAAGTCCGCGACGATGCCGTGCAGGTGCAGGTCCGGGTACTCGCGGTGCAGGTCGGCCAGGGCGTGGCGCAGGGCCGACTCGGAGACGTCCAGCGGGGTGAAGGAGCCGAGCGTGCCGTGCTCGCGCAGGGCGTCCAGCAGCAGGCGGGTCTTCTCCGAGGAGCCCGAGCCGAGCTCGATGAGCGTCTTGGCGCCGGTGATCCGGGCGATCGCCGGCGCGCGTTCGGCGAGGATCGAGCGCTCGGCGCGCGTCGGGTAGTACTCCGGCAGCCGCGTGATCTCCTCGAACAGCTCGCTGCCGCGGGCGTCGTAGAAGTACTTCGGGGGCAGCCACTTCGGGCTCGCACTCAGCCCGGTGCGGGCGTCGGTGCGCAGGCCGGCGGCCAGGTCCTCGGGCGTGAGGTACACGTCGAGGTCGAGTTCCTGAAGAGTCACTGGGGAGCACCTTCCAACGCTGTGACCGTCGCGGCGGTCGGGGTCGCGACGAGCAGTGAGTGGTCGGGGACGGGGATCCAGCCGGGATCGTCGTCGAGCGGCTCGGAGGCGACGAGCACGCCCGGCGGGGTGAGCAGGTAGGACAGCGAGTGCCCGGCCGCGGTGGCCGCGATCGTCGCGCCGTCGGTGAGCAGGAGGTTGAGCCGGGAGCCGGGGGCGGCCCGCGCGACGGCCGGCACGACCGCCGCGAGGGCACCGTCCACCGTGGACCCGGCGCGGAGCCTCGCCCGCACCAGCGCCCACAGCAGGGCGCTGTCGGTCGGGGCGTCGAGGGTGAGCAGGTCGCGCACCGGCAGCGCGGCGGCGAGGTCGGCCACGCTGTCCGGCCAGCCGGTCACCTTGCCGTTGTGGCTGAACAGCCAGCGGTCCTCGGTGAACGGCGCGGCCGCCGTCTCGGTGACCGGCATGCCGACGGTGGCCGAGCGGACCGCGGCCAGGACGGCGCCCGACCGCAGCGAGGCGGCGAGGGCCGGCAGCCCGGCATCGGTCCACAGTGGAACGGCGCGGCGCACACGCAGTACCGAAGCGTCGTCCTGAAACCAGGCGAGGCCGAAGCCGTCGGCGTTGATGGTGCCGCCGCCCCGCATGTCCCGGGGTGCCCAGGACTGGTGGGACAGCGAGTGCGGCGGCGTGAACAGCAGCTCGGCCAGGGCGATCGGCGGCCCCAGGTACGCCAGGTGGCGACACACTAGGCGAGCTCCGCGGGGGTCAGCGAGCGCGCGGTGCGGAAGCCGCTGAAGATCTGCCGCCGGACCGGGTAGTCCCAGTTGCGGAACGTGCCCCGGCAGGCGGCGGCGTCGGTGCCGAACGAGCCGCCGCGCAGCACCTTGTAGTCCGGGCCGAAGAAGACCTCGGAGTACTCGCGGTACGGGAACGCGGTGAAGCCCGGGTAGGCGCTGAAGTCGCTGTCGACCCACTCCCACACGTCGCCGATGAGCTGGTGCACGCCGAGCGGCGAGGCGCCCGCCGGGTACGCCCCGAGCGGCGCCGGGGCGAGGTGCCGCTGGCCCAGGTTGGCGTGCTGCGGGCCGGGGTCCTCGTCGCCCCACGGGTACCGCCGCGACCGGCCGCTCGCGGGGTCCCAGCGGGCCGCCTTCTCCCACTCGGCCTCGGTCGGCAGCCGCCGCCCGGCCCACGCCGCGTAGGCCCTGGCCTCGTGGAACGACACGTGCACGACCGGCGCGTCGGGGACGATCGGCGCGGTCCGGCCGAAGTCGGTGGCGAGCCAGCCGCCGGGGTCGGCCCGCCAGTGCAGCGGGGGAGTGGCGCCGGTCTCGTCGAGGAACGCGGCGTACTGCCCGTTGGTGACCGGCCCCGCGTCGATGCAGAACGCCGGCACGTCGACGGTGTGCGCGGGCCGCTCGTTGTCCAGCGCCCACGCCTCGGTCGACGTGCCCATGGTGAACGGCCCGCCCGGCACCAGCACCTCGCCGCGCACCTCGACCGAGGCGGGCGGGGGCGGCGGCGCGGACAGCACCGGATCGCCGGTGCGCAGCTGGTGCGTGGCGAGCATGGTCTCGTCGTGCTGCTGCTCGTGCTGCACGATCATCCCGAAGGCGAAGCCGTCCTCGGTCAGCCGCCTTCCCTCCAGGTGTACCCGTTCCAGCACGTCGAGCGCCTTGTCGCGGACGGTCGCCACGTAGGCCCGCGCCTCCTTCGGCCCGAGCAGGGGCAGCGCCGGGCGGTCCTTGCGGGCGTGCTTGAAGGCGTCGTAGAGGTGGTCGATGTCGGCCCGCACCGGCTCCCGGCCGCCGACGTCGCGCACCAGCCACAGCTCCTCCTGGTTGCCGATGTGGGCGAGGTCCCACACCAGCGGCGACATGAGCGGCGAGTGCTGGCGCACCAGGTCGTCCTCGTCCACCGCCTCGGTCAGCCCGGTGGAGCGCTCCCGGCTGCGCCCGAGCTCCCGCGCGACACGATCCCGCAGGTCAGCCATTGCGTGTACTCCCTTCGACGACGTCCGCGATGATGTCCGGCGGCAGGTCCAGCCGCGCCAGGGCGAGCTCGCGCACGGCCCGGGCGGCCCGGGCGAGGACCGGATCCCCCATCCCGTCGCGGGCCGCCTCCACCCAGCGCTCGGCGGCCGGCTCGCACAGCTCGAGGACCCGCGACACGGTGCCGGGGTCGGCGAGCAGAGCGTGCAGCAGCGCCGCGGGTGCGAACCAGGCGCGCCCGGGCTGGGTGTCGAGGTAGCGGATCTCCAGGTACCCGCGCGGGCGGACCGGCGGGAAGAGGGTGCTGAGGTGATAGTCGAGGTCGGCGTACGTCGGCCTCGTGTCCAGTGCGCCGCGGATCCAGTCCGCGAACGTCACCCCGGCCGGGGCGTTCCAGGCCCCGTCGGCGCGCCGGACGCACAGCAGCTTGGCGTGCAGCGCGTAGTCGGCCCAGTCGGCCGAGGGCTCCCCGCCGGTGCCGACCTGCCGGGTCCGGGACGGGTCGATGCCCCGCCAGGCCCGCTGCCGGGCCGAGGCCCAGCCGGTGTCCACGCCGGCGAACCGGCCGGAGTTGGCGAACAGCGCCAGCAGCGGCGGGCCCAGCGCGTTGACCGCGGCCCAGCGCTCGGCGAGCTCGCCCTCGGGGCCGGGGTCGAGGCAGACCTGCAGGCCCGCCGTCGAGCACATCATGATTTTTCCGGCCACGCCCCGCCGCTCGAAGGCGGCCTCCATCGCGTCGTACCGGGGGGTGGAGAGCAACCGCCGCGGGGGGCGGTGCGGGTCGGCGCCGGTGTCGCCCAGGACCAGTCCGGCGCCCGCCAGGAGGGCGGTGAGCTGCTCGATCTCGGCGCCGACGGCCGTGTGCAGCTCGGTGAGGGAGGCGAACGGGCGGCTGGAGATCTCCACCTGGCCGCCGGGTTCGAGGGTGACGGCGCCGCCATGGCGCAGCGGGAGCGCCGGGGAGTCGGCCCGCAGGGTCGGCGGCGCATGATCGCCGAGGGCCTGACAGAGCCGGGACGGATCCAGCGGTACCGCGGGATCGTCGCACTGATGAACCGTGAACTCGAGTTCGACACCGACCGCCGCGGGTGGTCCGGTCTTGAAGCAGATCGATGCGATGTAGCCCTCGGCCTGCTCGATCTCGGCTATGACCGCGTCGTGGTCGGCGGCCGTGCGGGTGCCCTGCAAGGTCGCCATGGGAGCCGACGCTACCCCGGGATTCCGGGATCGGCGAACGCTGTCGTTGAACAAATGGTTACCGAATGACTACGGCGAGCCGTTAACGAAGCAGGCGGTACAACTTCAGCGCCTCGCGGTTCAGCGACTTCAGGCCGGGCATGCGAGCCAATGCGACGAGCCGGTCGATCAAGGGAACCGCGCGGTCGATCAGCAGCCGGGTTTTCGCCTGATCGGGTGAGCGGTCGTGCACCCAGTAGAGGGTGATCCCCATCTGGGCCAGCCACAACAGCTCGGGCAGGTCGGGCCGCAGCTCAGCCTCGATCTTGCTGGTGGAGCCCTCGACGACGTCGCGCAGCACCGCGATCGACCGCTCGCGGGCCGGGGCGGACTCGGCGCTGAACGGGCTCAGCGGCGACCCCGGCTCCACGGCGGTCTTGATGAACTTGCCGGCGAACGCGTGGTACGGCGCCATGGTGTCGAGCATCCCGGTCAGCGCGACCCGCAGCCGCTCGTCGAACGGGCCCGGCTTGGCCAGCAGGGGTTCGACGGCGGCCGCGGTGTCCTCCTGGACCGTGGCGTAGAACTGCTGCACCAGGTGATCCTTGGAGGGGAAGTAGTAGTAGGCGTTGCCGACCGAGATGCCGGCCTCCTGGGCGATGCCGCGCATGGTGGTCTTGTCGTACCCCTGGTCGCGGAACAGCCGCACCGCCGTGTCGACGATGAGCCGCTTGGTCGCTTCGCCCCGGCCGGACTCAGGTGCTGCAGGTTTCGCCACAGTCCTGACCATATCCAGCGTCGGTGGTGCGCAGCCGTCCGGCCGACTGGGCGACCCGCCGGGCGAGCGGGCGAAGGTGCGGTTGGGCGAGGCGCGCCGCCAGCCCCCGATAGCCGTCCAGCGCCCACAGGCAGACCAGCCAGGCCGCATCCCCGGTGTACACGCCGCCGTCGTCGGCGACCACGGTGATGTCGGCCAGGGTCTCTGCCGGATCGAGCGCCGGATACCGGCGGCGCGCCTCGTCGGAGCCCGCCGCGACGAACTCCAGCGGGACGATCTGGGCCCTCCCGGCGAGCCAGGACCGTGCCGTGCGGCACAGTCCGCAGCCCGCGTCGTAGAGCACGGTGAGCCGAGTGATCATTGGGGTGGCGGCACGGCGCCGGGGCGGCGCGGCGGAACGGGCGGCATCGGCGGCATCGGCGGGACCGGGACCGGCTGCATGAGCGGCGGCATCGTGCGGGTCGGCTCGATCGGCGGCGCGGCCTGGTCGAGCAGCCGGCGGCGGCGGAAGCGGCTCAGGACGTACAGGTTGAAGAAGTGCACGCCGCCGAGGACCAGCAGCACCAGGCCCAGCTTCCAGGCCAGGGCCTCGATCGCCGCGCTGCCGGTGGTGATCCGGTCGCTGATCTTCAGCGCGATCGCGATGTACCCCAGGTTGAGCAGGTAGAAGCCGACCACCAGCAGGTGGTTGACCGACTCGGCCAGGCGCTCGTCGGCGAATGCGTCGTCGAGGAACACCTGGCCGTTCTTGAACAGCGTGCGGGCGACCCAGATGGTCAGCACCACGCTGACCGCCAGGTACACCAGGTACGTGACCGGTTTGAAGAGTTCCACGTCCATGTCCGGCCTCCCGTCTGTTGAACGTGTTCAACATGACGGTAGCGCCTTCCTTGAACGTGTTCAATTGTGGCCCCGCTCACGGCCGGACGTAGCGCACCCACGGCTCGCGCCCGTTGCCGGCGACGACGGTGCCGTCGCCCGTCATCAGCACGACCGTCCCGTCGTCCAGCGGGCCCACCAGCATCGCGTCGGTCAGCGGGGCGGGCAGCGGGGTGAACGCCCCGGCCCGCAGCACGCCGATGCCCTTGCCCGGCACGAGGACGATCAGCCCGCCGTCGCCGATCGGGCTGATCGTGCCCGCGTCGACGGTGATCGGCAGGTCCTCCAGCGCGGCCGGGCCGTCCGGGGTCAGCCGCCACACCCGGGTCGGCTGCCCCGCGATCGCCCAGGCCTCGCCGTCCGGCCCGATCCGCAGCACGGCCCCCGGGCCGATCCGGGGCTGCAGGTCCCGCCAGGTCGCCCCGCCGTCCGGGGAGTACGCCACGGTCGTCTCGAGGTTGCCCGGGGTCAGCCGCCACGGGGTCCGCGGCGGCCCGCCGCCGAGCCGCTCCACCGCGACGTCGGGGACGCCGGCGACGGTCTCCGGGGGCAGCTGCCGGTACGTGCGGCCGCCGTCCTCCGTCGACCACCAGGCGATGTAGGGGTCGCTGGTGCCGATGAGGAACGAGTTCTGGCCCTGCACCAGCAACCCGGCGTGGCCGACGGTGGGCAGGTCCGGCGGCAGCGCGACCGGCGTCCAGGTCAGTCCGGCGTCGGTGGTGCGGCCCATCGTGCGCGTGCAGCCGGTGCCGAGGTTGCAGTCGTCGAACAGCACCCAGCCGTGGTCGCGATCCACGAACCGGACCGCCATCGTGCCCCGGGCGCCCTCCAGCCGGACCACCCGGTCGGCGATCGGCGGGTGCTCGGGCGCGGCGGCGGGCTGCAGCGCGTTGACCGCCAGCGCGGCCACGATCGCCGCCCCCAGCCCGCCCAGCCACAGCAGCCCGCGCCGCCGGGCCCGCCGCCAGGTGCCCATCGCCTCGACCGGCACCGGCCGGAACGTCCCCGCCCAGTCCTGCGCGAACCGCGCGAACTCGTCCTCCACCGTCTGCTCAGACATGCCGCACCTCCGCCGTGAGCTGGGATTTGACCTTGGCCCGGCCGCGCGTCAGCCAGGAGCGCACGGTGCCCTCGGCGACACCCTCCTGCTCGGCGATCTCGGCCACCCCGAGCCCGCCGAGGTGGTGCAGCACGAGCGCGCGCCGCTGGGCCGCCGGCAGTGTGCCGAGCGCCGCCACCAGCGCCACCCGGTCCGGCGTCGGGCCGTCGACGTGCTGCTCGCGCTGCCGGGCGAGGAAGCCCAGCGCGGTGCGCAGCCGCCGCAGCCGGCTCGTGGCGAGGTTCCACGCGACGCGGCGCACCCAGCCCGCCGGGTCGGCGTAGCGGGAGATGCGCGGCCACTGCTCCAGGGCCCGGCAGAACGCCTCCTGGGCGAGGTCCTGGGCCTCGGCGTGGTCACCGAGATACGCGTAGAGCTGCAGGGCGATCCGCTGGAAGTGGGCGCCGTAGAACTCGCTGAACGGGGGTTCCGGCATGCTCATGTCACGCGCGAACGTACGGTACCGCTGCAGCCTTTTTTCTAAAGGGCCGCGATCATCAGCGCGGACACCAGCAGACAGAGATGGTGCAGGGACTGGTCCGCGACGTACATGCCGCACACCGGGCTCTGGGCCTCGGCGAACTGCGGCGAGCGGGTGGCCTTGAGCACCGCCCGCACCGGCCAGCGCCGGTCCAGCAGTCCGTGCGTCACCGCCGAGAACGCCAGGCCCGCGACGACGCCCAGCGGGGACAGCGGCAGGCGCAGGGCCAGCGCCGTGCCGATCAAGATCACAGAGACGGTCACGTGGTACCCGACGAGGTGCCCCGCCATCGCCCGCCACGCGGTCGCCCCGCGCCCCGCCTTGAGCCCCGCCTGCCGATCGGTCTGCGTCACGTGGTCGCCCAGGTTGTGCCCGACGAAGAGGGCCAGCAGGGCCACGGCGAACACCACGGAACGCGTCAGCGTGTCATCCGACATGGACCGGCTCCTCACATCGACGGGAGTTCCGATCATCCGCCCACCGGTGGTCGACATCTACGTCGAACGTGGCAGAACACATGTGTCCTCGGTCGCGTCACCCGTCCGGACCAGGCAAAATGCGTAACTAAGCGGACAAGTCGGCAGTTGGACGCAAGGTGCGCAGCGACCCGACTCCGACGACCCGCGTGCTCTACCTGGCCGGGTGGGGGCGCAGCGGCAGCACGCTCGCCGAGAGCCTGCTCGACCAGGTCCCCGGCCTGGTCGGGGTGGGTGAGATCAAGTTCCTGTGGGAGCGCGGCCTGCTGCAGAACCGGCGCTGCAGCTGCGGCACCCCGCTGCGCTCCTGCCGGTTCTGGGTCGACGTGCTCGGCGAGGCGTTCGGCGGGATGCCCGACGACGCGACCGCGCAGGCCCTCGACGCCGCGTCGCGCCGCTTCCGCACCCGCCACCTGCCGGGGCTGCTGCTCAAGCCGACCAGCCCGCCGGACGCCGACCGCCTGCTCTGGTACTACGAGACCCTCGAGCGCCTCTACCGCGCGGTCGCCGCGGTCAGCGGCGCGCAGGTGATCGTCGACTCCTCCAAGTTCCCCTCGTACCTCACGGCGCTGCTGCAGTCCGCGGCGCTCGACGTGCGGGTGGCCCACATCGTGCGGGACCCGCGTGCGGTCGCGTACTCCTGGCAGCGGCACCGCCACGACCCCGACGCGCCCGGCGACGCCCAGATGCCGCGCATGCACCCGGGGGCGACGGCGCTGTACTGGTCCGCCTGGAACCTCGCGACCGAGCGCATCGCGCGCCGCTCGGGCCTGGAGTACCTGCGGTTCCGCTACGAGGACCTGGTCCGCGAGCCCGAGGCCACGCTGCGCCGGATCACCGAGCTGAGCGGGGTGCCGGCCGCCACCGTGCCCGTCGGGGAGCGCGGCGAGGTGTTCGTGCCGCGCACCCACCAGGTCTCCGGCAACCCGATGCGCTTCCACTCGGGCCCCGTCGCGCTGCGCCTCGACGACGAGTGGACCACGGGCATGTCGACCCGGCACCGGTACCTCACGGGCGCGGTCACGGTTCCGCTGCGGCACCGGTACGGGTACAAGGACGGCTAAAGCTTTGTCCTGAACGGCCGATGGGACCGTGGTGAAGGCGTGGCTCGTCACGGCCGCCGTCGTGCTCTCGGTCGCGCTCGGCGCCATGCTGGTCTGGCAGCACTACGTCGGCCAGGTCGGTGAGGCCGACCTGCTCGGCGACACCGGCCGCGACCGCGCGGGGGAGCCCCGCCAGATCGACATCCAGTCCGCCCCGCGCCTGTCGGGCGGCCCCGGCATGCCCAGCGCCGACGCCGGGCGCCTCGACGCCGAGCCGGGCCGCAACATCCTGCTCGTCGGCCTCGACGCCCGCCCCGAGGAGGACCGCGCGGCCGCGCGCGCCGACACCGTGATCGTCGTGCACGTGACGGAGGCGGGCGACCGCGCGTACCTGATCTCGCTGCCCCGCGACACCCGGGTCGCCATCCCCGGCCACGGCACCGACAAGCTCAACGCCGCCTTCGCCCTCGGCGGCTTCGAGCTGCTGGCCCGGACCGTCCAGCAGGTCACCGGGCTGGTCTTCGACGCCGGTGCCATCATCGACTTCGCCGGCCTGCGCAAGGTGGTCGACGCGGTCGGCGGGGTCGAGCTGTGCGTGGACGAGGAGACGACGTCCGTGCACGTCGGGTGGGATGCGAAGGGGCGGGAGACGCCGCCGTACCGGCTGATCCCGCCCTCCTTCCGCCCGGAGAAGATCTCGGGTGTGCGGGCCCAGGTGTACCACGTCGGCTGCCGGCACTTCGCCGGCTGGGAGGCCCTCGACTACGTCCGCCAGCGCGAGCTGATCCCGGACGGCGACTACGGCCGCCAGCGCCACCAGCAGCAGCTCCTGCGCGCCCTGGCGGAGAAGATCACCTCGGCCGGCGTGCTGGCCAACCCGATCGCGCTGAACCGGGCGGTCGGCGCGGTCGGCGACTCGCTGACCTTCGACGGCAACGGGGCGTCGCTCACCGACTGGATCGTCCGCCTCCGCGCGATCGGCCCGGACGACCTGACCCTGATGCGCACGAACGCCGGGCAGTTCAACACCGAGCAGCGCGACGGCCGCGACTACGAGAACCTCGACGAGCTGTCCGAGACCCTGTTCGCCGCGGCCCGCGACGACCGCGTGGGCGAGTTCGCGGCGGCCTACCCCGACTGGGTCATCCCGTCCACCAGGTCGCCTGACTGATGTGCTCGAAGCCCAGCGACTCGTACAGCGGGCGGCCCAGTTTCGAGGCCGTCAGCGTCATGGGGCGGTCGTCGAACCGGCGCAGGAGGGCGTGCATCAGCGACCGCCCGACGCCGCGCGAGCGGAAGGCGGTGCCGGTCGTCACCCAGTACACGCCGACCACGTGTTCCTCTGGTACCGCGACGCAGGCGCCGACCGGCTCGCGCTCGATCTCCGCGAGGTAGAACTCCAGCGTGTCGAGGAGGGCCGCCGGGAAGACGACGCCGGGCTCGTACGGTTGGAAGCGCTCCAGCGAGAAGTCCTCGACGACGAGACGCTCGGCGGTGCTCAGGTCGTGCGCGTCGTGCACGCGGCGCACCGGGATGCGGGGCTCGGGGACGGGCATGCCGGGGTACCGGATCATGATCGGAAGCTGGCGCATCGTGGCGCCCTGTGCGGTCAGGTCGACGCCGCCGAACGCGTCCTCGATGAGCTCTCCGGTTTGCGTTTTCCGATCGGACAAGCCGGTTTTTCGCAGCGTCAGCACCCGGGTGCCGTAGCGCTCATCGCCCGTGATGGCCAGCCAGCCGTCGGCGGCCTCGGTCTCGTACCCGCGGGCCCGGGCCACCCGGGTCCAGAACTCGGCCGCGTTTCCGGCGGCCATGGTCAGCGCGTCCCCGTCCATCCGGGCAGCGTAGACGACGGTGTTAAAGTGGAGGCGTACCTCCGAAAAAGGGTGGATGCATGCAGACGCAGCCCGGTGTGCGGCGGCCGCAGCGGGCGGACGCGCGGCGCAACTTCGACGCGCTCATCGCCGCCGCCCGCGACGCGTTCGCCGAGCACGGCTCGACCGCGTCGCTGGAGGACATCGCCCGCCGGGCCGGGGTCGGGATCGGCACGCTGTACCGCAACTTCCCCACCCGCCAGGACCTGTTCGACGCGGTGTACCTGGGCGAGATCGACGCCCTGTGCCGCGCGGCCGACGACGTCGCCGGGCTGGAGCCGTGGGAGGCCCTGGCCGCGTGGCTGCGCCGGTTCGTCGGCTACGTCGCCACCAAGCGGGCCATCTACGAGGAGATCAACCGCGACTCGGAGATGATGCGCGGCGCCCGCGAGGCGATGTACGCCGCGTTCGAGCCCCTGCTGGCCCGCGCCCAGAGCTCCGGCGCGGCCCGGGCCGACGTGAGCGCCGACGACGTGCTGCGGCTGGTCTCCGGGCTGACCGCCGGCGGGTACGTCGACGAGTCGCAGCGCGAGCGGGTGCTGGCCGTGGCCATGGACGGGGTACGGAAACGTTAGTTCCTGCCCGCGCCCGGGTATGTCGCAGGCATGGAGATCGATCTGCTGCGCAAGCCGGTCGTTGATCTGGCCGGGATGCCCGTCGGGACCGTCGACGAAGTCGAGACCGTGCTCCGGAGTGACGGCGAGGAGGAGATCGCCACGCTCGTCGTGGAACCGCGGCGGCCCCGTTTCGGCCGTGCGGCCGCTCCGGGGGAGCGCATGCGCATCTCGTGGGACCTTGTGGCCTTCTGCGATCGCAGCATCACGCTGATGGTGCGCAGACACCTACTGCGGCCGTCCTGACCTCTGGTACGGGTAGCCTGATCCAACGCGCGCTTCGAACCGTGATCACGGGGTAGTGGTCGGCGGTCCGGGGCAGAGAGCTCGACTGGATGAGGTGCATCGCAGATGTCCGACCTGGCGCAGATCGGCGTGACCGGTCTCGCGGTGATGGGCCGCAACCTGGCCCGGAACCTGGCCCGCAACGGTTACACCGTCGCCGTGCACAACCGCTCCTATGAGCGGACCCGCCGCCTCGTGGACGAGTTCGGGCACGAGGGCACGTTCGTGCCGAGCGAATCCATGGCCGACTTCGTCGCTTCGCTGGCCCGCCCGCGGGCCGTCATCATCATGGTCAAGGCCGGCGGCCCCACCGACGCCGTCATCGACGAGCTCGTCCCCCTCATGGAGGAGGGCGACATCATCATCGACGCCGGCAACGCCCACTTCGCCGACACCCGCCGCCGCGAACAGTCCCTGCGCGAGCACGGCCTGCACTTCGTCGGCACCGGCGTCTCCGGCGGCGAGGAGGGCGCCCTGCTCGGCCCCAGCATCATGCCGGGCGGCTCCCCGGAGTCGTACCAGAAGCTCGGCCCCATCTTCGAAAAGATCTCGGCCAAGGTCGACGGCACCCCGTGCTGCGTCCACATCGGCCCCGACGGCGCCGGCCACTTCGTGAAGATGGTCCACAACGGCATCGAGTACGCCGACATGCAGCTCATCGCCGAGGCCTACGACCTCCTGAGGGCCGGCCTGGGCGCCACGCCGGCCGAGATCGCCGACATCTTCCGCACCTGGAACACGGGCGACCTCGAGTCCTTCCTGATCGAGATCACCGCCGACGTCCTCTCCCAGATCGACGCCGACACGGGCCAGGCCTTCGTCGACATCGTCCTGGACCAGGCCGAGCAGAAGGGCACCGGCCGCTGGACGGTCCAGAGCGCCCTCGACCTGGGCGTCCCGATCACGGGCATCGCCGAGGCCACCTTCGCCCGCTCCCTGTCCGGCCACGCCGACCAGCGCGCAGCGGCCCGCGACGCCTTCGGCACCTCCGTCAGCGCCGTGGTTGTCGAAGACCGCGACCAGTTCATCGAGGACGTGCGGGCGGCGCTGTACGCCTCGAAGATCGTCGCCTACGCCCAGGGCTTCGACCACATCCAGGCCGGCAGCGAAGAGTACAACTGGAACATCGACCGCGGCGCGGTGTCGACGATCTGGCGCGGCGGCTGCATCATCCGGGCCCGCTTCCTCAACCGCATCCGCGAGGCCTACGACGAGAACCAGGACCTGAAGAGCCTGATGGTCGCCCCGTACTTCGCCGACGCCGTCAACGCGGGCGTCCCCGCCTGGCGCCGCGTGGTGGCGGCGGCCGCGGCGGCGGGCATTCCCACTCCGGCGTTCTCGTCGTCGCTGTCGTACTTCGACGGGCTGCGCGCTTCTCGCCTGCCCGCCTCGCTGATCCAGGGCCTGCGCGACAACTTCGGCGCGCACACCTACAAGCGCACCGACCGCGAGGGCACCTTCCACGTGGAGTGGGCCGGCGACAAGAAAGAACACAACGCGTAGCTGTTTTTATTTGTGGTGTCCATCGGGGTGGGTTTCCACCGGACCGATGGGCACCACATTTGTGCCCTCGGCCGATGGTTCGGGCCGCCTGTCGGCGGCCCACAGGGTTAAGTGGACCCGGTCCGACGCTGGTTACGGGGAGGTGGTCCAGACCGTTGGGGACTGCCGGGTCCGTCGTGGTCGACGATCGGTGGTACAACTAGCAACCTTCTATTTCTTTCTTCCAATTCGCCTCCTGGACCACCGAACGGCGACCAAAGTCGTCTCCGGGACCACGCTTACCCTGTCCGGTCGCCGCAGGCGGCCGGGGACCATCGGCCGAGGGCACATAGCGGTGGCCCAAAGGCATGCCGAAAAGATGCGCCAAGTAAACGAAATCAAACGGCGCGACCTACTGAGCCGCCTCCAGAGATGCCTGGCCGCGCTGAAGCGCCACCACGGCCCCGGCGACCGCAGCGCCGGCAGTGAGCCAGAACGCAGTCCCGTAAGCGCCCCCATGCAACGGCAAGGTGAGCAGCGCGACGGCGACCGCCCCCGTCAGGTACTGGGCAGTGGTCATGGTGGCCCCGGCCGAGGACTGCCGCTCCGCGGGCACATCCCGAGCCCCCAGCACGAACATGGCCGTGTAGATCACCCCGTGAGCGGCCCCGCTGACCACGAGCCCCGGCAGCACCCCGGTGGGATAGGACGAGCCAGCGACGGCCAGCCAGGCAAGGCCCAAAGCGGCGAACAAGAATCCGCCCGCGAGGGTCCGCGCCGGGCCGAAGCGCCGCACGAGCCCGGACGTGAGCGAACTCCCCACCGTGACCAGCGCGGCCAGGGGGAGAAAGGCGAGCCCGGCCTGCAACGGCGCGTACCCGTCGCGGTTCTGGAGCATCAACGTGACGACGTAGAACTCCGAGCCGACGCTCGCCATGTACAACGCCGCCGCCATGGTTCCCGTGCGCAGCGAAGCCGGCCGCAGACCCAGCGCGGGCCGGATCAGCAACAGCCCCAGCAGCACCGCCACCGCGAGCGGCGTGATCGTGGCCCAATCCGACCACCCCCGCGCCCCCGCCAGCGTCAGGCCCAGCGCCGCCGCCACCGCCGCGGTCGTGGTCAGCAAGGTTCGGCCCAAGGGAGACGTGGACGGACGCGGGCGGGCCGTGGTCAGCAGCCAGATCGCCGCCCCAGCAGCGCACGCGAGGGTCACCGGGACGTTGACCAGGAAGGTCCACCGCCAGCTGTACCGCGTGAACAGGCCGCCCAGCACCACGCCCGCGGCCAGGCCCGAGGCGCCGACCGCGCCCCAGACCGACAGCGCGCGGGTGCGCGCCGAACCTTGGAAGCGGGCGCCGATCAGGCCCAGGATCGCCGGCTGGAGCAGCGCCGCGGCCAGGCCCTGGACCGCTCGGGCGGCCAGCAGCAGCGCTCCGCTTCCGGCCAGGCCGCCCGCCAGGCTCGCCAGACCGAACAGGAGTGCGGCCGCCAGGAAGAGGCGGCCCGCGCCCAGGCGATCGCTCAGGCGGCCGCCCAGCAACAACAGGCCCGCGAACGGTACCGCGTACGCGCTCACCACCCACTGCGCCGCCGGCAGGTCCAGGTGCAGGTCGCGGGCGATGACGGGCAGCGCGACGTACACGATGGAATAGTCGAGGGCCAGGAGGAACTGCGCGGCCGACAGCACGGCGAGGATCATGCTCGCCATCGTCCGACCTTCACATTAATGTGAGGGTCAATGCGGATCGGGGAGTTGTCGGAGCGCACCGGGACGCCCGCCCGGCTGCTGCGGTACTACGAGGAGCAGGGACTGCTCGCGCCCGAGCGGCGGGCGAACGGGTACCGGGAGTACGGCGAGCACCTCGTCGACCGGGTGCAGCAGATTCGCGGGCTGCTCGAGGCCGGGCTGCCGACGCGGTTGATCAAGAATGTGCTGCCGTGCCTGGACAACCCCTGTACGATCACGATCTCCGATGCCGGGTCCGAGGTCGTGGCGCTGCTGCGGCAGGAGCGGGATCGGATGGACGCCCGGATCGCATGTCTGAGCCGCAATCGTGACGCCATCGATGCGTACCTGTCGAAAGTGACCCGTCCCATGATCGAGCCCAGCGTGACCGTCGCCACCGCCGCCGATCGGGACGCGGTGGTCGGCACCTTCGTCGCCGCGTTCGCCGCGGACCCGGCCCTGCGCTGGTTCCTGCCCGACGACGACACCTACCCCGCCGAGGCGGCCGCGATGGCCGGGTCGCTGTTCGATCTGCGCGTCGGGCACGGCACCGTGTGGGTCGCCGACGGCGGCGCGGCGGTCGCGATGTGGGACCCGCCCCGCTCGCCCGGCGGCGACGGCGTCGAGCACCCACCCCAGGCCGGGCGCTTCGGGCGCTATCAGTCCGTCGTGCACCGCAAAATGCCCAAGACGCCGCATTGGTACCTCGGTGTGCTCGCGACCCACCCCGAACACTGGGGCCGTCGCCTCGGCCGGACCGTGATGGCCGCCGGTCTGCGCCGCGCGGAGCGGGACGGGGTGCCGGCCTACCTGGAGACCTCGAGCCCGAAGAACGTCGAGGTGTACCGGTCGGCCGGCTTCGCCGTGGTCGAGGAGCTCATGGTCGACGAGCTCCCCGTCTGGATCATGGCTAGAGGCGCAGGTCGTTCGTGACCGCGCGGCCCTGACCGCCGAGCAGGTCCTCGAACGACGTGGTCAGCGCGAACGGGTCGGCCACCGTGACCGGCTCCCGCGCGGAGACGAGCGCGACCAGTTCGGCCGCGGCCCGGCCGATGCGCGCGTGCAGGGTGTCCCGCCCGCCGGTCGCCCAGTCCTCCGTGGCCGCGAACACCGCGGTGGGCGCGACCACTGCATGAAGGTACGAAAACATGGGCCTCAAAGCATGTTCGAGGGCGAGCGAATGCCTGGCGGTGCCGCCGGTCGCCCCGAGCAGGACCGGCTTGTCGCCCAGCACGTCGTCGCCGAGGACGTCGAAGAACGACTTGAACAGGCCGCTGTAGGACGCGTTGAAGATCGGCGTGACCGCCACCAGGCCGTCGGCCCCGGCGACCGCGTCGATGACCTCCTTCAGGGCCGGCGACGGGAAGCCGGTCAGCAGGTGGTCGGTGATGTCGTGGGCGACGTCGCGCAGCTCGAACGTGCGCACCTCGGCGTCGAGGTTCTGCGCGCCGGCTTTTTGGGTGACGGCGGCCGTCAGCCGGTCGGCCAGCAGCCGGGACGACGAGGGCTGGCTCAGTCCCGCGGTGATCGCGACGATCGAGCGCGTGCTCATGGCTAGGCGTCCACCTTCTGCGCGGCGGCCTTGAGGGAAGCGTGGGTGGGTGCGTCCGGCACGTGCGCGGGCCGGCCGATCGCGAACTCCTTGCGCAGCACCGGCACGACCTCCTCGCCGAGGATGTCGAGCTGCTCCAGCACGGTCTTGAGCGGCAGCCCGGCGTGGTCGAGCAGGAACAGCTGGCGCTGGTAGTCCCCGACGTACTCGCGGAAGCCGAGGGTACGGTCGATGACCTCTTGCGGGCTGCCCACCGTCAGCGGCGTCTGGCTGGTGAACTCCTCCATCGAGGGGCCGTGGCCGTAGACGGGCGCGTTGTCGAAGTACGGCCGGAACTCGTTCTTGGCGTCCTGCGAGTTCTTGCGCATGAACACCTGCCCGCCGAGCCCGACGATGGCCTGGTCGGCCGAGCCGTGCCCGTAGTGCTCGAACCGCCGCCGGTACAGGTCGATCATCCGCTGGGTGTGCTCCTTGGGCCAGAAGATGTGGTTGGCGAAGAAGCCGTCGCCGTAGTACGCGGCCTGCTCGGCGATCTCGGGGCTGCGGATCGACCCGTGCCACACGAACGGCGGCACACCGTCGAGGGGCCGCGGCGTGGCCGTGAACCCCTGCAGCGGCGTGCGGAAGTTGCCCTCCCAGTCCACGACGTCCTCGCGCCACAGCCGCCGCAGCAGCGCGTAGTTCTCGATCGCCAGGGCGATGCCGTTGCGGATGTCCTGGCCGAACCACGGGTACACCGGCCCGGTGTTGCCGCGCCCCATCATGAGGTCCACCCGGCCGTCGGCCAGGTGCTGCAGCATCGCGTAGTCCTCGGCGATCTTCACCGGGTCGTTGGTGGTGATGAGCGTGGTCGCGGTGGACAGCTGCAACGTCGACGTCTTGGCCGCGATCCAGCCGAGCATCGTGGTCGGCGAGGACGGTACGAACGGTGGGTTGTGGTGCTCGCCCATGGCGAACACGTCGAGCCCGACCTCTTCGGCCTTGAGCGCGATCGCGGTCATGGCCTTGACCCGCTCGGCGTCGCTCGGCACGCGCCCGGTCGTGGGGTCCTGCGTAACGTCACCGACGGTGAACACACCGAACTGCATCTCGAACGCCACCTTCACTGCGGCCCGGGCGGCTCCCCGACCTCTGACCGCCTCAACATATCTGACGAGTCAAACATTCCGCCAGTGAACGATCAGCATTCATGACTTTCTCGGGTCGGTGGCCCTGAGGCCCCCGGACGGCGCCGGGGGCCTTGCCGGGCGTCTAGTTGCCCGCGCTCTCGTACCGCCGCAGGCCCCTGCTGAAGATCCAGCCGGCCACGAACAGGCTGTAGATCGCGACCAGGGGTGTGAGCAGGCCCACCCAGGCCTGGCCGTGGCCCAGCAGGTACGCGACCGGGAAGAAGCTCACGAACGCGAACGGCAGGGCGAAGCCGAGCGCGGCCTTGAGCGCCCACGGGTACACGCTCAGGGGGAAGCGGGCCAGGTCGCCCGCCTGGTGGACGGCCATCGCGAACAGGGGGCTCGGGCTCTGCATCCAGAACGAGGCCGCGTTCGTGGCCAGGTTGATGGCGACCTTGATGGCGATCGCCGACAGCAGGACCACCACCGCCAGGGCGATGCGGCCCACCGTCCAGTCCACGTCCACGTGCGCGACGGCGAAGCCGACCATCAGGCCGCCGGAGACGATGTTGGTCAGGCCGTGCGGGCCGATCTGCACGCTGCTGACCTGCAGGACCACCGGGTACGGGCGGACCAGCATGTAGTCGATGTCGGCCTGGTTGATCAGCCAGGCCAGGCTCCACATGCCCTCGAAGAACAGGGAGCCGACGCCCTCGGCCACGGCGACCATGCCGAACATCGCGACCACGGCCCAGAAGCTCCAGCCGTTGATCGCGGGGACCTTGGCGAAGATGGCCGACAGGAAGACCACGTTGACGACCTGCATGACGGCGGTACCGGCCATCATGATCCAGAAGTCGCCCGTGTACTCCAGGATCGAGCGGACGTGCGCGCCCATCAGCCGCGCATAGAGTCGCAACCAGTGCACGTTCATCCCCCGTGTACCGTCAGCTGGCGCAACGCGCGGCCGAAGAGGGCGCGCGAGGCGTACCAGAGCAGGATGAGCCAGCCGAGTTGCACTGCGACGAGCAGCAGGGCATGGCGGCCCGACGCCTGGCCGACGAAGATCAGGGCCGGCGTGGACGTGAGGCCCGCGAAGGGCGACCACTGGGCGGCGGTGGCGAGCCAGCCCGGGAAGTACGCGAGCGGCACCAACGCTCCTGAGAGCAGGCCGGTGATCGCCTGGCGGGCCCACAGCACCCCGACGAAGTTCTGCGTCCAGAAGCAGACGAGCGTCGAGAGGTACACCACGATGAACTTGAGCGGCACCAGCAGCACCATGCTCGCCGCGAACAGCGCCAGCTCGGGGCCCGGCGGCAGGTCGGGCGGGCCGCTGACCACAATGGACACCGCGGTCACCACGGCGATGACGGCGACCTCGATCCAGACGCCGCCGACCGCCTCCCACAGCCGGGCCCGCTGGTAGTCGACCGGCTTGACCAGGTCGAGCGCGACCAGCCCGGACTGGATGCGGTGCGACATGCGGAAGTCGACGAACGTGCCGACCAGCGCGCCGCTGGCGAAGGCGACGAGCAGGTAGCTGCGCATGTGCGGCCAGTCGTACCCGCCGACCTGCGCCGCGCCGTCGCCGAGCAGCACCTTCCAGACCGCGAGCAGCGCGACGAGCTGGAAGGCGACGCCGCCGAGGGACATGAGGAAGTTCCCGCGGTACGCCAGCGCGCTGAGCGCCGCCGCCCGCGCGTGCGCCCGATAAGCCCTCACGCGTTGTCCAGTTGCAGCTCGCCGGAGTACACCCGGCGGATGACGTCCTCAATGGACGGTTCGTCGACGTGGAAGTCGACCAGGTTGGTCAGCGGGGCGAGCGCCGTGACGGCCTGTCCCGCCGTCATCGTGAACCGGTCGAAGCGCACCGAGAACTGCACAGGGGTCTCGCCGGGTTCGACGGTGGCTCCGGGCAGGGCGTTTCGAAGGGCATCCAATGGTACCGTCGAATCGGCCTCCACATTGAGGATCCGCTCCCGGGCGAAGGCGTCCTTCACGGCCTCGAGGTCGCCGTCGAAGATGATCCGGCCGGAGTCGATGATGATGAGCCGCCGGCAGAAGCCCTCGATGTCGCCGAGGTCGTGGCTGGTGAGCATCACCGTCGTGCCCTCGTCGCGCAGGGTCCGGAAGAACTCCCGCACCCGGTCCTTGACGGCGAGGTCGAGCCCGATGGTGGGCTCGTCGAGGTAGACCACCGGCGGCGCGTGCAGCAGCGCGGCGGCGAGGTCGGCGCGCATCCGCTGGCCGAGCGAGAGTTTGCGGCCGAGCACCGGCAGCACCTCGCCCAGGTCGAGGACCTCGTCGAACTGGGCCATGCGCCTGCGGTACGTGCCGTGGTCGACGCCGTAGATGTCGCGCAGCACCGCGAGGGACTCCGCGACCGGCAGGTCCCACCACAGCTGCGTACGCTGGCCGAAGAGCACCCCGATGCGGTGCGAGACCGCGATCCGGTCCTTGCGCGGCTCCAGCCCGTCGATGCGGACCTCGCCGGAGGTCGGGACCAGGATGCCGCTGAGCAGCTTCACGGTCGTGGACTTGCCGGCGCCGTTGGGCCCGACGTACGCCACCGCCTCGCCGGCCTCGATGGAGAGGTCGACGTGGTCGACCGCGATCTTGTCGGTGAACCTCCTGGTGAAGAGGTGTTTGACGGCCCCCCGTAGGCCCGGATCCTTGTCCGGCCTTCGGAAGACCTTGGTCAGCTGACGTGCCTCCACGATTGCCATCGAAGCGACTCTAAACGACCTTTTTTCGTACTTCGAATTAATATCGGTGTTCATCCGCTCGCCGTCCGGCGTCCGGCCGTGGCGGTCCGCGCGGCCATCCGCCGGGGCGAGCGTCGGTCCCCATGCGCACTCGGGGGATCGTGCTGGTGCTCGCCTTGTTCCTCGTCTCGCCGTTCGTGCTGGCCGCGCCGTTCGTCATGGCCGAGCCGGCCGCGGCGGCCAACGTCTACGTGCCGGTCACCGGGTCGGGGTCGACGCTGGCCGCCCCCGCGGTGCAGCTGGCGACCGCGAACCTCGCGCAGTACGGCCTGCGGATCAACTACCAGCGCACGGGCTCGGGGAGCGGGCGGCGGGACTTCGCGTCGGGCCTGGTCGACTGGGCCGTCTCCGATGTCCCGTACGGCGTGGAGCCTGATCAGCTGCCCGCGCGCGGGTACACGTACGCGCCGCTGACCGGGGTCGGGACGACGCTGATGTACAACCTGACGGTCGGCGGGCGGCGGGTCACGAACCTGCGGTTGTCGGGGGACACGATCGCGCGGATCTTCACGGGCGTCGTGACGCACTGGGACGACCCGGCGATCGCGGCGGACAACCCGGGGCTGGCGCTGCCGGGGACGCCGATCGTGCCGGTCGTGCGGTCGGACGCGGCGGGCTCGACGTACAACTTCACGCGCTGGCTGCTCGCGCGGCACGGTGCGTTGTGGACCTCCTACTGCGGGTGTGACGGGCCGCGGGTGGCGTACCCGGTGCGCACGCCGTGGATGGTTTCGCTGCCGAGCGACACCGGCGTCGGCGGTTACGTCAGCCAGGAGCACGCGGACGGGGCGATCGGGTACGTCGAGAACCCCAACGCCGCGCCGTACGGCTTCCCGGTGGCGAAGGTGCTCAACGCGGCGGGGTACTACACCGCGCCGACCGCCGGGCATGTCGGCATCGCGCTGCTGAAGGCCAAGGTCGGCGCGGACCAGATCGCGGACCTCTCCGACGTGTACACGAACCCGGACCCGCGCTCGTACGAGCTGTCCTGGTACACCTCCCTGATTCTGCCGACGGACACGACCGCCGGGATGAACGCGAACAAGGGCCTCACGCTGGCGGACTTCACCGCCTACATGCTGTGCCGCGGGCAGGATCGCCTCGACGCGCTCGGGTACGCGCCGCTGCCGATGAACCTGGCCCAGGCCGGTTTCTCGCAGCTCTCCCGGATCCCTGGCTCACGCCAGCCGACGAGCCCGTTCCCGCAGGCCTGCGGGGGCAATCCGACGTTCTCCACCGATGGCACCGACCTCCTCTCCCATAACGACCCGGCGCCGCCGGCCTGTGACCGGCAGGGCGCTCAGCAGTGCACCGTGCTGGCGACCACCACGACGGCGACCGGACCGTCGCGGGCGTCGGCCAACCGCGGCGCCCTGCTGACCGCCACCGTCACCCCGGCGGACGCGGCGGGCAGCGTGCAGTTCCTGACCGGCGGCGGCACGCCTCTCGGCGAACCTGTCCCCGTGGCCGGCGGGACGGCGTCGACCTGGGGCTATGTCGGCTTCGGACTCAACCTCGGCTCGAACACGATTGTCGCCCGCTTCAACCCCGCGGACCAGGGTGCCTACACCCCATCCACGTCGGCCCCGATCACGGTCACGGTGGACGGCTCGGAGGAGCAGCAGTTTGCGGAGGTGGAGGTACCGCACGAGGAGGGCTTCCTGACCGTGACCGTGACCAGCGACCCGGTCCGGCTGACGGACGCGGAGCTGCGCCCGGACCACACCTTCGAGGCCTCCGGCGCGCTGGGCGCGGTCACCATCGTCGACGAGCGGGACCAGACCTCCCCGGGCTGGACCGTCACCGGCCAGATCGGCGACTTCTCCGACGGCGTCCACTCCTTCGGCGGCGCTCACCTGGGCTGGACGCCGAAGGTGCTGCTGAACAACCCGTCGGGGAGCGCTGTTGCGGGCTCGCCGGTGGCGCCGGGCACGCCGCGGCTGCCGGGCGGGGATGTGCTGGCGGGGGCGCCGGCGGCGGGCGGGCTGGGGCGGACGACGATCGGGGCCGACCTGTTCCTGAAGATCCCGTCCCGGACCCAGCCCGGCCTGTACTCCGCGACGCTCACCATCACCGTCCTGGCCACCGGCTGACGTCTTCGGCCGCGGGCGGGACGCCGGTGGGTGCTGTCCTGTCCTGGGTGGCCGCTGGCTTCGGCTCGGCTGGCTGCTCTCGGATGGCGGCCGGCTCCGGCTCGGACGGGTTTCTTCGGATCGCGGCCGGTTCTCAGGTTGGCGGCCGGTTCCTCGGGGCGGCGGCCGGTTTCTCGAGTGGCGGCCGGTTTCTTGAGCGTCGGCCGGTTTCTCGGATGGCGGCCGGTTTCTTCAGGTGGCGGTCGGCTCCTCGAGTGGCGGCCGGCTTTGGATCGGGCTGGTTTTGTTCGGGCGGCGGCCGGGACGACGAGGCCCGGCCGCTGGGCGTTTTTGTCGTACCCCCGGTCTAGGGTTTGCGGTGTAGGGAACGCCAGGTGGCGGCCAGAACGACGAGCATCAGGGCGCCGCCGAGGCCGAGTCCGGCTCGGGGCGAGAGCTGGGCGACGGCCCCGGCGACGATCCCGGTGAGCGGGTTCATGCCGGGCAGCGCCATGGCCCAGATCCCCATGATGAGGCCGCGCATGCCCGGAGCGGCCGCGAGCTGGACGAGCGTGTTCGCCGTCGCGACGAGCCAGATCGAGCAGAACCCGACGACGACCATACCCACGAACGCGCCCGCGGCGACGGGCGTCAGGCAGGTGGCCAGGACCGACAGGGAGGTGGCGAGCGCGAGGACCCGAACAACGCGGGGGGACGGTGCACCGTGCGTACTCGCGGCCATGAAGGCGCCCGGCAGCGCCCCGAGGCCGAAGCACGCGGTGAGCGCACCGTAGCCGCCCCCTCCCAGGTGCAGCACGCTCGTGGCGAACAGCGGGGTGGTAACGCCGAGGTTGAAGATCATGCCGCTGACCGCGGCCAGGACGACGCAGGACAGGATCACGGGATCCCGGCGGACGACGGCCAGACCGGCCCTCAACCGCCCCGAGCGGCCGACCCGCGCGCGGCCGTCGGTCGCAGTCGGCGCGGCGGGCAGCGCGGCGTCGGCTCCGCCCGTTCCAGCGAGCGGCGGCAGCGGTCCGGTCGCCGCTCGACTGTCTGTGGCCGGCGAAGCCACCGGCGCGAGCTGCGCGATGGCCGAACGCGGCGCGACCGACGGCGGCTGCCCGATGAACCGTGACGGTCCGACAGCGGGCGGCGGTGCAGTGGCCAGCGGCGGTGCGGTGGCCGGCGGCGGTGCGGCGGTGAGCGATGTTGCGATGGCCGAACGTGGTGCGACCGGCGGCGGCTGCCCGATGAAGCGTGACGGTGCGGCTTCGGGCGGCGGTGCGATGGCCGGCGGCGGTCCGGCTGCGGGCGGCGGTGTGGTGGTCAGCGGTGTTGCGGTGGCCGGCGGTGGTGCGGCTGTGGGTGACGGAGCGAAGCGGGGTGGGCGGATCGACGAGACGCGGAAGCTGATCAGGAGGGCGATCGACGGCAGGTAGGTCGCCGCGTTGAACAGGAGGCAGGCCGAGACGCCCGCGGTGGCCAGGAAGAGGCCGCCCGCGGCTGGGCCCAGGGCTCGGGACGCGTTCAGGACCACCTCGTACAGGCCTACGGCGCTGGTGAGGCGGGCGGGGCCGACGAGCTCGAAGACGTACACCTGGCGGGCGGGCTGGTCCAAGGCGAACACCAGGCCGTTGAGCGCGCTGAAGGCGAACAGCATCCACAGCTCGATGTCGCCCGTGGCGATCAACAGGGCCTGGGCGGTGGCCAGGACGGCGAAGGCGATGTTGGTCCCCAGCAGGAGCCGGCGGACGTCGGTGCGGTCGACCAGGGAACCGGCCCAGGCGCCGGCGAACAGGGTGGGCAGGAACAGCAGGGCCGTGATCAGGGCGATGTCGATCGTGCTGCCGCTGATCTGCAGGACCAGCCAGGACTGGGCCACGGCCGAGGTCATCGTGCCCGAGGAGGAGAAGACCTGGCTGAAGAACCACAGGCGGTACCGGCGGTCGCGCAGGGATTCGAACGCGCGCACCAAGCGGTTCGAGGAAATTTGCTCGGAATCAGTCGAATCCAACACAACAGTCACCTGGTCGACGTTACAAAAGTGCTGTCAAAGCGCGGCATCGGCCGAAGGGTTTGCTTGAATCCGGGCTAATATCGGGGGCATGTTGCGGCCAGTACAGCGGCGGGTTGTGGCGTTTCTCGGGCAGATCGGGGAGTGCACGCGCACGGAGCTGGGGGAGGTGCTCGGGCTGCCCAAGGGGACCGTCGCGGGAATCGTGGCCGGGCTGGTCGAGGCCGGGCTGGTCGTCGAGCGCGAGCCCACCCTGGTGGAGCAGCGCGGCGCCGGGCGGCCCGCGAAGGTGGTGGCGCTCAACGGGCCCGCAGCGGCGATCGGCGTGGTCAGCGCGTTCGGGGGGCGGGCGCAGGCCACCGTGGCGACGTTGCGCGGGGAGGTCCTGGGCACCGCCAGCGGGGTACTGGAGGCATCCGCATCGCAGGAAGCGGCCGTCGGCGTGATGCAGGACCTGCTCGAGCGGGCCGGGGCGCGGCAGCTGGTCGCGATCGTGGTCGGGGTCGGGGCGCCGGTGCCGAGGAGCAGCAGCCGGCGGTGGGCGTTCATGCCCGGCTGGGTCGATGCGGGGCTGGCGGGGGCGGTGCGGGCTCGTACCGGTACCGAAACATTCATCGAGAACGACGCGAACCTCGCGGTGCTGGGGGAGTGGTGGTTCGGCGCCGCGCGCGGGAGGACCGACGTGGTGCTGCTCAAGCTGGGTGAGCAGGCGCTCGGGGCCGGGCTGATTCTCGGCGGGCGGCTGATCCGGGGCAGCGCCGGGTTCGCCGGCGAGCTGGCGCACGTGCAGGTGCGCGCCGACGGGCCGGTGTGCCCGTGCGGCGGGCGGGGGTGCATGCGGCACACGATCTCGACCGAATTGCTGGAGCTCGCGCAGCCCGCGTACGCCGAGCCGCTCACGTTCGGCTCCGTGCTGCGGCTCGCCGCCGGTGGGGACATCGGGCTGCAGCGGCTGCTCGTCGACGTCGGGCGGGTCGCGGGGCGGCCGCTCGCCGATCTGTGCACGCTGCTGAATCCCGAGGTGATCGTGGTGGACGGGTCCGTCGGGCCGGCCGGGGCGCACATCGTGCACGGGGTCGCCGAGACGGTCGAGCGGTTCGCCAGTCCGGTGAGCGCGGCCGCCGTGACCATGGGTGAGCTGGCCGAGCGGGCGGACGTGTTCGGGGCGGTGGCGCTGCTGCGGCACGAGTGGAGGGCGTAGTCAGAGAGCGCTCCCCGAGTACGGTCAAATTGTGCCCGGCCATTGACAGGGTTTGACCGAAGGGTCATTGTGGCTTTCTGAGAGAGCGCTCTCTCAACCCGCCGTGTTACACCCCGCCAGAAGGAGTCCCACATGGACTGGTCGGTCTCCGCCCCCGGCCATCGATCCGCCAGAATCGGCCCGAGCCGGCGCACGCTGCGCTACGGCATCATCGCGCTCGCGGTGGCCGCCATGCTGTGTGCGTACATCGTCGTGGTCGTCACCCGGGCCAACGCCGCCGAGACCTTGTTGTCGCAGGGCAAGCCCACGACCGCCTCCTCGTCCGAGAGCGCGGCCACCCCGGCCTCCAGCGCCACCGACGGCAACGCCGGCACCCGCTGGTCCAGCGCGTTCTCGGTGCCGCAGTGGATCCAGGTCGACCTCGGCTCGCAGCAGTCGATCAGCCGGGTCGCGCTGAACTGGGAGGCGGCCTACGCGACCGCCTTCACGATTCAGACGTCCAACGACGCGAGCAACTGGACGCAGATCTACTCGACCACGACCGGAGCCGGCGGCGCCAACGTCAGCCTGAGCGTGACGGGCACCGGCCGGTACGTCCGGCTCAACGCGACCGCCAAGAACACCCAGTACGGCATCTCGCTGTGGGAGTTCCAGATCTTCGGCGGCTCGCCGACCACGCCCGGCAGCTGCGGCTCCGCCAACGCCGCGCAGGGCAAGACGGCCACCGCGTCGTCGACCGAGAACGCCGGTACGCCGGCCTCGTCCGCCGTCGACGGCAACGCCGGAACCCGCTGGTCCAGCGCCGCGACCGACCCGCAGTGGCTGCGCGTCGACCTCGGCTCGGTCCAGTCGATCTGCGGCGTGACGCTGAACTGGGAGGCCGCCTACGCGACGGCGTACCAGATCCAGACCTCGAACGACGGCAACGCCTGGACGACCATCTACACGACGGCCACGAGCACCGGCGGCGTGCAGAACCTCAACGTCACGGGCAGCGGCCGGTACGTGCGGATGAACGGTACCGCGCGGGCCACGCAGTGGGGCTACTCGCTGTGGGAGTTCCAGATCCGGGTGACCGGCGTGCCGTCGACGACGAACGACACCCCGAGCTCGCCGAGCCAGTCGCCCTCCAACCCGGGCAACTCGGTGCTGCTGTCGTACAAGAAGCCGGCCGTCGCCTCGACCTCGCAGAACGACTCGAACTGCAACCCGTGCACGCCCGACAAGGCGTTCGACAACGACCCGGCCTCGCGCTGGGCGACCAGCCCCGACAACGGCTGGGTCGACCCGGGCTGGATCTACGTCGACCTCGGCGCGCAGGCCCACATCACGCAGGTCGTCCTGCAGTGGGACCCGGCGTACGCGGTGTCGTACCAGATCCAGACCTCCAACGACGCCGCCAACTGGACCAACATCTACACCACCACGACGGGCAAGGGCTTCAAGGAGACCCTGAACGTCAACGGCAACGGCCGCTACGTGCGGATGTACGGCACCCAGCGCTCCAACGGCTACGGCTACTCGATCTGGGAGTTCAAGGTGTACGGCACCGGCGGCGCCCCGACCCAGCCGCCGGCCCCGCCCGCGGACCCGATCTTCCCGGCCACCAACCTGGTCTGGAGCGACGAGTTCAACACGGGCACCAACGTCGACACGTCCAAGTGGCACGTCGACCCGGGCACCGGCCAGAACGGTGAGATCCAGTACTACTCGAACCTGGCGAACACCAGCATCCAGGGTGGCTCGCTGGTCATCGAGGCCCGCAAGGAGACCGCCGGCGGCCGCGACTACACCTCGGGCCGCATCAACACCAGCACGAGCTTCACGACGCAGTACGGCCGCGTCGAGGCCCGGGTCAAGGTCCCGAAGGGCAACGGCCTGTGGCCCGCGTTCTGGATGATGGGCGCCGACTTCCTGCAGGGTCGCCCCTGGCCCTACAACGGCGAGATCGACATCATGGAGATCCTCGGCAAGAGCACCACGGATGTGTACTCCACGCTGCACGCTCCGGCGTACAACGGCGGGGGTGGCTACGGCCAGAAGCTCACCACCGTGGATCTTTCGCTGGACTACCACGTCTACTCGGTCGAGTGGGACAGCAAGCACATGACGTTCCGCGTCGACAACACCGTCATCCTGGTCGCCAACAAGGACACGGTGGAGACGACCCGGGGCCCGTGGGTCTACGACCACCAGTTCTACCTGATCCTCAACCTGGCCGTGGGCGGTGACTTCCCCGGTCCGATCGACGCCTCCACGCCGTTCCCGTCGCGGATGTACGTCGACTACGTCCGGGTCTACAAGTAACAATTCTGGCCGCGGGTGGACGTGACATGCGTATCCGTCCACCCGCGGCTCCTCATCGCAACGGGGCACGATCTACCGTGACAACCATGACGGGCAGCGACGCGCGACCGCCCACCCTCGAGCAGGTCGCCAACTACGCCGGAGTGTCACGCGCCACGGTCTCCCGGGTCATCAACGGTGTGCAGACCGTTGATCCCGAGTTGCGCCGGACGGTCGAGCGGGCCATCGCCGCGACCGGGTACGTGCCGAACCTGGCCGCCCGCTCGCTGGTCACCCGCCGTACGGACTCGATCGCCCTGGTCGTGTCGGAGCCGGAGAACCGCGGCTACTCCACGCCGTTCCTGACCCGCATGTTCACCGACCCCTTCCTGGGCCGCATCACCGCCGGCGCGCAGGAGGTGCTCCGGCCGCTGGGCATCCACCTGGTCATCTTCCTGGCCGACCCACCCGCGCGGCCGCATCTGCTCCGGTACCTCCGGCAGGGCCACGTCGACGGCGCCCTGCTGATCTCCAGCCACGTCGACGACCCGCTCCCCGCCCAGCTCGTCGAGCTCGGCATTCCGGTCGTGCTCTCCTGCCGCCCCGGCCACCCGGTCACCATCAGCTTCGTCGACGTCGACCAGCGCGCGGGCGTGCAGCTGGCCGTCGACCGCCTGGCCGCCCTGGGCCGCCGCTGCCTGGCCACCATCACCGGCCCGCTCGACATGCCGGCCGCCCAGGACCGTCTCGCCGCGTTCGAGGAGGCGGTGCGGGCCCACGGCCTCACCCCGCGCCACATCGAGGGCGACTTCACCCGCTCCGGCGGCGAGCGGGCCGCGGCACGCCTGCTGGCCGAGCACCCGGACGTCGACGGCGTCTTCGTCGCCAACGACCTCATGGCGGACGGTGCGCTTCGAGTTGTACAGGAAGCAGGCCGTCGGGTCCCGGAGGACATCGCGGTCGTGGGGTTCGACGACTCGACCGCCGCGCTCGAGTGCCATCCGCCGCTCACGACCGTCCGCCAGCCCGTCGAGGAGATGGCGGGCGAGATGGCGTCGCTGCTGATGACCCGGATCCGCGAGCCGCAGCGCACGCCGCGCTCCGTGATCTTCAACCCGGAGCTGGTCGTTCGCGCGTCAGCTTGAGACTTGGGTGAGATAAGTCGGGCGCTGACGCGCCGCGACTTAGGAAGACCGTCAGTAGGTGTCATCGGAGTCGCCGTGCTGTGGGCATGCCGGTCCATCGGCAGTGGGTGCGGGCTTGGCGGATGAGGGCTCGCAGGGTCACGAGGGCCGCGGCGAGGTAGTGGTAGAAGTCGATGACGGCTGGGTGGCGGTCGGTGTGTCGGCGGAGTTTGCCGAACCCGTTCATCCAGGCGTGGTCGGCTTCCACGACCCAGCGTCGGCCGGCCTGGACCGGCGCTGGCCGGCCACGGCGGGCGATCCGGCCGGTCCAGCCTCGCCCGGCGAGCAGCTGCCGGGTGGGGATGGAGTCGTAGCCGGCGTCCAGATGCACCGTGACCTGCTCCGGCCAGCGTGGTCCGACCTGGCTGACCGCGGCGTCGAGGGTCGGGCCGAGCAGCGGGCCGAGCAGCGGGCCGAGCAGCGGGCCGAGCAGCGGGCCGAGCAGCGGGCCGTCGTGCCGGTTCGCGCCCGCCGCGACGACGCCGAGCGGGACCCCGCCGCCGTCAGTGACCACCGACCGTTTCCGGCCGCCTTTGCCCCGGCCGCCTTTGCCCCGGCCGCCTTTTGCCCCGGTCGGCCGGTGACCGGCCCACGTGCGCGCCGCCCGCCACCGCCTTGGTGCTACACCCGTCCACAGCCAGATCGCTCAGCTGCAGCCCGATCATCCGGTCGAACGCGGCCAGGACCAGCGCATGCACGTGCCCGCCCAGGCCGGCCGACGCCCACGACCGCAGCCGGCGGCGGATCGTCGAGTCCGAGCAGCCCGGACCGGCGATCCGCTCGTAACCCGATCCGTGGACCAAGGCAGCGATGACGTGCTCGAACACCACCCGGTCCGGCACCCGCCGCCGGTGACAGCCCAGCGGATGCGTGGGATCGAACTCACCCCGGACGGGTAACAGCGCGGCGAACTCGATCCAGATCGGTTCCAGCAGCGATGATGGCAGCACGGGCACAGGCATCCCCAGGTCAGTCGCAGAGCGTAGAGAACTCCCACGATCGACCGATGCCTGTGCCCGTTCCCGTACCTACGTCCCGAACGCCCCGATTCCACCCTATTGACGGTCTCCTTTATCACCTTTATCGCCCGACAGGCGAAATTTAGGACATGTCGGTTTCGGGCGTACGTCACGGCGTGAAGCACCCAGATACCCCGTCGGGGTATAAGTCCGAAAAGTCGCGGCGCGCCAGCGCCCGACTTTTCGTGATCAACACGCGAGGGGCCGGCCCGCGCGGCGAGCCGGCCCAGCGTGAAATC
Organism: Dactylosporangium sp. CS-033363; assembly: GCF_050942475.1. Taxonomy (NCBI): domain Bacteria; kingdom Bacillati; phylum Actinomycetota; class Actinomycetes; order Micromonosporales; family Micromonosporaceae; genus Dactylosporangium; species Dactylosporangium sp. CS-033363. The sequence goes on along the minus strand of NZ_CP192032.1, from coordinate 8,272,870 downwards.
AGACCAGCCCGCCCATCGCCGGGTCGCTGATCGAGGGGTCGCCGTCCTCGACGTGGCCCGCGTACTCCGCGGAGAAGACGGAGTCGCCGGGGATGGTGAGCGTCAGGCCGTACCAACCGTGGCTGCGGTCCAGCGAGAACTCCTCCGAGTGCGTCTCGCCCGCGCGCAGCGAGATGCGGGAGTGCTTGCCCGTGTAGCGGTCGGCCGCGCTGACATCGACGCGCTTGGAGCTCTTGTTCGTCAGCTCGAGGACGATGCCGCAGCCGTGGTAGCGGGCGCGGACCGTCACGCCCGGCTGGCGGGTGCCGGCGGCGAAGCGGCGGAAGAAGCCGTTCGGGCCGTACACGCTGAGGTCGTAGCCCTTGTCGGCCGGCCACACGTCGGTGACCTGCTTGCTCGGCTCCACGGTGTAGGTCCGCGGGGCGAGCGCCGGGTCGGCCGAGCGGACCTGGTAGACGCCCGTGGCCGTGCCGCTGTTGCGGAAGTCGACCGCGAACGCGCCGGCCGAGGGGCGGCCGTCGGCGTGCAGGGCGTAGGGCAGCGCGCGGGCCGGGCGGACGCCGCGCTCCTGGGCCGGCAGCTTGCCGTCGGCCGGGGGGACCGGCACCTGGTCGGGCTGGCGGGTCAGGTCGGCGGGCTTCAGGTCGGCCGTGCCGGGCAGGTCCACGCGGCGCGAGGCGTTCGGCGTCTTGAAGTCGAACGCCGAGGTCAGGTCGCCCACGACGGCCCGCCGCCACGGGGTGATGTTGGACTCGACCAGGTCCTTGCGGCCGCGCGCGAACCGGCGCTCCAGGAACTTGATCAGCGAGGTGTGGTCGAACAGCTCCGAGTTCACGTAGCCGCCGCGGGTCCACGGGGACACGATGATCATCGGTACCCGCACCCCGAGCCCGTACGGGCCCGCCGGGTGGTCGGCCGAGCCGGGGTAGATCTCGTTCGTCACGGGGACGGTCGACAGGCCCTCGGCCCGGGTCGCCGGCGGGGTCGGCGGCACGAGGTGGTCGAAGAAGCCGCCCTCCTCGTCGTACGTGATGAACAGGGCCATCTTGCTCCACACCTCGGGGTGCTTGGCGAGGATGTCGATGACCTGCGAGACGTACCAGGTGCCGTAGTCCGGCTCCCAGTTCGGGTGCTCGGTGTAGGCCTCGGGCGCCACGATCCAGGAGACAGCCGGCAGCCTGCCGTTCTCGACGTCGGCCTTGAAGTCGGCCAGCAGCGCGTCGGGGCTGCGGCCCTGCTTGTTGATCTCGGTACCCTGCTTCGCCTTGGCCAGCGGCGAGCCGGGGGCGGCGTTCTGGTACTGGTGGAAGTACAGCAGCGAATTGTCGCCGTAGTTGCCGATGAACGGGTCGCTGGTCCAGCCCCAGAAGCCCTCGGCGGTCAGCCCGAGGCCGACGTCCTGGTACACCTTCCAGGAGATGCCGGCCCGCTCCAGCCGCTCGGGGTAGGTCGACCAGTCGTACCCGGCCTCGGCGTTGGTGATGACCGGCCCGCCCGCCTTGCCGTCGTTGCCGACCCAGCCGCTCCACATGTGGTACCGGTTGGGGTCAGTCGGCCCGAGCAGCGAGCAGTGGTAGTTGTCGCAGATCGTGAACGCGTCGGCGAGGGCGTAGGACCAGTCGAGGTCCTTGCGCTGGTGGTACGTCATCGTGGTGACGCCCTTGTTCGGCACCCAGCCGTCGTAGCGGCCGTTGTTCCACGCGCCGTGGGTGTCGTTCCAGCCGTGCGGCGGGTCGGGCAGGAACGTCTTGCCCATGTCCTTGACCGGCGGCCGGAACGGCAGCACCTCGCCGTCGCCGTCGGGCTGGTGGAAGACGCTCTTGCCGTTGGCGAGCTTCGCCGGGTGCGGGTCGGCGTAGCCGCGCACCCCGCGCATGGTGCCGAAGTAGTGGTCGAACGAGCGGTTCTCCTGCATCAGGAAGATGACGTGCTCGACGTCCTCGATCGACCCGTGCTTGTCGTGCGCGGGGATCGACAGGGCCTGCTCGAACGGCAGCGGAACAGCGGCGGCCGCCGCCATCTGAAGAAATGTACGACGATCGACATTTGCCATGACCCCGGACGCTAGGGGCGGCACATGTACAGCCGGGGCGCCCTGGCTGTGCGATGCGCTAACACCGGTCATCTCCCAGTCGCTTGAGGTCCATCGATATGCGGCAGGCTGCCCATATGGATCGTCGTCAACTGCTCGCCGGTGGCGCCGCCGGCCTGATCGCCATCCAGTTCGGCCCGGGGCCGGAGCCGCAGACCGCCACGATCAGCGGCCACATCGCTTATGGCGCCCCGGACTTCCTCTATGTGCCGCTGGAGATTCCGGCGGGCGTCAACCGGATCACCGTCGACTACACGTACGACCGGCCCGCGGCGCCGCCCGGGCAGAACGGCAACGCGCTCGACATCGGCCTGTTCGACGAGCACGGCTTCGACCTCGGCGACGAGAAGGGCTTCCGCGGCTGGTCCGGCGGCTTCCGCACCAGCTTCACGGTGTCGGCCACCGACGCGACGCCCGGGTACCTTCCGGGCCCGATCCGCAGGGGCACCTGGCACGTCATCCTCGGGCCGTACACGGTGCACCCGCAGGGGCTGAACTACACGATCACCGTCAAGCTGGAGTTCGGCCCCGAGGGACCCGCGTTCCGCCCGAACCCCGCCCCGCCGCGCGCGACCGGGCGGGGCGCAGCGTGGTACCGCGGCGACATGCACCTGCACACCGTGCACTCGGACGGCCGGCGCACCCCGGCCGAGGTCGCGACGGCCGCGCGTGCCGCCAAGCTGGACTTCATCGTCTCCACCGACCACAACACGTCGAGCGCCGCGGCCGTCTGGGGCGAGTTCGCCGGCCCCGACCTGCTCATCATCGACGGCGAGGAGATCACGACCCGCAACGGCCACTACACCGCGATCGGGCTGCCGGCGGGGACGTGGATCGATTGGCGGTACCGCGCGGTCGACGGCGCCCTCGCCCGTTTCGTCCAGCAGATCCACCGCGCGGGCGGGCTCGCGGTCGCCGCCCACCCCCTCGCCACCTGCGTGGCGTGCGGCTGGAAGTTCGGCTACGCGGGCCTGGACGCCGTGGAGGTCTGGAACGGCCCCTGGACCCTCGACGACGAGGCCGTCCTGGCCGGCTGGGACAACCTGCTCGTCGCGGCCGCCCGCGAGGGCCGCGCCGACTGGATTCCGGCCGTGGGGGACAGCGACGCCCACAGCGAGCCGCAGGTCGTGGGCCTGCCGCACAACGTGGTCTTCGCGAAGGCCCTGGACCGCAAGTCCGTCCTCGACGGTGTCCGCGCCGGCCGCCTGTGGATCGCCGAGTCGGCCGCGGTCGACCTCGCCTTCACCGCCACGGCCCAGGGCCGCAGCGCCGGCATCGGCGAACGCCTCCGCGTGCCGGACGACACCCCGGTGACGGTGACACTGCAGGTGAGCGGCGTCGCGGGCTGCGCGGTGCGGCTCATTACAGACCAAGGACAGCGCTACGGTACCGTCCTGGGCCCGGATCCGGCCGCGACCGTCACCTGGGAGACGAACGCCCGCAACGCGCGCTACGTACGGGCGGAGGTGCGCAGGCAGCAGCCGACCCCGACCACCGCGGACACCATGGTCGCGCTGACGAACCCCATCTTCCTGGGCGCCTGACCCGCGCTCAGGTGTTCGTCAGCCGCGGCTCGCGTACAGGTACACCGTCACCGTGTCCGGGGCGTCGAGGCCGAACAACGCCGAGCGGTACGTCCCGTCCGCCGTCGGTTGGTCCTCCTTGATCCCCGAGACCGACACCGCGGCGTCCGGGTCGAAGAGGTTGCCGCCCCCGACGTTCTGGGCTGCCGTGACGGCCCGCAAGCCCGGGGTCACGGGGGCGGTGAACTTCGCCGCGGCCACGAACGGGTCCAGGGCCGTGCGCGGGAAGCGGAACTTGGCCGAAAGCCGGGTCTCCAGGCCGTTGCTGTAAGCCGCGGCCAGCAGCACCGTCCCCGGCGGCAGCGTCACGTGGGCCACCGCCTCCACCTGGCCCGCCGTCGCCTCCGTCGGCTTGGACTGCACCGGGAGCAGGTCGAAGTCGGCGAAGGCGACCACCGCGCAGGCGACCAGCGAGAGCACAAGGCTCACGCTCGCGAGGACGAGGGCCGTGCGGGCCTGGCGGGAGCGGGGGGCCGGCGTGGGGGTGTCGGTCACGGTCGTACGGTACCGACGACGGCGAGCGGCGGGCGTTGGATGGTCTCGCGGACGTCGTCCTCCGACATCGGGTCGCCGAGGATCTGGAACAGCGTCGCCGCCTGGATCAGGACCGTGCGGGCCGCCGTCGCGTCGCCGAAGCGGTACAACAGCTCGCCGTTGAGCTGGTGGACTCGGGCGACCATGGCGCGGCCCGGGGAGTCGGGGTCCTTGTGGGTGTCGGTGACCTCGGTCTTCAGGCCCTGGGCGAGTTGCTCGGCCATGCCCAGCTGGCCGGCGGCGCCGAACGCGCGGGCCAGGACCCACTTCGCGCGGTGCTCGCCGGCGTTGTCGCGCAGTTGGTGGTACCGCCAGATCGCCCCGCAAGCCGCCTCGATCGCGCGGTCCAGGGCGGCGGCGATGCCCTGCGGCCGGGCGGTGCGCTCCAGGTACCGGGCGTGTTCCAGGTGGACCTCCGCCGTGCGCACCGCCACGAAGGCGGCCCGGGAAAGGTCGTGCGATGAACGAGCGGCGCGCAAGTGGTGCAGGGCGGTGGACCACTCGCGGCCGCGCAGCGCGGATTCGGCGTAGGCGATGCTCGCGCTGAAGCGGCCCATGTCGTCGAGGGTGTCGTCCTGGAGGCGGTCCTGCACCCAGTACGGGCATTCCACGTGGCTGTTGATGGCGACCAGGATCTCGGCGTTGGAGACGTGGGTCGCCGCGCGGGCCTCGGTGGCGCGGCGCAGGCAGTCGGTGAGGCGCTCGTCGGCCAGGTCGTGGGCGCCCATGCGGACCAGGGCCTGGCCCAGCAGGAGCTGCTTGACGATCGCGTACTCGGCCTGCTCCTGCGGGGTGCAGGCCCGCTTGGCGGCCTCCAGCGCGAGGTCGAAGGCGATCTCGGCCTCGCCGTAGCGGCCGGCGGCGGCCAGGAAGCGGGCCTTGGCCAGCTGGGTGGCGGTGAACGGGCCGGGGCCGATCCGCTCGGCGGCCGCCGTGGCCTGGCGGTACGCGGCGGCCGTGGACTCGTAGTCCACCGCGGCCGGGGTCGCGCCGTTGAGCAGGGCGCCGAGCCGCCAGCAGGCCTCGTCGTCGCCGGCCCGGGCGGCCACGGCGATCTGGTGCAGGATCGTGCGGTACTCCGCGTCGATCCACCCCGGCACGTCCCGCGCGATGCGGTCGGCGAGGAGCAGCCCGTCGACGTAGGGATCGGCCGGTTCGGCGAGGTGCGCCTCGGGCGTGATGCGGTTCAGGACGCGGGCGGTCAGCGCCCGGTAGGCGCGGTCCGCCCGGCGCGTCGCCGCCCGCCGGCGGTCGGCGGGCACGTCGGCCGCCAACTGCGAGGCGAACAGCCCGACCAGCGGCGGCACCGTGAAGCGCACCACGTGGGTACGGCGGGCCGCCCCGACCGCCCGTACCAGCTGCGCGGCATGCAGGCGGTCGGCCAGCGCCTCGGCCTCGCGCAGGGTGACGTCGAGCAGCGGCATGAGGATCCAGGGCGCGAACGTCGGCGACGGCAGGAACGCCAGGTTGGTCAGGGCCTGCCGCTCCATCGGCAGCAGCCGGTCGAACTCCGACTGCAGCACCTCCTGGACCTGGCGGCCGGGCTGGGCCAGGCGGGACAGCCGCGTGGTGGGCTCGCGCAGGTAGGACGCGACCGCGCAGACGTTGGTGGCGTCGTCGTAGATGCGCTCGGCGGCCGAGCGGATCGCGACCGGCAGGCGGCCGCAGCCCTCGACGATCTCGGCCGCGCAGTACGGGCTGTCGCGGTCCTCGGTGCGCGACATGGCCCGGAAGATGTGCAGGGCATCGGACTCGCTGGGCACGTCGACCAGGAACGAGCGGGCCGCCTGCATGTCCGGCACCAGCGACAGGTCGAAGCGGCTGGTGACGATGACGGCGTTCTGCGGGTGGGTGGGCATGATCATCTCGACCTGGTCGGCGGTGCGGGCCGCGTCGAAGACGAACAGCAGCGACTTGCCGGCGGCCAGCGAGCGGAAGGCGATGGCCCGGCCCTGCGGGTCGGCCGGCACGTCGGACTCGGGCCAGCCGAGCGCGAGCAGCAGCTCCGTGAGCACCTCGCCGGGCGGCCGCGGGGCGCCGGCGGTGCCGAGGTCGACGATGTGGACCCCGTGGCGGTACCGCGGCGCGAGCCGTTCGGCCAGCTTCCGCGCGATGGCGCTCTTGCCGACCCCCGGCCCGCCGTGCAGGAACACCTGCACGCAGCCCAGGCCGGCCGCCCGGCGCGCGCGGCCGGACGCGCGCTCGGCCCGCTGCTCGTCGTGCCAGCGGGTCAGCTCGTCCAGCTCGGCCTCGCGGCCGGCGAACGCGGTCTGGGCGATCGGCTCGGCCGGCCCCTGCCGGGCCTCGACGCCCGAGCGCGCCGTGGTGGGCCAGTCGCCGCTGCTGTCGCGCCCGCCCGGGCTCTTCGCCGGACCGGTGTCGGTCAGCAGCAGCACCACGCCGCTGAGCAGCGCGATGACGATCAGCGAGCCGTACCGCAGCGACGGTGGCACGTTCTCGTAGACCGTGCTGATCACCGTGGTCAGCGCGCCCGCGATCACGGCGAGGTAGATGCGCAGCCCGCGCAGCCGCCGCCTCACGTGGAGATCCGCGGCTGTTCCGAATGGCGGGTCCCGCGCCGGCCGAGCAGCGACGAGAGCGACCACTCCCGGTCCAGCGCCTCCCGCGCGTCCTTGGCGCCCGCGCCGTCCTTGAGCGTCTCGAACATCTCGACCGCCAGGCGCAGCAGCAGCGTGGCCTTCGGCAGCTCGCCACGGTTCTTGTACGCCACGCCGAGCCAGTACGACGCCTCCGCCTCGGCCCACCGGTCGCCGCAGCGCTGGAACGTCTGCAGCGCCTCCTCCAGCGCGGACACCGCCCGCTCCAGGTCCCGCTCCTCGTGCAGGCAGGCGCGGCCGATGAGCAGCCGGCTGTGGCCGCTGCCGTAGCGGTGTTTGAGCGTCGTGAAGCCGTTGAGCGCGCTCACCGCGAAGCCGCGGGCGGCCTCGAAGTCGCGGCTCTGCAGGGCCAGGTACGCCCGCTGGTGGCGGATCCACGGCCGCCAGAGCCCCTGGGCCAGCTCCGGCTGCCCGCTCAGCGTGTCGCCGCGGCTGAGGACCTCGGCGGCCCGCTCGTGGCGGCGGTTCGCGGTCAGCGCCAGCCCGTAGGCCCACAGCACGCCGGGCAGCCGGCGGGGCTGCTCGGCCGATCCCGTCCCGCACAGCCGCAGGGCCTGCTCGCCGTACTCCAGCGCGGTCTCCGGCTCGGCCGACAGCGCGCTCGCCACGGTCAGTTCGCGCAGCACCCGGATCAGCTCGGCCGGGTCCTGCTCGATCCGCTCGGCCTGCTCCCGGGCCAGCCGCAGGCGTTCCACGGCGGCGGCGCTCTGCCGCAGCCGCCACCGGATCCGCCCCTGCACCCGCAGCGCCCGCGACCGCGTGGCCGCCTCGACGCTGCGCGCGGCCGACGTCGCGGCGGACAGCGCGTCGTCGATCCAGCCGAGCTCCGCGAACACCTCGGCCAGCCCGGCCTCCGCGAGGGCCTCGTCGCGGCGGGCCGCGTCGGCCTCGACGCTGCGCCGGTCCTTGACCGCCTGGCTGCGCTCCTGGGCCAGGTGCACCACCTCGCGGGCGTTGCCGAGGGCCTCGCTGAGCCGGCCGTCGTCGAACAGGTGGTAGACGTCGCGGCGCAGGCGCATCTCCGGCTGGCGCTCGAGCCGGCTGCGGTCCGCCGCGCTGTAGGCGTCCTTGGCCCGCTCGATGCCCTCGGCGCCCAGTTCCGCGTCGGCGAGCATCGCGGCGTACTGGCGGACGTAGTACGGAATCCGGAACACCGCCACCCCGGAGCGCTCGTCGGCGCGCAGCTCGACGAACCGCACCCGCGCGAGCCGGTCGAGCACGCACCCGGCCTGGAACTCGTCGAAGGCCGCGAAGGTGGCGTCGTGCGGGAACGCGCCGCGGGCCAGCGCCACGAGCGTCCACGGCGCGACCCGCCGGTGCTCGCTGAGCGACAGCACCGTCAGGCAGCGCCGCTCCTGCTCGGTGAGCAGCGCGCAGGCGAGGTCGAGGACCTCGGCGAACGGCAGCGCACCGGCGTCCCCGGGCGGCTCGGCCCGCGGCGGCACGTCGAGGTCCTCGCTGCGCCGCGACCGCGCGACGGCGGCCGCCATCTGCAGCGCGGCCGGATATCCGCGCGCGGCCCGCATGATCCGCTCGTCCAGCCGCTCGTCGAGCACGACCGCGCCCGCCCCGAGCAGCGCGGCGACGAGCCGGCGGGAGGCGTCGCCGTCCAGCGGCTCGAGGTGCTCGACAAGATCAGGAGCAAGGCCTTCGACGGTACTGCGTGAGGTGACGATCAGCGCGCACCGCCGCCCGGCCGGCGTGAACCGCGCGAGGTCGAGCCCCGCCGGCACGTTGTCCAGCACCACGAGGAGCCGCCGGGCCGTCGTGCGCCGCCGGTACCAGCGGTCGAAGCCCTCCGCGCCGGGATCGGCGTCGCCCGGCCCGACCAGCGCCCGGGTGAGGTACTCCCGCGCCAGCTCGTCGCCGTCCGGCCGCTGGGTGTCGAAGCGGACGAGGATCTGCCCGTCGCGGTACCGCGGCGCGACCAGGTGCCCGGCGGTCACGGCGAGGGCCGTCTTGCCCACGCCCTCGCGCCCGGTGACGACCGCGATCGCCGGCCCGCCCCGCTCCCGATGCGCCGCGTCGAGCAGCGCCGCCAGCCGGTCCAGCGCGTCGTCCCGGCCGATCAGCAGCTCGGGCGGCGGCGGCAGGTCGGCCGGCACCAGGTACGCCCGGCGGCGGCGCATCCGCGGCCTCCACCGCCGGCTGACCAGGCCCCGCACCAGCAGGCCGACGAGCACGCCGCCGACCACCACGAGCGAGATCACCAGCGCGACCCGCCACGGCGTGAACAGCCAGACCGGCGCGGCGAACACCACCAGGAGCGGCAGCGCCCAGAACCCACCGGGCGGCGACGGGAGGCGGATCGACACGCGCAACCCTATCAATGCCGCGCGACCGGCGGCCTTCTCAGCACGTCGAGTGGAACAGCCCGGCGACCGCCGCGGTGTCGACGAGGGAGTTGTAGAGCTCCACCGCCTCCGAGGTTTCCGCCGTGTGTACCGCGATGCCGCGGTCCTCCAGCAGCGCCAGCGTCTCGGCGGCCACTTCCAAGCGCTCCTCCATGCCGAGCGACAGCACGACGACCGTCGCGCCGGCGTCGAGGAGCTCCGCCACGTCGGCGGGCTGCGTGCCGGGCGAGTGGCGGGTCCCCGTCTCGTTCCAGTCCCAGGCCCGCGCGCCACCCGGCCAGAGCTTGGCGTCCTTGAATGCCCCGTGGTCCTCGACGGTGATCGAGCCCCACGATATCGAGAGGATTCTGGGTGAACGTGGCAGCATCGGGCGTACCAACCTCAACGGAGAGGAGCGGGCTGTCGTGCTCGACTCAAGGTACAGCGAACCCGGCGCCACCGAGGTGCCGTGGGAGACCGTGCGCGAACGGTTCGCGGGCGCCGGGGTGTACTGGCTCACCACCGTCCGCGACGAGGGGCGGCCGCACGTCACGCCGCTCATCGGGGTCTGGCTCGACGAGGCGTTCTGGTTCACGACCGGCGCCGAGGAACAGAAGCGCCGCAACCTCCACGGGAACGCGGCCGTCGCCGTCACCACCGGCACCGACGCGCTGCACGAGGGGCTCGACGTCGTGGTCCAGGGCGATGCCGCCCAGGTGGAGGACCAGGGCACTCTGGAACGGGCGGCGCAGGCGTGGCTCGCGAAGTACGGCGAGGAATGGCACTTCGAGGCCCGCGACGGCGGATTCCACCACGTCCAGGGCGGCCAGCGCGCCGACGTCTTTCGGGTGACGCCGCTCGCCGTGCACGCCTTCGGTAAGGACCCGTATTCGCAGAACCGCTATACGTTCTGACTAATCCGATTCAGCGTTGGGTAATCGACCGATAGCGCTCCGGGTTTCTCGGCCGTACCGTTCGGGCGTCAATCCCGGATCGCGGTCGGAGGTGCACGATGAACCGGTTGAGCCCCACCGCGTGGATCGCCGTCGTCGTGTCGGCGGTGGCCGCCTTTGTCGCCCTCGGCACCACCGCCGTCGCCATGGCCGCGCAGAACGATCCGGTGACGGTGGCGAAGAAGCCGGAAGTGCGGCGGCCGGTCGAAACACCAACCACCCAGAAGAACGACGGCATGCTCGAACAGGGCGGCGACGGACACCCGTGCGTATGGGTCGATCGGGCGAGCAACAAACAGGCGCTGCCGTACCGCTGCCCGCTCGTCTGGGACAGCGCGAAGGCGATGACCCGGGTGCCCGTCTATCGCGAGTTCACATCCATGGCGCTCACGCCGGAAGCGGCGATCAATCACTTGTACCGCGAGGCCGGCGCCCAATACTTCCGGTGCCACGAGCGAGGGGCGCGCTACGACTTCCCGGCGCAGTACGGCCTGAAGGCGGCCCGGCACGACTGGTGGGCGTTGACGCAGGGCGATGAGCACCCGGGCAAGTGGGGATGGGTCCCCGAGGTGTACCTGCTGGGCGGCGCCGACAATGAGCCCGATCCCGGATTGCCGGTCTGCACCGACGCCGACATCGCGTTGGTTGTATAGAGGAGGCATGCGACTTTCGATCTGGCCGGGCACGTCACAGCCGTACGACGACATTCTCGAGGTGGCCCGGCACGCCGAGGCGACCGGGTGGGACGGCGTCTATGTGGCCGACCACTTCATGGCCAACGCCGGGCCCGGGCGCGACCCGCTCGCCCCGATGCTGGAGTGTGCGACCGTGGTGAGCGCGCTCGGGGCGGCCGTGCCCCGGGTGCGCCTCGGCTCGCTGGTCTACGGCAACACCTACCGCCACCCCGCCGTGCTCGCCAACATGGCCGCGACCGCCGACCACGTGACCGGGGGCCGGTTCGTGTTCGGCGTCGGGGCGGGCTGGCAGCTCAACGAGCACGAGCAGTACGGCATCGAGCTGCCGCCGGTGAAGCAGCGCCTCGACCGGTTCGTGGAGGCGCTCGAGATCTGGCACGGGCTGCTGCGCACCGAGCGCACCACGTTCGCGGGCGAGTACTACCAGCTCACCGACGCCGTGTGCGAGCCCAAGCCGGTGCAGGAGCGGCTGCCGATCCTGATCGGGGGCGGCGGGGAGCAGCGGATGCTGGGGATCGTCGCGAAGTACGCCGACATCTGGAACACCTGGGGCAAGCCCGACGTCATCGCGCACAAGTCGGGCGTGCTCGACGAGTTCTGCGCGCGGCAGGGGCGCGACCCGAAGGCGATCGACCGCACCGCCCAGGCGCTCGTGGTCGTCGACGGGCCGCTGCCCGAGCTGCCGGCGCCCGTCATCGGCGGGTCACCGGCGGCGCTGGGGGACGTGCTCAGTCAGTACAAGAGCCAGGGTCTTGACGAGTTCATCGTGCCGGACGGGCTGCTCGGCACGGGTGCGGACCGCCTGAAGGCGATGGACACGATCCTCTCGCTCACGCGCGCGGCGTGAAGGTGAGCACCCTGTAGTTCAGCAGGCCGTTGAGCAGGCACCACTGCAGCGCGTCGCCGCCGGAGAGCATCTTCCAGTATTCGCCCCGCAGGCGCAGGGGGCGGCCGGCGGCGACGAGCGCGGCGATGAACCGGTCCCGCGGCCGGCGCAGTTCGAGGTGCGGGGTGAGGTCGACCTCGCCGGTCAGCTCCAGGCCGTGCCCGGCGGCGGCCGCGCGGACCTGCTCGACGGTCAGCAGCGAGCCGACCCGCCAGCCGTCGCGGAACGCCTCCAGCCGCCGGGCCTCGCGCGGCGGCGCCGACGGGGCCCGCTCGGTGAGGAAGTCGTCGCACACCAGCAGCCGCCCGCCGGGGCGCAGGACCCGCGCCGCCTCGCGGAAATAGCCCGCCGCATCGGGGCTGTGCAGGAACGCCTCGATGGAGAACACCAGGTCCGCGGTTCCGTGCAGATCATCCGGTACGTCCAGATAGTTGCCCTCCCGGCACCGCACCCGCCCGCCGAGCCCGGCCCCGGCCAGCAGCCGCGTCGCCCCCTCCGCCTGCCGCGGGCTGATGGTGAGCCCCTCGCCGCGGATCGGCGCGCGCCCGGCCAGGTACATCAGGCTCGCCCCCAGCCCGCACCCGAGGTCCACGACCCGCGGCTCCGGCGCGCCCTCGGGCAGCGCGGCCAGGATCAGCTCGTCGACGTGGTGGAACGCCTCCGGCCGGGTCGTCACGCCCGGGCCCCACACCGCGCGGTGGATCGAGGCGCCGCCCTGGCCCAGCCGGTCGAACGCGGCCGTGTTCCGGTCGTAGTAGCGCCGGACGTTCTCGGCGTGGGCGGCGGTCGCAGACGTCATACCCCTATGTACTGCCAGAAGGCCGGATCGGTTCAATCGCCCCGCCGGGTTACCCTGATCGATGATGAAACAAAGCGCTGAAACAACGCAGGAGCCGCGCGTCACGATCCGGGACGTCGCCGCGCAGACCGGGCTGTCGATCGCCACGATCTCGCGGGTCCTGAACGGCCGCGCCAACGTTGCCCCGGAGACCCGCGAGAAGGTTCTGCAGGCGATGGGCGGGCTCGGCAAGCGGGCCCCCCGCCGCCGCGGCGCGGGCGTGCCGAAGGCCGACAACGGGGTGTACGTGCGCTGCCCGTACCTGCTCACCGACTACTTCGGGCTGATCGTCTCGGCGATCACCGAGGCCCTCGACGCGCACGGCATGCACGCCGTCGTCGACGCCGGGGAGTCGGCCTGGCGGCGCACCGACGTGCTGCCCACGCTCACCGGCTGGCCGCAGGTCACGGGCGCGATCCTGATCCTGCCGCCGGAGCCGGAGGACGACCTGGAGCGGCTGCGCGACCGCGGCTTCCCGTTCGTCGTGGTCGACCCGCGCACCGCCCCGCCGCCGAACATCGCGTCGGTGTCGGCGGCCAACTTCGCCGGGGCCCGGCGGCTCATGACGCACCTGGTGGAACTCGGTCACCGGCGCGTCGGCGTGCTCGGCGGGCCGCTGAACTGGCTGGCCATGAGCGACCGGCTGGCCGGGTTCCACGCGCCGCTGGTGGCCGTCGGCGTGTACCCGGACGTGGACCTGCTGCGCACCTCGACCGACCCGACCGTGGAGGCCGGCCGGGCCCTCGCCGCCGGCCTGCTGGACCGCCCCGACCGGCCGACCGCGCTGGTGGCGTTCAACGACAAGATGGCCGTCGGCGCACTGCAGGCCGCGGCCGAGCGCGGGCTGCGGGTGCCGCAGGAGCTCTCGATCGCCGGCTTCGACGACATCGACGTCAGCCGGGCCACGCACCCGATGCTCACCACGGTCCGCCAGCCGCTGGGCGAGATGGGCCGGATGGCGGTCAGCCTGCTCAGCCGGATGCTCACCGGGAGCGACGTGGACGCGCTGCACGTCGAGCTGGCCACCGAGCTGGTCGTGCGCGGCTCGACGGGACCGGTGTCGCCGGCGCTCCGTTGACGCGTGTTTCATAAACACTTCCGCCAAGAGTCGAAAAAAGTTACAGCGATTCATTGACATGCCTCGGCCCTGAGCGGTTTCCTGGCGGTACCCCACCACCCCCGCCAGTGGAACAGGACACCCGATGCACGCACCCAGACGAGTGCGGCGCTCCATGCTGCTCGCGATCGCGGTCACCGCCGCGACCGTGGCCACCGTGGGCGCCGTCGCCATGACCGCCGCCTCCGCCGCCAGCACCGGACAGATCACCAGCTCGGCCAACGGCAAGTGCCTCGACGTCACCGACGGCTCCACCGCCGACGGCAACCAGCCCCAGATGTGGACCTGCTACGCCGGCAGCGCCAACCAGACCTGGACCCTCGCCGACAACGGCTCCGTGCAGGGCCTCGGCAAGTGCCTCGACGTCGTCAACGGCGCCACCACCGACGGCGCCGTCGTGCACCTGTGGACCTGCTACGACTCGGTCACCAGCCAGAAGTGGTCGCTCAACGCCGCCCACGACCTGATCAACACCAAGTCCGGCAAGTGCCTGGACATCAAGGACAACAACCTCGCCGACGGGGCCAAGCTGCAGCTCTGGACCTGCGGCGGCGGCGCCAACCAGAAGTGGAACTTCTCCGGAGGGACGGGCCAGCCGACCGCGACCGCCACCGCCACCGGCGTGCCGAACAACCCGAACAACCCCGACCTCGGCCCGAACGTCACGGTCTTCGACCCGTCGATGTCGCAGGCCACCGTCCAGAACAAGCTCAACTCGGTGTTCAACGGCCAGGTGAGCAACCAGTTCGGCGGCCAGCGCTATGCGCTGCTGTTCAAGCCCGGGACGTACAACGTCGACGCCAACGTGGGCTTCTACACCCAGGTCGCGGGGCTCGGGCTGACTCCGGACGCCGTCGTCATCAACGGCGCGGTGCACGCCGAGGCCGACTGGTGGCCGGACGGCAGCCAGAACGCGACCCAGAACTTCTGGCGCTCGGCCGAGAACCTGTCCGTGACCCCGACGGGCGGGCTCGACCGGTGGGCCGTGTCGCAGGCCGCGCCGTACCGCCGCATGCACGTGCGCGGCAACCTCGCGCTCTCCGACGGCGGCTGGTCCTCGGGCGGCTTCATCGCCGACTCGAAGATCGACGGGCAGATCCAGTCCGGCACCCAGCAGCAGTGGATCACCCGCAACTCGTCGATGGGCAGCTGGAACGGCTCCAATTGGAACCAGGTCTTCGTCGGGGCCACGGGCGCGCCCGGCAACAGCTTCCCGAACCCGCCGTACACCACGGTCGGCACCACCCCGGTCGTGCGCGAGAAGCCGTTCCTCTACGTCGACTCGGCCGGCGCCTACCAGGTGTTCGTGCCGGCGCTGCGGACCAACTCCAGCGGCACCACCTGGGCGAGCGGCAACCCGGCCGGCACCAGCCTGCCGATCAGCCAGTTCCAGGTCATCAAGCCCGGCGACACCGCCGCGACCATGAACAGCGCGCTCGCCGCGGGCAAGAACCTGCTGGTCACCCCGGGCGTCTACCACCTCAACCAGACGCTGAACGTGACCCGCGCCGACACCGTGATCCTCGGCCTCGGCCTGGCCACCCTGGTGCCCGACGGCGGGATCACCGCGCTGAAGACCGCGGACGTCGACGGCATCAAGCTCGCCGGCCTGCTCTTCGACGCGGGCACCACCAACTCGCCCGTGCTCGCCGAGATCGGCCCGTCCGGCTCCACCGCGAGCCACGCCGCCAACCCGACCAGCCTGTCCGACGTGTTCTTCCGCATCGGCGGGGCCGGCGTCGGCAAGGCCACCGTGAGCCTGCGGATCAACAGCAACGACGTGATCGGCGACCACTCGTGGATCTGGCGCGCCGACCACGGCTCCGGCGTCGGCTGGACCACCAACACCGCCCAGAACGGCCTGGTCGTCAACGGCAACAACGTGACGTTCTACGGGCTCTTCGTCGAGCACTACCAGCAGTACCAGACGATCTGGAACGGCAACGGCGGCCGCACGTACTTCTACCAGAACGAGATGCCGTACGACCCGCCGAACCAGGCCGCCTTCATGAACGGCTCCACCCAGGGCTGGGCCGCGTACAAGGTGGCCGACAGCGTCACCACGCACGAGGCGTGGGGCCTGGGCAGCTACTGCTACTTCAACGTCAACCCGGGTGTCGTGGCCGCGCACGCGTTCGAGGTGCCGGTGAAGTCCGGGGTCAAGTTCCACGACATGGTCACCGTGTCGCTGGGCGGCACCGGGACCATCTCGCACGTCATCAACAACACCGGCGCCGCGGTGAACTCCGGGCATCAGGTCGAGTACCTGGTCTCCGGGCCGTAAGTCGTCGGTCTTGCAGGAAGGGACATTGTGCGACGCATCATCACCGTCACCTCGACGGCGTTGCTCGCCCTGACCGT
Organism: Dactylosporangium sp. CS-033363; assembly: GCF_050942475.1. NCBI lineage: Bacteria > Bacillati > Actinomycetota > Actinomycetes > Micromonosporales > Micromonosporaceae > Dactylosporangium > Dactylosporangium sp. CS-033363. Next base: position 8,256,860 of record NZ_CP192032.1, on the reverse strand, counting down.
CGGGGCCGCGCCCGCAACCGCGGCCCCGGCGCATCGGGTGGAGACCGTCACCGGAACCTATTCCACTGGCGCCGCTCAGGCCTGGAAACCATTGCCACCCGTCACCGTGGGGAGCAACGGATCGGCCGCCGTCGACGCCACGGTCGTCATCGATCCAAGCCAGATGCGGCAGCGGTACAGCGGCATCGGCTTCTCCCTGGACGAGACCAGCGTGTCGAACCTGTGGAAGCTCACCCCGCAGCAGCGCGAGGACGCGATCCGGCTCCTCGTCGACCCCCGCAGCGGCGCCGGGCTGAACCGTTTCCGGCTCACCATCGGCAGCCCCGACCTCATCGAGCACCTGCCGTTCTGGTCCGAGGACGACCTGCCCGCCGGCGTCGCCGACGACTTCGGGCTCAAGTACTTCTCGATCCAGCGCGACATCGATCTGCACATCGTCGACACCATCAAGCTCATCCAGAAGTACAACCCGCGCGCGACGTTCTTCGCGTCGGCCTGGAGCGCGCCCGCGTGGATGAAGACGAACAACAAGTTCCTCGGCGAGGTCGCGCTGAAGCCGGGCAGCACCACCGACTACTACCAGGTCGGCAAGCTGCGCGACGACTGCATCGACGTCTTCGCCCGGTACTACGCGAAATACGTCGAGGCCTACGCGCGCAAGGGCATCCGCGTCGATGCGCTCACGCTGCTGAACGAGCCGGGAATGGACGTGGTCTACCCGGCCATGGACATCAGCGTCGAGCAGCAGCAGAAGCTCGCGGTCGCCATGCAGAAATACCTGCCGCGGGACGTCGACGTGTACATCCACGACTTCAACTTCTGGGACTGGAAGGACCCGAACAGCACCGAGACGAAGAACTACTACCGCGTCCTGAACGACCCGGCGGCGAACCGGGCGGCGGATGCGATCGCGTTCCACCCGTACTGGGGCGACCCGGCCGTGATGCGCGACGCCTATGAGCAGACCGGCAAGCCGGTGCACATGACCGAGACCAGCGACCTCTCGCCGGCCACGATCCTGAGCTATTTCCGGCTGGACGCGAGCTCCTACGTGATGTGGGCGCAGGCGACCGACCAGGACGGCGGCACGCTGCACTGGACGCCGCTGCGCGACAACAACGTGGACTGGGACCAGATCGCGGCGACGACGAAATGGCCGGACCGATTGGTGAAGGTCGACACGACGGCGCGCACGTACACGGTCCGGGACGAGCTCTATGGGATGGGTCAGTTCGCGAAGTACCTGACCCCGCGCCACACCCGCGTCGAATCGAGCGCGACGGCGAACGGCGTGAGCAACGTGGTCTACCGCGACGGCGACGATTTCGTGGCGGTCCTCGGCAACGCGAACACCTCGTCGCGGAAGGTTCGGGTGCTGCTGGCCGGAAAGCAGTTCGTGGCGACGGTACCGGCCGGTGCCTACGCCACCTACCGCTGGCACGCGTCGCTGCCGCCGGCGCACGGGAACCACGCTCCCGTATTGGCGCCCGTGGCTGATGTGACCGCGGATCAGTACACGACGACGACGTTTCGTCTGAAGGCCACGGACCGCGACCGGGACGCCCTGGCGTTCTACGCGGTCGACCTGCCGGACGGCGTGACCGTGGACGCGTCGACCGGAACGGTGTCGCTGCACCCGACGGCGGCGGGCCCGCTGGACCTGAAGTTCCGGGTCACCGACGGCGCGGCCAGTGCATCGACCACGGTGCACGTGACCGTGGCCCCGCACGGCGCCCCGATCGGCGAGAAGGTCGAGGCGGAGGCCTACACGGCCGAGCACGGCTGGACCGACGGCGGCGCCAACTTCGTCGAGAACAACCCGGCGGCCAGCGGCGGGAGGAACGTCGGCTGGACGTCGGCGGGCAACTGGCTGCAGTACCGGCTGGATGTCGCGACAGCCGGCACGTACAACCTGGAACTGCGCGTGGCCAACGGCAGCGGCGCCGTCGCCGCGAACGCCATCACGTTCCGCGACGCCGACGACCAGGTCCTGGCCACGGTGTCGGTGCCGGACACGGGCGGCTGGGGCAGCTACCAGTCCGTCACCACGACGGTGACCCTGCCGGCGGGCGACCAGCCGGTGACGGTCTTCTGCGAGACGGGCGGCTTCAACCTGGACTACTTCCGGCTGACCGCCTGACGGTTTCCTCGTGGTGGTCCCACGTCGTTTGTGGGACCACCACTTGTCTTTATGGGACCACCACCAGGCGTCGGCCGCGCAGATCGGTCCGCTGCCAGGCGTGCTCGATGTCGCGCAGGGGCACCGTCACCACGTCGAAGGTGAGCTCGCCGGACTGGGTCCAGGCCACGATCTGGCCGTACACCTGCTGCATGGTTTGTGCATCGAGCCCCTTGGCCGCCCCGCAGATCTCGACCCCGGACGTGCGCAGGCTCTCCGCGGCGAGCGCGATCCCGGCGCCGGCCGACTCGCCGATCTGCACCAGCCGCGTGGGCCTCGGAAACGCGAAGGACTTCGGCACGAGCGCGCGCAGCAGCACCTCGGTCGGCCGGCCCCACAGGAAGTCGAGCACGACGTCGTAGCCGTCCCCCTTCTCCCGCAGGAACGCCTCGGCCAGCGCGCCGTCGTCCACGGCGGTGTTGATGACGGCATCCGCCCGTACCTCGCGCAGCTGCTCGTCGTCCCGCCCGGTCGCGACCACCCGCCCGGCGCCGAGCAGCCGCGCCACCTTGACGGCGAGCCTGCCCGCGACTCCGGTGGCGCCCTGGACGAGCACCGTCTCGCCCGCCTGCAACCCGGCGGCCGTCCTGGCCGACATGGCGGTGATCGCGGTGCCGAGCACGGTGCCGATGACCGGATCGATGCCGTCGGGGATCGGCGCATACGCCCCCTTGGCCACCACGGTTCTTTCGGCGAGCGCACCGTAGGGGGCGCGCGGGTTTCCGAAGCCGACGACGGTACCGTCCGGCAGCGCCCCGATCCCGTCGAACGCCGGAATGGCGGGCAGCCGGGCCAGGTACTGCCCGCTCGCATAGTGGGTGCCGGCCGCGACGCTCTTGTCGACGTTCTCGACCGCGACCGCCTTGACCTCGATGACCACCTCGTCGTCGCCGGCCACCGGGTCCGGAAAGTCCTCGTACCGCGGGATGCCGCCGATCTCGTGCAGGACCGCTGCCTTCATCGTCTCCCCGTCTCTATCAGTGATAGGGGGACTCTAGCACTGATAGGGTGGGGATGGGAGGTACCTGTTGTGACGCTGGACCGACAGCGGATCGTCGCCGAGGCCGTGGCCCTGCTGGACGCCGAGGGCCTGGACGGCGTGACGACCCGCAAGCTCGCGGCGCGGCTGGGGGTGCAGTCGCCGACGCTGTACTGGCACGTGCCGAACAAGGCGGCCCTGGTCACGGCGATCGCGGACGCGATCCTGGACCAGGAGTTCGTTTCCATGTCCCCGCCCCCGCCGGACCAGCCCTGGCCCTTGTGGTTGAGCGGGTTGGCGTCCCGCTTACGCCGGGCGTTGCTCGCGCACCCGGACGGTGCCCGGGTGGTGTCCGCCTCGCAGCTCTCGCGCACCATGGCGGCGATCTCGGAGCTGGGCATGAGCACGCTGGTGGCGCGCGGCGTACCGTTGCGCCAGGCGCGGGTGATCGTGCTGACCGTGGAGCGCTTCACGATGGGGCACGTGCTCGAGGAGCAGGCCGCCCGCCCGGACGCCGCGGATTTGCAGGATTTCGACGTGGCGGCGTTCAGCGAACGGCACCCGACGGTGGTTGCGGCGATCACGGAGTACTTCGCGCCGGGCCGTACCGTCGACGACCTGTTTCAGGAGTGCCTGGACGTGGTGATCGCGGGGGCCATCGCCAGCGCCGCCTGACCCCATCCGGTGGGATCGTCCTGGGTCAGCGGGTGCGCCGACTGGTAGCCGGCGATGAAGGCCGCGTGGACCTCGGGCGGCACCGGTCCCCAGTCGCGGTAGCGGGTGCCGAGCAGGATTGCCGCGCGGGCGAGTGGTCGTACCGCGCCTCCCCGCGTTGTCGAAGAGAATGTTGGCGGAGCGGAAGTCGAAGTGCACACGCTGGCAGGCGAGCCGGTCGGACGCCGGCAGGTGGTCGGCCCGGCCCGATTCGAGCCAGGCGGTGATCCGGCCCGCCAGCGGTTCGGTCGCGGCGGCGGCTTGTGGGTACGCGGCGAGGGCGTCCTGCATGTTCGCGAGCACCGCGCCGGCCGCGCGCACCTGGTCGAGATCCGTGGTGTCGAGCAGGTCGCCGTCGATGACGCGCTGCAGGTTCATCGAGACCTGGTCGACCTCCACCTGCAGCCGGCCGTCGCGCGCGGGGACCGGCGCCGAGACGGGCAGGCCCCGGTCGTGGAGCCATGCCGTGAGCCGTGCGGCCTCCGCCAGGCGCGGGAAGCGGTCCGGCACCACCGACCACTTCGCGAGCATCCGGCCGTCCGGCGCGACGACCCAAGCCAGTGCGTTGCCGCCGTTCATGACGATCCGCTCACACGACTCGACGCGGACGGCCCAGTGCTCTTCGAGCGTGGCGGCGATCCAGCGCCCGGCGGCCTCCGCATCGGCGAAGCCGAACCGTTCCCCGAGCGCTCGGCGCGGGTCGTGCGCCTCCCACAACATCTCCAGCACCGGACCAGTGTCCCGCGGCGCGGGCGTTTGCCACGGTCGCTGCCACGCCGATGAGCGTCAGCGATTCACACGGCAAAACGAGCTCGATGCCGATTGGCAAGGCTCTGACCACACGGTGGTGAAGGCTTCGGTCGGCCGGTTCCAGCCCAGCTGATGGGTCTAACGAGAACCGGGCGTCGAGGTCAGCTGTCTATGCAGCATCGGCCGCCAGGCATCTGCAATCCGGAGTGCCCGGCGGGCAGCCGCACGGACGGTCGTGCATACGACCTCCGACGATTCCGGTTGAAGTCGGGCATGTAGCTGTAGGACGGCCCCGGCGACCGACAGCGACGAGACAAAGCGTTCGATGCATCGCCACATCGGCGCGGGGCCCCGCGGTTCGCGGGCGAGGCGGCATCCTGTTCTGCATGGATACATCTGCGCGTGTGCTCGCCACGACATGGAGGACAGGGCTGCGACCCGACAGGGACGCTCTGAACTCGACTGCGTGAGTACGGCATCGACGACAATGCCTTTCGACGTCGACGACCCCCTAGTCATCGCCGCCTGTGCTCCGCGCTGCCGGGCGCAGACCTCTAACTGCACTGGATAGGAACTTCATGGCTCAGCCCGGATATGCCACTCTTCGTATGGGTCTGCGTCCGCCCAGGGTCGCAGTCGTGTTTGACGGCGGTGATCATTGGCATTTTTGGGCACGCTTGGCTCTATACGCGTGCACGAAAATTTGGGGCGGTGAGGGATTCATGCTGATTCCCCATTCAAGCGGTCAGATCAACGCTGAACTGCTCGCGGCCGTACGCATCTATGATCCAGACTACGTGGTGAAGCTTGAGCGAACGGTTCGAACGTGTGAAACAGCCGAGCCTGGAGCGCTAACCATTCGTGACGCCGACGGAAATCCTGCGGAAGGTGTACGACGGGAAGAGTTGGTAGCGAGGCTGCGGGACGAGCCCGTGCATTTAGCGTTGGATGAAGAAGCGCGACGCAAGGTGGCGTCTCACTGTTCCCCCCATGGGCGTCGTGAAGCGGGCTTGGACTCGTCCGGAAAGTGGCACGAAAGAATGACGACGCTGTCGATCAATAGAGAGAACGGAATACTAACGAAGTTTGAGGAACTGCCTAATGCGGTTCAAACGACCTGTCTCAGCGCGCCGCCGGCATGGGGTGCCGCGCTTGGTGTTGCGATCGCAGAGCGATGCGGTGTGGTTGAGGAACCAGAAATTGGTGGGGCGCCGACGGTGGAAGCGGGAGAACTTCATGATCTTGTTAGTTGGTTGACCGACGACGAATTGGGTAGACCGCCATTCAGTTTGGTGTGGCATCCTACAGCCGCGTTGAATGTTGATCCAGCTAAGGTCGAAACGGCCTTCAGTCGGAATAGCCGCAGCCTGGTCAAGGTTGCCCGGGGATCTGCTCGGCATCCAGTCCTTATTTCGATCGGAGATTCAGCGGACGACTTTGCGATCGCCCACATATACAGGGTTCTTTATGGACGCGGGACGTGGCTTCCCACGTCTTGGTTGTATCCGGATGGCGGCCGTGTGCTCAACGTGGGAGATGCACTCACAGCTGCCGCAGCCCGGCATATTCTTCGTGATGATAGTGTGACGCTCACAACGACATCGGCCAGCGACGCGTTGATTGCGGAAATCCTCGCCAAATTTCGACGCCCGACCGTCGAGTGGATCGAAGGCGGCGACGAAATAGAACACCGTTACGCCATGAACACCGAGCATAGAACGCCGGAATGGTCCACGGAGGGTGTTCAGTACTTCGCCGTCGATGGCCATTTTGACCAAGATTTTGCGGTGCCAATCACCCGTACCAACGCCGACGACATCGATCTAGTTGCGCCATGTCCAGTGCCCCAAATTACTCACCCGGACTTCGCAAACACCTCTGAGCTGCATTGGCAAGTTGACATCGAACTTGCGGAGGCGAAGACGCCGCATGGCCGAGGTCTCGACGGTCACGCGCTCCTCGCGCCCGGCGAGGGGGCCTTCCTGACATGGGTTCGGAGTGGACGAGACGGGGCCGTGTACGAGTCGGAGCGATTCGATCTCATCTTGGCTGGAACGCCTTCAATGGCGCGCTTAGCGAGGCCGCGCCTCCGTGCGCCGAGTCTCTCAACGTGGTTGACCTTAATGGCCGTCCAGGACGGACGGCAGGTGAGGCTTTCGGCAGCAGGCAGACGTGTGGACGTGATGCGTCAGTTGTGGGGGGACCGAGCATCGCTGGCGAAAGAATTTGCTGGCTCGATGTTACCTGTCTTTCGGGCATTTCGCTCGGCGAAACGGAAACGAGACATCGAGCATGGCGAGAGTGTAAACGTCATTCTGCCTACGGGAGCAGGTGACGATTTATACGAATCTTACCTGAGCTTCGTAGGGATCTGCCAAGTTGGCGACGCACTCGAAGGCGCTACCGTCATGCGCGGCGAAGTGGACCGCTTGCTGGAGCGCGGTATTCTTCGGCGAGGAATGATTCTAGGTTGCGCGCAGTGCATGCGACCCACGTTCACCCGAATTGACGCACTGGCACAAATCAACCCCTGCCCGCGATGCGGTGCGATGAACCATCTTACTCAAGCTAGATGGCGTCAGCCGGAAGCTGAGCCGCAATGGTACTACGATTTGCATCCCATTGTGCGTGAACACGTAAGCCAGGATGGCGACATACCGTTACTTCTATCGCATTACCTGCGGACTCGAAGCCCCGATTACGACGACGTAGCTGAACTGGAGCTCACCAACTCCGACGCTGGCGCGATTGCAGAGTCGGATCTTATCGCCCATAGCGACGGGCAGGTAATCGTAGCTGAAGCCAAACGTCCGGCTACTCTCGGCGAGGGCCGTGACCTGAATCGGACGGTGACAAAGCGTGCGCTGTTGGCGCAGCAGGTTCGCGCGGATCAAATTATCCTTGCGACTGCGGCTACAGAGTGGAACGAGGCAAGTGTACGCGCCATGTGTACGGAGGTGTCGAAGCGGCCATGGGAATCCATGACTGCCCCACGCATCCGCCTGATCACTGGTCTCGGGACTGCAAAGATAACTGACGTCGGAGTCGACGCGCGGTCGGGACAGGCGTCACCGTGGATATAGCTCCGTCGGTCCGAATCTATCGCCTCGTGGAAATGGGCGCTGCTGGAGTCTTTGTTGCCATCGTCGAAGCGTCGGCGCGAAGGTTCCCCGCCGTCGAGCTTGCCAGGCGGGGGATTGCCGCTGCGGCGCGGTGCACGCTTGCTGTGCTTGAGGACAAGACGCAGGTCGGCGCCGAGCCGGTCGAGGGTGCTGAGGCTGGCTGGTGAGGCGGCCGAGCGGCTCGTCGAGCTGGGTGTGATCGAGGACGACCTAGTCGGCTGTGGCGGCGAGCGGACGTCGGCGAAGAGGCGTTCGAGGCAGCGCTCGAGGGTGTGGTCCGCCGCTTGGAGGAGTGGCCCCAGTCGTATCAAGGCGCGTGACGTAGCATCACCGTCGGCGCGGGGGGTCGCGCTTCGAAGGGACCATCGCGGATGGCCGCCGTGCTCCAAGCTGACCCCACCACCGCCAATCGCCTGAAGCCTGTCCTAGCCGCCATCGTCGTGGCGCTCACCCTCGCGGCGCTCGGAGCCGGATTCGGTGCCGTACTCGGCTGGGTAGGAGCTCCCGACCTGCCCGATGACGAGGCGGCCATCGCGATCGTCGGGCCCGCCATCCCCGTGAACGCCGACGGAACCGCGGCCGAGATCACCGTCGTCGGGCGGCTGCCGGACCTGTTCGGATACGAGCACCCCGACGGCCCCTGGACCTGGCTCACCGGCGACAGCGACTACATCCCCGGGTCGGTCTGGCTCAGTACGCCCGGCGGGGACGATCCGGCCGCGACCGCCAGGACCATCGGGGATGCGCTCACCGCCTCCGGCTGGCACGTCGAGGCCACCGACGACGTGGCTGCCAAGAAAGACCAATGGAGCCTGGCCGTCTACCCGTGGTCCGACGGATCCGTCGTGCTCCAGCTCAGCCGGAGCAGGCCCGGCAAGGTGGTGCCGTTCGCCCTCATCGGCTACCTGGCGGGACTGGCGGCAGGGTGGCGGGGCGGGCGGCGTTTCGCCGGCGGGCCCACCCCCGCGCGAGTCGCGGGCTGGGCCGGGGTCGTGCTGCTCCTGCCCGGCACCGTGCTCACCACCGTCGCGCTCGTGCCGCCGCAGGCCGATGCGATCTGGGCGCCGTACCTGCTCTCCGGGATCCGGCTGTTCTCCACCGCCGGTATCGCCCTGCTGGCGGGGGCCGTCGCGCTGGCCGCATCGACAAGGGTGCGGAGGAGGATCAGGACGTGAGGCGCCCCACCTCGCGGACGACCGCGCCGGCGCCGTCCTCCAAGGCCAGGCGCTCGGCCAGCGTCTCGGCCCGCGTCCGGTACACCGGGTCCGTCACCGCCAGCGACAAGGCCTTGGCCAGGTTGTCCGCGGTCAGGTGGCGCATCCTGATCGGGCCCGGCGAGACGCCCAGCTGTTGCAGGCGCTGGGCCCAGAACGGCTGGTCCACCATGACCGGCACCGGGACCGACGGTACGCCCGCGCGCAGGCCGGCCGCCGTGGTGCCCGCCCCGGCGTGATGGACCACTGCGGCCATCCTCGGGAAGAGCCATTCGTGTGGTACCTCATCCACGGCGAACACATCCCCGCCCGCCGACGCCGTCAGGCCCGCCCAGCCCGAGCTCACGACAGCGCGCAGGCCCGCCTTGCGCACCGCCTTGGCCAGCAGCGCCGACAGAGCGTCGCGGTCGCGGACCGGCATGCTGCCGAAGCCCAGGTACACCGGGGGAGGGCCCGCATCCAGGAAGGCCTCCAGCTCCGGCGACGGGGTGAAGTCCGGTTCCGCGGCCGGCCACCAGTAGCCAACCGGGCGGTACCACGACGGCCAGTCGGGCGGGGCGGGGACGACGAGGGGGCTGTAGCCGTACAAGATGGGCCAGTGCTTTTCCTCCTGGGACTGCAGCCACGCCGATGCGCTCACGTCCGGGAGGCCGAGCTCGCGGCGCAGCTCCGCCACGGCGGGGCGGAACGGGTGCTGGCCGGCCGTCAGCAGGAGCCGTGCGAGGCGGTGGTTCAGGGCGCCGCCGTAGGACCTGGTGGTCAGGGCCGGGGGTGCGAACTCGCGGGTGGGGGTGAGCGGCTGGAGGTACGCGCCGATGCTCGGAATGCCCAGGCCCTCGGCGATGACGACGCCGAACCAGCTCGTGGGGGTGACCAGCAGAACATCGGCGTCGCGGGCGGCGGCCAGCATCGACTGGGCCAGGGGGTGGGCGTGCTCGGCGACGACCTTGTTCACGGCCAGGGTCATGCGGGTCAGGCCGCGGTCGGCGAAGCGGGTGCGCAGCTGCTCCTGGGCGTCCATGGGCAGCAGGTGGAAGTGCAGGCCGCAGCGCTCGATCAGGGGCTGGAAGACCGCGTGGGTGGCGATGGTGACCGCGTGGCCGGCCTGCTGGAGGCGTACCCCGAGGCCGGTGTAGGGCGCCACGTCGCCGCGGCTGCCGATGGCCATGATCGCTACGCGTGCCATGGAACGATCATCGCAGGCGCGGCTGTGGATCTCCTGAGGCGTGGAACGTGTGGAAGCGGCGCTCGTGGTAGATCAGGCGGCCGTCGGGGGTGCCGGTGAGGACCGTGGTGACCTCGGCCACGACCACCGTCGAGGCGCCCACGGCGACGCGGTGCAGGGGGAGGCAGCGCATGACGGCCTGGGCGTCGCGCAGGGCCGGTTCGCCCGTCGGCAGCGTGATCCAGTCCTGGTCGGGCGTGAACCTCGGGCCGCCGGGGCGGGCGAAGTCGTGGGCCAGGTCGGCGTGGGCGGCGCCGAGGAGGTTGACGACGAGGCTGGGGGCGGCGGTGATGAGCTTGGCCGAGGGGGAGTCCATGACCGAGAACGACAGGGCGGGCGGGGCCAGGGAGACCGAGGCCACGCTCGAGGCGGTCAGGCCGGCCGGGCCGTCGGGGCCGGCGACGGAGATGATCGCCACCCCGGTCGGATAGCCGCGGAATGCGGCCCTGAACCCGGTCACCAACTCGTCGCTCACCGATTCCACGGTAAAACCTCAACCCGGGTTGAGGTCAAGAGCGGCTAGCATCCATGGCCATGAGTGAGCCGATCCTGGCCGGGTTTCATCCCGATCCGTCGGTGTGCCGGGCCGGCGACGAGTACTTCCTGGTCAACTCCTCGTTCGAGTACCTGCCGGGGGTGCCCGTCTCCGCCAGCCGGGACCTGCTGCGGTGGCGGCGGATCGGGCACGTGCTCGACCGGCCGGAGCAGCTCACGCTGGCCTCGGGCGCTGGGAGCGGCGGGATTTTCGCGCCGACCCTGCGGTACCACGGCGGGCGTTTCTGGATGGTGACGACCGACATCGCGCGGGCGGCGGAGGGCCACCTCCTCGTGTGGAGCGAGGACCCGGCCGGGCCGTGGAGCACGCCGGTGGTGACCCGGGGCGCGAGCGGCATCGATCCCGACCTGGCCTGGGACGAGCGCGGCGACTGCTTCCTGACCTGGTCGGCGGGCGGGCCCGAGCCGATCCGGCAGGCGCGGCTCGATCCCGAGACGGGCGCGCTGCGGTCCGAGCCGGTCGCGCTGTGGCCCGGGACCGGGCTGGCCTACCCCGAGGGGCCGCACCTGTACCGCCGCGGCGACTACTGGTACCTCCTGCTCGCCGAGGGCGGGACCGAGCGCGGGCACGCGGTCACCGTTGCGCGTTCGCGCAGCATCTCCGGGCCGTTCGAACCCTGTCCGCACAACCCGATCCTGAGCCATCGCAGCACGACGCACCCGGTGCAGAGCACGGGGCACGCCGACCTGGTCGAGACGGCCGGCGGGGAGTGGGCGATGGTCTACCTCGCGGTGCGCCCGCACGGGTCCCCGCCCGGCTGGCACGTCAACGGGCGGGAGACGTTCCTCGCCGGGGTGCGCTGGGACGCCGGATGGCCCTGCGTGGACGAGGAGGCCTATCCGGTACCGCCGGCGGAAGGCGCCTTCGTCGACTCCTTCGCCGCGCTGGACACGCGCTGGGTTTCGCCGGGGTCGTATCCGTCCTCGTTCGCGCGGACCGGCCCGGACGGCCTGGTGCTGGGCGCGGCGGGCGGGCAGGCGCGGCTGCTCGCGGTACGAGTGACGGATTTTGCCTGGATGGCGACGGCCGAGCTGGGCGGGGCCGGGCGCCTGGTGCTGCGGTTGGACGAGCGGCACCGGGCGCACGTGGAGCTGGTGGACGGGGAGGTCGTGGCCTCGGCGACCGTCGGGCCGTTCGTGCGGGAGCTGGCGCGCGAACGTGCGCGAACGTCCACCGTGGCGATCCGGGTCGGCCCGCATCCGGTCGCGCACGGGCCGGCGGCCGGGCCCGATCTGGTCGAGCTGGGATACCTCGACGCAGACGGATTCACAAAGGTGGCCGACGTGGACGGGCGCTACCTGGCCACCGAGGTCGCCGGCGGGTTCACGGGGCGGGTCGTCGGCGTGGAGGAGGTCGGGCGGGCGAGCGTCGTGCGGCGGTTCGCGTACCGGCCGGTCAGTCCGGGGTGATCAGACCGTCCAGGCCGACCAGGATCGCGATGACGCCGAAGATGGCGAGCATCAGCGCCACCCCGGTCGTGCCGTCGGCGTTCGGCTGGGGGACCGGCGACGGGCGGCCGGTGAGCCGGTCCCACAGCAGGGCCAGGCCGACGGCGATGCCGACCAGCTCGAAGATGTAGATGCCCGAGCCCCGCAGCAGGTGGATGAGCACGAACATCACGCCGAGGGCGAGGGCGAAGATGCCGACGACCCAGCCGAACGGGGCCATCCGCTCGGCGAACCGGCCCAGCCCGGGGCCGACCCGCGGCAGCCGCCGCAGCAGAGCGACGGCCAGCAGGAAGCCCCCGGCGATGTTGGCCAGGTCGAGCAGCAGCGCCAGGATCACGCTCGGGATGCTAACGGGGTGCGCGGACCGCGCGCTATTCGGCTGAAACTTTCAGCGTCGGCACGTCCAGCTCGTCCGCCTGCATGCGCAGCCGGGTGGTGGTGATCTGGCCCTCGGCGTCGACGCGCACCCGCTGGGCGCGGACCGCGTCGGGGTGGCCGGTGGCGACGACGGCGTGCATCCGGGCGTGCAGGTCCGGGTCCGCGCGCAGCGCCTCGGCCAGGATGCGGTTGCGCTGCAACAGATCGCGCACGTACAGCGCGGCGCCCTGCTCGGCGCGCAGGAGCGGGCCGTCGGCCGGGGGATGGGCGGGGACGTACCGGCTGCCGGTGAACCCGTTCGGCCCGATGTGGTGCCAGAGCAGGATGTGCGGGTCCTCGCCCTCGACGAGCACGACCCGGTCGACGAAGAAGTCGCCGTAGCCGTCCTCTGTGGACCGGCGGTCGGCCGCGGTGGGGATGACGGCGACGATCCGCGCGCCCGGGACGGTCGTCTGCAGCAGGAGGTTCGCCGCGGCCTCGTGCAGGCGCAGGTCGGCCTGGCGCATCTCGCCGTTGAGCACGGCCCGCTCCCGCGCGAGGCCGGTGAACGGCAGCTCGAAGTCGCCCTGGCCGCGCACGTTGAACGACTCCACCGTGAGCTGGCCGGGGAAGCGGACGCCGTGCAGGTTGCGCAGCAGGCTCGCGACCAGGTGGGCGATGCGGTGGAAGAGCTGCGGCTCCGGCTGCCACGGAATGTCCCGCTTCCAGGTCCAGCCGTCGTCCGGCGGCGCGAAGCCCTCCCCGGCCAGGTACTCGTGCTCCCCGGCGGTGAGCGCGGCCGCGTCGAGGTCGCTCACCTCGACCGTGATCGATTCGAGGTTCTGGATGTACTGCACGTACCGGTCCGCGCCGAACCGCAGGATCACCGCGTCGTCGAACGCGCACTGCCCGAAGTCGAGCGCGAGCCCCCGGGCGAAGGTGTCCCAGTCGATCGCGTCGTCCAAAGTCCCCATGTGTCGATCATGTCAAAGTCGTCGCCGCCCCCGCGGTGGCGATTTCCCCAATGGCGACTGTCCCGTCGGCGAACGCCGCCATCCACGTGACCTTCGTGGGCCCGGGGTCCACGGTGGACGGGATGTCGAGCCGCATCTCGTACGTCACGGTCGAATGCGGCGGGATCGAGCGCGCGGCACAGTTGAGGCGGTAGGTCCTCGCGGTGCCGGCGATGCCCTGCCGGTACGCCGGGCACGGCTCCAGCCGGAACGCCCGCGGGAAGGTGTTCGTGACCTTGACCTGGTAGACCAGGGTCGTGCCGCGCTCCGCCACCTTCGGCACGGCCATGGTGACGGTGAGCGGGGCGTTGAGCAGGGGCGCCTGGACGTACCACGGGCTGATCGCGTAACCGCAACCCGCGTCGGGAACGTTCGGCACCGCGTAGCCGCGGCCGTCGCCCCAGGTGACGGCCAGCTGGTGGTGCGGCGAGGGCTTCCCGCCGGGGCACGGCGTGACCGCGATCTCCACGCGGACCGGTTCGCCGGGGTCGACCGTCGCGGGCGTCTGCGCGCCGTCGGCCCGGGGCGCGAGCGGGCCGGTCGGCACGTCCGCCCCGTCGGCCTCGAGCGACGGCGTGCCGCTCAGCGTGCAGCGGGCCGAGCGGATGCTCGGGACCAGCACCGTGTACGTCACCGTGCCGTCGGCGGCGGTCGAGGTCCCGTCCAGCCATGGGCCGGGCGACAGATCGTCGGCGGCACACGGGCTCGCGTCCGGGCGGGGGCTGCGGCGGGACAGGGTGGGCAGGCTCGCCTCGGCCCGCTCCCACGCGATGACCCCCTGCGCCGGTTGCGCGCCGGGCACGGGGAGGGCGAGCACGCCCACGCCGGCGAGGACGGCACCGGCGACGATCGCGGCCATCGTCGTGTACCGCCGCCGCTTCCGCCGCCGGATGCCCGCCTGGACGCGCTCGACGGGTGCGGCCCACCCCGTCGGCATGTGCCGCTCGTCGCCGAGTTCCCGGCGGATCAGCTGCTCGAGGTCCATCAGACGTCGCTCCCGTCGAGGTCGCGGGTGCCGAGCGCGGCCCGGAGCTTGGCCAGGGCGCGGGAGGCGTTGCTCTTCACGGTGCCGACCGAGCAGCCGAGCGCGGCCGCCACCTGCTGCTCGGAGAAGTCGTCGTAGTACCGCAGCACCAGGACCGCCCGCTGCTGCTTGGGCAGCGCCACGATCGCCTGCCACAGCTCGCCGTCCGGGGGCTCGGCGTCGACGTGCGCGACGTCGGGCGTGGCGTCGGTGAGGCGCTCCCGGCGCAGCGAGCGGACCCGGTTCAGGTAGCGGTTGACGACGATGCGCCGCACGTACCCGCCGGGGTCGTCCTGTTTCTGCACGCGCCGCCAGGCCATGCCGGTGCGCTCCAGCGCGTCCTGCACGAGGTCGGCCGCGAGGTGCTGGTCGCCGCTGAGCAGATAGGCGAATCGCAGCAGCTCGCGGTGTCGGTCCCGCACGTAGTCCTCGAACGAGGGCGGGGCGTCCCAGCTCGGCATGCACCAAGGACACCACCGGGGCGCAAAAGGTTGCACGCGGGTCTACGCCGCCTCGCGCCGCTTTACGCGGCGAGTTCCTCCAGCCCCGCCGCCAGCATGCGGCCGGTGCGGGGGAAGTCGTAGAGCAGCGTCCGGTACCGCTCCAGCGGCACCACCAGGCTCGTCGCCGGCACCCCGCGGCTGCGCAGCACCCCGGCCGTCCACGCCAGGAACCCGGTGAACAGCTCGGGGTCGTCCACGAACACGGCGGAGGTGAGGAAGTCCACGATGTGGGCCAGGTCGGCCATGGTCGCGTCGAGCTGGGCCGGCGAGTAGCCGCGCATCGGCGGGAAGACCCGGCGCAGCTCGGCCGCGGCCTCCTCGACCAGGTCGCCGCGCCGCTTCACCAGGGCGGTGTGCTCGTCGTCGGCGAGGTGGGCCAGGGCCTCCGGCGGGGGCGTGCGCAGCGCCTCGCGGTCGTCGAGCAGGTCGGCCGCCCCGGTCGCGTCGGCCGCCCAGCAGGCGCCGATGGTGCGGGCCCAGCGGCCGCCGGGGCCGAAGCCGCGGCCGCCGACGATGAGCGGGACCTCGGTACGGTGGCAGGCCTGCACGGCGCGGTGGGCCATCGGCAGCCGGGTGGCCAGCGCGCAACTGAGCGCGACCGCGTCGATGTCGTTGGCGTGCAGGTAGGACACGAGGTGCGCGACCGGCACGCTGGCGCCGAGGAACGTGACCTGCCAGCCGCGCATCCGCAGCACCTCGGAGACGATCCGGGCCGGCAGGGCGTGCCACTCGCCGTCGAGGCAGGCGATCACGACCCGCCGCTGGGCGCCCGCGCGGCCGCGGGAGGCGAGGGTGCCCAGCGCGGCGACGACCCGCTCGCTGATGTGCGTGGCCGCGTGCTCCTGCGCGACGCTCCACTCGTTGCGCTGCCACCACTCGCCGACCTGGGCCTGCGCGGGCGCGACGACGTCGAGCAGCACGCGCTCGGCGCTCACGCCCGCGTCGAGCAGGGCGCACGCCACGTCGACGGCGCCCTCCTCGTCGGCGGCGCCCAGGCAGGCGACGTAGTCGTCGTACGCGGTCATGACACCGCGACCCCGCGCTGGACCGCGTGCAGGTGGCGCGGGCCGCCCGTGCGCACCGGCGCCGCCCGCACGGCCAGGACCGCGATGTCGTCGTGGTCGCGGCCGCCGAGCCAGTCGGTGGTGAGCTGCTCCACGCGCTCGGCGAGGGCCGGCGCGGGCATGGCGTGGCAGCCGGCGAGCGCGGTGGTGAGGCGGCGCAGGCCGTACATCTCGTCGCCGCGATGCCCGCCGCGCGCCTCCGTGACGCCGTCGGTGAACAGCACGCAGCTCTCGCCGGGCTCCAGGCGCACCGTGTGCCGGCCGAAGGTCGGGGTGTCGGTGACGCCGACGAGCATGCCGCGCAGCGCGACGGTCTCCACCGTGCCGTCGGCCCGCAGCACCAGCGGGGGCAGGTGCCCGCCGCCGGCCAGGCTCAGCCTCAGCCCGCCGCCCTGGCGGGGCTGCGCGGTGCCGAGCACCATGGTGGCGAACCGGCCGTCGGAGACGCCCTCGAGCAGCATGTCGTTGAGCACGTGCAGCAGCCGCAGCGGGTCGTCCTCGACCCGGCGCAGCGCGCGCAGGCTGTGCCGGACCTGGCCGGTGAGCACGGCCGCGTCGACGCCCTTGCCGGACACGTCGCCGAGGAAGAACATGGCGCCGCCGCCGCTGGTCGGGTGGGCGCCGTAGAAGTCGCCGCCGATCTGCATCGTGGAGCGGGCCGGGCGGTAGGCGGTGCCCCAGGCGAGCCCGGCGACCGGCGGCGGGGTCTCGGGCAGCAGGCTCTCCTGCAGCGTGGCGGCGACGCGGGACTGCGCGGCGTACAGCTGCGCGGCCTCCAGCGCGGCACCCACCCGCGCGGCGAAGTCGTTGAGCGCGTCCACGCGGGCGTCGTCGAGTTCGGCGACGACCAGCGCGGCGGCCGGCCCGCCCGCGGCCAGGATCGGCACGACCCACGCGGCCGGGGTCGCGGAGCCGCCGAGGAACGCGGTGCCGCCCGGCCACAGGAACGGCTGGGCGACCGGGTTGCCGTCGAGCGTGTCGCGCACCGCGGCCGGCATCGCGGCCAGCGTGACCTGCTCCTGCCGCACGGGCGCGGCGCCGGCGGCGTGCCAGCAGCGGGCCCGGCCGCGGCGGGTGGGCACCACGAGCAGGGCCGCCTCGCCGAGGGACTGCACCGCCAGCTCGACGGTCGCCTTGCAGACCCGGTCGGCGTTGAGCATGCCGCCGAGGCGCCGCGCGGTGGCGGCGAGGAAGGCGGCGGAGTCGCCGGCGCGATCGAGATACCACGCCACCTGCCCGGCCCCGAGCTCGACCCGGCGGCCCCGCAGGTTCGCGGGCAAGGGCATTCCCGGGTGTACCGCGGGCAGCATCGCCATCGCGGCCGGGTTGCGGTACCGGACGAATCCGGTGTCGTCGCAGAGCAGCACGCCCTCGTCGACGTGGTCGAGGAGGCGCACCAGGGCGGCGTCGGGAACCG
Organism: Dactylosporangium sp. CS-033363; assembly: GCF_050942475.1. Taxonomy (NCBI): domain Bacteria; kingdom Bacillati; phylum Actinomycetota; class Actinomycetes; order Micromonosporales; family Micromonosporaceae; genus Dactylosporangium; species Dactylosporangium sp. CS-033363. The sequence goes on along the minus strand of NZ_CP192032.1, from coordinate 8,239,295 downwards.
TCCCGCGGAGCGCGGCCGTGTCGGGCGCACCCATCGGTGCGTTCATTGGTCGTCCAATCCGTGGCCGGTGCGTTCCGGTCCGAGCCTACGCGCCCGTGATCCGCCATGCACGCTCGCGACCTTGGCCTTACGCTGGCCTGACGGGTCGATTCCCCAGATCGGAGAGCCCTCGCGATGACAGTCAGCGACCAGCGCGACTCGGCGATGCTGCAGATCACCGTCGCCGGCGAGCCCGGCGGCGTGACGGTGGTGTGCGTGCACGGCGAGGTCGACTACGACACCGCCGGTGACCTGCGCGCCGCCCTGTTCGGGGCGATCGAGCGGCGGCCGCCCGGCGTCGTGGTCGACCTGTCGCGACTGCGCTTTCTGGACAGCACCGGCCTCGGCGTCATCGTCAGCGGCTGGCAGCGGGCCCGCAGGTCGGGCATGCACTACGCGCTGCGGAGCGTACCCGGCGTCATCGCCGAGCAGTTCGAACTCACCGGCCTGGCGACGCTGCTCACGTTCGAGGAAGACACCAGCGCGGCATAGCGCGCCGTCACTCGTTCGTGGCCGATTGCCGGATCAGGTTGCCGGGAGCCCTCCCACGCGACGGCGACTGACGACCGTTCGGACGAGTTCTGGGAACGCTCACACCCGATAGGTATTGAGACCTGGTCGGCGCGGCAGCAGGGTGGCTCCACCGGGGTCATCGCCCAACGCAGCACGGCAGCCGTCGCGCCGGCCAACGACGTTTTCGCGCGTCTCGGGTCTTCCTTAGGTCTTCCTTTGGCGACGCTGCGTGCCGGCGCGCGGCTGCCAGGATGACCGCGTGTCGATGGCGACGAGCGCGATTCGGATGGTGACGGCCGGTTGTGCCGCGGTGACGCTGGCCCTGGGACTGGCGGGCTGCTCGGGCGATGACGGGGCCACCGCCGACCGCGACGCCACCTACACCACGGCGGCGCTCAAGGCGGGCGTGCTGGAGCCGGCGGACGTCGGTACCAGCTGGAAACGCCCCGAACAGCAGCCGCCCACGACGACGCTGACCCCGCTGTGCCCCGGCGTCCCGACCCGCCCGCCGATCCCCGGCACGCCCGGCGTCATCGCGGCGGCGCTGGCCGACGAGGGCGACAAGGGCGCGCAGGCCTTCGACCAGATGGGCCTCGCGTACGCCGACGCGCCCGCGATGGAGGCGGCGTTCACCAAGCTGCAGGACGCCATGGAGGCCTGCCCGCCGAGCGCCACGCGCAGCGCCGGTCCGCGCGAGGAGTCCTCCGAGGCCGGCTACACCGAGACGAGCACCATCGAGCCGCTCGAATCCGGCGGGTGGAAGGGCTTCGTGACGCTGCGGCACAAGGTGTACGAGCCGACCTACCCGGGCTCCGCCGACATCGCGGTCGCCGTGGTGGGCCGGGGCAACGCCGTGGTCGTGGCCAGTTACGCGGTGTACTGGGTGGGGGAGCACAGTACCGGCCCGGAGTTCGACACGGACTGGCGGCGGATGGTCGGGACCGTGCTCAGCCGAACCGACGCGAAACGCGCCAAATAATCTTGCCCGCGGCTTGAACCCTGCGGGCCGCCGCTACGAACAACCCGGTGTGAGGTACACGCAGGAGCAGACTCAGCGGCGATCGCGGTGGACCGTCCGCGCCGCCCTCGCCGGCGCCGGGGTCGTGGCCCTGCTCGGGATCGCCGCGCCCGCGCGGGCCGACGTGGCGGTGACGCCGGCCGAGGCCGTGCAGGGCGACGGGGCCGACCTGACGTTCCGGATCGCCAACGACAGCCCGAGCGCCTCGATCACCGCGATCGACGTGCAGCTGCCGGGCGAGACGCCGATCGCCGAGGTGTACCCGCTGTCGGTCGACGACTGGGCCCCGTCGATGACCAACGTGAAGATCGACAAGCCGGTCGCGTCGCTGCACGGGTATCAGATCACCGAGGTGACCACCGGGGTCAAGTGGGTCGCGATGGAGGGGCGTGCGCTGCCGCCCGGTGGCAGGACGGAGCTGTACCTCTCGATCGGGCCGCTGCCCGCGGTGGACCGGCTGGCCTTCGCGGTGACCCTGTTCAACTCGGACGGGACGCAGACCAAGTGGAACGGCCCGCTGGTGCTGAAAGCCGGCGCCGGGCATGCCGAGCATGGCGCGGCGGCCCCCGTTGCGAATGATGCCGCTCCTCCGCCTGCGCCTTCTTCCGGCGGTACCAATTATCTGACCTGGAGTCTGGTCGCGCTGTTGTTCATTGCCGCGATCTGCATTGTCAGCGTGGTACTGCAGAATCGCCGGCCGGTTGTCGGAGAAAAACCTGCGGCATAGCTTCCACCTGCCCAAATGCTGTTATTCAACGGCGTTTTGCGGGCGTCTTTAATGTTTCTTAGATCGCTCTTCCATGGTTGACGCCGGTCAATCGGCGATTCTAGGTTGACATTCGAAAAAGAGGTTTTACCCCCAGAGAGGTTTTCCGCCATGCAGCGAAGGTCAGCACGGTGGCGCGGGTTCGAGGATGACGAGCCGGATCGCTCGCTCGAGGACCAGCCCCAGCCGCGCAGCAAGATCCGGGTGATCACCATCATCGCGGCGGTCGTCGCCTTCGGTGCGGGCCTCGCCACGACCCAGCTCGCCGACGCCGCCACCCGCAAGCGGGGACCCGGCCAGGGCCAGGCGCCCGCGGCGTGCGCGACCACCCCGGGCAAGACCCCGGCGACCGGCGCCGGCCGCACCAACACCGCCAACCCCAACGCCAAGGCCTCCGCGAGCGCCCCGCCCGAGGAGGGCGCCGACCCGGCCGCCGGGGCCGTGCCCAAGCCCAACCAGACCGCCGGCGACGTCGACGGCGGCAACCAGAACGGCCACCGGGTGACCAACCACCTCGGCGACGGCCAGGTCAACGGCCGCCCGCAGTGGCGCCGGGTCAACCCGAACTGCCCGACCCCGGCCCCGACCAACACCGGGTCGACCGGCGCGACCGGCGTACCGTCGGCCGGCAGCAGCAACGGCACCACGCTCGAGACGCTCGGCAACGACTGCAGCCAGAGCCGCCTCGCCGCGCACACCGGCTTCCAGGACGCCCCGCGCTGCGTGAGCACCGCGTTCGGCGAGGTCAGCAGCCAGGACAAGAACCCCACGCTGCTCATCACCCGGGCCCCGCAGCGGGTCCGCGTCGGCCAGGCCTTCACGCTGCAGGTCAGCACCCGCAACCTGGTCCGCGACCGCTTCCTCGGCGCGGCGGCCGGCGGGTACTACCTCGAAAGCGCGTTCCTCACGCCCGACGGCCTGACCCGCGGCCACTTCCACACCGCGTGCCGGATGCTGGCCACCACGCGCAGCGCGCCCGACCCGACGGTGGCCCCGGCGTTCTTCGTCGCCACCGAGGACAAGGCCGGCGGCGCCCAGCCGGACACCGTCACCATCAACGTGACGGGCATGCCGACCGCGGGCACCGCCCAGTGCGCCTCGTGGGCCGGTGACGGCTCGCACCGCATCCCGATGATGCAGAAGGCCAACGAGGTCCCGGCCTTCGACTCGGTCCGGATCACGGTCACCAACTAGGTCGCTCGCTGCCGAAGGCGGGGTGGGTCCGGGCCCACCCCGCCTTGGCGTGCGGAACTCAGCGGCTCAGGTCGTGGCGGCGGTGGGTGGCCTTCTCGACGAACGCGGTGGGCACCAGGCGCTTGAGCGGGAACACGAGCGCCGCGTTGCTGCCCACCGCGTAGAGCGCCTTGGGCCGCGAAGCCTCGATCGCCTTCACGATGGTGGCCGCGACCCGCTCGGCCGACGTCCCGGCACTCTCGTTGCGGTTCAGCGCGGCGAGCATCCGCTCGAAATCCTCCCGATGCGGCGAGGTTTCGCTGTTGTACTGCGTGCGCCGCCCACTGATCCCGGTATTGATCGACCCCGGCTCGACGGTCGTGAACCAGACGCCGAACGGCGAGTACTCGTGCCGCGCGCCGTCGCTGAAGCCCTTGAGGGCCGCCTTCGTCGCCACGTAGGAGGAGCGGTACGCGAGCGGGAACGAGGCGAGCATGGATCCGATCATGACGATCCGGCCGTACCGGCGCTCACGCATGCCGGGCACGAGCAACTGTGCGAGCCGCACGGGCCCGAGGACGTTCACCTGGAACACCCGCCGCAGCGCATCGCCGGGCAGCTCCTCGAACGGCCCCGACTGACTCTCGCCCGCGTTGTTGACGAGGATGTCGACCGGTCCTGCGGAACTCGCCAGTGCGTCGACGGAGGCGTCGTCCCCGAGGTCGAGCGGCAGGTACTCCACCCCTTCGGCCCGGTGCTCCGCGCCGAGTTCCCCGGGCCGCCGGCTGGTGCCCAGGACCCGGTACCCGCGCGCGACCAGCGCCGCGGCGGTCGCCTTCCCGATGCCGGACGAGGCCCCGGTCACCAATGCGGTGCGCTGCATCGCTGCACCCTATCGCTTGACCTTCGGGTTGCTTGAACCTCCAGGATGGGTGGCGTGGGGGAACACATGAGCATCGGAGCGTTCGCGCGGGTCGCCGGCATCACGCCCAGCGCGCTGCGCTTCTACGACGAGTGCGGCCTGGTCCGGCCCGCCTCGGTGGACGCGGCCACGGGCTACCGCTCCTACTCGCCGGCCCAGCTCGAGGAGGTGCTGCTGATCCGCCGGCTGCGCGAGGCCGGGCTGCCCCTGGTCGACGTACGCCGGGTCCTCACCGGCCCGCCCGCCGACGCCTCGGCCCTGCTGACCCGCCACCTGGAGTCGATGGAACGCGCGGTTGCGGCGACCCGCGCGCTGCTGGACGGCTTCGCCTCGCCTGCCGGTGTGGCTCTGCCGGGCCGGCTGCTGGCCGAGGCTGTCTCCCAGGTGGCCCCGGCGGCGGCCCGGGGCGGCGAGTTCCCGGCGCTGGGCGGGGTCCTGTTCGAGGTGGCGGAGGGCGAGCTGCGGCTGGTCGCCACCGACCGGTTCCGCCTGGCGATCCGCTCCCTGCCCGTTGTCGGGGGTGTCGAGGCCTCCACGGCGGTCGTCGAGGTGGGCGTGCTGGAGGCGTTGCGTCCCTGGCTGGCGGCTCAGGACACCGTGCGGCTCCCGGCGCCCGACGACGGGGAGCTGCGGATCGGCGATCGGGTCCTGCCCACGCTGCGGGAGCCGTTTCCCGACTACCGGGTCGTCCTCGACGGGCTGCCCGCCCCGATCGCCCAGGTGGTCGTCCCGCGGGAGGCGTTCCTGGAGGCCCTCGGTCCCGATCCGTCCGCGCGGCTGGACCTGGTGATCGACGGCGGCCTGCGGATCGCGGCGGCGGAGGTCCCGGCGGCCGTCACGGGCGGGCCGGTGGCGATCAGCTTCCAGTTCTCCACGTTGTACCCCGCTGTGGCCGCCGCCCTCGGGCCCGACGTCCTGCTGCGGATCGGCGCCCCGGACCTGCCGGTCGTCGTGCACTCGGCCGACGACAGCGACTTCACCACCTTGATCATGCCCGTCGCTCGGCCGACGGCGGCGGCTTCACGACCCTGATCATGCCCGTCGCTCGGCCGACGGCGGCGACTTCACCACCCGTCAAAGGAGACCGATGACCGACGACACCATGACCCGCATCGGCGCCGCGGTCTCGCGGGGCCGCGCCGGGGAACGCCTCGCGGCGCGCGACGAGCTGGTTGCCATCTGGTCCACGCTGGCCTCGGACGACGCCCTGCACCGGTGCGCGCTGGCGCACTACCTGGCCGACCTGCAGGACGACCCGGCGGTGGAGCTGGAGTGGGACGAGCGCGCGCTGGAGGCATCGACCGGCCTGCCCACGGCGCAGGCGGCGAGTTTCCTGCCGTCGCTGCACCTCAACCTCGCGGACGTCCACCGGCGCCTCGACCACCCCGTGCTCGCGCGGGAGCACCTGGCCCTGGCGCGGGCCCACGAGCACCACCTGGCCGACGACGACTACGGGACGATGATCCGGGGCGGGATTCGACACCTGGATGACACCTTGGGGGCGATATCCTGAGGGAGGTTCTGAGTTCGAGGGCCGTCGAGTAGATCGTCGGTCAGGCCTGTCGCCGTCGATGGCCTAGCGTGCGCCGAGAAGCACGCCCCTATGTGAGTACGACCGCCATCCGAGTGCGGACCCGCAAAGAGATCCGTTCCAACCGCCGCCCACGTCGGCACCGCTGCTGGGGCCACCTCCTCGCCGCGCCCCTGTGGCCCATGCACGGCGCCAACCTGGGCACGTTGTTGCGCACCTGCGACGCTGTGGGTGCCTGCCTGGTCGTCCCGCCCTGGTCCTGGGTCGACGAGGCGCTGGCAAGAGGCAACACCCTGCGCCACCCGACGTGCGTACACCGCGTCGCCAACCCCGTCCACTGGCTCACGACCGAACGAACCGCCGGAAGCCGCATCCTCGGCGTCGAACTCGCCGACGAGGCCGTGCGGCTGGCCGACCTTCCGGCCGCTCGCCAACGCACCGTCATGGTCCTGGGCCACGAGTCGACCGGCATCCCGCCGGAGGCCTTGGACCTGCTCGACGCCGCCGTGGAAATCCCGATGGTGGGCACGGGGCAGAGCCTGAACGTCGCCGTGGCCGGCTCGCTCGTCCTCTACAAACTGGCCGGACTTCTGTAGAGCGCCCTTGCCACTGCCGTCGTCCGGCCGCGCCGGGCCGCGCATCGGCGCGGCGTGGCATGGGCGTTGGTGCGCCGTTGCCGCTGCCGTCGTGTGGTCGTGTCGGGTTGCACGTCGGCGGGGCGTGGGCGGTGGGCGGTGGTGTGCCAGCGCCGCTGCCGTCGTGTGGTCGTGTCGGGTTGCACGTCGGCGCGGCGTGGCGTGGGCGGTGGTTGTCAGGGGGTGGCGAGGACCTCGCGGAGTTTGGTGGCGAACTCCTCCGGCTTGCCGGCGTAGCCGAACTCGCCGCCGATGAAGCCGCCGTGGTGGCTCGGGAACACCGTTGGCTGCTGGTCGAGCAGGGCGGCCATGGCCTCGGCGGTGCGGGCCGTGTACGTGCCTGCGGACTCCTCGCCCACCGCGATCACGATGCGGGTGGGAGCGGCCTTCAAGGCGGCCACGTCCGGGAGGTAGTCGCTGACCGGCCAGGAGACCTTCGACAGCAGGGGGTCGTTCCTGGAGCCGTCGTCCTCCGCGGGCATGCCGAAGGCCGCCGGGTCGGGGAGCGGCTGGGCGAAGTACTCGTCGGTGAACTCGCCCTGCCAGGAGGTCATCACCAGGAAGGCGGCCATGCCGGCGCCCATGCCCTTGGACTCGTACGCCTCGTTGAAGGCGGCTCGGGCTCGGTCGACGGCCTCGGCGTCCGGGAGGATGCGGTTCAGCGGGGGCTCGTGGGCCACCAGGGTGGCGATGTCGTCCGGGTGGGCGCGGACCCATTCCAGGGCCGTGACCGCGCCGCCGCTGCTGGCGAAGACGTCCACCTGGCCGGTGGTCAGCGTCGCTACCAGGAGGTGCAGGTCGGCGGCCTGTTGTTCCGCGGTGTTGTCCGTTCGGCCGTCGGTGCGGACGCTGCGGCCCAGGCCGCGGGGGTCGTACGTGATGACCGTGCGGTCTGGGAAGTTCGCGGCCAGGGAGGTGAAGCCCTCGGCCGACATCGGCTGGCCGATCATGACCAGGGGGAGGTGGCCGTCCGTCGGGGGTAAGGGGCCTCGCACGTCGTAGGTGATGGTGGCGCCGGGTGCCTCTAGGGTGCGGGTCTCGGTCATGGCGCCCATCATGCCGGGAAACACGCCAGGGCGGGGCCCTGATCAGGCGGAAGGCTCCACGATGACCTTCAGTCCGGCCCGGGCCTCGGCGGTCGCGAAGGCCTCCGCCACCTCGGTCAGGGGGTAGCGGTGGGTGACGAGGGACCGTACGTCCACGCGGCCGGCGGTGACCAGGGACATCGCCCGGGGGTACACCTCCTTCATGCGGCGGACCATCGCGAAGGTGAGGCCCTTGCGCCTGGCCGCGGCCGCGGGGAAGGAGGACTGGTCGGTGCTGGGAATCCCGCCGAGTACGACTCGGCCGCCGGGGCGTACCGATTCGATGGCGGACTCGATCGCGGCGTCGGTGCCGGCGATCTCGAAGGCGACATCGGTGCCTCGGCCGTCCGTGAAATCGGCCAGCGCCGCGACGAAATCCTGCGCAGCCGGGTCCAGGGCCCCGTCCGCTCCATAGTGGAGGGCGGCCTCGCGGCGGTGGGGTAGGGGATCGGTGGCGATCACCCTTGCGGCGCCTGCCGCCCGTGCCACCTGGATCAGCAGGAGGCCGATCGGGCCCGCGCCCAGGACCGCGACGTCGGCGCCCAGGGCGATGTGGCCCAGGTCGGCCGCGTGGATCGCCACGCCCAGCGGTTCCAGCATCGCCCCGTCGGCGTTGGTGAGCTGGTCGGGGAGGGGGTGGAGGCGATTGGTGGGCCACTGGAGGTACCGCTGCAGCCCTCCGTCCTTGAAACCGTGGCCGGCGAAGACGATGTGACGGCAGAGGTTGGGGTGGCCGAGCCGGCACAGGTCGCACTCGTGGCAGGGGATCGCCGGGTCGATGGCGACGCGGACGCCGTCCAGCTCGCCGCCGCGGACGATGCCGGCCATCTCGTGGCCGCCGACGATGGGGTGGGCGATTCTGGCGTCGCCGATGCCGCCCTCCGACCACCAGTGCAGATCCGAACCGCACAGGCCGACCGCCGTCACCTCGACGAGGCTTTCGCCGGGCGCGGGCTCGGGGGTGGGCTCTTCGGCCAGGCGGACGTCGCCTGCCGCGTGGAAGCGCGCGGTGAGGTTCACACCGCCACTTTAGGCAGCGGTACGACCAGGGGAGTACCCGTCGCCGGGTCGGGGATGACGAGCGCCTGCAGGCCGAAGACCGTCGCGAGGAGCTCGGGGGTGAAGACGTCGGCGGGGGTGCCCTGGGCGACGATGCGGCCGTCGCGCATGGCGATGACGTGGTCGGCATAGCGGGCGGCCAGGTTCAGGTCGTGCAGGACCATGACGATCGTCCGGCCGCGCTCGCGGTGCAGGCGCGCCACCAGGTCGAGGACGTCGATCTGGTGGGAGAGGTCGAGGTACGTGGTCGGCTCGTCCAGCAGCAGGATCTCGGTGCCCTGGGCCAGGGCCATGGACAGCCAGGCGCGCTGGCGCTGGCCGCCGGAGAGGGCGTCGACGGGGCGGTCGGCCAGGTCGCGCATGTCGGTCCACTCGAGGGCCTCGGTGACGATCGACTCGTCGCCGGCGGACCACTGGCGGAACCAGTTCTGGTGCGGGTGGCGGCCGCGCATGACGAGGTCGGCGACGGTCAGGCCGTCCGGGGCGACCGGGCTCTGCGGGAGCATGCCGAGGACGCGGGCGACCTCGCGGGTCGGGATGCGCTCGATGCGCCTGCCGTCCAGGAGGACCTCGCCGGCCTGGGGGCGCAGGAGCCGGCCCAGCGCGCGCAGCAAGGTGGACTTGCCGCAGCCGTTGGGGCCGACGACCGCGGTGACGGCGCCGGTGGGCACGTCGAGGTCGAGGCCGTCGACGACGACGTTGTCGCCGTAGGCCAGCCGCAGCCCGCGCGCCTGAAGCCTTGTCGTCATGCCGAGTTCCTCCGGTTCGTACGGACCAGCAGCCACAACAGGTACGGGGCGCCCACGATCGCGGTGACCAGGCCGACCGGCAGTTCGCGGCCGGGCAGCACGGTGCGGGCGACGAGATCGGCCCCGGCGACCAGCAGCGCGCCGAGGACGGCCGAGGTGAGCAGCGGGGGTCGCGAACCGCGGCAGAGGCGCAGCGCGACCTGGGGCACCACGAACGCCACGAACTCGATCGGGCCGGCGGCCGACACCGCGGCCGCGGCCAGTGCGATCGCGGTGAGGACTACGGCCAATCGGGCGAGCTGGAGCCGTACACCCAAGGAACGAGCGACATCGTCGTCGAACTGGATCGCCTGCAGGGTGAAGCCGGTGGCGAGGGCGGCCGGCACGAGGAACGCGAGGGCGATCGCGAGCGGGCGGACCTGCTCCCATTCCACGCCCGCGACGGAACCGTTGAGCCAGACCGTGGCCCGGTAGGCGTCGACGATCTCGGCCCGCACGAGGAACCACGACACGCCGCTCTGCACGATCTCGCCGACGCCGAGGCCGACGAGGACCAGGCGGTAGCCGTCGATGCCGCGGCGCCAGGCGAGCACGTAGACGAGGGCGGCCGCGACGAGCCCGCCGGCCAGCGCGGCGAGGGGGACGCCGGCCACGCTGCCGCTGCCGCCCAGGACGATGAGCGCGACGGCGCCGAGGGAGGCGCCGTTGGTCACGCCGAGGACGTCCGGCGTGGCGAGCGGGTTGCGGGCGAAGGTCTGGGTGAGGGCACCGGACAGCCCGAGGGCGGCGCCGACGAGGAGGGCGGCGAGGATGCGCGGCAGGCGGAGGTCGAGGATGACCAACTGCTGTCCCGGTGTACCGCCACCGAGCAGCACATCCACGACAGTCCCCGGCGGGATGGCGTAACTGCCCCGGCCGATCGCGAACACCGCGACGGTCAGGGCCGCGGCGAGGGCGACGAGCGCGACGGCGGCCGAGCGCAGGGGCAGCGCCGCCGAGAAGAACCGGGTCCGCACGACGGTTCCGCGCACCGGCGCACGATCGCGTTGCGGCCGGCCGGCGCGGCGTTGGGTCGTCGTCACAGGCGCACGACTCCCTTGCGGCGGCGGTCCGCGACGGTGCTGCTCACAGGCGCACGACTCCCTTGCGGCGGCGTACCAGGGCGATGAAGAACGGTGCGCCCACGACGGCCAGGACGATGCCGGTCTGGAGCTCGCCGGGCGAGACCACCACGCGGCCGAGCACGTCGGCCACCAGCAGCAGCGCCGCGCCGGCGAGCGCGGAGCAGGGGACCAGCCAGCGGTGGTCGGGGCCGGTGAGCGCGCGCGCGATGTGCGGGACGATGAGGCCCAGGAAGCCGATCGGGCCGCAGGCCGCCGTGGCCGCCCCGGCCAGCAGCACGATGGCCCCGACCCCGACCGCGCGGGCGGCGAGGACTCGCTGGCCGACCGCGCGGGCGACGTCCTCGCCGAGGCCGAGCACGTTCAGCGCGGGGGAGTTGACGATCGCGAGCAGCAGGCCGGCCGCGATGAACGGGGCGACCTGCGCGGCCACGTGCGCGTCGCGGCCGGAGAGGGAGCCGACGACCCAGAACCGGAAGACGTTGAGGCTCGCGTTGTCGGCCAGCAGCATCGACTGTGTGAACGAGGCCAGCAGCGCGCTGATCGCCATGCCGGCCAGCGCGAGGGTGACCGGGGTCGGTCCGCCGCGCCGGCCGGCCGCGATCGCGAAGACCAGGACGCTGGCGAGCAGGGCGCCGGCGAAGGCGAACCAGATGTACCCGGCGAGGGTCAGCGCGCCGAGCTGAATGCCGATGACGACCGCGAACGACGCGCCGGCCGAGATGCCGAGCAGGCCCGGGTCGGCGAGCGGGTTGCGGGTGTGGCCCTGCATGAGCGCGCCGGCGGCGCCGAGGGCGAGCCCGACGAGCACGCCGAGGACCGTGCGCGGCAGCCGCAGCTCGCGGACGATCGCCACCGCGTCGGGGGCCGCCGTTGCGGGGGAGACCAGGGCCCGCCACACTTCGACGGGGCTCAGCGTCTGCGCGCCGACGGCCAGGCTGAGCAGGACCGCGAGACCGGCCGCGCACGCCAGCACGAGCAGCGCCAGCGGACGGCTCGATCTGGTGGAGACGCGGTCGTTCACCTTGGGGACGACTACCGGCAAAATTGTCACCTCTATCGCTGAACCTCGAACGAAGGTTAGCCTTATCTCATATCGGGAGTCGTCTTGCCCTCGGGCGGATCGATCGCTTAGGTTAGCCTAACCTAACTCCGACTGTGAGGCCCGACATGACCTTTTCCCTGCGCCCCGCCCGGCGCTTCGCGGCGGCCGGCGTCGCGTTCGTCGCCGGTCTCGCGCTGCTCAGCGCGTGCGGCGACGACTCCACGAGTGAGGGCGCGGCCCCGGCCGGTTCGGGTGCCCCCGCGGCCGCGAGCTACCCGGTGTCGCTGACCCACAAGCTGGGCACCGCCGAGGTCAAGGCGGAGCCGAAGCGGATCGTGGCCCTGTCCGACGCCGACCTGGACGCGCTGCTGGTGCTGGGCGTGCAGCCGGTCGGCATCGCCGAGTCGGCGGGCGAGGGCGGCATCACGCCGTGGGCCAAGCCGAAGCTGAGCGGCAGCCCGACCGTGCTCACCGCGGGCGACACCGGCTTCGACATCGAGAAGATCGCGGCGCTCAACCCGGACCTGATCCTGGCCGGCGGCGACTACTACATCAAGGACGAGTACGACAAGCTCGCCAAGCTGGCGCCGACCACCGCCTTCGAGACCACCGGGCCGTTCGAGGACTCCTGGCAGACCACGCTGCGCCAGGTCGGCAAGGCCGTGGGCCGGTCGGCGGACGCCGAGAAGGTCATCACGGACGTCGAGGGCAAGGTCACCAAGGCCAAGTCGGACCACCCGGAGCTGGCCGGCAAGAAGTTCTCGCTGAGCCAGATGTGGGAGGCCGGCTCCATCGGCGTGCTGCGCTCCGACAAGGACGCCGGCGTGAAGATGCTCAACGACTTCGGCATGGTGCTGGCCCCGGGCGTGGCCGCCCTGCAGGGCGAGGACTTCGCGGTGCAGCTGAGCCTGGAGAAGGTCCAGGTCCTCGACACCGACGTCGTGCTCGTGTACTACGCCGAGGACGGCCTCAAGCCGCAGCTCGAGGGCAACGCGCTGTTCAAGGGCCTGACCGCCGTCAAGCGCGGGTCCTACGGGGCGCTGTCCGGCGCGCAGTTCTCGTCGCTGCGCACGCCGACGCCGCTGTCGGTGCAGTACATCATCGAGAACGTCCTGCCCACGATCTCGACCGCGGCCAAGGCGACCGGCTGAGTGTCGAGCCGAGAAGTGACGGCCGGCCTCGCCGCAGCGGTTGTTGCGGCGGGGCCTCCGCCCGCCCCGGTGCTCGTCCCGCCGTGGTCGATCCGGCCGCTCTCGTCCGGCGACGCCGACGCCGGACTGGTCAGCCGGTGGATGTGCGAGCCGCACGTCGAGGCCTTCTGGCACGCGGCGTGGCCGCCGGCGCGGTGGGCCGGGGAGCTCGCCGAGCAGCTGTCCGGGGAGCACTCCCGGCCCTACCTGGTCTCGCACGACGGCGCCCCGCTGTCCTATGTGGAGGTCTACCGCACCCCGCGCGACGTGGTCGGCCGCCAGTACGACGCCGACCCCTACGACCTGGGCGTGCACCTCGCGATCGGGGACCTCGCGCAGACCGGGCGGGGGCTCGGCCGCGCGATGGTGCGCGCGCTCGCGGCGGGCCTGGCCGCGGCCGACCCGCGCTGCCGCCGCGTGTTCGCCGACCCCGACGAGCGGCACGTGGTGGCCCGGCGGATGTTCGCGCGGGCCGGATTCCGCTCCATCGGGATCCATGACTTAGGCCACAAACGGGCTGAGCTGCTCTTTCTCCCTGTATACGGATAAATGCGCCTGAATGAACGCGAAGGCCGCTTTACTCACCCGAAACAATTAGGTTAGCCTCACCTAACCGACCGAAAGGCCCCGCATGACCGCCCCCATGAACGTCGAGCGGATGCGCAGCGACGTCGCCGAGGCCCTTGCCGAAGTCACCGAGGACACCGCCGCGTTCGCCGACGACGACAACCTCATCGATCTCGGGCTCGACTCGATCCGGCTCATGAGCCTCGCGACCCGCTGGCGCGCCGCCGGCCTCGAGGCCGGATACCTGGACCTGGCGATGGAGCCGACGGTCGCCGCCTGGTCGAACCTGCTGGAGGAGAAGCGTTGAGCCCGATCATCGAGAACGCCGACGTCGTGGTCGTCGGCGGCGGACCCGGCGGATCGACCGCCGCCACGCTGCTCGCCAAGCGCGGCCACCGGGTGGTCCTGCTGGAGAAGGAGACCTTCCCGCGGTACCAGATCGGGGAGTCTCTGCTTCCTTCGACCGTGCACGGCATCGGCCGGATGCTCGGCGTCACCGAGGACTTCGAGAAGGCCGGCTTCACCGTCAAGCGCGGCGGCAGCTTCCGCTGGGGCACCAACCCGGTGCCGTGGAACTTCCTCTTCGCCGTGGCGCCGGAGCTGTCCGGGCCGACGTCGACCGCGTACCAGGTCGAGCGGATGAAGTTCGACGACATCCTGCTGCGCAACGCCCAGCGCAACGGCGTCGACGTGCGTGAGAACAGCGCTGTAACAGACGTCATCTCGGATGCGGCGCGGGTGCGCGGGGTGCGGTACACCGATCCCGAGGGCGCCGAGCGCGAGATCCACGCGACGTTCGTGGTCGACGCCTCCGGCAACCGCAGCCGCGTGCACCAGCACGTCGGCGGCGAGCGGATCTACTCCGAGTTCTTCAAGAACATCGCGCTCTTCGGCTACTTCGAGGGCGGCAAGCGGCTGCCCGCGCCGGATTCCGGCAACATCCTGTGCGCCGCGTTCGACGAGGGCTGGATCTGGTACATCCCGCTGTCCGACACCCTCACCAGTGTCGGCGCCGTGATCTCCCGCGAGCACGCCAGCCGGCTGCAGGGCGACCAGGAGCAGGCGCTGCGCGGGTTCATCGACCGCTGCGAGATCGTCAAGGACTTCCTGGCCGGCGCGACCCGGGTCACCGAGGGCGTCTACGGCGAGCTGCGCACGCGCAAGGACTACTCGTACACGAACAGCACCTTCCACCGGCCCGGCATGGTGCTGGTCGGCGACGCCGCGTGCTTCATCGACCCGGTGTTCTCCACCGGCGTGCACCTGGCCACCTACGCCGGCCTGCTCGCCGCCCGCTCGATCAACAGCGTGCTCGACGGCACCCTGCCCGAGGAGCGCGTGTTCGCCGAGTTCGAGGGGCGCTACCGCCGCGAGTACCGCGTCTTCTACGAGTTCCTCTCCGCGTTCTACGACATGCAGACCAACGAGGAGTCGTACTTCTGGAAGGCCCGCAAGGTCACCAACCTCGACGCCACCGACCTGGAGGCGTTCGTGACCCTGGTCGCCGGCGCGCACTCCGGGGAGCGGGCCCTGGTCAGCTCGTTCCAGTCCGCGTCCGACGATCTCGCGGGCGCGGTCGAGCGGACCGGCAGCATGCAGACCCCGTCCGGGGAGCGCATGCACCACCTCTTCGGCACGCCCGTGGTCCGCGAGGTGATGGCCGAGATGAACAACATCCAGGTCCGCGGGGTGCAGGGGCTGGCGGCGCACGAGCTGCCGCTGCTCGACGACGGGCTGGTGCCCTCGCCCGACGGGCTGTCGTGGGCGGCCGGCGGCTCTTCGCCGGCGGCCGGCGGTTCCTCTTCGACCGATCAGGAGGTGGCGCGATGACGAATCCCTTCGAAGATCCCGATGGCCGGTACTTCGTGCTGGTCAACGACGAACACCAGCACTCGCTCTGGCCGGTCTTCGCCGAGGTGCCCGCCGGTTGGCGCGTGGTCTTCGGCGAGGACGGGCGGGACGCCTGCCTGGAGTTCGTCGAGCGGAACTGGACCGACATGCGCCCGGCCGGGCTCATCGCCGAAATGGCCGCGCGCGCCTCGTAACGCACGTCTTCGCAACCACGCATCCCGCCGCATCGACCTGGTGCGGCGGGCCCTGCGCTGCTCAAGGAGAGCCGCCACGTGATCGACCGTCTTGAACTCACCGGAGCACAGGCGGGCGTCTGGTACGCCCACCAGCTGGATCCCGGCCCCGCGTTCACGACGGCGGCCTGCGTGGACATCGCCGGCGAGCTCGATCCCGCACTGTTCGAGCGTGCGCTGCGGCTGGTCATCGGCGAGGCGGAGGCGCTGCGGGTCCGGGTCGTCGACGGGCCGCTGCAGGAGATCGCCTCGCCCGCGTGGTCGCTCGAGGTCGTGGCGCCGGCCGACCCGGACGCGTTCATGCAGGCGGCCCTGGCCGAGCCGTTCGATCTCGAGCGCGGGCCGGTGTTCGCGCAGACGTTGATCCGGCGGGGGCCGGGGGAGTGGACGTGGTACCAGCGCTGCCACCACGTGGTGATGGACGCGTACACGTTCGCGCTCGTGGCGCAGCGGCTTGCCGCTGTCTACACCGCGCTGGCCGCGGGGGAGGCGCCGCCGCCGTCGCCCTTCGGGCGGCTTGCCGACGTCGTGGCCGAGGATCTCGCGTATCGGGCGTCGGAGCAGTTCGCCGCCGATCGCGCGTTCTGGCGCTCGCGCCTGGACGGCGTCGAGGTGCCCGCCCTTGCCGCGGGTTCCAGCCGTCCGAGCCCGACGTTTCTGCGTCATCGCGTCACGGTGGCCGCCGCGCCGGCCCGGGTCGAGGCGGTGCTCGCGGTCGTGGCGCTCTACGTCTCGCGGCTCACCGGGTCGGCGGAGGTGGTGCTGGGGCTGCCGATGATGGGGCGGCTCGGCTCGGTCGCGGCGAAGGTGCCGGTCAACGCGGTGAACGTGCTGCCGCTGCGGGTCGCCGTGTCGCCTGGCGACACCGTGTCGGGGCTGGTCAAGCGGGTGGCGGGGGAGATCCGGGCGCTGCGGCCGCACCAGCGGTACCGCGGCGAGGACATCCGGCGCGACCTGGGCCTGGTCGGCGGGGAGCGGCGGCTGGTCGGGCCGTGGGTGAACATCAAGCCGTTCGGGGCGGTGCTGTCCTTCGCGGGGGCGCCGGGGACGCCGCGGTACCTCTCCGCGGGGCCGGTCGACGACCTGTCGATCACCGTGGACGACCGGGGTGGCGACGTCATCGAGCTCGTGGTGGACGCGAATCCGGCGCTGTACACCTCGGCGCAGCTCGCGGCGCACGGCGGCCGGCTTGCCGCGCTGTTCACGGCGTTCGCGCAGGCTGCTCCCGACGTGTTGCTCGGCCGTTTGGGGCTGGTCGCCGCGCCGGTTCTGCACGACACCGCGCGTGAGCTGCCTCCGGCCGGCTTCGCTTCGCTCTGGGGCGGCGAGCCGGACGCGGTCGCGGTGATCGATCCGGCGGAAACTGTTGCATACGGAGACCTCAGCGGTCGCGTGGAACGGCTCGCGGCGGTGTTGCACGAACAGGGCGTAACAAGCGGCAGCACGGTCGCCGTGTGCCTGCCGCGGACCGCCGACCTGCTGGTCACGCTGCTTGCGGTGCAGCGCACGGGCGCCGCGTACCTGCCGCTGGACCCCGACTTCCCGGCCGACCGGCTCGCGTGGATGTTGGAGGACAGCGCGCCCGCGCTGCTCGTGACGTCGTCGGCGGTGCGGGCACCTTCGACGACCGTGCCGCTGATGAACCTCGACGGTGGCGTTCCGGTCGCGAGCGCGCCGTGCCCGCCGTTGGTGGAGCGGGGGGATGACGCGGCGTACGTGCTGTACACGTCCGGGTCGACCGGGCGGCCCAAGGGCGTCGTGATCACCCGCGAGAACCTGGTGAACTTCCTGCTCGCCATGCGCGAGGAGATCCCGCTCGCGGCGTCCGACCGGCTCGTCGCCGTGACCACGGTGAGCTTCGACATCAGCGGGCTGGAGCTGTACCTGCCGCTGCTGTGCGGGGCCGCGGTCGTGCTCGCGGCCAAGGAGACCGTGCAGGACCCCGAGGCCCTGGCCGCGCTCGTGCGGCGGACCGGGGCGACCGTCGTACAGGCGACCCCGACCCTGTGGCGCGCGCTGATCGAGGCTCCGGGCGGCGCCGCGGCGCTGTCCGGGCTGCGGGTCCTCGTCGGCGGTGAGGCGCTTCCGCCCGACCTGGCGGCCGAGCTGCGCAAGCACGCGGCCGAGGTGACCAACCTGTACGGACCGACCGAGACCACCATCTGGTCGACCGCGTACCGGCTCACCGACGACACCGTCAGCGTCGGCCTGCCCATCTGGAACACCCGCGCCTACGTGCTCGACGCCGCGCTGCGTCCGGTTCCGGACGGCTTCCCCGGTGAGCTGTACCTCGGCGGCGCCGGGGTGGCGCGCGGCTACCTGAACCGGGCGGGGCTGACCGCGTCCCGGTTCGTCGCCGACCCGTACGCGCCGGGCGCGCGCATGTACCGCACCGGGGACCTCGCCGTCCGCCGTCCCGACGGCTCGTTCGACGTGCTCGGGCGGGTCGACCACCAGGTGAAGCTGCGCGGGTTCCGGATCGAGCTGGGCGAGGTCGAGGCCGTGCTGGCCGCGCACCCGGCGGTGCAGCGCGCGGTTGCCGTCATCCGCGAGGACCGGCCGGGGGACCGGCGCCTCGTCGCGTACGTCACGCCGTCCACGGTGGACCCCTCCGCGCTGCGCCGGACTGCCACCGAGTCGCTGCCGGACTACATGGTGCCGTCGGCCGTCATGGCGCTCGACACGCTGCCGAGGACGCCGAACGGGAAGCTCGACCGCAATGCGTTGCCGGCGCCGGAGTTCGCGGGCGGGCCCGTGGAGGCGGCTCGTACGCCGGAGGAGGAGCTGCTCGCCGGGATCTTCGCCGAGGTTCTCGGGGTCGAGGCGGTCGGGGTGCGGGAGGACTTCTTCGCGCTCGGCGGGCACTCGCTGCTGGCCGCCCGGGTGGCCGCCCGGGTCCGCGCGGTGTTCGGGGTCGATCTGGCGCTGCGCGATGTGTTCGATGCGCCCACCGTCGCCGGGCTGGCCGCTCGGCTCGGCGAGGCTTCCCATCGTGTTGCGCGGCCGCCGCTTCAGGCTGGTGCTGCGGTCGGGCAGGTGCTGTCGCCGGCGCAGCGGCGGCTCTGGTCGCTCGAGCGCGTCGACGGGCCCAGCGCGACGTACAACCTGCCGCTCGCGATCGACCTGGACGGGCCGCTGGATGTCGATGCGTTGCGCGCCGCGCTGCACGACCTGGTGGACCGGCATGAGCCGCTGCGTACCGTGTTCCCCGAGCGCGACGGTGAACCCGCGCCTGAGCTGCGTGACGCGCTGGCGTTCGAGGTATCGTCCACAGTGGACATCGCGGCGGCGGTGCGGGTGCCGTTCGACATCACCCGGGAGACGCCGCTTCGGGCGACGCTGTTCGCGACCGGGAGTGAGCGGCACACGCTGTTGCTCGTTGTGCATCACATTGCCGGGGACGAGTGGTCGCTGACGCCGATGCTCGACGACCTTGCCGTTGCGTACGCCGCGCGGAAGGAGGGGCGGGCGCCCGGCTTTGTGCCGCTGCCCGTCCGGTACGCCGACTACGCCGTCTGGCAGGCCGCGCTTCCGGTTGACGAGCACCTTGCGTTCTGGCGCTCGGCGCTCGCCGGCGCGCCCGAGACGGTGCGGCTGCCTGGCGATCGGGCGCGGGCCGGGGAAATGTCGGTGGCCGGCGGTACCATTGCGTTCGAGATTCCGGCTGCGTTGGAACATGGTCTCCGCGCGCTGGCCCGGGCGCACGGGGTCACGGTGTTCATGACCGTCCAGGCTGCCGTTGCCGCGCTGTTGTCGCGGCTCGGGGCCGGAGAGGACATTCCGCTCGGGACGCCGGTCGCGGGGCGGTCCGACGATGCGCTCGAACGGCTGGCCGGGTTCTTCGTGAACACCGTCGTGCTGCGGACCGACGTGTCCGGGGACCCGAGCTTCGCCGAGCTGCTCGGGCGGGTCCGGGCCGCTGATCTGGCCGCGCTCGCGCATCAGGAGCTGCCGTTCGACCGGCTGGTTGAGGCGCTGAATCCGCATCGGTCGCTCGCGTACCATCCGCTGTTCTCGGTCATGGTGTCCTACCAGGCTCCGCTGCCCGCCATTGCCGGCTTTCCCGGGCTGGTTGCCACGCCGCGGCTGGTGGACACGGGGACGGCCAAGTTCGACCTCACGTTCGACGTTGCTGAGCGCGAGGGGGGATTGGCGGGCAGCATCGAGTACCGGAGCGGGCTTTTTGCAAGGGAGACCGCCGAGGCGCTGGCGGCGCGGTTGGTGCGGCTGCTGGAGGCGGTGACGGCCGCGCCCGAGCGGGCGATCGGGGCGGCGGATCTCTTCGGGCCTGGCGAGCGGGCGACGCTTGAGGGGGAGACCCGGGCCGTTGCGGCGCGGACGCTGCCCGAGCTGTTCGCGGAGCAGGTGGCCGCGCGGCCGGACGCGATCGCGGTCGAGGACGGGGCGGTCGCGCTGTCCTATGGCGAGCTGGATGCTCGGTCGAACCGGCTCGCACACGCGCTCGTCGCCGCGGGGGCCGGGTCCGAGCGGCTCGTGGGGGTGCGGCTGCCGCGCTCGGCGGAGCTGATCGTGGCGCTGCTGGCGGTGGCCAAGTCCGGCGCCGGGTACCTGCCGATCGACGTCAATCACCCCGCGGCCCGCATCGAGGCGCAGCTGCGCGACGCCGCGCCGGTCGCCATCGTCACGCAGGCGCGCGCCGGCGACGACGTGGCTTCGGTCGTGGTCGAGGTGCCTGCGGGCGGCGGCGACGCGGCTTCGGTCGTGGTCGGCAATGCGGTGCCCGCAGGCGGGGACGATGCGGCGCCGGTGGTGGGGTTGCGCCCGGAGCACCCGGCGTACGTCATCTACACGTCCGGCTCGACTGGGCGGCCCAAGGGCGTCGTGGTGCCGCACGCCGGGCTTGCGGGGCTGGTCGAGAGCGTCCGCGCGGTATTCGGGACCGGGCCGGGCACCCGCGCGGCGCAGTTCGTGTCGCCCGCCGTCGACGTGGCGTTCTCCGAGCTGGCGGCGTCGGTTCTGTCCGGCGGCACGCTCGTGATCGTGCCGGACGACGCGCGGTTCGGGGCGGCGCTCGGCGAGTTCGTGGCCGCGCAGCGGCTCACCCACGTCGACCTGCCGCCGGCGCTGCTCGCGGCGCTGCCCGAGCGCGCGCTGCCGGCCGGCGTCACGGTCACCATCGGCGGGGAGTCGACGCCGGCCGATGTGGTCGCGCGGTGGGCGCGTGGGCGGACGCTCATCAACGCGTACGGTCCGACGGAAGCCACCGTCACCGCCACCACCTGGGTCGTCGACGGCCCAACGGTGCTGATCGGGCGGCCCGAGCTCAACCGGACCGCGTACGTGCTCGACGGCCGCCTCCGGCCCGTGCCGCCCGGCGCGCCCGGCGAGCTGTACCTCGGCGGGGACGGGCTCGCCCGCGGCTACCTGGGCGCGCCCGCGCTGACCGCCGAGCGGTTCGTGGCCGACCCGTTCAAGGCCGGGGCCCGCATGTACCGCACCGGCGACCTCGTCCGCCGCACGCTCGACGATCGGCTGGAGTTTCTCGGGCGCACCGACGACCAGGTGCAGATCCGCGGGTTCCGGGTCGAGCCGGCCGAGGTCGAGGCGGTGCTGGCGAGCCATCCGCGGGTGTCGCAGGCCGTCGTGGTCCCCGTCGAGCGGCGCCTCATCGCCTACGTGGTGGGCGAGGCCGACGGGCTGCGGGAGTGGGCGGCGGCGCGGTTGCCGGAACATCTGGTACCGGCGACGGTGGTTGCTCTTGCAACGCTCCCGCTGAACGCGGCGGGTAAGGTGGACAAGCGCGCACTGCCCGCGCCGGGCGAGGCGGGGCCGGCCGTCGAGCCTCGGACGCCCACCGAGGCCGTGCTGGCCGGGCTGTTCGCGGACCTGCTCGGCCGCCCGGTCGGGGTCGACGACGGCTTCTTCGCGCTCGGCGGCGACAGCATCCTGTCGATCCAGCTCGTCTCCCGCGCCCGCGCCGCCGGCCTGCAGATCGCGCCGCGGCAGGTGTTCGAGCACCAGAGCGTGGCCGCCCTCGCCCGTGTCGCCGCGCCCGCGACCGCGCGCGCCTCGGTCTCCGGGGCCGGGCTCGTCCCGGTCACGCCGATCATCGGCTGGCTGCGCGACCTCGGCGCCGACGTCAACCGGTACTCGCAGGCGCTGCTGCTGCACACCCCGGCCGGCCTGACGCGCGAAGACGTCGCGCGGGTGCTGCGCGTCGGCCTCGCACCCCACGCGATCCTGGGCGCCCGGCTGGAGCCCGACTGGCGCCTGAACGTGCCCGACGCCCCGTTCGACCCGCCGCTGCGCGTGGCGACCGGGGACGTCCTGAGCGAGCGCGAGGCCGCGGCGGACCGGCTCGACCCGGCGGCCGGCGGCATGGTGCAGGCCGTGTGGTTCGACCGCGGCGCCGAGCCGGGCCGGCTCCTGCTCGTCGCGCACCACCTCGTCGTCGACGGCGTCTCGTGGCGCATCATCGCGGAGGACCTCGCGACCGCGGCGACGGGCGCGAACCCTGCCCCCGAGGATACTCCGTTCCGGGTCTGGGCAGAAAAACTGCTCGCTGTCGTACCGTCTGTGCTCTGGCAGGAAACCCTCGCCGGACCGGCCGTCCGTCTGGGCGGCGTGCCCCTCGATCCCGCCCGCGACACGGCCGCGACGCTGCGGACGGTCACCGTCACCGTCGAGCCCTCCCTCGCGGGGCCGCTGCTGAGCTCCGTGCCCACGACGTTCCGCGCCGGCGTGCAGGACGTGCTGCTCGCCGGGCTGGTGCTCGCGCTGGCCCGCCGGCTCGGCTCGCACGCGGAGCCGCTGGTGGCCCTCGAAGGCCACGGCCGCGAGGAATCCATGGTGCCGGGCGCCGATCTGGTCCGCACCGTCGGCTGGTTCACCAGCGAGTACCCGGTCCGGCTCCCGGCCGCCGCCGGTGGCCCGGCCGCCGTCGTACGCGGCGTCAAGGAGCGCCTCCGCGCGATCCCCGACGGCGGCGTCGGCTACGGGCTGCTCGACGCGCCCGGGCGGCCCGAGCCCGAGATCCTCTTCAACTACCTGGGCCGCTTCACCGCGCACGACGCCGCGGGGACCGGGGCATCCGGCGTCGTTTTCACCGAGCACGACGGTTCGGCGGCTGCGGCGGCCGAGGCATCCGGCGACGTTTTCACCGCCCTCGACGCTCCGGCAGCTGCGGAGTCCGAGGCGTCCGGCGACGTTCTCACCGCGCACGACGCTCCGGCGGCTGCGGCTGCGGCGGCTCCGGCGGCTCCGGCTGCGGCTCCGGCGGCTGCGGCGGGTGTGGTGGCCGGGGCGTCCGGCGGTGCTGGCGGTGCTGGCGGTGCTGCTTGGGGGATCGCCGGTGAGCTGCCGGCCGCGCATACGGTTGCGGCGCCCGGCATGCCGGTCCGGCATCGGCTCGCGGTGAACGCGTCCACCGTGGACACCGCGGCGGGCCCGGTGCTGCGGGCCGAGTTCTCCTACCCGGCCGCCGCGCTCGACGACGCGGACGCGCGGCGGATCGCCGACGACTGGTTCGCGGCGCTCGTCGCGATCGCGGCCGCCGTGCACGAGCCGGGCGCGGGCGCGCTCACGCCGTCCGATGTGCCCCTCGCCGGGCTCGGCGGCGGCGAGCTCGACGAGCTGACCGCGGCCTGGCCCGAACTCGCCGACGTGCTGCCCCTCGCGCCGCTCCAGGAGGGTCTCTACTACCTCGCCGGCGACGACCACGACGTGTACACGGTGCAGCAGGTGTACACGCTCACCGGGGACGTCGACGCCGGACGTCTGCGGGCCGCGGCCGCGCGGCTCCTCGAACGCTACCCGAACCTGCGGGGCGGTTTCGCGCGCACCGCGTCCGGGCGGGCCGTGCAGGTCATTCCGGCCGAGGTCACGGTGCCGTTCGTCGCGCTCGACCTGACTGAGACAGCGTTCGCCGAGCTGGCCGCGTCCGAGCGGGACCGGCGGTTCGATCTCACCGCGCCGCCGCTGCTGCGGTTCGTGCTGGCCCGGCTGGGCGACGGGGACTTCCGGCTGCTGCTCACCCAGCATCACCTGCTCATGGACGGCTGGTCCGGGCCGCTCGCCATGCGGGACCTGTTCGCCCTGTACGCGGGGGAGGCCGGACCCGCACCGCGGCCGTACAAGGAGTACCTGGGCTGGCTCGCCGCGCAGGACCGTACGGTCGCCGAGGACGCGTGGCGGGACGCGCTCGCCGGGGTGGAGGAGCCGACGCTGGTCGCGCCCGGGGCCGCGCCGGTCGCGGTGCTGCCCGAGGTCGCCGAGCTGATCGTCGACCCGGAGCCGCTGATCGCGATGGCTCGCGCGCACGGGCTCACGCTCAACACCCTCGTGCAGGGGGCGTGGGCGCTGGTGCTGGCCGAGCTGACCGGGCGTACCGACGTCGTGTTCGGCGCGACCGTGTCCGGGCGGCCGGCGGGGCTGGCCGGGGTCGAGGACATGGTCGGGCTGTTCATCAACACGGTGCCGGTCCGGGTGCGGGCGCGGCCGAGCGACACGTGGGCCGGCTTCCTGGCGCGGTTGCAGGGGGAGCAGGCGGCGCTGCTCGACCACCAATACCTCGGGCTGGCCGACGTGCAGCGGCTCGCGGGGGTCGGGGAGCTGTTCGACACGCTGACCGTGTTCGAGAGCTACCCGACCGGCGGCGCGGCCGCTGCCGTTCCCGGGCTGGCGGTCGGGGGCGGGATTCCGGTCGACGCGACCCACTATCCGCTGAGTCTCGTCGTCGTGCCGGGGGAGCGGTTGCGGCTGCGGCTGGAGCATCGGCCGGACCTCTACCCGCGCGACGCGGCCGACCGTCTGCTGGCCCGCTTCGCCTTGCTGCTGCGGACCTCGGCCGATACGGTACTGGCCTCGCTGTCCACTGTGGACAGCTCGGTGCGTGGTACGATGGTGGCGGTTCCGAAGGGGACCTTGCTCGACGAGTTCGCCGCTACTGTGGCTCGTTGGCCGGATGCGGTTGCGGTGCGGTGTGGCTCGGATTCGCTGACGTTTTCGGCGTTGGCGGAGCGGGTGGATTGTCTGGCCCGGGTGCTGGTTGCGCGAGGGGCTGGGCCGGAGCGGCCGGTGGCGGTGTTGTTGCCCCGCACGGTGGACGCGGTGGTGGCGTGGTTGGCCGCGTTGCGCTCCGGCGGGGTGTATCTGCCGATCGATGCGGATTATCCGGTCGAGCGGGTCGACTATCTGCTGGGCGACGCTCAGCCGGCGGTGGTCGTCACCCTCGACCTGCTGGGCAAGGACGCCGACGCGGAACTCCCGGCGATCGACCCGCGCAACGGTGCATATCTCATCTACACGTCCGGCTCGACGGGCCGGCCGAAGGGGGTGGTGGTCGAACACGCGAGCCTGATGAACCTGTTCCAGCACCATCGCGCCCATGTGATGCCGGGGCACCGGGTCAAGGCCGCGTTGTCGGCGGCGACGGTGTTCGACACGTCGTGGGAGGGGCTGCTGTTCCTCGTCGCCGGGCATGAGCTGCACCTGCTCGACGACGAGACCCGCCGCGACCCCGACCTGTTCGTCAGCTACGTCCATGAACACGGGATCGACTTCCTCGACGTCACGCCGTCCCTCGCGGGGCCGCTGGTCGCCGCTGGGCTGCTCGACAAGCCGCCGGCGATGGTGGCGCTCGGCGGGGAGGCGGCCGACCCGAAGACGTGGACGGCGCTGCGCGAAGCTACCGCTGCCATCAACCTGTACGGGCCTACCGAGTGCACCGTCGACACGCTCATGGCCCGGCTCGAGGAGAGCGAGACGCCGTCGGTGGGGCGGCCGATCGCGAACACCCGCGCCTACATTCTCGACGCGTGGCTGCGGCCGGCCGCGCAGGGGGAGCTCTATCTCGCCGGGGCTCAGCTCGGGCGCGGATACCTCGACCGGCCTGGGCTGACCGCGTCCCGGTTCGTCGCCGATCCGTTCGTGGCCGGGGAGCGCATGTACCGCACCGGGGACGTGGTCCGGCGTACCGAGGACGGAAGCCTCGACTTCATCGGGCGGGCCGATGACCAGGTGAAGATCCGGGGGTTCCGGATCGAGCCCGGAGAGGTGGCCGCTGCGCTGCTTGAGCACCCCGACGTCGTCCAGGCCGTTGTTGTGGCCGTTGACGGGCGGCTGGTCGCCTACGTCGTCGGAGCGGTAGGCGGGCTGCGGGAGTGGGCGGCCGGGAAGCTGCCCGAGCACCTGCGGCCGGCTGCGTACGTGTTGCTGGAGCGCATCCCGGTGACCGTCGCCGGGAAGGTCGACAAGCGCGCGCTGCCCGCGCCCGATTTTGCCGGCCTGAGCGGCGACAGCCTGCCCCGGACGCCGGGCGAGGAGATTCTCTGCGGGCTGTTCGCCGAGGTGCTCGGGCTGCCGTCGGTCGGGGTCGGCGACGACTTCTTCGCGCTCGGCGGGCATTCGCTGACCGCGACGGCGCTCGCGGCTCGGGTGCGGGCCGTGTTCGGTACCGCGCTGCCGGTCCGGGCCGTGTTCGACGCGCCCACCGTCGCCGGGCTCGCCACGCAACTTGCCACCGCTTCGCGGGACGGGGCCGGGCCCGAGCTGCGGCGGTACGAGCGACCCGAGCTGCTGCCCGTCTCGCCCGCCCAGCACCGGCTCTGGCTGCACCACGAGCTCAACGGGCCGGGGCCGACGTACAACGTGGCGTTCGCGCTGCGGCTCAGCGGGGCGCTCGACGCCGACGCGCTGCGCCACGCGCTCGTGGACGTGCTCGATCGGCACGAGAGCCTGCGGACCGTGTTCCCGAGCGTCGACGGGCGGGCGGTGCAGCGGGTGCTGCAGGCGGTACAACCGGAATGGCGGACGGAGACGTGCACTGAGGGCGAGCTGCCCGACCGGCTCGCCGGCGCCGCGCGGCACGGCTTCGATCTCGCGAGTGAGCCGCTGGTCCGGCCGCACCTGTTCGCGCTGGGCGCGTCCGAGCACGTGCTGCTGCTGCTCCTGCATCACATCGTCACCGACGAATGGTCGGAGGGGCGGCTCGTGGCCGACCTCGGGACCGCCTATGCCGCGCGGACGCGCGACCGGGCGCCGGACTGGGCGCCGCTGCCGGTGCAGTACGCGGACTATGCGCTCTGGCAGCGCGAACTGCTCGGGGAGCCGAGCGACCCGGCGAGCCTGCAGGCGCGGCAGCTGGCGTTCTGGCGCGAGGCGCTCGCGGGCGCGCCGACCGAGCTGGCGCTGCCCACCGACCGGCCCCGGCCCGCGCAGCCGTCGCACGCCGGCGGGATCGTGACGTTCGACGTGCCCGCGGACACGCACCGGCGGGTGCGGGAGCTGGCCCGGCGTACCGGCGCGACCGCGTTCATGGTCGTGCAGGCCGGGCTGGCCGCGCTGCTGCACCGGCTCGGCGCCGGGGACGACATCCCGCTCGGCAGCCCGGTCGCCGGCCGCGCCGACCAGCGCCTCGACGAGCTCGCCGGGTTCTTCGTCAACACGCTCGTGCTGCGGGCCGACGTCGGCGGCGATCCGACGTTCGGCGAGCTGGTGGCCCGCGTCCGGGCGGCCGACCTCGCCGCGTTCGGCCACGCCGAGGTGCCGTTCGACCGGGTCGTGGAGGCGCTCAACCCGGAGCGCTCCCTCGCGCGCAACCCGCTGTTCCAGGTCATGGTCGCGTTCCAGCACGTGCCGGCCGCGCTGCCGGGGCTGCCGGGGCTGGTCACCGCGCCGGTGCCGATCGACACCGGCGTCGCGCAGTTCGACCTCGGCGTCGTCGTCACCGAGCAGGAGGGGGAGGACGGGCTGACGGGCGTCATCGAGTACAGCGCCGACCTCTTCGACCCCGCCACCGCCACGTCGCTCGCGGACCGGTTCGTGCGCCTGCTCGCCGCGGCCGTCGCCGCCCCGCAGCGCCGCGTCGGCGAGCTCGACGTGCTCACGCCGGCCGAGCGGCGGGCGATCACCGGCGACTGGCAGGGCACCCGCGCGGACACGCCGCCGTCGACGCTGCCGGAGCTGTTCGCGGCCCAGGTCGCCCGCCGCCCGGGCGCGCCTGCGCTCGAGGACGGGCCGATCCGGCTGACGTACGCCGAGCTGGACGCGCGCACGGACCGGCTCGCGTACCGGCTGCGGCGGTTGGGGGCGGGGCCGGAGAAGCTCGTGATGGTACTGCTGCCGCGTTCTGCCGATCTGTTCATCGCCGAGCTGGCGATCGCCAAGGCGGGCGCGGCCTACCTGCCGGTCGATCCGTCCTATCCGGCCGAGCGGGTGGCCCTGCTGGTCGAGGACGCCGCGCCGGTGCTGGCGATCGCGGGCGAGGGGACCGCGATCGCGGGGGTGCCGGTGGTGCGGCCGGACGAGGGGGACGACGACGGGTCGCTGGGGGCGCCGAGCCCTTCGAACGCGGCGTACGTCATCTACACCTCCGGCTCGACCGGGCGGCCCAAGGGCGTCGTCGTCCCGCACGCCGGGCTCGCCGACCTCGCGGCCACCTTTGCCGAGCTGTGGAAGGCCGGGCCGGGCGCGCGCATCGCGCAGTTCGCCTCGCCCGCGTTCGACGTGACGGTGGCCGAGCTGGCGATCAGTCTGCTGCGCGGCGGTACGCTCGTCGTGGTGCCCGAGGAGTCCCGGCTGGGCGCGCCGTTCGCCGAGTTCGTCCGGGACCATGGCATCACGCACTTCGCGCTGCCCCCGGCCGCCCTCGCCGCGCTGCCCGACGGCGAGCTGCCGCCCGGCGTCACCGTGGTCACCGGGGCCGACCGCTGCCCGCCCGACCTCGTGGCGCGGTGGACGGCGACGCACCGGATGCTCAACGCGTACGGGCCGACCGAGGCGACCGTCAACTCGACGTACTGGGTGTGCGAGCCGGGCGGCCCGGTCCTCATCGGACGGCCCGACCGCAACAAGCGCGCGCACATCCTCGACGCGGCGTTGCGGCCCGTGGCGCCCGGTGTGCCCGGCGAGCTGTACCTCGCGGGTGCCGGCCTTGCCCGCGGCTATCTGCAGCGGCCCGCGCTGACTGCCGAGCGGTTCGTGGCCGACCCCTACGGCCCGGCCGGCAGCGTCATGTACCGCACCGGGGACCTGGCCCGCTGGACCCGCGACGGGCAGATCGAGTTCCTGGGGCGCACCGACGACCAGGTGAAGATCCGCGGCTTCCGGATCGAGCCGGGCGAGGTCGCGGCGGTGCTGGCCGAGCACCCGGAGATCGCGCAGGCCGTGGTCATCGCCCGCGACGGCCGCCTGGTCGCGTACACCGTCGGGACCGCCGCGGACCTGCGTGCGTGGGCCGCGGCGCGGCTCCCGGACCACCTCGTGCCGTCCGCGTTCGTGGCGCTGGAGCGCATCCCGGTCACCGTGGCCGGCAAGGTCGACCGCAACGCGCTGCCGGATCCGGTCGTCGAGCGGGAGGCCACCCGCCCGGCCACGGAGGGTCAGGAGCTGTTCGCGGCGTTCTTCGCCGAGCTGCTCGGGATCGACGACGTCGGCGCGGACGAGGGCTTCTTCGCGCTCGGCGGCGACAGCATCGTGGCCCTGCAGCTCGTCGCCCGCGCCCGCGCGGCCGGGCTGGAGCTGACCGCGCGGCAGGTGTTCGAGCACCAGACCGTCGCCGCGCTGGCCGCCGTGGCCGTGCCGTCCGCGCCGGCCGCGCGGGAGGCCGCCGACGCGGCGTACGGGGCGGTGCCGCTCACCCCGATCACCGCCTGGCTCCGGGACCTGGACGCGCCGATCGACACCTTCGCCCAGACGCTCGTGCTGCGCGTCCCCGCGGCGCTGACCCGCGACCGGCTCACCACCATGCTGCGGGCGGTGCTCGACCGCCACGACGCGCTCCGGGCCCGCTGGACCGGCGACGGCCTCGTGATCCCGCCGCCCGGCACGGCACCCGAGCTCCGGCTCGCGGCCGGCACGCTCGCGGAGGAGCACGCCGCGGCGATCGGGCGGCTCGACCCGCGGGCCGGGCGGATGCTGCAGGCGGTGTGGCACCCGTCCGCGCGCTGGCTGCTCCTCGTCGCCCACCACCTCGTCGTGGACGGCGTGTCGTGGCGGATCATCGCGGGCGACCTCGCCGAGGCCTGGGCCGGGCGCGACCTCGCACCGGTCGGCACGTCGCTGCGCTCGTGGGCCCGCGGCCTGGAGCAGCTCGACCGCCGAGCCGAGCTGCCGCTCTGGGCGAACGGTGCCGAGGCTGCGACCACGGGCGGCGCGACCACGGGCGGCGCGACCGTCGGGGACCAGCGGGAGCTGACCCTGCGCCTGCCGGCCGGCGCGACCCGGCCGCTGCTCACCACCGTGCCCGAGGCCTTCCACGCCGGCGTGCAGGACGTGCTGCTCGCCGGGCTCGCGCTCGCCGTGCGGCAGTGGCGGCCCGCCGAGGACGGGGTACTGCTGCGCCTGGAAGGCCACGGCCGCGAGGAGCAGCTCGTGCCGGGCAGCGACCTGTCGCGGACCGTCGGCTGGTTCACCGTCGACTACCCGGTGCGCCTCGACGCGGGCGGCGACGATCCGGCGACCGCGCTCAAGCGCGTCAAGGAGCAGCTGCGGGCGATCCCGGACGGCGGCGCGGGGTACGGGCTGCTGCGGTACCGCGGCGAGATCCCCGCCGCGTCCGAGCCCGGGATCCTGTTCAACTACCTCGGCCGCCTGGCCGCCGGGGACGGCGCGGACTGGGTCGCCGCGCCCGAGGGGGACACCCTCGGCGACGGGCTCGACCCCGCGTTCCCAGCCGGGCACGCCCTGGAGATCAACGCGGGGACGCTCGACCTGCCGGGCGGGCCGGAGCTCGACGTGCGGCTCACGTACGTCGCGACGGTCCTCACCGAGCCCGACGTGGCCCGCCTCGGCGAGCTGTGGCTCGCCGCCCTGGACCGGCTGCGGGCCGCGTCGCCGGACGGCGGGTTCTCCCCATCCGACCTGAACCTGGTGACGCTGAGCCAGGACGAGATCGACGAGTTCGAAGACGAGTGGAGGCTCTTGTGACCAGCCCGGGCGGACTGCAGGACATCCTGCCGCTGTCGCCGCTGCAGGAGGGTCTGTACTTCCTGTCCTCGTACTCCGACGGCGACCCCGACGTCTACGTCGTCCAGCAGGTGCTCACCCTGGACGGCGCGCTCGACGCGGACCGGCTCCGGGCCGCGGCGCAGGCGGTGCAGGACCGGCACGCGAACCTGCGCGCCGCGTTCCGCCCCCGCAAGGCCGGCCAGCCCGTCCAGCTCATCCCGGCGGCGGTCCCGGTCGCGTGGTCCTTTGTGGACGACGCGGATGCGGACGATGTCGCCGAGGCGGAGCGCGGCAGGCCGTTCGACCTCGCCAAGCCGCCGCTGCTGCGGTGGTGCCTGGTCCGCGAGGCGCCCGAGCGGCACCGGCTCGTGCTGACCGCGCACCACATCCTGCTCGACGGCTGGTCCGCCCCACTGCTCGTCAAGGACCTGCTCATCTTGTACTCCGGGCGGGAGCCCGCCCGCACCCGCCCGTACAAGGAGTACCTGGCGTGGGTGGCGCGCCAGGACCGCGACGCCGCCTCGGCCGCGTGGCGCGAGGCGCTCGACGGGCTGGAGGAGCCGACGCTGCTGCGCCCGGCGGCCGGCCCGGTGGCGGCCGAGCCCGAGCTGGTGGAGCTGGTTGTCGACGGGACCGGCGTGATCGCGCGGGCGCGGGAGCTCGGGGTCACCGTGAACACGGTGGTCCAGGGGGCCTGGGCGCTGGTGCTGGCCGAGCTGACCGGGCGTACCGACGTCGTGTTCGGCACCACCGTCTCCGGGCGGCCCGCGGGTCTGCCCGGCGTCGAGGACATGATCGGGCTGTTCATCAACACCGTGCCCGTGCGGGTGCGGCCGCGCCCCGCGGACACGTGGGGCGAGTTCCTCGGGCGGCTGCAGGCCGAGCAGGCGGCGCTCCTCGACCACCAGCACACGGGTCTCGCCGCGATCCAGCGGCAGGCGGGGCTGGGACCGCTGTTCGACACGCTGCTGGTGTTCGAGAGCTATCCGCTGGACGAGGCGGGTGTACGGGCCTTGGAGCGCACCGCCGGCGTGCGGCTGGCCGCGGTGTCGGGGCGGGACGCGACGCACTATCCGTTCACGGTGACCGTCGTTCCGGGCGAGCGGCTGGTGCTCGGGGCGGAGTTCCGTCCCGACCTCGTCGACGGCGCTTCGGCGGCGCGGATGCTGGACCGCCTGGCTGAGCTGATGGGGACTTCGGCCGGCGCGCGCTTGAGCCGTTTGTCCACTGTGGACAGCGCGGTGCGTGGTACGATGGTGGCGGTTCCGGAGGGGACCTTGCTCGACGAGTTCGCCGCTACTGTGGCTCGTTGGCCGGATGCGGTTGCGGTGCGGTGTGGCTCGGATTCGCTGACGTTTTCGGCGTTGGCGGAGCGGGTGGAGTGTCTGGCCCGGGTGCTGGTTGCGCGAGGGGCTGGGCCGGAGCGGCCGGTGGCGGTGTTGTTGCCCCGCACGGTGGACGCGGTGGTGGCGTGGTTGGCCGCGTTGCGCTCCGGCGGTGTGTATCTGCCGATCGATGCCGGCTATCCGGCCGATCGGGTCGACTACCTGCTCGGGGATGCGCGCCCGGCGGTGGTGGTCACGCCGGAGTTGCTGGCGGAGACCGCCGATGCCGAGCTGCCGTCGTCGGTTCACCCGAACTCGGCGGCGTACCTCATCTACACGTCCGGCTCGACGGGCCGGCCGAAGGGGGTGGTGGTCGAACACGCGAGCCTGATGAACCTGTTCCAGCATCACCGCGCCCACGTCATGCCGGCGCACCGGGTCAAGGCCGGGCTTTCGGCGGCGACGGTGTTCGACACGTCGTGGGAGGGGCTGCTGTTCCTCGTCGCCGGGCATGAGCTGCACCTGCTCGACGACGAGACCCGCCGCGACCCCGACCTGTTCGTCAGCTACGTCCATGAACACGGGATCGACTTCCTCGACGTCACGCCGTCCCTCGCGGGGCCGCTGGTCGCCGCTGGGCTGCTGGACAAGCCGCCGGCGATGGTGGCGCTCGGCGGGGAGGCGGCCGACCCGAAGACGTGGACGGCGCTGCGCGAAGCTACCGCTGCCATCAACCTGTACGGGCCTACCGAGTGCACCGTCGACACGCTCATGGCCCGGCTCGAGGAGAGCGAGACGCCGTCGGTGGGGCGGCCGATCGCGAACACCCGCGCCTACATCCTGGACGCGTGGCTGCGGCCGGCCGCGCAGGGGGAGCTCTATCTGGCCGGGGCTCAGCTTGGGCGCGGATACCTCGACCGGCCTGGGCTGACCGCGTCCCGGTTCGTCGCCGATCCGTTCGTGGCCGGGGAGCGGATGTACCGCACCGGGGACGTCGTACGGCGCGCCGAGGACGGGACCATCGAGTTTGTCGGGCGGGCCGATGACCAGGTGAAGATCCGCGGGTTCCGGATCGAGCCCGGAGAGGTGGCCGCCGCGCTGCTTGAGCACCCCCGGGTTGAGCAGGCCGTGGTCGTCGCGCGCGAGGGGCGGCTCGTCGCCTACGTCGTCGGGGACCTGACCGGGCTGCGGGAGTGGGCCGCCGGGAAGCTGCCCGAGCACCTGGTGCCGGCCGCGTACGTGTCGCTCGAGCGCATTCCCGTGACCGTGGCCGGGAAGGTCGACAAGCGGGCCCTGCCGGCGCCGGACTTTGCCGGGCTGAGCAGCGGGTCCGCGCCCCGCACGGCGACCGAGGAAGTGCTGTGCGCGCTCGTCGCCGAGGTCCTCGGGCTGCCGGCCGTCGGGGTCGACGACG
This sequence comes from Dactylosporangium sp. CS-033363, assembly GCF_050942475.1. Classification (NCBI taxonomy): domain Bacteria; kingdom Bacillati; phylum Actinomycetota; class Actinomycetes; order Micromonosporales; family Micromonosporaceae; genus Dactylosporangium; species Dactylosporangium sp. CS-033363. The sequence continues at coordinate 8,206,152 of NZ_CP192032.1, read as the reverse complement.
GGTTCTTCACGCTCGGCGGGGACAGCATCGTCAGCATCCAGCTCGTGGCCCGCGCCCGGGCGGCCGGGTTGCGGATCACGCCGCGGCAGGTGTTCGAGCTGCGCACCGTGGCCGCCATCGCCGCCGTCGCCGAGCCGCTCCAGCCGCAGTCCGCGACCGTGCCGGGCAACGCCGCCGGGGACGTGCCGCTCACGCCCGCCCTGCGGTGGCTGCTGTCGGCGGGGCCCTCGAAGCGGTACAGCCAGTCGATGGTCCTGCGCGCGCCCGCCGGGCTCACCGACGCCCAGCTCGAAGGCGCCGTCCAGGGGCTGCTCGACCGGCACGACGTGCTGCGGGCCCGGCTCACCCCGGCCGGGCTGCACATCCCGGGCCCCGGTGCGGTTCGCGCCCGGGACCTCATCAGGAACGGTCCCATCGACGCCGAGGCCGCCGCCGACCGGCTCGACCCGGCGGCCGGGATCATGCTCCAGGCCGTCCGCGACCGGGACCGGGTCCTGCTCGTCATCCACCACAGCGTCGTCGACGGCGTCTCCTGGCGCATCGTGCTCGCCGACCTGATGACCCCGGGCCGGCCCGGGACCAGCTTCCGCGAGTGGGCCGTCGGGCTGGTGAATGCCGACTCCACCAGTCAGCGCGAGTACTGGCAGACCGTTGTCGGCGCCGAGGACGAGGCGCCGCTCGGCGACCGTGCCGTCGATCCGGACCGCGACACCGTCGCCACCGCGCGGACCGTGACCGTGGACGCCGACGCCGGGCTGCTCGGCGGCCCCGGCAACGCCACCGCGCAGGACCGGCTGCTCGCCGCGCTCGCGCTCGCCATCACCCGGCGCGGCGGGCGGGACAGCCTGCTCGTCGAGCTCGAGGGGCACGGGCGGGAGGAGCAGCTCGTCCCGGGCAGCGACCTGTCCCGCACCGTCGGGTGGTTCACGACCGAGTACCCGGTGCGGCTCACGCCCGGCGGCGGCGGCCCCGCGGCCGCGCTCAAGGCGGTCCGGGGTCAGCTGCGCGCGGTGCCCGACAACGGGGCGCGGTTCGGGCTGCTGGACCTCGGCGGGCCCCGGCCGCAGGTCACGTTCAACTACTTGGGGCGATTCGGCGGTACCGACGCGGAAAACGGCGACTGGGAACCCATCGGCGGCCTCGGCGGTGCGGCCGACCCGGCGATGCCCCTCGCGCGGACCCTGGAAATCAACGCGTCCGTCGTCGACGGCCGGCTCCGCGCCGCGCTCACCTATCCTGCCGGGGTCATCGCCGAGGAGACCGTGCGGGACATCGCCGCCGGCTGGTTCGCGGCGCTCGCCGAACTGTCCACTGTGGACGCCGGCCGCACGCCGTCCGACCTGCTGCAGCCGGGAGTGGCGCAGGACGAGATCGAGGCGCTGGAGCGGCGGCCGGGCGGGCTGGCCGACGTGTGGCCGCTGACGCCGCTGCAGGAGGGGCTCGTGTTCCTGGCCGCGCTGGCCGAGGACGTCGACCCGTACGTGGTGCAGCAGGTCCTCGACCTCGAAGGCCCGCTCGACGCCCGGCGCCTGCGGGAGGCCGGGCAGGCGCTGCTCGACCGGCACGCCACCCTGCGCGTCGCGTTCCCGGGCGGGCCCGGCGGCGTGCTGCGGCAGGCCGTGGCCGCGCGGGCCGAGCTGCCGTGGTCCGAAGTGGACCTGACCGGGGCGGCCGACCCCGGCGCGGCGTTCGAACGGCTCGCCGCCGCCGACCGCGGCCGGGCCTTCGACCTCGCGCAGGCGCCCCTGCTGCGACTCACCCTCGTCCGGCTGCCCGGCCGGCACAAGCTCGTGCTCACCAACCACCACGTGCTGCTCGACGGGTGGTCCACGCCGCTCGCCGTGCGGGACCTGTTCGACCTGTACGCCGGGCGCGACCTGCCGCGGCCGCGCCCGTACGAGGAGTACCTGCGCTGGCTGCAGCGCACCGACCGCGCCGCCGCCGAGGAGGCGTGGGGCCGGGCGCTGGCCGGGATCGAGGAGCCGACGCTCGTCGCGCCCGCGGCCGGCCCGGTCGACGCCCGGCCCGGCCAGCTCGAACGGGAGCTGCCGGCCGAGGTCACCGCGCGGCTCGCCGCCCTCGCGCGGGAGCGGCAGGTCACCCTGAACACCGTCGTGCAGGCGGCCTGGGCGGTGCTGCTCGTCCAGCTCACCGGCCGCACCGACGTCGTCTTCGGCACCACCGTCTCGGGCCGCCCGGCCCAGGTGCCCGGCGTCGAGGACATGATCGGCTTCTTCATCAACACGCTGCCGGTCCGCGTGCCGCTCGACCCCGCCGAGTCCTGGACCGCGCTGCTCGACCGGCTCCAGGCCGGGCAGGCCGCGCTCCTGGAGCACCAGCACCTCCCGCTGACCGACATCCAGCGCCGCGCGGGGATCGGCGAGCTGTTCGACACGCTCACCATCTTCGAGAGCTACCCGCTCGACGGCGACGCGCTGCAGGCCGCGACCGGCGCCGGCGGCCTGCGGATGACCGGCGTGACCGGCGACGACGCCCCGCACTACCCGCTCACCCTCGCCGTCGCGCCCGGCGAGCGGCTCCGGCTCGGCCTGGCCTACCGCGGCGACCTGTTCTCCGAGCGATTCGCCGAGGACCTCATCGACCGGTACGGCACGATCCTCGCCACCCTCGCCGCCCGCCCCTCCGCCCCGGTCGGCCGCGCCCTCGCCGAGTTCGGGCCGCCCGGCCTCGACGGCGAGCAGCACCCGGTCCCCGCCACGACCCTGCCCGACCTGTTCCGGGCCGCCGTCGCCGCCCACCCGGACGCGGTCGCGCTGCGGTTCGAGGGCACGGAGCTGACGTACGCCGAACTCGACGCGCGCGTGGACCGGCTCGCCGCCCGCCTGCACGAGCGCGGTGTCCGGCCCGAGAGCGTCGTCGCCGTGGCCCTGCCCAGGTCGCTGGAGCTCGTCATCGCGCTGCACGCCGTCCAGCGCGCGGGCGCGGCCTATCTGCCGCTGGACCCCGCCCACCCGCGCGAGCGCAACGAGATGCTGGTGGCGGATGCGGGGGCACAGGCGGTACTGACGGCGGAATCGGTGCGGGAGAACCCGGCGGGATCGTGGGACGCGCCGAGGGTTCTTCCCGGCACGGCGGCCTATGTCATCTACACCTCCGGCTCGACCGGCCGCCCCAAGGGTGTCACCGTCACGCACCGCGCGATCGTCAACCGTCTCATGTGGATGCAGGCGGAGTATCCTCTGGAGCGGGGCGAGCGGGTCCTGCAGAAGACCCCGGCCGGCTTCGACGTGTCGGTGTGGGAGTTCTTCTGGCCGCTCATCACGGGCGCGACCCTGGTCATCGCCAGGCCCGACGGCCACCGCGACCCGGCCTATCTGGCCGATCTCATCCGGCACTCCGGGATTTCCACCGTCCATTTTGTACCGTCCATGCTCCGTGCCTTCCTCGCCGAGCCCACGGCGGCGGGGGCACCCCTGCGCCGCGTCATCGCCAGCGGCGAGGCCCTGCCCGCCGAGGTGGCCGCGCGGTTCGCCGAGGTGCTGCCGGGCGTCGAACTGCACAACCTGTACGGCCCGACGGAGGCCGCGGTCGACGTCACGTTCCACGCGGTCTCGGGCGGCACGGCCCCGGTCCCGATCGGCCTTCCGGTCTGGAACACCCGCACGTACATCCTCGACCCCTGGCTCCGCCCCGCGGCGCAGGGCGAGCTGTACCTCGCGGGAGTGCAGCTGGCCCGCGGCTACCTGGGCCGGGCCGGCCTGACCGCGACCAGGTTCGTCGCGGACCCGTTCGTCCCGGGCGAGCGGATGTACCGCACCGGCGACCTGGCCCGCCTGGACCCCGACGGCCGGATCGTCTACGCGGGCCGCACCGACGACCAGGTGAAGATCCGCGGCCAGCGGGTCGAACCGGGCGAGATCGCCGCCGTGCTGGCGTCCCACGAGGACGTCGCCGAGGCGGTCGTGGTGGCCCGCGAAGGCCGCCTGATCGCGTACGTCGTCGGCGCGGTCGACCGCGCCTGGGTCGCCGAGCGCCTGCCGGAGCACATGGTCCCGGCCGCGTTCGTAGCGCTGGACGCGCTGCCGGTGACCGGCAACGGCAAGCTGGACCGCAAGGCCCTGCCCGCCCCGGACTTCGCGTCCCAGGCCGGCCACGACGAGCCGCGCACCGAGGCCGAGGCGGTTCTGGCCCGCCTGGTCGCCGACGTGCTTGGCCTGCCCCGGGCCGGCGTCCGCGACGGCTTCTTCGCCCTCGGCGGCGACAGCATCCTGGCCCTGCAACTGACCGCCCGGGCGAGGGAGGCGGGCTGGCGGATCACGGCCCGCGACGTCTTCGCCCGCCCGACGGTGGAGGGCCTGGCCGCGGTGGCCGTCCCGCTCGTGGAGGAGCGGCGGGACCGGTCGGCGGGCTGGGGCTTCGTCCCGGCCACGCCCATCATGCTGACCCCGGGCGCGGACGACGCCCGGCTCTCCCAGTCGATGCGGCTGCGCGCCCCGGCCGGCCTGACGGTGGCGGACCTGACGCAACGCGTGCAGGCGTTGCTGGACCGCCACGACGTGCTGCGGGCCACCTGGACCGGCACCGGCCTGCAGATCCCGCCCCCGGGTTCGGTGGGCGCTGCGGCGCTGGTGGGCGCGGCGGATCTCGACCCTGCCGCGGGCCGGATGCTGCGCGCGGTGCTCTCGGCCGACGAGATCCTGCTGGAAATCCACCATCTGGCGGTGGACGCGGTCTCCTGGCCGACCCTGCTGGCCGATCTGGCAGCGGAGTCCACTGTGGATCCCGGAACGTCCTTCCGGGAGTGGGTGCTGGCCCTCGGCGAGCTCGACCGGGCGTACGAGCTGCCCTATTGGCGGTCCATTGTGGATGGTGCCGCGCAGGGTCATGTGTTGGACGCGGATCGGGATACACTGGGGACGCTCGACCAGGTCACGGCCCGCGTTCCCGTGGTGGCCCTGCCCCACTACCGCGCGAACCAACAGGACGTGCTGCTGGCCGCCCTCGCCCTGGTGCGCCGCGACGTCCTGGTGGAGCTGGAAGGCCACGGCCGCGAAGAGGCCCTCCTGCCCGGCGCCGACCTGTCGCGCACGGTGGGCTGGTTCACGACCACCCACCCGGTCCGCCTCACGACCACGGGCGACGACCCCGAGACCGCGCTGAAGGCCGTCAAGGAACAGCTGCGCGCGGCCCCCGACGGCGGCATCGGCTACGGCCTGCTCCGGGACAGGCTTCCGCACGTGACGCCGCCGATTCTGTTCAACTACCTCGGCCAACAGCACGGCGCTGCCTCCGACGAGGTTGACCGCCCCTGGACCCCGATCGACGGGCTGCGCGGCGACGCCGGGGACCAGCTGCCGGTCCGGCACCCCTACGCCGTCGAGGCGTCCATCGTGGACGGCGACCTCCGCCTGTCGATCGCCTACCCGCGCCACGCGGTAGGAGATGCCGGGGAACTCCTGGCCGCGTGGGTCGCTGCCATCCAGCGTATCGGGACGCTCGTAAACCACCAGGGTGCCTGCACCCCGTCCGACGTGCTTGCCCCCGTCGACCAACCTGAGCTCGACGAACTCGGCGAGCGGTTCCCCGGCCTCGTCGACGTGCTGCCGCTCACGCCGCTGCAGGAAGGGCTGTTCTACCTGCATCAGCTCGATGACACCGGGTACGCCGTGCAGCAGAGCCTCGAACTCGAAGGGCCCCTCGACGCCGACCGGCTCCGCGCCGCCGCCGCCAGCCTGCTCGAGCGGCATCCCAACCTGCGGGCCGCGTTCACCACCACCGCCACGGGCCGGCCGGTGCAGGTCATCCCGGCGAAGGCCGAGGTTCCCTGGCGGTACGACGACTATGATGCCCTTGGCGGCGCCGACGAGGAACGTGCCCGGCCGTTCGACCTGGCCGCCGCGCCCCTGCTGCGGATGCTCCTGCAGCGGCACGACGACCAGCGGCATACGCTCGTCATCACCCAGCACCACCTGCTGGTCGACGGGTGGTCCGGGCCGCTGATCGCGCGGGAGCTGTTCGGCGCGTACGCGGGGACGCTGCCCGCGCCGGCCCGGCCGTATCGGGACTTCCTGGCCTGGCTGGCCGCCGCCGACAAGAGCGCCGCCGAAGAGGCCTGGCGCGCCGCCCTCGCCGGGGTCGGGGAGCCGACCCTCGTCGCGCCCGGGGCCACCGGGCGGGCCGGAGGGCTTCCCGGGGAGCTCGGTGCCGAACTGCCGGCGGCTGCCGCCGCGTTCGCCAAGGCGACCGGGGTCACGCTCAACACGCTCGTGCAAGGGCTGTGGGCGGTCCTGCTCGGCCGGCTCACCGGGCGCGACGACGTCGTGTTCGGGGCCACCGTCGCCGGGCGGCCGCCCGAGCTCGCCGGGGCCGGCGACATGATCGGGCTGTTCATCAACACGGTACCGGTCCGGGCGGCACTCACAGCCGGCGAGAGCTGGGCGGACTTCCTGCACCGGCTGCAGCGGAGCCAGGCCGAGCTGCTCGCGCACCAGCACCTCGGGCTCGCGGACATCCAGCGGCTCGCGGGAGGCGGGGAGCTGTTCGACACCCTGGTGGTGTTCGAGAGCTACCCGGTGGACGAGGAGCGGCTCGACGACAGCCAGCGCGCCGCCGGGCTCAAGCTCGCCGACGTCACCGCCCGGGATGCGACGCACTATCCGCTGACGCTCGTCGCGGCGGATGACGACGGGTTGCACCTGACGCTGGAGTACCGCTCCGACGTGTTCGACGCCGCGACCGCGCGGCTGCTGCTCGACCGCCTCGTGGCGCTCGCCGGTGAGCTGGCCGCCGACCCGTCGCGGGCCGTGGACCGGGCGGACGCGCTGACTCCGGCCGAGCGGCGGCGGATCCTCGTCGACTGGAACGCCGGATCGGTCGAGGTCACGCCGGCGACGCTGCCGGGGCTGGTGGCCGGGTGGGCCGCCCGTACGCCGGACAACATCGCGCTCGTCGTGGGGGAGCGGCGGTGGAGCTACGCGCAGCTGGCCGCCGAGGCCGAGACCCTCGCCGGGGTGCTTGCCGCGCGCGGGGCCGAACCCGGACGGCTCGTCGCGCTCGTGCTGCCCCGCGGGCACCACATCGTGCCGGCGATTCTCGGGGCGATGGGCTCCGGCGCGGCGTACCTCCCGATCGACCCCGAGTACCCGCCCGCCCGGATCGCCGCCATGCTCGACGACGCGAAACCGGTCGTGACGCTCGCCGTGAAGTCCACTGTGGACCTGCTGCCGGCCGGCCTCGAGACGCTCGTGCTAGACGGGCACCTGCACACCGCGACGGCGACGCCCGCACCGATCACGCCGGACCACCCGGCGTACGTGATCTACACGTCCGGCTCGACCGGGCGGCCCAAGGGCGTGCTCGTCCCGCACCGCACGGTGGTCAATCTCCACGCCAGCCACCGGCACCGCATCCTCGGGCCGGCGGCGGAGCGGCTCGGGCGGCCGCTGCGCATCGCGCACAACTGGTCGTTCGCGTTCGACGCGTCCTGGCAGCCACTGCTGGCGCTGCTCGGCGGGGACGAGCTGCACCTCGTGACCGACGAGCCGCGCCGGGACCCGCGGCTGCTCGCCGCGCTGCTGCGCGACAGCGGCATCGACGTCATCGAGGTGGCGCCCTCGCACCTGGAGCAGCTGCTCGCGGCCGGGTTCGACGCGGCCGGACTCGCCGTCCTCGGGGTCGGCGGGGAGGCCGTGCCCGATCCGCTCTGGGCGGCCATGGCCGCGCTGCCCGACACCGAGTCGTACAACTTCTACGGCCCCACCGAGTGCACCGTCGACGCCGTCGTGCAGCGGGTCAAGGAGGTCCCGCGGGCGCTCATCGGGCGGCCCGTCGCGAACCTCACGCTGTACGTGCTCGACAACCGCCTGCGGCCCGTCCCGCCCGGCGTCGCCGGGGAGCTCTACATCGGCGGCGCGCAGCTCGCGCTCGGCTACCTTCGCCGCGCCGGACTCACCGCCGAGCGGTTCGTCGCCGATCCGTTCACGAACCAACCCGGAGCCCGCATGTACCGCACCGGCGACGTCGCGCGCTGGACCGCCGACGGCCGCATCGACTATCTGGGCCGGGCCGACGATCAGGTGAAGATCCGCGGCCATCGGGTCGAGCCCGGTGAGGTCGCGGTCGCGCTGGCCGGACACCCGGATGTCGCCCAGTGCGTCGTCGTGGCCGAGGGCGGCCGCCTGATCGCCTACATCGTCGGAGCGACCGCCGAACCGCAGGCGGTCAGGGCCTGGGCCGGGCAGCGGCTGCCCGCCTACCTGGTGCCGGCCGCGGTGGTGCGGCTCGACGCGATTCCGCTGACCGTCAACGGCAAGCTCGACCGGGCCGCGCTGCCCAGGCCCGAGCACACCGCCACCGGGCGGCCGCCGCGGGGGGAGGCCGAGGAGCGGCTGGCCGCGCTGTTCGCCACGGCGCTCGGGATCGACGGCGTCGGGGCCGAGGAGAGCTTCTTCGACCTCGGCGGGGACAGCATCGCGGCGATGCGGCTCACCAGTGCGGCCCGCGCGGCCGGGGTCGAGCTGCGGCTGCGGGATCTGCTGGAGCTCCGTACCGTCGCAGCCCTGGCGGTGCGCGCATGAGCCCCTCCGCGCTGTTGCAATGGTGCCTGCGCCACGCCGGCAAGGGCGTCGGCGCGTCCTGGGTGGGCGGGTTGCTGTACCAGGGCGGCCTGATCCTGCTCCCGTGGTGCCTCGGCCGCGCGCTCGACGACGGGATCACCGCGGGGAACCGTCCCGCGCTGTTCTGGTGGGCGGGGGCGACCCTGGCCGTGTCCGTCGCGCTGACCGGGGCCGAGTTCGCGATGCGGTGGTGGGCCGCGCTGGCCGGGGTGCGGGCCGGCAACGCGCTGCTGCTGCGGCTGGCCGACCGGATTCTGGGCTGGGACACCGCGACCGCGGGCCGGTTCTCCACCGGGGACCTCGTCACCCGCGGGACCCGGGACGTCGAGACGCTCATCGTGTGGATCGCCACCGTGCCGTCGCTCGTGAGCGGGGTGCTCGGGTTCGCCGCCGTCATCGTGGTGGTCGCCACGCTCGGGCCGGCGCTCGCCGCCATCGGCCTCGCCACGGTCCCCCTGCTGATCCTGATCAATCTCTGGTACCCGAGGAAGTACGAGCGCGCCAACAGCGCCCTGTCCGTGGCGCACAGCGCGCGGGCCGACGCCGTCGAGGACCTGCTCTCGGCGAGCACGGCGGTCCGCGGGCTGGGCGGGGAGACCGAGCTGGTCCGGCGGCATCGGGGGGCCAGCGACGACGTCCGGGAGCGCACCCTGGCGCTGGCCCGGGTCGCGGCCTCGTGGGCGGCGCACGCGCCGTTCGTGCCCTGGCTCGCCACCGCGGTCGGGGTCGGCGTCGGCGGCCTGCTCGTGCTCGACGGCGCGTTCTCCGTCGGCGGGCTGGTCTCCTTCGCCAGCTGGATGACGCTGCTCGGCCGCCAGGTGATGATGCTGACGTTCCGGTTCAACCAGCTCGGCGACGCCTGGACGGCGGCCGGGCGGATCGGCGCGGTCCTCGACGCCGGTCCGGCGCGGCCCAAGGGCACCGCGGCCGCCCAGGACGGTGCGCTGACCGCCGAAGACCTCACGGTCGAGCGCGCCGGCCGCGCACCGATCAAGCTGCCCGACCTGACGATCGAGCACAACGCGTTCGTCGCGGTCGTCGGCGGCGTCGGGACCGGCAAGACCACCCTCCTGCGCCTGCTCGCCGGGCTGGAGGAGCCGAGCGCCGGCAAGGTCACGTACGGCGGGACCGACCTGCGGGAGCTGGACCCCGGCAACCTGCGCGGGGCGGTGACCATCGTCGGCCAGCGCCCGCTGCTGCTGTCCGGCACCATCGCCGACAACCTGCGCCTGGGCCGCGCCGAGCTGAGCGACGACGACTTGAGGGCGGCGTGCCGTACCGCGGCGATCGACGCCTTCATCGCCGACCTCCCGGACGGCCTGGCGACGGAGGTGGGGGAGCGCGGCAACACGGTCTCCGGCGGGCAGCTCCAGCGCCTCGCCCTGGCCCGCGGCCTGCTGCGCGGCGCGCGGGTGCTGCTGCTGGACGACGTCACCTCGGCCGTCGACGCCGCCACCGAGCAGCGCATCCTCCGCGGCCTGCGCGAGCTCGGCGTGACGATCGTCTTCGCCACGTCCCGCCCCGCGGTCGCGGAACAAGCCGACCGCGTGATCGACCTGGGTGCGGGCCTGAGTGCCAGGAGCGAGCAGGAGGAGCTGGTGAGCCGTGGCTGACGTACGCATGCTCGCCGAGGAGCCGGACCTGCGCCACGTCCTGCGCCGGGCCTGGCCGCACCTGCGCGCGCACAAGGGCGCGGTCGCCGCCGGGGTCGCGGTCAACCTGGTCTCCACGCTCGCGCTGACCCTGATCCCGGTGCTCATCGGGCGGGCCGTCGACCGGCTGCTCGACCACGACCGGCACGGGCTGCTCGTCACCGCCGGCACCGTGCTCGGCCTGGTCGTCGCCCGCACGATCCTGCTGCGCTGGTCCGAGGTGCTGCTGACCCGGGCCGGCGAGCGGGTCGTGCAGGGGCTGCGCGACCTGGTGGTGCGCCGGCTGGGCGAGACCCCGCTGCGGTTCCTGGAGGCGCACCGGGGCGGCGACCTGCTGCGCCGGGCCACGGTGGAGATCGCCGAGCTGGCCACGTTCGTGCGCAGCCAGCTGCCGGACCTGATCTCGCTCGGCGGGTACCTCGTGTTCACCGCGATCGTCCTGATCAGCTCCTCGTGGGAGCTGTCCGGGGTGCTGCTGCTCGTGTTCGGGCCGCCGATGTGGTGGATCACCCGCCGGTTCCGGCGGGCCGCCGAGGACGCCTACCCGGCCGAGGCCGCGGCCCAGGCCACGCTGTCGGCGACGTTCACCGAGAGCCTGCAGGCCCGCGAGCAGCTGCAGATCGACGGGGCCACCGGCACCTGGCTGGCCCGGATGCGCGCGGACGCCGGCGGGTACCTCACCACCGCCCGCGCGGCCCAGCGCGCCGCCACCTGGATCGACGTCACCTGGGTCGTGCAGGGCCTGACCAGCGCCGCCCTGCTCGTGGTGGGCGGCCTGCTGGCGGGCGCCGACGTGGTGACGGTCGGCGTGGTGGTCACGTTCGTGCTGGCCAGCCGCGACCTGTTCAGCTCCGTCGACGACTTCACGCTGGTCGCCGGGGAGATGCTGGAGTCCCGCGTCGGCCTCGCCCGTCTCCTCGACCTGCTGGACGCGGCCGAGCCCCCCGCGCGCACCGAAGTGCGCGAGCGGGCGGAGACCAAAACCAACAGGGGATTGGTGGCGGACGGGGTCTCGTACGCGTACCGCGACGGGGAGCCGGTGCTGCACGACGTCTCGGTGACCTTCGCGCCCGGCGAGCACGCGGGCCTCGTCGGCGAGACCGGCTCGGGGAAGACGACCCTCGCGAAGCTGCTGTGCGGGCTGTACCGGCCCGACGGCGGCAGCGTCCGCCACGACGGCGCCGAGCTGGCCGCGCTCGACCCGGCCGAGCTGCGCCGCCGCCTGGTGCTCATCCCGCAGCAGGTGCACGTCATCTCCGGCACCCTGGCCGACAACCTGGCGCTGACCCCCGGACGGCCGGGCCGCGCCGACTTCGCCGCGGCCGCCGACCGGCTCGGGCTGACCGGCTGGGTCGAGGGGCTGCCCGGCGGCTTCGACGCCCCGCTCGGCCGGCGCGGGGAGCGGTTCTCGGCCGGCGAGCGGCAGCTGGTCGGCCTGGTCCGGGCCGCGATGATCGACCCCGACGTGCTCATCCTCGACGAGGCCACCGCCGACCTCGACCCGCGCACCGCCCACCGCATCGAGGCCGCCCTGGCCACCCTGCGCCGCGACCGCACGGTCCTGGTCATCGCCCACCGCACCAGCACGATCGAGCGCCTGCCGCGCATCGTCCGCCTGCACTCCGGCCGCGTCGTGGAGCCGACGCCGGCCGGCCGCGTCGCTGCCGACGTGGCATTTGTCGCCCAAAGGGAGGAACCATGCCCCTGATCGAGGTCAACGGTGTCCGGCTCAACGTGCAGAGGACCGGAGCGGGCCCGCTCGTCCTGATGCTGGCCGGGACGGGCGCGCGCGGCCGGACGTGGCACCTCTACCAGGTGCCGGCCCTCGTCGCCGCCGGGTTCACGGCCGTCACCTTCGACGCCCGCGGCATCCCGCCGTCGGACGCGCCCGACCTGGTCACCTTCGCCGATCTCGTGGCCGACGCGACCGCGCTCGTCGAGCACCTCGACGCCGGACCGGTCCGGCTGGTCGGCTCGTCGATGGGCGCCCGGGTCGCCGCCGAGGTGTGCCTGCGCCGTCCCGACCTCGTCGACCGGGCCGTGCTCATGGCCACCTTCGGCCGCCAGGGTGCCTTCCTGGCCGCGATGAGCGAGGCCGAGCGCGCGGTCGCCGGCGCGGACATCCCGCCGCTCTACCGGGCCGTGGTCCGGGCCGCCTTCAACCTCTCGCCGCGCACCCTCGCCGACGACCGGCTCGCCCAGGACTGGCTCGACATCTTCGCCGCACCCCTGCACCCGGAAGACGAGAGCCGGACCGAGCTCGGCAGCGAGGACGACCGGCTCGACGACTACGGCCGCATCCGCACGCCCTGCCTGGTCGTGGGGTTCGCCGACGACCTGGTCGCGCCCGCGCCGCTCGGCCGCGAGGTGGCCAAGGCCATCCCCGGCGCCCGGTACGCCGAGATCCCCGACGCCGGCCACTACGGATACCTCGAACGACCCGAACGGCTCAACGCCGAGCTGCTGCAGTTCATGACGGCCAAGGAGACCAGCGCATGACCATCGCCCGCGACGTCGAGCTCGTCTGGCACGACCTCACCCCGAGACTGCTCGAGGTGCGGCGCGTGCACCGGCTCAGCCCCGGCATGGTCCGCGTGACCTTCGGCGGCGAGCAGCTCGACGGATTCTGTTACGCCGCCCCCGACGACCACGTCAAGGTGTTCTTCCCCGAGCCCGGGGCCGAGCTGCCGGTGATGCCGACGCTGGGCGAGGACGGGCTCGAGCCGCCGCCGCCCGGGCAGCCGCTGCCGATCTTCCGCGACTACACCGTCCGGTTCCTGCGCCCCGAGCGGCGCGAGCTCGACATCGACTTCGCGCTGCACGGGCACGGGCCCGGCGGTTCGTGGGCGGCCCAGGCGGCACCGGGGCAGCGGCTGGGGATCCTCGGGCCGCGGGGGTCGAACCTCGTGCCCCTCACCTTCGACTGGTATCTGCTCGGGGCCGACGAGACCGCCCTGCCGGCGCTGGCCGCGTGGCTGGAGCGGCTCCCCGAGGGCGCGAAGGTGATCGCGCGGATCGAGGTGGCCGGCGGCGCCGAGGAGCAGCCGCTGCCGACCCGGGCCGACGCCGACGTGCGCTGGCTGCACCGGGAGCGCGGCGAGTCGCTGCAGCGGGAGCTGACCGGGCTCGCGCTGCCCGACGGCGACGGCTACGTGTGGGTCGCCGGCGAGGCGGGCGGGCTCAAGCCGATCCGCCGGCACATCCGCGCGACTGGGCTCAATAGAAAATGGACAGAAATCGATGGGTATTGGAAGCGTGGAGTGGTGAACCTCGATCACCACGAAGGGGAAGACGGTGACTAGTCCACTACCCAGCCTCGCTCCGCACGCCCTGCTGCTGTTCCTGCTGCAGGTCTCCGTCCTGCTGCTCATCGCGCTCGCGCTGGGCCGGGTCGCGGTCCGGTTCAAGCTGCCCGCCCTCGTCGGCGAGCTGCTGACCGGCGTGATCATCGGCCCGTCGCTGCTGGGCGCCTGGTCGCCCGGGTTCCTGCGCTGGCTGTTCCCGGCCGACGCCAACCAGCTGCACCTCGTCGACGCCGTCGGGCAGGTCGGCGTGCTGCTGCTCGTCGGGGTGACCGGCGCCCAGCTCGACGCCGGGATGATCCGCCGGCGCGGCCTGACCGGGCTGCGGGTGAGCCTCTCCGGGTTGCTGCTGCCCCTCGCCCTCGGCATCGCCGCCGGGTTCCTGGTGCCGGCGGCGCTGCTGACCGGCCGTACCGATCGATGGGTCTTCGCGTTGTTCCTCGGCGTGGCGATGTGTGTCACCGCGATCCCGGTGATCGCCAAGACGCTCGCCGACATGGGCCTGCTGCACCGCGACATCGGGCAGCTGACCCTGGCCGCCGGTTCGTTCGACGACGCGATCGGCTGGTTCCTGCTGTCGGTGGTCGCGGCCGCCGCCACCACCGGCGTGCACGCGGGATCCGTCGTCCTGTCCGTCGTGTACCTCCTGGGCTTCCTCGCCGCCGCCCTGCTGATCGGCCGCCCGCTGGTCCGCTGGGTCATGCGGCTCGCCGCCCGCTCGGCCGAGGGCGGGGTGCGGGTCACCGTCGCGGTGATCCTGGTCCTGCTCGGCGCGGCCGCCACCCAGTCGATGGGCATGGAGGCGCTGTTCGGGGCGTTCGTGGCCGGCATCCTCATCGGGCAGACCCGGGAGAGGCCCGGCGAGCTCGACGCCCGGCCCGGCCGGCCGCTGTGGACCGACCTGGCGCCGCTGCGCACGGTGGTGCTCTCGGTGCTCGCGCCGATCTTCCTGGCCACCGCCGGGCTGCGGGTGGACCTCACCGCCCTGGCCGACCCGAAGGTGCTCCTGGCCGGGATCGCGCTGCTGCTGCTCGCGATCGCCGGCAAGTTCGTCGGCGCCTACGCCGGCGCGCGGGCCAGCCGGCTGTCGCACTGGGAGGGCATCGCGCTCGGCGCCGGGATGAACTCCCGCGGCGTGGTCGAGGTCGTGGTGGCCACCACCGGCCTGCGGCTGGGGGTGCTGTCCACCGCGACCTACACGGTGGTCGTCCTCATCGCGGTCGTCACCTCGGTGATGGGCCCGCCGATCCTGCGCCGGGCCATGACCCGCGTGCAGCAGTCCGAGCAGGAACGCGATCGGGAGCAGGCCCTCTCGGGAACGCCAGCTTAGCTTAGGCTAACCTAACATCGAAGGAGGAACATGGACGGGATCGCGCTGGTGACGGGCGCCGCACAGGGCATCGGCCGCGCCGTCGCCGTGGCGTTCGCCGCCGGCGGCACCCGGGTCGCGGCGCTCGACCGCGACGCGGACGGCCTCGCCAAGCTCGCCGCCGAGCACGACGGCATCGCCGCCCACCCCGCCGACGTCAGTTCGGCGGGGCAGGTGGAGGACGTCGTCGCGGCGGTCGAGGCCGGGCTCGGCCCGATCACCGTCCTGGTCAACGTGGCCGGGATCCTGCGCACCGGCCCGGTGCTCGGCTGCTCCGACGCCGACTGGGCCGACACGTTCGCGGTCAACGCGACCGGGGTCTTCCACGCCAGCCGCGCGGTGGCCCGGCGGATGCGGGTCCGCCGGGCCGGCGCCATCGTGACGGTCTCGTCCAACGCGGCCGGCGTGCCGCGGGCCGGGATGGCCGCCTACGCCGCGTCCAAGGCGGCCGCGACCCACTTCACCAAGAGCCTGGGGCTGGAGCTGGCGGAGTACGGCATCCGCTGCAACGTCGTCGCCCCCGGCTCGACCGACACGCCGATGCAGCGGGCCATGTGGGCCGGACACCCCGGCGGGCCCGCGGCCGGGGCGGCGGCGGTCGTCGCCGGCGACCCCGCGGCCTACCGGGCCGGCATCCCCCTCGGGCGCATCGCCGAGCCCGAGGACATCGCCGACGCCGTGCTCTTCCTCGCCTCGGAGCGCGCCCGGCACATCACCATGCACGACCTGTACGTCGACGGCGGCGCCACGCTGCGCGCCTGAGCGCCGATCCCGGCAGGACCTGCCGGCCGAAGGGAGCACCACCCGTGACCACCGTCTCCACCGAGCCCGCCGTCGGCTCCGCCGCCGAACCCGTCGCCGCGTACCGCCCCGGCGCGTCCTCGCTCTTCGCCTCGCCGCGCGGCACGCTGCTGGCCGAGGGCACCTACTTCGCGGTCCCGCCCTCCGGCCGCCGCGACGCCCTGGCCGACCTCGACCGCCGGGTGCAGGCCGTGCTCGGCGTGGCCGAGGCGGCCGGGCACTCGGTGCGCACCGTGGTCGGCGCGGTGCCGTTCGCCCCGGACGCGCACGCCCAGCTGGTCGTCCCGCTGCACCTGCGGCGCGGGCGCCCCATGGGCCCCGGCGAGCCCGCGCGCCCCGCCATGCAGTCCATCAACCGCCTGCATCCGGTGCCGGCGCCCGACCGGTACGCGGCCGCCGTCGACCGGGCGGTGCGGGAGATCGGGGACGGGCGGTACACCAAGGTGGTGCTGGCCCGTTCGCTGCGGGCCGACGCGCCCGGCTTCGACCCGGCGCCGGTGGTGCGGGCGCTCGCGGCGCGGGAGCCCGGCGGGTACACCTTCGGCGTCGATCTGGGCGGCGGGCGGACACTGCTCGGGGCCAGTCCCGAGCTGCTCGTCTCCCGGCACGGCCGGCAGGTCGCGGCCCATCCGCTCGCCGGCTCGGCCGCCCGCAGCGCCGACCCGGCCGAGGACGCCCGCCGCGCCGCCGCCCTGCTGCGCTCCGAGAAGGACCGGCACGAGCACGCGGTCGTGACCCGGGCCGTGGCCGACGCGCTGCGCCCGTTCTGCGCACAGCTCACGGTGCCCGCGGAGCCCACGCTGGTGCGCACCAACACCATGTGGCACCTCGGCACCCTGGTCACCGGCACCGTCGCCGACCCCGCGGTGAGCGCCCTGACCCTGGCCGCCGCGCTGCACCCGACGCCCGCCGTCTGCGGCACCCCGACGACGGCCGCGCGGACCGCGATCGGCGAGCTCGAACCGTTCGACCGCGGCTTCTACACCGGGATGGTCGGCTGGGTCGACGCCGCCGGGGACGGCGAGTGGGCGGTCACCATCCGGTGCGCGGTCGCCGACGGCGGCGGCCTCGACCTGTTCGCCGGGGCCGGGATCGTGGCCGGCTCCGACCCGGAGGCCGAGCTCGCCGAGACCTCCGCGAAGCTCGGCACCATGCTGGCCGCCCTCGGGCTGTCGACGGAGCAGGCCGATGTTTCCTGAGGCATTCGCCGAGGTGTACCGCGAGCGCGGCTACTGGACCGGCCAGACCTTCGACGACCTGCTGCGCGAGCGGGCCGAGGCGCACGGCGGGCGGATCGCCGTCGTCGACGGGGACCGCCGGGTCAGCTACGCCGAACTGCGCGACCGGGCCCTGCGCCTGGCCGCCGGCCTGCACGGGATCGGGGTGCGCCGCGGCGACCGGGTCGTGGTGCAGCTGCCCAACACCGCCGCGTACTTCGACGTGATCTTCGCGCTGTTCCGCCTCGGCGCGCTGCCGGTCTTCGCGCTGCCGGCGCACCGCTCGGCCGAGATCGGCTACTTCTGCGCCCACACCGAGGCGGTCGCGCTCGTCACCACCGACGTGCACGAGGGCTTCGACCACCGCACCCTCGCCGCCGCGGCCGAGCCGGCGACCCTGATCGTGGCCGGGGACGCCGGCGGGCACGTGCGGCTCGACTCGCTCTACGCGGACGCGGCCGACGTGGCCCGGCTGCCCGCCGGCCCGCCGGCCGACGAGGTCGCGTTCCTGCAGCTGTCCGGCGGCAGCACCGGGCTGCCGAAGCTCATCCCGCGCACGCACGACGACTACCTGTACAGCGTCCGCGCCTCCGCCGAGATCTGTCACCTCGGGCCGGACAGTATTTATCTGACGGCGCTGCCGGTGTCGCACAACTTCACGATGTCCTCGCCGGGCGTGCTCGGCGTGCTGCACGCGGGCGGCCGGATCGTGCTCGCGCCGCGGCCCGACCCGGCGACCGTCCTGCCGCTCATCGAGGCCGAGCGGGTCACCATCACTGCGGTCGTACCGCCCCTGGCCCTGCTCTGGCTCGAGGCCGTCGAGGCGGCGGCGGAGAAGCCGGACCTGTCCAGCCTGGCCGTATTGCAGGTCGGCGGGGCCAAGCTCGTCGACACCGTCGCCGCGCGGATCGGCCCCGGCCTCGGGTGCCGCCTGCAGCAGGTGTTCGGGATGGCCGAGGGGCTCGTGAACTACACCCGGCTCGACGACCCGGACGAGATCGTGCTCCATACGCAGGGCCGGCCGATCAGCCCCGACGACGAGCTGCGCATCGTCGACGACCGCGACGAGCCGGTGCCGGCGGGGGAGGTGGGGCACCTGCTCACGCGGGGGCCGTACACGATCCGCGGGTACTGGCGGGCGGCCGAGCACAACCGCACCGCCTTCACCGCCGACGGCTTCTACCGCACCGGCGACCTGGTCCGGCTGCGCCCCGACGGCTACCTGGTGGTCGAGGGCCGGGCCAAGGACCAGATCAACCGGGGCGGCGAGAAGATCGCGGCCGAGGAGGTCGAGAACCACCTGCTGACCCATCCGGCGGTGCACGACGCCGCGGTCGTCGCCGTGCCCGACGCCTATCTCGGGGAGCGCAGCTGCGCGTTCGTGGTGCCCCGGCCCGGCGCCGCCCCGCTCACCCTGCCCGCGCTGCGCCGGCACCTGCGGGAGCGCGGGCTCGCCGCCTACAAGATCCCGGACCGGCTGCAGATCCTCGAGGCGTTCCCCGTCACCGGCGTCGGCAAAGTCAGCCGCCGCGAGCTCCGCGCGGCCCTGGCCGCGACCCAGAAAGGCTGAGCCGTGCTGCCCAGAATCACCCCGTACCCGGTGCCGACCGACCTCGGCATCGCCCAGGCCCGCGTCGGCTGGCGCCCCGATCCGGCCCGCGCCGCGCTGCTCGTGCACGACATGCAGCACTATTTCCTGGCCCCGTTCGGCACCGCGGACCAGGTGCTGATCGGCCGGGTCGTGGACAACATCAACGGGCTGCGCAAGCACGCGGCCGAGCTCGGGATCCCGGTCGTGTTCTCGGCCCAGCCGGGCGGGCAGAGCCTGGCCGAGCGCGGGCTGCTGCAGGACTTCTGGGGCGACGGGCCGCCGCCGGACGAGCGCGCGCTCGCCATCGTCGACGCGCTCACCCCGGCCGCCGGCGAGCACCGCGTGACCAAGCGCCGCTACAGCGCCTTCGTCGGCACTCCGCTCGCCGAGCTGCTGGGCGGGCGGGACCAGCTGATCATCACCGGGGTGTACGCCCACATCGGGGTGCTCGCCACCGCGCTCGACGCGTTCATGCGCGACATCCAGCCGTTCGTGGTCGCCGACGCCGTCGCCGACTTCAGCCCCGCCCACCACCGTGACGCGCTGCGCCACGTGCGGGACCGCTGTGGCGTCGTGGCCACGGCGGCCGAGATCACCGGGGGACTGCAGTGAACGACGTGAAGGGCGAACCCATGGACGCAGGCGTGTACGACGTCGTCGGGATCGGCTTCGGGCCGTCCAACCTCGCGCTGGCGATCGCGATCGAGGAGTACAACAGCCGCCGCCCGGAACCCGAGCACATCCGCGCGGTGTTCGTGGAGCAGCAGGACACCTTCGGCTGGCACCGCGGGATGCTCTTCGAGGACGCCACCATGCAGGTGTCGTTCCTCAAGGACCTCGTGACCCTGCGCAACCCGGCCAGCGGCTACAGCTTCGTGTCCTACCTGCACGCCAAGGACCGGCTGGCCGACTTCATCAACTACAAGACGATGTACCCGCTGCGGGTCGAGTTCCACGACTACCTCGAATGGGCCGCGGACCGGGTGGGGGAGCCGGTGCTCTACGGGCACACCGTCACCGACGTCGTCCCGGCCGCCGGCGGCGCGCTGCTCGAAGTCGTCGCCGCGCACCGCGGGGGAGTGCTGCGGCTGCGGGCCCGCAACGTCGTCGTCGCGGTCGGCCTGGAGCCGAGCCTGCCGGCCGGGGTGGAGGCCGCCGAGCGGGTCTGGCACAACCTCGACATCCTGCACCGGGCCAAGCGCTTCGCGGTCGAGCGGCCCGAGCGGTTCCTCGTCGTCGGGGCCGGGCAGAGCGCGGCCGAGTCGGTGGCGTTCCTGCACGAGCGGTACCCGTCGGCCGAGGTCTGCTCGGTCTTCTTCCGCTACGGCTACAGCCCGGCCGACGACAGCAACTTCGCCAACCGCATCTTCGATCCGGAGGCCGTCGACCTCTACTTCGACGCGCCCGCCGACGTGAAGCGGATGCTGTTCGACTACCACCGCAACACCAACTACTCCGTCGTCGACGGCGACCTCATCGAGGACCTCTACCGTCGCTCGTACCGCGAGCAGGTCCTCGGCCGCCGCCGCTTGCGCATGCTCAACGCCTCGCGGCTGGCGGAGCTGCGGGCCCGGCCGGACGGCGTGACGGCGGTCGTGGAGCACCTGCCCTCCGGCGAGCTCCTGACCCTCGACGCCGACGCGATCGTCTACGCCACCGGCTACCGGCCGGTCGACGCGGCCCGCCTGCTCGGCGCGGCCGGGGCGCACTGCCTGCGCGACGAGGAGGGGCTGCTGCGGGTCGGCCGCGACTACCGCGTGCGGACCGGCGAGGCGCTGCGGGCCGGGGTCTACGTCCAGGGCGGCACCGAGCACGCGCATGGAATAACGTCGACGCTCTTGTCGGCGGTGGCGGTGCGGTCCGGGGAGATCGCGGCCTCGATCGGGGCGGCCGTGGCGGGCCGCGGGGACCGGGCGGGCGAGACCGTCCGGCCGCTTGTGGGCACGGCGCCGTAGCGGGCTCACGGGCGTCCCGGAACCGAACCTAGCAGCCGCAATCCGACCGCACCCGATGTTTGCCCGGATACAAGCGTGGGTAGCGCTCAGACCGCGTCCACAGTGGATTCGTCAGAGCAATAACGCCATAAATATGCGCACCTAAACCATCCGAAATGGGTGATCCTCGGGATGAAAGCCGGAGGAGAGGTGTGCCGGAGTGGCTGCATGCGATCGGATCGCGATGCGACGGGCCGTCCTGTTGGGTCTGTTCATCGTTGCCGGAATTGGATTCGTCCTGCTGGCCCTTGCTCATCGTGCGGAAGCTAGTCCCACCGCCGAAGCGAGCAAGGGCCCGGCGGCCGTGTCGACCAAGGCCCCGAAGGCGGTGAAACCCGCCGCGGCCAAGCCGGCCGCATCGAAGCCTGCGCCTGCGAAGGCCGCCGTGCCATCGAAGCCGGCCGCCACCAAGGCCGCGACGCCATCAACGCCGGCCGCTACGAAGGCCGCTGTGGCATCGAAGCCGGTCGCAACGAAGGCCGCCGTCGCAGCGAAGCCGGCCCCGGCGAAGAGCGCGGTGGCGACGCCGACGAAGAGCGCGGTGGCGACGCCGACGAAGGCCGTGAAGGCCAAGTCGCAGCCCGGCGGTCACATCGAGGCCGCGCCGAACCCGCCCACCGGGGCCGGCGCATCCGGCGGCGTCAATTCGATCGCCGTCTCCTGGCTCGGCTCGGTCGGCGGCGCCTCCGGATACACCGCCGTCGCTACCAAGGGATCGACGACCCTGCAGTGCACCTCGGTCCTGCTGGCATGCACCATCTCCAATGTCCCGGCCGGCTCGTGGGTCGTCACCATCACGGCCACCAGCTCCGGCGGCGTATCGACCCCGGCCGCGGCCGGCACGGTTACCGTCGTCGATCCGGCCAACCCGCCCGGCATGCCGACCGGCGTCTTCGCCACGTCCGGCAACACCCAGGCGGTCGTCAGCTGGACCGCGCCGGCCAACGTCGGGGCGGGCATCGCGTACTACGTGGTGACCACCGTCCTGAACAGCCAGACCTGCACCACATCGAGCACCTCGTGCACCGTCGGCGGCCTGACCCCCGGCGGCTCGTACTCGTTCAAGGTCACCGCGGTCGCGATCAACGGCGCCGGCAGCTCGCTCGCGAGCCTCGCCTCGCCGCTGGTCAACATCGGGCCGCCGAGCCCACCGCTCACCGTCGGCGCCGTGGCCCTGGCCAACTCGGCCGCCGTGTCCTGGCTCGGCCCGCTCAACGGCGGCGCCGGGGTCGACCACTACACGGTGACCGCGAGCCCGGGCGGGCAGACCTGCACCTCGCTGCTGCTCGGCTGCACCGTCACCGGATTGACGAGCGGCACCACCTACACGTTCTCGGTCGTCGCCAACGGCGTGGCCGGCACCGGCGACTCGACGGCGGCCGTCACCAACGCGGCGACCCCCGGCCCGCCCGGCGCACCGACGAACGTCACCGTCACCCCCGGCTTCCTGACGGCGACCATCAATTGGACGCCCCCGGCCTTCGCCGGCGCGGGCATCGACCACTACGTCGCCTACGCCAACCCGGGCCTGCTGCCCTGCGGCACCCTCACCGCCACCGACACCAGCTGCACGATGCTGAGCCTGCTGCCGGCCACCAGCTACACGGTGACCGTCGTCGCGGTCGGCGTCGGGCTGACCGGAACCTCGGTGCCCAGCCAGCCGTCGGCCGCGTTCACCGCCGGACCGCCCAGCGCGCCGACCGCCGTCACCGCGACGCCGGGCAGCAACGCGGCGACGGTGTCGTGGACCGCGCCGGCCACCCCGGGCGTCGGCGTCACCGGCTACACGGTGACCGCCTCCCCGGGCGGGGCCACCTGCGCGGCCCTCACCGGCACGTCGTGCACGGTGCCGCTGCTGACCGCCGGGCAGGCGTACACCTTCACGGTCGTCGCCAGCAGCAGCGCCGGGCCATCGCCGGCCAGCGATCCGTCCAACAGCGTCCGGCCTGGGCCGCCCGGACTTCCGACGGCCGTGACCGCGGTCGCGGCCGACAGTTCGGCGACGGTGTCGTGGACGGCCCCGGCCGCGACCGGCGCCGGCGTCGACCACTACACGGTCACCGCGGTGCCCGGCGGGGCGACCTGCACCACCACCGGCACCGGCTGCGTGGTGAGCGGGCTGACGAGCGGCGTGGGCTACGCCTTCACGGTCGTGGCCTACGGCGCGACCGGCACCGGCAACTCGCTGCCCAGCCTCGCCTCGAACATCGTGGTGCCCGGCCCGCCGGACGCGCCCACGCTCGTCACGGCCACGCCCGGCATCGGCGCGGCGACCGTGTCCTGGGTGCCGCCGCTGGTGCAGCGGGCCGGCGTCACCGGCTACCGGGTGACCGCCTCACCGGGCGGGGCGACCTGCACCACCAGCGGCACCACGTGCACCGTCACCGGGCTGGGCACCGGCATCGCGTACACCTTCTCGGCCGTCGCGATCGGCCCCGGCGGCACCTCCCCGGCGACCGCGACCGGCGCCACCACGAGCGTCGGGCCGCCCGGCGCGCCCCGCCAGGTGCAGGCCACCGCGCTCAACGGCGCGCTCAACGTGTCCTGGAACGCGCCGCTGCTCTCGACGAACCTCATCTCGGCGTACATCGCCACGGCCACGCCCGGCCTGCACGTGTGCATCACGGTCAACGCCGCGCAGCAGACGTGCACCATCACCGGCCTCGACGACGGGCAGCAGTACACCGTCTCGGTCGTCGCCCTCGGCCTCGGCGGGACCGGCTCCTCGCCGGCCAGCGACCCCAGCACCCCGGTCGTGCCCGGCGCCCCCGACGCGCCGACCGCGGTGACCGCCACCGCCGGGGCCCGCAGCGCCGCCGTGTCGTGGACCGCCCCGGCCGTCACCCGCGCCGGCGTGGACACCTACACCGTGACCGCGAGCCCCGGCGGCGCCACCTGCACCACGGTCACGACCACGTGCACCGTGACCGGGCTCGTCCCGGGCACCGCCTACACGTTCGGCGTCGTGGCCACCGGCCCCGGCGGCGCCTCCGACCCGGCGAGCACCACGACGCCGGTCAAGCCCGGCCCGCCCGGCGTGCCGACCGGCGCCTCCGCGGCGGCCGGCCAGGGCACGGTGACGGTGACGTGGACGGCCCCGGCCAACCCGGGCGGCGGCATCCTGCGCTACACCGTGACCGCCCTGCCCGGCGGCGCGACCTGCACGAGCACGACCACCAGCTGCACCTTCACGGGCCTCGTGGACGGCATCGGCTACACGTTCACCATCGTGGCCAACGGCGTGGCCGGCACCGGCGACTCCGCCGCGAGCACGCCGACGTCGCTGGTCGCCCCGGGCGCGCCCGACCCGCCGACGCTCGTGGTCGCCGTGGCCGGCAACGCCTCGGCGAACGTCTCCTGGGTCGCGCCGCTCACCACCCGCGGCGGCCTGAGCGGCTACACGGTGACCGCGTCGCCGGGCGGGGCCACCTGCACCACGGCGACCACCGCCTGCACGGTCAGCGGCCTGACCGGCGGTACCGCGTACACGTTCACGGTCACCGCCAACGGCCCCGGCGGCACGTCGACGGGCACCACCACGTCCGCGGTCACCCCCGGCCCGCCCGGGGCGCCGACCGCCGTCACCGCCACCGCCGCCGGCACCGCCGCGACCGTGTCGTGGACCGCGCCGGTCAACCGGGGCGCGGGCATCTCCACCTACACGGTGACCGCCGGCCCCGGCGGGGCCACCTGCACCACGGCGACCACCTCCTGCACCGTCAGCGGGCTCACCGGCGGCACCGGCTACACGTTCACGGTCGTGGCCAACGGCATCGCGAGCACCGGCTCCTCGCCGGCCAGCACCCCGTCGGGCCCGTCCACGCCGGGCGCCCCCGACGCCCCGACCGGCGTCAGCGCGACCCCCGGGGCCGGCATCGCCGCCGTGTCCTGGACCGCGCCCGCCGTCACCCGGGCCGGTCTCACCAACTACACGGTCACCGCGTCGCCGGGCGGGGCCACCTGCACGACGGCCACCACCGGCTGCACCGTCGCGGGCCTCGGCAGCGGCACCGCCTACACGTTCACCGTCGTCGCCAACGGCCCCGGCGGCTCGTCCACCGGCGCCGCCTCGGCCGCGGTGACGCCCGGCCCGCCCGGCGCCCCGACGGGCGTCACGGCCACCGGCGGCAACGGCACCCTGGCCGTGGCCTGGACCGCGCCGAACAACGACGGGGCCGGCATCGACCACTACGTCGCCACCGCCTCCCCGGGCGGGGCCACCTGCACCAGCAGCGGCACCGCGTGCACCATCACCGGGCTGACCGGCGGGGTGACCTACACCGTCGGCGTCGTCGCGGTCGGCACCGGCAACACCGGCGCGTCGAGCGCGGGGTACGCCGGACCGTCCACGCCCGGCGCCCCCGACGCGCCGACCCTCGTGGTCGCCGTGGCCGGCAACGCGGGCGTCAGCGTCTCCTGGGTCGCCCCGCTCATCACCCGGGCCGGCGTCACGGACTACGCGGTGACCGCCTCGCCGGGCGGCGCCACCTGCACCAGCAGCGGCCTGTCCTGCACCGTGCCCGGCCTGACCGGCGGCACCGCGTACACGTTCACGGTCGTGGCCAACGGACCCGGCGGCACCTCGCCCGGCACCACCACGACCGCGGTCACGCCCGGGCCGCCCGCCCCGCCGACCGGCGTCACGGTGACCGGCGGCAACACCACCGCGACCGTGTCCTGGACCGCGCCGGCGAACACCGGCGCCGGGCTGGCCGGCTACACGGTGACCGCCACGCCCGGCGGGGCCTCCTGCGTCGCCACCACCATCATCCGCACCTGCGTCCTCACCGGCCTCACCAACGGCACCGCCTACCAGGTGAGCGTGGTGGCCAACGGCGTGGGCCTGACCGGCGACTCGATCGCCAGCGTCGCGGCGAACGTCCAGCCCGGCCCGCCGGACGCCCCGACCGCGGTCACCGCGACCGCGGGCAGCGGCGCCGCCACCGTCTCCTGGACCGCACCCGCCACCGCGCGGGCCGGCGTCAGCTCCTACGCGGTGACCGCCTCGCCGGGCGGGGCCACCTGCACCACGGCCACCACCACGTGCTCGGTTCCCGGGCTCTCCAGCGGTACCGCCTACACGTTCACCGTCGTCGCCACCGGCCCCGGCGGCACCTCGCCGGCCAGCGCGCCGTCGCCGTCGATGGTCCCCGGCCCGCCGGGCGCCCCGACCGGCGTCACGGTGGCGAGCGGCAACGGCAGCGCCACGGTGTCGTGGACCGCCCCGACCAACGCGGGCGCGGGCATCGCCGGCTACACGGTGACCGCCTCGCCCGGCGGCGCCACCTGCACCACCACCGGTCTGTCCTGCACCGTGAGCGGCCTGGGCAACGGCATCGCGTACACCTTCGCGGTGGTGGCCAACGGCACCGGCGCGTCCGGCACTTCGGCCGCGGGCACCAGCGGCGCCGCCGTGAGCGGCCCGCCGGACGCCCCGACGCTCGTCGTGGCCACGCCAGGCAACGGCGCCGCCACCGTCTCCTGGGCCGCCCCGCTCATCACCCGGGCCGGCGTCACGGGCTACACGGTGACCGCCTCGCCCGGCGGCGCGACCTGCACCACGAGCACCACCAGCTGCACCGTGAGCGGGCTGACGCCCGGCGCCGCCTACACGTTCGGCGTCGTCGCGAACGGCCCCGGCGGCTCCTCGCCGGCCGGCGGCCCGTCGAACCAGGTGCACTCCGGCCCGCCCGGCGCGCCGACCGCGGTCACCGCGACGGCCGGCAGCGGCAGCGCCGTGGTCGCGTGGACCGCCCCGACGAGCACCGGCGCGGGCATCGCGGGCTACACGGCGACCGCCTCGCCCGGCGGCGCCAGCTGCTCCACGCTGCTGCTGC
Organism: Dactylosporangium sp. CS-033363; assembly: GCF_050942475.1. NCBI lineage: Bacteria > Bacillati > Actinomycetota > Actinomycetes > Micromonosporales > Micromonosporaceae > Dactylosporangium > Dactylosporangium sp. CS-033363. Next base: position 8,179,813 of record NZ_CP192032.1, on the reverse strand, counting down.
TCACCTGCACGGTGAACGGGCTGACCGACGGTACGGCGTACACGTTCACCGTCACCGCCAACGGCGTCGGCAGCACCGGCACGTCCCCGGCGAGCGACCCGTCCCCGGCCGTCACCCCGGGCGCGCCCGGCGCGGCCGGCACCGTGACCGCGGTCGGCGGCTCCCGCTCGGCCGTCGTGTCGTGGACCGCGCCCACCGACGCGCGGGCCGGCGTCACCGGCTACGTCGTCACGGCCAGCCCGGGCGGGGCCACGTGCACCACCACCGGTCTGTCCTGCACCGTGACCGGCCTGACCGGCGGCACCGCCTACACGTTCACCGTCACGGCCACCGGCCCCGGCGGCAACGGCACCGCGAGCGCGCCGAGCAACCAGGTGACCGCCGGGCCGCCCGGCGCGCCGACCGGCGTCTCGGTCACGCCCTCGGGCGGTACCGACGCGATCATCGCCTGGACCGCGCCCACGAACACCGGGGCCGGCATCGACCACTACGCGGTGACCGCGCTGCCCGGCGGGGCCACCTGCGCCACGGTCGACGCGACCACCACGACCTGCACCGTCACCGGGCTGACGGCGACCGTCGGCTACCTGTTCACGGTCGTCGCGGTCGGGTCCGACGGCACCGGCGACTCGCTGCCCAGCGCGACCGCCGCCCTGGCCCCGGCGAACGCGCCCGACCCGCCGTCGGCCGTGAACGCGGTGGCCGGCGACCACACCGCCACCGTGTCGTGGACCGCCCCGGCGGTCGTGCGGGGCGGCGTGACCGGCTACACCGTGACGGCTTCGCCCGGCGGCGCCTCGTGCGCCACGCTGTCGCCGTCGGACACCTCCTGCACCGTGCTCGGGCTCACCCCCGGCACCGACTACACGTTCACCGTCGTGGCCAACGGCAGCCTCGCCAACTCGCCGGCGAGCGACGCCTCGGCCGCGGTCGCGCCCGGCCCGCCCAGCCGTCCCGGCGGCGTCACCGTCGCGGCCGGCAGCGGCCAGGCCGCCGTGTCGTGGACCGTCCCGGGCAACGTCGGGGCCGGCATCGACCACTACACGGCGACGGCGTACCCGGGCGGCGCGTCCTGCAGCGTCAGCAACGCGACCGCGTGCACCATCACCGGGCTGACCGACGGGGTGCCGTACACCTTCTCGGTCATCGCCCACGGCGTCACCGGCACCGGCTCCTCCACCGCCAGCACCCCGGTCGCCGGGGTCACCGGCGCCCCGGACGCGCCGACCGCGGTGACGGCCACGGCCGGCGACCGCTCGGCCGCCGTGTCCTGGACCGCGCCGACCGGCACCGGCGCCGGGATCACCGGCTACACGGTGACCGCCGCGCCCGGCGGGGCCTTCTGCGTCACCCTGTCGCCGTCGGACACGACGTGCACCGTCCTCGGGCTGACCCCCGGCACCGCCTACACGTTCACCGTCGTGGCGAACGGGCCCGGCGGGGCGTCGCCGGCCAGCGCCGCCTCCGCTCCGGTGACCGCGGGCCCGCCGTCAGCGCCGGGCGCCGTCACGGCGACCGGCGGCGACGGCACGGCCACGGTCTCGTGGACCGCGTCGGCGGGCGCCGGCGGGGCGGTGGACCACTACGTGGTGACCGCGCTGCCGGGCGGGGAGACCTGCTCGACCAGCGCCACCACGTGCGTCGTGCACAACCTGACCAACGGGGTGCCGTACACCTTCGTGGTCACCGCCGCCGGCCCGTCCGGCACCGGCTCGTCGCTGCCGACCCTGCCCAGCCCGGTCGTCGTGCCGGGCGCGCCGGACGCGGTCACCGGCGTCAGCGTGGCCGCGGGCAACGGCAGCGTCACCGTCGCGTGGCAGCCGCCGGGCATCCTGCGCGCCGGCGTCACCGGCTACCTCGTGGTGGCCTCGCCGGGCGGCGGGACCTGCACCACCACCGGCACCTCGTGCGTCATCGCCGGGCTGAGCCCCGGGCAGGGGTACACGTTCACCGTGAAGGCCACCGGCCCCGGCGGCGACGCCCCGGTCAGCGCGCCGACCACCAGCGTCGAGGTCGGGCCCCCGGACGCGCCGACCTCGGTCACGGCCACGGCCGGCCCGGGCACCGCCACGGTGACCTGGACCGCCCCGGTCAACGACGGCGCCGGCATCGACCACTACCTGGTCACCGCCGCACCCGGCGGCGCGGTCTGCATCGCGCTCGACGCCTCCGGCTGCACCGTCACCGGCCTCAACGGCGCCACCGGCTACACGTTCACCGTGGTCTCGGTCGGCGTGGGCAACACCGGCATCTCGGCCGGGGCCGTGACCGGCGGGGCGATCAACCCCGGCCCGCCCGCCACGCCCGGCGCCGCGACCGCCGTGGCCGGCAACTCGAGCGCCACGGTCACCTGGACCGCGCCCACCGGCGGCGCCCCGGTCGACCACTACGTCGTCGCGGCCACCCCCGGCTCCGCCGGCTGCACCGTCAGCGCGCTCACCTGCACCGTCACCGGGCTCACGCCCGGCACCTCCTACACGTTCACGGTCACCGCGGTCGGGGCCGGCGCGGTCGGCTCGTCGGCGCCCTCGGCGGTGTCCAACGCGGTCCTGCCCGGGCCGCCGCCCCCGCCGACCGCGGTCCTGGCGACCGCCGGCGGCGGCTCGGCCGTGGTGTCCTGGACGCCGCCGGCGGGCGGGGCGACCGTCGACCACTACGTCGTGACGGCCGCGCCCGGCGGGGCGACCTGCACCACCAGCGTCACCCAGTGCACGATCACCGGGCTGACCAACGGCACCGCCTACACGTTCAGCGTGGTCGCGGTGGGCGCGGGCAACACCGGCACCTCGGACCCGGCGGCCACGTCCGGCTCCTCGGTGCCCGGCCCGCCCGGGCCGCCGACCGCGGTCGTGGCCACGCCCGGCAGCGGTTCGGCCACCGTCACCTGGGTCGCCCCGGCGCTGACCGGCGCGGGCGTGAACCGCTACACGGTCACCGCCTCCCCGGGCGGGGCCACCTGCACCGCCACGACCGGCACGAGCTGCACGGTGACCGGCCTGACCGGCGGCACCAGCTACACGTTCACCGTCGTGGCCAACGGGCTCAGCGGCGACTCGGCCGCGAGCGCCCCGTCGGTCGCCGTGATCGCCGGCCCGCCCGGCGCGCCCACGGACGTCACCGCGGTCGTCGGCGACGGCACGGCCGACGTGTCCTGGACCGCGCCGGCGAACCAGGGTGCGGGGATCGCGCAGTACACGGCGACCGCCTCGCCCGGCGGGCAGACCTGCACCAGCGTCGGCTCCAGCTGCACCATCACCGGCCTGAGCAACGGCACGGCGTACACCTTCTCGGTGGTCGCCAGTGGTGTGCCCGGCACCGGCGACTCGGCCCCGGGCACGAGCGGCACCGCGCTGGTGGCCGGCCCGCCCGGCGCGCCGACGGGCGCGACCGCGCTGCCCGGCCAGACCGACGCCGCGGTGAGCTGGACCGCGCCGACCGGCGGGGGCACCGTCACCGGCTACACCGTCACCGCGGCGCCGGACGGGGCGACCTGCACCACCACCGCGACCACGTGCACGGTGACCGGGCTGACGTCCGGCACCGCGTACACCTTCACGGTCGTGGCCAACGGCGGCGGCGGCGCCTCGGCCGGGGCGGTCACCGACCCGGTCACGCCCGGCCCGCCGGCCGCCCCGGACAACGTGACGGCCGTCGTCGGCAACGGCGAGGCGAACGTCTCCTGGACCCCGCCGTCGACCTTCCGGGCCGGGGTGGCCCGCTACCGCGCGGTCGCCTACCCGGGCGGCTCGGCCTGCGAGACCGCGGCCACCAGCTGCGTGGTCGACGGCCTGGACAACGGGGTGGACTACAGCTTCTCGGTCTGGGCGATCGGCCCGGGCGGCGCCTCCGACGCGAGCGTGCCCTCCTCAGCGGTCACGCCGAGCGCCGGCCTGCCCGGCGCGCCCTCGGACGTGACCGCGGCACCGGCCGCCGGGTCCGGCACCGCGGTCGTGAGCTGGACCGAGCCGCTCGTCACCGGCGACGGCATCACCGCCTACACGGTCACGGCCAGCCCGGGCGGGGCGACCTGCACCGCCACCGGTGCCGCCACGACCTCGTGCACCGTCTCCGGGCTGTCCGACGGTACGGCGTACACCTTCGTCGCCATCGCCACCGGCCCGGGCGGGCAGTCCGTGCCGAGCACCCCGTCGCCGCAGGTGATCACCGGACCGCCGGCGGCCCCGGCCACGGCGACCGCGACGCCGGGCGACGGCCTGGTCGCGGTCAGCTGGACCCCGGGCACCACGCCGACCGGCGGCGCGGCGACCACCGGCTACACCGCCACGGCCCTGCCGGGAATGGCCACCTGCACCACGACCGGCGCCACGCACTGCACGATCACCGGGCTGACCAACGGCGTCCCGTACACCGTGACGGTCGTCGCCACCGGCCCGTCCGGCCGCTCGGCGCCGACCGCGGCCGCCCCGGCGGTCCCCGGCGCGCCGCGCACTCCGGCGGGCGCCACCGCGGTCGCGTCCGCGTTCGGCGCGACGGTGTCGTGGCAGGCGGCGGCCGGCGCGAGCGCGGTCACGCACTACACGGTGACCGCGGTGCCGGGCGGGCAGAGCTGCACCAGCACCGGTACCAGCTGCACGATCACCGGCCTCAACCCGGGCGATCCGGTGACGTTCAGCGTCGTGGCCATCGGACCCGGCGGGTCCTCGGTCCCGGCCAGCACCGGGCCGGTCGTGCCCGGGCCGCCGACCACGCCGGCCACCGTGACCGCCTCGCCGGGCAACGGCGCGGCCACGGTCACCTGGGACATGCCGGCGAGCACCGGCGGCGGGCTGGACGTCTTCACCGTCACCGCCTCGCCGGGCGGCGCGGTCTGCACCACCAGCGGGCTCAGCTGCACCGTCACCGGCCTGACCAACGGCCAGCCGTACACGTTCACGGTCGTCGCTCACGGCTCCGGCGCCACCGGCTCGTCGCCGTCCAGCGACCCGTCCAGCGCGGTCACGCCGCGTTCCGACCTGCCCGGCCCGCCCGGCGCGGTCACCGTGGCGCCCGGCAACGGCTCGGCCACGGTCAGCTGGACGCCGCCGACCGTGACCGGCGGGGGAGTCGACCACTACGAGGTGGTCTCCGACGACGGGCAGACCTGCGCCACCACCGGCACCTCGTGCACGGTGACCGGGCTGACCAACGGCCGGACGTACCACTTCGTGGTCCGCGCGATCAGCTCGGTCAACCCGGGCGTGCCCGGCGCCGGGGCGGTCAGCCAGCCCGTCGTGCCGGTCGCGACCACGCCGGGTGTGCCGACGGCGGTCACGGCCGAGGGCGGCAGCGGCTCGGCGCGGGTCTCCTGGACCGCGCCCACGAGCGGGCCCGCGGTGACCGGCTACACGGTCACGGCCGCACCCGGCGGGCTGACCTGCACCGCCACCGGCACCACCACGTGCGTGGTGACCGGGCTGACCAACGGGGTGGCGTACACGTTCACCGTGGTCGCCCAGTCGGCCGGCGGCGACTCCGCCGCGAGCACCGCGTCCAACACGGTGATCCCGGCGCCGCCGTACGACCCGAGCGGCATCGTCCCGGCCAGCCCGGTCGGGGTGACCGCGGTGCCGGGGACCGCCCAGGCGACGGTGAGCTGGACGGCGGGCACCGGCGGACCGGCCGTCACCGGCTACAAGGTGACCGCGGTGCCGGGCGGGCAGTCCTGCACGACGACGGGAGCCACCACGTGCACCGTCACCGGGCTGACCGACGGCCTCGCGTACACGTTCACCGTGGTCGCGCAGGGCACGCAGGCCGACTCGGTGCCGAGCGCGCCGAGCACGGCGGTGTACCCGAGCACCCCGCCCGGCTCGCCGCAGAGCGTGACCGTGCACCCCCGCTACAGCGGGCTGATCGTGCGCTGGAGCCTGCCCGCCAGCGCGGGCACCGGCATCAGCCACTTCACCGCCTGGTCGCACACCGGCAACGGCCGCTGCGTGACGACCTCGCCGACGGCGACGCAGTGCACGATGTTCCTGCCGATCGGCAGCGACTACAACGTCGACGTGGTCGCCAACGGCCTGCACGGCCGCGACTCCGACTCGGTGCCGGCCACGCTCGCCGGCCGGCCGACGTTCCCGCCGCTGCCGACCTGGCCGCCGGACCGCAACCAGGCCGGGCAGCTGGTCAGCAACCTGGGCGTCAACGACGTCACGATGCGCGCCGGGGAGCCGATCACGCTGACGGCGTCGGGCTTCGCGCCGAACTCGTCGGTCCGTTTCGGGGCGTACGTCACCAGCGGCGAGGCCGATCAGCACCCGATCGACTCGGCGGACGTGCACAAGCGCGCCGACCTCGGGACCAGCACCCCGCCCACCGTCCAGGTGGTCGTGCTGGGCACGCTGACGGTGGACACCGACGGCTCGGTCGACCTGCCGACCGCGGCGCCGTCGACGCTCGGCGACGACCTCGACTTCGTGGCCCAGGGCGTGGCCCCGGACGGCTCGATCCGCACCCTGGTGCTCGACACCACCCCGCTCGGCGGGACCACGCCGACGACGCCCACCACCCCGGTCACGACGCCGGTGCAGACGCCGGTGCAGACCCCGGTCCGGCACGGGACGGGCAGCACGTCGTCCGGCACGCTGGCCACGACCGGCGACCCGGTCGCCTCGATGGCCCTGGGCGGCGTCCTGCTCCTGCTGCTCGGCGGGCTGGCCTGCCTGGCCGGCCGGCGCCGGCGGCGCTCGGATGAGCCGGAGCGGGTCGAGGTCGTCGTCCCGGCCCCCCGGCCCACGGCCTTGAGCCGGCCGGTCGCGCTCGCCGCGCCGGCCGCCCCGATGGGCGTCGCGGTGCTGGTGCGGGTCAGGTCCCGTCGATCACGAACCGGCCCTTGCCGCCCGTCTTCGCCGCGTACATCGCGGTGTCGGCCCGGCGCAGGATGTCGTCCACGCCGGCCGCGGCCCCGCTGAGCGCGACCCCGACGCTGGCCGAGACCGGCAGGTCGGACGCCTGAGCGGGGACCCCGTCGACCGGCTCGAGCGGCCGCTCCACCGCGGCGATGATCCGCCGGGCCGCCACGGCCACGTCGGCCGGGGCGGCCAGCAGCTCGACCAGCACGGCGAACTCGTCGCCGCCGAGGCGGGCCACGGTGTCGGCGGAGCGGGTGGCGCGGCGCAGGCGCTCGGCGACCTGGCGCAGCACGGCGTCGCCGGCGTTGTGCCCGAGGCGGTCGTTGACCGGCTTGAAGCCGTCGAGGTCGACGAAGAGCACAGCGAAGGTCTGCCCGGCCCGCTGGTGGGTGTCGAAGGCGTGCTCGACCCGCTCGCAGAACAGCGTCCGGTTGGCCAGCCCGGTGAGCGGGTCGTGCAGGGCCAGGTGGCGCAGCTCGGCCTCGCGGGCGCGCAGGGCGCTCTCGGTCTCCTCGCGGCGGGCGATGTCCGCGCGCAGCGCCAGGGTGGCCGCGGCGACCTGGCTCACCGCGCGGTCCCGGGCCCCGACCAGGGTGCCGACCAGGACGGCCAGCAGCGCGGTGACGACCAGCCCACCGGTGAGCGTGAGCGCGGTCATCCGCCGGTCGGTGGCCGACAGCAGCCGGTCGGTCGGGACGAGCGAGAGCTGCCACGTGCGCTGCCCGATCTCGAGCACCCGGTCGCGGTCGAGCTCGCGGCCGCCCGCGCGGGGCGTGCCCGAGGGCGCGGTGGCGATCACGCGGCGGACGTTGCCGTCGTGCTCGGTGAGGGTCAGCTGCACCGCGCCCCGGGCCTCGGCGCGCAGGGTGTCGGTCATGAAGTCGGTACCGCGCATCGCCAGCACCACCCACCCGCGGAACGCCCGGGGGTCCCAGCCGCCGTCCCGGTAGCCGAAGACCGGCTGGGCGAGCATGACCGAGCGCTGCTGGTCGGCCGCCGCCAGCCCGCGGTCGCGCAGCAGCACGTAGCTGCGCGAGATGGTGAAGGCGGCCGAGTCACGGGCGATGCGCAGCGCCTCGGCCGGCTCGGCGGCCTGGTCGATGTCCACCCCGAGCACGCCGGTCCGCCCGTCGAACGTCCGCTCCAGCACGGCGAACGCGTGCTCGGTGCCGCTCGCCGGGGTCATCGGCGCCAGGGTCAGCCCGCTCACCCCGCGCCCGCGCCACTCGTCCTGCAGTGCGGCGATCCCGTCGCCGGCGGCCGGGGCGACGAACGCGACCCCCGCCGCGGCCGGCAGCCGCTGCCGGTTCAGCCCGGAGGTGAGCGCGGCGAAGTCGGCCGCGGACAGGTCGGACTGGGCGCCGAGGGCGGTGGCGAGGTCGGCCAGGGTGTTCTGGTACGCCCCGACCTCGTCCACGACCGCGCCGGTCGCGTCGGCGGTGTAGCGGTCCATCATCTCCCCGCCGTAGCGGCTCTCGCCCTGGCGCACGAGCACCGCCGCCACCACCGACAACCCGCCCCCGATGGCCATCACCAGCGCCACGACCACCACATTGAGCATCCGACGCCGCTCCTCGGGCGCCGCTCGCGTCGAACCCCGCATACCCAGTGCATCGGCGCGCGGCACCCCCGGTTGCAAGGTTGCGGATCGCCGGGTGTGCGCGGTGCGGTTCGTCCTACTGTCGGCGCATGTGGGTGAGCCCGGTCGCCAACCGCCGCGTCGGGACGAAGATCCTGCTCGCCGTGCTCGTGGTGGCGCTGTTCAGCCTGGGCGACGGCATCACCGCCCTCGCCAGCCTCGGCATGATGAACGACCAGGTCGGCAAGCTCAGCGGCTACAGCCGGCAGCTGCAGGCCACCGGCGGCCTGCGGGACCTGGTCACCCAGGCCCTGGTCGCGGTCGACGAGCACGTGCTCGCCGAGGACGCCGCCGCCCGGGCGGCCGCGCGCAGGAGCATCGACGGGCTCGACGCGCGGGTGGACGCGGCGGCCACGGCCGTGCGCGGGCTCGGGCTCGACACGGCCCAGGGCGGTGCGCTGGACGACTTCGGCACCGGCTGGCAGCGGTACCTCGACACCGTCAACGGCACGCTGCTGCCCGCCGACGACCGGGGCGACCGTACCGCCGCCCAGCGGGCCCGAGCGACCGCGAGCGGGCTCGCCGCCACGGTGCAGGCCGCGCTCGCCGCGCTGGAGACGGCCACGGTCGCGCGGGCGGACGGCGAGGACACCTACGCCGAGGACCGCTACCACGGCACCCAGCGCGAGGTGGCCGTCATGCTCGCGGTCAGCTTCGTGCTCGGCGTCGGCCTGGCCATCGGCATCAGCCTGCTCATCACCCGGCCGCTGCGGGCGTGCGTGGCCGCGCTGGCCCGCATCGGCGGCGGCGACCTCACGGCCCGCGCCGAGGTGCGCCACCGCGACGAGATCGGCCAGGTCGCGGCCGCGCTCAACGGCACCGCCGCCGCCGTGGGCGAGATGGTCCGCCGGGTCGGGGCCGCCTCCGACCAGGTCGCGGCCGCGTCCGAGGAGCTCTCGACGGTCTCCGGCCACCTCGCCGCGGCCGCCGAGGGGACCAGCGCCCAGATCGGCGCCGTCGCCGACGGCGCCGGGGACGTGTCGCACCACGTGCGGGCGGTCGCGGCCGCGACGGACGAGATGACCGCGGCCATCCGGGAGATCGCCGGCAACGCGGCCGAGGCGGCCGGGGTCGCCTCCGGGGCCGCGCAGACCGCGCAGCGGACCAACGACGGCGTGGCCCGCCTCGGGGCCGCCTCGGACCGGATCACCTCGGTCGTCGCGCTCATCACGCAGATCGCCGAGCAGACCAACCTCCTCGCGCTCAACGCCACCATCGAGGCGGCCCGGGCCGGCGACGCGGGCAAGGGCTTCGCGATCGTGGCGAGCGAGGTCAAGGACCTGGCCCGGGAGACCGCCCGCGCGACCGGGCAGATCGCCGGCCAGGTCGCGTCGATCCAGCAGGAGACGACCGGCACCGTGCGGGCCATCGGCGAGATCGCCGCGGTGATCGGCACCATCGACGGCTTCACGGCCACGATCGCCTCGGCGGTGGAGGAGCAGACCGCCGTCACCGGCGAGATCGCGCGCCGGGTGGGGCGGGCCGCGGACGGCTCGGCCGGGATCGCCGGCACCGTCGAGGGGGTGGCCGAGAGCTCCGCCATGGTGAGCGTCGGCGCCACACAGACCCGGGCGACCGCGGCCGAGCTGGCCCGGATGGCGGCCGAGCTGCGCCGGACGGTCGGCGCCTACAACGTCTGATGCCGGGTACCTCCGAGCGGATGAACGGCGTCGGGTTCCTGGCGATCGTCATCGGCTCGGTCGCCGTCTCCGCCGCGGCGAACCGGCGCGGGTGGCCCGGGCCGCTGGTGGTCGTGGTCGTCGCCTCCGCGGTGTCGCTGCTGCCGGGGCTGCCGCGGATGGAACTGCCGCCGGAGCTCATTCTGGCGTTCGTGCTGCCGCCGCTGCTGTACTCCGCGGCGCTCGAACTGTCCTTCGTCAGCTTCCGCCGCGACCTGTTACCCATCGCCGCCCTCGGGGTCGGGCTGGTGGTCTTCTCGGCGACGGCGGTGGGCCTGGTGGCCTGGTGGCTGCTGCCGGCCCTGACCGTGGGCGGCGCGTTCGTGCTCGGCGCCGTGCTCGCCCCGTCGGACGCGGTCGCCGCGGTGGCGCTGGGCCGCCGGCTGGGGATGCCGCACCGGGTGATGACCATCCTGACCGGGGAGAGCCTGGTCAACGACGCCGTGGCGCTGGTGGCGTTCGAGCTCGCCGTCGCCGCGTACACCGGCTATCAGCCCTTCATCGACCGCCCCGTCCCGCTGGCCCTCTACAGCGTCCTGGTCGGCGTCGGGGTCGGCTTGATCACCGCGATGGTCGTGCACCAGATCCGCCCCCGGCTGCACGACCCGGCCCTGGAGACCGTCTTCGGCGCGGTGGTGCCGTTCGTGGCGTACCTGGCCGCCAGCGAGCTGCACGCGTCCGGCGTCCTGGCCGTCGTCGCGGCCGGGTTCTGGATCGGCCACCACAGCGCCGACGCCGCCTTCGCCACCCGGCTGCAGAGCCGGCAGGTCTGGCACACCGTGGACCTCGTCCTGGAGGCGTTCGTCTTCGCCTACATGGGCCTGCAGGTGAGCGTCATCCTGCAGGACGCGACCCTGGAGGGCACCGGCCCGCTCCAGCTGCTGCTCGGCGTCACCGTGGTACTCCTCGTGGTCCTCGTCGCCCGCCCCCTCTGGATCTTCGCCCTGCTGTCGCTCAACCCCAGCCGCCTGCCGAGGCGCTACGGCGTCGTGCTCTCGTGGGCCGGCATGCGCGGCGTGGTCACCCTGGCCGCGGCGGCGGCGATCCCGGCCACGACGATCAGCGGCGTACCGGCCCCGGACCGCAACATGATCCAGGCGATCGCGCTGTCCGTGGCCGTGCTGACCATCCTCGTCCAGGGCTCCACCCTGCAGCCGCTGATCCGCTTCCTGCACATCTCCGACGCCGCCGACCGCCGCCGCGCCGAGGCCGACCTGGCCCGGGCCCTGCGCGTGGCCCGCCGCGCCGCCCACGACTACACCGCCCGCGCCACCACCAACGGCGAGGAGGCGGTCACCATGGCCCTGATCGAACACCGCATCGCCCACGTCCTGAACGCCTCCTCGCACGCCCAGCAACCGGAGCAGCACGACCACGAACTGGTCCAGGCGATCCTGGCCCACCAGCGCCGGGCCCTGATCCGCGAGCGCGACGCCGGCCGCCTGGACGACGAGGTCCTCCGCGCCGTCCTGCAACAGCTCGACTACGAGGAGGCGGCCGCCTCGACCGACCTGCGCACCCGCCTGTAGCCCACCGTCCGCGCCCGTGCCCGGCGGTCCGGATCAGGATTGCCTGGCGTGGTCCCGCCACAGCCGCTCCAGGTCGTTGGCGGCGGGCGGCTTGACGGCCACCCCCGAGCCCTGCAGGTGGTCCCACGGCACGCCGGGCACCACGGCCCGCAGCACCTCGACCGGTATCCGATCGCCGAGCGGCAGCAGCACGTCGAACTCGACCCGGGCGAACGTGGCATCCCACCCGGCGACGTCGGGATTCCAGGTCAGCACGAACGCGGCCACCCCTGCATCCTGCCCCACGCTCACGGATGCCCGCTTCGTCGTACTCGGGCAGCGCGGCGAGCGCGCACGGCCCGAGCCGGTAGGCGAAGGAGCTCGCGGCGGCGACGACAAGGCGACCTGAAGCGGATCGTAAGGGGGGTGGGGCAGAGTGATCTTTGTCAGCGGGACACCACTCAAGGAGAATCCGATGCGCAAGCTGGTCAACTCGACGTACATCACGCTCGACGGCGTCATTGAGAACCCGAGCTGGACGATGCCGTACTTCGACGCCGAGGCGCAGGAGTTCGCCGGGGCGCTGACCGAGGCGGCCGACGCGCTGCTCATGGGGCGGGCCACCTACGACGGGATGTCCGCGGCCTGGCCGACGCGGGACGAGAGCGACCCCAGCACCGGCGCCGCGTACTTCAACAGCGTCAAGAAGTACGTCGCGTCCACCACGCTCACCGACCCGAGCTGGAACAACAGCGAGGTGCTGCGGGGCGACCTGGTCGAGGCGGTCACGGCGATCAAGAACACCGAGGGCAAGAACATCATCCAGTACGGCTACGGCTCCGTCACCGACCAGCTCGTCAAGGCCGGGCTGGTGGACGAGGTGCACTTCTGGATCTGCCCGGTGCTCGCCGGCGGGCCCAGCCTGACCGCGCCGCTAGGGGAGATCGCGTCCTCGTTCGCGCTCGCCGGGACCCGGGTGCACAAGAGCGGCATGATCATCGCCTCCTACACCCCGGTGCAGTGAGGCGAAGCGGTCCGCGCCGAGGGCGGCGACCAGCCGGGCGGTGACCCGGTCGATCTCGTCGCGCTCGGCCGGGGCCGCCGGGGCCTCGAACCGCACGCGCCGCGCGGCCGCGTCGCCGAGCACGCGGGCGGCCTCCACGGGGTCGGGGAGCACCGCGGCCAGACCCTCCAGGGCCGCGATCCCGTCGCGCGGTGAGCCCATGGCCGAAGCCGCGGCCAGGGCCTCGCGGTGCAGTGCGGCCGCGGCCGCCGGGTCGCCCCTCGTCTCGGCCGCGTAGCCCAGTTCCACCAGGACCATCGGCAGGTACAGCGCCGGCTGCGCCTCGGCCCGCCCCTGCCCGGCCAGCCGGCCCAGGTGGTCCTCGGCGACGTCCAGGCGGCCCTCGCGGCGGGCGCCGATGCCCAGGCCGAGCTCGGCGAAGACGATCGCGGTCGGGTTGCCCTGGGCGGTGGCCAGCGCGAAGGCCCGCTCGCCGAGCTCCCGCGCGGCCGCGTACTCCCGGGTCTGCACGGCCAGCCAGGACAGCCACGACAGCTTGCTGGCCACCTCCGGCCACAGCGCCAGCTCCTCGGCCCAGCGCAGGCCCTCGCGGTGCAGGGCGGCCGCCCGCTTGTGGTCGCCGCGCATCTCGGCCAGGCCGCCGACCCAGTCCGTGGCCTGCAGCCGGCCCCAGCGGTCGCCCAGCTCGGCGAACAGGGCGGCGCAGCGGGTGCCGTGCCGCTCCAGCGCGTCGAGGTCGCCGGTGGCGTGGGCGAGCGTGGCCCGGGTGATCAGCGTCGCCGCCGCCACCCAGCGGTCCGCGGGCTCGTCCGGCAGCAGCTCGGCGGTGAGGGCGAGGTCGTTGCGGCCGAAGACGGCGTTGGCCACGAACCAGCGCTCGAGCTCGGAGGCGCCGTCGAGGGCGGAGCGCACCTCGTCCGGCACGGCCGGCGCGCCGAGCAGCAGCGCGAACCCGAGCCCGAACGCCCCCTGCGCCCCGGCGAGCCCGAACGCCCGGCGCGCCTCGGTGAGCCGGCCGCGCAGGAACCAGTACCAGCTCAGCGCGGCGGCCAGGCGGGGATCGCGGCCGTGCGCGAGGGCGGCGGCGAGGTTCGCGGACTCGGCGTCGAGCACGGCGAGCCAGTGCGGCTGCTCCGGGCCGCGCAGGAGCGGGTCGGCCCGCTCGGCGAGCGCCGTGTAGTACGCGGCGTGCCGGTCCCGCACCTTGTCCGCGTCGGGCAGGCGGGCGGCGGCGAACGCGGCGACCGACTCCAGCAGACGGTACCGTGGCGAAATCCCGGTCTCGTCGAGGACCACGAGCGACCGGTCGACCAGCCGGGCGAGCAGGTCGAGATCGGCCTCTCCGACCTCCTCGGCGGCCTCGGGGGTGCAGCCGCCGGCGAAGACCGACAGCCGGGCGAGCACCGCCCGCTCCTCCCCGTCGAGCAGGTCCCAGCTCCAGGTGATGACCGCGGTCAGGGTGCGCTGCCGCTCGGGCACGTCCCGCTGCTGGGTCGCGAGCAGGGCGAACCGGTCGTCGAGGCGCTCCACGACCCCGCGCAGGCCCAGCGCCCGGACCCGGGTCGCGGCCAGCTCGAGCGCCAGGGGCAGCCCGTCGAGGCGCCGGCACAGCTGGGCGACGGCGGGCGCGGTGTGCTCGTCGAGGCGGAACGTGCGCTGCTGGGCGGCGGCGCGGGCGGCGAACAGGCGGGCCGCGGCCGAGCGCCGCACCGCGTCGACGTCCCGCTCGTCCGCGGCCAGGCTCAGCGGCGGCACGTCCCAGACCAGCTCGCCCGCGATGCTCAGCGGCTCCCGGCTGGTGGCGAGCAGCCGCACCTCGGGCGCGTCCCGCAGGAGCCTTCCGGCGAGCGTGGCGGCCGCGGCGACGACGTGCTCGCAGTTGTCGAGCACGATGGTGACGGCTCTGGACCGTACCGACGCGAAAAGACGGTCCTCGGGGGTCAGGTCGGTGCCGGCCGACTCGCGGACCCCGAGCGCGGCGAGCACCCGCTCGGCGATGTCCTGCCCGGCCGGGACCGGGGCCAGCTCGACGAAGGCGACGTCGTCCGGCCCGAGCGCGCGGACCGCCTCGGTGGCCAGCCGGGTCTTGCCCACCCCGCCCGGACCGACCAGCGTGATCAGGCGCTGCCGGGGCAGCAGGGCCCGCAGCTCGGTCAGCGCCCCGGCCCGCCCGACGAGCTCGTCGAGCCGGGCCGGGAGGGCGTTGCGCACGAGCGCCGCGGCCGGCTTCGGCGCCGGGGCCAGGGTGGCGTCGTGGCCGAGGATCCGCCGGTGCAGGGCGGCCAGCTCCGGGCCGGGATCGAGGCCCAGCTCGCCGGCGAGCCGGTCGCGCAGCTCGGCGTAGGAGTCGAGGGCCTCGGCCTGGCGCCCGGCCCCGTACAGGGCCCGCAGCTGCAGCGCCCGAAGCCCCTCGCGCAGCGGGTGCCGGGCCACCAGCCCGGCCAGGTCGGCGGCGACGAGGTCGTGCTCCCCGCGGGCCAGCCGGGCCTCGGCCAGCCGCTCGTGCACGGCCAGGCGCTGCTCGGCCAGGCGGGTCGCCTCGGCGCGCGCGAACTCCTCGTCGGCCATGTCCGCGAAGGGCTCGCCCCGCCACAGTCCGAGCGCCTCGGTGAGCGCCGCGAGCTCGCCGGACGCGGCCAGCCGGTCGAACCGGTCGGCGTCCACGGCGTCCGTGCGCAGCAGATAGCCGGGCGCGCGCGACTCGATCAGGTCGCGGGCCCCCGGCTCGGCGTCGTTGAGCGCCTTGCGCAGCTGGGAGACGCGGACCTGCAGCGCGCCGGCGGGGTTGGCGGGCGGCTCGTCGCCCCACAGGTCGTCGATCAGCCGGTCGGCCGAGACGACGTGGTTGCGGTGCACGAGCAGGTCGGCCAGCAGCACCCGGACCTTGGTGCCCGGCACGACGACGGGCTCGCCGGCGTCGGTGGTCACGGCGAGCGGCCCGAGCACCCCGAATCGCATCGCAAGCCAGCCTAAAGGAGACCGTAAGCGCAGCTCGCGATGGTGGTGGGCATGGAGATGTACTTCGAGGACCACGGTCCCCTCGACACCCGCCCGCTCGTCCTGATCCACGGCGCGCTGTCCGGCATCGACACCTCGTTCGGCACGCTGCTGCCGCTGCTGGCCAAGAGCCGGCGGGTGATCGCGGTGGAGCTGCAGGGGCACGGCCGCACGCCGGACATCGCCCGGCCGTTCACCGTCGAGCACTTCGCGGCCGACGTCGTCGAGCTGCTCGACCGGCTCGGGATCGAGCGGGCCGACGTGCTCGGCTGGAGCATGGGCGCGGCCGTCGCGCTGCGGCTCGGCACCGATCACCCGCGGCGCGTCGGGCGGCTGGTGCTCGCGTCGGTGAGCTTCCACAACGGCGGCATGCACCCGGGGCTGCTGGACGGCATCGCGGACCTGCGGCCGGAGCACCTGCACGGGTCGGAGTTCCACGAGGAGTACCTGCGCACCGCCCCCGACCCGGCCGGCTGGGCGAACCTGGTGACCAAGATGAAGGCCCTCGACGCCGACCTGCCGCAGTGGACGGCGGAGCAGATCCGGGCCGTGGCCGCGCCGACCATGCTGATCCTGGCCGACGCCGACATCGTCCGGCCCGAGCACGCGGTCGAGATGTTCCGGCTGCTCGGCGGGGGAGTGGCGGGCGACCTGACCGGGCTGCCCGCGTGCCGGCTGGCGATCCTGCCCGGCACCACCCACACCACGGTCCCGCAGCGGGCGGACTGGGTCGCCCCCATGGTGGAGGAATTTCTCGCTATCCTCGACGATCGTCCATGAGTCGTCGGGGGGAGCAGTCATGGAGTGGAACGCGGCGTGCCGGCGGGTGATCGCCTTCGCGGTGCTGTACGCGGTGCTGGTCGCGTTCACGACGGTGGTGGTGCTCTCCTTCGGCGACCTCCCGCGCGAACTGCAGGCGAAGGCGGTCTGGCTCTTCCTGCTGCTGTTCGGCTACGCCGCGCTGGGGGTGTCCGTCGGCCTGCTGCTCTGCCTGGCGTTCTACATCTACGCCGCCGTCAAGCAGACCCGCGAGCACGGTTCGCCCTCCTACGGGCACCTCGGCTTCTGGGGTGCCGGCGCGTTCGTCGTCCTGTAGGCGGCCGGGCTGTTCGTCTCGTCCCTCCTCGGGGCGTGCGCCGTGCGGCTGCTCGGCTGCGCGCTGCTCATCGCCGGCGTCGTGCACACCCGGGCGTGGATCCGCGCGAAGGTCGCGCCCGGCCGCCCCTACGCCGCGGACCGCTACGACCTGGTCACCGGCGGCGAGACGTCCTCCCCGATCGCGGCCCAGCCCACCGCGGACGACTGGAACGCCTCGCAGTGGGACCCGGACGTGTTGAAGGACATCGAACGCCGCCGGTACCGCAACAATCCCTAGCTCCGGCGCGCCCGGCGGCCGCTGAGGAACAGCCCGAGCCCGACCGCGAGCAGCAGCAGCCCGAGCGTCAGCGGCCCGCTCAGATCGCTCCCGGTCACCGCGAGCGCTCCGGTGCCCACCGTCACCGTGAGGGTCATCGCGCGGAGCGTGCCGTCCGGGGCTGCCCCCTGTGCCATGACGGTGTGGGTGCCGCCGGCCAGGGCAGCCGGCACTGTCACCGGAGCGGCGAAGTCACCGTTGGCGTCGGTGGTCACCTGGCCCAGGGTCTGCGGGTCGGAGTACAGCGTGATGACGACCGTGGAGCGCGGTGCGAACCCGGTGCCCAGGAACGTGATCTGCTCGCCCGCCGCCAGCTTGTCCACGCTGCCGCGATCGGTCGTCAGGCTGGTCGCCGTGGTGGGCGCCGGCGGCGTGGCCGGGGCGACCGGCGCGGTGGCGGTCACCGCGGCCGAGGCCGGACCGGCCGCGGAGGCCCCGGTCGGCGCGTTGGCCACGACGGTGACCGTGGTGGGCGTACCGGCGACGGCGCCGAGCACGCAGCCGGTCGCCTGCGCGCCGCTCGCCGTGCAGGTGGCGCCGCCCGGGCTGGCCGTCGCGGTGTACCCGGTCACGCCCGCCGCCGTCGACGGGGTCCAGCCGACCTGGATCGAGGACACCTGCGCGGTGGCCGTGACCCCGCTCGGCGCGTCCACGTCGACGTGCACGGTGATGGTCTGGTTGACGGTCCCGTTCACCGTCACGGTCGCCGTGTAGTCGCCCGCGGGGCCGGTCGGGGTGCCGGTGATCGCGCCGGTCATCGGGTTCAGCGCGAGCCCGGCCGGCAGGAGACCGGAGCTGACGGTGTACGCGTACGGCGGTACGCCACCGCTCGCCGCCACGGCCGCCGTGTAGGGCGCGCCGACCGCGGCCGCCGGGAGCACCGGCGCGGGCAGGGCGAGGGCGGCGCGGGTCACGATGGTGAGCGGCTGATCCACGGTGACGGCGCCGGCGTCGGTGGCCCGGACCGTGAAGCTCGCGGTCCCGGCGGCCGTCGGGGTGCCGGTCAGCTCGCCGGTCGCGGGGTTGAGCGACAGCCCGGCCGGCAGCGCTCCGGCGACGATGCTCCAGGTGAACGGCGCGCTGCCCCCGCCGGCCGACAGGGTCTGCGCGAACGCGGTGCCGACGACGGCGTCCGGGAGGGTGTTCGTGTTCACCGTGGGCGTCGAGGTCAGCGTCAGGGTGTAGGCCTGGCCGGCGGTGCCGCCGCCGCCATCGGTGACGGTCACGGTGAAGTTGTAGGCGCCGGGTGTGGTCGGCGTCCCGCTCAGTTCGCCGGTGGCCGGGTCGAGCGTGAGCCCGGCCGGCAGGGCGCCCGCGGTCACCGCGAAGCCGTAGGGCGTGAGCCCGCCCGCGGTCGCGACGGTCGCCGTGTAGGGCGCGCCGACGCCGCCCGCGGGCAGCGTCGTGGACGTGACGGCCAGGGCCGGGACGACGCTCAGCGTGTAGGCCTGGACGTCGGTGGCGCTGGCGGAGTCCGTGACGGTCACCGCGAACTGGGTGTCGCCCGCCGGGCCGGCCGGGGTGCCGGTGATGTCGCCGGTGTCCGGGTCGAGACTCAGCCCGGCCGGCAGCGCGCCGGTCGTCACCGCGTACGTGTACGGGCCCGTTCCGCCGGAGGCCGCCAGCGAGGCGGTGTAGGCGCGGCCGGTCACGCCCGGCGGCACGGGGTCGGTGGAGCCGGCGAGCGCGGCGGCGATGTTCAGGTCGAGCTGCTTGGTGGCGGAGTCGGTGCCGTTGGAGACCCGGAACGTGATCGTGGCGGTGCCGGCCTGGCCGGTGGGGGTACCGGTGATGGCGCCCGTCGAGGCGTTGAGCGAGAGCCCCGCGGGGAGGCCCCCGTTGGGCAGGGTCCACGTCTTCGTCCCGCTCAGGTTGGCCGCCGTGAGCGTGGCGCTGTAGGCGGAGCCGATGAGCGCGTCCGGCAGGGTGGCGGTCGAGATCACCGGGTGGACGTCGACCAGGCCGACCACGACGTCCTGCAGGCCGCCGCCCACATTCAAGAACCCGCCGGCTTGCGTCTTCGTGCCGGTGTTGATGATGCTGACCGTGCCCGAGCCGATGTTGGACACGTAGGCCCTGGCGCCGTCGGGGGTGAACGCGACGCCGTAGGGGCCGGAGGTGGAGCCGAGCGAGATCAGATCGGTCCGGGTCTTCGAGGCGAGGTCGACCACGGCGACGTCGTCGCCGTCCTCGTTGGCGACCCAGACCTCCGTGCCGTCCGGCGTGAACGCGAGCCCGTTCGGGCGGACGTCCGTGACGACGGTGGCGGTCTTGGTGTTGGTGGCCGTGTCGATGAGGCTGACGTTGTGGTCCTGGTGGTCGGTGAGGGCCACGGTGCCGCCGTCCGGCGACACCGCCAACCGGTACGGGAAGCTGCCGGTGGGGACCTTCGTGACCAGCGAGCCGTCGGACAGCTTGACCACCGTCAGGCCGGAGCCGTCGGCCGCGTAGAGCCGGGTTCCGTCCTTGCTGAGCGCGACGTCCATCGGGTAGGTGAACCCGGTGATCGTGTCGACCTTCGTCATCGTGGCCGTGTCGATGACGTACACCGTGCCGCTGCCGGGATTGGCGGTGTACAGCCGCGATCCGTCCGCCGACAGCGCCAGCCCGTACAGCGAGGTGTTGAGGCTGACGCCACTGGTGATCGTCATCGTGGACGGGTCGATGGCCACGACGAGGCCGGCGAGCCCCGACGCGTAGATCTTCGAGCCGTCCGGCGCGATCACGAGGTCGTTCGGGCCCCAGTTGCCCGTCTTGCCGTTGCCGAGCTTGGTGTTGGAGGCCACGTCGAAGTAGGTGACCCAGTCCATCCAGTTGCTGGCCACGAACGCCCGCAGCGTCAGCGACTCCGGATGGTGGGCCGGCGCCGCCGCCGCGGCCACCGGACGGCCGGCTACCGCCAGCATGATGAGACAGACCCCGAACGCACCGGTCAACCGTTTCCGCACGTAGCACAGAGTAGTGGATCAATTACGGAAAGATGCGTCCCCCTCCAAAACAGGGCATGCGAGCGTGTATGCCATCGGGAGGTGCCGGTGCAGAAGGCAGAGGAGTCGTTCCGCCGCTACGTGGGGGACCGGCTGGTGGGGTTGACGCGGGTGGCGTACCTGCTGACCGGGGACGTCCACCAGGCCGACGACCTCGTGCAGGCCACGCTCGAGCGGGTGGCGTCGCGGTGGGAGCGCATCGAGCGGCACGGGGACCCGGACCCGTACGTGCGCCGCGTGCTCTACTCGCAGCACGTCTCGGCGTGGCGGCGGCACCGCGGGCGGGACGTGCCGGTCGCCGAGCCGCCGGAGCCGCCCGGGGCGGGGGGCGACGACCACAGTGGACGGGTCGTGCTGTCGGTGGCGGTCGCGCAGGCGCTGTCCCGGCTGAGCCGGCGGCAGCGGGCAGTGCTGGTGCTGCGGTACTTCGAGGACCAGACCGAGGCCCGCACCGCCGAGATCCTGGGCCTGTCGGTCGGCACGGTGAAGAGTCACGCCCGCGCGGCCCTGGCCCGGCTGCGCGAGGTCGCGCCGGAGCTGGCCACCGCCGGAGAGGGGAGCTGAGGTGCAGGAGCCGAACACCGAGTCCGTCCGGGCCGCTTCCGTCCGGGCCGCACTGACCGCGGTCGCCGACCGGATGCCGCCGCCGCGCTTTCCCGAGCGCGCGTGGCAGCGGGGCCGGCGCCGCCGCCTGGCCCGCACGGCCGGCACCACCGTCGCCGTGGTCGTCGTGCTGCTGCTCGCGATCCCGGTCTGGTGGTCGACCGGCCCGCACGGCGCCGAGCCCGCCACCCCGGCCCCGGCGAGCTCCACGGGGGTGGTGCCGTCCAAGGTGCGGCTCCCGTGGCTGTGGCAGGCCACGATCGCCGACTCGGCCCCCGGTCCGGCCGCCGTGGTCTTCAACACCGCCGAGGGCCGCTACCGCTCGGGTTCGACGGTGGTGGTCGGGACGGACGGCGCGTACCGCATCCGGAAGCTGCCCGAGGGCCCGATCCGCCGCGACGTGTCCCCCGACGGCCGCCGGCTGATCGTGGGCGGCACCAGCATCCTCGACCTCACCACCGGCAGGTCCGTCGACGTGCCCGGCGGCGAGCCGCTGGCCTGGTCCCGGGACGGCCGGACGGTCGCCTCGCTCCTCTGGGACGCCCGCGGCCGGCAGGTCAACCTCGTCGACGTGGCGACGGGCCGGATCACCACCGTCTACACGGCCGGCTCGGCCGCGCCGTCCTACACCGTCGACCAGGCCAAGCCCCCGGTCGAGGACATCGGGTTCGACGCGTTCGCGATCGCCCCGGACGGCGCCACGGTCGTGATCCCGGCCGGCCGCGACGGCGAGAACCGCCTGCTGGCCGTCGACCTGGCCGGCACGGTGCGCTGGGACGTCGCCACGTCCCGCACCGGCCCGATCGTCTACAGCCCCGACGGCCGGCACCTGGCCACGACCGCGCCCATGTGCCCGGACCGGAGCACCTCCTGCACCGTGGCCGAGGAGTCGCACGCGGTGGTCCTGGACGCGGCGACCGGCGCCGAGGTGCGCCGCCTCGGCCGCGCGGACACGGTGCTCGGGTTCCGGGGCGACGACGTGGTGGCCGTCCGCGGCAACCCGGGCCGCGACACCGTGATCGTCCAGCTGGGCCCCGACGGCGAGCGGACCCTGGTGACCCTGGACGAGCGCGCGAGCGTCCCGGTCATCCCGCTGGACCTGGTGGAGCGGGGCACCTTCGGCGGCCCCGAGGCGCGTCCGAACCCGTTCGCCGCGCCGGTCTGGGTCTACGCGCTGATCGGCGGCTTCGTGCTGCTGTTCGTCGCCGTCCGCAAGGGCGTGGGGTGGCTCATCGTGCGCACGCGGCCCTAGCCGGCCAGGTCCAGGATGCGGGTCTGCGGCGCGCCGGCCAGGGCGGGCGCGCGCTCCGGGCTCGCCCAGACCGAGCCGCGCAGGAAGGCCAGGAACCGCTCGGCCGCGCCGGCGTCGGGGAAGTCGAGGTCGACGCAGACGTACCGCTCGTCGTCCAGGGGCCGCAGGATCCGCTGCCCCTGGACGCCGCCGCGGGCCCGCGCCTCGGCGAACGAGTCGAACGCGCGCCGCCAGGTGTCGTAGTCGGTGATCGGGTGCTCGATCCGCAGTGTCGTCATGCGCCGACGCTATGACCCCGGGCGGTTCGCGCCGTATCCCAGAAGTCTGGGAGTCGTACCGTGAGTGCGTGGACAGGGCGCTCGAGCGGCTCCGGCGGATCGGCGACGCCGCCGGCGACTCGCGCGCGCTGCGGGCCGCCGCGCTGGCCGAGCTCGCGCGGGTGGTGCCGTTCGACGCCTACGTCTGGCCGCTCACCGACCCGGAGACCGCGGTCGGCACGGCGCCGCTGGCCTCGGTGCCGCCGGCGCTGATGCCCGAGCTGCCGCGGTTGATCCGGCTGAAGTACCTGACGAAGGTGAACCGGTGGACCGGCCTGAGCGCCGCGGCCCGCCTGGACGCGCCCGCCGAGAGCCTGCTGTGGCGCGAGCTGCTGTGCGCGGATCGCGGTCACCGTGGAGGAGTCCTCACCCGCCGACCGCGCCGCTGTGTTCGCCCGGGCGACCGGCCTCTCGGCGCGGGAGACCGAGGTGCTCCAGCACCTGATCGCGGGGGCTGACACCCGTACCGTCGCGGCTTCGATGTTCCTGACCGAGAACACGGTGCAGGACCATCTCAAGTCCATCTTCGCCAAGACCGCCACCCGCAGCCGGCGCGTTCTGCTGTCCCGGGTCGCCGGCACCGCCTGACCTCAGGCCGGTTGAGCCTCCGGGGCCCTGAGCTTGCGCACCACGAAGCCGGCGAGGACCAGGGCGGCCCAGAACGGGAGCAGGAGGTACACCATGAACACCCACACGGTCCAGAACGGCAGCGCGGGCGGGAACATGGCGTTGAGCACCGCGCCGACCGAGCCGAGTGCGGCCCCGGGCAGCACCGCGAGCGCGCCGAGCACGAGCACCAGGCCGGGGCGCAGGCGGGTGCCGAGGGCCGCGCCGAGCAGGGCACCGAGGACCGCGCCGAGCAGCGTGGCCCAGCCGAGGGCGGCCGGCGTGGCGCGGTAGAAGGTCAGGGCCGGTCCGCCGCCGCCGTCGGTCAGGGTCACCACGAGGTCGCCGCGGCGGGCGCTCCACTCGTCGCACTGGAACCCGTGCCGGCGGTGGACGTCGCCCCAGCCCGCCCTCGTGGCGTGGTCCAGGGCCCGGCCCGGAAAGGCGCAGTCCTTGTCGGTGTACTGCACGTCGACGAACCCGGGCCCGTAGTCGTCGTCGCCCAGCGCGAAGCCGTAGGCGTAGTCCCGCCGGTTGACCTGCCCCTCGGGTGCGGCGCCGGGGACGATCTCGGCGGCCAGCCGCCGGGCGCCCTCGTCGGTGGGCAGGTGCGCGGTCGTGCGGCCGCCGAGCCAGGAGCCGGCCGTCGCGCCGGCCGTGCTGAGGATGATCGCCGTCAGGAGCATCGCCCAGACCCGCATCGTCCGAGCCTAGGGTGTCAGGATGACGCGGACCACCCCTCCCCGGCCGGTCGACGTGGCCGCGCTGGTACCGGAGCTGCGCGACCACACCGCGACGGCGACCCGGCTCCACCCGCGGCCGGGCGCGCCGGGGGTCGGCGACAGCTCGGTCGGCGGGCCGCTGCTGTGGCCGGCCGCCGAGCCGTGGCCGATGTGCCCGCAGGACGAGGGCGCCATGGTGCCGGTCGCGCAGCTGTACCGCCGCGACATCCCCGACTTCGCCGGGCCCGACGGCAGCGACCTGCTGCAGGTGCTCTGGTGCCCGCTCGACCATCCCGACGAGGGGTACAACCCGCTGGTCCGGCTGGTCTGGCGGCGCGCGGGCGACGTGGCCGAGGTGCTGGCCGACCCGCCGCGGCCCGAGGAGCCGGAGGAGCAGTACGTACCGGAGCCGTGCGTCGTGCATCCCGAGCGGGTGCGCGAGTATGAGTACCTCGGGCTGCTGCCGCCGGAGCTGCGGCGGCGGCTCGCGCGGGTCGACTACCAGTACGACCTCTCGCTCGCCCCCGGCTGGAAGGTCGGCGGCTTCGCGAACTGGTCGCTCACCGACCCTCATCCCGTGGACTGCGACGTCTGCGGGGCGGGGATGACACTGCTGTTCACCGCCGCGTCCAGTGAGTGGCAGGGGCGGGGGACCTGGCGGCCGGTCGAGGAGCCCGAGGGGGCGCGGCCCGTGCCGACCGGGGTGACGATCGGGCGCGGGTACTCGCTCTACGTGTTCCGCTGCCCGGGCTCGTTCGACCACCCGCCGGGCACGGCGATGCAGTGAGCCGTACGTTGGGCAGGTGACCGAGTACCAGCCGCGCCAGTTGTCGGCGCGGGAGATCGCCGCCGAGTACGAGACCGGGACGCCGTTCGACCTCAGTGCGTGCGTCACCGAGCAGATCCACCTGCTCGGGCGCGTGCAGTCGCACGGGGCGCTCGTCGCCGTCGACGAGGAGACGCTGCGCGCGGTCGTCGTCAGCGACAACGCCGCCGCGGTGCTCGGCACCGAACCGCACCAGCTGGTGGAGCTGCTGGGCGCGGAGCAGGCCGACCTGGTCCGCCAGAGCGCCGCCACGGCCAGCGCGTTTCTCGAGGTCGAGGTGGGTGAGCGGGCGTTCGACCTCAGCCTGCACCGGGGTGACGGGCTGCTGGTCTGCGAGTTCGAACCGGCGGGGCGGAAAAGGGCGCAGTTCACCCGGTTGTACAGCCTGTTCCGCGCGGCCACGCAGGAACTCGGCGACAAGGCGACCGTCGAGGACCTCTGCCAGGCGGCGGTGCACGAGATCCGGCGGCTCACCGGGTACGCGCGGGTCGTGGCCTACCGGTTCGACGGGGACGGGCCCGGGCAGGTGATCGCCGAGGAGGCCGACGCCGACCGGGAACCCTGGCTCGGGCTCTGGTTCCCGGCGACCGACGTCCCGCCGCAGGCCCGCAGGCTGTACACGCGGAACTGGATCCGGGTGATCGCGGACGTCGACGATCCCGGGGCGGGCCTGGTGCCGCCGCTGCGGCCGGGGACCGATCGGCCGCTGGACCTGTCCGGGTCGGCGCTGCGGACCGTGTCGCCGTTCCACATCGAGTACCTGCGCAACATCGGCGTCGCCGCGTCGATGTCGGTCTCGCTCATCCACGAGGGGCGGCTGTGGGGGCTCATCGCCTGCCACGGCCGCCGGCCCACCGTGCTCGGGCCGGAGCAGCGGGCCGCCTGCGAGATGTTCGGCATCGCCCTGTCGCTGCAGCTGGCCGCGCTCGAGCAGCAGCAGCTGGCCAGCGCCGAGGCCAAGGCGCGGCGGGCGATGGTCGCGCTGCTCGTCGACGCGGCCGACACGCTGCCCGGCGGGCTGGTGCAGGGGCAGCCGAACCTGCTCGACCTGATCCCGGCCGACGGGGTGCTCGTGCGGGCCGGCGGCGAGACCGTCACCGCCGGGCGGGTGCCCGACGCCGAGGCGCTGCTGGAGGTCGTGGCCGGGCGCGGCGAGGTGGGGCGGGCCTGGAGCACCGACCGGCTCGGCGAGGTCGACCCGCGCGCGGAAGCGCTGAGCGAGACCGCCAGCGGCATCCTGGTGCTGCGGCTGTCCTCGACCGACGTCGTGGTCTGGTGCCGGGGCGAGGCGTCGCGGGACGTGCGCTGGGCCACCGACCCGGGGCGGCCGGTGGTCTCCAGCCGGTACGGCCACCGCCTCACCCCCCGCGGCTCCTCCGCCGTGTGGCGGGAGACGGTGCGCGGCCGCTCGACCCGCTGGAGCCGCGTCGAGCAGACCATCGCGGCCGACCTGTGGCACGCGATCGCCGGGGTGGTGCTGCGCCGGGCCGAGGAGCTGGAGGCGTTCGCCCACGTGGTGTCGCACGACCTCAAGGAGCCGCTGCGGGGCATCGCGCACGCGGCCGCGTTCATCACCGAGGACGCCGAGGACCTCGACCCGACCACGATGGCCCGGCTGGACACCATCGGGCGGCTCGCGGTGCGGATGGACGACCTGCTCAACGCCGTCATGCGGTACGCCATGCTGGGCCGCGGCGAGACGCCCGCCGGCGAGGTGGAGCTGGACACGGTGCTGGACGAGGTGCTGGAGTCCCTGGCGCCGGCCATCGCCGAGCGGGGCGCCACCGTGCACCGCGACACCACGCTGCCGCTCGTGCGGGGCGACCGGATCCGCCTCTACGAGGTGCTGCAGAACCTGGTGTCCAACGCGGTGAAGTACGCCGCCGCGGAGCGCGCCCCGGCCGTCCACATCGGAGCGCGGGGCGCCGCCGTGTACGTGCGCGACAACGGCATCGGCATCGCCCCCGACCGGCACGAGGAGGTGTTCCGCATCTTCCGGCGGCTCAGCGGCGGCGAGGGCGCCGGCGTCGGGCTCACCATCGCCCGGCGGATCGTCGAGCGTCACGGCGGCCGCATGTGGCTCGAGTCCACGCCGGGGGAGGGCTCAACCTTCTGGTTCACCGTCTGAGGCGTCGGAACCCAGCCAGTAGTCGACCGCGTTCGCGATAGCGCCGCGCATGAGGGTGAAGTTCACCGACTTCACCAGGTAGCTGCTCGCCCCGGCGGCGTAGCAGGCGTCCACGTCGCGCGGGTTGGTCGAGCTGGTCAGCACCACCACGGGCAGGTCGTCCAGCGACGCCTCGGCCCGCACCGCGCGCAGCACGTCGATCCCGGACAGCCCCACCAGGTTCAGGTCGAGCAGCAGCAGCCGGGGCCGGGTCAGGGCACCGGCGGTGAGCCGCGCGACGACGCCCTCTCCCGACGGCAGATGCTCCAGGTGTACGGCCGGATGCGTGCGCCGCAGCGCCCGCCGGACCGCCTCCACGTCCTGCGCGGAGTCCTCGACGAACAACACCAGGTCACTCATCGGACACGTCCACCTCCGCCCATGCGAACACCACACCGTCGCGACCGCCCTGGCTGACGCTGTACCGCTGCGCGATCTTCGCCACCAGCCAGGCCGGATCGGCCGTGTCTCCGCCCGCCGGCGCCTGCGCGGGATCGGGCCCGTCGGCGCGCAGCTCGGCCCGCACGGTCCGGCCGGCCCGGGTCAGCACCAGCTCCATCGCCGGCCGCCCGGCCAGCACCGCGGCCGCCACCAGTTCGCTGACCGTGAGCGTCACGTCGTCGGCGGCCCGCTCCGGCACGCGGGTGGCTTCGAGCGCGGACCGTACCGCGCGCCGGGCCTCCGCCGCCGCCTGCTTCGCGCCCGGCAGCGCGACCCGGCACAGCTCCCCGCCGCGCAGCCGCAGCGCGAGCAGGGCCAGGTCGTCGTCGCTGCCGCCGGAGCGGAAGGCGTCCACGGCCGCGTGCACCCGCGCGACGAGCTCGGCCGCGTCCGCCGCGCCCGCCCCGGCCAGCGCGTCGCGGACCCGTTCGGCCCCGAACAGCTCGCGGTCCCGCCGGGCCTCGACGAGCCCGTCGGTGTAGAGCAGCACCGCGTCGGCGTCGCCCGCCTCGACCAGCACCGGCTCCAGTTCGGCGTCGGGGATGACGCCGAGCAGCGGGCCGTGGACGCCGAGCTCCTCGACCTCGCCGCTCGCCCGTACCAGAACGGGAGGCGGATGGCCGGCGTTGACGATCCGCAGCTCGGCCCGCCCGTCGCACAGCCGCGCCTCGACCACGAGCGCGGTGCAGAACGCGCCGTCCTCGTCCTCGTCGAGCAGGGCCCGGTTGAGCCGCTGCAGCGCGCGCGGGGCGCCGGCGCCGGACTCCAGCAGGGCCCGCAGCGTGTGCCGGGCGAGCGCGGTGCGCCCGGCCGCCTCGGCCCCGCGGCCGCACACGTCGCCGATGACGAGCGCGACGGCGCCGCCGGGGAGGGGTACCGCGTCGTAGAAGTCGCCCCCGACGTCCAGCGACGGATCGCCGGCCTCGTAGCGGGCGGCGAGGTCCATCCGCGCCAGCACGGGCAGCGAGGGCGGCAGGAGCCGGCGCTGCAGGGCGAGCACGGCCGCGTCCCGCCGCTCGTACAGCAGCGCGTTGTCGATCGCGATGGCCGCCCGCCGGGCCAGGTCGGCCAGGAACTGCGGGCCCGGCAGCCGCGACGGCCGCCCGGACGCGCGCTCGGTGAGCACCATGGTGCCGACGTGGCGGTCCCGGGCCAGCAGCGGCACCAGCCGCACCGAGTCGGGCCGCAGCCAGCCGGGCAGCGCGGCGCGGACGTCCTCGGCGCCGCGGGCGGACCGGACCGCCTCCCGCAGCGCCGCGTCCCCGGGCAGCTCGGCCCGGATCCGCCGGTCGACCCGCGCGTCGACGTGCGCGGACGCGACCAGCTCGACGTCTCCGGGGGCCTCGTCGAGGTAGATCAGGCAGCCGTCGGCGAGCGTCGGCGCGGTCAGCCGGGCCACCCGCTGCAGCGTGTCCGGCAGGTCGAGGGACTGCTCCATGACCACCGACGCCTCGGCCAGGAACGCGCTGTTGGCCTGCTCGGCCCGGTGCAGCTCGGCCACCGCCAGCCGCTGCAGCACGGGCGCGGCCGAAGCCGCCGCGAGCTCCACCGCCGCGATCGCCGCGCCGACGTCGGCGCCGTCCTTGAGCAGGCCGACGAGGGTGGCCGACCCGTGCGGCCCGGTCGCCACGGTCAGGTGCACGGCCGCGCCGAGCCCGGCCTCGCGCAGCGGCACGGCGTCGGCGGGCGTGAGCACCCGCACGACCCCCGGTTCGGGCCCGGCGGCGACGAGGCAGGTGAGCGGCCCGTCACCCACGGTCGCGAGCTCGGGCTCGTCGGTGTGCCAGGCGAGCGCGGCCCCGACGGTCCCGGCCGGTTCCCGGACGACGGCGAGCACCTCGGCCGCGACGGCGGTGAAGTCGCCCGCCTCGGCCAGGCGCAGCGCCAGCTCCAGCACCCGCGCCTCCCCGCTCACCTGAGGAAACATACCCCGTTTGCCATTCCGGCAAAGATGGTGGCGGTCGGGGCAACCGCACCCCATCGTGGTCGGCATGAGCGAACAGGAGTGGGAGGACCGGTACCGCGCCCAGGACCGGCTCTTCAGCGGCAACCCCAACGGCGTGCTGGTGACCGAGGTCACCGCCCTGGAACCGGGCCGCGCGCTGGACGTCGGCTGCGGCGAGGGCGGCGACGCGCTGTGGCTGGCCGCCCGCGGCTGGCGGGTGACCGCGACGGACATCGCCCCGACCGCCCTGGCCCGCGGCGCGGCCGCCGACCCGTCCGGCACGGTCACCTGGACCCACGCCGACCTGAGCACCACCCCACCGCCGGCGGCCGCGTTCGACCTGGTCTCGGTGCAGTACTTCCCGCTGGAGCGCGCGGCGGGCGACGCGGCGCTGCAGGGCCTGCTCGCCGCGGTGGCGCCGGGCGGGCTGCTGCTCTACGTGGGTCACGACATGGCCGACGTGCCCGACCCGGCGCCGTTCCGCCCTGAGGACTACTACCACCCGGCCGACGTGGCCAAGCGGCTCGGCGCGGAGTGGACGATCCTGGCCGACGAGACCCGCCCGCGCACCGCCCCGGCCCCGCCCGGCACCCACCACCGCAGCGACACGGTCCTCCTGGCCCGGCGCCGGCCCGCCCGGTGACCGCTCCCGACCCGGTCGCCATCGCGGCCGGCATCGCCGAGCGGGAGCACGTGCAGGACGTCCTGAAGCTGGCGCAGCGCCGCATCGCGACCGGCCGCCCGGCGTTCGCGGCGGAGCTCGGGATCGCGCTCTGGCGGCGGTACGGGCTCGACGAGCGGCCGCCGTGGCAGTACCGCAGCGCCCTCGACCGGATCGTGCGGCTGCTGTGCCTCTCGCCCGGCACCGTGCCCGAGGCGGTGCGGCTGTCCACCGTGATCGGCGAAGGGCGGCCGGTACGGCTCGCGGCGGCGCTGCTCGCGGGCGGGCACCAGCCGGAGGAGCTCGGGCCCGCGCTGGGCGGGGACGCGCCGGGCGAGCTGCGGGCGTGCCTGGTGCACGAACTCGCGCTGCGCGGGCGCCCGGTCGACGTCGCCCCGCCCGCCGGCCATCCGCTGGCCTGGCTGCCGGGGGCGCTGACGCCGCTCGAAGGCCGGCCGGCGATGCCGCGCTACAGCCTCGACGGGACCGGCGGGGCGCTGCCGTCGGAGCACTCCACGGTGCTCGCCGAGGCCGGCGCGGTACCGCCGCTGCGCGAGACCACGACCGAGGACGTCTCCGTGGCGATCGAGGCGGCCGTGCGCAACTGGGCGCGGGAGTCCAACGGGCAGGTCGAGTCGCGCACGTACGAGCTGGGTGCCGAACTGGTCCCGGGCGCGGCCGCGGCGACCCTGCGCGGGCTCGGG
The DNA here is from genome assembly GCF_050942475.1 of Dactylosporangium sp. CS-033363. Taxonomy (NCBI): domain Bacteria; kingdom Bacillati; phylum Actinomycetota; class Actinomycetes; order Micromonosporales; family Micromonosporaceae; genus Dactylosporangium; species Dactylosporangium sp. CS-033363. The sequence continues at coordinate 8,149,470 of NZ_CP192032.1, read as the reverse complement.
CTGGAATGCTTCGACGGGCTCACCACCGTCGGCGCGGGCGTCGCCGGGAACGCGTGGCGGCAGCTGTTCACGGCGGCCTCGGGCGGCGGGGCCTACAGCTCCGGCGAATACGGCGCCTACGGCCGCCTCGCCGCCTGGCGCTCGATCGGCGCGCTGGCCGGGGCCCCGCCGGGCGCGACGGCGGGCGAGACCGAGGCGGCGGCGCTCGCGGCCGAGTGGTACGCCTTCGCGGGCGCGAGCCCGTGGTTCGCCAACGTGGCGTGGGACATCGGGCTGGCCGCCGTGTCCGCCGGCGGGCGCCGGCTCGCGCTGCTGGCCGCCACCGACACCGACTAGGGCAGCGACGGGGCGGTCGCGCGCAGGCGTTCCGCGTCCTGGCCGGGCGGGGCGCCGAAGAGGCGGCGGTACTCGCGGTTGAACTGCGAGGGGCTGTCGTACCCGACGAGGTGCCCCACCCCCGCCACGTCGCCGGCGCGGGCGGTCAGCAGCGAGCGGGCCTCCTGCAGCCGGATGCGCTTCTGGAACTGCAGCGGGCTCATCGCGGTCACGGCGCGGAAGTTGCGGTGGAAGGCCGAGACGCTCATGCCGGCCAGCCGGGCCAGGTCGGCCACGCGCATCGGCTCGGCGTAGTTCGCGTGCAGCCAGCGGATCGCGCGGTCCACGTGGGTGAGGCCGCTGCCGGCCTGGCCGATCGCGCGCACCACGGCCGCGTGCGGGCCGGTCAGCAGGCGCCACAGGATCTCCTGCTCGACGAGCGGGGCGAGCACCGGAATGTCGGACGGGCGGTCCAGCAGGCGCAGCAGCCGTACCGCGGCATCGAGCAGCTCGGCATCCGCCGGTCCGGTCGCCATCGCCATCGGCAGCACCCGCTCCGGCGGCGGCAGGCGCAGCAGCAGCGGCGCGATCGCCTCCGGGCGCAGGACCATACCCATCCCGAGCGCCGGGCGGCTCGGCGTGGCCCGCAGGAAGTGCCCGCTGACCGGCAGCGTGGTGGTCACGATCAGGACGTCGCCGGCGCGGTACTCGAAGACCTGCTCGCCGAGCACGAGCCGCTTGCCGCCCTGCGCCATGACCACCAGCAGCGGCTCGGTCAGCGAGTGCTCGGGCGGCGAGGAGTCCACTTTGGACAACACCAGCCCGTCGATCGCGGTCCGCAGATCCGGCCGCGCGTGGGCGGCGACGAGGCGGCGCAGTTCGCTGAGCACATTGCCCACTCTTGCCCAGCCGAGCAGGATCGTGCAAGAGGTCGCGCGGATCGGTCTACCGGCTGCGGCCCCGGAGGCGTTTGCTGGTGTCATGCCACTCGACCACTACCTGACCCTCGGCCGCTCCGGCCTCCGCGTGAGCCCCCTGGCCCTCGGCGCCATGACGTTCGGCGAGGACCCCGGCGCCGCCGGCTGCAGCGTCGAGGAGTCGGAGAAGATCCTCACCGCGTACCTCGAGCAGGGCGGCAACTTCGTCGACACCGCGAACTTCTACACCAACGGCCACTCCGAGCGCATCCTCGGCGACTACCTCGCGGCCCGCCCCGGCGCCCGCGACCGCGTGGTGCTGGCCTCGAAGTTCTTCACGAACATGCACCCCGGCAACCCGAACGCGGGCGGCGCCGGGCGCTCCGCGATCCGCCGGCAGCTGCACGAGACCCTGCGCCGCCTGCGGACCGACCACCTCGACCTGTACTGGCTGCACAACTGGGACCGCAACACCCCGATCGAGGAGACGATGCGCGCGCTCGACGACCTGGTCGGCGAGGGCCGCATCCGGTACGTCGGGTTCTCCAACACCCCCGCCTGGCTCACCGCCCAGGCGCACACCATGGCCCTCCTGCGCGGCTGGACCCCGCTGATCGCGCTGCAGGTGGAGTACTCCCTGCTGGCCCGCACGGCCGAGGGCGAGCTGGCGGCGTTCGCCCGGGACCAGGGGATCGCACTGGTGCCGTGGAGCCCGCTGAAGAACGGCTTCCTGTCCGGCAAGTACCGCCGCGCCGCCCAGGCCCCGGACTCGGCCCGCAGCGCCTTCGTGGGTCAGCCGACGGACGCCGACTACGTGGTGATCGACGCCGTCAATGCGATCGCCGACGAGCTGGGCACCACGGCGGCCGCGGTCTCGCTGGCCTGGCTGCGCGCCCGCCCCGGCACGGTCATCCCGATCGTCGGCGCCCGCCGCCTGGAACACCTGCGGGGCAACCTGGCCGCCCTGGACGTCGCGCTGACCGCGGACCAGCTGTCCACACTGGACGCGGTCTCGGCGCCCGACCTGAACTACCCGGCCCCGCTGCACGGCCCCCTGCGCGCGATGCTGCAGTTCGCCGGCTCCACCGTGGACGGTGAGGCGTCCGAGGTGTACCCGCCGTTGTTACAGAGCTCAGTGCGGTACTAGATGCGCGGCGAGGCCGTCGAGGATCAGCTCGAGGCCGAAGGCGAACTCGGCGCCGAAGTCGTAGCCGGGCTTGGCGATGTGCTCCACCGCCATCTCGACCAGGTGCGGGTAGGCCTCGGCGGCGAACGTGTCCATGATGGACCCGGCCACGTCGCCGGCGGTCTGCTCGCCCTCGAACGGCAGGGCCGCCTCCTGGACCGCGAACCCGTAGACGTAGCTGTCGAGCAGCGCGTAGGCGTGCGCGGTCAGCGCGACGGAGAACCCGGCCCCGCGCAGGCAGGCCAGCACCGCGTCGTGGTGGTGCAGCGTGGCCGGGCCGGGCGTGGTCCGCGACTCCAGCAGCCCGATCGCCCACGAGTGCCGGCGCAGCACCGCGCGGGCGGACTCGGCCCGTTTCCGCAGCTCCGCCCGCCAGTCCCGGTCCGGCGCGGGCAGCTCGATCTCGGCGAACACGGCGTCCACGATGCCGTCGAGGATCTCGTCCTTGTTCGCCACGTGGTGGTACACGGACATGGGCTTGACCCGCAGCTTCTCGGCCAGCGACCGGATCGTCAGCGAGGCGATCCCGCCCGCGTCGGCGAGCTCCACGGCGGCGCCCAGCACCCGCTCCCGGCTCAGCGGGGGGCCGTGCGTGATCCGTCGCGACATCTCAGGGTCTCCTCGGGGTTCCGCGTTCCTTACTAAGTACGGTACCGTCACCGTACTTAGTAAGGTTGGAGTGGTCATCATGAACCGCACGCGCATGATCGGCGCGTTGTTCCTGGCCGGGTTTCTCTTCTACGGTGTCGGATTCGCCCTGGTCGGCTCGGCCATCGGCGACGACGGCGCGCTGACCGCCCGCTCCACCCTGGTCGCGGGCGCGCTGCTCATGCTGCTCAACGTGCTCGTCGACGTCGGCAAGGGCGTGCTGTTCTTCCCGATCCTGAACAGCCGCGGGCAGTACACGGCGCTGCTGTACCTCACGATGATGGCGATCGAGGCCGTGCTCCTCGGCTTCGGCGTGACCTTCCTGCTTATGCTGGTCCCGCTGCACGACCGCGCCGCCGACCCCGTGTTCGGGCTGCTGGCGGTGGATGCGAACAACATCGTGTACCAGATCGGGGAGTTCCTGCTCGGCTTCGCGGGCGTCTTCCTGTGCCTGCTCCTGGCGCGGACCCGCTGGCTGCCGCGCGCCCTGGCCTGGTTCGGCGCGATCGGCTACGCCATCTTCGCCGCGGGCACCGTCGGCGAGCTGCTCGGCGTGCCGGTCGGCCTGGCCCTGTCCATCCCGGGCGGCCTGTTCGAGGTCGTCCTGGGCGTCTTCCTGCTGGTCCGCGGCGCCCAGCAGGCGCGCCCCCGCCGTCCGCTCGGGCGCGCGAAGCCGGTGCCGGCAGTAGGGTGATCACCGTGATCGTCGTCCTGTACCTGGTGCTGCTGGTGGCCGCCGGCGTGGCCGGGCCCCGGGTGCGGGCCGTGCGGCGGGTGCCGGTCGCGACCATCGCGCTGTTCGCGGTGATCGCGGTGTTCACGCTGCTGCAGCTGACCGTCGCGCCGGGGCTGTTCGAGACACTGCGCCGCGACCGGTCCCTCGTCGCCGGCGGCGAGGTGTGGCGGCTGGTCACCTCGGCGCTGGTGCAGGACTCGGGGTGGTCGGGCGCGGTGTTCAACCTCGTCGCGCTGGCCGTGCTGGGGACGTTTGCCGAGCGGCTGTGGGGGACCGCCCGGTGGATCGCCCTCGTCGCCGTCGTCCAGGTGCTCGGCGGGCTGTGGGCGCTCTACGCGCAACCCGTCGGCGCCGGTACCTCGCTCTTCGACTTCGGTCTCGGCGCCGCCCTGGCCGCGGCCGCCCTCGTGCTCGGGCGGCCGTGGCAGCGGGTCGTCGCCGTGGTCAGCCTGCTCGCCGGGCTGGCCCTGCTCGTCATCAGCGACGTGCACGGCGGGCCGGCCCTGGTCGGCGCGGCGGCCGGGTTCCTGCTGGCCCGGCGGGTCAGGCCCAGCGGCTGATCGCGAACCCCGCGCCCGCGCGGCTGACCTCCGCCGCCGGGTGCCCGGCGAAGTGGGCCGGGATCACCAGCTCGCGCTCGTCGGCGGCGCGCTCCAGCACCCGGCGCCGCGTCGCGGCGGCCTGCCGCGGGTTCTCGTCGAAGCAGCTGCTGTACCGCGGCCGCAGGATCTGCACCGGGCTGTGCAGCAGGTCGCCCACGAAGACCGCGCGGTCCGCGCCGGACGCCAGGCGCACCAGCGACGCGCCGGGCGTGTGGCCGGGGGCCGGCTCCAGGGTGAGGCCGGCGTCGATGCGGTGGGCGTCCTCCCACAGCAGCGCCTGGCTCAGGACCGGGGCGATGCTGTCGGCGTAGATGTTCGCGCCGCGCTCCTCGTGCGCGTAGTACTCCTGGTCGACCCTCGGGATGAGGTAGGTCGCGTTCGGGAAGGTCGGGACCCACTCGCCGCCGGCCAGGTGGGTGTTCCAGCCGACGTGGTCGATGTGGATGTGGGTGTTCACCACGACGTCGACGTCCCCGGGTCGCACCCCGGCGGCCGCGAGCCGGCTCAGGAAGTCCGTGTGCAGGCCCGAGAACAGCGGGAACTGCGGCCGGTCCCGGTCGTTGCCGACGCCGGTGTCGACCAGGATCACGCGGCCCGCGCTGCGCAGGAGCCAGGTTCGCAGCACCGCGTGGTACCCGTCCGTCGCCGGGGTCCAGTAGTCCGGGGCGAGCCAGTCCTCGTTCTCCCGCCACAGCTCGGCCGGGCTGTCCGGGATCACGACCCGCGCGGGGCCCAGGTCGCCCTCCCATTCGAGCACCGGTACGACCTCGACGTCCCCGAGTCTCATCGTTCGACGGTACGCCGGTGTCGATCCGGCGGCGTCGCCGTTCGTATAGGGGACGATGGCCACGACGACGGCGAGATGGGGAGACGCGATGGGTGAGCTGCGGACGCTGGTGGACGGGCGCGGGCTGGTCGAGTCGCCGCGCTGGCACGACGGCAGGCTGTACTTCTGCGACTGGTCCGCGGGCGAGGTGCTGGACGGGGCCGGCGCGGTGGTCGCGCGGGTCGAGTCGCTGCCGCTGTGCATCGCGTTCCTGCCGGACGGGACGCTCGTGGCGGTCGACTCGCCGCGCGGGCGGCTGCTGCGGGTGGCGCCCGACGGGACCCTGGCCACCCACGCCGAGCTCGGGCGGGCCGGATGGAACGACATCGCGGCCGACGGGCGGGGCAACCTCTACGTCAACGGGGCCGGCTTCGACCCGGTGGCCGGGGCCGACTTCGCCCCGGGAGCGGTCAGCCTGGTCGCGCCGGACGGTGTCGTACGCCCGGTCGCCGACGACATCGCCTTCCCCAACGGCATGCTGGTCACCCCCGACGACTCCACCCTGATCGTCGCGGACTCCTACGGGCACCAGCTCCTGGCCTTCGACATCGCCGCCGACGGGACCCTGGCCGGCCGGCGGGTCTGGGCCGACCTCGGCGACGGCGTGCCCGACGGCATCTGCGTCGACACCGAAGGGGCCGTCTGGTACGCCGACGTCCCCCACAAGTGCTGCGTCCGCGTCGCCGAGGGCGGGGAGGTGCTGCAGACCGTCGAACTGGACCGGGGCGGCTTCGCGTGCGCGCTCGGCGGCTCCACCCTCTACGTCACCGCAGCCGAATGGCAGGGGATGACGGCGGCCGAGATGGTCACCCCCGGCTCCGGCCGGCTGCTCGCGATCGACGTCGACGTGCCGGGCCCGCGGTAGGCCGGCGTGCCGGGCCCGCGGTAGGTCGACGTGCCGGGCCCGCGGTAGGTCGACGTGCCGGGCCCGCGGTAGGTGGACGTGCCGGGCCCGCGGTAGGCCGGCGTGCCCGGCCCGCGGTAGGCGGGGCGGCCGAAACGCTACAGACCGGGGCCGCCGCGCCGATCAGCCGAAGGTACGAGGGGGTCGTCGCACAGAACGGGCAGACCGGTGAGCATCACCCAGAGCGCCGCAGCGGACGCGCACCACCCCGGCGGGCTCGAGGCCGGCCGGTACCTCACGTTCACGCTGCACGGCGAGGCGTACGCGCTCGACATCTTCCACGTCATCGAGATCATCGAGTATCGGGCGCTCACCGCCGTGCCGATGGCGCCCGAGTTCGTGCGGGGCGTGATCAACCTGCGGGGGCGGGCGGTGCCCGTGGTGGACCTGGGGATCCGATTCGGGCAGGGTGCCACGCCGGTCGCCAGGCGCACCAGCGTCATCATCGTGCACAGCGGTGCCGCCGAGGACGGCCAGCACGTCGGGATCCTCGTCGACATGGTGAACAAGGTGGTGAGCTTCGGGCCGGGGGACGTCGAGCCGCCGCCGACGTTCGGGACCGGGATCCAGCCCGAGTACATCAGCGGCATGGCCCGGCGCGAGGCCGACTTCATCATCGTGCTCGACCTGGAGCGGATCGTGTCGCCGGCCGATGTGGCGGCGCTGCAGGACCCGGGCGCCGAGGCGCCGTGACCGGCTCGCTCGAGGCGCCGCCGGAGATCACCGGCGCGGACTTCGCGGCGATCAGTGCGCTGCTGCATCAGCGTACCGGCATCCGGCTCCAGCCCGGCAAGGAGACGCTCGTCATGGGGCGGCTCAGCAAGCGGCTGCGCCAGCTGGGGGTGCGGGGGTACGCCGACTACGTGCGCCTGCTGCGCGAGCCCGACGGCCGCGAGCTCAAGCACGCCATCGACCTGCTGACGACGAACGAGACGTCCTTCTTCCGCGAGCCGCAGCACTTCGACTACCTGCGCGAGGTGATCGTCCCCGCGCACCGGCCGGGGCGGATGTTCCGGCTGTGGAGCGCGGCCAGCTCCAGCGGCGAGGAGGCCTACACCGCGGCGATGGTGCTGCTGGAGAAGTCCCCGGCCACGGCGTGGGAGATCCTCGGCACCGACGTGTCGACCCGGATCGTCGAGGGGGCGCGGCGGGGGCTCTATCCGCTCGAATCGGCCGCCCGCATTCCCCGGGAACTGCTGCGGAAGTACTGGCTGAAGGGGCGGGACGAGTACGCCGGGCTGATGGCGGCCGGCTCCACCCTGCGCGAGCGGGTCGCGTTCCACCACGCCAACCTGCTCGACGACCTGCGCGACCTGGGCCTGTTCGACGTGATCCTGCTGCGCAACGTGATGATCTACTTCGACCCGCCGACCAAGGCGGCGCTGGTGCAGAGACTGCAGCACATGTTGTACCCCGAGGGCCACCTCATCATCAGCCTGTCCGAGACGCTCAACGGCATCCCGTCGCGGCTGCGCATGGTCCGCCCGTCGATCTACCGGCTCCCGGCGGGCACCCGTGACTGACGACGTCTTCCTCTACCCGGGCGGGTTCCACTTCGGCGCGGCCGGCACCCGGATCTCCACGCTGCTCGGCTCGTGCGTCGCCGTCTGCCTGTGGCACCCGGCGCTACGGATCGGGGGCATGTGCCACTTCATGCTCCCGGGCCGCGGCGACGGGCGGCTCGCCTCGCCCGGCCGCGGCGACGGACGGTTCGCCTCGCCCGGGCGCGGTGACGGGCGGTTCGCGGACGGCGCGTTCGCGCTGTTCCGGGCCGAGCTCGCGCGGACCGGGACGGAGCCGGGGCAGTACCGGGCGAAGGTCTTCGGAGGCGCCGCCCAGACCTCCGGCGGGAAGGTCGCCGCGGCCAACGTCCGGGCCGCGCTCACACTGCTGGACCGGTACGGCTTCGCGGTGCTGGTGCGGGACACAGGCGGTACCGGAGCGAGATTTTTGCGTTTCGATCTGGACACCGGCGACGTCTGGCTGCGCCGCAACGCCCGCGGCGACCTGGACGTGGCCTCGTGAGCATCAGAACGCTCATCGTGGACGACTCGGCGGTCGTGCGGCAGGTGCTGTCCGCGGTCCTCGGCGCCGCGCCCGGCATCGAGGTGATCGGCACCGCGGCCGACCCGGTGCTCGCCATGGCGCAGATGCGGCGCGCCTGGCCCGACGTCATCGTGGTCGACATCGAGATGCCCAAGATGGACGGGCTGACGTTCGTCAAGCAGGTGATGGCGACCCGGCCGACGCCGATCGTGGTGTGCTCGTCGCTGGTCGGCTCGGGCGCGCGGGCGGGGCTCGACGCGCTCGCCGCGGGCGCGGTGGCGGCGGTCGCGAAGCCGACGAGCGGGCTGAAACGGTACCTCGAGGACGACAGCGCCCAGATCGTGCCGGCGGTGCGCGCGGCCGCCGCGGGCCGGGTGCGCCGCATCGAGCGCCCCACCGCGCGGCTGCCCGAGCCGGCCCGCACCGCCGGCCCGCAGGAGCGCCGGGTGGTGGCGATCGGCACGTCCACCGGCGGCACCCAGGCCCTGGAGCGCGTGCTGACCGTGCTGCCGGCCCGCTCGCCGGCGGTGGTCGTGGTGCAGCACATGCCCGAGAAGTTCACCGCCGCGTTCGCCGAGCGGATGAACCGGCTGTGCGCGGTCGAGGTGCGCGAGGCGGCCGACGGCGACCGGGTCCGCGACGGGCTCGTGCTGGTCGCGCCGGGCGGGCGGCACCTGGAGGTGGTGTCCGATCCTTCGGGGTACCGCGTCCGCGTCTTCGACGGCCCGCCCGTCAACCGGCACCGCCCGTCGGTCGACGTGCTCTTCCGCTCGGTGGCGAAGGCGGCCGGCGGGCACGCGCTCGGCGTCATCATGACCGGCATGGGCGACGACGGCGCCCGGGGCCTGCTGGAGATGCGCCGGGCCGGGGCCGCCACCGTCGCCCAGGACGAGGCGACGTGCGTGGTGCACGGCATGCCCAAGGAGGCGGTGGCGCTCGGGGCGGTCGAGCGCGAGGTGCCCCTCCCCGCGATTGCAGAGGTGATCCGCAACCATGGCTGAGGTCCTGTACGTCATCGCGGCCCTGCTGGCCGGGCTCGCGCTCGGCTTCTGGCTGGGCCGGCGCCGTCCGGCCGTCGAGGTGACCGAGGCGGCGCCGCCGGACGCGTTCCGGCGCGGCGTGGGCGCGTTCGCCGACGAGGTGGCGCCCGTGTGGTCGGCCCAGATCGAGTCCTCCCGGGCCCAGATGGAGTCCGGGATCAGCGCGGTCACCCAGCAGTTCAGCCAGATCGTCGACGACGTGGACGCGGTGCTGGCGTCCTCGGCCGGCGCGCTGGGGCCGCAGGGCGGGGGCGCGGGCACGTTCGACCGGGGCCGCGAGCGCCTCGGCGGCGTGGTCCACACCCTCGACAGCGCGATGCGGGCCAAGCGGCAGGCCGTGCACGACCTGGCCGGGCTGGCCGGGTTCAACGACGAGCTCAAGCAGATGACGGCCGACGTCGCGCAGATCGCCGCGCAGACGAACCTGCTCGCCCTCAACGCCTCGATCGAGGCGGCCCGCGTCGGTGCGGCGGGGGCGGGCTTCGGGGTGGTGGCGATGGAGGTACGGCGGCTGGCCGACCGCTCGCTGCAGACCAGCGAGCAGATGGCGCAGAAGGTGGCCGGGATCGGCGCGGCGATCGAGTCGGTGCTGGCCGGGGCCGAGGGCGACGCCGAGCGGGAGAGCGTCGCGGTGGCCCGGGCCAACGACGACGTCCAGGAGGTCATCGACGACCTGCAGGACGTGGTGAACCGGTCCCGGGAGTCGTCCCAGCGGCTGGAGCGGGCGGCCGTGGACATCCGCGGCACCATCTCCGAGGCGATCGTGAACCTGCAGTTCCAGGACCGGGTCGGCCAGGTGCTGCAGCACCTGGAGGACAACATCAAGCTCCTGCCGCGGCACGTCGCCGACGCCCCCGACACCGGGCCGCAGGCGCGCCGGCTGCTGGAGGAGCTCGAGCGCACGTACACCATGCAGGGCGAGCTGCAGGCCCACCGCTCGGGCGCGGTGACCGAGGCTCCCACGTCGGAGATCACGTTCTTCTAGGAGGCGGCAATGTCCAAGACCGTGCTGATCGTCGACGACTCGGCCTCGGTGCGCCAGGTCGTGGCGATCGCGCTCAAGGGCGCCGGGTACGAGGTCATCGACGCCGTCGACGGCCAGGACGCGCTGCGCAAGCTCGGCGGCAAGCGGGTCCACCTGGTGATCTCCGACGTGAACATGCCGAACATGGACGGCATCACGCTGGTCGGCGAGATCCGCAAGCAGCCGGAGCACCGGTTCACGCCGATCATCATGCTGACCACGGAGTCGCAGGAGGAGAAGAAGCGGCAGGCCCAGGCGGCCGGCGCGAAGGCCTGGGTGACCAAGCCGTTCCAGCCCGCCCAGATGCTCGCCGCCGTATCGAAACTGATCGCGCCGTGAGCGGCCCGAAGCGGAGTGCAGGGGCCGCTCACCATCGGCTCAGCTTTGTCGCGGCGACGCCGGAGCTTGCGGAGGTGGCGCCGTGAGCGGCCCGGAGCGGAGCGTAGGGGCCGCTCACCATCGGCTCAGCTTTGTCGCGGCGACGCCGGAGCTTGCGGAGGTGGCGCCGTGACCGCCCGTCTGGAGCTTGACGGGGAGCTGACCATTCCCTGGGCGGCCGAGCAGCACGAGCGGGTGCTGCGGTTCCTCGGGGAGGGGCCGGACCTGGAGCTCTCGCTGGCCGGGGTCACCGACATGGACACCACCGGGCTGCAGCTGCTGCTGCTCGCGCGGCAGGAGGCGCGGCGGCGGGACGTGCGGCTGCGGCTGACCGGCCACAGCCCGGCCGTGCGGGACGTGCTCGCCCTGGCCTGGCTGGACAGCGACCTGGAGGCGGTCTCGTGAACGACTTCCGGGACGCGCTCGACACGTTCATCACCGAGGCGCGGGAACTGGTCCAGGACTTCGAGGAGGGGCTGCTCGAGCTGGAGTCCACGCCGGACGCGCCCGGGGCGGTCAACGGGCTGTTCCGCGCGATGCACACCATGAAAGGCTCGGCCGGGCTGTTCGGGCTGAGCCATCTGGTGTCGTTCACGCACGTGCTGGAGTCGGTGCTGGACGACCTGCGCGCCGGGCGGCTGCAGGTGAGCGCCGGGCTGGTCAGCGCGCTGCTGCCGTGCACCGACCACATCTCGGTGCTGGTCGACGCGGTGGCCGCCGGGCGCGACGAGCCGACGCCGGCCGAGCAGGAGGTCAGCGCGCGGCTGCTGGCGGCGCTGGCGCCGTTCTCCGGGGCGTCCTCGCCCGAGCCGGCTTCGCGGATCTGGCTGCTGAGCATCTGGTTCGGGCCCGAATGCCTGCGCAACGGGATGGATCCGCTGTCGTTTCTGCGGTACCTCGCCACGATGGGCACGATCCAGCGCCTGATCACCCGCACCGACGCGCTGCCGCGGGCCGACGAGGCCGATCCGGAGGTCTGCTACCTCGGCTTCGACCTGGAGTTCGCCGGCGAGGCGAGCAAGGCCGACATCGAGAGCGTCTTCGAGTTCGTGCGCGACGACAGCACCATCCGCATCATGCCCTCGGGCGAGGCGGCGGAGCTCATCGACGCGCTGCCGGAGTACGACCGGCTCGGTGACCTGCTGCGCCAGGGCGGCGTGGTCACCGACCGCGAGCTGGAGACGGCCCTGGCCAAGCAGCACGCGGGGGAGTCGGCCGGCCGGCCGCTCGGCGAGATCCTGGTCGAGGAGCGGATCGTCCAGCAGCCGGTGGTGGAGGCGGCGCTCAACAGGCAGCGCAAGACCGCCGAGAGCCGCCAGCAGGACAACCAGACGATCCGGGTCTTCGCCTCCCGCCTCGACCGGCTCATCGACCTGGTCGGCGAGCTGGTCATCGCCCAGTCCGGGGTGGCCTTCTCCGACGAGCAGTCGCAGGTGCTGCGGCTGGTCGAGGAGGTCCGGCACACCGCCCTCTCGCTGCGCATGGTCCCCATCGGCACCACCCTGCGCCGCTTCGAGCGGGTCGTCCGCGACGTGTCGATGGAGCTGGGCAAGGAGGTCGACCTCGTCATCACCGGCGGCGACGCGGAGATGGACAAGGCCCTCGTGGAGCGGATCGGCGACCCGCTGCTGCACCTGGTGCGCAACGCCCTCGACCACGGCATCGAGCCGCCGGACGAGCGGGAGCGGGCCGGCAAGCCGCCGCGGGGCCGCCTCGCGCTCAACGCCTTCCACGACGCCGGCAGCATCGTCATCGAGATCTCCGACGACGGCCGCGGGCTCAACCGCGACCGGATCCTGGCCAAGGCGATCGAGCGCGGCCTGGTGGCCCGCGGCGAGAGTCTCAGTGACCCCGAGGTGTACTCCCTGATCTTCGAACCCGGCTTCTCGACCGCCGACACCGTGTCGAACCTGTCCGGCCGCGGCGTCGGCATGGACGTCGTGCGCGGCGCGGTGACGGCCCTGCGCGGCGGCATCGACGTGCAGACCACGCCGGGGGCGGGCACCCTCATGCAGATCCGGCTGCCACTGACCCTGGCCATCATCGACGGCTTCCTGGTCGGCGCCGGTGACACCCACTTCATCGTGCCCCTGGACCGGGTCATCGAGTGCGTGGAGCTGCCGCTCGAGGCGGGCGGCCGCTCGTTCATGCACCTGCGCGGCCAGGCGCTGCCGTTCGTCCGGCTCCGCGACGTGTTCGCGCTGGGCGGGCGGGCCCCGCGCCGGCAGAGCGTGGTCGTGGTCGAGCACGCCGGGCAGCGCGCCGGGGTCGTGGTCGACCACCTGCTGGGTCAGTCGCAGACGGTCATCAAGCCGCTGGGCAAGCTGTTCCAGGAGGTGCGCTGCATCGGCGGCTCGACGATCCTGGGCAACGGCGACATCGCGCTGATCCTCGACATCGACGCGCTCGTCGCCCAGCACATCGCCCGCGACCGGATCGCTCTTCCCGCATCGGCCTGATCGCTCAGAACCGGTCGAACTTGCTCTCGTCGATGTCGTTCTCCGACGGGCGGCCCGCTCCCGCGGAAACCAGCGCGGGCGCCGGGCGCTGAGGCCGCCCGCCGCCGTTGTGGCGGTGGGCGCCCCGGTCGAAGCCGGCGGGCAGGGCCGCCGCCGCGGACCGTCCCGCACCGCCCGCGTCGGTGACGAAGAACGTCATCATGTCCTGCAGCTGATGCGTCTGCGCGGCCATCTCCTCGGCCGTCGCGGCCAGCTCCTCGCTGGAGGACGCGGTCTGCTCGGTCACCTTCCCGATCTGGGTCATCGCGATGTTGATCTGCCGCACCCCGGTCGCCTGCTCACTGCTGGCCGCCGCGATCTCCTGCACCAGGTCGGACGTGCGGGTGATGCTCGGGATGATCTCGCCGAGCAGGCTCCCGGCCCGCTCCGCCGTCTGCACGCTGCCCGCCGCCAGCTCGCTGATCTCCTGCGCCGCGACCTGGCTGCGCTCGGCGAGCTTGCCCACCTCCGACGCGACGACCGCGAACCCCTTGCCGTGCTCGCCCGCCCGCGCCGCCTCGATCGTCGCGTTGAGCGCCAGCATGTTCGTCTGGAACGCGATGTCGTCGATGATGCTGATCTTGCTGGTGATCTGCTTCATCGCGTCCACGGTCCGCTGCACCGCGTCCCCGCCCTGGTCCGCCTCGCCCGCCGTCTGCGACGCGATCTGCTCGGTGGTGGTGGCGTTGTCGCTGTTCTGGCTGATGCTGGCGGTCATCTGCTCCATGCTCGCCGTGGTCTCCTCGACGCTCGCGGCCTGCTCGGTGGCGGCCTGCGAGAGGCTCTGCGAGGCGCCGCTGATCTGGTTCGACGCGTTGGCGAGCTGGTGGGTGGACTCGACGACGGTACGCACGGTCTCGCTCAACCGATCCAGCGCGGCGTTGAGCGCGGTGCCCATCCGGCCCACCTCGTCGGTGCTGTTGACCGGCAACCGCTGGTCGAGCCGCCCCTGGGCGAGCCCGGTCAGCACGGTGACGGTGGTGCGCAGCGGCTTCGAGATCGCCCGCACGACGAGCGTGACCATGCCGAACGTGACCACGATGGCGACGAGCGTCAGGACGAGCAGGAGGAGCCTGGCCGTACCGTAATCGTCGGTGGAATCCTGCAGCGCCTGCTTGGCCGCCGCGTTCTGCCGCGCCACGAGGCTGTCGATCGCCCCGCCCAGCCGCTGCGCGATCGGTTCGACCTCCTCCTTGCTGATCCGGTTGTACTCCGCGTAGTTCTTCGCCCGCGCCGCCGGCACCGACTTGTTGTTGAGCACCTTCTGGTAGTCCGTCCACGCCGCCTCGAACGTGGCCCGGTCGGCCCGGTTGGCCGCGTCGGTGTTCTTGGCCGCGAACGCCTGCCAGCTCGCGCTCAGCCCCCGCACGGCGTCGCCGACCTTCCCCTCGGCCGCGTCGGCGTCCTCGTCGCTCTGCGCGAGCGCCAGCCCCCGCACCTGGAACCGGACGTTGAGGTAGTCCGACGACACCCCGTCGAGCATGTGCACCGACTGCAGATTCCGGTTGTACAACGAGTCCAGCCGGTCCTGACTGTTGCCCAGATACAGCAACCCGATCAGCCCCACCGTGGCCAGCAGCGCACACACCACCACGGCGACAATGCGCAGTTTCCACGCGACCGACACATTCCGAAACGCGGACCCGACACTCACGGTGCTGCTCCCCCCGAACGGCGGACTACATCAGCCCCAATCGGATGACAGCAGGCCCACCTGAGACTTGTGGGTCAGAAGCCGATCGTCACGTTGTAGAGCGCGTACCACGCGGCGGCGCTCGCCGCGGCCGTGGCCACGAACGCACCGAGCAGCGAGGGCCAGGCGCGCCACAGCCCGTGCCGCGCGGCCGGCCGGGGCCGGTTGCGACGGCTATTTGGTCATGGCGGCGACCGCGGAGTCGACGTCCTCCGACATCAGGTCGGGCAGGAAGCCGATCAGGTCCAGGGTGAAGCGCACCATCCCGTCGGCCGGGGCCGCCACCCGGACCGGGGCGCCGCGGTCGCTGAAGGCGGTCACCACGCGGTCCAGGCACAACAACCCCGCACTGTCGAGGAACGTGGTCTCGGTCAGGTCGACGACGACGCCGGTCGCGGCGCGGACGCTCACGAGGACGTCGCGCTCCACGAGGGGGGCGGTGGCGTGGTCGATCTCGCCGATGAGCTGGACGACCTCGCAGCCGCCCGTGGAGTACACCTTGACCTGGCGCTCGCCGTCCATCTCAACGCCTTCCGGTCCCGGTGCGGCGGCGCATGAGGACCGTGGTGCCGCCCGTGCCGCGGTCGATCACGAGTTCGTCCATGAGGCGCCCGATCAGGGCGAGGCCGCGGCCGCGGTGCAGGGCCGTGCGCGGCGGGCGCCACTGGCCGGTGTCGCTCACGCGGACCGCGACCATGTCGCCGTCGACCTGGGCCAGGATGCCGACGGTGCGGGCGTCGTCGAGGGCGTACCCGTGCTCGATCGCGTTCGCCACCGCCTCCGCCGTCGCCAGGACCACGCCGAAGCGGTCGTAGTCGTCCACGCCCTGGTTGCCGAGCCAGAAGTCGAGCGCGGCCCGGAATCCCGCGAGGGCCTGCATCCGCGCGGGCACGTCGGCGCGGAACGGGGGCGCGTCGGAGAAGTCCAGGGCGAGCAGGCACATGTCGTCGTGCCCGCCGCCGCCCGGCAGCATCGCGTCGCTGAGCTCCCCGGCGAGCGACCCGAGCGGCGTCTGCCAATGCTCGGCGGCGGCCTGCGCGAGCCGATCCAGCCCGTGATGGAACCGCTCGCCTCTTCGTTCAACCAACCCGTCGGTGTACAGCATGAGCCTCGACCCCCGCGGCACGACCAACCGCGCCTCGCTGCGCACGCGACCGGCCGAGGTCGCGCCGAGCGGGCCGGAACGGGCGTCCCACAGGTAGCTCGGCACGCCGCCGGGCTGGACGAGCAGCGGCGGCGGGTGGCCGGCGCAGGCGTAGCGCAGCTCGCCGGAGTCGAGGGCGAGTTCGGCGTACGCGAGGGTGGTCATCTGCCCGGCCGCGAAGTGCGACACGAAGTCGTCCATGTGCCGCAGCACCGCGGCCGGTCCGTCGTGGGCCGTGGCGAGCGCGCGGACGGCGCTGCGCAGCTGGCCCATGGCGCTGGCCGCGCGCAGGCCCCGGCCGACGACGTCGCCGACGACGATGCCGACGCTCTCGGTGGACGTGGCGAACACGTCGTACCAGTCGCCGCCGACCTCCAGCGAGTGCACGGCGGGGCGGTAGGCGGTGACCACGTGGTACCGCGGATCCGCCGGCCACTCCCCGCTGAGCATGGCGCGCTGCAGGGTGTGCGCCACCTCCCGGTCCCGCTCGGCCAGGCGCGCGTTGTCCAGCGACAGCCCGGCCCGGTCGGCGAGGTCGGCCAGGAAGTCCGGCCCGACGTCCCCGGCCCCGGCCACGTGCCGCCCGGCCAGCAGCAGCGTGCCGAGCACGGTGTTGCGGGCCCGCAGCGGCAGCACCATCGCGCGCTCGCCGTCGGCCGTGATCAGCGGTACCGCCGCCAGCGCCCCCGCCCGCCCGGCCGCGTGCACCGAGGCGAGCACGTCGTTCGGGATCGTCCAGCCGCACGGGCGGCTCGGCGCGGAGGCCTGCCAGCCGGGCGCGCCCGCGGGGTCGCCGACCGCGTCGAGGTCGATCTGGGCGTAGCCGGCGACGTCGGGCACGAGCAGCTCGACGAGGCGCCGCGCGCGGCTGGTGAAGCCGACGGTCTCGTCGAGGTCGCGGCTGAGCCGGGCCAGGAAGCCCGACTGCCACGCCCGCCGGTTCGTCTCCTCCAGCAGCCGGATGCGGTCGAGCGCCTGGCCGGCCTGGCGCCCGACGGTACGCATCAGCTCGACCTCGTCCTCGCCGAACGCGCGCGGCCGGGCCAGCTCCAGGTCGGCGCCGGCCGGGCGGTCCGGGGAGAACACGAACGACACCACCCCGAGCACCCGCTGGTCGGCCAGCAGCGGCGTGACGAGCCGCAGCCCGCCGTCGTTCTCGGCGTGCCGCACGACGTCGATCAGCGCCGCGGCCCTGGCCTCCGGCGCCGGGTCGTCCAGCGAGATCAGCTCGTCGGCGAGGTCGAGCGGGCGCAGCGCGGCCTCGGCCGGCTCCAGCAGCCAGACCCGCGTGCCGGACGCGGCGAACGCCTCCTCGCCGACCCGCACGATCGGCGCCACGATCTCCTCGGCCCGCTCGATCGCCGCGCAGCGCACGACCATCTCCTGCAGCAGCCGGATGCGGGTCGCGTTGCGTTCGGCGCTGCGGCGCTCAGCCAGCAGTTCCCGCTCGTACGTCCGCCGCTCCTTGGCGTCGAAGATCGTCATGCGCACCATGGCCTGGCTGCCGGCCGGACCGGCGCGCAGCACCGCGTTGACGAACGCGTCGAGGCGGGTGCCGTCCGCGTTGCGGAACTCGGCCGCCGCCTCGCGCACCTCGCCCTGCATGTGCAGCAGCGGGGCGAGGTGCGTCTCGTGCCAGATCCGGCTGCCGGTCGCGTAGATCTCGTGCACCCGGCGGCCGGTCAGCTGGTCGCGGCGGTACCCGGTCCACCGCAGGAACGTCCGGTTGGCGCGCACGATCGTGCCGTCCGGCAGCAGCGTGAGGTATCCGCACGGGGCGCTGTCGTAGAGATCCTCGGCGTTCTCCTCGGGCAGCGGCTCCGCCACGCCTCAGCCCGTCCGCAGGAAGCCGCTGATGGCCTCGTAGGTCTCGTCGGGTGCACTGAGGTTGGGGCAGTGGCCGGTCGCGTCGAGCACGAGCAGCCGGCTGCCGGAGATGTTCGCGTTGGTGTACGCGCCCACCTCCCGCGGCGCGATGACGTCCTCCGAACACTGCAGAATCAGCGTCGGTACCGTCACCTTGCCCAGGTCCGCGCGATTGTCGGAGCGGAACGTGACCTCGGCGAACTGCCGCGCGATGGCCGGATCGGTGCGGCAGAAGCTGTTGGTCAGCTCCTCGCCGAGCTCGGGGCGCTCGGCGTTGCCCATGATGACCGGGGCCATCGCGGCCGACCAGCCCAGATAGTTGCTGTCGAGGCTGTCCAGCAGCTCGTCGATCTCGCCGGCGCTGAACCCGCCGTAGTAGCCGTCGTCGTCGATGTACCGCGGGGACGGCCCGACGAGCACGAGCTTGGAGAACCGGTCCGGCTCGGCGATCGAGGCCAGCAGCCCGATCATCGCGCTCACCGAGTGCCCGACGAAGACCACGCCGCGCAGGTCGAGCGCGCGGAGGACCTCCAGCAGATCTTCGGCGTAGCCGGACAGCGTGGAGTACCGCTGCGGGTTGTAGGCGGAGAGATCGGAGTTGCCCGCCCCGACGTGGTCGAACAGGACCACGCGATGATCGTCGGCGAAGCGCGGTGCGACGAACCGCCACATGTTCTGGTCGCAGCCGAAGCCATGTGAGAAGACCAAGGCTGGGGCGGTCTCGGGTCCGAGCAGCCTGACGTTGTTTCGTTCGACAACGCTCACGGCCAGTGACGTTACTAGCGCCCCTCGTGCGCGAACAAGAGGGCAAGTGGCTACTGGTTTTCGGGCGGGCCTCATTCGCCGCGGGCGAGGCGGTCCGCGGCCTCGTCGCCGACGGTTGCAGGGCAACGCACGCGAGCGACGAGCAGGAGGAGACACCATGAGCGATCTCGTGGCGATCGGCTACCGCGACGTGGCCACCGCGAACATGGCCCGGGACAAGATCATCGAGCTGCAGCGCAAGGGCATCATCGCCGTGCGCGACGCGGCCGTGGTCGAGGCCGGCCCCGGCGGCAAGGTCCGGCTCCACCAGGCCACGAGCAACGCCGGCGCCGGTGCGGCCGGCGGCGCGCTGTGGGGCGGCCTCATCGGCCTGCTGTTCCTGGCCCCGTTCCTGGGCATGGCGGTCGGTGCGGCCGCGGGTGGGGTGGCCGGCAAGTTCACCGACACCGGCGTCGACGACAAGTTCATGAAGGACATCGGCAAGACCCTGGAACCCGGCTCGGCCGCCCTGTTCCTGCTGGTCGACCAGGTCACCGTGGACAAGGTCGTGGCCGAGATGGCCCCGTACGACCTCGGCGGCCGGCTGCTGCAGAGCTCGCTCAGCATGGAGGCCGAGCAGCGCCTCCGCGAGGCGATGTCGGCCGCGAACCTGGCCCGCGTCTGAGTGTGTCCCGACCCGCCCGTTCGGGGTCGCCCGATCGGTCAGTGATCGACGGTAGGCGAACCGATACTGCCTGTGGTGCCGCTCTCGTACGATCGGCAGCGATGCCGGCGATGGAGAGCGGCCCCGCGCCGACGACCGCCTGTCCGGGGGTGGCCGGCGAGACGCAGTGGCGTGCCGCGGAAACCGTTGCCGCCGCGGCGATCCGGCGCGCGCTGCCCTGAGTCAGGCGCCCGTCGCGAGCGTGCGCAGTTGCGGCAGGAGCCACGGGGCGATGACCTGTTTGACGCCGTCCGGGGTGAAGTGCAGGCCGTCGCTGCGGACCTTCAGGCCGTTGACGTTCCAGGTGAAGACGCCCGCCGGGCAGACCACCTTCTTCAGGTCCAGGACGAGCGGGTGCCTGGGATGCGCGGCGGCCACCTCGCCCAGCAGGGTGTTCCAGGCGTCCACGCGCTCGGGGGTGTCCTCGGGCCACAGGCCGCCGTCGGGGCGTTCGGCGCGGTGCGTGTACGCCGCGTCGAGCAGCACGACCCGCGCCCCGTTCCCGGCGGCGATGTCGATGGCGAGGCTGAGTTCCTTCGTGAGGTACACGTCGAAGGGGTCTTCTCCGACATGCTGGTAGCGCCCGTCCAGTTTGCGGTCCATCAGCTCCCAGCGGTTGAGCAGGATCACCGAGACGTCCGGGTCGTCGGCGGGGATGTTCGCGCGCCACTTCGCGTCCCACTGGTCGCAGCCGGGGTAGTTGGTGTGCGCGCTGCCGATGTAGCGGATGTCGGGCAGGCGGGCGATGCCGCAGCCCTGGATCGCGCGGTTGGCCACGGACAGGCCGGGGTGGGCCGGGAGGTACGCCGCGATCGTCCACGCCACCGAGTCCCCGAGGAAGACGACCCGCGGATCCGCGCCCGGCTTGCGGCCCGGCCTGGCCATCGCGGCGCCCGCGGCCGCGCTCGGGGGCGGGCCCGAGGCGCCGGCCTGGACGAGCGGGGCGTCGGCCGGGCCGTCGGACGGCACGTCGGCGGCGACGGTCGGGGCCGCGGTCACGCCGATCGCGAGCGCGGCCACGCCGGTGATGACCAGCGTCGTGGTGGGCACCAGGGTGCGCCACGTGGCCGGCTTGGCGGGCGCTCGGCCGGGCCTCGTCGCGAACACCCGGCGGGCCGGGAGCTCGACGGCGTAGTAGCAGGCGACGGTGACGGCGAGCGCGGCCGCCATCCGCAGCGCGAACAGCGGCAGCCCGGTCAGGCCGGTGCGCTCGCCGGTCAGCCACTGCAGGAGCGGCCAGTGCCAGAGGTACAGGCCGTACGAGATGCGCCCGATCCACGGCAGCGGCGGCAGGCTCAGGAGGCGGGCGCCCCAGCCGTCGGGGGTCGCGAGGAGGTACGCGAGGACGACGGTGACAGCCAGCGCGAAGGCGGTGAGGCCGCCGTGGTACAGCCACGCGTCGCTGCCGTGCACCAGCGCCCACGCCGCGGCCAGGGCGAGCGCGCAGCCGGCGGCGAGGACACTCAGCGTGCGGCTCCGCGGCGCGCTGGTCCTGCCGCCGAGCAGGACGGCGAGGCCGCAGCCCAGCAGCAGGGCGCCCGCGCGGCCGTCGGTGCCGTAGTAGGCGCGGCCGGGGTCGAGGTCGGGGGAGTACCAGTGCGCGCACAGCCAGGCCGACATCGCCGTGCCGGACGCACAGGCGGTGAGCATCGCGGCCCGGGATTCGCGGGCGCGCAGCAGGGCGATGACGAGCAGCGGCCAGAGCAGGTAGAACTGCTCCTCGATGCCGAGCGACCAGGTGTGCTGCAGCGGCGAGGGCGGGGCGGTGGCCGCGAAGTAGTCGCCGCCGCGGAAGATCATGCGCCAGTTGGCCACGTACAGCAGCGCGGCCAGGGCGTCCCAGCGCAGCGCCGACACCTCCGGCGCGGGCAGCACGGCCCGGCTCACCACGACGACGGTGACGATGACGACGAGTAGCGCGGGCAGCAGCCGCCGGGCCCGCCGCCCCCAGAACGCGGCGAGGGCGACGCCGCCGGTGCGCCGTACCTCGTGCAGCAGCAGCCCGGTGATGAGGAACCCGGACAGCACGAAGAACGCGTCCACGCCCAGGAACCCGCCCGGCAGCCAGTCCGGCTGCGCGTGGAAGACGACGACGGCGAGCACGGCAAGGGCCCGCACGCCGTCGAGGGCGGGCAGGTAGCCCCAACCGCCGCCCGATTTGCCGTCCGCCACCAGCCTTGCCCCATTTCGGCGCCGGTTCGCGGGCCGCCGCCGGCGGGGCATCGTACGACCGTGCGCGATAGTTGGACAATGCGTTTCGGCTTCTCGATCGGCGACGGCTTCGCGGCCTATCGCGGGGCGGTGGGCGACAGCGCCGTCCACCGCCACGCCGCCTTCCAGATCGCGATCGCCCAGCGTGGCGAGGTCGCGGTGGCCGACGCCGCCGGGACGGTCGTGCGGGCGCCGGCCGTGGTCGTCCCGCCGATGGTCCGCCACCGCCTGCTCGCCGCGCCGGACCTGCGCACGTTCTTCGTCGACCCGCACTGCGTCTTCGCCGATTCCCTGCGGCAGCGGTACCGTTCGATCGCCGCCTTCGCGCCGCGGGCGTTGCGGCTGGACGACATCGCCGTACAGCCGTCGGGCGAACTCGATCCCCGCCTGCTCACCGCGATGCACCTCCTCCGCGACGCCTCCGTCGCCATGCCCGCCCTCGCGGCGGCGGTCGGCCTGTCGCCGCAACGCCTGCGCGCGCTGGCCCTCGAGCAGCTCGGCCTGCCCCTGGCCCGGTGGCGCGTCTGGTCCCGCCTGCGCCGCGCCGCCGAGGCCCTGGGCGCCGGCCGGACCCCCGCGGCGGCGGCCGTGGAAGCGGGTTTCGCCGACCAGGCCCACCTGACCCGCCAGATGCGCGAGATGATGGGTCTGACCCCCGCGGTTGTACTCCCTGTGCTCCGCCCCTAGCGCCCGCCCGCCGTGTAGATCGAGATCGAGCCGGTCACCGTGGGCACGACGGCGGCCTCGCACACGTCGCGGAACCCGGCCTCCGCGATGAGCCCCGGCACCACCCCGTCGGCGTTCGGCTGCGTGTCGGCCCTGCCGTCGGCGAACTGCACGGTCCGGAACGCGAGCCGCATGGCGCGCGTGCGTTGCAGGCCGTAGTCGGCGATCACCAGCCGCCCGCCGGGCCGCAACACCTCGCCCATGGCCCGCAGGATGCTTCGCTTGACCGGCATCGGGCACTGATGCAGCACGAGGCTGGACACCACGACGTCGGCCTCGCCCGGCCCGAGGATGTCGTCGAGTGCGTCCCCCTTGCCGAGGCGCCACTCGACCTTCCCGGTCTTCCTGCGTGCCATGGCGAGCACCGCCGGATCGGGGTCCACGCCGATGATGCGCGCTGCGGGCTCCACTGTGGACAACAACCGGCCGAGGGATCCGGTACCGCACCCGACGTCCACAACCACCTCGCCGGCCTTCGGGGCGGCGAGCCGGGCGACGAGTCCCCGCCACCGGCGCTCCCGCGTGAGCGCCACGACGCTGTCGTAGAAGAACGTGGGGGCAAGCCGCCCGAGCGCGGGGGTGAAGGCCTCATCGGTCATGCGTCGAGTCTTCGCGGCCGGGCACCCGCGCGTCTTGAACCGAACGCTCGCCGGTCAGGCCGGCTCGCAGCGCGCCTCGAGCATGTCGGCCACGAGTCGCAGGGCGTGGGCGGCGCGGTGGACGTCGACCGTGGCCGCCGGTCCGACCAGGGTCACCGCCGCGAGGGGGCGCCCGCTCGTGCGGACGGGCGCGGCGACGCCGATCATGCCGGTCTGGAACTCCTCCCGGTCGACGGAGTACCCCCGGCGCCGGGTCGCCCGCAGATCGGCCGCGAGCCGGGCCCGCGAGGTCAGCGTGGCCGGCGTGCGCGCGGTGAGTGCCGACCGGTCCAGGAGGTCCTCGGTCAGCTCGGGCGGCGAGAACGCCAGCAGCGCCTTGCCGGCCCCGGTGCAGTGCGGCGGGAAGCGCCCCGCGACCCGGGTGTCGATCCGGGGGCGGCGGGCCGAGCCGACCTTGAGCAGGTACGTGACCGCGTCCCCGTCCAGCACCGCGAGCTGCGCCGTCCAGCCGAAGGCCCGGTGCAGGTCGACCAGGTACGGCCCGGCCGCGTCCAGCAGCCCCACGCCCGCCTGCCCCGCGAGGGTGCCGAGCTCGAACAGCCGCAACCCCAGCCGCAGCCGCCCCGCCTCGTCGGCGAGCAGCCGCTCGGTCACGAGGCCGGCCACGATCCGGTTCACGGTCGCCTGCGGGAGCCCGACGGCCGCGGCGAGCGCCCGCCGGTCGGTGACCCCCGCGGCGGCGACGACATCGAGCAGCGCGAGGACCCGGCCCATCATGGTGCGACTCACTCAGTGATTCTGCCTGTCGCCGCCGGCCCGCCGAAGCCGTACGGTCCTCATCTCATGCAGACATCAGCGGTGTACGTCATCACCGGCGGCACCCGGGGGATCGGCGCCGCCATCGCCCGCCGCCTGGCCGGGGTGGCCGGGCGGGGGCTCGTGCTCGGGTACCGCGCCGATGCCGGGCGCGCCGCCGGACTCGTGGCGGAGCTCGACACCCCGGCCGGCCCGGTGCGCGCGATCCCGTGCGACGTGGCGGACGAGTCCCAGGTGAGCGCCCTGTTCAAGGCGGCCGACGAGCTGGGCCCGCTGGCCGGCCTGGTGAACAACGCGGGCGTACTGGAACAGCAGTGCCCCTTCGACGAGATCACCGCCGACCGCTGGTCCCGGGTGCTGGCCGTCAACGTGATCGGCCTGGCCGCGTGCTGCCGCGAGGCGGTGACCAGGATGCGCACCAGCGACCTCCCGGACCGGGCGATCGTGAACCTGTCGTCGAAGGCCGCGGTCCTGGGCGCACCGGGCGAGTACGTCGACTACGCCGCGAGCAAGGCCGCCGTCGACACCCTGACCCGCGGCCTCGCCCTGGAGGTGGCGCCCCACGGCATCCGCGTCACGAGCGTCCGCCCGGGCATCATCGACACGGAGATCCACGCGACGGGCGGCGACCCGGACCGCGCGGCCCGCCTGGGTCCCACCCAGCCCCTGGGCCGTGCGGGCACTTCCGACGAGGTGGCGGCGGCAGTGGCGTGGCTGCTGTCCCCGGACGCCCGCTTCGTCACCGGCACGACCCTCGACGTCACCGGCGGCCGCTGACCGCAGCGGCGGGCGGCGTCAGGTGGTGGGCTTGGGCTTCATGTGGCCGTCGCAGGTGGCCTCCGTGGACTTCGTCCCGTCCGGGCAGATCGAGTTGACCCAGGAGACGCCGGCCAGTTTGGCGCCGGTCAGGTCGGCGCCGCGCAGGTTCGAGGAGTCGAACGTCGAGCCCGTCAGGTCGGCGTCGGTCAGGTCCGCCGAGTTCAGGTCGGTGCGCAGGAACGTCACCG
The DNA here is from genome assembly GCF_050942475.1 of Dactylosporangium sp. CS-033363. Taxonomy (NCBI): domain Bacteria; kingdom Bacillati; phylum Actinomycetota; class Actinomycetes; order Micromonosporales; family Micromonosporaceae; genus Dactylosporangium; species Dactylosporangium sp. CS-033363. Next base: position 8,124,820 of record NZ_CP192032.1, on the reverse strand, counting down.
CCCGCAGATCGGCCTCGTGCAGGGTGGCGTGCTCCAGGCCCACGTCGGTCAGGCTGCTGTCCCGCAGGACCGCGCCGGCCAGGTCGGCCTTGGTCAGTTTGACCTGGCTCAGGTCGGCGGCCTTGGCGACCGCGCCGCTGAGGTCCGCGCCGTACATGTCGGTGCTCATGATGGCCGCCTCCTGCAGGGTGGCGCCGTGCAGGTCGGCGCACCGCAGCTTGCGGCCGTCGAGGTCGAACGCCGTGACCGTGCGGCCGCTGAGGTTCGCGGCGCTCGGGGCGGTGCACCGCGGGCCGTGCTTGGCGTCCGCCTCGTCGTCGCCGCCCTTGCACATGGTCACCGTGGCCGCCACCAGGGCCAGGCCGATCAGGGAGAGACCGCCGACGGTGCGCCGCTTCGGCATGAGTCCAATCGTCCGGGCGAGCGGGGCTCCCGCCGGGTGAGTGCATGGGTTACCTTCCAGTAATGACCAAAGCGCTCGTGCTCGGTGGCGGTGGGATGACGGGCATCGCCTGGGAGTTCGGGGTGCTCGCCGGCCTCGCCCGGGGTGGGGTGACGGTCGGTGACGCGGACGTCATCGTCGGTACGTCCGCCGGGTCGGTGGTCGGCACCGTCCTGGCCGCCGGGATCCCGCTCGAGGACGCCGTCGCCGCGCAGACCGTCGCGGGGCCCGGCGGACCCGCCCCGGCCGTCGACATCGCGCCCGCCATGGCCGCGTTCGCCCTGCTCGCCGACCGGTCGCGGCCGCGGGAGGAGATCATGGCCGAGATCGGGAAGATGGCCCTGGCGACGCCGACCGGGGACGAGAAGGCGCACATCGCCCGGCTCACCGCCCAGCTGCCGGTGGCCGACTGGCCCGCGCCCGACCTGCGCATCACCGCGGTGGACACCGACGGCGGAAAGCCCGCCGTGTTCGACCGTTCCTCCGGTGTACCCCTCCCGCTCGCCGTCGCCGCCAGCTGCGCCGTCCCGTGCGTGTTCTCGCCGATCACCATCGACGGGAAGCGGTACATGGACGGCGGCGTCCGCTCCGGCACCAACGCCGACCTCGCCGAGGGTGCGCAGGCCCTGCTCGTCATCGCGCCCATGGCGGGCCTGGCCCGCCCGCTCATCGACCGCGAGATCGCCAAGGTGGCCCCGGCGCGCCGGCTCGTCATCGAGCCCGACGAGGCGGCCCTGGAGGCGATCGGACCCAACGCCCTCGACCCGTCCCGCCGCGCCGCCGCCGCCGAGGCCGGCCTGCGCCAGGGGGAGGCACTTGCCGGCGCGGTCCGCGCGATCTGGACCGATTGAATGCTGTAACTTTCCCGGTCAAGGCCAGGACAGGGCCCGTTTCGTGAGCGCGGCGTTGCTCAGCGTGGGCGCGGAATCCTAGCGTCGCAGCGCATGAGCGACTTGAGGAAGGTCATCACCGCGGTGGCGACGGCCATCGCGGGCACGGTCATCGCCATCGCCACCACGGCCGGACCGGCCAATGCCCTGGCCGCTGCCGGGGTGGCCAGCGTCGGCGCCGGGTACTCGCAGACCTGCGCGATCCGCACCGACGCGACGCTGTGGTGCTGGGGCGGCAACTACAGCGGCGAGCTCGGCGACGGCACCACGACGAGCCGGACCACGCCCGTCCGCATCGGCACCGCGGCCGACTGGGCGGGCATCGAGGCCGGCACCAGCCACACGTGTGCCGTGAAGACCGGCGGCACGCTGTGGTGCTGGGGGTACAACTTCCGGGGTCAGCTGGGCGACGGCACGACCCTCGGCAAGACCGTCCCCACCCAGGTCGGCACCGCGACCAACTGGGCCAAGGTGAGCGCGGGCGACGCGCACACCTGCGCCGTGAAGACCGACGGCACGCTGTGGTGCTGGGGCTTCAACCGGCTGGGCCAGGTCGGCACCGGCTCGGCCGCCTGGACGATCACCACGCCGTCGCAGGTCGGCACCGCGACCAGCTGGGCGAGCGTCTCGGCCGGCTTCGGGCACACCTGTGCCACCCGGACCGACGGCACGCTGTGGTGCTGGGGTGACAGCTCGGCGGGGCAGCTCGGGCTCGGCGCCACCGCGTACTCGACCACGCCGGCCCAGGTCGGCACCGCCACCACCTGGTCCGCGGTCACCGCCGGCTACGCGCACACCTGCGCCACCCGCGCCGACAAGACCCTGTGGTGCTTCGGCGACAACGGCTACGGCCAGCTCGGCCTGGGCAGCACCACGCTGCAGAACACCCCGGCCCAGGTCGGCACCGTGAACACCTGGACCGGAGTGAACGCCGGCTTCTACTCGACCTGCGCCTCGCGCACCGACGGCAGCCTGTGGTGCTTCGGCAACAACATGACCGGCCAGCTGGGCGACGGCACCACGACCACGCGCACCACGCCGACCCGCGTCGGCACCGCCACCACCTGGACGGCCGGCCTGGTCGCCGGGTACCACACCTGCGGCGTGCGCACCGACGCCAGCCTGTGGTGCTGGGGCAACAACGGCAACTCCCAGCTGGGCGACGGCACCACCACCCAGCGCAACACGCCGGGCGCGGTCACCCTGCCGTAGGACCTACCACCAGCGGTCCGCGCTCGCACTGCCGAACCCGGGCGCCGTGACGGTGACCCTGAACGCGTTGGCCGGCACAGGCCGGGGAGCGGTCAGGGTCGCCGGGCCGGTGCCCGGGTGCGCCGGCAGCGTGTACGTCACGCTCTGCGGCCATCCGACCTGGTGGTCGGTGCCCGGAATGGTCTGCAGGATGTAGTAGTCCCAGCGGACCGTGAACTCGGTCTCGCCCGCCACGTTGTCGACGAACGACACCGTCGGCGAACCGCCACCCACCGAGGTGCGAATGCCCGACACCACCGGCACGTCGTAGGTCCTGCAGCCGAGCTGCCGGTTGGGCGCGGGGTCGGCCCCGGCGCGGGGGACGTTCAGCGCCCAGACGCAGACGCTGTGCGCCCCGTGCCGCGCGGGGGCGAAACCGTCGTAGCGCTGGGCGGTACCGGTGGAAAGGCTCGAAACGAACGCACCGTCGACGGAGATGTGCACGAGGACCGGCCCCGTCGTGTCGCCGTCGGCCGCCCAGCCGGTGACCCGCACCCCGTTGCCCACGAAGGTGAGGGTGTCGAACGCTCCGCGCGGCGGGGCGTCGACGGGCCCGGGGTCGGGATCGTCGGGCGAGCAGATCGGCGGGGGAACGGGCTGGTCACACGCCGGGGCCGCGTGGCCCGGCGAAGCGGGGATCGTGACGGCGGCCGCGAGGGCCAGCAGCACGACGAGGGTTCGTCTCATGGCCCGAGTACAGCGACCAGCCGTCCCGGGCCGCCAGGGACAACGATCCCGAGGGGTCAGGCGGCCGGGGTCGTCACGCAGGCCCAGCTGTCCTGCGCGGCCGGGCTGTACGCCGAGACGCCCGCCGCGTTGACCGCGCGCACCTTGAAGCACATGTACGTCCCCGGGGCCAGCCCGTCCCATACCAGCGACGTAGCGCCGGGCGCGGCGGTCCGCGACGCGCTGCCGTTGATGACCGTGAACCCCGTCTCGTCGGCCGAGTTGTCGGTCCACTGCAGCCGGATCGCGGTCGGCCCGCTCGCCGTGGCGGTGAGCCCCGACGGTGCCGCCGGGCCGGTGCCGGCCAGGCTGGTGGTGCACACCCAGTCGTTCTGCGCGGCCGGGAAGTACGCCGACGGGCCGGCCGCGTTGACCGCGCGCACCTTGAAGCACATGTACGTGTCCGGGGCCAGGCCGTCCCAGACCAGCGAGGTCGCCCCGGCGGCGGCGGTGCGCGACGCCGACCCGTTCAGGACGGTGAAGCCGGTCTCGTTGACCGAGGTGTCCTTCCAGTTCAGCCGGATCGCGGACGCGCTCACCGGCGTCGCCGTCAGCCCGGACGGCACCGCCGGCGCGCCCGCGGGCGCCTTGGTCGAGGGCGGCGCGGCCAGGCTGGGCGGGCGGGACGGGGACAGGGACGGCACCGGCGCGCTCGCCGACGGCGCGACCACGCCGCCGAGGCCCGCGCCGTTCGTGGGGTCGGCCTGGGCCACGGCGCCGGAGACGGGCGGGTCCGGATCGTCGTCGTCGCCGAGCAGCAGCGCCGACGCCACGATGCCGACGATGGCCAGCACCGCGGCCGCGCCGATCAGCAGGCCGCGGCCGCGCGCCGAACGCGGGGGAGCGGCCGCCCGGGCCTCCCGCGCCGCCGCGGCCATCGCGGCCCCCGAAGGCCAGCGCTCGGCCGGGTCCTTGGCGAGGGAGCGGGCCACGAATGCGCGTACCCCCGGCGGCACGTCGTCCGGCAGCGGGTCGGGCTCGTCGTTGGCGTGTCGCAGCGCGATCTGCAGCAGGCTCTCGCCCTCGAACGGCAGCCGGCCGGCCAGGACGCGGTAGGCGACGACGCCCAGCGAGTACAGGTCGGACCGGGCCGTCGCGGGCTCGCCGCCGGCCCGTTCGGGCGCGATGTACGAGGCGGTGCCGAGCAGCAGTTCGGGCGCGGTCCGGTGGGTCGCGGCGGCCGAGCGGGCGATGCCGAAGTCGGTGAGCACCGTGCTGCCGTCCGGGCGGAGCAGGAGGTTGCCGGGCTTGACGTCCCGGTGCATGACGCCCTTCTCGTGGGCGGCGTGCAGGGCCTCGGCCGCCTCGGCGATCAGGCGCATCGCGGTGTCCGGGGCCAGGCGCTCCTCGCGGTCGAGGGTGCCCGCCAGCGACTCGCCGTCGATGTACTGCATGACGAGGTACACCCCGGCCGCCGGATCGTCCCCGAAGTCGTAGACGTCGACGACCCCGGGATGACTGATGGTCGCCATGGTGCGGGCCTCGGCCCGGAACCGCTCGACGAACTCGGGCTCGCCGCTCGGCGCGCGCAGCAGTTTGACCGCGACCGTGCGCCCCAGCACGCGGTCGTGGCCCTGCCAGACGTCCCCCATGCCGCCGCTGGCGATGTGCCGCTCGAGCTGATACCGCCCGGCCAGCACCGTTCCCGCGCCGATCAACCGCGCCCCCTCAGCCGGTCGGACCTTTCAGCCGGTCGGACCTTTCAGCCGGTCGGACCTTCAGCCGGTCGGACCCGAACGACTGTTCCTAACGTGCCAGGAGGCGATCCGCAAGCGCTACCAGCGGGTACGCACGTTCGGTGGGGTTCAACCTGACCGCTCAGCCGGGCTGATGCCGCAGCGCCCGGACGATGGTGACGACGCCCAGCACGGCGAAGACGGTCAGGATCGGCAGCAGGATGACGACGCCGACCAGCGTCGTGCGGGCCCCGCCGCCCGCGACGACCGCCGCGAGCATGACGAGCACCGCGGCGATCGCGTACAGGATCCGCCCGCCGTCCCGGGCCAGCCGCACGAGGCGCGGCCGGCCCAGGTTCGGCGCGGTCACCGAGACGCCCCACCCGACGACGGCGGTCGCGACGGCGAGCAGCAGCAGGCTGAAGCCCAGGGCGACGTGGACCTGAATCGGCACGCCCGCATTGTGCGGCCCTCAGGCGCCGATGCGGAAGGTGGCGTCCTGTTTGTCCGTTGTGGACGACGAGCTCGTGATCGGGTCGATGCGCAGGACGTAGTTCGCGTGGCGCAGGTATCGGTCCGGGAAGTTGTACGACCGGAAGGACGTCCACGACGCGTCGGCGAACCCGGCCGCCTTGTAGAAGGTGGCGTCGGCCCTGAACGTGCTCGTCCCGTCACTGACCGCGAGCTGCAGCGCGTAGTTGGAGTGCCGCAGGTACCGGTCCGGGTAGTTGACCGAGCGGAACGAGACGCCGGAGGAGTCGGCCAGGCCCGGGACCAGGGTCCAGAGCTGGTCCTGGTACGGGTCGAAGGGGTACGCGTCGATCCGCCCGACGTTGTTGGCGTGGCGGACGTAGCGGTCCGGGAAGTTGTACGACTTGATGCGGTTCCAGGCCGGCGCGCCCCACTTGGCGGTGAGGTTCGTCAGCTCGGTCGCGGTGATCGGGGTGATGCCGGGGTGCTTGGAGTTCAGCGGCTGGGTGTAGGCGCGGTCGTTGAGCAGGCTCCACGCCCCGCCGGCCACGTTGCTCGTCTGCCAGCAGAAGAACCGGCCGTTGGGGCTCCACGTGTCGCCCCACATGAACCAGGTGTCCGCGGTGTTGGACTTGACGATCTGCGGGGCCTCGACGCCTCTTCCAGGACCGATGCCGCTCGTGTACTGGCTGAAGCTGCCCGGGTTCAGGCTCGTCGAGCGGGTGCCGAGCAGCGTGCTGTTCGTGTTGTTCTTGAAGTACATGTAGTTGACGCCGCCGACGCTCACGAAGTCGCCGTCGATGGCGTCGTAGCCGGGGTCGAAGAACGTCTGCGGGGCCGAGGCGGTCACGAAGTCGCTCGTGTAGTTCACCATCAGCACGTTGTGCCCGCCGGTGACCGCCGAGTAGACGACCGCGTACTGCCCGCGGCCCGGGTCCCAGTACGCCTCCGGGGCCCACGCGTGGGTCGCCAGGGAGTGCACCTTGAGCAGCCGGTACCCGGTGAAGGTGCGCAGGTCGGCCGAGTCCCAGACGTGGAGGTACTGGCTCTGGTAGTTCCAGTCGGTGCCGTTGAGGTCGGTGGCCAGCACGGCGAACCCGCCGCTCTGCTTGCGCAGGATGAACGGGTCGCGCAGGCCCCGGCTGCCCAGGGTGGGCGTGGCGACCGGGTTGTTCTGGTTGAGCGGGGTCCAGTTGAGCCCGTCGGCGCTGACGGCGAGGTGGAGGCCGTAGTTGGCGGCGGCCATGGTCGGGGACTCGGTGAAGTACGCCATGGCGTACCCGCCGTAGGTGGCGGCCATCGAGGTCCCGGGACGCGCGAGGGCGCCGCCGACGATGGCGGCGCCCGTGGCGGACAGCAGGGTGCGACGCTTCAAGAGATCACCTCAAGTCGCTGTGATCGCTAACAAATGGCGGCATGTCAGCGGGGTACAGCGATGTTATCGCTCACATTGATGAAGTCAAGCGGGTCGCCTCCGCGGCCAGGATGGCGACCGACTCGAAGTCGCCCGCCGCGATGGCCTTGCGCGGGACCATCCAGCTGCCGCCGACCGCCAGGACCGACGGCAGCCGCAGGTAGTCGAGCGCGTTGGACGCGTCGATCCCGCCGGTGGGCACGAACCGCACCTGGGGGAACGGTGCCGAAAGCGCGGCGACGGCGGCCGCCCCGCCGGAGGTGCCGGCCGGGAAGAACTTCAGCACGTCCACGCCGAGCTCCAGCGCCGCCATGATCTCGGTCGCCGTGGTGGCGCCGGGCAGCGCGGGCACCCCGTGGAAGCGGCACCGCCGCACGACCGCCGCGCTCAGCCCGGGGGAGACGACGAACGTCGCGCCCGCGGCCACGGCCTGGTCGACCTGGTCGGGGGTGGTGACCGTCCCGGCGCCGACCACGACCCCGCCGTGCCGGCTCATCCGCGCGATCGCGCCGGCCGCCGCCGCGGTGCGGAAGGTGACCTCTGCGATCGGCAGGCCGCCGGCGACCAGGGCGTCGGCGAGCGGCTCGGCCGAGGCGGCGTCATCCAGGACGACCACGGGGACGATGCGGCTGGTGTCGAGGAAACTCATGACGATCCTTTCAGGGCCAGGGCGGCCACGCCGAGGACGGTGGCCTCGGGCTCGGTGACGAAGTGCAGGTGGCGGGCGGTGGCGTCCTGCCGCAGCCGGCGCCACGGGGCCCAGCCGGCGGCCACCCCGGCGACGGTGACGTCCGCGATCCGGGTGCCGGCCGCGGCGCCGAGCCGGGTGGTGACCGCGTCGGCCTCCACCGCCAGCCCCTTGAGCAGGCCGGCCATGGCCTGGGCGCGGGTCACGTCCATCGGGAGTCCGACCTCCCGGGCGTCCGCGTCGATGCGGGCCGGGGCGGCGGTGTCCAGGGCCGCGTCGACCTCGGACCAGAGCAGGTCGTCGGGGATTTCGGGGTACAGCATCCGCCGCCACGCCTGGTAGAACCGCCCGGACGGCGTGGCCCGGTGCACGTAGCGCAGGCCGCCCGCCACGAAGACGCCGACGTCGATGCCGGGCTCGACCGCGTCGGGGAGGGCGTCCACGAGCAGCAGCTGGGCCTCGGAGGTGCCCGCCGAGACGTAGACGTCGCCGGGCTTGCGCACGCCGGAGCCGTACGCCCCGCACATGTGGTCGTGGCCGCCGGTGACGACGGCGATGCCCGCCGGCAGTACACCCGCGCCGGTCGTGAGACCGACGACCGTGGCGCTGCCGACGAGCTCCGGCAGGCGCAGGGCGCCGAGGCCGAGGGACGGCAGCGCGTCCTCGTCGAGGGTGCCGGCCCGCACGTCGAGCAGGCCGGTGCGCGAGGCGTGCGAGACGTTGAGGAACACCGGCGCGGCGGGGTCGGCCAGCAGGTCGCGGGCCACGAAGTCGGCCAGGCCGGTGAACGTGCGCGCGCCGCCGAGCAGCCCTTCGCGCCGCAGCCAGAGCAGCTTGAAGACCGAGAACGTGTCGTCCACGCCGGCCCACGCCTCGCCCGCGAGCGGCTTGGCCTCGCGGCCGTGCCCGGCGAACCAGGCCGGCACCGGGGCGGTCACCTCGCCGCCGGCGCCGAGCATGACGACCTCCTCGCCGACCGAGCCGACGCCGATCGCGACGACCGCGCCGGGGCGCACCGCCGGGTCGGCGAGCAGCTCCTCGAGCAGCCCGGCGACCGCGGCGGTGAGCCGGGACGCGTCGCGCCGCCCGCCCCACGGGTCGTCGCGCACCTCGGTCGGCGCCGAGACCAGGGCGGTCAGGCGGCCCTCGGTGGCGTCGTAGCAGCCGACCTTCGTGCGGGTGGTGCCGATGTCGACACCCAGGTAGAGGCTCACAGCGCGGTCACCGTCACGTGCTCGCGCAGCTTGGTGACGAGGTCAGGGTCGACGTCCGGGGCGAGCGACGCGGCGTTGGCCGCGCCCATCGCCGCGGCCTGGGTCAGCGCCGCCGCCGGGTCCTCGCCGCGGCCGAGCGCGACCGCGAGGCCGGCCAGGAACGCGTCGCCGGAGCCGGTGGCGTTGACCGTGTCCACGACCGGGCTGTCCGCGGTGAGCTGCGCGCCCGCGCCGACCCAGACCGAGCCGAAGGCCCCGCTGGTCACCACGAACGTCGCGCCGGTCAGGCCGTGCAGGTCGCGCACCGCGGCGAGCAGGTCGGCCGGGTCGGACAGGTCCCGGCCCAGGATGCCGCCGAGCTCGTGCGCGTTGGGCTTGACGACCAGCAGGCCGTCGCCCGGCCCATGTTCGCGGGCGTCGTCGATGACCCGGGCCAGGGCGTCGCCGTGCGCGTCGACCAGCGCGGTCGCGCCCCGGCGCAGGGCCGACCGGGCGATCGTGGCGTGCAGGTCGGGCGCGGAACCGGGCGGCAGGCTGCCGGTGGACACGACCACGTCGCCCAGCCGGACCGCCGCCGCCAGCCCGGCCGCGAGCTGCTCCTGCTCGTCGGCGGAGACCGTCGGGCCGCGCTCGTTGAGCACCGTGGAGCGCCCGGTGGCCCGCTCGATGACGACCGGCGTGACCCGGGTGTCGCCGAGGATCTGCACGTGCCGGTCGGCGACGCCCAGGTCCTCGCAGCCGCGCCGGATGACCTCGCCGACGAACCCGCCGACGAAGCCGTGGGCGGTGACCGCGGCGCCGAGGCGGCGGGCGCCCCGGCACACGATCATCCCCTTGCCGCCCGGCAGGCTCTGCACGTCGACGACCCGGTTGACCTCGAACGGGGTGAACCGCTCGACGACCTGGAGGCGATCCAGGGCCGGGTTGGGGCACACCACATGCAACGTGAACACTAGTCGCCGTCAATCTGGTACAGGGCGAACAGCTCGTCGTCGGTGGCCCCCAGGACCTCCTCCTCGCGTGAGCGGAACGTCTCGGCCGTGACGCGGACGAGTTCGTCGAGCTTCTCGGTCTGCGGCGGCAGGTTCATCGCCGCGTACGGGTTGCCGCCGGCGCCCAGCGGCTCGGCCGAGCAGTAGTTGTCGCCGCGCTGGTAGCCGATCGCGTAGAGGGCCATGATGACCACGTCGAGGTCGAGCAGGCCGTGGCCCAGGGCGCGCCGGTTGGTGTCGGCCAGGTGCAGGTTGAGCATGCGGTGGCCGTGGTCCAGCAGCGTGGCGCCGATGTGCAGCTCGCCGCTGAGCATGTGGTACGTGTCGCCGTTGACGTGCGCGATCGACGGGTGGCCGACCAGGTCGAGCAGGCGCAGGACCTGCTCGAAGGTGTGCGCGACGCTGGTCTCCTCGGGCCGGATCGGCTCCACGGCGCCGCGGATGCCGGCCTTGGCGAAGTCGTCGGCGACGTGCCGCATGGTGCTCGCCGAGCGCTCCAGCTCGTAGGAGTCGAACGCGACCGGGCGGCCCACGGAGCCCGCCCCGAAGAGCAGGTAGCTTCCCCCGACCGCCTGGGTGAACTGGGCCTGGCGGCGGAAGTACTCCACGGCGCGGGCCCGCACGTGCGGCAGGTTGTGCGCGAACTCCTGGTCGGGCGTCACCATGCCGCAGATGCCGGAGACGGTGATGCCGTGCTCGCCCAGGGTCTTGAGGGTCGCGTCGGGCCGGTAGCCGAAGTCGTCGGAGTACAGGTTGCCGTGCAGCTCGATGTACTGCACGCCGTTCTTGGCCAGCCGCTCGGCCGACACGCCGAGCTCCTCGGTGCCGAAGCCCCAGTTGCTCCAGCCGAACTTGAGCTTGGGCTCGTCGGCGGTGTGCGAGCGGCGCGCCTCGGCGAATGCCTTGACGACGCGCTGGTCATGGATGCGGAACGGTTGCGGCTTCATGTGGAACGACCTTTCTAACGACCGGCGAAGAACCGGGAACGCAGCGCGGAGGGGCTCAGGTGGCGCAGGTTGCCCTGCCGGCCCTGGTCGAACAGGGCGGCCAGCACGATGACCAGGCCGATGCTGAGCTGCTGCAGGAACGGGGAGAGGGCGAGCAGGATGAACGCGTTGCGCAGCACGCCGAGCAGGCAGGCGCCGAGGAACGCGCCGATGATCGAGCCGCGGCCGCCGGAGAGGCTGGCCCCGCCGATCACGGCGGCGGCGATGACGTCGAGCTCGTAGCCGGTGCCGGCCTGGGCCTCGGCCACCCCGACCTGGGTCGAGAAGATGATCCCGGCCAGGCCCGCGAGCAGGCCGATGAGCACGAACGTGAGGATGCGGGTGCGGGCGACCGGGATGCCGCCGGTGCGCGCGGCGGCGTCGTTGTCGCCGATCGCGGTGACCCGCAGGCCGAAGACGGTCCGGGTCAGCAGCAGCTGGCCGAGGATGACCAGCACGACGAAGATGAGCACGCTGACCGGGATGCCGCCGAGGATGCGGCCCTGGCCGATGAAGGACAGCTCGTCGGGCATGCTCTGCGGCAGGCCGCCGGTGACGAGCTGGGTCAGGCCGCGGGCGATGGACAGCATGCCCAGGGTCACGATGAACGAGCTGACCCGGCCCAGGACGACGACGGTACCGACGGCGAGCCCGCACACCCCGCCCACCGCGATGCCGGCCAGCATGGCGATCCACGGGTTGGCGCCGCTGCCGTACACCGAGCCGGCGGTGACCGCGGACAGCGCCAGCACCGAGCCGACCGACAGGTCGATCTCCTTGGCGATGAGGATGAACGTCTGCCCGACGGCGATCACGCCGACCACGACGACGGTCTGCAGCACGTTGTACAGGTTGTCGGCGCGCAGGAAGTTGCTGTTGACGATGCTGACGACGGCGCCCAGCAGGATGATCACGCCGAGCAGGCCGGTCTCCTGGCGCTTGAAGACCGAGCGGGCGACGTCCCTCGCGGAGCGGGTGCGCTCCGGGCCCGGGGCCGGGGCGGTGACGGTGGGGGCAGACATGCTCATCCTTCGGTCGATCCCATGGCGGCGGCCACGATGGGCTGCGGTCCTGCGGTGTTGGGGGCGTCGAGGGTCAGCCGGCCCTGGCGGACCACCACGACGCGGTCGGCGAGCTCGACGACCTCCTCGAGCTCGGAGGAGATGAACCAGACGGCGAGGCCCTCGGTGTGGGCGAGCTCGCGCAGGGTCGCGTAGATCTCGGCCTTGGTGCCGACGTCCACGCCCCGGGTCGGTTCGTCGAGGATCAGCACCCGCGGCTTGGCCGCGAGCGCGCGGGCCAGCAGCACCTTCTGCTGGTTGCCGCCGGACAGCGAGGTGATCGGCGCCTCGGTCGAGGCCGTCTTCACCCCGAAGCGGCGGGTCAGGTCGCGCGCGGCCGCGTCGGTACGCCCGGCCGAGACCCAGCCCAGCGGCCCGAGCGTCGAGAGGATGCGGACGGTCAGGTTGTAGCCGACCGTCTGGGCGTGGAAGACCTCGGTGCGCCGCTCCTCGGCGACGTACGCGATGCCGAGCCGCTGCGCCCGTCCGGGGCCGGAGATGCGGGCCGGGCGGCCGCCGACGAGCACCTGGCCGCCGGTGATCCGCCGGGCCCCGATGACCGCCTCGGCGATCTCGGTGCGCCCGGCCCCGACCAGCCCGGACATGCCGAGGATCTCGCCCCGGCGCAGCGCGAAGCTGACGTCGTCGAAGCCCTCGCCGGACAGGCCGCGCAGCTCGAGCGCGACCTCGGCGGTGTCGCTCAGGGTGCGCCGCTCGGCGACGGTCTGGGCGACCACGGCCCGCTTGCGCTCGCCCGCCATCAGCTCGACGGCGCGCTGCTCGTGCAGCTCCCGCGGGTCGCCCGCGGCCACGAAGGTGCCGTCGCGCAGGACGATGACGTGGTCGACGATGGAGTACACCTCGGCCAGGCGGTGGCTCACGAGGACCACCGCGACGCCGTCGGAGCGCAGCCGCCGCACGACGCTGAAGAGCCGCTCGGACTCCTCGTGGGTGAGGCTGGAGTTGGGCTCGTCCAGGAACAGCACCTTGGGCTGGCGGGACAGCGCTCGCACGATGTCGACCATCTGCCGGGAGGCGGCGGACAGGTCCCGGCACAGGGTGGCCGGGTCGGGCAGGTAGCCGGTCATGTCCAGGCGCCGCAGCAGCTCGCGGGCCCGGGTGACGTTCTCGCCCCGGCGGGCGGCCGCGTAGGCCGGCCGCTCGCCGAGGTCGTAGAGGAACAGGTTGTCGGCGATGGTGAGCTCGCTGATGAGCAGCGGCTCCTGGTGCACGACGACCACGCCGGCGGCGATCGCCTCGAGCGGCGAGCCGAAGCTCACCTCCTCCCCGGCGAGGGTGAGCTGCCCGCCGTCGGGCCGCATCTCGCCGGAGCAGAGCCGGATCAGGGTGGACTTGCCGGCGCCGTTCTCCCCGAGCAGCCCGGTGACCTGCCCGGCCGGGAAGGCCAGGGACACGTCGCGCAGGGCCCGCACGGGACCGAACGACTTCGCCAGGCCGGCGACCGCGAGGGCCGCCGGCTTCAGAGTGCTCGTCATGCTCGCCACAACTTCCTGCGAAACCGGGTCGGTCAGGAGGCGCCCGGGGTGCCCAGCGGCACGGCGGACGGGTCGTGCTGGGCCAGGTTGTCCTTGGTCACGAACGGGGCCTCGGCCTCCTGGGTGACCTGGTCCGGGTTCTTGCCGGTGACGGCCGCGTTGTAGAGCTGGATGGCCACGTTGTAGCCCTGGCCGAACGCGTCCTGGCCGATCACGCCGTACATCGAGCCGTTCTTGATGGCGTCGATGTTCTCGGTGGTGATGTCGAAGCCGATCACCTTGATGGTGTCCTGCTTGCCGGCCGCGGCGACGGCCTGCGCGGCGCCGAACGGGCCGCCGGCGGTGGCGTAGAGGCCGACCAGGTCGGTGTTCGACTGGATGTAGTTCTGCGCGGCCGAGAAGGTGTTCGAGGCCGAGTCCTTGGCCTCGACGCCCTGGCCGACGAGGGTCAGGCTGGAGCCCTGCAGGCCGTCGACGAAGCCCTTGCGGCGCTGCTCGGAGCCGGGCGCGGTGAACTGGCTGACGATGATGCCGACCTTGCCGGCCTTGCCGCCGGTGGCCTTGATCATCTCCTGGGCCGCGGTCTGGCCGGCCTTGTACTGCTCCTGCGCGTAGTTCACCGTGCCGCCGGACGAGCCGACGCAGTCGAACAGCGTGTTGTACGCGCCGAGCTTGTCGCCCTTGGCCGAGAGCGTCTTGATGTCGGCGCAGTTGCCCTCGCCGGCGATGAAGAAGCCGATGCCCTTGTACCCCTGGGCGTCCGCGCCCTTGATCGCGCTGGACACCGTCTGCACGTCGATGTTGTCGCCGGCGACGATCCAGTCGACCTTGCCGTTGCGGGAGGAGAGCACCCGGTTGGCGTAGTCCGCGCCCGCCTTCACCGACACCCAGTAGGGGTTGTTGGCGAAGCCGATCATCGCGACCTTGACCTCGCTGCCGGGCTTCTGGTCGGTCGGGGTGGGCCGGCCGGAGATGAGGTCGGACGGGCCGGACGCGGCCGAGTCGTCCCCGCCCCCGCAGGCGGCGGCGAGCATCGCGACCGCCACCAGCACGGCGGAGCCGCGGGTGAACGACCGGATTCCGGTGCGTAGTCTCATGAGGTCCTCCAGATGGGGGTGTGCTTCGGGGGTCAGAGGCCGGCGAGGCGGACCTTGGGGCCGAGGCCCCGGATCTCCTCGGCGGTGGCGGGATCGAGGCCGGCGTCGGTCACGACGAGGTCGATGTCCTCGATCGAGGCGTAGCGGCAGGCGGCCTGGAGGCCGAACTTGCTGGCGTCGGTCATGAGGACCGACTTCTGGGCGGACGCGAGGATGGCCGTCTTGACCGCCGCCTCCGCCGGGTCGGGCGTGGAGAGCCCCCACGCGAGGTCGACGGCGTTGGCGCCGACGAACGCGACGTCGAAGCGCAGCGCCGCCAGCCGCTCCAGGGCCCACGTGTCGACCTCGGCGTAGCTGGCCGGGCGCACCCGGCCGCCGATCGTCATCACGGTGGAGTGGCCCAGGTCGGTCAGGGCGAGCGCGATCTGCAGGGCGTTGGTGACGATGAGGAGGTCACCCCGGTCCGGCAGCAGCTGGGCGAGGTGCCCGGTGGTGGAGCCGGCCTCGATGAAGATGGCGCCGAAGGGCGGGATCTCCGCGGCCGCCGCACGGGCGATGGCGAGCTTCTCCTCGCGCCGCTCGCCGATCCGGTCGGAGACGCGCCCCTCGTCGGCGAGCGTCGCGCGGGCCACGGCGCCGCCGTGCACCCGCCGCAGGTCGCCCGCGGCCTCGAGCATCGACAGGTCGCGGCGGATGGTCTCGGCGTTGACCGAGAACCGGGTGGACAGCTCCGCCGCCTGCACCCGGCCGCTGCTGCGGACCAGCGCCGCGATCTCGCGCCGCCGCTCGAGCGGGGAAGCCTGCATCGCCAACCACCTCCTTCCGCCTGATGTGGATTTCCATGTGGGTCTTGTGGAGGAACCCACGCGACTTGTGGAGTCACACTACATCCGGACCGGAAGTTGTCAACGCAAGATTTTCTGATTGTTACGAGAAGACGCTCGTTTTCTAGTAAGGGATGTCCGATTAACCCGCTAAATGACGGCCTAACCGGTTTCAATCCTGGAATTTCGCTACAAGCAGCAGCCGGGGGTGGTGGTGGGCTTGTAATTTTGCTACAAACTGAGCCAACGAGCACCAGGTACCACGGAGGAGCACGGTGAACGAAGCGCTGCGCGGCCCCGAGCTGGTCGTCACCCCGCAGGGGCTGGCGAACCGCACGGGCCGGTACGAGAAGAGGCTGGCCGACCTCGACGGCCTCTTTGCCGACAGCGGGGCGTTCGCCGCCCGCCTGGCCCACGAGGCCGACCGGGTCATCTACCACGTCGACGAGTTCCGCCCGTCGGACGCGGCCGGCGACCTCATCACCGGCATCTCCACGCTCTCGCCCGGCAAGGTCGGCGAGGAGTTCCACATGACCCGCGGGCACATCCACGCCCAGCACGACCGGGCCGAGATCTACCACTGCCTGAGCGGGCACGGGCTCATGCTGATGGAGACCCTCGACGGGCAGACGGTCGTCACCGAGCTGCACCCGGGCGTCATCGCCTACGTGCCGCCGGTGCACATCCACCGCAGCGTCAACGTCGGCGACACCGACCTCGTGACCGTCTTCTGCTACCCGGCCGACGCCGGGCAGGACTACGGCATCATCGCCCGCGCCGGCGGCATGCGGCACCGCGCCGTCGCGTCGGCCGGGGCCGAGCACTGGCGCCTGAAGGAGAACCCGGACTATGTCGCCCGCTGAACCGCTCACCGGCCGCGCCCTGGCCCGCATGGTCGACATCAGCGCCGTGCAGGCCCAGCACGGCCGCGAGGACGTCGAGACCCTGGCCCGCCTGGCCCTGGAGGGCGACTTCGTGGCCGCGCACGTGCTGCCGTCCTGGCTGCCCGCGCTGCGCGCCCTGGTCGCCGGCTCCACCACGAACGCGGGCTCGCCGGTCGGGTTCCCGTCCGGCGGCTCGGCCACCCCGATCAAGGTGGCCGAGGCCGAGTGGCTGCTCGCCAACGGGGTGCAGGAGATGGACGTCGTGATGAACATCGGGCTGGTCCGCTCCGGCGAGCTCGCGGCCGCGTCGCGGGACGTCGGGGCGGTGCTGGCGGCGGTCGGCGGTGCGGTACCGGTGAAGGTGATTCTGGAAGTCGGCCTGCTCGACGAGGATCAGCTCCGCAGTGCGGCCCAGGCGGCCATGGACGCCGGGGCGACCTCGCTCAAGACCGGCACCGGCTGGCAGGGCGTGGCCACCACCCCGCGGCACGTCGAGCTCATCCGCGCGGTCGCCGGCCCGGGCCCGGAGATCAAGGCCTCGGGCGGGGTCCGCTCGCTGGAGCAGATCCGCGCGCTGCTCGCGGCCGGCGCCACCCGCTTCGGCATCAACACCGCCGTCGCCGTCCGGCTCGTCGCCGAGGCCGGTGCCTGATGCCCGCCGCCCTCACGCCCGCCTCGCTGGTCCCGGCGGCCGCGCCGACCATGTACTTCATCGGCGTCACCACCGGCTCGTCGGCCATCCACCGGGTCTTCGCCGCCTGGCGCCCCCTGATCGGCCTCACCGGCGTCGAGCTGACCGGCATCGACATCCCGGTCGGCGCGCCGGCCGCCGACTACCGCGCCGTCGTGGCCCACCTGCGCGACGACCCGCTCTCCCGCGGCGCCCTGGTCACCACCCACAAGCTCGACCTGTTCGCCGCCACCCGGGACCAGCTGCGCGACGTCAACGGCGACGCCGCGCGGCTGCACGAGGTCAGCGCCCTCGTCGCCGGAGACGGCGTCGTCGACGGGCTGGCGCTGGACACCGTCACCAGCGAGCTGTCGCTGCACGCGATCGTCCCCGTGCTCACGGGCCGCGACGTGCTGGTGATGGGGTCGGGCGGGGCCGCCCTCGCGCTGTGCGACTACCTCGCGCACCGCGCGGGCGGCAACGCCCCCTCGCGGGTGATCGTCACCGACATCGCCGCGGACCGGCTGGCCGCCATCGCCAAGGCCACTGCGGCCGGCGCGCCGGGCATCGAGTGGCAGACGCGGCTGCTCGCGCGCGGCGAGTCGCACGACGCGCTGCTGGCCGGGCTGGCTCCGGGCGCGCTCGTGGTCAACGCGACGGGCATGGGCAAGGACCGGCCCGGCTCGCCGCTGACCGACGCCGCCGCGTTCCCGCACGGCGGGGCGGTGTGGGAGTTCAACTACCGGGGCGAGCTGGGCTTCCTGCGCCAGGCCCGGGCCCGCGCGGCGGCCGACGAGCTCATTGTCGAGGACGGCTGGCGGTACTTCGTGCACGGCTGGACCCGCGCCATCGATGCCGTCTTCGGCCTCGGTCTGCCCACCTCCGGCCCCGGCTTCGACCGGCTCTACGACGCGGCGCAGGCCGTCCGATGACGCTGCTTCCCAACGCTGGCGCCGGCTTCGGCCGGCGCTGCGACTCGGCGCAGGCCGTCCGATGACGCTGCTGGCGCGCTGGCTCGGGCAGGCGGGGTTCGTCCTTACTGCGGGCAAGGCGAACCTGGCCGTCGACCCGTACCTGTCGGACTCCCTGGCCGAGAAGTACGCCGGCAGGCTCTTCCCGCACACCCGGATGCGCCCCGCCCCGGTCGGCCCGCTCGAGCTGCCGCCGCTCGTGGCCGTCCTGTGCACGCACGCGCACACCGACCACATGGACCCCGGCACCCTGACCCCGCTGCTGGCCGCGCAGCCGAGGGCCCGGCTCGCCTGCCCGCGCCCGGCCGCCGGCGAGGCCCTGCGCCGCAGCGGCGCCGCCGAGTCGCGGCTCGACCCGCTGCGGGCAGGCGAGCGCACCGGGTACGGCCCGTTCATGGTCACCGCGGTGCCCGCCGCGCACGAGGAGCGCACCCTCGACGAGTACGGCGACGACCGCTTCCTCGGCTACGTGATCGACGCCGGGGGTACCCGCGTCTACCACTCGGGTGACTGCGCGCCCTGGGACGGGCTCGCCGCCTGGCTGTCCCGGATGGCGATCGACGTGGCGCTGCTGCCGGTGAACGGGCGCGACGCGTACCGGCGGGACAACGGGGTACCCGGGAACTTCACCTTCGACGAGGCGGTGCGACTGTGCGCCGCCGCCGGGATCGGCACCCTCGTCCCACATCATTGGGGCATGTTCGCCTTCAACACCGCCGATCCGGCGGATTTCGACCTCGGCCTCGCCGGAGCGCTCGGCGTCACGGTCACGGTGCCCCAGCACGGCGCCACGGTGGTCCTGCGGGGCCGGCGATGAACGGGCCCGTGCTGGAGCGCATCAACCAGCACCTCGAGCAGCTGCGCCGCTCCGAGCGCAAGGTGGCCGAGGCGGTGCTGGCCAACCCGCGCGGGGTGGTCCAGATGACCCTGGCCGAGCTGGCCGAGGCGGCCGACGTCAGCCAGCCCACGATCGTGCGCTTCGCCAACGCGATCGGCTGCGACGGCTTCCACGACTTCCGCATCCAGCTCGCGCAGAGCGTGGCGCTCGGCGTGCCGGCGACCCAGTCGGTGATCGAGGCCCAGGACGACATCGCGACGACGGTCGGGAAGATCTTCGACTTCTCCATCACGTCCCTCGACCACGTGCGCCGCCACCTCGACCTGGAGGCCCTCGGCCGGGCCGTGGACACCCTCGCCGCCTGCTCGCACATCGTGTTCATCGGCCTCGGCGCGTCCGGCATCGTGGCCATGGACGCCGAGCAGAAGTTCCCGCTCTTCGGCGTGCCGTGCTCCGCCCCGATCGACACCCACCAGCAGTTCCTGGCCGCCTCCACCAGCCGTCCGGGTACCGCGTTCGTGGCCATCTCCAACACCGGCCGCACCGTGTCGATCCTGGACACCGTGCGCGTCGCCCGGGAGCGCGGCGCCACGGTCATCGGCATCACCGGCGGCCCGTCGCCGCTGGCCGAGCTCTCGCACATCTCCCTCCTCGTCGAGTCGCTGGACAACACCGACGTCTACACGCCGACCATCTCCCGGCTGGCCCAGCTCGTCGTGGTCGACACCCTCGCCACCATGGTGCTGCTGCGGCGCGAGGACTCCGCCCTGGAGGACATCCGCACCATGAAGACGCGGCTGTCCCGGATGCGATCGGGGATGCCGCGCTCATGACGGACGTCGTCCTCGCCTTCGACCTCGGCACCGGCGGCTGCAAGGCCGCCCTCGTCGACGCGTCCGCGCGCGTGCTCGCCACCGCGTTCGTGGCCTACCCGACCAGCTACCCGGCGTCCGGCCGGCACGAGCAGCGCCCGGAGGACTGGTGGGCCGCGCTGGCCGCCGCCACCCGCGCGCTGCCGCTGCCCGGGCACGCGGTCCGCGCCGTCTCCCTCTCCGGGCACAGCCTGGCCATGGTCCCGGTCGACGTCTCCGGGGCCCTGCTGCTCGACGCCGTCCCGATCTGGTCCGACGTGCGCGGGAGCGCCGCTGCTCAGGCGTTCTTTGCCTCCGTGGATGAGAACGACTGGTACTTGAGCACCGGCAACGGCTTCCCGGCCGGCATGTACACCGTGTTCAAGGCGGCCGGGACGCCCTTCGGCGACCGCGTCGCGCACATCCTCGGCAGCAAGGACTGGATCAACTACCGGCTCACCGGCGTGCGGGCCACCGACCCCAGCTACGCCTCCGGTTCCGGCGCCTACGACCTGCGCTCCCGCGCCCTGCGCCCCGACGTGTTCGCGGCGCTGGGCGTGCCGGCCGGATGGTGGCCGGAGGTCGTCGCGTCGAGCGCGGTCATCGGATCCGTCAGCGCCGAAGCCTCCCTCGCGACCGGGATCCCTTCCGGTGTACCCGTAGTGGCCGGCGGCGTCGACAACTCCTGCATGGCCCTGGGCGCCGGACTCGATCGCCCCGGCGCCGCGTACCTCTCGCTCGGCTCGTCCAACTGGGTCACCGTCGCCGGGACCGAGCCCGTCCTCGACATGGTCGACCGGCCGTTCGTCTTCGACCACGTGCTGCCCGGCCTCTACGTCTCCGCGCTGTCCACCTTCGGCGGCGGCAGCAGCCTCACCTGGCTGGCCGGCCTGCTCGGGCGGGACGGCGACCTGGGCGCGCTGCTGGCCGAGGCGGCCGCGGTCGCTCCGGGCGCCGACGGGCTGACGTGCGTGCCGACCCTTGCCGGCGGTACCGTCGCCGAGGGCGGCCCCGCCGTGCGCGGCGCGTTCCTCGGGCTCGGCCTGGCCCACACGCACGGCCACCTCGCCCGCGCCGTGGTGGAGGGCATCGGCTTCAGCCTCGCCGGCGCCGCCGCGGTCATGCTGGCCGACATCCCGCCCGGCGCCCCGATCACCGCCGTGGGCGGCGGGGCGCGCGGCGACCTCATGCTGCAGGTCCTCGCCGACCTGCTCGAGCGGCCCATTGCCCGCCCGGCCGACGCCCAGCACTGCGCGGCCCTCGGCGCGGCGGCCCTGGGCTGGCTCGGCATCGGCGCCTGGGATTCCACCGCGTCCCTGAACACCGGCGCCTCGGGTTCCACCGCGTCCCTGCACACCGGCGCCTCGGGTTCCACCGCGTCCCTGAACACCGGCGCCTCGAGTTCCACCGCGTCCCTGAACACCGGCGCCCCGGGTTCCACCTCGTCCCTGAACACCGGCGCCTTGGGTTCCGCCGAGCGGCTGCACGCCGGTGGCGCCGGGTCCGAGCCTGCGCACTCCGGCGGCGCCGGGATCGAGCTGATCGTGCCCGGCTCTGCCGACTACGCCCTGCCCCTGGCCCGTTTCCGTGCCGCGCGAGCGGCCGTGCGGGCGCAATCCGAAGTCACATAACGCACCTGGAGTTCCCCCGTGCCCCTCGCCGATCCACGCCCCATCCTCGCCGCCGCCCGCCTCCGCGGGTACGGTGTCGGCGCCTTCAACACCACCCTGCTCGAGCACGCCGAGGCGCTCGTGGCCGGAGCCGAGGCGGCCGGCGCGCCGCTCATCATGCAGATCAGCGAGAACGCGGTCCGCTACCACGGCTCCCTGCGCCCGCTCGCCGCCGCCGCCCGCGCCCTCGCCGAGGCGGCCACCGTCCCGGTCGTGCTGCACCTGGACCACGCCGAGGACGTCGCGCTGGTGCGCGAGGCGGTCGGCCTCGGGTTCACCTCCGTCATGTACGACGGCTCCAAACTGGACGACCGGCGCAACCGCGCCGTCACCCGCGAGGTCGTCGCCTTCTGCCACGCCGCCGGGATCGCGGTCGAGGCCGAGCTGGGCGAGGTCGGGGGCAAGGACGGCGTACACGCCCCCGGCGTCCGCACCGACCCGGCCGACGCCGCCCGCTTCGTCGCCGACACCGGCGTCGACTCCCTGGCCGTGGCCGTCGGCACCTCCCACGCCATGGCCACCCGCGACGCCGTCATCGACCTGGACCTGGTCGCCGCGCTAGCCGCCGCGGTGCCGGTCCCGCTGGTCCTGCACGGCTCCTCCGGCGTCGACGACGCCACCCTGGCCCGCGCGGTGACCGCCGGCATGACCAAGGTCAACATCGCCACCCACCTGAACAAGTGCTTCACCAACGTCGTGCGCGCCCGCCTGGAGTCCGACCCGAAGGTGATGGACGCCCGCAAGTACGTGGCCCCCGCCCGCGACGCCATGGCCACCGAGGTCACCCGCCTCATCCGCGTCCTCTCCGGGGCGCTCGTATGAGGGTCCTGGTCACCCCGCGCAGCATGTCCGCGGCCGGCTCGCCCGCCCTGGACCGCCTGACCGCCGCCGGCTACGAGATCGTGACGCCGGCCCCGGGCCGCCAGCCCACCACGGACGAGCTGCTGGCCGCGGTACCGGGCGTGGTGGGATGGGTGGCCGGCGTCGAGCCGATCGGCGCCGACGTCCTGGCCCGCGCGGACGCCCTGCGCGTCATCAGCCGCAACGGCGCCGGCAGCGACGCCATCGACGCCCGCGCCGCCGCCGCCCAGGGCATCCGCGTCATCACGGCCCGCGGCGCCAACGCCCAGGGCGTGGCCGAGCTGGCTTTGGCCCTGACCCTGATGGGCCTGCGCGGCCTCCCCGCAGCGTCGGACGCCCTGCGCACCGGCACCTGGCAGCGCAGCACGGGCCGCGAGGCCGCGGGCCGCTCGCTGGGCATCGTCGGCTACGGCGCGATCGGCCAGCGCCTGGCCGCCCTGGCCCGCGGCCTGGGCATGACGGTGACCGCACACGACCCGTTCGTGGACGTGGCCGACGTACCGCTGCTGCCGCTGGAGGAGCTCCTGCGTACGAGCGAGGTCGTGTCCTTGCACGTCCCCCCGTCCCCGGCCGGCCCGCTGCTGGGCGCGCCGGAGCTGGCCCTGCTCCGCGACGACGTGGTCCTGCTGAACACGGCCCGCTCGACCCTGGTCGACGAGACGGCGCTGCTGGCCGAGCTGCGGGCGGGGCGGATCGCGTTCTACTCGGTGGACGCCTTCGACCGGGAGCCACCGGAGCCCTCGGAGCTGCTGCGCGAGCCCCGGGTCCTGCCGACCCCACACCTGGGCGCGGCGACGGCCGAGAGCTCCCGCCGCGCCGCCGAGGCGGCGGTGGACAACCTCCTGGCGGCCCTGGCCGCCTGAGCTCAGCGGTCGCCATGCCGGGCTGGCGAACCTGCCTGGGTCGCTGGCGGGCGGAGCTCAGCGGTCGCCACGCCGGGCCGGCGAACCTGCCTGCGTCGCTGGCGGGCGGAGCTCAGCGGCCGCCACGCCGGGCCGGCGAACCTGCCTGCGTCGCTGGCGGCCGGAGCTCAGCGGTCGTCGCGCCGGGCCGGCCAACCTGCCTGCGTCGCTGGCAGGCGGAGCTCAGCGGGCGTGGCGTCGCGGTGGGCAATCTGCTGAGGGCGCCGGCCGCCTGCGCTCAGCCGATGGCGAGTTCCGGCTCGACCTCAACTGGCGCGGCGGCTCGCGCGTGCACCTGCGCGACGCCGCGCGCGGGATGCGGCGGGACCTTCACCGGGGCGGCCGCTTCCACCGGCGTGAAATCTTGCACCCGGTTACCTTTTGCATCGGCGTGAAATCTCGCACCGAGTCACCTCTTGCACCGGGGCGACCTCTCGCACCGGGTCACCTCTCGCACCGGGGTGACCTCTCGCACCGAGTCACCTCTTGCACCGGGGTGACCTCTCGCACCGAGTCACCTCTTGCACCGGGGTGACCTCTCGCACCGGGTCACCTCTTGCACCGGGGTGACCTCTCGCACCGGGTCACCTCGTGCGCCGGAGTGCCTTCTTGCACCGGGGTGACCTCTCGCACCGGGGTGCCTTCGTACACCGGGTTTCCTTTTGCACCGGGTTTCCTTTGCACCGGGGCGATGTTTCCGGCGGCGGCGCGACAGCCCGCATCGTCACTCGCGCCACCGGACGGGGCTGGGCGTTCCGGTCGGCGGTCTATGCTCGGCCGGTGACCGACTTCCGCCGGGCCGTCGAGGCGCGCGATCCCGAGGCCATGGCCGCGTGCCTGGCCGACAACGTGGTGTTCCGGAGTCCGGTGGCGTTCCGGCCGTACGAGGGGCGGGCCATGGTCGCCGCCATCCTGCGCGGGGTGCTGCGGGTGTTCGAGGACTTCCGGTACGTGCGCGAGTTGAGCGGTGACGGCGGGCGGGAACATGCGCTCGTGTTCGCCACGCGGATCGGGGACGTGGCGGTCGAGGGGTGCGACTTCCCGCACCTGGACGAGCACGGCCGGATCGACGAGCTGACCGTCATGGTCCGCCCGTCGTCGGCCGTGCAGGCGCTGGGTAAGGCGATGGCCGCCCAGTTCGACCAGATCAAGCGCGAGGCCGTGCAGGGCTAGACCGCGGTGCGCGACCAGAGCTGGTTGTTGCCCCCATTGCACGTGTACTGCGAGATGTCCACCCCGTCGCCCGTCCCCGCGCCGACGACGTCGAGGCAGCGGCCGCTGTGGCGGGCGATCAGCTGGAAGTAGCTGCCGCTCGCCTGCCAGCGCCACTGCTGGTTGGTGCTGCCCGCCGCGCAGGTGTACTGGATGACATTGGCGCCGTCGGCCGTCGAGGCGCCGGCGACATCGAGGCACTTGCCGCTGTAGCGGTTGACGACGCGCACGTAGCCGCCGCCCGCGTCCTCGAAGGACCACTGCTGGTTGGCGCCGCCGTTGGCCGCGTACTGCTTGACCTCCGCGCTGTTCGCGATCGACGAGCCGACGACGTCCATCACCCGGCCGCTGTTGCGGTTCGTGACCCGGTAATGGGCCAGCGGGGTGTTGGCGCCGCCGTCCAGGCCCCACGAGTAGCGCAGCTGGTCGCGGCCCGAGCTGTTCGTGGTCGACACGCTCAGGTTCGTTCCGCTTCCGGTCAGCTCCTGGAGGCGGTACGGGTCGGCGGTGCGCACGCCCGGCCAGTACACGGTGCCCATCCCCAGCGCCCGGGCCTCGGCCGCCGTGCCGCGGATGAAGGCCACGAAGCTGTCCGAAGTGGACGGTGCGTCGTAGTTGCGCCCGTCGGTCATCGGCGCGCCGAACTCGGTGACGAGCGTGCGGCTCGCGTAGGGGCCGACGCTCGTGCGCAGGCTCTCCCGCCACGCGTCCTCGGTGAGCCGGCCGGTGTCGAAGAACTGGTACGTGTGCCGGGAGATGAGGGTGCCGGAGAAGCGGCTGTCGTCCCCGATCGTCGTGATCCTCTGGTTGTACCCCGCACCGCTCACGATGACCCGCCCGCGCGGCACGCCGGGGTAGTTCGCGAGCCATTGGGCCGCGACGTTCTTCCAGTCGGCGTCGGAGTAGCCGTGCGGCTCGTTCATCGGCTCGAAGTACACGCCGGCGTTGCTCTGGTATTTCGTGACGATGGTGGACCACATCGACCAGAACTGGGACAGGTTGTCGACCAGGCCGTCGCGCGAGTTGTCGGCCTCCCAGTAGCTGAGGATGACCCGCATGCCCTTGCTCGTGGCCTTGTCGATGGCGCCGGTGTAGGAGCTCCAGTAGGCGCCCGACACGGTGGGGTAGTTCACCGGCATCCGTACCGTGTTCGCGCCCAGGTTGTTCTGGAAGCCCGTGAGGATCCGGTCCGCCTTGGTCTGCGTGGTCGCGTAGCTGTCGGAGGTACTCAGCCCGCCGAGCACGAGCGTGTCGTTGACGAAGTTGTCCCGCTGGTCGGCCCAGTTGACCCCGCGGAAGTCGGCGGTGGCGGCCTGGGCGGGCGTGGCCAGGGCGACCACGGCGCCGGCCGTGAGCAGGAGAGCCGCGGCCAGCGCCGCGATCGGGCTTCGCATGCGAGCACCTTCGATCCATCGATGTCAATGTCCGTATGACATCGGAATGGACGAGGGCGGCGGGCGCCACGATCCGAACGCAGAAGGTCAGAACCGTTCAGAACCGAACAGCCCGCGACGAGTGCCGCTCCACCAGCTCGGGCGCGACCAGCACACGCTGCGAGGGCCGCCGGTCGCCGTCCAGGAGCCGCGACACGATCAGCTCGACGGCCAGGCGGCCGACGTGGTGCCTGGGCGGGCGCACCGCGGTCAGGGCGGGCTCGGCGAGATGGGCGGTGTCGTCGTCGTACGCGATCAGGGCCAGGTCGCCGGGGATGACGACCCCGTGCTCGGCACACCCCCGGGCCACGGCCGCCGCGTCGGGTTCGCCGTGTACGACCAGTGCCGTCAGCCCCGCCCGCCGGACCTCGGCCAGCAGGTCGCGGACGGTCCCACCGGCGAGGATCGGACCGTCGACGCCCAGCTCGGCGCAGGCGGCCCGCCAGCCCGCCCGGAGCTGCCCAGCCGGGGCGTCCGGGGCGTGCGGCGTGCCTGGCGTGCCCGGGGTGTGTGGCGTGCCCGGCGTGCCTGGCGTGCCCGGGGCGTGCGGGGTGTGCGGCGAGCTCGGCGTGCCCGGGGCGTGCGGGGTGTGCGGCGAGCTCGGCGTGCCCGGGGCGTGCGGGGTGTGCGGCGAGCTCGGCGTGCCCGGGGCGTGCGGGGTGTGCGGCGAGCTCGGCGTGCCCGGGGCGTGCGGGGTGTGCGGCGAGCTCGGCGTGCCCGGCGTGTCCGGGGCGTGCGAGGCGTGCGAGGCGTCCGAGCCCAGGGCCAGCCCGATCCGGCGGTGGCCGCGCTCGTGCAGGTGGTGCACCGCGATCTCGGCCCCGAGCGCATGGTCGCAGCGCACCCACTCCAGCTGCCGCGGGGTGGCGGTCCACCGGCTCGGCTCCCGCTCGACCAGCACGGCCGGCACCGGCAGCCGGCCGATCCAGCCGGCCATCGCGGCGTCGAGGGCGGGCGCGAGCAGCAGCCCGTGCACCTCGCCGGCCAGCCCGGTGATCTGCCGGCGGTCCTCCTCCGGGTCGCCCGCGGAGCCGCGCAGCCGCAGCGTCACCCCGAGCGCGGCCGCCGCCGCCCGGGCTCCGGCCACGATCGGCGGCCAGGAGAAGTCGAGCGACGGTACGACCATGCCGACGGTGAACCGCGTCCGCGCCGGTCGCGCGGCCCGGGGCGCGTCGCGGGGCAGCGTGGCCCCGCCGTGGACGCGGGTGACGAGGTTGCGCGAGGCGAGGGCGGCGATGTCCCGGCGGATGGTGAGCTCACTGACGCCGAGTTCCCGGGCGAGCGCCGCGACCCGCACCGAGCCGGAGCGGCGCAGCTCGCTCAGCAGCCGCTCGTGGCGCTGCACCCCGAACAGCCGATCCGCCATGGCACCCGCTAACATAGGTGCCAGCCGATACCTAGTCAAGCGCGATGTGAGCGGTCTCCTCCGCGAGGGCGGCGAGGCGGTCCAGGGAGGCCTGCAGCTTGTCGGCCGTGGTCTCGTGCGCCCTGGGGATGCGGCGCTCGTCGGTGAGCTGCGTCCAGTCGTACGTGTGCGTGGCGCGGGTCCGGCCGTCGTCGAGCGGCTCGAGCTCCCACCGCCACAGATGCCCCGGCTGTGGCTGCCCCGGCTCGCTGGGCCGCCACGCGATGCGCCGCCCCTCGACGAACTCGACGACGTGGTTCTCGCGCACGGCCCCGCTGGTGATCGACATGCGGAACACCTCGCCCACGGCGCGCACGCGCTGGCCGGCCGCCGCCTCCTGGAGGTTCCCGTTGCCGTCCCAGCGGGGCTGCTGAGCGGGGTCGGCGATGAGCTCGAAGAGCACGGCGGCCGGTGCGGCGATGTCACGGCTGGCGGTGACGACTCGGGTCATCCGCCCATCTAACCCCCGAGGGACGCCGCCGCCCAACGCCGAGGGGCGCCCGCCGCCCAACGCCGAGGGGCGCCCGCCGGGCTAACGCCGAGGGGCGCCCGCCGGGCTAACGCCGTGGGGCGCCCGCCGGGCTAACGCCGTGGGGCGCCCGCCGGGCTAACGCCGTGGGGCGCCCGCCGGGCTAACGCCGTGGGGCGCCCGCCGGGCTAACGCCGTGGGGCGCCCGCCGGGCTAACGCCGTGGGGCGCCCGCCGGGCTAACGCCGTGGGGCGCCCGCCGGCCGACGCCGAGGGGCGCCCGCCGGTCTAACCCCCGAGGGACGCCGCCGCCGAGGCGATTTGCGCGGCGAACGTGCTGACCTCGGTGTACACGCCGGGGTAGTTGGGTCGTGCACAGCCGTTGCCCCAGCTCACGATGCCGACCTGGAGCCACGCGTTGGCCGCGTCGCGGCGGAACATCGGGCCGCCGGAGTCGCCCTGGCACGTGTCGACGCCGCCCGAGGTGTAGCCGGCGCAGATCTCGTCGCCCGGGATGAGGTCCGGGTAGGAGTTGTCGCAGGTGGCGTCGGGCACGAACGGGACCGTGGCCTTGAGCAGGTACCGCTGCTGCCCGCCGCCCTCGGTCGCCGCGCCCCACCCGACGATCGTGAACGTGCCGGAGTTGTAGCTGGTGTTCGTCGCGACCGGGAGCGTGGCCAGCCCGGTGACCGGCGTCGCGAGGCGGATGAGCGCCCAGTCCTTGCCGTTGCCGTTGTAGCCCGGCGCCCGGTACACGTAGTTGGACCGCACCGTGATCCGGCTCGACGACTGCAGGTCGACGGCGCCGAGCGTGGCCGTGATGCTGGTGTTCGTGCCGGTGCGCCCGACGCAGTGCGCGGCCGTCAGGACGAGCCGGCTGCTGTACAGCGCGCCGCCGCACCCCATCGACAGCCGCACCATGAACGGGAACTCACCCTGCGCGGCGCGCGTGCCGCCCACGACCGACTCCCGCGGGACGCCGGCGTGCGCGCCGCCGGGCAGCACCCCGACGATCGCGGCGGCCACGGCGAGCGCGGCCAGGACCTTTCGAACCATCCGGAACCCTCCCCAAACTCGTACGGTCTGGAGAGAACGATATGCATCGATCTACCGGCGAGCCTCATAGCGTCTGACTCATACTTCCCGCGCGGTGGATGTCGAGGACCGGCGGGCGGCTCCGACCGTTGGGCAAGAGGCAAGGCCACAGGGAAGGGGTTGGACATGGGCAACGTCGTCGTGGACATGGCCGCGTCACTGGACGGGTACGTGACCGGGCTCAATCAGCGGCTCGAGGCGCCGTTCGGGGACGGGGAGGTCGAGAAGGACCTGCACAGCTGGATGTTCGACACGGCCGAGGAGAACACCGCCGAGCTGGAGGCGATCACCGACGCCGGGTCGTTCATCATGGGGCGCAACATGTTCAGCCCGGACCGGGGCGCGTGGGACCTGGACTGGCGGGGGTGGTGGGGGCCGAACCCGCCGTACCATGGGCCGGTTTTCGTGCTGACCCACCACGAGCGCGCGCCGCTGGAGATGGAGGGCGGGACGACCTTCCACTTCGTGACCAACGGCCTGGCGGAGGCGATGAAGCTGGCCCGGGAGGCGGCCGGCGAGCGCAACATCAGCGTGT
Source organism: Dactylosporangium sp. CS-033363 (assembly GCF_050942475.1). Lineage (NCBI taxonomy): Bacteria > Bacillati > Actinomycetota > Actinomycetes > Micromonosporales > Micromonosporaceae > Dactylosporangium > Dactylosporangium sp. CS-033363. Next base: position 8,095,797 of record NZ_CP192032.1, on the reverse strand, counting down.
GCGGCGGGGCCCAGACCGTGAACCAGTGCCTGGCCGCCGGGCTCATCGACGAGCTGCGGCTGCACGTGGCGCCGGTGCTGCTCGGGCGGGGCGGGCGGCTGTTCGAGGGGATCGGGCGGATCGGGCTCGAGCAGGTGGGGGTGCGGCAGGCGACGCGGGTCACGCACCTGCGCTATCTCGTGCAGCGCGACTGAACCGCTACGCTCTGGGACCGATGGAGTTCAGCATTCTCGGCCCGGTCGCCGTGACCGCGAGCGGCGCGCAGCTGCCGATCGGCGGCCTGCGCGACCGGCTCGTGCTGGCCGGGCTGCTGATGCGGGCCGGGCGGCCGGTCGGGGCCGACGAGCTCATCGACCTCGTGTGGGACGACCCGCCGGGCACGGCGCGGCAGCAGCTGCGCACGGTCGTGCATCGGTTACGGAACGTCATCGACGGGGTCGGCGGCCCGGCGGTGCTGCGGACCGTGGCGGCGGGGTACCAGCTGGACGTACCGGCGGAAAGCCTCGACGCCGTGCGCTTCTCGGCCGGGGTGAGCGACGCGCGGCGGCTCGTGGCCGGCGGGGCGCTCGCGGAGGCGGTCGAGGCGTTCCAGCGGGCCCTCGGCCTGTGGCGCGGTCCGGCGCTGGCCGGGCTGCCCGGGACCGTCATCGCCGGGCACGCCGCCGGACTGGAGGAGCAGCGGCTCGCGGCCGTCGAGGAGTGCGCCGACGCGGAGCTGCGGCTGGGCGAGCACCGGCCGCTCATCCCGCGGCTCCAGCAGCTGGCCGCCGAGCACCCGGTCCGCGAGCGGCTCGCGGCGCTGCTCATGACCGCGTTCGTGCGCGACGGGCGGCGGTCCGAGGCGATCGACGTGTACCAGTCGCTGGCCCGCCGGCTCCGCGAGGACCTCGGCATCGATCCGGGCGAGCAGGCCCGGGCCGCCTACCTGGCCGCCATCGCCGAGCCGGTCGGGGCCGGCGCCGCCGACGCGCCGCGCTTCCTGCCGCGGGCGCCGCAGCGGCTCGTCGGGCGGTCCGGCGAGCTCGAGCGGCTGCTGGCCCTCGACGCGCCGGTCGTCGCGGTCATCGACGGCATGGCCGGGGTCGGCAAGTCGGCCCTCGCGCTGACCGCGGCCCACGCGGCGGGGGAGCGGTTCCCCGACGCCCGGCTGTTCATCAACCTGCGCGGGCACAGCGAGCAGCCGCCGCTCACCGCCCACGAGGCGCTCGGCACGCTGCTGCGCCAGCTGGACCCCGATCCGCGCGGAGTGCCCGATCAGCCGGCCGACCGGGTCGCCCAGTGGCGGGCCCGGCTGCGGGACCGGCGCGCCGTCGTCGTGCTCGACAACGCCGCCGACAGCGCGCAGATCGAGCCGCTGCTGCCGGCCGGCGGCGAGGCGCTGGTGCTGGTCACCAGCCGGGCCCGGCTCAGTCCGGAGGGCGGCGCGGTCTCCGTCTCGCTGGAGCCGCTCGCCCCCGACGCCGCCGTCGAACTGCTGCGCCAGACCGCCGACGAGCGGGTCAGCGACGACCCGGAGGCCGCGGCGGCGATCGTCGCGCTGTGCGGGCGGCTGCCCCTCGCGATCCATCTCGTCGGGCACCGGCTGCGGCACCGGCCGCAGTGGACGCCCGGCATGATGCAGGCCCAGCTGGCCGCGGCCGCCCCGGCGCCGATCACCGTCAGCGTCGAGGGGCGCACCACGGCGGCCGCGTTCGCCCTGTCGTACCGGCACCTGTCCGAGTCCCGGCAGCGGTTGTTCCGCAGGCTGGGCCTGCACCCGGCCGGGGCGTTCGCCGTGTGGGCCGCCGCCGCCCTGGCCGAGCTGCCCGCCGACGAGACCGAGGACCTGCTCGACGACCTCGTCGAGGCGAACCTGGTGCAGGCCGATCTCCCCGGGCAGTACCGGCTGCACGATCTTCTGCGGGTCTTCGCGGCGAGCCTGGTGGGCGACGAGGAGCGCGCATCGGCCACGGTGCGGATGCTCGACGCCTATCTGTCGGTCCTGACCGACGCCGGCCGGCGCGGCGAGGTCCGCCGGTGGCAGCCGCGGCCACGGCCCTTCGGCTCGGCGGCGAGCGCCGCGACCTGGACCTACGCCAACTGGTCCACCATCACCGCGCTGATCGGGGTGGCCGAGGCGGTCGGCGCCCACCGGCACACCGCGCTGCTGGTGCGCATGGTGATCCGCCCGGCCAGCGTCGCCGGGCGCAACAGCGATGCCCTGCCCCTGGTCGACCGGGCCCTGGCCGCGGCCGACGCGCTGGGCGACGACGAGCTCGCGGCCGACACCCACAAGATGGCCGGGGCGCTGTTCCTCGCGGCCGGCCGCCCCGCCGAGTGCCGGGCGAGCGTCGAGCGCGCGCTGGCGCTGTACAGCCGGCTCGGGAACCAGCCGATGGCCGACAGCATGCGCGCGCACATGATCACGCTGCTGCGCCACGAGGGCCGGCACGGCGAGGCGGTCCGGGCCACCGAGGAGGCGGTCGCGCCGGCCCGGGCGACCGGTGACCGCCTGGCTGAGGCCGTCGCCCTGTCCGAGGGCGCGAACGTGCTGCACGAGCTGGGCCGCGACCGCGAGGCGAAGCCCATGCTCCTGGCCGCGGTGCGTCTCCTGCGCGACCGCAAGGACGACACGCTCAGCATCACGCTGGGCACCCTGGGCAGCGTGCTCACCACCCTCGGCGAGACGGCCGCGGCTACCGGCGTCCTGCTCTGGGCGATCCGGCTCAAGCAGCAGTTCGGCAACGTCGGCGGCGCGGCCGAGGCACTGAGCGACTACGGCCGGCTCCTGGCCGCCAACGGCGACCCCGAAGCCGGCCTCCGGCTCCAGCAGCTCGCGTACCGGCAGGCCAGCGCCCTGGACTACGACTACTTCGAGCCGCTCATCGGCAACCATATCGGCGCCACCCTCAGCCTCCTCGGCCGCTTCCCGGAGGCCGTCACCCACCACCGCAAGGCGCTGCGGCAGGCGCGGGCCCGGCAGTGGCCGTTCCAGCAGGCGCGCGCCCTCGCCGGGCTCGCCGTCGCGCTGCGCCCGACCGATCCCGCCGCCGCGGAGACGGCCCGGACCGAAGCGGTCGCCCTCGACCGCGCGATCGGCATCGACCTGACCCAGGCCGGACCGGCCGCCCCCGTTCGCGCGCCGGTCTGACCTGCGATCACATCGACCTGCTCCAGTCTGGCGGACCCGCATACCGCCGCCGTACCACGGCGATACTCAGGCCAGTGCGGCCACGTCGAGCCGGTGCCCGAGCCGGTCCCGCTTGGTCTGCAGGTAGCGGCTGTTCTCCGGCCGGTCGAACGTCGGCAGCAGCACCTCGCTCGCCACGACGATCTCCCCGGCGCGCAGCTCGGCCGCCTTGCGCGGGTTGTTGGACAGCAGCGCGACGCTCGCCACGCCGAGGTCCTGCAGCACGTGCACCGCCTCCTCGTAGGAGCGGTCGTCGATGCCGTGCCCGAGCTGGAGGTTGGCGTCCACGGTGTCGGCGCCCTCGGTCTGCTGGAGGACGTAGGCCCGCACCTTCGACATGAGCCCGATGCCGCGGCCCTCCTGGCGCAGGTACACGATCACGCCCCGGCCGGCCGCCGAGATCTGCTCGAGCGCGTAGTGCAGCTGCTCGTAGCAGTCGCACGACAGCGACCCGAAGATGTGGCCCGTCAGGCACTCGGACTGCACGCGCACGACGACCTCGTCGGCGCCCACCACCTCGCCCATGACCAGAGCCATCGTCGGGGTCTCGGGGTGATCGAAGGGGTAGCAGCTGAACTGCCACTGCCCTTCGTGCGTGCGCAGACGGGCGGTCACCTTTTCCATGTCGACTCCCTTCCCTGGTAGACGCGGAGCTAGGCCCCACCATCGGACCGGAGGGAGGCGCCTGTCAACGTCCGGGCAGGAGGGCGGCCACCAGGTCGCGCAGCGGGCCGGCGAGGGCGTCGCGGTCGGCCGACTGCAGGGGCTCCATCGCGCCGACCGAGCGCAGCAGCACGATGCCGAGGGAGGCGGCGAGCACCATCTGCGCGCGCAGCAGGGTGTCCGGGTCGCCGGGGGAGTTGCCGGTGGCGGCGGCGAGGCGCTCGGCCGACATCCGCAGCACGCCGCGGCGGATCTCGTCGGCCCGCTCGTCGCCGGAGGAGCGCAGCAGCAGCATGAGCTGGCTCGGCGGGCCCTCGGGGCCGATCCGCGCGGCCTGGTCGGCGATCACCAGGTGCACCTCGGACAGCGGCACCTCGCCCGTCTCGCGCCGCAGGTCGTCGACGGCGGCGGTCAGGCAGGCCTCGAACAGGCCCTCCTTGGACTCGAAGTACCGCCCGATCAGCGCCACGTTCACGCCCGCCTCGTCGGCGATGTCCCGCAGCGTGGTGGAGCTGTAGCCGTCCCGCGCGAACCGCCGCCGCGCGGTCTGCAGCAGCAGCGCCCGCGTCTTGGCGCTGTCGCGGCGGCGGGTCGGCGGAGCGGTCATCCGATCACGGTACCCGCCGGTGCGTAGTTGGCCCGGCGTACCCGCAGCAGCCAGTCCTCCACCGCGCGCTCGTCGGGCTGGTCCGGCAGCGGCGACGGAAGCCCCGCGAAGTCGGCCTCGTAGCGCGCGAGGGTCCGCCGCGCGAGCTCGATGTCGCCGGCCGCCACGCTGTCGCCGAACGCGCGGAACGCGGCCGGATCCTCGAGCCGGATCAGCAGCTCGCCCGTGCGGTACAAGTGCAGCCCCTGCCAGCACAGCCGGAGCAGATGGCGGGCGTGCTTGGCCGTCCGGCCCGCCGTCGCGGAGGAGAAAGTGTTGTCGAGCTTGCGGAACTGCTGGGTCGCGTAGCCGAGGTACGAGTCGCGGATCCGCTTGGCCGACAGGAACGCGCCGCGGATGCCGATCAGCTCGTCGCCGAACGCGGTGCGCACCTCGTAGAGCTCGGCGGGCAGCCACATCAGCTCCGACACCGTCGGGTTCCCGCCGAGCGCGAGCCGGCAGTACTTGCCGGCCTCGTGCCGCGTCACGTCCGGCGCGCGGCTGACCTGCGACTCGGCCGGCGTGTGCAGCCCGAGCAGCGCGACCGTCGGCGCCGCGAACAGGCCGAGCCGGTCGACGTCGGAGTCCGGCCCGGCCAGCCCGTAGGCGGTCGAGCCGACGATGCCCTGCAGCATGATGGTGTGCTCCACGCTGCCAGGGTGCCGTCCGCCGGCACCGCTGTCGCGTCAATTCCCGGAGCGCAGCAGGGCCACGCACAGGCCCGTCAGATGCTCGACCAGCGGTTCGGCCGGGTCCCGCATGTCGTGCCAGACCCAGTCGATGAGGACCTCGGAGACGCCGGCGATAAGGGCCAGAACCGTTCGCTGGTACCGCACGTGCTCCTCCCGAAGCCGCGGCGCCAGCGGCGCCAGCAGCCGCCCGAACAGCTCCGCCTCCTCGCGCAGGACTCCCCGCCGGCGCAGCTCCATCCGCGGGGCGTTGATGTAGACGACCCGCGCCCGCTCGGGGTTGTCGGCGAGCAGGCGCACGAGGGCCGCGATCATCGGCCGGAGCGCGTCGTCGAGCCCGGCCGGGTCGCGGGGCGCGGCCGCGGCGATCCCGTCGAGCAGCCACCCGTTGACCTCGCGGTGGATGGCGAGGGCGAGCGCCTCGCGGTCGGCGAAGTGGTCGTAGAAGTACCGCTTCGAGACCCGGGCCACGCTGCACACATCGGCGACGGTGACGTCGTCGTAGTCCTTGGCCGCGAACAGCTGCACCGCCGCTCCGACCAGCCGTTCACGCCGGTCCGCGGCACGTTCCTCACGGGTCTGCCCCCCGTAGGTCTCGCCGCGCCCGGTCGGCCGCTCGGCCAACCGCCACCTCCCCGGTCCTACCGCCGCCCTCGGAAATGTGGACACGGTACCCGAAGATCGCACTCGGCATTCACCCGGACTTTCCGGAAGATCGCGGCAACGTTTCCATGCACCTTTCACACCGGGCCGGTGCTCTCCCGGATCACCAGGGAGGTGGCCAGCTCGACCCGGGACGGCTCCACCGGCTGGCCCGCGGCGAGCTGCAGGACCATCTCGGCGGCGGCCCGGCCCATGCCCGCGAACGGCTGCCGGACGGTGGTCAGCGGCGGCCCGCACCAGCGCGCCACCTCGACGTCGTCGAAGCCGACCACGCTCAGGTCGGCGGGGACCCGCAGGCCGGCCCGGCGCGCCGCCTCGTACACCCCGATGGCCTGCAGGTCGTTGCCGCACAGGACGGCCGTCGGCCGGTCGCGCAGCGCGAGGAGCTGCGCGCCGAGCGCCTCGCCGTCCTCGAATGCGAACGGCCCGCTGCGCACCAGGGCCGGGTCCAGCCCGACGCCGGCCGTCTCCAGCGCGGCCCGGGCCGCCTCCAGCCGGGCCCGCGAGCACATGAACTGCGGCGGCCCGGTGATCACCCCGATCCGCCGGTGGCCGAGGTCGAGCAGGTGCCGGGCGGCGGCGATCCCGCCCGACCAGTTCGTGGTCCCGACCGAGGGGGTGTCGTGCACCGGCTCGCCCGTCGGGTCGACCACCACGAGCGGCACCCCGCTGGCCGTGAGCTGCTGGTAGTACTGCCCCCGGTACGCCGAGTGCACCGCGATCACCCCGGTCGGCCGGCGCGAGAGCAGCAGGTCGGCGGTCCGCCGCCCGGCCCGCGGCGCGCGCCCCTGCAGGTCGGTGAAGCCCACCGTCAGCCCGCGGTCGCGCACCACCTCCTCGACCCCGCGCAGGATCTCGACCGCGAGGTGGCTCTCCAGCCCGGAGAACGCGACCTCGACGATCGGCAGCGCGCTGGTCGCGTCGGTGCGCCGGTAGCCGTGCTCGCGCAGCAGCGCCTCGACCCGCTCCCGGGTGTCGACCGCGATGCCGGACCGACCGTTCAGAACTTTCGAGACCGTCGGCGGGGACACCCCGGCCAGCCGCGCGATGGTCGCCACGGTCACCGCCCCGCGGGTCCGCCGCCCGGCTCTGCCCTGCGAGTTCGCCTCGGTCACGCCCGCATCATAGGCCGCCGGTGTCTCGCCGATCGGCCCGTCGGCGGACCCATTGACGAACGTCGGTGCCGATCGTACCGTGAGGCAACATTTCCGGTAACGCCCCCGATCGTTTCGAAACACCGGAGGCCCGCATGCCCGGCCACGTCGCCCTGACCTTCGACGACGGCCCCGACCCGGCCTCCACCGCGGCGCTGCTGGCCGCCCTGCACCGGGGCGGCGCGCGGGCGACGCTGTTCGCGATCGGCCGCAACGCCCGCGCGTACCCGCGGCTGCTGCGCCGGGCCCGCAACGCCGGCATGTGGATCGGCAACCACAGCTGGTCCCACCCCGACCTGACCCGCCTGACCCCGGCCCGCGCCCGCGCGGAGATGCGCCGCACCCAGGCCGTCCTGCGCCGGGTGGGCGGCGTGGAGCCCCGGCTGTTCCGCCCGCCCTACGGCGCCACCGGCGCGGCCGTGCGCGACGCCGCCGCCCGGCTGGGCCTGACCGAGGTGCTGTGGGACGTCGACTCGCGGGACTGGGCGGGTGCCAGTGCGGACGACATCGTGGCGGCCGCCGCGGAGCTGACCGACGGCCAGATCATCCTGCTGCACGAGCGCTGCCCGGCCACCCTGGCGGCGGTCCCGCGCATCCTCGCCGGCCTGCGTGCGCGGGGCCTGCGCCCGGGCCGGATCGATCCGGGGACGGGGCGCGTGACGGGGGAGTAGCGCCCCTCGATGGACGCGGCGGGTGTGGTGCTGGGGCTCACCACACCCGCCGTCTTTTTTCGTGCCTTCGTCCGTTGACGCCGCCGCCGGAGTTTGCAACAGTACGTCGCATATTGGAAAGGCTACCCTAACTTAGGAGACGGTATGCCGAGCCTTCCTGGTGTGCTGGCCGACCCGATGACCCGGTGGATGGGCCGGCCGGCGACCGTCGAAGCGGTGGACCGGCTCTCGCCCGGGCTCGTCCGGATGGCGTTCAAGGGCGACGCGCTGCGCGGGCGGAAGTGGGGGCCGGGCAGCGAGATCGAGTTCCGGGTGTCCACCCGGGACTTCCGGCACTACACCGCGTCCGCGTTCGACGACGAGGCCGGCCGGATCGAGGTCGTCTTCCAGCTGCACGGGCACGGGCCCGGCGACACCTGGGTCCGCGCGGTCACCGCCGGCGACGAGGTGCTCGTGCTCGGCCCGGGCAACCGCTCCTGGCTGCGGCCCGGCACGCGGCACCTGTTCGCGGGCGACGCCAGCGCGCTCGGGCACTTCTCGGGCCTGATCGCCGGGCTGCCGGCCGGGTCCGAGGTGCTCGGCGCGGTCGAGGTGCCCGAGGCCGACCTGGCCGCGGCCGCGGCGCTGGTTCCCGGGGTGACCGTGCTGGCCGGGACCGCGAACCCCGGCGACGCCGTGCTCGCCTGGCTGCGGGAGCACAGCGGCGCGGCGCCCGACGCGGCGTACCTCGCCGGGCACGCGCAGTCGATCCAGCGGCACCGCGCCGCCCTGAACATGCGCCGGCAGGACGTGGTCACCAAGCCGTTCTGGGCCACCGGCAAGGCCGGGCTGTGAGGGAGCTCATCGCGCCCGTCCGCGCGCGGCTCGCCGCGGCGGCCGGGTTGCAGGCGCTGGCGGTGGCGGCGGGACTCGTACCATATCTGGCCGTTGTGGAGCTGGCCCGCACGCTGCTCGGCGCCGGACCGGCCGACGACCGTCGCGTGTGGACGGTCGTGCTGGCCGGCGCGGGCGGCCTGGTCGCGCGGCTGGTGCTGGTCGGCGCGGCCACGACCGTGAGCCACCTCGCCGACGCCGACCTGCAGTACGGGCTGCGCCGCGACCTCGCCCGCCGGCTCGGCCGGGTACCGCTCGGCTGGTTCGGCGAGCGCTCCTCCGGGCAGGTCAAGCAGGCCGTGCAGGACGACGTGCACGCGCTGCACCACCTCGTCGCGCACGCCGCGCTCGACCTCGTCGGGGCGGCGCTGACCCCGGTGCTCATCCTCGGGTACCTCTTCTGGTCCGACTGGCGGATGGCCCTCGTCACCGCCGCGGCGCTGCCGGTCTACCTGCTCACGTACGCGTCGATGATGCGCGGGTACGCGGGCAAGCTCGCCGAGATGAACGCGGCCACCGAGGCGATCAACGCCGCGACCGTCGAGTTCGTCGAGGGCATCGCGGTCGTCAAGACGTTCGGGCAGACCGGGCGGGCGCACCGCCGGTTCGCCGCGGCGGCCGACGCGTTCGCGGAGAAATTCCGGGGCTGGGTCGAGCCGATGACCCGCACCGAGGCCCTGGCCCAGAACGCGATCGCGCCGACGACCGTGCTCACGATCGTGCTCGCGGCCGGGACGGGCATGGTCGCGGCGGACTGGCTGGAGCCCGTCGACCTGCTGCCGTTCCTGCTGCTCGGGCTGGGGCTCGGCCAGCCCGTGCTGGCGCTGGGCTTCGGCGTCGGGGCGCTGCAGGAGGCCCGGGAGGCGGCCGGGCGGATCGCGGCCATCCTCGGCACGCCGCCGCTGCCCGTGCCGCGGGAGGCAACGGAGCCGTCGGCGCCGCCGGTCGTCGAGTTCGACCGGGTGAGCTTCGCGTACCGGGGGCGGGCACTGGCGGTACAAGACGTGACCTTCAAACTGGAACCGGGAACCGTGACGGCGCTCGTCGGCCCGTCCGGCTCGGGAAAGTCCACTGTGGCCAGACTGCTCGCCCGGTTCTGGGACGCCGGCTCCGGGGCGGTGCGCGTCGGCGGGGCCGACGTGCGCGCGATCGACCCGGCCCGGCTGTACCGCACGATCGGCCTCGTCCTGCAGGAGACCACGCTGCTGCGCATGAGCGTGGCCGACAACATCCGCCTCGGCCGGCCCGGCGCGAGCGACGAGGAGGTCAGGGCGGCGGCGGTGGCGGCGAACATCCACGAGCGGATCGAGGCGCTGCCGGACGGGTACCGCACCGTCGTCCGCGACGGCGCCCACCTCTCCGGCGGCGAGGCGCAGCGGGTCACCATCGCCCGGGCGCTGCTGGCCGACACTCCGATCCTGGTGCTGGACGAGGCGACCGCGTACGCCGATCCCGAGTCGGAGGCGGCCATCCAGGACGCGCTCAGCGTGCTCGTGCGCGGCCGCGCCGTGCTCGTCATCGCCCACCGCCTGCACACCATCACCGCCGCCGACCAGATTCTCGTGCTCGACGGCGGCCGCATCGCCGAGCGCGGCTCCCACGCGGAGCTGCTGGAGACCGGCGGCGTCTACGCGAAGTTGTGGAGCCACGCATGATCCGGCTTCTGCTGCGGGTGGTCGATCCGGCCACGGCGGCCCGCACCCGGCGGTACCTCGCCGTGCTCGTCGCCGCCGCGATCGCCCAGGGCCTCGCGTTCGCGCTCATCGTGCCCGTGCTCACCGCGCTGTTCGCCGGCGACACGGCGGCGGCCGCGCGCTGGGTCGCCGCGCTCGCCGGGGCCGCGGTGGTGTGTGCGATCCTGCTGTACCTCCAGGCGCTGATGGGCTTCCGCGTGGGCCTCGACCTGTCCCGCGCGCTGTACCACCGCCTCGGCGACCGGCTCGCCGCGCTGCCGCTGGGCTGGTTCGCCGCCGACCGCGTGGGGCGGATCGGGCGGCTGGCCATCCAGGGCGTCCGCTCGGTGATGGGCGTGCCCGCGCACCTGCTGCAGCCGATCGTCACCGCGTACGTCACGCCGCTCACCGTCGTGCTCGTCGCCGCGGTGCTCGACTGGCGCCTCGGCCTCGCCCTGGCCGTGGCCGGCGCGCTGCTCGTGGTCACGTTCCGGTTCGTGGCCGCGGCCGGCGACCGGGCCGACCGGGAGGTGGACGCGGCCGGGGTGGCGGCGGCCGGGCGGGCCGTCGAGTACGCCCGCGCCCAGCCGGTCCTGCGCGCCTTCGGGGCGTCGAGCGGGTACCGGGAGCTCGACGACGAGCTGCGCGCCCAGCACCGCGCCGCGCGCCGCTCGGTGACCGCGATCGTGCCCGCCCTCGCGCTCAACGCGACCGTCGTGCAGGCCGCGTACACCGCGCTGCTCGCCCTCGGCGCCTACCTGACCCTGGACGGCAGCCTGTCCGCGCCCCGGCTCGTCGCGCTGCTCGCCCTGGCCACCCGCTGCGCCGAGCCGCTCGCGCTCGCGGCCGAGCTCGGCACCGCCGTCCGCGCCGGGCGGGCCGGCCTGCGGCGCTTCGCCGAGGTGTTCGAGACGCCGGCGCTGCCCGCGCCCGCGGTCTCAGCCGAGCCGGCCGGGACGGGCGTCGCGCTGGAGGACGTCCGCTTCGGCTACGACGAGCGCCCCGTGCTCGACGGCGTCTCGTTCACCGTGCCCGCGGGTACCGTCACCGCGCTCGTCGGCCCGTCCGGCTCCGGCAAGACGACCGTGACCCGGCTCGTGGCCCGGTTCTTCGACGTCGGCGGCGGCGCCGTGCGCATCGGCGGCGCGGACGTGCGGGAGCTGTCCACCGAGCGGCTGATGTCGCTCGTCTCGCTGGTGTTCCAGGACGTGTACCTCTTCGACGACACGATCGCCGAGAACATCCGCATCGGCCGCGAGGGCGCCACCGACGCGGAGGTGCACGCCGCCGCGAAGCTGGCCGGGGTCGACGAGATCGCGGCCCGGATGCCGGACGGCTGGGCGACCCGCGTGGGCGAGGGCGGCCAGGCCCTGTCCGGCGGCGAGCGGCAGCGCGTCTCGATCGCCCGGGCGCTGCTCAAGGACGCGCCGATCATCCTGCTCGACGAGGCGACGGCGGCCCTGGACCCCGCGAGCGAGGCGCGGGTCACGGCCGCCCTGCGCGAGCTGGCCCGCGACCGCACCGTCCTCGTCATCGCCCATCGGCTGTCCACTGTGGTCGGCGCCGACCAGGTGGTGTTCCTCGAGGGCGGCCGGGTGGCTGAGCGCGGTACCCACGAGGAGCTCTTGCACAAGGGCGGCCGCTATGCGGACCTGTGGCGCGAACGCGCGCGGGCCGGCCGGTGGATGATTACCGTGTGAGCCCACGACCAGTTCCGCTGCGAGACCCGCGCCCGCCCGGCCGCCCGCCGACCATCTCGGCCGACGACATCGCCCGGGCGGCGCTCGAGGTGGGCTTCCACGCGCTCACGATGGCCACGGTGGCGCAGCGCCTGGGCGTCAAGCACACGAGCCTGTACCGCCACGTGCGCAACCGCGACGCGCTGCTCGTCGCGGCCATGGACCTGGCCGTGCGCTCGGCGGACTGGCCGTCCCCGGGCCCGGCGTGGCGGCCGTACACGGAGGCGGTGGCCGGGCGGGTCTGGGAGCTGTTCGCGCGGTACCCCGGGATGGCCTCCACCATCCGCACCGTCAGCCACACCCCGCCCGCCGTCACCGACGTGTTCTACCGCACGGCCCGGCACCTGGCGTCGCTCGGCTTCAGCGACGCCGACGCCGTGCTGGTGGTCGACACGCTCACGGATCTCGCCGCCGACACGTACACCGGCTGGGAGCGCATGACGGCCGCCCAGCACTCGAACCTGCGCGAGGTGTGGTCGACCTCGCAGGACGCGTACGCCCCGATCGTGCGCACCATCATCGACAGCGACCCGCGCGACTGGTTCGAGGCCAAGCTCGCCCTCCTCCTCGACGGCGCCGCGACCCGGTTCACTCGGCCGCGTACGCCGCGAACTGATCGAGGAGGCTCTGCGGAGCGTCGTCGCTGAAGCAGAGCTCCAGGTTTCGCAGCGCCTCGCCGGCCGCCGCGGCCCCGCGCGGGAAGAGCTCCGCCTCGTACGCGGTGACCGCCGCCGCCAGGTCGCCGGGGTGCGCCACGATCGCCTTGGCGAGTTCGGCCCCGTCGAACATCGCCAGGTTGGCCCCCTCCCCGGCGAACGGGGACATGAGGTGGGCGGCGTCCCCGAGCAGCGTCACGCCCGGCACCCGCTCCCAGCGCAGCCCGATCGGCAGCACGTTGATGGTCCGCGGGACCAGCGGCGCCGCGGCCTCGGTGATGAACGCGCGCAGCCGGGGCGACCAGCCTTCGAACCGCTCCAGCAGCGCCTTTTCAACGTCCCCGGCCTGGGCGGCCCAGTCCTCGGGGGCCTTGATCGCGACGTAGATGTGCAGGCTGCCGTCGGTCTCGCGGTGGGCCAGGAAGCCCTGGCCGGACCCGAGCGCGAACAGCATGCCGGCGCCGACGACCTCGGCCGCGTCCGGGTGCCGCTCGTCGGCGTCGGGCAGGTCGACGTCGAAGAACGTCACGCCCGCGTACTCCGGCCGCGCCGCGGTGAGCAGCGGGCGCACCCGCGACCAGGCGCCGTCGGCCCCGACGAGCAGGTCGGTGACCTCGGTCGTGCCGTCGGCGAACGCCAGCTCGTGCCGGCCGTCGCCGAGCGGCGTGGCCGCGGTCAGCTTGCTGCCCCACCGGATCGTGCCTTCGGGCAGCGAGTCGATGAGCATCTGGCGCAGGTGCCCGCGGTCGACCTCGGGGCGGCCGCCGTCGCGGGTGTCGGGCTCCTCCAGGTGTACCGTCGCGTGCCGGTCGAGCACCCGCATGGCCTCGCCGCCGGGGTGCACGATCGCGCGGAACTCCTCGTACAGCCCCGCCGCGCGGACGGCGACCTGCCCGTTGTAGTCGTGGATGTCGAGCATGCCGCCCTGGGTGCGGGCGCCGGCGGAGGCGTCGAGCTCGTACACGGTGGCGTCGATGCCGTTGACGTGCAGGACCCGGGCGAGCGTGAGCCCGCCGAGGCCGCCTCCGACGATGCCGATGCGCTGGTTCATGGCGTTGGTCCTCTCGTGTGATGTGACGAACATGTTCGTGACGAATGCGTTTTTCGCGGGCAGCCCTTCAGGGCGCGGGGGTGCCCGCGATGCCGTCCAGCAGCGCGGCGAACGCCCACCGCCCGCGCTGCTCCCCGTCGCCGGAGAACAGCTCGTCGCGGGCCCGGACGATCTCGGGGAACTCGTCCGCCGAGGCCTCCCGAACGGCCATGGCCTGAAGGTTCACCTCATGGTCCGGGTCCGCGGCCTCGTCGCGGGTGCCCTGCTCGGCCGCGGTGGCCGTGGCGAGCTGCAGGAGCAGGTCGACGCCCCACGCGGCCTGGCGCAGCGGCACCCCGCCCGCGCGGAGCAGCCCGAGCAGTGCGTCGATGAGCCGGACATAGTTCGGCCCGGACGGCCGCAGGGTGAGCACGGACCGCGCCAGGCTCGGCTGCCCGATCAGGATCCGCGTGTACTGCACGAGCAGCCCGACCACCCCCTCCCGCCAGGGCGTCCCGGCGCCGGGCGGGTGCACGTCGCTCAGCAGGTCGTCGAGCAGCGCGCCGTGCAGCTCGGCGGTGTTGCGCACGTACACGTACAGCGAGGCGGGCCCGGTGTCGAGCTCACTGGCCAGCCGCCGCATGGTGACCTTCTCGAGCCCCTCGGCGCGCATGATGGCGAGCGCCGCCTGCACCAGGCCCTCCCGGCTGAGGGCGGGCTTGGCCGGCCGCTCACGCCGGCTGACTGGGACTCGTCGCGGACTCATGAACACGATCGTAACGAACGCGTTCGTCAACGTCCACCCGCAGCCTCGCGCGGCTTGTACGCGGCGGCGGCGCGCAGGATGGGTGCGCTCGCGTCAGGCGGCGGCGCGCAGGATGGTGCGCTCGCGTCAGGCGGCGGCGGCGCGCAGGATCGTGCGGGAGATCCCGCAGGCGGCGGCGACCACGGCCGGTACCAACGCGGAAGGCTGCAGCCCGTCGAACGGCACGATGACCGACAGCGCCGCGATGACCCGGCCCTCGACGTCCCGCACCGGTGCGGCAACCGAGACGGCGTCCATCTGCACCTGCCGGTCGCTCACGGCATGCCCGGCCCGCCGCACCTTGGCGAGCGTCGTGCGCAGCCGCTCGGGATCGGAGATCGTCAACGGGGTGAACGCGACCAGCGGATGCGTCAGGTACTCCTCGACGAACGCCAGCGGCGCGTGCGCCAGCAGCACCAGCCCGACCCCGGTCGTGTGCGCCGGGAGCCGCCCGCCGACGCGGCTGCGCACCCCGAGCGCGGCCCGCCCGGAGAGCCGCTCGACGTAGACGACGTCGGACCCCTCGAGCACCGCGAGCTGCACATGCTGGTGGGTGGCCTCGTAGAGGTCCTCGAGGTAGGGCATGGCCGCCTCGCGCAGCCCGAGGCTTCGCGGCGCGAGCGCGGCGACCTCCCAGAGGCGCAGCCCGATCTGGTACCGCCCGTCGGCGTCCCGCTCCAGCGCCCCCCAGGCGGCGAGCTCCCCGACGAGCCGGTGCGTGGTCGCGAGCGGCATGCCCGCCCGCCGCGAGATCTGCGACAGGCTGAGCCGCCGGTGATCCCCGTTGAACGCGCCGAGCAGGCTCAGCACGCGGCTGGTCACGGTTCGTCCCGAGACGGGTCCGGTGGTCATGTGGCGGCGTCCTCCGGGGGTGCTCTCCCGAAAGCTTGGCGCCCCCACGCGGGTGCGTCAAGGATCTACCCTGGCCGCATGCCGCCGAGCCTGGACTGCGTCCGCTCCCTAGCCGCCCTGCAGCAGGCTGACCTGCGCGACCTGGCCGCGGCCGTCCTCTGGCTCGGCTTCGCCCACCGCCTGGACCGCCCGGGCCGGCCGACCATGAACCTCGTGGAGCTGCAGACGACGATCGCCCGCCAGGTCCCGGAGCTGCGCATCCGCCTCCTGCGCAACCCACCGGCGGCGGCCGAGGCCCGCGAGATCCTGTACGAGGCGGTCCAGGTCCTGGAACACAACCGCCTGATCCTGTGGCGCTGGGCCGGCGAGGACCTCACGAGCGAACTGATCACCCTCACCCGCCGCGGCCGAGCCGCCCTGGAGAGCGAGGAACCCGAGCACTACATCCGCTAGCGCCTCAGTCGAGGTCGTTCGGGTCGATGCGCGCCTTGATCCCGGCGTGTTCGGCGAGCAGGTGCAGCAGGTTGGACCCGTCGAGCAGTTCCAGCGGCTTACCCGAGGCGAACTCGTAGGACGCCGGCCCGTACCCGCTCGTCGTGACGAGGATTCCCTTGGACGCGCCCTCGTTCTGCACCGTGCCGAACAGATCGCGGACCGCGGACACGTCGACGGTGTTGCGGTACCGCTTGGCCTGGATGACCACCTTGCCGCCGAAGATCGGCCGCTCGTCGAACGCGACGCAGTCGACACCCCCGTCCCGCGACGGCCGGGTCTGCTTGGTGTCCAGCCCCATCTTCGTGAAGAGGTTCTGAATCAGGCTCTCGAACTCAGTCGGGGTGAGCCGGAGCAGGTTCGGCCGCTCGTCGAGATCGGCGAGGACGTCGACCTCGTCGACGAATCGCTTGTCCACCATGTCGAATTCGAGGACCGGCCGCACCGGCGCGAGCTCCTCCGGCCGCTTCGACACCGTCGCGCTCAGGTACTGCAAGCAGGCGGCCGGATCCACCTTGCCGAGGTTCAGCGCCTCGAACTGCTCGCGCGTGGCCCGCACGGTGACCAGGCACGGCCGGATGCTTTGACCGGTGCGCGGATCGGTGGTGTCGACGACCCCGTTGTACGCGACCGTCTCGACCAGTCCGCCGCGGTCGGCCTCGAACAGCTCGTGCAGCGTCCGCAGCGTCACCTGCGTCACGACGGAGGTGTACCGCTCCTTGATCTCCTTGGCCGTCCGCGCCTTGGACGTCACCTCGTCCCGCGTCTTCACGTACCGGTGGTCCAGCACCGCCGGCACCACGCCGAGCGCCGGCAACTCGTACTCGACGACGATCTGGCGCGACTCCGGCACGTAGGCGATCCGGAAGTTCTGCGGGAAGTCGTCCGGGTACACGGAGTTGGACAGGACGAGCCCGAAGTACTCGACGACGTCCTCGGGACTGCCGGCGCGCAACCCGGCCGCCCACCGGTCGATCTCCGCGTGCTGGGCCGCGAGCTCCGCCTGCTTGGCTTGGCGGGCCTGCTCGTACTGGGCGTACATGCCCGCGACCCGGCGCTGCCGATCTGCCTCCCGCGCGGCGTGCTGGCTCTGCGCGAGCTGGAACTGCGACTGCGCGGCGGCAAGTTGCTGCTGGTACTTCGACTGCCCGAACATCTTGCCGAGCCCGGTCGGTGCCGCGGGCTCGAACCGCCGCCAGTCCGGCGGCGGCTCAGGCACGCCGTGCGGCCCGGGGTCGAACGGCGGGAACCGAAACGGTTCCTTCAGCCGCTCGAGGTCGATGTGGTCGTCGATCGCGAGCGTCGCGGACAGCAGGCCGTCCAGCTCCTCCAGCCGCGCCTGCAGATCGGCGTTGTCGGCGGCGACCTCGGCCGCGCGCGCCTCCAGGTAGAGCCGCTTGCGCTCGCGCTCGTCGTGGGCGGACGCGCGTTGCGCGGCCTTGGCCGCCTGCTCGGCCGCCCGCCGCAGCGCCTGCTGCTGGCGGTAGTACGCCCGCTGGGCCTGCTCGGCGGCTCGAACCTGCTGTGCGTGGGCCCGCTGAAGCTGAGCGATGACGCCGCGCCGACGTGCCATGGACCACTCCGATCTGTGACTCCTGGAAACGGAGCGGTCCGAAGAGTAATGACCCGCCCTGCCTCCGTCACCGCCCGGTCAGGTCGGGTTGCACGACGTTGTGGTGAGCCATTCCGGGATGCGTCGCGGGAACATCCATTGAGGACAGTCAGGGAACTGTAAGCCGGGTGCCAGGTAGGGCCGTTACGGTTCTGGGATGGTGACGGTACGGCGGGCCGGCGCGCTGCTGTTCGTGCTCGCTCTGCTCGGCGTGCTCGGAGCGTCCGCCGTGCCGTCGCCGCGCTTCGACAACGGGCTTGCCCTGACGCCGCCGATGGGGTGGAACGACTACAACGCCTTCGGGCTCGACGTCAGCGAAACGCTCATCGAGCGTACCGCGGACAGGATGGTCGAAACCGGGCTGCGCGACGCCGGCTATGTCTACGTCAACATCGACGACGCCTGGATGGCCAAGGCGAGGGACGCGGACGGGCGGCTCCAGGCCGATCCCGAGCGCTTTCCGCACGGTATCAAGGCCGTCGCCGACTACGTGCACGGCAAGGGGATGAGGCTCGGCATCTACGAGAGCGCCGGGACCGAGACCTGCGGCGGGTATCCCGGCAGTCTCGGGCACGAGCGGCAGGACGCGCGGACGTTCGCGGACTGGGGGGTGGACTACCTCAAGTACGACACCTGCAACGGCAGCGGGGTCCAGCGCTACGCGGCCATGCGGGACGCGCTCGAAAACACCGGCCGGCCCATCGTCTACAGCATCTGCAACTGGGGCGCCGATCGGGTCTGGGCGTGGGGGAGCGGCTACGGCAACCTGTGGCGCACCACGCCCGACATCGCGCCCACCTTCGCCAGCCTGCTCGACGTCTTCCACGCCACGGTGCGGCGGTCCGGGTACGCGGGGCCCGGCGGGTGGAACGATCCGGACATGCTCGAGGTCGGCAACGGGCTGACGCGCACCGAGGGACGGGCGGAACTCAGCCTGTGGGCGATGCTCGCCGCGCCGCTCATCGCCGGGGCGGACCTCACGAAAGCTGACGACGGTACCGTCGCGGATCTGCAAAACGCGGCCGTCATCGCGGTCGATCAGGATCCGCTCGGGCGCGCGGGCACGGTGGTCGCCTCGCATGACGGGCTCGACGTGCTGACCCGGCCCCTGGCGGGCGGGGACGTCGCGGTGCTGCTGTTCAACGAGACCGGCGCCGACGCCGACATGGGCTGGAGCGTGCCGGGGGCGACCGCCGTCCACGACCTGTGGGCGGGCACCACGGTCGCCGCGATCCGTGCCCGGGTGCCCGCGCACGGGGTGGCCATGTACAGGGTCAGCCGGCAATGACCCGCTGCCTGATTGATTGCGATTTGGGCGCCTGGGTAACCGGGTGGGGGAGGAGCAATCATGAACCGAAGCAAGGCCCTACTGGGAATCGCGCTGCTGGCCACCGTCGCCGGATGCGGTAGCACCACCGATGGCACAGCTGCCGCACCGGCGTCGTCCGAAACACAACAAGCCGAGCCGTCGATGATGCCGTCGGAGGCCCCGAAGGCGGACACGCGCTGTCATCACGGCGATGTCAAGATGGCCGTGCAGGGCGCACCCGGTGGCGGCGCGGCCGGCAGCCAGTACCTCTGGCTGATCCTGACCAACGCGACCTCGAAGACCTGCACGCTGGAGGGCTACCCCGGCGTCTCCTGGGTGACCGGGGACAACGGGCAGCAGGTCAACCAGCCGGCCGAGCGCGACACGAGCATCGCGCCCAAGCAGCTCTCGCTGCAGCCCGCGCAGGCCGCGCACGCCCAGATCCGCAGCCCGCAGCCGGGCAACTTCGGCGACTCGTGCAAGCCGATCGAGATCCGGGGCTACCGCGTGTACCTGCCGGACGAGACGGCCGCCGACTTCGTGCCGTTCCAGCAGCAGGTGTGCTCGGCCGACGGCGTGGGGCGCGCCCAGGTCGGCCCGGTGGAGACTGGCGCGAGCGAGTAAAACCCGTACCATTCGGCGGTGAATCTCGTGCGCCGCCCGGGCTGGGCGCCGGTCGTGCTGTCGTACGCCACGTTCGTGCTCGTCGGCCTCAGCGCGGGGGTCGCCGGGGTGCTCATCCCGGCGCAGATCGCGGACTACCGCATCGACGAGGCCACGATCGGCATCACCTTCTTCACCACCTCGGCCGGGTACCTCGCGGCCGGGGCGACCGCCGGGGCGCTGTTGCACCGGGTGCACGTGCGCATGGCGCTCGTCGTCGGGGCGGTGTTCTACGCCGCCGGCGCGTTCGCCATGGCCGTGCGCCCGTCGTTCGCGATCCTGGTCGCCGTGCAGCTGCTCGTCGGCTACGGCACCGGGATCCTCGAGTCGATCCTGAACGTCTTCCTGGCCGAGCTGCCGGACTCCACCACGCTGCTGAACCGGCTGCACGCGTTCTTCGGCGTCGGCGCGCTGCTCGGGCCGCTGCTCGCGGCGTGGATGCTGCAGTACACCAGCTGGACCGCGGTCTGGCTCGTCCTCGGCGTGCTGTGCCTGCCGCTGGCCGCCGGGTTCCTGCTGGCCTATCCGCGCCGCGCCCCGGCGGCCGAGCACGCCGGCGCCGAGCGCCCGAGGGGCGTGTTCCTGGAGGCGGTGCGCACCCGCGCGGTGGTCCTCGGTTCGCTGTTCCTCATCGTGTACGTCGGGCTGGAGATCGGCGTCGGCACGTGGGCCTTCACCTATCTCGTCAAGGAGCACGGCGAGCCCGACGTCGTCGCCGGGTACACGGTCAGCGGCTACTGGCTCGGCCTCACCCTGGGCCGCTTCCTCATCAGCCCGCTCGCGACCCGGGCGGGGATGTCGGCGGCGAGCATGGCGACGGCCTGCCTGCTCGGCGTGACGGGCGCGTCGGCGCTGCTGTGGGCGGTACCGACGGCATCCCTCGCGACCGCGGGCTTCGTGCTGCTCGGGTTCTTCCTCGGGCCGCTGTTCCCGACCGCGATGGCGGTCACCCCGCAGCTGGTGCCGCAGCGGCTGATGGCCACCGCGATCGGCGTGATGAACGGCCTGTCCCTGCTCGGCGGGTCGTTCCTGCCCTGGCTGGCGGGCTGGATGGCCCAGCACGTCGGGATCTGGACGCTGCTGCCGTTCGCGCTGACGCTTTCCGTCGTACAACTGGCGGTCTGGCGGCTGCTGGTCGCTCGAACTCCCGCTCCGGCCATCGCTACGCCAGGTGGCTGACCCGGGTCCCCGTGGTGTGCAGCTCGTAGGCGCTCTCGGCGTGCGTGATCAGGTCGAGGCCGGCCTGCTCGTGGCCGGGCGGGACGCGGAAGCCGACCAGCCGGTCGATGCCCTTGGCCACGAGCCACGTCACCCCGAACGCGTACCCGGCCACGACCAGCACCGCGAGCGCCTGCCGGCCCAGCAGCCCGGCCCCGCCGCCGTAGAACAGCCCGCTGTCGCCGCCGGTCACCGCCGCGGTCGCGAACAGCCCGATGAGCAGCGTGCCGATGAGCCCGCCGACGCCGTGCACGCCGGCCACGTCGAGCGAGTCGTCGTAGCCCAGCCGGTACTTCAACCCGACCGCGTACGCGCACGCCACCCCGGCCACGGCGCCGATGACGAGCGCCCCGAACGGGTTGACCGACCCGCACGACGGGGTGATCGCGACCAGCCCGGCCACCGCGCCCGAGGCCGCCCCGAGGGTGGTCGGGTGCCCGTCGCGGAACCGCTCGACGATCAGCCAGCCGCAGACCGCGGCCGCCCCGGCGACCTGCGTGTTCAGGAACGCCATGGCGGCCGCCCCGCCCGCCGTCAGCGCCGAGCCCGCGTTGAAGCCGAACCAGCCGAACCAGAGCAGGCCCGCGCCGAGTACGACCAGGGGCAGGCTGTGCGGGCGCATCGGGTCGGCCCGGAACCCCAGCCGCGGCCCCAGCACCAGCGCGAGGGCGAGCCCGGAGGCGCCCGAGTTCACCTCGACCACGGTGCCGCCGGCCAGGTCGAGGATGTGCAGGTGGGTGGCGATCCAGCCGCCGCCGAACACCCAGTGGGCGATCGGCACGTAGACCACGAGCACCCACACGGCGACGAACCCGATCCACGCCCCGAACTTGGCCCGGTCGGCGATGGCCCCGGAGAGCAGTGCCGCGGTGATGACCGCGAACATGAGCTGGAACGAAGCGAAGGCCGCCGTCGGTACCGTCCCGGTGAGATCGTGCACCCCGACGCCCGCCATCCCGGCGTGGCGCAGCGAGCCGATCAGCCCGCCGACGTCCGGGCCGAAGGCGAGGGAGTAGCCGGCCAGCACCCACACCACGGTGACCACGGCCAGGCAGGCGAACGACATCATCAGCATGTTGAGGGCGCTCTTCATCCGGACCATCCCGCCGTAGAACAGCGCCAGGCCGGGCACCATCAGCAGGACCAGTGCGGCGCTGACGAGCAGCCAGGCGGTGTCGCCGGCGCTGAACCCTTCGGGCATGCGTCCCCCTCGATCGACTTGCGGCCGCGTCAGCGTGCCGGGCCGCCGTTTCGCGCCGGGTTCCGTCGAGTTTCCCCGGTGTTACGCAGGACCCAGGTTGGTTACAGGCCCGTAACCGGGGAAGGGCCCGAGCATGTGTGGAATCGTCGGTTGGGTTGATTTCGGTCGTGACCTTCGCCGCGAGCGCGCGGCGTTGCGGGCCATGACCGGCCGGATGGTGCAGCGCGGGCCCGACGCGGAGGGCGTGTGGGTCCGCGAGCACGTCGCCTTCGGCCACCGCCGCCTCGCCGTCATCGACCTGCTCACCGGCGACCAGCCGATGACGGTCGAGCACGACGGGCGGGAGGTCGCCACCATCACGTACAGCGGGGAGCTGTACAACTACCTCGAGCTGCGCGACGAACTGCGCGGCCGCGGCCACGTCTTCAAGACGGACAGCGACACCGAGGTGATGCTGCACGCCTACCTCGAGTGGGGCGAGGACTTCGTCGACCGGCTCAACGGCATGTACGCGTTCGGCGTCTGGGACGTCCGCCGCGAGCAGCTGGTCCTGGTCCGCGACCGGATGGGGGTCAAGCCGCTGTTCTACTACACCGGCGTCCCCGGCACGGTCCTGTTCGCCTCCGAGCCCAAGGCCGTGTTCGCGCACCCGCTCGCCGAGGCGGTCGTGGACACCGGCGGCCTGCGCGAGCTGCTCGCCTTCGTCAAGACCCCCGGGCACGCGATCTACCGCGACCTGCATGAGGTGGTACCCGGATCCCTCGTGCGGGTCGACGCGGAGGGGGTGCACCACCGGCAGTACTGGCGGCCCTCCTACGAGGAGCACCGCGACGACCTGGACACCACCGTCGCCACCGTCCGCGGGCTGCTGGACGACATCGTGGCCCGGCAGACGATCGCCGACGTGCCGATGTGCGCCCTGCTCTCCGGCGGCCTCGACTCCTCCGCCATCACCGCGCTCGCCCAGTCCGCGCTGAGCGGCCGCGGCGAGGGCCCGCTGCGCTCGTTCGCGGTCGACTTCGTGGGCCAGACCGAGCACTTCCGCCCCGACCCGATGCGGGCCACCCCGGACACCCCGTTCGTCCACGACGTGGTCAAGCACCTGTCGGTCGACCACGAGGACATCGTGCTGGACGCGGCGACCCTCATGGACCCGCTGAGCCGCTCGGCCGTGGTGACCGCGATGGACCAGCCGACGTTCGGCGGCGACCTGTACACGTCGCTGTACCTGCTCTTCCGCTCGGTCCGGGAGCACTCCACGGTGGCCCTGTCCGGCGAGGCGGCCGACGAGGTCTTCGGCGGGTACGCGTGGTTCCACCAGCCCGCCGTGATCGAGCAGGCCAACTTCCCGTGGCTGGCCGCGCTCGCCCCGGAGGACATCCCCGGCAACGACCTGGCGGGCGACCTGAGCGGCGGCGCCCTGGACCGGGACGTGCACGACTCGCTGCGCATGCTGGAGTACCGCGACGCCGCCTACCGCGCCGCCATCGCCGAGGTCGACCACGGCGACGACCCGGACCCGCGCAACCGCCGCATGCGCGAGATCTCCTACCTGCACCTGACCCGCTTCGTGCAGATCCTGCTGGACCGCAAGGACCGCATGAGCATGGCCCACGGCCTGGAGGTGCGCGTGCCTTTCTGCGACCACCGGCTCGTGCAGTACGTCTACAACACCCCCTGGTCGATGAAGACCTTCGACGGCCGCGAGAAGAGCCTCCTGCGCGCCGCGGCGTCGGACGCGCTGCCGGCCTCGGTCCTGGCCCGCGTCAAGAGCCCGTACCCGCAGACCCAGGACGAGCGGTACGAGCGCGCCCTGCGCGAGGCCCTGCTCACCGCGACCATGGACTCCCCGGCCGCCGACCTGCTGGACCCGGCCAAGGTGGCGGCGCTGGCCTCGGCCCCGTACGAGCACGACGGCTTCGCCCCGGTCCGCCGCCAGATCGAGCAGTGCCTGGCCCTCGACCTCTGGCTCCGCCACAACCCGGTGCGCCTGGAGCTCTAGCTGTTGCTCTAGCGGATCCGTCCGAAGATGGGGTGCGGGCTCACCTGCACCCGCGGGGCGGCCGGGCCGCCGAACCAGGGGGCCGAGCGGATCTCGCGCATCGCGGCGCGGCGGCGGGGCGTGTCCATGCGGTCGATGAAGAGGACGCCGTCGAGGTGGTCGGTCTCGTGCTGCAGGCAGCGCGCCAGCTCCCCGGTGCCGACCACCTGCAGCGGGTCGCCGCGGTCGGACCAGCCCTTGGCCACCACGTGCTGGCGGCGGACGGTGTCGAAGTACAGGCCCGGCATCGACAGGCAGCCCTCGGGGCCGTCCTGCTCCTCGGCGTCGGGGAAGTCCAGGACCGGGTTCACGAGGTGGCCGTGCACGCCGTCGACGTGGAAGACGAAGGCCCGTACGGCCACGCCGATCTGGTTGGCGGCCAGGCCCGAGCCGCGCTCCGACTCCAGGGTGTCGAACAGGTCGCGCACGAGGCGGCGCAGTTCGGCGTCGAACGTGTGCACCTCGTCGGTCGCGGTGGTGAGGACCGGATCGCCGAACATCCTGACCGGAACCACGCTCATGGCACGCCCCTTTGCATCGTCCTTTGCAAAGCAGCATACTTGGCACCATGGTGGACGAACACCCCGTGCGCGCCGCGCTCGTCGAACTGCTCAAGCAGCGCGGCACCGTGACCTCCACGGAGGCGGCCCGTGAGCTGGGCGGCAGCTCGGGCCTCTACTCGTTCCACCTCCGGCAGCTGGCCCGGGCCGGCACCGTCGAGGAGGTGCCCGCGGAGGGACGCGCGAAGCCGTGGCGGCTACGCCAAGAGGAGGCTTTGCAAAGCGACCTCAACCGCGGGCTCGAGGACGAGAGCTACCAGCACTGGCTCGCCGTGCGCGACCGGGCCCCGCGGCGGTGGCGGCGCGACCAGGCCTTCAGCGAGGTCGTGTACCTCACCCCGCAGGAGCTGGCCGAGCTCGGCAACGCCGTCCGCGCGCTCATCGCCGGCTACGGCGGCCGCCCCGGACCCGATCGCGGCCCGGTGGCGGCCGTCGCGCGCTTCTTCCCCCTCCTCGACTAGGCGACCACGCGGCGGGTCCACTGCTGGTTGGTACCCCCGTTGCACGCCCACTGCAGCCCGCCCGCCCCGTCGGCCGTCGAGGCGTCGGCCACGTCCAGGCACTTGCCGCTGTGCCGGGCCACGAACCGGACGTAGCCCGAGCCCGCGCTCTGCACCTGCCACTGCTGGTTCGTGCCGCCGCCGCACGTCCACTGGATCACCGTCGCGCCGTCGGCGGTCGAGGCGCCGTTGACGTCCAGGCACTTGCCGCTGTGCCGCGCGACCAGCCGCACGTAGCCGGTGCCCAGGTCCTGCACCGTGAAGCGCTGGTTCAGCCCGCTGCCGCAGGTGTACTGCAACGACCGCGCCCCGTCCGCCGCCGACCCCGAGCTGACGTCGAGGCACTTGCCGCTGTGCCGTGCAACAAGCTGCTCCGCCGGGCCGGCTGTTGCTGAAACTGTGCCGGCGGCGGCGTCGATGCTCAGCTGCGGCGCCCAGCTCAGCGCCATCGACGTGCTGGTCGGGAACGACAGCGCCAGCCACACGTACTGCGAGTCGTTGACCGGCCCGCCCCACGCCCCCGCCCAGCGGTCGCCCAGGTAGAGGTACGACCCGCCGACCGGCAGCACGTATGCCGTCTGCGAGCCGAAGGCCGTGTTGTCCCCGACGTTGGCCAGGCTGCTCCATGTTCCGGTAACACTTGTCGCGGTCCCGTACTGCTGCTGGTTCGGTCCCCAGCCGGTGGCGGCCGAGGTCAGCAGGAAGTACACCCCGTTGCGCTTGAACATCGCCGGCGCCTCGCGCGACGAGCCCGGCCAGAGCCGCTGCACCCGGGTGCTCACGTTCAGGTAGTCGCTCGTGAGCCGGTAGACGTGCAGGTCCGCGTTCTCGTTCGCCGCCGAGATCATGTACGCCGAGCCGTCGTCGTCCTGGAACAGCGTGATGTCGCGGGACATGTAACTCAGCGGCCGGAAACTGCCGCGATACGTGTAACTTCCATCAACCGTGGACGAGGTGGCGACCGCGGCCCGCGCCTCGCCGTAGTCGCTGCCGTTCTCCTTGTGCATCCACATGACGAACTGGCCCGTCGAACTGTTGTAGATCACCTTGGGCCGCTCGATCTTCGCCGAGCCCAGTTCCGCCGCCGACGACTGGGTCAGCGCGTGGTTGCGGAACTCCCAGGTGCGCAGGTCCGTGGAGCGGTACACGTCGACGTACCGGAAGGTGTCGTTGGCGTTGCGGTTCTCGCCGAACCAGTACCAGTAGCCGCCGGCCTTGATCACCCCGCCGCCGTGCGCGTGCAGCAGGTTGCCCGCCGTGTCGCGCAGCTGCACTCCACTTTGGACGGTGACGGCCGCGGCGTGGGCCGGGCTCGCCGCCCAGAAGAACGTGCCGAGGACGGCCAAGACCATGATGTACTTCAATGTCTTCATGCTCACATAGGAGCACACCCGACCGCTTCAGTGGGACTCGCGCGGGACCTGATCTCCGCTGGCGCCGAGCAGGAAGTCGAGGTCGGCCCCGGTGTCGGCCTGGCGGACGGTGTCGACGTACAGGCGCTCCCAGCCCCGCGCCGGGCGGGCCAGCGCGGCCAGGAACGCCGCCGACGGCTCCCGCGCGTCCAGGTCGGCCTCGGCGTGCAGCGTGCGGGCGGCCACGTCCAGCGCGATCATGTCGCCGGTGCGCACCCGCGCCAGGGGACCGCCGGCGGCCGCCTCGGGGGCGGCATGCAGGACGACCGTGCCGTACGCGGTGCCGCTCATCCGCCCGTCGCAGATCCGCACCATGTCGCGGACGCCCTGGTTGAGCAGCTTGGCCGGGATGGGCGTGTTGGCGACCTCGGGCATGCCGGGGTACCCCTTCGGCCCGCACCCCCGCAGCACGAGCACCGAGTCGGCGGTGACGTCCAGCGCGGGATCGTCGAGCCGGGCCCGCAGATCCTCGACCGAGTCGAACACGACCGCCGGGCCGCGGTGCCGCAGCAGGTGCGGGGAGGCGGCGGCCGGCTTGATGACCGCGCCGTCCGGGGCCAGGTTGCCGCGCAGCACGGCGATCCCGGCGTGCGGCTGCAGCGGCTCGGCGCGCGGGCGGATCACCTGCGCGTCCCAGATCCGCGCGCCGGCCAGGTGCTCGACCAGTGGCCGCCCGGTCACGGTGGACGCGTCCGGGTCCAAAAGATCCAGAACCTCCGCCAGTACCGCATGCAGCCCGCCCGCCCGGTGGAAGTCCTCCATCAGGAAGCGCCCGGCCGGCTGGAGGTCGACCAGCAGCGGCACCCCGGCCCCGGCGCGGTCGAAGTCGTCCAGCGTCAGCTCGATCCCGGCCCGCCCGGCGATGGCGAGCAGGTGCACGACGGCGTTGGTCGACCCGCCGAGGGCGGCCAGGGCCACGATCGCGTTCAAGAACGAGCCCCGCGTCAGTACCGCACTGGGCCGCCGTTCCCGGTTCGCCAGCTCCACGGCCAGGACGCCGGTGGCGTGCGACGCCGCGAGCAGGCGGCTGTCCGGGGCCGGGGTGCCGGCGACGCCCGGCAGCGTCATCCCGAGGACCTCCGCGAGCAGGCCCATCGTGGAGGCGGTACCCATCGTGTTGCAGTGCCCCCGGCTGCGGATCATCGACGACTCGGAGTCCAGGAACGCGCGCTCGGACAGCGTGCCCGCGCGCACCTCCTCCGACAGCTTCCACACGTCGGTGCCGCAGCCGAGCGGGACGCCGCGGAACGTGCCGGTGAGCATCGGCCCGCCCGGCACCACCACGGCCGGCAGGTCGACCGAGCACGCGGCCATGAGCAGCGCCGGGATGGTCTTGTCGCAGCCGCCGAGCAGCACCACCCCGTCGATCGGGTTGGCCCGCAGCATCTCCTCGGTGGCCATCGCGGCCATGTTGCGCCAGAGCATCGCGGTCGGGCGCACCTGCGTCTCGCCCAGCGACACGACGGGCAGGTCGAGCGGGATGCCCCCGGCCTCGTACACCCCGTTGGCCACGCTGCGCGCGACCTCGTCGAGGTGCGCGTTGCAGGGGGTCAGGTCGCTGGCCGTGTTGGCGATCGCGATGTGCGGCCGCCCGTCGAACGCGCCGGCGGGCAGGCCGCGGCGCATCCAGGCGCGGTGGATGTACGCGTTGCGATCGTCCCCGCCGTACCACTGCGCGCTGCGTCGCCCGGGCATGCATCGAGGGTAGTACTGTTCCGGGGTATGCGGTTCACCGCGCGCCCCGCCACCGACGCCGCCTTCGCGCTGGGCGAGGGCCCGGTGTGGGACGAGGCGCGGTCCCGCCTGCTCTGGGTGGACATCCTCGCCAACACGGTCCACGAGGGATCCCTTGGCGTCGACGGTACCGTCCATGCCCGCCGATCCTGGACCTTCGCCGACACCGTCGGGGCGGTCGCCTTCGCCGGCGACGGCACACTGCTGGTCGCCGAGCGGCACACCCTGACCCGGGTCGGTCTGGACGACACGAGGACCCACGTGGCCCGGGTTCTGCCGGAGGACCGCGCGAGCCGCCTGAACGACGGCGCCGTGGACCCCGCGGGCCGGTTCCTGGTCGGCAGCCTGGCCCAGGACGACCGGCGCGGCGAGGAGGTCCTGGTCCGTTTGGAGGACTCGGGCGTGACGGTCCTGGACGCCGACCTGGACCTGTCCAACGGCCTGGCCTGGAGCCCGGCGGGCGACCGCTTCTACAGCGTCGACACCCTCCCCGGCCTGGTCCGCGTCCGCGACTACGACCCGGCCACCGGCGCCGTGGGCGAGCGCCGCGACCTGCTCACCATCGCCGACGGCCACCCCGACGGCATGTGCACCGACGCCGAGGGCAACCTGTGGATCGCCGTCTGGGGCGGCGCCCGGGTCGAGTGCCGCTCGCCTGCGGGCGCCCTGCTCGCCACGGTGGACGTACCGGCCCTGAACACCTCGAGCTGCACGTTCGCCGGCGACCTCCTCGTGATCACCACCGCCGCCCGCGGCATGCCCCGCGAGCGCCGCCCCGAGTTCCCGGACGCCGGCCGCATCTTCACCGCCCGCGTGGGCGTGCACGGCCTGCCGACCCCGTCCTGGGTTCCGCCGGCGTGCGCGCCCTAGTCTTCGCCGGCCCGAGCCGGGCCGAGGTCCACGAGGTGCCGGACCCCGTCGCGCGCCCCGGCGAGGTGGTCGTCGCGGTGGAACGGGCGGGCTTGTGCGGTACCGACGTGGAGCTCTTCGCAGGTGACCTGAGCTACCTGCAGACGGGCCTCACCCGCTATCCGCTCCGCCCCGGCCACGAGTGGTGCGGCGTCGTGACCGCGGCAGGCTCGGAGGCCGAGTCCGCCTGGCTGGGCCGCCGCGTCACCGGCGACACGATGATCGGCTGCGGCGCGTGCCACCGCTGCCGCGCCGGCCGCCACCACGTCTGCGCCGACCGCAACGAGGTCGGCATCCGCGGCGCGATCCCGGGCGCCCTGGCCGAGCGCCTGGCCGTCCCCGCCCACACCCTGCACGCCCTGCCCGACGCCCTGGACCCGGTCGCCGGCGCCCTGGTCGAACCGGGCGGCAACGCCCTTCGCAGCGTCCGCGCCGCGGCCCTGACTCCGGGCGAACGCCTGCTGATCCTGGGCACCGGCACGATCGGCCTGCTGGCCGCCCTGTTCGCCAGAGCCCAGGGCCTGGACGTCCACCTGCGCGGCCGCGACCCGGCCCAGCTTGCCCTTGCGCGCGACCTCGGCTTCCCCGAGGCGACCGACGGCCCGTGGGACGCGGTGATCGACGCCACGAACGACCGGACCTCCCCGTCGCTGGCCCTGGACCTGGTGGAACCGGGCCGCCGCATCGTCTACATCGGACTGTCGGGCGTCCCGAGCACCATCGACACCCGCGAGCTGGTACTGAAGGACGTGACCGCGGTCGGCATCCTGGGCGCCTCGGCGGGGCTGCCGGGCGCCATCGCCGCGTACGCCGACGGCTCGGTCGACCCCCGCCCCCTGGTCGGCGCCACGATCACCCTGGACGAGGTCGCCGCCGCCCTGGCCGGCAACCGCCCCGCGACCGCCGGCCCCGGCCCGAAGCTCCTGGTCGACCCGGCGGCCTTGCTCGCCTTCCAGCAACGTTAGGCGTCTCCGCAGACGAGTCAGGACTTCGCGCCGCAGCTTTCCGGCGTGGCGCTGGGCCAGTCCCCAGTCGCAATGCCACGTAGCTTAGTTTGATCTTGTGGTGAGTGGGTGGTGGCGGATGGTTGGGGGTTTGTCGTGGCGGGTGCTGGCTGGTTCGCCGGGTTGTTTGAGGCGGTAGTGGCAGTGCCGGACGCGTTTGATGGCGCGGGGGCAGGTGCGTTCGCGTCGTGGCGGGATGCGGTGGGTGGTGATGTGGTGGAGGTGGTCGGGGAGTTGCTCAGTCCAGTGGTGAGGGGGGAATAGCGGCTGTTCCGGTGGCGGTGCGGCGGATCAGGCGGAGGGTTTTGGTGAAGGAGATCTGGTCGGGGTCGAGGTCGGCGGCGGCGGAGGCTTGGGTGATCAGGGCGGTGACGGCGTGGTGGACGATGAGGTAGGCCCAGATTTCCTGGTGGACGAGGTCGGGTAGCCGGGAACGCAGGACTTGGCCGGGGCCGCGGAGGTGGGTTTTGAGCTGGTCATGGCTGGTTTCTTGTTCCCAGCGCTGGTGGTAGGCGGCGGCGAGTTCGTCGGCGCGGGCGTCGGCGGGGTTCAGGATGGTGGTGGTCAGGGCGATGAGTTCGTGGTGGCCGTCGCCGGCGCGGTCGGGGATGTCGTACTCGATGACGCGGACGAGATGCGCGATCGGTTCGCCGTGGCGGTCGAACGCCTCGGGGATGTGATCGAGGTTGTCCAGGTGGGTGCCGGCGCGGGCGGCGGCCAGCAGCCGGTCCCGGCGTGGGATGAACCGGATCTCGGGTTTGATCAGGATGCTGAGGTAGGTGCCGTCGGGCAGGATCTTGATCACGGGCAGGTGCAGGTTCGTCGGGGCCCGCCACAGCAGCGCCGCGCCGGTGGCCTGCGCCGTCTGCCAGCCGCGCCAGGAGTAGAAACCCCGGTCGGCGGTCAGCAGTTCATCGCCGTGCAGCTGTGGGTAGAGCGTGGCGGCGAGGGTTTTCTCGCCGCTGGTGTGGGTGCCGACCGCGGCGGCGACGAACGCGTGGGTGCCGCACTCGGCGAGGGCCACGACCCGGGCTTTGGGGAACGACGACTGTTTCTCACCACTGCCGGCATAGCCGAACTCCGCCACGTTCGCGGGTGTGTCAGGCACGTCGATCTCGAACCCGTCGATCGCCAGGAGCCGCCACGAGCGCAGGAACGAACCCCGTGCCGCGCCCAGCGCCGCCGCGGCCGCCGCCGGACCGGCCCGCCCGGCGACCGGCCCGCAGGTGCCGCGGAACAGTTCGGCGAACAGTTCACGACCCAGCCGTTTCCGGGCCTGCGTGATCGCCGACGAGGTCGGCACGCTCCAGCCCGCGTCCCAGACCCCGAACCGGTCCAGCGACCCTGTCACCTTCGCGGCGACCTCCTCATAGTCATCGTCAGGGAACAACGCCAACGCAAGCGTCAGATACGCCGTCACATGCGCCGGCAGCTTGCCATCCGAACGCCGCTCCCGCACACCGCACACCGCCACCGCGTCATCCACCGCATCCCGCGGCACCTGCGAGATCAGCACACCCAGCGTGACCTGATCAGGACGCACCACCGGCCGATCCACCACCACCGAGGTCATGACCCGCGATCCAAACCGGAACCGCCATCGATGTCACCACACCACGCCGAGCACCCAACAAGATCAACTTAAGCTACGTGGCATTGTCCCCAGTCGCGGTGCCGCTTATGTTCTTTCCGGAATGCTTCGTTGGCGGGAGAGTAATTCCGGCGTCTGGTCGTGTCGCGCATGGCTTGCAATTCGGCCCGGCCGAACAATGACATCTGTCCCACGTGGTAATTGTCGCACCTGGGTCTTTTTACGCCGAATTTCGTGGTCTCGGAATTGCAGATGGCGCGATTTCTCGCCGGGGTTTTCAAAGCGTCCGCCGGACCGATGGGCACCACATATATGCCCTCGGCCGATGGTCCCCGGCCGCTAGGCGACCGGAATGTATTAGCGTGGTCCCGGTGACGACTTTGGTCGCCGTTCGGTGGTCCAGACCGTAATTCAGGAGCCGGACCCGCGGTGGTCGACGTTCGGTGGTCCAGGAGAGAAATTGCGAAAAAAGACGGATTCCTGGGTTGTACCACCGAATGACGACCACGACGGACCCGGCATTCCCCAACGGTCTGGACCACCGAACCTGGACCAGAGTCGAACCGGGACCACGCTAACCCTGTGGGCCGCCGCCAGGCGGCCCGAACCATCGGCCGAGGGCACATATGTGGTGACCATCGGGCCGGTGGAAAGCGTCAAGCCGCAGAGATCACGTCCAGGAACGCGAGCGCGAGGGCCATGTGACCCTCGATGCCCGGATGGACCCGGTCCGGCGCCCACTCGGCGGCCGGGCGCGACACCAGCAACTCGTCGAACACGGCCTGCGTGTCCACCAGCAGCGCCCCGTGGTCGGAGGCGACCTTCCGGACCACCCCCGCGTACTGGTCGCTCATCGCCCGCTGCGGATCCGTCAGCGAGGGCTCGATGAAATAGGGCGTAGCCAGGATCAGGTGGCACCCCGTCGTCTCCACCGCCTCGGTCAGCAAAGAGCGGAGCGTCGACTCGAACTCCGGCAGCGGCACGTGGTCATACGCGCGGTCGCCGAAGTACCGCCACACGTCGTTGATGCCGATGAACACCGCCAGCCAGTCCGGGCGTTCGGCCAGCGCGTCGCGTTCCCAGCGCTCGCGCAAGTGGCGCACAGTGTTGCCCGAGATGCCGCGGTTCAGCCAGGTCAGCGCGACATCGGGGTGGCGGGCCGTGACCAGGGCCCGCAGCAAGTTGAAATACCCGTCGCCGAAAGGGGCGGCCGGGCCCTGGCGGCCACAGTCCGTGATGCTGTCGCCGATGAACAGGACCCGGTCGCCGCTGTCGAAGATCATTGAGTCGGGGCCCAGGGCAGCGGGTCGCCCGCGTACTTCGCGGCGCGGACGTCGCCCGAGCGGGCGTGGCCCTCGAAGAGTTCGACGCGGGCGGCCCGGCCGCACAGGCGGCCCAGTTCGACGCTCGACTCCTGGGACGTGACCTCCTGGTACGTGACGGTCTTGAGGTACTTGCCGACCCAGAGGCCGCCCGTGTACCTCGCCGCGCCGCGCGTCGGGAGGGTGTGGTTGGTGCCGATGACCTTGTCGCCGTACGAGACGCAGGTTCCCTCGCCCAGGAACAGGGCGCCGTAGTTCTGCATCAGGTCCAGGGCCCGGCGGGGGTCGGCGGTCAGGACCTGGACGTGTTCCGAGGCGAAGCCGTCGGCCACCGCGAAGGCCTCCTCCGTCGTGCCGGTCACGATGATCTGGCCGTGATCGCGCCAGGCCGGGCCGGCGTAGTCGTTCGTCGGCATGCCGGGCAGCAGGGCCTCGACGTGGGCCAGGGCCTCGCGGGCGACCCGCTCGTCGGAGCAGACCAGGATCGCGGGGGAGTCCGGGCCGTGCTCGGCCTGGCTGAGCAGGTCCACCGCGACGATGAACGGGTCCGCGGTGTCGTCGGCGACGATCAGGATCTCGGTCGGGCCGGCGAACAGGTCGATGCCGACGCGGCCGAAGAGCTGGCGCTTGGCCTCGGCCACGTACGCGTTGCCGGGGCCGGCCAGCAGGTCGACCTTGGCGATCGTCCGGGTGCCGATCGACAGGGCGGCGACCGCCTGGACGCCGCCCAGCAGATAGATCTCGTCGGCGCCGGCCAGGTGCATGGCGGCCACCGTGGCCGCCGGGATCTCGCCGCGGATCGGTGGGGTGCAGGCGGCCACCCGCGGGACGCCCGCCACCTTGGCCGTCACGACCGTCATGTGGGCCGAGGCGACCAGGGGGTAGCGGCCGCCGGGGACGTAGGCGCCGGCGGCGGACACCGGGATCGACTTCTGCCCGAGGTACACCCCGGGCAGTGTTTCGACCTCGAAGTCCCGCAGGGATTCCAGCTGCCGCCGGGCGAAGTCGCCGACGTTGCGCTGGACGGTCCGGATGTCGTCGATGACCTGGCGGTCGACGCCGGCGACGATGCGCTCGATGTCCTCGGGGGAGAGGCGGAAGCTCGGCGGCGACCAGTGGTCGAACTTCTCGGAGTAGTCGCGCACGGCGTCGTCGCCGCGGGCCTCGATGTCGGCGATGACCGAGGCGACGATCTCGGCGACGTCCACGGAAGCCGCCGGAGTGCCCGAGGGAGCCTTCAGAACAGCCATCATCCCTCCAGCAGAGGGCGCAGCGAGATCAGGACCTCGCGGGCGGCCTCCAGGGTCAGGTCGATCTCCGCCGCGGTGTGCGAGCCGCTGACGTGGTTGCGCTTGAGCGCCATCGGCAGCATGAGGAAGCCGCGCTCCGTCATGCCGCGGTGGAACGCCACGTACGCCTTGTCGTTGTTGCGCATGAGGTCGCGGTAACCCAGGACGGGGGCCTTGGCGAAGTACACCGCGAAGACGCCGCCGAAGCCGGCCACGGTGGCCTCGATGCCGAGCTCGGCGGTGAGGGCGGCGAGGCCCTCGCGCATGCGGGCGCCGAGCTCGTGGGTGCGGGTGTAGAAGCCGGGGTTGGCCTGCAGGTAGTCGATGGTGGCCAGGGCGGCCGCGCAGGCGAGCGGGTTGCCGTTGAAGGTGCCGGCCATGAGCACGTCGCCGGTGCGGCCGTTGAAGCGCTCCATGAGGTCCCGGCGGCCGGCGACGCCGCCGATCGGGTAGCCGTTGGCCATGCCCTTGCCGAACGTGGTGAGGTCCGGCGTGACCCCGACGACCTGCTGGTAGCCGCCCAGGGCGTGCCGGAAGCCGGTGATGACCTCGTCGAAGATGAGCAGGGCGCCCCGGTCGCGGGTCAGCGTGCGCAGGCCCTCGACGAACTCCTGGGTGGGC
The DNA here is from genome assembly GCF_050942475.1 of Dactylosporangium sp. CS-033363. Classification (NCBI taxonomy): domain Bacteria; kingdom Bacillati; phylum Actinomycetota; class Actinomycetes; order Micromonosporales; family Micromonosporaceae; genus Dactylosporangium; species Dactylosporangium sp. CS-033363. The sequence goes on along the minus strand of NZ_CP192032.1, from coordinate 8,061,036 downwards.
AGGAGCGCGCCGACGTTGTGCGGGATCGGCTCGAGGATGACCGCGGCGACCCGGTCCTGGTGCTCGTCGAAGAGGGCGGCGACGGAGTCGAGGTCGTTGAACTCGGCGATGAGGGTCGCGTCGATCGCCTGGGCCAGGATGCCCCGGGAGAGCGGGTCGCGGCCGTAGGCCTTGTCCGGCGCCGAGATGACGTTGCGGGCGACGGCGTCGTGCCAGCCGTGGAAGCCGCCCTGGAACTTGATGATGAGGTCGCGCTCGGTGACCGCCCGGGCCAGGCGGATCGCCTGCGCGGTGGCCTCCGAGCCGCTCATGGTGGCGATCATCGACTCGGCGGACGGGATGATGTCGGCGATCCGCTCCGCGAGCGCCACCTCACCCTCGGTCACGCCGAGGCCGACGAGGTCGACGCCGCCGAGGGCGTTCCGGACGGCGTCGTTGACGACCGGGTGGTTGTGGCCGAGGAGGATCGCGCCGAAGGCGGCGTGGTAGTCGAGGTACCGCCGGCCGTCGGCGTCGGTCACGTAGGCGCCGTCGGCCGCGGCGAAGGCGTAGGGCTCGCCGATGTAGCGGGTGGAGGAGTTGACGCCGCCGGGGATGACACGGGCGGCCCGCTCCGCGATCGCCTGCCCGCGCGGGGCCTCCCGTTGATGTGCAGAGGGCATGTCCGGGACGCTAGAACACCGTGCGACAACATGGCAAGACGTTCCATGTTTGAAAAGTGGACCTTGACAGTCCTTCCGTACGACATGAAACTACGTTCCAAACGACTGTCCGAGAAGTGAAGGGGGCCAGGTGGACGAGATCGGCATCCTGCTGGTCGGGGCCGGGTTCATCGCCGACGCGCACAGTGCCGCCGTGGCCGTGACGCCCGGCGCGCGCATCGCCGGGATCGTCGACGTCGACCCCGGCCGCGCGGCCGCGTTCGCCCGGTCGCAGGGTGGCATACCGCACGCCACGGACCTCGAGGCCGCACTCGCCTGGCCGGACGTCGACGCCGCCATCGTGTGCACGCCGAACTTCACGCACGCCGGCATCGGCGCCGCGGTCGCCGGCGCGGGCAAGCACCTGCTGATCGAGAAGCCGCTGACCACCACGGTAGCCGACGCCCGGGCGCTGCAGTCCACGTTCGCCGGCCAGGGCCTGATCCTGGCGGCCGCGCACACCCACCGCGCCTACGACTACGGCCGCGCGGTGAAGGAGGCGGTGGCCGACATCGGCGACCCGTTCCTGGTCCGGCTGGCCATCCTCGGCGGCTGGATCTGGCCCGACTGGAGCGCCTGGGTCGCCGACCCGGCCAAGTCCGGCGGGCACGCCCTGCACAACGGCGTCCACCTGCTCGACCTGGCCACCTGGTGGCTGGGCGCCCGGCCGATCGCCGTGAGCGCCCGCGGGCACAAGCAGACCGCCGCCGAGCTGGGCATCTACGACTACCTGGAGATGGTGGTGGACTACGCGAACGGGGCCACCGCGGTGTGCGAGATGAGCCGGGCCCACCGGCCGGGCTCGTTCAGCCAGCGCGAGCTGTTCGTCGCCGGCACCGGCGGCTCGATCCGCCAGGACTGGGAGGGCGAGGCCGCGGTCCTCTACGCCGAGACCGGCCCCGCGCTGGTCCCGGCGGCCGGCGGCAACGGCTTCGCCCGGCAGCTGCGGGCCTGGCTGGACAGCATTGCCGGCGCGGCGCCGCTGATGCCCGTCGAGGACGCGGTGCTCGCGGTCGCGATGGGCGTGGCCGCCGAGCGCTCGATCGAGACCGGCGAGCGCGTGAGCCTGGACGAGGTGCTCGGATGATCCGCGTCAGGCTGCTCGGCGAGGCCGGCATCGGAACCCAGAACCACCAGCGCGACATGTACCGCCCAGCCTTCGACCGCCACCCCGCGTTCACGGTCGTCGAGGACGAGGACGCCGAGGTCGTCTCGGTCGCCCTGCCGCTCGCGGAGCGCGCCGGGGCCATCGAGCGCGAGATCCGGGCCGGTCGCCACGTCCTGGCCGACAAGCCCCTGGCCGCCACGGCCGAGGAGGGCGAGCGCCTCGCCGCGCTGGCCGAGGAGCGCGGGGTCGTCGTCGTGCCGGCCCACCACCAGCGCCTCGGCGGCGCCCTGCGCTCGGTGCGGGCCGCGGTCCGGGCCGGCCGGGTCGGGCTGCCGTGGAACGTGCAGTGCGACTTCATCGTGGCCGGCGGCGACCCGGCGCCCGGCGGGGAGCTGCTCAACCTCGGGCTGTACCCCATCGACATCGTCTGCGACCTGCTCGGCCTCGCGGTGACCGGGGTCCGCGCCACCGGCGGCCCGCTCGACACGCTGCAGCTCGACCACGAGCGCGGGGTCACCAGCACCATCGTGGTGGGCCGCGTGCCGGAAGTGCACGGCATCGCCCCCGGCGGCCTGCTGCTGCACCGGTACCGCATCAGTGGCTCGCACGGCGTGCTCGTCGCCGACGCCACGCGCCCGGCCCTGCAGGTGCGCACCACAACGGAAGCCAGGAACGCGTGGACCGGTCCGGGCACCGTCGACGCGCTGCTCGACGTGCTCGCCGCCGGCGTGCGCACGGGCCGTGCCGAGCTCGGCCCGCGCGATGCCGTCCGCGCGCAGCGGGTCGTCGAGGCGGCCCTTCAGTCCATCAAGGAGAGCCGGGGAGTGCAGCTCGATGCGGTTCGTTAGTTACCTGCGCGACGGAGCGGTCCGCCACGGCAGGATTGAAGGCGATCTCATCGCCGAACTGGGCGACGGAGATCTCCAGAAGCTTGTCGAGAGCGGACTGTCCACAAAGGACGTCGCTCGGAGCCGTCACCAACCAGAAGAAGTAGCATTACTGGCTCCACTGCAGCGGCCCGGCAAGCTGCTCGCCGCGGCGGCCAACTACCAGGACCACGTCACCGAGACCGGCGGCGAACCGCTCGACAAGTCCCGGCTCTCGCCCAGGCTGTTCCTCAAGCCGCCCACCTCGATCGTCGGGCCGGGCGCGGTCATTCCGCTGCCCGGCGTGAGCCACGAGGTCGACTGGGAGGCCGAGCTCGCGGTCGTCATCGGCCGCAAGGCCCGCAACGTCAGCGAAGCCGAGGCCCTGGACCACGTGGCCGGCTACATGGCGTCCAACGACGTGTCGGCGCGAAGCATGGACTACGGCTTCGAGCGCGACACCGACGACAAGGCCGTCTGGTTCTTCGACTGGCTGGCCGGCAAGTGGTGCGACGGCTTCGCCCCGCTCGGCCCCTGGCTGCTCAGCGCCGACGAGGCCGGCGACCCCCAGGCGATCCCGGTCCGCCTCGACGTCAACGGCGTCACCAAGCAGCACGGCTCGACCAAGGACATGATCTTCTCGGTCGCCGAGCTGATCGCCCATGCCTCGCGGCTCATGACCCTGGAACCCGGTGACGTGATCCTCACCGGCACCCCCTCCGGGGTCGGGGCCGCGACCGGTGAATACCTCAAGGCCGGCGACGAGATGACCGTCGACCTCGGCCCGCTGGGAACCCTCCGCAACACGGTGGCCTGAAGGCCGCGCCCAACACCTCCGAATTGCCAACCCCCCGATACCAAGAGGTGCCCATGAAACGGGTGTTCCTTGCCGGTGCGGCCGCGATGGCGTTGCTCGCCATGGCCGCCTGCACCGGCCCGAAGTCGGATACGCCGTCCTCCGCGCCGGGCAAGTCGTCGCTCAACGTGTACCTGTACCAGGAGCCCGCCGGCGTGTTCAGCCCGCTGGCCCCGCTCAACGGCGCCGACTCGCAGGTCATGTCCTTCGTCTACGAGGGCCTGCTCGCCGTCGACCCCGACTACAAGCTGCAGCCGCGGCTGGCCGAGAGCTACGACGTCTCGCCGGACGCCATGACCTTCACGTTCCACCTGCGCAAGGGCATGAAGTGGAGCGACGGGCAGCCGTTCACCTCCAAGGACGTGCTGTTCACGTACAACCTGCTGGCCAACCCGAAGACGACCAGCGCCACGGCCGGCAGCTACGCCGGGGTCGCGGGCGTCGCCGACTTCACCTCCGGCAAGGCGCAGACGATCGCCGGCTTCTCGGCCCCGGACGACGACACGTTCGTCATCAAGGCCGCCACGCCGAACTTCGGCCTGCTCGCCGTCATCGGCTACCCGTGGATCCTGCCCGAGCACATCCTGGGCAAGGACGCCCCGGACGCCGTGGCCAAGGACGAGTTCTTCCGCAAGCCGACGGTCGGGATGGGCCCGTACACGTTCGTGGAGTACAAGACCAACCAGTACGTCCACGTCACCGCGAACCCGAACTACCGCAACCCGGCGAAGATCAAGGACGTCTACCTCAAGCCGATGACGTCCGACGTCGCCACCGCCCAGCTGGGCAACGGCGGCATCGACATCGCCTCCTACTCGCCGACCGACGCGGCCACCGTGGCCGGCTTCAGCAACGTCGGCAGCCAGGAGAAGCCGGGCGCCGGGTTCGTGCGCATCGCGCTGAACCAGTCCAAGGACTACTTCAAGGACGCCCGGGTCCGCCAGGCGTTCCTCTACGCCGTGGACCGGCAGCAGATCGTCAAGACGGTGCTCATGGGCAAGGCCGAGGTGCGCCTGTCGGACTTCGCCAAGGCCAACGAGCCGTCCGGGCTCAACGACTACGCCAAGAACGTCGAGAAGGCCAAGCAGCTGCTGGCCGACGCCGGCTGGGACCCCAACCGGACCGTCAACCTGCAGTGGGTGCACGGCCAGCGCGACCGGGACGCCACGGCGACCATCGTGCAGAGCGAGCTCGCGGCGGTCGGCGTGAAGGTGAACCTGGTCAACATCCAGGCCGCCCAGATCGCCGGCACCTACAAGGACAAGTCGTACGACATGGTCCTCTACGGCGGCGGCAACTACGCCGTGGACTCCTCGGCGATCAACGTGATCACCGCGTGCGCCCAGCAGTACCCGGCCGGTGGCAACATCAACTTCTTCTGCGACCAGAAGCTCGACGGGCTGATGACGCAGGCGAACCAGACGGTGGACCAGGCCCAGCGCAAGAGCCTCTACGACCAGGCGGCCGTCGAGTCCAACGCGCAGGCCGACCTCATGTGGCTGTACAACCCGTACGGTCTGTGGGGCGTGAGCAAGAAGGTCCAGGGCTTCCGGGCCCCCGGTTCCCAGGACGCGAACTTCTGGGACCCGGCGAGCTGGAGCATCACCGCCTGATCGCATCGACGATGGACGGCCGGGCGGGTCCAGCACCCGCCCGGCCTCTACCCCATGAAGGAGGGTGAGCGATTTGGGGGCGTATCTCATCCGCCGCCTGCTGGTGAACTTGCTGGTGTTCTTCCTGATCACCGTCGCGATCTTCGGCCTGGTGCACAAGACGCCGGGCGACCCGATCGCCATGCAGGTCCCCGCCGACCAGCTCAACGCCGGCAGCGCCGAGTTCATCGCGCAGAAGCGCCACGAGCTCGGCCTCGACCAGTCGGTGTTCGTCCAGTACTGGCACTGGCTCGGCAACGCCCTGCGCGGCGACCTCGGGTACTCGCTGCTCAACGGGCGCGCCGTCACCGAGGTGCTCGGCGAGCGCATCGGCCCGACCATCGAGCTGATGGGCGTAGCGCTGCTCATCTCGCTGCTGGTGGCCATCCCGCTCGGCATCGCCGCCGCCCGCCGGCGCAACTCGCTCGTCGACTACTCCGCGACCGTGGTGAGCCTCGGGTCCGTGTCGATCCCGGTCTTCTTCGTGGCGCTGATCGCGATCTACCTGTTCACCCTCAAGCTGCAGTGGTTGCCATCCTCGGGCATCTCCGACCCGACGGCGCCGAGCCTGCTGGACACGATCCGCCATCTGGTCCTGCCGGCGCTGATTCTGGGGTTCGGCAACTCGGGGCCCTTCATGCGGTACGTCCGCAGCTCCATGATCACCGAGCTCCAGGCGGACTACGTGCGCACCGCCGAGGCCAAGGGCGCGCCCCCGCGCCGGGTGGTCATCCGCCACGCGTTCCGCAACTCGCTCATCCCGCTGCTGACCGTCGTGGCCTCCAACGTGCCCCAGCTGCTGGCCGGCGCGGTCGTCATCGAGCAGGTCTTCGCCTGGCCGGGCATGGGCCAGCTCGCGGTCAGCTCGGTCAACCAGCACGACTACTCGGTCATCATCGGCTTCGCGCTGCTCATCGCCATCCTGGTGCTGCTGTCCAACCTGCTGGCGGATGTCCTGTACACGCTGGTCGACCCGAGGGTGAGGCTGCGATGACCATCCAGACGTCCGCCGAGGCCGCCGAGGTCGGCGAGGCGATCCCGCGGCGCGGCGCGTTCCGGCGCTTCCGCCGGCACCCGGTCGCCATGGCCAGCCTCGTGTTCCTGTTCCTCGTCGTGCTGGCGGCGCTGTTCGCGCGGCCGCTGTCCGGGCACGACCCGAACCAGATCGACCTGCTCGCCGCGCGGGCCGCGCCCGGCGGGGACCACTGGCTCGGCACCGACTCCACCGGCCGCGACGTGCTCAGCCGGCTGCTGTTCGCCGGGCGGGTCTCGCTCGGCGTCGGCATCGCCTCGGCCGCGCTCGCGGTCATCGTCGGCACCGTCCTCGGCGGCCTGGCCGGCCTGCTCGGCGGCTGGGTCGACGGGCTCATCATGCGCATCGCCGACGTGTTCATGTCGTTCCCGTCGCTGGTGGTCATCGTCGTCATCGCCGGCATCCTCGGCCCCAGCGTGCTCACGATGATCATCGCGATCGGGCTGTTCCAGTGGCCGGTCTGCGGCCGGATCGTGCGCGGCGTGACGCTGTCGCTGCGCGAGCAGGAGTTCGTGCTGGCCTCCCGGGCCACCGGGGCCGGGCCGGTCTGGCTGCTGCGCCGGCACATCATCCCGGCCGCGCTGCCCCCGGTCAGCGTGGCCGCCACCCTGGCCGTGGCCCAGGCGATCATGCTGGAGGCGACGCTGTCCTTCCTCGGCCTGGGCGTGCAGCCGCCGTCGGCCAGCTGGGGCAACATGCTCACCGACGCGCAGAGCCTCACGGTCATCCGCTCCGAGCCGTGGCTGTGGCTCTCCCCGGGCGTCGCGGTCGCGCTGACCGTGCTCGCCGTCAACTTCATCGGCGACGGCCTGCGCGACGCCGTGGATCCGAGGCAGTCATGACCGAACAGTCGAACGCGCAGCTCCTGAAGATCGAAGATCTCACCGTCGAGTTCCACCTGGACGACCTCGTCGTGCACGCCGTCGACGGGGTGGACCTGGAGATCAACGAGGGCGAGATCGTGGCCGTGGTCGGCGAGTCCGGCTCCGGCAAGACGGTCACCGCGATGTCGATCCTGCGCCTGCTGCGCGAGCCGCCGGCCCGGGTCAAGGCGGCCACCCTCGCCTTCCGCGGCCAGGACCTGCAGGCCCTCTCGCCCCGGCAGCTGCGGGCGATCCGCGGCGGCCCGGTCGGCATGATCTTCCAGGACCCGATGACCGCGCTGAACCCGGTGCTCAGCATCGGCGACCAGATCGCCGAGACGGTCCTGCTGCACCAGGCCAAGCGGGACAAGAAGGCGGCCCGGGCCCGCGCGGTCGAGCTGCTCCAGCTCGTCGGCGTGCCGGACGCGGCGCACCGGGCCAAGCAGTACCCCCACGAGTTCTCCGGCGGCATGCGGCAGCGCGCGATGATCGCCATGGCCATCGCCAACGACCCGGACCTGATCATCGCCGACGAGCCGACCACCGCGCTCGACGTCACGATCCAGGCCCAGGTGCTGCAGCTGCTGCAGAAGGCGCAGCGGGAGACCGGGGCGGCGACCATCCTCATCACCCACGACCTCGGGATCGTGGCCGAGATGGCGGACCGGGTCGTCGTCATGTACGCCGGCCGGGTCGTCGAGACCGCGACCGTCCACGAGCTGTTCGAGCAGCCCCGCCACCCGTACACCCTGGGCCTGCTGGCCAGCCTCCCGCGGATGGACACCGAGACCGACCGGCTCGACCCCATCCCCGGCAACCCGCCGAACATGGCCGCGCCCCCGGCCGGCTGCCCCTTCCACCCGCGCTGTTCCCTGGCCCAGGGCATCTGCAAGACGGACCGCCCCCCGCTGCTGCAGATCGGCGGCGGCCGCGCCAGCGCCTGCCACTTCCACGAGGAGCTCGCATCATGACGGAGCCGTTGCTGAAGGTGGAAGGTCTCGCCAAGCACTTCCCGATCCGCAAGGGGGTGCTGCGCCGCCAGGTCGGGGCCGTGCGGGCGGTCGACGGGGTGGACCTGGAACTCGCCGCGGGGGAGACGCTGTCGCTGGTCGGCGAGTCCGGCTGCGGCAAGTCGACCACCGGCCGCCTGCTGGTCCGGCTGCTCGAGCCGACCGCCGGCCGGATCCTGTTCGAGGGCGCCGACCTGGCCCGCCTGCCGCAGTCGCAGATGCGCGCCAGGCGGCGGGACATCCAGATCATGTTCCAGGACCCGTACGCCTCGCTGTCCCCGCGGATGACCGTGCACGAGATCGTGGCCGAGCCGCTGCGCGTGCAGGGCCGCTACGGCGACGGCGGCGCGGATCGGGTCGCCGAGCTGCTCCGGCTGGTCGGCCTGCGCCCCGAGCACGCCCGCCGCTTCGCCCACGAGTTCTCCGGCGGCCAGCGCCAGCGGGTCGGGCTGGCCCGGGCGCTCGCGCTCAACCCGAAGCTGCTGGTGCTCGACGAGCCGGTCAGCGCCCTGGACGTCTCGGTGCAGGCGCAGGTCATCAACCAGCTGCGCGACCTGCAGGACCGGCTGGGACTGGCGTACCTGTTCATCTCCCACAACCTGTCCGTGGTGAAGCACATCTCCCATCGGGTCGCCGTGATGTACCTCGGCGGGATCGTGGAGACGGGCACCCGGGAGGACATCTTCGCGCGCCCGACCCACCCCTACACGCAGGCGCTGCTCTCGGCCATTCCGGTGCCCACCCCGGTCGGCCGCGACCAGCGCGAACGCATCACGCTCACGGGGGACGTGCCGAGCCCGGCCGACCCGCCGTCGGGTTGCCGATTTCGCACGCGGTGCTGGAAGGCCCAGGATGTCTGTGCGCAGGAGGCACCGGCCCTGATCGATCGGATCGGGGCGGGCCACCCCAGCGCCTGCCACTTCCCCGAGCTACCCGCCGCCCTGTCCACCTTGTAGAGCACGCCCCGCGAGGAGGCCGCCATGGCCCGCACCACCCGCACCGCCCGCCCGGTGCCCGTCGACGACACCCGGCCCGCGTCGGCGAACTACCACGCCAACGCGCTGGCCCGGGGCCTCGCGCTGCTGGAGATGCTCGCCGCCGAGCAGGAGCCGCTGACCGTCAACGACCTCAGCGAGAGCACCGCCCTGCCCAAGAGCACCCTGGTGCGGCTGCTGGCGGTGCTGGCGGAGATGGAGTACGTGGTCCGGGTCGACGAGCGCCCCTCGTACCGCCTGGGCCACAAGGTCCAGCGCCTGGCCAGCGCCTACATCTCCGCGCTGGACCTGACCGTGGTCGCCGAGTCCTACCTGCGCCCGGTCGCGCTGGGCACCGGCCAGACCGCGAACCTGGGCGTGCTCGACGGCGACCAGGTGCTGCACATCTGCGTCGCCGAGCCGGACCGACCGCTGCGCTTCACCACCGCGATCGGGGCGCGCGACCACACGTACTGCACCGGCCTGGGCAAGATGCTCCTCTCCGAACTGCCGGACGAGGACCTCGCCGCACTGCTGCCGGCCGAGCCCTTCCCGTCCTTCGCCGAGAACACCGTGACCACGGTCGCGGACCTGCGCAAGGACCTCAAGCGCACGGCCAAGCGCGGCTACGCCCTGGACGACCACGAGCGCAGCGCCGGCCTGCGCTGCGTGGCCGTCGGCGTGCGCATCGGCGGGGAACTGCTCGCCGCGGTCAGCGTGTCCGGGCCGGCGGGGGAGTTCACGGCGCAGAAGCAGCAGGAGTACGTCGCCGCGCTGGACGAGGTCGCCAAAGCCATGTCCGACGACCCCGACTTCACCGCGGCGCTGCGGATCGTGCACCGGTCACTGCGCCCCGCCGGAAAACATCAGTGACCGACGTAGGCGATCGCCTCGACCTCGACGCGCACGTCCCCGCGGCCGAACGCCACGACCACCGTGGTGCGCGCGGGCGGGGCGGCGCCGAAGCGGCGGGCGTAGATCTCGTTGAACGGCGTGAACAGCGTCGCGTTGGACAGGAACGCGCCGATCTTCACGATCTGGTCGATCCCGGCCCCGGCCGCGGCGAGCACCGCCTCGACGTTGTCCAGGGTCTGGTTCACCTCGGTCGCGAAGTCGCCGAGGTAGATGGAGCCGTCGGCGGTAGTGGCGACCTGCCCGGAGACGAAGACGAAGTCGCCGGCCTTCGTGGCGTGTGACAGCGGAACGGTGACGGGGGCGAAGGAGTCAGGGTGGAAACGTTCGATCATGCCGACATGGAATCACATTCCACGTTGCTGCTCCAGGGTGGCACGGTGCTCGACGGCACGGGAGCGCCCGGGTTCGTCGCCGACGTCCTGATCCGCGACGGCGTCATAGCGGCAATAGCAACCAACCTGAGCGCCGCCGAGACAAGAACCATCACCGGCAAGGTCGTCTGCCCGGGATTCGTGGATCTGCACACCCACTCCGACCTCACGCTGCTGTCGGCGCCCGAGGCCCGCAGCAAGGTACACCAGGGCGTCACCACCGAGGTCGTCGGCAACTGCGGCCTCGGCGTGGCCCCGCTGCCGCCCGGCGCCGACGTCGAGGCCATCCGGCAGGCCGTGAGCTACCTGGACCTCGACCCGGCGATCGCCTTCGACTGGCGGGACCTGAACGGGTACCTCGCCGCCGTCGAACAGGCCCGCCCGTCCGTCAACGTCGCCGCCCTCGTCGGCCACGTCCCGCTGCGCGCGGCGGTCTGCGGCTTCGGCGACCACCCGGCCGGCCCGGACGAGCTCGACCGGATGTGCGGGCTGCTCTCCGACGCCCTGGAGGCCGGCGCGCTGGGGCTGTCGACCGGCCTGGTGTACCCCCCGCTGACCTACGCCCGCGAGGAGGAGCTCGTCGCCCTGGCGAGGGTCGTGGCCGCCGCCGGCGCGGTGTTCACCTGGCACGTGCGCAACTACGACGACGGGCTGCTCGACTCCGTCGCCCAGGCGGTCCGGGTGGCCCGCGCGACCGGCGCCCGCACGCAGATCTCGCACCTGGCCGCCGTCGGCCGGCGCAACTGGGGCGCGGTCCGCGGCGCGCTGGACCTGGTCGACGCGGCCAACGCGGACGGCTGCGCGATCGGGGTCGACATCTACCCGTACGTCCACGGCAACGCGCCCCTCTCCCAGCTGCTGCCGGCCTGGGCGCTGGAGGGCGGGGCCGACGTCTGGGCGCCCAAGCTGTGGGAGCCGGACGTCCGCGCCCGGATCCGGGCCGCCTGGGTCGACCGGCCCACCGGCTGGGACGAGCTCACCATCAGCTGGACCAGCCGCGGCGACGCCGACCCCGTCGTCGGCCGGACGCTGGCCGACCTGGGCGGGGCCGACGCCGCGCTCGACCTGCTCGCCGAGCTCGGCCAGGGCGCCATGATGACCGCTGGCGGGCGCAGCGAGGACGACCTGCGCACGGTGCTGTCCCACCCGGCGGCCGTGGTCGCCTCCGACGGGCTGGCCCTGGACCCGGGCGGCATCACCGGCGCCGGGGTCCCGCACCCGCGCAGCTACGGGTGTTTTCCGCGGTACCTCAACCGCTACGCCCACGACCTGCCCGACGCGATCCGCCGCTGCACCTCGGAACCGGCCCGCCGCATCGGCCTGCCCCACCTCGGCGTGCTGCGCCCCGGCGCCCCCGCCGACATCGTCGTCTTCGACCCTCACACCATCGCCGACACCGCCACCTTCACCGCCCCGCACCAGCTCGCCACCGGCATCGACCTGGTGCTGGTGGGCGGCGTGCCGACCGTCGAGGGCGGCACGCACACGGGCCGGCGGGCGGGGCGGGTCCTGCACCGCACGAGAGGAACCACCGGATGATCGACGTCCACACCCACTGCCACCTTTCCGAGCACTGGGGCTGCGAGTGGCACCGCAACTGGCAGCCCGTGTACGGCCACGAGTACGCCGACCGCACGCCCGAGCAGTACGACGAGGCGATGGCCGCGGCCGGGGTCGACCTCGCGTTCGTCTTCGGCATGCGGGCCACCCGGGCCGGCGTGCTCACCCCGAACGAGTTCGTCCAGGACTTCGTGGCCAAAACGAGCACGAACACGGTCGGCTTCATGGCCCTCGACCTCGCGGACGCCGACGTGATGGACCAGCTCGCCGACGGCATCGCGCGCGGGCTCAAGGGCATCAAGTTGTACCCCGTGCTGGCCCACTTCGACCCGCGCGGCGAGGAACACGACGCGTTCTTCCGCGCCGCCACCGAGGCCGGGCTCATCGTGCTCTGGCACATGGGCACCACGCCGAGTCCCGAGGGGCGCCTGGAGCTGTCCAACCCGCTGCTCGTGGACGACGTGGCCCGCCGGCATCCCGACCTGAAGCAGATCATCGCCCACCTCGGGCACCCGTGGCAGCGCGAGACGATCGTCGTGCTGCGCAAGAACCGCAACGTGTTCGGCGACGTCTCGGCCTCCTGGGCCCGGCCGCTCGACGGCTTCATGGCGCTGGTGCGGGCGCAGGAGTGGGGCGTGGTACCGAAGCTGCTGTTCGGCTCCGACTATCCGATGTGGACACCGGCCGAGGCCAAGGACGGCCTGCACCAGCTCGCCAAGATGCGCCCGGGCGGCCTGCCCGCGATCGCGCCCGCGACGATCGAGTGGCTCATCGACGGCGACCCGCGCGACGCGCTGGGGCTGGCCCGATGACCGCGATCGCCGAGTTACCCACCCCGTCGCTGCTGGTCGACCTCGACCGGCTGGAGCGCAACATCGCGCGGATGGCCGGCGCGTTCGCCGAGGCCGGCGTCGGTCTCCGCCCGCACACCAAAACCTCCAAATGCCTGGATGTCGTACGGCGTCAGCTCGCCGCCGGCGCGCTCGGCATGACCTGTTCCACCCCGGCCGAGGTGGCCTGGCTGCAGGCGGCCGGCGTCACGGACCTGCTGTGGGCGCACGCCCCCGTCGGCCCGCCCAAGGTCGCCTTCGTCGTCGAGTCGGTCCGCCGGGGCGGCCTCACCGTCGCGCTGGACTCACTGGAGGCGGCCGCGCCCCTGTCGGCCGCCGCGGCGGCGGCCGGTGTCGAGGTGCCGTTCGTCCTGGAGGTCAACACCGGCCACGCCCGGCTCGGCGCCGACCCCGACCGGGTGCCGGCGGTCGCCGCCACCCTGGCCGCCCTGCCCGGCCTGCGGCTGCGCGGCCTGCTCACCCACGAGGGCCACCTGGCCGGCATGCCCGACCGCCCGTCCCTGGAGGCGGCCGGCCGCACCGCGGGCGCGCTGATGGCGTCGCTCGCCGACGGGCTGCGCGCGGACGGCCACGCGATCGAGGTCGTCTCGGTCGGCTCCACCCCTGGCGCCAGCTCGGCCCCGTTCGCACCGGGCGTGACCGAGGGCCGCCCCGGCACGTACGTCTACTACGACGCCAACCAGATCCGCCTCGGCTCCTGCACCCTCGACGACTGCGCGCTGACCGTCCTGGCCCGGGTGGTCTCGGTCCAGCGGCCCGGGCGCCCGATCATCGACGCCGGCATCAAGGCGATGAGCTCCGACACGATCGCCGCCGCCGGCTCGGTCGGCCTGGTGCTCGATTCCGACGCCAAATTCGTCGACGCGAACGAGGAGCACGGCTTCCTCGCCGATCCCGACGGCCACCTGTCGGTCGGCGACATGGTGCGGATCGTGCCGAATCACGCCTGCGGCACCACCAACATGTGGAGCCACCTCTACGCCGTGCGCGGCGACGAGGTGGTCGAGCGGTGGGAGATCTCCGCTCGCTACTAGAAACCGTTGACATGGAACGGTGTTTCACGTGAAGTTGCGCCATGAAGGTCATGACCATCTACGCGCATCCTGCGGACACCATCACGAACTGCGGCGGGACCCTGGCCCGCCACGCCGACGCCGGCGATGAGATCGTCGCGCTGATCCTGACCCACGGCGGCCGGATTCACGCCAACCGGTACGCCGAGGAGTGGCGCAAGGACCGGCCCGACGACGCCATCGCCGGCGCCGGCCTCGACGAGATCATCGCGTTCAAGAAGGGCGAGCTGGAGCGGGCGGCCGAGATCGTCGGCATCTCGCGGCTCATCACGCTCGACCGCGACGACCGCGAGGCCGGCCTGCACGAGGGCCTGGTCGAGACGGTCGCCGAGCAGATCGCGGCCGAGCGGCCCGACGTCATCATCTGCGACTACCCGCAGAACCCGGTGATGGCCGCGAACACGCACACCGTGGCGACGACGACGGTCCTGGCCGCCCTGGGCCGCGCCGGGGCGTACCTGCGCAACCTGGACGGGCAGGCGGAGTACCACGTGAAGCAGGTGTTCCTGACCTCGCTGCCGGTGTTCCCGATCGACGGGCTGAGCCTGTTCGGGGTCCGCAACGACGTGTTCGTGGACATCACGCCGGTCGTCGGGCGCAAGGTGGCGGCCATGGACTGCTTCGACAGCCAGGGGTACTCGGGCCTGTTCGCCCGCAAGCTCATCGAGTCGGCCAACGGCGAGGCGGGCCGCGCGGCGGGCGTCAACTTCGCCGAGGGCTTCTACCGGCTCTACAACGAGACGCACGACACGCTGCCGCTCACCGCCGCCGCGCAACGGGCGGACCCGCTGGTGCGGCACGTGGAGTACAGCCGGATCAACCTCCGCGAGGAGTACCCGCTGCCGCATTCTTGATCATCGCTGTTCACCTCGCCGCCGCCTGATGCTTCCGCGGGACCGACAGACTCTGCGCAGCCTGCTTCCAGCACCTCCGGAGTCCGTACCGTTGAAGCGCCTCGTCGCGGCCGTCACCGCGGGCCTCGCCGCCCTGGTCAGCACCCTGGTCGTTGCCCCAGGGCCGGCGTCCGCGCACCCGTTCGGGGACCCGCAGACGGTCACCATCGCCGCCGACGGGGCCCGGCTCGAGGTCGTCCACGTGCGCTGGAAGGCCGGCGGCCCGGACGACCTGGTGCTGCTCGGGGTCTCGCTCGGGCTGCTGCCCAAGGACCGGGTCATGCTCGACGGCGCCGTCGTCTACCGCGCCGCCGACGCCGCCGCGATCGGCCCGTCGCCGCGCTTCTCCGCCTACCTGCTCCAGCAGATCACCGTCTCCGGCGCCGGGCAGTCGTGCTCCGGCGCCGTCGAGGCCCCCGCCGACCTCGCCAAGAGCGGCGTGACGATCGACTACACCTGTCCCGCCCCGGTCGGCATCGCGACCGTCGGCGTGCGCACCCTGACCGACCTGAACCCGGCGTACCAGACGATGGCCACGGGTCCGGCCGGCGAGCGCACCGTCTACCGCCAGGGCGCGGACACCCACGACTGGGCCCTCGGGCCGTCCTCCGCCGACCGGCACCTGGGCCGCAACGCCGCGTTCCAGATCGGGGCCATCGTGCTGGCAATCGCCGCCGCGGTCCTCGTCATCAGGAGAATCCGTAGAGGAGCATCATGAGGCACCACTTGCGGCGGCTGCTGGCCGTCGCGCTGGTCGGCGGCGCCGTCGTGGCGATCGGGCCGGCCGGCGCGCAGGCCGGGGACGCGCCGCCGACGACCGGGGCGCCGGTGCTCAACCTGCGGGACGGGCAGACCCTCGAGGGCACCGTCAGGGTCGACGCCGAGCCGACCATCGAGAACGACTCGGTCGTATCGCTGAGCGTCGACGGGACGCCGGTGACCGCGCAGCCGACGGCGGGCACCGCGCACTTCGCGTTCGACATGGGCGGCAACGGTACCGAGGCCCGGTACCACAACTACATCACCGTCAACGGGCACACGGCGGACGGCGAGCGGGTGTACTTCCCGGACATCCCCGGCGGCCGCAACGGCGTCCTCGACTTCCCCGGCGACTGGCTGCACCCGGGCGCCAACACCGTCACGGTGCACGCCGGCGCGAACTGGGTCGACACCACCAACACGGCCGCCGCCGGGGTGGAGACGCTGCCGAACGGCGAGGGCCTGCGCTGCCCCAACTACGACGACTTCCCGCTGAGCAGCCTGAGCCTCAGCCTGATCGGGGTCGTGGCCGACGGCGAGCAGAACTCCTTCAGCTACAGCTTCGGCGACGGTACCTGCGGCAGCTCCCCCCACCTGCTCGTCCAGGACCTCACGTTCGTCGTCTCGGGCACCCCGGGCGGCACGGCGGGACTCGGCGCCGACCTCGACACCCGCACCCTGGCCAACGGCGCGCACACGGTCACGGCCACCACGAAGTCGGGCGCCACCGCCAAGGCCGCGGTCGCCGTGAACAACGCGCCGGCGGGCGCCCCGAAGCTCACCCCGGCCGACGGCGCCCTGGTGAAGGGCACCAAGCCCGTCATCGCGGCGCTGACCGGCGGTACCGGATCCGTGGAATCCCTCGCGGTGGACGGTCAGCCGGCCGAGAACGCCGAGACCCTCGCGGCCGGCACCGCGACCCTCGGGCTCACCGTCGAGGCCGGCAACTCGGCCGAGGCCAAGTACCACAACTACCTGCTGGTCAACGGCAACCGGGTCGACCTCGGCGGCGACTACGGCGTGGCCGGGCAGGAGACGGTGGCGCTGAAGTTCCCGAACCGCTTCCTGCACAACGGCGACAACGTCATCCGGGTCAAGACCGGCGACTACAACGGCACCGCGGCCGGCGCCACCTGCGCCAACCACGACGACTTCCGGGTCACCGCGACGCCGATCCTGGCGCCGGGCACCGCGGGCACGGTCACCCGCGGCACCACGTACCTGTGGACCGGCGAGACCCGCGCGGCCACGGCCGACGCCTCGCTCGCCCTCGGCGACGGCACCTGCGGGGCCAACAAGGAGGCCGAGTTCCACTTCGACATCGCCGGCGCGCCCACCACGCGCACGATCGACACCCTGGCCGCGGCCGGCGACGCGCACCTCAAGGTGTTCGTCGGGGGCAACGGCGCCGACAACGGCTTCGACAACAAGGTGCTCGTCAACGGCATCCCGCTCGACCTCGGCATCTGGGAGAAGGAGGTCGCCGACCTCGCCTTCCCGAACGAGTGGCTCGTCCCCGGCGTCAACGTGCTGGAGTTCGTGGCCGGCAGCGACCACGGCAGCGCCAACCCCGGCGGCTGCGACAACTACGACGACTTCACGCTGCGCGACTTCCAGCTCGCCCCGGCGGCCGGCACCGCCACCCAGGTGACCCGGATGACGGCGCAGAACACGGTGACGATCGGCTCGGCCAGTTACCCGGCCGGCTCGCCCGTCACGGTGTACATCGGCGACGGCACCTGCGGCAGCTCGTTCAACGCCACCCTGGACAAGACGGTCCTGTTCGACATCGCCGGTGCCCCCGCCGCGGGCCGCCGCGCCGACCTCGACACGACCAAGCTCGCCGACGGAAAGCACACCAGCACGGCGATCGTCGCGGACAAGACCTCGACCCGCACGTTCACCGTCGACAACACCGCCCCACAGGTCGCGCAGAGCGTCCCGGCCGAGGGCCAGCGGCTCACCTCGACGGTCGCGCTCGTCGTGAACGTCACCGACGCCACCGGGGTCGCCGGCCCGCCGGTCATCACCCTCGACGGCAAGGCGGTCAAGCAGGGCGACCAGATCGGCCGCGGCCTGCCCGCCGGCGCGCACACCATCGCGGTCACCGCCGCCGACACGCTCGGCAACGCGGCCACCCGCGAGATCCACTTCACCAGCGCCAACATCCCCGACGTGCCGGCGGACCTCACCGCGAGCGTCACCGGCACCGCCAACCGTCCGGCGGCGAACCTCTCGGCCACGGTGCCGGGCGCGGCCGGAGTGCCGCTGACGGCCACCTTCACCAAGGCCGACATGGTCCTGCCGAGCGGCGGCTACCAGGGCACCGCGAGCTCGGTGCCGACGGCGCTCGACGTCGCCCACGACACCACCGTGGACGTCGGCTCGCTGAAGCCGCTCGACGGGCGCACGCTCGCCACGCCGTCGAGCCGGGACGTGGTCTTCCAGCGGTACGACCTCGCGGTGGGCAACGCCGCCGACCCGACCCTGCGCTGGGAGGGCACCATCGACCCGGAGCGGGTCGTGGCGCTGCGGGTGTGGGACCCGGCCGCCAAGCAGTGGGTCGTGCTGACCAGCTCGCGCGGCCAGACCGAGCGGGCGACCGTCCTGGCCGCCCAGCTCGGCGCCGGCTACCGCGACGGCGGCACCGTCCACGTGCTCGTCACCGGCGAGGACCCGTTCGCCGACGACCTCTCGCCCCGCGACGCCACCGCCCAGCAGGACAAGGACCACTTCGAGGACCCGGGCAACTACGACTTCAGCCTCGCGCATTTCACAGACACGCAGTACTTGACCGAGGGCGCCGCCGGCGGCACCTACGACGACTGGGACGGCAAGGCCGAGGCCTCCGACGTCGAGACGGCCGAGGAGCAGGCGATCTGGGCCGCCGCCTACCGCGACACCACCCAGTGGATCGCCGACAACCAGGCCGGCCGGAAGATCGCCTACACCGCGCACACCGGCGACGTGATCGAGAACGACTACTACGACCCGCTCGCGCGGAACGCGGACGGCTCGCTGGTCCGGCCCGGCCTGAACGAGCAGGTCGACAAGGAACTGGCCGCCGCCTCGGGGTACCAGCAGATCCTCGACGACCACGGCGTGGTCAACCAGGTCATCGCCGGCAACCACGACGACCAGCTCGGCGCCGAGACGGGCCCCGACTCCCGGTTCTCCAGGACGTTCAGCGCGGACCGCTACTACGGCGTGGCGAAGTCCTGGCCCGCCGGGACCGAGTACCACGCCTGGGACGAGCAGAACGGCGCCCCGGGCCGGGACAACCAGAACAACTACGTGCTGTTCTCCGCCGGCGGGCTGGACTTCGTCGCCGTCGGGCTCTCCTACGGGGTGACCCCGCAGGAGGCCAAGTGGGCGGACTCGATCTTCAAGAAGTACAAGGACCGCAACGGCATCCTGCTCTCGCACGACTACCTGAAGCCCTCGACGAACCCGGACGGGCGCGGCGCGGACTTCTCGGCGCCGGACGGCTCCCCGCTGTACAAGCAGGTCGTCGAGGCCAACCCGAACGTGTTCCTGGTCCTGGCCGGCCACGAGCACGGCGTCGGCACCAACCTCAAGACCGGCGTCGGCGTCACCGTCGCCCACGACGTCGTCGAGCTGCTCGCGGACTACCAGTTCTACACGGTCCCCGCCGGGGAGCTGTGGCCCGCGCTGGTCGACGCGTCCGGCAACATCGACGTCAACGGCGACGGCAGGCCCGACCACAAGGCGGCGGACCGGCTCCAGTTCGGCGCCAGCTTCCTGCGGCTGCTGCAGTTCGACGTCGACCGGGCCGTGATGCACATCGACACGTACTCGCCGTTCCTGCACAACTACGGCGCGACCGAGTACGACATCCGCCAGGACGGCAGCCAGACCAAGCCGCGCTACAACGGCGCCGAGGACAACCTGACCCTCCCGGTCGACCTCACCAGCCGCAAGACGTCCTTCGCGACCGACTCCCTGGCCGCGTACGTCCCGGCCGGCACGATCGGCACCGACCAGGTGACCGCGGGCGGCACGGCCGCGGTGAGCTGGACCGGCCTGGCCCCGGCCACGTCCTACGCCTGGCTCGTCACCGCGGCCAGCGCGGACGGCGGCGTCGCGGTCGCCCAGCCCGCGGTGTTCCGCACCGGCAAGGGCGCCCCGGCCCTGACGGCCACCACGGCCCCGGTCAACTGGGGCACGGCGGCGACCGTCACGGTCAAGGCCGACGCCGAGGGCCTGCCGGTGGCCGGCACCGTCGAGCTGCGCGAGGGCGACCAGGTCCGCGGCAGCGTGGCGCTGGAGAACAACCAGGCGGTCTTCAAGCTGCCGCCCGGCCTGGCCCCCGGCACCCACACGCTGCTGGCCACGTACGCGGCCACCGACACCTTCGCGGCCTCCTCGGTCGCGGTGAACGCGATCGTGAACGCCCCGGCCGCCTGGAGCGCGAGCAAGGCGTACCAGGGCAACGAGCGGGTCACGTACGACGGGAAGGTGTACCAGGCCTCCTGGTGGACCCAGAACCAGAAGCCCGGCGACCCGAACGGCCCGTGGCAGGAGCTGGCCCTCGCCGAGGACGGCACCAACCTGTGGACCGCGTCGCGGATCTTCAACACCGGCGACGTGGCCCTCTACAAGGACAAGAAGTTCCGCGCCCGCTGGTGGACCCGCAACCAGGCCCCCGGCGACCCCAACGGCCCGTGGGAGGAAATCGCCCCACCGGCGCCGGGCGGCGGCCCGGCGGCCTGGACCCCGACGACGGTGTACAACGCCGGCGATCGGGTCTCGTACGCGAACCACACGTACGAGGCCAGGTGGTACAGCCGCAACCAGACCCCGGGCGACCCCAACGGTCCCTGGAAGCTGATCGGCTAGCTGAGTTTCCAAGACGGTGGGGGAGCTCCGCTCCACCCACACCCCCTCAAGATCTGCGGCGGGCCCGACCGGCGACTGAAAGCCGGCCGTAGGGGAGGCTCGCCGTCGGATCGCGAGGCGGAAACCAGCGCTCACGCATGCGAAAGGACCGGCCGGTGCCTCGTGCACCGGCCGGTCTTTCGCCGTCGCCGCACGCCCTTGACAGCGCCCGGCAGTCGAGGCGCACGAGACAGGTGCGCCGCTCGTTGCCGCGGTGCAGCCGGGTGACCCCGGCGGTCGAAGCGGACCCGGACGTCGGCGCAATGCGAGACCTTGACAGTGCGAACCACGATGACTTCGATGATCGGCACGGTCGCAGCGAGGGGGACGCGGTGGAGCTCGGGGTCGATCTGGGAACGTCCAGCACGGTGGCGTTCCTGCGGCGGGACGACGGGAGCACCGAGCCGGTGCTGTTCGACGGGGCGTCGCTGCTGCCCTCCGCCGTGTACCTCGACGACGCCGGGCAGCTCCTCGTGGGCCGGGACGCGCTGCACTCCTCGCGCGCGCACCCCGAGCGGTTCGAGGGCAACCCGAAGCGGCGCATCGACGACGGGACCGTGTTCCTGGGCGCCGCGGTGCCGGTCGAGGCCATGCTCGGGGCGCTGCTGCAGCGGGCCGCGGCCGAGGCGCGGCGCATCGCCGGCGGGCCGGTCGCGGGGATGAGCGTGTGCCATCCGGCCGCCTGGGGACCGAGCCGGCGGGCGGTGCTCGAGCGGGCGGCGGCCACGACCGGGCTGCACCGGGTGCGGCTGATCCCCGAGCCGGTCGCCGCGGCCGCCTTCCACCTGCGCCGGCACGCGTCCGGGCCGGTCGACCTGCTCGTCCACGACCTCGGTGCGGGCACGTTCGATGCGGCCGTCGTGCGGTACACGCCGGGGCAGGCTCTTGCAGTGCTGGCCAGTGGTGGGCTGGACGACACCGGTGGGCAGGACGTGGACGCGGCGATCGTCGAGCTGCTGCGCGGGCGGTGCGGCACGGCGGAGCAGTGGGCGCGGCTGGACAATCCGGGCACGGTGGCCGACCGGGCCGCGCGGCGGCAGCTCTGGGACGACGTGCGCACGGCCAAGGAGATGCTGTCGCGGTCGGCCACGACGACGCTGTACCTGCCGCTGCTGGAGACCGACCAGCTCCTCACCCGCGCCGAGGTGGAGGGGCTCGCCGCGCCGATCGTGCAGCGGACCCTCGACGCGATCACGGCGACGGTCTCGGGGTGCACGGTGCAGCTGCGGCCGCTTGGCGGGGTGGTGCTGGTCGGCGGGGCGAGCCGGATGCCGCTCGTGGCGACCATGCTGCACCGGGCGCTGAGCTTCCCGCCGACGATCATCGACCAGCCGGAGCTCGTGGTGGCGGCGGGGAGCATCGACCCGCTGCTGATCGGCTCGCCCGTTCCCGCGCAGGTTCCGCTGCCGCCCGCGGCGTGGCAGCCGGTCGCGGCGGTTGCAGTGCCTCCTCCGCCGGCTTTTCAGCCGGCCCCGCCGGTCTTTCAGCAGGTCACGCCGCCTCCGCCGGTTTTTCAGCCGGTCGCGCCGCCGGTTCCCGCGGTGATCACGATCGTGGAGCTCGTCTCGGTCAGCCTGCCGTCGGCCTCGGGGGTGACGCTGCGGGGGCAGCTGCACGCCGGCTACGGGGTGATGGAGCACGTCTTCCCGGCCGACGCCGACGGCGGCCTGCTGCTGTTCGCCGACCCGGACGCCCTGGCCAGGTACGCGGCCGCGCACGCCGCGACCGATCCGCTGCTCGCCACGCCCGGGTTCCGGGTGCGCAACGACGGGGCCGACGAGCTGCGGTTCGACCTCGATCTGCTGGTCGAGCACCTGAGCGGGCCGCCGGAGGGCTGGCTGCCCGCGTACGTGTGCCGATGCCGGGACCTGTGCGCCCAGCTGGCCATCTTCCTGGAGCTCGACGGGATCGACGACCTGATCGGCGAGCACACCGCGATCGACCGGGCCGACGACATCCTGCGCCGGCACCGCCTCGATCCCACGGCGAAGGCGGCGCGGCGCAAGCTGGCCCGGCTCGACCTGGAGCTGCTGCGGGAGGACTGGGCCGACCTGATCGCCCTGATCGACCAGTCCACCGTGTCAGTTGACTGAATGAAGTGCCTAACGGTTGACGGCGAGCTCGCCGAGCTCCGACCAGTCGTCCTGGTCGACCGTCTGGCTGATGATGCGGGGGGTCTCCTGGAGGTACTGCGGCAGCGTCCGCTGGGCCTCCTTGAAGTGCTCGGAGCCCACGTGGGCGCCGCCCGCCTCGCCGTCGCGGAAGGCCTCCACCAGCACGTACTCGTTCGGGTCGGCGAGGCTGCGGGACCAGTCGAACCACAGGCAGCCGGGCTCCGCGCGGGTCGCGCTGGTGAAGGCCCCGGCGATGGCCGGCCAGTTCTCGGCGTGTTCGGGCAGGACGCGGAACTTGGCGGTAATGAAGATCATCTGCTACTCCTTTGTCCGAGATCCATCATCTCGTGACGGGGCGCGAAATGTAGGTTCGAGTCTGGCATGGGGAACCGTGCCAGAATGACCATCATTGCCCGGTGGAAGAGGACGGTCGATGGACGACGCGCTCGCGCGCAGCGGGATCATGCAGGGAATCGACGCCGAGGCGGCGGAGGAGCTCTCGCGCGGCCTCGACAACATCGACGTGCGCCGCGGTGACGTCCTGTTCAACGAGGGCGAGCCCGGCGACAGCCTGTACATCGTGCTGACCGGCAAGATCAAGCTCGGCCGCCGCGCCCACGACGGGCGGCAGAACCTGCTGGCCATCATGGGCCCCGGCGACATGGTGGGGGAGCTGGCCCTGTTCGACCCGGGTCCGCGCACCGCGACCGCCACGGCCGTGGTCGACTCGCGGGCCGCCCGGCTGACCAAGACCTCGCTGCGCACGTGGCTGGTGCGCCGCCCGGAGATCGCCGAGCAGCTGCTGCGGGTGCTGGCCCGGCGCCTGCGGCGGACCAACGACGCCCTGGCCGACCTCATCTTCACCGACGTGCCGGGCCGGGTGGCCAAGAAGCTGCTGCAGCTGGCGGGCCCGTTCGGGGTCCGCGACGGCGGCGTCCTGCGGGTCACCCACGACCTCACCCAGGAGGAGCTGGCCCAGCTGGTCGGCGCCTCCCGCGAGACCGTCAACAAGGCCCTGGCCGACTTCAGCTCCCGCGGCTGGATCCGCCTGGAGGGCAAGAGCGTCGTGATCGCCGACCCGGAGCGCCTGGCCCGCCGCGCCCGGGTGTAGTTACCGCCGGCGCCGGTGCTGGGCGCGCAGGGCGAGCGGGGCGCCGTCGAGGATGACGATGCACTTGTTCTCGAGGCGCACCCAGCCGCGCGAGGCGTAGTTGGCGAGCACCTTGTTCACGGACTCCCGGGAGGCGCCGACGAACTGGGCCAGTTCGGTCTGGGTGAGGTCGTGCACGACCCGCGTCGCGCCGTCCTCGGCCACGCCGAACTGGTTCGCGAGCTGGATCAGCTGATTGGCGACCCGGCCGGGCACGTCGCTGAAGAGCCGGTCGTGCACGGTCGCCCGGTTGCCGCGGATGCGCCGGGCCACCAGGCCCAGCAGCTGCTCGGCCACGCCGGGGTGCAGGGCCATCCAGCGGTACAGCGCCGTCTTCGACAACCGCGCCAGCCGGGCGTCCGCCACGACCGTCGCCGTCGTGGTCCGCGGGCCGCCGTCGAGCAGCTCGACCTCGCCGAACGGCTCGCCCGGGCCGACCAGGGCCAGCAGCCCCTCGCGGCCGTCGGAGGACCGGCGGGACAGCTTGACCTTGCCCGAGAGCAGCACGTACAGGCTGTCGCCGGCCTCGGCCTCGCGGAACAGCACCGTGCGGCGGGCCGCGTCGACCGTCTCGAACTCGTCCGCGAGGTCGGCGGCGGCCTCCGGGTCGAGGGCGCTGAACAGGGTGGAGTCGAGCGGCCGGCGTTCCAGCAGCGTCAGGCTCATGTGCCCTCCCCGGGTGATGGCGGTACCGAGTACCATTCCGACGGTACTAGATCCCACTTGGGCGAGGCAACAGCCGATTTCGAGGTAGGCGAGGATGGCACGGTGACCGGAACCCCCGCGAAGCGGCGACTCGTGGACGCCGCCCTCGACCTGTTCGACGAGCGCGGCTACGAGCAGACCACCGCCGACGACATCGCCGACCGGGCCGGCGTCGGGCGCACGACGCTGTTCCGGCACTACCGGTCCAAGGAGGACGTGATCTTCCCGGACCACGACCGGCTGATCGCCGCGGTCCGGGAGCGGCTGGCCACCTCGACCGCCGACACCGCCATCGTCGCGGTGACCGAGGCGGTCCGGCTGGTCCTGCTCAGCTACGTCGAGGAGGGCGACCGCGCGCGCCGCCGCTACTCGATCACCAGCAAGGTGGCCGCCCTGCGCGACCGGGAGATCGCGAGCGTGGCCCGCTACCAGCGGCTGTTCCGCGAGTTCATCGCCGGCTGGATGGGCCCGGCCCCGGCCGACGCGCTGCGGGCCGAGCTGATGGCGGCCGCGGTCGTCTCCGCGCACAACCACGTCCTGCGCCGCTGGCTGCGCCGCGAGGGCGTCGACCCGGCGGCGGAGCTGGACGCCGCCATGGCCCGGGTGGTCCAGCTCTTCGCGGCCGACCCGCAGCCCGCCGACGGCTCGATGGTGATCGTGCTGCGCGACGGCCGCGACCCGGAGCAGGTCGTGACGGCCGTGCGCGAGGCCCTCAAGCGGTAAAGATATATATCTGCGAACACGTCGCGGAAACGAGCCGTTCCTAGCGTGATGCCATGGCCGACACGCTGGAAACTCCGCAGCATCAGGATCTCGTCGAGGCCGCCGGCATGCCCGTCGGCAGCGGGGAGGTCAGGCCCGGGTACGACCCGCGGCTCACCAACGAGGACCTGGCCCCGCTGCGCAAGCAGACGTGGGGCGCGTACAACATCTTCGCGTTCTGGATGTCCGACGTGCACAGCGTCGGCGGCTACGTGACCGCCGGCAGCCTCTTCGCGCTGGGCCTGTCCAGCTGGCAGGTGCTGGTCGCGCTCGTGGTCGGCATCTCCATCGTGTACTTCTTCTGCAACCTCGTGGCCCGCCCGAGCCAGGCCACCGGGGTGCCGTACCCGGTCATCAACCGCGTGGCGTTCGGCGTGCTCGGGGCGAACGTGCCGGCCATCATCCGCGGCTCGATCGCCGTGGCGTGGTACGGCATCCAGACCTACCTCGCCTCGGCCGCCCTCGACGTGGTGGTGCTGAAGCTGTGGCCGGGCCTGGCGCCGTACGCCGACGTCGACAAGTGGGGATTCGTCGGGCTGCCGCTGCTGGGCTGGTGCTCGTACGCGGTGCTGTGGGTGCTGCAGGCCGCGGTGTTCTGGACCGGCATGGAGACGATCCGCCGGTTCATCGACTTCTGCGGCCCGGCCGTCTACGTGGTCATGGCGGTGCTCGCCGGCTATCTCATCTACAAGGCCGGCTGGGGCGCCATCGACCTCAGTCTGGGCGAGGTGAAGTACCACGGCCTCGACGCCGTGCCCGTGATGCTCGGCGCGATCGCGCTCGTGGTGTCGTACTTCTCCGGCCCGATGCTCAACTTCGGCGACTTCTCCCGCTACGGCAGGTCGTTCCGGGCGGTGCGCACCGGCAACCTGCTCGGCCTGCCGGTCAACTTCCTGGCCTTCTCGATCCTCGTCGTCATCACCTCGTCGCTGACCATCCCGATCTTCGGCGAGCTCATCACCGACCCGGTGCAGACGGTCGCCCGGATCGACTCGACGTTCGCGATCGTGCTCGGCGCGCTGACGTTCACGATCGCCACCATCGGCATCAACATCGTCGCGAACTTCATCTCGCCGGCGTTCGACTTCTCCAACGTCAGCCCGCAGCGGATCAGCTGGCGCGCCGGCGGCATGATCGCCGCGGTCGGCTCGGTGCTCATCACCCCGTGGAACCTCTACAACAACCCCGACGTCATCCACTACACGCTGGAGATCCTCGGCGCCGCGATCGGACCGCTGTTCGGGGTCCTCATCGCCGACTACTACCTGGTGCGCAAGCAGCAGGTCGACGTCGACGCGATGTTCACCATGAGCCCCGACGGGCGCTACTGGTACCGCAAGGGCTACAACCCGCCCGCGCTCGTGGCCACGGCGGTCGGCGCGATCGTCGCGGTCGTGCCGGTGCTGTGGAGCGGCGGGCCGGGGATGCACGAGACGGCGCAGTACAGCTGGTTCATCGGGATGGGCCTGGGCCTGGTCACCTACCTGGCCCTCGCCCGGAAGAAGTGACATGCGCATCCGCGTCGTCAACCCGAACACCACCGCGGCGATGACCGCGCTGATCGGGGCGAGCGCCCGGGCCGTGGCCGGTCCGGGCGTGCTCGTCGAGGCGGTCACCTCGGCGATGGGCCCGGCCTCGATCGAGAGCCACTACGACGAGGCGCTGAGCGTGCCCGGCCTGCTCGCGGCGGTGGCCGAGGGGGAGGCGGAGGGCGCCGACGGCTACGTGATCGCCTGCTTCGGCGACCCCGGCCTCGACGCCGCCCGGGAACTCGCCCGCGGCCCGGTGGTCGGGATCGCGGAGGCCGCCATGCACGCGGCGGCCCTGCTCGGCCGGGGCTTCAGCGTCGTCACCACGCTGGACCGGACCCGGGGCCGGGCGTGGGACCTCGCGGCCCGCTACGTGGCCCCGGGCGCCTGCCGGGGCGTGCACGCGTGCGCGATCCCGGTGCTCTCCCTCGACGCGGACCCGCACCTGGCCGACCGGGTCACCGCGGTGGCCCGGCTCGCCCTGGACCAGGACGGCTCGGACGTCATCGTCCTGGGCTGCGCGGGGATGACGGCCCTGTGCGACACCGTCTCGTCGCGCCTGGGTGTTCCGGTCATCGACGGAGTTGCCGCGGGTGTACTGCTCGTGCGTTCGCTGCTCACGCTGCGCCTGTCGACGTCGGCGCACGGCGAGTACGCCCGGCCGCCCGCGAAGGACTACACGGGCGCGCTGGCCGGCTTCGCTCAAGGCGAATCGGCGAAGAGCCCCGTATCGCGGGGGAGCCGGGCGATGTAGGACTGCAGCCGCCCGTGGTGCACGGCGCAGGCGGCGATGAGCGCGTCGGGGTCGCGGGCGGTGAACGCGGCCAGCATCGCGGCGTGGTCGCGGTGCAGCAGCTCGCGGTCGGCCGGGCCCAGGTGGGTCATCGGCTGCAGCGGCTCGGTCATGTTCCAGGCGGTCCCGAGCATGTGCAGCAGCCGGCGCATCCGGCACGGGCGGATCAGCGCGAGGTGGAAGCCGCGGCTCTCCCGGTGGTAGGCCCGCCCGTCGCCGGCCCGCACCGCCGCCTCCAGCGCCGCGTGGGCCGCCATGGCTCGCTCGTCGTCCTCGGCGCGGGCCTGGCCGAGCGCGATGCGGAGCGCGGCCGTCTCCAGCGCCTCCCGTACAAGATAGATCTCCGCAAATTCCTCCAAGGTAAGTTTCGCGACCCGGTAACCCAGGTTGGGGCGGTGGTCGACCAGGCCCTCGCCGATGAGGGTCATGAGGGCCTCGCGCACCGGGATGCGGGACACGCCGAAGGCCGCCGCGACCGCGTCGACCGGGATGGCCGAGCCCGGCGGGACCTCCCCGTCGAGGATGCAGGCGCGCAGGTCATCGACGATGGCGCCGGGGGTCCGGCCGGCCCGCCCGGCGAGCCGCGCGACGAGCGCCGAGCGTCGCCGCGGACCGGGCATGGGTCACCTCCCGCGGCGAGCGTAGGCCCGCCCCGTTATCGGCGTGTTTCCGTGGCGTTCACGGCCCGCGCGGCGGCCTGCGGGAGCGCTCCCATTGACATGCTCACATGTGTCGATCACGCTGGCGGCTCCGCAACTCCCGCTACGAGAGGATGCAGCGATGGCGAAAACCCTCGGCCGTATCGCCGACCGGGTCCTGGGGCGGCTGGCCCCCTCGGCCGACGCCGGATGTGCCTACGAGTGGGTCACCTGTCAGTGCAAGGGTGGCCTGCGGTACCAGAAGCGGTGCATGTACGGCTGCTCGGGCGTGCCCAACCACTGCTACTCCTGCACGGTCACCGGCACCTGCTGACACCCCGCACGACGGCGCCCGCGCGAGCGTGCGGGCGCCGTCCCTGGTCCTGGAGGATGCGATGACCACCGCCCTGCTCGTCGCGGTCGGGCTGCTCGCCGCGCTCACCGTGTTCAACCTGATCGTCGTGCTCGGGGTCGTCCGCCGGCTGCGCTCGTACGAGGAGCGGCTCGGCGGGATGGCCGAGCCCGCGCCGGTGCTCAGCACGCACCTGGGCGCGCGGGTGGCCGACTTCGCCGCGTCCACAATGGACGACCGGCCGGTGTCGCGGGCCGCGCTCACCGGCACCACGCTGTTCGGCTTCTTCTCGCCCGACTGCTCGGCCTGCCACGAGCGGCTCGGCGACTTCCGGGCCACCGCCGCCCGCCACCCCGGCGACGCCTACGCGGTCGTGGTCCGCGACGGCGGCGACATCCCCACCGTGCTGACCGCCCTCGCCGGCACCCCGGTGATCCTGGAGGACCCCGAGGGCCCGGTGGCCACCGCGTTCGGCGTGCGTGGCTTCCCGGCGTTCGTGCTCGTCGACGACGAGGGCCTGGTGGAGTCGTCCGGGTACCAGGTGCCCGTGCTGGTGCCGTGAGACCGGCCCGGTCCCGGCGCCACAGGGAAGGGTCGGGCGCCGGGACCGGACTTCTGGGGGTGCGGGTCAGGTCAGGAGGGCTCGCCCGACGGGACGGCCAGGGCGGTGCCGAGCGCGGCCGGGACGCCCAGGTTCGGGGTGCCGTCGGCGTTCCAGGTGATCTTCTGCGCGCGGGTACTGCGGTTCAGGTCGCAGTTGCCGGAGGAGGACGTCGTCGCGTGGTACACGATCCAGTCCTCGGTCCCGTCCGGTGACTTGAAGAACCCGTTGTGGCCCGGCCCGTAGACCCCGTTGGCGTTGGAGCGCTGGAAGATCGGCGTCGAGGTCTTCACCCACGACGAGGAGCTCAGCGGGTCGCCGCCGTTCCAGGTCAGCATGCCGAGCTTGTAGTCCGGCGTCGAGCAGTGGCTGGCCGAGAAGACGATGAAGGTCTTCCCGCCGTGCTGGATGACCTCCGGCGCCTCGTTGACCGCGCCGCCGACCGTCTCCCAGCTGTACGTCGGTGTGGACAGCAGCCGGCGCGTGCCGCTCGCGGTCCACGGGTTGGACAGCGGGCGGATGAACATCGGCTGCGAGCCGTTGTAGTAGGTGCCGAGCAGGTACAGCTGGCCGTTGAGCTGCAGGATGGTCGGGTCCAGCTCCCACGTGTTGTTCTGGGTCGGATCGAGCAGGTCGGCCTTGAACGTGTACGGCCCCATCGGGTCCAGCCCGGAGCTCTCGAGCACGTGGATGCGCTGCGTGCCGAGGTTGTACGGTTCGGCGCCGGCGACGTAGTAGAGGTACCACCGCTGCCCGTTGGGCCCGGAGAGCAGGTGGAACTCGGGCGCCCACATGGTGCCCGCGCCGTTGGACCGCGTCAGGTTGAAGATGACGGTCTCCGGGGCGCCGGCGAGGCCGCCGAGCGTCGCGGACTTGCGCATGGTGATGGTCCGGTTCCAGGTCGTCGCGGCCAGGTAGTAGTAGCCGTTGTAGTACTGCAGCCACGGATCCGGGCCCTGCGGGTCGAGCGGGTTGGTGAAGGTGCCGCCGCCGGTACCGGTGCCGGGGTTGTATCCGGCCAGGCGCCAGACCCGCGTCGTCGCCGTCGTGCACGGCAGCTGCACCAGCTTCGCGTTCACCGCCGTGCTGTCCCCGGCCGGCGTCACGCACTTGCCCGACTGCGCGCCGACGAGGTTGAACGTGTTGGTGGCGCCCGAGACGGTGACCGCCTGGAGCCGGAAGCGCTGGTTGTTCTGGCTGTTGCAGGGGTACTGGATGACGAGCCCGTTGTCCGCAGTGGACTGTCCGGAGATGTCGAGGCACGACCCGGCGGTCAGGGTGCCGACGGTGTAGGTGTTCGCGACGCCGGAGACGGGCGTGAACGTGAAGTTCTGGCGCGTCGTACCGTTGCAGGCCGCGTTCTGCAGCTGCAGCGCGGCGGTCGACGCGCCGCCGGGCACCTCGGCGCAGTTGCCGCCCGCCTGCAGGACGACGGTGCTGGTGAACGTCACCGGCGCGGCGGACGCCGGCGACGCCTCGAGGGCCACGAGCGGCAGCAGTGCGGCCGCGAGGAGAGCGGCGGCGGTTCGTTTCATCTCTCACGTCCTCGGGATGGAGTCCGAAAACCCTTTCGAGGATGGTGAACCTCGCAACTCACGCAGGTCAATGTTGTGACAAATTGTTATGGGGGCCGAAAACATTTCGACCCCCATGCCTCGCGCTATACCGCCGTGCAGGTGAGCGTCGGCACCGAGTTGGTGCTGCCGAAGGCGCCCAGGAAGCCGAACGAGGTGTTCTGGCCCGCGCCGACGGTGCCGTTGTAGGCCACGTTGGTCGCGGTCACGTTCGCGCCGCTGCTGGTGATGGTGGCGCTCCAGAACGAGCTGACCGTCTGGCCGTTGGCGTAGGTCCACTTCACGGTCCAGCCGGAGATGGCCTGGCCGCCGGCGGTGACCGTCACCTGGCCCTGGAAGCCGCCCGGCCACTGGCCGACGATGCTGTACGCCGCGCTGCACGACTTGGTGCCGGTGCTCTGTGAGGCGCTGCGGCTGGGCGACGGCGACGCCGAGCTGCGCGACGGCGACGGGCTCGACGACGCGCTGCGCGAGGGCGACGGGCTGAGCGACGAGCGCGAGGGCGAGGGGCTGGTCGTGCCGCCGTACACGCTGGCCTGCTTGGCGGTGGCCTTGATCCCGTGCGCGCCGTTGAAGATGCGCTGGCCCCAGGTGGTGAGCTGGTTGGGGTTGAAGTTGGTGGCCATGTCGAGGATCGGGTCGGTGTTGCCGCTCCAGGACCAGCCGATGTAGCCCAGCCCGCGGGCGTCCGCCTGGGCCAGCAGCGTCTCGTGGTCGACCTCGCCCGACTGGAACTGCCAGCCGAACTCACCGATGACGAGCGGCCAGTTGTTGTTCTGGAACCGGTCGAGGTAGTCGATGATGGTCTGCGCGTTGGCGTAGACGGCGTACATGTGGATCGACAGCACGGTGTTCTTCTGGGTGTCGGCGTCGAGCACGGTCTGCGCGTTGTCGCGCATCACGTTCTGCCAGTCCTGGCCCCAGTTCGGCGCGTCGACCATGAGCAGGTGCTGGAAGCCGTTGCTGCGCATCTTCTGGATCGCGGCGACGGTGGCGGCCGTCCACTGCGCCGGGTTGTTGTTGCCGATCGGCTCGTTGCCGATGTTGATGGAGATGTAGCTCTCCTGGCCGACCAGGTTGGCCTTCTGGCTGATCCAGTAGTTCACCGCCTCGTCGAGCGTGGCGGCGGCGCCGTCCTCGCCGTAGCCGGTGGTGTCGTGCACCTCCAGCACGCAGATGAGCTTGTTCGCCTTGCACAGCGCGATGACGTTGGCGACGTCGTTGGACGGCCCCCAGCGCTTGCCGGAGCCGAGCACCACCCGCACCGTGTTGGCGCCCAGGGCCTTCACGTCGGCGAAGGCCTGCGTGTTGCCGGTGTACCAGACGTGCGGGTGGTTGACGCCCCGCATGATGAACTGCTGGCCGTTCGCCTCCACGATGTTGCGCCCGCTCACGTGGAGACCGACGGCGGCGGACGCCTCCTGGGCGTACACCACGAACGACGCGGCCACCGCGACCAGCGCGGCGGCGAAGATCGTGAGTCGTCTCTTCATGGGGTACTTCAGTACGCCCCGGAGTTTCGAAAAATCAATCGAAGCGCTTCGAGCTGCCGCCGGACCAGCGGTGGGCGCCCCGGCGGGGGTGAAAGATACAGCCGCTGGGTATGCGCACGTCATGGCCTCATACACGGTGAACCCCGCGGCGGTCCAGCGGGCCCGCGCGCTGATCGACGGTCGGCAGTACGTGCTGGACAGCGACTGGGGCGCGGTCCAGCCGCACGCCGACGCCGGCAACGCGTTCCTGCAGCGGCACTCGTGGGACGACTACGCCGCGTGGCATCTGGGGCTCACCGAGGGCGCGTCGGAGGAGACCAAGGCCCGGTACGCGTTCGTCTACGGCGACTTCCGCCGGGTGCACCGCACCGGGCTGATCGCGTGCGTCTACCGGGCCTCGGAGTGGCGGCACAAGGACGTCGAGCTGGCCGCGCACGACCTCCTGCAGCGCCTGGACGCGCAGGCCGGGATCAGCTGACTTCTTGCAGCACGCGGCGCAGCAGCGCGCGCGTGCCGTCGCGGCGCGGGTGTTCGGCCACGAACGCCGTGAGCTCCGGCACCATCCAGGCCGGGTGGCCCAGGTGGCAGGCCGACTCGAAGCGCAGCTCGACCGCCCGCAGCCGCTGCTCCTCCAGCCGGGCCGCCGCCGCGCGCAGCAGCGGCGAGTCCAGCCCGGCCAGCGCCGGCCCGCGCCACCGGGCCAGCGCGTCGCCCAGCAGCCGGGTCGCGCGCTCGTGGTCGCCGCCGGCCGCGGCCCGCTCCGCCTCGGCGGTCAGCCGCTCGAACTCGAAGAGATCCAGCGCACCCCGCTCGGCCCGCACCAGGTAGCCGCGCGGCCCGGCCACGATGCACCCGGCCGCCCGGGGGCCGAGCGCGCGGCGGAGCGTCGCGACGTACGTGCGGACCAGGTCGGCGGCGGCCGGCGGCGGCCGGCCACCCCAGATCGCCGCGGCCAGCCGCGCGGTCGGCACCTCCGTGTTGGCCTGCAACAACGCCGCCCCGAGCAGCGCCTGCTGGCGGGCCGGGACGACGGTCGCCCGCCCGTCGGCGGCCCGCACCTCGACCGGGCCGAGTACGCCGAACGTCAACACCGATCCACCTCCGTCGCGGGCCGTTCCCCCTGACGGCCGCACCCCGCAGCGTGGCGGACGCGCGTTGGAAATCCGTTAATGCCGCGTTGGTACCTCTCGATGCGTCAATCCCGCCCTTACCCAAACGGTCGTTCCGGGCCGTATGATCCGACAGGCCGGACCCACGAAGGCCGCGACTGTTGGGGGGACTAGATGCGAAAGTTGGCGCTGGCGTTATTGGCGTCCGGGGCGATTGTGTTCGGCGTGGCCACCGCGGCTCACGCCTATGTGAAGCCGGAGAAGTGCTACACCAACGCCGGTGAGATCCTCTGCCTGACCCCGTCGCCGCAGCCCTCGTCGACCCCGACGCCCTGACCGGTGCGGATCGGCCTGCTCGGGCCGCTGGAGGTCATCGACGAGGACGGCGCGCCCGTCGAACTGCCCGGCGGCAAGCCCAGGACGCTGCTGGCCGTGCTCGCCGCACACGCGGGCCGGCCGGTGTCGGCCGAGGTCCTGGTGGAATCCCTCTGGGGGTCGGCGCCGCCCGCGCGGGCGGATGCCAACGTCCGGGTGTACGTGCACCATCTGCGCAAGGCCCTCGGCGGCGACCGCATCGGCCGCCGCCCCGAGGGGTACGTGCTGTGGCTGGAGCCGGGCGAGCTCGACGCCGCCCGGTTCCGCACCCTGCTCGCCACCGCCCGCGGCGCCGAGCCCGCGCGGGCCCTGGAGGCGCTCGAGGCCGCCCTGGCCCTGTGGCGCGGCCCGGCGCTGGCCGGGCTCGAATCGGTCCCGGCCCTCGCGGCCGACGCGGCCGGCCTGGAGGAGCTGCGCCTGCAGGCCCTCGAACAGCGCTTCGAGCTCGAACTCGGCCGGGGCCGGCACGAGGAGATCATCGCGGAGCTGCAGGCGCTGACCGGGCAGTACCCCCTGCGCGAGACGTTCCGCGGCCAGCTCATGCGCGCCCTGGTCGGGGTCGGCCGGGGCGCCGAGGCGGCCGCCGTCTTCGAGTCCGTGCGCCAGGTCCTCGCCGACGAGCTGGGCCTCGACCCCGGCCCCCAGCTGCGCGACCTGCACCTGGCCGTGCTGCGCAACGAGCAGCCGGCCGCCGTCGTCACCGACGCCCCGCGCTTCGTCGCCGTCGTCCCCCGCCAGCTCCCGGCCCGCGTCGCCGGCTTCGCGGGCCGCGCCGAGTGGCTGGCCCGCCTCGACGAGCTGCTGCCCACCGGCGACCCGGACCGCGACGTGCCCGCCGTCACCATCAGCGGCCCCGGCGGCATCGGCAAGACCACCCTCGCCGTGCACTGGGCGCACGCGGTCGCCGAGCATTTCCAGGACGGCCAGTTGTACGTCAACCTGCACGGCTTCGACCCCGTGCGCGCGCCCCTGGAGCCCGCCGCGGCGCTGAACCTGCTGCTCACGGCGCTCGGCGTGCGGCCCCGGGACATCCCCGCCGACCCGGCCGAGCGCGAGACCCTCTACCGCAGCGTGGTCGCCGCCCGGAGGGTCCTCGTCGTGCTGGACAACGCCTGCGACGCCGCCCAGGTCCGCCCGCTGCTCCCCGCCGGCCCGGGCTGCCTGGCCGTCGTGACCAGCCGCGACCCCCTCGCCGGCCTGGCCGCGGCCGGCGCCCGCCCGCTGCTGCTGGACCTGTTCGACACCATCGAGGCCGCCGACCTGCTGGAGCGCCGCCTCGGCCGCTGGCGGGTGGCGGCCGACCCGGCGGCCGTCGCCGACGTCATCGCCCGCTGCGGCGGCCTGCCCCTGGCCCTGAGCGTGGTGGCGGCTCGCGCGGCGGTGACCACCACCCCGTCCCTGGCCGCGGTCGCCGGCGAGCTCGGCCGGGCCCGCCGCACCCTGGACGGCTTCGCCGGCGTCGACGCGGCCACCGACCCGAGGGCCGTGTTCTCCTGGTCGTACCGCGTGCTCGACGACCCCACCGCCCGCCTCTTCCGCCTCCTGTCGGTCCACCCCGGCCCGGAGGTGACGGTGCACGCCGCCGCCAGCCTGGCCGCCGTCCCGCCCGAGGAGGCCGGCGCGGCCCTGCGCCGGCTGTGCGCCGCGTCCCTGCTCACCGAGGCCGGCCCGGGCCGCTACGGCGCCCACGACCTGATCCGCGCGTACGCCGTCGAACTCGCCGAGACGACCGACCCGCCGGCCGGCCGCCACGCCGCCCTGTCCCGGCTGCTGGACCACCTGGTGCACACCGCGTACCCGGCGACGCTGCTGGTCGACGCGAACCAGACCCCGACCCCGATCGACCCGCCCGCCCCGTCGGTGACCCCGGACCCGATCGAGGACCGCCAGCAGGCCCTCGCCTGGTTCGACGCGGAGCGCCCGGTCCTGCTGGCCGCGGTCGAGCGCGCCGCCGCCGCCCACCCGTCCCACGCCTGGCAGCTGGCGTGCAGTTGCGTGGTGTACCTGGAGCGCACCGGCCGCTGGCAGGAGAAACTGGCGGTGCTGGGGATCGCGCTGGAGGCGGTACGCCGGACGGGAGACCGCCCCGTCGAGGCTCGGATCCTGCGCAGCCAGGGCCGCACGCTGGGCCGCCTCCACCAGCACGACGAGGCCACGGCCCACCTGCGCGCGGCCGTGGCGTTGTACCAAGCGCTGGGCGACGGCAACGGCCTGGCCCACGCGACGGGGACGCTCGGCGAACTGCTGGAGGGCGCGGGCCGCTACGAGGAGGCGATGACCTACTCCCAGCGCGCGTGTGAGCTGTACCGCCTGAACGGCAACACCCTGGGCGAGGCCCGCTCCTTCGGCGGCGTGGCCTCGCTGCAGACCATGATCGGCCACTACGCCGAGGCGATCGCCACGTGCCACCGCGCCCTGGCCCTGTTCACGGCGGCGGCCGAACCGGCCGAGCTGGCCGGCGTCTACGACACGCTGGGCGTGGCCCACCACCACCTGGGCGCGCATGCGAAGGCGATCGAGTGCTTCGGCCACGCGCTGGACCGCCTGGCCGATTCGGGGGAGCGCTTCTACCTCGGTCTCGTGCTGACCCACTTGGCGGACGCGCGGCGGGCGGCGGGGGACCGGGACGGGGCGCGGAGGGACTACCGGCAGGCGCTGACCATCTTCACGGGCCTGGGCGCCCGCGAGGCGGAGGCGGTCCGCAACCAGCTGGCCATGCTGTCCGCCGAGGTCACTCCCCGCCGCTCGTCGTGAAGGTGGAGCGGCCCTCGGGGGCGACGAGTGCGCCGTCGTGCCAGTACGACATGACCCAGGGCGGGATCGTCAGGGTCACGGTGCGCGTCTCGCCCGGGGCCAGGGTGATGCGGTCGAACGCCACCAGCCGCCGCGTCGGGGCCACCACGGGCCAGTCGTGCGGGGTGCAGTACACCTGGACGACCTCGTCGCCCGGGACGTCGCCGGTGTTGGTGACCTCGACCGTCGCGGCCGGACCGTCGACGGTCAGCGGGCCGTACGCGAACGTGGTGTACGACAGGCCGTGGCCGAACGGGAACAGGACCGGGCCGCGGTGGTACTGGTACGTCCAGCCCGCGCCGATCACGTCGTAGTTCAGCGGGTCCGGGAGGTCGGTGTCGGCGCGGTACCAGGTCTGGGGGAGGCGGCCGCCGGGATTGGCGATGCCCAGCACGGTGTCGGCGATCGCGTTGCCCTGCTCCTGGCCCGCGTGCGCCGTCCACAGGATCGCCGGGACGTGTTCCGCGGCCCAGTCGATGGCGTACGGGTAGGACGACACCAGGACCAGCACCGTGTTCGGGTTCGCCGCCACCACCGCGCGCAGCAGGCGGTCCTGGTCCGGCGGCAGGGCCAGGTCCGCCCGGTCGATCGTCTCGCGGGCGTTGATGTGGGGGTCGTTGCCCAGTACCACGACGGCCCAGGAAGCTGCCCGGGCCGCCGCCACCGCCTCCGCC
This sequence comes from Dactylosporangium sp. CS-033363, assembly GCF_050942475.1. NCBI lineage: Bacteria > Bacillati > Actinomycetota > Actinomycetes > Micromonosporales > Micromonosporaceae > Dactylosporangium > Dactylosporangium sp. CS-033363. The sequence goes on along the minus strand of NZ_CP192032.1, from coordinate 8,023,990 downwards.
ACGCCGTCCGTGACCCGCTCCATCCGGAACTCGACGCCGGGCGTGTCACACGTGACGGCGCCGTCGTGGACCGAGAACTGCTCGCGGACCACCCAGCCGTCCGGGGCCGGCGCCGTGGCCGACACGGTGCCGTCGTCGGACACCGTCAGGTAGCCGCCGTCCGAGGAGCGGAAGGTGTGGGCGCCCGATCCCCAGTCCTGGTGGGCGAACAGGCCGTCGAGACCGTCCAATCGGACCAGGTCGAGGCCGGGCGTGTAGGTGACCGAATCGAGGCGGTCGCGCAGGGCGGCCTCGATCGTGACCGCGTACGGGAAGTCGCCGCTGTACCAGTCGCGCAGGACCTGGCCGCCGAGGGCGCCGATCACCGCGACGCTCCCCGACAGCGGCAAGGCGTTGCCAGCATTGCGCAGCAGCACGATCGACTCGCGGGCCGCCCGCAGCGCGAGACGGTTGTGGGCTTCGCAGGCGATGACCTCGCGGCCGATCGACGCATAGGGATCGTTTGCCGGGTCGAACTCGCCGGTCAGCGCGCGCAGGGCCAGCAGCCGCGACACCGCCGCGTTCACGTCCGCCTCCGTGATCAGGCCGCGGTTCAACGCCTCGGTGAACCGTTCGATCGTCGGGGCCGAGTCAGAGCCGTTGTCGGTGTAGCTGTCCACGCCGGCCAGCAGGGCGGCCGCGTGTGACTCGGCGTGGGTGGGGAACTGGGCGATCAGGTTCGACGGGGCCTGGGCGTCCGAGCAGATCACCACGTCCGGCTTGGCCGCGCGCAGTGCCGAGCGCAGCAGCGGGTGGACGTGGTTCGGGATGCCGTTGACGAGGTTGTACCCCGGCATCACGCCCGCCACGACGCCCGCGCGCAGGGGTTCCAGGAAGACCGGCAGCTCGTACTCGTGCAGCACGCGCTCCGGCACCCGCATGTCGATCCGGTCGCGGTCGGTCTCGACGTTGTACGCCAGGAAGTGCTTCAGCACCGGCGCGGTCCGCCAGACGGCGGGGTGGTCGCCGCGCAGGCCGGTGCAGTAGGCGATGGCGAGCGAAGCCACCATGAGCGGGTCCTCGCTGTAGCCCTCCTCGTTGCGGCCCCAGCGCGGGTCGCGCAGCGGGTTCACCACCGGCGACCAGACGTTGAGGGAGGCGCCGCCGGAGCGGTACGCGCGGACCTCCGTGGCCGCCGCCGCGCCGACCGCCCGCAGCAGCTCGCGGTCCCAGGTCGCGCCCAAGCCGACGGCCTGGGGGAAGACCGTGGCGCGGCCGAGCCAGGCGGCGCCGTGCAGGGCCTCGCAGCCGGTGTGAAAGGCCTCCAGCCCCAGCCTCGGTACCGCCGGCTGGTGCTGGTGGAGCAGGGCGATCTTCTCGGCGATGGTCAGTCCGGCAAGCACGCGGCACTCCCTAAGTCGAAGCGTTTCGATGATGGTCAACCAGCCCCTACGTGTCAACCGGGAGCGGAAGTTTCATGGCCGGAGCCCGGCAACAGCGCGATCGGCCTCGATGTCCTTGTCGGCGGTTCGTCGATGTCCTAGGGTCTGTGCCTCGAAGCGCTTCGACACCCGTTTCGAAACTCCGGAGCGCCGACCGTCCGCGATGCACGATCCCATCCCCGAAGGGTGGTCCAACCCATGGCAAGCCTGAGCCGGCGCGGTCTGCTGGCCTCCGTCGCCGTCATCGCCGCCGCCCCCCTGCTGGACGCCTGCGGCAGCCCCAAGGAGAAGAAAGAGGGCACCACCAGCCAGGACGAGCTCAGCAAGGCGCTGCCGAACCACGTCGCCAACAACGCGGTGAACCCCGACATCCCGATCGTCTCCGGGGTCAACGGGGCCACCACCGACCCGGCCTTCCTGAGCTACCCCGCGAACCCGCCGAAGTCGGTCACCGGCGCGGTCGGCTCCGGCGGCTCGTACACGACGATGACCCCGCTGTGGGGCGCCATCCCGCCCTCGAGCGGCAACACCTACTACGACACCGTCAACAAGGCCATCGGCGCGAACCTCAAGCTGCAGCCCGCCGACGGCAACACCTACGGCGACCTGCTGCCCCCGCTGTTCGCCTCGGACAAGCTGCCCGACTGGATCAACCTGCCGGTCTGGAACATCACCAACCTGGCCTTCGGTGACGCGGTCGCGGCCAAGTTCGCCGACCTCACGCCCTACCTGGCCGGGGACAAGATCAAGCAGTACCCGAACCTCGCCGCGCTGTCGCCCAACGCCTGGATCTCCGGGGTGTGGAACGGCAAGCTCTACGGGCTGCCGATCTACTCGTCCAACGCGGTCGTCGCGGGCATGTACTACTACCGCAAGGACCTCTTCGACAAGGCCGGCGCCTCGGCGGAGGTCAAGAGCGTGGCCGACCTGGAGGCGCTGGGCAAGCAGCTGACCAACGCCACGGCCGGCGTGTGGGCGTTCGACGACCTGTTCGGCGACGACGGCGCGTACATCAACCAGCTCTTCGAGTTCCCCAGCGGCAGCTACCCGTGGACCACCGACGCCTCCGGCAAGCTGGTGCACCGCTACGAGACGCAGAACATCGCCGACGCGCTGAACTGGCACGCCAAGATGGTCAAGGCCGGGTACATGCACCCGGACGCGGTCGCCAACAACAGCGAGAACGGCAAGCAGCGCTTCTGGTCGGGCAAGGTGCTCATCTGCGCGGACGGCACCGGCGCCTGGAACGGCGACGACAACAAGTCCGGCTCCGCGGCCAACCCGAGCTACAACCGCCAGGGCTTCAAGCTGTTCAGCGCCAACGGCGGAGCGCCGAAGATCGAGCTGGGCAACGGCGCGTCGATGTTCAGCTACTTCAACAAGAAGCTCTCCGACGCCCAGATCAAGGAGCTGCTGAACATCGCCAACTATCTGGCCGCGCCGTACGGCTCGGCCGAGTGGCTGACGGTGAACTTCGGCGCGCCCGGCACCGACTTCACCATGAAGGACGGCAACCCGCTGCTGACCGAGCAGGGCAGCAAGGAGATCGCCACCACCTTCCAGTTCCTGTCCTGCCCGGCCTCGGCCATCGTGGTGCAGTCCGGCGCCACCCAGGTCGTCAAGGACTACGTGAACTGGCAGGCCGACGCGGTCAAGCACGTGGTCAAGCCGATGTTCTACGGCATGAACGTCAGCGAGCCGTCGCGCTTCTCCTCGCTCATCAAGCCGATGAAGGACACCATCACCGACGTCAAGCTGGGCCGCAAGCCGATCTCGGCGTGGACCGAGGCGGTCGACAACTGGCGCCGGACCGGCGGCGACGAGCTGCGCAAGTTCTACGACGACATCCGCTCGAAGTACGGCACCGGCAAGTGAGCACGGTCCCCCGGTGACCACGACCACTCCCGCGAAAACGGCGCCGCCGGCCGAGCAGGCCGGCGGCGCCGCCGCGCCCCGCAAGCGGCACTGGCGCCTGCGCCTGCGCCGGGACCGCTCGCTGCTGCTCATGACGCTGCCGGCGGTCGTCCTGCTCGCCGTCTTCGCCTACGCCCCGATGTTCGGGCTGATCACCGCGTTCCAGAGCTACGACATCTACAACGGGTTCTGGTACAGCCCCTACGTCGGCACGTACAACTTCGAGCGCCTGCTCACCGACACCATCTTCTGGCACGCCCTCGAGAACACCCTGGTCATCAGCGCCGTGCAGCTCGTCCTGTACTTCCCGGTGCCCATCGTCCTCGCCCTGCTGTTCAACGAGATCGCCAACGCGCGGGTCCGCTCGTTCATGCAGTCGGTCGTGTACCTGCCCCACTTCTTCTCCTGGGTGCTCGTCGTCACCGTGTTCCAGGAGATGCTCGGCGGGGCCGGCGCCCTGAACACGCTGCTGCGCCGGCACGGGTACGCCACCTGGGACATCATGACCAACGCCGACGCCTTCAAGTACCTGGTCACCGCGCAGGCGGTGTGGAAGGAGGCGGGCTGGGGGATCATCGTGTTCCTGGCCGCGCTGGCCGCCATCGACCAGTCGCTCTACGAGGCGGCGGCGGCCGACGGGGCCGGCAAGTGGCGGCGGATGTGGCACATCACGCTGCCCGGCATGCGCGGCGTCATCGTGCTCATGCTCGTGCTGCGGCTGGGCAACGCGCTGACCGTGGGCTTCGAGCAGATGCTCATCCAGCGCCAGGCCGTCGGCCGGGACGCCTCCGAGGTGCTCGACACGTTCGCGTACTACTACGGCGTCGTCAACAACAACTTCAGCTACGGCGCGGCCGCCGGCCTGTTCAAGGGCATCCTGTCCCTGCTGCTGGTGCTGGCCGCGAACAAACTTGCGCACGCCTTCGGCGAGGACGGGTTGTACAGACGAGATGACCGCTGAAACCGTGAACCGGCCCCGCCGCAGGCACACCGGCCCGGCCTGGGAGGAGCGCACCGGACCGGTCGGACAGGGCCTGAAGGGGATCACGCTCGTCGTCGTGGTCGTGCTGGTCGTGTTCCCGCTGTGGTCGATCGTGCTGACCAGCTTCTCCACCCAGGCGGCGATCAACGAGGCGGGCGGCCTGGTGACCGTGCCCGGGGAGCTGACGATCGAGGCGTACCGCCAGATCTTCACCAACCAGCTCGTCACCCACTCGCTGCTGGTGAGCCTGGCCATCACCGCCGTCGGCACGTTCATCTCGATGGTGGTGACCGTGCTGTGCGCCTACGGGCTGTCCCGGCACGGCACCTTCGGCCACCGGTTCATCCTGCTGTTCCTGGTCGTCACCATGTTCTTCAGCGGCGGCCTGATCCCGTCGTTCCTGGTGGTCACCGCGCTGGGCGGCTACGGGCAGTACTGGACGATGATCCTGCCGGCCGCCGTGTCGGTGTTCAACATCCTCGTGATGCGGGGCTTCTTCAGCAGTACCGCCCCCGAGCTGCTCGACGCCGCCCGCGTCGACGGCGCCGGGGAGTGGCGGATCCTCTGGTCGGTCGTCCTGCCGACCTCGCGCGCCGTGCTGGCCGTGATCACGCTGTTCTACGCCGTCGGCTACTGGAACTCGTTCTTCAACGCGCTGCTCTACCTGCCGGACAACGGCAAGTGGCCGCTGCAGATGGTCATGTACCTGTACACCCTGCAGGGCGCCAGCATGCCGGGCACCGGGCTCACCAACACCGGGCAGTACGCCGGCCATCAGCAGATCGCGACCCTCTCGCTGCAGATGGCCGTGGTCACGCTGACGCTCATCCCGATCCTCGTCGTCTATCCGTTCGTCCAGCGCCACTTCACCAAGGGCATGCTGGTCGGCGCCATCAAAGGATGATCGGGGGCATGATCGGGCCGAGGCTGCTGTTCGGCGGCGACTGGAACCCCGAGCAGTGGCCGCCCGAGGTGTGGGCCGAGGACGTGCGGCTGATGCGGGCGGCGGGCGTGAACCTCGCGACCGTCGGGGTGTTCGCGTGGGCGGCGCTGGAGCCGGAGCCCGGGCGGTACACCTTCGGCTGGCTCGACACCGTGCTCGGGCTGCTGCACGACGGCGGGATCGGGGTGGCCCTGGCGACCCCGACCGCCTCGCCGCCGCCGTGGCTCGGCCACCGGCACCCGGACACGCTGCCGCAGGGCCCGGACGGGGTGCGCCGGCACTACGGCTCCCGCAACCACTACTGCCCGAGCGCGCCCGAGTACCGCCGGGCCGCGCTCGCCGTCACCGAGGCCCTCGCGGCCCGCTACGCGCACCATCCTGCCCTGCGGCTGTGGCACATCGGCAACGAGTTCGGCACCACCTGCCACTGTGGACACTGCGCGGCCCGGTTCCGGGACTGGCTGCGGGCCCGCCACGGCGACCTCGACGCGCTCAACGAGGCTTGGGGAACAAGCGTCTGGTCGCAGCGGTACTCCCAGTGGTCCGAGATCCTCCCGCCCGTCACCGTGCAGTACATCGGCAATCCCGCACAGGATTTGGACTATCAGCGCTTCGGCTCGGACCTCCTCCTAGGGTGCTTCGTTGCCGAACGGGACGCGGTGCGGGCGCACAACCCGGCGATTCCGGTCACGACGAACTTCATGGACTTCTACCGCCCGGTCGACGGCTGGCGCTGGGCCGCCGAGGAGGACGTCGTCTCGCTCGACACCTATCCGGACCCGAACGACCCGGGGGCCGCGATGCGCGGGGCGATGTCCAAGGACGTCATGCGCTCCCTCGCCGGCGGCCCGTGGCTGCTCATGGAGCAGTCCCCGGGCGCGGCCAGCTGGCGGCCGGTGTCGACGCCGAAGCGGCCCGGCCTCAACCGGCTCTGGTCGCTGCAGGCGGTCGCCCGCGGCGCCGACGGGGTGCTGCACTTCCAGTGGCGGGCGTCCCGGCAGGGCCTGGAGCGCGCGCACGGGGCGCTCCTCCCGCACGCGGGCGAGGACTCCCGGGTGTTCCGCGAGGCGTGCGCGCTCGGCTCCGAACTGGCTTCGTTGTCCGAGGTGGACGGTCTCCTGGGGACGGACGTCCCGGCCGACGTGGCGATCCTGCTCGACTGGGAGTCCTGGCGGGCCGCCGAGCTGCCGCACCAGCCGGACGCCGGATTCTCCTACGTGCAGCGGCTCACCGAGTGGTACGAGCCACTGTGGACGGCCAACATCACGTGCGACTTCGCCCACCCGGCGGCCGACCTGTCGCGCTACCGGCTGGTGCTGGCCCCGAACCTGTACCAGGTGACGCCGGCGGTGGCCGCGAACCTCACCGCGTACGTGGCGAGCGGCGGGACCTTCGTGCTCGGCCCGTTCAGCGGCGTCGCCGACGCGGACGAGCGGGTCCACATCGGAGGGTGGCCCGGGCTGCTCATGGACCTCGTCGGGGTCCGGGTCGAGGAGCACTGGCCGCTGCCGTCGGGCTGGGCCGAGTGGGCCGAGCCGCGCGGCGCCGAGGTGATCGGGCACGCGCGCGGCGGGCCGCTCGACGGGCGGCCGGTGGTGTTCCGGCACGGGCGCGCCTGGTACGTCGGGCACACCCCGGAACCCGAGGACCTGGCGCGGCTGCTCGCCCGGGTCTGCGCCGAGGCCGGGGTCCGGCCGGTGCTGGCGGACCTGCCGCCCGGCGTCGAGGCGGTGCGCCGCGGGCGGGTCGTGTTCCTGCTGCACCACGCCGAGGGCCGGGCCGAGATCCGGGTCGATCCATGAGCCGCCGGTACCGCATCGAGGCCCCCGACCCCGCCGCGACGTTCGAGGACGGCTTCCCGATCGGCAACGGCAGCCTGGGCGCGATGCTGCACGGCCGGCCGGGCGTGGAGGCCCTGGACCTGAACGCCGACACGCTCTGGTCCGGCGGGCCGCTCGTCCCCGCACCCGGTCCCGGACCGGCGGGGCTGCTGCCGGAGCTGCGCCGGGCCGTGGCCGCCGGCAGGCACGCCGAGGCCGAGGACCTGGCCCGCCGGCTGCAGGGGGACGCCTGGACGGAGTCGTACCAGCCGCTGGGCCGCCTGGAGTGGCGCTACGGGGATCAGCGGGGGCTCGGGGAGTACACTCGATGGCTCGATCTTCAGGAGGCGGAGGCGGGCACCGGCTATGCGAGCGTGTCCGGCCCGGTGCGGGTGACGGCGTTCGCCTCGCATCCGGACGGCGTGCTCGTGCTGACCGCCGGCGGGCCCGGTGCGGTGCCGCGGCCGATCGTCCCGCGGCTGCACGGCCCGCATCCCGGCGTGGCCGCGCGCCGGTTCGCCGACCCCGACTGTCTGGTGTGGACCGGGCGCGCGCCGGCGCACGTGGTGCCGAACTACGTGCCCGACCGCCATCCGTCCATCGTGTACAGCGATGAGCGCCCGGACGCCGGCGGTACCGTGGCCGCCGGGATGGGCTTCGCGATCGCCGCCGCCGTGCGCCGCACCGCCGACGGGACCCGGCTGCTGGTGACCGCGGTGACCGGCTTTCGCGGCCCGGCCCGCCGCCCGTCCGCCGACCTCGACGCGCTGGCCGCCGCGGCCGCGACCCGCCTCGGGCGAGCCCTCGCCGTGCGGCCGGACGAGCTGCGCTCCCGGCACCGCGCCGACCACCGCCGCCTGTTCGACCGGGCCGACCTCGACCTGTCCGCCTCGCCCGGCGCGGCGCGGGCGGAGCTGTTGTTCCACTTTGGACGGTACCTGCTGATCGCCAGTTCCCGCCCCGGCACCCAGCCCGCGAACCTGCAGGGCATCTGGAACGCCGACGTGCGGCCCGGCTGGTCGTGCAACTGGACCACGAACATCAACGCCCAGATGAACTTTTGGGCGGCGGAGAGCACCGGCCTGCCCGAGCTGCACGAGCCGCTGCTGGAGCTGACCCGGGACCTGGCCGTGCACGGCGAGCGGACCGCCGCCCGGCACTACGGCGCCCGCGGCGCGGCCGCGCACCACAACACCGACCTGTGGCGGTTCACGGCACCGGTGCCCGGGGATCCACAGTGGGCGAACTGGCCCTCGGCCCTGCCGTGGCTCGCCGCGCACGCCTGGGACCACCTCGACCACGGCGCCGGCCGCGACTTCGGCCGCGCGGTCGCCCTGCCCGTCCTGCGGGCCGCCGTCCGGTTCACGCTCGACATGCTCGTCGACGACGGCCGCGGCGCGCTGGTCGTCGCGCCGTCGACCTCGCCGGAACACCAGTTCGCGTACGGTACCGACGGATCCGCCGCCACCTCGTGGGGCTGCGCGCTGGACCAGGAGCTCGCCCGGGAGGTGCTGTCCCGGTTCGCGGCGCTGTCGGCGCGCTGGCCCGCCCCCGCCGACGCGGCCCTCGTGCGCGAGGCGGCCACGGCGCTGCGCTCCCTGCGGCCGGTCCAGACGGGCGCGGACGGGGCGCTGCTGGAGTGGTACGACGAGCGCCCGCCCCGCGAGCCCGGCCACCGGCACCTGTCCCACCTGTACGGGCTCTTCCCGGGCACCCGCATCACCGAGGCCGGCACCCCGGCGGACTTCGCGGCCGCGCGCCGGGCCCTCGCGCTCCGCCTCGAACACGGCTCCGGCCACACCGGCTGGAGCCGCGCCTGGATCCTGGCCCTCGCCGCCCGCCTGCGCGACGCGGACCTGGCCGAGTCCACGGTCGCCGCGCTGCTGGACGAGCTCTGCTCGCGCTCGCTGCTGACCCTGCACCCGGACGCGGGCCGGCCCAGCGGCCGAATCTTCCAGATCGACGGCAACCTGGGCGTGGTGGCCGGCCTGACCGAGCTGCTCGTGCAGAGCCACGACGGCGCGATCGCCCTGCTGCGCGCCCTGCCGCCGGGCTGGCCCGCCGGCGCGGTGCGGGGCATCCGGTGCCGCGGCGGGCACACGGTCGCGCTGCGCTGGTCCGGCGGGGCGCTGGCGGAGGCGGCGGTGACGGCGGGCGCGAACGGGCCGCTGACCGTCGAGGTGGCCGGCCGCTCCGGCGGGTCCGACGCGCCCGCAGGTGCGGTCGAGGTGCCGGGCGCACCGGCGGGCCGGGTCCGGCTGTGCTGGCCCGCCCGCGCCGGGGTCACCTACCGGGTCCGCTGAAAATGGCTGGCGCGGTTCGGTGCCCGGCGGCAGACTCCGGGGATGGCTGAGGTCCGCACGACGGCCGGTGTAGTCCGCGGCCGCGACGAGCACGTCTTTCTCGGCATCCCCTTCGCCGCGCCGCCCGTGGGCCCGCTCCGCTTCGCCGCCCCCGCCCGGATGCAGCCCTGGGACGGCGTGCGGCCGGCGCTCGAGTACGGACCGCCGCCCCCGCAGCCGGGCCGCAACGCCATCGGCGACGACTGGCTCACCGTGAACGTCTGGACCCCCGACCCGGGCGCCGCCCTGCCGGTGATGGTGTGGATCCACGGCGGCGCGTACACGATCGGCGCGTCCGGCAGCCCCGAGTACGACGGCGCCCGCCTGGCCCACGAGGGCGGCGTGGTCGTCGTGACGTTCAACTACCGCCTGGGCGTCGAGGGCTTCGCCCAGATCGCGGGCGCTCCGGCCAACCGCGGCCTGCTCGACCAGGTCGCGGCCCTGGAGTGGGTCCGGGACAACATCGCGTCGTTCGGCGGCGACCCGGCCCGCGTCACCGTCTTCGGCGAGTCGGCGGGCGGCGGCTCGGTCGCCTCGCTGCTGGCCATGCCCCGCGCGGCCGGGCTGTTCCAGCGGGCCGTCGCGCAGAGCGTGCCCGGCCCGTTCTTCTCGCCCGTACTGGCCGCCGGCATCGCCGCCGACATCGCGGCCGAACTGGGCGCGCCGGCCACCGTCGCCGATCTGGGCGCGCTGGAGCCGGACCTGCTGGTCGCGGCGGCGGACGAGATCCAGAACACCCTTGCCTCGCGGGCCGGGCGCTGGGGTCCGGTCGCGCTCCGGGGTGTGATGTTCGCCCCGGTCGTCGACGGCGACGTGCTGCCCACGACGCCGTGGCAGGCGCTCGCGTCCGGTGCGGCCCGCGACCTGGACCTGATGGTCGGCCACACGCGCGACGAGCAGCGCCTGTTCTCCGCCCTCACCGGGGTCCTGGGCCAGGTCACGCCGGATCAGGCGGCCGAGGCGCTGCGGCTGTTCGCCCCGGGGCCGGACGGCGAGCGCCGCTACCGCGAGGCCTATCCGTCGGCGGGGGCGGAGGAGCTGTTCGAGCTGGTCCTGTCGGACTGGCTGTTCCGGATGCCCTCCTTGCACCTGGCCTCGGCCCAGGCGGCGGCGGGCGGGCGCGCTTACGTGTACGAGCTGACCTGGCCCGCGCCGGGGATGGGCGGCGGGTTCGGCGCCTGCCACGGGCTCGACGTGCCGCTGGTGCTGGGCAACCTGAACGGCGGCCTGCCGGGCATGCTCGTCGGGTCGCCGCCGCCTCCCGCCGCGGAGGTCCTGTCGGCGGAGATGCGGGCGGCCTGGACGGGGTTCGCCGCGCACGGGGATCCGGGGTGGCCGGCGTACGACGGGGAGAAGCGCCTCACGCAGGTATTCGACGCACGATCGGACGTCGCGCCGTACCCGGAGGAGGCGTCCCGCCGGCTCTGGCAGGAGTTCGCCTTCCCGGTGTTGTCGCCGCTACCCGCAGCAGCACCATGACGGCGATGCCGATGGACACGACGTACCAGGCCAGGGGTACGGCCAGCAGGTCCCAGTCCGGCAGGTGTCTGACGCAGGCGCCGGCGGCCACCACGTTGGTGGCGATGTAGAACCAGGCCAGTCCCTGAGCCGGCCGGATTGCCCACGGGCGGTAGTCGCGCAGCCCCCGCCAGACGACGCAGGTCACGATGGCGAGCACGAACGACGCGACGATGTCGCCGGCCCAGATCACCCCGCCGACCGTACGGCCGGACAGGAGCGCGACCGGCCCGAGCAGCGGCGTGATGTTCAGCAGCGAAACCACCCACAGCGAACCGCGGACCAGGACCGATCCGACCAGCCCGATCATCAGCCAGGTGGCGGCCGACCCGTATTTGAACATGTTCAAATCATGCGTCAAGCCTGACCGGGACGCAAGACCCCGCACGGAGCGCGGCCGCATTGCGCGACCGCGCTCCAGGTGGATCGGGTCAGCAGATCGGCAGGCCGGGGACCGGTTGGTAGTTGCCGCCGCCGGAGACCATCGTGGCCGGGAACCAGCCCCAGCCGCCGTAGTTGTAGGCGGTGTCGCCCTGGGTGTAGAGCCACCAGTTGTTGTGGGCGCTGCCGACGGCCGGGTTCTCGCCGCCGGTGAGCTGGCAGACGAACCAGCTCGTGCCGGCGTACAGGTAGCCGGACAGCTCGCCCTGCGAGGCGATCGCGTAGACGTAGCCGGAGCGGTAGGCGTTGCAGTACTTCGTCGCCCGCGGCGGGTTCCACCAGTCCTGCACGACCGGCCCGTTCCCGGAACACCCGGACGCGGCAGCCGCCGGCGACGCGGACACCGCCAGCCCGCCACCGGTCAGCGCGAGCGCCGTAGCGGCCAGCACGGCGAGCCGCCGCACCCGCCCGCCGACAGTTCGTTGCACGTTCATGGGATACCCCGTTTCCCCATCGACAGCGTCCCGCAGGCGCCCGACGGTCGGTGAAAGTCACTGCGCAAAATGTATTGAGGCCCACCGAAGTCCCGGCTAAGCCGCGACCACGCGCCGGTTTCCCTGGCCATGCAACGGATGCGGCAGAAACTCGGCAGCTTGCGCCCGCCCCGGCTAAGCTGGTCGGCGCCTACGAGCCCTCGACGGGACGACCCAGCGAAGCCCACCAACGGAAAGCGCCGCGGTCGCCGGGTTTCGTCAGGAGGTCTTGCGCGTGCGGAGAGGTCTTGAGGATGTACCCGCCGTGCGCCGACCGTTCGATGCCGGTGAACAGGCCGGTCGCGGCCAGTGCCGCGTGGCCGCCGAAGCGGTCGCCGGTCTCGGCGTCGACGAAGGCGATCCAGAGCCGCTGCTCCCCGCGCGCTGACTCGTCCAGGTCCGGCATGTTCAGGTGGGCGTGGCCGGTGATGATCGGGAACTGGTCGGCGGCCGCGGCGATCATGGTCGACAGGGCTGCTGCACCGGCGCTGCCCGGGGCGATCAGCTTCGGGTCCACGTCCAGGGTGAACCAGCCCGTTCCGTCGTCGTCGCGAATGAACGTGAGGGTGAGACGGTCCGGCTGCAGTTCGTAGGTCACCGGCCAGTCGATTCCCGCCTCCAGCATCTCCGGCGGCAGGATCAGCGGGGCGACCGAGCCGATGTCCAGTCTGAGGTTGTCGACGCCGGCGGCCACGTCGCGGCGGAACTGGGCGTAGCGGCCGGTGGAGTAGGCGACGTACCCCAGGTTCTCGCTGCAGAGGCCGGCCCAGACCTCGCCCGGCGGGCCGCCGAAGACGCCGCGGGCCACCGGTACGTCGGCGGGCTCGGCGGTTCGGGCCAGCAGTCGTTCGTGCAAGGGGGCGGCGATGTCGTGGAGGCTGCGCTCGAACCAGGTCGTCAGGACCGGGCCGAGGTCTCCGGCGGTGGTGTCGCAGCGGAGGTCGAGGCTGATCCGCGGCCCGGAAAACGGTGACATCGCACCAGCGTGCCGGTCCCGGGCGGCCGGTCGGCGCAGGGGATAGGGTCTGGGCATGTCCGTGGGCGAGGAGTTTGCGCAGGCGCAGGTCGACGTGAAGAAGCTTGGGGCGCGGCCCGGCAACGATGTGTTGCTGAAGCTCTACGCGCTGTACAAGCAGGGGACCCAGGGCGACGCCAGCGGGAGTCGGCCCGGGATGTTCGATCTCACCGGGCGGGCCAAGTTCGACGCGTGGAAGAACGTGGCCGGGACCGATCGGGAAGAGGCGCAGCGGCAGTACGTCGAGCTCGTCCGCCGGCTCCAGGGGCGCTGACCGCAAAAGATGACAAGTGTGTGACCGTCGGGGCGCAACGCTGGCGCGCGGGGCGGGTTGCAGCTAACATGATCTATGAGTCCGGCATCTTCCCCCGTGGATGCCGGACTCCTTTATGTTCGGGTCCGAACGAGCAGGTTCGGGTCCGAACGAGCAGGTACTCGTCCAGCCTGGCCGCGGCCGTCAGCATCGAGCGGGCTCGTGAAGCCTGGCGGGACTGCCACGTCGCCAGGGTTTCGGCCAGGGCCGAGGGGCCGCCGGCGGCGCGGACCTGGGCCACCACCGTGGCGATGTGGGCCAGCAGGTAGCCGCCGCGGCGGAGCAGGTGGGCCAGTTCGGCGTCGCGGACGTCCGGCGGGCCGTAGACGCGCTGGCCGGTCACGCGGGCCGGGGTCAGGATGCCCGCCCGTTCCCATTTGCGCAGGGTGGCCGGTTTGACGCCCAACCGGTGGGCCAGGGCGCCGATCGGCAGCGGCCCCGCCGCCGAAGCCGATGGGGCGGGCACAGGGCCGGCCAGGATCGACGCGGCCGAGGCCACGCCGTCCAGGATCTCGCGGTCGCGCAGCAGCTGGGCGTGGCTCGCGTCCAGGACGCGCAGGGCAGCGTCGGTCGAGCCCGCGGCCACCAGGCGCATGACGTCGCCCGCGACTGCGTGGCCGTGGCCCGGGATCAGGGCCAGGAAGGCGCGCAAGGCGGCCGCGTGCACCTCCGTGTACCGGCGATACCCCGACTCGCTGCGCACGGCCGGAGGGAGGATGCCGTCGGCCTCGTAGTTGCGCACCGACTGCGGGGAGATTCCGTGCTCCCGGGCCAGGTCTACCGGCCTTTGAAACTTTGGCACAGCGAATCCAAGCCACGGAGGGAAAAGCCTCACAAGGAGGTTCAACGATACGGTTGAGGTCATGGTAGTACGCCTGCACGACGGGAACACCATCGAAGTCACGGTCGAGGGCGACGGGCCGACCGTGCTGCTGCCGGTCAATCCGGTGCCGGTCGAGGGGGCGCGGGCCGAGGAGCTGCGGCAGTGGGGGGCCGATCCGGCGCTCGGGCGGCAGCTGATCGACGGGCTCAAAGGCGCGTTCCGGGTGGTCGCGTTCGATTACGAGGGGCACGTGCTCGCGGTACCGAAGCCGGACACCCTCACCGCCGCGAACGTCGCCGCCGACATGCTCGCCGTGGCCGATGCGACCGGATCGGAACAGTTCGCGTTCTACGGGTACAGCTGGACGGCCCTCAGCGGGTTGCAGCTCGCGGCGCGGACGGACCGGGTGACGGCGCTCGCGATGGGGGGCTGGCCGCCGCTCGGGGCGCCGTATGCCGGGATGCTGAAGATCACGACCGCGGCTCATGCGATGGCGGTCGATCCGCCGGAGACGAAAGCACAGACCGGGGACGCCTGGGCCGATGCCGAGTTCACGCTGTCCGAGGCGGCGACGCGGCAGTTCGTGACGCTGTACGAGGGGCTGCAGGACTTCGACGAGCGGGTCCACGTCACCTGCCCGCGGCTGTGCATCATGGGCGGCGAAGACTCGATCACCTACGACGAGCGGTGGGGCGGCACCACCATCGACCTCGCGCGGGCCGTCCGGGACCACAGGGCGGAGCTCGAATCCACGGGCTGGGAGGTGCACATCCTCGACGGGCTCGATCACATGGGGGCCATGCAGGCCGAACGTGTCCTCCCCATCCTCAAGAAATTCTTGGGGAGAGCGCTCTCTCAATAATCTAGGTACCATCGCGCGATGCTGCGACTGGTGATCGGCGCTCTTCGCCGCAGGGGAGCGCAGAGCCTCGCCGTGTTCGCGCTCGCCGCGCTGTTCGTGGGGGTCGCCGCCGCCGGGCCGTTGTTCGACGCGGCGGCGGCCGAGCGGACCAGCGCGGCCGACGTGGCCCGGACCTCGCCGGCGGATCGGCTGCTGTCGGTGCGGCGGCCCGTGGGGACCGGGTCCGATCCGGCGGCGGCGCTCGGGCAGTTCCGGGCGGCGGCCGAGGACGTGCTGCCGGCGCCGGAGGGGCCGGTCACGCTCGGGCTGACGCAGACGCTGGTCGCGCGGGTCGACGGGATCGGGAAGATGGTGCCGATCGCGTACCGCGAGCAGGCCTGCGACCACATGCGCATCGACGGCGCCTGCCCGGCCGCGCCCGGGGAGGCGGTCGTCAGCCGCGCCGCCGCGAAGGTGCTGCAGGTCGGGGCGGGCGACACCCTCGAGCTCGTCGCGCAGCAGGCCGGGACCGCGCCGCCGCTGACGATCAAGGTCACCGGGGTGTACGAGCGGGACGAGCCGGGCAGTGCCTGGTGGGCCGACCCCGCGTTCACGCCCGGGCGGATCGCGGCGGGGGAGGAGACGACCGACCCGGTGTTCGTGCCGATCGGCTCGTTCACCGGGCTGCTCGCCGCGCCGACCGCCGTCTACACCACGCAGGCGCCGCGGGTGCTGCTGGAGGACGGCGTCGACGACCTCACCTACGCGCTGCAGACGGCCGGGTTCGGGTACGACGGGCCGCCCGACGAGCTCCTCGCGCAGGTGGCCGGGGACCGGGCGGCGACCCGGCGCGGGGTCCTCGCCGGCTGGGTCCAGGCGCTCGTGCTGTGCGCGCTCGCGCTCGGGATCGTCGGCCGGTACACCGCGCAGGACCGCCGCCCCGACTACGCCCTGCTGAAGCTGCGCGGCGCGACCCGCTCGCGGACCGCCCGGCTCACCGTCTGGCAGCAGCTGCTGCCGATGCTCGCCGCGGTGCCGTTCGGGCTGGTGCTGGGCTGGGCGTCGGCCCGGGCCGCGGCCGGTGGGCCCGCGCCCGCGGAGGCGTTCGCCGCGGCCGGGGCCGCCGCCGCCGTCGCGCTCGCCGCCGGGCTGCTCCTGCTCGTGCTGGCCGACCTGCCGCTGCTGCGGACCCCGGTCGCCGAGCTGCTGCGCCGGGCCCCCTCCGCCGGGCGGCGCGGGGCGGCCCTGTTCGATCTCCTGCTCGTGGCCGGAGCCGCCGCGGCCCTGATGCAGGTGCGTTCCCAGGAGCCCGCGGGTGTACCGTCCGGGCTCGCCATCGTCGCGCCGGTCCTGCTGGCCCTGGCCGCCGCCGCGCTGCTCGCCCGGGTCGTGACGGCCCTCGCCGGGCGGGCCGGCCGCGGGGCGCTGCGGGCCGGGCGGGTGCCGTGGGCGCTCGCCGCGCTGCAGTACCACCGCCGCCCCGGCATCCACCGCATCTTCGCCCTGGTCGCCGTGGCGGTGGCGCTGCTCGGGCTGGCCGGCGGGGACCTGCTGGCCGGGCGCGACGCGCGGGCCGATCGCACCGCCGTCGAGCTGGGCGCCGCGCGCGTCCTCACGGTGCGGGCGGACACCCAGACGGCACTGCTGCATGCGGTACACGAGGCGGATCCCGGGGGCAGGGAGGCCATGGCGGTGGCGCTGGACGACACCGTCTCGCCGCCGGTCCTCGCGGTCGACGCGGCCCGGCTCGCGGCCGTCACCGCCGGGGCCGCCGCGCTGCCGCCCGACGTGGCCACCGCCCTCACCGCCGCCCGGGCCACCAGTTCATCCACAGTGGACGGGACCGGGCTGACCCTGGCCGTGCGCAACGACTCGCCCGGGCCGCTGCGCCTGATCGTGCAGCTGGCCAACGCGAGCACCGGCGCGGCCGTCGCCGTCACCCTCGGCCCGTTCGCGCCCGGCGACGGCGAGGCGAGCGCGCCGCTGGCCGGCTGCGGGGCGCCAGGCTGCCGGATCGTCGGGCTGGCGCTGGTCGGGCCCACCGACGAGGACGGCAAGCCGGCGGCACCCGCGGCGTCGTCGAGTTTGACGGTACGGTCGCTGCGCCAGGTCGGCCCCGCCGCGCTCGTGCTCGACGCCGGCCACCTCGGCGACCCGGGCCGCTGGCGCGCGGTGCTCACCGGCCCCGGACTCGTGGTCGCCCCGGACAAGGGCGCGCTGACGCTCAGCGTGCCGCCGCCTCCGCAGGACGGCACCTCGCAGGCGCGGCCGGACAACCGCGCGTACCTCGTCGACGGCGCGCTGCCGATCCCGGCCGTGTTCGCCGGGGACCCGCCGCGGGACTGGGGCTCGGCCGAGCCGACGGTGACCCCGTTCGGCTCGCCCCCGCAGCCGGTGCGGATCGTGGCCCGCCGCGACGTCGTGCCCGTGCTCGGCCGGGCCGGGCTGGTCGTCGACCTCGACGCGGTCGCCCGCGCGCTGCCCGTCCCCGGCAACCCGGGCACGCTGCAGGTGTGGCTGGCCGCGTCCGTCGGCCCGGCCCGGGCGGCGGCCATCGCCGACCGGCTCGCCGCGGCCGGGGTCGAGGTCCTCCGCACCGAGACCGCCGCCGAGCACACCGCCCGCCTGGCCGAGCAGGGCACCGCGTTCGCCGCCCGGTTCCGGCTGCTGTCCGCGGTCGCCGGGCTGCTGCTGGCCGCCGTCGCCGCCGCGGCCGCGGTGTCGGTCGAGCGGCGGGTCCGCGCGGCCGAGGTGCGGGCCATGCGCGTGCAGGGCGTGCCCGCCCGCGCCACCCGGACCGCCGCCGCCGGCGGGCAGGCCGCGCTGCTCGTGCTCGGCGCGCTCGGCGGGGTGCTCGCGGCCGGGTTCGCCGGCTGGCTGATCGACGCCCCGGTGGCCGCGTTCGTCGACGACTGGCGGCTGACCGCGCCGCCGCCCGCCCTGCGGCCGGGCGCGCTCGCCGCGGCCGGGCTCGCCGCCCTGATCCTGCTGGTCGCCGTGTCCGGGCTGGCCGCGCTCACCGCACGGGGTACCGAAACATGATCTCCTTGGTTCTGGCCATGCTCCGGACCCGCCGCGGCCAGGCGATCACCCTGGTGCTGCTCGCGATGCTGGCGGTCGGCGCGACCGTGGCCGTGCCCGCCTACCTGGCCGCCGTCGACCTGGCCGTGGCCCGGGGCGAGGTCGCCGCGGCCGCCCCCGGCGAGCGGGCGATCACCGTGACCTCCGAGGCCGACGTGCGCGGCACCGCGTCCAGCATCGACTTCGACAGCGTCGCCGGCGCCCTGCTCGACCAGCCCGGCTTCGCCCACGTGTACGGCGTGCAGTTCCCCGTCATCGGCCTCGAGCCCGGCGGCGACGGCGGCTCGCGGGTCGTGTTCCGCCAGGACGCGTGCGCCCACCTGGAGATGGTCGCCGGCCGCTGCGTGCTCGGCGCGGGCGAGATCCTGCTCGGCGAGCAGGCCGCGGAGCGGTTGAAGCTGGGAGCGGGTTCGCGGGTCGTCATCACGTTCGCCCGGATCGAGTCCTCGCTCAGCGGCCCGGCCAAGTTCGTGGCCGACGGCCCGCCGAACGAGGTCGTGGTGGCCGGCGTGTACCGGCCGGCCGCGCCGCAGGACCAGTACTGGGGCAGCCACGACTACTTCGCCGCCGACGCCACCGGCCGCCGCGCCGAGCCGGTCTTCACGAATGCGGCGACCATCGAGCGGCTCCAGCCGTACCACGCGACGGTCTCCCTCGACGCGACCGCCGACCCGGCCGTGTTCGACGCGATCGGCCCGCTGCGCGACCGCGTGACCCAGCTCCAGCAGCGGGCCAAGTCCGTCGGCGGCGACTACCGGGTCACCACGCAGATGCCGGGCCTGATCGACCGCGTCGAGCAGAGCCGCGACCTGGCCCGCCGCAGCGTCCCCGCGGGCGCCGTGCCGCTGCTGCTGCTCGCCTACCTCGCCGTGTACCTCGCGGTCGACTACGGCGCCGAGGGCCGCCGCCCGGAGCTGGCCGTGGTCGCGCTGCGCGGCACCCGCTGGTGGCTGCGGCTGCTGCTGGCCATCGGCGAGTCCGTCGCCGCGATCCTGGCCGGGTCGGTCGCGGGCCTGATCGGCGGCCGCCTGGTCGTGGCCGCGTTGATCGGCTGGCGGATGCCCGGCGTCGGCTTCGCCGCCTTCGACGTGTCCGCCGGCCTGGGCCTGGCCGCGCTCACCGCCCTCGGCGCGATCGCGGTCGCCGTGGTCGCCCAGCGCCGCCACCTCGCCGGCCCGGTCGTCGACCTGCTGCGCCGGGTGCGGATCCGGAGCCGGCTCGGCTGGCGGTCGGCGGTGGTCGTGGCGGTACTCGCCGCCGGCGCCCTCGTCCAGCTGTTCACCAGCGACGGCCGCCTCGAAGGGGTCGGGCTGCTCGCGCCCGCGCTGTGCATCGCCGCCCTCGCCGTCGCCTGCGCCCGGCTGCTCGCCCCGGCCGCCCGCGCGCTGGGCCGGTGGGGGCTGCGCCGCGGCCGCCTCGGGCTGGCGCTCGCCGCCCTGCAGGCCGGTCGCCGCCCGGCCGCCCAGCGGATGCTGCTGCTGCTCATCACCGCCATGGCCGTCCTCGGGTACGCCGTGAGCGCCACCGACGTCGCCGCCCAGGACCGCGACCTGGCCGCCCGGATCGGCACGGGTGCCGCGCGGGTCCTCGAGGTCGGGCCGGTGACGCGGCAGCAGTTGCTGCATGCGGTACGCCAGGCGGATCCCAAGGGCAGCTGGGCGATGGCCGCCGCGCGCCTGCCCGCCGGCGCTCCGGGCGAGCCGGCCAAGCTCGCCGTGGACACCGCCCGGCTGCCGGCGGTGGTGCCGTGGCTGCCGCAGTACGGTGCTCTGGACCCGGCCCGCCTGCCCGCCCTGCTCCACCCGCCGGCCCGCGACCCGGTGATCCTGGACGGCCGCACGTTCACCTTCGACGTCGACGTGACCAGCACCGGCCGGGAGCCGGTGCGCGTGAAGGCGGTCCTGGAGTCGGTCACCGGCCGCGGATCGGCCGTCGCGGACCTGGGGACCGTGAACGACGGGCAGTACACGCTGCACCACACCGACGACGTCTGCACCGACGGCTGCCGCCTGGCCGCGCTGCGCCTGAGCTCCGACCGCATCGGCGGCGCCGCGATCGACGCCACCGTCACCCTGCGCGGCCTGTCCGCCCCGGCCGCCGACCTGACCGACGCGGCCCACTGGCGGGCGACGGGCGGCACCCTGACCGCGACCGGCGAGGGCCTGCGCTTCGCCGTCCGCGGCGTCCTGACCGACGGCGCATGGTTCCAGCCGGCCGACGCCCCGTACCCGCTGCCGGCCGTGTCGACGGTGCCCCTCCCGGCCCAGGTCGCCGGCGTCGACGGCCGCCCGACGGACGTCCGCCCGGCGGGCCGCGCGGTCGCCCTGCCGCGGGTGGGCTCGTTCGGCGCGCTGGTCGACCTGGAGTACGCGGACCGCGTCTCCTCGGACGGCGGCGCGGCCACCCTGCCGGAGGTCTGGCTCAGCGCCGCGGCCCCGTCCGACGCCCTGGCCCGCCTGGCCAAGCAGGGCCTGATCGTGACCGCGGACCGCGACATCGCCTCGGTCCGGACCAGGTTGGACGGCGAGGGCCCGGCCCTGGCCCTGTGGTTCCACCTGCTGACCGGCGCCCTGGCCGTGCTCCTGGCCGCGGGCGGCATCACGATGATCGCCGCCGTGGACCGCTCGTCGCGCGCCGCGGATGCCTCGGTACTGCGAGCGCAGGGTCTGAGCCGCGGCTCCCTCCGCCGCGCCGCGCTGTGGACCTATCCGGCTCTGGTCCTGGCTTCCGGCGTGCTGGGACTGCTGGCGGCCTTGGCGGTCTGGCGCCTGACGGGCTGGTCGTTGCCGATCTTCGGCGCCGCCAACGAGCTTCCGGACCTCCCGCTGCCGAACTGGCCGGTGACCCTGGCGCTGCCGCTGACCTGGCTTGCCTCGATGCTCCTGCTGACGTTCGTAGCGGCCCGCAGCAACGAGAGGGTATCCTGAGCCATCGACGTCCATCGTTGGAGGTCTGCGATGCGTGCTCTGGTACTGCTCATCGTGCTTGCGTTCGGGTCCGCCGCGGCCGATGCCTCGCCCGGTGTCACCGCGTTCGAGCATGCCGCCGGTACCGCGTGGTGGCACGACCCGGCCGGCGGGCGGCTCGTGGTGAGCGTCGATGACACCGTGCGGTCGGCCGATGCGCTCACCCGCGCGGTGCGGCGGGCCGGGGGCACCGTGGTCCGCGAGCCGGGAACGCTGCGCAAGCACATCGCCGGGGCCGATCCGTTCTTCGGGGCGGCCGGTGGGCGGTGCCTCATCGGGTTCAACGCGCGGTCGCTGCCCGACTACTACTTCCTGACCTCGGCGCACTGTGTCGGGGCGGTCGGGTCCACGGTGTACTCCGACGCCGCCCACACGGTCGTGCTCGGCACCGTGGCCACGAAGAACGTGTCCTACGACTACGCGCTCGTGCACTACACGAACACGACGATCGCCAAGCCCAGTGCGATCAATCTGCACAACGGGACGCTCGCGCCGATCAAGAGCTTCGGGACGCCGGTCGTGGGGCAGACGGTCACCCGGGTCGGGGGCACCGCGGGCGTGCACACCGGGCGGGTCACCGCGCTCAATGCGACGGTCAACTACGCCGACGGCACGGTGTACGGGCTGATCCGCACCACCGTCTGCAGCGAGCCCGGGGACAGCGGCGGACCCCTGTTCGCCGGGACCGTCGGCTACGGCATGACGTCCGGGGGGAGCGGCAACTGTACGAGCGGCGGGGTCACGTACTTCGCGTCGGCGGTGCGGGCGGCGTCGGGTTACGGGGTCGGGCCGTACTGAGCGAGGAGCTGCACGCCGCGCGCCTCGTGGCCGTTCATGGTCGTGACCGTCAGCTCCTCCTCGCGGCGCAGCGTGAAGTCCGCCAGGAGGCGGTGCAGGGCCGGCCGGTCGTGGTGGCGGCACCGCGCGCCGTCGCTCGTGGTGAAGACGCCGTCGGGGGAGTAGCGGGACTCGTCGCCGTGGCGCAGGAGGTCACTTACGTAGAGCAGGCCGCCAGGTTTGAGGACCCGGCGGACCTCGGCGATGAGGGCCTGTTGGTCCTGGTCGGCCGGGACGCAGGTGAGCACGGCGAAGAGCAGCACCGCGTCGAAGGTGGCGGGCTCGTGCGGTACGAGCGGCGGGGTTGCCATAACGTCGAACCGGAGACCTGGGTGCAGAGTGCGGCCGCGGGCCAGCAGCGCGGCGGAGACGTCGGCGCCGGCGACGGACGTGAAGCCGGCCGCCGTCAGCTCGGCCATCGTGCGGCCGTAGCCGCAGCCGTAGTCCAGGATGCGCGCACTGTGCGGGACCTCGGCGAGCCAGCCGAGGTTGAGCGGGTGCGTGAAGGTCTTCGTCGCGCCGACGGTCTCCCAGTACGCCACGGCCGTTGAGCTTATGCGTTACCGTGCGCTGCGTGCAGAACTCGATCGACGCCGCCATCGTCGCGGTGACCGTGTACCCCACGCAGGCCCGGGTCACGCGCCGCGGGCGGACCAGCCTCGAGGCCGGTGAGCAGGCCGTCGAGGTCGGGCCGCTGCCGATGGGGCTCGACGGCGACTCGATCCGGGTCAGCGGGCGCGGACCCGCGACCGTGCTCGGCGTGGACCTCGTCCTGCGCCGGCGCGACAAGCCGTCCGACGCGACCGTCGCCGGGGTGACCGAGGAGCGCCGCCGCCTCAGCGCGGAGAGTGACGGGCTTGACGACGCGGAGACGGTACTGCGGCAGCGCCAGGCCTTCCTCGTCGCGCTCGGCGAGCGCGCCACCGGCGCCTACGCCCGCGCCCTGGCCGGCGGCGACGCGCAGGCCGAGTCGGTCACCGCGTTCTCGGCCACGATGGGTGACGAGCTGGCCACGGTACTGTCCGGCCTGCGAGACTTGCAACGCCGGCGCACCGAGGTGACGGACCGCATCGCGGCGCTGGACCGCCAGCTGCGCGACCTGTCGGGCAAGCGCGAACCCGACGCGCGCTACGCCGTGATCACCCTCGCCGTCGCCACGCCGGGGGCCGTCGAGCTGGACGTGTCGTACCAGGTCCCGGACGCTGGCTGGCGCTCGACGTACGACGTCCGGCTGACCGGCGACACCCTGCAGCTGAGCTGGTTCGGCCTGGTCGAGCAGCGCACCGGCGAGGACTGGCCGGAGTGCGAGCTGGCGCTGTCCACCGCCCGCACCACCGGCAGTGCCTCGGTTCCAGAACTTTCGCCGTGGTACCTCGACCCGCTGCTGCCCCCGCCGCCGCCCGTCTACGCCTCGCGCGCATTCGGCGGCGCACCCCCGGCGCCGGGCGCGGCCCCCATGGCTGCCGCCCCGATGATGGCTGAAGTGGCCTTCGACCTCGCCGCGCCGATGCAGCAGAGCCAGGCCCGGGTGGAGGAGGGCGCGACGGCGGCCACGTACCGCCCGGCGCGCGCCGTGGCCGTCCCCGCCGACGGCACCACCGCCCGCGCGACGATCGCCGTGCTGGACCTCGCCGCGCACCTCGATTACGTCACGGCGCCGGCGGGCAGCACTGACGTACACCTGCGGGCCCTTGCGACGAACTCGTCCGCGCACACCTTCCCGCCCGGTCCCGCCGCGGTCTTCCACGAGGCCGACTTCGTGAGCCGGACCGCCCTGGCCACGTGGGCGCCGGGCGAGGAGCTGGAGCTGGCGCTGGGCCTGGACGACCGGGTCCGGGTGGAACGCGAACTGACCAAGCGCACGGCCACGAAGGCCACGCTCGGCTCGACCCGCCGCCGCGAGGTCGAATACCGCACGACGATCGCCAACTACACCGGCCGCGAGATCCGCCTGACGGTGCTCGACCAGCTCCCGGTGAGCCGCCACGACGGCATCGCGGTCCGCGAGACGGCCATCGACCCGGCCCCCGCGGAGCGAACGGACCTGGGTGTCCTGACATGGCGCGTAGCCCTGCCGGAGGGCCAGTCCTACGTCGTCCGCCTGGGCTACCGGGTGGAGACCGCGAAGGGCATCGAACTGTCGGGTTGGCGCGAGTAGGCGCTATGGATTCTTTGTGATGTATGTAAATATGTCGATTTCGGAATAGCGTTGGCGGGTTCCCCTTTCCTGAGGAGGTACCCCGATGCTCCGACGCAGGCTGGCCGCCGCGCTACTGACCGTGTTCGCCCTGGTGGGCGTGCAGTTGGTGGCGGGCGGTCAGGCGTACGCCGCGACCCGCACGCTGTACTACGATTCGAGCACGGCCCAGGAGTTCGTGTCGGTCGTCGACCAGGCCGCGAGCCTGTGGAACACCAAGGTGACGAACGTCCGCCTGGTGAAGGCCCCGGCCGGCCGCACCCCGAACATCCGCGTGTACGCCGACAACGGCTGGCCCCGCACGTACACCACCTCCCTTGGAAACGGCCGCTGGTACATGGGCCGCGAGGCGGTGAACGAGGGCTACTACCGCCTGCGCATCGCCACCCACGAGTTCGGCCACATCCTGGGCCTGCCGGACAACCGCACGGGCTTGTGCAGCGACCTGATGTCGGGCTCCAGCGCGCCGGTCTCCTGCACCAACGCCAACCCGAGCTCGGCGGAGGCGGCGCAGGTGCAGCGGAACTTCGCCTCAGGCCTCGTCCCGTCGACGAACGGCGTCGAGGTGGTCTACATCGGCTGACGCTCCGGCCCCCGCGCCCCGTGGGTTCGGGGGCCGAGTCCACTCCCAACGGTTCCGGAGCTTGCCGTCCATGCGGGCGACGATCTTCTGACCACCCACGGCCGCCACGGTGCGCCGCGGGTGTTCAGGTGACGCTGTTCGGCGTCTGAGCGTGAATCAGCACGTCCAGGAGCGCGTCCCGGGCCTCGAATCGGCCGGCGGGCAGACTGCGGACGATGTGGATCGCCTCGGCGATGTCCGGGCTCGGGCCATCGTCCACCATGACCAGGGCGACAGCGACCTTCCGGGGCAGCCGGTACCACGCGGCCACGCCCCAGTCGTCCGCCTCCGCGCGGAGCGTCGCGATGAGGGTCGCGCGGTCCTGAAGGGCGAGCAGCTCCGGGATCACGACCGAGGTCAGCTCGTCGCACAGCACCTCCGCGCACACCTCAGCCGAGGCGGCGTCCCGCACAACCCAGCCGTCGCGCCCCAGGACCGGGTGCCGCCAGTCCGGGTAGCGGCGCTCCGGGTGGCAGCGCTTGTCGAACAGCCCGTCGTGCACGCGGGGCGTCTTCGGAGCGCGGTCCAGCAGGAACCGGGTGGAGAAGGACCACCACGCCCGCGGTGCCAGTCCCAGGTTCACGTCGAAGCGCACCTCGTCCGCGGTGTTCCAGCGTGAGCGGGCGAAGTTCACCACCGCGTAGTCGCCCAAGGCTGAGCGCAGGCACCAGGTCGGGGCCGTGCCCGTGAAGCCGGCGTTGCGCAGGAGCGGGCCGACCCGGGAGCGCAGCATTGCGCCGAAGAGCGGGCCGGGCGCGTCAGCCGTTGTAGTGGGCGCCATTCGTGTAGTGGTCCGTGTAGTGGGTCATCTTCGGGTCCTGGGCGTGGATGGCGTCCACCCGGTCGTACTGCCCGTCGTGGTTGGTGTCGGTGTACAGGCGGTCCAGGTAGCCGTCGCCGTCGGTGTCCACCTGCAGCAGGTCGGCCTTGCCGTCCTTGTCGGTGTCGTACTTGATCTGTTCCATGCGCCCGTCGTGGTCCTGGTCGTAGCCGCGGGCGTCGATGGTGCCGTCGTGGTTGCTGTCCCAGGCCTGGTTGTCGAGGTTGCCGTCGCCGTCCAGGTCGTACTGGTAGACGTCGTCGCGGCCGTCGGCGTTGGAGTCGACGCTGAGCCACTCGTCGTGGCCGTCGTAGTTGGTGTCGTGTTCGACTACGTAGGGAATGTCGGCGTCGGTCATCTCTGGCCCCCTCGGCTGGTGTTGCTCAGCTCACGGTAGACCCGGACCGGGCTGGTCAACTCCCGAATCTGTGCCGCGCGCGGCCAGCCAGGTGCCGAACTCCGTGGCCACGATGCGCTGGTCGTGGACGCCCGCGGCCGCGTCCGAGGCGAGCCACACGATCGGGGGGCCCATGATGTCGGGGGAGAGCAGCGGGGCCTGCGTGCCCGGCGGGACCATGCCCGTGGCCGTGGCGCCGCCCGGGAGCAGCAGGTTGACCGTCACCGGCGAACCGCGCAGGTCGGCGGCCATGATGCGGGACAGGGACTCGCTGCCCGCCCTCGACGGGCCGTACGGGGTGAAGCCGGCCCTCGTCATCGTGGACTCGTTCACGGCGATGTTGACGATCCGGCCCGCGCCCGCGGTCAGCATGCGGGGGACCACCTCGCGGGCCACCAGGAAGTAGCCGGTCAGGTTGGTGTCGATCACCGCTCGGAAGCCGTCGGGGGAGACCTGCCAGAAGGGCTGGGGGTCGGTCATGAACGCCGGGTTGACGGTGCGCATGCCGATGCCCGCGTTGTTGACCAGCAGGTCCACGCCACCCAGGCGGGACCAGGCCTCGTCCACCGCGGCCGCCGCCGACGAGCGGACGTCCAGCCCGAGGCCGATCGCGCCCGGAATTGAAGCCGCCACCGCGGCGGCGCGGGACGGGTCGCGGCTGGTCAGGGCCACCCTCGCGCCGGTGGCGGCCAGGGCGACCGCCATCGCCCGGCCGAGGCCGCTGGTGCCGCCCGTCACCAGTACCGTCGTCATGAACCCGACGGTACGCGCCGGGAGTGTTCGCGGGGTCTCCGCCGGGGCTTAAGACGCGTAGGGCAGGATGACCACCATGACCGCAGCGGAGCGCGCCGGCCAGTTCCTGACCGGGTGGGTGGATCGCCTGCCGCCGCGGCTCAGGAAAATCCTCCCGCGCGAGCTGGCCGGGTTCGCCATTCTCGGCGGGTTCACCTTCTCGGTGGACCTGGCGCTGCTCGTGCTGCTGCGGCACACGACGCACCTGCCGATTCCGGTGGCGGTGTCGATCGCGTACCTCACCGCGTTCGCGCTCAACTTCGTGCTCAACCGGACGGTGAACTTCCGGTCGCACGCGCCCGTGGGCAAGCAGGTGCTGCGGTACGCGGCGGTGGCCGTCGGTGACTATCTCATCACCGTCGGGGTGTCGTCCGGGCTGTACGAGCTGGGCCTGGACGTGCGGGTCTCGCGGCTCATCGCGGCCGGGCTCGTGGCCGTGTTCACCTACAGCCTGTCCCGCTGGTGGGTGTTCCGGGACAAGCCGTCAGTGACCCCGGAAGGCCTCCTCGAGCCACCAGGAGCCGCGGGCAGCGGAAACCTTGGCGTCGATGAGCAGGGGGCGATCGCGGGGGCCGCCGAGCCAGTCGCGGACCGCACCTAGATCCGCCGGGGTCCGGACCACCACGCCGGCGCAGCCGTAGCCGCGGGCGATCGCGGCCAGGTCCGTGTCCGGGAACGTCACGGTGGACAGGTCCTGGCCGGCGAAGTGGTGCACCTCCGCGCCGTACGCGGCGTCGTCGTACACCACGATCACCATCGGCAGCCCCAGCCGCACGACGGTCTCCAGCTCCGCGATGCCCATCAGGAAGCCGCCGTCGCCGAGTGCGGCCACCGGCAGGCGGTCCGGGCGGGCCACGGCGGCGCCGATCGCGGTCGCGAGGCCGAGGCCGATCGACTGGAACGCCTGGGTGAAGCAGAAGCCGGCCTCGTCGGGCACCGCGAGGTACATCGACGGGTACCCCATGAAGTTGCCGGAGTCGACGCTGACCGTGCGCTCCGCGGGGAGCAGGTCGTCGAGCGCGATGGACAGCGCGCGCGGGTCGATGCGGCCGTCGCCGGACAGGTCGTCGAACGGCACGTCCCGCCAGCGCACGCTCGGCAGCGGCGCGGTCCGGTAGCCCTGGGAGGGCGCCACCAGGTCCAGCACCGCGGTGGCCGTCGCGGCCGCGTCGCCCAGGACGCCGAGGCCGGTGTGCAGGGCGTCCGGGTCGACGTCGACCTGCGCCACCGCCGCATCCGGGCCCAGGAGCGCGCCGTGGCGGGTGGTCCACATGTTCAGCGAGCAGCCCCACGCCACGACCGCGTCCGCCTCCGCGATGCGTGCGGCGGCGGCCGGGGAGGCGAATCCGCCGGCCACGTCGAGGTACCACGGCGAGCCGTTGAACAGCCCCCGCGCCACGGCGGACGTGGCGAGCAGTGCCCCGCACCGGTCGGCCAGGGCGGAGATGGCGGCCGCGGCCCCACGTGCACCGCGTCCGGCGATGAAAACCGGGCGGCGAGCGCTCGCCAGCAGCGAAGCCAGAGCCGCTAAAGCCGCCAAATCCGGCATTTGTACAGCAGCCGGCGAAGAAGGAACAGCAAGATCGCCGCTGAAAACGGCGGCTTGCACGTCCAGTGGCAGACTGACCAGAACGGTCCGCCGCGAGGTGCGGGCCCGGCGCACGGCCCGCAGCACGTCCGAAACCGCCGACGCCGGGGTGGCGGCGCGCTCGTGGACCGCGCCGATCCCCGCCGCCAGCGCGGCCTGGTCGAGGCGGAAGTTCGAGCGCGCCCCGGCAGCCCCGGTGTCGGCCGCGAGCACCACCATCGGCGTCCGGCTCTTGGCCGCCTCGGCGATGCCGGTCAGCGCGTTGGTCACGCCCGGGCCCTGGTGCAGGGTGAGCACGCCGAGCTTGCCGGAGGTGCGGGCGTACGCGTCGGCCATGACCGCCGCGCCGCCCTCGTGCCGGGCCGCGACGAACCGGGCGCCCGCCGCGACCAGCGCGTTGGTCAGGTGGAAGTTGCCGGAGCCGACCACCCCGAAAAAGTGCTCGACCCCGGTCGCGGCCAGGGCCCGGCCGACGGCCTCGGCGACCAGCACCTCAGCGCTCGACCAGGGCGAGCACGCGGGCCGGGCTGCCGGAGCCGCGCACGATCGGCAGCGGGCCGGCCACCACGACCGCGCCCCGGGCCGGGAGGCGGTCCAGGTTGCGCAGCTGGGTCAGGCCGTACTTCCCGGCGCCGAGCAGGAACGAGTGGCACGGGAACGGCGGGTCGAAGGAGTGCGCGGCGCCCGCGTCGGTGCCGACGGTCTCCACGCCGAGGCCGAGGATCGGGGTCTCGGTCGCGAGCCACTTCGCGCACTCGGGGGAGATGCCGGGGGTGTTGCCGGCGTTGAGGTACGCGGCGTCGTCGTCGCCGCGGGCGTCCCAGCCGGTGCGGAAGAGCAGCCAGCCGCCGGACGGCAGCGGCCCGTGCTCGGCCTCCCAGGCCCGCACGTCGTCGATCTCGAGCAGGTAGCCGGGGTCGGCGGCGGCCCGGTCGGCCCTGTCGATCACGACGGCCTCCGCGAACAGCTTCCGGGCGGGCACCTGGGCCACGTCCTCGCCGTCGCGCCCGGTGACCCAGTGGATCGGCGCGTCGAAGTGGGTGCCGGTGTGCTCGCCGGAGCGGAAGTTGTTCCAGTACCAGGCCGGGCCGCGGTCGTCGTACCGGCTGATCTCCTCGAACTCGAAGCGCCACGTGTTGCCGAACGGCTCGGGCAGTTGCAGGATCGGCGTGTCCCCGCTGAGCGGTGCGGTGAGGTCGACGACCTCGATCGAGCCGTCCGAGACGGCCGCCACCAGATCGGTCAAGAGCGACATGCCGCGACCGTAGAACCGGCCCGAGCCGTGCGCAAGGGTCAGAACACGTACGGCCAGCCGGCGCCGTCGTACGCGATGCGGTTGATGCCCAGGTAGGACGCGCCGCTGTTGGCGTAGTAGTGGTAGAACAGCACGTCGCCGTCGTTGTCGGCGAGCACCGCCTGGTGGCCGGGGCCGTGGATGCTGCCGTGGGTCGCGAGCATCTCCGTCCCGCCGCCGGAGGTCATCGCGACGCCGTTTCTGTCGGTGTACGGCCCGGTGACGCTCGAAGCCCGCCCGACCATGATCCGGTACGTGCTCGACGCGCCCCGGCAGCACAGGTCGAACGAGACCCACAGGTAGTAGTACGAGCCGTGCCGGACGATGTACGGCGCCTCGATGGCCGTGGACGAGCCGGTGCGCTGGGCGATGGACCGTACCGTGGAATCGGCTCTGAGGCCGGTGGACGGGTTGAGCTTGACGAGCTTGATCCCGGTCCAGAAGGAGCCGAACGACAGCCACCAGCCGCCGGTCGCGTCGATCGTGAGATTCGGGTCGATCGCGTTGTAGTTGCTCGATGAGGTGGTCTCGATGACCAGGCCCCGGTTGGTCCACGAGCCGGACCCGCCGGTGGTGCTGGTGGCCAGGAAGATCGCCGAGTGGCTGGAGCCGAACGTGGAGGCGGCGTAGTACATCCAGTAGAGCCCGTTGTGGTACGAGATGTCCGGCGCCCACAGCTGGTTGCCGCCGCCGGTGTACGGCAGGGTCCACGACGCGCCGCCCGGGAACGCGGCGCCGGCGTTGCGCCAGGCGGTGCGGTCGGACGAGGTCTTGAGCTGAATGTTGCTGCCGGTGTACGCCACGATGTACCCGCCCGCCGGCGTCTTCACGGCGGAGGGGTCGTGGGCGCCGGTGTTCCCGGTCACGACGCCGGGATTCGGGTAGGTGGCGGCGTTCGCGGCGGGGACGACGGCGACGAAGGCGGCCGCGGCGACGGCCGCGGCAAGCCACAAGCGCAGGGACATGGCGGTATCTCCTCGAATGTGAGCGCTCACACATTCGAGCCGTACATATAGACGGTTGTCAAGTTCCTCTGAAACTTACCAGCGCTGCACGGTGGCCGCGGAATTGCGCGTGATGGTCTCCGCGCTGGTGTGGTGGAAGACGGAGGACACCGCGACGCGGCCGGGGCCGATCAGCCGCAGCCACACGTTGCGCTGGCTGAACGACGAGCGCCAGGAGATGCGCTGGTTGCCCCGCGGGTACTCCAGGTGCAGGTGGGCCTGGACGGAGACGTCGCGGTACAGCAGCGCCCCCGGCTGCACGAGGATCGTCTCGCCCGGGGCCAGGTCGCGCAGGAACGTGTTGCCCGGCGAGTGCAGCAGCAAAAGCCCCGGCCCCTGCTGGGCGGTGAACAGGTCGCCGAACTGCCCCAGCGGGTAGTGGGTCTCGCGGTCGTCGCCGGTGCCGGTGTCGTACCAGACGCCGGTCGGCTGCCACGTGTACGTGATGTTCCCGGTCGCGGTCAGGAACCGGTGCTCGCGGGTCCACACGTGCCGCCCGGGCGCCAGGGGCAGCGCGATGAGCTCGCCCGGCCGGTCGCCGGAGAGCGCCACCCGGCCCGGCCCGCGCGCCTCCACCATGATCAGCGGCAGCCCGGCCAGCATCCGGTTCCAGCCGCCGGCGAGGGAGGTGTTGCCCAGCTGCACGCCGGGCTCGGTCCACAGCAGCGCGTGGTGCGCGAAGTAGATCCACTCCTGGCCCGACAGCGTGAAGTCGGCGACCGGGACGTACTTGCCCTCGATCTGCACGCGCGACTGGCCGAACTGGATGCGCGCCAGGTCCTTGATCGGCGGCTGCTCGATCCAGCCGGACCGGGTCACGACCTGCCGGATGTCGAGCGCGGCGCCGCAGCTCGGGCAGGACGGGCCGGCGGGCGGGTGGGGCATGCGGCAGTACCGGCAGACGGTCCAGCCCTCGGGAGTCGTCATCGTGGCATCACTCCGCGTGGTGGTGCACGTACATGGACTGGATGCCGACGCGGCCGGGGCCGGTCATCTCCGCGAGGTACATGCCGCGGCGCATCAGCCCGGTCTTCACCGGCATCTGCACCGCCTGCATGCCGACGGAGGCGTCCTTGTACAGGAACCCGCCCGGCTCGACCAGGATCTTCTCGCCGGGGCGCAGGTAGCGCTCGAAGACGTTGCCGTACCCGTGCAGGACCAAGAGCCCCGGCGCGGCCTGGGTCACGAACCGGTCCAGGTACATCCCGTTCCCGCCGTGCAGCACGTTGGCCAGGCCCTGGATGCGGATGAAGTCGTAGCCGATGGTGTGCGTGGCGAGCAGGAACGCGTGGCCGCGCACGTCGAGCTCCATGCCGGGGTGCAGCGGGAGCACGACGAGCTCGCCGGGGGAGTCGCGGGAGAACGCGACCCGGCCGGGCCCGTGCGCGAGGGTCAGCACGAACGGCATCCCGCCGAACACGCGCCGCATGCCGCCGCCGGTGGGCATCGCGGTCACCGGCGTCTGCTCGTCCTTCCAGAGCAGGACGTGGTGCTCGAAGTACACGGCGTCACCGGGCGCGAGGGCCATGTCGATGACCGGGACGAGCTCGCCCTCGACCTGGGCGACCGAGTTCGAGAACCGGAACTCGGTCATGTCCCGCAGCCGCGGCGCCTCGCGCCAGCCCGAGTCGCTCACCAGGTTCGCGACGTCGAGCGGCGCGCCGCACGTCAGGCAGGACGTGGCGCCGGGCGCATTCTGCAGCCGGCACCACTGGCATTCGATCCGCTCCACCCGGCGGACGCTAGCCGGTGTTTCCTGAGAAAACGCCTTACTCCGCCGGTTGCGGGTCGCGCTCGTCCTCGTGCGCGGTGCGCTGGGCCGGGAGCAGCTCGCCGGCCACGGCGTTGCCCTCCTGGAACTCCTGCGGCCCGTTCACCTGCGGCTGGCCCACCCAGAGGGCGCGCATCTGCTGCTGCATGAACGAGGTCAGCCGGCTGCGGTACTCCTGGTCGAAGCGCTCCAGGGCCTCGATCTGGCCCTGCAGCGCCTGCCGCTTCGAGGTGAGGCCGCCCACGACGTCCTCGTAGATCTGCTCGGCGCGCTGCTTGATGTCGTACGCGCTCTCCTGCGACTCGCGCACGATGTCCTCGGCCCGCGCCTGGGCGTCGGCGAGCACCTCGCCGGCGTTGCGCTCGGTGTCGGCCGCGTAGGCCTCGGCCTCCCGCGCGATCTTTTCGGCCGCGGTCCGGGCCCGGCTGAGGATCTTCTCGGCCTCGTCGCGCAGCGCGCCCGCCTGGGCCTGCGCGTCGGAGATGATCTGGGAGGCGTTGGCGTGCGCCTGGGCCTGGATCTGGTCGGCCTCGGCGATCGCCGTGTTGATGTGCTCCTCGGCCGTGCGCTGCGCCATGGTGAGCACCGCGAGCGCCTTGGCCTGGTCGCCGGCGATGCCCGGGGGCATCTCACCAGGCTGCTGGAGGACGCCGGGGCCACCCATGCGGTCGTCGTACTGTCGCATCCCGTTCTGCGTCATGGTCCCTCGTCCTCTCGCCGAATGCCTCGCGCACACTACCCGAGATCGGCAACCCGGCGGTACCGCCGAACCGTCCGTAACCAGGACCAGAGCCGTCCGAGGTCACGCGAGGTGCGGGTGGTACAGGTGCAGCATCACCACCGCGCCGAAGACCAGGGCGGCCGCGCTGAACAGCCAGAAGACGCCCGAGAACAGCGAGGCGGGCAGGAACGTCATCCTGCGCAGCTGGTAGGCGTCCGTCATGGTGTCGCCGCCGGCGCTGCGGACCTGCTGGAGCACCAGCACGTGGCCGAAACCGCCGAAGAGCAGGAACCAGATCCACGTGTACGCGAAGAAGACCTCCTGCCCGTCGCTCGCCCTGCGGATCACCAGCACGATCAGCGCCCCGACGAGGACGATCGCGGCCCGGGCGACGTAGTTGGCCGAGGCGAGCAGGGCCAGCAGGAGGAAGAACACGCTCAGCCACAGGACCATGCGCACGTGGTCCCGGGTCAGCAGCATCGCCCCGGCCGCCCCGAACACCGACGGCCCGACGTAGCCGCCGAGCAGGAACACGAACGCACCGAGCGGCCCGAGGCCCTTGGCCCGGGTCTCGCCGTTGTGCCCGGGGCCCACGGTCAGCGACGTCACCGTGCCGCCCATCATGGACGCCGCCAGCGCGTGGCCGCCCTCGTGCACGACCGTGATCGCGTACCCCACGACCGGCCACAGGATCACCGAGATCACGAGCGCGATGAGCCCGGATCCGACCACCACGAACTGCGAGGCGTGCACAGTCCGGACGCTAGTGCGCGGGCAGCCGGAATCGGCTCCGCTGATTCGACAGACTTCGATGGGACTCATCCACCGAAAAGGCTGCATCCACCGAAAAGCTGAACAGTTTGCCCGGAAGCAATGAAGTGGCCCGGGCGGGGCCGCCACTAGGGTGGCGGGGTGGATCTCGGTACGCCCGCCATTCCCGGCCTCGAACACCTGGAACCGATCGGCCAGGGCGGCACGGCGACCGTCTACCGGGCCTACCAGCGCGGCGGCGAGCGGCACGTGGCCGTGAAGGTGCTCGCCCGGCCGGTCACCGACGCCGTGGCGCACGCCGCGTTCCTGGCCGAGCGCGAGATCCTGGGCCGGCTGCGGGGCGGGCCGGGCGTGCTGTGGACCGACCCGGCGTCCGGGGTGCTGCCCGACGGGCGGCCCTACCTGGTGATGGAGCTCTGCGAGTCGACCCTCCAGCAGGAGGTGGACCGGCGCGGGCGGCTGGACCCGGCGGCCGCGGCGGCGTTCGGCTACCAGATCGCGCAGGGCCTGCACTACGCGCACTCCAACGGGGCGTACCACCGCGACGTGAAGCCGGCCAACGTGCTCATCACGAAGAAGCGCCAGGCGGTCCTCGCGGACTTCGGCGCGGCCGACGCCGCCGGGATGGTCGCGGTCTCGCCCGGCTTCTCCGCGCCCGAGCGGCTGGCCGGGCAGGCGGGCGACCCGGTCGCGGCCGACCTCTACGGCCTGGGTGCCACCCTCCACTACGCGCTCGCCGGCTCGCCGCCGGGTTCGGCGCTGCCCGCCGACGTCCCGCCGCGACTGGCCGAGGCGGTCCGCCGGCTCCTCGACCCCGACCCGGCCCGCCGCGGCGCCAACGCGGGCGAGGCGCTGCTGGCCCTGTCCCCGGCGGCTTGGCAACAAAGCGAACAAGCGTCCCCGGCGGCGTGGCAACAAAGCGCGCAAAAAGCCGAGCCGAACGTCGAGCAGAAGACAGTGCCACCGGCGGGCAGCACCGAGTACCGCCCGCTGACCGCCCCCGAACCCGAGCCGGCCGCCGCCGGCGAGCGCCGCCGCCCCCGTTGGCTGCTCGCGGTGGCGATCGCCGTCCCGGCCGCGCTGCTGCTCACCGGCGGCATCTACCTGCTGGGCAACCGCGGCGGCGACCCCGCCACCGAACCGTCCGCGCAGGCGGCCCGCAGCGCGGCGCCGACCGGCCCGGCGACCGGGGCCGGCGTCATCGAACTGGCCGAGCCGGTCGACAACGGCGAGACCGTGACGCTGACCTGGACCGGGCCGGCCAACCTGACCTACGCCGTGGCCGTGGCCGAGGCGGGCGCCGCGTCCCCGCAGCGCAAGCTGGTCGGCCAGGCCACCACGTACCAGGCGCCGGTGAAGGCCGGCGTGCAGTACTGCTTCCAGGTGTTGGGCACCGGCGGCCGCACCGCCAGCACCAGCGCCGTGAAGGGCATCCGCGGCGCCGTCTGCAAGTTCTGAGCCGCTTCTAGGCCTCGTGGTCCGGCTCGAAACCCGCCGGGACGCCGGCGATCGCCATCTTGCGCCAGCCCGGACGCCAGCCCGGCAGCTCGTGGAAGGCGCGCAGGTCGGCGACCCCGGAGAGCCAGCCGGCCCAGCCCGGGTACGGCGGGTTCGTCGCGTCGAAGCCGCTCTGCACGAACGTGATCCGGGTGCCGCCGGCCGAGCCCTCCAGCTCCCAGCTGCTCAGCAGCCCGTCGGCGAAGCGCAGGGTCGCCTTGCGGCCCGGCTCGAACTCGGCGAACGTGATGCCGCCCGGGTCGAGGTCGAAGCCGCCCATCGCGTAGCGGCCGCCCGCCCACGGCTCGATGTCGACCTTCGCGCCCATCCAGCGGCCGACCTGGCCCGGGTTGACCAGCGAGTCGAAGACGGCCTCCGGCGTGGCGTCGATGACCACCTCGGCGCGCAGCTCGGGCGAGGTGAAGTCGACCATCGGGGTCAGCGGCCGGCCCGCGAGGTAGTCGGCCAGGTTGGCCACGGCCAGGGACCAGAACGTCGAGGTGGCCCCGAACGCGCCGGCCCGGTCGGCCAGCACGTCCTCGAAGCTCGGCAGGTCGGCCTGGCTCAGCGTGAGCACGGTGCCGTCGCCGTCCTCGTCGAGCTGGAACTCGACGGTGGTCTCGTGGCCCTCGACGGTCCAGGCGAAGCTGATCGTGCGCTCGTCGGCGTGCAGGAGGCGCTGGTGCGGCTCGGCGCCGTCGGGGGTGAAGCGGCCCCAGAACGCGTACCGCGCGGGCAGCTCGACCTCGGCGTGCTCGGCCAGCCAGACCCGCAGCGCCGCCGGGTCGGTGAGCGCCTCGTAGACCGCCTTGGCCGGGGCCGCGATGGTGGCGCGCAGCAGGAAGTCAGGCTCGTGCATCGGAATCTCCCTTGGGGTAACAGGCGACGGCCAGTCGGAACGCGTCGCCCTCGGCCCCGCCGTAGCGGGTGAACAGGTCCTGCAGGGTGTGCTGCAACTCGTCGAGGAAGGCCTTGCGCTGCTCGGGGCGGACCCGGATCTCCCCGGCCACCCCGATCGAGGGCAGGTCGGGCCGGGCGAGGTCGAGCGCGGCGATGTCCGCCTGCACGTCCTCCATCAGGTCGACCAGGTAGCCGAGGCTGAGCTGGTCGCGGCTCTGGCGCAGGCCGATCCGCCCGACCAGCCGCGGCGAGAGCCAGTAGGCCCGCCCGGTCGCCTGGTAGATGCCCTCGTGGATGCCGCGCACCCGCCGCTCCGCGACCTGGCCGACGAGGCCGGCGTCGAGCAGCCGCTTGACGTGGTAGTAGACCCGCTGCGGGGTCTGGTCGAGCTCGGCCGCGACCTCGGTGCACGACCGGGGCTCGGCGAGCTGCCGCAGCACGTCGATCCGCTGCGGCTTGAGCAGGGCCTCGGCCTGCTCGATCCGATCGAGGTAGACGATGTCTCTCATGGCAAAAACGAGTCTTTACGTAAAAGAATATTTTGTCAATCGCCTGCGCGAGATTCCTCCGGGCGAATTGCGGAGCTCAGCGGCGGCGCAGGGTCCTGGGCGACAGGGCCGCCCGCAGGCGGGACCGCAGGCCGCGGGCGCGCAGGGCGCGGGACACGGCGCCGGTCTCGTGCCACGCCGAGTCCGCCTCGGCCGGGGTCACCCCGGCGCCGGACCAGCGGGCGCGGTCGACGTGCCCGGCCAGCCGGAGCAGCGCGGGCGCCACATCGGCACCCGCACGCCCGGCCAGGTCGCGGATCGTCATCGCCGAGCCCGGGCGCACCCCGTGGTCGTCGAGGCGGTCGCGGGCCTCGTGCCAGGCGCCGACCACCGCGCGCGCCGGCGGGCCCGAGCGGCGGCGGCGGGAGCGGACCAGCTTCGCACCGGGAATGCCGGCCAGCCACAGGACCGCGAGCCCGGCCACGCCGCCCCCGGCGACGAGGGCGAGCGGCGGCGAGGAGGCGGGCACCGGCGGTACACCCGCGGACGAGGAGGCGGGCGTGGACGGCGGGGCGACGGACAGGGTCGGCTCGGCCGAGATGCTCGGGGGTTTGCTGCCGCCGTCGGCGAGCGGGCCGGGGCTGGCGTTGGTGCCCGTCACGCCGGTCGGGTCGAGCGGGACCCAGCCGTAGCCGGCCACCGCGACCTCGGGCCAGGCCAGGGCGTCGGCGCCGCGGACCGCCGTCATCCCGCTCGCCGCCGCGGGCTGGCGGAAGCCGACGGCGAGCCGGGCCGGGATGCCCAGCAGCCGGGCGAGGACCACGTAGGAGGCCGCGAACTGCTCGCTGGTGCCGCGCTTGGTGACGAAGAGGAAGTGCTGCAGCTGACCGTACCCGTGCCCGGTCGGCATCCCCGCGCCCGCCGCGACCTTGTAGGTGGTGCGCAGGTAGCTCTCGAGCTTCAGCGCCGCGCGGAAGGACGGGGGATCGCCGTCGACCGCGGTCCGCGCGAGGTCCGCCATCGCCGTCGGCGGGTTGGTCAGGGCCAGGCCCGCGCCGGACGCGTCGAGCGGGGCGTCCTCGTCGCCGCGCAGGTCGGGCGCGGACCAGGTCAGGTCGTAACCCGCGACCGGCGCGCCGCTGACCAGGGTGCCCGAGGGCGGGTCGACCAGCACCTCGGCGCCGGCCACGGTCACCGGGCGGGCGCGGCTGGGCAGCCACGGGCCGGCGATCGACACCGGCTCGACGCGGGCCCGGCCGAGGCGCAGCGGGCGGGTGACGGCCGGGTCGGCGGCGAGCGGGCCGCCGAGCGGCTGGTACAGCGCCGAGCTGCTCCAGGTGTCGCCGTCGAAGCCGTCGTACACGGCCAGGGTCCAGCGCCCGCCGGTCTCGTCGGTGCGGACCCGGAACGCCACCTGCTCCGGGTGGGCGAGCAGGCCGGGCAGCTCGTCCAGGGGGCTCGCGGCCCGCGCGGGGGCGGCCGAGGGCTCGGCGCGCACCACGTCGGGGGACCGGTCCAGGGCGCTCCACGCGGTCGCGCCGAGGCCCAGCGGTACCGCCGCCACGACCACGACCGCCGCCGTCAGCGCGACCCGCGCGGGCGCGATGCGGGCCCCGCCGTGCAGGGCCACGGTCAGGGCGGCGAAGGCGGCGAACCCGAGGGCGGCGCCGACCGCGGCCGCGCCCGTGGCGGGGGAGTAGAGCTGGGCCACGGCGAGCGGGACGAGCGCGGGGATCAGGGCCGGCAGCGGCGAGCGGGCCCGGCGCAGCAGCTCGATCGCGAGGGCGGCGGCGAGCAGCGCCAGCAGCGGCACGAACAGCATGAGGTCGGGGCGGTCGCGCACCGGCCAGGTCGCCTGGGCGGTGCGCACCCAGCCGTCGCGGGCGGCCGCGAGGGGGTCCGCGACGCCGGTGACCACGACGGCCGCGACCGCGCCGAGGGCGACGATGAGCAGCGGGCGGACCGGGGCGAGGCGCGGCACGGCGTCGCCCAGCACGGCGGCCACCACGACCGCGCCGAGCGAGGGCAGCAGCGCCGCGACGCCGAAGACAGGAGCGAAATACAAGGCCCCGGCAGCGGTACCGCATGCCAGCACGAACCCGCACAGCCGCGCCCTCAGGACGCTCATCGGGCCGCCGCGTTCCACCGCGCGGTCAGGGCCGCGGCGTCGGCTCCGGCCAGGGCCAGGA
The DNA here is from genome assembly GCF_050942475.1 of Dactylosporangium sp. CS-033363. NCBI lineage: Bacteria > Bacillati > Actinomycetota > Actinomycetes > Micromonosporales > Micromonosporaceae > Dactylosporangium > Dactylosporangium sp. CS-033363. The sequence continues at coordinate 7,985,209 of NZ_CP192032.1, read as the reverse complement.
CGCCCGGGTCCGCGGGGCCGAACGCGCCGGGGGTGACGGCGGCGACCACGCCGCGGCCGGAGGCGCTCAGCCAGCCCAGGTCGGCGACCGCCGGGCCGGTGACGTAGACGACCGTGCCCGGGTGCGGCTGGTGCGCGGCCGCGCCGGGCAGCTGCCGGACCGCGCACAGCGCCTCGAGGAAGGCGCCGCGCGCGTCGAGGCCGTCGGTGGTGCGCAGCCGGGCGCGGTGCCCGGCGTTCGTGGCGGCGGTCAGGATCGACGCGGCGAAGTCGACCGCCTCCTCGAACGCGTCGGGGGACAGCGCCTCGGGGCGGGTGTCGAGCAGGACCAGCAGGTCGGGCGACGGCGGGTCGAACAGGTCGCGGACCATCAGCCCGCCGGTCACCGCGGTCGCCTTCCAGTGCACGTGGCGCAGCTCGTCGCCGGGCACGTACTCGCGCAGGGCCCGCAGCTCCTCGGCCCCGCGCAGCCAGCCGCCGCCGGCGCCGCCGGGCAGCACGCCGCGCCGGTTGCCGGAGCCGGGCGGGGCGGCCGGGTGCACCCGCGGGTACACCCACAGGCTCGTCACCCCGCCGGTGTCGCGCTGCCGGTCGGTCAGCCCGAGCGGGTCGCGCTGGGCCACCCGCAGCGGCCCGAGGTGCAGCTCGCCGCGGCGCTGCGGGACGACGGTGTAGTCCACGGCGGCCGAGCGGCGCGGGCGCAGGGCGGGCACGGTGACCGGGCCGCCGTCGACGCCGTCGAAGCGCGGGGTCCACCAGCGGCCGGAGTTGGTGACGGTGAGCCGCACCGGCACCGGCCGGCCGCGCATGACCCGGCCGCGCTCCAGGCTCCGCTCGGCGTGCAGCGGGAGCCGCCGGGCCCCGAGGGCCGCGCTGACCGCGACGACCGCGACGGCGACGGCGGCCAGGGCGCGCAGCACGGGGTGGCCGAGGAGCTCGCCGAGCCCGTACAGCGCGATCCCGGCCGCGAGCAGCGCCCAGCCCCGCCGGGTCAGCGCCTTGCTCACGCGCGGACCACCGGCACGCCGACGGTCTGCAGCGCCTCCATGACCACCCCGGCCGGGGTCTGCCCGCCCAGCTCGGCCTGCGGCGTGAGCACGATCCGGTGGGCGAGCACCGGCACCGCCAGCTCCTTGAGGTCGTCGACGTTGACGAAGTCCCGCCCGGCCGTCGCCGCCCACGCCCGCGCCGCCCGCACCAGCGCGATGCTGCCGCGCGGGCTGGCCCCGTAGCGCACGTCGCGGTGGGTGCGGGTGGCCGCGGCCAGGCGGACCGCGTACGAGCAGATCTCCGGGTCGGCGTGCAGCCCGCTCACCGACTGGATGATCTGCCGCAGCTCCTGCGGCTCGACCAGGGCCGGCAGCTCGTCCGGGCTGACCCCGCGGGCGTCGCCCTGGATCGCGCGGACCTCGGCGTCGTGGTCCGGGTAGCCGATCTCGATGCGCATCATGAACCGGTCCAGCTGCGCCTCCGGCAGCCGGTACGTCCCGTCGAGCTCCATCGGGTTCTGCGTGGCGATCACCATGAACGGCCGGGGCAGCTGATGGGTGCGCTTGTCCACCGTCACGCTGCGCTCGGCCATCGCCTCCAGCAGCGCCGACTGCACCTTCGGCGTGCCCCGGTTGACCTCGTCGGCGAGCAGTACGTTGGCGAAGACCGGCCCGTGGTGGAACTCGAACGTCCCCGACTGCTGGTTGAACACCATGACGCCGGTGATGTCGCTGGGCAGCAGGTCGGGCGTGAACTGCACCCGCTGGGCCAGCCCGCCGACGCAGCGCGCCAGGGAGCGGGCGATGGTCGTCTTGCCCAGCCCCGGCAGGTCCTCGATGAGCAGGTGGCCCTCGGCGAACAGGGACGTGACGACGAGCCGGAGCACGCCCGGCTTGCCGTGCACGACGTGCTCGATGTTCGAGGCGATGCGCCGGTAGAGCTCGGCGATGTGCTGCGCGGGGATCATGTCGCTGCCTTACCAGGTCAGGGTGTTGGACGTGGGGCCGCTCACCACGTGCGCCCAGACCTGCTGGCCCGGGTACCCGTAGAAGCAGGTGCTGGAGGTGCTCGCCCCCGAGCCGTTCGTGGTGACGTCGTACTGGTAGTAGTCGCCGGAGCCGCCCGCCGGGCCGCCGGAGGTGCAGATGACGCTGTACTTCGTGTTCGCCGCGAAGTTCGCCAGCGTCACGGTCAGGTAGGCGCAGGACGAGCTGGTGCACGCCGAGCCGCTGTACCGGCCGCCCTTCGACACCGAGATCGTGGCCGGCGGGGGCGCGTCGTTGGTCCGCACGCTGCCGTGCGCGCCGGCGGGGCCGGTGCCGTAGGCGTTGACGACCTGCGCGTACACGTCGTAGGTGGTGCTGTAGGACAGCCCGCCGACCACGACCGAGCCCGCGCACCCGCCCGACCAGCGCAGCGCGCCGTTGAAGACGAGCTGGCAGGTGCCGGCGCCGGAGTTGTACAGGTTCACGTTCAGGTTCACCGTGGCCTGCCGGTCGCCGGAGAGGCTGACGCCGGTCACGTCGGCGGTCGCGGTCCGGCCCGGCGTGCCGGCGGCGGTACCGGTCGCGCCGTCGCGGGTACCGCCGCCCTCCTTGCCCTTGGTGACCGCCTTGACGGTGAACGTGTAGGCGGTGCCGTTGGCCAGGCCGTCGAACGAGACCGGCCCGGCGGTGACGTCCTGGTCGGGCCGGCCGGTCGCGGTGACGACGTAGTGGTCCAGCGTGCCGCCGTTGAGGTTCGGCGCGTTCCAGCTCAGCGTGGCCCCGCCGTCGCGCACGGCCGCCTTGACCCCGCCGGGCGCGGCCGCCGCCTTGAACGGGGTCGCGCCGCCGCCGGCCGCCGAGGCCGGGCCGGTGGTGCCGAGGTCGTTGGTGGCGGTGACGGTGAACTGGTACGTGACGCCGAGGGTCAGCCCGTTCACCGTGGCCGTGGTCCCGGTGGCCGTGCCGGCCGGGGCGGTGCTGCCGTCGCTGCCGGTCGCGGTGACGTCGTAGCGGGTGATGGTGTGGCCCTGGCCGTTGGCGGCGTCCCAGCTGACCGCGACCGAGCCGTCGGCGGCGGCCGCGCTGGCCCTGACCCCGCCCGGCGCGCCCGGCACCTCCGAGCTCGGCTTGAACGGGGCCGAGGTGGCCGCCGGGCCGGTGCCGACGCCGTTGCGGGCGGTGACGGTGGCCGTGTAGGTGACGCCGTTGCGCAGGCCGGTCAGGTCGGTGGTGAGCCGGTTGCCGGGCACGTCGGCGGTGCCGGTGCTGCCGTCGTCGCCGCGCCACGCCACCGTGTACGCCTGGACCGCGTCCCCGTTGGCCGCGGCCGCGCCCCAGCTGAGCTGGGCCTGGCCGTTGCCGGGGCGCGCGTTCACGGCACCGGGGGCGCCCGGCGCGGCCTTCTTGGTGGTGGTCGGCGGCGGGGCCGTCTTGGTGGTCGCCGGCTGGGTGGCGGGCGGGGCGGCCGGGGTCGACGGGGTCGGGTTGGCCTGCGGCAGCTGGGAGCCGCCGATCGGCACCGCGGTCACCGACCCGTCGTGGTCGACGACGAGCGTGTGCGTGCCGTTGGCGGTGTCGACGTACAGCCGCTGGTCCTGGCCCTTGGTGATCTGCACGCCCTTGGCCCCGCCGGGGACCGGGAGCTTGGCCTTCGGGTTGCCCTTGGCGTCGAACGTGAGCACCTCGCCGGTGGTGGCGTTGACCACGGCGACCGTGCCCTCGCCGACCGCGACCTGGCCGTAGTCGCCGGCGGCCAGGGGTACGGCCACCGGCGCCCCACCGCTCGTGACGTCCGCCAGGAGCAGCTGGGGGCGCCCCTTGTCGACGATCGGGAGCCGGCCGTCGACGTCGGCGTTGCCGAGCGTGGCGCCCGCGGGGACGGCCACGCCGAGGGCCTTGGCCGGGCCGAGCCCGTCGGGGCCGACCGGGCGCACGGTGGCGTCGGTGGCGTCGACGAACGAGGCGTGCCCGGAGATGACCGCGAGCGCGCCGGTGTGGCCGTCGGGGACGTTGCCCGCGCAGGCGATGCCGGACGCGCCCGGGGCGATGTGGCACAGCGCGCCGGAGTCGGTGCGGCGCAGCCAGACGGTGCCGTCCTCGGTCGCGACCGGGTCGGCGACCGGCCCGCCGAGCTGGATGACCAGCGGCGGGACGTCGAGCCGGACGGCGGTGCCGGTGGCCCGGTAGACCAGGTACGGGCCGCCGTTGACCTCCAGGCCGACCGGCTGCTCGTCCACGGTCATCGGGATCGAGGTGTTCACGCTGAGCGTCGGGGTGTCGAACACGTCGATCGTGCGGCCGTGCACGACGTACCCCTTCGAGGAGCCCTGGATCGTGAACCCCGGCAGGTGGTTCGCCCCCGGGAAGCCGCCGATCTTGGCGTCCAGGTTCTTCGTCGGCCCGTCGATGTGAAACGCGGCCCCGGCCGCCGTGTCGAACACCCAGTGCCCGGCCTTGCGCAGCCCGGACAGGGGCGCCTGGTAGCCGGTCCCGGCCGCGACGACGAGCCCCGCCGCGGCGAGCCCGAGCACGCACCACGCGGCGACGACGACCCGTCCGCGTCCCATCGACCTGACGGCCCGCCACACGCGCAGCACCCGCGAAACCCCCTCCGGCAACGATCGCCGGGCGAACGTATCCGCAGTACAGGGCGGAACGTCATGGTCCGTTCGGACTTCGCGGGGCCAGGTCCGCCCGTCAGGACAGTCGATGTGCGGCAGCCGAACGGCTCGTTTGCGTCCGAACCGGTTGTGCCGGGGGCCGTGTTGCGATTATTGCTGTACGGCAAACGCGCGCGAGCCGTCAGGAGTTGACCGACCATCATGTGGCTGCCGATCACCGTCTCGATCGCCGGCCGGGAGGCCGACCTGCACGTCGAGGCGCGGGAGGGCGCCACCGTCGACCAGCTCGCGGCCGCGCTCGGGGCGTTTCTCGGCGCCGACGGCCGGGCGGTGCTGCACGGGCCGGCCGGCCCCTGCCCGCCGCAGGCCACCCTGGCCGAGGCCGGGCTGCGCGCGGGCGCGATCGTGTCGTTCGGGCCCGGTTCTTCGCCGGCGCCGCGTTGGGACGGGCGCAGCGTCCGTGTCGTGAGCGGGCCCGACGCCGGGGTGAGCGCCCCGCTGCCGCCCGGCGCGGTGCTCACCGTGGGCCGGGGCGAGGACCGGGGCCTGCGGCTCTCCACCGTGGCGGCGAGCGAGCGGCATGCGGTCTTCGTGGGTACCGCCGGCGGCGCCGACGTCACCGACGAGCACTCCAGCAACCACACCCTGGTCGGCGACGCCCTCCTGCGCGGCGGCGACACCCGTCCGGCCCCGCCCGGCACCCTCGTGCGGATCGGGGACGACCTGCTCACCGTGCACGACCCGGGCCCGCCCCGGCCGCCCGCGGTGCTCATCCCGATGCCGGACGGCACCCTGCGCCTGGACCGCCAGCAGCGCTACGACCGGCCCGCCGACCCCGGCGCGGTGACCCTGCCGGAGCCGCCCCCGGAGCCGTCGAAGGCCGCCACCGGCCTCGGCTGGACCGCCGCCTCCGGCCTCGTGCTCGGCGCGGTCGCGTACCTCGTCTGGCACAACGTCAGCTTCCTGATCCTCTCCGGGGCCAGCACCGTCACGCTGCTCGCCTCGACCCTGGCCGGCGCGTTCGGCGGGCGGCGCAAGCAGCGCAGGGCCGGCCGCGAGTACGCCGCCGCCCGGGCCGCGGGCCTGACCCGCCTCGGCGAGCTCGCCGCGGCCGAGCGCCGGGCCAGCCTCGAGCAGGCCCCGGACCTGGCCGAGGTGCTCGCCGTCGCCCAGCGCTTCGACGGCCGGCTCTGGCAGCGCCGCCCCGGCCACGAGGACTTCCTGCGGCTGCGCCTCGGCGTCGCCGACCTGCCCAGCGCGGTCGCCCTGACCGATCCCGCCCCGGAGCGGGACCGGGCCGCCCCGCCGACGCTGCGCGGGGTGCCGGTCACCGCGTCGCTCGGCACGGCCGGGACCGTCGGCGTGGCCGGGCCGCCCGCCGCCGCCCGCGCCCTGGCCCGGTCCCTCGTCCTGCAGGCGGCGGTGCAGAGCGGCCCGGCCGACCTGCGCATCGCGCTGCTGGCCCGGCGGCTGCCGGACGACGCCGCGGCCGGGTGGGACTTCCTGCGGTGGCTGCCGCATGTGCGGGGTACCGCCGCCCTGGCCACTGTCGCCGCCGGCGAGGAGACCCTGGCCGCGCTGGTCGACACCGTCCGCGCCGCGCTGGCCGCCGGTGGCCCGCGCTGGCTGCTCGTGGTCGACGGCGTGGCCGAGCACGACGTGGCCGGCCTGGCCGACCTCCTGCGGGCCGGCCCCGAGCGCGGCGTGCACGTCATCGCCGTCGGCGCCCTGCCGTCGCGCTGCCCGATCACCGTCGAGCTCGACCAGCGCGAGCCCCGGCTCACCGTGCGCCGCCCGGCCGAGCCGGACCTGAGCGGCGTCCTGGCCGACCTGGCGTCCCCGGCGATCGCCACCGCCGCCGCCCGCGCCCTCGCCCCGCTCGCCGACCCCGACGCCCGCGCCGGCGCGGCCGGGCTGCCCGCCTCGGTCGCCCTGCTCGACCTGCCCGGCATGTCGGCCGACCCGGCCGCGATCGTGCAGCGCTGGCGGCGGGAGCCGCGGCGCACCGCCGTCCCGCTCGGCGCCACCGGCGAGGGCCCGCTCGTCGTCGACCTCGTCGGCAGCGGCCCGCACGCGCTGGTGGCCGGGTCCACCGGGTACGGCAAGTCCGCCCTCCTGCAGACCCTCGTCGCCGCGCTGGCCCTGGCCAACCGCCCCGACGAGCTCGGCTTCATCCTCGTCGACTTCAAGGGCGGCGCGGCGTTCCAGCCGTTCGAGGGCCTCCCGCACGTGCTCGACATGATCACCAACCTGGACGGCCCGAAGGTCATGCGGGCCATCGACTCCCTGGCCGGCGAGATCCGGCGGCGCCAGCAGCTGCTGAGCGAGCTGCGGATCGAGGGGCTCTCGGAGTACCAGCGAAAGGCCGACGACGGCACCCTGCCCGACGGCGCCCCGAAGTCCCTGCCGCGCATGTTCGTCGTGATCGACGAGTTCTCGATCCTGCGCGACGACCTGCCCGACGACATCCTCAAGCGCCTCACGACCGTCGCCACCCAGGGCCGCTCCCTCGGACTGCACCTCGTGATCGGCACCCAGACCCCGCGCGGCATCGTCCCGACGGAGATCCGCCCCAACGTCAACATCCGGGTCGCCCTGCACCTGGACGCCGAGCACTCCACCGACGTCGTCGGCTCCCCGGCCGCCGAGGCGATCGCCGTGCCCGGCCGCGCCCTGCTCCAGCGCGGCGACACCGCCGGCCTGACCATGCTGCAGACCGCGTTCGTCGGCGGCAGCACCCGCCGCGCCGCCGCCGACGTGCGCATCGTGCGGGCCGCCCTGGCCGAGCTGGGCCGGCCGCCGGAGCTCGCCGCCGCGTCGGCCGCCAAGGACGTCAACGTGCTGGCCGCCGCCATCCGCGACGCCGCCGAGCTGGAGGGGTTCACCCGCACCCAGGCCCCGTGGCTCCCACCCCTGCCCGACGAGCTGGACCTGCCGCCTTCCGCCGCGGGTGTACTGTCCTATGCCCGCGAGGACTGGGTGGCCGAACGCGAGCAGCCCGTGGCCGCGTGGCACCTGGAGTCCGGACACCTCCTGGCCGCCGGCCGCCCCCGCTCCGGCCGCACCGCGCTCCTGCGCGCCCTGGCCGCGTCGGTGGCCGCGAGCCGCCCCGACGAGCTGCACCTGTACGTCATCGACTGCGGCGGCCGCCTCGCCGACCTGCGCGACCTGCCGCACTGCGGGGCGTACGTCACCCGCGACGAGCTCGACCGCGGCGCGCGGCTGCTGGACCGCCTGGAGCGCCTCGTCGACGAGCCGCCCCGCAGGGCCCGCACGGTGCTGCTCATCGACGACTTCGACACCTGGGAGCGGGTCTTCGGCGAGCTGAACAACCGCGCCCCGGTGGACCAGCTGACCCACATCTTCCAGAAGGGCGCCGCGGCGGGCGTCCACGTCGCGATGACCGGCACCGCGCGGATGCTGACCCGCCACCCGATGCTCAACAGCGCCGCCACGGACCGCATCGCGCTGTCGTTCGACCAGGACGACTACAACGCCGTCGGCGTCCCGGCGGCGCTGCGCCCGGCGGACCCGCGGCCGGGCCAGGCGATCCGCCTGACCGCGCCGTACCGGACCATGCAGATCGCGTACCGCCTGCCCCCCGCGCCCGCTCATGCGTCTGTCCAAGGTGGACCGTGGCGCATCGACGCCTTGCCGTCGCGCCTGCCTCTTGCGGATGCGCGTGCGCTGCCGCGGGACCGCAGCGAGGTGTTCCTCGGCGCCGGCGGCGACGAGCTGACCCTCCTCGGCGCCCGCCTGTCGGACGGCCCGGGCGTCTTCGTGGCCGGCGAACCGGGCAGCGGCAAGTCGACGGCGCTGCTGGCCGCGGGCCTGGACCTGATCGCCCGCGGGGTGCCGGTCGTCGTAATCGCCCCCAACCGCACCTCGCCGCTGCGCTTGCTGGCCGACAACGTGGCGGGCGTCGCGGTGGCCCTGCTGGCCCCGACCCCGACCGAGCGCCACGTCCAGCTGGCCCTGGCCACGGTCCCCAGCGGCCCGTACGTCGTGCTGATCGACGACGCCGACCGCCTCCAGGGCCCCGACGTGGCCCGGGTCCTGCGCGAACAGGTCTTCGAGTCGGGCGAGCCGGGCGTCGGCGCACTTGTCGCCGCCGACCTGGACGCGTTCGGCGGCCCCCCGCACGGCTCGATCCTGGCCGAGTCGGGCCGGGCGGGCGTGGGGCTGCTGACCGGTCCCCGCCAGCCGCGGGCGTTCCTGTTCGGCGCGGTACGCCACCTGCCCGAGGCCTACGTCGGCCGCGACATCCCGGGCCGCGGCATCCTGCTGCGCCGCCGCGAGCCGCTCCCGGTCCAGGTCCCGCTGGTGACGGCGGCGGACGTGGACGCCCTGCCGCGCCGGGAGGGCCGCATGAACGAGCTGCTGGGCGTGGTGGACCGGCTGGCGGGCCCGCTGCCGGTGGGGGTGGACCGGCTGCGCGCGCTGGTGGCGGAGCTGGCCCCGTTCAACGCGATGCCGCAGCCGAACGCGGACCGCCTGCTGGCGCTGGCCCCGGCGTGGACCGGTACCGCGACCGCCCTGATCGCCGAGGCCGGCTGAGGCCTCAGCCGAACACCGGCGCGGGTTCGGCGGCACCTTCGGGACGCATGGTGCCGGCGATCGCGTCGAAGGCGGCCAGCAGCATCACGACATGCCGGAGCGCGGGCGTGCGGAACGCGAGCACCCACGACGGGGGAGCGGGCGGCGCGATGACGTACTCCACGTCGAGCTGCCGCACCGGCCCCAGCGGACTGGCCCCGGTGCCGAGCCAGGTGTGCCGGACCGCCGTCCCGGCCGGCAGCGCCACTCGCGCCGACGGCCCCTGCGACCAGCCGGGACGGTCGGCGCCGCGATAGGCCTCGTACGGGGCGACGAGGAGCGAGGCCACCACGATCCGCCCGTCGTCGCCGGCGGCCGCGGCACCACCGGCGAGCAGGACCGCGCCGGCGGTGCGGGCGGTCGAGGTCATCCGCTCGAACTCGGCCGTCAGCTCCGCCCCGACCGGCTCGGGCAGGCCCTCCGCCTGCTGGGCGACGAGGGCGGCGATCCGCTCGTCCAGGTCCGTCGCGGCCAGCGGGAGGGCCCACCAGCCGGGCGGCAGTTCGAGCGAGACCCCGTTGCCGTCAGCGCCGGAGGCCGCCCGAATTCTCGACCACGTCATCGCCCTGCACCTCGTTCCCGATCCAGTCCTGGATCTCCCGATACGCCTCCGGGACCTCCTCGCCGAAGGTCTTGGGGATCTCGGTGACGGTCTTGAGCTTGTCGGCGGCCTCGGGAACCAGCCCGACGAGCGCGGGGACGCGGTGGCCGTCCGGCACCCAGCGCTCCAGCAGCGGCAGGCGGCCGTAGGCGGTGGACTCCTTGACGAGGTCCTGGACCGCCTTGGCCTCGCGGCCCGCGGCGATCGGGTGGAGCACCTCGCGCGCGGCGCCGGTGAGGACGCCGGTCTTCGTGGTGTCCTTGGCGAGCTCGGCCGCCTTCTCCCCGTAGGCGGTCGCGCGGTCGGCGGCGACCCCGGCCTTGATGGAGGTCTCGGCGGCCTTCTCGGCCATGCCCAGGTTCGACAGGATCGGGGCCACCTTGCCGCCCAGCTTGGCCGAGTTCGCCGCGGCCTCTCCCGCGGCCTCGAGCTTGCCGGCCGTGCGCGCGCCGTGCGCGGCCACCGTGCCGAGCTTGCCGAACACGCCGAGGCCGAGCGCGATGGCCGAGTCCTTGACGTCGTTGCCGCTGCCGTGGCCGGTCTCCAGCGCCACCACGTCGACGACCAGCGCGAGCAGGGCGAAGCCCAGGTAGAGGCTGTCGACGATCGGGGCGAGCGGCATCAGGAACGGCACGACCGAGCAGATCAGGGCGGCGAAGCCGAGCACGTCGCGGATGGCGTGCAGGATGGCCGGGCCGTGCACCAGGACGCCCTTGATGAGCTCGGCGAACCCACCGCCGCTGCCGCCGAGTTCTGCCGCGGCGGCGTCGATCTCGTCGGCGCAGGCCTTGCGGTCGCGGGCGGCGTCGGCGGCGATCGCGTCGTGCCGGCGCTGCAGGGCGGCCACCGCCGGTGGCGGGCCCGGCGGGACGACCGGCGGCGGGCCGGGGGAGCAGGCGGCCAGCCGGGCCTGTTCGGCCTGGTGCTCGTCGTGCGCCCGGCGGGCCTGGGCCGCCACCTCGGCCGCCTCGGTCTGCAGCTCGGACAGGCGGCGCGACCAGCGTTCGAGGGCGTCGGCGGCGCGGCCGTACGCGCGGCCGGCCGTGGCCAGCCGGCGGGACAGGTCCTCCTTGCGCGGGGCGAAGGCGTCCGCGGCCGGGCCCGTCCACACGTCGCGGTCGGTGCCGATGCCGGCCAGCACGGCCGAGGCGGACTGGACCGCGGTGACCGTGTCGCGCAGCTGGCGGACGACCGCCTGGACGGCCCACCCGTCGCCGGGCGCGGGGTCGCCGCCGCGCAGGACCGTCGTGGTGCGCAGGGCGGCCGAGGTCATTGGGTGCCGCCGAACCGTGCGGCCAGCGAGCCCTCCAGCGCCTCGTAGCACTCCGCCGTCTGTTCGAGCTGCTGGCGCAGGCCCGCGGTGTCGTCGGCGATGTCGCCGATCAGGTTGCCGCCGCGCTTGCCGAGGGTGTGGACGGCGCCGTAGACCGGGTCCGGGAAGCCGTCCGGGCGCAGGTCGGCGCGCAGGCGGCGGAGCAGGTCGGCCGCGGTGGCGAGCCGGCTCGCGCCGTCGCGCAGGGCGCCCGTGTCGAAACTGCCGCTGACTGCCATGCGGTGCGGTTACTTGCCGAACGCGCGGCTGATGGTGTTCTCGTTGCTCTCGTAGCTCTGGCTGGCCTGGTTCAGCGCCTGGCCCATGCTGGCGAGGCTCTCCTGCAGCGGCACCACCGCCCGCTCCCACTGCTCCCGCGTGCCCTGGAAGGACTGCGCGCCGGGGCCGGTCCACACCGCCTGGAGCTGCTGCGCCGCGCTGCGCAGGTTGGCGACCGCCTGCTGCAGTTCCTCGGCCCGCTGCCGGGTGAGGCTCGCGTGCGCGCTGATCTCGCCGGTGTTGAACGTACCCTGAGTCATGGTGCCGCCTCTCGCAGTGGTCCACAGGTGCACGGATGCGGCGATCACGCTATCCAGGCAGAACGCTGCGTGGCATGGTCGGCACGGCCGGTTCTGGGGTCCGACCGGCCGAATCCTTCCGGGTAACACGGACGATTGCGCTACAGCAAATTTTTGTCGGGCTTCCCGCTGGGCGCGAGCGGCGCGGCGGCGATGACCGTGACGGTCCGGGGCACCGCGACCTCGCCGAGCACGGAACCGACCAGGCTCCGCAAATGCGAAATATCCGGATCCGACCCCGTCGCCGGTACCACGAACGCGTGCACCGCCTCGCCCGTGTCGAGCGACGGCCGCGCCACCACGTACGCCTCGGCCACCGCGGGATCCGAGCCGAGCACCCGCTCCACCGCCCCCGCGTAGACCAGCTCGGCGTTCACGATGACGACGTCCCGCACGCGCCCCATCAGCCGCAGGTACCCGCGGCCGTCCACAGTGGCCAGATCCCGGGTCCGCACCCAGCCGTCCTGGAACACGTCCGCCGTCTCGGCCGGTTCTTCCCAGTAGAACGAGGCCTGGGCGGCCGTGCGCACGAACAGCTCACCGTCCCGGATGGACAGTTCGTGCGTGGCCGGCGGCCGTCCGACCGAGGCGAGGACCCGCGGGTCGCCGAGCATCTCGGCCGGGGTGGCCATCGCGATCATGCCGGTCTCGGTCTGCCCGTACCCGTGAAACACGATCGGCCCCAGCACGTCGAGGGCCTCGGCGAGCCGGGCCGGTTCGAGCGGCGACCCGGACACCATGAGCGCCCGCAGCGACGACAGGTCGGCCGGCGCCGTCCGCTGCGCGTGCACCAGCTGATGCAGCTTGCCGACGGTGATGACGCTCCCGGTCGCGCGGTGCCGGGGCACCATGTCCGGGAATCCCGGCGGGCGCGCCGCGACGAGGGTGCCGCCGGAGGCGAGGGCCAGCACGCCGTACTCCAGCATGACCTGACTCGACAGCGACCCGAAGACGAGCTGGCGGCGCAGGCGCGGGGCCAGCTCCGCGATCGCCGGCGGCCACCGGTCCGGGTACGGCGCCCACGCCGCACTCATCGCCGCGTACGTCTGCGCGCACCCCTTCGGCCGCCCGGTGCTGCCGCTCGTCCAGATCAGCCGGGCCACGTCGCCGGGCCGGCCCGCGGCCACCAGCGGCGCGCCGCCGTCGGGGCCGGCGAGCAGCGCGGCCAGCCGGTCCTCGTCGACCACCAGCGCCCCGGGCACGGGCCGCCCCGACACCATCGCCCCGACCGCGAACGCGGCCAGGTTGGCGGCGAACGCCTCCGCCGTCACCCCGAGCGTCAACGCCACCGCGGTGCCCGGCCCGGCCCCCGCCGCCCGCAGCCCGGCGACGATCCGCCGCACCAGCGCCGCCATCCCGGCCGCGGTCGTCACCCGGTCGCCGTCCTCGAACACGGGCCGGTCGTCGCCGGTCGCCAGCAGGTCGAGCACGGGCTGCGGCCAGGTCTCCTCAGCCGGCATCGGCGAGGATTCCCTTGAGAAAGAGCGACAACGGCTCCCGGTGTACCGCCGGCAGGTCCCAGTGGTTCTCCAGGTTCTCGGCCAGATGGTGCTCCGCCACGACCTGCGCCCCGCGGTGGACGCGCACCACCGGGTGCAGGTAGCTGGCGTCGTGCGCGGCCGCCGCGTCGTTCTCCGCGATGCGGGGGACCGTGATGTCGAACGGGTCCACGGTGTCGTGGTCCGGCCCGTACTCCAGCGTGGTGACGAACGCCAGCGGCACGTCCCCGAGCCCGCCGTCGCGCAGGAACGCCACCGGCACCTCCTCGTAGTACGTGCCGTCGGGCAGCACCACGTCCGCGAGGACGGCGAACTGCTGCCACAGCGCCGAGGTGCGGTTGATGCGCGCGACGATGGCGTCGGCGATCCCGTCCGGCGAGGGCTCGACCGCGACCGACGGCCACGGCGCGCCGTGGTGGCGGACGCCGAGGATGCGGTGCAGGGCGCGCACGCCGTACCGGAAACCGTGAATGAAGCCGTTCGTGGACCTCTTGAAGTCGCGTTGCTGGGTCAGGGTCCCGGCAAAGTAGAGCCCGGGCACGTTGACCGACTCGAACGCCGGCGTCTGCTCCGGGAACCGGTCGTCGATGACCAGCCGCGGCCGGGCCGACGCGGCGAAGATGGAGGCGTCGAAGCGGAAGCCGGTGGCGAGGATGATCCGGTCGTACTCCAGCCGCCGCAGCCGCTCCACCGTGCGCGCGTAGCGGAAGTCGATCCGGAACCCGCCCTCCGCGCGGCGCTCGATGCGCTCGACCGTGCCGTCCAGCACCGCGTTCTGGCTCTTGAGCTGGTACGTGTCCAGGAAGTTGTTGTTCACCGCCCGCAGGTGCCCGACGTAGTGGGTCTGCCAGGCCAGCCGGATCGCGTGCGGCCCGGCGACGTGGATGACGGCGGCCGTCTCCACGAGCGCGTCGGCGGTCTCGAAGGCGGAGTTGCCCTTGCCGATGATGAGCACCCGCTGGTTGGTGAAGTCCTCGGGGTCGACGCTGACGGTGTCGTAGCGCTCGGCGAGCTCCGCGCCCGGGATCGGCGGGACGTGCAGCTGGGAGACGCCGGTGGCCACGACCACCCGCCGGGCCGCGAGTCCGTCCACATCGAACAGTCCATTCGCGAACGAGATGTTCGAGACCCTGGTGTCGTACCGTACGCGAAGCCCGAGCCGCGCCGCGAAGTCGGCGAGGTAGCGGACGAGGTCGTCGGCGTGCGGGAAGTACCGGCGGCTGTAGTGCTTGAACAGCAGCGACTCGTCGTCGCTCAGCAGCGAGTTCCAGTCGGAGCGCAGGTTGAACTCCGGGTCCTCGGAGCCGGTCCAGACCTTGTTGATCGAGATCAGGGTGCGGTGCCGCGGGTAGGTGGCGAAGAACGTCCCCGGCGCCGGGCCGGCCTCGAGCACCAGGTAGTCGCGGCCGTCGCGCTCCAGCAGGGCGGCCAGCTGCAGCCCGGCCGGGCCGGCGCCGATGATGAGGTAGTCCAGCGTCATGCGGCGCACCGTAACGAGCCGATCTCAGAACGCTCTGAGAATCGGGCTCTAGCGTCGCCTCCCATGACGCCAGAGGTTGACCTCGCGGCGCCGCTGCGGATCGCGGACCTGCTCGCCGCCCGCGACCCGATCCGGGTCACGGCCGGGGCGGCGGTGCGCGACCGGGTCGGGGCGGCGCGCAGCTTCCTGTCCAAGGTGCTCGGCGACGACCGCGCGGTGTACGGCAGCACCACCGGCTTCGGCGCGCTCGTCGGCTACGCCGGCCGCGCCGACCTGCGCGACCAGGCCGACAACACGCTCGCCCACCTCGGCGCCGGGCACGGCCCCGACATCGACCCGCACGTCGCCCGGGCCACCGTGCTCGTGCGGGTCTGGTCCCTGGCCCGCGGCGCGTCCGGGGTGTCGCCGCACGTCATCGACGCCCTCGCCGCCATGCTCGGCACCACGTTCACGCCGGTGATGCCCCGCTACGGCTCGGTCGGGGCCAGCGGCGACCTGATCCCGCTCGGCGCCGCCGCCCAGGCCCTGCGCGGCCGCGGCCATGCCTGGTTCGCGTCCGAACGGATGCCCGCCGCCGAGGCGCTGCGGGCGGCCGGGCTGGAGCCGCTGCCGCTGGACGGCCGCGACGCCCTCGCGCTCGTCAACGGCACCTCGCTCACCACCGCCGCCACCGCCCTCGCCCTGGACCGGGCCCGCGCATCCCACCGGGCCGTGCAGCGGCTCACCTGCCTGCTCGCCGACCTGCTCGGCAGCGACCCGCAGTTCCTCGACCCGCGCCTGCTGCGGTTGTACGGCCACCCGGGCGCCATCGCCGTCGGCGCGACGATGCGCGGGTTCGCCGCCGGCCTGACCCCGTCCGGCAAGCGCCCGCTGCAGGAGCCGTACAGCATCCGCTGCGCCCCGCAGCTGCTGGGCGCGGCCGAGGACGCGCTGCGGTACGCGGACGGCGTCGTCGCGGCCGACCTCGGCGGGGTCAGCGACAACCCGCTGTTCTTCCCGGACGACGACGCGGTCGTGCACGGCGGCAACTTCTTCGGCCAGCCCGCCGCGTTCGCCGCCGACGTGCTGTCGATGGTCATCGCGCAGGTCGGCAACCTCGCCGAGCGCCAGCTCGACCTGCTCGTCGACCCGGCCCGCAACACCGGCCTCCCGCCGATGCTGGCCGCCGGGCCCGGGCGGCAGCACGGCCTGCAGGGCGTGCAGCTCGCCTCGACCGCGCTGATCGCCGAGATCCGCCGCGACGCGCTGCCGGCCAGCATGCAGAGCCTGCCGACGAACCTGCACAACCAGGACGTCATCCCGCTGGGCAACCAGGCCGCGCTGCGGGCCCTGGACCAGGCGCGGCTGCTGCGCGTCATCGTCGGCTCGCTCGCGCTGGGGCTGCGGCAGGCGGTGCACGTCGGCGCCCGCCGCCCGACCGCCCCGGCAAACACGGCCCTGCTCGACGCGCTCGTGGCCGCGATACCCCCGATCGACCCGGACCGGCCGTTGGAGGACGACGTGCGGCGTGCCGCGGACGTCGTCGAGGAAGGGTGACCGCTGTGCTCGACTACCTGATCATCGGGGCCGGCCCGGCCGGGCTGCAGCTCGCCGCGCTGCTGCAGGCCGAGGGCCGCCGCGACTACCTGGTGCTGGAGGGGACCGACCGGCCGGGCGCGTTCTTCGCCCGCTTCCCCCGGCACCGGCAGCTGATCTCCATCAACAAGCCGCACACCGGCACCGACGACCCCGAGCTGAACCTGCGGGTGGACTGGAACTCGCTGCTGAGCGACGACCCGTCCCTGCTGTTCACCCGCTACACCGAGCGGTACTTCCCGCAGGCCGACGTGATGCTCCAGTACCTGGCCGACTTCGTCACGCGATTGCGGCTGAACGTCACCTATGGCGCGCGCGTCACGCGGGTCGCCCGCGACGCCGACGGGTTCACAGTGGACAGTTCGGCGGGGCGCTTTGCCGCCCGCCACATCATCGTCGCCACGGGGGTCTCGAAGCCGTACGAGCCGGACATCGAGGGGTACGAGCTCGCCGAAAACTATGCCGACATGTCCGTGGAGCCGCGGGACTTCCTCGACCAGCGGGTGCTCATCATCGGCAAGGGCAACTCCGCGTTCGAGACCGCCGACGCGCTCATGGAGACCACGGCGGTCATCCACGTCGCCGGGCCGAGTTCGGTGCGCATGGCCTGGCGCACCCACTACGTCGGGCATCTGCGGGCGGTGAACAACAACTTCCTGGACACGTACCAGCTGAAGTCCTCCAACGCGATCCTCGACGGGCACGTGCGGCGGATCGAGCGCGACGGCACCGGATTCCGCGTCGCGTTCGCCTTCTCCCGCGCCAACGAGGTGGTGAAGGAGCTGTACTACGACCGGGTCCTGGCCTGCACCGGCTTCCGCTTCGACGCGTCCGTCTTCGACGAGTCCGCCCGGCCGGAACTGGTCATCAAGGACCGGTTCCCGGCGCAGACGTCGGCGTTCGAGTCGGCGAACGTGCCCGGGCTCTACTTCGCCGGCACCATCACGCAGCCGCGCGACTTCAAGAAGTCCACCAACGGCTTCATTCACGGTTTCCGGTACGGCGTGCGCGCCCTGCACCGCATCCTGGAGTCCCGCCACCACGAGACGCCGTGGCCGGCCGTGACGCTGAAGGCGACCCCGGAGGCGATCGCCGACGCCATCGTCGCGCGGGTGAACCGTACCTCGGCGCTGTGGCAGCAGTTCGGCTTCCTCGGCGACGTCGTCATCGTCGACGGCGAGCAGGTGTCCTATGTGGAGGAGGTGCCGGTCGACTACCTGCGCGACGGGGGTCTCGGGGCGCTGCCGCTGGCGTTCGTGACCACCTTGGAGTACGGGCCGGACCACGACAAGGTGGACCCGTTCGACATCAGCGTGAGCCGGATCGCCCAGGACACCGTCGGGCAGGCGCACGACGCCGCGTACCTGCACCCCGTCGTCCGGGTGCACCGGGGCGGGGCGGTGGCGGCCGTGCACCACCTGGCCGAGAACCTGGAGAACCAGTGGAACCGGCCCGACGTCCACGTGCGGCCCCTGGCGGAGTTCGTCGGCCGGCAGCTCGATGTTCGCTGACCTGCGCGCCCGGGCCCGCGCCCGGCTCGAACCCGCGCACTGGGACTTCTACGCGGGCGGGGCCGGCGCCGAGCGGACCGTGCACGGCAACGAGGAGGCGTTCGAGCGGATCCGGCTCGTGCCGCGGGTGCTGCGCGCGACCGGCCCGCGGGACCTGCGCACCACCCTGTTCGGCACCGAGCTGGCCGCGCCGATCCTGGTCGCCCCGACCGCGTTCCACCGCCTCGCCCATCCCGACGGCGAGCTGGCGACCGCCCGGGGCGCCGCGGCGGCCGGGAGCGTCCTCGTCGTCAGCATGGCGGCCACGATGCCGGTCGAGGCGATCGCGGCGGAGGCGGGGGCGTGGTGGTTTCAGCTGTACGTGCAGCCAGATCGCGAGTTCACCGCCGCCCTCGTGCGCCGGGTCGAGGCGGCGGGGTGCCGGGCGCTCGTGGTGACCGCCGACTCGCCGGTGTTCGGCCGGCGCGAGCGCGACCACCGGCACGGGTTCCACGACCTGCCGACCGGGCTGGTCTGCGAGAACATGCGCGACGCGACCGGGGCGGTGCGCGCCATCGCGATGGACGCGCGGCTCGGCTGGGACGGCATCGACTGGCTGCGCGGGATCACCGGGCTGCCGATCGTGCTCAAGGGCGTCCTGCACCCGGCCGACGCCGAACTGGCCGTCGAGCACGGGGTCTCCGGGCTGCTGGTCTCCAACCACGGCGGCCGCCAGCTCGACGGGGCGATCGCGAGCATCGACGCGCTGCCGGCGGTCGCGAAGGCGGTCGGCGGGCGGCTGCCGGTCCTCGTCGACGGCGGGATCCGCTGCGGGGCCGACATCGTGGCCGCGCTCGCGCTCGGGGCCGATGGGGTCCTCGTCGGCCGGCCGGTGTTGTGGGGGCTCGCGGTCGACGGGGCACGGGGAGTACAAGATGTGCTGTCGCTTCTGGAGGACGACCTCGATCGGGCCCTCGCGCTCGTCGGCGCCCGCCGCCCGGCCGACGTCACGCCCGACCTGGTGGCGTGGCGATGACCTGGCTCCTCCTCGCGGCGGCGGTCTGTCTGGTGTGGACGGTCCCGCGGTGGCTGCCCGCCGTCGTCGTGCGGCTGCGGGAGTGGATCTTCCGGCGGGTCAACGGCGAGGAGGGCATCGCGGTGCCGGGGCCGCTGGTCGGGGCCGAGCACTTCGAGCGCGTCTACTCCGATCCGGCGGCGGACGGGCGCAGCCGCGGGGCCGGGCTCTCCGACCTGTTCTGGTACTGGCTCGCGCCCGGGCCGCAGATGCACCAGGAACATCTGGAGCCGGGGGAGCGGTACCGGCAGGTCGCCCGCACCACCCGCCAGGTCCTCGCCGTGCCGCACGCCCGCTCCGACGAACTGGCGACCGCGGCGACCCTGCGCCGGCTCGACGCGCTGCCGCCCGGCCGCACCGTCCACGTGCGACTGCGGGACCTCATGATGCCGATCTGGGCCGAGGTGTACTACGAGCTGGTGTTCGCCGAGCCGTGCCCGCCCGGCGCGCGCGACCTCATCGTGGCCAACGCCGACGACGTCGTGACGGCGCTCAAGGGCACCTCCCTGCGCCACATGTCCCGCCGCGACCGGCTGACGCGGTATCTGCTCGGCCGGATTGCTTCGGGGACGTGTCCCGTGCAGCTGCCCGGCTGCTCCGCATTGGAGACGGCGTGGTACCTGCAGGGCGCGTTCTTCAACACCGCCGTCGTGCAGATGTCCGAGGCGATGGCGCACGTGCTGCTGAGCGTCGCGTCCTGCCCGGTTCCTCCGGACGACGATGCCGCCCTGGACCGGGCGATCGACGAGACCCTGCGCGTGCACCCGCTGTTCGGCATCGCGCACCGGATCACCTCGGCCCCGATCGTCGTCGACGAGCGGGTCACCCTGCCGGCCGGGTCCGTGCTGCTGTTCAACTACCTCGCCTACCAGCGCACCGGCCCGGCCGCCGACGACGCGTTCGACCCCGGCCGCTGGCTCACCCTCGCGCGGCGCGACGCGCACTTCATCCCCTACGGCGTGGTCGCCAACCGCGCCTGCCCGGCCCGCGGCGCCGCCCCCGTGATGCTGCGGGCCTGCACCCGTGAGGTCCTGCGCCGGTACGGGGTCGCCTCCGCCGCCGCCCACACCCGCTCGCTGCCCAGCCGCGGCCCCGCCTATCTGACCCCGGCCGGCGCGCCCGCCCCGGGCCGGCTCCGGCTGGCCGCGCAGGGGTTCCGGGACCGCTGGGCCGGGGTGGGGCGGGCGCTGGCCCAGCTCGTCTGCGGCACGTACATGGTCATCGACGCCCGCCGCCAGCGGCTGTGCGCCGG
Organism: Dactylosporangium sp. CS-033363; assembly: GCF_050942475.1. Lineage (NCBI taxonomy): Bacteria > Bacillati > Actinomycetota > Actinomycetes > Micromonosporales > Micromonosporaceae > Dactylosporangium > Dactylosporangium sp. CS-033363. Next base: position 7,965,155 of record NZ_CP192032.1, on the reverse strand, counting down.
CTACTTCGAGGAGGTCAACCGGTGAAGCCAACCGAGCTCGCGCCCGCCTTCTTCATCGCCGTCGGGGTCATCCTGATCTTCTGCAAGGGCGTGTCCTGGCTGCTCGGCAAGGCCGGTCAGCCCGCCGTGGTCAGCGAGATGCTGGCCGGCGTGCTGCTCGGCCCGTCGCTGCTGGGCCTGCTGCTGCCCGGCGTCGAGCACTGGCTGTTCCCGGCGCCGCTGCTGCCCGTGCTGTACGTCGTCGGGCAGATCGGGCTGGTGCTGTTCATGTTCCAGGCCGGGTACGCGTTCACCGGGCACCGCATCACCGGCGTCGCCGGCACCGCGAGCACCGTCTCGGTCGCCGGGGTCGGCGCGCCCCTGCTGCTGGGGGTCGCGCTGGTGTACGTCACCGACGGCCTCGCCCCGGTGCAGAAGGAGGGCACGCCGCTGCCCGTCACGGCCGCCTTCGTGGGGGTGGCCCTGGCCATCACGGCGTTTCCGATGCTCGCCCGGATCATCACCGAGCGGGGGCTGTCCGGCACCCGGTACGGCTCGCTCTCGCTGGCCAGCGGCGCGCTGGACGACATGGCCGCGTGGATCATGCTCGCCGTCGTGCTGGCCTTCGCCTCGGGCGAGCCCGGCCCGGCCGTCCTGACCGCCGGCGGCGCGCTGCTCTTCGGCCTGGTGCTGTGGTTCGGCGGGCGGCGCACCGGCGACGCGCTGATGGGCAGCGAGCGCCTCGGCGAGCGGGGCCGGCTGCTCGGCACGGTCGTGCTGCTGTTCCTCATCGCCTGGTACACCGACGTGATCGGCCTGTACGCGGTCTTCGGCGCCTTCGCGGTCGGCGTGATCATGCCGCACACCGAGCGCACCGACCGGATCGTCGAGACCCTCACCCCGGTCGCCGCCACCGTCTTCCTGCCGCTGTTCTTCACCTACTCCGGCCTGCGCACCGAGTTCGGCCTGCTCGGCGACCCGGCCGTGCTGCTGTTCGCGGTGGCCTGCGTGGTCGTGGCCATCGCCGGCAAGTTCGGCGCCTGCTGGGCCGCGGCCCGGGTGCGCGGCGAGCCCAACGGCGTGGCCCTGCGCATCGGCGCGCTCATGAACGCGCGGGGCCTCATGCAGCTCATCGCGCTCAACGTCGGCCTCGAGGCGGGCATCGTGGGCCCTGCACTTTTCACGGTCCTGGTGCTCGTCGCGCTGGTCACCACGATCATGACGACGCCCCTGCTGAGCTGGATCGAACGGCGCTCCCCGCTTTCCGCAAGCCTTCCGGAACCCGCAGATAGAGACATCCATCACTCTCCTGCGGTGCCCTAGCAGTGCCATTGTCATGGTGTGCGCGCCGTGGAACCCCCGCGGCTCCTGGTCGTCGAGGACGATGAGGAGCTCAGTGCGATGGTGACCGAGACGCTGGTCGACGAGGGCTACGTCGTCGACCGGGCGCACGACGGCCAGCGGGGGCTGCACTTGGGCTTGACGCGGCGGTACGACGTGATGGTCATCGACCGCCTCCTGCCCGCCCTCGACGGCCTCGACCTCGTGGCCCGGCTGCGCTCGCGGGCGATCCCGGCCCGCGCGCTCATGCTCACCGCCCTGGGCACCGTCGGCGACCGCATCGCCGGGCTCGACGCCGGGGCCGACGACTACCTCGTCAAGCCGTTCGACCTCGACGAGCTCACCGCCCGCATCCGCGCCCTGGTCCGGCGGGTGCCCGCCCCCTCGGAGTCGCTGCGCCTCGGCGGCGGCCGGCTCGACCTGGTCGCCCGCGACGCCGTGCTGCCCGACGGCACCCGGGTCGCCCTGTCGGCCCGGGAGTTCGAGCTGCTGCGCGTCCTCGCGGCCCGCCCGAGCACCGTGCACTCCCGCGCGGAGCTGCGCCGGCGGGTCTTCGACGAGGCCGCGGCGGCGTCGATCGTCGACACCTACGTGTACTACCTGCGCCGCAAGCTCGGCCGCCCGGTCGTGCGAACGGTGCACGGCCTCGGGTACCGGCTGGGCGTCCTGTGAATGTCTCCGAGGCGGACCTCGTCCGGCGGGCGCGGCTGCGGCTCGGTCTCGGGGTCGGCCTGGCCATCACGGCGCTGCTGGCCCTCGCGGGCGGCATCTCGTACGCGGTGCTGGTCCGCGGCCAGGAGGCGACCATCCAGCGCGAACTGGCCTGGGGCGCGGCCAACGGCACGGTGCCGGGCCCACCGGCGTGCAGCTGGGTCTTCTGGTACGAGCACGGCTCCTTCGTCGGCGCCAACACCCCGCCCCCGCCGGGCCTGCCGGTGCGCGCCGACGCCGAGCTGGTCGCCGCGACCGGCCGCCCCCACGACTCCCGCCTGACCCGCGACGGCACCCGGTACTACGTGCACACCGAGCGCCAGGGCGACCGCGTCGTCCAGGTCGTCTTCGACGCGCGCTTCCAGCTCTCCGACCGCCGCCACCTGCTCTTCGCCTTCACCCTGGCCGCGCTGGTCGGCCTCCTCGCCGCCGTGATCACGGGCGTGCTGGTCGGCCGGCACGCGGTCGCCCCGCTGGTCGAGGCCCTGGCCCGGCAGCGCCGCTTCGTCGCCGACGCCAGCCACGAGCTGCGCACCCCGATCGCCCAGGTGCACACCCGCGCCCAGCTGCTGGCCCGCCGGGTCGCCGCCCGCCCGCCGGACGCCCGCGACCTGGTGCGCCTGGTCGCCTCGACCCGCCGGCTCGGCGAGATCGTGGACGAGCTCCTGCTGTCGGCCCGCCTGTCCGCCGCCCCCGACGGCCTGCCCGCCGTCGGCCCGGTGGACCTCACCGCCCTGGCCACCGACGCGGTGGCCGCCGAGTCCGACCTGGCCGCCGAGCAGGGCCAGACCATCACCCTGGCGACGCCGGGCGGCCCGCTGCTCGTGGCCGGGATCGAGTCGGCCCTGCGGCGGGTCCTCAGCGAACTGCTGGCCAACGCGCTGGCCCACCTGCCGGCGGGCGGGCGGATCGCGGTGACGGTGCGGCGTACCGACGAAGCCGAGGTGGTGGTCCGCGACACCGGCGCGGGCTTCGACCAGGCCGACGCCGAGCGGATCTTCGACCGCTTCCACCGCGGCGCGGGCGCGGGGGAGCGCCGCCACGGCCTCGGCCTGGCCCTGATCCGCGAGGTGGTCACCGGCCACGGCGGCTCGATCACGGCCTCCGGCTCGCCGGGTCGCGGCGCCACCTTCACGGTCCGCCTCCCGGCGCTGGGCATGGCCCCCCGCCACCCCTGGCGCCGCCACCGCTGGACCCGGACGCCGGCTGGCTGGCGGGCTTAGCGCGAAATATCCGATTTATCGGATATTTGGGCGTGTGGATGGCCGGTTCGGGGGACTTGACCCCTGGCGGGCACGCGCTAACGTCCGGTCATGGGTTCAGTTGCGTTGGCCGAGGAATTACTCCTGCTCGCCTACGATAACGAGTCAGGTCGCGCGACCGGCTCGACGATCGGCCTCGACCTGGGCATGGCCGCCGCCGTGCTGGTCGACCTGGCGCTGGCGGGCCGCATCGCCTACGTAGGGGGCACGCTGGCGGCCACGAACGCAGCCCCGACCGGCGAACCCATCGCCGACGCCGTCCTGGCCCGCCTGGCCGCCGACTCCCCGCACTCCCCGGCCTCCTGGCTGCAACGCCTCCGCCACGGCCTGCGCGACCGCGTCCTGTCGGACCTGTGCGCCCGCAACATCATCTGCGACGTCGACGAAACGATGGCCGACGGCTTCAACCACCTCCACCGCTACCCGACCATCGACCCTTCAGTCGAGGCCGACGTCCGCGACCGCTTGAGCCGCGCCCTGATCGGCGACGACCAGCCGGACGAGCGCACGGCCGCCTTGGCGACGTTGATCGGCGCGGTGCGCATGGAGCCGACTCTGGGCCTGTCGGGCCCGGACGCGGCGGCGGCCCACGCCCAGCTGGAGAAGATCTCCGACCACGCCGGCTTCACGGGGACGGTGAGCATGGAGGAGTCTTCTATCCGGCCTTCGGTCGCGTTGGTCGTCGCGGTGCTGGTCAAGGCCATCCAGACCGCCCTGGGCACCGCCCGCGCCTGACCCGGCCGCAGCAACGCGCTCGGGCGACTTCCGGCCATCGATCGCATTGAGTAAGCTCGGCGCTACTGCGGGTCCTGGTCGACACGGCCGGCCAGGGCCGGTGCTCAGGGGCGGGTCGGGAAGGCGCCGCTCAGGGCCACGATGAACGTCAGCGTCAGGTACGGCGGCCAGTTGTCGTGCGCCTGCCCGCCCCCGGTCGGCGTCAGTGCCGCCGGCGACATCGCCGTGCTGTCCGGGGCCGCCGCGTAGTTGAGGTCCGCCACCCGGCCCAGGCCCGCCTCGGCCCAGGTGGCGGCCGCGGGGTTGTTGCGGTCGCCGCGGACCGGAGCGGCCTGGGCGGTGTGGGCGTGCGCCGGCATCTCGGCCGGGAGCAGGGTCACGGCCGCGGCGCCGCCCGTCTCGCCCAGTTCGTACGGGGTCAGGCCGTTGCCGTCGCCCTGGCTGAACACCGTCGCGCCGCGCAGGTCGGGCAGGGCGAAGTTCGTGGTGCCGTTGCCGCCGTACGCGGTGCCGAGGACGGCGAAGAGCGAGACGTTCTGGCTGACCGGGATGAGCTGGCCGTTGCACAGCGCCCAGCCGGTCGGGGCGAAGTTGCCCGCGAAGATGCGGATCTCGCCGATGAACGGTGTGGACATCGCGGGAACCTCACGGTCGGGTCGGGAGGGTGCCGAGCAGCGCGATCGCGAAGGACAGCGCCAGGGCCGGGCTCTGGTTCTGGTGGGGCTGGCCGTCGCCGGTGCTCGTGACGCACGCGGCGGCCATGGCGGCGGTGGGGGTGCCGGCGTAGCCGCCCGCGAACGGGGCCCACACGTTGCTCGTCGGCACGTTGGACGAGCCGGTGGCGGCGGCCCGCGGGACGTGGGTGTGGGGCGGCAGGTGCGTGGTGGTGAGGGTGACCGTCTCGCTGCCGCCGGTCTGGCCGAGCACAGTGGACGGTCCGGTGTGGACGGGCAGGCGGCCGCGCAGGTCGGGCAGGGCGAAGGTGGTGCTGCCGTTGCCGCCGTAGACCGCGCCCAGGATCGAGAACAGCGCGGCGTTCTGGGCGATCGGCAGGATCTGGCCGTTGCACATCGCCCAGCCCTTCGGCGCGAAGTCCATGGCGAAGAGCCGGATCTCGCCCATGAATGGTTCCGTCACGCTCGCTCCTAGGACGGGCTCGGGTAGATGCCGTTCCGGCTGATGATGAACCGGACGGCGAGGAACGGCGGGCGGTTCTCGTGCGGCTGGCCGCCGCCGGTCGGGGTCAGGGCGGCCGCGTGCATCGGGACCCGGCTCGCCGGGGCGGACGCGTACGGGGTGTCGGGCACCGTGGCCCACACGGCGCCGGACGGGCTGTCGGCGGTGCCGGGGGCGGCCGAGCCGATCGGCTGGTGGCCGTGCGCGGGCAGGTTCGCCTGGGTCAGCGTGACCGTCTCCGCGCCGCTGAGCTGGCCCAGGATCCACGCCGACAGGCCGGGGCCGCTGCCCCAGTGCACCGGGGCCCGCCCGCGCAGGTCGGGCACGGCGAAGGTGGTGATCCCGTCCCCGCCGTACGTGGTGCCGATGAGGTTGAACAGCAGCTCCTCCTCGGCGATGTCCAGCAGGGAGCCGTCGCAGTCGGTCCAGCCGGCCGGGGCGAAGTTGCCGCAGAACATGCGGACCTCGCCGACGAACGGCGTGCTCACGACGCCACCCTTCGGGCGAAGCCGACGAACGGGGTGCTCACGACGCCACCGTGCGGGCGAACGCGACGGTCAGCGTGAGGTCGTCGCCGGTGCGGGCGGAGGGCACCACGAACAGGTCGAGCGCGCCCAACGCGGGGTGCTCGAAGCGGTGCGTGCCCTGGGCGAAGGCCGCGTCCGCCGGCACCCGCAGCGCCACGCTGAACTGCTCGAACGGTCCGAGCCGCAGCGCCGGGGAGCACTCGGCGGGCAGCGCCCGGACGCCCGCGAGGGTGCCGGGGACGCCCACGGCGGCGGCCCACTCGGCGTGCCCGGGCGGCCGCCAGCGCATCGCGATCCGTTCTCCAGAAGCAGAAGAGCCGGATTCGGTACTGCGAAAGCCCAGCCGACCGTACCAGCGCACGGCCCGATTGCCCGGCACCACCTGCAACTCCACCGGAACGTCCAGGGCGGCCGCCTCGGCCTGCAGCCCCCGCAGCAGCACCGTGCCGATCCCGGACCCGCGGGTGCCCGGCAGCAGCGCGATGTCCAGCACGGTGACGGCCGCGGCGCCGCGGTCCACGTACAGCCGGCCGACCGGTTCCCCGGCCGCCTCCACGATCCCGTCCACGGCCCGCGGCCAGGCCGAGCGGTAGTGCCGGCGCTGCGCCTCGTACTGCATCGCCAGAAACGCCTGCGCCTGCTCCTCCGCCCAGCCGAAGCCGGCGACCTCCTCGGCCCGGGCCGCCGCGTACACGGCCCGCAGGAAGGCGTCGTCGCCCGCCGCGGCGGGACGGACCGTCAGCGCGCTCATGCCGGCACCTCCGCAGGCTCCGGCGCCGGCACGAGGACCTGTGCTCCCTGATGAGCGGCCCCTCCACTCCGCTCCGGACCGCTCATGCCGCGCCGCGGTTCACGACGGCCTCGAGGCGCCCCGGGGTCGGGCCGATCGGGGCGACGAACAGGTCGACCGGCGCGAGGTCGGGGTGGCGCAGCCGGTACGTGCCCTCCGGCACCTCCGCGGCCGCGGCGAAGCGCAGCGCGAACGAGCGCTCGGTGCCCGGCACGTCCTCCAGCGTCACGGCGTGCCGCCCGCCCGAGCCGTCCACCGCCTCCAGCTCCAGCGCCTGCCCGGTCAGCGGCGCGAAGCGGGCCCGGCTCAGCGGCGGCAGGCTCGCCCGGGCCACGAGCGCGATCCCGGCGACGGCACCCACCCCGGCCACGAGCGTCTCTCGGCGCGACACCATCGGCGCTCCCTCCTTGGTTACCCAGCGTGCGCAGATTAGCACCGAACGTACGCGAATCAGCTAGATTCTGGACCATGAGGACCAGGGTGGAGCGGCTCGGCCGCGCCTCGGTGGCCGTCGTGCTCGCCGCCGTCGCCGGGGTCGCGTTCGCCCGCCCGGCGTACGCCGACACGCACGCGGTGACCACGACGCTCGACGTCGACGACCTCGGCGCCTGCGCGAACGCGGCGGTGACGACCGGAACCGGCTCCGACGGGCTGCTGTCGCTGCGCGAGGCGCTGTGCCGGGCCCGCAACGCGGGGACGGGCGCGGTCACGGTGCCGGCCGGGACGTACACGCTGAGCCTCGGTTCTTTGCTCGTCGACGGCGGCGCGGGGGCGGTGCACCTGACCGTGACCGGCGACGGGGCCGGATCGACCATTGTGGACGGCGGCGGGACCGACCGGGTCTTCAGCCTCGACCCGAGCGAGGCGGGCGACGTCCACGTGACGATGTCCGGCCTGACCGTGCGCAACGGCCGGCCGTCCGACGGCAAGGGCGGCGGCGGCATCCTCGCCGGGGCGCCCCGCGCGGCCACCCCGGACTCGCTCAGCCTGTCGGACTGCCGGGTCAGCGGCAACACCAACGACGTCTCGGCCAGCCGCACGAACGCGCCCGGCGGCGGGGTGGCCATGGCCGGCGGCAGCCTCTCGGTGCAGGACTGCACGTTCACCGGCAACGCGGCCGGCAGCAGCGCGGGCGGCGGCGTGTACTTCTCCGCCCAGCACGCCGCCGAGAACCTCGCCATCGCCCGCACCGTGTTCCGCGCCAACACGATGGCGAACGTCAGCCCGACCGGGCCGGGGGCCGCTGCCAACGGCGGGGCCGCGCTCGCCCTGCGCGCCGACGTCGCCGGTGGCGCGATGGAGGTCACCGACACCACGTTCGACGCGAACACCGCGACCGGCTCGGGCCCCGGAGCCGACGCCCGCGGCGGGGCGGTCTATGTCCAGTCGGGCGCCCCGCTGTTCACCCGCAGCACGTTCACCGCCAACACCGCATCCGGTACCGGCGGTGCGCTGGGCCTCGGCGGCGCGCTCTACACGGCGGTGAGTGCGAGCGTGACGTACAGCCGCATCACCGGCAACTCGCCCGGCATCCAGCTCGCCGGGGGCACGCTCGCCGCCACCCGCGACTGGTGGGGCTGCAACGCCGGTCCGGGCGGCGGCTCGGGCTGCGACGCGGTGGTCGGCGCGGGCGGCACCCTGAACGCGACGCCCCGGCTGCAGCTCGGCGTCGCGCTGGTCCCCACGTCGATCCTCGGCGGCGAGACGTCGACGGCCACGGCGAGCTTCCTGACCGACTCGGCCGGCGCGAGCGTCTCGCCCGGGCAGCTCGGCGCGCTCGCCGGGCGCCCGGTGACCTGGTCGGCGACCGGCGGCACGCTGTCGGACCAGCAGACGAGCATCCAGCCGGCCGCCACCGCCACGGCCACGTTCACCGGCACGTCGGCCGGGGCCGGCTCGGTGCAGGCCACCGTGGACGGCCAGGCGCAGTCCGGCGCGGTCACCGTGACCATGCCGCCGGCCGCGCCCACCATCGGCACGGCCACCGTGAACGGGCCGAACTCGGTCGCGGTGACGTGGACCGCCCCGCCCGGCACGATCGATTCCTTCACGGTGTACGGCACGGGCTCACCCGTCACCTGCCCGTCCTCGCCGTGCACGGTGAGCGGGCTGACCCCCGGCCAGTCGTACACGTTCACGGTCACGGCGGTCGCCGGCGGGCTGGAGGGCGCGCCGTCCGGCCCCGCGGCCGCGGTCACCGCGATCGACGTGCCGCCCGCGCCGGGCACCCCGGCGGCGACGGTGGCGGGCGACCGGTCGCTGCAGCTGACCTGGGCGGCGCCGGCCCCGCCGGTCACCGGGTACCAGGTCGAGTCCTCGGTGGACAGTGGCGCGTGGACGGTCGTGGCGGCCGGCCCGTGCGCGGCGCCGACCGGGCTGTCGTGCACGGTGGGCGGGCTGACGGGCGGCGGCTCGTACCGGTTCCGGGTCACGGCCCGCAACGCCGCCGGGCCGGGAACCGCGTCGGCGCCGTCGACCGCGGTGGTGGCCCTTGCTGCTCCGGACGCCCCGACCGTCGCCGCGGCCACGGTGAACGGGCCGGGATCCGTCTCGGTGACGTGGACCGCCCCGCCCGGCACCGTCGACTCCTACCGCGTCCACGTGTCGCCCGGCGGGTCCACGGTGGACTGTCCCGCCTCGCCGTGCACGGTGAGCGGGCTGACCGCCGGAACCGACTACACCTTCACCGTGTCCGCGCTGCGCGGCGGCCTTGAGGGAGCGGCGTCCACGGCGTCGGCCGCCGTGACCGCGCTGGACCCGCCCGCCGCTCCGGCCCAGCCGGCCGCGGTGGTGGGCGGCGACCGCGCGGTGACCCTGACGTGGGCGGCGCCGGCGGGAGCGACGGGCTACCGGGTCGAGGTATCGGCCGACGACGGCGGCTTCTCCGCAGTGTCCACTGGGGACTGCGCCGCGCCCTCGGGCCTGTCGTGCACGGTGAGTGGGCTGACCGCCGGGGTCTCCTACCGCTTCCGGGTCACTGCCCAGAACCAAGCCGGCTCTGGTACCGCCTCGGCCCCGTCGGCCGCGACGGTCGCGGTGGCCAGCCCGGGCGCGCCCGGCACCCCGGTCGCGACGGTCGGCGGGGACCGGGCGCTGCGCCTGACGTGGACCGTGCCGAGCGGACCGGTCACCGGGTATCGGGTCGAGTCCTCGGTGGACGGTGGCGCGTGGACGGTCGTGTCCACCGGGGACTGTTCGGGGATGGCGTGCACGGTGAGCGGGCTGACCGCGGGCGGCTCCTATCGCTTCCGGGTCACGGCGCTCAACCCGGCCGGCGACGGTACCGCGTCCGCGCCGTCGACCGCGGTGGTCGCCGTGGCCGCGCCCGCCGCGCCGGTCGTCGGGGCCGTGGCCGTCAACGGCTCGGGGACCGTGTCGGTCGCCTGGACCGCCCCGCCGGGGACCGTCGACTCGTACCGCGTGTACGTCTCCGGCGGGTCCACGGTGGACTGTCCCGGGTCGCCGTGCACGGTTGCGGGGTTGACGGCCGGCAGCCAGTACACCTTCAGGGTCTCGGCGCTTCGCAACGGCGTCGAGAGCGCGCAGTCCGGGGCGTCGGACCCGGTGGTGGCGCTGGCCGCGGCGAACCCGCCGGCCAGCCCGGGCGTGACGGCGGCCGACCGGGGCGCGGTGGTGACGTGGGTGGCGCCGGCGCCGGCCGCGGGGATCACCGGCTACACGGCGACCCTGCAGCCGGGCGGGGCGACCTGCTCGTCGGCCGGGACCACGTGCACGGTCGGCGGGCTGACCAACGGCACCGCCTACACGGTGACCGTGGTCGCGCACTCGCCGGCCGGGGACTCCGTTTCGAGCGCCTCGGCGACCGTGACGCCCGGGGTGGCACCGGGTGCGCCGGCGAGCGTGACCGCGGTGGCGGGCGTCGCCTCGATCACGGTGTCGTGGACGGCGGGCGCGCCGGGGTCGGGGATCGCCGGGTACGTCGCGACGGCCTCGCCCGGACCGGCCACGTGCGAGACGTCCAGTGCCGCGGACACGAGCTGCGTGCTGGGGGCGGAGGGCGGCAGGCAGTACACCGTGACCGTCGTCGCGAAGGGCGTGCACGGCGGCGACTCCCCGGCCAGCGCGCCCTCGACGAGCGTGGCGCCGACGACGCCGGCGCCGCCCGCGACCGTGCCCGACACGAACCTGACGCTCGTCACGGATCAGGGGCCGATCTCCTCCATCGAGGTCGGCAAGCGGATCGTGATCACCGGGACCGGATTCGCGCCGTACTCCACGGTCACCGTCACGATCTACTCGGCCCCGACGGTCCTGACGACGGTGACGGCGGACGCGAGCGGGTCGTTCTCGGTGCCGGTGACGGTACCGGCGGACCTGCCCGCGGGTGAGCACTCCTTCGTGGCGGTGGGCACCGATGCGAACGGGGCGCAGCACGCGCTGAAGCTCGCGCTGACCGTGGCCCCGGCGGCCGCGGTGACCAGCCCGCCCGCTCCGTCGGGCACCCTGCCGGTGACCGGACTGGCGCTGATGCACCTGGTCCTGACCGGGCTGGCACTGGTCCTCGCGGGCGCTTGGCTGAGGCGCCACTGCAACTAGTTGCATGAAAATTTCAGGCCGGAAATGCCTTCAAATCCGGACACTGCTTGCCCGTCTATAGACACCGTCCTATGCTCCGGCGTCAGGAAAGCGCTTTCCTAGCGGCCGCCGCCAACGGCTCGCCGGGCACCCCATGGCGCTGCAGACGAAGGTGAGGCGAGGATGAGGCGAGCAGTCGCATGGCGACTCCTGCCGGTGCTGTCCGCGATGGCGGTCGGCGTCGGGGTCGTCGTGGTGCAGGCGATGCCCGAGGCGTCGGCCGCGACCGGCGGCGTGACCGGCTACGCCACGCAGAACGGCGGCACCACGGGCGGCGCGGGCGGGCAGGTCGTGAGGGCCACCACCGGTACCGCCATCCACCAGGCCCTGTGCGGCCGGGCCAGCAACAGCACCCCGATCGTCATCCAGGTCGAGGGCACCATCAACCACGGCAACACCAGCAAGGTCTCCGGCAGCTGCAACACCGCCGCCGACGTGATCGAGCTCAAGGACATCAGCAACGTCACGATCATCGGCGTCGGCGGCGGCGCGATCTTCGACCAGCTGGGCATCCACATCCGCAACTCGCGGAACATCATCATCCAGAACGTCACCGTGCGGAACGTGAAGAAGTCCGGCTCGCCCACCTCCAACGGCGGCGACGCGATCGGCATGGAGAGTTCGGTCAGCAACGTCTGGATCGACCACAACACGCTGTACGCGTCCGGCGGCGAGGACCAGGGCTACGACTCGCTCGTCGACATGAAGGCCGGCACGAACTACGTGACCGTCTCGTACAACACGCTGCGCAACTCCGGCCGCGGCGGGCTGATCGGCTCCAGCGACAGCGACACGGGCAACGGGCCGGTGACGTTCCACCACAACCTGTACCAGAACATCGACTCCCGCACGCCGCTGCTGCGGGCGGCCACCGCGCACATCTACAACAACTACTACCTCGGGTTGACCAAGTCCGGCATCAACCCGCGCGACGGCGGCAAGGCCAAGGTCGACAACAACTACTTCAAGAACTCCGCCGACGTGCTCGGCACGTTCTACACCGACCTGATGGGCTCCTGGCAGGTCAGCGGCAACATCTTCGACAACGTCACCTGGAGCGCGCCCGGCACCGAGAACCACCCGGCCGGCCCCAACCCGACGTCGAACACGAGCATCAGCATCCCGTACTCCTACGCCCTCGACCCGGCGTCCTGCGTCCCGGACGTCGTGTCCCGCACGGCCGGCGCCGGCACGGGCCTGCAGGTCTCGAACGGCAGCTGCACGCCGACCAGCCCGACCGGCGGCACGACGGCCACGCCCACGTCGGCCCGGCCGACCACGCCGCAACCGACCACCCCCTCGCCTACGAGCGGCGGCACCAACCTGAGCATCGGCGCCGGCGCGGACGGCTCGAGCAAGGCCAGCGGCACCAGCTACGGCAACGTCGTGGACGGCAACACCGGCACGTACTGGTCCCCGAGCGGCACCACCGGCCAGATCTCGGTCAAGTGGAGCTCGGCCACGTCGATCTCCCGCGTCACGATCCGCGAGGCCTCGGGCGCGACCGGCAACATCCGCAACTGGCGGCTGCTGAACGCCGACACCGGAGCCGTCCTGGCCTCGGGCACCGGCATCGGCACCGTCACGTTCACGCGGACGTCGCTGAAGAAGGTCACGCTCGACATCACCAGCGCCACGGCCGCCCCAAGGGTCGCCGAGTTCGAAACCTACGCGTAGCGGTTCCGGCCCCGGGGCCTCGTCTCCCTAGCGGGACGAGGCCTCGACCGGTTCGCGCCCGCGGGACTCGGCGTACTCGCGCTCCAGGTCCTCCAGCGCCGCCCGCAGCACCGCGAGCCGCTGCTCCATCCCGTCCCGGACCGGCTGCTTCTCCGCCTGGTGCGCCTCCTGCAGCGCGTTGAGCACGACCCCGACGAGCAGGTTGGTGAGCAGGTACGAGGCGGCGATCATGTACGACAGGTAGTACAGGACGCCCCACTCCGTGACCTCCCGCCCGGCCCGCAGCGTGTCGGTGATCCCGTCGAGGGACAGCAGCAGGAACAGGCTCAGCATGGCCTGCCCGACGGTCCCGTACTGCTCCGGGTAGGCGGCCCCGAACAGCATCCAGCCGACCATCGCGTACCCGTAGAGCACGAGCAGCGTGATGAGCAGGAAGCTGCCGAGCCCCGGCAGGCTCCGCTTGATGCCGATGAGGATGATCCGCAGGCTCGGGAACAGCCGGAACGCCCGCACGATCCGAGCGAGCCGCAACAGCCGCAGCAGCGTCACGTTCTCACGCACGCCCGGGACCAGCGGCGCCAGGATGATCGCGAGATCGAACAGGTTCCACTTGTCGCGGGTGAAGCCCTTGACGTTCGCCCCGAACCGGATCAGCAGCTCGATGGAGAAACAGGCCAGGAAGCCGTACTCCAGCACGTGAAAGACGTTCCCGGCCCGATCGACGACGCCGTGGTACGTTTCGAGCCCCAACGTGGCCGCATTGAGCACAATGACGGCGAACGAGGCGGCGTTGAACCACGGCGCGGCAACGAGCGCCCGGCAAGCGGCCGCCACCCGACTCCATTCCACGGGGCGCGAGCCTACACAGCGCGCTTGCGGCCCTCGATGTCGCGGGGCCCGTAGGTACGCAGACCTGCGACCCACCGCGCGTGCACGGTCCGCACCTCGATTCCACCTTTGCCGGCGGTGATTGCCTCGCGCATCATGGCGAGGGCGATCGCCTGCCCCGGACACCGGTGCGGGCCGTGCCCGAACGCGACATGGCCGCCGGGTGAATCCGCGCTGGCGGCGGCGAGGGAGAGCAGGACGGTCTGGCCCTGCTCGATGTCGCCCAGGTCCTCGATGGCGAACCGGCGGAACGCTGTGGTCTGCGGGGTGTGGCGGCGCAGGGCCTCGTCCGGGTCCCCGGTGAGCAGCGCGGCGGCGACGGCGTTCACGCAGATCTCGTACCACACGAACAGCAGGTAGAAGGTCATCGCGCTGGTCTCGCCGGGGCTCATCGGCCCGAGGGCGAGGTCGATGTCCTCGACGAGCGCGACCATCGCCGGCAGGGTGTCCCGGCCCCGCTCGCTGCGCAGCAGGTCGCCCGCCCAGGCCAGGTACCGCTCGCGGAGAGGTTCGGCCAGTCCCAGCCACGCTGCAGTGGCGGCGGCGACGTACGGGCCGGCGAAGTCGCGTACCAGGTCGAAGCGCTCCGGCAGTTCGGCGAGGGTCGTCTCGGCGGCGGCGCGGAACAGGGGTCGCGCCCGGCGGGCGGCGGCCTCGTCCATTCGCGGCGCGATGAGCCGCCGCAGCCGCCGATGGTCGTCCGGCTCGGCGCTGATGATGTTCTCGCGGAACGCCGGCGGCAGGTCGTAGCCGCGGTAGTCGTCCCCGCGCGCGTGGCGGGGACAGGCGGACAGCTGCGGCGAGCTCAGCGCCGCCACCACGTCGGCGCGGCGGCGCACGACCCAGGCCGGCCCATCGGCGGTGGCGACGCGGATCGGATCGCCCGGCGTACGGATGTCGATGGGCCCACGGTACAAGGGCGGAACGCGGGGCCCGAACGGCGCGGAGTCGTACCCGGTCGACGGCGTCACACGTTTGGCGGACCTGACTACGTTGTGGTGATGGATGCGGAGCTGGTGGCCCTGGCGTCGAGCGCGGCGACGGCACTGGTCGGGGCGATGGCAAAGGACGGCTGGCAGGCGGTGCGGGCCGGGGTGGCACGGTTGCTCGGCCGCGGCGACGCCCGCGCGGAGCAGGCGGCACTGGAAACCCTCGACGAGGACGCGGCCGGGCTGCGTCCCGGCGGCGAGGCCGAGGTGACCGGGGCGTGGGCGGTGCGGCTCAAGGACTTGCTGCGGGCCGACCCTGAGGCCGCGGCCGCCTTGCGTGACCTGCTGACCCCCGACGGCGGCGGTGCGGTGTCGGCATCAGGTTCCGCGCTGGCGGCGGGCCGGGATGTACACGTACAGGCGGCGTACGGCGGCGTCGCGGCCGGCACGATCCAGGGGCCGGTGACGACGACCGCGCACCCTACGTCGCCGGGAACGGGCGAGGTCTGACCGTTCCCGGGGTTGTACCCAGGCCACGACCGGATACGGCCGTGATTGCGGCTGATCGCGGCGGTGTCGCGGTCGGCTCCGTGGTGTATCAGCGGCGGACGGCCGCCGGAGCGCCGCTGCGCCTGGATCCACGGCCGGCGCAGGTGGTGGGCCGGGACGAGCTGCTGGCCGAGATCGCAACCCGGTTCGACGGAGTCGCCGGTCCAGTGCCGGTGGCGCTGTGCGGTCTGGGCGGCGTGGGCAAGACGACGACGGCGCTGGAGTACGCCTACCGGACGCTGCGCGGATATGCGCTGGTGTGGATGTTCCACGCTGAAGATGCGACGGCCCTGCTGGCCCAGTTTCACGAGCTGGCCGAGCTGCTCGACCCGACCGGGCTGCTGGAACAAGCTGATCCGGTGGCCCGGGTCCATGGAGCGCTGGCGCGGCAGCCGGGACGATGGTTGCTGATCTTCGACAATGTGCGGGACCACGCGGCGATTCGAACGTGGCTGCCCCCGCACGGCGCCGGTGATGTCCTGGTCACGACCCAGGACGGGCACTGGCCGGCCCTGCAGGCGGTCGAGGTCGGCGGGCTGAGCCCGGCAGTGGCAGCGCAGTTCCTCCTCAACCAGGCCAGAGAGTACGACGTCACCTCCGCCCGGGCGATTGCGGCCCAACTGGGCGAGTTGCCGCTGGCCTTGGCGCAGGCGGGGGCGTTCGTGGTCTCCACCGGGCGGACCCTGGCCGAATACCTCGCATTGCTCGAGCAGGACCGGGCCGGGCTGCTGACACGGGGTGCCCCGACCGCGCACCGGCTGCCGGTGGTCGCGACGTGGCGGCTGGCGTTCGACGACCTGGCGAAGACGAGCCCGGGGTCGATCGCGTTGCTGCGGCTGCTGTCGTGCCTGGCCCCGGAGGACATCCCGTTCCGGCTGCTGCTGGCCGGGCCGCTCCCGGCCGCCGTTCCAGGTGCGGTCCGGGCCGAACTCGAGTGGCTGCAGGGCCGCTTCGGCCTGGACGACGCGGTGGCGGGCCTGCGCCGGAACAGCCTGATCGGCCCGCCGAGCGGCGTCGTGTCCGTCCACCGCCTGGTCCAAGCGGTGACGCTGGACGAACTGCACGAGCCTCGACGAGCGGCGTGGCGGGCGGCCGCGGCAGCGTTGGTGCAGGCCGCCGTCCCCGCCGACGTGATCGTCCGCGACACCTGGCCGGCCTGTCTGGCATTACTGCCGCACGCGCTGCTGGTCGCCGACCTGCTCGGCGACCCGATGCGGCGGCTGGCCCTGTCGCTGGAGCACGCCGGGGACTACAGCACCGCCTGCCGGGTGGGGCAGATCATCAGCGACGCCCACCACGCCACGCTCGGCCCCGAGCACCCTGACACGCTGAACGCCCGCGCCACCCTCGCCAACTCGACGGGAGACGCGGGAGATGCGGCGGCGGCCCGGGACCAGTTTGCGGCGCTGCTGCCGGTGCGGGAGCGGGTGTCCGGCCGAGAGCACAGCGACACGCTGACGGCCCGCGCCAACCTCGCCTTCTGGACGGGATTTGCGGGCGACGCGACGGCGGCCCGGGACCGCTATCTGGCGTTGTTGCCGGTCCTGGAGCGAGTGTTCGGCACCGAGCATGCGGACACGCTGACGGTCCGCGGCAACCTCGCCTACTGGACGGGCGCGACTGGAGATGCAGTGGCGGCCCGGGATCAATATGCGGCGTTGCTGCCGGCGCGGGAGCGGGTCTCCGGCCCGGAGCACCCAGACACGCTGAACCACCGTGGCAACCTTGCCAACTGGACGGGAGACGCGGGCGATGCGGCGGCGGCCCGGGACCAGTTTGCGGCGTTGCTGGTGGTGCGGGAGCGGGTGTCCGGCCCGGAGCACCCGGACACGTTGGCCGTCCGCGCCAACGTTGCCCACTGGACGGGCGTGGCGGGAGATGCGGCGGCGGCCCGGGACCAGTTTGCGGCGTTGCTGCCGGTCCTGGAGCGAGCGTGTGGCCCGGAGCACCCGACGACGCGGACCGTCCGCGCCCACCTCACCGGCCCGGGCCCCGATGCCGAGGGGCGCGGAGCATGAGGACGGCCCCGGAAACGGCGGAGCCGGGGCCACCCCGAAGGGCGGCCCCGGCTCCAGGGGCGGTGCTTAGTGGCGCTCCCACCACATGTGCGCGGTGACGGCGGCGTAGGCATCCACGATGCCGTGGCCGTAGAAACCGTTGAACTGCTTGCTGCCCTCGCAGTACGCGTCGAACTCGGGGTCGCGCCCCACGTCGACGTACGAGACCAGCCGCGGCGTCGGGCACGCGTGCTCCGCTGCCGTGGTCGTCAGGATGTACTCGACCTTCCAGGGCTCCAGGCCGAAGCCGTTGCGCCCCTCGCGTTGGCCGTGCGCGCTCACGATCAGCGCGGCCACGCCCGCGGCGTGCGGGGAGGCCATCGAGGTGCCCTGCAGGTAGGTGTAGTACCCGCACTGGCCGACCGCGTTGCACTGCTTGAAGACGGAGTCGGCGAACTCCGGCAGGACGTTGCCCGCCTCATCGACCGAACCCTCTTCCTGCAGCACCTTCTTCGGGTACGTGGACAGGATCTCGTTGCCCACGGTCCGATAGGTGTCCGTGCCCAGGCCGTCCCGGAAGTAGCCGCCGGGGGCCGAGACGGTGGCCCGCTCCACCCCGTAGTCGGAGTAGTCGGACTTGTTCAGCGACGGGCCGAGCGCGGTCACGCTGATGACGAAGGGGCCCTCCGTCGGCAGGTCCCAGCACGTGCTGTTGTCGACCGGCCGCTCGTAGGCGACGTCGGCCGGGTAGTCCGGGCTGGAGATGTCCGGGCGCGGCTTGCCCTTGTCATCGTGGTTGTTGCCCAGCGCGCTGACGAGCGTCACGCCCTTGTTGTGGGCGTAGGTCAGGGCGCGGAACATCGCCTTGATGGTGGTGCGCTGCTCCGCCTGCGCGGCCGGGGAGTCGGCCGGGTTGGCGACGCAGTTGAACAGCCACGGGTCGACGTAGAAGGACATGTTGACCACGTCGATGCCGTTGTTGGCCGCGTGGACGAGCGCGTTGACGGTGGGCTCCAGGAAGAAGTACCCGGAGTCCTGGCCGCCCTTGAGCTCGACCAGCGACACGTTCGGGGCGACACCCGAGACGCCGAGGCCGTTGGCCGCCGCGCCGATCGTGCCGGCGACGTGCGTGCCGTGGCCGCCGTCGTCGGTGCCGACCGGGTCGAGGCAGCTCGCGACCTCACACGGGCCGTCGATGTCCGGCATGTCCTTGGCGAAGTTCTTCGACAGCGCCCAGTTGAAGTTCGGGGCGATGTCGGGGTTCGACGCGTCCACACCGGTGTCGAGAATGCCGACGGTCACGCGCTTGTCGCCCGCGTTGACCTTCCGGGCCTTGTCGGACCGGACGGTGGTGAGGCCCCACAGCTTGTCGTCCAGCGGGTCCATGCCGGCCGTGGCCGGCTTGCCGCCGCCGCCGTGCTTGCGGGCCTCCTTGGCGGCCTGCTGGGCCTCGCGCTCGACGTCGCCGGCCTGCTCCTTCTTCGGAGCCTTGCCGATGGCCGTCTTGTGCGTCGCCCCGACGAGACCGCTCTGCGCCGAGGCCTTCTCGACGAAGCCGGCCTGCGGCGCGACCACCGTGTACATGCCCACGGCCTCGTTGCTGCCGGTCACCTTGCCGCCGGCCCGGGAAATGGCGGCGGTGGCGTCGGCGGCCGAGACGTTGTCATTGGCCACGACCGTGTACTCGGTCGTCGCCGTACCCTCCGCGTTCGCCGGTGTGCCCACCAGACTCGCCGCGGTCAACGTCAGCGTCGCGGTCAGCACCGCGGCGCGGGTGATGCTACTCGTGCGTCCCACAAAACCTCCCTGGTCGGGGAATGTGGATATGCGACCAGAGCCGTCACCCAACGCGAAACCCTTTCCGGCCGGGTTCCGAAAGGCGAGGGTGTTCCCGTACGTGATCATCCCTATGTCGCCGGGCTGTCACGATGGGTGGCGTGACTGTCGAACGAACCGTGCGGCTGTACCTCGGCGAGCACTCCCGCGCCGCCACCACCCACACCAATCTCTCGGCCGTGCGCGCCGACGGGCCGGTGCTCTGGGTGGCCGGCGACGAGACGGCGACCGTCGAGCGACTGGTGGCCGACGACCCCGCCGAGCCGCGGGAGTACACCGGCGAGACGAGCTTCCGGCTGGCCGACCTGGTGCCGCTGCCGGGCGCCGACGCCGACGAGGAGGCGGACATCGAGGGGCTGGCCCGCTCCGGGCCGTTCCTGTGGGCGATCGGCTCGCACAGCCTGCGCCGCAAGCAGATCAAAGCCCACCACGCCGGCCCGAAGCCGCTCAAACGGCTCGGCCGGGTCGAGGGGCAGGACAACCGGCAGATCCTGGTCCGGCTGCCGATCGCCGACATCGACGGGGTTCCTTCGCCGGTACCGTCCATGCTCACCGAAGAGGGCCCGCACCACGCGGCGATCCTGAGCGGACCGGACAACCTGCGCGCCGAACTGGCCGACGACCCGCATCTCGCCCCGTTCCTGGCCATCCCCGGCAAGGACAACGGCCTGGACATCGAGGGCATCGCGGTCCACGGCGAGCGCGTCTACCTCGGCCTGCGGGGTCCGGTGCTGCGCGGCTGGGCGATCGTGCTGGAGCTGCGGCCCTACACCAACCCGGACGAGCCCCAGCGCCTGCGCCTGCGGCCGTTCGAGGACGGCCGCCGGTACCGCAAGCACGTCCTCGCCCTCGGCGGCCTCGGCATCCGCGACATGTGCCCGGACGGCGACGACCTGCTGCTGCTCGCCGGCCCGTCGATGGACCTGGACGGCCCGGTCCGCCTGTACCGCTGGCACCACGCCGCCCGCGCCGCCGCCCCGCAGGTGGTGCGGGGCGACCAGCTGCACCGCGAGCTCGACCTGCCCTACGGCGAGGGCGACGACCACGCCGAGGGCATCGCGCTGGTCGGCCCGCCCGAGCACCGCCGGCTCCTGGTGGTCTACGACAGCCCCGCGCCGCACCGCCTGCCCGACGACGGCGCGGTCCTGGCGGATCTGATCAAACTGCCCTGAGCCGGTCGGCCTCGTCGAGCAGGTGCGGGATGGTCACGGCGAGGGCGTCGGCCTCGGCCCGCCGGGCGAGGGCGTCGAGGGCGTGCACCTGCGTCTCCCGGTCGCCGGCGGCCCGGGCCTCCGCGAGGACGGCCTCGAGTTCGGGCACCGAGCCGGCGAGCAGGCAGCGGGTCAGCAGGGCCCCGTCGCCGCCACCCGCGGCGCGGTACCAGAGGTCGTTCTGCCGCAGCAGTTCCCGGGCCTCGGCACGAGAGCCGGACGTCCGCAGGATGCGGGCCAGGTGCAGCCGGGCGGTGGCCGTGATGCGCAGGTCGCCACTGGTGTTGGCGGCCGCGATGGCCCGGTGCAGGGTGGCGGTCGCGGCCGTGGGGTCGCCGGCCCGGTGCTGGACCCGCCCGAGCGTGGTCAGGTGCAGCGCCGCCTGGCCGAGGAAGCCGAGCAGGTCCGCGGCGTCGGCGGCCCGGGTCAGCGCGCCCGCGGCGTCGGCGAAGCGGAGCTCGGCGTGCGCGATCGCGCCCAGCATCGCCTCGGCGTGCAGCGTGCCCCACGGGTCGCCGATCGGGGCCAGCAGCGCCGCCGCCTCGCCGGCCGCCCGGGCCGCGCCGGCCGTGTCGCCGAGCATGATCGAGCCGTACTCGGCCAGCAGCAGGCTCGCCGCGGTCTCCCAGGCCAGGCCGAGCCGCCGGTACTCGATCAGGCTCGCCTCCGCCGCCTCGAGCACGTCGTGCGGGCGGCCCTCCTGGATGTGCAGGAACGCGCGGTGCCGCTCGACGTCGGCGCGCAACCGGTCGTCGTCCAGGTCGGCGGCGAGCACGAAAGCCTCGTCGAGATCCGCCGCGGCCCGCGCCACGTCCCCGGCGGACGCCTCCAGCCAGCCGGCCAGCAGCAGCCCAGTCGCCCGCTCGCGGGGGTCGGGAACGAGGGCGGCGCGGACCCGGGCGGCGCCCGCCACGCCGTCGCCGAGGACCACCCAGGTCCAGCCGAAGCCGTTGGCGATCCGCGCGCCGAGCGGCGGGTCGTGCTCGGCGCACCAGGCCAGCGCGGCGTCGATGTTGGCCCGCTCGGCCCGGACGAACGCGGCGCAGTCGGGCTGGCCGGCGCCGCGGACGGTGGCGGCGCACCAGGCGGCCGTCTCGGCGTACCAGGCGGCCTGGGCCCGCTGGGCGTCCGCCGCCGCGCCGGACTCCTGCAGGCGGTCGAGGGCGAACGTGCGGATGCTGTCCAGGAGCCGGTAGCGCACCGCCCCGCCGGCGGCGATCTCGGGCGTGGCCAGGGAGCGGTCGACGAGGCGATCGGCCACATCGAGTACCGCTGCGGGGGGAACTCCCAAGGCCACCAGCACACGCTCCGCGCCGGGCAGGGGAGCCCCGCCGGGAAACGCGGCGAGCGCCCACAGGCCGCGCTGGTCGTCGGGGAAGAGCAGGTCGTAGCTCCAGGTGATGGCGGCGGCGAGCGCGCGGCGGCGGCCGGTGGGGTCGCGCAGCAGCGTGAAGCGGTCGCCGAGGCGGCGGGCGATCTCCTGGACCGACAGCGAGCGGACCCGCGCCGCCGCCAGCTCGATGGCGAGGGGCAGGCCGTCCAGGGACCGGCACACCTCGGCCACGACCTGCTCGGTCGCGGGGTCCAGGACGAACCGGTGGCGGATCTCGGCGGCCCGGGCGGCGAACAGCGCGACCGAGTCGGCCAGGGGGAACGGTTCGAGCACGTAGAGCGCCTCGCCGTCCAGCCCGAGCGGGACCTGGCTGGTGGCGAGCACCCGCAGCCGGGGCGCGGCGTCCAGGAGCCGGGCGGCGAGCGCCGCGACCGCGCCGGCCACGTGCTCGCAGTTGTCCAGCACCAGGACGGTCTCGGCGGCGGCCAGGCGCTCGGCCAGGGCCGCCCCGCCGCCGGGGACGTGCAGGGTTTCGGCGACCACGTGCGGTACGAACGCGGCATCGTCGATGGCGTCGAGCCGGACGAGCCAGACGCCGCCCGGTGCGGCCAGGCCGCGGGCCAGCTCGATCGCCAGGCGGGTCTTGCCGACGCCCGCGGTCCCGGTGACCGTCACGAGGCGCCGGTCGCGCACCAGGCCGGCCAGCGCTTCGAGGTCCGCGGCCCGCCCGACCAGCGGCGCGGCGAAGCCGGGCAGGTTGCCGATCGACGGGCGCTGCAGGATGCGCGCCTCCAGGGCCTGCAGGGCGGGGCCGGGGTCGAGGCCGAGCTCGTCGGCGAGGACGGTGCGCGCCCGCGCGCAGGCGGCGAGCGCGTCGGCCTGGCGGCCCGCCCGGTACAGCGCCGTGACCAGCGAGTGCCACAGCCCCTCCCGCAGCGGGTGGTCGCGGACCAGCGCCTCCAGCTCGCCGATCAGCTCGCCGCCGCCGGTGCCGGCCTCGACGCGGGCCGCGCAGGAGTCCTCGAGCAGCCCGAGCCGCACCTCCTCCAGGCGCACCCGGTGCGGCTCGATCCAGTCGCCGCCGTCGAGCTCGCCCCGGAACAGCGCCAGGGCCTCGGCGGCGAGAGCGTGGGCGGCCGCGTGGTCGCCGGCGCGCCGGGCCTCGCCCGCGGCGTCGGCCAGCCGCACGGCCCGCAGCGCGTCGACGCCGTCGGGGTCGATGCGCAGCGTGTACCCGTCCGGCCCGCTCGCCACCGCCTCCGCGTCGCCGAGCGCCCGGCGCAGCTGGGAGACCTTGGCCTGCAGGGTGTTGCGGGCGGTCCGGGCGCCGCCCCACAGCTCGTCGAGGAGCCGCTCGGCGCGCACCGGCCGCCCGGCGTCGAACGCGAGCCGCACGAGCAGCTCCGTGGTCTTGCCCGACGGGACCGCCAGCCGCTCCCCGTCCCGGCGGGCCTCGACCGGCCCGAGCACCGCGACGGTCAGCATTGCCGCAGCCTACGGCAGCGTCAACCGGGCGTCAGCGCATCGTCAGCGGCCTCCGCGACAGTAGCGCCATGCCCGACGACACGCCCGACGACACCGAGACCGCGCTGCACCGCCTCGCCGCCGCCGACGCCCCGGCCCTGCTGGTGGTGGCGGCCCTGCTGGCGGCCGAACCCGGCGACCTGCTGACCCGCGCCGCGGCGGCCGCGACCACCACCCGCGAGCGGCAGCTGGTCGCGATCGCCCGCGCCCACCTCGACGGCGACGCCGAGCGCTGCGACGCCTTCGTCCGCGACCACCTCGCCGAGCACCCGGACAGCGTGCTCGCCGCCTGGATCGGGGCCCGCCGATGAGCCGGCACGTCGTCTTCGGCACCGGCCAGATCGGCCGGCTGGTCGCCGAGCGCCTGGTGCGCGACGGCGCCGAGGTGGTGGCGGTCAACCGCAGCGGCCGCGGCGCGCTCCCCGGCGCCGAGGTGGTCGGCGGAGACGCCACCGATCCGGAGTTCACCCGGCGGGTCGGCAAGGGCGCCGACGCGGTGTACTGCTGCCTCAACGCCACCAGCTACGCCCGCTGGCCCGAGCAGTTCCCGCCGCTGCAGCGGGGCGTGCTCGCCGGCGCGGAGGCGGCCGGGGCGCGGCTGGTGGTGCTGGAGAACCTGTACGCGTACGGGCCGCCCGGCGACCGCGACCTCGCCGAGTCGCTGCCGGCCAACCCGACCTCGGCCAAGGCGGCGACCCGGGCCGCGATGACCGAGGAGCTGCTCGCGGCGCACGCGGCCGGGCGGGTCGCGGTCGCGATCGGGCGCGCGTCGGACTACTTCGGGCCCGGCACGACGGTCTCGGCGCTCGGCGCGAACGTCTTCGCCAGTGCCCTGGCCGGCCGGACGGTCCAGGTGATGGGGAACCCGGACCGGCCGCACAGCTACTCCTACACGCCGGACGTGGCCGCGGGACTCGTCGCCCTGGGCACGCACCCGGAGGCGGCCGGCGCGGTCTGGCACCTGCCGATCGCCGAGACCCGCACCACCCGCCAGATCGTCGAGCACGTCTTTACAAGCGCAGGAGCCCGCGGCCGTACCGTCGCCGCCGGCCCGGTCGCGCTCGCCCTGCTCGGGCTCTTCTCGCCCGACCTGCGCGAGTACCGGCACACGCTCTACCAGTTCACCGGCCGCTGGGTCGTCGACGACTCCAGGTTCCGCGCCGCGTTCGGCAATCTCGCCACCCCCCTCGACGACGCCCTGGACGCCACCGTCGCGTGGTTCCGGGCCCGGACCCAGGAGACCTCATGACCAACCGGATGACCGCCCTCGCCATGGCCGCCGCGGCCGCGCTCGCCATCGCCGGGTTCACCGCCCTCGGGTCGGTGTTCGAATACCCGCAGATCCTCAAGGAACCGACGGCCGACATTCTCAGCCTGTACCGCGAGCATCAGCCGGCCGTCGTGGGCTGGTTCCTCGTCCTGGTGGTCGGGGCGGTCCTGCTCGCCCCGATCGGCATCGCGCTCGGGCGGCGGGCGGGCGGGCGGCTCGGCGCGTGGATCGCGGGCCTCGGCGTCGCGGCCGCCGCGGTGCAGGCGATCGGCCTGTCCCGCTGGGTCCTGTTCGTACCGTCGATCAGCGCCGCCGGCGACACGCACCGCTTCGAGCAGCTGCACTTCTGGCTGGGCGAGGTGCTGGGGGAGACCGTCGGCTACGCGCTGACCGCCGCCTTCACCGTGCTCGTCGTGCGGGCGGTGGCGTCGTGGCGGTGGCTCGCGTACGCCGGCTACGCGGCCGCGGCCCTGATCGCCACCGGCGTGCTGATCCCGCTCGGCCTGGCCTTCGCGAGCATGACCAACTTCGCCGGGTACGTGCTGTGGTGCGTCTGGCTGATCGCCCTGGCCGCGGCGCTGTGGCGAGTGCCGCGGCCAGTCGGGGCGTGACGTCAGCGGCGCCGGGTCGGGACCGTGGTGACGGTGTTGCCGGGTCCCGGCCCGCCGCCCTGCCCGCCGCCGCCCGGCCCGCCACCGGGCCCCGGCGGGAACCCGGGATCCGTGCTCGGCTGCGGCGAGATGCCCGTGCCGACGTCCTTGTTCCCGGTCAGCGGCGAGTTCTGGAACTTGACCTTCGGCATGTTCACCTTGGCCAGGGCGTCGTTGAGGAAGTCGCGCCAGATCGGGCCGGGCAGCTTGCCGCCGATGATGTTGGCCCCGTTCTTGTCCTTGATCGGCTGTTCGTCCTTCTGGTTGCCGACCCACACCGCGGCGGCCAGGCCGGGCGACTTCTTGCCCGGGTCGTAGGGCACGTACCCGCCCATCCAGGCGTGCGCGTTGGCCGTGGTGTTGCCCAGCTGCCAGGTGCCGGTCTTGCCGGCGAGCTGGTAGCCCTTGGCCGAGCGCAGCCCGTAGTGCTCGGGCACGCCCTGCAGCACCTTGGCCATGTTGTCGGCCATCTGCTCGGTGAAGCCCGGGATCCGCTGCGGCTTGATGACCTCGCCGTAGGTCTTCTTCCCGCCCTGCCAGATCTCCTTGAGGAAGTGCGTCCGGACCGAGGTGCCGCGGGCCGCGAAGGTGGCCAGGCCGCCGGCGTGGTCGAGGACCGTGATCGGGTACTGGCCGAAGCCGACCTCCTCCTGGAAGAACTTCGGCACCACGTCCTCGCCCTTGAGCTTGGTGAGGTCCTTGCGCTGCGGCCCGTCCTTGCCGTCCTCGGTCGCCCACATGTCCCGGATGCCGGCCGCGCGCGCCGTGTTGATCACCTTGGCCGGCCCGAGCTGCAGTGCGATCGCGTAGAACGGCACGTTGAGCGACTGGACGGTGATCTCCTCCAGCGTGCACCACGCGCCGGAGCCGGACTTGCACCTCGGCTCGACGCCCTCCGTCGCGTTCTTGACCTGGTTCTTCTTGGCGGCGGTACGGCCCGGGAAGTCCTGCGGGATGCCGTTCCACATCGAGTCGATGGAGTAGCCGGCCATGAGCGCGGTCGCCAGGGTGTACACCTTGAACGTGGACCCCGGCGGGTGCCCGCCGCCGCAGCTCTCGCCGCCCTTGCCGAGCACCGGGTCGATGTAGTAGCTCGCGTAGTCGCAGCCGTTGCCGGAGTCGCCGCCGTAGTACGCCTTGACCCCGCCGTTGCCCGGCTCCACGGCCACCAGCGCGGCCTGCAGGTTGGCGGGCTGGTTGTTCATGTTCGAGTCCTTGTTGCGGCTGGCCTCGCGCACCGCGATCGGCTGCATGTCCTTGTCGATCGTGGAGACGATCTTCAGCCCGCCGTTGGTGACCTTGGAGAAGTTCTTCTTGCCCGCGTTGTCGACGTCCTCGTAGAGCAGCTGCCCGGTGCGCGGGTCGGTCAGCGTCGCCACCTCGCCGAGCACGTGGTGCACGATCAGGCCCTCGGGCTTGCCGAGGTTCTGCGCGGCGGCCGAGCGCTCCCGTGCCGCCGCCGGGGTGATCACGTTGTCCGGGAACTTCATCCGCTCGGCCGCCTCGGCCGCGGGCACGAAGTTCAGGCCGATCATCTGGTCGCGCACGTAGTTGAACCGCTTCTCGGCCGACGCCTTGTCGATGTTGGGGTCGTAGGGGCTGCCCTTGCCGCCGCCCTCGGGGTCCTTGACGAGGCAGGCCAGCAGCATGGCCTCGTTGGTCTTGAGGTCCTTGGCGGGCTTGGCGAAGTACGCCTGGGACGCCGCCTCGATCCCGTAGGCGCCGCGGCCGAAGTAGACGATGTTGAGGTACATCGCCATGATCTCGTCCTTGGAGTACTGCTGGTTGAGCTTGAGCGCGATGACGGCCTCGCGCACCTTGCGGGCGTAGGTGACGCCCTCGAGCTCGGCCCAGCGCCGCGCGTACTGCTGGCTGATCGTGGACGCGCCCTGCCGGTCCCCGCCGCTCACGTTGTTCCAGGCGGCCCGCACGACGCCCTTGTAGTCCACGCCGTCGTTCGTGTAGAACGTGTTGTCCTCGGCGGCCACGATCGCGTGCTGCATGTCCTTGGGGATCTGGTCGAACGGCAGCACCGTGCGGTTCTCCCCGATGCGCGCCATCGGGGTCTGCCCGTCGCTGTAGAAGATCGTGGTCGACTGGTCCAGCGTGATGTCGTCCGGCAGCGCGACCTGGTCGAAGTAGTACGTCCCGGCGACCATGCCGACGCCGGCGATCATGATGAACGCGGCGATCGAGGCGATGAGGATGTTTCTTCGCCGGCGTTTCTTCGCTCTTGCCACGGGATGGCGCCCGCCCTTGCCGGGTCCGGGGCCGGGTCCGGGTCCGCCGGTTCTTGGTGCTCCCCCGACAGCGGCGCGCCCGGTCACCGAGGCACTCCCGACCGCGGCGCTGCCGACCGAGGCGCTGCCTACAGCGGCGCTGCCGACCACCGAGGCGCTGCCGACGGCGGCGCTGCCGACCGTTGCCCGGCCGCTCACCGGCGCTTTACCGGTATTGCCTCCACCGGGAACCTGCGCTCTTCCGGAGATGCTCACGCGGCCGAGGCTACGGGTTCATTCGCTTCGATGCGACCCCGTGCCGGGGGTCACGCAGCGCACCCGACGCAGCAAAGCCAGGGCGAACAGCCGCTCCGGCGGGGCGGTCAGGTTCACCACGCGGTGGAAGGCGAGGGCCACTTCAGGGTGCCGTCCGGCCGCCCCCACGGACGCGAATCCGACCTCTAGGCTGGCGCGATGGCCGGCACCGAGGATCAGCTGTTCGACGACGACTACTGGGACACCCGCCCCGCCGCGGACGTCCGCGCCTGGCTGGACGAGGTGACCGCGCTGCCCTGGGAGACCCCGTTCACCCTGGCCGAGGCGGCCGAGCGCGGCGGCTGGCGGCGCCCGAGCGGCAAGTACGCGGAGCGGTCCCCGCGCAGCTGGTGGCCCAACGTTCAGGCCGACAACCCGGCGGAGGTCAATCGGCTGGAGATCGACCTGCACTTCTGGTACCCCGCCGACCACCGCGGCGACGCCCCGCCGATGTGGCTGCGCCAGGACCTCTACCGCCGCACCCGCGACGCGATCGCCGCGCACCTCGGCGGCCCGCCCGACACCGAGATGGCCGGCCTGCCCAGCTGGGAGGGCAGCTACTGGCACCGCGAGGGCCACCTGATCAGCGTCACGTGGGACGTCAACGGCGCCTCCCTGGCCTGCTGGCGCCGCGCCCCGGGCAAGCGGATGCGACCGAACACGCCGACCCCGCCCCCGGCGGACTGGGCCGAGCTCGCCGACCGCCTGACCACCTGGCTGCCGCAGCTGCTGCGCCGGGTCCCGCTCAACCTGACCGACGGCACCCGCGGCGCCTACTTCCAGCACTGGAACGAGCGCGAGCAGATGGGCGAGGCCTGGGGCGACGGCGGCATCCTGGCCCGCGAGACGTACGCGAAGGACAGCGAACCCGCCCGCCGCGCCGCCGTGACCACGATCCTCGGCGCGCTGGAGGCGGCGGGCGGGGCTGTGGACGGCTTGCAGTACCGCTACGTGGTCCCGGACGCGCCCAGCCTGGCGATCGGCGTCCCCGCCCTCGGCCTGCCGTGGGAGCCGTCCCCGGAGTCGCTGTGGCTGACCCGCGCCGCTTCGGAACCGCTGCCGTTCGAGCTGCCGGCGCCGAGCGCCTCGACCTGGTACGTCCTGTTCGCGGCCGAGCGCGGCTACAGCGAACCGACGGCGATCGGCGCCTGGCGCGAACTGCGGATCACGGGCCCCGGCCAGGAACTCGTCGAGGTGGACGAACTCACCGCCCGCCGCGCCGCCCTCGTCCTCGGCGTGCCCCTGCCGCAGTGACCGATCAGTGGCAGGCGGTGCGGCCGTGGCGGCGGCGCTGCTGGAGCGCTGCCGACTTTTGTTCATTGTGGAGAGCGCTCTCCCCCTTGACGCGGTTTCGTGCGGATCGTGACACTCAGCGGCGGAGAGAGCGCTCTCCGAACCCCCTTCGAGGAGTTGTCATGACACTGTCCGCCAGCCGTGTCGCGACCGCCGCCGCCGGGCTGCTCGTCGTGCTCGCGACCTGGGTCGCCGTGGTCGCGCCGAGTGCCGGTGCGGCCACCGACACCGTGTTGTCCCTGAACAAGCCGGCCACCGCGTCGTCGAACGAGAGTGCCGGGCTGCCGCCCGGGAACGCCGTCGACGGCAACACCGGCACCCGCTGGGCCAGCGCGTTCACGGCCACGGCGTGGTTCCAGGTCGACCTCGGGTCGGCCCAGACCGTGAACCGCGTCGCCATCACCTGGGAGAACGCGTACGCCAAGGCCTTCACCGTCTCCCTGTCGACCAACGGCACGGCGTGGACCACGGCGTACCAGACCACGACCGGCACCGGCGGCCAGCAGAGCCTGACCGTCGCCGGCACCGCCCGCTACGTGAAACTGGACCTGACCACCCGCGCCCTGCCCGCGTACGGGTACTCGATGTGGGAGTTCCAGGTCTACGGCCCGGCCGCGACCGGCACGGCCACGGCGGTCAACAGCGTCGCGGTGGTGAACGACGCGACCCACAAGCCGATCCTGGGCCTCAGCCCGCTCGTCGAGGGCGACGTCATCGACCTGACCAGGCTGGCCAACCGCAACCTGAGCCTGCAGGCGACCCTGGCCGCCGGCACGTCGGCGGGCAGCGTGGCGTTCACCCTGACGGGCGCCAAGGGCACGTCCTACTCGCGCACCGAGAACACCGCGCCGTACTTCCTGTGCAACGACTACGTCGACTGCCCGCTGCTCGTCGCCGCCGACACCTACACCCTGACCGTCCAGCCGTACGGGGCGGCGAACGCTGCCGGCGGTACCATCGGCGCGCCCTTGACCTTGCACTTCACCGTCTCCGCGACGGCGGTGACCCAGCCCGCGCTGAGCGTCCTGTTCGTGGGCAACAGCCTGATCGGCACGCCGACCGCCGCCACGGGCGAGGACACGCCCGCGGTGGTCAAGCACCTGGCGACGTCGGCCGGCCGCGCGCTGACCGTCACCGAGGTCATCCACTTCGGCAACACGCTGCAGCAGACCTGGAACGGCGGCGAGGTCGCGACCGCCCTGAGCGGCGCGACGAAGTACGACTACATCGTCCTGCAGGAGTACAGCACCCTGGTCGCGACCAGCCCCGACTCGGCCAGGTCGACGCTGCTCACCACGTACGGCCCGGCGCTCGTCCGCTCGCTGAAGCCGGGCGGCAAGGTGGTGCTGTTCAAGAACTGGGCCCTCGTCGACCCGGCTCCGTTCCCGTCGCGCGCCGCCAACGTGACGGCGATCGACACCAACTACGCCGCGCTGTCGACGAGCTTCGCGACGCCGAACCTGCTGGCCCCGATCAGCGAGACGTTCGAGACGGAGATCGCGGCCCACGGCACGTCGTACCTGATCGTGGCCGACGGCAAGCACCCGAACGACGCCGCGATCTACATGGACGCCGTGACGCTGTACGGCATCCTGTTCCGCTCGACGCCGCGCGCCGCCGCCAACCTGTATGCCGCCGCCTCCACGGCCACCGAGCTCAAGAACACCGCGGCCGCGGCGATCGGCTACTGACCGCCCAGCGCGGAGGGGGCGGCGTGCCCCCTCCGCGCACGACCGGGTGCAGGCACCCCAACGGCACGGGCTTGCCGGTCCGTGCACGCCCGTGCTCCCGCCGTGCACCGGTCGGGCGCCGCCTGGCAGCGCCGGCGGCGGCCGGGGTGAGCATCAAGAACATGAAGCAGCAGCGGTACGTCGTGCCGGCCAGTCCTGGGCGGCGGTGGCGGGCGTTGGGGCGGCGGCTCACGCCGGTGCTGCTGGTCGCGGCGGCCGTCCTCAGCTTCGCGGCGGGCGACGGCGGCGATCCGGTGCTCATCGGCGGGATCGCGGTGCTGTTCGGCCTCGCGGCGGTGTACGTCGGGCGCCGCGGCCGCCTGGCGCCCGCGCTCGTGATCGAGACGGCCGGGGTGCGGATCGGGAGGGCCGCGGTGCCGTGGGAGTCGATCCGGCGGCTGGTGCTCGGTGGGGGTACCGACATCGGGCTCTGTCTCCGCGACGGGGTGCCTCTGCCGCGGGGCGTCCCCGGCGTGATCTACGACCCCGCGCGGCCCGGGGATCCGCACGTCGTCGGGCACTTCGAGCCCGGGCGGATCGCTGGGCCGCGGCTCATGGCGGCGCTGAACACGTTCGCGCCGGTCGATGTCGACGTGGTGAGTGAGTCGGTCGTGCGGGCGCCGGCGCCGCCGATGGGGGCGGCGGGGGAGGCCGAGGCCACGGCGCTGGTGACGGCGGTGCGCCTGCGCGGGCCGGCCCGAATTCGCCGTCGGTACCGCCCGTTCCCCGTCGTCTGCTTCGACGTCCCCGGCGACCGGCGGGTGCTCACCGAGACCTCGTCGCCGGGCGAAGGGGTCGCGGGCGAGCTGGTGACGGTCAGCTACGACCCGGCCGATCCGCTTCGGGCGCGGGTGCACGGGCCGGTTCCGGCGGCGCGATGGGTTCGCACCCGCTGAGGGCGATCTCGCGGTACTGCGCCGGGGCCACCCCGAACTCGGCCTTGAACGCGCGGCTGAAGTGGGCGGCGTTCGGCAGGCCCCAGCGCGCCGCGACGGCCCCCACCGTCAGCCCGCGCAGGCCCGGGTCGAGCAGGTCGGAGCGGCAGCGCTCCAGGCGGCGCCGGCGGACCCAGCCGGCGACCGTGGTGCCCTGGGACTGGAAGAGCTTGTGGAGGTACCGCAGCGAGACGTGGTGGGCGGCGGCGATCAGCGGCGGGTCGAGGTCGCGCTCGCCGAGGTGGGTGTCGATGAACGCGTAGACGTCGCCGAGCAGGGCCTCGGCGGTGCCGCCGGGCGCGCTCGGCTCGCCGCCGGTCAGTTCGGCGCGCAGGGCCATGGCCACGAGGTCGACGAGCGCGGCCCCGAGCCGGGCCGCGTCGCCGTGCAGGTCGTCGAGGTGCCTCGGGAGCTGGCGGGCCATCGTGGACAGCAGCGCGCCGACGCCGTGGTCGCCGGGCAGGCGGGTGCCGAGCAGGGCGGCCGCCGCGCCGGGGCCCAGCGGGAGCATCCGGCGCGGGAACAGCACGGTGACGTGCCGCGTGCCGTCGTGCCGGTACCGCACGGGGCGGGCCGGGTCGACGAAGCCGATGTCGCCGGGGCCCAGCAGCGCCCGGCGGCCCAGCTGCTCCACGACGACGTGGCCGGCGACGAGCACGTCGATCTCGTACAGCTCACGGTCGTCGGGGCGCACCAGCCGCACCAGGCGCATCGGCCGATAGCAGGCCCCCGCCGGGCACCGGATCTCGGCAACCGTCACGGCCCCGGCACGGCCCGCGACCACGAGCTCCCAGACGCTGCGGCGATCCACGGTGAGGTCCAACCGGTCGGTGGCGGCCGTCCATGATCGTACGCCCGTGCCGAGGGCGCTGCTCAGCCCGCCGGGACCCGGGCCGGGCTGCCCGGCGCCGGGCGGTTCAGCTTCGCCGCCAGCTGCCGGCACCCGACCTGGGTGCGCTTGATCGCGGTCAGCAGCCCGAGCCGTTCGGCGTCGGCCGTCGCGCGCTCGCCGGCGCGTTCCAGTTCGAGGACGAGCTCGTGCCACACCGCGTGGCACGCCTGGAGCCGCCCGCAGCCGTCCAGGTGGTCGCGCAGGTTGCGCAGTTCGGCCACGCGGGCCGGGGCCGGCAGGCCGAGGTGCGACAGCGCGCAGCGCCAGATCTCGCCGACGGCGGGCCGTCCGTCCGCGGCGCCGTGCACCGCCCGCAGCAGCGCCCGGCGCCCGTCCTCGAACCAGTCGGCCCACTCGGGCACCGCCCGCTGCGCCAGGCTCAGGTTGAGCATCGCGACCAGGGCGAGCTCCGAACCCTCCCCGCTCCGCCGCCGATGCGCGTCGGCGCCGAGCACCAGGCCGGCCGTGAACGCGGCGAAGTCGCCGACGCTGTCGATCGCGACCCAGTCGATCGCGCCGGCGGCCGTGCACGCCGGCGGCACCTGCTGCACCCGGACCCCGCCCGGCCGGTCGGTCCGGTTCGCGAGCGCGACCAGCCGGTCGAGGACGCCGGTCTCGTCCCACCGGTGCTCCGGCAGGCCGAGCGCCCGGACCTTCCCGGCCAGGTGCCGGGCCTCGTCGTGCTGCCGCGCGGCCACGCAGATCAGCGCCTGGCGGATCCGGACCCCGCAGTGGTCGGTGCCGGCCGTCGCGAGCTCGGCCTCCGGCACGCGCCCGAGCGCGGCGAGGCTTCCGCGCGCGCCCGGCCAGTCGCCACCGAGCACCTGCAGGTCGGCCCGGGCGATCAGCAGCAGGGCGGCGAGCGCCGGCTCGGCCGCCAGGTCGTCGCCGAGGTCCCGCTCCAGTTCGACGAGCCGATGCACGCCGTGCTCCCAGCCACGTGCGCCGCCGGCGCGGGCCACCTCGACGACCTGCCGGCGCAGCCCCTGCAGGGCGACGGCCCGCGAGACCGCCGCGCCGTGCTCCGCGGTGACCTCGGCCTCAGCGGCATCCGGGCGCGGCCGGCGGCCCTCCAGCCACAGTCGCCAGAGCCGGCACAGGTCCTCCTCGACGGCCGGATCGCCGACGCCGAGGGCATAGACGAGACATTGCACCTTTCCCCACGTCGTGGGAATCGTGCCGCCGTTCAGGAGCGCATTGATCGAGGACTTGCCCATCGCGATCGGCCCGCCGCTGTGCCACGGACGGGAATGCCGGCCGCGAGAGGACTTCCAGTCCCGCTGGATCTGGTCCATGCACTTCTCCAGCACCCGCGTGGACGGGCTGTTCGCGTCGAGGTAGAGCCGCTTGATCTTCCCCATGAGCTCCACGCCGGGCGGTTGTTCGCCGGCATGCTTCGATGCCACCCGCCCCCTCCTCCGGTCCGATGCGCGAGTGTTCGACGAACTGGCTCAACGAGGCGGACCGGCTCTCCGGCGACACATTTCGTGTCCAAAACTGTCCCGTTTTACAACGCTGTCCGCATTTGTCCGGCGGGGTGTTTTCCCGCCGGCCGGCTCGTTGAGCGGGCGACGTCATCCATGCAAACGACGAAGGGCGGCCGAAGTGGCAGACCCGAGGCGCAGGAAATCAGGAAATACGCGCGGACTTGATCTGCATATCAACGTATGGGTCGCCGTGGTTCTGATCACGGTTCTGGTCCTGGTCGCGGCGGTGCTCCTGACGCCCTCGCCGGAGCCGTTCGCGCGACTGCTCCGGCTGCTCGAGGGCCTTCGGTGGTGGTGAGCCCGCGGCAACACAGCTCAGTCGTCGCCGTAGTCGCCGAAGAAGGCGGCCTGGAGGGTGCCCGGGTCGCGCAGCCAGCGTTCGCGCGGGACGATCGGCTGGTCGAGGCGGTTGTGCCGCTGCATCATGTCCTCGAAGCTCTCCAGGTGCTTGAGCATCGCCCGGCCGGCGCGGGGCTCGTCGCCCGCGGCGATGAACTTCGCGATCGCCGCATGCGCGCCGTTGGCCTCCGAGACGTCGTCCGACGAGATGTCCTCCACGTCCAGGTGCAGGCGCAGCAGGTCGTACGGGACGACCAGCAGGACGCGCATCAGTTCGTTGCCCGCGCATTCGGCCACGAGCTGGTGGAAGGCGATCTCGTTCGCGTACCCCGCGTGCGGGTCGTGGCCCGCCAGCTGCAGCAGCCGCTCGCGCTGGGCGTCGGAGGCGTTCGCGGCGGCCAGGGACGCGGCCTGGGGTTCGACGGCCTTGCGGAAGACGAACAGGTCGCGCAGGGGGGCCTCGGACAGGGTGAGGAACGGGGCCAGGGAGCGGCTCAGGCCGGACAGGTCGGGGCGGCGTACCGTCACGCCGCCCTGCGGGCCGCGCTTGATGGCGATGAGGCCCTCGGCCTCCAGCAGGCGTAGGGCCTCGCGGATCGTGGCGCGGCCGAGGCCGGTGTCGTTGATCAGCTGGGCCTCGGAGGGCAGGGGGCTGCCGGGGGTGAGGCCGTGGCCGAGGATCTGGGCCCGGAGCTGGGCGGCGACCATCACCGACGCCTTCGGGGGGCGGCGGTCCCGGTCGAGCCGCACCGCGGGGTCCGGCCCCGTGCGCGGGGCCGGACGGCGGGGCTCAGCGGGAGCGGCGGCTGAAGAAAAGGGCACTTCCGAAGCTCCGGCTCTGGACAACGTGAGTCTCTCCCCGATACGTGATGGTGCCGGTCGTCTGCCCCGGTCCGTAGAAGCCTGCGAACGCCGCATCCGGATCCGGGTCGATGAAGTAGTTCCGCATCATAAGTCGGTGCGGTGATCTGACGACTTCCAGCTCTGCCTGGCCACCGTCGCCCTCGGCCCGTAGGCGGAACCGCATCGGGTGGTCGATGTCCTCGAACCCGGGCAGCTTCGCCGTCTCCAGGATATCGACCTCGACGTCGCCGAAGTCGACCAGTTCCTTGCCGTCGACGGTGAAGGTCAGGGTCTGCAGCTGGATCGAGCCGTCGTCGCGCCACACCTTGTAGAACAGCGGCACGCTCAGGCCGCCGGAGGAGGCGGCCGGGATGCTCTCCCAGATGCCGCGGGCCACGCCGGGGGCCCAGAAGCGGCCGCGGCGGCGCTCGAGGTACCCCCGGCCGGTGACGTCCTTCGTCGTGCCGGCCCGGCTGACCGCGCCGGTGACCTCGAACTGGGGGACGTAGTGCCAGGTGATGCCGCGCAGGTTGGGGATCGCGGTGAAGGCCGGCATGTTCGCCTTCATCGACAGCCGCAGCGACACCGGCTCGCCGTTGTGCTCGCCCTCGACGGAGATCTCGTAGTCGGGATAGGTGCCGCGGATGTACTGCGAGCCGAACGTCACGTCCACCCCCTCGCGGGCCGCCTTGAGCGAGCCGAGGGGCAGGTGGATCTCGGTGAGGTCGACGACCTCGTCGCCCGTGTACAGGGTGGCGATCCAGGCCTCGTCCAGCGAGCCGAGCGCCGGCCAGAAGTAGAACGACCAGTCGGTGCCGTCGCTGTCGACGAGGTCGGCGTGGGCGCACCACCACTGCATCTTGGGGCTGAAGTACTGGCCCTCGATGGCTGGGGTGAGCTCGGCGGGCGTGAGTGTGGTCACGGGGTTCCTTTCGAGGTGAGGGGTTCTGGACTTGCCGCAGCAGTTCCGGGGCCGAAGCCGGCCAGCCGCAGGAAGCGCTCGCGGTGGTGCCGGGCGTCGCCGAACAGCAGGCTCGACGAACGGGCCCGGCGCAGGTGCAGGTGGGCCTCGTGCTCCCAGGTGAAGCCCATGCCGCCGTGCACGTGCAGGGCGGCGTCGGCGATGAACAGGTACGCCTCACCCGCGAGGGCCTTGGCCGCGCTGACCGCCATCGCGGCGCGCGGGTCGCCGGCCTGCACCGCCCAGACCGCGAAGAGCGTGGCCGAGCGGGCCAGTTCGAGCTCGGCGAGCATGTCGGCGCACAGGTGCTTGATCGCCTGGAACGAGCCGATCGGCTTGCCGAACTGGTGGCGTTCCTTCGCGTACGCCACCGCCGCGCTCAGGCACGCCCGCGCCCCGCCGATCATCTCGGCCGCGAGCAGCGTCCGCATGACCTCGGTGGCCCGGTCGAGCGCCGCCCGCGCGGCGGCACCGGTGGCGAGGACGGTGGCCGGGGCGTCCCGCAGTTCGAGGGTCGCGTACCGCGCGGTCAGGTCGAGACTCGTCACGGGGGACCAGGTCACGTCGGAGGCGTCGACCGCGGCCAGCGCGAGCTCCCCGTCGAGGCGGCAACTGACCACCACCACGTCGGCCGCGGACCCGAACGGCACGAGCACCTTGGTCCCGTTGAGCGGCAGGCCCGTCACCCCGCCGGCGTCGTCGGCCCAGCCGTGCCCCGGCTCCCACAGCGCCGTCGTGGCGATCCGCTCCCCGCCGGCAACCCAGGGGAGCAGGTCCGACGACAGGCGGCTCAGCAGCGTGCCGGTCAGCCCGGTCGAGGCGAGATAGGGCGAGCCGAGGACCCGCGCCCCCATCTCCTCGGCCACGATGGCCAGCTCCTCGAGCCCGAAGCCCTGGCCGCCGTCCTGCTCGGCGATGTGCAGCCCGTGCAGGCCCAGCGCGCCCATCCGCCGCCACAGCTCGCCGGAGTCGAACCCGTCCTCCCGGGTGACGGCGAGCGCGGCGTGCTTGTCCAGGAACGCGGCGACCGTCTCCCGCCAGGCCTCCTGCTCCTCGGAGTACGCGAAATCCATCAGGAACCCTCCGATCCACGGGGAACCGCCTGCACCCGCACCACCTGCGAGCCGTCGGGCGCGAGCAGCGAGAGCTCGACGCCGCCGTCCGGAAGATCCAGGACCCTTCGCCGGTACGGCACGTCAGGCCAGGTGATCCCGCCGAACCGGATCGCCACGCGGCCGGCGGCGGCCGGACTCAGCAGCGCGACCGCCTCGGCGGCCAGGATCCCGCCGGGCAGCAGCCCCATCGCGAACACGCTCGGATACCCGAGTCCGGCCGCATAGGGCTCGTCGTGGTGCACGGGGTTGAAGTCCCCGGCGGCTCCCGCATACCGCACGATGTCCGTCCGGGAGAGCCGCAGCCCATCCGAATTGTTCGAAATGTCGGCCACGACGGCGGCGCGCGAAGCTGACGCCGCAGGCTCGATGAGCGTCGCCTCGCAGCGCTGCACCACGGAGCCAGAGGCGTCCCGCCAGGTCGTCACACCATGGGCGAGGACCATGGTGCCGCCCCGCCGCCCGGTCCGCGAAGTGCGCGAGAGCAGCTCAACGGTCCCGTGCAACACCTGGCCAAGGCGCACCTCATGAAAAAACGTCCAGGCCATCTCGCCCAGCAGCACCCGCCGCTGATCGAGCCCGGCGGCCGCGATGATGTACTCGTTCGGCGACCGCCCGGAGAACGCGGCGACGACGGAGTACGTGGGCGGCACCACGGCCGGATCGGCCCGCAGCGCATGCGCCAGCTCCCGCACCTTCACCGCGTCGACGACCAGCTCCAAGGAAGCCAGCGGCTCACCCATCGCCGCCCCCGACCGGAGCGAAGACCGGCAGCAGCCAGGACCCGGACCGCCGCCACGCCACCTCGACCGCCATCCCGACCCGGACGTCCGCGGTGTCCACGACGTTGGACATCATCCGGAACCCCTCGGCCAGGTCGATCCAGGCCACGCAGTACGGCACCCGCTCCACGAACCGCGGATCCCGGCTGGCCCGCACGATCGAGTACGTGTACACCGACCCCCGGCCCGCCGAGTCGTGCCACGAGAGCTCCGGAGACAGGCAGGACGGGCAGTGCCGCCGCGGGAAGAAGACCACGTGCCCGCAGTCGTCGCAGGTCTGGTACGTGAGCCGCCGATCGAGGGCCGCCAGCCAGAACGGCTCGGTGTCCCGGTCGATCGGCGCGGGCACCAGCCCGTCGGCGAAGTCGCTCATCCCCGCTCCTTCCCGAGCACCACGGTGCCGCCCGCGTGCCGGCTGGCCAGCATCCCGCCGTTCCCGTGCGCGACGGCCAGGGCGGCGCCGGGGACCTGGGCCGTGGACTCGCCGCGCAGCTGCCGTACCGCCTCGATGAGCAGGAAGATCCCGCGCATGCCGGGATGGTTGGAGAACAGCCCGCCGCCGTCGGTGTTGAGCGCCGGGCCGCCCGGCCGGTCGAAGCGCAGCCGCCCGCCCTCGGCGTAGGCGCCGCCCTCGCCCTTGGCGCAGAAGCCGAGGTCCTCCAGGACGGTCAGCACGGTGATGGTGAACGAGTCGTAGATCATCGCGATGTCCACATCGGACGGTGTGACCCCGGCCTCGGCGAAGGCGGCCGGGCCGGACTGCGCGGCCGCGGTTCGCGTCAGGTCGCCGTCGTTCGTCGTGTACTTCACCGCCTCACCCGTCCCGAGCACCCAGACGGGCGGCTTGCGGGTGCCGGCCGCCACGTGGTCGGCGGCCAGCACGATCGCGCCGGCCCCGTCGGAGACCATGCAGCACTCGAACTTGTGCAGCGGGTCGGCCACGACGGGGGAGGCGAGCACGTCGGCCACGGTGAGCTCGTCGGTGTCGGCGAACTTGAGCGCCTTCATCGCCGCCACCGCGTCCGGGTTGCGCACCGCGTGGGCCCGGGTGGCGACCGCGATCTCGGCCAGTTGCGCCTCGGTGGTGCCGTACTGGTGCATGTGCCGCATGGCGACCATCGCGTAGTTGGCGATGAGCGTGGTGCCCCACGGCGCCTCCATGTTCTCGGCCGGGTTCTCCCCGCCGTAGGAGGGCGGGGCGCCGGTGCCGATCCGCTTCGCCGCGCTGCGGTTGACCGCGCCGTAGGTCAGCAGGGCCACGTCGCACTTGCCGGCCAGGATCGCGTTGCGGGCGTGGGCGACGTGGAACTCGAACGACGCCCCGCCGACCATGGTCGTGTCGATGACGTACGGCCGCAGCCCGAGGTACTCCGCCATCGCCAGCCGGCTGGACAGCCCGCCGTCGAGCGCGTCGAACAGCGCGTCCACATCGGACGGTCTGAGCCCGGCGTCGCGCAGCGCCCCGCGGGCGGCGATCGCCTGCAGCTGCATCGCGCTGTGGTTCGGGCAGAGCCGGTCCGGGTGCTCGTAGATGCCGACGACGGCGGCGGCGCGGGCCATCAGCTCGCCTGCGCGTCGAAGAGGCCGCGGCGCTCGATGGCCGGGCGGAAGGTCTGCTCGATGGCCGTGGCGGCGCTGTCGGCGGTCCAGGGCGCGGTCCCGACGATCTCCCGGCTGACCTCGAACCCGGAGTAGAGCACCAGGCGGTACCCGCGAAACCCGACGGTCTGCCCGTTGAGCCAGGCGCGGTCCGGCCGGGCCAGATACACCAGTCCGGGGGCCACGTTCGCCGGATCCATCTCGTCGTCGACGCGCAGGCCGAGCTGGCCCGCGCGATCGGCCGGTACCGTCGAGGTCATCCGGGTCGTGGCGCTGGGCCAGACGGCGACCGAGGTCACCCCGTAGCGCTTGAGGGCGTTGGCGCAGGACAGCGTCAGGCCGAGGACGCCCATCTTGGCCGCCGCGTAGTTCGGCTGGCCGGGCGCGCCGAACATGCCCGCCCCGGAGACGATGTTGATGAGCCGGTAGTCGCCGCCCCGGTTCGCCCGCCACCAGCGCGAGGCGTGGTGGGCGGTGTTGTAGGCGCCCTTGAGGTGGACCCGGATGACCGCGTCCCACTCGTCCTCGCCCAGGTTGAAGATCATCTTGTCGCGGACGATGCCGGCCGCGTTGATGAGCACGTCGAGCCGGCCGAACTCGCCGACGGCGGTGTCGATGATGCCCCTGGCCTGCTCGAAGTCGCCGACGTCGGCGAACGCGGCCGTCGCCGTGCCGCCGGCCGCGCGGATGCGCTCGACGGTGCGGGTGGCGGCGGCCTCGTCGCGGGTGGTGCCGGCCAGGTCGGCCCCGAGGTCGGCCACCACGACGGCGAACCCGTCCGCGGCCAGGGCGGTCGCCACCTCGGCCCCGATCCCGTTGCCGGCCCCGGTGACCACCGCAACACGCTGTGCACTCACGAGAGTTCGCTCCCCAC
Source organism: Dactylosporangium sp. CS-033363 (assembly GCF_050942475.1). NCBI lineage: Bacteria > Bacillati > Actinomycetota > Actinomycetes > Micromonosporales > Micromonosporaceae > Dactylosporangium > Dactylosporangium sp. CS-033363. Next base: position 7,924,793 of record NZ_CP192032.1, on the reverse strand, counting down.
GATGCCGATGAACGAGACGCACTTGCCCGGCCGGCCGCCCAGGTTGTGGGTCAGGCCGAGCCCGGGTCTGGCCAGCTGCCGCTCCCCGGCCTCGCCGCGCATTTGCAGCCAGCACTCGAAGAGCATCCGCAGCCCGCTGGCGCCGACCGGGTGCCCGAACGCCTTGAGCCCGCCGTCGACGTTGACCGGCAGCCGGCCGTCGCGGTCGAACGCCCCGTCGAGCACGTCCCGCCAGCCCTCACCGCGGGCCGAGAAGCCGAGGTCCTCCATGAGCACCAGCTCGGTCGGGGTGAAGCAGTCGTGCACCTCGGCGAGGGAGAGCTGGGTCCGCGGGTCGGTGATCCCGGCCTGCCGGTAGGCGTCCTCGGCGCAGCGCACCACCTCCGGGAACGAGGTGAACGAGACCCGGTCGTCCAGGGCGGCGTCGCCCCGGCCGCTGGCGACCGCCAGGGCCTTCACGTAGAGCGGGTCGGCGGTGTACTTGTGCGCGTCCTCGGCCCGCACGACGAGCGCGGCGGCGGCGCCGTCGGCCACGCCGGAGCAGTCGAACACCCCGAGGCTGCCGGCCACCAGCGGCGCGTTGTCCACGGTGGCGGCGGTGACCGGGGTGCGGAACTGGGCCCGCGGGTTGAGCGCCCCGTTGGCGTGGTTCTTCACCGCGATGTGGGTGAGCACCTTGCGCATGGTGGCGTCGTCGAGGCCGTACGCGGCGGCGTAGGCCGGGGCGAGGTAGGAGAACGCGGCCGGGGCGCTGGTCTCCACGGCCGAGCCGTCGTCGGGCGGGTCGCGGCGGACCAGCCCGGAGTAGCCGGAGTCCTTGAGCTTCTCCACGCCGATCGCCATCGCGGTGTCGTAGGCGCCGGAGGCCACCGCGTAGCAGGCGTTGCGCAGCGCCTCCGAGCCGGTCGCGCACAGGTTCTCGACCCGGGTGACCGGCCGGTAGTCGGTCTTGAGCGCGGTGGACAGGGTGAGCCCGGCGTAGCCGGAGTCCATCGTGCCGAGCCAGTACGCGTCCACATCGGACGGTTGCACCCCGGCGCTGTCGAGGCAGCCGGTGGCCGCCTCGACGAGCAGGTCGCCGGTGGAGCGTTCCCACAGCTCGCCGAAGCGGGTGCAGCCCATCCCGACGATCGCGACCTTGTCCCGGATCCCGCGGCTAGTCATCCTGTGTGGCCTTCCAGGCGTAGTTGTGGACCCCGCCGCTGGAGTGCCGGCGGCGGAACACCATCCGGACCCGGCCGCCGACCCGCAGCCGGGTCACGTCGGCGTCGGTGAGCTCCATCTCGAGGCGCCCGCCGCCGTCGAAGTCGACGACCGCGGCGACCACGGGCGGGTTGAGGCTGAACGCGAGCCGGTCGACGCTGAACGTGGCGATCGTCCCGCCGGCGTCGGCGAGCGGCTCCGGCTTGCCCCGGTCGACGGCCGCGCACCGCACGCAGACCCGCTGGGGCGGGGCCTGGACGGCGCCGCACGCGCCGCACCGCGATGCCTGCAGGGCGAACTTCCAGCCGCGGTTGCGGGCGCTGGCCGGGGCGCTGGCCACGGCCGGGTCGGGGCGGCGGGGGCCGGCCCGGTCGAGCAGGCCGCGCCAGCGCAGGTAGTCGAGGTACCGGACGGGGCGCGCGGCCGCGAGCTGCTCGGCCACGGCCGGCGTGGCCCGCCCGGCGGCGAGCCGCTCGGTGCAGCGCAGGACGACGGCGTCGCACCCGTCGGCCAGGCTGACCAGCAGGATCGTCTCGCCGGGCCGGGCCCGGTCCAGGACCGCGGCCAGGCGCAGCAGCGGGTCGGCGGCGCCCGCGTGGCCGACGCCGGGCAGCGCGGCGACGGTCCCGAACTTGGCCAGGCGCTTGGCGGCGGCCTTGGCGGTGCGGGCGCCGGGGGAGGAGACGACGACGTGGTCGGCGGCGGTGGTGCGCAGCCGGGCCAGGGTGCGCTCCAGCAGCGGCAGGTAGGCGTCGGCGGCGAACCGCTCCTCCCACTGGGCGGCCGCCGCGGCCTCCGGGGCCCGCCAGTGGTCCATCAGCTCCTCGGTCGCCCCGGCGTGCTCCTCGATCGTGGCGGCCGCGGCCTCGTCCGGGCCGAGCAGGAACGCGGCGGCGGCGTCGCCCCGCTCGAACTCGTCGGCCCCGCCCGGCCGTCCGAGCGTGACGTCAGAAGCCAGGACCAGGGCGCCGTTTGTACTGCCTGCGAGCACCCCCAGCGCCGAGCGGTACGACCCGCCGAGGTCGTAGGCGGCGGTGTGCTCGGGCAGCCCCAGCGCGGCGTGCGCGGCGGAGGCGTTGTTCTTGCCCAGGTACGGCGGGGCGGTGCTGCTGAACGTCAGGCTCTCCGGCTGCAGCCCGAGCCGCCGGACGGACCGCGCCGCCTCGACCGCCATGGTCAGCGGATCCTCGTCGAACGCGGCGACCCGGCGCTCCCCGCGGCCCGATCCGGCCTCGGCGGCGTCCAGGCGGTGCCGGGGGAGGTACGCGCCGTACGCGACGATGCCCGTCATGCCACGCCCCAGTCCCGCAGCACCTCGTCGGTGTCCGCGCCGGGCTTCTCGGCCGGCAGCCGGTCGTCGGCCGGCGGGGTCGGGCCCGGCGCCGCGGTGGCCCGCCAGGGTGCGCCGGGGGCGGCCATCCGGTGCCCGGCCATCTCCCAGTCGGCGAAGAAGCCGCGGTGGGCCAGCTGCGGGTGCCCGACGATGGCCGGCACGTCGTTCACGTGCGCGCAGGCGAGCCCGTGCCGGGCCAGGGTGTCGATCAGCTCGGTCTGGTCCCAAGCGTCCAGCACCGGGCGCAGCTCGGCGTTGAGCCGGTCCCGGTTCTCCACCCGCATCGGGGCCGTCGCGAAGTCGGGCCGGGCCTGCAGGTCGGGCCGCTGGATGACGCCGCAGAAGGTGGCCCAGTGCGCCTCGGTGAGGATGGCGATGGCGACCGGGCCGGTGCGGGTCGCGTAGATCTCGTACGGGGCCAGCAGCGGATGCGCGGTGCCGAGCGGTCGCGGCACCTCGCCGGAGATGGCGTGGCTGAACACGTTGAACGCCATCACGGAGGCGGCCACGTCGAGCATGGCCACGTCGATGTGCCGGCCCCTGCCGTGCTGCTCGCGCTCGCGGACCGCGCAGACCACGGCGAACGCGGCGACCATCGCGGCCATGATGTCGACCACCGGCACGCCGACCTTGGCCAGCCGCTCGGGGCTCTCGCCGGTCACCGACATCAGCCCGCCCTCGGCCTGCACGAGCAGGTCGTAGGCGCGCCGGTCGCGGTACGGGCCGGAGGTGCCGAAGCCGCTGACCGAGCAGTACACGACGGCGGGGTTGTCCCTGCGGACCGCGTCGTAGCCCAGGCCGAGGCGGGCGAGGGTGCCGGGGGAGAAGTTCTCCACCACCACGTCGGCCCGCCGGGCGAGGTCCCGGGCCCGGGCCAGGCCCTCGCCGGACTTCAGGTCGATCACGATCGAGCGTTTGTTGCGGTTCACCGACAGGAAGTGCGGGCTGAGCCCCTGCAGGTCGTTGCGGGTCCAGGCGCGCACGTGGTCGCCGAGCCCGGGCTGCTCGACCTTGGCCACGTCGGCGCCCATGTCGGCGAGCATCATCGTGCCGTAGGGGGCGGCCCAGGCGTGCTCGAAGGCGAGCACCTTGAGGCCGGCCAGGGGTCCGGTCGGACGTGTCATGACGGTGACCTCCGGAAGGGCGAGAAGTCGGGTGCGCGTTTTTCGGCGTAGGCGCCGGTGGCCTCGCGCTGCTCGGCCGAGCCGAAGAAGTCCGCGAGGGACTCGACGAGCAGCGGCAGGAAGGCGTCGGAGAGCACGTCGTCGACGTTGACCCCGAGCTTCAGGGCGCGCAGCACGCTCGGGCTCTTGGCGAGCAGGTCGGCGCACATCCGCGCGACCGCCGCGTCCAGCTCGCCGTCCGGCACGACCCGGTTGACCAGCCCGAACTGCAGGGCCTCGGCCGCGGTGTACTGCTCGCACAGGAACAGCACCTCCCGGGCCCGCTTCTCGCCGATGAGGCGGGGCAGCAGCCGGGTGGCGAAGACGGGCGCGCCGCCGACCCGGGCGCCGACCTGGCCGAAGCGGGACGACTCGGTGGCGATCGTCAGGTCGCAGAAGCAGTGCAGCTCGTGGCCGCCGCCGATGCACCAGCCCTCGACGGCGGCGATGACCGGCTTGCCGCACCGGCGCACGGCGGCGAACAGGTCGCGCAGCCTGCCCGCGAGGACGTACCAGCCGGCCCGGTTGAGCGTGGAGACCATGACCTTCTGGTCGCCGCCGACGCAGAACGCCCGGCCGCCCGCGCCGCGCAGCACGACCACCCCGATCTCCGGGTCGGCGTCGGCGGCCAGCACCGCGCTCGTCAGCTCGTCGATGGTCTCCAGCCGCAGCGCGTTGAGCGCCTCGGGCCGGTTGATGGTGATGGTGGCGACCCCGCCGGCGGTACCGAAGAGGATGTCGGTGTAGGTCATCAGTGCCCCTCGAACTGTGGTGCCCGGTGCTCGGCGAACGCGGCCCGGCCCTCGGCGAAGTCGCGGGTGCCGAGGCAGACCCGCTGCCCCCAGCTCTCGAACTCGAGCTGCTGGGTGAGGCTGCTCGCGGCCGCCCGCTGGACGGCCCGCTTGGTGAACGACAGCGCGACGGCCGGCCCGGCGGCGAGCTGCCCGGCGAGGTCGGCGACCGCCTGGTCCAGCTCCGCGTCCGGGGCGACCTCGTCGGCCAGGCCGAGCCGCAGCGCCGTGGCCGGGTCGACGGGGGTGCCGAGCATGAGGATGCGCGCCGCGGCGGAGCGGCCGACGAGCAGCGGCAGCGTGTACGTCAGGCCGCCGTCGGGCATGAGCCCCCGCCGGACGAACGCCGGGACGAACCGCGCCGACTCGGCCACGACCCGGAAGTCGGCCACGGCGGCCAGGGACATCCCGCCGCCGGCCGCGACCCCGTTGACCGCGGCGATCACCGGCTTGGGCAGCTCCCACACGGCCCGCACGAAGTTCGCGAGGGGCTGCTCCAGGCGGGTGGCGTCGGCGCCGGTGGTCACCTCGTCGATGCGCTGCACCAGGTCGGCCCCGGAGCAGAAGGCCCGGCCGGTGCCGGTGAGCACGACCACCCGTACCGCGGGATCGGCGGTGGCCCGCCGGCACAGCTCCGGCAGCTGCTCGTCGGCCATGGCGGAGGTGAGCGCGTTGAGCTTCGCCGTCCGGTCCAGCCGGATCGTCGCCACCCCGCCGGCGACCGCGTAGTGCAGGTGCTCGTAGCCCGTCATGCCGGCACCTTCCCCAGCTCGGCCCGGCCGCCGTCGATGACGACCGCGCCGCGCTCCAGGCTGGTGCAGCGGAACGCGACCCCGTCGTCGAGGGGCCAGAGCTCGGTGCGGACCGTCTCGCCGGGGAACATCGGGGCGGAGAAGCGGGCCGACAGCCCGCGCAGCTCCGGCTCGTAGTCCAGGCAGGCCCGCAGGACCGCGTGGGCGGCCACGCCGAGCGTGCCCAGCCCGTGCAGGATCGGCCGGTCGAAGCCGGCCGCGCGGGCCACCGCCGGGTCGGCGTGCAGCGGGTTCAGGTCGCCGCTGAGCCGGTAGATGAGCCCGGCGCGGGGCGAGGTGACCAGGTCGCAGGTCTGCGCGGCCGGCCCGTCGGGCACCGTGGGCCGCGGCCTCACCGGGCCGGCCGGGCCGCCGAATCCGCCGTCGGCCCGGCAGACCAGCGTGGACGCGAGGGTGCACAGCGGCTCGCCGGTCCCGGCCCGGGACACCTCGCGCTGCCAGAACACGAGGGCGCCGCGGTCCGGGCCCTTGTCGACCACGCCGGTGACCCTGGTGTGGCAGCGGATCCGGTCGCGCGGCAGCAGCGGGGCGTGCACGGTCAGCTCCTGCTCGCCGTGCACGACGCGGACCCAGTCCACGCCGGCGCGCGGGTCGCGGTACCAGGGGCCGGGGTGGCCCAGGACGAGCCCCATGGTCGGGAAGACCCGCAGGCCGTCCTCGTAGAGGTAGCGCAGCTGGCGCTCGTCGGTCGGGTCGGTGCCGAGCCCGACGCCGAGGGCGTAGAGGATCGCGTCGCGCTCGTCGTAGGCCTGCTCCAGGACCGGGAACTCCCAGCCGAGCAGCGTGTCGGGGTCGATGGTCATGCCGGCCGCCTCAGATCGGGTCCCACGAGAACACGTCGCCGGAGCGCTCCAGCGGCGCGAAGCTGGTCCGGAACGACGGCACCAGGTGCTGGCGGAGCCGCTCCTGGTCCCAGCCCTCGCTGTGGTGGATGGAGCGGATCGGCCGCGGCTGGCTCATCAGGAAGATCTCGTTGCGCCGGACCACGAAGATCTGCCCGGTCACCTCGGCGGCGTCCGGGCCGAGCAGGAAGCGCACCAGCGGCGCCACGAGCTCGGCCCGCATCGCGCGGAACTTCGCCACCCGGGCCTGCTCCTCCGGCGTGCCCTCGGGGAGGGTGCCGATGAGCCGGCTCCAGGCGAACGGGGCGATGGCGTTGGAGCGGACGCCGTACCGGGCCATGTCCAGCGCGATGGACCGGGACAGCCCGACGATGCCCAGCTTGGCCGCCGAGTAGTTGGCCTGGCCGAAGTTGCCGATCAGCCCGGCCGTGGACGTCATGTGCACGAACACGCCGCTGCCCTGGGCCCGGAAGTGCTCGGCGGCGGCCCGGCTGACGTTGAACGAGCCCTTGAGGTGGACCCGGATCACGCTGTCCCAGTCGGCCTCGCTCATCCGGTGGAAGATCCGGTCGCGCAGGATGCCGGCGCTGTTGACCACCGCGTCGAGCCGCCCGTACGCGGACACGGCCTGCTCGACGAGCTCGCGGGCGGCGCCGTGGTCGCCGATGTCGCCGCCGTTGGCGACGGCGGTGCCGCCGCCGGCCACGATCTCGTCCACTGTGGACTGCGCCGGGCCGGCGTCGGCGCCCCCGCCGCCCGGGTCGCCGCCGAGGTCGTTGACCACGACCCGGGCCCCGGCCGCGGCCAGTTCGAGGGCGATGCCGCGGCCGATGCCGCGCCCCGCGCCCGTGACGAGTACCACCTGATCCTTCACTGCGACCTCCGTGGCAGACCGAGCACCCGCTCGCTGATGATGTCCCGCTGGATTTCGTCGCTGCCGCCGGCGATCCGGCGGGCGACCGCGTCCAGGAACGCGTACTGCGAGCGGCCGCCGTCGTGGGCGTCGGCCCCGTCGAGCAGCCCCTCGGGGCCCTGCAGGGCCACCGAGAGCCGGCCCACCCGGTTGATCAGGGCGGCGCCGAGCAGCTTGCCGACCGAGCCCTCCGCCCCCGGCGACCTCCCCCGGGCGATGGAGGTGAGCACCCGGTAGTTGAGCAGCTGCAGGGCCTGCGCCCGCAGCCAGATCTCGGCGACCTCCTGGCGCACGTCGGCCCGCCCGGCGGCCGGCTCACCGTCCACTGTGGCCGCTCCCGCCAGCTCCAGGAACGCGGCCAGGTCGACCCGGCGCCGCACGGCGAGGCCCTCCCGCTCGTGGGCCAGCGTGATCCGGGCGATCCGCCAGCCGTCGCCCGGTTGCCCGACGAGCTCGGCGCCGGGGACGAACACGTCGTCGAGGAAGACCTCGTTGAAGTGCCGGGCCCCGGTGATCTGGCGGATCGGCCGGGTGGTGACGCCCGGGCTGCGCATGTCGAGCAGGAGGTAGCTCAGGCCCGCGTGCTTGGCCGCGGCCGGGTCGGTGCGGGCCAGCAGCAGGCCCCAGTCGGCGTAGTGGGCGCCGGAGTTCCACACCTTCTGCCCGCTGACCCGCCAGCCGCCGTCGACCTTGACCGCCCGGGTGCTGACCCCGGCCAGGTCGGAGCCGGCCGACGGCTCGCTGAACAGCTGGCACCACACCGCCCGGCCGTCGAGCATCGGCGGCAGGTGCCGGGCCTGCTGGCCCTCGTCGCCGGCGTCGACCAGGGTCGGCCCGGCGAGCATCGTGGAGACGATGAAGGTCTCCTCGGGCACGTCGAACTCGGCCGCCTCCTGGTCCCAGACGATCTGGTCGATGAGCGGGCGGCCGGCCCCGCCGAAGCGCTCCGGCCAGGTCAGCCCGGCCCAGCCGGCCTCGTGCTTGGCCCGCTGCCAGGCCCGGCCCCGCGCGATGTCCGCGGGGGACTCGGCCCGGTCCAGGCTGGTGCGGACGCGAGGTTCCGCGTTCGCCGCCAGCCAGGCCCGGACCTCCGCGCGCAGCGCCGCTTGTTCGGGTGCGTCGTCCAGGTTCACGCGTCGCCGCCTTCGTGTGTCAGTACGGTCAGTGGCCGATGCGCTGCGCGAGCGCCTTGGCGTCGGCCACCACGTCCGCCGGGGCGATCTGGGCGGCCGGGTCCAGGCTCTGGGCGGCCGCGGTGTCGGCCGCGTCGTGCTTGATCATGAAGGTGATGTCGTCGGCCGAGATCGGGTACTGCAGCGGCCCGATGATGCAGGTGTAGGCGGCCGGCCACATGACGTCGAAGATGGCGGGATCGGTGGTCTTGAGCCGCTCCTGGGCGATCTTCTTCGCCTTGTCCGGGTCGGCCTTCATGCCCTCGGCGGTGGCCTGCAGCGCGGCGATCACGCGCACGACGTTGGCCCGGTTGGACTTGAGGTAGTCCTCGCTGACCGCGGTCGCGCCCTGCACGATGCTCTCGCCGCCGGAGTCCGGCAGGTCGGTGCCCTTGATCCAGGTGACGCCCTGCTTGGCCTGGACCGAGGTCTCCTGGAACGGCGACGGGGCCATGTAGCCGTCGACCGAGCCGCGGGCCAGGGCCGTGGTCATCGTGTTGGTGGCGATGTAGGTGTTCTTGGTGGCCGCGCCGACGCCCTTCATGGCCGAGTCGAGGACCCGGGTGAGCACGCCGTTGGCCGAGGCCTGGGCGATCGTCGCGCCGTTGAGCGCCTTGAGCCGGTCGTCGAGGGACATCGACTCGTAGCCGGGGTGCTTGTCGGCGAACGCCTTCGACACGGTGACGTTGGTCAGGAAGCCGGTCGAGTGCTTGTAGATGTACACCATCTTCTTGCCCTGGGCGGTGGTGAGCAGCGGGTCGACCCGCCCGACGAACGCGACCTGGGCCGAGCCCGAGGCCAGCGCGGCCATCGCCACCGACGAGGAGTCCGCGGTCACGAACTTGGCGTTGATGTTGTACTTCTCGAGGTACCCGCCGTCGCGGGCGGCGTAGATGAGCTGGTGGGCGAGGCTGGTCGAGGAGACGGTGAAGGTCAGGTCGAGCTTGGTGAGGGCGTCGCCCGACCCGGCCGCGGCCGGCTGGTCGTCGGTGCCGCCGCAGGCGGTGAGCACCAGGGCCAGGGCGGCGGCCGCGGTGCTGGTGAGGATCCGGGCTAATGTGCGGTGTCCAGGGGTGTGCGACATCACGAACCTCCCGGGCGGCCCCATGGCCGTCCAGCGAATGACGAGCGATTGGTGTTGGCCCCCGTGCCGCGGCCGAACCGGCCGGCGGCGGAAATGTCAGCTCCCGTCGTTCCAGTGCAGGAGCTTGTGTTCGACCAGGCGCAGGGCCTGGGTCAGGATGATCGCGACGATCATGAGCACCACCAGGCCGGCAAAGACCCCGGCCGTGTTGAACTCGTTGGTCGCATTCTTGATCATGAAGCCGATGCCCTCCGTGGCCGCCATGAACTCGCCGACGACGGCGCCGATCAGGGCGTACGGCAGCGAGATCTTGAACCCGGAGAAGACCCAGACCCACGAGGTCGGCACGACGATCTTGCGGAAGACGGCGAGCTTGCCGCCGCCCATCAGGTAGCCCATCTCGAGCATTGAGCGGTCGACCGTCTTGGCGCCCTGGAAGGTGGTGAAGAAGACGAGGAAGAAGACCAGCACCGCGGCGAGGACCACCTTGGGCAGCACGTCGATGCCGAACCACAGGATGAACAGCGGGGCCAGGGCGATCTTGGGCAGGGTGTAGAAGGCCAGCACGAACGGCTCGAAGATCCGCCCGAGAGTGCGGAACCAGCCGAACAGGAAGCCGATCAGCGCGCCGGCCAGGGCGCCGGGCACGAAGCCGAGGATGGTCACGGTCAGCGTCGCCCGCAGCCCGGTCCACAGCTCCTCGGTCTGCGCCCAGGCGACGAGCTGCTCCCAGACCCCGGACGGGCTGGAGACCCAGAAGTCCCAGCCGAACGTCCTGGACAGCACCTCCCACAGCGCCAGCCCGACCACCACGATGGCGAGCTGGGCCAGCCAGATCAGCCGGGTGGTCCGCCGGTTGCGCTGCCGGATCCGGCGCTCGACCTCGGCGATCTCGGCGTCGAGCTGGGCCGCGGTCTCCGTCAACGTGCCCGCGCTCATGCCGTCACCTCGTCGGCCGGGTGGTCGAGGGCCTGCCACAGCCGGGACAGCAGGCCGGAGAACTCCGGCGACTCGTGCGCCGTGATCGCGCTGCGGGGCCGGCCGAGGTGGACGTCGGTCACCATCTTGACCACGCCCGGCCGGGAGGTGATGACCACGATCCGGTCGGCGAGCGTGATCGCCTCGGCCAGGTCGTGGGTGACGAAGACGAACGTGCTGCCGGTCTCCCGCCAGATGCGCAGGATCTCGTCCTGCATCACCATGCGCAGCTGCGCGTCGAGGCTCGCGAAGGGCTCGTCCATGAGGTAGGTCTGCGGCGAGTAGGCCATCGTGCGGGCCAGCGACGCCCGCTTGAGCATGCCGCCGGAGAGCTGGCCGGGGTAGGACTTCTCGAAGCCCTGCAGGCCGACCTGCTCGATGACCGCGGCCGCGCGCTGCTTCGCCTCGGCCCGGGAGGTCCCGCGGAACTCCAGCGGCAGCATGATGTTCTTCTCGACCGTGCGCCAGGGCAGCAGCTGGTCCTTCTGCGTGACGTACCCGACGCGGCGGTTCGGCCCGCGCACGGGGGCGCCGAGGTACTCCACCTGCCCCACCGTCGGCGCCATGAGCCCGGCGGCCAGGTTCAGCAGCGTGGACTTCCCGCACCCGCTGGGTCCCACGACGGCCAGGAACTCGCCCTCGTAGACGTCCAGCGTCACCCCGCCCAGCGCGCGGGTGCCGGTCGGGAAGACGATGCCGACGTCCCGGAACGAGATGTGGACCGGGCGGCCGTCCGGGCCCGCCGGGGCCTTGCTGTTCTGCGACACGGTCGTGGTGCTCATGGGCGTTGCGTCACCTCCAGTCGTCATGGCCTGCTCGCGGTGCCGGTGGCGGGCACGCCCGCCGCGGCGAGCAGGTGCGGAATGTCGTCGATGGCGGTCGCCACGTGCACGCCGCCCGCGCGCAGCGCCTCGCGTTTCGCCGTGGCGGTGGTCTCCGGGCCCTCCAGGAACGCGCCCGCGTGGCCGAACACCGCGCCGTGCGCGTGGTCCTCCAGGAAGTCCCCGGCGACGAGCGCGACCACCGGCTTGCGGAACCGTCCACTGCGGACACCGTCGGCGACCTCGCGCTCGATGGCCGGGCCCGCCTCGCCGTAGAGCACCACGGCGTCGGTCTCCGGGTCGTCCTCGGCGAGCGCGACGAAGTCCGCGAACGACGAGCCGGCCACGGCGTCGCCGCCGATGCCGACCGCCGTGCTGATCCCGAAGCCGGACCGGCTCAGCAGGTACGCGAGGTCGTGCGTGAAGCCGCCCGAGCGGGACAGCACCACCAGCCGGCCGGGGCTCATCAGCCAGCTGGCGTGGGCCATGAAGCCGACCTTGGCCCGCCCCGGGCTGATGATGCCGCTGGTGTTCGGCCCGATCAGCCGGACCCCGGCCCGCCGCGCCTCGGTGAGCACGGCGACGTTGTCGTGCAGCGGGATGCCCTCGGTGACCACGTGCACCCACCCCGGCCGTACCGCCAGCACGTCCGCCATCGCCGCCCGGTACGCCCGCGGCGGCAGGTAGGCGATCACCGCGTCGATCGCGTGCTCGGCCGCGGCCGCGCCGCAGGTGTCGTAGACGGGCACGCCGGCGATGTTCTGCCCGCCCCGGCCCGGCGCGACCCCGCACACGATCGTGGTGCCGTAGGCCAGGTTCAGCTCGGTGTCGGCCCGCGCCCGCCCGCCGGTGACGCCGACGACGCACACCCGGGTGCCGCGGTCCAGCAGGATCGTCATGCCGCCCGCCTCGCCCTCGTCCGCGCGGCCAGGACGGCCACCGCCTCGTCGACGGCGGTGTCCCGGCCGACGCTGGTGCAGTGGGGGAGCGCGGCCATCGTCTGCGCGGCGATCTCCTCGTCCGGCCCGGCCATCCGCGCCACGATCGTCGGCTGCTCGGCGTCGGGCAGGTCCACCACGGGCTTGAGCGCCTCGACCATGGCGTCGGCGAACCGGGTCACCGAGATGCTCGACGTGATGCCGGTGACGATGAGGATCGCCTCCGGCCGCAGCGCGAGCACCTCGCGGGCCACGGCGGCGAGCAGCTCGGTGGTGCTGCTGCCGCCCGAGACGTCGGAGAAGTTGGCCGGGCGCAGGCCCTCCCGGCGCAGCGCGTCGTGCACGATGGCGAGCACCCCGCCGCCCGCGCTGATCAGCCCGACCGTGCCGTCGAGGCGGCCGAAGCGCACCTCGGTGCCGCCGGGCAGGGACCGCGCGAGCTCCTGCAGGCGCTCGTCGTGCGGGTCGGTGCCGCCGGCGGCGATGGCGTCGTCCGGCGCCGGTACCGACGGATCGAGCGCGGCCTTCGCGTCCAGCACGGTGGCGCTGCCGTCGGCATGCACCCGCACCGGATTGAGCTCGACGAGCTTGGCCCGCAACGCCCGGAACTCGTCGGCCAGCGCGACGGCGACCGCGCGCAGCGGCTCCGGCAGCTCGCCGAACGCGGGCTGCTCGTCGAGCGCGAACGGGATGCGCCGCGGCTGTTCCGCCCGGCCCTCGATGCCCGAGCCGCCCGCGCCGAAGAGCAGCACCGGCTCGCCGCGCCCGTAGTCGAACCCGGCCGCCAGGTAGTGCTCGGCCCCGTCGGCCGCCGCCTGCTCGACCAGCACCCGCCCGACCCGATGTCCGTCCACAGTGGAGCCGAGCATCCGCGCGGCGGCGGCGCGGGCGGCGGCCTCGTCGGCGGCCCGCACGACCAGGCCGCGGCGGGCGCGGTCGGTCAGCGGCACCAGGGCCTTGACCATCGTCGGGCGCTGGGCGAAGTCGGGGAGTGGAGCGTCGGCCGCGGTCAGCACCGCGAACCGCGGCACTCGTACCCCGCGCGCCGCGAGCCGGCGTTTGAGGGCCTCTTCGGTCAGAGCGTGCACCGTCACCTCCGGGTGAAGGTCCAGGGCTAGCCAAGTGGGCTAATCATGCGACTAATATGCCTGAGTAGCAAGAGTCATTTGATGACGATGTAAAGGACGGGACACGTGGACGTAACACAGGCCCGGGTGGTCGTCACGGGTGGCGCCTCCGGCATCGGCAACGCGGTGGCCCGCCGGCTGCTCGCCGAGGGAGCCCGGGTGGCCGCGCTCGACCTGCCCGCCGCGGCCGCCGCCGGCGCGCTGCCGGAGGGCGGCACGCTGATCGGCTGCGACGTCACCGACGAGGCCTCCGTCGCCGCCGCCGTGGCCGGGGCCCGCCGCGCGCTCGGCGGCCTCGACGCGCTCGTCAGCTGCGCGGGCGTGGCCACCCCGACCCCGGTGCGCGGCCGGTCCGGCGAGCTGCGTGCGCTGGACCCGTTCCGGTCGGTGGTCGCGGTCAACCTGGTCGGCCTCTACGATGTGCTGCGCCACTGCGTCGCCGCGATGGCCGGCAACGAACCCGGCCCGGACGGCGAGCGCGGCGTCGTCATCAACCTCAGCTCGATCGCCGCCTACGAGGGGCAGATCGGGCAGTCCGCGTACGCCGCGACCAAGGGCGCGATCGCCGCCATGACCCTGCCGCTGGCCCGGGAGCTCGGCCCGCTCGGCATCCGCGTGCTGGCGCTGTGCCCCGGCATCGTGGACACCCCGATGCTGGCCGGCATGCCGGAGGCGCTGCGCGAGCGGCTCACCGCGCTGCCGGTCTTCCCGAAGCGGCTGGCCGACCCGGGCGAACTGGCCGAGTTCGTGCTCACCTGCCTGCGCGTGCGGGTGCTCAACGGCGAGGTCGTCCGCCTCGACGGCGCGACCCGGCTCCCGGCGCGGTAGGCGATGCAGGACGAGCGGCTCCGCGTCCGCGCCTTCCTGGCCGGGGCGCGATCTGACGGACTGTACGAGCCGCACGGCGACAGCTGGCTGAGCGGCTTCGACCCGCGGATGTCCCGCGAGCTCGGCGCCCGCGGCTGGATCGGCATGACGTGGCCGAAGGAGTACGGCGGCCGGGAGGCGTCCAACCTCGACCGGCAGGCGGTCATCGAGGAGCTGCTCGCCGCCGGCGCCCCGGTCGCCGCGCACTGGTTCGCCGACCGCCAGGTCGGCCCCTCCCTGCTGCGGCACGGCTCGCCGGACCAGCGCGCCCGGCTGCTCCCGCCGATGGCCCGCGGCGAGCTGTACTTCGCGATCGGCATGAGCGAGCCCGACACCGGCTCCGACCTGGCCTCGGTGCGCACCCGCGCCGTCCCCGCCGGCGGCGGCTGGCGGGTCACCGGCACCAAGGTCTGGACCAGCAACGCCCACGGCGCCGACCTGCTGCTCGCCCTGGTCCGCACGGCCGACCGCGACCCCGACCGCCGCCACGCGGGCCTGACCCAGCTCATCGTCGACCTGCGCGCGCCCGGCGTCACCGTCCACCCGATCCTGTCCCTGGACGGCGGGCACCACTTCAACGAGGTCGTGCTCGAGGACGTCTACGTGCCGGACACAAGCGTCGTCGGTACCCCCGGTGAAGGCTGGCGGCAGGTGATGGCCGAACTGGCGTATGAGCGCAGCGGGCCGGAGCGGTACCTGTCGGTCTTCGGCCTGCTGGCCGCCATGGCCCGGCACGCCGCCGACCGCCCCGACCTGCGGGCGCCGCTGGGCCGGCTGTACGCGAGGCTGCTGGTGCTGCGGCGGCTGTCGACCGGCGTGGCCCGCTCCGTCGACGCCGGCGAGACCCCGTCCGCGGTCACCACCGCGCTGGTCAAGGACATGGGCACCCGCCTCGAGAACGACATCGTCGACGAGGCCCGGCGGTGGCGGCCCGCGCGGCCCGGCCCGGACGCGGCGGCGGAGTACGACCGGCTGCTCGCCGAGGCCCAGCTGCACGCGCCCGGGTTCACCCTGCGCGGCGGGACCAGCGAAGTGCTGCGCGGGCTGGTCGCCCGCGCCCTGGGCATGTGAGGAGCCCCCGGTGACGGACGACCTGGCCGACCTCGTGCGGCGCATCTGCACCGACCACGCCGACGACCCCGCCCGGGTCCTGGCCGCGCTGACCACGGCCGGCCTGACCCGCGTCGGGTACGCCGGGGAGGGCGACCTGCGCGACGCCCTGACGATCGCCGCCGTCCTGGCCGCGCACGCGGTCCCGACCCACGTCCCCGAGCAGGCGGTGCTGGCCGGCTACCTCGCCGACCGCGCCGGGGTGCGCCTGCCGGACGGGCCGGTCGCCGCCGTCCTCGACCCGGCCGCGGTCCCGTGGGCGCGGACCGCCACTCACCTGATCCTGGCCGACGGCACGCTGTTGCAGGCCGGCTCGTACCGGGTGACACCTCGAACGAACCTGGCCGGGGAGCCTCGCGACGAGGTGGATGTCGCCGCCGCCCCGGTGCCGGACGAGCTGGAACTGCGGGGGGCGCTCCTGCGCAGCGTCCAGATCGCCGCCGCGCTGCGCGCCGTGCTCGACCTGACCCTGCGCTACGCCCGGGAGCGGGTCCAGTTCGGCCGCCCGATCGGCAAGCTGGACGCCGTCCGCCAGCAGGTCGCGGTGCTCGCCGGCGAGGTCGCCGCCACCGAGGGCGCGGTCGCGGCCGCCGTCGACGCGTGGCCCGGTGGAGCCCTCATCCCGGTCGCCGCCGCCAAGGTGCAGGCCGGGGTCGCGGCTACGGCCGGCGCGCGGATCGCCCACCAGGTCCACGGGGCCATCGGGGTGACCCGGGAGCATCCCCTGCACCGGTACACCACCCGGCTGTGGTCCTGGCGCGACGAGTTCGGCGGGGAGGAGTACTGGGCGGCCCGCCTCGCGGCGGCGATCGGCCCGGATCCGTGGCCCGTCCTGGCCGCGCAGGAGAGGATGGGGCGATGACGAGTGTGCGGCTCGAGGCCGGCCCGGCCGAAGGGGTGCGGGTGCTGACCCTGGACGAGCCCGGCAAGCGCAACGCCCTCAGCGCCGGGGTGGTCGCCGGGCTCACCGACGCGGTGCGCGCCGTGGCCGAGGACGCCGGCGCCCGGGTGCTCGTGGTCACCGGCAACGGGCCGGCCTTCTGCGCCGGGGCCGACCTGCCGGCCACGTTCGGGCAGGTCGACCGGCCCGTCGCCGAGGTGCGGGACCGGCTGCTGGACGTGTACGAGAGCTTCCTGCGCATCGGGCGGCTGCCGATCCTGACCATCGCGGCCGTCAACGGGCCGGCGATCGGGGCCGGGCTGAACCTCGCCTTCTGCTGCGACCTGCGCATCGCCGCGCCCGCTGCCACGTTCGGCGTGACGTTCACGAAGCTCGGCCTGCATCCCGGCGGCGGGTGCACGTCGTTCCTGGTCCGCGCGCTCGGGCGGCAGCGGGCGCTCGCGCTGATCCTCGACGGCGGGACGCTCGGCGCGGACGAGGCGCTCGAGCTCGGCATCGTGCTGCGCATCGAGACGGACCCGCTCGCGGCCGCGATGGAACTCGCGGAGCGTCACGCGCACCTGCCGCGCGCGCTGCTGGGTGCCATCAAGCGCACCGTCGGGCTGGCGACGGAGGCGGACCTCGGGACCGTGGTCGAGGCCGAGTCGTGGGCCCAGGCCGCGTCGGTCGTCACGTCCCCTGAGCTGCGGGCGGCGGTCGCGCGGTACGGGACGCGGAACCCCGGCTGAGGGTGTGCCAACCTGACCTGCAAATTGCATCTCGGTTGTGCATAATTCGCAAAAGCCGTGCTCACACCGCCTGCCTCGACTTGACGACTCCGCGTGACGGACGAGACTGCTGTGGGTGAATCGCAGTGAAACCATCGACGCGCACGACTGGAGGTGGGTCGACGGCGACGACGGCGACGGCGAGGGCTTCGACGGGTTCGAGGGCGAGCGCGCAGCGCCGCCGCTGTTACGGATCCTGCTGCTGTCCGCCTCCTCGCTGTTCGGCGACGGCCTGCGGGCGGTGGTCCGGGCCGAGCCGGACATCGAGCTCGTGGACGTCGTCGGCACCCGCCGGGCGGCCGCCGCGACCCTGCGCCGGGAGCCCGTCGACGTGCTGCTCATCGACGTCTGGCCGGGGGCGCTCGACGGGTCGGTGATGCACCGCGAAGTGCTGCGGCGCAACGCCCGCGGCCGCGAGCCCGGCGTGATCGTGCTCGCCGACGCCGTCGACCCCGACGAGCTCGACCAGTCGATCCGGGCCGGCGTCTCCGGGTACCTGCTCAAGGACGAGCACTCCTCCAGCCTGCTCGCGGCCGTGCGCGCGGTCGCGGCCGGCCAGGCGTGGCTGTCCCCGGCCGTCGCGCGGCGGCTGCTGGACAGCTACCGCGAGGCCCGCGCGGCGCCGCGGCACCGGGCCGGGCCGGACGCCAAGCTGCTCAGCGAGCGCGAGGTCGGGGTGCTGCGGCTGGTCGCCGACGGGCGCTCCAACGCCGAGATCGCCCTGGAGCTCATGCTCGCCGAGTCGACCATCAAGACCCACGTCTCGCGCATCCTGGCCAAGCTGGAGCTGCGCGACCGGGTGCAGCTGACCGCGTTCGCCTATCAGAACGACCTCGTCTGAGCCGTTCCGTCGCGCGGGGGAACGGCGATTCGATCGCTTGCACGATGACAACAGAACCGGCCGAGCCTACGTTCGACCCTTGTCGATATGCGTCCGCTGTCGGCAACCATGGGAAGGACCCTGATGTTCATCACGCCGGACATGCCCAGGACGGTCAACGCCTGGCCGCGCGCCTACTCGCCGGAGAACGTGCTCGCGATCCTGCGGGCCCGGGCCCGCGGTGCGACCGTCAGCCTCAACCACCTCAAGCTCAAGGACTCCTCGGTCGAGCACCACGCGCTCGTCATGGAGTACGGGCTCGTCTGGTGCAGCACCATCGGGCCGTACTCGATCGTCGGCCGCTTCGCCTCGCTGTTCAACACCGACGTCGGGCCGTTCTGCGGCATCGCCGAGAAGGTGACCATCGGCGCCAGCCCGCACTGGCCGGAGCTGCCGACCAGCCACGTGTTCCCGGTCAACCACGAGTTCGGCTTCTGCGACGGCGCGTGGCCGCAGGTCGGGCGGACCCCGGTCGGGGCCGACGCCTGGATCGGCGCCTCCGCGACCGTGCGGGCCGGGGTGACGATCGGCCCCGGCGCGGTCGTCGGCGCGGGCGCGGTCGTGACCCACGACGTCGCGCCCTACGAGGTGGTCGTCGGCGTCCCGGCCCGCCGGGTGCGCTTCCGGTTCCCCGAGCCGATGGTCGCGCAGTTGCTCGCGCTGCGCTGGTGGGACTGGCCGCCGCCGGTGATCAAACACAACCTGGCGCTGTTCCGCAAACCGCTCACCCAGGCCGTCCTCGACCAGATGCAGGCGGTCGCGGCGGGCATCAGCGCGGCCGGAGCGCCGGTCGCGGCCCACTCCGCGGTCGCCCGGTGACCGGGGTGACGACCGCGATCCGGGCCGAGGGCCTGCACAAGGCGTACGCCGGCAAGGCCGCCCTGGACGGGCTGGAGCTGCGGGTGGACGCGGGCACCGTGCTCGCCCTGCTCGGCCCGAACGGCGCCGGCAAGACCACCACCGTGCGCATCCTCACCACGCTGAGCCGCCCCGACGCCGGGCGGGCCGAGGTCGGCGGCTTCGACGTGGCCCGGGAGCCGCGCCGGGTCCGCCCGATCATCGGCGTGACCGGCCAGCACTCGGCGGTCGACGGGCGGCTGACCGGCCGGGAGAACCTGGTGCTCATCGGCCGGCTGCACCGCCTGCCGCGGGCCGAGGCGGCCGCGCGGGCCGACGAGCTGCTGCACCGGCTCGGGCTCGCCACGGTGGCCGACCGGCTGGCCCACACGTACTCGGGCGGCACCTGCCGGCGCATCGACCTCGCCGCCGGGCTGATCAACCGGGCCCCGGTGCTGTTCCTGGACGAGCCCACCACGGGACTCGACCCGCGCAGCCGGGCCGAGCTCTGGGCGCTGGTCGAGGAACTCGTCCGGGACGGCACGACGGTGCTGCTGACCACGCAGTACCTCGACGAGGCGGACCGGCTGGCCGATCGCGTCGCGGTCGTCGACCACGGCCGGATCGTGGCCGAGGGCGCCGCCGCCGACCTCAAGCGCCGGGCCGGGGCCGACCTGCTCTCGGTGCGCGTGGAGTGCGGCGCGGACGTGCCGGTCGCGGCGGCCGCGCTGGAGCGGATGGCGGTCGCGATCACCTCGGCCGACGTGGCCGCCCGCGAGGTCTGCGTGGCCGCGCGGGACGGGGCGCGGACCCTGACCGAGGTGGTCCGCCGCCTCGACGACGCGGACGTGACCGTGGTCGGCGTCGAGGTGCACCGCCCGTCGCTGGACGACGTGTTCCTGTCCCTGACCGGGTCGGGGGCGGGGCGATGAGCGCGCTCGCGCCGCCGCTGCCGGGCGCCGTCTCCGACACCTTCGTGCTGACCGGGCGCAGCCTGCGCCACTGGATCCGCCAGCCGCAGCTGATGCTGCTGTCGACGGTACAACCGGTGATGTTGGTCCTGCTCTTCACACAGGTCTTCGGGGGAGCGGTGGACACGCCCGGCATCCGGTACGTCGACTATCTCCTGCCCGGCGTGCTCGTGCAGACCGTGGCCTGGGACAGCACCCAGACCGCGGTCGGCATCGCGGCGGACCTCGGCACGCGGACGGTGGAGCGGTTCCGCTCGCTGCCGATGTCCCCGGTCGCGGCGCTGGCCGGGCGGACCCTGGCCGACCTGTGCCGCACGGTGTTCGTGTGCGCGCTCATGACCGGCACCGCCGCGCTGATCGGCTTCCGGGTGCACGGCGGCGCCCCGGCCGCGGTCGCCGCGTTCGCGCTCGTGTGCGCGTTCGGCTTCGCCATGAGCTGGCTCTTCGCCCTGATCGGCCTGATGGTCCGCGGCGCCGAGGCGGCCCTGGCGGCGAGCTTCGTGTGGGTCTTCCCGCTGATGTTCGCGTCCAACGCCCTGGTGCCGACCGGCTCGATGCCGGCCTGGCTGCGCGGGTTCGCCGAGCACCAGCCGATCTCCCAGGTGGTCGGCGCGGCCCGGGCCCTGCTGCTGGGCGAGCCCGCCGGGCGCTGGCTGCTGCCGGCCCTGGCCTGGACCGCGGGCGCCCTGCTGCTGGCGGTGCCGCTCGCCGTCCGCCGGTACTACCGCGCCACCTGAGGTGCTAAGCGGAGCTGCGCTCGGTGATCGACAGGCGCAGCAACACCTGGCGCACGCTGCGGCCGGGGTCCTGCCGGCGCTCGGCCAGGATCTCGGCCGCGACCCGTCCCGACTCCTCGAACGGCAGCCGTACCGTCGTCAGCCCCAGCTGCTCCGCCAGTTCGAGATCGTCGAAGCCGACCACCGCGACCTCCTCCGGCACCGCCCGCCCGGCGCGCTGGGCGGCGCTGAGCACCCCGCCCGCGAGCACGTCGTCGTGGGCGAAGAAGGCGGTCGGCGGCGCGGGGGAGTCCAGCAGCTCGGCCGCGGCGGCCCCGGCCCGGCCCATCCGGTGCGGCACGACCCGCTTCACCACGTCCGCCGCCGGAATGCCGGCCCGGCGCAGCGCGCCGGCGAAGCCCTCGTAGCGCTGCTCGGAGGGTGAGCGGTACTGCTGCGACGCCTGCTCCTCGCCGATGAACGCGAAGCGCCGGTGGCCGCGGTCGAGCAGGAACCGCGCCGCCATCGCCCCGCCGCCGGCCTCGTCGATGCGCACGCTGGAGAACTCCTCGGCGGCCTCGTCGGCGACGTCGATGAGCACCACGTTGAACCGCTGCCGGTGCAGGCGCTGGGCGATCTCGGCGGTGAGCGGCACCCCCATGATGATCAGCCCGTCCAGCCGCTCGCTCAGCGGCAGGCTGGCCAGCAGCGGCGACGCGCTGGAGGCGACCGAGTCGTGGTCGTGCACGACGATCTCGGTGCCCGCCTTCGCGTAGGCGCGCAGCACTCCGTTGAGGCGGCGCGCGAACGAGGGATAGGACGTGAAGGGCGCGAGCACGCCGACCCGGTCGTGGGCCCGCCGCGCCCGGCTGACCGCCTCGGCGCGGGGCTGGAACCCGAGCCGCTCGGCCGCGTCCAGCACCTGCCGCAGCGTCTCCGGGCGGACCCTCGCCGGGTTGTTCATGCAGAGCGAGACCGTGGAGATGCTCACCCCGACGGCGGCGGCGACGTCGTAGATCGTCGCGCGGCCGGGTCCGGGCATGATCCATCCTCCAGAATCGAAGTTCTATCGTAGCGGTTCGGCATCGGCGTTGATCACTCGGCCGGGTGATCCTCAGTGAATGAACACGGATGAGGGCTTGTTCATCCCTACGGCGGAACGCACGATCGAAGTGCTTCGACAATAGTGCTTCGAAGACTCAGGAGGTGTCATGAGACGCCTGATGTGCGCCGCCGGCCTCACCGCCGCGCTCGCCCTCGCCGCCTGTACCAGCAAGGCCCCCAGCACCGAGGCCCCCGCCTCCGCCGCCCCCGCGGCCGTGCAGGCCGCCCGCGACGCCGCCGCCAAGGCCGCCGAGGGCAAGCAGCTCGGCGGCACCCTCAACCTGCTCGGCCTGCTGAGCGGCGAGCAGCTCAACCAGTACATGTCGACGCTCAAGCCGTTCCAGGACGCCACCGGCACGCAGATCAAGTACGAGACGACGGCCGACCTGCCCGCCGTGCTGCAGACCCGCATCGCCGCCGGCCGCGCGCCCGACCTCGTCTCCGACCCCAGCGCCGGCCAGCTGCGCCAGCTCGCCGAGCAGGGCCGGCTCGTGCCGATCGGGGACTGGCTCGACCAGGCCGCACTCCGCAAGGACTTCCCGGCCGGCCTGCTCGACCTGGCCAGCACCGGCGGCAAGCTCTACGGCCTGTTCTACAACGCCTCCGTGCAGAACCTCATCTGGTACGACCCGAAGTCCTACGACGGCCCCAAGCCGCCCGCCGACTGGGCCGACCTGCAGCGCTGGACCGCGAGCCAGGCGGCCGCGGGCAGCCCGCCGTGGTGCCTGGGCGTCGAGTCCGGCGCGGCCAGCGGGTGGCTCGGCGCCGCCATGATCGAGCAGTTCATGCTGCGCCAGTCGGGGACCGGGCCGTACGACGACTGGTGGCAGGGCCAGCTCCCCTGGACCAGCCCGCAGGTCAAGGCCGCGTTCGCCGGGTTCGGGGCGATCGCCGCGGACCCGAAGATGGTCGCGGGCGGCCCGACGGCCGTGCTGACCACCAGCTTCAACACCGCCCCGCAGGGCCTCTACGCCAAGCCGCCGCGGTGCAAGCTCACGCCCCAGGCCGAGTGGCTCGGCAACACCCTGGCCCAGAGCGTGCCGGACGTGAAGCCGGTGGACAACGTCGACTTCTTCACCTTCCCCGCCCTCGACCAGGCCAACGGCGGGCTGCTGGAGACCTCCGGCGAGATGCTCGGCGCGTTCAGGGACTCGCCGCAGACGCGGGCGTTCATGCGGTACCTCGCCACGCCCGAGTTCGCCGCGCTCGTCGGTTCGACCGGCCAGTGGCTGCCCGCCAACCGCAGCGTGAGCGTCGACCAGATCCCGTCGGCGCTGTCGAAGAAGGCGGCCCAGGCCTACGCCAAGGCGAGCGACGTGCGGTACGCCGCCCAGTCCGCCATGCCGCCGGCCATGCAGTCCGCGTTCTTCAAGGCCGTCCTCGACTACGTGAAGACGCCCGCATCCCTCGACGCGATCCTCGCCGGGCTGGACAAGACCCGGCAGACCGCCTACCAGCCGAGCTGAGGTGGATCCCGTGTCCACCACCGCGCTCGTCCTCGCGGTGGCCGTCACGGCGGGCGCCCCGCTCGCCGTGCTCGGCTACCTCGCCGGGGTGGAACGCCTGCTCGCCCTGCTGCCGGTCACGGCCGGCGGCAGGGCCCGCCCCTGGGCCTGGCTGCTGCCGCCGCTGGCGCTCGTGGCGATCTTCCTGGTGTACCCGATGATCAACACGGTCGTGCTGAGCCTGCGCGACGCCACCTCCCGCCGGTGGGTCGGGCTGGCCAACTATCGCGCGATGCTCAGCAGCGACGAGCTGCTCGACGCCCTGCGCAACAACGCGCTCTGGCTGGTCCTGCTCACCTGCGGCTGCCTGGTCGCCGGGCTGCTCATCGCGGTGCTGGCCGACCGGGTGCGCTACGAGGTGGCGGCCAAGTCCGTCGTGGTGCTGCCGACCGCGGTGTCGTTCGTGGCCGGCGCCGTCATCTGGAAGTTCATGTACGACTACCAGGCCCCCGGCTTCCCGCAGACCGGCACGCTCAACGCCCTGCTGACCGGCCTGACCGGCGCCGACCCGGTGCCCTGGCTGGTCGACACGCACACCAACAACGCCGCCCTGATCGCGGTCGGCGTGTGGATGACCACCGGGTTCGCCACCGTCGTCATCTCCGCCGCGCTCAAGGAGGTCCCGGCCGACCAGATCGAGGCCGCCCGGCTGGACGGGGCGGGTTCCTTGCAGATCTTCCGGTACGTCGTGCTGCCCCACCTGCGCCCCACGCTCGTGGTCGTGGCGACCCTGCTGGCCATCGGCGCGCTGAAGGCCTTCGACGCCGTCTACGTGATGACGAACGGCAACTACCACACCGACGTCATCGCCAACGTGCTGTACCGGCAGCTGTTCGTCAACGGCGACTACGGCCGGGCGAGCGCGGTCGCGGTGCTGCTCGCGGCGCTCGTGCTGCCGGTCCTGGTGCTCAACATCCGCGCCCTGCGCCGAGAGGAGGGGTGAGCCGTGGACGTCCTCGTCAAACCGGGCCGGGACCTCGCCGCCCGGCCCCGCACGGAAGTCACGCGGCGGGCCACCCGCGCGCGCCGGTGGCCCGCCCGCGTGCCGCTGCACCTGACCCTCGCCCTGATCTGCGCGATCTGGCTGGTGCCGCTGGCCGGGCTGCTGGTGAGCTCGTTCCGGCCGCCGTACGCGATCTCGACCACCGGCTGGTGGGCCGCGTTCCTCACGCCGGGCGACTTCAACCTCGACAACTACGCGACCGTGCTCACCCAGAACCACCTGGCCCAGGCGTTCGGCAACAGCCTGCTCATCACGCTGCCGGCCGTGTCGCTGATGACCACGTTCGGCTCGGTGGCCGCGTTCGTCTTCGCCCGGATGCGCTTCGCCGGCCGCCGTCTCGCCTTCACGTCGGTACTGGCCCTGCTCGTCGTCCCGATGCAGCTCGCCCTGGCCCCGGTGCTGCGCCTGTACAACGTCACGCACCTGGCCGGGACGTTCGCCGGCGTCTGGCTGGTCCACTGTGGATTCGCGCTGCCGTTCGCCATCTACCTCCTGCGCGGGTTCATGGCGAGCCTGCCGAACGAGCTGTTCGAGGCGGCCGAGATGGACGGCGCCTCCCCGGTGCAGCTCTTCGTGCGCATCGCCCTGCCGCTGAGCCGCCCCGCGCTGGCCTCGTTCGCCATCTTCCAGTTCCTGTGGGTGTGGAACGACCTGCTCGTCGCGCTCATCTTCCTGGGCGGCAACCCGGAGGTCGCCCCGCTCACGGTCGCGGTGAGCAACCTCGTCAACGCCAACACCGGCCAGGGCTGGCAGCTGCTGACCGCGGCCGCCTTCGTCTCGATGGTCTGCCCGCTGCTCATCTTCCTGACCCTGCAGCGGTACTTCGTGCGGGGCCTGCTGGCCGGGGCCGTCAAATGAGCGCTTTCGACCTGCCGCTCGAGCAGCTGTGGACGTACCGCCCGCCGTGCGACGAGCCGGCCGACTTCGACCTGTTCTGGAAGCAGACCCTGGCCGACGCCCGCCGCCCCGACCTCGCGGTCGCCTGCGACCACGTCGACGCCGGACTGTCCACGGTGGACACGTACGACCTGACCTTCGCGGGGTACGGCGGCCAGCCCGTGCACGCCTGGCTCGTCCGCCCGCACGGCGCCGCGGGCCGGTTGCCGTGCTTCGTGCAGTACGTCGGCTACGGCGGCGGCCGCGGCTGCGTCACCGAGCACCTGCTGTGGGCCAGCGCCGGCTACGCCCACATCGTGATGGACGCCCGCGGCCAGGGCAGCGACACCCCCGACCCCGTCGTCCCGGCCGACGGCGGCGAGTCCGGCCACGTGACCCACGGCAGCCGCGACCCGTCGACCTACTACTACCGCCGCGTCTTCACCGACGCCGTCCGCTGCGTCGAGGCGGCCCGCACCCTGCCGTGGGTCGACCCTTCCCGCATCGCCGTCGGCGGCGTGAGCCAGGGCGGCGGCATCGGCCTCGCGGTGGCCGCCCTGGACCCGGCCGTGGCAGCGTTGCTGTGCGACGTACCGTTCCTGTGCCACTGGCCGCGGGCGGTGCGGATGGCGCTGCGGCCGCCGTACCGGGACGTGGCCGAACTGTGCGCCCGCCTGCGCCACCGCGCCGACGAGGTGCTGTCCACCCTGCGCTACTTCGACGGCCTGCACTTCGCCGCGCGGGCCACGGCCCCGGCGGTCTTCTCGGCCGCCCTGCTGGACCAGACCTGCCCGCCCTCGACGGTCTTCGCCGCCTACAACCACTACGCCGGCCCGAAGGAGATGGTCGTCTTCCCCTTCAACGACCACGAGGGCGGCGGCGCCCCCCACGCCCAGTGGCAACTGCGCCGCACCGCCGCCCTCCTGGCCTGACCCTCAGCAGTGGTACGGCGTGAGGTAGCCCGTCGCCATGGTCGGCGTTGGACATCGCCGAGCGGCTCCCGGCTGCGTCGAGGGCCTGGACGGTGACCGCGTTGGGGCGAAGACCTCGTGGCGTAGCCGGGCCTGCGGGGTCACGTTGTCGGTCGACCGGTTCGAGCCGACGACGGCGAGCTGGAGGCGCGCCACTAGGCTGGCGCGGTGCAGACGGTCACCGGCGGCGACTTCAGCGGGCGGCGGTTCGACGGGGAGACCCTGTTCGCCGACACCCGGTTCGAGGGGGCCACGCGCTTCGACGGGGCCGTGTTCGCCGGGCCGGTCAGCTTCCAGCGGTCCGCCTTCGCCGGGGACGTCTCCTTCGCCGGGGCGCGGTTCGAGGACGCCGCCGCGTTCGGGCGGGTCTGGTTCGGCGGGCGGGCGGACTTCGGCGGCGCCGAGTTCGGCGGCGAGGCGTGGTTCGGCCGCGGTACCGAAACGTGGTGGGACGACGACGAGCGCTGGGACACGGTCGAGGACCTGGTGCCGGTGCCCTTCGGCGAGCCGAACGCGGCCGATCCGGACTGGCCGGTCGCCGTGCTCGTCGAGGACTACCAGGACTGGGAGGAGGGCGGTGCCGGCGCCTCCTTCGCCGGGGACGTCTCGTTCCGCGGCGCGCGGTTCGCCGGGCCGGCCTGGTTCTACAACGCGCGCTTCGCCGCCGGTGTCGACCTCGCGGAGGCCCGGTTCGGCGGGCGGGTCCGGCTCGACCACCCGGCGGCCGAGCTGTCCGGGGCGCACTGGAGCGGCGACACGGCCGACGGCCCCTCCGGCTGGCCGCTCGGCTGGACGGCGCCGGAGCGGGGCGGGCCGCTCGGCCGAGACGACCGGCCCGGGGAGCGCCAGGCGGTCGTCACCGCGCTGTGTGCGCTGCTGCGGGCGCCCGCGCTCGGGGACCTGCGCGCCGACGAGTCCCGCCGCCAGACGCAGCGGCGGCTCGTCGAGCGGCTGCGGGAGTGGCCCGGCCTGCACGTGAACCTGTGTGCGGCGGTCCTGGTCGACCTCGACCTCGGCGGGTGCGCGGCCGCGTACGCGGACTTCTGCGGGGCCCAGTTCCACGGCACCACCCGGTTCGCCGGGAGCCGGATCGAGCGGGCCGAGTTCTCCCTCGACGGGCCGTCCGGGCACGCGACCTTCCACGGCGACGCGGTCTTCGACGGGCCCGCGCCGGAGCACGCGATCTTCCTCTGAGCGCCCGACAGACGAACGATCGTTTGGTCGGGCAGGCTTGACCCGTCCGAACGGCTGAGCCGGAACGCGTACCGAGATACGGGGAAATCCGCAGGTCATCGGCGGTCGGGGCGGCGTTTGCAGGCCGCGATATCCGGGCGTCCGAATCCATTGACGTTGCCGGAGTCGCGGCTCTATCGTGAACCACCAGTTCACTGAGTGATCCGATCCAACGGTTCACTAAGTGATCCCAACCGCCGGACGACGGCTCCCGAGAGCTTTCGGAGAGTGCCTGCAGATGACCGCGACAAAGATCGTTCCGCCTGCGACATCGGTCGAGGCGGGTCGCGCCAAGCGCACGGAACGGGTGAACCAGGCCCGGTCCCGGCGCGGACCCGGCATGAAGCGCCATGCCGTCAACACCTTCGGCGCCATCGGCGTCATCGCGCTGGTGGCCGCGCTGTGGGAGGGGTACAAGGCGCTGGGCCAGGCCTTCGACGACGTCGTGCCCGGGACCTCGATCGAGTTTCCGGTGGCCACCGACGACCTGTCGATGCCGCACATCGGTACGATCCTGCACTCGCTGATCGAGCCCGCCCGCCGCGGCGATCCGACCTCGCTGTTCGGGTACCTGCTCGGCGAGACCACGGTGACCCTGCGCGAGGCCCTCTACGGGCTGGTCGCCGGCTCGGCCCTCGGCCTGCTGCTGGCGATCGTGTTCCTGCACGTGGTACCGCTGAGCAAGGGCCTGATGCCCTGGCTGGTCGCCTCGCAGACGGTGCCGCTGGTGGCCATCGCGCCGATGATCGTCATCTGGGGCGGCAAGGCCGGGGCCCCGCCGTGGATGGCGGTCACCGGCATCGCCGCGTACCTCGCGTTCTTCCCCGTCACCATCAACACGCTGCGGGGCTTGAAGTCGCCGCAGAAGGTACACCTGGAGCTCATGCACAGCGTCGGGGCGAAACGCTCCCAGGTGCTGCTGTGGCTGCGCATCCCGGCCGCCCTGCCGTTCGCGTTCGCCGGGCTCCGGCTGGCCGCCACGGCGAGCGTCGTCGGCGCGATCGTCGGCGAACTGTCGGCCGGCACCGGCCGCGGCATCGGGCGCTCGATCCTCACCTTCGCCTACTACTACTCGAACGGGCCGGAGAAGCTCTACGCCGCCGTTCTGGTCTCCGCGGTCGCCGGCATCGTCTTCGTGCAGCTGCTGGGCCTCATCGAGCGCTTCGCCCTGCGCCACCGCCACGCGCGCTGACGCCGTCAACGTTCAAGCAAACAAGGAGGGGCGCCGATGTCCGAGCCCGCCATCATCTCCGTGCGCGGAGTCAATAAAGAGTTCCACAGCGGCAAGCAGTCGGTGACCGCCCTCCAGGACATCGACCTGGAGATCCAGCGCGGCGAGTTCGTGTCGCTGCTGGGCCCGAGCGGCTGCGGCAAGAGCACCCTGCTGCGCGTGCTGGCCGACCTCACCGAGCCGACCAGCGGTGCGGTCGAGGTCAACGGCAAGACGCCCCGCCGGGCCCGGGCCGACCGCGACTACGGGATGGTCTTCCAGCAGGCCGGCCTGTTCGACTGGCGCAGCGTGCAGCGCAACGTGGAGCTGCCGCTGCAGGTCGCCGGGGCCGACAAGGCGGCGCGCCGGGCCAAGTCCCACGAGATGCTGGAGCTGGTCCGGCTCGCCGACTTCGCCAAGCACTTCCCGTGGCAGCTCTCCGGCGGCATGCAGCAGCGGGTGGCGATCGCCCGCGCGCTCTCGGCCGACCCGTCGATCCTGTTCATGGACGAGCCGCTGGGCGCGCTCGACGAGATGAACCGGGAGCGGCTGCAGGGCGAGCTGCTGCGCATCTGGGCCGACACGCGGACCACCGTCGTGTTCGTGACGCACAGCATCTCCGAGGCGGTCTTCCTGTCCTCGCGGATCGTGGTCATGACCGCCCGGCCCGGCCGGGTCGCGCACAGCATCGACGTCGACCTGCCGTACCCGCGCACCGCCGAGACCCGTACCACCGAGGCGTTCTTCACCAAGGTGACCGAGGTCCGCAAGGCGCTGCACGGCACGCACGCCGAGCAGGCCGCCTGATGAGCGTCCAGGCCGCGCGGCTCCCGTCGGCCGGGAGCAGGCTGCGCACCCAGCTCGGCAGGTATCTGCCGGTCGCGGTCACCGCCGTGGTGATCCTCGGCGTGTGGCAGCTCGCGGTGGTCGTCTTCGACGTGCCGACGTTCATCGTGCCGTCGCCGAGCGCGATCCTCGCCGCGTTCGCCGAGCAGTTCACCACCATCATGTCGGCCTCCCGGATCACCGTCCTGGCGGTGCTGCTCGGCCTGCTCATGGGCGTGGTCTGGGGCGTCGTGGTGGCCCTGGTGCTCAGCCGGTTCCCGAGCCTGTCGGGCCCGGTGCTCACCGCCGCCGTCATCGTCAACTGCGCCCCGATCGTGGCCCTGGCCCCGATCTTCAACAACTGGTTCGGCGTCACCAGCATCGTCTCCAAGGCCGGCGTCGCCGCCGTGATGGTCTTCTTCCCCGTCCTGGTCAACACGACCCGGGGCCTGCTCCAGGTATCACCCCTGCACCTGGAGGTCATGCAGTCGCTGGCGGCCAAGCCCCGACAGGTCTCGCTGATGCTGCGGCTGCCCAACGCCCTGCCCTTCCTGTTCAACGCGCTGAAGCTCGGCTCCACCCTCGCCGTCATCGGCGTGATCGTGACCGAGTACTTCGGCGGCCCGAGCAACGCGCTCGGCGTCTACATCGCCTACCAGGCGGCACTGCCCCGCTTCGAGTACGCGTGGGCCGGAATCCTCGTGGCGAGCGCCCTCGGCCTGGCCATGTTCGGGCTCGTGTCGCTCCTGGAACGGCTCCTCATGCCCTGGCACGCCTCCCTGCACGAAGAGAACTCGTAGGAGTCATCATGTTCGTTCGCCGCCGGGTGACGGGCGCCATCAGCGCGCTCGCGGTCACCGCGTTCTTCGCCTCCGCCTGTGGTGGCATGTCCGACGCCGGCACCCAGGCCGCCCAGGACGCCGGCAAGGACTGCACGTCGAAGACCAAGGTCCGGGTCGTGCTGCAGTGGGTCGCCCAGGCCCAGTTCGCCGGCTACTACGCGGCCAAGGACAAGGGCTTCTACGACGCGGCCTGCCTGGACGTGAGCATCCAGGAGGGCGGCGTGAACATCGTGCCGCAGCAGGTGCTCTCCTCCGGCAACGCCGAGTTCGCGGTCAGCCACGTCACCAAGACCATGGCGACCCGCGAGCAGGGGGCCGACCTGGTGAACATCGGGCAGGTCTTCCAGCGCGGCGCCTACCTGCAGGTCGCCTGGGCCGACTCCGGCATCAAGACGCTGGCCGACCTCAAGGGCAAGAAGACGGGCAGCTGGGGGTACGGCAACGAGCTGGTGCAGTACGCCGCCATGCGCGGTTCCGGCGTGGAGCCGACCAGGGACACCCAGATCATCCAGCAGCCGTTCGACATGTCGCTGCTGCTCAAGCGCGAGGTCGACAGCGCGCAGGCGAAGACGTACAACGAGTACGCGCAGCTGCTGGAGACCAAGAACCCCAAGACCGGCCAGCTGTACCAGCCGTCGGACTTCACCGCGATCAGCCTGCAGGACGCCGGCTACACCAGCCTCGAGGACGGCATCTACAGCCGCGGGGACTGGCTGAAGGACCAGGCCAACCAGGACACCGCGGTGAAGTTCCTGAAGGCGACGTACCAGGGCTGGGCGTCCTGCCGCGACGACCTCAAGGGCTGCGTCGACATCGTGCTCAACCACGGCAGCGCGCTGGGCACCGGGCACCAGACCTGGATGCTCAACGAGATCAACAAGCTGATCTGGCCGTCGGCGAACGGCATCGGCGCGATGGACCAGAAGTCGTGGGACTCCACCATCGACATCGCCATCAAGGGCGGCGTGCTCAAGCAGAAGCCGGACAGCTCGGCGTTCCGCACCGACCTCAACGACAAGGCGCTGGCCGAGCTCAAGGCCGCGAACGTGGACGTCACGGGCAGCTCCTACAAGCCCGAGACGGTGACCATCACCGAGGGCGGCAAGTAGGTGAGATGCCGGACGGCCACCCGGCCGTCCGGCACCCCGGTGACCCGGTGGGCCTGCCAGGATGGCAGCACAACAGTTGCCGCTGACGATGGCACACGGAATACGGAGGAAGTCGATGGCGTCTGGTGAGGCAGGGCTGGTCCGGCGCACCATCTGGCTGCTGCGGGCGGTGGCCGCCCACCCGGAGGGCGTGGGCCTGAGCGAGGTCGCGCGCGAGGCGGGCATCCCCAAGGCGACCTGCTACCGGGTGCTGACGGTGCTCGAGCGGGAGAGCTGGCTGACCCTCGACCCGGTGACCCGCCGCTACCGGGTGTCGCTCGGCCTGCTGTCCATCGTGGGCGGCCTGCTCGACGGCGGCGGGGCGTACGGCCACATGCGCGAGGTGCTGCGCAGCCTGGCGAACGAGACCCGGGAGACCGCCGGCTTCGACGTCCTGCTGGCCCCGAAGGTGATGGTCGTGGCCCAGGTGCCCGGCCCGTCGCTGATCGGCCAGACCCTCAAGCCGGTGCCGCGGACCCAGCCCGTCTGGGCCACCTCCACCGGCAAGGTCCTGCTCGCGGCGCTCGACCCGAAGCAGGTCCGCGACGACTTCGCCGAGGAGTTCGCCGAGCACGCCC
The DNA here is from genome assembly GCF_050942475.1 of Dactylosporangium sp. CS-033363. NCBI lineage: Bacteria > Bacillati > Actinomycetota > Actinomycetes > Micromonosporales > Micromonosporaceae > Dactylosporangium > Dactylosporangium sp. CS-033363. The sequence goes on along the minus strand of NZ_CP192032.1, from coordinate 7,893,272 downwards.
CGCCGGAGGTCGGCGACCTCGACGCGTTCATGGGCTCGCTGGCCGCCGTCCGGGCCCGGGGCTTCGCCTTCGCCTACGACGAGCTGGAGGTGGGCGCGGCCTCGGTCGCGGCCCCGGTGCGCGTCCGCGGCACCACGCCCTACGCGGTCTGGATCGGCGGCCCCACCTACCGGCTCAGCCGCGACCGCATCGACGAGGTGGCGGAGTCGGTCATGAAGGCCGCCCGCCAGCTCAGCGAGCTGCTGACCAACACCGACATCGACCTGCCGAGCGCAATGGGCCGGCAGTCCTAGGAGGAAGCACAACATGGGCGGATTGGACGAGGCGCTGGCCGCGGCGAACGCGACGGCCGCCCGGGTCCCCAAGGGCCTGTTCATCGACGGCGAGTGGCGCGACGCCCAGGGCGGCCGGACCCTCGCCGTCGAGGACCCGGCCACCGGCGCCGCGATCGCCGAGGTCGCCGACGCGTCCGTCGAGGACGCCGTCGCCGCGCTGGCCGCCGCGAGCCGGGCCCAGGAGGCCTGGGCCGCGACGGCGCCGCGGGAGCGCGGGGAGGTGCTGCGCCGGGCGTTCGACATGATGGTCGCCCGCCGCGACGACCTCGCCGGGCTGATGACCCTGGAGATGGGCAAGGCCTTCGCCGAGTCGCAGGCCGAGGTGAGCTACGCGGCCGAGTTCTTCCGCTGGTTCGCCGAGGAGGCCGTGCGCATCGACGGCGGCTACCTCGCCGCGCCGGGCGGCGGCTCGCGGGTGGTCGTCATGCGCCAGCCGGTCGGCCCGTGCCTGCTCATCACCCCGTGGAACTTCCCGATGGCGATGGGCACCCGCAAGATCGGCCCGGCCCTGGCGGCCGGCTGCACGGTCGTGGTGAAGCCGGCCAAGCAGACCCCGCTGTCGATGCTCGCCCTGGCCGGCATCCTGGAGGAGGCCGGCGTCCCGCGCGGCGTGGTCAACGTGTTCACCACGGCGCGCTCCGGCCAGGCCAGCTCGGCCCTGCTCGACGACGCCCGGCTGCGCAAGGTCTCGTTCACCGGCTCCACCGAGGTCGGCCGCACGCTGCTGGGCCAGGCCGCGAACCGGGTCCTGCGCACGTCGATGGAGCTGGGCGGCAACGCGCCGTTCCTGGTCTTCGCCGACGCCGACCTCGACCTCGCGATCGAGGGCGCGTTCCAGGCCAAGATGCGCAACGTCGGCGAGGCGTGCACCGCCGCCAACCGCTTCTACGTGCACCGCTCCGTCGCCGAGGCGTTCACGGCCGGGCTGGCCGCGCGGCTGGCGGACCTGCGCGTCGGGCACGGGCTCGACCCCGCGACCGAGGTCGGCCCGCTGATCGACGGCAACGCGGTCAAGTCGGTGGGCGAGCTCGTCGCCGACGCCACGGCGGCCGGCGCGACGGTCGTGACCGGGGGAGCGGCGCTCGACGGCGACGGACACTTCTTCGCGCCCACGGTGCTTTCGGGTGTACCGGCCGATGCCCGCACCGTCCGCGAGGAGATCTTCGGCCCGGTGGCGCCGATCGTGGCCTTCGACGACGAGGACGACGCGGTGCGGATGGCCAACGACTCGGAGTACGGCCTGGCCTCCTATGTCTTCACCGAGAACCTCGCCCGCGGCCTGCGGGTCAGCGAGCGCCTCGAGAGCGGCATGGTCGGGCTCAACCAGGGCATCATCTCCAACCCGGCGGCCCCGTTCGGCGGGGTGAAGCAGTCCGGCCTCGGGCGCGAGGGCGGCAAGGCCGGCATCGACGAGTACCTCAACGTGAAGTACACGGCCGTGCGAGCCGCCTGGTGACGGCGTTCGTCCTGGCGGGCGTCCAGCTGCGGCCGGTGCTCGGCGACGTGGCGGCCAACCTCGTGAGCTCGACGTTCTGGATACGTGAGGCGGCCGCCCGCGGGGCGAAGCTCGTCGTGCTGCCCGAGGCCGCCTCGGCCGGCTACATGTTCGCCGACCGCGCCGAGGCGGCCCGCTACGCCGAGCCGATCCCCGGCGGGCCCACCACCGCCGGCTGGGCCGCCCTCGCCGCCGAGCTGGACCTGTGGATCGTCGGCGGCGTGACGGAACGCGACGGCGACCGGGTCTACAACTCGGCCTTGTTCGTCGGGCCGGACGGCCTCGTCGGCACGTTCCGCAAGGCGCACCTGTGGAACGACGAGCAACGGGTCTACGACCGCAACACGGACGGGTTCCCGGTGTTCGACACGCCCCTGGGCCGCATCGGCGTCGGGATCTGTTACGACGCCTGGTTCCCGGAGACGTTCCGCAGCGCGGCGCTGCAGGGCGCCGACCTCGTCGTCCTGCCGTCGAACTGGGTGCCGGTGCCGAACCAGCCCGCCGACGGCCCGGCGATGGCCCACCTCATGTGCATGACCGGCGCGCACAGCAACCAGTGCTTCGTGGCCGGGATCAGCCGGATCGGCGTGGAGCGCGGCCAGGAGTTCGTCGGCCGCTCCGTGCTCGTCGGCCCCGACGGCTGGCCCCTCGCGGGACCGGCGAGCGCCGACCGCGAGGAACTCGTGACGGCCGAGGTCGACCTCATCGGCACGCGCGGCGAACGGCGGGACAACCCGTTCAACCAGCCGCTCGCCGATCGCCGCCCCGACCTGTACGCGCGCTAAAAGCCCCTCAGGACTATTGACACCTTCTCGCGGTGTCAGCAGGATTTGAACCAACGGTTCGTTGAGTGAACCACGAAGGAGTCATCGTGATCAGGGTCCGGAAGATCGTCCGCCACCTCGAGGAGACCTGGCTCGAGAACGGGCAGGACGTGCAGCCCCGCCACCGCGTCGCGTTCGTCGGGGCGGTCATCGAGAACCCCTACCCCAGCACGTACGTGCAGGATCTGGTGACCCTGGCCGACGAGCTGGGCGAGGAGATCGGCCGCCTGATCGGGCCGGCCTGCGTCGAGCTGCTCGGCGCCGAGGTCGAGGCGTTCGGCAAGGCCGCCCTCGTCGGCATCGACGGCGAGCTCGAGCACGGCTCGGCGCTCATCCACAACCTGCGCTTCGGCAACGTCTTCCGCACCGCGGCCGGCGGCACCGAGCTGCTCCCGGCGGCCGAGAAGGTCGGCCTCACCGGCGCCCCGATCGACATCCCGCTCAAGCACAAGCTGGACAGCAAGACCCGCTCGCACCACCAGACGGTGACCCTGCAGGTGGCCGACGTGCCGCGGCCGCGCGAGATCTTCGTGATCTGCGCCGCGGCCAACGCCGGGCGCCCGCTGGCCCGCCTCGCCACCTTCGGCGCCGAGGTCAAGGCCGGCGCATGACCGTCACCGAGACCTCGACCGGCGCTGAGACCGGGGCCGAGCACGGCGCCTGGACGGCCGAGCGCCTCAAGGCGGTCGACAAGGAGTACGTGATCCACTCCTGGTCGGTGCAGGGCGCGCTCGACCCGATCCCGGTGGCGGGCGGCTCCGGCTCGTGGTTCTGGGACTACGACGGCCGCAGGTACCTCGACTTCCAGTCGCAGCTGGTCAACCTGAACCTCGGCCACCAGCACCCGCGCCTGGTCGAGGCGATCCGGGCCCAGGCCGAGGAGCTGTGCTACATCGGCCCCGGGTTCGCCGAGCGCTCGCGGGCCGAGCTGGCCGAGATGATCGCCCACCTGACCCCGGGCGACCTGAAGATGAGCTTCTTCACCACCGGCGGCGCGGCGGCCAACGAGAACGCGGTCCGGCTGGCCCGCCACGTGACCGGCCGGAGCAAGATCGTCGCGCGGTACCGCTCGTACCACGGCGCCACCGCCGGCGCGATGTCGCTCACCGGCGACCCGCGCCGCTGGGCCGCCGAGCCCGGGATCGGCGGCGTGGTGCGGATGCTGGACCCGTACACGTACCGCTGCCCGGCCGGGCACCCCGACCCGTGCCCGGTCTGCTCGGGCGGGCCGCACCTCGAGGAGATCCTGCAGTACGAGAACCCCGAGACCGTCGCGGCCGTCATCGTCGAGCCGGTCACCGGGACCAACGGCCTGCTGTACCCGCCGGACGGGTACCTCAGGTCGCTGCGCGAGGTCTGCGACAAGTACGGCATCATCCTCATCTTCGACGAGGTGATGGCGGGCTTCGGGCGCACCGGCAAGTGGTTCGCCTGCAACCACTGGGACGTCACGCCGGACATCCTCATCACGGCCAAGGGGCTCAACTCCGGCTACGTCCCGCTCGGCGCGATGACGGTCGGCGCGCGCATCTCCGAGTGGCTCAAGACCAACATGTTCTGGGGCGGCATGACCTACGCCGGGCACCCGCTCGCCTGCGCGTCCGGCGTGGCCTCGCTCAGGATCATGCAGGACGAGGGCGTCGTGGAGAACTCGCGGGCGATGGGCGAGCGGCTCGGGGCCGGCCTCGCCAAGCTGGCCGAGACGCACCCGAGCATCGGCGACATCCGCGGCCGCGGCCTGTTCTACGGGGTGGAACTGGTGAAGAACCGCGCCACCCGCGAGCCGCTGGTGCCGTTCAACGCCAAGGGGGCCGCCGCGGCTCCCGTCGGCAAGCTGCTCAAGGCGGCGATGGAGCGCGGGGTGTACCTCACCGCGAACTTCAACGTCCTGCGCCTCACCCCGCCGCTGGTGATCGACGCCGGCGAGATCGACCTGGCCCTCGGCGTGCTCGACGAGGTCCTCGCCCTCGCCGACGAGCACCACACCGCCTGACCTGCTCTTCACAGGAGATGCACATGGGATCGACACTGATCAGCGGCGGTACCGTCGTCAACGCCGACTCGGCCATCCGCGCCGACGTCCTGGTGCGCGACGGGCGGATCGTCGCGCTCGGTATCGGTTCGGACTGGACCGCCGACCGGGTCATCGACGCCACGGGCATGCTCGTCATCCCGGGCGGGATCGACGCGCACACCCACCTGGAGTACCCGATCGACGGGTTCACCACCAGGACCGCCGACGACTTCCACACCGGCACGGTCGCCGCGGCCCACGGCGGGACGACGTCGATCCTCGACTTCGTCAAGAAGGAGCCGGACCGCTCGCTCTTCGACACGTACCTGCGCCGCCGGGACGCGGCCGGGGAGCGCTCGGTGATCGACTACGGCCTGCACGCCATCGTCCCGCCCCGCCACCAGCAGCCCGACGTCCTCGACGACCTGCGCCGCCTGGTCGCCGAGGGGGCGCTGAGCTGGAAGTTCTTCATGGCGTACCCCGGGACCCAGATGGTCGACGACGGCGAGCTGCTGGAGGGCTTCGACCTCGCCCGCGAGCTCGGCGTGCTGCCCATGGTGCACGCGGAGAACGGGCACATGGTCGCCCGCGAGACCCAGCGGCTGGTCGACGGCGGCAAGACGGCCGAGCACTTCCACGCCGTCGCGCACGGGCACGACTCCGAGGCGGAGGCGGTACACCGGGCGATCGTGCTGGCCGAGTCGGTCGGGGCGCCGCTCTACGTCGTGCACGTCTCCAGCGCCGCGGCGGCCGAGGAGATCAGCCGGTCCCGCGCCGATGGGCGGCGGGTGTGGGCGGAGACCTGCCCGCAGTACCTCCAGGTCGCCTACGAGGACTACGAGGGCCTCGGCGAGCGGGCGGCGGCCTACCTGTGCTCGCCGCCGATCCGCGAGCGCAGCAACCAGGAGGGCCTGTGGAAGGCGCTCGTCACGGGCGCGATGGCCACCGTGGCGACGGACCACGCCGGCTTCTGCATGCACCAGCCGGACGACCTGCCGCCGCAGAAACTGCGCAGCCCGGGGTACTTCCCGAAGGTACCCAACGGCGTGCCCGGCATCGAGGACCGGCTCATGGTGCTCTGGGAGTCCGGGGTGGCGAGCGGGCGGATCGACCCGTGCCGGTTCGTGGACCTCGTCTCCACCCGGCCGGCCAAGCTCTTCGGCCTGTTCCCGCGCAAGGGGATCGTGGCCGTCGGGGCCGACGCCGACCTCGTGGTGTGGGACCCCGCGGCCGACCACGTCATCACCACCGCGGGCACGCACATGCGCACCGACTACAACCTGTACGACGGGATGAAGGTGACCGGCAAGCCGGTGCACGTCTTCTCGCGGGGCGACCACCTCGTCGACGCCTCGGGATCGTTCGACGGCAAGGCGGGCCGGGGCCGGTTCATCGAACGCGGCCGGCCGAACCTCTTCTGAAACTGGAGTCTCACCACATGAACCTTCCGCTTGGCATCCACGTCGGCGAGCGGCTCAGCCTCGAGCAGACCTACTGGCAGGCCGAGTTCGCCGACCAGAACGGGTTCGAGTCCGTCTGGGTCGCCGAGGGGCGGCTCGCCCGCGACGGCATCGTGCCGGCGGCGATCATCGCCGCCCGCACCAACCAGGTGAAGATCGGCACCGGCGTCGTCAACAACAAGAGCCGCAACGCCGCGCTCATGGCCGTCACGTTCAAGACCCTGGACGAGGTGGCCCCGGGCCGGGCCATCCTCGGCATCGGCGCCTGGTGGGAGCCGCTCGCGACCAAGGTCGGGCAGCCGCTGACCAAGCCGCTGGCCTCGATGCGCGAGTACATCGGCGTCCTGCAGTCGTTCTTCCGCAACGAGATGGTCGACTTCGAGGGCGAGTTCGTGCAGATGCGCGGCGTGCGCTTCGACAGCATGTACCGCGAGAACAAGCCCGTCGACATCCCGATCTACATCGGCGCGGTCGGCCCCAAGATGCTCGAGCTGGCCGGCGAGATCAGCGACGGCGTGCACATGGACTTCCTGCTGCCGCCGTCCTACCTGGTCGGCGCCAGGGCGGCGATCGAGCGCGGCATCGCCAGGCGCACCGACGGCAAGCAGTCGATCGACCTGACCCAGATCGTCTCGTGCAGCGTGAACGACGCCGACCCGCAGGAGGCGATCGACGCGTGCAAGGCGTTCCTGACGCTGTACCTGTGCCAGCAGCCGCACATCGCCGAGCACTGCGGCGTCGAGCGCGAGCTGGTCGACCGGCTGCAGGAGATCGCGGGCTGGCCGGCCACCCCGGAGGACATCAAGCGGGCCATGCAGCTCGTCCCCAACAGCCTCGTGCAGAACGTCACCGCCTGCGGCTCGACCGACGACGCGTACGCGAAGCTCATGTCCTACCACGAGGCCGGCGTGCGCGTGCCGATCATCTCCACGCTCGGCGACAAGGAGCAGACCCTCACCCGCCTCGCCCAGGCGGCGAAGTCATGAGGATCGCCGTCATCGGCGGGACCGGCCCGCAGGGGCGCGGCCTGGCCTTCCGCCTCGCCACCGCCGGCCACACCGCGATCCTCGGCTCCCGCGACGCCGCCCGCGCCTCGGCCGCCGCGGCCGAGCTGGGGCAGCCCGGCATCACCGGGGCGGCCAACCTGGACGCTGCCAAAAGCGCCGCGGTGGTACTGCTGGCAGTGCCCTACGACGGCCACGCCGAGCTCGTCGCGGACCTCGCCCCGGCCCTCGCCGGCAAGGTGGTCATCGGCTGCGTCAACCCGCTCGGCTTCGACAAGCACGGCCCCTTCGGCCTGGACGTGCCCGCGGGCAGCGCCGCCGAGGAGGCCGCCGCGCTCGTGCCGTCGGCCACCGTGGTCGGGGCGTTCCACCACCTCGCCGCGCCGCTGCTGCTCGACCCCGAGGCCGACCTCAGCCACGAGGACGTCCTGGTGTGCGGCGACGACCGGGAGGCCAAGGAGCTCGTCATGGGCCTCGCGCACGACGTGACCGGCGGCCGGGGCATCGACGCGGGACGGCTGCGGCTGGCCCGCCAGCTCGAGCCCCTCACGGCGGTGCTCATCTCGGTGAACAAGCGGTACAAGACAAGGTCGGGCGTTTCGATCACCGGCCTGACCCAGCCCTCGGAAAAGGTCCTCGCGTGAAACTCGCAGCGCTGCAACTCCAGGCATCGAACGACCGCACCGAGACGATCGGGCGCGCCGCCGACCTCATCGACGCCGCCGCCGGTCGGGGTGCCCGCATCCTGCTGCTGCCGGAGCTCTTCGCGGTCCCGTTCGTCCAGCCCGAGCCCGACCTCGAGTACTTCGCGCTGGCCGAGCCCCTCGACGGCCCCTCCAACCGGATGGCCGCCGAGCGCTCCCGCCGGCACGGCATGACCGTCGTCTCGTCGGTCTTCGAGGCCGCGGACGTCCCCGGCGTGTACTACAACACCGCCTGCACGTTCGTGAACGGCGAGCTGAGGTCGACGTACCGCAAGTCGCACCTGCCCTTCTCCAACGGTTTCCCGGAGAAGTTCTACTTCCAGCCGGGCGGCACCGAGCCCGAGGTCGTCGACACCGGCGAGACCGGCGTCGGCACCATCATCTGCTACGAGCGGCACTTCCCGGAGCTCAGCCGGATCGTCGCCCTGCGCGGCGGCTCGGTCCTGTGCGTACCGGTCGCCTCGGCCAGCGCCCCGATGCGCGAGGTCTTCCAGCTGGAGCTGCGCGCCCACGCCGTGTTCAACGGCATGTTCGTGATCTGCTCCAACCGGGTCGGCAAGGAGGGCGTCAAGGACTACTTCGGCCTCAGCGCCGTCTACGGCCCGGACGGCGACGTGCTGGCCCAGGCCGAGGACGACGCCGACGGCCTCGCGGTGGCGGAGGTCGACCTGGACCTGATCGCCGCGACCCGGCGCAAGCGCCCCTTCCTGCGCGACCGCCGGCCCGACCTCTACGACCGCCTCACCCGGAAGGGCCCGACCGCGGTCTGAACCCAGCAGTCCCAGATCACCGGAGCCGTCGCCCGGTCCGGTCAGTGTGGCGAACCCCCGTGCGCCACACGGCCGGACCGGGCGGCGGCTTTTCGTCGTGGCGGGCCGCCGCGGTCCCGTCGGGAGGTCGGAATTTGTCACATTCGAATGTGGCCGCCGTCACGTCGTGCGATCAAGGCGGTGCCGTCTGTTCAGTGTGGATCACGATCGGGTAACGGCCGATCAACACGTGTTGCTGAAGTAAATGTCCTCGTCACATGCTCGCAATCACATCGATTGCAACACGGGTTGCTAGCTGGAGGATGCGTGGTCACGCGTCGTGCGGATGTCGCCAAACTCGCCGGTACGTCCCCGGCCGTCGTGAGCTATGTGCTCAACGGCGGGCCGCGGGGCGTCTCGCCCGAGACCAAGGCGCGGGTGCTCGCCGCCATCGAGCAGCTCAACTACCGGCCCAACGGGATCGCCCGCTCGCTGCGCACGAACCGGACCATGACGCTCGGGCTGGTCGTGCCCGACACGTCCAACCCGTTCTTCGCCCAGCTGGCGCACGCGATCGAGGAGGCCGCGTTCCGCGAGAACTACACGCTGCTGCTGGGCAACGCGGCCGAGGACGACGAGCGCCAGACCACCTACGTGCGGACGTTCCTGGCCCGCCAGGTCGACGGGCTGTTCCTGGTCCCGGCGCACGGGCCGGCCGGGTGCCTGCCGGAGCTGCTGCAGTCCGGCGTGCCGTTCGTGACGCTGGACCGGCGCCTCCCTGGCGCCGCCGCGCCGGCCGTGCTCGCCGACAACCGGGCCGGGGCCCGCGCCGCCGTCGAGCACCTGCTGCAGCACGGGCGCCGGTCGGTCGCCTGCATCTCCGGGCCGCAGGACGTGGTCCCGGCCAACGAGCGGGTCAACGGCTGGCGCGACGCGCTCGCCGAGGCGGGCGTGCGGCCCAGCGAGATGTCGGTCTGGCACGGCGCGTTCGGGCGCCGCGCGGGGTACCTCGGCGCCCGCGAGCTGCTGGCCGGGCGGAAGTTCGACGCCGTGTTCGTGGCCAGCGACGAGCAGGCCGTCGGGGTCCTGCGCGCGCTGCAGGAGCTGGGCATCCGCTGCCCCGAGGACGTGGCCGTGGCCTCGTTCGACGGCATCGCCGCGGCCGCCTACACGACCCCGGCGCTCACCACCATGGCGCAGCCGTTCGCCGAGATGGGCCGGGTCGTGCTCGACCGGCTGCTCGACGCGATGGACACCGAGCGGGACCCGGAGGCCGCGGCGCTGACCGTGCTCCCGGTGACGCTGCTGGCCCGGGGCTCCTGCGGGTGCCCCGACCCGCCGGGCGGCGAGATCACCGAGGACCAGATCACCGAGGACCAGATCACCGAGGACGAGATCACCGAGGACGAGGTCGGCGAGGACGTTGCCGCCGGCGAGCACCAGGCACAGGAACAGCAGGGAGGGCGGGCGTGAACAAGGTCATCGTCGTCGGCAGCGTGAATGTCGACGTCATCTCGCGGGTGGGGCGGCTGCCCCGGCCCGGCGAGACCATACTCGGGCGGGACAGCGAGTCCGCGCTCCTGCCTGGGGGCAAGGGCGCCAACCAGGCGGTCGCCGCGGCCCGGCTCGGCGTGCTGACGCTGCTGTTCGGCGCGGTCGGCGCGGACGCGTTCGGCAACCAGCTGCGCGACACACTCGGCGCCGAGGGCGTCGGGCTCGCGCACCTGTCCACCGTGGACGGCGCCACCACCGGCGTCGCGCAGATCGTCGTGGCCGCCGACGGGGAGAACACGATCGTCGTCTCCTCCGGCGCCAACTTCCGCTTCGCCCCGGCCGGCCTGGCGGACCTGCCGGCCGCGGTCGAGCCCGGCGACGTGGTGCTGCTGCAGCTGGAGATCCCGGTCGCCACCTGCCTCGCCGCGGCCGGCATCGCCCGGGCCGGCGGGGCGCGGGTCGTGCTCAACGCGGCCCCGTCGCCCGAGGGCGAGGACCCGGACCTGGCCGACCTGCTGGACCGCGTCGACGTGCTCGTGGTCAACGAGACCGAGGCGCTGGCGATGGCGGCCGACGCGGTTCCGCACAGGCCCGAGGACCCCGCGGCCTGGTTCGCGGTCGCCGCCGCGCTGCGCAAGCAGGGCCCGGACGCCTGCGTCATCACGCTCGGCGCGGACGGCGCGGTCGCCTCCGACGACACCGGCGACTGGCATCAGCCCGCGTTCCCGGTCGACGTCGTGGACACCACCGGCGCCGGCGACGCGTTCTGCGGCGGGCTCGCGGCCCGGCTCGCGGCCGGCGGCGGCCTGAACGACGCGGTGTGCACCGGCGCGGCCGCCGGCGCCCTGGCCACCGGGCGCCTCGGCGCGCAGGCCGCGCTGCCGGACCGGGCCGCCGTCGAGGCGCTGGCCGGGGGGTGGTCCTGATGCGCGGTACCGGCCTCTGGCACCCCAGACTGCTCGCCGTGGTCGCCGCGATGGGCCACGGGGACCTGCTCGTCGTGGCCGACCCCGGGCTCCCGGTGCCGGCCGGCGTCGAGATCATCGACCTGGTCGTCAGCCGCGGCGAGCCCGGCTTCCTCACCGTCCTGCGCCCCGTCCTCGGCGAACTGGTCGTCGAGGCGGCCACCATGGCCGAGGAGCTGACCGACGAGAAGCTCGCCGCCGCCGTGCGCGACAGCCTCGGCGACGTGCCGCTGGACCTGGTGTCCCACGAGGAGCTCAAGGCCCGCACCGGCCGGGCCCGCGCCGTGGTGCGCACCGGTGAGGACACGCCGTACGCCAACATCGTCCTGCGGGCTGGAGTGCCGTTCTGATGACCAAGCTGCCCACCGACCACGCCGAGCGCGTCTACGCCGGCGTCCTCGGCAAGATCATCGCCGTCTACCTCGGCCGCCCGTACGAGGGCTGGACGTACGACAGGATCCAGGCCGAGCTCGGCGACGTCACCTACTACGTCAACGACCGCGCCGACGTGGCCCTCAAGCACCACCTGTTCCTGGTCACCGACGACGACATCAGCGGCACGTTCGTCTTCCCGCGGGCCCTGCGCGCGGCCGGGCCGGACCCGAGCAGCGCCGACGTCGGCGACACCTGGCTCGACCAGATCGTGCCCGATACCTCGGTGCTGTGGTGGGGCGGCCTCGGCAACTCCACGGAGCACACCGCGTACCTGCGCATGCGGGCCGGCATCAGGCCGCCGGAGAGCGGCTCGATCGCCCGCAACGGCCTGGTCGTGGCCGAGCAGGTGGGCGCCCAGATCTTCGTCGAGGGCTTCGCCATGACCTGCCCGGGCGACCCGGCAGGCGCGGCCGACCTGGCCGAGCGGGCGGCCCGGGTCAGCCACGACGGCGAGGCGATCCACGCGGCCCGGGTGGTCGCCGCGCTCGTCGCCGGGGCGTTCACCGCCACCGACATGGACGCGCTGCTGGACACCGCGATCGCGCTCGTCCCCGCGGACAGCCTGATCGCCCGCATCCACCGCGACGTGCGCGACTGGGCCCGGGACGGGGACTGGAAGGCGACCCGCAAGCGCATCGACGACGAGTACGGCTACCACCGCTACGGCGGCAACTGCCACGTCGTGCCCAACCACGCGATCGTCGTGGCCGCCCTCGCGCACAGCGGCGGCGACTTCGACGCGGCGATGACCGTGGTCTGCACCTCCGGCTGGGACACCGACTCCAACGCCGGCAACGTCGGCGCGATCTGCGGGGTGTTCGGCGGGCTCGCCGGACTGGCCGCGCAGGACTGGCGCGGGCCCGTCGCCGACCGGATGTACCTCCCGGCGGCCGACGGCGGCGGCTGCGTCACCGACGCCGCCCGCGAGGCCCTCGCGCTCGTCGACGTGGGGCGGATCCGCAACGGGGAGGCGCCGCTGCCCGCCGGGCCGCGGTTCGGCTTCGCGCTGCCGGGCTCGGTGCACGGCTTCCAGGCCGAGGACGGCACGACGGCGGTGTCCAACGTGGACGGCGCCCTCGCCGTCGGCGGGGCGGCGACCGTGCTCACCCCGACGTTCATCCCGCCCGAGGCGCGCGAGATGCCGATCTACGCGCTCGTCGCCGCGCCGTCGCTCTACAGCGGGCAGACGATCGTCGCGCACGCCGACGGCCCGGCCCGGCTGGTGCTGCGGTACTACGACGGCGACGACACCGTACAGACGGTGGATGGTCCTTCGTTCGTGGACGGACGGGCCGAGTGGACGGTGCCGGACCTCGGCGGCCGGCCGGTCGTCGCGGTCGGGCTGCGCACCGACGGCCCCGCCACGCTGCGCGACCTCGACTGGACCGGCGCGCCGAGCGTCACCCTGACCCGGCCCGAGGACGGCGGCACGATGTGGCGGCGCGCCTGGGTGCCGGCCCTGGACCGCTTCGACGCGCGCTGGCCCGAGCCGTTCCGCATCGTGCAGAACGCCGGCACCGGCCTGCTCGTCACCGGCGGCCAGGAGTGGCGCGACTACACGGTCACCGCCGACGTCACCCCGCACCTCGCCGCCGCGGCCGGGCTCGCGGCCCGGGTCCAGGGCCTGCTGCGGTACTACGCCCTCGAATTGACCGGCCTGGATACCGCCCGGCTGGTATGCGGCGGCACCGTGCTCGCCGCGACGCCCTTCGCCTGGTCCTACGGCACCACCTACCAGCTCACGATCACCGTCACCGGCGACCGCATCCGCGCCGGTGTCGACGGCACCACCCTGTTCGACCTGACGGACGGCTCCCTCCCCGCCGGAGGGGTGGCCCTGCTGGTCACCGAGGGCCGCACCGCCACCCAGAAGGTCGAGATCGCACCCGCGATTCCGCACACACCCCCGAATGAGGTTTCGTCATGACCGTTTCGTTGAACCGCCGCCGTTTCCTGTCCGCCGCCGGGCTCGCCGGGGCCGGTCTCGCCGTCCCCAGCCTGCTGTCCGCGTGCGGGGACGACGCCGACGCCGGCAAGGGCACCGGCAAGGGCGAGATCAGCCTGTGGATCGACATCACCGGCGACGCCAACCAGAAGTACTTCGACGAGAAGGTGATCGGCGCCTTCCACGCCGCCAACCCCGACATCACCGTCAAGACGACCTACTACAAGGGCCAGGACCTCCGCCAGCAGGTGCAGACCGCGCTGCAGGCCCGCTCCGGGCCGGACATCGTGCGCGGCCCGAGCGCCACCCAGACCATCGCCTGGAGCAAGGCGCGGCTGCTGGCCGACCTCACGCCGTACGCCAAGCAGTGGGGCTGGAACGACAAGCTGACCGACTGGGCGGTGCAGGCGTTCACCACCGACGGCAAGCTCTACGCGCTGCCGATGCGGGTCGACACCATGCTGCTGTACTTCAACAAGACCCTCTTCACCCAGAAGGGCTGGACCCAGCCGAAGAACCGCAGCGACCTCGAGGCGTTCGCGGCCGACGCGATGGGCCAGGGCATCATCCCGTTCGGCTCGTCCAACACCGACTGGACCGCGGCCGGCGAGTGGCTGATGACCCTGTTCTGGAACAACTTCGCCGGCGGCGACGCGGTCTACCAGGCCCTCACCGGCAAGATCCAGTTCTCCGACCCGGTCTTCGTGGACACCGTCAGCCTGCTCAAGTCGTACTTCGACAAGGGCTGGGTCGGCGGCGGGGCCGACAAGTACTTCTCGGTGCCGGCCGCCGAGGTGGGCGCCGGCCTGGGCAAGGGCACGGTGGCCACCATCCCGCAGGGCGAGTGGTACATGAGCAACATCGGCGCGTTCTTCGGCAAGGCCGGCAACAACACCAACGAGTGGGACTGGATGGCCATGCCGCCGCTCTCGTCGACGGCCAAGGCGGACAGCTACGCGATCGGCATCGGCGGCTCGTTCGCCATCAACCAGGCCAGCAAGAACCAGGACGCCGCGGCCGCCTTCCTCAACTGGTACTACGGCGACCGCACGGCCGCCCTGCAGCGCATGGCCGACGTGCCGGCCACGTACAACATCCCGATCACGTTCAAGGCCGACGAGATCCCGCAGAAGACCGACCCGCGCGCGGCCCGCGTGCTCACCGAGGTCGACAAGGCGGTCAGCAGCGGCAACTACGGGTACGTCACCTGGACCTGGTGGCCGCCGAAGTCCGACGTCTACGTCTACGAGGGCCTGGAGCAGGTGCTCACCGGCAAGATCACCGCGGCCGAGTACTGCAAGCAGCTCGCCACCACGTTCACCGCGGAGAAGCAGCAGGGCAACCTGCCGCAGCTGATGCCGCGGACGTCGCAGTGACCACGCTGACCGCTCCGGCGCCGGGCCCGTCCCGGCGCCGGGCGGTGTGGCGGCGGGCGCTGATCGGCTGGGCGTTCCTGGCCCCGCTGCTGGCGCTCAACATCCTGGTCGTGCTCGGCCCGTCGATCGCCACGGTGTACTACTCGTTCACCGACTGGACCGGCATCGGCCCGGCCAACCTGATCGGCTTCGACAACTACACCCGCGCGTTCAGCGATCCGGCGGTGCACGAGGCGCTGCTGCACAACGCGATCTGGTTCGTGCTGTTCCTGACCGTGCCGATGGCCCTGGGCATACTCGGCGCGCACCTCATCAACCAGGTGCGCCGGTTCCGGATGGTGTACCGCACGCTGTTCTTCATCCCGTACGTCACCGCGTCCGTGGTCAACGCGGCGATCTGGAAGATGCTGCTGTCGCCCAACAGCGGGATCGCCGCCCAGCTCGGCTTCGACCAGGCGTGGCTCGGCGACCCGGCGACCTCCCTGTACGCGGTCAACTTCGTCGTCGACTGGCACTGGTGGGGCTTCCTCGCGGTCATCTTCTTCGCCGCGATGCAGAACGTCGACGTGCAGCTCTACGAGGCCGCGAAGCTCGACGGGGCCGGCCGCTGGCAGCAGTTCAAGTCGGTGACCCTGCCCGGCATCCGCCCGACGCTCGTGTTCATCGTGCTGATGACCGTCATCTGGTCGCTCAAGGCGTTCGACTACATCTTCATCATGACCCACGGCGGACCGGCCAACTCCTCCGACGTGGTCTCCACGCTCATGTACGACCAGGCGTTCAACCAGTACTCGGCCGGGTACGCCGCCGCGCTCGGGCTGTCGATGACCGCGGTCACCGGCATCGTCCTGGCCGGCTACGCCTGGCTGCGCCGAAAGGGGTGGGAGGAGTGACGGCCACCGTCGCACCACCGCAGCAGCTGTCCACGCCGACCGCCGAGCGGGCGCCGAAGCGGCGCCGGTCCGGCGGCCGCCACCCGGTGGCCTACACCGTGCTCACCGTGCTGGCGCTGTTCGCCGTCGGCCCGTTCGTGATCATGTTGTTCAACGCGTTCAAGAACAACGCCGAGATCGGCTCCAGCCCGCTGGCCCCGCCGACCTCGATCACCTTCGACAACTTCGCCACCGCCTGGTCGCAGGGCGACTTCAGCACCACCATGCGCAACAGCGTGATCCTGGTGATCGGCGCGGTGCTCGGCACCTGCGTCATCGCCGGGCTGGGCGCCTACGCGCTGAGCCACCTCGAGGTGCCCGGCGGCGGGGGAGTGCTGGCCTACCTGTTCCTCGGCAGCACCATGCCGGTGCAGCTGTTCGTCGTCCCGCTGTTCTCGCTCTGGGCCGACCTGCACCTCACCGACAGCCTGTTCGGCCTGATGGTCATCTACTGGGCGACCGACGCGCCGTTCGCGACGCTGATGCTGCGCTCGTTCCTGATCAAGGTGCCCAAGGAGTTCGTCGAGGCGGCCCGGCTGGACGGCGCCTCCGAGGTGCAGATCGCCCGCAAGGTGATGCTGCCGCTGGCCTGGCCCGGCTTCATGACCGTGGCGCTCGTCGTCGGGCTGTGGGCCTGGAACGAGTTCTTCTGGGCCATCACGTTCGTGCACGACCCGACGAAGCGGCCGATCTCGACCAGCTTCCTGTCCTTCCAGGACCAGAACTCCACCGACTGGGGCCTCACCAGCGCGGCCGCGCTGTTCATGCTCGTCCCGGTGCTCCTGCTGTTCATCACGCTCCAGCGCCGTTTCGTCGCTGGCCTCACCTCCGGCGGCCTCAAATGACCAACGTCATCCTCGTCATCGCCGACCAGCTGCGGCGCCAGGCGCTCGGCTGCTACGGCGACCCGAACGTCTCCACGCCCAACATCGACGCCCTCGCCGCGTCCGGGGCCCGCTTCGAGCAGGCCTCGTCGACCTACCCGGTGTGCGTGCCGTTCCGGTTCACGCTCATGACGGGGGAGTACGCGCACACCCGCTTCATCCCGTCGATCGAGTGGCGGATGTCGCCGGCCGAGCGCACCCTCGCGGACGAGTTCAACGACCACGGGTACGACACGGCGATGTTCGGCAAGTGGCACCTTTACGGCAACTTCGGCCACTACCCGGGCCACACCGTCGTCAAGGCGTCCCGGACCCCGGTTCCGCGCCCGTTCCAGGGCCGCTTCGGGCACTTCGCCGGCTTCGACATCGCCAACGACCCCTACGACACCTGGTACTCCACCCACGACGACCCGACCATGCGCAAGCTGCCCGGCTACCAGACCGACGACCTGTTCGCGATGGCCGCCGAGTACGCCACGGCGGAGCGGGACAAGCCCTTCGCCGCCGTGCTGTCCGTCGAGCCGCCGCACCCGCTGTTCACCGCGCCGCCGGAGTACCTCGAGCGCTGGCGCGACCGGGACATCGCGCTGCGCGACAACGTGGAGGCGGACAAGCAGTACAAGAAACGCGGCCCGCACGGCGAGGGCCTGCTGGCCGACCTGCGGGTCTACTACGCGATGATCGAGAACCTGGACGACAACATCGGCCGGCTCGTGGCGGCGCTGCGCGAGGCCGGCAAGCTCGACGACACGGTCATCGCCCTCACCGCCGACCACGGCGAGCTGCTCGGCTGCCACGGGGAGCTGGCCAAGCAGCGGCCGTGGGAGGAGTCGATCGGCACGCCGCTCATCATCGGCAACGTCGGCGGCGGGGGCCGGGTGCTCGACGAGCCGACCTGCACCGAGGACCTGTTCCCGACCCTGCTCGGGCTGGCCGGCATCACCCCGCGCGACCCCAAGCCCGGCCGGGACCTCGCGCCCCTGGCCCGCGGGGAGGCCGACGCGCTCGACCGCGACGGCGTGCTCCTGGAGTTCGTGGCCGAGATGCGCCCGAACATCCCGTTCCACGCCGAGACCTGGCGCGGGATCCGGACCCGCCGGTACAAGTACACGGTCCTCGGCGACGCCCAGGGCGGCACGCCCTGGCAGTTCTTCGACCTCGAGGCCGACCCGTACGAGCTCAAGAACCTCGTCGACGACCCGACCGCCGCCGACGAGGTGGCCCGCCACCACGCCCGGCTGCGCGAGCTGCTCGCCGAGACCTTCGACCACTACGTCCTGGCGCCCGCGTTCGGGCAGCCGGGGCTCAACACCTGGGACCCCACCGCCGAGCACCAGCTTCGATTCGGGTGATGCAGATGCGTAAGGTTTTCGTCGCGGGCCTCGCGATGGTCCTCCTGGCCGTCGCCGCCTCGCCCGCCGCCGCCAACGGCGCGCCCTACACCGGCAAGCAGTACGACTTCGGTGGCGCCGTCACGAACATCAACGGATCCATCGGTACCGTCGACTCGATCGCCGACAGCATCGCCGGCTCGACCGCGGCGACCCTGAACGACGTGGCCGCGCACCGGGCCACCCTGCCCTACGGCGACATCACCCCCGGCGCCGGACCGGCGCTGAGCCTCTACCCGGGCCCGGCCGGCGTCCCCGCCTCCAACTGGTACACGGCCACCGTCGACAACCAGTCGTCGTTCGTCTACAAGACGACGGCCGCCAAGACCGACACCAACCGCGAGGCCGACACCTCCTGGACGAGCTTCTCGTTCGCGGGCTCGGTCACGGTCAAGGTGACCGCGGTCGGCCAGAGCGGGCTGACCGGCTGCCAGGTGCGGCCCCAGTCCGCCGCGATCGCCACCTCGTTCGCCGGCAACACCTGCACGTTCACGATGTCGAACCCGAAGAACGTCTCGGTGGAGTTCGCGCCGAACATCCACAACCCGATCCTGCACCCGATGCTCGTCTTCGCGAACCCGCCGGAGAACGACGTGCCGCCGGCCACCGGCGACCCGAACGTGCTCTACTTCGGCCCCGGCGTGCACGACATCGGCTCCGGCAACGCGATCACCTCCGGCAAGACGATCTACCTCGCCGGCGGCGCCTGGGTGAAGGGCGCGTTCATCGCCAACGGCCCGGTCAGCAACGTCACCATCAAGGGCCGCGGCGTGTTCGACGGCAAGTTCATGGACCTGGGCGACCAGGAGCTGAACAAGGACCAGCCGGGCATGATCGACATCGCCGACCAGTCGTCGCAGAACCTGCTCGTCGAGGGCGTCACGTTCGTCAACGCGCCGCGGTTCAACGTGCGGGCGCTCGCGCAGTACACCACCATCGAGAACGTCAAGACGATGTCCTGGTGGTACAGCACGGACGGCATGGTCGCCGGCAACAAGTCGCTGGTCGAGAACAACTTCGTGAAGTCCAACGACGACTCGATCAAGCTGTTCTGGGGCGACCAGGTGACCCGGAAGAACACGGTCTGGCAGCTGGAGAACGGCGCCCCGTTCATGATCAGCTGGAACCTCGCGAACAGCCCGACCAACTTCCACGTCTACGACAACGACGTCATCCACGCCGAGCACTACCAGATCCAGAAGTCCGGCATCTTCCGCGCCCTGCACGCCGGGCCGGGCACGCCGAGCCGCTACCTGTTCGAGAACATCCGGGTCGAGAACGCCAACTGGCGGCTGTTCTACCTCGCCGTCGACAACAACAAGTGGTACGACCCGGCGCTCGGCTACGGCGAGCTCGACCAGCTCATCTTCCGCAACATCCGGGCGCAGACGAACTTCCAGTACCCGAGCATCGTGCAGGGCATCGACAGCACCCACAAGGCGCGCAACATCAACTTCGTCAACGTGTACACCGACGGCGCCTGCCAGGCCGACGCGAGCCGGTTCAGCATCGCTTCCGGCAGTACCAACGCGGTCCGGATCGTGAAGAGCACCGACGGGAGCTGCTGGACGTGACGAACATCGTGGTCGTCCTCGCCGACGACATGGGCTGGGGGGACCTGGGCTGCTACGGCTCGGCGATCCCCACCCCGCACGTGGACCGGCTCGCCGCCGAGGGGGTGCGCGCCACCGACTGCCACTCCGCCTCGGCGGTCTGCACCCCCAGCCGGTACGCGCTCATGACCGGCCGGTACGCCTGGCGCGGCCCGCTGAAGAACTTCGTGCTGATGGGGCACGGGCCCGCCATCATCGAGCCGGACCGGCCGACGCTGGCGAGTGTGCTGCGCGACGGCGGGTACACCTGCGGCGCCTTCGGAAAATGGCACCTGGGCCTGGGCTGGCGGCACGAGGACGGCTCGGTGCGCTCCGCGTTCACGCCCGGCGCGCGCCTGCACGACGACGTCGAGACCGACTTCGGCCGGGACATCGACTACACCGCCCCGGTCACCGGCGGCCCGACGGAGCTGGGCTTCGACCGGTTCTTCGGCATCGCCGGCTCGCTCGACATGCCGCCGTACGCCTTCATCGACCAGGACCGCACGGTCGGCGTGCCGGTCAAGGAGAAGGAGGTGTACCTCACCGAGCAGCGCCCCGGCCTGCGGGCCGACGGGTTCCGGGAGGAGGACGCCGACGTCGCCTTCACCCGCGCGGCGGTCGCCTTCATCGAGGAGCAGACCGGCCCGTTCCTGTGCTACCTCGCGCCGAGCGCCCCGCACCGGCCCAACGTCCCGCCGGACTTCATCCGCGGCCGCTCGGGCCTCGGCGACCGCGCCGACGGCGTGTGCCTGGTCGACTGGGCGGTGGGCGAGCTGCGCGACGCGCTGGAGCGCACCGGCAAGCTGGACGACACGCTGTTCATCGTCACCAGCGACAACGGCGCCGTCACGTACTTCACCGACGACGGGGATGTCTCGCGGCACTCGCCGAACGGCGACTGGCGCGGCCAGAAGGGCGACCTGTGGGACGGCGGGCACCGGGAGCCGTTCATCGCCCGCTGGCCGGGACACATCCCGGCCGGCGGGGTGGTGGACGCCCCGATCTGCCTGACCGACATCCTGCCGACCGCGGCCGCGGCCGCCGGGCGTGCCGCTTCGGCGGAGGACGGCCGGGACATCCTGCCCCTGCTCACCGGCGTCTCGCCGGGCGACCCGGACCGCCCGATCGTCCACCACAGCCTCGGCGGCCGCTTCGCGCTGCGCTCCGGCCGGTGGAAGGCGATCTTCTCGGCCGGCTCCGGCGGCGGCTTCTCCGAGCCGTCGATCGGCGACCTGTTCGACACCGGCACCGGCAAGGCGCACGCCGCCCCGCCGTGGGACGCCGCGCACCCGCAGGGCCAGCTGTACGACGTCTCGGTGGACCCGTACGAGACGGCCAACCTGTGGGACGCCCGCCCGGAGGTCGTGGCGGCGCTGTACGCGCAGCTGCGTGAGATCTGCCGCGACCCGGCCAACGGGCTGCCGTTCGACGTAAGTTTGTCGGCGTGAGCTGCTGCAACCCACCGTCCTCCGGCCATGAGTCCGCTCTCGTGGAGATCCCGTTCACCGTGCCCGAGCGCACCCGCGCCGAGATCCTCAAGGGCATGGTGGCGATCCCGGAGGGCCCGTTCCTCATGGGCGGCGACGACCCGGACGCCTTCCCCGACGACGGCGAGGGCCCGGTCCGGGAGGTGACCGTGTCGGCGTTCCACATCGACCCGCACGCGGTCACCAACGCGCAGTTCGCGCGGTTCGTGAAGGAGACCGGCTACGTCACCGAGGCCGAGCGCTTCGGCTGGAGCTTCGTGTTCCACCTCCTGGTCCGGGGCGAGGCGGCCGAGCGCGTGCTCGCCGGCCGCCCCGGCCAGGTCCCCCCGTGGTGGCTGCCGGTCGAGGGCGCGGACTGGCGCCACCCGGCCGGCCCGGGCACCGGCATCGGCGACCGGCGCAACCACCCGGTGGTGCACGTGTCGTGGACGGACGCCGCCTGTTACGCCGCGTGGGCGGGCAAGCGCCTGCCGACCGAGGCGGAGTGGGAGAAGGCCGCGCGCGGCGGGCTGGAGCAGGCCCGCTTCCCGTGGGGCGACG
Source organism: Dactylosporangium sp. CS-033363 (assembly GCF_050942475.1). NCBI lineage: Bacteria > Bacillati > Actinomycetota > Actinomycetes > Micromonosporales > Micromonosporaceae > Dactylosporangium > Dactylosporangium sp. CS-033363. The sequence goes on along the minus strand of NZ_CP192032.1, from coordinate 7,871,643 downwards.
ACTTCACCCCGCGGGGCGTGCACCGCTGCAACACCTGGCAGGGCGAGTTCCCGCGGCGCAACACGGCCGCGGACGGCTACGTGGACACCGCGCCCGTGGACGCGTACCGCCCGAACGGCTACGGCCTGTTCAACACCTCGGGCAACGTGTGGGAGTGGTGCGCGGACTGGTTCAGCCCGTCCTGGCACGTCGAGCCGTCCGACGCGACCCGGCACGACCCGGCCGGACCGGCGGAGGGGTCGACGCGGGTGATGCGGGGCGGGTCGTACCTGTGCCACGAGTCGTACTGCAACCGCTACCGCGTCGCCGCCCGCACGTCCTCCACCCCGGACAGCGCCACGGGCCACGCCGGCTTCCGCTGCGCCGCCTGACCCGCTGCTCCACATCCGGCCCCTGCGTGGCGTTCACCCCGACGTCGATCGATCTCGCCATGGTGGGCGCCATGCTGACCCGACGGGTTGTCGTCGCGGGCGTCGTGGCGCTCGCCCTCCTCCTTCCCACAGCTGCCCAGGCCGGCGAGTCCGGCCAGGGCCCGACCGGCCACCAGACCGTCTGGCGTGGCGACTTCGACGGCGCGAGCGGCGCCTGGACCGTCCAGACCGACGGCCCGGCGGCCGGCTGGCGCGGCTGGACCTTCACCCCGCGCGACGCCTGGTTCGCGGCCGCGGCCGCGCTGGACGAGCGCAACCAGTTCTCGCGGGCCCGCGGCGTGCTCGCGGTGGCGGACAACGGCATCGCCGCGGCCAAGGGCGCCACCGTCGACGGCGACCACACGGTCGCCAGCACGCTCGTCAGCCCCGGTGTGCCGGTCGGCGGCCGGCGCGCCGTCGAGCTGGTGTTCTCCTCGCAGTGGCGCCAGGCGCACAAGGCGGTCGGCCGCGTGACCGTGGCCTTCGACGGCGGGGCCGAGCGGGAGATCCTGCGCTACTCGGCCGCCCGGATCAGCGCCAACGGCGGCGGCGACGTCATGTCCGGGCAGGAGGTGCTGCGGGTCGACGTGCCGGCCCGCGCCCGCACCGCCGTGTTCCGCTTCGCCTACAGCAGCAGCCGCCCCGAGCTGTACTGGGCGCTCGACGACGTGGTGGTGCGCACGCCGCTGCCCGCACTGCCCCGCGACGCCCGCGCGACGACGTTCCAGGTGTTCAGCGACATCCAGGGCGAGGGGCTGCCGTACGCCGACGCCGCCCTCGACCTGCTCAAGCGCCAGGCGCCGGGGGCGAAGGCGCTGCTGCTGGCCGGCGACATCATCAGCGGCCCGCGCGAGGAGACCCAGGAGCAGCAGGTGCAGGAGTACGCCGAGGTGAGCGCCGCGCTCGCCCGGCACCGCCCGCCGACGCTGCTGCCCGCGATCGGCAACCACGACCGGCGCAGCCGCGTCCTGACGCCCGAGCAGCAGCAGGCCAACTTCGTGACGTTCGCCAACCGCTGGGGCGCCGGCATCGACAAGCCGTGGTACGAGAAGGTCGTCGGCGGGGTGCCGGTGCTCGTGCTGGGCGAGGAGAGCGGCGTCGCCGAGGAGGACAAGCAGCAGATCAGCGACGCGCAGGTGGCGTTCCTGACGTCCCGCCTCGCGTACTGGGCGCACCAGGGCCGGCAGGTGCTCGTCATGAAGCACTACCCGTTCGCGTGGTCGGTGTCTGGCACCTACGCCAGCCCGTACGGCAACGGCCCGCGGGACTTCGCGCTCGAGGCGATCATCGGGAGGTACCCGAACGTGATCTTCCTCAGCGGGCACACGCACTGGTCGCCGTACCGGCGGGACTGGTCGGCCCGCGTGGTGACGCCCGGCGGGCATCCGGACGGGTACACGGCCGTCAACACCGGCGCCCTCGCCATGGAGTTCGCGCCGAGCCCGGACGACCCGTGGGACGAGGACTCGGCGACCGACCGGCCCGAGTCGCCGTCCGTGCTCACCGTCGCCGTGTACGCCGACCGCACCGTGGTGCGCGCCTTCGACGTGCTCACCGGCGAGCAGATCAACGAGGTCGAGGTGGCCCGCCCGGCCGCCGTGCGCTGAGTCCCCGGTCCGCTCCCGCCCGGCGCTGTGCAGGCGGCGTTTGTTTCGCGTTCGGGTGGGGGCGGCAGGGTGAGCGCATGCTGACTCGACGGCAAGTCATCACCGGGGCGGCGGTGACGGCCGGGGCGGTGCTCCTGCCCGGCACCGACGCCTCCGCGCACACCTCGAGCACCCCGTTCGCCCTCGGCATCGCCAGCGGCGACCCCTTACCCGACAGCGTCATCCTGTGGACCCGCCTGATGAAGGCCGGCCTGCCGAACAAGCCCATCGAGGTCGAGTGGCAGGTCGCGCTCGACGAGCGGTTCCGGAAGGTCGTGCGGGACGGGAGGACCTGGGCGCGGCCCGAGCTCGGGTACTCCGTGCACGTCGACCCGTGCGGCCTGCAGCCGGGGCGGGAGTACTGCTACCGGTTCAAGGCGCTCGGCTCGCTCAGTCCCGTCGGGCGGACCAAGACCTCGCCGGCGCCGTGGCAGGACGGGGGCCGGCTGGCGTTCGCGATCGTGAACTGCCAGGACCTGCAGAACGGGTACTGGCCGGCCTACAACGGGGTCGCCGCCGAGGACCTCGACGTGGTGCTGCACCTCGGGGACTACATCTACGAGTATGACCCGCACAGCCGGTTCGCCGATCGGAACCACACCACGCCGCAGACGCCCGGGCTCGACCAGCTCGTGACGCTGGCGGACTATCGGGCGAGGCACGCGCAGTACAAGAGCGATCCGGCTCTGCAGGCGGCGCATGCGAAGTTTCCGTGGATCGTCACGTGGGACGACCACGAGACCGAGAACAACTATGCGTCGCTGGTCGACGAGATCGACGACACCGGGGCGCAGCGGCAGACGCCGGCCGAGTTCGCGCGGCAGCGGGCCGCGGCCTATCAGGCCTACTACGAGCACATGCCGATCCGGGCCAACCTGAAGCCGGGCAGCGCGGATCTGCGGATCTTCCGGCGGTTCGACTTCGGGCGGCTGGCGCGGTTCAACGTGCTGGACACCCGGCAGTACCGGACCGATCAGCCGGGCGGGTTCCCCGGGGACTTCGGGCTGCCGCAGGCCGGCACAGCCAACGTCACCGGCACGCTCACCGGCGAGGACCAGGAGCGGTGGCTGCGCGACGGGCTCGACCGCTCGCCGGCGCGGTGGAACGTCGTCGCGCAGCAGGTGATGATGAGCCGGATCAAGCTGCCGAACCCGACCGGCGGGGTGCCGGCGATCCTGGCCAACCTCGACCAGTGGGACGGGTACGCCCCGCAGCGCACCCGGCTGCTGCAGCACCTGACCGACGCCAAGGTGCGCAACCCCGTCATCCTGGCCGGTGACATCCACTCGACGTGGCTGAGCGAGCTGCGGGTGGACTTCGACAAGCCGGAGCAGGCGCCGGTCGCGGTCGAGTTCACCGCCACGTCGATCAGCTCCGACTTCCCGATCGCCTTCGACGCCCCGCTGAAGGCGCTCAACCCCACCCTCAACCCCCATGTCCGGTACTTCGACGGCTCCCGCCGCGGCTACCTGCGCTGTGTCGTGGACCGGCGCGAGTGGCGCACCGACGCGCGCACGGTGGACACCATCGAGGTCCGCGACACCCCGGTGACGACGACGGCGTCCTACGTCGTCGAGTCCGGCCGGTCGGTGCTGCACACCGCGTGAGTCTTCCCCCGGCTGCTCAGGCCGGGCCCGGGCCTGCCGATGTCGGGTGCATGGTCGCTCCCCGGCATCGGCGCGCGGTGGCCGGCGTGGTCGCCGTGCTCCTCCGTCGGCGCGCGGTGGCCGGCGTGGTCGCCGTGCTCCTCGTCGCGCTGCTGCGGCCGTGGGGCACGGCGAACGCGGCCTTCACCGGCGGCAGCGCCAACCCCGGCAACCGCCTCGCCGCCGGGTCGCTCTCCGCGCCGACCGGGCTGACCCTCACCCCGGCGTGTGCGAGCGGGGTGCCGAGCGTCGGCGCGAGCTGGACGGCCGGCTCCGGAGGATCCACGCCCACCGGGTACAAGCTGCAGCGCCAGCTCTCCGGCACGACCCAGAACACCGTGGCGGCCGCGGGCACCAGTGCCACCGACACCGGGATGGCGAACGGGCAGACGTACACGTACCAGGTGTTCTCGTACCTGTCCGGCTGGACGTCGGCCGCGGCGAGCAACACGGTCGCGGTGAACTGCGCCACGAACCTGCTCGCCAACCCCGGATTCGAGACCGGCGGCACGTCCGCGCCGTGGCTCACCGACAGCACCGGGTCCGCCGTCGCGACGGTGTCCACGCCGGTCCACGCCGGGGCGGGAGCGGTTCGGGTGCCGATCAGTTCGCAGTTGTACACCACGGTCTCCGTCGCCGCCGGCACGACCTACACGTTCTCGGCGTGGGCGTACACGGCGCCCGGCACCGGATCGGTGAGCGCGCTGCTGCGGGTGATCAGCGGCTCCAGCCTGTACGGCTCGACCGTGCTCGGCAGCGTGCAGGGCAGCGGTACCGCGGGCAGCTGGAGCCAGTACACGGTGACCTTCAGCACCGGCGCGGCGACCTCGGTGACGCTGTCGATCGGCACGGGCACCGCCTCGTACGACGTGTACACGGACGACGTCAGCCTGGCTTAAGTCGGCGCCTCGGATGCCGACGTTGGTGAGTATGACCGCTCTGCATGCCCGCCCGGCCCGGGTACCGTGGCCGCTGGTCCGGCCCGTTGCCCTCGGGGTGCTGAGCTTCGTGCTGTGCCTGTTCGCGATGACGCTGGTGCCGCTGGCGCTCGGCTGGTCCTCCTCCGTCGTGCTGAGCGGCTCGATGCAGCCCTCGATCACGCCGGGCGACGTGGTGGTCAGCGCGCCGCTCCAGGCGGGCGACCTCGTGCCCGGGCGGGTGATCCGCTTCCGGGATCCGGCGCAGCCCGGACGGTACCTCGTGCACCGCATCGTCGCCGTCCGGCCCGACCACACGCTGGTGACGCGGGGCGACGCCAACGCGGCGGCCGACAGCACGCCGGTCCCGGCCGGCAACGTGACCGGCACGGCGCGGCTGCGCGTCCCCTGGATCGGCCTTCCCGCGCTCTGGTGGCGTGACGGTCATCATGTCCGGGTCGTGCTGCTGGCCGGCATGCTCGCGCTGCTGTGGTGCGCGCGACACGACGGACCCGTGGCGCGGCCTCAGTTCCGCCCCGCTTCGGCCGATCCGAATCGGTTGTAGCCGAAGGAGGCATCCGTGGAGGAGCACTCGAACCCGCGACGCGGCGGGGCGCGGGTCATCACGTCCCACCGCGCGTCGCCGCGCAAGCGCCGGGCCCGCCTGGCCGGGGCGCTGGCCGTCGCCGCCGCCATCAGCGCGTCCAGCATCACGGTGTACCAGGCCTCGTCGGCCGCGTTCAGCACCACGACGGCCAACCCGGGCAACACGTTCACGACCGGCGCGCTGGCCCTGACCGACAACGACACCAACACCGCGATGTTCAACGTCTCGGGCCTCGTCCCCGGCAACTCCGGCTCGAGTTGCATCACCGTGACGTGGGCCGGCACCGTGACCCCGTCGGCGCCGGTCCAGCTCTACGTGGCCACCGGCGATGCCACCGACACCCCGGGCAGCGGGGGCGGCGGCACCACGCCCTACATCAACTGGAGCGTCGAGAAGGCGACCGGCACGGGCATCTTCGGCAACGGCGCCTCCTGCACGGGGCTGAGCGGCACCACCACGATCTTCGGCAACACGGCGGACACGGCGGTCACCGCCGGCCGCATGCTCTCCGACTTCACCGCGAAGAACACCTACAGCGCATCTGGTACCACCAGTGTCTCCTCCGCCTGGACGCCCGTCGCCAACGTCGGCAGCAGCGTCGTCTTCCGCTTCAACTACCGCATGGCGACGGACACCCCGATTTCGGCGATGGGCGCCACCGCGGTCGTGAAGATCACGTGGGAGGCCCGGAGCTGATCCCGTGCGAGCCGGCCGCCGCCGTCGCGGTCATGTGGGCGGCCCGCGGCTAGGCGCGGGTCAGGCGGCAGGCGGCGAGTGACTCGGCGAGCCCTTCCGGCCGGGCCGCGTGCCGCCCGATGGCGGTGGCGATCCGGTTGATGGTGGCGAACCGCTTGTCCTTGAGCGGCCCGAGGATCGCGTTGTCGACGAAGTTGGGCCCGCCCTGGCCCTGCGTGGTGGCGAGGCGCTGCTCGGCCTCGGCGATCTGGGTGTCGAGCAGGGCGAGGTTGCGGTCCACCTCGGCCTGCGCCTGCGCCGGTACGGCGGGGAGCTTGTCCACGACCGACGGGCACGCGATGGTTCCGGCGGCTTCCGCGGTGGTCCTGACCGGGGCCGGCTTGGTGGTGCTGTTCGCCGCGCCGGTTCTTGTCCGGGCCGGGACGGCGGCGGTGGCGGGCGGCCGGCCTTGCACGAGCCGGCAGGGCGCGAGGGATTCGAGGCCGGTGGGCCTGGCCGCGTGCCGGCCGATGGCGATGGCGATGCGGTCGAGGGTGGCGGCCCGCTTGTCCTGCAGCGGCCCGAGGATCGCGTTGCGGACGAAGTTCGGCCCGCCTTGGCCCTGGCTGGTGGCAAGGCGCTGGTTGGCCTCGGCGACCTGGGTGTTCAAGAGTGTGAGGTTGCGGTCGACCTCGGCCTGGGCCTGCGCCGGTACCGCGGGGAGCTTCTCGGCGACCGACGGGCATTCGATGCTGCCGGGCGCGGCGTTCGCGGTGGTGTTCGTCTGGGCGGCGGCGACGCCGAGGCCGAGGCCGACGGTGAGCAGGGCCACCAGCCCGCCGAGCAGCAGCCAGCGCCGCCGCGGGCGGGGTTCAGTGTCGATTGTGGACATACGACCGCTCCTTCTCTCCCGATTCGCCGCCTGGTACGGGGACTTCGCGACGAGGGTTCAAGCGGTCCTGGCCCGCCCCGGTGCGGGGGCGGGCCGGCCTGAAAATTTCAGTCGCCCGGGCGCGACGCGGGCCGTGGCAGCACACGCGTCGCACCCGGGCTCGTCCTGCTCAGAACTGCCGGCGGCGGCGGAAGAGCAGCAGCCCCAGGCCGATCATGAGCAGCCCGGCGAAGGCGATCGTCGACACGCCGGGGCCGGTGACGGGGAGCGATCCGTCCAAGCTCTCGACGGCCGCATCCGCAACGCCGGCGGTCGTGGTGGTCAGCCCGACCGTGCTGATCGTGCCGCTCGTGGTGCCCGCGCCCGCCCCGGTGCCAGCGCCCGCCCCGGTGCCAGCGCCCGCGCCGGTGCCATTGCCCGCGCCAGCGCCGGTTCCGTCCCCGGTGCCCGTTCCCGTCCCGGTTCCGTCGCCAGTGCCAGTGCCAGTGCCAGTGCCAGTGCCAGTGCCGGTGCCGGTGCCGGTGCCAGTTCCCGTACCAGTGCCAGTGCCGGTGCCGGTGCCAGTGCCGGTTCCAGTGCCACTTCCCGTTCCGGTGGGCAGGAGGACGACGGCGAGGGAGAGGGTGGGGTTGGTGTCGAGGTCGGTGTTGACGTCGACGGTGGCGATGGTGCCGAGTTCCAGGGTTGCGCCGGCGTCGATGCCGTCGGTGAGGTCGAGGGTGGCGCCGGCGTTCACGGTGTCGCCGAGGTTGATGGCGAGGTCGGCGGTCGGGTCGGTGTCGAGGTCGGCGTTGACGTCGACGGTGGCGATGGTGCCCACCTCCAGGGTGGCGCCCGCGTCGATGCCGTCGGTGAGGTCGAGGGTGGCGCCGGCGTTCACCGTGTCGCCCAGGTTGATCGCCAGATCCAGGGACGGATCGGTCAGGTCGGCGTTCAGGTCCACGTCGGCCAGGTGGTCGACGGTGACGCCCGCGTCCACTGTGGTGTCGCCGAGGTCCAGGTTGACGTTCGCGGGGCCGGCGTTCACGTCGGCCGTGGTGCCGGTCGGGTCGGCGCCGATGAGCACGTTGATCGGGGCGGTTGCCGGGGAGGTGCCGCCGACGTCGATGGTCGCCTGCACGCCAGAGTTGTTCACGCCGGCGTTGACGTTGGCGATGTCGCCGACGGTGACGCTGGTCTGCAGGCCACCCTGACCGTTGGACGCCGGCGTACCGCCGAGTCCTAGATCGAGGTTGACCTGGACACCATTGCCACCGCCGGCCGAACCGCCGCCGCCCGCCGTCGTCGTCGTGCCGCCGCCGGTCGTGGAGCCGCCGCCGGTCGTGGAGCCGCCGCCCGTCGTAGTAGTGCCGCCGCCGGTCGTCGTCGAACCGCCCGTGGTGGTCGACCCGCCGCCCGTGGTGGTCGACCCGCCGCCCGTGGTGGTCGTGCCGCCGCCCGTGGTCGACGAGCTGCCACCGCCGGTCGTGGTGCCGCCCGAGGTCGTGGTCGTGCCGCCGCCCGTGGTCGAAGAGCTGCCGCCGCCCGTCGTGGAGCCGGCGGTTGTGGTGCCGCCCGAGGTTGTGGTCGAGCCGCCGGTTGAGGACGGGGAGCCGCCCAGGGTTACGTCGAGCTGGACGCCGTTCGTGGTGCCCAGGTTGACGTTGGCCACGCCCGGGACGGTGATCGCGGCGCCCGTGTTGCCCAGGTTGATCGAGGCCAGGCCCGGGAGGTTGATGCCCAGGCCGGGCGCGTCCGAGGCCTGGGCGGCGCCGGCGCTCAACAGCCAGATTCCGCCCGCGAAGCCCGCGGTGACGAGGCCTCGCAACACCCATTTGTGCATGACGTACCTCCAAGCAACGAACTGTGTGTCACCGAGCAACTCCGCAGAGTCACGCTCGGTGACAGTCACTGTGCGGGAGCGAAAAGGGTGCTCGCAAGGTTGCTGACGGTTGCAGTACTGCAAGCGCGGCACTTCTGACCGATCGCCCGACAGGACGGATCAACGCAGGTCGTACTCGTCGCCGTCGAGGGTGACCGCCAGCGGCGCGGCGAGGTCGTAGGCGGCGCGGTTCACCAGGTCGCGCAGGGCGCTGACCCGGTCCACCGACTCCGACCAGGCGTCCCGGGTGTCCCGATCGTGCGGGTTGCGCAGCGTGTCGGCCCGCACGTCCAGGAACGCCACCAGCCAGGCCGGTTCCGCTACGCCGGCCGCCGGTGTGCCCCCGGCCCGCTGGGTCGCGCGGGCGATCAGCGCCGGCAGGCCGTCCGGGTCGTCGGCCGTGCCGTGCTGGACCGCGCTGTCGAACAGCACCGCCACCCCGAGCGGCGTGCGCAGGCCGAGGCGGTGGGCGTGCTCGAGCGCCGGGTCGAAGGCGAGGCGGTCGGTCAGCCGGTCCTGCTCGGCCCGGAACGCCGGGTCGCCGGCCGCGGCCCGCCAGTCCTCGGCGAACCCGGGCAGCCCGCCGGTGTCGTCGCTGCCCGCGTCGGCCAGCTCGCGCAGGCGGGGCAGGTGCCGGGCGAGCCGGCTGCCGGGCGCCGCGGCGTCGTACACCTCGACGATCTCCCGCACCTCGGTGCTGCTGGTCGTGAAGCCGATCGTGCCGCAGGTCAGGCCGCGGCCGTCCGCCAGCTCCTCGACCGCGCCGTACTGCGGCTCCGGCCCCCCGTGCTCGAACAGGCTCACCAGCTCGTCGGCGACGTAGCGCTGGCGCTCGGACAGCGCGATCGTCGACGGTCCGTGACCGGGCTCCGGCCACGCGGAAGTCCCGCAGGCCCCCGTCAGGACCGCCAGCAGCATTGCCGCAATCCGGATTCGCGCAGCTCGCATCGACGATCAGGCTACCCGCGACCGCCGCGGATCATGCGAGGTTCGGCATGAGCTTCTATGTTCGAACGGTGACGGACCAGCCTGTGCAGCCCGGGACGACCCGAAAGATTGGTCGCGCCAGGCTCGGGCGGGCCGTCGGCAAGGCGCCGCTGCCCGAGCGGGCCCCGACGACCGTCATGCGCGACGCGGCGCAGGCCCCGCCACCGGTGTTCGTCGATCCCAGTGGTGCCCGCCGCAAACGGGTGCGCCGCATCGTGTACCTCGCCGGCCTCCTGCTGCTGGCCGCGCTCGTCGCCCTGTGGCTGAGCCAGTTCCTCGGCTCCACCCGCCCGCCGGCCGGACGCTGCCCCGGTACCGCGGCGAGCCCGGCGGCCTGCCGATGACCGTCTACCGCGCCGTGCAGCCGGCCACGCTGACGACGACCGCGGCGAGCCCGGCGGCCTGCCGATGACCGTCTACCGCGCCGTGCAGCCGGCCACGCTGACGACGACCGCGGCGAGCCCGGCGGCCTGCCGATGACCGTCTACCGCGCCGTGCAGCCGGCCACGCTGACGACGAACGCGGCGAGCCCGGCGGCCTGCCGATGACCGTCTACCGCGCCGTGCAGCCGGCCACGCTGACGACGAACGCGGCGAGCCCGGCGGCCTGCCGATGACCGTCTACCGCGCCGTGCAGCCGGCCACGCTGACGACGAACGCGGCGAGCCCGGCGGCCTGCCGATGACCGTCTACCGCGCGGCGCAACCGGAACCCGACCCGCTGACCACGAGCTCGCTGCCCGCGGTGCGCCGCCGCCGTACGGCGCTGCGGGTGCTGCTGGCCGTGCTCGCCCTGGCGCTGATCGCCACGTTGCTGTTCATCGAGGCGTACACGAACAGCGGGTTCGCGCCGGACCACGAGGGACCCGGGGATAGGGCCGCGGGCCGGGTGCCGGCCGGGATCCGCGACGGCGGGCCGATTCTCGACGCGACCGGGGGACAGGCGCGGTCGGTGCGGGTGCCGGACCGTACCGTCGCGTTGACCTTCGACGACGGCCCCGACCCGACCTGGACGCCGAAGATCCTGCAGGTGCTGCGCCGCCACGGCGTGCACGCGACGTTCTTCGAGATCGGCGCGGAGGTGGCCCGGCACCCGGAGCTCTCCCGGCGCGTGCTGGCCGAGGGGCACCAGATCGGCGCGCACACGTTCAGCCATCCGCAGCTCGCGGACCTGCCGGGCTGGCGGCAGCGCCTGGAGCATGCGCAGACCCAGATGCTCATCTCGTACGCCACCGGGCGCTCGACATCCCTGCTCCGCCCACCCTACTCGTCGGTCCCGGACGCGCTGAACGACCGCGACTGGGACACGATCGCGGCGGCGGGCGGCCAGGGGTACACCACGGTGCTCAACGACCTCGACAGCCGCGACTGGGCCCGCCCCGGCGTGGACGCGATCGTGCGGGCGGCGACCCCGGAGGGTCAGTCGGGCGCGGTCGTGCTCTTCCACGACGCGGGCGGCGACCGCGCGCAGACCGTCGCCGCGCTCGATCGGCTGATCCCGCAACTGCAGCAGCGGGGGTACCGGTTCGCGACCATCGCCGAGGCCACCGGGACCGAGGCCGGGGCGGCCAACCCGCCCGCGAGCGCCGCCGCGGTCTGGCGCGGGCGGGGGCTGGCCTGGTCGATCCGGCTGGCCGACGCGAGCTGGTGGGTGCTGTGGGGCCTGCTGCTCCTGGTCGGCGCGCTGACCCTGGCCCGGGCGCTGCTGCTGTTGCTCTTCGCGGTGCGCCACTCCCGCCGCCGGCGGTCGGTGACGTGGTCCTGGGGGCCGCCGGTCACCGAACCGGTGACGATCGTGGTGCCGGCCTACAACGAGCGCACGACCATCGAGCCGGCGGTGCGCTCGCTCGCCCTGTCGGCCCACCCCGGGGTCGAGGTCATCGTGGTGGACGATGCGAGCACAGACGGTACAAGCGAGGCGGTTGAAGCCCTTGGCCTGGGCAACGTGCGCGTCGTGCGGGTCCCGCCGGGTGGCAAGGCGACGGCGCTGAACACCGGCGTGGCGCTGTCCCGCAACGCCTTGATCGTGATGGTCGACGCCGACACGGTCGTCGAGCCGGATTCGGTGCACCGCCTGGTCCAGCCGTTCGGCGACGGGACGGTCGGCGCGGTCGCCGGCAACGTGAAGGTCGGCAACCGGCGGGGGTTGCTCGGCAAGTGGCAGCACATCGAGTACGTGATGGGCTTCAATCTCGACCGCCGCCTGTACGACACGTTCGGGTGCATCCCGACCATCCCCGGCGCCCTGGGCGCGTTCCGCCGGCGGGCCCTCACCGACGCCGGCGGCCTGACCACCGACACGATCGCCGAGGACACCGACCTCACGATGGCCGTGCACCGGGCCGGCTGGCGGGTCGTGTACCAGGAGACCGCCCGCGCCCACACGGAGGCGCCGGCCACGCTGGGGCAGCTGTGGAAGCAGCGGTACCGCTGGAGCTACGGCACCATGCAGGCGATCTGGAAGCACCGCGGCGCCGTGCGCGACTCCGGCCCGTCCGGCCGCTTCGGCCGCCGCGCCCTGCCGTTCATCACCCTGTTCAGCGTGCTCCTGCCGCTGCTCGCGCCGCTGCTGGACATCCTCGCGGTGTACGGCACGTTCTTCCTCAACCGCACCGAGACCGCCATCGGCTGGGCCGCCATGCTGGTCGTGCACGCCGTGACCGCGATCCTCGCCTTCCGCCTCGACCGGGAGCAGCTCGGTCCACTGTGGACGTTGCCGCTGCAGCAGCTGGTGTACCGTCAGGTGATGTACCTGGTGCTGCTGCACTCGGCGATCACGGCGGTCACCGGCCGGCGTTTGCGCTGGCAGAAGCTGCGCCGCACCGGGGAGGTGGACGCCGTACCGGCCGGCGGTGCATAGCGACCCGCCTGGATGGGTAGACGACCTGACGTGGCCAGCCAAGGAGACCTCCTCAACGACCGCTACCGGCTCGACGACCGCATCGCCGCGGGCGGCATGGGCGAGGTCTGGCGCGCGGACGACACCCTGCTGGGCCGCCGCGTCGCGGTGAAGCTGCTGCACGACGGCCGGGCCGGCGACCGCGAGTTCCAGACCCGCTTCCACCACGAGGCGCGGGCCATGGCGGCCCTGCGCCACCCGGGCATCGCCGCGGTGTACGACTACGGCGAGACGGGCGACGGCTCGGCGTACATCGTCATGGCCTTCATCGACGGCCAGCCCCTGGACCGCCGCATCGCCGCCTCCGGCCGCCTGGACCCGGCGACCACGATGTCGATCGTGGCGCAGGCCGCGCACGCCCTGGAGGCCGCCCACGAGGCGGGCATCGTCCACCGCGACGTGAAGCCGGGCAACCTCATCGTCCAGCCGGACGGCACCGTGGTCCTGGTCGACTTCGGCGTGGCCCGCTCGGCGGACCTCGCCGCGGTGACGGCCACGAACGACGTGGTGGGGACGGCCCTCTACATCGCGCCGGAGCAGGTCTCGAAGCAGGCCATCGGGCCGGCCACGGACCTCTACGCGCTCGGGGCCGTCGCGTACCACTGCGTGGCCGGGCATCCGCCGTTCATGGGGGACAACGCGGTGGCGATCGCGGTGCGCCACCTGCAGGACACCCCGCCGCCGCTGCCGCCGGACGTGCCGTCATCGGTCGCGCGGCTGATCACGACGGCGATGGAGAAGGACCCTTCGCACCGGTACCCGTCGGCAGCCGCGATGGCGGCCGCCGCCGAGTCCTACGGAGCTCCGGCGGCGATCGCCACCGTGCCGGTTCCGGTGGCGGCCCCGGTGGATGCGACGGGCGGCACGCTGACCGAGGAGCTGGGGCCGCTGCCGGAGCGGCGGCGGCCGATGGTGCCGTGGCTGCTGGCGCTGGCGGGGCTGGTCGTGATCGGCCTCGTCGTGTGGCTGGGGACCTCGGACTCGCTCTTCAACGGCCCTGGCCAGTCGCCGTCGCCGACCGGCACCGCCCCGGACCGGTCGGGCGTGGGCACGGCGCCCGAGGGTGGCGGGGGCGGCGGCACGAAGCCCACCGGCGGGACCGAGCGGACCGGCCGCCCGACCGCGACGGGCAATCCCGGCGCGACCCAGACGACCGCGGGCGGCGGGGGAGGGGCGACCCCGACCGCGACCGGCGGCGACGAGACGACCGAGCCGGAGCCGACCCCGACCCAGGCCGCCGAGGCGACCGGCAAGCCCGTGGTCACCACCAGCGGCTGAGGCCCCGTGAGACCAATTCGGTGGGCAGGACCACGGTGTGCGGCCAGGAGCGGTCGCCGTCGATGCGGCGGAACAGCAGCTCCGTCGCGGTGCGGGCCAGGGCCCGGCTGTCGTAGGCGATCACCGTCAGCGGGTACGGCACCAGCCTGGCCAGCTCGAAGTCGTCGAAGGCCAGCAGGGCCGCGTCGCTGCCACGGCGGTGGAGTTCCTCGATGACGCCCAGGGTGATGCGGTTGTTGAGGCTGAAGAAGGCCGTCGGCGGGTCCGGCTGGTCCAGCAGGGACGCGACCACCCGCCCGGCCTCGGCCGGGTCGCGGACGCCGTCGCGGACCAGGGTCTCGTCGTACGGGGCGCCCGCCTCGACCAGGGCGTCCTGCGCGCCGTCGAGGCGTTCGCGCATGGTGTAGACGCCGATCGAGTCGAGCAGGACGGCGATGCGGCGGTGGCCGGCGGCGACCAGGCGGCGGACGCCGTCGCGGGCGCCGCCGCGGTTGTCCAGCAGGACCGTGTCGGCGCGCAGGTTGCCGGGCGGGCGGTCCAGGAAGACCACCGAGGTGCCGAGCTCGACCTCGGGGCGCAGGAACGAGTGGTCGTGGCCGGCCGGGACGACCAGCAGGCCGTCGACCCTGCGGGCGCACAGGTCGCGCAGGAGCTGCTGCTCGCGGGCCGGGTCCTCCTCCGAGCTGGCGATGATGAGCATGGTGTCGCGCTGGCGGGCGATCTCCGCCGCCGTGCCGGCGATGGTGGCGTAGAACGGGTTGGCGATCTCCTCGATCAGCAGGCCGATCGTCGCCGTGGCCTGGCCGGAGCGCAGGGAGCTGGCCAGGTGGTTGCGGCGGAAGCCCAGCTCGGCGACGGCGGCGAGGACGCGCTCGGCCAGTTCGGGCTGGACGTACGGGGCGTCGTTCACGACTCGCGACACGGTCTTCAGGCTCACGCCGGCCCGTGCGGCCACGTCCGCCATGGTGGGACGCCGGGTGCGGCCCGACTCGCTTGTCACGCGACAGACGATAGCGGTACGGGGCTGAGCTTTGACAACGTTGGCAGAAATCGCTGATCAAACCCATGGATCTTGACAACGTTGTCAGGTCGGGACAGGCTGACGCTCGCCACCGGGCGTCCCCTGCGCCCGTGGATCACCCGTGGAGTACCCGCATGAGAAAGCTAGCCGGGGCAGTCGCGCTGCTGCTGCCCATCGGCCTGCTCGTCGCCGCCAATCAGGCGAGCGCGGCCGCCCCGCCCGGTAACTTCGGATCATCCTTCGAGTCCACCGACCCGCAGCCGGCCGCGACCACCGTCGAGGTCGGCAAGGACGGCAAGCCGATCCAGGGCAACCTGTCCGGGTCCAGCCCGAACGGCCTGCCCGGCAGCCTGCTCGCCCAGGTCGCCGCGATCACCGCCAGCGCCGAGAACCCGCCGAACGAGGTCGCGGCCCGGCTGGCCGACGGCAACCCGTCCACCAAGTGGCTCGCCTTCAACCCCACCGGCTGGGTCGCCTACCAGCTCAAGGCGCCGGCCGCCGTGGTGAAGTACGCGATGACCTCCGGCGGCGACGCGCCCGGCCGGGACCCGAAGGACTTCACGATCCAGGGGTCCAACGACGGCGCCCAGTGGACCGACCTGGACCGCCGCACCGGCCAGACGTTCAGCGGACGGTTCGCCACCAACACGTACAGCTTCGCGAACACGACGGCCTACAGCTGGTACCGGCTGAACGTCACCGCCAACTCCGGTGACTCGCTGATCCAGCTGGCCGACTGGGACATCAGCGACGGCACGGACACCCGGCCGCCCGCGACCCCGATGGTCAGCGTGGCCGGGGCGGGTCCCGTCAGCGGGTACAACATGAAACCGAACGCCGGCTTCACGGGCCTGGCGTCGCTGCGGTATTCGGGCGGGGCCGAGGCCGACGGGCGCTCGTTCGCGACGAACCGGCTGTTCGACGTGAACATCCCGGTCGGGCCGAAGTCGCGGCTGTCCTACAAGATCTTCCCGGAGTACACCGGGCAGGACGCGCAGTACCCGTCCACGTACGCCGCGATCGACCTGCACTTCACCGACGGCACGTACCTGAGCGCGCGCTCGCCGCTGGACCAGCACGGCTACGCGCTGACCGCGGCCGGCCAGGGCGCCTCCAAGGTGCTCTACGCCGACCAGTGGAACGCGGTGCAGTCCGAGATCGGCGCGGTCGCGAACGGCAAGACGATCGACCGGATCCTGCTCGCGTACGACGACCCGCAGGCGAGCGCCGCGACCCGGTTCCAGGGCTGGATCGACGACGTCACGGTGACCGGCACGCCCGCCGCGATCGACGGTGCCAGCCTCACCAACTTCGTCGACACGCGGCGCGGCACCAACGCCTCCGGGTCGTTCTCGCGCGGCAACAACCTGCCGATCTCCGCGGTACCGAACGGCTTCAACTTCTTCACGCCCGTCACGAACGCGACGTCGGACTCGTGGGAGTACGAGTACCAGCGCGCCAACAACGGCGCGAACCTGCCCACGCTGCAGGGCCTCGCGATCTCGCACGAGCCGAGCCCGTGGATGGGCGACCGCAACCAGATGTCGGTCATGCCGGTCGCGGCCGGCGGCAACCTGACGGGCGCGCCGAGCAGCCGGGCGCTGTCGTTCAGCCACGCCGACGAGATCGCCCACCCGGACTTCTACCAGGTGAAGACCGGCAACGGGATCACCGCGCAGCTCTCGCCGACCGACCACGGCGGCGTCATGCAGTTCACCTTCCCGGCCGGGCAGGCCACCGGCAGCCTGGTGTTCTACAACGGCACGTTCACCATCGGCACGGACGGGACGTACACCGGCTGGGTCGACAACGGCAGCGGCCTGTCCGCCGGGCGCTCCCGGATGTTCGTGGCCGGCACCTTCGACCGCGCCCCGACGGCCACCGCGGCCTCGGCGGCGACGTTCGACACGTCGGCCGACGCCACGGTGACGCTGCGCATCGCGACCTCGTTCATCTCGCTCGACCAGGCCCGCAAGAACCTCGACCTCGAGGTGACCGGCCGCAGCTTCGAGCAGGTCCACGCGGCGGCGACCGCGGCGTGGCAGGACCGGCTGGGCCGCGTCGAGGTCAAGGGCGCGAGCGAGACGCAGCTGGTGACGCTGTACTCCAACCTGTACCGCCTCAACCTCTACCCGAACTCGCAGTCGGAGAACACCGGCACCGCCGCCGCGCCGCACTGGCAGTACGCCAGCCCGGTCTCGGCGCCGACCGGCACGTCGACCGCGACCACCACCGGCGCGAAGGTCGTCGACGGGCTCATCTACGTCAACAACGGCTTCTGGGACACGTACCGCACCGTGTGGCCCGCCTACACGCTGCTGTACCCGGACGTCGCGGCGCGCATCGCCGACGGGTTCGTGCAGCAGTACCGCGACGGCGGCTGGATCGCCCGCTGGTCCTCGCCCGGCTACGCCGACCTGATGACCGGCACCAGCGCCGACGTGGCCCTCGCCGAGGCGTACCTCAACGGGGTCAAGCTGCCCGACCCGATGAGCGCCTACAACGCGGCGGTCCGCGACGCGACGGTCGTGTCCGCCCAGAGCGGCGTGGGTCGCAAGGGCATCCAGACCTCGCAGTTCCTCGGCTACACGCCGACGTCGACCGGCGAGTCGGTGTCGTGGGCGCTCGAGGGGTACATCAACGACTACGGCATCGGCAATATGGCCGCCGCCCTGGCCAAGGACCCGTCGACCCCGAAGGCCGACCGGGACCGGCTCAAGGAGGAGTCCGAGTACTTCCTCCAGCGGGCCCGCAACTACGTCAACCTGTTCGACCCGAGCAGCAAGTTCTTCCAGGGCCGCGACGCGTCCGGCACGTTCCTCAACGGCAACCCGCTGGACTGGGGCGGCGTCTACACCGAGACCGACGGCTGGAACTTCGCCTTCACGGCGCAGCAGGACGGGCAGGGCCTGGCCAACTTGTACGGCGGGCAGGACGGCCTGCTCCGCAAGCTCGACGAGTTCTTCGCCACGCCCGAGAAGGCCGACCACCCCGGTGGCTACGGCGGCACCATCCACGAGATGCTGGAGGCGCGGGCCGTGCGCCTGGGCCAGCTCGGGATGAGCAACCAGCCCTCGCACCACATCCCCTACATGTACGACTACGCCGGCGCTCCCGCGAAGACGCAGGCGATCGTGCGGGAGATCCTGCAGCGGCTCTACGTCGGCAGCGAGATCGGCCAGGGCTACCTGGGCGACGAGGACAACGGCGAGCTCTCGTCGTGGTACGTGCTCAGCTCGCTCGGCCTCTACCCGCTGCAGGCCGGCTCGTCCAACTGGGCCATCGGCTCGCCGCAGTTCACCAAGATGACGGTGCACCGCAAGAGCGGCGACATCGTGGTCAACGCCCCGAACAACAGCACGGCCAACGTGTACGTCCAGGGCGTCAAGGTCAACGGCAAGAAGCTCAAGGACGTCTCGATCGACTCGTCCGTCCTCGCGCGGGGCGGGACGATCGACTTCGACATGGGCAACAAGCCCTCCTCGTGGGGTACCGGCAAGAACGACGCCCCGCCGTCGCTGACCAAGGGCGACGACGCGCCGCAGCCGCTGCAGGACACGACCGGCCCGGGCCTCGGCACCGCGACCGCGACCGGCGGGCAGGACGCGGCGAAGCTGTTCGACGACACGTCGGCCACGCAGATGACGTTCGCGAGCGGGACGCCGCAGATCAGCTGGGCGTACCGGGGCGGCAAGCAGAAGCCGACGTGGTACACGATCACCTCGGGCGCGAATGCCGGTGACCCGGCCGACTGGAAGCTGCAGGGCTCCCGGGACGGGGTCAGCTGGAGCACGGTGGACTCCCGCAAGGACGAGGCGTTCACCTGGCGTAACCAGACCCGGCCGTTCCAGATCAAGAATCCGGGCAAGTTCACCCAGTTCCGGCTGGTCGTCACCAAGACCGTCGGCGCCGCGCAGACCAACCTCGCGGAGATCGAGCTGCTGCGCGGCGGCGACGTCGAACTCGGCGGCGGCGACGTCACGGTGACCCCGGCGGCCGCCGTGCCCGCGACGAACGGGGTGGCGGTCTCGGTACCCCTCGCCACGGTCACGGGTGGCACCGCGACCGCGTACCAGGCGACCGTGGACTGGGGTGACGGCACCCCGGCGACCACCGGCACCGTCGCGCTGAGCTCGCGGGCCGTCTACAGCGTCTCCGGCTCGCACACCTACGCCCAGCCCGGCTACTACCAGGCCGCCGTCACGGTGACCGACGGCAGCAGCCAGGACTCGGCCACGGTCGGCGTCGACGTCGGCTTCGCGCCGGCGAACGGGCTCACGGCCGCCTTCGACTCGGTCTGCATCGGCGACGAGGGCGTGCTCGCGGCCAACTGCGACGCGAAGAACTGGGCGTACTCCCGGGCGGCCCTCACCGCCGGCGGCGTCACCCAGGGCGTCTCGCACGACGTGCCCGGCACCGCGCTGCACTTCACGCTGCCGAACACGCCGGGCGGCCAGCCCGACAACGCCACCGGCAACGGCCGGACGATCGCGCTCGACCTGCCCGCGGACGCCACGAGCATCTCGTTCGTCGGCGCCGGCACCCAGGGCAACCAGAGCACGACCGCCACGGCGACGTTCAGCGACGGCACCACGGCGAGCCTCCCGATCCAGTTCAGCGACTGGACGCTGGGCGGCAACCCGAACGGCACGCCGTCCTACGGCAACGTCGTGGTCGCCAAGACCGCGTACCGGTTGCTCGGCACCAGCCGCGACGGGGCGCAGCCGTTCCTGTTCGCGACGGCGCCGTACCAGATCCCGGCGGGCAAGACGCTCGTCTCGGTGACCCTGCCCACGCAGTCCGGCGACCCCGGCTCCGCGGGCCGGATCCACGTGTTCGCCATCGCCGACGACGGCACCCCGCCGCCGGCGCTGGCGACCACGGCCCCCGGGAACCAGACGGCCACCACCGGCGCGGTGTTCACGGCCGCGCTGGGCACGGTCACCGGCGGCGTGGGCGGCTACCACGCCCGCGTCCAGTGGGGCGACGGCACTGTTCCTTCAGACGCCGTCATCGGTACCGGTGGTGCGATCACGGCCCAGCACACGTACACCGTGAAGGGCTCTTTCACTGCCCACGTCACGGTCTGGGACAGCCGCTCCAGCACCACGTCGGCGTTCACCGTCACGGTCGGGGGCGGCGGCAAGCAGCCCACGATCTCGGCGGCGCGCTCCGGTTCCACGATCGCCGTGGACGGCACCGGCTTCAACGCCGGCGAGCAGGTGCGCGTCCAGCTGGCCGGCAGCGACGCCACGGTCAAGGCCACCGCGGCCGGCGCCGTGCACACGTCACTGGCGGCGCCGGCACCGGCCGGCCTGTACGCGGTGACCGCCGAGGGCGCCACGTCCCAGGCCCCGGCCACGGCCACCATCGAGCTCACCGCCCCGCAGGTGGCGATGGGCCCGCAGCCGCAGATCACCCTGTCGGCCACCGAGGGCCCGCGCGGCACGGCGCTGACCCTCGACGCCTCCGGCTTCGCGCGGAACGAAACGGTCACGATCACCTTCGGCGACGGCCTCGCCGCGCTGACCGTCCACGCCAACGCCGACGGCATCGTCCCGGCCGCTTCCTTCAGCGTCCCGGGCAACGCCGTGGCCGGCAGCGCCACCAGCATCCAGCTGGCCGGCGCCGACTCGAAGATCCGGGTCGAGGTGCCCTTCACGGTCACCTACTGACCCGCGAGCAGTTCGAAGCCGCCGGTGGGCCCCGCGCCCACCGGCGGCTTCTCGCATCGTGCTGGCGGACGAGGCGTCTCCTCCGATCGGCGTACTCCGATCGCGGCCCGGAAATCGGTCGCGCGGCGCATGCGCGGGGCGGTGGGCGCTGAAAGCCTGGAGCCGTGGACGAGCGGTTCGACCGGCGGGTGGTCGTGGTCGGGGGCGTCGTGTTCGCGGTGCTGATGGCGCTGTCGACGCGGTACGGCTACCAGCGCGACGAGCTCTATTTCCTCGACTGTGCGCGGCATCTGCAGCCCGGGTACGTCGACCAGCCGATGCTCGCGCCGCTGCTGGCGCGGGTGTCGCTGGAGCTGTTCGGGACGTGGCTGCCGGGGCTGCGGCTGTGGCCGGCGCTCGCGGCGGGGGCGACCGTCGTGATCGGCGGGCTGACCGCGCGGGAGTTCGGCGGGACGCGCAGAGCGCAGCTGTTCGCGGCGGTCGGGGTGGCCACGATGCCGGCGCTCTGGGCCGCCTCGCACGTCGCCAACACGACGCCGTACGCCGTCCTCGCGCTCGCCGCGCTCGCGTTCGTCGTGGCGCGGATCGGGCGGACCGGGGACGTGCGCTGGTGGCTGCTCGGCGGGCTCGTCACCGGCCTGGGGCTGATGAACAACCACCAGGCCGGGTTCTTCGCCCTCGCCGTGGTCCTCACCGGCGGGCGGCGGGCGGTGCTCAACCGGTGGTTCGCCGCCGGGGTCGCGATCGCGGCCGCCTTCGTGGTGCCGGAGCTGTGGTGGCAGGCGCAGCACCACTGGGCGACCGTCGAGATGACGCGGCAGCTGAACCGGGAGAACGGGGGACTGGGCAACGCGCCCGTCTGGGTGGTGGGGCAGCTGCTCATGGCGAGCCTCGCGCTGGTCTGGGTGTGGGCCGCCGGCCTGTGGCACCTGTGGCGCAGCGGCCGTCCACTGTGGAGGGCGCTGGCCTGGGCCTACGGGCTGCTGTTCGCGCTCTACGCCGTCACCACGGGCCTGAAGGTGTACTACCTGATGGGCGCCTACGTGTACCTGCTCGCCGCGGGCGCGGTGGCCGTCGACGGGTGGTTGCACGCCCGCGGCCGGCGCGTCGTCGGCGTGGCGCTCGCGGTGTGCACCGCCGTGTTCGCCGTACTGCTGCTGCCGGTCCTGCCGCCCACCGGGATCGGCCGCGAGCACAAGATGGACGACACGCTCGCCGACACCGTCGGCTGGCCGCAGCTCGTCGCCACCGTCGGGTCGGTCTGGTCCTCGCTGCCGCCGGAGCAGCGGGCCGGCGCGGTGATCTTCACCGAGAACTACGCCGAGGCGGCGGCCGTCAACGAGCTCGGGCGGGGACTGCCCACCGCGGTCAGCGGGCACAACAGCCAGTGGTGGTGGGGGCCGGGCAACCCCGCGGCCACGACGGTCGTCGCCGTGGGGCCCGGGAGCGACCCGGAGTACGCCGGCTATCTCGCGCGGTACTTCACCGACGTGCGCGAGGCGGCCACCATCACCAACCCGTACGGCGTGCCCAACATCGAGTCCGGCGGGCACGTCTGGGTGTGCACCGGCCTGCGGGAACCCTGGCCGCAGCTGTGGCCCCGGCTGCGGCACTACGACTGAGGGCCAGGTAGGGTCTTGCGGTGATCGATGCGGACGGGTACTTCGGGGAACGGGTCGCGGCCAGGTACGACGAGTCGTCGGCGGACATGGCGGAGCCCGAAGTGGTCGAACCGGTGCTCGACACGCTCGTGGAACTCGCCGACGGTGGGCGGGCCCTGGAGCTCGGCATCGGCACCGGCCGGATCGCGCTGCCGCTCGCCGCGCGCGGCGTCCCGGTCCATGGGATCGACTTGTCCCGGGCCATGGTCGCCCGGCTGCGCGAGAAGCCCGGCGGCGACGCGATCGGGGTGACCATCGGCGACTTCGCCACGGCGAAGGTCGACGGAGCGTTCTCGCTCGCCTACCTGGTGTTCAACACGATCATGAACCTGACGACGCAGCAGGCGCAGGTCGACTGCTTCCGCAACGTGGCGGCGCACCTGCAGCCCGGCGGGCGGTTCGTGATCGAGGTCATGATGCCCGATCTGCGGCGGTTGCCGCCCGGGCAGGACGCCGTGCCGTTCCACGTGAGCGAGACGCGCTGGGCCTATGACCTGTACGACGTGGCGACCCAGGCGATGAGCTCGAACTACGTCGAGGTGGTCAACGGACGGGGCGGGTTCCGGTCGATCCCGTTCCGCTACGTCTGGCCCGCCGAGCTGGACCTCATGGCGCAGATGGCCGGGCTGCACCTGCGCGACCGGTGGGCCAACTGGCACCGTGAACCGTTCACGAGCGAGAGCACCCAGCACGTGTCCGTCTGGGAGAAGCCCGTCCTGCCCGACTGAGGGTGTGGCGCATTTGGCTGTCCCGGGGCCTTGCGCTGCCCCGGGGCTGTTCCGCTACGGTGCCATGCACGGCCGTGGGACGGCCGTCTCACATTTCGGGCCAACGTTGTCCCGTCGCGATCTGGTTGCACCGACCGCCACGGAGGCCAGTCCATGCCCGATCCGATGGGATTCATGAAGTACCGCCGGCAGCTGCCGCTGTTGCGCCCCGTCGCCGAGCGCGTCGCCGACTGGCGTGACGTCTACCAGCGGGCCGACGAGCAGCTGATCCACGAGCAGTCCAGCCGGTGCATGAACTGCGGCGTGCCGTACTGCCACAACGGCTGCCCGCTCGGGAACCTCATCCCGGACTGGAACGACTTCGTGCGGGTCGGCGACTGGGAGCGGGCCGCGGACGCGCTGCACGCCACCAACAACTTCCCCGAGTTCACCGGGCGGCTGTGCCCGGCGCCGTGCGAGGCCGCCTGCGTGCTCGGCATCGGCGACGACCCGGTCACGATCAAGCAGGTCGAGGTCGAGATCATCAGCCGGCTGGCCGATCGCGGGCCGCTCGAGCCGTTCCCGATCGTCGCGCGCTCCGGCCGCAGCGTGGCCGTCGTCGGCTCCGGGCCGGCCGGACTGGCCGCCGCCCAGCAGCTCGCCCGGGCCGGCCACGCGACCACGGTCTACGAGCGCAGCGACGCCATTGGCGGCCTCCTGCGGTACGGGATCCCGGACTTCAAGCTTGAAAAGACGCACATCGACCGCCGCGTCGCGCAAATGGTCGCCGAGGGTGTGCAGTTCATCACCGGCTGTGCGGTTGGCGTCGACGTGTCGCTGGCGGAACTGCAAGAGCAATACGACGCGGTGGTACTGGCCTGTGGTGCCCTCGACCCCCGCGACGTCCCCACCACGCCGGGCCGGGACCTCACCGGGATTCACCAGGCGATGGTGTACCTGGAGGGCAGCAACCGGGTCGTCGCCGGCTCGCTCGACGCCCCGCCCATCGACGCGGCCGGCCGGCACGTCATCGTGGTCGGCGGCGGCGACACGGCCGCGGACTGCCTCGGCACCGCCCACCGCCAGGGCGCGGCCAGCGTGCGCCTGGTCGAGGTGGCCCCGCTGCCCCCGCCGAAGCGCGACGGCACCCGCGACCCGTGGCCGACCTGGCCCACCACCCTGCGCACCGCCTCGGCCCACGAGGAGGGCGGCGAGCGGCACTTCAGCTGCGCGGTACGCCGCTTCATCGGCGACGACGACGGCAACCTGCGCGCCGTCGAGCTGGTCGACGTGCTGGTCGGCCCCGGCTTCACGCTGACCGAGGTCGAGGGCACGGTCCGCGAGGTCCCGGCCGACCTGGCCCTGCTCGCGATCGGCTTCGCCGGCACCCAGCCCGGCGAGCACCTGGCCCAGGCCGGCCTCACCCGCAACGCCCGCGGCACGATCCAGGCGGACGACGACTGGCAGACCACCACCCCGGGCATCTTCGTGGCCGGCGACGCCCGCCGCGGCCCGTCGCTCATCGTGTGGGCGATCGCCGAGGGCCGCTCGGCCGCCGCGGCGGTCAACCGCTACCTCGGCGACGGCGGCCGCCTGCCCGCCCCGGTCACCACGCTCTCGATGCCCCTCAAGTAGCCGCGTCTCCCCGGCCGCGCCCGCCGCGGCCGGGGTCTGCGCGTCGGTCCGGGCGGTGTCGCCCGGACGATGGAGCCCGAGGCCGTACCGTACGGTCGAGGAGTGAGCGACCCGTCACCAGGACTGAACTCGGAGCAGCTCGGCGCCTACTTCGCGCTGATGGAGGTGAGCAGCCTCCTGCAGTACGCCGTCGAGGAGCACCTGCGCGCCGACGGTGACCTGAGCTGGGTGCAGTTCCAGATCCTGGCCCGCCTGGCCGACTCGCCCGGCGGGCGGCTGCGGATGACCGACCTGGCCGACGGCGTCGTGTACAGCCGCAGCGGGCTCACCTACCAGGCCGGGCTGCTCGACAAGCGCGGCCTGATCACCCGCGCGCCGTCGCCCGACGACGAGCGCAGCGTGATCGTGACCGTCACCGACGCCGGCCGGAACCTGGTCGCCCAGGTGCTGCCGGGGCACGTCGAGCGGGTCCACCAGCTGCTGTTCGCGTCGATGTCCGGCGACGACCTCGCCGCGCTCGGGGCCGTGCTCGGCCGGGTCCGCGACCACATGCGCGCCACGCCGCCGCGCTCCGCCAAACGCCGCCGGGCCCTCTGACCCACTTGCTTCGAATTCGTAGCGTGCTATGGTCGGGAAGTGCTTCGAATTCGCAGCACAAGGGGTACGGAAAGGCGAGGTCCCGAGATGAAGGCAGTGCGTTTCCACGAGTACGGCGAGCCGGGCGTCCTACGGTACGAGGATGTCGAGCGTCCCGTGCCCGCCGCCGGACAGGTGCTGATCCAGGTCGCCGCGACGTCGTTCAACGGGGTCGACGGCAACATCCGCGGCGGCTTCATGCAGGGCCCGATCCCGGTGACGCTGCCGCACACGCCGGGCATCGACGTCTCCGGCACCGTCGCCGAACTGGGCGAGGGCGTCACCGGCGCCGCGGTCGGCGACCGGGTCGTCGGCTTCCTGCCGATGGCGGCCGACGGTGCGGCCGCGGAGTACGTCGTGGCCCCGGCCGAGATCCTGGCCCCGGCCCCGGCGAGCATCCCGCTGCCCGACGCCGCGGCCCTGCCGGCCGTGGGCCTGACCGCGTTCCAGGCCCTGTTCGAGCACGCGAAGCTCACGGCGGGCATGCGTGTGCTCATCAACGGCGCGGGCGGCGCGGTCGGCGGCTACGCGGTCCAGCTGGCCAAGCGGGCCGGTGCCCACGTGATCGCGGCGGCCGGCGAGCGCAGTCAGGCCCGCGCGACGTCGGCCGGCGCCGACGAGGTCGTCGCGTACGCCACGAGCGCCGTCCCGGCCGTCGACGTCGTGCTGAACCTGGCCCCGATCGAGCCGGACCGGCTGGCCGCGCTGCTCGACCTCATCCGCCCGGGCGGCGTGCTGGTCAACACCACGGTGTGGATGCCGGCACCGAGCGACGAGCGGCGCGGCGTACGCGGGATCGACCTGTTCGTCCGCAGCGACGCCGAGCAGCTGACCCGCCTGACCGCCCTGATCGACGCCGGCGACCTGCACGTCGAGATCGCCCAGCGGGTGGCGCTGGCGGAGCTGCCGGCGGTACACGCCCAGGCCGCCGCAGGCACCCTGCCCGGCAAGACCGTCATTCTCGCTGCTTAGGAGTCCTCATGCCGCACGACAAGGTGATCACCGTGCTCGGCGCCACCGGCACCCAGGGCGGCGCGGTCGCCCGCGAACTGCTCTCCAGCGGCGAGTTCGGCGTGCGCGCCGTGACCCGCAACGCCAGGTCGGCCAAGGCGCAGGCCCTGGCCGGCCTCGGCGCCAAGGTGGTGGAGGCCTCGCTCACCGACGGCGCCAGCCTCCGCCGCGCGCTGGACGGGGCCCACGGCGCCTTCCTGGTCACCCCGTACTGGGAGCACCGCTCACCGGCCCGCGAGCTGACGGAGGTGGAGACGTTCATCGGCGCCGCCCGGTCCGCGGGCCTGCGGCACGTCCTGTGGTCGACCCTGGAGGACACCCGCGAGGCGATCAAGCCCGAGGACCCGCGCATGCCGTTCCTGGAGGACGGCTACCGGGTACCCCACTTCGACGTGAAGGGCGGCCGGGCGGACGCGCTGTTCGCCGAGTCCGGCCTGCCCGTCACGTACCTGCTGATGTCCTTCTACTGGGACAACCTGCTCACCCAGCCCCAGCGCGACCCCGACGGCACGCTGGCCCTGCACCTCCCCCTGGAGGACACCCCGATCGCGGGGGTCGCGTCGGAGGACATCGGCCGCGTCGCGCACCGGGTGCTGCAGGACCCGTCCTCGACGATCGGCGCCACGGTACCGGTGGTCGGCGAATACCGAACCGGCGCCGAGATGGCCGCGGCGCTGAGCGTGGCCCTCGGCGAGCGGGTGGCGTACCGCCCGCCGACCGCGGACCAGTACCGGAACCTTGCCTTCCCGGGCGCGGAGGAGCTGGGCAACATGTTCCAGTACTACGCCGAGTTCCCGGAGTCGTACCTGGGCCGGCGCAACCTGGACGCGGCGCACGCCATCAACCCGGACTGGCTCACCCTCCCCGACTTCCTGGCGGCGCACCGCATCGCGATCACCGCGAACAGCTAACCGGGTCGAACTGCCCGAGCACGACGAACACCGACCGCCCGCCCCGCCGCCACACGCGCTGCTCCAACGAGAAGAACGTGAGGTCCTGGACCACCGCCGGGACCGCTTCGCCACCGACGATCCGCTCGAAGTCCGCCTCGAACGAGTGGCTGGCCGGCTCGCCCAAGCGGCCGCCGGCGCAGCCACTACCTCGCGGTGCCGTTGCTCGAGCGCGACGACGGGGCACGAGGTGGGCGGTCGGGCCCGCTCTGGGCCCGGCCGGAAACGGCCGCGCCACCAGCTCCGCAGCGAGCGCCACACAGTCATCCGGCGCCACGGGCCGGTCCGGCTCCCCGACGATCACGGCGGCAACTTTACGTGGGCGCTGCTTCGGTGGAGGTGGCAGCGGACAGTCCTACTGCATGCGAGTCGGAAGGGCGAAGAGCGACAAGATAGATTTCCTAAGAGGGAAAAACAATGATTTGGGCCGATTCGCTAAGAGTTTTAGAGCCACTACCTAGTCGCTTCGCTCAGCAGGACACCGCCAGCGGTTATTGAAACCGGCGCGAGTTGGACGGTTGCCGAACGGTCAGCCCACCTTGAGCGCGGCGACTGCTGCCTCGAAGGGCTTGGCTACCGACGGCTTCACCTTGCCGGTGACCCGGACCAGCACCGGGCCGTTCAGGTAGTGGTACTCGGTGCCGAGCATCTGCAGGGACTTCAACGTGTCCTGGATGTACTTCGACCTGGCCTGCGCCGTGCCTGCGTCGGCGAAGACCTCGATCACGCCGCCGCGGTCGATGCCGTACAGCTCGGCGTCCTTGTCGCCGCCGGCCACGTCGAACGACGCCCGCGAGACGTAGCTGCCGGGCCGGCCGAGCAGGTTGTTCGGGTCGGTGTTCTCGTCCTGCGCCGCGACGTTGGTGACGGGCAGGCCCGCGGCCGCGAGCGCCTCGGCCGCGGCTTTGGCGTCCACCTTGACCGGCGCCGGGGACGGTGCCGCGCTCGCGGCCGGGGCCGCCTGGCCGGAGGTCGCAGCGGCCGGTGCGGGCGCCGGGGTGCTGCTGGTGCCGCAGCCGGACAGCGCGGCGACAAGGACGATAACGACGAGGGTTCGTGCGTTGGTCACGAATGGATCTTGCACGAGCGGAAGCCGGAACGGGGTCACCGCAACGGACGAGGCCGTCCTCCGTGGCCGCCGCGGGGTGTACGACCCCGCGGCGGTCCGCCGGGCGTTGGCGAGCGCCGGCACTGCGAAACCGAGTCCCTGGACGCGTACTACACGCGAACGCCACCGCACAGCTGACGATCGGGCAACCGTGGGACCCGCGATGGTTTCAATAACCGCTGGCGGTGTCCTGCTGAGCGAAGCGACTAGGTAGTGGCTCGAAAACTCCTTTGCGAATCTTGTCGCTCTTCGCCCTTCCGACTCGCACTTCGTAGGACCGTCCGCTGCCGCCTACACCCGGCCGGTCACCCGCCACCGTGCGGCCGGATCGCGCAGCCCCGCCACCAGCACGCAAGCCGCCCCGCCCAGCAGCCAGGACCACCGCTGGTGCGCGTCGGTCCACAGTGGACCAGGACCGACCAGCATCGGCGCCTTCGCCGACAGTGAGGCCGCCAGTAACAGCGAAGCCAGCAGGGCGGGGGAGGTGACGAGCCCCGGCTGGTCGACGCCGAACCGCCGCCCCCACACCGCGACCGCCCACCCCAGCACCAGCCCGGCCCCGAGCTCCACGGTGACCCCGCCGCCGACCGAGGAAGGCCCGAGGTACACGAGCATCAACGTCCACAGGAGACCCACCACGACAACGGCGAGGGCGATGCGCAGGAAGAGGCGGCGCGCCAGGCCGTACGGGCTCGCCTGCAACGTCACCGCCGCCCCGTCGTCCAGCACGTAGCCGCTGCCCAGCGCCAGCAGCAGGCCCACAAGCCGCAGGTCGCCCAGCGCGTCCGGCGTACCGTCGCGGCGCACCACCAGCAGGATCAGCACCGTGACCACGGCGGGCACGAACGGCCCCAGCCGCACACTGCGCACCAGATGCCCCCGCCGCGCCAGCTCCCACGCCACCCTCATAGCAGCTGCAGCCAGCCGGCAACGAGCGTGACCAGGAGTACCGGCCCCCCGACGCGAACCAGCCGGGGACGCTCGAACCGGTACGCGGCCGCCACGCAAGCGCACGTGCACAGGCCAACCAGGTAGACCGCATGCAGCCATGGGATCCCCGGCGAAGGATGGCTCCCCTCGGGAGGCTCGGCCGTGGTCCACCACATCCACCACAGCCCGGCGTCGAACCGGCCGAACACCACCAGCGCCCCGATCGTCGCGGCGACGAAGACGATCAGCACGCCGCCGGTGAACGGCAGCCAGCGCGCACCCAGCACGCCGAGCAGGCCCGCGCCGGTGAGGACGAGCGGGAACTGGGCGAGCTCGCCCAGGCCGTACAAGTGCAGGCTGTATATGGCGTCGACGATGCCCATCGCGGCGGTCACGAGGATGCCGGCCGCCAGCAGCGGCAGGGCGACGCCGAGACACATCGCCCACGTCCGGACCGGGTCCGGGGTCGGGGTGGCCTCCAGCGTCGCCTCCGCGTGGCCGCGCCGCGCGCCGCTCGCGACGAGGTTGGCGGCGAACAGCACGAAGATGGGGCCGAAGAACGCGATCGCGGTGAACATCGTGCCGACCCAGTAGGCGGCGTTGCGCCCGGCGGTGGCGGAGTCGAGGGCCGAGGTGACCGCGACGACGACGGGGATCGGCCAGAGGGCGGGGTGACGGGCGAAGCGGCGGGCCTCGCGCAGGACGAGGGTCCTCATGACTGGGCCATCAGCAGCAGGTACGCGTCCTCGAGGGTCGGCTGGACCAGGTCCGCGCCGGGTGGGGGGTCGCCGATGTTGCGGTACGCGCCCTCGCCCGTGCGCCACGCGGCCAGCGCGGCGGGGGAGCGGGCCGGGTCCGTCCACACGCGACCGGCGGCCTGGGCGGTGAGCTCGGCCGGGGTACCGGTGAAGCGCGCACGGCCCTGGTGGATCACGGAGATCCGGGTGCACAGGGCGGCGACGTCCTCGGTCTGGTGGGTGGACAGGACGACCGTGCGGCCCTCGCCGGCCTGCGAGATCATCTCGCGGAAGCGCAGGCGCTGCTCGGGGTCGAGGCCGACCGTGGGCTCGTCGAGGACCAGGAGGTCCGGGTCGCCGAGCAGGGCCTGGGCCAGGCCGGCGCGCCGGCGCATGCCGCCGGACAGGGCGCGGATGCGCTTGGCGCTCACCGAGTCCAGGCCGGTCAGGGCGATCACCCGGCGGACCTCGTCGTGGCGGGTGCGCCGGTCGGTCATCTCCTTGAGGATCGCCACGTAGTCGATGAACTCGAAGACCGTGAAGCCGCGGTGGAAGCCGGCGTCCTGCGGCAGGTAGCCGAGGCGCCGCCGGATGCGGGTGCGGTCCTCGGGCCGTGCCGGGTCGCGGTCGAGCAGGGTCACGGTGCCGCGGTCCGGCGCGAGGACGGTCGCGATGATGCGCAGCAGCGTCGTCTTGCCCGCCCCGTTCGGCCCCAGCAGCCCGGTCACCCCCGGGCCGGCCTCCAGGTCGACGCCGTCCAGGGCCGTGGTGCGCCCGAAGGACCTGGTGGCGCCGTGGACATTGACGGCGATCATGCGCTTCTCTCCAATCGTCCGGTGCAGAGCCAAACCCCGCCCGCCACCGCCAGCGCGAGCCAGCCGGCCTGGGCGGGGATGCCGAACGCCAGCTCGAGGCGGCCGGCGACGGTGATCGGGGCGGTCAGCAGGACCCACCCCGCGGATACGACGGCGACGGCGGTGGCCGGCGCCAGATGGCGGGTCAGCGCCAGCGCGGCGCCGACCAGCCCGGCGGTCGGCAGCAGCCACGCGACGGGCGACCAGGACGAGCCCGGCAGCGCCAGCCCGGCGGCGGCCACGATCGGCACCGTGACGGCCAGCACGGCGGCGGTGCGGATCAGCAGGAGCCGCAGCCCCGAGTACGGTGCGGCCAGGCCGATCTCGCGGGTCGGGTCGAGGCCGCCGGCGAACGCGAACCCGACCCCCGCGAGGGGCCCGAGCGGCGCGGCGACCAGGAACATGGCCAGCAGGCGGGGGTCGGCCTGGGCGGCCCACGCGGCGAGCACGAGCACCCCGGCGACCGCGAGCAGCCACGGCCCGCGCAGCGTCGGGGTCGCGGCGACGAGGCGGGCGGTGGGCTCGCCGACGCCGAGCCGGAGCAGCACCTTTTCGAGGAACGTCCGCCGGGGTACATCCACCCGGTCCGCCACCTCGCGCCAGATCGCCTCCGCCCGGCGCGGGTCCACATGGGACGCGAGCGCGTCGCGGCAGGTGGCGCAGTGCATGAGATGCGCCTCCGCGGATGCCGCCAGCGTGGCCGGAACGGGCTCCCGCGCGTACCGGCGGATCCCCTCGGCATCCAAATGCCAGTCGGTCATCGCAGCCTCCCCGTCATGTCAGCCGCTCCCGCAACTGGGCGCGGGCGCGCATCATCCGTGTCTTGACCGTGCCGGGCGGGATGCCGAGCAGCCGGGCGGCCTCGCGCGTGGTCAGCCCGTCGAGGACGGTCGCCTGCACGACGGCCCGCAGCTCGGGGGACAGGCTCGCGAGGGCCGCGCCGAGGTCGCCGTACTGGACGCCGAGCAGCACGTGCTCCTCGGCCGACGTCTCCACGCCGGGGAACTCGATGAGCTCATCGGCGGGTGGCCGGCCGCGGCGCAGCGCGTCGACGAGTCGCCGGATGCCGATGCCCCAGATCCACGCGGCGACCTCGCCGCGGCGGTCCCACCGCCCGGCCGAGCGCCACACGGCCACGAAGGTGTCCTGCACGACCTCGTCGACGAGTTCGGGCGAGGAGCACCGCCGCCCGAGGCGCACCAGCAGCCAGGGCAGGTGCCGCCGGTACAGCTCGGCGAACGCCTCCCGATCGCCGCCCGCGATCGCGGCCAGCAGCTCCGGGTCGGTCCGCGCGTCTTCCACACCCTGATAGTCGTACCGAGGGACCGAAACGGTTCACGGAGGGCCCCCGAGCCGAGGGCCCTCCGCGAAGTTCAGCTCTGCCGGACGGTGACGTTGTCGACGCCGGCCTCGACGAGGCTGGCGGTCGAGGCGTCCGCGGCCTCGATGAGGATCTGGACGTTCTGCCCCGCGTACGGGGTCAGGTTGACGCTGCCGGTCGACCACGCGGCGTCGCGGTCGGTGGCGGCGCCGGCCGCGGTGAACAGCACCGTGGTACCGCTGCCGGTCACCACGCTGACGCGGAAGAAGTCGGCCGACGTGGCGTTGTTGCCGTGCCCCAGGTACCAGGAGTAACTGAGGGTCAGCGTGCCGCTCGCCGGCAGCGCGATGCTCGGCGAGCGGACGCTCGTCGTGCCGCCGTCGACGTCGTTGGCGCCGGCGCCGGTGCCGGCCAGGCGCGCCGTCACCAGGTCGTTGGAGCCGCTGACGGTGGTGCCGAGCTGCTTCGGGCCGCTCGAGTCGGTCGCCTCGGGGTCGCCGCGCTCCCAGGCGCCGCTGGTGGCGGTGTCCGTACCGCCGGGATTGGTGACCCAGCCCCGGCTGGTCTCGAAGTCGTCGGACCAGACGACGGTGCCGGTGCCGGTGCCGCAGTACTGGGCGTCCTTGCCGATGACGCGGTACGGGCAGTCGGCGTACTCGGCGATCTGCAGGCTCGCCTCGCGGTTGAGGGAGGTCTGCGCGGCGATCACCTCGTCCGGCGGGTAGAAGCCGCCGCCGCTGCTGCCGGACGGGTACATCTCGAACGTGTAGGACCACACGCCCTGGTTCGCCCACAGCCAGTCGTCGATGGAACCGTCGGTGATGTACAGGTCGCTGGCCTGTTCGGGCGTGTACCCGTTGGTGCCGGCCATCTGCACGCCGAGGGTGCGGAAGGTGGCCTCCTGGTCGGCGTCCAGGCCGGGCGCGGTGTTGGCCGTGGTGTACCCGAAGGGCCAGAGCACGAGCTTGCCGTACGTGTGGAAGTCGATGTGCGTCTTGATCTGCTGCACGCCGCCGACCCGCCGGCTCAGCACGAAGTCGCGCACCCGCTGGGTCTCGGGCGCCGAGAACGCCGACGGCCCGCGATAGGTCTCCGAGCTGGTGGTGCCCGAAGAGCCACCGCAACAGCCCCAGTTGTACCCCCAGTTCCGATTGAGGTCGGTGCCGACGTTGCTGCTGCCGGCGTTCGGCTGGCGGTTCTTGCGCCACGAGCGGTACGCCCCGGTGGCGATGTCGTACTCCCCGCCGTCCGGGTTCATGTCCGGCACGATCCAGATCTCGCGGGAGTTGACGACGTTCGTGATCCGCGCGTCGGTGCCGTAGTTGTCGGTGAGCTGCTTGATCAGGTACAGCGCCATCTCGACGGTCAGGTGCTCGCGGGCGTGCTGGTGGGCCGTGTACAGCACCTCGGGCTCGTCCTCGTCGGTGGCGACGTTGTCCGAGATCTTGATCACCGGGATGTCCCGGCCCTCGTACGACGTGCCGAGGCTGGTCTTGCGCAGGATCGCCGGGTGGTCGGCGACGGCCTGGTTGAGCTCGGCGGTCGTCTCCGCGTAGTTGTGGTACGCCGAGTCGGCCGACGGGAAGTCCTGGACGGTCGCGGGCCCGCCGGGGGTCGCGGGCCGCAGTGCCTTGGTGACGGTGAAGCCCTGCCGGCGCAGCGCCGCGACCTCGGACGGCGTCGCGCTGATGTCGGCGACGCCGTGTTCGATGCCGTCGATCGACGCCCCGCCGGCGGCGATCCGGTTGCGCTGCTCGAGGGTGGTGACCGCGTCGACCAGGTACGGCGAGGCGGTCTCGGCGGTGTCGGCGGCCGCGGGGCCGGCCGCGGCGACGTTGAGGGCGCCGCCCACCAGGACGAGGGACAGCAGAGCGCAGAGCCTCCGGGTTCGGCTCATCAAGCCTCCTTGGGTGTGGAGGTGCACGAGCAACTAGAGGACCACCCACCGCATGGTCGAATCAACATATGTCTTTTTGCATAAGGGCATGAAGATGCTAAGTTGCGCGGTCATGCGCCCTCGTCGCCCGCTCACCACCGTCATCGGCGGCCTGCTGCTCGTCGTCTCGCTGCTCGTGTGCGGCATCGGCGGCGGCGTCCTGCTCGGCCCGGTGACGCGCACGAGCCAGGACATCGACCTCGCCTCCGAGATCGGCGACAAGGGCTACTCGATCATCGACATGAACGAGGGCGACGACTACTGGATCTACCAGCCGGTCGAGGAGACCTGGGCCGACTCGATCGACTGCGACAACGCCGACGACGAGAAGATCACCTGGAAGGTCAGCCGCGCCGACCGCCCGGCCACCGCCCCCGAGAAGATCACCCACTTCGACGCCCGCGACGGCGGCGTCTCCGGCGACTTCGACTTCACCTACTACGGCACCCTGCACGGCGACCGCACCGAGGCCTTCCTGTCGGTCGAGTGCACCCCGACCTCGTTCCTGGTCGTCCCGAGCCGCGCGCCGCTGTGGTACCTCGGCGCCGTGGGCGCCGCGGGCATCGCGATCGCCCTGTCCGGCCTCGTCGTCATGGTGGCCGGCCTGATCCGCCGCCGCCGCGCTCCGGCCCCCGCTCCGGTCCCGGCGCCGGTGTTCGTGCCGCCGGCGCAGGTGCCCGTCCCGGCCGGTGGCCCGTCCCGGCGCCTGTACTGGTTCGTGCTCCCGCCGGTCCTCGTGGCGGTGCTGCTCTGCTGCGTGGGCGCCATCGGGGGCGGCGCGCTGGGCTTCTACAGCACCTTCGACCCGCCGGACATCGGCACCAGAGAAAAGGGCCTCGTCAGCCGGGTCATGAACAAGAGCACCGAGTACGCCCTGTACGCCGACGAGACGGGCCGCATCCCCAACCGCAGCAACTGCGCGATCCGCGAGCAGGAGGCGCCCAAGCTCGCCTACTGGCGCTCGTCCCGCCCCGTCGGCGACGCGGAGACGGTGACGTACAACGGCATCACCTACCGCTACGTCGGCACCGTCCGCGTCGACGACATCTTCATCGCCATCGTCGACTGCGACGACGACTCGTCCCTGCTGCTGCGCCCGAGCCGCCGCTCCTGGCCCCTGGTGTGGGGCGCCGTCACCGTGGCCACCCTGATCCTGACCGCCGCCGCGGCCACCGGCCTGACCGTCGCCATCCGCCGCCGCCGGAGTGCTGGGTAACCCGGCACCGTTGCGAGCGGCAGGCGGCGCAGTCCGGGGCGTCCTCGCCGGCCTCGACCCAGCGTTCGCCGGCCTTCGGCCAGGATTCGACGTCGCGGAAGGTGAGGCGGTCGGCGAGCCAGCGCAGGGCCGCGCCCGGGCGGCCGCTGACGGTGAGGCGGCCCCATTGCACGGCGACCCAGCCCGGCCCGATCGGGATCAGGGTCGTGGGCAGGAGCGGGCGCAGCGGCCGGTACGGCACGCGCGGGCTTCCCGCGGCCCGGCGGCGCAGGTCGGCCGCGACGTAGGCGCCGTGGTGCAGGGCGGTCTGGGCCAGGCCGGACAGGTGGGTGTCGGCGTTGTCGCCGATGACGTACACGTCCGGCTCCGCCTCCAGGAACGGACTGACGGCGGTCTTGCCGCGGGCGGTCAGCGGGAAGCCGTTGTCCGCGAAGAACGGCGGGTTGACGACGGCGGCCGCCCAGACCACGGTGGGCCCGTCGACGCGTTCGATCGGCTCGCCCACGCGCAGGGTGACGCCCAGGTCGCGCAGGCGGCGGGTGACCGCGCGGGACAGGCCGGGCGGGCGGGAGCGCATCAGCCGGGGGCCCGGCTCGACGACGGTGAGCCGCGCGGCGGGCTCGGGCAGGCCGTGGTTCGCCGCGATGCGGCGCAGGTACGCGGGCAGGGCGCCGGCCATCTCGACGCCGATCGAGCCGCCGCCCACGATGGTGATGCGCAGGTCTGCGCGATCGGACACGATGCGCTCGTGCAGGTGGTGCTTGAACGCGGCGATCTCGTCGTTCGTCTTCACCGGGTAGCTGCGGTCGCGCATGGCCGGGGCGGCCGTGTAGTCGAGGACCGAGCCCAGGGCCAGGACCAGGTGGTCGTACCCGAGGGGGCCCGCGGTGGTCTCCAGCGCGCGGCCGGGGCGGTCGAGGCCGGTCACCGTGGCCTGCACCAGGTCGACGCCGGTGCCGGCGAAGATGTCCGTCAGGCGCAGGCTCGCCCCGGTGCGCCGGCCGCCCTTGGCCGTCTTGTACAGCGCCGGGAGGTACCGGAAATGGCTGTACTGCGAGACGAGCGTGACCGCGAACCGGTCGTCGGCGGCGAGGTCCACGGCGGCCCGGACGCCGGCGAAACCGCCACCGGCGATGACGACGCGGCGCCTCACCTGGGCCGCTCGGCGGGCAGGAGGGCGGGCAGGGCGGCGGTCAGGCCGGGCACGCAGCGGGTCGCGCCGGCCGCCCGGAACGTGCCGGCGTCGACGGTACCGGTGGTGACCCCCACGAAGTCGATGCCCGCCGCACGCGCGGCCTGGTAGTCGGCGAGCGCGTCGCCGACGTAGACGACCGCGGGCTCGCGCGGGTGGTGCCGGGCGCGCAGTCTCGCGCGCGCCTCGTCGAAGACGGCCGGGTCGGGCTTGCGCAAATGGGCGGAGTTGTAGCAGTACACGCCGAGCATGCGCGCAACCGGAAAACCGAGCGCGGACAGCACCGGCCGCGCGATCGACGCGGGGCTGCCGGTCACGACGCCGACGTCCAGGCCGGCCGCCAGCAGCGTGTCGACGACCGTGACTGCGTCGGGGTGGGCACGGTGCGGGAAGCGCGGCTGGTACTCGTCGAGCAGGGCGAACAGGTCCGCGGCCGGCGTGTCCGGTGCGCCGTGCAGGGCGCGCAGCGACTGCTCGAGCGGAAGGTCGTAGTGCTCGTCGATGTCCGCATCGAGCAGTGTCCGGCCGTGGCGTTCGCGCGCGATCGCCTTGTGCATCGCGAACTTGACGGTGCGCGTCACGGTGAGGGTGTCGTCGAGGTCGAACAGCACCGCGTCGTAGCGCATGGTCGCTAGTATGACGTGAAGCTCGTCGATGCCAAGCGGGCGACCGGGGGAGCTGCATGGGCGAGTACGACGTGGCCATTCTGTGCGCCGAGCACTTTCAGGTCGGGCTTTTCCAGAACGGCGCCGGATACCGGTACCTCGAACTGGCCATGACCCTGCGCGAACTCGGGGTACGAGCGGCGGTGGTGTGTCCCGGACCGACCGACTTCACCGACTGCCCGGTGCCGGTGCTCGACCAGAGCGCCATGTCGCACGCGGACATCGAGCGGTGCGCGAACGTGTTCGTCTTCTGCCTGCTCGAGGACGAGGAGCTCGTGCAGCGGCTCAAGGCGGCCGGCAAGGCGCTCGTCTACGACTCGTTCCTCACGCCGGTCGAGCAATTGACGTTCCCGCGCGTGCAGGCCCTCGGCGCCGCAGCACGCATCGACGCGCATTTTCACGACGTCGTCGGCAAGCACAACCGGTTCAACGCGCTCGCCGACGACTTCATCATCGGCGAGCCGGAGGAGGCACTGCTCAAGCTGGGCGAGCTGATCAGCACGTTCCAGGTGGGCTGGGCCGACTACGGCACGCTGTCCGGGCGCATTTTTCCACTACCGGTCATCTCGTACAGCAGGTGCCACCTGCCGTCCGCCGAAGCGCCACCGGCCGCAAGCGGGACATTTCTGTGGAACGGCGGCCTGTGGAACCACTACGGCGGCGTGGACCTGATCCTGGACGCCGTCGCGCAGCTGCGCAAGGACGGGCGGGACGTCGAGTGCCAATTCCTGTACCCGGACGCGCGTATGGCCGCCCACCGGCTCATCGCCGAGCGGATCGCGCAGGGAAACGCGCACGGCATCCGGCTCGGCGTGGACGGTGCCGCCCCGGATTTCCACGCCAAACAGCCGATCCTCGCCGGCTGCCGCGCGCTGATCCTGCTGTTCGAACCGGTGCTGCAGCTGAACCTGTTCATGAGCATGCGGCTGCGCGAGGCGCTGCTGTTCGGCAAGCCGCTGATCGTGTCGGACTTCGGCGTCGTGGCGGCGTTCGTGCGGCGGCACGGCATCGGGCTGACCGTGCCGAACACCGTGGCGGACGTCCGCGCCGCGATGGAGCGGCTGCGCACCGATGACGAGCTGTACGCGACGCTCGTCGCGAACCTTCGCGCCCTGCGCGACCGGTACGACATGGCCGTGTTCGGGCCGGCGATCGCGGCGCGCATCGCACGGTACAACGGCAAATAACACGGGGGAGTGCGGCATGGATGCCTGGACTGTGCATCTGGAGGTTCACGATCGGCGCGGGCTGCGCGGTGCGCTCGGCGCGCGGGCGGCCGAACTGGCGCAGCGGCTCGGGTTCCGGGTGACCGGCGAGCCGCCCGCGCCCGGCGGCGAGCCGGCGCGGCGGCTGCTGTTCGTGGTGTGGGACGACGTGCTCGACCCGGCGGTGCTGCGCCGCGTGGCCGACGGGCTCGGCGCCGCGTACGAGCGCGCGACCATCGCGTTCGCCTACCCCACGCCGGAGGCCTCGGCCGCCGCCGTCGCGCACATCGACGAGGCCAAGGCGGCCACGCGGGACCGGCTCAACATCATCCGCCCGGACCGGGACACCGCCGGGGCCACCCACGTGTCCGACTTCAAGCTGCTGGAGACGATGGTCGCCGACTCGGTGCGGGTCAAGTACCGGCCGCACCGCGTCGCGTCCCGGGTCCCGGACGCCGTGCGCCGCGACGTGCTGCCGTTCTTCAAGGCGGCGGCCGCGCGCTTCACCGCCAACCGCATGTGGCACCGCGGCCCGTACGACGGCTGCCTGGCCCTGCGCCACGAGGACGGCATCGCGGTGACCGCGACCCGCACCCGCAAGGCGCCGCTGGAGGACGAGCGGATCCTGCTCGTGCACGGCTACGACGAGGCGACCAACACGCTGCGCTTCAGCGGCCCGGCCCTGCCGTCGGCGGACTCGGTCGAGCTGATGGTGCTGCGCCAGCACCTGCCGGAGATGCGCGCGTTCATGCACACCCACGCGCGCGAACTCATCACCGACAACCCGCGGCTGCCCACGGGCGTCCGGCTGAGCGCCCGGCCGTACGGCGAGGCGTCCGTCGGCCACGAGTTCGCCGGCCTCATGCGCGACCGGGACCACCAGCTCGTCGTCATCGAGGGCCACGGCGAGTTCTTCGCGGCCGCCTTCGACGGCGACCGGTACTTCCACTGGATCGACGACGTCGTCGACCGGGCCCGCCGCTCGCTGGCCGGGTAGCGGTTCCGCGCTGTTTGCCGCGCACAGCCGTAGGCTGAACGCATGGACGGTCCGATCCGCGTCGAGGTGGCTGATCCGTTCCCGGTCGGCTTCCCGGTCGTGGCGATCATCGCGTCGGCCGGCGGCGTGGAGGCGCTGCTGCGCGTGCTCGAGCCGCTGCCGGCCGACCTGCCGGCGGCGGTGCTCGTGGCCCTGCACCAGGAGCCGCACCGGGTCAGCGAACTGGCCCAGGTCCTGGGCCGGCAGACCCGCCTGCCGCTGAGCCTGGCCGAGCCCGACGAGGAGATGCGGCCGGGCGCGGTCCTGGTGGCGCCGCCGGGCTGGCACCTGATCGTGACGTCCCACGCCCGGATCGGGCTGATCGAGACCGGCGCGCTGCCGCCGTCCCGGCCCTCCGGCGACCTGCTGCTCGCGACCCTGGCCGTGACGTGCGGGCCGCGCGCCCTGGCGGTGATCCTGACCGGCGGCGGCCACGACGCCCAGGCCGGCGTGCGCGCGGTGGTGCACTGCGGCGGTACCGTCCTGGCCCAGGACGAGGACACCTCGAAGATCTTCGCCATGCCGGCCGCCGCGATCGCCACCGGGAAGGTGAGCCAGGTGCTCGCGGTGGACGACATCGCGGCCGCGATCGTCGCGCACACCACCCGCTGACCGCGTCTGCGGGCGCGCCGGACGGCGCCCCGGGCCGAGCCTTGCCCTCATCGTGACCGGGTCCTATATTCATCTCGCTAGTCGTGGACCGAATGGTCCGCCTGGTGGACCTGTTGAGATCAGCCGGAGGTTCGCAAGGCCCGCTTCGGGTGCCCGCCGCACCACCGCGATGTCCCGGCTTCGACCCCGAAGGGGGAGCAAGGTGGCAGATCAGCAAGGGGGCGCGATCCAACGCCGGGCGGTGCTCAAGGGCGCGGCGGCCGCGGCGGCCGGCACGGCGGTGGCCGGCCTCGCCGCGGGCGAGGCGGAGGCCGCACCGGCCGGGCACGTACCGCCGTCCTGCACCGCGCCGCCGGCCCGGAACTTTCCCAAGGTCGGCGGCAACTACGGCAACCAGAACTACTCGTCGCTCACCCGTATCCAGCGCGGCAACCTGCGCCGGCTCGGCGGGGCCTGGGTCAACCGGATCGAGGGCGGCCTGACCAGCGGCACCAACCAGAGCACCGCGGTCGCGGTCGACGGCGTGCTCTACATCGAGTCGGCGCCGGGCAACGTGCACGCGGTCGACGGCGTGACCGGCGTGACGAGGTGGACGTACACGCAGACCCGCGGCACGCTGACCCGCCGCGGCGTCGCCGTGGGCCAGGGCCTCGTCTTCACCCACGGCGCCGGCAACTGGCTCATCGCCCTCGACCAGGCGACCGGCGCGGTCGTGTGGGAACGGCAGATCAACGACTACGGCAACATGGAGAAGGTCGCCGTCACGTACCACGACGGGTTGCTGCACGTCGGCACCCACGACGGCGACCGGGGCGCCGCCCTCGCCGTCAACGCCGCCGACGGCGAGCTCGTCTGGCACTTCTGGGGCGCGCCCGGCCCCGGCGAGCTCGGCAACGACACGTGGGAGGGCGACTCCTGGCGGACCGGCGGGGCCACACCGTGGATGCACCCCGCGCTCGACCCGGAGCTCGGGCTCGTCTATTGGACGTTCGGCAACGCCCGGGGCAGCCGCTCGTCGCAGGACGGCTCGCTGCGCGGCGGCGCCAACCTGTTCTCCAGTTCGATCGTCGCGCTGGAGATCGGGACGGGGAAGTACCGATGGCACTTCCAGTCCATCCACCACGGCATCTGGGACATGGACAACGTCATGGCGCCGGTACTGGCGGACGTGCGCATCCGCGGCCGGATGCGCAAGGTCGTCGTGTACGGCAGCAAGTCCGGGATGTACTTCATCCTCGATCGCACCGACGGCTCGGCGCCGCTCGGCATCGACGAGCGGCCCGTGCCGCAGGACGCGCGGCAGAAGACCTGGCCGACCCAGCCGTTCCCGCGCCAGGGGCCGTGGACCGAGCAGCGGGTCGTCGACCAGCCGCTGGGCACGGCCGTGCCCGGCGACCCGAACCGGGCCGTGCCCAACTACGTGCGGGGCCGGCTCTACGACCCGCACTGGGACGTCCCGGTGCTCACCACCCCGGGTCACGGCGGCGGCGCCTGCTGGAACGCGCAGTCCTTCAGCCACAGCACGGGCCTGGTGTACACCGGGTTCGGCTACGTGGCCGCCGCGCACTCGCTGACCGAGTCCAGCAACGGGCTGCGGCCGCCGGGGGAGTACCAGACCGGCGGGGTCGTCGCGGTGGACGTCAGTACCAACACCGTGCGCTGGAAGCGGCGGATGCCCTACTCCCTCGCGCACGGCAATGGCATCCTCACCACCGCCGGGAACGTCGCCTTCATCGGCCAGCCCGACGGCAACCTGCTCGCCCTCGACGCCGAGAACGGCCGGGAGCTGTGGCGCTTCCAGTGCGGCGCCGCGATCAGCAGCAGCCCGATCATGTACGAGGCCGGCGGGGAGCAGTACCTGGCGGTGTACGCGGGCGGCACCGGCATCCCGTACGGCGACTCGGCGCCGCGCGGCGACCTCCTGTGGGCGTTCAAGCTCGGCGGGATCGTGCCGCCGGCGCCGACGCCCAGGCCGCCGGTGGTGCGCCGCCCGGTCTCCGGCGGCCCGGTCGAGGGCGCCGCGGTCGGCAACAAGGTCGTCCTGGCCCGCACCTGGAACGCCACCACCGGCCAGGTCGGCACGGTGGAGTCGACAGCGGTCAACGCCATGGCCCCGACGCACCTGCGGGTCCCGGCCGGCACGACGGTGATGTTCGTGAACCCGCCGGACAACGTCAACGCCCACAGCGCCACGCAGTTCTTCGAGGGGCTGTTCGACTTCCGGCTGGAGCCGGGGCAGTCGGCGACCTACACGTTCACGCGCCAGGGCGAGTACTTCTTCAACGACAGCTTCAGCCCGCGGCCGACGGGAAAGATCGAGGTGTACTGACCATCGGGCGGCACGGGCGCGCCGAGCCGGGCCCGTGCCGCGCCGCGTGATCGCGGGTCTTTCGCCGCGGCGTGTGCGCGAGTATAAGTAACTATCTAGTACGTTCGCTCGCGCCGTTGGGAGCGTTCCGCCATGCGTTCCGCCGAGATGTGCATCGCGACCGTGTGCCTGTCCGGCACGCTGGAGGACAAGCTGGCGGCCGCCGCCGCGGCCCGGTTCCAGAGCGTGGAGATCTTCGACCGGGACCTGGTGGCCTCCTCGTGGTCGCCGGCCCGGGTGCGCGCGGAGTGCGCGCGGCGCGGGCTCACCGCCGCGGCGTACCAGCCGGTCCGCGACCTGGAGGCGGTCCCGCCGGACGTCTTCGCCGGCAACCTGCGCCGGGTCGAGCGCACCTTCGACCTGATGGAGCAGCTCGGTGCCACCACGATGCTGGCCACCTCGTCGGTGTCACCGGACGCGGTCGACGACGACGACCTCGCCGCCGAGCAGCTGCACGCGCTGGCCGAGCGGGCCGCGCGGCGCGGGATCCGCATCGCGTACGAGGCGCTGGCGTGGGGCCGGTTCGTGCGTACCGTCGGTCATGCCTGGCGGATCGTGCGCCGGGCCGGGCACCCCGCGCTGGGGTTGTGCGTCGACAGTTTCCACGTGCTGTCCCGCGGCGAGGACCCGGCGCCGATCCGCGCCGTGCCCGGCGACCGGATCTTCCACCTGCAGCTGGCCGACGCCCCGCGGCTCACCATGGACCTCGTCGAGTGGAGCCGCCACCACCGGCTCTTCCCCGGCATGGGCTCCTTCGACCTGATCGGCCTCGTCGGCCACGTGCTGAGCACCGGCTACGACGGCCCGCTGTCGCTGGAGGTCTTCAACGACGTCTATCGGCAGGCCGACCCGCGCTACGCCGCCATCGACGGCATGCGCTCGCTGCTGGCCCTGCAGGAGGCGGTCGGCACGGCGGGCCCGCCGGCGGCCCGGGAGCGGCTGGACCTCTCCCGGCTGCCCCGCGCGCCGCGGCTGGGCGGCCACGCGTTCACCGAGCTCGCCGTGGACGGCGTGTCCGGGCCGCGGATCGCCGCCGCGCTGGCCGCGCTGGGTTTCGTGCACGCGGCCCAGCACCGCTCCAAGCCGGTCGAGCTGTGGCAGTTCGGTGCCGCCCGGGTCCTGCTCAACGCCGGCGCCGAGCGCACCATCGGACCCGGCACCGCGGCGATCTGCGCCCTGGGCCTGGACAGCGCCGACCCCACCGGGGCGGCCCGGCGGGCCGAGGCGCTGCTGGCCCCGGCCCTGCCGCGGCTCTACGAGCCGGGCGAGGCCGAGCTGGTCTCGGTGGCCGCGCCGGACGGCACCGCGGTCTTCCTCGTCCCGCCGGTCACCGAGGGCGGCACCTGGCTGGAGGACTTCGTCCCCACCGGCCGCGCGGTCCGCGACGACGGGCTGATCACCGGCACCGACCACGTCTCGCTCACCGCTGAGCTCGACGACTTCGACGAGGCCGCCGTGTTCTACCGCATCGTGCTCGGGCTGCAGGCGGCCGAGACCACCGAGATCGCGGCGCCGTTCGGCCTCATCCGCAGCCGGGTGGCCAGCGACGC
Organism: Dactylosporangium sp. CS-033363; assembly: GCF_050942475.1. Lineage (NCBI taxonomy): Bacteria > Bacillati > Actinomycetota > Actinomycetes > Micromonosporales > Micromonosporaceae > Dactylosporangium > Dactylosporangium sp. CS-033363. The sequence goes on along the minus strand of NZ_CP192032.1, from coordinate 7,827,801 downwards.
CGAGCACAACGTGCGGGTCGCGCTCAACACCGCGCCGCTGCGCCGGGGCGACTGGGCGCCGGCCGTGCCCCGCCCGCAGCATGTGGCGTTCCGCACCGGGGACATCATCGCCGCGGCCACAGCGATGCGCTCGCGCGGCGCCCCGCTGCTGCGGATGCCCGCGAACTACTACGCCGACCTCGACGCCCGCCTCGACCTGCCGCCGGAGCGGCTGGCGGCGCTGCGGGAGCACTCGATCCTGTACGACCGCGACGAGCACGGCGAGTACCTGCACTTCTACACGGAGATGCTCGGCTCCCGGCTGTTCTTCGCCGTCGTGCAGCGCATCGGCGGCTACACCGGCTACGGGGACCCGGCCGGCGTGCCGGTGCGCATGGCCGCCCACCGGGAACGCCGCCTGGTCGCCCTGCGGGACGTGCCGGTGCGCCGGGCGGGCGCCGAGCACGAGTACTCGCTGGCCCACCTGACCGCGCTGAGCCTGTCACCGCCCGAGCTCGTCGAGGCCGCCGCCGAGGCCGGGTACCGGTACGTGGGGCTGCGGCTGACCCGGGTCACTCCGCAGGAGCCGCACTATCCGCTCGCGACCGACCCGGCGCTGATGCGGCACACCAAGGTCCGGCTGGCCGCCACCGGCGTCGAGGTGCTCGACATCGAGCTGGCCCGGATGAGCCCGGAGCGCTCGCCGGGCGACTGCCTGCGCTTCCTCGAGGCCGGCGCCGAGCTCGGCGCCCGGCACGTCATCACGCAGCTGCCGGACCCGGACCGGGCCCGCAAGATCGCCCGGTTCGCCGGGCTGTGTGAGCTGGCCCGCCCGCTGGGCCTCACCGTCGACCTGGAGTTCCCGTCCTGGACCGAGACGCCCGACCTGCGCGAGGCGGTGCGGGTGCTGCGCGCCGCGGACCAGCCCAACGCGGGGATCCTGGTCGACCTGCTGCATTTCGCCCGGTCCGGGTCGAGCATCGCGGACCTGCGGCAGCTGCCCGCGGAGTGGTTCCACTTCGCCCACGTGTGCGACGCGCCGGCCGCGGTGCCGCCGACCAACGACGAACTCATCCACACCGCGCGGTTCGAGCGGCTGTTTCCCGGCGAAGGCGGCATCGATGTCCATGGCATCCTCGACGCGCTCCCGGCCGGCATCCCCTACGCGCTGGAGATTCCGCGCGCGGAGCTGGTGGCCCAGATCGGCGCCAAGGAGCACGCCCGGCGCGCGCTCAGCGCCACCAGCGAGCACCTCGGCGGGCTCAGAACGGCGTCGGGGGCCGGTAGGTCGGCCGGACACCCGGTGGGATCGGCCCCTTGATGCGCCGGCCGCCCTGCATCTCCTCCCACGCATGGGCGAGGATGCCGACCGTGCGGGCCAACACGAACAGGCCGCGGGCCAGCGGCGCGGGGAAGCCGAGCTCGCCGTAGATGATGGCGGTCGAGCCGTCGATGTTCATCGGCACCGGGGCGATCGCCGCCTCCACGGCCAGCCCGGCGGCCAGGAACCGGCCCTCCACCACGCCGTCGTCGACCGCCCGGCGCACCAGCGCGACGTGCGGGTCGCGGCGCGGGTCGCGCGGGTGGAACCGGTGGCCGAATCCGGGCAGGTACTTGCTGTGCGCCTGCCGGCGGGCGATGGTCTCGCGGGTCGCCGCGGCGAGCGCCACTCCCTCGTCGACGCGGGCCAGGATCTCGGCGTACAGCTCCAGGCACTGCTGGCCGGCGCCGCCGTGCACGTCGCCCATCGCGTTGACGCCGCTGGCCACGGCGTTGTTGAGCCCCACGCCGCAGGTCGCGGTCATCCGCGCCACGGCGATCGAGGGCGCGTGCGGGCCGTGGTCGACGCAGCCCACGAGCGCCGCGTCGAGCAGCTCCGCCTGGCGCGGCGCCGGCAGCTCGCCGTGCAGCATCAGCCAGATCGCGTCGGTGAACGAGGCCGCGCCGAGCAGCTCCTGGATCGGGTGCCCGCGCAGCTCGATGACGCCGGGCTCGATCCGCGAGACCGAGGTGGCCCACCAGTCGGCCACCTCCTGCCGCAGTCCGGCGTCGTCGGGCCGTTCGCTGTCGCCGCTCATTCGGTGGCTCCTTCGGGTGCGATCGCGGCCGCCGCGCGCCAGGCGGCCAGGAGTTCGGGTACCGCCGCGTTGTGCTCGCCCAGCAGCGGCGGGCCCTCGTGCGGGCGGAGCGGTTCGCCGTCGAAGAGCACCCCGCTGCCGGCCACGCGCAGGGGCCGGCCGGAGCCGTCGGGGAACGGCAGCTCGGTGATGAAGCCGCGGTGGCGCAGCTGCTCGCTCTCGGCCGCCTGCGGCACGGTGAGGATCCGCGCCGCGGGCACGCCGGCCGGGTTGAGCAGCCGCTCCCACTCGTCCGCCGGCCGGCGCGCGAGCGCCCGGTTGAGCTCCTCGTTGAGCGCCGCGCGATGAACCTTGCGGCCCTCCCGATCGGCGAACCGCTCGTCCGCGAGCAGGTCCGGCCGATCCACGAGGCGGCACAGCGTCTCGTACTGCTCCTGCCGGTTCGCCGAGATGTTCAGCGGCCCGTCGGCGGCGTCGAAGGTGCCCGACGGCGCCGCGGTGGCGTTCTGGTCGCCGGTCGGCTCGGGCGGGACCCCGGCCACGAGGTAGTTGGAGACGGTCCAGCCCATGGCGGACATCGACGCCTCGAGCATCGACACGTCGAGGTGGCAGCCCACGCCGCTGCGGTGCCGCCCGGCGACGGCCGCGACGATCGCCAGCGCCGCGGAGAGCCCGCCGAGGCTGTCGCACACGGGGAAGCCGACCCGCAGCGGCGCGGTCTCGCGCGTGCCGGTGACGCTCATCATCCCGGACAGGCCCTGGATGATCTGGTCGTACGCGGGGGCCTGGCTCATCGGGCCGGTCTGGCCGAAGCCGGTGATGGAGCACGCGATGAGCCGCGGGTTGAGCTCCCGCAGCCGGGGCCAGTCGTAGCCGAGGCGGGCCAGCACTCCGGCGCGGAAGTTCTCCAGCAGCACGTCGGCCGCGCCGATCAGCTCCTCGAAGACGGCCCGGCCGGCGGGGTCCTTGAGGTCGAGCTCCACCGACTTCTTGCCCGCGTTCTGGGCCAGGAACGAGGCGCCGAGGCCCCGGCGGTTGAGCTCCGGGTCGGCGCCGAGCTGCCGGGCGAGGTCACCGCGGCCCGGTACCTCCACCTTGACCACCTCGGCGCCGAGCAGCATGAGCTGGTAGCTGCAGTACGGCCCGGCGAGGACGTTGGTGAGGTCGAGGACGCGGATGCCCGTCAGTGGACGCTCCTGCATGCGGGGCTCCTTTCACAACGAGCTGCCCAGCGGGTGGTCGAAGCCGCGCTCGGTCATCCGCTGGGCCACGTCGCGCAGGTCCGCGGCGAACTCGGCGACGTGTTCGTCGGTGAAGCGCAGGGTCGGCCCGCTCAGCGACAGCGCGGCCACGATGGCGCCCGAGCGGGAGAAGATCGGCACCGCGACCGCCGAGAGGCCCTCCTCGCGCTCGCCGTGGCTGACCGCGAAGCCCTGCCGGGTGGCCTCCTCGATCCACTCCTGCAGGCGCTTGGTGTGCGGTTCGCCGTAGGGGGAGCTGCGCGCGACGCGCAGCAGGCGCCCGGCGTTGGCGTTGCGCAGCAGGACCTTCGCCGCGGCGCCGGCCCACAGCGGCAGCTCGTCGCCGATGTGCACGACGTGGCGCAGCGGCTGCGGGCTCTCCCGCTGGGCGATGCAGATGCGGTGGATGTCCCGCGCCACGTAGACGTTGACCGTCTCGCGGCGGCGGGCGGCCAGGTCGCGCATCATCCGCTGGGTCTCCGGCGGCAGCTCCCAGCTGCGGCTGGCCAGGTGGGCCCAGCGCCACAGCCCGGGGCCGGCCATGTAGCCCGCGGCGGTGCCCCACAGCAGGCCGCACTGCTCGAGGGTCTGGACCAGGCGGATCACGGTGGTCTTGGCCAGGCCCGTCTCCTCCACGATGTCGCGGATCGACACCAGCGGCCGGTCGTCGGTCAGCAGGGTCAGGATGTCCAGCGCCCGCTGCACGCTGCGCACGCCTTGCGACTCGCTCTCGGCCCCTGTCTCCGCGGCGGTGGGTGCCTTCGTCATGTCTGTCACTCCATCAGCGTCGGCCCGGTGCAACTCGGTCGCAGTCGATTGTCCCGGTTCGGCGGTCGGAACTTTCTCCGCTCGGGCTCTTGCCAGCGGCGTCGGCCGCCCGTACGTTACACCCAGTCCGCATAGCGGTCCAGATGTGCCGCTAAGTGGTTTACAGCGAGGAGTGGAACATGTTGGACGCCATCCTCGGCCCGTCCCCGGCCGTCGCCCCGGCCCTGCTCGCGGGCGCCTGGAAAACCGGGGGTGAGCAGGTGGAGCGGGTCGGGCCGTACGTGCGGCGGGTGGTCAGCCGGGCGGTCGCCGCCGACGACGACATGGTCCGCACCGCAGTCCGATACGCCCACGACGGCGCGCGGCAGGCGATGGCCGCGACGTCGCCCGCGGCCCGCGCCGAGGTCCTCGAACGGGCCGCCGCGGCCGCGAACCGCCACCGCGACGCCCTGGCCCGGCTGATCGCCCTCGAGCTCGGCAAGCCGCTCAAGGACGGCGGCGGCGAGATCGACCGGGTCGCCGACACGTTCGCGATCTGCGCCGCCGAGGCCCGCCGCATCGGCGGGGACGTGCTGCCGGTCGCCGGATGGGCCCGGGGCGTGGGCAACACCGCGCTGACCTACCGGGCCCCGGCCGGCGTCGCACTCGCCATCACCCCGTTCAACGCCCCGGCCAACCTCCTGGCGCACAAGCTCGGCGCGTCCTTCGCGGCCGGCAACACGACCGTCGTCAAGGCGCCGCCGCAGGCCCCGGCCGTGTCCGCGGCGGTCGTCGCCCTGCTGCTGGAGGCCGGCGCCCCGGCGGAGGCGGTGCAGCTGCTGCACGGCGGCGGGGCCGTCGGGGCCGCGCTGTGCGCCGCGCCGGAGGTCGCCGTCGTCAGCTTCACCGGCAGCGTCGAGACCGGCGCGGCCGTGGCCCGGGCGGCCGGCGCGAAGCGGCTCGTCCTGGAGCTCGGCGGCAACGCGGCCACCATCGTCTGCGCCGACGCCGACGTGGCCCAGGCCGCCGCCGTGTGTGCCCGCACCGGCTACACCAACTCCGGCCAGAGCTGCATATCCGTGCAGCGGGTGTACGTGCACCGCTCCCGCTTCGACGAGTTCGCCGCCGCGTTCGGCAAGGAGGTCGCGGCGCTGAAGGTCGGCGATCCGCTCGACCCGGCCACCGATGTGGGCTCCATGGTCGACGAGGAGGCGGCCGCGCGGGTCGCCGGCTGGGCGGCCGAGGCGGGTGCGGCCGGCGCGACGATCGCCCTCGGCGGCACCCGCGACGGCGCCACCCTGGCCCCGACCATCGTGCTCGACCCGCCGCCCGGCGCGGCCGTGGTCACCCGCGAGGTGTTCGGCGCGCTCGTGGCCGTGCTGCCCTTCGACGACTTCGACGCCGTCCTGGCCGCCTGCAACGGCAGCCGGTACGGCCTGCAGGCCGGCCTGTTCACGCAGGACATCGGCCGGATCGTCGCCGCCTGGCGCGAGCTGGAGGTCGGCGGCCTGATCGTCAACGGCTCCTCGAACTTCCGCCTGGACCACGTGCCCTTCGGCGGCGTCAAGGACTCCGGCTTCGGCCGCGAGTCGCCGGCCCACATGATCGAGGACTACACCGTGGTCAAGACGCTGCTGCTGCGCGGCCTGTCGATCTGGGGCACCCGCCCGTGAGGGCCGCCGTGCTGACCGGGCCGGGCGTGGTCGAGGTCGCCGCCGACTGGCCCGAGCCCGACTGCGGCCCGGACGACGTCGTGCTCGCCGTGCGCGCGGTCGGCGTCTGCGGCTCCGACCTCACCGTGTTCGACGGCAAGCGGGCCGTGCCGGGCCTGCCGTGGGCGCTGGGCCACGAGGCGATCGGCGACATCGTGCGGGTCGGCGCCAACGTCGCCCCGGCGCGGGTCGGCGAGCGGGTCGCGATCGAGCCGAACTTCCCGTGCCTGCGCTGCCCCGCGTGTGCCGCGGGCCGTACCGCGGTCTGCCCCGACCGGCGCATCCTGGGCATCAACGAGCCGGGCGTGCTGCGCGAGCTCGTCGCCGTGCCGGCCCGGTTCGCCTGGTCCGCCCCGCGCGGCCTGCCCGACGAGGACCTGGTCTGCGTCGAGCCGCTCGCCGTCGCGCTGGCCGCCCTCGGCCGGGCCGGCGTGCGCCCCGCCGAGCGCTGCCTCGTCGTCGGGGCCGGCTCCCAGGGCCTGCTGGTCTGCCTGGCCCTGCAGGCCCTGGGCGCGGTGCCGGTCGTCGTCGACCCGCACGAGGGCCGGCTCGCCACCGCGGTCGAGCTCGGCGCCGCCCCGATGCCCGCCGACGGGCTCTTCCCGGTCGTGTTCGAGACGTCCGGCGCCCCGCCCGCGCTGGAGACCGCCGTGGAGCGGGCCGCGCCCGACGGCCGGATCGTGCTCATCGGGCAGAGCGCGGTACCGGCCCGGCTGTCCACGTTCACCGTCGTGCAGCGGCGCCTGTCGCTGCTCGGCTGCCTGATCTACGACCATCCCGGGGACTTCGCGGCCTCCGTGGCCCGCGCCGGCGAGCTGCGCCCCGGGCGCATCCTGCGCGGCCGGTTCCCGCTGGCCCGCGTCTCGGACGCGTTCGCGCAGGCCCGCGAGCTGCCCGGCAAGACCTGGATCACGTTCGAGCACCTGGAGGTGGCGCCGCGATGAGCGTCGAGACGAAGACCCTGACCGCCGCCGAGGCACTGGTCGCCCAGCTCGAGGCGTTCGGTGTGGAGTACGTCTTCGGCACGTGCGGGCACACCAACATCGCCCTGCTCGACGCGATCGGGCGCAGCCGCATCGACTTCGTCATCGCCCGCCACGAGCAGGCCGCCGCGCACGCGGCCGACGGCTACGCCCGCGCCTCGGGCAAGGCCGGCGTGCTGCTGGTCCACGTCGGGCCCGGCATGATGAACGCGGTCACCGGCGTGGCCACCGCCGCGCTGGACTCCGTCCCGCTGGTCACCATCGCCGGCGACGTGCCGTCCTACATGTACGGCCGGCACCCGCACCAGGAGGTCAACCTCCACGCCGACGCCGACCAGACGGCGATCTACCGGCCGTTCGTCAAGCGCGCCTGGCACGTGCACCGGGTCGAGGACCTGGCCCGCTTCACCGAGCGCGCGTTCTGGACGGCGACCGCCGGCCGCCCCGGTGCCGTGCTGCTCAACGTCCCGATGGACCTGTTCTCCCGCCCGGTGCCCGCGCCGGTCGCCCACCCGCTGCCGGTGCTGGTCAGCGCCCCGGCCCTGGACCCCGCCGACGCGCAGCGGGCCGCCGAGCTGCTGCTGGGCGCCGAGCGGCCGCTGGTGTACCTCGGCGGCGGCCTCGGGGCCGGGGCGGGCCGGGACGCGCTGGTCTCGCTCGTCGAGCACCTCGACATCCCGGTCGCGCACTCGCTGATGGCCAAGGGCGCGCTGCCCGACCGGCACCCGCTCGTCATGGGCATGACCGGGTTCTGGGGCCTCGAGGTGACCAACACCTACGCCCTGGAGGCCGACGTCGTGCTGGCCATCGGCACCCGGTTCGCCGAGACCGACGCCAGCTCCTGGAACCCCGCCTACACCTGGCGCATGCCGCCGACCCGGCTGATCCAGATCGACATCGACCCGGCCGAGATCGGCCGCAACTATCCGGTGGAGCTCGGCATCGTGGCCGACGCGACCCACGCGGTGCGGGCCATCGACGCCGCCGTGCGCCACACCGATCCGCGGCCGCGCCGCCGCCCGGCGCTGCGCGAGCAGATCCGGGCCGCGCGCACCGCGCTGTTCGAGGGCAGCACCGAGCGCGGCCGCAGCGGGCAGTTCCCGCTGCGCCCCGAGCGGATCCTGCTCGACCTGCGCGAGACCCTCCCGCCCGACACGGTCCTGGTCACCGACGTCGGCTGGAACAAGAACGGCGTCGCCCAGTGCTACCCGCTGCCGCCCGAGGGCCGGTTCATCACCCCCGGCGGCGCCTCCACCATGGGGTTCGGCCCGGCCGCGGCCCTGGGTGTGCAGCTCGCCCGGCCCGACGCGGCCGTGGTGGCGCTCGTGGGCGACGGCGGGATGAGCGCGCAGCTGCCGGCCGTGCCGCTGGCCGTCGAGCGGGGCCTGCCCGTGCTGTTCGTGGTCATGAACAACCGGGCCCACGGCACCATCGCCGACCTGCAGGAGGCCAACTTCGGCCGGGAGTACGGCTGCGCGTTCACCGACCCGGACGGCAACCCCTACAGCCCGGACTTCGCCGCCTTCGGCCGGGCCTGCGGCGCCGACGGCTACCAGATCGAGCGGGCCGACGACCTGCGCGGCGCGCTGCTCACCGCCCATCGCCGCCGCCGACCGGCGGTGCTGGACGTGGCGATGGTCAACGAACCGGTGCCGACCCCCGGGCACTGGAACATCAAGGACATCTATCACGGTCTATTCGACTAACTGATGAGGTGATGCGCATGACCCCGCAACGCATCCGACGACTCGCCGGTGCCACCGTGCTCGCCCTCGCGCTGTCCGCCTGCAGCGCGCCGGGCGAGAAGAAGGACGACAGCAGCGGCCAGGCGGCCGCCGGGCCGATCAAGCTCGCGCTGGTGGACGCGCAGAGCGGGCAGCTGAGCTCGCTGGGCGCGTGGGAGCTCAAGGGCGCCAAGCTGGCCGTCGAGGAGTGGAACAAGGCCGGCGGCGTCAACGGCCGGCAGGTCCAGCTGGACGTCTTCGACGACCAGGGCGACCCGACCGTGGGCACGAACCTGGCCCGGAAGATCGCCAGTGAGGGCTACGTGGCGATGATCGGCACGGCGGAGAGCGCGGTGACGATCGCGATGGCACCGATCCTGCAGCAGGCCGCGATTCCCAACATCACCTCCGGGCAGTCCACCGGCCTGGTGGCGGTCAAGAGCCCGTTCCTGTTCCTCAACGGCCCGACCAGCACCACCTACGACGAGACCCTCGCGAAGTACATTGTGGACACCAAGGGCATCAAGACGATCGCGATGATCACCAACAACGGGTCGTACGGCAAGGGCGAGCACGACGCGTTCCTGAAGGCCCTGCAGAGCCGCGGCGTGACCCCGGTGGCGGACCAGGTCGTCACCACGGACCAGAAGGACTTCTCCGCGGCGCTGACCACGATCCGCAGCAAGAACCCGCAACTGATCTTCCTCGGGGCCGAGGAGGTCGAGTCCGGCCTGATCGTCAAGCAGGCCCGCGACCTCGGGATCACGGTGCCGTTCGCCGGGGCCGCGCCGCAGGGCACGCCGGTGTTCCTCAACACCGCCGGCGCCGCCAACGTCGAGGGGACGATCGTCAGCTCGCCGTACCTCAGCAACGACATCAACGACGCGTCGAAGAAGTTCGCGGCGGCGTACAAGGCCGCCTACAACGAGGACGCGGAGCTGCACGGGGCGAAGGCCTACGACGGCACCCAGATCGTGCTCACCGCGCTCAAGTCGTCCGGCGCCGCGACCGGCAAGGCGCTCGCCGACGCGATCCGCGCCACGAAGTACAAGGGGCTGCTGGGCGACTTCGCCTTCGACGACACCGGGGTGGGGATCTTCGCCACTTCCATCGGTGTGATCACCGGCGGCAAACTGACGGCCGCAAGCTGAGCCTGCCCATCAACCGGGGCGCCGCCGAGCCGCGGCGCCCCGTTCCGGCATCGGGAGAGCCATGCAAGTCACGCTGCAAACCTTGATCGGCGGGCTGAGCCTCGGCGCCGTCTACGCCCTCGTCGCCATGGGGTTCTCGCTCGTGTACCGCACGATGGGCCTCGTCAACTTCGCGCACGGCAACGTCGTGACGCTCGGCGCCTACGTCGCGTCGACCTTCTACATGTCCGCGCGGCTGCCCTTCGCCCTGGCGATGATCGTCGCGATCGTGGTCACCGGCCTCGTCGGGTTCGTCATCGAGTTCGTCCTGCGGCCCTTGGAGAACAAGGACTTCGACCTGATGCTGATCGGCACGATCGGCTTCGGCATCGTCCTGGACGCCATCGCGATCATGATCTGGGGCGCGACCGGCCGTGCGGTGACCTCCCCCATCTCCAGCCCGCCGCTGGACGTGTTCGGCCTGAAGATCCGCACGTACGACCTGCTGGTGCTCGCCATCGGCGCCGCCGCGATGCTGCTGCTCATGCTGTTCCTGCAGCGCACCAAGCGGGGCACGGCCATGCAGGCGGTCGCCATGGACCACGAGGCCGCCACCGCCGTCGGCATCCACGTCGGGCGCAGCAACTCCGTCGCGTTCGTCATCGGCGCCGCCCTCGCCGCCCTGGCCGGCGGGCTCGTCGGGCCGCTGCAGTACGTCTACCCGACCATGGGCGCGGCGCTGGGCATCAAGGGCTTCGCCGGGGCGATCCTCGGCGGCTTCGGCAGCATCCCCGGCGCCATCGTCGGCGGCCTGGCCATCGGGGTGCTCGACGCGTTCGCCGCCGGGCACTTCCAGGGCTACTCCGAGCTGGTCGTGTTCCTGGTCTTCACGGCCATCATCATGGTCCGCCCGACCGGCGTCTTCGGCGAGAGGACGGTGAACCGGGCATGAAACGCCGCCTGGCGATCCTCGCCGCGGTCGCGGCCGTGCTGTGGCTGCTGCCGTACACCGTCGACTCCTACGCGATCCACGTCGTCGACGTCACGCTCATCTTCGCGCTGCTCGCGGTCGGCCTCGGCCTCGCCATGGGCATCGCCGGGCAGGTCAACCTGGCCCAGGTCGCGTTCTTCGGCGTCGGCGCCTACACCGTGGGCATCCTGACCACCTCCGCCGGGTTGGGCTTCTGGGTCTCCGCCCTGCTGGCGCTGCTGGCGACCGCGGTGACCGGGCTGTTCGTCGGCGTGCCCGCGCTGCGGGTGCAGTCGCACTATCTCGGCATCGTCACGCTCGGCCTCGCCGTCGCCTTCACCAACTGGGTCACCAACGCCGAGGTCAGCGGGGGCGCCGAGGGCATCAACGCGATCCCGGTGCCGCACCTGCCGGGCGTCGACCTCACCAGCGAGTACCTCTTCTACTACGTCGAGCTCATCGTGTTCGCGGTCGCCCTGGCCTTCGGCATCTTCGTCGTGCACACGCCGCTGGGCCGGCGCATGCGGGCGATGCGCGACGATCCCCTGGCCGCGGGCGCGGTCGGGGTCGAGGTCCCGATGGTGCGGATGACCGCGTTCCTGCTGGCCAGCGTGTACGGCGGCACGGCCGGGGTGCTCTATGCCGGCCTGGTGCGCTACGTCGCACCGGAGACGTTCAGCATCGGCAACATGTTCCTGCTGCTCGCGATGGTCATCATCGGCGGGCGGCAGAGCCTGCTGGGCTGCGTCGCGGGCGCCGTCGCGCTGTCCCTGCTGCGCGAGCTGCTCGTGGACTACCCGACGTACGCGCAGGTGGCCTACGGCAGCATCGTCGTGCTGGTCGTCGTGTTCGCCCCGACCGGCCTGGCCGGGCTGCCCCGGCGGCTGCGGGAGCGCCTGGGCCGCCGCGGCGCCGGCCCGCGCCACGAGCTGCGGCCGTTCCAGCCGTACGAGGCGGCGGACGTCCCGGGCGACGGCGCGCCGCTGCTGGAGATCGCCGGCCTCGGCAAGCAGTTCAAGGGCCTGCGCGCCCTGGACGACGTGTCGTTCACGGTGGCGGCGGGGGAGATCCGCGGCATCGTCGGGCCCAACGGCTCGGGCAAGACGACCCTGTTCAACGTCGTCACCGGGCTCTACAAGGCCACGACCGGCCGGGTGACGTTCGCCGGGCGGCCGGTCACCGGGGCCAGCCCGCATCGCCTGGCCCGCGCCGGGATGGCCCGCACGTTCCAGAACCTGCGGCTCTTCGGCGCGCTCACGGTCCAGGAGAACGTCCTCGTGGCCCTGGACCAGACCCGGACGCGATCCATCTGGCGGTACCTGCTGCGCCCCCTCGGGGTGTGGCGGCGGGACCGCGCGCTGCGGGCCGAAGGCGCCGGGCTGCTGGCCCGGTTCGGTCTGGCCGACTTCGCCGGCGCGCTGCCGGGCGCCCTGCCCTACGGCATCCAGCGCCGCGTCGAGATCGCCCGGGCGATGGCCCAGCGGCCGCGGCTGCTGCTGCTCGACGAGCCCGCGGCCGGCCTCAACGGCGACGAGGTCCGCCAGCTCGGCGAGATCGTCCGGTCCATCCGCGCCGGCGGTGTGACCGTGGTGCTCATCGAGCACAACATGGGCCTGGTCATGTCGCTGTGCGAGCGGGTCACCGTGCTCGCGAGCGGCCGGGTCATCGCCGACGGTACCCCCGCCGAGGTGGCCACCGCGCCGCAGGTGATCGAGGCGTACCTCGGCGACTCCATGGCCGACACGGTCGGCGAGGACTTCATCGAGGAGGCGAACCGATGAGCGCACCGGCCCTGGAGGTCGAGGACCTCACGGTGCACTACGGCGGCGTCTGCGCGGTCCGGTCGGTGAGCTTCGCCGTGCCGGCCGGGGGATGCCTGGGCATCATCGGCGCCAACGGCGCCGGCAAGACCTCGACGCTCAAGGCGGTGCTCGGACTGGTGCCCCGCACGGTCGGCGCGCTGCGGGTCGAGGGTCGCGACATGTCCCGGGTGAAGGCGCGCGACATGGTCCGCCACGGCATCGGCTACGTGCCCGAGGGCCGGCACGTCTTCGCGGGACTGACGGTGGAGAAGAACCTGTTGCTCGGCGCCTACGCCCGGCCGTGGAACCGCGAGACGCGCCGGAAGCTCGACGACGTGTTCGCACTCTTCCCGGTCCTGGGCGAGATGCGCGAGCGGCTCGCGGGCGCGCTGTCCGGCGGGCAGCAGCAGATGCTGGCCATCGGCCGGGCCCTCATGTCACAGCCGAGGCTGCTGCTGCTCGACGAGCCGTCGATGGGGCTGTCGCCGAAGCTCGTCGAGGAGATCCTGGCGGCCCTGCAGCGGCTCGGCCGCGACGGGCTGAGCATGCTGCTGGTCGAGCAGAACGCGAAGCTGACGTTCGAGGCCACCGACAGCTGCCTGGTGGTGGAGAACGGCGCGGTGGCGATGTCCGGCTCCTCGGCGCAGCTGCGCCACGACGCGCGGGTGCGCCGCGTGTACCTCGGGCTGTGAACGGGTGGCGCGGGCGGCGGGCCGGGTGCCCGCCGCCCGCGCGGTCCTCAGCGGCAGAACGGTGCCGCGCCCATGGCCGAGCGGATGCCGCCCACCAGCATCTGCTGGAACTGCGGCGCGCCCGGGAAGGTGCTGCCGTCACCGAACAGCAGGGCGTCGTGGCCGAGCGTGGTCAGCCACGCGCGGCCGCCGTCGTAGTACTGGCACCAGGCGACCGGGTGGTCCTTGCCGTGCCCCGGGTGGCCCATCGAGCCCTCGACGCCCTCGGCCAGCGTGCTCTCGTCCACCTCGGCCAGGACGCGGACCTTGCTCGGGTACGGCACGAGGTTGTACCACTCGTCGCGCAGCTGCCACCGCTCCGGCAGGCCCGCCGTCGAGGCGTCCCGCCGGTCGACGACCTTGACCGTGCCGGGCTGGGCCGGGCCGTGGTCGTAGTAGTTGGCCCCGCCGAGCAGGCCCTCGTACCACGGCCAGTTGTACTCGGTGCCGAACGCGTTGTGCACGCCGACGAAGCCGCCACCGCCGCGGATGTACTGCCGCAGCGCCGTCTGCGCCGCGTCGTCCAGGGCGTCGCGGGAGGTGCTGAAGAAGATCACGGCGTTGTACCGGAAGAGCTGGTTCGGCGACGCCAGCTGGGCGAGGTCCTCGGTCCAGTCGACCGCGAACCCGTTCTTGCCGCCCAACGCGACGACGCCGTTCTGCACGACGTTGGCGGCGGTCAGCGGCGGGTTGAGGCCGGGCGCGAGGGCCGGGCCGAGGTTGGCGTGGCGGGGACCGGCGGTGCGGGTCACCAGCAGCACGCGGTACCCCTTGGCCGGGTCGAAGTTGCCCCAGTCGTGGTAGCAGCGCTCGTCGGTGCCGCGGCAGACGCCGTAGTCGGGGCTGCCCAGCTCGCGCGCGCCGGTGTCGCGGTCTCTGGACGGCTGCGCCGCGCTCGGCAGCACCGCGACGACGCCGAGCACGGCGGTCGCGGCGGCGACGAGGGCGGCGAGCAGCACGGGGCGTTTCCACTGCATGCCGGTACTCCTTCGGGGGGTGTCGGGCGGTAGGTCCATCTAGCGGACCTGTGGTACCGAATCAGGCTGGCTCAATATAGGCCCGCCCCAATCCGGAAACAAGGAATTCAGGGGTTGCGATCGATCCTCCGGGCGGAATATCGTTCGTCCATCCAGTGGCCCATTCGGACCGCTGAATGGATCGGAGGAAGGGAGTGGTCACCATGTCCGCCACCGCGCGCCCGCGCCGCCCGTGGACCGCACCGCGGGTGGAGTGCCTCGAGACGCGGCCCGAGATCTCGGCGTACACGGGCGCGGGGGACCCGTGGTCGCGCCGGCCCCGCTGAGCCGCGACGCGTTCGCCGAGGCCCTGCGGGGTCTCGGCGAGCACTACTGGGACCGGCACCCGTTCCACCGGCGGCTGCACGACGGGCGCGGCCGGCCGGAGGAGATCCGCTCCTGGGTGGCGAACCGCTGGTACTACCAGCGCTGCCTGGCCCAGAAGAACGCCGCCGTCATCGCCCAGTGCCCGCTGCCGGAGGTCCGCCGGGACTGGCTGGCGCGGGTGCGCTTCCACGACGGCACGCGCGACGGCGAGGGCGGGCTGGCCGAGTGGCTGATCCTGGCCGAGGCGGTCGGGCTGTCCCGCGCGGAGGTCCTCGACGAGCGGCACGTGCTGCGCGGCGTGCGCTTCGCCGTCGACGGCTACCTGCACTTCTGCCGGACCCGGCCGTGGACCGAGGGCGTGGCCGCGGCGCTCACCGAGCTGTTCTCGCCCGAGCACATGGCCGAGCGGGTGCGGGCATGGCAGCGGCACTACGACTGGATCAAGCCGGACGGCCTCACCTACTTCGAGACCCGCATCCCGGTGGCCCGCCACGACGGCGCCGGCACCCTCGACCTCGTGCTCACCCACTGCACCGGCGCCGAGCAGCAGCGGGCCGCCCTGGCCGCGCTGCGCTTCAAGTGCGACGTGCTCGGCGCGATGCTCGACGCCATCGACTACGCGGCCGCGGCGTGGGTGACGGCATGAGCGCCCCGGCGCTGCGCCGCGGGGTGCGGCTCGTGCTCGACCGGGTCCGCGGGCAGCACGCGCTGCTGTACCCGGAGGGCGTGCTCCTGCTCGACCCGGTCGCCGCCGACGTGGTCCAGGCCTGCGACGGCCGCCGGGACGCCGCGGCGATCGTCGCGCGGCTCGCCGAGGACTACGACGGCGTCGCCGCGGCCGACGTCGACGCGCTGCTGTCCGACCTGACGCGGCGCCGGTTGCTGGGCGACGGGCCGCCCGCGACCCCCGAACGTCCCGGCGGCGCCCCGGCGGGCGGCGCCGCCGGGACGCCGTGGCCCCGTCCGCGCCCGACGGGCCTGGTGGCGGAGCTGACGTACCGCTGCCCGCTGCGGTGCACGTACTGCTCGAACCCGATCGAGCTCGGGCGGTACACGGCGGAACTGACGACGGCCGAATGGCTCGGCGTGCTCGACCAGGCCCGTGCGGCGGGCGTGCTGCAGGTGCACTGTTCCGGCGGCGAGCCCCTGCTGCGCCGCGACCTGCCGGAGATCCTGGCGCACGCGCGGGGGCTCGGGATGTACACCAACCTGATCACCAGCGGCATCCCGCTGTCCGCGGCCCGGCTGGCCGCGCTGGCCGGCGCCGGCCTCGACCACCTGCAACTGTCCATCCAGGACGCCGGGGCGGACCACGCGGACCGGGTCGCCGGCGGCCGCTTCCACGACCGGAAGCTCGCCGCGGCCGCGCTGGTCCGCGACACCGGCATCGCGCTGTCCGTCAACGTCGTCCTGCACGCCGGCAACGTGGACCGCCTGGCCGGGATCGCCGAGCTGGCCGTCGGGCTCGGTGCCGAGCGGCTCGAGCTCGCGCACACCCAGTACTACGGCTGGGGCCTGCGCAACCGGGCCGCCCTCATGCCGAGCCCGGCCCAGGTCGCCGCGGCCGGCGTGGCGGCCACCGACGTGCACCGCCGCTACGGGGACCGCGTCGAGATCGTGTACGTCGAGCCGGACCACCACACCGGCCGCCCGAAGCCCTGCATGCACGGCTGGGCGAGCCGCCAGCTGGTCGTCACGCCGACCGGTGAGCTGCTGCCGTGCGCGGCCGCCGCCCAGTTGCCGGGCCTGCCCGTCCCGTCGGTGCGCACCGGCTCGCTCGCCGCCGCCTGGCTGGATTCGGCGCTGTTCAACGCCTTCCGCGGTACCGCCTGGATGCCCGACCCCTGCCGCACCTGCGAGCTGCGCGAGGTCGACTTCGGCGGCTGCCGCTGCCAGGCGTTCCAGCTCACCGGCGACGCGGCGGCGACCGATCCCGCGTGCCGCCTCTCCCCGCACCACGCGACCGTCCGGGCCGCCGCGGCGCCCGGCCCGCGCCCGGCCCCCGTTCCGCGGCGGACCCGGTGAGGGTGCGCATCCTCGGCCCGCGCCCGGCTCCCGTTCCGCGGCGGGCCTGGTGAGGGTGCGCATCTTCGGCCTGCGCCCGGCTCCCGTTCCGCGGCGGGCCCGGTGAGGGTGCGCATCTTCGGCCCGTGCCCGGCTCCCGTTCCGCGGCGGGCCCGGTGAGGGTGCGCATTCTCGGCAGTGCGGCCGGCGGTGGCGTGCCCCAGTGGAACTGCGCCTGCGCCGGCTGCCGCACGGCCCGCGCCACCGGGGTGCACCGCACGCAGGACGGCGTGGCGGTCACCGGCGACGGCAGCGCGTGGTACCTGCTGAACGCCTCGCCGGACGTGCGCGCCCAGCTGCTCGCCGCGCCCGAGCTCGCCCCGGGCCCCGGCCGGCGCGACACCCCGGTCCGCGGTGTCGTGCTCACCACGGCCGAGCTCGACCACGCCGCGGGCCTGCTCATGCTCCGCGAGGCCGGCGCGCTGACGGTGTGCGGCACCGGCGCCGTGCTCGACACGCTGCGCACCGACCTGCCGCTGCTGCCGGCCCTGGCCCGGTACACGAGCCTGCGCGTGCGGTGCCTGACGCCGGGGGAGCCGCTCGACCTCGACGGCGGCCTGACCGTGCGGGCGCTCGCGGTGGGATCCAAACGGCCCCGGTACGCCCGCGGGGAACCCGCCGGCGAACGGGTCTGCGCGCTGCGGGTGAGCGACGCGCGCGGCCGGGCGTTCGTCTACGCGACCTGCCTGCCGGAGTGGACCGAGGCGTTCGACGCGTTCCTCGCCGGCGCGGATGCGGCGCTGCTGGACGGTACGTTCGCCACCGCGGACGAGCCCGCCCGCGTGGCCGGGCTCGCGCGCACGCCGCGGGAGATGGGGCACCTGCCGATCGCCGGCATGCTCGAGGCGGTGCGCCGCCATCCGGGGACGCGGTGCCTCTTCGGGCACCTCAACAACACCAACCCGTATGCGCACGGCGGGGCCGTCGGGCCGGTCGAGATCGCCGCGGACGGCCTGACCCTGGCGCTATGAGCCCGCCGCCGGGCGCAGGTGCGACACGATCATGTCGCCGAGCAGCATGCGGTAGTGCTCGCGGCGGGCCGGGTCGACCGGGTCGCGCTCGAAGATGGCGTTGAACGTGTACCGGTTGGCGATCCGGAAGAAGCAGTAGGCGCTGATCGCGAGGTGCACGTCGAGCGCGTCGACGTCCTCGCGGAACACCCCGTCGGCGCGGCCGCGCTTGAGGATCTGCTCGATCAGCCGGATCGCCGGGCTGTTCAGCGCGGCCAGGCTCTCCAGCTGTGCGATGTGCTCGCCCCGGTGGATGTTCTCGATGCTGACCAGCCGGATGAAGTCGGGGTTGGCCTCGTGGTGGTCGAACGTGATCTCGGCGAGCCGCCGGATCGCCTCGGCCGGGGCCAGGTGGTCGAGGTTCACGCGGTGCTCGGCCTCGCGGATGCGGGCGTAGGACCGTTCGAGCGCCGCGATGTACAGCTGCCGCTTGCCGCCGAAGTAGTAGTAGATCATTCGCTTGGTGGTCCGGGTCCGTTCGGCGATCTCGTCGACCCGCGCCCCGTCGTAGCCGCGGTCGGCGAACTCCTGGGTCGCGACGTCGAGAATCTCCCGCCGGGTCCGTTCCGCATCGCGGCGGCGGTCGTCTGGCTGATGCATCGCGTCCCTTCGCTCCCGGCCTCGCAGCGGCCGCGCTCCAGTCTCCCACGCGGGGCAGCGCGCGCCGGGACGCCGAGCGGCGCGGGGGAGGTGCGGCGTCCGCCAGTCGCCGCACCTCCCGCGCCGTGTCACGGGGCTCCGGGCGTCAGCCGGTGCTGCAGGAGACCGACGGCCACGTCCATTGACCGTTGGCCATGATGGTGACGCCGAAGGTGTTGCCGCTGCCGTTGGGTTTGCCGACCATCACGTACTGGCTGGGCCAGGTCGCGTTGACGTTCCAGGTCGAGCTGACGACCGACGGCGAGCGCAGGTTGAGCGTCACGGTCCAGGTGCTCGAGCCGGTGACCGCGACGTTCAGGTTGTACCGGTCGCTCCACTGCTGGCCCGCGGACAGGGTGGCCGTGCAGCCGCCGGTGCCTCCGCCACCGCCACCGCCCCCTCCGCCACCGCCGCCGGTGCCCTCGCTGACGGTGATGCTGGAGCTGACGCTGCTCTGGTAGCCCTCGGTGGCCATGATCTGGTAGTTCGGGGTGCCGATCTGCAGTCCGGCGTTGCGCCAGGCGGTGAAGTGGTTGCCCACGTTGATGGTGCCGCCGGTGCGCTTGCTCTGCCGGACGCTCCAGTACTGGTAGAACGTGGCGGTGCCGATGATGGAGGGCTGGTTGACCCGCTGGGTGCGGTAGATGTCGTACGTCGAGCCGTCGGTGGTCACCGAGCCGAGCCGTTGCGCGCCGGTGCTCGGGTTGTAGTTGCCGTAGTTCTCCACGACGTAGTACTCGATGAGCGGATTCGTCGTCCAGCCGTACAGCGCGAGGTAGCAGTTGCCGCCGCAGTTGAACGAGCCGGAGTAGTTGACGGTGTGCGTGGTGGAGCCGGGGTTCCAGCCCTTGCCGACCACGGAGTTGTTGATGCCGTTCATCTGGACGCTGTAGCTGCCGCCGGCGCCCAGGTTCATGGTGACGTTGCCGCTGTCCTTCCAGTACGAGAAGAAGTAGCCGTTGTGGGTGCCGGTCGTGTTGCCGGTGACGGTCCGGTCGGCCTCGGCATGGGCGGTGCCGGCGGCGAACACCGAGGCGGTCACCAGCGCGGCGGCACTGGCCAGGCTGACGAGCAGCCGCCTTGCGGTCGTTCTGTGCACGCATTCCTCCTCGATCGGGCGGGCGAGGTCGCTCGACGGATCGATATCGGTCAACGCCGAGTGAGCGAATTATGCGCACGCTGAAGCCAGCCTGACAAGAATTTCCGGAAAACTTCCGGACGGTACCGTCGGCTGGCCTTGCTTATTGGCAGCTCAGGAGAGCCTCCGGGCTGGCGGGTGCTCGGAACGGGCAGTTGGTACCGATGAAACTCTCGAAAGTTTCGTCAGTTTGCCGGGACCGCGCCGCCGCCCTGCCAGGTGGTCCAGGCCACGTTCCAGTCGCCGTACCCGTCCCACGTCGGCATCGTCGGCCCGCCCGTGTTGGTGTACGTGATCGGGTCGCCGACCTGCGCGAAGTTGAAGTACGCCTTGGCGTTGGCCTCGGTCAGGTTGGTGCAGCCGTGCGAGGTGCTGCGCTGGCCGATGTTGCCGCCGTTCCAGCTGGCCGAGTGCACGTACTCGCCGGAGTTGGTGACCCGCACCGACCAGGGCACCTGCTCGTCGTACCCGTCGCCGACCATGTGCTCGACGGCCTTCTTCTCCATGACGACCTTGGTGCCGTTGAACGTCGGGGTGCTCGCCTTGCCCAGCGACACCGGGAAGTCGAAGACCTGCTTGCCGTCGGAGGTCACGACCATGTGCAGGGTCTTCCCGTCGACCTTGCCGATGTTCGCCGCCCCGGTCTTCATGTCGAGCGTCAGGCTGTTGTCGTACACGAGCCCGGTGCCGCCCGACTTCCCCTTGGTGTCGAGGTTCATCGCGATCTCGGCGTGCGCCGGCCAGAACTCGCTCGGGCGGTAGTGCGCCTCGATCGGGTAGCCGGAGTAGATCGTGGACTTCTGGAAGTACCAGGCCCCGTCGACCGCCTCCCCGTTGACGGTCACCTTCGTCGCCGCGTCGAAGTCCTTGGCGCTGGTGATGGACGCCGAGAGGTACGCGATGATCGGCATGCCCACGCCGTACGTCGCGCCGTCGCTCTGGTACAGCCGCACGTGCACCGGCTTCCCGGTCGGCGCCGGCGACACGGACGGCGACGAGCCCGCCCCGCCGCCGCCCGGCTCGGCCGAGGCCGGTGCCCCGGACCACGAGGCCTCCGGCTTGGAGTCCCCGCCACAGGCCGCCAGGCCCAGCCCGAGACTGACCAGCAGCGCCGCCACCCGCCAACGGTGAGAAGATCTCATAGCCACGACGATGCCCCCTCCGCCCGCCCGGCGCCACCTCAGGCCGGCTCGTCAACATCACATTCGGCCGGCCGGGACGTCCGATTCGTTCCTATCAGCCCCGCCGTGCCAAGGGTGTCACATGGCCGACTGGCTGCCCGGGCGGTGCGGTGTGCGCCCGGTTACAGGTCGACGACCTGGTCGGCGGGCGGCTCCTCGATCGTCACCGGCGCGCCGTACTCGGAGTAGTCGATGACGGCCCGGCCGTCCGGCGACTCCGTGCGGATCACGTTCGGCGCGCCCTGCGTCGCGACGTAGATCGTGCCGGCGTTCCCCGACGCGCAGGCGATGGCCGGCACGCCGTTCACGACGGTTCGCTCGCCTTTCGTGAACGTCGTGTCATTCGCCAGCGCTTCCCATAAATTGTCGTGGAAGTCGAGGAATCTTCCGACCGGGAGCTTCGAGCTGTACAGCTCGCCCCGGACCCATTTCCCGCCCACCCGCGCGGCCGCATCCGAATGCTGCAACTCGGCCGGCCCCCGGGCGATCCAGAATGCGGCGTCCGCCTTCGCGTAGTCGTGGCCACGCAGCCGAATGATCTCCAGGCTGTAGCCGTCGACCTGCACCGTGCCGCGGCCGTCCGAGAAATTGCGCACCATGTCGAACGTCAGGACCGCCGCACCGCTGTCATCGGCGAACCTGCCCTTGATCCGCATCGGGTAGTTGTGGGTCAGCGAGCTGACCGCGGCCTCGGCGATCCGCTCGGCCGGGAGATCGGCGATCCCGTTGTCGGCTCCTGAATCGGCCGCCAGCGGCTTGCCGGAATTGGCCGGAATCTGACAACCGGCCACCAGAAAAACGATTGCCACGATCAATACCAAGATTCGCAGATTGCGCACGACATCCCCCTACGAGGTTGGACGGGTTGGATGCACACAGTGTGAATCCACGCCAACCCCGCGGGATGCGTCCGCGTACTCAATTGGGCTGAGTACGCAAACTCCGGCCCGTATTCGATCTCATTCTTTGATCCGCACCCGATACCGCAGGTGCAAAACCCGGCCGCCCTGAACCACGTCGGCATCCTCCAGCAGGTGCTGCCCGCCGACGGCCCCGAAGAAGCGCTTGCCGGACCCGAGCACGACGGGTACGACATCCATGCGCACCTCGTCGACCAGCCCCGCGGCCAGCACCTGACCCCCGACGTCACCGGCCGCGACCTCGACGATCCGGTCCCCGGCGAGCTCCTGCGCCCTGGCCACGGCGGCCTCGACCCCGTCGACGAAGTGGAACGGCGCCGCCGGGTCCCAGCCCTCGGGCGCCGGCCGGTGCGTCACGACCACCACGTGATCGATCCCGCTCGGCGGCTTCCCGTCCCACCCGTCCGTCATGTCGAAGACGTGCCGGCCGGCGATGGTCACCCCGATCTGGTCCCAGTACTGCCTGGTGTAGTCGTAGGAAGCCCGCGACACCTGCAGCGCACCGCTGTCGTCCAACGGCACGTCACCACTGGTCAACCAGTCGAACAGCGGCCCCGGCCGGTCGTCCGCGTCCGCGATGAAGCCGTCCACCGACACCGAGCCGTACATGACCACCTTGCCCACGGGGCACTCCTCTCGCTGCTGGAATGCCCCTCAACGTAGCGTTCCGCGAGCGCCCGCTCTTGTAAGAAATCAATCGAGGGGCAGCGACCACCCGTCGAACACGTGGCCGGGATGCTCGCGCAGGAACCGCCGCCGGACCTCGAGGTACCGGCTGGGCGTGAGCCCGGTGAACGCCCGGAACTCGTGCCCGAAGTGCGCCTGGTCGAAGTACCCGGCGTTGCCGGCGAGCTCCCCCCAGTCGACGGGCCCGGCGGGGTCCATGGCGAACACGGTGGCGGTGAACCGGTGCGTCCGCGCCAGCCGCTTCGGCGTGACGCCGACAAGCTCCTTGAACCGCTGCACCATATGGGTACTGCTGACGCCGGCCGCCACGCTCAGGCCCCCGATCGCCACGGTGCCGCCGCTCGCCGCGATGACGCCGCTCGCGTGCCGGACCAGCCCGAGGCCGCCGGTCCCGCCCAGCCGCCGCAGCAGTGCATCCTCGAACAGCGTCAGCATCTCGTACGGTCCGCCGGCCTCGGCCAGCCGCTCGCGCAGCTCTTCGGCGGCGGCGCGGCCCCAGACCTGCTCGATCGTCACCGGACGGTCGCACAGCTCGGCCGCGGGCATCGCCAGGAACGGCGCCAGGCCCCACGGCTTGAGGTGCGCCCCGACGGACCTGGTCCGCGGCGGGTAGCCGAACTCGAGCGCGCTGGCGGGCATGGAGACCACGCAGCCGTCGGCGTAGTCGGCCGCCTCGCGGTCGGCACCGCCGCGGACGCGGAAGGGCGCGCCGAGGTTCACGATGAGCAGGGCCGCGGGCATGGGCGGGAGCATGAGCCGGGCGTACGGCGGCGAGCCCTCCAGGTAGTAGAGGTCGTCGATCAGCCCGTCCAGCGGGGGTCGCGGCACTCTGGACACGTACTCCACGCCCCACAGCATCCCCGAAACCCGCCCCCCACGGGCGAGGGCGGTCTGCGAGGATCGCGGCAATCGACGATTGTGGAGGTATGTCCATGAAGATGGCGATCCGGATCGCCGCCGTGCTGCTGGCCATGGCCGGCGCGGTGTTCCTCGCCCCGACGGCGGCGTCGGCCGAAGGCAGCTCGTGCGGCGCTCTGGCCGGCAGCTACGCCAGCAACAACTACATCGGCCTGTGCATCTACGACCGGTGGACCCTGGTCAACGAGGACGACGGTTTCTGGCTGCAGTCCTCGGTGGCGATCGGGGCCAACGCCACCAGTGCCACCAACTGCGTGGTGACGGTCTGGGCCGAGCTGGACAAGGCCGGCTCCTCGCCGTGGTCCAGCAAGCAGTACCCGATCAACTGCAAGGCGGCCCTGACCCACCGGGGCACCAGCTACACCTACACCCATGTGATCGGTGGTACCTCGGGCACCCAGATCAACACGCACGGCTGCATCAGCCTCTACTTCAACAACTCCACGACGTCCGGCTGGCAGCGCTGCTCCACCACCGGCTGGCACAACCTGACCCCGTAACCACGCCGGTCGGCTCTCGCCCTTCGCTATGAAGCTTGCTATGTTTTAAAAGATAGCGAGCGAGAGGGGGCCCGGGGTGG
Organism: Dactylosporangium sp. CS-033363; assembly: GCF_050942475.1. Classification (NCBI taxonomy): domain Bacteria; kingdom Bacillati; phylum Actinomycetota; class Actinomycetes; order Micromonosporales; family Micromonosporaceae; genus Dactylosporangium; species Dactylosporangium sp. CS-033363. The sequence goes on along the minus strand of NZ_CP192032.1, from coordinate 7,804,224 downwards.
AGCTCGACGCCGTTGTCGCCGTGAAGGCCGTGGTGGCCGAGGACGTCGTCGTCCTCGAGCTCACCGCGGCCGCCGGCGGTGAGCTGCCCGCCTGGGCGCCCGGGGCGCACGTCGACCTGATCCTGCGACCGGGGCTGGAGCGGCAGTTCTCGCTGTGCGGCGACCCCGAGGACCGGGGGGTGTGGCGGGTCGCGGTGCTGCGCGAGCGGGCCGGGCGGGGCGGCTCGGCCTACGTGCACGACACGCTCGCCGTGGGGGACCGCATCCAGGTGCGCGGCCCGCGCAACCATTTCCCGCTGGTGGAGGCGGACGAGTACCTCTTCATCGCCGGCGGCATCGGCATCACGCCCCTGCTGCCGATGATGCGCGCGGTCGCGGCCCGCGGGAGGCGTTGGCGGCTGGTGTACGGCGGGCGCCGCGCGGCCGGGATGGCGTTCACCGACGAGCTACCCACAGACGAAAAAACAGTCACGCTGTGGCCGCAGGACGAGTTCGGGCTGATCGACCTCGAGGCCGCCCTCGGCGAGCCGCGGGAGGGCTTCCGGGTGTACTGCTGCGGCCCCGAACCGCTGATCGCCGCCGTCGAGCAACGGTGGCCGCCCGGCGCGCTGCACACCGAGCGGTTCCGGCCCCGCGCGGTGGAGGCGGGCGGGGACGTGAGCTTCGTGGTGCGGCTGGACTACACCGGCATCGACGTGACGGTCGGGGCCGGGCAGTCGATCGTGCAGGCGGTCGAGGCGGCCGGGGTCGAGGTCGTCACCTCCTGCCGCGAGGGCACCTGCGGCACGTGTGAGACCAGTGTGCTCGACGGGCTGCCGCTGCACCGCGACTCCGTGCTCACGGACGAGGAGCGGGCGGCCGGCGACACGATGATGATCTGCTGCGGGCGCTCGCTCACCCCGCTCCTGGTGCTCGACCTGTAGAAGGGGATGGCTGTCGTGGCGTCCTTCAAGTACCAGCTGTCCAACCGGATCGGGCCGGTCACGGTCGAGGACTACCGGCGGCTGGCCCGGCGGCGGATCCCCGACATGGTCTGGTCCTACGTCGACCACGGCGCCGAGGATCAGAAGACGCTGCTGGCCAACCGGGCCGCGTTCGACCGGTACGCCTTCCGCCGCCGGGTGCTCACCGGCAACGAGGCCACCGACCTGTCGACCACCGTCGGCGGGCAGCGGCTCGACCTGCCGGTACTGCTCGCGCCGCTGGGCTCGGTCGGCCTGTCGCACTGGACCGGCGAGCGGGGCGCGGCCCAGGCCGCCGAGCGGGCCGGGACGGTGTCGATCGTGAGTACCGCGTCGACGTACTCCTTCGAGGAGGTCGCCGCGGCCACCGAGCGCGACCACTTCGTCCAGCTCTACCCGTGGGCCGATCCCCGCTCCGGCCGGCACGACCTGACCCTGGCGCTGATCGAGCGGGCGCGGCGGGCCGGCTACGGGGCCATGTTCGTCACGGTCGACGTGGCCGTGCCCGGCAACCGGGAGGTCGAGAAGCGGCTCGGCATGGGCCACCCGCCGATCATGACGCCGGGCCGGGTGCTGAACGCGGCCGTCAAGCCGCGGTGGTGGTGGAACTTCATGCGGTACCGGCGAATGTCCTTGCGCAATTTGACCGAGGCGGCGGGCGCGCGGGCCGCGGTCGACTCGGTCGGGGCGCAGCTGCGGATGATGCGGGCCGAGCTGAACTGGGACGACTTCGCCTGGGTGCGCGAGCAGTGGAAGGGGCCGCTGTTCATCAAGGGCGTGGTCGACGCCGACGACGCCGAGCGGGCCGTGGATCTCGGCGCCGACGGGGTGGTGGTGTCCAACCACGGCGGGCGCCAGCTCGACGGGGACGTGGCCACCCTGGACGCCCTGCCGGCCATCGCGGCCCGGGTCGGCGGCCGGGCCGAGGTGCTGCTGGACGGCGGCATCCGCCGCGGCAGCGACGTGGTGAAGGCGCTCTGCCTGGGGGCGAAGGCCGTGTGCATCGGCCGGCCCTACGTCTACGGCCTCGGCGCGGCCGGGCCCGCGGGCGCCGAGCACGTCGTGCGCATCCTGCGCGAGGAGATCGCGCGGGTCATGACCCTCATCGGCGTGGCCGACCTCAAGGAGCTCGAGCCCGGGCTGCTGCTGCGGGCCGGGGAGCCGGTGCCGGTCCGAGCCTTGTCACCCCCGCCGGGCTGACCTACGATGCCATCAATGATGCTTATCTTATAAATGATTGGCGGAGGCATGATGACGGAGATCGAGGGCGAGACCAGGTACGGGATCTTCGACGCCGACGTCCACCCGCGCACCTTCGCCCCGGCCCCCGACCTCGTGGCGTACCTGCCGGAGCGGTGGCGGCGCTACGTCGGCGAGTTCGGCCCGTTCCACAAGGCCCGCGGCGAGCGGCCGCGGCACCGCGAGTTCGCCAGCCGCTGGGACGCCCAGACCCCCGACGGCGGCCCGCCCGGCAGCGACCCGGCCTTCGCCGCCGAGCAGTTGCTGGACCGGTACGACATGAGCGGCGCGATGATCAACGACATCGCCGGGTTCGTGATGGCGGGCGCGGGCGGGCAGCCGGCGGAGATGGCCGGGGCGTACTGCCGGGCGATGAACGAGTACCGCCGCGACTTCTGGCTGGCCGGCGACCCCCGCTGGTACGGGTCGATCACGGTGCCGTACGAGCTGCCCACGGCCGCGGTCGAGGAGATCCGCTTCTGCAAGGAGGAGATGGGGGAGTACAACGACCGCTGGAAGCAGGTCTTCCTGGCCCCCGACAACCTCCGCCCGGCCGGGCACCCCAGCTACTGGGACATCTACGAGGCGTGCGAGCACTACGACCTGCCGGTCGCGTTCCACGTGCTGGCCGGGCACCGCATCACGCCGTCCGGCTCGCCCGACTTCTACTTCGAGGAGCACTGCGACTTCGCGCTCTTCAACTTCCCGCTGATCTCCAGCCTGATCTTCGAGGGCGTGTTCAACCGGTTCCCCCGCCTGAAGATCGTGCTGGTCGAGCTGGCGTGGTCGTGGGCGGTACCGTTCGCCTGGCGCCTCGACCACGCCTACCGGATGCACCGGCAGGAGGTCCCGCACCTGGACCGGCTGCCGTCGCAGTACCTGGCCGAGCACGTCTACTACACGACCCAGCCGATGGAGGAGCCGGAGAACGACAAGTGGTTCGACGACATCCTGGCCCAGTTCGAGGCGTCCGGGATGAGCCGCAACCTGCTGTACTCCTCCGACTACCCGCACTGGGACTTCGACGAGCCGGCCGCGCTGCCCAAGACGCTCGGCCCCGAGCAGCTGCGCCGCATCCTCGGGCAGAACGCGAGCGACCTGTACCACGTGGACCTGCTCCCCGGCACCGGCTACGCCCGCCCGTGAGCGCCGGCCGGAAGTACGTCGTGGGCCGCGCCGCCGACCTGGCCGACGGCGAGCGCCTGATCGTCACCGTGGGCGGGCGCTCGATCGGCATCTTCAACGTCGGCGGGAAGTTCTACGGCCTGCCCAACAGCTGCCCGCACAAGGGTGCCGAGATGTGCCGCGGCGTCCTGGTCGGCGAGCTCTCCTCGCCGCGGCCGGGGGAGTTCAGCTACGACGCCGACCGCCGGTACGTCACCTGCCCCTGGCACGGCTGGGAGTTCGACATCGCGACCGGCCAGTCCTACTTCGACCCGACCGGCACGCGCACCCGCACGTACGCCGTCGAGGTCGAGCCCTCGCCCGGCTCGTTCACGCCGGGCGAGTACGCGCGGCTGGTCCAGGACGGATTCCGGCTGCGCGAGCCCGGCCCCTATTCGGTCGAGACCTTCGCGGTCACCGTCGAGGACGACTACCTCGTGGTCGACCTGGCCCCGGTCCGGCCCAAGCGCGAAAGGCCCGCCCGATGACGACCCCGACCCTGGCCCGCGACGTCGCCTGGGACGGCCCGGTGATCGACGCCGACGTGCACGCCAACGTGCCGTCGCTGGCCGCGCTGTACCCGTACCTGTCGCGCATGTGGATCGACTTCACCAAGGAGCGCGGCTACCGCGGCACCGGCGTCGTCGCGGCCCACTACCCGCCGAACTCGCTGCGCGCCTGCCACCCCCGCTACCGCCCGCAGGGCCGGCCGCCCGCGTCCGACGTGACCCTGCTGCAGGAGCACGTGCTCGACCCGTGGGGCGTCGACCACGCGATCGTCAACTGCTACTACGGCCTCGACGGCCTGCGCCACCCGGACTGGGCGGCCGCGCTGGTCAGCGCGCTCAACGACTGGATCATCGCGGAGTGGCTGGAGCGCGACCCCCGGCTGCGGGCCTCGCTCGTGGTCCCGGCCCGCGACCCGGAGGCGATGATCCGCGAGATCCGCCGCGTCGGCGACCACCCCGGCTTCGTCCAGGTGCTGCTGCCGGTGCGCAACGACGCGCCGTGGGGGCAGCGGGTGTACCACCCGGTGCTGCGCGAGATCGCCGAGCACGACCTGGTCGCGGGCCTGCACTACGGCGGGACCACCGACGGCCACCCGTCCTCGACCGGGCCGGCGTCGTGGTTCGTGGAGGAGTACGCGGCGGAGTGGCAGTCCTTCGCCGGGCAGCTCACCAGCCTGGTCAGCCAGGGCGTGTTCCAGGCCGTCCCGGACCTGCGCTGTGCCGTGCTGGAGGGCGGCTTCCTGTGGCTGCCGCTGTGGGGCTGGCGGATGAACAAGGAGTGGAAGGGCCTGCGCCGCGAGGTGCCCTGGCTCAACGATGCGCCGCTGGACGTCATCCGCCGGCACTTCCGCTTCTCCACCGCCCCGTTCGACGGCGGCCCGGTCGAGATGGTCGCCCAGTGCCTGGAGTGGCTCGGCTCCGACGACGTCCTGATGCACGCCACCGACTACCCGCACGGCTACGACGAGCGGGCCGCCGACCTCTTCGCGGCGCTGCCGGAGACGATGAAGCCCAGGACCATGGCCGAGAATGCCCGCGGTTGGTACCGGCTGTAGCCGCGCCCGGACGCTGGCTGCCGCTGCTCGGGCCGGCGTTCGTGGCCTCGGTCGCGTACGTCGACCCCGGCAACTTCGCCAGCAACTTCGCCGGGGGCGCGCAGTACGGCTACCGGTTCGTCTGGGTCATCGTGATGGCCAACCTCATGGCGATCCTGGTGCAGTACTGCGCGGCCAAGGTCGGCCTGGCGACGGGCCGCTCGCTGCCGGAGGTCTGCCGCGACCGCTTCGGCCGCCGCACCCGGATCGTGCTGTGGCTGCAGGGCGAGCTGGTCGCGATGGCCACCGACCTGGCCGAGTTCGTGGGCGCCGCGGTCGGGCTCAACCTGCTCCTCGGCCTGCCGCTGCTGCCGGCCGGGCTGCTCACCGCCGTCGTCGCCTTCGCGGTGCTGGCCCTGCAGCGCGGCGGCCACCGCCGCTTCGAGGCCGCGATCGCGGGCCTGCTGCTGCTCGTCCTCGGCGGCTTCCTGTTCCAGGTGCTGGCCGTCGGCGGGCAGTCGGCGGCCGGGTTCGCCGCCGGCCTGGTCCCCCGGGTGGCCGGCGCGGACCAGGCCACCCTGGTGGTCGCGATCGTCGGGGCGACGGTCATGCCGCACGTGGTGTACCTGCACTCGGCCCTGTTCAAGGACCGCCCGGCCCCGCACGGCGAGGAGCAGCGCCGGCGCTTCCTGCGCGCCAACCGCCTCGACGTCGGTCTGGGCCTGGGCGCGGCCGGCCTGGTGAACCTGTCCATGCTCTGCGTGGCCGCGGCCCTGTTCTTCCGCCCGGGCCTGGACCTTCCGGGCGGTCTCGAGGACATTCACGCCTTCCTCGGTACTGCGGCAGGCCCCGCCGCGGCCGCCGCGTTCGCGATCGCCCTGACCGCCTCGGGCCTCGCCTCGGCCAGCGTCGGCACCTACGCCGGCCAGGTCGTCATGAGCGGCTTCCTCGGCCTGCGCATCAACCTCCTGCTGCGCCGGGCCGTGACGATGGTGCCCGCGCTGGCCGTCCTCGCCCTCGCCGACGACACGGCCACGGTGCTGATCCTGTCGCAGGTGGTCCTCTCGTTCGGCATTCCCTTCGCCCTGGTACCGCTCACGCTCGTCACCGCCGACCGCCGGCTCATGGGCAGCATGGCCAACCGCCGCCGCACGACGCTGCTGATGTGGGCCGTCACCGCCGTGGTGGCCGCGCTGAACGCCTACCTGATCGGCGCCTTCATCCGATGACCGGGGAACCGGCCGGCCGCGGGCCTCAGCCGAAGGTCAGGCCGGGGTAGCCGGCGTCGGCCTCGGCGGCGCACAGGTCCACGTAGGCGCCCAGGCCGCCGGCGTACGGCATGAAGCGCTCCGGCTTGCCCTCGATGTTCGAGCCGAGGTACCACGAGCGCGCCTTCGGGAACAGCGTGCGCCGGGCCGCCTCGTCGACGACCTCCGACCAGCGCTCGGCCGCGCCCGGGGCCACGTCGAACGCCGCTGCCCCGCGCTGGCCGGCCGCGGCGAGCAGGTCGAAGACCCAGTCGATCTGCTGCTCGGCGCAGAGCACCATGTTGGCCAGCGGTCCGGTGCTGCCGGGGCCGTTGAGCAGCACCAGGTTCGGCAGGCCGGGGACGAGCAGGCCCAGGTAGGTCAGCGGGCCGCCGGACCAGATCGCCGACAGCGCCACGCCGTCGCGGCCGCGGATGTCCATGCGGGCGGCGGCGCCGGTGAACGCGTCGAAGCCGGTGGCCCAGATGAGCACGTCCAGCTCGTGCAGGCCGGTGGCGGTCCGCACGCCGCCGGGCTCGATCCGCTCGATCGGGTCGCGGCGCAGGTTCACCAGGCGGACGTTCGGGCGGTTGAACGTCTCGAAGTACCCGGAGTCGGTGCAGATCCGCTTGGTGCCGATCGGGTGGTCGGCCGGCACCAGGTCCTCGGCGACCGCCGGGTCGCGCACGATCCGGCGGATCTGGCCCTGCACGAACTCACCGGCGATCCGGTTCGTGGCCGCGTCCGACATCTGGTCCAGGAAGGTGCGGGCGAAGTACACGCCGCCGTAGGCCCAGCGCTCCTGCAGCACCCGGGTCGCCTCGGCCGGCGTCAGCTGCGGGGCCGGGACCGGGTGCGGGTCGTGGGCGGGCGAGCCGTAGAGGCCGCGCCGGGTCCGCGCCCGCCGGGCCGCGTAGCCGGCCTTGACCGCGGCAATCTCCTCGGCCGGCAGCGGCGCGCTGACCGCGGGGATGCTGTAGTTGGCCGTGCGCTGGAAGACGGTGAGCGCGGCCGCCTCCCGGGCCACCTCGGGCGCGGTCTGGATGCCGGACGAGCCGGTGCCGATGATGCCGACCCGCTTGCCGGCGAAGGCGACCGGGGCGGCCGGCCACTGGGCGGTGCGGTACACCTCGCCCCGGAAGTCTCCGGCGCCGGGGATCGCGGGGATGTTGGGGATCGACAGGCTCCCGGTCGCCAGGATGACGAACCGGGCGCGCTCGGTCCGGCCGTCCGCGGTGGTGACGTCCCAGGCGCTACCGGTGTACCGCAGCGCCGCGACCCGCGTCGCGAGCTCGAACAGGTCGTAGAGGCCGAAGCGCCGGGCGGCGTGGCGCAGGTAGGCCAGGATCTCCGGCTGGGCCGCGAACCGCTCGCTCCAGGTCCACTCCTGCTGGAGGTCCTCGTCGAAGGAGTACGAGTAGTCGACGCTCTCCACGTCGCAGCGGGCCCCCGGGTAGCGGTTCCAGTACCAGGTCCCGCCGACGTCGTCGCCGGCCTCGAAGCCGTGCACGGTCAGGCCCGCGCGCCGGGCCCGGTGGGCCGCGGCCAGGCCGGCGAACCCGGCCCCGATCACGATGACGTCGTAGCTCACGCGGGCCTCCGGTAGGTTGTTCCGTCATCATATTAATGATGGCTATCATGTCAATGTGAGTGACGAGAACGAGGGCCGGACGGCCGGCCTGGAGGCGCGCCTGGACGCGCTCACCGCCCGCGTGGCCGCCCTGGAGGACCAGCTGGCCATCGCCCGGCAGATGGCCACCTACGGCCCGTCGGTCGACAGCCTCTCGGCCGAGGTGACAGCGGGACTGTGGGCCGCGGACGGCCGCTACGACGCCGGCACCTGGGCGGGCATGCCGGCGGGCACCGACGGGGTCTTCCACGGCGCCGAGGGCGTGCGCCGCATGGTCGGGACGGAACCCCACCAGGGCCTGGTCCGGGGCGGCTGCGCGCACATCGTGAGCGCCCCGCGGATCACCGTGGACGGCGACACCGCCGTCAGCGTCTGCTACTCGCAGCTGCTGCGGCACGATCCGGGCAGCGGGGAGTACCGCGTCTGGCGCACCACCGCCAACCGCTGGACCTGGACCCGCACCCCCGCCGGCTGGCGGGTCACCGACCGCGTCAACCGCCCCCTGGACGGCACCGAGGCGGCCCGGGCGCTGCTGCGGGACGCCCTCGCGTGAGCGCGGGCCCGCTCGAGCACCGCACGGCGGTCGTCACCGGCGCCGGTCGCGGCATCGGCCGGGCCCTGGCCGAGGCCCTCGCGGCCGCCGGCGCCGCGGTCGTGGTCTCGTCCCGTACCGCCGCCGACCTGACCGCGGTGACGGCGGCGATCGCGGCCCGGGGCGGCACCGCCGAGGCGGTGGTGGCCGACGCCCTGGACCGCGAGGAGGCCCGGCTTCCGGTACGGCGGGCGGTGGAGACCTTCGGCCGGCTCGACATCCTCGTCAACAACGTCGGCGGCCGGGGCGGAACCGGCCCGGACGACTTCGAGCGGCTGCTGACGCTCAACCTCACGACGGCCTGGTGGACCACGAGCGCGGCGCTGCCGGTCATGCGGGCCCGGCGGTACGGCCGGATCATCAACATCGGCTCCGGCCTGTCCGAGCGCGCCGGAGCGTCGTTCGGCTACACCGCGGCCAAGCACGGCCTCGCCGGCCTGACCCGCGCCCTGGCCCAGGCGACGGGCGCCGAGGGCATCACCGTGAACTGCCTGTGCCCCGGCTGGACCGCGACCTCCGGCGTCGACCTGGCCGCACCGGGGGCCAGGGAGCGGGCCGAGGCGGAGAACGCCCAGCGCCGCGTCCTCGACGCCGCCGAGCTGGGCCCGGTCGCGGTCCTGCTGGCGTCCCCGGCCGGCGCCGCCGTCACCGGCCAGGTCTGGCACGTCGACGGGGGCTGGAAACTCTAGGAAAGGACCCGCCCATGCCGCTCTCACCGCAGTCCCAGGCCATTGTCGACGCCATCCGGGCCGCCGCCCCACCCCCGCAGGTCCTCGGCCCGGCCGGAGCCCGCCAGGCCTCGGACGACCGCCGCGCGGGGCAGGTGCGGGTGGTCGAGGACGTGGCCGTTGTGCGGAACACCACCGCCGCGGGTGTACCGGTACGCCTCTACCGTCCCGCCGGGCCGACGCCCATGCCGGCCGTCGTGTTCGCCCACGGCGGCGGCTGGGTCCTGTGCGACCTCGACTCGCACGACCCGATGTGCCGCATCCTGGCCAACCGGACCGGGGCCGCCGTCGTGTCGGTCGGCTACCGCCGGGCCCCCGAGGACCGCTTCCCGGCGGCGCTCGACGACGTGAGCGCCGTGCTGCACTGGGTCGCGGCCTCCGCCGGGCAGCTCGGCGTCGACCCGGCCCGCCTCGCCGTGGCCGGGGACAGCGCGGGCGGCAACCTGGCCGCCGCGGCCGCACTGCGGGCCCGCGCCGGCGGCGGTCCGGCCCTCGCCGCCCAGCTGCTGCTGTACCCGGTGCTGGACGCGGCCATGGACACCGGCAGCTACCGCGACTGCGACGGCTGCGGCGTCGACTCGGCCTCGATGGCGTGGTACTGGGACCAGTACGCGCCGGACCCCGCCGCGCGCGCCGACCCCCTCGCGGCACCGGCCCGGGCCGAGCGGCTGGACGGGCTGCCGCCGGCGGTGATCGCGGTCGCGGAGTACGACCCGCTGCGCGACGAGGCCCTCGCCTACGCGGCCCGGCTCCGCGCGTCGGGGGTGCCCACCTTCGTGCGCACGTACCCCGACTCCTTCCACGGCTTCATGAGCCTGCCCTCGCCCATGCACCCGGTGGTGGACGAGGCCTTCGACGAGGTCACCGCCGAACTACGCAGGCTGCTCTGAGATCTGCTCCGAGGTCTGCTCCGAGGGCGCACGGGCCACGAGGGCGGCGTCGACCAGGCGGACGCCCTCGCCCCGGGCCAGCACGACGACCGGGTTGAGGTCGATCTCGGCGATCGTCTCCCGCCAGGCCGCCGCGGCCGCCGACAGCCGGGACACCACCGCGGCCAGCGCGTCGACGTCGGCCGGCGGCCGCCCCCGCGCCCCGGCCAGCAGCGGGGCCACCTTCAGCTCGCCCAGCATCGCGCGGGCCTCGTCGACGCCGACCGGGGCCAGCCGCAGCGACACGTCCCGCAGCACCTCGGCGTGGATCCCGCCGGCGCCGGCCATGACGACCGGCCCGAAGATCGGGTCGACCGCGGTCCCGACGATGATCTCCACCCCGGCCGGCGCCATCGCCTGCACGAGGGCCCGCCGCGGCACCCCGAGCCCGTCGGCCACCGCGGCCAGGGCATCCCAGGCCGCCCCGACCTCGCCGGCCGAGGTCAGCCCGAGCCGCACCCCGCCGACGTCGCTCTTGTGCAGCAGCCCGTCGGCGGAGAGCTTCATCGCGACCGGGAACCCGATCCGGGTGGCCGCGGCCACCGCCTCGGTGCGGGAGCCGGCCATGCGCCAGTCGGCCATCGCCAGGCCGGCCGCGCTCAGCAGCGCGAACGTCGCCGCGTCGGACGCCGCCTCGGCCCCGGTGGCGGCGACCGTCACCGGCTCCGGCGGCGCGGGCGGGTCCGCGGCCGCCGCCGCGTGGGCCTGCCAGGCCCGCCCCACGCCCAGCGCGGCGGCGAGGACCCGGGCCGCCCGGGCCGGGCTGGTCACGTAGGGCACGGCCAGCGCGCCCAGCCGCGGCCGCAGCGCCGGGGTCGGCAGCCAGTGGCTGAACCCGAGGATCGGCAGCTCGGTGGCGGCCGCGATGCCCGCGATCGCCTCCTCGGCCACGTCGAGCAGGGGCATGAGGACGACGATCGCGTCGTACTCGCCCGAGGCCGACATCGCCCCGATGACCGACGCGAACGCCTCGACGGAGATGCCCGACGCGGTGAGGTCGACGGGGTTGAGGACCGAGCCGAAGTCGGGTACGAACGCCCGCAGGGTCGCCTTGAGCGCCTCCGAGGGCTGGGGCAGGACCAGGCCCTCGCGCTCGAGGGTGTCGGCCAGCCAGGCCCCGCCGCCGCCGGACTGGGTGACCACGGCGACCCGGTCGCCGGTCGGCACGCGGCCGCGCAGGAGGAACGTGGCCAGGTCGAACATGTCCTCGAGGTCGTGCACGCGGACGATGCCGGCCTGGCGGAACGCGGCGTCGAAGACCCGGTCGGCGCCGGCCAGGGAGCCCGTGTGGGAGCGGACCGCGCGGCCGCCCGCCTCCGTCGCGCCGATCTTCGCGATCACCAGTGGCTTGCGGACCTCGGCGGCGCGCCGGCCGGCGGCGACCAGGCGGCCGGCCTGGCGGACCGTCTCGGCGTAGGCGACGATGACCCGGGTGTCGCCGGCCTCCAGGGCGTCCTCGACGAAGTCGGCCAGGGCCAGGTCGGCCTCGTTGCCGGTCGACACGAACGTGCTGACGCCGAGGCCCGACAGGGTGGCCCGGTTGAGGATGGACAGGCCCATGCCGCCGCTCTGGCTGACGATGGCCAGGGCGCCCTGCTCGGGGCGGGAGCGGCCCGCCATGCCGACGCCGAAGCCCGCCGCCACGCCGTCGGTCTGGTTGAGGAAGCCCAGCGAGTTCGGGCCGACCAGGCGCACCCCGTGCCGCCGGGCCGCGGCGACCAGCTCGGCCTGCCGCTGCGGGCCGTCGCCGCCGACCTCGCCGAAGCCGGAGGTGAGCACGACCGCGAACGGCACACCGGCCGCGCCGCAGTCCTCGATGACGCCCGGCACCCGCTCGGCGGCGACCGCGACCACGGCCACGTCGATGCCGGGCGGGGCCGCGCGCAGCGATGGGTACGCGGGCAGCCCCGACACCTCGGCGCGGGCCGGGTGGATCGGGTACAGCGCGCCCGGGAAGTCGTAGGAGCGCAGCGTGGCCAGGGCCGTCGCGCCCAGCGAGCCCGGCGTCGGCGAGGCGCCCACGACGGCGATGGCGCGGGGCCGCAACAGGCGGTCGAGATCGGTCATGCTGACTCTCCTGGGTGGTCGGGCGCGAAGCTCAGCATCAGGCCCCAGCCCGCCCGCTCGGTGAAGCAGGCCGTGACCCGCTGTCCGATGTGGACGTTCTCCGGCCGGACGCCGGTGAGGTCGGCGAAGACGCGCAGGCCCGGCTGTTCGTCGAGGGCGATCCAGCCCACGGCGTAGGGCGCGTCGGGCTCGAAGCCGGGCACGAACACGCGGTGCACGACGGTGAACGTCTCCACCGCACCGGTGCCGGCCGCCGGTTCGAAGCCGAGCTCGGCCGAGCCGCACGCGGGGCAGCGCAGGTCCGGGAAGTGGATCCAGTGCCGGCAGTCCCGGCACCGCTGCAGCTCGAGGCGGCCCTCCCGGGCGGCCTCCCAGTAGCGGGCGGCCGGCCCGTCGAGGCTCGGGGTGGGCTTGGTCATGCGTCACTCCGCTGCAGGACGGCGGCGCTGCCGAAGCTGCCGCTGAAGCCGGTCACCAGGGCCGTGGCCGCGTCGCGCACCTGGCGGCCCGCGGCCTCGTGGCGCAGCTGCCGGACCGCCTCGACGACGTTGTTGAAGCCGTGGACGTACCCCTCGGACAGCAGCCCGCCGTTGAGGTTGAGCGGGATCCGGCCGCCGTGGGTGGCGCCCCCGGCCCGGATCAGGTCACCGGCCCCGCCGCGCTCGGCGAAGCCGAAGTCCTCCAGCTGCCCGAGCACGACCCAGGTGTACGCGTCGTACAGCTGCGCCAGGTCGATGTCCCCGGGGCCGAGGCCGGCCGCCGCCCACAGCCGCCCGGCGAGGTACCGGGAGAACAGCGCGCCGAGGTCCGTCGCCCGGTCCTGGGTGGACGATCCGGGGCCGCCGCCGCGGGTGACGGCCCGGATGGTCACCGCCGGGTGCGGCCCGCCGCGGGCCCGGTCCAGGCCGGTCACGACCAGCGCGCAGGCGCCGTCGGTCTCCTGGCAGCAGTCGAGGCGGCGCAGCGGCTCGGCGACGAACGGGCTGGCGTCGTAGCCGGCCCGGTCCAGCGGCTCGCGCATGAGCGCGCCAGGGTTGGCCATGGCGTGGGTGCGCATCTGGATGGCCACGGCGGCCAGGTCGTCGGCGCCCGTCCCGCGGTCGTGCAGGAACCGGCGGGCCGCCAGCGCGAACAGCTGGGGCGGGCCGGCCAGGCCGTAGAGGCCGTAGAACTGCTCCTCGCCCGGCTGCCCGACGGCCACCTGGCCCATGCGCCTGCCGCTGCGGCCGTTGAGCGCGCGGTACACCACGACGGTCCGCGCCGCACCGGAGTCGACGAGCATCGCGGCCCGGCCGAGGATGGAGGCGGCGTGCTGGCCGCCGCCCCACACGTCCTCGACCCAGCCGAACTCGCCGACGCCGAGGGTCTTGGCCAGCGCGACCGCCGAGACGGAGTCGCCGACCTGGTAGTCGATGACGGCGTCGACGTCGGCCACCGTCATCCCGGCGTCGGCCAGCGCGGCCAGCACGGCCCGGGTGGCCAGGGCGGCGACCGGGACGCCGGAGTCGCGGGAGAGCTCGGTGGCGCCGACGCCGGCCACGGCCGCGGTGCGGGGGAACGCCGTCATGAGGCGGCGACCCGCTGGCCGAGGTACGCGTCCAGCAGCGCCGAGTCGTCCGCGATCTCCCGGCTCGTGCCCTGCATCCGCACCCCGCCCTGGGCCATGACGTAGATGCGGTCGGCGATGTCGAGGGCCACGTGGGTGTTCTGCTCGACCAGCAGTACCGACGTGGTGGCCTTGATCGTGCGCAGGGCCGACGCGACGACGCCGACGTTGCGCGGGGACAGGCCCAGGCTCGGCTCGTCGAGCATCAGCAGCCGGGGCGCGGCGACCAGGGCCCGGCCGATGGCGACCATCTGCTGCTCGCCGCCGGACAGCGACCAGCAGCGGGTCCCGCGCAGCGCCTGCAGCTGGGGGAACAGCTCGTAGACGGCGTCGAGGTCGTAGGTCGGCGTGCGCCCGCCCCGGGCGGTGGTGCCGACCTGGAGGTTCTCGTGCACGGTCAGCTCGGCGAAGAGCCGCCGGCCCTCCGGGACCAGCACCAGCCCGGCCCGGGCCAGCCGGTCGGCCGGCATCCGGGCGGCGGGCCTCCGGGCGGTCGAATTCCGGGCGGTCGAATTCCGGGCGGTCGGGGCCCCGGCGAACGCGACCGCGCCGGTGTGCGGGACGAGGCCGGCGATCGCCTTGAGGGTGGAGGTCTTGCCGGCCCCGTTGGGCCCGAGCAGGGCGACGCACTCGCCGTCGGCGACCGTCAGGGACAGGCCGGTGACGGCGGTGATGGCGGCGTAGCTGACCGACAGGTCGGTGACGTCAAGCATGGGGCACCCCGAGGTAGGCGTCGATCACGTCCGGGCGGGACAGCACGTCCCCGGGCGGCCCGTCGGCCACGAGCCGGCCGCCGGCCAGCACCGCGACCCGCGGGCACAGCGCCGAGACGAAGTCCATCTTGTGCTCGACCAGCAGCAGCGCGACGCCGCCGGCGTTGACCGCCCGCAGGGTCTCGCCGAGGGCCTGGGTCTCGGCGCTGTTGAGCCCGGCCGCGGGCTCGTCCAGCAGCAGCACCCTGGGCCGGGTGGCCAGCGCCCGGGCCAGGGCCAGGCGCTGCTGCTGGCCGTAGGTGAGGATGGCGGCCGGCTGCTCGGCCAGGTCGTCGAGGCCGACGGTGACCAGCACGTCGAGGGCCTCGGCGGTGCGCCGCCGCTCCCGGGGCCGCCACCAGGCGGAGCCGGTGCCGCCGCGCCGCTCGGCCGTGGGCACCCCCAGCATGACGTTCTCGATGAGGGTGAGCTTGGTGAACGTCTGCGGGGTCTGGTACGTGCGGCCGACCCCGCGCCGGGCGGCGGTGCGGGCCGAGCCGCTGCGCAGCCGGTGGCCGTCGACCGCGATCGCCCCGGTGGCCCGCACGATGCCGCTGATCGCGTTGATGAGCGTGCTCTTGCCGGAGCCGTTGGGCCCGATGATGCCCATCCGGTCGCCGGCGCCGAGGGTCAGGCTGACCCCGGCGACCGCGCGGACGTTGCCGAACGAGACGTGGATGTCGTCGAGTCGCAGGGTCACGGCCGGCCCCCCTCCGGGTCGCGGCGCGGCCGGAGCCGGGCGGCGGCGCGCCGGATCGGCGCGGCCAGCCCCATCAGCCCCTCGGGCAGCAGCACGATGGTGAGCACCAGGACCGCGGCCAGGATGAGCTGCCGGTGGTTCTGGGCCGGGCGGATCAGCTCGGGCAGCACGATGACGAAGGCGGCGCCGAGCAGCGGGCCCCACATCGACTGCATGCCGCCGACGATGACCACCACGAACAGGTTGATGCCGAGGTTGAGGTCAAAGCTCGGCGAGGAGATGAAGCCCTGGCTCTGGGCGTAGAGGGCGCCGGCCACGGCCGCGTAGCAGGAGCCGACGACGAAGACCACGAGCTGGTTGCGGGTGTTGTGGATGCCCAGGCCGGCCGCGGTGAGCGGCTTGTCCCGCACCGCGATCGACTCGCGGTGCAGGGCCGAGGCGCGCAGCCGGTGCACCACCAGCATGCCCGCCACGAAGAAGGCCAGGAACAGCCAGTAGTAGTCGCCGGGCGTGGTGACCTCGGCCCCGAAGACGGTCGGGACCGTGACCATGACGGCGTTGCTGGCCGGGCCGGTGAACGACTCCCAGGCCCGGAACGTGATGATGGTGACCGAGGCCAGGCCCAGGGTGGCGATGCCGAAGTAGAAGTCGGAGGCCCGCCACAGCAGCAGCTTCACGACCGCGGCCAGCACCGCGCAGACCGCGACGGCGAAGAGCAGGCTCACCCAGAAGCCCTGGGTGCGCGCGGCGTAGGCGGCGCAGTAGGCCCCGATGCCCATGGTGGCCGCGTGCGAGAACGCGAACTGCCCGGACAGGCCCAGGATCACGTAGAAGCCGATCCCGGCGATCGTGTAGATCAGCAGCAGGCCGAGCACGGTCAGCTGGTAGTCGTTGCCGGCGAACAGCGGCAGCAGGGCGAGCACGGCGGTCACGACGGCGATCTGGACCAGCCGCGTGCGGTCGGCCCGGCGCCGGTGCCGCCAGATGAGGCCGGCCGTCACGCCGGTGGTCTTCCCGGGCGCGGCGATCTCAGACACGGACACGTGAGGTGCTCCCTAGGACTCCGCGCGGTGCGATCGCGACGATGAGGATCATCAGGGCGAAGGGGTACACCGCCGCGTACTGGTAGGCGATGTACTGGGTGCCGAGCTGCTGTACGAGCCCGAGGACGAGCGCGCCGACGATGACGCCGGAGAAGCGGCCGAACCCGCCGATGACGGCCGCCGCGAACGCGGTGATCATCGCGGTGAAGCCGAACCCGGTGTCCAGCGACGCCCGCGGGGCCAGCATGATCCCGGCCACGCCGGCCAGCAGCCCGCCCAGGCCGAACGCGAACATCCCGAACGCCTTGACGGGGATGCCCTGCAGCTGCGCGACCTCCGGGTCGGCCGAGGCGGCCCGGAACTGCCGGCCCAGCTGGGTCCGGTTGAACAGCAGCGTCAGCGCGGCGACGGCGACGACCGTGACGCCGATGACGATGAGGTCGTAGGCGGCGATGTTCGCCCCGGCCACGTGGACCACCCGCCCGGCCAGCAGCGCCGGCAGGTTGCGGGTCTCGGTGCCGTACAGCTCCAGCAGGATGGCGGAGATGACCAGCCCGACGCCGAGGGTGGCGATGACGACCACGAGCTCGGGCCGGTGCCGCAGCGGCGCGTGGACGATCCGCTCGACCAGGACCCCGACCGCGAACATGGCGGCGATCGCGAGCGGATAGCCGATCCACCACGGCATCCCGATCTGCACCACGGCCAGGTAGCCCAGGTAGCCGCCGAGGGTGACCATGCCGCCCTGGGCGAAGTTGACGATGCTGGTCGCCTTGTAGGTGACCAGGAAGCCCAGGGCCACCAGGGCCGAGATCGACCCCAGCGCCACCCCGGAGACGAAGACGCTCACGAAGGTACCCACGCCGCATGCCCTCCTCGCGGGACTGGTGGGACTGCTCGCGGCGGGGGCGGCGCCGTTGCCGCCCCCGCCGCGGGTCCCGGGTTACTGCTGCTGGAAGTCGTACGTCGCGACGGTCTTCGGCGTGCCGGAGGCGAAGCTGATCACGACCTCCGTGCCGGACATGAAGTGCTGCTTGTCGGCCTTGTAGGGCACGCAGACCCCGCCCTTGTACTCCACGCTCTCCATCGCCGCCAGCAGGTCGTCGGAGCTGCTCGACCTGGCCGCCTCGTACGCGGTCTTGTAGAGGTAGAAGGCGTCGTAGGCGGTGGCCGCGTTCGGGTCGGGCATGAAGTTGTACTTGGCCTGGAAGTCGGTGACCCACTTCTTGGCCCGGTCGGTCGCGGGGTCGGCCAGGTTGCACGGGGCCGCGCTGTACATGTTCTTGACCAGGTCGGGCGCCAGCTTCTGCAGGAACACCTGCATGCCGGTCTGCCCGGCGATCGTCGGGATGTTCAGGCCCTGCTGCTGCACCGCCTTGAGCACGGCCACGATCCCGGGCTGGTACTCGGTGGTGACGACCGCGTTCACGCCCTTCATGGCCAGGATCTGGGTGGTGACGTCGGTCGAGTTGAGCGGGTTGGTGCGCGACACGGTGAGCTCGCCGCCGGCCCCGGTGGCGGCGTCCTTGGCCGCCTTCTCGTTCGTGCCCTTGGCGGCGTCGTCGCGCAGGACGGCCCCGAGGGTCTTCGCGCCCAGGGTCTTGATGGCGTACTGCACCCCGGCGCTCACCGTCAGCTCGCTCGGCGGCCCGACCCGGAACGACCACTCGCTGGCCCCGGTCTTGGAGTTCGGGTCGTAGGCGGCCGCGTAGCCCCCGCCGAGGAACAGCAGCGGGATCTTGGCCCGGTCCAGCAGCGGCCGCACGGCGAGCACCTGGTCCGGCACCGGCAGGCCGACGACCGCGTCCACCTTGTCGGCGATCGCCTTCTGCATGGCCGTGATGGCGCCCTGGGTGGTGAAGTCGGCGTCGTACTGCTTCAGCACCACCTTGTGCCCCTTGATGCCGCCGGCCGCGTTGATCTCGTCGACGGCCATCTGGGAGGGGCTGACGAACAGCTTCGGGTCGGACAGCGAGTTGGTCAGCGGGATCAGCAGCCCGAACGTGATGGGCTTCGAGGTGTCCTCGGTGGCGCCGGTCTTGGCGTCGCCGCCCGAGTCCGACCCGCAGGCGGCCAAGCCGACCGTGACCGCGACGGCCAACGCCGCGGAGGCCCAGGTACGCTTCATGTCTTCATCCTTCGATGGGGTGTCGGCCGGTTCGGGGCCGGGGAATGCGGCCCGGGGGTGTCCGGCTCAGGACTGGGCGATCTTCCACACGCGGGCGGCGGTGCCGCCGAAGAGCTGTTCGCGCTCGTGCGCACCGAGGCCGAGGGCCTCGTCGATGGTGCGGATGGCGTAGTCGTAGGGGAACGTGCCGAGCATGTTGGGCCAGTCCGAGCCGTAGATGACCCGGCCGGGGCCGTAGGCGTCCACCACCGCCCGCAGGAGGTGGTGGATGTCCCGGTGCGGGAAGTCCTCCCGCGACGCGTGCATGAGCGACGACATCTTGCACACCACGTTGGGCAGCTCGGCGCAGCTGACCAGCAGGTCGAGCCGGTCGGCCGGGTCGTCGGCGCCGATGAGCGCCATGTGGTCGATGATCATGGTGGCGTCCGGCGAGCGCACGGCCCGGGCCCGGACCTGCTCGAGCTGCTCCGGGCGCAGGATGACGTCGACCGGCACGCCGAGGCGGGCCGCCTCGTCCCACAGCGGGTCGCCGTCCGGCCCGTCCAGCCACGGCGTGCCGTCGCGGTCCGACCACGGCAGGATGCGCACGCCCTTGAAGCCCCGGTCCACGAAGGCCCGCAGCTCCTGCGGCGCCGTCGGCGACGCCGGGGGTACGACGCACACGCCGGTGAGCCGGTCCGGGTGGTCCCGGATGGCCCGCGCCGTGCAGCCGTGGTCGTAGCCGGAGTCCCGGCGGGAGTGGATGCAGACCGCGCCGTGCACGCCCGCCGCGTCCAGCGTGGACAGCAGTTCCCGGGCGCTGTGGCCCGGTGAGTTCTGGTTCGGATCCCAGACGTGGATGGCGCCATCGATCATGCCCGGCATGGCCGCTCCCGGAAACTGCGATGTTTGCTATCTTTTACAAGATTAGACTTTGCACGGTAGTGTGCGACCGGCGGCACGGTCAAGAACCGTGCGGGGCGGTCAAGAAACGGCGGGACGGTCAAGAACCGGCGGGGCGGTCAAGAACCGGCGGCACGGCCACGGCAGGCGCAGGAGGCGGCATGGGCGACGGCATCGCAGGCGCGGCCGTGATCGCCGGCATCGGGCAGACCGCGGCCTGGCGGGGCAGCGGCCGCACACCGCAGTCCCTGGCGGCGGAGGCGATCGGCGCCGCGCTGGCCGACGCAGGCCTGCCCGCGGCCGAGCTGGACGCCGTGCACACCTACGTGCCGGGGGTCAGCGCGGAGGAGGTGGCGACCGCGTTCGGCTTCCGCGAGCTGCGGCACACCTCGTTCAAGCCGATGGGCGGGGCCTATCCGGTGGCGTCGCTCAAGGAGGCGGCGCTGGCGCTCGCGGCCGGCGCGGCCCGCTATGTGCTCGTGTTCTCCGCCAGTGCCCAGCGGGCCGACCGGGCTGTGTTCCGGGCCCATCCCGGCATCCCGGGGCAGCAGTTCCGCACCCAGCTGGAGCACCCGTACGGCTGGTCCCGGCCGGCCCAGTGGTACGCGGTCATGGCGCGCCGGCACATGCACGAGTACGGCACCACGAAGGACCAGCTGGCCGCGGTCGCGCTCACCATGCGGCGGCACGCGCAGCTCAACCCGGACGCCTACATGTACGGCCGGGAGCTGACGGCCGAGGAGTACCACGCGGCGCCGATGATCGCCGACCCGTACCAGAAGTACGACTGCTGCCTGGAGACCGACGGCGCCGCCGCGGTCGTCCTCACCACGCCCGCGCGCGCGGCCGGCCTGCGCCGCCCGCCGGTGGTGGTGGCCGGGGTGGCCGAGGGGCACCCGGACTCCGGCGACGACATCTCCAACCGGCCCGACTGGTTCGCCATCGGCCTGTCCCGGGCCGCCCCGGCGGCGTTCCGGATGGCCGGCACCACGCCGGCCGAGATGGACGCCGCCATGATCTACGACTGCTTCACCTTCGAGGTGATCCAGCAGCTCGAGGAGGCCGGGTTCTGCGCCCGCGGCGAGGGCGGCCCGTTCGTGGCGAGCGGCGCCATCGGGCGGGACGGGAGCCTGCCGGTCAACACCCACGGCGGGCTGCTGTCCGAGGGCCACCTGGCCGGGATGAACCACATCGTCGAGGCGGTGCGCCAGCTGCGGGGTCAGGCGGGGGAGCGGCAGCTGGCCCGGGCCGGGCAGATCGCCGTGACCGGCTGGGGCGACCTCGGCGACGGGGCCCTGGCCGTGCTGAGAGGACCGGGCGCATGACGCGGCCGCCGTCCCGGCCACTGCCGGACCCGGACTACGTGGACTTCGCGCCGTTCTGGGCCGGAACCGCCCGCGGTGAGCTGTTGGTGCCCGCCTGTGCCGCCTGCTCCCGCAACGTCTGGCCGCCCCGGATGGCCTGCCCGGACTGTGCCGGACTCGCGTTCGACTGGCGGCCGCTCGGCGGACGCGGGCGGCTCTACAGCCACACGACGATCGGGCGGGCGATGCTCGCCGGGTTCGAGGCCGAGGTGCCGTACACCGTCGTCATCGTGGCGGCCGCGGCCGACCCGCGGGTGCGGTTCGTGGGGCGGCTCGCCGGCGGCTTCGCCGTGCCCGCGATCGGGGCCGAGATGGCCGCGGTGTTCGAGCCGGTGGACGGCGTGACGCTGGTGTACTGGCGCCCGGTTTCTCCTCTAACACTTTCATGATTTATATGATTGACTGGCCCGGCACGACGGGACGGCACGGGAGGTCCGCGCATGTGGGCATACACGATCACCGGACCGGCCGCCTGCGCGCGCGTCGACGTGCCCACCCCGGACGAGCCGGACGTGCCGGACGGGCACGTGCTGCTGCGGGTCCTGGCGGCCGGCATCTGCGGCAGTGACCTCCCCGCGTTCCGCAACGGCGCGTTCGCGGCCACGCCCCACGGCACGGCCCCCGGGGCCGGGTTCCCGCTGCACGAGGTGGCCGGCGAGGTCGTGGTCAGCCGGGACGGGACGCTGCCGGTCGGGGCCCGCGTGGTCGGCTGGGCGCCGGCCCGCAACGCCGCCGCCGAGTACGCCGTCGTGGAGGGGGCCGGGCTGCTGCCGTACGCCGGGCACCTCGACCCGGCCGCGGCCATCGTGCTGCAGCCCCTGGCGTGCGTGGTGGCGGCCGTCGGCGAGCACCTGCCGGCGTTCGCGGGCCGCGACGCCACCGTGCTCGGGCTCGGGCCGATCGGCATGCTCTTCGCCCACGTGCTCAAGGCCGGCGGGGCGCGCCGGGTGGCCGGGGTCGACCGGGTCGACCGCAGCGACCTCGCCGCCGCGTTCGGGCTCGACGACGTGGTGACCGCCTCGACCGCCCGCTGGGTGGCCGGGCTGGCGCCGGCCGCCGCGCGCCCGGACGTGGTCGTGGAGGCGGTCGGGCACCAGGTCGGCACGCTCACCGACGCCGTCGCCGCGGTCGCCGACCGGGGCCGGGTGCTCTACTTCGGCATCCCCGACGACCCGGTGTACCCGCTGCCGATGGAGCAGCTGCTGCGCAAGAACGCGACGCTGTGCGCCGGCTACACGCGGGAGAAGCGGGCCGCGCTGACCGGCGCGGCGGCGCACCTGGAGCGCCACCCGGACCTGGCCGCCACGTACGTCACCCACGTGCTGGCGATGGACGAGCTGCAGCGGGCCTTCGAGCTCGCCGACCGCCCGGCCAAGGGCCAGCTCAAGATCGTCCTGACCACACCCTGAACCGGAACCAGACAGGAAACGGGAAGCGCACATGAAGGTCAATGTCGACTGGAACCTCTGCGACGGCAACGGCAACTGCGTGGCCGAGGCGCCGGAGACGTTCGCGCTCAACGACGACGACGAGCTCGACCTCCTGCTGGCGGAGCCGGGCGAGGCGCTGCGGCCCAAGGTCGAGCTGGCCGCGGCGTCCTGCCCGAAGCGGGCCATCACGATCGAGGGCTGATGCGCCGCATCGCGGTCGTGGGCGCGTCCCTGGCCGGGCTGGAGGCGGCCAAGGAGCTGCGCCGGGCGGGCTTCACGGGCGAGCTGGTGGTGTTCGGGGCGGAGGAGCGCCCGCCGTACGACCGGCCGCCGCTGTCCAAGGAGCTGCTCACCGGGGACTGGGCGGCGCCGCGGGCCACGCTGCCGCTGGACACCGCGGCCGACGCGGACTGGCGGCTCGGCATGCCGGTCACCCGGCTCCAGGCCGGCCCGCGAACCGTCGAGGCGGGCGGGGCGACCGAGGACTTCGACGGGATCGTCGTGGCCACCGGGGCCGAGCCCGTCCGGCCGGCGCTGCGCGGGGCGGACGGGCTGCTGGGAGTACACCTGCTGCGTGATCTTGACCAGAGCCTCGCCCTGGCTGCTGAGCTCGCGTCCGGCCCCGGCCGGGTCTGCATCGTCGGCGGAGGGTTCATCGGCGCCGAGGTCGCCTCGGCCGCCCGGGCCCGGGGCCTGGCCGTGACCGTCGTCGAGGGCCTGGCCGCGCCGATGGAGCGCGCCCTCGGCCCCGAGGTCGGGGGCAGGCTGGCCGCGGTGCAGCGCGACCACGGCGTCGATCTGCGCCTCGGCACCACCGTCACCGGGGTCGAGGGCGGCCGCCGGGTCGAGCGGGCCCGGCTGAGCGACGGCACCACCGTCGCCGCCGACGTGCTCGTGCTGGCCGTCGGCGCCCGGCCGGTGACCGGGTGGCTGGCCGGCTCCGGGCTCACCGTGGAGGACGGCGTCGTGTGCGACGAGACCTGCCTGGCCGCGCCCGGGATCGTGGCCGCCGGCGACGTCGCGGTGTGGCCCAACCGCCGCTTCGGCGAGCTGCGCCGGGTCGAGCACTGGGACAACGCGATCCGCCAGGGCCGCCACGCCGCCCGGCGCCTGCTGGCCGGCGACGACCCGGCCGGGCGGGTGCCGTACACCCCGGTGCCCTGGGTGTGGTCCGACCAGTTCGGCCGCAAGCTGCAGATCGTCGGCTCCACCGCGGCCTACGACGAGGTCCGCACCGTCCCCGGCCAGGCCGGCGACGGGCGGTTCACCGCGCTGTACCGGCGGGGCGAGCGGCTGGTCGCCGTGGCCGCGCTCGACAGCCCCCGCAGCATCGTGAAGGCCCGCGGTCTGCTCCAGGCGGAGACGCCGTGGCGCGCCGCGGCCCCGCAGTTCGATTGAGAGGTTGCCGTGTTGCCCGTGTACGACCCGTTCTCCCCCGAGGTCATGGCCGACCCGCTGCCGTTCTACCGGCACCTGCGCGAGCACGACCCGATCTGCTACCTGCCCGAGTACGACATGTTCGCCCTGGCCCGCTTCGACGACGTGCTCGAGATGCTGTCGGTCACCGACGGCACGTTCGTCCCGACCGACGGGACGCTGCCGGACCCGGGCGTGCTGCGCAAGCACAACAACGGGGTCGTGCACTACCCGACGACCGGCGAGCCGATCCCGCCGTACTCCACCTTCGGCCCGCCCGTCCACGAGCTGCTGCGCCAGGCGCACGTCGGGCCGCTGCGCGCCGGGGCCGTCAAGCGGCTCGCCGACTTCATCCGGGAGCAGGCCAACGAGCGGCTCGACCTGCTCCTGCCGCGCGGCCGCTTCGACCTGACCCAGCACTACGCCGGGATCGTCGCCGGGGCGGTGCAGTGCCACCTGTTCCGGCTGCCGCTCTCCGAGGCCAAGTACGTCCTGGACACCGTCAACGCCGGCTCGCTCACCGACGCCGACCCGCAGGCGCCGCGGACCATCAACCGGTACCGCCCGATCGCCGAGCTCATCGAGGGCATCGTGCGCACCCGCCGCAAGGAGGGCGCCGACGGCGGCTTCCCGCTCGTCGACGGCCTGCTGAACCTCGAGCTCGACGGGCGCCGGCTGAACGACACCGAGATCGCCCAGACGCTCAGCGTGGTGATGATCGGCGGCTCGGAGACCGTGCCGAAGGTCGTCGCGCACGGGCTGTGGGAGCTGGCCAAGCGGCCCGAGCAGCTGGCCGCGGTCCGGGCCGACCTGCCCGCGAACGCGCCGGTCGCGTTCCGGGAGATGGTGCGGCTGTGCGGGCCGGCCCAGTGGTTCGCCCGCACCGTCCAGCGCGACACCACGATCGGCGGGCGGCCGATGGCGGTCGGGCAGCGGGTCATCTTCCTCATCCCGTCGGCCGCCCGCGACGAGCGCGAGTACGGCCCGGACGCCGAAGAGTTCCGCTGGAACCGCGAGATCAAGCGGTGGGTCAACTTCGCCTGGGGCAACCAGTTCTGCACCGGCTACCACCTGGCCCTGCTGGAGGGGGCCATCCTGGTCGAGGAGTTCCTGCGCCGGGTCCCGGAGTTCGAGGTCCAGGCGGACGAGGCCGTGCGGCTGCCGTCGTACTTCCAGTGGGGCTGGAACGAGCTGCCCGTGACCGTGCCGGTGGAGCGCTGATGGCCGCCCGGTTCGGCAGCGGGGCGCTGCGCTACGAGCTGGTCGAGGGCTGGGAGCGGCTGCCCGCCGGCTGGGTCCACGACGACGTCGCCGGGGTCGCCTGCGACAACCAGGGCCGCGTGTACCTCTACGCCCGCGGCGAGCACCCGGTCATCGTCTACGACCGCGACGGCACGTTCCTGGGCTCCTGGGGCGAGGGCCGGTTCAGCTACCGCACGCACGGCATGTACTTCGGCCGCGACGGGCACCTGTACCTCGTCGACGACCTCGGCAGCTCGGTCGGCCGCTACTCGGTCGAGGGCGAGCTGCTGCAGTGGTACGGCCCGCAGGGCACCACCAGCGACGCCGCCCCCTACAACCGGCCGACCAACGCGGGGCTCGCCCCGTCCGGCCAGGTCTACGTGTCCGACGGCTACGGCAACACCCGCGTCCACCGCTTCAGCGGCGACGGCGAGCTGCTGCAGTCCTGGGGCGAGCCCGGCAGCGGGCCGGGGCAGTTCCGCACCCCGCACGGCATCTGGGCGCACGACGACGGCCGGGTGTTCGTGGCCGACCGGCAGAACGAGCGGCTGCAGATCTTCGACGCCGGCGGCGGCTTCCTCGGCGCCTGGACCGACGTCCAGCGCCCCCAGGACCTGTTCGTGGACGCCGCCGGGCTCACCTACGTCGTCGAGCTGTCCTGGCACGCGGGCGAGGTGTCGCACAAGACCGGCCCGGTCGCCGAGTACGTGCCCGGCCGGCTGTCCATTCTGGACCCGGAGGGCAACCCGGTGCTGCGCTGGTCGGTCGCGGACCTGTCGCGGCCCGACGCGATCCTGGCGCCGCACGGCGTCTGGGTCGACGACGAGGGCTCGATCTACATCGCCCACGTCACCAACACGGTGCTCGGGCACCGCGGCGCCGTCCCGCCGGGCGCGCTGACGTTCCAGAAGTTCGCACGGGTCTGAGAGGGGCATCCATTGAGCGAGGTGTTCACGGTCCGCGGCCCGGTCGACGGGTCGCAGCTCGGCTTCACGCTGATGCACGAGCACGTCATCTTCCGCGACACGGAGTTCTCCAAGGACTACCCGGACCTGAGCTGGCAGCCGGACCGCCCCTCCGCGCTGGCCCGGGCCGTCACCGGCCTGCAGGCCGCGGCCGACGCCGGCGTGCGCACGATCGTGGACTGCACGGCCTTCTTCCACGGCCGCGACATGGACTTCGTGCGTGAGGTCAACGAGCGCGTCGACATGCACATCGTGGTGGCCACCGGCATCTACACGTTCGACTACCTGCCCAACATGATCATGCGGCGCAGCCTGCGCGGCCCCGGCGACCGCGACATCCTCACCGAGATGTTCGTCCGCGACATCACCCGGGGCATCGGCGACTCCGGCATCCGCGCCCAGATCATCAAGGTCGCCACCGACCTCGAGGGCGTCACCCCCAACAACGAGCGGATCCTGCGGGCCGCGGCCCGGGCCCACCGCGAGACCGGCGCCCCGATCACCACCCACACCCAGCCGCTCGAGCGCAACGGCCTGGACCAGCAGCGGCTGTTCCGGGCCGAGGGCGTCGACCTGCGCCGGGTGGTCATCGGGCACAGCGGCGACACCACCGACCTCGACTACCTCATGGAGCTGATGGACGCCGGCTCCGTCACCGGGCACGACCGCTTCGGCCTGTACCTGCCCGGCTGGGCCGGCCTGCCCGAGCGCGTCGACACCATCTTCCGGCTGTGCGAGCGCGGGTACGCCGACCGGATCGTGCTGTCCCACGACTCGATCCTGCACAACGACCGCAACGACCTCGCCAGCCCGCGGATGGCGCCGATGCCGGACTGGCGGATGACCCACGTGCCGCTGGACGTGGTGCCGCTGCTGCGCGAGCGCGGGGTGTCCGAAGTGGACCTCGAGGCCATGACCGTCAGCACGCCCCGGCGGATCCTCGAGGCCGGGCCGGCGTACTGACATGCGGGTCACCTTCGACGTGCCGGTCCCGATGTCGGACGGGACGACCCTGTGCGCCGACGTGCAGCTGCCGGACGGCGACGGGCCGTTCCCGGCGCTGCTGCAGCGCGTGCCCTACGACAAGGGCGCCCCCGCCATCCGCGACGGCGCGCTGGACACGGTGCGGGCGGTCCGCCGCGGGTACGCGGTCGTCACCCAGGACTGCCGCGGCCGGTTCTCCTCGGGCGGCGCGTTCACCCCGTTCGTGCACGAGGCCGGCGACGGGGTCGACACCCTCGCCTGGATCGCGGCCCAGCCGTGGTCGGACGGGCGGCTCGGGATGTTCGGGCGGTCCTACTCCGCGTTCCTGCAGTGGCAGACGGCCGCCCGCCGCCCGCCGGGCCTGCTGGCGATCGCGCCGATGTTCTCGGGCGCCCGGCCGGTCCGGGACTGGTTCGGCGGCGGCACCGCGCTGGAGTGGGGCTTCCTGGTCTACTGGGCGCTGCGGCACCTGGCCCCGGTCGTGCCGCCGGAGCGGCTGGCCGAGCTGCTGCACGAGCACGGGCCGGCGCCGGAGCCGTTCGGGGCCCCGCTGGAGTGGCTCGACGACTGGCTTTCCGATGCCCGCAGGTGTACTGCCTGGGCCGCGCTCGACGCGCAGTGCGCGCCCGTCGCCGCCGTCGCGGTCCCGGCGCTGGTGATCGGCGGGTGGTACGACGTGTTTCTGCGCGGTACCGTCGCCGCCGCCGCTCAGTCCCTGGTCGTCGGGCCCTGGCCGCACGGTGGCGGCAACCCGGGCGTGTTCCCGGAGCACGACTTCGGGCCGGCCGCCTCCGGGGCCGGGCTGACCGACCGGCAGCTCGACTGGTTCGACCGATGCCTGTCCGGCGCTCCCGGGCGGGGCGCGCACTGGTTCCGGGGCGGCGCCGGATGGGAGTCGGGGCCGCGGTTTCCGCCGCCGGCCGAGCCGCGGCGCTGGCACCTCACCGGCAGCGGCGCGCTGGCCGGGGAGGCCGGCGGGACGGGCGCCCGCACGCTGATCTACGACGAGGCCGACCCGGTGCCGACCATCGGCGGGAACACGTTCCTGCCGGGGCTGGAGGTGGCCGCCAACGCCGGGCCGCGCGACCAGCGGGCGCTGCTGGATCGCGGCGACGTGCTCGCGTGGTTCGGGGCGCCGCTGGCCGCGCCGCTCGACGTGACCGGCGACGTGACCTGCGCGCTCGACACCGACGCCGCGCCCGGCACCCGGTGGGTCGCGCGGCTGGTCGAGCGGCGCACCGACGGGCGGGTGCTGCTGGTCGCCGACGGGGCGGCCCTGACGCCGGACGGCGCCGGGGTGACGGTGGCCGTCGGGCCGCTGGCGTGGCGGTTCGCGGCCGGTTCGCGGATCGGCTTGCTGCTGTCGCACACGTCCTGGCCGCGGTACCGCCGCTGGGTCACCGACGACCGGCCCCCCGCGCCGCGCCGGGGTGTGACGACCGTCCACATCGGACCCGGATCGACGCTCACCGTGCCGGTGACGGCGTGAGCGCACTCGACGCGGCCGTGGCCCACCTGCGGGCGGGGGAGCCGGTCGTGGTCGTGGACCCGATCGGGAACCTGGGCATCGCCGGGTACGCCGGGCGTTCGATCGCCCCGGAGGCGGTCAACTTCCTGGTCACCCGGTGCCGGGGGATCGTCTACGCGGGTGCGCCGCGCAGCCGGCTCGGGCACCTGCAGATCGGGCGTCAGCACGGGGCCGGGCCGTTGCAGGAGGGGGTGCTCGTCGCCGTCGACGCCCGCGCCGGCGTCACCACCGGCGTCTCGGCGGCCGACCGCGCCCGCACCATCCGGACGATCCTCGACCCGGCGACCACCCGCGACCAGCTCCGCACGCCCGGGCACGTGCTGCCCAACGCGATCGACGAGAGCGGGGACATCGCGGGGTACGGGCTGAGCGAGGCGCTGCAGCACCTGGTCGCCCGGGCCGGGCTCGGGCCCGGGGTCGCGCTGGCCGGAGTGCTGGACGCGGACGGGGAGATGGCCCGCGCGGACGAGCTCGCCCGGTTCGCCCGGTGCCACGGCACCGTGGCGCTGGACGTGGCCGACGTGCTGCGGGCCCAGCGGCTGGCCGAGGGGTGGTCGTCGCCGTGGCCCGGGCACCGGATCGTGCGGCTGGCCCACACCGGGCTCGACCTGTTCGTGACCGCGCTGGACGGGCATCGGCGGCACGGCACGTTCGAGGTCTGCGTGCTGCCGTACGACCCGGCCGGCCACACGCTGCGCGTCCCCGGCCCGGGCCGGGACGCCCTGGAGTCGGCCCTCGACGCGCTGCACGCCCGCGGGCGCGGCGCCGTCGTGCTGGCCTCCGGTTCTGCTCCTGATGCCGATTCCGGCACTGTGGCGGCGCTGCCGCACGTGGCCGCTCTCGTCGCCGCCGATCTCGCGGCGGCCGATTCCTGGAAGGTCAGCTCGTGAACGTTGTCATCGGACTCGGCAACATCGGCATCGCCATGGCGGAGCGGCTCGTGGCCCAGGGGCGCGCGGTGCTCGGCGTCGACCTGGCGGAGGCGCGGCGCGCGGAGTGGCACGCGCGAACCGGACTCGACGCGGCGGACGCACTGGAGGCCGTGCCGTGGGAGCGGGTCGCCCACGTGCTCATCGTCGTGCGCCTCACCGAGCAGGCCGAGGCGGTCCTGCAGGCGCTGCGCGACCTGCCGGTGGCCGAGGGCGCCGGCGTCCTGGTCGCCACCACCCTCGACCTCGCCTACGCCCGCGGGCTCGGCCGCTACGACGACCGGGCCTGGCGCCTGATCGAGCTGCCGGTCTCCGGCGGCGACGCGGCGGCCCGGACCGGCGGCCTGACGCTCATGCTCGCCGGGCGGCACGACGCGCGCGACGACGAGCTCCTGGCCGACCTGGGCACCTCCAGGGTGCCGTTCGCCGAGTTCGGCCAGCCGACCCTGGCCAAGCTGCTGAACAACGTCTCGGCCGCGTACACCGCGGCCTCGTACGCCGAGATGATGCTGCTGGCCCGGGCCGCGGGGATGAGCCCGCAGCGGCTGCGCGACGTGCTGCACACGAGCTCGGGCGGCAGCTGGATGGGCGACAACTTCCTCAACCCGTCGATCGACCTGCTGGCCAAGGACGTCGACCTGCTGCGCTCGCAGGTCGGCGCGCTGCCGGTCGTCGACCTCAACGCCGGCCTCCTGGACCGGCTCCGCGCGGGCCGCGAGGCGCTGGCGCCGTGAGCGGCCGAGGGTTTGCTCCGATCGAGGAGGTCGTGGCCGCCGTCGGCCGCGGCGAGCTGGTGATCGTCGTCGACGACGAGGACCGGGAGAACGAGGGCGACCTGGTCCTGGCCGGGGACCTGGCCACCCCGGAGGCGATCAACTTCATGGTCACCCACGGTCGCGGGCTGGTCTGCCTGTCGCTGGAGGGCGGCCGGCTCGACCACCTCGGCATCGGCGCCATGGACCCGGCCGCCGTCGGGCCCGCCGAGACCCACTTCGGCGTCTCGATCGACCTGGACGCGCCCGGCCGGCCCGGCATCGGCGCGTCCGACCGGGCCGCCACCATCCGCCGGGCCGTCGACCCCCTCGCCCAGGCCGGCGACTTCCGCCGCCCCGGGCACGTGTTCACGCTGCGGGCCGTGCCGGGCGGCGTGCTGGTCCGGGCCGGGCACACCGAGGCCTCGGTCGACCTGGCCCGGATGGCCGGCCGCACGCCCGCCGGCGTCATCTGCGAGATCATGCACGACGACGGCACGATGATGCGGCTCGGCGACCTGCGCCGGTTCGCCGCGCGGTTCGGGCTGCTCATCACGAGCATCGCCGACCTGATTGCGTACCGCCGCCGCAGTGAGACGCTCGTCCGCCGCGTGGCGGTGACCCGGCTGCCGACCGACCACGGGATCTGGGAGATCTACGGGTACGAGTCGCTGGTGGACGGCGTGCAGAGCGTGGCGCTGGTCCGCGGCGAGCCGGCGGCCCAGGAGGCCGCGCTGGTCCGCATGCACTCCGAGTGCCTGACCGGGGACGTCTTCACCTCCCGGCGCTGCGACTGCGGCGAGCAGCTGCACGCGGCGATGGACCTGATCGCCCGCGCCGGGCACGGCGCGGTGGTCTACCTGCGCGGGCACGAGGGGCGGGGGATCGGGCTGAACCACAAGCTCCAGGCGTACCAGCTGCAGGACGCCGGATACGACACCGTCGACGCCAACCTGGCCCTGGGGCTGCCCGCCGACGCCCGGGACTACGGCATCGGGGCGGCCATCCTGCGGGATCTGGGGCTGCGGCGGTTGCGGCTGCTCACCAACAACCCGGCCAAGCGGGCCGGGCTGGACGGCTTCGGGCTCGAGGTCGTGCAGCGGGTGCCGCTGGTGGTGCCGCCCCGCCCGGAGCGGGCCGGCTACCTGGCCACGAAGGCGGCCCGGATGGGGCACGACCTTGCCTAGGCCGCTACGGCGCGGGCGTGCTGGTGACCATGTCGCCGCGGAGGGTCACGTGGGTGCCGAACTGGCGGCGGTGGTACAGCAGCGGCCGGCCGGGCATGGTGCGGACCCGGTCGACCCGGGCCACGACGATCACGTGGTCGCCGCCGTCCATGAACGGCAGCACGGTGCAGCCCAGCCAGACGACGGTGCCCGGCAGCAGGGGCAGGCCGTGGTGCGGCTCCCAGGCGATGCCGTCGAACTTGTCGTCGCCCTTGCGCGCGAACCGCCGGGCCACCGCCTCCTGGTGGGCGCCGAGCACGTTGACGGCCAGCGACCCGGTGCGGGTGACCATGGCGAGCAGGTCGGACCGGCGATCCAGCGCGACCGTCACCAGGGGCGGGTCGAGGGACAGCGAGGTGAAGGCGCTCACGGTCGTGCCGTGCGGGCGGCCGTCCTCCATCGCCGTCACGACCGTCACCGGCCCGCAGACCTCGGCCATCGCCTCCCGGAACGCGTCGCCGGACAGCCCTCCGCCGGTCGTCGCCGTCATGCGGACCTCCGATGCTCGCCCTTTTCTCTAATCGTTTATATGATAGACCTCCAGCGAAACCCGGGCAAGAACGCGCACGGGGCAGTGCGGGGGCCGGGCTGGTGTGTACTATCAGTGATAGTGATGATTCACCCTTCAGTGATCGGGACAAGATGGCGGACGTTCGTGGACAGCTGCGGCAGCCCAAGCTCGGCGAGATGGTCGCCGGCGTCATCCGGCAGCGCATACTCGACGGCGAGTGGCGCGACGGGGAGCTGCTGCCCAACCAGGACGCCATCGTCGCCGAGTTCGGCGTCAGCCGGCCGTCGATCCGCGAGGCCATGCGCATCCTCGAGGCCGAGGGGCTCATCACGGTCCGCCGCGGCAACGTGGGCGGGGCGGTCGTGCACCGCCCGGAGGCCCGGCACGTGGCGTATGCGATCGCGCTCGTCCTGGAGTCGCGCGGCGTGACCCTCGACGACGTCGGCGTGGCGATGGGCCAGCTGGAGGCGACGTCGGCCGGCCTGTGTGCCGCCCGCCGCGACCGGGCCCGCAAGGTGGTGCCGCAGTTGCGCCGCTGCAACGCCAGCGCCAAGAAGGCGATCGACGAGCCGATGGAGTTCGTGCGGTACACGTCGGAGTTCCACTCGAGCCTGGTCGAGCTCAGCGGCAACGAGACGATGCGGGTGCTGGCCGGCTCCCTGGAGTCCCTGTGGCTCGTCGACGTGAACCAGTGGGCCGAGAAGGTCAGCCGCAGCGGCAGCTTCCCCGACCGCGACCACCGGCTGAAGAACCACGAGCAGCACGTGCAGATCGTCGAGGCGATCGCCGACGGCGACGTGCCCCTGGCGGTCCGGCTCACCGAGTCGCACTTCGACCCGGCCCGCTTCCACCTCCGCCCGGAGGACGCCGGCCGCCGCGTCGACGCCTCCGCGATGCACGGCCAGGGCGGTCCCGCCTCGCCCGGACTTCCGGCCTGAGGATCAGGGCGCCACACGAGTGTGGCCCGGGACGCGCCCGGGCCACCCGACAGGACCAGCTTTACGACCTGGTGCCGGCCGGCTCGAGCGGGGTCTCGGTGCCGTAGACCGTCTCGCGGAAGCGGGGCAGCACCTCGGTGGCGAACAGTTCCATGCTGCGGTGTACCAGATCGAAGCCCATCGTGCCGCTCTGGACCATCATGATGAAGTGGCCGAAGCCGCCGACCGCGCCGTAGAAGCGCTTCAGCTGCTGGAACACCGTCTCGGGGCTGCCGGCGAAGATGTAGCCGCCGTCGAGCAGGTCCTGCAGCGGGGCGTGGATCAGGTGCTCGATCGGGGTGGTGAGCTGCTTGCCGGTCGCCTCGTTCTGCAGGATCCGGCCGCGGACCTTGGCGTCGATGTACCCCGGGACGTTCATGAACTGGGACGAGATCTTGTTGTTCTCGAGGTACCACCGAAGCTTGTTGGCTCCCGCGTAGCCCTCCTCGTCGCTGTCGCCGACGAAGACCAGCCCGACGTAGCCCAGGCGCTCCGGCGGGGTCTCCGGCCGGCCGAGCTGGGCGGCGCGCTCGCGGTAGGCGCGGAAGATGTCGAGGGTGCCGTCCACGCCGGCCAGGATGGTGCCGCAGGTGAAGTCGCGGTCGGCCGTCTCCCGCGCGGTGCCGGCGCTCTGGGTGGCGACCCAGACCGGGGGGTGCGGGTCCTGGTACACCCGCGGCCAGACGTTGACCTGGCGGTGGTGGTAGTGCTGGCCCTCCCAGCTGAACGGGCCGTCGTGCGTCTGCCACGCCTTCAGGATCAGGTCGACGCCCTCCCAGAAGCGCTCCTTCATCTCCACCGGGCGCACGTTGCCGGGCGAGATCTCGTACGGCACCCCGCGCACGAACCCGACCTCGAGCCGCCCGTGCGACACGACGTCGATCATCGCCATCTCCTCGGCGACGCGGACCGGCGTGTTGCGGTTGGCGATCGGGTTGCCCAGGGCCAGCAGCCGGGCGCGCCTGGTGTCGCGGGCGAGCATGGCGAGGGTCAGCGGCACGGCCGGCACCACGCACGTGGCGGTCGCGTGGTGCTCGTTGAGCATGATGTCGAGCC
The DNA here is from genome assembly GCF_050942475.1 of Dactylosporangium sp. CS-033363. Classification (NCBI taxonomy): domain Bacteria; kingdom Bacillati; phylum Actinomycetota; class Actinomycetes; order Micromonosporales; family Micromonosporaceae; genus Dactylosporangium; species Dactylosporangium sp. CS-033363. The sequence goes on along the minus strand of NZ_CP192032.1, from coordinate 7,770,632 downwards.
CGAGCTCGTCGGCCGCGCAGTACAGGTCCAGGTAGGTCTTGTACAGCTGGTAGCCGACCTCGGGGTCGTAGACGGAGCTCGGGAAGCTCACCCGCAGCGACTCGTAGGTCTCCTCCGGCGGCAGGTACGGGTACGGCATCTCGGTGAAGGTCCAGGCGCGAAACATCAGTTGTCCTCCGCGGTCGTCGGGGCGGCGAACTCCGTGATGAGCTCGGCCAGTCGTTGCGGCGCCTGCTCCTCGACCCGGTGCCCGGCCCCCGGGATCACCTCGGTGCGGCACGGGCCGCCCACCGCGGCGGCGAACAGGTCGAAGTGGTCGGGCCGCAGGATGAGCCCGTCCGCGGCCCCGGCGACCAGCAGCACGGGGACGGTGATGCGGTGCAGCCGGCCCGGCAGCGCCGGATTGTGCAGGTACGGCTCCCACGCGTAGAACGCGACCGCCTCGTGCGCCTCGGCCAGCCGCAGGAACTGGGCCGGGGAGAACGCGGACAGGTCGGGCGCGGTGCCGTCCGGCCCGTACATGGCGGCGGTGACCGCGGCCGGCGCGCTGGCGTACAGGTCGAGGTAGGAGCGCTCGGTCGGCTCGGCCCGGCGCACGCCCAGCGGGGCGACCAGGGTCACCGACGCCAGCCCGGCGCACGTCTTGGTGGCGGTCTCGGCCGCCAGCCAGCCGCCGATGGAGCAGCCGACCAGGTGGACCGGGCGGCCGATCGCCTCGATCGCGTCGAGCACCGCGTAGGCGAGGTCGTCGACGCTGCGGTACCGCGGGTCGCGCGGGCCGGACCAGCCCGGCAGCGCGGGCACGTGGACGGTGAAGCGCTCGGCGAGCGCCTTGGCGAACGGCTCCGCGAACAGCATCCCGTCCAAACCGTGCAGCAGCACGAGATCCGGGCCGCTGCCGGAGACGTCGACGTCCAGTCCGCTGCTCGTGTCACGCATACAGGCCACATCCAATTCGGTGAGGGCTCCCCGTCGGCGCCGGATCGGTGGCCACGCTACGCCGAACCAAGAGTCATGACAATGCAATCATTGTAAGAAAAGACCAGGACGCCGTATGGTGGGCCTCCACGGCGGTCGGCGGCCCGAGGGTGGGCGGGAAGCCATCGCAAAGGCTCAATGATTGTTTCAGGTAAATGATTGTTGTCATCGGTTCGACCTCGGACTAGGCTGCGCGTGACCGTGATCACGTGCGGCGACTCGGATGGAGGCGCAACGTTGCGCGGACTACACAGGCCAAGTCACCGTCGTGGACTGGCTCTCATCGGCGCGGTGCTCTGCGCCGCGGGGCTCGGGGCGTGCGGCAACAACGCGGCGGGCGGCGGCAGCGGCGGTGGCGGGGGCGGCACCTACGCGGTGAGCCTCTTCGCCGACATCTCGGGCGCCTACGCGCCGTTCGTCTCGGCCGGGGTCGGCGGGTTCCAGACCGCCGTCTCGGCGATCAACGACGCCGGCGGCGTCAACGGCAGGAAGATCGCGCTGAACAGCCCGATCGACGCCCAGTCCACCGCGCAGGGGGCGCAGGTCGCCGCGCGGCAGGCCGTCGGGCAGGCGCCCGTCGCGATTCTCGTCAGCACCGCCTCGACCGAGCTCGCGGGCGTGGCCGGCGTGCTCGGCGGGGCCGGCATCACGACGCTCGCCGTGCCGAACGACGACGGGCAGGCCAGCCCGCCCAAGCCGTACTACTACAGCGCGACCATCAGCAGCCAGGCCGCCGCCAAGGCCTACGCCAACGCGATCCAGGCCGAGCTCGGCACGCTGCAGGGCAAGAACATCGCCATCGTCGTCAACAACTCGGCGACCTCCGTCGCGTACGCCGACCAGCTCAAGACGCTGGTCGAGGCGGGCGGCGGGCGGATCAGCAACTACCTCAAGAACGAGCCGACCATCTCGTCGTTCACCAGCCAGGCCGGCAAGATCATGCAGGACCGGCCGGACGCCATGATGATCAACGACAGCACCACGAACACCGCCATCGAGATCGCCGCGCTGACGGACGCGGGCTACAAGGGCGCGGTCTTCGGCGGTACCGCGGCCAACGACGACGCCACGCTCAAGAAGACGGCCGACTCCGGCGGCGACTACCGGGGCCCCCGCGAGTGGAAGGTCCCCGTCGACGGCGACCCGTCCTGGACCGCGGCCGACAAGTACGGCCACCTGGACGCGGCCAAGGCCGGGGTGTACTTCTCCAAGGGCTACATGCTGGCGTACGCGCTCAAGGCCGGCCTCGAAGCCTGCGGCGCGAACTGCGACGGCACGTCGCTGCCGGCCGCCATGGCCAAGGTGACCACGCTGACCCCGCCGCCCGGCGACCTGTCCTTCGGCACCAGCGGCTTCACCGCCGACAGCCACGTGCTGCTGCACGACGTGCAGTTCTACGCCTGGGACAAGACCGCGCAGAAGTCGGCGCCGCTCGGCCAGCCCATCTCCGTCGTCAAGTAGGACCGATGCGCGACGGCGGCCGCTCACCCCGGGGCGGCCGCCGCCGGCTTCCACGAAACCGAACGAGGTTGCCCATGCCCCTGCTGGAGGTCACCGACCTGACCGTGCGGTACCGCACCGGTGCGGTCGGCGTCCAGGACGTGTCGTTCTCGGTGGAGCCGTCGCAGATCGTCGCCGTGCTCGGCGCGGCCGGGGCGGGCAAGTCGACCACGGTCCGCGGGATCAGCGGGTTCCTGCGCGCCGAGGGGGCCCGGGTGGTCAAGGGCTCGGTGCGCTTCCAGGGCCGCGACATCACCGGCCGCGAGCCGCACCAGGTGTGCGGGCTCGGCGTGTTCGCGGTGCCGGAGCGGCGGAAGATCTTCCCCAACCTCTCGGTGCACGACAACCTCGAGGCGCTCGGCGCGCGGCTGGTGAAGGGCGAGCGGCGGGCGGCCGTCGAGGCGCTGGTGTTCGAGCTGTTCCCGGACCTCGCGCGCGACCGGCGGCGGCTCGCCGGGCGGCTGAGCGGCGGGCAGCAGCAGATGCTGGCCATCGGGCGGGCGCTCATGGCCGATCCGAAGCTGCTCATCGTCGACGAGATGACGCTCGGGCTGCACCCCAGCCTGCACGAGCCGCTGTTCGCCGCCGTGCAGCGGATCGCCGCCGCCGGGAGCGCGGTGCTGCTGGTCGACGAGAGCACCGGGCGGACGCTCGAGGTGGCCCAGCACTGCGTGCTGCTCAAGTCCGGCCACGTGCTGGCGGCCGGGCCCAGCGCGGACTTCATCGGCAACGAGGTCCTGGTGGCGGGCTATGTCGGCACCTGAGGGCGGGCCCGGCAGGTTCGAGGTGGACCGGCTCACCGTCACGTTCGGCGGGGTGCGGGCGCTGTCGGAGGTCAGCACGGTCGTACCGCCGGGGGAGCTGGTCGCCGTCGTGGGGCCGAACGGGGCCGGCAAGAGCACGCTGCTCAACGCCGTCTCCGGGCTGGTCCGGCGGCAGAGCAGCGGCGCCATCCGGTACGGCGGCAAGGCTCTGCACACCATGCCGGCCGCCCGCCGCGCCGTGCTCGGCATCGGGCGCAGCTTCCAGCACCCGCCGCTCGTGGAGCGGCTCACGGTGCTGGACAACGTGCTCGCCGGCGGGTTCGGGGGCCGCGACTACGGCGTACTGGCCCAGCTCGCGCGGTGGGGCAAGGTGGCCCGCAGCGAGCGCGCCCGGGAGGAGCAGGCCCGCTCGTACCTCGACTTTCTCGGCCTGTCCGAGCTCGCCGGCGCGCCCGCGCAGGGGATCGCGTACGGGCAGCGCAAGCTCGTCGACATCGCCCGGGCGCTGATGGGCCGGCCGACGCTGCTGCTGCTCGACGAGCCGACCTCCGGCCTGGGGCGCGCCGAGCACGCGGCGATGGCCGATGTGCTGCGCCGGCTCATGGAGCGCGGCGGCATCACGATCCTCATGGTCGAGCACCACATGGACCTGGTGCGCGAGACCGCCACCCGGGTCCTCGGCCTGCAGGCCGGCCAGGTCATCGCGGACGGCCCGGCGCGGGAGGTCCTCGACTCGGCCGAGTTCCGGGCCAGCCTCGTCGGGGCGACGGCCACCCCGCCCGCGACCCGAGGGGAGACAGCGCAGTGAACAGCGTGCTGCTGGCGATCGTCGGCGGGCTGCCGCTCGGCGCCACCTACGCCCTGATCGCGCTCGGCATGGTGCTCATCTACCGCACCACCGGCGCGTTCAACCTCGCCCACGGCCAGTTCATGCTGCTGGCCGCCTTCCTGCTGGCCGACTGGGAGCTGCACCGCACCGGGCCGTTCCTGCTCGGCCTCGCCGTGTCGATCGGGGCCGCCGGGGTCGTGGCGGCGCTGCTGTACCTCGTGATCCTCTCCCGCACCGTCGGCCAGCCGCACTGGGTCGCGTTCGTGGCCACCCTGGTGCTCGGGGTCGGCCTGGACGCGTTCCTGTCGCTCATCTTCAAGTCCCCGACCTACACCATCGCGATCCCGGGCATGCCGCGCGGCGCGTTCGGGCTCCTCGGCGTGCGGGTGGGCTGGGCCTCGGCCATCGTCGGGCTGGTCGGCCTCGTGCTGTCGGCGCTGTTCATCGTCGTGCTGCGGTACACGCGCCTCGGCGTGCAGGTGCGGGCGGCCGGGCAGGACCCGGTGCTGGCCTCGCAGGGCGGCATCCAGGTGCGGCGGGTGTACGTCGGCGCCTGGATCGCCGGCGGCGCGCTCGCCGCCGTCGCGGGCGTGCTCTACGGCAGCTCGGCGGTCGTGGACAGCTCGATGAGCGGCATGGCCCTGGTCGCCGTGCCGGCCATGGTCCTCGGCGGCCTCGACAGCTTCGAGGGCGCGATCGCCGGCGGCCTGGCGATCGGCGTGGTGCAGGGCTTCATCACGGTGTACCTCGGCGGCCAGTACGTCAACGTCGTCACGTACACCATCCTGCTCGTGCTCCTGCTCGCGCTGCCCCAGGGCATCTTCGGGACGAAGGAAGTGCTGAAGGTATGACGACCAGACCCCGGCCCTGGTACTTCTCCCTGCGCGGCGCCGCCCTGCTCGCGCTGGTGCTGGTGGCGGTCACCGGGTTCGTGAACTACACGCAGCTCGACTACAGCATCTTCCTGTACAACACGTTCCTGCTCACCTGCATCGGCGCGCTGGCCATGAACCTGCTCATGGGCACCACCGGGCTCGTCTCGGTCGGCAGCGCCGGGTTCCTGGCCGCGGGCGCGTTCACCGCGGTGTGGTGCGACCGGGCCGGGCTGCCGTTCCCGCTGTGCCTGCTGATCGGCGGCCTGGTCTCGGCCGTGCTCGGGCTGGTCGTGGCGCTGCCGGCGATCCGGCTGCGGGGGCTCGCGCTGGGCCTGGGCACCATCAGCGTGCACTTCGTGGTCGTCTTCGCCGTCGACCAGTACCAGCAGCGCACGCCCGGCGCCGGGGTCGTCGGCTTCACGTTGCCGCCGGTGTTCGGCACGACGGTCGGCGTGCAGTACCAATGGGCGTGGTTGCTCTGTGCCTTCGTGCTCGCCACCATCGCGCTCACCGGGCTCATCGGCTCCGGGCGGACGGGCCGGGCGCTGCGCCTCATGCGGGACCAGGAGGCGATCGCCGGCACCCTGGCCGTCCCGGTCACCGGCTACAAGATGATGACGTTCGCGGTCACGGCGTTCCTGTTCGGCGTGCAGGGTGCGCTGACGGCGTACCTGACCGGGCAGGTGGGCAGCGACCAGTTCACGCTGACGATCGCCATGCAGTACCTGGCGATGGTGATGGTCGGCGGCCTGGACAGCGCCTGGGGCGCGGCGATCGGGGCGGCCATCTTCACCGCGCTGCCGTTCTGGATGCAGGACCTGGTGTCCGCCGCGCTCGGGTCGCAGCAGGCCTCGCTCAACGGCGCGAAGTACGGCGTCATCGCCTACGCCGTCCTGGTCGTCGTCTTCATCGTGGGCGCGCCGGCCGGCCTGGCCGGGCTGGGCCGCGACGCGTGGTCGAAGCTCGCCGCCCGGCGGCGGGGGAGCACGCCGTGACGGTCGCCGGGACCGTGGCCGTCGCCGGGGCGACCGGGATCGTCGGGCGGGGCTACCTGGAGCACGTGGCCGGCGGCGGCACGCGCGTGCTGGCCCTCGGGCGGCGGGCGCCGATCGCCGCGCCGAACATCGCGCACCGGCCGGTCGACCTGACCCGGCCGGAGCAGGTGCGGGCCCTGGCGCCGCACCTGGCCGGCGTGGACCGGCTGGTGTACGCGGCGGTCGCCGACGACGCCGACGTGGTCGCCGGCTGGGGCACCGAGGCCCACGTGGAGCGCAACCGGGCCATGCTGGCCGGGCTGCTCGACGTGCTCGCCGCGGCCGCGCCGGGGCTGCGGCACGTGGTGGTGCTGCAGGGCACGAAGGCGTACGGCACCACGCTCGGCCGCTTCCGCCTGCCCGCCCGGGAGAGCGACCCGCGCCCGGCCCTGACCAACTTCTACTGGGCCCAGGAGGACCTGCTGCGGGCCCGGCAGCCCGGCTCCGGCTGGACGTGGACGATCCTGCGCCCGACCGCCGTCGTCGGCGTGGCCGAGCGCTGCAACATCAACATCCTGGGCTCGGCCGCCGTCTACGCCGCCGTGTCCCGCGAGCTCGGCCGGGACCTGCACTTCCCCGGGACCAACGAGCACGAGGTCTGGCAGCTGGTCGACAACCACCTCGTGGGCGAGGTCGTCGACTGGGCGCTGAGCCGGCCCGACCCCGGCAACGAGATCTTCAACGTCTCCAACGGCGACGCCAGCAACTGGGAGTCGCTGTGGCCGGTCGTGGCCGCGCACTTCGGGATGGCGGTCGGCCCGGCCCGCCCGCAGCGGCTGGCCGAGACGATGCCCGGGCACGCGGACCTCTGGCGGGCGATGGCGGCCCGGCACGGCCTGGCCAACCCGGTCATGGCCGACCTCGTCTCCTGGCCGGTGTTCGACGGGCACGTCCGCCGCGACCACAACGCCTACGTGAGCACGCTCAAGCTGCGCGCGCACGGGTTCGGCGGCTTCCGCGACAGCCTCGACACGTTCGCCGCCAAGCTGCGGGCGATGGCCGGGGCCCGACTGATCCCTTCCGGGGGTTGAGGTGACCATGGAGCTCGGCATCCTGCTGGACCTGCGCAACCCGGAGCCGTGGCGGCGGCCGTGGCCCGAGCACTACGCGCGCTGGCTCGACCACGTGCGCGCCGCCGAGGCGCTGGGCGCCGGCTCGGTCTGGCTGACCGAGCACCACTTCTTCGCCGACGGGTACCTCCCGCAGCCCCTCGTCCTGGCGGCCGCGCTGGCCGCCCGGACCACCCGGATCCGCATCGGCACCGGGATCATCCTCGGCGCCCTGCGCCACCCGCTGCACGTGGCCGAGGAGGCCGCCGTGGTCGACGCGCTCAGCGGCGGCCGGCTGGAACTGGGCTTCGGGGCCGGGTGGGCGCGGCAGGAGTACGAGGCGTTCGGTGCCGACTTCGACCGCCGCTTCGGGCTCACCGACGAGGCCGTCCGCCGGGTGCGGGCCGCGCTGGAGACCGTCAGCCCGCCGCCGGTGCAGGACCCGGTGCCGCTCTGGCTGGGCTACCAGGGTCCCCAGGGCGCGCGCCGGGCCGGGCGGCTGGGCGTGGGACTGCTGGCCCTCGACCCGAGCCTGCTTCCCGTGTACCGCCAGGGCCTGCTCGAGGGCGGCCACGACCCCGGCACCGCGCGGATGGGCGGGCTGCTCGACATCGTCGTGGCCGACGACCCGGAGGCGGCCACCGAGCGCATCCTGCCGCACTTCGCGCACCAGGCGAACACCTACCGGCAGGGCAAGGCCGCCGCCGAGGGCCGCACCGCCGCCCCGCTGACCGTGGAGGACCTGCGGGCGCGGGTCCGGTCCGGCAAGGGGCTGCCCGGGCTCACCGTCCTCGCCCCGGCCGACGCCGCCCGCGAGATCGCCCGCCGCACCGCGGGCCTGCCGGTCCGGCACGCCTACTGCTGGGGGGCCGTCGGCGCCATGCCCGACGACCTGGTCGAGCGCCACCTGGAGCTGCTGTTCGCCGCGGTCCGGCCGGCGCTGGCGGAGGTCTGAGACCGTGCAGTCGCGCAAGGCGTTCTTCTCGTTCACCGAGGTCCCGGACCCGGCCCAGCACCGCGCCTACAACGCGTGGCATCAGCTCGACCACCGCCCCGAGAACCTCGCCCTCCCGGGTGTCCTGCACGGCGAGCGCTGGGTCCGCCCGCCGGACTGCGCCGGCCCGCCGGCCGGTTCGCCGCTGGACGCGCTGCAGTACCTGAACATGTACTGGTTCCGCGACCCCGCCGAGGAGAGCTTCCGGGCCTGGCAGGAGCTGGCCGAGCGGTCGTACCAGTGGGGCCGCCGGCCGGACACCGTGCTCGCCCGCCGGCTCATGATGGGCTCGTTCACCCCGGTCAAGGGGTACGCCGGCCCGCGCGTGCTCGTGTCGCCCGCGGCGCTGCCGTTCCGGCCCAACCGCGGGGTGTACGTGCGGGTGACCCGGCTGGCCGACCCGCACGGCGCCGCCGCCCACGAGCGGTTCGCGTGGCTGGACCGCGAGGGCGTGCCGCGGCTGCTGGAGGCGCCCGGGGTGGCCGGCGTGTGGACGTTCGCCAGCCAGAGCACGACGCTCGACGCCGGCTGGGGCGCCGCGGCCGGCAGCACCACGTTCGACCAGCGGCCCGGTCTGGAGCCGGGGCGGTTCCGGATCCTGCTGGCCTACCTCGACGCCGACCCGCTGGAGTTCCGGTCCGAGCTGCCGGCCGGGCCGCATCCGGAGGCCGAGGAGCCGTTGCTGGACGGCGTGCTGCGGGCCATCGCGCCGTGGGACTGGGACTGGTTCGATCCGGTACGACAAGAAGGTTCGCGATGACTGACGTACCCCGCTGGGACACCCTCGACGACGCCATCCGGCACTGGGCCGCGACCAGGCCCGGCGGCTGGGCGGTGGTCGAGCCGGCCGGCCGGCTGAGCTGGACCGCCTACGACGGCTACATCTCGCTGCTGGCCGCGCACCTGCTCGACCTCGGCCTGCGGCCCGGCGACCGGATCGGCGTCTGGCTGCCGGACGGGGCGGCCGTGCACGTCGCGCTGAACGCCTGCCTGCGGGCCGGGCTGGTGGCCACCGGCATCGGCGCGCGCAGTGGACGGCGGGAGCTGACCCACCTGCTGGGCCGCAGCGGGGCCCGGGCGCTGCTGACCGCGCCGGCGATGGGGGAGACCGACACCCGGGACCTGTTCGCCGAGCTGCGGGCGGAGCTGCCGGCCCTGGAGACGTACGCCTGCGCCTACGACATCGTGCCGGTCCCCGACGGGCCGGTCCTCGCGGCGGGGCCGGCCGACGCCGTGGCCGCGGCCGAGCGCCGGGTCGCCGGGCACCACGCGCCCAGCGGCAGCCTGGCCCTGCTCAACTCCACGTCCGGCACGACCGGGCTGCCCAAGTGCGTGGCCCACGACGAGCGGCGCTGGATCAAGTACCACGAGTACGCCGTCGACGCCGGCGAGCTCACCACCGGCGAGGTCTGCATGAGCGTGGTCCCGGCGCCGTTCGGCTTCGGCCTGTGGACCGCGCACTTCACGCCCACCCTGCTCGGCGCGCCCAGCGTGGTGCTGCCCCGGTTCAACGTCGCGGCCACGCTGCGGATGCTGGAGCAGGAGCGGGTCACCTGCTTCATGTGCGTCTCCACGCAGTTCGTCATGCTGCTCGGCGACCCCGATTTCGACGCCTACGACCTGAGCGCCCTGCGCGTCATGTTCACCGGCGGCGAGGCCGTGCCGGTGCACAAGGCCGAGGAGTTCGAGCGGCGGGCCGGCTGTCTCATGCTGAACATGTACGGCTCCAACGAGACCGGCGTGCAGAGCTACACCACCGTCCGCGACCCCGCCGAGCGGCGCCTGACCACCGGCGGCCGGCTCATCCCCGAGGCCGAGGTGCGCCTGTTCGACCTGGACGGCCGCGAGATGGGCCGGCACGACGGCCCCGGCCGGCCGGCGTCGATCGGCATCCAGTCCTCGCTGGGGTACTACGGCGACCCCGCCGCCAACGAGCAGCTCTACACCGAGGACGGCTGGATGCTCATGGGGGACCTGGTCACCATCGACGAGGAGGACTACCTGCGGGTGGTCGGGCGCACCTCGGACTTCATCATCCGCGGCGGCAAGAACATCAGCGCGGCCGCGGTGGAGGAGGAGGTGGTCAGCCACCCCGGGCTCGTGCGGTGCGCCGCGGTGGCCATGCCGGACGAGGTCTTCGGCGAACGGGTGTGCGTGTACGCGGTACCGAAGCCGGGGTTCGAGGCTCTTGACCTGGCCGGCATCCTCGCCCACCTGCGGCAGCGGGGGGTGAGCAAGGAGTGGTGGCCGGAGCACCTCATCGTGGTGTCCGAGCTGCCCGTGTCCGACGGCGGCAAGCTGGCCAAGGCGGCGCTGCGCGAGGACCTGAAGCGGAGGATGGCCGAGGTCAAAAGGTAGCATCTTTGCGACAATGCCGCCGGGCTCCCACCCGGCGGACGATCGGCGGAGGTTCGCACGTGCAGATACATCAGCCCCGGCTCGCGGAGATGGTCGCCGATACCCTGCGGGACCGGATCATCACCGGCCGCCTGAAGGACGGCGACGGCCTGCCGCGCCAGGAGGACCTGCTCGCGGAGTTCAACGTGAGCCGTCCGTCGCTGCGCGAGGCGCTGCGGATCCTGGAGGCCGAGGGGCTCATCACCGTGCGCCGCGGCAACCTGGGCGGCGCGCTCGTGCACGCCCCGCGGGTCGGCAACGCGGCCTACTCCGTGGGCCTGGTCCTGCAGACCCGCGGCGTGCCGATGACCGACCTGCGCGACGCCATCAAGAGCATCGAACCGGTGTGCGCCGGCCTGTGCGCGGCCCGCGCCGACCGCAACGAGGAGGTCCTGCCGGTCCTGCGGGCGGTGCACGAGGAGGTGGTGGCCGCGGTCGACGACGACGTGGAGTTCACCCGGACCTCCCGCCGGTTCCACGAGCAACTGGTCGCGCTCTGCGGCAACGAGACGATGATCCTCGTCATCGGGGCGCTGGAGTCGCTGTGGTCGACCCGCGAGGAGGCCTGGGCCCGCGACGCGAGCCTGCACGGCGAGTTCCCGGACGCGACCCGGCGGATGAGCGGCATCCGGGCGCACGACCGGATCCTGGCCTCCATCGAGGACGGCGAGGTGGACCGGGTGCAGCAGCAGGCCCGGGTGCACCTGGAGTCGACGCTGCTGTACGCCCTGGGCGACGACGTGGACCGGCCGGTCGCGGCCTCCCCGCCCCGCCAGTCCTCCTGGACCGGCTGAGGCGCTTCCCCTCTAACGTATTAAAGATTAGCCTTCAGGGATGGGGTTAGGGTTCGCGCCTGACTTGATGGCCGGGCGGGTCGCCGTGCTCACCGGGGGCGGCGGGGCGATCTGTGGCGAGGCCGCCTGCATGCTGGCCGCCGCCGGCTGTGAGGTCGTCGTCGCCGACATCGACGCCGACCGGCTGGCGGCCGTGGCGGCGCGGGTGCGCGCCGAGACCGGGCGGGTGGCGCTGACCGTCGCCGGCGACCTGCGTACCGCCGAGGGCATGGAAGCGTTGGCGAGCGCGGCATTCGAGCGGCACCAGCGGGTCGACGTGCTGGTCAACGGGCTCGGCGAGCACCTCGCCTCGGCCGGGCCGCACGAGGACGGGGCCGAGGAGGTGTGGCAGGCGCTGTACGAGGTGAACCTGCTGCACGTCTTCCGGGCGACCAAGGCGTTCGTGCCGGCCATGAAGCGCCAGGGGTGGGGCCGGATCGTGAACTTCTCCTCGGTCGAGGGGGCCCGCGCCGCCCCGGCCCTCGCCGTGTACGCCGCCTTCAAGCGGGGCGTCGACGGGTTCACCCGCAGCCTGGCCGTGGACCTGGCGCGGCACGGGATCCTCGTGAACGCCGTGGCCGTGGACAAGACGCGGGCGCATCAGGTGGGGCGGTACGAGCTGCCGGAGGAGTACGCGCGGCTGGCGCACACCTGGGTGCCGGCCGGGCGGTACGGCGAGCCGGCCGACGTGGCCTCGATCGTGGTCTTCCTGGCCTCGCCGCTGAACACCTGGATCGTCGGGGACACCGTCAACGCCGACGGGGGGACGCTCGCGGCCGGGGGGTGGCTGCGCACGCCGGCGCGGTGGACGAACCAGCCGCTGCTGGTGCAGTACCTGGAGGACCCGGACGTCAACGCCGCGCGACCGCCGGCCGTGCAATGACCGCCGGCGCCATGGACGAGCTCGAGCGGCTGGTGGCCGAGGCGGCGGTCACCCGGGTGCTGTTCGACTACTGCGACCTCGTCGACGCCAACCGCCAGGCCGACGTCCTCGAGCTGTTCACCGGGAACGCCGTCTTCGACCATGGACACGGCCGGGTGTACCGCGGGCGCGCCGAACTGGCCCGCATGTTCCGCTCGCTCGACGACAACCTGGCCACCAGTCACCATCTGTCCAACGTGCGCGTCACCGTGGCCGGCAGCGAGCACGCGCGGGCCGATTCGTACGTGTACGCGTACCATCGGCGGCGTTTGAACCACGACACAGTGCACCTCTGGGGGCGCTATGCCGACACGCTGGTGCTGCGCGACGGGCGCTGGCTGTTCGCGTCCCGGGCGCTGCTCGCCGCGGCCGAGGACGGGGTTCCGCCGGATGCCGGGTTCGCGTCACGGTACGCGCTGATCGCCCGCGCCGGCCGCCCCGACGACGGACGGGCGTGGTGACGGCCGCGCGGGGGCGATGCCGTCCAGGAAGATCGCGGTGCAGTCGGCGGCCAGCCGGGCCCGCGAGTACCCGGGCGTGGGGGTGAACCCGTGCACCGAGCGCCAGACGGCGTCGCGGATCAGGCGGTACAGCACCGCCGGCGGCACGTCCCCGCGGAAGCGCCCGCCGGCGATCCCGGCGGCGAGGACGTCGAGCCAGGTCTGCTGCACGTCGAGGGCGACCGCCCGCAGGCGCCCGTGGCTCGGCAGCGCGCGCAGGAACGCGCGGTCGTTCTGGTAGATCTCGGTCGCGTACGGATGCGCGTCGACCGCCGCGAACGACGCGCGGATCAGTGCGCCCAGGCACTCGCGCGGGTCCCCGGCGGCGGCGCGGACGGCGGCGGCGTACCGGCCCTGCAGGTCGTGCAGGAACGCCATGACGATGGCCTCGACCATGGCCGCCTTGGAGTCGAAGTGGTGGTACAGGCTGCCGGACATGAGCCCGGCCGCGTCGGCGATCTCGCGCACCGTGCTGCTCGCGACCCCGTTGTGCGCGAAGAGGCGCGCGGCCACCAGCAGAATGTCCTCGCGCCGCACCGTGGTCATCGCGCTATTGTATAAATGATTGCAAGCGGTGGCGACCCCCCGATGCGTGCGGGTCGCCACCGCGAGCGCCGGCGGTCAGCTCCAGGCGAAGCCGCGCACCATCGCGTCGAACTCGGCCTTGCCGACCGCCGTGGCGGACACCTCCAGCGTGAAGTGCACGCCCTGGGCGTCGGAGGAGAACCAGCTGGCGCTCTGGGTGTCGGCACCGTTGTACACGTCGACCCGGTTGACGTTCGTCACCCACAGGCTGTGATCGGGTTCCTTGGTCGTGCCGTCGGGCTCCGGCTGCCACCGTTCCGCCAGCAGGCGCAGGTCCGGCCCGCCGGGCCGGGCGAACCGGAGCGTGAGGGCGGCGTCGCCGGAGCCGCGCCACACCGGGGTCCCCTCGCTCCACCCGCCGGCCGCGAGGTCCGGCAGGTCCGTGTCGGGGAAGACGAAGGGCTGCCCGTACGGGCTGCGGCCGTCCTTCAGGAACCGGGTGCCGACCGGCTGCTGCAGCTCGAACGTCCGGGCCGTCACCTGCAGGTCATCGGCGCAGTCGGTGTACGCGCCGCCGAGGGAGATGGTGATCTTGTCGTCCTCGGCCACCAGGTCGTCCTGGGCGGGATCCCCTTCGACGCACTTGCCGAGCTGCGGCGCCGCGTACACCGTGATCCGGGTGCCGGCCCGGTCGATCCGCGCGCCGAGCCACGGCACGCCCGGCACCGCCGCCGGTGCCTTCGACGCGGCCGGCTGGGGCGCCACGGACTCCTGACCTGGCCGCGCGACCGCGTATCCGGCGACGACCACCAGGACGACGGCCGCCGTCGCCGCGCTCCAGGCGGCCACCCGGCGGTTGCGCGCCCGGCGCCGGATCGCGGCGTGCGGTGGCGGCAGGAGCTCCGGCGGTACCGTGGCAACCGCCCTTTCGAACAGGTCGGTGACCTCCTCGTCGCTCATCGGTCCACTCCCTCGCTCAGCAGTGCCCGCAGCTGCGGGTCGTGGCGCAACGCCGCCAGGGCGCGCGATGTGTGGGACTTGACGGTGCCGATGTTCAGGCCCAGGACCCGGGCCGTGTCGGCCTCGGTGAAGTCGCCGTGGAACCGCAGCATCAGGACGGCGCGCTGCTGCCGCGGCAGCCGCGAGAGGGCCCCGGCCAGCAGGTGGCGCAGCTCGACCCCCTCGAGCTCGCCGCCGCCCGCCGAGTGTTCCGGCAGCTGTTCCGTGGGCAGTTCGCCCCGCCAGCGCCGCCGCCACCAGCTCAGATACGTGCTGGCGAGCATCGCGCGAAAGTACGCGTCGGGCGCGCCGTCCTTGATCCGCGGCCAGCGCCCGTACCCGCGGGCCAGCACCGTCTGGACCAGGTCCTCCGCCCGGTGCCAGTCGTGCGTGAGCAGCCACGCCGAGCGCAGCAACCGCGGCCACGCCACGCTGACGTACGCCTCGAAATCCTCCACCGGCCACCTCCCTGGCCGGTCAACAACGCCGGGCCGCGAAATGGTTGTCATGGATCCTGACGTTTCGACCCAGCGGGCGTGGTTCAGGGGTGCACGGACGGCACCGGAGGCGTCACTTGGCCGGTAGGGACCGGGCGTAGCTGACGCCCCGGGACACCCAGGACTTGAGCCCGCGTGTGGTGGTCAGGCCCGTCGGGTCTATCCGCAGCCAGCCGTCCATCTCCCGGCCGCGCATCTCGAAGCGGGTCGCCTCGGGCCGTCGCACGAGCGTCGGGGTGTCGGCGGGGTCGACCCGCAGGAGCAGGCCGCCCTGGCCGCTGGCGGCCACCGCCATGTTGCCGTTGATCAGGAACGCCAGGCCGCCGAACATGCGCTGCTCCGTCAGGGCCGGTTCGCCCTGCACGATCTCCCGGATGCGGTTGGCGAGGTCCTCGTCGTAGGCCACGCCCACAGTGTCGCACCAGGCGGTGTCCTCACGCGGGACGAACTTCGCGACGGCCGGCGGTGAGGAGCGCGACGGCCGCCACGGATCGTCCGCGCCTGCTTGGGTTCGCTGCAGTCGTACGAGATCGCCGGAAGCGCGAGCGGGCTTCCGGTGCCGTGCAGGACCGCAACACCACGACGAAGGTGTACCGGCTTGACGCGCGCGGCACGGTCCCGGCAGGCGAGCGTCGACTCCGGCACCTTCAGCGCGGGCCCCGGCGCCGTACACCTCGGCAACGACCTGCTCGCCGTTGACGGTCTGCACGTCAGCGCCCTCGACCTCGGTGGCCTGACGCTCGGCGGGCGGTGGCGGCTGGACGCCTGCCGGGATGCGGCGGCCTGGGTGCCGATCGGCGGCAGCGGGCGCCGCTTCCTGCGGTACGGCGGCCGGGCCTGCGGCGGCGACGTGCCGGCGAGCGCCGAGCCGGTCCTGGCGCTCGTCGACCTCACGGCGTGATCCCGGCTGTCGGTCCGCGCGTGCACGCCGTGTGCGCTGACCGGTAGGGCGGGTGGCTGAGCGGTGAGCTATGAGCGGCTGACGTTCACGACGGTCCACCGTGATCGAGCCGCAGAACGACATCGACGATCTCGGGGAAGGTGTCGATGAAGGCGTCGACGTGGCGGTGATCGAAATCCGCCGCCTTGCGCACGCCGCTCTGCAGGCAGGCGACGAAGCGCATGCCGGCACCGCCGGCCGCCAGTGCGTCCCCGGGGGAGTCCCCCACGTAGACGCACTGCGCCGGCGGTATGCCGGTCGTGGCCAGCAGCTCGTCGAATGCCCGCGGATCCGGCTTGCGGAAACGGGTGTTGCCCGCGTGATAGACGCCGCTGACGCGCTCGGCCAGGACATGGTCCGGCTCCAGCATGTGCCGCACCTCGTCCTCGGTGCGGGACGTCAGCAGCAGCACGGAGCGTCCACCGAGCACGAAATCGTCCAGCGCACGCAGGTTCTCCGGGGGAATCACGTCCAGGCGCCCGTCGGCGACGTGCTGCTCCAGAGCCCGCTGATAGAGCACGGCGAACCGGGCCAGATCGATGCCGGGTGACCGCTTGAGCACGGCTTCCATCAGCGGCTCGCCCCAGGTGGCCAGATGCAGGCCGAGCGGCATCGGCGGCCGGCCCATCTGCGCCAGAACCTCGTTCTCCAGCGCGAACGAGGCGGCCTGGGTGAGGCACAGCGTGTCGTCGACGTCCACGATGACGGCCCGAATCACGCCGCAAGCCTAGTACGAGCCGGCCGGCCGGGGGCCTGCCGCCGGGGCCGGGGGCGACACTTTTTTTGCGTCTTGACATTAGATGGAAATCAATGGAGTGTCGGAGTCCGGAGCGGGGGCCCGGTTGATCGTGGTGGCCTGCGCATGGCGTGGGACGGAGATGACCGGTGGGTAATGTGTCGATCATGGGGGCCGCCGTCATCGTGCTCACCGTGCTTGTCGTGCTCGACCTGTTGCTCACCACCGCCGTCATCCGGCGGCTGCGGACGTACGAGGAGCGCGCCGGGTCCGCCGGGCCGGCGCGGGAGCTGATCGAGATCTCGGTCGGCGCGGAGGTACCACTGGCGGAGCCGGCCCTCATCGGCCGGCGGACGCTCGTCGGATTCTTCTCGACCACGTGCCGGCCGTGCGTGCTGGAGGCGGCCGAGCTCGCCGGGCGGCAGGAGCGGCTGGCGGCGGCCGGGATCGTCGCGGTACCCGTCCTGACGATGTACGGCGGCACCGACCCCAACGGGCTCGCCGAGGCGCTCGGCCGGGTCGGGACGGTCATCGCCGAGGCGCCGGGCGGTGCGGTCGTGAGCGCCTTCGGGGCCAAGGCGACGCCGAGCTACGCGCTCGTCGACCCCGACGGGCGGGTCGCCGCCAAGGGCACCTTCGAAGACTGTCTGCGCCTCGTCGCCCGATGAGCCGCCGTACCCTGCAGCGGCGAGGGGCGGCGCTCGCCGGGGCGCTGCGCACGTACCATCGGGCCGCGCCGTTCACGGCCTGGCTGCGGCTGCTCGTCGCCGTCGCGGCCGGCCTGGTTCCGGTGGCCGCCGCCTGGCTCGCGAAGGCGCTGATCGACGGGCTGGTCGGGGCCGGCGGTGGGCGCCGCCTGGTCCTGCAGGCCACCGCCCTCGGTGTCCTCGGCGCGGCGGGCGCGGTGATGCAGCACCTGGCCCGGTACCTCGACCAGGAGGTGACCCGGAAGGTCGCCCTGCACACCCAGGCCGAACTGTTCGCGGCCGTGGTCCGCCCGCCGGGGCTGGCGGAGCTGGAGAGCCCGGCCTTCCACGACCGGGTCCAGCTCGCCCGGCAGTCCAGCCAGTCGGGCCCGGTGCTGCTCACGAACTCACTGCTCGCGGTGGTGCAGGCGACCATCACGCTGAGCGGGTTCCTCGCCTCGCTGGTCGCGCTGTCGCCGCTTGCCGCCGCCCTGGTCGCCGCCTCGACCGGGCCGACGCTCGCGGCGCAGCTGCGGCTGAGCCGGATGCGGGCCGACACCACCGCCGGCAACAGCCCGCGCCAGCGCCGCCAGGCGTTCTACGCCGGCCTGCTGCTGGACCTGCGGGCCGCGAAGGAGATCCGGCTGTTCGGCCTCGGGCAGTACTTCCGCGCCCGGATGCTGACCGAACTGGGCGACGTGCAGCGGGCGGAGCGCCGGGTCGACCTCGCGACCGCACGCGTGGACGGCGCGTTGTCGCTGCTCACCGCGGCGGTCTCGGCGGTGGTGCTGGCCGTCACCGTCATCCGCCTCGCCTCCGGCGACGGGCGCGTCGGCGACCTGGCGGTGCTCGTCGCCGCGCTGGGCGCGGTGCAGGCGACGGTGGCGAGCACGGTGACCCAGATCGCCACGGCCGACGCCGCGCTGGTGCTGTTCGAGCACTACCTGGCGATCGTGCCGGCCCGCCGGACGGCTCCGGCCGAGCCTCCGGCGGCGGTCGCGCCGCGGCAGTCGCCGGGCCCCGAACGCGGCATCCGGTTCGAGCACGTGTGGTTCCGCTACGGTGAAGAGCAGCCGTTCGTACTCCACGACCTGAGCCTGACCCTGCCACCGGGGCGCTCGACGGCGCTGATCGGGCTCAACGGCGCCGGGAAGTCCACGATCGTCAAGCTGCTGTGCCGCCTGTACGAGCCGACCCGCGGCCGGATCATCTGGGACGGCGTCGACGTCGCCGAGCTCGACGTCGCCGAGCTGCGGGCCCGGATCGCCACCGTCTTCCAGGACTTCGTCTCCTACGAGCTGTCCGCGCACGACAACATCGCCCTCGGCGCCTTGCGCCGCGCGGCCGCCGACCCGGCCGCCGTGCCCGTCGCGGCCGGGCGGGCCGGCGTGCACGACACGCTGACCGCCCTGCCCGACGGCTACGACACGATGCTCAGCCGCACCTTCCGGCGGCGTCCCGGGCCGGCCGACCCGGCCGGCGTGCTGCTCTCCGGCGGGCAGTGGCAGCGGGTCGCGATCGCCCGGGCGCTCATCCGCACCGATGCCGACCTGCTGATCCTCGACGAGCCCTCGTCAGGCCTGGACGCGCGGGCCGAGGCCGAGCTGCACCGGACCCTGCGGCGACTGCGGGCGGGGCGGACCAGCCTGCTCATCTCGCACCGACTCAACACCCTGCGCCGGGCCGACCACATCGTGGTGCTCGACGGCGGCCGCATCGCCGAGCAGGGTGACCACGATGCGCTCATCGGCGCCGGCGGCCTCTACGCGGAGCTGTTCCGGTTGCAGGCCGAGGGTTTCGCGGACGCTGCCACGACGCAACGGGGAGAGACATGAACGACATCCGGATCGAGGTGCTCGGGCCGCTGGAGGCCGCCGTCGACGGCCGGCCGGTCGCGCTGGGCGGCCCGAAGCAGCGGGCCGTGCTCGCCGCGCTCCTGCTCGCCGAGGGCCGCCTGCTCACCGTCGAGCATCTCATCGACGTGCTCTGGCCCGAGGATCCGCCGACGACCGCGGTCACGAAGGTGCAGGGGCACGTCTCCGCGCTGCGCAAGGCCCTCGCCGAGGCCGGGTGTGCCAGCCCGGCCGAGGTCCTGGTCACCCGGTCCCCGGGGTACCTGCTGAGCGGAGCGGCGCTGCGCTCCGACCTCGACGGCTTCGACAGCCTGGTGTCCGACGCCGCCGCGCGGGCGCCCGAAGACCCCGCGGGCGCGGTACGGCTGCTCACCGCCGCCCTGGCCCTGTGGCGCGGGCCGGCGTTCGCCGACGTCACCGCACCCGCGATCCGGGCCGCGGCGGCCCGCCTCGCCGACCGGTGGCTCGCCGCCGCGGAGGATCGCGCCGAGTTCGAGATCGCCCTGGGCCGGCACCGGGAGGTGCTGCACCAGCTGGGCTCGCTGCTGGACGAACACCCGTTCCGGGACCGGCTCCGCGAGCTGCACATGCTGGCGCTCATCCGGATGGAGCGGCCGCTGGAGGCGATCGCCTCGTACGAGAGCTGCCGGACGATCCTCAGCCGCGAGCTCGGCGTCGAGCCGTGCGGCCGCCTGCGCCGCCTCGCCGCGTCCATCGGGTACCCGTCGTGACGGCGGGGACGGACGGGGCGGGCGTCGTCCTGCGCGACGTGGTGAAGACCTTCCTGCTCGGCAACGGGGAGCGACTCGCCGCCGTCGACGGGGTGAGCCTGACCTTGGAGCCGGGTGGTCTGACGGCGCTCACCGGGCCGTCCGGCTCCGGCAAGTCGACGCTGCTGCACCTGATCGGCGCGATCGAGCGGGCCGATTCGGGCTCGATCGCGGTCGACGGCCAGGAGCTCACCGCGGCGAGCAGGAGCCGGCTGGCCGAGTACCGGCGCGGGGTCGGCTTTGTCTTTCAGCGCTTCCACCTGCTGCCGGCGCTGACCGCCCTCGACAACGTGCTCGTCCCGGTGCTGCCCTACCGCAACCTGGGCTTCGACCGCGCCGAACGGGCCCGTGAGCTGCTCGCCGCGGTCGGCCTGGCCGGCCGGGAAGGCGCGCTGCCGTCGCGGCTGTCGGGCGGGCAGCAGCAGCGGGTGGCGATCGCCCGCGCGCTCATCACGCGCCCGCGCCTGCTGCTGGCCGACGAGCCGACCGGCAACCTCGACTCGCACACCGGCGGTGCGATCCTGGAGCTGCTGCTCGGCCTGCGCGAGCGGCACCACATCACGATCGTGCTCAGCACGCACGACGCCGCCATCGCGGACCGGTGCGAACGGGTGGTCGACATGCTCGACGGCCGGCTGGTGGCCCGGTGACGGCAGCGGCGTGGGCCGCCGCGGCGGTGGTGGTCGTGGCCGGTGCCCTGGTGGCGGCCCGCCGGCAGTTGCTCGTCGTCACCGTCGCCGGCCCGAGCATGGAGCCGACGCTGCCGTCCGGCAGCCGCCTGCTGGTGCTGCGGACCCGGCGGCTGCGCACCGGGCGGATCGTCGTGCTGCACCCCGTCGCCGGCCAGCGCGACCTCGGCGGCGACCTGATCGTCAAGCGGGTCGCGGCCCTCGCGGGCGATCCGGTACCGGACTCGGTGCTGGCCGTGGTCGGCGGGCACGCGGGCGACCTGGTGCCGGCGGGCCGGGTCGTCGTGATCGGCGACCATCCGTGGGCCAGCGCGGACTCGCGGCACTGGGGCTTCGCCGCGGTCACCGACGTCGTCGGCGTGATGGCCGGGCGGCTGGCATGAACACGCCCCGGAACCGGAAGCCGGCCCGGGGCGTGACGTTTATGCGATCAGAGGCACCAGCAGTACGTGATGTTGTTGTTCTCCGGGTAGTGGCAGCACTCCTCGGCCGCGCCGCCGCAGGCCGACGCGGAGTAGTTCTTCCAGCAGTAGTACGCGTGGGCGGTCTGCTTCGGCAGCAGCGCGCCGAGCATCCGGTCGCCGGCCGCCCTGAGTTTGTTGACCATGAAGGTTCCCTCCGCTGTCCACCGGCCGAGTGCCGCTGGCTGGTCGGAGTCTGCGGAACCGGGCTAACGATTCGTTACCGTTTCGCTCCCCTCAGGAGGGTCCGTTGATCTCGCTCATCCGCGCGCAGCTGCGTTTCCGCCGTGGCCGGCTGGTCGCCACCATCGCGGCCGTCGCTGTCGCCGTGGCGAGCTTCGCCCTGCTGGCGTCGGCCTCGCGCGGATCGCAGGTGCGCGTCACCGGTACCGTCAACGACAACTTCCGGTCGATGTACGACATTCTGGTCCGGCCGCCCGCCGCCGGCGACGACGACGGGTTGATCAGCACGGACCGGGTCAGCTCGACGTACGGCGGGATCAGCACCGCGCAGTGGCGGCGCATCCTCGACATCCAAGGTGTGTCGGTGGCGGCGCCGGTCGCGATGGTCGGGTACGTGATGCAGACGGCGCAGATCACCGTCGACCTCACCGAGTACGCCGGTGGCGCCGCGGACGCCCGCCAGGTGCTGCGGCTGCGGCCGACCGCCGTCGGCGACAGCGGGCTGAGCAGCATCCCCGACGGTTCGCAGTACCTCTACGTCACGCCGAACAACCTGGAGTACATCCCCGGCGATCCGGTGGTCATCGGCAAGATGTACACGGACGGCACCTTCCCGAAGATGCCGGAGATCCACGAACACGGCCCGGGCGGCGTGACCACCGTGTGCGAGCACCAGACCGGCTATTTCGAGAACGTCAAACCGCTCGCGCCGCAGGACCGCACGCAGGCCCGCTGCTGGTCGCGCGACCCGGCGTCGAGCGCCAACTCGGTCGGGCGGGCGCAGGTCCAGCTGCTGTTCCCGGTGCCGCTGCTGCTGGCCGCGGTCGACCCCGAGCAGGAGGCGAAGCTCGACGGGCTCGACGGTGCGGTGACCTCCGGGGCGTACCTGCCCGAGTCCGACCAGTCCGCCGGCATCCCGGTCCTCGCCTCCGGCCGCCTCGACCTCGACCAGCAGCTGCACGTCGAGATCGCGCGCCTCGGCGGCGACGCGGCCGACAAGACCGGCGCCGGGATGCGGCTCGACAATGCCGTGCCCTACTACGAGACCATGCCCGCCACCGCGCTGGCCTCGCGCACGTACACGGCACAGGAGGTGTACCCGACGCTGCTCGACGCGATCGCGCACCCGGCCGCCGAGCACAGCCCCGAGACGCCGCGGCTCGGGACCTCCGACATCGGCGACTGGTGGACGACCAGCGCCATGACGCTGACGGGCCCCGGCCGGACCGCGAGCGTGGTGCCGTACAACGGCAGCGAATGGGGCAAGGTTCCGCACGCCTACCCGGATGGCCGGCCCCTGCCGGTGGGCCTCGCCGACGACCCGGTCCGCAGCCTTGTCCGGCACGGCGTCGACGAGTCGGACAAGGACCGGACCTTCCTGCGGGGCGTCGGCGTCTACGACCCCGCCAAGGTGCGGCTCGGCCCGGAACTGTCCCGGTCGCCCTTCGACCTGTACGCGGGGGCCGAGGCGACGGCGGCCGACCCGGCGGCGCGGCAGGCCCTCGGCGACCGGGTGCTGCAGCCGACAACGGACTTCGCCGGGCCGCTCGGGCAGCGCCCGCACCTGCTCACCACGCTGTCGGCGCTGCCCAGGCTGCAGCGCGACCCGTACACCGACGTCGACGCCGCGCACGGGGTGAACGGCGACGCGCCGATCTCGATGGTGCGCGTACGGGTCGCCGGCGACGTGGGCATCGACGCGTACTCGCAGGAGCGGGTGCGCGCCGTCGCCGACCAGATCCACCTGAGCACCGGGCTGCGGGTCGACGTCGTCGCCGGGTCGTCGGCGGCCGGGGTCTCGGTGCAGCTCCCGGCCGGGAAGTACGGCCGGCCCGCCATGGCGGTCCGCGAGAACTGGCTGCGGCTGGGCGTCGCGACCACGATCGTGGCCGCCGTGGACCGAAAGTCGCTGGTACTGGCGATCCTGGTCCTGGTCGCGTGCGCGCTGGCGGTCGGCAACGCGGCGAGCGCGGCGGTACGGACCCGGGCCACGGAACTCGGCGTGCTGGCCTGCCTCGGCTGGGCCCGCTGGCGGCTGTTCGCGCTGGTCATCGGCGAGTCGGTGACCGTCGGCGCGGTGGCCGGACTGCTCGGCACCATCCTGGCGCTGACGCTGTCCCGCGTGCTCGGCGTGCCCCTCGGCGCCGACTACGCCCTGCTCTCGGTCCCGGCCGCGCTGCTGCTGAGCGCGCTGGCGGCGCTGCCACCGGCGTGGCGGGCGACCCGGGCCGACCCGGGCGCGGCGGTCCGCCCGGCGGTCGCCCTGGTCCGCCGCGGCCGGGTGCCCCGCCGCGTCTCGGGCCTGGCGCTGGGCAACGTGCTGCGCGCGCCCGGCCGGACCGTCCTCGGCGCCGTGAGCCTCGCCCTCGGCATCGCCTCGCTGACCCTGCTGATGATCATCAACCTGACATTCCGGGGCAGCGTCTCCGGTACCGTCCTGGGCGACGCGATCACCGTGCAGGTCCAGAGCACCGACTACATCGCGGCCGCCCTGACCACGCTGCTCGGCGCGGCCACGGTGGCGGACGTGCTGTACGTCAACATCCGCGAACGGTCGGCCGAGTTCGCGCTGCTCGGCGCCGTCGGCTGGGCGGACGCCCCGCTGGCCCGGCTGGCCGCGTACGAGGCGCTCGCCATCGGCGTCCTCGGCGCGACGACCGGGTCTGGCCTCGCGCTGGGCACCGCCGCGCTGCTGAGCTCCGAGCTGAGCACGGTCTCGTACACGATCGCCGCGGCCGCCGCGCTGGCCGGCACGGTGCTGGCGGTGGCGGCGGCGATCCTGCCGGTACGGTCGCTGCGCCGGCTGCCGACCGCACGCCTGCTGGCCGAGGAGTGACCAGGGCGCGGGAGCCGGTCCGCTCCCGCGCCCTGACCGTCACGCGGCCTTCACGAAGTACTGTGCGCCCGTACCGTTGCAGTCCCAGATCTGCAGTCGCGTGCCATCCGCGGTCGCGCCTGACGGGGAGTCCAGGCACCGGTTGGAGTTGGGGTTGCGCAACCGGTTCCCTTCCTGGACCCAGGTCTGTGCGCCGCTGCCGTTGCAGTCCCAGAGCTGCACCTTCGTGCCGTTGGCCGTGCCCGCGCCGGTGACATCGAGGCACCGGCCCAGCGTCCGCAGGGTCTGGCCGTTCCAGGTCCACTGCTGGTCCTGCGAGACAGCGGACCCCTGGCACGTCCACAGCTGCACGGCCGCGCCGTTGCCGCCCGTGTCGTTGCCGGCCACGTCCACGCACTTGCCGCCCGGCCCGTTGATCTGCGTCGCCGAGCCGCCCGGCGTGCCGCCGCCGTCCTGGTAGTAGCGCACGTAGTCGATCGATGCGGTGAGCGGGAACTGGCCCTGCACGGGGTTCTGCCCGGGGTACGAGCCGCCCAGCGCCAGGTTGAAGATGACGTGGAACGGCTTGCGGAACTCCTCCAGGGTCGCCGGTGTCGTGTCGATCACGTGCGTCTGCACGTTGTCGACGTACCAGCGGATCTGCGCGGCCGTCCACTCGATCGCATAGACGTGGAAGGCCGCGGCGTTGTTGACGGCGGGGTTCGCGACGTAGTTGGCGTTCTGACCCGCCGTCCACGGGAACACGCCGGTCCGCAGATCCCAGAAGATGTTGTTCGTGACGGTCGCGTTCGCGTTCGCGTGTTCCATGATGTCGACCTCGCCGCAACTGGCCCAGTTGGTGGGCAGGCGGTCGTAGTAGGTCTGCGCCGGGTTGTACGCGCCCGTGGACGTCTCGTCGCACGCGTCACCGAGCATCCAGAACGCCGGCCAGGAGCCGGTGGCGGTCGGCAGCGCCATGCGCGCCTCGATCCGGCCGTACTGGAAGGACCGCTTCGTGTCCGTCGTCATGCGGCACGACGTCTGGTAGAAGTTGCGGCCGTTGACCGTGAGGGGCGTGGTGTTCCAGTTGGCGCGCATCACGAGGTTGCCGCCGGACTGGGTGCAGTTTTCGGGGCGGTACCACTCCCACTCGCCGTTGCCCCAGCCGTCGAAGGCATTGAGGCCGGGGTTGAGGCCGTTGCCGACGTTGTAGTTCCAGTTGGCGCTGCTGGGCGCGCCGGACCCGTTGAACTCGTCGGCCCACACGAGGTTCCACGCGGCATGTGCGGGCTGCTGCTGGACGACCACCATGCCGACGAGTGCGGTGACGGCCGCGGTGAGGAGGACCATGAGGCGCCGGACACGGTGCACGGGGGGTGTGCGTTCTTGTTGGATTCCCACAGCGAATGCGCCCTTCTCGAGTAGGGGCGGAGCTGGTGCGATTGGCGGAACGCCTGTTCGAGCCCCCACGCGGCGGACGTGAGAGCGCTCTCACTATGGTGAGTGACTCGAAACTTTCTTGTCAATGACCTGCCATGCCAAGCGACGAACTCGCGCAAGAGGCGAGAATGCTGCTGGCGGCCATGATCAATGGAACGGCGGAGACAGCGGGAGCGCCCGCACAGAACCTGTGCGGGCGCTCCTACATGCTGTGTGGTGCTTGCCGGGGGACCGGTCAGACGCCGCGGACGTTCTCCGCCTGCGGACCCTTCTGCCCCTGGGTCACCTCGTATTCAACCTTCTGACCCTCCGCGAGCTCGCGGTATCCACTGCTGGCGATGGCAGAGTAGTGAACGAAAACGTCCGCGCCTCCGTCATCCTGCTGGATGAAGCCGAAGCCCTTTTCGGAGTTGAACCACTTGACGGTACCGCTAGCCACACGTTCCTCCTGATAGCGGTGGGAACCCGTTCCTCGCCAATCGCCGACGATGAACTCCCACCCGAGACAGACCTTACCCTGCTCCCGGGGTCGACGTCGTCCCACGGTAGCCTGCGTGACACCAGCCGCCTCGTGGACTATGTCCAGCGGCCTGTTATCGCCGCCGCGGGACCCGGCAGGCACTGCGCCCCGGTCCCGGTCAGGCGGTGTCGCGCACCACCGTCACGTCGTGTTCGCCGGAGCACAGCAGCCAGGCCGGCGGGATCGTCACCGTCTCGCGGTTCTCCCGGCCGGCGGCGGACACCCACCGGTCGGCGGCGGTCCGCAGGTGGACGCCGAGGCCGGTGCCGGCCAGCACCACGCCGGCGGACACGGTGACCGCCTCGACCGGGGCGAACCGGGTGCGGTCGCGCAACGGCAGGCCGCAGTTGATGTCCGCCGGCAGCCAGTTCGGACCGGCCGCACCGGTCGCCAACCGGAGCACACCCCCGTTCTGCGAGGCGGCCAGCGCGGTCGGGCCGTCGAAGGCCAGGTCCCAGCAGGTGCCGCCGGTCCAGCCGCTGGACACGGCCTGCCAGGTGACGGCGGCCTCGAACAGCCGGGCCCGCTGCGCGCCCGCCCCGGGACGGCGGGGGTCCGCCTCGGCGATGCCCGCCCACAGCACCGTGGCGGCTCCGTCCTGCTGCACGGCCAGCGTCCGGACGTCCACATCGGACAATCCGGCCGGGGTGAAGGTGCCGGCCCGGCCGCCCGCCGTCGACAGGTACACACCCTGACGTGCCTGCGCCGCGACGGCGACCCCGGTGACACCATCGGCGGAGACGAACGCCGAGATGGCGGAGAAGCCGCGGTCCGCGTCGGCCGGATCGACGACCACCTGCATCGGCACCGCGCCCGGCTGCGCGGACAGTTCGTAGAGGCCCGCATCGGTGGCCAGCAACAGCACGGCCGCCGCGCCGCGATCCACCCACGCCGCCGCGGTCACCGCGGCTTCCAGCTCGATCG
Source organism: Dactylosporangium sp. CS-033363 (assembly GCF_050942475.1). Taxonomy (NCBI): domain Bacteria; kingdom Bacillati; phylum Actinomycetota; class Actinomycetes; order Micromonosporales; family Micromonosporaceae; genus Dactylosporangium; species Dactylosporangium sp. CS-033363. The sequence goes on along the minus strand of NZ_CP192032.1, from coordinate 7,743,919 downwards.
GTCCCGCCCACCGCTCGCCGAGATCTGCCGACAGGTACACCCGGGCGTGCCCGTCGCCGGTGGCGGTGACGACCGCGACCGACCGGTCCGCTGCCGGCACCACCCGGCGTACCTCCTCGCCGGGGAACCGGCCGGCCGCCTCCCACCCCGCCCCGCCGTTGGCGGACCGGAACACCACCTCGCCGCTGCCGGTGAACCAGGCCCCGGGCTCGGCCGGGCAGCCGGCGAGGGTCCGGATCCGGCCGTCGGGCGCGTCCGGCACCACGAACCGCAACTCCTCCACCCGTGACCCGGCGGGCGCGGCCCGCGCCACGACACCGGCGACGTCGGCCGCCCGCAGCGGCTCGCCCAACGGCCAGCCGTCGGGGCTGCCCGGGGTCGGCAGCGGGCTGATCGCCTGGAACAGGTGCTCGTGGACGCGGGCGCGGACCGCGTCCGGGTCCTCACCGGCCGCGACGACCACCCGGCCGCGGACCGACACCGGTTTGTACCGCGCCCAGCCGGTGTGCAGGCTCGTGGCCAGCGACCGCCGGCCGTCCAGGTCGCGCCGGGCCGCTTCGAGCACGTCGGCCGCCTCCCGGCCGGTGAGCACCTCGACCGGCAACCGCCAGCCCGGCCGGTCCTGCGCAGCCACGTCCGGCACGAGCACCGCCTCGATCCCGCCCGGCGGCCCGGCCGAGCAGGCGTCCGCCCGGCCGATGCCGTCCAACCGGGCGGCGAGCGCCCGGAAGTCGCGGGCGGAGACGGCGCGCCGCGGTGCGAACGACTCGTACGGCGCCCGGCTCAGGGCCGCCGCCGCGCTTTCCAGTCCCTGCCCGCCGCGGGCCGGCGCCGGGTTGGTGACGCTCACCCCGGGGATCCGGTCGCGCAGCACGGTCAGGGTGTTGGCGGCGACGTTGCCGGTGAGCCCGCCCCCGGTCCAGTACCACATCCGGATCTGCGCCCGCGCCGGTGGCACCGCGTCCGCCGCCGGGCCGAAGGTGACCGTGCCCGCGACCCGATCCAGCAGGTACTCCCGGCCGGCGCCGGTGAACGCCTCCACCGGCCGCCACAGCTCGTAGGCGACCCCGCGGAACTCGCGGACCGCCGGCCCGCGGACGGCCGCCGCCGGCATGGCCACCCCGAGCAGCACGTCGTCGGGCGCGAAGGTGCGCACGATGGGCGCCCCGGCGGCCCGCAGGACCTGCCCGGGAACACCGGTGCCCTCGCCCACCAGGTCGCCGTCGACCGCCACCCCGTGACAGGCGCGCACGGTGACCGCGGTCTGGCCCGGCTCGATCGTCGCCGGCGCGGCGGTGGCGAACACGACGGGTTCGCGGCCACCGGCCGCCCCGACCCGGGTACCGGCCGGGATCGTGACGGGCCCGTCGCCCGTGCCGACCCGGGTGAACACGAGGTCGGCGGCGGCCGCGGCCGGCGGTCGCCGGGTGACGCCCAGCAGCGCGAGCAGCTCCACGTACACCTTCTCCGGCAGCCGATCGAGATTCGGTAGCGACGCGGTCAACACGCACCTCCGGTAGTCGTCGATGTTCGGACGGTCACCGCATTATCGGATCGGCACCCGTCTCCGGGCGCCGCCCGTTCGAACGACAACACCGGGACGCCAGGACCGCACCCATCGACGAAGAGCCAACCGGATCGACGGGACGATGTCGCCGTTGGCTGGTGGGAACGTGATGGCGGGGGCGCGCCCCGACCACCTTGTCGTTGGCGGGTTGTGGGCCAATGTCACAGGTCGCTGTAGCGGATCATGACGGGGGTTTCGGTCAGGGTGAGCTCAGCGCCGCCGGCCAGGGGCTCCGTCGTGCCGTCGAGTCGGAGCAGGGCCTCCGCCGTGGCCTCGGCATGCATGCGTGCCGATCCGGTGTGGGTCCAGCGGATGACGGCGCGCCGGTCGCCGGCCGGGGTCGGCACGATGAACTCGCACTGCCACGCGTACGGGGGCAGGCCGGCGGGCTCGCCGTGGCCGCAGGAGCGGATCTGCGCGCCGGCGAGCCAGCGCTGCAACTGCTGCACGGCGAGGGCGGCCTCGGTCGGCTCGCCCTCGTCGGCCTGCAGCACGATGGGGATCTTCGTGCCGCCCCAGTTGTAGAAGTACATGCGGTTCAGGTTCGTGGTCCGGGCGAGCAGCCCGACGAGGTAGAAGCGGACGGCGTAGTCGCGGGCGCGGGCCCGGTCGAGCTGGCCCTCCAGCGGGATTTCGTAGGTCGTGCCGGTGTTCCACAGCGGCGGGTGCAGGCCCGCCTCGTGGAAGAGCCGGTCGATCTGCGTGGTCAGCTCCAGCATCGTCTCCGGCGGGTCCTCCGGCGAGCGCTGGTACAGCTTGACGGCGGCAGCGTCGCAGTACTCGTAGCCGCCGAGCCGGGCGAACTCCCGCAGCACCTGCTGGCCCTCGGCATTCCACAGGTTGCCCATGCCCGGGCAGACCACGGTGGCGTCGGGATCGGTGGCGCGGATGATCGCGTTGCCCCGGCGGGTCATCTCGACCAGGGTTTCGACGCTGCCGGTGTACATCCGGGCGTCGTTGGCGAGCACCCACAGCTCGTACGCGGCGATGCGGCCCTTGTACCGGCCGACCAGCGCCCTGACGTACGCGTCCCACACCGCCAGGTCGTCCGGCGGCGACGACTTCGCGTTGTCCGGGTAGACCGACCGCTTGCCGTTGGGCGCCGCCCAGGCCGGTGTGCCGCCCATCGTGTAGAGCACCGGCAGCCTGGCGGCGGCGGCCCCTGCGACGAGCCGGTCCAGGATTGTCCAGTCGAACCGTTCCCGCGCCGGGTTCACCCGCGACCAGCTCGTCTCGCTGTCCCACAGGCGCACCGCGCCGGTGGTGAACCCCGGCATGTGCCCGGTGGCGCTGTTGATCGTCACCCCGAAGTACTCCGGCGGGACCGGTCGCGCGGGCAGCGTCCAGCTCGGACCGCTGATCCACTGCGGGGTCGCGCTCGACGGCACGGTCTGCGGCCGTTCTTCCCTGCCCCGCCACCACACCCCCGCGACCGCACCCGCCAGCACCAGCAGCGCGGCGGCCAGCCCGGCGTACAGGGCGAGGCGCCGCGGCACCGGCGCAACGGCGGCCTTCGGCGAGGCGGCGGGTTCTGCGGTGGCGGCGGGTTCTGCGGTGGCGGCGGGTTCTGCGGTGGCGGCGGGTTCTGCGGTGGCGGCCGGGTCTTGTCGCGGGGCAGCGGCCCACAGCGGATAGAGCCGGTCGAGCTCGTCACGGTCCGCCCCGCACGCCATGGCGATCCGCTCCACCGTGCCGAAGTCCTGCGGCACTGCCGCCCCGGCGACGAACCGGTGCACCGTCGACTTGCTCAGGTTGGTCTTCTGCCCGATGCGGGCATAGCTGAGCCCGCTGCGGTCCTTCAGCGCGGTCAGCAGCGCGGCAAGCTCGCCGGGACGGTGCGGCATCGCCGTCATCTCTCCAGGTGTCGGGGCGGGCCGTATCCTAGCGGCCGTCCCAAGACCGCGACATCCCCGCAGGTCAACCCGTCTCCGCCGTCTCTCCGTCCCAGATCGGTCCCGGCACCTGGCGCCCGTACCACGGGGCAGACAGACTGCCAGCACGGTGGCCCGGACCGCTGGGGGAGCGGCGGTCCGAGCCAACGGCGACGGTGAGCGGGTGCGAAACGGGGGCATCCGGTCACCGCCCATCCCGAAGTGGCCGACTTTGCCGGGGACCTCTACGACCGGATCGGCTCCTACACGGTTGACGTCAGCCCGCTGAGCGAGTCGTGGCGCGTCAGCGTGTCTTCGGAAGGTCGAACTGGTCGGCCCGTTGGCAGTCGCTCGAGCCACCGATGCCGGACGCGCCCACGCGGCCCAGGGCGTCGCGGGCGTGTTCGCGGCCGAGGTTCCAGCCGTACCACGGGTCCGGCTCGGCCAGGTCGTCGACGATCCAGCTCAGCGTGCAGCGGCGGACCAGGTCCGGGAGGGTCGACAGGGCCGGGGTGGCGTCGGCGGACAGGGCGCGCAGGTACCAGGCGTCGATCTTGCCGGTCTCCTGGTAGCGCGCGATGTTGCGGCGGGCCGCGTAGTCCTCCGGGTTGAGCACCGCGAGGGTGAGCAGCATGACGACCGAGAGACCGACGACCGTCGACGGAATCCAGGCGCCGCGCCACCGGATGCCGGCCGCCATGATCATGATGAACACGGTGCCGAGGAGCAGTTCGAATGCCATCACGAAGATGCGCTCGCCGGTGAAGCTGTAAACCTTCTGGTAGGCGTACATGCGGGACAGCGCCGACACCACGATCACGATGCTCAGCGACGAGAGCAGGCCGAGCAGCGTGCGTAGCAGGATGCGGTCGGCTCGGTCCTCGCGGCCGGCCCAGCGGGTCACGCCGCCCAGCACGGCGATCGTCAGCACGGTGACGGTCGCCAGCTGCCAGAAGCCGCTGCGGGCGTATTCGGCGTAGGTGAGGCCGGCGGTCTGCAGTACGTGGTGCCGGCCGCCGAACAGGACGGTGGCCTGCACGACGACGAAGCCGCTGTACAGCAGGACCAGTGCCCCGATCGGCAGCCCCCACTCCAGGCGGCCCAGCCGAGCGGTGCCCGGCTTGTCGATGGTGGACAGGTCCGGCGGCGCGGCAACGGTGTAGACGGCCGCGACGGCGATCAGCGCGCACAGGACGAACAGGAACACGCGGCCGGCGCTGACCGTTGGGATGACGGCGGAGAGTACCTGCGAGAACGCGGCGTCGGCGGAGGAGAGCAGCGCGCCGAAGACCAGCACGAACAGGGCCGTGATGATGACCGACCAGACGACGCGCTGGGTGCGGCGGGGCTTGCCGTGCCGGTCACCGGTGACACTGAGGTGCTTGGCCACCCACGGGATGCCGCGCAGGGCCGCGAACGGCGCCGCCACGAGGCTGAACATTATGGAGCGGACGCGATGGCCGCCGACGATGGCCAACGCGGCGCAGCCGAGCGCTCCCAGCACACAGAACGTGACGAGCCACCAGGCGTTGCGGAACGCCAGCACCGACAGCAGGACGACCGCGGAGCCGGCCCAGACCGCCCGCATCGCACGATCGGCCTTCGGCAGCGCGACGGCGGCCGGCCAGATGCCGGCGATGACCGCGGCGACGAGCGCGAACCCGCCGAGGAACCAGCCGACGCCGACCCGCATGCCGGGCAGGACGATCGCAGCGACGAGTCCACCGGCGAGCACGGCGACCGGTACGCGCCAGCCGCTCGCGGGCCTCGGCCCGGGCCAACGTGCTTCCAGGAACCCGGGTGGCAGCGGTCGTGGCGGCGGCATGAGCCGCGGAACGGTCTGATAGGGCCCGAACGGGGGCATCCCAGGATTCGGCGGGAAGGGCGCGTCAGCCGGCGGTGTTCCCGACTGCTGCTGCACCAGCGGCGGTGCGACAGTCTCCTCGTCGTCTTCCTCGTCGTCTTTCTTGTCTTCGTCGAGCTCGTAGTCGGGCAGGTCCTCAACAGGCGCGGCGGCCGTGACCACAACGGGCGTGACCGGCTCGGGCTCAACGGGCGCAGCCGTCATGCCCTCGACAGGCTTGGCCGCCGCCGCGCCCGGGACCAGCGGCACGAACACGGCGAATCCCGGGGTTCCCGCGGGAACCGTCACCGGAATCGCCCACGTCGTCTGCCCCGCGGAGGTGCCGGGCCAGGCGGCCGGCTGCGGCCGGCCGTCGCCGTCGGGCATCGCCAGCAGATACGGCACGGCCACGGGCGGTTGAACGGTCGGATCGACTTCGTCGGGTACGGCGTCGGTCATTGGGTAGCTCCACGTGTCGGTGGACAGTTGCCGGACCACGCCCGTGCTCACCGTCCGTCGCCGTCCCGCCGATTCGCCCAGTTCGGCGGGTTGTCACAAATTGTGACGGCGCGTAAGACGGCAGGGCGGAGATGATGGGCGTGGCGCCAACTGGCGCTTTGGTCCGGACCGGATTTCCCTGCATGGCCCGGCGGCAGGGATCGTGGCATGGCCGCGCGGCCGCGGACCAGCCCGTGGCGCACACTTGGGACGGTGGGACGTTGAACCACCGTCCACCTGCGAAAATGTGGCTTCCCGGGACGGGGCGCCGGGCGGTCCAACGCGGAGAACCGGCGGTGTGCGCCACCAGCCCGACGATGCTCCGCTGTGAGGCGGGCAGGGTGAAGCGCTGCAACAGGGCGCGGGTGCTGATCTCCTGGGAGGCGGGTGCTGTTGCGGGGGAGGCAGCCGGGGCGCCGGGCCGGATCGGTGCCGGCGGCGCAGTTCGGGTAGCTGGTCCTCGTCACGTGGGTGGTGATGGAGACGGCAGCCGGGCCCGAGGTGCAGCAGCTCTCTGCCGGATCGTCGGCCAGGCGGGGTATGGCGCACCGCTACCGGCTACGTCCGCGAAGACGGGCTCATCGAGCTCCTGCGGGACATGATCCCGGCGCGCAGCGGGGATCCGTCCGGTCGGCAGCTCGCCGAACACCTAAAACGGCAGGAAGTCGTCGTGCTCTGCACGAAGATGGAGCGCACGCTCGAACCGGCGTGACCCATTTGCGCAAAATATCTGCGCGTGCGGGTTTGTGTCGAAGGGGGGACTTGAACCCCCACGCCCGATAAAGGGCACTAGCACCTCAAGCTAGCGCGTCTGCCATTCCGCCACTTCGACCGGCTGGACCATTGTACTCGGCGTCCGAAGACCCCGTGCCCAACGGCCACGCGATACGTTACACGGTCCCCGCCGATCTTGAGAAATCGGGGGGTCGACGCGCCGCAGCGGCCGGAGGGGGGAGCCGGCCGCTGCGCGTCTGCGAGGGGTTTACCCAGGGTTCGGTGATCGATAAACGTCGGGTTTTAAAGATCTTCTTCCCAGGTTGTACGGCGGGTCAGCGCGTCCATGACCTTGTCCACGACGCCCAGGGCCGGGTCCACGAGTTTGTTCAGCGGCGGGGTGGACGGGGTGCCGGGGTGGGGGCGGGTGGGCGCGGCCGAGCGAGCGATCTCCACGCGGTTGCCCAGGCGTACGAGTTGCTCCTCGGTGCACCGCGAGCGCAGGGCCGGGAACAGCTCCCCGGCGGTGCGGTGGGTGTGCTCGCGCACGTGTTCGGTGACCGTCCGCAACGACGAGCGATCGGCGTTGGTGTGCAGGCGGCGCAGGGCCACCAGGAGTTCTGCGTCGGCGGCCAGTTCGCGGGAGGCGATGGTGGCGCCTGCCGGCAGTACCGACGAAACAGCTGGATAGAGGTATTGCTCCTCGGCCGACAAGTGGCGCGCGAGGGTCGCCACCAGGACGTCGGAGGCTGCGGGTTCGGTCTCGGCGCGGGCGCACAGGCGGTCGAGCTGCTCGTGTTCCTCGTCGAGCAGGTCGATCATGCTGCGGCCGGTCGCGTCGCCGTCGATGGGTGGCAAGGGTGGCAGTCCGCTCACGGGCAGGCGGTTACCCGGGCGCTGAAGTCTTGAAACGGCCGGTTACCCGCCAGTACCATCGCATGCACATCTATCAATAAAAGGGGCCGCCATGGCACTGACCTGGCGAGGAGCCGCCACCCTCGCCGCACTCACCGCCGCCGTGATGTTCGCCGCGCAGCTGGGGACCGCCGTCCCGGCCGCCGCGGCTCCGGGCCCGCCGCCCGGCTCCATCGCCTCGATGGGCGACTCGATCTCCCGCGGGTTCAACGCCTGCGGCTGGTATGTCGACTGCCCGAGCCGATCCTTCAGTACCGGTTCCGACTCCGCCGTGAACAGCCACTACCTGCGCATCCGGGCGGTGAATCCGGCGATCAACGGCAAGAACTTCAACGATGCCAAGTCGGGGGCCAAGGTCGCCGACATGCCCGGGCAGGCCGGCACCGCGGTGAGCCAGGGCGCGGCCTACGTCACGATCCTGATCGGGGCCAACGACGCCTGCACCAGCTCGGAGGCGTCGATGACCAGTGTCGCCGCGTTCCGGGCGTCGCTCGACTCCGCGCTGGGCACGCTGAAGGCCGGGCTGCCGAACGCCAAGATCCTGCTGGTGAGCATTCCCGACCTGAAGCGGCTCTGGCAGGTGGGAAGTGCCAACGGATCCGCTCGTACCGTCTGGTCGCTCTTCGGCGTCTGCCAGTCGATGCTCGCCAACCCCTCGTCGACGTCGTCCGCCGACACCGCCCGGCGCGACCGGGTGCGGCAGCGGGTCGTCGACTTCAACGCACAGCTGGCCTCAGCCTGCGCCGCCTACGGGGCGAACTGCAAGTACGACGGCGGGGCGGTCTTCGGCTACCAGTTCGTCCTGTCACAGGTCTCGACCTGGGACTACTTCCATCCGAATGCGGCCGGGCAGACGGTCCTGGCCTCCATAACGTACGCGGCCGGCTTCGGCTGGTGATTCGCAGGGTGATCCGGCGGCGACACTCGGTAGTCGTCGCCGGACCACCGCCAAAACTGTCGGTGGCGCCTGATATGACTTCCTCATGGACGCCACCGACGAGGTCATCGAAATCTGCCGGGACCTGATCCGCATCGACACCACCAACACCGGTGACCTCGACACGAGCGCCGGGGAACGGGTCGCCGCGGAGTACGTGGCGGAGAAGCTCGCCGAGGTCGGGTTCCAGCCGGAGATCTACGAGAGCGAGCCGGGCCGGGCCAGCGTCGTGGCCAGGTTCGAGGGCGCGGACCCGGGGCGGGAAGCGCTGTTGATCCACGGCCATCTGGATGTGGTACCGGCTGATGCGTCGGAATGGTCGGTCGACCCCTTCGGCGGCGAGGTCAAGGACGGCTACCTCTGGGGCCGGGGCGCCGTCGACATGAAGGACTTCGACGCGATGGTCCTGGCGCTCGTACGGCAGATGAAGCGCGAGGGCCGCAAGCCTCCCCGCGACGTGGTGCTGGCGTTCGTCGCCGACGAGGAGGCGGGGAGCACGTACGGGGCGCAGTACCTGGTCGAGCGGCACCCGGAGCACTTCGAGGGGGTCACCGAGGCGATCGGCGAGGTCGGCGGGTTCAGCGTCAGCGTGGGCGGCGACCAGCGGCTCTACCTCATCGAGACCGCGCAGAAGGGCATCGACTGGCTGCGCCTGCACGCCAAGGGCCGGCCCGGGCACGGCTCGATGATCAACGACGACAACGCGGTGACGGCGCTGGCCGAGGCGGTCGCGCGGGTCGGCACGCACCGCTTCCCGGTGGTGCTCACGCCGACCGTGCGGGCGTTCCTGGAGCAGGTGTCGCAGATCCTCGGCATCGAGCTCGACCTCGACGACCCCGAGCAGGCCGTCGGCAAGATCGGGCCGATCGCGATGATCATCGGTGCGACGCTGCGGAACACGGCGAACCCGACCCGGCTCGCCGCGGGGTACAAGGACAACGTGATCCCCGGGCGGGCCTCCGCGACGATCGACTGCCGGACGCTGCCCGGGCAGTCCGAACTGTTCGAGGAGGAGCTGCGCCGGATCGTCGGGCCGGACATCGAGCTCGAGTACATCCACCGCCAGCCCGCGATCGAGACCACGTTCGACGGAGCGCTGGTGGCGGCCATGTCCTCGGCGCTGCGGGCGGAGGACCCAGGGGCGATCGCGGTGCCGTACATGCTCAGTGGGGGTACCGATGCCAAGCAGTTCGCCAAGCTGGGCATTCGCTGCTTCGGCTTCTCCCCGGTGCGCCTGCCGGCCGACCTGAACTTCGGCGCGTTGTTCCACGGCATTGACGAGCGCGTACCCGTGGAGGGACTACAGTTCGGCGTGCGAGTGCTCGACCGGTTCCTGCAGCAGTCCTAATTCATCTTCATCAGGGGGATCCCATCATGACCGACCGGCACGCGGAGCTTGACGCCGCGCTCGAGCGCGTGATCGCGGCGGCCCGCGAGCACCTTGCCGCGGTCAAGGCCGCCAACGGGCGGGCCGACGACGACGAGGTGTGGCGCGCCTATGTGGAGCTCAACAACGCCTCCAACAGCTACGACGAGCTGCTGCTCGACGAGTTCGGCGAGGTCACCCCGTGGGACGTCGAGGCGATCGACCCGGAGGAGGCCGACCGCCAGTTCGGCGTCGGCATCGTGGACGGCGCCGACGCCGAGGACCCGCACCCGCGGGTGATCTCGGTCCGCCAGCGCCGCGACTACCGCATCCCGAGCGTCGGCGCCCTGCTCGCCGTGGCCGAGGCGGCCCGCCGCGCCAACCCCGGCGACGGCGACAGCGCCGCGGTCGAGACCGTCGGCGAGGCCGTCCTGGAGCTCATGCAGGCGGGCGACGGCTCGCTGGGCGCCCTGGACATCCCGGAGCTCGAGTCCCTCGACGGCGTGGTGATCGTGGCCGAGGTCGAGACCCCGCTCGACCCGGAGACCTACGAGGACAACGACGGCGCCGGCCCGTTCGCCCTCGCCGCCGCCGACCGCGTGGTGGACCGCCTCGACGAGCACGCCTTCGCCGACCTGGAGGACGACCTCCCCGAGGACGACGAGGAAGACGACGAGGAGGAGGCCGCCCCGGCGGCCACGGCCGACGAGGCCGCCGACCGGCGCTGACGCGCGCACTCGCCTGACGGCCCCGGCCCGCTGCGCCGCCCTCCTCCGGGGGCAGCCCACCGCGGTCCGGGGCCGGTGTGCGTCCGGGGCCTCGCCGCGCCGCGGTCGCCGTGGCGTTGCTCGCCCACGGCTCGGTGATGTGTCTGCTGCCGGTGCCCGCGGCGCTGCTTGTCGGCGTGGTCCGGCGTTGTCCGCACGACTGGCGGTGGGCTGTCCGCCTGTGGCTGAGCCGCCCGCCGGCCCGTCGACGGCGCGGCGCCGCCACGCGGGTGACGTGCGGCGGCCGGGCGTGTCCGCATGCTGTCAGGGGCGTGACAGCGCTGACCGGCACCGTTGCTCGCATGACACAGAACATTGAGCGGGACGAGTTGCAGCAGATCATCGACGAGTGCGTCGGTTCGGGCTTCATCGGGGTACAGCTGCGGGTGCGCGACGCGCGGGGCGAGTGGTCCGGCACCGCCGGGGCGAGCGAGCTGGGCGGCGAGATCAGGCCCACGCTCGACGGGTACCACCGGATCGGGAGCAACACGAAGACCTTCACCGCGGCGATCGTGCTGCAGCTCGTCGGCGAGGGGCGGGCCGGCCTGGACGACGCGGTCGCCGCCCACCTGCCGGAGTTCGGCCTCGACGAGCGGATCACGGTTCGGATGCTGCTGCAGCACACGAGCGGCATCTTCAACTTCACCGGCGAGTACTACGAGGACGGCACCGTCGTGACGGGGATGCCGAACCCGCTGTCGCAGGGCCGCGCGTGGGCGGAGAGCCGGTTCCAGGCCCACGCGCCGGAGGAGCTCGTGCGGTTCGCGCTGGCCAGGCCCGCCCGGTTCGCGCCGGGCACCGACTGGAGTTACGCGAACACCAACTACGTGCTGCTCCGGCTGCTCATCGAGCGGCTCACCGGCAACCCGTACGCCGAGGAGCTGCGGGGCCGGATCGTCGAGCCCCTCGGGCTGTCGGGAACGCTGGCGCCGAGCGGGCCGGAGATCGCGGAGCCGCACGCGCACGGGTACTACCGGTACGACGGCCGGACCATCGACGTCACCCGGCACGACCCCTCGTGGATCTCCAGCGGCGGCGACCTGATCTCGACCACCGCCGACCTGCAGACGTTCATCGCCGCGCTGCTGGACGGGCGCCTGCTGCCGGCGCCGCTGGTGGCCGAGATGTGCGCGCCGGAGGCGAAGGTCGGCTACGGCCTCGGCGTGTTCGTCCAGGACGCGCCGGGCGGCGGGAAGCTCATCACCCACAACGGCGGTACCGCCGGGCACGCCGCGCTGATGTACAGCACGCCCGACGCGGCCACGACCCTGACGGCGGCGCTGAACTACGTCGACGACGCCGAGATGACCCTGGCCGTGCCGTTCCAGCAGGTGACGCAGCGACTCGTGGCCGCGGTGTTCGCCGGGCGCGCCGTTTGACCCGGTTCCGTGCCGGCGACCGGCGTTCGCTGAGGGCATGGCGATGCCGATGTGACTGGACACGCCGGCTGAAGTGGGCGGCGGCGGGGTGCCGGACATCCTGCCGCCGCTCGGGGTGCTGCTCGCCGCCGCCGCGGCCCTGCTGATCCCGGCCTCGCGGCGGCTGCGCCGGCCTCGCGGTGGCTGGGCCGGCCTCGCGGTGGCTGCGCCGGCCTCGCGGCGGCGGTCGGTCGCCGGTCGATCAGGCCGCGACCTGGCCGGCGGCGCGTTGGAAGGCCTCGTTCTCCTGCCGCAGGACCCGGGCGATCAGGCCACCGAAGAGCACCGCGAACAGCCCGGCCCCGGCCCCGTGGACCTCGATGGACAGCGTGTTGCGGGTGCCGCCGGCCTCGGGTGCGAGGCGGTGCCGGCCGACCATGCGCATTCCCATCCGCCGGGTCTCCCAGGTGAACTCGGTCATCGGCTCGAACCGGGTCACCGTCCACACGGCCGCGGACTGGCCGGGCTGCTTCACCCGGGCGGACCCGCCGACCTGCGACGGCGGGGGATCGAGCGGGGTCACCGCCTGCACCGTGGGCATGAAGGTGGGCCACCGCTCGACATCGGTGGTCAGGCGCCAGACCACAGCCGGCGCGGCGTCGACGAGGGTGCTGTGTTCTCGAAGCATGCGCCCACTGTACCATTTGGTACATGGAACGAGAGTCGCGGGACGCGCTGCTGGCCCGGGTCATCGAGGCGGTCGCCCGCGACGGCCTCGCCGACCGCAGCCTCCGGGAGATCGCGGCGAGCGCCGGGACGAGCCACCGCATGCTGCTGTACCACTTCGGCTCCCGCGAGGGGCTCCTGGCCGCCATCGTCACGGCGATCGAGGCCCAGCAGCGCGCGTCGATGGCGGACCTGGCCGGGGGCGACCCGCGCGACGTGATGACCGGGCTGTGGCGGCAGGTGTCCAGCCCGCAGCTGCGCCCGTTCGTGCGGCTGTTCTTCGAGGTGTTCGCGCTGGCCGCCCGCGGCGCGAAGGACACCGGCCCGCTGCTGGAGGGCCTGACCACGACCTGGCTGGACGACGCGTCGGCGGTGGCGCGGCAGATGGGCCTGGAGCCCGACCGCGCCGCCCTGCGCCTGGGCGTCGCGGCCTCCCGCGGCCTGCTGCTCGACCTGCTCGCCGGCGCCCCACCGGCCGAGGTCGACGAGGCGTACCAGCTGTTCGTCCGCATGTACGACATCGAGTCCGCCGGCGGCGAGCAGCGGGACGAAAACGCCGGCCGCGGCGAGCAGCGGGGCGAAAATGCCGGCGGCGGCGAGCAGCGGGGCGAAAACGCCGGCGGCGGCGAGCGGCGGGGCTGAACAGCGGCGGCGAGGACCGGCGGCGGCGAGGACCGGCGGCGGCGAGGACCGGCGGCGGCGAGGACCCGAGGCCGCGAAGACTCAGCCCGGACGGCCCGCTGCCGTCGGCCGAAGTTCCTAGGCCCGGCCCCGCGCGGTCGGCGGCAGGGGGTAGGGCGTTTTCCCGATGTGCTCGATACACCGCGGCTGCGTATGGTGACGCGCCGGGTCGAATCGGGTGCGAGCCGTAGGGTGGGAACGTGCTGAGTACGGGTGGTGTGAGCCGGCCATGGTGACGCTGGGTATCGACTTCGGCACCTCCTCGACGGTCGCGGTGGTCGGGCTGAACGACGGGCGGGCCACGCCGCTGTTGTTCGGGGAGACGCCGCTGCTGCCCTCGGCGGTGTGCCTCGCGGCGAGCGGCGAGCTGATCGTGGGCCGCGACGCCGTGCAGGCCTCGCGGAGCCGGCCGGAGTGGTTCGAGGGGCACCCGAAGTCCCGCATCGACGAGGGTGAGCTGCTGCTCGGCGACCGGGCGGTGCCTGTCGTCGACGCGATCGCCGCGGTACTGCGCCGGGTGCACGGCGAGGCGGTGCGGGTCGCCGGGGCGGCGGTCGACCGGGCCGTGCTCACCCATCCCGCGGGCTGGGGCGGGCGGCGGCGGCAGGTGCTGCTCGACGCCGCGGCGAGGGCCGGGCTGCCGCCGGCGGGATTGGTGGCCGAGCCGGTCTCGGCGGCCTCGTTCTACGTGTACGCCATGCGGAACGAGGTGGCGCCGGGCCGCTGCCTGGTGGTGTACGACTTCGGGGCCGGGACCTTCGACGCCTCGGTCGTGCGGCGTACCGCCGGCGGGTTCGAGGTGCTCGCGGAGGAGGGGCTCAACGACGCGGGCGGGCTCGACATCGACGCGGCGATCGTGGCCCATCTCGGGGCGACCTACGGGGCGGGCCGGCCCGACGCCTGGCAGCGGCTGACCGCACCGCAGCTCCCGGCCGACCGGCGGGCGTCCCGGGCGTTCTGGGACGACGTGCGGGCCGGGAAGGAGGCGCTGTCGCGTACCGCCATGGCCACGATCTTCGTGCCGATCCTCGAGGTGGAGGCGGTCCTCGGCCGGGAGCAGCTCGACCACCTGGCCGGGCCGCTGCTGGAGCGGACCGTGACCACGACCCGGCTGGCCGTGCGCAACGCGGGCATCGGGCCTGCCGACGTCGCCGCGGTGTTCCTGGTCGGCGGCTCCAGCCGGATGTCCCTGGCGCCCACGCTGCTGCATCAGGCCCTCGGCGTCGCGCCGACCGTGATCGAGCAGCCCGAGCTCATCGTGGCCGGGGGCACCCTGCACTACCACCTGGCGACCGTGACGACCCCGGCGACGGGCCCCGTGACGGGTCCGATGACGGCCCCCATGACGGGCCCGGTCTCAGCACCGCCCGCCATGCCGGTGTCGGTCGAGATGCCGGCCCTGCCGATCTCGGCCCCACCCGTCGCACCGGTGTCAGTGGTGCCCGCCGCCCAGAGCCGCCAGGCCGCCTTCCCGCTCCGCTGGGTGCTGACCGCCGCCGCGGTGATCGTGATCGCGCTGGCCACGGTCCTGATCATCACCGAGCCGTGGCAGGGCAAGCCGACGGACAACGGGCAGAGCCAGAGCCCCACGCCGGGCCAGGGCGCTCCCGCCGCATCCGCCGACGACCAGCGGGCGGAGGCGGCCGCGAAGGTGACGGCGTGCGAGCAGCACCACTCGATGGCCAAGGCGAAGGAGAGCACCCACAGCGACACGGGCAGCTGGGTGTTCAAGGGGTGCGAGTGGCCGCCCACGAAGCTGAGCGACGCCGACGGCTACTCGGAGATCCGGTCCCAGCGCGAGCAGGGACCCGGCGACAGCTCGGCCTCGGGCACGAGCGCCGCGGACCGCATCGACGGCCCGTGCGACACGTTCGAGATGACCTACGACTACGGCCACATGGGCGAGTCGCGGCACCTGAGCCCGTTCAAGGCCCGCCCGGGCGAGATCTGGGTCGTCACCTACGACCGCAGCGGCCAGCCGTGGACCGGCGACCGTACGACGCTGCCGTTCTACCCCGACCGCACCGAGCTCGTGGTCCTGAGCAGCGACAACTACGCCATCGCGAACATCGCCTGCGCGTAGAGGTCAGAGCACCGAGATCCCGCCCGGTGCCTCGAAGACGGCCAGCCGGACCGTGCTCACGTCGGCGTGACCGTGGCTGCGCAGGGCGGCGTCGAGATCTTCGGCGGTGAGACCGCAGCGGCGCAGCGCCCGGTGGTCGACGCGCCCGTCCCGGACCAGGACCTGCAGCGGCGGGTCGATCAGCCGGCGCAACGGCGCGGCGAACCGCAGCCGCGCGACGACGCCGTGCGCGGCGAGCAGCGCCAGCAGGGCCGCCGCTCCGGTGGTCCAGGCGGTGTCGCGGGCGGTCGCCGTACGGCCGATGATCGCACCCACCGCGGCCGCCACCACCCAGTCGAACGGGGCGAGGCCGGCCAGCGTCCGCCGCTGCGAGAGCCGCAACGCGACCGCGGCGACGACGAAGAGCGCCAGCGCCTTCCCCGCCGCCACGGCGGCGTCGCCGAGCGCTCCGAGACCCACGGCCATACGGCGCCGCCTACCCACCGGCCGGGACCTGAACCGCGCCGGCGGTGGGAGCAAAAGACGCACACCCACAGCGGCACCAACAAACTCAGCGGGCCGGCGCGGTGCGGTCCAGGACCAGGGTGCGGGCCTCGGCGAGGCCGATGGCGAGCGCGCCCAGCAGGACGGCGTCGGGCCCGAGGGTGGAGACCTCGATCCGGGGCGGCCGCAGCGCGACGAGCGTGCGCAGCCGTTCGGTGAGCGGGCCGGTGAACAGGTCGCCGAGCTGGCTGCCGACGCCGCCGCCGAGGACCACCAGCTCCGGGTCGAGCACGGCGGTGATGCCGGCCAGGGCGTGGCTGACGTGGTCGACCTCGCGGGACACGGCCAGCCGGGCGGTCTCGTCGCCGGCGCGGGCGGCGTCGAAGACGTCCTTCGCGGTGAGCGCGTCGGGCAGGCCGAGCCGCCTGGCCACGCCCACGATGCCGTCGGCGGAGGCCACCGACTCGAACATGCCGCGCGGGCGGGCGGCGGGCTTCTCGAGCAGCGGGTCGCCCTCGCCGATCGGCAGGTAGCCGATCTCGCCGGCCGCGCCCCGGAAGCCGCGGTACAGGCGGCCGTCGATGATGATGCCCATGCCGGTACCGGTGCCGATGGAGACGTAGACGAAGTGCCGGACGCCCCGGCCGAGACCGTAGGTCGCCTCGCCCACCGCGGCCAGGTCGACGTCGTTCTCCACCACGTACGTCGCACCGGCGATGCCCGCGAGCCGCTTGACGCTGCCGCGGCGGTCCCAGCCGGGGAGGTTGGGCGCCAGGTGCAGGGCGCCGGTGGCCTTGTCGTGGATGCCGGGGGTGCCGAACACGGCGAGCGTGATGTCGTCGCGGGTGATGCCGGCCCGGCCGGCGAGCTCCTCGGCGAGGCGGGTGAGCTGCACGACGAGGTCCCGGGCGCGGGTACCCCGCGACGGCTCGTCCTTGCGCGCCACGATCGTGCCGACCAGGTCGGCCAGGCCGACGCGGACGTAGGAGCGCCCGACGTCGACGGCGAGGACCCAGCCCGCCTCGGGCCGCACCTCGTACAGCATCGCCGAGCGGCCCGCGGCGCCGGCGCGGGTGCCGACCCGGCGCAGCAGCCCGGCGCGCTCGAGGTTGGTGAGCGCCACGGCCACGGTCGGCTTGGACAGGCCGGTGTGCTGGGCGAGCTCCGGGCGCGACACCTTGCCCAGCCGGAAGGTCTCGGCGAAGACGGCGCGCTCGTTCATCACCCGCAACACGCTGGTCGTGCTGGCGGTGGTCGTGATCTGCACGCGCACCAGCCTGCCATATCAACTTCGGAAGGGTCCTTCATCAATTTCGTAAAGGACATTGCCAAATGCCGGGCGGGTGGTCGAACATGCTCGCAGTACCTCCGAGGAAAGGTGCCCTCCGTGAACGCAAGATGGTTCGTCGCAGTCGTGGCCGTCGCGGCCACCATCGTCAGCGGGTGTGGCGGCAGCACCGGCGGCAAGTCCGGCGGCGGGGACGCGCCGACGATCGCGCTGTTCCTGCCGGAGTCCAAGACGACCCGCTACGAGGCGTTCGACCGGCCGCTGTTCGAGGCCAAGGTGAAGGCCCTGTGCGCGGATTGCAAGCTGCTCTACGCCAACGCCGACCAGGACGCCGCGAAGCAGCAGCAGCAGGTCGAGGCCGCGCTGGCCCAGGGCGCCGACGTGCTGGTGCTCGACGCCGTGGACGCCAGTGCGGTGGCCTCGCTGGTCAACCAGGCCAAGCAGAAGAAGGTCCCGGTCATCGCGTACGACCGGCTGATCTCCGAGATCAGCTACGAGTACTACGTCTCCTTCAACAACGTGCGGGTCGGCGAGATGCAGGGCCAGGCCCTCCTGGACGCGCTCACCAAGGCCGGCACGACGGACAAGGGCAAGATCGTCATGATCAACGGCGCCCCGACCGACCCCAGCTCGGCCGACTACAAGACCGGCGCGCACAAGGTCCTGGACGGCAAGGTCCAGATCGGCCGCGAGTTCGACACCCCCGACTGGAGCCCCGACAAGGCCCAGCAGGAGATGGAGCAGGCCATCACCGCGCTCGGCCGGGACACCGTCATCGGGGTGCTGTCGGCCAACGACGGCATGGCCGGCGGCGCGATCGCGGCGATGAAGCGGGCCGGCTATCCGGCGCTGCCGCCGATCACCGGCCAGGACGCGGAACTCGCGGCGGTGCAGCGGATCCTGACCGGCGAGCAGTACATGACCATCTATCTCGACATCCGCGCGGAGGCCGAGCAGTCCGCCGTGCTGGCGGTCGCGCTGGCCAAGGGCGAGAAGCCGGCCGCGCCCACGAAGGTCGCCAACGGCACGGCCGACATCCCGGCGTTCCTGCTCGACCCGATCGCGGTCACCGCGGACCGGATCAAGGACACGATCGTCAAGGACGGGTTCTACAAGGCGGCGGAGATCTGCACCGGCCCCGTCGTACCGGCGTGCACCAAGGCGGGAATCCAGTAGTGCTGACCGCTTCGAACATCAGCAAGCGGTACGGTGCGGTCCAGGCTCTGGACGGGGTGAGCCTGGACCTGCCGCCCGGCGAGGTGGTGGCCCTGGTCGGCGACAACGGCGCCGGCAAGTCGAGCCTCGTCAAGGTGCTGTCCGGCGTCGTCACCGCGGACGGCGGCGTGATCGAGCAGGACGGGCACCCGGTCCGCATCGCCGGCCCGCACGACGCGCAGCGGCTCGGCGTGTCGACCGTCCACCAGGATCTCGCGCTCTGCGAGAACCTCGACGTCGTCGGCAACCTGTTCCTCGGCGCGGAACGGCGCCGCTGGAGCGTGCTCAGCCACATCCGGATGGAACGCGCGGCCCGCGACCTGCTGTCCTCATTGGACGTTCGCATCCGCGACATCCGGGTGCCCGTCGCCGCGCTCTCCGGCGGCCAGCGCCAGTCCGTCGCCATCGCCCGCGCCCTCATCGGCGAGCCGCGCGTCGTCATCCTCGACGAGCCGACCGCCGCCCTCGGCGTCGAGCAGACGGCCCAGGTGCTCGACCTGATCCGGCGCCTGCGCGACCGGGGTTTGGCGGTGCTGGTCATCTCCCACAACCTCGCCGACGTCCGGGCGGTCAGCGACCGGATCGCCGTGCTCCGGCTGGGCCGCAACGCGGGCGAGTTCCGCACGGCGGACGTCACCCCCGAGACCGTCGTCGCCGCGATCACCGGAGGTGCCGCGTGAAGGGGCTGCTCCGCACCGACCTCGGGGCGTGGCCGGTCGTCGGCGGCCTGGTCGTCATCGCCGCCGTGTTCGGCTCGCTCAACGATCGCTTCCTGTCCGCGGAGAACCTCACCAACCTGGCCCTGCAGATGGCGGCCACGGGCACCATCTCGCTCGGCGTCATCATGGTGATCCTGCTCGGCGAGATCGACCTGTCGGCCGGCTCGGTCAGCGGCCTGAGCGCCGTGGCCATGACCATCCTGTACGTGCACCACGGCTGGCCCCCGCTGCTCGCGGTCGCCGCCGCCCTCGCCGGCGCCGCGCTGATCGGCCTGCTGCACGGCTGGATGTTCACCAAGCTGGGCATGCCCTCCTTCGTGGTCACGCTCGCCGGCCTGATCGGCTGGCAGGGGCTGATGCTGTACCTGCTGGGCCGCGGCGGCACCATCAACCTGCCGTTCGAGGGCCTGCTCGCCCGGCTCAGCGACACCTGGCTGCCGCCGTGGGCCGGCTGGCTGCTGGCCGCGCTCGTCGTCGCGGGCTGGACCGCCGGCTCGATGGTCGAAAGGAGGCTGCGCCGCGCCGCCGACCTGCCGGTCACCTCCGGCCGGTGGCTCGCGGTGCGGCTCACCGCGCTCGCCGCCGCCCTCGCCGGAGCGGTGCTGGTGCTGTCGGCCGATCGTGGAGTACCGCTGCTGCTGGTGCTCTTCGGCACGCTCGTCGTGGGCCTGGATCTGGTCCTGCGGCACACCGTCTTCGGCCGCCACATGTACGCGGTCGGCGGCAACGCCGAGGCCGCGCGCCGGGCCGGCATCAACGTCACGCGGATCCGCCTGCTGGCCTTCATGGCCGCGTCCACCCTCGCCGCGTTCGGCGGGATCCTGGCCGCCAGCCGCCTCGCCGCCGTCAACCAGAGCTCCGGCGGCAGCGACACCCTGCTCATGGCGATCGCCGCGGCGGTCATCGGCGGCACGTCGCTGTTCGGCGGCCGCGGCCGCGCCTTCGCCGCGCTGCTGGGCATCCTCGTGATCCAGTCCATCACCAACGGCATGCTGCTGCTCAACGTCGACTCCTCGGTGCGCTACATGGTCACCGCCGTGGTCCTGGCCGTCGCCGTGGCGATCGACTCCCTCGCCCGCCGCGGCCGGCCCCGGTGAAGCCCGAGGTCCTGGCCATCGACTTCGGCGGCACGAAGGTCGCCCTGGGTACCGCGGCCGCCGACGCCCTCGACGCCCGCCCGCGCAGCACGACCCGGCTGCCGACGCGGGGTACCCAGGGTGCGTTGAAGGTCGTCGAACGCACCCTGATCGCCGCCCGGGAACTGATCGGCACCCCGGCGGCGGTGGGCGTCTCGACCTTCGGCGTGCTGCGCGACGACGTCATCCGCCTGGCCCCGAACGTCCCCGGCTGGGACGGCCTGCCCCTCCCCGAACTCCTGCGCACCGAGTTCGGCGCCACCCCGGTCGCGATCGACAACGACGTCAACGCCGGCGCCGCCGCCGAACTGCGCTGGGGCGCCCTGCGCGGCGTCGACGTCGGCCTGTACGTCAACCTCGGCACCGGCCTGGCCGCCGCGCTCGTGGCCGGCGGCCGGGTCCTGCCCGGCGCCCACGGCGCGGCGGGCGAGATCGCCTACCTCCGCGACTCCGCCGACGCCCCGGCGTTCGCCGACGGCCACGCCCCGCTGGAGGAGTCCGTCTCCGGCAGCGCCCTGGCCCGCCGCGGCTCGGCGCTGCTGGGCCGCCCGGTGACCGCCGCCGAGCTGTTCAGCCAGCGCCGCGTTCCCCCGGTCGCCGCCCTGCTCGACGGCGCCGTGGACACGCTTTCCCGTACCATCGCGAATCTGTGTGTCACGTTCGACCCGGAGCGGGTCGTCATCGGCGGCGGTCTGATGGGCGCGGCCGGGCACATCCTCCCGCGGATCGCGACCGCCCTCACCCGCTCGGTCCCGTTCCCGCCGGACCTGCGGGCCGCCACCTTCGCCGACGACGCGCCGCTGGTCGGCGCCCTCGCCATGGCCCTGGCCCTCGCCACCCCCGCCTGACCGCGAAACTGCCTTGTCGGCCGGCACGATGTGGCGAACGATCGGGAGTCATGTCGATCGTGGGTATGGACGCGGACATCCCGGCCGGGCGGGTCGTGGTCGTCATCGATGTCATCCGGGCGTTCACGACGGCCGCGGTGGCCTTCGAGCGGGGCGTGGCCGAGATCGCCTGCGCGCCGTCGGTCGAGGCCGGTCGCGAGCTGCGGCGGCGGTACCCCGAGCGGCTGCTGGTCGGGGAGACCAGGGGGCTCAAGCCCGCGGACTTCGACTTCGGCAACTCGCCGCTGGAGCTGTCGACGGCGCGGCTCGACGGGCGGCGGCTGATCCAGGCGACCTCGAACGGCACGCGCGGCCTGGCCCGGTGCCCGGACCCGGCGGCGCTGCTCGCCGTGTCGGCGGTCAACGTCGGCGCCACCGCGCGGTGGATCGCGCACAACCACCCCGGCACGCCGTGGACGCTGCTGTGCACCGGGCGGAGCGCCGAGGACTGGGCGTGTGCGCGGTACCTGGGCGAGCTGCTCGCCGGGTCCGCGCCGGAGCCGGCCGACCTGGTCGCGGGGATCATGGCCGGGGCCGCCGAGCAGGCCCGTTCCCACGCCGGGCGGCCCGAGGCGGAGCGCGTCGACCTGTCCGGCGACCTCGGGTTCTGCTGCGAGGTCGACCGCTGCGAGTTCGCCATGGTCGGGGAGCTCGCGCCGGGCCACGTCGTGCTCAGGCAGGTGCAGCCGGGCCGGAATCCGGGGTAGCGAGCGGGGGTGCCGCGGCCGCCCCGTGATCGGCCGCGGCACCCGTCCAGGGCGGTGCCGATCGATCATCACGGGTCGGCCTTTCCGTGATCTTGCAGTTGAAACCCGTACCCTGCCCGTATGGGTGGCGAGGACTTCGGCGCGCGGCTGCGGCGGCACCGCGTGGCGGCCGGCCTCAGCCAGCGGGAGCTGGCCGAGCGGGTCGGGCTCAGCGTGGCCGCGATCCGCGACCTCGAGCAGGGGCGCACCCGCCGGCCGCACCGCGGGTCGGCCCAGGCGCTCGCGGAGGTGCTGGGGCTGCCGGCCGGGGGACCGGCCGGCGACGCCGCCGCGCCGGTGCGGATCGGGGTGCTCGGGCCGCTGGTCGTGCAGCGCGGCGGCGAGGCGGTGCCGGTAGGGCGCGGGGCCCGGCGGGCGGTGCTCGGGCGGCTCGCGCTGTCGGCCAACGCGGCGGTACCGCTGGCCGACCTCCTCGAACTGCTGCACGACGGCGGCCGGCCGGCGCACGCCGCGGGCGCGCTGCACACGCACCTGTCCCGGCTGCGGTCGGCGCTGCGGCCCGGCGGGCGGGACGGGGACCCGGCCATCCATCGCACGCCGGGCGGCTACCGGCTCGACGTGGCCGAGGACCGCCTCGACCTCGGCGCGTTCCGGCGGGACGCCCGGTCGGCCGCGACCGCGCCGCCCGAGCGGGCCCTCGAGCTGCTGGAGCGGGCCGCCCGGCAGTGGCGGGGCGCCCCGCTGGAGGACGTGCCGCAGCTGCGCGACCACCCGCTCGTCACCACCGTCGTGGACGAGCGGGTGCGGGTGGCGCTGCGCCACGCCGAGCTCGCCCTCGCCGCCGGGCAGGCCCACCGCTGCCTGCCCGCCCTGCGCGAGCTCGCCGCCGCACACCCCCTGCACGAGCCGCTGCATGCGTGGCTCATCGCGGCGCTGGCGGCCGAGGGGCGCCAGGCCGATGCGCTCGCGGTCTTCGGGGACATCCGGCAGCGGCTCGTCGCGGAGCTCGGCGTCGACCCGGGCCCCGGCCTGACGGCCGCCCATCGGCGCGTTTTGCGCCAGGAGCCCGCTGTTGTACCGCACGCAGCCCCGCCGACCGCCCCGCCCGCCCGACCGGCGCCGGCCCAGCTGCCGGTCGACCTGCAGGCGTTCGCCGGGCGCGGGGAGGCCGTCGCGGCGCTGGACCGGCTCGGGTCGGCGGCCGTCATCGTGGTGTCGGGCACGGCCGGCGTGGGCAAGACGACCCTCGCCGTGCACTGGGGGCACCGGGTCCGGGCCCGGTTCCCGGACGGGCAGCTCTACGTCAACCTTCGCGGCTTCCATCCCACCGGCGACGCGGTCACCGCCGCCGAGGCGCTGCACGGCTTCCTGACCGCGCTGGGCCTGCCGCCGGGACGGGTGCCGGGCGGTCTCGAGGCGCGGGCCGCGCAGTACCGGACGCTGCTGTCCGGACGGCGGATGCTCGTCCTGCTCGACAACGCCCGGGACGCGGACCAGGTCCGCCCGCTGCTCCCGGCCGCGCCCGGCTGCGTCGCGCTCGTCACCAGCCGCCACCGCCTCGCCGGGCTGGTCGCGGCCGAGGGGGCCCGGCCGGTCCTGCTGGATCTGCTCCCCGCCGACGAGGCCCGCGCGCTGCTGACCCGCCGGTTGGGCGCGCAGCGGGTCCGGGCGGAGGCCGCGGCGGTCGACGCGATCGTCGAGCGGTGCGCCCGGCTGCCGCTCGCCCTCGCCGTGGCCGCCGCGCGGGCCGCGACCAGGCCGGGCCTGCCGCTGGCGAGTCTCGCCGCCGAACTGGCCGGCCGCCTCGACGCGCTGCGCGGCGACGAGCCCGGCACCGACGTGCGCGCCGTGCTCGACTGCTCGTACCGGCAGCTGACCCCGGCCGCCGCCCGGCTGCTGCGGCTGCTCGGCCGGCATCCCGGCCCCGACCTCGGCGCGGCCGGCGCGGCCCGGCTCGCGGGTCACGGCGAGGCGGCGGTCGCGCCGCTGCTCGCCGAGCTGACCGGCGCGCACCTGCTCACCGAGCCCGAGCCCGGCCGGTTCACGATGCACGACGTGCTGCACGCCTACGCCGCCGAGCGCTGTGCCGAGGAGGACTCCGACGACGTGCGGGTCGCGGCCCTCGGCCGGCTCATCGAGTACTACGCGCACACGGCCTCGGCCGCCGTCGCGACCGTGCTGCCCGGGGAGTCGGAGGCCGCCGTCGCGACCGTGCTGCCCGGGGAGTCGGAGGGCGCGGCGGCCGGCCTGTTCGAGCACGTCGTCGCCGCCCGGGCCTGGCTGGACCGCGAGCGGGCCAACGCCGTCGCGCTCGCCGCGCACGGCCGTCCCGCCGAGACGATCACCATCGCGAAGACCCTGCAGCGGTACCTCGACCTCGGCTACTACACCGAGGCGCAGGACCTGCACGCCCGGGCCCGCGCGGCCGCCCGCGAGCTCGGCGACCCCACCGCCGAGGCCACGGCGCTGAACCATCTCGGCGTCGTGTACCTGCGGCTCGGCCGCTTCGCCGACGCCGTCGAGCTGCACCGCGAGGCGCTGGACCGGTTCCGGGCGGCCGGTGACGCCGCCGGTGTGGGGCGCAGCCAGGAGCTGATCGGCAACGCCGCCTGGCGCCTCGGCGACTACGAGAGCGCCCGGGAGCACCAGTACGCCGCCCTCGAGACGTTCCGGGCGGCCGGGCACCGGCTCGGCGAGGCGATCCAGCTCGTCCACATCAGCATCGGCAACCGGCAGTTCGGCGACCTCGAGGCCGCGGCCGAGGGCCTCGACCGGGCCCTCGTGCTGCTGCGCGAGCTCGGCGCCCGGCACGGCGAGGCCTACGCGCTGGACACGCTGGGCCTGCTGCGCCAGGAGACCGGCGCCGCCGACCGGGCCCTCGAGTGCCACGAGCAGGCCTACGCGATCTGCGCCGGCATCGGCTACCCGGCGGGACAGGCCGACGCGCTGCACCACCTGGCCCGCGCCCTGCTCGTCCTGGGCCGCTCCGGCGAGGCGGTCGGGCACGACCGGCGCGCACTGGCCCTGTTCCGCGAGATCGGCGCCCGCGCCCGCGAGATCGACGCGCTCAACGGGCTGGGCGCCGCCCTGGCCGCGGCCGGCGAGCCGGACGCGGCACGGGACCGCTACGCCGAGGCCCTGGCCCTGGCGACGGAGACCGGAGAGCGCCTGCAGGAGGCCGTGGCCCACGAGGGCCTGGCCGGCCTGCGCGCCGCGGCCGGCGACCGGCCCGGCGCCCGGCGCGCGTGGCGGCACGCCCTGACCGTCTACACCGACCTGGGCCTCCCCGACGCCGGCCGGGTCAGCGCCGCATTGCGGCTGAACCCGGCACCGTGACGGCCGGGCGGCGAGGTGCCCAGGTCAGAGCGGCAGGTTGTAGACCTTCAGCGCGTTCTCGCGCATCAGCTTGGCCTCCGACTCCGGGCGCAGGTTCCACTCGGCGATCTCGGTGCGGGCGCGGGCGTGCGGGATGACCGGGAAGTCGGTGCCGAACATGACCTTGTCGGCGCCCCAGCCGTTGAGGTAGTTCACCAGCTTCGGGTCGAGGTGCTTCGGGGCGTACGCGTCGATGCCGATGTACACGTTCGGGTGCTTGTAGGAGACCGCGATCATCTCCTCCGTCCACGGCCAGCCGACGTGGATGCCGATGATCTTCAGTTCGGGGAAGTGGCAGGCCAGGGTGTCCAGGAGGATGGGGCGGCCGACCGACGGGAGCGGGTGGTCGTGGCTGTACCGCAGGCAGTGCCCGACCTGCATCTGCACCGGTACGCCCAGCTCGGCGCACTTGGCGTAGAACGGGTAGTAGCGCGCGTGGTCCGGGGCCAGCTCGAACCAGTGCGGGTAGATGTGCGCGCCGACCATGCCGTAGTCGCGGACCATGCGCTCGAGCTCGCGCACGCCCTTCATGCCCTCGTAGGGGTCGATGCCGACCAGGCCGCTGAACCGGCCGGGGTGGGCCTGGACCACGTCGACGACCCGCATCGGGTCCAGCCGCCACGACTCGGACAGGCCCTCGCGGCCCATCTTCGGGGCGATCAGCAGGGCGTGCTCGACGTTCGCGGCGTCCAGCGCGTCGAGGTGCTGCCGCACGGTGAGGCCGGCGAGCGTCGCCTCGGAGGCGTTGACCTTGCCGCCCAGGAACTGCCGGTTCCAGGCCGGGCGGGAGGCGACGACCTCGGGCGTGAACAGGTTGCAGACGATGTCGATCGCGGGCGTACTCATCAGGACTCCGAGCGCTCGTCGACGAACCGGCGCGGCTTCATCCGCTCGTCGGGTGGAAAGAGGGAATCGGCCGTGGTGACCTCGACGGCGGGCGTGACGCGGGTGGCGAGCTTGACCGCGGCCGCCACGCGGGCGGCGTCAAATCCCGACAATGGCGCGACCTGCACGACAAGCTCGTCGCCGGAGAGCGGATCAGCCGGGTCACAACGACGAACAACGCTGCGATGATCGGACACGCCGGGAACGGCGGCGATCGTGGACTCCAGCACCGTGGTGTCCACGAGCTGGCCCTTGATCTTCAGTGAGCGGCCCGAGCGCCCGTGGTGCGCGACCACCCGCCCGCCGAGCCGGCCGCAGTGCGGGCACGGGCCGTGGTCCACCTCGACGCGGTCGCCGAGCAGATACCGGACCAGCACCGTCCCCTGCCGCCCGAGGTGGGTCATCACGAACGCGCCCGGCGAGCCAGGCGGCACCGGCAGGCCGTCCTCGTCCACCGCGTCGAGGTGCAGCAGCTCCGGTACCGGATTGTGGAACCCCGCCCCCGCCACGCACTCGACCAGCCCGTACTGCAGCTCCGACGCCCCCAGGCTGTTGGAGATCACGACGTCCGGGGCGCCGGCGGCGGCCAGGAGCCCGGCGAGCTGCGCGGCCATCGCCGGGGTGACGGCCTCCCCGCTGATCGCGAGCATGCGCACGTCCGGCAGCGTGCCGCCGCGCCGGAGAACCTCGTCGACGACCCGGCGCACGTAGCTCGGCACGCCCCACAGCACCGTCGGCCGGGTGGCGACCAGGAGATCGGCGACCTCGGGCAGCCGGCGGGTCACGTCGAACCACGGGCTCGCCCCGCTCATCCCGCACACGACGGTCGCCCCGAGCACGGCCGCCGCGTGGTTGGCCCGGGTCCAGGCGCCGTGCGGCTGCGGCGTGAGCGGGTACAGGTTGGCGATCCGGTCGTCGCCGCGCATCCCGCGGATCTCGGCCATCCGCACCTGCGCGAAGAGGATCGCGTGGAAGTCGTACGCCGACTGGTAGATCGGCGCCGGCGCGGACGTCGACCCGGACGTGTAGGCCACGTCCCACAGCTGCCGCTCGGGCGACCCGTCGGCCTCCAATCGGAACGCCTCCGGGTCAGCCGTGAACATCGCCTTGGTCGTCAGCGGCAGCAGTGGAAGATCGTCAATGCACCGAACGCGCGAAAGGTCGACCTGAGACCAAAAATCCCGATAAAACGGGTGACTGATCGCGAGCCGGGCGACCGTCGAACGCAGCGCGGCGTCCTGAGTCTCACGCAACGGCACTGGAAACGAACCGTTCGATCAGGTCGGCACAGACCTTGGGCTGCCGGACCGGAATCTGCCCGATGCAGTCGGGCACGACCTCGTAGGGCAGGCCCAGATCGGCAGCCGCCCGCCGGGTGCCCTCCTCCAGGAACTCCCCGTCCGCGGCGACGCACAGCACCGGGCACGTGACCTGCGAGAGCGGGGTGAGCGGGTCGTACTCGAAGGCCGAGTTGTACGCCCAGTGGTAGCGCGACAGCGAGCCGAGCATCGTCCACACCGCCCGCTGCCGGGTCTCCAGGTCGCAACCGCGCCAGAGCCCCTGGTACCGCTGCCACGCCGACAGCAGGTGCGTGGCCTCCTCGGTCACCGGCTCGTCCGGCGCCCAGTTCTCCCGGCGGTCGCGCTGCTGCTCCGGCGTGTACGTCGCGATCCCCAGCAGCACCAGCCCGGACACCAGCTCCGGGGCCTGGTGCGCGGCCTCGATGGCGATGCTGGCGCCGGTGTGCGAGCCGACGACGACCGCGGGCCCGTCGAGCGAGCGGAGCAGGTCGACGACCGGCTCGGCGTACCCGGGAATGTCCAGGCGCCGCGGCGGGGCGTCGGACATGCCGTAGCCGAGCGTGTCCGGGGCCAGCACGCGGTAGCGCGATTCGAGCAGCGGAATCACGTCGTCGTAGACGAACGAGGAGAGCGGGCTCTCGTGCAGCAGCACGACGTTGGGGCCGGAGTCGCCGCCGACGCGGGCGTGGATCTGCCCCTGCGCCGTCTGGAAATAGGCACGGTGCATCGAAAAGCCTTTCAGAAATGCAGAGCGAAAAGGTCAGGCGAGGTGGCCGACGGCGCGCGACACTTCCTGCGCGCCCGCCCGGACCAGGCCGCCGAGGCGCTGGATGTCGGTGGCCTCGAAGCGGCCGACCGGCCCGCAGACCGAGATCGAGCCGAGGACCGCGCCGGCCACGCCGAGCACGGCGGCGGCGACGCTGGCCGCGCCCGCGTCGCGCTCACCGGCGCTGATCGCGTAGCCCCGCTCGCGGATCTGCACGATCTCCTGCAGCAGCTCGTGCCGGCCGGCGATGGTGGCCGAGGTCAGCAGGTTGAGGGAGTGCGAGGCCAGGTAGCCGTCGATCTCGCCGTCGGGCATGGCCGCGAGGATCGCCTTGGACGACGCCCCCGCGTGCAGCGGGTAGGCGACGCCCATGGTCACCGACATCCGGATCTCCTGCGGGGAGAGCGCCTGGTCGACGTAGATGCGGCTGTCGCCCTGCTTGAGCGAGAGCGTCGCGGTCTCCTGGGTCTCGCGGACCAGGCGCTCCAGGACCGGCCGGGCGGTCTGCTGCACGTTGGTCTGGCGCAGCGCCGCCATGCCGATCGCGAGCGCCCCGGTCCCGAGCCGGTAGCACTTGGTCGCGTCGTCGAAAGCGAGGAATCCGTCGGCCGCCAGGCCCTTGAGCAGCCGGTGGGCGACCGCCTTGGGCTGGTCGATCTCCCGGGCCAGGGCCGAGACCCCGATGCCCGCGGAGCCGGCCGCCGACACGGCGTAGATCACCTTGAGCACCCGCTCGAGCCCCGAGGTCGGTTCCCGCGTCGACTGGACCTCCGCTAGCGACATCACGTCCCCCGCTTGCTCTCATCGCCGGACCAGAAGACGAATTTACGCTGGCACAGCTTGACGACGCCATGGGCGATCATGCCCATGATGGAGAGCACGATGAGCACCGCGAACATCGCCGGGATGTCGAAGCGGTAGTTGGCCTGCATCAATTGGTAGCCGAGGCCCTCCTGGGCGCCGATGTACTCACCGACGATGGCGCCCAGAATCGAGAACACCACGCCGCTCTGCAGGCCGGCGAAGATGTAGGGCAGGGCGCTGGGGAACCTGGCCATCCGGAACACCTGGAACCGCGAGGCGCCGAACGAGGTCAGCATCTCGATCTTGTCGTTGTCGGCGGACTTGAGCCCGGCGATCACGTTGATGAGGATCGGGAAGAAGGCGATGATCGTCGCCATCACGATCTTCGAGGCCAGGCCGAAGCCGAACCAGACGACGAACATCGGGGCCAGGGCGACCTTCGGCACCGACTGGAAGGCCACGATGTACGGCAGCACGGTCCGTTCGAGCAGCGTGATCTGGGCGACCGCGGTGCCGATCAGGACCGCGACCACCACCGCGATCACGAACCCGAGGCCGGCCTCCTGGACGGTGACCCAGAGGTTGTGCCAGAACGCGGCCTCGCCGAGCTGCTGGAAGAAGATCTCGACGATCTGGCTGGGGCGGGGCAGCACGAACTCGTCGACGCCGAGCCAGCCCGGGATGAACTCCCAGGCGGCGATCACGACGACGAACACGAGCGGGACGAGCGCGAACTCGGGGCGCTCGTGCAGGTCCGGGATCAGGCTGCGGCGCTTCGGCGGGGTGGGGGACTGGCGCTGCTCCGCTGTGGGCGGGACGACGGTCTGCGTGGTCATGATTTCCGTCCTCAGTCGATGACGCCGGCACTGTTGAAATACGCGCGGATCCGCTCGACGTAGACCCCGGCATCGTCGGAGGCCATCATCCGCAGCTCGCGCGGGCGGGGCAGGTCGATGTCGATGATCTCGGCGATCCGGCCGGGGCGCGGCGTCATCACGATGACCCGGTCCGAGAGGAACACGGCCTCGGGGATCGAGTGCGTGACGAGGATGGCCGTCTTGCGGCTCTCCTGCCAGATGCGCAGCAGTTCGAGGTTCATGTATTCGCGGGTCATCGCGTCGAGCGCGCCGAAGGGCTCGTCGAGCAGCAGCACCGCGGGGTCGTGCACGAGCGCGCGGCAGATGCCGGCCCGCTGCTGCATGCCGCCGGAGAGCTCGCCCGGGTACTTGTTCTCGAAGCCCTGCAGGCCGACCAGCTCGAGCAGCTCGCGGGCGCGGGCCTCGTGCTTCTTGCGGTCCAGCTTCTGGATCTCGACCGGCACCATGACGTTCTCGAGGATGGTGCGCCAGGGCAGCAGGGTCGCCGCCTGGAACACCATGCCGACCCCCTTGTCGGGGCCGCTGACGCGGTGCCCGGCGATGCGGGTGTCGCCCTCGGTGTAGGGGATCAGGCCCGCCAGGATCTTCAGCAGGGTCGTCTTGCCGCAGCCCGAGGGGCCGACGATCGAGACGAACTCGCCGCGCTTGGCGGCGAACGAGATGTCCGAGAGGGCGTGGGTGGGCGCGGACTTGCGCGGTCGGTAGACCTTGTCGAGGCCCACGGCCTCGATCCAGCGCGAGTCCAGATCGCCGTCGGTCGCGGGGACCACCTTGGCTGCTGACGTCACCGGCTGTCCTTCGTTCGGGGGGATCGTTCATCTCAGCGGTACGACTTCCCGCTTTGCGAAACGCTAGGCACCGCTATCGGACCTCGTCAAGACTCCGGCCGGGCTTTCTTCGATCTCTGTTTCGGCTGAGTAAAGCCATTGGCCACCCCTTGACGGGGCGGTTCCGGCGTGTCTAGCGTCTGGCCTCACAGGAGAAACAGCGTTTCTTTCAGCGGAACGAAGTGGAGCCCCAATGCAACTGCGTGGGTTCACCAACCCGCTCTCGCCCACGGGAGCCGCCAGCCTCGTCGAACCACCGCCGCACCACATCGGCTCGGACGCCATCCGCGTGCTGTTCCGCGCCGGCGCCGACCTCGCCCGCCGGTACCTCCCGGACGGGCTCGAGCCGGTCGAGGACGGGGTCGGGTTCGCGTTCGTGGCCGACATGGTCAAGGTCAGCGCCGAGGAGCCCGACCAGGCGTTCACCGCGCCGCGCCGCACGCAGTACGGCGAGGGGATCGTCGGCTTCTACGCCACGCACCGGGGCGAGCCGGGCCGGTTCAGCGCCTTCATCTGGGTGACCGAGGACTGGTCGATGGGCTTCGGCACCGTCATGGGCTGGGGCAAGAAGATCGGCGAAGTCCGGCGTACCCACATCAACCCGTACAACCCGGCCATGAGCCCCATCGGCCCCGGCACCAGGCTCTCCGGCTCGGTCAGCCGGCTCGGCGCGCCGGTGCTCGACGTGGGCATCGAGATCACCGAGGCGATCGAGGCGTCGGAGATGCCGGCGTACGGCAACCGGGGTTTCCTGCTCTCGCACCAGCCCTCGCCGTCGCCCGCCATCCCGACCCGCACCGCCCTGCTCGGGCTGCGGCTGTCGGACGTGCGCACCGGCGAGGTCTTCCGGGGCACCCCGCACCTCAAGATCCACGACGCGGTCAACGAGGAGCTCGGCCCGCTGAGGGACGTCGAGCCGTTCGCGGCCTACGCCTTCAAGCAGGGCTGGACCACCGACACGAACGCCGAGATCCTGCACGACTACACCGCGGACCGGGCGTGAAGACCGTCCGCGGCAAGCGGCCCGTGTACCTCGGCGACGCCCACACCGACCGCCTGCTCGCCGCGCTCGTCGTGCTCGGCCAGGAGGTCGGCGCGCTGCAGCGCCGGGTCGCCGAGCTGGAGGGCCGGGACCCGGACACCGCCTCGACCGCCGTCAGCCGCCTCGTCGACGAGCTCACCAAGGAGATCCGATGAACAGGCTCGCCGACGGACAATTGGTGCACGACGTCCTCGCCGTGCCGGACGTGACCGAGGCGTACCGGCAGCAGGAGATCTGGGACCTCAAGAGCCGCCTCGCGTACGACGTGGCGGGCCGTATCCGTCAGCGGTACGAGACCGAGATCGCCCCCGCCTACGCCCGCGCGCACGGCGCCGCCCCGACCAGCCGGCACGTCATCGGCGAGCTGATGGCCGGGGACCCGGCGACCCAGATGTGGAGCGCCCTGCGCCGCTCCGGCCAGGAGCAGATGTGGGGCCTGGTCGCGGAGAGCACCGCGCGCCAGTTCACCCGCCTGACCGACGTGGCCGGCTCCCTGCTCGGCAGCTTCGGCTCGCTGACCCTCGACCCGTCCGTGGCGATTCCGGCGTACCTGCAGACGGTCGACATCCACTGCATGCCCACCGGCTACTACCGCGAGCACGGGCCGGACGACCTCACCGCCGGCGCGCTGTACGACCGCGGCGTCTACATCTACGCGGCCGGACAGCTCGGCGCGGCCAACGACGACAAGGGCCGCTCGGTGATCGAGCACTGGCTGGACGTACACCATCCGGAACTGCAGCCGGAATCCATCCTCGACATGGGCTGCTCGGTCGGGCACAGCACGCTGCCCTATGCCGAGCGCTATCCGTCGGCCGAGGTGCACGCGATCGACGTCGCCGCGCCGATGCTGCGCTACGCCCACGCGCGGGCCGCCTCGTTCGGGCTGCCGGTGCACTTCTCCCAGCGCGACGCGGAGGCGACCGGCTTCGCGGCCGGCAGCTTCGACCTCGTCGTGTCGCACATCCTGCTGCACGAGACCAGCACCAAGGCCGTGCAGAACATCCTCACCGAGAGCTTCCGGCTGCTGAAGCCCGGCGGCCTGATGATCCACGCGGAGTATCCGCCGTTCACGACGATGGACCCCTTCGCACAGTTCCTCGTCGAGTGGGACACCACGAACAACAACGAGCCGTTCTGGAGCACCGTCCGGACGCTCGACCTCGAGGCCATGGCGGTCCGCGCCGGCTTCGAGCCCGACCAGGTCACCCGCGAGCTCATCCCCACCGGCCGCCGTCTGGTGACCGGCCAGTCGTCCGCGGGCCGCATCGGCCTGATCGTCGCGCGTCGCTGATCCCCAACCCCGCCCATCAAGGGAGACCCATGTTTCGTCGTCCACTCGCGCTGACCGCCACGCTGGCGGCATTGGCGCTCGCCGCCTCCGCCTGCGGCGGCTCCTCCGACACCGGCAGCACCAACGCCCAGGGCCTGACCTCGGTCAACTACGTCACCACGGCGACCGTGCCGGGCTCGACGCAGATCGCGCTGTACGCGGTGCCCAAGCAGATGGGCTACTTCAAGGAGGAGGGGCTCGAGGCCAACCTCAAGACGGCCAACGGCTCCTCGGCCGCCCTGCAGGTCATCGCCTCCGGCGACGCGCTCGCCACCAACGCCGAGGTCGCCTCGACCATGGCCGCGGTCGAGCAGGGCGTGCCGGTCCGCACCATCGGCTCGATCAACACCTCGTTCCCGTGGAAGATCGGCGTCCCCGAGGGCAAGGGCATCAGCTCGCCGGCCGACCTCAAGGGCAAGAAGATCGGCGTCATCTCGCTCGCGTCGGGCTCGAACCTGTTCACCCGCTCGTTCCTGCACGAGAACGGCATCGACCCGGACAAGGACGTCAAGATCCTGCCGGTCGGCCAGGGCACCCAGGCCAAGGCGGCGCTGGACAGCGGCCAGGTCGACGCGATCGCGCTCTACGCCGAGCTGTTCTCGCAGCTGGAGCAGATCGGCATGAAGTTCAGCTACCTCACCAACCCGGCCCTGTTCGACGGCATGCCGAGCATCTCGTTCACCGTCAGCGCCAAGACCCTGCAGGGCAAGGACAAGGACCTCGCGGTGAAGTACACGCGGGCGGCGTACAAGGGCCTGATGTTCGCGCGGCTCAACCCCGAGGCCGCGGTCGACATGGGCCTGAAGACCTTCCCCGAGCTGGCCGGTTCCGGCGGTGACACGGCCAAGCGCCGGGCCGAGCTGGTGACCCTGCTCAAGGCGTGGATGACCACCTCGACCCCGCAGACCGACGACCCGTCGGCGTGGCCGCAGTGGGGCGAGCTCAGCGACGCCCAGCTGAAGAAGGCCGCCACCTGGGCCCTGTCCACCGGCCAGGTGAAGAAGGAGCCGAACGTGGCCGACGTCTTCGACGGGTCGCTGATCAAGGACATCAACACCTTCGACCACGACGCCGTGATCAAGGACGCGAAGGACTACAAGATCGCCGGCTGACCGCCGCTCGATCGTCGTCCGACCGTCGCTCGAAACTAGGGAGTCCCCGATGCAATCCAGCCCAGACGCACGCTGGGACGTCATCGTCGTCGGCGCGGGAGCCGGCGGCATGACCACCGCGATCTTCGCCGCCCGCGGCGGCGCCCGCGTGCTGGTCATCGACGCCGCGCCCGAGGAGGGCGGAGCCCTGCACCTGGCCACCGGCCAGCTCAGCGCGGCCGGCACCCGGCTGCAGCGGGCCAAGGGCATCGGGGACACCCCCGAGGAGCACCTCGCCGACATCGTCCGGATCAGCAAGGACACCGCCGACCGGACCCTGGTCTGGCTGGCGGTGTCCAACGCGGCCACCACCGTCGACTGGCTGCTCGACGACCTCGGCATGCCCGTGCTGCCCGAGCACCCGGTCCGCGGCCAGAACCACGAGCACTACAGCCAGGACCGGTACTACTGGGGCCCCGACCTGGGCCGCTCGATTCTCGCGGCGGTCCGCGGGCCGTTCCGGGAGCTGATCGACAACGGCGTCGTCAGCGCCCGGTTCGGCACCGAGGTCGTCGGCCTCGTGCAGGACCCGCAGGCCGAGGGCGGCCGCGTGCGGGGCGTGCGGACCGCGGACGGCGAGGAGCACCTCGGCGCCAACGTCGTGCTCGCCACCGGCGGCTACAACGCCGATCCCGCGCTGTTCCAGCAGTTCAACGGCGTCCCCGCGTACGCCGACGCCTCCTACCGCTTCGCGCGGGGCGCCGGGCACAAGCTCGGCGTCGAGGCGGGCGGGTACACGCGCAACCACGACAAGTACCTGTGCTCGTTCGGCTCGGTCCTCGATTCGGAGGAGATCCCGGCGCCGGTGCTGTGCCGGCCCGTGCACTGGCCCGAGATGCGCATGCCGTGGGAGCTCTACGTCAACGTCGAGGGCCGGCGGTTCGTGGCCGAGGACGAGCCCAGCGTCGACGTGCGCGAGCACGCCCTGCTCGCCCAGACGGACCTGCGCCGGTACATCGTGTTCGACGAGCGCATCCTCGCCGAGGCGCCGCCGATGATCCCCGGCTGGAGCGCCGAGGACATCCGGTCCCGCGCCGGGCACCACCCGATGTTCCACGTCGCCGACGACCTGGCCACGCTGGCCAAGTCGGCGGGCGTCGACGCCGGGAACCTGGCCGCCACCGTCGCGGAGTACAACGCGAACCTGGACGGCGACGACCCGCTCGGCCGGCGGTTCCGGCCGCTGCCGGTGGCCGAGGGGCCGTTCTACGCGATCCGCGTGCAGGGCATGTCGATCACCTCCACGGCCGGCCTGGCCGTCGACGGCGACCTGCGCGTGATCCGCCCCGACGGCACCGCCGTCCCCGGCCTCTACGCCCTCGGCGAGCTGCTCGGCTCGGCCGCGTTCATGGGCAACGCCTTCTGCGGCGGCATGCTCGCCACCCCGGCCATGACCTTCGGGCGGCTCCTCGGCACCGGGATCCTCACGTGGTGAGCGCGGCCGGCACCGGCCCGCTCGCCGGCCTGCGGGTGATCGACCTGTCCACCATCCTCGCCGGGCCGCTCGCCTGCCAGATCCTCGGCGACTACGGCGCCGACGTCATCAAGATCGAGCACCCGGTCAAGGGCGACGGCATGCGCGGCCACGGCCCCAGCAAGGACGGCGTCGCCCTGTGGTGGAAGGAGATCTCGCGCAACAAACGCGCGGTCGCTCTGAACATCAAAGAACCAGAGGGCGCACTGGTACTGCTCGAGCTCATCGAGACCGCAGACGTCCTCGTGGAGAACTTCCGCCCCGGCACGCTGGAGCAGTGGGGCCTGGGGCCCGACGTCCTGCTGGCCCGCAACCCGCGCCTCGTCATCGCCCGGATCACCGGCTTCGGGCAGACCGGCCCCTACGCCCAGCGCGCCGGCTTCGGCACGCTCGTCGAGGCGATGAGCGGCTTCGCGCACCTCACCGGCCCGGCCGACGGGCCGCCCACGCTGCCCGCGTTCGGCCTGGCCGACAGCATCTGCGGGGTCGCCGCCTCCTCGGCGATCGCGATGGCGCTGCTGCACCGCGAGCGCACCGGGGCGGGCCAGGTGATCGACCTGGACCTGCTCAGCCCGCTGACCACCGCGGTCGGCCCCGGCCCCACCGCCTATCAGCAGCTCGGCACCGTCGAGACCCGGCACGGCAACCGCTCGACCAACAACGCGCCCCGCAACACGTACGAGACGCGCGACGGGCACTGGGTCGCCGTCTCCTCCAGCGCCCAGTCGATCGCCGAGCGGGTCATGCACCTCGTCGGGCACCCCGAGGTCATCGCCGAGCCGTGGTTCGCCTCCGGCCGCGGCCGGGCCGGGCACGCCGACGAGATCGACGAGTACGTCGGCGGCTGGGTCCGCGAGCGCGACCGCGCCGAGGTGGTCAAGGCCTTCACCGAGGCCGGCGCGGCCGTCGCCCCCATCTACTCCGCGCGCGACCTCGTCGAGGACGAGCACGTGCGGGCCACCGGCATGCTCACCGAGGTCGACGACGCCGAGCTCGGCCCGGTGCTCATGCACAACGTGATGTGGCGGATGTCGGCCTCGCCCGGAGCGATCCGCTTCACCGGGCGCGCGCTCGGCGCCGACACCGAGACCGTCCTGGCCGACCTCGGCTACGACCCCGACCGGATCGCGAAGCTGCGGGATCGGCAGGTAGTCGCATGACCATTCTTGAACAGCGAGGAGCACCCGTGACCGTCGACCCGCTGATCGCCGCGGTCAGCGCCGGCGTCGAGATCCACGACCTCGGCCGCACGCTGCGCATCGGCATGCCGCAGTCGCCGAACCACCCGCCGTACTGGCACGCACTGCCCCGCCGGCACGGCGACATGGTCCGCGACGACGGCGGCTCGGCCGCCAACGACATGATCTCGATGGGCACGCACGTCGGCACCCACATCGACGCGCTCGCCCACGTCAGCCAGGACAACCGGCTGGCCGACGGCTCCGACGCCCGCGAGGCGTCGCTCGGCGGGCGCTTCGACGCGCTCGGCGCGCACACCATCGCCCCGATCGTGCGCCCCGGCGTGCTGCTCGACGTCCCGGCCGCGCTGGGCTCCCCGGAGGGCCTCGACGGCGGCTACGAGATCACCCCGGCCAACCTGGAGCTGACCGCCAAGGTGCAGGGCGTCACCATCGACGAGGGCGACGTCGTGCTGGTCCGCAGCGGCTGGGGCCGGCACTTCGAGGACTACGCCACCTTCGTCGGCAAGACCACGGGGGTACCGGGGGTCAGCGAGGACGGCGCCGTCTGGCTCGCCGACCACCGCCCGCACGCCGTCGGGGCGGACACGATCGCGTTCGAGTGCCTCAAGCCCGGCGCCGGCCACGGCCTGCTCCCCGCGCACCGCGTTCTGCTGGTGGAGCGCGGCATCTACATCATCGAGACGATGGTGCTGGACGACCTCGCCGCCGCCGGCGTGCACCGCTTCACGTTCGTCCTGTCGCCGCTGAAGCTCTACGGCGCCACCGGTTCCCCCGTGCGCCCCCTGGCGGTGGTCTCCCGTGGCTGAACCGACGCTGTCCCGCCGCATCGCCGAACTGGCGGCGGACACGGACGTGACCCGGCTGCCCGCCGACGTCGTCGCCAGCACCCGGATGCGGGTCCTCGACACCCTCGGCCTCGCCCTGCGCGCCCGGGACCTCGAGTCCAGCCGGGCCGTCATCGGCTACGTCGCCGACCAGGGCGGCCGCCCCGAGGCGACCGCCATCGGCGTGCCGGAGCGCGTCCCGGCCGCGCTCGCCGCCCTCGTCAACGGCACCCTCGCGCACTCCCTGGACTACGACGACACGCACCTGCCGTCCGTACTGCACCCGAGCGCCGGCGTCGTCCCCGCCGCCCTGGCCGCGGCCGAGGCCGTCGGCGCCTCCGGGGCCGCCATGGTCGCCGCGGTCGCGGTCGGCCTGGAGACCTGCGTGCGCATCGGCATGGCGGGCTACGACCAGGAGGCCGGCAACTCGACCTTCTTCGAGCACGGCCAGCACGCCACCTCGATCTGCGGCGCCCTCGGCGGCGCGGTCGCGGCGGCCATGCTGCACGGCCTGGACGCCGACGGCATCCAGTCCTCGCTCGGCGTCGCCGCCTCCATGGCCTCCGGCATCATCGAGGCCAACCGCACCGGCGGCACCGTGAAGCGGATGCACTGCGGCTGGGCCGCGCACAGCGCCGTCACCGCCGCCGACCTGACCCGCCGCGGGCTCACCGGGCCGCCGACCGCCCTGGAGGGCCGGTTCGGCTTCTTCCAGGCGTTCCTGCACGGCCGGTTCGACGCCGCGCAGATCACCGAC
Organism: Dactylosporangium sp. CS-033363; assembly: GCF_050942475.1. Classification (NCBI taxonomy): domain Bacteria; kingdom Bacillati; phylum Actinomycetota; class Actinomycetes; order Micromonosporales; family Micromonosporaceae; genus Dactylosporangium; species Dactylosporangium sp. CS-033363. The sequence goes on along the minus strand of NZ_CP192032.1, from coordinate 7,705,539 downwards.
GGGCTGGGGGAGCGGTGGTCGGTCCCCGGCATCTTCTTCAAGCCGTACCCGGCCAACCACTTCACCCACACCACCGTCGACGCGGCGGCCGAGTTGCGCCGGCGGGGCGTACACCCGGGGGACGTCGAGTCGATCCAGGTCGGCGTGCCCGGTCCGGTGATCCGCACGATCGGGGAGCCGATCGACGTCAAGCGGGCTCCGGTCACCGGGTACCAGGCCCAGTTCTCCGCCCCCTACGCGGTCACCGTCGGCCTGTTCGGCGGCGGCGGCCTCGGCGCGGCCCTGGAGGACTACACCGACGAGCTCGCGACCGACCCGGCCCGCCGCGAGTTGATGGCGAAGGTGAGCGTCGTGGCCGACCCGCGCTGCGACGCGATCTTCCCGCACCAGTTCCCGGCCGTGCTGACCGCCCGGCTGCGGGACGGCCGCACGGAGACCGTCGAGGTCCTCGCCAACCGGGGCGGGGACGCCTGGCGGCTGACCGACGACGAGATCGGCCGCAAGTTCGCCGACAACGCGCCCGGACACGAGCGGCTGCGGGCCGCCGTGCTCGCCCTCGACACGCTCGCCGACGTGCGCACCCTGCTCCACCCGTAATCTCGGAAGGACACGCTCCATGACCCACTACGACTTGATCGTCAGCAACGTCCGGGTGGTCACCCACGACAGCCCCGAGCCCCTTCCGGCGGACATCGGCATCGCCGGCGGCAAGATCGTCGCGGTGGCGGCCGGCCTCGACACCGCCGACGCCGCCGAGGTGATCGACGGCGGCGGCAAGCTCGCCTTCCCCGGCGTCGTCGACGCCCACCAGCACTGGGGCATCTACAACCCGCTCAACGTCGACACCGACGTGGAGAGCCGGGCGGCGGCCCAGGGCGGCGTCACCACCGGCCTGAACTACATGCGCACCGGCCAGTACTACATGAACAAGGGCGGCCCCTACGCCGAGGTCTTCCCCGAGGTGCTCGGCCTGTCGCAGGGCAACGCGTTCATCGACTACGCGTTCCACCTCGCGCCGATCACCAAGGAGCACATCGACGAGATCCCGATGCTCGTCGAGCGGCACGGCGTCACCTCGTTCAAGATCTTCATGTTCTACGGCAGCCACGGCCTGCACGGCCGCTCGTCGGACCAGGCGAAGTTCCTGATGAGCCCCGAGGGCGAGCGCTACGACATCGCGCACTTCGAGTTCGTGATGCGCGGCATCCAGAAGGCCCGCGAGCAGTTCCCGGACAAGGCCGAGGCGATCTCGCTCAGCCTGCACTGCGAGACCGCCGAGATCATGGCCGCCTACACCAAGCTGGTGGAGGAGGACGGCACGCTCACCGGCCTGGAGGCGTACTCCGCGTCCCGCCCGCCGCACTCCGAGGGCCTGGCCATCTCGATCGCCGCGTACCTGGCCCACGAGACCGGCCTGCCGAAGATCAACCTGCTGCACCTGAGCTCGGCCAAGGCCGTCGAGGCCGCGCTGCTCATGGCCAGGACGTTCCCGCACATCGACTTCCGCCGCGAGGTCACCATCGGCCACCTGGTCGCCGACATCCACACCGCGTCCGGCATCGGCGGCAAGGTCAACCCGCCGCTGCGCCCGCGCGAGGACGTCGAGGCGCTGTGGGAGCACCTGCTCGCCGGCGAGCTGGACTGGGTCGTCTCCGACCACGCCTGCTGCCGCGACGAGCAGAAGTTCGGCTCGGACCGCGACGACGTGTTCCTGGCCAAGTCCGGGTTCGGCGGCGCGGAGTACCTGCTGCCGGCGCTCGTCACCGAGGGCCGCAAGCGCGGCCTGGGCTGGGACAAGATCGCCGCCCTCACCGCGTGGACCCCGGCCCAGCGCTTCGGCCTGCCGACCAAGGGCGCGCTCAAGGAGGGCTTCGACGCCGACCTGTGCCTCGTCGACGACGACCGCCCGTGGACCATCCGGGCCGCCGACTCGCTCTCGGCCCAGGAGTACACCCCGTTCGAGGGCTTCGAGCTGACCGCGGCCGTCACCGACACGTTCGTGCGCGGCATGCGGGTGCTCACCGACGGCGTCGTGACCGGCGAGCCGCGCGGCGAGTACCTGCACCGCCCGACGGGTCAGGCGTGACCACGCCCGACCTGGTCGCCCTCTACGTCCCCGGGGACCGGCCGGCGCTGTTCGACAAGGCGCTGGCCGGCCCGGCGGACGTGGTGATCCTCGACCTCGAGGACGCCGTGCCGGCCGCCGGCAAGGACACCGCCCGCGCGGCGGTGGCAGCCTGGCTTGCGTCGCTCGCCGTTGCGGACCGGGCCCGGATCTCGGTGCGGGTCAACGGCGGCTCATCGGCGGACCTCGCCGTGCTGTCCGGCCTCCCCGGCCTGCACTCGGTCCGCGTCCCCAAGGTCGAGTCGCCGGCCGACGTCGAGCGGGTCGTCGCCGCGCCCGTGCACGCGTTGCTGGAGTCGGCCGCCGGGATCGAGGCCGCTTTTGCCATCGCCCGCGCCCCGCAGGTCGCCGCGCTCGCGCTGGGCGAGGCCGACCTGCGCAGCGACCTCGGCGTCACGTCCGACGAGGGCCTGGTCTGGGCCCGCTCGCGGGTGGTCGTCGCCGCCCGGGCCGCCGGCCTGCCCGCGCCGATGATGTCGGCCTGGACGGACCTCGCGGACGCCGAGGGGCTCGTCGCCTCCTGCCGGGCCGGGCGGGCGATGGGATTTCTCGGGCGCACCGCGGTACACCCGAAGCAGGTCGAACCGATCCTCACCGGGTTCGCGCCCTCGCCCGAGGAGGTCGCCGCCGCCCAGGCGCTGCTGGACAGCCTGGCCGCCGCCGGGGCCGGGGGGCGCGCCGTCGCCGTCACCGCCTCCGGCCGGATGGTCGACCCCGCCATGATCCGCGGCGCGGAACGCACCCTCGCCGTCCACAACCTGATCACCCGTCGCCTCAGTGGGAGTCGCGCATCATGACCGTCGTTCCGCACTGGATCTCCGGCGCCGAGGTGGCGCCGACCGGCCCCACCGGCCCCGTGACCGACCCGGCCACCGGCGCCGAGGCCGCGCGCGTGGGCCTCGCCGACGCCGCCGTCGTCGACACCGCCGTGAAGGCCGCGACCGCCGCGTTCGCCGAGTGGAGCGAGACCTCCCTGGCCCGCCGGACCACGGTGCTGTTCCGCTTCCGCGAGCTGCTCAACGAGCGCGGCGACGAACTGGCCGCCATCATCACCGCCGAGCACGGCAAGGTCCTCGACGACGCCCGCGGCGAGGTCGCCCGCGGCCGCGAGGTCGTCGAGTTCGCCTGCGGCATGCCCCACCTGCTCAAGGGCGGCTTCACCGAGAACGCCTCGACCAACGTCGATGTGCACTCGGTCCGCCAGCCGCTCGGCCCGGTCGCGATCATCAGCCCGTTCAACTTCCCGGCGATGGTGCCCATGTGGTTCTTCCCGATCGCCATCGCGGCCGGGAACACCGTCGTGCTCAAGCCCAGCGAGAAGGTCCCGTCGGCCGCCCTGTGGATGGCCCGGCTCTGGCAGGAGGCCGGCCTGCCCGACGGCGTCTTCAACGTCGTCAACGGGGCCAAGGAGGCCGTCGACGCCCTCCTGGAGCACCCCGACATCGCCGCCGTGTCGTTCGTCGGCTCCACCCCCATCGCCTCGTACGTCCACGAGACCGCCAGCCGCCGCGGCAAGCGCGTCCAGGCCCTGGGCGGCGCCAAGAACCACATGCTGGTCCTGCCCGACGCCGACCTGGACCTCGCGGCCGACCAGGCCGTCAACGCCGGCTTCGGCTCGGCGGGCCAGCGCTGCATGGCCATCTCGGTGGTCGTCGCGGTCGGCGACGTGGCCGACTCCCTGGTCGAGCGCATCGCGACCCGGGCCCGCACCCTGCGCACCGGCGACGGCCGCCGCGCCTGCGACATGGGCCCCCTGGTCTCGGCCGCGGCCCAGTCCCGCGTGACGGACGCGATCGCGGCCGGCGCCGAGGCGGGCGCCCGCGTGGTCGTGGACGGCCGCGACGCGACGTACGACGCGGACGGCGCGGGCTTCTTCGTGGGCCCGACCCTCCTCGACGGCGTGCAGCCCGGCATGTCGGTCTACACCGAGGAGATCTTCGGCCCGGTCCTGTCCGTGGTCCGGGTCGACACGTACGAGGAGGGCGTGGCGCTGATCAACGCCAACCCGTACGGCAACGGCACCGCCATCTTCACGGAGGACGGCGGCGCGGCCCGGCGCTTCTGCCGCGAGATCCAGGTCGGCATGGTCGGCGTGAACGTCCCCGTCCCGGTCCCGATGGCCTACTACTCCTTCGGCGGCTGGAAGTCCTCGCTCTTCGGCGACGTCCACGCCCACGGCACGGAGGGCGTGCACTTCTTCACCCGCGCGAAGGTCATCACCACCCGGTGGAGCGACCCCGAGCACCGCGGCCTGGCGCTGGGCTTCCCGGTCAACACCTGACGCCGCCGGTCAGGCCCTGGCGTCCGGACACTGCGGCCTGGCGCCGGCCTTCCCGGTCGACGCCTGACGCCGCTCGTCAGGCCCTGGCGTCCGGACACTGCGGCCTGGCGTCGGCCTTCCCGGTCGACGCCTGACGCCGCTCGTCAGGCCCTGGCCTCCGGCAAGAACGCCCCGAGCAGCGCCGCGAGGGGCTCGGCGGCCGCGAACAGCGCCTCGCCGCGTTCGCGGTCGCCGTCGAGCTGCGTGAGCATCTCCAGGCCGAGATAGAAGGCCATGACGGCGGTCGCCGCGGCGCGGGCCGGGATCAGCTCCTCCAGCGGTGTGCCCGCGGTCAGCCGGCGCAGCAGCGTCTCGGCGTACTCCTCCCACCGCGCGATCTCGGCCCGCACCCCCGCCGCGAGCCGCTGGTTCGCCCTCGCCCCGGCGGTGAGCTCCTGCACCGCGGCGATGTGCCCGGTCGCGACGTCCTCCCGGTACAGCTCGCGCAGCCCCGCCAGCATCGCCGGCAGGTCGGCGGCCGCGCCCATGACCTCGGCGTAGCGCTCCATCCGGCGCTCGCTGGTCCACCGGATCGCGGCCAGGAACAGATCGTCGAGGTCCTCGAAGTGGTAGTAGATGACCCCGGGCGCGAACCCGCCGCTGACCGCGATCGCCCGCGCCGTCGTGGCCGCGAAGCCCTGCGCGGCGAGCGTGTCGATGGCGGCGCGCAGGATGCGGTCCTGGGCCTCGGCCTTGCGATTCATCGGCTCCGAGACTAGCCGTCACGGCACGCGCCGGGGCCGCACCCCGTTGGCGGCCAGGAACGGGTCGAGGCGGCGGCTCAGTTCGGCCAGGTGGTGGCTCGGCACCTGCGGGTACAGGTGGTGCTCCAGGTGGTACGTCAGCTCCAGGAACACGGCCGGCACGACCCGTCCCCGCAGCGTGCGCGTCTGCGTCAGCGGCGAGTCGCCGTGCTGGTCGTGCGGCAGGTGGACGGTCAGCAGCGGGTACACCCAGCTGCCGGCCACGGCCATGACCACGTACGCGAGCACCGCCGGCGTCCGCGGCCACAGCAGCACCCCGGCCGCCGTGGCGATCGGCAGCGCGGCCGCCTCGGCGAGCAGCCAGCCCCGCCGGCCCCGCTCGCGGCGGAACGCCCACCACCACAGCCGGGCCAGGAACACCGGCCCGTAGAGCACCGCACCGAGCGCGGAGATCCTGGCCGGGTAGCCCTCGGGGTCGTCGTCGCGCGGGAAGCGCCGGTGGTGCTGCAGGTGGGTGGCCCGATAGGCGTGGCCGCTCTCGAGCAGGACCAGACCACAGAAGAACAGCGCCCATTCGGTACCGCCCGGGCCCAGCCCGATCGCGCGGTGCACGACGTCGTGGGTGACGGTGACGACCGCGACGAACACCCCGAAGACCACGACCGGCGCGAGCAGCCACAGCGCGGGACGGTCCGCGGCGGCCCAGCCGACGACGGCGTACAGCGCGATCCCGGCGGCCGGGCGGGCGAGCGCCTTGACCCGCTGCCGCCGGCTCGTGACCAGCAGCTCCGGCCCGACGTCGGGCCGTCTCACGCCGCTGTCCTTCATGCCGCCCTCCGGACGTGGCGCCGGGCCCGCTCGGCTTTCCGGTGCCGGCGCAGGGCGCCGTCGGCGACGATGCGGCTGGAGAGGACGCAGGCGACGGTGCCGAGCCCCGGCCAGGTCGAGTCGCCGGCCAGCCAGAAGCCGGGCACCCCCAGGTCGTGCGGCACGGCGTGCTGGTTGGCGTTGGCCGGGCTCTGCCGCACCCCGCCGACGGCCCCGCGCGGGCGCGAGGTGTAGCGGGCGTACTCGCGCGGCGTGCCGACCTCGCGGACGACGGGTCGTTCGGCCAGCCGCGGGTACACCCGGCGGGCCTCCTCGATCATGAGCGCGGCGAGCTTGTCGCGGCGCTCGGCGTGCCCGGCCTCGTCGAGGTCCTCCCAGCCGGCCAGCTCGGTGTGGGTGGAGAGCATGACCGCGCGGTGCCCGGCCGGGGCGCTCGCGAGGTCGCCGGGGGAGGAGACCGACACGAACATGTTGTTGCCGTCGCCGAGCGGCTCGCGGTAGGAGCGCAGCAGCTGGTGGTGGGTGAACGACCGGCCCTCGACCTCGTCCTCGGGCACACCGAGAAACACCACGACCGCCCCGCCCTGCTCGCCGGCATCGCGGCGCACGAACGGTTCGAGCGCCGCCCGCACCCCCGGCACCTCGCTCAGCGCCGCGGTGGTCTCGACCGGCAGCGCGCTGACCACCTGCCGGGCCCGCACGGTGCCGCGGGGCCCGTGCACGGCGAAGTCCCCGGCGCGACCGGCGATGCCGGTGGCGCGCCACCCGCAGTACAAGCGGCCGCCCTTGCTCTTGTAGTGCCGCACCAGGGCCTGCCAGAAGCCGCGCATGCCCCCGGCGGCCCGGCTGAGCCCGGCCCCGCGGATCGTGATGCCGAGCGCCGCGTTGATGAGCGGCGCCCGGTCGACCGTGCTGTGCACGGTGTCCTCGACGAGCATCGAGAGCAGCCCGACGAGCGGATCGTCGTCGCGCAGCCCGTGCCGGCGCAGCGCCCCACCCAGCGTACCGCCGACGTGCCGGGCCAGCGGCAGGTCGCGCACCCGCAGGGTTCGTCCATTGTGGACGACGTCGCCGAGGGTGCGCATGGGCATCCTGACGCCGGCCCGGCTGGCCCCCCAGAACACGTCGGCGAGCCGGTCGAGCTGTCCCCAGAACGCGCGGTGGGCCGGGCTGTCGCCGAGCCGCCGCAGCCGCTCGTCCCGCCACCGCGCCTGGTCCCGGTGCAGCACGACGGTGCGGTCGGGCAGCCACGCGACGTACCCGGGCAGCCGCTCGACCGCCGGCGCGGGCATGCCGGTCGCGGCGAACAGTTCGGCCCCGACCCCGCCGGGCTCGAAGTCGACCAGCGTGGTCGCCCCGACGTCGAACGCGAACCCGCGGCGCCGGTAGTACCCGGCGCACCCGCCGGCGTGGCCGTGCGCCTCGAGCACGCACGTGGACCGCCCCTGCGCCTGCAGCCGCATCGCCGTGGCGAGCCCCGCGAGCCCCCCGCCGACCACCGCGACGTCGAACAGCGTGTTCTGAACGTCCGTTCTGAACATACGTTCAACGTACGGCGGTGGTGGCTTCGTGGCAAGGCGTCAGGGGCGGTCGTCAGGGCGGCCCTTGGCGATGCGGCGCAGGTAGTGGTCGACCTCCTGCTGGTTGTACCCGCGCAGCACCACCTTGAAGGAGACGGCCTGGGCGTCGGCCTTGGCCCGGGACACGCGCCCCGGATCGTCGGAGGCGATGTCGTCGTTGGCCCGCTGGACGAACTCGTCGACCGCGGCCCGGTCGTAGCCGCGGAACCCGGTCGTGAACTGCGTCATACCTGGAGTGTGCTCCTTCCCGCGGGCCGTGCACACTCATGCACCTCGATCACCGCCGCAGGTCAGCTGTAGTCGAGCGTGAAGCTGTTGCAGACGAAGTTCGACCGGCCCGCGGTGCCGCTGAGCTCGAACCCGAACTGGACCTGGCCGACGGTGACGTCGCCCCACCAGCCGTTGGTGCGCAGCCAGTTCAGCACCGCGAGCACGTCGACGGTGCCGGAGTTCGTGTTCGCGGTACGCACGAACGAGAAGACCGCGTTGGCGCCGTTCGAGCCGCGGTACACGTTCCAGGTGTGCCCGCCGGCGCTCACGTTGCGGGCGTTGGGCACGGCGCCGTTCGAGTCGTACGACTCGGCGATCGGGCCGACCGCGCCGTGCTGGTTGGTCCAGATCATGACCTCGTAGGCATTGTTGTTCGCCCAGATGTCGTACGCGGTCTCCCAGTCGCCGTCGCCCGGCACGGACACGTTGAACGTCGAGCGCACCGACGACAGCGTGCTGAGGTTCCGGTTGAGCGTCTTGCCGGTGTGCGGGTAGGACTTCACGCCGCTGGTGCGCGGGTGCTCGGCCACGACGCCCCAGTTCATGCCGGTGCGCGCCCAGATCGTCTGCGGGCCCGCGCCGCCGCCCCAGACGTCGTTGATCACGGTGTACCCGTTGTTCGTCCACTGGTCCCACGCCCCCGTCGCCACCCAGGCCGCGTCGGACGGCACCCCGCCCGGCGTGCCGGAGGTCGGCGTCGGCGTCGGGCTCGCGGGTGTGCGGGTCGGCGTCGGTGAGTTCGTCACGGTGCCCGTGCAGCTCACCCCGTTGAGCGTGAAGCTCGTGGGCACCGGGTTGGTGCCGGTCCACGACCCGTTGAAGCCGAACGACGCGCTCGCCCCAGTGCCGACGGATCCGTTGTACCCCGCGTTCTTCGCCGTCACGGTCGACCCGCTCTGCGTGACGGTGGCGTTCCAGGCCTGCGTGACGGTCTGCCCGGACGCGTACGACCACACCACCGTCCAGCTGGAGATCGGATCCCCGAGGTTCGTGAGCGTCACGTTTGCCCCGAACCCGCCCGGCCACTGACTGCTGATCTGGTACCCGACCCGGCACCCCGCCGCCGCGGACGCGGGCAGGGCCACGGCCACGGCCCCGGCCGCCCCGGCGGCGACCACGACCCCGATCACGAGCGTACGACTTCGCATGGCGGCACGACCTTTCCTGAGGACCTCGCTTCCAGTGGCAACTGTCGATGCGCTTCGACACCCCGGTCAATGTGTGCCGTCACAGACCCGCTGAACCCGGCGCAAACGCGTGAAAATTACCGGCCGTACCCCACGTCCTACACTCCCGATCCATGACGCGGCTGGGCATCGACTTCGGCACCTCCACCACCGTCGCCGTCCTGCACCGCCCGGACGGCCGCACCCAGCAGCTGATCTTCGACGGATCGCCCCTGCTCCCCTCGGCGGTGCTGCTCGGCGACGACGGCCGCCTGTACACCGGCCGCGACGCCGCCCACCTCGCCCGCAGCGCCCCGCACTGCCTGGAGCCCAACCCGAAACGCCGGATCGACGAGCGCACGGTGCTGCTCGGGGCGGCCGGCGTCCCGGTCGCCGACCTCGTCGCCGCCGTCCTGAGCCGCGTCCTGGCCGAGGCGAACCGCGTCCTGGGCCCGCTCGGCCCGGTCCGCGACGCCGTGCTGACCCACCCCGCCGACTGGGGATCGTCCCGCCGCGCCGTCCTGCGCGAGGCCGCGACCCGCGCCGGGCTGACCGCCGTCGAGCTCGTCGCCGAACCGCTCGCCGCGGCCGCCTCCTTCACCGGCCCGCACGGCACCGCCCTCCCGCCCGGCGCCCACCTGCTGATCTACGACCTCGGCGCCGGCACCTGCGACGTGACCCTGTTGCGCCGCACCCCCGACGGCTTCCGCCAGGTCGCCTCCGAGGGCCTCGGCGACGTCGGCGGCCTCGACATCGACGCGGCCGTCGTCGGCTTCCTGCAGCAGCTGTACGGCACGCTGTGGACGAACCCCGCCGATCGCCGCCGCCTCTGGGACGACGTCCGCTCGGCCAAGGAGATGCTGTCCCGCGCGAGCGCCACCGTGGTGCACCTGCCCGCCCCGGACCGCGAGGCGCCCCTCGGCCGCGAGCAACTGCAGGACCTGGCCCGCCCGATCCTGCACCCGACCATGGCGATGACCCGCGCCCTGCTGCTGGCCGAGGGCGTACGCCCCGCGGACGTGGCCGGCCTGTTCCTGGTCGGCGGCGCGAGCCGCACCCCGCTGGTGGCCACGATGCTGCACGAGACCCTGGGCCTGGCCCCGATCGTGGCCGAGCAGCCGGAGCTGGTGGTGGCCGAGGGCGCCGTCCGCCTGCCGCAGCTGACGCAACTCCCCACGCCCGCGCAGGCCCCGCCGCCGCCCCGCCCGGCCCCTGCTCCGCTGCCGCCCCGGCCGGCCCCGGCCCCTGCTCCGCTGCCGCCGCCCCGTCCCCGGCGCCGCGGTGTGCTGCTGACGGCGGCGGTCGTCGCGGTGGTCGCCTTCGCCGCGTTCGCGACGTACAAGACCCTGTCCACCAACGAATCCGACGACCCGGAGACCCTCGCCAGCACCGCGCCACCCCGCTACGACTTCACCAAGGCCCCCGACGACCTGTGCGAGTCCCTCGACCTGACCCCGTTGCGGGCCGTCTACGACCGGGAGGAGGAGGCCCCGAAGCCCTCCCGCAACCTGACGGGCCAGCTCGGCTCGGCCTCCTGCCGCACCGCCCGCAGCGGCCTGAAAGGCGCGGTCGTCGCCCGCATCACGGTCGCCGCCACCCTGCGCCCCGACGAGCAGCTGACCCGCGCCGACTACGGGACCATGGTCGCCGCCGACGCCCGGGTCAACGACACCCCCGAACCGATCCCCGGCCTGGCCGACGAGGCCGTCATCTACCGCGCGAAGGACTCCTCCAAGCGCGCCGCCTCGGACCTGACCCTGATCCTGGGCCTGCGCGACCACAACCTGATCTGGCAGCTGAACCTCACCGTGAACCGCACCGACAACAAGGGCTGGACCCCGGCCGAACTCCAGGACCTCCGCACCCGGCTGATCACCGTCACCCGCTCGGCCCTGCCGAAGCTGACCGCGTCCGTGACCTGACGGCCCGGCCGGCGCCGCGGCCCGGATACCGGCGCGTCAGTTCCTCGCCGTGCGCTGGGTGTCGAGGTAGGCCTCCAGGCGCTCCGGCACGGAGGCGGTGAAGAACCGGGCGCCCTGGGCCAGCCGGCAGCCCGCCGCCGTGATCGTGGTCAGTTCCTCGTCGTCGCGCACGTCGTTCACCGCCACCTCCACCCCCAGCTGGCGCGCCAGGTTCACCACCGCGGCCACCACCGCCGTCTCCGCTCCCGCGAAGGTGCGGCGATCGACCCGTACGAGATCCAGGGGCAGCCGCCGCAGCAGGCTCAGCGACGTCGCCTGCACGCCGAAGCCGTCGAGGGCCACCCGCGCGCCCAGGGTGCGCACGGCCGTCAGGCGGTCCACCAGGTCCGGCAGCGGGGGTTCCGGCACGGTGAACTGCACGACCAGGCGCGACGGGGGGAAGCCGGTCGCGGCCAGGAGATCCACGAAGCCGTCCGCCGCCAGCAGGGCCGGGGACACGGTCAGCGCGAGCCACAGCGGCGGGCCCGGGACCGCGGCGAAGTTCGAGAGCTGGCGGCCCGCGGCGGCCAGGAGCCAGGTGCCCAGTTCGTGGTGCAGGCCCAGCTGGTCGGCGACCGGCAGGAACTCGGCGTCCGGGACCGCGCCGAGGCCCGCGCGGCGCCAGCGGGGGCGGGCCTCGATGCCCGCGACGCGGCCCGAGGGGAGCTCCACCACCGGCTGGAAGAGCAGGTCGAGCTCGCCGCGGGTCAGGGCGCCCGGGAGGTCCTGCTCGATGGTCAGGCGGCGGCGCAGCAGGGTGGCGGTGGCCTCGTCGTACCACTGCGGGGGCTGCGCCGGGCCCAGCTGGCGGGCGCGTTGCAGGGCCAGCTCCGCCCGGCTCAGCGCGTCGGTGTCGTCCGGGGCGTGCTCGGCCAGGCCCGCCGACGCCGACAGGTGGGAGGAGACGCCCAGCACCGGGTACGGGTCCGACAGCAGCGTCAGCAGCCGGCTCGCGGTCATCTGGGCGTGGACGGCGCCGCCCGCCGTGAGGACCGCGAACTGGTCGCTGGTCAGCCTCGCCGCGATCTCCCCCGGGGCGAGGGCGGAGCGGAGGCGGCGGGCGGCCTCGACGAGGACCGCGTCGCCGACCTCGTGGCCCCGCAGCTGGTTGACGCTCGTCAGGCCGTCCAGGCCCAGCACCACGAGCACGCACGGGGTGGTGCGGTCGGCGAGCAGGCGGCGCAGTTCGGTGCGGTTGGCCAGGCCGGTGAGGTGGTCGCTGCGCGCGGCCTGGGCGAGGGCGTGCTCGAGCTGGCGGCGCTGGCTGATGTCGCGGACGTGCACGACGACGGCGCGTACGGACGGGTCGGCGCGCTGGTCGCTCACGCTCCACTCCGTCTCGCGCCACACGCCGAAGCCGTCGCCGAAGCGGGCCTCGATCAGCGTGTCGCCCGACGTCAGGGCGGCCTCGACGGCGTCGGTCTCGTCGGGGTGGACGCGGTCGAGCAGCGGGCGGCCCAGCACGTCCGCGTCGGCCAGGCCGAGGCGGCGGGCGGCGGCGGGAGACTGCCAGCGCACGACGAGGGTGTCGTCGAGCATCATGGTCACGTCCGCCGAACCTGCGACCAGGGCGCGGAAGCGGGCCTCGCGCTCGGCCAGCCGCCGCGCGTACTGGCGGACGTCGGCGACCGCCAGGGCCTCCCGCACGGCGATGATGACGACGCCGACGATCGCCAGGACGGCCGAGACGGGGTCGAAGTGGCCGGTCACGACCAGGTGGTAGGCGGCCGCGACGAGGGCGCCGGCGAGGGGGAGGGCCAGCAGCGGGTACCGCGCGAAACTCCCGTCCGTGGTCGCGGCGGCGGGCGGCTCCGGCTGGCCCGGCGGCAGCTCCCGGCCGGCCAGCAGCGGGCCGGCCACCAGCGGGACGCCGGTCACCAGCAGCCAGGCCGGGTCCAGGTGGTAGTCGAGGATCAGGATCAGCGCGGTCTGGGCGATGATCATGACGAGGATGCCGGCGCCGCGCAGGATCGCGCCCGGCTGGATCGGGGCGGCGCGCATGGTGCCGACCACCGCCGAGCCCACCGCGACGCTCGCGACCAGCACGGCGGTGAGGGCGGCGCCCTTGAGGCCGGCGGCCTCGAAGACCACGAGCCAGGCGATGAAGAACAGGATGACGCCGATGCCCGCGCCGTCGAGCAGGCGGCGGACGCGGCCGATGTACGTCGCGGCCTGGCCGGGCAGGTGGAACAGGCCGATGAGCAGGGTGCCGGCCACGAAGAACAGGCCGATCAGGGGCAGCTCGGCGGGCAGCGGCACGTCGGTGAGCATGGCGTGCGGGGCGAGCCAGGCGGCGAGGCCGGCGGCGGCGGTCGACACGCCGCAGAAGCCGAGACCGGCGCTGACCGGGCGGTGCCAGCAGGCGGCGCCGTCGCGGCGCAGCAGGAGGGTCGCGGCCCGCGCGGCGGCGACGAGCCCCGCGACGGCGAGCGCGAGCCCCGCGGGGATGATCCCGGCGAGAGCCGCGGCCAGCGCGGCGGCGCTGAGCGTGACCGAGACCAGCAGCACGAGGCTGAGTCTGGCGCACCGCGCACAATGCAGCAAGCATCGACGACGTTACGTTGCGTCGAGCCGATCTGGAACGCCGAAGTTCAATATAGGGCTACGTGCTGAGCCCCGGAAGGGTCTCGTTGGTCACCCGGCGGCGGAGCATCACCTGGCGCGTGCCGTCGGCGTAGAGCCGGACCCGCGCGAGCTCCCAGCCGCCGTACTCGGCCTGGATCGTCAGCTGTGCGTTAGCGGTCATCCGGTCGACATTCGACGGTAACCGCAGCGGCACGTACTCGTAGTCCATGTCCCGATACTGCTACGCCGCGATGCGCTGCACCAGCCCTTCCGCCCCGGTGTGGTCCGTCCCGGCGACGGCCAGCGCTCCGGTCGCGGGATCAACAGCCAGGGCAAGCGGCAGCCGTACCGTCTGATGCCGCCCCACCTCCCGCGGCGTCCCCCCGCCGAGGTGGTACCCGACCACCTCGTTGCGCTGCGTGAGGGTGACCCACAGCACGCCCCGGGTGGTGTCGTACGCGGCCGCCCACGCCCCGCCCGGCACCGGGTACCGCTGGCGCAGGATCAGCGGCCCCGCGTCGAACACCAGCAGCTCCCCGTCGCGGGCGTCGATCACCGCGAACCGCCCGCCGCCGACGGCCGCGACCGCGACGGCCCCGTCGCCGGCCCGCAGCGCCTCCTGCCGCGCGCCGGTCGCGGCGTCGAACGTGGTGATCGAGGACTCGCCGGCGTCGAGGACCGCGATCCGCTTCGCGTCGGCGGCGAGCGCGCTCGGCCGGCCGCCGGTGTGGATCGTGCGCAGCGGCTCGCCGGTGGGGGAGAGGATGATCACATCGCCGCGGTCCGGCAGCGCGACGGCGGTCCAATCGGCGTCCCCGGGTACCGCGATCGCCCCGCCCTCGCCCGGCAAGCTCCAGGTCGGGCCGCCCGGCAGGGTGTGCACGGACGCCCCGGCGACCACGCGGAACGTGTCACCCACCGCCACCACGCTCCTCGGCGGGCCGGCGACGGGGGACGGGCCGGGCTCAGGCAGTACAAGTGCCGCAGTGTCCGTAATGACGGCGATCCTGGAGCCGGCGGCGATGCCGAGCGGCCGCGCGGGGACCGGTGTCGTGGTCCCGGCGGGTGCCGTGGAAGGGGCCGGCGCCCAGGTCGGGGTGGGCATGGTGGCGTCGGGGTGGCTGACGGGCGCGCCGGCGTCACACGCGGTGAGCAGCAGCACGCCGGCCAGCGGAAGCAGTCGGCGCAGCATGGTGGCCCAAGATTACGTTTGCCGCTCCGGATAGCCCGAGGTGGGCGCCGAGACGTCGTCCAGGGCCATCCGGATCTCCCGCGGCAGCACGATCTCCTCGGTCTGCAGCGCGCCGAGCAGCTGCCCGACGGTCCGGGCGCCGAGCACCGGCGCGACCACGCCCGGCCGGTCGCGGACCCAGGCCAGCGCGACCTCCAGCGGCGACACGCCGAGCCCGCCGGCCGCGGTGGCGACCGCCTCCACGATCCCGGCGCAGCGGTCGTCGAGGTACGGCGCGACGAACCGCTCGAAGTGCGGCGACGCGGCCCGCGAGTCGGCCGGCACGCCGGTGCGGTACTTGCCGGTCAGCACCCCGCGGCCCAGCGGCGACCAGGGCAGGATGCCGATCCCCAGCGCCTGGCAGGCGGGCACGACCTCGCGCTCGATGCCGCGCTCCAGCAGGGAGTACTCGACCTGGGTGGAGACCAGCGGGGCCCGCCCGGGCCAGGCCGCCTGCCAGGTCGCGGCGCGGGCGCTCTGCCAGCCGGAGTAGTTGGACACGCCGGCGTAGCGGGCCCGGCCGGTGCTCACCGCGGTGTCGATCGCCGAGAGCGTCTCCTCCAGGGGCGTGTCGGGGTCGTACCCGTGCACCTGCCACAGGTCCACGTGGTCCGTCCCGAGCCGCTGCAGGGACGTGTCCAGGGCGGACAGGAGATGCCCGCGGGAGCCGTCGCGGCGGCGGGCCATGCCCGGGCGCAGCCCCGCCTTGGTGGCGATGACCAGCTCCTCGCGCGGCACCAGGCGGCCGACCAGGGCCCCGATGACGGACTCGGCCTCGCCGTCGGCGTAGACGTCCGCGGTGTCCAGCAGCGTCCCGCCGGCGTCGCGGAACGTCTTGAGCTGGGCCGCGGCGTCGTCGGCGTCGGTGTCCCGGCCCCACGTCATGGTGCCGAGGGCCAGCCGGGATACCGCCAGCCCGCTACGGCCGAGCGGTCGCTGCTGCATGCATGGAACGATACGGCCGGATGGCGGCTTCGTAGCGTAGGCGGGCCCGTCAGCGGCACAGGCTACCCTGGGTCCGCCCGTGCAGGGTCGCGCGGGAAATCCCTGGGAGGCAGTTGTGCGGCTTGCGTTGAACCTCGGCTACCTGTCGTCGTGGAATGATCCGGCCGGCCACCTGGCGGTCGCCCAGGAGGCGGACCGGCTGGGTTTCTCCTGCGTATGGGTGGCGGAGGCGTACGGCAGCGACGCGCCGAGCATGCTCGCCTGGATCGCCGGGCAGACCGAGCGGATCGAGCTGGGCTCCGCGGTCTTCCAGATCCCCGCCCGCACCCCCGCCATGACCGCCATGACCGCCGCCACGATCGACAAGCTGTCGAACGGCCGGTTCCGCCTCGGCCTCGGCGTGTCGGGCCCGCAGGTCTCCGAGGGCTGGCACGGCGTGCGCTTCGCCAAGCCGCTCAAGCGCACCCGCGAGTACATCGACATCGTGAACCTGGCGCTGACCCGCAAGGTCGTGGAGTACGACGGCGAGTTCTACACCCTGCCCCTGCCCGACGGCCCCGGCAAGGCGCTCAAGCTGATCCTGCACCCCGTGCGCGACCACGTCCCGGTCTACCTCGCCGCGGTCGGCCCCAAGAACCTGGAGCTCGCGGGCGAGGTGGCCGACGGCTGGCTGGCCATCTTCTTCTCCCCGGAGTTCGCGAGCGAGTCGCTCGGCTCGATCGCCGCGGGCCGGGCCAAGGCCGGCAAGACCTTGGACGGTTTCGAAGTTGCCGCTTCGGTACCGGTGGTGTTCGGCGACGACGTCGCGATGTGCGCCGAGCTGGTGCGAACCTACGCGGCGCTCTACGTCGGCGGCATGGGCTCGCGGGAGCAGAACTTCTACAACGCCCTCGCCACGCGGATGGGCTACGGGGACGCGGCCAAGGAGGTCCAGGACCTGTACCTCGCCAAGCGGCACCGGGAC
Organism: Dactylosporangium sp. CS-033363; assembly: GCF_050942475.1. Classification (NCBI taxonomy): domain Bacteria; kingdom Bacillati; phylum Actinomycetota; class Actinomycetes; order Micromonosporales; family Micromonosporaceae; genus Dactylosporangium; species Dactylosporangium sp. CS-033363. The sequence goes on along the minus strand of NZ_CP192032.1, from coordinate 7,688,880 downwards.
GCCGCGGCCGCCGTACCGTTGGAGTTCATCGACCGGACCTCGCTGCTCGGCCCGGTCGAGCGCGTCGCGGAGCGGCTGCTGGCGTACAAGGAGGCCGGGGTGACGGAGATCTCCACGATCGTGTTCGGCGACGCCGACTACTCGATCGGCGTGATCCGCCAGCTCGCCGATGCGTGGGAGAAGGCGGGCCTGTAGACGTGACCACGGTTCTCTTGCTCAGGCACGGACGTACCACCACCAACGCGACCGGGGTGCTCGCCGGGCACCAGCCGGTCGCCCTCGACGAGGTCGGGCGCGGGCAGGCCGTGGCCGTCGGCGAGCGGCTCGCCGCGGCCAAGCTGCCCCTGGCCGCCGTGGTCAGCAGCCCGCTGCCGCGCTGCCGGGAGACCCTGGCCCTGGCGCTGCCCGACGTGACCGACGTCGTCGAGGACGAGGGCATCGTCGAGTGCCGCTACGGCGACTGGACCGGGCGGCCGCTCAAGGAGCTGGCCAAGGAGCCGCTCTGGTCGACGGTGCAGGCGCATCCGTCGGCGGCCGTCTTCCCGGGCGAGGACGGCGAGTCGATGGCGGCCATGTCGGCCCGCTCGATCGCCGCGATCCGGTCCTGGGACGCGCGCATCGCCGCCTCCCACGGCCCGGAGGCGGTCTGGCTGGCGTGCAGCCACGGCGACATCATCAAGGCGATCGTGGCGGACGCGCTCGGCATGCACCTCGACCTGTTCCAGCGGATCGCGGTCGAGCCGGCTTCGGTGACCGTCATCCGGTACACGCCGCTGCGATCGTTCGTCCTTCGCCTGAACGACACGGGCGGGGATCTGTCCGGGTTCCAGCCTCCCGAGAAGACCGAGGGCGAACCGTCCTCGGATGCCGCCGTCGGGGGCGGTTCGGGCGGTTCGGTGTGATCTTGTGCCCGCCTGCGGCGAATGCCGCGCCGACTGGATAGAGTTTCAAGCATGAGCCACCACGTGTATGCATTCGAGCCGCCGGAGCGGTTCGTTGCCGGCACCGTAGGTGCGCCGGGGGAGCGGACCTTCTTCTTGCAGGCGCGCGGCGGCGGCCGGCTGATCAGCGTCGCCCTGGAAAAGGTGCAGGTCTCCCTGCTGGCCGAGAAGCTCGAGGAGCTGCTGCAGGAGGCGCACCGCCGCTTCGGCGTCGACCTCACCGCCGAGACCGTCGTCGAGACGGCCGACAACGAGCCCCTCGACACGCCGCTCGACGAGGAGTTCCGGGTCGGCACCCTCGGCCTGCAGTTCGACGTCGACACCGCCACGGTGATCATCGAGGCGATCGCGGTCGGCGACGAGGAGACCGAGGAACCCGAGGACGACGAGGACGACGAGCTGGCCACCGCCGACCGGGACCGCCTGCGGGTCCGGCTCACCCCGGCGGCCACCAAGGCGTTCATCGAGCGGGCCAAGCGGGTCGTGGCCTCGGGCCGCCCGCCGTGCCCGCTGTGCGGCCAGCCCCTCGACGCGCGCGGGCACCTGTGCCCGCGGCACAACGGCTACCGACGGTAGACCGGTGCCGGCCCTGCCCGAGGACGAGGCGCTGGAACTGCTGCGCCACGGCGAGCTGGAGCTCGAGGGCCGGCTCATGGACGCCTCCAACGCCACCCTCCGCTGCGTGATCACCCTCGGCGACACGGTGGCCCGCTGCGTCTACAAGCCGATCAGCGGCGAGCGCCCGCTCTGGGACTTCCCGGACGGCACCCTCGCCGGCCGCGAGTACGCCGCGTGGCTGCTCTCCGAGGCCACCGGCTGGGGCATCGTCCCGCCCACCCTCCTGCGCGACGGCCCGCTCGGCCCCGGCATGTGCCAGCTCTGGATCGACGACGAACTCCAGAGCGACGACCTGCTGCTCGGCTTCGTCCCGGCCAACAAGGTCCCCCGCGACTGGCGCCGCATCATGCAGGCCCGCGACGAGCGCGGCCGCCCCTTCGTCCTGGCCCACGCCGACGACCCGCGCCTGGCCCGCATCGCCATCTTCGACGCGGTGGCGAACAACGCCGACCGCAAGGGCGGCCACGTGATCGACACCGTGGACGGCGCGGTCCACGGCGTCGACCACGGCATCTGCTTCCACGCCGAGGACAAGCTCCGCACCATCATCTGGGGCTGGGCCGGCGAGCCCATCCCGGACGAGGGCATCGAAGTGCTGGAAAAACTGCGCGCGCAGTACTCCGCAGGCCTCGCCGAGGTCTTCTCCGAGCACCTGACCCCGGCCGAGGTCGCGATGATCTGGGTCCGCATCGACGCCCTGCTGCAGACCCGCAAGTTCCCCGCGCCCGACGAGGACCGCCACGCTATTCCGTGGCCCCCGATCTAGCGGTTACCTCAGCTCTTGCCGATGTCGAACAGGTTCCCCTCGGGGTCCTGCATCGTCGTCCAGGTCGCCCCGTACTCGTCGAAATCCCCGACGTGCTTGGCCCCGAGCCCGGTCGCCTTCTCCACGGCGGCCGGAATGTCCTCGGTGTGCAGGTCGAGATGGACGCTGTTCTTCCCCGGCGTACGGTCCGGCACCTGGATGAACATGAGCACCGGCTGCAGCCCGGCGGTGCGTCCCGCAGTGGCGAAGTAGGGCGACGCCCCCGGGTCCACCTCTCGGTCCAGCAATTGCGCGTAGAACCCGGCGAGCTCCGCGGCGTTCCCACTGCAATCGACGGTGACGTTGGCGAGTTTGATGTCCGGCATGACTCCTCTTTCTGTGGTCCAGCGCTTTTCCACCCGACCGATGGGCACCACATATGTGCCCTCGGCCGATGGTCCCCGGCCGCCTGCGGCGACCGGAATGTATTGGCGTGGTCCCGGTGACGACTTTGGTTACCGTTCGGTGGTCCGGACCGTAGTTCGGGAGCCGGGTTCGTCGTGGTCGTCATTCGGTGGTCCAGGTGGGAAATTGCTTCATTTGCGATTGTCTGGTCGTTTGTTTGGCCTGCTTCTTTGACCCGGTGGATAATTCTTGTGTGGGGCAGATGTCGTTGTTTGGCCGGGCGGAATTGGCTTCTATGCGGGACTGCACCCGGCGGCGGAATTACTCGGCGCGGAATGAGGCGTTTCGGGTCGAGCACAAGCGGCATCGGGACTGGGGGCTTGCTCAGCGGCATGCGGCCAAGTTGCGGTGGGTGCGTGAGGAGCGTGCTGCTGCTGCTTCACGCGACCGGCCAGCAGACCTCGGTGCGGTAGCGGTCCGGGTCGTCGGTGTGTTGCGGGCCTACCAGGTACTGCTCGACGATCGGCTCCGGGAGGGCCTTGTCGTGCTCGGCGACGTGGGCACCCAGGGCGCCGTAGGTGAGGTCGCAGTCGCTGAAGGGGCCCGCGTGGACGGCGACGGCGTAGCGGCGGCCCGGCAGGACCATGGCGCGGGCGTCGCCGTCCAGCTCGCCGTCCAGCGCGCCCGGCAGGACCGGCACGAAGGCGACCACCTCGCCCTCGTCCTGTTCGAAGAACTCCGTCGAGTACGTGCAGCCCGCCGGCCCCGCCGGATCCGCGCCCAACGCGGCCAGGGTGCCGAACAGCTCGCCGAAGCTCGACCCGCACCAGGCGGCCACGCCCTCGCGGGCGACCCGGCCCGCGATGTGCAGGGCGGGAACCGGGGCGTGGCTGCGGTACAACACGGTGATCGGTGGGGTGGCGTCCAGCAGGCGGCGCAGGGAGGCGACCACGTCCCGGGTGCGGGCCAGCTCCGCCTCCATGCGGTCCAGGTGCCTGGTCAGGGCGTCGGCGCGGGAGCCCGGGGCGGCCAGGACGGTGCGGATCTCGGCGAGGGGCATGTCGAGGCCGCGCAGGCGGCGGATCAGGTGGGCGTCGCCTACCTGGGACGGCTCGTAGCGGCGGTGGCCGGTGTCCGGGTCCACGTCCGCCGGGACGAGCAGGCCGATGTCGTGGTAGTAGCGCAGGGTCTTCGCGGACAGGTGGCACAGCCGGGAGAACTCGCCGATCTGGACGGCCGTCGTCATGAGGTCAGTGAAACCCTTCCAGCTGGGGGAAGTGCAAGCGCACAAGGCAACGATCGTCACACCGCGCGGGCGGCCCGCGCGCGGATACGCTGTTGGTCATGGACTCCTGGATCGCACCGGTGCTGCCGACGCTGCCCCGCCCCGCCGCCGGCGTCGCGCCGCTCGCCCTGTTCGACTCGGCGCGCCGGGAGATCGCACCCGTGGAGCTCGATGGGCGGCCCGCGACGATGTACGTCTGCGGGATCACGCCGTACGACGCCACGCACCTGGGGCATGCGGCCACGATGATCGCGTTCGACCTGGCCAACCGGGTGTGGCGGGACGGCGGGCACGACGTGGACTACGTCCAGAACGTGACCGACGTCGACGATCCGCTGCTGGAGCGGGCCACCCGGGACGGCGAGGACTGGGTGGTGCTGGCGATGCGGGAGACGGCGCTGTTCCGGGAGGACATGGAGGCGCTGCGGATCGTGCCGCCGAAGCGGTACGTCGGGGCGGTGGAGTCCATCCCGCAGATCGCCCGGAAGGTGGCCGCGCTCATCGCCTCGGGCCATGCGTACACGCTCGAGGACGGTACCGGCGACGTGTACTTCTCGGTGGCCACGGCGCCGGCGTTCGGTACCGAATCCAATCTTTCCAGGACCGAGATGCTCCGGCTGGCCGCCGAGCGCGGGGGCGACCCGCAGCGGCCCGGGAAGCGCGACCCGCTCGACCCGCTGCTGTGGCGCGGGGCCCGCGACGGCGAGCCGGCCTGGAACGGGGGCGAGCTCGGGCCCGGGCGGCCCGGGTGGCACATCGAGTGCACGGTGATCGCGCAGAGCCTGCTCGGCGACACCATCGACGTCCAGGGCGGCGGCAACGACCTGCTGTTCCCGCACCACGAGTGCTCCGCCGCGCACGCCGAGGCGCTGTCGGGCAAGGCGCCGTTCGCGACCCACTACGTGCACGCCGGCATGATCGGGCTCGACGGCGAGAAGATGTCGAAGAGCAAGGGCAACCTGGTCTTCGTCTCGCGCCTGCGCGGGGACGGGATCGATCCGATGGCGGTACGCCTCTCCCTCCTCGCCGACCACTACCGCAACGACCGGATGTGGACCGACGACGTGCTCAAGGCCGGCCAGCAGCGCCTGTCGCGGTGGCGGGAGGCGGCCCGGGCGGGCATCGGCCCGTCGGGCGCGGAGCTCGTCGCCCAGCTGCGCGAGCGGCTCGCCGACGACCTCGACGCGCCCGGTGCGCTGGCCGCCGTCGACGCCTGGGTGGACGCGACGCTCGCCGACGCCGGCGACGACCGCGAGGCCCCGGCCATCATGGCCACCGCGGTCGACGCGCTGCTGGGTATCAAGCTCTAGACCGCGACGGGTTCTTCGATTCCGGCCACCTGTCGGACGGTGGCCGGCCTCGAAGGGCTCCGCAGCAGCCGCTCGTGGGCGTACTCGCAGATGACCGCGTGCTCGTAGACGGCCCGCGGGACCTCCAGGCGGCTGTCGACCCGCAGCGCGACCCCCGCCGGTGCCCAGGTCCGGAACACCGGGTCGCCGGTCAGGTCGGCGAGCACCGCGAGCAGGTGCGTGTCGAGGCGCAGCGAGTGTACGGCCCGCCGGTACTCCGCCGCGCTCAAGCACAGCGCGAACGGGATGTTCATCAGGCACAGCGCCGACTGGATGTCGAGCCTGACGATCCGGCGGGTGCGTGGCTCGGCGTCGATGGGGCCGACGGTGAGCATCGTGGTGTCCAGCGGCTTGTGCAATGCCCCGTGGTCTTGCAGCACCTTGAAGACGTTGAGGTCGTGCTCGATGACGGCGCGGTTGCCGAGCTCCCTGATGGACCGCGGCCGGAGCGTCACTTCGTGCGCTCCCGTGTTGCGCGCGATGAACGCCAGCAGGTTGGTCTCGATGATGAAGTGCCGGATCAGCAGCTCACCCGCGGCCGGGCTGACGAAGCGGCGCAGGAACCACACGCAGAGCGCGTCCATGAGCCCGTGCGCGGTGAGCCGCATCGGCACGAACCGCCGGACCACCCGGATGATCGCGACGAGCGCGTTGCCGATCGGGCGCAGCACCGGGTACACCCACTGCCGCGACCACGACCGCTGGTCGGCGAGCACGAGCCGCAGCGTCGCCGGGTCGATCGGCTCGCGGGCGGCGAGCTCGTCCCAGATGCCGTCGTCGGCGGAGCTCATCCGATTTCCTCGAGTTGCAGCGCGTACAGCCGGGCGGTGATCCGAGCCGTGCGCACGATCGCGTCGACGTCGCCGGGCCGGGTGACCGCGAGGAGCTTGTGCAGCTCGCCGACGTGCTCGGCGTCGTGCTCCCCGTGGTACCGCAGAAACGACACCTGGCCCTCGCCCAGCCCCAGCCGGTCCTGCAGCATGCGCGCCCACCCGAGCGCCTTGGCGGTGCCGAGCCCCTCGATCACGAACATCGCCCCGAGCAGGTCGACGGGATCGGGCTGCGAGGCCTGCTGCAGGATGAACGCCGACAGCGCCTCGGAGCCCGCGTTCTTGCGGCCGTCCCGGATGCCGGTCCCGCCGGCCGCGGCGTGGTCGCGTTCGAGGAGCAGGAAGTCCCGGTGCTCCTCGGCGGCGTGCAGGATCGCGGCGCTGCGCAGCTCGAAGCGCTCGGCCGAGAAGTTGGAGGCGGCCCGGGAGATCCAGCGGCCGCCCTCGACGACCTGCTGGCGGAGGTGCAGCAGCAGCGTGCGGTAGTCCTGGACGGTGGCGGTGCCGTCCTCGATCCGCCGCACGATCGGCACCCGGGCGAGGCGCTCCTCGAACTCGCTCCAGACGGTGGCCAGGTCGCTGAGCAGCTGGTTCGGCGCGACGCAGGTGAGCAGCGCGAACGCCATGGTGAACCGCCCGGATTCGGGTACCGCGAGCAGGATCCGCTCGCCGGGCTGGAACCGCTGCGTGCGCCACGCCTCTTCGAGCATCACGAAGATGCTGGCCGCGCCGGTGTTTCCGCAGGTCGCGAGGTTGCTGAAGGCGATTCCCGACAAATCCGGAATTTCCTGAAATATCCGGTTTCGGAAGGTCTCCGCCGACCAGTGGATCAGCGCGTGATCGATCGTGCTGAGATCGACCAGCTCGCGCGCCTGCTGGACGCCGAGGCGCACGAGCGAGGGCAGCGCCGCGACGTCCTGGCGCAGCCGCAGCAGCCCCGCGGCCTCGGCGGCGGCCGCGGACGGCGCGTCGAGCCAGCCCTCGCCGGCCCGCATGCAGGCGGGCCGCTCGTGCGCGTACGACACGCTGCGCACCCACTCGACCCGCAGGCTCGGCCGGTCCGCCCGGGGCTGGTCGCTCAGCACCACCGCGCCCGCGCCGTCCGACAGCGTCCAGCGCAGGAACTCCGCGTCCGCGGTCGTGCGGCCGCCGGCGGCGAAGCGCGGCTCGGCCAGGACCCGGCTGACCAGCTCCGAGCCGACCACCGCGGCCCGCGCGTGCTCGCCGAGCGCGACGGCGGCCGCGGCGGACTTCAGCGCGGCCAGCCCCGACGCGCACACGCCGCCGGCGCTGAGCAGCTCCATCGGGCCGCCGCCGACGCGGCCGTGGACCATGGCGGCGAAGCCCGGCACGAGCTGGTCGCCCATCGTGGTACCGGTGGCGAGCATGCCGATCTCGTCCATCGCCAGGCCGGCGTCCTTCACCGCCCGGCCGACCGCCTCCGCGGCCAGTTCCTCGTTGCTCGCCCCCGTCCCGGTCGCGTAGTGGCGCTGCCGGATGCCGTTCGCCGCGAGCACCCGCGCGCGGCGCCGGGCCGTGGCCGGGTCGGTTCCGCCCAGGTGCGCCGCGATCTCATCGTTGCCGACCGGCGCGCCCGGCAGGTAGGCACCGCACCCCGTGATGTACACCGCTGACGTCTGTCCCATGAGGACCATTCAGCCCGGTCGACCGGCCCCGGCGGATCCGCTCGGCGACTCAGGCCGCGTGAGTCGGGGTACCTATGTCGGGTGTGTGCGTCGTGTGGGTGTTCCGGCTTTTGACACTACACCTATGAGATAAATTCACGTTTTCCCGGCCACGCTGCGCGTTTTCACGTCACGGTCCGTAGGAACTCCAGCAGGCGCGCCGTGGCCGGCGGGTCCGGGGGTGTACCGTACGCCGCCACACTCACCCGCCGCCCGCCACCCTCCAGCGGCACCGTCGCCACCGCCGGCGAGCGGTGCGCCCGCAGCGCCAGATCCGGCAGGATCGTCACCCCCAGCCCCGCCGCGACCAGCGCCTGCACCGCCACGTAGTCGTCGGTGGTGAACGCGATGTCCGGCGTGAACCCCGCCGCCGCGCACCGGTGGACCAGGCTCTCCCGGCACCGCTCGCACCCCGCGATCCAGCGCGCCTTCGCGAAATCAACAAGCTTCCCCTCCCGGCCGGGCTGCGTCACGAGGTGCAGGCCCTCGGTGAACAGGGGTGTCAGCCGTACCGCATCCGGCTCCGAAGCCGTCCCGTAGTCGAACACCACGGCCAGGTCGGCGTCGCCGGAGCGCAGCAGCTGCAGCGCCGAGGGCGGCTCGGCCTCCACGAACTGCAGCTCCACGTCCGGATGGTCCTGCGTGAACCGGGCGGCGGCGAGCGGTACGAACGAACCCAGGGCCGACGGGAAGGCCGCCAGCCGCACCCGTCCCGCCCGCAGCCCGCTGTGCTCGGCGAGCTCCTCCTCGGCGGCCGCGAGCCGGCCCAGGATCTCCTCGCCCCGCTCGGCCAGCAGCATCCCGGCCGGCGTCAGCCGCACCCCGCGCCCGACCCGCTGCACGAGCTGCGCCCCGGTCTCCACCTCGAGGCGGGCCAGGTGGTGGCTGACCGACGGCTGCGCATAGTGCAGCGCCTCGGCCGCCGCCGTGACCGTCCCGTGCCGCGCCACCGCCACCAGCACCCGCAACCGCGTCAGATCCAGCATTCATCAATCGTGTCTATAGGTTTCATGATTTACAAGCATTGGACCAATCGTTCGTACCGCGAGATGCTCCGTCCATGCTCACGATGCGCGACGTGCTCCAGGCCCGCCGGACCCTCGCCGGCCACCTGCCGCCCACCCCGTCCTGGTCCTACCCGCTGCTCGACGACGCCGCCGGCCGCCGGGTCGTGGTCAAGCACGAGAACGCCCAGCCCACCGGCGCCTTCAAGGTCCGCGGCGCGCTGAACCTGCTCGCCGGCCTCGACGATCTCGGCGAGGAGGTCGTCACCTACTCCACCGGCAACCACGCGCGCGCCATCGCGTACGCGGCCCGCGAGTACGGCCGCAAGGCCACCGTCGTCATGCCCGAGCACGCCGCCGAGCTCAAGGTCCGCGCGGTCGAGGCGCTCGGCGCGACCGTCATCCGGCACGGCGCGAACATGGGCGACGCCGAGGCCCACGCCCGCACCCTGCCCGGCCGGCTGGTCAGCCCCGGCGACGAGCCCGCCCTGATCGCCGGGGTCGCCACGGTGTACGCCGAGCTCCTCGAACGCCACCCCGAGCTCGACACCATCGTGGTCCCGGTCGGCTCGGGCACGGGCGCGGCGGCCGCCTGCCTGGTCGCCGCCGCCCTGGCTCCCGGCTGCCGGGTGATCGGGGTCCAGTCGCAGGCCGCGCCGGCCGCGCACGACTCGTGGCGGTCCGGCACCCTGGTGCACCGCGGCAACACCACCCGCGTCGACGGGCTCGCCACGGGCCGGGGCTTCGCCGCCCCGCAGGAGCTCATGCGCGCCCACCTGGCCGAGTTCGTGCTGGTCGGCGACGACGCGATCGACGAGGCCCGCCGCCTGCTGGCCCGCCGGGCCTGCACCCAGGCCGAGGGCGCGGGCGCGGCGGCCCTCGCCGGCGTGCTGGCCCGCCCGGACCTCATGGGGGCATCGGTGGCCGTCGTGGTCACGGGGGCCAACGCCACCGAATTGGAGCTTGCCCGTTAGGCGCATCGTTCGTACCGTTCGCCGATTTCCGGGCATTCGGGACCCGGCGCACGGCGGGGATCAGGTTACGTCGATCACTACGACACCCCCGGTTCGAAGGAGAGGTCGCCATGACCGGTCCTGAAGAGCGCAGCGCGCCGGCGACTGACCGCAGCCCGTGGAACTGGCTGCTGCTCATCCCCATCGTGCTGCCGCTGCTGACCTTCCTGTTCAACGCCGACGGACCCCGCATCCTCGGCTTCCCCCGGTTCTACTGGCTGCAGCTGGCCTTCATCATCGTCGGCGTCAGCGTCACCACGCTCGTCTACCAGCTGACGAAGAAGAGGTGACCGGCCATGTGGCGTGACCATGTCACCGAGATCGTCGTCTTCGTCATCCTGTTCCTGGCGGTCAGCGCGATGGGCTTCGTCGCGGCCCGCTGGCGCCGTCCCGACAACCTGGCCCACCTCGACGAGTGGGGCCTGGGCGGGCGCAACTTCGGCGGCTGGATCACCTGGTTCCTGGTCGGCGGCGACCTGTACACCGCGTACACCTTCGTCGCCGTGCCCGCCCTGCTGTTCGCCTCGGGCGCGGCCGGCTTCTTCGCCGTGCCGTACACGATCATCATCTATCCGCTGGTGTTCCTGGCCCTGGCCCGGCTCTGGTCGGTGTCGCACCGGCACGGCTTCGTCACCCCGGCCGACTTCGTCCGGGCCCGGTTCCAGTCGCCGACCCTGGCCCTGGTCATCGCCATCACCGGGATCGTGGCGACCATGCCGTACATCGCGCTGCAGCTCGTCGGCATCGAGTCGGTGCTCAAGACGATGGGCGTGACCGGCGCCGGCACCCTGGCCCGGCACCTGCCGATCATCATCGCCTTCGCGATCCTGGCCGCCTACACGTACTCCAGCGGCCTGCGCGCCCCGGCGCTCATCGCGTTCGTCAAGGACATCCTGATCTACGTCGTCATCCTGGTCGCGGTCTTCTACCTGCCGTCCAAGCTCGGCGGCTGGGGCTCGATCTTCGACGCGGCCGACGCCAAGTTCGACAAGACACCGGCGGCCACCGACGGCATCCTGCTCAACGCCGACAACCAGGTCCAGTACTTCACGCTGGCCCTGGGCTCGGCGCTCGCCCTGTTCCTGTACCCGCACAGCATCACCGGCGTGCTCGCCAGCCGGAACCGGGACGTGATCAAGCGGAACATGTCGGCGCTGCCGGCGTACAGCTTCCTGCTCGGCCTGATCGCGCTGCTCGGCTTCGCCGCGATCGCCGCGGGCGTGGTGCCGCTGAAGAACCCCAACGGCACCAACGACAACAACACCGTGGTGCCGCTGCTGTTCGACAAGATCTTCCCGGACTGGTTCGCGGGCGTCGCCTACGCCGCGGTCGGCATCGGCGCGCTGGTCCCGGCGGCCATCATGTCCATCGCGGCGGCGAACCTGTTCACCCGCAACATCTACCGCGAGTACTTCAAGCGCGACGCCACCCCGGCCCAGGAGGCCACGGCGTCGAAGGTGATGAGCCTGCTGGTCAAGTTCGGGGCGCTGCTGTTCGTGGTCTTCATCGACCCGCAGTTCTCCATCGACCTGCAGCTCATCGGCGGCGTGATCATCCTGCAGACGCTGCCGGCCGTGGCCCTGGGCCTGTTCACCCGCTGGTTCCACCGCGGCGCGCTGATCGCGGGCTGGGTCGCCGGCATGGGGCTGGGGCTGTGGATGCTGTACCAGGTGGTCAACCCGACCACGAAGCGGCACTTCGCCGGCTCCGCGTTCCCGCTCAGCGAGTGGGGCTTCGACACCAAGAAGACCATCTACGTCGGCTTCGTCGCCGTCCTGGTCAACCTGGTGGTCGCGGCCATCGCGACGCTGATCCTGCGGGCCGCCTCCACCCCGGACGGCGGCGACGACACGACCCGCGACGACTACTTCGCCGACGAGGGCGACCCGCGCGTCTCCGACACCCCGACGTCCCCGGCCCCGGCCACCACCGCGGCCCCGGACCCGATCACCTGACCCGTACCACCTGAGGTCTACCCCAGCGCCAGCCCGGGCTCGTCGTCAGGCAGCCCGGGCCTCGGCGCCGGGATGCGGTACTCCTCGGTCAGCTGCGTCATCGGCCCGGGCCACGCGGCCTGCGCGACCTCGATGACCTTGTGGTCCTCGTCGTAGGCCACGTGCAGCATGACCAGCACCGGGGTGTCGGGCCGGATCTGCAGCAGCTCGGCCTCCTCGCGCGAGGGCAGCCGGGCGCTGACCTGGTCCCGCGCGGCGGCGTAGCGGCGGCCCAGCTCCTCCTCGACCTCCTGGTACAGCGGGCGGTCGAACACGTCCGGCCGCTCGATCGACGTCCCGCGCACGTCGTTGGGCCGGAACCAGGAGGCGCCGACCTCGACGGGGGAGTCGCCGGTGCGCACCAGGTGCCGGCGCACGAGCAGCGGGGCGCCCGGGTCGAGCCCGAACGCCTCGGCCACCTCGGCCGGCGCGGGCAGTTGCGCGACGATCATGAGATGCTGCCGGTACCGTGCCGCGAGCTCGGCGTGGTAGCCGCGCTGGGAGCCGTACCGGCCGCGGGACAGCCGGTTCATCCGCCGCTTGGTGCCGCGCACGAACGTCCCCGAGCCGGGCCGGGTGATCAGCAGGCCCTCGATGCGCAGCTGGTCGATCGTGCGCTGGACGGTCTGCTTGGCCACCCCGTACTGCGCGGCGAGGGCCGGGATCGACGGCAGCCGCTCGCCGGGCGCCCAGTCGCCGCGCTGGATCTGCGCGCGGATCTGCGCCCCGATCTGCCGATGCGGAAACTCCGCCGCCCCCGGATTGATCGTCATGGCCAAAACCTAGCCTCCTAGGACGATCAATGCAATATGTATCGACAAACGTCAACCCTTGACAGAACCGTCGACGGAGGCGGATTCTCGCTCGCAAGACCGGATGGCGGTCCGGGCCACGTGCTCCCCGGGAGGGAACTGTGTCCCTGCGCCTGTTGGTCATTCCTGTGCTCGTCGCGGCCGGCGTGCTCGCCGCGCCCGCCCCGAAAGCGCATGCCGACGACAAAGCGGCCGACCAAGCCGCATTGGCCGCCGCCAACATCTGCAACAAGTACTGCGACGGCCGCGACACCGCGCTCGCCCCCACGGACCGGGCGTCGGTCAGCGCGTCGCTGTACGGGCGCCGGTTCACGATCCACGTCAACGACACCGACGCGATGATCTGGGGCGCCCTCGACGGCGGCCAGGCCGGCGACGAGATCTGGCTGGACCGCTCCTTCGACGGGGGCCGGACCTGGGTCGACAGCCGCATCGGCGACAGCGTCGTCGCGGCCGGCGGCACGAGCGTGCGGACCCGGCAGTACAACGTCGACAACTGGGCCACCAACGGCGTCGGGGCGCTGCGCGCGTGCGGCAAGGCGGGGGACCGGCCCGAGCTCGTCTGCTCGGCGTGGGCGCGCAGCACCTGGAACGCCTGGGACCGGCGCACGGCGGCGGCGACGGCGCTGATGATGCAGTACAACACCGGGACCGGGCTCTTCGGCAACGAGGCCTGGTGGACCAGCGCGAACGCGCTCACCGCGATCATCGACAACGCCCGCCGGTCCGGGATGGGCAGCTACCGGTACGCGATCGCCACCACCTACGACAAGCAGCTGAACTCGCGGCTCGGGCAGTTCCGCAACGAGTACCTCGACGACACCGGCTGGTGGGCGCTCGCCTGGGTCGACGCCTACGACCTGACCGGCGACAGCCGCTACCTCAACACGGCCCGGGCCGGCGCCGACCACATGTTCGCCTACTGGGACACCCGCTGCGGCGGCGGTGTGTGGTGGAAGACCGACCGCACCGTCAAGAACGCCATCGAGAACAGCCTGTACATCCAGCTCAACGCGGCCCTGTCCAAGCGCATCGCGGGCGACACCGTGTACCGGGCGCGGGCCCAGGCCGGCTGGGCCTGGTTCCAGACGACGGGCATGCTCAACGGCCAGAACCTCGTCAACGACGGCATCAACCTGAGCACCTGCCGCAACAACGGCAACGTGACCTGGACGTACAACCAGGGCGTCCTGATCAACGCGCTGGTCCAGCTCAACCGCCTCACCGGCGACGCGGCCGCCCTGGCCACCGCGCGGCGCATCGGCGACGCGCTGACCACGAGCACGTACCTGTCCCCGAACGGCATCCTGCGCGAGCCGAACGAGAGCAGCACCTGCTCCGACGACGGCTCGTCGTTCAAGGGCGCCGCGGTGCGCGGCCTCGGCGCCCTGAACACGGTCGCCGGCGGCGTCTACAACACCTACCTGAAGCGCAACGCCGACAGCGCCTACGCCAACGACCGGGACACCATCGACGCGTACGGCAGCCACTGGGCCGGCCCCCGCACCGTCACCAGCCACAGCTGCCAGCACAGCGCCCTGGACCTGCTCAACGCCGCGCCCTGATCCCAGGGCGATCCCTAGGCGGTGCACAGGACGTAGAGGTCGTCCACGTTCACCCAGGACACGCTGGAGTAGAGCGAGGTCATGACCAGCCGGATGAACACGGTGCGGCCGCCGGCGGCGAACCCGGGGGAGGTGAGGTTGTGGTACCCGCCGTCGTGCTCGTTGCCGATCGCGGCCTTGGTCGTGATGTAGGTCCAGGTCGCGGCGTCGATGACCTCGATCTGGTACCAGACCTCGGCGTGTGCCTTGTCGCCCCAGATCGTGTCGACGGCCATGCGGGCGGTGCAGCGCGGGTACGTCGCCGGGATCCGCACCGAGCGGCCGATCGAGACCCAGGTCTCGGTGCCCGTGGAGGAGAGGTGCGCGAACTGCGTCCCGGTGTTCGCCGACGGCGGGTCGTAGGGCTGCAGGTAGCTGTGGCGGACGCCGGGGCCGGCGCCGTCGGGGAACCAGCGGTCCGCGGCGGCGCTCGACGCGGTGTCCTCGAACGAGTCGCTGATGGTGAACGCCGGGGCGGCGTGGGCGGAGGCCGGGGCGACAGCAATACCGGCCCCGAACACAAGAGCGGCGACGGCGGTGCGCAGCATCATGCGCGGACGGTAGGAACACGGCGGCGGCGGGGTCAACGCGGATGCGTCGGCCACCGCCGCCACCAAGGACGGGCCTGCGAAAGTTACTTGGCGTTGAAGTACGACGCGTCCGGGTGGTGCACGATGATCGCGTCCGTGGCCTGCTCCGGAACCAGCTGGAACTCCTCCGACAGGGAGACGCCGATGCGGTCCGGGCGGAGCAGGGCCACCGTCTTGGCGCGGTCCTCCAGGTCGGGGCAGGCCGGGTAGCCGAAGCTGTACCGGCAGCCGCGGAAGTCGGTGCGCAGCAGGCCGTCGAGGTCCTTGGGGTCCTCGTCGACCATCGGCCGGCCGTCGGGCAGGACGAGCTCCTCGCGGACGCGGCGGTGCCAGTACTCCGCGAGGGCCTCGGTCAGCTGCACGGACAGGCCGTGCACCTCGAGGTAGTCGCGGTAGGCGTTCTCGGCGAACAGCTTCGCGGTGTAGTCCGAGACCGGCTGGCCCACGGTGACGAGCTGCATGCCGATGACGTCGAGCTCGCCGGAGTCGCGCGGCTTGAAGAAGTCGGCGATGCACAGGCGGCGGTCGCGGCGCTGGCGCGGGAAGGAGAAGCGGGCCTGCTCGGCGTGGCCGTTCTCGTCGAGCACGACGAGGTCGTTGCCCTCCGAGTAGCACGGGAAGTACCCGTAGACGACCGCCGCTTCGAGGACCCGGTCGGAGGCGAGGCGGTCCATCCAGTACCGCAGCCGGGGCCGGCCCTCGGTCTCGACGAGCTCCTCGTAGGAGGGGCCGCCGCTGCCGCCGCGGGTGCCGCGCAGGCCCCACTGGCCGAGGAAGGTGGCCCGCTCGTCGAGCAGGGCCGCGTACTCGGCGAGCTGGATCCCCTTGACGACGCGGGTGCCGTAGAACGGCGCGGCCGGCACCGGCACGTCGTAGGCGATGTCCGACTTCACCGAGGCGTCGTCCAGGGCCGGCAGGTCCTCGCGGACCTCGACGGTGCGGGCGCGGCGCTCGCGGCGGGCGGCCAGCGCCGCCTCCCGCTCGGGGTCGATCACCGGGGCGCCGCCGCGCTTGGCCGTCATGACGCGGTCCATGAGGGAGAGGCCCTCGAAGGCGTCGCGGGCGTAGTGCACGTCGCCGTGGTAGATCGCGTTGAGGTCGTCCTCGACGTAGGCGCGGGTGAGGGCGGCCCCGCCGAGCAGGACCGGCCAGCGCTCGGCGACCCCGCGGGCGTTCATCTCCTCCAGGTTCTCCTTCATGATCACCGTGGACTTGACGAGGAGGCCGGACATGCCGATCGCGTCGGCCTGTTTCTCCTCGGCGGCCTCGATGATCGCGGAGATCGGCTGCTTGATGCCGATGTTGACGACCTCGTACCCGTTGTTGGACAGGATGATGTCGACGAGGTTCTTGCCGATGTCGTGGACGTCGCCCTTGACGGTGGCCAGCACGATGCGGCCCTTGCCGGCGTCGTCCTCGGACTTCTCCATGTGCGGTTCGAGGTAGGCCACGGCGGTCTTCATGACCTCGGCGGACTGCAGCACGAACGGCAGCTGCATCTGGCCGGAGCCGAACAGCTCGCCGACGGTCTTCATGCCGTCCAGCAGCGTGTCGTTGATGATCGACAGCGCGGACTGCCCGGTCAGGGCCTCGTCCAGGTCGGCCTCGAGGCCGTTGCGCTCGCCGTCGATGATCCGCCGCTTGAGCCGCTCGTCCAGCGGCAGCGCGGCGAGCTCCTCGGCGCGGGAGGCGCGGGCGGAGGCGACGTCGACGCCCTCGAACAGCTCGATGAACCTCTGCAGCGGGTCGTAGCCCTCGCGGCGGCGGTCGTACACGAGGTCGAGCGCGACCTGGCGCTGCTCCTCCGGGATCCGGCTCATCGGCAGGATCTTCGAGGCGTGCACGATCGCGCTGGTCAGCCCGGCCTCCTGGCACTCGTGCAGGAAGACCGAGTTGAGCACCTGGCGGGCCGCGGGGTTGATGCCGAACGACACGTTGGAGATGCCCAGCGTGAAGTTGATGCCGGGGTACAGCCGGGTGATCTCCCGGATCGCCTCGATCGTCTCGATGCCGTCCCGGCGGACCTCCTCCTGGCCGGTGGTGATCGGGAAGGTCAGGCAGTCCACGAGGATGTCGGAGACGTGCATGCCCCACCGGCCGGTGAGGTCGTCGATGAGCCGGGCCGCGACCCGGACCTTCCACTCGGCGGTGCGGGCCTGGCCCTCCTCGTCGATGGTCAGCGCCACGACGGCCGCGCCGTGCTCCTTGACCAGCGGCATCATCCGCGCGTAGCGGGAGCCGGGGCCGTCGCCGTCCTCGAAGTTGACCGAGTTGACGATGCAGCGCCCGCCGAGCATCTCCAGGCCGGCCGCGATGACCTCGGGCTCGGTCGAGTCGAGCATGATCGGCAGGGTGGAGGCGGTGGCGAACCGGCCGGCCAGCTCGCGCATGTCCTGGGCGCCGTCGCGGCCGACGTAGTCGACGTTGAGGTCGAGCATGTGCGAGCCGTCGCGGGCCTGCTGGCGGGCGATCTCCACGCAGGTCTGGTAGTCCCCGGCGAGCATCGCCTCGCGGAAGGCCTTGGAGCCGTTGGCGTTGGTCCGCTCGCCGACCATGAGCACGCTGGCGTCCTGGTGGAACGGCACGTGGTGGTAGATGCTGGCGATGCCCGGCTCGAGCTGCGGGGTGCGCCCGACCGGGTGCTGGGCGCCGAGCTTGCGGGCGACCGCGTTGATGTGCGCCGGCGTCGTACCGCAGCAGCCCCCGACGAGCCCCGCGCCGTAGTCGAGCACGAAGCGCTGCAGCGCCTCGGCGAGCTCGTCCGGCGTCAGCGGGTAGTAGGCGCCGTTCGCGGTCAGCTGGGGCAGGCCCGCGTTCGGCATGACCGACACGGGGATCCGGGCGTGCTGGGCGAGGTACCGCAGATGCTCGCTCATCTCGGCGGGCCCGGTCGCGCAGTTGAGCCCGATGAGGTCGATGCCGAGCGGCTCCAGGGCGGTGAGCGCGGCGCCGATCTCGGAGCCGAGCAGCATGGTGCCGGTCGTCTCGACGGTGACGTGGCAGATGATCGGCACCGTGATGCCGGTGGCGGTGAACGCGCGCTGGGCGCCGATGATCGCCGACTTGGTCTGCAGCAGGTCCTGGCAGGTCTCGATGATCAGCGCGTCGGCGCCGCCCTCGATGAGCCCGGCCGCGTTGTCGAAGTAGGCGTCGCGCAGCGCGTCGAACGGCGCGTGCCCGAGGGTCGGCAGCTTGGTACCGGGGCCGATCGAGCCGAGCACGAAGCGGGGCCGGTCCGGCGTACTGTGCGCGTCGGCCGCCTCGCGGGCCAGCCGGGCGCCGGCCTGGGACAGCTCGCGGATGCGCGACTCGATCCCGTACTCGCCGAGGTTGGCGAGGTTGGCCCCGAACGTGTTGGTCTCGACCGCGTCGGATCCGGCCGCGAAGTACTCCTCGTGGACCCCCCGCACGACGTCGGGGCGGGTCACGTTGAGCACCTCGTTGCAGCCCTCGTGGCCCTCGAAGTCGTCGAGGGTCAGTTCGGCCGCCTGCAGCATGGTGCCCATCGCGCCATCGGCGAGGAGCACCCGCTCAGCGAGCGTCTTGAGGAGATCCGGCATACCCCAAAGGCTATCGGGCCCCGGGCGCCGAATCTGCCTCGGGCTTGCGCGATTCCCGCCACGTATCGGAACGCAGCTCCCGCTGGCTGGGAACCTCCGAGCTCAGACCGTCACTGCCGGCGTCACTTTTGGGGGCCGGCTCGACGGCCGGCGCCTCCTCGTGCGGTACCCGCCAGAAGACGGCGGCGACGAACACGAGCCCGATCACCATGATCAGCAACGGGGTGACCGAGCCGGTCGGCGGGTGCCACTCGCCGACCAGCGGGTTGAACCAGCCGACCCCGGCGTTGTTGGGCAGGCCGCGCTGCCAGCGCACCATCGCCCAGACGAGCAGCACGAGGTGGATCGGCAGCAGGAAGACGACCATCGTGCGGGTCAGCGACCGCACGTGGTCCGCGGTGAACAGCCGGCGTTCGAGGGTCCACGCGGCCAGCAGGGGCAGCCCGGCCAGCAGCGGCAGCATGTACCGCCCGTTGATGATGAAACCGGTCATGTTGGCCTGGCTCACCTGCAGCATGCCGGGCAGCGCGACGCCGCCGAGCAGGATGACCAGGTACCGCCAGCGGGTGGTCCAGTCGCCGAAGATCCCGCCCAGGAAGACCAGGCCGCCGACCAGCAGCGCCCAGACGACGTAGAACGGGGCCCACATGAGCACGTCGAACCAGCCGGCCACGCCGATCATGCCCTCGATGTACACCCACCAGCTGTTCACGTAGATCGCGATGGCCTCGCCGGTCTTGTACGAGTACAGGCCGGGCGGCGGCGGCACCAGCTCGCCGGTCTTCATCCCGACGATCCAGGCGGCCGAGAGCACCGCGGCCAGCACGACGCCGGCGGTCCAGAGCTTGACGCGCAGCAGCCGCCAGTACTCCCGCAGCCACTTCCACCGCACGGGCACCGCGAGCGCGAAGAAGGCGAACGCGAACCACGCCGGGCCGGCCGAGCGCAGGGTCAGCAGCAGCACGGCGCTGATCCCCAGCAGCGTGATCAGCGGTTTCTTGCGGGCCAGGTCGGGCGGTTCGAGCAGTAACGGGATGCCGGCGGCGAAGAACGCGATCCCGGCCGCGATCTCCACCGAGTTGGGGTTCACGCCGCCGGCCAGGTGGGCCAGCATCGGGGTGGCCACCCCGAGCAGGGCGGCGGCAGCGAGCCCGAACCGGCTCCACCGCAGCAGCGACACGAACGCGGAGGCCAGCAGCGCGGCGCAGATCGCGGAGCTGATCAGCCGGGCCACGACGAGCCCGCCCCAGTTGGGCCAGAGCCGCAGCGGTACCCCCACCGCGAAGTAGTACAGCGGGTTGTACCGCCCGGCGCTGGTCGGCACCTCCTCGACGGGGCCGCCCCGGAGCCCCTCGGCGCAGGCCGCGGACACGTTGGGCTTGAACCCGAAGCACACCGCGTGGGCGTCCATCCCGGCGGGAACGCGCTGGTAGGCGCCCATCCCGTCCTTCAGGAAGGCATCCGGGACGGTCGTCGGCCGGGCGAAGATCTGCCCCGGGTCGAAGGAGGCGACCCCGGCGGCCCGGATGGTGTGCTGGACCTCGTCGGCCGGGCCGTCGAAGGGTGCGGCGAAGCACCAGGCCCCGAAGACGACGAAGAACGCCGTGAAGGCGAGCAGCCAGGACCTGCGTCCGTTTCGCATTCCCGGATGCTATCGGGAGATCTTGAGTCGCCTGTCACTGGGCGTGACATCTCACCCCGGCCTCGTCGCTTTGGGTATCCATTCTCATCTGGGTCCCTCCGCGCGGCCCGCAAGCCAATCCGCGGGCGTCCACGTAGTCTGGGACGCGTGACCGAGTTCGACGGCCTGCCCGTGTTGCGCTCCCCTGTCGCGATTGCCGCGTTCGAAGGGTGGAACGACGCTGCCGACGCGTCGACCGCCGTCGTCGAGCATCTCGAGCAGGAGTGGGGCGCGGAGACCATCGCCTCGCTGGACCCCGAGGACTTCTACGACTTCCAGGTCAACCGGCCGACGGTGGTCATGTCCGAGGGCGAGACCAGGCGCATCGAGTGGCCGACGACCCGCTTCGCGGTGGCGAGCCCGCCCGACGCCGAGCGCGACATCGTGCTCATCCGCGGCATCGAGCCCAGCATGCGCTGGCGGACCTTCTGCGAGCAGGTCCTGGAGGTCTGCCACTCGCTCGAGGTCAGCCGGGTCGTGCTGCTGGGGGCCCTGCTCGCCGACGTGCCGTACACGCGGCCCCTGCCGGTGAGCGGCTCGGCCCCGTCCGGCGCCTCGTCGGAGACCATCGAGCGGCTGGGCCTGATCCCGACCCGCTACGAGGGCCCCACCGGCATCGTGGGCATCCTGCACGACGCCTGCGTGCGCGCCGACCTGGAGGCGGTGTCGTTCTGGGTGCACGTGCCGCACTACGCGAACAACCCGCCGTGCCCGAAGGCGACGCTGGCGCTGCTGCACCGCCTCGAGGAGATCCTGGACCTGCCGGTGCCGACCGGCGACCTGGCCAAGGAGTCCGCGGAGTGGGAGGAGCGGCTCAAGCAGGCCGCCGAGCAGGACCCGGAGCTGGCCGAGTACGTGCGGGAGCTGGAGGACCGCTCCGGCGACGCGGGGCTGCAGCCGCTGTCCGGCGACGAGATCGCGCAGGAGTTCGAGAAGTACCTGCGCCGCCGCGGAGGCCAGGCCGGGCCGTCCGCGACGGGCGCCTGGTAGTCAGTCCTGCACGTACGTGCTCAGGAAACGGCCCAGCCGGGTCACCGCGTCCTCCAGGTCCGCCACGCGCGGCAGCGTGACGATGCGGAAGTGGTCCGGCTGGTGCCAGTTGAACCCGGTGCCCTGCACGACCAGGACCTTCTCCGCCTTGAGGAAGTCCAGGGCGAAGCGCAGGTCGTCCTTGATCGGGTGCACCTCGGGGTCCAGCCGCGGGAACATGTAGAGGGCCCCCTGCGGCTTCACGCACGACACGCCCGGGATCTCGTTGAGCATCTTCCACGCCACGTCGCGCTGCTCCAGCAGGCGCCCGCCCGGCAGGATCAGATCATTGATCGACTGGTACCCGCCGAGCGCCGTCTGCACCGCGTGCTGCGTCGGCACGTTCGGGCACAGCCGCATGTTCGCCAGGATGTCCAGGCCCTCGATGTAGCTGGTGGCGTGCGCCTTCGGCCCGGCCAGGACCATCCAGCCGGTGCGGAAGCCGGCCACCCGGTACGCCTTGGACAGCCCGTTGAACGTGATCGTGAACAGGTCCGGCGCGACGGCCGCGGTCGACACGTGCTCGGCGCCGTCGAACAGGATCTTGTCGTAGATCTCGTCGGAGAACACGATCAGGTCGTGCCGGCGGGCCACCTCGGCGATCCGCTCCAGCATCTGCCGGTTGTACACCGCGCCGGTCGGGTTGTTCGGGTTGATGACCACGATCGCCTTGGTGCGCGGCGTCACCTTCGCCGCGAGGTCCTCGACGTCGGGCATCCACTCGTTGGACTCGTCACACACGTAGTGCACCGGCTTGCCGCCGCACAGTGACACCGACGCCGTCCACAGCGGGTAGTCGGGGGAGGGGATGAGCACCTCGTCCCCGTTGTCCAGCAGCGCCTGCAGGGCCATCACGATCAGCTCGGACACGCCGTTGCCGAGGAACACGTCCTCGATGTCGACGCCGCCCACGTCCTTCTGCTGGTAGTACTGCACGACCGCCCGGCGGGCCGACAGCAGGCCCTTGGAGTCGCCGTACCCGTGCGCGGCCGGCAGGTTCAGGATGACGTCCTGCAGGATCTCCTCCGGCGCCTCGAAGCCGAACGGCGCCGGGTTGCCGATGTTGAGCTTCAGGATGTGGTGGCCGTCGGCCTCCATGCGTTTGGCCGCGGCCATGACCGGTCCGCGGATGTCGTAACAGACGTTGGCCAGCTTCGCGGACTGAGTCACCTGCATGCAGGCACCCTACGACTCCCGGCCGAACCCTCTGGTAGCCACTTCCCAGGATGTGGCCCGGCGGCCGACTTCGCTCTCGTGCGGCCCTCTGTACGATTCGCGATAGTTGGGCGGCGAGCCGGGGGAGGGCTTGGTGCAGGGGTTCGGGGATCTGGAAGCGGCACTCATGGAGCTGCTGTGGCGCCGCGAGCGGCCGACCACCGTCCGGGAGGCGCTGACCGAGCTCACCTGGCACCGCGAGCTCGCCTACACCACGGTCATGACGGTCCTGGACACGCTGTACCGCAAGGGCTGGCTGACCCGCGAGCCGGCCGGCCGCGCCTACCGCTACAGCCCGGCGCTGACCCGCGACCAGTACGTGGCCCAGACCATGCACGAGGTCCTCGTCGACAGCGGCGACCGCGTCGAGGCCCTGACCCACTTCGTCGGCCGCATGACCCTGGACGAGGCGGCGGCGCTGCGGGCCGCCCTGAGCACCTACGAGCGCCGGATCGCCGGCCGGTGAGCCCCCTGCTGCTGGTCGCCTTCGGAGCCGTCCTGGCCCTGGCCGGAGCCCCCCGGCTGGCGGCGGCGGGCTGGGTGTCCCGCGCCCCTCGCCTCGGCGTGGCGGCGTGGCTGGCCCTGACCGCGGCCATCCTGTCCTCGGCGCTGCTGGCCGGGATGAGCCTGCTGTTGTACTGGCAGTGCGCCCACGACCTCGCCACCGGCGCCTGGCACCTGTGCCTCGACGCGCTGGCGGGCCGCCACGACGACCACGGCGCCCGGGCGATCGCGCTGGCCGGCCTGGCCGCCCTGCTGCTGCTGGGAGCGCGCGTGGGGCTGGGGGCCGGCCGGCAGTACACGAGCGATCGCACCCTCCGCAGCCGCCTCAGGCTGCTGCTGCGAGCCGCTCCGCCCGAACAGCCGGTCCCCGGCGCGACCGTGATCGCCTACCCGGAGCCGGCCGCGTATCTGGTCCCCGGCCTGCGGCTGCCGGGCCGCCCCGCCGACATCGTGATCACCACCGCGGCCGTGGACCGCCTGGCCGCCGCCGAGTTGTCGGCCGTGCTCGCCCACGAGCGCGGCCACCACGAGGGCCGCCACTTCGAGGCCACCCGCTGGATGCGGATGCTGGCCCAGGCCTTCCCGTGGGCCCGGTGCTTCCGCCTGGGCGCGCGGCAGGTGGACCGCCTGGTGGAGCTGTGCGCCGACGACACCGCGGCCAGGACCGCCCCCCGGCTGGACCTGGCCCGGGCCCTGGCCGCCCTGGCCGGCGCGCGCGGCCCCGCCCCGGACCTGTCCCTGCACGGCGGCGACGCGCTGGAACGCATGCACCGCCTGCTGGACCCGCCCCGCCCGCTGCCGCGCCTGCACCGGGCCGCGATCGCCTCCCTGTGCGGCGCGTCGACGACCGTGCCCCCGTTCCTGGCCGTCCTGGAGCGCTTCGTGGTCGTCTAGTTGCCCGCGATCGAGAGCCCGGGCTCGCCGCCGGTACTGATCTGCGTACCCTGCGCGAAATTGGACTCGAACTGCGCCCGCAGCGCGTCGAGCTCGGAGAACTCGGCACTGTGCACCGACTCACTCCCTTGCGCCGCGAACACGTGATCGGACTCCTCGCTGTCGTGCGAGTAGTTCGTGAAGTCGGTCGACTCGAAGTGCGACCCGTCGGCCCCGGTCATCTCCACATGCCGCCCGGTCTCGAAGTCCGTCGACTCCGCCGCGTTGTGGTCGGCCTCGTACACCCCGAACTGCGACTGGAAGTCCTGCTCGCTGCCGGACGCCTGGTGCAACTGCTCCAGCTCGCCGGACTCGTGCCCCATCTCGAACTCGCCATATTCCGTCATGCCGGGAACACTACTAACCAGCCTCGTAGATCCAATCCCCCTTTCGTGCCAGGCGCGGTCGGGTGTACGAGTCGCGCTAGTACGTGATCTCGAAAAGTCGGGCGCTGGCGCGCCGCGACTTTTCGGACTTATACCCCGACGGGGGATCTGCCCGTTTCGAAGGCCACTCCGGACAAATTTCCCTTCCTGGACCACCGAACGGCAACCAAAGTCAGGCCGGGACCACGCTGATACCGTCCGGTCGCCGCAGGCGGCCGGGAACCATCGGGCGAGGGGCACACATGTGTGGTGCCCATCGGTCCGGCGCATTGCCTTGAAAACGCCGCGGTGAGACACCACGAGGAACGGCCGGAACAGACCGCCGAGCCGGTCCCGCCGCCGGAGGGAGAGACGCCGGACGCGCCGGTCGGCGAGGCTGCGGCGGCCGGGGACACGAGCGGGGCCGGGTGCGGCGGCGAGCGGTACCGTCGGGGGCGTGCGATTCGTGATCATTGGAGCGGGTGCCGTCGGTGGGGTCGTCGCGGGCCGGCTGGCCGGGTCCGGGGCGGACGTGGCGCTCGTCGCCCGCGGTGCGCATCTCGAGGCCATCCGCCGCGACGGGCTGCTGCTGCGCCAGGCGAGCGGCGACTCGGTGCACCGGCTGCCCGCGTACGCCACGCCGGGGGAGGTCGGCTGGCGCCCCGGCGACGTCGCCGTGCTCGCCGTGAAGAGCAACGACACTCAGGGCGTGCTCGAGCAGCTGCCGCGCGACGTGCCCGTGGTGTGCCTGCAGAACGGGGTCGCCAACGAGCGGGCCGCCCTGCGCCTCTTCCCCGACGTGTACGGCATCTGCGTCATGCTCCCCTCCGCCCACCTCGAGCCCGGCGTGGTCGTCGCCCAGTGCGCGCCGGTGCCCGGGATTCTCGACATCGGGCGCGTTCCGGGCGGGACCGACGAGACGGCGCGGGAGATCGCGGCGCGGCTGACCAAGGCCGGGTTCGTGTCCGAGGCGCGCGACGACATCATGCGCAGCAAGTACGCGAAGCTGCTCAAGAACCTCGGCAACGCGGCCGAGGCGCTGTGCGGCAAGGCCGACGGGGTCGACGAGGTCGCGGCCGTGCTCGGGGCCGAGGGGCGGGCGGTGCTGGACGCGGCCGGCATCGGGTACGCCAGCGACGCCGAGGACAAGGCGCGCCGCGGGGACATTCTGCAGCTCGTGCCGGTGGCGGGGGAGACGCGCGGGGGCGGGTCGACGTGGCAGAGCCTGGCCCGCGGTACCGGGGCCGTGGAGGCCGACTATCTCAACGGCGAGATCGTGCTGCTGGCCCGGCTGCACGGCGTGCCGGCGCCGGCGAACGAGACGGCGCGGCGCCTGGTCGTGGCGGCCGCGCACCGCGGTGACGGGCCCGGCAGCATGACCCCGGCCGAGCTCAAGGCCGCGATCGACGCCGCGACACGCTAGACCGCGGGATCGGGCAGAACCCCATGAACGCCGCGCATCCCCCGTCAGGGTATATGTCCGAAGAGTCGCGGCGCGCCAGCGCCCGACTTTTCGTGACCCGCAACCCCGTGAGTTTGCGCACGTGCAAGGCCCAGGACCCGTGAAAAGCACCCGACCCTTGGCAGGATCCACAGCGTGGTGATGCAGGCGGTCCTCTTCGACATGGACGGAACCCTCGTGGACAGCGAGAAGATCTGGGAGGTCGGCCTCAACGAGCTCGCCGCCCACCACGGTCGCCCGCTCTCCGCGCAGGCTCGGCGGGACATGGTCGGCACCAACATGGCCGAGTCGATGCGCATCCTGCACGAGGACCTCGGCCTGCCGCTCACCAAGGAGGCCACCGACTCCAGCGTCGTGTGGCTGGAGGAGCGGGTCAAGGAGCTGCTGCACGGCGGTGTGCCGTGGCAGCCCGGGGCCAGGGAGCTGCTCGGCGCGCTCAAGGCCGCCGGTGTACCCCTGGCGCTCGTCACGGCCACGCACCGGCACCTGGTCGACGTGGCGCTGCTGACCATCGGGGCCGAGCACTTCGACGCCGTCGTGGCCGGGGACGAGGTCGACCAGACCAAGCCGCACCCGATGCCCTATCTCACCGCCGCCGCCATGGTCGGGGCCGAGGCGCGCAACTGCGTCGCGGTCGAGGACTCGCCGAACGGGATCAAGAGCGCGCGGGCGGCGGGGTGCGCCGTGCTGGCCGTACCGTGCGAGGTCGAACTGGATCCGGAGGGTGTCACGCTGGTCGGCTCGCTGCTCGACGTCGACGTGGACTACCTGCGGAAACTGGTGCAATAAAGGACGCCCGCAGCCACAGCGGCCGCGGGCGTCCACCCCCGATAAAAAACCCGACAGAACCGTCAGTCGTGCGCGATCGCCTGCAGGACGTTCACCCGGGCGGCGCGGATCGACGGGAGCACCGCGGCGACCACGCCGACCAGGGCGGCCAGCACGAGGTACGTCGCCATCTGGGTCCACGGGAACGCCATCTGGGTGAAGCCCTCGTCCTTGAGCGCCCGGACCACCGCCGAGCCGAGGCCGACGCCGACGGCCAGGCCGAGCAGGGCGCCGAAGACCGAGATGACGACCGCCTCGACGGTGACCATCCGCATCGTCTGGGCCCGGCGCATGCCGATCGCGCGCAGCAGGCCCAGCTCGCGGGTCCGCTCCAGCACCGACAGGGCCAGGGTGTTGACGATGCCGAGGACCGCGATGAGGATCGCGAGCGCCAGCAGGATCTGGATCATCGTGAGCAGCTGGTCGAACTGGGCCGACTGGGCCGCCACGTACTCGGCGCGGTTGGCCACCGAGACCTCCGGGTTGTCCTTGAGCAGGGTGTCGACCTGCTGCTGGACGCTCGCGACCGACGTGCCGGGGGCGACCTTGAGGTACCCCCACGCCGGCTGCTGGACGCGGAAGTCCGGGATCACGTTGTCCGACACGACGAAGCCGTTGGCCACGTTGCTCTTGGCGTAGATGCCGACGATCGTCACGTGGTGGACCTCGCCGCGGGTGAAGCGCATGTCCACGCTCTGCCCGACGGTGAGGCCGCGGTCCTTGGCCGTGTCCGGGTCGACGATCGCCTGGTCCTTGCCGGTGAACTGCAGCGCGCCGGCCTGCGGCGTGAGCTTGAACATCGAGGCCCAGGCGGCCGCGTCCGGCACCGCGGAGACCGAGCGGCGGTCGGTGCCGATCTGACCGTACTCCCAGTACTCCGGCGAGGCCGCGGTCACGCCCGGAATCTTCGCGGCGGCGGTCATCACGGCCGCGTCGAACGTCGCCGGGCCGTTCTGGTCGCCGTCCCCGGAGATGATCAGGTCGACCGTCACGTCCTTGGCGGCCTGCTCGTTCAGGCTCGACTTGGCCGAGGCGAGGATGACGTTCACGCCGGTGATCAGGGCCAGCCCGACCATCAGCGCGGCCGCGGTGATCGCCGTGCGGCGCGGGTTGCGGCCCGAGTTCAGCCGGCCCAGCTTGCCCGGGACCGACCAGGAGAACAGCCGGCCGAGCAGCCCGACCACCGGCCGGGCCAGCAGCGGGGTGAGCAGCGCGATGCCGATGAACGTGATCAGGACGCCGCCGAGGATCAGCCACAGCGTCGTGTTGCCGCTGCCCTTGCCGGCCAGGCCGAGGCCCAGCAGCGTGCCGCCGGCCGCCCCGACGAACGCCCCGCTGACGGTGAGCTTGGTCAGCGGCCGGTCGGGCGTGGCCACCTCCTGCAGCGCGGCGATGGGCGGGATGCGGCTGGCTCGGAGCGCGGGCAGTACCGCCGCCACGACCGTCACGACCAGGCCCACCACGAACGAGCTGATGACGGCGGTCGCCGGGACGCCGACCGAGGCCAGGGCGACGCCGGTGAGGTTGCCGAAGAGCCAGGCCAGCAGCACCCCGACGCCGACGCCGGCGGCGAGACCCAGCACCGAGGCCACCAGGCCGATCGCGACCGCCTCGATGAGCACCGAGCCGAGCGTCTGGCCGCGGCTGCCGCCGAGGGCCCGCATGAGGGCCAGCTCCCGGGTGCGCTGCGCGACGATGATCGAGAACGTGTTGAGGATCAGGAAGGTGCCGACGAACAGCGCCACCCCGGCGAACCCGATCAGGATGTTGTTGAAGAAGCCGAGCCCTTCCTTGAAGGACTTGCTGGTGGCCGCCTGCATCTGCGCGTTGGTCTGGACCTTGTAGCCGTCGCCGACCGCGGCCGCGATCCGGTCCCGCAGCTGGTCGTCGGTGACCCCGTCGGCGGCCTTGACGTCGACGCTGCTGAAGACGCCCGGCTGGCCCAGCATCAGCTCCTGCGCGACCGGGGTGGTGAACATGACCTCCTGGGCCCCGCCCAGAGAGTCCCGATCGCCCGTGTACCCGAAGATGCCCACGAGCTTGAACGTCTTCTTGGGCTGCAGGGTGAGCACCCCGACGTCGTCGCCGACCTTGATCCCGGCCGCCGTGGCGAGGCCGGCGTTGACCACGATCTCGTTGTCGGCGCTCGGGGCGCGGCCCTCGCGCAGCTTGAGCATGTCGTTCTCGCCGACCCAGTTCTCGCCGATGCGGGGCGGGCCGAAGCTGGTGACGACCTTGCCGTTGGTGCCGACCACGCGCGCGCCGTCGGCGGAGGCCTGGGCGGTCACCCCGGCGACGCCCGGCACCGCCTTGATCTTGTCGACCTCGGCCGCCGCGATCGTCGGAGGGGCGCCCTCGGGTCCGTCGAAGTCGGCCGCGGCCAGCTCCGACTTCTTCGTGACCTGCACGTCGATCCCGGAGTACACCGAGGAGAAGAGGCTGTCGAACGAGCGGCCGAGGGTGTCGGTGAGCACGAACGCGCCCGACACGAACATGACCCCGAGCACGACCGCGAGCCCGGAGAGCACCAGCCGCAGCTTGCGCGACAGCAGGCTCTTGAGGGTGGCCTTCAGCATGGCGGTCAGGCCACCTTGTCGAGGCGCTTGAGCCGGTCGAGGACGGCGTCGGCGGTCGGCGCGTGGAGCTCGTCGACGATGTGGCCGTCGGCGAGGAACACCACGCGGTCGGCGTAGGAGGCCGCGTTCGGGTCGTGGGTGACCATGACGATCGTCTGGCCGAAGTCGCGGACCGAGTTGCGCAGGAACGACAGCACCTCGGCGCCGGAGCGGGAGTCGAGGTTGCCGGTGGGCTCGTCGGCGAAGATGACCTCGGGCCGGGACACGAGGGCGCGGGCGCAGGCGACGCGCTGCTGCTGGCCGCCGGAGAGCTGGCTCGGGCGGTGCGAGAGCCGGTCGCGCAGGCCGACCGTGTCGATGACGGTGTTGTACCAGGCCGGGTCGGCCTTGCGCCCGCCGATCGACAGCGGCAGCAGGATGTTCTCCTCGGCGGTCAGCGTCGGCAGCAGGTTGAACTGCTGGAAGATGAAGCCGACCTTGTTGCGGCGCAGGTTGGTCAGGCCGCGGTCCGACATGTCGGTGATCTTCGTGTCGCCGACGTAGACCTGCCCGCGGGTCACCGCGTCGAGGCCGGCGAGGCAGTGCATGAGCGTGGACTTGCCCGAGCCCGACGGGCCCATGATCGCGGTGAAGTGGCCCTTCTCCAGCTCTACCGAGACCCCGGCGAGCGCGTTGACCTGCGCCTCTCCGGAGCCGTAGACCTTCCACACGTCGACCGCCCGCGCGGCCACCTCGGTGCGCGTCGCAACCGATGCAGTCATGATTCCCCCTGGTGAATGGTGTGCCCTCATCGTCTTGGCCAAAGGGCGGGGAATCGTCCGTCCGCAGGTACCACCGGCCACGGATATTGCGCTGGGGGAGCAGCCCGGACGCGGGGCCGGGGCGGTTCGGGGAGCGTCCCCTAGCCCGGCTCAGGGACAACCCCGACGCCGGGATCACAGCTTTCTCAGACGCCCAGAACGCGAGGGCCGCGGCCACCCCGAGGGTGACCGCGGCCGATGGTGCTCCAGGCCCCTGCTGCTCGTCCCGCGACGGCGCCCGCAACGCGAGGGCCGCGGCCACCCGAGGTGACCGCGGCCCGTGGTGCGCGAGGCGCCCGCTACTCGTACGCGATGGCGCCCAGGATGTTGAGCCGGACCGCCCGTACCGACGGGATGAGGCCCGCGATCCCGCCGACGACGATCGAGGCGATGAAGTACACCACCATGAGCGCCCACGGCAGGGTGACCGCGCCGAACCCGAGGACGTCCTTGAGCGCCGTGACGATCGCCGCCCCCAGCCCCGCGCCGACGACCAGGCCGAGCAGCGTGCCGAAGACCGTGATGACGATGGACTCCGTCGTCACCATCCGCCAGGTCTGCCCGCGGCGCAGCCCCACGGCCCGCAGCATCCCCAGTTCCCGGGTCCGCTCGATGACCGACAGCAGCAGCGTATTGATCACCCCCAGGACCGAGATGAACAGCGCGATCAGCAGCAGCACCTGCACGATCACCAGGATCGAGTCGAAGCCCTGCTGATTGGTACTGATGTACTCGTCCTTGGTGTACGCCTGGACCTTCGGGTTGTCCTTGAGCACCTCGTTGACCTGGTCCTTGACCGCGGTCACGGACGCGCCGTCCTTGATCGTGATGAACGCCTGCCAGGGCTGCGGGAAGGTGAAGCCCGCCTCCGCGTCGGCGTAGTCCACCACGATGCCGCCGGCGACGTTCGTCGGGTCGGAGATGCCGACCAGCGTGAGCGTCTTCTGCTGGCCCTTGGCGAACGTGACCGCGATCGTGTCGCCCACCTTGAGCTTGCGGTCGTCGGCGGTCCTGCGGTCCACGATGAACTCGCCCGCGCCGAGCCGGTCGATGCGCCCCTCGTTCGCCTTGAGCTTGAGCACGGTGGCGACCGCGGCCGGGTCGAGGTACGACGTGACGAACTGCTGCTCGCCGTTCACGGTCACCGCGTCGGCGGTGAACGCGGCGGTCGTACTCACGTCGGGGAGGTCCTTGATCTGCTGCAGCTGCTCCGGGGTGATGACCGGCGGGATCTCGCTGGTCTGCTGGCCGAGCACGACGACGTCGGCCGCGAGGTCCTGGTCGATCGTGTCGCCCAGCGCCGTGGACAGCGACGTGAAGATGGTGCTGATCGCCGTCACGATCGCGATGCCGACCATGACCGCGCCGGCCGTGATCGCCGTGCGGCGCGGGTTGCGCGAGGAGTTGCGCCGCCCGAGCTTGCCCGGGATCGACCAGGACAGCGCGGCGCCGATCCCGGCCACCACCGGCTTGGAGATGATCGGGGTGAGCAGCGCGACGCCGATGAGCACGCCGAGCACGCCGCCGAAGACCAGCGCCAGGGTGGCGCCGCCGGCCCCGGTCAGGCCCCAGACCAGCGCGCCGCCGGCCAGGGCGGTGATGACCGCGCCGGAGACGGTGAGCCGGGTCAGCGGCCGGTCGGGGGCGGCCGACTCGCGCATCGCGGCGATCGGCGCGACCCGCGACGCCTTCACGGCCGGCATCAGAGCGGCGAGGATCGTGACGCCGATGCCGATCGCGAACGACGCGATGATCGCCGAGATCGGGAACCCCAGGCCCGCGACCTGCGCGCCGTCGGCGAGGCTCACGAACGCCTGCGCGCCCAGCGCCCCCAGCCCCAGGCCGACCAGGAACCCGAACAGCGAGCCGACAACGCCGATGAGCAGGGCCTCCAGCAGTACCGACCGCAGCACCTGCCCCCGCGCCGCCCCCATCGCCCGCAGCAGCGCCAGCTCCTGCGTGCGCTGGGCCACGATGATCGAGAACGTGTTGAGGATCAGGAACACGCCGACCAGCAGCGCCACGGCGCCGAAGCCGAGCAGGATGTAGTTGAAGTACTTGAGGATGTCCTTGATGCCCTTGCTGGACTCCTCGGAGAGCTGCTTGCCGGTCTGCACCACGAACTGGTCGCCGAGGCCGGCCTTGACGGTGTCGCGCAGCTGGTCGTCGCTGACCCCGGACGCCGCCCGCACGTCGATGACGTTGAACTGCCCGGTCTTGCCGAGCATCGACACCTGGGCCTTGTCGGTGGTGAAGAAGACGGCGCTCTCGCCGGCCATGGAGTCCCGCCCGCCGGCGTACTGCAGCAGCCCCACGATCGTGTAGGAGCCCCGCTGCTGGTCGCGGGTGATCACGTCGATCTTCTCGCCGAGCTTGAGGTTCGCGGTCTTGGCCAGGCCGTTGTTGATGACGACCTCGTCGTCGGCCTGCGGGCCGCGGCCGGACAGCAGGTGCACGAGGTCGTCCTCGCCCGTCCAGTTGGCCCCGAACTGCTGGCCGGTCTGGTTGAGCACGATCTTGCCGTTCTTGCCGACCGGCTGGGCCCCGTTGAGGAAGACCTGGCCGGTCGCCTTGCCCACGCCGGGCATGGCCGCGACCTTCTCCACCGTCGAGGCCGGGAACGGCGTGTTGGTGTCCTGGCCGCCGCCCTGCGAGGTGTCGACCGCGGGCTTGGCCGAGACCTGCACGTCGGTGTACGTGTAGATGTTGGCGAACAGGTTGTCGAAGGTGCGCCCGAGCGTGTCGGTGAGCACGAGCGAGCCGGACACGAACATGACCGACAGCACGACCGCGAGGGTCGACAGCGTCAGCCGCAGCTTGCGCGCGAGCAGGCTCTTCAGGGTCGCCTTGAGCATGGCGGTCAGACCACCTCGCCGGCCAGGCGGCCGCCCGCACTGTCCAGGCCCTTGAGCTTGTCGAGGACGGCCTCGGCGGTGGGGTCGCGCAGCTCGTCCACGATCTTGCCGTCGGCGAGGAAGATGACCCGGTCGGCGTAGGAGGCCGCGTTCGGGTCGTGGGTGACCATGACGATCGTCTGGCCGAACTCGCGCACGGAGTTGCGCAGGAACGACAGCACCTCGGCGCCCGAGCGGGAGTCGAGGTTGCCGGTGGGCTCGTCGGCGAAGATGACCTCGGGCCGGGAGACCAGCGCGCGGGCGCAGGCGACGCGCTGCTGCTGGCCGCCGGAGAGCTGGCTGGGCCGGTGCCCGAGCCGGTCGCCGAGCCCGACCGTCTTGATCACGGTGTCGTACCACGCGGAGTCCGGCTTGCGGCCCGCGATCGACAGCGGCAGCAGGATGTTCTCCTCCGCCGTCAGCGTGGGCAGCAGGTTGAACTGCTGGAAGATGAAGCCGACCTTGGTGCGGCGCAGGTTGGTGAGATCCTTGTCGGACATCCCGGTGAGCCGGGTGTCGCCGATGAAGATGTCGCCGCGGTTGACGGTGTCCAGGCCCGCGAGCGTGTGCATCAGCGTCGACTTACCCGACCCCGACGGGCCCATGATCGCGGTGAAATGCCCGCGCTCGAGTTCGACGCTCACCCCGTGCAGCGCGATGACCTGCGCCTCGCCGCTGCCGTAGACCTTCCAGACGTCGGCCGCGCGAGCGGCGATGCCGCCCTGGGTCGTGACGTTCGTGGTCACGCTCAGTCCCCCTCGTGAAGTGGTGCCACTGGCTTGTCCACTTCACGCTAAGACCGCGGCCGATGCGTTCCCTCGTCCCCGAGGACGAGCTCAGGACCCGGGCCGGACCAGTCCCGTCTCGTACGCGAGGACGACGGCCTGCACCCGGTCGCGGAGGCCGAGCTTCGTGAGCACATGCCCGACATGCGTCTTGACGGTCGTCTCGCTCACGGAGAGTGCACGCGCGATCTCGGCGTTGGACAGCCCCTTGGCGAGCTGTACGAGCACCTCACGTTCCCGATCGGTCAGCACCCGCAGGTCTTGAGGGGCTTCGGCGGCCGGATCGGGCAGCGTGTCGGCGAACTTGTCCAGCAGCCGCTTGAGGATCCGCGGGGCGACCACGGCCTCCCCGGCGGCCACGGTGCGGATGGCGATGACCAGGTCGTCGGCCGGCACGTCCTTGGCCAGGAACCCGCTGGCCCCGGCCCGCAGCGCCCCGACGACGTACTCGTCCAGGTCGAACGTGGTCAGGATGAGCACCCGGACCGGCAGCTTGGCGTCGACGATCGCGCGGGTCGCCGCCACCCCGTCCATCCGGGGCATCCGGATGTCCATGAGCACCACGTCGGGCAGCAGGCGCCGGGCCAGCTCGACGGCCTCGACCCCGTCCCCGGCCTCGGCCACGATGTCCAGGTCGGGCTCGCCCCCGAGCACCATCCGGAACCCGGTGCGCAACAGCGGCTGGTCGTCGGCGAGCAACAGCCGGATCGGTCGTGCTGACGTCAACTCGCCAACTGCCTTTCTGCCGGTACCTCGATCGGAATACGAGCATGCACACGATATCCGCCACCGGGGCGCGGCCCGGTGCGCAGGGTTCCGCCGTACAACATCACGCGTTCCCGCATGCCGAGCAATCCGTGCCCGACCGCCGCCGTGCCGATCTGCGGCCCGCGCCCGGTATCGCAGATCTCCACGGTCACATCGGACGGCGTAAAGGTGAGCCGCACCTCGACGGTGGCCGCCCCCGCGTGCTTGAGCGCATTGGTGAGCGCCTCCTGCACAATGCGATAGAGCGTGAGCGAAACACCGGGATCGAGCATCCCGGGCTCCCCGTCGACCCGCAGTTTCGCCGGCAGCCCCGCCTCGCGGATCTGCTCGACGAGCCCCTCGATGCCGGCCAGTCCCGGCTGCGGCGCGAGCTCCCCGGCGGGCTCGGTCTCGGTCCGCAGCACGCTGAGCAGGCGCCGCATCTCCCGCAGCGCCGTACGCCCGGTCTCCTCGATGGTCGCCAGCGCCTCATCGGCCGCGTGCGGGTCCCGCGACAACATCCGCCGCGACCCGGTGGCCAGCACTCCCATGACGCTGACGTGGTGCGCGACGACGTCGTGCAGTTCCCGGGCGATCCGCCGCCGCTCCTCGGCGACCGCTTTCTCGGTCAGCGCCCGCTGCGTATTCTCGGCGGTCCGCGCCCGATCCTCCAGCGCCGCGATATACGCCCGCCGGGTGGCCACCGTCCGCCCGATGGTGAAACACACGAGCGCACTCATCGCATTGAAGGCAAAGAAGATTTTCGCGTCGGGATAGAACGCACTGGCCCCGGTCCGCCCGACCACGAGCGCCATGGTCATCCCGGGCACCCACATGACAACGGCGGCCAGGGTCGCGATTCGCACCGGCAGATACGCGGCCGCGGTATAGGTGACGACAATGATCCCGAGCCCGCCGTCGACGAGCTCCCACCGCCCGGCGAACGGCACCAGAATGTGCAGCGAGGTCCAGCCGACGGCGAGCCACAGCCACCGCCGCCGCAGCGCCACGGCGACCATGCCGATGCCGTCGTACACCAGCTGCGCCGGCAGGTCGGCCACCCCGAACGCCCGCTGCGCGAGCGACTCGAGCGCCGTGCTGATCCCCAGGAGCAGCACGGCGAGAGCGACGTCCTGGGCGAGCGGGTTCCCCCGCCGCCCCAGCAACTCCCGCACGCGGCCCATGTCTCGACGGTATCGGCTGCGAGGCGATCGGCGTTCATCGCCGCGTGCTACTCGCCCTCCTCCCCAGGGAGGAGCCCCGAAGCGCCGAGGATGACGCCGCAACCCCGCCAAGACCGACCCCTGAGAACGCCCCGGCACCCCGCCGAGGCCGATCCCGCCCGCCGTGAGACGCAGATCACCACCCGCCACGCCACGCCACGCGCACGACGGGATCACGTGGGCCGCCTCGTCCACGACGGGGTCTCGTTGCAGACCTCGCGCCAGGACGGGGTCTCGTTGGCCTGTGTTCTTCCACCCTGCCCCCGGCCCCCCCGGCCCCCCGGCCCCCCTGGCCCAACCACCTCACTCAGTCGCGCTCAACGACGACCTCACCCGTCCCAGCATCCCCCGCCACCGGAAACTCCGGCGGCGTCCCGCCGTAGGCCGGGCACAGCGCCTGATGCGCGCACCAGGCACACAACCGGGAAGGCTTCGGCCGGAAGTCCTTCGCCGCCGTGGCCGCCGCGATCGCCTGCCACAAAGCCAGCAGCGTCCGCTCGAACCGCTCCAGGTCGTCCGCGTCCGGGGCGAAGTCGCACACCTCGCGATCCCGCAGGTACATCAGCCGCAGCACCCGGGGCACCACGCCTCGGGTCTTCCACAGAACAAGGGCGTAGAACTTGAGCTGGAACATCGCCCGGGCCTCGAAGGCCTCGCGGGGCGCCCCGCCCGTTTTGTAGTCGACCACCCGGATGTCGCCGGCGGGGGAGACGTCCAGGCGGTCGATGATGCCGCGGATCGTCAGCCGCCCGTCCACCTGCGCCTCCACGTAGGCCTCCCGGTCGGCGGGCTCCAGCCGGTTCGGGTCCTCCAGCGCGAAGTAGCCCCCGAGGAGTTCCCGCGCCTCGTGCAGGAACTCGTCCAGCGTGAGCGGCGTCCCGGTGAAGATCGCGGCGAGCTCCGGCTCCTCCTCGACCAGCCGGGCCCACTGCGGCGCGGCCAGCTCGGCGGCGCGGTCCGGGGTGCGCTCGCCGGCCGGGGCGTCGAAGAGCACCTCGAGCACGGCGTGGACCAGGGTGCCGCGGGCCTGGTCCGGGGTCGGCCGCTCGGGCAGGCGGTCGATGCTGCGGAAGCGGTACAGCAGGGGACACGTCTTGAAGTCCGCGGCGCGCGACGGCGACAGGGTGGGCAGGGCGGAGGTAACAGGCACCGTCATGCCCAAGAGGTTAAACGGGGGGTACGACAGAAAACTCGCCACGAACCGCCGAACCCGTAGCATCGGGGGCAATGGACGAACACCGCACGGCATCCGCGCCGGCGTCGCCGGCTGCCCGTCAGCAGCCCCGGGAGCGGGGATCGGGCATCCCGCTGGGCCGGATCGCCGGCGTCCCGATCTCCCTGGCGCCCTCCTGGCTGCTGCTCGCCGCCCTGATCACGATCACGTATGGCCAGTACCTCTCGAGCCGGTCGGAGCAGCTGACGCTGACCACCGGGCTGGCCGTCGGCTTCGGGTTCGTGGTCTGCCTGCTGGTCTCGGTGCTGCTGCACGAGCTCGGGCACGCGGTCACCAGCCGGCACAGCGGCATCGGTGTGCGGGGCATCACGCTGGAGATGCTGGGCGGCTACACCGAGATGGAGCGGGAGGCGCCGCGGCCGGGCGTCGAGCTGTACGTCTCGCTGGCCGGACCGGTCGTCTCGCTCGTGCTGGGGCTGCTGGCCGCCGGCGCCGCCGCGATCCTGCCCCCGGGCGGCATCGCGGAGACGTTCGCGTTCCAGCTCGCCCTGTCCAACATCGTCGTGGCCGTGTTCAACGCGCTGCCGGGGCTGCCGCTGGACGGCGGCCGGGCCCTGCAGGCGCTGGTCTGGAAGCTGACCGGCGACCCCAACACCGGGCGGATCGTGGCCGGCTGGGTCGGCCGGCTGCTGGCCCTCGCGACCGCCGCCGTGGCCGTCCTGCTGCTCTTCTCGCCCCTGGTCAAGGGGTACTTCGGGGTGCTGTTCACGCTGCTCGTGGCGCTGACCATGTGGGTCGGGGCGGGCCAGGCGATCCGGCACGCGAAGGTGGTCGGCAACCTGCCGCCGTTCAGCGCCCGCGAGCTCGCCCACCCGATCGTCGCCCTCACCGCGAGCACCCCGCTGTCGGAGGCCGACCGGATCGCGGCCCTCGGCGAGGGCGAGCGCCGGCCGGTGGTCGCGGTCGTCGACTCCAACGGCAGCCTCCAGGGCTTCGTGCACGGGGCGTCGGCCCGGGCGGTACCGGCGGAGCGAAGGCCCTGGGTGCCGCTCGGCGACGTCACCCGGCGCATCGACCCCGAGCACGTGCTCGTCGGCGATCTGCGGGGCGCCGACCTGCTCGCGGCGATCAGGGACGACCCGGGCGGCGAGTACCTGGTGGTCACAGGCGAGGATGTGCACGGCGTCCTGCGCGGCGCCGAGCTCGTCTCCCTGGTGGCCCCGAACCGGCGGCCGCGCAGGCCGACCGTCCGGAGGAACAGCACGTGACCGTGGAAAGCCCCGCCCAGACCCCGACCGCAGCAGCTCGCGCGGCTGGAACTGACCACGGTCCCGGCCGCGCCGCGGTCCGGAGGGGCCCCTTCGTCCCCGGCGACCGGGTCCAGCTCACCGACCCCAAGGGCCGGATGCACACCATCGTGCTGGAGCCGGGCAAGGAGTTCCACACCCACCGCGGGCGACTCGCCCACGACGAGCTCATCGGCGCACCCGACGGGAGCGTGGTGAGCATCGGCGGCACCGGCTACCTGGCGTTGCGTCCGCTCCTGAGCGATTACGTGCTGTCCATGCCGCGCGGCGCGCAGGTGATCTACCCCAAGGACGCGGCCCAGATCGTGGCCATGGGCGACATCTTCCCGGGCGCCCGGGTCCTCGAGGCGGGGGCCGGCTCCGGCGCGCTGACCTGCTCACTCCTGCGGGCGGTTGGCCCGGAGGGCAGCGTGACGTCGTACGAGATGCGGGAGGACTTCGCGGCGATCGCCCGGCGCAACGTCGAGGCCTTCCTCGGACCGCAGCCCGGGTGGACCTTGCGGGTCGGTGACGTGGCCGGCTGCGAAGACGCCGGGTTTGATCGGATAATCCTAGACATGCTCACCCCGTGGGAGATCCTTCCGCTCGTGTCGCGGGCGCTGATCCCCGGCGGGGTGTTCATCGGCTATGTGGCGACAACGCCCCAATTGTCGGAATTGGTGGAGGCCTTGCGCGAGGATGGTGGCTACACCGAACCTCGTGCGTGGGAGAGCCTGGTGCGCGACTGGCACGCGGAGGGTCTGGCCGTCCGGCCCGACCACCGCATGATCGCGCACACGGCGTTCCTGGTCAGCGCCCGGAAGCTCGCTCCGGGCGTCACCGCGCCGCCGCGCCGGCGCAAACCGAGCAAGGGGGCCGAGGCGTACGCGGCACGGCGGTTGGCGGCCGCCGCGGCCGCACGGGCAGACGAGGAGGCCGAAGGGCATGAGCCGACCGAGCTTCAGTGACCTACCCGCGGTCTTTCCGGACTGGTCACCGTACCCGGACCTGGAGTCGGCGGCCCGGGCATACCTGCGCGATCCGGACATCGCGCTCGATGCCATGGCCGGCGTGCTGCGCGGGCAGAGCGTGCTGGGCTTCACCCTGGAGCGGTTCGTCAACGACGTGAACGGGGTCTGGCAGGAGGTCGTCGTCTGCGACGGCAACCGGCTGATCCTGTGGCACGGCGAGGACATCCCGCCGGAGGAGGCCCCGCCGGGCTCGATGACGTCCTCGCTGCGGGTGGTGGCCCTCTCGGCGGTGACCGAGGTCGGCTGCCGGCGGCGCATCAGCCGCAACCCCAACGGCAGCCACCGGGTCGACAGCGTGGACGTGTATCTGCTGCTCACGTCGCTGGACGAGGCCAACGTGGCGGCCGAGGAGGCCGGCTCGGTGATCCGCCACGACGCGCTGCGCTTCGGCAAGACCCTCGACGACGGCGGGGCGGGTCAGATCGCCCGGCTCGAGGAGTTCGCCCGCCTGGTGAGCTCGCTGGTCGGCAAGCCGATGCTCTGACCGGTCACCCGATGCTCTGGGACCGGTCGTCCGATGCGCTGATCGCCATCGGCCGGCCGGTTCGAGCCCGGGCGGGCGACCAGGTGAATCCCCGCGATCCGAAATTCACGCGGGGATTCATTCACGGGCAAATCGGGTGAGGTCAGTCCTCGGCGTCGGGGCCCGCGACCGGCGCGTCGTCGGACTCGCGGCGCACGTGGATGCAGTCGCCGGGGCACTCCTTGGCCGCGTCGATGACCTCGAGCCGCAGGTGGGAGGGCACGCCGACCCGGCTGCCGGGTGCCAGCTGCAGCTCCCCGTCGGGGCCCTTCACGTACGCCAGCCCGTCCACGTCGAACTCGAAGACCTCGGGGGCGTACTGCACGCAGAGCCCGTCGCCGGTGCACAGGTCCTGGTCGACCCACACCTGCAGATTGTCCTGGGTAGTCTCCACGCTCACCACCATGACGCTACCCGACGGGGCCGAAACCGTGCAGGGGGCCGTGACACACGCCGCAGCGGGCCGGAAAGGGTACTGGAGAGGGCCCTTCGAGCATCCCGGATTTGTAAACACCCTGTGGCGCACGTGTTCGAGGGGGCCTGAACCGCCGATCAGCAGTTAGTGTTAGAGCACAACGTTCAAAGCCCCCGGGGAGGTGGGACGTGGCACGCAGCGACGACGCGGAGACGCGCGCCGCACGATGGGAGAAGGACGCCCACGATCTCTCCACGCAGGTCGCGTTTCTTCAGGAGGAACTCGCCCTGGTGCGGCGCAAGCTGACGGAGACACCGCGACACGTGCGACAGCTCGAGGAGCGGCTCGCCGCAGCACAGGCGCAGATTGCCCGGCTGACCGAAAACAACGAGCGGCTCGTGGCCACCCTCAAGGAGGCCCGAGCCCAGATCGTGACGCTGAAGGAGGAGGTCGACCGCCTGGCGCAACCGCCGAGCGGCTACGGCGTCTTCCTCGCCCGCCATGACGACGGCACTGTCGACGTCTTCACCGGCGGGCGCAAGCTGCGCGTGGCAGTCTCCCCGGCCATCGAGACCGAGGAGCTGCGCCGAGGCCAGGAGGTCCTGCTCAACGACGCCCTGAACATCGTCGACGCGCTCGGCTACGAGCGGGTCGGCGAGGTCGTCATGTTGAAGGAGGTCCTCGAGGGTGGTGACCGGGCCCTCGTCGTCTCACACGCCGACGAGGAACGGATCGTCCACCTGGCGCACACCATCGCCGACGCGCCGCTGCGCGCCGGTGACTCGCTCATGATCGAGCCGCGCTCGGCGTACGCGTACGAGCGCATCCCGAAGAGCGAGGTCGAGGAGCTGGTCCTGGAGGAGGTGCCCGACGTCGACTACGAGGACATCGGTGGACTTTCTCCGCAGATCGAGCAGATCCGCGACGCGGTGGAGCTGCCCTTCCTGCACGCCGAGCTCTTCCGGGAGCACAAGCTGCGCCCGCCGAAGGGCGTGCTGCTCTACGGCCCGCCCGGCTGCGGCAAGACCCTCATCGCGAAGGCGGTGGCCAACTCGCTGGCGAAGAAGATCGCCGAGCGGCGCGGCGAGGAGCGGCAGACCAGCTACTTCCTCAACATCAAGGGTCCCGAGCTGCTCAACAAGTACGTCGGCGAGACCGAGCGGCACATCCGGCTGATCTTCCAGCGGGCCCGCGAGAAGGCCGGCGAGGGTACGCCCGTCATCGTGTTCTTCGACGAGATGGACTCCGTGTTCCGCACCCGCGGCTCCGGCGTCTCCTCCGACGTGGAGAACACGATCGTCCCCCAACTGCTCAGCGAGATCGACGGCGTGGAGGGCCTGGAGAACGTCATCGTCATCGGCGCATCGAACCGGGAAGACATGATCGACCCGGCCATCCTGCGCCCCGGCCGGCTCGACGTGAAGATCAAGATCGAGCGGCCGGACGCCGAGGCGGCCAAGGACATCTTCTCGAAGTACATCCTGACCGACGTGCCGTTGCAC
This sequence comes from Dactylosporangium sp. CS-033363, assembly GCF_050942475.1. Lineage (NCBI taxonomy): Bacteria > Bacillati > Actinomycetota > Actinomycetes > Micromonosporales > Micromonosporaceae > Dactylosporangium > Dactylosporangium sp. CS-033363. The sequence continues at coordinate 7,647,472 of NZ_CP192032.1, read as the reverse complement.
AAGGACGACGTCACCGAGCACGGTGACTCGAAGGACGCGACGGTCGCGGCCATGATCGACGCGGTTGTGCTGCGGATGTACTCCGAGACCGAGGAGAACCGCTTCCTCGAGGTGACCTACGCCAACGGCGACAAGGAGGTCCTGTACTTCAAGGACTTCAACTCGGGCGCGATGATCCAGAACATCGTCGACCGGGCCAAGAAGATGGCGATCAAGGACTTCCTGTCCAACGGCCAGAAGGGCGTCCGCCTGCAACACCTGCTGGACTCGTGCGTCGACGAGTTCCGCGAGAACGAGGACCTGCCCAACACCACCAACCCCGACGACTGGGCCCGGATCTCCGGCAAGAAGGGCGAGCGGATCGTGTACATCCGCACGCTCGTCTCCGGCGGCAAGGGCGCCGAGGCCGGCCGTTCCATCGAGACGGCGACCAACACCGGCCAATACCTGTAAATGTTGATCGAGCGACGAGCGGGCGGTGACCAATTGGTCACCGCCCGCTTAAGCTTGCAGGCAAACTGGCCCGTCCGAGCGAGCCGGGTGGCCGACGATACGACTAGGGTTGTCTCATGAGTGTGCGGCGCGTGATGGGCACCGAGGTCGAGTACGGCGTGTCCGTGCCCGGCCAGCCGGGTGCGAACCCGATGGTCACGTCCTCCCAGGTGGTCAACGCCTACGGGGCGCGGCCCGAGCTCTCCAAGAACGGCCGGGCCCGGTGGGACTACGAGGAGGAGTCGCCGCTGCGCGACGCCCGCGGGTTCACCTATTCGGGTGCCCTCTACGACCCCGCCGAGGCGCTGGCCGACGAGGACCTCGGCCTCGCCAACGTGATACTGACCAACGGCGCGCGGCTGTACGTCGACCACGCCCACCCCGAGTACTCCACGCCCGAGGTGACCAACCCGCGGGACATCGTGCTGTGGGACAAGGCCGGCGAGCGGGTGATGGCCGAGGCGTCCCGGCGCGCGGCGAGCATTCCGGGGACGCTGCCGATCCACCTGTACAAGAACAACACCGACAACAAGGGCGCGAGCTACGGCGCGCACGAGAACTACCTGATGCGCCGCCAGACGCCCTTCGCCGACATCGTCATGCATCTGACCCCGTTCTTCGTGACGCGGCAGATCGTCTGCGGCGCCGGGCGGGTCGGCATCGGCCAGGACGGCTCGGGCCCGGGCTTCCAGATCTCCCAGCGCGCCGACTTCTTCGAGGTCGAGGTCGGGCTGGAGACGACCCTGAAGCGGCCGATCATCAACACCCGCGACGAGCCGCACGCCGACGCCGACAAGTACCGCCGCCTGCACGTGATCATCGGCGACGCGAACCTGTCGGAGATCTCGACGTACCTCAAGGTGGGCACGACGTCGCTGATCCTCGCGATGATCGAGGACAAGTCGCTCGCCGGCGACCTGGGCATCGCCGACCCGGTCACCGAGCTCAAGAACGTCAGCCACGACCCGACGCTCAAGCACCTCATCCGCATGCGCGACGGGCGCCGGCTCACCGCGCTGGACATCCAGTGGGCGTTCTACGAGCGGGCCCGGGCCTTCGTCGAGGGCCGCGAGGGCGACGACGCCGACGAGATCACCCTCGACGTGCTCGACCGCTGGGAGGACGCGCTGGACAAGCTCGGGCGCGACCCGATGCTGTGCGCCGGCGAGCTGGACTGGGTGGCCAAGCTGCGGCTGCTGGAGGGCTACCGGGAGCGCGAGTCGCTCGGCTGGTCCTCGCACAAGCTGCAGCTGGTCGATCTGCAGTACTCCGACGTGCGCCCCGAGAAGGGCCTGTACCAGCGGCTCGTCGCCCGCGGGTCGATGGCCACGCTGTTCACCGAGGAGGAGGTGCAGCGGGCGATCGTCGAGCCGCCGGACGACACCCGCGCCTACTTCCGCGGCCGCTGCCTGGCCAAGTACCCCGCCGAGGTGGTGGCGGCCAGCTGGGACTCCGTCATCTTCGATGTGGGCCGGGAGTCCCTGGTGCGGGTTCCGATGATGGAGCCCGAGCGGGGGACGAAGAAACACGTCGGCGCGCTGTTCGACAAGTGCCCGAGTGCGAAGGATCTGCTGGAAGCGATCACTTCCGGGTAAGTTCGATGCAGCGGTTGGTTTGGTGGTCCCCCCGAGGAGGATGAGGCATGGCTACTAGGGATACGGGCGGGCAGTCCCAGTCCGGAAAGTCCCGGCGCGACGAAGAGGAAGACGTCGCCGCGCCCGAGGTCAACCCGGAGACAGCCGAGCGGGTCGAGCAGCTGGGCGAGGACGTCGACGACCTCCTCGACGAGATCGACTCGGTGCTCGAGGAGAACGCCGAAGAATTCGTCCGCGGATACGTGCAAAAGGGCGGCCAGTAGCCGCACCACGCCGCCGCCCGTCCGGTCCTGCCGGGCGGGCGGTGCGTGTTCGCCCACAGCTTTGTGGCGCGCCGCTTTCCGGCTCTGTCGCGGCGTATTGTTGGGCACTACAGTCGATCACCACACTGCTACCAGAGGAGGGGCTCCGTTGCCGTCGGGTCTTGACCACTCAGGGCGCACGCCCGCCGCGTTCCACGCCGCGGGGACCTCGTCCTTCACTGAGTTCCTGTCGAGCGTGGCGCCGGAGATGCTCCCGGGCCGGCGGCCGCTCCCGCCGGGGATGGCGGCCGACGTGAGCGCCCACGCCACCACGATCGTCGCGATCACCTGCGCCGACGGCGTCCTCATGGGCGGCGACCGGCGGGCCACCATGGGCAACCTCATCGCCCAGCGCGACATCGAGAAGGTCTTCGCCGCCGACGCGTACTCGCTGGTCGGCATGGCCGGCACCGCGGGCTTCGGCCTGGAGATGATCCGGCTCTTCCAGGTCGAGCTGGAGCACTACGAGAAGATCGAGAGCAGCATGCTCTCCCTGGAGGGCAAGGCCAACCGGCTGGCCAGCATGGTGCGCAACAACCTCGGCGCCGCGATGCAGGGCCTGGCCGTGGTGCCGCTGTTCGCCGGCTTCGACGTGGACGCCAAGAGCGTCGACAAGGCCGGGCGCATCTTCAGCTTCGACGTCGCGGGCGGCGTGTACGAGGAGCGCGGCTACGACTCGATCGGCTCCGGCTCGCTGTTCGCCAAGTCCTCGCTCAAGAAGCGCTACCGGCCCGGGGTGACCACCGAGCAGGCCGCGAAGCTCGCGATCGAGGCGCTCTACGACGCCGCAGACGACGACACCGCGACCGGCGGCCCGGACCTGCTGCGCAACATCTTCCCGGTGATCATGACCGCGACGGTCGAGGGCACCCGGCGGCTCAGCGACGACGAGACCAGGGCCGTCGCCGAGGAGATCATCGCCGAGCGCCGCGACAACCCCGGCATCTGAACCTCAGCCCGCTGCCAACCCCGAAGCCGAAGGAGAACCCGCCACCGTGGCCATGCAGTTCTACGCCTCGCCCGAGCAGATCATGCGGGACCGCTCGGAGTACGCGCGCAAGGGCATCGCCCGTGGTCGCAGCGTCATGGTGCTCAGCTACGAGGGCGGCGTGCTGTTCGTGGCCGAGAACCTCTCGACCGCGCTGCACAAGGTCAGCGAGATCTACGACCGGATCGGGTTCGCCGCCGTGGGCCGCTACCCCGAGTTCGAGGCGCTGCGCTCGGCCGGGGTCCGCCTGGCCGACCTGCACGGCTACTCCTACGCCCGCGGCGACGTGACCGGCCGGCAGATCGCCAACTTCTACGCCCGCAACCTCGGCGCGATCTTCACCCAGGAGCAGAAGCCCTACGAGGTCGAGATCTGCGTCGCCGAGGCGGGCGGGACGGCGGAGGACGACGAGCTGTACCGGATCACCTATGACGGCTCGGTCCAGGACGAGCAGGGCATGGTGACCATGGGCGGGCAGTCCGACGCCATCGCCACCGCCGTGAAAAGCCGCCTGCGGCCCGACCAGACGCTCGCTGAGGCCCTGAAGCTGGCCGTCGAGGGTCTGGGGAGCGTCGGCGGGGAGAACGGCCAGCCGCGCCAGCTGGCGGCCCACCAGCTGGAGGTCGCGGTCCTGGACCGCAACCGGCCCGGGCGCACCTTCCGCCGGCTCACCGGCCTCGCCCTGACCGCGATCCTCGAGGACGCCTCGGCCGTGACCGACGTCGAGGAGGGCCTGGAGGACAAGCCGCAGCCGCCGGCCTCGCCGAGCACTCCGGCCGACAACGCCTCCGGCGGCACCGAGCCCCCGGCCGACGAGCCGAAGTCCGACGAGCCGAAGTCCGAGGACGAGTAACGCTTTCGGAGGGCGGGGCCGCTGCGGCCCCGCCCTTCGCTATGCGCGGATCATGGCGAGCAGCAGGACGACGAAGGCGCGGCCGAGATAGATGGTCGCCTTGACGGGGGAGTTGCTGGGGGTGCCCGCCATCCGGGGGCGCATCGCCACCGGGATCTGGGTGATCTTGTACCCGTTGCGGGCGAGCCGCACGAGCACCTCGATCGTGTCGCCGAGGTACTCCGCAGGGTACCAGTGCGCGAAGAACTCGATCGTGCGCCGGTTGCACGCGCGGTGCCCCGACGTCGTGTCGGTGAGCTTGGTGCGGGAGAGCCTGGACAGTACCGACGACAGCATTTTCATCGCCCATTTGCGGGGACCCTTGACGCTGTATCCGCCCTCGCCCGCGAACCGCGCCCCGATCACCAGATCGTGCTCGTCCAGCGCGTCGACGAGTTTCGGGATGTAGCGCGGGTCGTGCTGGCCGTCCGCGTCGACCTGGATCGCCACGTCGTAGCCGTGGTCGCGGGCGTAGCGGTACCCGGTGCGCATGGCCCCGCCGACGCCGAGGTTGAACGGCAGCTTGGCGACGATCGCGCCCGCCTCGGCCGCCTTGATCGCGGTGTCGTCGCCGGAGCCGTCGTCGACCACGATGATGTCGACCGTCGGCAGCTCGCCGCGCACCTCCCGGACGACCTCGGCGATCGATCCCGACTCGTTCCAGGCCGGGATGATGATCAGGACCTTCTTACCGTTGATCATCGAGAGCCGTTTCCTGAGCAGTGATCGTCTCGTGCGGGATCTCGTCCTGCGGGCGCGGGCGCCCCAGCTCGCTGCGCAACAGCGCCAGGTCCTCCGCGAGCGTCCGGGTCTCCTCCTCCAGCCGGCTGACCTCCCAGCTCAGGTGCACGGTGACCAGCAGCAGGAAGACGATGCCGAGGAACAGCACCAGGCTCACGCCGGAGGCGATGCCCAGCAGCTTCGCCGTCTTGTCGGTGATGAACGGGAAGAAGGCCAGCGGCAGCATGACGATGCTGACGACCAGCCAGAGAATCGCGTACTTCTCCTGCAACTGCCGCCGCCGCAGCAGCTCGACCATGAAGGCCAGCACCGCCAGCGCGGTCAGGCCGGTGACGATCGTGAGCTTCACCGGGCATCTCCGGACAACATGTCATGCAGCATGGCACGCCAGTCCCGCATCGGTGACATCCCGGCGGCGGCCCACCGCTCGTGGCCGAGGACGCTGAACGCGGGCCGCTTCGCCGGGCGCACGAACGCCTCGCTCGTGGTCCGGCGCACCCGGTCCGGATCGTGCCCGGCCTCGGTGAACACCGCCTGCGCCAGGCCGTGCCACGTGGTCCGGCCGCTCGCCGTGCCGTGGTAGATCCCGGCGGGTGCGCCCGACTCGGCCAGGGCCACCAGGCGCTCGGCCAGGTCGCGCGACCACGTCGGCTGCCCGGCCTGATCGTCGACGACGTCCACGAAGTCCCGCTCGCCGGCCAGGCGCAGCATCGTGCGCACGAAGTTCTTGCCGGTCGCCCCGTAGAGCCAGGCGGTGCGCACCACGTACCCGGTCGCGGGCAGCGTGCCGAGCACCGCCCGCTCGCCGGCCAGCTTGCCGCGGCCGTAGGCGTTGATCGGGTTCGTCGGGGCGTCCTCGGCGTAGGGCTCGGTGGCGTCGCCGTGGAACACGTAGTCGGTGGAGACGTGCACCAGCCGCGCCCCGGCGGCGGCGCACCCGGCGGCCAGCGCGGCCACGCCGGCCCCGTTGACCGCGGTCGCGGCGGCCTCGTCGGCCTCCGCGGCGTCGACGTCGGTCCAGGCGGCGGCGTTGAGCACCACGTCGTGCCCCTCGACCAGCGAGCGGACCTTGGCGGCGTCGGTGATGTCCAGCTCCGCCCGGCTCGCCGCGGTCACGTCCCGGCCGTCGAGCACGGCCAGCAGGTCCCGGCCCAACATCCCGCCGGCACCGGTGACGAGAAAGCGGACCGCGCGTCCTCCGCTTCGCTCCAGCCGCGCGGCCTGTGGACTGAGCCCCTGATGCCCGGCCCCTCCGCTGCGCTCCGGACCGGTCATGACCCGAGCGCCGCGCGCGTCTTGAGCGGCTCCCACCAGGAGCGGTTGCCCTGGTACCAGGCGACCGTCTCGGCGATGCCCTGCTCGAACGTGACCTGCGGCGCGTACCCGAGCTCGTTCGCGATCTTGTCGTGCGACAGGGAGTACCGGCGATCGTGGCCCTTGCGGTCCTCGACGTAGCGGACCGACGAGTCCCAGTCCCGCCCGGTCGCGGCCAGCAGCACCTCGGTCAGCTCCCGGTTGGTCAGCTCGCGGCCGCCGCCGATGTTGTAGACCTCGCCCGGCCGGCCCTTCTCCAGGGCGAGCTGGATGCCGTGGCAGTGATCCGACACGTGCAGCCAGTCGCGGATGTTGCCGCCGTCGCCGTACAGCGGGACCGTGCCGCCGTCGATCAGATTGGTGACGAAGAGCGGAATCACCTTTTCGGGGAACTGGTAGTGGCCGTAGTTGTTCGAGCAGCGGGTGACCACGACCTCCATCCCGTGCGTGCGGTGGTAGGCCAGCGCCAGCAGGTCCGAGCCCGCCTTCGAGGCCGAGTACGGCGAGTTCGGCGCGAGCGGCCACTCCTCGGTCCAGGACCCCTCCTGGATCGAGCCGTACACCTCGTCGGTGGACACGTGCAGGAACCGCCCGACCCCGGCCGCGCGGGCCGCGTCGAGCAGCACCTGGGTGCCCAGCACGTTGGTGGTCACGAACGGGCCGGCGCCGAGAATGGAGCGGTCCACGTGGCTCTCGGCGGCGAAGTGCACCACCGCGTCGTGGCCCGGCATGAGTTCCGCCACGAGTCCGCTGTCGCAGATGTCGCCCTCCACGAACGTGAGGGCGGAATCGTGTTCGACCGGGGCGAGATTCGCCCGGTTACCCGAATAGGTGAGCTTGTCCAGAACGGTCACGTCCGCGCCGGCGAATGCGGGATATCCGCCGGTCAGCAGGGTGCGCACGTAATGCGAGCCGATAAAACCGGCACCGCCGGTGACGAGGATTCTCACGGGATCGTGAGTCTAGTCCAACACCGATTTCGGCCGGGTCGACCCCGGCGGGGAGCGTCCCGTACGGTGGCCGGGTGCGCGGCATCATCCTCGCCGGTGGGACCGGCTCACGTCTGTGGCCCTTGACCAAGGCCGTGTCGAAGCAGCTGATGCCCGTCTTCGACAAGCCGATGATCTACTACCCGCTCACCACGCTGGTGATGGCGGGCATTCACGAGATCCTGGTGATCACGACGCCGGAGGATCAGGACCAGTTCGTCCGGTTGCTCGGTGACGGCTCCCAGTGGGGGCTCGCGATCCAGTACGCCGCGCAGCCCCGCCCCGAGGGCCTGGCCCAGGCGTTCATCATCGGCGCCGACTTCATCGGCGACGACACGGTGGCGCTGGTGCTGGGCGACAACATCTTCCACGGCGGCGCGCTGGGCGCCCGGCTGTCGGACAACACCGACGTGCAGGGCGGGCGCGTGTTCGCCTACCCGGTCTCCAACCCGCAGGACTACGGCGTGGTGGAGTTCGCCGCCGACGGCCGGGTGCTGTCGATCGAGGAGAAGCCGCTGCGGCCGAAGTCGCGCTATGCGGTTCCGGGCCTGTACTTCTACGACAACCGCGTCGTGCAGATCGCCCGCGACCTCAAGCCCAGCGACCGGGGCGAGCTGGAGATCACGGCGGTGAACGCGGCCTACCTCGAACGGGGTGAACTGCACGTCGCGGTCCTCGATCGCGGTACCGCCTGGCTGGACACGGGCACGTTCAACACGATGGTGCAGGCCGCCGAGTTCGTGCGCGTCATCGAGGAGCGGCAGGGCTTCAAGATCGGCTGCGTCGAGGAGGTCTGCTGGCGGGCCGGCCTGATCGGCGACGACCGGCTCCGCGAGCTGGCCGAGCCGCTGCGCAAGAGCGGGTACGGGGAGTACCTGCTGAATCTGCTCGACTGGCAGAATTGAACTTGATCTAGGACTTCCGCACCACGACCGACACGCTACGGAGCGATCACGTGAAGATCCGACAGCTCTCGATCGGCGGCGCCTGGGAGATCACCCCCGTCCAGCACGGGGACCCCCGGGGCCTGTTCACCGAGGTTTTCCGCGTCGACCACCTGGCCGCGGAGATCGGGCACCCGCTGCAGGTGCGCCAGACCAACCTCTCGGTCTCGGCCCGCGGGGTGGTGCGCGGCGTGCACTTCGCGGACGTGCCGCCGGGGCAGGCGAAGTACATCACCTGCGTGCGCGGGGCCGTGCTCGACGTGGTGGTGGACCTGCGGGTCGGATCCCCGACATTCGGCCGCTGGGAGGGCGTGCAGCTCGACGACGTCGACCGGCGCGCGGTGTACCTCTCCGAGGGCCTCGGCCACGGCTTCTGCTCGCTGACCGACGACGCGACGCTCACGTACATGGTCTCGGAGACGTACAACCCGACGGGCGAGCACGCGGTGCACCCGCTGGACCCCGAACTGGCCATCGCGTGGCCGGCCGACGAGCCGCTGCTGTCGGCCCGGGACGCGGCGGCGCCGTCGCTGGCCCGGACCCGCGAAGCCGGGGGGCTGCCGGACTACGCCACCTGTCAGAGGTATACCGAAAGTCTCCGCTCCCAATAGGTTCGAATCGGCGTTCAGACGGCTAATGTCTGTACATGGACCGGCGAATTTTCGGCCTTGAGACCGAATACGGGGTCACGTGTACCTACCGGGGGCAGCGCCGCCTGTCGCCGGACGAGGTCGCCCGCTACCTGTTCCGGCGCGTCGTGTCGTGGGGCCGTTCCAGCAACGTCTTCCTGCGCAACGGCGCGCGCCTCTACCTCGACGTGGGCTCCCACCCGGAATACGCCACGCCCGAGTGCGACTCCGTGCCCGACCTGGTGGTCCACGACCGCGCCGGTGAGCGCATCCTCGAGGGCCTGCTGGTCGACGCCGAGCGCCGCCTGCACGACGAGGGCATCGCCGGTGAGATCTACCTGTTCAAGAACAACACCGACTCCGCCGGCAACTCCTACGGCTGCCACGAGAACTACCTCGTCAGCCGGCACGGCGAGTTCGGCCGTCTCGCCGACATCCTGATCCCGTTCCTGGTCACCCGCCAGCTCATCTGCGGGGCCGGCAAGGTGCTGCAGACCCCGCGCGGCGCCGTGTACTGCCTGTCCCAGCGCGCCGAGCACATCTGGGAGGGCGTGTCGTCCGCGACCACCCGGTCCCGCCCGATCATCAACACCCGCGACGAGCCGCACGCCGACGCCGAGCGCTACCGCCGCCTGCACGTCATCGTCGGCGACTCGAACATGAACGAGGTCACCACGCTGCTCAAGGTCGGCACGGCCGACATCGTGCTGCGGATGATCGAGGCCGGCGTGGCGATGCGCGACCTGTCGCTGGAGAACCCGATCCGGGCCATCCGCGAGGTGTCGCACGACATCACCGGCCGCCGCAAGGTCCGCCTCGCCAGCGGCAAGGAGATCTCGGCGCTGGAGATCCAGCAGGAGTACTACGACAAGGCCACCGAGTTCCTCGACCGCCGCGGCGCCGACGCGGCCACCAAGCGGGTCATGGACCTGTGGGGCCGGGTGCTCGGCGCGGTCGAGTCCGGCAACCACAAGGAGGTCGAGCGCGAGGTCGACTGGGTGACCAAGCTCGGGCTCATCGAGCGGTACCAGGCCAAGCACGATCTGCCGCTGTCGCACCCGCGGGTGGCGCAGATGGACCTCGCCTACCACGACCTGCGCCGCGGCCGGGGCCTCTACGGGCTGCTGGAGAAGCGCGGCTCGGTCGACCGGGTCGCCACCGACCTCGACATCTTCGAGGCCAAGGAGACCCCGCCGCAGACCACCCGGGCCCGCCTGCGCGGCGAGTTCATCCGCCACGCCCAGGAGCGCCGCCGCGACTTCACCGTCGACTGGGTGCACCTCAAGCTGAACGACCAGGCGCAGCGCACGGTGCTGTGCAAGGACCCGTTCCGCGCGTACGACGAGCGCGTCGACCGCCTCATCGCCAGCATGTGACGTTTTCTCGACCTTCGGGGGCTAGGCTGGCCGGGCTATGGACCAGTTGCCCGATCAGCCGCCCCCGAGGCCGAAGAAGCTGCAGGCCGACTTCAACCCGGACCGCCCGGCCTCGAACCGGTTCGGCCGCCGCCTCCAGCGCATCCGCGACGAGGTCGAGCGCAACCGGACGGTCGGGCCGAAGTACCCCACCTGGCTGCTCGCCCTGGTGCTCATCGCGGTCATCGCGTTCTTCACGCTGATCGTGATCTACGCATGATCCCTCGCCTGGCCCGGGCCCTCGTGATCCCGGCCGCCTGCCTCGCGCTGTCGCTGTCGCTTTCCGCCTGCACCGACGACGGCCCCAGGCGCAGCCCGCTCCCGGCCGGCCCGACCGGCAACGCCGAGGCCTCCCGCCAGCCGCTGGCGTCCCCGAGCCTGCCCCCGGTCGTCAACTCCGACGGCTGCCAGGGCCTCATCGCCGCCGGCCAGGTCCAGCAGTCCACCGGCCTCGCCGTGCAGCCCAGCCAGGGCGACGGGGCGGCGGCGGTCGCGCAGTACGGCCAGGCGGTCCAGACCCTCGGCCTCAACGCCCGCGCCCGGATGTGCCCCTTCGGCAGCCCGGCCGGCGACCAGGTCACGGTGGTCGCGCTGACCTTCACCGACGCTGCCCAGGCGCAGAAGCTCTGGACGACGATCGCCTCCCTCGAGGCCGTCGGCGGGGTGGGGGAGGCCGCGCTGAGCGACAAGTCCAAGACGATGCTGACCCGGCGCGGGAAGGCGATCGTGGCGGTCTACCTGGTCGTGGCGGCCGCCCCGGACGCGGACCACCTGTCGCAGCTGCGCTCGGTCGCCAACGCGGCCCTCGCGAAAGCCTGATCTTGACGATATGTCGGGCGCTGACGCGCCACGACATATCCCATGTATCGCCCGACAGGGTATAAATCCGATATGTCGGGCTGAGGCACGATGCCCGACATATCGGGTCAGGCCCCTAGAGAAGCGGCGTAACGCCCGGCCGCGGCGGCCGACAGGAAGTACGCCGTGTCCTCGGCGAGCCCGCGGCCCATCGTCGACAGCCGCACCGGCAGCTCGTCCAGCGGGCCGGCGAGATCCACCGACGGGACCTCCACCAGCGAGTGCGGGGGGCACAGCGCGGACAGCGCCGCCCGCACCTCGCCGGACAGGGGAGCGGGCAGGTCCGACGGCATCACGAGCGAGGCCGGGGCCAGCGCCACCCGGCCGAACGCCGTCAGGCTGTGGTGGGAGACGCCGCGGTGCCGGGGGCGCGGGTCGGCGTCGGAGATGCGGGGAGCCGCCACCGCGCGGCCGCCCAGGGCGTGCACGGCGTTCACCGCCTCGCCGGCCGCGACGCCCGAGAAGCCCCAGCTGGTACCGGTACCGAGGTTGCCCGGCCCCTGCGTGACGACCGCCAGGTCCGCCCGCAGGCCGTGCCGCGCCGCCAGCAGGCCGCTGTGCACGTTCGTGGACTCCAGGTCGCCGCCGAAGGACTGGCCCGTGGTCACCGTGCCGGCCAGCAGCGGGGCCAGGCCGTCCAGCGTGCGGGAGAACCAGGCGGGCAGGGCGCCGCCGTCGGTCATGACGTACGCGACGCGCGCGTCCGGGCGCTGCGCCAGCGCGCCCGCCACGACCGCCGGGAGCGCGGAGTGCAGGTCGGCCACGACCACCGGCATGCCGCCCAGGTCGACCGCGTCGACCAGCGCGGACCGCAGGGGAGAGGCCTCCTCGTCGGCGGCCAGGACGATCGCCTGCAACGGGGTGTACCGCGCCTTGACCACGTGGCCCGGCACGTCCACGTCGTCCGGGAGCCGGTCCGGCAGCGCCACGACCAGCGCGTAGCCGCCGGTGCCGAGGCCCAGGGCGAGCGCGTTCAGGTTCAGCAGCACCCGGTCGCCCGCGCGGGGGACGCCGACGAGCGCGGGGTAGGCCAGTGCGCGTACCGAAGCGGGATCTTCGGCTCTTCGCTTCTCGACGGCGACGTCGAGCTCCAGGCTGCCGCGCCACTCGCGGCGGGCCTCGATGACGGTTCCCCAGCGCCAGCGGATCACGGCGCACACAGTAACGCAGCGACACAGCGCGCTGTCGCGGTGACGGTGTGAACGCCGACCGTGTGGATGGCGCAGGACAGGCGTTCGGGCTGGTAGGTTCGCTTGCGTGTCGCGGACTCGAACCGAGCGCCTGGTGAATCTGGTGATCTGCCTGCTCGCTACGCGCCGTTTCCTGACCGCCGAGCAGATCGCCGCGATCGTCCCCGGCTACGAGCACGACCCCAACGACGAGCGCGACCACGAGGCGTTCCAGCGCAAGTTCGAGCGGGACAAGTCGGAGCTGCGCGAGCTCGGCGTGCCGCTGGAGATGGGCACCGCGAGCATCTTCGACAACGAGCAGGGCTACCGGATCGCCCGCCGGGAGTACGCGCTGCCCGACATCCCGCTCGCCCCGGACGAGGCGGCCGCCGTCGGCATCGCCGCGCGGCTGTGGCAGCAGACCGGGCTGGCCGCGGCCGCGTCCTCGGGCCTGGCCAAGCTGCGCGCCGGCGGCATCGACGTCGACCCGCACGCCACCCTCGGCGTCGAGGCGGTGGTCACCGTCGACCCGGCGTTCGAGCCGCTCACCGCGGCCGTGCGGGACCGGCAGGCGGTCAGCTTCTCCTACGAGGTGCCCGAGCGCGACGGCGCCGGGGTCCGCCGGCTGCAGCCCTGGGGCGTGGTGTGCTGGCGGGGCCGGTGGTACGTCGTGGGCCACGACCTCGACCGCGACGCCGAGCGCTGCTTCCGGCTGTCCCGGATCGTCAGCGGCGTGCGGCGGATCGGCCGGCGGGGCGCCTACGAGCCCCCGAAGACCGACCTGATCGCCAAGGTCGCGGGGTTCAGCGGGCCCGTCGAGCGCCTCGGCCGGGCCACGGTGCTCGCCAAACCCGGGAAGGCCGCGGGTGTACGCCGCTGGGCCGAGCAGTGCGTGCCCTCGCCCGAGGGCGACCGGCTGACGCTGAGCTACTCGGACCACGAGCTGTTCGCGGGCTGGCTGGTGGGGTACGGCGCGGACCTGCTCGTCCTGGACCCGCCCGAGGTGCGCGACGAGGTCGTGCGCCGGCTGCGGGCCATCGCCGCCGCCTACGAGCCGGCCGGGTCGCAGCTCGGGGTGCCGGCGTGACGACCTCGGCGGACCGCCTGGGGCGGATGCTGAACCTGGTGCCGTACCTGCAGGCCCGCCCCGGCGTCACGCTCGCCGAGGCGGCGGCCGCGCACGGCATCACGGAACGGCAGCTGCGCGAGGACCTCGAGCTGCTGTGGATGTGCGGGCTGCCGGGGTACGGGCCGGGCGACCTGATCGACATGGCCTTCGCGGCCGACACGGTGACGCTGACGTACGACGCCGGGATCGGCCGCCCGCTGCGCCTCACGCCCGACGAGGCGCTCGCGCTCATCGTGGCCCTGCGCATGCTCGCCGAGACGCCGGGCGTGACCGCCGGCGACGGCGTCCACCGCGCGCTGGCGAAGATCGAGCACGCGGCCGGGGATCTCGCCGACGCCCCCGTGGCGGTACGCCAGCCCGGCGCCTCCGACCGCCTGGAGGAGCTGCGCGGGGCGGTGGACCGGCGGCGGGCGCTGCGGATCACGTACTACACGGCGACCCGGGACGAGACGACCGAGCGCGTCGTCGATCCGATGCGGATGCTCGTGGTGGGCCGGTGGGCGTACCTGGAGGCGTGGTGCCGCCGGGCCGAGGCGGTGCGCCTGTTCCGGGTCGACCGGATCGACGCCTCCACCGAGCTCGACGAGCCCGCGCAGGTGCCGCACCAGGCCCGGCCGACCGACACGCGCACCGGCACGCTGTTCACGCCGACCCCGGACCTGCCGCTGGTGACGCTGCGCGTCGGGCGAGGGGCGCGGTGGATCACCGAGCAGTACCCGTGCGAGACCGTCGAGCGCGGCCCGGGCGAGCACTGGACCGTCTCGCTGCGCGCCTCGGACCTCGACTGGGCCCGGCGGCTGGTGCTGCGGCTGGGGGCCGAGGTGACCGTGGTGGCCCCCGAAGAGCTGGCATCGGCCGTGGCGGCCGAGGCTCACGCGGCGCTTGCCGCGTATGTGCATTAAGGTCGGTCTCGTGCTGTGGTGGATCTCGGGTGCTCTCGTCCTGATCGCGCTGGTCATCCTGGTCGTGGTGGCGCTCAGTGTGATGAGCCGGCTGCGCGCGTTCGACCACGCGGCCCGGGGCATGCAGGCGCGCCTCGTCGACGGCCAGACGCGGGTCGAGCCCCGGCTCGCCGCCCTCCAGCAGACCGTCGAGCAGATGTTGCCGCAGCTCGAGGCCATGGCCGAGCAGCAGGCAGCCAAGCGCGCGGTTGAGAACAGTTAACAATCCTGCCGGATTAACCGGGCAAACCGCACCTTTGTCCGGACGGATGGTTGACGATCGGGCGAAGCACCGTCAACACTCGTCAGGACTTCAACGGCCGGACCCCTCCAGCTAACCCCCGGCCCCTGCCCTCACCCTCCGCTGGTCAGTAGGATGGTGAGGCAGCTCTGAATACAGTGAGGTGGCTTCATATGGGTGCAGTTAGGCCGTGGCACATCATCGTCCTGGTGGTCGTGCTGATCCTGCTGTTCGGCGCGAAGCGCCTGCCTGACGCGGCGCGCTCGCTCGGCCGCTCGATGCGGATCATCAAGGCCGAGACGAAGGGCCTGGCGGACGACGACGTCGACGCCAAGGCCGAGGCGCAGAACGGCCGGGAGCCGCTGCGGGGGGAGATCGCCGACAACCAGGCGTCGCCGTCGCCCCGCGTCGATCCCGTTGACCACGCTCGCGAGCGCTGAGGCGCGCTCCGGTCGTGAGTCTTCTCGCACGGCGGCGTGAGAAGGCGCCGTCGAACTTCGAGCGTGCCGCAGATGGCTCCATGACCCTCTTGGAGCATCTGCGGGAGCTCCGTACCCGGCTGTTCCGTGCCTCGATCGCGATCGTGATCGGCATGATCATCGGTTACCTGCTGTCGAAGCACGTCCTGCAGATCCTGCAGGAGCCGTACTGCGACCTCTCGAAGGCGACCGCGCTCAAGGAGAACAACGGGGTCCTTCCGCCCGGCTACAAGTGCTCGTTCGTCGCCCTCAAGGTGACCGACCCGCTGCTGCTGACGCTGAAGGTCTCGCTGTACACGGGCCTGATCGTCTCGTCGCCGTTCTGGATGTACCAGCTGTGGGCGTTCATCGCCCCCGGCATGCACCGCAACGAGCGCAAGTGGGCCTACGTGTTCGCCGGCCTGGCCGCCCCGCTCTTCGCGGCCGGCGCGGTGCTCGCGTTCATCGTGGTCTCGAAGGGCCTCGAGTTCCTGATCAACTTCATGCCACCGTCGACGGACATCATGCTCGAGGCGATGTCCTACGTCGACTTCGTCACCGGCATGATGCTGGTCTTCGGCGTCGCGTTCGAGTTCCCGCTCGGCATCATGCTGGCCAACATCGCCGGCATCGCCACGGGCAAGCGGCTGCTGGGCTGGTGGCGGATCGCGGTCTTCGTCTTCTTCGTCTTCGCCGCCGTGGCCACGCCGACCGCCGACCCGTTCGGCATGACGTTCCTGGCGCTGTGCATGTCCGTCCTGTACTTCGGGGCGGTCATCTTCGCGCTGGTCAACGACAAGCGCCGGGGCCGCAACCGGCCCTCGTTCGCCGGCATCGGCGACGACGAGGCGTCCTCGCTCGACGACTACGAGGTCGAACCGGTCGAGGCGGCCAGCCCGATCGACGGGTACGACCCGGTCGACGCCCCGACTCCGGTCGCGGCGCCGAGCTCGGTGGACCGGCCGCAGCCGCTGGACCGCCGCTTCGACGACATCACGTAAACCGTCTGTCTTCGCACGTCACGGCGCCTCTCGCACACGCGGGGGGCGCCGTGGTCGTTCGGTCCGCGCCGTGGTCGTTCGGATCCGAAAAGTCGGGTGGGCTCGTTTGGCAGGGTGTGCGGAGGGGGCGGCGGCGATCGCCGCGGGGCTGGGCCGGCCGGCGTCGGCGGTCTGCCGGGAACTGGCCCGCAACGCCGGCCCGGACGGCAGCTATCGGCCGTTCGCCGCGCAGCAGCGGGCTGAGGCACCGACCTCGCCGGGCACAGCCGCGAACACCTCGCCGCGGTCGCGGCTGAGCTCGACGGCCGGCCCAGGCAGACCCTCGGCTGGCACACGCGGGGGGCGCCGTGGTCGTTCGGGTCCGAAAAGTCGGGCGCTGGCGCGCCACGACTTTTCGGATTTATACCCCGTCACCGTCTGTCAGGGTATAAATCGGATATGTCCGATCACGGAGTGTCGGACATATCTGCTGAAAACGGGCGGCCGTAGGAACCGGGGCCGCTGAACGTTTACAGTCTCGGCCGTGAACATCGCGTTGCTCGCCAACCCCACCGCCGGCAAGGGCAGGCGGGCTTCGCTCCTCCCCGCGGTCGAAGAGCGCCTCGCCGCCGGGGGAGCGACCGTCGAGGTGCTCGCCGCCGGCAGCCAGCAGGAGGCCCGCGAACAGGCCCGGGAAGCCGTGCGGCGGTGTGACGCGCTCGTGGCCATGGGCGGGGACGGGACCGTGCACCTCGGGCTGCAGGCCGTCGCCGGCACCGGGGTGCCGTTCGGGATCGTGCCGGGCGGGACCGGGAACGACTTCGCGGTACGGCTGGGACTGCCCGCCGACCCGCTCGAGGCCGCCGCCGCGATCCGGGCCGGCCGCACGCGCGCGATCGACCTGGCGCGGCTCGAGGGCGGCGACGGGACGACGGCCTGGTTCGGGGCGGTGCTCGCGGCCGGGTTCGACGCGTTCGTCAACGAGCGGGCCAACCGGATGCGCTGGCCGAAAGGGCCGCAGCGGTACAACCGGGCGATCGTGGAGGAGCTGCTGGCGCTGAAGCCCAGGCGGTACACGATGAGCCTGGACGGCGCCGAGACGACCTTCGACTCCGTGCTGGTCGCGGTGGGCAACACGGAGAGTTATGGCGGGGGGTTCCGGATCGTGCCCGGCGCCGACCCGACCGACGGGCTGCTCGACGTCGTCGTGGCCGAGCCGCTGAGCCGGCTCACGCTCATGCGGCTGCGGCCCAAGGTGCTCAAGGGCACCCACGTGCAGGACCGGCGGGTCAGCACGCACCGGGTGCGCACCGTGCAACTCGCCGCCGAGGGGGTCACCGCATACGCCGACGGGGAGCGGATCTGCCCACTCCCCGTGACCATCACGTGTGTACCCGGAGCACTCACACTGCTCGGGTAACCGAAATCAGGCGGCGTTGCGGATGCGCACCTTCACGCCGTTGCCCGCGGGCTCGGTCGACACGTCGGACTGCTCGACGCCGTCCGGGATCGAGAAGCTGCGGCTGAACGAGGACGAGCTGGAGGAGCTCGACGAGAAGTGCGCGCCGCCGGCGTCGTGGCTCTCGGACGTACTGCCGCCGCTCTGGCCCTTGATCGTGAGGCGGCCGCCGCCGACCTGGACGTCGACGTCCGAGGGGTCGATGCCGTCGACGGTGATGACGAGGTCGTCGCCCTCGGTGGCGGTGCTCACCGAGGCGTGGTGCGCGTGCTGTGCGGCGTTGCCCATGTCCTGCTCCATGCGGGCGAGGGCGCTCGTGGGGTCCCAGCGGTTCAACGGCATGACGTACCTCCGCAGCAAGAATTCGTGTCGTTGCCTGCACTCTCGCCGTGAGAGCACGGCGCGACAAGCACAGAGCCGATGTTGCGACACTGTTTTCCCTGCGGAACGCGTTTCCAACCGCGGCCTCACACGAGCCGGAGGATTCCTCCCAGACCGTGCACCTTGCCCGGTTCACTCTCCGGAAGGACGAGCACCGTGCAGCCCGCCGCGGCGGCCCCCGCGTCCGCCGGGGTGTCGCCGACCATGAGCGCCCGCTCCGGGTCGACGCGCAGGGCCGCGCACGCCTTCCAGAAGATCGCCGGGTCGGGCTTGATCCGGCCGACCTCGTAGGACAGCACGAACTCGTCGACGAGGTCGGCGAAGCCCAGGTCGGCGGCGAGGGCCCGCAGGTCGAAGCCGATGTTGCTGACCACCGCCACCGGCACCCCGGCCGCGCGCAGGGCCTGCAGCGTGGGGACCGTGTCGGCGTAGAGCTGCCAGCCGTCGGCGAGCAGCAGCCGGTCGTACAGCGCCGTGGCGAGATCCTCGTCGACGGTCGCGGCGAGGCCGGTGAAGCTGGCCCGGTGCGCGTCCGCCGACAGGTCCCGGTCGGCCCAGACCTCGGCCAGGTGGGCCGGCACCCGGTGCGGCTTCGGGCCGCCGGCGCGCCCGGCCGTGGTGAGCCGGTCGGCGAGCACCGTAGCCTTGCCGCGTTCGAGGCTGATCCCGATGCTCTCGGCGGCGAGCGTCACCCACCGGACCGGGTCCTCGACCTGCGCAAGCGTCCCGTGGAAGTCCAGCAGCACCGCCTCGATCGGCCGTCGGGACGGGTCTGACTCATCGCTTTGCGGCACGCCAGCACGATACCTAGGAGCGGATCCTGGGCTTCGTCGCCTAGCCTTGGGAGCGTGAGCGGTACCGAGGAGTTCGAAGCCAGCCCCGCAGACCGCTACGAGGCCGCCCGGCAGCGGGCCGAGAGGCCGGCGCTCACCGAGTTCGCCGACGAGCTGGATTTCGCCCTCGACCCGTTCCAGGCCGAGGCCTGCGCGGCCCTCGAGCGCGGCACGGGCGTGCTCGTGTGCGCCCCGACCGGCGCCGGCAAGACCGTCGTCGGCGAGTTCGCGGTGCACCTGGCCCTGCGGCAGGGGCGCAAGTGCTTCTACACCACGCCGATCAAGGCGCTGTCCAACCAGAAGTACAACGACCTGGTCGGGCGGTACGGCGCCGAGCGGGTCGGGCTGCTCACCGGCGACAACGCGATCAACGGCGACGCGCCCGTGGTGGTGATGACCACCGAGGTGCTGCGCAACATGCTGTACGCCGGCTCGGCCACCCTGCAGGGCCTGTCCTACGTGGTCATGGACGAGGTGCACTACCTCGCCGACCGGTTCCGCGGCGCCGTGTGGGAAGAGGTGATCATCCACCTGCCGGAGTCGGTGACCCTGGTCTCGCTGTCGGCGACGGTGTCCAACGCCGAGGAGTTCGCCGACTGGCTGGTGACCGTGCGCGGCGAGACCAGCGTCGTGGTCAGCGAGCACCGGCCGGTCCCGCTGTGGCAGCACATGCTCGTCGGCAAGCGGATGTTCGACCTGTTCCACGACGCCGAGGCGGCCCAGAAGCACGACGTGCACCCGGAGCTGCTGCGCTACCACCGCGAGATGCTGCGCCGGGTGGAGCTGGCCGGCGGGGACCTGCGCCGGGGCAAGCGCGGCCGCTGGACCGGCCCCTACCGCCAGGAGATCGTCGAGCGCCTCGACCGCGAGGGCCTGCTGCCCGCGATCCTGTTCATCTTCTCCCGGGCCGGCTGCGACGCCGCCGTGCAGCAGTGCCTCGCCGCCGGGCTGCGGCTCACCGGCCCCGACGAGCGGTCCGAGATCCGCACCATCGTCGAGGAGCGCACCAAGCACATCCCGAACGAGGATCTGCAGGTCCTCGGCTACTGGGAGTGGCTCGACGGCCTCGAGCGGGGCCTCGCCGCGCACCACGCCGGGATGCTGCCCGCGTTCAAGGAGGTCGTCGAGGAGCTGTTCGTGCGCGGGCTGGTCAAGGCCGTGTTCGCCACCGAGACGCTGGCCCTGGGCATCAACATGCCGGCCCGGTGCGTGGTGCTCGAGCGGCTGGTCAAGTTCAACGGGGAGGCGCACGTCGACCTGACGCCGGGGGAGTACACGCAGCTCACCGGCCGGGCCGGGCGCCGCGGCATCGACGTGGAGGGCCACGCCGTCGTGGTGTGGGCCCCCGAGATCGACCCCCGCCACGTCGCCGGGCTCGCCTCCACCCGCACGTACCCGCTGAAGTCCAGCTTCCGCCCGTCGTACAACATGGCGGTCAACCTCGTCAGCAGCGTCGGCTTCGCGGCCGCGCGCGAGCTGCTCGAGAGCTCGTTCGCGCAGTTCCAGGCCGACCGCTCGGTCGTGGGCCTGGCCCGGCAGGTGCAGCGCAACGTCGAGACCATGACCACCTACGCCGGCGAGATGACCTGCCATCTCGGCGACTTCGAGCAGTACTTCTCGATCCGGGTCGCGATCGCCGACCGCGAGAAGGCCATCGCGCGCCAGGGCGTGCAGCAGCGCCGCGCGGCCGCCCTGGAGTCCCTGGAGCGGCTGCGCTCCGGCGACGTGATCCGGGTGCCCGCCGGACGGCGCTCCGGCCTCGCCATCGTCATCGACCCCGGCACGGGCGGCTTCGGCGAGCCGCGCCCGCTGGTGCTCACCGAGGACCGCTGGGCCGGGCGGATCTCGGGCGCCGACTTCACCACGCCCGTCGAGCCGATCGGCCGGGTCCGGGTGCCGCGGCAGTTCAACTACCGCTCGGCCCAGGACCGCCGCGACCTCGCGGCGCAGCTGCGCCGGGTCGACTTCGCTCCGGAGGAGCGCGAGCGGGGCCGCCCCGGCCGCTCCCGCAACAGTGCGGCCACCGACGACCACGAGCTGGAGTCGCTGCGCGCGTCGCTGCGCCGGCACCCCTGCCACCGCTGCCCCGACCGCGAGGAGCACGCCCGCTGGGCCGAGCGCCGGCACCGCCTGGAGCGCGACACCGAGGGCCTGCGCGGCAAGGTGGCCAGCCGCACCGGCTCCCTGGCGCGCACCTTCGACCGGGTCTGCGGGCTGCTCACCGACCGCGGCTACCTGTCCGAGACCAGCGAGGTCACCGACGCGGGCCGGATGCTGGCCCGGATCTGGTCCGAGACCGACCTGCTGGTGGCCGAGTGCCTGCGCCGCGGGGTGTGGGACAAGCTCGGCCCGGCCGAGCTGGCCGCGGCGGCCAGCGTCCTGGTCTACGAGGCGCGGCGCGAGTCGGAGGACCGGGCCTCGGTGCCGCGCGGCGAGGTCACCGACGCCATCGACACCACCCTCAAGCTGTGGGCGGACCTGCGCGACGACGAGGACTCGCGGGGCCTGCAGCTGACCCGCGAGCTGGACCTGGGCTTCGTGTGGCCCATGTACCGCTGGGCCCGCGGCGAGTCGCTGACCAAGGTGCTCGGCAGCGTGCACGGCCTGGAGGGCGACATGCCCGCCGGCGACTTCGTGCGCTGGTCACGGCAGGTGCTCGACCTGCTCGGGCAGCTCGCCGAGGCGACCGGGGCGCCGGAGGGCGTGCGCCGCACGGCGCGCCAGGCGATGACCGCGGTGACCCGCGGTGTGCTCGCCTACTCCGTCATGGGATGAACTTTTGGAATTGCACATGATGCGGATTCGCAAAAAACGTTCGGATCCGTAATGATGCTCTGGCCGGTCCGCCGTGCAGCCCGCGCGCGCGTGCCCTGGACGGAGGACATCCCGTGGGTCAATTGCACCATTTCACATACGGCGCCATCACGCCGATCTTCGCCTTTGCCATGTCATTCCTGGGCTCCCTGCTCGGTCTGGTGAGCACGGCGCGGGCCCGGATCGCGACCGACAAGCGCCGCCGCGCCTGGCTGCTCGTGCTGGCCGCGTGGTCGATCGGCGGGACCGGGATCTGGGTCATGCACTTCATGGCCATGGTCGGCTTCAGCGTGACGGACAGCCCGCTGCGCTTCGACGTGCCGATCACGGTCGCGAGCTTCTTCATCGCGGTGATCACCGTCGGCATCGGCCTGTTCATCGTGGGCCTGGGCGAGCGCAAGCTGTGGAAGGTGTTCGTCGGCGGCCCGATCACGGGTGTCTCGGTCGCCTTCATGCACTACACGGGCATGAAGGCGATGAACATCAACGGCAGCTTCGACTACAAGAGCAGCTACGTTGTGGCCTCCTACGCGATCGCCATCGTCGCCGCCACCGTGGCCCTGTGGTTCACCATCGTCGTGCGCGGGATGCTCGCCACGGGCGCCGCGGCCGTCGTGATGGGCGTGGCCGTCTGCTCCATGCACTACACCGGCATGTACGGCATGCAGGTCCACCTGGCCCACAGCACCGACAACGTGCCGGGCGTGGACGTCAACTGGTTCCTGGCCCCGATCGTGCTGTTCGTGCTGGTCGTGGTCATCGCCCTGGCCAGCGCGGTGATGGCGGTGCCGTCCGAGCGCGAGCAGGCCGAGGCGGAGGCGGTCCGGCGCAAGATCGCCGAGGGCCAGGCCCTGCGCGCCGACGCCGGCCCGATCTTCGGCGGCGGCCCGGTGCCCGGCGCGGCGACCGCCGGCGGTGAGACGCCCCCCGGGCGCGCATTCGCGGCGCGCGCCGCGAATGGTATTGCCGACGCCCGCCGACAACGCGGCCGCTGATTCTTTTTGACAATTTTGTGACACTGCGGCCGGCCCCGGAAAGTGGGCCGGCCGTTGCTTTCCGTAGACCTCCGGAATGCATTTCCGGGAGTGTCGGATTAATCGGACAACAGTGCCGGGTCGTGATGAAAGGTCGGTGAACTCCGGCGAGCCGGGCGCCGCGGGCGCGATACTGGTCCGGTGACCGATGCCCGGCCCCGCCCCAGCATGCGCACCGTCGGCAACACGCTCGAGGACTTCGAGCGGGACCTGCTGAGCAACCTGTACTTCCAGCGCGGCACCACCCTGGAGTCCGCCAGCGGCTCCGACGGCTACCACACGCTCGCGCTGACCGTCCGGGACCGGCTCGTCGAGCGCTACGCCCGCACCGCCGCCGCCCACTACGCGGCCAACCCGCGGTTCGTGTACTACCTGTCCGCCGAGTACCTGCTCGGCCGGCAGCTGCGGCAGAACCTGCTCTACACCGACACCGAGCGCTTCGTGCGCCCGATCGCGGCCGAGCTCGGGACCAGCCTCGAGGACCTGGAGAGCTACGACGTCGAGCCGGGCCTGGGCAACGGCGGGCTCGGGCGGCTGGCCGCGTGCCTGCTGGACTCCATGGCCACGCTGGACATCCCGGCGGTCGGCTACGGCATCCGGTACGAGTTCGGCATCTTCAAGCAGGGCTTCCGCGACGGCGCCCAGGTCGAGCGGCCCGACGACTGGACGTTCTACGGCAACCCCTGGGAGTTCGCGGCCCCCGACGACCGCCAGCGGGTCGGCTTCTACGGCAGCACCGTGCCGGCCCCCGACGACCCGAGCGGGCTGCGCCGGCAGTGGACGCCGGGGGAGATCGTGCGGGGCGAGCCCAGCCACATGCTCGTGCCCGGCTTCGGCACCCAGACCGTGAACATCATCCGGCTCTGGCAGGCCCGGGCCAGCCGCGAGTCCTTCGACCTGTCCCGCTTCGGCGCCGGGCAGTACAAGGAGGCGGTCGAGGACATCGTGCGGGCGGAGAACATCTCCAAGGTCCTCTACCCCGACGACAGCACCGAGCAGGGCCGGGAGCTGCGGCTGAAGCAGCAGTACTTCCTCGTCGCCTGCTCGCTGCGCGACATCATCCGCCGCTACCGGCTGCGCAACGAGGGCTGGGAGTCGTTCCCGGCCAAGGTCGTCATCCAGCTCAACGACACCCACCCGGTCATGGCCGTCACCGAGCTCATGCGCCTGCTCGTCGACGAGTACAAGCTGGACTGGGACCTGGCCTGGTCGATCACCCGGCGCACGTTCAACTACACGTGCCACACGCTGCTGCCCGAGGCCCTGGAGACCTGGCCGGTGGCGCTGCTGGAGCGGCTCCTGCCCCGGCACATGGAGATCATCTACGCGATCAACTACTTCTTCCTGCAGGAGGTCGAGGCGACGTACCCCGGCGACGCCGGGCGCGTCCGCCGGCTCTCGATCATCCAGGAGGAGCCGGAGAAGCGGGTCCGGATGGCCCACCTGGCCGTCGTCGCCTCCAGCGCCGTCAACGGCGTCGCCGAGCTGCACACCAAGCTGCTGGCCGAGACCACCCTGCACGACTTCGCCGAGCTGTGGCCGCAGAAGTTCCACAACGTCACCAACGGCGTCACCCCGCGCCGGTTCGTGCGGATGGCCAACCCGCGGCTGTCGGACCTGATCACCGAGCGGCTCGGGGACGAGGGCTGGATCACCGACCTGGACCGGCTGGAGGGCCTCGTGCCGGCCGCCGACGACCCGGCGTTCCTGGAGCGCTGGCGGGCGGTGAAACGGGCCAACAAGGCGGGCCTCGCGGCACTGGTCGAGAAGTCGACGGGGGTGGTGCTCGACCCCGGTGCGCTGTGCGACGTGATGATCAAGCGCTTCCACGAGTACAAGCGGCAGCACTTGAAGCTCTTGCACGTCATCACGCTGTTCAACCGCCTGCGCGACAACCCCGACCTCGACGTGGTGCCGCGCACCGTGCTCTTCGGCGGCAAGGCGGCGCCCGGCTACCACTCGATGAAGCTGCTGATCCGGCTGGTCAACGCGGTCGCCGAGGCGGTCAACACCGACCCGGTGGTCTCCCGCCGGCTCAAGGTCGTGCTGCAGCCCGACTACAACGTGAGCCGCGCCCAGGTCATCATCCCGGCGGCCGACCTGTCCGAGCAGATCTCCCTGGCCGGCAAGGAGGCGTCGGGCACGGGCAACATGAAGCTCGCCCTCAACGGCGCGGTCACCGTCGGCACGCTCGACGGGGCCAACATCGAGATTCGCGACCGGGTCGGGGCGGAGAACTTCTTCCTGTTCGGCCTGGACGCCGGCGAGGCCGCCGAGGCGCGAAAGAGCTACAACCCGCGCTCGTACTACGAAAACGACCCCGAACTGCGCGCGGCCATCGACGCGATCGCGAGCGGCGTGTTCGCCAAGGGCGACCGGTCGCTGTTCGCGCCGGCGCTGGACCTGATCCTGCACCACGACGAGTACCTCGCCCTGGCCGACTACCGCGCCTACCTCGACGCGCAGGAGCGGGTCGAGCAGGCGTGGCGGGACCAGGACGGGTGGGCGCGGATGTCGGTGCTCAACGCGGCCCGGTGCGGGTTCTTCTCCTCCGACCGGACCGTGCGCGACTACTGCGACCGCATCTGGCGCGTGGAGCCGGTGCGCGTCTCAGGCTGAGATGGTGTCCACGATCCGCTTGGTGGCGCCGGCCAGACCCCAGCGCTCGGCCAGCTTGATCAGGCCGTCGGGGTCGGCCGGCGCGGTGGGCAGCTTCGTGGCGAGCTCCGGCAGCGGCACCGCGCGGGAGACCGCCACCACCTCCCGCGACTTGCCCAGGTACTCGCGGCCGGCCTCCAGCTTGGCCCGCAGCCCCGGCGCGAAGCCCGACTTCGGGTCGTCGAGGGCGGCCAGGATGCCGTCCAGGTCGCCGTAGCGGTCCACGAGCCGGGCCGCGGTCTTCTCGCCGACGCCCGCGACCCCGGGCAGGCCGTCGCTGGGGTCGCCGCGCAGGGCCGCGAGGTCCGCGTACCCGGCCGCCGGCACGCCGTACTTCGCGTGCAGCGCCGCGTTGTCGAGGACCTCGAGCTTGGCGACGCCGCGGCCGCAGTACAGGACGCGCACCGGCTTCTCGTCGTCGATGACCTGGAACAGGTCGCGGTCGCCGGTGGCCACCTCGACCGGGCCGGGCTCGCGGAACGCCAGGGTGCCGATCACGTCGTCGGCCTCGAAGTCGGCCGCGCCGACCGCGGTGATGCCGAGCGCGGTCAGGAACTCCAGGATGATCGGCACCTGCGTGGACAGCGCGTCGGGCACCTCCTCGCCGCCGGCCGGGGTGAGCCGGTGCGCCTTGTACGACGGCAGCAGCGCGACCCGCCACGCCGGCCGCCAGCTCTCGTCGAGGCAGCAGACCATGCGGTCCGGCCTGCGGCCCTTGATGAGCGTGGAGAGCATGTCGAGGAAGCCGCGCACGGCGTTGACCGGGGTGCCGTCGGGCGCCTTCGCGGCGGCCTCGGGCACGCCGAAGAACGCGCGGAAGTACAGGCTGGCCGAGTCGATCAGCAGCAGGGGGCGGTCCATCGGTGCAGGTTAGCGCAGCACGTGGATGCGGGTCGCGGTTCCCGTCGTGCTGGTGTGTCGCTGCACGAGGTCGGCCAGGAAATGCACCATCACCAGCCCGCGGCCCCGGCCGTGCGGCGGGCGCAGCCGGCCGATCATCGGGTTGGTGGCGTGGCCGAAGTCGCGGACCTCGCAGACCACCCGCTCCTCGTCGTACCACGTGCGCAGCGTCCCGGAACCGCCGCCGTGCTGGATGCTGTTGGTGGCCAGCTCGTTGACGGCGCTCTGCAGGTCCACGATCCGGTCCGGCACCAGGTCGGCGTCCAGGCCCACCTCGGCCACCCGGCGGCGGACCTCGACCAGGCTCTCCAGCTCGAAGCGCAGCGTGGTCGCCCCGGCCGGCGGCTCGGACAGCGGCACGTTCCAGGTCTCGGCGGCGCCGTGCGGGTCGTAGGTGCCCGACGGGTAGCGGCCGTTGTCGTCGACCATGACCGGGTGGGTGCGCTGGGCGTCGTCGATGCGCTTCTGGTCGAGCCGGGCCAGGTCGTACGGGCACAGCAGGGTCGCCTCGCGCCCGGCCAGCGCCACGTTGACCATCGCCTCGTGCTGGACGCAGCCGGGGTACTCCTCGGCGGTGCGCTCCGGCCAGACCGACTGCCCGACGATGCGGACCCGGCGGCCGGGGTGCTCGTCCATGAACCGGCACAGCACCCAGGGGATGATCCGGCCCGGGTTGCGCCCCGCCTCGGCCATGTCCAGGAACGCCACGCCCTCGGCGAACGCCCCCAGCCGCTCCCGCAGCAGGTTGATGTTGGTCAGCGGCGCGGCGACGACCGTCGGCTCGTCGAGGGAGAACCCCTCGTAGATGAACTTCATGGTGCCGTCGAGAAACCCGACCACGCCCTCGTACAGCAGCGCCTCGTGCACGAACGGGTCGGCAACCCGGTCGCTGGGCGTCGGCACCATGGGGCGGCTCATGGAGGTTCGAGGCTCGTCTCGGTTCGGCAGCAGCGGAGTTCTGGCCTTATTACTCAAGCTTCGTGCACAGACTACGCCACGAACCGAGATCAATCACCTATCCGTTGGTATCGCAGGGTGCTCAGCAACCCCGCGGGTCCCACGAAAAACCAAACGAACGTTAAGCTGTCGGAGTGGAGCTGTATTCCCCCGACCGGCTGGCCGCCGCCCGGCGCGCCGCGGCCGAGGCCGGGCTCGACGCCCTGCTCATCGGCCCGAGCGCCGACCTGCGCTACCTGACCGGCTACGACGCGCACGCCCTCGAGCGGCTCACCCTGCTCGTCCTGCCCGCCGACGGCGACGCCGTCCTCATCGTCCCGCGCCTGGAGCGCCCCGCCGCCGAGGCCTCACCCGCCGAGTCGGTCGGCGTCCGGCTGATCGACCACGCGGACGGCACCGACCCGTACGGCATCGTCCAGGACCTGCTCGGCGGCCGCGCCAAGACCGTCGGCCTGGGCGACCGCATGTGGGCCGAGCAGGTGCTCGCCCTGCGCGACGCGCTGCCCGACGCCACCCAGGCCCTGGCCGGTGCGGTCCTGCGCGGCCTGCGCCTGCGCAAGAGCCCGGCCGAGATCGACGCGCTGCGCCGGGCCGGGCAGGCCATCGACGCGGTGCACGGCCGGATGGCGGAGTGGCTGCGGCCCGGGCGCACCGAGGCCGAGGTGGCCGCCGACATCGCGGCCGGCATCCGCGAGGCCGGCCACGCCACCGTCGAGTTCACCATCGTCGCCGCCGGCCCGAACGGGGCCAGCCCGCACCACGGCGTCTCCGACCGGGTGATCCGGCCGGGGGAGCCCGTGGTCGTGGACATCGGCGGGGCGATGCCCGACGGCTACTGCTCCGACTCCACCCGCATGTACTGCGTCGGCGAACCGCCCGCCGAGTTCGCCGGATATTTCGCGGTACTGCACGAGGCCCAGCGGGCGGCGGTCGCGGCCGTGCGCCCCGGGGTCACCGCCGAGTCCGTCGACGCGGCCGCGCGGGACCTGATCGCCGCCGCGGGGTACGGCGAGGCGTTCCTGCACCGCACCGGGCACGGGATCGGCCTGGACGGGCACGAGGACCCGTACATCGTGGCGGGCAACGCGACCCCGCTCGAGCCCGGCATGGCGTTCTCGATCGAGCCCGGCATCTACCTGGCCGGCCGGCACGGGGCGCGGATCGAGGACATCGTCGTGTGCACCGGCGCCGGCGTGGAGCGGCTCAACACCATCGACACGGAGCTGGTGATCCTGTGACCGTCGACCGGCCCTTCCTCTCCGAAGAGGGCGAAGCCCTGATCGGCCTCGTCCGCGAGATCGCCGGCGGCGAGCTGGCCCCGCGCGTCGACGAGTACGAGGCCGGGCG
This sequence comes from Dactylosporangium sp. CS-033363, assembly GCF_050942475.1. Lineage (NCBI taxonomy): Bacteria > Bacillati > Actinomycetota > Actinomycetes > Micromonosporales > Micromonosporaceae > Dactylosporangium > Dactylosporangium sp. CS-033363. Next base: position 7,619,012 of record NZ_CP192032.1, on the reverse strand, counting down.
CCGCTTCCCCCGCGAGCTGTTCAAGGTCCTGGGCCGGGCCGGACTGCTCGGCCTGCCCTACCCGGAGGAGCACGGCGGGGGCGGGGTGCCGTACGAGCTGTACCTGCAGGTCCTCGAGGAGCTCGCGGCCCGCTGGCTCGCCGTGGCCGAGGGCGTCTCCGTGCACAGCCTGGCCTGCTACCCGCTGGCCGCGTTCGGCACCGACACCCAGCGCAAACAGCTGCTCCCCGACATGCTGGGCGGCGAGCTGCTGGGCGCCTACTGCCTCTCCGAGCCGCACAGCGGCTCCGACGCCGCCGCGCTCTCGACCCGGGCCTCGCTCGCGCACGACGGCTACGTGGTCTCGGGTACCAAGGCCTGGATCACCCACGCCGGCCAGGCCGACTTCTACAACGTCTTCGTCCGCACCGGAGGCCCGGGCCCCGCCGGCATCTCCTGCCTCCTGGCCGACGCCGCCACCCCCGGCATCGAGGCCCAGGCCCCGGAGAAGACCATGGGCCTGCGCTCCTCGACGGTGGCCCAGGTCGTCTTCGACGGCGCCGTCGTCCCGCCCGACCGCCTCATCGGCGAGGACGGCCGCGGCTTCAAGATCGCCCTGAGCGCGCTGGACGGCGGCCGGCTCGGCATCGCCGCCTGCGCCATCGGCCTGGCCCAGGCGGCCATGGACTACGCGGCGGGGTACGCCCGCGAGCGCGAGCAGTTCGGCCGGCCCATCGCCGAGTTCCAGGGCGTCGGCTTCATGCTCGCCGACATGGCCACCCAGATCGCCGCGGGCCGCGCCCTGTACCTGCACGCCGCCCGGCTGCGCGACGCCGGCCGCCCGCACACCGCCGAGGCGGCCAAGGCCAAGCTGTTCTGCACCGACACCGCCATGCGCGTCACCACCGACGCCGTCCAGGTCCTCGGCGGCGCCGGCTACGTCTGCGACCACCCGGTGGAGCGGTACATGCGCGAGGCCAAGGTCCTGCAGATCTTCGAGGGCACCAACCAGATCCAGCGCCTGGTGATCTCCCGATCGCTGTAATGGTTTGCCCGGCACGTTAGGGTGCGTGCGTGGAAGAGACCGATCGCGCGATCGTCGCGGCCCTGGCCGCCGACGGCCGCCTGTCCTACACCGACCTGGCCGAGCGCGTCGGCCTGTCGGTGTCGGCCGTGCACCAGCGGGTGCGCCGCCTGGAACAGCGCGGCGTCATCAAGGGCTACACCGCGACGGTCGACCACGACGCCCTCGGCCTGTCCCTGACCGCCTTCGTCGCGATCCGCCCGCTGGACCCGTCGCAGCCCGACGACGCCCCGGACCGCCTGGCCAAGCTCCCGCAGATCGAGAGCTGCTACTCGGTCGCGGGCGAGGACTTCTACATGCTCCTCGTCCGCGTCGAGAACCCGCTCGCCCTGGAGCGGTTGCTGCAGGAGATCCGCTCCGCCGCGAACGTCACGACCCGCACGACCGTGGTGCTCTCGACGCCCTACGAGCACCGGCCTAACGCGCGGCCCTGACGATCGCCTCCTGCACCGCCTCGGTGTCGGTGAGATCGTCCAGGGCGACGTGAGCTCCCGCGGTTTCGAGCTCCGTTCTCGTGTACCGCCCGGTCGCCACACCCACCACGCCGACCCCACTGGTCAGCGCGGCGAGCACGTCCTCGGGCGTGTCACCGACGAGCACTGTTCTTGCGAGGCGCCGCCCGCGCACGTTGTCCCGGGCGATCTTCACCAACTCCGCGCGGACCTCGTGGCTCCACCCGTACGCGCCGACGTCAAGGTCCAGGTATTCGGCGAACCCGAACGGGCCCACCTTCACCTCGGCAATGTGCCGCACGTTGCCGGTGAGCAGGGATTGCACCGTGCGCCCGTGGATCGCCCCGACCGCCTCGACGGCCCCCGGCAGCGCCCGCCCTCGCGTCGGCAGCAGGTGGGCGAGCTCGTCCATCGCCACCTCGGCCCCGTTGCGCAGGTCTTCCAGGTTGGCCTCGTTCACCGGAACCCGGTTGAGCCGCAACATGTCGATCGCGATGGCCCGATCGGTCCGCCCAGCCATCGGCGGCTGATGCGCCGGGGCCACCCCGAAGCGCCGCGCGAAGGCCAGGTCGTACGCCTCCCGCCCCAGCCCGTCCACGTCGACCAGCGTGTGGTCCACATCCCAGAGCACCAGAACCCCGTCCACGCGGTGCAGCGTAGCCGGAACCGGCACAATGTGGAGATGGGCGAGATCGTGGTCATACGGCACGGGCAGACCGAGTGGAGCGCGAACGGCCGGCACACCTCCACCACCGACCTCGAACTGACCTCCGCGGGGGAGGAGGGGGCCAAGTCGCTGGCCCGCGCCTTGGCGAACCGCGCTTTTGTGGCGGTCATCAGCAGCCCCCGCAAGCGCGCCCGCCGTACGGCGGAGCTCGCCGGCCTGGTCGTCACCGAGCTGGACAACGACATCGCGGAGTGGGACTACGGCACGTACGAGGGGCTGACCTCACCTCAGATCAAGGCGGAGGCGCCGGACTGGGATCTTTGGACCGACGGCTGCCCGGAGGGGGAGTCGCCCTCGCAGGTCACCGACCGGCTGGACCGGTTCATCACGAAGCTCCGCCCGATGCTGGCGTTGGGTGATGTGGCGGTGGCGAGTCACGGGCATGCTTCGCGCGCTCTGGCCGCCCGGTGGCTGGAGCAGCCGGTCGCCTTCGGGGCACACCTGACCCTGGGCACGGCGACCGTTTCCGTACTCGGCCACGAGCACGACGCTCCGGCGCTGCGCCTCTGGAACGCCCCGCCGATCTAGCTGCGTCGAGTGTCTGCTGACGGCCGCCAGTCCTACGAGGACGAGCCGGAAAGGCGAAAAGCCTAAAGATTTTTCTCTAAAAGGGGAAAAGCAATGATTTGGGCGGTTCGCGGAGGCTTTTAGGACCACTACCTAGTCGCTTCGCTCAAGCAGACGCCGCCCACGGCTCTGAAACCGCCGCGAGTCAAGGTGCCGCGTCAGCCGGACGACGCCGGAGTGCGGCCGCGGTGGGCGTTGGGCCACTCGGCGTCGTTCCAGCCGACGAGGGTAGCGCCGACCGGTTCGATGGTGATGTTCGGGTCGTTGCTCTGGACCAGGCACATGAGTCGTCGGCCGATGAGGGCGGCGCTGCGCGAGTGGTCGGCCGGGATGTCGAGGACGATCTGCGCCGCGCCCGGCGCCGACGGCCCGGTGCATGTCCCCTTCGGCCGACCAGTCGGCGGCGTCCACGGTGGTTACCTGGTAGCCGTGTTCGGTGAGCCAGGCCGTGGTCTCGTCGAGCAGGCGCCGGCGCCAGAACAGGGTTACCGGAGTGTTGGCCAGCAGGCGGTACGCGACGTCACCGCCGAGATCCGAGTTCGGGTCGAAGGCCGCCATGCTCGATGAGCGTAGTCGAGCTTGCAGTGCAGGAACTGCGGGCGCCCGGCGGCGTGCGTCAGATGAATGGTTGGCCGACCCTCGGCGTCAAGCCGGCCGGTCCTCGGCTGTGGCAGATTCGTGGAACAACTCCACGGGTCCCGGGTCGGCTCGCCGCGGCCCGAGCAGCGTGATCGAGGTGGCGGCGACGAAGGCGGCAAGGACCACGAAGCCGGCGAATCTGATCGTCCAGAGCGGGCCGTCGGCCGCGCCGAGCGGGAATGCCGCGCCCGCCAGCAGGAGGGTGGCGGCCAGCCAGCCGAACATCGCCAGGCCCCGGCGGCCGGCGAGCCATGCCAGCGCGCCGGCGGCTGTGGCGAACGTCGCGGCCGGCAGGCCGAGGAAGGCGATGCCGGCACTGTTGGCGTAGAGCAGCATCGACAGGGTTGCGTCGTCCAACTGCGGGCCGCCGTGGGCGATCGCGATGGCGTCCAGGAACGACGTCACGGCGCCGCCGGCGGCGGTCAGGCCGACCGCGCTGCTGCTGGCCAGCCGTGCCCAGCCGGTCCGCGCCACGACGCCCAGCGCGTCGGGCAGGAACGCGGCGAACGGCACCAGCAGCAGGCAGAAACCCGCGCCGGCGATGAAGTCGCCCGCCAGGTACCGCGTGGCGTGCTGCTGGAACTGGGCCCGCAGCTCCGCCGCCGGCATGTCGAAGCCCGGTGGCCGGCCCTGCAACACGGGCCCGCCGATCGCGAACAGCACCAGCCAGCCCAACCCGAGCAGTCCCACGGTCCGTCTCATGCCGCTCAGCGTGGCGGGCGAACCGGCGGTGCGCGTCAACCCGCTGCGGTATCGCGGAAGCCATCCGCCGGTGGACGACCGGCACCCGGTCCGGCCGTGACGATGTGGGCCATGGACACACCACCAGCTGTCGCGGTGCGCGGCCTGACCAAGCGGTACGGCTCGCGCGCCGTCGTGGACCGGCTCGACTTCGAGATCCCGGCGGGCACGGTCGCCGGGCTGATCGGGCCGAACGGCGCCGGCAAGACCACCATTCTGCGCATGCTGCTCGGCCTGGTCCGCCCGGACGGCGGCACCGGCACGGTCATCGGCCGGCCGATCGCCACGCCGGCGGCCTACCTGCCGTCGGTCGGTGCGCTGGTCGAGGGGCCGGCGTTCTACCCCGGCCTGTCGGGCGCCCGCAATCTCGCCGTGTACGCGACGCTCGCCGGCATCGACCGGGCCCGCGTGCCGATCGTCCTGGAGCGGCTCGGGTTGGCCGACCGGGCTGCCGACGCCTACCGGACCTATTCGCTGGGTATGCGGCAGCGGCTCGGGATCGCCGCGGCGCTGCTCGGCGACCCCGCCCTGGTCGTGCTCGACGAGCCGACGAACGGGCTCGACCCGTCAGGCATCCGCGACATGCGCGGCATCATCCGGTCGATCTGCGAGGACGGCCGTACCGTGCTGGTCACCTCCCATCTGCTCAACGAGGTGCAGCAGGTGTGCGACTGGCTGATCGTCATCAACCAGGGCCGGCGGCGCTTCGAGGGCGTCATGGGCGACGGCGACATCGAAGAGCGCTACTTCCGCATCCTGGAGGGGGAACCGTCATGATCCGGGCCGTCCGCGCCGAACTGCTCAAGCTGCGCCGGCCCCGGCTGCTGTGGGGCTCGCTCGGCGCGCTCTTCGGCTTCACCGTGCTGGTCAGCATCCTCAGCGTCGCCACGGCAACCGAGACGGCCGGGCCGCGGGAGGTGTCGATCGCGCGGCTCGTCGCGGCCGACGGCCTGACGGCCGGCTTCGGGAACGCGTCCCGGCTGGTCGGGCTGGTGATCCTGGTGCTGTTCCTGAGTTCGGTGACCACCGAGTACACCTGGGGCACCATCCGCATGCTGCTGACCCGGCAACCGGACCGGATCGCCGTACTCGCCGGCAAGCTCGGCGCGCTGCTCGTCGCGATGACGGCCGCGCTGCTGGCCGCGTTGCTGCTCAGCGTCGCTTCGGCCACCGTCGCGATGCTGGCCCGCGGGCTTCCCGTCGACGCCTGGTTCACCGGTGCCGGCCTCGGCCACGCCGCCGCGGGGTACGTCTCCGCGCTGGTGGCCTGCGCGCTGTACGGCGCGTTCGGGTTGGCCTTCGGCGTGCTGCTGCGCTCGACCGTCCTGGCCGTCGCGGTGATGCTCGGCTGGTTCTTCATGGCCGAGAACATCGCCGCGACCGTCTGGTCCGACGCGCCGCACTGGCTGCCCGGCCTGCTCGCCGGGGTGGTGATGGCCGGCGGCACCGACACCGTCGGCTACTGGCCGGCGTTCGCGGCCACCCTCGCCTACCTGGCCGTCGCGGTCGCCGTCGCCGGCGTCGTCTTCGCCCGGCGAGACGTCTCCTGAGGACCTTGCCAGAAGTCTTCGTCCGCAACTCCGCGACGATTCGCGTCCGGGACCCGGCAACGTGGCTGGGCCACGGACTCGACTTCTGACAAGGTCCTTAAGTCATCCAGCCTGGACGCACGAGACCGGTCTCGTAGGCGGTCACCACCACCTGCGCCCGGTCCCGGGCGTCCAGCTTCAGCATCAGCCGGGAGATGTGCGTCTTCACCGTGGCGACGCTGACGTACAGCCGCAGCGCGATCTGGTCGTTGCTGAGCCCCTGCGCGGCGAGGGCCATCACCTCCCGCTCGCGATCGGTCAGCCGGTCCAGCGCGGACGCCGGCGGCAACTCCTTGGCCCGGCTGGCGAACTCGTGGACCACCCGGTTCGTCACGCTCGGCGCGAGCATCGACGCGCCGGCCGCCACCGCCCGGACCGCCCGGATGAGATCCTCCGGCTCGTTGTCCTTGACCACGAAGCCGCTCGCCCCGGCCCGGAGGGCCGCGAAGATGTACTCGTCCAGCTCGAACGTGGTGACGATCAGCACCCGGACGCCGGCCAGCCGCCGATCCGTCATGATCGCGCGGGTCGCCTCGATGCCGTCCATCGCCGGCATCCGGACGTCCATCACGACCACGGCCGGCCGCAGGATCCCCGCCTGCCGCACCGCTTCGCGACCGTCGCCGGCCTCGCCCACAACGGTGATGTCGGCACTGTCCTCCAGCAGCGCCCGCAGCCCGGCCCGCATCATCGCCTGGTCGTCGGCCAGCAGCACCCGGATCGTGTGGGCCTGGTTCATGCGTTCTCCCGGTACGGCAGGCGGGCGTGGATGCGCACCCCGCCGGTACCGTGCGCGGCAATCTCGAACGAGCCACCCACCGTCAACGCGCGCTCCCGCATGCCGGCCACCCCGGCACCCTCGCTGACCTGGCTCGACCGGCCATCGTCGGCCACCTCGACGTCGAGCGCGTCGGCGCCGAAGTCGAGCGTGACCGTGGCCGTGCGCGCCGACGAATGCCGGCGCACGTTCGTGACGGCCTCCTGGATGATCCGGTACGCGGCCAGGTCGACCGCCGTGGGCAGTGGCAGCGGTACTCCCACCACGACGGCCTCCACCCGCAGCCCGGCCAGGTCGGACCGGGTGCACAACTCGTCGAGCTGAGCCAGCCCGGGCGCGGGCTGCCGCGGCGGCTCCTCATCGCCGCGCAACGCTGCCAGAACCGCCCGCAGGTCCACCATGGTCCCCTTGCTGACCTCCTTGATCGCGCTCAGCGACGTGCGGACCCGCTCCGGGTCGCGGTCCAACGCCCGCAAGGCCAGGTTCGCGTGGACGGTCACCAGCGAAACCTGGTGCGCCAGCACGTCGTGCAGGTCGCGGGCGGCGCGCAGCCGCTCCTCGGAGACCGCCACCTGCTCGATCTCCCGCCGCCGCCGCGCGCTGACCCGGATCGCCTCCCCGGCGGCCAGGACCAGCGCCAGAACCGCGGCGATCGCCACGACCGCCACCAGGCCCGGGCCGTCCTGCCGGTGCACCGCCCGGCTGAGCACGAGGTACCCGGCGAGCCCCGCGCCGGTCGCCACCCAGGCCTGCAGGCGCCGGCCCGGCTGGTTCACCATCGAGATGATGGCGGCCGCGAGACTGATGACCACCGGCGCGAACCGGTAGCCGAGCGAGTAGTAGAGCGCCGAGGCCACAAGATTCCCGGCCAGTACCAGCAGCGGCGCCCGGCGGCGGGCGAACAGCAGCAGCGGGCCAGCCAGGAGGAGCAGTACCGCGACGCCGTCGAGGTCGAGACGGTCGCTGGGCCGGCGGGTGGCAGCGTAGACGGCGACCAGCTGGATGGCGGCCAGCTTGATCGGCAGCCAGCGGTCCGACCGCAGCCACGGCGACACGTCCACCCGGCGATGCTATGCGCGCCTCCGTCCGCCGCACATCCGCGCACGGTTGACTCTGCAGTACAGCATCAGGAGTACGTCGGGAGCGCCGGTGTACGCCGCCGGGCGAAGGCGGACACCGGCGCCCGACCAGACCTCCAGCTACGTCAATCTCCGTATGCCGATGTCGTCCAGGGGCGGACGACGGCCGGGGCGACGGCGGTCAGGCTGATGTCATGACCGAAGAGCGTCCCGCACCCTCGTCGACGACCACCCCCGAGGCGACGACCACCCCCGAGGCGACGATCGCGGCCTGGCGTGACGCCGCGGAGCGCGGCGACGCGGACGCCGCCGGGCACCTGTTCGCCGCCGGTATCGAAGTCATCTCACCGCTCACCGAGCAGTTCCGCTTCCACGGGCCCGAACAGGTCACCGCGATGCTGGCGGCGGCGTTCGAGACGATCAGCGACATCCGCTTCCACACCCAGGTGGGTGCCGATCGCACGTGGGCGCTGTTCTTCCACGCGCGCGCCGGCCGGCAGTTCGTCGAGGAGGCGCAACTGCTGCGGCTCGACGCGTCGAGTCACATCCGCGAGTTGACGCTGTTCGGACGCCCGCTGCCCGCCCTGACCGCCGTCATGTCCGAGATCGGTCCTCGGCTGCTGCGTGGCCGGCGCCGCCCGGCGCTGGCCCGCCTGGTCGGTGCCCTCACCGGCCCGGTGGCGGCGCTGACCCGTGTGGGCGATCGGCGCATCGTCCCGCTCGCCGATCCGCGCCGGCCGCACCGCACCGGTCCGGCGGTCAGGGGGTGAAGCGGAGGCCGTCCATCAGCAGGTCCAGCACGCGGCCGGCCTGTTCGCGGCGGTCCGGTTCCGAGACCCACAGCGAGATGGCGCTCATCGCGACCAGCACGTCGTAAGGCTCCACGTCCTGGCGGATGCCGGCGGACTCGGCCGCCTTCAGCAGGTCGCCCAGCGCGGCCTCCATCATCGTCCGGCTCTGCGCGAAGGGCTGCCCGCCCGCGGCGATCACCGTGCGCAGCGCCTCCGCCAGGCCGCGTTTGGTCGCCGAGTAGTCGATGAACCCGTCCATCCACGTGCGCAGGGCCGCATCCGGCGGCAGCTCGGCAAGCAGCCGGGGCGCGGACTCGCAGAGGCGGGTGAGCTCCGCGCGGTAGACCTCTTCGATCAGCGCTTCGCGCGTGGGGAAGTGGCGGTACAGCGTGCCGATCCCGACCCCGGCGTCGCGGGCCACGCGCTCCAGGGTGACCTCGTCCGTCGGGTCCTTGGAGAAGGCGACCAGCGCGGCCTCCAGCAGTCGCTCGCGGTTGCGGCGGGCGTCGGCGCGCAGGGGGCGGGCAGCGTGGGTCACGTCACACTCCAAAGGCGAGGCAATCGGAGGCGCCTCCGGTTAGCGTGGAGGACATCTGGAGGCTCCTCCGCTTCAGATGGTACCGCCGAAGGAGACGATCATGTCCATCAGCACTCCGTTCAGCAAGACGTCCGCCGCCCGCGAGGTGATCGCCGGCGTCGACCTCAGCGGCAAGCGCGCCATCGTGACCGGTGGGGCGTCCGGGATCGGGGTCGAGACCGCCCGCGCCCTCGCCGGGGCCGGGGCCGAGGTGACCCTCGCGGTGCGCGACACCGCGGCCGCCGAGGCGTTCGCCGCCGAGATCCAGGCGCGGACGATGCCGCTGGACCTGGCCGACCAGGCTTCCGTGCGGAAGTTCGGCGAGGCCTGGGAAGGGCCGCTGCACATCCTCGTGAACAACGCCGGCGTGATGGCGCGGCCGCTCGGGCGGTCGGTCGAAGGCTGGGAGCTGCAGTTCGCGACCAACCACTACGGGCACTTCGCCCTCGCGACGGGGCTGTTGCCGGCGCTGCGCGCGGCCGGCGGTGCCCGGGTCGTGTCGGTGTCGTCCAGCGGGCATCAGTTCTCGCCCGTGGTGTTCGACGACATCCACTTCGAGCGGCGGGAGTACGAGGCCTGGTCCGCCTACGGGCAGTCCAAGACGGCCAACATTCTCTTCGCCGTCGAGGCCACCCGCCGATGGTCCGGTGACGGGGTGTTCGTCAACGCACTGCACCCGGGTTCCATCAGGACGAACCTGCAGCGGTACGTCGACCAGGCCGAACTCCAGCGCCTGCGCGAAGCGACCGGCAACCCGAACCCGGAGTTCAAGACCACCGAGCAGGGGGCGGCCACGTCCGTGCTGCTCGCCGCCTCGCCGCTGCTGGACGGAGTGGGCGGCAGGTACTTCGAGGACTGCAACGAGGCCGGGCCGCACCTGCCCGGCACGCGCACCGGGGTCGAGGCGTACGCGCTCGACCCGGACGCTGCCGCGCGGCTGTGGGACATCAGCGTGAAGGAGGTTCAGCGATGAGCGAGTTCGGATTCGAGTCCACCGCGAGCGAGGTCCTGGCCGGGGCCGACCTGAGCGGGAAGCGGGCGGTCGTCACCGGCGGCGGCTCGGGCATCGGGGTCGAGACGGCCCGGGCACTCGCGAACGCGGGCGCCGAGGTGACCCTGGCCGTGCGCAACACCGCGGCCGCCCAGGAGTTCGCCCAGGAGATCAAGGCCCAGGTCATGCCGCTCGACCTGGCCGACCAGGCGTCGGTCCGGGCGTTCGCCGAGGCGTGGGAGGGGCCGCTGCACATCCTCGTGAACAACGCGGGCGTCATGGCGTCGCCGCTCAGCCGTACCGGAGAAGGGTGGGAATCGCAGTTTGCGACGAACCACCTCGGGCACTTCGCGCTCGCCGCGCGGCTGCTGCCGAGCCTGCGGCAGGCCGGCGGGGCGCGGGTCGTCGCCGTCAGTTCGGCCGCGCATCTGCGGTCGCCGGTGGTGTTCGAGGACATCCACTTCGAGCGGCGCGAGTACGAGCCGTGGCTTGCCTACGGGCAGTCGAAGACGGCCAACGTGCTCTTCGCCGTCGAGGCCGACCGGCGCTGGAGCGGCGACGGGATCCGGGTCAACGCCCTGAACCCGGGCGGCATCCACACCAACCTGCAGCGGCACATCGACGTCGACGAGCTCGTGCGGACCGCGACCGCGGCCAACGGTGGGGTGCCCATCCGGTGGAAGACCCCCGAGCAGGGGGCGGCGACCTCGGCGCTGCTGGCCGGGTCGCCGACCGTCGCGGACGTCGGCGGGAAGTACTACGACGACTGCGCCGAGGCCGCGCCCAACCAGCCGGGGACGCGGACCGGGGTCGCGGCGTACGCGCTCGACCCCGAGGCCGCGAGCCGGCTGTGGGACGTCTCGGTCGCCGCCACTCACATCACGTTGTAGGCGCTCAGCGGCTCGATCAGCTCGCGCTCCTCGTACGACAGGTGCGACAGGAGGGTGTCGGTGAGCAGGTCGACCGCCTCGCGCACCTGCTTGACGCCCTCCGGCCTGGTCACCATCGCCACGAGGGCCTGGTCCACCCGCTCCAGCACGTCGGCGATGACGTGGTGCTCCGCCTCCAGGCGGTCGACGACCGGCACGAGCCGGGGGTCGGCCGCCCGCAGGCGCGGGAACAGGCTCAGGTCCTCGATGGTGTGGTGGGTGGTGACCACGCGGCAGTAGCTCTCGCAGTACGTGCCCAGCGTCCAGTTGTTCTGCCGCATCGCCATCGTGTTGATCATCGAGCGCGCCCGGCCCAGGTCCAGCGCGCCCGAGGCGACCTGGTCCACGAGGTCGCGCAGCTGCTGCAACTCCTCGCGCAGATGGTTGTGTACGTCCACCAGGTGCTGCCCCGACGCCCGCTGCCTGCCGCTGTACTGCACGGCGAGATCGCTCGCCGGGCCCGTCGGGCGCTCGGACTCGTCCCACAGGCTCGTGCCCGACAGCCGCGTGCCGTCGTCCGGCGTCGGGGTGGCGAGGGTGGCGTTGTGCTCGCGAACCAGCACTGCCGATGCGGGCTCAGGCGGTACAACTGCGGCGGTTGGCGTTTCAGGGTGCGTGCGCTCGGCCGTGACCAGCTCGCGCACCGCCGGCACCACCTCGGTGGCGAAGCGCTCCAGGTCGCTGTCGCCGCCCGCGCGGACCATGTAGACGAAGCCGCTCATGCCCTCGCTCACCGCGAGCTCGGCGAGCTGCTCCACCCACACCTTGGGCGGGCCCTGCAGGAATTCACGGCCGTCACCGCGGAAGGAACCGGCGATGTTGTACAGCCTGCGGATGTCCTCCGGCCGCCGCCCGGCCTGCTCGGCGGCCTCGTCGATGCGCCGGTTCGACTCCGCGAGCAGCTCGGGGGCGACGTAGGGCGAGCTGGGCAGCCAGCCGTCGGCGAGGCGGCCGATGACGGCGAGCGCGCGCGGCTTGTACGCGCCGACCCAGATGCCGATGTCGTGCGCGGTGCCGGGGCCGGGGTGGGCGCCCTTGAGATGGTAGTACTCCCCGTCGACGCGCACCGAGCGCTCGTCGCTCCACAGCGCGCGGATGACCGCGATCGCCTCCTCGAGGGCCTTGAGCGACTCGCCGGGCGTGCGCCGCGGGGCGCCCATCGCCTCGATCGCGTCCCAGAACCCGCCGGCGCCGAGGCCCAGCTCGACCCGGCCGCCGCTGAGCAGGTCCAGGCTGGCCGCCGCGCGGGCGAGCACGGCCGGCGGGCGCAGCGGCAGGTTCGCCACGTTGGGGAACACCGAGATCCGCTCGGTGTGGGCGGCGATCACCGACAATTGGGTCCAGGTGTCGAGGAAGCGCCCCTGGTACGGGTGGTCCTGGAGGCTCGTCATGTCCAGGCCGAGCTCCTCGGTGCGCACCGCGAGCCGCAGCGCCTCGGCGGCGTCGGCGGCCTCGGCCGGCAGGAACGTCCCGAAGCGCAGATCGTGGCCATAGTCGGTCATGCAGATAATATTTCACACAGAAGGTTCACGGACAAAGTGTCGCCTCTCACGCTTGGCAGTATTCCGCTATGGCGTCGAGGTGGGCGGGCGTCAGCCCGCGGCGCGGATCGGGGCGGATCAGCAGGGCGCGGCCGTCGGCGGTGAGCTCGTCGAAGAGCGGGCCCGGCTCGGGCACCTCGACGTCGTCGGTCCACACCAGCCGCCGCCCGCCGTGCAGCACGGCCCGCGCCGCGGCGAGCTTGGCCACCGAGAAGTCCGGCACCTCGCCGAACGCGCGGTCCAGGCCCGGCATCTTGAACAGCCGCTCGACCTCGCCCGGCCACGCGCACCAGGTCGAGCACCAGCGCACCTCGGCCACGCCGTCGCCGTGCAGGTCCCGGATGCGCTGGACGAGGGCGGGGGCCCAGCGCAGCTTCCACTCGGCGCCGAGGGCGTACGCGCGGCCCTGAAACGGCGCCGCACCCCAGCCGGGCCGCTTCACGTTGATGACGCCGTCGACGTCGAGCAGCCACACCGGCGGATCGCCCATGCGGCGAAGGTACCCCGCGCGGGCCGCTCGTGAAAGTCGCGATAAATGCATTGTGCGCCTCCCGGGGAATGCGTAAGGTATTCATCAGCACCGAGAAGACACCGAGCGGGAAGGGGATGACCATGATGCGGCGCCGGGCACTCGAAGCCAAGCGGGCCAATGTTCTCCTTGCCTGCGGTCATGCCTGTATGCGCGGCGGTTATGCCTTCGGTCGGTGGAGCGGCTAGCACTTCGCTAGCGACGCCTCCGCCGCCCTCCCCAATGGGGACAGGGCGGTTTTTCTTTGTGTTCTTTGACAATTCCACAGTGGATGGCACACGCATTCTTTTGGCCGCGGGCTTTGTTTCTCGCCGGCGGTCCATGGGCTTGTGGCGCAGTGGTAGCGCATCGGTCTGGCAGACCGAGGGTCAGCGGTTCGAATCCGCTCAGGTCCACGGGGCGCCCCCGGGGGGATTTTCGGGGCGCCTCCACGCGGTTGTAGCTCAGTCCGGCCAGAGCGCCGCCTCGCCATGGCGGAGGCCCCGGGTTCGAATCCCGGCTGCCGCTCGTGTGTTTTGTGAGCCCTCGTAGCCCAACGGCAGAGGCACGACGTTGAGGACGTCGACGGTGCGCGTTCGAATCGCGCCGGGGGCACGCATGTGTGTGGCGCGGTGGACGAATGGGAGAGTCACCGGATTTTCACTCCGGAACGTTGCGGGTTCGAGTCCCGTCCGCGCTTCGACGTGCCGCTAGCTCAACTGGTAGAGCAGCCGGCTCTTAACCGGCTTGTTCGGGGTTCAAGTCCCCGGCGGCGCACTTGCAGGGTGGAGGAGTTCGGTCGTCCTCGCTGGTCTCATAAGCCAGAAAGCGCGGGTTCGAATCCCGCCCCTGCGTCCACGTATCTCCGTTCCGATGTCGCCCAACCGGCAGGGCAGACGGCTGTTACCCGTCCAGGTCCCGGTTCGAATCCGGGCATCGGAGCCACACCCACCGACGGGATCGGCCCGGACCACGGGGGCCGGCCGGTCCCGTCCTCGCGGGCGCGCCGACGTTGGAGAGTCGGGGCTGGCTGTAAACCAGTTGCCACGCGCTGAGGGGGTTCGAATCCCTCCGCCCGCACGTTTCCCCTCATCTTGCCTTCGTAGCTCAGCGGACGAGAGTGCCGGTTTCCGAAACCGGAGGTCGCTGGTTCGAGTCCAGCCGGAGGCACGCAGGGCCGTATGCCCGAGCAGGTTCAAGGGGCGCGACTGCAAATCGCGACATGCCGGTTCGAATCCGGCTGCGGCCTCTCCCGCACCGCGTTGTGCCATCCACTGTGGATCCATTGCCCCGCAGGCGGAGCGTCGGCTGCTCGGCCGCCCCTCATAAGGGCGGAGTGCCCGGATCGACACCGGGGCCTGCGACCTTGCGTATGCTGCGCCGATGGCGCGCTTTCAGCTCGACCCCGACCCGGCCTGGGACCTCTGCGAGGACCGGGACGGCGTGCTGACCGTCGAGCTCTCCTGGCTGCCCGACGGCCTCGCCGCCCGCTTGACCGAGATCGTGGCGAGCCCGGCCCTCGTGGCCGAGCTGACCGCGGCCGGGCTGACCGGGTTCTCCACGGCGCCCGCGGCCGGGTACTTCCGGGAGGACAGCTTCGTCGAGCCGGGCACCGCGCCGCCGGAGCTGGTGCGGCTGGTGCCGGGGGCCGACCCGGGCGCGGACTTCGCCTACGTCGAGCGGGCCGGCCTCACCGTCAGCGAACGGGCCCTGCAGATCCTCCGCGCCCACTGCCGCCGCCTGGAGGCGACGGAGCTCTAGTCCTTGTCGTCCTCTTTCTTCTCGCGCTGGATGGCGAGTTCGAGGGCGAGGACGGCGCAGAGGATCAACAGGTGGTTCTCGCCGTCGGCGATGTTGATGGCGTAGCTGTCGCGGATGCTCAGCCAGCGCTTCGAGACCGTGGCCACCTCGCGGTCGCCGCGTTCCACCGTGAACTCGTGGTCGAAGAGGTCGCCGGACATCGTGAGGTCGTCCGGGCCCGGCACGTCGATGGTGAACTTCTCGCGGAACGGCGTGAAGAGCTTCTTGCGGACCTCGCCCGCCTCCTCGCCGCCGATTTCGATCTGGTACGTCGGGCGCAGCGCGATGAGCTTGCGATGCACGGAGGCGACCTCGTTGCCGGACGGGTCCTCGATGACGAGCTTGTCCCGCAGGCTCAGCACCTTGCCGTCGACGTGCAGGACCTTGCGCCCGTGGTCGTCGGTGACGTCGAAGTCGTCCCCGATGTCGAAGAAGCGCTCCTTGATGACATACATGCCGTCAATTGTCCGCCCAGGACGCCAGTCACGCCCGGCGAGCAAAAAGCCGGTCACGCCCGGCGAGCCAGCACGAGGAAGCCCCGCAGGTTCAGGACCGTGCCGCCGCCGAGGTCGGCCAGGGTCGCGGTCAGGAGTTCGAGGAGGTGCTCCTGCAAGGCGGGGGGCTTGGCGCGGAACGGGCCGAAGGTGCGCACGAGGCGCAGATATTCAGCAGCCTTCATCGGTACCGTCCGGCTCGACTGGATGTCGCGCACGTCGGTCCACAGCCCCGAGTCGAGGACGTCGTGGTGGACCCAGTCATCGGGCCGTACCAGAAAAGGGGTCTCGTCGACCGAACTGAAGGCCCGGTCGAACGCCTTCTGGTGCGCGGGGTCGGCGTAGTCGTAGCGGTGGCCGAAGACGGCGAGCGTGCCGCCGGGCCGCAGGGCGTCGAACGCGAGGCGGTTGCGGCGGGCCGGGTCCAGCCAGTGCCAGGCGAGCGCGCACCCGACGACGTCGGCCGGGCCGGCGGCCGCGTCCTCGAACGGCGCGACGATCACGTGCGCGGCCGGGTACGACGAGCGCAGCAGGGCCGCCATCCGCGGGTCGGGCTCGACGCAGGTGAGCCGTCCGCCGAGAGCGGCCAGGATCGCGGTGCCCTTGCCGGTGCCGGCGCCGATCTCCAGCACGTCCTGCGGGTCGCGGCCGTGATAGGCCGCGATCGTGTCCGCCATTTCCGGTGCGTACCCGGGCCGCGCGTCCTCGTAGACGTCGGCCACTTCCCCGAACTGCCTGCCCTCAGCCACGTTGTCAACGATCTCATGGATGGCAGAAACCGGGCGGACGGGCGAGGACGGGCACGAATCGCGCGCCCTGGCGTGACGGCATCGTCTCGGGAGGTCATCGTCGGCACGCTGCGGATGGTGCGCGCGTTCGCGCCGATCCTGAAGGCCGGCGGCGGCGGCCCAGCAGGCGAAGGCGGCCCTGGCCCTGGACGTCCGGCTGGTGTACCCGCAGCTGACCTGAAAAAGCCGCCGCCGCGAGAAGCGGCGGCGGCACAGATCAGAACGC
Organism: Dactylosporangium sp. CS-033363; assembly: GCF_050942475.1. Classification (NCBI taxonomy): domain Bacteria; kingdom Bacillati; phylum Actinomycetota; class Actinomycetes; order Micromonosporales; family Micromonosporaceae; genus Dactylosporangium; species Dactylosporangium sp. CS-033363. The sequence goes on along the minus strand of NZ_CP192032.1, from coordinate 7,602,732 downwards.
GGCGATGGCGTTGGCCGTGTAGACCGTGTCCGCCGCCGGGGGCGTGGTGAAGCGGGCGTTGGGCAGGTACAGCCGGTGCCCGAACTGCGCGATCGTCGTCGGCACGTCGAAGCGCGGGTCGGTGCGCTCGGCCCGCACCCGGCCCGTCGTGCCGGCCCGGTTGAGCTCGACCGCGACGACCTTGTTGTCGCGGTTCTGCACGACGTAGAGGGTGCGCCCGGAGAGCCACAGCCCGTCGCCGTTGACGAACGTGCGGTCGCCGGTGTCGATGCGCCTGGTCGCGCCGGTGCGCGGGTCGATGCGGAACAGCAAGCCGGTGTTGGACTGCACCGCGATCAGCGCCCGGCCGTCGGGCGTGGCGGCGATGCCGTTGAGGTTGTTGACGCCGGGCGTGAGCACGAAGTCGCCGGTGAGGGCGAGCGTGCTGAACGACTTCGGCAGCTCGCCGCGCCGGCCGGTGCTCACCTTGTACAGCACGGCCTGCCGCGAGTCGGTGAAGTACGCGGCGCCGTCGAGCAGGATCACGTCGTTGACGAACGTGGTGTCCGTCGTGAACTTGTAGGAGGCGAGCACCTTGCCGCCGCGGGTGTCCACGACGCGGGCGTCGCCGCCGCCCCCGCCGGCCACGAAGAGCCGGCCGCGGCCGTCGGTCTTCATGCCCAGCGAGGCGGTGCCGACCGCCGGGCTGAGCTGGGCGCCGGCCCCGCTGACGAGGTTGACGCGGTAGATCCGCCCGTCGGCGCGGGAGCCGAAGTAGGCGAACGGGCCGGGCCCGATCGCGATCCCCTCCGGCTGGAACCCGGCGGGCAGGTTCAGGGTCGTCGGCAGCGGGCGGTCCGCTCCCGAGGCGTTCGCCGCGGCCGGGCCGGCCAGCAGCGTGGCCGTGATCGCGGCGGCCAGGGTCAGCACGACGGTCACTCGTCGATATACGGTCATGTCTAGTAGATACCCCCGCGAGCTGGGAACGGTTCAGGCCGCGCCGACGATGAACCTTCGAATGCGCTCGACGACGCCGTCCGGCGGCCGCAGGAACTGCACCCGCACCTCGGTCAGGTCGTCGCGGTGCACGACGTGCATGATCTGGGCGTGGGCCCGCACCGGCGCGCCCGCCACGTCGAGCTCGACGATCACGGTGTCGCCGGGTTGTACGGGTACCGCATCCGCCGCCTCGCACCGCAGCCCGCCGGTGCTGAGGTCGAGCATGCGCGCGGTCACGAACGCCGAGCCGCCGTCGACGCCGAGGCGCACCGGGCCCGAGGTGGCGATCCGCTCGGCGTTGCGCCGCTCCAGCCGCTCGGTCAGCGCCGACATGGCGTGGATGCGCTCGCGGGTCTCGCCGACCCGGCCGGTGAGCCGCTCGACGGTCGCGTGCTGGTCGTCGGCGACGGTGTGCAGCACGGCGGTCGCCTCGCCGATCCCGCCGACCCCGGCCACCATGGCCCGGATCGTGCCGGCCATCTGCGCCGCGTTGCGCTCCAGCTCGGCCAGGACCGCCGCGATCCGCTCGGTCGACTCGGCGGTGCTGCCGGCCAGCTCCTTGACCTCGTTGGCCACGACGGTGAAGCCGCGCCCGGCCGCCCCGGCCCTTGCCGCCTCGATCGTCGCGTTGAGCGCCAGCAGCCGGGTCTGCGCCGCGATGCCGGCGATGAGCTGGGTGGTGCCCTCGACCTGGCGCAGGCTCTCGCCGAGCGCTTCCACGACCCGCTCGGCCTCCCCGGCCCGCTCGACCACGGACGCGGTGGCCCGGTCGGCGGCGCCGACCCGCTCCTCGATGGTGCGCGCGGCCAGCCGGACCTCGCCGACCTGGGCGACCACGTCCTCGAGCTCGGCGGTGATCGCCCCGACCGACTCGTCGACGATGTCCTGGGCCTGCTCCCGCAGCCGGCGCTGGCCCTCGCGCTGCTGCTCGAAGCTCGCGTGCAGTTGTTCCTCGCGGACGTGGCGGGCCCGGCGCTGCCGCTCGTCGCGCTCGGCCAGGCGGTGCCGGGCGCCGTCGAGGGTACGGCCGACATCCCCGAACTCGTCCCGCCCGGCCGGGAGCGCGGCGGGGGAGAGCTCGCCCTCGGCGCTCGCGGTGATCGCGGCGGCGGCGAGGCGGGCGTCGCGGCGGGTGCCCCACCGCACGGCCAGGGCGAACCAGGCGGCCAGGAGCGTGCACCCGGCGGTGACGGCGAGCCCGGGGCCGCGCTCGCCGGTCGCGAACGGGGTGGCCAGGGCGGGCACGAGCGGTACCAGCAGGACAACCGCCAACCGGGAACCCGTGCGCATCCGGTCGGACAGCCACAGGACCGGCGCGAGGAGCGCGGGCCTGCGCAATCCGCTCATATCGGGCTGATCGGTCCGGCCGGGCACGCTTCTGAGAAGAAATGCCCGGCCGGGCGCGATCGGGGAGAGCGCCTACAGGAAGCGGTAGGCGGTGCCGCCGCGGACCGGTGCCACCCGGATGCCCGCCGACGGGTTCGCGGCCTCGACCATCTTGCCGCCGCCCAGGTAGATGGCGACGTGGCCCGAGGTGTGGATGACGTCCCCCGGCATCCACTGACCCGCGGGCACCTGACGGCCGCGGGCGGCGATCTGCTCGCTCTGGTGCGGCAGCTTGATGCCGACCTTGGCGTACGCGGCCATCACCAGGCCGCTGCAGTCGTACGAGCCGGGGCCGGACGCGGCGTACACGTACGGCTTGCCGACCTGGGCGAGCGCGAAGTTCACCACGGTGCCGGCGGCCCCGGACGGGGGAGCCACGTTCGACGTCGTGGTTGTCGATTTCTTGGACGAAGACGACGACGTGGACTTCTTCGTAGAGGTCGTCTTGGCGGGCGTTTTCGTCACGACCGGCGCGGGCGGCGGCGGTGGCGTCGCGGCGTCGCGTTGCGAGGCGGCGAGCTTGACGAAGGTCTCGCGGTGGGCACGGTCGGCGCGCTCGTAGGCGGCGAGCAGGCGCTCCTGCTCGGCGAGCGTCGGAGCGGGCGAGCCGGCCGGGGCCGCCTCGGTCTGCTCCGTCTGCGACGACGGTGCGGGTTGGGCCGCGGCGGCGGAGGGGCCGAGCCAGACGGCGGACAGGGCAAGGGCTGCGGTGCCTGCTGCAATGCGGTGCAGCGGCTGGCGTGCGTTCAGTTCGGCTCCAGCGACGGCCCGGTGCACTCTCGCGTGTCTCGGGTGGAGGTTCCGCCGTGGTGGCCGGAGCTGACCCGAAGTACCGGGCTAAACGGACATTGCGGTAGACCGGCCCCGGGTGGGGCCGTTGGCGACGCTAGGCCGGTTGCGGCGCGGTCACGAACAGTCGTGACATTCCTCACCACCTATCTCACCCACTGATGGGCGGGTATCGACCGATATGTCCGTACCGACCGGACAACCTTTTTCGGCCGTTCGGGCGTCAAAGGTTTCCGGGCGATTTGCACGCATATGCTGCCTTCATGGGGTTTCCGCGAGCGGCCGCCGTGGTCGCGGCCGCCGCGCTGCTGGCCGCCTGCGCCGGCACCGACGCCGGCAGCCCCGCCGCCGACCCCGCCTGCGGCGCGTTCGCCCAGTTCCAGGGCCATCGGGGGACCACGGTCACGGTCAGCTCCTCGATCCGCGGCGTCGAGGCCGACAAGCTCGTCAAGGCCTGGGAGACGTTCCAGACCTGCACCGGCATCACGGTCGACTACACCGGCCGGGACGACTTCGAGACCGCCCTGGCCGGCGAGGCGGCCGCCGGGCGCGCCCCCGACGTCGCGCTCTTCCCGCAGCCGGGCCTGCTCGCCGCCATGGCCCGCACCGGTCGCCTGAAGGCCGCGCCCGAGGCCGTCGCCGCGAGCGTCGACAAGTACTACCCGGCCGACTGGAAGCGCTACGGCACCGTCGACGGCGTCCTCTACGGCACCCCGCTGGACGGCAACGTCAAGAGCCTCGTGTGGTACTCCCCGAAGTACTTCGCCGAGCGCGGCTACGCCGTCCCGCAGACCTGGGCCGCCCTGCTCGCCCTCAGCGACCGCATCGCCGCCACCGGGGTGAAGCCGTGGTGCGCCGGCATCGAGTCCGGCGGCGCCACCGGCTGGCCCGCCACCGACTGGCTCGAGGACACCCTGCTGCGCACCGCCGGCCCCGACGTCTACGACCAGTGGGTCGAGCACCGCATCCCGTTCGACGACCCGCGGGTCGCCGCCGCCCTGGACAAGGCGGGCGCGATCCTGCGCAACCCGAAGTACGTCAACGGCGGCTTCGGCGGCGTCGGGTCCATCGCCACCACCGCGTACCAGGACAGCGGCCTGCCGATCCTGCAACGCCAGTGCGCGCTGCACCGCCAGGCGTCGTTCTACACCAGCTTCTGGCCCGCCAACGCGACCATCGCCGAGGACGGCGACCTCTACGCCTTCTACCTGCCGCCGATCGACCCCGCCGCCGGAAGGCCCGTGCTGGGGGCCGGAGTCTTCGCGGGGGCGTTCACGGACCGGCCCGAAGTGCAGACCCTGCGCCTGTACCTCACGACGCCCGACTTCGCCGACCGCCGGGCCCGCACCGCCGGCATCGTCAGCCCCAACAATGGCCTCGACCGGGACGTGCTCACGACCCCGATCGAGCAGCTCGCCGCCGGCCTGCTCGCCGACCCCGGGGTCACCTTCCGCTTCGACGGCTCCGACCAGATGCCGGCCGCCGTCGGCGCCGGCACGTTCTGGGCCGGCATGACCGACTGGATCAACGGCGCGGACACCGCTACCGTCCTGCACCGCATCGAGACCGGCTGGCCGGCTTGATCGCGTGCTCCGGGTGCCGATGACGTGAAGGTGTTGAGACGCGCGCGGCGGCGGGTGGCGGATCTGCGGATCGCCACCAAGATCGTCAGCGTGTCCCTGGTCGTCACCGCGATCTTCACCGCGTCCGGCGTCGTCGGCCTGCTCAACCTGCGCCGGCTCGTCGCCGAGCAGGACCGCGAGTACCGCGTCAACGTCGTTGCCCTGGACCGCATGACCACCGTGCGCTCCGCCGTCGGCGCCCAGCTCGAGGCCGTGCTCGCCTACATCCTGTCCGACCCCGGCTTCTACCGCGACACCTACGCCGAGGTCATCGTCGACTCCGACCGCGACATCGACGCCCGCATCGCGGAGCTGCGCGCCATCGCCCTGCCGCAGAGCGAGCGCTCCGGCCTCAAGGCGTTCGCGGCCACCATCACCATGTGGCGCACCGCCCGCCAGGCCGCCCTCGACGCCGCCGACGCCGGCGACCGGCAGAAGGCCGCGACCGTCGTGCTGGTGCGCTCCGAGGCCATCGCCCGCGCCGTGAAGGACCGCGCCAACGCCTTCCTCGACCAGCTCGTCGAGGCCGTCGCCGACGGCGCCCGGCGGGCCAAGGCCAACGGCATCCGCAACACCCAGATCACCGCCGGGCTGCTCGCCGCCGGCGCCCTGACCGCGATCCTGCTCGCCGTGCTCACCGCCCGGGCCATCTCCCGGCCGCTGCGCGAGGTCGTCGACGTCCTGGCCCGCGTCGCCCGCGGCGACCTGAGCCGCCGCGTCGAGCTCGACCGCGGCGACGAGGTCGGCCAGATGGGCCGCTCCCTGAACGAGACCCTCGGCGTGCTGCGGGCCGCGTTCGAGGAGGTCCACCACCGGGCCTCCCATGACGGGCTCACCGGCCTGGCCAACCGCGCCCTGCTGCGCGAGCGGATCGGGGATGCCCGGCCGAATGCCGTACAGGGGCTGCCGGTGGCCGTGCTCATCGTCGACCTCGACGGCTTCAAACAGGTCAACGACGCCTACGGCCACAACGCCGGCGACTTCCTGCTCACCGTCGTCGCCGAGCGGCTCGTGGCGGGCGTGCGCCCCGCCGACACCGTGGCCCGCCTCGGCGGCGACGAGTTCGCCGTCCTGCTCGACGGGGTCGCCTCGGCCGAGGACGTCTACCTCGTCGCCGACCGGCTCTGCACCGACCTGCAGGAGCCGGCCGTGTTCCGCCCCGACTGCGTCATCACCCCGCGCGCGAGCATCGGCGTGAGCCTGTGGGACGGCGAGGTCCCGATCGACGCCCTCATGCACGACGCCGACCAGGCCATGTACGCCGCCAAGACCGGCGGCAAGGGCCGCGTGGTGTTCTAGCGCCTCAGATCGAGACCCAGCCGTCGAAGCCGCTGGGGGACATGCAGTGCACGCGGTTGGCCAGGCGCAGCGAGGGATCGGTCTCGTACCGCTTGGCCAGCGTCCGCTCCGCGTCGAGGTCCCCGCGGTCGGCGGACAGCAGCAGCTCGGCCAGCTCGTCCGCGGTCCGGTCGGTGATCGCGCCCCACTGGTCCCACAGCAGCGCCTCGTCGCACTGCCGGTGCGCGACCTCGAGCAGCACCGAGTCGAGCAGGAACTGGTGCCCGCGGAACGGCAGCGCCGGATCGACCCCGTACCGGTCCGCGTCGATCAGCCCCCGCCGGTGCGCCGTCCACGCCTGCGCCGCCGTGATGAACTGCGGCACGTCGGCCGTGTCGAACGGATAGTCCTCCGGCTCCAGCTGCGCGTCGGCGAGCACCCAGCGCCGGCCGTTCCAGTACTCGGCCACGACGTGGTCGTAGTTCCAGTCGTCGGCGAAGTACGGCGAGAACCCGACCCGGCTGCGCGCCGGAACCTGCCGCTGCCGCAGCGCCGCCACCGTGAGCAGCGTGAAGTCCCGGCAGCACCCGAGCACCCGCTCCGCCACCGGCCGTTGCGCGGCAAGCGGCCCGGGAAACCGCTCCTGGTCCCGCTCGAGCATCCGCGACACCCACCGCGAGTCGATCTCCGCCAGCCGCGACCCGTCGAACGCGATCCCCGAGGCCCGGTAATGCACCACCACGTTGCGGACGGTGGCCATGAGCTCGGGGAGCCCGTCGGGCAGGCCGTCGAGGAGGTCCCCGAACGGGCCGGGGTCGCTGAAGCGCGACTGCTCGCGGTACCGCTGCAACATAGCTCCGAACCTAGCAACTTTCGATGAGGATCCGCCCTAACGCGGCGTGGGCGGTGACGGCCGGGTGGGTTGGGCCGTAGTCGTCGGCGGCGGGCAGGGCGTCGGCGAAGAGGCTGTAGATCAGGGCGGGGGTGCCGTCCTCGGCGAACACGATGCCCGCCTCGTGCCGGGCCGCGCCGCGCGCATCGTGGTCGGCGCCGTGCTTCGTCGCGACCCGGGTGCGGGCGGGGCCGGGGAGATCGTGGCGTACACCATCGTGATAGCCGGACGGCGAGCGCAGGACGCTCAGCAGGAACGCGCTGCTCGCCGTGCTCAGCAGGCTGCCCGTGGCCAGGCGGGTGAGCAGGTCGTGGGTCTCGCGGGCGGTGGTGTCGCCGAGGAGGAAGCGGGCCGGGTCGGCGGTGGGCGCGACGCGGGTGCGGGCGAACCCCAGCGAGGCGAGGATCTCGTTGATCTCCGGGGCGGGGACGAGGCGGCCGCACAGGCGCACGGCGGTGTTGTCCGAGACCAGCAGCAGGGCCGTGAGGACGCCGGCGACGGTGAGCTGGTCGCCGTGGACGGGCTGGAGGTGGTACAGGCCGCTGCCGCCGAGGATGTCGGTGCGGCCGAGCGTGAGGCGGCGCGCCAGGTCGAGCTCGCCGCGGTCGGACTTGGCCAGCAGGGCGGCGGCGAGGAAGAGCTTCTGGATGCTGTACCCCTTGACGGCCCGCTCGTCATCCCGCGCGACGACGACCGTGGCGCCGCGGGTGATCCGGGCGTGCCAGTCGCCGCCCGCGCGGGTCGTGAGGCGGGTGTACGCGCGGCGGATGCGCGTGACGCTGGGAAGGGCCACCAGCCGGAGTCTAGGGTTTCCAGCCATGGACGTTGCCGAGGCGCTGCGGGCTCACCTGGACCGGCTGGTGTTCGCCGACCGCGGCACCGACGAGGTCACCGAGCTGCTCATCGCCGCGACCGTCGACTGGGCGGTGGGGGAGGGCTGGCGGGCGTACCGGCGGGCGGCGAGCGTGGTGCCGCTGCCCCCGCCGTACGAGCAGCAGTTCTCGGTCGTCGACGTCGGGATCGCCCGGCCCTCGGCGGCGCCGCTCGTCGTCGAGGTCGACCACGCCGACCGGCGGCGGACGCTCGACAAGCTCGCGGCGGAGGCGGCGGCGGGGCGCGAGGCGCTGTGGGTGCGGTGGGGGACGGGGCGGTTCGCGGTACCGGAGCGGCCTGTTCGGCTTGTGGCTTTTCAGGTCATCTCCCGGCGCGGGCCGTCGGGGTCGCGGGTCCACTCGCACACGGCCGAGCGGCCGGCGCCTGAGCACTCCGCGCCGGACGGAGACTACCGGGTCGTGCCGATCGAGGGCGAGGCGGACTGAGCCTGGTAGAGCTGCTCGAAGATCGGCATCGGGTCGAGCGTGGCGTAGGAGCGCACGCGCGTCGCGGTGTAGTCGGAGACGACCAGGGCCGCGCAGTTGCGGTCCACGACGATGACGAGCGGCCGGCGCTGCGTGCGCGGCTCGAACGTGATCACGAAGCTCAGCTGCGTCGGGAACGCGATGCGCAGGCAGGCCTGGTTGGTCTCGGGCGCGGGCAGGCTGTTGAGCAGCTGCGTGAAGCTCTCGAGGTCCCGGGTGAGCACCTCCGGCGGCGCCGTGGTGGGTGACGGCGTCTCGAAGGCGGTGTCGCACCGGGTCACGGTGTTGGCGCCGTAGGGCACGAACTCGCCGCCCGAGTCGGCGGGGAGGATTCCGGTGTCGTACCGCGGAATCGTCGAACAGTCCACCGCCTGCGACCCGGGCCCGGACACCACCGGCGACGGATAGGCCGACGGCGGCTCCATCGACGGCGATGCGGACGGGTCGATCGGCGGCGGCAGCCCCACGGCCTGTCGCGCCGCCACCGCCGCGACCCCGATGACGGCCACGGCGGCGACCAGGATGATCGCGAGCTTGGTACGCATGGCACTACGCAGTGTAGTCGCGCTGCGGGTAAGACGTCGTGGAAACAGCGGAAGGTTGCCCCGCGGCGGCAACTGTCGGTGATCGGACCTGACCGATGGACGACAGCGGGCGTACCCCAGAATTGCCCGGGTGAGCCCGACGCCCACGGTGACCATTCCCCGTCAGCGGACCGCCGGACCCGTCCCACCACCCGCGCGTGCGCGCAGCCCGTTCGTCGTCTGGGGCCTGCTCGCGAGCGCCGTGGCGGTGCTGCTGCTGGGCTACCTGCGCATCGCCCGCGCCAACGCCACCAACGCCGACGGCGCGGCCAACGCGCTGCAGGCCGCGGACATCCTGCACGGCAACGTCCTGTTGTCGGGCTGGTCCCTCAGCGACGTCTCGTTCTTTCCGACCGAGCTGCTCCAGTACTCCCTGATCGAACTCGTCTACGGCCTGAACCCCGACGTCGTGCACGTCGCGGCGGCCTCGACGTACGTGCTGCTGATCGTCTTCGCGGCGCTGGCGGCCCGGGGTTCGGCGACGGGCGCGGCCGCGTGGGGCCGGGCGGCGCTCGTGGTGGCCGCGATGCTGGTCCCGGAGCCGCACGCCGGCTGGTCGATCGTCCTGAACACGCCCGACCACACCGGTACGGGCGTGCCGCTGCTCGTCGCCGCCCTGCTGATCGACCACCGGGGCGTGCTGGGGCGCCGGTGGCCGGCGGTGGTGACGGCCCTGCTGGTCGTGGCGCAGATGGGCGATCCGCTCGCGATGTACATCGGCGCGCTGCCGCTGGCGGTGGTGAGCGCGTTCCGGGCCGTTCGCGGGAGCTCGTCGCGGGTCGTGGACCTGCACCTGCTGGTGGCGGCGGTGTCGTCGGCGGCGATCGCGCACGCGGCGGTGGCGCTGATCGGGCGGTTCGGCGGGTACCAGGTGCATCCGCCGATCGCCGAGTTCACGACGTGGGCCGACGTGCCCGACCACCTGCGGATGCTGGCCCGCACGGTGGCGGTCGACTGGGGCGCGTACTTCCCGTACCTCGGCGGCGACGAGGCCTTCGTGACGTCGGTGAACTACGCCGCGGGGGCGGTGAAGCTGCTGCTGATGCTCGCCGCGCCGGCCGCCCTGGCGATCACGGTGGCGGGCCTGCTGCGGCGGCGGCTCGCGGAGGACCGCACGGGGCAGTGGCTGGCGGCGGCGATCACGGTCAACCTGGCGGCGTTCGTGGCCTCGACGCAGGCGGCGGACATGGCCAGCGCGCGCCAGGTCGTGGCGGTGCTGCCGTTCGGCGCGGTGCTGGCGGGCCGGGTGTTCGGCGACCGGCTCGGGGCGCTGTTCAGCACCCGCGTGGCGGTCCGCGCCGTGGCCGGCGCCCTGGCCACGGTGCTGCTCACCGCGTTCGCGGTGCAGGTGGCGATCGCGAAGCCGGCCCCGCCGGAGGCCGCGGCGGCGGCGGCCTGGCTGGAGGCCCACGACCTGCACTACGGCGTCGGCGCGTACTGGGCCTCGCATACCGTCACGGTCGCCACCGACGGCCGGGTCCGGGTCGCCCCCATCGTCGACCAGGTCCCGCGCGCCTTCCACTGGGAGTCACGCGCCGAGTGGTTCGACCCTCGCCGCCACGACGCCCGCTTCGTGATCGTTGACCGCGAGCTGGAGCACTACGGCACCCTCAGCGGCGTGGTGATCCGCCTGGGCCCGCCGATCCAGCAGGTCGACCTGCAGCGGTGGACGATTCTCGTGTACGACCACAACATCCTCGAGCACCTGCCGCGCCACCAACGGCCCTGAGCCGGAGACAGCCGCGGTCCAGGAGGGCTGCTCCTGGACCGCGCTCATGACAACCGAGGTCAGCCCAGCTTCAACCACAGCGCGCCGAGCGGGGGCACCCGCAGGACGGCCGACGCCGGCAGCCCGTTGTGCGGCTCGCCCGTCGCCTCCACGGCGCCCATGTTGCCCACGTCCGAGCCGCCGTACACGGAGGCGTCCGTGTTGAGGATCTCCGTCCAGCGGCCGGTGAACGGCAGGCCGAGGCGGTAGCCCTCGTGCGGGTGGGCGGCGAAGTTCACCACCACGGCCACGACCGAGCCGTCGCCGCCCCAGCGCAGGTACGAGAAGCAGTTGCCGCCCGCGTCCTCGTTGTTGATCCAGCGGAAGCCGTCCGGCGTCGTGTCCTGGGTCCACAGGGCCGGGGTGTGCTTGTACACGGCGTTGAGGTCGCGCACCAGGCGCTGCAGGCCGCCGCGCATCGGGTCCTGGACGAGGCCCCAGTCCAGGCCGCGCTCCTCGCTCCACTCCTGCTCGTCGGCGAGCTCACAGCCCATGAAGAGCAGCTGCTTGCCCGGGAACGACCACATGTAGGCCAGCAGGGCGCGCGCGTTGGCGACCTTCTTCCACAGGTCGCCGGGCATCTTGCCGACCAGGGAGCCCTTGCCGTGCACGACCTCGTCGTGGCTGATCGGCAGGACGTAGTTCTCGCTCCACGCGTAGACGGTCGCGAACGTCATCTGGTTGTGGTGGTACTGGCGGTAGATCGGGTCCTTGCCGACGTACGTCAGCGTGTCGTGCATCCAGCCCATGTTCCACTTGAAGCCGAAGCCGAGGCCGCCGGAGTCGGTGGGGCGGGTGACGCCGAGCCAGGCCGTCGACTCCTCGGCGATCATCATGATGCCGGGGTGGTGCTTGTAGACGGTCGCGTTCGCCTCCTGCAGGAAGGAGATCGCGTCGAGGTTCTCCCGGCCGCCGTACTGGTTCGGCGCCCACTGCCCGTGCTCGCGCGAGTAGTCCAGGTACAGCATCGAGGCCACGGCGTCGACCCGCAGCGCGTCGGCGTGGAACTCCTCGCACCAGTACAGCGCGTTGGCGACCAGGAAGTTGCGCACCTCCTTGCGGCCGAAGTCGAAGATGAGCGTGCCCCAGTCCGGGTGCTCGCCGCGGCGCCAGTCGCCGTGCTCGTACAGCGGCGTCCCGTCGAAGCGGGCCAGGGCCCAGGCGTCCTTGGGGAAGTGCGCGGGCACCCAGTCGAGGATGACGCCGATGTCGGCCTGGTGCAGGCGGTCCACGAGGTGGCGGAACTCGTCCGGGGAGCCGAAGCGCGCGGTCGGGGCGTAGTAGCCGGTGACCTGGTAGCCCCACGAGCCGCCGAACGGGTGCTCCATCACGGGCAGGAACTCCACGTGCGTGAAGCCCATGTCCTTGACGTACTCCGTGAGCTGGTCGGCGAGCTCGGTGTAGGTCAGGCCGGGCCGCCACGAGCCCAGGTGCACCTCGTAGATGCTCACCGGCTCCTCGTGGGTGCGCCGCCCGGCCCGCGCGGCGATCCAGTCGCCGTCCTTCCAGTCGTACTGCGACCGGTACACGACGCTGGCCGTGGCGGGCGGGGTCTCGGTGTGCTGGGCGAGCGGGTCGGCCTTCTCCACCCAGTCGTTGTCCGGGGTCAGGAGCCGGAACTTGTACTTCTGCCCGGCGGTCACGCCCGGCACGTACAGCTCCCACACGCCGCTGCCGCCGAGCGAGCGCATCGGCAGGCCGTCGTGCGGGCCCCAGCCGGTGAAGTCGCCGACGACGCGCACGCCGCGGGCGTTGGGGGCCCAGACCGCGAACGCGACGCCGTCCTCGCGCACCTGGGCGCCGAGGACGCTCCACAGCCGCTCGTGCCGGCCCTCCTGGATGAGGTGCAGGTCGAGGTCGCCGAGGGTGGGCAGGTGCCGGTACGGGTCGTCGCTCAGCGTGCCGTCGGCGTCGATGCGGTAGTCGGTGAGGGCGCCGGGCACCTGGACCTCGAACACGCCCTCGCCGTGCACCTGGCTCATCGGGTACCGCTCGCCGTCGGCGACCACCGCCACGTCACCGGCCCCGCGGCGCAGCGCGCGCACCACGGTCATGTCGCCGTTCGCGTGTGCGCCGAGGATGCCGTGCGGGTCGTGGGACCGCCCGGCGATCAGGTCGTCGAGATTCATAGGGGTGCTCACCTTGTCGTCAGGTCCGAACCGTTCACGATGCGCTCGATCGACTGCAGGGGGATCCGCAGCCAGCCGGGGCGGAACCGCGCCTCGTACGCGCTCTCGTACACGGCCTTGTCCAGCTCGTAGGCGCGCAGCAGGGCGCGCTCCTCCCGCGGGTCGTATCCGGCGGCGGCAGCATAGCCGTCGCAGAAGGCGTCCCGGTTACGGTCGACCCACTGCCGGGCCCGGCGGGCGAGCTCCTCGTCGTCCTCCTGGCCGAGCAGCAGCTGGTTCGCGGCGTACTCGTACGAGCGCAGCATGCCCGCCACGTCACGCAGTACCGAATCCGGCTTCCTTCGCTCTTCCACCGCCACCCCGGGCTCGCCCTCGAAGTCGATCAGCAGCCACGACTCCGGGGTCCGCAGGACCTGGCCGAGGTGCAGGTCGCCGTGGATGCGCTGGGTGGCGACGGGGTCCTCGCCGGCCTTCTGGAACAGCGCCGCGATGTCGCCGGCGAGCGGCTGCAGGTCGGGCACCACGCGCAGGGCCGTGTCCAGGCGGGCCAGCATCGCCTCCACGGGCGGCGGCGCGCTCTGGGTGCCGAGTTCCTCCGCGAGGGTACGGTGCACGTGCGCGACCGCCTCGCCCAGCCGGGCGGATTCGCCGGCGAAGTCGCCGCCGACCTCCTCGGGCTTGAGATCGTGCTCGGCGTAGAGGTCGCGGGTGCTGGTGGTGGCCATCGCCCAGCCCTCGGCGGAGTTCTGCGCGTACTCGGTCACCATGGCCAGGGCCAGGTCGTCGCTCTCGATCGCGCCGAGCAGCCGGGCCACGTTCGGGCACCCGGCCCGGGCGAGGACGCGGTTGAGCTCGAGGTCGGGGTTGATGCCCGGGGTGACCCGGCGGAAGGTCTTGAGGATCGCCGCGCTGTCGAACACGACGCTGGTGTTGCTCTGTTCGGCGCCGCTGATGCGGGCGGGCGCGTCGACCGGCAGGGCGACCCCCGGCTCGGGCACGAACCGGACCCCGTCGACGACCGCGCCGGTGTCGATGAGGGCCAGGATGCGCTGGGCCGAGTGCTCGTCGTAGAGGGCGTCGGAGGCGGTGCGGTCGCCGTCGGCGCCGATGAGGGCGGCCGCGGACAGCTCCGCGGCCACGTCGAGGTTCCAGCCCACGAAGACCTGGTAGCGCTCCGAGCCGCCGTCCTCGTAGTGCGCGTCGAGCAGCACGTGGTCGAGCTCGTCGGGCAGGTGGGTGACGGCGGCCGGCTCGACGTGGGTGAGGGTGCGCGTGCGCCCCGCGTACCACCGCTGATGCGGCAGCCAGTCCGTGTACGGCAGAGAAGTCATGGCTCTCCTAGCTCTGCTCTACCGGCGCGCTCAGCTGGAACCAGTAGAAACCGTGCCCCGGCAGGGTCAGCAGGTAGGGCAGCTGACCGACGTTCGGGAACTGGACGTGGCCCGTGAGCTCGATCGGCGTGTACCCCGCCCAGTTCTGCAGGTTCAGCTCGATCGGCTGCGGGAAGCGGGACAGGTTGTTCACGCACAGCACGACGTCGTCGCCGTGGACGCGCACGAAGGCGAGGACCGACGGGTTGGACCCGCCCAGCTCGCGGAACTCCCCGGCGGCGAAGGCGTCGTGGCGGCGGCGGACCTGCAGCATCGTGCGGGTCCAGTTGAGCAGCGAGGTGGAGCTCTCCTTCTGCGCCTCGACGTTGACCGACTGGTAGCCGTAGACGTGGTCCTGGATCGCCGGCAGGTAGAGCCGCCCCGGGTTGGCCTGGGAGAAGCCGGCGTTGCGGTCCGGGGTCCACTGCATCGGGGTGCGCACGCCGTCGCGGTCGCCGAGCCAGATGTTGTCGCCCATGCCGATCTCGTCGCCGTAGTACAGCACCGGCGAGCCGGGCAGCGACAGCAGCAGCGCGGTGAACAGCTCGATCTGGTTGCGGTCGTTCTCCAGCAGCGGGGCGAGGCGGCGGCGGATGCCGACGTTGGCGCGCATGCGCGGGTCCTTGGCGTACTCCGCGTACATGTAGTCGCGGTCCTCGTCGGTGACCATCTCCAGGGTCAGCTCGTCGTGGTTGCGCAGGAAGATGCCCCACTGGCAGTTGCCGGGGATCTGCGGGGTGTGGGCCAGGATCTCCGAGATCGGGAAGCGTGACTCGCGCCGCACCGCCATGAACAGGCGCGGCATGAGCGGGAAGTGGAACGCCATGTGGCACTCGTCGCCGTCGCCGAAGTACTCCACGACGTCGGCCGGCCACTGGTTGGCCTCGGCGAGCAGGACCCGGCCGGGGAACTCGTCGTCGATGACCTTGCGGCAGCGGCGCAGGAACTCGTGCGTCTCCGGCAGGTTCTCGCAGTTGGTGCCCTCGGCCTCGAAGAGGTACGGCACCGCGTCGAGCCGGAAGCCGTCGATGCCCAGGTCCAGCCAGAACCGCAGCGTGTCGATCATCTCGCGCTGGACCTCGGGGTTGGCGTAGTTGAGGTCCGGCTGGTGGGAGAAGAAGCGGTGCCAGAAGAACTGCCGCCGCACCGGGTCGAAGGTCCAGTTGGACTCCTCGGTGTCCACGAAGATGATCCGGGCGTCGCCGTAGGCCTTGTCGGTGTCGGACCACACGTAGTAGTCGCCGTACGGGCCGTCGGGGTCGCGCCGGGACTCCTGGAACCACTGGTGGGAGTCCGAGGTGTGGTTCATGACCAGGTCGGTGATGACCCGGATGCCGCGCTTGTGGGCCGCGTCGAGCAGGTCGACGAAGTCCTCGACCGTGCCGAACTCGGGCAGGACCTTGTAGAAGTCCCGGATGTCGTACCCGCCGTCGCGCAGCGGCGAGTCGTAGAACGGCGGCAGCCAGAGGCAGTCCACCCCGAGCCATTGCAGATAGTCGAGCTGGCCGATGAGTCCCTTGAGGTCCCCGGACCCGTCGGCGTTGGAGTCGGCGAAGGCCCGGACCAGGACCTCGTAGAAGACGGCCCGCTGGAACCAGCCCTCGTCCGCGGCCATGACCCGCGCTTGGCCGAAGTCGCTGGAGGACGGGTGCTCGACTGCGTCGCTCATGCTGTACCTACCTCTTACTGCCCGTCGTCACCGGTGATGGCTCACCGGTGGCGATGCACCGTGAACACGTGCGCCGGCTCGTAGTAGGGGTCGAGCCGGACGGCGTTGTGCTGTCCCCAGTCGAACGTCGCGCCGGTGATCTCGTCGCGCACCGTGAACCGCTCGTGCCAGTCGAAACCCAGCGCGGGCATGTCCAACGTCGTGTTACCCCACTGCACGTTGTGTGAATCCAGCGACACGATCACCAGCACCGTGTCGTCGCTCTCCGGGTCCCGCTTGGACCAGCACAGGACCTGCTCGTTGTCGATGCCGTGGAACACCGTGTTGCGCAGCCGCTGCAGCGCCCTGTGCTCGCGGCGCACCGTGTTGAGCCGGCGCAGGTACGGCGCGAGGGACTCGCCGTTGCGCTCGGCCGCCTCCCAGTCGCGGGGGCGCAGCTGGAACTTCTCGTTGTCCAGGTACTCCTCGGCGCCCGGCCGGGGCAGGTGCTCGAAGAGCTCGAAGCCCGCGTACATGCCCCACGAGGGGCTGAGCAGCGCGGCCAGCACGGCCCGGATCTTGAACATCGGCGGGCCGCCGTGCTGCAGGTGCTCCGGCAGGATGTCGGGGGTGTTGGGCCAGAAGTTCGGCCGCATGTAGTCCGCGGCGGCGATCAGCTGCTCGACGTACTCCCGGATCTCCCAGCCCAGCACGCGCCAGGTGAAGTAGGTGTACGACTGGGTGAAGCCGATCTTGCCCAGCCCGTGCATCATCGCGGGGCGGGTGAACGCCTCGGCCAGGAACAGCACGTCGGGGTCGGCGGCCTTGACCTCGCCGATGATCCAGTGCCAGAAGCCGACCGGCTTGGTGTGCGGGTTGTCGACCCGGAAGATCTTGACGCCCTGCTCGACCCAGTGCAGGACGACCCGCAGGATCTCGGCCCGGATGCCCTCCGGGTCGTTGTCGAAGTTCAGCGGGTAGATGTCCTGGTACTTCTTCGGCGGGTTCTCGGCGTAGGCGATGCTGCCGTCGGCCCGGGTGGTGAACCACTCCGGGTGCTCGGTGACCCACGGGTGGTCCGGCGCGCACTGCAGCGCCAGGTCCATGGCGATCTCCACGCCGGCCTCGCGTGCGGCGGCGATGAAGGCCCGGAAGTCGGCCAGGGTGCCGAGGTCCGGGTGGATCGCGTCGTGGCCGCCCTCGGCCGCCCCGATCGCCCACGGCGAGCCGATGTCCTCGGGGCCGGCGACCAGCGTGTTGTTCGGACCCTTGCGGTTGACCTTGCCGATCGGGTGGATCGGCGGGAGGTACACCACGTCGAAGCCCATCGCCGCCACCTGGGCCAGCCGCGGGGTGGCGCTGGCGAATGTGCCGTGCTTGACCGGCTTGCCGCGCTCGTCGACGACGGCGCCCTCGGAGCGCGGGAAGAACTCGTACCAGGCGGAGAACAGCGCCCGCTCCCGGTCGCACCACAGCGGCAGCGCCTCGCCCCGGGTCACCTGCTGGCGCAGCGGGTGCCGCCACAGCACGTCGGTGACGCCCAGGGCCGGCGAGACCCGCGCGAACAGCGGGATGTCGGCGTCGTCCAGGGCGCCGGCCGCGCCGAGGACCCGGCCCCGGTCCGGCTCCGGCATGCCCTCGGCCGCCTCGCGCAGCAGCGTCGCGCCCTCGGCCAGGTCGTTGGCGAGGTCCTCCAGGCCCTGCCCGGCCGCGATCTTCTTGGAGACCGCGCTGTGCCAGGTGAGGTACGGGTCGCTGAACGCCTCGACCGCGAACGTCCACGCGCCGACGGCGTCCGGGCGGATCTGCCCGAGCCACGAGTCGGTGCCGACCGGGCCGGGGGCGAGCCGGTTGAACGGCCGCTCGGTGCCGTCGGGGGCGATGAGCACCACGTTCGTGCCCATCATGGCGTGGCCCTCGCGGTAGGACACCGCGGAGACCGGCACCGCCTCGCCGACGACGGCCTTGGCCGCGAAGCGACCGCCCTCGATCTGCGGGGTCACCTGCTCGATGGGGAAGCGCTGCCCGACCCCGACCGCCGGTGCGTGGAAGAACGCCGCCGGGGACTCGGCCGTCTCCTGGGGCTGCACCGGCTCCTCGGACAGGGCGATCTCCGTCTCGGTCGGCTGGGTGGTCGCGATTTCCGTCTTGAGCGCCTCAGGGGGATTGCCCATGATCCTCACCGTATCGAATTGTCGGGGTTGCTGCAGGGGAAGCTACGGCTCGACCCGTTGTCCCTTTCCGACGACCACGATCCCGCCGTCCGAAACGGTGAACCGCTGCCGGTCCCGTTCCAGGTCCACGCCGATCTCGGCGCCCTCGGGGACGATCACGTTCTTGTCCAGGATGGCGTTGCGCACCACGGCGTGCCGGCCGATGTCGACGCCCTCCATGAGCACCGAGCCCTCGACGTGCGCCCACGAGTGGACCTTCACGTTGGGGGAGACGACCGAGTTCTCCACCAGCGAGCCGGAGATCACGGCGCCGGGGGAGATCATCGAGCCGATCGCGCGGCCGACCCGCTCGCCCCAGCCGTGCACGAACTTGGCCGGCGGCCACGGCGTGTTGCCCGTGAAGATCGGCCAGTCGAAGTTGTACAGGTTGAAGACCGGCTGCACCGCGATGAGATCCATGTTGGCCTCGTAGTACGAGTCCAGCGTGCCGACGTCGCGCCAGTAGCCGCGGTCGCGTTCCGAGCTGCCCGGCACGATGTTGGTGCTGAAGTCGTACACGGCGGCGTCGTTCTTCTCCACGAAGTACGGGATGATGTTGCCGCCCATGTCGTGCTTGCTGGACGCGTCCTGCGCGTCGCGGCTCACCGCGTCGATGAGCGCGTCGGTGGTGAACACGTAGTTGCCCATGGACGCGTAGATCTCGTCCGGCGCGTCGGGCAGGCCGATCGCGTCCTTGGGCTTCTCCCGGAACGCGCTGATCTGCCGGCCGCCCTCGCCGACCTCGATCACGCCGAACTGGTCGGCCGTCGACAGCGGCTGGCGGATGCCGGCGACCGTGGCGGCCGCGCCCGACTCGATGTGCTGGCGCACCATCTGCTCCGGGTCCATCCGGTAGATGTGGTCCGCGCCGAAGACGATGACGTAGTCGGGCTTCTCGTCGTTGATGAGGTTCAGGCTCTGGTAGATCGCGTCCGCGGAGCCGGCGAACCAGCGCGGGCCCAGGCGCTGCTGCGCGGGCACCGGCGTCACGTAGTTGCCCAGCAGCGTTGACATCCGCCAGGTCTTGGTCACGTGCCGGTCCAGCGAGTGCGACTTGTACTGGGTCAGCACGACCATCTTGAGATAGCCGCCGTTGGCCAGGTTGGACAGCACGAAGTCGATCAGGCGGTAGATGCCGCCGAACGGCACCGCGGGCTTGGCGCGATCCGTGGTCAAGGGCATGAGCCGCTTGCCCTCACCACCGGCGAGGACGATCGCGAGGACGTTCTTGGCAGCCATGGGCCAGACGCTAAACGTGTCCGGCGTGTTGCGCCAGACGAACAGCAATTAGTGTTTGGGTGTGCGTGTAGACCTGCTGACTCGAGAGTACCCGCCGGACGTCTACGGCGGCGCGGGCGTGCATCTGGAGTATCTCGCCCGCGAGCTTCGCAACCTGCCCCTCGATGTGCGGGTGCACTGTTTCGGCGCGCCCCGCAGCGAGGCCGGCGTGATCGGGTACGCCGACCCGGCCGGGCTCGCCGGGGCCAATGCCGCCCTGCGGACCATGGGCGTCGACCTGGAGATGGCCGCCGGGTGCGCGGGCGCGGATCTCGTGCACAGCCACACCTGGTACGCCAACCTGGCCGGGCACGTGGCGAAGCTGCTGCACGGCGTGCCGCACGTGGTGACCACGCACAGCCTGGAGCCGCTGCGGCCGTGGAAGGCCGAGCAGCTCGGCGGCGGCTACGCGCTCTCGTCCTGGTGCGAGCGGACCGCGATCGAGGCGGCCGACGCCGTCATCGCCGTGTCGGCCGGCATGAAGGCCGACGTCCTGCGCGCCTACCCCG
Source organism: Dactylosporangium sp. CS-033363 (assembly GCF_050942475.1). Lineage (NCBI taxonomy): Bacteria > Bacillati > Actinomycetota > Actinomycetes > Micromonosporales > Micromonosporaceae > Dactylosporangium > Dactylosporangium sp. CS-033363. The sequence goes on along the minus strand of NZ_CP192032.1, from coordinate 7,582,930 downwards.
ACGTGGACCCCGACAAGGTGCACGTCGTCTACAACGGCATCGACACCGCGCAGTACGCACCGGACGCCTCCACCGATGTGCTGGAGCGCCTCGGGATCTCCCTGGACAGGCCGAGCGTGGTCTACGTCGGGCGGATCACGCGGCAGAAGGGCCTGCCGTACCTGCTGCGGGCGGCCCGCGACCTGCCGCCGGACGTCCAGCTGGTGCTGCTGGCGGGCGCCCCGGACACGCCCGAGATCGCGGCCGAGGTGACCGCGCTGGCCGACGAGCTCAAGGCGAGCCGGTCCGGGGTCGTCTGGGTGCAGGAGATGCTGCCCAAGCGCGAGGTCATCCAGGTGCTCACGCACGCGACGCTGTTCGTGTGCCCGTCCATCTACGAGCCGATGGGGATCGTCAACCTCGAGGCGATGGCCTGCCAGACGGCGGTCGTGGCCACCGCGACCGGCGGCATCCCCGAGGTCGTGGCCGACCGCGAGACGGGGCTGCTGGTCCCGATCGAGCAGGTCGCCGACGGCTCCGGCACCCCGCTGGACGCCGCGAGGTTCGAGGCCGACCTGGCCGAGGCGATGACCGCGCTGCTGGAGGACCCGGCGCGGGCGGCCGCGTTCGGGCGGGCCGGGCGGCAGCGGGCCGTGGACCACTTCTCGTGGGCCGCGATCGCCGACCGGACGCACGCCGTCTATCAGTCGGTGACGTGATCTTCGATGAGCTGACTGATCACGTCAGGTTGTTCCACATTCGCCAGATGGGCCGCATTCGGTACCACCACGAGCCGGCTGTCGCGCACCCGCGCGTGGATCAGCTCGCCGTGCTCGGGTGGCGTGGCGGGATCGTCCGCCCCGGCGATCACCAGCGTCGGGGCGGCGATCCGCGGTAGGTCGTCGCGCAGGTCCATGGCGGCGATCGCCTCGCACCCGCCCGCGTAGCCCTCGGCCGGGCAGGCGGCGATCATCGCCCGGTACGGCGCCACCCGGGCCGGCAGCGCGGCCCGGTACAGCGGGGTGAACCAGCGGCCGAGGACCGCGTCGGCGACCGGCTGCATCCCGACGGTGCGCACCTGGTGTGCCCGCTCCAGCCAGCCGTCGGCCGGGGGCAGGTGGGCCGAGGTGCAGATGAGCACCAGGCGCTCGATGCGCTCCGGGGCGTGCGCCGCGAGCCACATGCCGACCATGCCGCCGAGGGAGAGGCCGCAGTACGAGGCCCGCTCGATCCCCAGCCGGTCGAGCAGCGCCAGCACGTCCCGGCCGAGCTCCTCGATCGCGTACGGCCCGGCCGGCACCGGCGACCCGCCGTGCCCGCGGTGGTCGAAGCGCACCACCCGCAGCCGGGCCCCGAAGCGCGTCAGCTGCGGCCGCCACATGTCCAGGTTGCTGCCCAGCGACCCGCCGAGCAGCAGGAAGGGCGCGCCGAGCGGGCCCGCGGTGCGTTGGAACAGCGTCGTTGCCGTCACGAGATCCTTGTACCACCTCGCTTCGCTCTCAGCAGAACCCCCGGGCCGCGCTGTGGCGTTATTGTCGTTCTCAGGTAGCTCGCGCCTACCTGTGCCTTGCGGCCAAGAGGCTTCGACTCAGCGCATCCTCCTTCACTGCTTCTGCGATGGCGGGTGCGATCGTCGTGGCCCGCCGGAAGGCGTCGATGCCCCATGTTCGAGCGCTTCACGGACACCGCCCGCCGCGCCGTCGTGCTGGCCCAGGAGTCCGCCCGCACCCTCAACCACAACTACCTCGGCACCGAGCACCTGCTGCTCGGCCTGCTCATGGAGCCCGACGGCGTCGGCGGCGCCGCGCTGCGCGCCCTCGGCATCACGCTGGAGAAGGCCCGGGCCGAGGTCGAGGAGATCGTCGGGCTCGGCCCGAGCGCCCCGGTCGCGCACATCCCGTTCACGCCCCGGGCCAAGAAGGTCCTGGAGCTGGCCCTGCGCGAGGCGCTGCGGCTCGGGCACAACCACGTCTGCACCGAGCACGTGCTGCTGGGCCTGGTCCGCGAGGGCGAGGGCACGGCCGCGCAGATCCTGGTCCGCCTCGGCGGCTCGCCCAACGCCCTGCGCGCCCAGATCATGGACGCCCTGACCGGCCACCCCTCGGCCGGGCCGCCGTTCGCGTCCTCGTCCCCGCCGTCGGACCGGGCCGCCAGCCCGACGCTGGACCAGTTCGGCCACGACCTGACCGCCGACGCCCGCAACGGCGCCCTCGACCCGGTGATCGGCCGCGACACCGAGATCGAGCGGGTCGTGCAGATCCTCACCTGCCGGCGCAAGAACAACCCGATCCTCACCGGCGAGCCGGGCGTGGGCAAGACCGCCGTCGTCGAGGGCCTGGCCCAGCGGATCGTGGCGGGCACGGTGCCGCCCGCGCTGGCCGGCCGCAGCGTGTACTCGCTGGACCTGGGCGGCCTGGTGGCGGGCTCGCGGTACCGGGGCGACTTCGAGGAGCGGCTCCGCAAGGTCATCAAGGAGATCCGCACCCGCGGCGACGTCATCGTCTTCATCGACGAGATCCACACCCTGGTCGGCGCCGGTGCCGCCGAGGGTGCGATCGACGCCGCGGCCCTGCTCAAGCCGCTGCTGGCCCGCGGCGAGCTGCAGACCATCGGCGCCACGACCACGGACGAGTACCGCCGCTACATCAGCCGCGACGGCGCGCTGGACCGCCGCTTCCAGCAGGTGGTGATCGAGCCCCCGACGGTGCCGGAGTCGATCGCGATCCTCCGCGGCCTGCGGGCGGGCTACGAGTCGCACCACGGCGTGGCGTACACGGACGAGGCGCTGACCGCGGCGGTGAAGCTGGCCGACCGGTACGTCCCCGGCCGCCGCCTCCCGGACAAGGCCATCGACCTGCTGGACGAGTCCGGCGCCCGGGCGGCCCTGGCCGGCGTCTCGCTGGTCGACCGCGACCGCATCGCGCAGGTCCTGGCCGCCTGGACGGGGATTCCGGTGGGCGCGCTGAGCGCCGACGAGGCCACCCGGCTGCTGGCCCTGGAGGACGCCCTGCACGAGCGGGTGGTGGGCCAGGTCCACGCCGTGCGGTCGGTGGCCTCGGCGATCCGCCGGGCCCGCACGGGCCTCGCCGACCCGAGGCGCCCGACGGCGTCGTTCATCTTCGCGGGCCCCTCCGGCGTCGGGAAGTCCTCCCTGGCCAAGGCCCTGGCCGAGCACCTGTTCGGCACGGAGGAGGCGCTGGTCCAGCTGGACATGTCGGAGTACCACGACCACCACACGGTGGCCCGCCTGATCGGCGCACCTCCGGGGTACGTCGGCCACGACGACGGCGGCCAGCTCACCGAACGCATCCGCCGCCGCCCGTTCTCGGTGATCCTCTTCGACGAGATCGAGAAGGCCCACCCGGACGTCTTCAACGCCCTGCTGCAGATCCTGGAGGACGGCCACCTCACCGACGCCCAGGGCCGCCGGGCCGACTTCCGCCACGCGGTCCTGATCCTGACCACCAACCTCGGCACCGCGACCACCCCGGCCGGCTTCACCTCGGGCCCGGCCTCGGCGGTGTTCGCCCGCGACCTGCAGCGCCACTTCCGGCCCGAGTTCCTCAACCGCATCGACGACGTCCTGGTCTTCCACCCGCTGACCGCCGAGCAACTCCTGCGGATCGTCGAGCACCACCTGCTGCGGGTCACGCTGGAGCTGGACTCGCGAGGCATCACGCTCTCGGTGACGGCCGCGGCCCGGGAGTGTCTGGCGACGGCGGGCTCGGATCCGGCGCTGGGCGCCCGGCCGCTGCGCCGCGCCGTCCAGCGCGAACTGGAGACGGAGCTGTCCACCCGCCTCCTGAACGCAACCCTGAACCCGGGGGACGAGATCACCGTCGACGCCGCCGGTTCGCAGCTCACGTTCACCGTGGCCCCGGCCCGGGTCCCCGCCTGACGGCGCTCCGGCTGCCCGGGCCGACGTGCGGCCCGGGCAGCGGAACGGGTCAGTAGGTCAGCGCGGCCGCGCCGGACTCCTGGCCGGGCAGCACCACCACGTCGGACGGCTGGACCTGCCGCGTGGCCTGGTCGTCGTCGAAGGCGATGTCGTAGGCGGCCGGGGCGCCCGAGGCGGACCAGTGCGCGCCGAGGACGGTGCCCTCCCGGTGCGGCGTCTGCCCGGGCCTGCGGATCCTCGTGCCCGGGGCGTGCCCGTCCTCGGAGACGACCAGGAGCGCGTCGAGGGTCTGCCGCACGCCCTGCCACGGGGCGGGCTGCACCATCGGGTCGCCGGAGTGGTTCTCGGTCGGGGTGCTGAGCCGCCGGTGGGCGAGGGTCAGCAGGTCGGCCGCGTACCGGGTGGCCGGTTCCGCGTGATACTGGGCCGCGGCCAGGGCGGCGTCGATCCGGTGCCAGCGCGCCGCGGCCCCGTCGGCCAGCAGCGCGCGGGCGGCCCGGTCCAGGTCGGCGCAGGTGATGTCGACCGCGGTCTCCTCGCCCAGCTCGGCCGTCCACGCCAGGTCGAGGGGGGCGGGGACCAGGCCGGGGCTCTCGTGGGCCACCGCCAGGTACACCATCGCCAGCAGCTCCGCCCGGTACTCGCCGCCGTAGAACACCCGCCCCGCGACCTCCCCCGCGGGGAACCGGTCGGTGAGGTGCCGGGCCCGCCCGGTCGGAATCCGCGCCGCGATCCGGGCCGCGTCGAGCTTGGCCTCGGCGGTGCGGGCCTCGCGGCCGACGATGGTCCAGCGCCCGTGGGACAGCGCGGCCGGATAGACGGTGCGGCCGGTGTTGGCGAGCGTCTCGCCCGGCGCCAGGGCGGCGGCGGCCAGTTGCCGGGCGGCGATGGAGTAGGCGACCCCGGCCTGTGCGGCGTGCGCCCGGACGGCTCGCCGGCGCGCCCGATCCCGCCCGGACCGGGACTTCGGCCGCCCCCGCGAGGGCGGGGGAGTGGGATCCGTGGCGTCGGGCGGGGTGGGGTCCTGCGGGTTGTCGGCCATCTCGAGTCCTCCGGCGTCGACCCACGCTCGCACCGATCGGACCGGCATCGTCTCCCGCCGGGCAGCGTGGGGCGCTGACCGAATCGGTGCGCTGAGTCGGGGACTCTTGGCCTCGGGACCGGCCGGCGTGGGCGGCAGGTAAGGCTCGGGCAGGCGCGCTGCCCGAGCCCACAATACCGCTCCGCCGCCCGCGGCGCCTGCCCCGTCCCGGTGGCTAGAGGGTCACCAGGGAGCGGATCGCCAGGGCCGAGCCGACCAGGAGGACCAGGGCGGCGGTGCCGTTGGGGGCCCACGCGGTCAGGCGGGGGCTCAGCTTGAGGCGGGCCGGCCACCGCCAGCGGTCGCGGATCCGGATCAGGAGCAGGCCGGCGGCGGTGAGGACGGCGGCCATGCCCGCACCGTACGCGAGGACCAGCAGCACCCCGAACCACGTCCGGCCCAGGCCGATCGCGCCCAGCAGGACCACCAGCGCGGACGGGCTCGGGACCAGGCCGCCGGCCACGCCCATGCCGACGAGCGCCCACCGGCTCGGACGGTCCGGAGCATGGGAGTGATGATGATGGTGGTCCGAGTGGTGGTGGTCCGAGTGGTGATGGCCCGGCCCGTGGGAATGCCCGTGGGAGTGGCCCGCGTCGACGCCCGGGCGCCGCCGGGCGCGCAGCATCCCCAGGCCCACCGCGGCCACCAGGACCCCGGAGACCACGCCCAGCCAGGCCAGGACGCGCTCGCCCGCCAGCCCGGCCGCCGTGGTCAGCAGCAGGCCCAGCACCAGTACGCCCCCGGTGTGGGTCAGCGTCACCGTCGCGCCCACGGCCAGGGCGTCGCGCGGACGGCCCCGCCGCCCGGCCAGGTACGCCGCCATCACCGTCTTCCCGTGCCCCGGCAGCGCCGCGTGCGCGCCACCGAGGACCAGCGCCAGCAGTACCGCCAGGAACCCGACCCACGGCGTGAGCCCCCGCGAACCCACCAGCCCGCGCAGCACCGAATCGGCCCGCGCGAGCCAGGACGGCCCCCCACCGGCCGGACCGGCGGCGGTGGCGTCGGTCGACCCGCCGGGCTCCACCGTGAACGAGGCACTGCGCACGTCGGGCGGCGAGCTCAGCAGATCGTCGGGGTACGACCGCAGCCCGTCCGTCGCCGAGGCGGTGGGCAGCGACGACCCCGACAGGTGCACCCCCGCGGCGGTGGCCGTCAGCTCGCGCCACCCGACCCGGTCGTCCCGGTACCGCGACACCACCGAAACGGGCACCGCCGAGGTCAGCGCGGCCGGCGCCGACAACCCGCAGGACAGGCGGCTGGTGCGCAGGCCGCCGGAGCCCTCGGAGTACACCAGCGAGGAGGAGACGACCGAGAAGGCCAGCGGCGCACCGGAGACCCGCACCGCGAACGCGGCGTTGAACGCGTCGCACTCGGCGGGAGCCGCCAGGGTCTCCTGCAGGGTGGGCAGCTCGGCGAAGTCCACCGTGACCGCCACGTCGACCCGGGACGGCGTGAACGACAGCGCCGCCAGCTGGTTCACCGAGAAGTTGCCCAGCGGGTGCGCGGACGCGGTGCCCGGCAGCAGCAGGACGCCCGCGAACGCGGCGAGGAACAGCAACCACTTCACGACAGACCTGCCAGGGTCGAGGCCGCCACCGGGGCGTCCACCGGGGAGAAGTGCGGGTTCAGGGACAGCGCCAGCTGCAGCTGCAGCCGGGCCGTGACCCGGTCGCCGGTGCCCAGCGCGATCATCCCGTGGTGGAAGGCCACCGCCGGGTCGAGCCGGCCGAGGGCCTCGGCCTGCTGCACGTACGGCAGCGCCTCGGCCGACCGCCCGGCGGCGTGCAGGCTCCACGCCACCGCGTCCGCGACCTCGGCGAACTGGCGGCGGTCCCACTCGCGCAGGGACAGCTGCACCGCCTCCGCGGGGCGGCCGGCCGCCATGGCCAGCGACGCGGCGCCCAGGTCGTCGGTGCCGCCGTTGGCCTCGAACAGCTTGTGCGCCGCCTCCGCCAGCCGGAGCGCGGGCGAGGGGTCGCGGCCCGCGGCGGTCAGCATGCGGGCCTGGTCGACCAGCGCGTCGACCGTCGGGGTGCGGGCCACGACCTTGTCCAGGTCGGCCAGGGCCAGGTCGAGGTGCCCGGCGGCCGCGTCCACGCGGGACTTGAGCTGCCACAGGCCCGCGACGGTCGCGTCCGCGGCCAGGCCCAGCGTGACCTCCGAGGTCGCCGTGGCCACGTCGCCCGCCGCCCAGGCCAGGGCGGCCAGGTGCTGGTGGCAGAAGGCGAGGTCGGCGGGCTCGGTGGCCAGGGACAGGGCCTGGCGCATCAGGTCGATCGCGTCGGTGCGCCGGCCGTGCTGCTCCAGGTCGTACGACGCCCTGGTGTAGGAGGCCAGGCCGGGCCTCAGGTCGAGCATGTGCTGTACCGCATCCGTGGCCTCAGCGGGGTGCCCGAGCTGCGTCTCCGCGTCGGCGAGCACCCCGTAGGCGGTGTCCGAATAGGGGTCGGCGGCCAGGGCCTGTTGCGCGAGGGTCCGCGCCGCGGTGAAATCATGCCGGGCGTTGGCCAGGGCGCCCAGGCCGGCGAGGGCGAGCGCGTTGCCGGCCCGCACCTCCAGGGACTTGCGCAGCGCGCCCTCGGCCTTCGGGTAGAAGGACGGGTCGGCCGTGGCCCGCGCCTGCTCCAGATACGCGGAGCCCAGCGCGGCCCAGGTGGTCCAGTCGCCCGGCACGCGGCGCAGGCGGTCCTGATGGGCGGCGATCGCCGCGGGAAGTCCCGCCGAGGGCCGGTCGGACGAGCCAAGGGCGGTTTCCGTCGTACCGCCGGTGCGCCCGGCCACCGCCCCCAGCCCGAACAGCAGCGCGGCGGCCAGCACCACGGTCACGATCATGCGAACTCGCACGGCGATCGCCTCCTCAGCCGCTCAGGACAGCGGCGAGCGGCGCCGCCGCCACCAGCCGACGAACAGGGTCGCGCCGAGCCCGGCCGCGAGGGCCGAGGCGCCGACGGTCACGGCGGTCATCCCGTCGCCGGACTGCGCCGCGGACGGCACGATGGTCACCGTCGACGGCGACGCGGCAGGCGCGGACGCGGCCGCGTTTTTGGTAAAGTTCGGCAGCGCCACGTACGGGAACCTGTCGCCGAACGCGTTGTCGTTCACGTCCACCTTGTCGCCGGTGGCCAGGGCGTCGACGAGCTTGCCGGTCGCCGCCGCCCCCTCGACCGCCTGCACCGAGATGTCCACGACGTCGTCGGTGAGCCGCCGGCCGTTGGGGAAGCCCTGCAGGTCCCCGCCGAGCACGCCCAGCCGGTTCGGCTGCGCGGTGACCGGGACGCCGAGGTTGAGCCGCAGCATCTCCGCCGGGCGGAAGTTCGCCGCGCCGACGTCCGCGTTGTTGAGCTGCGAGTTCAGGTCGGCCTTGATCGGGCCGCCGGCCTTGGTGGTGATGCCGGTCAGGAAGATCTCGGTGAGGTCGTTGCGGGGCGTCGCCGGGGCCGGGACCTTGTAGATGCCCTCGATGAGCTTCGGCAGTTCCGGATCCGTGACCCGCTGCACGACGGCGGGGATGCCGGCGTCCTTGTCCGGGCCGATCGCGTTGAACGCGTCCTTGAGCTCGGCCGGGATCACGACCTCGTTGACGAGCGGGTTGCCCAGCCGGGACACCTGGACCCGCTCGGCCGTGCGGATGTCGCCGCCGGTGACGCGCGTCTTGGTCCGCTCGGTGGTGCTCCAGATGCCGATCACCGGATTGCGCTTCGGGTCGCCCTTGAGCGCGACGTCGGTGAAGGGCACCTGCAGGGCGATGGTGTTGACGTTGTACCCCTTGAGCGTGTCCCGCCCCACCTCGCTCAGATCGCCGCCGTAGAGGAGGTCGAACACCCGCAGGTCGAGGAAGAACGGGTCGTCGGCCTGGCCGGCGAACGTGTTCCAGCCGCCCGGCAGGCGCTTGTCGGCCTCGGCGCGCAGCTTGGCGTAGTCGGGCATGGTGGCCTGGCCGACCCGCGACGGGGCGACCGGCGCGCCGGTGACGCGGGTCTTGAACGGCTCGCCATGGAACGACGACTCGAGCGTGTACGTCTGGCGGAACAGCAGGTTCTCGTCGTCGAGCGAGGTGACGGGCCCGTTGGCGTACAGGAACGTGTTCTTGCCGCGCTTGTCGACGTTCTGGAACGTCCAGCGGAAGATCGCGTCGGGCTTGGCGTCGCCGTCGCTGTCGACGTTGATGAGGTAGGTGGCGTCGGTGGCGAAGGGGTAGAAGTTCGGCCCGCCGTCGGGGTCCTCGAACGGCTGCCAGTTGGCGATGAACGTGACGTAGCCGGCCCGCTCGGGGCTGACGAAGGCGTAGAGATCGGTGTTGTCGACCGACGGGTCGGCCGCGATGAGCGGCGCCTCCCGGTGGCTCGACGCGGCCGAGGACACCGGTCCCAGGCCGGCCAGCGCGACGCCGGCCGCCACCGCCGTGGCGGCGCCGGCCCGCAGGACGGTTGCGAAACGCATCTGCGTGGTCCTCCCACATCCGTGGCGGTCCGGGCTGTCGGACCGCCGTGCGGAAGGGGTTCGCGTCGATGCGTGCGGGGGATGGGCCGCTGTCGCGTTGCGGTCAGCCACCCGTCCGGCGGGGTGCCGGCTACGAAGCCTTGATCCCGACGCCGCCGTAGCCGTGGGAGGTGGCGTCCTCGCCCTCGACCGGGTGCCACTGCCCGATCCACACCAGGCCCGGGTCGACCAGGTCGAAGCCGTCGAAGAAGCGCTCGATCTCGGCGTGCGTGCGCGGGACGATCGGCGCGTTGGAGCGGCGGTACACCTGGGTGCCCTGCTGCGCCGGGGCCGCGTCGACGCCGTCGAGGGTCAGGTGGGACACGACCAGGGCGCTGCCGGGGGCGACGGCGTCGCGCAGGCGGGCGATGACGTCCCACGGGCCGGCCTCGTCGGGCACGAAGTGCAGGATCGACACCAGCAGCACGGCGACCGGCTCGCCGAGGTCGAGGTGCCCGGCCACGTGCGGGTCGGCCAGCAGCGTCTCGGGCTCGCGCAGGTCCGCCAGGGCGACCGAGATCCGTTCCTCGCCGTCGACCAGGGTCCGGGCCTGCGCCACGGCGACCGGGTCGTTGTCGACGTACGTCACCCGGCCGTCGGTCTGCTCGTGCACGTTGCCCTGGGTCGGCAGCCCGGCGCCGATGTCGAGGAACTGGCGGATGCCGGCCTCGCGGGCCAGGTGCCGCACCGCCCGCTGCATGAACCGCCGGTTGCCGTGCGCGGCCGCCGGCGTGTCGGGGAAGATCGCCAGGATCTTCTCCGCGGCCTCCCGGTCCACGGCGAAGTTGTGGTACCCGCCGAGGTAGTAGTCGTACATGCGGGCGACGTTCGGGACCGTGGCATCGATCGTCATGGCCGCCACACTAGTGGCCTCGCGGGAGCGAATGCGGCCCGTGACTTTTGCCCTCCGGCAAGTTCTTGTAAGGTGGGAGACGTCCCACCCCGCCGGGTGACGTATATCCCCGTGCGGCCGGGCCCGTCCAGACAAGGGCGGCTCCCCGGAGCGTGGCGACGCCGGAGGTCTGCGCCGGCGCTCTAGACATGGGCGCCCAGCGTCACTCGACCGGAGTTTCTCCCCAGGCGCCGAAGTCTGCCATCAGCAGGGTTTCCCGCCTGAACGCCACCGAAACGCGAACGCTTCCCGTGGCGCCCGGTCGTGCGGTACCAGCAATGAAAGGCCATCAGCCATGAGCATCGCCGTCGAACAGCACGCGAACGCCGCCACCCAGCCCCAGATGCAGCCCCAGACCCAGACGCAGCCCCAGCAGCACGGCACGCGGGCCAACCGCGAGACCGACGCCCAGGCCAAGGCGCTGTTGTCCCTGCTGGGCGACCTGCCCGCCGGCACCGACCGGGCCAGGGTGCGGGCCCGCCTGATCGAGCTGTACATCCCGCTGGCCGAGTACCTCGCCCGCCGCTTCCGCAACCGCGGCGAGCAGCTCGAGGACCTCGTCCAGGTGGCGAACCTCGGCCTCATCAAGTCCGTCGACGGCTTCGACCCGACCCGCGGCGCGGCGTTCACCAGCTACGCCATCCCGATGATCGTCGGCGAGCTCAAGCGGCACTTCCGCGACAAGGGCTGGGACGTGCGCGTCCCCCGCCGGCTGCAGGAGCTGCGCCTGGAGATCTCCAAGATCTCCGGTGACCTGGCCCAGGACCTCGGCCGCTCGCCGACCGTGGCCGACCTCGCGGGCCGCCTCGGCGTCAGCGAGGAGGAGGTCATCGAGGGCCTGGACTGCGGGCAGGCGTACCGCGCGCTCTCCCTCGACGCGCCCGTGGGCGACGGCGGCGACGGCGGCGCGAACGGCCTCGGCGACCTGCTCGGCGGGGACGACCCGGACATGCGCAACGTGGAGAACCGCGAGGCGCTGCGCCCGCTGCTGGCCAAGCTGCCGGCGCGCGAGCAGAAGATCATCGCGATGCGCTTCCACGGCAACCTGACCCAGTCGCAGATCGCCGCCGAGCTGGGGATCTCGCAGATGCACGTCTCGCGGCTGCTGGCCGGCGCCCTCAAGGCGCTGCGGGACCAGCTGACCCGCGAGGACTGATTCTTTCCACCTGGGGGTAGCCCGGTCCGCGTCTTCGGGCGCGGGCCGGGCTCGGGCTTTTATCCTGACATCATGGGCAAATCGGGCAAATCGCGTGAACTCAAGTGGGTGTTACGGCCGAGCCACGCGGAGCTGGCGGAGCACGACGGCAAGGAGATCTACGCCTTCGGCGACACCGACATGGTGGGCCGGGTCGAGGTGACGCTGACCGACGGCACCCGGGTCCGGGTCCGGCGCACCGAGCTGATCCCGTGCTGAGCGACGTGCTGGAATAGCGCCATGGGGAGCGAATTCGAGGTCGTCTGCGAGATCGAACCGCCGACCCGCCCGGACCTGCGCCACGTCCGGCATCAAATCGGCGTGCTGGCCCCGGTCGCCCACGCGTTCCTCATCCCCGACAACCACATCGGCCGGGCCACGGTCTCCAGCGTCGCCGTGGCCCACGAGGTGGCGGCGATGGGCGGGCGGAGCATCGCCTGCCTCAACTCCCGCGACCGCAACCTGCTGGGCTTCCACCGCGACCTGCTGACTGCGGCGGCGTACGGCGTGACCGAGTTCCTGTTCGTGCACGGCGACCAGCCGACCGCGGGCGGCCGCGCGAGCGAGCTCACGGTCCGCACGATGATCGCCGAGGCCCGCGCGATGGGGGAGCGCGACGGCTTCTCCCCGCCGCGCATCGGGGTCGCGGCCGGCCTGCGCAAGGTCCCGGCCTGGAAGCGCGAGGCGGACTTCGTCTTCGCCCAGATGTGCTTCGACAACGACACGCTCCTGCGCTGGCGTGAGGAGCAGAACCTCCAGCAGAAGGTGTACGCCGGTGTGCTCGTGCTGGCCAGCGCCGGCATGGCCCGCCGCCTGGCCGCCAGCATCCCCGACATCGACATCCCGGAGTCCCTGATCGACCGGGTGGCCGCCGATCCGCGGGCCGGCGTCGAGGCCGCCTGCGCCCAGGTGGCCGCGCTGCGCGCGTCGGGCGCGTTCGACGGCGTGCACCTGGTGACCGTCTCCCGCTACCGCGAGGTCGCGCTGACGCTCGAACGCTAACGGTGGAAGACCTGCCGGTACGTCGTCGGCGTCACGCTGGTCTGGCGGGCGAAGTGGATGCGCAGGTTGGCCGGAGTGCCGAAGCCGGTCCGGTGGGCGATCAGCTCGATGGACGCATCGGTCGTTTCGAGGAGTTCCTGGGCCAGCCGGACCCGCTGGCCGACCAGCCACTGCAGCGGGCTCGTCCCCACGCTCTCGCGGAACCGGCGGGCGAACGTGCGCGGGCTGAGCCGGGCCTCGCGGGCCAGGTCGGCCACGGTCAGCGGCTGGTCGAGGCGGCGCCGGGCCCAGTCCAGCGCGCCGCCCAGGGTGTCCGGGGTGCGCGGGCGCGGCGGGGGCGTGGCGAACTGGGACTGCCCGCCGTCGCGGTGCGGCGGCACGACCATGCGCCGGGCGACCTCGTTGGCCACCGCCGCGCCGTGGTCCAGGCGGACCAGGTGCAGGCACAGGTCGATCGCCGCGCCGGTGCCGGCCGAGGTGAAGATGGTGCCGTCCTCGGTGTAGAGCACGTCCGGGTCGAAGGTGACCCGCGGGTAGCGCTGGGCGAAGTCGAACGCGTTCATCCAGTGCGTGGTGGCCCGGCGGCCGTCGAGCAGGCCGGCCGCGGCCAGCACGTACGCGCCGGTGCAGATGGCCACGATCCGCTTGCCCCGGGCGTGCGCCTCCCGCACCACGGCGACGAGGTCGTCCGGCGGCTCGACCTGCCGGGCCCGCGCGAACGCCGGGAGGATCACCGTGTCGGCGTCGGCGAGCGACGACAGCGGGTGCGGCGCCTCGATGGACAGGCCGGAGCGGGCCGGGTGGCGGCCGGGGCTGGCGGCCGCGAACCGCAGCTCGTACCAGGGGTCGGCCAGGTCGGCCCGGTCGATGCCGAACACCTCGCACGGCACGGCCAGCTCGAAGACCGGCATGTCGTCGGTGACGGCCACGCCCACCACATGCGTCATGGCAGAAATCTAGCGCAGAACGGCATTCCTGCCACTGGATCGGCCGCCCGTACCGCCGAAGAATCTTGCTTGTGATGACCGTTCCGCAGGGGGCCGCCCTGTCCATCGGGGCCGTGCTCGGCACCGGCGTGATCGCCCTGCCCGCCCTCGCCGCCCAGACCGCCGGGCCCGCGTCGCTGATCGCCTGGGGCGTGCTCGTGGTGCTCTCGGTGCCGCTGGCCGCCACCTTCGCCGCGCTCGGCGCCCGCTATCCGGACTCGGGCGGGGTCGCCACCTACGCGCGGCGGGCGTTCGGGCACCGGGCCGCGGCCGTCGTCGGCTGGTCGTTCTACTTCGCGATCCCGGTCGGCGCCCCGGCCGCGGCGCTGTTCGGCGGCGCCTACGTGGCGGCCGCGCTCGGCGGCGGGACCCGCACCACGCTGGTCACCGCCGGGCTGCTCATGCTCGCCGTCACCGCCGGCAACCTGGGCGGCGTGCGCGTCTCCGGCCGCCTGCAGCTCGGCCTGGCCGCGCTGCTCATCGCGCTGCTGGTCACCGCCACCGCCACCGCGCTGCCGCACGCGAACCTGGCCAACCTGCACCCGTTCGCGCCGCACGGCTGGTGGGCGATCGGGCCCGCGGTCGCCGTGCTCGTCTGGGGCTTCGCCGGCTGGGAGGCGGTCACGTCGCTCGCCGCCGACTTCGTCCGGCCCGGCCGTGACCTGCCCCGGGCCACCGGCATCGCGCTGGTCGTGGTCGCCGTGCTGTACCTCGGGATCGCCGCCGCCAGCGTGCTCGTCCTCGGCCCCGGGCTCACCGCCGACGCCCACGGCGGGGGAGCGCCCCTCGCCGAGCTGCTCGCCATCGGGGTCGGCGGGCAGGTGCGGGTCATCGCCGCCGCGGCCGCCGTGCTGCTCACGCTCGGCACGATGAACGCCTACTACGCCGGGGCGGCCAAGCTCGGCGCCGCCCTGGGCCGCGACGGCGCGCTGCCCGCGTGGCTGGGCCGGGGGGCGGCCCCGGGCGCCGTGCCCCGCCGCAGCCTGCTCGTCGTGGCCGCGCTCGGCGCCGTGTCGCTGGTCGTGGTGGCCGCGACCGGCACCGGCACCAGGGCCCTCGTCCTGCTCACGAGCGGCTGTTTCGTCCTGGTGTACCTCGTGGGCTCCGCCGCCGCGGTGAAGCTGCTCGAGGGCCGGGCCCGGGTGCTCGCCGTGATCGCGCTCGTGTCCTCAGTCGGCCTGATGGTCGTCACCGGCTGGTACGTCCTCGGCACGCTCGTCATCGCGGCCGGCGCACTCGTGTACACCCGGAAGAAAAAATCCGCCCGCGTTGTCGATTCGGTCGAGGCCCGATTGACGTAGGAGTGTCAGTACGAACTCAATGAGACGGAGACCTCGATGGCCCAGTACCTGATCCTGATCTACGAGGACGAGGCGAGCTACGCGTCGGCCCCACCGCAGGTGTTCCAGGAGGTCATGGACGCCCACAACCGCTTCGCCGAGCAGGTCGGCGAGCTCGGCGGCACCCTGGTCGGCGGCAACGCGCTGCAGGACACCAACACCGCCACCTCGATCCGCGACGACGTCGTCACCGACGGCCCGTTCGTGGAGACCAAGGAGGTGCTCGGCGGCTACTACCTCATCGACGCCAAGGATCTCGACCACGCGCTGGAGATCTCCAAGCTGTGCCCGGCCCGCTTCGGCGGCGTCGAGGTCCGCCCGGTGATGACCTTCGAGTAGGGGTCCGTTGCCTCCGGAACCATCGGACGTCCGGTCGGCGATCGCCGACGCGCACCGCCGCGAGTGGGCCCGCGTGCTCGCCGCGACGGTGCGCGTCGCCCGCGACCTGGACCTGGCCGAGGAGTGCGTGCAGGACGCGTACGTCTCGGCCCTCGACGCCTGGCTGCGGCAAGGTGTGCCGAACAACCCCGGCGCCTGGCTGACCACGGCCGCGCAGCGCCGGGCCCTGAACGCGCACCGCCGGGCCGCCACCCTGCGCAGCAAGCTGCCGCTGCTGGTGGTTCCGGATGTTCCGGACATCTCCGACTCATCCGAGATCCCCGACGACCGCCTGCGCCTGATCTTCACCTGCTGCCACCCCGCGCTGGCCCGGGAGGCCCAGCTCGCGCTGACGCTGCGGCTGGTGTGCGGCCTCACCACCGCCGAGATCGCCCGCGCCTTCCTGGTCAGCGAGCCCACCATGGCCGCCCGGGTCACCAGGGCGAAGAAGAAGATCGCCGCGGCCCGCATCCCGTACCGGGTGCCGGAGGGCGCCGAGCTGCCCGAGCGCCTGGATGCCGTCCTCACCGTCGTGCACCTGGTGTTCACCACCGGCCACGCGGCCCCGACCGGCGACGCCCTGCTGCGCCCCGACCTCGTCGAGCGCGCCCTGGATCTGGCCCGGACCCTCGGCGCGCTGATGCCGGACGAGCGCGAGGCGCACGGCCTGCTCGCCCTGATGCTGCTGCACGACGCCCGCCGGGCCACCCGCACCGGCGCCGGCGGGCGGCTGGTGCTGCTGGAGGCCCAGGACCGTACCCGCTGGGACGCCCGGCAGATCGAGGAGGGCCTGGCCCTGGTCCGGCGCGCCCTCACCGGCGGCCGCCCGGGCCGCTTCGCGCTGCAGGCGACCATCGCCGCCCTCTACACCGAGGCGCCCAGCTACGCCGACACCGACTGGCGCCAGCTCCTGGCCGTCTACGACCTGCTGCTGGCCGCCTGGCCCACCCCGGTCGTCGCCCTGAACCGCGCCGTCGTGGTGGCCATGGTGCGCGGCCCGGCCGCGGGCCTGGCCATCCTCGACGAGCTGGCCGCCGATCCGCGCCTGGCGGCCTACCACTACCTGCCGGCCGCGCGCGCCGGCCTGCTCATGCGGCTGGGCGAGACCGGCGCCGCCGCGGACGCCTACGCCGAGGCCCTGGCCCGCTGCGACAACGCGGTCGAGCGGGCGTTTCTGGAGGAGCAACGGAAACGGACGGGCCGAACACCCCACTCCCCGGGGTGATCGGCCCGCCCGTGGCGCCGCCAGGCCCGTGGCTGTAACCGGGCGGCGCCATTTCCCACAGGAGGGAGCTTTCGGGACGAGCTACTGCGCGGCCGGCTCGATCTCGTGCTTGGCCGGCTTCACCAGCGACGCCACGGCCCCGATGAGGGCCATCGCGATCGCCAGCCAGAACACGATGACCAGTCCGTCGTGGAAGGGGCCGGACACCAGGTGCGGGAAGAACTCCCGGCCCGTCAAGGTGTCGGCGTTGGCCTTCGGCAGCGTGCCGAGCAACTGCGGCCCGAGCAGGGACTGGATCGGGTTGAAGCCCAGGAACGCGGCGAACAGCGTGCCGACCGGCGGCAGCGAGGCGATCGTGGCCGCCGCGCCGGACGGGACGCCCTGGGAGGTCAGGCCGCTGTTGAGCGAGTCCGGCAGGTTGCTGGACAGGCCGGCGATCATCAGCGAGAAGAACACGCCGATCGAGAGCACCATGCCGGCGTTCTGGAACGTGGCCCGCATGCCCGACGCGGCGCCGCGCAGGTGGGCCGGGACGCTGGACATGATCAGCGAGGTGTTCGGGGCCGCGAACAGGCCGCCGCCGAGGCCGTTGAGGAAGACCAGCAGCGCGAAGGCCCAGTACGCGAAGTCGGTCGGCAGGATCAGCAGGCCGCCGAAGGACAGCGCCATGACGACCAGGCCGACGGCCGCGAAGATCCGGGGGCCGTACTTGTCCGAGAGGTGCCCGGCGATCGGGCCGGCGGCGAGGAAGCCGACGGTGAGCGGCAGCAGGTAGATGCCGGCCCAGAGCGGGGTCGACTCGTAGGTGTAGCCGTGCAGCGGCAGCCAGATGCCCTGCAGCCAGATGATGAGCATGAACTGCAGGCCGCCGCGGGCGATGGCGGCGAGCAGGCCGGCGATGTTGCCGTACGCGAAGGCCCGGATCTTGAACAGGCCGAGCGGGAACATCGGCTCGGCCACGTGCCGCTCGATCCAGGTGAAGACGCCCAGCACGGCGACGCCGCCGATCAGCCCCGCGAGCACCCACGGGTTGGTCCAGCCCTGGCTGTGCCCGCCGTAGGGCTGGATGCCGTACGTGATGCCGGCCAGCACGGCGGTCAGCCCGACGGCGAACGTGAGGTTGCCCCACCAGTCGATCCGGCCGGGGCGGCGCAGGCCCGTGTCGTGCAGGCTGCGGTACGCCCAGATGGTCCCGATGACGCCGATCGGCACGTTGACCCAGAAGATGGCCCGCCAGTTCCACTCCGCGAGCAGGCCGCCGAGGACCAGGCCGATGAACGAGCCCGCGATGCCGGCCACGATGTTGACGCCCAGGGCCATGCCGCGCTGGGCGGCCGGGAAGGCGTCGGTGAGGATCGCGGCCGAGTTGGCCATCAGCATCGCGCCGCCGACCGCCTGCAGGACGCGCCAGCCGATCAGCCACAGCGCGCCGCCGCCGCCGTCGAACGGGTCGAGCGACAGGGCGATCGAGGTGATCGTGAACAGCGCGAAGCCGAGGTTGTAGATGCGCACCCGGCCGTACATGTCGCCGAGGCGCCCGAGCGTGACCACGAGCACGGCGCTGACGAGCATGTAGCCCATGAGCATCCACAGCAGGTAGGACACGTTGCCCGGGGCGAGCGGGTTGAGGTGGATGCCGTTGAAGATCGCCGGCAGCGAGATGAGCACGATCGAGGAGTTGATGGTGGCGATGAGCATGCCGAGGGTGGTGTTCGACAGCGCCACCCACTTGTAGTGCGGGTGGTCCTTGCCACCCGACAGCGCTCCCCGGAACCCTGACGTGCGGCCCCCGGGCGCTTCAAGGGTGTCGGTCACTTCGCGAGCCTCTCCAGCGCCGGCAGCGCGGCCGCAATCAGCGCCTGGTCGTCTTCGGATACGTGGGCCAGCAGGGCTTCGAGGGCTCCGGCGCGCACCGATCGGCGGCGCACGAGCAGCTCGGACCCGGCCCGGGTGATCCTGACCAGCACGGCCCGCCCGTCGGCGGGGTCGGCGGCCCGGTCGGCCAGCCCCTCCCGCTCCAGGCGCTGCACGAGCTGGGTCATGGCGGGCTGGGTCACGCCCTCCGCGGTGGCGAGCTCGGTGAGCCGCCGCGGTCCTTCGCGCTCCAGGCGCCGCAGCGTCGAGGCGGCCGTGAGACTGATGTCGTTCGGTGGGTTGCCCTGCCGCAGGAGGCTGAAGGTGCGCTCGACGGCGACCGTCAGGCGCGCAGGATCCAATGCGGTTCGAGCTGCGGGCATGGCTCAATTCGTATCACGTACTTATAGAAGTGGCTTATGCGGTGCGACCAAGTTCACCCGGTCTTGACAAAGAAAGACGCCGGTCGATGAGTATCGACCGGCGTCCCGAAAGGGTGATGTTGCTTACATGCAGTCGGGGCTTTCCGTGATCGTCAGGCCGTCGACGAGGTTGCCGTAGCCCTCGTCGGTCGCCGCGGTCTCGTCCGCCGTCAGCGTGACGCGGGTCGAGGTCTGGCCCGGGCCGGTCTTGTACCAGCCGTAGAGCCGCTTCCACCGCACGTCGTCCGAGGAGTTCGAGTACGCGAACTGCGACCCGACCCCGAGGACGCTCGTGTCGTTGCGCGGGGTGCGCCCGAAGTGGATCGACGTCGCGTCCACGTCCTTGCCGTCGGAGCTGTCCCGGGCCCGGATCCAGAACGACCAGTAGATCTTCGTGTTCGGCTTGGTCTTCATGTCCTGGTAGATCGAGTTGCCGTTGCCGGTCGCGTTGATCTCGGCGAACTGCTTGCCGAAGCGGGCCATGACGCCCATGTTGCTGCCGCCCCAGATCTCGATCTTGCCGTCCGGGTCGTCGGTGCGCCAGCCGGGCACGTCCTGCTCGTCGAACTGCATCCAGTCCTTGCCGCCGAGCTTCGGCGTCTCGAAGCCGCCGTCGACGGTCATCTCCCGGCACGGCATCGCGTTCGCGTTGCCGTGGCCGCCCTTGGTGTTGTGCTTGGGCTGGCTGAACGTGGCGCCCCCGCCGCCCGTGCCGTTGCCCGATCCCGGGCCGTGGCCGGTGCCCGCCGCGTTCGCGGGTGCGCCGATGAGCGTCGCCAGGAGCGTGGCCGCGCCGATGGCGGGCAGCATCCGGTTGTGCTTGAACATGGTGATCCCCCGTCGTCCGCCACGGCTGCGCTGCCGTGGCACCTCCGACGGAAGTCGAACACGGTGAACTCCGGCAAACCCGGCAGATGAGCTAAATTCCACATTTCGGGCAGACTTAGACGGCCGTTCGGCGCCGCCGGTTCAGCCCGCGGGCGATGGGCTCGGCGGCCCGCGCGGCGATCGGGCCCAGTACGGCCAGGATCAGCACATATGCGGCGGCGAGCGGGCCGAGCTTCGGGTGGCTGCCGGCCGCCACGGCCAGGCCCGCGATGACGATGTTGAACTCGCCGCGGGGGAGCAGCGCCGCCCCGGCCCGCACCCGGCCGGTCAGCGCGACCCCGGCCCGGCGCGCGGCGTACCAGCCGGTGGCGAGCTTGGTGACGATCCCGGCGAAGGCGAGCAGCGCGGCCACGCCGAGCACCGGCGGCAGCGCCCGCGGGTCGGTCTGCAGGCCGAAGAAGACGAAGAACACCGCCGCGAACAGGTCCCGCAGCGGGGTCAGCAGCTGCCGCGCCGTGTGCGCGAGCGGGCCGGACAGCGCGATGCCGACCAGGAACGCCCCGACCGCGGCGGAGACCTGCAGCAGCTCGGCGGCGCCGGCCACCAGTACCGTCAGACCGAGCACTTTGAGCAGGAGCACCTCGTCGCTGTCGCTGGCCACGAAGCGCTCCACGATCCCGCCGAAGCGCAGCGCGACGAGCAGCACGAAGCTGATCGCGGCGACGGCGAGCGCGATGGCCGCGGTCCCGCCCAGCAGCCCCACGCCGGCCAGCAGGGCGGTCAGGATCGGCAGGTAGAGGGCCATCATGAGGTCCTCGAAGACCAGCAGCGACAGCACCGCCGGGGTCTCGCGGTTGCCGAGCCAGCCCAGGTCGCCGAGGACCTTGGCGGTGATCCCGGACGACGTCACGTAGGTGACCCCGCCGAGCGCGACCGCGGCCACCGGGCCCCAGCCCAGGATGAGCGCCGCCGCCACCCCGGGCGCCGCGTTGAGCACGAGGTCGGCCAGGCCGGCCGGGGCCGAGGAGCGCAGGGTGCCGACGAGCTCCGGCGCGGTGTACTCCAGGCCGAGCGTGAACAGCAGCAGGATCACGCCGATCTTGGCCCCGGCGGAGATGAACTCCGTGCTGGTGCTCAGCGGCAGCACCCCGCCGGCCCCGAAGGCCAGCCCGGCGATCAGGTACAGCGGGATCGGCGAGATCGAGAACCGCAGCGACACGGCGCCGAGCAGCCCGAGGGCGAGGATGACGGCGCCGAGTTCGACCAGGATCGTGTCGTGCGGCACGGCGCTACCCGTCGGTGAGCAGCGCGGCGACGCCGTCCACCCCGGCCGCGGTGCCGACCGTGACGATCAGGTCCTGGGCCCGCAGCCCGAAGTCCGGCCGCGGGCTGGCGATCACCTCGTCGCCGCGCACCACCGCCACGATCGACGCGCCGGTGCGGGTGCGGGCCCTGGTGTCGCCGAGCGTCCGCCCGGCGTAGGGCGAGCCCGGGGCGATCACCAGCTGCTCGGTGACCAGCCCGGCGACCTGGCGCTGCATCTCGGCGAGGTGCTCCACGATCCTGGCGGTGCCGAGGTACTCCGCCAGGGCGTTCGCCTCGTCGGCGTTGAGGGCCACGGAGACGACGCTGGTGTCCGGGTCGGCCTTGTCGTACACCACGAGGTCCCGCCGGCCGCTGCGGTGCGACACGATGCCGATCCGCCGGCCGCGCGCGGTCCTGACCACGTGGCTCGTCCCGATCCCGGGCAGGTCGATCCGCTCGACGTCCATAGCGCCATGCTAAAAGCGAAGAAGCTCCGCAAATGCCGGATTCAGCCGAGAAGGGCGATGGCGATCTCGTCGGCCGCGCGGCGCAGGCCCGCCGCGATGTCGTCGGCGTGGTCCGGGGTCAGCCGCGCGAGGGGCACGCCGCAACTGATCGCGTCGGTGACCGGCAGGCCGTCCACGTGCACGGCCGCGGCGAGGCAGCCCACGCCCGGCACGAGCTCGCCGCGCTCGTAGGCGACCCCGCGCTCGCGGCAGTCGGCCAGGGCGGCGTAGAGCTCGGCCCGCTCGACCACCGAGTCGCTGGTGATCGCCTCGACCCCGGCGGTGATGATCGCCTCGACCTCGGCCGGGTCCCGGGCGGCGAGGATGGCCCGCCCGCTGGCCGCGGTGATCGCCGGGAAGCGCCGCCCGACCATCGGCCCGGCGGTGTCGTCGGGGGCCTCGCGCGAGGCCAGGCACACGACCTCGGGGCCGTCCAGGCGGACCAGCCGGATCGTCTCGTCGAGCTGGTCGCGCAGCCGGTTGAGGATCGGCCCGGCCAGCCGGGCGGTGCGGTCGGCGGAGAGGTACGCGCTGATCGGCCGCAGCGCGGCCACGCCGATCGCGTAGGACATGCCCTCGGCGTCGGCGTCGACCCAGCCGCGGGCCACGAGTTTGGCCAGCCGCAGGCGCAGGAGCGGCTCGGGCAGCCCGATCTGCCGGCTGAGCGCGTCGATCGTCATCCGGTCGGACGCGGCCGCCAGCCGTTCGAGGAGGTCCAGCGTGGGGCTCTCATCGGCCATTCGGCCTGTGTTCCCCTTCGATGCTTGCTGCTAAACAATCTTTAACCATTCCAGTCTAGCGCTCGGGCTTGACAAGCGGAAACGGAAGGGTCTCCCGGATCGTCCGGCCGGTCAGCAGCATGACGAGGCGGTCGACGCCGAGCCCGAGCCCGCCGCTGGGCGGCATGGCGAACTCGAACGCTTCGAGGAAGTCCTCGTCGAGTTCCATCGCCTCCGGGTCGCCCGCCGCCGCCCGCAGCGACTGCGCGGTCAGCCGGGCCCGCAGCTCGACCGGGTCGACGAGCTCCGTGTACGCCGTGCCGAGCTCCATCCCGAACGCCACCAGGTCCCAGCGCTCGGCGAGGCGCGGGTCCGCGCGGTGCTGGCGGGTCAGCGGGGAGACGTCGACCGGGAAGTCGGTGTAGAACGTCGGCCGTACCGTGCTGCCCTCGACCAGGTGCTCGTACAGCTCCAGCACCAGCTGCCCGTGGGTCCACGCCTCGAGCCAGTGCACGGCGAGCTTGTCGGCCAGGTCGCGCAGTTCGGGTACGGACGAATCCGGCGTCACCGGGGTGCCGGCGGCCTCCGAAACCGCCGTGTAGACCGGCACCACCGGCCACTCCTCGCGCAGGTCGACCACCCGCTGCTCGCCGCGGAACTCCCGGCGCAGCACCGGCTCGTCGCCGGCGGCCGCCAGGATCAGCTCGCGGACCAGGCCGCGCATGGTGGTGTAGTCGCCGTACGCCTCGTAGGCCTCCAGCATCGTGAACTCGGGGTTGTGGGTCGCGTCGACGCCCTCGTTGCGGAAGTTGCGGCCGATCTCGAAGACCCGCTCGACGCCGCCCACGGCCAGCCGCTTGAGGTACAGCTCCGGCGCGATCCGCAGGTACAGCCGCATGTCGTAGGCGTTGCTGTGGGTCACGAACGGCCGCGCGTTGGCCCCGCCGTGGATCGGCTGCAGCACCGGCGTCTCGACCTCGACGTAGGCGTGCCCGTGCAGCACCCGGCGCAGCGCGAACGACACCGCCGAGCGGGTGCGCACCATGTCCCGGGCGGGCTGGTTGACGATGAGGTCGACGTGCCGGCGGCGGACCATCGTCTCCGGGTCGGCCATGCCCTTGTGCTTGTCCGGCAACGGCTGCAGGCACTTCGCGGTCAGCTCCCACGCGTCGGCGAACACCGACAGCTCGCCGCGCCGGGTGGTGCCGACCTCGCCGGTGACGCCGACGTGGTCGCCGAGGTCGACGGTGGCGGCGAAGCCGGGCATCCCCGTCAGCACCACCTGCAGGTCGCCGGTCCAGTCCCGCAGGGTGGCGAAGCACAGCGCGCCGTGGTCGCGCAGCCGCACCACCCGCCCCGCCAGCGCGACCCGGTCGCCGGTGCGCGTGTCCGGGCCCGGCTCCGGGTGGGCGGCCCGGATCTGGGTCACGCTGTGGGTGCGGGCGAAGCCGGGCGGGTACGGCTCGATCCCCGAGGCCCGCAGCACGTCGAGCTTGGCGATGCGGATGCGCACCTGCTCCGGCCGCCTGCGGTGGGCCGCCATCGGCGCGGGCGCCAGCGCGGCGGCCAGCTCGGACTCGCTCAGCACCAGCTCGCGGCGGTCCTCGGCGAACGGCGTCGCCTTGCCCCGGCGCAACAGGGTGCGCAGGGACGGTACGACCACGAAGCCCTCCGCCACGCCGGAGGCGAGCCCGACCTTGGCCAGGTCCCGCACGTCCTCGAAGCACAGGAACCGGGGCAGCCACTGCGGGTTGTACTTCACGTTCGAGCGGTACAGCGACTCCAGCTGGAACCAGCGCGAGGCGAGCAGCAGCAGCGCCCGCCACAGCCGCAGCACCGGCCCGGCGCCGATCCGCGCGCCCTCCTCGAACACCGCCCGGAACACCGCGAAGTTCAGCGACACCCGGTGCACGCCGATCCGCGGCGCCTCCCGCATGAGGGTGGCCACCATGGTCTCGATCAGGCCGTTGTCGGACTGCCGGTCGCGGCGCATGAGGTCCAGCGACAGCCCGCCCGCCCCCCACGGCGTGAACGACAGCAGCGCCACCTCGCGCCCGGCCGCGTCGTGCGCCTCGACGAGCACGCACCGGCCGTCGTTCGGGTCGCCCAGGCGCCCCAGGGCCATCGAGAAGCCGCGCTCGGTCTCGGTGTCGCGCCAGGCCCCGGCCAGCTCGATGATCCGGTCCATCTCCTCGGCCGGGATGTCGGCGTGCCGCCGGATGCGCACGGTGTACCCGGCCCGCTCGACCCGGTGCACCGCCTGGCGGACCTGGCGCAGCCGCGGCGCGTCGAGGTCGAAGTCGCGCACGTGCAGGATCGCCTCGTCGCCCAGCTCGATCACGCGCAGGCCGCCGCGCGCGTACGCGGTCGCGCCCTCCTCGCTCGCGCCCATCACGGCGGGCGTCCAGGCGTACTCCCGGGCCTCCTTCAGCCACGCCTCGATCGCCGGCGGCCAGGAGTCGGGGTCGCCGAGCGGGTCGCCGCTGGCGAGCGAGACGCCGAAGACCACGCGGTAGGTGATCGCCGAGCGCCCCGACGGCGAGACGATGACCTCCTTGTCGCGGCGGGTCGCGAAGTACCCCAGCGAGTCCCGCTCGCCGTGCTCGGCCAGCAGCCGGCGCACCGTGCGCTCCTCGTCCTCGTCCAGCGAGGCGATCATCCGCTGCGAGCGCAGCAGCGCGAACAGGGCGGCGAACAGCGCGATCGCGCCGAACACGCCGAGCACCAGGTTGACCCAGCCGGGCGCGCGCCCGTGCCGGCCCACGTCGAAGCCGAACGCGCCGCCCAGGACGATCCTGCCGCTGTACAGCAGCCGCTGCACGCCGTGCCCCAGCGAGCCCGGGAACAGCTCCACCAGGCCCCACCCGACGACCGTGAACGCGGCCAGCAGGATCACCAGCGTCGCCAGGGCCTTGGGCAGGCTGGCCGGCTGGACCTTGGCGTCGA
Source organism: Dactylosporangium sp. CS-033363 (assembly GCF_050942475.1). Lineage (NCBI taxonomy): Bacteria > Bacillati > Actinomycetota > Actinomycetes > Micromonosporales > Micromonosporaceae > Dactylosporangium > Dactylosporangium sp. CS-033363. The sequence continues at coordinate 7,557,895 of NZ_CP192032.1, read as the reverse complement.
ACTGCGACCGCGCGAACCACAGCACCGCCAGCAGCACCAGGGTCACCGCGAGGTTCACCGCCGCCGCGGTCATCCCGTGGAAGGGCAGGTGCAGCTCGTGCGCCTCCTCGCCGCGCTCGCCCAGGTCCGACAGGACGAACACGTCGTACAGGCCCTGGACCGCGAAGATGATGCCGAGCAGCCAGAACGTGATCCGCTTGCGGTTGTGCACGCCGGCCGCGAGGGTGACCAGGAAGGCCGCGTAGCCGACGTTGGCGGGCGCGGGCACGAGCAGCGCGTCGATGCTGGCCCGGACCGGGTGGACCCGGGCGCCGAGCGCCACGCTGACCGCGGCGACGGCACACAGGACCGCCACGACCATCAGCCCGCCGGCGAACCAGTCCGGGATACGCGCACGCTTCACCCGGACATCATGCCCTGACCGGTCAGCTGTTCTCCTGAATGAACCGCTCGGGGTCCTTGTCGCGGAACGTCAGGCCCTTGCCGCTGGGGTGCTCGCCGTAGAAGGTCAGCCACTGCTCGCCGAGCTCGATGCGCAGCTCCATCTTCGCGTGCTTGCGGAAGTCGGGCAGGACCTCGTCCTCCTCCTCGGTCAGGTGCTCGCTGTTCTCCTTGCGGGCGTCCCAGACCGCCTTCCACCACGCCTCGGAGCCGGCGGTGTGCTCCTTGGCCGCATCGATCGCGTCGCGGATCTTGTTGTGGTCGCGGATCGCGTCGTCGGTCTCCTCCTCGGCCTCCTCGGTGTGCTGGCGCAGCAGGTGCGGGTACAGGATCCGCTCCTCGGCCTCGGCGTGGATCTCCAGGTGCAGCGCGAGCGCGTCCCAGACCGCGGCGAGCTGCTCCTCGCCCTCGGTGTCGTCGAGGCGCGCGAAGCCCCGGCGGAAGGCGGCGTGGTCGTCCAGGATGAGCGCGGTGATGTCGTCCATGCCGACCTCATCACCTCACCCAGCGGTTTTCAAACCGTGTTCGATCGCCTGGCACACGATCTCGACCACCCGCACGCGTGCGGTGGGCTTGTCGTCGGCCGCCACGACGTGCCACGGGGCCGTCGGATGGTCGGTGCGGGCGAGCATCTCCTCGACCGCCTCCTTGTACTGCGGCCGCTTCTTGCGGTTGCGCCAGTCCTCGTCGGTCAGCTTCCACTGCCGCAGCGGGTCGTCCGCCCGGCTGTTGAACCGGCGCAGCTGCTCCTTGCTGGAGATGTGCATCCAGATCTTGACGAGGATCATGCCCTCGGCGGTCAGCGTGCGCTCGAACTCGACGATCTCGTCGTACGCGCGCCGCCACTGGTCCTCGGTGGCGAAGCCCTCGACGCGCTCGACCAGCACCCGGCCGTACCAGGAGCGGTCCAGCACCGTCATCCCGCCCCAGCCGGGCAGCACGGGCCAGAACCGCCACAGGAAGTGGTGCCGCTTCTCGTCGAAGGTCGGCGCGGCGAACTGCGACACGCGCACGTGCCTGGGGTCGAGGTGGTCGACGAGGCGCTTGATGCTGCCGCCCTTGCCGGAGGCGTCCCAGCCCTCGAACACCACGCACAGCGGCGGGCCGAGCTTGTGCTCGCCGATCTGCCCGCCGAGGGTCAGCCGCAGGCGCAGCAGCCGCTCCTGGGCCGCCTCGAGGCGCTCCAGGGCCTCGGCCTTCGGCAGGGTGTCGTCCTGGTCGACCTGGGACAGCCGCTTCATGACCACCAGATTGCCACGCAGTGTTTCGTTGCACACTTCAGGGCTTCTGCACCCTCACAGTGGGATGGTGATCTCGTGAGCAAGCGACGCAGGACCGTGCTGCGGGTCTCCGGCCTGCTGCTGGTGCTGGCCGTCGCCGGGATCACGCTGCGCAAGAACCTGCCGGACCTGAGTCAGACGGCCGACGTGCTGCGCTCGGCCAAGCCGTGGTGGCTGGTGCTCGCCGCGGTCGCCGAGCTGACGTCCCTGCGGCACTTCGCGCTCCAGCAGCGGCGGTTGCTGGCGGGGTTCGGGGTGGCGATGTCGGTACCGCGGGCGATCGCCGTCACGTTCACGCGCTCGGCCATCTCCTTCAGCCTGCCCGCGGGGTCCGCGGTGTCGGCCGGGTTCGCGTTCCGCCAGTTCCGCACGGCCGGGGCGACCAGGCGCACCGCGGGGGCCGTGGCGGTGCTGTCCGGCGTGCTGTCCGGGGTCGCGCTGCTGCTCATGTACGGCGCGGTGGTGCTCATCCCGCGCGGCGGCGCCACCGGCAACACCGACACCCTCATCGTCGTCATCGCGATGCTCGTGATCGCCGGCCTGACCTTCGGCCTCGACTTCCTGCTCTCGCCCCGCCATCCGGTCCCACCGCCCGACCTGGACGAGGATTTCGTTGTTGCCGGCGGCTGGGTGGCCCGGTCGAAGGCGGCCGTGCGGCGCACGTGGGACGACCTGCACGGGCTGCCGAAGCGCTCGTGGGTGCTCTCGCTCGTGCACGCGACCGTCAACTGGGGCCTGGACTTCGCCTGCCTGGCCGCGACGGCCGCCGCGTTCGACATCGACGTGAGCCTGGTGCGGCTGGCCACGGTGTACCTCACGGTGCAGCTCGTGCGGCAGGTGCCGCTCAGCCCCGGGGGCATCGGCGTGGTGGAGGTGGCGCTGCTGGCCGGGCTGGTCTCGGCGGGGGCCGGGCACGGGCCGGCGGCGGCGGCGATGCTCGTGTACCGGCTGCTGTCCTGCTGGATCATCATCCCGCTCGGCCTGCTGACCTACGCGACCCTGCGCGGCCCGAAGCTTCCCGACGCGCCGCCGGTGCAGCCGCCGTTGCTCGCCGGTCGGCGTTAGGTTCTTGTGAGATCTGTTAGATCGCTGTTAGATTCGGTTTTGTGCCCGTACCGGATCGGCTCGACCTGACCCTGCGCCTCGTCCGCGGCAGCGGCCGCCTCGGCCTCGCTGAGCTCGCCGAGCGGCTCGGGGTGTCCGAGATGACCGTGCGCCGCGACCTCGACCAGCTGCAGGAGCAGGGGCTCGTGCGGCGGGTCCGGGGCGGGGCGGTCGCGCTCGACGTGCCGGCCGAGGCGGCCGGGTTCGCGGTGCGGGAGCGCTGGTCGTCGGCGGCCAAGGCGCGGCTGGGCCGGGCCGCGGCGGAGCTCATCGAGCCGGGTGGCACCGTGCTGCTCGACGCCGGGACGACCACCGCCGAGCTGGCCCCGCACCTGATCGCCCGGGCGCCGCTGACGGTGGCGGTGCTGAGCCTGCAGGCCGCGGTACGGCTGGCGGATCAGCCCGGCATCAGGCTGCTCGTCATCGGCGGGGAGTCGCGGGCGGGGGAGCGCAGCCTGGTCGGGCCGCTCGCGCTGAGCGCCCTCGATCAGCTGCGCTTCGACACGTTCGTGATGTCGATCGGGGCGGTGCATCCCGACCTCGGCTGGTCGGAGTTCGACCTCGACGACGCGGCGGTGAAGCGGGCCGCGCTGCGCCGGGCCGGGCGGACCGTCGTGGTGGCCGACCACACCAAGCTGGGCGTCCAGGCCTTCGCCCGGGTGGCGCCGCTGTCCGCCGTCGACACGTTCGTCACCGACGGTTCTCCTGCTTCGCCGGTCCTTGACGCCGTCCGTGAGGCCGGCGTGTCCCTCGTCCTCGCTGAAGGAGCTTCCGCATGATGATTCTCGTGGCCGGCCCGTACCGCTCCGGCACCGGCGACGACCCGGCCCGGCTGCGGGCCAACGTCGACGCCATGCACGATGCCGCCGTCGAACTCTTCCGGGCCGGGCACCTGCCGGTGACGGGGGAGGCCCTGGCGCTGCCGCTCATCGAGCGGGCCGGCTCCGGGGGCGTCGGCGACCCGGTGTTCGACGAGATCTTCCACCCGATCTCGTCCCGGCTGCTGGAGCGCTGCGACGCGGTCCTGCGCATCGGCGGGCCCTCCGCGGGCGCGGACGAGATGGTGGCGCAGGCCCGGGCCGAGGGCAAGCGGGTCTTCGCCGCGCTCGGCGACGTACCGGCGGCGTGACAACAAAAAGGGGAGCCGGACTCGCCGGCTCCCCTTTGCGTGCGCTTGCCTAGTGGATCATCACTGGCGCGGCCTCGGCCTGGTCGTCGTTCAGGTGCGAGACCTCCTTCTTGCGCGGCAGGAAGGCGATCGGGATGAACGTGCACAGCACCAGGATGAAGCCGACCCAGAACGTCGTCGCGAACGAGTCCGACAGGAAGTGCAGGCCCTGGTCGATCAGGCCCGGGCCGCCCGGCATCTTGGCGATGTCCGGGTTCGAGTGCGAGATGACGGCCAGGTCGGTGATGCTCAGCGGCTCACCCGTCGCCGGGTTCGTCGTGCCGGGCACCTTCGGGGCGTCGCTGGTCTTGCTGGTCAGGATGACCGACATGACCGCACCGCCGACCGAGCCGCCGATCTGCTGCAGGATGTTCACCAGCGTGGAGCCGCGGGCGACGTCCTTGCCGGTCAACGTCTTCAGCGCCGAGGTCATGATCGGCATCATCGTGCCGCCCATGCCCAGGCCCATCACGAACAGCGAGCCCTCCAGCAGCAGGAACGACGTGTCCGGCTCGACCTGGGTGAACGAGAAGAACCCGACGGCGATGAGCGCCATCGCGAACGGCACCGTCCGCCCGACGGGCAGCTTGTCGGCCAGCATGCCGGCGATCGGCATGGTCAGCATCGCGCCGATGCCCTGCGGGGCCATGAGCAGGCCCGCGTCCAGCGTCGACTCGCCGCGCACCTGCAGCCAGTAGCTCGGGAAGAGCAGGCCGGCGCCCATGAACGCGATGATGAACACGAACAGCGAGAGCGAGGCCACCGACAGGTTGCGGTTCTTGAACAGCCGCAGGTCGAGCAGCGGGTGCTTCGGCTTGAACGAGTACACGATGAAGCTGATCACCAGCACGGCCCCGATCAGCATCGGGATCCACACCTTGTTCGAGCTCATCGTCTTCTCTTCCGGCAGCGACGACACGCCGAAGAGGAACAGCGCCAGACCCGGCGAGAGCATCAGCATGCCGAGGAAGTCGAACGACTCCGACGGCTCGGTGTGGTCCTTCGGCAGCGCGAACTGCGCGTAGACCAGCGCGACGAGGCCGATCGGCAGGTTGATCAGGAAGATCCAGTGCCAGCTCGCCACGTCGATCAGCCAGCCGCCGAGGATCGGGCCGCCGATCGGGCCCAGCAGCATCGGAATACCGAGGACGGCCATGAGCCGACCGATCCGCTGCGGCCCGGCCGCCCGGGTCATGATCGTCATGCCGATCGGCATCAGCATGCCGCCGCCGAGGCCCTGCAGCACCCGGTAGCCGATCAGCTGGTTGATCGAGTCGGCGGTGGCGCACAGCCCGGAGCCCACGGTGAACAGGAACAGGGCGAGCATGTACAGCCGTTTGGTGCCGAACCGGTCCGCCGCCCACCCGGACAGCGGGATCACCGTGGCCAGCGCCAGCGTGTAGCCGGTCATGGTCCACGCGACCTTGGCGTAGGTGGCGTCGAACTTGTCCATGAACGTCGGGATCGCCACGCTGACGACCGTCACGTCGAGGATCGACATGATCGCGCCGAGCACGACCACGCCCGCGATCTTGAATACGGCGGCATCGAGCTTGTCAGGCGCCGCCGGCGCGCCTCCCCCTGAGGCGACCGTTGCTCCCTGGGCCACTTCCTTGCTCCCCCCAGCGTGTGCGAATCACACGTACAAGTGTTTGGTTTCGGCGTCAGCCTACGCGGCCCAGGTTTCGGCCCGCGACCGAGATCCCCTGCTTACGCCGCAGGCTGACGGGCATCTTTCCGGGGGAGGCCCAACCGAATAAGGCTACGCTAAGCTCGACGGGTGAACGACCACGCCCACGACCTGGAGACGCACCCCGTCCGCCGCAACACCAGGCAGCGCGACGCCGTGATGTCGCTGCTGGGCTCCGTCGACGGCTTCTACAGCGCCCAGGAGCTGCACGTCATGCTGCGCGAGCGCGGCGCGAACGTGGGCCTCACGACCGTGTACCGCACCCTGCAACTCCTCGCCGAGACCAACGAGATCGACGTGATGCAGGTCCCCGGCAGTGACACTCGTTACCGCCGCTGCAGTGACCGCCATCACCACCACCTCGTCTGCCGCGGCTGCGGCCGCACGGTCGAGGTCCTGGGCCCGGCGGTCGAACGCTGGGCCGACCGCATCGGCGAGGAGCACGGCTTCACCGACGTGAGCCACACCCTGGAGATCTTCGGCACCTGCGGCACCTGCAAGCACTGAGGCCCCGCCCGCACCCGGCTCCGGCACATTGGCGCTCCCGACTACGCTGTGCGTGCCGCCACGCACCGGCGGTCAGGATCGTCGCCGGACCGCCGGAGTCACCGTGGACGAGATCCCCACCCTGCGCTACCGCCTGCTGGCCCTGCCCAACCGGCTGTACCGCATCCTCCGCCCGGTCTTTCCGCCCGGCCGGATCGCCTGGGGCAGCCAGCTCGTGCTGCAGTACTGCCCGAAGCCCGGCGGCTGGCGCGCGGAGGAGATCACCGTCAAGCAGCGGCCGGCGCCGTACCGGATGAGCCGCGAGCTCGCCGCGCCGTTTCGCCGCTGGCTGGCGACGGACCACGCGCGGGAGGTGCGGACCGGCACGAGCTATCAGCTGTGTGCCGACCCGACCGCGTTCTCCGACCGGCCCGAGCTGGACCTGACCGTGGCCGCGAACAAGTACGCCGAGACCGCGTACTTCGCCACCAACGTGGCCAAGCACGAGGACGACCGCCGGGCGTTCGTGCGGGCGCTGGTCACCCGGGGCAGCGTCGGCTTCGCGCACTCGTTCTGCCTGCACGCCGTGGTCGCCACCGTCGACGGGCACGTGCTGCTCACCCAGCGCAGCACGAAGGTCTTCCACTACAAGGAGGCCTGGTCCGTCTCGATCGAGGAGCGGCTCGGCGAGGAGGACCTGAACCTCGCCCCGACCGAGGTCGTCGGGCACTGGGCGCGCCGGATGCTGCGCGAGGAGCTCGGCCTGTCCGAGGCGGAGGCCACCGCCGCCCAGGCGCGGTTCCTGGCCGTCTTCCTCGAGGCCGACATCCTCAACTGCGCCCTGGCCGCGGTCGTGACCCTCGGCCTGACGAGGGCGGAGCTCAACGCGATCATCGAGTCCCGCGTGCGGCACGACTACGAGTTCCAGGACTGGACGTTCGTGCGCTGGGCGGACCTGGCCCGCGAACTGCTCGACGGCGGCCGGGTCTACCACCCGTCGGCGGGCCTGCGGATGTACCTGGCCGGCGTCGCCCATTTCGGCGTCTACGGTTTCGGGGTGCAACTGCAGCGGGTGCGCCCCCATGGCTGATCCGTCCGCGCGCTGGACGGCGGCGGCGCGGGCGCGGGAGTCGGCGCGCGGCGACCGGCTGTTCGACGACCCGTGGGCCGCGGACCTGGCCGCCGGGACCGGCGCCGGGGCGGAGAACCCGTATCTTCCGGTGCGGACGCGCTACTTCGACGACGCCGTCCTCGCCGCCGCGGCGCCGCAGGTCGTGCTGCTCGGGGCCGGCCTGGACACCCGGGCGTGGCGGCTGCCGCTCGACCCGGCCACCGTCGTCTTCGAGGTCGACCGGCCCGGCGCGCTCGGCGACAAGCGGGCCCGCATCCCCCAAGAGCCGGTCTGCGGGCGGCGCGAGGTGGCGGCCGACCTCGGCACGGCGGACTGGAGTATTCCCGGGCTGGACGAGGGTGCGCCGGTGCTGTGGGTGGCCGAGGGGCTGCTGTTCCACCTGAGCCCGGACGCGGTGGACAGGGTGCTCGCGCGGGCGGCCGGGCTGTCGGGCGGCGGCGGGCGGTTCCTGGCCGACGTGTTCGGCACCGGGCTGCTGCGGGTGCCGGGCGCGGCCGGGTTCTGCACCGACGACCCGCGGGGGCTCTTCGCGCGCGCCGGGTGGACGGCGGTCACGTGGGAGCTCGCCGGGTCGCCGGCCGCCAACTACGGACGTCTCACAGGGGACGGAGGGCGGACCTACTTCGTGGCCGCCTCGGTGTAGGCGTCGATCTCGGCCAGCAGCGAAGCCTTGCGGGGCTCGTCCAGGAACGAGTAGCGCACGCCCTGGCGGGCCAGGTGGGCGACGCCGTGCTCGTCCAGGTTCAGCAGGGCCGCAGCGACCAGGTACTCCTGGTTCAGGGTCGTGGAGAACATCGGCGGGTCGTCGGAGTTGATGGTGACCGGGACGCCGGCGGCGATCAGGGCCGGCAGCGGGTGTTCGGCCAGCGACGGGACCGAGTGGGTGCAGACGTTCGAGGTCGGGCAGACCTCCAGGGCGATGTCGTGCTCGGCCAGGTGGGCCATCAGCAGCGGGTCGGACGCGGAGGCGATGCCGTGGCCGATGCGCTCGGCGCCCAGGTGGCGCAGGGCGTCCCAGACGGTCTCGGGGCCGGTCGACTCGCCGGCGTGCGGCACGCTGCGCAGGCCGGCCGCGCGGGCCTGGGCGAAGTGGGGGGCGAACTGCTCGCGGGGGACGCCGCGCTCCGGGCCGCCGAGGCCGAAGCTCACCAGGCCGTCGGGGCGGTGCTTCAGCGCCGTCTCCAGGGTCACGTCGGCCGATGGGAGGCCGGCCTCGCCCGGGATGTCGAAGCACCAGCGCAGTTCGGTGCCGTGGTCGCGGGCGACGCGGGCGCGGGCGTCCTCGACGGCCTCGCAGTACGCCTCGGCCGGGATGCCGCGCGTGATCGACGAGTACGGGGTCAGGGTCAGCTCGGCGTACCGCACGTTCTGCGCGGCCAGGCCCGCCCCGATGTCGTACGTCAGCGTGGCCACGTCCTCGGCGTCGCGGATCAGGTCGACGACGGAGAGGTACACCTCGATGAAGTGCGCGAAGTCCGTGAACGTGAAGTATTCGGCGAGCAGCAGCGGGTCGGCCGGGACCGGGGTGCTGCCGGCGTGGCGCTCGGCCAGGCGGGCGACCGTCGCGGGGGCGGCCGAACCGACGTGGTGCACGTGCAGCTCGACCTTCGGCAGGCCGGCGACGAAAGCAGTGAGATCCCGCATGAAAAACGACCGTAACAAGGACACATGACCGGCAATCGCGCGGGGGCTGAACGGGTTGGGTAGCCGTTCGTCACCAACCAGTAACGCGCGGGGCACCCTAAAACGATCGTGTTCGATAGCCTGATCATCGGACAAGGGGGCGGGACAATATGACGATCACGAATGCGGCGCCGGCCAGGCCGACGCCGACGGTGAAGGGCGTGCCGATTTTCGGCAGCGCGCTCGAGATGGGCAAGGACCCGTGCGCCTTCCTGGTGAAGGCGTACCGCGAGCACGGGCCGGTCTTCCGGATGAAGCTGCTGGGCCGGACGTACACGGTGCTGGCGGGAGCGGCCGCGGCCGACTTCATGAACTCGCGCGAGGGCCGGGAGTGCCTGCGCTCCAAGGAGTTCTGGCAGGGCATGGTCGACGAGTACGGCGCGACCCGCACGATCACCGGCGAGGACGGCGAGAGCCACAAGGAGCTGCGCGAGCTGATGCGCCGCGGGTACTCCCGCGACGCCATCAAGGGCCGCGTGCCCGAGCTGCTGGAGATCACCGACCGGGTGCTCGAGCGGGACTGGAAGCCCGGCAGCGCGGTGCCGGTGGTGCAGGGCATGCAGTACCTGGTCACCGAGCAACTGGGCGAGCTGCTCACCGGCAGCGCGCCCCGCGAGTACGTGCCCGACATCCGGCTGCTGACGTTGTACGTGCTGAATGTCCTCGTCACCAAGCAGCGCCCGCGGATTCTGCTCAGGAACCCGAAGTACCAGAAGGCCAAGGCTCGTGTCTTCGAGCTCGGCGACAAGATGGCCGCGGACCTGAAGGCGCGCCACGGGCAGACCCCGGAGGCCGAGCGCAACCTCGTCGAGGACCTCATCGACGCCCACCTGAACCGGCCCGGCGTGGTGCCGGCCGAGGACCTGGTGATGACCCTGACCGGGCCCTATGTGGCGGGGCTGGACACGGTCGCGAACACCACGGCGGCGTTCGTCTACGCGGTGCTCAAGCACCCCGAGGTCCTCGCGCGGATCCGGGCCGAGGCCGACGCGCTGTTCGACGGCGGCGGGCCGGTGACCGAGGACGACGTGCGCAAGCTGCCGGCGACGCGGTACGCGCTGATGGAGACCATGCGGCTGTACCCGGTCGCGGTGACCCTGATCCGCACCGCCACCCGCGACTTCGAGTTCGCCGGGCACGCGATCAAGGAGGGCGAGATGGTGTACATCGGCACGACCGTCCCGCACTTCATGGAGGAGTACTTCGCCGAGCCCGCGAAGTTCGACATCACGCGCTTCGAGAAGCCGCGGGCCGAGCACCTGCAGCCGGGGGCGTACTCGCCGTACGGCCGCGGGCCGCACACCTGCCTCGGCAAGAGCTTCGCCGACGTGCAGATGGCCCTGGCGATGGCCCGGCTGTTCCACAGGCTCGACCTGGAGCTCGAGTCGCCGGACTACACCCTGGTGACGAAGACCGCACCGACACCCGGTCCCGCGATGTCGTTCAAGGTGCGCGTGAAGGGGCTGCGCAAGTAGGTTCGACAACCATGAGCGGCCTCGCGTACTCCAGCCCCGCCGGACGGTGGGTGCTCACTGCCACGATCCTCGGCTCCGGCATCGCGGCGATCGACGCGACGGTCGTCAACATCGCGCTGCCGGCGATCGGGCGCTCGTTCGGCACCGGCCTGCAGGTGCTGCAGTGGGTCGTCACCGCGTACACGCTGACGCTGGCCGGCCTGCTCCTGCTGGCCGGGGCCCTGGGCGACCGGTACGGCCGGCGGCGCGTCTTCACCGTCGGCGTGGTGTGGTTCGCCGCCGCCTCGGTGCTGTGCGGCGTGGCGCCGAGCGGCTGGCTGCTGGTCGCCGCCCGGGCCCTGCAGGGCATCGGCGCGGCGCTGCTCACGCCGGGCAGCCTCGCGATCCTGCAGGCGTCGTTCCGGGCCGAGGACCGCAGCAAGGCGATCGGCGCCTGGTCCGGCCTCGGCGGCGTGGCGACGGCGATCGGGCCGTTCCTCGGCGGCTGGCTGGTCGGCCTCGGCGCGGACTCGTGGCGGCTGATCTTCGCCATCAACGTGCCGATCGCGGCGGCCGTCGTGTTCCTCACCTGGCGGCACGTCCCGGAGTCGCGCGACGAGCAGGCCAGCGGCCACGTCGACCTGTTCTCCGGCGGGCTCGTCACCGTCGGGCTGATCGGCGTCACCTACGGCCTGATCGAGGGCCAGGCCCTGGGCTGGGGGAGCTGGCAGGTGCTGGCCGCCCTGCTCACCGGGGCCCTGTTCATCGCCGGGTTCCTCTGGCGCCAGACCCGCCTGGCCCACCCGATGCTGCCCCTGGAGCTGTTCCGCTCGGCCCAGTTCTCGGCGACCAACGTCGTGACCTTCATCGTGTACGGCGCACTCGGCGGGGCCCTGTTCCTCCTGCCGATCCAGCTGCAGCAGGTGGCCGGGTACTCGCCCCTGGAGGCCGGCGTCTCGCTGCTGCCGGTGACGATCGTGATGCTGCTGCTGTCCTCCCGCTCCGGCGCGCTGGCGGCGCGGATCGGGCCGCGGCTGCAGATGAGCGCCGGCCCGATCGTCGCCGGGGTGGGGATGGCGCTGTACACCCGCATCGACGCCGGCGGGGCCTATCTGACCGAGGTCCTGCCCGCGGTACTGGTGCTGGGCCTGGGTCTTGCCATCACGGTGGCCCCGCTGACCTCGACCGCGCTGTCGGCCGCGCCGGAGACCCACGCCGGGATGGCCTCCGCGGTGAACAACGACGTGGCCCGCGCCGCCGGCCTGGTCGCCGTCGCGGTGCTGCCGGCCGCAGCGGGGATCACCAGCGCGGCGTACGCCTCGCCCGATCTGCTGTCGGCCGGCTTCCACCGGGCCGTGCTCATCTGCGCCGTGCTCTGCGTCGTGGCGGGCCTGCTGGCCGCGGTCACGATCAGCAATCGCAAGCCGGCCGACGTTCCCAATTTCTCGCACTGCGCGGTCTGCGAACCGCCGGCCGCCGCTACGCCGGCTGCAGTTCCGGCGTCTCGGTCGTTGCCGTCGTCTCCGGAGTCCTGAGCCGGCGCAGCGCGACCAGGGCGATCGGCACCCCGGCGGCGACGAGCGCGGCGGCGATGACGAGCGCGAACTGGTACCCGTCGAGGAAGCGGTGCAGCGGCGCACCGGTCGCCGCGTTCTCCCGGTTGGACAGGATCGCGCCCAGGATCGTGATGCCGAGCAGGCCGAACACCTCGCGGGAGACGTTGAGCATGCCCGAGGCGATCCCGGCCCGGGCCTGCGGCAGCGCGCTCAGGACCACGTTGTTCAGGGGCACCAGCAGGCCGCCGCCGAGGCCGAAGACCAGGAACCAGGGCAGGAGATCGGTGTACCCCGAACCCTCGCCGACCGTCGCCAGGCCGCCGACGCCGGCCGCCATCAGCGCCATCCCGGCCGCGACGGTCCGACCGGCGCCGAAGCGGGCCTCCAGCCGCGGCGCGAGGGTGGCCATGACGGCCATGAGCAGCGCCATCGGGATGAAGGCCGAGCCCGCCTCGGTCGGGGAGAAGCCGAGCACGTTCTGCAGGAAGATCGCGGTGAAGAAGTAGATCCCGAAGACGCCGAACGCCCACAGGCCCATGGTGGCCAGGCCGCCGCTGAACACCCGCAGCCGGAAGAAGTTCAGGTCGACCATCGGGTGCTCGGTACGCCGCTCGATGACCACGAAGCCGATCGCGGCGAACGCGGCCAGGGCGAACGAGGCGAGGATGACGCCGGAGGTCCAGCCGCGCGACTCGCCCTCGATGAGGCCGTACGTGAGCGCGAACAGGGCCAGGGCGCTGGTGGCCAGCCCGGGCAGGTCGAGGCTGCGGTTGGTGGCCTTCCTGGTGGAGGCGGGGATCGACAGCGCGGCCAGGATCGCGGTGGCCAGGCCGATCGGGGCGTTGATCAGGAAGATCCAGCCCCAGGACGCGTGCTGGCTCAGGTACCCGCCGGTCAGCGGCCCGATGGCCAGGGCCAGGGCGCCGACGCCGCCCCAGATGCCGATCGCCGCGCCCCGCTCCTTCGGGTCCGGGAACAGCTCGGTGAGCAGCGCGAGCGCGGTCGGGGTCAGCAGCGCCGCGCCGACGCCCTGCACCGCCCGGGCCCCGATCAGCATCTCCTGGCTGCCGGCCAGGCCCGCGGCGATGGAGGCGGCGGTGAAGATGCCGAGCCCGGCGAAGAACATCGGCCGCATGCCGAACACGTCGGCGACGCGGCCGCCGACCAGCAGCAGGCCGGCGAAGACCAGGATGTACGCGCTCGCGATCCACTCCAGGCCCGAGATGCTCAGGTGCAGGTCGCTCTGGATGGACGGCAGCGCCACGTTGACGACGTTGTTGTCGAGGTACGTCATGAAGGTGCCCAGGGCCACGGCGACCAGGGCCAGCCAGCGATTTCTCATGATGAAAGCTCCCCCTATACGGTGTACCTGTACGTCGTACATGTACGTTGTAGAGGAGAACCCATACGTTGTACAGTTGTCAAGTGCCGCCGAAGACCTCCCTTTCCCGCACCGCCGTCGCCGACCGGGCCCTGCTCATCGGCGACAGCGAGGGCCTGGACGCGATCACCATCCGGCGCCTGGCCACCGAGCTGGGCGTCACCCCGATGGCGCTGTACTGGCACTTCAAGAACAAGGACGAGCTGCTGCTGGGGCTCGTCGACCACGTGCTGAGCGAGGTGCGGGCCGACCGCGAGACGGCGGACCCCTGGCCGGTGCAGCTGCGCGCGATGATCGAGGCGCTCGTCCGGGCCATGCGCGCCCACCCCTGCCTGCCCGACCTGCTGCACGCCGTGGACAAGAAGGACGTGGAAAGCTTCACGCGCGCCACGAACGACTCCCTGGCGCTGCTGGAGCAGGCGGGATTCAGCCTGGAGGAGGGGTACTGGGTCGCCTCCTACCTGCTGCACTCGGCCATCGGCCTGGTGCAGGCCCAGCCCGGCTGCCCGATGTTCGTGCCCCCGGACCAGGTCGGCGACTGGCTGCGCACGCAGCGGATCCAGCTGCAGAGCCTCTCGGCCGAGCGCTACCCGCAGATGGTCCGGCTGGCCGACACCTACCAAAGCCTGCCCGACCTGGACCGGTACTACGACTTCGGGATTGCGTTGCTGATGGGCGCGGTGGAGAAAATGGCTGCGGGCCGCCCGGTAGCATCCTGAGCATCCCTATTGTTCACTGCTGGAAGGTGCGCGGCGGCATGCTCGACATCGAGTTGATTCGCAAGGACCGGGCCTCGGTCGAGGCCGGGCTGTCCAAGAGGCTCGATCCGTCCGAGGTGTCCCGCTCGCTGAGTGCGATCGCCGAGCTGGACAAGCAGCGCCGCGAGCTGATCGGCGAGATCGACGCCGAGCGGGCCCGGCGCAAGGAGGAGGCGCGCGCCTTCGCCGCGGCCAAGGCGGCCGGCCAGACCATCGAGACCACCCGCGACGCCAAGGCGGCGCTGCAGGAGCTCGAGGAGCGCCTGGCGCAGACCCAGCGCGACCTCGACACCGCGATGAGCGTCCTGCCCAACCTCCCCGCCGACGACGTGGTCGCCGGCGGCAAGGAGGGCAACCAGGTGATCAAGGTCTTCGGCGAGGTACCGAAGATCGACAACCTGCGCGACCACGTGCAGCTGTCCACCGAGCTCGGCCTGGTCGACTTCGAGCGCGGCACCAAGCTCGGCGGCTCCGGCTCCTGGATCTACACCGGCTGGGGCGCCCGCCTCGAGTGGGCCCTGATCAACTGGTTCATCGACCGGCACTTCGCGGCCGGCTACCAGTTCATGCTCCCGCCGCACCTGCTGCTCGACTCGGCCGGCTACGCCGCGGGCCAGTTCCCGAAGTTCTACGACGAGGTCTTCCACATCGCCGTCGGCGAGGGCGAGCGCGGCAAGTTCCTGCTGCCCACCTCGGAGACGGCGATCCTGGGCGCCTTCCAGAACGAGATCTTCGATACCGACGCCCTCCCGCACCGGGTGTACGCCTACACCCCCTGCTACCGCGACGAGCGCGCCGGCTCCCACTCCGACGAGCGCGGCACCGTGCGCGGCAACCAGTTCAACAAGGTCGAGATCTTCCAGTTCACCGCCCCCGAGGACGGCGAGAAGACCCTGGAGGAGATGGTCGACTACGCCGAGGGCATGGTCAGCGACCTGGGCCTGCACTTCCGCCGCTCCCTGCTGGCGGCCGGCGACGCGAGCGCCTCGATGCGCAAGACCCTCGACATCGAGGTCTGGATGCCGAGCATGGACAAGTACAAGGAGATCTCGTCGGTCTCCTGGGCCGGCGACTACCAGGCCCGCCGCGCCGGCATCCGCTACCGGGTGCCGGGCTCGAAGAACAACCGCTTCGTGCACACGCTGAACGGCTCGGCCCTGGCCACGAGCCGGCTGCTGCCCGCGATCCTGGAGCAGTTCCAGCAGCCGGACGGCTCGGTCCTGATCCCCGAGGTGCTGCGCGACAAGGTCGGCACCGACCGCATCACCAAGCCCGCGAAGCGCTAGAACCCGGTTTTTCCAGGCTGCTCCGGTACGGCGTGCTGTTGATCACGTCGTGCCGGACAGCCGGGATCGGGTAGGCTGGCGGGTGAACGAAGGGGAGTAGTCCTCAACTGCCCGGTCGACATACTGGCGGCGCTTGCGCTTCCCGGCCGCGGCGGCTTCCTTTGGAAGCGGACGAGACTTTCGACTCGCTGTCAGCTGTGCATTTCGAGCTGGACGGCCGGGTCGGGGTCGTCCACTCCTCGCCTCCCGGTCTGATCCGGGAAGGGTTCTACCTTGAGCGCGTTCCTCGCCGCCCTGGCCATCAGCTTCGGCGTCATCTTCGTGGCCGAACTGGGCGACAAGTCCCAGCTGATGGCGCTGACGTTCGCCACGCGGTTCCGGATGGTGCCGGTGCTCATCGGGATCACCATCGCGACCGCGGTCGTGCATCTCGTGTCGGTCGCCGTCGGGTACGGGCTCGGGGCCGCCCTCCCCACCGGCTGGATCTCGCTCGTGGCGGCGCTCGCGTTCTTCGCGTTCGGGGCCTGGACGCTGCGCGGCGACAGGCTCACCGAGGAGGAGAAGGGCAAGGCCGAACGCACCACGCGCTCGGCGATCATCGCGGTCGGGGTGTCGTTCTTCCTCGCCGAGCTCGGCGACAAGACCATGCTCGCCACCATCACCCTGGCCACGCAGCACGGCTGGCTCGGCACCTGGATCGGCTCGACCGTCGGCATGGTGGCCGCGGACGCCCTCGCCATCGTCGTCGGGCGGCAGCTGGGCCGGCACCTGCCCGAGCGGGCGATCCGCTACGGCGCCTCGGTCCTCTTCGTGGTCTTCGGCGTCTGGCTGCTCATCGAGGCGCTGCGCGAACTGCTGTAGTCAGGCGAACTGGGTCAGCGACAGGTTGTTGCCGTCCGGGTCGGGGAACCAGGCGATCAGGTCCCCGCCCGGCGTGGCCCAGACGCCCTGGTCGTCCTGGGGCATGCCGTCGTACCGGGTGACCGCCACGCCCGCCGCCACCAGCCCGGCCAGCGTGGCCCGCAGGTCCGGGACCGACCAGCCGAGCACGGTGAACGGCTGCGCCGAGAGCTGCTCGACCTTCGTCACGCGCAGCATGGTCGGGCCCGCCTGGAACACGCACGCGAACGGGGTCTGCTCGGTGAGCCTCAGGCCCAGCACGGAACCGTAGAAGGCGCGGGACCGATCGAGGTCGGTGGACGGTACGAACGCGATGGCGGCGGCGTCGGTCAGCATGACCCGAGTCTCTCATGCGTTTTTGACAATGGTTGTCATCACCGGGGAGACTTGCCGCATGCGAGTGCGGGCGGCGGCGATCCTGGCGGCGGCCCTGCTGTCCGCGGCCGGGAGCCTGGCCGGGTGCGCGTTCGAGCCGCCGGCCGAGGACGGGCGCGTGCACGTCGTGGCCGGGTTCTACCCGCTGCAGTTCGTCGCCCAGGAGATCGGCGGCGAGCACGTCGGGGTCGAGAACCTCACCCGGGCCGGGGCCGAGCCGCACGACCTGGAGCTGCAGCCGAGCCAGCTGGCGGCACTGGAGGACGCGGACCTCGTGCTGTACCTGCGCGGCTTCCAGCCCGCCGTCGACGAGGGCGCCGACCTGCAGAGCAAGGGCAAGTCGCTCGACGTGGGCACCGTCGCCTCGCTGCAGGACGCCGACCCGCACGTCTGGCTCGACCCGCTGCGGCTGGCGGCGATCGCCGACCGGGTCGCCACCCGCCTGGCGCAGGCCGATCCGGCGCACGCGAGCGAGTTCCGCCGGCGGGCGGCGGGGCTGGGGGAGCGGCTGGTGGCGCTCGACAGGGAGTACACCCAAGGCCTGAAAAGCTGTGTGAGGCATGACGTCGTGACGAGTCATGAGGCGTTCGGCTATCTCGCCGCGCGCTATGGGCTGACGCAGGTGCCGGTGACCGGCCTGAACCCGGACGAGGAGCCCGGCCCGCAGCGGGTGCGCGACGTGGCCCGGCTGGCCAAGGAGCGCGGCGTGACCACGATCTTCTTCGAGTCGCTGGTCAGCCCGAAGCTGTCGGAGACCGTGGCCCGCGAGATCGGCGCCAAGGCCGCGGTGCTCGACCCGATCGAGGGCGTCGAGGACGGCGCGACCTACTTCACCGTCATGCGCACCAACCTGGCGACCCTCCGGACCGCGCTGGACTGCGGTTAACCTGGTTCCGGTGCGACGCGCCCTGGCAACGACGGTCACCGTGCTGCTCCTGGCCGGGTGCACGCCTGACAAGACCGCAGCGCCGTCCGTCGTCATGGAGGACCGCTCCAACCGCGACGGCACGTCGGCGCCCGTGGCGGACCCGCTCTACCCGGCGTACGGCAACCCGGCCCTCGACGTCCTGCACTACGACCTGGCCCTGAGCTGGGCACCCCAGCCCCGCACGCTCACCGGCACGGCGACCATCCGCATCCGGGCCGTCAGCGCGGTGTCCTCCCTGCGCCTCGACTTCTCCCCGGCGTACTCGCTGAGCTCCACGACCGTCGACGGCACCCCCGCCCCGGCGCACATCACCGACGGCGATCTGGTGGTCGACAAGGCCGTCGGCGCGGGGGCGGTGACGACGCTCGTGGTCGGGTACAGCGGAACCCCGGCCACCGTCCCGATGCCCTCCCACCGCGGCGACGTCGAGCCCCTCGGCCTGACGGTGACCGCCGACGGCAGCCTGTGGACCATGCAGGAGCCCTACGGCGCGAGCACCTGGTACCCGGCCAACGACCAGCCCTCCGACAAGGCCCTCTACGACATCGCGGTGACCGTCCCGCCGGGCTGGTCCGCGATCGCGAGCGGCACCCCCGGCCCTGCCGCGGACGGCACCTACCGGTACACGTCGGCGGTTCCGGTCGCCTCCTACCTGACCACCCTGGCCGTCGGCCAGTACACGAAGACCACCCTGACCGGCCCGCACAACCTGCCGATCACGCTGTGGACGCGCCCGTCGGACGGCGAGGTGCGCCTGGACGCCCTTCGAAGGCTTCCCGTGTACGTCCAGTGGCTGGAAGCCCGCTTCGGCCCGTACCCGTTCGCGTCGACGGGCGTGGTGCTCGTACCGTCGCGGTCGGCCATGGAGACCCAGCAGATGATGACCGTCGGCGCCGACACCGTCCAGGACGCCGCGAGCGCCACCGCCGTCCTGACCCACGAACTGGCCCACCAGTGGTTCGGCGACGCGGTGGGCCCCGCGACCTGGCAGGACGTCTGGCTGAACGAGGGCTGGGCGAGCTACGTCGAGCAGCTCTACCGAACCGACGGCGACGCGGCGGCCCTGACCCGCTGGGAGCAGTCGGCCCGGGCGTCGGACGCGGACCTGCGCAAGCGGCTGGGCCCGCCGGGCAGCCCACGGGCGGACAGTTTTGCCGAGAACAACGTGTACGTGTGCCCGGCCCTGATGCTGCGCCAGCTGCACAAGGCGCTGGGGGACGAGCGGTTCTTCGCCTTGGGGCGGGCGTGGGCGGCCTCGAACACGGGCACGGCCCGCAACCGCGCGGACTTCGTCGCCTTCGTGAGCAAGCAGACGGGCCGCGACTTCACGGGCCTGATCAACGCCTGGCTCGACTCCCCGACCACCCCCTCCTGAACCGCGCCGGTTCCCGGGGGCGAAGCCGCCGACGTCGCCGAGCGCCGTCCGGCCCATCGGCCGGTGCATTCCGCGATCCCGTGCTGCATCTTCGAGGTATGGACGTTCCATCGGCCGTGATCAACGTGGCCGCCCTTGCGCTTTCGCTCGCCGCCTTCGCGATATCCACCCTGTCGCAGCGGTACCAGGCCACATTGATGAAGGCGTCAAATCAACTTCCCGTCATTCTCGAACACTTCCTGCAACTGCGAAGCAATGGCTTCATCAATCGCGAGATCAATCTCCGGAACGAGATCGGAACGTACCCGAGTGATCTCGGGTTCAGCCGCCTGCCCGAGCCGCTCCGGACCGAGGCCTACGAGATCTGCCTCTATTACCACGACTTGACGTACATGATCCGGCACGGTGGTGTCGATCAGGGCTTGCTGGAAAACTTCCGCTTCCGCATGATCGCGACCTGGCTGGCCGTGCGGGACCACGTTCGGGGTGAGCGTGAGCTCCGTGGCGGCGACGCCTTCCTGAGCGGGCTGGAGGAATTGTTCGAGCGCCTCACCAGGCATGAGCCCGAGCTCGTCGAGTCCGTTTCCCGGTATAACAGGCTCATCGATCCCGGCACGCTGCCTGATCCGGTGCGGCCGGGTGCGGAGGCGGGGGTCCGGCAGGTGGAAGGCCTGTGAAAACCGGGTGACGCATCGGCGATGATGAGCGGGTGCGGACACGGGGGCCCGGACGGTATCTGGGATGGCTGGCCTGGCAGCAGCGGTGGCGCATCGCGCTCGGCGCCCTCTGGAGCTCGCTCTGGATGATCAGCCTGGCCGTCACGCCGTACCTGATCTCGCAGGCGATTGACCGGGGCCTGCGCCCGAAACAGGCCGGCCCCCTCATCGCCTGGTCCGCCGCGATCCTCGTCGTCGGCCTGACCAACGCCGTGCTGGGCATCCTCCGGCACCGGACCATGACGAAGATCCGCCTGGACGGGGCTCTGCGAACGGCTGACGCGGTGATGGAACACGGCGTGGAACTCGGCGCAGCCCTTCCGCGCAGCGTCACCGCCGGTGAGGTCGTCACCATCGGCATCGGGGACGTCTGGCTGGTCGCCCGCGCGCTCACGGTCACCGGGCCAGGGGTCGGGGCCGTCGTCGCCTACGCCGTGGTCCTGACCCTGCTGAGTCAGGTCTCCGTGATGATCACGCTGGTCGTGGCGGCCGGCGTCCTGGTCCTCGGGGTCGTGCTCGGACCGTTGCTCCAGCGGCTCAACAGTGCCGGTGGCGAGTATCGCGAACAACAGGGCCGGCTCGCGGCGCGGCTCGTCGACGTGCTCGGGGGGCTCAAGGTGCTCAATGGGCTCGGCGGGAAGGAGCAGCAGCTCAGGCGGTACACCGAACAGTCGGAAAGCGTCAAGGTCGAGGGCTATCGGCTCGGCGGCCCGCTCAGCTGGATCAGCGCGCTCGGGGACGGGCTGCCGGCGATCTTTCTCGGGGCCGTGACCTGGCTCGCGGCTCGGCTCGCCGTGCGCGGCGACCTGACGGTCGGGGAGCTGGTCGCGGTCTACGGGTACGTCGCCATCCTCGTCGTACCCACCTGGATGCTCATCTTCAGCGCCGCCGACGTCAGCCGCGGGGTCATCGCCGCGCGGCGGATCATCGCGTTTCTCAGGCTGCCCGTCGAGGAGGCCGGAGACGGCGCCGCGCCGATCGGGCCGGCGGCGCTGCGCGACCCCGAGTCCGGGGTGGTCGCCGAGCCCGGGCAGCTCACCATGCTGGTGTCGGCCCGGCCCTGGGACGCGGCCGCGGTCATCGATCGGCTCGGGCGGTACGGGCCGACCGGCGCCACCTGGGGCCCGTACCGGATCGACTCCGTCGGCAAGCGGGCGGTACGAGCGCGGATTCTGGTGGCCGATCACGACGCGGACCTGTTCGCCGGGACATTGCGGGAGGTGGTCGCGGGAAGCGCCGGCGGCGAGGCCGTCCAGAGCGCCATCGGCGCCGCCGTCGCCACCGACATCGGCGGGCTCGAGCACCCCGTCGAGCGCGACGGGCGCAACCTGTCCGGCGGGCAGCGGCAGCGGGTGCGGCTCGCCCGGGCGCTCGCCGCCGACCCGGAGATGCTGCTCGCGGCCGATCCGACGTCCGCCGTCGACGCGCACACCGAGGCGGCCATCGCCGAGCGCCTCGCCACCGCGCGGGCCGGGCGGGGGACGCTGATTTCGACCACCTCGCCGGTACTGCTCGATCGCGCCGACCTCGTGCACTGGCTCGTCGACGGCCGGGTCGCCGCCACCGGGACGCACCGCGAGCTGCTGGAGCGCGAGCCGGGGTACCGCGACCTGGTCAGCCGCACCTTCCAGGAGACGGCGTGACCGCGCTGCCGATCGCGGACGGGCGCCAGGTGGCCAGGGCCGCCGGGCGGCTGATCGCGGCCGACAAGTGGGCCGCGTCCGGGCTGCTGCTGCTCAACGTGCTGGCCGCCGTGGCCGCGCTCGGGGCGCCGTACCTGCTCGGCTGGATGATCGACGCGGTCGCCGGGCCGCGGGCCGCCGCGCGGATCGACCTGCTCGCCGCCGGCGTCGTCGGGTGTGCCCTGGCGCAGACGCTGCTCGCGCGGTCGGCGCTGCTGCTCGGGTACCGCTTCGGCGAGCGCACCGCCGCCCGGATCCGCGTCACGTTCCTGCGGCGGGCGCTCGACCTGCCCGCCTCCGTCGTCGAGCGGGTGCCGGCCGGGGACCTGGCCGCGCGCGGGACGACCGACGTCGACGCGGTCGCCGGGACGCTGCGCGACGTGCTGCCGGCCGTGTTCCTGGCCGGGTCGCAGGCGCTGTTCCTGGTCGCGGCCGTGCTGGTGCTCGACCCGCTGCTCGGGGTGGCCGGGCTGCTCGGGCTGTCCGGCATCGCGGTCACCGGGCGCTGGTACCTGCGCCGGGCCCGCACCGCGTACCTCGAGGAGGGCGCGGCCAACTCGCAGCTCGCCGAGGAACTGGCGGCGACGGCCGCGGGTGCCCGTACCGTCGAAGCCTTTCGTCTGCAGGAATCCCGGCTCGCGGCGGGACGGGCCGCGATCGGACGCACCCGGCGCAGCCGCCTGGCGACGCTGCGGCTGCGGTCGGTCTACTTCCCGGCGGCCGAGGGGTCCTACAACGTTCCCGTCGTGCTCGTGCTGCTCCTCGGCGGGCTGCTCTACCTCGGCGATCGCGCCTCGCTCGGGACCGTCGTGGCGGCCACGCTCTACCTGCGGCAGCTGATCGGGCCGATGGACGCCATCCTGATCTGGCTCGAGCAGCTGCAGAGCAGCAGTGCCTCCTTCGCCCGGGTCGAAGGGCTCGCGGTTGTACCGCCTGTGCCCGCCGACCCCACCGCCCGCCCCGACGGGGATCGCATCGAGGTGCGCGGGGTCAGCTACGCGTACCCCGGCGGCCCGGACGTCCTGCACGAGGTCGACCTCACCGTCCAGCCCGGCGAGCGGCTGGCCGTCGTCGGGCTCTCCGGCGCCGGCAAGTCCACCCTGGGCCGGCTCCTCGCG
Organism: Dactylosporangium sp. CS-033363; assembly: GCF_050942475.1. NCBI lineage: Bacteria > Bacillati > Actinomycetota > Actinomycetes > Micromonosporales > Micromonosporaceae > Dactylosporangium > Dactylosporangium sp. CS-033363. Next base: position 7,535,382 of record NZ_CP192032.1, on the reverse strand, counting down.
GGCGTCGACCGGCCGCGCACCGGCACGGTCACCGTCGGCGGGGCCGCCGTGGCCGGGCTGCCGCCGGACGTGCTGCGCCGGCAGGTCGTGCTGGTGACGCAGGAGCACCACGTGTTCCGGGAGACGGTCCGGGACAACCTGATCGTGCCCGCCCCCGACGAGCGGCTGGCCGCGGCGCTGCGCACGGTCGGCGCCGACTGGGCCCTGGACCTCGGCGCCGACCTCGGCGCGCACCCGCCGACCGGCGCCCAGGCCCAGCAGCTCGCGCTCGCCCGGGTGCTGCTCGCCGACCCGCACACGGTGATCCTCGACGAGGCGACCGCCCTGCTCGACCCGCGGGCGGCGCGCGCGGCGGAACGGGCGCTGGCGGCGGTGCTGCACAACCGTACGGTCATCGCCATCGCCCACCGCCTGCAGACCGCCCACGACGCGGACCGGATCGCGGTCATGGACGCCGGGCGGATCATCGAGCTCGGCCCGCACGACGAGCTGATCGCCCGCGACGGCCCGTACGCCCGGCTCTGGCGGCAGTGGCACGGGACGGCGCAGCGGCGGCCCGCGCACTAGGGTGCTGCGCATGGGCTTGCACTGTGGGTACGTCGTCGCCACCGCCGACCCCGACGCGCTGCTGGAGGAGTTGCTGCGGCACACCGGCGAGTTCGAGATCGGCGAGCGCGTCGAGCGCGTCGAGGACGCCGACATCGACCCCGGCGAGTTCGAGATGCTGCTCGGCGGCGGCAGCGGCAAGGGGTACCTGCTCGACACCTCGATGATCCTCTCCAGCGACCCCGACCTGATCGTCGCCGCGTCGCGGGCCCTCGGCACGGTCGTCGGGGCGGGCGCGGAGACGGTCTCCGGCTCGTACTGGCTGACCGTCGCCCGCGCCGGCGAGCTCCTGCGGCACGTCTTCGTGCAGCACGCGAGCATGACCGCGGGCATGGCGATCGGCGACCCGCTGCCGTTCGAGGACGAGTACCCCCTGGTCGACTCCAGCGGCGGCGGCGTGTTCGCGGCCATGGACGCGTACGGCCTCGACCCGTCGTCGTGGCTGGACTCGGGCCCGGCCACGATCGTCACGTACGACGCCACCCGCTTCCCGGAGAAGGGCCCGATCGGCGCCGTCCAGGCCGAGCACATGCGGCAGCACGAGCGCCCCGACGGCGAGTGGCTCAAGGAGATCACCGTGACCGAGGTCCAGCCCCGCGATCACTGAGCGAGCTTGGCCCGCAGCGCGTCCACGAGCCCGACCAGCTCGGCCGGGCTCGACCCCCGGCGCACGAGCCCGGCGGGCAGGTCGGCGGGCAGCTGCCCCATGTCCAGCAGCAGGATCCGGTCCGGATGGCGTTGGGCGACCGAGTCGTACTCCAGCCGCGTCCAGTACTTCGCGACGTACGCGGGCGTCGACAGCACGAGCACGTACCGGCTCTGCGCGCCGTACGTGTTGGGCAGGACGTGCTCGAGGTCGGTGCCCCACAGCTGCCCGCCGGTCTCCGGCGCGAAGAACACGCTGAAGCTCGTGCGGAGCTGGGCGTGCAGCTGGCGGGCGAGGGCCTCGTCCTCCGACGCGTACGAGATCGCGATGTCCCACACCACGTCCGCCGCGCTGTGGTGGGCCAGCCAGTCGAAGAACATCCGCGGGCCCGGCAGCAGGCGCTCGCCGTCGAGGCGCAGCGCGCCGACGCACCGGGCCAGCCGGGCCGCCTGCCGGTGCCGCGACCACGGGGGCGACTTGGCGGCCGCCCGCGAGAGCCCCTCGGCCGGGAAGCCGTCGAGCATGGACATGCCGTCGGGCCCGAGCTGCTGGCGCCACGAGCGGAACGTGGACAGCGCGCGGTCGAAGACGATGTCGGCCGCGTCGTCCAGGGACTGGCCCTCCCAGACCTCGGCGAGCAGGCGGGTGGTGAGCCAGGCGTGGCCGCCGGCCAGGTCGAGGACGCGCTCGTGGGCCGGCTCGGCGGCGAGGTCGCTCAGGTACTCCACCGCCTCGCCGCGCAGCGGGTCGAGGTAGCGCACCTCGGCGGTGTTCAGCGGCGGGGAGCCCCGGTCGTCGGGGTCGCGGAACAGGACCAGCGCCGGCCCGCCGACCAGCAGCAGCGAGATGTCGGTGCGCAGGTGGGTGTCGTCGAGCCAGCGTAGGAACGAGTAGAAGCCCGGGCCCCATCCGGTCTGCAGCAGCCGGTCGGCCTCGTCGATGACCAGGGCCACCGGGCGGATCCCGGCCAGCCCGTCGAGCACCTCGTTGCGGCTGGCCCGCCCGTGCGCGGTCTCCGGCCGGTGCTCCAGGGCGCCGCGCAGGGCCCCGAGGGCGGTGGCCTCGGTGGTGAGGTCCCAGCCGGCGGCGTCGGTGCGGATCAGGTTGCGCTGCACGCCGTCGGCGGACAGGTGCCGCACGAGGGTGGTCTTGCCGGCCCGGCGGCCGCCGATCAGCAGGGTCGAGCGGCCCTGCCGCAGCAGGGAGCCGACCTGGCCGAGCTGGTCGTCCCGCCCGACGAACAGGTCCGGCGACAGCAGCGGGTTCATGCCGCACCGTCGCGGAGCCAGCGGTCCAGCAGCCCGATCCGGATGCGGTCGCCGTCGAGCATGCCCTGGGCGTGCAGGGCCGCCTCGGCGGCGCCCCGCTCCGCGGCACGACCCGGCGGCGCCCCCGCCGTCACCCTGGCCAGCGCCAGCAGGACCCGCTGTTCCGCGCCGGTCGTCAGCTGCCAGAGGTTGTTGCGCAGGAAGTACCCGACCTCGTCGTTGTCGTCCAGCCGGTCGAGCGCCAGGCGCAGGTCCCGGCCGGACAGGCGGGTGGCGACGGCGCGCCGCCGGTAGGCCTCGCCCGCGAGCGTCCGGGCGAGCGACGGGTGCCCGCCGGAGAGCTGGAAGAGCTCGTCGGTGAACGCCCCGTCGACGCTGTCCACGCCCATCTCGCCGGCGAGCGAGTGGACCATGTCGTCGAGGGCGGTCCGGTCCAGCAGCGGCAGCGGCCGCTCCTGCAGGAAGCTGAACCAGGGGTTGGTGCCGGCCGGGCCGAGCAGGTTCTCCCGGGTCACCACCGGCCGCAGGTCGGCGCCGACGAGGGCGACGTGCCGGCGGTCGCCCTGGGCGAGCACCCGCAGCGCGCCCGCGGCCCGGATCCACTGGCGGGCCGCGTGCGTCTCGCCCGGCCCCGGGAACACCCGCTCCAGCTCGTCCAGGATCACGGTCATCCGTACCGGCGTGCCCAGGTGCTCGATCCGGCGCTCGAGCTCGGCCTCCAGCTCGGTCACCGTGCCGGGCCGGGCCGGGGTGAACGGCCAGTGCCCCCGCTCGGCCGCGCCCCAGCGGTCGAACGACTTGAGCATCAGGTGGAAGAGCTCGACCGGCCAGTCGTCGTGGTGGCGGTCGAAGCGTTGCAGGTCGACGGTGCAGACCGGCTGGTCGACGAGGTGCTGGCGCAGCACGTTGAGCAGGCTCGTCTTGCCGACCTTCCGCAGCCCGGTCACCAGGACGTGCTCGTCCCGCTTGAGCGCGCTGCCGATCGTGTTGAGCAGGGCGTCCCGGCCGAACAGGAACCGCTCGTCGGTGAGGGCGTTCTTGGTGTCGAACAGGTTGTCCCGGCTGCCGTAGGTGCGCTCCAGCTCGTTGAGGTAGGTCGCCTCCCGCCCGTCGGCGAGCGCCGCGCGCAGCGCCCGTACCGGCACGGTCACCACCGGCCGGCCGCCCACCCGCAGCAGGTCGAGCTGGTGCTCCGCGTCCGGGGTGAGGTCGCCCTCGTAGACCAGGTAGCAGGGCCGGTCGGGTGGCATACGCTCACGCAGCCCGCGCAGGTCGCGCGCGGTCGTCCGCGGCCCCCGGCAGATCCAGGCCGAGTCCGGCGACCGGCCGGCCGCCGCGAACACGGCCTCGACGACCGCCTGCGCATCGCGCGGCGTCGACACCCGCGTGCCGGGCACGAAGGCGCTGCGGACCGTCTCCCAGTCCCGCACGGCGGCCGCCGGAACCGGGTCGGCCGTGGCCACCTCGATGATGTGCTCGGCGAGTGCGCTCACGAACGCCACGTACTCGTCCCGGTTCCGCTGCAGGCGCATCAGCTGCCGCATGCCGCCGCGCCGGTACGACTCGCTGAACTCGTCCGTGAAGAGCTGGCGCTCGGCGACGACCGGCGGCAAGTCCCTCGGCGGGGTCCAGAGCACCGGGATCAACGCGGCACCGGGGGCAGGGGTCTCCGGCTGATGGCGGGCGGTGCGCTCGGCGAAGAGCGACCACTCGCGGCCGCACCACTCGGAGTGCACATAGCGCGGGGACACCAGGGCCAGAAACGTCCGGGACGTCGACAGGGCGGTGAAGAGCTCCGTCGTCCAGGTCGCGCCGACCCGCAGCGTATCGGCGTCGAGGAAGCCCACGCCGGCCCGGCTCGACAGCCCCGTGCGGACCCGGACCTCCTCGCTCAGGTCGGCGAAGAACCGCCGGACCAGGTCGTCGTCGAGGCCGCCGCCGTCGGTGGCGTAGCTGATGAAGAAGTACGGCGCCTGCTCCACACGTCAACGGTACGAGGGCCGGGCACGTGACAACAGCGCCCGCCGGGACGCAGAATCGGCTCGTGAGCGTGACGCTGCGGGCGGTCGTCGAGACGCGCGAGTCCTGGCTCACGCTCGACGGGAGCTGCGGCGACGAGGAGATCGGGCAGTTCGTGGCGATCGTGGCCGACTACAACAAGTCGGCTCCCGGGGAACTGGTGGCCGCCGAGCATCTGATCGTCTGCGGCGGGCTGATCCTCACCGACGGTGTGACCGAGGTGGTGCCGGGGTGCTGCTGCGGGCTCGAGGACTGGCGGGAGTGGGTCACGGACGTGCGGGAGCGCCGGTCGCCCTGGCTCGGGCACGATCCGACCCCGCAACTGTCGTTCGAGGAGCGGACGATCACGGTGTGGGAGGACATCGGGTCGCCGGACAACAAGCCGCCGTTCGCCGGGCCGCGCATCGAGCTGGAGCCGGCGCACCTGGCCTCGCTGCTCCGCGGGGTGCACCGGGACCTGGTCGCGTTCCACGCGAACCTTGCCCGGTGGGGCGGGCCGGCGCTCGCCGCGCACCTCGACGCGGCGTTCTCCTTCACGGCGCCGCTCGAGCTTTAGGAAAAACAGCTACTCGTGCAGGCCGCCCGCCACGACGTGGATGAAGGCGGCCTGGACGTCCTCGGCGCTCTGGGCGTTGTCGACGTACGTGCCGGCGCCGAGCGTGGCCAGGGCCGCCTTGAGCCGGTCGGCGGCGTCCTTCTTGCCCAGCACGACGATGCTGATCGTGACCGGGCGCTCCTCGTCCTGCAGGTCCTTGAGCTTCTGCACCATCGTGGCCACGGCCTGGGCGTTCGCGCTGTCCTTGTTGGCGTCGTCGGTCAGGATGAAGACCTGGTTGAACATGTCGTCGTGCCAGTCGTCGCGCACCGACTGGTACCCCGCGACGATCGTGTCCAGCAGGCCCGCGCCCGCCTTGTGCGTGGTCAGGGTGCTGACCGAGCGGGTGAAGGCGGCCCGGGAGGTGTCGTCGAGGCGGTCGGTGGGCAGCAGCTTGCGGTACCCGCCGGGCTGGCCGGGGCTGATCTCCCACAGGCCGAGCCGGGAGCCGACCGGCATCAGGTCGCCCACGACGCGGCAGCCGGCCTTGAGGACCTCGATCGGCGGTTGCTTGCCGGCCGGGCCGCCGCTCGGCGTCGAGCCGCCCGAGCCCGTGGTCGCGCCCGCGATGTCCACCGCGATGAGCAGGTTGCTGCGCCGGTCCTCGGGGTCCCAGGTGGCGAAGACGTGCTGGACGTGGTGGGCCTGCAGCACGTCGAACGGCTTCGCGGTGGGCTCCGGCAGCGTGTCGCCGCCCTCGAACTTCGGCCGCGGGCCGCCGGGGGCGCGCAGGCCGGCCACGTTCATCGCGTCGCGCACGGCGGCCGACTTGAAGGCGGCGAGCAGCTTCTGCAGCGCCGCCACGCGCTCGGGGTCCCGAGCCGCAGAAGCCGAGGGCAGCCAGGTGTACCGCATGAGCGCCGTATTGTCCGCCCCGGCGAGATAGGTCCGGTTCTGCGCGAGGTTCATGATCGGCAGCAGCGCGTACTCCGGCACGAGCCCCACCTCGCCGGCCACGTCCGGCGTCGCGGCCAGGTCGTGGTTGACGGTGCGGGTCGCCGCGAGCGTGCTGTTCAGCGCCAGTGAGGAGGCGTCCATGCCCTGCTTGAGCCAGACCGCCTCGCCCACGGCCCCGGCCGCGACCAGGCCGTCGCCGGACAGCGAGGGGTCGCGCACGACGAGCCGCACGCCGGAGTTCTTGTTGTCCAGCAGCCCGGCCAGGGACAGCCAGCCGCCGCCCTCGCCGGCCTTGATCTTGTTCGCGGTCGGGCCGTCGGTGACCATGTAGATCGGGCTGGTCGCGAGGGTCTCGCCGGCTCCGGTGTCCCGCTTGGCCGGGTTGTCCTTGTCGGTGGCGACCAGCAGCCCGGGCGGGGCGATGGTGGCCCAGGCGGCGTCGTCGGGGATCCACACGTCGGCGCTGAGCTGGCTGAGCTGCCCGGCCGCGGGGCGCCCGTCGGCGGTGGTGACGTCCAGCAGCACGCAGTCCGGGCCGGTGCGCAGCTCGCGCCCGGCGGCCGAGACGACGGTGGTGAACGAGGAGGCGGTGATGACCCGCAGGGTGGTCGCGCAGCTCGCGCCGTCCTGGGAGCCGTTCTCGCGGTGCAGGGCGTACCAGCCGGCGCCCGCGACGAGGCCCACGGCGAGCACGAGCCCGACGACGCGCAGGATCGCCCCCACCGAGCGGCTTCCCGCCTGATGCCTACCCATTTTCGCCACCCTCCCCCTGGCCGCGGGCAAGTATGACATCGAGCGGAACGGATTCTGCCGCCGGTCAGCCGGTCGGCGCGCAGGCTCGGCCGTTCGGATGGTGCATTCCCCGCAGTTCAGGGCGGTGGCGCGACGCACGGTGACGCAACCGGCACGCGGACGGAAGCGGCGTCGCATGTCCGACACCAGGTCGGGCCACCATCCACAGTGGACGAAGTAAACACGCCACCAACAGGACATTGACGGAAGGTGCTTGCCTCGATAGGGCACAATCGGGGCCGTGAAGCGGACCGGACCCCTGATCGTCCTGGTGGTCGTGCTGGTCGTCATCGGCGCCGTCGCCGGGCACCTGCTCGGCCGCGGCGCCGCGGGCGGATCGGGCGACACCAAGCAGCTCACCGCGATCGTCGGCTCGGAGAAGCTGGCGTACTTCGCCGACCCCGAGGTCAAGGCCGCCCTGGCCAGGCACGGCTGGTCGGTGCGGGCCGACGGGGTCGGGTCCCGGCAGATGCCCTCGCGCACCGGCGGCTACGACTTCGCGTTCCCCAGCAGCAAGGCCGCGGCGCAGGAGATCGAGCAGCACGCGAAGCCCGCCGGGGCGAGCGTGGTCGTGTTCTCCTCGCCCCTGGCGATCGCGACCTTCCAGCCGATCGTCGACCTGCTGCAGAGCGCCAAGCTCGCGGGCCGCGACTCCGCGAACGTCTGGCGGCTCGACCTCAAGGCGCTCGTCGACGCCAACCGGCGCAACCTCAAGTGGACCGACATCCCGGGCAACACCACCCGGCCGGTGGCCCAGAACGTGCTCGTGGCCACCACCCGGCCCGAGGACTCCAACTCCGCCGCCATGTACGCCACGCTGCTCAACCAGGTCACCGGCGGCGACCTGAACGCCACGGCCAAGCTCTTCACCGACCAGGGCGCCGTCGACACCACCAGCGAGGAGCCCTTCGAGAGCTACCTGCGCCGCGGGACCGACTTCGCGCCGATGGTGCTCATCTACGAGGCCCAGTTCGTCGACCACGCCGTCAACCAGGGCCTGAGCAACGGGCAGACGCTGCTGTACCCCACGCCGACCCTCGTGTGCGAGCACACCGTCGTCCCGCTCACCCCGGCCGGGCTCACGGTCGCCAACCTGCTCGCCACCGATCACGACCTGCAGCGGCTCGCGGCCAAGCACGGCTTCCGCACCGCCGACAGCACCCTCACCGCGCCCGTGTTCGCCAAGGTCCGCCCGGGCGACGCGGCGCTGCCGGACTCGATCGCCGGCGCCGTGCCCGACCCCGACTACCAGACCCAGCACGACCTGCTGACCAAGCTCGAGGAGAAGATGGCATGAGGCGGTTCGCGGTCGCCCTGGTGGCGGCAACGTTCCTGCTCGGCGCGTGCACCGGCTCCGACGGCGCCGGCACCGCGGCCAAGCCCGGCGAGACCGAGGGGCCCTACCTCAAGGGCTCCGGCACCCTGCGCGTGCTCGCCTCCAGCGAGCTCACCGACCTGCAGCCGATCCTGGACGCGGCCAAGGCGGCGACCGGGGTCGAGGTGAAGCTGCAGGCCACCGGCACGCTCGACGGCGTCGAGAACGTCGTGTCGGGCAACGCGGCCAAGAACTTCGACGCGATCTGGTTCGCCAGCAACCGGTACCTCCAGCTGCACCCAGGCGCCGGCGACAAGATCGGCACCGCCACCAAGGTCGCGACCTCCCCGGTCGTGCTGGGCCTGCGCGAGTCGGTGGCCAAGCAGCTGGGCTGGACCGACCACCGGCCGACCTGGTCGGAGATCGCGGTGGCGGCCGGCGAGCACAAGTTCACCTACGGCATGACCAACCCGGCCAGCTCCAACTCCGGCTTCTCCGCGCTCGTCGGGGTGGCCGCGGCCCTGTCCGGCACCGGCGCCGCGCTCAACGCCGAGCAGATCGCCCCGCTCACCCCGCGGCTGCGGGCCTTCTTCGCCGGGCAGAACCTCACCTCGGGCTCGTCGGGCTGGCTCGCCGACTCGTTCGCCAAGAACGCGGCCGAGAAGAACGACCACGCCGTCGACGGCCTGGTGAACTACGAGTCCGTCCTGCTGTCGCTCAACGCCTCCGGGAAGCTGCCGGAGAAGCTCACCGTCGTGTACCCGTCCGACGGCGTCGTCACCGCCGACTATCCGCTGACCCTGCTGGCCGGGGTCAACGAGCAGACCAAGACGAACTACGCCGCCATCGCCGACTATCTGCGCCGTCCCAGCGTGCAGAAGGAGATCATGGCGAAGACGTGGCGGCGACCGGCGGTACCGAATCTGCAGCTGGCTCCGGACTTCGGCCCGAAGGGCGGCGGGTCCCTGCCCGAGCTGCCGTTCCCCGGCAAGCTGGAGGCGGCCAACGCGCTCATCGGGGCCTTCGGCGACGCGCTGCGCAAGCCCGCCCGGACCATCTACGTGCTGGACCTGTCCGGCTCGATGAAGGGCGAGCGGATCGAGGGGCTCAAGAGCGCGCTGACCGGTCTGACCGGCGCCGACAGCAGCCTGTCGGGGCAGTTCACCCGGTTCAACGGCCGCGAGCAGGTGCTCATGATCCCGTTCAGCACCAAGCCCGGGCAGGTCAGCCGGTTCGACATCCCCGAGGGCAACTTCCAGCCGACGCTCGACCAGATCCGCGGGTACGCCGGCGGGCTCAAGGTCAGCGGGGACACCGCGATCTACGACGCGCTGTTCGTCGCCTTCGACCAGGCCGCGGCCCTCGCGAAGGAGGACCCCGACCGGTTCACCTCGATCGTCCTGCTGACCGACGGCGAGGTCACGGCCGGGTCCCGGCTCGACGCGTTCAAGGCGCGGGTGCCGCAGCTGGCCAAGGTGCCGGTGTTCACGATCCTGTTCGGCGAGGGCAACGTCGCCGAGATGCAGCAGATCGCGGACCTGACCGGAGGCAAGACGTTCGATGCCCGGACGGGATCGCTGCCGGGGGCGTTCAAGGAGATCCGCGGGTACCAGTGAGCGTGATCTTGTAAGGCGCTGTTCAAGCCCCGGCAGTGGTCAAATGCCGGGGCTTGGGGTACCACGAAGGGATGACGGAACTCTCGCTCGACGACTACCTCGTCGAGGACGACGATGACGACGATCCGGTGCTGCTGCGCAAGGACGGTCAGCCCGTCGACACCTGGCGGGAGGACTACCCCTACGACGAGCGGATCACGCGCGACGAGTACGACCGCACCAAGCGCCTGCTGCAGATCGAGCTGCTGAAGCTGCAGAACACGATCAAGGAGCGCGGCGAGCGGCTGGTCGTGCTCTTCGAGGGGCGCGACGCGGCCGGCAAGGGCGGCACGATCAAGCGCTTCATGGAGCACCTCAACCCGCGCGGGGCCCGGGTCGTCGCGCTGGAGAAGCCCAGCGAGCGCGAGTCGACGCAGTGGTACTTCCAGCGCTACGTCCAGCACCTGCCCGCGGCCGGGGAGATCGCCCTGTTCGACCGGTCCTGGTATAACCGGGCCGGCGTCGAGCGGGTCATGGGCTTCTGCAACCGGGCGGAGTACCTGGAGTTCATGCGCCAGGCCCCCGAGCTGGAGCGGATGCTCGTGCGCTCCGGGATCAAGCTGGTGAAGTTCTGGTTCTCGGTATCGAAGAACGAGCAGCGCACCCGGTTCCTGATCCGCCAGGTCGACCCGGTCCGGCAGTGGAAGCTGTCCCCGATGGACCTCGCCTCCCTGGACAAATGGGACGACTACACGGAGGCCAAGGAGGCGATGTTCTTCTACACCGACACCGCCGACGCGCCGTGGACGGTCGTGAAGAGCAACGACAAGAAGCGGGCCCGGCTCGAGGCGATGCGGCACGTGCTGACCCGGTTCTCGTACGACAACAAGGACGTCGAGCTCGTCGGCACCCCCGACCCGCTGATCATCGGCCCGGCCGCGCTGGCCGACGACAAGGCCGACGACGCGCCGCGGCTCTGACGATTCTTTCGTTGAGTAGCGACGCGCCGCAGGGTTGAGTAATACAAGTCGGGCATTCATCCGTCAGGCAATTTCGACACGCTTATTCACGTCGTAATGTGTTCCCCGTGCGGGAGCTTGGGGCGGCGTTGTTCGGCAGGCACGTCACGCTCGCTTACTCAAGTGACGACGAGATCCGCGAGCTGCTGACGGGCTTCGCGCAACGCGCTGTCACCGCAGGTCACCGCGTTGTGATCTTCCTGGACACCGACTCGGGTGACCTGGAGCGGGCGCTCGGCACCGCCGTGAGCGGTGCCGCGCCCGGGCAGTTCACCACCCTGCGCTTCGGCACCGGTATGAGCGGTTCCCTGGGTGGCCCCCTGTTCGGCGGCCCGCTGTTCGGCGTCGCGGACATGCTCGACCTGCTCGGCCGCCTCGCCGGCGACACGCTCGGCGGCGACTGGCCCGCGATCTCCCTGGCCGGCGAGATGCGCTGGACCGACCGGCCCGCCTGGACCCCGGCTGACCTGTTCGCCTACGAGCACCAGGTGAACCGCTTCTTCGGCGACCCGCGCGTCACCGGCCTGTGCCTGTACGACCGCCGCCGCTTCGGCAAGGAGCTGCTCGCCCGCATCGGCGCCGTCCACCCGGGCCCGCTGCTGGGCTTCACGCTCGGCGGCTGGGGCGCCCACCTGCGCCTCACCGGCGAGCTCGACGCGTCCAACACCGAGTCGCTGCCCTCGATCCTCGAACTCGTCGCCGGCGCCGACTCGGTGGTCATGCTCGACGCCAGCGAGCTGAGCTTCGTCGACGCGGCCGGGGCCGGGCACATCGTGCGCTTCGCGGCCTCCCGCCCGTACCACCGCACCGTCGTGCGCTGCTCGCGCGGCGTCCGGCAGGCGCTGCAGCTCGTCGGGGCCGAGCAGGTGCCGAGCCTGGTGCTGCGCGATCGTGTCGCCGACGCCCCCGTGGGGTAAGACTGCCGCGTGTCTGAAGATTCGCTGGCGGCGCAGGCCGCGGCCCGGGGCGTGGCCACCTGGTACGAGACGGCCGGCCACCGCCGCGTCGACATCGACCCCGACGTCGTGCGGGCGGTCATGGCGCTGCTCGAGCCGCGCACGGCCGGCCACACCCCGGTGGCGGCGCCGATCGCGCTGCCCGAGGTCCCGCGCACGTGGGGATGGATGATCCAGCTGTACGGCGTGCGCTCCGCCGGATCCTGGGGCGTCGGGGACTTCGCGGACCTGGCCGCGTTCGCGCGCTGGGCCTCGCTGACCGGCGCCGGGGCGATCCTGGTCAATCCGTTGCACGCGGTGGCGCCGGTCGATCCGATGCCGTCGTCGCCGTATTCGCCGTCGTCGCGCCGCTTCGTGAATCCGGTGTATCTGCGTGTCGAGGATCTCCCGGAGTACAAGAACGGTTCTGCTGATCTTCGTGCTGCTGTCGACGCCCTGCGCCCTCCGACCTTGGACCTGATCGACTACGACGCTGTGTGGCGCGCGAAGCGTGCGGCGCTTCAGGCGCTTTTTGCGGATTGGTCGGATAATTCGGACATCGACCCGGCCCTGCGCGACTTCGCCACCTACACGGCGCTGGCCGAGGTGCACGGCGTGGACTGGCGCGGCTGGCCGGAGGAGCTGCGCCGCCCGGGCCCGGCCGCGTACGCCGCCGCCGACCCGCAGCGCGCCGCCTTCCACGTCTGGCTCCAGCGCCGCTGCGCCGAGCAGCTCGCCACCGCCAACGCGGCCGCCGCGGGCATGGCCGTCGGCATCGTGCACGACCTGGCCGTCGGCATCGACCCCGGCGGCGCGGACGCCTGGACCCTGCAGGACGTCCTCGCGCCGGGGGCCAAGGTCGGCGCCCCGCCGGACGCGTTCAACCAGCAGGGCCAGGACTGGGGCCTCGCCACGTGGAGCCCGGACCGGCTGGCGGCGACGGACTACGAGGCGTACCGCGCGCTGCTGCGCGGCATCTTCGAGCACGCCGGCGGCCTGCGCGTCGACCACGTGGCCGGCCTGTGGCGGCTGTGGTGGATCCCGCCGGAGCACGGCGCCGCGCAGGGCGCCTACGTGCACTACGACCCCGAGGCCATGCTGGGCGTCCTGATCGAGGAGGCGGTCCGCGCCGGCGCGGTCGTGGTCGGCGAGGACCTCGGCACCGTGGAGCCGATCGTCACCGAGACCCTGCAGGCCCGCAACATCCTCGGCTCCGCGGTCCTGTGGTTCACCCGCGACGACGACGGCCGCTTCATCCCGCCGGCCCGATGGCCCGCGAACGCCATGGCGAGCATCTCCACCCACGACCTGCCGACCGCGACGGGCTTCCTGACCGGCGAACACATCCGCGCCCGCGCCGAGGCCGGCGTCCTGACCCGCACGGTCCCCGAGGAGGAGGCGGCGGCGACCCAGGACCGCCTCGCCCTGCTGGACCTGCTCTCGGCCGAGGGCCTGGCCACGCGGGAGAGCACGGACGCCGAGCTGGTGGTCGCGATGCACCGGCTGCTGACCCGCACGCCGTGCCGGATCCTGCTGGCGTCGCCGTACGACGTCCTGGGCGAACCCCGCCAGCCGAACCTGCCGGGGACGTCGCAGCAGTACCCGAACTGGCGCATCCCGCTGCCGCTCAAGCTGGAGGAGCTGACCGCCGACCCGCGCATGCTGCAGATCGCGGACCTCCTGGACGGGCAGACCTGACTAGTGTTGCTCGGCGTGACCCACGCCGAGCTCGACATCACCGCCGACCTCGTTCACGCCCTGGTCCGCGAGCAGCACCCCGACCTGGCCGGCCGCCCGGTGCGCTTCGGTGCCCGCGGCTGGGACAACCAGCTGTGGCGCCTCGGCGACGACCTGGCCGTCCGCCTGCCGTGGGCGACCGCGTTCGCGGAGGCGCTGCTGTACAAGGAGTACGTGTGGGTCCCGGCGCTGGCCCCCGCGCTGCCGCTGCCGGTTCCCGTCCCGCAGCGGATGGGCGAGCCGTCGGACCGCTTCCCCCGCCCGTGGATCATCACGACCTGGGTGCCGGGCGCGCCGGCGGATCAGGCGCCGGTCACGCGGTACCCGGATGCCGCCCTTGCCTTGGCGTCGTTCCTGACGGCCCTGCACCAGCCGGCCCCGGAGGAGGCACCGCCGGGGCGCGGGCGGGGCGGGCCACTGGCGGAGCTGGCCGACGGAGTCGAGAGCGGGCTGGCCGAGGCCGTCGAGCGGGGGCTCGTCAAGGACCCGGACGCCGTCCGCGCGGTCTGGGCCGACGCGGTGGCCGCGCCGCCGTGGACCGGCCCGGCGATGTGGCTGCACGCGGACCTGCACCCGGCGAACGTGCTCACCACGGACGGCACGATCGGCGGGATCATCGACTTCGGCGACCTGTGCGCCGGCGATCCCGCCTACGACCTGGCCTCGGCGTGGCTGCTGCTGTCCGGCGACACTATGGACGCCTTCCACGCGGCCTACGGTCCGGGCGTGGACGACGCCATGCTGCGCCGCGCGCGGGGGTGCGCGGTGACGCGGGCGCTGAGCGGCATCCTCATCGGCGACGCGGGCGACAAGGGCGAACCCGGCGGCAAGCCCACCTGGGGCCCACCGGCCCACGCGGCCCTGCAGCGGCTCGTCGGCCCGGCGTGACCGTCCTGGAGATCTCCGATCTCATCGTGCGGCACGACCTGGCGTCCGGGGCGGCGCTGCCCGTCCACCGGGATGCCGTCCTCGCGGCGCTGCGCGCGGCCGGGGATCGGCGGGGCGCGCGGATCGTCCGGCGGCTTCCGCACCACGACGGCGTGCTCGACGCCGCGGCGGTGGACCGGATCCTCGTGCGGACGCACACCGAGCTGCAGCGGCTCAACGAGGAGCTGCGCATCGCCGACCAGCTGGCCGAGTTGCTGGTGCCGGTACTGCGGGCCGTCACGCGGCCGGGCGAGCGGGCGCGGGTGGTCGACGTGGGGTGCGGGATCGGCTACGCGATCCGGTGGCTCGCGGCCACCGGGACCCTCGCGGCCAACACCATCGACGCGGAGCTGTGCGGGGTCGACTTCAACGCCGCGCTCATCGGCGAGGCGCGCCGGCTCGCCGCGGCGGAAGGGCTCGAGTGCCGGTTCGTGCTCGGCGACGCGTTCGACCTCAAGGACACCGCGACGGTGTACATCTCCAGCGGCGTCCTGCACCACCTGCGGGGCGAGGAGCTGGGCGCGTTCTTCCGGGCCCAGGCCGGCACCGGGGTCAGGGCCTACTGCCACTTCGACATCGCGGCCACCCGGCTGGCTCCGGTGGACGCGTGGATGTTCCATCGGGCGCGGATGCGTGAGCCGCTGGGCCGGCACGACGGGGTCGCGTCGGCGCGGCGGGCGCACTCCGATCATGAGCTCATGAGCGCGGCGCGGTCGGCGGCGGGGGCCGGTGCCGATGCTGTACCGGCCGATGCGGCACAGCAACCCGTTCTGCGCGTCCGTGCGGCCGATCCTCGGCGTGCGGCCCGAGCACTGGCCGGCGGTGCGGGCGGCGCTCGGGCGGGAGGCGCGCCACCTGGTCGGGGAGACCGCGCCGGCGCGCCGGCCGTGGTGAGCGCCGGCTTCGCGGTACCGGTGACGCTTGCGCTTCTCGCGCTCGTCGACGGTGCGCTGGCGGGGCATCGGGCGGCGACGGGGCGCAGCGGGCTGATCCGGAAGCGGGCCTATTACGTCGTGGCGATGCGGCGGGGGCTCGCGGCGGGTGCGGCCGTGCTCGGCGGGCTCGCCCTGGTGCTCGGGGCCGTGCTGGCCGCCGCGTCCGATCCGGCCGCGCGGTACGGCCAGCTCACCCGGGCCGGGATCGCGATGCTGTGGGTGCTCGGGCCGTTCGCGATCGCGGTGCTGGCGACGCTCGCCGGGTACTTCACGCTGCCCCGCCGGCCGGCCACGTTCCTCATCCTGCTCGGGCTGGGGCCGCTGACCCTCATCCGGCCGTGGCTCACCGTCGCGGCGGGGATCGTCGCCGCGTGGACCGCACCGGCGTGGCCCGTCGCCGGGTGTGCCGTGCTGGCCGCGGCCGGGGTGCTGCTGGTCGAGCCGTGGGTGCACCGGCGGTGGTATGCCGATCCGCATATCGGGGCCGCATATCGGGGCCGCATAAGGGGCCGCATATCGGGGCTGCTGACGGGTAGTCGCGCGGGATGTTGCGTGCGCGATCGATGCGGCCCATGATTCCCGCCGCTGACCTGGGGCGGGTGCGGGAGTGGTACCGGACCCGGCTGGGGCTCGAGCCCGAGCAGGAGCTGCCGGACTCGTTGCTGTACCGCAGCGGGGAGTCGCTCTTCGTGGTCTTCACCGCGGCCGATGCCGGGGCCGCCCGGCACTGCATCGTCTGCTTCGTGGTGGGCGACCTCGACGTGGCGGTGGCCGAGCTGCGCGGGCGCGGGGTCGAGTTCGAGCAGCTCGCGCCGACGCCGGTGGGGCGGGCCGCCTGGTTCAAGGACAGCGAGGGCAACCTGCTGGAGCTGATCGAACTCGACGACCCGCGCTGAGGCGGCGCCTCAGTCGAGGCAGAACTCGTTGCCCTCGATGTCCCGCATGTTCTGGCACGACTCGTTGACGCCGTCGGCGATCAGCAGTTCGCCGCGCACCGCGCCCAGGGCGACCAGCCGGGCGGACTCGGACTCCAGGACGGCGAGGCGTTCGGCGCCGACGAGACCGGTTCCGACGCGCACGTCCAGGTGGACCCGGTTCTTGACGGCCTTGCCCTCGGGGACCTGCTGGAAGTAGAGGCGCGGGCCGACCCCCGTCGGGTCGACGCAGGCGGTGGTGTCGTCCGGCTCGACGACGTACCCGAGGACCTCGCACCAGAAGCGGGCGAGGCGCTCGGGGTCCGCGCAGTCGAAGGTGACCTGGAACTGCTTGACCGACGTCATTCGATGATCATATCGACACATTCCCGCACAGGTGGACCTCGACGCCCAGCTCGGCCAGGAGGGCGGCCTTCACCAGGAGGGCCTTGTCCGCCGTCGCGGCGTCCGGGGCGTAGGCGACGTTGAGGTGGTTCGCCTTGTGCCTCGCCATGAACTGGTCGCGGGTCACGCCGTGCAGGACCGCGTGCATGATCGGCCACGCGGGCGTCGTCGCCTTCGAGCGGCGCTCGGACTCCTCGTCGGGCAGCGACACGGCCGAGGCGCGGCCCAGGTCGGCGTGCAGCTTGCCGCCCTGGACGAAGACGCGGCTCCAGACGACCTCGCCCGGCTTGCAGATGCCCTTGATGGTGGAGCCGCCGAGCGGGAAGTACACCGGGTCCTGCCGCCAGCCCTCGGCCTCCGCGTAGCCGGTGGCGAAGTGCGACGCCGGGACCGAGCCGGAGATCTCCCAGACCCACACGAAGGTGCCGTCGTAGTCCTCGCCCCACCGCACGTCGTGCAGCGTCGTCGCCGGGTCCAGGCCCATCGCGGTCCAGATCCGGTTGGTGACGAGCGCGTCGACGGCCACGCCCTCGTCGGCCTCGTTGAAGTGCGGCAGCGGGGCGCCGTCCCACAGCACCCGGGCCCCGTCGCGCGAGGTGACCGGCGGGCGGTCGGCGTTGTTGAGCAGGCCCTCGGCGAGGTCCGAGGCCGGGCAGATGTCCTTCAGGCCCTGCTGGTACTGGATGCCGACCGCGTCGAGCCCGAAGTCGTCGCTGATGCGCAGGGCGGCGACGTACATCTTGTACTGCCACCGCAGCTGGGCGTCCGTCAGCTCGGTCGCCTCGTCGGTGCCGAGCCGGAACGTCATGCCCTTGGCGACGAGCCACGCGCCGACCGCGTCCGCCTCGGCGTCCGGGACCCGCTGCATCTCGGCCCACAGCGCGCTCTGCGAGAGCCGCTCCTTGTAGATGCCGATCGGGTTGAGCAGCTCGTCGTCGATGATCGCGTTGTACATCCCCATGCAGCCCTCGTCGAACACGCCGATGATGGCCTTGTCGGCCAGCAGCTGTCCGGCGAGCGCGCGGCCCAGGGAAACCTCTTCAGACGGTACCAACGAAGGAAGATCCCGCACGTGGGACGTGTCGTGCGTGACCGAACCGGTCGTCACCCAGGAGCGCAGGCCCGCCTTGAACCAGTCGTCGGTGAAGTCGACCGACCACAGCGTGGAGTACGGCGTGCCCATCTTCGCCATCCCGGCGTTCACGCCCAGCAGCCCGACCAGCCCGGGCCAGTCGCCGGCGAAGTTGGCCACGGTGAGGATCGGGCCGCGGTGGGTGCGCAGCCCGGCCAGGATGTGGTGGGAGTACTGCCAGACCGCCTCGGCCACGATCAGCGGCGCGTCCGGCGGGATCGTCTTGAACACCTCCAGGCCCATCCGCTGGCTGGAGATGAAGCCCTCGTGCGCCCGCCGAACCGACCAGCCCAGCTCGGCGAGCGCGGCGGTCAGGCCGGCCTCCATCGCGACCTGGGTCGGCCAGCCGGCGCGGTTGGCGGCGGGGCGCAGGTCGCCGCTGGCGACGAGGTACGCGGTGTTCGGCTCGGCGGCCGGGCGGGTGGGTGCGGCGGGGAGGGTGTAGGTGCTCATAGGGGTCCTCCGGGAGACGTCACGCGAGCAGCCGCTGGCGGGCCGCGAGCGTGTGGGCGATGGTGCTGGTGGCCGGGTACAGGTCGCGGTACAACGCGTAGAGCTCGCCGTAGCCGTCCCGCGCCGACGGGTCCGGCTCGACGATCGCGGCGGGCGGGTTCCAGGCGTCGATGTCCACTGGCGAGAGCGCCGCGGCGGCCAGGTAGGCGGCCCCGTACGAGGCGCCGACCGTCTCCCGCGGGATCACCTGGGCCAGGCCGGTGACGGAGGAGACGATCCGGGTCCACAGCCCGCCCTGGGTGCCGCCGCCGACCGCGACCACCCGCCGGATGTCCGCGCCCGCCTCGCGCAGGGCGGCCACGTTGTGCCGCACGCCGAGCGCGGTCGCCTCCAGCGCGGCCCGGTACAGGTCGCCGCGGGTGTGCGACAGGGTCAGCCCGGCGATCACGCCGCGCGCGTCGGGGTCCTGGATCGGGGTGCGCTCCCCGGCCAGGTACGGCAGCATCAGCAGCCCCCGCGCGCCCGGCCCGGACGCCTCCGCCTCGGCCAGCAGCTGCGGGTAGCCGGCCCCGGTGAGCTCGGACAGCCACGCGGTCACGGCGCCGGAGGTGGCCATCCCGCCGGCCAGGTTGCGGGTGCCGGGGAAGGCGCCGACGGTACCCCACATGACCGGGCTCGTCAGCGCCTCCTCGACGGTCGCGATGAGGAACATCGTGGTGCCGTACATCAGCATGAGGTCGCCGGGCCGCTGGGCGCCGACGCTGACCGCCTCGGTCCAGGCGTCGATGGTGCCGGCGACGACCGGGGTGCCCGCCGGGATGCCGCCGATCGCGTGCGTGGTGGTGCCGGCCACGTCGCCGGGCCAGACCAGCGCCGGCAGCTCCAGGCCGGGCGCGATCAGCCCCGCCCAGGGCCCGTGCCACGCGAGCGCGTGCGTGTCGAACAGCGGCGTGCACTGGCTCGCCGAGTGGAGGTCCAGAACATAGGAGCCGGTCAGCCGGTACTGCAACCACGAAGCCGGCATGAACAGTCTTCGGGCCCGCTCGAAGACCCCCGGTTCGTGCCCGGCGACCCAGGCGAGCTTGGGCCCGACGGCCTGGGACGACAGCGCCGAGCCGCAGCGCGCGCGGATCGCGTCCGGCCCGCCGAGCCGCTCGGTCAGTGCGGCGATCTCGGCGGTGGCGCGGGTGTCGACGCCGTACAGGATGGCCGGGCGCAGCGGAACCCCGTCCGCGTCGGTCAGCAGCGCGCACGGGCCCATCCCGCTGACCCCGACGGCGGCGACGGTGACGCCGGCCGTGAGCTCCTCGGCCAGGGACACGAACTCGTCCCACCAGACCGCGCCGTCCATCTCGACGTGCCCCGGCCGCGGGCGCTGCACGGCGTGCGTGCGCACCGCCGAGCGCACCACGGTGCCGTGCGCGTCGACGAGGACGGCCTTGCTGCTGGAGGTACCGATGTCGACGCCCAGAAACACGCTCACGTCTGCTCCCTCGTGCGCAGGACGACGGTCTTCGCGGGCCCGGCATCCCCGCCGATGCGCTCCAGCAGCAGCGTCGCCGCCGTCTCGCCGAGCTCGCGGGCCGGGACGTCGACGACGCGGATGCCGCGCCGGCCGAACGACGCGAACGGCAGGTCGCCGAAGACGGCCAGGCCGAACCCGGGCGGCGCGAGCCCGGCGTCGTGCAGCGCGTCGAGGGCGCCCGCGGCCATGAGGTTGTTGGCCACCACGGCCGCGTCCGGGGGCTCGGGCAGCGCGAGCAGCTCGGCCATCGCCTGCCGGCCGCCGTCGACGCGGTAGTCGGCGTACCGCAGCAGGTCCTCCAGGTACGCCGGGCCCGCGTGCCGGGCCGCCGCCTGCCGCCAGCCCGCCATCCGCAGCTGCGCGGTCTCGACCGAGCTGGGTCCGGTGATGCAGGCGACCCGCGTGAAGCCGGCCGCGAACAGCGACTCCGCGGCCGAGCGCCCGCCGGCCCGGTTGTCGACGGTGACCGCGTCCACGTCGGCGCGGGCCAGGCTGCGGTCGACGGCGACGACGGGCCGGCGGCTGGCCACGAGCCGGCTCACGTCGCTGGCGTCGTCGGCCGGCGCGAGGATCACGCCCGCCATGTGCTCGGCGAGCGCGATGTCGATGTACGTGGCCTCCCGCTCCGGGTCCTCGTCGGTGTTGCACAGCACGACCGAGTACCCGGCGGCCCGGGCCCGGTTCTCCACCCCACGCGCGAGCGCGGTGAAGAACGGGTTCTCGATGTCGGGGATGATCAGGCCGATCACCGCCGAGCGCTGCCCGCGCAGCCGCCGGGCGGTCCGGTTCGGCGTGAAGTCGAGCTCGGTGGCGGCGGCCCGCACGAGCCGCTCGGACTCGGCGGAGACCCGGGCCCCGTTGAGGACCCGGCTGACGGTGGCGGGGGAGACGCCGGCCTTGGCCGCCACCTCGTAGATCGTCACCACGTGCGGAAGTCCTCGCCCAGCGACCGCCGCAGCGCCTCGAGCCGCCGCGCCTCGGTCTGCACGCTGATGGCGGCGGCGGGGTCGAACAGCTCGAAGGCGTGCACGCCACCCTCGATTTCGAACCGCCGCGTTTGTACTCCCTGTGCCTCGAGCCGCCGCGCGTAGTCCGCGGTCTCGTCGCGGAACAGGTCGCGGTCGCCGCAGTCGAGGTACGTGGGCGGCAGCCCGGCGAGGTCGGTGGCCCGCGCGGGAGCGGCGTACCGATCGGCCGGTTCGCCGCCGAGGTACGCGGCCCACGCCAGCTCGGAGAGCCGCCGGTTCCACACGGGCGCGTCGGCGAGCTCCCGGGCGCTCGGCGTCTCGTGCCGGTCGTCGAGCATGGGATACCAGAGGTGCGCGGCCGCGATGTGCGGGCCGTTCTGGTCCCGGTTGAGCAGGCAGAGCGCGGCGGCGAGCCCGCCCCCGGCACTGCGCCCGGCCACGACGACCCGCCGGTACCGCTCGGCGCACCAGGCGAGCGCGGCCCGGCAGTCGTCCAGCGGCGCGGGGTGCGGGTGCTCGGGGGCGAGCCGGTAGTCGACGGCCACCACGGCGGCGCCGAGCTGGTCGGCGAGGTCGCAGCAGAAGGCGTCCTCGTACTCGGCCGCGCCCAGGAACATCCCGCCGCCGTGGATCCACAGCACGCACGCCTCGCCGCCGCCGTGCACGCGCAGTTGCACGCCGGCCGTGGTGACGACCGCCGGGCGCGTGGTCGGTGCCGGCGGTGGGTTCGCGGCGCGCAGGCGGTCGTCGATGGAGCGGACCAAGGCGACGGAGAGCGGACCGTCGGGCAGGTGGGCGGTCAGCGGTTCGGGGATCACCGCGCGCCGCCCTGAGCCGCGCCGGTCCGGGCCGCGCCGGTCCGGGCCGCGCCGGTCCGGGCCGCGCCGGTTTGGAGGGCGTCGATCTCGGTCAGCAGGGCGGTGGTCTGGCGGGCCGCGATGGTCAGCAGCAGCGGCGCGACCACCAGGGCGAGGACCCCGGCCGAGGCCGCGGCCGCGAAGGCGCCCAGCACGGTGAGGGCGGTCAGGGTGAGGGCCCAGGCGGGGCGGTACGCGGCGAGGATGACCCCGCCGCGCGCCGCCGCCAGGCCGCGCCTGCCTCGAACCGCACCGTATGCGAGCGCGTAGGGCCCGACGAGGAGGACGGCCGCGGCCGGTACGACGCCCCAGGGGGCGAGCAGCGCCAGGCCGGCGGCCGAGAGGAGCAGGGCCAGGACCGGGTCGACCCGGGACAGCGCCGCGAGGGTGGTCCCGTCGCCGCGGGCGATCGGGGCGGTGAAGGCGGCCAGGCCGGTGAGGGTCAGCGCGATCGGCAGGACGGCGGCGAAGGCCAGAGCCCGGGGTGCGCCGGTCAGCAGGGCGGCGGCCAGCGGGGCGGCCGACAGCACGCAGACCAGCCCGGCGGTGAGGGTGCGGGGCAGCTCGTGCCAGAACGCGGTCGCGCCGGACCAGGTCAGCGCGGGCAGGGTCAGGTTTTCCATGTCAGAGCTTCAATCCACTGGAGGCGATCGATTGCACGATGTACCGCTGGGCGACGATGAACACGACCAGCACGGGCACGATGGCCATGGCGATGCCGGCCGCGATGGTGCCCAGGGAGCCGGTGGAGAACCGGCCGGCCAGCAGGACCAGGCCCACGGGGAGGGTCTGCCGGTCGGTGTCGCTGATCATGACCAGCGGCAGGAGGAGGTCGTTCCACCAGTACGTGAAGCACAGGATGCCGAGGGTGGCGATCGACGGGCCGGACAGCGGCAGGATGACCCGGGCGAACGTCCGGAAGTGCCCGGCGCCGTCGAGCTTGGCCGCCTCCTCCAGCTCGTAGGGCAGCGCGAGGAAGTGCTGGCGGAGCAGGAAGATGCCGAACGCGCTGAAGATGCCGGGCAGGATCAGCGCCCACAGCGTGTTGGTCAGCTGCAGCTTCGACATGACCAGGAACAGCGGCACGATCGTCACCTGGATCGGGATCATGAGCGAGCCGATGACCACGGCGAAGAGCACCCCCTTGCCCCGGAACCGCAGCCGGGCGAACGCGTAGCCGGCCGTCGAGCAGGTGATGAGCTGCGCGACCGTGATCGTGGTGGACACGACGATCGAGTTGAGGAAGAACCGGAAGTACGGCACCTGGTCGGTGACCTTGCCGAAGTTCGCGCCCGTCACGTTGTCCGGGTCGAACGTGGGCGGCAGCCGGTAGAGCTCCGCGTCCGAGGCCGAGAACGCGCCCCGGAAGATCCAGAGGAACGGCGCCGAGATGGCGAGGGCGGCGACGATCAGGATCGCGAACGTCGCCAGCCGGGCGAGGATGCGGCTCAATCGTAGAACGTCCATCTTCTCGAGAGCCGGAACTGGATCGCCGTGAGCACGATCAGGACCAGCATGAAGGTGATGCCGATGGCGGAGGCGTAGCCGAGGTCGAAGTCGCCGAACGCGCGGTCGTAGAGGTACTCGACGATCGTCCGGCTCGCGTCGCCGGGACCGCCCTGGGTGAGCACCCGCGGCTCGGCGAAGATCTGGAACGAGTTGATGGTGTTGATGACGACCAGGAAGAAGATCGTCGGGGACAGCATCGGGAACGTGATGCGCCAGAACCGGGTCCAGGCGTTGGCCCCGTCGACGATCGCCGCCTCCTTGAGCGCGTCCGGGATGGCCTGCAGGCCCGCGATGTACACGAGAATCGAGAAGCCGATCGTCTTCCACGAGTTGACCAGGATCACCGAGACCGGCGCGAAGTCCGAGGACCCCAGCCAGTCGATGCGGTCCACGCCGGCCAGGCCCAGGGCCCAGTTGACCAGGCCGAGGTCCTTGTTGAGCAGGAAGCGCCAGATCAGCGCGACGGCGGAGGCCGACACCACGAACGGGAACAGGTAGGACAGCCGGAAGAAGCCGCGCACCCAGCGGGGCATGCGCGTTTCGAGCAGCACCGCGAGCAGCAGGCCGACCACCACGTTGATGGCGAGGATGGCCACGGCCATGTAGGCGGTGGAGCCGTACACGCCGAGCAGCCGCTCGTCGTGGGCCAGCCGGTCGAAGTTGTCGAGGCCGACGAACTCGCCGTCGCTGAGCAGGTTCCAGTCGAAGAAGCTCAGGTACAGCACGCCCGCCGTCGGGGCGAGCACGAAGACCAGGAACGTCACGATCGACGGGGACAGGAAGGCCAGCGCGGCGAGCCCGTCGCGGCGCCGGCGGCGGGGGACCCCCCGGCCGGGGTCGGGGGCGACCGCGGCCGGAGGGGTGGTGCCGTGGGTCATCAGGCTCGCCATCTCAGCAGGTCACGATGCTGCTCAGCTCGCCCTGCATGTTCTTGAGGCCGTCGGCCACGCTGACCTCGCCGGCGAAGATGAGCTGCAGGTGGCGCAGGGTGGTCGACTCGAACGCGCTGTACTTCGCCGGCGCCGGGTACGGCACGAGCGTCGGGTACTTGTCGATGCTGTCGTAGTAGAGGTCGGAGTTCTTGGGCGGGACGCCGACCTTGGAGATGGTCTGGGCGAGCGAGCGCCGCGAGGGGATCGAGTCGCCGGGCTTGTCGGGCGTGCCCACGTACTGCTTCTCGATGTCCTCGCTGACCGTGAACTTCTGGTACTCCCAGGCGAGGTCCGGGTTCTTGGACGACTTGAGGATCGGGTACCCGGCGCCGCCGAAGACCGTCTTGTAGGTGTCGCCCTTCGGGTACAGCTGGATGTCGAAGGCCTTGAAGCCGGCCGGCAGGAACGTGGCGATGGGCCAGCGCCCGGCGCCGAACATGGCGACCTGGCCGTTCTGGAAGCGGGTGAACACGTCGCTCATCGGCATCGGGGCCGGGGCGACGTTCTCCTTGATGAGGTTCTCCAGGAACGACACGGCCTTGTTGACCTGCGGGGTGTCGGCCGTCGCCTTGCACACGTCGTCGCTGGTGAGGTTGCCGCCGGCGTTGGCCACCCAGGGCATGATGCCGGGGAAGATCTCGTTGCTGGCCCAGGTGAAGCCGTAGCGGTCGGGCTTGCCGTCGCCGTTGGTGTCGGCGGTGAGCTTCTTGGCCGTGGCCTCGAAGTCCGACCAGGTCCAGTCGGCCTTCGGCGGCTCCACGCCGGCCGCCTTGAACACGTCGGTGTTGTAGTAGACGACCATGTCGTTCCAGCCGTAGGTCAGCGTGACGACGTCGCCCTTGACCGTGAAGCCGTCGATGAGGCCCTTGGCGATGTCGCCCGTGAGGGTCTTCGCCTCGGCGTCCTTGTCCAGGTACTTGTTGATCGGCAGCACCAGGTTGTTGGCGTGCACGAACTGGGCGCCCTCGCCGGAGATGACCATGACGTCGGGCCGCTTGCCGGAGGCGATGAGCGTGGCGACGTTGGCGTAGTAGGTGCCCCAGTTCTCGCCGGTGACGGGGGTGAGCGTCACCTTGGTGCCGGCGTGGGCGGCCATGAAGGCGTCGGCCGTGGCCTTGTTGCCGGACTCGGCGGCCGGCCCGTAGTTCCAGTAGACGATGTCCAGCGACTTGCCGTCGCCGGACGATGCGCCGGAGTCGTCGTTCGAGCAGCCCGCCAAGGGTGATACCGCGAGCGCGGCGGTCGCGCAGAGCAGCGCGAGCTTGCGTAACGGGGTGTTCATGAGCCTGCGTCCCTCTCGGATTGAGGTGAGGTTGGGAGGCGGTGCGGTGGGCACAGTGAAGTCCAAGAAATCGATTTCGTCAAGAACCCCTCCGCACGCCGGTCATGTAAGCCCTGATCAGGAAATTTGCCGTGTGGTATCGATTGCAGCTCAGGGCGCCAGCTCGGCGCGCAGGACGATGGTGCGGGGCGGCTGGGCGTCCCCGCCGATGCGCTCGAGGAGCATCGTGGCCGCGGTCGTGCCCAGGTGGCGGGCCGGGAGCCGGACCTGCACCACGGCCGGCGGGGTCAGGAACATGAACGGCAGCTCGCCGACGACGGCCAGGCCGAACCTGGCCGGGTCGACGCCGTTCTCGACGATCGCCTGCAGCGCGCCCACGCCCATGAGGTTGTTCGTAGTCAGCACCGCGTCGGGGGGTTCGGGCAGGTCCAGCAGCCGCCGCATGGCCGCGTGCCCGCCGTCGGCGCGGAAGTTGGCGTGCTGCAGGAACGGCTCGGGCACCGCGGCCCGGCGGGCGGTCATCACCTGCCGCCAGCCCAGGAACCGGTCCTCGGTCGCCTCGATCCCGACCGGGCCGGCGATGCAGGCGATGCGGCGGTACCCGGCGTCGAACAGCGCCGTCGTGGCCGCGATGCCGGCCGCCCGGTTGTCGACCTTGACCGCGTCGACCGGGTAGGGCGTGGTGCGGTCCACGGCCACGACGGGCCGGCCGAGCGAGGCGATCGAACCCAGGTCGGCCTCGTCGGAGGCGGGCGCCAGGATGACGCCGGCCATCTGCTCGGACGCGGCGATCTCCAGGTAGCGCAGCTCCTTGCCGGGGTCGTCGTCGGTGTTGCACAGCACCACGGAGAAGCCCGACTCCTGGGCCCGGTCCTCCACCCCGCGGGCCAGGGCGGTGAAGAACGGGTTCTCGATGTCGGGGATGAGCAGGGCGACCACCTCGGAGCTCTGCTTGCGCAGCCGGCGGGCGGTCTTGTTGGGCGTGAAGGCCAGCTTGGCGGCGGCGTCGCGCACGGCCCGCTGCTTCTCGGGCGAGACCGTGTTGCCGTTGAAGACCCGCGAGACGGTCGCGGGTGAGACGCCGGCGAGCGCCGCTACCTCGTAGATCGTGGCCATAGCGCTTGACTTTAAGACGTCTTGACAGCCGCGGGGCAAGGATCTACTTTCCGTGAAATCGATTTCAAACCCCTGGAGGCTCGTGTGTTCACCGGAGACGCGCGGCGCGCGGTGGCGTTCCCGCTCGGCGGGCTCGGCACCGGGCACGTGGCGCTGTGCGGCGACGGTGCGCTGCGGCAGTGGCAGCTCAACGGCCCGCCCAACCACGCCGGCCTGCTGCCCGACTCCTTCTTCGCGCTGCGCGTGTCGTCCCTGGAGCCGCCGGACGACGTGGTGCGCCTGCTGCGGGCCGCGCCGATCGCCCCGCACCCGGACCCGGCCCCGAACGTCTCCGACGCCGACGTGCCCGACGCCGACCGGCGCTGGCGCTGGCCGTTCGTCGCGGACACGACGTTCGAGGCGGCGTACCCGTTCGCGACCGTGACCTATCGCGACCCCGCGCTGCCGGTCGCGGTGGCTCTGGAGGCGCACACGCCGTTCGTGCCGCTCGACGCCGAGGCGAGCGGGCTGCCGCTGGTGCGCTACCGGTTCACGGTCCGCAACGACAGCGCCGAGTTCCGGCACGGCTTCCTGCTCGGCGCGCTGCAGAACGCGGCCGGCTGGGACGGCGTCACGCCGATCGCCGGGACCCGCGGCGCCGGGTACGGCGGCAACGTCAACCGGGTGCTGCGCCGGCCGGGGCAGACCGGCGTGCTCATGGACCATCCGGCGCTGGCCGAGGACGACCCGGCCGCCGGGGAGCTGCTGCTGTGGACCGACGCGCCGGCCGCGGTGCTGCCCCGTGCCCATGACACCGAGGCGCTGCTGCGGTTCGTGGAGACGCTGCGACTGGTGGCGCCGACCCAGCTCGGCGACTGGTCGGACGCCTCGCTGCGGGCGGCGCTCGGCCCCGGCGCGTCCCCGATGCGCGCGCCGAGCGGCCCGAGCCCGGCCGGGCACACCTGGGACGCCGGCCTGGCCGCCGCGTTCGCGCTCGCCCCGGGGGAGTCGACGACCATCGACGTGGTGCACGCGTGGTGGTTCCCGAACCGCTACGCCGACTTCGACCGCTTCGGACCCCAGCAGGTGTACGGCCAGTCGCGCTTCTGGGTCGGCAACCACTACGCGACCCGGTTCGGCGGCGCGCTCGACGTGCTCGACGCGTACCTGGCCGACCGGGACCGGCTCGACGCCGCCTCCCGCGCGTGGGCCGACGCCGTGGCGGGCAGCGACCTGCCGGAGCCGCTGCGGGCGACGATCGCGGCGCAGCCGACCCTGGTGCGCTCGCCGAGCGTCTTCCGCACCGCGGACGGGCGCACGTTCGCGTTCGAGGGGGCGCTGGGCGCCTCGACCCGCAACTGGAACGGCGACGCGGGCGGCTCCTGCCCGCTCAACTGCAACCACGTGCTCAACTACGAGCAGGCCCTGGCCCGGCTCTTCCCGTCGGTCGGGCGGGACATGCGCGAGACCGAGTTCCTCGTCCAGGCGCCCGACGGCTCGATCCCGCACCGGGTTGTGCTGCCGTTGTACCTCCCGCAGCTGCACGGAGTCGCGATCGGCGGGCCTGCTGCTCCGGCCTTGGACGGCATGCTCGGCGCGGTCCTGAAGACCTACCGCAGCGTGCTGGACGGTGCCGGGCTCGACTGGCTGGGGGT
The DNA here is from genome assembly GCF_050942475.1 of Dactylosporangium sp. CS-033363. NCBI lineage: Bacteria > Bacillati > Actinomycetota > Actinomycetes > Micromonosporales > Micromonosporaceae > Dactylosporangium > Dactylosporangium sp. CS-033363. The sequence goes on along the minus strand of NZ_CP192032.1, from coordinate 7,507,369 downwards.
ACAGTGGCAGCCGCTTGTGGCCCTTATGTCGCATATCTCGGACAAATGGGATTTCACTGGCGACGGCGTCCTCCGCGGCGAGCAGCCGGTCACGTATGACATCGCGCTGCACGGTCCCAACATGTTCGTCGGTGCGCTGTGGCTCGCCGTGCTCCGCGCGATGCAGGAGATGGCGGCGCTGCTGGGCGTCGAGGGCGACTGGGGCGCCACGTTCGAGCGGGCCGCGAAGGCGTACGACGAGCTGCTGTGGAACGGCGAGTTCTACGCGCAGCCGAGCACGGGGGAGGCGTACGACTTCGGCGCGGGCTGCCTCTCCGACCAGCTGCTCGGGCAGTGGTGGGCGCACGAGCTCGGGCTCGGCCACCTGCTGCCCGTCGAGCGGGTGCGGTCGGCTTTGCGGGCGATCGTGCGGTACAACCTCCGGACGCACTTCGAACCGCACGGCTATCGGGCCTTCGCCGACGGCGACGAGACCGGCCTCGTGGTCTGCTCCTGGCCGCACGGCGGGCGCCCCGCCGTCCCGCTGCGCTACTGCGACGAGGTGTGGACCGGCGTGGAGTACCAGGTGGCCGCGCACTGCTTCTACGAGGGCCTCGACGAGGAGGGCCTGGCGATCGTGCGGGGCGTGCGGGACCGCTACGACGGCACCCGGCGCAACCCGTTCAACGAGATCGAGTGCGGCGACCACTACGTGCGCGCGATGGCCGGCTGGTCGCTGCTGACCGCGTGGACCGGGGTCCGCTTCGACGCGACGGCCGGGACGCGCACGGCTGGTGCGCGCCCCGGCCGGTACCCCTACGTCGCCGGCACGTCCTGGGGCTCGCTCGAGGTCGGCATGGACGGCGGGATCTCCTGCAGCATCCACGAGTTCCCGTCGGGGTCGGCGAGCGGCACGTAGAGAATCCCGCCCATGTCCATCACCTCGCCGGCCTCGACCCCCCGTTTGAGCAGCACCTCGCGGACCTTGCGGACGTCGTCGACGACGAGGTGCAGCCCGCGCACGACGCCCGGCGCCTGGTCCAGCCCGGGCAGGCCGCGGGAGAGCAGGATCGAGCACGCCGACCCGGGCGGGGTCAGCTGCACGATCCGCGACCCGTCCGGCGTCTCGATGTCGTGGTCGACGGCGAACCCGAGCTTCTCGGCGTAGAACTCCTTCGCCGCGGCCACGTCGGCGACCGGGACCGGCACCAGCTCGAGCCGCATGGTGAACTGCCCGGCGAGGTACGCGTCGAGGTTCGCGTACCCGGCGTCGAGCCCCTCCCGCATCCCGCTGCGCACCGCGTTGTCCCGCGCCTCGGCCGACACGTACGCGATGTGCGTGGTGATCCGCGTCCGCCCGCCCAGGTCCGTGAACGTCAGCGTGTTGCGGGTCGCGGGCCAGTCCCCGGCCCACGCCTCGGTCGACACGATCCGCGTGGGCCGCTCGACCTCCTCGTACGTCCCGGCGATGGTCAGCTCGTCGCCGGTCTCGGAGTGCCAGACGTAGCGGAACGGCCCGCCCGGCCGCAGGTCGACCTCGCAGACGTCCATCGTCCACCCGGGCGGCCCGAGCATCCAGTGCCGCAGGTGCCGCGCACTCGTGTGCACCTCGAACACCAGCTCCGCGGGCGCCGCCACGACGCGCGTGATGCGCACCCCGGCCTCGCCGTCGAGCTCGAAATCGGTCACGCCAAGCTCACTGTTCATCCGTCATCCCGTCCTGTACCAGTTGCAGGTATGCGTCCAGGCGTGCGTAACTGGCGTCCCAGAACCGCCGGTACTCCTCGGCGAACGCCGCCACCTCCTTGAGCGGCCCCGCCTCGAGCCGGCACGGCCGCCACTGCGCGTCCCGCCCCCGCGAGATGAGCCCGGCCTGTTCGAGCACCCGCAGATGCTTCGACACGGCCGGCCCACTCATCGCAAACGGCGCGGACAGTTCTTTGACGCTCGCCTCCCCGGCACTCAGCCTCGCGAGAATGGCCCGCCGGGTCGGGTCAGCCAGCGCCGCAAAGGTCATACTCAGCCGATCAGTACTCACATCCGTACCTAACCAAGTGGTTATCTAACCTCTCGGTTACTTAAGCAGGCGGGCCCGCCCGCCGTCAAGGAGCACCGCCGTGCGGTTCAACGCCGCGACCCCGATGGCCGCCTGGATCGCCGTCGTCCCCACCCCGGACGGCCCCCTGCTGGCCCCGTCCGGCCCCCTGTTCGACGCCCGCACGAAGACCCAGCGCGGCTCCTGGCCGGCGATGGTCCGCGCGGCGGTGTCTCTGCCCGGGGGTCGCACATTGCTGCTGGCTTCCGGCGTCGCTGGTCCGCGCCGCTTCGACCTGGACGCGGGTGCGGAGCTACCGCCGGTGCTCGACCCGGCGGAGGTGCTGGACGTGGCGGTGGCGGGGACGGTGATCGCCGGGGCCGGTCCGACCGGCGTGCACCGATGGGACGCGGCGACGGGGGAGCGACTGGGGCGGCGGCCGCTCGTCGGCCCTTCCCTGCGCGCGATCACGTCCGTCTCGCGGCCGGGCGGCGGGATGACGGTGATCGCCTGCGACGACACCGGGCTGTACCGCTGGGACTCGGCGACCGGGGATCCGGTGCTGCCGCCGCAGCAGACCGTGGCGTCGTCGCTGGGCGGCCTGGCCCTGGCGCCGACGGGCCGCGAGATGCTGGTCGGGTGCGACTGGGACGGTGCCGTGCACCGGTGGGACCCGCACACCGGCGAGCTCTCCGGCGCGCCGATTCCGGTGCCGTCGCCCGCTCGTCTCGCCGGATGTTTCGTGGGGCGGCTCGACCGGCCGTGCGCCTTGCTGCTCGTCGCCGAGGGGCGCTACGACACGGCGGTCGCCGTCGACCTGGAGCGGGGGGAGCGCATCGCCGTTCCCGGGCTCGCCCGGGCCGTCTTCTCGCTCGACGGGGAGATCCTGGTGGTGCTGGTCCACCCCGGCGGCGAGCTGACCCTCGAGCCGCTGTTCGGGTGACGCTTCGTTTGACGCTTTGTTTGACGCTTCCTTGGCCTCGCGCAGTTGGCGGAGCTTCTCGGCGTGCCGCCGGGCGAGGCCCCAATCGCGGTGCCGCTTGTGTTCTGTGCGAAATGCCTCGACGGTAGGAGAATAGTTCCAGCGTCGGGCCGGGCCCACTTAACCCTGTGGGCCGCCGACAGGCAGGCCGAACCATCGGCCGAGGGCACTGCGCGGTTGCCCATCGGTCCGGTGGAAAAGCGTGAAGCCGGACCGATGGGCACCACATATGTGCCCTCGTCCGATGGTCCCCGGCCGCCGGGGCGACCGGAATGTATGAGCGTGGTCCCGGTAACGACTCTGGTCACCGTTCGGTGGTCTGGACCGTTTCGGGGGCTGCCGGGTCCGCGGTGGTCGTCATTCGGTGGTCCAGGAGAAGAAATTTGGTTACAAAGGGGCGCCGCAGGGCGTCGAGCGTTGTCGTGGTGGCCTGGGTCCAGAGCAGCCGGGCCGTCTCGTCGTCGCCCAGGACGCCGCGCAGTTCCAGCGACGCCAGGCCGTGGACCAGGGCCAGGAGGTGGCGGCCGACGGTGAACTCGTCGCGGCCGGGGAACAGGTCCAGGGCCAGGCAGCGGCGGATGGTGGACAGGACGCGGTCGAAGCTCGCGTACACCAGGCGGAACACGGGGTCGTCGACGTCCGCGTCGGCTCGGACCTGGGCCATGAACAGGTCGTAGAGCTGGCGCTTCTCGCGGGCGGCGGATCGGAAGCCGGCGATCAGCAGGGGCAGTTCGTCCAGCGGGTCGGGCAGCTGCGGCACGGCCTCGTGGTGGCGGCGCATGGTCTCCGCCACGTCCAGGGACAGGGCGCGCAGCAGGCCCTCCTTGTCGCCGAAGAGGCTGTACACGGCGCGGGTGGTGGTGCCGACCGCGTCGGCGACGCGGCGGACCGAGACCGCGGCCGGGCCCTCGGCGTGCACGAGTTCGCCGGCGGCGGCCAGGAGGGCCGCGCGCGTGTCGGCGCCGTGTTCGCGTGGGCGTCCCATGCTTGCCAGCATATCGTGACGCTGTTACGTTACGGTGTATCAAAACACTGCGGTACGACGTCATCGTGGTCGGCAGCCGTCCGGCCGGGGCGGCCACGGCCCTGCTGCTGGCGCGGGCCGGGCTGCGGGTGCTCGCCGTGGACCGGGCGCGGTTCCCGAGCGACACGCTCTCCACGCACCAGGTGCAGCCGCCCGGGGTGGCGTTGCTGCGGCGGTGGGGACTGCTGGAGCCGCTGCTGGCCGCCGGTGCGCCCATGGTTCGCACGGCCAGGTTCGCGCATCCGGCGGCGGTGCTCGACGGGGCGTACCCGGGCCCGGACGGTGTGCTGAGCCCGCGCCGCACGGTGTTCGACGCGCTGCTGGTCGACGCCGCCCGGGCCGCGGGGGCCGAGGTCTGGGAGGGGTTCGCCGTCTCCGCGCTGCGCTGGACCGGCGGCCGGGTGACCGGCATCGACGGGGCGTTCAAGCGCGGCGGGGCCCGGTCGGTCGCGGCGAGCCTGGTGGTCGGGGCCGACGGCAAGCACTCCACGGTGGCCCGGCTGGCCGGCGCTCGCGAGTACCGCGCCCGGCCCGCCATGACCGCGGCCTTCTACGGGTACGTCGAGGGGCTCGGGCTGACGGGCGGCGAGGTGTACCCGGGCCGTGACCGCCTCACCTCGCTGTGGCCGACCAACGACGGACTGGCCGTCGCCTTCCTGTCCGTGCCCCGCGAGCGCTTCGCCGAGGTGCGGGAGCGCGGCTTCCTGGCGAGCTTCGGCGACCGGCTCGCCGGGGCCCGCCTGGCCGCGCACGAACCGGTCCGGGCGACGGTGGACCTGCCGAACGCCTTCCGCGTGCCGTACGGGCCGGGGTGGGCCCTCGCCGGGGACGCCGGGCTGGTCATGGACCCGATCACCGGCCAGGGCATCGGCAACGCCCTGCGCGACGCCGACGCCCTCGCCGCCGCGCTGGTCGCGGGTCTCGGCGGGGCCGCCCCGCCGGCCCGGACGCTCGCCGCCTACCACCGCGGGCGGGATCGGCGGCGGCGGGCGATGTACCGGCTGACGACGGCGGCGGCCGGGTTCGGGCCGGAGCGGTTCGGGTCGCGGCTGTACCCGGCGATCGCCCGCGATCCGGCCGACGTGAGCCGGTTCCTGGCCGTACTCGCCGGGCTTACCCCGCCACTGTCGGCTTTGTGGGGTTTTGCGAAAAGTCGGGCGCTTCGCGCCGCGACTTTTCGGACTTATGACCCGACAGGCGATAAGTCCGAAATGTCGGGCTGAGGAACGATGCCCGACATTTCGTGACAAGAGCCGGCCGCACAGCACCGCCGCCGACGTGCGGTTCAACGCCGTGACCCCGACGGCCGCCTGGATCGCCGTGCTGCCCACCCCGTCCGGCCCCCTGTTCGACGCCCGCACGAAAACCCAGCGCGGCACCTGGCCGGCCATGGCCCGCGCCGCGGTCCCCCTGCCGGACGGCCGCACGTTCTTGCTGGCCGCCGGGCTGGCGGGCCCGCGCCGCTTCGACCTGACCGCGGGCGTGGAGCTACCGCCGGTCGCCGACCCGGCCGAGGTCCTCGACGTGGCGGCGGCCGGACGGTCATCGCGGCCGCCGGCCCGACCGGCGTGCACCGGTGAGCCGCGGCGACGGGGGAGCGGCTGGGGCGGCGGCCGCTCGCGGGCCCTTCGCTGCCCGCGATCACGTCGGTTTCCCGGCCGGGCGGCGGGCTGACGGTGATCGCTCGTGACGACACCGGCCTGTACCGCGTGGGGCGTTCCGACCGGCCGTGCGCTCTGCTGCTCGTCGCTGACGGGCGCTACGACACTGCTGCCGCCGTCGATTTGGAGCGGGGGGAGCGTCTCGCGATTCCCGCCGCGGCTCGGGCTGTCTTCTCGCTCGACGGGGTGACGCTCGTCGTGCTGGTCCGCCCCGGCGGCGAGTTGACCATCGAGCCGCTGTTCGGGTGACGCTTCCTTGCCGTCGCGCAGTTGGCGGAGCTTCACGGCGTGCCGCCGGGCGAGGCCCCAATCGCGGTGCCGCTTGTGTTCTGTGCGAAATGCCTCGACGGTAGGGGAATAGTTCCGGCGTCTTGTCGTGTCCCGCATCGCTGTCAATTCGGCCCGGCCAAACAATGACATCTGCCCCACCCAACAATTGTCCCACCGGTCCCCATCAACCTCAAACGATTCCAGATAAAGCGAAAATCCCTGAGTTGTACCACCGAATGATGACCACGACGAACCCGGCAGCCCCCAACGGTCTGGACCACCGAACCTTGACCAAAGTCGTCACCGGGACCACGCCAACCCTGTGGGCCGCCGACAGGCGGGCCGAACCATCGGACGAGGGCACTGCGCGGTTGCCCATCGGTCCGGTGGAAAAGCTTAAGCCGGACCGATGGGCACCACATATGTGCCCTCGTCCGATGGTCCCCGGCCGCCGGGGCGGCCGGAATGTATCAGCGTGCTCCCGGTGACGACTTTGGTTACCGTTCGGTGGTCCAGACCGTAATTCGGGAGCCGGGTTCGCGGTGGTCGACGTTCGGTGGTCCAGGAGGAGAAATCGTCCGCGGCACTGGACGCATCCCGAGTCGGCGCGGTCGCGTTCGACTGGTGAGGTGCTGCCGCTCGCGGTGATTCCGCCGGCGTACCGCAATGATGTCCACTCGCGGGCCCTCATCGCCGCCAGTCGGACGCGACGGGCGAACGGATCCCGCGGCCGTTCGGGCCGGATCCGTGGGCGACGGCGGACGGAACTACAGGATCGCGGCAGACTCCCCGGGAAGCGTCAGCAGATCAGACTGCAACAGCACCGCGTCGTCGGTGGCGAACAACACGCATTCCGACCGCAAAGGAACGGTCCGCGGATCGGCGGTCAAATTCGCCACCACGGTATGAGCGCCGCGGCGGATCAGCAGGACGCCGTCGTCGTGGATGACGTGGACTCGGTCCAGGCGCGGGTCCGACAGGTCCGGCAAGGATTTGCGCAGGGCGATCAGCCGGCGGTACAGGCCCAGCATGTCCTGGTCCAGGCCCGCCCAGTCCAGGTGGGAGCGGGAGAAGGTCTCCGGGTCCTGCGGGTCCGGCACGTCGCCCTCCGGCCAGCCGTGGGCGGCGAACTCCGCGCGGCGGCCCTTCGCCACCGCGGCCGCCAGGGCCGGTTCCGGGTGGCTGGTGAAGAACTGCCACGGGGTACGGGCGCCGAACTCCTCGCCCATGAAGAGCATCGGGGTGAACGGGGACGTCAGCAGCAGCGTCGCGCCCACCCGCAGCAGGCCGGGGGACAGGGTGGCGGTCAGGCGGTCGCCGATCGCGCGGTTGCCGATCTGGTCGTGGTTCTGCAGGCAGACCACGAAGCGGTACCCCGGAATGCGCGCGCGGTCGACCGCGCGGCCGTGGATGCGGCGGCGGAAGGTGGACCAGGTGCCGGCGTGGAAGAAGGCGGACTCCCAGACCGTTTTGAAGCACTCCTGGCTGCCGAAGTCGCCGTAGTAGCCCTGGCGCTCGCCGGTCAGCATGGCGTGCAGGGCGTGGTGGACGTCGTCGTCCCACTGGGCGTGCAGGCCGTAGCCGCCGGCCTCGCGAGGCGTGATCAGCTTCGGGTCGTTGAGGTCCGACTCGGCGATCAGGGTCAGGGGGCGGCCTGCCGCGGCGGACAGGGCGTCGACCTCCGCCGCCAGGTCCTCCAGCAGGTGGGTGGCGCCCCGGTCGACCAGGGCGTGCACGGCGTCCAGGCGCAGGCCGTCGCAGTGGTAGTCGCGCAGCCACTGCAGGGCGCTGTCGATGATGAAGCGGCGGACCTCGCCGCTGTCGGGCTCGTCGAGGTTGAGGGAGCGGCCCCAGGTGTTCGCGCCCGCCGAGAGGTACGGGCCGAACTGCGGGGTGTACGCGCCGGACGGGCCGAAGTGGTTGTAGACGGCGTCGATGATGACGCCCAGGCCGGCCTGGTGGGCCGCGTCCACGAAGCGCTTCAGGCCGTCGGGGCCGCCGTAGGTCTCCTGGACGGCGTGCCAGCCCACGCCGTCGTAGCCCCAGTTGTGCTCGCCGTTGAAGGTGTTCACCGGGAGCAGCTCGATCAGGTCGACGCCCAGGTCCTTCAAGTACTGCAGCCGCTCGATCGCGCCGTCGAAGGTGCCGGACGGGGTGAAGGTGCCGATGTGCAGCTCGTAGATGACGCTGCCCGCCAGCTGCCGTCCCGTCCAGGCGGTGTCGGACCACGCGTACTGGTCGTGGTCGTACACGCGGCTGCGGCTGTGCACGCCCTCCGGCTGCCATCTGGAGCGCGGGTCGGGCAGGACCTTGTTCTCCTCGTCGAGCTCGAAGCCGTAATCGGTGCCGTGGCCGGCCGACGGGTCCTGCGCCGTCCACCACTGCCCGTCGGCGGTCATGGGGATGGCGGCGGTACCGCTGTGCAGCACGACACGGCGCGCGGAAGGCGCCCAGACCCGGAACTCCATGGCAGTCGGTCAGCCCTTCACCAGCAGCGCGACGGGGTACGAGGCGAGCATGTCGCCCAGGGCCGGGGACGCGGCGCCGCGCCCGGTGAGGGCGTCGGTCCAGTCGCCCGGCGGGAGCTGCAGTTCCGTCTCGCGCCAGCCGCCGGCCGCGGCCAGGCCGACCGGGAGGCGGGTGGCGACGGTCAGCGCGCCGCCGCGGTCGAACGCGACGACGTGGTTCGCCGCCGGGCCGGCGGCGACGACGGGCTCGTAGCCGCCGAACAGCTCGGGGCGGTCCCGGCGCAGCCGCAGCGCGCGGCTGACCACGAGCAGCTTGGCCGCGCCGGAGACGTCGACCGGCGGGAGCGGCCGGCCGGCCGCGGCGGCCGAGTCGAGGGCGGCGAGCAGGTCGAGGCGCTCGGCGAAGTCGACGGGGCGGCGGTTGTCGGGGTCGACGAGGGAGTTCTCCCAGAGCTCGGTGCCCTGGTACACGTCCGGCACGCCCGGCATCGTCAGCTGGACGAGCTTCTGGCCGAGCGCGTTGCTCCAGCCGAAGGGGGTGATCCGGGCCGCGAACTCCCGCACCGAGCGGCGCAGGTCCGCGTTGTGGAAGACCCGCTCCAGGTTGGCGTTGACGGCGGCCTCGAACGCCTCGTCCGGCTCGTCCCAGGAGGTCGAGCGGTTCGCCTCGCGGGCGGCTTTTTCGAAGTACCGCCGCAGCCGCTCTTCCTCGATCGGCCAGGCTCCGACGATCGTCTGCCAGAACAGCGCCTCGAAGGAGTCGTCGGCCAGGGGCGCGGTGCGGCGCCAGTCCCGCACGGCGGCGGCCCAGTCGGCGGGGAGCTCGCTGAGGACGGCGAGGCGGGCCCGCACGTCCTCGCCGCGCTTCGTGTCGTGCGTCGACAGGGTGGTCATGGTGTTCGGCCATTCCCGCAGCCGGCGGATCTGGGCCGCGTGGAACTCGCCGGGTTCGACGCCGACGCGGCTGGGATCGCCGCCGACCTCGTTCAGTGCGACGAGCCGGTTCCATCGGTACATCGCTGTGTCCTCGACGCCCTTCGCCATCACGGCGCCGGTGAGCTGCTGGAACCGCTGGGCGAGCTCGTCGTCCGGGTCCTTGAGCCGTGCGATGTCCTGCGCGCCGGCCCGCGCGCTCGCTTCCTCGAGGTTTTCCACGCCGTACGGGAGATACGTCCGATAAACGCCGAAATTTGCCGCCAATTCGGACAGTGCCGCCTTGTCGCCTCCCAAGCGGGCGAGACGGTTGAGCTCGGCGCCGAACAAGCGCTTGGTGACATCGAGCTTCTGCTCGTACGCCTCGTCGGCCCACGACTTGTCGGCAATGTTCGAAAAATCGGGGTCGATGAACAGGCCGCACACCTCAGCCAGGGCCTCGTACCCCGTGGTGCCGTCGACCGGCCAGGGCGGCATCGGCTCGCCCCGCTCCAGGATCTTCTCGACCAGCAGCCACGCGTCCGGCGCCTGCGAGCGCAGCCGGGCCAGGTAGCCGCCCGGGTCGCGCAGCCCGTCGGGGTGGTCGACCCGGATGCCGTCGGCGAGCCCCTCGCGGACCCAGCGCAGGATCTCGGCGTGCGTGGCGTCGAAGACCACCGGGTCCTCCTGGCGCACCCCGGCCAGCTCCGTGACCGCGAAGAACCGCCGGTAGTTGAGCCGCTCGTTGCCCTCCCGCCAGTACACGAGCCGGTAGTGCTGCCGCTCGTGGACCTCCTGCGGGCTGCCGTCGCCGGTGCCGGGCGCGATCGGGAAGCGGTGCTCGTAGTACCGGAGCAGGCCGTTCTCGATCTTCAAGTCGTCCGTCGAGGGGGAGCCGAGGACGGGCACGACGAGCGGGCCCGCGTCCCAGTCGATGTCGAACCAGTCCGCGAACGCGCTGCCGCGCCCGTGCTCGAGCACGTCCCACCACATCGGGTTGGCCGCGGGCTGGAACAGGCCCATGTGGTTCGGCACGATGTCGACGACCAGGCCGAGGCCCTCGTGCCGGAGCGCTCCCACGAGCCGGTCCAGGGCGGGCGCGCCGCCGAGCTCCGGGTTCACGACGCGGGGGTCGACCACGTCGTACCCGTGCGGCGAGCCCGGCGTCGCGGCCAGGATCGGCGCGGAGTACAGGTGGCTGGCGCCGAGGCTGTGCAGGTATCCCGCGAGGCCGGCCGTGGTGTCGAGGTCGAAGTCCGGGCGCACCTGCACCCGGTAGGTCCCCGTGGGAATGCTCATACCGTGCGGTCCAGCACGACCAGGGAGCGGTCCGGGACCGTGATCGTGCCGCCGGCGGTGTAGCTGACGCCGTCGCGGGCCGGGCCCGTCGCGGTGGCGATCACCAGTTCCCACTCCTTGCCGTACTCCTGGGACGGAACGACGAACTCCAGCGGCTCGTAGTGCGCGTTGAAGCACAGCAGGAACGAGTCGTCGACGTGCCGCTCGCCGTGCGAGCCGCGCTCGGTGATGCTCTCGCCGTTGACGAAGAGCATGAGCGCCTTGCCGAAGTGGTTGTCCCAGTCCTCCTCGGTCATCGCCCGCCCGTCGGTGGCGAACCAGGCGACGTCCGGGATCGGCGTACCCTCGGCCCGCGCGACCGGCCGGCCGGTGAAGAACCGGCGGCGGCGGAACACCCGGTGCCGCTCGCGGAACAGCGCGAGGCCGCGGGCGAAGGCGAGCAGCTGCTCGTCGACGTTGTCCCAGTCGACCCAGCTGATGTCGTTGTCCTGGCAGTACGCGTTGTTGTTGCCGCCCTGGCTCCGCCCGAGCTCGTCGCCGGCGCAGATCATCGGCACGCCCTGCGACAGCATCAGCGTGGTGAGGAAGTTGCGCCGCTGCTTGGCCCGCAGCGAGTTGATCGCCGGATCGTCGGTCGGCCCCTCCGTGCCGCAGTTCCAGGAGCGGTTGTGGCTCTCCCCGTCGCGGTTGTCCTCGGTGTTGTCCTCGTTGTGCTTGTCGTTGTACGAGACGAGGTCGTTGAGCGTGAAGCCGTCGTGGCACGTGACGAAGTTGATGCTGGCGAACGGCAGGCGCCCGTCGTCCTGGTACAGGTCGGCCGAGCCGGTGATCCGGGAGGCGAACTCGCCCAGCGTGGCGGGCTCCCCGCGCCAGAAGTCGCGCACCGTGTCGCGGAACCGGCCGTTCCACTCCGTCCACAGCGGCGGGAAGTTGCCGACCTGGTAGCCGCCGGGGCCGACGTCCCACGGCTCGGCGATCAGCTTCACCTGGTTGACCACCGGGTCCTGCTGCACGACCTCGAAGAACGTGGAGAGCCGGTCGACGTCGTAGAACTCGCGGGCCAGGGTCGAGGCGAGGTCGAAGCGGAAGCCGTCGACGCGCATCTCCGTCACCCAGTACCGCAGGGAGTCCATCACCAGCTGCAGCGAGTGCGGGTTGCGCACGTTGAAGCTGTTGCCGGTGCCGGTGTAGTCCGTGTAGTACCGGTTGTCGTCGTCCTCGAGCTTGTAGTAGTGCCCGTTGTCGATGCCCCGGAAGCTCAGCGTCGGCCCGAGGTGGTTGCCCTCGGCCGTGTGGTTGTAGACGACGTCGAGGATGACCTCGATGCCGGCCGCGTGCAGGGCCTTGACCATGCCGCGGAACTCCTGCACCTGCTGGCCGCGGTGCCGGCGGGCGTAGCCGTGGTACGGGGCGAAGAAGCCGATGGTGTTGTAGCCCCAGTAGTTCGACAGGCCGAGCTCCACCAGCCGCTGGTCGTGCACGAAGTGGTGCACCGGCAGCAGCTCCACCGCGGTGATGCCGAGGCGCTTGAGGTGCTCGATGATCGCGGGGTGGCCGATGCCGGCGTAGGTGCCGCGCAGCTCCTCGGGCACGTCCGGGTGGCGCATCGTGAGCCCGCGCACGTGGGCCTCGTAGACCACGGTGTGGTGGTACGGCACGCGCGGCGCGGCGTCGTTGCCCCAGTCGAAGTACGGGTTCACGACGACGGCCTTGGGCATGAACTGCGCCGAGTCGGCCTCCGACATGCGCTCCGGGTCGTTGAAGTCGTAGCCGTACACCGCCGGGTCCCAGCTGATGTCGCCGTCGATGGCCTTGGCGTAGGGGTCCAGCAGCAGCTTGTTCGGGTTGCAGCGCAGCCCGCGCTCCGGGTCGTAGGGGCCGTCGACGCGGAACCCGTACCGCTGCCCCGGCTCGACCCCCGGCAGGTAGGCGTGCCAGACGAACGCGTCGACCTCGACGAGCTTGATCCGCTCCTCGTTGTCGTGCTCGTCGAAGAGGCACAGCTCGACCGACCTGGCGACCTCGCTGAAGATCGCGAAGTTGGTGCCCTGCCCGTCATAGGTCGCACCCAACGGGTACCGGTTGCCCGGCCAGACCTGCATGCTTGCTCCTGCCTCTTTACTCGGCACCGCCGTACAACGGCGCCCTCGTTGCCACAGTGTTACGTGCGTCGAAAGTTCACGCACGGGTACGCGCGAAGCTGGCTGCCATATGCCCCGCCCGCCCAATAATGAATCGTGCTCGGCGGCGCGTCGGATTTCCGACACGGTCGCGGGATGAATCTCCGGCAAATTCAGCCGTGGCGTGCGTTTGAAACAAGGGGGATCGGATCATAGTTGGGCACATGCCCCCCGGTTCGGTGATGACCTTCGGCCCGCATGCCTGCACCACCCCGGCGGGATTCGAAGCGGAATGGCTGATCACCGACGGTCTCGGGGGATACGCGACCGGCACGATCGCGGGGCTGCGCACGCGCCGGTACCACGCCCTGCTCGTCACCCCCTCCCGTCAGGTCGCCCTGGCCGCCCTGGACCCCGTGCTGCGGCTGCCCGGCGGGACCGAGCACCGGCTCGCGGTGCACGAGTGGGGCTCCGGCGCGCTCGATCCCACGGGACATCACCACCTCGAATCCTTCGAAATCCTCGATGGTGTACCCCGCTGGCGCTGGCGATTCGGCGAATACGTCCTCGAGCGTGAGGTCGCGATGCCGTACGGGCGCAATGCTGTGGCCGTCGTGCACCGCCTCGTCGCGGCGCCCCCCGGCGCGCAGGTCCGGCTGACCCTCAGCGCGCTGTGCACCTGGCGCGACGCCGACGGCGAGCGGTTCGCCACCGACGGCGAGCTGGTCGTCGAGGACGTGCTCCGGCTCGACGGGCCCGGGTTCGCGCCGACCGGCGAGTGGTACCTCGACGCCTACCACCGCGAGGAGGCCGCCCGCGGGCTCAACCCCCTCGAGGACCTGTGGGCCGCCGGCACCTTCGCCGCCGGCCTGCGCGCCGGCGACACGCTCACCGTGACCGCCCGTTCCGACGTCGCCGACGAGACCCCGCTGCCCGACGGCCCGGCGATCGTCGAGGCGGCCCGCCGCCGGGCCCGCAAGCTGATCCGCCAGGCCGGGGTCAAGACCACCGCCGAGCGCCTGCTCACGCTGGCCGCCGACGCGTTCATCGTCGACCGGGACGGCACCCCCGACGTGATCGCCGGCTACCCCTGGTTCGGCAGCTACCTGCGCGACACGATGACCGCCTACGAGGGCCTCTTCCTGCACACCGGACGCGCCGCGGAGGGTGCCCGGCTGCTGCGCGCGCACGCCGACCTCGCCACCCGCATGCGCGGCGAGGGCCTGGGGGACTGCGACGGGCCGCTCTGGTACGTGCATGCCGTCGACCGGCACATCGCGCACACCGGCGACGGGGACCTCGGGGCGGAACTGCTGCCGGCGGTGGAGTCGGTGATCGCGGCGTACACGAAAGGCACCCGCGACGGCGTGACCGTCGACCCGCTCGACGGCCTGCTCGCCCTCGACGCCGCGCACGCCGGCCGCACGTGGATGAACACCCGGCTGCCCCGCGGCCCGGTGACCCCCCGCGACGGCAAGCCGGTCGAGCTCAACGCCTTGTGGGCCAACGCCCTCGGCGCCGTCGCCGCGCTGCGCGAGCGCTGCGGCCGCGACGCCTCGGTCGTGCACACCCGCCGCGACGCGGTCCGGGCCCAGTTCGTGAAGCGCTTCCGCGCCCCCGACGGCTGGCTCTACGACGTGGTCGACGCGGGACCCGCGCCCTACCCCAAGGGCGGCTCCGGCGTGCACGACGACTCGGTACTGCGGCCCAACCAGCTGCTCGCGTTCAGCCTCCCGTACGCCCCGGCCGCCGACGAGACCCGCCTGCGCGACGACGTGCTGCGCGCCGTCGGGGAGAGCCTGCTCACGCCGCTGGGACTCCGCACGCTTGCCCCGAGTGAATACGGGTACCTTGGTGCCCACCGGGGCGGTGTCGTCGCCCGGGACACGGCATATCACCAGGGGACGGTGTGGCCGTGGTGGCTCGGGCCGTACGTCGACGCGTTGTGTGCCGCCGGCCGGCCGGTGGACGCGCTGCCCGTCGCGATCGAGGGACATTTGGGTGAGTGCGGCCTCGGCTCGGTGAGCGAGATCGCGGAGGGTGACGCGCCGTACCGCCCGACGGGCGCGCCGTTCTCGGCCCGTTCCGTCGCCGCACTGCTGCACGCCCGCACGGTGATCAGGCAAAACTGCAATGTGCAAGGTGCACGCCCGGGTACATCGGGAAAAGTGAAATTGGCCCGCGAAGCCGGTCCGCGGAAGCGTCGGAACGCGCTACGGTGACAGTCGGCGACGAGAGGTATCCGCTATGCGCGTATTGATGATCGCCTGGGACTTCCCTTCGAGTGACGGACGAACGGCCTCGCTCGCGTCGGCTCTGGTCGCCGCCGGCCACGAGATCACCGTGGTGACACGGCACGGTGCTCCGGTCTCCGTCGAGGGTGTCCGGGTGGTCCGGGCCGCGCCGTTCGTCTCCGTCGGCGGTGACGCCGATCTCGGCGACACCATGGCGGTCAATCACCTCCTCGCCGACGCGGCCATCCGCACCGCGCCCGCCGAGGGCTACGACGTGATCCACGCGCACGGCTGGCTCGTCACGCACGCCGCGGTCACCCTCAAGGAGCACTTCGGCATCCCGTTCGTGGCCTCGCTGCAGACCACCGAGGCCGGCCGCCACCAGGGCTACCTGGAGGGCGAGCAGAGCCGGTCCGTGCACTCCGTCGAGTGGTGGCTGGGCTCCGAGGCCTGCCGGGTGATCGTGCCGACCGAGTACCTGCGCTGGGAGGTCCAGCACCTCTTCGACGTCCCCGCCGAGCGGGTCGACGTGGTGCCGAGCGGGATCGACCCCGACATCTGGACCGCCGAGCCGCGGGCCGTGCTCCAGGCCCGGCTCCGCTTCGCCGGGGAGGGGCCGCTGCTGGTCTACGCCGGGCGGCTGGTCGCCGAGAAGGGCGTGCAGGATCTGCTCGAGGCGATGCCGGCGATCCGGGAGCGGCACCCCGGGACCCGCGCGGTCGTCGCGGGGGACGGGCCGTACCGGCCGTTCCTCATCGAGGAGGCGCGGCGGCTCAAGCTGCACCGGGCCGTCTCCTTCCCCGGCACCCTCGACCGGCCGACGCTCGCCGCGGTGCTGGCCGCCGCCGACGCCTTCGTGATGCCGAGCCGGTACGAGCCGACCGGGACCGTGGCCCTGGAGGCCGCCGCCTCCGGTGCCGCGCTCGTGGTGGCCTCGACCGGTGGGCTCGCCTCGATCGTCGAGCACGGGGTGACCGGCATCCGGTTCCCGGCCGGCGATCCGGACGGGCTGGCCGACGCCGTCGGGGCGCTGCTGCAGGACCCGATGTTCGCGCAGACCCTCGCCACCCGGGCCCGCGCCATGGCGCGCGAGCGGCACTCGTGGCATGCGACGGCCGCTCGGACCGCCGCCGTGTACGGGGCCGCGGTCGACGAGGCGCCGGCCTTCGAGGCGCGCCGGCGGGCCACCGTGCTCGGCAGCGGGCTTCCCGTCGTGTTCGTGCCGCCGGGGAATCTCCTGGCCGATCCGCCGCGGGTGCCCGTGGGGGAGCGGCCCGCCAGCCTGGTGCGGGCCGCCGCCGAGGAGGCGGCCTGGCAGGCCGGGGCCGACGCCGCGCGGGCGGCTCTGGCCGCCGAGGGCGGGTTCTGGCCGGACCAGCCGGCCGCTCGGGAGGCCGCCGATCGGGACGCCGCCGCCCGTGCCGCGGCTGCGCCCTTCGACGTGGTGATGGCCGCGGTCGAGCGCCGCTGAGGGGTTGTTTCTCGGCGTTGCTTTTTAAGCGTGGGTCGCGAGCCATTCCTGGAGGGGGCGGCAGCCGCGCAGGAACTGCTGGACGTGGGTGCGGGCCTTGGCGGTGCCGAGCCAGGGCTTCAGCGGGAACTGGTGCCAGGCGATCAGGCCCTTGTGCCGCAGCAGATCGGCGCGGGGATGCTCCTTGTCGAACCCGCGCGGGACCGTCTTGAGCTGCTCGTGGGACGTGACCGACCAGCCGTGCGCGGCCAGGTCGGCGATGATGCGGGTGAGCGCCGCGCCGGACGAGTCGTCGGCGACCGCCTGGCGGAAGCGGGCCAGGCGGGGTGAGTCCATCATGTACGCGCCCGCCCCGGCCGCCAGCCCCTGCGCGGTGAGCTGCAGGTAGCCGCCGCGCTCGAAGGACGCCGCGCAGGACGTCTTGTACGGCGACTTGTCGGCGCTGAACCGCACGTCCCGGTACGGGCGGAAGATCTTGGCCGGGCCGAACTCCGGCTCGAGCTCGGCGAGCAGCTCGGTCATCGGGGCGCGGACCTTGTCCTCGTAGGTTTCCTTGTGCGCGGTCCAGTACGTCTTCGAGTTGTCCGCCTCGAGTCCGTCGTAGAACTCGAGCGCCTCGACCGGCCAGCCTTGGAACGTCACGTCCTGGAGCTTACGACCTGACCACGAGCTGTCTGTTGGTGCGCAGGAACTCGACGATCTCCTGCGGGGCCGATTGCGGTGAGCCGGCGTTGAACGGGGGCTGCGGGTCGTACTCGATGGCCAGCTGAATCCCCTGCGCGACCGGCGGCCCGGCGATCCTCGCGGCCAGGGTGAGTCCCAGGTCGATGCCGGCGGAGACCCCGGCCGCGGTCGCGTACCTGCCGTCGATGACCACCCGGTCGGGCGACGGCTCGGCCCCGAACTCGCGCAGCCGGTCGGCGACGAGCCAGTGCGACGTCGCTGTCCGCCCGCGCAGCAGCCCGGCGGCGGCGAGGATGAGCGAGCCGGTGCACACCGACGCCATCCACGTCGCCTGTCCGTCGACGCTTTGCAGCCATGCTCGCAGCTCGGCGTCGGCGAACTGTGCCGCGACGTCGGGACCGCCGGGGACGACGACCACGTCGGGCGGGGCGGCCTCGGAGAAATCAGTCTTTGGACCGAGTGACAGCAGGCCGGTGTCGGTCGAGACTGGGCCGGAACCGGAACCGACGAAGGTGACCGACGCTCCAGGCAGACGGGACAGCACCTCGTAGGGTCCGATGATGTCCAGGGCGGTCATCTGGGGGTACAGGACGAGGCTGATCTGCATGTCAGAAACGCTCCCGATAGTCGGCCGGGCCGACGCCCAGCTCACGTAGGAATGCGCGGCGCATGGCCTCCGGCGTGCCGTAGCCGCAGGTGCGGGCCACCTCCTCCACACCGGAGGGGCCTTCTTCGAGCAGCCGGCGGGCGGCCTCGAGCCGCACCAGGTCGACGTATCGGCCCGGCGGCGTGCCGACCTCGGCCGCGAACGCCCGGCTGAACTGCCGCGGCGACAGGTTCGCGCGCGCCGCGAGGGCGGGCACGGACAGGTCGGCGCCGGGGTGCTCGGCCGCGTACCGCTGCACCTCGCGCAGCGGGTCCCGGGCGGCGACCTGGGCCGCGAGCTGGACGCTGTACTGCCGCTGCCCGCCCGGCCGGCGCAGGAACATCACGAGATGCCGGGCGATGCCGAGCGCGACGTCGCGCCCGCAGTCCTCCTCGACCAGCGCGAGCGCGAGGTCGATGCCGGCGGTCACCCCGGCGGACGTCCAGATGTTGCCGTCCCGCACGAAGATCGGCTCCGCGTCGACGCTGACGCTGGGGAACCGGCGCGCCAGGGTGGCGCACTTGTCCCAGTGGGTGGTGACCTGGCGGCCGTCGAGGAGACCGGCCTCGGCGAGCAGGAACGCGCCGGTACAGACGGCGGCGAGGCGCTTCGCTTCGGGCCCGCGCTCGCGCAGCCACGCGACGAGCCTCGGATCGGTCGTGCGGGTGCCATCGCCGCCGGGCACGATGAGCAGGTCGGCTGGTCGGGCCGCGGCCAGCGGGCCGTCGGGGAGGATCTGCAGGCCGCTGGACGTCCGCACGGGCCGCCCATCGATGCCGCCGATCCAGATTTGGTACTGATCGCTGCCGGCTCCCACGTTGGCGCCGGCCAACACCTCGAGCGGGCCGGTGACGTCGAGGCTCTGCACGCCGTCGAAGATCGCGATCACCACGCGTTGTGCTGCCACACCCTCGATCCTGGTCGCGTTCTACGGCGGCAGCAACGACGTCCTTCCCACCTTTCGTGCCACGGGCGGCGGCCGAAAAAATGTCGTACCCCTGTTCTAGGTTGTCCTCAGGCCCGAACGGAGGGTGACCGAATGACCAGGCTGATGGCGATGGCGGTGCGGGAGGCCCGGAACATGCCACGACCCGCCGGCCGTGGGCTGGCGGGTCGCGGGCGGAGCGTTTGCGGGTGCTCGGAGCGGTGTCCGGTTGAGCGGTCAGCCGGCGCGGCGGCGGGCGCGGCGCATGGCGAGCTCGTCGCCGGCCGGGAAGGGTTCGCCTGCGCTGCCGGTCGCCGGTGGGGCGGGGAGTTCCTCGCCGGTCGTGGCGGCCTCGGCGGGCAGGTGCGACAGGGTGCCCTCGATCTCCTTGAAGGCGCCGGAGATGGCGATGCCGAACACGCCCTGGCCGCCCTGGAGCAGGTCGACGACCTCTTCGGGCGAGCGGCACTCGTACACCGTGGTGCCGTCGGAGATGAGGGTGATCCCGGCCAGGTCGCCGACGCCGCGGGAGCGCAGCGTGTCGATGGCCTTGCGGATGTTCTGCAGGGAGACCCCGGCGTCGAGGAGGCGCTTGACGACCTTGAGCACGACGATGTCGCGGAAGGAGTACAGGCGCTGGCTGCCCGAGCCGCTCGCGTCGCGCACGGAGGGGACGACCAGGCCGGTGCGGGCCCAGTAGTCGAGCTGGCGGTAGCTGATGCCGGCGGCGTGGCAGGCGGTGGGTCCGCGGTACCCGACGTCCTCGGCATCCGCGACGCTCCCGGCGAGCCCGGAGGTGCTGCCGGCGGGCCCGGAGACTCGGTCCGGGGCGCTGCCGGTGTCGTCGGGGTGCGCGTGGTGGTCGGTCATGGCGGCGGCCGTACGGTGATCCATGTGCGGGTTCACCTGTCCGTGCTCAGGGGCATGGCCGGGTATCCCGGGATCGGGCGGCTGTTGCATTGCGACCCACCTCCAGCGTCAACACCCGCAACCCTATAGCGCACCTTGAGGGTCTGCGGGGAGGTAACGCCGCGACACGCCGCGTGTCAGTGTGCGAAACCTTGCGCGCGTCCATCCGCCGTGTCGTGTTCACCGTCGGCGACGGCTTGCCGACGCTGCGGTTGACCCATCACCGACGCTACCTGCCGGATCTCGGAAGGCAAGCGTCTTCACCGAACTGCGCAGGCGTTTCGCGGGGTGTCACACGGGCGTGTGCCCGATTTGTTACCTCCCGGTGGGCCCAGGACTCACCCGCGATCACCCGTCCGGTCTCTGCCCCGTCCAGGCCGAGACCCGGCGCCTGCGCGGCCCGAAAGTGAGCAAGACGAAAGAAGAGCAGGACGAAAAGAAGAGCACGACGGGAGAAGGAGCGCGATCCGGGGAGGACGCGGCCGAAGCGGGCCAGGAGCCCGGCAACCGTGCGGGGCGGTCGCAGCTGAAGCGAGGCCAGGCGCCCCGCCTGAGCAGGAGCCTGGCCTCGATCGAAGTGGAGCTGCAAAACCGAAGTGGAACCGCTGACCGCAGGGGTCGTGCGAGCGGTCAGCCCGCGAAGTCCTCCGGGCGGACCTGCTCCAGGAACTCGCGGAACTTCTCGACCTCGTCCTCCTGCTCGTCCGGGATGACGATGGCGGCCTCGGTCAGGACCTGGTCGGCGCAGCGGATCGGGGCGCCCACCCGCAAGGCCAGGGCGATCGAGTCGCTCGGCCGGGCGGAGACCCGCACGTTGTCGCCGATCACGAGTTCGGCGTAGAAGATGTTGTCGCGCATCTCCACGATCTCGACGGCATGCAGCGGGGCCTTCAGGGCCGCGAGCATGTCGCGCATCAGATCGTGGGTCAGGGGTCGGGCCGGCTTCACGCCCTGCTGCTCGTAAGCGATCGCGGTGGCCTCTACCGCGCCGATCCAGATCGGCAGGTAGCGGTCGCCGTCGACCTCCTTGAGCAACACGATGGGCTGATTGGTTGGCAGCTCCACGCGAACTCCGACCACATTCAGCTCTCGCACTGCCGCCTCCGTGTCGACTTGCCTCTCCCTGCACGTTACACGGACTCCACGGGAGTCGTGCCACTCGCGATGCCGCTGTGATGTGCCGAGTGGTGAAGATCGCCCCGGATCCGTGGTGCCGGAAATGTCCCGTTCACCCAATTTTTGCCCCGATGGGGGAGCTACTTGCCGAGGATTTCGCGGAGGCCGGCCCGTACCAGAGCGGCATGCACCCGCTGGGTGAGCGCCGCGAGCTCGTGCACCGTGTCGGCCGCCCGGGCCCGTCCCGCTGGGCCGTTCTGCCTGGTCAACGGGGTGACGAGCTGGCTGAAGAGGCCGATTTCGCGGTCGGCGGCGGCCCGGTAGGCGCGCAGGTGGCGGGGCTCCACGCCGTATTCGGCCAGGCGGGCGGCGGCGGTGGCCACCTCCAGGGCGTCGGCGTCGAACCCGGCGCCGGGGCGGGACTTGAGCAGGCCGTGGTCCTCGAGGGCCCGCAGGAGCGCCTCGTCCACCCCCGACTTGTTGAGCAGCTCGTCGCGGGTCAGGCGGAGCTCGGAGGGGGCCTCGGACGGTACCGACGAGGAAACCTCGGTGAGCGGCTCGCGCATCGTGGCCAGGTGCTCGCGGATCACCCGCAGCGGCAGGTACTGGTCGCGCTGGGCGGTGAGCACGTAGCGGAGCCGGGCCACGTCGGTCCACGTGTACTTGCGGTAGCCGGCCGGCGTGCGGCGCGGCTCGACCAGGCCCTCGGTCTCCAGGAAGCGCAGCTTGGAGATGGTGATGTCGGGGAAGTCGCCGCGCAGGTGCGCGAGGACCTCGCCGATGCTCATGAGACGCTCACCCCGGGTGAGGTCGTCACCCGGGGTGTTGTTGTTCCAGGCGGCCGCCGACGCCGTCATCGCCTCAGCTCTCGTCGGGGCGCGGTCCTGCGACGAACACGAGGCGGAACTTGCCGATCTGGACCTCGTCGCCGTTGCTCAGCGTGGCCGCCTCGACGCGTTCGCGGTTGACGTAGGTGCCGTTGAGGCTGCCGACGTCGCGGACGGTGAAGGTGCCGCCCTCGCGGTGGAACTCGGCGTGGCGGCGCGAGACCGTCACGTCGTCGAGGAAGATGTCGCTGTCCGGGTGCCGGCCGCTCGTCGTCACGTCGTGATCGAGCAGGAAGCGCGCGCCCGCGTTGGGGCCGCGGCGCACCGCGAGCAGCGCCGTGCCCGGCGGCAGGGAACCCGACATGCGGGTGGGCACCATGTCGTTGTCCGGCCCCTCGATGGCATCCTCAATGGCGCCAAGGTTGAGCGTGGACGTGACGTCGAGCGGGGGAAACTCGTCGTCTGGGCGCGTCATCGAACCACCTCACGGTCGTATGTCGGGGTCAGCCGGATGCATCGGAAGCCGGTACGCGCATACGGTTGACTGAGCGAGCCTAGTCACGCGCGAAATCGCCGGTCAACCGGACGCGCGGTACGGGCGTACTACAAAAACGAGCAATCAGGCGGCGGTGAGCGCCTCGTAGGCCTTGGCGTCCAGCAGCGCGTCGACGGCCGCCGGGTCGGTGGCCTGGATCTCCACCAGCCAGCCGTCGCCGTACGGATCGGAGTTGATGAGTTCGGGCGAGCCCTCGAGCGCCGGGTTCACGGCCGTGACCTGGCCGGCGACGGGGGCGTAGATCTCCGAGACGCTCTTGGTCGACTCGACCTCGCCGAGCGAGCCGCCGCTGTCGAACGCGGCGCCGACCTCGGGCAGCTGGACGAAGACGATGTCGCCCAGCGAGTCCTGCGCGTAGTGGGTGATGCCGACCCGGAACGTGCCCTCGCCGGCGGGCGCGAGCCATTCGTGTTCGGCGGTGTACCGCAGATCCTCGGGAATCACGTCAAGTCCTTCTTCGGTCGGTCGGTGCAACTGTTCAGGCGGGCTTGGCGTACTTGAGCGCACCGGCATTGTGCAACGCGCTCACGCGCACGGGATCCATTTCGCGCACAGAGACCGTACCGCCGTGCTGGCGGACGCTGTCCACGACCCCTCCCGGGATGTTCAGCGCCGTCCGCATGGTGTCCGGGCCTCCGATGACGGTGATCGTATATGGTGCGCCGATCGCCGTCCCGTCGACCACGAGCCGGCCGCCCGACGGCGCGTCCACGAAGTACGTCGACGCGACGATGCGCACCGCGGGACCGCCGGCCCCGCCGATCTGCATGGCCTCGGCCCCGGCCCCGCGCAGCTCCTCGATCGCGTCGAGCACGGTTTCGGATTTTATGGCCTCGGACCCCGCCATGAGGTCGATCTGCAAACCGGGACCCTCGGCGGCGACCGTACCGGCGAGAATGCCCAGCTCGTCGGCGCGCTTGCGGGCCTCGGCCAGGGCCGCGTCGCGCCCCTGCGCGCCCGAGTCCAGCTGCCGC
Source organism: Dactylosporangium sp. CS-033363 (assembly GCF_050942475.1). NCBI lineage: Bacteria > Bacillati > Actinomycetota > Actinomycetes > Micromonosporales > Micromonosporaceae > Dactylosporangium > Dactylosporangium sp. CS-033363. The sequence continues at coordinate 7,484,277 of NZ_CP192032.1, read as the reverse complement.
TGGGTGTCCTCGAGGTCGCCGATCTCGCCGCGCAGCCGGTCCTGCTGGGCGTCGAGGTCGGAGAGGATCCGCACGAGGTCCTCCGGCCGCGCCGAGGACAGCGCGGCGTCGGTCTCGTTGGCCTTGAACTGCACGGCGACGGCGAAACCGAGCAGCGCCAGCAGCACGGCGATGACGAGGTTCCCGGACTTCCCCACGGCTCAGGCCCGGAACAGGTGCCGGCGGATGGCCGCCACGTTGCCGAAGATGCGCACCCCGAGCACGACCACGACCCCGGTGGACAGCATCGCGCCGACCCCGAGCTTGTCGCCGAGGTACACGATCAGCGCGGCGACCAGCACGTTCGACACGAACGAGATGACGAACTGCTTGTCGTCGAAGATGCCGTCGAGGCGGGCGCGGACCCCGCCGAACAGGGCGTCGAGCGCGGCGACGACGGCGATCGGCAGGTACGGCTGCAGCCCGAGCGGCACGGAGGGCTCGAGGAAGATGCCGGCGGCAACCCCGATGGCCAGGGCGATCACGGCGATCATCGGGTGGGACCTCCAGAGGGGCTCGACGACGGGACGGGAACTGGACTGGCGTACTTCAGCGGCGGCTCCGCGGCCCCGGCGAGGGTCAGGTTCGCCCGCTTCTTGACGCTGAACTGCATGCGATATTCGTCGACGTACCGCTTGAACCGCTTCGCCGTCGCCGAGTCCCCGAACGTGCCGGCGAGGTCCGGCGGCCCGATCGCGGTCACCTCGTAGGGGCTCGTGACCGGCCGGAAGTCGACGAGGATCACCCCGCCCGCGGCCCGGATCGTGCCGGTGGCGGTGAGCCGCTGCCCGTTGACCGCGATGGCCTCGGCGCCCGCCTCCCACAGCCCGTTGGCGATGTCCTGCAGGTCCCGGTCCAGGACAAGACCCAAGTTCTCCTCCTGGGTACGGCCTGTCACCGGGTCCACCTGCGCCGGCGCGTCGACGATGCGGACCGCGACCCCGTCCCCGGTCACCTTCCCGGTGCCCGTGCCGGCGGCGAGGTCGCGCAGCCGGGAGGCGCTGTCCCCGTCCGCGAGCGCGTCGTCGCGGGCCTGGTCGACCTGGGCCCGCAGCTCGGCGGCGCGCCGCTGCAGGTCGTCGGCGGTCTGCTGGCGCGCCCGCACGTCGGCGACCAGGTCGTCGCGGGCCTTCGTGGTGCCGGGCGCGTCCTGCACCACCTGGTGGTACGCGACGGCCAGCAGAAACCCGATGGCGAGCATCGCGACGGCCGTGAGCCACCGGCCCGACCTCGGCGGTGGAGCGTCCCCGCGGCGGGCGGCGGCGGCCGCGTACCCGGGGTCGAGCGGGTTGCGGAACAGCTCGCCGAGCAGGTCGTCGCGGCGCGGCGAGGTCACGACGGGCGGACGGCCGCCGCCCGCCCCGCGCGGACGTGCACCGTGGCCTGGATGACGTAGAACACGGCGGCGACCCAGTACAGCACGATGCCCCACCACAGCAGCGCCCAGCCGCTGGGCTGCGACCAGGAGCGGGTCGACTCGGCGAAGTGCGCCAGCAGCATCATCGGGAAGCCCATGAGCAGCACGGCGGTCGCGGTCTTGCCGACGTAGTGCACCGGCGGCGGCCCGTGCCCGAGGATCCGCAGCACGACGAGGACCAGCACCATCACGGCCTCGCGGGCGATCAGCGCGATGGTGAACCACCAGGGCACGACGTCCTTGAACGTCAGCGCGAACAGGGTGGCCAGGATGTACAGCCGGTCGGCGAGCGGGTCCAGCAGCTCCCCGAGCCGGCTGACCTGCTTGAGCCGCCGCGCCGCGAACCCGTCGACCCAGTCGCTCAGCCCGCCGATGACGAGCACGGCGACGGCCCAGCCGGTGGCGTCGGTGGCGAGGAAGAGGTACAGGAACAACGGCACGCCGAGCAGGCGCATGAAGCTGATGAGGTTCGGGACGGTGAGCACCGGCCCGAGACCGGCCCGGTCTGCCACGCCGGGAATGCTAACAGCCCTCCCGGGTGACCTGGTGGAGGCGCTCAGGCCGGGCCGGGTAGCGTCCCGCGGCATGAGGCGGACGATTGCCGTGTTTCTGGCATTGGTACTGGCGGGCTGCTCGCATTCGGCCGCTCCTCCCACCGCCACTGCGCCTTCAGCTCTTCCGGTTGCGGAGGGCGGGCTCGGCGCGGCCCCCGGGTCGCCGTCGCCCTCGCCGTCCAAGCCGGCCCCCTGCACGATCTTCCCCGCCGACAACGTGTGGCACGCCGACGTCTCCAAGCTCCCGGTCAGCCGCGACTCCGCCGCCTGGGTCGCGAGCATCGGCGCCGCCACCAAGACCCACCCCGACTTCGGCAACGGCTACGGCATCCCGGTGACCACGATCCCGGCCGGCCAGGCCAAGGTGAAGGTGACGTTCTCCTACGCCGGCGAGAGCGACCCCGGCCCCTACCCGGTCCCGAGGAACGCCAAGGTCGAGGGCGGCGCCGACGCGGACGGCGACCGCCACGTGATCCTGCACGACCCGGCCGGCTGCAAGGCGTACGAGCTCTACGACGCCCACCCGAACGCCGACGGCACCTGGAAGGCGGGCTCCGGCGCCGTGTACGACCTGCGCGGCAACGCCCTGCGCAAGTCCGGCTGGACCTCGGCCGACGCCGCCGGCCTGCCGATCCTGCCGGGCCTGCCCCGCGCCGACGAGGCCGCGGCCGGCAAGGTCGACCACGCGATCCGCTTCACCGCCCCGAAGACCCGCAAGTCGTACATCTGGCCGGCCCGCCACGCCGCCAGCGACGCGGCCGACGCGGCGCTGCCCCCGATGGGCGCCCGCTTCCGCCTGAAGTCCTCGGTCGACATCTCGAAGTTCCCGCCCCAGGCGCGCGCGGTCGCGCAGGCCCTGAAGACCTACGGCGCGATCCTGGCCGACAACGGCTCGCCCTGGTACTTCTCCGGGACCGACGACCCGAAGTGGAACAACACCCAGCTCGACGCCCTGAAGACCCTCAAGGGCACCGACTTCGAGGCGGTGGACTCCTCCCTGCTCATGGTCGACCCCAACTCGGCCCGCTGCCGCCCCTGACCGGATAGGTTCGGCGGATGCCTCCCAGATCGAAGCCGGTCACCGCGATCACGTACGCGGACGTCCGCCGGATGGTCGCCGACGAGCCCCCGGCGCTGCTGGCCGCGGCGGACGGACTGATCACCGCGAGCCTCGCGCTGTCGCCGGTGGTGCTCGGGCATCTGGCGGTACCACTGCTGAGTCTGTTCGATCTGAAGAGCGACGTCGTGCGGCTGGCCGGCGACCTCGCGCGGCGCGTCGCCCGGCGCGGTGAGCGCTTCCTCGACCGCTCGGAGTCGCTCGCGGCCGCGCACCTGCTGATCACCCACACGGCGTTCTGGGCCGCGGCCGACGACGAGCTCGGCGAGCTGCTGCGCGCGGCCGAGATCGACGACTCGCTCATCACCCGCGGCTCGGGCGCCCAGCGCTGGACCGGCGAGGACGCGTACGCCGGGCTGCCCCCGGTCTCGCTGCCCCATCCCACCGCGCGCTTCGCCGACGAGGACGAGCAGCGGCGGGCGATGTACAGCGGCATGCGCTTCCGCCTCGCCGCCCGCGTCCGGGAGAGCGCCGCCTGGCCGGCGTGGGACGACTGGCGGCGCGACCAGTTCCTGGCCGGCTGCGACGCGCTGCCCGGCCTGGCGATGCGGCACTACTACGCGCAGTACCTCGACCTCATGCTGGCCAGCCACGACTTCTTCACCTGGGCCGCCGCCTACGAGCACGCCAAGACCCAGGCCCTGGTGGTGGCGGAGACCGCCGCCATCGACTCCCGGCTCGGGCGGGTCCTCGCCGCGGTGGAGGGCGTCGACGTCGGCCTGCACCGCCTCGCCGCCGCGCTCGCCCCCGGCGGGGCGGTCCCCGAGGCCTTCGCCGACGTCGTCGACGCGCTCGCCGTCGCCCACGAGCGGCAGGCGGCGGAACCGGTCATCGTCGACGCGTTCGTGCCCCGGCCCGGCGAGGCGGCCCTGCGCTACCCGGCCCGCATCGACGCGTTCGTCCCGCAGGCCTACCGCGAGCTGCGGTACCCCGACACCCGCATCAGCCTCGAGGACGAGCGGCTGTGGGCGGGGCTGACGCACCGCGACGACGTGGCCGCGGCGGTGGTGCGGGCGCTCGACTCGCCGTACAGCATCACCGCCCCGCTGCTCGTGCTCGGCCATCCCGGCTCGGGCAAGTCGCTGCTCACCGAGGTGCTCGCGGCCCGGCTGCCGGCGGGCGGGTACCACGTCGTGCGGCTCAAGCTGCGCGACGTCACCCCCGGCACGCCGGTCCAGACCCAGATCGAGGAGCAGATCCGGCTCGACTCCGGCCGCGCCGTGAACTGGGCCGAGCTGGGCCGCGCCCTCGCCGGGCAGCCGATGCTCGTCATCCTCGACGGGTACGACGAGCTGCTGCAGTCCAACGGCCAGGTCTTCGCCGACTACCTGCAGCAGGTGCACGCCTTCCAGCGCCGCGAGCTCGCCCTGGACCGCCCGGTGCGGGTCCTCGTCACCAGCCGCGTGACGCTCATCGACAAGGCCGCCGTCCCGCCCGGCACCGCGGTGCTGCGGCTGGCCGAGTTCGACCCGGACCGGCAGCGCACCTGGGCCCGCGACTGGAACGCCCTCAACGCCGGCTACTACGAGCGCACCGGCGTGCGCCCGTTCACCCCGCCCGCCGACCCGGGCCTGCGCGACCTGGCCGGCCAGCCGCTGCTCCTGCTGCTGCTGGCCATCTACGACTCGCAGGCCAACCAGCTCGGCGACGCGGCGCTCGATCGCACGTCGCTGTACCACAGCCTGCTCTCCCGCTTCATCGAGCGCGAGCTGACGAAGGGCGACGCGGCCGCCGCGGCCTGGTCCGCTCTTGCCGACGCCGAGCGGCGCGCCGCCCTCGACCGCGAACTCGACCGCCTCGGCGTGGCCGCGCTGGGCATGTTCAACCGCCGCGCGGTGCACATCAGCCGCGCCGACCTGGGCGCCGACCTGGAGTACCACGGATCGTTCCGGCTCGTCGAGGGCGGCACGTTGAGCCCGGCGGACACGCTGCTGGGCAGCTTCTTCTTCATCCACGAGTCCCGCAGCCGCTCCGGCGACCCCGACGACTCCTCCCGCGGCGCGGCGGCCTCGTTCGAGTTCCTGCACACCACCTTCGGCGAGTTCCTCACCGCGGACCTGATCCTGCGCCGGATCGTGCTCCTGGCTTCCCAGATTCACGTGTACCGCACGAGCCCCCTGCTGGCCGCCGACCTCTCCGCCAAGCTCGCCGACCCGGGCGACGCCTGCTGTGCCGCGCTGTCCTTCGAGGCGCTGCACCACCGCCCGCTGGTCGCCCAGATGCTGCGGGAGTGGCTGCCGCACCGGCTCGCGGCGGCCTCGCTCGCCCCGGCGGACTTCACGTCTGCGCTGCACGCCGTGGTGGAGCGGCAGCTGTTCCTGGCCCTGCACGCCGCCCCGCCGCGCTGGTTCACCGAGGGTGCTGCGCGGGCGCCATATCCGGCCCTGCCGATGCTGGGTTCCCTTTCGGTGTACAGCCTGAATCTCGTCGTGCTCAGCGCGGTCCTCGGCGGGATCGCCGTGGCGGACACGCCCTCCGACGACGCGACGTCGGACTGGGCGCGGCTCACCTCGCTGTGGCGCTCCTGGTTCCCGTCGAAGTCCCTGGTCGGCCTGGCCGGCGTCATCCACGGCACCCGCAACGGCGCGACCGTCGAGTTCCACCCGGCTTCCGGGGTCGAGTACGGCGGGCCGGAGGTGGCGCGGGACGCGGTGTACGAGGCGGCGGTGGTCGCGGTCGGGCTGGCCGACGACCTGACCGCGGGGCTGGCCACGTACTTGGTCGGCCGCTCGGAACCGGGCGGCCACGGCATGATGCGCCGGGCCCTGGACTTCCTGGACTCCACCGGGTTCGACACCCACTGGGAGCGCCTGGCTTTGGACATGCGCGAGGGCGGCGTGCTGCCGGCGCTGCTGGACGTCGTGCCCAACGCGGCGCTGGCCGATGCCGTCCTGCTCGCCGGTTCTCAGGCCCTGCCGCAGGCCTGGGAGCCTCCGGGCGCGTTCTCCGAGCTCGAGCGCCTGCCGTCGGTCGATGCCGGCACGCTGATCGGCATGACGGCGGCCATGGACCCACTCTGGCTGATCAACCAGCTGGGGGTGTTCTCCCGGCGGGACCTGCCGATGCGGTCGCCGGTCGCGGGGGCCCTCCTGCGCGCCGCGCGGCACGGCAATGCCTGGCCGAACCCGCCCGACCTGGCCCTCGACGGGGCCGCACTCGATGCTGCGGTGGAGTACGCGCTCATCCTCGCGCAGGCCGGCCGGGACCTCGGCGCCGTCGACCGGACGATCGCCGGGGTCGCCGGTGCGCCCGAACGGCTGGCCGCGCTGCCCGAGGAGACGTGGCTGGAGCTGTTGCGCCTCGTCGACCGCCTCCCGCGCACCGGGGCGGCCCTGCTCGGGGCCGGCGCCGGCTCGGCCGTCGAACGTCGCGCGCTGGCCCGGCTCGTCGTGGATCCACAGGCGTGGACCGACGACAACTGGATGGCGTTCGAGGTCGCCGGCGCGGTCGGCCCGCCGGTGATCGCCGTGCTGCTCCGGGCGGCCCGCCGGCATGGCGTCGCGCGGACCTTCGTCGAGTTTCTGGAGCTGGCCGAGGACGACCGCCCCGGCATCCGGCGCCGGCTCGGCCTCGCCGCGGAGCCGTCCTCGTCCGACCCCGACCTGCACGGTGACCTGGAGTGGCTGTGGCGGGATCTCGGCCCTAGCGGAACAGCGCAAGCGTGAAGTCGCCGCCGTTCGGGTGGTAGCTGTGGTCGATCCGCCAGCGGTCGGTGAGGGCTGCGGCGAAGCGGGCCAGGACGGCCGGGTCGGCGTACAGCTCGTCGGGCGCGCGGGCCTCCGCGGGGCGCTGGGCGCTGAGGAAGGTGACGGCCACGGCTCGGCGGGAAATGTCGTACGCCTGTTCTAACGTGCTGAGGTAGTAGAGGGGATCTGCCGGGTCGGCGAACTGGAAGATCCCGCTGGCGAAGACGTAGTCGTAGCTTCCGCCGGGGGCCTGGCTCGGAGGGAGCAGCGACACCCCGGGGACGCCGCGGGACTCGGCCAGGGCGACCATCCGCGGGTCCAGGTCGACGCCGGTGTAGGTCAGCGGGAGGTGCATGGCGCGGAGGTGGAAGTACAGGTCGCCGGGGCCGCAGCCCCAGTCGAGGACGGTGCCGCCCGCATAGCCGGCGGTGCGGGTCAGCGCCTCGAACCGCACGTGCTGCAGCTCCTCGCTGCCCCAACCGGCCACCCGCCACAACGGGCCGTCCAGCCCGGCGTGGAAGGCGGCGATCGTCTCGGCCCGCCCGGTCCGGGCTCGGTCCGGCCCGCTTGGGTCCAGCCCGTCGTCGTCCAGCCCGTCGTCGTCCAGCGCGGTGGGCTCTGGCACGGTGGGGTCCGGGGAGTCAGGCATCGAGCGGCTCCGCATGGGTGAGGAGTTCGGCGGCGGTCCTGGCCAGCCGTACGCGGATCAGCAGGTCGTTCAGGGCCGGGCCGGCCGAGGGAGCTTCGGGCAGGTGAGACGCGTCCCGCGCCGCCTCCAGCTGCGCGGTCAGGCGTTCCACGTCCGCGGCCAGACGCTCCGGCGAGACCAGGGACGGCGGCAGGGCGTCGTGTTCGCCCGCCCGCTTCGCCTCGATCAGGTCGGGGACGTACGGGAGGGTGTTCAGCACGCGCAGGTCCGCCTCCAGGTGGCCGGTCCGCATCAGGTGGATGCCGGTGTGCAGGACCCGCAGCGTGTACAGGGCCGGTTTCAGTTCGGCGGTCTTCGCGTACAGCTGCCATTGGGTGGTCGCGAAGCCCAGGTAGTGGCGGGCATGCCCAGCGGTCAGGCAGTCGGCGGCCAGGGACTTCAGCTCGTCGTGCAGCGGTGACGTGCGGACCACCAGCGGCGACAGCAGCTGCTCCAGGACGTAGCCGTTCGGGCGGAGCAGGAGTCGGATGAACTTCGCCAGCTCCTGGCTCACTACGTCCAGCTCCATGCCCTCCCGCATGCCGTCGATCTGGACCGTTTCCGGGCCGGTGTCCACGCCGACCACCTCGTGCAGCGGCAGGATGTGGCACGCCCGCAGGTCCAGGTCCGAGTCCACCGACGCGAAGCCGTACAGGTGGGCGCCGCTCACCGTGGCGAACGCCAGCGGGTACGGGTGCTCGTCGGCCACCTCGCCCGCCCACGCCGGGATGCCCTCCGGAACGGCAACGGGGACAGCAGCAGCAGGGGCAGGAGCGGCGGCCACCGTCGCCGTGCCGCCACGCAGGGCGGTCAGGAAGCGGTCGACCGCCGCGCGGTCCGGGTCCTCCGGCAGGCGGGACGCCGCCTCGGCCGCCCGCAGGCCGGCGCTCAGCGAAGCAGCCAGGGTCTCGAACTCCGCCCAGCCGAGCTCCCCGCGGCGGATGGCCAGCAGGTCGTCCCGGAGCGCGGACACGTCCACCAGGACCTCGCCCGTGCGCAGGACGTGGGCGCCCGCGCGCAGGAGGCGGATCATGTGCATGGCCTGCTTCCAGTTGACCTCGCCGGTGCGGTTGCGGGCGGCGGTCAGGCGGTCGAGCTGGTTGCGGGCGTAGTCGCCGTACGTGCGGGCGGCGCGGCGGGACAGGAACGCCGGGCGCAGGTCCAGCAGCGCCCGGCCCGCGTCCGTGAGGTGCTCGACCAGCGGCGAGGACAGGCACTCCCACACGGTCGGGTTGGCCGCCAGGGCCAGGGTGCAGGCGCGCTCGACCTCCCACGAGAACTGCTCGGGAAGCGGGCCCTCCACGTGTGTGGGAGGCTTGTCCAAGGACCAGAACGCGGCCGTCGGGGTCTGGAACACGCCCCTGCGATCGGTGTCGGAACCCGGGCCGGCCAGGCCGTACGCGCGGGAGCCGACGATCGCGGAGTAGATCGTGTGCTTCGCCACGATGGTCAAGTCCTGCACAGTTGGTAGGGTAGGTGTGCCGGCAATACCCGTGCGGGAGAGATCGCTGCGTGTCACGCGGCAGCGGCGCCGAAGGGGCAAATCCTCCCCGGAACCTCTCAGGCACAAAGGACCGCATCGGGTTGGCACCTCTGGAGTAAGCGACAGAGGGGGAGGACGCGCATCCGTCCGCCCCTGTCCGCGACCCAGAGAGTGTGGCTATGTCCAATTTTGCCGCGCGGCACATCGGCCCCAGCGCCGACGAGCAGGCCCGCATGCTCAAGACCGTCGGGTACGAGACGGTCGAGGAGCTCATGAGCGCCGCCATCCCCGGCTCGATCCGGTGGCACCAGCCGCTCGACCTTCCGCCGGCCGCGTCCGAGGCCGAGGTGCTCGCCGAGCTGCGGGCGCTCGCGTCGGCGAACCGGCCGCTCGTGTCGATGATCGGCGTCGGGTACTACGGGACGCACACCCCGCCCGTGATCGTGCGCAACGTGCTCGAGGACCCTTCGTGGTACACGGCCTACACGCCGTACCAGCCGGAGATCTCTCAGGGGCGCCTCGAGGCGCTGCTGAACTTCCAGACCGTCGTGGCCGACCTGACCGGGCTGCCCGTCGCCGGTGCGTCGCTGCTGGACGAGGCGACCGCGGCCGCGGAGGCGATGACGCTCGCGCGGCGCTCGTCCAAGGTCAAGGCCGACGTGTACGTCGTGGACGCCGACGTGCTGCCGCAGACGCTCGCCGTGATCCGGACCCGGGCCGAGCCGCTCGGCATCGAGGTGCGCGTGCTCGACCTGGGCACCGATGAGCTTCCGGAGGCCTTGTTCGGGCTGCACCTGCAGTACCCGGGCGCGTCGGGCGCGGTCCGCGACCACGAGGCGATCGTCGCCGAGGCCCACGAGCGGGGCGCGATCGTCACCGTCGCCGCCGACCTGCTGGCGCTGTGCGTGCTGCGCGAGCCGGGCGCGATCGGCGCGGACGTCGCCGTCGGCAGCGCCCAGCGCCTCGGCGTGCCGATGGGCTTCGGCGGCCCGCACGCCGGCTACATCTCGGTCCGCCAGGGCCTGGAGCGCACCCTGCCCGGCCGGCTCGTCGGCGTGTCCAAGGACGCGGGCGGCGCCCCGGCCTACCGCCTCGCGCTGCAGACCCGCGAGCAGCACATCCGCCGCGAGAAGGCGACCAGCAACATCTGCACCGCGCAGGTGCTGCTCGCCGTCATGTCCAGCATGTACGCGGTCTACCACGGCCCCGACGGGCTGCGGGAGATCGCGGCGCGCACCCACGACATGGCCGCCCGCCTGGCCGCGGGGCTGCGCGCGGGCGGGATCACCGTCGAGCACGGTGCCTTCTTCGACACGGTTTCCGCTCTGGTACCGGCTGAGGCCGATCGAATCGTCGCCGCCGCCGCGGAGCGCGGGATCAACCTCCGGCGCGTCGACGCCGACCGGATCGGCATCGCCTGCGACGAGACGACCACCTTCGGCCATCTGCGCGACGTGCTCGCCGCGTTCGGTCTGGCGCACGCCGACGTCACCGAGCTCGACACCGCCGACGCCGTGCCGGCGGAACTGCGCCGCGCGTCGGCGTACCTCACGCACCCCGTGTTCTCCAGCCACCGCTCCGAGACGGCGATGCTGCGGTACCTGCGCAGGCTCTCGGACAAGGACTACGCGCTCGACCGCGGCATGATCCCGCTGGGCTCCTGCACCATGAAGCTCAACGCGACGGCCGAGATGGAGCCGATCACCTGGCCCGAGTTCGCCGACGTGCACCCGTTCGCGCCGGTCGGGCAGACCCAGGGGTACCGCCGGCTGATCGACGACCTCGAGCGCTGGCTGGCCGAGGTGACCGGGTACGACGCCGTGAGCCTGCAGCCCAACGCCGGTTCGCAGGGGGAGCTGGCGGGGTTGCTGGCGATCAGGGGGTACCACATGGATCGCGGTGACACGGACCGCGACATGTGCCTGATCCCGTCGAGCGCCCACGGCACCAACGCGGCGAGCGCGGTCATGGCCGGCATGCGGGTCGCGGTGGTGGCCTGCGACGAGCTCGGCAACGTCGACCTCGCCGACCTGGACCGCAAGATCGAGCAGCACCGCGACCGGCTCGCGGCGATCATGGTGACCTACCCGTCGACGCACGGCGTCTACGAGACCGCGATCGCGGAGCTGTGCGGCAAGGTCCACGAGGCCGGCGGGCAGGTCTACGTCGACGGCGCGAACCTCAACGCGCTGCTCGGCTTCGCCAAGCCCGGCAAGTTCGGCGCGGACGTGTCGCACCTGAACCTGCACAAGACGTTCTGCATCCCGCACGGCGGCGGCGGCCCGGGCGTCGGGCCGGTGGCGGTGCGGGCGCACCTGGCGAAGTACCTGCCCTCGCACCCGTTCCTGGCCGAGTCGGCGCCGGTCGGCCCGGTGTCGGCGGCCCCGTTCGGCTCGGCCGGGATCCTGCCGATCCCGTGGGCGTACCTGCGGCTGATGGGCCCGGACGGCCTGACCCGCGCGACGGCGACGGCGGTGCTGGCGGCGAACTACGTGGCGGCCCGGCTGCGCGAGCACTACCCGGTGCTCTACAGCGGCGCGGAGCACCTCGTGGCCCACGAGTGCATCCTGGACCTGCGGGGGATCACCCGGGTCAGTGGCGTGACGGTGGCCGACGTGGCCAAGCGGCTCATCGACTACGGCTTCCACGCCCCGACGATGTCGTTCCCGGTCGCCGGCACCCTCATGGTCGAGCCGACCGAGAGCGAGGACCTGGGGGAGCTGGACCGCTTCTGCGACGCGATGATCGCGATCAAGGGGGAGATCGACCAGGTCGCGGCGGGCGAGTGGCCCGCCGGTGACAACCCGCTCGTGAACGCGCCGCACACGGCGGCGGTGGTCACGGCCGATGCCTGGGAGCACGCCTACCCGCGGTCGGTGGCGGCGTACCCGAGCGCCTCGGCGCGCGAGGCGAAGTACTGGCCGCCGGTCCGCCGGATCGACGACAGCTACGGGGACCGCAACCTGGTGTGTGCGTGTCCCCCCACCTCTGCTTACGAAGAGTGATGCCTGCGTAGCTACGCAGGGTTACCGGGGTCCGGCGCCGACGAGGGAGTGCGGTGCCGGGCCGCGGTGCGGCTCGATCACGGAGCAATCGGGCAGAAGCTCGCCGGTGTCCTCGAAGACGATCACGCCGTTGCAGAGCAGGCTCCAGCCTTGCTCGGGGTGGCTGGCCGCGGTCCGTGCGGCCTCGCGATCGCTGTCTTCGGCGGTCGGACAGGGGGGCTGGTGCTGGCAGAGCATCGGGGGTCTCCGATTTGAGAGGTTCAGTTGAGGCCTGTGTGGTTGTTCACATGACCAGTGATGCACGCTACTACGGCCAACGACACTATTCCGAACATGTGACGGCACAACTTGGGGATAATCCACCCTTTGTATGAGCACACTAGGACCGGTTGTCGGGTACGGGCTCGGGACTGTGGATCTTCACCCACCCGGGCTACCCGCGGCGTGTCGCGGACGTATCTGGGAGCGCTCCCGGCTTGAATGGTACGCCCGCGACGGCGGAGACCCACTTCAATTACTTTCCGGGTTCGCGGCGTCGCACGGCGTACAAATAACGGACATCTCGGCGTCACCCACGGTCACCAATTCGTTCATGTGTGGGATTTCGGTCCTGCTGTCGCCACCCTGGGTAACACCCTCGCCGGCACCCTCCGTGCCCGATCTGGTCGCCGTGGCGTACTCCCACGACTCACCCCCAGCCTCCCGCGGCCCGTCCGGGTGGCCGCGGACAACGCGTGCGACGCGTGAAAGCCTCACGTTCAGTTCGCCATTCGCTGGAAGCGACATTTCAGGTGTGTCGGATAAATCGGGCGGAATGTATCTCGGCCCGTGGACGCCGAGTTGGACCGAGGCCGAGCACGCGGCCGCGGTCGACGGCGTGCGCGCGGCGATCGCCCGCGGCGACGTGTACGTGGTGAACCTGGTCGGCCACGCCAGCGCGCCGCTGTACGGCGACCCTGCTTCGGCCCTCACCCGCGTCGCGGCGCTGCCGGGCGCGCGCTACGGCGGCGTCCTGCGCGGCGAGCGCTGGTGGGTCGCGACCGCCTCCCCGGAGACCCTGGTCGCGGTGACCGGCGGCCGCGCGGTGACCCGCCCGATCAAGGGCACCCGCCCGGCCACGGCCGCCGGCCGCACGGAACTCCTGGCCTCGGCCAAGGAGCGCGCCGAGCACGTCATGATCGTCGACCTCGAGCGCAACGACCTCGGCCGCGTGGCGGAGGTCGGCTCGGTCCGCGTCGACGAGCTGTTCGCGCTGCGCCGCTGGTCCGGCCTGTGGCAGGCCGAGTCGACGGTGAGCGCCCGGCTCGCCCCGGGCGTCGGCCTGGCCGACCTGCTCGCCGCGGTCTGGCCCGGCGGCTCGGTGACCGGCGCCCCGAAGCGCGCCGCGATCGAGGTCGCCACCCGCCTCGAACCGGCCGGCCGCGGCCCGAGCATGGGCGCCATCGGCTGGATCGGCCACGGCCCGCGCGGCGAGATCGAGATCGACCTCGGCCTGACGATCCGCACGGTCGCGGTCGCCGACGGGCGCGCGCACCTGTGGGCCGGCGGCGGCATCGTCTGGGACAGCGACCCGGCCGCCGAGGTCGCCGAGGCCGCCGCGAAGACCGGACCGATCAAGCGGGCACTGCGCGGCCGCTGACTGCTTCTATGCTCGGGCCATGCCGCCGCTCAACAGCCGGATGCTCGGACTGCTCGACGAGGTCCTGCACGACGAGCGTACGACGGTCCGCATGATCGAGGCGGCGGGCCGGGCCATCGCCGCCGAGGCGCGGTGTCACCTCGCCGTTCCGGCCGACGACAAGCGGCCCAACCACGAGCCCGCCGGCGTGGTGACCGCGCGGGCGATCGCGTTCGCCCGCCGGATCGGCGACCTCGTCGTGCTCGAGGACGAACTCGCCGCGGCATGGGCCGAGCGGCGCGCCGGGCGGCTCGGCAATGAGGCGTTCGAGGCGGCCCTCGATCGCGTCGCGGCGGCCCTCGACGCGTGGCGACCCGACCTGTCCGGGTGATCGCTAGCGGTGGTCGCGGTGCAAGGTTGTCGTAGGCGGCGACCTGGTGCTGGCTGCGGCTACGCGGCGGTGAGGGCCAGGTCCTCGGCGACGAGATGGCGGCGGGTGTTGCGGCGGTAGCGGTACACCTGCACGGCTCCGAGGGCCCACAGCAGGTACTGCACGGCGAAGGCCCACCGGAAGGCGCCCAGCGACGGATGCTCCGCGCCCGGCGGGGTCTGCACGTCCAGCAGCACGCCGATGGCGACGATCAGGACGATCGAGGCGACGAAGCTGCCCACGTTGACGATGCCGGTGGCGCCGCCGATGCGGGTGGCCGGGTTGAACGAGCGGGCGTAGTCGAAGCCGATCATGGAGCCGGGGCCGCTCGTGGTCAGCACGACGATCAGGGCGGTCAGCACCCACAGCGGGGCTCGGCCGGGCCACAGCAGCACGACGGTCCAGGCCGCCGCGGAGGCGCCGACGATGGCCAGGACCAAGGTCGAGCGATGGTACGGCAGCCGCCCGCAGAAGTGGCCGACCAGCGGGCCGAGCACGATGCCGCCGACGGTGAGCAGGGAGAGCAGCAGCGCGGCGGTGTCGGGGGCCAGGCCCTCGCCCTGGGTCAGGAACGGGTACCCCCACAGCAGCGCGAACACGCCGCCGGGGAAGCCGGTGACGAAGTGCGTCCACAGGCCCAGCCGGGTGCCGGGGTGCGACCAGGAGTGGCGCAGGCCGAGCTCGCGCTTCGCCGCCGGGGCCGGCTCCTCGTCCGGGTCGGGACGGTCGCGCAGGGTCAGCACGACGAGCAGGACCGATACGGCGCCGAGGCCGGCCGCGGCCAGGAACGTCGCCGTCCAGCCGGTGTGGCGGAGCAGGAGCACCAGCGGTACCGCAGAAGAAAGAGCGCCGAGCTGCCCGACCATGCCCGTCAGCTGGACCATGAGGGGGTTCTTGCGGGGCGGGAACCACAGCGCGACGATGCGCAGGACGCTGATGAACGTCATCGCGTCACCGATGCCGATCAGGACGCGGGCGGCGATGGCCGTGCCCACGTCACCGGCGAAGGCGAAGACCAGCTGGCCCGCGAGCATCAGGGTGCCGCCGGCGACGAGCAGGCGCCGGGAGCCGAACCGGTCCAGCAGCACGCCGACCGGGATCTGCATGCCGGCGTACACGGCGAGCTGGGCCACCGAGAGCATGGACAGCAGGGCGGTACCGACGCCGAGACGATCGGCGGCCTCGACCCCGGCCACGCCGAGGCTCGAACGGTGGAAGACGGCGACGATGTACGCGAGGAGCCCGACGCTCCACATGAGGTAGCGGCGCATAGCAACATCGACGCTATCGACCCGGGGGTGACTTGCGGGGCGGACTGTGACGCCCTCAACTGTGCGTTTGCACTCACCACCTACGCTGTCGGGGTCTGCTTTGCCGTACATCGGGGTCTGCTTTGCCCTTCAGAGGACCGCCATGACCGAACCGACCGCCCTGACCGAGCGACCGATCGCGTGGGAGCACTCGGGCGACGGCGAGTTCCCGTACCACGCCGAGGTCGACGGCCGGACCCTGACCGTGCGGGTCAACGACTTCCCGGCGGAACCGCTGTACACGCTCATCGTCGACGGGGCGGAGCACGCGGACCTCGACGACTGGCCGCGGGTGTGGCGGCGGCCGCCGGTACCGAATCATCTGCTGGACCTCGTGGCGCGGCCGGTGACGACGGACCTGCTGGGGACCTGGGCGCGGCGGATCTGCGGGGTGACGACCGAGCACGCGGCCGAGGTGGCGGCGTTGCTGGGCCTGCCGGCGCCGACGGTGGACGACCTGGGGCGGCTCTTCGTGCACCCGGCGCCGCCGGGGACCGCGTGGCTGCGGCTGCACATGAACGAGCGGGCGGGGCTGGGGTCGGTCGAGCTGCGCTTCGCCGGACCTGGGTTGACGCGGGCGGAGCTGGACGGGTGCTTCGGGCGGAGCGAGAACCTGCCGCGGGTGCACTGGGACTCACCGCACGTGACGGCGCACCGGATCACGACGCCGGACGCGCCGCTGTCGTGCACGCTGTTCGCGTCGTTCCACCTCGACCCGGGGCCGGAGGAGCATGCTTTCGAGGTGTCGCTGCGCCGGGACTACGCTCGTCACTGAGCGGTACTTGAGGCGTGACGCTCCGGTCACCGAGGCGAGATCGATTAGGTGGCGTCGGATAAACTCAGGTCAGCAAAACAGAGCCCGGGGCCACCACCGACCGGCAGCAGTGTGCGCCTGAATCCGCAGCTTGGCGCTTATGGCGGCGACCCACGAGGTCGGCGTCCGTGCAACGCCCGGCCGCCCGAATCCGCGGCCACAGCTCACGCGGAAGGCCGTAGCTCACGTAACCCGCCGCCACCTCGTAACCCGAGGACCTGACCCCCGCTCCGTTGCAGCAGCAACCGGCGGTCCAGCTGCCGGTCCATCCGCAGCCGTCGCTCCGGCAACCGCCGCTCAGCGGCGGCGGGTCCAGTGGTGGCCGGTTCAGCGGCGGCAGGTCCGGCGGCGGCAGGTCCGGCGGCGGCAGGTCCGGCAGCGGCGGGTCCAGTGGTGGCGGGTTCAGCGGCGGCGGGTTCAGCAGCGGGCCGGTCCAGCGGTGGGCCGGTCCAGCGGTGGCCGGTTCAGCGGTGGCCGGTTCAGCGGCGGCGGCCGCAGTCGGCAAGGACGGCGCGAGGGCTGCGGTGGCGACGAAAGCGCCACGGAAGCCCACCTGCAGCAGTGTGCGCCGGGCTCGCCGCCCGAACCCCGCGGCCGGCGACGGCGCTGGCCCAGCCCCGCTGCGTGCCGGGCAGGCCACGTGCAGGAGCCGGGCCGGATTGACGTTCCGCCGGCCGCGGGAGCGGGTGCGGTCTTGAGGGGGTGTGGGTGGAGCGAAGCTCCCCCGCCTGCCTTTGGAGACTAGGCGAGGGTCCTCCACAGGAACTCGAACGCGAGGGCCCACTTGAAGGCCATCTGCGTGTTGTCCGCGGCGCCGCCGTGGCCGCCCTCGATGTTTTCGTAGTACGTGACGTCTTTGCCGTGTTCGCGCAGCAACGCGACCATCTTGCGCGCGTGGCCGGGGTGGACCCGGTCGTCGCGCGTCGAGGTGGTGATCAGGGTCGGGGGGTACGGGACGCCCGGGCTGACGTTCTGGTACGGGGAGAACAGGGACAAGTATGCCCAGTCGTCGGGGTTGTCGGGGTCGCCGTACTCCGCGATCCAGGACGCGCCCGCCAGCAGCAGGTGGTAGCGGCGCATGTCGAGGAGGGGGACGGCGCAGACCAGGGCGCCGAAGAGTTCGGGATAGCGGGTCAGCATGACGCCCATCAGCAGGCCGCCGTTCGAGCCGCCCTCGGCGCCCAGCTGGGCTCGGGTGGTGATGCCGCGTTCCACCAGGTCGGCGGCTACCGCGGCGAAGTCCTCGTAGGCGCGGGGGCGCTTGTCGCGCAGGGCGGCTCGGTGCCAGGCCGGTCCATACTCTCCGCCGCCCCGGATGTTGGCCACGACGTACGTGCCGCCGCGGGCGAGCCAGCCGCGGCCCACGATCGAGTTGTACGACGGGACGCGGGAGACCTCGAAGCCGCCGTAGCCCGAGAGCAGGGTGGGGGCGGGGCCCGTGTCCGGGCGGCCTACGACGAAGTACGGGATCTGGGTGCCGTCGGCGGAGGTGGCGAAGAACTGGCGGGTCTCGATGCCGTCCGACTCGAAGTACGACGGGCCCTGTTTCAGGATCGAAGGCGGGGTCGAGCCGAGCACGCCGTGGCGCAGGGTCGGGGGCAGCGTGAAGCCCGAGGACAGCAGCAGGTACTGCTCGTCCCTGTCCTTGTTCGTGTGCCACACGTCCGTCTGGCCCAGTTCGCTGCCCAGCACGCTGCGCTCCCACGAACCGTCCACATAGGACAGGAGCTCCAGCCGGCTCCGCACGTCCGCCAGGAGGACCAGGATCAGGCCCTCGCGGGTCCACTCGGCGTAGCTCAGCGACGTGTGCGGGTCGGGCGTGAACAGCACCGTCAGCGAACGGTCGCCGGCCAGGTACGCGTCCAACGGCGTGATCAGCAGGGTGCCCGCGGGGTGGGTGGCGCCGCCGGCCTGCCAGTCGGTGCGGACCCGGATCAGCAGCCACTCGCGGTGGACGTCGACGCCGGCGTCCTCGGGGACGTCGAGCTCGGTGAGATCGTCGCCGATCAGGAGGTACCGGCGCGCGTTGAAGAAATCGGTCGCCTGGCGCACGATCGCGCGGCGGAACGGCACGCTCGGGTCCGCCGTCGCGCGAACTGACACGTCGTCGGGGGAGCCCGCGAACACGACGGGTGCGTCGGCGACGGGGGTGCCGCGGCGCCACGCGCGGACCTGCCGCGGATAGCCGGAGGAGGTCATCGAGTCGGGCCCGGTGTCGGTACCGACGAAAACCGAGTCGGCGTCGATCCAGGAGACGCTGCTCTTGGCCTCCGGCAAGGTGAAGCCGTCCTTGACGAACTCCAGGGTGTCGAGGTCGAACTCGCGCACCACGGACGCGTCGGCGCCGCCGCGGGAGAGGGCGACGAGGCAGCGGTGCTCGCCGGCGAGCGGGCCGCTGCGCAGGTAGGTGGCGCCCTGCCAGACCCAGTTCTCACCCTCGGCGTCGGCGAGGGTGTCGAGGTCCAGGACGGTCTCCCAGTCCGGGGTCTCGCTCCGGTACGACTCGAGCGTCGTGCGCCGCCACAGCCCGCGCTTGTGCGTGCCGTCCTTCCACAGGTTGTACACGCGCTCGCCGTGCCAGGCGATCATCGGGATGCGGTCGTCGGCGTCGAGGACGGCGCGGATGCCGTCGTACAGCTCGGTGAACCGCTCGCCGCCCGTCAGTTCCGCGGTCGTCGCGGCGTTGCGCTCGCGGACCCAGTCCAGCGCGCGGTCGCCGAGCACGTCCTCGAGCCACAGGAAATCGTCAGGCATCGGATCAGTCTGACCGACCGCCGACCGGTTCGCCCACCCGTTCGCGGGAGCGGAGCCGGCCGGCGAACGTGCTCGCCGGCACCGCCTTGCCCCACAGCCACCCCTGCGCCAGCGGTACCTTCAGCGCCACCAGCACGTCCCGCTGCGCCGTCGTCTCCACGCCCTCGGCGACCACGGCGAGGCTCAGCGCGCTGCTCATGGCGACCACGGCCCGCACGATCTCCTCGTCCTCGGTGCTGGTGCCGAGGCCGCCGACGAACGAGCGGTCGATCTTCACCCCGGTGACGGGATGGCGGCGCAGGTACCCGAGCGCCGAGAAGCCGGTGCCGAAGTCGTCGACGGAGATGCGCACCCCGAGCTCGCGCAGCCGCAGCAGGAGCCGCTCGGTGAGCTCGCCGCCCTCGACCATGACCGACTCGGTGATCTCCAGCACCAGGTTGCGGGCGGGCACCCGGGCCTGGGTCAGGATCGCCGCCACCCGGTCGGGGAAGGCGGCGTCGCCGAGCTGGCGGGGGGAGACGTTCACCGACATCCAGAAGTCCTCGTCGACGACGCCCTTCTCGCGCCAGCGGGCCAGCTGCAGCACGGACTCGCGCAGCACCCAGGCGCCGAGCGCGGAGATCAGGTTGGCGTCCTCGGCCACGGCGATGAACATGTTCGGGCCGATCCAGCCGCGCACCGGGTGCTCCCAGCGCACGAGGGCCTCGGCGCCGACCGTGCGGGTGCCGAGCCCGTCGGTGAGGTCGACGATCGGCTGGTACGCGATGGCCAGCTGCTCCTGCGCCACGGCCGCCCGCAGCGCCACCTCGATCTCGACCCGCTCGCGCACCGCGTCGCGCATCGAGGCGTCGAACACCGTCCAGCGGTTGCGGCCCTGCTCCTTCGCCTGGTACATCGCGGTGTCGGCGTCGCGCATGAGCGCCTCGGCCGTGTCGTGCCGGTCGGCGCGCACGATCCCCATCGACGCCCCGATGACGACCTCGGCCGTCGGTCCCTCGCCGCCGCCGACGACCAGCAGCGGCCGCTCGACGCACTCCATGATCCGCCGCGCGCCGGCCATCGCCTCGGGCTCGGTGCAGCGCTGCACGATCACGAACTCGTCGCCGCCGACCCGGGCCACGGTCGCCTCGGCGGGCAGCGCGTGCCGCAGCCGCGCGCCGACCTCGACGATGAGCCGGTCCCCGGCCGGGTGCCCCCACGAGTCGTTGACCAGCTTGAACCCGTCCAGGTCGAGGTAGAACATCCACACGTCGCCGGTCCCGCGCTCGGCGAGGCGGCGCTCGACCATGAGCTGCAGCAGGCGCCGGTTCGGCAGCCCGGTGAGCGGGTCGTGGGTGGCCTGATGCTCGAAGCGGCGCTGGGCGGCGGCATGGCTCTGCACCGCGTCCGAGGCCCGCACCAGCAGCAGGGCGACGATCGCGGCACCACCGGCACCGAGGATCCAGCGGGAGAGGGGGGTTTCGTGCGGCAGCAGTACCGTCAGCAGGAACGGAGCCGCCACCGCCGGCCCGATGATGAGCATCCGGGCCGGCGACCAGGCCTGGATCGGCAGCGGGGTGGCCTGGGCGAGCGCCTTGGCCGTCGGGTGCAGCGCCGCCGCCCCGCTGATCGTGAACCCGAGCAGGAACGGCAGGTCGAGCAGGCGCGATCCGGTGAGGTCGCCGTGCCGGCCGATGATCGCGTACCCGAGGTCCCCCGCGAAGATCAGCAGGATCATGGCGCCGAGGAACTGGAACGAGCGCTGCCGGACCGCGGTGGTGAACGCCATGTTCACCCCGAGCAGCAGCAGGATGATGTCGAGGATCGGGTACCCGCCGGCCAGCACGCTCACGAGCGCCGGGCGGCCGGAGATGGCGATCGCGGGGAGTACGAACAGCAGAGCCGAGGTGATCGCCGCGCCGATGCACACGATCAGCCCGTCGAGCAGCGCGTGCCGGTTGATCCCCCAGCGGTTGAGGAACACGAGCATCCCGGCGATGAACAGCCCGAACCCGCAGATGGAGAACGCGTCGCCGAGCTGCCCCAGCGGGTACGGCCGGGTGATCACGAGCGCCCGCACGACGATCCCGACCAGGAAGAACAGGGCGGCGGCGGTGAGCAGCCGCCAAGGCCTTCGGGGCCGCACGTCGTGCAGCCGCGGCCCGGCCGCCCAGGCCACCGCCGTCAGCCCGCCGACAAGCGGAAACGCCAGCCCGGGGAGCACGTCGAACGCCCACAGCGCGGAGGCCGTGAAACCGATCCCGAGCAGGCCCATCCATAGCCGGTCCCGCACCATGAGCCCTTGATCGGCGCGAAAGTCCCGGAGCTTAACGTTTCTTTTTTGCGTACCGCGCAATCTTGCGTGTCGCGCATTTGTTGCTACGCTTGGGGGCATGGAACCGGGTCTGCGCGAGCGCAAGAAGCAGGCGACGCGCCGCGCCCTGGCCCTGGCCGCGCTGCGCCTGACCGTCGAGCGCGGCTTCGACGGCGTGCTGGTCGAGGACATCGCGGCCGAGGTGGGCGTCTCGCCGCGGACGTTCAACAACTACTTCTCCTCCAAGGCCGAGGCGATCTGCGCCCTGGCCGTGGACCGCGCCCACCGCGCGGGCGAGGCGCTGCGGGCCCGGCCCCCGGACGAGCCCCTGCGCGCGGCGATCGAGGCCACGATGCTGGAGGAGTTCGCGGGCGGCGCGGTCCCGGACCACGTGCCGGACCGGGTCTGGTTCGCGGGGCTGCGGATGGTGCTGGCGAATCCGGCCATGCACGGGGAGTACCTGCGCGTGCGGGCGGCGATGCAGGAGTCGCTGTCGGCGGCGATCGCGGAGCGGCTGGGCCTGCCCGTGTCGTCGCTCATGCCGGACGTGGTGGGCGGGGCGGTGGCGGCGGCCTGCGACGCGGCGACACACCGGTGGCTGCATGCCGATCCGCCGGTGCCGTTGCAGCCGCTGGTGCTCGAGGCGCTCCGGCACCTTGCTGAGTTCTGAACTTGTCCGACATATGTCGGGCGCTGGCGCGCCGCGACATATACGCATTTATCGCCTGTCAGGCGAAAAGTCCGATAAGTCTGATCACGGAGTGTCGGACTTATCGCAATAAGGAGGGGCAAATGCACGTAGAAGTCACGGGGTCCGGTCCGGCGCTGCTGCTCATCCCTGGCGGCACGGGCGACGCGGCCACCTTCTTCCGGCTTGCACTGCCGGAACGGACGCTCATCGCGTACGACCGGCGCGGGTTCAGCCGCAGCGCCGGCGACGAGGGCGGCGGCGACTACGACCGGGACGTCGAGGACGCGGCGGCGCTCATCGAGGGGCAGGCCGACGTGTTCGGCAGCAGCTCCGGGGCGATCGTCGGGCTCGGGCTGGCGGCTCGCTACCCGGAGAAGGTGCGGCGGCTCGTCGCGCACGAGCCGCCGCTCGCGGCGCTGGTCGAGGACGGCGCCGCGGTCCGGGCCGGGTTCGAGGAGGTCGTCGCGGTGTACCGGGAACACGGGGCCGCGGCGGCGATGGAGCGCTTCGGCGAGGTGACCGGGCTCGGGTCCCAGCCGCCGCTGCCGCCCCGCCAGGCGTTGCCGGCCGACATCGTGGCGATGCTCGACCGGATGGCCGGCAACGTGGGGTTCTGGATCGAGGGCGAGCTTCGGCGGTACACCGCGATCGTGCCGGACCTCGACGCGCTGGCCGGGCGCGTGGTGGTGGCGGTGGGGGACGCGTCGGGCGAGCAGTTCCCGGCCCGGGCGGCCCGCGCGCTGGCGGCGCGGCTGGGCACCTCTGTGGAGGAGTTCCCCGGCGGGCACACCGGCTACATCGAGGAGCCCGCGCCCTTCGCGAAGCGGCTCCGGGAGGTCCTGGCCTAGTTTCCTAGGACGCGGTAGACGGCGTGAGCCGTGCTTGAAAAGCGTCAGCCCATCGAGTTGAGGCGCTCGCCGAGATCCGTGTGCCGATAGTGCAGCCTGCGGCCCGAGCGGGCGCCCACGATCAGGCCGGCGTCCCGCAGCGCGGTGAGGTGGTGCGACGCCGTGGCCGGGGCCAGGCCGAGGCGCTCCGCCACGTCCCCGGTGCTCGACGGCGTCGTCAGCAAGGTCAGGACCGCTGCCCTCGTCGCGCCCAGCAGCGCTGCGAGGGGAGCGGGCGGCGGGGGAGCGGCGGCGAAGACCGCGCCCGCGGCCCGCGGCGGGTACCACAGGGCTCGCCCGGCGGTCGAGTCCATGATCCAGGCCTTGGTGGTGAAGGCGGTCGGCAGCAGGAACAGCGGGTGGCCGTCCAGG
Source organism: Dactylosporangium sp. CS-033363 (assembly GCF_050942475.1). NCBI lineage: Bacteria > Bacillati > Actinomycetota > Actinomycetes > Micromonosporales > Micromonosporaceae > Dactylosporangium > Dactylosporangium sp. CS-033363. Next base: position 7,461,119 of record NZ_CP192032.1, on the reverse strand, counting down.
GACCACGGCCGGGACTCGCCGTCCTTGAGGTAGTCCAGCTGCAGGGCGTCGGGGTTCCAGCGCATCCGCGGGTGCAGGCCGTCCAGGAGGCGCTCCGGGCCCGGGAAGGCGGCGGTGTTCAGGCGGTGGGCGATCTCGTTGTCCGCGGCCGCGCGCAGCCGGGGCCAGAGGTCGGCGAGGGCGAGCGTGAAGTACCGGCGGATCTGCATGACCAGCGGCGGCAGGAGGGCGGCGGGGTCGTCGACCTCGATGCCGCACGCGTCCAGTTCCGCCGCCACGCGGTCCGGGTCGGTGGCCGCGATGTCGGCGAGTTCGGCTTCGAGGGTGGGGCGGGCGGTGCGCGGTACCGGGGTCAGGAAGTCCGCGATGCCGCCGCGCGGGGCCGACACGATCCGCCAGAAGACGTCCAGCTCGTCGGTGCGCCGGTCGAGGCGGGTGCGCCAGCGGGCGTAGGGCCAGACATCCGAGCGGGCGCCGTTGCGGGCCGCGAGGGCGCTCGTCACGACCTCGGCCATCGGGGAGTGGGCGAAGCGCAGCCGGAGGAGGTCGGCGGGGACGAGCTCGAGGCGCTTCACGGTTCCATTCGAGCACGGTCGAACGGCTTCGGCGAAGGGTAATCGCGGTCATAGCGTCGTGGCATGCAGTACACGAACCTGGGGCGCTCGGGATTGAAGGTGTCGCGGCTCTGCCTGGGCACGATGAACTTCGGCTGGCAACTCGGCGAGGACGACAGCCACGCGATCCTCGACGCGGGGCTGGCCGCGGGCATCAACTTCGTCGACACGGCCGACATGTACGGGGCGCGGGACTACGAGGGGACGGCGGAGACGTACATCGGGTCGTGGTTGGCCAAGACGGGGCGGCGCGACGAGGTGGTGCTCGCCACCAAGGTGTACCAGCCGATGGGGGACGGGCCGAACGACCGCGGGTTGTCGGCGCGGCACATCGTCGCCGCGTGCGAGGCGTCGCTGGCGCGGCTGGGCACGGATCGCATCGACCTCTATCAGATGCACCACGTCGACCGGGGTACTCCGTGGGAGGAGATCTGGCAGGCGATGGACCGTCTGGTCGCGCAGGGCAAGGTGTTGTACGTCGGCAGCTCCAACTTCGCCGGCTGGCACCTCGCGGGCGCGCAGGCGGCGGCGATGCGGCGGCACTCGCTGGGGCTCGTGTCGGAGCAGCTCAAGTACAGCCTGCTGACGCGGGCGGTGGAGCTGGAGGTGGTGCCGGCGGCGCAGGCCCTCGGGATCGGGCTGCTGCCCTGGTCGCCGCTCGCGCAGGGGCTGCTGTCGGGCGCCGTGCGCAAGCACCGCGAGGGCGCGGCCGGGCGGACGACGACGCACGCGGCGGCGCGGGTGGCCGAGCATTTCGAACAGCTGCAACGGTACGAGACGTTCTGCGACGAGCTCGGCCTGCACCCCGCCGCCGTGGCGCTGGCGTGGCTGCTGGGGCGGCCGGGGGTGACGGCGCCGATCGTGGGGCCGCGGGTTCCGGAGCAGCTGGCGGTACCGGCGCAGGCTCTTGAAGTGACGCTCGACGATGACGCTGTGGCGCGGCTGAACGAGCTGTTCCCGCCTGTGGGCAACGGCGGGCCGGGGCCGGAAGCCTGGGCCTGGTAGGTGTCGGGTGTTTTGTCTGCGCAGGTCGCCGGGGGTCTGACAGGGCTGAGGAAATCCTGTCGGGCGAACGGTGCGAAGTCGTCGCGGGCTAGTGACTTTGCGTGGTGGGCAGCCCATCGTGATCTCTCGGATGCGTTCCGTGCTCCACGGATGGGGAGATGGTTGATGGAGAAACCGAAAGCGGGCCGGCGCTGGGGCGCGGCGGCTGTGGCGGCGGCGATCGGGGCCCTCGGGGTCACCGCGCCGGCCGCGGCGGCGCTGCCCGGCGACGGGTCCGCCACGAAGCACGCCGGCGGGGGATTCCTGGCCGACGAGTGGCCGGCGACGGCCGGTACCACGCTGAAGAGCGTCCGGTCGATCGTGCGGGCCGACACCGGCTCGGCGGCGTCGCTGACCGGGCAGGGCGTCGGGATCGCGCTCATCGACACCGGCATCGCGCCCGTCACGGGGCTGCCGGCCGGTCAGGTCGTCAACGGCCCGGACCTGTCGTTCGAGTCGCAGTCGGCGCAGCTGCGCTACCTGGACACCTTCGGCCACGGCACGCACATGGCGGGCATCATGGTCGGCACCGACAGCGCCGGCGGTACCGTCGGGCTGGCCCCCAAGGCCAAAGTGACCTCGGTCAAGGTCGGCACCGCGACCGGCGCCGCCGACGTCACGCAGATGATCGCGGCGATCGACTGGGTCGTGCAGAACCGCAACTACGATCCGGCCAACCCGATCCGGGTCATCAACCTCTCGTACGGCACGGCGGGCATGTCCGCGCAGAGCGTCGACCCGCTGATGTACGCCGTCGAGCAGGCCTGGCAGGCCGGCATCGTGGTCGTCATCGCGGCCGGCAACGACGGCAGCACCACCCAGGTGCTGACCAACCCGGCGATGGACCCGTTCGTCGTCGCCGTCGGCGCGTCGACGACCAAGCAGACCACCACGACCGGCGACGACGAGCTGGCCACGTTCACCAACGGCTCGACCGCCTCCCGCAAGGTCGACGTCCTCGCCCCCGGCGAGTCGATCGTGTCGCTGCGGGACGTCGGCTCGTACGTCGACCAGACCTACCCCAACGCCCGCGTCGGCGACACCGGCTTCAAGGGCTCCGGCACCTCCCAGGCGGCCGCGGTCGTCTCCTCGGCGGCGGCCCTGCTCCTGCAGCAGCGCCCGAGCCTGACCGCGGACCAGGTGAAGGCCCTGCTGGTGAACGGCGCCACGGCCCTGACCACGGGCGCCGGCAAGGGCTACAAGGAGCTCAACGTGGCCGCCTCGGCCGCGCTGGGCACCCCGAACACCACGCAGGCGTACGCGAAGGGCACCGGCACCGGCTCGGTCGAGACCGCGCGCGGCGGCAACCACCTGACGGTGGACGGCGTGGCTCTGACGGGCGAGCGGACCATCTTCGGCCCCTTCAACAACGCCGCCTGGGCGTCGCTGGCGGGCCAGAAGCAGTCCTGGAACGGCGGCGTCTGGATGGGCTACCGCATGGCCGGCGACACCTGGACGGGCGACGGCGGCTCGGGCGGCACCGGCCAGATCGCGGGCCTCGCCGGTAAATGCATCGACGTGCAGAACCGGATGAACACCAACGGCACCCCGATCCAGCTGTACGACTGCAACAACACGCCGGCCCAGTACTGGCAGCTGCAGTCCGACGGCACGGTCCGAGCCCTCGGCAAGTGCATGGACGTGACCGCCGCCGCGAACCAGAACGGCACGAAGATCCAGCTCTACGACTGCAACGGCACCGCGGCGCAGCAGTGGAAGGTCACCTCGTCCCGCCAGCTCATCAACGTCGGCGCGAACCGCTGCCTGGACGTGACCGACTGGAGTTCCACGAACGGCGTGCAGCTGCAGCTGTGGGACTGCCTGGACCAGGACAACCAGCGCTGGGTCCCGCCGTACACGTCCCGCACCTGGTCGGCGGCCACGTGGGCCGGCACCCCGTGGACGGGCACCGGCTCGTGGAGCGACCCGGAGTGGTCGGAGCAGTACTGGACGGGCCACTACTGGTCGGGCCACTACTGGAGCGGCCACTACTGGAGCGCCGACGACTGGTCGACGGCGGGCTGGTACTAGGCCTCACCTGGCAACACCGAGCACCACCGCACACCCGGCACCGGTCGTTCCACGGGGGACGGCCGGTGCCGCGGTGTCGACGTTGTCGAACACCCTGATCAGCGTGGGTCCGCACGCGTGTGCCGCTGCCAGCCGGACTTGCCCGCAGGTCGGCAGCGCGACCAGTGCCGCATGGCCGCGGCCGCCCGTCGTCTCGCGCAACGCGGCCATCTCGTCGCGGCGGTGCTGGAGGGGTGTCGCCGCCCGTCGCCGTGCTCAAGGCCGCCAGAAACAGCGCGCCCACGCCGGCGGGTAAGGCCACCAGCCCCCGCACGCACGTCGCGACGCCGGTTCCTCATGGCGCCATGGTGCCAGCCGGCCACCCGCGAACTCGGCCGTGAACCCGAACCTCGCAGTTGCCGGAAGGGTGCGGCGGTGGAGTGCGACGGGGCCAAGGGTCAAGGCGACACCGCCGAAGCCGAAGCAGAACGACGTGACCGCCTTCACTCCCGCTGATCCGGTGTTGCATCTGCTCCGGCGCGCCACCTACGGGCCCACCGTCGAGGCCGAGGCCGAGCTCCGCAAGCTCGGCGCCGCCGCGTGGCTGGAGCGGCAGCTCAACCCCGGCAGCATTGACGATGCGGCGTGCAATGCGGTGCTCGCGAAGTACACCCTCATCGGTAAGGACATCGCGGGCGTCCGGGCGATGGTGAAGGCCGGCACGCTCAAGTCCGGGGCCTGGGACGTCATGCAGCAGCTCGGCACCGCCGCCGTGGCCAGGGCGATCTGGAGCAAGCGGCAGCTGTTCGAGCTCATGGTCGACTTCTGGTCCAACCATCTCAACGTCACCTGCCCGTCCAGCGACGTGTGGGACAGCCGGGCCGCCTATGACGCGCTCATCCGCAAGCACGCGCTCGGGAAGTTCTCCGACATGCTCAAGGCGAGCATGACGTCGCCCGCGATGTTGTCCTATTTGGACAATCGGTTCTCGACCAAGGCCAAGCCGAACGAGAACTACGCGCGGGAGCTGCTCGAACTGCACACGGTCGGGCTCGTGTACTCCGAAGCCGACGTCAAGGACGCCGCTCGCCTGTTGACCGGGTTGACCGTCGACAACGCCACCGGGCTCTACAAGTTCGCCGCCAACCAGCATGCCACCGGGGCCGTGACGATCCTGGGATGGCGGCACGAGAACGCGACCGCCGGCGGTGGCGAGGCGGCCGCCGGAGCGTACGCGGACATGCTCGCGATGCACCCCGCCACCGCGGAACGGATCGCGCGCAAGCTCTGTGTGCGGTTCGTGGCCGACGAGCCACCGGCGACGCTCGTCACCAAGCTCGCCAAGGTGTACCTCGACAACAGGACGGCGATCGTGCCGGTGCTGCGGGCGCTGTTCACCAGCCCCGAGTTCGCGGCCGCGAGCGGGGCGAAGGTGCGGACGCCGCTCGAGGACGTGGCGGCGACGGTGCGCGTGCTCGGGATCGGGCCCACGGCCGACCTGGAGAGCGTCCGCGGCCTCTACTACTACCTGTACGACATGGGCCATGCGCCGCTGCGGTGGGCGCCGCCCAACGGGTACCCGGACGTCGCCGCCGCCTGGGCCGCTCCCTCGGGGCTGCTGATCCGGTGGAACGCGCACCTGAACCTCGCCGCCGGCTGGTACCCGAAGCAGCTGGCCCGGCCCGCGTCGATGCTCGCGTACCTGGTGCCGAAGCTCCCCGCCACGCACGGGGCGTTCGTCGACCTGCTCGCCACGAGGCTCGTCGGGCAGCCACTGGCGCCGGCCCACAGCGCGGCGCTGCTCGGGTTTCTCGGCAAGGCGAGCAACGCTCCGCTCAAGGCGACCGACCCCGCCTGCGCCGGACGGCTGCCGCACCTGATCGCGCTCATCCTCGACTCGCCGTATTTCCTGTACCGGTAGGAGGAACCACACCATGATGGACTGCTGCATCTCCCGCCGGGGCGTGCTCACGATCGGGGCCGGGGCCGCGCTCACCGGGCTCATCGGCGAGGGGCTGTCGACGCGGCTCGCGTTCGCCGGGACGCCGTACGCCGGGGACACCGTCGTCGTGCTGTCGCTGCGGGGCGGGTTCGACGGGCTGTCGGCGATCGTGCCGATCGGGGACCCGGACTACTACGCGGCGCGGCCGACGATCGCGGTGCCGAAGGCGTCGGTCATCGCCGGGGACGGGGTGTTCGGGCTCAACCCGGCGTTCGCGCCGCTGAAGGCCCGCTGGGCGGCGGGGACGTTCGGGGCCGTGCACGCCGTCGGGCAGCCGAACCCGTCGCGGTCGCACTTCCAGGCGATGGAGGACATGGAGCGGGCCGCGGCCGGGACGTCGATCCGGACCGGGTGGCTGGACCGGATGCTCGGGGTCGCCGGGGCCTCGTACCCGATGGCGGGCGTGGCCATGGGGACCAGCGCGCCCGCGCGGCTGTTCGCCGGGCCGACGCCGTCGGTGAGCATGCTGACCGTCGACGGGTTCAAGCTCAACGGGGAGGATGCGAAGACCCCGATGGCCGGTACCCTCGCCAAGCTCTGGGACGGCGCCCCCGAGCTGCTCGCCGGGCCGGCCCGGGCCGTCGGGCAGACCCTCGGGACCGTGGGCGCGCTGCCCGCGTACACGCCGGGCGCCACGTATCCGGCCACCGCCCTCGGCAACGCGCTCAAGGACGTGGCCCGGCTCGTGAAGGCCAACGTCGGCCTGATGGCGGCGACCGTCGACTTCGGCGACTGGGACATGCACGAGACGCTCGGCACGGCGGTCAAGGGCCAGCGGATGTTCGACCACCTCACCGAGCTCGCCCTCGCCCTCGAGGCGTTCGCGACCGACCTGGGGCCGGCGTTCGCGCGGGTGACGCTGGTGACGCTCAGCGAGTTCGGGCGGCGGGTGGCCGAGAACGGCTCCCGCGGCGTCGACCACGGCAACGGCAACGCGATGCTGCTGCTCGGCGGCGGCGTGCGCGGCGGCAAGGTGCACGGCGCGTGGCCGACCCTCGCCCCGGCCGCCCTCGCCGCCGGCGACCTGGCCTCGACCACCGACTACCGCACCGTCATCGCCGAGATCCTGCAGCGCCGCTGCGGCCTGGCCAACCTCGCCGACGTCTTCCCGAACGCGGCCACCAACGCTCCGCTGAACGTCGTGAACACACGCTAGAAGCCGAGGCGCTCCCGCAACCACACCAGCATCACGTCCGCCTGGTCCTGCTGGAACTTGCGCAGCGTCGGCAGGCCGGGCGGGTCGGGGCGGCGGGCCCGGTCGGCGAACATCCCGGCCAGCCCGGCGACGCACCCGGTCAGGTCGTCGCCCGGCGCGTGGATGACCGAGTCGGGGACGTGCCCGCCGTACAGGCGGACGTTGAGGACCAGGCTCAGCGCGTCGAACCACGCCGGCCCCGCGCACCCGAACGGCCAGTCGACGAGCAGCACCGACCCGTCCGGGCGGACCAGCAGGTTGTCCGCGCGGATGTCGCCGTGCACGAGCGCGTCGCCGGCCATCGCCGCGTGCCCGTGCGCCGAGAGCTCCACGAGCAGGTCCAGGTGCCCGGCCACCCACGGGTCGGGCGCCGCGGGCGGGTCGGCGGCGAGGTTGCGCCAGCCGGTGAAGTCCTCGGCGGTCTCGTCATACAGGCGAGGAAGACCCTGCACCTGTACGTCCAGTGCCGCCAACGCCGCCAGCGCGGCCTCGATCTCGGGGTGCTGCCACGGGGTGTGCGGGTGGCGGCCCTCGACGTCCTCGAAGGCGAGCGCGATCCAGTCGCCGTCGTCGTACACGCCGAGCAGCGCCGGGGTCGGCAGCCCGGCCGGCAGCTTCGCGACCACCGCCGCCTCGGTCCGGTGCAGGCCCGGGCTCTCCGGATTGAGCGACGTCCCGACCGCCTTCACGAACGCGCGCCGGCCGGCCGCGGTGACGACCCGGTCCGCGGTGCCCGGCGAGAACCCGCCCGCCTGCGACCGCGCGGCCACGACCGGCCCGCCGAGCAGGTCCTCCACGGCCGCCCGGACCTTGTCGGGCAGGTCGGACCAGCCGATGCGTACCCCCGATGCCAGCACCATGGCCCGATCCTCGCAGAGCCCCCGGCGGCGCGGCACTGGTTTAAACTCGGTCGATGTGGCGCTGGCTGCCGTGGCTGCTGATCGTCGCCGAGGTGCCGCTCGTGCTCACCGGGGCCCTCGGCCTGCGGGACGCGGGTGTGCTCCTGGGCGTCATCGAGGCGGCCGTCGGGGCGCTGATCGCCGGCCGGGCCGCGCTCGCCGCCCGCCGGCACCCGCGCGGGGAGCGGCTGCGGGCCGCGCTCGACGCCGTCGTGCCGCCGATCGTCGCCCGGCTCATGCGCCACGAGCTGCGGGTGTTCGCCGCCCTCGGGCGCGGGATCGCGCGGCGGCGGGAGGCCGGGCCGGGCGAGCTCGTCGTCACCTACGCCGGCAACCTGCTGCCGTTCCTGGTCGGGATGTGCGCCGTGTCGCTCGTCGAGCTGTGGGTGGTGCACGTGCTCGTGCCCTGGCCGTGGCTCGAATGGACGCTCGCGATCCTCGGCGTGTACGGCACGATCTGGCTCGCCGGTCTCGCCTGCTCGGCGTACACCCGGCCGCACACCCTGACCGAGGGGCGGCTGCGGCTGCGGTACCTGGTGTTCACGCAGGTCGACGTGGTCGCCGAGCGCCTCGAACCGGTCGCCACCACCATCCGCGGCAGCCACAAGGACACCGTCGAGGTCGAGGACGGGACGCTGTCCTTCTCGACGCTGGGCACCACCAACGCGGCCGTGCGGGTCGAGCCGCCCGCCGAGGTCGACCTGGGCCGTGCGGGCCGTCACGTCGTGCACACCGTCCGCTTCTACGCCGACGACCCCAAGCGCCTCACGCGGACCCTCACCCAGACACAGCCGGACTTGAATACGGGCACGTGAGGCCGGATGTCCCCCGCCGGGCGGCTGACAGGATGTGACCTGTGGCACGTTCGGGGGATTCCGGAACGCCGCACAGTCCGTAACGTCGGCCCTATCGCACTCTGACAGTAATGAGGGGGAACGCTCCATGAGCGACATCGACAGCTACGACGGTGGCGACTCCGGCCACGACGTGGACTACGGGCAGTACTCGGCCGGCCAGGAGCACGACGCCCTCGACCAGCTGCACCAGGCGCACGGCTCGGAGCACGACGCGCAGTCGCAGTTCGGCGTGTACGAGAACGACCACCACGCGCAGGAGTCGACGGACTTCTCGACCGGTCAGCACGTCGAGTACGACCAGCCGGCCGCCGTGCACTACGAGTCGGACAACTTCACCAACTACAGCCACGACGCGTCCGAGGACGACCACGTCTTCGCGGCCGAGGGCAGCGAGCAGTCGCACTCCGCCGAGTTCGGCGAGCTCGACGCCCTGCAGCAGCGCTTCGACGGCGCGTTCGCCGAGGGCACCGAGTTCCACTCGGGCGGCGGCGAGGGCCACCTGGGCGTCGCGGACAAGTAAGCCTTTCCGCACCATCCCTGCGAAATCCGATCGGCCGGCGCCGGCGACCATGCCAGCGCCGGCCGATTGGCATGCGCGGCCCGTCCGCGGGCGGCCTAGCGTCAGGTGCATGGAGATTCTGCGCTACGCCGCGTTCACCGACGACCCCGCCGGCGGCAACCCGGCCGGGGTCGTGCTCGACGCGACCGGCCTGCCCGACGCCGACCTGCAGCGCGTCGCGGCCGAGGTCGGCTACTCCGAGACCGCGTTCCTGACGCCGTCCGGGGACCGGGCCGCGGCCGTGCGCTACTTCAGCCCCCGCGCCGAGGTGCCGTTCTGCGGCCACGCGACGATCGCCACCGCGGTCGCCTACGCCGAGCGGTTCGGCCCCGGCCCGATCCGCCTGCAGGCGCCCGTCGGCGAGATCCGCGTCGACACCGCCGGCGGCACCGCCACCCTGACGACCGTCGCGCCCGCGACCCGCGCCATCTCCGCTGAGACGGCGGCGCGGCTGCTGGGCACATTGCGGTACACGACGGGGGATCTTGATCCTGACCTGCCGCTGCGGGCCGCGTTCGCCGGCGCGTGGCACCCGATCGTCGCCCTGCGGGACCGGGCGCGGCTGGCCGCCCTGGACTACGACGAGCCCGCCCTCGCCGCGCTGATGGCCGAGCAGGACTGGACCACGGTCGCCGTCGTGTGGCGCGAGTCGGCGACGGTGCTGCACGCCCGCAACCCGTTCCCGCCCGGCGGGGTCTGGGAGGACCCGGCGACCGGCGCGGCGGCCGCGGCCCTGGGCGGCTACCTGCGCGAGCTCGGCCTGGTCGCGCTGCCCGCCGACCTGACCATCCACCAGGGCGCCGACCTGGGCCGCCCCAGCCTGCTGCACGTGGGCCTCGACGCCGACGTGACCGCGGGCGTGCGGGTCACCGGCCGCGCGGTCGCCCTGGCCTAGAAAACCAACTGGCCTAGAAACACCAAAGAGCGTTGACCGATGTCGTACGGGAGGGGGCTGCCTCCCGGGTCCACCGGTCAACGCTCTACGTGGCTACGGGGCAGGCGGTGCCCCGTCACGCCGGGTGGTTCAGCAGCTCGACGCGAAGCCGATCAGGGCGGTCGAGTTGCAGGACACGTTGATCGGCGCCTGGTAGGTGAACGACGACTGGTTGCCGTTGCCGATCCCGATGTTCCAGCCGGTGTTGTGGTCACCGTCGTTGTTGTAGGCGTACGCGCCGCCGCCACCGTTGCCGCGGCCGTAGTCGCCGCGGTCGTCGTAGGACGCCGCGTTCGCGCCGCCGTTGCCGTTGCGGTGGTGGTGGTGACGGTGGCGGTTGTTGCTCACGCCGAGCGCGTTCGCGCCGCCGTCGCCGTTGCGGCGGCCGTTGTAGCCCGCGCCGCTGTACGAGCCGCCGCCGTTGACGGCGTAGGCGCCGCCGTTGCAGTTCGCGCTCGCGAATCCGATGATCGCCAGCGAGTTGCCGCAGATGTTGACGGGCGTCTGGATGGTGGTGGAGCTCTGGTTCCCGTTGAAGAAACCAACATTGGGCCCGCTGTTCCAGCTGTCGGCGTGGGCGGCGGTCCCGGTGAGCGCGAGGCCACCCATTGCCAGCGCGGCGACCTGCACCGACCGGATGAGCCAGCGTTTCATGATGACGACCTTTCGACGAGTGATCGACGGGGAACGTCCGTCGCGATGTCCACCTAACCCGAAATGCGAGCTCGGGACGGATATTTCGGAAATCTTGGTCACGCAATGCACCCGTGCGGTGACATAACGTAGTCTTTCTCGGCGCGCCTGCTTGGCCCGATCGGTTACTTGTGGCCGCGGTGACGTTTGAACAGGTGGCGCGCGGCCAACGCGAGCGCGGCAAGGGCGGCGGCGGCCAGGATCCACAGCTGGTACCGCCGAAGCTGTTCGATGTTGTTCCCGGCCACGGCGCCGACGGTCACCCACAGTGCCGTCCACAGGACGCCGCCGGCCGCGTCCCGGGGTGCGTACTGCCGCCAGGGCAGCGCCGTCGCCCCCGCGATCAGCCCGTTGGTCTGGCGCAGCCCGTCGACGAACCGGGCCAGCACGATGATGTTCTTCCCGCGGGTGGCGATGAACCGCTCCGCCCGCTCCAGGCGCTCCTCGGTGAGCCGCACCCGGCGGCCGAAGCGCAGCAGCGCCGGGCGGCCCGCGCGGCGGCCCAGCAGGTAGCCCAGGTTGTCCCCGCCGGTCGCGGCGAGCAGGGTGACCACGGCGACGACCGGCAGCGACAGGTGCCCCCCGTGCGCGGCGAGGGCCGACGCGGCGACCACGGCGGTGACCGCGGGAGCCGGGATGCCGACGCCCTCCAGGAGCACGAGGAGGGCCAGCGCCGGGTACCCGTACCGCTCGAACTGCTCCATCGATCAAGATCCTGCCACGGGTACACTCAAGGGCAATGACCAGCTGGTATGAATCGCACATCGACCGGCAGATCCGCGAGGCGCAGGAGCGCGGCGAGTTCGACGACCTGCCCCTGGCGGGCAAGCCGCTGCCCGACCACGGCGAGCTGTACGACGAGGACTGGTGGATTCGCGACCTGGCCCGCCGGGAGGGCCTGCCCGGGGGCATCCCGCCCACGCTGCGCCTGCGCCGCGAGGTCGAGGACTTCGACGGGGAACTGGCGAAGTTCCGCACCGAGGAGTCGCTGCGCCGGGCCGTGGCCGACCTGAACGTGCGCATCGAGCGCGCCAAGCGGGGCCTGATCGAGGGCCCGGCGACCGTCCTGCGGCCCCTGGACGCCGACGCGATCGTGGCGCAGTGGCGTGCGACGCGTTGACGTCGGCCGGCTTTTACTGTTAGTTAGTCTTCCTATTAGTAGGATCAAGGGAGGCTAGAGGCATGAAGATCGCGGTAGTCGGGGGCGGGTCCACCTACACCCCGGAGCTGGTGGACGGCTTCGCCCGCCTCGCGCCCTTCGCCTCCGAGATCGTGCTGCTCGACCCGGCCGCCGACCGGCTCGCCACCGTCGGCGCCTTCGCCCAGCGCATCCTGCGCACCCACGGCTCCGCCGCGACGCTGCGCTGGACGTCCAATGTGGACGATGCCCTGGCCGGCGCGTCCACTGTGGTCATCCAGTTGCGCGTCGGCGGCCAGCAGGCCCGCATCAGCGACGAGACCTTCCCGCTCGCCTGCGACTGCGTCGGGCAGGAGACCACCGGCGCCGGCGGGTTCGCCAAGGCGCTGCGCACGGTGCCGGTGGTGCTCGACATCGCCCGCCGGGCCGACCCCGGCGCGTGGATCGTCAACTTCACCAACCCCGTCGGCATCGTCACCCGCGCCCTGCTCGACGACGGCCACCGCGCCGCCGGGCTGTGCAACGTGGCCATCGGCTTCCAGCGCCGCTGGGCCGCCGCGCTCGGCGTCGACCCGGCCGCCGTCGTCCTCGACCACGTCGGGCTCAACCACCTCACCTGGGAGCGGGCCGCCTACGTCGACGGCGTCGACCGGCTGCCCGGCCTGCTCGAGACCGGCCTCGACGAGATCGCGGCCGGCGTGCAGATCCCGCCCGCGATCGTGCGCAGCCTCGGCGTCGTGCCGTCGTACTACCTGCGGTACTTCTACAGCCACGACGAGGTCGTCGCCGAGGAGCGCGACCAGCCGACCCGCGGCCAGAAGGTCGCCGAGATCGAGCGGGAACTGCTGCGGATGTACGCCGACCCGGCCCTGGACAAGAAGCCGGAGCTGCTCGGCCAGCGCGGCGGCGCCTTCTACTCCGAGGCGGCCGCCGGCCTGATCGCGTCGCTGCAGCACGACGACGGCGGCATCCACGCCGTCAACGTGCGCAACCGCGGCTTCCTGCCGTTCCTGTCCGACGACGCCGTCATCGAGGCCACCTGCCGGGTCGGCGCGAACGGGGCCGAGCCGGTCCCCGCGCCGCCGCTGCGCCCCGAGCTCGCCGGGCTCGTCGCGGGCGTCTCCGCCTACGAGGAGCTGGCCGTCGAGGCGGCCATCAAGGGCGGCCGGGACCGGGTGTACCGGGCGCTGCTCAGCCACCCGCTCGTGCGCCAGCACGACAAGGCCGAGCGGCTCACCGACGACCTGCTCGCCGCCAACCGCGCGCACCTGCCCTGGCTGTCCGCATGACCGCCCGCCTCTACGCCGCGGCCGACGGCGGCAACTCGAAGACCGACGTGGTGCTCGGCGACTCCGACGGCCGCGTCCTGGCCCGCGTCTCGGGCGGGACGATCTCGCCGCACGCCGTACCGTTCGACGAGGCCCTCGCCCGCATCGCCGCCCTCGTGTCGCGGGCCCGGACCGAGGCGTCGCTGCCGGCCGGGATCGAGCTGTCGCAGCTGTCCGTGTACACCGCGGGCGCCGACCTGCCGGTCGAGGTCTCGCGGCTCACCACCGAGGTGTCGGCGCTGGCCCTGGCCTCCGCCACGACCGTCGACAACGACCTGTTCGCGCTGCTGCGGGCGGGCGCGGCCACCCCGGACACCGTCGGCGTGGTCTGCGGGGCGGGCATCAACGCCGCCGGTCGCCGCGCCGACGGGGCGACGGCGCGGTTCCCGGCGCTGGGGCAGCTGTCCGGGGACTGGGGCGGCGGGCATCATCTGGCGGCGCTGGCCCTGTACCACGCGGTGCGGTCCGAGGACGGGCGCGGGCCGGCCACCGCCCTCGAGGCCGCCGTCCGCGCGCACTTCGGGCTGGACTCCGTGGAGGCGGCCGCCGTCGCGCTGCATCTCGGGGAGGTGGACCGGTCGCGGATGGACGAGCTGTGCGAGCTGGTGTTCACCGTGGCGGCGGCCGGGGACGACCTGGCCGGGCGGCTCATCCGGCGGCAGGCGGACGAGATCGAGGCGCTGGTGCGGGTGTGCGCCGCGCGGCTGGGTCTGCTCGGCTCGGCGTACACGATCGTCCTGGGCGGTTCGGTGCTGACCGCCCGGCATCCACAGCTGCACGAGGACCTCCTGCGCCGGCTGGCCGCGCTGTCACCGCTCGCGACGGTGACCGTGCTGGCCTCGCCACCGGTCGCCGGGGCGGCGCTGCTCGCACTGGACGCGCTGCACGGCGGGCAGTGCCCGGCGGGCGTGGAGGACGCGGTCCGCTCGGCCGTCTGAGATCGCTTTTGATGAAGGCCGGGTTAAGAACGCTGGACATGAACAGTTAACAAACCTAATAATGGCGACCACCGTCGATGGAGGTCCGCCCATGAAGCCTGCCAAGCGCGCAGCGCTCGTCCTCGGCGCCGCAACGCTCCTGGTCACCGGCCTGTTCGTGGCCACCAACGCGTACGCGGCCAACCTGCTGTCCAACCCCGGCTTCGAGAGCGGCAACCTGTCGGGCTGGTCGTGCACCGGCTCCGGCTCGGGCGTCGTGAGCACGCCCGTGCACTCCGGCTCGTACGCCCTCAACGGCAACGCCACCACGTCCGACACCGCGCAGTGCACGCAGACCGTCACCGTGCAGCCGAACACCGCGTACACGCTGTCCGGCTGGGTCCGCGGCAGCTACGTCTACATCGGGGTGACCGGCGGCGCGTCCACGTGGACGCCCGGCGCCTCGGCCTACACCAAGCTCACCGTCCCGTTCACCACCACCGCCGGGCAGACCTCCATCCAGGTGTACCTGCACGGCTGGTACGGCACCGGCGCGTACCAGGCGGACGACATCGCCCTGGACGGGCCCGGCACCCCGCCGACCACGACCCCACCGACGACTTCTTCGCCGTCTCCCTCGCGCAGCGCCTCCGCCTCGCCGTCCGCCTCGCCGTCGAAGTCCCCGTCGACCAGTCCCACGACGCCGGTGACGGGCATCCCGAAGCATGCGCTCATCGGGTACAACCACGCGTCCTTCGCGAATGGCTCCGGCTACATCCGGATGGCCGACATCCCCGCCGCCTGGGACGTCATCGACCTGGCCTTCGGCGAGCCGACCAGCGTCACCTCGGGTGACATCCGGTTCAACCGCTGCTCGGCGGCCGAGTGCCCGAACGTCGAGTCCGACGCCGAGTTCCTCGCCGCGATCAAGGCCAAGCAGGCCCAGGGCAAGAAGGTCCTCATCTCCATCGGCGGCCAGAACGGCCAGGTCCAGCTGACCACGACCGCCGCCCGCGACGCGTTCGTGAACTCGGTCAGCGCCATCATCGACCGCTGGGGCCTCGACGGCCTGGACATCGACTTCGAGGGCCACTCGCTGTACCTCAACGCCGGCGACAGCGACTTCCGCAACCCCACGACGCCGGTGGTCGTGAACCTCATCAGCGCCCTGAAGTCCCTGAAGGCCAAGTACGGCACCAAGTTCGTGCTCACCATGGCCCCGGAGACCTTCTTCGTCCAGCTCGGCTACCAGTTCTACGGCGGCACCACCCAGGGCGACAACCGCGCCGGCTCGTACCTGCCGGTCATCCACGCCGTCCGCGACTTCCTGACCATCCTGCACGTCCAGGACTACAACTCGGGCCCGATCTGGGGGCTGGACAACCAGTACCACACGATGGGCGGCGCCGACTTCCACATCGCGATGACCGACATGATGAAGGCCGGCTTCCCGGTCGCCAACACCGGCCAGACCTTCCCCGGCCTGCGCCCCGACCAGATCGCCTTCGGCGTCCCCGCCGCGGTCAGCGCCGGCAACGGCTACGTCTCCAACGCGGTTGTCCAGTCCGCCGTGACCTGCCTGGTCACCGGCTCCGGCTGCGGCGGCTACACCCTGCGCGGCGGCACCTCGCCGGCGTTCCGCGGCCTGATGACCTGGTCGATCAACTGGGACAAGTACTACAACTGGGAGTTCCAGAACGCCCAGCGCCCGTACCTGAACACCTTGCCGTAGCTTTCAACGGGTGAGCGCACTTGAACAGGTGACCAGCTGGCCCGTGCCGACCGCCGCCGTGGCGGTCGTGGACCCCAAGGGTGTCCGCGACCGCCACGGCCCGGACACCGCCCTCCCGTGGGCGTCGGTCACGAAGCTGCTCACCGCCCTGACCGTCCTCGTCGCCGTCGACCGCGGCGACGTCCTGCTGGACGAACCGGCCGGCCCGGAGGGCGCCACGGTCCGCCACCTGCTCGCCCACACGTCGGGCGTGGCGTTCGACAACGACCAGATCCTGGCCCAGCCGGGCCGCAAGCGCATCTACTCGAACCGCGGCTTCGAACTCCTCGCCGACTTCGTCCTGACCCGGACGGGGGGCACGTTCCCCGAGCTGATGACGGAGTCGGTGCTGCGCCCCCTGGGCATGGGCGGCACCACCCTCACCGGCTCGCCGGCCGCGGGTGCTCGCGGGCCCGTCTCGGATCTGGCGCTGCTGGGGCAGGAGCTGCTCGACCCGTCCCTCGTGCCGGAGCTCATGCCGGAGGCCGTGTCGGTGCAGTACCCGGGCGTCACGGGCGTCTTGCCGGGGTTCGGGCGGCAGGACCCGAACGACTGGGGGCTGGGGTTCGAGCTGCGGGACCACAAGTCGCCGCACTGGACGGGTTCGCAGAACTCGCCGCGGACGTTCGGGCACTTCGGCAAGTCGGGCACCTTCCTGTGGGTCGACCCTTCCGCCGGCCTGGCCCTCGCCTGCCTGACCGACCGCGACTTCGACACGTGGGCGGCCGAGGTGTGGCCGGTCCTGTCGGATGCCGTCCTCGAGGAGCACCGCGGCTAGCCACCCGGAACGCGCCACACGATCGGCGGATCGACGTTGGTTGCACGACTGCGAAATCCTGAGCCTGGGGCATCCGGCGGCGGTTTCGGGAGGCGTGCGAGGTGGCGCGGCACTGGTGGGGACGGGCGGCCGGCGCGTTGACCGGACTGGCCGCGGCCGGCGGGGCGGCGTCGGGGACGAACTACATCCACAACCCGGCGATCGGGGTCTCCGTCGCGGCGGCCGGGGCGCTGGTCGGCTTCCCGGCCGGGCTGGCCTGGGACCGCCGCACCGAACGCCTCGCGCGGCAGCGGCGCTGGGACGAGCTGTTCACGGCGGGACCCGGCCCGGGTCCGGGCGGACAGGGTACGCCGGACAGCGTCTGGTACCTGCTGGCCCCCTGGCTGGCGGTGGTGCCGTTCGAGGTGCGCCGCCGCCGGTACGTGGCCGCGGTGCACAAGTGGGCCGCCGACCGGCAACCGGGCCGGGTGTGGCTGCTCAGCGGCGGACCCGGGGTCGGGCAAGACCCGGCTGGCCGTGGAGATCGGCCGCGCTTTGCAGGCTGACGGGCGGCGGCCGTGGGCGGTCGGCTGGGCGCGCGCGGGGAGTGGCGCGGCCGCCGTCGAGCTGGCCGCGGGGTGGGATGGTCCGGTGCTGATCGTCGTCGACGACGCCGATGTCTACGGGGACCTTGCGGGGCTGCTTACTGCTCTGTACCGCCTCGACGATGACCAGGTCGTTCGGGTGCTGCTGGTCGCCCGCGACTTCGGCGACTGGTGGACGGCGCTGCAGCAACCCCTCCCGGCCGCCGTCGACCTTGCCGAGGACGATGTCCGGCTCGGGCCGATCGCCACCGACGCGGCCGGGCAGCGGGCCGCGGAAGGTCAAACCCGACGACGAGCGTGCGCAGCGGGCGCTCGATCCGCTGGGGCCGCTGCGGTTCGGGGATGAGCCGCGAGTCGGTGGTCGCGGCGCTCGGTGAAGGGGCGGGCAGCTGCACCGGGCGGGGCTTCAAGCGCGGGTGATGCCCAGGGCGTCGGCGAAGGCGGTCACGGCCGGGTGTTCGGCTGCGCCGGCTCGGAACGCCAATCTGGTGCGGCGGCGGGTGTCCAGCGGGGTCAGGACGACGCCCGCCGGCACGTCCGTGGCGGCCAGCTCCGGGATCAGGGCCACGCCCTGGCCGGCGGCGACGAACGTCAGCACGGTGACGAAGTCGTCAGCGTGGTGGCGTACGCGCGGGGAGAAGCCCGCCGCCTCGCACGCGCGCACGGTCATGGTGTGGCACAGGGTTCCCGGGCTGGCCAGGATCCACGGCTCGTCGCGGCACTCGCCAAGGCGTCGGCCGGTCAGGGCCGCCACGAAGATGGTCTCGTCCAGCAGCGGCAGGGTGCGCAAAGCCGGGTCCGGCTCGATCGGGACCAGGTCGTAGTCGTGGACCAGCGCCACGTCCAGGGTGCCGTCGCGCAGCAGCGCCGGTACCGCGGCCGGGTCCAACTCGTGGACGGACAGTTCCAAGCGCGGGTGGGCCTCGGACAGGGCCACCAGGGCCGGCGGGAGCAGGGTGCGCATCGCCGTCGGGAAGGCGCCGATGCGCAGGGGGCCCGTCAGGCCGTCGCGGCCCGCGGCCAGGGCGGCCGATGCGCGTTCCAGTGCGGCCAGGACCTCCTCGGCGTGGGTGACCAGGGTGCGGCCCGCCGGGGTCAGGGCTACCCGGCGGCCGGTGCGTTCCAGCAGGGCCACGCCGGCCTCGCGTTCCAGGGCGGCCAGTTGTTGGGAGACGGCTGACGGGGTGTAGGTGTGGGCGGCGGCCACGGCGGCGATCGTTCCGTGCTGGGCGAGGTCACGGAGCAAGCGCAGCCGCCGTACGTCGAGCATCAGCTCAGCTTACGCTCGAACGTACCAACGTGAACTGGTTCTGGCGCTTCGCAACCCGCAGGCTGGAAGCCATGGAGCTGTCCGGTGTCTTCGTCCCGCTCGTCACCCCATTCTCCCCCAACCAAGGTGTCAACCCGGTGTCACTCCGCACCCTCGCCGAAGACGTGCTCGCCGAGGGGGCGGCCGGGGTCGTCGCGCTCGGGACCACGGGGGAGCCGGCCACGCTGACGGCGGAGGAGCGCAAGGAGGTCGTTGCGGTCCTGCGTGACCTGCCGCTCATCGTCGGGGTCGGCTCGAACTCCACCGCCGCCACCGAGGCCGAGGTCGCCGCGCTGCCCGCGGGCGTTGTGGCGATGGTGGTCGTGCCGCCCTACACGCGGCCGGGGGAGGCGGGGGTGCTCGCGCACTTTCGAAAAATCACCAAGGCGGCGAACGGGCCGGTGATCGCGTACCACGTGCCGTACCGGACGGGGCAGGCCCTTTCGACGGAAGCGCTGCTCGAGCTGGCGGCGATCCCGGGCGTCGACGGCATGAAGCTGTCCGACGGGGCGATCACGGGCGGCACGGTCGCGCTGCTCGCCGACGTGCCCAAGGACTTCGCCATTCTCGGGGGCGACGACGCGGTCATCTCGCCGCTGCTGGCGATCGGGGCGCACGGCGGGATCCTCGCGAGCGCGCACATCTGCACGAGTGCGTTCGTGCAGCTGCACAAGGCGTGGCGCGACGGGGACACGGCAACCGCGCGAGACCTCGGGCCGCGGCTCGCCGAGCTGTCCGAGGCGCTGTTCGCGGAGCCGAATCCGGCCGTGGTCAAGGCCGTGCTGCACGCGCAGGGGCGGATCCCTACGCCGGCGGTGCGCCTGCCGCTGCTGCCGGCGAGCCCGGCCGCGCGGGACCGTGCACTGCTGCTCGCAGATCGTCCGCGATGGGACCGAGGGCTTGCCGCACACGCTTGAGCGCCGCCGGGTCGTCCGCTTCCGACAAAAGCTGCAAATCGGGCGACAAAGCCAGCAGCCCGTCCACCCACAGCAACTCGCGGCGCGGGACGAACCTGCGCACGGCGAACAAGGGAGCAGCCGAAGTGCGCAGAACATCCAGCTGTCGTACGGCCAGTGCGTAGTCCCCGTCGCGAATCGTGCGCAGGCATTCGGCCGTCCGTTTGCGCAGCACCGCGCCGGTGCGGATGGGCGAGATGAACATCGCGGGCAGGATCGCGCACAAGGCGCCGACGACCACGGCCACCAAGCGGGTACCGAGCAATGAGACCGTGTCACCGACGCCCACGAGGGAGTACAGCAACGCGAGCGAAGCGGTCACGCTCGCCGCCCACCACGCGTACCCGAACTGGCGCAGGTAGAAGCCGCCGGCCAGGACGAGCAGCAGGAGCACGACCGCAACGGGCCGGTGCGGCCCGACGGCCACGGCCAGGCCGGTCGCGGCCAGGGTGCCGCCGAGCGCCCCGAGCGTGCGGTGCACCCCCTTGAGCAGGGCGTCCCCGCGCGAACGGGCCGCCGCCCCGACCGTGTAGGCGCTGATCACCGTCCACGCCCAGTGCTCGCCGAACACGGTCTGGCCGATCGCGAACGCCAGCGTCAGGGCGAGCGCGGACTGCACGCCCCGCCACACGTGCACCTTCGCGGCGGCGGTGCCCGGCAGTTCCGATGCCGCGTCGGTACCCCACAATCTCCGCGCCACCAGCACGTACACCTCGGCCGTGAACACCGCGAGCGTCGCCCACGCCAACGTGCGCAGCGGGTCGCCGCCCGGGTTGACCGGGGCGATCAGCATGCCGATGAGCGGGAGGACCAGGGCGCGGCCGAGGCGGCCCGCGGCGGGGCCGAACGCGCGCGCGGCGGTGGCGGCGGCCACGGTGAGGACGAAGAACGCGTCGCCGTACGCGTGCGCGGCGTGGAAGAGCACCGCGAACGTGGCGATGACGAGGGCTCCCACCGGTACCAGGAGAAGGCGCATCGGTCCTTGATGACCTTGCGCCCGTCCCGCCATCATGGCGACCGCGGCCCCGAGGACGACGATCCCGGTCTGGTGGGTGAGCGGGATGAGCGTGACGACCGTCGCCAGCAGCGGGGCGAAACCGGCGAGCGCGGCCCGGATATTACGCACCTGCTGAATATCGCAGTCGCGGTACCGTGAGCGCAACCATGGACGCGGATCCCGATCTCAGCCTCGCCCGGGCGGTCCGGCGGGCGACGCAGCGGCTGGGGCGCCGGCTGCAGCTCGAACGCGCCGCCGACGGGCTCAGCCTGACGAAGATCAGCATGCTGGGGCACCTGGCGCGCAAGGGGCCGATGGCGGCGGGCGCGCTCGCGGCGGCGGACCGGTTGCAGCCGCAGTCGGTGACGCGGGTGCTCGCCGAGCTCGAGGGCGACGGGCACATCGAGCGGCTCGAGCACCTGGCCGACAAGCGGCAGCGGGTCTTCGCCATCACCGACCCGGGCCGGGCGGCGCTGCGCGAGGACATGCGGCAGCGCGACGAGTGGCTGGCGGCGGAGATGGCGTCGCTCGGCCCGGGGGAGCGCGACGCGCTGCTGCGCGCCGCCGCGATCATCGAGCGGCTCGCCGAATAAGCCCTACTTGACGTTGTCCCGCTCGGCGCCGATCGTCGTGTCCGGGCCGTGGCCGGTGTGCACGACGGTGTCCGCCGGCAGCGTCATCAGCCGCTCGGCGATCGAGCGCAGGATCGTCGGCTTGTCCGAGAACGACCGGCCGGTCGCGCCCGGCCCGCCCTCGAACAGCGTGTCGCCGGAGAAGACCACGCCCTCCGAGGCCAGGTGCAGGCAGACCGCGCCCGGGCTGTGGCCGGGGGTGTGCAGCACGTCCAGCGCGGTACCGGCTACCCCGATCTGCTGCCCGTCGGTAAGGTGCGTTGTCGGTTCGAGAGCGGGGTGCTTCATGTGCCACAGCGGCAGATCGTCCGGGTGCAGCAGGATCGGCGCGCCGGTGCGCAGCGCGACCTCGGGTGCGGCATCGATGTGGTCGTCATGACCATGGGTGCACACGATCGCGACGGCGCGGCGACCGCCCAGCGCGTCCACGATCGCGGTGGCGTCGTGGGCGGCGTCGATGACGATCGCCTCCTCGTCGTCGCCGACGATCCAGACGTTGTTGTCGACGTCAAAGGTCTCACCGTCGAGCGAGAACGTGCCCGACGTGACCAGCCGTTCGATGCGCACCATGGGTCCCAAGCCTATGCGCCGCGGCGCCGCGCCACGCGGCGGGATGACGTTCAGGTCGGCCGGTACGCCTATCGGGTGCTCCGCCCGCTGCGGCCCCTGCGCGACACGGTCGTCACCCGCACCGGCGAGCTGCGCACGACCCGCCGCGACGCGCTGCGCATGCACGCCCTCGCCCCGCTGGCCACCGAGCGCACGCTCGTGGCGTTCCCGCTGCGCGACGAGCGCGGCATCCCGTTCGACCTGGTGCTGGCCGACGAGGCGCTGAAGTTCCCGGTCGAGCGCTGGTCCGACGTGCGGGCCCGGCTCGGTGCCGGGCGGATCGAACTGCACGCCGCGCACGGGATCCGGACCACCCCGGCGAAGCCGCGCCTGGAGGCCGGCAGGCACGCGCTGTTGGTCACCGATCCCGGGCTGATCACCGTCCATTACAAGTAGGTCACGGGGCGGACAGCCGGGGCCGGTTCCGGCACGATGTCCGGCGTGGTTCGCCTCTATGGACTCCTGTTCCTCATCGACCTCGTCATGCTCGTGTGGGCCGTGATCGACTGCCTGTCGACGGACGAGTACCTGGTGCGCAACCTGCCCAAGGTCGCGTGGGTCTTCATCATCCTGCTGTTCTCGCCGGTCGGGTGGATCGCCTGGTTCGTCGCCGGGCGCCCGCAGCAGCCCGCGCGGGCGGGCGCCGGCGCGCAGTGGCGCCCCGGCGCAGGCTTCCCGGAGGACCAGCGGCCGCGGGCGCGGCGGGACCTGGCCCCGGACGACGATCCGGCCTTCCTGCGCGACCTCGCCAAGAACCGCCGCGCCGACGAGGAGATGTTCTCCAAGTGGGAGGCGGACCTGCGCCGCCGCGAGGAGGAGCTCCGCCGTCGCGAGGACGGCAAGGCTTAACGCTCCTCAGCGTTCTCCAAAAGCGAAGCGCGCTCCAGGAGTGCGGCGCGCTCGGCCGGGCTGTGGGTGAGCGCGGCGGCCTCGCGGAACAGGGCCGCCGCCCGCGCGTGGTCGCCGGCGCGGGCGGTGAACTCGGCCTCGGCCGCGACCGCGTGCGGGTAGCCGTCCAGGGCACCGCCGGCCCGCGCCGCGGCCAGGAGTTCGAGGCCGGCCTCGGGGCCGTGCGCGTACCCGTGGGCGACCGCGCGGTTCAGCGCGATCACCGCCGTCGGCTGGCGCTTCCACAGCAGGTCGTAGCAGGCCGCGATGCCGGACCAGTCGGTGCCGCCGTCGGTGGCGTGGAAGGCGGCGATGCGGGCCTGCAGCGCGTACGGGCCGTCGCCCAGCCCGTCGAGCAGCGCCCGGCCCTCGGCGATCGCGTCGCGGTCCCACAGCGTGCGGTCCTGCTGCTCCAGGGTGAGCAGCCGGCCGTCCGGGGCGCGGCGGGCGGCCCGCCGCGAGTGCTGGAACAGGAACAGCGCGAGCAGCCCGGAGACCTCCGAGAGCACCTCCGGGGCCGGGGTCACGGACGGCAGCAGCGTGCGCAGAAGCCGGGCCAGCCGGATCGCCTCGTCGGCGAAGGCCGGTTCCCCGTCGGGGTTGTAGCCGTTGGTGAACAGCACGTACAGCACGCCGAGCACCCCCGGCAGCCGCTCGGCCAGCGCGGGGCCCTGGGGGACGCGGTACGGGATGCCGGCCTGCGCGATCTTCGTCTTGGCGCGGGTCAGCCGGCGGGTCATCGCCGCCTCGGTGGTCAGGAACACGCGGGCGATGTCGGCGGTGCGCACCCCGCAGATCGTGCGCAGCGTCAGCGCCACCCGGGCCTCCAGGGGCAGCGCCGGATGGCAGCAGGTGAAGATCAGCCGCAGCCGGTCGTCGGGGAACCCGTCGGGCGTCCCGCCCGGTTCCGGTTCGGCGAGCACGGCGGCTTCCTGCAGCTTGGTGCGCTCCACGGCGGCCCGGCGCAGCACGTCGATGGCCCGGTTGCGGGCCGTGGTCATCAGCCACGCCGCCGGGTTGTCGGGCACGCCCGTGGACGGCCACCGCTGCAGCGCGCTGGCCATGGCCTCCTGCGCACAGTCCTCGGCCAAGTCCCAGTCTCCCGTCATGCGGATGAGCGCGCCGACGATACGCGGGTACGCCTCGGCCGCCCCCGTCGTGACGGCCGAGGCGATGTCCATTGCGACGATCACCGCTCCAGTTCGACGAGCGGCCGGATCTCGATGCGGCCGCCGCGCGCCATCGGGTGCGTGCGGGCCACCTCGATCGCCTCGTCCAGGTCGGCGCACTCCAGCAGGTCGAAGCCGAAGATGACCTCCTTGGTCTCGGCGAACGGCCCGTCGGTCACGAGCAGCTCCCCGTTGCGCACCCGCACGGTCGTCGCCGCGGTCGGGGGCGCCAGGACCGAGCCCTGCAGGCGGCGGCCGGACTTGTCGTTCGTGTCGACCCAGACGTCGATGTCGGGCTCGGGCGCGGTGTCCGTGTCGGGCTCGCTGTCGCTGCAGACGAACATCATGTACTGCATCAGGTGGTGTCCTCTCTGATCTGTGCGTCGTGCAGATGACGAACGGGGACCGGACATCCGGACACTCAGCCCAGCGGAAATTTTCCGTTCCGGAACAGGTCGACGAAGATCTGGTGGTCGCGGCGGGCGACCGCACCGTACCGGTGGGCGAATTGCACCAGCTCGTCGGCGAATCCGGCCTCGTCGCGCCCGATCGCCGCCACGATCGCGTCCTCGGTGGAGAAGTCGACGAGGTCGTGCGCGGACTCGTCGTCGGCCACGGAGTGCATCCGGGCGGTCGCGCGGCCGAGGTACGCCATCACGCTGCGCAGCTCGTCCGGCTCGTTCACGTCGCTCCAGTCGAGGTCGCTCGCGTACGGCGACACCTCCGCGACCATCTGCCCGACCCCGCGCAGTTCCGTGTGCCCGGCCCAGGCGTCCGCGTGCGCCTGCAGGGCCCGCTGCGACTCGCTCGTGCGGTGCCCCTGGTGGCGGAAGTACGAGCGGACCCGCGGGTCGGTGATCCAGCGCGACACCGCCGGCGTCTGGCCCTGCTTCATGTACAGGATGACGTCGTTCTCCAGCGCCTGCGTGTGCCCCTCGAGCAGCAGGTTGTAGCTGGGCAGGCCGGCCGAGCCGATCCCGACGCCCTTGCGCAGCACGACATCCTTGATCCGGTACTGCTCCGGCCGCGACGCGTCCCACGCCGGCATCGTCGGCAGGTACTCGGCGAACGCCGCGAGCACCTCCTCGCGCAGGCCTTCCTCCACGGTGTACACCCCGTCAGCCATCGTGAAGCGCCGGTCGTACTCCTCGATGGCCGTCTGCGCCTCCAGCAGCGCGACCCGGGTGCGCAGGCGGGCCCGCTGGAGCACGTCGTGCAGCACCCCGTCGGTCGTGTCGAGGGTGAGCGACCCGATCGCCCCGCCGCCGGCGATCCCGCGCAGCTCCGCCACGTACGCCGCCGCATAGCCGGAGACGAGCTCGCCGATGTCCGTGTCGGAGAGCGCCTTCTCGTACCCGATGAGGGCCACGCTCGCCGCGAACCGCTTCAGGTCCCAGGTGAACGGCCCGACGTAGGCCTCGTCGAAGTCGTTGACGTTGAACACCAGCACCCCGGCCGAGTTCATGTACGTCCCGAAGTTCTCGGCGTGCAGGTCCCCGTGAATCCACACCCGCGCCGTGCGCTCGTCGAGGAACGCGTCGGGCGTCCCTTGTACGTCGGCATAGAACACGCACGCGCTGCCCCGGTAGAACGCGAACGGCGACGCCGCCATCTTGCGGAACTTCCGCCGGAACGCGGCCGGGTCGAGCGCCATCAGCTCCCCGAACTCCGCCACGAGCACGTCGGTCAGGCCATCGGCGCGATCCATCGCCCGACGATAGCGTTCCTACGCTCCCCTGTCGGCCAACCCGTCGAGGACCAGCTGGAGTCCCCGCCCCTTGGACGGTCCGGGCAGCCGCTGCTCCATGACGACGGCCCCCGCGATCACCGCATGCAACTCGGCCGTCGTCAGATCGTCTCGTACCGCACGAGCCTCCTGCGCTTGCTTGAGGAGCACCGCGATCGCGGACTCCAGGTCGCGCCCCGCCTCGCGGATCGCCTCCCCGGTCGCGGCCGGTTCGGTCAGCGCGGCCGACAGCGCCAGGTTCTGCGCGGCCTCGGCGGCGAGCCGCCGGAAGAACCCGAAGAACGCCGGCCCGGGCTCCTCGGCGCCGGCGAGCTCCGCCCCGGCCGCGGCCAGCTCCTGCAGCCGATCCGCGATGACGGCCGCGAACAGCGCGTCCTTGGTCGGGAAGTGCCGGTGCACGGTCCCCGGCCCGACCCCGGCCCGCCGCGCCACATCGTCCAGGCTGACCCCCGGCCCGAGCTCGGCGAAGGCGTCCCGGGCCGCGGACAGGACCCGCTGCCGGTTCCGCACGGCATCGGCACGAGGCATCGGCACCCCTTGAAACGGGGCGCGCGCCCCGCTATCGTCGCGGTCATAACCGGGGCGGCTGCCCCGCTTGCCCTGGGGAGGGTCGTCCCGATGATTATCCTGACCGGCGCGAACGGCGCATTCGGCCGCCTCGTCACCACGCACCTGCTCGCCCTGACCCCGGATGTGGCGGTCAGCGTCCGCGACCCGGCACGCGCCGCCGACCTGGGTGTTCCGGCCCGTCACGGC
The DNA here is from genome assembly GCF_050942475.1 of Dactylosporangium sp. CS-033363. Taxonomy (NCBI): domain Bacteria; kingdom Bacillati; phylum Actinomycetota; class Actinomycetes; order Micromonosporales; family Micromonosporaceae; genus Dactylosporangium; species Dactylosporangium sp. CS-033363. The sequence goes on along the minus strand of NZ_CP192032.1, from coordinate 7,434,733 downwards.
GACTTCGCGCGCGCCGGGACCCTGCCGTCCGCCTTCGCGGGCGCGTCGACGGTCCTGATCAACGGCACGTACCTCGGCGCGGCCCCGGAGGTCCGCGGCCCGCAGCTGCGCGGCGCGATCGCGGCCGCGGTGGAGGCGGGCGCCGCTCGGGTGGTCGTGACGAGCTGGCCGGATCTCGCGCGCAACACCCTGCCGTCGACCGCCGACTACGCAGGGACGGAGTCCTTCGTGCGCGGCCTGGCGGTGCGGTGGACGCTGGTGCGGGTCGGCTTCGGCCTGGCGGCGGCGCTGGCCCGCGACGTGCTGGCCGCCCGCCGCGACGGCGTGCTGACCGCACCGGCGGGCGACGCCCGGCTGGCGGTGGCGTCGACGGCGGACCTGGCCGAGGCGACGGCGCGGGTGCTGGCGGGCGGCCCTGAGCACGACGGGCGCACGTACGAGCTGACCGGCCCGGACACCGTCGGCTGGTCCGAGCTGGCCGCGCTGGCCGGGGTGGCCTACGCGCCGGAGCCGGAGCCGGACTTCCGGGAGCGGTGGGTGGCCCGGGGCTGGCCGGCGCCGGTGGTCGAGCAGTTGCTGGCGCTGTACGCGTGCATCCGGTCCGGGTGGGCGGGCTCGCCGACCGGGGAGCTGGAGGCACTGCTGGGACGGCGGCCGGTTGCCGCGCTCGCGGCCGTCCGGGAGGCGGTGCGGGAGTAGAAGGGCCGGTGGAACGTGGGTGAGCGCAGGGTGACCGCCGGACCGCGAAGGGTGGAGTGCGAGGTGAAACGCAGAGGTCAAAGCGGTGAATCCGAGCCGAACAGCCGGGTGGTTCGGCCGTTCCGGGGCACGCGGTGGACATGTTCGCCGACTACGCTGCTGGCCTTGTGTCGATGGTTTGCGTGAAGTGCGGTGCCCCCGGGCACGACACCAACGGTCGATGCCTCTGTCTGCGCCACGGCGGCGTGCCCTCGGCGGAGTTCGTCGCGGCGCTCGTCGGCGGGGGTGACGGCGCGGTTCGGTGGCCCGATCGGTTGCCTGAGCTCGAGCCCGTGGCCGGGGACGGGGAGGCGCCCGACTGGCTGCCCGAGGGGGCGCGGATTCCCGAGCAGACGCGGCAGGAGCCGGAGCTGTTCGAGCCCGAGATCGCCGAGTTCGCGGAGTACGACGACGTCATCGAGGACCGGCCGCCGGTGGCGCTGCGGGCGTTCACCTGGGTCATGCTCACGGTCACCGTGCTGCACCTGGTGCTGCTGGTGGTCGACGTGCTCGTGCTGCGGCGCGAGGATGCGGTGCTGGGGGAGTACGCGACCGAGGCCGGGTCGATGCAGGAGCCGGCCGCGCAGGCGGTGTTCGCGCTCGTGGACCGGGTCGGGTCGGCCGTCGGGATCGCGCTGTGGGTGACGCTGCTGATGTTCGCGGTCTGGTTCGGGGTGGTCGGGCGGGTGGCCGACCGGCTCGGCAGGGACCGGCGGACCGTCCTGCGGCACTGGACGTACCTCGGCTGGCGGTTGGCGCTCATTCCACTCGTCGTGTATCTCTTCGCCGAGGCGGCCCGGGACGAGGTGCGGCCCACCGAGCGGCTGGCGTTCGTGGCCGACGCGATCGCGGCCAATCACACGGCGATCGTGTTCGTGTCGCTGCGCATGCTCATGCTGGGGCTGCTCGCCTGGTTCGTGGTCGTGGTGTGGCGGCGGCTCAACCCGCCCCGGGACGACGCCCTGCCCTTCTGAACGGCGCCCTGCTAGCCGGCGTGCTCCATCCACCACTCGGTGAACTCGCGGCACTGGCCGACCGTGTCGAGGCGGATGAGCCACAGGTTGCTGTACGTGGCGTGCGGGTACGTCGTCACGCCCTGCACGACGCTCAGGTCCGGGCTCACCGTGACCGGGAACCAGCTGAACGCCGTCTCGCCGCGCTGGTCGCGGTGCAGCAGCCACTGGGCCACGATCGCGTCGCGGCCGCGCCACGGGTCGGCGTAGGGGGCGCCGTAGTACGCGGCGTCCTCGGCGAAGAGCTCCGCGATGCCCGCCGGGTCGTTGCTGTTCCACGCCCGGACGTAGCCCTCGACCCAGCCGGTCACCGCCTCCAGATCCGTCATGCGCTATTCCTACACGTAGGCTGGGGCTGTGGCGAGGTACTTCGACGTGCACCCGGACAACCCGCAGCCGCGGCTGCTGCAGCAGATCGTGACGCTGCTGCGCGCGGACGGCCTGATCGCGTACCCGACGGACTCCTGCTACGCGCTGGGCTGCCAGCTCGGCAGCCACCCCGGCCTGGCCAAGATCCGGGAGATCCGCCGCCTCGACGACCGGCACCACTTCACCCTCATGTGCCGCGACTTCGCCCAGCTGGGGCAGTTCGTGCAGATCTCCAACTCGGTGTTCCGGCTGGTCAAGGCGGTCACCCCGGGCAGCTACACGTTCATCCTGCCGGCCAGCCCCGAGGTGCCGCGCCGGCTGCTGCACCCCAAGAAGCGCACCGTCGGCGTGCGCATCCCGGACCACACGGTCACCCAGGCGCTGCTGGCCGAGCTCGGCGAGCCGCTGCTGTCCAGCACGCTGCTGCTGCCGGGCCAGGACGAGCCGATGACCCAGGGCTGGGAGATCAAGGAGACCCTCGACCACCAGCTCGACGCGGTCGTCGACGGGGAGTGCGGCACCGAGCCGACCACGGTCGTGGACCTCTCCGAGGACGAGCCGGAGATCCTGCGCGTGGGCGCCGGCGACCCGACGCGCTTCGAGTAACAAACCCGACAGTTGCAAAGCCCGCAAAGCCGGGCGCAGCAGCAATTCACCCGGTAGCCGGAGCGCAAAAATAGCCCGCCGTTTCGGGTTTGTCGCCCGTTCGGATGGGCCACCCCGGCATACTTGACATCATTGCGGCCGCTGACACCCGACGCGGCCGGCGGAAAGCCCATTCCCGAATTACGTCGTCGATGCCCCCTGCCCGAAAACGGATTGGAAAACAGACAATGACCGTGCTGGAATCCATCACCGGAAATGCGCAGCCGGGCGAGGCCGATCAGCGCCGGCTCAGCCTCAGCACCGCCGCCGCGCGGAACCTCGCCACCACGACCAAGTCCGTGCCGCAGATGCAGGAGATCACCTCCCGCTGGCTGCTCAAGCTGCTGCCGTGGGTGCAGGCGGGCGGCGGCGCGTACCGGGTGAACCGGCGGCTGTCCTACGCCGTCGGCGACGGGCGGGTCACGTTCGTCTCCACCGGCTCCCAGGTCCAGGTCATCCCGGCCGAGCTGGGCGAGCTGCCGCCGCTGCGCGGGTTCGACGACCTCAATGCGCTGCGCTCGCTGGCCGACCGGTTCGTGCAGCAGGAGTTCGCGGCCGGGGACGTCATCGTCAGCCGCGGCCAGCCCGCCGACCGGGTGTTCCTGATCGCGCACGGAAAGATCAACAAGATCGGCGCCGGCGAGTACGGCGAGGAGACCGTCCTGGGCGTGCTGGCCGACGGCGACCACTTCGGCTCGGAGATCCTCACCGACCTCGGCCTGACCCAGTACGAGTTCACGGCCAAGGCGCTGACCGGCTGCACCGTGCTGACCCTGAACCGCCAGGCGCTGCTGCAGATGAACGGGCAGGCCGACTCCCTGCGCGAGCACATCCGCACGCTGCAGAACCAGCCGCGGAAGGCGGCCAACCAGCACGGCGAGGCGGCGATCGAGCTCTCCGCCGGCCACGACGGCGAGCCCGTGCTGCCCGGCACGTTCGTCGACTACGAGCCGACCCCGCGCGAGTACGAGCTCAGCGTCGCCCAGACCGTCCTGCGCGTGCACTCCCGGGTCGCCGACCTCTACAACAAGCCGATGGACCAGGTCGAGCAGCAGCTGCGGCTGACCATCGAGGCGCTGCGCGAGCGCCAGGAGCACGAGCTGGTCAACAACGCCGACTTCGGCCTGCTGCACAACGCCGACCTGTCCCAGCGCGTCTACACCCGCGCCGGCGCGCCCGGCCCGGACGACATGGACGAGCTGCTGTCGATGGTGTGGAAGGAGCCGTCCTGCTTCCTGGCCCACCCGCGTGCGATCGCCGCGTTCGGGCGTGAGTGCAGCCGCCGCGGCGTGTACCCGGCCGGCGTCGACGTCGGCGGCCACCAGATGCCGGCCTGGCGCGGCGTGCCGATCTTCCCGTCCAACAAGATCGGCATCAGCGACACCCGCACCACCTCGATCATGCTCATGCGCACCGGCGAGCAGAACCAGGGCGTCATCGGCCTGCACCAGACCGGCCTTCCGGACGAGTACGAGCCCGGCCTCTCCGTGCGGTTCATGGGCATCAGCGAACAGGCGATCATTTCGTATCTGGTCAGCGCGTACTATTCCACGGCGGTGCTCGTACCGGATGCGCTGGCCATTCTTGAAAACGTGGAAATCGGCCGTGAAAACTGACGAGGAGTCGCGGCTGAGCCTATCTCCGAAAGCCGCGCGAACGCTTTCCACGACCACCAAGTCGGTACCGCAGAATCAGGGCGTCTCACCCCGCTGGCTGCTCACCGCGCTGCCCTGGGTCGAGGCGCACGGCGGCGCGTACCGGGTCAACCGGCGGCTCACCTACGCGCTCGGCGACGGCCGGGTCACGTTCACCAACACCGGCGCGGCCATCCGGGTCGTCCCGCAGGAGCTGCGCGAACTGCCGCCGCTGCGCGAGTTCGAGGACGAGTCGGTGCTCAGCGCCCTCGCCGAGCGGTTCGAGCAGCTCGAGCTCGGCCCGGACGAGACCGTCGTGCGGGCGGGGGAGCCGGCCGACCGGGTGTACCTCGTCGTGCGCGGCCGGGTCCGCAAGCTCGGGCCGGGCGAGTACGGCGACGACGCCCTGCTCGGCGTGCTCACCGACGGCGACTTCTTCGGCGACGGGGTCTTCGCGGGCGCGCACCACGCGTGGCCGTTCACGGTGCGCACCAGCACCCCGGCGACGCTGCTGGCGCTGCGGGCGCACGAGATCGACCGGCTGCGCGACCAGACGCCGCTCGGCGGGTACATCGCGAAATATCAGGAAAAAGCAGGTCAGAAGCAGAACAGGCACGGCGAGGCGGCCATCGACGTCGCCGCCGGCCACGACGGCGAGCCCGTGCTGCCCGGCACGTTCGTCGACTACGAGCTCGCGCCGCGCGAGTACGAGCTCAGCGTGGCCCAGACCGTGCTGCGCGTCCACACCCGCGTCGCCGACCTGTTCAACGAGCCGATGGACCAGACCGAGCAGCAGCTGCGGCTCACCATCGAGGCGCTGCGCGAGCGCCAGGAGCAGGAACTGGTCACCAGCCGCGACTTCGGCCTGCTGCACAACGCCGACCCGCGCCAGCGCATCTCCACCCGCAGCGGCCCGCCGACCCCGGACGACCTCGACGACCTGCTCTCGCGGCGGCGCAAGACCCGGGTGCTGCTCGCGCACCCGAAGGCGATCGCGGCCTTCGGCCGGCAGTGCAACCAGCGCGGCCTGTACCCGCCGCCGGTGCAGTACCAGAGCAGGCCCTTCACCTCGTGGCGGGGCGTCCCGCTGCTGCCGTGCGACAAGATCCCGATCTCGGAGCGCGGCACCAGCTCCATCATCGCCATGCGCACCGGCGAGGACGACCAGGGCGTCGTCGGGCTGCGCCAGACCGGCCTGCCCGACGAGGTCGAGCCGGGGCTGAACGCGCGGTTCATGGGCATCGACGAGCGCGGCCTGATCGCGTACCTCGTGAGCACCTACTACTCCGCCGCCGTCCTCGTGCCGGACGCGCTGGGAGTCCTCGAGCACGTCGAGATCGGAGGCTAGGCCGTGGTCGCCGTCATCGCAGCACCGCGCACCGCGAAGGTGCAGCTGGCCGAGGCCCGGCGGCTGGTCGATCCGGCCCTGCGCGCCGCCGTCGACTCGCTGCCGTCCTCGATGCGGCACATCGCGGGGTACCACCTCGGCTGGTGGGACCCCGACGGCGTGCCGGTCCGCGCCGACGCCGGGAAGGCGCTGCGCCCGGCCCTGGTCTTCGGCGGGGCCCTCGCGGCCGGCGGCACCGACCTCGACGCCGTGTCCGGGGCGGTCGCCGTCGAGCTCGTGCACAACTTCTCGCTGCTGCACGACGACGTGATGGACGGCGACGTGACCCGCCGGCACCGGGCCACCGCCTGGAGCGTCTTCGGCACCAGCGCCGCCATCCTCGCCGGCGACGCGCTGCTCGCGCTCGCGATGGACGTGCTCGCGGCCGGCGGCAGCCCCGCCGCGACCCGGGCCGGCGGCATGCTCGCCGCCGCCGTGCAGCGCCTCCTCGACGGGCAGAGCGCCGACCTCGACTTCGAGCGGCGCGACGACGTCGGCGTCGACGAGTGCCTGCGGATGGCCTCGGCCAAGACCGGCGCCCTGCTCGGCTGCGCGTGCGCGGTCGGGGCGCTGTTCGGCGGCGGCCGCCCGGCCCAGGTGCTGCGGCTGGCCCAGTTCGGCGAGGACCTGGGGCTCGCGTTCCAGTTCGCCGACGACCTGCTCGGCATCTGGGGCGACCCCGCGGTCACCGGCAAGCCCGTCCACTCCGACCTGCGCAGCCGCAAGAAGTCGCTGCCGGTGGTGGCCGCGCTGACCGGCGGTACCGCTGCCGGGTCGGAACTGGCGGCCACGTATCACGGCCCGGCGCCCGAGGACCTCGCCGGCGAGGCGGCCCTCGTCGAGGCGGCCGGCGCGCGGCTGTGGGCCCAGGCCCACGCCGACGAGCTGCTGGGGCGGGCCGTGGAGGCGCTCGCCGCCGCCGAGCCCGAGCCGCGGGCCGAGGCCGAGCTCGTCGCCCTCGCCGGCCTGGCCGTGCGGCGCGACCGGTGAATCGGGCGGCGCCGACGACGGTGCTGCTCGCCGCGCCGCGCTCGTTCTGCGCGGGCGTCGAGCGGGCCGTCGAGATCGTCGAGCGGGCCCTGCAGCAGTGGCCGCACCCGGTCTACGTGCGCAAGCAGATCGTGCACAACGCGCACGTGGTCGCCGGCCTCGAGGCCCGCGGCGCGGTCTTCGTGGAGGAGCTCGCGGAGGTGCCGGACGGCGCCACGGTCGTGTTCTCCGCCCACGGTGTCGCTCCGTCGGTACGCGCCGAGGCCGGCCGTCGCGGCCTGCTCGTCGTCGACGCCACCTGCCCGCTCGTGACCAAGGTGCACGCCGAGGCGCGCCGGTTCGCGGCCCGCGGCGACACCGTCGTGCTCGTCGGGCACGCGGGCCACGAGGAGGTCGAGGGCACCCTCGGCGAGGCGCCGTCGCGGACCGTGCTGGTGGCCGACGCCGGCGACGTGGCCGCGCTGGCGGTGGAGGATCCGCGCCGGGTGTCGTACCTGACCCAGACCACCCTCGCCGCCGACGAGGTCGCGGGCGTGGTGGACGCGCTGCGGGCCCGGTTCCCGGACCTGCGCGGGCCCGGCTCCGACGACATCTGCTACGCGACCACGAACCGGCAGGAGGCGGTGAAGGCGATCGCCCGCGACGCCGGCGTCGTGCTGGTCGTCGGGTCGGCGAACTCGTCGAACTCGCAGCGGCTGGTGGAGCTGGCCCGGCGGCTCGGCACCGCGGCCTACCTGATCGAGGACGCGTCGGCGCTGCGCGACGAGTGGCTGGCGGGGGTGCGGGTGGTCGGGCTGTCGGCGGGCGCGTCGGCGCCGCCGCGGCTCGTCGACGAGGTGCTCGACGCGCTCCGGGCGCGCGGGCCGGTGGTGGTCGAGGAGCGCCGGGTCGCCGAGGAGCGCCTCCAGTTCTCCCTTCCTCCTCTGGTACGGCCATGAGCCCGCACTATCGCCGCCCGCGCCGCACCAGCCTGGAGACGGCGACGGCGGCGACCATGATCGCGCCGGCCACGGGGATGTACCGGGTGCCGACCTTGTGCCTGGTCTCCAACGCGGCGGCCAGCACCACCGGCTCCGGGATTCGGTGCTGTGCCCGTGACAGGCTCGGGATCGGTGCCGGGGACTCGATCGGTGCCTTGACGGGCTTTGGTTTTGGCGTCGGCCTGTGCGAGGGCGTCGGCGCTGCCGTTGTCGGGGCCGTCGTTGCCGGCGGTGCTTGTACGGGGCAGGTTGCGGCGTCCGATGAGGTCACCGCGCCCAGGTCGGCGAGTTGCTCCGCCTTGCCGCCGGTGATCCGGAACAGGGCGCTCGACATGGGTTTCCGGCCGGTCCTCGGGCCGGCGCCGGGGCCCGCGTCGCGGTTGAGGATCGCCGCGATGGAGCCGTCGGCGAGGACCGCCACGCCGCCGTATGCGGAGCTGGGCGGTAGCGTCGGGACCGGCTCCAGGTCGACGGCGGAGACTCCGGTGCCGGCGTCCCAGCGCAGCCGGACGACCCGGGCCACGTCGTCGACGGCCAGGACCGAGACGAGCTCGCCGGTGCGCGGGTCGGTGGCCCAGTCGCCGGTGTACGGGAGCTCCGGCAGGGCGTACGTGCCCGGTCCGCCGATGCCGACCAGCCTGTCGCCGGTGCTCACCAGCAGGTGGTCACCGACGGCGGCGGCGCCGTACCCCTTGGCGAGGGCGGCGCGGTCCGGGGCGGGGCCGAGGTCCTCGACGGCGCCGGCGGTGCTGACCCGGACCAGGTGCGGGGCCTGGGGCAGGCGCTTGCCGTCCAGCTCCGTGGCCAGGCCGGTGATGAGGCCGTCGGGCGTGCAGGCGATCGCGTTCAGGGCGTACCGGATGCGGGTCTTCTGCTCCTGTCCTTGCGCGTCGACCGCGTGCAGCGTCGAGCCGGTCGTGCCCGGTGCCTGGTCGACCCAGACCAGCCCGGGCGGCAGGACGGTCGCGGACGGGGCCGGTGTCGGCGCGAGGAGGAGCGCGGCGGCTAAGGGTCGCAGCATGAAATCCCCTATGGTCGATTTGCGGCTTTTGCGCGATGTCACCATATCCCGGGGTGCCTCGTGAACGGGCAGATCCTGGTCGGCGGGCTGGTCGTGGTGGCCGTCGCGGTCGCCGTGGCCGTGGTGCTCGGGCTCGCGGTGCAGCGCTGGGTGCCGGTCGCGGACCGGCAGGAGAACAACGACGTCGCGGGCATCGCGTTCGCGATCATCGGGGTGCTGTACGCGATCCTCATGACGTTCGTGATCGTGAGCGTCTGGGAGGCGGGCGACGCGGCGCAGAACAGCAGCCGCGCCGAGGCCCGCGCGGTCGTCGACCTGGACCGGTACGCCGAGACCCTGCCCGCGGCCGGGAACGCCGCGATGCATGCGCAGCTCGCGCGGTACACCCAGATCGTCGAACAGCAGGAATGGCCGGCGATGGCCGCCGGGCACCCGGTCGGCAAGGCCGGCAGCGGCGTCATCGCGCAGTTGTGGCACAGCGTCGACCTGCCGGTCGTCGACGGCGACGACGCGGCGGCCGCGCGGCAGGCCGAGGCCCGGGCCACCCTGCGCGAGCTCGTCGTCAACCGCGACGCCCGGCTGGCCGCCGCCGGCGCCGGGCTGCCGAAGGTCATGTGGCTGGCCCTGATCGTCGGCGACGTGCTCACGCTGGCCAACGCGCTCATGTTCGGGGTGAAGGGCAGCGGCGAGTACCTCGCGATCGTCGCCATGCTCTCGGCCATGTCCGCGCTCATGCTCTTCGCCGTGTACGAGCTGGAGTACCCGTTCCAGCGCGGCGAGAGCGTCACCGTCGAGGTCTTCTCCAGCGTCGTCGACGACGGCGCGGCATCCTAGGGAGTCTGGTTTTCGTGACTGCGCAACCGTTCCAGCTGCCGGAGTTCTACACGCCGTACCCGGCGCGGCTGAACCCGGCGCTGGAGACCGCCCGCACCCACTCCAAGGCGTGGGCCCGGGCGATGGGCATGCTCGAGGGCTCCGGCGTGTGGGACGGGACCGACTTCGACGCGCACGACTATGCGCTGTTGTGCGCGTACACGCATCCGGAGTGCGACCCGGCGGAGCTGGACCTGGTCACCGACTGGTACGTGTGGGTGTTCTTCTTCGACGACCACTTCCTCGAGGTCTACAAGCGCACCCAGGACTTCGCCGGCGCCCGCGCGTACCTGGACCGCTTGCGGCTGTTCCTTTCGGCGGAGGCGCCGGCTCCCACGAATCCGGTCGAGGCGGGCCTGGCCGAGTTGTGGGCGCGGACGGTACCGGCGATGTCGTCCGACTGGCGGGAGCGGTTCGCGGAGAGCACGCGCAACCTGCTGGACGAGTCGCTGTGGGAACTGGCCAACATCAACGCGGGGCGGGTGTCGAACCCGATCGAGTACATCGAGATGCGCCGCAAGGTCGGCGGCGCCCCGTGGTCGGCGAACCTGGTCGAGCACGCCACCGGCGCCGAGGTCCCCGCGCGGGTCGCCGCCAGCCGCCCCCTGCACGTCCTGCGCGACACGTTCGCGGACGGTGTGCACTTGCGCAACGACCTGTTCTCGTACCAGCGGGAGACGCAGGAGGAGGGCGAGCTCGCCAACTGCGTGCTCGTGCTGGAGCGCTTCCTGGGCTACCCCCCGCAACGCGCGGCGGAGGCCACCAACGACCTGCTGACCTCGCGCCTGCAGCAGTTCGAGCACACTGTTGTGACGGAGCTGCCCGCGCTGTTGCTCGATTTCGCGCTGGACCCGGCGGAACAGGCGCGGGTGCTCAAGTACGCGCAGGGCCTGCAGGACTGGCAGGCCGGCGGCCACGAGTGGCACATGCGCTCCAGCCGCTACATGAACAGCGGCGCCCGCTCCACGCAGCTCGGCGGCCCGCTCGGCCTCGGCACGTCGGCCGCGCGCCTCGGCTGGCACTCCCGCCTGCGCCGCGTGGCGCTTGCTCCGGCGCCGGCCGGCCACCTGCCGATCCCCGCGCTGTACATGCCGTTCCAGGTGCGCCAGAACCGCCACCTCGACCTGGCCCGGCGGGACGTCCTGGACTGGTCGGAGCAGGTCGGCTTCTTCACCATGGTCTGGACCCGCGAGAGCCTGGCCGGCATCGACCTCGCGGTGTGCGCCGCGGGCCTGGACCCGGACGGCAGCGCGGACGCCCTGGTGCTGGGGACGCGCTGGCTGAGCTGGGGCACCTACGCCGACGACTACTTCCCGCAGATACCCGACCCGGCCGCCGCCCGCCTGCTTGTCGCGCGCCTCTCGCAGATCATGGACGGCGCGCCCGTGGTTCCCGCCAACCCGGTCGAGGCGGGCCTGGCCGCGCTGTGGCCGCCCGCCATGAGCGCCGCGGGCGCGGCGCGGTTCCGCGCCGCGATCGAGTCGATGCTGACGAGCTGGCTGTGGGAGCTGGACAACAACCGCCAGCGCCGCATCCCGGACCCGGTGGACTACATCGAGATGCGCCGCCGGACGTTCGGCTCGGACCTCACGATGAGCCTGTCCCGCCTGGCCCACGAACACGACCTGCCCGCCGCGCTGTTCGACTCCCGCCCGCTGCAGAACCTGAACAACGCCGCTGCTGATCACGCGTGCTTTGTGAACGACTTGTACTCGTACCAGAAGGAGGTGGAATTCGACGGCGAGGTCCACAACATCGTCCTGGTGGTCCAGCACTTCCTGTCCGTGGACCGCGACACGGCGGCGTCGATCGTCCGCGACCTGATGGACGAGCGCATGCGGCAGTTCGAACACATCGCCCGGACCGAGCTGCCGCTGGTGGCCGACCACTTCACCCTGAACGCGGCGGCGCGGGAGTCGCTGTCCCGGTACGCGCGGGAGCTGGAGAACTGGCTGGCGGGCGTGCTGAAGTGGCACCAGGACACGGACCGCTACAAGGAGTCGACCCTGCGAGGCGGGGGAGTGTCCCCGGCGCCGACGCACTGGCTCCGGCGCACCCTCCAGCCGACGGGTTCGCTGCCGTCGGCCTGACCGCTCCATTGTGGTCGGTTGGAAGGACGGGCGGCGGAGGCGGGTTCGGCCGGTCGGGTATGTCGTTCCAGGTTCGGTTCCGTTCCAATCGACGCGTGACGGACGACAGCACGTTCGAGGTCGAGCTGGCCGACGCCGACGCCGGCCGGGAGATTGCCCGGGCGGTCGGCGTTCGGCATGCGATCGCCCGGAAGTTCGTGCTGCGGGCTCGGCGGCGGAATCCCGATGCGTCGCCGGCCGAGGTGATTCAGGTGCTGGAGCGGCAGTACGTGGCCGCCATCACCACCGCCGGCGGGGTCGTGGCCGCGGCGGCGATCGTGGCCGACGTGGGGATCGCGCTCATTCCCGGCGTGGGGGCCGCGGCCGCCGGGGCCAAGAGTGCCGGGCGGCAGGCGGCCAAGCAGGCCGGGAAGCAGGCCGCGAAGGCGGTGGCCAAGCAGGTCGCACACGGCGCCGCGGTGACGGGGGCCCGGCGCAGGGCCTGGTCGGGACGATCCAGACCGGGCGGGTCGACGCCGTGCGGCAGGGGCTGAGCTGGAAGCAGCAGGCGGCGGTCGAGTACGGCGTCGGCGCCCTGGCCGGTGGGGTCACGCGGCTCCTGTTCGGCCGGGAGGTGGTGGAGGCGGCCCGGGTCGCGTTCGCCGAGGCCCCCGACGCGTTCCCGGCCCATCTCGCCGTTCCCGTGACAGACGATGGGGCGGACTCCAACCAGGCACTCGCCCAGCACCGCCGCGCGCTGCGGTGGGAGCGCCGTGCGGGCCAGGGCGCTGAGCACCGCGCTGCCGGAGACCACCACCCGAAGCTGAAGCGGGTAACCGATCGCAGTCGGCGGGGGATCGGAGTTCTTGACTGCCTCCTGTGGGGCTCGTATCGTCGGGCTGGTTAAGCGGTTAATGGCGCGGGTGGTCGGTGGAAGTTTCGGGGCGATCCCGGGGCTGATCTGCGGGGCGGCCGCGGGCTCGTTGACGCATGCACGGTGCTGACTACGTTGCAACTCCGTGGGCGCCCGCCCTCCCCTCGGAAAGGTTGGCCACCGATGTACCGAAGACTGCTTGCGCTTGCCGTTGCCGCGGTCAGCGTCCTGGCCTCCGGCGGCACCGCTTCGGCTCAAGAAGCCACGAGCGACAAAGGGTTCGTGACGCGGCAAGGGGACGATCTGCGGCTCGACGGGAAGGCGTTCCGGTTTGCCGGGACCAACAACTACTACCTGCACTACCAGTCGCGCGCGATGGCCGCCGACGTGCTCGGGGACGCGGCGGCGGCCGGGTTCAACGTGGTGCGCACCTGGGGCTTCATGGAGTCGGGGCAGAACGGGGTGTCGTTCCTGAGTTTTGACGGCACGAAGCCCGTGGCCAACGACGGGCCCGACGGGCTGCAGCGGCTCGACTACGTGCTCAAGGCCGCGCACGACAAAGGCATCCGGCTCGTCATTCCGCTCACGAACAACTGGAGCGACTTCGGCGGGATGGACCAGTACGTCAAGTGGCGGGGCGGGCAGTACCACGACGACTTCTACACCGATCCCGTGGTCCGGGGCTGGTACCAGGAGTGGGTCGCGCACGTGCTGAACCGGACCAACTCGCTGACCGGCGTGCAGTACAAGAACGATCCGACGGTTCTGGCGTGGGAGCTCGCGAACGAGCCGCGCTGTGGTGGGTCCGGGCAGCTGCCGCGGTCGGCGGGCTGCACCGATCGGACGCTCGTGTCGTGGGCCGACGACATGACCCGCTTCATCCACGGCGTCGACCGGCACCACCTGGTCGGGGTCGGGGACGAGGGGTTCCTGTGCACCGACCGCGCCGGCTCCGACTGGACGACCAACTGCGCCGACGGCGTCGACTCGGCCGCGCTGGCCGCGTTGCCGGGCGTCGATCTGGCCTCGTTCCACCTGTACCCGGACGGCTGGGGCAAGGACGCCGCCTGGGGCACCCAGTGGATCCGCACGCACGCCCAGATTGCCGCGCGGGTGCACAAGCCGGTGATGCTCGGCGAGTTCGGGATCAAGGACAAGGCGACCCGCAACGTGGTCTACAAGGCGTGGCTCGACGAGGCCGTCCGCGACAACCTCGACGGCTTCCTCTACTGGATCCTCGCCGGAGTCCAGGACGACGGCACCAACTATCCGGACTACGACGGCTTCACGGTGTACTGCGCAGAAAAAAGGCCTGACCCAGTCTGCACCACCATCGGAAACGCCGCTGACGAACTGCGGCACGGTCAGCGGTCGCGCCCGCCCGTGGCCGACGACGACACGGCGCAGACGCTGCGGGACGAGGCGGTCACCCTGCAGCCGGCGGCGAACGACATCGCCTACCGGACGCGGGTCAGGCCCTCCAGCATCCGGCTCGAGTCCACCACCACCCCGGGCGGCACGTTCGCGTTGAACGCGGGCACCGGCGCGGTCACGTTCACGCCGGCGGCGGGCTTCCAGGGTCGCGCCTCCACGACGTACACCATCAAGGACGAGGCCGGCCGCACGTCCAACACGGCGCGGATCGACGTCACCGTCCGGCCCCGGCCGGGAGATCCGCTGCTGATCGCCGGCTTCGAGGACGGTACCGACGGCTTCGCTCCTGGCTCTTGGCAGGTCAACGCGGGAACCGTGGCGCAGACCGGCGAGTTCCACCCGCAGGGGGCAGCCGGCCTCCAAGTGGCATCAATCGACGGCGGCTGGTTCGGGATCGCGCCGCTGCCGGCCAAGCTCGATCTGTCGGGCAAGGCAAGCCTGAAGTACGAGCTGCGCACGGCCGCGGCGGGCACCTCGACGAGCATCGCGGTGCAGACCGGCGACGCGTGGACCTGGTGCCAGTCCACGTTCGGCTGGGTGAACCCGGACACGACCACCACCGTCTCCATCGACCTCGCGACCGCCATGTCCTGCGACGGCACCGCCCTGGCCGACGTGCGGGTGGTCTACCTCTGGTTCTCCGGCGGCGGCACCTTCGACATCGACAACCTTCGAGCGGAGTAGTGGAGCCATGAGGAAGGCAATCGGCCTGCTCGTGCTGGGCCTCGCGCTGACCGGCCTGACCGCCTGCGGCGGCAGCGACAAGGGGTCCGGCGACGGCAAGATCGGCGGCGAGATCACCGTGCTGACCCAGCGCACCGACATCGTCAACACCGTGTTCCAGGACTACAAGAAGAAGTTCGAGGCCAAGTACCCCGGCACGACCGTCAAGTTCGAGGCGATCACGGACTACGAGGGCGAGGTCCGGGTCCGCATGAACACCAAGAACTACGGCGACGTGCTGCTCATCCCGAACTCCGTCAACGCCGACCAGCTCAAGTCGTTCTTCGAGCCCCTGGGTACCGTCGACGAGCTGCAGGACAAGTACCGCTTCGTGCGCACCGAGCAGACGTTCGACGGCAAGGTCTACGGGCTGTCGATCACCGGCAACGCGCAGGGGTACGTGCTCAACAAGAAGGTGTGGGCGCAGGCCGGGATCACCGAGCCGCCCAAGACGCCCGAGGAGTTCCTGGCCGCGCTCAAGGCGATCAAGGACAAGACCGGCGCGATCCCCCTGTACACCAACTACAAGGACGGCTGGCCGCTCGGGCAGTGGGAGGGCGCCCGCGGCGCGATCAGCGGCGACCCGGACGCGGCCACGAAGCTCGCCGACGACGACGCGCCGTGGGCGGCCGGCAAGGAGCACTGCATCCTCGACTCGCTGCTCTACGACGCGGTCAAGGGCGGGCTCACCGAGCCGGACCCGGCCACCACGAACTGGGAGCAGTCCAAGGGGCTGCTCGGCACCGGCAAGATCGCCACGATGGTGCTCGGGTCGTGGTCGATCGTGCAGATGCAGCAGGCGGCGACGAGCAAGGACGACATCGGGTACTGGCCGTTCCCGCACCAGACGAACGGCAAGTTCTACTCGGTGATCGGCGGCGACTACAAGAACGCCATCAACATCAACTCGAAGAACAAGGCGACGGCGCGGGCCTGGATCGACTGGTTCACCGACGAGTCGAACTACGCCACGGACCAGGGCGGCGTCTCGACGCTCAAGAGCGCGGCGATGCCGTCGACCCTGGCCGACCTGACCGCGGCCAAGACCGAGCTGCTGGAGCTGAACCCGGCGCCGAAGGGCAAGGAGGGCCGGGCCGACAAGATCGGCAACGCGGCCGAGATCGCGCTCTACGACGGCAAGTACCGCCAGGGCATCGTCGACGCCGCCCGCGGGGCCAAGAACCAGACCAAGGACCAGATCTTCGCCGACCTCAACAAGAAGTGGTCGGCGGCCCGGGCCAAGCTCGGATGAGGAGGCTCACCCCGTACGCGTTCCTGTCGGTGCCGCTGCTCTTCCTGATCGTGTTCACCTACATCCCGGTGGCGAACATGTTCTGGTACAGCGTCACCGACTGGGACGGCCTCAGCCCCACGAAGGAGTTCGTGGGGCCGGCCAACTACGTGGAGATCTTCACCCGCCCGGAGCTGTTCGGGGTGCTGAAGGTGAGCCTGTACTACGTCGCCGGGTCCGTCGTGCAGATCCTGCTCGCGCTGTACTTCGCGGCCGTGCTCAGCTTCAGCACCTGGTTCCGCAACGTGTACAAGGGCTTCATCTTCTTCCCGTACCTCATCAACGGCGTCGCCATCGGCATGATCTTCCTGTTCTTCTTCCAGCCCGGCGGCACCCTCGACTCGGCGCTGGGCGCGGTCGGGCTCGGCGGCGCGTCACAGCAGTGGCTCGGCGACCCGGCGGTGGTGAACTACTCGCTCGCCGGCACCTCGGTCTGGCGCTATCTCGGGCTGAACTTCGTGCTGTTCCTGGGCGCGATCCAGTCGATACCGCCGCACTTGTACGAAGCGGCCGAGCTGGACGGCGCCGGCCGGTGGGCCCAGTTCCGCTGGATCATCCTGCCGGGTATCCGCCCCGTCGTCGGGCTCTCGTTCATCCTGGCCGTCTCGGGCTCGCTGTCGGTGTTCGAGATTCCGTTCATCATGACCGGCGGCGCCAACGAGAGCGAGACGTTCGTCATTCAGACCGTGAACATGGCGTTCAAGTACTACAAGTTCGGGCTCGCCTCCGCGATGGCCGTCGTGCTGCTCGTCATCATCCTGATCGTGACCTGGCTGCAGCGCCGGATCGCGCCGGACGAGAAGGTGACGCTGTCGTGAGAGCGCTCAAGCACCTCTCGCTGATCGGGGCGGCACTGGTGGTACTGCTGCCGCCTCTGGTTCTGGTCTTTGCCTCGCTGAAGACGCATCAGGAGTTCGCCACGTCAGGCCCGTTCGACCCGCCGCACGACTGGTTCAACCTGCACAACTATGCGGTCGCGTTCAACGACGGCCACATGCTGCGCGGGTTCGTGAACACCGCGATCATCCTGGTCGTGTCGCTGGCCGGCACGGTGCTGATCGGGTCGATGGCCGCCTATGCGATCGACCGGTTCCGGTTCCGCCTGCGCACGCTCGTCATCGCGCTGTTCATGCTCGCCACACTGGTGCCGGGCGTGACGACGCAGGTGGCGACGTTCAAGGTGGTCGACACGCTGCAGCTGTACGACACGCGCTGGTCGGCGATCGCGCTGTTCCTGGGCACCGACATCATCTCGATCTACATCTTCCGGCAGTTCCTGCGCTCCATTCCGACCGAACTCGACGAGGCGGCGGCGCTGGAGGGCGCGGGCGCGTTCACCATCTACCGGCGGATCATCCTGCCGCTGCTCAAACCGGCGATCGCCACCGTCGTCATCATCAAGGGCATCGCCATCTACAACGAGTTCTACATTCCGTTCCTGTACATGCCGTCGCAGGACCTGGGCGTCATCTCCACGTCGCTGTTCCGGTTCAAGGGGCCGTTCGGCGCGCAGTGGGAGGTCATCTCGGCCGGCGTCATCCTCGTCATCATCCCGACCCTCGTCGTGTTCCTGGCGCTGCAGCGGTTCATCTACAACGGCTTCACCGCCGGGGCGACGAAGTAATTGTTGTAGGGTGCCGATCAATGACAGCTTCGGGTGAGCAGCAGGGCGGGCGGGTGACGATCCGGCAGGTCGCCGTGCACGCCGGCGTGTCCGAGGCCGCCGTGTCCTACGCCCTCAACGGCCGCCCCGGCGTCTCCGAGCAGACCCGGGCCCGGGTGCTCGCGGCCGCGCACGAGCTGGGCTGGGCGCCGAACATCGCCGCCCGCTCGCTCGGCACGGCCCGGGCCAACGCGGTCGGCCTGGTGCTCGTCCGCCCGCCGCGGGTGATGGTCGTCGACTCCTTCTTCACCCAGATGCTCAGCGGCGTCGAGGCCGAGCTCAACCGCAACGACGTGGCCCTCGTGCTGCACCTGGTCGACGATTTCGCCGATACGCTCGACGTGTACCGCCGGTGGTACCGCGGCCGGCACGTCGACGGCGTGATCCTGACCGACCTGCGGCACGGGGACCCGCGCCCGGCCGCCCTGCGCGAGATCGGGCTTCCGGCCGCGGTGATCGGCGGCGGCGACTCCGGGCTCGACGGCTTCGACCTGGCCGGGCTCAGCTCGGTCGACGCCGACACGGCCGGGACCGCGCACGCGATCGTGAGCTACCTGCGGGCGCTGCGGCACCGCACGGTCTTCCGCGTCGCGGGCCCGGCCGAACTGCTGCACACGGTCCAGCGCGACGCGGCCTACACCTCAGCGGCCGCGGCGGTCGGCGGCGTCGACTACCGCGCGGTGTACACGAACTACGGCGCCGCCGACGGCATGCGCGCCACCCGCGAGCTGCTGAGCCTGGCCGAGCCGCCGACCGCGCTGGTCTTCGACAACGACGTCATGGCCGCCGCCTCGCTCAAGGTCGCGCACGAGATGGGACTTTCGGTCCCGGACGACTTCTCGGTCGTCGCCTGGGACGACTCCGACCTGTGCCAGATCACGGTGCCGGAGATCACGGCGGTCGTGCAGGTGCCCGCGCTGCAGGCCGAGCTGACCGCGCGCGCCCTGCTCACGGCCATCGGCGGGGGCGGCGAGACGCGGCTCGTGCTGCCGCCCGGGACGCTGACCACCCGGCAGTCCACCCGCCCGCCCAAGCGATGAGCTAGGGTGCAGTCGCAGGAACTTATCCGGTTCAGTAGCCTGTCGGGGAGCACCACGATGTCCGAACTGCGTCCGCTCCACTCGGGCTGGACCGTCCGCTCGTTGGCAATGGGCCCGTTCCCCGCCGAGGTGCCGGGGTGCGTGCACACCGACCTCCTCGCCGCCGGCGCGATTCCCGACCCGTTCCTGGACGCGAACGAGGAGGAGCTGCACTGGATCGGGAAGACCCCCTGGGTGTACTCCACGACCTTCGATGCGGTTGCCGGTCAGCGCGTGGACCTCGTCGCCGACGGGCTGGACACGGTCGCGACGGTGACGCTGAACGGGGTCGAGGTCGGGCGGACGGCGAACCAGCACCGCGGGTACCGGTGGGACGTCTCCTCGCTCCTGCGACCGGCCGGCAACGAGCTGACGGTGCGGTTCGACTCCGCCTACGACTACGCGGAGCGGGTGCGCGACGCGCTCGGGGTGCGGCCGAACGCCTATCCTGAACCGTTTCAGTACATCCGGAAGATGGCGTGCAACTTCGGCTGGGACTGGGGCCCGACCGTGGTGACGGCGGGGATCTGGCAGCCGATCGGTCTGCACTCCTGGTCGGTGGCCCGGCTTGCCTCGGTGCGGCCGATCGTCTCCCTCGACGGCACCACCGGCCGGGTCGAGGTGCTGGTGTCGCTGGAGCGCGCCGCCCAGGATGCTGTGGCCCTGGGCGTCTCGGTGGGCGGTGTCGCCGCTGAAGTCGAGGTGCCGGCCGGTGAGGTCTCGGCGTCGGTCGTCGTCGAGGTGCCGGACGCCGAGCTGTGGTGGCCGCGCGGGTACGGCGCCGCCCGGCTCTACGACCTGCGCGTCTCCGTCGCCGGCGACGTGTGGGAGCGGCGGATCGGGTTCCGCACCGTCGAGCTCGACACGGCCGCCGACGCCGACGGGTCGCGGTTCGTGCTGCGCGTCAACGGGGAGCCGGTGTTCGTGCGCGGCGTGAACTGGATCCCGGACGACGCGTTCGTGACGCGCGTGGACCGGGCGCGCTACCGGGAGCGGATCACCCAGGGCGTCGAGGCCGGCGTGAACTACCTGCGGGTGTGGGGCGGCGGGCGGTACGAGAGCGACGACTTCTACGAGATCGCCGACGAGCTCGGCGTGCTCGTCGGGCAGGACTTCCCCTTCGCGTGCGCGGCCTACCCGGAGGAGGACCCGATCGGCGCCGAGGTGGCGGCCGAGGCGCGCGAGCAGGTGGTGCGCCTGATGCCGCACCCGAGCCTGGTCATGTGGGTCGGGAACAACGAGAACATCTGGGGGTACCACGACTGGGGCTGGCCCGCCGAGCTCGAGGGCCGGACCTGGGGCGAGGGCTTCTACCTGCGGGTGCTGCCGTCGATCGTGCACGAGCTGGACCCGACCCGGCCGTACTGGCCGGGCAGCCCGTACTCCGGCGACCCCGCGCTGCACCCGAACGACCCGGCGCACGGCACGATGCACATCTGGGACGTGTGGAACACGCACGACTACCGGCACTACGCGACGTACCGGCCCAGGTTCGTGGCCGAGTTCGGGTTCCAGGCCCCGCCCGCCTTCGCGACGCTGCGCCGTTCGGTCTCGGACGACCCGCTGACCCCGCAGTCCCCGGGCGTGGCCCACCACCAGAAGGCGCTGGGCGGCAACGACAAGCTGGCCCGCGGGCTGGAGGGGCACTTCCCGGCGCCGACCGGCTTCGACGACTGGCTCTGGGCCACGCAGCTCAACCAGTCCCGCGCGATCGCGTTCGGCATCGAGCACTTCCGGTCGCTCAAGCCCCTGTGCATGGGCACCATCGTCTGGCAGCTCAACGACAACTGGCCCGTGACGTCGTGGTCGGCGATCGACGGCGACGGCCGGCGCAAGCCCTTGTGGTTCGCCCTTCGCCGGGTGTACGCCGAGCGCCTCCTCACCTTCCAGCCGCGCGACGGTGGCCTGGCTCTGGTCGCGGTGAACGACACGCCGTCGCCCTGGAGCACCACGGTTGCCGTGCGTCGCGTCACCTTCGACGGCGCTGTGGTGGCGGACGTGACGCTCACGCTGGACGTCCCGGCGGGCGGCGCTTCGACGATCGCGCTGCCGGCTTCTTTGGCTGCGTCGGCGTCTTCCTCGTCCTCTTCCTCCTCCCCCTCCTCTTCCTCCACTTCGCAGCTGTTGGTCGCGGACGGCGACGGCGGTGATCGGGCGTTCTGGTTCTCCGGCGAGGACGCGGAATTGTCGTACCCCGCCGCTAAGGTTTCGGTGAGGACGACGGCGGTGCCCGGCGGCGTCGACCTTCACCTGACGGCGGAGACGCTGGTCCGGGATCTGGCGCTGTTCCCGGACCGGGTGGACCCGGCGGCCACGGTCGACCGCCAGCTGGTGACCCTGCTCCCGGGCGAGTCGGTGACGCTGCACGTCCTCGGCACGACCAACACCGACGCGGCGGTGTGGTCCTCTGCTCCGGTGCTGCGCAGCGCCAACGACCTCGTCGTTTTCGCTTAGCCCGCGCGGGCTCAGTCCAGGGGTAGCACCAGCTGGGGCGTCGGGATCGTGTGGTCGGCGCGCAGTGGGCGTACTGCCGTGCCGATGGCGAAGAACTCGGTGGTGTGCGAGCCCCACGAGTGGTTGCGCTGCGTCAGGTCGACGCCGACGATGCCCTCGGCGCCGAGCTGCTCGGCCTCGTGCTGCATGCGGGCCATCGCGAGCTCGCGGGCCTCGTAGAGCGCCTGCGTGAACTGCGGCAGCTCGACGTTGCGGCCCATGCTGGCCAGCACGTTGCCGAACGTGCGGTGCGCCACGTGGTACACGCACACGCCCATGACCATGCCGAGCGGGGCGTAGCCGGCCTGGAGCAGCGTCCAGAAGTCCTGCCCGGACAGGTCGGACGTGAAGGGGCGCTTCGTCTTGGGCTTCCAGTGCGTGTCCGGGTCGGCCTTGACGGCGGTACCGACGGCCAGGAACTCCGCGGTGTCGTTGCCCCACTCCTTGAAGTCGACCTCGAGGCGGACCGCGACGATCCCGTCCGCGCCGAGCAGCGCCGCCTCCGCCTGCATGCGGGCCATGGCCAGCTCGCGGGCGTGGTACATGGCCTGGGAGAGCACGTCGAGCTCCGCGTTGCGGGACCAGCCGCGAAACTGGAAGCCGCAGTGGTACACGGACGTGCCGAGCACCAGTCCGAGCGGCGTGAACCCGGCCTGCTTCACGAGCAGGAACTCGTTCACGGTCAGGTCCGACGTGAAGATCTTCCCGGCCCGGTCGGGCTTCAGCTCGGCAAGCCGATCGATCGCGTCCTGCGGCACCCCGAGTTCAGCCGGGTCGAGCGTCATGGCGCCTGCCTCCAGTTCACAGCGGTCCGACGATCCCGATCCAGCCGCATCATCGACAGCGGCCGCGCGCCGACGGCCCCGATCGGCCTGCGCAACCGCACGAGCGCGGTCCCGGTCATGGTCGCCACGGCGATCCGGTCCACCGGCTCGATCTCGACCCCGCGGGCGGTCGCGACGAAGCTGTCCTGCCGGCGGGGGACTTCGCAGGCTTCCTCGTACACCTTGAGGCTCGCCGCGTGCTCGATCACCGTGTGCGCCCCGGCCAGCCCCGCGTCCCGCCCGAGCGCATCCCGCGCCGCGGCCCGGGTCGCGCGCACCAGCTTGGTGGCCGTGCTGAGCTCCACGTTGTCGACGGAGGACTGTTCGAGCTCGGTGGCCCGGTCGTGCACCACCTTGACGCCGACGCCGAGCACCACGGCCACGGGCATCCACGCGGCCTGGAGCAGCTTGGCGAGCTCGGCCGCACTGACCCCGGCCGTGAACGGCTTCTCCTTCAGCCGCCGCCGCGCCACCCCGGCCAGGCGCACCGCGGTCCCGGTGGCCACGAACTCGAGGGTCTCGTCGCCGTCCGCCCCGGCCCCGTCGAGAAACGGCCGGACCGCGAGCTCGACGCCGATGACCCCGTCCCCGCCGGCCTCGACGCACTGCCGCCGCATCCGGTCCAGCGCAACCCGGCGAATGTGCCGCTCGAACTGCACGGAGATGTCATCGGTCTCGGGAACCTTCAGCGTCCGGTTCCGGCAGGTGGCGAACCCGGGGCCGACGAGGAACACGGCCGTGCCGCTCACCGGCCGGACGGGCTCGAACCCGACGGCACGCAGCGCGGCGAACCCGCCCACGTCCCGACTCCCGGTCACGGGATCTATTGGACTCGATCACGCCCGAGTCGGGCAACCGTCCATCGCCACGTGCCGCCTGGCCGGGCGCCGCTACCCGAAGACCTCCTCCGGGCCGCAGTTCAGGACGACCTCGCAGTCGCAGTACCCGCCGAACTCCGCAAGCCCGCCCCGCAACGCGTCCCACTCGACCCCGTGGTCGCGAGCCCACCGCTCGGCGTGCCGGGTGCTGTGGTCACAGCCCTCCGCCGCGAGTCGCCCGTCCACGAACTCGACGAGGCTCTGCAGTTGCGCCGCGTCCAGCGGCATGAGCGCCGCACCGGCCGCGCGGTCCGCGTTCTTGTACGCGTCGCGGAGCTGCCTGCGCCGCGCCTTCTCCGGCGAGTTGCCCACCACCCGATGGTCCCACCACATCGCCGGCGCCCACATGGGATCTCGTGGTGGGGGAGGACTATTCTCCGCGCCATGATCACGGAGGATGTCGACGAGGAATTGCGGCGGCTGGCCAAGGATCGGAAGTTTCCGCATCGGGAGGCGGCTCGGCGCGGGCTGCGGTTCCGCAGCAGCGGGGATGTGGCCGATCTCGTGGCCATCGTCGACGATCCGCATCCGTGTGGGATGACCGAAGTGGTGTTCGCGATGGCCGGGTCGACGAAGCCGTGGCTCAACTGGGTGCCCATGCCCGGCGAGTCGATCTGCCTCGCGGCCAACCAGATCGCCGCTCAGCGCGCGCAGGGGGAGACCGTCGACGTGCGGCGGATCGTGCAGTCCGCCGCCGAGCCGCCGTCCGCCCTCGTCGCGGCCCGCAAGGTCGTCGGCGACGTCGAGGTGGAGACCCGGGCGTTTCCCGAGCCCGACATCCGCGTCCCGGTGCGGCGGCCCGGGAAGTACGCGATCTGGCGGTACGACGGCGTCAGACCCGTCCCGGCTGTGGGCGAGCCGTCCGCCGAAGCGGTCGCCGCGCTGCACGCCGTCGGGGAGGAGACGTGGCCGTCGCTGCTGTCCGGGTACCTGCAGGCGGCGCCGCTCGGGGAGCTCGCGCTCGACGAGCTGCTCGGGCTGCTCGCGCATCTGCCCGGCCCGCCCGATACGCAGCGGTGGAAGAACCTGGCGCGGTCGACGCCGACGTACTGGTACCGGCTGCTGGGGCCCTGGGTCTGTCTCGGGATGCTCCATCATGCCGCACGCCGTCAGGTGCTGCTCGATCTCGCGTTCGGGGTCGAGGACTGGGTCTGCGACGCGGCGTTGTTCGCGCTGGTGACGCTGGCCTATCGGGAGCCGCAGCATCGGCGTGAGGTGCGGGATCTGGTGCGGGCGCGGCTCGATGCCGCCGTCTCCGCCGGGCGCGTGGTCACCATCGAGGAGTCGCTCGCGCACCTGATGCTGATCACGCCCGGGTGTACCGCCTCCGATCACGCCAAGGCGCGTGGAGTGCTTGCGCGGCACGGGATTCGGGCGCCTCGGCGGCGGCGGTGGATGATCGTCTAGTACAGGTCGGTGGCCGTCATCAGCGCGCGCAGGCCCAACAGCGAGCGGACGTCCGCGCGGTCCCCCAGGTCGTCGACCACGCACGCCAGGCCCAGCCAGGTGGCGCCGATCTCCGTGACCATGTCGTGGATGGCCAGGGCCTGGGCGCCGCTCTCGATCCAGTCGTCGACGCACAGCACGCGATCGGCGGGGCGGACCAGGGCGCGGCGGAAGGACAGGACCGCGCCGCCCTCGTGGTACACCTCGGGCAGGGTCCGGTGCGCGTAGAAGCTCGAGTGCAGGGCCACCCGGTCGTTCTTGCGGACCTCGACCAGCCCCACGCCCAGGTGCGCCGCGACCAGTGCGCCGAGCAGCGTCCCGCGGGACGCCGGGCCCAGGACCACCGTGGGCTCCCCGGGGACGAGGGCGGCCACGGCCGGTGGGAGCTCCCGCAGTACCGCCGGATCGCGCCACCACTCCGTGATGTCCGCGAACGCCACGTCTGGGCCGCCGCGCCAGTGGAAGCCGACGCGCAGGCGGGCGCGGAGGTCAGGCACCGAGGGCCGGGGCCGGCTGCCAGCGCCAGCGGGGGTCGCAGTCGGGGTCGTTCGCGGCCAGGACGGCGCGCAGGACGCCGTCGGGGTCGCAGCTGTACAGGCCGGAGCTCCACACGTTGTTGACCTCGAGGACGGCGAACTCGCCGGTCTCCGTGCGGCCCACGTCGATGACCGCGGTCGGCGGGACGTCCTGCTCGGGGAGGTCGGCCAGCATGAGCGCGACGAACGCGGCGGCCTCGTCGTGCCAGGAGGCGCGGTGCATGCGCAGGGACGGGCTCCACTCCTCGCCCTCGACGAGGTACGGGGACCAGGCGACGGGCTGGCGGCCGATGGTGAAGACGCGGTACTCCGAGGCCAGGTCCAGCCAGTGGTCCATGATGATGAGCGTCGAGTCGGCCGGGAGGCGGGCGGTGCGCAGGCGGTTGCGCAGGTCGTCGGCGTTGCGGACCCAGGCCGCGGAGAACGCGGGGTGCTTCTCGTCGGCGAGCTTGGCCACGGCCGGGCGGGGGCCGACGAAGTCCGGCGCCTCGCCGACGCTCACGAGCCGGATGTCACGGCCCGTCACGTCCTTGGGCAGCGCGGCGAACCAGGTCGGGGACGCGCCCGACAGGCACACGTCGGCGCCGCCGGCGATCAGGGTGGTGAGGTAGCCGCCGGCCGCGCGCCAGGCGACCCCGTCGGCGGAGTGCAGGCCGTCGACCTCGGCCGGGTCGCCCGGGAGCTGCGCCACCGGCAGGCCCATGCGCTCGGCGGCATGCGTCAGCGCCGCGCTCGCCTCGGGCGAGCGCACCCGCATTGCCAGGGTCCGGAACTGACGCACCCATACATCCTGCCAGCGAGCGTCGTCAGTGTCGTTGCCGGAGCCCGGAGACGGCACAACGCCCTCCGGCGGGATCACGGACGGGCACAGACGGTGACACTTTCGGGGACATCAAGGCCGACCTTTGGCAGCTTAGGGTACAAATCGGGCACGGTATCACCATGGCTACCGAGCTCCGGGCGCGGCCCGTGGTCCCGCCGCTGGTGCGCCGCCGCCGTGCCGTCCGCCGGCGGCGGCTGGTGATCGCCGTCACGCTGCTCGTCGTGCTGCCGGGGTTCGCGGCGCTGCGGGCGTACGCGCACGCCGTCAACCGCGGCGTGCACGTGCTCGGCGTCGACATCGGCGGGCGGTCCCGCGAGGACGCCGCGGCGGCGCTCCAGGCGGCGGTCGCGGGCCGGCTGCACCAGCCGGTCGCGGTCAAGGTCGGCACCGAGGCGGCCGTGCTGGACCCGGCGGCCGTGGGGCTGACCCTCGACGTGGCGGCGACCGTCGAGCGGGCGGGCGCGGCCAGGCCGATCCCGTTCGGCCACGCCGACGTCGAGCCGGTCGTGCGCGTCGACGCGGACCGCCTCTTCGCCGCGCTCATGGACCACCTCGGCGCGCAGGGCGATGCCCCGGTGCTGCCGGCCGTGCGGTTCGACGGGTTGCGCCCGCTTCCGGTGTACCCCGAGCAGGGCCGCGGTCTCGATCGCGCCCAGGCCGCGCGGCTGACCGAGGCGGGCTGGCTGCGCCGCCAGGTGCTCGAGTTCCCGGTGGTGGACCTGGTGCCGCACGACACGAAGGCGGACGTGGACCGGCTCGTCGCCGGGCTCGCGACGCCCGCGGTGGCCGCGCCGCTCGTGCTGGCCACGCCCAGAGGCGACGTCACGGTACCGACGACCGGCATCGCGGCCGCGCTGCACCTGGAGTCCGGCCCGGACGGGCGGATCGTGCCCGCGCTCGACGCCGCTGCCCTGCGCAAGTCCGCCGCGGCCGCCTTCGCCCGCGTCGAGATCCCGGCGGCCGACGCCCGCTTCGAGATCGTCGACGGCCGCCCGGTGGTGCGCGCCGAGGCCGAGGGCAGCCAGGTCGACCTGGCCGCGCCGCGCCTGCTCGACGCGTTGCGCTCGACGGCGACCCCGCGCCGGGTGCAGGTGCCGATGGTGCCGGCTGCCGCCGGTACCACCGCTGCTGCTTTGGCAAACATGGGCGTGAGCACGCCGATCGGCACGTTCACCACGCATTTCGAGCCGGGGCAGCCGCGGGTGGTGAACATCCGCACGATGGCCGAGGCGCTGCGGGGCATGCTGATCAAGCCGGGGGAGACGTTCTCGCTCAACGGGCGGGTGGGGGCGCGCACGCACGCGAAGGGCTACGTCGACGCCCCGGGCATCGAGGACGGGAAGATCAAGAACAGCTCCGGCGGCGGGGTGTCGCAGGTCGCGACGACGCTGTTCAACGCCGCCTACCTGGCCGGGCTGGAGGACGTCGAGCACCACCCGCACAGCTACTACTTCGACCGCTACCCGGCCGTGATCGAGGCGACGGTCGTGTTCCCCTCGCTGGACCTGCGGGTGCGCAACGACGGGCCGAGCGGCATCCTGATCGACACCGCGACCGGGGACGATTCGATCACGGTCACGCTCTACGGGACCAAACGCTTCGACATCAGTACCGTCTATGCCCCGAAGACCAAGCTCGTGCAGCCGAAGACGGAGTACCTGCAGGAGTCCGACTGCAACCCGACGTCCGGCGCGGAGGGGTTCACGCAGGAGGCGTACCGGGTGTTCAGCCGGGACGGGCAGGAGGTGCGGCGCGAGCGCTTCACCTGGCGCTACGACGCCGAGCCGCGCTTCGTGTGCGGCCCGGCGCCGGCCTGACTCCTGTTCGCCGGAGTCCGGGATGCGCTACCAGCCGCTGCCGATCTGCACCGGGTCCTGGCCGCTCACCCCGCGGGTCGCGTCGCCCGGGAACACCCACAGGTCGTTGTTCGTCTTGCGGGCCACGAGGTCGGCGTTGCCGTCCTTGTCCCAGTCGGTCGCGCCGGCGAAGTCGTAGCCGTTCCAGCCGGTGCCGATGAGCGCCGGCGTCTCGGTGGAGACCCCGCGGGTCGACTGGCCCGGGAACAGGCTCAGGTCACCGGTCGTGCCGCGCACGATGATGTCCTGGTTGCCGTCGTTGTCCCAGTCGGCGATGCCGGCGAAGTCGTAGCCGAACCAGCCGGTGCCGATCTTCACCGGGGTGGCGGTGCTGTAGGTCCGCTTGGACTCGCCCGGGAACAGCCACATGTCGCCGTTGAGGGCGCGGGCGAGGATGTCGGCGTTGCCGTCCTTGTCCCAGTCGGCGATGCCCGCGAAGGTGTACCCGTTCCAGCCGAGCCCGATCTGCGCCGGTGCCTGCGTCGACACGCCGCGCTTGGCCTCGCCCGGGAACAGCAGCAGGTCGCCGGCGACGTTGCGCGCGATCAGGTCCTGGTTGCCGTCCTTGTCCCAGTCGGCGATCCCGGTGAACGTGTAGCCGTTCCAGCCGCTGCCGATCTGCACCGGCGCCACGTCGGCGACGGCGCGCACCGACTGGCCCGGGAAGAGCCAGAGGTCGCCTGAGGGGTCGCGGGCCACGATGTCCTGGTTGCCGTCGTTGTCCCAGTCCGCGGCGCCCGCGAACGAGTACGTGCCCGACGCCGACGCAGGTGCGCCGCCGGCCGTCGCGGCCGCCAGCCCCAGTGCGACCGCCGCCAGGCCGAGTCTGCTGATCCGCATGTCTTTGCTGCTCCCCCGTGAGACGCGGGCGCCGGTTGCGTCCGCGTGAGGCGCGGGCCGCTGTTGACGGCCCGCGGTGGGCGGCCCGAGTCGGCACCGCCCACCACACAGGATGTATGCATTTCGCCACGCTGGGTAACATTTTCGAATTGTGTGGCTTTCTGGCGGCCTACCAGCCGTTGCCGATCTTCGCCGGCTCGACGGTCGAGTAGCCGCGCTTGGACTGGCCGGGGTACAGCCACAGGTCCCGCGTGCTGTCGTTGCGGGTCACGATGTCGGCGTGGCCGTCACCGTCCCAGTCGGCCAGGCCCGCGAAGGTGTAGCCGGTCCAGCCGTTGCCGATCTGCACGCGCTGCTCCGTCGAGTAGCCGCGCTTGGACTGGCCCGGGTACAGCCACAGGGCGCCGGTCGCGTCCTCGCGGGTCACGATGTCGGCGTTGCCGTCCTTGTCCCAGTCCGCGATCCCGGCCACGGTGTGCCCCGTCCAGCCGTTGCCGATCTGGACCCGGTCGATCGAGGAGTAGGCGCGCTTGGACTGGCCGGGGTAGACGTACAGGTCGCCGGTGGACTCGCTGCGCGCGACGATGTCCTGGTGGCCGTCCTTGTCCCAGTCGCCGAGCCCGAGGATCGTGAACCCGTGCCAGCCGTTGCCGATCTTCACGCGCGGGATGGACGAGTAGCCGCGCCGGGACTGGCCGGGGTAGAGGTACAGGTCGCCGGTCCCGTTCTCGACCGCGAGGATGTCCTGGTGGCCGTCCTTGTCCCAGTCGGTGACGCCGCCGAAGGTGAACCCGTTCCACCCGTTGCCGATCTTCACGCGCGGGATCGTGCTGTACCCGCGGACCGAGCGGCCGGGGTAGAGGTACAGGTCGCCGGTGCCGTTCTCGCGCACCACGATGTCCTGGTGGCCGTCGTGGTCCCAGTCCTGCACGCCGGCGACGGTGAACGCGCCGTCGGAGGCCGCGGCCGTGGCCGGCGCCGCGAGCGTGAGCGACGTGGCCAGCCCGATGCCCGCGGCGGCGGCGGCGATGCCCAGCTGTCGGATCTTCATGTCCCTGCTCCCCGTGTCGGTGGATCGTCGGTTACGACCTCAACATCACCGAGAGTAGGCGCGCAATAACTGAAAGCAACGTACCGGTCGCGTTCCTGTCAACCGTGTCAAACGCGCACGCGCGCGCTCGCCGGGTCGTACAAGGGGCGCAGCGAGGCCCGGGCCGGGTAGCTGGTGCCGGCCACCTCGACGGTCAGCGGGGCCGCGTCGAGCCAGGCCTGGTCGAGCGGTTCGGCCCCGGCGTCGAGCATCGCCAGCCCGACCGCGCCGCCGAGGGTGTGCCCGTAGGAGGCGGCCCGCACGTACCCGACGTCGCGCCCGTCGCGCCGGACCACCTCGGCGTGGTGCAGCAGCGCCTTCGGGTCGGTGACGAGCACCTGCACGAGCCGCCGGGTCAGCGGGCCGCGGGCCTTGAGCGCCACGACGGCGTCCCGGCCGATGAAGTCGCCCTTGTCCAGGTCCACGGCGAACCCGAGGCCGGCCGAGAGGACGTCGTCGGTGTTGTCGATGTCGTGGCCGTAGTCGCGGTACCCCTTCTCCATCCGCAGGCTCGCGAGGGCCTTGAGCCCGGCGTGGCGCAGGCCGTGCCCGGCCCCGGCGGCGACCAGGCGGTCGTGGACGTGCACCGCCTGCTCCGCCGGGATGTAGAGCTCGTAGCCCAGCTCCCCGACGTAGGTGATGCGCAGGCACAGCACCCGTGCGAAGCCGATCTCCAGCTCGGCCGCCCCGCGGAACGGCAGCGCGATCTCGGTGCCGGCCGCGGACTGCAGGATCTCCCGGGACCGCGGGCCCTGGACGTTGAGCTGGGCCCAGCCGGAGGTGACGTCGGTGGCGAAGGCGAGCCGGCCGTCGAGGTGGCGGCGCAGCCGGGTGAACGCGTGGCGGTGCGCGGTGTCGGAGGCGACCACCCAGAACCGCTCCTCGCCGAGCTGGGTGACGGTCAGGTCGGCCTCGATGGTGCCGCCCTCGTTGAGCCACTGGGTGTAGGTGACGGTGCCCGGGTTGGCGACCCGGCCGGCCGAGAGCTCCTCCAGGGCGGCGGCCGCGTCGCGCCCCTGGACCAGGAACTTGGCCATGAAGGACATGTCCATGAGGACCGCGTCCTCGCGGGCCGCGCGGTGCTCGGCGGCCCACTGCGGGAACCACGCCGGGCGGTCCCACGAGGGTTCGAAGGGGGCGTCGAAGCCGTACACGTCGGGCATCTCCCAGCCGGAGACGTCCCGGCGGAACGGCTTGTGCGCGGCCACCGCGTCGTGCAGGGGCGAGCGGCGGGCGTCGCGCCCCGTCGTCAGCGCCTTGCCGGGGAAGTGACAGGCGTAGACCTGACCCAGGGCTTCGACGGTACGGGCGGCGCGGTATTCCCGGTTGCGCTGGTAGGGCTGCAGGCGGTCGATGTGCATGCCGGTCACGTCGATGTCCGGGCGCCCGTCGGCGATCCAGGTGGCCAGGGCCTGCCCGATGCCGCCGCCGGTGAGGATGCCGATCGAGTTCAGCCCGGCCGCGACGAAGTAGTTGCGCAGCTCCGGGGACTCGCCGAAGACCGGCGCGAGGTCGGGCGTGAAGCTCTCCGGGCCGCAGAAGAAGGTCCGCACGCCGGCGGTCGCGGTGACCGGGATCCGGGCCATCGCCCGCTCCAGGTAGGGCGCCATGCGGTCCCAGTCGGGCGGGAGGGTGCCGAACGAGAAGCCGTCGGGGACCCGGTCGACGCTCCACGGGGCGGCCGCGCCCTCGAACAGCCCGACCATGAGGCCGCCGGTCTCCTCCCGGAAGTACCCATATGATCCCGGGTCCTCGAGCACGGGCAGGTCGGCGCGGACGCCGTCGATGGGCTCGGTGATGAGGTAGTAGTGCTCGGCCGCCTGCAGCGGCACGCTCACCCCGGCCTCCTCCGCGACCTGGCGGGCCCACATGCCGGCGCAGTTGACGACGACCTCCGCCTCGATGTCGCCGAAGGGGGTGCGCACCCCGGTGACCGTGTCGCGGCGGCGGAGGGTGCCGGTGACCGGTACCCCTTCCAGGATCTTCACCCCGCGCTGCCGGGCGCCCTTGGCGAGGGACATCGTGACGTCGACCGGGTTGGCCCGGCCGTCCTCGGCGACGTAGAACCCGGCCAGGACGTCGTCGGTGCGGGCGAGCGGGAACAGCCCCTTGACCTCGGCGGGGGAGATCTCGTGCACGTCGACGCCCAGGTGGCGGTTGAAGGCGGCGACGCGGCGGTACTCCTCCAGCCGCCCCTCGTCCGCCGCCAGCTCGATGAACCCGCACTGGCGCAGCCCGGTGGACAGGCCGGTCTCGTCCTCCAGGCTCGCGTACAGGTCGCGGGTGTACTGTCGCATCCGGGTCGAGGTCTCCGACAGCGAGCCGAACGTCACGATCAGCCCGGCCGCGTGCCAGGTGGTGCCGGCGGTGAGCCGGTCGCGCTCCAGCAGCAGGACGTCGGTGATCCCGGCCTTCGCCAGGTGGTACGCCACCGACGTCCCGATGACCCCACCACCCACGACCACCACACGCGCGCGCTCCGGAACGTTCATGGCAGCACTGTAACGGCCGACACCGCCGCGTTCCTCCAATCGGCCAGCCCACCGTCCTGACCTGGGGCTTTTCGAACGGCCCGGCGACATCTGGGCCGAGAATGCCAAAAGTCCCCGCACGGGCGACCCGGCGAGGTAGCCTCGTTGGCGCTGCCGCTGTTGATATGTCCACAGTGGACCAAATCGGGACCGGATCCGCGTGAACCGGCGTGAGCTGGGACACTTCTGGATTCATTCATGTCGGTCGGGAACACATCCGAGGCCGGCGGCGTTCGTTACACAACCAAGTCACCATGAGAGGGTGAACGCCATGGCCATCAGCACCGACTACGACGCCCCACGCAACCCGGTCGGAGCGGACCTCGCCGAGGACAGCCTGGAGGAGCTCACCGCGCGGCGGAGCAACGGCCAGTCGGCCGTCGTCGACGTGGACGAGAACGAGGCCGGTTTCGAGCTGCCCGGCGCGGAGCTGACCGACGAGGAGCTGACCGTTCCCGTCGTACCGATGCGGGGCGACGAGTTCCGCTGCTCCAGCTGCTTCCTGGTCCACCACCGCAGTCAGCTGTCGCGGGAGAAGAACGGCGCGCCGATCTGCACCGAATGTGATTGATGTGTCAGCCGCGGATCTTGACGCGAGTCAGATCCTCGGCGACGACAACCTCCCCGTCGAAGACCGCTTCCGCCTCCCGCCGGAAGCGTGACGGGTCGTCGTAGCGCTGCGAGAAGTGGGTGAGCACGAGCGTGCGCACCCCGCCCTCCGCGGCCACCCGCGCCGCCTGCCCGGCGGTCAGGTGCCCGTGCGCGACGGCCAGGTCCTCGTCCTCGGCGAGGTACGTCGACTCGATCACGAGCACGTCGGCGCCCTCGGCGAGCGTCCGCACGCCCGCACACAGCCGCGTGTCCATCACGAACGCGAAGCGCTGCCCCCGCCTGGGCTCGCTCACGTCCTCCAGCCGCACCCCGCCCAACGACCCGGCCCGCTGCAGCGCGGCGATGTCCGGTCCGGCGATGCCGTGCTCCCGCAGCCGCTCCGGGAGCATCCGCCGCCCGTCGGGTTCGACGAGGCGATAGCCGTAGGCCTCGATCCCGTGATCGAGCCGGTACGCCTCGATGCGCATTGTGCCGGTGTCCGCGAGCAGCCCCTCGCCCGCGACCGGGCGCTTGGTGATCGTCGCGGTGTCGTAGTAGGGCGCCGCGTACCTGAGGCGGTCGAAGTACACCTCCCCGGACGCCGGGAAGTGCGCCTGCACGTCGTGTTGCGAGCCGTCCAGGGAGATGCGCTGGATCACCCCCGGCAGGCCGAGGCAGTGGTCGCCGTGGAAGTGCGTGAGGCAGATCCGGGTGATGTCACTGGCCGCGACGCCGGCGTGGGCCATCTGGCGCTGGGTGCCGTCGCCCGGGTCGAAGAGGATGCCCTCGCCGTCCCAGCTCAGGAAATACCCGTTGTGGTTGCGCAGCTTGGTCGGCACCTGACTGGCGGTGCCGAGCACGACAAGCTCACGGTGCGACATTTCGCCGACTGTACCGGCGGCTCCACGCGATCCGCGCCGGCATTTTCCCGGTCGCGGCCAGCCGCGACCCAGTCTTGTTGCGGCTGCCGTCCCTCCGCGGCCGGCCGGAGCACCCGCGCCGGACCAGCTCCTGCTGGGCGACCACCTGCTCCTCGAGCCCGTCCGGTGCGATCCCGTAGGCCTTC
Source organism: Dactylosporangium sp. CS-033363 (assembly GCF_050942475.1). Lineage (NCBI taxonomy): Bacteria > Bacillati > Actinomycetota > Actinomycetes > Micromonosporales > Micromonosporaceae > Dactylosporangium > Dactylosporangium sp. CS-033363. Next base: position 7,400,976 of record NZ_CP192032.1, on the reverse strand, counting down.
GCGAAGACGGCGATTCGCCGGCGCCGGTCGGCCGGCCCGGGGTGCCGGTAGGAGCTCATCGCCTCCAGGTGGCCCAGCAGTGCGTGGACCGACGGGCTCCACGGCTGCACCGGCCGCCGCACGGTGTCGCCGACCCGCACGACCGTCCGGTGCGGCTGGTCCTGCAGCACCTCGTCCACGCCGCCGCACGCTTGCACCATCCGTGACCGGGGCGGGGGGACAGCGCTGCGTCGGGCAGACTCGGTCGCGGTCAGTGGCTCGCCGCCCGCGGCACGGCTCGACGCCGACCTCGCCGCGCGGTACCTCGCGGAGCGCTACAGCGAGGAGACGATGCTGCGTTTCGCCGCCGCGGTGTTGCGTGGCGGCGCACCCCTCGCGACCGCCGCCGCCCGCGAGGTGTTGCGTGCCGGGTGGGCGGAGGTCGAGACGGGGTGCGCCGCCTGTGCGGCCTCGTCAGCAGGCGTTGAGCATCGACTGGAGGGCGGTCTTCTCCGACGACTGGAGCTTCAGCTTGTAGGTGGACTTCACCGAGATCCACATGCGGGCGTAGGTGCAGCGGTACGACGTCAGCGGCGGCTGCCAGGTGGAGGGGTCCTGGTCGCCCTTGGACTGGTTGACGTTGTCGGTCACCGCGATCAGCTGGGGGTGGCTCAGGTCGTTGGCGAAGGACTGGCGCTGGGCCGTCGTCCACGACGAGGCGCCCGAGCGCCAGGCCTCGGCCAGCGGGACGACGTGGTCGATGTCGACGTCGCCCGAAGCGGTCCAGGTGGCGCCGTCGTACGGGCTGTACCAGCGGCCCGAGGTCGCTGCGCAGGAGCTGCTCGTGACCACCGAGGTGCCGTCGCGCTTGAGGACGGTCTCTCGGGTGTCGCAGGAGCCGGAGATGGTGATCCAGTGCGGGAACTTGTCGCGGCTGTAGCCGCTCATCGAGCCCTCGGTGGCCACGGTCAGGCCGTTGAGCTGGGACTGGGCGGTGGCCTTGGACGGGATGCCGGGAGGGGTGGCCCCGGCCGGGGCGGCGAGCGCCACGACGGACCCCGCGGTGACGGCGGCGACCACGGCGGCCGCGCGAACAACCCTGAGCATGCGTGCTCCCTTCGGTGTCAGGGAGCACGCTGCCCTAGATATTCACTTTAATCAATTGCTAGCTGAGGACGCGCAGCTGAACAGTGGTGGCCATGCCGGCCAGCTGGGTGAGGATGTCCTGCGGGTAGACGGCCGCGATGTCGGTGAGCAGGTAGCCGTACTCGCCGCGGGTGGCCAGGATCTGGCCCTCCACGTTGACCTTGTGGCCGGCGAAGATGCTGTTCACGTCGGCCAGCACGCCCGGGACGTTGTGGTGCAGCAGCGCGATGCGGTGCGTCTCCGGGGCCTGCTGCAGGTTCAGCGACGGCAGGTTGACGCTCAGCGTCGTGGAGCCCTCGGCCACGTACTTGTGCAGCTTCTCGGCCACGAAGGAGCCGATGTCGGACTGCGCCTCCTCGGTCGAGCCGCCGATGTGCGGGGTGAGGATCACGTTGGGCAGCCCGCGCAGGGCGGAGACGAACTCGTCGCCCTTGGCCTTGGGCTCCTTCGGGAACACGTCGACCGCGGCGCCCGCGAGGTGGCCGTTGTCGAGGTGCCGGCGCAGGGCGTCGTGGTCGATGACGAAGCCGCGGCTCAGGTTCAGGAAGATGCTCCGCGGGCGCATCCGGGCGAACTGCTCCTCGCCGAAGAAGCCGCTGTTGCCCGGGCGGCCGTCGACGTGCAGGGTGACGATGTCGGACACCTCCAGCAGCTCGTCGAGGGAGTTGCAGCGCACCGCGTTGCCGAGGGCGAGCCGTTCCGAGGTGTCGTAGAAGTACACCCGCAGACCGAGGTTCTCGCAGAGCACCGACAGCTGCGTGCCGATGTTGCCGTAGCCGACGATGCCGATGGACCGGCCGCGGACCTCGTGGGAGCCCGCCGCCTCCTTGTTCCACACGCCGTTGTGCATGTCGGCGTTCTTCTCGGTGAGCCGGCGGGTCAGCGCGATGATCTCGGCGATGGCCAGCTCCACCACGCTGCGGGTGTTGGAGAAGGGCGCGTTGAACACGGCGATGCCGGTCTCGGCGGCGGCGCGCAGGTCGATCTGGTCGGTGCCGATGCAGAAGGCGCCGATCGCCCGCAGGCTCGGGGCGGAGGCCAGGACGTTGGCGGTGACCTGGGTCTTGGAGCGGATGCCCAGCAGGTGGACCCCGTCGAGCCGGGAGATCAGCTCGTCCTCGTCGAGCGCGTGCCCGGCGGTGTCGACCTCGTACCCCTCGGAGCGCATCCGCTCGACCGCGACCGGGTGGATGTTTTCGAGGAACAGGACCCTCACCGGGTCGGCCTGGGATGTCAGTGGCAGCACACTCCCTACCCTAGGTGACCTCAGTTGCCACTGGTACGTGAGCCGCGACTCGTCCCGACCTGTGCGACGGCGTGCCGTGTGCGCAGCTTGTCCCGGATCTCCTCCGGGGTGTACGCCCGGCGCTGCCGCTCGGCCCGCGCGACCAGCACTCCCGTCGCCGCCACGCCGACCACACCGGCGAGCCCGACGACCTTCCACCACTTCATCCGCATGAGGCCCTAGGGTAGTCCGGGTGATGGTGGATCTCGATGAGGCCGTGCGCATGACACGCACGGGTGACCTGTGGGTGTTCCGCGGCCGCAGCACCGCCGATCGCGCCATCCAGACGCTCACCAACAGCCCGGTCAACCACGTCGGCATGGCGATCGTGCTCGAGGACATGCCGCCGCTGATGTGGCACGCCGAGCTGGGGCGCTCGCTGCCCGACATGTGGACCGGCACCAGGCAGCGCGGGGTCCAGCTGCACGACCTGCGCGACGCGGTCCTCGTCTGGGGCCGCCGGTACGGCCAGCGCGCCTGGCTCCGGCAGCTGTTCCCCGAGGCCGGGGCGGCGATGGAGGACGCCGCGCTGCGGACCGTCGCCCGCCTGGACGGCACCCCGTTCCCGTCCACCGCGCGCCTCGCCGGGCGCTGGTTCAAGGGCCGGCTGCCGAACCTGCGCCAGCCGGCCGGCGGCAGCCTGGAGACCGCGTACTGCGCCGAGGTGGTGGCTGTCACGTACGAGGACATGGGGCTGCTGGAACGCAAACGCCGCGCGAATTGGTACGACCCGGGCAAGTTCTGGAGCGGCGACGATCTGGAGCTGCTGGGCGGGGCCGGCCTCGGCGAAGAGATCGCGGTGCGCCTCCCCGACGTGTCGCCCTTACGACGCTGAGTCAGATCTGACCGTTCGGTCGGGCGCAGTCCGCGAACGGGCCGGGGTAATTTGCACGCGTGACCGAGCAGTCCCTCGACCACGACACCCAGCCCCTGCCGACGCCGGAACGGATCGCGGCGGCACTGGCGGTGCAGCAGGTCAGAGCCGACGCACCCAGCGACGCCACCCTGCCGCTGCCGCCGCCCCCGCCGAAGCAGCACCCGATCCACCGGATTCCGACCGCCTGGGTCGCCGCGCTGGCCGCCGGGGTCCTCGTCGCCGGCGGGGTGCTCGCCGTGCTCGTCACCCGCATCGGCCACGAGCCGGCCGAGGCCGCCGACGCGCCGCAGACCTTCAGCTCCCCGCACGCGCTCGTGGACTACCTGGAGCGGCGCGGGCTGCCCTGCTCCGGCTACGAGGCCGTGTCGGCCCCGGGCAAGGCCACCGAGCGGGGCCGCTGCACGGCGGGCGGGCAGGTCGTCGGGGTCGGTGTCTACCCGGCGCACAGCGACGTCGAGGCGCAGTGGTCCGCCGAGGCCGGCAACCCCGGTCCGCTGTTCATGGCCCTCGGCGAGAACTGGACCGTCGACGGCCCGGCCGACTGGACCAAGCGCGTGGCCGAGGTGCTGAGCGCGCAGTACCGCGCGCAACCGTAGGATTCCCGAGTGCTTGATCGATTTCTTCGGGCCTGGCTGGGCAGCTGGCCCTCGACCGCCCGGACCGGCCTGACCGTCGTCGGCAGCCCGCGGCGGGAGCAGCCCCGGTGGGACGGCGGCGAGCAGCGGGCCCTCGGGGTGAGCGACGCCGCCGGCAACGGCGTGCTGTCCGTCCCGCCCGGCAGCGTCGACGCGGTCGCGGAACTCGTGGCGGCCACCGCGCCGGGCGACCTCGAAGCGACCCTGGCCGCGCGGCTGCCGGGCCTGGTCGGGCGGCCCGAGCAGGTCTTCTTCACCGGCGTGTTCCGGTGGAGCGAGGCGCCGGCGGCGATGGAGGACGCGGGGGAGTGGGAGCCGTCCGACGGGCCCGGCATCCCCGACTGGCTGCGGCCGTTCCCGGGCGACGTGCTCATCGCGCGGGAGCCGGGCACCGGGGCGTACCTGGCCGGCGTCGGGCTCAAGCCGCACGACCCGACCGGCGTCGAGATCTCGGTCGGCACCGAGGAGCGCGCCCGCGGCCGGGGACTCGCGCGGCGGCTCGTGACCAGGGCGGCCAGGCGGATCGTGCAGGCACGGGCGGTACCGATATATCTGCACGACCCGGCGAACACCGCGAGCGCCCATGTCGCCGTCGCGTCGGGCTTCCCGGACCTCGGCTGGAAGATCCATGCGCTGGCCGGGAACGCGTAACGAGGCGGCGCGAAAAACCGCAGATCGGCGCCGGGCGGGTCGATGAGTGCGGTATGTTCCCCCGTTCCGGTGCCGTGCACGTGGGCCGACAGCCGATCTTCTCCCGGCACGGCGACGTGCACGGGTACGAGCTGCTCTTCCGCGGCGACGCGGGGGCGATCGAGGCCGATGAGCGCGGCGCGTACGCCACGAGCCGGGTCCTCATCACCGCCTTCACCGAGATCGGCATCGAGCCGCTGTGCGGGCGCGGGCTGTGCTTCGTGAACCTGACCCGCGAGTTCCTCGTCGGCGACCTGCCGCTGCCGTTCGACGCCGAGCAGGTGGTGCTCGAGATCCTGGAGACCGTCGAGATCGACGACGAGGTCGTGGACGCGGTCGCCGACCTGGTCCGGCAGGGGTACCGCATCGCGCTGGACGACTACGTCTTCGGCCTCGGCCACGAGCCGCTGCTTGAGCTCGCCGCGTACGTGAAGATCGACGTGCTGGAGACGCCGGCCGAGGACCTCGTGGCGACCGTGGAGCGCTGCCGGAAGTACGCCGGCGTGAAGCTCGTCGCCGAACGGCTGGAGACCCCGGAGCAGCTCGACCTCGCGCGGGCGCTCGGGTTCGACTATTTCCAGGGGTACTTCCTGGGGCGCCCCCAGGTCGTCAGCGCCGCCGCCCTCTCGCCGTCGCGGCTCGCCCGGGTCGAGCTGCTGAGCCTGCTCGTCGGCCCGAGCATTCCGCTCGCCCGGGTCGTCGGCCTGGTGACCAGCGACCCGGCGCTGTCCCTGCGGCTCATGGCGGCCGCCAACGCCGACTCGCTCGGCCTGCCGGTCAAGGTGTCCTCGGTGCACGAGGCGGTGCTGCTGCTCGGCGTCGACCGGCTGCGCGACTGGGCCACCCTGATGCTCGTCAGCGATCTCGACGACCCCGGCACGCACCAGCTGTCGGCCGCCGTGACCCGGGCCCGGATGTGCCAGAACATCGCCGGGCGGATGGACCTGCCGCCCGAGGCCGCGTTCACGGTCGGGCTGATCTCGGCCGTCGCCGAGCTGCTCGGCCAGCCCGCCGCCGACCTGGCCGTGCGCCTGTCGCTGAGCCACGACGTGACCGAGGCGCTGGTCGAGGGGACCGGGCCGCTGGGCGAGCTGCTGTCCCTGGTCGCCGCGTACGAGGCGTCCGACCTGCCGATGCTGCTCGCGGCGCCGCTGCCGGTGGAGGACACGGCGCGGGCCTATCTGGACGCGGTGGCGTACACCGGGCAGATCATCGCCCCGCGGGCCCGCCCCGGCTCTTGAATCCCGGCCGCACCGGCCGATGGAGGAATGTGGACAGCACCAGCCCCGTGCACATCGGCCGTCAGGCGCTGTACGACGCCCAGGGCCACGTCGCCGCCTACGAGCTGCTGTTCCGCGACAGCCCGCACGCCATGGAGGCCGCGGCCCGCGACAGCGCCGCGACCAGCCAGGTGATCGTCGAGGCGTTCACCGCCTTCGGCATCGAGGAGCTCGTCGGCGACAAGCGCTGCTTCATCAACCTGACCCGCGAGTTCCTGGTCGGCGAGCTGCCGCTGCCGTTCGAGCCGGGCACCGTCGGGCTGGAGATCCTGCCCGGGGTCGACGTCGACGACGACGTGGTGGCCGCCGCGGCCGCCCTGACCGAGTCCGGCCACCGCCTCGCCATCGACGGGTACACCGGCGACGCGGCCGGTGCCCGCCTGCTGCCGCACGTGCACTACGTGAAGATCGACATGCTGGCCGGCGACCGGCAGCGGATCCGCGGCCTGATCGACCAGTGCCGGCGCATCCCGCGGATCCGCCTGATCGCCCAGCGCATCGAGACCCCGGAGCTGCTGGACCTGGCCGTCCGGCACGGCTTCCAGCTGTTCCAGGGCCACGCGCTGAGCCGCCCGCACCTGGTCACCACCCAGGCCCTGAACCCGACCCGGCTGGCCCGGGTGCGGCTGCTGACCGAGCTGGCCGCCGAGGACGTCGACCTGGACCGCGCGGTGGCGACCATCGAGCGCGACCCGGCCCTCGCGGTGCGCATCCTGCGCGGGGTGAACGCCGCGTCCAACGGCCTCAAGCAGCCCGTCTCGTCGATTTTCCAGGCGGTCGTACTGCTGGGAGTCCCCCAGGTCCGCCAGTGGGCGACGCTCATGATGGTCGCCGACCTCGCCGACGGCGACGAGTCGATCCTGACCGACGCGGTCGTGCGGGCCCGCATGTGCCAGACGGTGGCCGAGCGCCGCGGCGCCGGTGCCGGCCCGACGGCCTTCACGGTCGGCCTGCTCTCGGCCATCGGCGACCTGATCGGCGGGCCGGTCGGCGCGCTGACCGACCAGCTGCCGCTCACCCCCGAGGTCGCGGAGGCGGTCGTGCACGGCACCGGCGACCTCGGCGACGTGCTGCGCGACGTGCGCACCTACCAGCGCGGCGGCCCGGCCGACCTGCACGGCGACCTCCTGGCCGCGCTCAGCTGGACCAACGGCTCACTGTCGGAGCCGTCTTTGCAGTAGTCCAATTGCTGCCGCCAGGCCCAGCGTCACCATGGCGATCGCGCTGAGCAGCAGCGTGTGCTCGGCGCCGAGGGCGGTGACCAGGGGACCTCCGGCGGCGGTGCCCAGCGGCACCGCGATGACCGTGATCGACCCGAACGTCGCGAGCACCTGCGGCAGCCGATCGGCCGGCGTCGTTCGCTGAAACAGCGCCATCGCCATCGGTACGTACGGTGCCCAGCACAGCCCCGCCAGCCCGAACATCGGCAGCGACACCGCCGCGGGCGCCCCGAGGCCGAGCGGCAGGACGGTCAGCCCGAACGCGAGGATGATCCCGATCGTCGCCGGCCACTGGGGCAGGCGGCGCAGATACGCCGTGGCCAGGCCGCCGACGACGGCGCCGATGCCGAACGCGGTGTAGTACAGGCCGAGCAGGGTCGCCGAGGCGTGCAGGTCGTCGGCGACGTGCAGCGGCAGCGCCACGTAGAACGGCCCGAACACCAGGAAGAACACGAACGAGACGACGAGGAGCCCGGACAGAGTCCTGGCCTTCGGTGTCGTCGCGGGCTCCGGGCCCTTTGCGCCGACTGCCCAGCGGTACGTCAGTGCGAGCACCGCGAAGCTGGCCGCGTCGATCGCGAGCACGACGGCGGGGTCGGTCCAGCCGATGAGCAGCCCGGCGAGCGGCGGCCCGGCGATCGTGGCCGCCTCGCCGAGGACGCCGAGCAGACCGTTCGCGGCCAGGTGGTGCTCGGGCGGGAGGGTTCTCGGCGATCAGCGTGTACCGCCCGGCCGAGCCCCAGGCGGCGAGGAGCGAGGAGAGGGCGAGGAACAGGACGTACAAGACGGGGGTCAGGCTGTTGAGCGAGTGCACGAGGACGATCGCGGCCAGACCGCCCGCGCGCAGGATCGCGTTCCACCCGGCCAGCTGCGCGCCGGGCCGGTGGCGCAGGAACCGCCCGAACAGCGCCCCACCGAGCGCGGCGGGCAGCGAGTAGGCCACGACCGCCGCCGCCACCCAGCTGCCGCGGCTGCCGTCCGGCGCCAGTTCGAGGGCCAGCCAGCTGATCGCCACGAGCGACATGCCGTCCCCGAGCGCGGAGATCGCGATGCCCGGCAGCACCCGCCGCAGCACGGGGTGGCTGATGACGGGCCAGTACGGGGTGGAACGCATGCCGTGCAGCTGATCGCATCGGGCGCCGCGGGGGCAAGAATTATCGCCAGAGGCGCAAAACTGGCGGGATTGGACTATCTTGCTGGCCATGCGTGGGTGGCCTTTCGGGCTCGCCGCGTGGCTCCTCGTCGCGGGCGCCGCGCAGGCGGCCGGTTTCGTGGCGGTCTGGCGGTTCTTCGTGCACAGCGAGCACGGCCAGCGCCTGGACTACGTGGCGCTGACCGGCAACAGCATCGGCCAGACGCACGTCTGGGGCCTCGTGCACGACACGCTGAGCACCATTTCGGTACTGTCCGTAGCCGTCGCCACCGTCGCGATCGGCTTCATCGCCCTGGCCCGCCGCAAGCTGGCCCTGGCCGTCGGCGCGGTGCTGCTCGTCGGCGGCTCGAACGCGACCACCCAGGTCTTCAAGGCCCTCATCTACCGGCCCCACCTCGGCGTCGACGTGGACCGCGTGGCCGCCGGCAACAGCCTCCCGAGCGGCCACACGACCGTCGCCGCGTCCGTGGTGGTGGCCCTGATTCTCGTGGTACCGCCGAAGACCCGCGGCCCGGTAGCGCTGGCCGGCGCGGTCATCGCGTCCCTGGTCGGCGTGGCCACCCTCTCGGCCGGCTGGCACCGCCCGAGCGACGCGGTGGCGGCCCTGCTGGTGGTGGGCGCCTGGGCCGCGGCGGCAAGCCTGTTCATCGTCATCTTCCAGCGCCGCCACGGGGGCGTCACGTACGGCACGGCGAACCTGTACACGACGGTGTTCCTGGCGCTGGTCTCGGTCGGGCTGCTGGTCGGGGCCCTGATCGCGCTGCGCCTGACGGACGACGTGATCGCGCGGGCGGTGGACGATCTGAGCCGTCGGCGCCTGTTCGTCGCGTACGCGGGGGGCGCCCTGGGCATCACCGGCACCGCGGGCCTGGTGATCGCGGGCGTGCTGGCCACGGCGCACCGGGTGGTGCCGCAGTGGGTTCCGGCGGATCCTTCGGATGACGAGCCGGCGCCGGTCGCCGCCGCGCCGGTTCGGCGGCCGGATGCTCCTCCGGCTCCGGCCATGACCCGCCGGCCGCCTCAGTCCTGGCCTGGTGCTGAGGAGGACACGGTGCCCCAGCGGCTCTCGTCCGGTGATGAGGTGACCGAGCCGCTGCCGGGTCAGGCCCGCGCGGAGGATGCCACCGTGCGGCTCGGTGGCCCTGGGGACCAGACCACGCAGCGCATCACCTGAGGCGCACCACCTGCCCGATCTCGAGCGCCACCCAGACGTTCCCGTCGGGGGTGACGGCAAGCCCGTGCGGCTCGGACCGGGGCGTCGGCAGCTCGTACGTCTCGATCGTCCCACCGTCCCCGCTGATGTGCCCGACCCGGTTCCCGGCCCACTCGGTGAACCAGCACCCTCCCGCGGGATCGGCCACGATGGCATGCGGCCGGGCCCCGCGATCGGGCAGCGGAAACTCGTCGATCTTCCCGGCGCCGGTGATCCGCCCGACCTGCCCGGCCCCGATCTCGACGAACCAGGCCGCCCCGTCCCCGCCGGCACAGATCCCGACGGGCGCCGCTGCCTCCGTAGGCAGGGGGTACACGGCGCCGGTATCGACCCGGGCGATGGCGTTGCCCTGGTTGAGCGTGCACCAGAGCGCCCCGTCCTCCCCGGCGGCCAGCATGGAGGGCATCCCGCCGGACGTGGAAAGCTCGATGGCGGCGGCGGTCCCGTCGAGCCCGACCCGCCAGACCCGATCGGCGTTGAGCTCGGTGGTCCAGAGCTGCCCACCCTGCACGGCAAGCCCGTACGGCGACGGGATCGCGAAGGACGAGAGCTCCCCGTTGACGGTGATCCGCCCGATCCGCCCGTCCTGGAACCGGCTGAACCAGAGCGCCCCGTCCGGCCCGCTCACGATCACCGACGGCCCGGCTCCGGGATTGTCGAGGTCGAACAGCGTCACGTCACCGGCGGGGGTGAGCCGCGCGATCTGCCCGGAGTGGACGAGCGTGCACCAGAGGTTCCCGTCCGGCCCCACCACAATCCCGTACGGCCCGCTCGTGTCCCCACCGACCGCAAACTCCTGCATGTCGCCTCCCTGCCCGATCGTTAACGCGACAATCGTCGCGATATGATCCTGGCATGGACGCCCCGACCCCCGCAACCGACGCCGCCCCACTCCGCGACTCCGCACCGCATGGCGCCACCACCCCCGACCAGCCCGAGAATGCACCCGCCGACCGCGCCGCCGCAGGCGAGACCGCCGCGGCCGGCGCTATCGGAGCGGCAGGCGGTTCTGCCGCGACCGGCGGTTCGGATGCAGCGCGCGGAACTGATGCGGCTGGCGATCCTGCCGCGGTGGCCGGTGCTGACGTGGCGGATGGTGCTGGTGTGGCGGGCGGTGCTGACGTGACCGGTGTTTCGAATGCGGCGCGTGGTTCTGCCGTGGTGGCCGGTGCTGGTGCGGTGGGCGGTGCTGATGTGGTCGACGGTGCTGGCGCGGCGAGCGGTGCTGGTGTGGTCGACGGTGCTGGGGTGGCGGGCAGTGTTGGCGCGGCGGGCGGTTTGGATGTGGCCGGTGCGTCTGGTGCGTCTGGTGCGTCTGGTGCGTCTGGTGCGTCTGGTGTGGCTGGCGGTGCTGGTGTGGCTGGCGGTGCCGGTGTGGCGGGCGGGGCTGGTGCGACGGGCGGGGCTGGTGGCGCGAGGCGGCGGCCGGGCGGGCGCAGTGCCGAGGTGCGCCGCCGGGTGCTGGCGGCCGTCGCGGACCTGCTCGTCGAGTCCGGCTACGACGCGGTCACCGTGGACGCGGTCGCGGAGCGGTCCGGTGTGCACCGCGCGACCGTGTACCGGCGCTGGGCCGACGTCGGCGGTCTCCTCGCCGACGTTCTCGCCGCGGCCGCCACCGACGACTGGCAGCCGCCCGACACCGGGTCCCTGCGTGGCGACCTGCGGGCCGTCAACCGCGAGGTGCATGCCGCACTCACCGGTGGGTCGCCGATCACGACCGCGCTCATCGCCGCGTCGTTCCGCTCGCCGGCCGCCGCCGATGCGCTGCGCGCCTTCTGGCTCGACCGCTTCGAGCGCTGCGCGCCGATCGTCACGCGTGCGCTCGACCGAGGTGAGCTGGCCGCGCCCGTCGATCACCGGGAGCTGCTCGTCGCTGCCACCGCGCCCGTCTACTTCGAAGAGCTCCTCCTCCGGCATCCCTCCAATCCCGACCGCTGGGCCGACCTCGCCGCCGACCAGGCACGCTGACCGCGACCCGGCCCAGACGCCGCCCTGGCCCGGCTCGGCTCGGCCCCGGCCCGACGCGGCCCCTGCCCGACCCGGCCCGACGCGGCCCCGGCCCGGCCTGGCCCGGCATCCGGCCCGGTCGGCCCGTGAGACCTGGCGCCGCCCCTCATCCCGCGGCCCGAGCCGGCACTCGGAACCTCTGAACGGGGGGGCGATCCCACTTCTCTGGCTCGCCGTTGAGTCTGGCAAATCGCCGGTGTCATCCAGGTGTCAACGAAAACGGCAAAACCACCAAAAGCCGCAAGCGCGCCCGAACAACGACGGGACCCGGGGACCGGGCACGCCAGGGCGCAGTGAAAACTACCCTAAGTAACATGAGGCGTACATTGCGTGTCGGAATGGTGGCTCTCGTCCTCGTGGCCGGGGGCTGTGCCGGGAAGAGCGACGACACCGGCGAAGGCACCGCCGCACAGGGCTTCAACGCCGGCCTCACCGCCGTCGTGAACCCGTCCGGCACGGCCGGGGGGACGCTCGAGCTCGCCTCCGCCAACGACGTCGACTCGTGGGACCCGACCCGGTCGTACATCAACGCCGTGTACAACCTGCAGCGCCTCTACGTGCGGACCCTGCTCACGCCCACCGCCGAGCCCGGCACCACCGCGCTCGTCCCCGACCTGGCGAAAGAGCAGCCCACCATCTCCAGCGACGGGCTGACGTACACGTTCAAGCTCCGCGACGGCCTCACGTTCGAGGGCGGCGCGGCGATCCGGGCGCAGGACGTGAAGTACGGCATCGAACGGCTTTTCGCTCAGGACGTGCTCTCCGGCGGACCTACGTATCTGATCGACCAGCTCGACCAGGGTCAGAACTACGCCGGCCCGTACCAGAAGGGCGAGGATCTGAAGTCGATCACCACGCCCGACGACAAGACGATCGTGTTCCATCTGGCCGAGCCGTTTGCCGACTTCCCGTACCTGCTGGCGATGGGGGTTGCCGCGCCGGTGCCGCAGGACAAGGACACGGGGGAGCGCTACGGCGACAAGCCCGTCGCGTCGGGGCCGTACAAGTTCGAGAGCATCGACGCCGGGAAGAAGGTCGTCTGGGTGCGCAACGACGCCTGGGACGCGGCGAGCGACCCGGTGCGCAAGGCGCTGCCGGACCGGATCGAGATGACCATCGGTACCGACCCGACCGAGATCGACCAGCAGCTGTTCGACGGGACCCTGGACGCCGACGCCGGGCAGGGCGGCGTGCAGTCCGCGAGCCAGGCCAAGGTGCTGCTCGACCCGACGCTCAAGGCGCACTCCGACGAGCCGACGACCGGGTTCGTGCAGTACGCCGCGATGAGCACCAAGGTCGCGCCGTTCGACGACGTGCACTGCCGGCGCGCGGTGCAGTACGCCGTGGACAAGGGCGCGGTGCAGACGGCGCGCGGCGGCGGGCAGATCGCCGGGGGCATGCTGCCGCCCGGCATCCCGGGGTACGACGAGGGCCTGGACCCGTACCAGACGAAGTCCGGCAAGCCGCAGACCGACAAGGCCAAGGACGAGCTCGCCCAGTGCGGCAAGCCGGACGGCTTCCCGACCGTCATCGCCACCACCAACAGCCCCCGGTCGCTGAAGACCGCGGAGGCCGTGCAGGCCGCGCTCGGCCAGGTCGGCATCACCGCCAGGATCGAGTCGTCGGACCCGTCGCTGTACGCCCGGTCGGTCGTCGGCAGCCCGGACAACGTCCACAACAAGGGCTTCGGCATCATGCTGTCGGCCTGGTCCGCGGACTTCCCGACCGGCTACGGCTTCTACCCCACGCTGATCGACGGCCGCCAGATCCTGCCCAGCGGCAACAACAACTACGCCGAGCTCGACGACCCGCTGATCAACCAGCAGCTCGACAACGCGCGCACGGTCACCGACCCGGTCCGCGCGGCCGGGATCTGGCAGCAGGTCAACGCCGAGGTCATGGACAACGCCTCGATGCTTCCCCTGGTGTACGACCAGGTGCTCAACTACCGCAACCCGCGCCTGACGAACGTGTTCGTGAACCAGTACTACGGCACCTGGGACGCCACCGCGCTCGGCGTTTCCCCCTGACAGGTTTGACCGGCACCGCCTGCGGATAAGCGATACGCATGCCAGCAACAGGACGCAACGGGGTCCCGCGGGTCGACGACGCCGTGGACCTCGACACCATCCGCGACGAGGCCGAGGAGATCGCCGTCCCGGCGTTCGACTACATCGGCCAGCCCGTGGACGCCATCGTCGACGGCCTCACGGGCCACGCCCACGACCACGACCGGGACACCGAGAACACCCAGGTCGACGAGGAGCGGTAACCGGTCACGGACAGTCCCACGGTGCATCCGAGCACAACTGCCGCAGGTGTACCGCCGGTCCGTCCCCGATCGCCGTTCCCCTTCCGTACCCGGGGTCGGGCGCGAGCGCCCGGTGCCACGTCAACGCCCGGATCAGGTTCCCCGCGATCCGGGCGTGGCGCAGGTCCGCCAGCAGCTCGGCCCGCGGCGCGAGGTCGGTGAAGACCTCCAGGTACGCATCGCGGGCCCGATCGTCCACGGCCCCGCGCAGCGCGACCAGCATGGAACCGAACGGGTGGCCCAGGACGCTGTCGCCCCAGTCGTAGCAGCGGTGTCCGTCCGCGAAGACGTTGCCCGGGTGCAGGTCGGCGTGGTCGATGCTCGCCGGCACCTTCGACTCGGCCAGCGCGGCGGCGACCTCCGCGAACCAGGCCCGGCGCACAGGCGGTACAACAGCGATCGTCTGTTCCTCGAGGAGCCGGGGCAAGAGCTCCGGCCGCATGTCGGTCACGCCGGCGGCCCGCAGCTCGCCGGCCGCGGGTGCGAGCGCGCGCTGCAGCTCGGCATAGCGGGGCAGGACCTTCGCGAACTCGCCGGCCCGCTCGCGCAGGGTCGGCCCGCCGTCGGGCAGCAGCAGCCGGCCGAGCGCCGGATCGGCCGCGATCGGGGCGAGGACGTGCTGCGGGGCGATGCGGTGCAGCAGCGGGTACAACGAAATCTCGAAGGCCGTCGTGGGCCCGGGCAGCTTGAGCCAGACCGTGCCCCGATCGGTCTCGGCGCGCAGCACGGTGCCCCATGGGCGGACCCGCGCAACGGTCAGCTCGCCCGTGCGACGCCGTCCGGCGGAGGCCAGGCGCTCGTCGAGCCAGGCAACGAGCGTCACCTGAGCGAGGGTACGCTCACCGCCGTGAAGGTCGTCGCTGATGTGCTCGTCGGGATCGTGGCGCTGCTGCACCTGTACTTCCTGGTGCTGGAGATGTTCCTGTGGACCGCGCCGCGGACCAGGGCGGCGTTCGGGACCACCGCGGAGTTCGCGGAGGCCAGCAAGGCGCTCGCGGCGAACCAGGGACTGTACAACGGCTTCCTGGTCGCCGGGCTGGTCTACGGGCTCGTCGCGGACAACCTCGCGTTCCAGGTCTTCTTCCTGATCTGCGTGATCGTGGCCGGAATCTACGGCGCCGCCACCGCCAGCCGCCGCATCCTGCTCGTGCAGGCACTGCCAGGAGCGCTCGCCCTGGCCGCGGTGCTACTTGCCTGAGCGGAGGTCGATGGACTTCCAGGTCGCGCCGTCCTGCCACCAGACCACGCCGGCGCGGGTGGCCGAGACGCCGGTGTTGACGGTCAGGGTGAGCAGCTTGGCGGTCTGCAGGTCGTAGGCGACCAGCGCGGTGCGGTCGTCGCGGTACGTCGTGAAGATCTCGTAGCGGCCCGCGATCGCGGTGTCGACGGTGATGGCCACCAGGTCGCCCGGGATGCGGCGGCGGTCGGTGCCGTCGGGGTGGCGGGCGTCGAACAGGAAGCGGTCGCCGGCCGCGGTCACCATCGAGCGGCACCAGGCCGGCGTGCACACCACCGACTCCGCGGCGGCCTTCGTCACCACCCGCTGCTCGCCGGTCAGCGGGTTGGCCAGGGTGAGCGGGGCACCGTCGTCGACCGAGACCAGCCACGGCCACGTCGTGTGCCGGAAGCGGCCCGTGAACGGCACCGTGGTCACCGGGCCGCCGGTCACGGCCACGCTGCGCAGTTCGGTGCGGTTGTCGTCGTCGGGCGCGGCCGCCACCCAGTGGACCTTGCCGTCGGCGATGACGAGGTCGTACTCCGAGTCGAAGAACACCGCCGCGCCCGTGTCCGCGGTCAGCGTGGTGGGCGCGGCCGAGCCGTCCAGCGGGGCGCGCCACAGCCGGGTCTCGTACGCGCCGTCGGCGAGCGCCGAGGACTCCGCCCAGTAC
This sequence comes from Dactylosporangium sp. CS-033363, assembly GCF_050942475.1. Lineage (NCBI taxonomy): Bacteria > Bacillati > Actinomycetota > Actinomycetes > Micromonosporales > Micromonosporaceae > Dactylosporangium > Dactylosporangium sp. CS-033363. The sequence continues at coordinate 7,385,291 of NZ_CP192032.1, read as the reverse complement.
AGGACGCCGTCGGCGGCCGCGAAGCCGAGGAACTGCGCGTAGCGGCCCTTGTCCAGCCGGCGCAGCTCGACGTCGCCCGCGGGGGAGCGCAGCATGAGGCGGTCGGCGGTGTCGTCGGGCGTGGGGGCGGTACCGGCGGAGATGGAAACGTCGGCGTAGAACAGGGGCGTGTAGTCGGCCCCGTCGGGGAGCTTCGCGCCGATCGAGCCCTGCTTGCCGGTGAAGGCCTGCTCGGCGGCCGGGGCGGCGGCCGGCGGCGACGGGGATCGATGGACCGTCGTCAGCAGGACGCCCCCGGCGGCCAGGGCCACGGCGAGGGCGATCAGCGGGCGGGCGTTCTTCATCCCGGCCAACCTAGCAACCGCGTGAGAGTTTCATCCTGTCGAAGCGCTTGACCTGCCCGTGACCTGGGCGGCGTTGACCCGGAAAGGTGACGCCCAACACGATCCGCGCATGCCAATGAGTAGCCGGAACAGATCGAGACGCATCGGCGCCGCGGCCGTGGCGGCCGTGGCGGTCGCGGCCATCGGCGTCGCCGTCCAGACCGCCGTGCGGCCCGCCGACGCCGCTGCCGCCGACCCGTACGCGTTCAAGAACGTGCAGATCGAGGGTGGCGGCTTCGTGCCGGGCATCATCTTCAACCAGTCGCAGCAGGGGCTGGTCTACGCGCGCACCGACATCGGCGGCGCGTACCGCCTCGACACCGCCACCAACCGCTGGGTCCCGCTGCTCGACTGGGTCGGGCAGGACAACTGGGGCTACAACGGCGTCGTCAGCCTGGCGACGGACTCCGTCGACCCGAACAAGGTGTACGTGGCCGCCGGCATGTACACCAACTCCTGGGACCCGAACAACGGCGCGATTCTGCGCAGCTCCGACAAGGGCGCCACCTGGGCCGTCAGCCAGCTGCCGTTCAAGCTCGGCGGGAACATGCCCGGCCGCGGCATGGGCGAGCGCCTGGCCATCGACCCCAACAAGAACTCGATCCTGTACCTCGGTGCGCCGAGCGGCAACGGCCTGTGGCGCAGCACCGACTCGGGCGCCACGTGGTCCAAGGTCACCGCGTTCCCGAACCCCGGCAACTATGTGCAGGACCCCAACGACACCAACGGGTACCTGACCGACAACCAGGGCATCGTCTGGGTCACGTTCGACAAGCGCACCGGCTCCGCGGGCAGCACCACACAGACCATCTACGTCGGCGTCGCGGACAAGCAGAACACCGTGTACCGCAGCACCGACGGCGGCACCACCTGGTCCCGCCTGGCCGGGCAGCCGACCGGCTACATCGCGCACAAGGGCGTCCTGGACACGTCCGGCGGCTTCCTGTACCTCGCGACGAGCGACACCGGCGGCCCGTACGACGGCGGCAAGGGCGACGTGTGGAAGTACAACACCGCGACCGGCGCCTGGACGCAGATCAGCCCGATCCCGTCCTCGAGCTCCGATGACTACTTCGGCTACAGCGGCCTGACCATCGACCGCCAGCACCCGAACACGCTCATGGTGGCGACCCAGGTGTCGTGGTGGCCGGACGCCATCTTCTTCCGCAGCACCGACGGGGGCGCGACCTGGACCCGGATCTGGGACTGGACGAGCTACCCGAATCGCAGCTTCCGGTACAAGATGGACATCAGTCGCTCCCCGTGGCTCGACTTCGGCACGAACCCGCAGCCGCCCGAGGTGACCCCGAAGCTCGGCTGGATGAACGAGGCGGTCGAGATCGACCCGTTCAACTCCAGCCGCTTCATGTACGGCACCGGCGCCACCATCTACGGCAGCACCGACCTGAACCTGTGGGACAGCGGCGGCCAGATCACCATCAAGCCGATGGCCCCGGGCCTGGAGGAGACCGCGGTCCTGGACCTGATCAGCCCGCCGACCGGCGCCCCGCTGATCTCGGCCCTCGGCGACATCGGCGGCTTCCGGCACACCAGCCTCGACGCGGTGCCGGCCACGATGTTCAAGCAGCCGATCTTCACCTCGACCACGAGCCTCGACTACGCCGAGCTGAACCCGAGCGTCATGGTGCGCGCGGGCAACTTCACCGACTCGGACCGGCCCAACGACAGCCACGCCGCGTTCTCCACCGACGGCGGCGCGAACTGGTTCCAGGGCAGCGAGCCGGGCGGCATCAACGAGGGCGGCACGATCGCGGCGAGCGCCGACGGCTCCCGGTTCCTGTGGGCGCCCAAGAACAGCGCCGTGGTCTACTCCGTCGGCTACGGCAACAGCTGGACGCAGGCGACCGGCATCCCGCAGAATGCGATCGTCGAGTCGGACCGGGTGAACCCGAACACCTTCTACGGGTACAGCGGCGGCTCCTTCTACGTGAGCACGAACGGCGGGGCCAGCTTCACCACCGCGGCCACCGGCCTGCCGACGACGGCGAAGTTCAAGGCGGTGCCCGGGGCGGCCGGCGAGGTCTGGCTGGCCGGCGACACCGGCGTCTACCGCTCCACCAACGCCGGCACCTCCTTCACCAAGCTGACGAGCGCGACCGCGGGGCTCAACGTCGGCTTCGGCAAGGCGGCGCCGGGCCGGACCAACGCGGCGGTCTTCCTCGTGGGTACCGTCGATGCCAAGAAGGGCGTGTTCCGGTCCGACGACGCCGGGGCGAGCTGGCTGCGGGTGAACGACGACGCGCACCAGTACGGCAACATCGGCGAGGCGATCACCGGCGACCCGCGCATCTTCGGGCGGGTCTACATCGGCACCAACGGCCGCGGCATCATCTACGGCGACCGCACCGGACCGCAGCCGTCGTACTCCGTGTCGCCCTCGGCGTCCGGCTCGCGTTCGGCGTCACCGTCCGCGTCGGCGTCCGCGTCCCGCTCGCCGTCCACGTCCACGTCTCCGTCCCGCTCGACCTCGCCGTCGGTCTCCGTGCCGGCGGGTGCGTGCAACGTGGCGTACAGCGTGACCGGCCAGTGGGGCGGCGGCTTCCAGGGCGCGGTGAAGATCACGAACGGCTCGTCCACCGCGGTCAACGGCTGGACGCTGAAGTGGACCTACGCCAACGGCCAGGTCATCAGCCAGATGTGGGGCGGCGTCAACGCCCAGTCCGGGGCGAACGTGACCGTCACCAACGCCGACTACACGAAGACCATCGCCGCGAACGGCGGCAGCGTGGAGTTCGGGTTCCTGGCGAGCTGGAACAACAGCACGAACGCCAAGCCTGCGGCGTTCACGCTGAACGGCACCAGCTGCTCGGTGAGCTGATCTGCTGGTTGTGACGCGCCGGTTCCCTCGGGGACCGGCGCGTTCGTTTGTCATAGGGTGGGCCGGTGAAGCTCCGACTCCTGACCGTTACCGCTCTTGTGCTGCTCGCCGGCTGCTCCTCGAAGACGATCAACTTCAGCCAGGGGGCCGGACGGCCGCTGGCACAAGGGGGATCGGCGGCTGCTGTTCCGGAAGGCTGCGTCTACACCCCGACGACCGGTGACCCGTCGGCCAAGGACGTCGGCGTGCCGCCGGCCACCCCGAAGGCCGCGAAGGCGACCATGCGCATCGCGACGAACCTCGGCGACATCGAGATCGCCCTGGACGGGGTGAAGGCGCCGTGCGCGACGGGGAGCTTCGCGTACCTGGCCGGCAAGCACTTCTTCGACAACACGAAGTGCCACCGGCTCACCACCGAGGGCATCTGGGTGCTGCAGTGCGGCGACCCGGCGGGCAACGGCACCGGCGGCCCCGCGTACCGCTACGAGACCGAGAACACCGGCGCGCCCTACAGCCGGGGGACGGTCGCGCTGGCGAACGCGGGTCCGGGTACCAACGGCAGCCAGTTCTTCTTCAACTACAAGGACAACCCGCAGATCGGCCCGGACTACTCGATGCTCGGCACGGTGACCAAGGGCCTGGACATCGTCGACCGGGTCGCCGCGGGCGGCCTGACCGCCGAGGACCCCAACGGCGCCGGGGGCGGCCCGCCGAAGATCGAGATCGTCCTGCAGACGGTGACCGTCACCTACGCCTAGGACGCTAGGGTGGCGGCCATGCTGCTGCACTGGCCCGACTGCCGCAACGCCCGCGACCTCGGCGGGCTGCCGACCGCCGAGGGGGGCGCGCTGCGCGAGCGCGCGCTGGTGCGCTCCGACTCGCTGAACCGGCTCACCGCCGACGGGGTCGTCGCGCTGCACGCGCACGGGGTCAGCCGGATCGTCGACCTGCGCGGGATCGACGAGGCCGCGCAGTTCCCCAGCCCGCTCGCCGGCCACGAGATGGTCCGGCTGCTGCCGCTCGTCGACCCCGACGACGACCCGGCCCGCGACCTGGCGGACCTGGCGCCACTGGCCGAGGTGTACCGGGCGAGCGTCATCGGCAACGGCGGGCGCGTCGCGGCCGTGGTCGCCGCCGTCGCCGACGCGCCGCCCGGGGCGGTGCTCGTGCACTGTGCGGCCGGCAAGGACCGGACCGGGATCGTCGTCGCGGTGCTGCTGCGGCTCGCGGGCGTGCCGGACGAGCACATCGCCGCGGACTACGCGTTCTCGGGCGACTGCGAGGCGCCCACGATCCTCGCCGCCCTCGCCCGGGTCGACGAGGTGTTCGGCGGCGTCGAGCCCTACCTGCGGGCCAACGGCGTCACCGGCGAGCAGCTCGGCGCCGTGCGGGACCGGCTCGTCGCCTGATGCGCGCGGTCGTCTTCGATTTCTTCGGTACCCTCACCGACCCGGGCGTGGAGGCCGGCCGGCGCGACGCCGCCTTCGCGACCGCGGCCGCGCTCGGGGTGCCGCCCGAGGCGTTCTGGACGGCGATGGCGTCCTCGTTCACCGAGCGCATCACGGGACGGCACGGCGACACCCGCGCGACCCTGGCCGAGATGGCCCGCCGCTGCGGGGAGGAGCCGTCCGGGGCCCGCCTCGATGCCGCCGTCGCCGCACATCACCAGGGTTCGGTACCGCTCTGGCGCCCCCGCCCCGGCGTGCTCGGCGTGCTGGCCGGGCTGCGCGGGCGGGGCCTGCGCCTCGGCGTGCTCAGCGACTGCGGGGCCGAGCTGTGCCAGGGCTGGGACGGCACCGCCTACGCGCCGCTCATCGACGCGACCGTCTTCTCGTGGCAGGAGCGCGCCCGCAAACCCTCCCCGCGGTTGTACGCCACGATCGCCGAACGCCTCGGCGTCGCGCCGGGGGAGTGCTGGTACGTCGGCGACGGCGGGAGCCGGGAGCACCAGGGCGCCCGGGACACGGGCATGCGGCCGGTACTGGTGACGAACGCGGGCTATCCGGGGGCGGCCGCCCACCGCGACGACCCGGACTCGTTCACCCCGCCGGACGCCGTCGACGACCTCACCGACCTACCCGCGCTACTGGAGACCGGCCGCTAGCTCGGCGTTGCGCTGCGCGAACGGGCGCCACTCGGCCGGCGTCTCCGCGAGGTACTTCCGGGCCCGCTCGGGCGTCGAGGCGCGCTGGGTCCACTCGTCGAGCCGGCCCGCGCGGACCCGGAACAGCACCAGGACGCCCTCGGCGAAGCCGGCCGCCCGCAGCTCCGCCGGTTCGAGCGTCGCGGTGCGCTGCGGGCTGGCGATCCAGTCGAGCGCGGCGATCTCCTCGTGGATCTCGGCGGCCAGCTCGAACGACAGGTTCCCGGCGGCGCGCTCGCGCAGGGCGATCAGGTCCGTCCGGGCCCGGTCGAGCTCCACCGGATCGCGGCCCAGGATCGCGGTGATCGAGGCGACCAGCTGCTCGCGGTCGCCGGGGGTCACGCCGCGGGCCTGGGCCATGTCTCGCTCGGCGCCGGTCAGCCCCGCCCCGGTGTAGGCGAGGGGCCGGATGCGGTGCAGCGCGGAGACGGCGTTGCGGGCGCGCAGGCCGCCGAGGTACGGGCCGAAGCAGCCGGGCTTCGGGGTGTACAAAATCCGGAGCCCGGGCGTGCGGGGACCGCTCTCGAGTCCGATGTGGACGGTCGACTCCTGGCCGTCGCGGGCCCGGTTCCAGCGCGGCTTGCGCCGGCCGAGCAGGTTGCGCTCCAGCCAGGCCGCCTCGTGCACCGAGTCGCAGGCCACCGCCTCGACGGCCGCGATGAGCGGGACCATCCGGCGCAGGCGGGGCCGGTCGCGCAGGTCCGACCAGTACGACGCCACCCGCGAGCGCAGCGAGGTGGCCCGCCCGATGTAGAGCACCTTCCCGTCGCCGTCGCGGAACCGGTACACCCCGGCCGTCGGCGGCAGACGGCGAACGGCGGCGAGCATCTCCGTAGTATGGTCCAGATGCTGCGCCGCTACTTCCGGGGCCCGCACGTGAGCTGGGCCCAGGCCGTGCACCCGGTCGCCGACGACGAGCACGGCCTGCGGGTCTGGCTCCCGGCCGGCGCGGGCTTCGCCTGCCGGGTCGGCCCGCTCGTGCAGGGGGCGCCGACGATCGAGCAGTACGGTGCCGCCCCGCTGGAGCGCCGCACCTGGGCCGACCGCGACGTGCTGATCCTGCACCCGCCGGGCGCGGCCCACTCGGTCTGGTGGTTCTTCCGCGAGCGGCGTTTTCTCGGCTGGTACGTCAACCTCGAGGCCGTCATCGCCCGTCACCCGAACGGCATCGACGTCGTCGACCACCACCTCGACGTCGTCGTCGACCCGGACCGGAGCTGGCGGTGGAAGGACGAGGACACGTTCGCAGCCTCGACGGACCGCCCCGGCTTCTGGTCCACTTCGGAGGCTTCGGCGATTCGCGCCGAGGGCCGACGGGTCGCCGCCGCGGCCGAGGCGGGCCGGTTCCCGTTCGACGGCACCTGGTGCGACTTCCGCCCCGACCCGGCCTGGCCCGTGCCGCAGTTACCGCATTCGACCACCATCTAGCCCCGATCGGGTTAGTTTGGTGGTCTCTGCACCATTGATATGCACGGGGCAAAGGTCAATGACGCTCAAAAAGACTCTGCAGTACGCGGTGGTCATCTTCCTCATCTGGTTCGTGGCCTTCCGCCCGGACGCGGCGGCCCGCGTGGCCCGCGGCATCGGCGCGCTCATCGCCCAGCTGGGCACCGGCTTCGGCGACTTCTTCACGCGCGTGGTCGGCTGACCCTTTTCCGTTTCTCCCCTCCCGTCGCACGAACCCGCCCCGCGGCGGCGTCCCTGGATTTGTTCCGGGACGGCCGCCGCGTTCTGCTGTCCTTCTCAGGCCGTGTTGTCGGTGACCGCGTGCAGCAGGCGGTCGATGGCCGCCCGGTCGCCGACAATCGCGGCGGTGCCTCTGGCGCAGGCGGCGGCGAGGGTCGATGGGTCCTGGAGCAGTGAGCTGAGCGTGCCGGGGTCGGTGCGCAGGGCGGCGTCGGCCGTCGGGGGTTCGCCGGGCTCGATCTCGATGCGGCCCTCATGCAGGCGGACGGTCCAGGCGCGGCCGTCCAGGTCCAGGCGGCACGTGGCCGGCGGCGCCGCGGGGTCGGGCCGGGCGTGGCCGCGCAGGAAGAGCAGGACCGAGGTGGCGCTGAGGGAGGCGGGCTCCGCGGGGTGGGGCGCGTCGATGCCCCAGTCGCCGAGGGCCACCACGATCGGTTCGAGCCTGCGGCCCCGGTCGGTCAGGTCGTAGCGGCCGCCGTCGGGGCGGTGCACCACGCCGTGCTGCTCGAGCTCGCGGAGGCGGTCGGCGAGCAGGTTCGAGCTGACGCCGGGCAGCGCGTGCCGCAGCTCCGAGAACCGCTGCGGCGTCAGGAGCAGCTCGCGCACCACGAGCAGCGCCCAGCGCTCCCCGACGACGTCCAGCGCCCGCGCGACCCCGCACGAGTCCCGGTAGCTGCGGCTGGTGGGCACGATCATAAAGTACCACAGCAGGCAGTTGTTTTTTGCAACTAACTCTGGTTAGCATTTGCCGCATGTTGAAGGGGAAGAGTGCAGTGATCTACGGCGGCGGCGGCGCGATCGGGGGCGCCGTCGCGCGGGTCTTCGCCCGGGAGGGCGCCCGGGTGTTCCTCGCCGGCCGCACCCAGGCCCGGCTCGACGCGGTGGCGCGCGACATCGGGGCCGAGACGGCCCAGGTGGACGTCTTCGACCAGGCCGCGGTGGAACGGCACGCGGCGGCGGTGGCGGCCAAGGCCGGCGGGATCGACATCGCGCTGAACGCCGTGAGCGTCCCGCACGACCAGGGCACCCCGCTGGCCGGCCTCGCGCTGGAGGAGTTCATGCGCCCGATCGACGGCTTCCTGCGCACGCTGTTCATCACGAGCAAGGCGGTCGCCCGGCACATGGGCCGCACCGGCGTGATCCTGACCCTGTCGGAGCCGGGCGCCAAACTGGCGATCGGCGGCATCCTGGGCCACGGCGTGAGCGCGGCGGGCAAGGAGGCGTTCGCCCGGCTGCTGGCGGTGGAGCTGGCCCCGTCCGGCATCCGCGTGGTGACCATCCGCCCGCACGCGGTCATCGACGCCCCGGCGGCGGGTTCCTATACGGGCGAGCTGTTCAAACCGGCCGCCGGCGACGGTACGGTGCAGGACTTCCTGGAGTCCGGCCTGGCCCCGACCACGCTGCTGAAGCGCCTGCCCACCCTGGCCGAGATCGCGGAGACGGCGGCGTTCCTGGCCTCGGACCGCGCCGCCGCCATGACGGGCGCGGTGGTCAACCTCTCGGCCGGCGCCCTGGTGGACTGACGCCGCACGGGTCAGCCGCGGGCGATGCCGATCAGGATCATGAGGCCGAGGGAGACGAAGCCGAGCACCAGCCCGGCCGCCGCCATGCCCCGCCCCATGAAGCCGTGCCGGCGGCAGACGCTGAGCCCGACCATCGAGAAGATCAGCGCGAGCACCCACAGCGGCAGCCGCATGAAGGCCCCGCAGACACTCAGAATCCCGAGCACGAGCCCGGCGACCGCCGTCCCGGAGACGCGGTCCGACCGCGCCGGTGGAGTACGAGTGTCGTGCATCGAACCCTCTTCGCGAACCTGAACCTGCCTGCCGCCATCGATCATCGCCACCTTCGCGCCCGGCGGCTGTCCACAGGTCGTGGGAGATTGCCACCCGACCGGCGGACAAGCGCCGGGCGCGCTCAGCCGGCCGGAGCCCACCCGGGAACTGGACCTGGTCGACCTCGTCCAGGGCGCCGCGCGGTACGCCGGCCGGGTCCGGCGGGCGCGGACGCGGTCCGGCTCGGCTCGGCGTTCGTCGCGCTGCAGTCGCGGCGGCGGGTGTTCGTGTGCGCCGACGGGCCGCTGCGATCCGGTCGTGTCCGGCGTCACGCTCGTCGGCGTCGCCCGGGCCGGGCCGATCGTGCGGTTCGGCGCCACCGTCGCGGTCGTGTCCGTCCGGCATGGCCAAGGCCGGCCCGTGCACTACTGCCTGCCACCGCGGCGGGCTAGTCCTTGAGCAGGTCGTAGATCGCCTCGAGCCAGGGCATGTCGAGGCGGACGTCGTAGATGAGCCCGGCGCCGGTGCTGATCCGGCTCACCGGCACGGCGCGCGCCCGCTCCAGCCGGCCGACGAGCAGCGCCTTCGACTCGTCCGCGGCGGTGGGGAAGATGCGCGCCGGGTCGGCCGTCACCAGCTCCCCCGTCTCCGCGTCGGTCCAGCGTACCGCCTTCGCCTCGCGCAGGCGGCGGGCCTCGTCGCGCAGCTGGGAGCTGTCCGGCTCGGCCTTCTTCATCTCCGCGCGCTGCGCCCAGTGCCAGCCCCACCGCTCCGTCGCGCCGTCGGGCAGGTGCTCGGCGGCCCAGATGGTGTCCCAGAACCCGAGCCAGCGGGTTCCGTCCCAGGTCTCGACGTTGATGCCCTGCCGCGGCGGGCCGAGCCGGCCCTTCGGCACCGCGACGTTCGTGCCGCGCCCGTTCCTCAGGACCGCCTTGCCGGTCCGGACGAGCTCGTCGACGGCCCCGGCGGCGAGCGCGGCGCTCAGCATGAGGCGGGCACGGACCTCCTCGTGGCTGATCAGCACGTGCTGGACAAGGTACCCGATCAGCTTGTTCCGGCGCCGCACGGCCGCGAGCCTCGTGGGGCTGTACCGCGCGAACCGCACCGCCGGGTCGCTCGCCCAGCGTTCCAGGACGTCGACCACGCCGAAGAGGCCGCGCTTGCCGAGCTTGGCCGCCGGGACGCCGATCGCGCGCAGCTGCTCGACGAGGTCGCCGGGGAAGCGCAGCACCGCGGCGAGCGTGGCGTCGATCCCGTTGGCGGCCGTGGTCCAGCGGCGCAGGACCGCACCGGCCAGTCCCGGACGCAGCACCGCGGGCGACGGCGGGACGCTCGCCGGCGGGGTGACCCGCAGCTCGCGCAGCGTGGCCCGCAGCCGGCGCAGCTCGGCGTCGACGGCGGTCTGGTGGGGCGTGAGCCCGGCCCCGGGCGGCTTAGCGGGGGGCGGGCTCATCGGCTTCCCCGCCGAGCAGGGTCTGCAGATCCTGGCAGTAGCCGTACCCGGTCCAGGCCAGCTTGACCACCGGCAGCACCTTGCCGACCAGCTCCAGCAGCACCGTCTCGCCGATCTGCTCGGCCAAGGCGCCGGTCATCTCGTGCACGAACCGCGCCCGGGCGCCGAGCTCGGCGAGGTGCTCGAACGCCACCGGGTCCGGCCCGGTGAGGCCGACGTCGACGGCCACCCGCGCGGTGCCCAGCTCGTCGGCCAGCTCGGCGACCCCGGCGACGACGGCGGCCACGCTCACCGCGGCCGCCGTGAGGCCCACGCCCGTCCCGAGGGCCGCGATGACGGCGACCCCGCCGAAGGGCGCCAGGACCAACCCGGCGAGGGAGAGCGCGGCCGCGACCCGCTGCACGCCGCCCATCAGCCGGCGGTCGGCGGCCGCCTCGGCCTCGGCGGCGATGCGGTGCTCGATGAGGGCGGCGCGGTACTGCTGCGCGACCACGTAGCCGAAGCCGCCGGGCGGCACGTCACCCGTGCGGATCAGCGCGTCCCAGGTCGGCTCGTGCAGCATCGGGGTCCAGCGGCGGTCCTCGCCGACCGCCTTGAGCGCGGCGCGCAGCACGGCCCGCTCGGGTCCGCCGGTCAGGTCCAGGTCCGCGGCGCCCGCCGCACCGGCGGTCAGGGTGCCGACCCGCTCTCCCATGCGGATCCGGGTCAGCTGCGCGGCCGACTCGCGCAGCTGGGCGAGCACCGAGCCCAGCCGGTCCTCCATGTCGAGCCGGGTCGTGAAACGGCCGACCATGCTCAGCGCGAGCAGCGCGAGCGGGCACCGCTCGGTGAAGACGTCCGCCTTGCGCAGCGACTCGACGATCAGATCGGTCTGCTTGGCGTTGCGCTTGAGCACCTCGATGCTCTCGAGATAGTTGGCCCGCGCCGGCCCGGACCGCGGTGCGTCGCCCCGCCGCTCCATGCCCCGCTGGTAGCCGAGCAGGGTGCCGAGGACCGACATCTGCCGGGCGATCGTGACCAGCTGCCGGTGGACGGCGATGGACAGCTCACGGCTGGCGAAGACGTACCGGCTGGTCGTCGTGGTGCCGGGCGGCCCGGTGTAGGGCGGGGCCGGCTCGTCGAGCTCGAGGACCTCGACGCCGAGCTGCCGGCACGCCTCCTCGATCTTCGTCCGGCTCACCGCGAGACCGGCCGTGACCACGGCGGCCGCCCTCGCTTCCAGCTCGGCCAGGGTCTGGTGGACCAGCCGGGCGAGCAGGTCGCGGGTGGCGGCGAAGAACCGGCTCGCGAGCTGCTCGACGTCCGCCGGCCCGCGCGCCTTGACCGCCCGCAGGTACGCGTCGAGCACGGCCTGCTGCACCGCCTCGATCGCGGCCCAGCCGTGCACCGCGTAGACGAAGCAGAGGCTGCCCAGGAGGGTGCCGTCGAGCGGCACCGGCGGCAGGTCGACCGGCTCCCGCGCCGGCCGGCCGGACTGGGCGGGGGCGCCCGGCAGCGTGGGGTACACCGCGGGGAAGTCCGGCAGCCGCACCGGGCCCGTCCGCCGCGGCCGGATCGCGTCGAGCCGGCGCTCGTAGCCGGCGCACAGCAGGCGGTACGCCGCGACGATGTCCCGCTCGGCCGGGGTGAGCTCGGGCTTCGGTTCCTCGTCCGCCCCCGGAAGGGCCGCCCCCGGAAGGGCCGGGCCCGGATCGGCTGGCGTCGCGACGCCGGGGTCGACGCGGATCAGCAGCGTCATCCGGGTGCCGCCGCCGATCCGGCCCGGGCCGCCCGCTCGGCCACCAGGTCCGGCAGCTGGTCCTGGCTGCCGTGCAGGTACACCAGCGAGGTCGGCACGACGTAGGTCCACGGCTCGCCCTCGGCCGTGCCGCCCAGCCGGTCGTCGGTCTGCTCCCGGATCTCGGCGTGCAGCGGCACGAACAGCGGATCGCCGATCACCGGCGACGGGCCGCCGTTCCACACGTCGCCGGTGGCGAGGTAGTGCAGCACGGCGCCCTCGTAGCCGGGCGTGACGGCCAGCAGCACCCGGGCCATGCCGGAGCGCAGGAACGCGGTGAAGTTCGGGTCGGCCTCGTCGGACCGGCTCATCAGCTCCAGCCAGCGCGGCCGGGCCGCCCAGAAGTACGGGTAGAACAGGTACGACATGCGCGACCACTCGAAGGACTGCTCCAGGAACTGCACGGCCGGGCCCTTGTCCCGGGCCGCCTCCAGGTCCGCCGCCGGGTACCACACCTGGCGATCGGCCGGCACGAACCCGGCGGCCGTCCTGTCCGTGTCGATCCCCGTGATCTCGAACCGGGTCGGCCTGGTGCGGACCTCGACGCGGCCCATCGCGTCCCGGTCGGCCAGCCGGTCGTCGCCCGGCACGGTGTCGAACTCCTTGGTCAGCATGGTGAGGCAGTGCTTCTTGACCTCCTCGTCCATGACCGCCCGGTTGGCCGCCTCGGCCCCGCCCCTGATCACGTCCCGGACGAGCAGGTGCTCCAGCTCCGCCAGCCGGCCGTGGTACTCCTCGACGGCCGAGCGGTACGCCGCCTCCCGCTCCTGGTTGGCCGCCTCCAGCCGCTTCTCCTCGGCGGCCAGCACGACCCCGTGCACCATGAGCTGGAACCGTTGCAGGGCCTCGGCGGTGAGCCCGAGGTGCAGGGTGAGCTGCAGGCGGTACAGGTTGATGTGCTGCGGGCCGCTGAAGTCGAACCGCAGCGGCAGGTCGTCCTCGCTGAAGACGATCGGCTCCGCGGGCGGCCCGTTGCCGTTGAGGTCGTAGGTGTACGGGTACCCGGCGTCGCTGTGGATCAGCCGGTCGTTGAGGTAGATGCCCAACCGGTTCGGGTTGGCCTCGCTGGCGCGGTGGTAGAACTCGGCGTAGCCGGTGCGCACCACCTCGGTGATCTCGTAGCCGGCGGCCCGGTCGACCTGGCAGTTGTACGAGTGCGAGTAGTTGGGCTTGTCGATGCCCTGCTCGGCGAACTGCCGCTCCCGGGAGTCCACGTCGCGCAGGACGACGACCCGCGTGCGGGCCGGGAACGTCACGTCGCGCAGGCCCTCGTACCGCCCGCGCAGCTTCACGAGCAGCGGCTCGTCGACCTGTTGCCAGGTGAAGCCGAGCTCGGGCCGGTCCGGCTTCGGCTTCGCCGGCAGCTGCGGCACGTCCAGCTCGACGGTGTGCGACTCCAGCCGCGCCGCGATCCAGAAGGCGGCCGGCTCCGGCACCTGGAACTCGAACATCAGCCGCTTGCCGTAGTTGTAGAGCTGGGCGGTGTACTCCTTGTCGATCCACCGGTACATGCCCGAGATGTGGCCGTCGCCCTTGACGTTGTTGAAGTTCTGGCTGTTGGTCTCCTCGGTCTCCGTCAGCCGGGTCACCGAGCGGGTGGTCGTGGCCCGCGACTCGATCCGGCTGACCGCCTTGGCGACGACGTCCCGGGCGAAGCTCTGGGCGAGCTTGGTGTGGTCCTCGGTGTTGCGGTTGTACGCGAACCCGGCGCCGGCGCTCGCCGTGATGTGCGCGGCGTCGTTGCTGTAGCTGAGGTTCGCGTTGGCGGTCACCCCGAGCGTGGTGCGGACCACGCCCTCCGCCTCCTGCTTGACCTCGAACCGCTCGGTCGACTGCGACTCGCTGGTCCGCTCCGCGCTCTCGGTGCCGGTGAACGAGAAGACGTCCTCCACCTTCTCCAGCTTCCGGTGGTCGCGCAGCCTGGTCTCGCCCTTGAGCACGTTGTGGATGTGCGAGATCTCGCCGGGCCGGTACGCGGTGAGGGTCTGGCGGACCACCTTGAGGTCGCCGACGCCGATCGGCTTGATGTCGTTGAACGGCCGCAGGTACCGGTGCAGCCGGGCGAAGATCGGATGGATCACCGGCGTCGCGGCGAGCAGCTCGGCCAGGTCCGCGCCGTCCGCGACGAGCGGGAAGCCGGCCGCGGGCGACCTGCCGTCCCAGTCGCGCAGCCCGGGGTACCGCGGCGCGATCCGGCCGAGCAGGAACACCTCGGCCGGGGCCGCCTTGCCCGCGAGCACCCGGGCGTAGAGCTGGTCGACGGCGAGCGCCTCGATCGCGTGCAGGCCCCGCAGCCCGGCGAGGATCCGCTCGAGGTTGACCGGGACCCACCGGCGCAGCACGAACAGCAGGTAGAGCGCGTCGAACAACGCCCAGCGGGCCTGCCGGTACGCCTGCTGGTGGCCGCCCTGGTCGAACACGACGGCGACCAGGGCCCCGTTGAAGATCTTCTCCAGCCGCGCGACCAGCCGGCCCCGGTCGAAGCGGGTCCGCCCGGCGTCGAGCGCGTCCAGGGCCCGGACCAGCGCCGGCACGAGGTCCGCGGCGACGTCCGTCAGCTGCTCCGGGATCAGGTGGTACCGCACGTCGCGCCGCAGGAACCGGTTGTGCTCCAGCACCTCCAGCGTCAACTGCTGCGCGTCCGGCGCCGCCTGCCGGTCGAACGTCCAGGCCGGCATGAACCGGACCAGCTCCGCGAGCAGATCCGCGTACGGGTCGTCGCCGGGCGCCGCGCTCACCAGCTTGAACACGAGGCCGGCCACCGCGGACACGTCGGCGAGCCCCGGCTTCTTCGGCACGTTGGTCTTCATCGGCTGGTCCGGCATCAGGAAGTCGTTGAAGATGTAGTGCCGGGCCAGCACCGCGTCGCCCGGGCTCGCCGGCGCACGGACCATCATGAAGTCGAACAGCGGGGTCTGCCCGTCCTCGGCCATGGCGTTCAGCCGGTGAACGCCGGCGCCGTCGCGGGCGGGACGGCGGCGGCCAGGGCCGAGCCCCACGTGTAGCAGGTGGTGATGAGGGCGTCGAGGTCGCCGCCGTCCTCGCTGAAACCGAGGACGGCGATGAGCGCCTCGGCCCCGCGCAGCGCGGCCCGCTGCCGGCTGCTGACCTCCGCCCGCGTCACGGCCGGCCCCCCGTCGGCCAGGCGGTTCGAGATCTCCTCGACGAGCTTGTCGGCGTTCGCGTCCTCGGTGAACGGCCACTGCGGCCCGGGCGGCACCGCCACCCCGAACACCGCGCACACGCCGGGATCGCGCAGGATCGGATAGGCCAGGGACCGCGTGGCACCGGTCAGCGTGACCTCGGTGCTCCACCGCAGCGAGCTGCCGGCCAGCCCGGTCAGGTACTCCTTGAACGGCCGGTGCGCGGTCCGCACCCGCTCGCGCAGCATCTCCTCGCCGGTGTCGAAGACCCGCTCGGCGAACGCGGCCGCCGCGGCGACGAGCGCGTCCCGCAGCCGCGCGAAGTCGCCGGTGTCCCGCTCGCCGAACACGGCCCGGAAGACCTCCGCCCGCTGCCCGGCGTCCGGCACCGCCTCGTCGGTCCCGTACCGCGCCCGCAGCCGCGCCAGCGCCGCCGGCACCTCCTCGCCCACGGCGACGTAGAGCTGGGGTCGGCGGACGAAGTCGAGCGCCACCAGCCGCGCCATGTCGACGAGACAGTCCAGCTCCCGGAAGAACCAGAGCGCCGCGATGTGCCGCGATGCCGCCGTCGTGCTGAGGAACGTGCCCTCACTCGAGATTCGGGTGGTGCCGGGTGGCGCATCCGTGCCCGCGTCGGCCATGGCCCGATCCGAGCACGCGCCCCCCGCCCGCGCCAGCCTTCTGACCTCGATCCAACAGGCTCCCGCGATAGGGTCGCAGTCGTGCACTACTGCCAGCGCTGCGACGACCCCATCGCGATGGCGCCGGAGGGGGACCTGGCGGTCTGTCCCGACTGCGGCAACACCGAGCCCGCCCGCCGGCTGCCGCTCCTCGTCGTCACCGGCGCCTCCGGGTCGGGCAAGACGACGGTCTTCCCGCACCTGGTACGGCAGCTCCCCGAGTGCCTGGTGTTCGACGGGGACTGGCTCATCGGGCCGTTCGAGCGCGCCTGCGAGTTCGGCGAGGTCGACTGGCCCGCCCTGCGCGACGCCTGGCTCAGCGTGGCCCACGGCGCGGCCCAGAGCGGGCGCCACACGGTACTGCTGGCGCCCTTCACCCCCGAGCAGCTCGACGGGCTGGCGGGGCGGCGCTGGACCACCGACATCCACTTCGCCGTCCTCGACTGTGCCGACGGCGTGCGCACCGAGCGGCTCGAGGCCAGGCCACCCTGGCGGGAGCGCAACATCGAGCGGCATCTCGCGTTCGCGAAGTACCTGCGCGAGACGATCGAGACGGTGGTGCGCACCGACGACGCGCCGCCCGAGGAGTCCGCGCGGCGCGTCACAGCGTGGGTCAGGCGCCGGATCGGCTGAGAGCGGCCCGGCGGCGCAGCCACAGGCCCGCGAGCAGGGTCAGGGCCGACACGACGGCCAGGGCCGGGACGACGAGCCAGGCGTCGCTGTACGAGCCGCCGTGGTCCGGCGCGGTGGCGGTCAGCATTGCGGCGGCAACGGCCCACAGCACGACCTGGACCGCGATGGCGATGCCGCGCGGGGCGAAGCGGCCGAGCAGTACGCCGCCGACGATGGGCAGGATGGCGAACATCTGAGTCCTCCTCAACAAGGTGTGGACTTCAGCCTCGGCACGAGCGCCCCGGAACAGATCCGTGTGCGCCCGGAGTACAAGTGCGGCCGGCGGTGGGACGATGCCCGGCATGAGGAGGACGGCGGCCTGGGTCTGCTTCGCCGCGAGCGCCGCGACCACCGCGCTCGGGGTGGTCGTGACGGTGCGCGCGGGGCTGCCCGTGTTCGGCGGGGACGCCCCGACCAGCTGGGCGGTCGCGCTCAGCACCGGGCTGCTCGGGGCGTTCGTGGTCACCCGGCATCCGGGCAGCCGGGTCGGGTGGCTGTTCCTGGCCATCGCCGTCTGCCGCGGGATCACCGGCGCGGCCGTGCCGTGGGTCCTCGCCGCGTACCGCCCGCAGCCCGGTCACCAGCCGCTGCCGCACGGGGAGATCGCGGCGTACCTGCAGGCCTGCCTCGTCGCCGTGGTGCTGCCGGTCGCGGCCGTGCAGCTGACGCTGTTCCCGGACGACCGGCGCGATCGGGCGGCGCGGCCGGTCCGCTGGCTCGCAGCGGCATCGTTCGCGCTGCTCGGGGTCGTGCTGCCGGTGCTCGCCTGGCCGTTTCGGGGGCCGTGGCTCGCGCTCGATGGCGTTCCGTCGCCGGACACACCGCTCGCCCGGGTCGGGAGCGCCGTGTTCGTGGGCGGGCTCGTGCTCGGGGTCGTCGCGATCGTCGGGGCGCTGGTCGTGCTCGTCGTGCGGGCCCGCCGCGAGCGGGGTGCGGTGCGGTGGCAGATTCTGTGGTGCGCGTACGGGGCGGCGGTCGGGCTCGTCGTCAACCTGGCCGCCAACGTCACGGGGCTGGTGCAGGCGCGGCCGCTGGGTGCGCTGGCGCTGCTGACCGGGATCGGGTTCGGGATCTTCCGGTACCGCCTCTACGACCTCGACCGGCTCATCAACCGCACCCTCGTGTACGGCCTGATGACCGTCGCCGCGCTCGCCGTCTATGGGGCGCTGGCGGTCGTGGCCGGCACCCTGACCGGCACGAACGCGGGAGCGGCGGCGGCCGCCTTCGTGGTGGCGCTGCTGCTGCGGCCGCTGCGGGACCTGAGCCAGGACCTCATCGACCGCGCCTTCGCCCGCCGCGCGCACAGCGGGGCCGCCATCATGCGCGACCTCGCGCGCCGGGTCGGGCACGAGCGCGTGGACCCGGCCGGCGCCGTCGAGGCCCTGCGCCGTGCCCTGCGCGATCCTTCCCTTCTCGTGTACTTCCCGTTGCGCGCCTCCGAGGGCCTGGTCGACCCGGACGGCAACCCCGCGGTGCTCCCGGAACCGGACGGCGCCACGGTCACCGAGGTCGGGCCGCGCGGCGAGGTCGTCGCCGTGCTCGTCCACGCGCCGGCGGACCCGTTCCTGCTCGCCGCCGTCACCCGCGCCGCCGCCGTGGTGCTGGAGCACGCGCGGGTGCAGGCCGAGCTGCTGGTCCGGCTCGCCGAGGTGCGCGCCTCCCGCGCCCGCCTGGTCGCCACCGCCGACGCCGAGCGCCGCCGGATCGAGCGCGACCTGCACGACGGCGCCCAGCAGCGGCTCGTCGGGCTGGCGGTGCACGTCCAGTCGGCCCGCCGCCGCATCGAGCGGACGGCGCCGGTCGACGAGCTGCTCACGTTCACCGTCGGGCAGCTGCACGCCGCGGTCGGCGACATCCGCGCGCTCGTGCACGGCATCCTGCCCCCGGCCCTGGCCACCAGCGGCCTCGGCGCCGCGCTCGCCGACCTGGCCCGGCCCGGCGAGGTCGAGGTGGAGCTGGCCCTCGGCGGGCGGTTCGACCCGATCGGCGAGGCGACCGCCTGGTTCGTGGCCTGCGAGGGGGTGGCCAACGCCCGCAAGCACGCGCCCGGCGCGACCGTCGTCGTGCGCGCCGCCGCCGGCCCGGGCGCCGTCACCGTGACGGTCGCCGACGACGGGCCCGGCGGCGCCACCGGGACCGGCGAGGGCCTGCGCGGCCTGCGCGACCGGGTCGAGGCGTGCGCCGGCACGTTCACCGTGCACAGTCCACCAGGCCAGGGCACCGTCCTGACCGCGATCCTGCCGGAGCAGCGATGAGGGCGATCGTGGCCGACGACGCGGTCCTGCTGCGCTCCGGGGTCGTGGCCATCCTCGGCGACGCCGGGTTCGACGTGGTCGCCGCGGTCGGCACCGGCCCCGACCTCGTCGCGGCGGCCCTGCGGCACGAGCCGGGCCTGGTCGTCGCCGACGTGCGGATGCCGCCGACCCACAGCGACGACGGGATCGTGGCCGTCCGCGAGATCCGCCGGAGCCTTCCTGGGACTGCGGTCGTCCTGCTGTCCCAGTACGTCGAGGCCGAGCGGGCCGTCGACCTGTTCCAGGAGCAGCCGTCCGGCCTCGGGTACCTGCTCAAGGACCGGGTCATCGAGATCGACGACTTCCTCGCGGCGGTGCACCGGGTCGCCGCCGGCGGCAGCGCGATCGACCCGGCCGTCGTGGCCCGCCTGATCGGCCGCCCCCAGAAGGTGGCGCCGCTGGACCGGCTCACCGACCGGGAGCGGGACGTGCTGGCGCTGATGGCCGAGGGGCTGTCCAACGGCGCCATCGGCGAGCGGCTGTACCTCGGCCTGCGCACCGTCGAGACGCACGTCAACGGCGTGTTCACCAAGCTCGGCCTGTTCCCGGCGGCGGAGGAGCACCGCCGGGTCAAGGCCGTCCTGGCGTACCTGTCGGCCCGCTGAACGGTGGGCCGGGATCACTCGAAGCGCAGCCCCTCCGGCCGCATCAGCCGGAACAGCGGCGGCAGGCTGGCCAGGGTGACCAGCAGGACCACGCCGCCCGCGATGCCGCTCACCACGCCCACGCCCGCCCAGTCCAGCCGGACGTCGACCGCCACGATCTGCAGCAGGACCGCGCCCAGGGCCAGGCCCAGGATCGACGCGGCAACCAGGCCCAGGGCCACCGGCAGCGCGGTCTGCCACAGGATCGACCAGGCCACCGTGTCGCGCTTGGTGCCGAACGCGGCCAGCGCGGCCAGGGTCCGGCGCCGCTCGCGCAGCTGTTCCAGGGTGCTCACCAGCAGGCTCAGGCCGACCAGCACGAGCACGACCGTGGCCCCCGCGAACAGGCCGCGGCGGATGCTCGCGAACGTCTGGTCGACGTTCATCGCGTTGAGGATGCTGACGTTCACGGTCGGGCCGAGCCGCATGGCCGCGTTGCGGACGTACTCGTTGGCGTCCAGGCCGGCCGGGTCGAAGCGCACGAACGAGGTGAAGTTCGCGTCGGCCGGCACCGGCGGCGCCGCGGACGGGGTGAGCAGCAGGCCCTCGTGCCACGAACCGTACGGGTCGCGCTTCTCCTTGACCGGCTGCAGCCGGGACGGCGCGGTGAAGGACGACGAGCTGAGGACGATCTCCTTGCCGCCCAGGGCCGTCGCGTCCACGGCGCCGGACATGCCGGGCTGGGAGTAGGACTTCGGGTCGACCGCGAATGCGTCGCCGTCGGCGCACGAGGGCAGCTCCGCCAGCAGGCTCAGCGTCGCGCAGTCGGCCACGACCACCTCGAGGTACTGGTCGTCGGTCCCGCCGGCGGGCTTGCCGTAGTCGTTGCGGTACGACTGCACGCTCGTCACCCCGTGCGTGCCGCGCAGCACCGCCTCGATGCCCGCCTGGTCGTGCGCCGTGGTGAAGCGGCCGAGCTGGGTCTGCACGACCGCGCGGGCCTGGCTCAGGTCGGCCGGGCTGCGCACGGTGTTCTCGGCTTGCGCGGCGGAGAAGAGCATCTGCAGCGCGATCGTCCCGGCCGCGGCGACCGCGACGGCGTTCACGGCGCGCAGCGCGCTGTCGTGCGAGAGCTGCAGCCGGCGGATCGCGATCTGCCACGAGACCGGGCCGCCCGAGCCGAGCCGCCCCACGAGCCGGTCGAACAGCCACGGCAGCAGGGTGGCCAGGCCGAGCAGCAGCAGGATGATGCCGAACGCCGCCTGCCACACGTTGAACTGCTCGGTCTTGTCCGTGCTGAACAGCGGCACGAGCAGCGCCGCGCCGGCGACCAGGGGCAGCAGCCGCCACCAGATCCGCCGCTTGGCCCGCGCCGTCGCCTTGCGCACGATCCCGAGGGGCTCGACGACCACCCGCCGAAGGGCGAAGAGCGTCATGAGCAGAGCCGCCACCGGTACCGCGAGTGCGATCGCCACAGCGAGCAGCGGGGCGGGCCGGATGTCAGCGGCGTACACGCTCAGGCCGTGCAGTTCGAAGCGCTCGGCGAAGGGCCGCCCGCCGAAGTAGAGCCCGAAGCCGATCAGCACCCCGAGCGCGGCGCTGAGCACCGCCTCGCCGGCCGCGACCCGGCGGGTCATCCAGGTGTCGGCGCCGACCAGGCGGACCGCGGCCAGGCGCCGGTCGCGCTGCTCGCCGCCGAAGCGGGTGGCGGCGGCGACGAACATGGCCACCGGCATGAGCAGCACCACGAACATGACGACCACGAGCAGCAGCAGGATCGGCGACAGCGGGTTGGTGTTGACCTTCGAGCCGTAGTAGGTGAGCCGCACGATCCCGGGGTCGCCCTCGGCCAGGTCGCCGCGGGTGCCGTAGAAGTACAGCTCGTTCGGGCCCGAAAGACCTTGCTTGCCGATGGTGCCGGCGATCGGCTGCGGGAACCGCTCGCGCAGCAGCGCGCCCTCGGGCGAGGCGAGCAGGTCGGCGAGGGCCGGGGAGACGACGATGGAGCCGTCCGGCGGCAGCGCCGTCACGCCCGGGGGCACGATCGGGTGCGCTCCCTCGGGGCGCAGGAAGCGGCCGTTGACGGAGCGGTCGTGGTACGAGCTGAAGATCGTCATCATGAGGACCGAGGAGTCGCTCGCCGGTTGTTCGGCGGCGCCGATGTGCTGGTCGTCGCGCCCGTCGGTGCGCTGGTGGCGGCCGTCGAGGATGCCGGGGATGGAGACGGACAGGAGCAGTACCGCCACCCCCAGCCCGACGCCGAGGGCCGTCAGCGCCGTGCGGACCAGGCCCTCCCGGCCGCCGCTCAGGGCCAGGCGGGCGCCGAGGCCGACCTCGGACGACCAGCGGCGCAGGCGCCCGGCGCGCACGTGGGGACGGGGCGAGGTCACTGGGCCCGCTCCAGGTCCAGGGCGTGGCCGTCGCGCACGACGATCTCGCGGTCGGAGTAGGCGGCCACGCGCGGCTCGTGGGTGACGAGCACGACGGCGGCGCCGCTGTCGCGGGCGGCCGCGGTGAACAGCTTCATCACGCGCTCGCCGTTGAGCGAGTCCAGGGCGCCGGTCGGCTCGTCGGCGAAGACCACGCGGGCCCCGGTGACCAGCGAGCGGGCCACGGCGACGCGCTGGCCCTGGCCGCCGGAGACCTCGCCCGGGCGCTTGCCCGCCACGTCGTCGATCTCCAGCCGGTCGAGCCACTCCTGCGCGCGCTGCTCGGCGTCGCGGCGCCGCACGCCGTCCAGCCGCAGCGGCAGGGCGACGTTCTCCAGGCAGGTCAGCTCGGGCACCAGCTGCCCGAACTGGAACACGAAGCCGAACTCGCTGCGGCGCAGGGCGCTGCGGCGGGCGTCGGACATCGCGGAGAGCTCCTGGTCGCGGTACATCACCCGGCCGGCGTCGGGCTGGATGATCGCGGCCAGGCAGTGCAGCAGCGTCGACTTGCCCGAGCCCGAGGGGCCCATGACGGCCACGATCTCGCCGGCCGCGACGGACATCGAGGCCCCGTCCAGGGCCTTGGTGGTCCCGAACGCCTTGTGCAGGTCCTCGGCCGCCAGCAGTGCGGTCATCGCTGGATCTCCTTTGCCAGGTCGTCGAGGCGCGCGGTGGTGAGCTCCAGCCAGCGCAGGTCGGCCTCGAGGTGGAACAGCGCGTGGTCGCAGATGAGCTGCTCGGCCAGGTCGCCGGCGGCCTTGCGGCGGGTCAGCTCGCGCATCAGCCGCAGGTGCTCGGCGCGCTGGGTGTCGAGCACCTCGGCGGCCGGGCGGCCGCTGATCAGGGCGAGCACGACCTTCATGTAGAGGGTGCTCTGCAGGTACGGCTCGGGCTTCTCCGCCTGTGCCAGCCAGCGCTCGACGTCGGCGACCCCGGCGTCGGTGATCGCGTAGCGCTTGCGCTCCGGCCCCTCGCCCGACTCGACGCCGTCGACGCTCACGAGGCCGTGCTTCAGCAGCCGGGAGAGGGTCGCGTAGACCTGCCCGTAGGCGAGCGGGCGGTCGGCTCCGAAGCGCTCGTCGTAGGCCCGCTTCAGGTCGTACCCGTGCCGCGGGCGGGCCTCGAGGAGGCCTAAGAACGCTTGACCGATGGACATGCCGAGGACTCTACACGACACGTATACATGCTGTGTATACCTACCGCGTAGAGCGTTCTGAGCAGGGAGGACGCGCAAACGTACGAGTCCATCCGGACCACCGTTTGTGCCATCGGGCGGCCCTGGCTGTGACCGGGGCCACACGGGCGCCGTTTGTCCGATTCGGGCGGCTTGTCGGTAGCTAGGTTCGCCGCACCACCCGCCGAATCACCCGACCGGAAGGAGCCCTGTGCGCCTGCCCGCCTTCATGCAGTCCCGCCGCGCCCGCCTGGCCGCTGTGGCCGCGATCGTCGCCATCCCGGCCGTCGCGCTGCCCATCGTGTTCTCGAGCCGCGACGGCGGACTGCCCGGCGCCAGCGCCGACAGCGCCTACGCGTTCCCGGCCACCCCCGACCACATCCCGGACACCCCGGTCCGCGTGAACCAGGTCGGCTACCTGCCGGACGGCCCCAAGCGGGCCACCGTCATCTCCGACTCGGCCCAGCCGCTGCCGTGGCAGCTCAAGGACAACGCCGGCAAGGTCGTCGCCTCCGGCGAGTCGGAGCCCCGGGGCATGGACGCCAGCTCCGGCCAGCAGACGCACGTCGTGGACTTCAGCTCGTACCGCGGCACCGGCCACACGTACACGCTCGAGGTCGACGGCAAGGCGAGCCTCCCGTTCGACCTCGATCCGAAGGCGTACCGCCAGCTCAGCATCGACGCGCTGTCGTTCTACTACCCGCAGCGCAGCGGCATCGCCATCGACGACGCGATCGCGCCGGGCTACGGCCGCAAGGCCGGCCACACCGCCGACACCCCGGGCGCCGGCGACACCAAGGTGCCGTGCCAGCCGGGCACCGGCTGCAACTACACCCTGGACGTCACCGGCGGCTGGTACGACGCCGGCGACCAGGGCAAGTACGTCGTCAACGGCGGCATCTCGGTCGCCCAGCTGATGAGCAGCTACGAGCGCTCGCCCAAGGCGGCCGAGGCCCGCGGCCTGCGCCTGCCCGAGCACGGCGGGAAGACCCCGGACGTGCTGTCCGAGGCCCGCTGGGAGCTGGACTTCCTGACGAAGATGCAGGTCCCGGCCGGTGAGCCGCTGGCCGGCATGGCGCACCACAAGGTGACCGACGCCGCCTGGACCGGGCTGCCGACCGACCCGGCCGCCGACACCCAGCAGCGCCAGCTGCACGCCCCGTCGACCGCCGCCACGCTGAACCTGGCCGCGGCGGCCGCGCAGGGCGCGCGGGTCTTCGAGCCGTACGACAAGGACTACTCGAAGAAGCTGCTCAAGGTGGCCGAGACCGCGTACGCCGCGGCCAAGGCGCACCCGATGGTGTACGCGCCGGACTCCGACTCCACCGGCGGCGGCGCCTACGGGGACTCCGACGTCAGCGACGAGTTCTACTGGGCCGCGGCCGAGCTGTACATCACCACCGGTCAGAAGCAGTACGCGACCGCGGTGACCAGCTCGCCGATGCACAAGTCCGACGTCTTCGCGGCGCCGTTCGACTGGCGGGCCACCGCCGCGCTGGGCCGCCTGGACCTGGCCACCGTCGACAACAAGCTGGCCGACCGCGACCGGGTGCGCCAGTCCGTCGTCGACGGGGCGGACCGCTACCTCAAGACCATGGACGGTCAGGCGTACGGCCAGCCGTACGCGCCCGCGGCCGGCTACGACTGGGCCTCCAACAGCCAGATCCTCAACAACCTGGCCGTCGTGGGCACCGCGTTCGACCTGACGGGCAAGGCGAAGTACCGCGACGGCGTGCTGTCCGGGCTGGACTACGTCCTGGGCCGCAACGCGCTGAACCAGTCCTACGTGACCGGCTACGGCGAGAAGGCCTCGAAGAACCAGCACAGCCGCTGGTACGCCCACCAGCTCGACCCGAAGCTGCCGAACCCGCCGCGCGGCACCCTCGCCGGCGGCCCCAACTCGCAGCTGCAGGACGAGGTCGCGAGCGCCGCGCTCAAGGGCTGCAAGCCGCAGCTGTGCTACATGGACGACATCAAGTCGTGGTCGACGAACGAGCTGACCATCAACTGGAACGCGTCCCTGGCCTGGGTCTCGACCTTCGCCGCGGACCAGACGTAATCGCTAGTGGGGCGGCCACGGGTCGCCCCACTCCGCGTCGCGGGCCGCCTTGTAGAGCGGACCCTCCCTCTTGGACACGAGCGCCGGCCCGACGCTCGTGTCCTTCTGGCATACCTGCAGCGTGACGAGCCCCTTGCGAAACGCGGGATGACGGACGATGCGCCCCGGTGCGCCGTCCTTCGTTCGAAGCGCCGCCACGAAGGTGTACTTCTCGTCCTCGTACCCGAGGCTCGCGTCCTTGAGCCGCCGGTGCAGCGCGGAGCGGTTGACCCGGGCCGCGAAGTGGCACCAGTCCCGGCCGGTCATCCCGCACGCCAGCTGGTGCGGGCAGGGCGCGGCGACGTGCCATCCGGCCGCGATGAGCTGGTCGCGGGCGGTGAGCATTCTTCGGTACCCAGGAGGCGTCCCCGGCTCGATCAGCACCACGGCAAGCCGCGCGGCGGCGGCCGCCTCGGCCACCAGCGCCTGCTGGGCCGCCTCGTCCAGCTCGGTCAGCACGTAGGACACGGTGACCAGATCGGCGGCGGGCACCGGCTCGCCCAGCCGCCACTCCTGCCACGCGATGTCCTGGTCCTTCGCGATGCGCGCGCCGAGCTTCAGCGCCTCCGGCACCTGGTCCAGCACCGTCGCCTCGATGGGGCCGTAGAGCTCGCGGGCCGCCCAGACCGCCGCGCCGGTACCGCCGCCGAGGTCCACCTGACTGCGCGGCTCGATCGGCGGCAGCTGCCCGAGGGCGGCGAGGACGGCGGCGTGCGTGGCCGGCATGCGGTAGGCCGCATACGCCGTCGCGTCGACCATGGTGCGGATCAGCGGCTCGTCCGCGGGGCGGCCGCTGCGGTAGTCCTCGATGAGCCGCCGCACCGACTCCGTGAGCCGGGCCGGCGGGACGTCGGCGAGCAGCGCGTCGAGCGCCTCGCGCAGGTCAGCCACGGCGCAGCCGCCACAACCACCGCAGGACCAGCAGCGTGGCCACCCCGGCCACCACGATCGCGGCCAGGTTGATGAGCAGCTGCAGCGCCGAGCCGCCGGCCTCGTGCGGCACCCCGTAGGCCAGCGCGACCGCGATGTTCGCCGCGGCCGGCACGGTGGTGACCGAGATCAGCACGCCGATCAGCGGCCCGGCCTTGGCCGAGGTCAGCGACAGCATCCCGGCGACGCCGGCGAAGAACCCGACCACCCAGGACAGCGCGTCGGGCCGCCAGATGAAGTCGGTCAGCGGCCGCTCCCGCAGCAGCATCTCCTTGTCGACCAGGCCCAGCGCGTCGAGGCCCCACGTGGTCAGGATGGTCACCACGATGCCCACCGGGAAGCCGACCCCGAGCGCGAGCAGCGACCGGCGGATCGAGCGCGCGCGGCGGCGCACGATCCCGACGCTCAGCGACGCGAGGGGGCCGTACTCGGGCCCGACGACCATCGCTCCGACGATCAGGATCGGCTGGTCGAGCAGCACCCCGATGCCGGCGATGATCGTGGCGACGGCGAGCAGGGCCAGGAACGTGCCCGAGATCTCGGTCTCCTCGCCGGTCTTGTGCTCGATCTCGTCCCACACGACCGCGTCGCCGGACAGCCCGGGCGCGGCGTCCGCGGCCCGCTGGGCGTTGCGCGACAGCGCGGCGTCGACGGTCTCGATGGCGATCGAGCCGTGCTCGTGGATGCCGAGCTTGCGCAGCCCGGAGAGGATCGGGGTGCCCGCCTCGCGGACCACGTCGGCGAGCACGAGATCCCCGGCCGGCTCGCGGGCCGCCCCGGCCAGGACGACCACGTTCGTCGCCCCGGCCTCAGCCGTCAGCAGCCCCAGAACCCGCTCGGTGTCCTCGGGTGGGCTGATCACTCTCAGGTGCAGCATCGGATCATTATCCTGATACCGTCCGGTACCCCTCGAAGCCCGTCTCCACCGTGCCCTCGCCGTGGGTCAGGCCGGGCAGGGCGCGCTCCAGTTCGGGCAGGCGTTTCGCGGCGATCGTGCCGCCGAGGGTGAACCGGCCCCGCGCGCTGCCGGGCACGTCGGGGACCGCGCCGAAGCGGGGCAGGGCGCCGAGGGTGGCGGTGAGCGCGTCGGCCGGGCCCTCGATGGCGAAGCGGTGGACGGGTTCGCACAGGACGGTACCGGCGGCGGCCAGTGCTTTGGACAGCAGCTCGGGAACCAGGCGGCGGTAGTCGGCGGCGGTGCTGTTCGGCGCCGAGTAGCCGCAGCGGGTCACGGTGACCGCCACGTCCGCCACGTCCCAGCCGTGCAGGCCGCCGCGGGTGAAGGAGTCGCGGCAGTACCGGGTGATGGCGTCCTGGAAGCTGGCGGCGGTCTTGTAGACGTACATCGGGATGTGCTCGACCGGCACCTGCACCGCGACCTCGAGGCCCTGGCCGGGCGCGAGCTCCAGCTCCAGGGTCGCCATGTGCGGGTTGCCGTCCTTGCCGAGGACGGCGCCGGCGCGGGCCCGGCCGGCGGGGCGCTCCAGGTGCAGGGTGACGGTCTCGCCGAACGTGACGGCCAGGTCGTACTCCTCGGCGAGCGTGTCGCGGATGACCTCGCGCTGGACCTCGCCGTACAGCTTGATCTTCAGCTCGTTGCGCTCCTCGTCCATGCGCAGGTCGATGAGCGGGTCCTGGTCGGCGAGGCGCTGCAGGGCGCGGTGCAGGTCGGTGCGGCGGGCGGGGTCCTTCGGCTCCACCGTGGCCTCCAGCGTGGGCGGGGCGAACACCGCTGGTTGCGTGACGCCGGCGCCGATGGTGTCGCCGATTCTTACGGCTTTCAGGCCGTACACGCGGCCGATCTCGCCGGCTCGAATGCTGGTGCGGTGCCCGTCGTCGATCGCGGTGACCTTGTCGTCGCCTATTCTTTGGCGGGCGCTGATGACGCCGTCGTGCACCCTGACGTAGGCGGCTCCGTCGCGGTCGATCTTGAACACGGTGGCTTGCAACGTTCGGTGATCCTCTGTCTTCGCCGCCGGCAGCTGGTCTTGCACCGCCCGCGTGAGTTCGGCGATGCCCTCACCGGTGATCGCCGAGCCCTTGTAGGCCGGCATGATCTTCGCTTCGCGGGTGAGCCCGGCGGTGTCGATCCTCCGGTTGTCCAGGTAGGCGGCCATGGCGCCGTCGTCGCACTCGGCGAGGGCCTCCTCGTGGTCGCGCCACATCGGGATGGCTTTCGGTCCGATTTGCTGGATCACGCGGTCGGGGTCGGCGCCCATGCGGTCGGTCTTGTTGACGAAGACGAGCGTCGGGACGCGGAGTCGTTGCAGGGTACGCAGGAGGATGCGGGTCTGTGCCTGCACGCCCTCGACGGCCGAGACGACGAGGATCGCCCCGTCGAGCACGCGCAGGGCCCGCTCCACCTCGGCGATGAAGTCCGGGTGGCCGGGCGTGTCGATCAGGTTCACGGTCAGCGCGCCGAGCCGGAACGTGGCCACGGCGGTCTTGATCGTGATCCCGCGGCGGCGCTCCTGCTCCAGCGAGTCGGTCTGGGTGCTGCCCGCGTCGACGCTGCCGAGGCGCTCGATGGCGCCGGCGTCGAACAGGAGGCGCTCGGTCAGGCTGGTCTTACCGGCGTCGACGTGCGCGACGATGCCGAGATTGAGGATGCTCAAAACGGGTCAGGTCCTTCGGAGGCGAGGTGGGCTGCGGCCGGGACGTGACGCGCTGGCGCATGGCTCCTCCTCGTGCTCACTGGACCTGACGACGCGACTGTACCGCGTTTCTGTCGTACCCCCTTGCTATTTTGTCGCCATCTGTTGGACGTGAGAGAGGTTCGGGTCGATGGCGCAGACGACGTATCTGGAACTGTCCGAGGACTCCGGGAGCGCACACAAGTTCTACGAGGTCATCCTCGACGGCAACCAGATGACGATCCGCTACGGGCGCATCGGCGACTCGGGCCAGTCCAAGACCACGACGTATTCCGATGCGGCCAAGGCCCAGGCCGACGCCACGAAGAAGATCGGCGAGAAGGTCCGCAAGGGCTACGCCCCGGCGGTGCAGGGCGGCCGCGCGCCCCGGTCGGTGACCCGCCGCCAGATCGTCAGCCAGAGCTCGACCGCCAAGACCGCGCCGGTGCTGTGGAAGTACCGCTCGGGCGCGCCCGCCTTCGGCATCTTCATCGACGACGACGTGTGCATGGTCGGCAACGAGAAGGGCACGATCACGGTCCTGCGCCACGACGCCACGGTGGAGCGCCAGTTCCAGCTCCCCGACGGCGTCAAGTGCATCGTGGCCGACGACGCCTGGATCTACGCCGGCTGCGACGACGGCAACGTCTACGATCTGTCCGGCAAGGTCCCGCGGCTGGCCTACGCGATCGCCCCCGACATCGACATCTACTGGCTCGACATCCACGACGGCATCCTCGGCGTGTCCGACGCCAAGGGCGGCGTGTGCAGCATCGACCACGAGGACGAGTTCCTCTGGCGCCGCCAGGGCCACGGCGCCTCCGGCTGGATGGTCCGCTGCGACGCCACCGCCGTCCACCACGGCCACAGCCGCGGCGTGACCAGCTACGACTGGCGCACCGGCGACGAACTGTGGAACCAGCCCACCAACGGCGCCGTGCTGTTCGGCTGGCAGGAGTCCGACTCCGTCTACGCCGGCATGTCCTCCAACTCGGTCCTGCAGTTCCACAAGGACGGCCGCCCCGGCGTGACCTTCCGCTGCGACGCCACCATCTTCTCCTGCGCCGCGGCCCCCGACGGCCGCTACGTCTTCGCCGGCGACTACCGCTCCTCGGTCTACTGCTTCGCCGCCGACGGCACCCGCCTGTGGAAGCTCGGCACGGGCTGCGGCAGCGCCTACTCGATGCAGTACCACGACGAGAAGCTCTACATCGTCACCACGGACGGCTCCCTGACCTGCATCGACGCCTCCGAAACAGCGGTGCGCGCGGCGGAGCAGGGCGTGGTGCCGGAGTACGTCGACGTGAAGGCGCCGACCGCGATGCGCAGCGTCGCCCCGTCCACGACGGTCGAGGTCACCCACGACGCGGCCCCCGGCGACGGCGTCGTGGTGGAGTGCGTGCAGGAGGGCAGCCGCCTGCGGATCCGGGTGGTGAGCGAGGGCTACCACCAGGACTGGCAGGTCCAGTTCCCGAAGGGCATCCGCGAGCCGGGCGCGCGCTACGTGGTCTCCGACGTGCGCGAGGCTTCGCGGGGCGGGTTCTACCGGGCCTTCGGCGACATCCGCAAGCTCGTCTGAGCCGGCGTTCCTCTGGGGCCGGCGCCCGCTCCCGAGCGTTGGCGCCGCCCCCGGGGAACTGCCGCCATCTGGCAGTTCACGGCGGTCAGCTGCGTACGATCATGGCGTGGACTCGAAAGACCTGCTGGACCTGAGCTCGGTCCTCCCGTATGCCAAGGCCGTGATGCCGCGCGGCGGCTCCGAGCTGGGATCGGAGTTGGGTCTCGCGCTGGTCAGCCGCCCCTTCGTCGGCTCGCTGGTCACCACGTATGTGGTCGAAGTCGACGCTGGGCTGCGTTTCGTGTCCGAGGACGAGCTGGACGGCGTGGCGCTCACCGTGGACGAACTGCACGAGCAGGCCGTCCGGAACCTCGCCGCGTATGTCGGCCGGCGGCAGCTTCGCACGCCCGAATACCACGACATCAGGCCGGTACTGCTCGACGGCAACTTCGAGGTCAGCGTCATGTTCCTGCAGGAGCCGTGGGACTCGTTCGAGTCGCAATTCGGCGAGCGCTCCATGCTGGCCGTCGCGCCCACCAGAGACATCCTCGCCTGTTGCCCGGCGAGCAGTCCGGCTGGGCGTGCGCAGCTCGGCCAACTCATCGACCGTGTCTGGCCAACCGGCGACCATCGGCTCACCCGCGACTTCTATCGGCGAGTCGACGGCACCTGGCACCTGGACTCATCCGTCTGAGCAGCTGTTCAAACCTTGCAACGCAGTCGGACGATGATGACGGTATTGCTCCATCGCGGGCGTCAAGTCGTGGTTCGGCACCAGCGGGTAATCCTGGGGATCTGCGCCGGGCGGCATGTACCGGACATGGTTTTCCGGCAGGGTCCTGAAGTGTTCCAGCGGCAGGACGGCCGGCAACTCGTCGTGGAGTCGGTGGAACAGGTCCCGGAGTTGCCCGGCCGCGATCTTCGCTTCGGTGACCGGCCCTCCCCTCAACCCACGAATGCAGGCACCGGTGTGCCGAGCAGCGTGCATCACGATCAACTGGCGTGTCGAGCGGTTAACCACCACCCGGCGCGGCAACGGCAGAAGGCAGTGGAGTGGCTATGACCTGGCGGCTGAGCGGGCGCGGTGGAGCCGCCGCGTGACGGCGTTGGCGATCATGGTCAGGAGCAGTGCACCGACCGACCACACGCCGAGCGTACGAAACGATCGCACGTCGACCGTCAGGCGTTGCCATGGCGCCGGCGGTAGGGTCGAACGGTGTCGATCGAGGTGGTGTACGAGACGCATGCGCTGACCGAGGACAACGAGCGCGGCATCGCGACCGGGTGGCTGCCCGGCCGGCTCAGTGAGCGGGGCCGCCGCAACGCCGTCGCGATGGGGGAGCGGCGGCGGAACGACGGGATCGCCGCGGTGTTCTGTTCCGACCTGCGGCGGGCCGCCGAGACGGCCGAGCTCGCGTTCGGGGGCAGCGGCATCCCCGTCCTGTACGACTGGCGCCTGCGCGAATGCGACTTCGGCGATCGCAACGGGACGGCCGGGGACGCGGTGAAGCGGGATCGCCTGGAGTACGTGGACCGGCCGTACCCCAACGGTGAGAGCCACACCCAGGCAATCAACAGAGCGGCCGCCGTCCTCCAGGACCTGCCGAGCCGGTGGGCGGAGCGGCGCGTCATGGTGATCGGCCACCTGGCCACCTACCGGGCCCTCGAACACGTCACCACCGGCCGGAGTGTCCGCGACCTCGTTGCCGATAGCTTCACCTGGCAGGAGCACGGTTGGGAGTACCGCTACGGCACGACCGCCGGCGGCTGACCGGGCTTGCCGGGCAGCGGGGTGTCGTCGCTGTACAGGACCTCGTTCACGCGCTCGGCGAACTTCCAGCCGTCCGCGGTGTGCTCGTAGCGGTCGTGGTAGACGCCGTGGATGGTGAAGGAGGTGCCGTCGCGGAAGCGGCCCAGCTCGTGGACGTACGTGCGGCCCGTGGCCTGGTGGCCGTCCAGCTCGATCGTGCCCGAGTGGGCCTCCTGGACGAAGAAGTCCCACAGGTCGCGAAGACGAGTCAGGCCCTCGCGGATCTCGGCGTGGCCGGTGAAGTGCACGTTGGCGGCCGGGATGCGCCAGATGCCGCGGTCGGTGAAGAGGGCGGCCATGCGGTCGGGGTCGCCGGTGACGCCGGCGTCGTTGAATTCGCTGCGGAGGGACTCGATCTCGAAGCGGTCGGCCAGTGACACGATGTACCCCCTAAAAGCGGGCAAAAGCCAAGTATGCCGCGGCCGGCTGACATTTCCAGGGGACGGATCGTCAGAGGGGTCATGGAGGAACGACGGCAGTTGCTCAACGTCGCGTACCGGCTGCTCGGGTCGCTGGCCGATGCCGAGGACGTGGTGCAGGAGGCGTACGCGCGGTGGTATGCGCTCGAGCAAGAACAACGCGACGAGATTCTGGTGCCCGGCGCGTGGCTGACGACCGTGACCAGCCGGATCTGTCTGGACCTGCTCGGGTCGGCGCGGGTGCGGCGGGAGCGGTACGTGGGGGAGTGGATTCCGGAACCGCTGCCTCCACAAAACCAGGACGGGGATCCCGCCGACAGGGTCACCCTGGACGAGTCGGTGAACATGGCGTTTCTCGTGGTGCTGGAGAACATGACGCCCGCCGAGCGGGTGGCGTTCGTCCTGCATGACGTGTTCCGGTACTCGTTCGCCGAGGTGGCCGA
Organism: Dactylosporangium sp. CS-033363; assembly: GCF_050942475.1. Taxonomy (NCBI): domain Bacteria; kingdom Bacillati; phylum Actinomycetota; class Actinomycetes; order Micromonosporales; family Micromonosporaceae; genus Dactylosporangium; species Dactylosporangium sp. CS-033363. The sequence continues at coordinate 7,352,368 of NZ_CP192032.1, read as the reverse complement.
GATCGTCGGGCGGACGCCGGGAGCGTGCCGGCAGCTGGCCACCTCCGCGCGGCGGCGGATTCGGGACGCCCGGGTGGGGACCGAGTCGCGGCAGCGGCGGGCGGGCGTGGTGCGGGCGTTCGCGCGGGCGTGGGCCGCCCGGGACATCGCGGCGCTCGTCGGGCTGCTCGATCCGCAGGCGATGGCGGTGTCCGACGGCGGCGGGATCGTGCCGGCCGCGCTGGAGCCGATCACCGGGGCCGAGCGGATCGCCGAGGGGCTGGCCGAGATCATGCGGCTGGCCGGGCTGGTGCTGCACGAGCGGATGGTGAACGGGCAGCCGGGGCTGGTCGCGGAGCTTGACAACGAGACGTCGACCGTGATGGCGTTCGAGATCTCCGCCGACCGCATCACCCGGATCTGGGCCGTGCGCAACCCGGAGAAGCTGCGCACCTGGAGAAGGGGAAGCCTGGGATGACGTGGGCGCGGCCGACCGGGATCGGCCTGCTGGTGGTGGCCGCGCTGTTCGGCATCGGGGTGCGGGTCGAGATCGGCCACGAGACCACGAACTGGGCACTGACGGCCGTCTACATATTCCTCGGCGTCATCGCGGCGATCGCCGGGGCCGCGCTGATGATCATTGCCCAGAGAACGAATCGGTAAAGAAGACGGCCATCCGCGCCTCGACGGCGGCGTGCGCCTCGCGGGCCCGGCGGGCCGCCAACAGCGCGCGCACGCGGTCGCCGCGGCTGAGCTGGATCTCGGCGATCGTGGCCAGGGCGTGCGCGCGCAGCAGCCGGTACCCGCCCCGCTCCGTCAGCAGCAGCGCCGCCCGGGCGTGCTCCAGGGCGGCGTCCAGCCGGTCCAGGTCGTGCAGCGCCCCCGCCAGGCCGATCGAGGCGGCCGCCCGGTGGTACGCCGTGCCCACGTCGGCCAGCAGCGTGCACGCCTCGCCGTAGAGCTCCGTCGCGCGCTCCGGCCGGCCCATGCCCCGCATGGCTTGCGCGAGGGCGATCAGCGCTTGGGCGGTACCATAGCTGCCCTCTAGATCCCGCGCCGTGTCGACCGCCGCCGTGGCGAGTTCGAGGGCGCGTTCCCGGCGGCCCAGGTCGGCCTGGATCGTGGCGAGCAGCGACAGGATCGTCGTCTCGTGCAGCCGGTTGCCGACGTCGCGGCACAGGCCCAGGGCCCGCTCGGCGAGCGCCAGGGCGTCGGCGAAGCGGCCCATCGCCTGGTAGGTGCCGGCCAGGGATTCCAGCAGGTAGGCGGTGGTGCGCGAGGCCTCGCCGAGGGTCAGCGCCATCCGCAGGCTCTCGTCGAAGCACTCCGTCGCCTCGGTCAGCCGGCCGGTCACGTGGTGGTGGTGGCCGAGCGAGTCCAGGAAGGCGACCAGCAGCCGGGTCGAGCCGTGCTCGCGGGCCAGCGCGATCGCCGCCGTGTGCTGCTCCAGGGCGTCGGCCGGGCGGCCCAGCTCGTCGTAGAAGATGCCGAGGTTGTTGCGGGCGCAGGCCATGCCCTCGATCCAGCCGCCCGCCTCGGCCAGGCGCACGGCGCAGCGCAGCGACTCGACCGCCTCGTCGTGCCGGCACAGCCACTGGTTGGCGTGCGCGAGGCCGATGTGCATGGCGGCCTGGCCGTTCACGTCGGCGTACACCTCGGCCGCGGCCAGCCCGGCCCGGCACACCGCGAGCCAGGCGAACAGGTGCCCGCCCTGGGACAGGAAGCCGCGCATCGCGTCGGCCAGCCGCCACGCCATCTCCGGCTGGGCGTCGGCGACCGCGTTGCGGACCATCGAGACCAGGTTCTGCCGCTCGGCCTCCAGCCAGGTCCGGGCCTGGGCGGTGCCGCAGAACCGCGGGGCCGTGCCCGTGTACGGCAGCCGGACCAGCTGCGGGTACAGCTGGGAGGCGGCGGCGTCGAGGGTGCCGAGGTACCAGTCGTAGATCCGCCCCAGCGCCGTCGCCCGCTCGTCGGCCGGGTCGTCGGCGGTCGCCCGGGCGCGGGCGTAGGAGCGCAGCAGGTCGTGGAACGTGAAGCGGTCCGGCGCCGACTCGACCACCAGGTGCGCGGCCGCGAGCCGGTCCAGCAGCGCCGCCGCCTCCGCGCCCGGCAGCCCGGCCAGGGCCCCGGCGGCGGCCGCGGTGCAGTCGTTGCCGGGGGCCAGCCCGAGCAGGCGGAACAGGCGCTGGGCGTCGGCGGGGACCGAGCGGTACGACACCTCAAGGGCACTGTGCACCGCCCGCTCCCCGTCCACGGCGAGGGCGGTCAGCGGGTCGGCCGCGCGCAGCTGGGCCACGTGCGCGGCGATCCCGCGGTGCGGGTGGTTGATCAGGTCGGCGGCGCTGATCCGCAGGGCGAGCGGCAGGTACGCGCACGCCTCGGCGAGCTCGTCGGCCGCGTCGGGCTCGGCCGCGACCCGGTCCGCGCCGAGCATGTCCGACAGCAGCGCCCGGGCCTGCTCCGGGGGCAGGATGTCGAGGGTGAGCCGGCGGGCCCCGTCGTGCGCGACGAGGCCGGTGAGCCGGTCCCGGCTGGTGACCACGACCAGGCAGCCCTGGCCGCCGGGCAGCAGCGGGCGCACCTGATCGACCGACCGGGCGTTGTCGAGGAACAGCAGCACGCGGCGGGTGGCGAGCATCGAGCGGTACAGCGCCGAGGCCGCACCCACGTCGTCCGGCACCCGGTCCTCGCGCACCCCGAGCGAGCGCAGCAGCCCGCCCAGCGCCTCGATCGGCGGCACCGGGCGGTCGCGCGAGGCGTACCCGTGCAGGTTCACGTACAGCTGCCCGTCCGGGAACCGCCCCGCGACCCGGTGCGCCCAGTGCACGGCGAGCGCGGTCTTGCCGACCCCGGCCGTGCCCGCGATCGCCGTCACCACGACCGGCCCTCCGCCGCCGGCCGCCTCGGGCAGCATCGCGTCGAGCCTGCCCAGCTCGTCGTCCCGCCCGACGAATCCCGCCACGTCGGCGGGCAGCTCGGCCGGGGTCGGCGGGCGGGGCGCGGTGGGCATGGGCGGCTGCGGTACCGCCACCGGTGCCACTGGCTCCCGCGGCACCTCGACGGCGTGCAGGTCGGCCCGCAGGATCCGGCCGTGCAGCTCGCGCAGCTGCTCGCCGGGCTCCAGGCCGAACGAGTCGCGCAGGGTCCGGCGCAGCTGCTCGTAGGAGTCGAGCGCGGCCACCCGGCGGCCCTCCCGGTGCAGGGCGACCATGAGCTGGCCGCGCAGCCGCTCCCGCAGCGGGTGCTCGGCCACCAGCTGGGTCAGCTCGGCGATCCGCTCGTGGTGGCGGCCCGCGGCCAGCTCCACGTCCATGAGCTCCTCGGTGGCGGCCAGGCGCAGCTCGTCGAGCGGGTCGGTGACCCGCCGGCGCAGCCACGGCCCGGCCACGTCCGCGAGGGCCGGCCCGCGCCACAGCCGCAGGGCTGTGCGCAGGAACGCGGCCGCCCGGTCGGGGTGGTCGGAGGTGCGGGCCCGCTGCACCAGCATCTTGAACCGGGCCACGTCGACCTGCTCGGGGGCGACCTCCAGGGCGTAGCTGTCGCCCTTCGTCACCAGCCGCACCCCGTGCCCGGCCGCGTCGGCCGCGTTGAGGTGCCCGCGCAGCCGGGCCACGACCACCTGCAGCGCCGCCCGCGGGTCCGGCGGCGGCTCGCCCTCCCAGATCAGCTCGGCCAGCCGCTCGTTGTGGATCGGGCGGCCGTTCTCCAGCAGCAGCAACGCCAGCAGACAGCGCTCCTGGCGCCAGCCCAGCTTGATCGGGCGACCGGCGATGTCCGCTTCGACCGCGCCGAGTAATCGAAACTGCACGATCGAACACTATCGCTCTCCCGCAATTTCGGAACGGCGCCGGAAGCGAACCGCGATGACGGAACGCGACCGCAAGTGAACCGCAAGTGCGCACCGCAGGCCGCCGCAACCGGTGCGCAGGCGGCGGGCAGAACACTCAGGCGCCATGCGGACCTATCAACTGGGCCGGGGCGAGAACCGCCCCGTCGGCGACGTGGACGTGTTCCGGTGGGACGGCTACGAGGGCGTGGGCGCGATGCCGTTCCGCGCCATGTGGTACCGGGTGCCGGCCGGCGGGATCAGCCCGGCCGACCAGCATCCGGAGCTGGAGCTGTCGATCGTCGTGCGCGGGGACGCCGCGGTGGAGGTCGACGGCCGCGAACCGGTCGAGGTCGCCACCGGTGACGCGTTCCTGCTCGAATCCGGCGAACGGCACGTCATTCACAACCGGCGCGATTCCGAGCCACTCGTGATTTTCAGCGCGTACTGGTACGAGAAGGAGGCCGTCAATGGCTGAGCAGGAGCCGCTCGTCGACGTCGTCTCCATCCCGCCGCCCACCGCCAACGGGCCGCTGCACGTGGGGCACCTCTCCGGGCCGTACCTGGCCGCCGACTTCGCCGCCCGCGCGGCCCGGGCCCGCGGCGAGCACGTGCTGGCCATGGCCGGCGTCGACGTGCACCAGAACTACGTGCTGACCCGCGCCGAGCTCGACGGCGTCGACGTGGACAAGATGGTCGACGGCTACCGCGACGACATCGTGGAGGCGTTCCGGCGGGCCCGCATCGAGTACGACGCCTTCGTCGACCCGCGCGCCCCCGGGTACGCCCCGGCGATGGCCACCATGGCCGCCCAGCTGGTCGAGCGCGGCGCGCTGCCGCTGCGCGAGCTGGAGCTGCACCGCTGCGCCGGCTGCGCGCGGACCCTGCACCACTCCTACGTCGAGGGCCTGTGCGGCGCCTGCGGGCACGAGGCCTGCGGCGGCGGCTGCGAGGGCTGCGGCGGGTTCACCTCCGCCCAGACCATGGTCGAGGTCCGCTGCGCCCGCTGCGGCGGCGCCCCCGTCCCGTTCACCGCCACCGTGCCCGTGCTCGACCTGGAGGCGCACCGCGCGGCGCTGCAGTCGCTGTGGCTGCGCGCCGAGCTGCCGGTCGACGTGCGGGCGCTGATCGACACCGCCCTCGCGCGCCCGCTGCCCGCCATCCCGGCCGCGTACCCCACCGACTGGGGCGTCGCCGGCAGCGGCCCGATCGAGGGGCTGCGCCTGGACGTGTACGTCGAGGTCTGCCTGAACTTCGTCCGCGGCGTGGCCCACGCCCTGCGGCCGGGCGTGGCCGAGGACGCCGCCGCCTTCGCCGACGTGTGGCGGCGCAGGGTCCGCGGCATGTGGAACTTCTACGGCATCGACAACGCGTACTTCTACGGCATCATGTGGCCCGCCCTGCTCGCCACGGCCGGCGTCGACCTGGGGCGCCTGGCCGGGATGAGCGTCGTCAACCGGTTCTTCACCCTCGACGGCTTCAAGTTCTCGACCAGCCGCAACCACGCCGTGTGGGCCAACGACCTGCTCGCCGAGGCCGACCCCGGGATCGTGCGGCTGTTCCTGGCCTTCAACCGGCCCGACCGGGTCGGCAGCGACTTCACCCGGGAGACCTTCGAGGCGTTCGCGGCGTACGTGCGCCCGCTGCTGGACGGGGCCACGCACGCCGACGCCATGCCGCCCGAGCTGCTCGCGGCCGAGCGGCAGCGCGGCGAGCTGGCGCTGCGCTACACCGGCTTCGACGCCCCGCTCGCCGCCCGCGCCCTGCTGAGCCTGCTCGCCGCGGGCAGCCCGGACGCGGCGACGTTACGGGCCGTGCTCACCGGCCGGCGCTGATGAGGGTCGGCATCGTCGGCGCCGGGATCGCCGGCTCCCTGCTCGCGTGGCGCCTCGCGCGGGCCGGGACCGACGTGGCCCTCGCGACCGGCCCGCCCGGGCTGCGCGACGCGACCGGCGCCTCCGGCGGGGCGGTGCGCGGCTGGGAGCCGCACGCCGAGCAGCGGGCCCTCGCCGTGGCCAGCCTGGCCGAGCTGACCGCCGACCCGGTGCTGCGGCGCTGGGCGGACTTCCGGCCGCTGCCGTCGGTGATCGTCGGCCCGGCCGACGAGGCCGCGCTGACCGGCCTCGACGCGCGGATCATCGGCGAGCGGGAGCTGGCCGCGCTCGGCTGGGCGTCCCTCGCGCCCGGCACGAGCGCGGTCCGCGACGACAGCGGCGGGCGGATCGACCCGGCGGCGCTGCGGGCCGCGGTGCTGGCCGACCTGGCCGGGCACCCGCGGGTCACGGTCACGCACCGGCTGGCCGCCGAGCCCGACGTGCTGGTCTACGCGGCCGGCGCCTGGACGCCCGCGCTGCTGGCCAAGGCCGGGCTGGACACCCTCGGGCTGCGGGTCAAGGCGATCCGCTACACCGTGCACCGCTGCCGCAGCCCGCTGCCGCCGATCTTCTCCGACGGCCCGCTCTACGGCATCCCGCTCGGCGGCGACCTGCTGCTGGCCGGCGTCGCGGGGGAGGAGTGGGGCGTGGCGCCCGGCGCGCCGCCGGCCGCCCCGCCCGCCGACGTGGCCCGGATGCTGCGCCGCCGGCTGCCCGGGCTGCGGCTCGGCCCGCCGGTGCGCCGGGCCGACGCCACCGACTGCTACGCCGACCCGCCCGTGCTGCGCCTGCGCGACGTGCCCGGCACCGGCGGCCGGGTCCTCGCCTTCACCGGCGGCTCCGGCGGCGCCGCCAAGACCGCGCTCGCGGCCAGCACCCTGGCCGCCGAACGCATCCTCGCTCTCTGTGCAGACCACCACACCCAGGAGGAAACCCGTGCACAGCAATGATCTGCCCACCTACCACGTGGCCGGGATCGGGGCCGGACCGGCCAATCTCAGCCTCGCCGCGCTGTTCCCGGCCGCGGACCTCGGCCCGATCGCGCTCTTCGACAACCAGCCCGGCCCGGCCTGGCACCCGGCGCTGCTCAGCCCCGGCGTGCGGATGCAGACCTCGTGGATGAAGGACCTGGTGTCGCTGGTCGACCCGCAGCACCGGCTGACCTTCATGAACTACCTGGTCACCTCGGGCCGGCTGTTCGCGCTGCTCAACGCCCAGTTCGACACCATCCCGCGGCTGGAGTACGTCCGCTACCTCACCTGGGCCGCCCGCCGGATCGAGGGCATCCACTACAACACCTCGATCGAGCGGGTGACGTACACCGACGACGGCTTCGAGCTGTACGCCGGCGGGCGTCCCGTGGCCCGCGCGCACCACCTGTCGATCGGCGTCGGCACCCGGGCCACCCGGCCGGAGTGGATGAGCGGCCTGCCCGAGGGCGCCGCGTTCATCGCCGACGACCTCGGCCGGCGGATGGACGGCCTGCGCGGCGACCTCGACGCCCCGATCGCCGTCGTCGGCGGCGGGCAGACCGGCCTCGAGTGCGTGCTGAAGCTCATCCACGCCGGCTTCACCGACGTGCGCTGGCTCGGCCGCCGCCAGTGGTTCCAGACCATCGACGACTCGCCGGTGGCCAACGAGTTCTACCGCCCGGCCCACCAGCAGTTCCTGCAGCAGCTCAGCCGGGGCACCCGGCGCCGGCTCGTGGTCGAGCAGGGCCCGACCGGCGACGCGCTCACCCCCGGCGCGCTGCGGGTGCTGTACCAGGCCAACTACGACCGGATGCTCGACCTGGACCGGTTCCCGGCCGTGCTGTACCCGGGCCGCGACGTCGTGGCGGTCGAGCCGGACGGCGCCGGCCTGGTGATGCGCTGCGAGACCCCCGGCGGGCGGGAGGAGCACCGGGCCCGGCACGTCATCGTGGCCGTCGGGCGCGAGGCCAGCCCCGTGCCGTTCGACGACGACCTGGCCGAGCGGGTCGAGTACGACGACGACGGCGACATGCTCATCGAGCCCGACTACTCGCTGCGCTGGAAGGGCATGAACGGGCACCGGATCTTCGTGCTGAACCGGGCGCGGTACAGCCACGGCGTCCCCGACGCCAACCTCACCCTGCTGCCGGTGCGGGCCGCGACCGTCATCAACGCGATGGCCGGGCGGGCCGTGTTCGGCGTCATCGACGAGCTCTGCCCGGTCCGGTGGATCGCATGAGCTACGAAGGATTGATCGTGCAGCCGGAGCATCCAAATGGTGCGCGGGGCCACTACCACCAGCGGGGCGAGCTGGTCTGGGCCGAGTTCGAGGGCGGCCCGGTACGCACCGGCCGGCTGGTCGGCACCAGCACCGCCGACGGCGTCATCAGCGCGGCGTACTGCCAGGTCATGGCCGACGGAGCGGTGGTCGCCGGCACCTGCGTGAGCACCCCCGACCGGCTCGCCGACGGCCGCCTGCGGCTCACCGAGCAGTGGCGGCGGGCCGACGGCTCGGCCGGCGTCTCCCGGATCGAGGAGGTGCCGGCATGAATCCGCTCGTCCTGCTCGTCGGCACCGGGCACAAGGACTATCGCCGGTACCTGCTCGAGGAGATCAGCCCCCGCTACCGCATCCACCTCGTCAGCCCGGCCGCGCCGACGTGGGAGGTGCCGTACCTCGCGGGCTCGACCCGGGTGGCCGACCTGAGCGACGTCGACGCGCTGGCGGTCGCGGCCAAGGACGCCGGCGACGTGGCCGGCGTGCTGTGCTGGGACGAGGCGTTCGTGCTGCCGGTGGCCCGGCTCGCCGACGCGCTCGGCCTGCCGGGCCCCGGGGAGACCGCCGTCGCCGCCTGCCGCGACAAGCACCTGACCCGCACCGCGCTCGCCGCGGCCGGGGTCGCCCAGCCGGAGTCGGTGCTCGTCGCCTCGGTCGAGGAGGCCCTGGCCACCGCGGAGCGGATCGGCTACCCGGTGGTGCTCAAGCCGCGGGCCCTCGCGGCCAGCCTCGGCGTCGTGCGCGTCGACACCCCCGAGGAGCTGGCGGCCAACTTCGCGTTCGCCCGCGACACCACCGTGCCGGGCGCGCCCGCCTACGACGTGTCGGTGCTCGTCGAGCGCTACGCGGACGGCCCGGAGATCTCGGTCGACGCGGTCGTGCACCGGGGCGAGGTGACGCCGATGGTGCTGGCCCGCAAGGAGCTGGGCTATCCGCCCTACTTCGAGGAGCTCGGCCACCTGGTCGGCGCGTCCGACCCGCTGCTGCGGGATCCGGCCGTGCTGACGGTACTGCGGCAGACCCATGACGCCCTCGGGTTCACCGACGGCGTCACGCACACCGAGCTGCGGCTCACCGCCGCCGGGCCGGTCGTCATCGAGGTCAACGCCCGGCTGGGCGGCGACCTGATCCCCTACATCGGCGGCCGGGCGAGCGGCGTCGCCCCCGGGCTCGCGGCCGCCGCGGCCTGCTGCGGCATCGCGCCGGAGGTGAGCACCACGAGAGCCCTCGTGGCCGGGGTGCGGTTCCTCTACGCCGAGCAGGACGACACCGTGATCGCCACGATCGGCTTCGCGGACGAGCCGCTGCCGGAGGCGGTCGACCGGACGGTGCTGGTGGCCGGGCCGGGCACCGTGGCCTCGCCGCCGCCGAAGGGCACCACCATGGGCCGGCTCGGCTACGTCACCGCCGTGGCCCCCACCGCCGGCGAGGTCACGGCCGCGCTGGACGCCGCCGCGGGCGCCCTGCGGGTGACGACATGACCGACACCGCCGTCAAGGCACCCGAGGACGGCGCGGGGGTGCTCGCCACGCTGCGGGCCACCCCGGCGCCGGTGCGGGCCCTGCTCGCCGGCGTGCTCGTCAACCAGCTGGGGACGTTCTTCCAGGCGTACCTCGTGCTGTTCCTCACCCACCGCGGCTTCTCCTCGGCCCAGGCCGGCTGGGCGCTGGGCGTCTACGGGGCCGGGCTGGTCGTGGGGCTGCTGGCCGGCGGCGCGCTCGGCGACCGGCTCGGGCCGCGCCCGACCACGCTGCTGTCCATGGCGGGCTCGGCCGTGCTGCTGCCCACCGTGCTCTACCTGCACCGGTACGCGGCCGTGCTCGTGGTCGTGGCGCTGGTCGGGGCGACGACCCAGCTGTTCCGCCCGGCCGCCTCGGCGATGCTGGCCACGCACACCGCCAAGCACCGCCGCGTGATGATCTTCGCGGTGTACCGCCTGGTGCAGAACATCGGCGCCACCACCGCTCCGCTGCTCGGGGCGCTGCTCGTGGCCGTCTCCTACGACCTGCTCTACTGGGTCGAGGCGGCGTCCACGGCGGCGTTCGCGGTCCTCGCCGTGTTCCTGTTCCCGCGCGGGCACGGCGAGCACGCGCCGGAGGGCCAGGACCGGGGCGGCTACCTGCCGGTGCTGCGGGACCGGCGCTACACGCTCTTCCTGCTGGCGATGTTCCTGAACGTCTTCGTGTACGTCCAGTACGTCGCCGTCCTGCCGCTCGCGATGCGCTCGGCGGGCCTCGCCACCGGCTGGTACGCGGCCATGCTGTCGCTCAACGGCTTCATGGTGGTCGCGTTCGAGCTGCTGATGACCAAGGTGACCCAGCGCCGCCCGCCCCGCTACGTCGCCGCGACCGGGTTCCTGCTGCTGGCGATCGGGCACTCGCTGTACGGCTTCGAATGGGGCGTCGTGTGGTTCGTCGCCGGCACCGTGGTGTGGTCGCTGGCCGAGCTGATCGGCGGGCCGACGATGTTCGCGTTCCCGGCCCTCGCCGCGCCCGAGGAGCTGCTGAGCCGCTACCAGGGCGCGGCCCAGGCGATGTACGGCCTCGGCACGGTCCTCGGGCCGGTCTGCGGCGTCGCGCTGTGGCTCGCCCTCGGCCCGCCGGTGTGGTGGGTCTTCGGCCTGATCAGCCTGGCCGGGCTGGCCGCGGCCTGGTCCGGGATGCGCCGGGTCGGCGCCGCCCACGAGTCCTGAGAAGGGGAATTCCATGGAGGACAAGCGATACGCGGTCATCGTGGAGCCGGTGTCGACCGGGCACGAGTACGCCGGGGCCTTCCGGGCCGAGGGGCTCGAGCCGATCGCGGTGATGATGGCCGGCCACGCCGTCGACGCGGTGCACGACACCTGGCACCCGGAGAACTTCGCCGCGGTGCACGTGCTCGGCGACCGGACCGTCGAAGAACTTGCGGAGGAGCTGCGGCGGTACCGTCCACAGTGGCTCGTCGCCGGCAGCGAGATGGGCGTGGAGCTGTGCGACGCGCTCACCGCGGTCCTGTGCCCCGGCACCGGCAACGAGCTGGCGTCCACACTCGACCGCCGCGACAAGTGGCACATGGCCCAGGCCCTCGCCCGGGCCGGGCTGCCGCACCTGCGCCAGTTCTGCTCGGCCGACCGGGACGCGATCGAGGCGTGGATCGCCGAGCAGGGCCTGGCGGGGGAGCGGTTCGTGGTCAAGCCGCCGAAGTCCGGGGCGACCGACGACGTGCACCTGATCCTGCCCGGCGAGGACTGGCACCCGATCTTCGACCGCATCCTGGGCAAGATCAACCACACCGGCGTGCGCAACGACGCCGTGCTGGTGCAGGAGTTCGGGGAGGGCACCGAGTTCCTCGTCGACACCTACTCGGTGGACGGCCGGCACGGCCTCGTCGACGTGTGCCGCTACGCCAAGCACCGCCGCGACGACCGGATCGGCATCTACGAGCGGGTCCAGTTCCTGGCGCCCGACGACCCGGACGTGGCCGAGGTGGCGCCCTACGTGTTCGCCGTGCTCGACGCGCTCGGCGTGCGCAACGGCCCGGGGCACAGCGAGGTCATGCTCACCAAGCACGGCCCGCGGCTGATGGAGACGGCGGCCCGCCCGGCCGGCGGCGGCCACCAGATGATCACCCGGATGTCCACTGGGGACAGTCAGATCGCCCGGACGGTCGCGCACCGGCTGCGCGGCGAGTTCAAGCCCGGCTACGAGCTGCGCCAGCACCTCTCGGCCGTCTTCATCTCGTCCCCGGCCGCCGGCATCTGGCGCAACGGCGACATCTTCGCCGGCGTCGACGCGCTGCCGACGTTCGTCGACAAGCACTTCCCGCACGGCACCGGCGACCTGGTGCCGGCCACCGACGACCTGGTCACCTACCTGGCCTGGGTGATCCTGGCCGGCCCCGACCCGGACCAGATCGAGGCCGACTACCAGCGCATCAAGGCCATCGAGAGCCGGATCGAGATCGAGCGGGAGGACGCGTGAACGCCGTCACCGAGGCCTACCTGGCGGCGGTGGCCGCCGGCCGGATGCCGCACGAGGAGCTGGCCAAGGCGATCCGCGCCACCGGCCTGCACGACGCCATCTACCGCAACGGGCACCTGGCCCGGCCGCTGTTCCTGACCCGGGCCGAGCGGGAGGGCCTCGACGCCGACCTGCGCACGCTGCACGGCCTGCTGACCGGCCTGCCGGAACGGCTGTTCGGCGGCGACGCGGGCGCGTTCGCCGCCGAGGTCGGGGCGCAGGGCGCGCAGGTCGACGCGGCGCGCACGGCCGCCGGGCAGGCGGCGACGCTGTCGCGGGCCGACCTGTACCGCGCCGCCGACGGCTTCAAGCTCCTCGAGCTCAACGTGAGCGGCGCCGTCGGGGGACTGGAGAACTCGATCCTCAACGCGGCGTACCTGGACAGCCCGCACTTCGCCGAGTTCGCGGCGGCGCAGGGGCTGGGCTACGCCGACACGATGGCCCTGCTGGGCGAGACCCTGCGCGCCGAGGCCGGTGCCGGCTCGGTGGTGGCGATCGTGGACTGGCCGGACAGCTACCCCGAGCTGGAGCCGATGCTGCGCAAGACCGCGGCCCGGCTCGCCGACTACGGCATCGACGCGCTGGTCGGGCACGCGGGCCAGGTCGAGTGCCGCGACGGCGCCGTGTTCCTGGGCGGGCGGCGGGTCGACGTGGTGTACCGGCTGTTCCTCATGGAGGACCTGCTGCGCCCCGAGGGCCCGGCGCTGCTGGACCCGCTGCTGGCCGCGGCGGCCCGGGGCGAGGTGGCGATGTTCACCCCGATCGCCTCGGAGCTCTACGGCAGCAAGGCGGCCCTGGCGCTGCTCTCCGACGAGCGGCACCGGGACCGGTTCGGCGCGGCCGAGCTGGCCGTGGTCGACCGGGTGCTGCCGTGGACCCGGATGCTGCGCCCCGGCGCGGTCACGGTCGACGGCGAGCGGGAGGAGCTGCTCGCCTATGCGCGGCGGGACCGGGAGCGGCTGGTGCTCAAGGCGACCATGCTCCACGGGGGTACGGGCTTCGTGGCCGGCTGGCGCACCGAGCCGGACGCGTGGGACCGGGAGCTGCGCGCGGCCGAGGGCGGGCCGTACGTGCTCCAGCGCCGGGTCGTCCCGGTGCCGGAGCTCGTCCCGGAGCCCGACGGCACGCTGCGGCCGTGGGTCGCCGTGTGGGGCGCGTTCCTGACCGGCCGCGGCTACGCCGGCACCTACGTGCGGGCCGTGCCGGGCACCGACGCCGGGGCCGTGGTGGCCGGCGGGTCACTGACCGGCTGCGTGTTCCACGAGGACTGACCGGGCGATGGCGGCCACCGGGTCGAGGTAGGCGGCGGCGACGAGGGCGATCCACTGGTACACGGCGTCCTCGTTGTCCGCCAGCGGCCCGGGGACGTAGTGCGGGGAGCTCAGCCCGCGCTGCACCGACTCGGTGGCGGCCCAGTCCTGCCGGTTGGTCAGGTCCCAGAAGTCGACCGCGTACGCCGGGTCGTCGATGCCGTCCGGGAAGTACCAGCTGCACTCGATCGCGGTCCGGTCGGGGGCGAGCGGGGTGAGCCGGTGGGTCATGATGTAGTCCGGGTGCGCGCTGATCAGCAGGTTCGGGAACAGCGCCACGTAGAGGATGGTCCGCCGGGGCGCGCCGTCGATCCACACGCCGGTGCCGCGGCCGTCGAACGACATCGTCTCGGCGTGCTCGCGCAGGTCCATGGTGCCGCCGACCCAGGCGCCGGGCAGCACCCAGTTGTCGCCGGACGTCGGCGGGGACACCTTGCACAGCTCCGGGTGGATCAGCGGGCAGTGGTAGCACTCCTGGTAGTTCTCGACGATCGCCTTCCAGTTGGCCCGCACCTCGTAGTCGTGCCGGGCCCGTAGGTGCAGGGTCTCCGGACGGTACGGCGCGAGCAGCCCGTCGAGCGCGCCCGTGTACTGCTCGGCGGGCGGCGCCGGGTGCCCCGCGTTGACGAGGACCCAGCCGTGCCAGGCGGTCGCCGGCAGCTCGACCAGGCCCAGCTCGGCCGGGTCGAAGTTGGCCACCCCGGCCATGTGCGGGGCGGTGGCGAGCGAGCCGTCGAGGCGGAAGGCCCAGCCGTGGTACGGGCAGACGGCCGACGCCCGCCGCGCGCTCTCGCCGCTCGCCAGGACCTCGTGCCCCCGGTGCCGGCAGACGTTGGCGAACGCGCGGACGCCGCCGTCGCCGGTGCCGTCGAAGGTGAGCAGCACCCCGACGTCGCCGGCGGTGACCGCGCGCTGGTTGCAGCCCTCCGACAGCTCGTCGAGGCGGCCCAGGCACATCCAGGAGCCGGCGAACAGGTGGCGGCGCTCCCAGGCGAGGACGGCCGGGTCCAGGTACGCGGCGGCCGGCAGGGTCCGGCTGGACCCGAACGGCCGCAGCGCCGGCTCGACCCCGGCCGGGTCGAGCGGCGCCGCGTGCGGTTGCGTCATCCATCAAGCCTCGCGCAGCGCCACCCTGGTGTAAATGCGCCGGAGCGGGCCGGGCGACCACCAGTTGAGCCGGCCGAGGCCGCGCACGATGGCCGGGACCAGGATCCCGCGGATGAGGGTGGCGTCGACGATGATGGCCAGGCCGCAGCCGAGGCCGAACATCTGCAGGAAGCTGACCGAGCTGGTGCCGAAGGCGAAGAAGGTGACGGCCAGCAGGGCGGCCGCCGCCGAGACGATCCGGCCGGTGCGGGCCAGGCCGGAGCGGACCGCCTCCTCGGTGGACAGGCCGCGCGCGTGCAGCTCGGCGATCCGGCCGATGAGGAACACCTCGTAGTCCATCGACAGGCCGAAGACGATGACGAACAGCAGGACGGTCATCGCGGTGTCCATCGGCCGCGGCGTGAACCGCAGCCAGGAGGCCAGGTGCCCGTCCTGGAAGATCCAGGTGAGCACGCCCATGGTCGCCGACAGCCCGAGCACGTTGAGGAACAGGGCCCGCAGCGGTTGTACGACGCTGCCGGTGAACAGGAACAGCAGCGCGAACGTGGCCAGCACGACGACCGCGACGCCCAGCGGCAGCCGGGAGCCGATCGCGTGCGTGGTGTCGATGAGCCGCGCGTCGGTGCCGCCGACGTACGCGGCGACGGGGGAGGGCGCCTCCCGCACGGCGCGGACCAGCGCCCGGCCGTCGTCCGACTTGGCCGCCAGCCTGCTGGCCAGCACGAGATGCTCGGCCCCGGGCCGGCTGAGCGCAGGATTGCCGTTGTCTGTTTTGGCTCCATCGACGAACGTGCCCGCGCTGCTGGTGACCGCGCCCGCATGCTCCAGTGTGGACAGTGACGCGGCGTAGCTCGCGACGGCGTCGCGGCCGACGGCGCCCTCCAGGACCACGTCGACGCTCGCCTGCTGGTTGCTGGCGAAGCCGGTGGCGAGCCGGTCGGCCACCACCCGCCCGTCGCTGCCGGGGCGCAGCACGCCCTCGTCCGGGGTGCCGAACGAGACGTTCAGCAGCGGGCTCGCGGCGAGGAGCAGGCCGGCGACGACCGGGAGCGCGGCGAGTGCCGGGCGGCGCATGACGGCGCCCGCGAGCCGTCCCCAGAACTGGGAGTCGGCGGCCGGGCCGGCGCTCGCCCGGCGCCGCCACGGCACCCGGCCCGCGTCGACCCGGCGGCCGAGGACGGCCAGGAGCGCGGGCAGGACCACCAGGGCGCCGAACGCGGCGATGAGGACCACGCCGATGCCGGCGTAGGCGAAGGAGCGCAGGAAGTACAACGGGAAGACCATGAGGGCGGTGAGCGCGGTGGCGACCGTGGCGGCCGCGAAGAGGATGGTGCGTCCGGCCGTCGCGACGGTGGCGGCCAGGGCCTCCGGCACGGGCGTGTCGGACCCCAGCTGCTCGCGGAACCGGCTCACCATGAGCAGCGCGTAGTCGATGCCGAGGCCGAGGCCCAGCGCCGTGGTCAGGTTGACGGCGTAGAGCGAGACGTCGGTGATCGAGCCGAGCGCGGCGAGCTCGGCGAACGTCCCGGCGATGGCCACGCCGCCGACCGCGAGCGGGAGCAGCGCCGACACCAGCGACCCGAAGACGATGATCAGGAGCAGGAGCGTCAGCGGTACCGCGATCGCCTCGGCGATCGCCAGGCTGCGCCCGACCTGGGTGTTGACGTCGACGTTCACGGCCGCCTCGCCGCCCGCGGCCACGGTGAGGGGGCCGGCGTCCACGGCGTAGCGGTCGATGAGCTCGGCGGCCCGCTCCCGCCGCTCGGTCTCGGTCCCGTCGACGTGCGCGAGGACCAGCGCGTCGGTGCCGTCGGCGGAGCGCAGGTCGGGCAGGCCGGTCGTCCAGTACGACACGACGTCCCGCACGCCCGCCTCCCGCCCGAGCGCGGCGGTGAGATCCTTGCCGGCGGCCGCGGCGTCGCTCCCGTCGACGGTCCCGCCGTCGGCGTGGGCGAGCAGGATCAGGTTCGGCCGGCCGCCGAACTGCTCGTCGATGAGCCGCTGGGCCCGCGAGGAGTCCGAGGCCGGGTCGTCGAAGCCGCCGCCCTGCAGCTTGCCGAACGCGCCGGCGCCGGCGACCCCGGCGCCGATCAGCAGCAGCAGCGACACGATGAGGACCAGCCGGGCGCGGCGGTGGATGAAGGAGCCGTACCGGTACAACATCTGCTCTCCCCCAAGGGATGTTGACGGCGTAAACTTAACGGTGTCAACATTGCACAAGGTGTTAACGGTGTCAACATCCGGCAGGATGAGAGGGTGTCCACCAGCAAAATCAGCCGCCACTCGTACCACCACGGCGACCTCGCGAACGCGCTGACCGGCGCGGCGCTGGAGCTTGCCCGCTCCGGCGGCCCCGAGGCCGTGGTGCTGCGCGAGGCGGCGCGCCAGATCGGCGTCTCCGCCACGGCGGCGTACCGGCACTTCAGCTCGCGCGAGGACCTCATGCACGCGGTGAAGGACTGCGCGCTGGGCGAGCTGGCCGAGCGCATGGAGGAGGAGCTCAAGGAGGCTCCGGCCGGCGGCGACCCGGCGGCCCGGCTGCGGGCCCGGATGCGCGCGCTGGGGGCCGGCTACATCAAGTTCGCGCTGGAGAAGCCGGGGCTGTTCCGCACCGCGTTCCAGCGCTCGGCGCCGATGGTGGGCAAGCACGGCGCCGACCCGATGGAGACCGTGCCGTTCCGGATGGTGATGTCGATCCTGGACGAGCTGGTGGAGCTGGGCCTGATCGAGCCGGCCCGGCGCCCGTTCCTCGGCATGGCCGCCTGGGCCACCGTGCACGGGATGGCCGACCTGCTGCTGGACGGCCCGATGCGGCGGATGCCCCCGGAGGACCAGGCGGCGGCGATCGACCGGGCCCTGGACATGGTGGTCGACGGCATCATGTCCCGCTGAAAGGCTGGCTTTTGTTTAGGCCGCCTGTGTTCAGGCCGCGGCCTCGGTGGCGAGCGGGCGGCGGCCGGCGAAGCCCAGGTCGATGCGGTGGTACCAGGTCAGGCCGGCGTCGCCCTCCAGCCAGCACAGCAGCACGTCGACCCCGTCCAGCTCGGCCGGGAAGTCCACCAGCAGCGGCGCCAGCCCCTTGAGGTGCGCCCCGGTCTCCTGCACGGCCGTGATGAGCTCGTCCAGCAGCGCCTCGGCCGCCTTGAGCTCGGGCATCCCGCCGAGTGCGGTCGGCGGGCCGCCGGGGGCGAGCGAGGCGGCCAGCTCGGCGGCATCGGCCCGGACGGCGACGAGCTGATCGAGCTTCGGACGGATCCGGGCCAGCTCAGCACGGGCCTCCGGGACGGTGAACAGCATGGCGCACACCATGCCACCGCACCTCCCCTGCCCAAGCACCGGGGCCAGCGAAGATCGGCCCCCGCTCCTCCCGTCGGAGTAGCCTCCGATCGTGGACCTGATCGCGGCCTGGGAGGCGGGCACCGGTGAGGAGCGGGAGCGTCTGGGCCCGGCCCTGGAGACCGCGCTGGCCGCGGAGCCGACGCTCGCCGAGCGGTACGCCCTCGCCGAGCGGCTGGCCGAGCTCGACGCCCACCGGACCGCGGCCGCGGAGCACCTCGCGGCGATCCTCGACGAGCAGACCCGCGGCGGCGCGCCCGAGGCCGACGTCCTGGAGACCCGGGTCGCCCTCGCGCACGCCTGGCGGGACCCGGCCGCGGCCGAGGCGGTGCTGGCCCACGCCGTGCGCGCGGCGGGCCCGCGGCACGCGGTCACCGCCCACGCCCGGCTGCGGCTGGCCCAGGCCCACGAGCGCGGCGGCGACTTCCCGGCCGCCCGGCACCTCCTGCGCCGGGCCATCCCCGACGCCGTGCGCGGGCCCGGCCCCGACCACCGGCGCACGGTCGGCCTGCGGCTCGCCCTGGCCGAGGTCTACGAGCGCGACACCATCCGCTACGCGAGCCTGCACCGCGGCGCCCTGCGGTCCTACCGCAGCCTGCTGGGCGCGCAGCGGCAGTACCACCGCGCGATCGAGAGCCTCGAACGCCTCTTCGGCCCCGGCGCGCCGCTGGTGCTCGCCACGCTCGAGCGCCTCGCCGACCTCTACGAGCGCACCGGCACCCTGGGGGCGGCGATCGCGCAGTACGAGGCGTCCCTGCAGTGGCACGAGATGCGGCACGGCCACGACGCGCCGGAGACCCGCGCCGCCCGCGACACCCTGGCCCGGGTGTACCTGCGCGGCCGGCATCCGGAGCGGGCCGTGCCGCTGTTCGAGCCGCACCACCACGACCGGCCCGAGGGCGACCCCGACGAGGCTCTGGACGACCTCGCCGAGGCCCACCTGGCCGCGGGCGACGAGGCCGCCGCCCAGGAGGTGTACGAGCGCCTCCTGCACTACCTGGCCGAGCGCGACGGACCCGACGCGCCGGAGACCGTGCGCTACCTGGCCGAGGTGGCCGAGGCCTTCGACGAGGCGGGCGCCCCCTCCTACGCCGTCACCTGGCACGAGCGCGTGGTCGCCGCCCTGTCCCGGGCCGAGCCCCGCGACGAGGAGGCCCTGACGCTGGCCCGCCTGCACCTCGCGGCCGCCCGCGACAGCGCCTGAAATCGCATTCGGGAATTGGCGACCATCGGCGTTCCAGAATTGCGCGCGGCGGATATATCCGATCGAGTGACGGTGCGTATGTTTGAGCGTGCGGAGCGTGCAGGATTTGGAATAAAGTTCGCGCGGAATTCGGTCGGTTTTGTCCCGTTCCGAGCCGGTCGGCGGGGCGGATGATCCCCTCGGACGAACGCGTCCGGGTCACTTGCGCCATCCGCGGCGGTCAACGCGCCATATGGATGCCAGAATGTCTGAGGCGGTCGAAACCGGGCGAGAGAGGGGCCGCGGTCGGATGGCGCGGTTCGAGGCGGTGACAGCGGTCGACGGGCGGCGGGCGGCGGTGACGTTGTCCGGCGAATGCGACCTTGCCGCGCGCGAGGAGTGCATGGCAGTCCTCATGGGTGCGGTGGATACGGCGCCGGTGGTCGTGGTGGACCTGGGCGGGGTGACGTTCCTGGACTCCAGCGGCGTCCACGCGCTGGTCACGGCCTACCGGGCGGCCCAGGATCGCGGCGGGCGGCTCAGTGTCGTCGGCGCCGCGGGCATGGTCGCGCACGTCCTGGACATCACGGGCGTCGGCGGCCTGCTCAGCCCGCAGGACGGGGTCCGCGATGGTTGAGCATCCGGCGGCGCCGGGCGAGGTGATCGGCTACGCGCTGGTCTCGGACCTGGCCGCGGTCCGGGCGTTCGTGACGGCCCGGGCGCTCGCGCTCGGCCTGTCCCGCGACCGGGCCGACCTGCTGACCCTGGCGGTGAACGAGCTGGCGACCAACACGCTGCAGTACACCGAGGAGGGCGGCGAGGTCCAGCTCTGGTCCGAGTCCGGCCAGGTCTTCTGCGACGTGCTCGACCAGGGGCCGGTGCTCACCTTCGGGTCGAGCATGCCCGCGGCCGACGCGGTGCGCGGGCGCGGGCTGGCCATCGTCGAGATGGTCTGCGACCACGTGGCCGGGTTCGCCGGGTCGCGCGGCTCAGTCGTCCGGCTCCAGCTCGGTCTCCTCTGACACCTGCACCGCCAGCGTGCAGGTGTCGTCGTCCGGGCTGGGCCGGCGCAGCAGGCGGCGCAGCCCCGGCAGCGGGTCGGCGATGCCCGGCTCGGTGGCCGCCGACAGCGCCGCCTTGACCCAGTCCAGGTGCGTGCCCAGGTCCATGGCGCGGCGCTCGACCAGCCCGTCGGTGTACAGGAGCACCACGTCGCCGGGGGACAGCGGGGTCACGACGGCCGGATAGCCGGCGTCGGTGGCCGCGCCGAGCAGCAGCCCCGGCTGGATCGGCAGCTCGGCCGCGGAGCCGGAGCGGGCCAGCAGCGGCGGCATGTGCCCGGCCCGGGCCCAGGTGAGCAGGTGCGTGGCCGGGTCGTAGAGGCCGATCAGCGCGGTCCCGGTGAGCCGCAGCTGCACGCACAGCCGGTTCATGTGCCCCAGCAGCGTGCCCGGCTCGCGCAGGCCGATCGACAGCCAGGCGACGAGGGCGAACCGCAGGTGGGCCATGCCGTTGGCGGCATCCAGGCCGTGCCCGGCCACGTCGCCCACGGCGAGGATGACCTTGCCCTCGGGGAGGGTCTGCGCGTGGTACCAGTCGCCGCCCACCCGCAGCGCGCTCTCCGCCGGCAGGTAGCCGACCGTCGCGCGCAGGCCGTTGAGGGGGAAGGGCTCCCGCGGCACCGGCTGGATCAGCTGCTGCAGCTGCGCGGCCAGGCGGTGCTCGGCCACGGCCGTCATCTCCCGCGTGTGCAGCTGGTCGCTGAGCCGCTCGATGGCGGTGCGGGTGTGCTCGCGGGCCGACACGTCCTGGATGACGGCGTAGATCTTCAGCGGCGCCCCGCCGGCGTCGCGGGCCAGGTCGGAGAGGACCCGCAGGTGCTTGACGGCGTCGCCGACCCGGAAGCGCACGGTCACGTCGGCGGTCGCCCCGCTGTCCAGGGTCTGCCAGGAGAACTCGGCGATCGGCAGGTCCTCCGGCACGACGGCGGCGGACTGCTCGGCCCGGGTCAGCGGCCCGAGCCGCGGGTCGCGCCCGAAGATCCGGTACAGCCCCGGCGACCACTCCATCTGCCCGGTCATCAGGTTGTACTCCGACCAGCCCAGACTCCCCAGCGACTCGGTCCGGTCGAGGCGGCGGCGGGCCTCGTCGACCCGCTCCCACCACACGAGCAGGCCGCCGAGGACCCGGTGCACGCTGATCCCGAAGCTCGAGTCGGCGGCGTACCCGGCCGACTCCTGCGAGTAGTGGAAGTCGTCCATGGTCGCGGGCTCGCCGGTGGCCAGGACCCGCAGGTAGAGCTTCCACAGCGGGCCGCCCTCGACCGTGGGGTACAGCCGGGTCAGCAGTTTCCCGACGCGGGCCGTGCCGCGGCCGTAGAGGTCGTCGCTGCGCTCGCTGGTCGCGCCGACGACGAAGTCGGCGACCTCGCCGTCCGGGTCGCGGACGGGTCGCAGCCACGTGCAGCCCGCCGGGACGACGGCGAGGATCTCCTGCACGACCGCCGCGATCGCGTCGGCCTCGTCTGCCATACCCGCAGCCTAACGGCACCGGGCGAGCGCGGCGGTCGTGCGGATGGTCAGCTAGCCGAGCACGTCGGGGTCAGGGTGCCGGCCGTGCCGGTGCCCTGGAAGCCGAACTCGGTGTACTGACCGGCGTTCACGTGCCCGTTGTACGACACGTTGCTCCAGCTGTTGCCCGACCGGGTCACGTTCCAGGAGTTCGTGACGGTCGCGCCCGACGGAAGGGCGAGCCCGACCGTCCAGCCGTTGACGGCGGCCGACCCGGCGGTGACCCGGACGGTCACCACGAAGCCGCCCTGCCACTGGTTCACCGAGCTGGTCGCCGTGCAGCCGCCGCCCGTTCCGCCACCCGGCGTGGGCGAGGCGGAGGAGGTCGACGGGCGCGGGGTGGGCGAGGACGACGACGGCCGCGGGGTGGGTCCCTGGGTGTTGAGGCCCATGAACTCGATCGCCATGGCCGCCTGACCGGCGAGCGGCAGGGAGTGCCCGACGCCGCTGATGCTGATGCCCTCGACCGGCGGGGCGGTGCTCGCGCTGCCGTACCGGGTGCGGGTCCAGCCCGAGCGCGGGGTGTCCGTCAGCGCCGGCGTCTGGCTGACGCCGAGCACGTTGGTCCACTGCTTGATCTCCTCGCCGAAGTTCGGGTAGGCGAGGGTGGTGTCGGTCGTGCCGTGCCAGACCTGCATGCGCGGCCGCGGCCCGCTGTAGCCCGGGTAGGCGTTGCGCACCATGTCGCCCCACACCTGCGGGGTGTAGATGCGCTGCCCGCCGGAGCACTGGCTGTTCCAGGACGAGCCGTCGGTGGTGGCGAAGCAGCCGAAGGGCACCCCCATGAACGCCGCCCCGGCCTTGAACACGTCGGGGTAGTCGCCGAGCAGGACGTTGGTCATCATCCCGCCGGACGAGGCGCCGGTGACGTACACCCGGCCCGGGTCGCCGTTGTAGTGCTGCTCGGTGTAGGTGACCATCGACATGATGCCGACCGGGTCGCTGCCGCCGCCGCGGGTCAGCGCCTGCGGCGACGAGACGTCGAAGCAGCTGCCGCTGCGGGTGGCCGACGGGTAGACGACGATGAAGCCGTACTGGGAGGCGAGCGAGGCGAACTCGGTGCCGGAGTAGAACGCCGGCCCCGAGCCGGTGCAGTAGTGCACGGCCACCAGGATCGGCGGCTTGGCCTGCACGTTGTCGGGCACGAAGAGGTGCATCCGCAGCCCCGACGGGTTGCTGCCGAAGTTGGTGACCTCGGTCAGCGTGGCCGCCTGGGCGGGCTGGGCGATCACGAAGACGCCGGCGAGGGCCAGGGCGAGCCCGGCCGCGACGGCGAGCAGCCGGCGCATGTCAGCTCCCCGAGCAGGTCGGGGTCAGGGTGCCCGCGGTGCCGGTGCCCTGGAAGCCGAACTCGGTGTACTGCCCGGCGTTCACGTGCCCGTTGTACGACACGTTGCTCCAGGTGTTGCCGGAGCGCGCGACGTTCCAGGAGTTCGTGACGGTCGTACCGGAGGGCAGCGCGAGCCCCACCGTCCAGCCGTTGATGGTCGAGCCGGCCGTGACGCGCACGGTGACCACGAACCCGCCCTGCCACTGGTTGACCGACGTGGTCGCCGTGCAGCCCTGGCCGCCGCCGCCCGGGTTGGAGGGCGAGGTGGACGGGGACGGCGACGTGGAGCGCGACGGCGAGGTGGAGACCGGCGGCGGCGAGCTCGTCGAGCCGCCGTTCAGCGCGTCCAATGTGGACGTGTACGCGGCCTTCTTGTTGCCGTTGTTGTCGAACAGCAGCGGGTTGTCGCTGGCCCGCCACGAGTCGCTGTCCCGGATGCCCCACACGGTGATGCCGGTGCAGCGGGCCACGGCCAGGCAGGCCTTGGTGACGCTGGCGTAGGCGGCGGCCTGCTGGGTGCCGGAGTAGGCGATGTCCAGCTCGGTGATCTGCACGTCGACGCCGAGGTCGGCGAAGCGCTGCAGGTTGGCCTGGTAGTCCGAGGTCAGCGGGGAGCCGGAGTTGATGTGCGACTGGAAGCCGACGCAGTCGATCGGCACGCCGCGGGACTTGAAGTCCTTGACCATGTTGTACACGGCCGTGCTCTTCGCGTTGACGCCGTCGGTGTTGTAGTCGTTGTAGCAGAGCTTCGCGCCCGGGTCGGCGGCCCGCGCGGTCTGGAACGCGACCTCGATCCAGTCGTTGCCGGTGCGCTGCAGGTTGGAGTCGCGCCGGCCGCCGCCCCCGCCGTCGGCGAAGGCCTCGTTCACCACGTCCCAGGCGTAGATCTTGCCCTTGTAGTGGGTGGCGACGTTGGTGATGTGGTTGACCATGGCGTTGCGCAGCGCCGTGCCGGACATGTTCTGCGCCCACCCCGGCTGCTGCGAGTGCCAGGCCAGCGCGTGCCCGCGCATCCGCTGGCCGTGCGCGTTGGCGTGCGCCACGATCGCGTCGGCGCTGCCGTAGCTGAACTGGCCCTGGCTGGGCTCGGTGGCGTCCCACTTCATCTCGTTCTCGGGCGTGATCATGTTGAACTCACGGTCGAGAATGCCGCTGTAGGTGGCGTCGCTGAGCTTGTAGTTGGCCACGGCGGTGCCGAAGTACCGGCCCTTGTCCGCGGCCGACGCGCCCAATGTGGTGGCGGCCTGGGCGACGCTCGCCAGGCCGACGGCGGTGGCGATCGCGGCCGTGCCGGCCAGCACGACCGCGATCCGCGTCCTTGTTCTTCTCATGGCGGTAAGACCCTCCGGGCAGTTGCGAATGACCGCTTCAGCATTTCCGGAAAATGCGCGGAAAACAATCGCAACAAAGAGTCTGACCAGGTCGTGGCCGGTATCGAAAATGCAATTCCTGAAACTTACAACGGCCTATCTTTCAGCCTTTTACTGAACCCGTTAAGCCGCCCACGATCCGCCGCTCGGCGAACACGAAGAATCCGATCGCGGGGATCATCGAGGCCGCCGTGTAGGCCAGGATGCGCGCGGTGTCCTGGGCGTACTGCGACTGGAACGCCGCGACCCCCAGCGGCAGCGTGAAGTCGGACGGGTCCGACAGCACGAGCACCGGCAGCAGGTACGCGTTCCAGCTCGTCACGAAGGCCAGGATGGCCACCGTGGTCAGCGCCGGGCGGCTCAGCGGCAGCAGGATCCGCCAGAAGAACCCCAGCCGGCCGGCCCCGTCCATCGCCGCCGCGTCCTCCAGCTCGCCGGGGATGGCGTGCATGAACGGGCGCAGGATGACGATGGTGATCGGCAGCGAGAACGCCGCCTCCGGCAGGGCCACCCCGAGCGGCTGCTCCAGCAGGCCCAGCTGGCGCAGCAGCAGATACAGCGGCAGCGCCGCGGCCGACACCGGGAACAGCAGGCCGATGGTGAACAGCGTGTAGACGCCCTCGCGGCCCTTGAACTGGTAGCGCGACAGGGCGAACGCCGCCATCGCGCCGGCCGCGACCGCCAGGGCCGTCGCGATCACCGCGATGAACGCGCTGTTGCCCATCGCCCGCCAGAACACCGGCGAGGACAGCACCTCGGAGAAGTTGCTCAGCACCCACGGGCTCGGCCAGCCGGCCGGCGCGTTGTTGAGCTGGGCGTTGGTGCGGAAGCCGCCGAGGACCGTGAACACCAGCGGGACCAGTGTGACCCCGACGACGAGCAGGATGGTCAGGTAGCGAAACGGCGTGCCCAGCGACAGCGACCGCGGCGCGGTCACGGCTTTCGGCGCGGTCATGGCGCTCACTCCACGATCCGGGTCAGGGCGCCCTGGGTGTCGCGGCGCAGAGCGAAACGCTGGTAGATCAGCGCGAAGACGAAGCACACGATGAACAGCACGACGGACACGGCGCTGCCGTAGCCGAACTCGTAGCGGGTGAAGCCCCGGTCGAGCAGGTAGGTGGCCATGGTGCTGGAGGCGCTCGCGGGGCCGCCCAGCGTCATGATCCAGACCAGGTCGAACAGCTGCAGCGAGCCGATGACGGACAGGAAGATCCAGATCCGGATGGTCGGGCCGAGCAGCGGCAGGACGATGCTGCGCGTGGTCTGCCAGCTGCTCGCGCCGTCGGTCGCGGCCGCCTCCTTGAGCTCGGCCGGGATGCTCTGCAGGCCGGCCAGCAGCAGGATGATGCCGAAGCCCAGGTACTTCCAGGTGATGACGACGAACAGGGTGTAGAGCACCAGGTCCCCGTCGGCGAGCCAGTCCTGGATGAGCCCGCCGGCCCCGACCGCCTTGAAGATCTGGTCGACGAGGCCGTCCGGCTGCAGCATGAGCAGCCACACGACGGCGGTGATGGCCTCGGAGAGCACGTAGGGCGCGAACACGATGAGGCGCAGCACCGCCCGGCCCCGGATCTTGCCGTTGAGCATCAGCGCGATGCCGATCGCCAGCGGCAGCTGGATGGCCACCGACAGCACCGCGATGATGATGTTGTGCCAGAGCGACTGCCGGAAGACCTCGTCGTCGAGGATCCGGGCGTAGTTGCCGAAGCCGAACCAGGTCCGCGGGCTGAATCCGGTCCACTTGTAGAAGCTGTAGTAGACCGACGCCGCGATCGGCAGCAGCACGAACCCGATGAACAGGATCAGTGCCGGGGACAGCAGCAGCGTCAGCTCGAGCCGCTTGGCCCGGCTCCCGCCCGGCCGGCGGGCCGGTCGCGAGGTGCGACCGGCCCGGGCCGAGGGTGCCGCCGCCACGGCAGTACCACTCGTTTGCGTCATGCCCCTGCTCTTTACTTGTTGGCGACGGCCTTGGTGAAGGCGTCGACGATGCCCTGCGGACTGCCCTTGCCGGCGAAGAAGTCGGCGACGGCGTCGTTGAGGGCCTGGCCCACGCTGGTCGGCAGCGCCTGGTCGAAGTACACCTGGATGTACGGTGCGCTGTTGAGGTACTCCTGGACCGTCTTGAGCGACGGGTCCTGGATCGCCGAGATGGCCTTGGGGTTCGACGGCAGCGTCGCCGTGTTCGTCTGCACCAGCTTGGTCTGCACGTCGGTGCTCGCCACGTACTTCAGGAAGTCCGCGCACGCCGGCCCGGCCTTCACCGCGCAGGAGAAGCCGTCGCCGCCGCCGAGCGCGGTGCCCGGGGTGCCCTTGCCGCCCTCGATCGTCGGGAACGGGAACCAGCTGAGCTTCGAGGCGAACTGCTTGTCCTCGGTCAGCGGGATCATCGTGGGCAGCTCCCAGTCGCCCTGCAGCTCCATCGCGGCCTTGCCGTTGGCGACCAGACCGGCCGAGCTGCCGGCGCCCTGCTGGGCCGGGGTGCCCAGGAACGCGTCCTGGAACGGCTTGGTGTCCAGGAAGGCCTTGAGGTCCTCGCCGGCCTTGACCCAGCACGGGTCGTCCATCTTGAGGTTCTTGACCGTCGCCTTGACCGTGTCCGTGGAACATTCACGGATCGCGAAGTAGGACCACCAGAACGCGTCGGGCCACTTGTCCTTGCTGCCGATCGAGATCGGCGTGATGCCCTTGGCCTTGAGCTTGGTGACGGCGTCGTTGAGCTCGGCCATCGTCTTCGGCGCGGCGGCGATGCCGGCCTGCTCGAAGAGGTCCTTGCGGTACCAGAAGCCGACCACGTGCAGGTCGTAGGGGATGCCGTACTGCTTGCCCTCGACCTGCCAGCCGGTTGCGGCCGCGCCGAGCTCACCGATCCACGGCTTGACCAGGTCGGTCATGTCCATGATCTTGCCGGACTCGACCTGCGTGGCCAGGGCGCCGCCGCCCCACTGCTGGAAGATGCTGGGCGGGTTCGGTGACTGCAGCGCCACCGAGATCTTCGTTTTGAGCGCCTCGTTCTGGGCCGGCTCGACCTTGAACGTCACGTTCGGGTGGTCCTTGTGGTATTGGTCGGCGATGGACTGCCAGACACCCTGGCCCGGTTCCTGGTTGGCGTTGTGCCACCAGGTGAGGGTCACCGGGGCGTTGGCGTCGGCCGGTGCGTCACTGCTGTCGTCTCCGCATGCGGTCAGGGAGGGGAGCGCCATCGACAGCGCGATGGCGATCGCGGCCAGCCTCCGTGGGGTGCTCAGGCGGACGTTCAAATTGATCATCTCCTGACGGGGGCGTGGGCGAGCTTCAGGGGCTCGGCCCTCGATGGACACGGAGTCTGCGCCTTTGTTACGAGCGTTGTCAATCGTTGTCGATAACGTTATCGGACGTTATTGTGCCCTCGTGAAGCCCAGTTCCCGAGTCACGATTCGCGACGTCGCGGCCACCGCCGGCGTCTCGGTCGCGACGGTGTCCAAGGTCCTCAACGCCCGCTACGGCGTGTCCGCGGCGACGAGCGCCCACGTCCAGGCGGTCATCCGCGAAATGGGCTACGAGGCGAGCCTGGTCGCGCAGAGCCTGCGCAACCACAAGACCAACGTGATCGGCATCCTGGTGGCCGACCTCGAGCCGTTCTCCACGGAGCTGCTCAAGGGCGCCGCCAAGGCGATCAAGGGCACCGGGTACGAGCTGGTCGTCTACTCGGCCGGCGGGCGCACCTCGGACCACGCCGGCTGGGAGCAGCGGTACCTTTCACGGCTGTCCGGCACGCTCGTCGACGGCGCGGTGCTCGTCACCCCGACCGTCGTGGACGTCGAGTTCGGCCACTCGGTGGTCGCCGTCGACCCGCACACCGGGCCGACCGGACTGCCCACAGTGGACTCCGACAACCTCGCCGGGGCCCGGATGGCCGTGCGGCACCTGCTGGAACTGGGCCACCGGCGGATCGCCCTCATCGGCGGCCGGCCCGACCTGGAGTCGGCCAAGCTGCGCGAGCAGGGCTACCGCGAGGAGCTGGCCGAGGCGGGCATCGCCGCCGACCCGGAGCTCATCCAGCCCGGCAACTACGACGCCGACGAGTCCGCGGCCGCCGCCCGGCGGCTGCTCGACCGGCCCGGCCGCCCGACCGCCCTGTTCGCCGCGAACGACACCTCGGCCATCGCGGCCATCGAGGTCGCCCACGCGCGGGGGCTGCGGGTACCCGAGGACCTCTCGGTCGTCGGCTTCGACAACGTCCCCGAGGCGGCCCTCGCCTCGCCCTCACTGACCACGGTGGAGCAGCCCATCCACGAGATGGGGCACCGGGCGATCGACCTGCTCATCCAGTTGATGAACGGCGAGCCGGTGGAGCACTCCCACGTCCGGCTGGCCACGCGCCTCGTGGTGCGCCAGTCGACTGCTGTCTTGGAAACGGAGCGTTGAGCGTGACAGAAGCGTGGCGGGACGCCACCCAGCCGGTCGCCGAGCGGGTGGCGGACCTCATGGCGAGAATGTCGCTGCGCGAGAAGGTGGCGCAGATGTACGGGGCCTGGCTCCACGTCGCCGATGCGGCCGACGGGGACCTGCCGCAGGTCGCCCCGCACCAGAACGACCAGGCCCCCGACCCCATCGACTGGCCCGAGCTGGTCCGGCACGGGCTCGGCCAGATCACCCGGCTCTACGGCTCGGCCCCGATCGAGCCCCTCGCCGGCGCCCGCCGCGTCGCCGACCTGCAGCGCCAGATCGTCGCCGGCGGCCGGTTCGGCATCCCGGCCATCGTGCACGAGGAGTGCCTCACCGGCCTCGCGGCCTGGCAGGCCCCGATCTTCCCGACGCCCCTCGCCTGGGGCGCGAGCTTCGACCCGCGCCTCGTCGAGCGGATGGCCGCGCACATCGGCGCGACCATGGCCCGGCTCGGCATCCAGCAGGGCCTCGCGCCGGTCCTCGACGTCGTGCGCGACCTGCGCTGGGGCCGGGTCGAGGAGACCATCGGCGAGGACCCGCACCTGGTCGGCACGATCGGCGCCGCCTACGTGCGCGGCCTGCAGTCGGCGGGCGTGGTGGCCACCCTCAAGCACTTCGTCGGCTACTCCGCGTCCCGGGCCGGGCGCAACCTCGCCCCGGTCTCGATCGGCCCGCGCGAGCTGGCCGACGTGCTGCTGCCGCCGTTCGAGATGGCGCTGCGGGCCGGGGCGCGCTCGGTGATGAACAACTACACCGACATCGACGGGGTGCCGGTGGCCGCCGACCCGACGCTGCTCACCGAGCTGCTGCGGGATCGTCTGGGCTTCGACGGTACCGTCGTGTCGGACTACTTCGCGATCGCGTTCCTCGAGTCGCTGCACGGCGTCGCCGCCGACCGGGCCGCGGCGGCGGCCAACGCGCTGCGGGCCGGCATCGACGTCGAGCTGCCCGGCGTGAACTGCTACGGCGGCCCCCTGCTCAAGGCCCTCGAGGCGGGCGACGTCGACGAGGCGCTGATCGACCGCGCCGTGGCCCGGGTGCTGCGCCAGAAGTTCGAGCTCGGCCTCCTCGACCCCGGCTTCGCCGCCGAGCCGGCCTACCTCGCCGCACCGTCCCCATTGGACGACGCCGAGGCCCGCGACATCGCCCGGCGCCTCGCGGAGCGCTCGATCGTGCTGCTGCACAACGAGTCCGCGCTGCCGCTGCGCCCCGGCGCCCGGCTGGCCGTGGTCGGCCCCGGCGCGCACCGGCCCGACGCGCTGTTCGGCTGCTACTCGTTCCCGCGCCACGTCGGCATCCACCACGAGGGCCTCCCGCTCGGCGTCGACACACCGTCCATCGTGGACGCGCTCGGGGCGGAGTTCGAGGTCGAGTACGCCCAGGGCTGCCCCGTCCTCGGCGGCTCCGACGAGGACATCGCGGCCGCGGCCGCCACCGCCGCCCGGGCCGACGTCTGCGTCGCGGTGCTGGGCGACCTGGCCGGGCTGTTCGGCACCGGCACCTCGGGGGAGGGCTGCGACGCCCGCGACCTGCGGCTGCCCGGCCGCCAGGAGGAGCTGCTGGAGGCGCTGCTCGCCACCGGTACCCCCGTGGTGCTCGTGGTCCTGGCCGGCCGCCCCTACGAGCTGTCCCGGCAGATCGAGCGCCTGGCCGCCGCGGTGTGCACGTTCTTCCCCGGCGAGGAGGGCGCCGCCGCCCTGGCCGGCGTGCTGAGCGGCCGGGTCAACCCGTCGGGCCGGCTCCCGGTCGGCTTCCCGGGCGAGGGCTCGTCCCAGCCGAGCACCTACCTGGCCGCCCCGCTCGGCCGGCGCAGCGAGGTGTCCACGGTGGACCCGAGCGCGCTGTTCCCGTTCGGCCACGGCCTGTCCTATGCCGGCGCCGAGTGGGGGACCGTGTCGCTGCACTCGCCGGACGGGTGGGCCACGGACGGGGAGATCGAGCTGACGGTACCGCTGCGCAACGACTCGGACCGCGAGGTCTCCACCGTCGTGCAGCTCTACGCGCACGACCCCGTCGCGCAGGTCGCCCGCCCGGTCCGCCAGCTGCTCGCCGCCCCGCGGGTCGACCTGGCCCCGGGGGAGTCGCGCACGCTCGTCGTCACCCTGCACGCGGACCTGCTGTCCTACACCGGCCGCGACGGCCGCCGGATCGTCGAACCCGGCGACGTGGAGCTGCTGGTGGCCCGCTCCAGCACCGACGTGCACACCGCGCTGCCGGTCCCGGTGGTCGGCGCTCCCCGCACGGTGGGCGCCGCCCGCCGGCTGCACCCGACGTTCACGCTGCTGCCCTGATCGCTCATGCTCCGAGGGTGATTGGGGTCGCGACCTTCATGCTCAGGGGGTGATTGGGGTGGCCCTCCGCCGTCCGAGGATCGGGTGAGGAGGTGCGTGATGTGCCGATGGCTGGCGTACTCGGGCACGCCGATTCTGCTCGAGGAGCTGCTGTACAAGCCCGAGCACTCGCTGATCGACCAGAGTATGCACGCCCGTCTCGGCGTCGGCACCACCAACGGCGACGGGTTCGGCGTGGGCTGGTACACCCCCGACGGCCCCGCCGAACCCACGCTGTTCCGCGGCACCGGCCCGGCGTGGGGCGACGACAACCTGCGGGAGCTGGCCCACTCGGTGCGCTCCGGGCTGTTCCTGGCCCACATCCGGGCCAGCACCGGCACGCCCGTCCAGCAGACCAACTGCCACCCGTTCCGCCACGGCCGCTGGCTGTGGCTGCACAACGGCCGCATCCGCGGCTTCCCGACGCTCAAGCGCACCCTGATGCTGGCGGTCGACCCGGAGCTGTTCCCCGAGATCGGCGGCTCGACCGACTCGGAGCTGATGTTCTACCTGGCCCTGACCTTCGGCCTGGAACGCGACCCGGTCGGCGCGGTCGAGCGCATGGTCGGCTGGGTCGAGGAGGTGGGCCACCGCTACGGCATCGACCACGCCATGCAGATGACGGTCGCGACCTCGGACGGGCAGCGGCTGTGGTCGTTCCGCTACTCGAGCGAGCGCAACAGCCGTTCGCTGTACTGCAGCACCGCCGTCGAGACCCTGCGCACCATGTACCCGGAGAACCCGGTCCTGCAGCGCGTCACCGAGGGCACCCGGATCGTCGTCTCGGAGCCGCTGGGCGGCCTGGTCGGCGCCTGGCAGCCGATCGCGGAGTCCAGCTACGAGCTCGTCACCCCGGGCATGGACGTGGTGGGCCGCTTCAACCCCCAGTCCGCCCAGGCCGGCCTCCCCGTCCCCGCCACCGTTGGCGCGAATGGCGGGTGACATGGCGCGTTCCGCTAGTGAGCGGTGCCCCGCGGCTCCCTAGCGTCGAAGGCATGCGATCGGCGGACGGAAAGACTGTGCTGGTGACCGGGGCCTCCTCCGGGATGGGCAAGGCGGCGGCGGAGCGGCTGCTGCGTGAGGGGTACACCGTCTACGCGGTGGCCCGGCGGGTCGAGCGGATGGCGGACCTGGCCGAGCGAGGCGCCGTCACGGTGGCCGTGGACGTCACGAGCGACAAGGACCTCGTCGCGCTCGTGGAGCGGATCACCGAGGAGCGCGGCGGGGTCGACGTGCTCGTCAACAACGCCGGGTTCGGGCTGTTCGGCGCGGTCGAGGACGTCACCCTGGACGAGGCCCGCCACCAGTTCGAGGTCAACCTGTTCGCCCTGGCCAGGCTCACCCAGCTGGTACTGCCCGGGATGCGGGAGCGCCAGGCCGGGAAGATCGTGAACATGTCGTCGATGGGCGGGAAGATCTACACGCCGCTCGGGGCCTGGTACCACGCGACCAAGCACGCGGTGGAGGGGTGGTCGGACTGCCTGCGGCTGGAGGTCGGGCCGCTCGGCATCGACGTGATCGTGATCGAGCCGGGGCTGATCGACACCGAGTTCGGCGCGGCGCTCATGGGGCCGCTGCTCGAGCGGTCCGCGCACGGGGCGTACGCCGCGATGGCCCGCCAGGTGGCCGACGGCACGAAGACCCTGTACGCGGGCGGGGCCACCGAGCCGGCGGTGATCGCCGGCGTCATCGCGGGTGCGATCGCGGCGAAACGGCCACGCACGCGCTACGCCGCCGGGAAGTACGCGAAGATGCTGATGTCCATGCGGAGGTGGCTCGGCGACCGGCTCTACGACCGGTCGATCATGGCCAGGCTGTAGGCGAGGCGAGGTGGGATGGACCGTTTCACGGTCGGGCCGTCCGGCCGCGCGCTGCTCGCCGACCTCGGCGTGGATCTGGCGGAGGTGCTGCAGAAGGCCGCGCTGCCGGTCGCGGTCTACGCCCACGGGACGGCCGAGCTGACCACCGCCGAGTACTACCGCTTCTGGCGAACCCTCGACGAGGTGGTCGGCGACCCGCTGCTGCCGATCCGGATCGGCGAGGCGTTCCGCGCGGAGGTGTTCGACCCGCCGCTGTTCTCGGCGTTCTGCAGCCCCAACCTCGCGGTGGCCGCGAACCGGGTCGCGACCTACAAGAAGCTGATCGGGCCGCTGCGGTTCGAGGTCGACGCGGGCGGCGGCACGCTGCGGCTCGCGATGCACTGGCCGGACGCCGGGGAGGCGCCGGCGGCCCTGGTCCTGATGGAGCTGATCTTCTGGGTCGCGCTGGCCCGGATCGCCACCCGCGCGGACGTCCGGCCCGTGCGGTTCGCCGCGCCCGTGCCCGTGACACCCAGGAACGTCTACCGGGAGTATCTCGGCACGCCCGTCGAGCACGCCGAGATCCCGGCCGTCACGTTCGCCCGGGCCGACGCCGAGCGGCCGTTCCTGACCGCCAACGACCGGATGTGGGAGTACTTCGAGCCCGGCCTCCGCCGGCGCCTGGCCGAGTTCGAGACCCCGCCGTCCACGACCGAGCTGGTCCAGCAGGCGCTGCTGCGGCTGCTGCCCGCGGGGGCGGCGACGGTCGACGCCGTCGCCGCCGAGCTCGCGGTCAGCAGCCGCACCCTGCAGCGCCGCCTGCGCCTGGAGGACGGCAGTTTCCAGGCCGTCCTGCGTACCACCCGCGAGGCGCTGGCCAGGCATTACCTGTCCACGTCACGGATGAGCGCGGGCGAGATCTCGTACCTGCTGGGGTACGACGACACCAACTCCTTCTACCGGGCCTTCCACACCTGGACCGGCCGGACGCCGGACCAGCTGCGGACTTAGACGGCCCGGGCCACCGCGATCGTGGCCGAGAGGCGCTGGCCGGCCTCGTAGAACATGTACTCCACGCCGCCGTCGGTGCCGAAGGACGGCGCCGCCGCGCGGCCGCTGTCCGGGGCGCCCGACAGCGCCGGGTGGAAGACCCCCAGGTGCACCTCGCGGTCGAAGGCGTTGCCGACCTCGGTGATGAACTGGTTGCCGCCGTTGCCGTGGTACACGACGTAGGCCGTCCCGTTGCGCTTGAGCAGGTGCGCGCCCGAGATGTCGGTCTGGCCGTCCGGGCCCGGGTAGACCAGCGGGGTCGGATCGAACTGCCAGCTCTTGGCGTCCGAGGACCAGCCCCAGAAGATCTTTCTGGTACCGCCGGTGACCCCCATGAACAGCATGACGTACTTGTTGCCGAGGCCCGTGACGGTGTGCTCGAAGACCCGCGCGTACGAGGTCTCCGTGGTGCCGGGGACCATCGAGGTGGACAGCACGACCCCGAAGTACGTGTAGTGGACGCCGTCGGTCGACCAGGCCATCCGGGTCGTGTTGTTCTCGCCGTGGAAGTAGCAGTAGAACTTGCTGTTCGAGGCGCTCCAGATCACGTGCGGGGACGAGACGTGGCTGACCGAGTAGTGCCCGGACCAGACGTTGCTGATGATCGGGTTGGCCGCGTACTCGGTGAACGGGCCGCCCAGCGAGTTGCCGTAGGCCAGGCAGATCCCGCCCGGCTTCTCGTGCGGGGCGTAGTACAGGTAGTAGCGCCCCAGCCCGCCGCTGATCTTGTCGTAGACGCCCCGGATGCAGGGGAAGATCAGCTCGCCGGTGGGGTTGTAGCGCAGCGCCGACTTGTTGAACGGCACTCCGAGGTAGCGGTAGTCGGGGAACCCGGCCGGCGCGGCGGACCCGGCCGAGGGCAGCTGAAGTGCGCCGATGGCGGTGGCGCCACCGGCCAGGGCTGCTCCCTTGAGCAGTTGGCGGCGATTCATGGATGGCAGTGTGTGACTGCCGCCGAACCCCGGTCAAGGTGCTAATACGAATTATCATCGGCAAACAGGGACTTGACGAATCGCCGCCGTTGGGGTCAGGATCTCCTCCCATCGAGTGGTAATGCGCATTAGCAGGACGGATGGCAACGTGACCGGAACACCGCGCCGGCTGACCCAGCGGGACATCGCCCGCATGACCGGGGTCAGTCAGGCGACCGTGTCGCTCGTGCTCAACGGGCGCTCGGACGGCGACGTGCGGATCGCCCCGGAGACCCGGGAGCGGGTGCTGCGCGCGATCCGCGACAGCGGCTACGTGGCCGACCCGATCGCCCGCCGGCTCGCCGCGCGGGACAACCGGATCATCGGCGTGTTCACCTACGAGCCGGTGTTCCCGGCCGGCAACAGCGACTTCTACCACCCGTTCCTGGTCGGCATCGAGGAGCGGGCCGAGGCCCTGGGCAGCGACCTGCTCCTGCTGACCAGCGCCCCGGTCGTCGACGGGCGGCGGCGGATCTTCCACGAGGGCAACCGGCTGCGGCTGGCCGACGGCTGCATCCTGCTCGGCCGCTCGCTCGACCGGGAGGAGCTGGCCCGGCTGGTCGCGGACGGGTTCCCGTTCGTCTCGGTCGGCCGCCGCGACGACGCCGGCGGGCCGGTCTCCTGGGTCGGCGCCGACTACGCCGGGGCCACGGCCGACCTGGTGCGGCGGGCCGCGGAGCTGGGGCACACCCGGCTGCTGTACATGGGGCAGGGCGAGGGCCCCGAGTCGCACGCCGACCGCAAGGCGGGCTTCGATCGCGGGGTGGCCGCGGCCGGCGTCACCGGCCTGCACCTGCCCGCCGACGACCTCGGCGCGGTGCTGGAGAGCGGCGCCACGGTGGTCTTCGCCGAGGAGCACAGCGACGGCGTGGCCCTGGCCGGCCAGGCCGGGCAGCACGGGCCGGACAGCCTGTCGATCGTCACCCTCGGCCAGCCCACCCGGCACGTCACCGACCCGACCGACACCCGCTTCACCGGCTTCGAGATCCCCCGGCGCGAGATGGGCGCCCAGGCCCTGGAGGTGCTCACCGCCCTGCTCGACGGCACGAAGACCAAGCGCCAGCGGCTCCTGCCGTGCCGGCTCATCCCCGGAACCACCCTGAAAGAAAGTGCGAAATGAGAACTGATGTCCTGGTCGTCGGCGGGGGCCTCGGAGGTGTGGCGGCCGCGCTGGCCGCGCTCCGGGCGGGGCGGCGGGTCGTGCTCACCGAGGAGTACGACTGGATCGGCGGGCAGCTCACCAGCCAGGCGGTCCCGCCGGACGAGCACACCTGGGTCGAGCGCTTCGGCGTCACGGCGAGCTACCGGGCGCTGCGCGACGGCATCCGCGACTACTACCGGCGGCACTATCCGCTGACGGCGGCCGCCCGGGCCTGGGCCGACCTCAACCCGGGGGCGGGGCACGTGAGCCGGCTCTGCCACGAGCCGCGGGTGGCGGTGGCGGTGCTGGAGGGCATGCTCATGCCGTACCGGAGCGGGGGCCGGCTTGTCGTCCTGCAGCCCTTCCGGCCGGAGGCGGCGGCCACCGACGGCGACCGGGTCACCGGCGTCACGCTGCGGCACCGGGACACGGGCGAGACCGTCGACGTCACCGCCGACTACGTGCTGGACGCGACCGAGACCGGCGAGCTGCTGCCGCTGACCGGCACCGAGTACGTCACCGGCTTCGAGTCGCAGGCCGACACCGGCGAGCCGAGCGCCCCGGCCACCGCGCAGCCCGGCAACATGCAGGCGATCTCGGTGTGCTTCGCGGTCGACCACGTCGACGGCGACCACACCATCGACCGCCCGGCCCGCTACGACTTCTGGCGCGACTACACCCCGCCGTTCTGGGGCGGCCCACTGCTGTCGTTCCGGGCCCCGAGCCCGCGCACGCTGCAGCCGACCGAGCGGGTGTTCGACCCGAACCCGGGCGACGACCCGCTCGCCGTCGACGCCGACCAGCGCCGCAACCCCGGCGACCACAACCTGTGGACGTTCCGCCGGATCGCGGCCCGCGACCTGTTCCTGCCGGGCGCCTACGACAGCGACATCTGCCTGGTCAACTGGCCGATGCTGGACTACTTCGAGCACCCGGTGATCGACGTGGCCGACCCCGCCGCGCACCTGGCGGCGGCCCGCGAGCAGGCCTTCTCGGTCCTGTACTGGCTGCAGACCGAGGCACCCCGCCCCGACGGCGGCACCGGCTTCCGCGGGCTGCGGCTGCGCGGCGACGTGACCGGCAGCGCCGACGGCCTCGCCCAGGCGCCCTACATCCGCGAGTCCCGGCGCATCCTCGCCGAGTACACCGTCGTCGAGCAGGACCTGGCCCTCGCCGTGCGCGGCGACAAGGGGGCCGTGCCCTACGAGGACTCGGTCGGCGTCGGGATGTACCGCATCGACCTGCACCCCTCCACCGGCGGCGACCACTACATCGACGTCGGCTGCAGCCCCTTCCAGATCCCGCTCGGCGCACTCGTCCCGCGCCGGATGGACAACCTCCTGCCCGCCGGCAAGAACATCGGCACCACCCACATCACCAACGGGGCCTACCGGCTCCACCCCGTCGAGTGGAACGCGGGCGAGGCGGCCGGCGCCCTGGCCGCGTTCTGCCTCGACAACGCGTGCACCCCGCGCGCGGTGCGCAACACCCCCGATCTGCTCTCCGCCTTCCAAGCCCGTCTCGACCGCGACGGCGTCGAGCGCCAATGGCCCGACGTCGCCGGCTACTAGAAGGACGCCCCCAATGAGAATTCGTACCGCGATAGCCGCCCTCTCCCTGCTCGCCCTGGCCGCCTGCGGTGACGGTGGCGGCGGCACCCCCGCCGCCGAGGACACCGGCCCCGTCGAGCTGCGCATGACGATCTGGTCGGCCAACGAGGCCCACCTGAAGCTGTTCAACGACATCGCCGCCGAGTACAAGACGGCGCACCCGAACGTGTCGGTCAAGTTCGACCCGCTGCCGTTCGAGTCGTACTCCACCACGCTCACCACCCAGATCGCCGGCGGTAACGGCCCGGACCTGGCCTGGATCCTCGAGGACTCGGCGCCGGACTTCGTCGGCTCGGGCGCGCTGGTGCCGCTGGACAAGATCGAGCAGCCGGACGACCTGGCCCCCGCCGCGACGAAGCTGTGGCAGAACTCCGGGAAGCTGTACGCGTACCCCTTCTCGACCTCGCCCTTCGGCATGTTCGTGAACACCGACCTGCTCAAGCAGGCGGGCCAGGACAACCCGGCCGACCTCGTCACCGCCGGCACCTGGACCTGGGACAAGGCCTTCGCCGAGGGCGCCGCGGTCAACGCGAAGACCGGCACCGCCGGGGTCGTGGTCCGCGACTTCGACTACAAGACCTGGAGCAACCTGTCCACGGTCTGGACCGGCTGGGGCGCGCAGGCCTGGAGCGCCGACGGCAAGACCTGCGGGTTCAACGCGCCGGAGATGGTCGACGCGATGACCGCGCTGCACAAGGCGGTCTTCACCGACAAGGCGATGCCCGGCCCGGGCGTGGCGGCCGACTTCTTCGCCGGCCAGTCGGCCATGACGATCACCCAGATCTCGCGGGCGTCGCTGCTCAAGGACGCCAAGTTCGGCTGGGACCTGGTGCCGCTGCCGTCCGGCCCGAAGGGCAAGTACTCGGTCGTCGGCCAGGCCGGCCTCGGGGTGCTCAAGAAGAGCAAGCACGCCGGCACCGCCGCGGACTTCCTGACCTTCTTCACCAACCCGGCCAACAGCGGCAAGCTCGCCGCGTACTTCCCGCCGGCCCGCAAGAGCCAGCTCAACGCCGAGACCATGGCGAAGACCAACCCGCTGCTCAAGCCCGCGCAGCTGCAGTCGGTCGTCATCGACGGGATCTCGTCCGGCGTCGTCAAGCCCAGCCACACCGGCTCGGCCGAGATCGCCCAGAACGTCCGTGCCTCGTTGGACCCGCTGTGGAAGCCCGACGCGAACGTCAAGAGCGTGCTCGACAACGTCTGCTCCGGACTGAAGCCGCTGCTCGCGAAATGAAATCCGCACACCGCGAGAACCTCGCGGGCTACCTGTTCATCCTGCCCCAGCTGATCGGCACGGTGGTCTTCGTGCTCGTCCCGCTGGTGCTGGTGGCCTGGTACAGCCTGCACGAGTGGAACGTCCTCGCCGACGAGTTCAACTTCGTCGGCGGGGACAACTACCGCCAGCTGGCCGACGACCCGAACCTGCCGAAGGTGCTCGCCGCCACCGGCCTGTTCTCCGCCGGCCTGCTGGTGCTCAACCTGAGCCTCGCCCTGCTGCTGGCCGTGCTGCTCAACCAGCGGCTGCGCGGCACGATCGTGTTCCGCACGCTGTTCTTCTCGCCGGTCGTCGTGTCCATGGTGGCGTGGACGATCGTGTGGGGGTTCCTGCTGCAGGACAACGGCGGCGTCAACGGCATCCTCGACAGCGTCGGCGTGCACGGCCCGAACTGGCTGCGCGGCGAGACCACGGCGATGATCTCGGTGATCGTCGTGCAGGTGGTCAAGAACGTCGGGCTGAACATGGTCCTGTTCCTGGCCGCGCTGCAGGGCGTGCCGGCCGGGCTGTACGAGGCGGCCCGGCTGGACGGGGCGAGCGCGTGGCGGTCGTTCCGGAGCATCACGGTACCGATGATCAGCCCGACGATCCTGCTCACGTCCATCATCACGGTGGTCGGCTCGCTGCAGGTCTTCGCCCAGATCGCGGTGCTGACCCAGGGCGGGCCGGGCACCTCCACCACGGTGCTCGTCTACTACCTCTACCAGCAGGCGTTCCAGTTCCACCACTTCGGCTACGGCGCCACCCTGTCGCTGGTGCTGTTCGCCATCGTCCTGATCCTGACCACCGTGCAGTGGCAGCTGCGCAAGCGATGGGTGTTCCATGAGTCGTAGAACCAAGCTTCTGCTGTACGGCCTGCTGTGCGTCCTCGCCCTCCCGTTCGTGTTCCCGACGTGGTGGATGGCGACGTCGTCGATCAAGCCGGTGAACGACGTGTTCAAGTTCCCGCCGTCGCTCATCCCGACCAGCGTCGACTTCTCGGCCTACAAGCAGGTGTTCGAGGCCCAGCCGTTCGCGCAGCAGTACCTCAACAGCATGTACATCGCGATCGTGTGCACCCTCGGCACGCTCGTGGTGTCCTCGCTGGCCGGGTACGCGTTCGCCCGCATCCGCTTCCGCGGCCAGAACGCGCTGTTCCTGCTGGTGCTCACCGGCCTGCTGGTGCCCAGCGAGGTGACGATCGTGCCGCTGTTCCAGATGTTCCAGCGCTGGGGCATGATCGACACCCACTGGCCGCTCATCCTGGTGCCGATCTTCGGCGCCCCGAGCGTCCTGGCCACGTTCATCATGCGGCAGTTCTTCATCACGCTGCCGCCCGAGCTCGAGGAGGCCGGGCGCATCGACGGGCTCGGCCGCTTCGGCCTGTTCCGCCGCATCGCGCTGCCCCTGGCGCGGCCGGCCCTCGGAGCGGTCTCGATCTTCACGTTCCTGCACAGCTGGAACCTGTACCTTGAACCGATCGTGTTCCTCTCCACCCCCTCGAAGTTCACCCTGCCGCAGGCGCTGACCCAGTTCGTCGACGCGTACGGCGGCCCGGCGTGGAACGTGCAGCTGTCGGCGGCGACGCTGACCGCGATCCCGGTCCTGGTCGTGTTCGTCATCGCCCAGCGCCAGTTCATCGAGGGCCTCGCCCACACCGGGCTGAAAGGCTGACGCCGCCGTGCCGCTGTCCGACCTGACCCTCGACGAATGCCGGTCCTACCGCAGCAGTTCCCCGCAGCCCGCGGACTTCGACGCGTTCTGGGGTTCGCTGTCGCCGTCCGGTGCGGCCTCGTTCGTCGAAACTTCCACAAGCCTGAAAACGCTGCGGGTGTACGACGTGAGCTTCCCCGGCCACGCCGGCCAGCCGGTGCGGGCCTGGCTCGTGCTGCCCGCCGCCGCCGAGGGACCGCTGCCGTGCGTGGTGGAGTTTCCGGGGTACAACGGCGGACGGGGACTGCCGGAGGACTGCCTGCTCTATGCGGCGGCCGGCTATGCGCACCTGTTCGTGGACGTGCGGGGGCAGGGCAGCGGCTGGCGGCGCGGCGACACCGAGGACTTTCCGCCGGAGGGGACCGGCCCGCAGTTCCCGGGGTTCATGACGCGGGGCATCCTCGACCCGGCGAAGCACTTCTACCGCCGCGTGATCGAGGACGCGGTGGCGGCCGTGCACGCGGTTCGCGGGTTCGCGGGCGTCGACCCGGCCCGGGTCGCGGTCACCGGCGTCAGCCAGGGCGGCGGCCTCGCGCTGGCCGTCGCCGGGCTGGTGCCGGACCTGGCCGCGGTGGCGGCGGACGTCCCGTTCCTGTGCGACATGCGCCGCGGCGCCGAACGGGCCTCCACCGGCCCGTACCTCGAGGTCGCCGGCTACCTCAAGGTGCACCGGGACCGTACCGGCCAGGTCTTCGACACCCTTGCCCACTTCGACGCCGTCCACTTCGCCCGGCGCGCCACCGCCCCCGCCCTGTTCAGCGTGGCCATGATGGACACCACCTGCCCCCCGTCCACGGTCTTCGGCGCCTACCACAACTACGCCGGCCCCAAGTCCATCGAGGTGTACCACTTCAACGGCCACGAGGGCGGCGAGACCGTCCAGCACGCGGCCCGGCTGCGCTTCCTGGCCGGGGTACTGCAGCCGTAGATGATGTTGGATAGCATGCGCCGGTGACCAACGGGGAAATGACTGAAAAGCGCCGCCTGCCCGGCTTCGTGATCGGGGCCGTCGTCGCCATCGGCTTCGGCACCGGCTTCATCATCGGCAACAGCGGGGGGCTGACCGCGCCCTGGCCGGTGATCCTGCGGGTGGCCGCCGTCGTGGCCGGCGTGGCGCTGCTCATCGCCACCTTCCGCGCCGGCCGCCGGGTCGGCCCCACCACCGCAGCCGCGGCCCCGTCGTCCTCCTTCATGGGCCGCGGCTACTGGCTGGTGGTGCTCGTCGAGGCGATCGCCCTCTTCGGCGGCCTGTTCGTCGTCAACGGCGTGCTGCACCGCTCGGAGGTCGCCGTGGCCTGGGTCGCCCTGGTGGTGGGCCTGCACTTCTACGGCCTCGGCCGGGTGTGGCACACGCCGCTGTACCACTGGCTGGCGACCGGCATGACCCTCCTGGCCGTCGCGGGCTTCATCCTGTACTTCGCGGGCGCCGGTGCCGCGGCG
The DNA here is from genome assembly GCF_050942475.1 of Dactylosporangium sp. CS-033363. Lineage (NCBI taxonomy): Bacteria > Bacillati > Actinomycetota > Actinomycetes > Micromonosporales > Micromonosporaceae > Dactylosporangium > Dactylosporangium sp. CS-033363. The sequence goes on along the minus strand of NZ_CP192032.1, from coordinate 7,310,502 downwards.
GTCTCACTCGTCGCGGGCGTCGGCTCCGGCGTCGCGCTGTACCTGGCGGTGCTCTGGCCGCTGCTGCAGTCGCGCCGCCCAGCCTAGGATCGCCCGGTTCGTCTCCTCCGGCCGCTCCTGCTGGATCCAGTGGCCGCAGTCCAGGCTGACCACCTCCACGTCCGGCACGAACTCGGCCAGCCGCTCGGCCCGCAGGACCGCGTCGCGGTCGCCGTAGATCATGAGGGCGGGCTGCCGGACGATCGGGTCCGCGGCGGCGAGCTGGTGCCAGTTGCGGTCGAGGTTGCGGTACCAGTTGATGCCGCCCGTGAAGCCGCTCGCCTCGAACGCGGCGACGAACACGGCCAGCTCGCGGTCGCTCATGACGGGCTCGCCCAGGGGCGTCCCGGCCCGGGCGAGCTCGACCATCGACATGACCGGCGGCGCGTCCCGGCGGAACAGGTTGCGCAGGAACCGGCCCGGGTCCCCGTCGAGCACGGCGTCGGCGACCCCCGGCTGCCGGTTGAACTGGACGAAGTAGAAGTCGGGGCCGAGCGCGGCCTCCATCGACTCGATCCAGGGCGCCGCGCCGCGCTCCTGGTACGGCAGGCTCAGCGCGGCCAGGCCGTTGACCCGCTTCGGGTGCAGCAGGGCCGTGGCCCAGACGACGAAGGCGCCCCAGTCGTGGCCGACGAAGGTGGCGTCCGCGTAGCCGTAGTGGTCGAGCAGCGCGACCAGGTCGCCCGTCAGGTGCTCGATGTCGTAGTCCGTCACCTCGGCCGGGCGCGACGAGTTCCCGTAGCCCCGCTGGTTCGGGACGATGACGTGGTAGCCGGCCGCGGCCAGGGCCGGCACCTGGTGGCGCCATGAGTAGGCGTGCTCCGGCCAGCCGTGGCAGAGCACGATGGGGTTGCCGGCGTGCTCCCGGCCCGCCTCGAAGACCTCGAGCTGGACACCGTTGACGCGGACGAGGGTGGGTTCGTTCATGCCGGCATCCTGCCGACCGAAACAGGCCACCCCCTGACCGGTTTGCCGTGCGAGTCTTGCCGGCGTGCGTGCCGACCGGCTGATGGCCGTCCTCCTGCTGCTGCAACAGCGCGAGCGGCTGACCGCCGCGGACGTCGCCCGGGAGCTGGAGGTGTCCGAGCGCACCGCCCGCCGCGACCTCGACGCCCTGGCGATGGCCGGCGTGCCCGTCTACTCCATCCAGGGCCGCGGCGGCGGCTGGCGCCTCGTGGGCGGCGCCCGCACCGACCTGTCCGGGCTGACCGCGGGCGAGGCCCGGGCCCTGTTCCTCGTCGCCGGCCCCGCCTCGGCGGCGACGCCGGCCGTGAAGGCGGCGCTGCGCAAGCTCGTCCGCGCCCTGCCCGAGCCGTTTCGTCTCGAGGCCGAGGCGGCCGCGTCGGCGCTGCTCGTGGACCCGCAACGGTGGGGGGTGAGCCGGGTCGAGCCCCGCCCGCAACGCTTCCTCGACGAGCTGCAAAACGCGGTGATCCGCGGCGTCCAGGTGCGGCTCGGCTACGTCGACGGCACCGGCGCCGAGACCGAGCGAACGGTGCACCCGCTCGGCATCGTCGCCAAGGGCCCGTGGTGGTACCTCGTGGCCGGCACCGCCGCCGGCCGCCGGACCTTCCGGGTCGACCGCGTGACGTCCCTCGGCCTGACCGGCGATGCCGTGCACCGGCCCGGCGACTTCGACCTCGCCGCGAGCTGGCGCGCGATCGCCGACGAGGTCGATCGCCGGCGGACGCCGCTCGAGATCCAGGCGACCTGCGCACCGGACGGGTTGGCCCGGCTCCGGATGATCCTCGGTGACCGGCTCGACATCGGCGCCGCCACGGCGGACGGCCGGATCGGGGTCGCGATCCGCGGCTACAACGAGTACGCCCTGGCCGGCGAGCTGGCCGGGCTGGTCGAATGGGTCGAGGTCACCGGCCCGCCCGGCGTGCGGGCCCAGCTGGCCGCGATCGGCCGCGCGCTCGCCGAGCGGTACGGCTGAGCCCGGTGGTCCGGTATGCCGGGAGCGCTCGGCACACCGGACCCCGGGGTGGGTCAGCTCTCGACGTTGACGATCACGCGGCCGGTGGACAGCTGGAGGTAGTCGAAGCCGTACACGTTGGCGTTGCCGACGGCGTAGGCGTCGCCCTGCTTGAAGGGGGCGCCGCCGCCGCTGACCGTCACCGGGACCTTGACCTTCTGCGTGTAGCCGGTGCACTCGGTCCGCGGGGCGTAGCCGGTGCCGGTGGTGGTCTTGTTGCCGATGGTCTGGGTGACGGAGACGTTCAGGTCGTAGTAGTCGCCGCTCGGGCAGGTGATGTTGAGTGTCACGACGGTCGCGGCGCCGTTGGCCTTGAGCTTGGCCTGCTTGACGATCTTCAGGGCCGAGGTGCCGTTGGACTCGGACTGCAGGTTGACGGCCGCGCCGGCCGGGACGGCGAAGGCGAGCACCGCGCCGAGGGCGAGCGCGCCGGCGCCGAGGTGGGACTTGCTGAGCTTCACTGTGGTACCTCCCCGTTGATGGATACTGCTGGTTCTTCGCCGCGGGGCTGGGCGGCCATACCGGTGAGCGCACCGATGAGGAGCGGTACGACCGCCAGCTCCCACAGGAAGTCGAAGGCGCTGTGCACGGCGAGCGCGGCGATGGCGGCCACCGCACCGGCCCACAGCGGGTTTCGGGCATAGCCGCGGCGCATCAGCACGGCGAGCGCGGCGATCAGGGCCAGCAGGCCCACCAGGCCGACGGCGCCGAGGTCGACGAGCCACTGCAGGTACTCGTTGTGCACCCAGCGGCTCACCACCAGGTCGCCCTTGTAGTCGAACCAGAGGTAGCGGGCCTGGCCCGGGCCGCTGCCGAGCAGCGGGTGCTCGCGGGCCGTCGCCAGGGCCGAGTGCAGCGCGCCCGAGCGGCCCCGGGAGTCGAGGGTGAACCGGCGGTCCAGCACTTTGTCCAATGTGGACCGGTCGACGAGGAGGGCGCCGAGGACCGACAGTCCCAGCGCGAACCAGGGGTGCAGCAGGGCGATGACGGCGCCCGCGGCCAGACCGGCCAGGGCGATGAGCGGCCGCGGCGACGCGGTGGCCGGGAACGAGGGCACCAGCGCGGCGGTGGCCACGGCGGCGCCGAGGGCGGCCGGGATCAGGTGCCGCAGGGCGGCGCGGCGGGGGCCGAAGACCAGGAACACGGCGGTGCCGAGCGCGAAGGCGAGGGCCCCGGCGCGGCTGAGGGTGGCGCCGAGGCCGGAGATCGTGAGGTACAGGAGCAGGCTCTGGACCTTGGAAGGCCGGGCCGTGCACAGGGCGAGCGCCAGGAGCGCGCACGCCGCCAGGATCGCCGCGGCGGCGTTGGCGTAGGTGAGCGCCGACGCGCCGCGCCACAGGGTGGACTCGACGAGGACCGACCAGCGCTCGATGCGCCACGCGACGCCGGCCCAGGCGGTGATCGCGACCAGCGCGCCGAGGCCGGTGAGCCCCGCCGCCAGGTCCGTCGCGCGGGCGCCGCGGCCCACGACGACCCCGGCGACCAGGGTCAGCAGCGCGAGGCAGATGCCGGCCGCGTCGGCCAGGCCGCCGGCGGTCACGGCCCGCAGCAGGGCCCACGCGGCGATCGCGGCCGCGGCCAGCCAGAGGGGGCGAAGCTCGAACCGGTGCCCGGCCAGGGCCAGCGCGATGAGGGCCAGGGCGGTGACCAGGATGCGGCCCGGAAGGTAGAAGCCGCCCTGGGCCACGACGCCGGCGGTGACCGCGGCCAGCAGCGCGAGGGTGGGCGGCGCCCAACCAGTCTGAACCCGTTGCAGGACAAGCGAATCCATCAGAACCACCCTCCCCGTCAGAGTGTTCGTCGCGACCGACTATAGCGATCGCGGGCGATGCGTGGCGGTGGGCTTTCTGACAGAACCTTTCGCGTTCCCGAAGCGTTGGGCGTCCGGTCACAGCTCCGGCTCGGCGGGTTCGGGTTCCTCGACCCAGCCCGCGACCAGCACCAGGCCGGTCGCGCGGTGCACGGCGAGGAACCCGAACGGCCGGTCGAAGGTCACGCTGACGAGCCTCTTCTTGTACTGGTACTGCGGCCGGAACGCCCCCGCCAGCACCATCGACAGCCCGGTGACCGCGGCCGCCTTGAACCCCGTCGCGCTGAACTCGGCCACCGCGTCCTGGCGGGCCCGATCGACGGCGAGCGGCACCGGGCTGACGCCGGAGAAGTGGCCCTCGTCGCGGTCGGTGGCCGCGGCGAGCCCGAACACCCCGGCCTGCTCGAGCAGGTCGTGGCGGCCCTCGACCCGGAACCGCACGGTGTCCACCAGGAGCTCCGGCTCGTCGTCGGCGGCCTCGATCTCCCGCACGCTGATCCCGGGGCCGTTGTCTCCCTGCGAGGCTGTGGGCAATCCGCCGATCGCCGCCGGCAGCACCTCGCTCGCCGGGCGGCCGGGCTCGCTCAGCGCCAGCACCACGTCGACGTCGTCGGCTCCGGCGACCGTGAGCAGCGTGATCGGGCCGCCCTCGGTGTCGGCCACCCGGAGCGCTTTGATGTTGCGATCGCGGCGGTGGAGCCCGTTCAGGTCCCGGCCGGCCCACGGTCCGGCCTGCGGGCATCGGGGGACGTCCCTGAAGGGCGAAGACCATGTCGTGTGTACGGCCAGTGCGCTCGCCAGCACCATCAGCGTGTCCTCGTCGACCTGGATCGGCATGGCCGGAATCGCCCCGCCGGTCTGCTCGTCGGCCCAGGCGTCGAGCACCGGCTGGTCGGTCCCCGGGTCGCCGGTCAGCGGCCCGCGCGACGCGGCCGGGACGGCGGCCACGAACGCGTCGGTGAGCGGCACGCCGGTGCGCGACCACACGGCGGTGGCCATCCGGGTGGTCGGCGACTCCGGCAGCTCCAGCGGCTCCGGGGCGACCGCGAGCAGGTCGGCGCGCACCTGCCCGTCGGCGAACGGGGCGAGGAGGGCCAGCAGGACGTACACGCCGGGGCCGGAGAGCGCGGTGTTCTTTGTATCCACTGTGGACGTCCAGCGGGCGGTCAGGGCGTTCGCGTTCGCGGTCGTCATGCCCCGCAGCCTACCCAGGCTTTGGACGGACATTTCCGCGCGATTCCCCATATGCTGGACGAATGGCAGTGGATGTGCGCCCCGCGTACGAGGCGATGCTCGCGGCCCAGGTCGCGCCGCGGCTGCGGGCGCTGGGCTTCGCGGGCGACCACCGGCGCCGCGAGGCCGATGGCGGGGCGATCGCGATCGACTTCGTCGGCGAGGGCGCCACGTTCCCGGGCCAGGTCGCGTTCGCGATCGAGGTGCGGGCCGCGACCGGGCACTGGATGGCGTACGCGCGGGAGACCGGCGCCGGCGAGCTGGCCCAGGTCTGGGGACGGGTGGCGCCGCCGGCCGGGTTCGGCTTCCACCGGGGCAGCGACGACTGGAACCTGCGCACGGCGGCGGACGCGCCGGGGTACGGCGCCGAGGTGAGCCGGCTGCTGTCCGACGTCGTCGTGCCGGGCCTGGAGCGGCACCTCGCCCTCAACGCGGCCCTGGAGCGGGCGGTCGCCGAGGGGCAGGCGGTGGCGGCCTTCGAGCCGCCGCCCGCGCTGCCCGGGATCATCAACCGGATGTCGTACCTCGGGCCGGACGACCCGTACGTGAGCTGGCTGCGCAGCGCTACGGCTTCCAGGACACGTTCGGATTGAGGTGCCCGGTCCAGTCGAACAGCGCCATGTTGTCCCACTGGTCGCCCGTACCGTTGATGTTCGCCGGGTCCCAGCCGTTGCCGGGGACGGCGTACCACGTCGGTTCCCAGTAGAAGACGCCCACGGCGCCGGCCGAGCGGGCGGTGTTCTGCACGGCGGTGAACTCGGCGCCCTGGCCCTGCCACGTCGCCGGATAGCCGGAGCACGGGGCGGAGCCGCCGATCGCGTTGGGCTCGGAGTCCGCGTTGGCCGCCGTGAACGGGTACGCGGTCTCGGCCAGGATGACGGGCTTGCCGTACCGGGTGCGCACGTCGTTGATGACGCTCGACAGGTTCGCGAGCGTGCCGTGCCACATGCAGTAGTACGACAGGCCGGTGATGTCCCAGGTGACGCCCTTGGCCCGGATGCCGTCGTAGAACCAGCGGGCGTGCGCGTCGCTGTCGGCGTCGGCGGTGTGGATGATGACACTGGTGCCGCTGTTGCAGGCCTTGGTCGCGGTGTAGCCGGACTTCAGCAGCAGGCTCAGGTTCGTGAAGTCGTTGTTGACGACCTTGCCGTCGTTCCACAGCATGCCGACGTTGATCTCGTTGCCGATCTGCACGCTGTCGGGCGTGGTGCCCTGGTTCTTGAGGGCGGTGCAGACCGAGAGCGTGTAGTTGTAGACGTCGGTCTGCAGCTGGCCGATGCCGTGCGAGGCCCACGCGGCCGGCTTGTACTGCTTGCCCGGGTCGGCCCAGGTGTCGGAGTAGTGGAAGTCGATCATCAGCTGCAGGCCCTTGGCCTTGGCCGCGCGGGCCTGGACGAGGACCTTGGCGAGGTTGTTGTAGCCGCTCGCCGGGTTGTTCCAGACGCGCAGGCGCACGTAGTTGACGCCGGCGCCCTTGAGGATGTCGAGGGGGTCGGCGGCGGTGCCGGAGGCGTTGTAGTACCGCGCGCCGAGGTCCAGGCTGCGCTGCAGCGACGACACGTCGGCCCCGCGCATGCCGATGGTCGCCGCATCGGCCGGCGCGACGGCGGTGAGGGCGATGGCGGCGCCGAGCGCGACGGCGGCCAGGTAGGCGGTTCTTCGCACTGGAGCGCTCCTCTGGTCCGGAGGGGTGTGAGCGCTCACAGTCTCCGAGAGGGATCGCAGGGCGTCAATGTTTTCACGGCCGTTGCAAGCCCAGCTGGGCGAGCCACTCGTCGACCGGGTGGCCCATGTCCTCGGCCCGGTCCAGCCACTCGGCCGCCCGGCGCTCGTCGCGGGGCACCTCGCCGCCCATGAGGTGCATGACGCCGAGCGTGGCCGCGGCGCGCGCGTTGCCGGCCTGGGCCGCGCGCTCGTAGTACGACAGGGCGAGGGCGGGGTCCAGGGCGGCGCCGTTGCCGGTCGCGTGCGCGGCGCCCATGTTGTACAGCGCGCGCGGCTGGCCGAGCTCCGCGGCGGCGCGCAGCCAGCGGGCCGCCTCCGCGTCGTCGCGCTCCACGCCGGTGCCGGTGGAGAACAGCACGTACAGCTCGAAGGCGGCGTCGGCGTCGCCCTGCCCGGCCGCGCGCAGGTGGTGCTCGATCGCGCCGCCCGGGTTGCCGAGCCACTGCTGCAGCAGGCCGTACTGGTAGCCCGCGGCCGGGTCCTGCCGGGCGTGCGGGCGCAGCAGGGCGCGGGCCGCCTCCTGGGCCGGGACCGACGCCTCGCGGCAGCACTGCGCGAACAGCAGTGCGCCGTCGCGGTCGCCGAGCGCGGCGGACTCGGCGAAGCTGCGCAGCGCCCGGCCGCGGGGGTGGTCGGCGGGGTCGTCGAAGGGCAGCTGCGGCGACCACGGCGCCGGGGGCAGGCGGTCGCCGTCGGTGCCCAGATAGGCCAGGCCCAGCTCGCGCCAGGCGCGGGCGGAGCCGGCCCGGCCCGCCGCACTCAGGCCGGCGACCAGGGTGTCGGTGGCGGAGAGGGGGAGCAGGCCGATCATCAGGTCGCCGCGGTTGATGCGCTGGGCGAGCTCCACGTAGTCATCCTCGGTCACGTTCCGATTTTGTCGTACGCGGTTGGATCTCGCGGCGCGGATTTTTGTCGTACCCCTTCACTAGGCTGCTGGCATGGTCGATGAGCGCTTCGAAACCCCCGCCGAGTACCACGCCGCGATCGAGCGGATCCGGGACGCCGCGGCCGCGTACTACAGCGGGCCCGACCTCGCCATGGACGACGCGGACTACGACGTGCTCATGCGGCGGGTCGCGGCCACGGAGGCGGCCCACCCGGAGTGGAAGCCCGAGGACTCCCCGACCGAGGTCGTCGCGGCCGGCGAGGGCGTGGTCGGCGACGTCGTGCACAGCGAGCCGATGCTCAGCCTCGACAACGTCTTCGACGAGGAGACGCTGCGCCGGTGGGCGGCCCGCCTCGACAAGCTGCTCGGCCGCCCGGCGGCCGGCTACACCGTCGAGCCGAAGATCGACGGGCTGGCCATCGCCGCCCGCTACGAGTCCGGCCGGCTCGTGCAGGTGGCCACCCGCGGCGACGGGCGGGCCGGCGAGGACGTCACCGGCCAGGCCCGGCGGGCGGCGGGCCTGCCCGAGAAGCTCACCGACCCGGTGACGATCGAGGTGCGCGGCGAGGTCTTCATGACCGAGGCCGACTTCGAGATCGCCAACGGCATGCGCACCGCCGCCGGCGAGCCGCCGTTCGCCCACCCGCGCAGCGCCGCGGCGGGCACGCTGCGGGCGCAGGACCGCACGTACGACGCCCCGATGTCCTTCCTCGCCTACGGCGTGCGCGGGCTGGGCGACGGCCCGCACTCGGCCGCGATGGCGGAGCTCAACCGGCTCGGCGTCGCCTCCACCGCCGGGACGCCGGTCTGCGCGACGATCGAGGAGATCCTGGTCGCGGTCAAGGAGCTCAACGAGCACCGGGCCACCCTCGGCTACGGCATCGACGGCGCCGTCATCAAGGCCGACCAGCCCGCCGACCGCGACCAGGCCGGTTCGTCGAGCCGGGCGCCGCGGTGGGGGATCGCGTACAAGTTCCCGCCGGACACCCGGACCACCCGGCTGAAGGCGATCGAGGTGCAGATCGGGCGTACCGGCGTCATCACCCCGGTGGCCGTGCTCGAGCCGGTCCAGATCAGCGGCGTCATCGTCACCTCGGCCACCCTGCACAACTTCGACGACCTGGTGCGCCGCAACGTCCGCCCCGGCGACACGGTCTTCGTCCGCCGCGCCGGCGACGTCATCCCCGAGATCACCGGGGCCAAGCTCGACGAGCGCCCGGCCGACGCCGAGCCGTTCGAACCGCCGGTCACCTGCCCCCGCTGCGGCGGCGAGATCGACCGCACCCAGAAGCGCTGGCGCTGCACCACCGGCCGGGCCTGCGGCGCGCGGGAGGCCCTGTCGTACTACGCGAGCCGCGACTGCATGGACATCGAGGGCCTCGGCGGAAAGATCATCGACATGCTCATCGACGCCGGGCGCGTGACGGACCCGGCCGACCTCTACGACCTGGACGCCCCGACGCTCATGACCTTCGAGCGGATGGGCGAGGTGTCGGCGGCCAAGCTCGTCAACGCCATCCAGGCCTCCAAGGCGCAGCCGCTGGGCCGGGTGCTGACCGGCCTCGGCGTGCGGATGACCGGCCGCTCGATGTCCCGCCGGCTGGCCGCGCACTTCGGCTCGATGGAGGCGCTGGTGGCCGCGACGCCGCTGGACCTGCAGGAGGTCGAGGCGGTCGGCCCGGAGCGGGCGGTGACGATCGCGGCGGAGCTGGCCGAGCTGCGGCCGGTGATCGAACGGCTGGCCGCGCGCGGGGTCAACATGGCGGAGCCCGGGTTCCGGCCGCGGGCGGCTGCCGGCGCCCCTTCTGCGGACGCGGCCGGGGGCGCGGCTGACGACGGGGTGCGGCTGCCGCTGCAGAAGGAGGACGGGTCGCCGATGACCGTGGTGGTGACCGGGTCCGTGCCCGGGTTGACGCGCAACGAGGGGAACGAGGCGGTGGAGCGGCTGGGCGGGCGGTCGTCGGGCTCGGTGTCGAAGAAGACCGACCTCGTCGTCGTGGGGGAGGGCGCGGGCTCGAAGGCGGCCAAGGCGGAGGAGCTCGGCATCGAGATCATGCCGGCCGAGACGTTCGCCGAGCTGCTGGCTTCGCTGGGCGCCTGACCTGCGGCGCGGGCTGGGCGCCTGACCTGCGGCGCGCGCTGGGCGCGCCTGACTTGCGGCGCGCGCTGGGCGCGGTTCAGGTGTTTGACCTGGGGCGTTGTCGCTCGCGGGGAATCTCTCTACACTGTAGAGGGTTTTCGAGTCGCGGGAGGTCAGCAGTGCGGGTCAGTGCGTCGGCGGTGTCGTTGAACGTGCGGGACGTGGCCGGGTCCAGCCGGTTTCTGCAGGAGCATTTCGGGTTTCGGGAGGAGCTGGCGGCCGACGGGTTCGCCTCGCTGGCCCGGGACGATGTGGGGCTGAACGTCGTCTTCCTGCGGTGCGGGCTCGCGACGCTCCCGGTGGAGCAGCGGGACGTGCATGCCGCGGGGATGATCCTCGCGTTCGTGGTCGACGACCTCGAAGGGGAGCTGGCGCGGCTGGAGGGGGCGGGGGTGGCGATCACCATGCCGCTCACGACCGAGGAGTGGGGGGAGCGGGCCTTCCAGGTGCGCGACCCCAACGGCGTGATCGTGCAGCTCGTCGACTGGAACGGCTGACCTGGGGGGAGCCCGGGGCGGCCCGGGCTCCCCGGCCGTCAGCGGGTGATCTTCCAGACCCAGACGTCGGCGACGTGCTTGCCCGGGCCGAAGAGCTGGTCGGCGGTCTGGCGGACGGCCTCGCTGTTGGCGTGCTGGTCGGGCAGGACGAGGGCGTCGGCCTGCCAGTACGCGAGGTCGACCTTGGCCTGGGCGACCTGGTCGGGCGTGACCTGCGGGACGGTGCCGTCGCCGGCCACGGCGTTGATCAGCTCCATGGTGGGGCGGACCTTGGCGTTGAACACGGCGGACTTCTCCGGGTCGTCCTCGTTCGGGATGAGGAAGTAGCCGCCGGCCACGCGGAACTCCAGGTTGTTCTCGGTGCCCCAGCGCATCGCGTCGAGGCCCTCCCACCAGCCCAGCGGCAGGGCCACCACCACGCCGTTCTCCGGGATCTCCGCACGCCAGCTGCCGGTGGCGAAGAAGGCCGGGATCGCCGAGCGCTCGGAGGCCGGCTGCGGGGTCGGGATCAGCGGGACCAGGGCGACGATCAGCGCCACGGCCCACAGCCAGCGGGAGGCCCGGGTCGTCTCCTCGGGGTCCGGGCGGCGGATGTCCGTCTTGACGTCGACCGCGCCTTCGGGCGAATCCGGCATCGCGGACTCCTCGGCGACCAGGACGCCGGCCGGGACCTTCGCGCGGCCGCCGCCGGTGCCGCCGTCGGGGGTGTCGGCCGTTTCGGTGGAATCGTCTGGCGTGTCGGTGGGGTGGGGGCTGCCGGCGGTACCGGCGGATCCGTCCGATTCGGTGGACTTCGCCGGGTCGAGGGCCTTCGCCCCCATGACGTGGCGGTCGACGAGCATGGCCAGCAGCACGCCGATGAGCGGGGCCAGCACCAGGCCCAGCCGGGTCGGCACGACGGAGTCGAACAGCGGCAGCTCGTGGACCCACTTCCAGGGGCCGTGCCAGCTGGTCTCGTGGCCCTTGTACTTGATCGTCGTGCCGAGCGAGAGCACCGCGAACAGCGCCGCGGTGATGACCAGGGCACGGGCCGCGCGGTGCCGCCAAAGGGCCACGGTGGTGGCGAGCATCAGGCCGATCATGGGCCAGCCGAAGAACGTGTTCTCCTCCGTCGGGCCGCCCATTTTGTCGATCGTCGACAGATCGTCGGGAGCGAGAATCGAACGGCGGCTGAACTCCTTGAACGACGCGAGATCGCTGCTGAAACCGTGCACGAAATCGGGCAGGCCGTGGTACGCCTGCGGGCCGAAGAACTGGTGGTACAGCGGCACGGCGAGCAGGGCGCCGGCCGCGACGCCGCCGACGAGCAGGGCGGGCAGGGCCGAGCGGCCGGCCGGCAGGTACTCCCGCGGGCGCAGGTAGGCGACCAGGAACACGAACAGCGCCACGGCCGTGAGGAACAGGACTTCCTCGTTGATGAAGCACTGGTACAGCACCACGGCGCCCAGCACCAGGCCGCGCCGCCAGACCGGGCCGGGCTCGCGCAGCCGCAGGACATTCCAGACGATGAACGGGATCAGGAACTGCCCGGCGATGTTCGGGTGCGCAGTGCTCTGCGAGATCATCGACGGGGCGAAGCCGCAGAACAGGCCACCCACATACGCGGCCGTTCGGGATGTGACAACATGCCGGGAAAGAATGAAATACCACGCGGCCGCGGTGCCGGCGAGGGCGATGGTGTCCATGAGCACCAACGTGACGCCCGCACCGAACAGTAACGTGATCGGAGCCAACGGTAATGCGAGTCCGAGAACGGAAGTGTTGGCCATGAGATTGACGCCGGCTGGCGCATTGAGTTGATCGGTGAAGAACGGGTTGTCACCGTGAGTGAAGAGGCGTGCCGCATGCGTCAGCACCCACTCGAAGAAGATCTGATCCTGACCGTTGTCGGCGAACATCCGGCCTTGTGGATCGGCCCACAGGTGCTGGAGCACCAGGATGGCGCACGCGACATAAGTGAGCAGCGCGAGCGCCGCGGCCCGGACCCCGTGGGTCTTCTCCCCGAATTTCACGGTGACACCATAGTTGCCGCTCGAAGTGCGCCGCAGGGGCTGGCGGGGGACTATCAACGCCGATACACTACGCCAGTTCTGCCAGACATGATCAGTATTCACGTAGGGGTGCAGAGTGCCGAATCCGGACGCGGCAATCCTCGGAGACCAGGCCATCCAGTCGGAGGTGCTCGAGGGTCTGGCGATGGCGAAGAACCATCGCAAGTGGTTCGTGGCGTTCGCGACGCCTTACCTCGGCGACCACCCGATCGAGGTGTCCGCCGGTCTCGGTGACTACGCCGCGGAGTGGCTCGAGCACACCGAGAAGATGACGCTGACCGAGGCGGAGCACAGCCGCATCGTGGCGCTCAAGGAGCGGTTCTCCGACCACGCGGGCGTCTCCGTGCGCGAGCTGCTGCTGCCGAGCGACGTGAGCGCGGACCACAGCGCCGCGATCTCGTACAACGTGCTCGAGCACATCGACGACGACATCGGCGGCCTGCGCACCATGCGCTCGCTGGTCCGCCCGGGCGGCTACGTCATCAACGTGGTGCCGGCCTTCCCGTTCGCGATGGGCCCGGCCGACATCGCCACCGGCCACGTGCGCCGCTACACGAAGAAGACGATGCGCGCGGCCATGGACGCCGCGAACCTCGAGGTCGTGAAGCTGCACTACGCGAACTCGCTGGGCCTCATCGGGTACTACGTGTCGACCTGCCTCCTCAAGCAGATGCCCGGCCCCGGCCCGATGGTCAAGTTCTACGACACGACGGTCGCGCCGCTGACCCGGTTCATGGAGCGCGGCTTCCGCCCGCCCTTCGGCCAGTCGGTCATCGCGATCGGCCGGCGGCCGCTCAACGGCTGATCGCTTTCGCGCTCGCATCGCCCCGGGGTTTCCGACCCCGGGGCGATTCGCGTTTCGGCGCGCGTTGTTCCTCGCCATGACCGGGCCATCGGCGCCGCCGCCGATGGCGAACTCGCTGTGGCGGAAGCTCGCACTTCCCGGCATTTCCGAAATGTCCGAAATAGCATCACGAATACCGCGATGCAACACGGGGAGCGGTGCCGGACATGAACAGGTGTGAGCACCCAGTTGCAGCCCTCCGACCGTGAGCTCTGGGCGTCGTGCCGGGAGGGCGACGGCGACGCCTTCGGGCGGCTCTTCGACCGGCACGCCCGGGCCGTCTACAACCATGCCTTCCGCCTGACCGGCTCCTGGGCCGCGGCCGAGGACGTCACCCAGGCCACCTTCCTGGTCGCCTGGCGCCGCCGTGGCGAGGTCGAACCGGCCGGCGGCGCGGTGCTGCCCTGGCTGCTCGTCGTGGCCGGCAACACCGCCCGCGGCGAGGGGCGGGCCCTGCGCCGCCGCCTTGCCCTGCTGCACCGGGTACCGCCCCCACCCGACGAGGCCGACCCCGCCGACGAGGTCGCGGCCCGGCTCGACGACGAGCACCGGATGCGCGCCATCCTGCGCCAGGTCCGCCGCCTGCCCCGGGCCCAGCGCGAGGCGGTCGCGCTCTGCCTGTGGTCCGGGCTGTCCTATGTGGACGCCGCGGCGGCCGTCGGGGTCGCCCCGGCCACGATGCGCTCCCGGGTGAGCCGCGCCCGGGCCCGGCTCGGCACCCTGCTGCAGGAGGAGGAAGCATGAACCCGCCCGCCGAACGAGACCTGCCCGTCGCGACCGCCACCCGCATGCGCGCCGACCTCGTGGCCGCGACCCGTCCTGCTCTCCCGGCCCCGTACCGGTGGCGCTGGGTGGTGGCCGCGGCCGCCGCGGTCGTGCTGGTGCTGCTGCTCCCCGCGCTCATCTGGGGCGGCCGGGCCCACGGTCCCGCGGTCATCGCGATGGGGCCGGACGAGCCGCTGCCGCAGCTGCAGGAGGCGACCGCGGCGTGCCTGGACTGGAACCGCAGCCACTACCAGCCGCTGCCGGTGGACCCGCCCGACCTGGCCGTCGCCGGGTCGGACGGCGAGCGGGCGTTCCTGTTGTACATCAACCACACCGGCTACCTCTCCTGCTCCTTCGACCGCGTCGACGACCCCGGCCGGGGCGGCGGCTTCGACACCCAGGGCTTCATCGACCCGACGACCGTGCCGGGCCCGGTCGAGCGCCTGCTGGGCGGCTCGACGGAGGTCGACGGCGGCACGGTGACGCTCGCGGGCCGGGTCTCGGACCGCGTCGTCAGGCTCGTCCTGGAACACGGCGACGGCCGCACGACGGCGGCCCGCATCGAGCACGGCGCCTTCGGCCTGATCGCCGACGGCGTCCACCGCAACGCCGAACTGGTCGCCTACGACGCCGGCGGCGCCGAGATCTACCGCGCCGCCTGGGACGCCGCCCGCCCGGACTACCGGCCCGAGTGCCGGACCGTGCCGAAGTCGCCGTCCTGCCCGCCGCCGGAACCCTGGAGGCGGTGAGCCGTGGCCGATGCGCCGCCGGCCAGGACTGCCGGCCCGAGTGCCGGACCGTGCCGAAGTCGCCGTCCTGCCCGGCGCCGGAACGCTGGAGGCGGTGAGCCGTGGCCTACGCGGCGGCCGGCCGCCAGCCGAGGGCCGGGCCCAGGTGGGTGGCGATGTCGGTCAGGATCTGCACGTAGTCCTCGTGCTCGAAGGTGAACGGCAGCGCGAACGCCACCTCGTCGATCTCCCGGAACGCGGCGTGCGCGTGCAACCGCTCGGCGATCTCCGCCGCCGGCCCCACCAGGTCCGGCGCGAACATCATCCGCGCCGGGCCCTGCGGCTTGAACGTGCGCGGCGTGCGCTGCTCGGCGTACGCCGCGTACTTCTCCCGCTGCGCCGGCGTCGCGCTGTCGGTGGGGATGACGACCAGGCCCTGCGACACGCGGGCCTGCGCGCCGTCGGGGTGGGCGGCGCGGAAGGCCCGTACCTGGGCCAGCTGAATGGCCGCGAAGTCCGGGGCCGCGTCGTGCGGGTCCTCGGCCTTCACCACGCTGCTGGTGAGCAGGTTCATCCCGTGCGCGCCGGCCCACTGGCAGGAGCGGAGACTGCCGCCGCCGTACCACATGCGCCCCCGCAACCCCGGCGAGTGCGGCTCGACGCGGTTCGAGAAGACCTCGAAGCCCTCGGCGCCGGAGAAGTCGCTGGCCGGCTCCCCGCCGACGAGGGACAGCAGCCGCTCCACCCGCGTGTACGTGAAGTCCTCGGCGTCGGCCGTGTCCGGGTACAGGGCGCGCTGCACGTGCTCCCACTGCAGCGGCGGCCCGACGCTCAGGCCGGGGTTGAGCCGCCCGCCGGACAGCAGGTCCACGGTCGCCAGGTCCTCGGCCAGCCGCAGCGGGTTCTCCCACCCCAGCGGCGTGACCGCGGTCCCCAGCTCGATCCGCGAGGTGCGCTGCGAGGCGGCGGCGATCACGGTGAGGGGCGAGCTGATCCCGTACTGCAGATGGCGATGCCGCAGCCACGCACTGTCGAACCCGAGCCGCTCGCCGAGCGCGATCACCTCCAGCGTCGACTCGTGCCCGGCCGCCGGGTCGGCGGGGTCGAACAGGCCGATGGTGAGAAAGCCCAGCTTGCGCAGGGGCTGACCGGCTTCGGGCATCGCGCGCTCCTCGAGTGTTTCATGTGGACGGTGCCGGGGGTATGCATCGACCAGTCCGAACCCCCACCCCGGAGGCTGTCATGTCGGCTCAGGCCGTGCTCTACCTCATCGCCATCATCCTGCTCGTCGTGGCCGCGCTGCCCGTTCCGGTGCGTGGCGTGAATCTCGCGTGTCTCGCCGCCGCGTGCGCGCTGCTCGCCTTCGCCTGGCCCACGATCACCGCCTGACCCGCCCGGCGGGGTAGGCTCCGGACGTGCGGCTGCACGTCATCGGCGGCGCCGGTGCCTACCCCACGCCGGAAGCGGGCTGCTCCGGCTACGTGCTGGAGCACGACGGCTTCGTGCTGCTCGTCGACCCCGGCTACGCCACCGCGCAGGCGGTGCTGGCCGGCTGGGGCGCCGCCGCGATCGGCGCGGTCGTCGTCACGCACGGCCACCCCGACCACTGCGCGGACGTCAACCCGCTGCTGCGGGCGCGGGCGCTGGGCGGGGCTCAAACGGTACAACCGCTGCCGTTGCTGGCTCCTGAGGGCGCGCTCGATGCCGTGCTGGCCCTCGACGAGCCCGGCCTGGTCGACGGCGCCTACGCGCTGCGGCCGTTCGCGCCGGGCGCGACCCTGACCGCCGGGCCGTTCACCATCCGCACCGCCGCCCTGCCCCACTTCGTGCCCAACGCCGGCCTGCGCATCGCGGCGGGCGGGGCCACCGTCGCGTACACCGGCGACGCGGGCCCCGATCCGGCCCTGGACACGCTCGCGGCGGGCGCCGACCTGCTGCTGGCCGAGGCGACCTACGCGGACGCCGTCCCCGCGCGCCACCTGGGCCGGCTGAGCTCGGCCCGGGACGCGGCCGCGGCGGCCACCCGCGCGGGCGTGGGCGCGCTGTGGCTCACCCACCTGTGGCCGGGCCGCGACCCGGCCGCCTTCCTGAGCGCGGCCGCGGACGCCGGCTGGACCGGCCCGATCGCCGTCGCCCGCCCCGGCCTGCGCATCGACGTCGGCGGGGCCGCGTGACGACGACGCCCGAGGACGGGACCGCGCGACGACCACGCCCGAGGACGGGGCCGCGCGATGACGACGCCCGAGGAGCTGATGGGGGCAGGCGCTGGCAGTGGCGACCGAGTGGTTGTGCGCCGGCACTGCTGGAACCATGCAGTGGCGCGTGACGGTTGCGCTGGTCAGCGGCGACGGGCGGCGCCGATCAGGCGATGTCATATGACCGACTTGCCGATCATGCCGATGGCGGGCGGCGGGTACAAAAAAGATGGAAGACTGGTTGCTCTCGAACAAGGGGTTTGTCGCCGATGTCTGGCATGGTGCCGTTCACCAACAACTACTCGGACCACTCGACCCGCGAGGGGTACCAGTTCGAGTTCAACTGCATGCGCTGCGGCAACGGCTACAGCTCCTCCTTCCAGCACTCCGTGACCGGGTTCGGCGGGAAGCTGCTGCGCATGGGCGGCGACCTGCTCGGCGGCGAGGTCGGCAACAAGGCCTCGCAGATCGGCTGGGACGCGCAGTGGATGCGCGACGGGCTGCGCGGGTCGACGCGGGACAAGGCCCTGGCCAAGGCGGCCGAGGAGATGCAGGTCTACTTCACCCAGTGTCACCGCTGCGGGCAGTGGGTCTGCCAGCAGGTGTGCTGGAACCACGAGCGCGGGCTGTGCACCAGCTGCGCGCCGCGGCTGGACCAGGAGATCGCCGGCATGCAGGCCGCGGCCCAGGTCAACCAGCTGCACGAGCACATCAACCAGGTGGACTGGACGCGGGACGTCAACTACCGGGACCAGGCCGTCGGGCGCTGCCCCTCGTGCATGAACGAGACCGGCGGCGGCAAGTTCTGCCAGCACTGCGGAACCCCGCTCGCGGCCGCGCCGCAGCAGCAGAAGCGGTTCTGCGGCAACTGTGGCACGCCGACCCAGCCCGGCGCGATGTTCTGCGCCGAGTGCGGCACGTCGACGGCCTGACATGCGCTACCGCCTCATCGCCGACGGCGGGGCGCTGCTCGACGAGGGCGACGGCTCGGCCGAGATGGCCGGCGGCGCGCTGGTCGTGACGCCCGAGCAGGGGACCGTCCTGCGGGTGGCGCCCGGGGACGTCGTCGAGGTGCGGGAGCCGCAGCCGTACGTCGTGCAGCTCCTGCTCTCCGACGGCGCCCGGCTGGAACTGAGCCGGCTCGGGGTGATGCGCACCCAGCTGCTCGCGGAACTGTCGGAGGCGCGGGTCGCCGACACCGGGAACGACGGGATCGGCACGGCGACGGCCTTTCCCGGCTGGGTCGACGGCGTCCCGGCCGAGCTGCGGCTGTACGACGACGCGCTGGTCATCGTGCCCGAGGCGGGACTGGCGGAGAAGCTGCCGTACCCGTTCATCCAGGCGGTGACGACGGACGGCACGGGGTACACCATCGGGCTGAGCGTCCCGGGAAGACCGCCGATCGCCGTGGGCCGGCTGGCCCGCCGCACGAGCGAGTTCCTGGACCTGCTGCAGGCCCGCACGGCCGCCGCGGGCGGGCGCACCAGCCACTTCCTCGCGGCGCTGCTGCCCGGCCTGGGCCCGGTCGCGCTGCGCTCGGTCGCCGGGCTGCTCCGGGACGGGCTGGCCGCGCCGCGCGAGGCCCTCGAGGCGGTCGAGCCCACCGTGTTCCCCGCCCTGCTGGAGGCCGCCTGCCGCCCGGAGCGGGTCGCGGGTGCCCGGCAGCTGCTCGGGCTGGGGCAGGTGTGGCTCGGGTTCAAACAGACCGCGTCGGTACAGCGGGCAGGCTCCGGCGCCGGCCCCTGGCGCGACTCCGCCCGGCCGCCGGTGCTCGACCACGACGCGCACGCGGGCTCGTTCGCGCCCGGGCTGCCCGGCATGTTCGCCGCCGGGATGGTGTCCGGCTTCGACGGCCCGTTCGACACCTACGGCCCCGGCCTCGCGTTCGGCCTGCTCGGCCTGGGCGCGATGGGTGGCGGCGGCTACGAGAACGGCCCGCACCTGCCCCGCCAGGTCTTCCCGCACCAGCCGGTGACGCCCGCCTACACCGACTACGCGGCGCTGACCGATCGCACCGACCCGGCCGTGCTCGCCTTCCTGCTGTGCCTGACCCCGTCCGGGCGGCTGGTGTACGAGGTGCTCAACGCGCCCGACCATGCCACCTACGTGTTCACCTGCCGCGACACCGACCAGGCGGCCCAGCTCAACCGGGCCCTGGACCTGCTCGGCTTCCGCGTCGAGGGGATCGCCGCGGACGCGGACTCGGCCGCCTCGGAGTACCGCAAGGCCGCCCAGCGCCTCCCCGCCCTGCGGGTGCTGCGCGAGCGCTTCGCCGGCCGCGCGATCCACACCGAGGGCTGGGAAGGTCAGCTGGCCGGCCTCCTCGGCTGAGAAAAGGCGAAACCGAGGGACTGGCGATTTCACGGATCCGGAGCCGGTCCCGACCTGGACACACTGACGCGCATCGAAGTATCCCTCGTCGATCGGGAGACACCGGTGCGAAACACCCCCGCCATTCGGCTCGTCCTGCGGGCCGGGCTCCTTCTCACCCTCATGGCCGGCGGCGTCGCGGCCGTCGCGACCCCGGCGCTCGCCGACGAGATCGGTCAGGCCCCGACCTCGTCGAACATCACCGGCAACGGCAGCTTCGCCACCACCTCGGCCAGCATCTCCAGCACGGTCTCCGGGTTCGGCGGCGGACGGGTCTACTACCCGACCGCCACCGGCCGCTACCCGGTGATCGCCGTCTCGCCCGGGTTCACCGCCACCTGGTCGAGCCTGTCCTGGATCGGGCCGCGCCTGGCCTCCTGGGGCTTCGTGGTGGTCGGCATCGAGACCAACACGCTGTACGACCAGCCGGCCAGCCGCGGCAACCAGCTGCTCGCCGCGCTCAACTGGGCGGTGAACACGTCGCCGACCGCGGTCCGGGGCAAGGTCGACGGCAGCCGCCGCGGCGTCGCCGGGCACTCCATGGGCGGCGGCGGCACGCTCGAGGCCCTCGCGGCCGACACGTCCGGGCTGGTCAAGGCGGGCGTCCCGCTGGCGCCCTGGAACTCGGACAAGACCTGGAACAACGTGAGCGAGCCGGTGCTCATCGTGGGCGGCCAGTCCGACACCATCGCCCCGGTGTCGAGCCACTCGATCCCGTTCTACAACACCCTGGCCGGCCCGAAGACCTACGTCGAGCTGACCGGGCAGAGCCACTTCTTCCCGCAGTCCACGAACGCGACGGCCTCGCGGGCGATGGTCTCGTGGTTCAAGCGGTGGGTCAGCCAGGACGCCCGGTTCACCCCGTTCACCTGCGGGTTCTCCGGGATCGCGGTGTCGGACTTCCGCAGCAACGCCTGCTGAAGCCCTTCGCCGGCAGGGCCTAACCGTTGGCCCAGTGGACGTTCCCGCGCTCGTGCACCTCGCCGATGCGCGGGAACATCCGTCCCAGCCGCGGCAGCCGGCGGGCCACCTCGCGGGGGTCGTCGAAGTCCCACGGCTGCCCGGCGGGGGGTTCGTCCGGGCCCGCTTCAGCGAAAGCCTGCGGCCACTCGTCAGCGGCCCAGTCGCGGGTCTCGCGACCGGCCAGGCGCCGGATCGCGGGCACGTCGGCGAGGGTGTCCGGCTCGGCCAGGACCCGCTCGTACGTGTCGCGGTCGAGGGTGACGGCGAGCCAGCTCCGGAACGCGCGGAACCCGTCGCCGGAGCAGCGTCCGTCCATGATCTGGTAGGCCGCGCCCCAGAGGTCGAACGTCACGGGCGGGGAGCCTAGGGCGGCCGGGTGTCCGGCACATCGACGGTGGTGGTGATCCGGGCCAACGACGGGTGGCGAGGTGTCGACCCGAACCCGAACCGGACCGGCGGCTCGACGCCGGTGAGCGGCCCGAGGTCCCGCCCCTCCCACGCGGCGGTGGCGCCGGTGATCGGGTGCAGGTCGCGCACGCCGTACCACTCCCGGCGCCCCCGGCCCGCGCTGCCGTGGGTGCGCACGCCCGGCATCACCAGCCGCGCCGGCAGGTCCACCAGCCGCACCCAGTTCGGGTGCCGCGCCACCTTCGCCGGTACCGCACGCAGCAGCCACCCCAGCCCGCCCCGCCGTCCGACGTCGAAGCGCAGGCTCAGCGGCCCGGCCGCGACCGTCCATGCCGGACCGACGTCGACGGGCGTGATGCGGACCTCGTCGAACCCGTACGTCGCGTCGATGAATTCGGCCAGCTCCGGCGTCGGCGCGAGCAGCACCCGGTGCCCGTCGTCGCGCTCCACCATGACGTCGCTGACCGGCCCGAACGGCGAGCGCGGCCAGTGCCCGAGCACGAGCCGGGTCCCGCTCGCCGTGCCGATCCCGGCGATCCAGCCGTCGAACGTGAGCCGCACGCGCCGCTACAGGGCCTTGAGCGCCGTGCGGATCCTGTCCGCGGCCTCGTCCAGCGCGGCCGGATCCGGGTTCTGGTCGACCCGGCCGAAGTCGAAGTCCTCCATGCCCCAGGTCGGAAAGACATGGAAGTGCAGATGTGGTACCTCGAAGCCGGCCACCACCAGGCCCACGCGGGGCGCGTCCCAGGCCAGCTGCACCGCCCGCCCGATCGTCTGGGCGACCGCCGTGCACCTGGCGAACAGGGCCGGGTCCGCCGCGGTCCACTGGTCGACCTCCTGCCGGGGCACCACGAGCGTGTGCCCGGGCCGCAGCGGCGCGATGCTCAGGAACGCGGCGACGTCGTCGTCCTGCCACACGAACCGCGCGGGGAGCTCCCCGGCGAGAATCTTCGTAAAGACGCTGCTCATGTCTTCGTACCCTACTTGGTGGCGCGGCGGTGTCACCCTGTGCGCGTGGACGGGGGCGTGCTGGTCCAACTGCGGGCGGCGCTGGCGGTGGCCATGCTCGCCGGCTTCTACGTGCTCGGCGCCGCGCTCGCGGCCGCGGTCGGATGGGTCGCGGTGTGGCTGCTGCTGATCGACCCCGGCTCGCCCGACGCGCAGGCGGGCGCCCTGGCCCTCGGCGCGCTCGCCGTCGCGCTGCTGGTGCCCGGGGCGGCGGCGCTGCTGAGCTCCGGCGAGCCGCCGCCGCGCGACGGGGTGGCGGTCGACGAGACCCAGGCGCCGGGGCTGTGGGCGCAGACCCGGGAGCTGGCGAAGCTCGCCGGCACCCGCCCGCCGGACGAGATCCGGCTCGTCGCGGCGGTGAACGCGGCCGTCTGGCAGGACACCGGCGCGCTGGGCCTGCGCGCCGGGCGGCGGGTGCTGCTCGTCGGCGCGCCGCTGCTGCTGGTCTGGCCGGTCGCCCGGGTGCGCGCGGTGCTGGCCCACGAGCTGGCCCACTACTCGCGCCGGCACACGGGCCTGGCCGCCATCACGTACCGCGGCATGCAGGCCATGACCCGCACGATCGCCGACGCCGGGCCGGCCGGGTTCGTGCTCGCGCTGTACGCCGCGCCCTACGCCGCCGTCTCCCTCGCCGTGCGCCGCCGCACCGAGCTGGAGGCCGACGACCTGGCGGCCCGGGTGGCGGGACCGGACGCCCTGGCCGCGGCGCTGCAGGACCTCGGCCCGCTGAGCGCGACGTGGGAGCTGCTCATCGCGAGCTATGCGGGGTGGGCCCGCACGGAGGGGTACGAGCCACAGGACGTGCTGCTGCGGTTCGAGCGCGACCCGCGCCTCGCCCCGGCGCGCCCGTCCTCACCCGGACCGTTCGACACGCACCCGTCCCTGGAGGTCCGGGTGGCGCGGCTGGCGGGAGGCACGTCCGGTACACCCGGGGAGGAGCGACCGGCCGTCGAACTCCTCGCCGACCCGGGGCTGCTGATGGCGACCCTGCGCACCCCGGACTTCGACGACGTGGTGGCGGCGGCCGCCCGCGCCGAGGCGAGGCTGGACGTGGCGCGGCTCAAGCGGGTCGGCGGCCTGGACCGGGCGGTGAGCCTGCTCGAGGAGGACCCGGACGGGCCGGAGTCGACGACCGCGATCGACTTCGTCGTGGCGGCGCTGGTGGCGGCCGGTCGCGCCGAGTACACGCACGCCTGGTCGCGCCCGCTGCGCCTCGAACCGGCCGGCGTGGCGCGGACCGTGCGCGCGGCGGCGGAGGACCCGGACGAGGTGCCGGCGCTCGTCGAGCTGCTCGTCGGGTTCGGGCTCCTGCAGCGGCGCGGCACGCCGCTGCCGATGGGGCCGCTGTCCGGGCCGGGGCGGCTGGCCGACGACCTGTTCGACGTGAGCTTCTCCCCGCGCGACCAGCGCCGCCGCACCGACCTGCGGGTGTTCCCGGCCGCGCTGGCCGCCGCGACCCTGATGGACCTGCGCCGGGCCGGCTGCATCGACACCTCCGGGCACGTCCTGCGGGTGGTGGGGGAGGCGACGGGGGATCGGTACCTCGACGCGGTGCTCGCCCGCCTCGCCGCCGCCCCGCCCCGGCGCGTCGACACGTGGCTCACCGAGCTCGGCTCCGACGTCGTGGAGACCGTCGCGACCCGGCGGCGGCTGATGGGGCGCTACGGGCAGCAGTCCACGTACCACTCGTCCAACGAGTCGGTCCGCCCGGGCTTCGACGCCGAGGTGCGCGAGCGGGTCCTGGCCGCCCTGGACCGCGGCCCGGCGCTCGACCCGGACCTCGACCTCGGGGTGCTGCTGTGGGCGACCGAGACGGCCGGGGCGGTGCTGGGCCGCCAGGCGGTGCAGGCGCGCTTCCTGCTGGGCCGGATCGCCGCCGAGGACCCGATCGCCCGCGCCGTGCGCACGGTGGCGGGGCACGGGGTGAGCGTGCAGGTGACCACCGACCCGCAGGTCAGCTGATCTCGGTGGCCAGGACCCGGCGCAGGGCGGTGACGACGTCGCCGTCCGGGAACCGGGTGCGGGCGGTCGCCTCCGCGCGGCGCAGCGCGGGGCCGAGCGCGGCGGCCGGGGCGGCCCGGACCACGGCGACCAGCCACGCTTCGAGGAGCGTCGGGTCGTCCGGCAGCTCGAGGTCGGGGCCGGTCGGCGCGGCCGGCGGCGCGGCGTGCCGCGGCAGCGCGACGCCCGCCGAGCGGTAGGCCCCCGGCGGCACCGCGACCCGGTACGGGTGCACACAGGTGGGCGTGCCGGTCGCGGCGTCCACCCGGTGGCCGAGCACGGGGGAGTACGGGATGCCGGGGCCCGGGCGCTCCGCCACGTCGAAGGCGCCCAGCGGCAGGGACTGGCCCGGGCACGCCACGCAGGTCGCGTCCCGCAGCTCGTCCTGGGTCGGCAGGGCCACCCGCCGAAGGGTACCGTGCCGTCCGTGAACATCGGCCGTGCCCGGCAGGGCGTCGTCTACCGGCAGGGTGCGCTCGGGCGCCGGCCGTCCGTGCCCACCGACGCCGCCGAGCTGGAGGAGCGGGCGCGCCGCCGGATGTCCGCGCGGGCCTGGGCCTACGTGGCCGGGGGAGCCGGCGAGGGCGCCACCATGCGCGCCAACCGGGAGGCGTTCGCGCGCCGCCGGGTCGTGCCCCGGATGCTGACCGGCAGCACCGAGCGGGACCTGCGCACCGAGGTGGCCGGCACGCCCCTGCGGGCGCCGCTGCTGCTCGCGCCCGTGGGAGCCGGGGCGCTGATCCGGCGGGACAGCGACGTGCTCATCGCGCAGGGGGCGGCGGCCGCGGGCGTGCCGTACGTCTTCTCGAACCAGGGCTGCAGCCCCATGGAGCGCACCGCGAAGGCGATGGGCGACACGCCGTTCTGGTACCAGCTGTACTGGTCCACGGACGAGCCGCTGGTCGACTCGCTCATCGGGCGGGCCGAGGACTGCGGGGCCCGCGCCCTCGTGGTCACCCTGGACACCACGATGCTCGGGTGGCGGCCGCGGGACCTCAACCTCGGCTCGCTGCCGTTCGCGCGGGGGCAGGGCATCGCGCAGTACACGTCGGATCCGCGGTTCATGGAGATCGTGCGCGAGCGCGCGGCGCAACCGGCGGCCAAGCCCGAGGTCACCCTCGGCGCGCTGCGCACGCTGTTCTCGATCGCCCGCGAGCACCCGGGCGGCTTCCTCGCCAACCTCACCGCGCGGGAGCCCCGGGCGGCCGTCGAGACGTTCCTGGACATCTACTCGAACCCGGGCCTGAGCTGGGCCCACCTGGAGACCCTGCGCGGCCGGACGCGGCTGCCGATCCTGCTCAAGGGCATCCTGCACCCCGACGACGCGCGCCGCGCCCTCGACGCCGGCGTGGACGGCATCGTGGTGTCCAACCACGGCGGCCGCCAGGTCGACCGCTCCGTGGCCGCCCTCGACGCGCTCGTGGCGATCCGGGCCGCCGTCGGCGCCGGGCCGACCCTGCTCTTCGACAGCGGGATCCGCACGGGCGCCGACGTGCTCGTCGCCCTGGCCCTCGGCGCCGATGCCTGCCTGCTGGGAAGGCCGCATTTGTACGGCCTGGCGCTGGACGGCGCGGACGGCGTACGCCAGGTGATCGAGAACGTGATCGCGGAGCTGGACCTGACGATGGGCCTGGCCGGCGTGGCCTCCCTGGCGGATCTGACGCCGGCGGTGCTGGAGTCGTGAGGATCCGCTGGTTCCCGCTGCTCACGCTGGTCCTGCTGGCCGGGTGCGCCCAGCCCGGCACCGAGCCGCAGAACACGCTGCCGACCCGCGTTCCGCCTTCGGCGTCGCCCTCCGCGCTGGAGGAGCCGGTCGGGTGCCCGGCCGGCGGGCTCAAGATCGAGGCGGACCGGGGCGACGCGGCCATGGGGTACCGCGAGATGAGCCTGCACGTCACGAACTGCGGCGGCACGACGGTGACGGTCAGCGGCCGGCCCGAGGTCATCGTGCTGGACAAGGACAGGGACGTCCAGGACATCAAGATCGTCCCCGGTGTGCACCACAACCAGTCGGCCCACCCGGTCGCCCTGGAGCCGGGCAGGAGCACGGTGTCGGTGCTCGCCTGGCGCAACACCTACGACGACATCAGCAAGCCCCCGGTCAGCGGCGTGTACCTGTACGTCGCCCCGGCCCCGGGCGCCACCCGCCAACTGGTCAAGCCGCCCGTACCACTGGATCTCGGCTCTACGGCCCGTCTCGAAGTGAGCGTGTGGCTATAGAGTGACGCATTGTGCGGATGTCGTACACACGCTACGAATTCATCGATGACGTGATGACGCTGACGCTGGCCGAGGGCCCCGGCGAGACCGGCACGGTGCTGCGCTTCAAACGCGGCACCTGGGAGGCGGAGCCGCACGAGGTCTCCAGCGGCATCGGCGAGCGGGTGGAGTCGGCGGTCCGCGGCTGGCGGATGACCGGCGAGCGGCTGGAGATCGAGCTGCACGACGTACCGGCGGCGCAGTTGGGTCTTGGCCCGCTCCTCGAACTCACCGTCGACGCCGCCCCGCCCCGCGTGTCCCGCGTCCACCGCGCCCTGGCCGACATCCTGCTGGACGTCCCCGAGCGGCGCTGAACCGCCGTCAGCAGCACCCGCGCCGCGCGCCCGGCCGTCGCGGCCGCGCCCGGATCGCGCTGACCCATCCACATAACGAACCCGGAGGCACTAGGAGCGGGCCGGAACCACGCCAGGGCGCAGGAGGTAGCCGAAGCCGGCCCGCTCCAGCCGCAGCACCAGCCCCGCCCGGTCCGTCCCCAGCGAGGCCGCCGTCGCGTCCAGGGACCAGTCGTGCCCGGCCAGCCGGGACAGCAGGTGCCCCCGCCGGGCCTGGGCGGCCGAGAGGCGGAACGTCTTCAGGTACGCCACCGTCCCGTCCGGGGTCGTGATCATTTCGCCGATGTGGTTGTCGGTCGCGGGGTCGAACGGCGGGAGGAAACGGGCCAGGGTGAAGCGGCCCAGGCGGTACACCGGCAGGGTCGTCGAAGCGTGCACCGTGAACATGACCTCGTTGTGGAACGCCGCCCACTCGCCGCGGACCCGGGTCAGTTCGGCTCGCAGGTCGTCGACCGTGTGCACGGCGGCGGCGTCCAGGGGCTGGTCGAAGCCGGCCACCGCCGGGTAGAGCTGGGTGTAGTGGTACAGCAGCTCGCCGTAGAAGTCGTGCAGCAGCGTCGGGTGCAGGGCCAGGTAGTCGTCCGGGTGCGGGACGGCGAAGACCGAGGCGAGGGCGTCCGCCAGGTACACCGCGACCCCGCACTGGCCCGGGTGGACCTCGAACACGCGCAGGGCGTCGTCCAGGCCGCGGACCTCCTCGCCGCGGTAGGCCTCCTCGACGCGCGGGGACAGGCCGCGGGTCACCGCCGCGCGGGTCCACTCCTGCCAGGCGATCGGCGGGCCGCCGAACTGCAGGTCCAGGTAGCCCTCCAGGGCCAGGTGCAGCGGCAGGAAGCGCAGCCGGGTGCGGTCCTCGCGGCGGGCCATGCGGCGGCGGAAGCGCAGGCCGGCGACCCGCGGGAGGCCGGGCTCGCGCGGGTCGAGCAGCTGGGTGCCGTACGCGGCGGCCGGGGTCCCGTCCGTGCTCCACGTGGCCACGAACGCGTGCGGGACGTAGGCGACGTAGTGCGCGCGGCCACCGAGGTCCACAATGGACAGGTCGGGACCGGCCAGCCGGGCGTGCAGGCGCAGGTCGGTGATCGGCTCGTCGCGCAGCAGCGGCACGAGCCGGACCGCACCCCACGTCTGGGCGGGTCCGGTCCGCAGACCCGTGATCATCGCAGGAACCTCTCGACGCGATCCTGAAGGAACAGGGCGAGGGACGCGAACGTGGCCGTCCCGGTGGCGAAGCGGGCCAGCTCGACGAGCACGGCCGCGTCCTCGGCGTCGCGCACGCCGACCGTGGGCACGAACGGCGAGAGGCGGCGCACCTCGAAGGCGTCGTACACCGGGTTGAGGTGCACGATCGACGTCTGCCCGCCGGGGTCGAGCCGCTGCCGCCAGACGCGCAGCACCTCGGCGGCCTGGCCGGGCGGCGCGTTGTCCCAGCCGTCGGAGACGATCACGAGGCGGCCGGGCCGCAGGGCGAGCCCGTCGAGGAGGCGCTCCCCGAGCGGCGTGGCCCCCGCCGGGTGCACGAGCAGCGGGTCGCCCTCGTGGTTGAGCCAGATCGTCCGGTACCGCGATGCCAGCGCCTCCAGCAGATAATGCGCGGCGAGCGCCACGGCGAGGGGCCGGCGCCGCTTCACCGCCGAGCCCGACGCCGAGTAGCTGTCGTCGAGCAGCCCGACCACGTCACCCCAGGTGCCGGCCCGGCGTCCGGCGGCCCGGCGGGCGGCCGCGCGCAGGGCGTCGGTCAGCTCCTCGCGGCGGCGGGCCCGCTCGGGGCGCGGCAGCGCCAGCGCGTACAGGGCCAGCCGGGTCAGCGGCACCGCGCGCAGGTCCATCCCGCCGACGCCGTCGACCGCGGCGCCCGCGCGCTGCAGCCGCAGCCGCTCCAGCTCGGTGAGGCGGGGGGCGATCGCGCTCAGGAAGGCGGCCCGGCCGAGGTCGCGGCGGCGGGTCGAGGCGAGGCCCTCGGCCACCGTGTACGGCAGGTCGAACAGCGCCCGGCCGTCGTAGTGGGCGCTGCGCCAGCTCTCCAGGATCGGGGTCTCGTAGCGGGCCGGGCGGCGCCAGTCGAACAGCGCGGTGCCGACCTCGGCGGGCAGGCGCAGGTGGGCGTGGCCGGCGGCGGTGGTGAGGCCGCGGCGGTACTTCACCGCGTCGAACGCGACATCGGGCCGGGCCGCGACCCAGTCCCGCACGATGGCGCGGGTCCGCCGGTTGTTGATGCCCTCCGCGCGCAGGGCCGCGATCAGGCGGTACACCCGCTGCGGGGGCATCCGGGCGAGCCGGGCGGCGACGAGGGCCCCTTCCCGCTTCCGCTGCGGCAACGGTACCGCCTGTGCCGTCCGCAGGAGCCCCAGCGCGATGGTCGCGGCGTTCGCGTCGTTGATGTCGAGCGCGAGGGTCGCCGCGTAGATCTCGCGGTAGTTGGTGCGCACGTAGTCGTGCAGGAACTCCAGCGACAGGCGCTGCTCGCCGGCGTCGCCGTAGAACTCGCGCTGCCCGGTCGCGGCGACGGCGGCGTTGACGAACATGACGACGTCCTCACACGCGGTCAGCTCCGACAGCTCCACGGCCTCCCCCAACCGGCGCGCAGGAACGATGGCGCCGGTCGGGGAGTTCGACGTGCGAACAGCGAAGCATCGCTTCAGAGGCGGGTTCCGGAAGTCGCGCGGACAGTCCCGCGACCGGCCGGCCCAATGTACCGCCGACCGGCAAGCCCCCGCCCCTGGTTAACCGGCGTCAGCGGAAGTCGGTCGCGGCCACCACGTTGCCGGCGTCGTCGTAGGCGACGGCGTTGACCTGGTTGTCCGTCCGGCACCACAGCACCCGCAGTTCCGGGTGCGCGGTCCAGGCGGCCGACCCGCGGTCGGTCGCGCCCTCGGCGCCCAGCTGGACCTTGCTCGCGCTGCCGACATAGATGGCCGCGCGCACGTGGACCTCGGCGACGGTGAAGATGCCGCGGTAGAAGCCGCCCACGACCGGCGGGCGGGCCACGTTGGTCAGCGTCTTGAGGAACGTGACGTTGCCCGCCGCGTCGAGCTTGCCGGCCTGCAGCAGGCCCGTGGCGGCGTTGGCCTCGAAGTAGAAGACCAGCTCCCCGCCGTCCGGGAACCTGATGCCGGTGCGCATCCGGTCGCCGGTGACCTTGGACTCGTCCTCGAAGTTGATCCGGTCGTCGGTGCGCTGGATCTCCTTCGTGGTGCCGAGCGTGGCCCCGTCCGCGGCGTACGCGGTGAACACGGCGTCGTTCGGCGCGGGGTTGACCGCGCTCGTCGGGGCGGCCAGCACGCCGGTGCGGCGCACCCAGAACACGCGCACGCCCGGCTTGCCGGGGACCGCCGCGGTCTTCGCCTCGGCCGTCCTGCCCTGGGCCTTGACCTTGACCGTGACGTCGTCGGCGCCGAACGCGCCGAAGTCGAGGATGCCGCCCTGGCGGTCGTCGAGCTCCTGCACGGACCAGCCGAACTCGCCGGGGCGGGGCAGGCCCGCGTACCCGAGGGTGCGCAGCCGGCCGGTCGCGGCGTCGAACAGGCCGCCCTGCACGCCGTTCGCCTCGTCCTGCACCCACATGACGAGCTCCTCGTGCGAGCCGAAGCGCTCGCCGGTGTGGATGAGCTGGACGTTCGCCGGCACCGGGAACGAGGGGTCGGGCGGGTACTGCTGGATGCTGCCGTCGCCGGCCGCGGGCGCCGAGGCCGGGGCGGACGGGGAGTCGTAGAAGGCGCTCCGCATGAGGGGGGACGGGTGCGCGTCGGGCGTGGGGGCCAGGTCGGGCGCGCCCGGGGCGAGCGCGAGCGCGCCGCCGGTGGCGAGGACGGGGAGCGTGGCGATGGCGATGCCGGCCACCACGGTGCGGGGCCGGCGGCGGTTCGCGGCCCGCTTCACGTCGGCGAAGCCGAGCCGGGTGGTCCGGCCGTCGGCCGCCTCGGCCAGGGCCTGGCGCAGGTCGTCGGTCGAGTACATCACTGCGCCTCCTGGTGGTGTGCGAGCGGGCTGAGATCGGGGTCGACGCGCAGCTTGCGCAGTGCCCGCGAGCAGGCGCTCTTGACCGTGCCGAGGGCCACGCCGAGCTCCGCCGCGGTCTGCTGCTCGGTCATGTCGAGGTAGAAGCGGCACACGATGACCGCCCGCTCGCGCCGGGACAGGTGCTGGATCGCGCGGGCCAGGCTGGTCCGGTCGAGCACGGCGTCGGCCGGATCGGAGCCGGGCGCCGTGCGTTCGGGCACCTCGGGCACGGGCCGTTCCCGCTTGCGCCTCCGCCGCCACCAGTCGCTGTGCAGGTTGACCAGGATCCTGCGCGCGTACGCGTACGGGTCCCCGCCGTCCAGCCGGTCCCACGCGGTGTACGTGCGCACGAGTGTGTGCTGGGTCAGCTCCTCGGCCTCCCCCGCGTCCCCGCTGAGCAGGTACGCCACGCGGTACAGCCGCTGTGTCGCGCCGCCCATGAACGCCTGGAACTGGGAGTCACGGTCAGCCCGGACGTCGTGCTCGGGCGCCTCGATGGCTCTTCGCATGCCTCTTCTACTGCGAGGGGCCACGAAAGGTTCCGCGGGCGGCGAGCCAGCCGCGAATGCCGAGCACGCCGACGGCCGTGCCGGCGGTGAGCGACACGACGATCAGCGCCGCGTGCACCCACAGGAACGCGGTGGGATGGCCGGCGGCGTCGAAGGCCCGGTCGTCCTTCCAGATGGCCACGGCGAACCGGGGCCAGATGACCCAGCTCCAGATGCCGACGAGCACGAGCAGGACCGACCAGCGCCGCGAGAGAACCACCCCGGAAGTATGCGCCTGCGCCCCGGCCCGGACGCCTTGACATCAGTGCGGGCCGATGCTGTGCTGTGACGCATCACCGTTACATTCTTGTTTCATTCGTTACATTGCGGAGATGCCATGCAGCGAAGGGTTTTAGCTCTGGTCGCGGCCACCGCCTCGGTCGCCGCCGGGCTCACCGGGGCCACCGCCGCCCAGGCGAGCGCCGCCCCCTCGGCGCGGGTGTGGGTCACCACGATCGACCGGGCCGAGCTCATGCACGAGCGGGCCGCCGTCCCGTTCACCGGCAACGCGAGCACGCAGCCGACGATCACCGTCGACCCGAGCCGCACCTACCAGAGCATGGACGGCTTCGGCGCGTCGATCACCGACTCGTCCGCCGCCGTGCTCTACCGGCTCTCCCCGGCCAAGCGGGCCGAGGCCATGAAGGCGCTGTTCGATCCGGCCTCCGGCGTCGGCGTGAGCTTCCTGCGCCAGCCCATCGGCGCGTCGGACTTCACCGCACAGCCCGAGCACTACACGTACGACGACATGCCGCCGGGACAGACGGACTATCTGCTCACCCGCTTCAGCATCGCGCACGACCAGGCGCAGATCCTGCCCCTGCTGCGGGAGGCGAAGAAGCTCAACCCGCAGCTGAAGGTCATGGCGACGCCGTGGAGCCCGCCGGCCTGGATGAAGACCAGTGACTCCCTCGCGAGCGGCGAGCTCAAGGACGACCCGAAGGTGTACGCCGCATACGCGTTCTACCTGACCCGCTTCGTGCTCGCCTACACGGCCGCCGGCGTGCCCGTCGACTACATCACGGTGCAGAACGAGCCGCAGAACCGCGACGCGGGCGGCGGGCCGGTGATGGGGCTGAACACCACCCAGGCCGGCAAGGTGATCGAGATCCTCGGGCCGCTGCTGCGCCTGGTCAGCCCGCGCACGAAGATCATGGGGTACGACCACAACTGGGCCACCCACCCCAACGACATCGCCAACACCCCGCCCGGGCAGGACCCGGAGGCGGACTACCCGTACAAGCTGCTGCAGAACCCGGCCGCCCGCTGGGTCGCGGGCACGGCGTACCACTGCTACTACGGCGACCCGAGCGCGATGACGGCGCTGCACGACGCGTACCCGGACAAGGACATCTGGTTCACCGAGTGCTCGGGCTCGCACGGCGCCGCCGACACCCCGGCGCAGTACTTCACCGACACCCTGAAGTGGCACGCCCGCACCATCACCGTCGGCGTGACCCGCAACTGGGCCAAGTCGGCCGTCACCTGGAACCTGGCCCTGGACTCGACCGGCGGCCCGCACCTCGGCGGCTGCGGCACCTGCACCGGCCTCATCACGGTGCAGCCGGACGGCACCTGGACCACCGACGCCGAGTACTACACGATCGGGCACCTGTCCAAGTTCGTGAAGGCCGGCGCGGTCCGCATCGCCAGCACCAGCTTCGGCAACCCGGCCTGGAACGGCGAGGTCACCGACGTGGCCTTCCGCAACCCGGACGGCTCCACGGTGCTGGTGGCGCACAACGAGAACGACGCGCCGCGCACGTTCACGGTCGCGGTGGGCGGCAAGTCGTTCGACTACACCCTCCCCGGCGGCTCGCTCGCCACGTTCACCTGGCCGAAGAGCAAGGTGCTCGACGACGGGCTCAAGCTGCTCACCCTCGCGGGCGCGACGGCGTCGTCGAACCCCGCGAGCCCCGACGCCGCCCTCGCCGTCGACGAGGACGCCACGACCCGCTGGTCCAGCGGCGCGGCACAGGAGCCGGGGCAGTACCTCCAGGTCGACCTCGGCTCGGCGCGCACCTTCCGCCGCGTCGCGATCGACAGCGGCGCGAGCGTCGGCGACCACGCCCGCGGCTGGCAGCTGACCACCAGCACCGACGGCACCCACTGGACGACGGTCGCCCAGGGCACCGGGGTGGGCCAGCTGACCAATGTGGACATCCGCCCGACGAAGGCCCGGTACCTGCGGATCACCTCCACCGCGGCGTCCGGGAACTGGTGGAGCCTCGCCGACATCCGCCTGTACAGCTGACCCACCCCCACACCGGAAACCCCGCACCCAAGGAGCACACCGCCATGCGCCTCCGACTGCTGGCGATGAGCACGGCCGCCACCGTGCTCGTCGCCGGCGTGGCCTACCTGGTCGCCCAGCCCGCCACCGCGCTCGCCGCCACCTCGGCGAACGTCTGGCTGACGACCCCGGACCGCGCCAACCTGCTCACCCAGAAGGCCGCAATCCCCTTCGGTACCGCCGGCAGCGGCGCCGTGATCAGCGTGAACCCGAACACCACGTACCAGTCGATGGTGGGCTTCGGCGCCTCGCTGACCGACTCCAGCGCCTACCTCATCTACAACTCCTCGGCCCGCAACACCATCATGAACAACCTGTTCAGCCCGTCCGCCGGGATCGGCCTGAACTGGCTGCGGCAGCCGTTCGGCGCGTCGGACTTCGCGCGGAACTTCTACACCTACGACGACGGCTCGGCCGACCCGAGCCTCTCGCGGTTCTCGGTCTCGCACGACCAGGCGTACATCCTGCCGCTGCTCACCCAGGCCAAGTCGCTCAACTCGCAGGTCCAGGTCATGGGCGTGCCGTGGAGCGCGCCGGCCTGGATGAAGACCAACGGCAACCTGATCGGCGGCTCGCTCGCGACCAACTACGAGGGCGCGTTCGGCGACTACCTGGTCAAGTCGATCCAGGCGTACCAGGCGGCCGGCGTCCCGGTGCAGTACCTGTCCATCCAGAACGAGCCGCAGTTCTCCCCGCCCGGCTACCCGGGCATGTTCATGCAGCCCGACCAGCAGGCCCGGATCATCAACTCCCTCGCGCCGAAGCTGTCGGCGGCCGGGACCGGCACCAAGATCCTCGCCTGGGACCACAACTGGGACAACACCTCGTTCCCGCAGCAGGTCCTCGCCGGCGCCGGGAACAACGTCGCCGGTACCGCCTGGCACTGCTACGGCGGCACGCCCAGCGGGCAGACGACGGTGCACAACGCGTACCCGAACAAGGACATCTTCTTCACCGAGTGCTCCGGCACCGAGTCGGGCAACACGTTCGCCGACTCGCTGCTGTGGCAGGGCCGCAACCTCGCCATCGGCGCGACCCGCAACTGGGCCAAGACCGTGACGACGTGGAACATGGCCCTCGACCAGAACCACGGCCCGGTCATCGGCTCCTGCACCAACTGCATGGGCGTGGTGACCGTGAACGGCGGCAGCGTCACGTACAACGCGGAGTACTACGTGCTCGGCCACCTCTCGAAGTTCGTCAAGCCGGGCGCGGTGCGCATCGACTCGACCAACCAGGGCCAGGGCGGCATCGAGAACGTCGCCTTCCGCAACCCCGACGGCTCGATCGTGCTCGTGGCCGTGAACTCCGGCGGCGCCCAGAACTTCCAGGTCTCCTTCGGCGGCTCCTCGTTCGGCTACAACCTCCCGGCCGGCGCGATGGCCACCTTCACCTGGCCGGGCGGCACCGTGACCCCGACCTCGAACCCGCCCACCACGGGCGGTGGCGGCGGCTCCCAGCCGAGCACCACGGCGTGGTACCAGGTGATCAACAACAACTCGAACAAGTGCCTGGACGACGCCGGCTGGGGCACCGCCAACGGCACGGCGCTGCAGCAGTGGGCGTGCAGCAGCCCGGCCGCGACCAACCAGCAGTGGCAGTTCCGCTCGGTCGGCGGCGGCTACTACAACGTCGTGAACCGCTACGCGACCGGCCTGTCGTGGGACGTGAACGGCGGCACCGGCGCCACGGGCGACGGCGCCCAGGTCCACCTGTGGGCCTACGGCGGCGCCACGAACCAGCAGTGGCAGGCGGTCTCGAACGGGAACGGGACGTACCGCTTCATCGCCCGCAACAGCGGCAAGTGCCTCGACGTGAAGGACGTCTCCACGGCGGACGGGGCGCAAATGCAGCAGTGGGCGTGCACCGGCGGACCGGCCCAGACGTTCCGCCTCGTCGCTCAGCCGTAGTTCTTGTTCGACTCAGGGCCCGGCGCTCGGTGCGCGCCGGGCCCTTCCCATGCCCGCCCCGCGCCCAGGTGTTGATCACGATAAGTCGGGCGCCGGCGCGCCGCGTGTTGATCACGATAAGTCGGGCGCTGGCGCGCCGCGACTTATCGGATTTTTCGCCCGACGGAGTATATGTCGGAATCGACGTTCGCGTTGATCTTGGTGGGTCTGCTGGCAGGGGGCGGGCATGACGCCGACCGCGGGCCGTGGATGCGGCCGGCGCCATACCGCCCTGTCGTGCCGTCCCCCGCGGCCACCGGGGGAGGTCACCTGGCTGCCGGTGAGCTTGTGCGATCGCATGCTTCGCTTCCGGTACCACCAGTCTCATCAGACCGCCCCCGGCGCGCCGCCCTTTTGCCGTGAAGCCACCCGATCGATGTCGTGTTTGGTCCATCCGCCGGTGGGGCATCAATAGATCGATCGGAAAACGAGCTTTTCGAGGAGGAGCAGTGACTGTCACCGGAATCATCACGGCGCTCATCGTCGGTCTGATCGTCGGTGCGCTGGGTCGGCTGGTGGTTCCCGGCCGGCAGAGCATGTCGATCCTGGTCACGATGGTCGTCGGCGTCATCGCGGCGCTGCTGGGCACCGTGCTGGCGAACGCCATCGGCATCTCCACCGACACCCCGGGTGTCGACTGGGGCGAGCTGCTGGTCCAGGTCCTGCTCGCGGCGGTCGGCGTGGCCCTGGTGGCCGGCCTGAGTGGCCGTGGCCGTCGGGCCCTGTAACGCACCGCGACACACAACCTCAACGATCCCCGGCCTTGCACAAGGGCCGGGGATCGTTGTGTTCTGCGCGTACAGTTCCGGCTCATGGCCGATGTTCCGCCCGTCGTGGTGCCGATCGACCTCGGGGACCTGGTGCTGCGCGCGCCCGTCGACGCCGATGCGCCCGCGATCGCCGCGGCCTTCGCGGATCCGGCGCTGCGGCAGTGGAGCCCGCCCGTACACGACGATGCCCTGACCTGGCTGCGGGACCGCGCGGACTGGTCGGCGGGCGCCCGGGTCGGCTGGGTGGTCGCCGCCGCTGACGGCGACCAGGTGCTCGGCTCGGTCTCGATCCGCGTCGACGGCGCCCTCGACCACGGCATGATCGGCTACTGGACGGTGCCCGCGGCGCGCGGCCGCGGCGTCGCCACCCGGTCGGTGCGGGCCGCGGCCCGGTTCGGCTTCGACGTGGTCGGCCTGCACCGGATCGAGCTGTGCCACGCGGTCGGCAATCCCGGTTCGTGCCGGGTCGCCGAGGCCGCGGGGTTCCCGCTCGAGGGCGTCATGCGCGAGGCGTACACGTACGGCGACGGGCGCCGGCACGACGAGCACCTGCACGCCCGGCTGCGCACCGACTCATAGCAGCGGGGGCAGTTGCTGGCTCGCGTGCAGTACACCCGCGAAAAGGTCGCCCTTCTCGGCCAGGCGCGGTCCGATGGTCCGGATGGTGAACCCGTCCGGGCGCAGTTGCGGGTCGTCGAGCTCGTCCCAGTCGATCGGCGCCGAGACCGGGGCGCCCGGGGCGGGCCGCGGGCTGTAGGGCGCGACCAGCGTCTTGTTGACCGCGTTCTGCGTGAAGTCGAGCCGCGCCCGGCCGCCGCGCTCCGCCTTCTCCCAGGCCCAGCTCACCAGCTCGGGTACCACGGAGCCGATCGAGCGGGACAGCCCCTCGACCCAGGCCCGCGTCTCGGCGAACCCCGGCCCCCGGTCGACGGGCACCCAGATCTGGATCCCGCGCCGCCCGCTGACCTTGGCCCGGGCGGTGACGCCGAGGTGCTCGAACGCCGTACGGTGCAGCCGCGCCAGCACCAGC
Organism: Dactylosporangium sp. CS-033363; assembly: GCF_050942475.1. Taxonomy (NCBI): domain Bacteria; kingdom Bacillati; phylum Actinomycetota; class Actinomycetes; order Micromonosporales; family Micromonosporaceae; genus Dactylosporangium; species Dactylosporangium sp. CS-033363. The sequence goes on along the minus strand of NZ_CP192032.1, from coordinate 7,273,663 downwards.
AGGTCCTCCCAGCTGGTGCCGTCCCCCGGGTCGAGGTCGACGAGCGCGTAGCTGGGCAGGTCGGGCCGGTCCACTTCGGACGTCCACGGATGCCACTCGATCCCGCCGTAGTTGGCCGCCCACACCAGGGCCGCGGGCTCGTCGGCGACGAGATACTCGGTCCCGGACCCGGGCTCCCGCCAGCGCGGCAGCCACTCCGGCGCGTGGCTGGGCAGCGCCTTCTGCCAGAACCCCTTCGTGTCGGCGCCGTTCGGGAACCGGTGCAGGTTCAGGGCCCGCCCGGCCAGATAGGGCGTCACGATCGGCGCGATTTCGAAGGTGTACCGCAAGAGCTCGCGCTTCGTCACCGCCGGCTGCCCGGTGAACAGCTCCTTGCCCAGGTTGGTGACCCGCAGCCGCCGGCCGTACACCTCCCAGGTCCCGTTCTCCCCGAGCTCCTCGAGCGCCTCGAGGGTGTGTTTCCGGCGGGGGACGGCGGCGCGGTCCGCGGGCAGGTCGGAGTGCCACTCCCACTCGGGGTCGGCCCGCACCTCGTCGCTGGACCGTCCACTGAGGACCGACAGCGGGTGCTCGGCCGGGTCCCAGCCGTCGCCGGCGAACTCGTCGCGCTTCTTGAGCAGCAGCCACTCGTCCCCGCGGGTGCGCACGATGACGAACTTCCCGCGCAGCTTCTGCCCGTACAGCTCGATGTGCAGCTCGCCCCGGTCGATGGCCTTGCGGGGGTCCGGGTCCTTGTACGGCACCCAGGCGCCGGTGTCCCACACGATCACGTCGCCGCCGCCGTACGTGCCGGCGGGGATGACGCCCTCGAACGCGACGTACTCCATGGGATGGTCGTCGACGTGGAACGCGGCCCGGCGCACCTTGGGGTCGAGGGTGGGCCCCTTGGGCACGGCCCAGCTCACGAGCGCCCCGTCGACCTCGACCCGAAAGTCGTAATGCAGGCGCCGGGCGCGATGCAGTTGCACCACGAACCGCAATTCGGACACACCCCTAGTATCGCGCGCGGATAATCGGCACAAACCGGACTTACGGGGGTTTTCGTTCATGCGGTCCTTGATGCTGCCCTTGGTGCTGCCCTTGCTGCTGGTCTCTGCTTCCCTCGCCGCCTCCCCGGCGCACGCCCTGCCGGTGGCCGCCTCCGGCTGGCCGGACGTCCAGGGCGGCCCGGCCCACGCGGGCTACCAGCCGCGGGCGGGCCTGACCGGTGCGCCGGGACTGGTGGACTGGTCGCTGGGCGTCAAACCGAGCCGGGCCCCGATCGTGGTGGACGGCGCCCTGTACGTCCCCGAGACCACAACCATGCGCAAGCTGACCCCGACCGGCGAGCGCCTGCCCTTTGCCGCGGGGCCGTCCTGGTGGATCGGCCAGCCGGTGAGCGACGGCCACGCGGTGTACGCGGTGACCTTCGCGGAGTTCGGCCAGGGCGAGCTGCGCTCCTATGCCCCGTCCGGCGCCGTACGGTGGTCGGCGGCGTTGCCGGGCGCGAACTCGGGCGACAACACGGGGGCGGCCGGCGGCCTGGTGGTCACGACGAGCGGCTCGCAGTGCAGGTACACGTGCGCGGTGTCGACGATCGGCGCGTACGACACGGCCACGGGCCACCGCGTCTGGCAGCACGACATCGAGGGCGAGGCGGGCTTCGAACGCCCGACCCTGACCGCCGGCCGCGTCCTGTGGCCGACCCTGACGACCGTGGCTGTGCCGCGGACCTCGGCGGCGGCCGCCGAGCAGTCACCGGCCGCGGGCTGGCGCCTCACCGCCCTGAACGCCCGCACCGGCGCCGAGGCCTGGCACGCGGCCGGCCCGGGCACCCTGCAGGGGACCGCGGCCGACGACAGCACGGTGTACACGGCCGGCAACGAGCTCTGCGCCCGCGCCCTGACCGACGGCAAGGTCCGCTGGTGCCGGGCCGACCGCGCCTACGACACCGTCGCGGTGTCCCCCGGCACCGTGTACGCCACGAGCAACGGCCACCTCCTCGCCCTGGACCCCGCCGACGGCCGGCCCCGCTGGAACGCCGGGATCGGCACCGACCCGGTCCACCCACCCGTCATCGCCGGCGGCATGGTCATGCTCCACCACAGCGCCGGCGACCAGAGCGCCCTGCTGGTCCTCGCGGCCAAGGACGGCCACCGCCTGAGTGAGACGAAGCTCGGGCCCGGCCTCCCGGGCATGCTCACCGTCGCCGGCGGCCGGGTGTACGCCGTGCACGACTACACCGGCCTCGTCGCCCTACGTCCGTGATCTGTACCACCTCCAGCCGACCGATGCGCGCCCGGATGCCGTCCGAACCCAACCCGTTCCCGCCGGGGGGCATCAAACCGCGGTCCTCACCCGACGCACCCGCGAGCGGCCCCCCGCAAACGACATCACGCCGGGGCCGGGCGGCGGGCGGTCGTCTCCGCCCGTACCGGGCTGGCGCGACTGCTTTTGATCAGCGCCTGCAGGCACACCGCGGCCGTCGGCGACAGATCGGTCGCCGCCAGGTCGTCCGCCAGAATCCCCGCGTCGCCCAGGTCGTGCCGCCCGGCCAGCACCGTCAGCTCGACGTGCGGCGCGCGGCCGGTCACGTCGGGAAGGGTGCCGTGCCAGTGGTGGTGGAGGCGGTCGGTGTACTCGATCCCGGCCTCCTCCGCCAGCGCCCGCCGCGCGGCCTCCTCCGCCAGGCCGCGGCGTGCGAAGGCATTGTCCGGCAGGGAAGGGTCGGCCGGGTGGATGCGCGCGACCGGCAGCGACCACTGGCCCGGTTCGAAGGCGGCCGCGGGGGAGCGGCGCCGCAGCAGCACCGCGCCCGCCGGGTCGACCAGCAGCGCCAGCGCGAGCCGCAGGGGTTCCCCGGACGGGTCGGCGGCCGGCAGCCGCCCCATGCCGGTGAGCACCCGGTGCCGCAGGATCGCGTGCTGCCCCCGGCACCGGTTCGGCGGCCCCTCGGGCGGTATCGCGATCTCGCCGGGGCCCACCACCTCGCCGGGCCGGAACTGGTCGCGGGTCAGGTCGAGGTCGCTGCCGTCGGGCAGCCGGTTCCAGTAGTGGTAGCCCGCCGGCCGCCCGCTCGCCGTGACGCGGGCCAGGAGCAGGTCGCCGCCGAGGACCTCGCGCACCACCAGCGCGGTCATGCCGCACTGGCCGCGGGAGGGGTTGCCGGGGTGCCAATCGGCGAGGTCGGACGGGTCACATGTCTCGGGACCCCAGGAGCGCATCAGGAGGGGGAGCAACATGGCCGCATCATGCCCGAGGGGTACGACAAAAACGCATCGCCGCAGGTCAGAGGCCGGTAAAAACCGCGAATCCGACTACATCCCCGGTCAGGGTATAAATCCGATATGTCGTGGCGCGCCAGCGCCCGACATATCGCCCAAGATCACCCTTCGGCGTGCCACCGGCGGAAGACCGCCAGCTTTGCATCGGCGCGGGCGGCAACGGCCGGACCGAGGGCGTTGGTCTCGGTGAAGAACGCCAGCGCCGCCATCACGTCGCCGCACTCCTCGATGAGGCGCGCCCGCAGGTCGGTGCCGTCGTAGTACTCCGTGCGGCCCGACGCGCCGACCAGCTTCGCCAGGACCTGGACCAGCTCGCCCGCCTCCTCCGCGAGCTTGGCCAGGCCCGGCCAGGTCGTCGAGCCGATCTCGTACGGGCCGGCCGGGCCCCAGCGCTGTTCCTCCACGAACGACGACCCTAGAACTCCGACGGCATCAGGATCCACAGGATCGGGTACACGATGAGCCGGCTGGGTACCGCCAAGCATCGGCGTCCGCGCACCCCGGCCGCATCAGGGACGGCCCTGGCCCACCCCTGAGACCGTGACAGGATGGGGTCATGGAGGTCGACCCGCTCCGCTCCGCCGTCGAGCAGGCGCCCTTCATCCTGCTCGTGGCCGAGGGGCCGGAGCTGCGCATCGTCGACGTCAGCCGGGTCACGCGGCTGCTGCTCGGGGACCGGGAGGTCGCCGGGCGGCCGTTGCGCGAGGCGCTCAGCGACCTCGCCGGGCAGGGCTGGGTCGACCTCTACGAGCAGGTGTACCGCACCGGCACCCCCGCCACCGGCCAGCAGTGGCGGGTCCACATCACGCTGCCCGGCGGGGCCGTCCGCGAGGTGTTCGCCGACTTCAGTATCACGCCGTGGCTCGCCGAGGACGGCTCCGTGCGCGGGGTGATCGGCGGCGGCACCGACGTGACCGGCATCGTCGAGGCGCGGCTGGAGGCGGAGCGGCACGCCGAGGACATGCAGGAGCAGGTCCGGCAGGCCCGCGACGTCGTCGACGCGCTCCAGCAGGCGCTGCTGCCCCGGGGCCTGCCGCTGCTGCCCGACGCCCGGGTCGCGGCCAGCTACCTGCTCGCCGGGGCCGGGACCGCGGCGGGCGGGGACTGGTTCGACGCGGTACCCCGCCCCGACGGCACCCTCGCGCTCGTCGTCGGCGACGTCGTCGGCCACGGGGTCACCGCGTCCGGGGTCATGGGCCAGCTGCGGGCCGTGCTGCAGGACCGGCTCGACGAGGGCGCGGGACCGGCCGAGGCCCTGGCCGCCGCGGACCGGTTCGCCCGCCGGGTGCCCGCCGCCCGCGCGGCGACCGTGTGCGTCGCCGTCCTGCACACCGGCAGCGGCACCGTCGAGTACTGCACCGCCGGCCACCCGCCCCCGCTGGTCATCACCGCCGCGGGCGAGCCGCGCTACGTGAACCCGTCCGGCGCCGCGCCACTGGGCACCGGCGGCGACTTCCCCGTCGCCGGCGTGCGGCTCGACGAGGGCGACGTGCTGCTGTTGTACAGCGACGGCATCATCGAGCGCCCCGGCCGCACGGTCGAGGCCGCCGCCGAGGAGCTCGCCCGGGTCGCCGCCGACGCCGTCGCCGGCCGGGCCCTGCACGCGCCCGGCATGAGCCCCGCCGAGCGCGCCTGCACGCAGACCGTCGAGCTGCTCGTGCGCGGCAGCGGGTACCGCGACGACATCACCCTCCTCGCCGCCCAGCGCACCGCCCCGATCGAGCCGATGCGCACCACGATCCCGGCCGACCTGACCCGCCTCGGCGCGCTGCGCAAGACGTTCGGCGCCTGGCTGGAGGCGGCCGCGGCCACCGGCGAGGACGCGTTCGCGCTGCAGCACGCGGTCGGCGAGCTCGTCACCAACGCGGTCGAGCATTCGCCGAAGGACGGCACGGTGCGGATCTCGGCCCGCCTCACCCCGGTCGGCACGGCCGAGGTCACGGTCGAGGGCCAGGGCGCCTGGCGCGAGCCGCGCCGGATCTCCGAGCGCGGCCGCGGGCTGGCCCTGTCCACGCAGCTGGTCGACGAGCTCGATCTCGTCAAGTCCGCCGCCGGTACCGTCGCCACGCTCCGCCACCGCGTCTCCCGCCCGGCCGCGCTGCTGGGCGCGTCCGTCCCCGAACCGGCCACGCCCCTCGAGGAGGAGCGCCCGGATCTGTCCATTGTGGACAACGAAGGCGTCCTCGCCGTGTCGGGACCCATCGACGCGACCACCGCCGACCGGCTGCGGCACGAGCTGCTGTACCGCTCCCGCGGCGGCACCGTCCCGCTCACCGCCGACCTGTCCGGCGTGACCCACCTGGCCAGCGCCGGCGTCGCCGCCCTGCACGCGATCGCGGCCCGCCACCGCGCCGGCGACACCGCCCTGACCCTCCTCGCCCCGCCCGGCAGCCCCGCCCGCCACGTCCTGGCCCTGGTGGCCCTGCCGTACGCATGATCACGGAGACGTTCCGCCGCAACGTGACCGGCGCCTGGGGCGAGGCCGGCTCCCGCTGGCTCGACGAGCTGCCCACGGCGATCGAGGCGGTCGCGCGGGACTGGGGCCTCACCGTCGGCGCCCCGTTCGACCTGACGTTCCACTACGTCGCCCCGGCCGTCACCGCCGCCGGCGACCCCGTCGTGCTCAAGCTCGGCGTCCCGCAAGCGGACTCGATCACCGAGGAGTCGAGGGCGCTGGCGGCGTTCGGCGGGCGGGGAGCGGTACACCTGCTGCGGCTGGAACCGCAGCGCGGTGCCCTGCTGATCGAGCGCGCCGACCCCGGCGTGCGGGCCCGGGACGTGCCCGAGGCCGAGGCGCTCGCGGCCGTCGTCTCCGTCATGCGCGAGCTGCACGTGCCGGGTGACGCCCTGCCCGACGTCGCGGGCCAGGCGCGGGCGTTCGACGCGCACCTCGAGCGGTTCCCCGGCGACGGCCCGCTCCCGCGCGCGTTCGTCGCCACCGCCGCCGGGCTGATGCGGGAGCTGTCCGCGTCGGCCCCGCAGCGCGTGCTCCTGCACGGCGACCTGCACCACGACAACGTGCTGTCCGCCCGCCGGGCGCCCTGGCTGGCGATCGACCCGCACGGCGTCAGCGGCGACGCGGGGTACGAGATCGGCTCCTGGCTCTTCAACCCGGAGCCCGGCGACCGCGACCCGGCGCTGCTGGCCCTGGTGCCCGCCCGCCTGGAGCGGTTCGCGGCCGCGCTCGGCCAGCCCCTCGAACGCCTGGCCGCGTGGGGCTTCGTCAAGGCCGTGCTGTCCGACGTGTGGACCGCCGAGAGCTGGAACCCGGGCGACACCTGGTCCCCGGCGAGCCGCGCGCTGGACGTGGCGACGCTGCTGCACCGCCGGTTCAGACTCTGAGCACCGTCTTGCCCCGCAGCCGGCCCGCCTCCGCCTCCCGGTGCACCTCCGGCAGCTCGGCGAGGGGCCGCACCGCCGCGATGTCGAGCCGCACCGCGCCGGCGTCGACGAGCCGCACGAGCGCGGCCAGGTCCGCCGGGTCGTTGCGCACCACGAAGTGCACGGCCGGCGGCGGCAGCCGGTCCGTCACCGACACGAGCACCCCGCCGGGCCGCACCAGCGCGAGCATGGCGTCGCCGCCGCCCGGCACCAGGTGCAGCACGACGTCGAAGCGTCCGGACGGCGGCCCGAGGGTGTAGTCGTGCACCGCGTCCGCCCCGTGCGCCCGCACCGCCTCGGCACTGCGCGGGCTCGCGGTCGCCGTGACGTGCGCGCCGGCGTGTTTCGCCAGTTGTACCGCGAAGCCGCCGATCCCCCCGCCGCCCCCGTTCACGAGCACTGTCTGCCCGGCCGCGACCCGGCCGTGCTCGAACACCGCCTGCCACGCCGTCACCCCGGCGACCGGCAGCGCCGCCGCGTGTTCGAGCGGCACCGCGGCCGGGGCCGGCACCAGCAGCGCCGGATCGGCCGCCGCGAACTCGGCCGCCGCGCCCCCGTCGACCCGCCCCACCACCCGCGCGCCGGTGCCGGCGACGGTGCCGGCCAGGTCCCAGCCCAGCGTGTACGGCAGCTCGAGCTCGACCACCCCGCGCAGCCAGCCGTTGCGCAGCCCGACCTCGGACGGGTTGAACGAGGTCCCGGCGACCTGCACGAGCACCTCCCCGCCGGCCGGCACCGGCGCCGGAACGTCGTCGAGCCGCAGGACGGAGGCGTCCCCGTACGCATGGATTCGCATCGCCTTCACGCAGGCCAACCTATGACCGGCGGGGGCCGCCGCCCATGCGTGCGCGTCCCGGACGCATACGATCGCGTCTCGATGGACGTGCTGAGCGATGCCGTGACGGCGCTGCGCACCGGGCGGCCGGTCGCCACCGCCCTGTCCTGGCGCGCGCCGTGGGGGCAGCGGTTCGCGGCGGTGCCGGGTGCGGTCGGCATCCAGGTCGTGGTGCGCGGCGACTGCTGGCTGCTGCCCGGCGACGGCCCGCCGCTCCACCTGGACACCGGCGACGTGGTGCTGCTGACCGACGGCCGCGGCCACGCCCTGGCCGACGACCCGGGCACCCCGCTGCGCCCATGCACGAACGGCGCGGAACGCGAACCCCAGGACGGGCCGGTGCGGGTGCTGTGTGCCGCGTACGAGCTGAACGGCCTGCGCACCCATCCGCTCCTGCGCGCCGTGCCCGACCGCGTCCACCTGGCCGCCGGCCCGACGCTGCGCACGGTCATCGGACTGCTGGACGCCGAACTCGCGGCGGAGAACAGCCCGGGCGGGATCGGCGTCACCGCGCTGCTCGACCTGCTGTTCCTGCACACCCTGCGGGCCTGGTCGGAGCGGGACGGCGAGCCCGGCGCCCTCGCCGATCCGGCGGTGCGCGCCGCGCTGGACGCCATCCACGCCGACCCCGCGCACCCGTGGACCGTCGCCGCCCTCGCCGCGCGGGGCGGGCTGTCCCGCGCGCCGTTCGCGAGGCGGTTCGCCGCGCTGACCGGGCAACCGCCGCAGTCGTACCTCACGCGGTGGCGCCTCACGCTCGCCGCCCGCCTGCTGCGCGAGTCCGACGCACCCCTGCGCGCGGTCGCCCGGCGGGTCGGCTACGGCTCGGAGTTCGCGTTCGCGGCCGCGTTCAAGCGTCACTTCGGCACCGCGCCCGGCCGGTTCCGCAAGGAGATGTGACCCGTCTCGCTTGCCGGGGATACCCCCTGGGGGTTTACGATGAGGGCATGGAGACGATCTACAGCGTGACCGGGATGACCTGCCAGCACTGCGTGAACGCGGTGACCGAGGAGCTCCAGGGCCTGGACGGCGTCTCGGACGTGCGGGTCGACCTGCCCACCGGCAGCGTCACCGTCACCAGTGTCCGCCCGCTCGACCCCGCCGCGGTGCGCGCCGCCGTCGACGAGGCCGGCTACGCGGTGGCGGCCTGAGCCATGCGCCGGCTCGCGCTGTACGCCGCCGTGCTGGCCGCCGTGTTCGCACTCGCCTTCGGCGCCGGTCGCCTCGTCCGGCCGGAAGACCCGCCGCCACCGGTACAGCACGAAATGAGCACGCACGATGCAGCGGATTGAGCTGAACATCGGCGGGATGACGTGCGCGTCCTGCGCCACGCGGATCGAGAAGAAGCTCAACCGCATGGACGGCGTCACCGCGTCGGTGAACTACGCGACCGAGACGGCCAGCGTCCGGTACGCGGACACCGTCACCCGGGCCGACCTGGTCGCCACCGTCGAGCAGACCGGCTACACCGCCGCCGCGGCCGAGAAGCCCGCCGACGACGGCACCCGCCTGCTGGTCACGGCCGCCCTGAGCGTGCCCGTCATCCTCCTGGCCATGGTCCCGGCCTGGCAGTTCACCAACTGGCAGTGGGTCTCCCTCGCGCTCGCCACGCCCGTCGTGGCCTACGGCGGCTGGCCGTTCCACCGGGCCGCCTTCCTCAACCTCCGGCACGCCGCCGCCACCATGGACACCCTGATCTCGGTCGGCACCCTGGCCGCATACGGCTGGTCCGTCTGGGCCCTGTTCCTCGGTACCGCCGGCGAGCCCGGCATGACCCACCCGTTCACGTTCGCCATCGAGCGCACCGGCGGCAGCGGCGACATCTACCTCGAGGCCGCCGCCGGCGTGACCCTGTTCCTGCTGGCCGGACGGTACTTCGAGGCCCGCGCCAAGCGCCGCGCCGGCTCCGCGCTGCGCATGGTCCTGGAACTCGGGGCGAAGGACGTCGCCGTCCTGCGCGACGGCCGCGAGGAGCGGGTCCCGATCGCCGCCCTGCGCACCGGCGACCGGTTCGTGGTCCGGCCCGGGGAGAAGATCGCCACCGACGGCGTCGTCGAGGAGGGCAGCTCGGCCGTCGACGCGAGCCTGCTCACCGGCGAGTCCGTGCCGGTCGAGGTCGGCCCCGGCGCCGCGGTGACCGGCGCGACCGTCAACGCCGGCGGCCGCCTGGTCGTGCGGGCCGCCCGCGTCGGCGCCGACACCCAGCTCGCCAGGATGGCCGAGCTCGTCCGGCAGGCGCAGAGCGGCAAGGCGGCCGTGCAGCGCCTCGCCGACCGGATCTCCGGCGTGTTCGTCCCGGTCGTGATCGCCCTGGCGGTGGCCACGCTCGGGTTCTGGCTGGGCTCCGGCGGCAGTACCACGGCCGCGTTCACCGCCGCCGTCGCCGTGCTCATCATCGCCTGCCCGTGCGCGCTGGGCCTGGCCACGCCGACCGCCCTGCTCGTCGGCACCGGCCGCGGCGCCCAGCTCGGCGTGCTCATCAAGGGCCCCGAGATCCTGGAACAGACCCGGCGCGTCGACACCGTCGTGCTGGACAAGACCGGCACCGTGACCACCGGCCGCCTCGCGCTGGCCGCCGTGCTCCCGGCCGAGGGCGAGGACGCCGGCGAGGTGCTGCGGCTGGCCGGCGCCGTGGAGCACGCCTCGGAGCACCCGGTCGCGCAGGCGGTGGCCCGGGCCGCCTTCGAGGCCGCGGGTGTACTGCCCGAGCTCACCGGCTTCCGCAGCGTCCCCGGCCTGGGGGTGCAGGGCACGGTCGCGGGGCGCACGGTGCTCGTCGGGCGCTCCGGCCTGCTGCACGCGCACGGCATCGACACGGACGCCGAGGGCATTCTGGTCGCGTGGGACGGCGCGGTGCGCGGTTCGCTGCGGGTCGAGGACTCGGTGAAGCCGTCCAGCGCACAGGCGGTACACCTGCTGCGTGGTCTTGGGCTGCATCCGGTCCTGCTGACCGGGGACGCGCCCGAGGTCGCCCGGGCCGTGGCCGCCGAGGTGGGCATCGACGAGGTCATCGCCGGCGTGCTGCCCGAGGGCAAGGTCGCCGCCGTGCGCGAGCTGCAGGCGCGGGGCCGGGTCGTGGCGATGGTCGGCGACGGCGTGAACGACGCCGCCGCGCTGGCCCAGGCCGACCTCGGGCTGGCCATGGGCACCGGCACCGACGCCGCGATCGAGGCCGCGGACCTCACCCTGGTCCGGCCCGACCTGCTCGCCGCCGTCGACGCCATCCGGCTGGCCCGCTCGACGCTCGGGACCATCCGCGGGAACCTGTTCTGGGCGTTCGCGTACAACGTGGTCGGGCTGCCGGTGGCCGCGGCCGGGCTGCTCAACCCGATGCTGGCCGGGGCCGCGATGGCGCTGTCCTCGGTGTTCGTGGTGGCCAACAGCCTGCGGCTGCGCGCCTTCCGGTCCGTCTGAATTACACCGCTGTACTTGTTGATCTCGCCTTTGCGCAGGTCAGGGCGCGAAGTAGCCTCGCGGGGTGAAGGTCATCGGCGCGATGCAGACGCCCGGCGGCGACTGGCGCGTCGAGGTGGTGCGGCATCCGAGCGGGTCGCGGTGGTACCGCCTGATTCATCACGACAACGTCGTCGACTATTTGACGATCGGCCGGGTTTCGGAGCTGTTGGCGCAGGCCGGGGTCGACATGGCCGAGCTCGCGGAGGTGGACACCCCGTCCGCGCGCGCCAGCTGATGTTGGTCCCAGGCGCTATTTTGTGGTGGTGTCCGATCCTCAGCACCCGAGCTTCCTGACGCGGCTGCGCGCGGGTCTGGCCGGGGAGCGGGACACGGTCTACCTCGAGGCGCTGCGCACGGCCGGCCGCGCCGCCTACGACGAGATCCTCGCCGCCGACCAGCTCCGCGAGCAGCTGCCGAACCTGTGGAGCGCGCCGCCGGCGGCCGCGAGCTACCTGCTGGCCTCGTGGAACGCGTTCGTGCTGCAGACCCTCGGCGAGACGTTCCTCGACGCCGACTACGCCGCCCGGCCGGGCACCGCCGGCTATGTGCCCGCCGTCACCTACGACCAGGCGGCGGCCTGGCTGCACGCGGTGGGGGACTGGGTGTCGCGGGCGCGCCAGGCGCGGGCGAACCCGGAGTACGACATCGCCATGCACACCGTGCTCCCGGCGCCGCTGCCGGCCTGGGCCGAGGTGTTCACCTGCCCGCCCGAGCACCTCACCGCGCTGCAGGCGGCCGTGACGCCGGTGCGCGAGCACGTCGAGGTGGCGCTGCACGCGCTGACCCGCACGGGCGTGCCGCCGCAGTTCGAGTCGGCGGTGAACCGGCTGCACCAGGACGCCGCCGCGGCGGCCGCCGCGGTGGACTACGCGGCCGGGCTGCGCACCGGGCGGCACCACGCCGGGCTGCACGAGCTCATCGAGCAGAACCTCAAGCGGGCCCTGGAGCTGTGGTTCCGGGTCGGGCAGCTGGCCGCGATGCCGTCGCTGCTGGGCGGGCCGCGCTTCGACGTGTGGTGCATGACCGACCGGGCCACGCTGAACCGCTGGAAGCAGGACCCGCACGCCCGGCACGCCCTGGTCGAGATGTGGCGCACCGACCCCAACCCGGCCGCGACCCTGGCCATCCAGGCCCAGATCGACACCTGCCTGCAGACCGGCGACGTCTGGTACCACGTGCCGCAGCAGGGCGACACCTGCTACTTCGAGCCGCCGTACTCGCCGCTGTACGAGGTGCGCCGGCCCGTGCGCATCTACGGCATCGCGATGCGGCCGGGCACCCAGTTCGCGGTCCGCGGCGGCGCCCACCGCGGGCTGGTCCTGGGCCCGTTCCGCCCGACCGGCCGGGTGCGCTACCGGACCGTCTGAAGCTCCCGTTCGGCCTTCTCCCGCCCGCGGCTGCGCGCCTCGAGGCCGAAGCTCGCCGCCGCCAGGACCAGGCCGAGGGCGCCCAGGCCGACGCCGACCCAGCTCGGCGCGATGTATCCCCAGCCGGCCGCGATCACCGCCCCGCCCAGCGCCGCGCCCAGGCTGTTGGCGATGTTCATCGCCGACTGGTTCACCGCCGCGCCCATGAGCTGGGCCTGCGGCGCCACCCCGATGAGCCGGGCCTGCATCGCCGGGCCGAGGAACAGGCCGGTGGCGCCGATGATGAAGGCCCCGGCGAACAGCGTGTAGCGGTTGTGGGCCAGCACCGCGAACAGCGCCATGGCCACGATGAACACCACGAAGCCGCTCAGCACGCTGCGGCGCAGGTTGCGGTCGGAGGCCCAGCCGCCCAGCGCGTTGCCGACCGTCATGCCCAGGCCGACCGCGACCAGCACCCACGGCACGGCGCTCTCGCCCAGCCCGGCCACGTGCGTGGTCACCGGCGCGATGTAGCTGTCGATGGCGAAGAACCCGCCGAAGCCCAGCGCGCCGGTCGACGCGACCAGCCATACCTGCGGGCTGCGGAACGCGCGCAGCTCGGCCCGCGGCGACCCGGCCGGGTCGGCGGGCTGGCGCGGCACGGTGAGCGCGACGAACGCGAGGGTGAGGGCGAACATGACGGCGATCACGAGGTACGCGACGCGCCAGCCCGCGGCCTGCCCGAGCCGCGTGATGAGCGGGACGCCGACCACGTTGGCCGCGGTGAGCCCGCCCAGGACCACGGCGAAGCCCTTGGCGTGGCTGCCGGGGCCGAGGATGGCCGCCGCGACCAGCCCGGCCGCGCCGAAGTAGGCCCCGTGTGGCAGGGCGGCCACGAACCGCGCCACGAGGACGAGCCAGAAGCCAGGAGCGAGGGCGGATGCGACGGTACCGAACGTGAAGAGCGCCAGCAGCGCCACGACCAGCGTCTTGCGGGGCAGGCGGGCGGTCAGCGCGGCGATCGTGGGCGCCCCGACGACGACGCCGAGCGCGTACGCGGTGATCATCCAGCCGCCGTGCGCGACGGCCTTGGACGACGACTCGGCCCAGAGGCCGGGCAGCAGGTCCCGGGAGATGTCGGGCAGCAGGCCCATGGCCACGAACTCGGTCAGGCCGATGCCGAAGCCGCCCAGCGACAGGGCGAGCAGCGCGGTCCAGCGGCGCACCGGGGTCAGGTCATGCACGGGGGACAGTTTAGCAACGCTGTTGCGTTATAGACTGTGTGGCCATGGACACGCCCGGCGCCGGCCTCGGATACTTGCGCGGGTACAACGACGCCCTCGTGGTCGGCCTCGCCCGCACGACCCCCGGCTTCGACCGCGCCGCGATCGCCGCCGCGACGGGCCTCACCCCGCAGGCGGTCTCGAAGGTGCTCGCCCGGCTGGCCTCCGTCGGGCTGATCGAGGCGGCCGGGATCCGCCGCCGGGGCGTGGGCAAGCCGGCCACCGTCTACCGGATCGTGGCGGCGAGCCGGTACGCGATCGGGGTGCACGTGGCCCGTACCGGCGTGCGGCTCGTCCTCACCGACCTGCTGGGCACGGTCGTGGCGGGCGCGCTCGCTCCGCTGCCGTCGGACTTCACGCCTGAGGAGTTGCTGGCAGGGATCTCGCTTGCCCGCGCTGAACTCCTTCGGCAGGAGCCGGTGGACCCGGCGCGGATTCTCGGGCTGGGGCTCGGCATGGTGGGCCCGCTCGACCACGCCAACGGGATCGTGCGGGACGCGCACCGGCTCCGGCACTGGCACGACGTCCCGCTGCGGGCGCTGGCGGAATCTCGGCTGGGTGTGGCGGTACACCTGGACAAGGACGTCACCGCGGGTGTGACCGCCGAGGCGTGGCGGCGCGGGGCCGGCTTCCGCGACGGGGTGCTCATCATGGTCGAGTCCGGCATCGGGGCCGGGCTGTGGCTGGGCGGCGCCGCGTACCGGGGCGCGCACACCAACGCCGGGGAGTTCGGGCACACCGTGGTGCAGTTCGACGGCCCGCCGTGCGTGTGCGGGCGGCACGGGTGCCTGGAGGTCCTGCACGACGCGGCCGTGGCCGCCGGTGACGTGCCGCGGGCGGCCAGGCTGCTCGGCGTCGGGGTGGTCAACCTGCTGCAGACGACGGACGTGGACCACGTCGTGCTGGCCGGCGCCGACCTGCTGCGGCACCGGGAAGTCTACGTGGACGCGGTTTCGGCGGCGGTACGGCGGGACGTCCCGCGCGCCGACTGGCTCACGGTGTCGGTGTCCGTGTCGGCGCTCGGCCCCGACGTGATCGCGGCCGGGGCGGCGATGCAGGTGCTGAACGCCGCCTACGGCACGCCTTCGCTTTAGTACTTTTTTTGGGGGGTTACGCGGCGGCCGTCAGCGAGCTGTGGATGGTGAACACCCGGTCGAGGCCGGTGATCTGGAAGATGCGCAGCAGCCGCGCGTGCGGGATCACGAGCTCGACGACGCCCCCGGCCTCGGCCAGCCGCTTGTGCACGCTGATCAGCACCCCGAGCGTCGTAGAGTCGAGAAACCCGACGTCACTGAGGTCGACGATGAGCGTGCTCGCCCCGTCGTCCACAATCTTGTGCAGGTAGGCCCGCAGCTCCGGGGCGGTGGCGACGTCCAGCTCGCCGCTCGCCGTGACCACGGCGCGCGACCCCTCGACTGTCGAGGTGACCTGCATCGGCGTCCCGCCCCTTCGCGTTTGTGTGTGTTCGATTCGTGCACAGGATGTGCATTCGGCCGTTCGTTCGGGCAAGCATACGTCCGAACGGCCGATTACTCTCGTCCAGCCGGTTCCCACGCAAGGTGTTTGCTGAATCGCACCAACGTCCCCGTGTCCTCGACCGAGACCACGTCGAGCTTCTCCACCACGGCCGCGAGCACGTGCAGCCCACGCCCGCCTTCCTCGAGCCGCCCGACCTCCTCGACCACCGGCGCCGTCTCGACCGCGGGCACCCGCGCGGGGTCGAATCCGCCCCCGTCGTCGGTGACCTCGATCACGCACTCACCACCCTCGACGGTCACGTCGATGTGATAGTCACTGGCGAGACTCGCGTGCGAAACGACGTTCCCGCACGCCTCGGTGAGGGCGAGCCGGATGTCGTCGCGGCACTCCTGGGTCACGCCGGCCCCGGCGAGAGCCCCGTCCAAGGTCCGCCGGGCCTCCCGCACCAGGGCGGCGTCCCGCGGAAGTTCGAGCGAGAACTGCAGGCGCATGTCGTGCTGCGACACATCTCCTCCTTCATTCGCGTCCACCGGCGTACCCACCACACGCACCGCGAAAACCGCGCTCGTGTTTTGGCTCCCCTTTCCCCGCCGGGTGGCCGCCGCTTCGCGGGTCGGGTGGCTGTCGCTTTCCCCGTCGGGTGGCTGTCGCTTCGCGGGGTCGGGTGGCCACCGCTTTCCCCGTCGGGTGGCCGCCGCTCTGCGGGTCGGGGTGGTTGTCGCTTTTGCGGGTCGGGTGGCTGTCGCTTCGCGGGTCGGGGTGGTTGTCGCTTCGCGGGTCGGGGTGGTTATCGCTTCGCGGGTCGGTGGCCGCGCTTTGCGGGTCGGGTGGCCGTCGCGCGCGGGGAAATGTCGTACCTGTGGGGCAGGATGCGGGGTATGGAGATTCGGGTCGTGCATCACGGGAGCCGAGCGTCAGCGGCCGCCTCGGCAACGGTCGTCGACGTCACCTCCCGAGGCCCACACCCCTGGGTGCGTTTCAGCCCGTTCTATCCCCACGGCGGCATCCCGGTCCCCTTGAGCCCTGGGGTAACGGCCACCTCGGTGGAGGCAATCTGGCAGGCCCTGAAGGTCTTCGCCACCGCGGACGTGGACCGAACCCTCCTGCAGGCAACCCGCATGACGGGCCTGAAACGCACCGCCAACCGCTACGGCCAGGTCCGAGGCCACCGGGCCGGCCTGAACTCCCCGGACCTCCTGGACTACGAATCCGCCCGGCGCCGCATCTACCTGCCCGCGTACCGCCACGTCCTGGACCACAACCTGACCCCGGAACTCGCCCAACTCCGCCGCTTGGCGGTGGCCGGCCCCCTGACCCTGCTGGACTACACCACGAACGGCGACGTCGCCGACTTGTCAAAGCCCTTGTCCCACGCGGCCCTGATCCGCCTACACCTCCTGGGCGAGTGGCCCGCCGGGTGATCGCCCCCTGACCCCAAGCCCGCCGGGTCCGCACACAACTTCGCGGACCGGCAGCGACCTCCGACGCCCCAGCCGCACCCAGGTTCGTGGACCGGGAGTGCGCTCTGACGCGTTCGGTCTCGCGCGGGTTCGTGGCCGGGCAGCGATCTCCGACGCTCAGTCGCATCCGGGTTCGTGGACCGGCATTGAGCTCTGACGCGTTCGGTCTCGCGCGGGTTCGTGGCCGGGCAGCGATCTCCGACGCTCAGTCGCACCCAGGTTCGTGGACCGGAAGCGCGCTCTGACGCGTTCGGTCCCGTGCGGGTTCGTGGCCGGGCAGCGACCTCGGACGCCCACGCGGAGGACACGCCCGCCTACGTGCAGCGTCACCGCGAACCGCGCGTGGCCGCTGGCAGGCAACGACGCCGGGCGCGCGGAGACCTGCGTGCGGTCTGACGTCGCGGTACCACCCGTGAGTTGCGACCGGCGGGCGCGGCGAGACACGCGGGCGGGCAGCGGCAAGCGGTGTCGGCCGGCCGCGATGGCCGCGTGGAGCTGGCGCCCGCGCTGAGGTCGACCCTCGCGAAACAGTGCGGTGTGGGCGGCGAGGTGCCGTCGTGGGCTGCGACTGGCGAGCCAAGCCGAGCGGCGTGGGCGGGCGGCGGCGAGTGGCGGCTGGTGCGAACTCGGCGCCTGCGGGATTGCGACGCTCGCATGACTGCGCGGTGTCGGCGGCGAGCGGCCGTCGTGGACTGCCACCGGCGGGCGGCGGCGGGTGGCGTTGGCGGACTGCGGCGAATGGGTGGCGGTGCGCGGCAATCCGATGTCCGCGGAGGACGCATCCCGCGGAGGTGCACGGATCTCGGCGCCCGCGTGGAGGAGGTGCCCGCGTGGAGGAGGTGCCCGCGTGGAGGAGGTGCCCGCGCAACTGTGCGGAGTGGGGTCGTCCTTTCGTTGCGGACTGTAAACCGTGCGGACTGCGGACTGCGGACTGCGGACTGCGGACTGCGGACCGGGGGCGGGGACTGCGGACGGGTGCGTTCAGGCGACTCTGCTCGTGGACACCTTCACCGGCCGGTCGCCGCGGACGGGGCTGCGGCGGCCCGTTGCGGGTGCGGCCAGGCAGTGGCGGCCGTTGCCGGGTGCGTGGGTGTCCGGTCGGCGGAATGTGCTCGGCGGCGGGCGTGCCGCCCGAGGTTGCCGGCTTGCGTTGGGCGGTCGACACAGGGTCTGCGCGAGAGTCCGGCGTTGTTGGGGTGCTGCCCGAAGCTTCATGCCCCGCATTCTGCCCCTGGGGTACGACAGTTTCCCGACGCGCGAAGTGAAGTGCGTCCGGGGCAGGGGTCAGTTGCCGGTGTTCGACCGGGTGCCGGTGCCGTGGGGGCAGGGGCCGGAATTGATGACCGTGCCCGTTGTGGCGTCCAGGATGATGAAGGTGTCGTTCTGGACGATGTTCAGGCGGCCGCCTGGGATCGGGGTGCCGGTGCAGTAGCTCGGCAGCGGGACTGTGCGGCCCTGGACGGTCGGGGTTGGTGGGGTTGCCCGGGGGAGACCGACCGCCAACGCCAGGGCCAGCATTACCAGCGCGCGGGCGGTGGCCGTTCGGCGGCCCATCATCGGGCGGGCAGGCCAAGCCGCCGCCAACGCTCGGCTTCGCCTGCGCGCCGGAGAAGCCGGGGAAGCCGGGGAAGCCGGGGGAGCCGGGGAAGCCGCGGGTGCGGATTCGTCCAGGTTGATGAGGACTTCCGGGGCCGCCGCGATCGGCTCGACGGAGTTCAGGTCGAGGGGGCTGTCGGCGGGGCTTCGGTCCATCAACGTTCAGCTTAACCTTGATCGCGATGCTCTACTTTGTGTACTGCGCCGATCGGCCCGGGTCCGGCCTGCTGCGGGAGCGGTTGGTCGAGGAACATTGGGCGTACATGGACGGGTTTGCCGCTGAGCTCTATGCGCGTGGGCCGACCTTGAGCGACGACGGGGAGGCGGCCACCGGGAGCCTGCATGTCGTTGAGCTGCCGTCGGACGAGGCTGCGCACGACTTTGCGGTGCTGGAACCCAATTGGCGCGCCGGGGTGTACGAGTCGGTGGTGATCTACCGGTTCGAGGATCTGCTCGGGCGGTCGATGTGGGAGTTCGCGGGGCCCGGCGGGCCGCGGTTCCTCGTGACGGCGGGAGACGTCGTCAACAGCGCCGACCCGAACCTGATTGTGCTCGGGCGGCTGCGGTCGCTCGAGGACGGGCATCTCGTCGGGGTCGGGGCGTGTGTGCAGGCCGCCGATGCCGCCGCCGCGGGGGAGATGTTCGCCGGGGGAGTCGTGCGGCCGTGGCGAGAAGGGGGGAGACCGGGCAATTAGAAACACCGACATGGGTTGTCAGGGTTTGCTGGGACGGTGGCAACCATGACACTCAACGGGAAAGTCGCGCTCGTCGCCGGGGCCACGCGGGGGGCTGGGCGGCAGATCGCCGTGCAGCTGGGAGTGCTCGGGGCCACGGTGTACTGCACGGGCCGCACCACCCGCGCGCAGCAGTCGGAGTACCAGCGGCCGGAAACCATCGAGGAGACCGCCGAGCTCGTTGATGCCGCCGGAGGGCACGGCATCGCCATCCAGGCCGATCACCTGGAGCCCGGCCAGGTCAGAGACGTGGTCGCGCGGATCGACAAGGACCATGGGCGGCTCGATGTGCTCGTCAACGATATCTGGGGCGCCGAGGGGATGTTTCCGTGGGACAAGGCGCTCTGGGAGGACGATCTCGACCGCGGGCTGCGGCTGCTGCGGCTCGCCGTCGACACCCACATCGTGACCAGTCACGCGGCGTTGCCGCTGCTCACGCGGCGACCCGGGGGGCTGGTGGTCGAGATGACGGACGGGACCGCGGAGTACAACCACAGGCGGTACCGTGTCGCCTTCTTTTATGATCTTGCGAAGGCGTCGGCGAACCGGATGGCGTTCGCGTTGTCCGAGGAGCTCAAGCCGCACGGCGGGACGGCCGTTTCCGTGACGCCCGGGTTCCTGCGCTCCGAGTTGATGCTGGAGCACCACTCGTGCACCGAGGCGACGTGGCGGGACGGGATCGAGAAGGATCAGCATTTCGCGGTGTCGGAGTCGCCGGTGTACGTCGGGCGGGGCGTGGCGGCGCTCGCTGCCGACCCGGACAAGGCGCGGTTCAACGGCGGGTCGTTCTCCAGCGCCGACCTCGCGAAGGAGTACGGCGTCACCGACCTCGACGGGACCTCGCCCGACTTCTGGCGGTACGAGGCGGACGGGTTCACCCGGCCCGAGGACTACCGTTAGCCGGTGCGGGTCTCGCGGCTGATTTCCATCGTACTGCTCCTGCAGTCCGGCGGGTCGCGCACGGCCGCCGAGCTCGCCGCGCAGCTCGAGGTCTCCGAGCGCACGATCTACCGCGACGTCCTGGCCCTGTCGGCGGCGGGGGTGCCCGTCTACGCCGAGCAGGGCCGGGCCGGCGGGTACCGGCTCCTCGACGGGTACCGCACGCGCCTCAACGGCCTCAGTCCCGCCGAGGCCGAGGCGCTGTTCCTGTCGGGGCTGCCCGGCCCGGCGCGCGACATGGGGCTCGGCGAGGCCCTGGCGACCGCGCAGCTCAAGGTGGCCGCGGCGCTGCCCGGGCCGCTGCGGGAGGCCTCAACCAGGGCCCGGCAGCGCTTCCACCTCGACGCGCCGGGCTGGTTCCGCGACGCCGAGCCGCCGCCGGGACTGGCCGAGCTGGCCCGGGCCGTGTGGGAGGACCGGATCGTCACGCTCACCTATGCCGGCCGCAAGGGCGACGTGCGCCGCGGCGTCGAGCCGCTCGGGCTCGTGTTGAAGAACGCCATCTGGTACCTCGTGGGCCGCGCCGAATCCGGCCCGCGCACCTATCGCGTCGACCGGATTCGCGACTGCGACGTCAGCGAGGAGCGCTTCGAGCGCGACGAGGCGTTCGACCTGCCCGAGTTCTGGGCGCTGCGGGCCGCGGAGTTCGAGCGGGCCGTGCTGCGCGAGACGGTGACCGTGCGGCTGAGTCCGCACGGCGTGCGCATGCTGCGGTTCGCGGTCGAGGCGGTCGCGTACCGGGCCGCCCTCGACGACGCCGGCCCGCCCGGCGCGGACGGCTGGGTCACCGTCGCGCTGCCGGTCGAGTCGGTTCCCGTCGCCTACACCCAGCTGCTGGCCCTCGGCCCTGATGCCGAGGTCGTCGCGCCGTCGGAACTGCGCGCGCTGCTCGCCGGCGCGGCCGAGCGGACGGCGGCGCTGTACCGGCGCTGATGCGACGCCGCCGCGACCAGCAGGGCCCAGCCGTAGCCGCCCGCCGCGAGGGCCCCGGCGCTGACGGTCCCGTGGAGCAGGAGTGCGCTCGTGCCGTACACCGTGATGAGCGCGGCCGCCGCCCACACCGCCGGCAGCGGAACCGCCACCGCGGTGGGCCGGATCAGTGTGAGCAGCAGCGCCCAGGCCGCGAGGGCGGAGCCGAGCACGACGGCCGTGCCGTACCAGGGCAGCCGGAATCCGGCCACGACGAAGGGCACGAGCGCCAGGCAGCCCGCGTACGCGTACCAGCGCACGATTGTCGATGCTTCCCCGATCGCCATGCTCTCAGGGTCCGCCTGCCCGATGTGACCAGGCTGAGGAAACCTGTGGATCTACTCAGCGGCGTCCTCGATGCGCTCGAGGAAGGCGGTCAGCTTCCCGTGGAGCCGCTCGACCTGCTCCTCGACGGTGAGCGTCTCGTCGAGGCGGCCGCCGGTGTTCGCCTTGCGCAGCCCGCGGATGTACAGCGAGCACCCCAGATCCGTGCACAGGTACACGCCCACGGAGTCGCCGTTGCGCCCCGCCTTGCCGGAGCGGCGCCCGGTCATCAGGGACACGCCGTTGCCCGGGTGCACGGTGAGGCAGAGCGAGCACATGCCCCGGGCGAGGAACCGCCGCTGCTGCTGCGCCACCCGCAGCGACACGGCGACGAGCCGGCCCTGATGCTCCGCGGCGAGGTACGAACGGTCGAGCGTGCCGGGATCGCGCCAGCCGAGGAAGTCGAGGTTGTCCCACGGCCGCTCGGCCAGGTCGCGCGGGATGTAGGCGCGCTGGGCCTCGCCCTTGGAGCAGTTGACGAAGGCGGCGCGGAGGTCGGGTTCGGTCACTGGTTGCACGCTCTCGACCGTACGTCTCCCTAAACCCCTTAGGCAAAGCAATTTGGAATCCGGTATATCCGCCGTCGGGGTATAAGTCCGAAAAGTCCGATCACGAAGTGTCGGACTTTTCGCTTGAGTCGAGCGCCCGGCCCGCCAGCGAGCCGGGCGCTCGTTCGATCAGCAGCCGACGCGCGAGGCGCCCAGGGCCACGTCGTCGTACCAGAGCGTGTCCGCCCCGTCGCCGTAGGCCTCCCAGCCCAGGCGGAGGTCGGTCACCTGCGGCTTCCAGGAGCGGGCCAGCCACTGCTGGTCGATGTCCGCCGTCGGCGTGCCGTCCACGGTCAGGCCGGGCACGGCCGCACCGTTGAGCCACGTCGTGAGCAGCCCGCGGCCGTCGACCATGAACTCCACGCAGTTCCAGGAGTTCGTGGGCAGCGGCTTGCTCTGCGCCACGCCGTTGGGGCTCTGGGCCGGCAGCGTCGCGTCGTCGGACTCGCGGTTCCACTGCAGGGCGCCGTTCTGGCCGCCCATGCGCAGGTCCTTGCCGCCGTCGCCGTTGTCCTTCAGCGCCGCGAAGGCGACGTGCTGGCTGGGCAGGGCGGTGGTGTGGCGGACGTAGAACCGGCCGTACCAGACCGAGCCGAGGCCGCTCAGGTCCTTGGTCGGCTTGACCAGGACGTGGTTGCAGTAGCCGCCCTGGCCGTTGATGCGCACCGACTTGCCGCCGCTGTGGGCGACCGACGAGTCGACCGTGGCGGTGCCGGAGCCCTGGCAGTTGGCGAACGACGTGGTCCAGTCGCCGGACACGGCGGTGCCGGTCTGGCTCTCGAACCCGTCGCAGAACGCCGCACCCGCGCAGTTCGTCGTGCCGCCGCCCGGGCTGGTACTGGTGCTCGGGCTGGGGCCGGTCGAGCGGGACGGGGACGCGGAGGCCGTCGGCGAGGTCGGGGTGCCGCCGTTCGCCGCGCACGACAGCGTGGGCGCGCTGCCCGCGGTGCCGTTGCCGAGCAGCCCGAAGTTGGTGCTGCCGCCCGCCGGCACGGTGCCGTTCCAGGCGACGTTCGCGGCCGTGACCGCGGTGCCGGACTGGGTGACGGTGGCGTTCCAGCCCTGGGCGACGGTCTGGCCGCCGGTGTAGTTCCAGCCGACCTTCCACGAGGAGGTCGGGGCGGAACCGGTGTTGGTGACCTTCACGTCGGCCTGGAAACCACCCTGCCAGGAGCCCGTCACGGTGTACGTCGCGGAGCAGCCGGCGTTCCCGCCGCCACCGCCAGAGGTCGGCGAGGACGCCGGGCTGGACGGGGGACGCGAGGTGGGTGCGCTCGAGGTCGGGCCGCCCGTCGAGCCGCCCGTGCCGTCGCCGACGCCGGTGACCTGGCCGTTGCCGCCGTCGAAGGTCACGTCGGAGCAGCCGTAGAAGGTCTCGGTGCTGTCCGAGCGGGCCCACACCGAGTAGATGATGTGCCGGCCGGACTTGGCCGCCGGCAGCTTGCCGGACCAGTAGTAGTGCCCGTCGGCGGTACCCGGCGAGCCGACCTGCGGCGGGTTGGTCACCTGCAGGAACGGCGTGGACTCGAGCGACGACCACGTCATCGGCTGGCTCGGGTCGAAGCCGTCCTTGGTGACGTACAGCGAGAACGTGCCCGGGTGGGCCGCCCAGTTGCTGTAGTCGAACTCCATCGTGGCGCCGGCGGTCAGGTGGGTCAGCGGCCAGTCGGTGCGGACCAGGTCGAAGCCCGAGAAGTCGTACACCTTGGCGTCGGCGCTGCACATCTTGCTGTCCGGGATGAAGCCGGACGTGCGCCCGGCCCCGTCGGAGCGCAGCATCGCGAACCAGTTGTACAGCGAGTTCGGACCCATCTGCGCGACCGCCGCCGAGCAGGCCGGGTTCTTCGGCACGATCTGGCCGGTGGCCGTGAGCCCGTCCTTCCAGCACAGGTACTGGCGGCTGCCCGGCTGCATCATCGCGCCGTGCGCGGACGCCGGGGTCGCGATCGCCACGACCGCGCCGGTTCCGGCCAGGGCCGCGGCGAACCACAGCGCGAGCCTTCGTCGTCGGTTCATGCCCACCTTCCAATTCATCGAGGGCAGTCCATTGAGTCGGATTGAAGGCGGCTGACCAGCGGATTGACAATTTCGAAACAGGTTTCGCACGCGGGGGCTGGCAAAAGGGGTGAAAGATTCATCACCAGGCGCTGGAAACCTGCATGTGCGGATGGATAGGCTTCCGTCGCCCGATGGGCCATTTGTCCCTGTCCCATTGTCGATATCTCGTACACGTGGAGTACTCGATGAGCTCGTCACCGCTGCGCGTCGCCATCGTCGGATCGGGCATCGGCGGGCTCGCCGCCGCGATCGCCCTGCGGCACAAGGGCTTCGAGGTGGAGGTGTACGACCAGGCGGGCGAGCTCAGCGCGATCGGCGCCGGCATCGCGCTCGGCGGCAACGGCATGCGCGTGCTCGACGACCTCGGCATCGGCCGGGCCACCCGCGACGTGGCCAGCAACCTGCAGCGCATCCAGTTCCACCACTGGCAGTCCGGCGAGATCTTCTACGAGCACCCGATGGGCGACTGGTACGACGAGCGCATGGGCGGCCCGTTCCTGGGCATCCACCGCGCCGACATGCACCAGGTGCTGCTCGACGCGTTCGACGGCACCCCGCAGCTCGGCCGGCGCGCCGCCGCCGTGTACGAGTCCCCGGACGGCGTCGAGATCGAGTTCGCCGACGGCAGCAAGGTCGAGGCCGACATCGTCGTGGGCGCCGACGGCCTGCGCTCGGCCGTGCGCCATCACGTGGCCGGCCCCGACGAGGCCGTGTTCTCGGCGATGAGCTGCTTCCGTGGGCTGGTCCCGGCGCAGAAGGTGCCGACCTCGGAGTCGATGGGTCTGACCTTCATGCTCGGCCCGGGCCGGCACCTGGTCATCTACCCGGTGCGCGGCGGCGAGCTGATCAACTTCGTGGCGTACGTGCCTGACCCCGAGTGGACCCTCGAGTCCTGGTCGTCCAAGAGCGAGCCGGCCGAGGCCCTCGCCGCGTTCGACGGCTGGAACGACACCGTCGTGTCGATGCTGTCCAACGTCGAGGAGGTCGGCCGCTGGGCCCTCTACGACCGCGAGCCGCTGCGCAAGTGGAGCACCGACCGGGTCACGCTGCTCGGCGACGCCGCCCACCCGATGCTCCCGCACGCCGGGCAGGGCAGCAACCAGGCCATCGAGGACGCGGCCGCGCTCGCCACCTACCTGTCGGCCGACGGGCTCTCGGTGGCCGAGGCGCTGCAGAAGTACGAGCACCTGCGCAAGGCCCGCACCCGCAAGATCCAGATGGGCTCGCGCGGCAACGCGGCCTGCTTCCAGCTGCCCGACGGTCCGCCGGCCGACGAGCGCAACGCCCGCCTGCAGTCGCTGCCGGACAACGTAGCCTGGATCCACGGCTACGACATCTACGCGGACCTGCGGGAGACGCTGTAAATCCGGACCTGCCCGACTGCCCGCCGGGGCTCGACCCCGGCACCCTCCCCGCCCGGCTGCACCGCTGGGCGGGGTCGCAGCCGATGCGGGACCTGGTCGCGGCGTTCGGCGGCGACCTGCCGCGGGACGCGCCGACCGCTGACCTGCTCGCCTGGCTGGACGACTTCTCCGACGCGCACTGGAACTTCCGCGGCCGCCTCGGCGGGGCCGAGCGGGACCGCGTCCGCGTCGACCTCCCGCCCCGCCTGGCCGCCGCCGCGCTGCAGGCCGCGCGCGGGCTCGGCCTGACGGACAGCATCGAGCCGCCGCACGACGAGTACGCGCACCTGCTCATCCTCGGCGGGCTCGCCCGCGCCTGCCTGCAGCGCACCGAGCACGCCGCCCGGCTGGCCGCCACCCGGCGCGTCGGCGCGGTCGCCGCCCTCGGCAGCCTGCGCCCCCTCGGCCCCGAGGAGCGCGGCGTCGTCGACGTCGACACGGAGGCCGAGGCCCTCGCGGTGGGCGTCAACGCCGCGTTCGGCGCCGACGTGCCCGTGCTCGTCGCCCCGCCCCGGGACCCGGCCGCGCCCCGGGCCAACACCGCCGACACCTACGAGCACTGGGCGGCGCAGGCCTGCCCGCGCGCCGACGAGCGCATCCTGATCGTCACCACGCCGATCTACGTGCCGTTCCAGCACTGCGACGCGATCCGGATCCTCGGGCTGCGGTACCGCTGCGGCATCGACACCGTCGGCTTCGACCCGGCCCGCGCGAGCACCCCGCAGCCGCCCGGGGCGCACGGCGCCGACCGCTACCTGCAGGAGATCCGCTCCGCCATCCGGGCCGCCCGCGCCCTGCACACCGCGGCCGCCTGACGTGCGGCTCGACGACCCGGCCGCCGATGCGGAGTGCCGGCGCCGCAACGCCGCCGCGGCCGCCCGCGCCCTGCACACCGCGGCCGCCTGACGTGCGGCTCGACGACCCGGCCGCCGCGGTGGAGCGCCGGCGCCGCAACGCCGCCGCCGCCCGCGCCCTGCACGCCGCGGGCGGCTGACGTGTGGCTCGACGACCTGGCCGCCCGCGCCCCCGTGCCCGCGGTGGCGATCGCCGTGTTCGACCGGTCCGCCGTGCGCGCCTCGGTCGTGCACGGCATCGCGGACCTGACCACCGGCCGCCCCGCCACCCGCGACTGCTGGTGGGACCTGGCCAGCCTGACCAAGGTCCTCGTCACGCTCCCCGCCGTGCTCGCCCTCGGGCTGCCCCGGGACCGGCCGATCGGCGAGCTGTGGCCGCGGGCCGCCGGGCGCGCCGCGGGCCGGGCCACCCTCGACGACCTGCTCGCCCACCGCGCCGGGCTGCCCGCCACCGCCCGCTTCTACGCGACCCTGCGCGGCCCGGCGATCGTCGACGCCGCCCTCGACACCGCGCCCGGTGAGCCGGGGCCGGTCTACAGCGACCTCGGGTACATCATCCTCGGCGCCCTCGTCGAAGACCTCACCGGACGCGAGCTCGACGGCGCCGGCCTGACGCTCGGCGGACCGGTCGCACCCGCGGTCGCCACCGAGGACTGCCCGTGGCGCGGCCGCCTCGTCAGCGGCGAGGTCCACGACGAGAACGCGTCCGCCATGGGCGGCCACGGCGGCCACGCGGGCGCGTTCGGCACCCTCGACCTGGTCACCGCCGCCGCGCAGCGGGCATTCGGCCCGGCCCCCGAGTGCCTCGCCGAGAACGCGGCGGGGGAGCGGTTCGCGGCGGGCTGGTGGCTGCACCCCGCGCGCGGCATCGGCGGGCGCGGGGCGGGCACCGACGGCTACGGCGCCTCCGGGTTCGTCGGCAACCGCCTCTGGTTCGAACCATCCCGTGGGTACGGCCTGCTGGTCCTCAGCAACCGCGTGCACCCCCGCCGCGGCGACCGCGCCCCGTTCTCCGCCTGGTGCGACGAACTCTTCGCCGCCGCGGCTGTCGAAAACGCCTGACCCACTTCGACGCGTTGGCAGAAGCTCACCAACGCCTCGAAGGAGCCCCCGACATGTCCCGCTACTCGCTCGCCGCCGGTGCCGTCGCCGCCCCGCTGTTCGCCGTGGTCGCCATCGCCCAGGCCGCCACCCGGGCCGGCTACGACATCACCCGGCACCCGGTCAGCCTGCTCAGCAACGGCGACCTCGGCTGGATGCAGATCACCGCGTTCCTGCTCACCGGCCTGCTGTCGATCGCCGCCGCCCCCGGCACCCGGGCCGCCCTGCGCGGCGGGCGCGGGGAGCGCTGGGCCCCGCGGCTCCTGGTGCTGATCGGCGCCGGGATGCTGGTCGCCGCCGTGTTCCGGCTGGACCCGGCCGACGGTTTCCCCGTCGGTACCCCCCTTGGCACCCCGGCCACGTTCAGCTGGCACGCGATCGTGCACAACCTCGGGGGCAGCCTGTCCTTCTTCTCGATGATGGCGCTGTGCCTGGTGCTGGCCCGCCGGTTCGCCGCCGACGGGCAGCGGGCCTGGGCGTGGACCGGCCGGGCCTGCGCGGTCGCGTTCTTCGCGCTCCTCGCGTGGGCGTTCACCGGCGGCCAGGCCGGCGCCCTGACCCTGTTCGCCGGCGTGCTGCTGGCGTGGGGCTGGATCGCCGCCACCTCGGGGGTGCTGCTCCGGCGGAGCTCCGGGTCGCGTCCGGGTTCTGCCCGGATGTCCGCAACCGTCCCGGCGACGACGCTCGTGGCATGACCTCCACCTCAATTGTGCGCACCGGCGCCGTCCTGGCGCCGGTGCTGCTGTTCGGCTACGGCGCGCTGCGCCTCATCGACGGGCTCGACGGCCGCCACGACAAGGGCGCCTGGATGTGGAACGCCGGGCACGTCATGTTCTTCGCGGCCATGGCGCTGCTCGGCGCGCTCGCCGTCGGGGTGCGGCGGATGCTGCCGTTCCGGGACTTCCGCAACCGGCTCATCGGCAACCTCGCGGTGGTCGGCACCCTGGCCGGCATGGTCGCGTTCCTGTGGGTCATCGTCGGCGACCTGTTCCCGTCGTTCGCCGACGCCGCACCCCTGCCGGTACCGCTGCAGATCGTCGGGCAGGCCGCGCTCGTGATCGGGCTCGTCACCCTGCTGACCCAGCTCGTGCGGGCCGGGCGGAACCCGGCCTGGAGCCCGATCGCGGCGCTGTTCGCGTTCCTGATGATCCCGGTGAACCTCGACCTGATCCCGGTCGCGGCGGTCCTGCTGTTCGTGGCCCTGCTGCCGCTGGCGGGCATGCGCCGCCGCACCCCCGTCAGCGTCTGAGTTCCTTGTAGAAGAAGCTGCAGTCCTCCAGCGAACCGGCCGGGTCGGTGGCGTAGCGGGGCACGATGCCGTACCGGGTCCAGCCCGCCGTCGCGTACAGGCGCTCGGCCGGGCTGCCGGTCGCGGTGTCGAGCAGCAGCAGGGTCGCCCCCGCCCCGGCGGCGGCCCGCTCGGCGGCGGCCAGCAGCGCCCGGCCCAGACCCCGGCCGCGGGCACCGCTGTGCACCATGAGCTTGAGCACCTCGGCCCGGTGCCGTCCGTTCGGCTTCGGTTCGAGGGAGACACTGACCGTACCGACGACGGCTTCTTGAAAGTGTGCGACCCAGACCTGCAGGGTGCCGTCGCGCACCGCCGGCTCCCGGGTGCGCCACCAGGCGGCGGCGTCGTCCGGCCCGAACGGGTCCCGGAAGCCGACCGAGGCGCCGTGCGCGACGACGTCGGCCAGGACCCCGGCCAGGGCGCCGAGGTGGTCCGGGAACTCCTCCGGAGTCAGCCGGGCGATCACGGCAGCACGATCAGCAGGACGTAGCGGACCGGCGCCGGGCCGGGGTTGACGAAGCGGGACGGGCCCCACAGCCGGTACCGCAGGCAGTCCCCGGCCCCGACCGCGTGCGCGGTGCCGCCGACGGTGAGGTCGAGGGCGCCGTCGAGGACCCACAGGTGGTGCTCCAGGCCGGCGACCGGCGGCTGCTCGTAGGCGATGTCGGCGCCCGGCTCCAGGACCGCCTCGACCACCTCGCCGCGCAGGCCCGGGTGCGGCGGGGAGACCGAGCGGCGGGTGAAGCCGGTGGCCCGGTCCCGCCACACCGGCTGCTGCCCGGCCCGCACGAGCTGCGGCGGCTCCGGCTCGACCTGGGCGAGGAGCCGGGACATCGGGATCCCGTACGCCGCGCAGAGCCGTCCCAGCAGCGCCGCCGTCGGGCTGATCTCGCCGCGCTCCAGGCGGGACAGCGTCGAGCGGCTCACCTCGGCCCGGTTCGCCAGGTCGTCGAGGGACCAGCCGCGCTCGGCCCGCAGTTCGGCGAGGCGCTCGGCGAGCCGCGCCTCCAGATCGTCTCCCATATCCGGGACGGTATCCCATATTCGGGAAGCGCGGAAGGCGTGGGAGGATCGCACCCGTGACCGAGGTTTCCGTCGCGAGCCGGCACGGGACGATGCCGGCGTACCTGGCCGAGCCGTCGGCGTCCGGCCCGCACCCCGGCGTCATCGTCATCCACGACGCGATGGGGATGGGCAACGACACCCGGGAGCAGGCCGACTGGCTGGCCGGCGCGGGGTACCTGGCCCTGGCCCCGGACCTGTTCTTCTGGGGCCGGACGATGACCTGCCTGCGCACCGTCTTCGCCGACATCCGGCGCCGGTCCGGGCCGACCTTCGACGACATCGAGGCGAGCCGGGCGCTGCTCGCGGCCGACGGGCGCTGTACCGGACGGATCGGGGTCATCGGGTTCTGCATGGGCGGCGGGTTCGCGCTGCTGCTCGCCCCCGGCCGCGGGTTCTCCGCCGTCAGCGCCAACTACGGCACGGTGCCCAGGGACGCCGCCGACGTCCTGCGCGGCGCCTGCCCGGTCGTCGGCAGCTTCGGCGGGCGGGACCTGACGCTGCGCGGGGCCGCCGACCGCCTCGACGCGGCGCTGACCGTGTGCGGGGTGCCGCACGACGTCAAGGAGTACCCGGACGCCGGGCACGGCTTCCTCAACGACCACGTCACGGCGGGCGACCCGATCCCGCTCATGGTCCGGTTCAGCAAGCCGATCCTGCGCTACGGCCCGCACGGCCCGTCGGCCGCCGACGCCCGCCGCCGGATCACGGACTTCTTCGCCGAGCACCTCGGCGCTCAGTAGCGCTCCCGCAGCTCCACCGGGTCGACGGCGTGGCCGAAATGCCAGCCCTGCCCGTACGTCACGCCGAGCCCGGTCAGGACGGCGGCGTCCTCGGCGGTCTCCACGCCCTCGGCGACCACCGCCGCGCCGGTACCGGCGGCCAGGCCCGTCAGCGACCGCACCAGCACCTGCAGCACGGCGTCGCCGGCCACGCCCGTCACGATGCTGCGGTCCAGCTTGATCACGTCGGGCTGGGTGAGCACGATGTGCCGCAGCGAGGAGAAGCCGGCCCCGACGTCGTCCACGGCGAGGCGCATGCCCCCGGCCCGCAGCGGCGCCAGGGCCCCCTTGAGCAGGTCGTAGTCCTCGACCTGCTGGTGCTCCGAGAGTTCCAGCACGATCCGGTCCAGCGGCAGCCGGGCCAGGGTGTCCAGGCACTCGTGGGTCAGCAGGGTGCTCGGGGAGACGTTCATCGCGACGTACCCGCCGACGCCCCGCAGATGCTCGGCCGCCCGCCGCAGCGCCAGGATCTCCAGCTCGTCGCCGGAGCCGACCTCGTGCGCCTCGGCGAAGCACACGTCCGGCGGCCGCTGCCAGGCGCCCGGGAACCGGCTCAGCGCCTCCGCCCCGATCCGCCGGCCGGTGCCGAGCTCGACGATCGGCTGCAGCAGCACGGCCGGTCCGCCGGCGGCGACCACGGGGTCGATCCGGCCCTCGATCTCGGCGTGCCGGGTGCGCCGCCGGAACTCGGGTTCGACGATGACGGCGGCGGCCTGGGACAGTACCTCCATCAGGGCCAGGTCGCGCCGGGAGAGCGCCTTGTCCTTGCCGAACCCGGCGGCGCAGAAGGTGCCGTAGGTCGTGCCGTCGCTGAGCACCACCGGGACCGAGATGTAGCTGCGGATGCGCGGCCACGTCGCGGCCGGCAGCGCCATCGCCTCCGGGTGCGCGGTCAGGTCCGGCATGACGGCCGGCAGCCGGCCCTCCAGGATCGCCCGGCAGATCGAGTCGTGCCACGGCTTCTCGCTGCCGTCGCGGAACAGCAGCGGCACCGCGGCCTCGACGATCTCCAGGTGCTGCACGTCGCCGTCGACGCGGCTCAGGAACGCCAGGCTCAGGCCCAGGGCGGAGCGCGCGGTCCGCAGCAGCGCCGCGACCCGCTCGTCCGCCTCGCTCCGCCGTCTCGCCACGCCCGGACATCGGCGCGCGCGCCGCGAACTCAAGCAAACGGGGCCCACGTCACGCCCCTCAGGTGACGGCGGCTCATGCGGGGCGCGGCGACCGTTGCCCGGTAACTGCCGACCGCAAGCACGCGAGGAGACTCCTGTGACCAGTGCGACCAGCGAACGCCAGGACTCGATGACGGACCAGCAGCACATGGGGATGGGGATCGACCACCCGCTGCTGCTCGCCGCCATCATGTCCCGCCGCGAGGAGAGCGAGAGCATCCTCGACCACCCGATCATGCTCGCCGCGCTCGCCCGCCGCCGCGGCGGCGGCCGCCGGACGGGCATCGAGCACCCGCTGATGATGGCGATGCTCATGCGCCGCCGCGACGAGGACGGCGACAGCATGATGGACAACCCGCTGCTGCTCGCCGCCCTGCTCTCGCGGCGCTGAGCATGCCGCAGCACGACGAGAACGGCAGCCAGCCGGTCGACGCCCTCATCGACGACCTGATCCTCGACATCCTCAACGAGGCGAACCGCGGCCAGCCACAGGCCGCCGCGGTGCCCGCCATGCCGCAGCTGCCGCGGCTGGCCAAGGGCACCCCGCTGCTCGAGCGGGTCCTGATGGCCGAGGCGGTCGCCGGGGCCCTCGCCGAGGCCCTCGCCCCGGCGCTGGCCTCCGCCCTCGCCCCGCGCATCCTGCACCTCATGGAGGGAGGCGAACCCGAAGCCGAACCGGCCAAGCGGACCTCGGCCCGGTCCGCGAAGCCGGCCAAGTAACGCAGCACGCATCCGGCCTCCCGGCGGTCTCCTCCGCCGGGAGGCGGCGGACGTAGGCTGGCGCCTATGTCGTACGCGTTGTTCAAAGAGGCCCGGGACCTGCTGCTCGCCACGCGGGAGGACCACGCCGCGGCCGTCGAGCGGTTCCGCTGGCCGGCGCTCGGCGAGTTCAACTGGGCCCTGGACTGGTTCGACACGGTCGCCGCCGGCAACGACGCGCCCGCCCTGTGGATCGTCGAGGAGGACGGGCAGGAACAGCGCATCTCGTACGCCGAGATGTCCGCCCGCTCCAACCGCCTGGCCAACTGGCTGCGGGCCCGGGGCGTGGCCCGCGGCGACCGGCTCGTGCTCATGCTCGGCAACCAGGTCGAGCTGTGGGAGACGATCCTGGCCGCGATGAAGCTCGGCGCCGTGATCATCCCGGCGACCCCGCTGCTCGGCCCGGCCGACGCCCGCGACCGGGTCCTGCGCGGCGGCGCGAAGCACGTGATCGCCGGCGCGGCCGCGGCCGGCAAGTTCGACGGCGTCGACCCGGCCGTGACCCGGATCGCGGTGGGCGGCGAGGTCGCGGGCTGGCTGCCGTACACCCTGGCCGACGACGCCACGTTCACCCCGGACGCGCCGACGAGCGCGAGCGATACCCTGCTGCTGTACTTCACCTCCGGCACGACCGCCCGCCCGAAGCTGGTGGAGCACACCCACGCCTCGTACCCCGTCGGGCACCTGTCCACGATGTACTGGATCGGCCTCGAGCCCGGCGACGTGCACCTCAACATCTCCTCGCCCGGCTGGGCCAAGCACGCCTGGAGCAACGTCTTCGCCCCGTGGAACGCCCAGGCCTGCGTCTTCATCTACAACTACACCCGCTTCGACGCCGCCGCCCTGATGCGGCAGATGCAGCGCTGCGGCGTGACGAGCTTCTGCGCCCCGCCGACCGTCTGGCGGATGCTCATCCAGTCCGACCTGTCCGCCCTGCCCACCCCGCCGCGCCTGGTCGTCGGCGCCGGCGAGCCGCTCAACCCGGAGGTCATCGAGCAGGTCCAGAAGGCCTGGGGCGTGACCATCCGCGACGGCTTCGGCCAGACCGAGACGACGGTCCAGATCGCCAACTCGCCCGGCCAGCCGGTCAAGCCGGGCTCGATGGGCCGCCCGGTCCCCGGCTACTCGATCGCCCTGATCGACCCGAACACCGGCGAACCGGGCCAGGAGGGCGAGATCTGCCTCGACCTGTCCGCCCGCCCGCTGGGCCTGATGACCGGCTACCACGGCGACCCGGACCGCACCGCCGAGGCGATGGCCGGCGGCTACTACCACACCGGCGACATCGGCTCCCGCGACGCGGACGGCTACATCACCTACGTGGGCCGCGCCGACGACGTCTTCAAGGCCTCCGACTACCGCATCTCCCCGTTCGAGCTGGAGAGCGTCCTGATCGAGCACGACGCCGTGGTGGAGGCCGCGGTGGTGCCCTCGCCGGACCCCGTGCGCCTGGCCGTGCCGAAGGCGTACGTGGTGCTCGCCGCGGGCTGGGAGCCGACCGAGGAGACGGCCCGTGCGATCTTCGCCCACTGCCGCGAGCACCTGTCGCCGTTCCAGCGCATCCGGCGGCTCGAGTTCGCCGAGCTCCCGAAGACCATCTCGGGGAAGATCCGGCGGGTGGAGCTGCGGGGCCTCGAACGCGACAAGCACCCGGACCCGGCCGCCCACCCCGACGGCGAGTTCTGGGATGTCTGAGCTGCGCCCGGAGCTGCGCCCGCGGCCGGTGCCGGCGGAGCGGATCGCGGCGCTGGAGGCGGCGGCGGACGCCGTCATCGACGGCCTGCGCACCGGCGGGGACGTGTCCGCCGCGGTCGCCGCGTTCAACGCCGGGACCGGGCACGCGTTCGCCGCCGACGACTTCCGGGTCGGCTTCGACGGCTACGACGCGCTCATCGCCATGGCCGCGCAGCCCGCCCGGCTGCGGGTCGAGGGCATCACGCAGCAGGAGCTGGCCGAGTGCGTGCGCCGGGTCCGCGCCGCCGACCCGCACACCGACCACTACCTGCGGGTGCTGACGAGCAACCTGCCCGACCCGGGGCTCTCGGACCTCATCTTCTACCCGCCGCCGGACCTCGAGGACGCCACCGACCTGGAGATCGTGGAGGCGGCGCAGCGGTACCGCCCGTTCGTCGTCGCCCCCGACGGGACCGTCAGCCGCTGAGGCGCTCCACGAGCAGCGCCGCGCCGAGCGCCGCCATCGCCAGGCCCGCGGCGCGGGTGACCCAGGTGGCGGCGCCGAGCACGCGGGTCGCGATCGCGCCCAGGACCAGGTAGAACGCGACGCAGGTCAGCACGAAGGTCAGGCCCAGCGCGGCCAGCTGCAGCCAGACCGGCCACGGGTAGGTGCGGTCGCTGAACTGGGGGAGCAGGGCCACGAACAGCAGCAGGCCCTTCGGGTTGAGGGCGCTGACGGCGACGCCGGTCAGGAACAAGCGCTTGGTTTCCCGGGGCTCGATCTCGTGCCGGCGCTGTCGCAGCATCCGCACGCCCAGCCAGATCAGATACGCGCCGCCGATCACGGTCAGGGTGGTCATCGCCGCGGGTGAGCGGGAGATCAGCACGCCGACGCCGGCCGCTACCAGCGCCGTCAGGGCCGAGTAGCCAACCGCCAGGCCCGCCACCGCCGGGACGACCCGCGGCGCGCCCAGGACGAAGGCCCAGTCCGGGCCGGGGACGGCGATCAGCGCCAGGGACAACAGCCAGAAGGCGAGCAGCGCGGTGGCGGGCATGGGCGCAACATATCGCCGTACACGCGCAAGGTGTTGCCAAGTTCTTCCCCGTCGGAGGCTCCGCGTGGAAGGATTTTGCGCGTGGACGCCATTGACCGGAAGATGCTTGCGCTGCTGCAGGAAGAGGGGCGGCTCACCGTCACCGAGCTCGCCGGGCGGGTCGGGCTCAGCGTGTCGCCCTGCCACCGGCGGCTGCGGGAGCTGGAGGAGAAGGGCGTCATCACGGGGTACCGTGCACTCGTCGACGCGGACAGCCTCGGGCTCAAGTTCCAGGCGCTCGTGTTCGTGACCATGCGGCAGGAGGACCGCGAGACGCTGCTCGGGTTCGAGGCGGCCGTCGCGCGGATTCCCAACGTCGTGCAGGCGCAGCGGCTGTTCGGCGACCCCGACTACCTGCTGCGGATCGTGACCGCGGACCTCGCGGCGTACCAGCAGTTGGAGGACGATGTGCTCGCGGTCCTGCCGGGCATCCAGCGGCTCAACTCCACCCTGGTCATGAAACAGGTCGTCGCCGATCGGCCGCTGCCGGCATGAGCCCGTTCGAGCGGCCGCACCCGGCGCGGGTCTACGACTACCTGCTCGGCGGGCGGGAGCACTTCCCCGTCGACCGGGCCGCGGCCGAGGCCGGGCTGGTCGCCAACCCCAGCAGCCGCGTCCCGCCCCGGGAGAACCGCGGGTTCCTGCGCCGGGTCGTGCAGCACCTCGCGGCCGAGCACGGGGTGCGGCAGTTCCTCGACATCGGCACCGGCATCCCGACCTCGCCCAACGTGCACGAGGTGGCGCAGGAGATCGCCCCCGACGCGCGGACCGTGTACGTCGACAACGACCCCATCGTGCTCGCCCACGCGGGCGCGCTCATGCGGGGGCACACCGCGTACGTGGACGCCGACCTTCGCGACGTCGACCGGCTCCTGGCCGCCCCCGGGCTGCGGGACACCATCGACCTCGACCGGCCGGTGGCCCTGATGCTCGTCGCGATCCTGCACTTCGTGGAGGACGAGGACAAGCCGTACGACATCGTGCGCCGCCTCGTCGACGCGCTGCCGGCCGGCAGCTTCCTCGCGCTGTCGCACCTGACCGGGGACTTCGACGCGGCCGCGTGGGAGCGGGTGGCCGCCGTCTACGCGCGTGACGGGGTCGCGATGCGCGTGCGCTCGCGGGAGGAGATCGCCGGCTTCTTCGACGGGCTCGAGCTGCTCGAGCCGGGGCTGACCGTGGTGACCCGCTGGCGCCCCGACGCCGGGGTGGACCGCCGCGCCACCGACGCCCAGGTGTCCGTCTACGGCGGCGTGGCCCGCGTCCGCTAGCGCCGCTACAGCAGGTCGGCCGGGATCAGGCTGTAGACCGCCATGTCGGCTCGGGTGCCGCGGCGGGTGGGGGTGAGATTGCGCAGTACACCTTCGAAGTGGAATCCGGCGGTTTCGGCGGTGCGCAGGGAAGCCGTGTTGGCGGTGTCCGCCTGGAGGTGCACGCGCTCCAGGCCGCACTCGGCGAGCGCCCACCCGGCCACCACCGCCGCTCCCTCGGCCGCATAGCCGCGGCCCCGGCCCCACGGCGCCGTCCAGTAGTGCATCTCGGCGGTGCGCGCCTCCCAGTCCGCCCCGAACAGCAGGACGTGCCCGACCAGGCGGCCGCCGCCGCGCGGTACCAACGCGAAACCGACGCCCTTGCCGTCCAGCCGCTGCTGCTCGATCCCGCTGGTGCACCACACCGCCGCGGTGGGCAGGTCGGCCCCGGCGTAGGGGTAGCCGATCGGCGCGCCGTCGATGAACGCGGCGTCCTGCCAGGCGGCGTGCACGTCGGGGGCGTCGGCGGCCACGAACGGGCGCACCAGGAGCCGGTCGGTGGTGAGCACGGTGCTGGGGAAGATCTCGTCGCGGCGGAGCATGCCCGAAACATAGCTCCTGCCCCGCCCGCGCCGCCCGCCCCGGTCACCGCGCCGGCGCGTCGATTCCGGCCATCACCTGCGCGACCCTGGTCTCCAGCGGGGCGGGCGGGATCTCGACGAGCTCGTAGCCGAGCCGCCGGTAGACGTCGGCGTGGATGCGTTCGAACCGCCGGGCGTCCTCCAGGCCGATCCGGCGGGCCTGGGTGGGCACGATGAAGTCCATCAGGCGGACGAAGAAGACCCTTCGCTGGTACTGGCTGTGCTTCGCCATTTCCGGCCTCTTCGCGCCCAGGTACTCGGCCAGCGCGAGCGTGCAGATCGGGGAGCGATCGAGGATCTGGATCTCTGCGCGCTGCTCGTGCTCGCGCTGTTGCTGCAGTTCGAGGATGGTGCGCAGGAAGCGCGGAGTGTCCTGCTCGATGCCGGGTACCGTGCCGATGATGTGGGTGGCGGCCTCGTCGACGACGGCGTAGCCGCGCTCCTTGAGCGCCTCGGCGATGGTGGTCTTGCCGGCGCCCGGTGCTCCGGTGAGCACGAATCTGCGGATCATGTTCGGTCTCCTGTGCGGGTAGGTTTTTGGGCATGGTTCAAGTGGCGATCGTCGGCCCGGGTGGGGTCGGGGGATTGGTCGGCGCACTGCTGGTGCGGGCCGGTCACGACGTGGTGTTCGTGGCCCGGCCGGAGACGGCGGCCCGGCTGAACGCGGGCGGCATCGAGGTGCACAGCGTGCGGTACGGGGATTTCACCGTGCCGGCCAGGGCGGTCGCGCTCCTGGACGCGCCGGCCGACCTGTGCGTGATCGCGACGAAGGCGACGACGCTGCAGGACGCGCTGGAACGCGTGCCGGCGGGCGGTGCTGAGCTCATTCTGCCACTGCTCAACGGCGTGGACCACATGGAGGTGCTGCGCGGGCGGTACCCGTCGGCGCGGGTGGTGGCCGGCTCGATCCGCGTGGAGAGCACCCGCACGGCCCCGGGCCGGATCTCGCACACGTCCGACTTCTGCCTGGTGCAGCTCGCCGGCGACGGCGCTGCTTCGATCTCGGAATGGCTGTCGGGCGCGGGCCTGGATGTCACCGTGCGTGACGGGGTTGCGGAACTGCTGTGGGACAAGCTATCGCTGCTGGCCCCGCTGGCATTGATCACGACGGTGGCGAGGGCGAGCGTCGGCCAGGCCCGCGAGATGCGCCGCGACGACCTGGTGGACATGGTCTCGGAGGTCACGGCGGTGGCCAGGGCGAACGGCTGCCAGATCGACGCGGAGACGATTCTCGGTGTGATCGACCAGATTCCGGCCCCGATGAAGTCCTCGATGCTGCGCGACGCGGAGGCCGGGCGGCCCCTGGAGCTGGACGCCATCGGGGGTGCCGTGCTGCGGGCCGGGGCTGCCTTGGGGATCCCGACCCCGGCGACGGCGCGGGTGGTGGCGGAGCTAGGCTCGTAGGGCGCGGGTCTCGGCCGGTTGATTACTTTGGGTGATCGCGGCGGAGATCGGTTAGGTGGGTGGTGTTAGGGTTGAGAAAACGGAACGCCCAACCGACCTGGACCGCCTGCGTAGTGGTGAGCGACCGCGTGAAATGCCTCCTTCTTCTTCCGCTGCGGCGTGGTGACCAGGCTGAATCCGCTCATGTCGAGATCGAACCGCGGGTCGGCGTCGTGCGTGAACAGCGGCTCGTCGAACTGCGTGACCATCGCCCCGGCGACACCCATGCGCTCGAAGATCGCGAGGTCTTCGGCGATGCGGCGGGCTTGCAGCGCCTCGTCGCGCAGCGCGGCTTCGCCTGCTTGCGGGCGGGCGGCTTTGCCTCTTTGCGGTCGGTCGGCTTCGCCTGTTTGTGGGCGGTCGGCGTTGCCGCTTTGCGGGCGGTCGGCCATGCCGCTTTGCGGGCGGTCGGCCATGCCGCTTTGCGGGCGGGCGGCCTCGTCGCTTTGCAGGCGGGCGGCGTTGCCTGTTTGCAGCCGAGCGAGCTTGCCTCTTTGCAGGCGGGGCCGGACGAACGGAACCCGGCGCAGGGCAACGGTCGGCCAGCTGATCAGGCCGGTGGTGAGCAGGTCCGGATCGAGCTCGGCGCCCCGGTACGCCCGCATGCCGAACTCGGTGATCACCAGCGGCTTGCCGTGCCGGAGGCAGCGCTCGAGGATGCGCTCGTAGTGCGGTTCGGACGTGACGTACCGGTAGTGATCGACCCCGACGAAGTCGAACATCCCCCAGTCGACCCGCTCGAACGGCAGCGACGCGTAGCTGATCGGCCCTTGGAACTCGCGCCGGGCGGTGGCCGCCGCGGCGGCGAGGAACGCGGCGAGCGGCTCGGCGTGGCGGCCGGCTCGGATCGCGGCGGCGGGGTTCTTGGTGCGGGCGGCGAAGGTACGGCCGGGGAGGATGCCGCGCAGGAAGAACGAGGCCTCGGTGGCGACGCTGAGCACGACGCGCTCGCGCCCGCCGGCCGCCGCGCGGATGGTGTCGGTGTCGCGGGTGGCTGCGGTGCGAGCGGTGTCGGCGTCGCGGTTGGCGGCGGTGCGGGCGGTTTCGGCGTCGCGGGTGGTTGCGGTGCGGAGGGTGTCGGCGTCGCGGGTCGCGGCGGTGGGAGTGGTTTCGGCGTCGCGGGTGGTTGCGGTGCGGAGGGTGTCGGCGTCGCGGTTGGCGGTGGTGCGAGCGGTGTCGGCGTCGCGGGTGGCTGCGGTGGGAGTGGCTTGGGCGTCGCGGGCGGCGGCGGTGCGGAGGGTGTCGGCGTCGCGGGTGGCGGGGTCCGTGCGGGTGGCGGGCTCCGTGCGGGTGGCGGCGCTCGTGCGGGTGGCGGCCGCCGCGGTGCGGATGGCTTCGGCGCGGCGGGCGGCTTCGGCCAGGTAGGCGAGGGTGCGCTGCGGGGTGTGGTTCCACAGCTCGGGTGACAGCCACACGTCCAGGCCCAGGTCGAGGGCGTCCTCGGCGGCCATCGTGAGGCGGTCCAGGTCGCGGCCGCAGAGCTTGACGGTGTTGGCGTGCAGGTCGTCGCGGATCGTGATCAGGTCCTGGCGGGTTTCGGCGCGGTCGAAGTGGGGGCGCCAGTTGAAGCCGAGGTGGCGGCCGGTGTCGTAGAGGACGCCTCGGATCTGCATGAGGGCGTTCCTGCTCCCTTCGCGTTGCTTGGGGCGGCGGTTGACTTGCGTCAACCTAAGTCGGCTTGCATCAACCTAAGTCAGCAGGACTTGCTGCAACTTAAGTCGCGGTCGGTGACGCAAGTCGGGGGACTTGCTGCGACCTGAGTCTCGATCGGTGACGCAAGCCAGGGGAAACCTGCAGCGACCTAAGTCTCGGTCGGTGACGCAAGCGCCAGGGAACTTGCAGCGGCCTAAGTGGCGGTCGGTGACGCAAGTTGGGGTGTGGGCGACGACGAAGTGAGAGGGGCGGACCGGGGCGGCGGTGGTGACTGAGGATCCGGGCGGCGGAACGCGCGGGCCAGCAGCAGCGACACCGTGATCGAGGCCAGCGCCATCACCGCCATCGCGCGGCCCGGCGGCATCAGCTGGGCCACCGCGCCGGCCACCGTGGCGCCCACCGCCTGCATCGTGAACATGCCCGAGCTGTGCAAGCCCAGCGAGTGGCCGCGCAAAGCAGGCGGCGTCAGATCCGCCAGGCGGTCCTGCAGCAGGAGGCTTCCGCAGTACCCGACCGAGGCCACGGCCACCAGCAGCACCGCCGGCCACAGGGGCAGGGTCAGCGCGAAGGCAAGGTACGGGACCGCGAGCAAGAGCTGTACCGGCGTGGTGAACCTGCGGCGCAACCGAGCCGGCAACAGGCGCCCCGCGAACGCATCCCCCGCCAGCATGCCCAGCGCCGCCGCTACGAACAGGGCCCCCGCCGCGCCCGGGGAGTACGGGACGAACAGCGCCTCGCAGCCCACGATCAACCCGTTCGGGACCCACAGTCCAATGTAGACGGCACGTCGCGCCGGGGAGGAGAGCAGTTCGCGGTTGCCGTGCCAGGTGGCGCGGATCGAGGCGCGGCCCGCGGACCTCGGGCGGCGGGGGGAGAGGCCCAACCGGGCGATCGCGGCGGCCAGCAGGTTCAGGGCGGCGCCGACAAGCAGTACCAGAGAAGGCGAGACGGTCGCGAGGAGCAGGCCGCCGCCGGCGAAGCCCGCGATCTGCATGGCGCCCACGGACATGTTGAGCAGCGAGCGGCCCAGCAGGTAGCCGTCGGCGGGGACGATCTCCGACAGCAGGCCGAAGCGGACGCCGCCGCCGATCGACGCCGACAGGCCCTGGGCCAGCACGACCGCCAGGACGGCGCCGATCGGGAGGTCCGGGACGGCCAGCGCGGCGGTGGTCAGGGCGGCGAAGCAGGCCAGGCCGGTCAGCGCGGCCCGCGGTGGCAGCCGATCCGCCGCCGACAACAGCGTGGCCGCGCCGATGACCTGGGCGAACGAGGCGCCGAACATGCTCAGCGCGGACAGCAGCGGGGAGCCGGTCCTGCCGTACACGAGGGTCGCCAGCGCGATCCCGCTCACCGTCTGGGCCGCGACCTGGGCCGACACGGTGGCGAACAGGGCGGTGAACTCCCGGGCGGCGAACAACTCGCGGTACGTGCGCATGATCCGCAGTCTGCGGGCCCGCACCGGCAAGGACGTAGAGTTTCGGAAGGAGACGAAACCAAACCGAGGCGAACCAAACCGAGGCGAAACAAGCAACCATGGGGTACTGGTGGATCGACGCCGACGTCCTCGCGAGCAGCCGGTTCGTGGTGTCGCCGCTGGCCGAGACCGTCGGCTGCCTGGCCGCGATCAACGGCCAGCACCGCGTCTCCCCGGCCCAGCGCGACTGGCTCACCGGGGCGCTGCCCGCGTTCCGCGCGCGGTGGGGCGACGACGAGTTCGCGCTGCCGTTCCTGCGCGACGCGATCCGGCCCGGCTGGCTCGCCGACTTCCTGGTCAAGCCGCCGCCCTCGGACGCGCCCACGTTCGCCGAGGAGCTGGCGCGGGTCGCCGACACGAGCGACGAGCGGGCCCGGCGCGACCTCACCGAACAGCTCGGGCGGCCGCTCGCGCCGGTGCTCAACCAGGGCGGGCTGGTCGAGCGGGCGGTGGAGCTGGTGGACTGGGTGTGGCGGCACACGGTACGCCCGGCCTGGCCCCGCATCCGCCGCGTGTTCGAGGCCGACATCGTGGCCCGCACCGACCGGCTGTCG
This sequence comes from Dactylosporangium sp. CS-033363, assembly GCF_050942475.1. Taxonomy (NCBI): domain Bacteria; kingdom Bacillati; phylum Actinomycetota; class Actinomycetes; order Micromonosporales; family Micromonosporaceae; genus Dactylosporangium; species Dactylosporangium sp. CS-033363. The sequence goes on along the minus strand of NZ_CP192032.1, from coordinate 7,231,794 downwards.
ACGGGCGGCTGGGCGGCGGTGCTCGACGGCATGCGGCCCGGGATGCGCTGGCTCGGCGACGGGCGGCTGCAGATCAACACCTATGACTACCCGCCGATGGACGTCACCGGCAGCCGGCTCCTGTTCGTGCCGACCACGGCGGCGCGGGGCTGGGTGAGCTGGGAGGAGCCGGGCGCGGTGCACACGGTCGTCTATCCGTGCACGGGCTGGCTGGCGCAAGACCCGGATGTCGTACCCCCAGAGGCCCTCGCCCGCCTCATCGGTCCCGCCCGCGCCCGCATCCTGACGCTCCTGGCCGCACCGAAGAGCACCACCCAGCTCGTCGCCCTGACCGGGCAGACCCTCGGCTCGGCGGGCGGGCACCTGCGGGTCCTGCGCGACGCCGGGCTGGCCGCGCGCCGAAGGTCCGGCCGCTCGGTGCTCTACTACCGGACCGCGCTGGGCGACGCGCTGTGCTCGAAAGAACACTCAGCCGAGGTACCGGACCAGTAGCGTCTTGAGCTCGTCGAGCACGAACTGGTCGCCGGCCGGGTCCGTGCGGAACGCCTGGTTGAGCATGAACTCGGTCAGCCGTACCGCCAGCAGCAGCCGCCGCCCGAGCGAGCCGTCGTCGGGCCGGCCGTAGTGGCCGGTCAGCACCCCGTGCAGGCGCGCGGCCAGCTGCTCGTCGTTCTCCGCGCTCGCGCCCGGCGTCATGCGCAGGGCCTGGGCGCCGAGGGAGACCTGCCGGTAGCCGGGCTCGGCGCGGAAGAACTCCGCGAACGCCTCGGTGATCCGGTCCGCGAACCCGGCAAGCGTCGGCGGCGGCGCGGCGACCTGCGCGTCCATCAGCTCGAGCACCTTGTCCAGCCACGACTCGGACAGCGCGTAGAAGATCGCGTCCCGGTCCGGGAAGAACCGGTACAGCGACCCGACCGACACCCCCGCCCGGTCCGCGATGGCCCGCGTGCCGATCTCGTCGAACGGCACCTCCTGCAGCAGGGCGGCGGCCGCGGCCAGCACCCGCTCCCGCTTCTCGCGGCTGCGCTGCTGCTGGGGCTCGGTCCGCGTCTGCATGGCGGCCTCGATTGTCGCACGCCCCTTGACTCGATCTCGGAAGCTGAACCAGACTCTGGTTCATGTTCAAGCTACTCTGGCTCGCGGCGGTCACCTCGGCCCTCGGCAACGGCATGCGCTGGGTGGCGCTGCCGCTGCTGGCCGCGGGGCAGACCGGCGACCCGTGGACCATCTCGCTCGTCACCGCGGCCGAGCAGTTGCCGTGGCTGCTGTTCGGCCTGTTCGCGGGCGTCCTCGCCGACCGCCTCGACCGCCGCCGGCTCGCCCTGTTCAGCGACCTCGGCCGGGCCGCCGTCATGATCCTGTTCACCGCCGCCGTGGCGTGCGGGTTCGCCCCGATCGCCCTCATCGCGGCCCTCGGCTTCGTGCTGACCTGCGGCGACACGATCGCGAGCGCGGCCCTCGCCGGATTGCTGCCCGCGGTGGTACCCCCTGAACGGCGCGCCACCGCCAACGGCCGCCTCGCCGCCGGGGTGCAGGTGACCGACGCCCTGATCGGCTCGACGGCCGGCGCGGCGCTGTTCGGGGCGGCGGCCGTCGCGCCGTTCGCCGTCGACGCGGCCACGTTCCTGGCCTCGGCCGCCTGCCTGGCCCTGCTGCGCGCCCCGACCTCGGACCGCTCGGCTTCGGAGCGCTCGGCCTCGGACCGCTCGGCCCCGGACCGCCCGGCCTCGGACCGCCCGGCCTCGGACCGCTCGGCCTCGGACCGCTCGGCCTCGGACCGCTCGGCCTCGGACCGCTCGGCCTCGGACCGCTCGGCCTCGGACCGCTCGGCCCCGACGCGGATTCGGCGGGACCTGACCGAGGGGCTGCGGCTCATGTGGGCGGCGCCGGCGGTGCGCGGGTTGTGCCTGTTGCAGGCGGTCATCAGCATCGCGTACGCCGCGATCCTCGCCGTCCTCGTCCTGTTCGCCACCCGCGTGCTGGGGCTCGGGCCCGCCGGGTTCGGCCTGTTCGTCGCCGTGTTCGCGGTCGGTGGCGTGGCCGGCGGCTTCGGCGCGGGCGCCCTGGCCCGGCGGTTCGGGCTGCGCCGGTGCCTGCTCGCCGCGGTCGGGGCCACCGCGCTCTGCGTCGCCGCGCTCGGCCTGGCCGCCGGCGCGGTCGTCGCGCTGGTCGCCGCCGCGCTGCTCGGGGCCGGTTCGACGCTCGTCGACGCGCTCGGGGCGACGATGCGGCAGCGGCTCGTGCCCGACGCGTACCTCGGCCGCGTCACCAACGCCTTCCGCATCGTCGGGCTCGGCGCGGCACCCGCCGGGGCGCTCGGGGCGGGTGCCCTCGCCCACGCCTACGGCCTGCGCACCCCGTTCCTGGCCGGCGCCGTGCTCGTCCTGGCCGGGCTGGCCGCCTGCGCGCCGCGGCTGCGCGACACCGAAACCGGCGAGATCGGCGCCGGCGAGATCGGCGCCGGCGAGATCGGCGCCGGCGAGATCGGCGCCGGCGAGATCGGCGCCGGCGAGATCGGCGCCGGCGAGATCGAAGCCGGCGAGGTCAAAGCGAGCGAGGGCTGAGCGGGCGCATTCGGCAGCGGCCGAGGTCGAAGCCGGTGAGGGCTAAGTGGGTGAGGGCCAACTGGGCGAGCGGTAAGTGGGCGAGCGCTAAGTGGGTGAGGGCTAAGTGGGCGAGCGGTAAGCCGGTGAGGGGCAAGCCGGCGTCGTCGAAGGCCGGTGGGGGCGAGACCGGCGAGGTCACCACCAGCCCTGGCGCTTCGCCCAGCCCAGCAGGGTCGCCGACATGACGGCCATCAGCAGCAGGACCGCGATCAGGTGCGACGTCTGGGTGTGGTCGCTGACGATGAGGTTCATGCCGTAGACCGACGAGAGCGCCGTGATCGGCAGCGTGATGGCCGCGATCACCGCCAGCCGCTCCGCCGCGATGGTCATCTTGGTGTCGGTGCGGGCCTTGTAGTACTCGATGACGCCCTGCAGGTACTCCCGCTCGCCGTCGGCCACGCTGCGGACCCGGCCGAACTGGTCGACGACGTCCGTGATGAGGTGCTGGGCGTCGGGGGTGAGGCCGCGCGGCAGGGTGGCCATCCGGCCGTAGATCGCGCCGGACAGCGTGGCCATCGTGCGGACCGCCAGCAGGCCGTGCCGGGCCTGGAACAGCTCCTCCAGGAACTGCTCCGGGTTGCCCAGATGGCCCGCCGTCACCCGCTGCTCCAGCCGCCACACCTCGGCCGTCACGTCCTCGACCATGGTCTCCTGCAGGCGGCTGATGGCCGAGACGACCGCGTACGACAGCTCGAACGCCGTGGCGGGGGAGAAGCGACCCGCCTCGATGCGGCGCAGCACGTCGCGGGTCTGGCGCAGCGGCACGTCGGGCGGGACCGCGGGGTTCACCGGGCCGTGGACCGTCACGAGGTACCGCGCCCCGATGAACTGGTCGAGCTCGACATAGTGGACGTGGCCGCGCGCGCCGAAGTGCGGGGCGTGGATGATGACGAAGACGTGGTCGGCGTACGGGTGGATCTTCGGGACCCGGTTGCGCACGGCCGCGTCGCGCAGGGCGAGCGGATGGAAGCCGAACGCCTCCTTGAGCACGGCGGCCGCGGCCGGGTCGCAGGTGGCGATGTCGACCCAGACGATGCCGTCCTCGCGGGCCAGCAGCGCCGGCAGCTCGTCCTCGGTGTGCGTGGTGACCCCGCCGGGCAGGATCAGCCGGACCTCCATGCGGCGAAGCATGCCAGCCCGCCACGTCACCCGCCAGTGGCCGCGAATGAACAGCGGGTCGCGGGTACGGCCTGCTGGCGGTACCAGAGACAGAACATCAGCACCGTCCAGACCTTGCGCGAATGGTCGGGGCCGCCCCGCCGGTGCGCGGCCAGCAGGCGCTGCACGTGCGCGATGTCGATGAGGTGGTCGACGTCGGCCGCGGCCAGCACGTCGCCCGCCCACTCGCCGATCCGGCCGCGCAGCCACACCCGGGTCGGGGTCGGGAAGCCGAGCTTGCGCCGGGTCACCACCGCCTCCGGGAGCAGGCCGCGGACCGCCTCGCGCAGGGCCGTCTTGGTCGCCTCCGGGCTCAGCTTCAGCTCCGGGCCGAGCGAGGCCGCCACCTGCCAGACCGCCCGGTCCAGGAACGGCACGCGCAGCTCGAGGGAGTGCGCCATCGACATCCGGTCGGCCTTGGTCAGGATGTCGCCGGGCAGCCAGGTGTGCAGGTCGACGTACTGCATCGCGCTGACGTCGTCGAGCCCGGCCGCCGCGCGGTACAGCGGATCCGTCACCGCCGTGTGCGGCTCGGCCGGGCCGCGCAGCAGCAGCGCCTTCTCCGCCGGGCCGAAGATGCGGGCGTTGCCGTAGTACCGCTCGCCGATCGGCGTCGTCGCCCGCTCCAGGAAGCTCTTGCCGCGCACCCCCTCCGGCAGCACCCCGGCGACCGCGCGCAGCCCGCGGCGCACCGGGTCGGGCAGGCCCGCGACCCGGGCCAGGGCGTGCGGCTCGCGATAGATCTCGTAGCCGCCGAACAGCTCGTCGGCCCCCTCGCCGGACAGCACCACGGTGACGTCGCGGGCGGCGGCGCGGCACAGGAAGTACAAGGGAACGATCGCGGGATCGGCGACCGGATCGTCCAGGTGCCACACGATGCGGGGCAGCGCCTCGATCACGTCGTCGTCGCGGACCAGCGTGGCGGTGAGCGGCACCCCGAGCGCCGCGGCGGTCTCGGCGGCGTGCTCGATCTCGCTGTACCGCGGGTCGTCGAAGCCCGCCGTGTACGCGCGCAGCCCCGGGTGGCGTTCCCGCGCGAGCGCGACGACGGCGCTGGAGTCCACGCCGCTGGACAGGAACGCCCCGACCGGCACCTCGGCCTGCAGGTGCGCGTGCACGCTGTCGCGCAGGGCGTCCCGGATCGCGGCCACCGCCTCGGCGGCCGGGCGGGGGGCGGGGCGCAGGGCCGGCTCGAAGTACCGGCGGATCACCGGCGGATCGCCCGCCCGGCACGTCAGCGTGTGGCCCGCGGGGAGCCGGTGGATGGCCGGGTGCAGGGTCGCGGGCTCCGGGACGTACTGCAGCGTCAGGTAGTGCGACAGCGCCGCCGTGCCGATCCGGGCCGCCCCGCCGGCGAAGGGCAGCAGCGCCTTCTTCTCGCTGGCCAGGTAGAGGCCCTCGGGTGCGCGCAGCCAGTACAGGGGCTTGATGCCGAACGGGTCGCGCAGGGCGAGCAGGGTTCCGGTGGCGGCGTCGTACAGTACCGCCGCGAACATCCCCCGCAGCCGATGGACCGCGCCCGGCCCCCAGTAATGCAACGCCGCCGCCAGGACCTCCGCCTCCCCCTCGGTGGCGAAGACCGCGCCGTGCTCGGCGATGAGCGCGGCCCGCAGCTGCCGGAAGTTGTAGAGCTCGCCGTTGAAGACAACAGTCCAGCGTCCCTGGTACCGCAAGGGCTGATGGCTGTGCGCCCGGTCGACGATGGCCAGGCGCGTGAAGCCGAACCACGCACCGCCGGCGTCGGCCTGCGCCGTCTCGTCGGGGCCGCGATGGCGGAGGCGGTCGAGGGCGGCGGCGAGGGCGGGGGCGTCGGCCGTACCGTCGGAGCTGAGCAACACCAGAAGACCACACATGCCGGTGGACGGTAGGAACCGCGCTGTTGGGAACCGATGAAGAACCGGTTGCCGGATCGAAACCCGAACCCGATCTCGCAGGTTCCTCACATTCGCCGGGTCACAATGGCCGGGATGAGCGCGCGAATCCTGGTCGCCGACGACGACCCGAAGCAGGCCGAGCTGATCCGGCTGTACCTCGAGCGCGACGGGCACAGCGTGCTCACCGTCCACAACGGCCGGGCCGCCCTGGAGCAGTGCCGCTCCCGCAAGCCGGACCTGCTCGTCCTCGACGTGATGATGCCGCAGGTCGACGGCCTCGACGTGTGCCGCATCCTGCGGGCCGAGTCCGGCGTGGCGATCCTGCTCGTCACCGCCCGCTCCACCGAGGACGACCTGCTGCTCGGCCTGGACCTCGGCGCCGACGACTACATGACCAAGCCGGTCAGCCCGCGCGAGCTGGCCGCCCGGGTCCGCGCCCTGCTGCGCCGCTCCGGCATCGGCAGCCCCGGCCACCAGCGCGTGCTCACCGTCGGTGACCTCGTCGTCGACGCCGGCCGCTTCGAGGTCCGGGTGGCCGGCGAGACCGTGGTGCTCACCGCGAAGGAGTTCGGCATCCTGGAGCTGCTCGCCGGCGACCCCGGCCGCGTCTTCACCCGCGGCGAGATCATCAACCGGGTGTTCGGCTTCGAGCGCGACGTGTCCGAGCGCACCGTGGACGCGCACGTCGTCAACCTGCGCCGCAAGCTCGAGGCGGAGCCGATTTCGCCACGGTACGTCCAGACGGTCTACGGCCGCGGCTACCGCCTCGCCGAGCAGGCATGAGCTTCCGCCTGCGGGTCTTCCTGCTGACGCTGGTCGTCGCGGTGGTGGCGACGGGCGCGACGGCCTGGCTGAGCCTGCGGCTCTCGGCCCAGCAGATCGCGCACACGCAGCAGGAGGCGACCCGGCACGTCGCCGACATCGCCGAGACCGTCCGCGCCTACGCCCGCCGGCACGGCACCTGGGCCGGCGTCTCCGACCGGGTGGCCCTGCTCGCCGCCGACAACAAGCAGCGGATCCGGCTGGTCAACCTGTACGGGCAGGTCACCGTCGACACCGACACCCTCGCCAACCGCGCCGCCCGCCCGGTCGTCAGCCCGCCGACCCTGATCAACCCGCGCCCCGCCCTCGCCCTGGACGCGACGGCGGCCGAGCGCGCGGGCGGCAAGATCGACGCGGTGATCCTGGACGAGCTGACCCGGTACCGCCGCAGCGTCGTCTACGCCGGCTGCGTGACCGACAACGGCGGCGATCCGCCGCCGGTCAGCCCGGACGCCTACGGGGTGCCGTTCCCCGCCCTGAACACCGAGCAGAACCCGGACTGCACGCGACGGGCCGACGACACCCAGCAGTACGCCCGCGACGCCGACCTCGCCGCCGTCTCCGGCTGCCACGCCGCGTCCAACCACATCTCCTGCCTCATCCAGGCGTTCGGCGACCGCGTCGACACGTTCGCCCCCGAGCCCCTGCAGCTCTTCCTCGGTGCCGTCGACGACGACCCGGTGACCCTGCTCGGCCGCCCCCTGGCCGCGTCGATCGGGGCGGTGCTGGTGCTGTCCGTGATCGGTACCGCCCTGGTCGCCCGGCACATGGCCCGCCCGCTGCGCTCCCTGACCGCCGCCTCCCGCCGCCTGGCCGCCGGGCACCTCGACACCCGCGTCCGCACCACCGGCCGCGACGAGGTCGGCGAGCTGTCCCGCTCCTTCAACCGGATGGCCGCCGCGCTGGAGGGCGCCGAGACCGCCCAGCGCCGCCTCCTGGCCGGCGTCGCCCACGAACTGCGCACCCCGATGTCCAACGTGCTCGGCTACCTGGAGGCCCTGCAGGACGGCGTGGTCCCCGCCTCGCGGGAGCTGTTCGGCTCCCTGCACGAGGAGGTCCTGCTGCAGCGGCGCATCCTCGACGACCTGCAGGACCTGACCCTGGCCGAGTCGGGCCACCTGGCGTACCGGCGCACGGACTTCGACCTGGCCGACCTGGTCGAGGCGGGCCGGGTGGCCCACCTGGCCGTGGCCGAGGCCGGCCGCGTCCGCCTGACCGCCGAGGCGACGGGTCCGCTGCCGGTGCACGGCGACCAGGACCGGCTGCGGCAGGTGCTCGGCAACCTGGTCACCAACGCGCTGCGCTACACCGACCCGGGCGGGGCGGTCCTGCTGCGCGCCTTCCCCGCGGGCGGCCGCGCGATCCTCGAGGTGCGGGACACGGGATGCGGGATCGCGGCGGAGGACCTGCCGTTCGTGTTCCAGCGCTTCTGGCGCGCCGACCCGGCCCGCGACCGCGAGACGGGCGGCAGCGGGCTGGGCCTGACCATCGCCCGGCAGATCGTCCTGGACCACGCCGGCACCATCGACGTGACCAGCACGCCGGGCCGCGGCTCCACGTTCCGCGTGACGTTCCCGCTACAGGTCGATGTGTGAGCCCATGATGACGGTGCGGTCGCGGGGCAGGCCGAAGTGCTCGGCGGCGTCGGCGGTGATGTACGACGTGGCGATGAACAGCCGCTTGCGCCAGCCGGCCATGCTCGGGTCGTCGCCGCGGCGCAGCTCGATCTTGGACAGGAAGTAGGAGGCCTGGCCCAGTTGCAGTTCGCCCTCGGTGCGGGCCGGGTCGAGCAGGCGCAGGGCGGCCGGGAGGTTCTGGGGGTCCATGTAGCCGAAGCGGACCGTCACGTGGACGATGCCGTCGTCGGCGTACCCGAGCTCGTCGACGGTGATGCGCTCCTCGTCGGGAACGCGGGGTACCGGCTGGGTCTCGATCGACAGGATCAGCACGTGCACGTGGCGGACGTGGTTGTGCTCGACGTTGGCCCGCATCGCCAGGGGCGTGGTCTCCTTGCCGCGGTTGAGGAAGACCGACGTGCCGGGGACCACCCGGGTCAGGCTCGGGTCGGTGCGCAGCCGGTCGACGAACTCGCGCAGCGAACCCTCCTCGCGCTTGCGCTGCGCGGTGACGATCGCCCGGCCCTTCTGCCAGGTGGTCATCACCGTGAACGCGGTCAGGGCGATGAGCAGCGGGAGCCAGGCGCCGTGGATGAGCTTGGTGAGGTTCGCCGCGACGAAGAGCAGGTCGAAGGCGAGCAGGAGGCCGCCGCCGCAGTACAGCAGCCAGACCGGGGTCTTCGGCCAGATCCGGTGGGCGACGTAGAAGAACATCAGGGTCGCGATCGTGATGGTGCCCGTGACCGCCATGCCGTAGGCGTAGGCCAGTGCGGCCGAGCCGCGGAACGCGAACACCAGGGTGAGCACGGAGACCATGAGCAGCCAGTTGATCCAGGGCACGTAGATCTGCCCGATCTGTTCGGCCGAGGTGTGCGCGACCCGCAGCCGCGGCAGGTAGCCGAGCTGGGCGGCCTGCGACGCGACCGAGTAGGCGCCGGTGATGACGGCCTGGGCGGCGATCACCGTGGCCGCGGTGGCCAGCAGTACCAGCGGCAGGCGCAGCCAGGACGGCACGAGCAGGAAGAACGGGCCGGCGACGTTGGCCGGGTCGTCGAGGACCAGCGCGGCCTGGCCGAGGTAGCTCAGCGTGCAGGCGGGCAGGACCAGCCACAGCCAGCCGAACGCGATGGCCCGGCGGCCGAAGTGGCCCATGTCGGCGTACAGCGCCTCGGCCCCCGTCACCGACAGCACGATCGCGGCGAGCGAGAAGAACGCGATGCCGAAGTGGCCGGCCAGGAACTCCACCGCGTAGGTCGGCGAGAGGGCCTTGAGGATCGCCGCGTGCCGGGTGATGCCGGCGATGCCGAACCCGCCGATGGTCACGAACCAGAGGATCATGATCGGCCCGAAGATCCGCCCGACCGCCGCGGTACCGCGCCGCTGCACGAGGAACAGCACGATGATGATGACCGCGGTGATCGGGACGACGAACTCGCCCAGCGACGGCTGGACGATCTTGAGGCCCTCGACCGCGCTCAGCACCGAGATGGCCGGGGTGATCATGCTGTCGCCGAAGAACAGCGAGGCGCCGAAGATGCCCAGCGCGGCCAGGAACATCGCGGTCTTGCGGCCCTCCCGGCCGGCCCGGCGGCGCAGCAGCGTGATGAGGGCCATGATGCCGCCCTCGCCGTCGTTGTCGGCCCGCATCGCGAGGAGGATGTACGTGACGGTCACGATGATCATCACGGACCAGAAGATCGTGGAGACCACGCCGTACACGTTGGCGTCGCTGACCGGCACCGGATGCGGGTCGTCGGGGTTGAACACGGTCTGCAGCGTGTAGATCGGGCTCGTGCCGATGTCGCCGAAGACGACCCCGAGCGCGCCGACGACCAGCCCCGCGCTGAGTCCCTGCTGACGTCCGCTCACGCCGTGGAAACCCCCTCGCGACCCAGTATGGGTCCCAAGGGGGTACCTTCGGCGCATTTCGTCTCAGATGATCACGCGGGCCAGCTCGGTGCGCGACCGCACGCCGAGCCGCACGAAGATGTTCCGCAGGTGGTGATCGACGGTCCGCGGGCTGACGAACAGCGCCGCGGCGATCTCCCGGTTGGTCTTCCCGCCCGCGACCAGCCGCGCGATCCGCGCCTGCTGCGCCGTGAGCGCCTGATCGTTCGCCGTCCCGGCGGGTTCGACATGATCCCCGGCCGCCCGCAGCTCGGCCGCGGCGCGGCGCACCCACGGCCCGGCGTCGTACTGCTCGAACGTGGCCAGCGCACTGCGCAGATGCTCCCGCGCCGCGGCCGGCCGGCGCCGCCGCCGAAGCTCCTCCCCGTAGAGCAGCTCGGTCCGCGCCCCGGGAAATGCGGAGTCCCCGGCCAGATGCAGCCGCAGCGCCTCCCGGAAGTGCGCATCGGCCTCGTCGTCCCCGGCCGCGAGCAGCCCGTGACACCGCTGCGACAGTGCCAGCCACGTCGGGTTCCCGGTGCTCCCGGCCCACACGTCATAGGCCGCCAGCACCTGCCGGGCGGGCCCGTGGTCCCCGGACCGCACGACCGCCTCCACGAGCGTCGGAATAGCCGGCACCTGTACTCCCAGATGCCCCCGCCCCACCGCGGTGCGCATGACCCCCCACAACCGCCCGGCGGCGTCCCCGTGCCGCCCTTCGGCCACGTCGACCAGCCCGGCCGCCCACACACACATCGCGCGGGCCTGACTGTCGATGTCCCCACCGGCCCGCGCCCGGCAGCGCCTGATCCACTGCCGGCAGGTGGTGGCGTCGCCGAGCATCCCGGCGATGACGGCGAGCAGCCCGCAGCAGTTGTCGGCCACGGCGTCCTGCCCGGTGGCCCCGGCGAGCCTGACCCCCTCGGCCGCGGTGGCGGCGGCGAGATCGAGATCCCCGAGCGCGAGGGCGGCGGTGGCGGCCGCTTCGTGCGCGAGCGGCTCGGTGGCCCGATCCCCGATCCCGCGCGCGAGCCTCGCCGCCCTGACCGCGAGCCGATGCGCATCCTCGTCCCGCCCGGCCACGATCCCGGCCCAGGCGGCGCGCACCAACGCCGGTGGATCGGCGGACTCGTCCTGGGTGGCGAGCGCGACCACCCGCCGCAGGGGCCCGGCGGCGCGGGCGGGCTCTCCGGCGTACCCGGCCGCCATCCCCGCAAAGTGCTCGAACAACATCTCCTCATGACCGGCGCCGATGGTCGCGGCGGCCGCCCGCAACGCCCCGGCACCGTCACCGGGACGCTCGTCGCTGGGCGCGGCGGCGTTGCCCGAGTGGCCAGCGGCCGAGTCGGCGTCGCTGGCGGTCGTCGCATTCCGGCGCGTCGTGCTGGCGGCGCTGGCGGCGCGAGCCGGTCCGCCGGTGGCCGTGGCGGTTGGCCGCGGTGGGTCGGCGGCGCTGGTGTGGTCGCTGGCGGGCGCGTCGTCGGGCGCGGCGGTGTGGCCGGGCTGGTCGGTGGCCGCGTTGGCGTCGCTGGCGGGCGTCGCGGATCGGCGTGGAGTGCGGGCGGTGCGAGCCGGCTCGTCGGTGCGCGTGGCGGTTGGGCGCAGCGGGCCGGTGTTGTCGGCCGCGTCGCTGGCGGGCGGCGGCATCCGGCGCGGCCGGGTTGTGGTGCGTGTGGGCTGATAGGTCGGCGTGGCGGTCGGGCCTGACGGTTGGGTGGCGTCATGCTCGGGCGTGGTGGTCTGGTCGGTGAAGCGGTCGAACGGCACCTCCTCCTCGGTTGTGGCGGGCGGCCAGATCTCGTCGGTTGGGGCGGTCGGGCCGCTGCGCAGGGCGAGGGCGCGCTCGGCCACCTCGGCGTAGCGGTCGTGGCGGCCGGACGCTCCCAGTGCCTCGCCGGCCAGCCAGAGGGCGCGCAGGGCCCTGCGGCCGGGGAGCCTCGCGGCCGCCGCCAGCAGGGTGTGGACGGCGTCGCCGTGGGCGCCGGTTCGCAGCTCCACCTCGCCCAGGAGGAGCTCGCGTTCGGCGTGCAGTGCTGGAGGGACCGCCGGCGAGAAGACGGTCCGCAGCAGGAGCCTTGCCCGGTAGGGCTCCCCACCTCGCCAGGCGAGCCTCGCCGCTCCCAACGTCCACGCCGCCGCCCGCGTGGGATCGCTGGTGAGTGACGCTGCCCGTTCCAGCGCTCTCACTGTCTCCGGCCCAGCGTAATGCGACCCCGGTGTCATCCAGGTGTCAACCGCCGCCGGGCCCCCGCCTCGGGCGATCGGGCCGGCCGCGTTGCCCGGGACGGCCTCGGCGGCCTGCGGGCTTGCGGTCCCGATGGGTGTGGCTCCCGCGTTGGGCTGCGGGTCGTGGGCGGTGACCTCGACGGACCGGACGGCGGCGGCGGCCTGGCGGAGGGCGGCCGAAGCGGATCGTTCGGGTGGTTCGGTGGCGAGCGCCGTGACGGTGTCGCCGGGGTCGAGGGCCGTGGCCGCCAGCTCCGCCGCCAAGGCATCGTCCGGCCCCGTGGCGGTCGCCGCGCGGTGCAGGGCGGCCGTCCGGCGGTCGGCGACCAGGGCGGCCAGGCGGTGGTGGGCGGCGTGGCGCTCCGCCAGTCCCGCCTCCGCGTACACGGTTTCGGCGAACAGCGGCGGCACGAATCGCACCCGTCCGCCCTCGACCAGCACCAGCTCCGCCCGCTCCGCCGGGGCCAGGTCGGCTGCCGGGTGGCCCGCCGCGAGCAGCAACGCCGCCGGGCACGTCGTCCCGCCGGAGGTCTCCCGGGCGGCCGCGGCGGCCAGGACCAGCACCCGGCGCGTGTCCGGTGGCAAGGTGCGCAGCAGCACCCGGTACTCCCGGCGCAGGGCGCTGTCCCGCGGCGGGGTCGACGGCGGTGCAGCCTCGCCCAGTCGTTGTTCCACGCTCAGGGCCGAGGCCAGCTCCGCCAGCGCCCGCGGGTTGCCGCCCGCCCGCGCGGCCAGGACGCCGGCCACGTCGCCGGCGAGGTCGGGGGCGAGGTCGCCGAGGACGTACCGGCTGTCGCGGGCATCCAGGGGGAGCAACTGCCGCCGGGGGAGGCCCGACAGCGCGGTCTCCGCCACGGTGCAGCCGGGCGTGTCGCGCAGGGCGAGGACCACCAGCACCCGGGAACCCGTGGCCCGCCGCGCGGCCATGGCCAGGGCGTCCAGCGACGCCTGGTCGAGGGCGTGCGCGTCGTCGACCAGCGCGACCACCGGCCCCGGACGGGCCAGATCCCGCAACACGGCCAGCACGGCCAGACCCGCGGCCAAGCGGTCCACGCCCAAGCCAGCGCCCGAGCCCACGCCCGAGCCCACGCCCGAGCCCACGCCCGAGCCCACGCCCGAGCCCACGCCCGAGCCCACGCCCGAGCCCACGCCCACGCCCGCAAGCGAGCCCGTAAGCGAGCCCGTAAGCGAGCCCGTAAGCGAGCCCGCGGACAGGCGGTCGAGCCGATGCGGCGGGTACGGCACCCCCGCGAACAGCCGATGCAACCCGGCCAGCGGCAGCGCCGATTCCGCGTGGCAGCCCGTGACCGCCAGTACGAGCGCGTCGGCCGGGGCGAAGGCGGACAGCAGCGCGGTGCGGCCGATGCCCGGCGGGCCGGTCAGGACCAGGGCGCCGCCGGGACCCGAGGCGGCGGCGCGCAGGGCCGCCAGGTCGTCGTCGCGGCCCCGGAGGCGAACTTTCTGCACGGTCGATGCAACAACCATGCCGCTCAGTGTTACGCGCGAGTAACGCCCAGCGGAAGGGCGGGTGCGTTATTGCACGTGGAGGACCTTCTCCACGCGGGCCAGGCGGAGCGTCCGGGTGACGCGAGGGCCGGGGGCGCGCAGGGTGAGCCGGCCACCCGCGGCGAACATCCTCCGGTGTACGTCCAGCAGCATCCCGATCGCCGCCGCGTCCACGAAGGGGCATTCCCGCAGGTCCACCACGAGATCAGCGGGATTCAGGTCGGCGGCCTCGTGCAGGAGGGCGGCGAATCGCGGTACCGATGCCGCATCGAGCTCCTCGGTGATCAGGATCTCGATCGTCGGAGTGGCCTGGTCGGCCGTTCCTGAAATCATGGTGGTCTCCCGTCGGTCAGGCTCACCACTTCAGCGTTCGTTTTCCATGTGGCGAAACCTTCCCCGCTGCGTGACGGTTGTGTGACTTCGGCGAAACCGGCCGCCACCAGGGCGGGATCAATTCGTCGGAAGGGCCGGGCGGGCGGCATGATGCCTGGTATGGCAGGCGTGCTGGTGATCGAGGACGACGACCGGATCCGGCTCTCGCTGGCGCTGGCGCTGGAGGACGAGGGGTACAGCGTCCGCGGTGCGGCAAGCGCGGAGGAGGGACTGGTCGCGCAGCGGGAGGACCCCGCCGACACCGTGCTGGTCGACCTGATGCTGCCGGGCGTCGACGGGTTCGAGTGCATCCGGCAGCTGCGCCGCGGCGACGACGTGCCCATCGTGGTGATCAGCGCGCGCGACGACACCCACGACATCGTGGCCGCGCTCGAGGCCGGGGCGGACGACTACCTGGTCAAGCCGGTGGCGGTGAAGGAGCTCTCGGCCCGGCTGCGGGCGCTGCGCCGGCGGGGGCGCACGGTGCACGCGATGTCCAGCATGGTCTTCGGCGACATGGAGATCCTCCCGGAGGCGGGCGAGGTGCGCATCGGCGGCGAGGCGGTCGCGGTCACCCGCACCGAGTTCCGGCTGCTGTGCGAGCTGGCCGAGCACGCCGGGCAGGTGCTGAGCCGCCAGCAGCTGCTGCAGCGGGTGTGGGAGTACGAGATCGGCGACGAGCGGCTGGTCGACGTGCACGTGGGGCGGCTGCGGCAGAAGATCGAGACGGACTCCAAGCAGCCGCGGTACCTCGTGACCGTCCGCGGCATGGGCTACAAGCTGCAGCGATGAGGCGGATCCGGGGAAGGCTGGGGCTGCGCACCCGGGTGGCGGCCGGGTTCGCCGCCGGGGCGCTGACCCTGTCCGCGTCGATGGCGCTGGTGTCCTACGAGGTCACCCGGGGCGAGCTGATCAGCGGGCGGGAGCGGCAGGCGGTACGGTCGGCGACGTTCGACGCGCGGGTCGTGGCGGCCGGGCTGAACACCGAGCACCCCGACTTCTCCGGCATGCTGCGCAGCCTCGACACCGGCGGCAACCGGCGGGTGCTCGTGTTCCACCTCGGCCACTGGTACGCGCGCACCGCCGACAACGGCGCCTCGGCCGCGGTGCCGCAGAGCCTGCAGCGCCTCGTCGCCGACCACGGCCAGGGCATCCAGCGGGTCCGGGTGGACGGGGCCCCGGTCGTGATCGTGGGCATCCTGCTGACGCCGGCGACAGCGGTGTACGAGATCGACTATCTGCGCGAGCTGGACCAGACGCTGCGCACCATCGGATGGGTGCTGATCCTGGTCGCGTCGGCGGTCGCCGCGGCGGGGGCGGTCCTGGGCTGGTACGCCACCCGCTACGTCCTGCGCCCCCTGCGCTCGGTCGCGGCCGCCGCCCAGGGCATCAGCGCCGGGGACCTCGGCGCGCGCCTCGACCCGGCCACCGACCCGGACCTCGAACCGCTCTCGACGTCGTTCAACGAGATGGTCGACCAGCTGTCCCGGCGCATCGAGAAGGACCGCCGCTTCGCCGCCGACGTCAGCCACGAGCTGCGCTCACCGCTGCAGACCCTGGCCGCCTCGGCGAGCGTGCTGGAGCGCCGCCGGGACTCCCTCGACGAGCGCACGGCGATGGCGGCCGGGCTGGTCGTGGCCGAGCTGGAACGGTTCCAGCAGCTCGTCGACGACCTGCTCGAACTGTCCCGCGGCGACCTGCCGGCCCAGCTCAGCCCGGTCGACGTCGGCGAGTTGGCCCGCCGCGCGGTGCAGGGCCGCGGCCTGGACCCCGCGATCATCGAGGCCGGCGGCGGGGACCTGCGCTGGACCGTCGACCGGCGCCGCCTGGAGCAGGTGCTCGTGAACCTGCTCGACAACGCGGTCACGCACGGCGGCGGCCCGGTGGCGCTGCGGCTGGCGACCGACGGGGCCGACGGGATCATCGAGGTCGACGACGACGGCCCGGGCGTGAACCCGGCCGACCGCGCGACGATCTTCGACCGGTTCGTGCGGGGGCGCTCGGCCGGCGCCCGCGGCAACGACACCGGCACGGGGCTGGGCCTGTCCCTCGTCGCGCAGCACGTCACCGCGCACGGGGGCCGGGTGCACGCGCTGGACCGGCCCGGAGGCGGCGCGCGGTTCCGGATCGAGCTTCCGGGGGTACGGTGAAAAGGCCCGGCTTGTGGCTCCTGCCCATCCTGCTGGCCGCCGGTGGCTGCGGGGTGCCCACCGACCGCGACCCGCGCCCGATCGAGCCGTCGGTGACCATCGGCTCCTACGAGGGCCCGATGGCCAACCCCTCGCCGGGCGCGTTCCTCGAGCGGCTGTACCTCGTCCGCGACAACCAGCTCGTGCCCGTCGACCGGCGCGTCTCCGCCCTGCCCTCGCCCCAGCGGCACCTGGAGGACCTGGTCACCGGGCCGACGCCGCAGGAGCGCGCGGCGGACCTGGACAGCGCGCTCGCCGGCACCTCGTACATCACCGGCGTGCAGGTGCACAACGGCACCGCGGTCGTCGGGCTGGCCGTCGACAACCCGATCCGCAACGACGAGACCCTCGCGTACGGCCAGATCGTGTGCACCCTCGCCGCCCGCGCCGACGTCGTCGGGGTCCGCTTCGCGCAGGACGGGCGCATGATCGAGGTGCCGCGCGGCGACGGGGCGCTGACCAGCGACCTGCTCACCGACGCCGACTACCGGAGCCTCATCGCACCCTGACGTCCCGGTCCACCACGATGCTGAACCCGTCGAGGCTGCGGATCAGCTCGGCCAGCTGCGCGAAGTCGACGGGCTTGCGGAAATAGAACTCCGCCGGTACCCCGAACTCGCGCAGCATCCGCTCCTCCAGCGGCGAGCTGGTGAGTACCGCGACCGTCAGCCCGGACAGGTCCGGATTGCCGTGCACCCGGTCGAGCACCACCCGGCCGTCGACCCCCGGCAGGTTCAGGTCCAGCAGCAGGATGTCCGGCCGCGGGGCGTGCGCGTGCCGGCCGCGGCGCTCGAGGTACTCGATCGCCTCGATCCCGTCGCCGAGCACGGTCAGCGGATTGCGCAGCCGGTGTTCGCGAAACTCGTCGATGGTGTACGCCACGTCGCCGGGATCGTCCTCGACGAGCAGGATGTGCGCGAGGTCCATGGGCTCCTCTTTATTGCAACAGTGCAATAATCGCGATCACCATAGTGCACGTGCGCTTCCCGGATCCACTCCGCGCGCCGGGCAGGACCGGTCCCCACCAGCGCGCCGTCCATGCAACGATTGCGCCGTGACAACGACCGAACCGATCGTCGAGGCGCTGCTGTCGGTGAGCCGGGCCATGGTCGCGCTCGCCGCCCGCAACCTCGCGACGCTCGGGGCGGACGTGACCCTGCCGCAGTACCGCACGCTGGTCCTGCTCGCCGGCGGCGGCCCCCAGCGCAGCGCGGTGCTGGCTCGCGAGCTGGGCGTGGCCCCGTCGACGCTGACCCGGATGTGCGACCGCCTCGTGCGCAAGTCGCTCGTGCACCGCTTCCACCGGCACAACGACCGCCGCTCGATCTGGCTCGGTCTCACCCCGGCCGGCCGCGACCTGGTCGGCGTCGTCATGGAGGCGCGCCGGCGCGAGCTGGAGGCGATCGTGCGGGCCGCGGGCCTCTCGGGGGACGCGCACGACCTGGGCGTGCTGCACGCGTTCGTGCGCGCCTCGGGCGAGCTGCCGGACCGCGAGTGGTGGACCAACTGGGAGGTCTCGGCCGACCCGGTCGAGGGCGCCCAGGCGATGCGCGGCGCCCTGGCCTGACCAAACCGCATCAGCGCGTCTTGCCGGCTGTCTTCGGCCGCGGTACCCCGTCCACCGCGACGCACAGCCCGTAGACCCGCGCGTGGTTCGTCCACCCGTTGACCCGGCCGTGGTTGTTGCTGATCTGCACCCGGCCCTTGACGTGGTCGACGGCGGAGACGAGGTGCACGTACACGGTGCCGGCCACCTTCGCCAGCACGATGTCGCCGGGCTCGACCCGCGCGGGCTCGGCGGGCGCGACGGTGACCAGGGCGCGGCTGCGGATGAGCGGCGTCATCGAGTTGCCGGTGGGGCGGAACTCCACCGTGGCGCCGGCGGCCACCCGGGTGGCCATGAGATCGAGCATCCCCATCGTGCCTTCAGGCTGCCGCGTTGTGGCCTTGCCCGCGACGCATTTATCGGTTGGCGGGCGCCTTCGTCCGGCGGCGCTCGCTATCGCGCGGCGGGCTCCGGCTCGGGCTCGGGCTCCGGCTTCTGTTCCGGCGCGGGCTCGGTCTCGGCGGGCGCCTCGGTCACGGCGGGCGCCTCGGTGACGGCGGGCGCCTCGGTCACGGCGGGCGCCTTGGTCCGGCGGCGCAGCAGCAGGTACGTCAGCCCGCCCGCGACGAGTCCCCAGAACGCCGAGCCGATGCCGAGGATGGTCGCGCCGGAGGCGGTGACCACGAACGTGACGACCGCCGCCTCGCGCCCCTCCGCCTCGGTCACCGCGGAGGCGAGCGACGACCCGAGCGCCGGCAGCAGCGCCAGCCCGGCCACGGCGACGACCAGGATCGGCGGCGACAGCAGGACGAGCGCCATGGCGAGCGCGGCGCCGAGGCCGAGCGCGAGCTGCCCGCTGCCGAGGGCCACCGTCGCGATCCAGCGCCGCCGCGGGTCGGGGTGGGTGTCGGGCCCGGCGGTGAGGGCGGCGGTGATCGCGGCCAGGTTGACCGCGTGCCCGCCGAACGGGGCGGCGAGCGCGCTGGCCACGCCGGTGGCGACGAGGATCGGGCGGAGCGGCGGCGCGTACCCGTACGTGGCCATGACCGCCATCCCCGGCACGTTCTGCGCGGCCATGGTGACCAGGAACAACGGGATCGCGATGCTCACGACCACGGACAGGTTCAGGGTGGGGACGGTCAGCACGGGATCGGGCCGCAGCCCGGCGCCGGCGAGCGAGCCGCCCGCGCCGTGCACCGCGATCGCCGCCACGGCCGCGACGAGGGCGCCCGGCACCGCCCACTGCCGCGCGAAGCGGAACAGCACGGCCCACGTCAGCACGACCGGGGCGGCGAGCAGGGGCAGGTCGACCATCGCGCGTACCGGCGCGGTGCACAGGCTGAGGATGACCCCGGCCAGCATGGCGCCGGCGATCGGCCGCGGAATGGCGGCGATGGCCCGGCCGAGCCACGGCAGCAGCCCCGCGAGGACCATGAGCGCCGCGCTGACCAGGAACGCCCCGACGGCCGCCGGCCAGCCCCCGGGCACCGTGCCGGTCGCGGCGAGCAGGGCCGCGCCGGGAGTCGACCAGGCGATCGAGATCGGCATCTTGTACCGCAACCCGAGCGCGATCGCCGTCACGCCGATCGCCACGCAGACCGCTAGCAGTCCCGAGGCCGCCTGGGCGGGACTCGCCCCGACGGCGCGGAGGCCGGCCAGTACGACGGTGAACGAGCTGGCGTACCCGACGAGCGCACTCACCAGCCCGGCGAGCACCGCCGGCAGCGCCTGTCGCATCGCTGTTCCCCCTGTCTCGGTTGGTGCCTCGGTCCGTCCCTCGGTGGTGCGCCCGGCTCACGCCCGTGTGCCGTCGCCCGTCGCCCGTCGCCCGTCGCCCGTCGCCCGTCGCCCGTCGCCCGTGCGTGTGCCGTGCGCCCGTGCGCCCGTCGCCCGTGCGTGTGCCGTGCGTGTCGCCCGAGCGCCCGTCGCTCCTGCGTGTGCCGTGCGCTCGTCGCCCGTGCGCCCCGTGGGCCCGTCGCCCGTGTGTGCCGTGCGTGTGTCACCCGTGCGTGCGTGTGTCGTGCGTGCGTGCTGTGCATGCGTGTGCCGTGTGCGTGCGTGCGTGCGTGTGTCGTGCGTGCGTGTGTCGTGCGTGCGTGCCGTGCATGCGTGTGCCGTGCGCGTGCGTGCGTGCGTGCGTGCGTGCGTGTGCGTGCGTGTGCGTGCGTGTGCGTGCGTGTGCGTGCGTGCGTGTGCGTGCGTGTGCGTGGGTGGTGCCGTGCGTGGGTGTGCCGTGCGTGTGCGTGGGTGGTGCCGTGCGTGGGTGCCGTGCGTGCGTGCGTGTGCCGTGGGCGCGTCGGTTGCTCGGTGTGGCCGGTCGGGTGGATCGTTCCGTAAACGGAACGCAACAATAGCCACATGGGCGCGCGCGGGACAAGCCGGTCTCCGGGGGATGTGGCGGTGGGGGAGCGGCTGCGCTCGATGCGGGAGGCGCGCGGGCTCTCGCTGTCGGCGCTCGCGAGGGCGGCCGGGATCGGCAAGGCGACGCTGTCGGGGCTGGAGCACGGGACGCGCAACCCGACCCTGGAGACGTTGTACGCGGTGGCGGGGGCACTGGGGGTACCGCTGACGGCTCTGGTCCTGAATCCCGGCGACCCTCCGGCGCTGGCGGCGGACGTGCGCGGGGCGGCCGTGACCGCGACGCTCCTGGAGGTGTTCGAGGAGCCGGGCGCCACGTTCGAGCTGTTCTGGATGCGCGTGCGGCCGGGCGTGATCCAGCATTCACCGGCGCACGCGACCGGCGTGAGTGAGCACATCACGGTGTACGGCGGGATGCTCCGCGCCGGCCCCGAGGACGCTCCCCTCGCGGCGGGGGCGGGGGAGCACGTGTCGTTCCGGGCCGACGTCCCGCATCGCTACGAGGCGACCGGCCCGGACGAGGTGGTGGCGAACCTGCTGATCCGCTCGCCGCGCTGATTCACGCCGCCGGCAGTGCCCACGGGCCGGGGCCGTCGGGGCCGGTGAGCGCCGCGAGGACCGAGCGCAGCTCCGGCGGCTCGAACCGGTCCGGCAGCCGCAGAGCGCCGGTGAGCACGTCGAGGGCGTCCGGCTCGTACCACGCGTGCCCGTGCAGGTTGTCCTGCTCGTCCGGCATCAGCCCGGTCCGCACCAGCTCCGGCCGCTCCTGCGCGAAGCGGGCCAGGAAGAATTGCTCCGGCCCGACGATGCGCCGGCCGTTCCACGTCATGTCCCGCTCGACCTGCACGAACCGGTCGGCCACCACCGCGTCGCCGGACAGTCCGGTCTCCTCCCCGAGCTCCCGCCGCGCCGTCTGCAGCGGCGTCTCACCCGGGTCGATGCCCCCGCCGGGCGGCTCCCACACCGACGAGCCGTCGAAGGGATCCTTCCAATGCAGCAGCAGTACCCGTTGTGCCCCGTCCAGGCACACAATGCGCACGGCCGGCCGGCGGCGCGGCTCTTCGGTATCCACGCAGGGGACTCTATCGTTTGATCGAGTAGGCTTCCGGCAAGTGACGCTGTTGCTGAAGTTGTCGCTCGCGCCGCTGCTGGTGGTCGCGTCCTCGCTCGCCGGACGGCGCTGGGGCGCCCAGGTTTCCGGCGTACTCGTCGCCCTGCCGATCGTCGCCGGCCCGATCCTGCTCATCACCTGCCTCGACCACGGCCCGTCCTTCGGCGCCCGCGCGGCGGGGTCCGCGCTGCTCGGGCTGATCTCGCTCGCCCTGTTCGTCGCCGTGTTCGGCCGCGCGGCCCGGCGGTTGCGGTGGCCCTCGGCGCTCGGGTTGGCGTGGGCGGCGTGCCTGGCGGCGGACGTGGTGCTGGCCCGGCTCACGGTGCCGCCGCTGCTGGCCGCGCCGCTCGTGCTCGCCTCGGCCTGGCTGGCCGCCCGCGCCCTCCCGCCACCGGAGCACGCACCGGCCGGAGCGTCGCCTGATCTCGCGTCGGCCGGCGCGTCGCCTGATGTCGCGGTGGCTGGAGCAACGCGTGATGTCGTGGTGGCTGGAGCGTCGCCTGATGTCGCGGTGGCTGGAGCAACGCGTGATGTCGTGGTGGCTGGAGCGTCGCCTGATGTCGCGGTGGCCGGTGCGTCGCCTGATGTCGCGGTGGCCGGAGCAACGCCTGATCTCGCGTCGGCCGGCGCGTCGCCTGATGTCGCGGTGGCCGGAGCAACGCCTGATGTCGCGGTGGCCGGCGCGTCGCCTGATGTCGCGGTGGCCGAGTCGTCGTCGGCGCCTGCGGTGTCGCGCGAACCCTCGCCGGCGCTGGTGTCCGCCGCGATCGACGGCACGTCCGGGTCCGCCGGGGCGGTGGCGGTGGCGGATGGTTCGGCGGCCGAGTCCGCGGTGCCGGTGGTGCGGCGGCCGCCGTGGTGGGACCTGCCGGCGCGGGCCGTCGCGACCGCCGTGCTCGTGCTGACCGTGACCGGGGCCGCCGAGGCGATCGGCCCGGCCGCGACCGGCGTGCTGGCGCCGTTCCCGATCGCGACGAGCGTGGTGGCCGCGTTCGCGCTCGCCCGCGACGGCGCCGGCGGGGCGGTGCGGATGCTGCGGGGCGTGCCGGGCGGCCTCGTGGGGTTCACGGTGTTCTGCCTCGCGGTGGCGCTGCTGGTCGAGAGGGCCGGCACGTACGCGGCGTTCGGGCTGGCCCTCGCCATCACGCTCGCGGTGCAGGCGGCGGCGCTCGTCCTCGCCGCGAGGAGGCGCCCGGCGACCGCTTGACCTGCCGAGGTCACCTCAAACCGGCCGTGGCGCGGTCGCGCGGTGCGGCGTGGGTGGTGGCAGCCGCCGGCTGGGTGGCGGCTGTCAGGCGTGGGCGGGGGCGGGTTGCCGCAAACCGAGCATTTGCCGCGTTTCCCGTCATATCCTGTGCCCAGCGCGGGTGATCAAGGGCGGGTGATCGGATGCAGGATCAGCTCATCTTCGGCGTGGGTCGGCTGTTGTGCGCGGTGCCGCTGGCGGCGGTGGTGGAGACGGTGCGGCCGTTGCCGGTGGAGCCGGTGGCCGGGGGCGGGGCCGGGCTGCTCGGGGTGGCGGTGATCCGGGGTGCGGCGGTGCCGGTGGTCGACACCGCGGCGCTGGTCGGGGACCCCGGGGCCGAGCCCAGCCGGTTCGTGACCGTGGACACGCCCGGGGGTACCGTTGCGCTCGCCACCGGGCCTGTCGTCGGGGTGCGGTCGATTCATCGGTCCGCGGCGCAGCCGTCGCCGGTGGCCGGATCGCTCGTCGAGGCGGTCGGGGTGCTCGACGGGCGGCCGTTGCTGTTCCTGAGTCCCGAGACCGCGCTGCTGCATGTCGAGGCGGTGCCGCGTGCCGCCGCGTGAGACCGGTGGGGACCGGCCGCCCCGCGACTGGCGCAACGCGATGCCGTCCGGCGAGCGACGAGGGCCGGGGCGCAACGCGGTGCCGGACCGCGACACAAGAGACCGCGACACAAGAGACCGCGACACAAGAGACCGCGACGCGCGAGACCGCGACGCGCGAGACCGCGACGCGCGAGACCGCGACGCGCGAGACCGCGGCGGGCGGGAGCCGGAGCGGCGCGAGTCGGTGGTGCGGCTGCGGCACCTGCTCGCCGAGCGGCTCGGGATGGCGTTCGACGAGAAGAAGGACGGGCTGCTCGGCGAGATCCTGCAGCAGCGCGCCACGCAGCACGGGCTCACCGATCGCGGGTACCTCGACCGGCTCACCACGGCCTGGAGTGCCGAGCTCGCGGCGCTCGCCGAGGCGCTGACGGTCAACGAGACGTACTTCTTCCGCAACGCCGAGCAGTTCCGGGCGCTCGCCGAGGTGGCGCTGCCCGCGCGGATGAGGGCCGGCCAGGAGCGGCGGCGGCTCGAGCTGCTGTCCGTCGGGTGCTCCACCGGCGAGGAGGCCTACAGCCTCGCCATCGTCGCGGCCGCGCGGGTGCCCGAGAGCTGGCAGACCTCGATCGTCGGGCTGGACGTGAACCGGGGGGCGCTGCGCAAGGCGATGGGCGGGCACTACTCGCTCTGGTCGCTGCGCGAGACGCCGGAGAGCGTGCGGCAGAAGTGGTTCAGGCCCGCCGGGGACGGGGTCGAGATCGACTCGCGGCTGCGCGGGCGGGTGCGGTTCGTGGAGCACAACGTGGCGCGGGACGATCCGGTGGTGTTCGCGCCCGGGCAGTACGACATCGTGTTCTGCCGGAATCTGCTCATGTATCTGACGCCCGACACGGCGCGGACGGTGGTCGAGCGGATCACCAGGAGCCTGGCGCCGGGCGGGTACCTCTTCCTCGGCCACACCGACACGCTCGGGCTGCGGCCGGAGGGGCTCACCGTGCACCACTCGCACGAGACGTTCTACTACGAGCGGGCGGAGCGGGCCCGGCCGGCGCCCGAGCCCGCCCCGGTGCCCCGGACGCGGCCGCGGGAACGGGCCTACGCCCTGCTGCGGCTGGAGCGGTTCGGCGACGCGCTGGAGGTGCTCGACGCGATCGCCGGGGCCGAGGCCGACCGGCCCGAGACCTGGCTGATGCGCGGGTGCCTGCTCGCGGCGCTCGGGGACACCGGGCGGGCCGCGGACCTGGGCCGGCGGATGCTGGAGCGCGACGCGCTGTTCGCCGACGCCCATCAGCTGCTCGGCGACTGCCACGAGGGCGACGAGCGGCACGACGAGGCGCAGCGCGAGCATCGCCTCGCCGCGCAGCTCGACGCGGGGTTCGCGATCCCGCGGCTGCGGCTGGGGTTGCTCGCCCGGCGCTTCG
This sequence comes from Dactylosporangium sp. CS-033363, assembly GCF_050942475.1. Classification (NCBI taxonomy): domain Bacteria; kingdom Bacillati; phylum Actinomycetota; class Actinomycetes; order Micromonosporales; family Micromonosporaceae; genus Dactylosporangium; species Dactylosporangium sp. CS-033363. The sequence goes on along the minus strand of NZ_CP192032.1, from coordinate 7,207,311 downwards.
GGGACCGGCGGACGGCGGAGCAGGAGCTGGATCAGGCGGTACACCTGCTGCGGTCGGAAACCGAGGAACGCATCGCGCTGTTCGGCGGCGGCTTCGGGCGCGGGGCGCTGATCGCGCTGTGCCGGGCCGAACTGGCGGCGGTGTCGTGACCACCGCGGCGCCGCCGGACGCCGGAAAAAAGGACGTCGTGACCACCGCGGCGCCGCCGGACGCCGGGAAAAAGGACGTCGTGACCACCGCGGCGCCGCCGGACGCCGGGAAAAAGGACGTCGTGACCACCGCGGCGCCGCCGGACGCCGGGAAAAAGGACGTCGTGACCACCGCGGCGCCGCCGGACGCCGAGCCACAAGACGCGAGAAAAGACCGGGGGCGCCTGGAGAAGCGGCTCGCCGAGCTGCGCGACGAGTTCGACCGGTCGTTCGCCGACCCGCCCCGCAGCGCCGTCGCCGGGCACGACGACCTGCTCGCGATCCGGGCCGGCGGCGTGCGGTACGCCCTGCGCCTCACCCAGGCCGCCGGTCTCTTCCCCGACCGGCCGGTGACCCGGCTGCCCGGCCCGCTCGGCGCGCTGCTCGGGGTGGCGGGCTTCCGCGGCGCCATCGTGCCGGTGTACGACCTGGCGGCGGTGCTCGGTACCGCAGCGATGGCCGTGGGCGGGGAGGACGGCGCGCGGTGGCTGGTGCTCGCGGCCGGCCAGCCCGCCGTCGCGCTCGCCTTCGCGGGGCTCGACGGGCACCTGCGCGTCCCCAGCGACGCGCTGATCGAGGAGGCCGACGGGCACGGGCCGCACGGATGCCTGCGCGGGATCGTCCCGCTGCCCGACGGCGCCCGGCCCATCGTCGACGTGCCCGCGGTGCGCGCGGCGGTGCGGGCGTCGGTGGAGGCCGTGACGGGATCCGGTGCGGAGCGATAGGGCGGGACATGGCACGAGATTGGACGTACGGGCAGCGGCTCGGACTGGGCTTCGCCGTCACCGCGGCGCTGACGCTGATCACCGGCGTGGTGACCGTCTGGGCGCTGGGCACCGTGGCGACGGCCAAGGACCAGGTCATCGACGTCGGCGTCAAGGGTCTCGCGGCCGCGCAGGAGCTGCGGGTCGCGGTGGAGGCCAAGAGCAGCGCCGGGCGGGCGTACCTGCTGACCGGGGACTCGCGCTACGCCCAGCAGATCACCGCCGCCCGCACCCAGTTCACGGCCGCGGCCGGGCGGGTGCGCGAGGTGCTCAACACCGCCGAGGAGCGTGCGCTGCTCGACCAGGCGGTGGCCGGCGAGCAGCGCCACCAGGAGGTGCTGCAGGAGGTGATCGGCAAGCGCGTCCAGCAGGGGGCGGACCTCGAGCAGATCTCGGCGGCGTTCGAGACCACGGTCGTCCCGCAGCGCGACAGCCTCGACCGGCAGATCACCGCACTCACCACCCTGCTCGACAGCGACCTGCGCGCGGCCCAGCAAGCCGCCTCGAACCGCGCCGCCGTCTCCATCGCCGTGGTGATCGGCCTCGCCGTGCTCTCCGTCGGCTTCGGCGTCGTGTCGGGGCTGCTGCTGGCCCGGGCCCTCAAGCGCCACGTGGCCGGCACCGTGGGGCACATCCGCAGCTCCTCCGCCCAGCTGGAGGCCTCGGCCGGCCAGCAGGCGACCGGCGCCCGGGAGCAGGCGACCGCGATGAGCGAGATCACCACGACGATCGAGGAGCTGCTGATCACCTCCCGGCAGATCTCCGAGGGCGCGCAGCGGGTGGCGAAGATCGCCGAGGAGACCGCGACCGCGGCCGGCTCCGGCGACTCCACGATCGAGGAGGCCCGCGCGTCGATCGCCGCCATCCGCCGCCAGGTCGACCTGATCGTGCAGCACATGCTGGAGCTCGGGCAGCGCTCGCAGCAGATCGGCGGGGTCGTGGACCTCGTGTCGGAGCTGGCCGAGCAGACGAACATCCTGGCCATCAACGCGACCATCGAGGCGTCGGGGGCGGGGGAGTGGGGCCGCCGGTTCGCCGTGGTGGCGGACGAGATCCGCAAGCTTGCCGACCGTACCGCCGGATCCGCCAAGGAGATCCGCGCGCTCATCGACGACGTGCGCGGCGCGGTCAACACCACGGTGATGGCGACCGAGACCGGGGCCAAGGCGGTCGACGCCGGGGCCCGCCAGTTCGACGCCGTCACGGCCTCGTTCCAGCAGATCGCCGACCTGGTGGCGACCACCACCGAGTCGGCCCGGGAGATCGAGCTGTCGACGAAGCAGCAGACGACGGCCGTGGAGCAGGTCAACGTGGCGGTCACCGACACCGCGCGGGTGACGCAGGAGAGCGAGTCGAGCGCGGTGCAGACCCGCCAGACCGCCGAGCATCTGACGGGCCTGTCGACCACGCTGCTGCGCCTGGTGTCGGCGGACAACGGCGCATGACCGGCGAGAAGGATCCGCTGCGGTACTTCCGGATCGAGGCCCGCGAGCTCGTCGACCACCTGGGGCAGGGGGTGCTCGACCTGCAGGGCGGGGCCGGGACGGAGCCGGTGGCGCGGCTGCTGCGGCACGCGCACACGCTCAAGGGCGCGGCGCGGGTGGTGCGGCAGTCCGGCCTCGCCGACGCCGCCCACGCGCTCGAAGAGCTGCTCATGCCGTATCGGGACGCGGAGCCGCCCGCCGCGATCATGGGGGATCTCCTGCGGATCACGGACGCCATGGCGGCGATGGTCGTGCAGCTGGAACAACCGGACATTCCCGAGATATCCGAGAAGGAACCCGAACGCGCGACGACGAACGACGTCGACGATCTCCTCGAGGCCGTCGACGAGGCCCACGCCCGCTTCGCCCCGCTGCGCGCCCACACCGAGGCCCTCGACAAGGCGCGCCGAGCCGCCGAGACCCTCGCCGAGCAGCTGCGCGGCGAGCGCTCCGCACCCGCCGCGGGCGCCCTGTCGGCCGAGCTCACCACGCTCGGGCGCCGCCTCACCGAGACCGTCGAGCAGGTCGCCCGCGAGCTCGACGACATCCGCGGCCGGGCCGAGCGGCTGCGGCTGGTGCCGGCGGCCACGGTGCTCTCGACGCTGCACCGGGCCGTGTACGACGTGGCCAGTACCGAGGGCAAGCAGGTGCAGTTCGACAGCCAGGGCGGCGACCTGCGCCTCGACCCGCACGTGCTCGCGCAGGCCGGCAACGCGCTGCTGCACGTCGTGCGCAACGCGGTCAGCCACGGCGTGGAGCCCGAGGCCGAGCGGGTCGCGGCCGGCAAGGCGGCGCAGGGCCGGGTCAGCGTCGACGTGCGCCGCCGGGGCCGGTTCGCCGCCTTCCGCTGCCGCGACGACGGGCGGGGGTTCGACCTGGACGCGGTACGCCGCCAGGCCGAGCGCCGCGGGCTCGTCCCGCCCGGCGCCGAGGCCGACGTGCGGGAGCTGATGCGGCTGCTCATGCAGGGCGGCATCTCCACGTCGGAGCGGGTCACCGGCGTCTCCGGGCGGGGCATCGGGCTCGACGCGGTGCGCGACGTCGCCGAGCGCCTCGGCGGGGACGTGTCGGTGCACACCGAGCCCGGCCGCGGCACCACCGTCGAGCTCGTCGTCCCGCTCGCCCTCGTCTCGCTGTCCGGCCTCGTCGTGCAGGCCGGCGGGATGCTCGCCGCGCTGCCCCTGGACGCCGTGCACACCTGCGTGCTGCTGGCCGCCGTCGAGGCCGCGGCCGCCGTGGAGGCGGGCGCCCTGGCCCACGACGGCAGGGTGCTGACCTACCTGCCCCTTTCCCGGGTACTGCCGGCAGGCGCCCCGAACGGCAACGCCACCGCGGGCGCGGTCGCGGTGGTGCTCGCGTCCGGCGACGACGTCTTCGCGGTCGGCGCCGACCGGCTGCTGGGCACCAGCACGCTCGTCGTGCGGCCGCTGCCCGAGCTGGCCCCGGCCGCGCCCGTCGTCGGCGGGGTCTCGATCGACGCGGAGGGCAACCCGCGGATCGTGCTCGATCCCGCGGGCCTGGCCACGGCGGCCGCGACGGCCGGCGGCTCGCAGATCTTCGCCGAGCCCGAGGAGGTCGCGGCAAGCGAGCTCCCCCCGATCCTGGTCGTCGACGACTCGCTCACCACCCGGATGCTGGAGCGGTCGATCCTGGAGTCCGCCGGGTACCGCGTGGAGCTCGCCGCCTCCGCCGAGGAGGGCCTGGAGCGGGCCCGCCGGCGGCCCTACGCGCTGTTCCTGGTCGACATCGACATGCCGGGCCTGGACGGGTTCGCGTTCGTCGAGATGACCCGGGCCGACCCGCAGACCGCCCGCACCCCCGCGATCCTGGTCAGCTCGCGCGCCTCGGCCGAGGACCGCCGCCGCGGGGCCGACGCCGGGGCCGCCGCCTACATGGTCAAGAGCGCCTTCGACCAGGAGGAGCTGCTCGCGCGCATCCGCGAGCTGGCGGGAGCCCCGGCATGATCAGGGTGCTCGTCGTCGAGGATTCCGCGACGGTACGGGGCTGCCTGCGCGAGGCCCTCACGCCCGCCGAGGGATTCGAGATCGTGGGCGAGGCGACCGACGGCGCGCAGGCGGTCGAGCTCTGCCGGCGGCTGCGGCCCGACGTCATCACGATGGACGTCATGCTCCCGGTGATGACCGGGCTGGTCGCCACCGAGCAGATCATGGCCGTCGCGCCCACGCCGATCCTGGTCGTCTGCTCGGCCGACCGGCGCGAGCTGTTCACCACGTACGACGCGCTCGCGGCCGGGGCCGTCGACGTGCTGGAGAAGCCGCGCGGTGACGCGGGCGACGCGACCTGGGGCCGGCGGCTGCGCACCGCGGTCAAGGTGGTCTCCCGCATCCGCGTGGTCACCAAGCGGCTGCCCGGCCCGCCGCCCCCGCCGGTGCGCGCCGTCCTGCCCGCGCCGGCCGCGATCCGGGCGATCGCCATCGGCGCCTCGACCGGCGGCCCGGGCGCCATCGTGCGGCTGCTGCGGGCGCTGCCGGCCGGGTTCGCGATCCCCGTCCTGTACGTGCAGCACCTGTCGGCCAACGAGTCGTTCGCCCAGGCGTACACCGGGTGGCTGGCGGAGCAGACCGGGCAGATCGTGCGGTACGCGCGCGGCGGTGAGGCCCTCGGCACGCTCGGCGGCCGGGTCACGATGGCCCCGCCGGACCTGCACCTGCTCGTCCGGGACGGGCACCTGCACCTGAGCTCGGCCCCGCCCCGGCACTCGTGCCGCCCCTCCGTCGACACGCTCTTCGAGTCGCTCGCCGCCGACCTGCGCGGCGCCGCGGCCGGGTGCCTGCTCACCGGGATGGGCCGCGACGGCGCCGAGGGGCTGCTCGCGCTGCGCCGGGCCGGGGGGCTGACGTTCGCGCAGGACGCCGCGAGCAGCGTGGTGTACGGGATGCCGAAGGAGGCGGTCGCGCTCGGCGGGGCGGCCGAGAGCCTGCCGCCGGAGCAGATCGGCGCGCGGCTGGCGGCGCTGGGCTCGGTCGCTTCGTCCGGCGGTTCCGCCGCGGAGAGGGGGCCGGCGTGGCGAACAACGTCCTGATCGTCGACGACAGCCTCACCGTGCGGATGGACCTGCACGAGGCGTTCGAGGACGGCGGCTTCCGCACCGTGCTGTGCTCGGGACTCGGCGAGGCCGACGCGGCGATCGCGCACGAGCGGTTCGACGTGGCGGTGCTCGACGTACGCCTGCCGGACGGCGACGGCGTGGACCTCCTGCGCCGGCTGCGCGCCGACCCCCGCCACGGCGACGCGGTCGTGCTGCTGCTGTCGACCGAGGCCGAGGTGCACGAGCGCCTGCGCGGCCTGCGCACCGGCGCCGACGACTACGTGGGCAAGCCGTACGACGCCGCGGTCGTCGTGGCCCGCGCCCGCGACCTGCTGCGCTCCGCCCCGGAGGCGCAGGACCGCAGCCTGGTGCTCGTCATCGACGACAGCCGCACGTTCCGCGAGGTCCTGCGCCAGCGGCTGGAGGGCGCCGGCTACGACGTCGCGGTCGCCGTCAGCGGCGAGGAGGGCCTGCGGGTCGCCGGCGTCCGCCCGCCCGACGCGATCATCGTCGACGGCGTGCTGCCCGGCATCGACGGCGCCACCGTCATCCGCCGCGTCCGCCTCGACGCCGCCCTGCGCAACGTGCCCTGCCTGCTGCTGACCGCCTCCGACGACTACAGCACCGAACTGCAGATCCTGGAGGCGGGCGCGGACGGCTTCGTGCGCAAGCAGGAGGATCTGGCGGTCGTCATCGCCAAGCTCGCGGCGGTACTGCGAAAAAGCGCTGCCACCCTCCCGCTCCCCGACGCCGGCGCCGCCCGCCCGCCGCGCGTCCTGCTCGTCGACGCGGACTCGAGCTACCTCGAGTCGATGACCGCCCTGCTGCACGAGGACGGCTTCGAGGCGGTGCTGGCCCGCTGCGCCGACGACGCCCTGGCCATGCTCGCCGTGCAGCCGGCCGACTGTACCGTCATCGACCTGCACCTGCCCGGCATCGACGGCCGCGACCTGTGCGACCGCATCCGCGCCGTCCCCGGCCTGCGCGACATGCCGGTCATCATCGCCGGCGAGGACGACGTGCTCCTGGAGTGCCTGGCGGCGGGCGCCGACGACTACGTCCACCGCTCCGACGGCCTCAGCACCCTGCGCGCCCACATCCGCACCCACCTGCGCCGGCAGAACCTCCACGAGCAGAACCGCCGCATCCGCGACGAACTCGTCCGCCGCGAGATGGAGGCGGCCGAGGAACGAGCCGCCCGCCGCTTCGCCGAGGCCCGCGCCGAACTGGTCGAGGAACTCGAGTGGCGCAACCGCGAGCTGGAGGCCTTCAGCGGCTCGGTCTCCCACGACCTGCGCTCACCGCTGCAGACGATCCTGAGCTACAGCGAGCTCCTGGCCGAGGACGCCCCGCCGGAGACCGCCGAACACCTGACCCGCATCCACAGCGCCGCGACCCGCATGAACGCCCTGATCGAGTCCCTGCTGCAACTGGCGCGGGCGAACCGGGGGCAGATCGAGCGGCGTACCGTCGACCTGTCCGCCCTGGCCGAGGACGTCATCGACGAACTCCGCCTGCGCGACCCCGACCGCAAGGTCCGCGTCACGATCACCGCCGGCATGACGGCGGCGTGCGACGGGGATCTGGTGCGCGCGGTGTACACGAACCTCGTCGGCAACGCGTGGAAGTTCACCTCGCGCACGCTGGACCCGGCCATCGACATCGGCTGCTCGGACGACGCCTTCTTCGTGCGCGACAACGGGGCTGGGTTCCCTGCTGAGCGGGCGGAGGAGCTGTTCCGGCCGTTCGGGCGGTTGCACGACGCCTCGGAGTACCCGGGCACGGGCATCGGCCTGACCACGGTCCAGCGCATCGTCGACCGCCACGGCGGCCGGGTCTGGGCCACGAGCGAACCCGGCCGCGGCGCCACGTTCTCGTTCACCCTGAACTGAGCTGAGTTCCCCAAGAGCGGTGGGGGAGCTCCGCTCCACCCACACCCCCTCAAGACCGTCGCCGGCCCGACGATCTGCACGAAGCGCGACCCGGCGCCGGAACACATCGGTGAGCGCGCCACGCCTGGGCGAATCACCGGCCCGGCGGAAGCGACCACCAACGTCCGGCCAGCTCAACGAACGGTTTCGGCGCTGTCTCAGGATCGACGCGGACGAGCTCCAGGTCGCGCAGCCGTTTGAGCGGATCGGACTGCATGACGACCGTCGCCAACGCCGCACGAGCGACAGGGCGTCCGCGCGATCGCCGGGCGAGCTCCATGCGCCGATGGGCACCGCCGGACTGAGCGAAACAGCCAGAGGAATCCCGAGCGGAGTCGGTCCCGGCGCAGGGTGAATCGTCCGTCCGATCCGATGTCGGAGACACGAGGTCGTCGGTCACGCGACCAAGGGCGAGACTCCATCGCCTGAGGTCTTCGTTGGCGTGCAGCAAAAGGACCCGGGCGGCCGGGGACTCGTGAGGGGCAGCGTCTGAGCAGCGGTCGTCAGAGGGGCAGGGCGGCGAGGTCGGTGCGGGCCGTCACGCCGAGTTTCGGGTAGGCCTTGTACAAGTGGTACGCCACCGTCTTCGGGCTCAGGAACAGCTGCGCCGCGATGTCCCGGTTCGACAGCCCCTGCGCGGCCAGGCGGGCGATCTGCAACTCCTGCGGTGTCAGCCGCGCCGCCGCCGGCTCCGGTGCGGACGGCGAAGACGCGAGCCCCGTAGCCGCCAGCTCGGTCCGAGCCCGTGCCGACCAAGGGTGCGCGGCCAGCCGGTCGAAGGTCTCCAAGGCCTGCGACAGCACCCGCCGGGCGTCGGCCTTGCGGCGGGCTCGACGCAGCCACTCGCCGTACAAGAGCGAGGTTCGCGCCCTTTCGAACGGCCGGGCCGGCAACTTCAGCGACAGCACGAACTCGTGCTCGTCGCCGCTCAGCAGGGCCCGGCAGCGGTGCAGCAGGGCCTGCGCCCACGGCTGCCCGGTGCGATCGGCAAACACCGTGAGCCGCGTCAACGAAGCTGTGGACGGCGCGCCGGAACGCACGGCGGCCTCGACCAGGTCCGGGATCGCGCGGTACGCCACGACATGGTGCGCGTACGGATCGGACTGCAGCGGCACCAGGCGGGGAATCGCGGCCTCCGGGCGGCCAAGGCCCAGGTCCAGCAGGGCGAGCGCCCACTGCGCCCACGCGAAACCGGCCGGCGGGCAACCGGGCGCGGCCGCGGCGAGCGCGTCGGCCACCGCCGCCCGGGTTTCGCGCTCGTCCCCGGAGAGCGCCGCCAGCACGCCGCGAACCGCGGACAACTGGCTGATCCACAGCGGCTGCCCGGCGTCGTGCGCGAGGGTCAGTCCCTCGGAACAGCTGACCGCCGCATCGCGATGGCGCCCCGCGAACAGCTCGGCCTCGGCCTGGAAGAACAGCAGCGTCGGCAGCAGGCCGGCCAGCCCCTCGCCGCGGCATCGGCCGATCAGCGCGGCGGCCAGCTCGTGGGCGGCGGCGTCCTGGCCGGCGACGAACCCGAACCCGCACACCTCGACGAGGTCCCGCACCGGTACCGCCGGAGCGAGGGCCGTGCGCCGGTCGGCGATCTCGGCCAGTGGAGCGGGCCGGCCCCGCGCGGCGGAGACGAGCCAGGCCGAGAGCGGGTCGGCGTCGAGGGAGTCCAGGCACGCCCCCAGGGTGGGCTCGCCCAGGTACCAGGCCGGATGCAGCGCCCGCCGGTACGCGCCCCCGTAGGCGATCAGGTCGTACGCGGTCCGGAAGTCGCCCTGCCAGAACCAGGCCTGCCCCTCCACCCAGCCGACCCGCGCCAGGAACTCCGGCGAGGTGTCGAGCCCGCCGGCCCGCTCCGCCAGCCGCACGGCGGCCTGCGGCGCCCCCGCGTGCAGCCCGTTCTCCGCCGCCAGCAGGAGCCGCCGCGCCTGCGCCCCGGGCGAGTCGCTGAGCTCCGCCGCCCGCTCGAGCGCGGCCGCCGCGGCCCCGTACCCGCCGCGTGCCCGGGCCCCGCCGGCGGTGGCCTCCAGTGCGGCGGCCACCGCCTCGTCCGGCCCGGCGGCGGCCGCGGCCAGATGCCAGGCCCGCCGGTCCCCGTCCAGCACGCCGGCCAGCGACCGGTGCACCGCGACCCGCTCCGCCAGGGACGCCCCGTGATAGGCGGCCGCCCGCACCAGGGGATGCCGGAACCGCACGTACCCGCCCGCCACCTCGACGAGCCGTGCCTCCTCGGCCGGCCGCAGGTCCTCCGCGGTGCAGATCCGCAGCACCACCGCGAGCTCCCCGGAGTCCGACGCGGCCGCGGCGAGCAGCGCGGCCCGTGCCGGCGGCGGCAGCGCGGCGATCTGCCCGTGGAACGCCGCCCGCAGCCGCTCGGACAGCTCGCCGCCCCCGCCGAAACCCGTCCGGGGCAGTTCGAGCAGCGCCAGCGGATTCCCCTCCGCCTCAGTCAAGAGCCGCTCTCGTACCGCCTGATCGAGCCCTGCTTCGAGGAGCCGCTCGGCGTCGGCGCGGCCCAGCCCGTCCAGGTCCAGCGCCGGCACCCCGGGCACCGGACCGGGCGGCCGGGTGGCGAGGACCAGCGCCACCTCCTCGGCCCCGAGCCGCCGCGCGGCGAAGCGGAGCGCGTCCGCGGAGACGGAGTCCAGCCACTGCGCGTCGTCGACGAGGCACAGCACCGGCCCGGCCTCGGCCAGCAGCGACAGCACCGCGAACCCGACCAGCAGCCGGTCGGCCTCGGCGGCCGGCCCGAGCCCGAACGCCCCGGCGAGCGCGTCCCGCTGCGGACCGGGGAGCAGGCCGAGGCGGTCGAGCACCGGCCGCAGCAGCTGGCTCAGCCCGGCGAACGGCAGGTCGGCCTCGAACTCGGCGCCCGAGGCGCGCAGCACCGGGACCGGCGACTCGGCCGCGGCCCAGTCGAGCAGGGCGGTCTTGCCGATGCCGGGGCCGCCGCGCAGCACCAGGGCGCCGCCGGTCCCGTCGCGGGCCGCCTCGGCGAGGGCGCGCAGCCGTTCCTGCTCGCGGGACCGGCCGATCAGCACGGTCTCGACCCTACCGCCGGTACCGCATACCTAAGCGATGCCGATTCCGACGCGCGTGCCAATCCCTAGCGTTCCCGGCATGACGATCACCGCTACGCCGGCGCAGGCCGTCGGGACGCCCCGGGCCGTGCTGCCCGCCCTGCTCACCGTGACGTTCCTGACCGCCCTCGACTTCTTCATCGTCAACGTGGCGATGCCGGCGATCCAGGTCGACCTGCGGGCCGGGCCGGCGGCGCTGCAGTGGGTGGTGGCCGGGTTCGGGCTGGCGCTCGCGGCCGGGCTGATCACCGGCGGGCGGCTCGGCGACCTGTACGGGCGGCGCCGCATCCTCGCCGTCGGGCTGGCGGTCTTCACCGCCGCGTCCGGGCTGTGCGGGCTCGCGCCGACCGCCGGGGCGCTCATCGCGGGGCGGGTGCTGCAGGGCGTCGGCGCGGCGCTGCTCATGCCGCAGACCCTGGCCATCCTGCGTACCGCCATCCCGCCGGCCGCGCAGCCGCGGGCGTTCTCGCGGTACGCGCTCACGCTCGGGCTCGGGGCCGTGCTCGGGCAGGTCGTCGGCGGGGTGCTGATCCGGGCCGACCTGTTCGGGCTGGACTGGCGGGCCTGCTTCCTGATCAACCTGCCGGTCGGGGCGGTGGCACTGGTGCTGCTGCGGCGGGTGCCGGAGGCGCGGGCGACGCTGACCCGGAAGCTCGACCTGCCCGGGGCCGCGCTCGTCACGGCGGCGCTGGTCGCGCTGGTGCTGCCGCTGATCCAGGGGCGGGCGCAGGGCTGGCCGGCCTGGACGTGGGGGAGCCTCGCCCTCGCCGCCGTGCTGTTCTCGGCCTTCATCCTGCTGCAGCGGTACCGTCCGGAGCCCCTCGTCCACCCCGCCCTGTTCAAGGTCCGGGCGTTCGCCGCCGGGCTGGTCGCCGTGCAGGCGTTCTGGATGGGGCAGGCGTCGTTCTTTCTCGTGCTCGCGCTGTACCTGCAGTCCGGGCGCGGGCTGTCGGCGCTCGGCTCCGGCGCGGTGTTCACGGCCGTCGGCGCCGGGTACCTGCTGACGTCCCGGCAGGCCCACCGGGTCGCGGCGCGGCTCGGGCGGGCGACGGTCGCGGTCGGCGGGGTGGTCATGGCGGCCGGGCTCGGGGCGCTGGCCCTCGCCGCCGACCGCCCGCTGCCCTGGGTGCTGCCCGGTCTGGCGCTGGAGGGGCTGGGGATGGGGCTCGCCCTCGGGCCGCTGACGACCCTCGCGCTGTCGGCCGTACCGGCGGAACACACGGGATCGGCGTCCGGCGTCCTGGCCACGGTGAACCAGACCGGCAACGCGCTCGGCGTGGCGCTCATCGGGATCGTGTTCTACCGGGCCGCCACGGTGGCCGAGGGGTTCCGGGCGAGCGTGGTGGCACTGGTGGTACTGGAGCTGGCGCTGGCCTTTCTCGCAAGGCTGCTGCCGCGCTCGTGAAAACTCGGCGGGCCTCGGCCGGCGACGCGTGCCGAGGCCCTGCGCGGGGGATCAGGCCGGCTTGGCGGTGTCGCCCTCGCCGGTGTGCTCCTGGGCGAAGTCGACGCCCTTGTCGATGTGGTCGCTGTACTTGTTGCCGGTCTTGTCGTCGACCACGTCGCCGATCTTGTCCAGCGCCTGGTCGACCTTCTCGTCGTGCTGGTCCGCGAGGTCCTTGACCTTGTCGAAGAAGCTGTTCATCGGCCCACGGTACCCAACTGGGCGGCCGCCGCGCCGAAGAAGTCACCCCCCTTGCGCCGCACGTCGTCCGTGCCCCACGCGCGGTCCTCGGCGGTCACCTTGCGCAGCCGCGGGATGTGCTTCGCGCAGTGGATGTACGCCTCCTCCACGAACACGTTCACCCAGCGCTCCGGGCGCCGGCCGGGCACCTGGTCGTACGGCAGCTGCGGGTGGTCGCGGCGCATCTCGGCGTCGTCGGCGACCGTGGCGTGGCCGTTGACGTGCAGGCCGATCACGTCGCGGAAGAAGTCCACGAACAGCAGCCCCACGTTCGGGTTCTCGACGAGGTTGCCGATGCTGGCCATGACGCCGTTCCCGCGGTACTCCGGCCAGGCCAGCCGCCCCGGCGCCAGCACGGACACGAAGCCCGGCGGCCCGGCCCGGAACGTGTTGTCGCAGTGGCCCAGCGCGTCGGCGGTGGCCACGAACATCATCTCCTGCCGCCCGACGAAATCGATCATCTGCTCGTTGAGCGCGGGCAGGACCTGCTGGCGGTAGAAGCGCTCGGCCCGCTCCACCGTCCCCGCCCGCTCCTGCATCAGCCGCTCGCCCGCCGAACCCGGGTGTCCTCCGTGATCGCCTCCCATCAGGGCAGGGTCACACATTCGTGGCTGAAACATGTCGCACATCGTGTGCGATCCATGGACGCAGCGCGACATCTGTGGCACGTTCGACGGCCCGCTGGATCGTCCGCGGATCGCGCTCGTCCTGGTTCAGCAGCGCGTGCAGCGCGCCGGTCACGGCCCCGACGAACGCGCCGACGAGCGCGCCCGCGACCACCGCGTCCAGCTCGTCCGGGAACGCCGCGGCCAGCATCCCGGCGATCTCCTGCTGGACGTCCATCTGGATCTGCAGCGCCCGCCCGCGCACCGAGGGCACCTCGAGGACGAGCCGCATCCGCAGCGCGGCCAGCCGCCCGGTCAGGTCGTCGCCGTCCTCGCCCACGATCGACAGGGCGCGCAGCAGCACCTCGGCCGGCGTGTCGCCCGGCCCGCGCGCGGCGATCGCGTCCCGGGCGGCCCGGACCCGCTCGTCCGTCTCGGGGAAGAGCAGGTCCTCCTTGGTCGCGAAGTAGCCGAAGAAGGTCCGCGTCCCGATCTCCGCGGCGGCGGCGATGCCGGCGACCGTCGTCTGCTCGTAGCCGTCGCGCTCGAACAGGTCGGTCGCCGCGGCCACCAGGGCCCGCCGGGTCCGCGCACGCTTCAGCTCCCGCAACGACATGCCCGCCAGCATATCGCATCGAATGTTAGTTGGCACTCATTGCAAACTTGCACTCAGTGCGGATATCGTCGGCCCATGACGCCTTCGGTTCTCGTCTCCGGCGCCGGCGTGGCCGGCACCACCGCCGCCTACTGGCTCGCCCGGCACGGCTTCCGGGTCACCGTCGTGGAGCGCTCGGCCGGCCAGCGCTCCAGCGGCAACCCCGTCGACGTGCGCGGCCCCGCCCTGCCCGTCGCCCGCGCCATGGGTGTGCTCCCGGCGCTGCGCGAGCGCGCGACCCACGCGGACGGGATGCGGGTGGTGGACGGCGCCGGCCGGACCATCGCGGCCCTGCCCATGCAGACCGAGGACGGCGCCCTGGAGATCCCGCGCGCCGACCTCGCCGCGACCCTGTTCGAGGCGGCCGAATCGGCGGCCGACTTCCGCTACGACGACTCGATCACCGCCCTGCACGCCGACGCCTCGGGGGTCGACGTGACCTTCGACCGCGGCGCGCCGGCCCGCTTCGACCTCGTGGTGGGCGCGGACGGGCTGCACTCGGCGGTGCGCCGGCTGGCCTTCCCGGACGCGAAGGTCGAGCACCTCGGCGTGTGGGTGGCCACCATGCCCCTCGGCGAGCCGGCCGGCGACCCGCGGCACGTCCTGCTCTACAACGAGCCCGGCCGCGTCGTGTCGATCCACCCGTCCCGCGGCGAGGCCCTCGTCGCGTTCATCTTCCGCGGCCCGGACCGCCCCGGGCTCGACCACCGCGACACCGCCCTGCACCGCCGGCTCGTCGCCGAGGCCTACCGGGGCGCCGGCTGGCGGGTGCCGTCGCTGCTCGACAAGCTGCCCACCGCCGACGTGTACTTCGACAGCGTCAGCCGCGTCCACCTGCCCGCCTGGACCCGGGGCCGGATCACGCTCGCGGGCGACGCCGCGTCGTGCGTGTCGCTGTTCGGCGACGGCTCCAGCCTCGCCATGGCGGGCGCCCACTCGCTGGCGTCCGCCCTCGCCGCCGCGGACGGGGACCTCGCGCTCGGGCTGCGCCGCTACGAGGCCGGGCACCGGGTGCGCACGGACGCCAAGGTGCGCGGGGCGGGGCGGGCGGCGGCACTGGTGGTACCGAAGACGCGCCTTGGTCTTGCCGCCCGCAACGCCGGCGCCCGGGTGATGACGCTCGTGTCCTCCCACTGAGCCCGGGTCAGCCCTGGCGCTCCCGCTGGGCGTCGAGGTGCGGGGTCTGCTCCGGGACCATGGGCGTCGTGTCGCCGAGGAGGGCGTGGCGCACCGCGAGGGCCCGCAGCAGGTGCGCGATCTCGGTCTCCGGCACTCCGCCGCGGATGCAGGCCCGGCGCAGCGGGTCGTCGAGGACGTACCGGCCCGGCAGCACCGGCTCGAGGCGCCGCCCGGCCAGGTTCAGCACCCCGGCGAGGACGTTCTCGCGGCGCACCGGGGCCGGGGTCTCGCCCGCGCCCGGCAGCGCCGAGTGCCACTGCCGCAGCCGGCGGGCCAGCATCGCGCCCGCCACGGCCAGGCCGGCCAGGACCGCGACCGTGGCCACCGGCGGCGTCACGCGGTCGGCGCCGAGCCGGCCGAGGGCGAGCACGACCAGCGCGGCGGCGATCGCGCCGGCGGCCGCGCCCGGCAGCGCCACCAGGGTGATCGGCGCCTCGGTGGCCGGCGGCCGGACCCGTTCGAGGCCGGCCAGCAGCGGCGCGGTGTGCGGCGGCCAGGTCCACGGGCGGGTGAGGACGTCGTCGAGGAGGCGGCCGTACGCGGTGCCGCGGGTCACCCGGAACGACAGCCACCGCCCGGCCAGGGTCGTGCTGTCGTGGTCCCGCCCGGCCAGCAGCGCCGTGGCCACGCCCCGGTCGAGCTGGGCCCGGTGCACCAGCGCGGTCGGCCACGCCGGGTCCTCGGCGCAGCGGGCCAGGATCAGGTGCAGCACCGGCGGCTCGTCCGCGGCCCGGGCGACGGCCTCCAGGTCGAGGGGGTCGCCGGTCGCCTCGGCCGCGGCCACCGCCGCCTCGGCGTCCCGGCGGGCCAGGAGGGTCAGCGGGGCCGAGCCGGGGCCGCCGGTGGCCGCCATCCGGCGCAGCACGTCGTCGCCGGTCGGGATCGGACGCTCCGGGTCCTCGCAGTGCCCGCCAGCGTCGAGCAGCGGCAGCAGGGTCAGCAGCCGGGACAGCCAGCGGGCGTCACGGGCGGCCGGGGCCGTCCCGGCGAGCGCCTCGATCTCGATCCGGGCGGCCCGGCGCACGCCGTCGTCGTCGCACGCCCCCGCCGCGAGGGCGGCCCGGAACAGCAGCCGCCGGTCGGGCAGCGCCGACAGGTCGTCGATGATCCGCCAGCGCTGCTCCTCGGTGGCCGTCTTCGCGGCGTCGACGGCCTCGCTGAGCAGCCCCGCGGGCCACGGGCGCTGGCTCTTCAGCCGGTCGGCCAGGGTGTCCCAGCCGCCCTTGCCGGCGGCGGTGGGGTCGGGGGCGGCGGGCAGTACCACCGCCGGAATGTGGAACCCGGGCACGGGCTCGGCGTGCGAGAGGGTCACGACGGTGGAGGCGGGGGCCGCGTGCTCCAGCGGGCCGGGCAGCCCGGCGACGGCCGCCCGCACCGCCCCGCCGGCGTCGTCGAGCCCGTCGAGCAGGACCAGGTAGCCGTGCTCGGTCGCCTCGTGCTCGGTGATCGCCGCCAGCACCATGTCGGACGTGACCGGCCCGTCGGCGGCGAGCCTGGCCAGGTCCACGTGCACGGGCCGCTGGGCGGCGGCCGGGTCGGCGGCGGCCCGGCGCCACGCGGCCCGCAGCAGCCACGGCAGCGGCCGCGGCCCGGCCGGCCCGGGCGCGGTGAGCAGCCACAGCCGCTCGCCGCGGCGGTCGAGCAGGGCGGCCGGGTCGACCCGCTCGCCGGCCGTGCCGAGCAGCGCGGGCGCCTCGGCCCGGTCGCCGGGACCGGCCTCGAGATGGTGGGCGGCGTGCCGGCGCAGCGCGCGTTGCGCCGCGTGCCGCCGCGTCCGGTTCGCGGGCATCGACGTCGAGGCTCCCGACGGTGGGGGACGGTGACCTCTTCCATCGTGCGGTGGCCGATCACTGCCCGTAGCCGGAACCCGTCGACGTCCATCGAAAGGGGTACCCGCCCGATCAGGCGAAGCCGGCCGCGATGCGGTTCGCGGCGGCCAGCATGTCGCGGCCGAGCGGTTCGAGGCCGATCTCCCGCAGCAGCAGCCCCGTCGAGACCCGCTCCGCGTTGCCCCACTCCCAGATCGCGACCTCGTCCCGCCCCGTCCGCGCGGCCAGCCAGCGGGACCGGGCCCGCGGGTCGGGCGCCGTCAGCAGCTCCTCGGGGTCCTCGCGCATGAGCACGCCCAGGTCGTACTCCGCTTCGGCCAGCAGCCCGTCCGGGTCCACCAGCCGGAACCCGCCGCCGGGTGCCCGCAGCGCGTTCCACTGGTGCACGTCGCCGTGCACCAGCACCGCCCGCTCGTCGTCGTGGGCCGCGCCCCGCCGCGCGCAGCAGTCCAGGGCGTGCGCCACCGTCCGCTCCGGGCACGGCCGGCCGGTGCGCTCCCAGGCCGCGGCGATGAAGCCGGCGAGCCATGCCGCCTTCCACCGCCCCGTCGGCAGCCCCGCGTCCGGAGCCGGCCGCCAGATGCGCGCCGCCAGATCCGTCAAGAGCTCCAAACGCCGCGGCAACGGTACGTCCAGTGCCGACAACGACACCCCCAGCCGCTCCAGCAACAGGGCCGAGCGCGACCCGTCCTCCCGCAGCAGCCGCGCGCACCCGTCGCCGTCCGCCAGGCGCAGCACCGTCGCCTCGTGCCGCGCATGGTCGCCGCGCCGGGGTACGAGCAGCTTGAGCACCGCCTCCGTGCCGTCCTCGAGGTCGGCGGCCACGACGAACGCCTCGGTCCCGTCCTCGTACACCCGCCCGAGCGTCAGCCCCCAGTCCCGCTCCAGGCCCGCCAGCAGGCCGGGCAGGGACGCCAGCCAGTCGTGCGCGCCGGCCGCGAGGGCCTTGCGGCGGACCACGTCGGGGATCATGCGCGCAAGGATAGGAACTAAGTTGGTCCGCGCGCCGACTATTACATTCAACGCTGTCTCAGGGAGGATCCGGACCCGTGCAGATTCGTCGTGTTCTGGGCACGCTCGCGGCCACCGCCGCCGTGAGTGCCGCCGTGCTCGCCGGCACCGCGCTGCCGGCCTCCGCCCACGTCGCCGTCAAGGCCGACAAGGCGCAGGCCGGCGCCACCGACGTGACCATCACGTTCAGCGCCGAGGCCGAGAGCTCCAAGGCCGGCATCGCCTCCGTCAAGGTCGCCCTCCCGGCCGGCATCGCGCCCGCCGACGTCAGCCTCGCGTCCGGCCCGTCCGGGTGGGCCCTGGCCGCCGACGCCGACGGGTTCACGGTCAGCGGCACGGCCCTGGCCACCAAGAAGGACGCCGAGTACGCGGTGAAGGTGGCCAAGCTCCCCGCCGACGCCACCGAACTCGCGTTCAAGACCCTCGTCACCTACACCGACGGCAAGGTCGACCGGTGGATCGACGCGGCCGGCACCGACAACCCGGCCCCGGTCCTCAAGCTGGCCCCCGCCGCCCAGGCCCCGACCTCCGCGGTCTCCACCGTCGCCCCGACGTCGGAGGCGGCCGTCCCGACCACGGCGGCCGCCGCCCCGGTCACCACCGCCGCCGACGCCGCCAACGACGAGGCCGACAGCTCGGCCACCCCGTGGATCGTGCTGGCCGTCGTCGTGGTCGTCGGCCTGCTCGCGGTGCTGTTCTTCCGGTGGCGCCGGAAGAATGCCCAGGGCGGCGCATGACATCCGTCATGGGGCCGCGCGTGACGCGATGCAGCCTCACCGGAGTCGATCGGCGCCCATGCTGAGGGCATGACGAACGAAGCAGTCCAGCTGGCCGGCCTGACCAAGCGGTTCGGGCCGGTCACCGCCGTCGACGGACTGGATCTCACGATCCGCCGCGGCGAGGTCGTCGCGCTGCTCGGGCCGAACGGGGCCGGCAAGTCCACCACCATCGACATGCTGCTCGGGCTGGCCCGCCCGGACGCCGGCAGCGTCAGCCTCTACGGCGAGCCGCCCACCAAGGCGATCGCCCGCGGCGCCGTCGGCGCGCTCATGCAGTCCGGCGGCCTGCTGCCCGACCTGACCGCCGGCGAGACCGTACGCCTCGCCGCCGCCCTGCAGCGCAACCCCCGCGACGTCGGCGAGGTCATCGAGCGCGCCGGCGTGGCCGAGTTCGCCGGCCAGCGCGTCGGCGGGCTCTCCGGCGGCCAGCAGCAGCGCATCCGCTTCGCGATGGCGCTGGTCAGCAACCCCGACCTGCTGGTCCTGGACGAGCCCACGACCGGCATGGACGTGGAGACCCGCCGCGCGTTCTGGGCCTCGATGCGCGAGGAGACCGCGCAGGGCCGCACGGTGCTGTTCGCCACGCACTACCTCGAGGAGGCCGACGACTACGCCGACCGGATCGTGCTGCTGCGCTCCGGGCGGGTCATCGCCGACGGTACCTCCGCGCAGATCAAGTCCGCGGTGTCCGGGCGCACCATCCGCGCCACCATCCCCGGCGCCGACCTGGCGGGCCTGGCCGGGCTGCCCGGCGTCGAGCGGGTCGAGACCCGCGGCGACTCGGTGCTGCTGCACTGCGACGACTCCGACGCCGCCCTGCGCGCCCTGCTCAACGCCACCGCCGCGCACGACATCGAGGTCACCAGCCGCAACCTCGAGGACGCCTTCATCGCCCTGACCGTCGCCGGGAGCGCCCAGTGAATCTCACCTATCTCCGCCTCGAAGCCGTCCGCCTGGTGCGCAACAAGCGCGCCGTCGTCTTCTCCACCCTGCTGCCGGCCCTGCTCGTGGTCATCATCGGCGGCGTGTCGGTCGGCAACGACCCCGACGCCAAGAAGTACGTCATGGTCAGTATGGCCCTCTTCGGCGCCATGACCGCGGCCATGTTCAGCGGCGGCACCATCGCCGTCGAGCGCGGCCTCGGCTGGAACCGGACCCTGCGGCTGACCCCGCTCTCGCCCGGCGCGTACGTGCTCAACAAGGTCCTCCTGTCGCTGCTCATGGGCATCCCGCCGGTGATCGTGACGTTCGCCATCGGCGCGCTGGGCCTGCACGTGCGGCTCACCGCGGCCGAGTGGGTGCTGTGCTTCGCCGGCGCCTGGCTGTCGTCGCTGCCGTTCGCCGCGCTCGGGGTCGTCGTGGGCTACCTCGCCAAGCCCGACAGCGTCCAGCAGGTCTCCGCGCTGCTCAACCTGGTGCTGGCGGCCTTCGGCGGCCTGTGGGTGCCGGTGACCCTGATGCCGCACGCCCTGCAGGTGATCGCCAAGTTCACGCCGTCGTACTGGACCGGGCAGGTCGCCCGCAGCCCGCTCGACGGTGGTCACATCGACACCCAGGCCATCGTGGTGCTGCTGGGCTGGACCGTCGTGCTGGGCGTGATCGCCCTGCGCCGGTTCCGCGTGGACACCGCGCGCGCGTAGGAGCGGCTACCGTGTTCGCCATGCCGAAAGCACAGCCCGACCTCCGCCCGGGGCCGGGAGCCGGAAGGTTCTTCTGGCTCTGGGCGGCGGTCTGGCTGTTCTACATGGCCGGCCCGATCCTCGACGCCTGGCACCGCCCCGAGGTCTGGGAACGGATCCTCGGGATGGCCGCCGCGCTGGGCTTCTGCGCCATCTACCTGAGCGGCTTCGTCGTCGTCCGCCGGCACTACCGGTTCGCCGGCCGGGAACCCTCCCGGACCGCGTCCGCCGTCCGCCTCGCCGGGCTGGTGGCCACCGCCGCCGTGCTGACCCTGGTGGTCGGCGAGTCCGGGCTCACCACCCTCGTGTACATCGGCGTCACCGCGGTCTTCACCTACCCCCCGCGGGCCGCGTGGAGCATCGTGTTCGCCTCGGCCCTGACCGCCGGCTTCCTGCCGAAGATCGTGCCGGGCTGGGACGGCACCATCGACCTGCTCTTCGCGGTCATGGTCGCGGCCCTCGCCGTGTGGGGCGTGACCCGCGTCGTGCAGCGCAACGCCCAGCTCGCCGAGGCCCGCGGGGAGATCACGAGGCTGGCCATCGCGGCCGAGCGCAACCGGTTCGCCCGCGACATGCACGACCTGCTCGGCCACTCGCTCACCATCGTGTCGGTCAAGAGCGAGCTGGCGGCGCGGCTGGTCCAGCTCGCCCCGGAGCGCGCCGAGGCCGAGCTGGCCGACATCCAGCGGCTGGTCCGCGAGGCGCTGACCGACGTGCGGGCGGCCGTCGCCGGGTACCGCGAGATGTCCCTGGCCACCGAGCTCGCCTCGGCCCGCAGCGCCCTCGACGCGGCCGGGATCGAGGCCGACGTCCCGGTCACCGGGGAGGCGGTCGACCCGGAGCGGCAGGAGCTGTTCGCGTGGGTCGTGCGCGAGGGCGTCACCAACGTCGTGCGGCACAGCGAGGCCAAGCACTGCTGGATCCGCCTGGACCGCGGCGCCGTCGAGATCAGCGACGACGGCCGCGGACCGCAGGCCATGCCGGAGGAGCCGGCTGCGGAGGGAACCGGCGGGCACGGCCTGGGCGGCCTGCGCGAGCGCCTCGACGCGGCCGGCTGCGCCCTGACCGTCGGCCGCCGCGACGGCGGCGGCTTCCTCCTGCGCGCCGCGTCCGCCTGACGGCAGGCGATAGGGTCCTTGGCGTGGCGGCGCGCGAGGAACCGGACCGGGCCGGGTCGGCCGCGGCGCGCGACGCGCTGCGGGAGGCGATCCTGGCCGGGCAGTACCTGCCGGGCGAGCGCCTGGTCGAGGCCCAGCTCAGCGACCGCCTGGCCGCCAGCCGCTTCAACGTGCGCATCGCCCTGCAGGACCTGGCCGCCGAGGGCCTGGTCGAGATCCAGCGCAACCGCGGCGCCCAGGTCCGCAAGGTCTCCCTGGAGGAGGCGATCGAGATCACCGAGGTCCGGATGGTCCTCGAGGGCCTCGTCGCCGCCCGCGCCGCCGAGCGCGTCTCCGCCGACCAGGCCACCGAGCTCGACGAGATCGGCCTGCTCATGCGGCGGGCGGTGACGGCGGGGGAGTACCGGCGGTACAGCGACCTGAACCACCGCCTGCACGCGCTCATTCGCGAGATCGCCGGCCACCGCACCGCCGACGGGATCATCGAGACGCTGCGCGGCCAGCTGGTCCGCCACCAGTTCATGCTCTCGCTGCTGCCGGGCCGCCCGCAGACGTCGCTGCCGCAGCACGAGGCGGTGATCGCGGCGATCCGCGACCGCGACCCCAAGGCCGCCGAGGACGCCATGCGCGAGCACATCGCGTCGGTGCTCGAGGCCCTGCGCTCGATCGACGCCCTGAGCAACCAGGACGGGGCCTAGACCGGCAGGCGCTCCAGGGCGTAGTAGCGCTTCATCCACGGGATGAGCTGGCGGTACGCCACGATCGTGTCCGGCTGGGCGTTGTCGTGGGACAGGATGATCGAGCCCTGGCGGACGTGGGACTTGATCTGACTGATGACGCGCTGGATGTGGGCCTGGTCGTTGGAGTCGGGTTTGTGGTTCCAGTCCTGCGGGTCGACGTCCCAGTAGATCGAGGACATGCCCAGCGACTTGGCCTTGGCCACCAGGTCCGGGGTGAAGTTGCCGCCCGGGGCGCGGAAGTACTTGATCGGGGCGTCGGCGCCGACCGCGGCGCGGATCGCCTCGTTGGTCTTGCGCAGGTCCCAGTCGATGTACGACGGGTCGCGCTTGGCCAGGTCGATCAGGTGCTGCCACGAGTGGTTGCACAGGGTGTGGCCGTCGGCGTAGATCTGGCGGACCAGCTCCGGGTGGTCGCGGACCCGGAAGCCGACCATGCAGAACGTGGCCTTGACCCCGTTCTCGCGCAGCACCTGCAGGATCGCCGGCGTGTTGACCGGGTCGGGGCCGTCGTCGAAGGTCAGCGCGACCGTGGTGCCGCCCGTGCGCGACGCCGAGCTGGCCGGGCCATGGCCGGTGCCGGGCGGGCGGATCGCATACCCGCCCTCGGCGGTCTTCGCGGGGGTCTTGCTCGGCGTCGGCCTGGCCTTCGTCGGGCTGGGCGTGGGTGATGCGGGCTCGGTGGGTACCACGGGAGGCTCAACGGACAGCGTCGGCTCGACGCTGCTGTGGCCGCCCGCCGCCGCCCCGGGCTGGGCGCTGTTGCCGCTCTTGTGCGGGCCGCACGCGACGGTGCCGACCAGCACTCCCAGCAGCACGACCGCGGCCGCGGCCGGGAAGACGTATCGAGATCTCTGGTTGCCGAGCACCCGGCCACGCTAGCGGAGAAGCGGCGGCGGGCGCATCCCCCGGCGCCTCCCGAAAACGGCCGATCCGGGCTCCCCCCGCAGGTCACCCCGCCTGTCGGGCGTGTCGCGTACTGTGACGGGCGTGACCGTGCCGGCGGACCTGCTGCCCCATCTGCGCCGTGCCCGGGATCACCTCGACCGCAACTACCCGGAGCCGCTGGACCTCGGCGGGGTGGCGGCCGTGGCGGGCGTCTCGAAGTACCACTTCATCAGGTGTTTCGAGGCGACCTACGGCGAGACGCCGATGCGCTATCTCACCCGCCGGCGCATCGAGCGGGCCCAGGACCTGCTGCGCTCGGCGAACCTGACGGTCACCGAGGTGTGCATGGCCGTCGGCTTCACGAGCCTGGGCTCGTTCTCGGCCAAGTTCACGCGCCTGGTCGGCGAGAGCCCCGTCGTGTACCGCAACCGCTGGGCCGTCGCCGGCGCGCCCCACGTGCCCGGGTGCTGGCTGTTCATGGCGGGCGTGGTTCGCAATTTTGCACCCAGTCCGGATCGTGGCGCTCCGCGGTGACGATCCGGACCGGGGCCCGCAATTCTGGAGAAGGCACCCCCGAACACGGGCGGTAGCGTCGCCGGCATGATTACGAACGTTTCCCTCGTCACCGTGTACGTGCTCGACCAGGACAAGGCCCGCGACTTCTACGTCAATGTGCTCGGCTTCGAGGCGAGCATGGACGTCACGATGGGTGAGTTCCGCTGGGTCACCGTCAAGCACCCCGACCACCCGGAGCCGGAGATCACGCTCATGGTCCCGGGCCCGCCGCTGGACGACGAGGCGGCCGCGTTCGTGCGCCGCCAGCTGGAGAAGGGCGGCATGGGCGGCCTCGGCCTGCGGGTCGACGACTGCCGCAAGACCGCCGCCGAGTTCAAGGCCAAGGGCGTCGAGTTCGTGCAGGAGCCCGAGGACCGCCCGTACGGCGTCGAGGCCGTCTTCCGCGACAACAGCGGCAACTGGCTGGTGATGGTCGAGCCGAAGATGTACGGCTAGGGTTTGCGCATGGGGCGCCGGCAGGAGTACGCGGCGGTGCTGCGTGCCCTCGACGACTGGGCCCCCTACCTGCGCGAACACGGCGGGCTGCCGGGGCCGCGGGCCAACCTGGAACTCGCCCAGGCGGTCGCGGACGTGGCCACGCCGGAGCGGGCCGCGGCGCTGATCGACGATGCCGGAACGTATGGCGAGGAGTACCTGGCGCTGTGCGGGGTCGTCGCCCTGACCGACCCGGCGCTCCTGCGCGCGCACGCGACGGACCCGCGCTGGCGGGTGCGGGAGGGCGTCGCCATGGCCCTGCAGCGCCGCGCCGACGCCGACCTGCCGTGGCTGCTCGACCTGGCCGACGACTGGGCCGGCGACCCGCACCCGCTCGTGCAGCGGGCGGCGGTCGCCGGCCTGTGCGAGCCGCGGCTGCTCAAGACCCCTCCGGCCGCGGCCCGGGCGGTCGCCGTGTGCGCGGCGGTGACGGCTTCGCTGGCGGCCCGGCCCGCGTCGGAGCGCCGCAACGAGGACGTGCGGACGCTGCGCAAGGCCCTCGGCTACACCTGGAGCGTGGCCGTCGCGGCGGACAAGGCGAACGGGCTGCCGGTGTTCGAGCGACTCGCGGCCTCGACCGACCCGGACGTGGCCTGGATCGTGCGCGAGAACCGCGGCAAGGCGAGGATGCGGTGAAGCCCGCGGGTGGAGCGCGCGATTCCCGCCGACCCGGATGCGGCGTGGATCGTGCGCGAGCACCGCGGCAAGGCGAGGATGCGGCGATGAGAACCGTGGTGGAGCGGCCGGGCCGGGCGGGGGCGCGATGAGGACCGTGCACACCGCTGACCTGAGCGCGGGCGAGCGGGCGCAGCTGCGGGCGATGCTCGACACGGCGTTCGCGGGGCGGTTCGACGACCACGACTGGGCGCATGCGCTCGGCGGGCTGCACGTCCTGGCCGAGGCCGGCGGGCGGATCGTCGCCCACGCCGCGGTCGTGCAGCGCTCGCTGCTCGCCGACGGGCTGCCGCTGCGGGCCGGCTACCTCGAGGCGGTCGCCGTCCACCCCGATCACCAGCGCCTCGGCTACGCCGCCGCCGTCCTCGACGAGTCCGAACGCATCATACGAGCCGGGTACGACATCGGCGCCCTCTCGGCCTCCGAGGCCGCCGCCGGGTTGTACGTGCGGCGGGGGTGGCAGCGCTGGAGCGGTACGACCGGGGTGGTCGGCATGAAGGGGTTTGTCGCGACGCCGGACGACGACGACAGCACCTATGTCCTGCCCGTCGCCGCCCTGCCGCCGGGCGGAGTCCTGGCCTGCGACTTCCGCGCCGGAGATTTCTGGTAGGGCGATGTCGGATCCGGGCCGGGCCGTTCGAGGTGTGGGTATGACGACGATTTCCGCTGACATCCGCGCCAACCGCGTGACCCGCTCGCTGCTCGGCTACGGCGTGCTCGCCGGGCCCTTCTACGTGGTGGTGAGCCTGGCTCAGGCGCTGACCCGGGACGGCTTCGAGCTGACCCGGCACTCGTGGAGCCTGCTGAGCAACGGCTCGCTCGGCTGGATCCAGATCACGAACTTCCTGCTGACCGGGCTGATGGTGCTGGCCGCGGCCGTCGGGCTCTCCCGGGCCGTACCGCAGAGCCCGTGGACGGGCAGGCTGGTCGGGGTGTTCGGGGCGTCGATGCTCGCGGCCGGGGTCCTGCGCGCCGATCCGGCGCTGGGGTTCCCCGCCGGTACCCCGGACGGGATGGGGACCGTCAGCTGGCACGGGATCGGGCACCTCGCGGCCGGCGCGATCGGCTTCCTGTGCGTGGCGGCGGCGGCCTGGGTGCTGGCCCGCCACCAGTCGCCGGGCCTGGCGCTCTACTCCCGCGTGTCGGGGACGGTCTTCCTGCTCGCGTTCGCCGGGATCGCCTCGGGCAACGGCGCGCCGGGCTTCACCGTCGGCTTCATCGCCGGAGTGCTCGTCATCTTCACGTGGCTCGCGGTGGTGTCGATCCGGCTGTACCGCTCGCTGCCGTGTCGCTAGCCGCTTTTGTCCGGAATGCGTGCATCGTCACCGCGACCGGCACCGTTCCCGGGGTGTGCGCCGGCCGGGCCGAGGCGTGCAGCGCGTCCCCCAGCGCCTGAAGCCCCGTCCGGTACCGCTCCCAGTCCTCCTCGGACACCCACAACTCGCCGTCCGTCGTGACCCCGGGGTGCTCCGGGTCGCGGCGGGCGGCCCGTTCGCGCAGCCCGTGCGCGAGCGTCGCGGCCAGGAACGCCGTGCCGTCGCGCTGGTCGGAGAGCGGGGAGCCGTGGACCGTGCGGTACCGCCGCTCGTGGCCGCCGCGCAGGGTCCGCTCCTCGGCCAGCTCGACCAGCCCGGCGGCGGCGAGCCTCCGCAGGTGCTGACTGGCCAGGGCGTGCGAGATGGCCAGCTCCCGGGCCAGCTCGGCGGCCGACATCGGGCCCGGCCACATGAGGTTGAGCATCCGCAGCCGCAGGGGGTGCGCGAGGGCGCGCAGGACATCGTCGGCCATACCCCCAAGTATATGCTTGGGGGTATGCTGGCGACCGCGCGGGTCCTGTCCGACCGCAACGCGCGGCTGTACCTGGGCGGCGTCTTCGTCTCGGGCTTCGGCGACTCCGCGATGGCCCTGGCCGCGGGCATCTGGGTGAAGACGCGGACCGGCTCCGACGCCCTGGCCGGCATCGTCAACGTCGGCATGTGGCTGGCCCTGCTGCTCGGCCCGTGGCTCGGCGGGGTGGCCGACCGGGTCGACCGGCGCCGCCTGCTCGTGCTGGTCAACCTGGCCCTGGGCGCGGTCATGGCCACGGTGTCCTCGGGCCACGTCTGGCTGCTGTTCGCGGCCCTCACGCTGGTCGGTGCGGGCGGCGTGCTGATCGCCGCGGCGGAGACGGCGCTGCTGCCGTCGGTGGTGCCGGCCGACCTGCGCGGCGATTTCAACGGCCTCGTCCGTACCGTCGTCGAGGGCATGAAGCTCATCGCCCCCGCGGCCGGCGCGGGCCTGTTCACGTGGCTGGGCGGCCCGGCGGTGGCCTGGCTGAACGCGCTGACCTTCGCGGCGGCGGGCGCGGCCTTCCTGCTGCTCCGCGTGCCGCCGGCGCCGGCCGGGGCGGTTCCTTCGCACAAGCCCGTCCCGGTGCTGCGCGACCGCACCCTGCGCGCGCTGATCCTGGCCGCGGCGGCGGCGATGGTGGCTTCGAGCTGGTCGAGCAGCGCGACGTACGCAATGCTCGACGCCCTGCACCGGCCGCCCGCCTACGCCGGGGTGCTGACGCCCGCCCAGGGACTCGGGTCGGTGGCGTGCGGCCTGCTCGCCGGCCCGCTGATGCGGCGCCTCGGGGAGGGCGGCTTCGCCTCGTTGGGCCTGGGGCTGGTCGCGGCCGGCGCGCTGTGCCGCGCCTCGCCGTGGACGTGGCTGGTGCTGGTCGGCTGCGTGCTGATGGGCTTGGGGCTGCCGGCGCCGCTGGTCGCGGCGATCACGGCGGTCCAGCGGATCGTCCCGCAGGAGCGCCTGGGCCGGGCCGCCGCCACGGCCAACTCGCTGATGTTCGTCCCGACCGGCCCGGCGCTGCTGCTGGGCGGGTTCGCGGTGGCGACCTTGGACTACCGCGTGCAGACCGCGGCCGCCGCGCTCCTGGCCGGTACCGCGGCGGTTGCGCTCCTGGGAAGGAACCACACCGCGTAGACCGTGGCCGCGGCGGTCGCCCTACTGGGCGGCGAGGCGGTCGGCGAGGGCCGCCCGGTCGGCCAGGAACCAGGCGTGCCGGCCCCGGTTGGACTCCCGGACCAGGTCTCGCAGCGCGTCGCTCGCCGCGACCTGCGCCGCGATGTCGCCGAGCACCGCCAGCCGCAGCCGGTAGTTCACGAGCTTCTGCAGGATCTCCCCGGCCACCCCGGTCCGCAGCACCCAGAAGTCGTCGGCGAGCCGCCCCGCGGGTACCACGACCAGGTCGACGTCGTGCCCGAACGCGTCGCCGACGAGGTCGGTCGCGGCGAGCTCGGCCCCGTAGCGCGGCCCGTCCCCGGCCAGCACCAAGGCCCGGACGCCGCCGATCTCCTCCACCTGATCCACGCCGGGAACGCTACCGGCGCAGGCGGTGCAGCTGCACGTCGTTTACCGCGCCGGCGTCCAGGGTCGCCGTCATGTACGTGCAGAACGGCTCCCGCCGCCGGTCCGTCGGCGAGCCGGGGTTGAGCAGCCGCAGCCCGCCCGGGGCGACGGTGTCCCACGGGATGTGGGAGTGGCCGAAGACGAGCAGGTCGCGGTCCGGGTACCGGGCGGCGCAGCGCTCCTCGCGCCCCTTCGCCGCGCCGGTCTCGTGCACCACCGCGAGGCGCACCCCGCCCAGCTCCGCCTCGGCCACCTCGGGCAGGCGGGCGCGCAGGCCGGGGCCGTCATTGTTGCCGTACACCCCGATGAGCCGCGCCGCCCGCTCCTCCAGCGCGTCGAGCAGGGCCACGTCGGCCCAGTCGCCGGCGTGGATCACCACGTCGGCCGCGTCGACCGCGGCCCAGAGCGGCGCCGGCAGGGTCCGGGCGCGCAGGGGCACGTGCGTGTCGGCGATCAGCAGCACCTGCATCACCCGATGCTACGAGGAGAACCCGCGGACGAGCGCGGTCAGGCCGGCGTCGAACCAGGCGTCGTAGTACGGTCCGGTCGAGGGATCCGGGGGTTCCCCGCCGACCTGGGCGAGCGCGTGGCCGAGGGTGAACACCGCCACCGACTGCACGATCGTCACGGCCCGCTCGTCGTCGATGCCGTCCGCGGCGAACGCCGTCAGCAGCGGGGCGATCAGCGCCCGGCCGCGCTCGGCGTCGACCGGGTGGGTGGCCAGCAGGGCGACCGCGCGGGGGTGGCGCAGGAGCATCGCGCGGTACCCCTCGGCGAAGCCGCGCAGCGCCTCCGGCCACCCCGGGTGCGGCACGAGCTCGACGGTCCCGGCCAGCGCGTCCACGACGCCCGCGAGCACGGCGTCGCGGCTGTCGAAGTGGCGGTACAGCGACATCGCCGTCACCCCCAGCGCCGCCCCCAGCCGCCGCATGGTCAGCGCGTCGAGGCCCTCGGCGTCGATCACCGACACCGCGGCGGCCAGGATGTCCTCGGGATGCAGCTGGCGGGGACGACCGGGGCGGCGTTCAGGCACGGTCCAACCCTAGAGAAACGCCGCGAGCGCCGTGGTGGCGGCCATGGCCAGGGTCAGCACCCCGACGACCATGTGCTGCACGTCGATGACGACGGCGCGCCCCGCGGCCGGCAGGATCTTCAGCGTGCGGGCGTACTCCCGCTGGTACTGCTCCCGCTGCCCCCGCGTCGCCCGCCCGAAGTACGGCACCCACCAGGCGCGCACGTGCCCGGCGACGCACAGCGCGCACAGCACCAGCGCCACGGCGAGGGACCACGGCCGGTGCAGGGCCACCCCGGCCGCGATGAGCAGCGGGAACGGGTAGTTGACGCACGCGGCCAGGACGCGGTCGCGGCGGTTGCCGGCCCGCAGGTCGTTGAGCGGGAACATCGGCACCCACTCGGTCACGACGAGCCAGAGCAGCCAGGCCACGGGCACGGCGACAGCGATCAGGGTCATGATCAGCTCCTCGATATACGTTGTAAACATACGACGTACACAAACTATGGCTCATGCTCGGGGAGGTGCGCAAGACCCGGGGCGGTGGCATAGAGTCGGGGGCGTGGAATGGCTGCGGCGATGGCCGGTCTACCGGCAGCTCACCGGGCCCGACCCGACGGGCCGCGCCGAGGCCGTGCGCTCCGCGCGGACCGAGGCCGTCACCGCCCGCACCACCCAGGCCGACTCGGTCGCCCGGTCCGTCTGCCCCTACTGCGCCGTCGGCTGCGGCCAGAAGGTGTTCGTCAAGGACGGCAAGGTCATCCAGATCGAGGGCGACCCGGACAGCCCCATCTCGCGCGGGCGGCTGTGCCCCAAGGGCTCGGCCAGCAAGAGCCTGGTGACCAGCCCGCTGCGGGCGACGAAGGTGAAGTACCGGCGGCCCTACGGCACGCAGTGGGAGGAGCTCGAGCTCGGCACGGCGCTGGAGATGATCGCCGACCGGGTGGTGGCCGCGCGCGAGCAGACCTGGCAGGACGCCGACGAGCAGGGCCGGCCGCTCAACCGCACGCTCGGCATCGCGAGCCTCGGCGGGGCGACGCTGGACAACGAAGAGAACTACCTGATCAAGAAGCTGTTCACCGCGATCGGGGCGCTGCAGATCGAGAACCAGGCCCGCATTTGACACTCCGCCACCGTCCCCGGTCTGGGGACCAGTTTCGGTCGCGGCGGTGCCACGGGCTTCCAGCAGGACCTGGCCAACGCTGACTGCATCGTGATCCAGGGCTCGAACATGGCCGAGGCCCACCCGGTCGGCTTCCAGTGGGTGATGGAGGCCAAGGCCCGCGGGGCGAAGGTCATCCACATCGACCCCCGGTTCACGCGCACCAGCGCCGTCGCCGACCGCTTCGTGCCGATCCGCGCCGGGTCGGACATCGCGCTGCTCGGGGGTGTGGTCAACCACATCCTCAGCAACGAGCTGGACTTCCGGGAGTACGTCGTGGCGTACACGAACGCCGCCACGATCATCAACGAGGACTTCCGCGACACCGAGGACCTCGAGGGGCTGTTCTCCGGCTTCGACGCGGACAAGCAGGCGTACGACCCGTCGTCCTGGCGCTACGAGGGCCATGCCCGCACGTCCGAGCACGGTCAAGCCACCCGGGAGACCGCGGGCGGGATGCAGCACGAGTCGCACGGGCCGCCGATCCCGGCCGAGACCCGGCGCGACGAGACGCTGCAGCACCCGCGGTGCGTGTACCAGATCCTGAAGCGGCACTTCGCGCGGTACACCCCGGAGGTCGTGCGGGACGTGTGCGGGATCGCGCCCGAGGACTTCGCGGCCATCTGCGAGGCGTGGACGCAGAACTCGGGCCGCGAGCGGACGACCGCGCTGGTGTACTCGGTGGGCTGGACGCAGCACTCGGTCGGGGTGCAGTACATCCGCACCGGCGCGATCATCCAGCTCCTGCTGGGCAACATGGGCCGGCCCGGCGGCGGCATCATGGCCCTGCGCGGGCACGCCAGCATCCAGGGCTCGACCGACATCCCCACCCTGTTCAACCTGCTGCCGGGGTACCTGCCGATGCCCACCGCCGGCAAGCACGACACGTTCGACGCGTGGGTCGACGCGATCCGCCACCCCGGCCAGAAGGGCTTCTGGGGCAACGCGCGGGCGTTCGCGGTGAGCCTGCTCAAGGCGTACTTCGGCGACGCGGCGACGGCGCAGAACGACTACGGCTACGGGTACCTGCCCCGGATGACCGGCGACCACGGCACGTACCAGCAGGTCCTGTCCATGCTCGACGGGAAGGTCAAGGGGTACTTCCTGCTCGGCCAGAACCCCGCCGTCGGCTCCGCGCACGGCCGCGCCCAGCGCCTCGGCATGGCCCAGCTGGACTGGCTCGTGGTCCGCGACCTGTACGAGATCGAGAGCGCCACGTTCTGGCGGGACGCCCCCGAGATCGAGACCGGCGAGATCGTCACCGAGGAGTGCAAGACCGAGGTGTTCCTGCTGCCCGCCGCCTCCCACGTGGAGAAGGAGGGCACGTTCACCCAGACCCAGCGGCTGCTGCAGTGGCGGCACAAGGCCGTCGACCCGCCGGGCGACTGCCGCTCCGAGCTGTGGTTCTTCTACCACCTCGGGCGCATGGTCAAGTCCCGGCTGGCGGAGTCCACACTGGAGCGCGACCGGGCCGTGCGCGACCTGGCGTGGGACTACCCCACGCACGGTCCGCACGACGAGCCCTCGGCCGAGTCGGTACTGCGGGAGATCAACGGCTACGACACGTCCACCGGCGACGTGGTGTCGGGCTTCATGGACCTCAAGGACGACGGGTCCACCGCGTGCGGGTGCTGGATCTACTCCGGCGTCTTCGCGGGCGGCGTCAACGGGGCGGCGCGGCGTACACCCGCCTCGAAGGACGACCCGATCGGCCTGGAGTGGGGCTGGGCCTGGCCGATGAACCGCCGCATGCTCTACAACCGCGCCTCCGCCGACCCGCAGGGACGCCCCTGGAGCGCGCGCAAGGCCTACGTCTCCTGGGACGAGGCCAAGGGCGAGTGGACCGGCCCGGACGTCCCCGACTTCGAGAAGACCAAGCCGCCGTCGTACCGTCCTGAGCCCGGAACCGCCGGCCCGGCCGGCATCGCCGGGGACGACCCGTTCGTCATGCAGGGCGACGGCAAGGGCTGGCTGTTCGTGCCGAGCGGCCTCGTCGACGGGCCGCTGCCCACGCACTACGAGCCGGGCGAGTCGCCGGTGGAGAACCCGCTGTACAAGCAGCAGGCCAACCCGACCCGCAAGCGCTACCAGCGCTCCGAGAACCCGATGAACCCGGTGCGCAGCGAGGTCTTCCCGTTCGTGTTCACCACCAGCCGGCTCACCGAGCACCACACCGCCGGCGGGATGAGCCGCACCCTGGACTACCTCGCCGAGCTGCAGCCCGCGATGTTCCTGGAGGTGTCGCCGGCCCTGGCCGCCGAGCGCGGCCTGGAGCACATGGGGTGGGCGCACGTCATCACCAGCCGCTCGGCGGTCGAGGCGCGGGTCATGGTCACCGCGCGGCTGCGCCCGCTGCGCATCGACGGGCGGGCGGTGCATCAGGTGTGGCTGCCGTACCACTGGGGCGGTTCGGGCCTGACGACCGGCGACTCGGCGAACGACCTGATCGGCATCGTGCTGGACCCGAACGTGCTGATCCAGGAGAGCAAGGTCGGCACCTGCGACGTGCGGCCGGGCCGCCGCCCCCGCGGGCCCGCGCTGCGCGCCCTGGTCGAGGACTACAACCGGAGGGCGGGCCTGTGACCGTCGAGCGCATGGGCTTCTTCACCGACACCAGCGTCTGCATCGGCTGCAAGGCCTGCGAGGTGGCGTGCAAGGAGTGGAACGCGGTACCCGCCGACGGGCTCGACCTGCTCGGCCAGTCCTTCGACAACACCGGGCAGCTCGACGCGAACTCCTGGCGGCACGTGGCGTTCATCGAGCAGCCGGCGCCCGACGACTCCGGCGACATGCGGTGGCTGATGATGTCGGACGTGTGCAAGCACTGCACGCACGCCGCCTGCCTCGACGTGTGCCCGACCGGCGCCCTCATGCACACCGAGTTCGAGACGGTCATCGTGCAGTCCGACATCTGCAACGGCTGCGGGTACTGCGTGTCGGCCTGCCCGTACGGCGTGATCGACCGCCGCGAGGGCGACGGCCGGGCCTGGAAGTGCACCCTGTGCTACGACCGCATCGGCGACGGCCTGATGCCGGCCTGCGCGACCGCCTGCCCCACCCAGTCCATCCAGTACGGCCCGCTGGACGAGCTCCGCGAGCGCGCCGAGGCCCGGCTCGAGGCCCTCGACAAGCCGGAGGCCCGCCTCTACGGCCACGACCCGTCCGACGGCGTGGGCGGGCAGGGCGCGTTCTTCCTGCTGCTGGACGAGCCCGAGGTGTACGGCCTGCCGCCCGCCCCGGTCGCCACCACGCGTAACCTGCCAGGCATGTGGAAGCAAGCCGGCCTGGCCGCGCTGACCATGGCGGCGGCGGTCGCCGTCTCGTTCCTGGGCCGCCGCCCGTGAACGACCGGCGCCCGAAGCGCGAGCACGGCGGCGAGGACGTCCAGGTCCCGCGGGCCGACTTCCGCTCCTACTACGGCCGGCAGATCGTCAAGACCCCCGTCTGGCGCCACGACGTCCCCGCGTACCTGTTCACGGGTGGCCTCGCCGCCGGCAGCTCGCTGCTCGCGGCCGGCGCCGACCTGACCGGCCGCCCGAGGACCCGCCGCGCGGCCCGCCTGGCCGCGCTGGGGGCCCTCGGCGTGAGCACGTACTTCCTGATCAACGACCTCGGCCGCCCCGAGCGCTTCCACCACATGCTGCGGGTGGCCAAGCCGACCTCGCCGATGTCGATGGGCACCTGGATCCTCAGCGCCATCGGCGGCGCCGCGGGCCTGGCCGCCGTCACCGAGGCCCGCCCGCGCGGCCTCGCCGGCGCCGCCGGACGCGCGGCCGGTCTCGGCGCGGCCGCCCTCGCGCCGGCCCTGGCCACGTACACGGCGGTGCTGATCGCCGACACCGCCGCCCCGTCCTGGCACGCCGCCCGCGACGACCTCCCGTTCGCGTTCGCCGGCAGCGCCCTGGCCTCCGGCGCCGCCGTCGGCCTCATCGCCGCCCCGCCGTCCGAGGGCGGCCCGGCCCGGGCCCTCGCCGTCGGCGGCGTCGCCCTGGAACTCGCCGCGACCCACCGCATCGAGCACGGCCTGGGCCTGCTGAGCGAGCCGTACCGCACGGGCAGGGCCGGCCGCCTCCTGCGCGCCGCCCGCCGGCTCAACCTCGCGGGCGCGGCCGGTGCGCTGCTGGGCCGCCGCAGCCGGTTCCTCTCGGCGCTGTCGGGCGCGGCGCTGCTCGCCGGCTCACTCGCGACCCGCTTCGGCATCTTCGAGGCGGGCGTGGCGTCGACCCGCGACCCGAAGTACGTCGTCGAACCGCAGAAGGCCGCCGGTCAGCGCACGCGGAGCGTCGGACCGGCCGCCGGGACCAGCTCACCGACGACCGGGTAGCCCGGGATCTCCCCGGCGACCAGCAGCCCGCCCGAGGTCTGCGCGTCCGCGAGCAGCAGCAGCTCGTCCTCGGTGACCGAACCCGCGTCGAGATGCGGCCGCACCCAGTCGAGGTTGCGCCGCGTCCCGCCGCTCACGAACCCGTCCGCGAGGGCCTGCCGCGCCCCGTCGAGGTACGGCACCGCAGCCGAGTCGATCACCGCCGTCACGCCCGAGGCGCGGGCCAGCTTGTGCAGGTGGCCCAGCAGCCCGAACCCCGTCACGTCCGTGGCGCAGGTCGCCCCCGCGGCCAGGGCGGCCTCCGAGGCGTCCCGGTTGAGCGTGGCCATCGCCGCCACCGCGTGCGGGAACGGCTCGCCCGTGGCCTTGTGCCGGCTGTTGAGCACCCCGATCCCCAGCGGCTTGGTCAGCGTCAGCGGCACCCCCGCCACGCCGGCGTCGTTGCGCAGCAGGCGCGAAGGGTCGGCGAGCCCGGTGACCGCCATCCCGTACTTCGGCTCCGGATCGTCCACCGAGTGCCCGCCCGCGACGTGGCACGCGGCCGCACGGGCCACGTCGAGCCCGCCGCGCAGCACCTCCGCCGCCAGCTCCATCGGCAGCAGGTCGCGCGGCCAGGCGAGGAGGTTGACGGCGACGACCGGCCGCCCGCCCATCGCGTAGACGTCGGACAGCGCGTTCGCAGCGGCGATCCGCCCCCAGTCGTAGGCGTCGTCGACCACCGGGGTGAAGAAGTCGGCGGTGGCGACGATCGCCGTGCCGTCCGCGATCGTCACGACCGCCGCGTCGTCGCCGTCGTCGAGGCCGACCAGCAGCTCGCCGGGGCCCTGCGGGGCGCCGCCGCCCATGAGGCCCGCGACCACCGCCTCCAGCTCGCCGGGCGGGATCTTGCACGCACAGCCGCCGCCATGGGCGTAGCCGGTGAGCCGCGTCGTCGTCTGCGTCACGCCCACCACTCTATGCCCCCGCCGAGGCCGGGATTGTCAACGATCTGTGTCCTTCCCCAACAGCGATTCCGCCTTGGTACCCGATATTGTTGACAATCCCCGTCCGCCGTTGCGACACTTCCGCCGTGCCCGAGCTGTCCCCGCCGGCCCCCGCGGCGCTCGCCCGCGAGGCGTTGCGGGCGGCGATCCTGCGCGGCGAGTACCTGCCCGGCGAGCGCCTCGTCGAGGCCCAGCTGTGCGAGCGGTTCGCGGCCAGCCGGTTCACCGTCCGCGCCGCCCTGCAGGAGCTCGCCGGCGACGGCCTGGTCGAGATGCGCCGCAACAAGGGCGCCCACGTCCGCAAGGTCTCCATCGAGGAGGCGATCGAGATCAGCGAGGTCCGGATGGTCCTCGAGGGCCTGGTCGCCGCCCGCGCCGCCGTGCGGGTCAGCGACGGGCAGGCCAGCGAGCTCGACGAGGTGGCGCTGCTGATGCGCCGGGCGGTCGGGGCGGGGGAGTTCCACCGGTACAGCGACCTCAACCACCGCCTGCACGCGCTCATCCGCGAGATCGCCGGGCACCGCACCGCCGACGGCATCATCGCGACCCTGCGCGGCCAGCTGGTCCGCCACCAGTTCATGCTCTCGCTGCACCCCGGCCGCCCGCAGACCTCGCTGCCCCAGCACGAGCGGATCGTCGAGGCCATCCGCCGGCGCGACCCCAAGGCCGCCGAGGCCGCGATGCGCGAGCACATCGCGTCCGTCATCGACCACCTGCGAACCCTGGACGAGGTGCTGCCATGACCGTGATCGCGGTGCTCGGCCTGGGCGAGGCCGGCGGACGCTTCGCGGCCGATCTGGTCGCGGCCGGCGCGACCGTGCGCGGGTACGATCCGCGCGTCGCCGCGCCACAGGGAGTACACCAGGGGAAAACCGGCGCGGAGGCCTGCGCCGGCGCCGACCTGGTGCTCAGCGTCAACAGCGCCGCCGACGCGCTCGACGCGCTCGAACAGGGGCTGCCCGGCTGCGCCCCCGGGACCGTCTGGGCCGAGCTCAACACCGCCGCCCCCGCCGTCAAGGAGGCGGCCGAGCGGATCGCCGGCGCGCGGGCGGTCGTCGCCGACGTGGCGATCATGGCGCCGGTGCCGCCGAAGGGGCTCGGCACCGCGATGACCGCCAGCGGGCCGGGCGGGCGGCGGTTCGCGGACCTGCTCGGGCCGTTCGGCACGCCGATCGAGGTGCTCGACGGGCCGGTCGGCCTGGCCGCCACCCGCAAGCTGCTGCGCTCCGTGTTCTACAAGGGCCTGGCCGCCGCCGCGATCGAGGCCCTCGAAGCGGCCGAGGCGGCCGGCCTGCGCGACTGGCTGGCCGGCAACATCGCCGCCGAGCTGATCAAGGCCGACGCCGCCACCCTCGACCGGCTCGTGACCGGCTCGCGCACCCACGCGGTGCGCCGCGGCCACGAGATGCAGGCCGCCGCCGACCTCCTCGACGGGCTCGGCGTCCCGGCCCGCGTCGCCCGGGCCAGCCGCGACTGGCTCAAGGACCTGGAGGCATAGACCCCGGTTCCCGCTGGCCGGAAGCTTTCCGCGCCAACCGGCGACGATCTGGTCGGCGAGATTACCGTTCCGCCCAGGTTCGCCTCCGAAAGGCGGAAGTCCATGCGGAGCAAGGTTCTCGTCCCCGTCCTCGCCGCGCTCGCGGTCCTGACCGCCTGCGGCTCGGACGCCACCCCGGCCACGAGCCGGCCCGGCACGCCGGACAAGGTGAAGGTCGGCGTCATCCCGATCGTCGACGTCGCCCCCATCTACCTCGGCAAGGCCCAGGGCTTCTTCAGCAAGCGCAACATCGACCTCACCATGGAGCAGGCCCAGGGCGGCGCCGCGATCGTGCCGGGCGTCATCTCCGGGCAGTACCAGTTCGGCTTCAGCAACATCGTCTCGCTGCTCGTCGCCGGCCAGCAGAAGGTCCCGATCAAGGTGGTCGCCAACGGGGTCAACTCCACCGGCGACCCGGCCAAGGACTTCGGCCAGCTGATCGTCAAGGACCCGGCCATCAGGACGGCCAAGGACCTGGAGGGCAAGACGGTCGCGACGAACACCGTGAAGAACATCGTCGACACGTCGGTCAAGGAGATCGTGCGCAAGGCGGGCGGCGACCCGGCGAAGGTGAACTTCGTCGAGCTCGCGTTCCCCGACATGGGCGCGGCCCTGGACGCCGGGCGGGTGCAGGCGATGTTCGTCGTCGAGCCGTTCCTCGCCCCGGCCCTCGCGAAGGGCTGGCGCTCGCTCGGCGCCTACGCGGACGTCGACCCGAAGCTGTGCGTGGCCGCGTACTTCACCTCGACCCAGCTCACCGCCCAGAACCCGGACCTCGTCAAGCGGTTCACCGAGGCGATGCAGGAGTCCCTGGCCTACGCCGACGGGCACGCGGACGCGGTGCGGCAGACCGTCCCGACGTACACCCAGATCAAGGCCGACGCGGCGGGCGCCATGACGCTGCCGAAGTGGGCCGCCACCGTCGACACGGCGTCGGTGGGCAAGATGAACCAGCTGCTCGTCACCAACGGCGTGCTGAGCGCCCCGGTCGACACGACGAAGCTGCTGCCGTGATCAAGGGCGCGCTGGGTCTGGCGGGATTCGCCGTCCTCCTGGAGGTGCTGCCGCGGCTCGGACTCGTGCCGCGGCAGCACTTCCCGCCGTTCAGCGCCATGTGTACCGCCCTCGCCCGGCAGGCCGCCCGCCCCGCCTTCTGGAGCGCGGTCGCCGGCACCCTCGAGATCTGGTTCCTGGGCCTCGCGATCGCCGTGGTGGCCGGGATCGCGCTCGGCATCGGCATCGGCTCGGTCCCGGTCCTGCGGGCCGCGACCGCCTCCACCGTCGAGTTCCTGCGCCCCATCCCGTCGGTGGCGCTGCTGCCCCTGGCCGTCGTGCTGTTCAGCGCCCCGCTGCGCTCGATCCTGCTGCTCGTCGTCTACGCGAGCTTCTGGCAGGTGCTCATCCAGGTCCTGCACGGCGTGGCCGACGTCGACCCGGTGGCCCGCGAGACCGCCGACTCGTACCGGCTCAACCGCTGGCAGCGGGCCAGGCACCTGGTGTGGCCGACGGCGCTGCCGTACGCCATGACCGGGATCCGGCTGGCGACGGCCGTCGCGCTGGTCCTCACCGTCACCGGCGAGCTGTTCATCGGCGGCACCGACGGGCTCGGCGAGCAGCTGTCCCTGGCCCGCAACAGCGGCGACGACGGGGTGGCGGTCATGTACGCGCTCGTCATCGTGGCCGGGCTGCTCGGCGTGGCGGCGAACCTGGTCACCCGGCGCGCCGAGCGGGCGGTGCTGGCGTGGCATCCGTCGGTACGCCGGGAGGTCGCCCTGTGAAGCGGCTCCTGCTCGCCGTGGCGCTGCCGATCGTGCTGCTGGCCGCCTGGTGGTTCGCGAGCGCCGGCAGCACCGACTTCTACCAGCCGCCCCTGGAGACGATCGTGCGCGCGTTCCCGGACACGTGGACGCCGCACCGCCTGCGCGCCGACGTGCTGCCGAGCGTCCTGCGCCTGGTCGCCGGCTACGGCCTCGCGGTCGTCCTCGGCGTCGCGCTCGGGCTGGCGATCGGCGGCAGCCGGACCCTGCGGGCGGTGAGCGAGCCGGTGCTGGAGTTCCTGCGGGCGGTTCCGCCGCCGATGCTCGTGCCCGTGCTCATCCTGCTCGCCGGGTTCACCGACCGCACCAAGATCCTCGTGATCGTCTTCGGCGCGATCTGGCCGGTCCTGCTCAACACCGTCGAGGGCGTGCGCGGCGCGGACGAGGTGCTCGCCGACACCTGCCGCACCTACCGCATCCGGGGCGGCCTGCGGCTGCGCGCGTTCGTGCTGCGCGCGGCCAGCCCGCAGATCGTCGTCGGGGCCCGCCAGGCGCTGTCGATCGCGATCATCATGATGGTCATCGGCGAGCTGCTCGGCACCACGAACGGGCTCGGGTACGTGATCATCGACTTCCAGCGGACGTACCAGATCCCGCAGATGTGGAGCGGCGTGTTCGTCCTCGGCCTGCTCGGGGTGGCCCTCTCCGCGCTGTTCGCGCTGGCCGAGCGGCGCATCCTGCACTGGTACCACGGGAGGAACGCCCTTGCTCGACGTTGAGGCCCTCGCCAAGACCTACGACGGGCACGGCCGGCGGGTCGAGGCCCTGGCCGGCATCACGCTGCACGTCGGCGCCGGCGAGTTCGTGTGCGTCGTCGGCCCGTCCGGCTGCGGCAAGACCACGCTGCTGCGCTGCCTCGGCGGGCTGCTGGCGCCGACGTCCGGCTCGGTCCGGGTCGGCGGCGCCGAGGTCACCGGCCCGCCCGACGGCCTGGCCATCGTCTTCCAGGAGTACGGCCGCAGCCTCATGCCGTGGCTGCGCGTCGCCGACAACGTGGAGCTGCCGCTCAAGGCCAAGCGCCTGCCGAAGGCCGAGCGGCGTCGGCTCGTGGCCGACGCCCTGGACGCGGTGGGCCTGGCCGACGCCGGCCGCGCCTACCCGTGGCAGCTCTCCGGCGGCATGCAGCAGCGGGTCGCGATCGCCCGCGCCATCGCGTTCCAGCCGCGGGTGCTGCTCATGGACGAGCCGTTCGCCGCCGTCGACGCCCAGACCCGCGCCGACCTCGAGGACCTGGTCCGCTCGGTGTGGCGGGCGACGGGCGTGACGCTGCTGTTCGTCACCCACGACATCGACGAGTCGGTCTACCTGGGTCAGCGCGTGGTGATCCTCTCGGCGTCGCCGACCCGCGTGCTGGAGGACCTCCCGGTGGGCCTGCCGGCGGAGCGCGACCAGCTCACCACCCGCGCCGACCCGCGCTTCGTCGAGCTGCGCACGCACATCTACGGGCGGATCCGCTCACTCGCGCAGGGGAAACAGAATCGGGCTCAGCAGGTACTGTGACCGCCCCGGACCGGGCCCGTTCGCCATGTGCGGCACGATCCCGGCCCGCATGCCCTCGATCAGCGCCGCCCGCTCGTCGTCGGTGAGCCAGACCGCGTGCTGGCGGTAGCCGACCTGGTCGCGCGCCGGGTCGGCGGCGGGGTCGTCGAGGTACGCCTGGTACTCGGCCAGCAGCGCCGCCATCGACGCCGCGAACGCCCGCCGGTGCTCGTCCACCGTCGCCGAGGCCGCGCGCTCGGCGCTGACTGCCGCGCGCGCCGGCTGCAGCCGGTAGTGCCGCTCGACGAAGCCGCGCACCCGCTGCTGCCCCGCCTCCTCCAGGATGCCGGCGTCGGCGAGCAGGGCGACGTGGCGGTACACGGTGGCCTTGGAGGCGTCGGCGATCCGCTCGCACAACTGCTGCGTGGTCAGGCTGCGCCCGCCCGAGAGCGCGTGCACGATCCGCAGCCGCACCGGGTGGAGCAGAAGCTCGACGGGGTCCATTGGCTGATGTTCGCACACCTGATAATGTTCGCATCCATGAGAACAATGCCACGGGGAGCGCTCGTCGAGGCGGGCGGGCGGAAGATCGCGGTGTACCGGGCCGGGGCGGGCGCGCCGCCGGTCGTGCTGCTGCCGGGCGCGGGGCTGGTCGGCCTGGAGTACGACAACCTGCTGCGGGCGTTCGGCGAGCTGACCACGGCCGTCGCCTACGACCGGGCCGGCACCGGCTGGAGCGACGACATCGCGCTGCCCCGCACCGCCGCCGCCGTGGCCGGGGAGCTGCGCGCGGTGCTGCGCGCCGCGGACGTGGCCGGGCCCTACGTGCTCGCCGGGCACTCGATGGGCGCGGTGTATGCCCGCCGGTTCGCCCAGCTGTTCCCGGCCGACGTGGCCGGGCTGCTGTTCCTCGACCCCGGCCACGAGGACATCCTGCGCTTCATGCCGGCCGAGGTGGTCGCGCTCAACGAGGCGATGAAGCCCACCTGGGACGCGCTGCCGGAGCTGACCCCGGCGCAACTGGAGGCTTCCCGCGCCGCCCTGCTGCAGTTGTACGCCCAGTGGCCCGACGACGTCCGCTCGCCCCTCGTGGAGCACCGCCTCGAGCACTGGCGCACCGGCCTGGCCGAGGGGCGCAACCTGGAGGACGAGGTCTACGCCGAGCTGGCCGCGGGCGGGCCGCTGCCGGACGTGCCGCTGATCGTGCTGACGGCCGCCGACGAGAACCCGTTCTGGGTCCAGCACATGCCGCCGGAGCTGCTCGCGCGCGCCCACGCCGGGGTGCGCGACCTGCACGCGGCGATCGCGGCCTCGGTGCCGCGGGGCGAGCAGCGCTTCGTGCCGGGGGCCTCGCATCAGTACCTCCACGTGCAGCAGCCCGGGCCGGTCATCGCCGCGCTGCGCGACCTCCTGGAGGCTGTCCGGGGTACCGGTTAAACCGGTGTTCGGGTTAGGGTGTCCGGATGGCAGAACCCTTCCGCCTGGGTACCGGCCGCCTCTGTCTCGACTTCACCCGCACCCTGCGCCATCGCGGCACCGACCACGCGATCGAGGAGCTGCCCGACGGGCCGTCGCTGGCCGCGTGGGTCGGCCTGTGCGGGCCCGTCCTGCCGGCGCCGGGCAGCGTCGTCCCCGCCCCGATCGTCCGCGACGCGCAGCAGCTGCGCGAGGCCGTGTTCGCGCTCGTCGCCGCCGCCCGGACTCAGGGCGGCGCGGCGGCCGCGGGCGAGGAGCCGCGCGAGCGGGTCAACCAGGCCGCCTCGCGCTCGGTGCCGGTCCCGGCCCTGGGGGAGGGGGGCGAGCTGCGGTGGTACGCCAACGACGCCGTCACCGGCACCCTCGCGCTCATCGCCCGGGACGCGCTCGACCTGGTCACGTCCCCGGCGGTGGAGCGCATCCGGGAGTGCGCCGACCCGGCCTGCAACACGCTGTTCCTGGACCTGTCGCGGCCCGGGAGCCGGCGCTGGTGCTCGATGGAGAGCTGCGGCAACCGCGCCAAGAAGCAGCGCCGCCGGGTCGCCGTCTGAGTTACTCCGCGGGGACCGGGGCGGCCGGGTGGCGCCTGGCGGTGGCGACGAGCAGGACGAAGCCGAGCGCGCACAGGATCGCCGCGGACACGTACGCGTACCGGTAGCCCAGGTCGGCCGAGACCCCGAGCAGCGGCCCGGCCAGCAGCGCGGCGATCGGGAACGCGTTGCCCGCCAGGGTCGCCGCGCGGCCGGGCTCGCCGGGCAGGAGCTCCTGGACGTACGAGATGCCGAGCCCTTGGACGGCGGCGATGAAGGACGCGTTGAGGATCTGCAGCGCCGCGATCTGCCAGCTGTGGGTGACCAGCGCGACGAGCGCGTAGTAGACGACGCCGACCCCGGCCCCGAGGATGATCAGGCGGCGCAGGGGATAGCGGGTCGACAGCGCGCCGAAGCCCAGCATCAGCGGGATCTCCAGGGCGGCGCACAGGCCGAGGATCAGGCCCGCGTCGCGCAGCTGCGCGTGCAGGACATGGCTCAGGTACAGCGACATCGCCTGCACGTTCAGCACGCCCGCGGCCTGCATGACGGCGAACGCGGCCACCGTCGCCCAGACGATCAGTCCCGCTCGGCGCGCCGCGGGCCGCTCGGCGTGGGCCGGCGGCGAGACCTCGTCGAGGCGCAGGAACACCACGACGGCGCCGAGCAGGTACATGGCGGCGGAGGTGAGGTACAGCGTCCGGAAGCCGCCGACCTGCAGCAGCAGCGCGGCCACGGGCGGGCCGGCCACCCACGCGACCGAGAACACCATGCGCAGCGTGCTGATCGCCATCGCCGCGCGGGTCGAGCCGCGCTGGGAGAGCACCTCGCGGGCGTACGCGAACGACTGCGGGAACAGCGCCCCGCTCAGGGCCGTGAGCGTCATGGTGATGGCGAGCAGCAGCCAGTACTCCCGGATGAACGCGGTCGCGATCATCCCCGCGAACCCGGCCAGGGCGGCGGTGAGCAGCAGCCGGCGGCGGATCGGGCGCCGGTCGGAGAGCCGGCCCAGCAGCGTCGAGGACACCATCGAGGCGACCGGCCCGGCGACCAGGAACGCGCTGACCATGACCGGCTTGGCGTGCACCTCGGTGGTCAGGAACAGCGCCAGGAACGGCCCGACGACCGCGACCGACATGCCGACGAAGAAGAAGATGACGCCGAGCGGAATCAGCGCGCGCTGGGTGCTGCTGCTGGCCGGTGCCTCGGTACTAACGCCTGAAACCACGACCGCACCTTACTCGACCTTCGGTTCGGCCTCCGCCTTGCGCTTGGCCCGGGCCCGCCGCTTGCCCTCGTGCATGGCCTGGACGCGGGCCACCGGGATGGTGTGGCCCTCGGCGATCAGGTCGGCCGGGATCGCCTGCGGCTCGGGCATCTGCGCGGCCCACGGATCGGCGTCGCCGAGCAGTACCGGCGCGGTCCGGATCGTGAAGTCGCGCGGGCTGACCCCGTCGAGGTCGTCCCAGCCCAGCGGGAACGAGACCGGGCAGCCGGGGCGCAGGCGCGGGCTGTAGGCGCACACCACCGTCGTCGCCCCGCCCACCCGGGTCGCGTCGAGGAACACCTTGCCGTGCCGGTCCTCGCGGATGAACGCGGTCGTGGCCAGCACCGGGTCGAGCTGCTCGGCGCGCGCGGCGATGGCCCGGGTCGCGGCGGCCACGTCCTCCATCGCCGCCGGCCGGATCGGCACGAAGATGTGCAGCCCCTTCGCGCCGCTGGTCTTGACGGCTCCCGCCAGCCCGGCCGCGTCGAGCGTCGCCCGGATCAGCATCGCGGCCCGCACGACCAGCCCGAAGTCGCCGCCCTCCGGTGGGTCGAGGTCGAGCACCATGTGCGTCATGTGCGCGCCGTCGGCCGCGGTCACCAGCGTCGGGTGGTACTCCACCGCCCGCTGGTTGGCGAACCACAGCAGCGTGCGGCGGTCCTCGCACAGCGCGTAGGCCACGTCCCGCTTCGACGTCTCGGCCCACATGTGCACCGTCTGCACCCAGTCCGGCGTGTACTTGGGCACGTTCTTCTGCATGAACGACTC
Source organism: Dactylosporangium sp. CS-033363 (assembly GCF_050942475.1). Classification (NCBI taxonomy): domain Bacteria; kingdom Bacillati; phylum Actinomycetota; class Actinomycetes; order Micromonosporales; family Micromonosporaceae; genus Dactylosporangium; species Dactylosporangium sp. CS-033363. The sequence goes on along the minus strand of NZ_CP192032.1, from coordinate 7,163,193 downwards.
CTGCCCGCGCATGATCCGCACGACGGAGAGGGGGCGATCGTGCAGTACCGGCAGGATGCGTTCCCGGACGGCGTCGAGGTAGTCGACGAGGTCGCGCTTGGTCGCCCCGGCCCCCTCGAAGATCGGCTGGTCGAGGTTGGTCAGTGCGACCCCGTCGCGTTCCTCGGCGGTGCTCACCGTCACACCGTAGCGGCTCAGGCCTCCATGAGCAGGTCCATGTTGAGCGCGGCCCCGGCCTTCATGCCGCCGGCGGCCGCCCCGATGACCTGGCCCATGGGGTCGGCGAGGTTCCCGGCCACCCACACGCCCGGCACGGCGGTCTTGCCCATCGGGTCGGCCGCGACGTAGGTCGCCACGGGAAGGCCCTGCATCTCGAAGACGCTCGTCTCCAGGCCCAGGTCTCGTACTGCTTCCATCCGGGCCGCGAGGGTCGTCTGCACCACCAGGGCTTTCCTGGGGACGACTTCGCCGGATTGCAGGTGTACGCCCTGTTCCTCCACCCTCGCGACCAGCCCGTCGACGACCTTGACCTTCGCGGGCACGCCGGGGACGTCCTGCCCGTTGGTGAACAGGACCAGGTCGTCGGTCCACTGCGTCCACAGCAGCGCCGGGTGCGCGGCCAGGGGACTGGTGGCGATGATGCCGACGGGCTGGTCCTGGACCTCCCAGCCGTGGCAGTACGGGCAGTGCAGCACCCAGTGCCCCCAGCCCTCCGCCAGCCCCGGGATGTCCGGCAGCGCGTCGACCACGCCGGTGGTCACCAGCAGCCGGCGCGCCCGGTGAGCACCGTCCCGCGTTTCGACAGTGAAATCGTCGCCGTCCCGGTACGCCCGGACGACCTCGCCGTCCGCGAACCGCGCCCCGTAGCCGCCGGCCTCCTCCCGCCCGATCCGCACCAGCTCGCGGGGCGCGACGTTCTCCCGCCCGAGGTAGTTGTGCACCCCCTCGGCGGGCGCGTTGCGGGGCTGCCCGCCGTCGATGACCAGAACCTTGCGCCGGGCCCGGGCCAGGGTCAGCGCCCCGCTCAGCCCGGCCGCGCCGCCCCCGATGACAATCACGTCGTACCGCTCACTCATGCCTCCGACCATGCCCCGCCCAGCCGCTTCTGGCAAAGCCCTTTGCCGAAATGGCAAACTGGGAGCATGGACGACCACGTCGGCCCGCGCCTGCGCCAACTCCGCGAGCAGCGCGGCGTCACCCTGACCGCGCTCTCCGCCGACACCGGCATCTCGGTGAGCACCCTGTCCCGCCTGGAGTCCGGCGGCCGCCGCCCGACCCTGGAGCTGCTGCTGCCGCTGGCCCGCGCCCACGGCGTGACCCTGGACTACCTGGCCGGCGCCGAACCCACGGCCGACCCGCGCGTGCACGCCAAGCCCGTGATCCGCCACGGCGTGACCCACGTCCCGCTGACCCAGCGCCCCGGCGCCCCGATGGCCTTCAAGCTCATCTTCCCGCCGCGTACCCCGGCCGACCCCGTCCCGGAGCCGCAGACGCACGAGGGGTACGAGTGGCTGTACGTCCTCTCCGGCCGCCTCCGCTTCATCCTCGGCGAGCACGACATGCTGCTGCAGACCGGCGAGGCGGTCGAGTTCGACACGCGCGTCCCGCACTGGTTCGGCAACCCGACGGACTACGCGGTCGAGGTCCTGAGCCTCTTCGGCCCGCAGGGCGAACGCGTCCACGTCCGGGCCCGCTCCCGGTAGTCCTCACAGCTCGCCCACAGCTCCTTGGCAAGGTCGCGACAGCCGCGGACCGCAGAGTCGGCGACATGACCACCACGACGCTGCCCAAACCGTCCCGGACCGAGCCTGCGCCCCGGGCCACACAGGTCTCCCGCCCGGTGTGGCAGCGCCCGGCCCTGGCCGCGCTGCTGGTGCTCACCGGCGTGCTGTACCTCTGGCGCCTGGGCGACTCCGGCTACGCGAACAGCTTCTACGCCGCCGCCGTCCAGGCCGGCACCCAGAGCTGGAAGGCCCTCCTGTTCGGCTCCCTGGACCCCGGCAACATCATCACGGTCGACAAGCCGCCCGCCTCCCTGTGGATCATGGCCCTGTCCGGCCGCGTCTTCGGCTTCAACAGCTGGAGCCTCCTGGTCCCGCAGGCCCTGGAGGGCGTGGCCGCGGTGGCCCTGCTGTACGCCACGGTGAAACGCCACTTCGGCGCCGCCGCGGGCCTCCTGGCCGGAGCCGCCCTGGCCGTGACCCCGGTGGCCGTGCTCATGTTCCGCTTCGACAACCCGGACGCCCTGCTGGTCCTGCTCCTGGTGGCGGGCGCCTACTGCACCACCCGCGCCGTGGAGAAGGCCGCCCCCGGCTGGCTGGCCCTGGCCGCGGCGGCGCTGGGCTTCGCGTTTCTCACCAAAATGCTGCAAGGCCTGCTGGTACTGCCCGGCTTCGCCCTGGCCTACCTGATCGCCGCCCCGACCACGCTGTCGCGCCGCCTGCTCCACCTGCTGACCGCAGGCGCCACCCTGGTCGTCTCGGCCGGCTGGTTCGTGGCCCTGGTGGCGCTGTGGCCGGCGGCGTCCCGCCCGTACATCGGCGGCTCCACGAACAACAGCCTCCTGGAACTGGCCCTGGGCTACAACGGCCTGGGCCGCATCCTGGGCGGCAACGGCAACCGCGGCGGCGGAGGCGGCGGCGGGAATGTCGGCTTCGGCGGCTCGACGGGCATCACCCGCCTGTTCGGCGACAGCATGGGCACCGAGATCAGCTGGCTCCTCCCGGCAGCCCTCATTGCCCTGGTGGCCGGCCTCTGGTTCACCCGCCGCGCCCCGCGTACCGACCTCACGCGCGCGGCCCTGATCGTCTGGGGCGGCTGGCTCCTGGTCACGGGCATCGTCTTCAGCTACATGTCCGGCACCATCCACCCGTACTACACGGTGGCCCTGGCCCCGTCGATCGCCGCCCTGGTGGCCATCGCGTCCCGCGAGCTGTGGCGGGCCCGGGCCGCCCTGCCGACCCGCCTGGTCCTGGCCGCGATGGTCTTCGTCACCGCCGCGTGGGACTTCGTCCTGCTGTCCCGCGACACGTCCTGGACCCCGTGGCTCCGCTGGGCGGTCCTCGTGGTCGGCGGCGCGGCCGCGGTGGGGATCGCCGCACTGGGCGGCACCTCTTCGGCCGGCTTGTCGGCCGGCGGCTCCTCAGCCGCGCGTGGCGGCCTGTCCTTCACCCGCCGCCTGACGGTGGTCGTGGTGCTGGCGGCGGTGCTGGCCGGCTTCGGCGGCACCACGGCCTGGGCCTTGGCGACCGCGAACCAGCCCCACTCCGGCTCCATCCCCACCTCGGGCCCCACCTCCTCGGGCATGGGCGGCATGGGTGGCACGGGCGGCTTCGCCGGCGGCGGCTTCGCCGGCGGCGGGGGCGGCGGCATGGGGGGCTCGAGCAGCAGCAGCGACCTGAGCACCCTCCTGAAGGCGACCACCACGAAGTGGGCAGCGGCAACGACCGGCGACCAGACGGCGGCCGAGCTGGAGCTCGCGACCGGCAAGTCGGTCATCGCCATCGGCGGCTGGGACGGCAGCGACCCCGCTCCCACCCTGGCCCAGTTCAAGGACATGGTCGCCAAGGGCCAGGTCGCCTACTACGTGGCAGGCGGCCGAGGCGGCGGCATGGGCGGCGGCAACAGCGAGATCGCCACCTGGGTAGCGGCGAACTACACCGCCCAGACCGTCGGCAGCACCACGGTGTACAAGCTCACCTCCTGACTGCGGGCTCACCTCCTCACCGCAGGGCGCCGCCGGGGCAACCAGCCTCGGCGGCGCCGCCCGTCCCCGCCCCACCCGATCCCGGGACCGCCTCCGACCGCCCGCCGCCGCTCGTCCGCGACGGGCCCGCCCGCCCCTCGCCCACATTCGCGCGGCGGGTGCCGGTCGGCTCGGCGGCGTCGTGTGGCCCGTCTCCGCTTGGCCCAGTCCCGCGGCGGCGTTCGACGGTTCGCTCGGGCGGCGTCGTGTGGCCCGTCTCCGCTTGGCCCAGTCGCGCGGCGGCGTTCGACGGTTCGCTCGGGCGGCGTCGTGTGGCCCGTTTCCGCTTGGCCCAGTCGCGCGGCGGCGTTCGACGGTTCGCTCCGGCGGCGTTCTACAGGCACGATTCCAGGTCCGACAGCACCTCCGAGGCGGAAGCCGCGTCGAGCGCGGCGAAGGGGACGGTCCGCTGGTCGGTCCACTCGCGTTCGCCGGGCGGGAGGAGCCAGATGTCGCGCAGGCGTTGTTCCGGGTGGTCGCCGGGGACGCCCAGGGTGATGCCCGGGTCGAGGTCGACGATCAGCCGGCGGCCGCCGGGCAGGTCGCGTTCCATCCGGGCCTGGTGTGCGCCCTCGATGCCCGATCGGCGCCAGGCCCGGCGTTCCAGGCCCAGCAGCTTCACCGTCAGCGCGGGGCGGTTGTCGAAGCGGGCCAGGCGGACGGCGGCGGACTCGTCGGGCTCCAGGCGGTACACCTTGCGCTGCAACTGCTTGAACGGCTGCAGGATGCCGTAGTCGGCGAACACCTCCGACCAGGCCGGCACGTCCAGGTCGACCGGGTGCGCCACCCCCACCGCGGTCCCCACCGGCAACGCGAACGGGTCGTCGGCGGCGTCGGCCAGGGTGCGGTCCTCGGCGATGCGGAACGCGGTGCCCGGTGCGCCCGGCTCGCCGGTGACCCAGACCAGGCGGCGGGCCAGCTGCCACAGGAGCGGATGTCCCAGGAGCACCTGGCCGAATTCGTCGGCCCCCCACCGCCGGCCGCCGGCCATGGCCCACTCGAGGCGGCGTACCTGCTCGGTCGCCACCTTCCGGACGGTCCTCTTCGCGGCGGCGAACCTGGCCTGGGACTCGGCGGCCCGGTCCGGGTCGTCGCGGGCGGCGGGGGCCGGAAGGTCCTTGCGGCGGGTGCCGTCCTCGTCGGTGACGTACGGCTTGAGCTGCTCGTCGAAGCCGCCCACGAACCGCCGCGGACCGTAGTCGAGCACCATCGTCGCGTCGGCGGCGAGGTCGAGGTGCGGCACCAGCCGGTCGGCGAGCGCGTCGGCGGTGAGGCCGAGGTGCTCGGCGATCTCGGTCAGGTTCGCCTCGGCCCGGGCCTTCACCGCCTTGGCCTTGAACTTGGACGCGATGTCGTGCAACTGGCGCAGCGCCGCCTCGGTGCCCAGGTGCATGAGCGTGTCGAGCCCGATCGCGGCCCGCCGGTGCGCCCCCTCGTACGGCCACCGCTTCACCGCCTCCGCCAGGTCCTCAGCGGTCCGGTCGTCGCCCAGGAACGCCTGCGCGTCCATGGCCCAACTCTCCGCCGGCGGGGCGTCGGCCCCCTCCCATCGGCACAGCAGCTCCCAGCCGAACCGGGCCAGATCGTGCGGCTCGCACGCCTCCCGCACGTGCTCAATCCCCGCGTACGGATCGCCCGGCTTCGACAACATCAGCATCGTCACCAGATGCCCGGCCGCATCAACAGGCAGCGTCCCCGCGCCCCCGCGCAGCCTTTCCGCGCCGAGCGAAGATGGGCCGACCTCGTCGCCGCCGTGCGGTCGGGCTGGTGGGCGTGACGATGGGTCGCCCTCGGCGTGCAGGGCCTCGGCGTCCCCGTGCGGCCGGTCCGGGTGGCGTGGCGGCTCGGCTTCGGTGTGCAGGGCCACGGCGCCGACGCGCAGGCGAACTGGTGGGAGCGTGGACGGGTCGGCCCAGTCCGGGACGACCGGGATTCGGCTCGGCAGTACCAGCAGCGGGTCGGCGTCGAGCAGGTCCGTGACGGCCGCCTGCGCCGCCGTCCCGTAGCCGGCCGCGGCCGCGAGTATCGCCTCTCGATGCCCGGCCCCGGCGAGAGTGGTGAGCGCGGCCCCGGCCTGTCGCCGCGGGACGCCGGCCTTGCCCAGCGCGGCCGGGATCAGTGCCCGCGCCGCCTCGGCCGGGTGGGCCCGCAGCCAGGTGAGGGCGATGCGCCGGGCCGCCTTGAGCCGAGCCAGCCAGTCCGCCATCATCAGCGCGATCTCGGGGCTGGTGAACGGCATCAGCGCCGCCCCGTCCGCCGGGTACATCCGGGTGACGGTCATGACCAGCGGGTACGCGTCGACGCCGAACCGCGCCGCCGCTCGGTCCAGCCAGGGGGCGTTGTAGCGGCCGCCGTTCGGCCGGTACGCCCCGAGCAGCGGCCGGGCCAGATCCTCGTCCGCGGTGAGGAAGAACCATTCGGCCTCCCAGTCGCGGACCCGACCCTCGCCGGTTCGCAGTCGCCGGGCGGTGTCCTCGTCGTCGCGGTACGGGTTGGGGCCCGCCAACCCGGCGACGATCCGTTCCCGCTCCCCGGGCGGCCACGACGCGGCGGGTTCGTCAGGACAGTGCAGGTCGAGGACGACCGGCTTGGCGGCCTTGCGGCGCCCGACCCACGGCGGGTCCACGAGCACCGCCGGCAGCGCGCCAGTCGACAGCCCACCAGAGCCGGCTCCGGCTCCGGCGCCGGCTCCAGCGCCGGAGCCCGTGCCCAGGCCCGCGCCCGCCGCGCTGGTCGTGCCCGCGCTCCCGTCTGCACCCGTCACCGCGCCCGCGTCTGCGTTCGTCCCCGCGCCCGCGCCCGCGTTCGTCCCCGTGCCCGTGCCCGTGCCCGCCACCGTGCCCGTGCCCGCCACCGTGCCCGCGCTCGTCCCCGTGCCCGCGTCTGCGTTGGTCCCCGCGCCCGTGCTCGTCCCCGCGCCCGCGTCTGCGTTGGTCCCCGCGCCCGTGCTCGTTCCCGCGCCCGCGTCTGCAGCTGTCCCTGCCACCGCGCTCGCGCTTGTCACCGTGCCCGCCGTGGCGCCTATGGTCGCGCCCGTCGCCGGACCGGTCCCCGCAGCGGGGCTCGCCCGTTTGCCGGCTACGGCGCCTCCGCGTTTGGTGGCCGCAGAACTCGCGCGCTTGGCGGAAGCCGCGCTCGCCACCTTGCCGGTAGCCGCGCTCGCCACTCCCGTCCCGGACGCCGTGCCGGTAGCCACGTTCGCCACCCCCGTGCCGGACGGCGTGCTCGCCACCTTCCCGGTAGCCGCCGCATCCGCCACCCCCGCGCCGGACGAGGTGCCGGAGGTCGCGCTCGCCACCTTGCCAGCAGCCGTGTTCGCCTCCTTGCCAGCAGCCGCGCCCCCACCTGCGCCCGGCGTGGAAGCCGTGCCGTTCGCCGGCCGAAGCCCAGGCGGCGCCAGCTCCGGATGCTTGGCCGCATGCCGCCGCAGCAGGTCCGCGAGCCTAGGCTTCGCCGACGAGGCCTGCAGCAGCCGCATCGCCCGCACCGGGAACCGGTCGGCCGCCGCCATGATCGCGGCCGGGACCCCGCGCTGTGCGGCCCCGTCGACCAGGGTCTGGAACGCGCGGTCGGTCGGGATCGAGGGCAGCACCGCCGCCATGTCCCGCACGTACTCCTCGACGCCCGCCATCGTGTACGCGACCGAGCGGCCGGTCCAGTACTGCGCGTACACGTCCAGGACGCCGTCGCCGATCGCCTCGGCCAGGGTGTGCAGCGTCTCCGGCTCCGCCAGCAGGTCCTGCGCCTGCGTCGGGGCGAGCTTCGACAGCACAGCCCGGGCCTGGTCCACTGTGGACACCGACGACATCAGCAGCGGCGCGAGTGGGTGTTTGGCCGGTACCTCCTCGACGTCCCGCGCGACCCAGGCGGCCTCCGCGGGCGCCAGGAACGACGCCGCGAGGCGGTGCTCGAGGGAGGTTTCGCGCTCGTCGCGCAGGGCCTGCACGGCCTCGGCGTACGTCTCGTCCGGGGCGATCGCCAGCGCTTCCCGCACCCGGGCGAGCAGGCGGCGCACGATCGGGCCGGTGGGGTGCAGGGCGGCGAGGGTGAGGCAGGCGCGGAGGGCGAAGATCAGACCGTACCGAAGCAGCACATGCTCGGCGAGGGACCGTCCGTCGACTCCTCGCACCTGCGCCCACGCCCCGGCCGCGTCCTGCGGTGCGGTGAACGTGGGCTCCTGCGGCAGTGGATCCTTGAGTGGTGCGGCGGCGACCGGAGTGCCCCCGCGACGGGGATGGATGCTGTGCCGCCACGACGCCGGGGCGGCGAAGAGGTCCTCGTTCACGGCCGTCACACTAGCCACGACCTACGACATTTTTTGCCCGCACGTCATGGGAGCTGCTCAATCTTCCTCGGGATCAGCATGATCGCGGCGAGGGCGCACACGCCGACGACCGCGAGGCCGACGAAGACGTTGTGGGTGGCCGCGTACAGGCTCGCGCGCACGTAGCCGGCGACCTGCTCCGGCACGTCGGCGCCCGGTCGGAGGACGAGGCTCGTCGCGTCGGCGCCGGCGCCGAGGGAGGGCTTGACGTCCGGCGGGGCGGCGGCGAAGTGCCGGTCGAGCGTGGTGTTCGCGATCGCGCCGAACACGGCGCCGCCGATCGCGCTGCCGATGGAGCGCGAGAACATGTTGGTGCCGGTCACCACGCCGCGGCGGTCCCAGCCCACGACGGACTGCACGGCGACCAGCGCGGGCGCCGAGGACAGGCCCAGGCCGACGCCGATGACGAAGCAGGCGATCGACATCATGGCGACCGTGGTGCTTTCGGAAAGCAACGCGCACATTATGGTACCGGCAATGATGATCGCGCCCCCGATCAGCGCCGTGTTGCGGAAGCCGATGCGCAGGTAGATGCGGCCGGAGAAGGTCGCCGCGATCGGCCAGCCGAGGGTCATCGCCGCGACCACGAACCCGGCGACCAGGGCGCTGGTGCCGAGCACGCCCTGGGAGAAGTTCGGGACGTACGAGCTCAGGCCGATCACCATCGCACCGACGGTGAGCGCGGCGAGGTTGCCGCCGACGAGGGTACGGTGGCGGAAGACCCACAGCGGCAGCACGGGCTCCTGCGCGCGCCGCTCGACGAACACGAACGCGGTCACCATGGCCGCGCCCAGCACGAAGATGACGATGCTCGGCGCGCTCACCCAGGCCCAGGTGATGCCGCCCTCGAGGGTGCCCAGGATCAGCAGCGTGCAGCCGCCGATCAGCAGCGCCGCGCCGAGGTAGTCGATGCGGTGCTGGCGGCGCTCGACGTTCTCCTTCAGGTGCCGCGCGAACATCCAGATCGCCCACAGGCCCAGCGGCAGGTTGACGAAGAAGATCCAGCGCCACGACAGGTAGTCCGCGAACACGCCGCCGAGCGTGGGGCCGATGACGCTGGCCACGCCCCACACGCCGGCGACGTACCCTTGCACCCGCGCGCGCTCCTCGACCGAGTACAGGTCGCCGATGATCGTCATGCTGATCGGCTGGATCGCGCCCGCGCCGATGCCCTGCACCGCGCGGAAGATGATCAGCGTCAGCATGCTCCACGCGGCGCCGCACAGCACCGAGCCGACCAGGAACACCGCGATGCCGAAGAACATGACGGGCTTGCGGCCGAGGACGTCGGCGAGCTTGCCGTACAGCGGCGTGGTGACGGCCGCGGTCAGCAGGTAGATCGAGAACAGCCACGGAAAGTGCGCGAAGCCGCCGAGGTCACGCACGACCGACGGTACGGCGGTGGCGATGATCGTGCTGTCCAGCGCGACCAGCCCGGTGGTCAGCATGACCGAGCCGAGCACCGGCCCGCGCTCCGAGCGCAACCCCACGCCGGCGCGCTTGGTGAAAGTGGCCTCCTGCATTGGCACACCTTACGACGAGCGCCCTCGCGCCGTGCCGCGTACGACTGTGGGATATCAGACCGTGGTCCGATGTGCTTCGAGCGCGGACATGTTCTCCTCTAGGTGCCGCATCGACGACGTACCCGGGATCGGCAGCATCACCGGCGAACGGCGCAGGAGCCAGGCCAGCGCCGCGACCTTGTCCGCCGTGGGTGCCACCGGGCGCCAGGGCACGAAGGCGATGCCGCGGCTCTCGCAGTAGTTCAGCACGTCCTCGGAGGCTCGGTCTTCCATGTTGTACCTGTTCTGCACGCTCGCGATCTCGACGATCTCCTCCGCCGCACGCAGCTGGGCGACGGTGACCTCCGACAGCCCGACCCGCTGGACCTTCCCCTCGTCCTTGAGCCGCCGCAACGCCCCGATCTGGTCCGCGAGCGGGACGGTCTTGTCGATCCGATGCAGCTGGTACAGGTCGATGCTCTCCACCCGCAGCCGGCGCAACGACAGTTCGGCCTGCTGGCGCAGGTACTCGGGCCGTCCCAGGTCGAACCATTCGCCGCCGACGCAGATCCGCCCGCCCTTGGTCGCGACGATGACGCCCTCGGGATACGGGTAGAGCGCGTCGGCGAGCAGCTCCTCGTTCCGCCCCATGTCATAGGCGTCGGCGGTGTCGAAGAACTGCACCCCGAGGTCGACCGCCCGCCGCGCGACGGCGACGGCCTCGTCGCGCGTCAGATGCGCGGGCGGCCCGGTGAGTCGCATGGCGCCGAAACCGATCCGGTTCACATCGAGCATGTTCAAATGCCCCCTTCAGCTTTGGTACCGCCAACGCTCCCGCAAGCAACCGTGAAGCACAATCGACACTTCGTAAGACCCACCGCGTAGCATCTCTACGCAATGACGCCCGACTGCCTTCGGCTCCGCGCCCTGTCCACGATCGCGTCGCCGTCTTCGACCGCGGCTGGCACGACCGAACAGGTCTGCGAGGTCCTCCGGCTCGTGAGTGCGCCGCTCCGCGCGGTCGGCCGCGAGCAGTGGAAAGCGCCCCACGGCGCTGGCACGACCGAACAGGTCTGCGAGGTCCTCCGGCTCGTGAGTGCGCCGCTCCGCGACGTCAGCCGCGAGCAGTGGGAAGCGCCCCACGGCAGCGCGCCCAACGCCGGTCCGGGCCGCGGCTGCGGTCGGACAGGGGCTGCGGTCGGACAGGGGCTGCGGTTGGGCGGTGGCTGCGGTTGGGCGGTGGCTGCGGTCGGACAGGGGCTGCGGTCGGGCGGTGGCTGCGGTCGGGCGGTGGCTGCGGTCGGACAGGGGCTGCGGTCGGGCGGTGGCTGCGGTCGGACAGGGGCTGCGGTCGGACAGGGGCTGCGGTCGGACAGGGGCTGCGGTCGGACAGGGGCTGCGGTTGGACGGTGGCTGCGGTTGGACGGTGGCTGTGGTTGCGGCTCGAGGCGTCGCGGCGTTCGTGGGTGGCGGGGCCCGCACGTCGAACTCGCCCTGGTGGTGCCGGTGTGCGTGGTGCGGTGTCGGTTCCCGGGCGGCCGAGTTGGTGCGGTGTCGCCGGCGTTCGTGGTGCGGCGGGCGGCGCTCCGGTCGGTTGTCCGCGGGTCCGTTGTCGGCGAGTCGGGTGGCGTGGCGGTCGAGGGGTGGGCGAGGTTGAAGGTCGTCGTCAGGGAGGGCGGGGGTCGGTGACGCTGTGGGGCTGAACTTGGAGCGGCTGCGGGTGTTGCACGCGGTGGCGAGCACCGGGTCGGTGGTCGGGGCCGCGGCCGTGCTGCATGTGACGACGTCTGCGGTGTCGCAGCAGCTTGCGCGGCTTGAGCGGGAGACCGGGCAGGAGCTGTCCGAGCGGCAGGGGCGCGGGCTGCGGCTCACGCCGGCCGGGTTGTTGCTTGCCGGGCATGCGGCTGAGTTGCTTGCGCACGCCGAGCGGGTTGAGGCTTCGCTTGCCGAGCATCGGGGGGTTGTGGCCGGGCCGTTGCGGGTGGCGGCGTTCGCGACCGCGGCGCGGGGGTTGCTGCCGCAGGTGCTGCGGGAGCTGCGGGCGCGGCATGCCGGGCTCGAGGTGGGGCTGGCCGAGCTTGAACCGCATGAGGCGTTGCCCCTGCTGCGGCGGGGGGAGCTCGATGTGGCCGTCGTGCAGGACTGGGCGGCCGATCCGCTGGCGGTGGGGGAGGGCCTTGGGCGGCGGGAGCTGCTGGAGGATCGGTTCGATGTCGCGGTACCCGCTGATCACTGGGCCTCCGGCCGCCCCTCCGTCGAGGTCGGGGAGTTGGCCGGGGAGGAATGGATCAGCTGGAGCCGGGGGCAGATCTGCCACGACTGGCTGCTGGGGACGTTCCGTGGACTCGGCGTCGAGCCCCGGGTCGCGCACACCGCCTCCGAGCACTCGACGCAGTTTGCGCTCGTGGCGGCCGGGCTGGGGATCGCGGTCGTGCCGCGGCTCGGGCGGGAGGCGGTGCCGGACGGCGTGCGGATGGTGGCGATCACCCCGGTCGCGGTGCGGCGGGTGTTCGCGGTCTGGCGGCTGGCGACCTCGCCCCGGCCGGCGATCGGGGCGGCGTTGACCGCGTTGGATCAGGCCGCCGCCACGCTCCAGCCATGACGAAGGTGAGAAGCCGCAACGAAAGCGGGAAAGCCGTGTGTGCAGACCGCTTCGGATCAGCATCCGGCGCTGAGGTCAGATCCTAGTTTCCTAGGATACGAAACGCGATGTGCGCGCGACGACAAAGCTGAATCGATGGCATGGCGAGGGAACGCCCGCCCGCGCGGCGAAAAGGCGGTTGCGCGCTGTGTTACGTTGCTCGCATGACCACCACGACGCATGCCCTGCTCGCGTCGGCCGTGATGCCGGCCGCGCGCCTGCGCCTCCGGCGTCGTGCCCTGGTCTGCCAGGCCTGACGCTGACCTTCTTCACGTAGAGGCCGATTCTTCCTGAGAGCAGTACCGGGGCCCTTCCGCGTCCGCAATCGTCGCGAGCGAACAGGGAACCTGGTCAATGTCGCGTGTTCGTGCTGCCCATCCGCGTGCCCGGCGGGTGTACGGGCAGAATTTTCTGGCTGATCCGGTTGCGGTGCGCCGGGTCGTCGAGGCCACCAACATCACAACATCGGATCTCGTGGTCGAGGTCGGGGCGGGGCGCGGGCGGCTCACCGAGGAGTTGCTGCGCCGGGCCGGTCATGTGATCGCGTACGAGGTCGATCCGGACATGGCCCGCGCGTTGCCGCGCCGCGCCGGGCTGACCGTGCGCACCGCCGATTTCCTGGGTGCGGAGCCGCCGGGGGGAGCGTTCGCGGTGGTGGGCAACATCCCGTACGCGCTGACGTCGGCGGTCGTCGGCTGGTGCCTGGCCGCGCCGGGGCTGACGTCGGCGACGCTGTTGACGCAGCTGGAGTATGCGCGCAAGCGGACCGGGGACTACGGGCGCTGGTCGCGGCTGACGATCGAGACGTGGCCGGGGTTCGACTGGCACCTCGCCGGGCACGTGCCGCGGGCCGCGTTCCGGCCGGTGCCGCGGGTCGACGGGGGGATTCTGCGCCTCACCCGGCGGCCGGAGGACTTGGTGCGGTCGAGTGAGCTCAGGCGGTACCAGATGATGGTCCGTCTGGGTTTCTCCGGCGTTGGCGGCTCACTGCTGGCGTCGCTCGCGACTCGGCACCCGCCGGTTCGGGTGACTGCGGCGTTCCGGGCGCTCCGCCTCGATCCGCGCACGCCCGTCGGGCTGGTGTGGCCGGAGCAGTGGCTGACCCTGTTCCGCCTGCTCAACGCCAAGCGATGAGCGAACGTGCAAAAAAGCTACACGCCAAGCGGTGACAGGGCCAAGTCAGGGGCAAGCGCACCCCGGCCCAGGCGCGCCCGCAGTTCGGCGATCGGCACCGTCCCGTCGCGCAGGGTGCGGCGCATCCGGGCGACGCCGCGCAGGTCGTCGAGGGCCGTCCGCACGATGTCGACGCGGCTGTCGGGGTCGTCCACCCAGTCGACCGGGACCTCGTGGATGCGCAGGCCGGCGCGTTCGGCGATGACGAGCAGTTCGGTGTCGAAGAACCAGGTGGTGTCGCGGACCTGCGGGAGGACCAGCTGGGCCACGTCGCGGCGGATGGCCTTGAAGCCGCACTGCGCGTCGGAGAAGCGCACGCCGAGCGCCGTGCGCAGGATCCGGTTGTACGAGCGGGAGATGAACTCCCGTTTCGGCCCGCGCACGACCCGCGACCCGCGGGCGAGCCGGGAGCCCATGGCGACGTCGGAGTGGTTGGAGATGAGCGGGGCGACGAGCGGCAGCAGCCCGCCGAGGTCGGTGGACAGGTCGACGTCCATGTAGGCGAGCACCTGCGCGTCGGAGCGCTGCCACACCGCGGAGAGGGCGCGGCCGCGGCCCTTCTGGTCGAGGTGGTGGACGGTCACGTGCTCGAAGCGGCTCGCGAGCGCCGTGGCGACGGCGAGGGTCTCGTCCGTGGAGGCGTTGTCGGCGACCGTGATCCGGAAGGTGTACGGCACGTAGGCGCTCAGGAACGCGTGCAGCGTCTGGATGCAGCGTTCGAGGGTGTGCTGCTCGTTGTACACGGGGATGACGATGTCGAGGACGGGGGCGTTCGCGGTGATCTCCATGCCTCCAAGACTCGGGGCCGATCTTGTGACGACGTCGGGGGGAAGCTGGGCGCGCGCTGGCAACCGGGGTGCGGATCAGGGCAGCGTGAGGCGCGCGGTGGTGCCGGCGCCGGCCGAGCTCAGCGTGATCCGCCCGCCGTGGGCCGCGGCCGCCTCCTGGGCGATGTGCAGGCCGAGGCCGACGCCGGGGACGGCCTGGCGACGGGCGTGGCGGCCGCGGAAGAAGCGCTGGAAGACGTACGGCAGCTCGTCCGGCGGAATCCCCACGCCGGTGTCGCTGACCTCGATCGCCGGGACGGGGGCGTAGACGGCGCGGACGGTGACCTTGCCGCCGGCCGGGGTGAACAGGATCGCGTTGCGCACGAGCTGCTGCAGGGCCTGGGTCAGCCGGGCGAGGTCGACGGAGACGACGGAGGCCTCGGTCTGCGGTTCGACGACGACCTCGACGCCGCGCGGCTCGGCCAGGGCGGTGCAGGCCTGTACGGCGGCGGACAGGACCAGGTGCAGTTCGACGGGGCTGCGGTGCAAAAGGAGGGGTGCGTCGGCGGGGCGGGTACCGGTGAGCAGGTGATCGACCATGCCGACGAGCCGCTGTCCGTTGCGGTAGATGGGTTCGACGAGGCGGCCGTAGCCCTGCAGGCGCTCGTCCTCGGCGAGCAGTTCGAGGTACCCCTGGATGGCGGTGACCGGCGTGCGCAGCTCGTGCGAGATGGTGGCGACGAGGTCCTCCTCGCGCTGCGTGGCGCGGGCCAGCTCGTCGCCGAGCTCGGCGAGCATGAGCCGGCTGCGCATGAGCGAGAGGTGGCCGGTGGCCTGCCGGGAGAGGGTTTCGAGGGCGTCCTGCTGGCGGGGGCCGAGGTCGCCGGGCCGGTCGTCCTTGACGCAGAAGGCGCCGAGGACGTGGCCGTCGTCGTCGATGAGGGGGGCGCCGGCGTAGAAGCGGATGTGGGGTTCGCCGGTGACGTTGGGGTAGTCGCGGAAGTGCGCGTCGGCGCGGGCGTCGGTGACGACGAGGGTGCGGCGGGTCGGGATGGTCTCGGCGCAGAAGGAGATGGCGCGCGGGGTCTCGTCCTGCGCGACGCCGGTCTTGCCGGCGAAGAACTGCCGTTCCCGGTCGACGAGGGTCACGGTCGACATGGTGGTGTCGAAGACCGACGAGCCGAGCTGGGTGAGCTCGTCCAGCGCTCTGGGCCTGGGCGCGTCGAGCGCGCCGTAGCTGTACAGGGCCGACAGCCGGGCTTCCTCGTCGACGTCGCGCATGGCGTCCTTCTCTCCGGTGGATGGTCCGATTCCGATCATCGTTCCTGTACCCGGGAGCCGCGCCCGATCACGCTGCGTTGCCACGTGGTTGCAACTACGCCGTTGGTGAAAACCGGTGGACGAGTGAGTGCTCGCTCATTAGAGTGGCCCCGTGAATGCTGAGACCCGGCGCCGGCGGGTGCCCGCCATGGCTCCCGAGGAGCGGCGCGCGGCGCTCATCGCCGCCACGTTGCCGCTGCTGCTGACCCATGGCGCCGCGGTCACCACCCGGCAGATCGCGGAGGCGGCGGGCGTCGCCGAGGGCACCATCTTCGGCGTCTTCCCCGACAAGGCCTCGCTGCTGGCCGCCACCATGAAGCAGGCGTTCGACCCGGGGCCGGTGCTGCGGGCCCTGTCGGCGATCGACCCGCAGGAGACGCTGCGTGAGCGGCTCACCGACGCCGCACGGATCCTGATCCGCCGGATCGAGAGCTCGATCCCGCTGATGATGCTCGCCCGCACCATGCCGTTCCCGTCCGACGAGTCGCCGATGGCGGCGATGCTGGAGGGCCGGGCCCGGCTCACCGAGGCCGTCGCGCGGATCGTCGAACCGGACCGCGACCGTCTGCGCCGCAGCCCGGAGACGACCGCCGGGCTGCTGTTCGCGCTGGTCGGGATCTCGACGCGGGGCCTGCTGCCGCACGACGAGTTCTCGCCCGAGGAGATCGTGGCCGTCCTGCTGGACGGTCTGCACAAGCCCCCATCCGAAACTGGAGAAGCCTGAGAGACATGCTGATCCGTCTGCTGCGAACGTACCTCGGCCGCTACCGCGGGCCGATCACCCTGGTGGTGCTGCTGCAGCTGGTGCAGACGCTCGCCACCCTCTACCTGCCGACCCTCAACGCCGACATCATCGACCACGGCGTGATCACCGGCGACACCGGCTACATCCTGCGCATCGGCGGGTTCATGCTCGGCGTGTCGCTCGTGCAGATCGTGTGCTCGGCCGCGGCGGTGTTCTTCGGCGCCCGGACCGCGATGGCGCTCGGCCGCGACGTGCGGGCCGGGCTGTTCGCGAAGGTCCAGACCCTGTCGGCCCGCGAGGTCGGCGAGCTCGGCGCGCCGTCGCTGATCACGCGCACCACCAACGACATCCAGCAGGTCCAGATGCTGGTGCTGCTGACGTTCACGCTCATGGTGTCGGCGCCGATCATGTGCATCGGCGGGATCATCCTGGCGCTGAAGCAGGACGTGCCGCTGTCCGGGCTGCTGCTGGTCGTGGTACCGGTCCTGGTGCTCATCATCGCGCTCATCGTGGTGCGGATGCGGCCGCTGTTCCGGCTCATGCAGGTGCGCATCGACCTGGTCAACCGGGTCATCCGCGAGCAGATCACCGGCATCCGGGTGATCCGCGCGTTCGTGCGCGACGAGCGGGAGCAGGAGCGCTTCGCGCAGACCAACGGCGAGCTGCGCGACGTGTCCCTGGCCGCGGGCCGGCTGATGTCGCTGATGTTCCCCACGGTCATGCTGGTCGTGAACGCCTCCAGCATCCTGGTGCTGTGGTTCGGGGCCAAGCGCATCGACACCGGCGGCATGGAGGTCGGGGCGCTGACCGCGTTCCTGTCCTACCTCATGCAGATCCTCATGTCGGTGATGATGGCGACGTTCATGTTCGTCATGATCCCGCGGGCCGAGGTGAGCGCCGAGCGCATCCAGGAGGTCCTGGGCACCGAGTCCAGCGTGCACGCCCCGGACGAGCCGGTCACGGTGCTGGGCGAGCACGGCGAGCTCGAACTGCGCGGGGTGTCGTTCCACTATCCGGGGGCCGAGGCGGCGGTCCTGTCCGACGTGGACATCGTCGCGCATCCCGGGCAGACGACGGCCATCATCGGCAGTACCGGCGCGGGAAAAACGACGCTGCTCAACCTCGTGCCGCGGCTGTTCGACGCCACCGGCGGCACGGTCCTCGTCGACGGCGTGGACGTGCGGCGGATCGACCCGGCGCTGCTCGCCCGGACGGTCAGCATGGTGCCCCAAAAGCCATACCTCTTCTCCGGTACCGTCGCCACGAACCTCCGCTACGGCCGCCCCGACGCCACCGACGACGAACTGTGGCGGGCCCTGGAGGTCGCGCAGGCGGCCGACTTCGTGCGGGCCATGCCCGAGCAGCTCGCCGCGCCGATCGCGCAGGGCGGCACGAACGTCTCCGGCGGGCAGCGCCAGCGCCTCGCGATCGCCCGGACCCTGGTCGCGCGGCCCGAGGTCTACCTGTTCGACGACTCGTTCTCGGCCCTGGACTACGCCACCGACGCGGCGCTGCGCGAGGCGCTCAGGCGCGAGATCGAGGGCGCCACGGTCGTGATCGTCGCCCAGCGGGTCAGCACCATCCGCGACGCCGATCGCATCGTCGTGCTCGACGAGGGCCGGGTCGTCGGCACCGGCACGCACCAGCAGCTCATGGACGACAACGAGACGTACCGCGAAATCGTTCTTTCGCAACTCACGGAGCAGGAGGCCGCGGCATGACGGCACCACGTCCAGGCGGCGCGGGCGGAGGCGCGCGGCCCGGCGGACCTCCGATGGGCGGCCCCGGCCGGATGATGATGGCCGGCGGCCCCCCGCAGAAGATCAACGACTTCAAGGGCTCGGCCAAGCGGCTGCTGAAGATGCTCGCCCCCGACCGGCTCATCGTGGTCGCGGTCCTGGTCTTCGGCATCGCCAGCGTCGTGCTGTCCACGCTCGGCCCGCGGCTGCTCGGCCACGCCACCGACGTGATCTTCGAGGGGATCATCAGCAAGCGGATCCCGGCCGGCACCAGCAAGGAACAGGCGATCGAGGCGCTGCGGGCGCGCGGCGACAACGCGTTCGCCGACCTGCTGTCGGGCATGAGCAACCTGGTGCCCGGCCAGGGCATCGACTTCGGCCGGCTCGAGCGGGTGCTGCTCGGCGTCGCCGTGGTGTACATCTTCGCCTGGATCCTCGGGCTGCTGCAGGCCCGGCTGACCACGGTCATCGTCCAGCGCACCGTGTACCGGCTGCGGGAGCAGGTGCAGGCGAAACTGTCCCGGCTGCCGCTGTCGTACTTCGACCAGCAGGCCCGCGGCGAGGTGCTCAGCCGGGCCACGAACGACACCGACAACATCGCGATGACCCTGCAGCAGTCGATGTCGATGCTGCTCACGTCGGTGCTGACGATCGTCGCGGTGCTCGGCATGATGTTCTGGATCTCGTGGCTGCTGGCGATCATCGCGCTGGTCACGGTGCCGCTGTCGGTGTTCATCACGGCCCGGGTCGGCAAGCGCGCCCAGCCGGAGTTCGTGAAGCAGTGGGCGACCACCGGCCGGCTCAACGGGCACATCGAGGAGATGTTCACCGGCCACTCGGTGGTGAAGATCTTCGGCCGGCAGCACGAGGCGGCCGAGACGTTCGCGGAGCACAACGAGGCCCTGTACACCTCCGCGTTCCGGGCCCAGTTCATCTCGGGCCTGATCCAGCCGGCGATGATGTTCATCGGCAACATCAACTATGTGCTGGTCGCGGTGGTGGGCGGGCTGCGGGTCGCCTCGGGGACGATGACGCTGGGCGATGTGCAGGCCTTCATCCAGTACAGCCGGCAGTTCTCCCAGCCGCTGACCCAGGTCGCGGCCATGTCGAACCTGGTCCAGTCCGGCATCGCCTCCGCCGAGCGGGTCTTCCAGCTGCTCGACGCGCCGGAGCAGAGCCCCGACCCGGCCGTGCCGGCCCGTCCCGAGCAGGTCCGCGGCAAGGTCACCTTCGAGCACGTCTCGTTCCGGTACAAGGACGACGAGCCGCTGATCGAGGACCTGTCGCTCAGCGTCGAGCCGGGCCAGACCGTGGCGATCGTCGGCCCGACCGGGGCCGGCAAGACCACCCTGGTCAACCTGATCATGCGGTTCTACGACCTGACCGGCGGGCGGATCCTGCTCGACGACGTCGACATCGCCACGATGTCCCGCGACGAGCTGCGCGAGCAGATCGGCATGGTGCTGCAGGACACCTGGCTGTTCCAGGGCACCATCGCCGAGAACCTCGCCTACGGCGCCGACCACTCCACCCCGGAGTCGATCGCGGCCGCGGCCGAGGCGGCGCACGCCGACCGGTTCGTGCGGACCCTGCCCGAGGGCTACGACACGGTCATCGACGAGGAGGGCGCCGGCGTCTCGGCGGGGGAGAAGCAGCTCATCACCATCGCCCGGGCGTTCCTGGCCGAGCCGACGATCCTCATCCTCGACGAGGCCACCAGCTCCGTCGACACCCGGACCGAGGTGCTCATCCAGCGCGCGATGAGCACCCTGCGCTCGGGCCGGACGAGCTTCGTCATCGCCCACCGCCTGTCCACGATCCGCGACGCCGACCTCATCCTCGTGATGGAGCACGGGTCGATCGTCGAGCAGGGCACGCACGACTCCCTGCTGGCCTCCGGCGGCGCGTACGCGCGGCTGTACTCGGCCCAGTTCGCGGCCGCGGCCGTCGAGGTCGACTGATCGTTCTGACCCGGACGCCCACCCCCGGCACCGCCCGGGGGTGGGCGTTTGCCGTGCCGGGCGTGGGTAGAGCGCCGCCCGTGCTGACGAACCTGGCTCACCTGGACTCGCTGCGGGTCCGCATCGCGCCGCCGGCCACGGCCGGGCACACCACCTACCGCCTCGCCGAGGAGCCCGCCGTCGAGGTCGTCTGGACCTACGCCGAGGCGGGCCCGGACGGCTACCGCAACGTCGGCGGCGGCCTCGTGGACGGCGAGGAGTGGGGCCAGGGCGCGTTCAACGCCGACGACATCGCCCGCGCCGCCGTGGTCTACACCCGGCACTGGCGGGCCACCGGCGCCGACACCAGCCGCGCCGCCGCCCGGCAGCTGCTGCGCGGCCTCGCCTACCTGCAGACCGTGCCCGCCGACGACACCGACCCCCGGGCCGGCAACGTGGTGCTGTGGCAGCAGCCCGACGGGCGGCTCAACCCCAGCGCCGACCCGGTCGAGCACCCCGACCCGTCCGACGGCGGCGAGTCGGCCTGGCTGGCCCGCACGATCTGGGCGCTCGGCGAGGGCTACGCGGCCTTCGCCGGCGAGGAGCCCCCGTTCGCGGCGTTCCTGCGCACCAGGCTGCGCCTCGCGATGGGGGCCGTCCGCCGGCAGGTGTTGCGCCGGTACGGCCAGTGGCGCCTCGTCGACGAGACGCCCACACCGGCCTGGCTCATCGCCGACGGGGCCGATCTGACGGGCGAGGCGCTGCTGGGGCTGTGCGCGTACACCGGCGAATCGGGCGACGAGGATGCCCGCAAGGTGACCGAGCAGCTCGCCGAGGCCGTCACCGCCATGCGCACCGGCACCCCCTGGACGTGGCCGTTCGGGGCCGTGCTGCCCTTCGGCCTGTCCCGCACCGAGTGGCACGGCTGGGCCGGGCTCGCCCCCGGTGCCCTGGCCCGCGTGTACGAGGTGTGCGGGGACCTCGCCGCCCGCGACGCCGCGCTCGCCGACGCCTCGTCGTTCACCCCGCACCTGCTCGTCGCCGGCGGCCCGGTGAACCTGCGGGTCGCCCTGCCCGGGGCCCGCGAGGCGCTGACCCTCGACGGGGTGCAACTCGCCTACGGCGCCCACTCCCGCCTCGAGTCGCTGCTGGCCACCGCCCGCGCCACCGGCCGGCCCGCGCTGCGCACCCTGGCCGGCGTCGCCGGGTCGTGGTTCTTCGGCAACAACCCGGCCGGCGCCCCGATGTACGACCCGGACACCGGCGTCACCTACGACGGCATCGACCTGCCCGACAGCCCCGGCGCGGTGCGCCGCGAGCTGCCCGAGGGCCGCGGCGCCGTGCAGCGCGACCTGCCGCCCGGACGGGGCATCATCCACCGCGACGCCGGCGCCGAGTCCACCATCCACGGCCTGCTCGCGATGCTGGCCCTCGACGGCGACCCGCAGGCGGCCGCGATCGCCCGCATCGCCGAGCCCGCGGTGCGCATCGAGGGCGCCGAGATGCACTCGATGGCCCTGGCCGACCCGGCCACCGGCGCCCACCTGACCCTGCTGCGCAGCCTCGCCACGTCCACCCGCGCCGCCGACGTCGTCGTGCCCGGCGACGCCCCGGCCACCGTCAGCGTCAACGACCCGGCGGGGGAGGAGCTCGAGCACTACACGACGACCGCCGGGCGGATCCGGGTGCTCGTCGCCGCCGGCGGTTTCACGACGGTGGTACAGCCCGGCGAGTAAGTTTCATCGCGCACAAGTCCATATCCACGGTCGTCACCGCATGGGGTTTGCCACCCCGTGGTGACCCCGGCCACACTGCGCCTACCTCGTGGGAGCCGAGCAACTCTGCCGCGCCCCGAACTCGAGGAGGTACCCCTTGGCAAGGATCGCCAGAGGCGCGCTGTGGCCGGCCGTGGTCGCCGCCGCCTCGCTCGTCGCGGCCACCCTGGTCGCCCCCGGCGCCGCGCACGCGCACGGCGTCGCGATGGCCCCCGGCAGCCGCACGTACCTGTGCTACGTCGACGGCCTGCAGTCCACCGGCCAGATCATCCCGACCAACCCGGCGTGCGCCGACGCCGTGGCCCAGGGCGGCCAGCAGCCGCTCTACGACTGGTTCGGCGTCCTGCGCTCCGACGCCGGCGGGCGCACCACCGGCTTCATCAACGACGGCGAGATCTGCGGCGCCGGGACCACCAAGTACGCCGCCTACAACGCCGCCCGCACCGACTGGCCGACCACCCACCTCACCGCCGGGTCCACGATCCAGCTGCGGTACAGCAACTGGGCCGCGCACCCCGGCACGTTCCACATGTACATCACCAAGAACGGCTTCGACCCGACCAGCCCGCTGAAGTGGTCGGACCTCGAGTCGTTCTGGAGCACCACCGACCCGCCGCAGTCCGGCGGCCCCGGCGCGCTCAACTACTACTACTGGAACACCACGCTGCCGACGGGCAAGTCCGGGCGGCACATCCTGTACATCCAGTGGGTCCGCTCGGACAGCCAGGAGAACTTCTTCAGCTGCTCCGACGTGGTCTTCGACGGCGGCAACGGCGAGGTCACCGGCGTGAAGGGCAGCGGCGGCGGGCCCAGCGGCTCGGCGTCCCCGTCCCGGTCGGCATCGGCGTCGCCGTCGGTGTCTCCCTCGGTGTCGCGTTCGCCCTCGCGGTCCGCGTCCGCCTCCGCGTCGCCCTCGCGCTCCGTGTCGTCCTCGCCGAACCCGGGTGGCTCCGGGTGTACCGCGACGTGGGCCCTGCAGCCCAGCTCGTGGGCCGGGCACTTCCAGGTCAACGTGACCGTGAAGAACAACGGGACGTCCACGCTCAACGGGTGGACGGTCCGCTGGACGTACACCGGCGGGCAGGGCTTCGAGGGATCCCCCTGGAACGGCACCGTGACCGGGCAGCCGCCCAACGTGGCCGTGGCGAACGTCGACTGGAACAAGGTCCTCGGACCGGGCGCCACGACGTCGTTCGGCTTCAACGCGACCGGCACCGCCCCGTCGAGCGCGCCGGCCCTCACCTGCTCCAGTCCCTGATTCGTCGATTCGCGGCGTCCGCACCCCCGTGCGGGCGCCGCCCCGATCTGTTGAGGCCTCCGTGACCCGTCCCCTGGCTCTGGCCCCCTGGCTCCGCTACGCCATCGGCTTCGCGGCGATCGCCGTCGTGCTCGGCGCGATCGTGCTCGTCACCCAGCGCGGCGACTCCGCTCCGCCGCCGAAGGAGCCCGTGCACAGCGTCGAGGGCGCCCTGGGCAACCGCCAGCAGGCCAGCCTCGAGGTGGTCAGCGGCGCCGAATCCGTGATCATCCACGCCGAGCCGCTCGACGGCCTGCTGTACCGCGCCTCGACCCTGCCCGGCAGCAAGGTCGAACCCGTCGCCGCCCTCAACGGTGACACGGTGAACCTGAGCCTCACCGGCACCGAGATCGCCGGCCAGGCCACCATCCACGTGTACCTCAACGACAAGGTCAAGTGGACCCTGAACCTCGCCGGCGGCGGCCTGCGCCAGGTCGTCGACTTCGCCGGCGGCCGCCTGGCCGGCATCGAGGTCAAGGCCGGCGTCCAGGAGCTCGACGTGACCGTCCCCAAGCCGGAGGGCACCATGCCGATCCGGGTCGGCGGCGTCGGCAAGCTCTCGGTGCACGCCCCCGGCGGCGTCCCGGCCCAGGTCACCCTCGCGGACAAGGGCACGATCGGCGAGGTCCGCCTGGACGACAAGGTCTCCAAGAACGTGGCGGGCGGCACGGTCCTGGCCACCGGCACGGACTACGGCACGGCCGCCGACAAGTACGACCTGCAGGTCGGTACCGCCGCCGCGGCCGTTTCCGTGGACCGCCGCCCCTAGGCGGCCTGCCGCTCCCGGGACGGCACCCCGAGCGCGGGCAGCTTGGCCAGGGAGATGTCGGGCGACTGCCCGGACAGCACCATGAGCCGGCGCATGCTGAGCCGCACCAGATGATGGGAGACGAAGAACAGCCACCCGGCCAGCGGCAACTCGACCGCGAACGCGGTGGCGAGGCTGACCCACCGGTCCGGCCCGGACGCGGTCATGATGTCGAACCAGGCGTCACAGGCGAGCAGCGTCCCGCTCACCAGGGCGGCGAGCACGACGACCTGCCGCCGGCGCAGCGCCGACCAGGCCGTGAACGCCAGCGCCAGCATGAGCGCCACGTCGAAGCCGACCCAGGTCAGGGGCCAGTGACTCGCGGTGTACCGCGGCGGCAGCCTTATGGCCAGCAGCACGATCCACGGAATCATGAGCACGCTGGCGACCCCGATGATGACGACGAACCGCCGCCGGGCCCGCTCGGTGGCGGCGACCGACCGCCGCGCGAGGCGGGGCTGCAGCTGGGCCAGGCGGCGCGCGAGGTCGGCCCGCTCCTCGGCGCTCATCGCGCGCAGCTCCGCGTCCTCGATCACGTCACCGAGCGTACGTCGCGATCTCACCCGCGACCCTCGCTCGCGCGTGGCTCCCAGCACACTCTGACAGTGCTCGAACGTTTGGCGGCGGTGCTCGAACGTTTGCCGGCGGTGCTCGAACGTGGCCGGATATGTCCGACACTCCGTGATCGGACATATCCGATTTATCGCCCGACGGGGGATACGTCACGCTCGGGTTCTCAAGATCGCGATATGCGGCTCTCGTGCAGTGTGCGTCGCCTGGCACGCGAACCTCGCGCCGTGCGCCTCTTCCGCCGTGCGACTTTGCCCCGTGCGATTTTTGCCCCGTAGCGACTTTTGCGCCATACGACTTTTGCGCCGTGCGACTTTTGCCCCGTGCGGCTTTGCGCTGTGCGGCTTTGCGCGGTGCGACTTTTGCGCGGTGCGACTTTTGCGCGGTGCGACTTTTGCGCGGTGCGGCTTTGCGCGGTGCGGCGATGTGCAGTGCTGTGCGGCTCTTGTGCAGCCCGGCGGCGCGCAACCGGACCCCCGGTCGCGCGCCGCCGGCGACGTGCGGTCAGCGTCCGCGCAGCGCCCGGTACCGGCTCACGAGCCCGGCCGTCGAGGAGTCCAGCGCCGACAGGTCCGCGTTCTGCGACGTCAGCGCCGGCTCGATCCGCTTCGCGAGGACCTTGCCCAGCTCCACGCCCCACTGGTCGAACGAGTCGATGTCCCAGATCGCGCCCTGGACGAAGACCTTGTGCTCGTACAGCGCGATCAGCTGCCCCAGCACCTGCGGCGTCAGCTCGTCGGCCAGGATCGTCGTCGTCGGGCGGTTGCCGTGGAACGTGCGGTGCGGCACCTCGGCCTCCGCCACCCCCTCGGCCGCGACCTGCTCCGACGTCTTGCCGAACGCCAGCGCCTGGCCCTGCGCGAACAGGTTCGCCATGAGCAGGTCGTGCTGGCCGCCCAGCGGGCCCAGCTCGGCGACCGGCTGCGCGAACCCGATCAGGTCGGCCGGGATGAGCGCGGTGCCCTGGTGAATCAGCTGGTAGTACGCGTGCTGCCCGTTCGTGCCCGGCGTCCCCCACACGATCGGGCCGGTCGCCCACTCGACGGGGTGCCCCTCGTGGTCGACGGACTTGCCGTTGGACTCCATGTCCAGCTGCTGCAGGTACGCCGTGAACCGCGACAGATAGTGGCTGTACGGCAGCACGGCATGCGTCTGCGCGTCGTGGAAGTCGCGGTACCAGATGCCCAGCAGGCCCAGGAGCAGCGGCGCGTTGGCCTCCGGCGGCGCGGTGCGGAAGTGCTCGTCCATCTGGTGGAAGCCCGAGAGCATCGCGCGGAACCCGTCCGGGCCGAGCGCGATCATGAGCGAGAGGCCGATGGCGGAGTCGTAGGAGTACCGGCCGCCTACCCAGTCCCAGAACTCGAACATGTTCGTCGTGTCGATGCCGAACTTGGCCACCTCGGTGGCGTTGGTCGACACGGCGACGAAGTGCTTGGCCACCGCCGCGTCGTCGCCGAGCGCGTCGAGCAGCCACTGCCGCGCGGCGGTCGCGTTGGTGATGGTCTCGATCGTCGTGAACGTCTTGGACGACACGATGAACAGCGTCTTCGCGGGGTCGGCGTCGCGGACCGCCTCGTGCAGGTCGGCGCCGTCGACGTTGGAGACGAACTTGAAGCTCAGCGCCCGATCGGTGTACGCGCGCAGCGCCTCGTACGCCATCGCCGGCCCCAGATCCGACCCGCCGATGCCGATGTTGACGACGGTCGTGATGCGCTCGCCGGTGTACCCCGTCCACGCACCCGACCGGATCCGGTCCGCGAACGCCGACATCCGGTCGAGCACCGCGTGCACCTTCGGCACCACGTTCTCGCCGTCCACGATGATCTCGGCGTCGCGGGGGGCGCGCAGCGCGGTGTGCAGTACCGCGCGATGTTCGGTGAAGTTGATCTTTTCGCCGCTGAACATGGCGTCGCGCAGTGCGAACACCCCGCGGGCGGCCGCGAGCTCGTGCAGCAGGCGCAGCGTCTCGTCGGTGACCAGATGCTTGCCGTAGTCGAGATAGAGGTCTCCGGCCTGCAGCGAGTACCGGCTGCCCCGGTCGGAATCGCCGGCGAACAGGTCGCGCAGGTGGACCTCTCCGAGCTCCGCGCGGTGCTTGGCCAGCGCGGCCCACTCGGGCAGGTGGTTGAGCCGAGGCATCAGGAAACTCCTAGCGAGTCAGCGTGGTGACACTCCACTCGCTGATTCTGCCCCTTTCGCGGTCGTCTCGTCGCGGCTGCCCGGATCTTGTGAGCGACCCCGCCGCGCCACCCCCGCCGCAATGGCCCCAGCGGTCGCCAGCCCGACAAGCAGAAGAACACTCCCCGTCGGTACCGCGAACAGCTTCAACGCACTCGCCAGCAGCACGATGATCAGCGCGGCCCGCACCACTCCCGCCGGCGCGCGCGACGACAGCCGCGCCCCGATCAGCACGCCGGGCACCGACCCGATGAGCACCGCGGCGGCCAGGTCCAGCTTGAGGTCCCCGAAGAACGCATGCCCGAGCGCGGCGGCGAGGACGAGCGGGATCGCCTGCACCAGATCGGTACCCACAAGATCCCGAGGCCGCAGGGCCGGATACAACGCCAGCAGGATCACGATGATCAGCGACCCCGACCCGACCGACGTCATCCCGACGACGAGCCCCCCGACCGCGCCGAGCAGCACGGTGGGCACCGGCCGCACGGTGATCGCCGCGGCGGGCCCGTCCCCGGACCGGTCCTTGCGCAGCGTCTTGACCACGAGCCCGACGACGGCCAGCAGCAGCGCCACCCCGAGCGAGATCCGCACCACGTCCTGCACCCGGTCGCCGTCGCCGATGGCCCGCATGAGCAGTACCCCGAGGAACGCACTGGGCACGCTGCCCAGGCACAACCACCGCACCAGCGCCCAGTTCACGGATCCGCGCCGAGCGTGCACCCAGCCTCCGAACGGCTTCATGACGGCCGAGGCGGCGAGGTCGCTGGACACGGCGGCGAGCGGCGGCACCCCGAAGAAGAGCACCAGGATCGGCGTCATGAGCGCCCCGCCGCCCATCCCCGTCAGCCCGACGATGACCCCGACCCCAAGCCCAGCCAACGCAAGCAACGGATCCATGCGACGAAGTCTGGCGCCGAATCTCGATTTTGTCCACTAAGTAGGTCGACAATAGTGAGAAGTCCACCGAGCGGGCGACCACCCAGCGTGACCCACCTCTCGTCCCGCCACCCGAACGGCCCCCGTCAATGCCCCACCGCCCCGCGCCGCCCCGCGCCGCCCCGCGCCGCCCCGCGCCGCCCCGCGCCGCCCCGCGCCGCCCCGCGCCGCCCCGCGCCGCCCCGCGCCGCCCCGCGCCGCCCCGCGCCGCCCCGCGCCGCCCCGCGCCGCCCCGCGCCGCCCCGCACGCGCCGCCGCGCCGCCGCGCCGCCTCACCTCACCGTCTCGCGTCGGTCCGCGTTCCCCCTGCTGCCCCGTGCGCGCGCCGGCCCGCATGCGTCGCCGCGCTGCCTCACCTCACCGTCTCGCGTCGGTCCGCGTTCCCCCTGCTGCCCCGTGCGCACGCCGCCCCGCACGCCTCGCCGCGCTGCCCGCAACTGCCCGCGTCACCGCTGTCCGCCCCCGGCCCGGAGTCGCCGCCGTCCACACGCGCCGGTCTCGACAGCCCCCGAGCGGCGCCCAGCCTGAGCGGAGCGACCAGCGCGAACGCGCCTGAGCCGGCCACGGATCCCAGGTAGTGGCCAGCAACAGTCCGTAAAGGCGGGAGGCGGAAAGTCCCCGATCATGGCCCACTTTGAATCCCACCAAACCCGACATAAACCCCGTCAGGCGAAAAATCCGATAAGTCGCGGCGCGCCAGCGCCCGACTTATCGCCCCAGCACCAAGCAGCGAACGGCGCGCCCCCAGAAACCCGGAGACGCGCCGCACAAGCGAAACGAAGAACTCAGCCCCGCTCCACCAGATGCCCGATCAGCTCCGGAGCCCGCAACTGCGCCCCCGACCCGTCCCGCCGCGAGTCCGCCGCCGGCAGATCCCGCGGGTCCCCCTTCGTGTTGGAGGCGACCGGCCGAGGCCCGATCCACGCCAGCACCAGATGCGTCTCCCCCTTGAGGAAGCGCTGCGCCCGCACCCCGCCGGTGGCCCGCCCCTTCGCGGGGAACAGCCGGAACGGCGTCATCTTCGCGTTGCCCATGGTCGCCGTGACGACCATCGGCTCCCCGTGCTCGGCGTCCTTCGTCACCACGGCGCCGAAGAAGATGGCCGACACGTCGGCGGCCAGGCTGATCCCCGCCATCCCGCCGCCCTTGAGCCCCTGCGGCCGCACCAGCGACGCCGGGAACCGCAGCAGTGAAGCGTCCGAGGCCACGAACGCGAGGGTCTCCGACCCGTCGGCGAGCCAGGTGGCGCCGATCACCTCGTCGCCCTCGCGCAGCCCGATGACCTCGAACTCGTCGGAGCGCACCGGCCACTCCGGGGCGCAGATCTTGACCTGGCCGTTGCGGGTGCCCAGCGCCAGGCCCGGGGAGCCGGACTCGCGGTCGGCCAGCGGCGCCAGGCCCACCACGGTCTCGCCCTTCTCCAGCGGCACCAGCTCCGCGGTCGACATCCCGCCGCGCAGGGAGACCGTGCCGGACTGCTCGGGCAGCGTCGGCAGCGGCAGCACGTCGACCTTGAAGGCGCGCCCGCGGCTGGTGACGAGGAGGATCTGGCCGCGGGCGGTGGTGTGGACGACGGCGCGTACGGCGTCGTGCTTGTCCCGGCCCGCCTTGGTCTTGGCCTCCGGGGCCTCCTCCGACTCGGCCGCGGTCCGGGCGACCAGGCCCGTGGCCGACAGCAGGACCTGGCACGGGTCGTCGGTGACCTCGAGCGGGCCGGCCGGCACCGAGGCCGCGAGGACCTCCTTGAGGTCGCCGTCGATGAGGGTGGTGCGCCGGGGGGCGCCGTGGTCCTTGACGACGGCGGCGAGCTCGTCGGAGACGACCTTCTTGAGCACCTTCTCGTCGTCGAGGATCTCGCTGAGCGCGGCGATCTCCTCGTTGAGGCGCTGCTGCTCGGCCTCCAGCTCGATGCGGTCGTAGCGGGTGAGCCGGCGCAGCGGGGTGTCGAGGATGTACGTGGCCTGGATGTCGGTGAGCCCGAACCGCTCCATCAGGCCGGCCTTGGCCGCGGCCGCGTTCTCGCTCTCCCGGATCAGGGCGATGACCTGGTCGATGTCCAGCAGCGCGATGAGCAGGCCGTCAACGAGGTGCAGGCGGTCCTGGCGCTTCTTGCGGCGGAACTCGGTGCGCCGGGTCACCACCTCGTAGCGGTGGGCCAGGAACACCTCCAGCAGCGCCTTGAGCCCGAGCGTCTGCGGCCGGCCGTCGACGAGGACGAGGTTGTTGACGCCGAAGGACTGCTCCAGCGGGGTGAGCCGGTAGAGGTCGGCCAGCAGGGCCTGCGGGTTGACGCCGACCTTGCACTCGACGACCAGGCGGGTGCCGTTCTCCCGGTCGGTGAGGTCCTTGACGTCGGCGATGCCCTGCAGGCGCTTGGTCTTGTTGACCTCGTCGGTGATCTTCTCGATGACCTTTTCGGCGCCGATACCGTACGGCAGCTCCGTCACCGTGATCGCCTGCCGCCCGCGGCTGCCCTCGAGCAGGCCGATCTCGACCCGGCCGCGCATGCGCACCACGCCGCGGCCGGTCTCGTAGGCCTTGCGGACCTCGTCCAGGCCGAGCAGCAGCCCGCCGGTGGGCAGGTCGGGCCCGGGGACGAACTCCATGAGCTTGTCGAGGGTCGCGTTCGGGTGGTTGATCAGCCAGCGGGTGGCGGCCACGATCTCGGCCAGGTTGTGCGGGATCATGTTCGTCGCCATCCCGACGGCGATCCCGGACGAGCCGTTGACCAGCAGGTTCGGGAACGCGGCGGGCAGCACCGAGGGCTCGTCGAGGGAGCCGTCGTAGTTGGGCCGGAAGTCGACCGTGCCCTCGTCGAGCTCGCCGACGAGCAGCATCGCCTCGCGGGACATGCGGGCCTCGGTGTACCGCGACGCCGCCGGCCCGTCGTCCGGGGAGCCGAAGTTGCCGTGGCCGTCGATGAGCGGCACGTTGAGCGAGAAGTCCTGGGCCATGCGCACCATGGCGTCGTAGATCGCGCTGTCGCCGTGCGGGTGGTACTTGCCCATCACGTCACCGACGACGCGGGAGGACTTCACGTGCCCGCGGTCCGGGCGGTGGCCCTGCTCGCTCATCGAGAACAGAATCCGCCGGTGTACCGGCTTGAGCCCGTCCCGTGCGTCCGGCAGGGCCCGGGAGTGGATGACCGAGTAGGCGTACTCCAGGTAGGAGTCCTCCACCTCGGTGGTGAGCGGGTTGTTCAGGACCCGCGCCCCGGCCTGGTCGAACGCGGACAGGTCGGCCTTGACCGCGGCCTTGCTCCTGCGTGCTGCCATCGTGTGCTGTCGGCCTCTCCGTCTTTACGCGTCGATCGTCTGCTGGTCGACCCGGGGCGCGGCGTCGATGAGCCAGTTGCGGCGCGGCTCGACCCGCTCGCCCATGAGCAGCTCGAGCACCTCCTCGGCCCGGTCGACGTCGTCGAGGGTGATGCGCCGCACCGCCCGCGTGGCCGGGTTCATCGTGGTGTCCCACAGCTCGTCGGCGTCCATCTCGCCCAGGCCCTTGAACCGGGGGATCGGGGTGACGACCTGCTTGCCGGCCTTCTCCAGCCGGGCCACGGTGCCCTCCATCTCCTGCTGCGTGTACGTGTAGATCGTCTCCGGGTTGCGCCCCTTCGTGACGATCTTGTGCAGCGGGGGCACGGCCGCGTAGAGCCGGCCGTCGGCGATGGCGGGCCGCATGTACTTCGCGAACAGCGTGATGAGCAGGGTGCGGATGTGCGAGCCGTCGACGTCGGCGTCGGCCATGATGAGGATGCGGCCGTAGCGCATCGACTCCAGGTCGAACGTGCGCCCGGACCCGGCCCCCAGCACCTGCACGATCGCCGAGCACTCGGCGTTGTCGAGCACCTGCTGGATGTTGGCCTTCTGCACGTTGAGGATCTTGCCGCGGATCGGCAGCAGCGCCTGGTACTCCGAGGAGCGGGCCATCCGGGCGGTGCCCAGCGCGCTGTCGCCCTCGACGATGAACAGCTCGCTGCGCTGCACCCCGGTGGAGCGGCAGTCGACGAGCTTGGCCGGCATCGACGCGCCCTCCAGGGCCGTCTTGCGCCGGGCGGCGTCCTTCTGCTGCTTCTGGGTGAGCCGCACCCGGGCCGCGTCGACGATCTTCTGCAGGACGGTGCGGGCCTCGACCTTGGTCTTGCGGGCCTCGATCCAGGCCTTGATGTGCGCCTCGACGACCTGCTGCACGACCCGGGTGACCGGGGCGGTGGACAGCTCGTCCTTGGTCTGGGAGGTGAACTGCGGCTCGGGGATGCGCACGTGGATGACGGCCGTCATGCCCTCGAGCACGTCGTCGAGGGTCGGCAGGTCCTCCTTGGGCCGCAGCAGGCCGCGGGTGTTGCGGATCGCCTCGGTCAGCGCCCGCAGCGCGCCGCGCTCGAAGCCGCGCCGGTGGGTGCCGCCGTGCATGTTGCGGATGGTGTTGCTGAACGACTCCACGACCCGGTCGTAGCCGGTGCCCCAGCGCAGCGCGATCTCGACCTCGGCCCGCCGCTCGACGTTGGCCTTCATCACGCCGTTCTCGTCGGCGGCGTTCTCCTTGTAGGTGCCCTCGCCGTTGATGAGCAGCGTGCCGCAGACCGGCTTGTCGCCGCTGGGGGCGAGGAACTCCACCATGTCGGCCAGGCCGTTGGGGTAGTGGTACGTCTCGGTCTCGATCGAGCCCTGCGTGGCGTCGCGCAGCACGTAGGTGACGCCCGGCACGAGGAACGCGGTGTTGCGCAGCTTGGCCCGGACCGCCTCGGGGTCCAGCGCGGCGCCGGTCTCGAAGTAGCGCGGGTCGTGCCAGTAGCGGGTCGAGGTGCCGGTGCCTGAGCCGCGCTTCATCCGGCCCTGCACCACCAGCCCGCCGCCCCGGCGGAACTTCGAGTTGGGGTTGGGCCCGTCGAACTCGCCCGGCACGCCGTGCTGGAACGACATGTGGTGGACCTTGCCGTCGCGGCGGACGGTCACGTCGTAGCGGGTCGACAGCGCGTTGACGGCGGAGGCGCCGACGCCGTGCAGGCCGCCGGAGGTCTTGTACCCCGACCCGCCGAACTTGCCGCCGGCGTGCAGCCGGGTCAGCACCAGCTCGACGCCGGACATGCCGGTCTTGGCGTGCACGTCCACCGGGATGCCGCGGCCGTCGTCGTCGACCTGCACCGAGCCGTCGGCGTGCAGCGTCACCTCGACGCGGGTGGCGTGCCCGGCGATGCCCTCGTCGGTGCAGTTGTCCACGATCTCGTTGAACAGGTGGGCGACGCCGCGGCTGTCGGTCGAACCGATGTACATGCCCGGGCGCTTGCGGACGGCGTCGAGGCCTTCGAGGAGCGTAAGGTTGTCTGCCCCGTACAAGGACTCGGGTTGTGCGGTCAACTCGGCTCTCTCCAATGGTCCTGGTCCCCTGTGCTGCCCGCGAGCGTAGACCTAGGGTCTGACACTTTTTCGGCACCCTGGCGACATGTGGCCCCTGACGCCCCGGTTCTCCGGATCGAGGCCGACCGAAACGCGGCGCTACCGAGAAGCGCGTGACCAGGGCGCGACCAGGAATGATACTGCGCGCCGCCCGGAGAGCACGGACGGCGCGCATACGAAGGCGTCAGATGTGGGTCAGATGTTCACGGGGGTACGCCCGTTGCTGATCTGCCGCACCGCCGCCAGGATCTCGTCCTCGGAGCGGTCCGCGAAGTTCAGCGTCGCGGTGAACCCGGAGCCGTAGAACAGCTTCAGCATCGCCGAGTCGACCTGCGTGAACGCGCCCAGGCTGCCGGCCACCCGCGGGTCGCGCGGCTTGACCACGAGCATCTTCTCCAGGCCCCAGCGCCGCCGCGAGATCTGCTCGACGCCCTCCCAGGGCAGCCAGATCGCCTGCCCCCGGGTCGGCCGGGTCTTGATCCACAGCCCGGTGGGGGCCAGCGCGAGCACCGGCCCGCCGGAGGCGATCAGGAAGATCTGCAGCCCGAACGCGACCGCGATCACCGCGGCCAGGCAGCCGGTGATCCCGACCAGGGCCACGATGTCGCCGCTGGTCGAGTTGGGGTCGTTGTCGGCGGTCAGGGCCAGCCCGAGCGGGCAGGCGAAGATCAGCAGCGTCACGATCCCGATCGGGGCGAGCACCAGGACGCGCTTGAACACGCTGGGCCTGGCCACGAACGGCAGGTTGTCCGGGATCCGCTTGGCGATCGGCGCCTGCGGCCCGGGCGGCACCTGATAACCCCCGCGCGGCGGACCCGGAAAGCCACCGGGGGGACCGCCGGGCGGCAGCAGCTCACCGGAGATCGGCACGTTCGGCGGCGGAACCGGGCGGGGCGGCGGGGGAGGGGGAGGCTGCGGCCGGTTCCACGCGGGCGGCCGCGGCCCCGAGGTCGGCCCGGAGGGAGGAGTGGGCTCCGTCACGGCGACACCTTAACCCCGCCGTTCAACCCCGTCATCGCGAGAGCCTTCACCGGAGGCGCCGCGGGCCTCGTCGCGGGTGACGTCGGCCGCCGCGCCGCCGGTCCGGTCGACCCACGAGGTGTAGCCGTCGGTGGTCGATCCGGCGAAGTTCACGTACTGCTCGCGCAGGTCCGAGCGGGTCAGGAAGACCGCGGCGAAGATCAGCAGCGCGGCCGCGAGCACGCCCGCGACGCCGTGCGGCCATAGGTACCAGTCGGGGACGACCTGCGCGTACTCGGCCCGCAGCTCGGCCGGCTCCTCGCCGGTCGGGGCGACCGCGTACTCCGGCCCGCCGACCAGGAAGCACAGCGTGGTCAGGGCGATGAGCGGGGCCGCCACCCACACGGCGACCCGGGCCCGGGCCGACGGCCGGCGCAGCGCGACCGCGATGACGGCGAGCACGACCGCGGAGGCGCCGGCGGTGTAGAAGCTGTTGAGGATGTCGATGTGGGCCCGCTCGACCTGGTTCTCGGAGACCAGCTTCAGGTGCAGCGAGGCCAGGTTCTCCAGGGCCGCCCAGGACAGGGCGGCGGCGATCGCCAGGAGCAGCGCCGAGGCGATGATCGACCAGTGCACCAGCCGGACCTGCGTGGACACGCGCATACGGTTGCCTCCCCCGAAGTCGGGTCCAACCTATCAGCGCAGCTCGACGTCCACGTCATGGTTTTCCAGCACATCGACGAGCGTGTCGAGGGTGATGCCGGGCGCCCACCGCATCCGGTCGTAGCCGCCGGTCAGGTGCTCCCGGGCGACCCCCGCGGCGTGCCAGACCAGGCGGAACGGCGCGGCCAGGCCGAAACCGCCGCGCAGGCAGTCCTCGAGCGCGTCGAGGTGGGCGCCGAAGTACCCGCCGGGGCCGTTGACCGCCTCGCCGAGCGCGCAGTAGAAGCCCTCGGCGTCGGTGACGTGCCGCCCGTCGAGGTGCACGGTGGCGCCGGGCGGGCGGTCCGGGCCGCTCTGCCGGTGGTGGCTGAGCGCGGCCTGGCACCAGGCGTCGCGCAGCTCCCGGTCGTAGCCGGACCACCGGTTCGCCTCGCCGGGCCCGCCCGCCTGCCACAGGGCCCAGATCGCCGCCGCCCCGGCCGGCAGGGGATCGGTGAGCGCGTCGACCAGCGTGACGTCGACCAGGCCGTCGCCCGACACGACGCTGCGCGCCACGCGGCCGTCCAGCTCGGTGTGGGTGCTGGCGAGGCCGAGCGGGCCCGTGCAGTACACGGTGGCCTGGAATCCGGTGTCCCGGAAGCGCCCCTCGGTCTGCGCCCGCGCCGCGAGGGCCAGCACCGGGCCGGGCCGGCAGCCGCGCAGCACCACGTCGTGGGCGGGCGGCGCCGGGCGTTCCCGGAACACCCCGCCGACGTCGATGCAGCGGCCGAGCCGGGCCAGGCCGCCGGGGCCGCCGCTGAGCCGGAACCCGCCGGGGCCCGGGCGGCGGTCGGCGATGGCGCGGTCGGCCGGGTGGAGCCGCCCCTCGAGGTCGATGTCGAGCAGGCCGGGCGCCAGGTTCGACGGCAGCACCCCGAGCACCGTCAGGTCGACCAGCAGCGGCGCGGTCGCCGGGTCCTCGGTGGCGTCCTCGACGTGCACGTTGCCGAGCCAGGTGCCGAGCGTGACGGCGGCCAGGGGTCCGGCCGGGACCACGCCCAGCAGGGTGTACCGCTCGATCGCCGGAGGCGGCGGCGCGCCCGCGAAGAGCCCGTCGACGGCCCGGCACGCGGCCGGCGCGGACTCCTCCTCGTCCCAGGTCAGCAACTGCCAGCGCGCCCCCGGGTCCGGCATGGCGGCCTACCCCCCGACGTGGATGCCCGGGCGCTTGGCCGGATCCGGCTCGGACGAGCGGATGATCTCCCGCACGACCGGCGCCGTGTCGCCGCGGCCCAGGAAGAGGTACCGGAACAGATGGGTGAGCGGGCTGCCCTCCGCCCACTCGAAGTATGCGTGCGGGCGGACCCCGGTGGCGTCCCGCAGGGCGAGCAGCACGGCGGCGATCGCGTTGGGAGCGGCCGGGCTCTCGGTGCGCAGCACCCGGTACTCGCCGACCTCGACCCCGCGCACCCGCAGGGTGCCGGAGAACTGTGACGGGTCGACGACCTCGACCTCCATGAAGATGATGTCGGCCCGGCCCGGCAC
The DNA here is from genome assembly GCF_050942475.1 of Dactylosporangium sp. CS-033363. Classification (NCBI taxonomy): domain Bacteria; kingdom Bacillati; phylum Actinomycetota; class Actinomycetes; order Micromonosporales; family Micromonosporaceae; genus Dactylosporangium; species Dactylosporangium sp. CS-033363. The sequence continues at coordinate 7,127,190 of NZ_CP192032.1, read as the reverse complement.
CGGGTTGATGCCCCGCTGCTCCGACTCCTTCCCCTGGTACTCCGCGCTGTCCCCGGCCTCCCGCCGGTTCGCCACGATGTTGAGCTCCCCGTCGTGCGCGATCGACTCGGTGACGAAGCGGCGGGCGGTGTCGTCGAACTCGATCGCGTCGGTGCGCAGCTCGGTGGTGCGGCTGACCCGCGACACCAGCGACACGACGATGATCCCGGCGATGAAGACGGCCGAGATGAGGATGCCGTCGGGCTTCTCGATGACGTTGGCGCCCAGGGCGTACAACAGGATCAGGGTCAGCACCGTGAACGCGGTCCCCGCGACCCGCTGGCCGGCCCGGAACGCCGAGATCGTCACGGCCACGGCCCCGGAGACCATCATCGCCAGGATGCCCGTGGCGTAGGCGCCGGCCTGGGCGTTGACGTCGGCCCCGAAGGCGATCGTGATGATGATGCTGATCGCGGTGTACACCAGCACGATCGGGCGCACCGCGCGGCCCCACTCCGGCGCCATGCCGTAGGAGGGCAGGTAGCGCGGGATGATGTTGATCAGGCCGGCCATCGCCGACGCGCCCGCGAACCACAGGATGAGCACGCTGCTGATGTCGTAGACGGTGCCGAACGCGTCGCCGAGCTTCTCATGGGCCAGGTAGGCCAGCGCCCGCCCGGACGCCGCCCCGCCCTCCTCGAACTCCTTCGCGGGGATGAGCACGGTGGTGATGAAGCTGGTCGCGATCAGGTACACCGACATGATCCCGGCCGCGACCGTGAGCAGCTTCTTCGTGTTGGCCAGGCGCGCGGCGCGGCGCTCCTCGGCCGTCTTGCCGTCCGCGGCGACCAGGGGCATCATGCTGACGCCGGTCTCGAAGCCGGACAGGCCCAGCACCAGCGACGGGAACGCGACCAGGGCCGGCAGCAGCAGCCCGAACCCGCCGCCGTGCTCGCTCGTCAGCGCGTGCGTCCAGCCCGACAGCGCCCCGGCGGTGGTGAACACGTCCACGAACCCGACGACCACGATGATGGCGTTGAGCAGCAGGAACACCGCGACGAGGGGGATCGCCACGGCGACCGCCTCACTGAAGCCGAGCAGGAACACGAAGCCCAGGATCAGCAGCAGCACGATGGTCATGACGACCTCGTGGCCGTGCAGGAAGCCCGGGAACATCGGGTTCTCGCTGACGTGCACCGAGGCGTCGGCGGCCGACAGGGTGATCGTGATGATCCACGAGGTGGCGACGAAGCCGAGCAGGACCAGCACGAAGATCTTGCCCCGCCAGAACGGCAGGAGGTGCTCCAGCATCGCCACGGAGCCCTGGCCGTGCGGGCTTTCCCGGGCCACCCGCCGGTACATCGGCAGCATCCCCAGCAGCGTCAGCCCGACGATGAGCAGGGTCGCGAGCGGCGACAGGGCGCCCGCGGCCAGGGCGGCGATGGCGGGCAGGTAGGACAGCGTGGAGAAGTAGTCCACGCCGGTCAGCGACATCACCTTCCACCAGGCCTGCGGCTTGGCGTGGCTCTCGTCGCTCTCCGGGCCGACCGGGGCCACCCGGTGCTGCAGCAGCCAGCGCCCGATCGGGCCGCCGGGGCGCTCCTTCGGTTCCGGGCTGTCGACCCGGGCCGGCAGGACGTACTCGGGTGCGGTGGTCATGACCCCTCAGTCAATCCGTCACAGCCATTTGGACTTGCGGAACAGGCGGTACAACACCAGCATTCCCGCGGTCATGACGAGCACCACCGCGCCGAACCCCCAGCGCCACGACAGCCCCGGCATGTGCTCGAAGTTCATGCCGTAGACCCCGGCGATCGCCGTCGGCACCGCGGCCAGGCCGGCCCAGGCGGCAATCTTGCGCATGTCATTGTTCTGGTCCAGGCCGACCTGCGCCAGCCTGGCCTGCAGGATCGAGTCGAGCAGCTCGTTGTACGTGCCGACGCGGTCCACCACCTGGTTGAGTCTGGCCAGGACGTCGCCGAAGTGCTGTCGCAGACCCGGCGGAAGCTCGGAGGTGATCTCCGTCATGAGCCGCATCGGGGCCTGCAGCGGCAGCACCGCCCGCTTGAACTCCACCAGCTCCCGCTTGAGCTGGTAGATCTGCTGCACGTCGCAGCCGCCCTGGCGCAGGAACGCGGTCTCCTCCAGCTTCTCCACGTCCTGCTCCACCCGGGTCGCCACGTCGTGGTAGACCTCGACCATCCGCTCGATCACCGCGAAGCCGACCGACCACGGGCCCATGCCCAGCAGGCTCGGCCGGCGCTGCAGCCCCTCGCGGACGTCGGCCAGGGCGCCGGCCCCGCCGTGGCGGACCGACACCACGAAGTGCGAGCCGATGAGCAGGGTGACCGCGCCGGTGTCGACCACCTCGGAGGTCGCCGTCAGCTCGGCGTGCTCGACGTAGCGGGCCGTGCGCAGGGTGAGCACCGTCACGTCGCCGCGCCGCTCGATGGCCGGGCGGCGCTCCACGTCCAGGGTCTTGTCGACCACGGCCTCGTCGGCCCCGACCGCCTCGGCGATCGCGGTGAATTGCGACCAGCTGGGCTCGTACAGGCCGAGCCAGACGAACCCGTTGCGCCGGCGGCGGGCCAGCGCGTAGGCGTCGGCGAAGGCGGGGCGGCCCGGCTGGCGGCTGCCGCGCACGTACAGTGCGCAGTCCATGATCGCCGCGTCCTCCTCCGGGCGCGGCAGGAGGGCCGGCAGCCGCTCGGGTGGCTGGATGCCGGTCAGCACACGGCCCAGCAGCCGCCCGACCCGCCGGCCGACCCTGCGGCCCCGACTGACCTGGGTGTCGCTCATGAGCGGTCACGGTACCGTCGCAATGCACGTCGGGCCGGTGTCGGGGGATATCGGTCGCGTGTCGGGGGCGTGTCGGCGGACCGGCGCAAAGTTCCTGGCATGACGAACGATGTGATGGTCGAGGCGACGGGCCTCGTCAAGCACTTCGGCCAGACGAAGGCCCTGCAGGGCGTCGACCTGGTCATTCCGCGCGGGACCGTGCACGGCGTGCTCGGTCCCAACGGCGCCGGCAAGACCACTGCCGTGCGCATCCTGTCCACGCTGATCCGCCCCGACGGCGGCAGCGCCCGCATCGCCGGGTTCGACGTGGTCCACCAGGCCGAGAAGGTGCGGGCCTCGATCGGGCTGACCGGGCAGTACGCCTCGGTCGACGAGGACCTCACCGGCCGGCAGAACCTGGTGCTCTTCGGCAGCCTGCTCGACCTGGGCCGCAAGGGCGCCCGGGCCCGCGCCGCCGAGCTGCTGGCCTGGTTCGACCTGACCGACGCGGCCGACCGCCCGGCCAAGACCTACTCCGGGGGCATGCGCCGCCGCCTCGACCTGGCCGCGAGCCTGGTCGGCCGGCCCGACGTGATCTTCCTCGACGAGCCGACCACCGGCCTCGACCCGGCCAAGCGCGAGGGCATGTGGGACGTGGTCCGCACGCTGGTCCGCGAGGGGTCCACGGTGCTGCTGACCACGCAGTACCTGGAGGAGGCCGAGGCCCTGGCCGACGAGATCACGGTCATCGACCACGGCCGGGTCATCGCCAACGACACCCCGGAGCGGCTCAAGCGGATCGTCGGCGGCCAGACCCTGGAGGTCCGCCCGTCCGACGAGCGCGACCTGCCCCGCGCGGCCGAGATCCTCACCATGGTCTCCTCCGGCGCCGCGGCCGACCAGATCCGCGCCGGCGTCCTGGCCGTGCCCGTCTCCGGCGACGCCGCGATGGCCGAGGCCGTCGCCAAGCTCACCGCCGAGGGCATCGCCGTCACCGAGCTCTCCCTGCACCTGCCCTCGCTCGACGAGGTCTTCTTCTCGCTCACGTCCAAGCCCGTGGAGGTCCCGGCATGACCACGCTCACCAGCACGCTCAGCACCGTCCGCCCCGCCCCGAAGCCGTTCAAGCTGATCCGGCACTCCCTGGAACTCACCAAGCGCAGCCTGATCAAGACCATGCGCACGCCCGAGCAGCTGATCGACGTCACCATCCAGCCCGCCCTGTTCATGATCATCTTCGTGTACATCTTCGGCGGCGCGATCTCCGGCTCCACCCACGACTACCTGCAGTTCGTGATGCCGGGCATCCTCGCCCAGACGATCGCCATGGGCGCCATCTCGATCGGCGTGAACCTCAACACCGACATCGAGAAGGGCATCTTCGACCGGTTCCGGTCGCTGCCCATCCCCAGGGCCGCACCCCTGATCGGCGCGGTGCTCGGCGACGTGGTCCGCTACGTCCTGGTCACCGTCTCGACCTTCGCGTTCGCCTACATCCTGGGCTTCCGGATCGGCTCCGACCCGCTGCACGCGGTCGCCGGCGCGCTGCTCGCGGTGGTGTTCGGCCTGTCGCTGTCCTGGGCGCCGGTGCTCATCGGCATGCTGGCCCGCACCTCCGGCGCCGTGCAGGGCATCTGCTTCCTGATCGTGCTGCCGCTGACCTTCGCCTCCAACGTGTTCGTCGGCACCGGGACGCTGCCCAGCTGGATGCAGGGCTTCGTGCGCAACAACCCGCTCACCCACCTGGTCGAGGCGATGCGCGGGCTGTTCCTGGGCACCCCCGGCTATGGCGTGCACGTGTGGTGGACGCTGGGCTGGTCGGCGGCGCTCGTCGCGATCTTCATGCCGCTGGCGCTGCGGGCCTACCGCCGCAAGGTCTGAAGATGCCCGCCGGACAGTGCGCGGATGCGGTCGTTGACCTCGGTCATCGGCCGCGTCCGCCATTCGCCGGGCTCCGGTCCCAAGGGCGCTTCGGGTGTACGGTCCAGTGCCCGGTCCAGCACCGCATCCCCGCCGAGCTCGAACAACTGCGCCGGGTAGGCCGAGCACCGCACGCCCAGCGCCCACAGCTCCCGCGCCCCGTCCACGTCGCCCAGATGCGCCGCCAGCGCGGCCACGCCCAGCGCCCACACGCCCATCGACGGCACGTCCTGGGTGCTCAGCGCGTCCTCGCGAACCCGGTCGAGGTGCCCCGCGGCCCGCTCGGCCCCGTCCCGGCCGTGGGCCCGCAGGGTGAACGCGGCCGCGGCGACGCTGAACGCCACCCGGGCCTGCGGCACCGGCAGGTCGATGGCCTCGGCGATCGCGGCCGAGCGCTCGGCGTAGGCGACCGCGTCCCGCGCCCGGCCGCGCAGCCAGGCGTGCTGGGCCAGCCCGAGGTTCGCCTGGGCGGGGTCCATCACCTGCATCCCGGCCGCCGGCAGCGGCGGCTGCATCCGGGCCACCTCGGCCAGCCGCTCGGCCGCCGCGTCGTCGCCCTGCTGGGCCAGCTGGGCGTCGAGCAGGACCCGGATCGAGCCCGCGTCGTCGGCCGCACCGAGCAGCTCCATGTGCCCGGCCCCGCGCCGCAGCCAGTCCGCGCTGTCCGGGCCGCCCTGCGAGCCGATCATCTGGGCCGCCATCGCCATGCCCCAGTGGTCCCCGGCCGCCTCGAAGGCCCGGTAGGCCCGCTCGGCGTCGGCGGTGCGCTCCTCCGGCCCGCGGATCTCGCCCCGGTTCTCGCGGATCACGCCGCGCAGGAACAGCCCGAAGCCCTGCCCGTACGGGTCCGGCTGGGCGATGAGCATCCCGGCCGCCACGAGCGCCTCGTCCATGTGCTGGTCGCCGAGCGCGGGCAGCATCTGCGCGAGCGCCGCCGCGCGCGGTGAGACCCGCCCGGAGAGCCCGGCCGCGGTGATCCGGGCGAGCGTCCGCCGCGCGACCACGAACACCCGGTGCGCGTCGACCGCGAACGCGTTGAGCCCGCCCAGCAGGCACAGCCAGGTGAGCCGGTCCGGGTCGGCCGTCTCCACCAGCCGGTACTGCCCGCGGGCCACCGGATCGTCGACGTGCAGCAGCGCCGTGGCCCACGGGTTCGCCTCGCCGTGCAGGCCGCGCACCGTCCACAGGTGGAACAGCGGCACCGCGATGTCGACCGCCGCCGGCTCGTCCCGCCCGATGGCCCGGCGCAGCGCCGCCACCAGGTTGTCCTGCTCGGCGCCGCAGCGGGCGAACGCGGCCAGCTGCCCGGGCCCGATGAACTCGGCGTGCAGGCGCACCGCCTCGGCCCGGGCCCAGGCGACGAGGCCGTCCATCGCCGCATCCCGCCCGCCGGACGCCGCCAGCCGCGCCTCGCCGTACTCGCGGACCGTCTCCAGCATCCGGTACCGGTGGCCGTCCTCCAGCACCAGCAGCGACTGCTCGACCAGCGCGGCGAGCCGCACCGCGAGACCGGTCTCGGTCTGCCCGGACACCCCGGCGGCGGCGCTCCGGCCGTTCTCCGTCTGCCCGGACACTGCCGCGGCGACGTCGCGGGTGAACGGGGCCGGGATCACCGCGAGGCGTTCCAGCAGCTCGCGCTCCCGGGGGCCGAGCAGCTCGCGGGACCAGTCGACCATCGCCCACAGGCTCGCATGCCGGTCGGGCAGGCCGCGCAGGGCGTCGTCGAGCAGCCCGAACCGGTCGTCCAGCCCGGCCAGCACGTCCTCGATCGGCATGTGCCGCAGCCGGGCCGCCGCCAGCTCCAGCGCGAGCGGCAGGTTGTCCAAACGGCGGCACAGCTCGGTTGTACCGCCGGTGCCCGCCGCCATCACCGCCCCGCCCGCCTGGGCGCGGGCGGTGAGCAGCGCGACCGCGGCGTCGTCGTCGAGCGTGGGGAGGCGGTGGACGAGCTCGCCGTACACGCCGAGCGGGGCGCGGCTGGTGGCCAGCACGGCGACGTCGGGCGCGGCCTCGAGCAGTTCGGCGACGGCCTGCGCGGCCCCGGCCAGCACGTGCTCGCAGTTGTCGAGGACCAGGAGCCCGGACAGCTCGGCCAGCCGCTCGGCCGTCGTCGGGATCTCGGGCGCCCCGAGCGGCGGCTCGGACACCGCCAGCACCGCGGGGAGCACCTCGGCGTCGGCGCGCACGCCGGCCAGCTCGACGACGTGCACCGGCCCGCCGGCGTCCGCGGCCCGCCGGGCGACCTCGGCCGCGATCCGGGTCTTGCCGGCCCCGCCGACGGCCACCACGGTGACGAGCGGCCCCTCGCCGAGCGCCCGCTGGATGGTGGCCAGGTCGCGGTCCCGCCCGACCATCGCGGTGGTGGCCCGCCGCCACGCCGGCGGCAGCGGCTTCTTGCGCCGCGGCGCCGCCTGCTGCTGGTGCTGCGGCGGCGGGGCCAGCTCGCCGCGCAGGACGGCCAGGTGCGCGTCGGCGACGACCGGGGAGGGATCCGTGCCGTACTGCTCGGCCAGCGTCTCCCGCAGCCGCTCGGCCACGGCGAGCGCCTCGGCCTGCCGCCCGGCCCCGGCGAGCAGCCGCATCAGCAGCGCCGCGGACGGCTCGTGCGGCGGGATGCGCTCGACCAGCGCCCGCAGGTCGGCCTCGAGGTCCGCGAGGCCGGCGCCGGCCTCGGCCCGCGCGGCGGTGACGTCGGCGAACAGCGTGGCGGTGGCGTCGTCGCCGAGGTCGGGGGACTTGGGGAACAGCTCGCGGGCCTCGGCGGCGGCCGCGGCGTCCTTCGTGCGGCGGGCGGCTTCGAGGCGGGCTCTGGCCAGTACCGTATCCGGCTCCACGTCCTCGGCGGCCACCTTGTAGCCGCCCGGCACCGCGGCCACCGGCAGCCCGAGCTTGCGGGCGCGTGCGATCAGCGCGTGGACGGCCCCGGCCGCGTCCTCCGGGGGAGCGCCGCCCCACACCGCCTCGGCCAGCGCGGCCGGGGTGACGGTGCGGCCGCGGGCGTCGACGAGCGCGCGGACGACGGCGGCGAGCCGCTCACCGCGCACCGGACGGCCGTCGAGGGCCAGCTCGCCCAGGGTGGTGATCCGCACCGGGCAAGCATGCCACCTGCCGTGGTTCGTCAGTGGGTGGCGGTCTGCTGTGTGTCGTCGAGCAGCGCGTACATCAGGGTCCCCAGCACCAGCAGGGTGCCGGCGAACACGGCCCACCCGAGCGCCAGCCCCGCGATCACCACGACGAGACACTGGAACACCATGGCGATGAACGCCATCCGCCGGGCGTGCCGGTCCCGGGCCGCCGCCGCGGCGAGGCCGGCGGCGAGGACGACCAGGAGCACGGCCAGTACCACGCCGAGGATCTTCAGAGCGACCTGCGCCATGGACGGATCGGCCCCGCCCAGCGACATCGAGTAGGCGTCGATCACCCCACCGAGCGCGAACAGCGTGACCCCGATGAGCAGCCCTTCCAGCAGGATCCCCACGGCCGCGACGAGCAGCACCAGCGTTCGCATCCGGTCAAGTTACTCTCCGGTAGGCCCGTTTGTCACCGGATCGCCGCGGGCGATTCGGCATCCGCCACGAGCACGCTCGTCGATCCGCTGCCGTCGGCGTTCGCGCGCCACACATCGGCGTGATCTCCGGCGCGATTGCTGTCGCGGGGCAGCGCGTACATGACGGTCCGGTCGTCCAGCCACGCGATCTGGTCGTCGACCGACCGTGTCTCGGCCAGCACCGTCGGGTGGAGCGTGGCCAGGTCGAGCACGGCCGGCCGCCAGCCCTTCACCGGGTCGCCGTCCACCGCCTGCTTGAACGCGATCCGCGTACCGTCGGGCGACAGCGACGGACACTCGACGTTCTCGGCGAGGGTGCGCACGGTGCGGGCGGTGAAGTCGCCCTGCACGAGGTACCGATGCCCGGCGGTTGACATCGTGGCGTAGAACGTGCGGTCGTCCTTGGCCACGGTGACGCCCCAGTAGTTGACGTCGGCCGCCTGGTACGGCTTCCCGTCCCGGGTGAGCGCATAGGTCTCCAGCGTGTCGGCGAGCACGTCCCCCGACTCGGCGTCGAGCACCCCGACGCGCGTGGAGAACTGCCCGCCGTTGTACGAGTCCCCGGTCACGAACGCCGTCCACGTCACGACCCGCCCGTCGTCGGAGACCCGGGCCCGGTTCGGCACCCCGACCATCGGATAGGCGTCGCGCTCCTTGAGATTCCGGTCCAGGATCGCGATCTGGTACGTGCTGAGCGGCCCGTCCGGCCGCAGGCAGATCCCCGTCCCCGCGGCCGCGTACACGCGATTGCAGCTGACGCCGGAAACCTTGCGCTGCCCGGTCTTCGGGTCCACGAGCGCGACGTGCCCCATCGAGCCGTCGGCGGTACTGCGCACCAGGATCTGCCCGGGGCCGGTGATGTCGACCTGCTCGGCCGCCGCCGCCTCGGCATCGTTGCGATGCGCCGCTTCGTGGATGTAGACCCCGGCCCCGCCGGCGAGCAGGGCGGCAACGATCGACGTCGACAAGATCTTACGCATGTTTTGTCGTACCTCTGAGGAGAATGGTGGCTACGAGGAGGAGGGCGGCGAGGGCGACGACGGAGGCGGCGAGGAGCGCCGGCCCGGCCCCCCAGAGTTGCCAGGCCAGCCCGAACAGCACCGAGGAGCCGAGATATGCCAGCGACTGCCCACTCTGCACCAGCGCGATCCCGGTGGTCTTCAACGCCGCGGGCAACAGCGGCCCGGCCACGGCCATCAGGACCCCGTCGGTGGCCGCATAGAACGTCCCGTACAGCCCCACCGTGACCCACAGCGCGGGCGTGCCGCTGAGCCCGGCGCCGAGCAGCAGGTACACGAGGATGAGCGCCCCGAACCCGCCGAGGTAGACCTTGGCCCGACCGACCCGATCGGCAAGCTGCCCCAACGGCACCGCGAGGAGGAGATAGGCGAGATTCGTCCCGACCGCGAGCAGCGGAAACCACCCGGCGGCCACGTCATGCTGGCGCTGCAGCACCAGATACACGAACCCGTCGCCGATGGTGGCCAGCCCCATGACCGTGGCGGCGAGCACGACGAGCCGGAAGTCCCGCCGCTGCAACAGCGCGGCAGCCGCCCGGACCGACACACCCTTCGCCGGCTTCCCGTTCCCGCCTACACGCTCATTGCCGTTCACGCCGCTGTCGTCATGCCCGCTGGTGGCCCGCGCCTGGTCCCCGGTGTGCGTCTCGTCGGCGGCGCGGGTTCCGTCGCCGTTGAGCGAGCGGTCGGCGGCCCGCACCGAGACACCCTTCGCCGGTTTCCCGTTCCCGCCTACGTTTCCGTCTGCATTCCCGCTGCTGTCGTCGTGCCCGCTGGTGGCTCGCGCCCGGTCGCCGGCGTGCCTGTCGGCGGCGGATCGAGTCCCGTCGCCGCCCGGCGTGCGGTCGACGTCCTGGAGGTGGTGGTTCTTGCTCGGTGAGTGATCGTCGGTCCAGCCGCGCGCTGCGACCGAGCCCGGGTCGATGATCGCGGTGGCGTGGTCGTTGCGCGGGCCGTTGCCGCCGCGGTCGTCGTGAGCATCGCGCGGGATCGGGTCGCCGTCGCGCGGGCCCACGACGGCGCCGGTCGGCGGCGGTGACGGCGGTGACGGCGGAGCGGCGAACAGGCAGGCGCCCGCGTGCTCGGCGTGGCCGGCGGCGTGCGGCCCCGCGGCGCACGGCGGCGTCCCGTCGACGGGTGGCCTCCCGGCGGCTGCGCTGAACCCCGGCGCGGTGGTCGCCGCAGGGCGGTGCGCGGTGACCGTCCCGTGCTGGTCCGTGGCGACGGTCGCGGCTCGGCTCGCGGTGGTTGCTGCGTGCTGCTCCGCGGTGGTGGCCGCGGATCGGTCGGCGGTGGTCGCCCCGTGCTGGTGCGTGGTGGAGGCGACGGTCGCGGTTCGGCTCGCGGTGGTTGCTGCGTGCTGCTCCGCGGTGGTGGCCGCGGATCGGTCGGCGGTGGTCGCCCCGTGCTGGTGCGTGGTGGAGGCGACGGTCGCGGTGCGGCTCGCGGTGGTCTCCGCGGCGCCCGCGGCCCGGTGTTCATCGCCGCCTCGGTCGCCCTGGGCCTCGCGTGGTGGCGACTGCCCGTCCGACGGGGTGGGCGCGAGCCAAGCCGGGCCGCGGTGGTCCGGGACGAACGTGGCCAGGACGAACACGCCCAGGGCGGCCACGCAGAAGCTGGTCACGAAGACCGCGTCGAACGACTGGGCCGACGCGCCCAGCACCGCCACCGCGGCCAGCGGGCCCAAGAACGCGCCCACGCTGTCCATCGCGCGGTGCACGCCGAAGGCGCGGCCCAGGCGGTCCGGCGGCGTGGACAGCGTGATGAGCGCGTCGCGCGGGGCGGTGCGCAGGCCCTTGCCCGCGCGGTCGGCGACGATCACGCCGCTGAGCAGCGGGACCGACGAGCCCGCGGCGAGCAGGCCCAGTTTGGCCACGGCCGAGATGCCGTAGCCCGCCAGCGCGACGACCTTGCGGCGGCGGATGCGGTCGGCGAGGTAGCCGCCGGCCACGCGCAGCAGGGCGGTCGCGCCCGTGTACAGGCCGTCGACCACGCCGTAGCCGAGCGGGCCGAGGTGCAGGCCCAGCATGAGGTACAGCGGGAGGATCGCGGTCACCATCTCCGACGAGATGTCGGTGATCAGGCTCACCGTGCCGAGGGCGAGCACCGTGACGGCGATGCGGGACCTGCGGGAGCCCGCCGCCGCCGGACCGGTGGCCGGTTTGTCCACTGTGGACAGGTACACGCTGGCCTCTCAGAAGGGGGTGCGGGCGCCCCGTGCGGCAGGGCGCCCGCGGCGGATCAGTTCCAGACGTCCGTGATCGGGGAGAGGGAGGCCGCGCCGTTGATGCCGGGGAGGCCGTACGCGCCCTCGATCGTGCGCAGGACGTTGTAGTGGTTGATCTTCTCGGGGTACGAGCCGGTCTTGACGTGCGCGCCGACGAAGACCGTGAAGATCTGGTTCAGGGCGAGGCGGTTGTCCTCGTCGAACGTGACGATCAGCAGGCTGTTGTGCGTCTTGGCCCACTGCGCGTACGCGTCGAGCTTGCTCTTCAGCCAGCTGTCGCCGGTGCCCACCGAGCAGTCGTGCATGTCGTTGCACATGTTCGGCGTGACGAAGGCGACCGTCGGCAGGGAGGCGTAGTTCGACGACGACGGGAAGCTCGCGTACGTCAGGTTCGACGCCGCGGGCACGCTGGAGAAGTCGACCCAGCTGTTGTGCTTGCGCTGGTACGTGCCGCTCGAGCAGCCGGTGTACCCGTTGGACGGCATCGACTCCGAGTAGCCCTTGAACGACAGGCCGGCGCCCGACAGCTGGGACTGCAGGTTGGTGCCGGTGAAGTTCTTCGGGCAGTCGTCGTTGCTCACGCCCTGGGTGGAGCCCGAGAACAGCGCGATGTAGTTCGGCTGGCTCGGGTGCGTGATCGCGTACGACTTGGTGAACTTCGCACCCTGGCTCGCCAGGGAGTTGAAGTACGGGGCCGAGCTGGAGCCGCTGATCTGGGAGTACGCCTTGTTCTCGAACATCACCAGGACGATGTGGTCGAAGCGCGGGACGCTCGTGGCGGCCTCGGCCTGCGACGCCGCGGCGGTGAGGCCGGTGGCGACGAGGGCGGTGGTCGCCAGCGCGAACACCACCCGACGAATCGACATGTGCTGATTCCCCCTTCATGGGCAGGGATGACGCCACATCGTGTATATCGACAAATACAAGATCATGGTTGTTTGTCTTCCGGGAGGCGTGCGCGCGGTGAACTTCCGGGGCGCGTGACGGCCCTGGTTACGGCCCGAACTGCCGTGACGTGCGCGTACTTTTGCCGCCCCGACGCGGGACTTCGCGGCATGTGAAAAGGAACCGCGCCGCGCCGCGCGTCAGGTGCGCACGGCGAGGTTCCACAGCCGGACCGCGCCGTCCGCGCCCGCCGAGGTCAGAATTCCGCCGTCCGGCGTGAAGGCAAGCGCGTGCACCGCCCCGTCGTGCCCGTCCAGCGTGTGCAGGTGCGCCCCGGTCGAGGCGTCCCACAGCCGGATCGTCGAGTCGAGCCCCGCACTGGCCAGCAGCGTCCCCGCGGGGTCGAACGTCACCGAGGTCACCGGCTCGGTGTGCCCCGCGAGGACGAGACCGGCGGAGCCGTCCCAGAGCCGGACGGTACCGTCGGCGCCGGCACTTGCCAGCAGCGAGCCCGTGAACGCCACGCCCAGGACCGCGCCCCGGTGGCCGCGCAACGGCGTGACGGACTGGTGCTGCAGCATGACCCGGCCCCCGTCGTCGCCGGTGGCCAGGGCGGCGCCGTCGCGGCTGAAGGCGACCGCGTGCAGCGCCGGGCCCTCGCCGACCAGGGAGACGCGGCCGTCGATGAGGTCGAAGAGGCGCAGCACGCCGTCGAGGCCGGCGGCGGCCAGCACGCGCCCGGCCGGGTGGAAGGCGAGCGCGGACGGGCCGCCCGCGTCGGCGTCGAAGACGTTGCGGCGGCGGCCCTCGTCGGTGTGCCAGACGCGAACCGCGCGGGCGGGCTTGCGGGGGTGGGCGCCGCCCGAGGCGAGCAGGGTGCCGTCGGGGGAGAAGGCGACCGCGCGGACCGGGCCGTCGTGGTCGGTCAGCGTGTGCCGGACCTGGCCGGTGCCGAGGTCCCAGACCCGGACCTTGCGGTCGTCGCTGCCCGCGGCGACCAGCCGGCCGTCGGGGCTCACGGCGATCGCGTTGACCGGGGAGGCGCCGCGCACGATGCCGCCGGGCGAGAACGTGCGCAACAGCGCGGGCTTGAGCCGCGGGCGGGCGGCGGTCGGCGGCGCGAGGGCCGGGCCGGGGCGGGTCGCCGGGCGCACGGCGCCGCACGCGACGGCGACGTCGGGGTGCTCGGCGGTGAGCGGTTCGAGGCGCAGCGCGCGGTACACCATCCCGGCCACCAGCGGCATGCGCGTCACGCCGCCGGCCAGGAAGACCCCGGCGATGTCCTGCGGGGAGATGAAGGCCTCGCGCAGCACGGCCAAGGTGCCTTCGACGGTACGGTCCACAAGTGCCGCCGCCGCCATCTCGAACTCGTCGCGGTGCAGCGTGACGGGGCCGGCGAACGGGATGTACAGCTCGGCCGTCGGCGAGTCGCTGAGCCGCTCGCGGGCCACCCGGGCCTCGTGCCACAGCCGCAGCCGGGCCGCCGCCTCCTCCGGGATGCGCGGGCGGTCCAGCCGGTCCCAGGCCTCGACCGGGCCGGTGCGGGTGCGGGCCAGCCGGACGACGGCCGCGTCGAGGTCGAGGCCGCCCGCGTCGAGCAGCCCGCCCGCGGCGGCGATGGTGAACCCGTCGGCGGCCTGGCGGACCACGGTGACGTCGAACGTGCCGGCGCCGAGGTCGTAGACGACGAGGCAGCCGCCGTCGGGGACGCGGTGGCCGAGGATCGCGGTGCAGTACCGGGCGGCGGCGATCGGCTCCGGCACCAGCTCGGGCTCGCCGAGGCCGGCCAGGCGGGCCCCGTCGGCCAGGACCCGGCGGCGGTCGGGGCGCCACGCGGCCGGGTGGGTCAGGGTCAGCGGGCCGTCGTAGCCGGGGGAGACCGCCCCGACGACCCGGGTCAGCAGCGCGGCGACCGGCTCGGGCTCGACCGGGCCGGTCGCGGGCAGGTCGGAGTCGAGCCGGAACGTGCGGACGTTGCCGTCGGGCCCGGCCAGGGCCGCGACGGTCGTGGCGGTCCCGATGTCGATGCCGAGCCGGTGCCCCGCGGAGGTCACCGGCTCAATGTATGGAGGCAGTCCGCCGCCGGGCATCGGCCGCACGTCCGAGTCGGACGATCAACGGATGAACGCCGCGGAAAGGGCGGCGGAGAATGCCGCGATATCCGCATCGGTCGTGTCAAAGGCCGACATGTAGCGCCTTGGCGGCGATCCGGCCCCGAATCGGGCGAGCCGCGGGTCGTCGTGCGGCGGCAGCGTGGCGAACACCGCGTTCGTCTGCACCGGCAGGACGATCTCGGCGCCGGGCACCGCCGTCACCGCCTCGGCGATCCGGTGCCCCATCGCGTTCGCATGGGCCGCATTGGTACGCCACAAGTCTCCCTCGAGCAGCGCCACGAACTGCGCCGCCGTGAACCGGCCCTTGCTCAGCAGCTGCATGGCCTGCTTCTGCAGCAGCCTGCGCGGCCCGGCGAGCTGCGGATCGAGGAAGACCACGGCGTCGGCGGCCAGCGCCCCGTTCTTGGTGCCGCCGAAGGAGATCACGTCGGCGTCCCCGGCCGCCTCGGCCAGGCCGGTGCCGAGCGCGGCGGCCGCGTTGGCCAGCCGGGCCCCGTCGACGTGCAGCCGCAGCCCGTGCGCGTGCGCCGTGTCGGCCAGGGCGCGGATCTCGGCCACGGAGTACAGGGTGCCCAGCTCGGTGGGCTGGGCGAGCGACACGGCCCGGGGCAGCGGGGAGTGCGGCGGGTCGCCGAACTGGGCGAACGCGGCCACCTGGTCCGGGGTCAGCTTGCCGTCCGGGGTGGGCACGGTGGTGAGCCGCCCGCCGAGGAACCGCTCCGGGGCCGCGCACTCGTCGGACACGATGTGGGCGGTGGCCGCGGCGAGCACCGTCTCGTACGGGCGGACCAGCGCGGCCAGCGCGATCACGTTCGCGGCGGTGCCGGTGACGGCCAGGACCGCCTCCGCCCGCTCGCCGAAGTGGGCCCGGAACAGGGCCTCGGCGCGCGCGGTGACCGGGTCGAGCCCGTAGGAGGGCAGGTGCCCGGCGTTGGCCTCGGCGATCGCGGCGAGCACGTCGGGGTGCACGCCGGCCGTGTTGTCGCTGATCAGGAACACGACGCGACGGTACGCCACGGCGAGCCCGGTCGACGGCCCGCCCGCGGTGCGTCAGGATGACGCCCGTGGAGATGGTGCTCAGCGTGCCCGAGACCGTGGTGGCCACCTACGTCGTGGCGACCGACCGGCCGCCCGCCGACCCGGCCGCGGCGGCGAGCGCGGCCGCCGCCCGGATCGAGGGCCCGCTCGGCGAGGCCGTCCGCCGGATGCTCGACGGCCCGCTGATGCAGGTCGGCGTGAGCCCGGTGGCCGACGCCCCGCCGCTGCCGGTCGAGCACCTGCGGATGTTCGGCGGCCCGGCGGAGGCGCTTCGGGCCGTGGTCACCGCGACCCACCTCGTCGTCGTCCAGGCCGCGTTCGGGCCCGGCTGGCCGCCCGCCCACGAGTGGCACGCCCGCGCGGTCGCGGCCGGGATCGCCGCCGACACCGGCGGCGCGCTCGTCGACCTCTACACCCCGCAGGTCCTCGACCCCGCCGCCGCCCTCGCCTCGCTGCCCCGCCCGGACGGGACGTCCGCGCTGAGCGCCTGGGTCCTCGTCCCGCAGTTCGAGGGCGACCGCGGCCTCACGATGATCACCCGCGGGCTGGGCCGGTTCGGGCTGCCGGAGCTGCAGCTGCTCGACGTGCCGCCGGCGCTGGGCCGGGCCTGGACGAGCGCGCTCACCGGGATCGCCCGGGCGCTGGTGGTGCGCTGGGCCCAGGCGGTCGAGCGGGCGGCCGGTGCGGCGTTCGTGCGCGTCCCGGACGACCTGACCGTCACCGCCGCCGACGCCACCCTCGCGTACGGCAACCCGCCCGGCCCCGGCGCGCAGGCCCGCGCCGCCGTCGTGCGGCTCCGGCTCGACCGTGACGACCCCGGGGCGCCCGAGCCGGACGCGCTGCTGACCGTCGGGCCGCCGGAGGGGTTCGCCTACTCGGCCGGGGAGTTCCTGGCCCGGGTGCCGGCCGAGTTGTTCGGCGTGCAGCCCGGCAACGAGGCGGACGAGGCGGTGGCGACCGCCCGGGCCGGCCTGCCCGCGGCCCGCGAGCGGTTCCTGGCCGGCGAGTTCGGCGTGGAGCGGCACCTCGTGGTCAAGCACCGGCTGACCCGGGGCGAGGCCACCGAGCTGATCTGGTCCACGGTCACCACCTGGCCCGACCCGCGGCGGCTGCACGGGGTGAGCATGTCCGACGCCGAGATCGACCCGGCCGTGCGCACCGGGCGGCCGACCATGGTCCGCGAACCGGAGATCGTGGACTGGGGCGTGTGGAGCGACGGCGCCGGGATCGTCGAGGGCGGCTGGACGAACGCGGTGCCCGCCGGCGAGTGATCTCAGGTCCGGGCTGATCTCAGGTCCGGCCGCGCGGTGCCGAACAGCACTGCGTGGGTCTCGACGGACGGCGGCTGACGACACGCCGCCTGCTGCCGGTCGCCGCCGCGCTCGCCGGGCTGATCGCGGCGTTCCTGGTGATGCAGCTGATCACCACCGGGGCGTTCGAGCGGCTCGAGGCCCGCCAGGTGGCCCAGGACGCGGACCGCATCCGGATCGGCCTGGACAGCCAGGCCCAGCTGCTGCGTGCGTTCGGCGTCACCAACGCGAGCTGGGACAACCTCTTCCACGACGTGCAGGTCTCCGACGCCGACGGCTGGGTCACCGACCTGCCGCCCGGGGCCCAGCAGTCGGTCAACGACCTGGACGGGCTGCTCGGCGTCGGCACCGACGGCTCGCTGCGGGTCGGGGGGATGACCAGCGGCGCCGACGCGTACGGCGAGCCGCCGGCCCAGCTGCGCGACGCCGCCGTCCTCAAGCGGCTCTTCGACCCGGCCGGCAAGGCGGGCGACGCGAACTGCGGGATCGTGTCGGCCGACGCGCCGTACCTGTTCTGCGGGGTCGGCATCTTCCCCAACACCGGCGAGGGCAGCCCGGCCGGCGGCATGATCATGCTCAAGCGCCTCGACGCGGACCGGGTCGCCCGCCTGGCCGCCGCGATCGACCTGCCGCTGGCCCTGGCGAGCGGGGCCCGCGCCGGGGCCGAGGCCCAGCCGCAGCTGGAGAGTCAGCTCGGTACCGTCGCGATCGCCACCGCCGTCACGGGTGCCCGGCACATCGCCATGGACGCGACGATCGCCACCGTGAACGGCGGCCGGGTGGTGCTCGAGGTGGTCGCCGCCCGCCCGATCCACGCCGCCGCCAGCAGCACCGCGGTGAAGCTGTTCGCGTTCGTGGCCGCGGTCACCCTGGTGCTCGTGGTGGTCGTGCTGTGGCTGCTGCGGGCCTCGCTGCGGCGGCGGGTCGGGCCTTTGCGGCGTACCACGGCGGAGATCATCAGCTCGGGCGACCGGGCGCTGCGGGTGCGGCCCACCGGCAGCGACGACATCGCCGAGCTGGGCCGGGCCATCGACGCCATGCTCGACGCGATGCACGAGCAGGAGCTCAGGCTGCAGCACGAGCGGGCCGCGAAGGAATCGCAGCTGACGACCACGAACGTGCGCCAGCAGCTGGCCGAGCAGACCGTGCGGCGGCGGGCCGGCGAGGTCATCGACGACACCTCCGGGGCCGTCCTGTCCGAGCTGCGCAACGTCATGCTCCAGGCCGACGCGGTGATGGCCGCCGCCGACGCGATCGAGCAGCAGGCGACCTCGGCCGACCGGGTCACCCGGGGCGTGGTCGACCGCGCGGCCGAGGCCGGCGGGGTCATCGAGGCGGTCACGACCAGCCTCGGCCGGGTCGACGGGATCGCCAACCTGATCGCCGGGGTCGCCGGGCAGACCAACCTGCTCGCGCTGAACGCCACCATCGAGGCGGCCCGGGCCGGGGAGGCGGGGCGCGGCTTCAGCGTCGTGGCCGGCGAGGTGAAGAACCTGGCCTCGAAGACCAAGGACTCCACCACCGAGATCACCGAGACCGTCTCCGCGCTCGGGGCCAACACCACCGCCATGTCCGGCGTGATCACGGACATGAGCCAGGGGGTGAACGCGGTCGGGGACGTCACCGCGACGCTCAGCGATGTCGCGGTACGGCAACGCGCCACCGTCGAGGCGCTCGTCGGCAGCGTCCGCGAGGCGATCGCCCGCATCGAGACCCTGGCCCAGGTCACCGACCGGCTGGAGCGGCGCGGCCACAGCCGGGCGGCGGTGGAGGGCAAGGTCGCGGTGGAGTACCTGGGCCGGCGGATCGAGGGCGACCTGCTCGACCTGTCCGTGAGCGGCCTGCGCTGCGGCTTCCAGGACGGCCTGCGCCCGCCGGTCGGCGCCGAGCTGGGCCTGACCCTGCGCCTGGGCGCCGACGAGGTGCGGGTGCGCGGCCGGGCGGTCCGCCACATCGAGGCCGAGGAGGGCGACGAGCTCGGCGTGCAGTTCGCCGACCCCGACCCGGCGGCGGTGGCGCGGATCGGCGCGTACATCGAGACGCTGATCGGCCCCGGCGCCGCCTGAAATCCTGCACACGGCCTGCAACCCGATTCCATTGACCGGGCTCGCTGACCGGTCCTACCGTGTCCCTGGGGAAAGCGCATTCCTGGGGAGGTTCTCATGCGCCGCAGATCCGTCCTGTTCGCCTGCGCGCTGGCCGGCGTCGCGGGCGCCACCGCACGGCCCGCCTACGCCTGGCCCGGCCCTTATCTGACCGTGGCCGCCGACGGCAGCGGCGACGTGACCAGCATCCAGGCCGCCGTCGACCTGGTGCCCTCCGGCAACGCGGGCCCCTTCACCCTGAAGATCCAGCCCGGGCAGTACCGGGGCCAGGTGGTGATCCCGGCCGACAAGCCCTTCATCGTGTTCCGCGGCCAGGGCCCCGACCCGACGGCCGTGGTCATCAGCGACGACCGCGCCAACGGCACCCTGAAACCGGACGGCACGCCCTGGGGCACCTCGGGCAGCGCGTCGGTCACCATCTCGGGCAGCGACTTCAGCGCCCGCAACCTGACCTTCGCCAACACCTTCGACGAGGCCGCCCACCCGGAGATCGCCAACCGCCAGGCCGTCGCCGTGCTGACGAGGGCCGACCGGATCGTCTTCGACAACTGCCGCTTCCTCGGCAACCAGGACACGCTGTACCTCAACAGCCCCGACGCCGCCACCGTCAGCCGCGTGTACCTGCGCAAGTGTTACATCGAGGGCGACGTCGACTTCATCTTCGGCCGCGCCACCGCCGTGCTCGACCGCTGCACCGTGCACTCGCTGACCCGCGGCTCGGCCACGAACAACGGCTACGTGACCGCGGCGAGCACGTCGCTGTCCAACCCGTACGGCTTCCTGCTCAGCGAGTGCCGCCTGACCTCCGACGCCCCGCCCGGCACGGTGTTCCTCGGCCGCCCCTGGCACCCGAGCAACGACCCCGCCGCCGTCGCCGAGGTGACGATCCGCGACTCGGTCCTCGGCGCCCACCTCGCCGCCGCCCCGTGGACCGACTTCGGCACCTGGCCCTGGCGCGACGCCCGCTACGCCGAGTACCACAACCGCGGCCCCGGCGCCGCCGTCACCACCGACCGCCCGCAGCTGACCGCCGCGCAGGCGGCCACCCGGACGATCGCCGCGTACCTCAGCGGGACGGACGCCTGGAACCCCGTCCGCTGACCCCCTACCGTGTCCGCGTGAGCGAACGCGAGCGCGACGGGTACCTGCTGTCCACCGACCCCGCCGACGTGGACCGGGCGCTCGTGCACCGCTGGCTGTCGCAGGACACGTACTGGGCGGCCGGCCGCGCGTTCGACACCGTCTCCCGCTCGATCGACGCCTCCGTCCCCTACACCGTTCACTGCGACGGCCGCCAGGTCGCCTTCGCCCGCGCCATCACCGACCGCGCGACCTTCGCCTGGATCTGCGACGTGTACGTCGAGCCCGCCCACCGCGGCCGCGGGCTCGGCGTCTGGCTCATCGACAGCATCGTGGCCGACTGCACCCGGGCCGGCATCCCGCGCCTGCTGCTGTCGACCCGCGACGCCCACGAGGTGTACTCCCGCGCCGGCTTCGCACCCCTGAACGGCCCGCAGCGCTTCATGGAGATCGACCGCCGGTTTGCGACCGGCACGGCCGGGTAGCGCCGCTCGGTGTCTCTGGTACTGATCGCCGGCCTCGGCGACGTGGGTGGGGCCGTCCTCCGTGACCTGCGGGCGGCCGGGGTGCCCGTGCGCGGCATGCTGCACCGCCCGAACCCGGACTTCGACGCGGCGGGCGCCGAACTGGTCGTCGGCGACCTGACCCGCCCGGAAACGGTGGCGGCCGCCCTGGACGGCGTCGACACCATGCTGTTCACGATGCCCGTCTCGCCCGACCACCTCCTGGCCGCGGCCGTCGTGGCCAGCGTGGTCTCGGATCGCGGCGGCCTGCGCGCCCTGGTCGACATCTCCCAGATGACCGTCTCCCAGATGACCCCGACGAGCGTCGGCGAGTCGGACCAGCAGCGGCTGCACTACCTGGCCGAGCGCGTCTTCGACTGGGCGGGCCTGCCGGCGGTACACCTGCGGCCGACGGCGTTCCTGGACAACCCGCTGTACACCACCCTGGCCCGCGCCTCGATCCGCGCCCGGGGCACCCTGGAGCTCCCGTTCGGCGCGGGCCACACGTCCCCGATCGCCGTCACGGACGTGGCCCGCGTGGCCGCCACGGTGCTGCGCGACCCCGCGCCGCACGTGGGCCACGTCTACGAACTGACCGGCCCGCACAGCGTCGACATGCACGAGGCCGCGGCCGAGTACTCGCTGGCCCTGGGCCGCGAGGTGTCCTATGTGGACGTACCGCTGGACCGGTGGGTGCGGGAGGTGCTGCCGAAGGCCGGCCTGCCGCCGCACACCGAGCAGCACGTGGCGACGATGGCGCGGCTGCACCGGGAGAACCGCTACGACCGCCTGACCCACGACGTCGAGAAGGTCACCGGCACCCCGGCGATGTCGATCGAGTCGTACGTGACCGCGCGGCGCGACTTCTTCCTGGGTTAGCCGCCGATCGCCACGGCCACCTCGTGGTGCGCGACCCGCTCGTCCCACCGGCTGAGCACCCGCCGCGCGTCCTCCTCGACGACGGCCAACCCGGGATCGTCCCCGGCAAACCCGCGCACGGCGTCCATGCCGTCGAAGTACGTGATGGACGTGAACAGGATCTCGCCGCCGTCCCGCCCGCGCAGCAGCCGCGCCCCGCGAAACCCGGGCACCTGTTGGAGATGCTCGCCGACCTCGGTCTCGTAGTGCCGCTGATAGGCGTCGGCCGCCCCCTCGTCCGCGGCCCAGCCCCGCCACACCCGTGCGATCATGCTCTGCCTCCGGGGCTCAGATCGAGCGCATGCACCAGACGGCCTTGCCGTCCGCTGTTGGTCTGGTGCCCCAGCGGTCGCACAGCGAGGCCACCAGCTGCAGGCCGCGCCCGTGCTCGTCGTCCGGGGTCGGGCGTTGCTTGCGTGGCAAGTAGGGCGCCGTGTCGTGCAGTTCCAGCACCACGTGGGTCTGCGTCCGGCGCAGCCGCAGCTGGATCGGCGGCCGTCCGTGCAGGACCGCGTTCGCGGCCAGTTCGCTCACGATCAGCACCAGGTCGTCCACGATGCGCGTGGGGGCGTTCCAGCGGCGCAACGTCGTGTCCACCAGGCGCCGGGCGTCCCGTACCGCGCGTTCGTGCGCCGGGATGTGCCGGATCACCGACTGCTCCTCGCCCGGCTCGCCCACCACCCGCGTCATCAGCAGCGTGATGTCGTCGTCGGGGCCGTCCGGGAGGAGCTGCGCCACCAGCCGGTCCGGGGCGTCCGCCAGCGGGCCCGTCAGGTCGCCGACCAGGGCGGCCAGCGCGAAGATCCCGCTGTCCAGGTCGCGGTCGCGGTGTTCGACCAGGCCGTCGGTGTACAGCGTCAGCAGCGCCCCCACCGGCAGCTCGACCCGCTCTTCGGTGAGGGTCAGCGGGCCCGTGCCCAGCGGCGGCCCTGAGGACGTCAGCGGACGGGGTGCGGCGCCCGGCAGGAGGAGCAGCGGCGGCAGGTGGCCGGCGTTGGCGTACGTCAGGCTGCGCTCGCCCGGGTCGTAGACGGCGTAGACGCAGGTGACGATCTGGTCCTCGCTCAGGTCGCGCACGACGCCGTCGAGGTACTCCAGGACGTCGGCCGGGGGCAGGTCCAGGCGGGCATAGGCGCGGACGGCCGCGCGGAGCTGGCCCATCACCGCCGCCGCCGGGACGCCGCGGCCCATCACGTCGCCCATCACCAGGGCGGTGCGGTCGGCGCCGAGTTCGATGACGTCGTACCAGTCGCCGCCGACCTGGGTGCCGGCCACGCCTGGGCGGTAGTAGGCGGCCAGCTCCAGGTGTTCCGGGTTCAGCGTCACCGGCGGGAGGAGGCTGCGCTGGAGCTGGTCGGCGATGCGGTGCTCGCGGGCCGCGGCCTCCTGGGCGGCGGCCGCCGTGGCCACGGCCTGTTCGGCGCGGCGCTGCTCGGTGATGTCCTGGTTGGCGCCGCGCAGGCGGAGGGGGTTTCCGGTGGCGTCGCGCTCCAGCTCGCCGATGGTGCGGAAGACGCGGACGGTGCCGTCGGCCATCTGCACGCGGGACTCGTAGTCCAGCGGGGCGCCCTCGACGGCGGCGTCGATGGCCTCGTCGACGCGGCGGCGGTCGTCGGGGTGGACGCGGCTGTTGATCAGCTGCCGGCCGTGGTCGTCGAGCAGCTGCTCCTGGGTGACCGCGAACTGGCGCAGGAACTCGTCGGAGCCGCGGATGTCGCCGGTGGCCAGGTCCAGTTCCCAGGAGCCGACCGAGGCGAGGCGCTGGGCCTGGTCCAGCAGTTCGCGGTTGCGTTGGAGTTCGTCTCTGGTACGGCGAATGCGGTCGTACTCCAGGTTCGCCCGCACCCGGGCCCGCAGCTCCCGCGGGCTGAACGGCTTCACGAGATAGTCGTCGGCGCCGGCGTCCAGTCCCTCGACGGTCGCCTCGTCGCCGGCCCGGGCGGACAGCACGATGACCGGCAGGTGCCTGGGGCCGCCCGCGCGCACGGCGCCGATGAGCCCGAAGCCGTCGAGGTTGGGCATCATGACGTCGGTCAGCACCAGGTCCGGCGGGTCGGCGCGCAGCAGCCGCAGGGCCTGCACGCCGTCGGCGGCCTCCAGCACCTGGTAGTCGGCGGCCAGGATGCGCCGCACGTAGGCGCGCATGTCCTCGTTGTCGTCGACCACCAGCACGCGCGGCGCGGCCGGGTCGGGGCCGGGGGCCGGGGTGGTCGCGGGGGCGCCGACCCAGCGTTCGACCTCCGCGACGTAGGCGCGCACGTGCGGTACCGGAGAATCCTGAGGAGGCAGCAGGGGACCGGCGCCGTTGGGGATGCGCACCGTGAAGGTGGACCCCTCGCCGGGGGCGCTGCGCACGGCGACCGCCCCGTCGTGCAGGCCCGCGAGGTCGGCCACCATGGCCAGGCCGATCCCGGACCCCTCGTGGCTGCGGGCCTTGGCGCCCTGGACGCGGTGGAAGCGGTCGAAGAGCCGGGCCTGGTCGGCGGGGTCGATGCCGGTGCCGGTGTCGGTGACGGTCAGCTCGACGGCGTCGTCGCCGGACGGGGCCAGGCGGACGGTGATCGCGCCGGTGAACGTGAACTTCAGCGCGTTGGAGAGCAGGTTGACCACGATCTTGGCCCACATGTCGCGGTCGGCCCAGACCGTGTGGGGCAGCGGCGGGCAGTCGATCTCCAGGCGCAGGCCGGCCCGCTCGGCCGCCGGGGCGAACATGCCGGCCAGCTCGGCGGTGAGCCGGGGCAGGTCGAGCGCCTCGCGGTGCGGCTCCAGGCGCCCGGACTCCAGCTGGGAGAAGTCCAGCAGCGCGTTGACCAGCTTGAGCATCCGCTCGGCGTTGCGCCGGACCACCTCGACGCGGCCGCGCTGGGCGGTCGGCAGCGGCTCGGCCTGGTCGGCCAGGGCGTCCTCGGCCGGGCCGAGCAGCAGGGTGAGCGGGGTGCGGAACTCGTGGCTGACGTTGGTGAAGAACGCGGTCTTGGCCCGGTCGAGCTCGGCGAGGCCGTCGGCGCGGTCGCGCTCGGCCGTGAACGCGCGGGCGGTGCCGAGGCGGGCCGCGATCTGGCCGGCCACGAGGTCGACGAAGCCGGCGTACGCGGCGTCGAAGGGCCGGTACCGGTTGAGCCCCGCGACCAGGAACCCGAACGGCAGCGGCACGATCCGGGCGTCGGTCGGCGGCTCGTCCCAGGCGCCGCTGGGCAGCCCGCCGAGCCCGCCGACGGTCAGCGGGCCCGCCTCCGGCACGGGCCAGAAGGCCGGGTCGGCGCAGGGGTGGCCGGCGGGCACGCCCGTCGAGGCGGCCTGCCTGGAGAGATCGTCGTGGAGGTACAACAGCGTGAAGGGCAGGTCGTCGGGGCGTCCGGCGAGGCTCGCCTCGATCGCCGCCAGCTGCCCGGGTTCGTCGCGGGCGGCGTCCAGGCCGGCCCCGAGGTCACGCAGCGTGGCCATCCGCCGCTCGGCGATGATCCGGTCGGTGTCCTCGGTGACCACGCACAGCATCCCGGCCACGGTGCCGTCGTCGTCGGCCAGGGGGCTGTAGGAGAAGGTGTGGTACGTCTCCTCGGTGAACCCGCTGCGCCCGAGGAACAGCCGCAGCCCCTCGTCCCAGGTGGCCTGGCCGGTCTCGAGGACCTGGCGGATGCGCGGCCCGGCCTCGTCCCACGCCTCGGCCCAGACCTCGCGGGCGGGGCGGCCCAGCGCCCACGGGTACTTCTTGCCCAGCGTGTCGCGCCGGTAGGCGTCGTTGCACAGGAAGGTGAGCTCCGGCCCCCACGCCATCCACATGGCGAAGCGGGAGTCGAGCATGATGCGCACGGCCGAGCTCAGGCTCTGCGGCCACGACTCGGGCGGGCCGAGCGGGGTCGCCGCCCAGTCGACCGCCGCCAGGTCGCGGCTGACCTCCGTGTCGCCCATCCGCTCCAGCTTATTCCGGCCGGTGCTTTTTCCGCACCGCGGTGGCATCGTTGCTGGACATGACAGTGTTGTCGTACGCCGTCGGAGCCGCCGCCGGTCCGATGCTGGGCGAGACCATCGGCGCCAACCTCGATCGCACCGCCGCCCGGGTGCCCGGCGCCGACGCGCTCGTGGACGTGCCGACCGGCCGGCGCTGGACGTACCGCGAGTTCCTGGCCGAGGTCGAGGGCGTGGCCCGGGGACTGCTGGCCCGCGGGGTGGCCAAGGGGGACCGGGTCGGGATCTGGGCCCCGAACTGTCCCGAGTGGACGATCCTGCAGTACGCCACGGCCAAGATCGGCGCGATCCTGGTGAACATCAACCCGGCGTACCGGACGCATGAGCTGGCCTTCGTGCTCGAACAGTCCGGGGTGGGCCTGCTGGTCTCGGCCGAGCGCCTGAAGACCTCCGACTACCGGGCGATGGTCGCCTCCGTCCGCCCCGACCTGGCCGACGTGATCTTCATCGGCACGCCCTCGTGGGACGCGCTCAGCCGCGACCAGGCTTCGGAGGCGGCGTTGCGGGAGCGCGAGGCCACGCTCGCGTTCGACGACCCGATCAACATCCAGTACACCTCGGGGACGACGGGCTTCCCCAAAGGTGCGGTTCTCAGCCACCACAACATCCTGAACAACGGCTACTTCGTGGCGGAGACGCAGGGCTGGACCGAGGCCGACCGGGTCTGCCTGCCGGTGCCGTTCTACCACTGCTTCGGCATGGTCATGGGCAATCTGGGCGCGACCACCCACGGGGCCTGCATGGTCATCCCGGCGCGCGCGTTCGATCCTTCCGAAACCCTGGCCGCGGTACAGCATGAGCGTTGCACGGTCCTCTACGGCGTGCCCACGATGTTCATCGCGGAGCTCGCCCTGCCCGGCTTCGCCTCCTACGACGTGTCGACGCTGCGCACCGGGGTGATGGCCGGCTCGCCGTGCCCGGTGCACGTCATGAAGCGGGTCATCGCCGACATGGGCATGACCGAGGTGACGATCTGCTACGGGATGACCGAGACGTCGCCGGTGTCGACCCAGACCGCCCGCGACGACGACCTCGAACGCCGGGTCTCGACCGTCGGCCGGGTCGGGCCGCACCTCGAGGTCAAGATCATCGACCCGCAGACCGGCCTCCTGGTGCCGCGGGGCGAGGCGGGGGAGCTGTGCACGCGGGGGTACAGCGTGATGCTCGGCTACTGGCGCCAGCCCGATGCCACCGCCGAGGCCGTCGACGCCGCCCGCTGGATGCACACGGGCGACCTGGCGACGATGGACGACGACGGGTACGTCACCATCGTCGGGCGGATCAAGGACCTGGTGATCCGGGGCGGCGAGAACGTGTACCCGCGCGAGGTCGAGGAGTTCCTCTACACCCACCCGGACATCGTCGACGTGCAGGTGATCGGGGTGCCGGACGAGCGCTACGGCGAGGAGCTCATGGCCTGGGTGCGGCTGCGCGACGGGGCGGAGCCGCTGACCGCCGGGGCCGTCCGCGAGTTCTGCGCCGGGCGGCTCGCGCACTACAAGATCCCGCGGTACCTCAAGATCGTCGACGAGTTCCCGATGACCGTGACCGGCAAGGTGCGCAAGGTCGAGATGCGCGAGGTGTCGGCCCGGGAGCTCGGCCTTACGATGGACGACTCGTGACGCGCGCCGCTGGTGGTGCGGCCGCCCCCGTCTCGCATCAGCCGCACCACCAACGGCAGAACGTATATGATTTTTGGCCGCAGTGGCCCCTGTCAAGGGTGGGATGTGCACGTGCAAGCTGTTCCGTCCAAGCACGAGCTGGCGTACCGCGAGATCCGTGAGCGGATCATCGACGGCCGGTTGGGCCCGGGGAAGCGGCTGGTGCTGAGCAGCCTGGCGCGGGAGCTGGACGTGTCGCCGGTGCCGGTGCGCGAGGCGATCCGCCGGCTGGAGGCCGAGGGCCTGGTGCACTTCGAGCGCAACGTCGGCGCCCGGGTGGCGACGCTGCAGGACGACGAGTGGGAGCAGCTCGTCGAGATGCTGGCGCTGCTGGACGGGTTCGCGTTCGCGGCGGCGGCGACCCGGGTGACGCCGGCCGACGTCGAGGAGGCGCGCGGGTTCAACGCGCGGCTGCGCACGGCCGCGGCGGCCGAGCAGATCGACCACGCGCTGGTGATGTCGCTGCACCGGCAGTTCCATCGGGCGTTGTACCGCACGTGCGGCAACCGGTACGTGATCGAGTCCCTGGACGGCATCTGGGACCGGATCGACGCGTCGCGGGTGCTGGTGACGCTCTATCCGTCGCTGCGGCTGGCCACGGCCGTGACCGAGCACGACGCGCTGCTGGAGCGGCTTGTCAGCGGTACCGACGACGCGGTTGTCCTGGAATCGTGCGCCCGCGAGCACAACCTGAACGCGATCCGCACGATCCGGGCCGGCAAATAAGAAGACCGGCATCCACGGGGGAAGATGCCGGTCTCGCGTTCAACTATACGACGGGTGTGGCGGGGTCCGCCAGTGGCAGTTTGCTGTCTGTTTCACTACCTGACGCCCACCGGGGTCTTCGGGGTCCGCAGGCCCTTGGGCAGGGTCGGCTCGTTGGCCGCGAGCTCGACCTCGATGAAGCTGGTCTCGTGCCGTTCGGCCTCGTAGGCCGCGTGGCCGCCGCGCAGCCCGAAGAGCCGCTTGGACAGCAGGATGTACAGCACGGCGACGATGTTGATGACCAGCGCGCCGATCCGGGTGAACGTGATCTTCTCGGTCAGCTCGTAGATCTCGATCGGCAGGCCGAGGGAGGTCGCCACGACGGCGAAGTACTCGCCCCAGCGCTTGAGCATCCACAGGCCGACGCCCTCGACGAGCTGGAGGCTGCCGTAGAGGGCGAGGCCGGCCGCGACCCAGAGCAGCGTCTTGGACTCGGCCTCGATGACCGTCCGGATGGTGTGGATCATCGCGGAGTCCTCGAACTTCCAGCCGACCTTGTCCATGAACGGCCGCAGCAGCGGCAGGTCCTCGTTGAAGGCCTTCTCCACGCCGTCGCGGTGGTTGCGGAAGTGGAACACGCCGTAGGCGGCGGCGAGGCAGAGCAGGCCCTTGATGAACCGCTCCAGGGACAGCAGCCGCAGGATCAGCGCGTCGCGCAGGGCCCGCCCGCGCAGCACGATCGGCGCCCGCTCGGCGGGGCCGGTCCGGTGTGGCTCGCCGATGACGAAGTCGCCGCAGCGCAGGCAGCGCCAGGCCGGGCCGACCGGGGTGGGCGCGTGCAGCTTCTCCCGCAGCGCGTCCTCGGTCGGGGCGTAGGTCACGTGCCCGCGGCGCGCGCAGGTGCGCAGATTCCAGTCCACGCGATCTTTGATACCGCATGGACGCCAGCTTTTATGTCAGCTTTGTAACTCGGACGGTTTGCGGGCTTTCGCGGCGCACCTGGATCGGCACCTTCGGCGAGGCGTGCTCGGTCCGGCTGGTCGCGATGAGCAGGATCCCGACGAGGACCGCGGCGACGACGCCGTCGAGCCAGTAGTGGTTGGCCGTGCCGGCGACGACGAGCATGGTCAGGACCGGGTGCGCGAGCCACAGCCAGCGCCATCTGCTGTTCGTGGCGTGGATGAGCCCGGCCGCCACGACGAGGGCCCAGCCGACGTGCAGAGAGGGCATCGCGGCGTACTGGTTGCTCAGCGTGTCGGTCTGCGGCGGCCCGTAGACGGACGGGCCGTAGACGGCGGCCGTGTCGATGAGCCCGATGCCGCCGAGCATGCGCGGCGGCGCGAGCGGGAACGCGAAGTGGATGACGAGCCCCGCCGCGGTGAGCC
The DNA here is from genome assembly GCF_050942475.1 of Dactylosporangium sp. CS-033363. Lineage (NCBI taxonomy): Bacteria > Bacillati > Actinomycetota > Actinomycetes > Micromonosporales > Micromonosporaceae > Dactylosporangium > Dactylosporangium sp. CS-033363. The sequence goes on along the minus strand of NZ_CP192032.1, from coordinate 7,098,051 downwards.
AGGCGAGGATGCGGCGGAACCGGATGTAGTGTTCGGGCCGGAACCAGTACATGAAGATCAGGAATGCGACCGTGGCGGGGAAGTGCACGACGGCGTAGAACACGTTCGCCGCGCGGACCAGGGCGTCGGCGCTGAGCAGCAGGTGCTGCAGGCCGGCCTCGTCCGGCAGGCGCAGCGCGCGTTCGAGGCGCCACACGAACGTGGCATCGTCGAAGGCCGCCGAGATCCGTCCGTCGACCGCCATCCGGCCCACCTTGTAGGCCAGGAACAGGCCCAGGACCAGCAACAACTCAGTCCAGGCTCGGGGCCTTAACCGTGTGGTGTGTTGTTGTTCACCAACTACGGGCCCCGTGTTCATCAGGCGACGTTACCTGATGTTGCGGCTCGCGCAATATTCCTGCGGGTGCACCCGGCCCGTGTCCTGCGTCACCGAGTTGTTTACGCTTCAAATTTTTAGGGGGTTTCATTGAGCACTCGGGCAGATCAGGCGATCGCCGCCCTGCGCAAGGGCCACGACGACCTGTCCGCGCTGGTCGCCGGCCTCACGGCGGAGCAGCTCACCGGCACGTCGGCGGCCGACGAGTGGGACGTCTCGCAGGTCGTGAGCCACCTGGGCAGCGGCGCCGAGATCAACCTGGAGGCCGTACAGGCCTCGCTCGAGGGCCGTCCCGCCCCCGAGTTCGAGTTCAACAAGGGCGTGTGGGCCCGCTGGGACGCGATGACCCCGCAGGAGCGCCAGGCGGCGTTCCCGGCCGCCAACCAGCGCCTGGTCGAGGCGTACGAGGCGCTCACCGCCGAGCAGCGCGAGTCCCACAAGGTCGACGTCGGCTGGATGCCGGAGCCGGTCGACGTGGCCACCTCGGCGCTGCTGCGGCTCACCGAGTTCGGCTACCACGACTGGGACGTGCGGGCCGCCCTGGACCCGCAGGCCGAGCTCGCCCCCGAGGCGGCCGCGCTCATCAGCGACCGCGTCGAGGGCCTGTTCGGCTGGATCGCCAAGCCGGCCAACCTCGACGGCCGCACCGCCGACCTGCTCGTGCGCCTCACCGACACCGGCGAGACGCTGGGCCTGCACCTGGCCGACCCGGTGACCCTGGGCGCGGCCCCGGCCACGCCGGACGGCGAGCTGGCGCTGACCCTGGAGGCGTGGCTGCGCCTGGCGGCGGGCCGCCTCAAGCCGGCCTACACCCCGTCGACGGCGCAGATCTCCGGCCCGATCTCGCTGGACGACCTGCGCGCGGTGTTCCCCGGGTACTGAGGTGTTCCGCGGAGGGCCGGGCCTTGCGGTCCGGCCCTCCGCGGGTCTGCTTGGCGACGGCCTTCAGGTAGAGGTTTACTTGGCGACGGCCTTCAGGCAGAGCACGTCGCCCTTCTCGCCCTGCTTGCCCTGCCAGAACGTGTCCGTCGTGTCGGGCCACTGGTCGCACACGGTCGAGAACCCGTTCGTCGACTCGATCTGCGTCTTGCCGGAGACCTTGCCCAGCACCGAGTACTGCGCGTCGGCGCTGTCGCACTTCACGATCGTGAGCTTGTCGTCGCCCGGGTTGTGCAGGCAGTCCCCGACGTTGGCGTTGAGGGCCGCGTCCCGGTTGAAGAACCAGGCGGCGCCGAGCAGCACGCCGAGGACCACGACCAGGCCGACGAGAATCGTGATCTGACGGCCTTTGCCCTTCGTGGCCGGCGCGACCCCTGGAGCGGCGGGCCCGGACGGGGGCGCCTGGGGCGGCTCGGGTTGTTGCAGCGGCTGCTCGGGAGTGGTCATGGCGGAGCCTTCCAGGGATTCCGGATGGGTACCCGGCCAGGCCTACCGGCTCCGCGTGCCGTACGCCCGCATCTGTCCGCATCCCGACTGTTTGTGGCTCAAGCGGGCCAACCGGGCGTCGCGTGAACGCCAAGATCCTGGGCGACGAGCCGCGCGGGCGCACCTTGGCGGGCCAGCCAGTCGTACGCGGCCCGCCCCCGCCCGGCCGCGCTCGCGCTCAACGTCCGCGCGTGCCGGCAGCTGCGCGCGGCCACGGTGACGGTGCGCCACACGGGCCCGGCCGGCCGCGTCGTGGCGAGTGCGCCGCCCGCGGGCAGGCGGATGGCCGACCGCGGCTCGTCCGGCCGGTCCTGCACGAGCACGTCCCACCCGTCGCCGGGCGCCGGCCCCGCGGTCGCGATGTCGCCGCCGATGGTCACCAGCGCGCCGATGCCGCCGCCGCACCGCTCCTCGACGAGCCGGGCGCAGCGATCGGCGGCCCACGCCCGCGCCGTCGGCCCGAGATCCAGGCGCATGCCGGGCGGCAGCGTGAGCCGCCGCCCGGCGAGCCGGATGTGCCGCCAGTCGGCGGTCGGGTACACGATCATGCGCACGCCGGCGCGGTCCACCGCCGGCCGCGCGGAAGCCGTCGCCTCGCGCGGCGGTTGCGCGCTCTCGTAGGGCAGCGGCGCCAGGATCAGCGGCCCGGGCGGCCACGGCGCCTCGACGGCCGGCAGATCGCCCGGGCCCGACCGAGCCGCCAGCACCGGGGTGATCGCGCCGCCGGTCGCGCGGGCCGTTTCCAGCGCCGCCGCGACCAGCGCGGCCGGCAGCGGGTCGAGATCGACCGGGCGGCCGTCATCCCGCGTCAGGGCCGCGCCGCAGGCCTCGTCGACCTGCGTCAGCTCATGTCGGACCAGGTGCTCAGCCGCCGCCAGTCCCGCGCGGTCCGTGACCACCAGGCGGGCCTCGACGCCGAGCGCCGGCCAGGAGACCGCGGCCGTCATCGCGGGGCCGCCGCAACCGCGTGGACCGAGGTCGATGTCACCCAGGACGGGGCCGCGGTCAGGACGGGCCACGCGGAGCCGTTGTCGGGCGGGGCGCTGGTCGTCGCCGAAGCCGACGTCGGGGCGGCCGCCGCTGTGGTCTCCTCGAGCCGCGCGGCGTGGGCCACGCCGGCGGCGGCCAGGGAACCCGCCACCCCCAGCGCGGCCAATAGGCCGGCGAGGCCGGTCGCGCGTCGCAGTACGTTGTGCCGGTGCATCTTCGCCCTCCTCGGACAAGCCGTTGCCGTGGAGTCTTGCCACGGTGGCTCCGCCGGGCTTGGCAGAACGCTGGCACCCGGCTGGGAGGCGAAGCGAAAATCAGCGCTCGACGACGCGGCGCAGGGAGTACGTGACCGCGTGCAGCCGGTGCGGCTGACCAATGATCATGGCGGCCCGGTCGTACGCCTGCCAGCCCTCGGCCCCCGCCCGGTTCAGGTGGCGCAGGTCGTTGAAGCGCTCATCGGTACCCCACCGCTGCACGCCGCCCGGGTGGTGGAAGACGGCGTCCCAGTCCTCGAACTTGTCCGTGCCCAGCGTGCCCGCGGCCCGGTACTCCAGCCTCGCGTACTCCCATTGCGTCACGCGGTACATCATGCCCGACATCGAGCAAAACCACCGTCGTGGCCACCGGAGCCGGAATGCCGCACCGGACCGGACAGTTGCATGTGACGAACGGTTGATTCCGCAAGTTTCTCTCTGGTGAGCACGGAGCTTCGTTCCGTACGGTCGCTCAGCCGCCGTCAGCGGCAGACCCCGTCACTCATCCAGGGAGCACAACCCTTCATGCGTACCAAGCTCATCGTGGGCACGCTCGCGGTCACCGCAGCCTTCATCATCGCCTGCGGCTCCACCGGCACCTCGTCCTCGTCGTCCGGCGCCGGCGCCGGCGGCAACGCCGGCAGCAGCGGCGGTGCTGTGGCGCAGCAGGCCGACGAGAAGAAGGGCCCGGCCACCGTCAAGGTCGGCGAACCGCTCACGCTGAAGGAGAGCATCCTCGGTGACACCACCGTCGTGGAGATCACGCTGAGCGAGCTCAAGGCCAACGTCAAAGCGACCGACGGATTCTCCAAGCCCAAGCAGGGACAGTTCGTCACCGTCAAGGTGAGCCTGCAGGTCAAGCAGGGCAAGTACTCCATCAACTCGACGGCCTTCAAGTTCGTCACCGCGGACAACACCGCGATCGACTCGACGCTGTCGCTCGACGGCAAGGACCTGATGGCCAACGACATCGCCTCGGGCCAGAAGGCGTCCGGCACCGTCTGGTTCGACGTGCCCAAGGGCGCCGAAAAGGGCGGCAAGATCGCCCTGAAGTCGATCCTCGCCGACGGCGACGCCGGCTACTTCGCCCTGTGAAATAGCCTGGGAGCGTGGAACACCAGCGAGACCGCGACGTCGAGGGCCGCGCCCGCAATGCGCGGCCCAGGGATGAGCTCGGGCGGCCGCTGCCGCGCGGGGCCGAGGGCGTGCCCACGATGCCCGACGACCTCAGCGTCACCCCCGAGGAGGCGCTCGAACAGGCGCAGCGCCTGCTCGACGAGGGGCGGCCGTTTCACGCGCACGAGGTACTCGAAGCAGCCTGGAAAGCCGCGCCGGAGCCGGAGCGCGAACTCTGGCGCGGACTCGCTCAGCTTGCCGTCGGGCTCACGCACGCCAGGCGCGGCAACGCGGACGGGGCGCGCCGGTTGCTCGAGCGGGCCGCGGTGCGGCTGGCGGGCTATGCCGGGCACCCGCCGTACCGGATCGATGTTCGTGGCATTGTCGAGTTCGTCGACGCAGGGGGCATCGGCACGCCGCGCCTGCGGTCATGACTCGTCCGGGTAGTGGAAGACCGACTCCAGGGGGACGCCGAAGGCCCGCGCGATCTGGAAGGCCGCCTCGAGGGTGGGGGAGTACTTGCCCTGCTCGATCGCGTTGACGGTCTGGCGGGTCACGCCGATGCGCTCGGCGAGTTCGGCCTGGGTCATCTCGCCGTGGGCGAAGCGCAGGGCGCGGATCGAGTTGGTGACGCGGGTCGGTTTGCCCACGGGCTACATCCCCCGCCGGTACGCGACGATCTTCACGATCGACGATACGAGGGCCGCGAGGGCGAAGGACAGGTACAGGGAGTTGGCGATCCAGAAGTACGGGGCCTCGCGCATCGCCAGCACCAGGGGGACGAGCGCGGCGATGCTCATGACGTAGAACGCGGCGTACTCGCCGAGCCGGCCGATGGCCCGGTCCCGCTCGTCGCGCGTTCGCGCCTCCCGCGGGGCGAGGCCGGCGGCGACCGTCTCGGCGGCGACGTTGAGCACGATCGACGCGCCGACGGCGACGAGCAGCGGCACCACGTAGTCACTGGCCGCGAGCCCGTTCTGCGGCGCGCGCAGCAGCAGCGTCACCGCGTAGGCGACCGGCACCACGACGGCCACGGCCGCGTAGATCCAGGCGCGTTTCTCTTGGAACGACACGAGTCGAAGGTAAAACGAACTCGACACGGTGTCAAGGATGCTTTACACGCCCGGATTTAAGGTATAAATCGGATATGTCGGACTAGTGCGCTGACCACGAACGTTCACGGTGTTGGATGACACGCCGCTCAGCCTCCGGGGTGGGTGGCGTGTCTGCGTTCAGGCTGTGACGGTGGCAGAACCCGTGCGTGTGCGGCCGGGTGTCTGACCAGGAAGGTCAGCAGCTGCTGCGAATCACCAGGTGAGGGACCGGCTCGGCGATCCGGCTGCGGCGGGCGATGGTCGTGCTCGCTCGACCAAAGCGATCCATGCCTACCTACGCTGGCGCAACACCAACACCCGCCACCCCGACGTCCTCGCCGCACAACGCCGCGAACGCGCCCGCATCCGCTCCGAACGCCAACGGCGACAGGGCCGGCCCATCCGCTCGGCGGCCTGATCGCCGCCAGCAGCACGGCTACCTGTCGCCAAGACCGACCAGCACATGGCCGTCCACCCAGCACGGCACTCGCACAGCCTGCACAGCCTCGCCCGGCCTTCCCGCCTCTGCCACCGCGACAGCTTGAGACCCCGCACGCCACGCGGCTGGGAGGCCGGGCGGCGTGTCATCCAACACCGTGAACGCTCGTGGTCAGAGCGCTAGCCGAGCGCCCGACATATCTGCCCAAATTTCGCGGCCGAAAACGCGGTACCGTCTACGCGTGGCGTTCACGATCGACACGGCGGCGGACGGGCACGCGGTCGTGCACGCCGATGGGGAGCTCGACGTTGGCAACGCGCCCGAGTTGCGCAAGGCGGTCGCGGCCGCCCTCGATGCGCGGCCGGCGCTCGTGGTGGACCTGGCCGCGGTCACGTTCATGGACTCGGTGTCGCTGGGCGTGCTGATCGGGGCGTACAACCGGGCCCGCGAGAACGGCGGAGCGTTCGCCGTGGTGTGCACCGACGAGCGCGTCCGCCGCATCTTCCGGATCACGGGGCTGGATCAGGTGTTCACGATCGTCGACTCGCTCGAGGCTGCCACACCTTAGGTGTTGCGCAGGATGGCGTCGATCTCGGCGATCTCCTCCTCCGTGTGCCGGCCCAGGATCAGGTCCAGCTCGAGCCGCTCGGCCGGGGTCCGGTACGCCGCGATCTCCCGCCGCAGCTTCCGGCGCGCCCGCCCGGCCTGCATCCGGTCGCTGATCAGGTTCCGCATCCTTGTCGCTGTCATCTCCATGGCGCCTACTGTATCGATTCAGAAAGATCATCTCAGCTCGATAAACCGTGATCGGGAGCACGCAGGCGCTGAGCTGCGGGTGCAGGATGGTCTTGTGCGCGACGTCACCCCCGCCCCGGGCACCCTGGACCCGATCGAGACCGCCTCCCGCGACGAGCTGGCCGCCGTGCAGCTGGATCGTCTGAAGAAGACCCTGCGGCACGCCTACGAGCACGTCCCGCACTACCGGGCGGCGTTCGAGGCTCATGCGGTATACCCGGAGGACCTGAAAGAGCCGGCCGACCTGGCGCGGTTCCCGATGACCACGAAGGCCGACCTGCGGGCCAACTATCCGTTCGGGATGTTCGCCGTGCCGCGGGAGCGGGTGGCGCGCATCCACGCCTCGTCGGGCACCACCGGCCGGGCCACGGTCGTCGGGTACACCAAGGCCGACGTGGACACCTGGGCCGACCTCATGGCCCGGTCGATCCGGGCGTCCGGCGGGCGGCCCGGGGACCTGGTGCACGTGGCGTACGGCTACGGCCTCTTCACCGGCGGCCTGGGCGCGCACTACGGGGCCGAGCGCCTCGGCTGCACCGTCGTGCCCGTCTCCGGCGGCATGACCGAGCGGCAGGTGACCCTGATCCGCGACTTCCGGCCGGACATCATCATGGTGACCCCGTCGTACCTGCTCGCGATCGTCGACGAGATGGCGCGGCAGGGCCTGGAGCCGCGCGAGTCGTCGCTGCAGGTCGGCATCCTCGGCGCGGAGCCGTGGACCGAGGACATGCGCGGCGAGCTCGAGCGGCGCCTCGACATGCACGCCGTCGACGTCTACGGGCTGTCCGAGGTGATGGGGCCCGGCGTGGCCAACGAGTGCGCCGAGACGAAGGACGGGCTGACGATCTGGGAGGACCACTTCTACCCGGAGATCGTCGACCCGGTCAGCGGCGCGGTGCTCCCGGACGGCACGCCCGGCGAACTGGTGCTCACGTCGCTGTCCAAAGAGGCAATGCCCGTCATCCGGTACCGCACGAGAGACCTCACCCGCCTCCTGCCCGGCACCGCGCGGACCATGCGCCGGATGGAGAAGATCACCGGGCGCTCCGACGACATGATGATCGTCCGCGGGGTGAACGTGTTCCCGACGCAGATCGAGGAGCTGCTCCTGCGCGAGCCGGCCCTCGCCCCGCACTTCCAGTGCGTGCTGTCGAAGGCGGACCGCCTCGACGTGCTGACCGTACGCACGGAACGCCGCCCCGGCGCGCCGGAGGGGTCGGCGGCCGAGGCGGCGATCGCGCTGGAGAGAAACGTCAAGGGTTCGATCGGCGTCACGATCCGCGTCGAGGTCGTGGCGCCGGGCGAGGTCGAGCGCTCCGCCGGCAAGATGCGCCGGGTGATCGACAACCGCTGAAACAAGGCGTGCGCTAGAAGCCGTTGTTGGCGATCGCCTCCGAGTACCAGCGGCCGCTGGCCTTGATGGTGCGCTCCAGCGTCGCGTAGTCCACGCGGATCAGGCCGAAGCGGCGGCTGTACCCGAACGCCCACTCGAAGTTGTCCAGCAGCGACCAGGCGAAGTAGCCGCGCAGGTCCACCCCGGCCGCGATCGCCTCGTGCACCGCGGCGAGGTGCCCGCGCAGGTACTCGGTGCGCTCCGGGTCCTCCACCCCGCCGTCCGGGCCCGGGCGGTCGTCGTAGGCGGCGCCGTTCTCGGTCACGTACAGCGGGCGGTCGCCGTAGTCGCGGCGGATGCGCAGCAGCAGGTCGCGCAGCCCGGTCGGGTCCACCGACCAGCCCATGTGGGTCACCGGGCCCGGCGTCGGGTGGAACTGCACGGCCTGCGCGGTCGGGTAGCAGGTGCCGTGGTCCAGCACCCCCTCGGGCGCCGCGCTGACCAGGTCCGGCTGGTAGTAGTTCACGCAGATCGCGTCGACCGGGGCGGAGATCGTGGCCAGGTCGCCGGGGCGCACGAAGTGCCAGTCGGTGAGCTCGCGGGTGTCCTCGACGGTGTCGGCCGGGTACGTGCCGAGCAGGATCGGGTCGAAGAAGATCCGGTTCAGCAGGCCGTCGATGCGCCGGGCGGCGTCGGCGTCGGCCACGCTGGCGGTGAGCGGGCGGACCGCGCCGGCGTTCAGGGCCACCGAGACCTGGCCCGCGACGCCGGCCGCGCGCAGGGCCTGGACGCCGAGGCCGTGGGCCAGCAGCAGGTGGTGGGTGGCGGTCAGGGCGCCGACGTGGCCGCGCCGGCCGGGGGCGTGGCCGCCGGTGCCGTACCCGAGAAACGCCGAGCACCAGGGCTCGTTCAGGGTGTTCCACAGCGCCACCCGGTCGCCGAGCCGCGCCCCGACCACGGCCGCGTAGTCGGCGAAGCGCAGGGCGGTGTCGCGGGCGGTCCAGCCGCCGCGGTCCTCCAGCTCCTGCGGCAGGTCCCAGTGGTAGAGCGTGGCGACCGGGCGGACCCCGGCGGCCAGCAGCTCGTCGACGAGCCGGTCGTAGAAGTCCAGGCCGGCCTCGTTCACGCCGACGCCGCCGGCCGGGCGGATGCGGGGCCAGGCGACCGAGAACCGGTACGCCGACAGCCCCAGCTCGGCCATGAGCTTCACGTCCTCGCGGTAGCGCAGGTAGTGCCCGGTCGAGGTGGCGCCCGTGTCGCCGCCGTCGATCCGGCCCGGCTGGGCCGCGTAAGTGTCCCAGATCGACGGGGTGCGGCCGTCGGCGTCCACGGAACCCTCGATCTGGTACGCGGCCGTGGCGGCGCCCCACCAGAACGTCGAAGGAAAGGTCAGCGCGCCCTGCGTGGCCTGCACCGCCGTCGTGCTCACACGTATCACCCCGTGCCTCGTCGAAGACTTGGAGAGCGCTCTCCAAGATGTGTGACCAGACTGCGACCCTTTGTGGGTGAGTGTCAAGGTCCGGAAGGTGCCTGGATGGTCGCGAACCCTTGACATGGCGGAAAGCGCGGGGCAACACTGCCTCCAATCGGAGAGCGCTCTCCAAACCGCCACGGCGCACTCCTCACACCCCGCAAGGAGCCCCCTCGTGCATCCGGCGCACACTTCCGTCCCCGCTTGGCGGAAACTGCTCACCTCGCGATGGCGCATAGCTCTGGTGCTCGCCGTCGTCGCCGCCGTAGCCGTCGTGGTCGCGCCGTTCGCGCGCGCCGCCGACAGCCTGATCTCGCAAGGCAAGCCCGTCACCGCCTCCTCGGAGCAGGCCGCCGACGTCGCGGCGAGCTTCGTCAACGACGGCAACGCGGGCACCCGCTGGGGCAGCCAGTGGAGCGACCCGCAGTGGATCCGCATCGACCTCGGTGCGACCGCCACGATCAGCCAGGTCAAGCTCGTCTGGGAGGGCGCCTACGGCAAGTCCTTCCAGATCCAGACCTCGGCCGACGACCAGAACTGGACGAACATCTACAGCACCACGACCGGGGCCGGCGGCACGCAGACGCTGAACGTCACCGGCAGCGGCCGCTACATCCGGATGTACGGGACCGTGCGCGGCTCCGGCTACGGGTACTCGCTGTACGAGTTCCAGGTCTACGGCACCCTCGGCGGCACCACGAACCCGACCGGCGGCGCCTGCAACACCACGGCGAACGTGGCCCAGGGCAAGACCGCGTCGGCCTCGTCCTCGGAGGGCGCGGGCAACGGGCCGCAGTACGCCTTCGACGGTGACGCCGGCACCCGCTGGAGCAGCACGTTCAGCGACCCGCAGTGGATCCAGGTGGACCTGGGCTCGTCCCAGTCGATCTGCCAGGTGGTCCTGCAGTGGGAGGCCGCCTACGGCAAGGCGTTCCAGATCCAGACCTCGGCCAACGGCACGGCCTGGACCGACGTGTACTCCACCACGACCGGCACCGGCGGCACGCAGACCATCCCGGTGAACGGCACCGGCCGCTACGTGCGCATGTACGGCACCGCCCGCCCCGGCGGCTACGGCTACTCGCTGTGGGAGTTCAAGGTCTACGCGGGCGGCGGCTCGACGACGTCGAACCCGCCGAGCTCCCCGCCGCCGACCTCCTCCTCGCCCGACCCGACCAACTGGACGACGGTCTGGCAGGACACCTTCGACGGCGGCGCGAACACGTCCCCGTCGGCCGCCAACTGGCTCATGCGCACGGGCACCCAGTTCCCGGGCGGCGCGGCCAACTGGGGCACCGGTGAGGTCGAAACCGCGAGCAACAGCACGGCCAACGTGTACCTCGACGGCGCCGGCAAGCTCAACATCAAGGCCATCCGCGACGGGGGCGGCAACTGGACCTCCGGCCGCCTGGAGACCCAGCGCACCGACTTCCAGGCCGCCGCCGGCGAGATGGTGAAGTTCACCGCGCTCGTCAAGCAGCCGGACGTCGCCAACGCGGCCGGGTACTGGCCGGGCTTCCGGGCCACCGGCGCGGCGTACCGCGGCAACTTCAACAACTGGCCGGGCGTCGGCGAGACCGACATCATGACCGACGTCAACGGCCGCAGCCAGCTGTCGCAGACCCTGCACTGCGGCACCGCGCCCGACGGCGTGTGCGGCGAGTACAACGGCCGCTCCTCGGGCCTGGCCAGCTGCACCGGCTGCCAGACCGGCTACCACGAGTACACCCAGGTCATCGACCGGACCAAGACCGACGAGGAGATCCGCTTCTACCTCGACGGCAAGCAGTCCTGGGTCGTGCGGGAGAGCCAGGTCGGCGTCACGGCCTGGAACAACGCCGTGCACCACGGCTTCTACCTGCGCTTCGACCTGTCGATCGGCGGCTCGCTGCCCAACGCGATCGCCGGCTTCACCACCCCGACCCCGAACACCACCTCCGGCGGCGTCCTGTCCGTCGACTCGGTGACGGTGGCCAAGGCGACCGGCACCGCGCCGGCCGCGATGACCGACCCGGCCACCCCGACCGGCGCGAGCGTGGTCAAGGTGACCGGCAGCCAGGGCAACTGGCAGCTGCAGGTCAACGGCGCGAACTGGGAGGTCAAGGGCCTCACCTACGGGCCGCCGCAGCAGGCCGCCGACGGGTACATGCGCGACCTGAAGAACATGGGCGTCAACACGATCCGCACCTGGGGCGTGGACGACGCGAACACCCCGGAGCTGCTCAACCGGGCCGCCCAGCAGGGCATCAAGGTGGTCGTCGGGCACTGGCTCAACCAGGGCGCGGACTACGTCAACGACACCGCCTACAAGAACGCCACCAAGACCGAGATCGTCAACCGGGTCAACGCCCTGAAGAACTACCCGGGCGTGCTCATGTGGGACGTCGGCAACGAGGTCATCCTCACCATGCAGGACCACGGCCTGTCCGCCGCCGACGTCGAGGCCCGCCGCGTGGCGTACGCCAAGTTCGTCGACGAGCTCGCCGTGGCGATCCACGCCGCCGACCCGAACCACCCGGTCACCTCGACCGACGCCTACACCGGCGCCTGGCCCTACTACAAGGCGAACGCGCCGCACCTGGACCTGCTGGCCGTGAACTCCTACGGGGCCATCGGCAACGTCAAGCAGGACTGGATCAACGGCGGGTACACCAAGCCGTACATCGTCACCGAGGCGGGGCCGTCCGGCGAGTGGGAGGTGCCCAACGACGTCAACGGGGTGCCGAACGAGCCGACCGACCTGCAGAAGCGCGACGGCTACACGGCCAGCTGGAACGCCATCAAGTCGCACCCGGGCGTGGCCCTCGGCGCCACCGAGTTCCACTACGGCCTGGAGAACGACTTCGGCGGCGTGTGGCTCAACACCTACGGCGGCGGCTGGCGCCGGCTCGGGTACGGGGCGCTCAAGCAGGCCTACACCGGTACCCCGCTGGCCAACACCGCACCGCAGATCACCGCGATGACGGTCTCCAACCAGACGGCGGTCCCGGCCGGCGGGCAGTTCACGGTCAACGTGGCCGCGAGCGACCCCAACGGCGACACCATCCGGTACAACATGATGGCCAGCGACAAGTACATCACCGGCGGCACCGGCTTCCGCAACGTGAACTTCACCCAGAACGGCTCGACGTTCACGGTCACGGCGCCGGAGAAGCTCGGCGTGTGGAAGATCTACGTGTACGCGTTCGACGGCTTCGGCAACGTCGGCATCGAGACCCGCTCGTTCAAGGTGGTGGCGCCCTCGATCCCGGGCACCAACCTCGCCCTGAACAAGACGGCGACGGCGTCGAGCTACCAGCCGACCGGCACCAACGGCCCGCAGCTGCCCTCCTACGCGGTGGACAACAACTACGGGACCCGCTGGGCCAGCGAGTGGGTCGACACCGCCTGGATCACCGTGGACCTCGGTTCCAAGCAGACCTTCAACAAGGTCTTCCTGGCCTGGGAGGACGCGTACGCGAAGGGCTACCAGATCCAGACGTCCGACGACAACGCCAACTGGACGACGATCTACTCGACCGCGGCCGGCGACGGCGGGTTCGACGACGTCAACGTCAACGGCAACGCGCGGTACGTGCGGATCAACGGCCAGACCCGGGCGACGACCTACGGGTACTCGCTCTGGGAGTTCGGGGTCTACCGCTCGTAACTGATACCTGATTTGGGCTGAAAGCGCTCTCTGGGCAGATTGCCTGGAGAGCGCTTTCCGTATGTCGTGCTATAAAGCAGCGTGACCGAGAAACGGCGACCGACCTTGGAGGATGTGGCGGAGGCCGCGGGTGTCTCCCGCGCGACCGTCTCGCGGGTCATCAACGGCGTGCGCAACGTCGACCCGAAGCTGCACGAGATCGTGTGGCAGGCCGTCGACGCCACCGGGTACGTGCCCAACCGCGCCGCCCGCTCCCTGGTCACCCGCCGCAGCGGCACCGTCGCCCTGGTCGTGTCGGACTCGGTCTCCCACGACGACGACCCGTTCATGGGCCGCTTCTTCGCCGACCCGTTCTTCGGCCGCATCGTCGGCGGCGTCATGAGCGTGCTGCGGCCCAAGGGCATCCAGCTGGCCCTGCAGATCGTCGGCACCCAGGAGGCCCGCACCCGCCTCGTCGGCGACCTCGGCCAGGGCCAGGCCGACGGCGCCGTGGTGCTCTCCCTGCACCCCGACGACACCCTGCCCGAGCAGCTCTACGAGGCCGGCATCGCCGCCGCGCTGGTCGGCCGCCCCGCCCAGCCGGTGCCCATCTCGTACGTCGACCTCGCCAACGACGCCGGCGGCGCCCTGGCCGCCGAGCACCTCCTCGGCCGCGGCTGCACCCGCCTGGGCATGATCACCGGCCCGGCCCACGTGCCCGCCTCCCAGGACCGCCTCACCGGCTTCCGCCAGGCCCTGGCCCGCCACGGCCACGCCTGGTTCCCCACGGCGGAGGGCGGCTTCACCTACGAGTCGGGGGAGACCGCCCTGCTCACGCTCATGAAGGAGCACCCGAGCCTGGACGGCGTCTTCGTCGCCAACGACCTGATGGCCCAGGGCGCCCTGATGGCCCTGCGGTCCTTGGATCGCCGGGTCCCGGAGGACGTCGCGGTGATCGGCTTCGACGACTCCAGCGCGGCCCTGGACGCCCGCCCGCAGCTGACCACGGTCCGCCACCCCCTGGAGGACATGGCGGCGGAGACGACCCGCCTGGTGCTGGCCCGCATCGACGACCCGGGCCTGCGCGTCGAGTCGGTCATCTTCGACCCGAACCTGGTCATCCGCCAGTCTGCGTGAACAGCCAGCCCGCCTGTTTCCGGCTTTTCTCCACGTACTCGCGCACGCCGTACGCCAGGTCCTCGATCAGCCCGCACCGCGCGTAGAACAGCGCTCGTTCCCGCAGCTCCGGCGGGATCGGGGGCGCCGCGGGCCCGAGATCGCGCAGCAGCAGCCCGTAGTCGTAGGCCGGATCGCAGATGGCGGCGTCGCTCCAGTCGATGATCCCGGTGACGGCGTCGTCCGCGATCAGGACGTGCTCGGCCCCGAGATCGTTGTGCGAGAACACCAGCCGCTCGGCGGCCGCCGGCGGCTCCTGCTCGAGGAACCGCGCCGCCTCGGGCAGCTCGAGCTCGGCCGCCATCTCCCGCGTCTCCTCGAGCCACAGCTGCGGCGGATCGGCGTCGACCGGCACCAGCCCCGCGAACCGCGCAACGGGTTGCGCATGCAGCGCGGCCAGGGTCTTCGCCAGCGTGCCGGTGACGGCGGGCGTGGGTTGGCGGAGCATGAGCGGTACACCCGGGAGCAGCCGATAGCCCAGGGCACCCTCGGCCGCGAACACCGCCTCCGGCACCGCCACGATCCCCCGCAGCACGTCGGCAACTTCGTTGAGCAGCCGGGCCTCCCGCGTCACGTCAAGGGCCTCGGGATCGGCCGGAAACCGCACCACCCACACCTTGTCGACCAGGTAGGCGGTGTTGTCCAGCCCCCGCCCGAGCGCCTCGACCACGTCCCCGGCAATCCCGGCCCCGCTGCGCCGGACGACTCCGCGCACATCGTGCTCCACGATCCGGCATGCTACGCGGGTGGAGGCCGACATCGCCGTGGACGCCGCTCTGGTCCACACCTTGATCCGCGACCAGCACCCAGACCTCGACGGCCCTCTGACGCCGGTCGCGATGGGCTGGGACAACGCCATCTTCCGGCTGGGCCCTGACCTGGCCGTCCGCGTCCCCCGCCGACGGGTGGCGGCGGCGCTGATCACGCACGAGCAGCGCTGGCTGCCGACATTCGCTTTGCCGGTACCGATCCCCGCACCCGTCCGCGCCGGCGCTGCGACGGAGTACTACCCGTACCCGTGGAGCATCACGCCCTGGCTCACCGGCACCGTGGTCGCCGCGCTGCCCGTGCCGCCCCGCCGGTCCTTCGCCGCGCAGCTGGCTGCATTTCTGACCACCCTGCACCGACCCGCACCTGTGGACGCACCCGCGAATCCGGTCCGCGGCGTCCCCCTGTCCACCCGCGATGCGGCGATGGCGGACCGGTTCGCCTCCGGCCGCGTGCCGCTGGACTTGCGTCCATTGTGGAAAGAGCTGGCAGCGGTACCGTTCTGGGCCGGCCCGCCGCTCTGGGTGCACGGGGACCTCCACCCCGCGAATCTCCTTGCCGGGGCGGACGGTTCGCTGTCGGCGGTCCTGGATTTCGGCGACCTCACCGCCGGCGACCCGGCCACCGACCTCGCCGCGGCCTGGCTCGTGTTCGACGGTCCCGCCAGAGCGGTCTTCCGCGCCGGGCTCGACGTCGACGACGACACTTGGCAGCGGGGGAGAGGATGGGCCCTCAACATTGGCGCGGCGATCGCCGCCGATGTCTCCGGGACCGCTGAGATGCACGCCATCGGTGCGCACGCCCTCGCTCAGGTCCGCTTGGACGGCTGATCGCTCTTCCCGCAGGCGCCGCATCTTCTCGGCATGCCGCTGGGCGAGTCCCCAATCGCGGTGCCGCTTGTGCTCCTTACGGAATGCCTCAACGGTGGGAGAGTAGTTCCGGCGTCTTGTCGTGTCCCGCATCGCTGTCAATTCGGCCCGGCCAAACAATGACATCTGCCCCACAAAGAAATTGTCCCACCAGGCCCCAGACAGACCGAATCCGACAACCGAACAATCGCACATACCGCAAATTCCTGAGTTGTACCACCGAACGATGACCACGACGGACCCGGCAGCCCCCTACGGTCTGGACCACCGAACCTTGACCAGAGTCGTACCGGGACCACGCCAACCCTGTGGGCCGCCGATAGGCGGGCCGAACCATCGGACGAGGGCACTTCTGCGGTTGCCCATCGGTCCGGGTTGCGCTTTTTCCACCCGACCGATGGGCACCACATATGTGCCCTCGTCCGATGGTCCCCGGCCGCCGGGGCGACCGGAATGTATTAGCGTGGTCCCGGTGACGACTTTGGTCACCGTTCGGTGGTCCAGACCGTAAATTCGGGAGCCGGGTTCGTTGTGGTCGACATTCGGTGGTCCAGGAGGGAAATCGCAAAAAAAAAGTCGATTCCTGAGTTGTGTCACCGAATGATGACCACGACGGACCCGGCAGTCCCAACGGCCTGGACCGCCGAACCGTGACCACCGGGGGTTGGAGAGCGCTCTCCCAAGATTGCGTTCCAGACCGCGTTCTCCCTGTTGACACGGCCTGCGGGAGCCGCGAGACTGGTGGTGCGGAGAGCGCTCTCCAACGGATCGGGTGCCTGAGGTCGAGCGTTGTCCCGAAGGCGGCCAGTGCAGCGGGTCAGCGGGCCTGACGGGGGCTGAACTGGGTCCGCCGGCGGGTGGTTGCGCGAAAGTCGGGCGTTCGGGTCGGTCATCCAGGCGGGGGCTGCCCGAGCGTTCGCGGTGCCTGGGCGGGCACGCGCGCCGACCAGCAGCGCCGGGGGGCGTCGTCCGGTCGAGAGCCGGGCGACCCGTACGTGCCGTTGTGGCGGTGACCGGGTTGGGGTCCCCGCCACCGGGACCTTGCGGTTGCGGCGTTCCACCGCGGGGCTCTGGGCGCCCCGGAACGCCGCGGCCGCAGGCTCACAACGCCCCGGCAAGGAGGCCACATCATGCGACGACCGCCGCCACGGCCGATCGTGTTGCTCGCCGTCATCGTCGCGCTGCTGACCGGATGCGGGGAAGCCGCAGAACCCGCAGCGGCGCCACCATCACAACAAACCGAGTTCGGGGGGACCGACCTGGCCTGGGTCGAGCTCATGATCCCGATGGACGAACAGCTCATCCCCGTGCTCGATCTGGTGCGGGACAAGGCGCAGGACCAGGAGCTCGTGAAGCTCGCGGGGGAGCTGCACGGCGTGTACGACCAGGAGCTCCCCCGCTTGCGCGCCCTCTCCGACCAGGCCGGGCTGCCCAAGGACAACCCGCACAAGGGCCACAAGATGCCCGGTCTCGTGGACACCGACCGGCTCGCCACGCTGCAGCAGAACAGCGGGGCCGAGTTCGAGCGGCAGGCCGTCGACACGCTGCGCGAGCACCTCGATCAGCTCAAGAACCTGGCCGGGTCCGAGATCGCCAACGGGACCAGCCCGACCGTCAAGGCGCTCGCGCGGCAGGTCGCCGACACCCGGGGAGGTGCCAGCGCCCGGCTGCCGAAGTGACGGCTCACCGCCGGCGCAGGAGCGGGCGCGCGACGAGCGCCACCAGCGCGGTGATGGCCGCGGCGAAGCCCAGCAGGGCGACGGGCGCGCTCACCAGCTGCGTCAGGATGCCCAGGCCCAGGACGGGGACCGCCAGCCCGAGGTACCCGCCGAGGAAAAGGCCGGCCAGAGCCTCGCCGCGGATGCCGGCCGGGGCCAGGTCCACCACGGTGGAGATCCCGCCCTTGAGCAGCGCGCCCGCCCCGGCGCCGGCCAGCACGCCGCCGGCCAGGAAGACGGCCAGGGACTCGGCCCACACGGCGGCCGTGACCGCGGCCAGGCCGAGGACGATCAGGGTCAGGCCGGTCGCGAGCTGGCCGCGGATCGAGCGGCGGCGCAGCAGCACCTGGGTGACCGCGCCGGAGGCGAAGACCAGCGAGGCCACGGCACCCGCGAGGGCACGGGACGGGTGGTGCAGCGTGCCGGCCACGAACGCGGGCGCCAGCGACGTGAACAGGCCCAGGACCGACAGCGCGGCGAAGGCACCGGTCGCCGCCGCGAAGTAGCGGGGACGGGCGGCCGCGGGGACGCCGACGCGCTGCGGGCGGTACCGGCGCGACGACACCGCGACCGTCTCCGGCACCAGGGCGACCGCCAGGGCCGCGAGCAGGAGCAGGACCAGGAAGACCAGGTACGGGGTGCGCAGCGGCGCCGACACGTACTGCGCGAGCAGGCCCGACACGACCGGGCCGAACGCGAAGCCGCCCAGGTTGGCCACCGTCGCCACGAGGTCGCCGCGGGCGCGGCCGGCGTGCGGGCGGGCCTTGGCGTGCAGCTCGGACAGCTGGGCCGTGGCCGTCGCGGTGATCATGCCGAGGCCGAGGCCGGTCACCAGCCGGGCCACCACGACCACGGTGAACGACGTCGAGGTGAGGAAGAGCACCGCGGCGAGCGCCTCGAGGAGTACCGCGGGCAGCAGCACCCGGCGCCGGCCCAGCCAGTCCGAGACGTGGCCGGCCAGGAACAGGCTGACGATCACGCCGAACGCGTAGGCGGCGAAGGCGATGGTGACGCCGATCGTGGAGTACCCGTCGTGCCGCTGGTACAGCGCCCACAGCGGGGTCGGCACGACGGTGAACGCCAGCGACACGGCGAAGGCGAGCGCGATCGCCCAGAACCCCTGTTCATGACTCATTCGACGGCTGCGGGTGGTCTCGGGCGCCGCGGGGCGCGACAGGAGCATGGTCACGAGGTGCACTGTCGCTCGCCGGCATCAGCACCGCCAACGAATCTTCGTGCTCGCGACCATCACCAAATGCGATGATGCTCGCCATGGAGCTGCGGCATCTCGTGTACTTCGTGACGGTCGCCGAGGAGCGCAACTTCACCCGCGCGGCGCAGCGCCTGCGGGTCGTGCAGTCCGGGGTCTCCGCCGCCGTGCGCGCCCTGGAGCGCGAGCTCGGCGCCAAGCTCTTCGAGCGCAGCTCCCAGCGGGTCGAGCTCACCGACGCCGGGGCCGCGCTGCTGCCCGCCGCCCGCGCCACGATCGACGCCGCCCAGGCCGCGCGGGACGCCGTGGCCGAGGTGCGCGGGGGCCTGCGCGGGGCGCTGCGGATCGGGACGCTGATCTCGGTGGGGTTCGTGGACCTGCCGGGGCTGCTGGGGCGGTACCGGGCCGAGCACCCCGGCGTGGACCTGCGCCTGCGGGCGGCCCCGACCGGCTCGGCGGGGCTGGCCGCGAGCCTGCTCGACGGGGAGCTCGACGTGGCCTTCCTGTCGCTGTCGGGCCGGGCGCCCGCCGGGCTGTCGGTGCGCACCCTGGCCGCGGAGCCCATCGTGGCCGTCCTGCCGGCCGCGCACCCGCTCGCGGGGCGGGACACGCTCACCCTGGCCGACCTGGCCGACGAGCCGTTCGTCGATTCTCCGCCGGGGTACGGCAACCGCTCCGAGGTCGACCGCGGGTTCGCCGCCGCCGGGCTGCGCCGCCGGGTCGCCCTGGAGGTGGCGGACATC
Organism: Dactylosporangium sp. CS-033363; assembly: GCF_050942475.1. Lineage (NCBI taxonomy): Bacteria > Bacillati > Actinomycetota > Actinomycetes > Micromonosporales > Micromonosporaceae > Dactylosporangium > Dactylosporangium sp. CS-033363. The sequence continues at coordinate 7,078,646 of NZ_CP192032.1, read as the reverse complement.
GCGACGGTCCGGCAGTACGTGCGCGAGGGTCTCGGGGTGGCCCTCATCCCGCGCTTCGCGGCGCCCGACGGGCCCGGCCTGCGCATCCGCCCGATCGGCACGGACCTGCGCTGGACGTTCGCCGTCGCCACCGCTTCGACCCGGCGCCCGAGCGCGGCGATCCGGGCGCTGCTGGACCTCGTGGACGCGTACCGCGCGTGATCGTGCGCCGGCCCCGGGGTGGACGGCGGCGGTCTGGTCGGCGACCGGCCGCGCACCGTCGCGCCGGGCCGGGGTGCGGCCGGTCACGCGTGATCGCGGCACGGACGGGTACGGGGCAGGTGACGGCGCAGAGCAGGTCGGTCGGGGTCGGAAAGGCGACCTGAGTGATCATCGAGTCACGTTGAGTGCTCTACTGGAAGAGGTCCCGGGCGTGCGCGCTCCCCGCCCAGCCGGGGCCGATCCGTTCCGCGCGGATCTCAAGGGTCGGCTCAGGGCCGGTCCTCGGGGACCGGCCGGGGTGCGTCCCGGATGCGGCTCGGCACGCCGTTTTCCTACGGTGTGAGCAGGGTGAACGTTCCAGGGAGGTGCGAGATGCCCGACGTGTTGGCGATCGCGCGCGCCGAGGCGCTGTTCGTCTCCAGCGTGCAGTCGTCGGAGTTGCCGGCCGCGGTCGAGGTGCGCAGGGCCGTCGCGGAGTCCTTCGCGCGGTTCGGCAGCCGCGGATGCGCGGCGTGTGTGGCAGGGGAGTTCGGTGACCACCCCGAGGTGGCCGTGGCGCGGATGCGCTGGGCGCTCGCGATGGTGAGCGCCGTGTACCAGCGGCGCCGCCAGCCGGCGCGCGCTTTCACACTGACGGGCGCCGCCTGCGCCCGCTGAACACGACCCCTCGCGCGCGGGCTCACGGTGCGTGCCTCGCGGCGGCGTGGGTCGGCGGGCACCTGTGCCCGCTGAGTACGACCCCTCGCGCGCGGGCTCGCAACCTGCGGTGGGGAGGGCCGGCGGGCGCCGCCTGCACCCGCCGGCTGAAGGCCACCGCCTGCTGGAAACGGCATGCGGGGAGGACTACCCGGGCGCCGCGAAATACCAACAAAAAAGATCTGTCCGACTTGCCGCCCGCCGGGCGATAAATCCGAGCATGTCGTGGCGCGGAGCGCCCGACATGTCGTTACCGCAGCAGGAGCGGCAGGATCAGCGCCAGGTAGAGCAGCGCGCCCGCGAGCGGGTCAAGCGCTCGTCGCGCGGGCATGGGCGAATCCGGCCAGGGCCGTCGTGACCGCCGCGCGGGCGGACGGCAGGTCGGCGCCGCGGCCGCGCAGGATCCGGCCCGCGATGCCGTCCGGCTCGGCGAGCAGGCCCAGCAGCAGGTGCTCGCCGCCGACGTAGTTGTGGCCCAGCAGGGTCGCCTCGGCCAGGGTCAGCTCCAGCGCCGCGGCCGCCGGGCCCGACCAGCCCGCCGTGTCGTCCTCCGCCGCCGGGGCCGCCGCCAGGTCGGCCTGCAGCGAATCCTGGTCCAGGCCCAGAGCCGGCAGCAGTCGTACGCCCAAGTTTGCGCCCTCCGTGAGCAGGCCGTGCAGCAGGTCCGCGGTGGTCACGGGGGCATCCGTTCGAGCGGCGGCGAGACGGAGCGCGGTGCGGGCGCGGGCGGTCCAGTGCGGCAGGGCCGCGTCGTCCACGGGGCCGGCGCGCAGGGCGTTCGCGCGGCGGACCGCCTGTTCCAGGGCGCGCTCGCACAGGGCCGAGACGGGCACGCCGGAGTGTTCCAGGGCCGCCGCCAACTCGTCGGGAAGCGTCACGTCGACGCGCACGATTGTCATGACCCTTATGTAACCCCATTGGGGTTAGTGACGCAAGGAATAGCGCTGAGGCGCCACATGTTTTTAGACTGACTGGTCAGTACAAGATTTGGAGGCTGTCGTGGGGGATGCAGTCCTCGTCGCCGAGGGGCTCGGGGCGCGCACGCGGCGCGGGTGGGTGTTCCGGGGCGTCGACCTGCGCGTCGAGCCCGGCGAATATGTGGCGCTCGACGGGGCGGCCGGGAGCGGGCGGACCTCGCTGCTGCTGGCCCTCGCCGGGTACTTCCGCACGACCGAGGGCACCGTGACGCGCAGCGCGCCGGCGGCGCTCGGGTTCGTGGCCGGGGTCAACGAGCCCGAGCCGGGGCTGAGCGTCGCCGAGCACGTCGAGGAGCGGCTGGTGCTGCTCGGGCGGGCCTCGTGGAACCTGCGGCGGCGCCGGCGGCAGGCGTTGGAGCACCTGCGGGACGTACCGCTGGATCCGAAGGCGCTGGGGCGGGACCTCGACCGGCTCGGCGCGCATCAGCTGTGCCTGGCCCTGGCCCTGGTCGGCGAGCCGGGCGTCATCCTCGTCGACGACGTCGACAATGGACTGTCCGAAGTGGAGCGAACGGTGCTGGAGAAGACCCTGCGCGAGAGCGGCCCGGCGGTCGTGGTCACGGAGCGTGCGGCATGAACCTGTTCGAGCTGCGGCGGTTCCTCCGCGCGCCGATCACCATCGCGGCGCTGGTCGTGCTGGCGTTGATTCCGCTGTTGTACGGCGCGCTGTACCTGTGGGCGTTCTGGGACCCGTACGGCAACATGCGCCACATCCCCGTCGCCATCGTGAACGCGGACAAGCCGGCGACGGCGCAGGACGGCAGTACTCTCAACGCCGGCCGGGACCTCGCCGACGAGCTGCAGCACCGCGACGTGTTCGGCTGGCAGCCCGCGACCGCCGAGCAGGCGCGGCGGGGGTTGGAGGACGGGCGGTACCAGATAATCTTCACCATCCCCGCCGACTTCTCGGCCTCGCTCGTCACCCCGCCCGACCCGGAGCGCGACCCGGCCCGCGGGCAGCTGAGCGTGGTCAACGACGACGCCACCAACTACCTGTCCGGGCAGCTGTCCCGCAGCGTGTTCACCGAGGTGCGGGCCAGCGCGTCGAGCACCGCCGCGCGCGGCTACTTCGACCGGATGCTCATCGGCTTCACCGACCTCAAGAGCCAGACCCAGCAGGCCGCGACCGGCGCCTCCCAGCTGGCCTCCGGCGCGGCCGACGCCAAGGGCGGGGCCGGGGACCTCAGCAACGGCATCGACCGGGCGCACGGCGGGGCGGGGCAGCTCGACGACGGGCTCGCGCAGGCGACCGCCGGTTCGCAGCAGCTGTACGACGGGCTGGTCGCCCTGGACGCCGGCGCGGCCCAGCTCGCGGACGGCACCGCGCAGGCCGCCGCCGGTGGGCGCCTGCTCGCCGGGAAGGTCGACGCCGCCGCCGACAAGGTCGAGCCGGTGCTGCGCGACAACGCCGAGCTGATCGCGAACGCCGCCACCGCCATCGCCGACGGGGCCGACCTGATCCTGCAGCACCTCGACGCGCTGCCGGGCCTCGCGAAGACCGCGGCGCAGCAGACCGCGGCGACCCGGGCCAATCTGGAGAAGCTGGGGGAGCAGTACCCGCAGATCACGGACAGCGCCGAGTACCGGGCCGCGGTGCAGGCCGCCGACGCCGCCGCCAAGGCCGCCCAGCAGCTGCAGACCCGGCTCGGCACCGGCGACCTCGACCAGCTGCGGACCCAGATGCAGGCGGTGGCGAAGACGGCCCGCGAGGTCGCGCAGGCCGCCCCGCACCTGGCCGACGACGTCGCCGCCGCGCGGGCCCAGGTCGACCAGCTCGCGAGCGGCCTCGACCAGCTGGCGGGCGGGGCGGACCGGCTGCATACCGGTACCGGAGAAGCCGTGAACGGGGCGAAGGACCTCAACGGCGGGCTGTATCGGCTGTCGTCCGGGGCCCGCCAGCTCGACACCGGCCTCGGCACCCTGTCCGACGGCGGCCACCGCCTCGCCGCGGGCCTGACCGACCTCGGCGCCGGGGCCACCCGCCTCGCCGACGGGCTGGCCGACGGGGCCGGGAAGATCCCCGGGTACGACCCGGACACCCGCGCCGAACGGGCCGGCGTCCTCGGCGACCCGGTGGCGCTGGACCGCGAGACGGAGCATCCGGCGAGCACGTACGGGGCGGGCTTCGCGCCGTACTTCCTCGGCCTGGCCCTGTGGGTCGGCGCGATGATCAGCTACATGGTGCTGCGCCCGCTGACCCGCCGCCACGTGGTCTCCGGCGCCGCCCCGTGGCGGGTGGCGCTCGCGGGCTGGCTGCCGGCGCTGCTCATCGGGGTGGTGCAGGCGACCGCGCTGTTCCTCGTGGTCCGCTTCGCGCTCGGCCTGCACCCGGCGCATCCGCTGGGCATGTACGGGTTCCTGTGCCTGACCGCGGTCGCGTTCACGGCGCTGATCCAGTGGTTCGGCGCCCGGCTCGGCCCGGCCGGGCGGCTCGTCGCACTCGCGGTGCTCATGCTGCAGCTGACGTCGTCGGGCGGCACGTACCCGATCGAGACCACGCCGGGCTTCCTGCAGGCGGTGCACCCGTTCCTGCCGATGACGTACGTGGTGTCGGGGCTGCGGCACCTCGTCAACGGGGGCCCGGGCGGTACGGTGGTCACCGGAGCGCTCGTCCTGGCCGGGTTCGCCGCCGCCGCCTTCGCCCTGACCACCCTCGCGGCGTGGCGCGGCCGCCGGCTCACCCCGGCCAAGCTCCACCCGGACCTGGTCATGTAGGGAGCCACAAGCCGTGCCCGACGGTCGCACCCGCCGCCGCGACGACACCAGGCAGCGCCTGTACGACGCGGCCATGGAGCTGATCGCCGAGCACGGCTTCTCGGCCACCACGGTCGACGACATCGCGGTCGCGGCCGGGGTCGCCAAGGGGACGGTGTACTACAACTTCCCCTCGAAGAACGCGCTGTTCGAGGCCCTGCTGCGGCACGGCGTGGGCCTGCTCACCGCGGACTTCCGCGCCGCCGTGGCCGCCGCCGACACCCCGCCGGAGCAGGCGGTGGGCCTGATCCGGGCGGAGCTGGCGTACATCCAGCGGCACCGCTCCTTCGCGCAGCTGCTGCTGTCGGAGATGTGGCGCACCAACCGCGAGTGGCACCAGACCCTGCACCTGCTGCGCGACGAGGCGGTCGGCGTCATCGCGGACGTCCTGCGCCGCGGTGCCGACGAGGGGTACTTCGACGCCGGCCTCGACGTCCGCATGGCCGCCGCGGCGCTGTTCGGGGTGTGTCTCGTGGTCGCGGTCGACTGGCTGGTCTTCGAGCCGGACCGCACCCTGGAGTCCGTGCAGGACTCCCTGGTCGCGGTCATCCGAGCCCGCGTCGGCATCTAGGACGCGTCGCGGGCGGCCTGCTCGATCCGATCGTGGAAGGCCTTGAACTCCGCGGCCGTGGTGAACGCGAGGTTGTCCTTGCCCGGCCGCCACCCGACGGCGCCGTCGATGGTCTCGCGCAGGATGTCGGCCTGCCCGCAGTGCCGCTCGACGTCGGCGATGACGTGCACGAGGATCTGGCCCAGCGTCACGCCCGGGTCGTCCGGCGACCACCACGGCACCCGGCCGCGCGACTCGAGGTCGAGCGCCTCGATGGTCGCGTCGGCGTGGGCCCAGACCCGGCGGTACAGCCCGACGATGTCCTCCCGCGACTCGTCCGCGGTGGCGTACATGTCGAGATTGACCTCGGCGTCGTCGGCGAGCCACGGCATCGCCTCGGGGAAGGGCCGCCCGAACGTCACGCCGAAGTACCCGGACTCGATGGACGCGCAGTGCTTCACCAGGCCGAGCAGGTTCGTGCCGGTGGGCACCATGGGCCGCCGGACGTCGTACTCCCCGAGCCCCTCCATCTTCCAGACCAGGTTCTCCCGGGCGGTCTGCAGATAGTGGCGCAGGTGCTCCTTGGTCATGCCCGCCAGCCTCCCACGCCCGGCCCCGCCCCGGCGACGCGGCCGGACGTCATGCGGGCGGTGAGCCGGGTGCTGCTCTCGCCCACCGCCGGGGCCGGCGTCGAGGCGCTGCGCGAGGCGGTCGCGGCCGGGGACGTCAGACCGGCGCTCCTGGGGCGGCCCGTGCCGAGGCGATCGCCGGACGGCTGCGTCAGGCGATCGCCGCGGAGGTCGGGCGCTCCGGGCTAGGCGATCCGGAAGCGGGCGACCAGGTCGTCCATGACCTTGTCGAGGCGCTCGTCGACGGTCTGGCGGGACGGGTCCTCGTCGAACCAGGCGGCGATCTCCCGCGCCCCCTGGTGGAACGGGATCGTCGCCACGTAGTCCGGGACGAGGGCGCGGACCTTGCTGTTGTCGAAGACCATCGAGTGGGCCTTGTCGCCCAGCAGCCCGGCGCCCCACTCCGGGTCGGCGGCGGCGATCGCGTCCGACGGGACGTGGACGATCTTCGCGGTGGTGCCCAGGGCCGACGCGAGCTGTTCGGCGATCTGGTTCCAGGTCAGGTAGTCGTCGCCGGTGATCTGGAAGGTGTCGCCGACGGCGCGGGGGTGGCCCAGGAGCGGGACGAAGGCGCGGGCGAAGTCCTCGTGGTGGGTCAGGGTCCACAGGGAGGTGCCGTCGCCGTGCACGACGATCTCCTTGCCGGCGCGCATCCGCGCGGGGACCGTCCAGCCGCCGTCGAACGGGACGAGGGTGCGGTCGTACGTGTGCGAAGGACGCACGATCGTCGCCGGGAAGCCCTTGTCGCGGTACACCTGGACGAGGAGGTCCTCGCAGGCGATCTTGTTGCGGCTGTACTGCCAGAAGGGATTCCGCAGCGGCGAGGACTCCACGATCGGCAGGCGCGCCGGCGGGGTCTGGTAGGCCGAGGCGGAACTGATGAACACGTACTGCCCGGTGCGGCCGCGGAACAGCTCGATGTCCGCGCGCACGTCGTCGGGGGTGAAGGCGACCCAGTCCACGACCGCGTCGAAGGACAGGCCCGAGATGGCCTCCCGTACCGCCGCGGGGTCGTGAATGTCGGCCTGCAGCAACGTGGCCGATTCGGGCAGGGGTCGCTGCTTCGAGGCCCCGCGGTTCAGCACATAGAGGTCGATGCCGCGCTCGACGGCCAGCCGCGAGCAGGCGGAACTGATGATGCCACTGCCACCAATGAACAGAACCTTCACGCGGGACAGACTAGCTCTCGACCCAGCCGTGCGAGCGGGCGAAGGCGGCGAGGTGCTGGCGGGCCTGGGCGATCTGGGCGCCGGTCAGCGTCGGCACGTGCTGGATCAGCAGCTCGGTGACCTCGGCGGTGAACTCGCGGCTGGAGAGCACGTCGCACAGCCCGTCGTCGTCGCCGGCCGGGACCCCGGCGCGGTCGGTGACGGGCGTGAACGGGGCGGTCGCCGCGGCCGTCGTGCGGGTGTGCTCGCGGCGCGGCGGCGGGCTGTCGAGGATGCGCACGGTCGAGACCTTCAGGCCGCGCTCGCCCTCCTCGACCTCGTACTCGACGCGCATCCCGGGGTGCACGAGATGGCGCTGCTCGCCGAAGTCGTTGGCGTGCACGAAGACGTCCTCGCCGCCCGCGTTCGGTGCGATGAACCCGTAACCCCGGACCTCGTCGAACCGCAGAATCCTGCCCGTCTCCACCGCGTACCACCACCCACCAGAAACCTGTCCAGGCCTACAGCATAGGACCCGCCAGCCGCTTCTTCTGCACCTTGCCCATGGCGTTGCGGGGCAGCGCGGCGACGAAGTGCACGGCTCGCGGCCGCTTGTGGGCGTTGAGATGACCGGCCACGAAGTCGATGAGGTCCCGCTCGGCGACGGGCGCGTCGGCGACCACGAACGCGGTGACGGCCTCGCCGAGGTCCTCGTCGGGCACGCCGATGACGGCCGCCTCGCGGACCGCCGGGTGGGCCAGCAGCGCGTCCTCGACCTCGCCGGCGCCGATGCGGTAGCCGCCGCACTTGATGAGGTCGGTGGAGGCCCGCCCGACGATGCGGTGCCAGCCGTCGGGCGCGATCCGGGCGAGGTCGCCGGTGCGGAACCAGCCGTCGGGGGTGCGGGCGGCCTCGGCGGGCTGCCCGCGGTACCGGCGAAGGAGCATTGGGCCTTTGACGAGGAGCTCTCCGATCGTCTCGCCGTCGCGGGGCGCCTCGGTGCCGTCCTCGGCCAGCAGGCGCGTCCGCACGCCGGTGACCGGTACGCCGACCTGTCCCGGGCGCCGTTCGCCGTCGGCGCGGCTGGAGATCGTGATGAGCGTTTCGGTCATGCCGTAGCGCTCCACGGGCTTGTGGCCGGTGAGCGCGTAGAGCCGCTCGAAGACCGGCGCCGGCAGGGGAGCGCTGCCCGACACGAGCAGCCGGGCCGGGCGCAGGGCGCGGGCGGCGGCGGGCTCCTGGCAGATGCGCGACCAGACGGTGGGCACGCCGAAGTAGAGGGTGCCGCGGGCGGCGGCGTACGCGGCCGGGCGGGGGCGGCCGGTGTGCGTGAGCGGCGAGCCGTGCCGCAGCGCGCCGAGCACGCCCAGGATCAGGCCGTGCACGTGGAACAGCGGCAGGCCGTGCACGAGCCGGTCGTCCGCGGTCCAGTCCCACGCCTCGGCGAGCGCGTCCAGGCCGGCCTCGACGGCGCCGTGGGTCAGTTCGACGCCCTTGGGATTTCCCGTGGTACCGCTGGTGTACATCACGAGCGCGCACACGTCCGCCGCCGGCTCGGGGTAGCCGTTGCCCGACTCGCGCGCCACGTCGACCGGCACCGCGCCCGGGAACAGGTCGGGCCGGTTGCTCAGGGTCACGATCGCGCCGCAGTCGCGCAGGATGTGCGCGCGCTCGGTGTCGCCGGCGTCGGCGGGCACCGGCACGACCGCGCTGCCGGCCATCAGCGCGCCGGTCACGGCGACCACCGTCTCGAGCGTCGGGGTGGCGTCGACGGCCACGGTCGCGGCCCCGTGCACGTCGGCGGCGACCGCGGCGGCGGCGTTGCGTAACCGCTCCGCGGACAGCCCGCGACCGTTCACATTGACAGCGTGTCCACGGTCGGTACCGTGTTCGTGCAGTCCGCTCAGCAGGCGCATGGGCACCATCGTCACACGTGCGCAGAGGGTGGAAACGGCCGGATCACGATCCGATCGCTCGTCTTGACACTCCTCTTTGTGAGCGTTAACACTGTGGCGGCAACGCCCCAGCAACAATTTCGTTACCGAGTCGGTGGCAGCGTTCACACCCTGACGCCCCGCCCGCCGACCGATGCACGCTGCCCTGAGGGGGAGAAGTGAAGTTCGCACGTATCGCCGCTTCCGCGATCGGCCTGGCCGTCGCCTTCAGCGTCGCCGCCTGTGGTTCGTCGGAGAAGACCGCCGACAAGGAGGCCGGCGCGCCCGGCGACAACGCCGGAGCTCTGGTCGGCGTCACGATGCCGACCAAGTCCTCGGAGCGCTGGATCGCCGACGGCAACAACGTCAAGGCCGCCCTGGAGAAGCTCGGCTACAAGGTCGACCTGCAGTACGCCGAGAACGACATTCCGACGCAGGTCAACCAGATCGAGAACCAGATCACCAAGGGCGCGAAGCTGCTCATCATCGCGTCGATCGACGGCACCGCCATCACCACGCAGCTGCAGGAGGCGGCCGACAAGAAGATCCCGGTCATCGCCTACGACCGGCTGATCCGCAACTCGCCCAACGTCGACTACTACGCCACCTTCGACAACTTCAAGGTCGGCGTGCAGCAGGCCACCTCGCTGCTGGTCGGCCTCGGCCTGAAGAAGGAGGACGGCTCGGACGGCACCGCCACGGGGCCGTTCAACATCGAGCTGTTCGCCGGTTCGCCGGACGACAACAACGCGACCTTCTTCTTCAACGGCGCGATGGAGACCCTCAAGCCGTACATCGACAAGGGCACGCTCGTGGTGAAGAGCGGCCAGACCGACTTCAAGACGGTCGCGATCCTGCGCTGGGACCCGGCGACGGCCCAGAAGCGCATGGAGGACCTGATCACCAAGACGTACAACGGCGGCACCAAGGTGCAGGGCGTGCTCTCGCCGTACGACGGCCTGTCGATCGGCATCCTGTCGGCGCTCAAGAGCGCGGGCTACGGCACCGGCGGCCAGGCGTACCCGATCGTCACCGGTCAGGACGCCGAGGTCGCGTCGGTCAAGTCGATCATCGCCGGTGAGCAGTACGCGACGATCTACAAGGACACCCGCAAGCTGGCCGACGTCACGGTCAAGATGGGCGACGCCGTGCTCAAGGGCGGCAAGCCCGAGGTGAACAACACCAAGGACTACGACAACGGCAAGAAGGTCGTCCCGTCCTACCTGCTCGAGCCGGTCGTGGTGTACAAGTCCAACTACAAGTCCGTGCTCATCGACGGTGGCTACTACACCGAGGACAAGCTCAAGTAACAGCGCTTGGCCGGGGCCCGGGTTTCTGGGAAACTCGGGCCCCCTTGAGGAGAATCCAGCATGACCGAGGCCCTCCTGCAGATGCGGGGCATCACCAAGACGTTCCCGGGCGTGAAGGCCCTGGACGACGTCAACCTGACCGTGCGCCGGGGCGAGATCCACGCCATCTGCGGCGAGAACGGCGCCGGCAAGTCGACCCTGATGAAGGTCCTGTCCGGCGTGTACGGCCACGGCTCGTACGAGGGCGAGATCCTCTTCGAGGGCGAGCCCTGCCACTTCAACGGCATCCGCGACTCCGAGCGCCGCGGGATCGTGATCGTGCACCAGGAGCTGGCGCTCATCCCGTACCTGTCGATCGCGGAGAACATCTTCCTGGGCAACGAGCGGGTCGGCCGCGGCCTGGTCGACTGGAACCGCACCAATGCCGACGCGGCGCGCCTGCTGGACCGGGTCGGGCTGCGCGAGAACCCGGTCACCCCGGCCATGGACATCGGCGTCGGCAAGCAGCAGCTGGTCGAGATCGCCAAGGCGCTGTCCAAGGAGGTGCGCCTGCTGATCCTCGACGAGCCCACCGCGGCGCTCAACGACGAGGACTCCGCGCACCTGCTGGGCCTGCTGCGCGGCCTGCGCGACCAGGGCGTGACGTGCGTGATCATCTCGCACAAGCTCAACGAGATCGAGGCGATCGCCGACTCCACCACGATCCTGCGCGACGGGCGGACCATCGAGACGCTCGACATGCACGCGCCGGGCGGGGTCAGCGAGGACCGGATCATCTCCGGCATGGTCGGCCGCGACCTCGAGCACCGCTTCCCGCCGCACACCGCGCACGTCGGCGAGGAGCTGCTGCGGATCGAGCACTGGACCGTGCACTCGCCGACCCAGCACGGCCGCAAGGTCGTCGACGACGCCTCGCTGACCCTGCACGCCGGCGAGATCGTCGGGCTGGCCGGGCTGATGGGGGCCGGGCGCACCGAGCTCGCGATGAGCGTGTTCGGGCACAGCTACGGCGTGGACATCAGCGGCCAGGTGTACAAGCACGGCAAGCCGATCCAGATGCGCTCGGTCCAGGAGGCGATCGGCCACGGCGTCGCCTACGCCACCGAGGACCGCAAGCGCTACGGGCTCAACCTCATCGAGGACATCCAGCGCAACGTCTCCGGCGCGGCGCTGAACAAGCTGTCCCGGGGCGGCTGGGTCGACGACAACCGCGAGTTCGAGGTCGCCGAGCGGTACCGCGGCAGCCTCAACATCAAGGCCAAGAACGTCGGCACCATCGCGGGCACGCTCTCCGGCGGCAACCAGCAGAAGGTCGTGCTGGCCAAATGGATCTTCACGGACCCCGACGTGCTGATCCTGGACGAGCCGACCCGCGGCATCGACGTCGGCGCCAAGTACGAGATCTACACGATCATCAACCAGCTCGCCGACCAGGGCAAGGCGGTCCTCGTCATCTCCTCCGAGCTGCCCGAGCTGCTCGGCATCTGCGACCGGATCTACGCGCTGTCGGCCGGGCGCATCACGGGCGCGGTCGAACGCGCCGAGTTCTCCCCGGAGCGGCTGATGCGGCTCATGACCAGGATCAAGGAGTAACCCGTCCATGACCACAGTGGTCGAACCGGCGGTCGAGCCGACCGTCACGCCCCCGACGCGGTTCTCGGTGAACCTGCGCCAGAGCGGGATCTACATCGCGTTCGCCGCGATCGTCGTGTTCTTCACGATCCTGACCGACGGCTCGCTGCTGGAGCCGCAGAACATCTCCAACATGGTGATCCAGAACTCCTACATCCTGATCCTCGCGATCGGGATGATTCTGATCATCATCGCCGGGCACATCGACCTGTCCGCGGGCTCGGTCGTCGCCGTCACCGGCGCGCTGTCGGCGGTGCTCATGGTCAAGGCGGACATGCCCTGGCCGCTCGCGATCGTGGTCACGCTGGTGGCCGGCGGGCTGATCGGCGCCTGGCAGGGCTTCTGGATCGCCTACTTCGGCATCCCGGCCTTCATCGTCACCCTCGCCGGCATGCTCATCTTCCGCGCGCTGACCATGACGACGCTGGGCAACCAGGGCATCGGCCCGTTCGCCGAGGACGTGCGGACCCTGTCCAACGGCTTCATCCCCGGCTTCCTCAACAACGTCGGCCTCGGCCCGCTGGGCGGCGCCGACCTGTTCACCCTGCTGGTCGGCATCGGCACGGTGGTGGGCATCATCGCCGTGCAGTGGCGCGCCCGCCGCGGCCGCATCGGCTACGGCCAGGCCGTCGACTCGCTGCCCGTCTTCTGGGCCAAGCTGATCGGCGCCTCGCTGGTGCTCATGTTCGTCATCGTGCAGCTGGCCCGGTTCAAGAACCTTCCGTGGGTACTGGTCCTGCTCGCCGTACTCGTGCTGACGTACACCCTCATCTCGCAGCGCACCGTCTTCGGCCGGCACATCTACGCCGTCGGCGGCAACCTGCAGGCGGCGAGCCTCTCCGGGGTCAAGGTCAAGCAGGTCACCTTCTGGATCTTCGTCAACATGGGCATCCTGTCCGCGATCGCCGGCATCATCTTCGCGGGCCGCCTGAACCTCGCCGGCCCGACCGCCGGCAACGCCTTCGAACTGGACGCGATCGCGGCCGCGTTCATCGGCGGCGCCGCGGTCCAGGGCGGCGTCGGCAAGGTCGTCGGCGCCATCACGGGCGGCCTGATCATGGCCGTGATCAGCAACGGCATGTCCCTGAACGGCGAGCCCCCGGAGCGCGTGATGCTCGTCAAGGGCATCGTCCTGCTGGCCGCGGTCGCCTTCGACGTGTGGGCCAAGCGCCGGGCGGGCCGCTCCCGCTGAGCTTTGTTCGGGTGTCTGGTGGGAAAGCAGGGGTGGACCGCCTTCGGGGCGTCGGCGGTCCGCCCCTGTCTCACGCATTCGCTTTCAGGAACCTCCACAGTGGACCGATGAGCGCATCCGGGCTCTCCAGCTGCGGCAGGTGCCCGGTCCGCTCCAGCAGCACGAAATCGGCGTCCGGGATCGCGGCCGCGAACGCCCGCCCATAGCCGGGATCGGCGATCCGGTCGCTGTCGCCCCAAACCACAAGAGCCGGCGTTCGTACTGCCTGCAGCCTGGCCTTCAGCGTCGGGTCCACCATGTCGCCGGCGTATCGCCTGAGCGTCTCCCGGTTCCCCGCCATGTTCCGCCGCGCGGCCTCGGGCATGGTGCCCGGATCGATCACGCGCCCGGTCGGGTCGTAGTAGCTGGCCGCGGCGATCTCGGGGAACGAGAGCCCGAAGAAGTCGATGACCGGGTGCCCGGGCACCTCGATCCCGACCCCGTCCACGATCACCAGCTTCGTGATCCGGGCCGACCCGAGGATGGCCAGCTCGGCCGCGATCCAGCCGCCGATCGAGTTCCCGACCACCGCCACGTCCTCGAGTCCCAGCTCGTCGAGGAGTCCCTTGTAGACGGTGGCGAGGTCCCGGACGGTCTCGACCCCGCCCGGCCGCACGGTCCCGTCGAAGCCCGGATGCGTCGGCGTGATGACCCGGACCGGATGCTCGGCGGCGAACCGCTCCGCGAAGTCGACGACGGAGGCGGGCCCGGCCCCGCCGTGCAGCAGCAGCACGGGGCGGCCGGAGCCGCGCTCGGTGTAGGTGACGGTCATACTCAGGAACCTTATATCAGCATGTTGATATAAACAACCTGAGGTACGCTGGGTGGCATGACGAGGGCGATTTCGGAGATCGGGCTGTCGGTCAAGCGGCTGCAGGCGCGCCACCACCGCGAGGCCAACGCCGCGCTGGCCCCGCTGGGCGTGAGCCTGGTCCAGTGGGACGCGCTGCGCCACCTGCGCCGCAACCCGGAGGCCTCGCTGCACGACCTGGCCCAGCTGACCTTCCAGACCGACCAGTCCTTCGGCACCCTCGCCACGAGAATGATCGACCGCGGCCTGATCGAGCGCGTCCCGGGCCCGGGCCGCGCGGTCAAGCACCGGCTCACCGCGAAGGGCGACGAGATCCGCGAGCAGGGCCAGCAGCTGCTGAACGAGGTGCTGGAGCGCTCCTTCGCCCCGCTGGACGCCGACGAGCTGGCGGTGTTCGACCGGCTCCTGCAGCGCCTGCTCGGCTGACCGCGGGCGCGCGGTTGGCACCATGGGCGGGTGCGCACCGATTCGCCAAGATCGCTGGATCTCGCCTCGCTGTTCCTAGGGGCGGTCCTCGGCCTCGGCACGAATCTGATCACCGCCGACGTCGCCTCCTGGTGGCCGCCGCTGCGCTGGCTGGCGGCCGCCGCGAGCTGGTGGCTGCCGGGCATCGCGGTGGCCGTCCTGGTCTGGGAACTCGGCCGCCGCGGCCTGCTGCGCCGCCGGGTCGTCTGGCGCCGCGACGAGAGCCCGTTCCCCGGCCTCGAGGCGTACGCGGCCGACCGCACCGCCGTCTACTTCGGCCGCGACGACGACATCGCCGCCTGCCTGGCCCGGCTCGACGGCCCCGCGGGCTCCGTGGCCCGGCGCACCGTACCGCTCACCGGCCCCTCCGGCGTCGGCAAGTCCTCGCTGCTGCAGGCGGGGCTGCTGCCGCGGCTCGCCCGGACCCGCACGGTCATCGGCCCGATCCGCCCGGGCGCCGACCCGTTCAACGGCCTGGCGGCGGCCCTGATCGACGCCGCCGGCAGCGACCGCACCGGCCTGGCCGACCTCGCATCGGCGCTGCGGCAGGAGGCCTCGGCCGGGCGACCCGAGCCGGACCGCCTGCTCGCCGCGCTCCGCCAGGTCCGCCACCGGTCGCGCCTGGTCCTCGCGATCGACCAGGCCGAGGAGCTGTTCACCGACGCGGCCGCGGGCGAGGGGCGGCTGCTGTGGCAGTACCTGCAGCGCCTGCTCGCCGTGGACCGCACCGTCCGGCTGGTCGCGGCCGTCCGCCCCGAGTACCTGGAGGAACTGCAACAGGCGACCGGCATGCCACGCCCCGAGCCGATCCCGGTCGACGCCTTGGGCTCGGCCCGATTGCGGGAGGTCCTGGAGCGCTCGGCCCGCGCGGCCGGCGTACGGTTCGAGCCCGGCCTGCTGGAACAGATCCTCGCCGAGGCGACCGCCGGCGACGCCCTGCCGCTGGTCAACCAGCTCATGCAGGCGATCTGGCCCCGGTCGGGTTCCGTCGTCACCTGGGCGGCGTACGAGGAGGCGGGGCGGGTCGCCGGCTCCCTGGCCCGGCACGCCGACGAGGTCTACAGCGCCGCCGCCGACCGCCACGGCGTCGCCGCGGTCGACGCCCTGCTGCTCCGGCTGACCGCCTGGGACGGACATCGGCTGACCCTGCGCGCGGCCACGGCCCGCGAGCTGGGCGACGCCGAACGGGCGGTCGCGGCGGACCTGCGCGACGACCGCCTCGTGATCGACGCCAACGCCGGGCAGTCCCTGGTGCTGGTCCACGAGGTCCTCCTGCGCCGCTGGGACCACCTGGTCGACCTTGCCGCCGGACACACGGAACTCCTGCGCGCCCGCGCGGACCTGGAGTCGACGGCGGCGCGCTGGTCCGACACCGGCCGCCCGGCGGACCTCCTCCTGCGCGGCGCCGCCCTGCGCGAGGCGACCACGACCGCGGACCGCCTCGGCGCCTCGGCCCACCTGGCCGCGATGATCGCCGAGTCGGACGGGTACGAGCGGCGCACCGGCGCCTACCGCGCGGTGGCGGCCGCCACCGCGGCCCTGGAGCTGACCGGCAAGGACCGGAACCAGGCCGTCGCCCTGGCCCGGGCGGCCGTCACCGAGCTCGACGCCGACCCGGCGGGGCCGGCGCTGCTGACCCTGTGGTCCCTGACGTCGCCGCCCGAGGTCGACCTGGCCGCGGCGCCGTACTCCGACACGATCCGCACCGCCGCCTGGGACGGGACCGACCTGCTCGTCGTCGGCGAGGCCGGCACGCTGTCCCGCTGGTCCCCGCAGGGCCGCCTGCTCCGCTGCGACCTCGTCCCCGACGGCGACGACGCCGTGCTGAGCCAGGACGGGCGCCTGCTGGCGGTGAACGGTCAGGAATGGATGTCGATCCAGACCACGGACTCCCTACGGCTGGTGGATCGCCTCGACTGCACGTTCTACGAGGGCACCAACGGGATCGGGTTCGCCGGGGACGGGTCCGCCTATGCCGAGGTCACCGGGGACCACCTGAACATCTGGTCTGCGGCTGAGCCGCAGGCGCCGCCGAAGCGCATCGCGGTGGGCACCCCCCGGTTCAGCAATACGCCGGTCTGGTCGCCGGACACGGCATCGATCGCTGTCCCGGGCCCGAGGACCATCGAGGTCATCGACACCGCGGACGGTTCCCGCCGGGCGGCGATCACCGTCGACCACGACAGGTCGATGATCGTGGCATGGTCGCCCGACAGTTCGAGACTGGCCACGCTCGAGCCGTTCGACGTACGCGTCTGGGATGTCACGAACGGTGCCTGCGTCCGACACGTCAGGCTGCCCGGGCCTCGCGAGTTGCGGCAGATGGGGGGCGTGACCTGGTTGCCTGCGCCGGACACGTTGCTGGTCCACGTCATCAAGCACGACGGGCAGGCGGAACTCTTCCTTCTCGACGCCGAGGGGGACGGGCCCATGCGCCGCGAAACCGTGCCGTGGCGGTCCAGCAGCGACAGCGCGGTTCGTGCGATGTCGCCGATCGTCATGGCCCCGACCGGGCAGGTCGCTGTCGTCGGCCGTCACCTGGTCAGCATGTTCCACATGGCGTCGGGAAAGTGGACGGCGCTCCCTCGTCTGGACCTGAGTTCCGCCTGGTGGTCGCCGGACCTCCGCCGCGTCGCCACCGTTGCGGGCGATGGCATCGCCGTGATGGATCTCGACGCCGACATGCCAGGGCGGCCCGCGTCCGACCTCGGCCTGGCGCAGCTTCGTGTCCACGGGTCCTGGTCGCCGGACGGTGCCCGGTTGGCCGTGGGGGATGACTCGGGCTTCGTGGTCCTGGACCCGGCGAGAGGCGCGGCGCTCGTCCGCCGGGAGCATCCACACCCGGACGGGCGCGGCATGTTGTGGTCGCCCGACGGGTCCCTGCTGCTGCGCCTCAGCCGGAGCAAGGCGGAGCTGTTCGAAACCGAACACTGGACATGCCGGCACGCCATCGCCGATCTTGCCGATGCGCCGCAACGCATCGCCTTCGCGCCCGACGGGAGGCGGCTCGCCACCGCCGAGCCGTACGCCGGCACGCGGATCGTCGACACCCTCGACGGGAGCATGGGCGAGGCCATCGGCCCGAAGGAGGTCGCCTCACTCGCCTGGTCCGCTGGGGACCTGCTCGCGATCGGCACCGGATCCGGAGACGTCGAGATCGTGGACACCCGCAGCGGCGCGACGGTCGCCGAGTGCGCCGGCGGTGACCGGGCGATCTCCGTGCTCGTCTGGCATCCCACCGGCCGTCTCCTCGCCGGCGTGCGGGAAGGGTCGGCCATCCGGCTCTGGCGGGTGTCCGACGGCGCGCCGATGGCGGCGTTCGATCTGCCGATGCACTACCCGTACCGGCAGGACACGGCGACGGACTTGCGGTGGCTCGACGGCGGGCGGCGGCTGGCGTGTGCGTTGAGCGACGGGCGGGTGTTGAGCTGGTGGCTCCCGGAGTCGGCCGAGGAGGTGCTGGCGGGCGTCGAGGAGCCCGTCGCGCCGCTGCCGCCCGAGGTTCGGGCGCGTTACGGCCTGCGCCTCTGACGGTCGCTCACCGGACGATTCGCCGGGCCGGCCTCGGCGGGGGTTGTTCGGGGGCGAACGGGTCCAGTTCGATGGCGATCCGGGCGCCGCGCAGGGCCCGGCTGCGTTCGATGACCATGTGGCCGCCCGCCGACTCGGCGACGCGGCGGACGATGTCCAGGCCCAGGCCCGTTGAGCCGGCGCCGCTTGCGCCGCGGCGGAGGGCGTTCTCCGGGTCGGCGATGCCGGGGCCCGCGTCGTCGACGAACAGGCCGCGGGCGGAGACGTGGACCTCGAAGGCCGTACCCTCGCCGGTGTGCTGGAAGACGTTGCCCAGCAGGCAGTCGACGGCTGAGATCAGGTCGGCCTCCGAGGCCGGGACGTAGACCGGTTCCTGGCCGCCGGTCACGCGCCAGGGGCGGTTCTGGTCCTCGGCCAGGACCGACCAGAAGGCCAGGCGGTCCGCCACCACCTCGACCAGGTCCGTGGTTTCCGGCTGGCGGTCGGCGGCCGAGCGGCGGGCCTGGGTGATGATCTGCTCGATCTCGTCGTCGAGGGCGTCGAAGGCCTGGCGCATGCGCTCGCCGATCGGGCCGGGCGGCATCGCGTCGGCGTCCAGGCGCAGGGCGGTCAGCGGGGTGCGCAGGCGGTGCGAGAGGTCGGCGGCCAGTTCGCGCTCGGCGTCGGCGAAGGCGACCATCTGCTCGGCCATGCGGTTGAAGCTGCGCGCGGCGTCCTTGAGCTCCGGGGGGCCCTCCGGCTCGACCCGGGCGTGCAGGTCGCCGTCCCCGAACGCGCGGGCGCCCTCGGCGAGTTTGCGGGTCGCGCCGACGATCTGGGCGCCCAGGCGGTCGGCGACCAGCGTCGAACCCGCCACGAGGACGACCGCGAGGCCGGCCAGGGCCAGCCAGGCGGCGCTGACGCCCTCGGAGAGTTCGCCGTCGGAGACGTAGACCTCCACGACGGCGGTCCGGTCGCCGTCGAGCACGACCGTCTGCAGGTAGGCGATGCCGCCGGGGGCGTCCACGGTCAGCGAGCGGCGCTGGTGCACGGCCCGGTCGACGTCCGCGGCCAGGGCGTGGCTCGTGCCGACCGTGGGTTCGCCCACCAGGTGTACCGCCAGCCGCCCCGACTGCCCCGCCGGCACCGTGGCCACCGCGCGCACCAGGGCGCCGGACTGGTCGCCGGGGGCCGAGGCCAGCGCGGCGACCATCGCGTCGGCCTGGTAGCGGGCCTCGGCGAGGGCGCGGTCGTGGGCGATCTGCTTGGTCACGTACGCCAGGGGCACCAGGAACGCCAGCGCGATCATCGTGGTGATCGCGAACGACAGGCGCATCAACGCCGATCTCATGCGGGCGGCTGCGCCGGGTCGACGAGCATCACCCCGACCCCGCGGAACGTGCGCAGGTACTTCGGCTGCGTCGCGCTCTCCCCGAGTTTGCGCCGCAGCCAGGAGACGTGCACGTCGATGGTCTGGTCCTCGCCGGAGCTGTCCGGGCGCTGCCACACCTCGGTCAGCAGCTCGCGGCGGCTCACCACCCGGCCGGCCCGCTGCGCGAGGTACGCGAGCAGGTCGAACTCCTTCTTCGTCAGCTGCAGCGGCCGCCCGTCCAGCGTCGCCGAGCGCTGCTGGGGGTTCACGTGCAGGCCGCCGACCGTCACGCCGGCGGGCGGCTGGGCCTGGCCGGGGGTGCCCTGGCCGCGGCGCAGGACCGCATTGATCCGGGCCGACATCTGGGCGCTCGAGAACGGCTTGGTCACGTAGTCGTCGGCGCCCGCGTCGAGCAGGCGGATGATGTCGCGCTCGGAGCGGCGGGCGGTGGCCACGATCACCGGCGCGTTGGAGATGCCGCGCAGCATCCGCAGTACGTCGAGGCCGTCCATGTCCGGCAGGCCCAGGTCCAGGATGACCAGGTCCGGCGGGTCGGTGGCGATGACCCGCAGCGCCGAGCCGGCGTTGCCGACGGGGCGCACGACGTGGCCGGCGTCGGTCAGGGCCCGGGACAGGGCGCCGGAGACGGCGACGTCGTCCTCGACCAGCAGGATGAGCGGCATGGCGGACACGGTAGCGCCTGGCCTGGGGGCCGGGGCCAATCGGGCTCTTCGGGATGGGCGATCTCGCCAGGTGGCGTGCAAGAATGCGGCGGTGGGAGTCGAGCGTGGTGCGGTACCGGTGCTGCTGTGGTGTCTTGCGACCACGGCCAGTATCGGCGTGGCGTCGCTGGCCCTCCGGCCCGTCCTGCGCACCGCCGTGCCCCAGGACTCGATCCCGGTCGCGGCCGACGACGGGCGCGGCGGGCGGCAGGCCGTGACGCAGACCCTCCCGCCACCGTCCGTCCCGGCGGCCACGCCCAGCACCATCATCATCGAGGACCCCAGCTCGGCCTTCACGCCACACCCGAGCACCCCGGGCGCCACACGCACCTCGCCGGCCCCGCCGGCCCAGCGCACGACGGCCCCCGCCCCGCGGATGGTCGACGGCTGGACGGTGACGACCGGGCCGGACGGCGTCGACGTGTATCTCAAGTCGTTCCGCTCCGACGGCGGCGATGCCGTGGTCCGCATCCGCGCCGAGGTGGTGTCGCTGGTCACCGCCACGCCGCGGGACGGCTACTCGGTGTCGCAGGCGCAGACCGAGCCCAGCCGGCTCGTCGTGCAGTTCGTGTCCGGCAACGGCAGCGCGGCGTTCCTGGTCGACTGCCTCTGGTGGCAGGGCGGCCCGCACGGCGAGGTCACGAGAATCGGGAACTAGCTCGCCATGTGCCGGCGGAAGCGGCGCACGGTGGCGGCGTCGTCGAGCGCGCCCAGTCCGGCGAGCAGCACGGTGTAGGCGACCAGCAGCGGCACCGTGACCCGGGCCGTGGTCAGCACCGCGGACCCGGGCTCGATCATGGTCATCCGGGGCAGCGTGTGCATGTGGTGGATGCCCGCCGCGTACACCGCGGTCGTCAGTGCGACGATGGCCAGCGGCAGCCCGAGCAGGACCGCCCCCGGCCGGCTCGTCAGGCTGCCGAGGGTCCCGGTCACCACGATCCCGCCGGTGAACGCGGCCCCGAGCGCGACCGAGACGTTGTCGGCCAGCACCTGGAATCCGAGCGCGTAGGAGCCGATGCCCCACAGCGCGGCGAAGACGAGCACGAATGGGACGCGCAGGAGCCGCTTCACGGGCCCAGTCTCGCGCAGGGCCGCCCGTCGATGGCCCGCGGGGCGATCATTCCTGAAATCCGCTTTAAAAGCGTTATTCGCGCGCGCTGAAAATCATCGGGACAACTTAATGCGCAGCTAATAGAAACGGCCCCGGCCTGGGATTTACCGTCGATCCTGTGACCCTGGATGGCGAGGACCCCATCAACGGTGCGAGCGTGGCGCTCTCGGAGCCCGCGCCTGACGAGGCTGTCGCCGAGGGGGACGCCGAGGTCGCCAAGCGGGACCTCTGGCGCCGCATCCTCGCCGTGGTCGTCGTGCTCGTCGCCGCCCTCGCGGTCGTGGTCCTGTGGGCCCGCCCCGCGCACGAACCGAAGGCGCCCGCACCCCAGGTCCAGGCGTCCAGCTCGCTGAACGGGACCGACCTCGCGTTCCTCCAGCTCATGATCTCGCTCGACAACAGCGCGCTGCCGCTGTTCGAGCTGCTCAAGGACGACACCGCGCTCGCACCCGTGGTCGGCCCGGCCGGTCCCGGGCACCGCGACGAGCTGGTCGTCCTGCGCAAGGCGCTCACCGACGGCGGCGGCGTCGAGAACCCGGCCGAGCACGCCGGGCACGACCTGCCCGGCATGGTGCTCGAGGACGACCTCGCGAACGTCCGCAACGCGCCCGCCGACAAGCGCCTGGCCGCGGCCGTGGCCGTGCTCCGCGACCATCTGACCGGCACGACCAGGATCGCCACGTCGGAGGGTACCGCCGGCGCCGACCCCGCCACCAAGGCCGCCGCCGCGCGGATCCTCGACGCGCACAACAAGCTGCTGGCGGCGCTTCCGGCGGTGTAAGTTTCCGCCTCCTGTACCGTGCTGAGCTGCGCGAATGCGTTCGTTCACGGCGCGCGGCTGTGCGGAATGTGACGTGTCTCAATAGAACTTCGCCCATGAGGAGACTCTGGGCCGCCGTCGCGGCCAGCAGCTTGGCCGTCGTCGGCGCAGTCGCCGCGATGAGCCTGAACAGCACGGCGTCGGCGGCCACCGGCGGCACCGGGTCGGGGTACCTGAGCACCCAGGGCGCGCAGCTCGTCGACGCCACCGGGGCCAAGGTGCGCCTCACCGGCCTCAACTGGTTCGGCATGGAGACCGACAACAAGACCTTCCACGGCCTGTGGGCGCGGCCCTGGAAGGACCACATCGACCAGATGGCGAGCCTGGGCTACAACACCATCCGGGTGCCGTTCTCCGAGGACGCGCTCAAGCCGGGCGCGCAGGCCAACAGCGTCGACGGGTACAGCAACCCCGACCTCGTCGGCCTGACCCCGCTGCAGATCCTGGACAAGGTCGTCGACTACGCCGGCAGCAAGGGCATGCGCATCCTGCTCGACCGGCACCGCCCGACCTCCGCCGGCCAGAGCGCCCTCTGGTACGTCCCGGCCACCCCCGAGGCGACCTGGATCAGCAACTGGCAGATGCTGGCCCGCCACTACGCCGGCAACACCACGGTCGTCGGCGCGGACCTGCACAACGAGCCGCACGCGGACGGTACGGACCCGAACGGCACCGGCGCCTGCTGGGGCTGCGGCGACGTGAACCGCGACTGGCGCCTGGCCGCCGAGCGGGCCGGCAACGCGATCCTCGAGGCCAACCCCAACTGGCTCATCGTCGTCGAGGGCGTCAGCTGCACCAGCGGCGGCAACGCCAACGCCTGGGACAACATCCCCGACGAGCCGTGCGGCTGGTGGGGCGGCAACCTGTCCAAGGCCGGCGAGTTCCCGGTCCGCCTCAACAAGCCCAACAAGCTCGTGTACTCCGCGCACGAGTACGGCAACTCCGTCTACCACCAGGCCTGGTTCGACGACCCGAACTTCCCGAACAACCTCCCGGGCATCTGGGACCAGTTCTGGGGCTACCTGCAGAAGCAGAACATCGCTCCGGTACTGGTGGGAGAGTTCGGCAGCACCCTGCAGAACCCGCAGGACGTGGTGTGGCTGCAGAAGCTGATGGCGTACATGGGCACCGGCGTCACGGGCATGAACTTCACCTACTGGTCCTGGAACCCGAACTCCGGCGACACCGGCGGCATCGTGGGCGACGACTGGAAGACTGTCAACCAGCAGAAGCAGTCGATCCTGCAGCCGTACCTCATCCCGCCCGTCGGCGGCGGCACGGGCCCGACCGGCTCGGCGTCGGCGTCGGTCTCGGCCTCCCCGTCCCGCTCGGCGTCCCAGTCCCCGAACCCCACCGGCGGCTGCACGGCCACGGTCAAGATTGACAACGCCTGGCAGGGCGGCTTCCAGGCCAGCGTGACGGTGAAGAACACCGGCACCGCGGCCGTCAACCCGTGGACCGCCACGTTCACGGTCCCGTCCGGCGTCACGCTGCAGAGCGGCTGGAACGCCACCGTCACCCAGTCCGGCACCACGTTCACGGCCGCCGCCCCGAGCTGGGCCCCGTCCCTGGCCGCGGGCGCCTCGGCCACGATCGGCTTCACCGCGAACGGCCCGTCGAGCCCGGCCCCGTCCGGCGTCAAGCTCAACGGCGCCACCTGCTCGTAACTGGGGGGATTCGGCCCGGGGAGCGGGGTTTCGGCCCCCTCCCCGGGCTCTCTATCCCCGGTACAGCTCCAACGCCGACAACTGCCCCGCCGGCTGCGCGCTGTTCGCGGTGAACACGAGCCGCACGTACCGGCAGGCCGTCCCCGGCAGCGTCACCGTGACCCGCTGCCCCGACCCGTTGTCGAACGCGTACGTGGCGGCGCCGACCAGCGTGGTGAACGTCTTGTCATCGCCGCTGCCGAGGATCTCGACCCGCTGGGTCCGCGCGGGCCACGAGGCCGACGGCGGCAGCCGCAGCACCGCCCGCCGCACCTCGGCCGGCGCGCCGAGGTCGACCTGCACCCACTGCGGGAACGCGTTGTTCCGGCTCTCCCAGTACGTCATGGCGTCGGGATCCGTGACATTCCCCGACCCGTACGCCTGGGTGTGCCCGCTGTCCCGCGTGGCGCGCCCGCCGGCGAGGTTGACCAGGCCGTCGAGGGCGAGCGGCTGGCTGGCGCCGCCGGAGGGCTGCCCGCCGAGGGTGCCCGCGGTGGCCGGCCCGGCGGGAGAGGCGCTCGCCGACCCGGTGGCCCGCGCACCGGACCGGCTGGGCCGCACCGACGCGGTGGCGCGGGACTCGCCGGCGGACGGTCCGGCGTTGGTGGCGCCCGGGTCCAGGCCGGGCCCGGTGTACTGCTCGCCGGCGAACCCGGTGCTCTCGACCTCGTCGTGCCGGCCGGGCCAGGCCGCAACGGCGCCGGCACCGATCGCGACGAGCACGGCGGCGGCCGCTCCGACGAGAGCCAGCCGCCGGCGCCGCTGCGGCTCGGGCCGCGCGGCCGGGACCAGAGGAAGCTCCGCGGTCACGCCGCCGAGCGGCAGGACCTCGGCCCGGGCATAGGGCCGCTCGGGGCTGTGTGTGACGGCGGGCGTCGCACCGGCACCGTCCGCGGTGGCGACAACGAACTCCGTGGCGCCATGCTCGGTCGCGTCGTCGTTGGCCGGGAGCCCGGCGACCGGGTTCCCGGCCCCGGGATGGCGCTCGGCGAGCTCCTCGGCGGCGGTGCGTCCCCAGGCAGTGGCGACCCCGACCACCTCGAGCTCGACCACGGCCGGCACATCGGTGAGCGCGGCCGTGAACAGCGTCGACAGCGCGGGCCAGACCAGGTCGTTGATGTCCAGCCCCGGCGTGCCCACGACCACCCGGTAGCGCTCGTCGGCGACCATCGGATAGTCCACAACCTCCGCCGCCGCACCGACCGGCCGAGCAGCGGACCCCGCGACCGACGATGCGGCGCTGACGGAAGCCCCGGTCGGCGGAGGGGCGGTGTCTCCGGTCGGCACCGAGGCACGGCCCGCGGCGGGCGGTGTGGCTGGCGGTGGGGTGGTGTCTCCGGTCGGCACCGAGGCACGGCCCGCGGCGGGCGGTGGGGTGGTCTCGCCGGTCGGGAGTGCGGCGCGGCCCCGGGCCGGGGGCAGTGGCCCGGTCGGCATGGCGTGCAGCCCGCCGCCGGAGACGCGGACGAGCCAGCCGAGGTCGAGCGCGTACGTGGCCGGGCCCACCGCGCGCAGTCCCGGCTGCGGCGGGGCCGAGGCGAGCACCTCCTCGCGCCCGTCCGGCCGGCACCGCAGCAGGCCGGCGGGCTCGGCCCAGACGGGACGGAGGCCGGCGTCGAGCGCGTACACGGCGATGGACCCGGATGGCGTGTGCAACGGCACCCCGTTGACCAGGCAGACCGGCTCGCCGAGCTCGGCCGCCGCGGCGCTCGCGACCGCGCGGCCGGCGCCCTGCCCGGGCCGCAACGGCACGACGTCCACGGTGTCCCGGACGGCGGGAGGCAGCGCCCGCAGCGCGGCGGCAAGCGCGGCCCCGGAGACGGTGGCGTCGACGACGAGCCGCGGCCGGTCGGGATCGACGGCGACCGAGTCGGCCAGGTCGTGCGGGCCCGGCGCGGTCGACAGCACCCACCCCGCCGGGATCGCCCGGGCGGTCAGCGGCCACGGCGCCGGGTCGGGGATCAGCGCCTGCCAGGCCGGAGCCGGCCAGCGCGCCCCGGCGGGCACCCGGCGGCCGCCCGGGGTGTGCCGCCACCAGCCGTCGGCGGCGAACAGGGTGCCGCCGGGGGAGACCGCGACCGGCCCGCCGGGCGCGACCACGGGCAGGCCCAGCGCCCCGGCCAGCGCGGCCGCCGCTGACTCGCCGGCGTCGAGGAGCAGCACGCCCTCCAGGCCCGCGGTGACCGCCTCGGGGGCAGGCGTCCCCGTCACGACCAGCCAACCGGGCGGGGCGGGCACCTGGATCGGCTCCTCACGCACCCCGAGACCCTATCGCCAAGTCCGCCTCCCCGTGCACCACCGCGATGGCCAAGAACCCGAAGAGCTCCGTCGCTGTCGTCCTGGCCCAGACGTTACGCGGCGGGTATGACATTTTTCGCGTCCGAAGGGCCCGGCCGCCACCGTCCTGGCGGGGACGGTGGCGGCGGGCCGGACAACGGGCGGGGCGTCAGCGGACGTAGATCGTCGGCTGTTTGGGGGTCGCCATGCCGGAGCCGATGAAGTAGGACGGGTGCGGGGGCTGGTTGTAGGCGGTGTTCTGCCAGGCGATGGCCTCGCGGTACTGGCAGTCGTGCATCAGGGTGTACAACTTCGTCGTGGTCTGGTTCGTCGTGCTGTAGATGCGCAGCGCCGTGTTGCTCGACGTGGGCCAGACGACCTCCTCGCGCCAGTCGCCGAAGAGGTCGGCGGACAGGGACGGGGTGGACTTCGTGCCGTTGTTGGAGTGCACGTCGGCGCCGGTCAGCAGGCGGGTGTCGCCGCCCGTGCCGTACTTGTCGATGTGCGTGCCGTCGAGCAGCTCGCGCGTGGTGTCGGCGTCCCACCAGATGACGAAGTTCGTCGAGCCGGGCTTGCGCGAGGAGACCACCGCGCCCGTCGTCGAGCGCAGGCCGTCCGCCGCCGCGGACCAGGACTCGGCGCCGGGGCTGCCGGACCAGATGTCGTCGGACACGCCGCGGCCGTTGTCGCCGTTGGCCGGGGTGGTCCACAGGACCTGGCCGGTGCGGGCGTCGGCGAAGTAGGACGAGGGCTTCGAGCCGTCCTCGTCGACCTTGAACTCCTCGAGGCCGGGGCGGGACGGGTCCAGGTCGCCGACGTGCATGGCGTCGCCGTGGCCGTTGCCGGTGTTCCAGAGCCGTCCGCCGTTGTCGTCGACGGCCATCGCGCCGTACACGATCTCGTCCTTGCCGTCCTGGTCGACGTCGGCGATGGCCAGCTGGTGGTTGCCCTGGCCGGCGTAGGAGCTGTTGCCCGAGGCGTTGCTGTCGAACGTCCAGCGCTTGGTCAGCGCGCCGTTGCGGAAGTCCCAGGCGGCGATGACGGAGCGGGTGTAGTACCCGCGGGCCATGATCAGTGAAGGGCGCTTGCCGTCGAGGTAGGCGGTGCCGGCCAGGAAGCGGTCGACCCGGTTGCCGTAGGAGTCGCCCCAGCTGGAGACCGTGCCGCGTGGCGGGTCGTAGTTCACCGTCGACATGGCGGCGCCGGTGCGGCCGTTGAACATGGTCAGGTACTCCGGGCCGGACAGCACGTAGCCGGAGGAGTTGCGGTAGTCGGCGTTCGCGTCGCCGATGACCCTTCCGGCGCCGTCGACGGTGGCGTCCGCCGTCTTCATGGCGACCTCGGCCTGGCCGTCGCCGTCGTAGTCGTACACCTGGAACTGCGTGTAGTGCGCGCCCGCCCGGATGTTGCGGCCCAGGTTGATCCGCCACAGCCTGGTCCCGTTGAGCTTGTACGCGTCCACGTACACGTTGCTGGTCACGCCCGACTGGGAGTTGTCCTTGGCGTCGGAGGGGTCCCACTTCAGGACGATCTCGTACTGCCCGTCGCCGTCGAGATCGCCCACCGACGCGTCGTTGGCCGAGTAGATCGAGCCCGGGCTCTGGATCGGCACGTCGAGGTACGCCCCGCCGGTGAAGCGCAGCGACGCCGGGGAGGCCGCCTGCTCGGCGCCGCCGACGACCGCGCGCACCGTGTAGGAGGCGTCGGCGGCCGCGCCGCTGTCCAGGTAGTTCGTCGAGTTGGTGACCGACGCGACGCGGGTGCCGCCGCGGTACACGTTGAAGGACGTGTCGTACGCCTCCGTGCCCAGCAGCCGCCACGACACCAGGTTGCCGCTGCCGGAGCGCACCGAGATCAGGCCGCGGTCCAGCTTCTCCATCTGCCGCCCGTTTTCTCCTGAAGGTGGGGGCGAGGTGGTGACCGGCGGCGACGAGGTCGGAGTGGTGGTTCCGCCATTACAAGCAACGCCATTGAGGGAGAACGACGACGGAACCGGGTTCGTGCCGGTGAACGCGCCGTTGAAGCCGAACGACACGGTCGCGTTCGTGGCGATGGCCGCGTTGTACCCCGCGTCGACCGCCCGCACCGCCGTCCCGCTCTGGGTGACGGTCGCGTTCCAGGCCTGCGTCACCGACTGCCCGCTCGCGAACGTCCACGTCAGGTTCCAGCCGCTGATGGCGTCGCCGAGGTTGGTGATGTCGACGTTCGCGCCGAAGCCACCCTGCCATTGGTTCGTCACGGTGTACTGCACGCGGCACCCGGCCGCCGCCGCGCTGGCGATGTGCACCGCCGCGACGGCTCCGGCACCGGCCGCCAGGATCGCCGCCGAGGCGGCCACTGCTCTTCGCACTTCGCGCTCCTCTTCCCGGGGACCGTTTCGGCGGACGGTAGACCCGGCGCGGAGCGTTTCGAAAGTCGTCGATCCCGGGACCGTGCGCGACGGTCCCGGGATCGTGAAACTTACAGCAGGAAAGCGCTTACCCCAGGCGGAACGACTGCGCGCCGGTACCGTTGCAGGCGTACTGCACCAGCTGCACGCCGTCGGCCATCGAGGCGGCCGGGGTGTCCAGGCACTTGCCCGTGGCCCGGCTGACGAAGTGGTACCACCCGCCGCCCTCGGCGACCGGCTGCCACTGCTGGTTGGTGCCGCTGCTGTACGACCACAGCTGGATCGGCGCGTTGTCGGCCGTCGACTTGCCGGTGACGTCCAGCGACTCCGCCGGGTTGCCCTGGTTGTCGATCCGGTAGTAGCCGGAGTCCGTGCTCTGGAACCGGTAGTGCTGCGCGTTCGTGCCGTTGCAGGTGTACTGCTGGATCGCCGTCCCGTTGGTCGTGCCCGCCGAGCGCGCGTCGACGCACTTGGCGCTGTTCTTGTTCACCAGCGAGTAGTACGTGCCCGGCTGGATCGGCCCGCCCGTCGGCGTCGGCGAGGCGGACGTGGGCGGGGTCGACGTGGGCGGCGTCGACGTCTGCCCGGCCAGCCACTGGATGCCCTGCAGGATCCAGCGGTTCTGGTTCGCGCTCTCGAACGTCGAGGAGGTGCGCGTGTTGGTGTCGTAGTTCATGCCGTTGTGGCCGAAGTTGGCGTACAGCATCTTGTAGTTCCGGTTGGTCCAGAGGATCGGGTAGTACCCGCTGTACCAGGACTGGTTGGGGTCGGTGCCGACCGGGAAGCTGCTCGGATCGACCGAGGCGAGGATGTCGATGTTCGGGTTCTGCCGCAGGTCGTTGCTCCACGAGTACCACTCGGACACCGCGGAGGTGAACGTCGCCGGCAGCCCCGCCATGGACGGGTGGTTGCGGTCCTCGACCTTGTACGTGATGCGGGTCGGCCCCCACGTGTTGGTCCGGAACGCCCCGGAGCCCAGGAACGTGTTGTAGTACCAGCTCCACGAGTTCGGGTCGGTCGTGAAGGCGCTCACGTGGAAGCCCATGAAGGCCCCGCCGTTCTGCATGTACTGCTGGAACGCGGCCCGCTGGGCGGAGGGCGGCGCGTCGTCCAGGAACATGATCACCTTGTACTGCGCGAGGCTGCCGGTGTTGAGCCGGCTCCAGTCGGTCGTGGCTTCCCAGGTGAAGCCGTTGGCGGCGCCCTGGGCGGGGAACCAGTCCTTGGCCTCTTTGTCGAAGTCGATGTGGGCGGCGTCCCAGGTGCCGTTATAGAACGCGAGCACCTTGAACGGCGTGGCGGCAAGGGCGGGCCGGATCGCGAGGCCCACCCCCAGCAGCGTCAGGAGGGCAAGCGCGGCCAGCCCCAGCTTTCTGCGCACGGTTGGGGGTCCTTCGGGTGAGGGTGAGAGGGATGGGCGGATCCGCTCTGTCGCATCATCGTGCATCGATGACGCCCCGCACAAGGTAAAGAACCCTAATAGTTAAAGTAAGTCGCCAATTAAGTGAAACCGCAGCTCCTCCGCGCCGATCCCGACCACCGCCGGACCGGAGATCTCCACGCCGACCAGGTCCGGCTCGGCCGCGTCGTACAGCAGCCCGGACGGCCCCCACACCTGCAGCCGCTCGTCGATGAGCAGCGCCAGCCGCTCCCCGCCGGCGTCGAACGCGGCCCCGGCGACCATCGGCAGCCCCGGGATCTCGCGCACCTGCCGCCCGTCCGCCTCGAGGATCACCGCCCCGGCGTCGGTGAGCACCACGAGCCGCCGCCCGTCGCGGCTCCAGTGCACGCTCATCGCCGCCGCGCCCAGCAGGTCGACGGTGACGGCGCCGCCGATCGACAGCAGCGACCCGTCGACCCGGGCGAGGGTCCGCCCGTCCGGCGCGAACGCCGCCGGCGCGGTCCACGAGCTGGTCGTCAGCTCCTCGGTGTCCATGTCGATGACGTGCACCTCCTGCCCGAACCCCGCGATCCGCTTCTCGTCGCTGCTCCAGTCGAGCTCCTCGAGCGGTACGACCAACGGCTCCTCGCTCGGCGGCCCCATCGTGCGCACCGTGCCGAACCCGTGGGTGTAGATGCTCGCCACGAACAGCGGGATCGTCGTGCCGGTGTAGCAGGACACGGCGATCCGGGTGCCGCCGGGCGCGAAGCACCAGCCGGGCCCGCGCCCCCACCCGTCGGTCAGGTCCAGCGCCCCCACGGGGGTGGGGCTGCGCCCGAACGGGTTGAACAGCCCGACCCGGTTCGTGTCGAAGACCGCCCCGACGTACTTCCCGGACGGATGCCAGCGCAGCCGCCCCGGCATCTCCCGGTCGCTGATGAAGCTGATCCCGCCCGGAATCCCGCGCAGCACGTTGCTGCGGGTCGCGGTGGCGACCTCCCAGATCTGCAGTTCGCCGCCGCTGTAGTAGTCGTCGCCGGGGTCGGTCCCCACCGCCAGATATCGACCATCGGGACTGAGTGCCCAAGCCAGGATCTCACCCATGCCTCACACCCTAGGCCGCGCGAGGTGGCCCCCAGCTGTCAACAAATCGCGCGCGATCGGCGGCCCGGCTGCGAGGATCGGGCCCGTGGTGGACGTCGAGCTCGTGCGAGGGCTGGTGGCCGGGCAGTTTCCGCAGTGGGCCGGGCTCCCTCTGGCGCCGGTGGCGTCGGACGGGACCGACAACGCGATCTTCCGGCTCGGCGAGGGGCTCAGCGTGCGGCTGCCCCGGTACGAGCGGGCCGTCGGCCAGATCGCGCTCGAGCGGCGCTGGCTGCCGGTGCTCGGGCCGGGCCTGCCGGTCGCGGTGCCCGAGCCGGTGGCGGTCGGGGTGGCGGCGCGGGGCTATCCGTTCCCGTGGGCCGTGTACCGCTGGCTCGACGGCGCCAACCCCGGCCGGCCCGACCTGCTCGCCGTGGATCTGGCGGGGTTCCTCCTCGCGCTGTGGGACGCCGACACGAGCGGCGGGCCGCGGGCCGAGGCCGACGGGCGCGGCGGCAGCCTGCGCGGCAAGGACGTGTCCGGGCCGATCGCGCAGCTGGCCGGCGACTACGACCCGGCCCGGCTCAGCGCGGTCTGGGAGGCCGACCGCGCCGCGCCCGACTGGGCCGGGCGGCCCGTGTGGCTGCACGGCGACCTGCACGCCGGGAACCTGCTCGCGGGCCGCGACGGGCGGCTCGCCGTGGTGCTCGACTGGAGCTGCCTCGCGGTCGGGGATCCGGCCGCCGACCTGATTCCGGCCTGGGTCGCGTTCGGGCCTGCCGCCCGGGCCGCGTTCCGCGAGCGCCTCGGCGTCGACGAGGCGACCTGGCGGCGCGGGCGGGCGTCGGCGTTCGCGTTCGGGCTGGGCGCGCTGTCGTACTACCGCACCACCAACGCGTACTTCGCCGCCCTCGGGAGATACGCGATCGGTCAGGTGCTCGCCGAAACCTGAAGGCCAGGGCCCGGGATCTCGCCCGAGCCGCGCGCGATCAGCCTGGTCGCCACCACGTGCGTGGCCGGGTCCCAGGTCTCGCCGTCCAGCCGCCGGAACACCAGCTCCGCCGCGAGTCGCCCCATCGCCGCCGGGTCCTGGGCCACCACCGTCACCGCCGGTTGCAGCAGGTCGGCCAGGGGAAAATCGTCGAACCCGACGAGCGCCACCGAGGTGTGCCGTGAGCGCTGCCGCAGGGCCCGGATCGCGCCCAGCGTCACGAGGTTCTGCGCGCTGAAGCACGCCGTCGGGGGCCGTGGGCCGTCGAGCATGCGCAGGAACGCGGTCTCCGCCGCGTCCGCGGTGTGCAGGTCGTGGGCGACGTGCGCGGCGTTGCGGCGGATGCCGTGCTCGGCCAGGGCCTCGCGGTAGCCGGTGAACCGCTGCCGGGCGGTGGCGATCGAGCGCAGGTCGCCGAGGTACGCGATGTCCCGGTGGCCGTGGGCGACCAGGTGGTGCACGGCTGCCGCGGCGCCCGCCTCGTTGTCGGCCAGGACGGCGTCGGCGTGCAGGCCCACCGGGGGGCGGTCGACGAAGACGACGGGGGTGTCGGGGTCGATCTCGCGGGTCAGGTACGCCTGGTCGTCGCCCGCCGGCACCATGACCAGCCCGTCGGCCTGGCGCCGGGCGAACTCGTGGACCAGGGCCCGCTCGCGCTCGGGGTCCTCCTCGACGCTGCCGGCGAAGATCAGCACGCCCCGCTCGCGGGCGACGTCCTCGAGGGCGCGGTGCAGGGCCGAGGAGAACGGGTTTGCGATGTCCTCCAGCAGGGCGGCGATCGCGGCCGTGCGCCCGTCCGCGCGGCGCAGGCGGCTGGCGGTCATGTTCGGCCGGTACCCGAGCTGCTCGATTGCCCGCCGCACCCGCCCCTCCTTGACGGCGCTGACCCCCGGCTCGGCGTTGACGACGCGCGAGACGGTCTTCGGGCTGACCCCGGCCAGCTGGGCCACGTCGCGGAGGGTCGGTCGGGCGTCCACGGTTGCTCAGCGTACCGGGATCGATCGATGACAACGATGTCATTGACCATTGTCTGTGGCCGAATTGTTATCGAAGATCTTGGAGCTGCCTGTATTGACAATCATGATGATGCCTCGCGAGAGTGTTTGACATCGTTGTCAAAGGAGGAACCATGCGCAGAGCCCTCATCGCGCTCGCCGCCGCGACCCTCTCGGTGCTCCCGCTCGCCGCGTGCGGCGACGACCAGGCCGGAAGCGGCGGCAATGGAAGCGTCTCGGTCGCCCTCATCACCAAGAACTCGACGAACCCGTTCTTCGTCACCATGCAGGACGGCGCCAAGCAGGCCGCCGCGGCCGAAGGCATGAAGATCACCATCGCCGCGGGCAAGGCCGACGGCGACGAGGCCGGGCAGGTCCAGGCCATCGAGGACGCCATCGCCCGCGGCGACGCCGGCATCCTCATCACCCCGAACGGCCCCGGCGTCAACCCGGCGATCAAGAAGGCCCGCGACGCCGGGCTCTACGTGATCGCCCTGGACACCCCGCCCGACCCGGCGAACACCGTCGACATCACGTTCGCCACCGACAACTTCAAGGCCGGTGAGCTCATCGGCAAGTGGACCGCCACCACCCTCGCGGGCAAGCCCGCCGTCATCGCGATGCTCGACCTGTTCAACGACAAGATCGTGTCGGTCGACTACAACCGGGACCAGGGCTTCCTGACCGGCATGGGGATCGACGCCAAGGACAAGAAGCGCAACGGCGACGAGGAGAAGACCGGGAAGTACACCGGCGGGACCTACACGATCGCCTGCAACGAGCCCACGAACGGCGCGGAGGACGGCGGGCGCACCGCGATGGAGCGCTGCCTGACCAAGAATCCCGGCATCAACGTGGTCTACACGATCAACGAGCCCGCGGCCGTCGGCGCCCAGAAGGCCCTCAAGGCGGCCAACGTGCAGAACCCGATCGTCGTCTCGATCGATGGCGGGTGCGACGGCGTGCAGCAGGTCAAGGACGGGCTCATCAATGCCACGTCGCAGCAGTACCCGCTGAAAATGGCCGAGCTCGGCGTGAAGGCGATCAAGCAGATCGCGGGCGGCGGGCAGAAGCCGCAGGTGACGGCCGGACTGGACTTCTACGACACCGGCGTCGCCCTCGTCACCGACAAGCCCGCGACCGGCGTCGACTCGATCGACGTGGCCAAGGGTACCGAGCTGTGCTGGGGCAAGAAGTGACCGCGAGCACCGCCGCCGAGCAGTTCGCGCTGCGCCGCCAGTCGCCCCTGCAGCGCGTCCAGCACGTGCTGCACGGGCACCCGGCGATCAGTCCGCTGCTCGTGCTCGTCGCCGCGGCGATCGTGTTCTCGCTCATCAACCCGCGCTTCGCCTCGCCCAACTCGCTGTCGCTGGTGGTGCAGCAGGTCGCCGTCATCGGCGCTCTCGCGGTGGGGCAGACGCTGGTCATCCTCACCGCCGGCATCGACCTGTCGGTCGGGGCGGTCACCATCCTGGCCATGATGCTCTCGGCGAAGCTGGCCGAGGGCAACGGCCTGCCGGGCGTACTGGCGGTGCTGGTCGGCATCGCCGTCGGGGTGGTCGCCGGCCTGATCAACGGCGGACTCGTCACCCGCATCGGGCTCCCGCCGTTCATCGTCACGCTCGGCACGCTGAGCGTGTTCACGGCGGTCGGGCTGCTGTACTCGAAAGGGCAGAGCGTCCAGCAGGTCGACCTGCCCGCCTTCGTGAACTGGACCGGTGAGACGTTCGCCGTCGGGCGCTTCCGCATCACGGTCGGCGTGGTGCTCGTCGCGATCCTGTACTGCGCCGTCGGCTTCGCCCTGGCCAACACCGCCTGGGGCCGGCACGTCTACGCCGTCGGCGACGACAAGGAGGCGGCCCGCCTGGCCGGCATCCGCGTGGACCGGGTCCTGCTCAGCGTCTACACCCTGGCCGGGGCGATCTACGGGCTGACCGCCTGGATCCTCATCGGCCGGGCCGGCGCGGCGAGCCCCAACGCGATCGCGGACGCCAACCTGGAGAGCATCACGGCCGTCGTGATCGGCGGCACCAGCCTCTTCGGCGGCCGCGGGGCGGTGCTCGGCACGCTGCTCGGCGCGCTCATCGTCGGCGCCTTCCGCAGCGGACTGTCCCTCGCGGGGGTCGACGACCAGTACCGGGTGCTCGCCGTGGGCCTCCTCGTACTGGCCGCGGTCGCCGTGGACCAGTGGATCAGGCGGGTGAAGGCATGACCGAACCAACTCCCGTGGTTGCCGTGGACCAGACGGCTGACGGCACGAGGACCCCGACTCCGGTGCTCTCCGCGCGCGGCCTCGTGAAGACCTTCGGCCGCGTGGTCGGGCTCGACGGCGTCGACATCGACCTGTTCCCGGGCGAGGTCCTCGCGGTCATCGGCGACAACGGCGCCGGCAAGTCCACCCTCATCAAGTGCCTGACCGGCGCGCTCGTCCCCGACGCGGGGGAGATCCGCCTCGACGGGGAGCCGGTGCACTTCCGCCGGCCGCAGGACGCGCGGGAGGCCGGGATCGAGACGGTGTACCAGACGCTCGCCGTCGCCCCCGCGCTCGACATCGCCGGCAACCTGTACCTGGGAAGGGAACGCCGCCGCCCCGGCCCACTGGGCTCGGTGCTGCGGATGCTCGACAAGAAGGGCATGCGCGCCGACGCCGCCCAGGCCCTGGCCGACCTCGGCATCGGCACCCTGCAGAACATGGCCCAGCCGGTCGAGACCCTCTCCGGCGGGCAGCGCCAGGCCGTCGCCGTGGCCCGCGCGGCCGCGTTCGGCAGCAAGGTGATCGTGCTCGACGAGCCGACCGCCGCCCTCGGCGTGCGCGAGTCGAACCAGGTGCTCCGCATGATCGGCGAGGTCCGCGCCCGCGGCCTGCCGGTCATCCTGATCAGCCACAACATGCCGCACGTGTTCGAGGTGGCCGACCGCATCCACATCCAGCGGCTCGGCCGCGGGGCCGGTGTCATCACCCCGGGCACCCACACCATGCCGGAGGCGGTGGCCATCATGACCGGGGCGACCACCTTGGCCGAGACCCCCGGCCGGTAACGCAGATCCGGGGCGCCGGGCGACCGCTCGGCGCCCCGCCCGTCAGGCGTAGGTGTTGACCAGGTCGCCGCTGTTGAGCACCGAGCGGATCTGGTCCAGGTTGCCGGAGCTCTGGAACTTCTTGACCAGCTCGGTCGCGCTGAGCTCGGACAGGTCGTCGGTGTCGGTGTCCAGCAGCGTGCTGAGTTGCTGCAGCTTCGAGGAGTCCTGCAAGCCCTGCGGGCCGCCGGGGCCTCCACCGGGCCCACCGGGACCGCCAGGGCCGCCAGGGCCGCCGGGCCCACCCGGGCCGCCGTGCGGACCGCCCTTGTCGGAAGCGATCTTCTCGGCCATGTCGTCGTCGGAGACGCCCTCCGGGTTCGACGGCGCGTCGCTCGGCTTGCCGGCCTTGATCGCGGCGATCAGGTCGTCGTGCGAGACGCCCTGCGCGTCCGCGATGTCGCTGAGGCTCTTGCCGTCGCGCAGCTGGCTCTTCAGCTCGTCGGTCGACAGGCCCGTGGCCTTGGCCACCGACTCCAGCGGGTCCTTCTCGCTGTCGGTCCGCTCGCGCCGCGAGGTCGCCGAGAACTGCACGCTGTACGCGCTCGAAATGCCGCTGATCGCGCTGATCGAGGTCACGTTCGCTCCATCCGTGGTGCCTGGTGATGTACCGCCGAATCGCCCTTGCCGCGTCGGCGAGCTTGACTTCGGCCGTCCCCGCGCGCGGCGGAGTCTTTGCCAGGCTATT
Organism: Dactylosporangium sp. CS-033363; assembly: GCF_050942475.1. Taxonomy (NCBI): domain Bacteria; kingdom Bacillati; phylum Actinomycetota; class Actinomycetes; order Micromonosporales; family Micromonosporaceae; genus Dactylosporangium; species Dactylosporangium sp. CS-033363. The sequence goes on along the minus strand of NZ_CP192032.1, from coordinate 7,042,185 downwards.
GCCAGCATTCACCGGCTTCTGCCAGGCGATCGGCCACCTTGGGGTGCAGTCCAGTTGCCGGCGTCGCTATGTTGGGTTGCGTGCTGGACTGGAGCGAGCGGGACCTCGCGGGCGTCGACCGGTCCGGCCTCGAGCGGGCGGCCGAGCTGGCCCGCGGCCGCGGCGGCGCCTCCCACCTCGTGGTGGTCCGCGACGGCACGGTGCTGCTGGACCGGGCGCACGGCTGCGGGCCCGACGCGCTGTTCTGGCTCTTCTCGGTCAGCAAGCCGTTCGTGGCCCTGCTGGTGCACCGGCTGATCGAGCGCGGCGCCCTCGGCCTCGACGACCCCCTCGCCGAGCACTGGCCGGAGTTCGCCAACCGCGGAAAAGGCGCCATCACGGTACGCCACGTGCTCCAACACCGCTCCGGGCTCCCGGTCGCGCGGTCCACCGTGCAGGACGCGCTCGCCATGGCCGACTGGGACGCCTCGGTGCGCGCCCTGGAGCTGGCCCGCCCGCGCTTCGAGCCGGGGGAGGGGCCCGCCTACCAGTACATCAGCTTCGGGTTCCTGCTCGGCGAGCTCCTCCACCGCGTCACCGGCGCGACCGTCGGCGAGCTGCTGGAGGCCGAGATCCTGGGGCCGCTGGGCCTGCGCGACACGTTCCTCGGCCTGCCCGACGCCCAGTGGTCCCGGCACGTGCCGATCCGCGGCCGCGGCCCCGGCCCGCAGGTGGCCGCCGCCTTCATCAACCGCCGGGCGGTCCGCCGCGCCGTCATTCCGGCCGCGGGCGTCTCCGCCACCGCGCGGGACCTCGCGGTGCTCTACACCCTGCTGGTGCGCGGTGGCGACCTGGGCGGGGTGCGGCTGCTGCGGCCGGAGACCCTTGCCCTCGCGACGACCCCGACCAGCGACGGCACCGTCGACGCCCACATCGGCCTGCCGATCCGCTGGTCCAACGGATTCCAGCTCGGCGGGCCGGGCCTCGACCCGCTGCGGCCGCGACCGATGGGCCGGACCATCAGCGGGGACGCATTCGGCCACAACGGCAGCAATGTCTGCGTCGCCTGGGCCGATCCGGCCCGGCGCCTGGTGATGGTCTACCTGACGAATCTGCTCGGGCCCCGGATCGCCGCCGCGACCGCCCAGAACACCATCAGCGAGGCGGTGCTGGCCGCCTGCCCGCCGGTTTAGGCGGCGTTTCCCCGGACAGTGGCGCCGTAAAGGTCGCGCAGGACGCCGATCTCGCCGCCGTGGTGCATCGTTTCCCGGTTCACGTGCACGATCAGGGCCGCCATCGGATCGGCCGAGAAATAGGCGCCCTTCGGTCCCAGTGGCGTGCGCATCCCCGCGTCGTCCAGCGCCGCGATGTGGTCGTGCCATTGCCGGTAACTGTCGTGCAGGAACGCGACGCCGTCGGCGGCCGTGTGCGGCAGGTCGCCGGGCACGTGGCGCGGATCGAACATGTCGGCGTCCGCCGGATCGCCCGGGCCGGGGAAGAAGGTGGCTGTCCGGATTGCGAAACAGCCGACCGCGATGTGCATCATCCGCCACGCGATCGTGGTCACCGGCTGGGGTTGCTCCTGCGTGGTGAGGCCGTCCGGGCGGAATCGGCCGTCCTCGCCGGCCCGCACGCTCCAGCTGCCGGGGACCGGTTCCCAGAAGTATTCGGCGTCGTCGAGACCATTCAGCCGGGGCCACAGGTGCGCGTCCCAGTAGAACTCCAGCTGTGCGACGAGGAGCCGGCCCCAGTCCAGCGGCGGTGCGCCCATGCGTACCACCCTAGTACCGGTGACCGGTAATTGTGCCGACACGAACGGTGATGGACAATTTTTCCCCGCTATCTGGCGGGACATCAATTGATTGGCGATACTGTTTTCCACGGGCACCGTTTCTACGTCTGGCCCAACTCACTCACGGGAGGTCGGCCGCATGGCCAAGCGTGTCATTCAGGAACTGATCGACGATCTGGACGGTAAGCCCGCCGATGAGAGTGTGACGTTCGGCCTCGATGGCGTGCAGTATTCGATCGACCTGTCCAAGAAGAACGCCGAGAAACTGCGCGGCGCGCTCAAGCCCTACATTTCCGCCGGCACCAAGGTGGGCCGCAGTGCCGCCGTCGGCGGCCGGGCGGCGCTGGGCCGGGGCCGGGGCACGACCCGCGGCGACCGCGACCAGAACCGCGCCATCCGCGAATGGGCCCAGGGCGCCGGCTTCCAGGTCTCCGACCGCGGGCGGATCAAGCAGGAGATCGTCGACCAGTACCACGCGACCACCGGCCGCTGATCGGGCACCGCAAAGCGCTCAAGGCCGGGCACCCGGGGCCGATCGGGCGGGGGTGAACCTGGTCGCGGTGCTGATCGTCCGCAACGAGGCGGCCAACCTGCCCGGCTGCCTGTCCTCGCTCGACGGGATCGTCGACGCCGTCCACGTGCACGACACCGGGTCGATCGACGCCACGGCCGACATCGCCCGGTCGCACGGCGCCGCCGTCAGCCGCGGGGCGTGGACCGACGACTTCGCGGCCGCGCGCAACGCCGCCGTCGCCGCCGCCGGGCGGCCCGGCTGGGTCCTCAGCATCGACGCCGACGACCGGGCCGAGGCCGACCCGGACCGGCTGCGGGCGATCCTGGCGAGCGCCCGCACCGCCGCGTACCTGGTGCAGATCGAGAACACGCACGACGAACTGCCGTACACCCTGCACACCCCGCGCCTGTTCCGCCCGGACGCGGTCCACTGGGAGGGCCGCGTCCACGAGCGGCTCGTGCCGCAGGACGGCGTCTGGCCCGCCGTGCCCCGCGAGGCGCTGCGGCTGACCCACCACGGGTACGAGGAGCCGGAGACCCGCCGCCGCAAGGCCGTGCGCAACATCGCCATCGGCGAGGCGGAGCTGGCCACCGTCACCGACGCCGAACTGCTGGCGACCACCCTGCTCGACCTCGGCCGCAGCTACGTCGGCGCCGGCCGGGCCCAGGACGCGGTCGACGCGTTCGAGCGCCTGCGGGGCCACGCCGCCCCCGGCGCCCGGCAGTGGATCCTCGGCACCGACGCGCTGGCCCGGCTGCTGCTCGGGGCCGGGCACGACGACGCCGTGGTGTTCCTGGCCCGGCAGCTGCGCGAGGTGGGGGTCGACCGGCAGTACTGCGACTGGCTGGAGGCCCAGGCGCTGGCCCAGCTCGGGCACGCGGCCGAGGCGTGGCGCCTGCTCGGCGGCGTGCGCCACGTCGTCGACCCGGCCGGGCGGGTCTATCCGCCGACCCATCTCACCGAGCTCAAGCGGCTGCTCGGCGAGCTGGTCAAGGTCTCATAGGTCGGGTCCGGCGCGATCGGTCATCAGCTGGCGGATCGAGACCGGTCCGCCCGCGGCCGTCGCGATCTCCACGGCGCGCTCGAGCGAATCGACGTCGATCAGCCAGTACCAGCGGAAGGCACTTTCGATGCCGCCGTGCACGCGGACGGTGAGGCTCGGGTCCGCGAGGCGACCGGCGTCGACCACCTCACCGCCCAGCTCGGCCGGCGGCGCCGCCCCCAACCCGTGCAGCAGCAGGAACTTCGTCATGCCCCAGGGTCGGAGCCGGGCCGCGCGGCTCGACATCGGTCAGGACGGCAGCGGCTCGCCGGGGTAGGTGCCGAAGGACCACAGGTTGCCCTCGGGGTCGCGCACCGAGAAGCCGCGCGAGCCGTAGTCGGTCTCGTTCAGCTCCTGGAGGATCTCGGCCCCGGCCCGCTTGGCCCGCTCGTAGATCCCGTCGGGGTCGGCGGTGACCACGTAGGCGCCGAACGTGCCCGGCCGCAGCGCCCAGATCGAGCCGTCCTGGCGGTCGCTGCCGAGCATGATGCCGCCGCCCTCCGGCCACAGCATCTCGGCGTGGTGGATCACGTCGCCCTCGCCGTAGGCGGCGCTCTCGACGAAGCCGAACGCGTCGGCGAGGAAGGTCATCAGGGCGCGGGCGTCGGTCGCGCGCAGGGTCGGCCACACGTTCGGCGGCGGGGTCTTGGCATCGCTCATGCCGCCGAGTCTGCCCCGGCCAGGTCCACCGGCGATTGCACGTTTCGGAACTCGGCGGCCCACCACTTCCCGGGCGGCAGTCCGGCCAGCGCGGCGAACTCCCGGGTGAGGTGCGCCTGGTCGTAGTAGCCGCAGGTGACGGCGAGCTCGGCGAGCGGGTACCCGCCGCCCGAGCCGATCAGCAGCCGCCGGGCCCGGTCGAACCGGGTCACCCGCGCGGCGACCTTCGGCGAGAGGCCGATCTCGATGCCGAAGCGGCGGCTGAGGTACCGCGCGCTCCACCCGGTCTCGTCCGCCAGCTCGGCCGGGCCGACCGCGCCGCCCGACGCGCACAGCCGCCGCCACGCGAACACCACCTCGGGCGCGGGCGTCCAGTCCGGGTTGGCCCGCCGGGTGAGCAGCTCGTCCACGACCCGGAAGCGGGCCGGCCAGCCGGCGGCGAGGGCGGCCCGCTCGCGCAGCTCGGCCGCGAACGGCCCGAACACGTCGGCCCCGTCGAGGTCGGCCCCGGCCAGCTCGCCGGCGGGCAGGCCGAGCAGCGACCGCGCGCCGAGCGGGGACAGGGCCACCTGGATGCCGGCCGCGTCGCCGCTCTGCTCGATGATCGCGGGGGTGGTGTGCAGGCCGCCGATGACGGTGTCGAAGAGCCCGGGCCGCGACGCGGGGTCGGGGTGCGCCACGATCCGCAGCGGCGCGTCGAGGGTGATGACCAGCGTCAGGTACGGCGAGGGCAGCCCCCGATGCCGGCCCGGCGGCAGCCCGCGCTGCTCGTAGCCGGTGTAGAAGTCCGCGTACGGCCGCACCGCCGGCGCCGGCCGCCAGCGCACGTGCACCGACTCCATGCCGACCAGGCTAAACCCGATCAGGCGCTGCGGCGCTCGGCTCGGTTCATGGGCCAGGCCGTCTGGGCCGGGATGCCCTCCGGCTCGGCGATCAGGGCGGTCGCGTCGCCGTCCAGCGCGGCCTGCACGGAGCGGTACGTCGGGATCGAGTGCAGCGACCCGCACTCACGCAGCGTGTGCACGACGTGGGCGTTCGGCGCGGCCAGGACCAGCGCGCCGCCCTGTTCGGCGGCGATGCCCGCGGTCACGCGCAGCATCATCACGCCCGTGCAGTCGATCGCGGCCACGGCGGCCAGATCGACGACGATGCGGAGCTCCGGCCGCAGCAGCGCCTGCGACAGCGCGGTCTCCAGTTGCATCGCACTGGCCGCCACCAGCGCCCCGTGACAGGACAGCACCGTGGCGGCAGCGAGTCGTTCCACCGCGAGGGTCAGGGCTGCCATGCTGCGACGATACGGTCTGCGGTGACGGTGCGTGAACCACTGTCCAGCCGACAACCCCATCCGTCCGGCCGGTCCCACCACCACCGGACGTCGCAATCGGTGATCGTCTGACCGGCGGCGGACGTGGTCCGGGCGGGTGTTTTCCGGGCGAATTCCTCCCGCTGTGCAACCCGATGACCGGTTCGCGCGTCACGGAATCGAGCGCCGGCAATCTGGTCGTCACGCTCCGCAGTCGAGCCGGGCGGACGGTACTCAGCGACTGCCGGTCGAGGCCAAACATCGACGATAATCACGGTTTGGCGACGGTGGGCAAGCCCGGCAACCCCTTGCGAAGACCCTCGGCCTACGAAGCGACGACCGTCGGTATGGACGGCGACGATAGTGTGCGGTGTCAATACGATCCCGCACTCGTCGCCCCGGCCCAGGCGGCCACCCCGCCCGGTCCGGTGTGTCGTCGTAAAGGAGGCTTCATGGTAAGAAAAGGCCTGGCCACGACCGCGGCCGTCGCCTTGGCCATCCCGGTGCTCGTCGCGCTGCCGGCTACCTCGGCACTCGCGGCCCCGGCGAAGGCCCCGGCGAAGTCGTCGGGTGTGTCCGACGTGCGGGAGATGACCCGCAAGTCCTTCAGCACGTTGGACGGCAAGGCTGTCGACACGACGAAGAAGGCGAACGCGAAGGCGCAGTCGCGCTCAGCGCTCGCCGCGGGGGTCACCCCGCCGGTCGGCACCGTGCGTCAGTGGCTGGCTTCGGACGACACGCAGGGCTCGCTGTACCGCAAGAACTACGTCCTGCGCGGCTTCGGTGAGCACATCGAGGTCTGGGTGGCCGTGGACACCTCGTTCCCGGCGGGCGACTGCCGGGCGCAGATCCCGAACTCCACCACGATCACGGACGCTCAGGTGGCGGACTTCATCCACGAGTTCGACACCAACATGTACCCGAAGGAGACCGCCGCCTTCGCCACCCCGCCCGACCGCGACGGCAGCAACTCGCTGGTGCCGCCGGACGCCAACGGCAACGGTGGCGTCTACACGGGTGGCGGCGAGAAGACGGTCACGCTCGTCGACAACGTCCGGGACGACAACTACTACGACTTCCCGGCGAACCCGACGTACATCGCGGGCTTCTTCTCCTCGCAGATCAACGAGCTGGTCGACCGCAACGTCATGACCATCGACGCGTTCGACTGGGCGCACCGCACCGGTGCCAACCCGGCCGACGAGCCGACGGCGGACCTGTGCACCAGCCGCCCGACGCGCCCGCGCCTCTACGAGGGCACGTTCGCGCACGAGTGGCAGCACCTGGTCGAGTACTACTCGGACCCGAACGAGGTCACCTGGATGAACGAGGGCCTGAGCGACTTCGCCCAGGTGCTCACCGGGTACGTCAACGGCGCTCTGAAGATCGACGAAAAGGGCAACGACAGTCACATCAACTGCTTCCAGGGCTGGGGCAGCGTGCAAACGCCGTACAACCCCAACCCGCGTGACTGCAACGGGCCGCAGAACTCGCTCAACCTCTGGGGCGAGGGCAACACCGGCAGTGGCGTGCTCGCCGACTACGGCAACGCGTTCCAGCTGATGCTGTACCTCTACGACCACTACGGTCAGGACATCATCGAGCGTCTGCACCGTGACGCGGACCTGCAGGGCATCCCGAGCCTCGACGCCGCCCTCAAGGCGGAGGGGGCCAAGGACGTCTACACGGTCCTGCACGACTTCCAGAGCTCGGTCCTGCTCGACCGGATCGTCGGCGACTCCCAGTGGGGGATCGTCCTCGGAGCGGACAAGAAGAAGGTCACGTCCAAGAGCGTCCGGTCCACGGTGAACTTCGCCAACGCCTCGGCGTACGACAAGCCCGGCGCGGCTCCCAACGGTGCGGACTACGTCCAGTTGCAGAAGAACGGCAAGGCCCTGGCCGGGAAGGATCTGCGCTCCCTGAAGTTCACGGGCGCGAAGACCCTGCCGACCCTGCCGCTGAACTGGACGCTGGTCAACAACGACCCGGACCGGCCCGGCAACTCGGTGCTGTTCTCCGGCAACGCGAACAACACCGACAACTCCGCGGTGCTCTCGGTGACCGTCCCGGCCACCAACGCGACGCTGACGTTCGACGCCAAGTACGGCGCCGAGCAGGGGTACGACTACGGCTACGTCCAGGTCTCGACCGACGGCGGCAGCACGTACACGTCGATCCCCGGTGACAAGACCGGCGACGCGCCGCTCGGGCCCGGCCTGAACGGCACGACCACCGGCTTCGAGCCGCACGCGTTCGACCTGTCGGCGTACGCCGGCAAGTCGATCCTGGTGTCGTTCCGCTACGTCTCCGACGGTGGCGTGAACGAGGGTGGCCTCCTGATCGACAACATCGCGCTCGGCGGCACCGTGCTGAGCGACGGTTCCAGCCTGGCCCCGTTCAAGTCGCCGACGCAGATCAAGCCGGTTTCGGTCAACAACTGGAACCTCAAGCTGATCGGCATCGACGAGAAGAACTCGTTCGCCTGGCAGTTCGAGTTCAACGGCAAGGACAGCCTCACGCTCAACTGGATCCAGCTGGCGCTGCTGTCGCTGTTCCCGAAGGTCGTGGCCGTCGTGGCCTACGACGAGCCGACGGAGCAGGTCCAGCAGTACGCGCCGTACACCCTCGTGGTGAACGGCGTGACCCAGCCGGGTGGCGGCGGAGCCTGACGGTCGCGCTAGCACGGCAGGCGGCCCCATCGTCCACTGCGGACGGTGGGGCCGCTTTCCGTTGTACCGTCGAACCGTGGCCGAGTACTGGCAGGTGGTTCCGCGCTACGGGCTGACCCGCGGGCAGATCGACCGGGCGGAGCGGCTGCGGCTGGCCGGCGACTGGGCCGGGGCCTGCGCGGCGGCCGGGATCGCGGTCGAGGTGACGGAGTCCGACCTGCCGCCGGCCGGCCTGCCCTACTTCGCGCCGGACCTGCTGCGCTGGCACGCCATCCGCATGCGCCACCACCAGCGGCTCAACTACACCAGCCATGGGCTGCGCGGCCGCGGCGACGAGCTGACGCTGCCGGTCTGGCTCGGCCCGGACGGGCGGCGGGCGGTCGGGCTGGGGATTCGCAGCGTCCCGCCGTACCGGAGCAGGCTCTTCCTGGCCAAAGAGGGTGAGTTCGCGCCGGGCGCCTCGCTCGCCGACGCGCCGCAGTATTGGGACGTGCGGCACGCGGGCGACCTGATCACGCGTTGCGGCGGGCGCGGACCGCACGCGGAGCACGTCTACGCGCTGCTCGCGGCCGGTCACCTGGCCGAGGCGTGGACGGCCGGCGGCTTCGAGGTCGACCTGCGCACCCACCAGTGGACCGAGGGCCGGCAGGAGCACCTGTTCGAGCCCTTTCTGCGGTGGAACCTCGGCGAGTTCACGCCGGCCCTGCCGACCCTCGCCGCGACCGCCCGGGACTGGGCCCTGGCCCGCGGCCACACCGCGGTCTGGCTGACCGTCGAGCGCGCCGAGCCGGTCCGCCCGGTGCTCGACCGCCTGGACACCGACCGGCCGCGGCTGCGGGGCGAGCCGCTCGGCTCGCCGTGGCTGCAGGGCGTGCCGCGGCTGCCGGTGATGCTGCAGGACCGCCCGCCCGACTGGGTCGACCTGACGGCGGGCCGGGCCGGCGCCGAGGACCTCCACCCCCTGGTCGCTGCTGCTCTGGTACCGCACGAGCCCGCCACCGGCCCGCGCGCCCTGCGCCTCCCGGGCCCGGCCGTGGTCGACTGCGGCGGCGAGCGGCATGAGGTGGCGGCCCGCGACGGTACCCTCGCCGTGCCGCACCCCGGCGCGGAGATCGAGCGGGAGCTGGCCCTGCACGCGCTCGGCGGCCCGATCCCGCCGGGCTGCGCCGGGGTGGTGTATCGCTGGCGGACCGGGGCATCAGGCCTGCCGGAGCCGCTGCGGGGGTTCCGCGAGGAACTCGACGAGCGGATCCGGTTCGGCGAGGCGGAGACCGTGGCGGATCTGCTGGCGGCGGGTCTCGACCCGGAGGTGCGGTTGCCGGGCGGCCGTTCGCTCGACTACGTTCGGTCCAGGCAGCCGTGACCCGTGGTAGTGTCGCCATCGATCTAGCTCGATGACTGCTCGGGAGGTCACCCCATGACCGCTGTGACGGAGGCGGCTCCGCGGCTGCCCTTCGACCGGCCCAACATCCTCGAGATCGCCCCCCTCTACGACGTGCTGCGGCGGGAGGCGCCGATCACCCCGGTGACCACGCCCGCGGGCGATCCGGCCTGGCTCGTCACCGCGTACGCCGAGGCCCGCCAGATCTTCGGGGACAAGCGCTTCGGCCGCTCCCATCCGCACCCGGAGCGCGCGTCCCGCATTACCCACGCCGCGCTGCAGGACGGGCCGACCGGCGACTTCAACACCGAGGAGCGCGAGCACACCCGGATGCGCCGCCTGCTCGCGCCGGCCTTCTCGGCCGCCCGGATGCGCCGGCTCGGCACGCGCATCGAGGAGCTGACCGCGCGCTGCCTCGACGACATGCAGGCCGCGCGCGACGCCGAACCCGATGCGCCGGTGAACCTGCGCGAGTACCTGTCGTTCCCGCTGCCCGTGCTCGTCATCTGCGAGCTGCTCGGGGTCCCGTACGAGGACCGCGCCCGGTTCCGCAATCTGTCCGAGCGGGTCGGCCGCATCGACGGCGGGGCCGACGCGCAGGCGGCGATGCTGGAGTTCCGGCAGTACACGGCGGGGCTGGCCGAGCGGAAGCGGCGGGACCCCACGCCGGACGTCATCTCCGACCTCGTCACCGCGCAGACGACGGACCCCACGCTGAGCGACGACGAGGTGGCCCGCCTGGCCGCCGGGCTCATCTTCGCCGGCCACGAGACCACGTCGACCCGCATCGACCTCGGCACGCTGCTGCTGCTCGCCGACCTCGCCCGCCGCGACCGGTTCCTGGCCGACCCGGAGGCGGAGGTCGCGGCGACGGTCGAGGAGATCCTGCGCATCACCGCGCCGGGCGGGCTGGGGCTGCTGCGGTACGCCCACGACGACGTCGAGGTCGGCGGCGTCACCATCGCCCGCGGCGACGCCGTCATCATCTCCAGCAACGCGGCCAACCGCGACGACACCGTCTTCGCCGAGCCGGACGCGTTCGACGTGGACCGCAAGCCCAACGTGCACCTGGCCTTCGGTCACGGCGCGCACGTCTGCATCGGGGCGAACCTGGCCCGCACGGAGCTGCGCACGGTGTTCCCGGCGCTGCTGCGCCGCTTCCCGACGCTGCGCCTGGCCGTGCCGGTCGACGCCATCGAGGTCCACGCGAACCGGCTCACCGGGGCGGTGGACGAGGTCCCGGTGACCTGGTGAAGGTCCGCGCCGACACCGAGGTCTGCGTCGCGTCGGGCATGTGCGTGCTCAACGTGCCCGACGTGTTCGACCAGCGCGAGTCCGACGGCGTGGTCGAGCTGGTGCTGGCCGAGCCGCCGCCTTCGCTGGAGGACGCCGTCCGCGCGGCCGTGCTCGGCTGCCCGTCCGGCGCCCTGTCCGTCGACGAGGAGTGAGACGGTATTTGCGCCGGATGGTGCCACCGTTGTCAGCCGGAAAGGGTCCCCCGTCTCGTGGGAAGGACTGCCGACACCGCCGAGGCGGGAACCCTCCGCCGGTCTGACAATACTTTCGATGGACGAGGTCAGATACGAGTTCCAAGGACCCGTATACGCGCCGAACGGCACCTTCGGTGTTGTCTTCAACAACCGTCCTGATCGAGAGCGGGCCGATCCCTCCTCGGAAGCTCAGCAACCTCCGCTGCGGGTCGCGGTCTGTTCGCGCTTGACGGCCGACTGGCCCGATCTGGCCGACTGGCTCGGCATACCGACCGCACAGCGAAAGCGATTCGAGCGCGGTCGCGAACCGCACGAGATCTGGGACTGGGTCGAGCAGCGCGGGGAACTCGGACGCCTGCGGGAAGCCCTGGCCGGAATCCAGCGATTGGACCTCGTCGCACTGTTCGACGCCGCGGGCGCGAGCTAGTGGTCGCGAGCCTCCGCCTGGCCGCGAGAACCCGATGACATCGAGCGGCGTCACCAGCATCCTGAACTTCAACGGCCCCGTCTACGCCGATCATGCGACGATGGGTGTGTCCGGACTGGTGGCGAGCGAACGCGGAGCCACCGGCCAGGGGCGGCTGAGCCGGGACGAGATCGCGGCGGCGCTGTCGGCCTACATCTCCCCGCCCCAACTGCGCGAAGCGGCGGCCCGGCTGGCTCACGAGCACGTCATCACGCTCGAGGGACCCGCGGGAATCGGCAAGCGTGCGGGGGCAATCCGACTGCTCAGCACCACAACCGACGGTGACCTGTTCGCCCTGTCGCCGGTGATCTCGACGAGCGAGCTGGCGACGCGGCGATTCACGCCGGGCCATGGCTACGTCATCGTCAATCGGGTCGCCGCGCGTGACGGGCAGGGCAGCGACGTCGCGTGGCGCGAGCTTCGGCAACGGCTCGCCGCAGCCCGGGCCTACCTCGTGGTGACGCTGGTGCCGGAGGAGACTTCGCAGGCAGCCCGGGAGGCGATCTTCCATGTGCCGTGGGGTCGTCCGGACCTTTCGCGGGCGGTTCGAGCCAAGCTGGGTCCGGCGGCGGCCGATGACCTCGTTGACCGGGTTCTCCAGGCAGTGCCCGACGACTGCAGCATGACCGACCTGACCAGGGTGGCACAACGTCTCGCCGCCGGCGAGACATTCGAGGCCGCACTGCGAGACGTCAGACGAGCGGAGTCGGCTGCGGTGTCGGCCTGGCTCGGCAACGCTTCCATGCCGGACATGCTGGCCATGGTGGTCATCGCGTTCCTGCACGGCGCGGATCGGCGCACGTTCGAGACGGCGCTGGCCGAGCTTCGGCGACTCACCCGCGACAGTTCTGACGAACCTTCGCCGACCGTGCACGCGCTGTCGACCGGGCACGCGCTGGCCACGCTGGAAAGGGTTGGCGGCGGTCCGGTCAGCGGTCGGATGATATTCCAGCGTCCGAGATATCGCGGGCTGGTGTTGCGGCACCTGTGGGACCGCCTGTCGGTTTCCGACTGGAATGCCATCAGGGACTGGCTCGACCGGGCCATCGACAGCGATCCGACCCATGGTGACAGGGACCGCAACGAGATCGTGCGCCAGGTTGCCGCCGGACTCGTGCTGTTGATGAAGGTCGAGGGGCGAGAGGTCGAGGTGTCGTATCTCGATCCGTGGTCGGCGGCCGACGACCGGCCCGTCGCTCAGTACGCGGCCGCGCACACCCTCGGGCTCATGAGCTATGACGATGCGCTCGCACCGTATGCGCTCGAGATCGTGGGGCACTGGACGCGCGCGGAGAACCGGCGCCGGCAGCAGACAGCGGCAGTCGCTCTCGCCGGCCCGCTGGGAATCCGCTATCCGGCCGACGCCGCGGCGGGCCTGTGGGCGCTGACGACCCGGACCCCGGGGATCGGTGAAGAGGGCTGCGAGGCGATCGCCATGCACTTCGCCAACCTCATCGCCCACGACGCCAGCACGGCGTTCGTGCTCAAGCTGCTCATCGACACGCTCGGCCGGTACAACCGCCCCGGTGATCAACAACGGCTCACCGACCTGACTCTGCATGCGGTGCACCGCGTCCTCACCGTGACAACGGCCGGGGGTGGCGAGCCTGCCGTCGTCACCCTGCTGCGCCGTCGGCCGGACCGGCTGGAGCGGGTTGCCGATCTCTGGAGTGGGCTCGTGGCCAACTCGCGCTTCCGGCGGCGGGGCATGGAGGCCTTGGACGCCGCGCTTGCCGCGTTGCGATATCCAGGCGCCGACACAGCGCCGGTCCGGGTCGACCTTCTTGAATCGGTCTACGCGACGAGGTCGTCGTCCGGCCGGACCGCGCACGACCCTTCCTCCTCCCCGGCAACCAGGATTCTGGAGAGTCCCGATGAGTAGTGCGTACCCGATCGTCGAACAGCGGGCGTTGGGCGTCCCGATGCGGACGCGGTGGTACCGGACGCCTCGCCGGGAAGTCGACGAACTGCCATCCGTCGCGGCGCACCATGTGCTGGTCTACCGATCCGCCGGGCAGTACATCCTCGACAACAGCGGCCTGCATCCGTCCGATCCCGTGGTCGTGGACGCCCGGCAGGTCGCCGTCGTGGACATGCGCCGGATGAGTCCGGTCCCGGTCGACCTGGCCGTCGCATCGGCGGACAGCGGCGAGTTCACGGTGCGCGTCACGTTTCTCGCCACGGTGGTCGACCCGGTGGCCGTCGTGCGCGGTGGGCTCACCGACCTGACGGAAGTGCTGCGGACCTACCTGCGCAGCCACCATCGGATCTACGAGCACGGGCGGCAGCACCGGTTGGCGGAGGTACACGAGGCCGGCCGGAGGATCAACGCGCAGATCATGGCGTACACGACGATCAAGCCCCCGGCAGTCGACGGCATGAGCCTGTCGGTGGCCGGCGTCGAGGTGCTCGTCCCGCTCGAACTGGCCGACTTCGAACAGCGGCGCCGAGAACAGCTTCGCGACCTCCAACTGCTCGCCGAGCGCCAAGAGGTGGACGAACAGCTCCAGCGGCGGTCGGAGAACACGGAGTTGGAGTACGAGCGCCAGCGGGCCATGCACGAACTGTCGCTCGCGGAGGCCCGGCACCGCTTCGAACGGCAGGAGTTCGAGCGGGACCGGGAGACCGTGGGCGACGATCCGTTGCGGGTGCTCCTCATGGCTTACACCGCCGGTCAGCTCCCCGCGACGGCGTTGGCCGAACAACTCCTGGACCTGGAGCGGTTGCGTCAGCGTCGGGAGGTGCAGCTGAGCCGAGCCGAGCGACAGGAACGGCAGATGCTCGATGAGCGGCGGCGGGATGACGAACGGCACGTCATGACCACTCGGGTCGAGATCATCAAGCAACTCGCCGCGCGCGGACACCTGGACTTCGTCGACATCGATCCGAAGCTCTTGATGTCGGAAGTGCTCACGAGTCCGGGGACGCTGCTCGCAGCCGAGGCCGCAGCGGCGCATGCCCGAGCCGACGGGGGGACGGCGGCCGACGTGGTGGTGAGGGAGGAAGATGACGACTGACGAGCTCATCACTTCGGAGCCTGCCGAGCCGCCGGAGCCGTACCGGCCGGTGAAGGCGGATCGGGGCCCGGGTTTGTGGTTGCGTCGCCTCACCGGTGTGGACGAGCGAATCCTCGACTGGGTCCCGGAGGAGAGGCCCCGCTACACCCGCCAAGGCGCCATCGTGTTGAACGCGGGTCTGCTGGCGGCGCTGTCGATGTACGTGGTGCTCAGCGAACTCAGCGGTGCCCTGATCGCGGTCCCGGGTGCGATGCTCTTCGGCCTGGTCATCCTGAGCTTCCAGAGCTGGATGAGCAGCGCGGCCCGCGGCAGGGTTCCGGCGGCCCGGTCGACCGGGCTCCTGCCCCAGTTGCTGCTGTCCTTGCTGCTCGGCTGGGTCGTCGCCGAACCGTTGCTGTTGTGGGTGTTCCAACCGAGTCTGCATGCGGAGGTCGCGCTGCAGCGGGAGGCGCAGGACGAGACATACGTCGCTCGTCTGCGGGCGTGCAACCCGATCGACGGCAGTCTCAACAAGGATGCCCAGTGCGGCTCCTACTACCTGCCGGTGGCCACGAGCCTGCCGGTACTGCAGGAATCAGTGCGAGCCGCGGCGGCGCAGCGAGACGCGATCCAACGACAGGTCGCGGGGATGAGCCAGACCGACCCGGACGTGGCACAGATGCGTGACCAGCTCACGGCCCAGAACAAGATCCTCGCCGACCTGGATGCGAAGCGAGTCGCCGAGGCCGCCAGCTACGCCGACCGCATCTCGATCGAGATTCGGGAACGGCTGGACGACCGCCGAGCGTCCCGACCACGGATCGGCGTGCTGGAGGAGGAGGCGGCCCTCGGTCGGCTGGCCGGCGCGAGTCCGTTCGTCCTGACGATGCAGTGGTTGCTGCGGTCGCTGTTGATCCTGCTCTACGCCCTGCCGGTGCTGACCAAGCTCCTGGAAGGCGTGACCACCTACGACAGGTTGCACCGCCGGCAGCTGCAGCTCGCGGCCAGGCTGCAGGAACTGCGCGAGTCCCAGCGTGAACGGCGCGAGCTGGCACGGACACAGGTTGAGATCGCGGACCGGGAGTATCGCGAGCGCCGGGACCATGAGCAGCTGGAGGAGAAGGACCGGATGGCTCGGGCTCAGCACGAGGCCGATCTGAACGAGCAGATCGAAGCGCTTGCCGACCGGCTGGCGGCATCGAGCAAGCCGCAGGTCAGCGTGCGGTCGTCGTAGCGGAGGCGCGTTTTCAGGTCTGGCGCACGTGGCGGCCACGGGATGCGGAGGCGATCGCGGCCAGCACCGTCATGAGGGTGGCCGCGCCGAAGACGACGACCAGGCCGTCGTGGAACGGCTGGGCGATGAGGTTCGGGAAGAACTCGTGGCCGGTCAGCGTGGTCGCGTTGGCCGGCGGCAGGGTCGGCAGCACGCCGAAGGGCGCCAGCAGGTGCTCGACCGGGTTGCTGCCCAGGAACGCCGCGAACAGGGTGCTCACCGGGGGCAGCGAGGCGACCGAGGCGGCCACATCGTGCGGTACACCCTGGGCGGAGAGGCCGGTCGTCAGGGTTTCCGGCAGCGCGCGGGCCAGGCCGACCACCATCAGTGAGAAGAACACGCCGATCGACAGGGAGGTGCCGGCGTTCTGGAACGTGGCGCGCATGCCCGACGCGACGCCGCGCTGGTTGGCCGGGACGCTGCTCATGATGGCCGAGGTGTTCGGGGCGGAGAACATGCCCTGGCCCAGGCCGCTGATCACCAGCAGGGTGGCGAAGAGCGGGTAGGGGAAGTCGATCGGGATCAGCAGCAGGCCCAGGAAGGCGGCCGCGACCAGGATCAGGCCCGTGGTGGAGAAGAGGCGGGCGCCGAAGCGGTCGGAGAGGTACCCGGAAAGCGGGCCGGCGATGAGGAAGCCGGCGGTCAGCGGGAGCATGAAGATGCCCGCCCACAGCGGGGTGTCCTCGAACTTGTAGCCGTGCAGCGGCAGCCAGATGCCCTGCAGCCAGATGATGAGCATGAACTGCATGCCGCCGCGGGCGATGGAGACCAGCAGGGCGGCCAGGTTGCCGGCGGCGAAGGCGCGGACCTTGAACAGGCCGAGTTGGAACATCGGGTGCGCGATGCGCGACTCGACGATGACGAAGCCGATGAGCAGCAGCACGCCGAGGCCGATGCCGCCGAGGACCTTCGGGCTGGTCCAGCCGGTCGGGTGGCCGCCGTAGGGCTGGATGCCGTACGTCATCGAGGCGAGGATCAGCAGCGTGCCCGCGGCGAACGTGACGTTGCCGAGCCAGTCGACCGGGGACCGGTGCCGCTCGCCGGTCTCGCGCAGGCTGCGGTAGGACCAGATGGTGCCCACGACGCCGACCGGGACGCTGACCCAGAACACCGCCCGCCAGTCGATCGCGGCGAGCACCCCGCCCAGCAGCAGGCCGAGAAACTGCCCGGCCAGCGCGGTGATCTGGTTGATGCCCAGCGCCATGCCGCGCTGGCGGGCCGGGAACGCGTCGGTGAGGATGGCGGCCGAGTTGGCCGTGAGCATGGCGCCGCCGAACGCCTGCACGATCCGCCAGCAGATCAGCCACATCGCTCCGCCCCCGGCGCGGAACGGGTCGAAGGAGAGCGCGACCGAGGCGATCGCGAAGATCAGGAAGCCGAGGTTGTACATCCTGACTCTGCCGAACATGTCGCCCAGGCGCCCGAGGGCCACCACCAGCACGGCCGACACGAGCAGGTAGCCCATGATCATCCACAGCAGGTAGCCGATGTTGCCGGGCGCCAGGGGATCGAGGCCGATGCCGCGGAAGATGGCGGGCAGCGAGATGATGACGATCGAGCCGTCGATGGTGGCCATGAGCATGCCGAGCGTGGTGTTCGACAGCGCGATCCACTTGTACCGGTCGGGCTTCGTCTCCTGCAGGGTGGCGGTCACAGCTCCTCCGCCAGCTTGTCCAGCAGCCGGGCGGCCTCGACGAGGGCCCGCTGCTCGTCGGCGCTCAGGTGGCCGATCGCCTCGGCCAGCGCCTGGGTCTTCAGCGTGCGGCGGTCGGTGAGCAGCCGGCGGCCCTCGCCGGTGATCGTCATGAGCACCCGGCGCCCGTCGTGCGGGTCGGGTGCGCGGCTGACGAGGCCGCGCTGCTCCATCGTCTGCAGCGTGGCCCCCATGGCCTGCGGCTTGACCCGCTCGTCGGTCGCGAGCTCCCCGGGGGAGGTGGGTCCGCCGCGGTCCAGCCGCGACAGGACCGACGCCTCCGACAGCGTCAAGTCACCAGGGACATGCGTCTGCCGGAGGCGCCGGACCAGCCGCCCGACCGCGATCTGCAGCGCGGCGGCGGTACTGTCGATCTCCATGTAGTAAAGATAGCCTGATAAAGCTAGGTTGACGAAATCGGGGCTCTAGAAGCCGACGGCCACCAGGAGATACTGCGGGTTGCCGTGCGACACGAACGACGACTGGCCGGCGTAGTCGTCGTACGGGAAGCCGTACGCGAGCTTGTTGATGGCGTGGTCGTGCCAGAACTTCGCGTAGTAGTTCGCCGGCGCGGCCAGGTAGTACAGGCTCGGCGTCGACCAGTCCGACTGCGGCCGCTCGCGCACGTGCCGGTTGAGCGCGGCGCAGTTGCCCGGGTCGTTGGCGAGCACCCCGGCGCAGCCGAAGATGTCCGAGGTCGGCGCGTTGATGCCGAACTGCTGGGCGTACGCCGTGAAGTAGTTCTGGTTCGCGCCGCCGGAGCGGAACGTCGGGTCGCTGCCCGGCGCGATGATCCGGTACGGCGCCTGCGACTGGGCGAGCACCTTGAACTGCTGCGGCACCTCGGCGATGAACTTCGCGAAGGTGGCCTCGCGGGTCTCGGTGAACGTCTGGTAGTCCTCGCCGACCTGCACGTCGTAGCCGTCCTTGGCGTGCAGGCGCATCGCGATCTTCAGGCCGAACGCGTCGACCCGCGTGGTGTTGCCGTTGAACACGTTGGCGCCCACGGTGAACTCGATGAAGTCGAAGTACTGCCCGTTGGGCTGGCCGACGTAGAAGTACATCCGGCCCGCGCTGTTGGCCGGCATGTCCAGGTAGGGCTGCTCGGCGATCGAGTGGGTCTGCCCGTTGAAGCTCCAGTAGACCTGGCTGTCCGGGTACCGCCCGTTGGTGCGGTTGAGCACCTTCACCATGACGACGTTCTGCGCGGCCGGGATGCCGCTGGTGTCGCCCCAGAACTGGTCCGGCGGCGGCGGGCTGCTCGGCGGGTTGCTGGTCGGCGGGGGCGGCGAGGCGGCCGAGACCCGCACGCCGAACTCGAAGAGCGAGTAGCCGTACGCGGTGCCGCGGGCCGTGCCGTACATCCGCACGTACCGCCCGGAGCCGGAGACGGTGAGGTGCTGGACCCCGCCCGTGCCGGTGGTGGTGTTGTAGATGCTGGTCCAGGCGGTGCCGTTGGCCGACGTCTGGATGGAGAACGACTTGCCGTACGCCGCCTCCCAGTTCAGGTCGATGCCGCAGATGGTCGCCGTGGCGCCGAGGTCGACCTGGAGCCACTGCGGGTCGCTGAACGCGCTGGACCAGCGGGTGTTCGTGTTGCCGTCGAACGCGGCCGAGGCCGGGCTGGCGGCGTTCTCCGTCGAGGACGCGCTCGCGGGCTTGCCCTGGGCGTAGTTCGACGTGCCGCAGGACCCGCCGCCGATCGTGCCGAAGACCTGGAACTCGAAGAGCGAGTAGCCGTAGGCCGTACCGCGGGCCGTGCCGTTCATCCGCACGTACCGGCCGGTGCCGGAGACCGCGAGCGTCTGCACGCCGCCGGTGCCGGTCGTCGTGCTGTAGATGTTCGTCCAGGTGGAACCGTTGGCGGAGGTCTGGATCTGGAAGGACTTGGCGTACGCCGCCTCCCAGTTCAGCACCACCTGGTCGATCGTGGCGCTCTGGCCCAGGTCGACCTGAAGCCACTGGGGGTCGCTGAACGCGCTGGACCAGCGGGTGGCGGTGTTGCCGTCGGTGGCGGCCGAGGCGGGCGTGCCGGCGTTCTCGGTCGACGACGCGGTGGTGGTCTTGCCCTGCGACAGCAGCGTGCTGGCGGCGTTCGCGGAGCCGATCGTGACGGCCGCGTAGCCCGCGAGGAGCACCGCGACGGAGAGCGCGCTCACGAGGAGCCCGCGCCGGTGCTTGCTTGGCCGCCGGTCGAGTGGCGCCGGGGCCGAGGGTCTGGTCGTTTCGGACATCAAGGCTGCTCCCTGACGTGGATGGGGCGTCCTTGACCGCCGCCGCGCCGCGGTAGGCGCGCCGGTTCAGGCGGTGGACCGGCGCTGGCGGGCGGGGTCGCAGGCGGGTGATGAGAGAGCGCTCTCTCGATGCCAGCCTCATCCATCCGGCCGAATCCGTCAAGTGGCGGGTTTTGATGTCTGACGCTTCGGGCACGTGCTGTCACAGATGGGCACGTGCTCGTGTCCACTGGCGCCTGGGAGGTGCACGTTGGCTGACACGCAATCCGCATCGGCCCCGACCGGCGGGGTGATCCGAAGTCTGATCCCCGCCCGGATCGACCGCCTGACGTGGGCGCCGTTCCACACCCGCATGGTGCTCGCGCTCGGAACCGCCTGGGTGCTCGACGGCCTCGAGATCACGATCGCCAGTGCCGTCGGAGCGGTGCTCAACAAACAGGAGACCCTCGGGCTCTCCAGCACGCAGGTCGGCGCGATCGCCACCGTCTACCTGCTCGGCGAGGTCTTCGGCGCGCTGTTCTTCGGCCGCCTGTCCGACGCCCTCGGCCGCAAGAACCTCTTCATCGTCACCCTCGGGGTGTACCTGGCCGGCAACGCGCTCACCGCCCTGACCTGGGGCAACGACGTCACCGGGCTGGTCTTCCTGTACCTGACGAGATTCATCGCCGGAGCCGGCATCGGCGGCGAGTACGCCGCGATCAACTCCGCCATCGACGAGATGATGCCCGCGAAGTACCGCGGGCGCGTCGACATCGGCGTGAACGGCACCTACTGGGGCGGCGCGATCATCGGCACGCTCGGGACGTACGTGCTGCTCAACCACATCTCGCTGAACATCTCCTGGCGGCTGGGCTTCCTCATCGGCCCGATCATCGGTCTGCTGATCTGGAACCTGCGGCGGCACCTGCCGGAGAGCCCGCGCTGGCTCATCATGCACGGCCGCGAACAGGAGGCCGAGGCGGCAATCCGCCAGATCGAGGACGACGTCGAGCGCTCCGGCCAGACCCTGGCCCCGGTCGACGAGAACCACGCGATCGAGGTCAAGCCCGCCTCGGGCCACGGCTATCTCGCGCTGATCAAGGTGTTGTTCACCCGGCTGCCGGCCAGATCGACGCTGTCGGCCAGCCTGATGATCACGCAGTCGTTCCTGTACAACGCGATCTTCTTCACCTACACGCTGGTGCTGTCGAAGTTCTACCACGTCGACGCCGAGAAGACCCCGATCTACCTGATCGCCTTCGCCGTCGGCAACCTGGCCGGACCGCTGCTGCTCGGCCACCTCTTCGACACCGTCGGCCGGCGCAAGATGATCGCCGGCACCTACATCCTCTCGGCCGTGCTGCTGGCCATCTCGGCCTGGATGTTCGACGCCGGCATCCTCAACGCGTTCACCCAGACGCTCGCCTGGTGCGTCATCTTCTTCTTCGCCTCGGCGGGCGCGAGCGCGGCCTACCTGACCGTCTCGGAGATCTTCCCGCTGGAGATCCGGGCCCAGGCGATCGCGGTGTTCTTCGCCATCGCCCAGTGCTTCGGCGCCATCGGCCCGATCTTCTACGGCTGGCTCATCGGCGAGGGCACGGACCCGGGCAAGCTCTTCATCGGCTACCTCGTCGGCGCCGCCGTCATGCTCATCGGCGGCGTGGTCGAGATAGTCCTGGGCGTGGACGCGGAGGGCAAGTCCCTCGAACACGTGGCCACGCCGCTGACCGCGGTCTCCGTCGGCGGCAAGCGCATCGAGGAGTAACTTTTTCGAGGAGTAGCTTTTCGAGGGCGGCGTCCGGGACTTCCCGGGCGCCGCTCTTCGTGTGCTCAGCGCGTGGAGGGCGGCGTCTTCGCGTGCTCAGCGCGTGAAGGCGACGTCTTCGTGTGCTCAGCGCGTGGAGGCGGCGTCTTGGTGTGCTCAGGGCGTGGAGGGCGGCGTCTTCGTGTGCTCAGCGCGTGAAGGCGACGTCGAGCAGGGAGTCCAGGGCCAGGTAGCCCAGCAGCCCGACGGCGGTCGCGGGCACCAGGGCGACCACGGCCAGCGCGCGCTCCGCGGCGCCGCGGCCCAGCGCGAGCGGGACGGCCACGCCGAGCGCGGCCACGAGCGCGGCCTCGCCGGCCGGCCGGTCGCTCACGGCGAGGTAGGCGGCCTCGGCCAGGAACACGCCGCCGAGCACGCACAGGGCGACGACCCGCCGCCCCCGCCGCTCGTCGCGCCACCAGGACCCGGCGGTCGCGAAGACCGGCCCGGCCGCCAGCCCCACGACCGACCATCCGACCGGCCCGGCGAGCACGTCCGGGCCGACGTGGCGGTGCTCGAACACGACGAGCCCGCCGTAGTACCCGGCCACCGCGCCGACCAGGACCGCGGTGCCGGCGATCCAGAGCCGCCACCGCCCCGTGCGCAGCACCGCGCCGGCCGCGAACGCGCCGACCGCCCACACCGCCCCCGAGTTCACCAGGCGGCTGGAGTCCCCCGGCAGCACGGTGTTGAGCAGCAGCGACAACACGCCGAGGACGACCCCGCCGGCGGCGCACAAGAGGGCTGGCTTCACGGCCGGGATCCTGCCAGCCGCCGGCAATCCGCCGCAGCCGCCGTCCGGAATCTCCGGGCGCTGCCTTTTCCGCGCCATTTGCGCGACCGATAGCCGACGTATTTTGATCGCGATCTTGATTGGCGTGCGAGAATATCCAGATCTTGCCGAAGCCGGCCTCTCGGATATCGCAAATCTGGATCTCGATCTGATTGGTGAATCATGGTGGGGGGAGAGTTCCAGTTCAGCGCGGAGCCGACCGAGGAGCGCGCCACGCTGCTGCGGGACGCGGCCCGGCGGGTCGACGCGCTCACCGGGCACCTGGGTGACGTGGAGCGCGGGACCGATCCGAAGGACGGGCAATTCGGCGATCTGCTGCGCGAGATGGCCGAGGACAAGGTCGCATTCGCCGCGTTTCCCGACGTATTGCCCGTACCAATTCTGGATCTTCCCGGGGCCGACAAGACCTCCGCGGCGTGGCGGGCCGCGCTCGACGAGGGATTCACGTTCTGGTGGGTGCGGCTGCCCGCGCTGCTGTTTCCGCGCAAGGGGTGGGGCTTCACGCGGCTGGAGTTCCGGGTCGAGTTCAGTCCCGGCGAGGCCGATCCGCGCAACCGGCCCAAGGCCTTCGACATCCTGCCCAACCGGCGCTTCGACACCCTGGTCGCGGCCGGGGTCGAGCTGAACGTCGGGGTGGGCGCGGACGGGCACTTCTCGGTGCGCACCGGGGAGCTGCCGCTGCCGGGCGGGAGCGCCGGCGGGGCGGCCGCGGCGCAGATCGGGGCCGCGGTGCGCCTCGACATCGTGCCGGTCCGGTTCCGGATGGCCAAGGCGAAGGTGAACCACACCGCCGAGGGGCTGGAGAAGGTGTTCTGGCGGCTCGACGGGGCCGAGTTCTTCGCCGAGAACCCGCCTCAGATGATCGTGATCCTGCAGGTGCCGCGGGCGACGCAGGAGGTGCGGGTGGTGGCGGCGATGCGGGCGTACCGGCGGCTGATGCTCCTGCCCGCCGGGCTGCAGACGATGATCCGCCAGCTGCCCGAGGCGCTGCGCACGTTCTTCGCCCAGGGCGCGCCGATCGGGGCGACGGCCGACTACGACCTGACGCCGATCGTGAGGGATGCATGAGCGGTACGGAGCGACGCGCAGTGGCCGCTCATCGGGGGCTCAGGTTCCTCATGCGGGCGCCGGAGCTTGCGGAGGTGTCCGCATGAGCGGTACGGAGCGACGCGCAGTGGCCGCTCATCGGGGGCTCAGGTTCCTCATGCGGGCGCCGGAGCTTGCGGAGGTGTCCGCATGAGCGAATTGGCGATCGAGGAATTTGTGGTGCGGGTCGGGGCGGACCGGCGGATCGAGGCGCAGTGGCAGCACGCCGGGTCGAGTCAGTCGATCACCGGGACGCTGGACATCGACGACCTGCGGCTGCGGACCGTCAACGCGTTCGTGGACCTGTTGCGCAGCAACCGGTTGCGCAAGGTGGACGAGCTCAAGCTGCTCGGCGAGCACCTGTTCGTGACGCTGTTCGGGCCGCCCGAGGACACCGCGCGGCACAACGGGCCCGGGATGCTGTTCCGCCAGGCCATCCAGGGCGAGGGCGAGCAGGACGGGCCCGGGGGCCGGCTGCTGCGCATCGTGCTGGAGGTCGGGGCGGGGGCCGAGTGGCTCGCCTCGTGGCCGTGGGAGTACCTCTACGTGCCGCTGAACCGGGACTACCCGTACAGCGACTTCTTCCTCGGCGAGAGCCGCAAGTTCATGCTGACCCGCAAGCTCCCGCTGGCCGTGGCGCCGCGGATGATCCAGGTGCGGCCGCCGCTGCGGGTGCTGTTCGTCGTGCTCGGGCCGAGCAACCTCGACCCGATCGAGTACGAGGCGGTGCTGGAGACGCTCACCCGGCTGCGCGACGCCGGCGACGAGGAGCGCATCGACCTGCGGGTGCTCAGCCAGGAGCACGGCCCCGACGGGACTCGCTTCCCGGCGGACGAGGATCTGGCCGTACAAGCGACGTGGGCTTCGTTCCTCAACAGCGTCGAGCAGTTCGACCCGCACATCGTGCACGTGATCTCGCACGGCCGGTATTCCGCCGACGCGGACGGCGGGGCCCGCGGCGAGGTGGCGTTCCCCAGCGACGACACGACCGCCGAGTGGATCGCCGACCGCGACCTCGCCAACCAGCTCAACGAGAGCGGGAGTTCGCTGCGGCTGGTGTTCCTGCAGTCGTGCGAGTCGGCGACGAGCTCGTCGAACCAGTACCACGTGATCTCCGGCATGGCCCAGTCGCTGGCCCAGAAGAACATCCCGGCCGTGGTCGCCATGCACTTCAAGATCAAGAGCTTGCTGGCCAACACGTTCGCCCGCGCCTTCTACGAGAACCTCGTGGCGCGGCACCCGATCGAGGTGGCGATGCACGTGGCCCGGCGGCAGCTGTACCTGGGCGGGATGGCCGACGAGGCGAACCGCAGCGGGTTCGGGCTGCCGGTGCTGTACCTGCGCGAGTCCAGCCCGCTGCTGACTCCGCCGGTGCCGCGCAAGGCGCCGCCGTCGCGCCGCCGCAGCGCCCGCGTCGCCGTGCCCGGCGGCACCGAGGACCGCGCCGACGCGGCCCAGCTGCTCGCCCGGCTCGACCAGCCCGACCCCGGCAAGGCGGCCTGGAGGAGGGCCGACCGGTGAGCGCGCCGTCGCCCGGGGCCGGGGAACTGCCGCTGGTGGTGCCGATCCTCGTCGCGCTGGGGCGGACCCTGGGCCGGCACGGGCGGCACCGCGAGGCCTCCGACGCGCTGCGCCGCGCGCTGGCCGAGCCCGAGGAGAAGCCGGTCGGCGACGTCCTGCTCGCCCTCGTCGACGCGCTGCTGGCCGCCGGCGAGCGGGACGAGGCCCTGCGGGTCGTCCTCGAGCACGGCCGGACCTCGCCCGGCGCGGTGGTGCGGGCCCTGCCCCGGCTCACCCGGCACCTGCGCCCGGCGGTCCTGCGCCCGGCCGTCGAGCTGCTGGAGCACGCGGACTGGGCGGCCGTCGTCGCCGACCCGGGCACGCCCGCGCCGACCCGGCGGGCGCTGCTGGCCTTCCTGGTGCGGGCCCGGCTGGCGCTGAACGAGCCGGCCGCCGCCACCGCGCTGCTCGACGCGGCCGGCGGTCTGGCCGAGGACGATCAGGAGCTGCTGGTGCTGCGCAGCGACGGGCTGCTCGGCGGGCGGGACCTGGACGGGGCGCTGTCCGCCCTGATGGCCGCCGACGGCCTGCCCGGGCCGCTCGCCGCGGGCATCCGGCTGCGCCTGGCCGGGCTGTACGAGCAGCTGGGCCGGGCCGAGGAGGCCCTCGCCCAGCTCGACGCGGCCGAGGCGGCCGGGGACCGCTCCGAGAACCCGCCCGCCCTGCGCGCCCTGGTGCTGCTGCAGCGGTACGACCTGGACGGGGCGCGGGCCGCGTTCGAGGCGGCCCGGCGGCTGGGGCCCGACTCGGTGGCCACCACCCGGGCCGGCGCCTGTGTGCACCTGGCCGCGCACGACTACCAGGCGGCGACCGAGACCGCCGACGCCGGCCTGACCCGCCACCCCGGCCACAGCGGGCTGTCGTTCCTGCGATTCCAGGCCCTCGTCGAGAGGGCCGAGGACACCGCCGACATCGAGCGGCGGCTGGCGCAGTTCCTGCACCGGATGCCGGCGGCGACCCTGCAGGAGTACGCCGAGCGCGCCGCCCGCATCCGCCCCGCCGACGACCCGGCCGTGCACTACTTCCTCGCCGCCCTCGGCCAGGCCCGCGGGCGGCCGGCCGAGGCCCTGCGCGGGATCGACACCGCGCTGGCGCTGCTGACCGAGCCCGCCCCGGCCGAGCCGGACCCGCTGGAGCTGCCCGCCCGCCGGCTGCGGGCCCAGGTCCTGGAGCCGCTGCTGCCCGCGGAGGCGGCGGCGGAGTACGAGCGGGCCGGGCTGCTCGCCTACACCGTCAACCAGCTGGAGGCGGCCGCCCAGCTGCTCGGCGCCGCGGAGGGGCTGGGCGAGCTCAGCCAGGTCGGCCGGTGGGAGCTCGCCGACGCCCTGCAGCTGAACTGCTCCGTCCCGGCCGCGCCGATGACGATCGACCGGCAGCAGCTGGACCGCGCCCGCGAGGTGTGGGACGAGGCGTGGCGGCGGGAGATGCCCGAGGTGCCGGAGGCGTGGCCGTACATCATCCGGGCCCGCATCGCGATGCACTACGCCCGCATCGACGCCGAGCCGCGGTCCCGGATCGCCGAGGCCGCCGTCTGGTTGCAGTGCTACGACGCGCTGAACGAGAGCACCGAGGACTCGATCAACCTCTTCAGCTCGATCACGGCGCTGTTCGGCCTGTACGGCCTGAGCCGCGACGTGGTGTGGTCGATCGCGCGCGGCCCCAAGGGCGACCGGTACGTGCCCGACGGCAACCGGCTGGCCACGGCCGGGGCCAACGCCGGCGACCTCGACCTGGTGGCCGAGGGCATCACGCGCATCGACCCCGAGGCCGAACCGGGCGTGTACCACAACACCCGGTCCCGGCTGGAGATCCTGCGCGGCGACGGACCGGCCGCGGTGGCCGCGCTCGACGCGGAGCCGGAGGAGCACCGCAACGAGTTCTCCGTGTGGCGCCGCGCACTGGCCGAGGGGCTCGCCGGCGACCGGGACGCGGCGGCGGCGACGCTGGCGGCCGGGGACGCGGCCGCGGCGTGGGAGGGCATCGCGGTCTGGCTGCGCCTGCTGGGCGGCGAGCCGCAACAGGCGCTGCAGATCCTCGCCGGGCTCGGCGACGAGCAGAGCTGGAGCATGAACGCCGCCTTCGAGCGGGCGCTGTGCCGGCTCGCCGACGGCCCCGGCGACGATGCCGAGGCGGAGGCGCTCGCGGTCGGCTGGGCCCGCACCTGCCGCTCGTTCGAGGACGTCGGCCACCTGCCGGTGCTGGCCCGGATGCTCGCCTGGCGCTACCCGCACGCCGCGCCGGCGTTCGACCGCATCGCGGCGGCCGGGCGGGACCGCCTGGCCGAGGGGCTCTGGCCGCTGACCGCCGAGGACGACCTGGCCCACCTCGAGGCCCTGGCCGGAGCCGAGTCCGAGGGCTGGCTGGGCGTGGCCGGGCGGGCGTTTCGGGCCCGGCTCGCCATGGCCCGCGGCGCCTGGGACGACGCGATCGCCGCCTACCGCGCGCTGATCGGCGACCTGGACCGGTTCCCGGAGGTCGAGAGCGGGCTGGCCTGGGTACTGACCGAGGTGCGGGCCGGGGCCGCCGATCCGGCCGCGGCCGTCGACGCGATCGAGGACGCCGTCGGTGAGCTGCGCCGGCACGACTCCCGCCGCGCCGGGGACTTTCTCATCGAGCTGACCCTCGGCGACGCGCACCGGCAGGGCGGGCGGGTGGAGCGGGCGGAGGGGCAGTACCGGATCGTGGCCGACCGGCCCGGCCCGCCGCGGCACCTCGCGCTGGCCGCCGTCCGGCTGCACCTGCTCGCCGTGGAGCGGGGCGATCCCGGGGCGGAGGTGTGGCTCGGCCGCGCGCTGGAGGCGTTCGGCGCGGACAGCGAGGGGCCGTACTTCGACGTGGCGGGCGAGCTCAGCACGCTGATCCCGACGGCCGAGGCCTGGCGCCCGGTGCTCGCGGCGTGGGGGCCCGAGCCGGGCGAAACCGAAACCGCGGGTGGGACTCAGCCGGGCGACACCGCTCAGGCGCCTCGGGCGGGCGACACCGCGGGGGAGCGCGCGCTGCTGCACATGGCCGGCCGCTTCTACCTGGCGTTCCAGCTCGCCGCGGAGGGGCGGGCGGCGGAGGCCGAGCCCGAGTACCGGGCGGTGCTCGAGACCGGCCGGCCGGTCCTCGGCGCCGAGGAGCCCTCGATGCTGACCACCTGGCAGAACCTGGCCACCACCATCGCCGACCAGGGGCGGGCCGAGGAGGCGGCGGCCGAGTTCCGCGCGCTGCTGCCGGTCCAGCGCCGGGTGCTCGGCGAGGACGCCCAGCTCACCCTGGACTGCTGGACCCGCCTGACCCAGCAGCTGGCCCTGGCCGGCCGGTGGGACGAGGCGGAGGCCGAACTGCCGGGCCTCGTCGCGGCGTGCCGGCGGACCGGCGGCGACGAGGCGGCCGGGACGCTGATGGCCCGCTTCGAGCAGGCCTGGGTCTGGTACAACCTGGGCCGGCACGCCGAGGCGGAGGAGGAGTACCAGGCGGTGGCCGAGGGCCGCGCCCGCACCTTCGCGCCGGACGACGCGGGCACGCTCGTCGCGCGCGCGGAGCGGTGCCTGACGCTGGTCGCCCTGGGCCGCCTGGACGAGGCGGCGGCCGAGCTGCGGGAGGTGCTCGACGCCCGGATCCGCACCGAGGGGCCGGACCACGGCGTGACCCTCGCGGTGCGCAAGCAGCTGGGCGACGTGCTGATCGACCTGGGCGACGGGGAGGGCGCCGAGGAGCAGTTCGGGGCCCTGGCCGAGGCCCGGGAGCGGCTCTTCGGCGCGCAGGACCCGGCGACGCTGCTGGCCCGCCGGGACCTGGCCGTCGCGGTCGCCGCCGGCGAGCGGTGGGAGGAGGCCGGGGCCGCGCTGCGCGCGCTGCTGGGGCCGTTCCGGGCGCTGTACGGCGACGACGATCCGGAGACGGTGTTCACCTGGACGGGCGTCATCAACATGCTGTTCAACGCCGGGCACCAGGAGGAGGCCGAGGCCGAGCTGGCCGAGATCATCCGCGTCCACGCCGAGCTGCACGGGGAGGACGGCGAGTCGGTCGCCGCCCTGCGGGAGTGGGGGGACGAGCTGCTGGCCGAGGCGCATGAGGCGAAACTGGCGGTCGTGCGCGAGTACGAGACCTGACCGCACCCGGGATCACAGCCCGCTCTCAGGATCGGGATGGCACTGCGTGTCATGATGGTCGGATGGCGACTACCGACGCGGTTCCCGGCCCCGCTGCCGTCAGGCGGCGTTCCCTCCTGCGGCCCCTGGCGTTCACCGCGACCCTGACCGTGGTGCTCGGGCTGCTGTTCGGGGTGCCCTGGTGGTCGCTCGTGATGGCCGGCAACGAGTGGCCGCTCGCGGTCCGGGTGACCGGGACCGTCGTCTTCGCGCTGGCGCTGGTCGTCTTCCCCGTCACGATGTTCCTCGGGCACGGGCGCCGCGTCGACTGGGCGGCCAAGCTCGCCGACACGGTCCTCGGGGCCGTCTGGATTCTCTTCGTCTGGGCCGTCGCCGGTGACCTGCTGCGCCTGGCGCTGCTGGCCGGGGGCGTCGAGGACCCGGTGCGCTCGCGGGTCGCCGCCGGGTTCACCGCGGTGGTGGCGCTCGGGCTGGGGCTGTGGGGGTACCGCGAGGCCATGCGCGTCCCCCGCGTGCGCCGCGTCGAGGTGCGCATCCCGCGGCTGGGCGCCGGGCTCGACGGGCTGAAGATCGTGCAGCTCACCGACACGCACTACGGGCCGATCGACCGGGTCGCGTGGTCCGAGGGCGTCACCGAGGTGGTCAACGGGCTCGGCGCCGACATCGTGGCGCACACCGGGGACATCGCCGACGGCACGCCGGGGCAGCGCACCGCGCAGGCGGCCCCGCTGGCCGACATCCGGGCCGGGCTGGCGCGGGTGTACGTCACCGGCAACCACGAGTACTTCGGCGAGGCGCAGGGCTGGCTCGACCACATGCAGCGCCTCGGCTGGGAGCCCCTGCACAACCGGCACATCGTCGTCGAGCGGGGCGGCGACCGGCTCGTCGTGGCCGGGGTCGACGACCGCACCGCCGCCGGCACCGGCCTCGAAGGGCACCGGGCCGACCACGCGCTCGCCCTCGACGGCGCCGACGCGGACCTGCCGGTGCTGCTGCTGGCCCACCAGCCGAAGCAGATCGACGCGGCCGTGGAGCACGGGATCGACCTGCAGATCTCCGGGCACACCCACGGCGGGCAGATCTGGCCGTTCCACTACCTGGTGCGCATCGACCAGCCGGTGGTGCAGGGGCTGACCCGGCACGGCGACCGCACGCAGCTGTACACCAGCCGGGGCACCGGATTCTGGGGCCCGCCGTTCCGCGTGTTCGCACCGAGCGAGATCACCGAGATCACGCTGCGCGCCGGGAACTGAGCGTGACCGGCGTCACCTGATTGGGTCACGCCGGCATTGATGGACCGGCGTACCTTCAACCTTGCGGGTCCCGGCGCCCTGACACCGGGACCAACGGGGATGGCACATGAGCGCCGTGACGCTCGCCTTCTTGGGCCTGGGTGGCCTGAGCCTGCTGTTGCTGTTGCTGTCGCTGCGGTTCCGCCACGTCGGACACTTCCACCTCCGCTTCGGGCATCGCATAAGGCTTCCGAAGCGGGGTCAAAGCCCGAGCTACACCCTGCCCGCGACGAGCGGATTCCTCGGCGGGTTCGGGTTCGGCGGGGCGATCGCCATCGAGGCGGCCCACCGCACCGGCCCCTCCGCCGTGCTCGCCGGGTGCGTGGCCGGCGTCGTCGTCGGGGTGCCGCTGGCCTGGGCCGCCGCCCGGCTGGTGGCCGCCGTCGCCGGGATGCGCACCGACGCCACACCCGAGAGCGCGGGGCTCGTCGGGACCACCGGGGTCGTCATCAGCGAGATCCCGGCGGGCGGGCTCGGTCAGGTGCGGCTGTCCTACGCCGGGCAGCCGATGAAGTTCAACGCGCGGGCGGACGGCCCGCTCGCGCTCGGCGTCGAGGTGCTGGTGATCGGCGTCCCGACGCCCTCCAGCGTGCTCGTGACGCCGCTGAAGGCCGTTCTCAACCTTGAGGAAGGGTCATGAGTCCCCTGTTGGTCGCCGTCGGCGGCTTAGCCGTCCTCGTCGTGCTCCTCGTCGCCTCCGTGCTGTCCCGGGTCCGCGTGGCCGGGCCCAACGAGGCGTTCATCGTCACCGGCCGCAAGGGCCGCGCCGTCAAGAGCGCCGACGGCACGCTCACCACCGACCTGTCCGGCCAGAAGGTCGTCATGGGCGCGTCGGTTTTCGTGCTGCCGGTCGTCCAGCGGCTGTACCGCCTGGATCTCTCCAGCCGCGAGTTCCCGGTCAAGGTCAAGGCCGCGGTCAGCAAGCAGGGCATCCGCTGCGACGCCGAGGCGGTGGCCATCGTGAAGGTGGGCGGCACCGCCGAGATGATCCGCCCGGCCGCCCAGCGCTTCCTGCACCAGCAGGACCGCATCGAGGACTTCACCGCCCAGGTGCTCTCCGGCGCGCTGCGCAGCGTCATCGGGCGGCTCACCATCGAGGAGATCATCCGGGACCGGGCCGGGTTCGCCACCCACGTCGCCGAGGAGGCCGAGCTCACCCTCACCCACCAGGGCCTGGTCCTCGACGTGTTCCAGCTCGAGGACATCCGCACGGCGGGCACCTACCTGGAGGACCTCGGCCGGCCGGAGGCGGCGCGGGTCTACCGGGCCGCCGCCATCGCCGAGGCCCAGGCCCGGCAGGGCGCGGAGCAGGAGCGGATGCGGGCCGAGGAGGCGATCGCCGAGGCCGAGCGGAACCTGGCGGTGAAGCGCGCGACGGTACAGGCAGAGATCGACGCGGCCAACGCCCGCTCGGCCAGCGCCGGGCCGATCGCCGAGGCCGAGATGCAGCAGGCGGTCCTCGCCGAGCAGCAGAAGGCGGCCGAGCGCAACGCCGAGCTCAAGCAGCGCCAGCTCGACACCGAGGTGCGCAAGCCCGCCGACGCCGAGCGGTACCGCGTGGAGCAGGAGGCCGAGGCGGCCAAGAACGCGGTGATCGCGCGGGCCGAGGGCGACCGGGCCCGGCGCGCGGCCGGCGCGGAGGCGGTGCGGCTGGAGGGCGTGGCCGAGGCCGACGCCGTGCTGGCCCGCGGGCAGGCCGAGGCGGCGTCGATGCGGGCCAAGGCCGAGGCGTTCGAGGAGTACGGCCAGGCGGCCATCCTCGACCTGCTCGTCCGCGTGATGCCGGAGGTGGTGGGGGCGGCCAGCGCGCCGATCGGCGAGATCGACCAGCTCACCGTCATCTCCACCGAGGGCGCCACGGCGCTCACCAAGTCGGTGGCCACCAACGTGGCCCAGGGCCTGCAGCTGGGCACCGACCTGACCGGGATCGACCTCAAGGCGCTGCTGGCCGGGCTGGCGAGCGGCAACGGGAGCCGGCCGGAGGCGATCGAGGCGAAGTAGACCCCGGGCCCGCCCGCTTGGTACCGTGGAGTACCAAGCGGGCGAGGGGGTGGGCCATGCTGGTCGGGACGGCGGTCCGGTGGGGGACCAAGCACGGGTTCATGCGCGCCGGGATCAAGGCCGCCGCGCGCAAGGGCGACGGGCAGGCGCGATTCTTCGAGGATCCGGCGGTACGAGCGGATCCCTATGCGTTTTATCGCCAGGTGCGGGAGTCCGGGCGGCTCGTGCGGGGGCGGCTCATGTGGGCGACCGCGCACCACGAGCTGGCGGCGGCGGTCCTGCGCCACGACGCGTTCGGGGTCGGGTTCACCGATCGGCCGCTGCCGGCGCCGATCGCGCTCGCGTTCCGGTTCAGCCGGCGCAGCTCCCCGATCGGACCGGTCGACCCGCCGTCGATGCTCGTGACGGATCCGCCGGACCACACGCGGTACCGCCGGCTGGTCTCGAAGGTCTTCACCGCCCGCGCCATCGAGGGGCTGCGGCCGCGGATCGAGCAGACGTGCGCGGAACTGTTGCGCGACAAGCCCACCGACCTCGTCGCCGATTATGCCGCGCTGCTGCCGGTGACCGTGATCGCCGAGATCCTCGGCGTCCCGCTGGACATGCGCCGGCAGTTCCTGGCCTGGGGCAACGCCGCCGCGCCGACGCTGGACCTGGGGCTGCCGTTCTCGGCGTACCGGCGCACGGAAATCAACATCCGGCACGTCAACGACTGGATGCGCGGCCACTTCGCGCGGCTGCGCAAGCATCCCGGCGACGACCTGCTCAGCCAGCTGGTGCAGCTGGACGACCTGAGCGAGGACGAGCTGCTGGCCACGGCCGGGCTGCTGCTCGCGGCCGGCTTCGAGACCACGGTGAACCTGCTCGGCACCGGCGCCTGGCTGCTGATGCGGCACCCGGAGCAGCTGGCGGTGCTCCGCGACGAGCCGCAGCGCTGGGGCAACGCGGTCGAGGAGACGCTGCGCTTCGACTCGCCGGTCCAGGTCACCGCGCGGGTCTGCCGCCGGGCGACCGAGTTCGGCGGCGCGGACATCCCGCCCGGGCACGTGGTCATGGCCATGCTGGGCGGCGCCAACCGCGACCCGGCCGTCTTCCCCGACCCCGACATCTTCGACGTGACGCGCGCGAACGCCCGCGAGCACCTATCGTTCTCGGGTGGGGTGCACTACTGCCTGGGCGCGGCACTGGCCCGGCTGGAGGGGGAGATCGGGTTGCGGATGCTCTTCGAGCGCTACCCCGACCTGCGCCTCGACGGGGCACCCACCCGCCGTACCACCCGGGTCCTGCGCGGTTTCGAGACGCTGCCGGTGACCGTCTGACGCATGCCTGAACAGGTCTTCGACCGTCGGCTGATCGCGCCGATGGTGCTCGGCTCGATCCTCAACCCGATCAACTCCAGCATCGTCGCGGTCGCGCTCATCCCGATCGGGGCCGCGTTCGGGGCGCCGCCGTCGCAGACCGCCTGGCTGGTCTCCGCGCTGTACCTGGCCACCGCGCTCGGCCAGCCGGTCGTCGGCCGGCTCATCGACCTGTTCGGCCCGCGCCGGCTGTTCCTGATCAGCACCACCCTGGTCGGCGTGGCCGGGATCGTCGGCGCCGTCGCGCCCAACCTCGGCGTGCTCATCGCGGCCCGGGTGCTGCTGGGGTTCGGCACCTGCGCGGGGTACCCGGCGGCGATGGCCCTGCTGCACAGCGAGGCCGAGCGCACCGGCCGCGACAGCCCCGCCGGGGTGCTCACCACCCTGGCCGTGGCCAACCAGACCATCGCCGTGCTCGGCCCGCTGCTCGGCGGCCTGCTGATCGGGCTGGGCGGCTGGCGGCTGACGCTCGCGCTGAACATCCCGCTCTCGGTCGTCGCGGTCGCCCTCGGCCTGCTGCGCCTGCCTCGCCAGCAGACCCGCCGGCGCGGCGGCCTGGCCCAGATCGACCTGCCGGGCATGGGGCTGTTCGCGGTGATGCTGTTCTCGCTGCTCCTGTTTCTCATGAACCTGCAGCATTGGTACCTCCTGATCGTGACGATCGCCGCCGGCGCCGCCTTCACCTGGCGGGAGCTGCGGGCCGAGACGCCGTTCATCGACCTGCGGGTGCTGGGCGGCAACGTGCCCCTCGTGGCCACGTACGCCCGGGCCCTCGTCGCCTACGTCGTCTCCTACGCGTTCCTGTACGGCTTCACCCAGTGGACCGAGGAGTCGTACGGCCTGTCGCCGCTGCACGCCGGCCTGGTCCAGGCCCCGATGTTCCTGATCGGCATCGGCGTCTCGGTCACCGTCGGCCGCCGCGACGGCGTCTACGGCAAGCTCCTGCTCGGCGCGGTCGGCCAGGTCGCCGCCTGCGCGCTGATGCTGGGCCTGACCGCCGCCAGCCCGGTCTGGATGCTGGTCCTGCTGGCCGTGGTCTTCGGCATCCCGCAGGGCGCCAACAGCCTGGGCCTGCAGAACTCGGTGTACTTCCAGGCCGACCCCGACCGGATCGGCTCGTCGGCGGGCCTGCTGCGCACCTTCGGCTACCTCGGCTCGATCGTCGCCTCGGCCGCCACCGCCAAGTCGTACGGCAGCAGCGCCTCCACGGCCGGCATGCACGAGCTGGGCTGGATCATGCTCGGCGGCAGCGTCCTGTTCCTCGTGATCACCGCGTTCGACCGCGGTTTGCGCCGATAGTTCACTTTCGCCAGTCCCGGCGCGACGAACGCAAAGCCTTACGGCATCCTGTTCCCGTGCAGTTCGAACTCGGTACCGACGGCCCCAAGGTGATCGTGGTCGGTGTCGACGGCTCGGACACGTCCATGCGCGCCGGTGCCTACGCGGCCGGCCTGGCCCGCCGGCAGCGGGCCCGCCTGGTCGTCGTCTACGTGACCGGGGCCCCGGCCGCGAGCCGCCTGGTCGCCGAGGCCGCCGGCGCCGTCGAGCAGGCGATCGCCGAGTCCATCGAGGACATGCGCCGCCAGGTCCACGAGGGCGCCCTGCACACCGGCGTGACGACCGACTTCGTGGCCGTGCGCGGCGACCCCTACTCGGAGCTGGTCCGCATCGCCACGGAGCTGCGCGCGGACGCGGTCGTGGTGGGCGCGAGCCGCCGCTTCGGCCACCGGTTCGTGGGCTCGCTCGCGGTCCGCCTGGTGAAGTCCGGCCGCTGGCCCGTCACCGTGGTGCCCTGAGCCCGGGCAGGTAGGTCGCGAGGACGGCCGCGGCGTCCGGCGCCACGCGGACCTCGGTGGCGCGCAGGTCGGGGTGGTCCAGCCAGTGCCGGCGGGGCTCGTCGACGCGGCCCTCGTACATCGGCGGCCAGCTCGTCGACGGCGTGAAGTCGTCCATCGCGATCAGCCCGCCGGGGCGCAGCCACTCGGCCGGCTCCAGCGGCGGCTCGGCGCCCTTGCCCTGCCCGCCGCCGTCGAGCACCAGCAGGTCGAACGGCCCGTGGGCGCGCAGGTCGCGCCAGTCGCCGTGCAGGACCTCGACGCGCGGCTCGGCGCTGAACAGGGCGGCCGCGGCCTGGGCGCGGGACGGGTCGCGCTCGATGCTCACCAGGCGGGCGTCCGGGTCCGCGCCCGACAGCAGCCAGGCCAGGCCGGCGCCGCAGCCGGTGCCCGTCTCGCCGATCAGGCCCGGCCCTACGCCGCGGGCCAGCAGTCGCAGCAGCTCGCCGTGCTCCGGGCGGCACGACTGCGTGAATTCCGTACGGGCGGCCAGGTCCAGGGCCGCGGCGACCAGGTCACTGGAACTTGCGGGAGGAGCTGTCACGGTTCTGGGCCGCCGGGGTGTCGGTGAAGGCGCGGCGCAGGAGCTCGTGCTCGGTGCGCCGGTCCTCGGTCACGTCGTGGAGGGTGACGACCATGCCGCGGACCAGGCGGTCGTCGCGCAGGTCGCGGAAGATGACCTCGAGCAGGATGCGGCTGCCGTCCGGGCGGCGCAGGCTCCACTGGTCGCGGGTGCCGTCGCGGTCGTCCTCGCGGGCGCGTTCGACGGTGCGGGCGACCTGTTCGCGGTCCTCCGGGGCGACGATCTCGCGCAGGGTGGCGAACGGGGTCGGCCAGATGCCGAGGACCTCGGCGACCGACGGGCTGGTGTAGCGGATGCGCTGGTCGTCGTCGAGGACCAGGACCACGTCGCCGCCGTGTTCGGTGACGGCGCGCAGGTAGGCGTCGCTGTCGCGGCGGCTCGCGGCCTCGGTCAGGCCGATGCGGGCCAGGGCGAGGGCGGCCTGGCCGGCCACCACGGAGACGGCGTCGATCGCGGTGAGCAGGTCGCGGCGGCGGCCCGCCACGTAGAGCACGCCGGCGTCGAGCGGGCAGACCAGCACGTGGTCCCACTCGGAGAGCTTGGCGCTCCACAGCGGCGGGATGTCGCCGACCGGCTGGATGCGCGGCTGGGACAGCTCGCCCAGCGGCAGCAGGTCGGTGAGGGTGAAGTCGACGACGATCGCGTGCGGGGCGTCGGCCGGCAGCAGGGTGCCGACGGCGGACTTCACCGCGGCCGCGACCTGGCCGGCGTCGGCCGCGCCGACGAGGACGGTGCCGGTCTCGCGCAGGGCCCGCTCGCGGCGCAGGGCGCTGGCGTGCTTGTTGACCGCGTCGCTGAGCCGGACCACGAGCAGCACCAGCGTGATGCCGGAGGTGACGGCGATCATCGGGCCGTCGTGCACGCCGCCGGTGAGGGCCTGGACCATGAGGATCAGCGGGGCGAACGCGACGCAGGCGAGCAGCAGCACCAGGCCGAGGCCGTGCACGGGCTCGCGGGCGGCGCGCACCGGGCCGGTCGGCGGGGCGGTCAGCCGGGCCATCGAGGGCATCAGCGCGGCGGCGCCCCACGCGGTGTACAGCAGCACATAGGCGACGTCCGCCGGGCCGCCGGGGCCGATGGTGTCGTGGGCGGCCTTGCCCACGCCGTACCAGACGTCGCCGACGAGCATGCCGACCGCGCCGACCGCGAGCAGGATCGCCGACGGGTTGCGCGGGGCGGCGGTGACCAGGCGGACGGTGACCACCAGGACCAGCACGTCACCGAGGGTGAACACGGCCTGGGTGGACCAGTCGGACGCGCTCATCCCGCCGTCCAGCCGCGGCGAGGCGATGAACACCCAGGCGGCCAGCAGCGCGGCGGTGCCCAGCGCGAGCAGGTCGAGCAGGCGGGTCCGGTCGTCGAGGAAGGTGCTGGTCCGGGTCAGGCCGACCAGCGCCACCGCGACCAGCGGGAACATCGCCAGGTAGGCGACATCGGCCAGGGTGGACGTCGGCTCCATCCCGTAGAGCAGGTCGCCGGTCATCATGGCCAGCAGCGCGGCGGCGAGCGCCCACCAGGGGCCGGGCCGCTGCGGGCGGCCGCGCACGATGCCGGTGCCGATCGCGGCGGCCGAGACGAGGCCGATCACCGCCCAGACGGCCGAGTTGAGCCCCGGCCAGATCGCGAGCACGCCCGCCAATGCCGCCATGAGCACGGCGTAGCCCGCCAGCAGTCGCCTTCCGCTCAGCACGCCCATCGACATCCTCACCGTAGGTGACGTCATCTATATCACAAAGTGATCGTTCAGCGCAGGTCCCGCAGCTCCGAAAGCAGCCATGGGGTGACCCATTCCCGGCGTTCCCGCTCAGTTTCGCCCACCATCGCGCGACTCGGCATCTCGATCAACAACAACAGGCAGAACTGCATCCGGTACAGCCTGAGCCTCGTGCACTGGGCATCCGTCAATTGCATCGGCGAAGTTTCGAAATAGCCCTTGAGCACCGGGTTTTCCGGCTCGTCCTCGATCCGCCGGCCGATGGCGGGCGAGACGAGGTCGTAGAGCGGGTCGCCCCAGAAGTACCGCTCGCCGTCGACCATCCCGGTGAGCCGGCCGCCCTCGGCGAGGATGTTGCCGTCCCACAGGTCGAAGTGGACGAGCGATGGCGTATCGACCTCGCCGAGCACCGCCGCGTGCCGCTCGATCGCCGCCATGACCTCGGCCTCGGTGACCGGCAGGGCCACGTTCCAGTCGCGGCCGTCGGCCAGCAGGTCCGCGGTCATCGCCGTGAACGCCGCCGGCCAGCTGGTGCCGGACGCGCGTCCGTCGCCGTCGTAGCCGAACCGGGGGCCGGTCGCGGTGTGCAGGCGTCGCAGGGCTTGACCGAGCTCGGACCGTACGACGGCCGCGGTTTCCGGCTTGTCTGACATCAGTGACAGGGGACGGCCCGGCAGGCGCCCGACCAGCACCAGGTCGTCGTCGGCGGCGAGCACCGGCGGCACCGGAACCCCGCCGACCGCCCCGGCCAGGCGGTAGTAGCGCGCCTCGGCGGCGATCACCCCGCGCTCGTAGCGCAGCAGCGGCACCCCGGGCGGCGGGCCGACCTTCACCACGGCCTCGGTGCCGTCCTCGAGCGTCGCGTGCCAGACCGCGGCGAACGTGCCCCCGGACAGCGGTCCACAGTGGACGGCGGTGCGGCCGAACCGGGCCTGGAGCAGGGCCGTTACGTCGGCCGGCGTCAATTGCCGCTGGGTCGGGCTCGGCACGTCGGGCACCGGTCCACCCTACCGGTGTGTCACACATTGACGATCATCTGCGGCAAGATCGCATTTTACATTGATCGCGATTATTGCGAGAGAAAGGGTGGTGTAGAGGACCTTGCTGGTCATAGCGTGCTCGAAACGGCCTGACTCAATGGGGAGGCAGAGTGAGGAAAAGGCTAGCGAGCATTACCGTGGCCGGCCTGATCGCCGGCGTCGCGGTGGTGGTCGCCCAGGCACCGGCGAGCGCGGCACCCAAGGCCCCGTCCGGTGACCTGCAGGCGGGGATCCAGCGGCAGCTCGCCGCGGGCATCCAGGTGGTGCCGAAGCAGTCGGCGGCCGGCAAGCTCGCCGCGACCAGCACCGCGAACCCGTGGACGGCACTGTTGCCGGACCCGGGCAAGGTCGACAA
The DNA here is from genome assembly GCF_050942475.1 of Dactylosporangium sp. CS-033363. Taxonomy (NCBI): domain Bacteria; kingdom Bacillati; phylum Actinomycetota; class Actinomycetes; order Micromonosporales; family Micromonosporaceae; genus Dactylosporangium; species Dactylosporangium sp. CS-033363. Next base: position 7,003,196 of record NZ_CP192032.1, on the reverse strand, counting down.
GTACTACTGGTCGGAGCGGGCCAAGGCCGCCTCGGCCAGCCGCGCACAGCAGAAGCTCGCCCAGAACAAGGGCCTGGCCGCGGCGAACCCGATCGTCCACGACGAGGCCGAGCCCAAGGGCACCAACGGCGCCAACGACACGCCCGCCACCGCCGAGCTGATCAAGGGCTTCGGCACGGGCAAGAAGCTCAACAACAAGGTCCGCGTGCTCGGCCAGCTCGACCCGGACGCGCTGCCCACGCCGAGCACGGTCAGCCCGGCGACGGAGGACGACGGCTCCATCCCGCTGTCGTTCGAGTTCAACCTGGGCACCAGCCGCGCCGCGTACGCCACGACGGCGTCGATCGGCGACGGCCCGCACGGCACCGCCGGGGACGGCACCGGCGACTTCGACTTCAGCAAGGTCCACGCCCACGCGGGCCAGCAGATCACCGCGGCCACCTCGGGCGACCTGGACACCGTGGCGGCGCTGTACGACGCGAGCGGCGTGCTCGTCGCGGCCGACGACGACAGCGGGCCGGGCTTCAGCAGCCTGCTGACCTACACGTTCCCGGACTCGGGCGACTACTTCCTGATGATCTCCGGGTACGGCCTGGGCACAGTGCTGCCCGCGGACCCGTTCGACTCGGGCAGCGGGCTCGGGGCCGGCAAGGAGGGCCCGTACGGCATCACCGTGTCGCTGGCCTTCCCGGACCTCGACTTCTACGCCGTGGACCTCGTCGCCGGCGACGTGCTCGGCGGCTCGGTGACCGGGGTCAGCCCCTCGCTGATCGTCCGCGACCCGAACGGGAAGGTCGTGTTCGGCTCCGACCAGGACGCGAGCTTCATCTACGCGCCCGCCTCGCCGCTGCCCGGCGGCGGCAACGCGGTCGTGTCCTACGTGGCGCCGCGCGACGGGCGCTACACGGTCCAGCCCGGCGGGGTCTCCGGCGCGTACGACCTGACCCTCGAGGCGTACCGGCCGGGCCCGGAGGCGCTGGACCAGGGCACCACCCAGACGCTGTACCTGGACTTCGACGGCGCGCGGCTCAACACCGCCATCTTCGGCGGCCCGGGCGTGCGCCAGCTGAGCCCGCTGCAGGGCTTCCTGGGCCGGTGGGGGCTCACCGCGGCCGACGAGGACAAGGTGATCAACCAGGTCATCGCCACGGTGCGGGAGAACATCCTGACCGACGCGAAGGAGCGCGGCACCGACCCGCGCGTCGGGCTGCGGATCCTCAACAGCCGCGACGACCCGGACCCGTTCGGGCAGCCCAACGTGCACCGCATCGTCGTCGGCGGCACGATCGCCGAGTCGGGCATCGACACGATCGGCATCGCCCAGTTCATCGACCCGGGCAACTACGCGACCGAGGACACCGCGCTGGTACTGCTCGACGTGCTCTCCGACCGCACCGGCGCGGCCTCCCTGAACACGTACATCACCCCGGCCAGCAACAAGATCAAGTTCATCGGCCGGGCGCTGGGCAACGTGATCAGCCACGAGGCGGGCCACCTGTACGGCAGCTTCCACACCGACCCGCTCAACGCCACGCCCAACCTCATGGACGCGGGCGGCGCCTTCCCGGGCCTGTTCGGCGTCGGCCCCGACAACATCGGCGGCACCGCCGACGACTTCGACTACGACTTCGGCGACGACGAGCTCACGCCGGACGAGGGCTTCATCGGCGTCGAGGACACCCTCAACACCACGGCCTGGGCTCTGGTGAAGGGCAAGACCAAGTAAGGTCCGTCACCGGCTGACATGATCCGTGCCCGCGGCGGGGTTGTACCCGCCGTGGACACGGACGTGGTGGTGATCGGCGCGGGACAGGCCGGGCTGTCGGCCGCCTACTGGCTGCGCAGGCGCGGCCTGTCCTTCGTCGTGCTGGACGCTGCTTCGGGAGCGGGCGGCGCCTGGCAGCACCGGTCGCCCTCGTTGTCCGTTGCTGCTTTGCACCGCATTTTCGATCTTCCTGGGTACCCGTTCACGCCGCCTTCGTCCGGCTCGGCGGCCTCGGTCGTCTCGTCGTACTTCCGCTCCTACGAGGCGTTGTACGCGCTGCCCGTCGTGCGGCCGTTCCGCGTCGAGTCCGTTTTGCGGCTTTCATCCGGCTTTCAGGTCGGCCCGTATACCGCCTCGGGCGTCATCAACGCGACCGGGACCTGGACGGCGCCGTACGTGCCCTTCTATCCCGGGTCGTTCGCCGGGCGGCAGTTGCACTACGCCGACTACCGGGGGCCCGAGGAGTTCGCCGGGCAGCGGGTGCTGGTCGTCGGCGGGGGTGCTTCGGCGATCCATGTGCTGGCCGAGCTGCCCTCGGCGCACTGGGTGACGCGCAGCGAGCCGGTGTTCCACAGCGACTTCACCGAGGAGTACGGGCGGGAGGTCGTGGCCCAGGTCGCCGCCCGCGTCTCGGCGGGACTGCCGCCGCGCAGTGTCGTCAGCGTCACCGGGCTCGGGTGGACGGACCTGGCGCGGGCGGCGCAGGCCCGGGGGAACCTGGAGCGGCACCCGATGTTCGACCGGCTGGTTCCGGGGGGCGCGATGTGGGGGTCGCGGTTCGAGCCGTTCGACGCGATCGTCTGGGCCACCGGGTTCCGGGCCGCCCTGTCGCACCTGGCGCCGCTGCACCTGCGCGAACCGGGCGGCGGCATCCGCATGGAGGGCACGCGCGTGGTCCGCGAGCCGCGGCTCCACCTGGTCGGCTACGGCCCGTCGGCCAGCACCGTCGGCGCCAACCGCGCCGGCCGCGCCGCCGTCCACGAGCTGGCGGGCCTCCTGCGAACGGACGATGCGTTCCGGGAGTTCGCCGTCTGTTAATTCGCAATGGCAGGGTGCGAGGGTATGGACATCGACGGGCGCGACTGCCAGAGTCTGCGCCGTGGCTGACAATCGGTTACCGGTCCTTCGCGCTCGGGTACGGTCGGCGGGTGGCGCCGTCAAGGCGAACCCCGGGCTGTACTTCGGGGCGTACCCCAGCTCCGACTGGCCGCTGGTGATCGCCGCGTGGACCGCGGCCGACCTGCTGCGGCTCGCGCCCGACACGGCGTCGGTCGACCTGGTGCTGCACCGGGGCGGGGCGCTGTCGGCGACCGTGCACGGGGCGAGCGTGACCTCGCCGCCGAACGCCGATCTGCGGCCGGTGGCGGACATCATCCGGGCCGGGATGTGGTACACCGAGCTGTCCCGGAACACGACCGTCCACACCACCGCGGAGCGGGGGGCGCCGCCGTTCGGGCCGCACCGGGTCTGGACCGGGCTGACCGTGACCGTGCGCTCGGACCTCGACGCGGCGCTGTTCGGGCTGCCGGACGGGTCGTGGTGGCGGGACGGCATCGCGCGGTTCGCCAAGATCCTGGCGACGCCGCGGCACCGGCCGCCGGACGGGCGGCACGTGCACGTGTTCGACGAGGCGTCCGGGGACGTCGCGGAGCTGCCCTAACCTTTGGCCGCGCGGTACGCCAGGATGTGTTTGCAGGGGCCGCGGTCGAGGGCGTGTTTCGCGTACCACTGGCAGGTGCAGCGTTCCCCCTGGGCGGTCGCGCGCACGACGTAGCGGGTGTCTCCACTGTGGACCACGGCGCCCTCGGCGGTGAGCTCCACCGGCAGCTCGCGGGCGTCGCGCATCCTGGGCTGGGCGCCGGGGTCCACGCCGAAGGGCAGGACGCGCCGGAAGACCCGGCCGTCGGCCAGATCGAGGCCGCCGTCGTGGTGGGCGTGTTGCGGGATGCCGCGGTCGCCGTCGTGGTGGGCGTGTTGCGGGATGCCGCGGTCGCCGTCGTGGTGGGCGTGTTGCAGGATGCCGCCTTCGCCGGAGAAGGCGCGGCTCGGGGACGGGCTGAGCATGGCCGTGAAGCGGGCTCCGGGCAGGTCGAGGATCCAGGCGGAGGCGGTACCGCGCCCGTAGGTCCGCACCCGGCTCGCCCGGCGCAGCAGCGGTTCCACGACCCGCAGGCGGTCGAGTCCCGCGACGCCCACCGCGCCCGGGGCCGGCTTCGTGGCCAGCTTCGGGCCGCCCGGTGCCGGCACCGCGTAGAGGTCGCCGTGCTGCGGGCCGCGCGCCTGCGACTGCAGGAACCGGCGGACGGCGACGGCCGGGTACTCCGCGGCCGGCGCCATCGCCCGCGCGCTCAGGTGCACCTCGGCCAGGCTGCGGACCCAGCGCTCGGGCAGCGGCACCCGCCGCTCGACCACCTCGCCGTCCAGGGTGGTCACACGCAGCTCGTCGTCGCCGACGGCCAGGTGCATCGGGTCCAGCCCGCCGATGCCCGAGAGCGCGTCGCGCATCGGGGCGTTGACGTCCACATTGGTCGTACCGTGCGCGCGCACGTCGCCGTCGAGCGAGCCGGGCAGGAGGTCGAGGCGGCCGTACACGCCGCAGCACACGGAAAGGGACTCGAACCGCAGGTAGCCGTCGGCGTCCGCGGTCACCACGGGATCGGCGGCCCGGATCGCGGCGGCGACCGCGTTGGGCGGCGTGTAGAAGCGCGTCCTGGCGATCCGGGCCACCGCCAGCAACGCCGCCGCGACGGGTTCGGCGTGCTCGACGAAGCCGCTGAAGAAGTACGGATGCGGGCTCGGCCCACCGCTCGTGGCCAGCGCGACCCCGCCGCCGTCCACGGTGGACGGACGGCGGTAGCGGTAGGTCTGCTCGACGTCGGTCACGGCTGTTCCTGGAGCAGCGCTCGGGCGGTCCTGGCGGCCTTGGTGCTGCCGCTGAAGCCTTCGAGCCACGCGCGCAGTCCGGGGTTCGCGGGGTGTGTTCCGGCGCGGACCGACTCCTCGTGCAGCGTGGTCAGGAGGGCGTGCAGGCCGGGGTGGTCGCGGGGGAGCCGGGGGAGCGCACCGGCCAGGACCGTGACGCTCGCGGGGTACGAGCGGAGCGTGGACGCCCAGCGGCTCGCCGTCCCGTGGTGGGCGAGGGCCACCATGGCGTCCGCGACGAGCGAGGGGTCGAGCCGGTCGGGCACCAGGGCGGCGAACGTCTCGGCGGCCCTTGTGCGGTGGCCGATCTCGGTCGTGGTCATTCCCGCCACGAGCACCCCGGCGGCGAGCGGCCCCATCCGCCCCGGATGCGCGGCGAGCGCGTCGAGGGTCGCGGAGGCGGCGTAGGCCCGCTCGGTGCCGGCCGCCCAGAGCATCTCCTCGAGCGCGGAGGCACAGAAGACCTCGGCGTCGTGCGGCCAGATCTGCGCGGCCCACGGAATCCAGTCGGGCCCGCCGTCCGGCTGGCTCGACGACGCCACGGTGGGCTGGTCGGCGGCCCACCGGTGCAGGCCGAGGTCCTGCTCGCACCAGCGCACGGTCCGGGTGTGCGGGCCTTCCTTGTACTGATGCTCTTGTACCTTCACGCGCAGCGCAATGCTCGCCGCCGGCCCCTGCCCGGGCTTGTCGAGCCCGGCGGCGATGAGCAGCGGATCGTCGTCGAGCGGCGCACGGGACCGGGCGGCGGCAATCCAGACGGCGGCGGTCGTCGGCTTGACGGGCGCCCGCAGGAAACGCTCGACGTCGAGACCGTCGGCGCCGAGGGCATGGCGCACGGCGGCACCGGCCTGGCCCGGGAGGTCACTCGCGGCGCGCAGGGCCCGTTCGCGCCCGTCGGGGTGGATGCGGAGCAGGGCGGCGACCAGATCGTGGTGCAGCGGCTCGGGGCCGGTCGCGAGCCGCGTGACGAGGACTTCGGGCGCGATCCAGCCGGCCGCGTCGGTCGGGGTGGCCAGGAGTGTGCGGGGTTCGGCCCTGCCCGCGGCCATCGCGTGCACCTCGGCCAGCCGCTCGGCGAGCAGGTCACCCCGCACGGTGGGCGCCTGGCCGAGCACGAGCGCGGCGACCTGATGGCGCAGCGACCCGTTCTCGGCGCGCCGCAGCACCTTGCGCGCCGGGCCTTGCAGGTCACCGGAGACCTTCCGGGCGGCGACATCGGCGAGGAACAACTCGATCTCGTACGGCGTCGTCTCACCGGCCAGCAACGCCGCGACCCGCTCGTCGACGGACCGCTCCACCGCGACGGCGACCGCCGCCCCGGGCGCCGCGACGGGAATGGCTCCGGGCGTTGCGATGGGGGCGGTAGCCGCGGGCGCCGCGATGGGGGCGGTAGCCGCGGGCGCCGCGGTGGGGGCTGCCGCCGCGGGCGCCGCGATGGGGGCGGTAGCCGCGGGCGCCGCGGTGGGGGCTGCCGCCGCGGGCGCCGCGACGGGAACGGCTCCGGGCGCCGCGATGGGGACCGCAGCTTCCGTTTCCGCGATGGCGCCGGCCGCACCTGGATCAGCAGCGGTGACCGGAGTTCGGCGAACCGGGTCCAGTGGCGCGACCGTCGGTTCCGGCGATCGCGCCCGGTTCGCCGTGGTCGTTGTCCGGGTTTCTGCCGCGGCAGCAGCGACCGGCGACGGGCTGGCAGCGACCGGGGACGGGCTGGCCGCGGCCGGCGACGGGCTGGCAGCGACCGGGGACGGGCTGGCAGCGACCGGGGACGGGCTGGCAGCGACCGGGGACGGGCTGGCCGCGGCCGGCGACGGGTTGGCAGCGACCGGGGACGGGCTGGCCGCGGCAGGGGACGGGCTGGCCGCGGCGGGCGATGGGCTGGCGGCCGCGGGCGACGGGCTGGCTGCGGCGGGAGTGGGCGTTGCCTGAAGCCAGGTGGTGGCCTCGCGGGCGACCGTCGGCTCCAGCAGGTCCAGGCGCTCGGCCACCGGGTCGCGGGCGTCCAGGGCCCGCAGCAGCGTCAGGGCGCGGTGCTGCACGTCGCGGTGCTGGTGCTCCAGGCCGAGGGCGTAGAGCTCCGCGACGCCCGGGGTCAGCGCCGGGTTGCGGGTCCGGACGCGGGTCAGCAGCGTGAGCACGGCCAGCGGGGTGCCCTTCGCCGGGACGGTCAGCGCCGGGCCGGCGCCGTCGACGAACGCCGCGTCGTCCAGGCCGCCCGCCTTGTCGACGGCGGTCAGGTGGCGCACGGCGAAGGTGACCGTGGCGGGGATCGGGGCGCCCAGGAGGCGGATCAGTCGCGGTTGGTCGAGTTCCTCCTTCGCCGGGGTCAGGGACGTGTACAGCTGGGAGAAGAAGCCCGCCCGGTACGCGCTGAAGTCCCGGCCCAGCGCGCGCAGGCACTCGTGCAGCAGGCGCGCCCGCGGCAGGGTGCCGTCGGCGGCCAGGGTGCGCAGGGTGTCGGCCCAGCCGGCGCCGTCGTGGCTGTACTTGTCGACGTTGGTCAGGCTGATCTCGCCGCCGCCCTCGATCTCGAAGGCGCGCCAGAGCAGCGTCTCGCGCAGTTCGTCGTCGGTGCGGATGGCGGCCGGTCGGGCGTCGGCGTCCCAGCGGTCGCCCAGCGCCGAGATCATCGCCAGCACGTAGGTCTCGTCGTGGTCCAGCTTCACCTCCCCGAGCCGTTCCAGGGTGCGGATACCGGCGAACTCCGCCCGCTGCGGCCAGTGGGCGGCGATGTGCTCGACCACCCGCTCCACGTCGCGCTGCAGGTGCGCCGGCGCCTTGGCCGCGGGCGGGGCGGGGTCGAGCTGCCACAGGACGGACATGAGGTACCACTGGCCGTCCTCCGGCACGTCACGCAGCCGCCGGTAGACCTCGTCGATCGGAACCATCGGCGGCCAGCCTAGACCCCGGGTACGACACCTTCCGGCGTAAACGCGGCCCGGTGGCCGAAGCCGGCGACCATCGGGTGCGTTCGGAGACAACCCTAGCCACGGGGTACGACACTTTTCGCAGGAGCAGCTCAGCCCGCGCGCAGAGTCCAGCAGCAACTCAGCTCAGCCGCGCGCAGTGTCCAGCAGCAACTCAGCCCAGGTGCAGCGTGCGCCCCTGCCAGCGCTCGCGCAGCCAGCGGTCATGGCTCGCCACCACGAACGCCCCCGGCCCGGTGTTGAGCGCCGACTCCAGCTCGTCGCACAACGCCGGCGAGAGGTGGTTCGTCGGCTCGTCCAGCAGCAGCAGATCCGGCGGCGCCGCGATCAGCAGCGCGAGATCGAGCCGCCGCCGCTGCCCCACCGACAGCTCGCCCACGGGCTTGGCGGCGTCACGGGCGCGGAGCAGGCCGAGGCTCCGCAGCGGTACCAGATCCGCTTGCTCCTCACCGAGCACCGCCGCGTAGGTCTCCGAAGCCGTCCGGTCGAGGCGATCGAAGGTCGTGTCCTGCGCGAGCAGCCCGACGCGCAGCCCAGCCCGCCGCCGCACACCGGGCGCGGGCACGGCGCCGGCGATGGCGGCGAGCAGCGTGGACTTCCCGCTGCCGTTCGCGCCCGTGACCAGCAGCCGGTCGCCGGCCGCGAGGTCGAGGTGGTCGAGGGTCAAACGGCCCGGAACCCGGACGTCGCGCAGGGAGACCAGCAGTCCGTCGCCGTCCACGGCAAGAGCGGCCGCCCGGAACCGCAGCACGGGCGGCGGTTTGCGCACCTGCGCGCGCGTGAGCGTGTCGAGGCGGCGCGCGGCGTTGCGCACGCGGCGGGAGATCTGGCCCTCGACCCGGCCCGCCGTGCGGCCGTAGTTCATCTTCTCGTTGTCGCGCTTCGGCCGGTTGTGCGCGACCTGGTGCGCGGTCACCCCGACGGCGTGCCGCAGCTCGTCGAGCTCCTCCTGCTCCTCGGCGAAGCGGCGTTCCCAGCGCTCGCGTTCGGCCGCGCGTTCGGCCTGGTACGCGGAGTACCCGCCGCCGAAGCGCACCGGGCCGTCCACCGCCGGGTCGAGGTCGAGCAGATCCGTGCAGACCGCGTCGAGCAGCGCGCGATCGTGGCTGGCCAGCACGACCACGCCGGGCAGGCCGCGCAGCTGCTCCTCGAGGAACGCCGCGGCGCTGTCGTCGAGGTGGTTGGTCGGCTCGTCCAGCAGCAGCGCGGCCGGGCGGCGCACGAGCAGGGCCGCGAGCGCGAGCCGGCCCCGCTGTCCTCCGGAAAGCGTTTCCAGAGGCCGCACATGTGGTACCGCCGAAAGCCCCAACCCATCGAGCACGATCTCCGCGCGCCGGTCCGCGTCCCAGGCGTCGAGTTCCTGCGCGCGCTCCAGCAGCCCGGCGTAGTCGTCGAGGCGCCCGGCGGCGAGCGCCTCGTCCATGGCGGCCAGGCAGGCGCGGGACTCGCGCACCGCGTCGGCGACGACGTCGGCGACGGTCGCGGCCGGGTCGAACGGCATCTCCTGGTGCAGGTAGCCGAGGTCGGGCGGGCGCGTGACCGTGCCGCCGTCGGGCTCGTCGGCCCCGGCCAGCAGCCGCAGCAGCGTCGACTTGCCGGTGCCGTTCTCGCCGATCAGCCCGATGCGGCGGCCGGGGGCGGCGGTGAGCGAGACGCCGTCGAGCACGCGGCGGGTGCCGAACGTGCGCACGAGGTCATGAGCGATCAGGGGTACGAGAGACAAGGCAGACCACCGTCGGATCGACGCTTCCGCCCGCCGGGCACGAGGTCCTCAGGCGCGGGCGCGGGAAGGTCCGGTGATCACATCGCCTTCAACGTACCACGGAACGCTCAGACCTGGACGTTGCCGATGCCCTTGATCGACTTGCTGATCTTCTTGCCGTCGATCACGGCGTAGCAGCGGGCCGTGTGGTTGCCGGCCGCCCATTCGGTCTTGCCGCCGGTCTGCCAGTACCCGTACGACAGCGACCGCTGCGTCCCGTACGTCGATTTGGTCATGCCGGTGTACGCCAGCAGCTGCGACTCGCACAGCCCGTCGAACGCCGCCGTGAACGCGTTGCCGTCGGCCGGATAGTCCTTGGCCGGGCTGGTGATGGTACCGACGAACTCCACATCGTGCGCCGCCGTGCACGACGCCGGGGTGATGTCGTCCCACGAGTCCGCCGTCATCCCGACCGATGCGCCGCAGGTGAGCCGCAGCTCCCCGCTCGCCGCGACGGTGCCCTTCAGCGTGGTCTTGCGCAGGTCGAGGATGCCGGCCTCGGAGCGCAGGGCGGCGGCGTCGCACCGGTAGAACCGCGCGCCGCCGTTCCACTGGCTGGAGGTCGGCGGGTTCACCATGACGTACACGCGGCCGGTTCCCCAGGCGCCGCCGAGGAAGTCGTCGGCCGCCTTGACGCACTCGCCCCACGCCGCCGCGACGGCCTCGCCGGTGGGCGGGTTCGCGCCCTTGGCCGCGTCGCCGGTGAAGTGCCCGATGGTGATCGTCTCGAGCGAGTGGTCGGAGTCGCACGCCTGCCGGGTCGCCGCGACGGTGTCGAGGTCGCGGGCGTTGACGGCGGTGGACAGCCAGCACCAGCCGGGCTCGGGCTCGGGTACCTTGGCCGCGGCCAGCATGCCCCAGTCGTCGACCAGGTCGCCGTCGCCGGCCTTGACCGGGCCGCAGCCGGCGGTCGCCAGCAGCAGCGCCACGGCGCATGCTGCGAGCAGCGCGATGCGCTTCATGGTTCGTTCGCCTCCCCCGCGAATGATGCGAGGGGGACTATGTCAACTTCCCGTCCGAACCGGAATCAACCGAACAGTGGAGCCGGCCGTCACGCCGGGCGTTCCAACAGGTTCTCCTCGAGGCGGGCGAGGGTCGTGGGAGACAGCCCGAGGTACGAGCGAATGGAACCGTGCCGGGAGCGCAGGTCGGCCAGGAAGAGCGTCATCGTCTCGGCCGGCGACAGCAGCCACCGCGCCGGCATCTTGGCGACCTCGGGGTTGAGCGCGCGCAGGAACTGCATGCTGCGGTCGGTCGCGCCCTGGGTCAGCGCGTAGTCCTCGGCGATCACCTCGTCCGGCACGCCGAGCGCGCTGAGCGTCACGGCCGAGACGACGCCGGTCCGGTCCTTGCCGGCCACGCAGTGCACCACGACCGGCGCGTTCTGCGCGTCCGCGATGACCTCGACCGCGGCGACGATCGCGGCCCGCCCGTCCTCGGCGAGGTCCAGATAGCGGTCGGCCAGCCAGCGGGCGTCGCTGATCTCGTCGGCCTCCGCGGACACCTCCCATTCCGCGTGTACCGGATGCAGGTGGTGATACCGCAGCCCGTCGAACTCGTGCACGCGCCCGTCCCGCTCGATCTCGCGCGGCCGGCGCAGGTCGATGACGGTGCGCACGCCGAGCGCCGTGAACGACGCGGCGTCCTCGGGGTCGATGCGGCTGAGCGAGTCGGACCGGAACAGGCGCCGCCAGCGGGTGACGCGGCCGTCGGCCGTGGGGTACCCGCCGAGATCGCGGAAGTTGAACAGGTTGGGGTGGTCGTAGCTCCGCACGGGTTGGACCCTAACCCGTGGTTCGTGGCGGTAGGTAGCCTCGGAGTTGAGAGGATCGACCACGTGCGACGCAGACCTCACGAAGTCGTCACCGAGCCGCTCGGAACGCTGCTGGCCAGCGTGCCGCAGAGCAAGCCGAGCTGGCTCACGATCGCCAAGACGACCACGGCGGCCACGGTCGCCTGGGTGCTCGCCCGGCAGCTGGGTGAGAACGTGGCCGTGCTGTTCGCGCCGGTGATCGCCGTGCTGACGCTGCAGGCCAGCGTGTACGGCTCGATCGCCACCGGCCTGCAGCTGCTCTTCGCCAACCTCATCGGCACCGCGCTCGCCATCGCCTGGACCCAGTTGCTCGGGCTCACCTGGTGGTCGCTCGCCCTCGCCGCCTTCGCCGCGCTCGCGGTCGCCCGGCAGATCACCAACACGCCGCTCGCCCGCAACCAGCTCACCATCGCCACCCTCGCGGTGGTGGTGCTGGCGCCGGTGGCGAAGGGGTACGGCCAGTGGCGCTTCACCGACGTCGCGATCGGCTCGGTCGTCGGGCTGACCATCGCGGTGGTCATCCCCGAGCGGCCCCACGTCGGGCGCATCCGTTCGACCCTGGACGCCTGGGGCCGGACCGCGGTCACGGTCCTGCGCACCATCGCGGACGAGCTCGCGACCCGCTCGGATTCGACCACGTCGGCGGCCGGCGGGCTGCTGGAGTTCGGGCAGCGGCACGGGTGGATCGAGGAGTCGCGCAAGCTCAACGAGGTCGGCGCCGAGGCCACCGCGGCCGTCGCCGGCGTCGAGGAGGTCACCCTGCTCAACGTGTTCGCGCGGGGGCTGCGCCGGGAGGTCCGGCAGCTGCGCCGCGAGCAGGCCTGGCTCGTCGGCGTGACGCTGCAGGTGCGGGCGATCTCGCTGGCGGTCGACCGGCTGTACGACCGGCCGGGGCCGCCGCCCGCGCTCAAGCGGGACACCCTGCGCGCGCTGCTCAACGCCCACGCCGACCTGCTCGCGCAGCGGCTGGACGGGCAGGACGTGGACGACACGTCGCTGCGCGCCGCGCTCATCGCCGCCGTCGAGCGGGTGCACCGGGTGTTCCCGACCGCGCTCGCCGCGCTCGACTCCGTGTCGCTGCTCGGGCGCCTCGACCAGCTCCGGCAGGACATCGCTGGTGAGAGCGCCGAGGCGTTGATCGACGCGAATGCGCTGCCGCGGAACTGACGGCTGAACTGGACGAATACCCCGTCGGGCGATAAGTCCGAAAAGTCGCGGCGCGCCAGCGCCCGACTTTTCGCCTTAAATAAAGTTGCCTATAAAAGCGCTGGGCTGGGAAGACGGCCTTTAAGGTGCCAGGGCGGCGTTGACAAGACATCGATGGAGGTGTTGATTGGCAGCCACTCTGCCAATCAAGGGGGTTGCCCATGCGACGTCGTTCGAAGATCCTCATCGCGTTCACCGCCACCGCCGTCGCCGGCGCGCTCACGGTGCTCGGGGTCACCGCCGCCACCGCCGCCACCGCAGGGCCCATCACCGGGCTGGGCGGGAAGTGTGTCGACATCGCCGCCGCGTCGAGCGCCAACGGGGCTGCCGTCCAGCTGTACGACTGCAACGGTACGAGCGCGCAGAGCTGGACGGTCGGCAACAGCGACAACACCGTCCGCGCGCTCGGGAAGTGCCTCGACGTGACCGCCGCCTCGACCGCCAACGGGGCCAAGATCCAGCTGTACGACTGCAACGGGACCGGCGCGCAGCAGTGGACCGTCAACGGGGGCGCGCTGGTCAACACCGGTTCCGGCAAGTGCCTCGACGCCACCGGGCAGAGTTCCGCCAACGGCACGCGGCTGCAGATCTGGACCTGCACCGGCGCCGCGAACCAGGCGTGGACGCTGCCGGGCGGCACCGCGACGCCCACCACGCCGGCGGCCGGGCTCGACCCGAACGTCGCGCCCGGCGGGAACTTCGACCTGTCGATCTGGCAGCTCCAGCTGCCGACGGGCAGCCCGGGCTCGCCGACGCAGATCCCGCCCTCGCAGCTCAAGGGGGCGAACGGGTACGTCAACCCGGCGTACTTCTTCACCGACAAGACCGACGGCTCGATGACGTTCTGGGCGCCGGAGAAGGGCGTCACCACGCCGAACTCCAACTACGCGCGCTCCGAGCTGCGCGAGATGAACAGCAACGGCAGCGCGGCCGACTGGAAGCTGGCCGGGTCGCACAAGCTCTCGGCCACCCTGCGCATCCCGTCGGTGACCAAGAACGTGTGCGTCGGGCAGATCCACCTCGGCACCGGCGGGCCGTCGACGAAGCCGCTGCTGGAGCTGTACTACCGGCCCAACGGCGACATCGTGCTCGGCACCGAGAACTCGCCCGACGGCGGCCAGACGCTGCACACCGTCGGCAACGTGCCGCTCGGGGTGAAGTGGAGCTACGTGATCGCGGTGAGCGGCGGGAACACCATCAAGCTCACCGTGAACGGCAGCACCACGAGCTACCCGATCCCGTCGTCGTTCAACCAGTACGGGATGTACTTCAAGGCCGGCTCCTACAACCAGTCCTCGTCCGAGAGCACGACCAACGGCGCGAAGGTCAAGTTCTATGCGCTGACCGTCAGCCACAGCTAGGCATCCTTGTCTCGCCCGCGATCGTAGGACAGGCTAACCTTCGTCCGATCGGTCGCGGGTGAGACAGGGTGGCGGGGGAGCATGACGAGCGAGCGGGTCGCGGACGACGGCGGCGGCGTGCGCGAGACCGGTGCGAGCGGCGCGGCGGACGGGGAGACGCTGAGCGACCTGCTCGGCGGCCGGCGGTCGGCGGTCGAGACCGCGGTGCCGGTCCTGGCCTTCGCCGGCGGATGGCTGGCCGGCGGCCGCTCCGTCGCCTGGGGCGCGGGCATCGCGATCGCCGCCGGGGTCGCGGTGGCCGGGTGGCGGATCGCGCAGCGGCGGCGGCCCGTCGGCACGGTGCTCAGTCTGCTGGTCGTCTGCGCCGGGGCCCTGGTGGCGCTGCGCACCGGGCGCGCCGCGGACTTCTTCGGCGTCCGCGTGCTCACCAACGCCGTCTCCGCGCTCGCCTGGGCCGGCAGCATCCTGGTCCGCTGGCCGTTCCTCGGGCTGATCGTCGGCACGGTGCTGGGGCAGAAGACCCGCTGGCGGCGCGACCCGGACCTGCTGCGGGCCTATCAGCGGGCGAGCTGGGTGTGGGTGCTGCAGTACGTCATCAGGCTCGTCGTGTTCATCCCGCTCTGGGCGGCCGGCTGGACGCTGACGCTCGCCGCGGCGCAGACGATCCTCACCTGGCCGCTCGTGGCCGCCTGTCTGGCCGTGAGCTGGTGGGTGCTGCGCCGGGCGCTGCCGGAAGGACATCCCGGCATCCGCCACCCGCGGGCCTAGGAGGGGGCCTTGGCCAGCGCCGCGAGGGCCTCGTCCACCGTGTCGGTCAGGGTCAGCACCCGGTCCAGCGCGGTCAGGTCGAAGATCCGCCGGATCCGGGCGTGCGGGCAGACCACCGCGAACCCGCCGCCCTCGCGCAGCCGCTTGTGGATCGACACCAGCACCCGCAGCGCGGTGGAGTCGATGAAGTCGACCTGCGACAGGTCGAGCACGAGCCGCGTCTCGCCGTCGTCCAGGGTCTGGTGCAGCAGCGTGTGCAGCTCCGGTGAAGTGGCCACATCGAGGGCTCCGGACGGGGTGACCACCACGCAACCACCGACGGTGCCGGTCGCGATGCCGTCGGTCATGTTCGCCCCCATGCCCTGCTACGCTGCGTCAATCGAGGTCCCTCTCCGGTCGGACGTCGGCATGTTACCGCCCCCGTCGCCGGGGCTCGCGATCCCACGCCACTTTTGAAACCAGCGCGTGTCGGATTGCACCCGAGCCGGGGCGTGACCCCCGGGCGCCGTCGCCGTTGAACCTTCCGACCCCACGACAAGCGACGCGCGACGGGATGACACGCCATGGACGGGACCGCGACCGAACAGCTCAGCATGACCGCCGCCGAACTGTCGTTTCTGCTGGCCAGCGGGGACAAGCAGGGGCAGACGCCGCGGCTGCTCGGGCTGACCGAGGCCGATCGGGCCGACGCCGTGCTCAGCGCCGGGGTCGGGTCGCTGCTGCTGCGCCACCTGGCGGCCCCGGTCGAGGGCAGCGGCAGCCGTCTCGAGCTCGCCCCCGCCATCGCCGCCGTCGCCGCCGGCCTGCGCGAGGTGCGCGGGTTCGTGCAGGTCGGGCTGTCCGCCGAGGACCACGCCGACGGGGTGCTGCTGCTGCACGCCGAGCGGATCCGGGTGATGATCGCGGCCCGGGCGTACCGCACGTACGACCTCACCCCCATCCCGGCCGACACGGACGCGCGCGAGTCGTTGCTCTCCGTGGCCGACCGGTTCCTGCACCGCCACCGGCCGGCCGTGGCCACGTTCACCGCCGCGTCGGCCACCGACTTCGAGCGGGGCATCCAGCAGCCCAAGGCCACCCTGTCGGCCAAGGCCGACGGCACCTGGCTGGTGGTCACCCGCGACGGCGCCGAGACCAAGGCCGACGACTTCGACGCCGCCGCCACGCTGATGCGCGACGAGCTGGGCAGGATGATGCCGACCCCCGTGGCGCAGGGTTCATAGAGCAGTCAGGACCAGCCGTAGCCGGAGCGCAGCTCGGCCGCGATCCGGTCGAAGCGCTCCTTGTCCAGGACCGCGCCCTCGCGCCGGATGCCGTGCGCGGGCACGGTCAGCACGCGGTCCAGGCGCACCCAGCTGGGCCGCTTGTCCCGGTCCCACGATCCGGGACCCAGCGCGAACCAGTTCCGCTGCCCGTCCCGGTCGTGCTGGCTGGAGAGCATCAGGCCGAGCACGTCGGCGCCCTTGCGCCCGACCACCAGCACCGGGCGGTCCTTGCCCTGGTTGGGGTCCTCCTCGTACTGCACCCACGTCCACACGATCTCGCCCGGGTCGGCGTCCCCGTCGAGGTTGGGGGAGTACTCGAGCAGCTTCTGGCTCTCCTGGCGCTTCGGGGGCGGCCCCGGAACCGGGTGCGAAATTGAAGGGGAGCGACGCTGGCGCAGGCCCAGTCGAGTGGCCACGGCCTGAAGGATTCGTTTCACGCGGACGACCATAACCGCACATGCCTTTACGCTGCCCGGCACGCCGGGGACACTGTCGACCATGTACGACTTCGATGTCCTCGTGCTCGGCTCCGGGCCGGGCGGGCAGAAGGCCGCCATCGCCGCGGCCAAGCTCGACCGCCGGGTCGCCGTGGTGGAACGCCGGAACATGATCGGCGGGGTCTGCATCAACACCGGCACCATTCCGAGCAAGACGCTGCGCGAGGCGGTCCTGTACCTGACCGGCCTGAACCAGCGCGAGATGTACGGGCAGAGCTACCGGGTCAAGGACGACATCACGGTCGGCGACCTCGGGGCCCGGACGCAGCACGTGATCGGGCGCGAGATCGAGGTCATCCGCAGCCAGCTGGCCCGCAACCGGGTGCGGCTGCTGCAGGGCACGGGCCGCTTCACCGACCCGCACACGATCGCGCTCGAGGACGAGCAGGGCCGCGAGTCGCACGTCACCGCCGAGAAGATCATCATTGCGGCGGGGACCCGGCCGGCCCGGCCGGACAGCGTCGACTTCGACGACGTGACGATCATCGACTCGGACGGCATCCTGAACCTGGACAAGGTGCCCGGCTCGATGGTGGTGGTGGGCGCCGGGGTGATCGGCATCGAGTACGCGTCGATGTTCGCGGCCCTGGGCACCAAGGTCACCGTGGTCGAGCGGCGCGAGCGGATGCTCGACTTCTGCGACCTGGAGGTCATCGAGGCGCTCAAGTACCACCTGCGGGACCTGTCGGTCTCCTTCCGCTTCCGCGAGACCGTCGCCGCCGTCGAGCGGCACGGGCGCACCGCGGTCGCGGTCCTGGCCAGCGGCAAGCGGATCGCGGCCGACACGGTGATGTACTCGGCCGGCCGCCAGGGCGCCGCGGACCTGCTCGGGCTGGACAAGGCCGGGCTGACGTACGACAACCGCGGCCGGATCGCGGTCGACCAGCACTTCCAGACCGAGGTGCCGCACATCTACGCGGTCGGCGACATCATCGGCTTCCCGGCGCTCGCCTCGACGTCGATGGAGCAGGGCCGGCTGGCCGCCCACCACGCCTGCGACGAGCCGGTGCGCGGCATGGACCAGGTGCAGCCGATCGGCATCTACACCATCCCGGAGATCAGCTTCGTCGGGCGCACCGAGGACGACCTCACCGACGCGAGCATCCCGTTCGAGGTGGGCATCTCCCGCTACCGCGAGCTGGCGCGCGGCCAGATCATCGGCGACTCGTACGGGATGCTGAAGCTCATCGTGTCGCCGGAGGACCGCAAGATCCTCGGGGTGCACGTCTTCGGCACCGGCGCCACCGAGCTCGTCCACATCGGACAGACCGTGATGGGCTGCGGCGGGACGGTGGACTACCTGGTCGACGCGGTCTTCAACTACCCGACGCTCGCGGAGTCCTACAAGGTTGCCGCGCTTGACGCGATGAACAAGATGCGGTCCGTGTCGCGGCTCACTGCATAGCTGGCGATAGGGTCGGCGCGTGAGAGGGCTACGGGGGATTCTCCTGGTACTCGGCGCGCTGACCCTGGTCGCGCCGCTGGCCGGGTGTGAGGACGACGCCGACAAGGCGGTCAACGAGCGGTTCACGGCGTTCCTGGACGGCTGGCGCAAGGCCGACTTCGCCGGCGTCGGCACCCTGCTCACGCCGCAGGGCCGCACCCTCGACCCGGCCGCGGCCAAGGAGCTGCTGGCCGGCACCGAGGGCGACCTGTCCGCGCGCCGGCCCACCCTGACCCCGCACGGCAAGCCCAAGGTCGAGGCGGCCGACGCCACCCTCCCGGTCGGCGTGGCCTGGACCCTGCCGGACGGCCGGAGCTGGACCTACGACACCGCCGTGCACGCCCGCATGCTCGGCAAGCGCTGGCAGGTGTACTTCGGGCCGGAAACCGTCCACCCGAAGCTGGAGGACGGCCAGCACCTCGCGATCCGCTCCACCGCCGCCAAGCGGGGCAGGATCGTGGCCGCCGACGACAGCCCGATCGCCGCCGAGACGCCCGTCGTCTACGTCGGGGTCGAGCCGCAGCGCGTGCCCGACGTCAACGCCCTCGTGCAGCACCTCGACGCCGTGTTCCGCTCGGTGAAGGTCGACGTCGACGTGCAGGCCCTGCCCGCGAAGCTGCAGGCGGCCAAGCCGGACGCGTTCGTCGACCTGGTGACGCTGCGCCGCACCGACTTCGACCAGATCGCCACGGACCTCGACGGCGCCGCCGGGGTGCGCACCCGCACGGGCACGCTCATGCTGCCGATGACCCGCACGTTCGCCCGGGCCCTGCTCGGCACCTCCGGCCCCGCCACGAAGGAGCTCATCGACGCGAGCCACGGGGCCCTCAAGGCCGGCGACGTCGCCGGCCTCACCGGGCTGTTGCGCCGGTACGACCAGCAGCTGCGCGGCCTCCCCGGCCTGTCCATCGTCCCGATGGGAGACGAGCCCGGCGACGCGCTGTTCACCCTCCCCGCGCAGGACGGCGCCGCGATCGCCACCACCATCGACGTCAAGACGCAGCAGGCCGCCGACGCCGCCGTCGCCGCAACCGCCAGGCCCTCGGCGCTCGTGGCCGTGCGGGTCAGCGACGGCGCCGTCCTCGCGGTCGCGAACGGGCCGAGCGCCACGGGGTACAACCTGGCCTTCCTCGGCGAGATCCCCGGTCCGGCCTGGCCCGTCGATCCGGCCAGGCTCGGCGCCGGCGCGGACTGGAAGCTCGGCGCGGACGCGTTCACCGGCCGCGCCGCCCCGAACGGCGTCGTCGCCTCGCCGCTCGGCTATGCCGCGGCCGCCGCTGCCCTCGCGCGGGGCACGTGGCAGCCGCCGGTGCTGATCCGCGGCACCAAGGCCGAGCCGGGCGCGGCGGTGTCGGGCACGCTGAGCGCGCCGAACCTGAGCGTGGGCGTGCGCAACGGGATCGCGTACTGCGCCTACGTCACCGACGCCGGCAGCGAGGCGGCGGGCCCGATATCGGACGCGTTCCTCGCCGCGATCCAGTAGGGTCCCGGCCATGCCGTTTGGTTGACGTCGCGCCCCTGAACCGCTGCCCGCCGATGTCCGCCGCCTGAGCCGCCGCGGGGTCGGCTGGGCGCTGCTGTCCGACGCGGTGCCGCTGTACCCGCTGTACGCCCTGCTGTTCACCGACACGGGCCTGTCCGGCGGCGAGATCTCGCTGCTGTTCGCGATCTGGTCGACGGTCGGGATCGTCGCCGAGGTGCCCACCGGGGCGCTCGCCGACCGCTTCTCCCGCCGGGCCAACCTGGTCGCGGCCGGGCTGCTGCAGGCGGCCGGCTTCGCGCTGTGGACGGCGCTGCCCTCGTTCTGGGTGTTCGCGGCCGGGTTCGTGCTGTGGGGCCTCGGCGGGGCGCTGGCCAGCGGCGCGCTCGAGGCGCTGCTCTACGACGGGCTGCTCGCGGCCGGGCACGAGAGCCGCTACGTGCGCGTCTCCGGCCAGATCACCGCGGCCGGGCTGATCGCGCAGATCCCCGCCGCCGTGGCGGCCGCGGTGCTGTTCCCGCTCGGCGGGTACCCCCTCGTCGGCTGGGTCAGCGTCGCCATCTGCCTGACCGCCGCCCTGCTCGCCACGCGCCTGCCCGAGGTGCGCAACGGTTCTGGCAACGACGAGGACGAGGACGAGCTCGGCTACTTCGCCACCCTGCGCGACGGCGTGCGCGAGGCGGCCCGGCGCCCGGCCGTGCGCACCGCCGCACTGGTGCTCGCCGCGCTGGCCGGCCTGGACGCGTTCGAGGAGTACTTCCCGCTGCTGACCGCCGCGTGGGGAGTACCGACGGCGCTGAACCCCGCGGCCACGCTCGTCATCACGCTCGGCGGGGCCGCCGGAGCCGCCCTCGCCGCTCGGGCCGGCCGCCTGCCGGGGTGGGGGCTGGCCGGGCTGATGCTCGCCGCCGGGCTCGCCCTCGCCGGGTCGGCCGCGCTGCACCGGCCCGCCGGGATCGTGCTCGTCGCCGGGTTCTACGCGCTGTACCGCCTGGTGCTCGTCATCGCCGACGCCCGCCTGCAGGCCGTCATCGACGGGGCCGCGCGGGCCACCGTCACGTCCGTCGCGGCCCTCGCGACCGAGCTGTCGGCCATGGTGCTGTACGCCGCCTGGGCCCTCGGCGGGCCCTGGTGCGTGGCCCTGCTGACCGCCGCGCTGTCGGTGACGCTGGCCGGAAGGACGAATGACGGCGAAAGACTGCGTGAATGAATCCCCGGTATCGGTCGCCCAGCGTAAAACGGGTCATCGCGCGGTGTAGATATGACGAGCATTGATCGGTACCATCTAATTCGCCAAATGCGCAAATGGCGTCAAAAGCGTCGTGCGGGCCACCCGGAACGATCCTGTCAGGTACTCCTCATCGGGCAGCGAACTGGGTAGCGTCTGCCTCGCCGCGAGCGCGCGGGTCGGGGCTGGTGGTCGCAGACAAGGGACAGCTGAGGGTGAACGGGTCGGCACGCGGGGTGCTGGCGGGTTACGCCGGTGCGATGGCGGTCCTGGTGATCGCCAACTTCGCGCTGCCCGGACTCCACCCCGTGCTGTGGTCCGCGATCGGCTACGGCAGCGCGGGCGCGATGCTGCTCGGGGTACACCTGCACAAGCCCCGCCGCCGGGCGCCGTGGCTGCTGCTGGCCGGCGCCGTCGCCTGCTTCATCACCGGGGACCTCATCGCTGACGTGCTGACCCGCGTGCACGCCAAGGCGTTCCCCTCGCTGGCCGACGCGTTCTACCTCACCGTGTACGTCCTGATCGCCGCCGCCATGGTCTGGCTCTACCGGCTCGGGGTGGTGCGCCGCGACCCGAGCGGGCTGTTCGACGCGATCACCCTGACGGCCGGCCTCGGCCTGCTCTCCTACATCTTCCTCATCCGGCCCTATGTGGACAATCCCGACCTGTCCATGCTGGATCGCGCCATCTCCATCGCGTACCCGCTCGCCGACATCGTCGTGCTGCTCGTGGGGGCGCGGCTCATCGCGTCCGTGCGCTTCGACGCCGCCGTCGCGCTGCTCGCCCTCGGCGGCGCCGGCCTGCTCAGCTCCGACGTCGGCTACGGCCTGCACCAGCTCTCCGGCGAGGGCTGGGCCACCGGCGGGCCGACCGACATCGGCTGGGCCGCGTTCTACGTGCTGTGGGGCGTGGCCGCGCTGCACCCCTCGATGCGGCAGCTGACCGAGCCCCGCGTCCAGCGCGCCGGCGACGAGCGCCTGGGCCGGCTGCTGCTGCTCGGGCTGTCGCTGTTCATCGCTCCGATCGTGCTGTTCGTCGAGATGCGGGGAGGCCGGGTGCGCGACGCCGCCGCCATTGCCGCCGTGTCCGCGCTGCTGTCCGGGCTGGTCCTGCTGCGGCTGGGCCGGGCCGTGCGCGCGCAACGGCTCACCGTGCAGCGGGAGCGGCGCCTGCGCAGCGCCGGTGCCGCGCTGCTCATGGCCACCGACGCCGCGGCGGTCACCGCCACGGTCCGCGACGCCGTCGCCGAGCTGCTGCCGCCCGGGCGCGCCCACGCCGTGGACATCGGCCCGGCGGTCGGGCCGAAGGTCGCCATGCCGTACACGTCCACATTGGACCCGGCCGTCGCCGCCGAGCTGGGCGACTTCGAGTTCACGCTGTGCTGCCCCCTCGCGCTGGCCGACGGGCGGGCGGCGGAGCGGGCGCTGTACATCGCCGCCGACGAGGTGGTGCTCGTCGGGCTGCAGGAGGTCGCGCAGATCCTCGCCACCCAGGCCGCGATGGCCCTGGAGCGCATCGCGCTGGGCGAGGAGGTCGGCCGGCGCAACAACGAGGCGTACTTCCGCACCCTGGTGCTCAACACCGCCGACGTCATCCTCATCGTGGGCGAGGACGACCTGGTCACCTACGCCAGCCCGTCCGCGCGGGCGCTGTTCGGGTGGGACCTGGTCGGCACCCCGCTGCCGGTCGCGTTCGCCGAGGACAGCGCGGCCGAGGTCAGCCGGCGCCTGGCCGACGCGCGCACGGTGCAGACCCCCGAGCGCCGTACGCTGCCGCCGGACCTGCCCCGCCGCCCCGTCGACGGCCGCCCGGACAGCGACCGCCCCGGCCCCGACCTGCAGGTGACCGGGCCCGACGGGCGGCCGGCGCTGGTCGAGGCGGCCTTCCGCGACCTGCGCGCCGAGCCGACGGTGCGCGGGGTCGTGGTGACCCTGCGGGACGTGACCGAGCGGAGCCGGTTGCAGGCGGAGCTGTACCAACGGGCGACCTTCGACGCGCTGACCGGCCTGCCCAACCGCGAGGTGTTCCTGACCCGGGTCCAGGAGGCGGTCGCGTCCGGGGCCGAGACGGGCGCCACGGTCGGCGTGCTCATCGTCGAGCTGGACGACTTCAAGGTCGTCAACGACACCTTCGGCCACGGCGCCGGCGACGCGCTGCTGGTCGCGGTCGGGCAGCGGCTCACCGAGGCGCTGCGGGCCGTCGACGGCTCCTACGGCGCGGCCGGCACCGTGGCCCGCCTCGGCGGCGACGAGTTCGCGGCCCTGGTCCGCCGGGCCGGCACCTCGGCCGACGTGGAACGGGTGGCCGAGCGGGTGCTGCAGAGCTTCAAGGCGCCGTTCGAGCTCGCCCACGGCACGGTGACCGCGACCGCCAGCATCGGCGTGTCCACCACCGCCGAGGCCGCCACCGCCCAGGAGCTGCTGCGCCACGCCGACCTCGCGGTGTACGTGGCCAAGGACGCGGGCCGGGACCGCTGGCGGCGCTTCGAGTCCTCGCTGCACAGCGCCGTCGTCGAGCGCCACAAGCTGCGCGCCGACCTGGACCGGGCCATCGCCGACAAGGCGTTCCTGCTGCACTTCCAGCCGATCGTCACGCTCGCCGACGACCGCACCCGCGGCTTCGAGGCGCTCGTGCGCTGGGACCATCCGACGCGGGGCATGGTGCCGCCGGACGAGTTCATCTCGGTGGCCGAGGAGAGCGGGCTGATCGTGCCGCTCGGCGCGTGGGTCCTGAGCAACGCGATCACGGCGGCGGCGCAGTGGCGGATCGCGTACCCCGAGGATGAGATCTATGTCTCGGTGAACGTCTCCGCGCGGCAGCTGCGCTCGCCCGATTTCGCGCCATGGGTACTCGCCGAGATCGACCGGGTCGGCCTGCCGCCCGGCGGCCTGCTGCTGGAGATGACCGAGAGCCTGCTGCTGCACGACGACGGCGAGGTGGCGGCCGAGCTCGCGGCCCTGCGCCAGGCCGGGGTGCGCATCGCGATCGACGACTTCGGCACCGGGTTCTCGTCGCTGTCCTACCTGCGGCGACTGCCGGTCGACGTGCTCAAGCTGGACAAGAGCTTCATCGACACCGTGGTGTCCTCGACCGAGCAGCACGCGGTGGTCGACATGATCGTGCAGCTGGCCCGGATTCTCAAGCTGCAGGTCGTCGCCGAGGGCATCGAGACCGCGGCGGAGCGCGACCTGCTCGTGACCATGGGTTGCGACCACGGTCAGGGGTACTTGTTCAGCAAGCCGTTGAGCTACGGTGACGCTAGTCAATGGTTGTCGGACGATGCGTCGGGGCCTCAACGGGGAGGTCGCACCGCGGCCTGAAACACCCCGGAGGACCACCAGTGCACGCCTCGCAACTCGCCACGGATGTCGATCATGACCCGCGGTACAGCGGCATCGCCCGGCTCCGCTCCGAGACCCGCTTCTACGACGCCGTCATCGACGAGATCGACGGCCGCCGGATCCGCGTCGGCGACCACTGGCTGACCGACTGGGCCTCCTGCAACTACCTCGGCTTCGACCTCGAGCCGCAGATCATCGGGGCCGTCGAGGAGCAGTTACGCCGCTGGGGCACGCACCCGTCGTGGTCGCGGATGCTGGGCAACCCGGCGCTGTACCCCCAGATCGAGGAGCGGCTGGCCGCGCTGCTCGGCGCCGAGGACGCGCTCGTCCTGCCGACCATCACGCAGATCCACCTGTCGGTGATCCCGGTGCTCGCCGGGCAGGGCACGGTGCTCATCGACGCCCGCGCCCACAAGACCATCTGGGACGGCTGCGTCTTCGCCCGCGCCCAGGGCGCCACCCTCTCCCGGTTCCGCTCCCTCGACGAGCTGGCGTCGCTGCTGCCCCAGGCGGCCGCGGCCGGCGGGCCGGTCCTGGTCTGCATGGACGGCGTCAACAGCATGACCGGCAACATTCCCGACGTGCCGGCCATCCTCGACCTGTGCCGCGCGCACGGCGCCGTGCTCTACATCGACGACGCCCACGGCTTCGGCGTCATCGGCACCCGCGCCGAGGACGAGACCAGCCCCTACGGCACCACCGGGAACAGCATCATCCGGTACTACGCCGAGGCCTACGACAACGTCGTGCTCGTCGGCGGCTTCTCCAAGGCGTACTCGTCGCTGATGGCCTTCCTGGCGCTGCCCACCGTGCTGAAGAACCGGCTCAAGGCCTCCGCCGCCCCCTACCTCTACTCCGGCCCGTCGCCGACCGCCTCCCTGGCCACCGTCCTCGCCGGATTCGACGTCAACGCCGAGCGCGGGGACAAGCTGCGGGCCGAGTTGTACCGCATGTCGATGCGCGTGCTGCACCACGTGCGCTCGCTCGGCGTGTTCACCCCGAACGTCGACGACACGCCCATCATCGAGCTGCCGATCGCGCTGGACCGCGACCTCGTCGAGGTGTCCGAGCTGCTGTGGCAGCGGGGCCTGTTCGTGACCCTCGCGCCCTATCCGGGCGTGCCCCGCGACCAGGTCGGCTTCCGGGTGCAGGTCACCGCGGCCAATACCGACGACGAGGTCGACGCGTTGAACGCCGTCATTTCCGAATTGGCCGCGGCCGATGTGTTCCAGGAGGCGCGGGAATCCAGCGCCAGCTGATCCCGATCACACGCTTCTGGTTATCAGTACCGGCGACGCGGCGTGATGCACCACCAGTTGCGTGACGGGATTCGGGCGGGGCTGCTCGTACCAGCCGACCCGGTGCGCCCCCACCACCAGCATCAGCGCGTTGCGGGCGGCGTCGGTCAGGGTCTCCAGCACCCCGGAGTCCCGGCTGTCGAAGCGCGTCTCGACCTCCGGGTGCCTTCGCAGCCACGGCTCCATCTCGGCCGCGACCGCCTCGTGCCGCCGGTCGCGGCCCGCGTGCACGGCGACGAGCGGCACCCGGCGGGAGGCGGCCTCGCCGTACCCGAAGGCGAGCGCCCGCTGACTCGACGGCGAGCCGTCCACCCCGACGACGACCGGGGCGCTGGCCGGCAGCGCGGCGAGCGGATCGGCCCAGCGCCAGCCGTTGTTGATGACCAGGACCGGGCAGTGGGCGAAACCCGACAGATGCGCCCCGATGGACGCGTCCAGGACCCCGCCGTCGTGGACGCTGCCGCCGATGACCACGAGGGCGGCCGTGCGCGACTGCTCCCGCAGCACGTACGCCGGCGCGCCGCCCCGGGTCATGGTCTCCACGGCGATCCCCGGCTGCCACGATTTCGCCTCGGCCGCGGCGTCCAGGACGAGCCCCTGCCCGTCGGCCGGGCCCTCCCACGACAGCGCGTGCACGATCCGCAGAGCCCGTTGCTGGCGGGCGGCCTCGTCGGCGGCCCAGCGCACGGCGCCCAGCGAGGCGGCCGAACCGTCCACGCCGACCACGATCGGACTGTGTTCCAGCAGCATGACGCACCCCCTTTGGTGATTCCACCGTCCCTCGCGGTTGTCCCGGGGGCAACCGTGCTTTTCAGGTGATGGGGGCCCTTGCCGAGGTGTTTGCGCGGACCGCAGCGAGGGGTATCGAAGCGATCGTGTACGGTCCCGTGTCGACGGACGCGAGGGGAGCTCGGAACCACATGCATATCAACGACTTCTGGGTGGCGATTCCGATCGGCCTGGTCATCGGCGTCCTCGGGCGGCTCGTGCTTCCCGGCCGCCAGTCGATCGGCGTGTTCATCACGTTCCTGATCGGCGTCGGCGCCGCGCTGCTGGGCACGCTGGTGGCCGAGCTGGTCAACCTGGACGACAAGGCCGTCGTGAAGGTGTGGAAGATCCAGTGGAGCTGGTGGGAGCTCGCGATCCAGGTGCTGTTCGCCGCGGTCGGCATCGGGCTGGCCAACATGCTGACCTACACCAAGCTGGCGTCCGGCGCGCCGAAGCCCCGCAAGCGCGCCACCCGTAAGCGGCGCACCAAGAAGACCGAAGACGACTAGTCCTTCAGGGACGGCTGAGGTCGGCCAGGAGCGTCTCGCGTACGGACGCCCGGCCGGCCTCCTGCGCTCCCAGCAGGGCGGCGTCGTCCTGGACCTGGGTGGTGGCGATCGTGGTGTCCAGCGGCGCGGCCTCGGCCAGCGCGGCGGCCACGGCGGTGCCGAGCAGTTCGCCGCCCGCCTGGCCGACCTCGCCGCCGATCACGACCAGTGGCGGATCGAGCACCGCGACGACGGCCGACAGGCCGATCGCGATCCGGCCGGCGAGGGTGCTGACGACCTTCAGGGCGGCCGCGTCGTCCTCCGCCGCCCGGGCCATCACCGCGGCGATGCTCCCCGCCGCCGTCGGCGCGGCGAACCCCTGCTCCGCGGCCAGGTCGAGCACCGCGAGCCCGCCGACGAGCCTCTGGAAGTTGGTGCCGGAGCCGATCGGCATGTACCCGATCTCGCCCGCCCCGCCCCGCGCCCCCCGCAGCAGCGTCCCGCCGAGGTCGATCGCGAGCCCCAGCCCGGCCTCGCCCAGCCACAGCAGCGCGAAGCTCTCCGCGTCGCGGCCCGCCCCGTGCGCCCGCTCGGCGACCGCGGCCAGGTTCACGTCGTTGTCCACGCCCACCGGCACCCCGAGCCGCCGCCGCAGGTCCTCGACCAGTCCCGGCCGCCCCCACCCCGGCACCTCGACGTGGTGCAGGACGTCCCCGCGCTGGTCGTACGACCCGGCGACCGCGATCTGCACGTGCGCGACCGGTTCGCGCGCGATCCCGGCCTCCTTGCACACCTCGTCCACGGTGTCGGCCACGGCGGCCACGGTGTCGGTGCTGGCGAAGTCGACGGTCGACTCCAGCCGCCCGCGCACCGTGCCGGCCAGATCGGTCACCGCCGCCGTCACGGTCGGCGTGCCGCGGTCCTTCTGGTCGCGCACCGACAGCGCCACCGCGTAGGCGGCGTCCGGGTTCACGGCGTAGACCTCGGCGTTCGGCCCCGGCCCGGCGCTGACGTAGCCGACGACGCTCACCAGCCGCGCCTCCGTCAGCCGCCGCAGCGCCTCGGAGATCGTCGGCTTGGACAGCCCGGTGAGGTCGCGCAGCTCCCCGCGGGTCAACGGCCCGCGTTCCAGCACGTGACTCAGGGCGGCCGCGTCGTTCATGGCCCTGAGCAGCTTCGATGATCCGCCGAGGTGCGTCATGGTGGCTCGAACCGTATGGTCGGCCCCGGCCGGTGTCAATCCGACAGCTGACATAAACCCAACTCAACCGACAAAAAGCGACGTACGCCACCAACGCTTTCTGTTATCGGCCGCCTCTAGGCTGCACGCCATGGCTGTGCAGAAGCGGGTTGCGGATCTCGGTGCGGTACAGCAGACGATGCTCATCACCCTGCACGCGCGCGCGACGCTGGGCGACGAAACGGCGCGGCGCCTCGTCGATGCGATCGAGTACGACTTCGGGATCTTCGAGCGGCACGCGGGCCTGACGGCGCTGTTCCACGTGCTGCGATCGTCCTCGTACGACGAGTGGACCCGGCAGTTTCTGGCCGAATGTCCGAACGGGACGGTGGTCGAACTCGGCGCCGGCCTGAGCACGCGGGCCGATCGGCTGGACAACGGCACCGCGCACTGGGTGTTCGTGGACCTGCCGGACGCCGCCGGGTTTCGGCGTTCGCTGCTGCCGGACACCGAGCGGCGCACGACCGTCACGGGCTCGCTGCTCGACACGGCGTGGATCCCGGCGGTGACGGAGGCCGGGCCCGGGCCGTACTTCCTGCTCGCCGAGGGTGTGCTGGTGTACCTGCAACCCGCTGAGGTGCGCGGGGCGCTGACCCGGATCGCGCGCGGCTTCCAGGGCTGCCGTCTGGCCCTGGACACCTACGGCTCGTGGATCGTGTCGCGGCCGCGCGGGCCGTTGCAGCGCATGGCAGCCGACCTGGTCTGGGCGTGCGACGATCCGCGCGAGCCGGAGCGGTGGGACGTGGGCCTGACGCTGCGCGAAACGTACACGCTGACCCGGCCGGACTGGTCGGTCCGGCGGGGGCTGCCGGTGCGGACCCGGGCGGCGCTGTCGGCGATCAACGCGTTCGTACCGGCGAAGATGGTCAACACGCGCGTGAACCTCTACTCCACACCGTGAAAGAATCGGGCACCTATGGAGCCCAGCCGCGTCCTTGCCGCGCTCGCCGACCTCGCGCCGGCAGGCAGGGACCGCGTGCTCGACGTCGGCAAGGGGGCGCCGCCGCCGCTCTGGCTCGACGACCCGGACCGGGTGCCGGCGGGGAAGCAGGCGCAGCGGCTGGCCGCGCTGGATCAGCTGCACCGCGAGGAGCGCATCCTGCGGCGGGGCTGGGCCTGGCTGCTCGGCACCACCGAGGTCGACGGGGCCGCGCGGGCGATCAGGCTGCCGTTGCTGTACGAGCCGGTCCGGCTGGAGGGGTCCGGCGGGCGGCTGCGCGGCTACCGGGTCGCGCCCGCCGGGGACCTGGAGGTCACGCCGCTGGTGCAGGATCGCGAGCTGGCGGCGGTCCTCGAGTCGGCGCCCGGGATCGGGGCGGCGGCTTGGCTGGGCACGGTCGGTACCAACGCATGGGTTGAGACCGCCGCGAGCGCCGCCGGCTTCAAGCCCGATCGGATCGTGTCCTCGGGTGCGCCGGGATCGCGCGAACTGCTCGGATGGGCGCGCGCGGGGCTCTATGTCGCCCGAGATGTGGCCACGCCGGGCCTGCGGGACACGTTGCGGGCCTGGTCGGCGCGGGCGGGACTCGAAGCGACCGCGCTGGCGGAGGTGTACGGGGCTCCGGTCGCTGCTCCTCTGGACGCTGACGAGGTTGTGCGATCGCCGCTGCCGCTCAACGCCGCGCAGTCGGAGGTCGTGCGGCGGGTGCGGCGGGAGCGGATCGTCGTCGTGTCCGGACCGCCCGGGAACGGCAAGAGCCACGCGGTGGTGGCGGCCGCTCTCGACACCGTGTACCGGGGCGGGTCGGTGCTCGTCGCGACCCAGGCCAGCCACGCCGCCGAGGTGCTCGCCGGGCTCCTCGGCCGGTTCCCGGGCGCCGAACCGGTGCTGTTCGGCGACGCCGAGCGCCGCGACCGGTTCGCGCTGTCGCTCTCGTCCGGGCGGCCCGAGGGCGTCGCCGCGAAGCAGCTCGATGCGCGCCGGGGCGAGATACGCGCCGCCGCGGACGCGGTCGCGCAGCTGGAACGCTCCATCGGGGCCGCACTCGACCTGGAGCGCAAGGCGGCCTCGATGACCGTGTGGGAGCCGCTGCTGGCCGGGCTGCGGGCCGAGGCGCCACGCGTGTTCGCGAGCGATTTCCCGGTACCGAAGGCGCGGAACCTCCTCGATGCGCGTTTCCTGCGCGAGTGGCGCATCCGGCGGCTCGCGGGCGTCGGCTCCGATCGGCTGCCCGCCCTGCTCGACGCGGTCGAGGCCGACCGGGCCGCGGCGACGCTCGCGGTGAACGGCGGCACCGACCTGTCCGCGGTCTGGCCGGCGCTGCTCACCGCCGATGCGCGGCTGCGCGAGACGATCGGCGCGGCGATGCGCGATGCCGCGGCCGCCGCCGAGCGGTGGAGCAAGTCGGCCCGGGGGAGCGCGGCCGAGCTCGGCACCGCCCTGCGCGCCGGGCGCAACCGCCGCCGGGAGGCCCTGGCCGCGCTGGACGGCCCGGCCCTGGTGCGGGCGCTGCCGCTGTGGGTCGGCACCGTCGCCGACGTCGAGGACCTGCTGCCGCCCGTGCCCGGCCTGTTCGACCTGGTCATCCTGGACGAGGCGGCGCACATCGACCAGATCCGCGCCGCGCCGGTGCTCGCCCGGGCCCGCCGCGCGCTCGTCGCCGGCGACCCCAGCCAGCTGCGCTTCGTGTCGTTCGTGGCCGATGTCGACGTGGCCGCGACCCTGGCCCGCCACGGCCTGCCGGACCGGATCGACGTGCGCCGCTCGAGCGCGTACGACGTGGCGGTCGGCGCCGCCCCGGTCACCTGGCTCGGCGAGCACTACCGCTGCGCGCCCCACCTGATCGCCTTCGCCGCCCGCCGCTTCTACGACGGCCGGCTGACGCTCATGACCCGGACACCCGAGGCCGAGCGCATGGACGCCATCGACGTCGTCCGCGTCCCCGGCGCCACCGTCCACGACGGCGTCAACAAGGCCGAAGTGGACACGGTCGTGCAGCTCGTACGCTCATCGGGCACCTCGAGCATCGGCATCGTCACCCCGTTCCGCGCCCAGGCGGACGCCATCGAATCGGCGCTGCTGGCCGAGTTCACCGCCGAGGACATCGAGCGCCTCGGCCTGCGCTCCGGCACCGTCCACGCCTTCCAGGGCGGCGAGGCCGACACCGTGATCGTCTCGCTCGGCCTGGTCGACGGGGACACTCCGGCCCGCCAGCGCTTCGCCGCCGAGCCGAACCTCTTCAACGTCATGACCACCCGGGCCCGCCGCCGCCTGATCGTGGTCACCTCGCTCACGTCCGGCACCGGCCTGATCGCCGACTTCCTGGCCCACGCCGAGGCGCCGAAGTCCCTCAAAGCCGAAGACCCCGCTCCGGTACCGTGGGCCGCCCGCCTGGCCGCCGAGCTCGTGCCGACCGGCCGCGAGGTGCACACCGGGTACCGCGTCGGCACCTGGACCGTCGACCTCGTGGTGGACGGCATCGGCTACGTCTGCGAACCGCACCCTTCCGGCAACGCGGCGCACCTGGAACGGCAGCGGGCCCTGCTGCGGGCCGGCTGGACCCTGCGCGAGGCCTTCCCGGCCCGCTGGAACCACGACCCGGTCCGCGCGGCCCTCGACCTCTGAGGCTTCGGCACCCTGGTACCGCGCGACCGGTACTTCGGTGCCGTGCGGCCGGTACCTCCGGCACCCGATTTCAGGGTCGGTTGACAGGGTTGTCCCGGAGGTCACGCAGGCCTGACCGGCGCACACTCGAAGCATGACCGTTCGCCGCATCTTCACCGTCGTGGGGGCCGCGCTGGCCGGCACCGTCAACGCCACCGACGAGGCCGTGCCGCCCGCCGACCCGCGCGAGGTCCGCGCGCTGCTCGCCGAGCTGGGCCTGGTCCGTCCGGGCGCCTTCGAGGCCGAGGTGCCGCACGCGCTGCGCCGCTTCCAGACCCGCGCCGGCCTGGAACCCGACGGTGTGGCCGGCCCGCGCACGACGCAGGCCCTGGCCCGCTCCGCCCGGGAGGCCCGCCACCTGCGCTCGCTGGGCATGGCCGCTTAGTCGCGCAGCTGTCCGGTGTGCGCGGCCGCGCAAGTGCGGCCACGCTTGTGTCCGGTGTGCGACGGCTGCTCAAGTGCGGCCGAATGCGGGATGCGCTCCGGCTGATCGCAATCTACGTTTCCGAGGCGTGACCTCGTACGCGCTGTCGGTCGACTACGGCACCTCCAACACCGTCGCCGTCCTGCGGTGGCCCGACGGGAGGACGCGGCCGCTGCTGTTCGACGGGTCGCCGCTGCTGCCGTCCGCCGTGTACGCGACGCCCGAGGGCCGGCTGTCCACCGGCCGCGACGCGGTGCACAGCGCGCGGCTCGATCCCACCCGGTTCGAACCCAATCCCAAGCGGCACGTCGACGAGATCGACCTGCTGCTCGGCGGCGCATCGGTTCCGCTCGTGCACGTTGTCGCGGCGACCCTCGCGCGGGTCGCGCAGGAGTCGCACAACGTGGCCGGGGGCGGCGTCGCCGAACTCGTCATGACCCACCCGGCCGAGTGGGGCTCCGCCCGGCGCCAGGTCCTCCTCGACGCGGCCCGGGTCGCGGGCCTGCCGCTGCCGCGCCTGGTGCCCGAGCCGGTCGCCGCCGGCACCTACTTCACCCGGGTGCTCGGGCACGGGGTGGCCGAGGGCGGCTGCGTCGTCGTGTACGACCTCGGCGCCGGCACCTTCGACGCCTCCGTCATCCGGCGCGCGGGCGGCGGGTTCGAGACCCTGGCGTACCGCGGCCTCGACGACGTCGGCGGCGTGGACGTCGACGACCTGGTGGTCCAGCTGATCGGCGCCGTCGTCGGGCCGGGCGCGCCGGACCAGTGGTCGCGCCTGGTCGCACCGCAGTCCCTCGCCGACCGCCGCGCCGCCCGCCAGTTGCGCGACGATGCGCGAATGCTCAAGGAGCGGCTGTCCCGCGAGTCGTCGGCCGCCATCATCGTGCCGATCGTCGACCGCGACCTGCACGTGACGCGCGGCGAGCTGGAGGGCAAGGCGCTCAACCTGGTCGCGCAGACGGTCAACGTCACCACCGCGACGATGAAAGCGGCGCGCGTCCCCCGCGCCGCCATCGCCGGCCTGTTCCTGGTCGGCGGCTCGACCCGGATGCCCCTCATCGCGACCGAACTGCACCGGGCGACGACGATCGCGCCGACGGTACTGGATCAGCCCGAAATGGTCGTCGCGGAAGGCGCCCTGCTCGTCGACGCTCCCGCCGCCGACCCGACTTCGCCTTCGGGCTTCCAGGCCACGCCGGGCGTGCAGTTCACGCCGCCATCAGGCATTCCGGTCACGCCCGGTGGACAGTTCACGCCACCTTCGGGCATCCCGGTCTCGCCGGCGCCGGGCGTGCCGATCGCGCAGCCGCAACCGTCCGTTCCGATCAGCCCCGCGCCGTTCGCTCAGCCGCCGACGGGTGCGCCGATGAGTGCGGTGCCCGTGAGTCCGGTGCCCGCGCCGGCGATGGGGCCGGGTACGCCCATGCCGCTGCCGGACCCGCCCACGGTGCAGGCGCCGGTCACGCCGGTGTGGCCGCAGTGGCACGACGTGTCGATGCGGCGGCCGGCCGAGTTCGTCACCACGCGCGGGTCGATGACCGCCCGCACCGCGCTGCGGTTGCTCCTCGGCGCGGTGTTCTTCGTCGCCGGCACGCTCGGGGGCGGGCTGCTCTTCGGGATCACCGACAGCGAGGTCGCGCCCTGGTTCCTCGCCGGGCCGATCTGGGCGTACGGCGCCGTGTACGTCCTGACGACCGTCGTCCGCCTGGGCACCATGGGCACGCAGGTCAACGCGATGCTGCTCAGCGACGCCGGACTCGCGGTCCACATCGCGGGCCGGCAGCACGTGCTGCTGTGGGAGAAGGTGGCCCTGGCCGAGGTGCGCCGCCGCGGGGTCGACTTCCGCCCGACGCTGCTCGTCAAGCTTCGCGCGGGCGTCACGGTCGCGGACGAGCCGTTCTGGCAGGGCCGCCGCCTCGCCGACGGGCGCCTGCGGGTCGCCGACCTCGCCTCGCTCAACGCCCGCAAAGCCGCCGTTCTGGCCGCCGCCGCGCAGTTCACCGCCGTCCCGAGCGGCGGCCAGCAGCGCTGACCGCCGCCCGGCAACGCCGAGGCGGGAAGGGCCTACGCCGGCGAGACCTCGATCAGGTGCTCCAGGCCCGCGGCCGTGCCGATGGTCAGGCGGTCCTCGGGGTGGTTGAGGTAGTGGTTGACCGCGTCGTGCAGGAACTCGCGGTGCACCGCGCTCGCCTGGAGCTGCAACTGCACCCGCTGCAGGTTCTTCTTGCGCCCGACGCCGCGGCTGGTGACGAGTTCCGGCCAGAGGATGCCCAGCCGGCCCACGCCGAAGACGGTGGGGAGGGGGCCGGACATGATGGCTGCCCACGGTACGTCATGGGTGGTGGTGGCATCGACGACCGTCAGACCGTCGGGGCGCAGGATCAGGCGCCCGGTGCCCCGGATGAGCTCGGTGAGGTAGTAGCCGGCGAGGTAGACGAAGCCCAGCGTCACCGCGAACACCATCCAGGTGAACACGCCCCAGTCATCGTCGTCGTAGATCGTCCCGCACAGCAGGCCCACGATCGGCGGCATGCCGGCGGCGTTGACGGCGAGCCGGAAGTACGACGGCGGCGCCACGAACTCGCCCGGGCGGATCCAGAACGTGCGGGGTTTGTGCCGGCGGCCGCTGTACACGAGTCCGCCGATCGAGACCAGAAGCAGGACGAGAGCCAGCAGTTGCGGCCAGAGCTGGTCGTGCAAGGCCACGTTGACCGGCACGAGAACGATGGCGATACCCCCGACCAGCAGGTAGTACAGCCAGGCGTTGCGCCGGCCTAAGTTGTCTTCCCCGTCCGCACTCTGTGACACCGTGCCCACCTCCTATGCACGGGAATGTATCGGGTCGCCGGATGATCCGCCGCCGCGAATTCGACAAAGCCTAAGGGCAACCAATCGGTACCGCCGCCGCGCCCTACCGGCCCTACCTTTTACGCCTGCCGGATTCGTCACAGCCTGCGCCGCACGTCCCGGTCTAGGGTGCGCACATGGACGATCTGCCCGGCACCGACGACCTGCTGCGCGCCATGGGCGTGCTCGGCATTCCCGGGGATCCGCTGTACATCATGCAGGACCTCGACCCCGATCGGCGCCGCGCACATCTCCTCGCGCACATCACCGCGGCCCTGGTCGACCGGCAGGAGGCGCTGGAGACGCTCGCCGCCCTCGACGTGGAGGACCGCGCCGACCTGCACTGGGCGGCGGACCGCGCCGCGGCCGGCGACGCCGGGGTGGAGCGGCTGCAGACGGCCCGCCTGGCCTGGGTCCAGCACACCGTGGCCCGGCAGCGCGGCCGCCGCCCCGACCCGGTCGCCGACGCCGTGGCCACCACGCTCGGCGTCCTCGCCGAACTGCTCGCCGCCCCGCCCGCGGCGGGCCCCGTCGCGGACGACGCCATCCAGGCCCTGTGCGGCGCGGCCGACCACCTCGGATCGGTCCTGCGGGCGCAGGCCCACCCCGTGTAGCACCCCTTTGCCATCATCGATGCGTGGACGAGATCCGCCCCTCGGAGTACTCGGTCGTGCTCCTCGCACTCCTGCCGCCCGCCGCCGCGGCCGCCTTCCTGCGCGGACTGTGGCTTTCCGACGGCTCTTCGCTTTTGTACGGTTATGTGGCCGGAGGAGTCGCCGCCGGCGCGCTGCTCGCCCCGTACCTGCGCACCCGCCCGATGCTCGTCCGGCGCCTCCCCGTGGGGCTCGTCGCGTTCTGCGCCGCCGCGTTCGGGCTGCAGTTCGGCGACAACGAGCCGTTCCCGCCGGCCGTGGCGATGGCGGTGTGCGGGACCCTCGCCGGCCTGACCCTCGCCGCGACGGGGGTCGCGGCGCTGTGGCTGGCCGGCCGGTACACGGTCGAACTGCGCCACCGCGCGTCGGTCTGCCTCACCTCGGCCGGCGAGCAGGACTTCTACCAGGCCCGCTGCGAGTGCGGCTGGCGCGGCGCCCGGCTCCCGATGACCCACGACGACAACGCCGAGGTCCAGGCCTTCGCCGCCGCGGCCGCGCACAGCCCGCACGTGCGCCAGGGCATCGACCTGGAAATGTGAGCACCCACGACGAGGTCGTGGCGGCCGCGACCGCGCGCGCCGCCGCCCTGGCCGCCCGGGACCGCGGCGCGCTGGAGGCGCTGCTGCACCCGCGCCTGCGCTGGACCACCTACGACGGCCGGGTCCTGGATCGCGCCGCCTACCTGGCCGGCAACACGGCGGGCGAGCTGACCTGGCTGAGCCAGACCCTCGAGGACGTGGACGTCGCGGTGGCCACGGACGCGGTGGCGGTTCTGACGGCGGTCGCGGTCGACGTCGTACGCCGGGGGAGCGGGCCGGCCGAGACGTTCCGGCTCCGGCTGACCCAGACCTGGCTGCGCGAACCGGGCCACGGCTGGCGCTGCCTCGCCGGCCACGCGGGCCCGCGCAGCTGAGCGCCGGCCGCGCTAGGAAGCCGCTGCGGACAGCCGCTTGCCGACGGTCGCCGCGGCCTCCCGGAGCTCGGCCCCGCCCACGATGCGGATGGGCACGGGGAAGGCGGCGAGCTGCTGGACGTACCAGAGGGGATCGCCGGTCGAGGCGAGCAGCCGGCACCGTCGCGGGCCCGCCGCCTCCAGCCGGCCGAGTGAGCGCGGCATGCGCGCTTCGACCTCCGCGAGCGGCGCCTCCACGAGCACTTCGACCGCGAACTCCCACCCGGTGGCGAGCTGCTCCTCGAGCGCCGTCACCGGATCGAGGTCGCCCGGCGGGGTGAACACGGTGTCGAGGACGGTGACCGCGCCGATGCGGTCGACGCGGTACGCGCGGCGGGCGCGGGCGGGGTGGGTGCGGCACAGGAGGTACCAGCGCGAATGGCGCACCACGACCGACCACGGGTCGACGTCCGTCTCGAACGCCGAGCCGGACGCTGAGCGGTATGCGACGCGAATGCGCCGGCGGTTCGAGCAGGCCTGCACGAGCGCGGCGGTGATGTGCGGATCCGCGCGGTCCGGCGGCCCCGGGTGCGTCGCCGCGGACTGCAGCACCGACGCGGCGGGCGCGGCGACCGGCTCCGGCAGTGCGCGCAACAGCTTGCCCAGCGCCCCGTCGGCGGCGGCGTCGCGCTGCCCGCCGAGCACGGCCATGACCAGCCCGAGCGCCTCGTTCGCCGTGAACAGCAGCGGCGCCGGCCGCAGCCCGCGCCCGACCCGGTACCCGCCGTACGGTCCGCGCTCCGACTCAACCGGAATGCCCGCCTCGCGCAACATGGCCACGTACCGCCGCGCCGCGCGTTCGCTCACGCCCAGCCGTTCGCTGATGCGCGCCGCGGTGATTCCGGGCGCGTTCTGCACCATTTCGAGCGTCAACAGCGCACGCGAGACCGGCGAATCCACGCGCTCATTGTTCCGGAAGCCGATCGTCCGGAACACCGCCTACGGTGTTGCGCATGGATGAGCCCAAGCCCGACGCCGGCGAGGCCGAGCTGCTGTTGTTCGCCCTCGAACGTTCCCGAGCCGCGTTCGCCTGGAAGACCGGCGGCCTGGACGCCGAGGCCCTGACCCGCGCGTTCCCACCCTCGTCGATGACCCTGGGCGGCCTGATCAAGCACCTGGCGGCCGTCGAGGAGCGCTACACGATCGACTTCACCGGCCGCCCGCCCGGCCCGCCCCTCGACTCCGAGGAGGCGCTCACGGACCACAACTGGGTCTGGCGGAGCGCCAGGAACGACCAGCCGCAGCAGTTGTACTCCC
Organism: Dactylosporangium sp. CS-033363; assembly: GCF_050942475.1. Classification (NCBI taxonomy): domain Bacteria; kingdom Bacillati; phylum Actinomycetota; class Actinomycetes; order Micromonosporales; family Micromonosporaceae; genus Dactylosporangium; species Dactylosporangium sp. CS-033363. The sequence continues at coordinate 6,965,889 of NZ_CP192032.1, read as the reverse complement.
TGTGGCAATCGTCCGTCGCCCGCTCACGCACCGCGATGCGCGCGGTCCTGTCCTCGAACGACGCCCTGAACCGCCCGGCGGAGTACACGGCGTACGACTCCGGCGAACACCCCAACCTGCGCCGGATCCTGATCGACCTGCACGACGAGTACGCGCGCCACAACGGCCACGCCGACCTCATGCGCGAGGCGATCGACGGCCTGATCGGCCAGGACCCGCCCGAATGAGCACGCCGCTCGCCTGGATCGAGCGCTACGCGGCGGCCGACGACCGCGAGCGAGCGGCGCTTCGTGCGCAGTTCGCCCGCGACCCGTCCGCCCGCGCGGCGGTGCTGCTGCCGCGCGATTGGCGCACCCCGGAGGAGTTCCGTGCGCGCCTGATCCTGCTGTGCCTGCGCGACCAGGCCGACGACACCCGCGACGAGCTGCTGGCGCTCAAGGCGCTGTGCGACCGCGCGCGCGAACTGGGCATCGACCCGGCCCCGCACCTGCGCGAATCGGCGTCCATGGCCGGCGACGTCGACCACTACGGCATGGGCTCGTGGCGCAGCCTGCTCAACCGAACTGTCTGAGTGCGCGCCGCGCCTCGTGCCGTTCGCGCCGGCGTTCCGCACGGCAGAACGCGCTCCATTCGCGGGCGCCGCGACGCTCACAGCGGCGGAACCAGTACGAGGCGGTGCCACCCCAATGACAACCCGCGCGCTTCTCGCCGAGCGCTGCGGTCACAGGGCTGATCTCGGCCGGCAGCGTGCACGGCCCAAATCGGTGATCGTGCACGGGCCGGCACGCCCGCATCGGGGCGTCGGCCATCTGGACCCACCAGGGTCGGGTCTTGTCGGTCCTGCTCACGGCGGGCACCTTCCGGCTCCGCGACGCCCCGGGCCGGGGCCGTCGTCAGATCGGATGCACCGCGTTCACCACCATTCCGGCAGTACCGTTGGAATTGAAGGGCATAACTCTAGCCACGGCGATATCTGTTGGCCATAGACGATGATGGCAGAGTTTTCCTGGACGAACCGCCGGGTCGCGGTGCGCACGTGGAACACTACGCTTCGCACATGACGGCCGAGAGTCCGCGCTACACGGTGGAGGAGCTGGCCGCCAAGGTCGGCATGTCGCCGAGGAACATTCGCGCGCACCAGACGCGCAACCTGCTCGGCGCTCCGGTCCGCCGCGGCCGCACCGCGTACTACGACGACAGCCACGTCCGGCGGCTCGAGGCCATCAAATCGTTGCAGCGCCAGGGGTACAACCTCGTGGCCATCGAGGCCATCCTGGGCGTGCGCACCCCGGAACCGGCCGGCGACGGGCTGCACACGTTGCTGCAACGCATCGGCCGCGAACAGCCCGTCCTGGTCCAGGCGCTCGCCCGGCACGGCGTACTCGCGCACGCGGAGGACGGCAGCGTGCAGATGGTCCGCGCACGGCTCATGCGCACCGTGGTCGAACTGAACAGGGCGGGCGTGCACACCGTACCGTCGCTGCAGGTTCTGGCCGAGGTCCTCGACCGATTACGGATCGTCGCCGAGGACCTGGTCCGCACCACCGGCCAGCGCCTCGTCGACGGCTCACCCACCCTGCGCGCGGAGGCCACCGCCACCTGGGACAACCTCGAAGGCACCGCGGACGCCCTGGCCACCGGCATGATCCACCTTCTCGCCGAGGCGTTCCGCACGGTTCTGGAGAACCTCGCCGCGTCCCCGGTGGCCACGGTCGACAACGGTTAGGCTCCGAACGTGTTGACCGACGCGGACCTGCGCATCGCGCGCGACGCGGGCATCGCCGTCTACGCGGGCCGGCTCATTCTCGATGCGCGAACGCCCATCACCGACGCCGTTCTCGCGCAGGTTCAAGCCAAAACCGCGCATCCGGTACCGCATGAGCTCGTCTCCTTGTGGCGCACCTCCTTCGGCGGCCGGCTCGACTACGACCTGCGCGCCGACCTCGGCGGCGTCGACGTGCCGCTGTCGTGCACCGAGCTGTTCCATCCGGACAGCGACGGCTATCGCGACCTGTGGGGCTGGATCGACCACGAGCGCGAGATCGGCGACGTCGAGCGGCTCGAGTGGCTGCCGTTCGCCGGCTTCGAGTACCTCGACCGCGTCTACGCGGGCCGCGACGGCATCGTCGCCTGGCAGCAGGGCCTGCCCCCGGCCTGGGAGATCCGCCCTGGCGACCGCGCCGGCCGGATCGCGGACAGCGTCGACGACCTGTTCGCGCAGCTCGCCCTGGAACGCGACCCGTGGTCGGACGAGGACCCCGACACCGGCGAGAGCCTGCGCGACGCCGTGGACGACCTGGACGCGAACGGACATCCCGACCTCGCGCACAAACTGCGCACGCTCGTCCGGAGCGCGGTGCTCGACTGGCGCGCGGCGGTCGAGTCCGGCGCCGTGCGCACCGATCGGCGCCTGCGCCGCCTGGCCCTGCACAACGCCGCCGCGCACGACGACGTCCGTTTGCTCGACCGGCTCGCCGCGCTGGGCGTCGACCCCGCCGAGGAGGTCGGTTCGAGCCTGACCCCGATCGACGTGGCGGTCCAGCGCGGCGGTGCGCGGGCCGCGCAATGGCTGCTCGCGCGCGGCGTACCGGTCACGAACGCCCTGCGCGTCGGTGCGCATGCGGTCACCCTGGAATTGGCGCGCGAACTGCTCGCCCGCGGCGCCCGGCCGAGCCTGGAGGCGGCGGCCGGGGCGGTGCGCAACCCCGACCTGGCGGTGCTCGAACTGCTCGCCGAGCACACCCCGGACCGCGCGGCCGTCGCCAGACGACTGCGGGACCTGGCCCAGTGGTCCAAGGTGGACAACACCCGCGCCGCCGCGTTGCGCGACCTGGCCCGGCGGCTGGGGGCGTAGCGGCGCGCCGTCGCGCTCGCGGTGCCGCGGTTCCACCCGACCTCAGGGGAGCGCGGCCACCAGGTCGGCGATGATGTCCTCCGGCTCCTCGAGGCCCACCGACAGCCGGAGCATCGCCGGGTCGATGCCGCCGGCCGTGTTGCCGTGGGTGAACAGCAGGCTCACCGGGTGCGTGATGAGCGTTTCCGTGCCGCCCAGGCTCACGGCGTTGCGCGCGAGTGTCGTGTCGCGCAGGACCGACATGGCGGCGTCGGCCGAGGCGACCGTGAACGACAGCATGCCGCCGAAACCGGCCATCTGCCGTTGCGCGAGCGCGTGCTGCGGGTGGCTCGGCAGGCCCGGATAGTGCACCGCCGTCACCGCCGGATGCGCGGCCAGGGCCTCGGCGACCGCCTGGCCGTTGGCGTTGTGGCGGGCCATGCGCAGCGGGAACGTGCGCAGTCCGCGCGCCAGCAGCCAGGCCTCGAACGGATGGCACGTCGGTCCGAGCACGCGCGCGGTGTCCCAGGCGCGGTCGATGAGCTCGCCGCGGCCGGTGAGCACGCCGGCGGTGACGTCGCTGTGGCCGTTGAGGTACTTCGTCGCCGACTGCACGACCAGGTCCACGCCGAGGTCGAGCGGGCGGGTGTTGAACGGCGAGGCGAAGGTGTTGTCCACGACGAACAGGGCGCGCGGTGCCGCATCGCGCACGGCCGCCAGGTCCGTGAGCACCATGGCCGGATTGCTCGGCGTCTCGGCGTACACGATGTCGGTCGTGTCGTCGACGGCGTCCTGCAGGGCCTCCTGCGGTACCAGCGAAACCTCCACGCCGTAGGTCGGCAGCACGTCCCGGAGCAGCGTCAGGGCCGCCGTGTAGTGGTTGGTCTGGGCGACGATCCGGGTGCCGGCGCGCACGTTCGACAGCAGTGCGGCGCTCACCGCGGCCATCCCGCTGCCGACGAGCAGCGCGCGCTCGGCGCCGTCGAGGTCGGCGAGCATGGCCTCGGCCTCGGCGGCGTTCGGGGAGCCGTACCGCGTGTAGTACCCGACCGGCGCCACCGCCTCGGCGATCTGAGCAGCCTCGGACGTTCGCGGGAGTTCATATGTGCTCGTTTGATAGACCGGCGTGGTCACCGGCGTGCCGCCTGGGCGCGCGGGAATGTCCGGATGCAACAGGCGGGTCATGCTCGGGCGGATCTCCATGGCCCCAGTATCCGGCCGGCCGGGATGCCCGATTTGCCACGTACGAGAGGTTTCTTCGTTATGTTGCCTGCATGCGACATAGACGGATCAGCGCGGTGCTCCTGGCTCTGGCCTTGGCGGCGGTACCGCAGCAGGCGTTCGCAGCCGACGCACCGCAGACGATCGTGGTGCGGCCCGGCGACACGCTCTGGGGGCTCGCGCACCGCAACGGCACGACGGTCGAGGACCTGCAGCGGCTGAACAATCTCGGCACGTCCACGCTCATCCGGATCGGCCAGACGCTCGTGCTGCACGACGACGCGGCGGCGATTCGGGCGCGCAAGACGGCCACCGCCATCGGGTACGCCAGGGCGCAGGTCGGCAAGCCGTACAAGTTCGCCACCGAGGGCCCGGACACGTTCGACTGCTCCGGTCTGGTCATGATGGCCTGGTCGGCGGCCGGCGTGCGCCTGCCCCGCGTCACCTACGACCAGATCAAGGTGGGCGAGCGCGTCACCCGCGACCGCCTGGTCCCCGGCGACCTGGTCTTCACGAACAACGGCGGACATGTCGAGTTGTACATCGGCGGCGACCAAGTCGTGAACGCCGGTCACACGGGCGTGTCCGTGCATCTGCAGGACCTGCCGCGCGATGCGCAGATCGTCGCGTACGTGCACCTGACCGACGCGCAACTCGCCGTCGCGTAACTGTTTACCGGCGCGCGACGAGGTCCTCCAGAATCCCGGCGAACGCGGACTCGGCGGCGCCGACGGCCGGACCGTCCGAGCCCAGCGCCGCGGGCAGGATCGGCGGGAGTTCGGCGCGGCGCCACGACATGGCCGCTCGCCGCACGGCTTCCGAGAAGCTTGGGTATTTGAGCAGGTCCGCGCCCAGCCCGCCGAGCGTCACCACCGCCGGGTCGAGGGCGTTCAGCAGCGCCCCGACGCCCCGCCCGAGCGCGGCGGCGGCGGACGCGGCGGCGGCGTGAGCGGCCGGAGCCCCGGATCGGGCGGCGGCGAGCACCTCGTCGGCGAACAGCCGGGGGTCGGCGGGCGGTGGCCGATCGAGTGAACGCGCCATCGCCCGCCCGTCCACGGTCACGTCCCAGCAGCCGTACGCGCCACATGGACACGCCAGCGCCGGATCGCCGAACGGCACATGCCCGAATTCGGCCGCTCCCGGGGCCGGCGCGCCGTCGATGAGCACCACCCCGCCGACGCCGACCTCGACCGTGAGGTGCAGCGCGACCGCGTGCCCGCGCGCGGCTCCGCGCAGGGCCTCGGCCACGCCGGCCAGGGCCGCGTCGTTGCCGACGGTCAGCGGCAGCCCGAGACCGAGCACCGACAGGTCGACGTCGCGCCACTTGAGCGTCGCCGCCTGCACGACGGTCGTGCCGCGCACCGTCGCCGGAACGGAGACGGCCACCGCGGCGAGCCGATCGCGCGGCAGAGCGCGCAACGCCGCGGCGATGTCGCGCAGGACGGTTTCCGGCGCACCCGAGTGGCGGTGCGGCGGCGCAGGCGCCAGCTCGCCGCCGATCGCCGCGGTCGTGACCCGCCAGGCGGCATGCGTCAGCTCGACGACGGCCACGAGCGGCCCCGAAGGATGCGGTACGAGCACCGTCGTCGGCCGCCCCCGCCCGCCGCTCGGCGCCGCGACCTCGGCGAGCAGTCCGGCCGCGCGCAACCGCCCCATGATCTCGGTCGCGGAACCGCTCGACATGCCCAGACGCGCAGCCGCTTCCGCCCGGGTCACGCCCGGATGCGCATGTGCGAACCGCAGCATCCCTAGGGCATTGCGCATGCGTCGAATATACTCGAACAGCGAGTTAAATCATGGAGGGGCGGCAATGGGACGTTTCGCGGCGGTACTGCTCGACATGGACGGCACCCTCGTCGACTCCGACGCCGCCGTCGAGCGCGCCTGGATCACGTGGGCCGGCGAGGCGGGCGTCGGCGTCGAGGACATCCTGCCCCGCATGCACGGCAACCCGGCGCTGACCACGATCCGCGCCGTGCGCCCCGACCTCGACCCCCCGGCGGCGGAGCGGGCGGCGCTGCGGCAGATGGAGCTGCAGTACGCCGACCTGCACGACGTCGTCCCCACCCCCGGCACCGACGAGCTGCTCGCGGCCATGCGCGAGCTCGGCCTGCCCTGGGCCGTGGTCACCAGCGCCGACAAGCAGCTCGCGGCGGCCCGCCTGGGCGCGGCCGGCATCACGCCGCCGCTGCTGGTCACGGTCGAGGAGACGCCGCGGGGCAAGCCGCACCCGGACCCGTACCTCGTGGCCGCCGCCCGCCTCGGCGTCAAGCCGGGCGACTGCCTGGTGGTCGAGGACTCCCAGCCGGGCATCGACGCCGGCCGCGCCGCCGGGTGCACGGTCGCCGCCCTGCGCGGCCTGGACGCGGACATCCGCCTCGACTCGCTCGCCGACCTTGCGCGTCTGCTGCGCGCCGAGGCTTAGGCCGTGATGGCCGCGCCCGTTCGCTCGGCGCGCGCGGTGCCCCAGTCGTAGAGTGCCTGCAGGACCGGGGCGAGGCTGCGGCCCTCCTCGGTGAGCGCGAACTCCACGTGCGGCGGGTCGGTGCCCAGGTCGATGACGTCCAGCGACAACGGTATTCCGACCAGGCGGCGTTCGAGCACCTCACCGACGTCTTCTACCGCACGGTCCAGGCCGACGAGGTCCTGCGCCCAGTCTTCGCCCACATGCACGAGGAACACCCGCGGTTCCGACCAGCGCGGCGGCTACCCGCACATGCTGGGCAAACACCTGGGCCGCGCGATCACCGAGCCCCAGCGGCGGCGCTGGCTGGAGCTCATGATGGACGCCGCCGACGAGGCCGGCCTGCCCACGGACCCCGAGTTCCGGGCCGCGTTCGTGGGCTACCTGGAGTGGGGCACCCGGCTGGCCGTGAGCAACTCGCAGCCGGGCGCCCAACCGCCACACGCGGCGCCGGTCCCGCACTGGGGCTGGGGCGTCGCCCCGCCGTACCGGCCGTCATGAGAGAGGCCCTGCTGCCGGTGCTGTTCGGGGTGCCGACAGCAGGATTCGCCCTGGCCTACATCGGCGCGGCGTCATCGGCCCCCGTCTGAACCGATGGTGTCGCCCTACCCCGGTCCCACGCACGCCGCCGCCCACCGGTTCAGCGGCGTCAGGGGATCGTGGGTAGACCCCGGTCGTAGATCTGGACGAACTGCTGGTGCACCCACAGGATGCGGCCGTCGGGTCGGACCACCTTGCGCAGATCGGCGAGGGTGATGTCCTGCTCGCGCAGCATCGCGTGGAGGGTTCTCAGCGTGGCACCCTCGGCGAAGACCGGCTGCTGCCCTTCCTCGCCGCCGGTGTGCTCGTCGGCGGTGAACTGACCCGCGGCGTCGGCGGCGAGCTTCAGGGTTTCGTTGGCCAGGGCCACCTGCTCCTCGACCGCTTTCCACTGGGTGTCGTCGAGGTTGAGCTTGAGGTCCGCCAGGCCGACCCCGACGAGCGGCTTGAGCAGGACCGACGTCAGCTTGAGCAGCGGGACGGCGCGGGTCCACCATTCCCCCGGCACCTCGACGTCGTAGACACCGGCGTCGGCGCGCGCCCGCAGGACGTGGACGGGTTGGAGGGCGTGCTCGCAGTACAACGTGAGGCGCATCCTGGTCGTGGTCCACTGTGGACGCCGGAATGAGCGGTCGAGCGGGACGAGGGCCCGGCCAGAACCGCTCGACGCAGTAGCGCACTTCCTCGACGATCTGCCGGAGGTACGTCACGGCGTCCGGGCCCCGCACCTGAACCTGCACGCCATGCCCGGCCCGGATCGTGAGCAGGGCACGGGCGGGCCCGACCCGGAGACAATGCAGCCGTTCGGGCGAGGGATTCCGGCTGTTCCCGGACACCGTCGTGGAGCGGCACGCGTCGGCGCTGGTACCGTCCTGCCATGGCCCGTCGGCGTCCGGTGCTCACCGCGGTGGTCTATGTCGCCGTGACCGTGGTGGTGCTCGTGCTCGGTGGGGCGTTCGTGAGCACCTCGCTCCTCCGGGGTGAGGTGGAGCACGTGGTGGTGCGCGTCGGCGGTGCGATGCTGCTGCTCGGCCTGGCGTGGCTCGTCGTCAAGGCAATGCGGAGCCGCGTGAGGGGCCGGGATTAGGGGTCCGTTTGCCGGGCGTCGCTAGACTCGGTTCGCATGACGACTCTGACTACGACGCTGGCTCGTAGGTTTGCCGTGGCCACTGCCGCCATTGTGATCGGGATCGGCGGGCTCTCCGCCTGCAGTTCGGACAACGTCGACTGCACCACCGACGCCTGTACCGTCACGTTCGACCGCGGGGTCGAGGCCGAGTCCTCGGTGCTCGGGGTCGACGTCAAGCTGGTCGGGGTCGAGAACGGGCAGGTCAAGCTCGACGTCGCCGGGACCGTCGTCAGTGTGCCCGTCGACGGGAGCACGCAGGCGCAGGGGTTCGACATCTCCGTGCAGAAGGTCACCGACGCCGAGGTCGTCGTGCGCATTCAGACCAGCTGAGCGGATGCGCGCACTGCTCAACAGGGCGAGCGGGGCCAGTACCGTGGCCGCGGCGAACACCGCCAGGGCTGTGCGCGCACCGGCGAAGTCCGCGAGGAAGCCGGCCAGGACGCCGCCGACCGGGATGGCGCCCCACGACACGAAACGAACGGTCGCGGCGACCCTTGGCAGCAGTGACGGCGGGGTCGCCAGCTGTCGATAGGTGCGCGTGGTGACGCTCAGAACGCACACGCCGGCCGCGAAGACGACGTTGCCGAGCGTGAAGGTGGCGTAGGAGGCATAACCGGTACCGATGGGGATGGTTGCCGCTCCTAGAACGGCCACCAGGGACGCGGCGATGAGGGCGCGGCCGTTGTTGAACCGGGCGGCGAGCGCGGCGCCGACCAGCGAGCCGGCGCCCTCGGCCGCGAGCAGGAACCCGACGAGGCCCGGCGGGGTGTGCAGGTCGCGGACGAGGTAGAGCGGGAACAGGGCCAGCTGCGCGCCGCACACGAAGTTGACGGCCGTCGCGGTCCACATGCCGGGGCCCATGACCGGGTGGCGGGCCACGAAGCGCCAGCCCTCGGCGATCATGCGGCGCGTCGGCGGCCAGGACTCCGGCGCGGGGGTGCGCCGCGGCGGCAGGGTGCGCGTGAGCACCGCCGAGACGAGATAGCTCACGGCGTCGGCGAACAGGGTGAACACCGGGCCGATCGACTGTACGAGCAGGCCGCCCGCCGACGGCCCGCCCAGCTGGACGACGGCGTCGGTGGCCGAGTTGAGCGAGTTGCGCGCCTGCAGCTGTTCGCGGGGGACGATCGCGGGCAGGAAGGTCGCGGTGGCCACCCCGAACACGACCGTGGCCAGGCTCACGAGCAGCGCGACGACGATGAGTTGCGCGATCGTGAGCACATCGAGGTACCACGCGACCGGAATGGACACGATCGCCACCGCGCGCACGACGTCCATGACGATCTGCGTCTCGCGCAACGGCAGCCGCTGCACGAGCACGCCCGCGGGCATGCCGATCAGCAGCCACGCCGCGTAGCCGGCGGCCGCGACCAGGCCCATCTCGACCGGGCTCGCATCGAGCACGGTCAGGGCCGTCAGCGGCAGCGCGACCGCACTGATCGCGGAGCCGGCCGAGCTGGCCGCGAACGCCGACCACCAGCGCCAGAACATCTCGCACCCCCGTTCGCCGATGGCGAGTCCGTTCCAGATTGGAACTCACTATAATGCATGGGTGCGCCACGAAGAACTGGCCGATGCGGACTGCGGGATCGCGCAGGCCCTCGGCGTCATGGGCGACTGGTGGACGTTTCTGATCGTTCGCGACATCGCCGGTGGCACCACGCGCTTCGACGCGCTCACCCGCGCCCTCGGCGTCAGCCGGCGCGCCCTGACCGAGCGGCTCGGCACGCTGGTCGAGCACGGCGTTCTGGAGCGGCGGCCGTACTCGCAACATCCCCCGCGGCACGACTACGTCCTCACGGCCAAGGGCGAGGGCCTGCTGCCCGTGCTCGTCGCGCTGCAGGACTGGGGCTCGCGGCACGTGATGGGCGACGGCTCACTGGACGCCATCGGCACGGAGGCCGAGGCCAGGCGGGTCCACGCGCTCGAGGGCCGGACCGTGCCCGGGATGACGAACCAGGACTGGACGGTTTTGTACTGTTTCCCCGGCGCCTTCGCACCGGGTGCCGGAGGCTACCCGGAGGGCTGGGGCGACATTCCGGGCGCCACCGGCTGCACGCTCGAATCGCTCACATACGCGCAGCGCGAGCCGGCGTTCCGCGCCCTCGGCGCGCGCGTTCGCGGGGTGAGCACGCAGCGGCCGGACCAGCTGCGGGCGTTCGCGGAGCATGCGCGGTTGCCGTTTCCGCTCCTGTCCGATCAGGACACCCGGCTGGCGGGGACGCTGCGGCTGCCCACGTTCCGGGTCGCCGGTACGGATCGGTTCAAGCGCCTGACGCTGCTGCTCGATCCGGGCGGGGTGGTGCGGGCGGTGCAGTTCCCCATCACGGATCCGGCGGGCTCGGTCGACGCGATGCTCGACCTGCTGCGGAATTCGGCCGCTCGGTGATGCGCGAACGCGGCGCTCGGTGATGCGCGCATCGACGCGCTCGGTGATGCGTGTCGGTGGTCAGATCGGCCGGACCTCGGCGAGCCGTTTCCTGGAGAAGTCGTCGTCCCAGCAGACGGCGGCCTCCCACGCCGCCGACGCCTGGGCGGCAACGTCGTAGGCGTCGTCGTCGAGTCCGGCGGCGTTGCCGGGCAGCACCAGGTCGAGCTCGGGAACGTCGACGTGTGACTCGTCCCAGTCGATCAGCCCGACCCGGTCGGCGGTGACGCGGACGTTGCCGAGGTTGTTCGCGTCGCCGTGCACGACACAGGCCGGCCGCCCGGCGAGGCGTGCCCACGCCGCCCGGCACCGTGCGACGCCCTCCTGCGGCATCCTTCGCAGGTCGACCCTGGTTCCGGTCTCGGCGTGCAGGAGGTCGGCCGACGATCGCCAGCCGGGGCGCTGCGGCCAGTCCCGCGTGAGGCGATGCACCTCGCGCAGCGCGGCGGCCGCGCGGCGCCAGTCGTCCTTCGTCTCCGGCGGGCCGCCCTCCACGTAGGTCATCACGACCAGGCCGTCGACGAACCGCCGGCCGTCCTTGGTGGGGATCGGCGCCGGTACGGTCAGGCCCTCGCGATCGAGGTACACGAGGAGCTCGGTCTCCCAGGCGAGGTCCGCGTCGCTCCTGGTCCCCAGGCGAGCGACGCACAGCCGGCCGTCGACGCGCACGCTCCACACGTCGTTGGCCACGCCCCCGGAGAGCCGTTCGACGCGCGCAGCGTCCTCGCCCCACTGCGCGAGTGCGTCCCAGCCCATTGACGGGATCTTACGGCGTATCGAACCCGCGCGCGTGCGCGTTTGCGCGCGTGCGCCGTGGGTCCGTGGCCGAAAATGGCGTTGCGGGCGGCGGAGTGAACCGATATGAACGTCAGCGGCGACGAGTGATCGCCAGGAAGGAGGCGCCGGCCATGTCCGCAGTCCGTGCTCTTCGCATTGGAGTAGCCACACATGCACGTCACCTTCCGCCCGCTTGCCGGGGCTGAGGAACTTCCGCTTTTTCTGCAGTTTCCGTACGAACTGAACGACGAGGTCGGCGACGATCTCGTGCGCGGCAACCGGCGGCCCGGGTGGCTCTGGATCGCCGAGCGTGACGGCGCGGTGGTCGCCCGCGCCGGGTGGTGGTCCCGGCCCGGGGCGGCCGAGCCGTACCTGATGGACTTTCTCGACTTCGCGCCCGGGCAGGACGACGCCGCGGAGGCGCTCGTCCGCGCGGCGCTCGATGTGCTTGTGCCGCAAGGGAAAACGCCGCCGGAGTACCTGCGGTTCGTGCCGCCGGACTGGCGGGACGACGATGCGGTGCCGCACCGGATGGCCGTGCTTGAGCGGCTCGGCGCCCGCCTGCTCGTCGAGCGGCGGCGGCTCGAATGGCGGCCGGGCACGGCGATCGCGCCGGATGACGGGCGGCTCGTGTTCCGGAGCTTTGCCGGTACCGACGAGGCCTTGGATCTTATGACCCGGACCGTCGCGGGCACCTTGGACGCGCACCATCGCGCGGACCTTGCGCGCATGAGCGAGCGCGCGGTGGCCGAGGAGCACCTGCACGGGGAGCTCGAGCGCTATTCGAGCCCGCAGGAGTGGTGGCGGGTCGCGACGCTGCCCGGTGGTGAGCCGGTCGGGTTCGTGTTCCCGGCGCGCAACGACTACGGGCCGATCCTCGCGTACATCGGGGTGCTGCCCGAGCATCGCGGGCACGGCTGGATCGATCCCATTCTCGCGGAGGGGACGCGTATCCTGGCGGCCCACGACATTCCGCGCATCCGGGCGAGCACCGACGTCGGCAACGTGCCGATGGCCAGGGCGTTCGCGCGTGGCGGGTACGTCAACTACCAGAACCAGATCGACATGACCTGGGAGTAGCGTGCGGATCCGACCCTCACGGCCACGGCACCGTCAGCCACTGACGATCGCCGCGATCGTGAGCGCGGTCCTACTGTTGTGCACCGGCGCGTCGGTCGGGACTCCGGTCCGGACCGGCGCGCTGGTCGCCGCGCTCGTGCTCGCTGCGCTGCCGGTCGCGGTGGTCGCGGTCCTGACGCTGCTCAATGTGCGCAATGTCGCGCTGAACCGAGCAGCCGACGGCACGGTCGAGTCGGTGGCCTGGACGGGCCGGCGCACGATCGTGCACCGCCCGGACTCGGTGCGCGTCCACGCACTGCTCGGCAAAACGCGCAACGGCGAACCGCACGTCATGAGCAACCTGCTGGTGATCGCCGCGCGCGGCGAGCCGACGCCGATCGTCCTGGTGCCGCAGTGGTGGCCGAAGCCGGACCTGGACCGGCTGACGACGGCGATCCGGGTGCCGGTGGAGTACGCGGATCCCGAGACGCCGGGGCAGTTCGCGGCCCGCTACCCGGGCGCGCGGCTGCCGTGGACGCTGCGGTTCGGGCTGTGGTTCCCGCTGCTCATCGTGCTCGCGGTGACGGCCGCGCTGATCGGGTGGATCGCGCTGCTCAACGCGCTCTGACGGGGAGCGGTTCAACCGGCGGCGCCGATGTAGGCCAGGGCGAATCCTGCTGTCGGCACCCCGAACAGCACCGACAGCAGGGCCAGCCGGACGATCGACGGGCGCCACGTCAAGGCGGCGTACGCGGCGACGAGGACCGGCGCCATGAACAGCTGCGGCACCAGGGTCGAGCGCGGCACCAGAACGTCCAGAAACGCGCAGCCGAGCGAGAACGCAAGCGCGCATGTCCAGATGAGCACGCCGCACCAGAAGGCGAAGCGGCGGCCGTACCGGACCGCGAACGTCGTGTAGCCCGCGTCCGCGTCGGCCGCGAGGTCGGTCACCGTGGTCGGGATGTAGAGGGCCGCCGCGAACAGGAAACCGATCAGCGCGAACTGCCACGGGAAGCCCCACGGCGCGCGCGACACCGCCCAGCCCGCGGCCGGGGACACGACGCCGACGACCAGGGCGTTCACCGCCACGTCCCAGCCGGGGCGGGTCTTCAAACGCAGGGGCGGCACGCTGTACGCCCACCCGAGCGCGAGCACTCCCGCCACCCCGAGGACGAACAGGGGGCCGACGAACCAGGCGGTCGCGAGACTGAGGACGGCCGACAGGCGGTACCAGAGCAGCAGGCGCGAGACGGAGACCCTGCCCGTGACGAGCGGCGCATCGGCCTTGCGCGGGTTCAGGCGGTCGCTCGGCAGGTCGTGCAGGTCGTTCTGGGCCAGCACGGCGCTCCAGATGAGCGGGCCGAGCACCAGCAGGGCGAGCAGTGCGCGAAAGCGCTCATCCGGAAGCCAGGTGTGCGAGGCGAGCACGGTGCCGAGGTAGGCCGGAACCCAGGAGACCGGCCAGAACCACGGCCTCGACACGGCGATGAGCGAAACGGCCGGACGATCCAACACCCCCGTCATGGGCACTAGAATTCACCAGGTGAGCTGTGGTGATGCTGTGAGGACGGTCGATTTCCACACGGGCGTCGGCTCGCGGTTTACCGCGGTGGCCACCGGCGGGCCGGGCGCGACGATCGTCCCGGTCATCAGCGGCATGGCGTACCCGACCGGCGAGCACACGTTCATCGTCGACCCCGACGATCCGCTCACGCCGGGATTCGTGCTGCGGTGACGATCCCGTACTACGACGCGGCCGCCATCGAGCGCCTGCTCCCGCCGCGCCGGGCGATCGAGGCCATCGAGGACGCCCTGCGCGCGGGCCTCGACCCGGCGGCCGGCGTGTCGCGCACGTCGATGGCGCTGCCGGCGGGGGAGCTGCTGCTCATGCCCGCCGCCTCGGCGACCCACGCCGGCGTGAAGGTCGTGACCGTCGCCGACCGCGGCAGCCCGCGGGTCAACGCCGTCTACGTCCTGTTCGACGGCGGCACCCTGCGCCCGGCCGCGCTGTTCGACGGGGCCGCGCTCACCACGCTGCGTACCCCGGCGGTGTCGATCGCGGCGGTACGGCCGTTTCTCAAGCCCCGCCTCGACGCCGTCGTCTTCGGGGCCGGTCCGCAGGGCCTCGGCCACCGCGCCGCGCTCGAGGCGGTCGCCGAGCTCGGCACCGTCGACATCGCCCGGCGCGGGACCGGCGTGCCGGCGTCGATCGCGACCGCCGACGTGATCGTGTGCGCGACGACGGCCCGGGAGCCGCTGTTCGACTCGGCGCGCGTCAAGGACGACGCGGTGGTGATCGCGATCGGCTCCCACGAGCCGGACGCGCGCGAGGTCGACGGCGCGCTCTGTCACCGCGCGACCGTGATCGTCGAGGACGTCGCGACCGCCCTGCGCGAGTGCGGCGACGTGATCATGGCCGGCCTGAGAGCCGACGAGCTGGTCACCATGAGCCGTCCCCGGAAGAACAAGGACGGCCCGGTGCTGTTCAAGGGGTCGGGGATGGCGTGGCAGGACCTCGTCGTGGCCCAGGCGGTGCTACGCGCCGACGAGGGTGCGCACCCGGTCGGCGCCTAGCGAGAGCAGCAGCGTCGGCAGGCGGGGACCGGACTCGCGGGAGACCAGCAGCCGGTACAGCAGCGAGAAGAACTCCCGCTGCGCCACCTTCAGCTCCGGCGTCGGCTTGGTGTCCATGGGCAGGCCGAGGCGGATCTTCGGCACGCCGTACACGAGGCTGGTGAGGCCCTCCAGGGACCACTGCGCGCCGAGGCGGGAGGCCAGCAGGGCGAGCGCCGCCCGCTGCTCGTCGTCGAGGGAGGCCAGCAGCTCCGCGTCGGGTTCGCTGCGGACGTGGGTGCGCGACTCGTCGGGGACGTAGGTGGTCACCCAGCGCACCGCGCAGTCCAGCCGCGGCCGGGCGTCGTCGAGCAGGACGATCGGGTTGTCCGGGTCGATGTCGGTGAGGATGCGCAGCATCTGGTCCGGGTCGCCGACGGTGATGTCGGCGACGGAGGCGAGCATCCGGTACGGCAGCGGCCGCGGCGTCACCGGCAGTGGCCCGGCGGCCGTGCCGATCGCGCGGTGGTAGGCGGCGGCGTCGGCCGGCGGCGCGGTGCCCTCGCCGACCTTGCGGCCCAGCGTGTCCCACTCGTCGTAGATGCGCTGGATCTCGTCGTCGAACGCGACCTTGAACGCCTGGTTGGGCCGGCGGCGGCTGTACAGCCAGCGCAGCAGCGGCGCCTCCATGATCTGCAGGGCGTCGGCCGGGGTCGGCACCCCGCCCCGGGAGCTGCTCATCTTGGCCTGGCCGGCGATGGCGACGAACGCGTACATCGGGCCGATCGGCGGCTTGGCGTGGAAGATCTCGGCGACGAGCTGCGAGCCGACGACGTAGGACGAGCCGGGGGAGGTGTGGTCGACGCCGGACGGCTCGAACTGCACGCCCTCGTAGGCCCAGCGCATCGGCCAGTCGACCTTCCACACCAGCTTGCCGTTGCGGTGCTCGGTGAGCAGCACGGTGGCGCCGTGGCCGTAGGAGCAGGTGTAGGTCAGCTCGGTCGTCTCGTCGTCGTACGCGGTCACGGTGGTCGTGTCGCGGTTGCAGACCGAGCAGTACGGCCGGTACGGGTAGTAGCCGGTGGCGCCCTCGCCGTCCTCGTCGTTCTCCTCGGCGGCGATCTTCGTCCGGTACTTCCCGAGCACCCCGTCGATGTGCGCCCGTTCGCGCATCGCGAGCAGGATCTGCTCCGTGTAGGCGCCGGAGCGGTACATCTCGGTCTGGCTGATGCCGCGGTACTGCACGCCGAGCTCTTCCAGCGACGCCGCCATGGCCGCCTTGAAGTGCTCGGCCCAGCTGCCGTAGGGGCTGCCGGCGGGGGCGGGCACGGCGGTCAGCGGCCGGCCGATGTGCTCGGCCCAGGACTCGTCGACGCCCTCGACACCGGCCGGGACCTTGCGGAAGCGGTCGTAGTCGTCCCAGGACAGGATGTGCTCGACGTCGTGCCCGCGGCGGCGGATCTCGTCGACGACCAGGTGCGGGGTCATCACCTCGCGCAGGTTGCCGAGGTGGATCGGGCCGGACGGGCTCAGGCCCGACGCGCAGACGATGGGCTTGCCGGGGGCGCGGTCCTGTGCGGCCGCGATGACCTCGTCGGCGAAGCGGGCTACCCAGTCGTCAGCGATACCGTGCGTCACCCCGATATTCTGCCGGACCGCGCCAAGCCGTTTTCAGTCGGCCCCCGCCAGCGCCTCGATCTTGCCGAGAGCGGCATATGGACAAATCCGGTCAAATATGGTGAAGAGGTGGAATCCAGCGGCGAGCCATAACATGAAATGAAATCAAGTTTAGGTCGATTGACATCGAGGCGCCCCGATCGAACGATCTGGCAGGCAGGTTGCCTATCAGACTTCGTACGGAGGCATCTCGTGAAGCACCCCCTCAGGCTGGCTGGCCTGGGCGCCGCGGCACTGCTCGCCGCCGGCACCGTGACGACCGTGGTCGTCATGCAGGGCGCCGACGCGGCCACCGAGACCCTGCTCTCGCAGGGCCGGCCGGCCGCCTCGTCGTCGGTGGAGTCCTCGTCGCTCGGCGCCGCCCTCGCCTTCGACGGCAACACCGGCACGCGGTGGGCCAGCGCGGAAGGGTCCGACCCGCAGTGGGTCCGCGTCGACCTCGGCGCCACGCGCCGGATCACCCACGTGAACCTGCTGTGGGAGGCGGCCTACGGCAAGGCGTACCGGATCGAGACGTCGGCCGACGGCGACGCGTGGACCACCATCTACAGCACGACCAGCGGCAACGGCGGCACCGACGACCTCACCGGCCTGTCCGGTTCCGGGCGCTACGTGCGGCTCTACGGCACCGCGCGCGGAACACAGTGGGGCTATTCGCTGTTCGAGTTCAAGGTGTACGGCAGCGGCACCGAGAGCACGCCCAGCGGGACTCCGTCGAGCACCGGCGGTACAACATCGGCTCCTTCTGCTTCTGTCTCTGCTTCTGCCCCGCCCTCGGCGTCGCCCTCGCGCAGTGCCACCCCGACGAAGAGTCCCACCTCGGCGCCGGGCAAGGACCTGACCGACCCGCGCAAGAAGGACATCGCGATGCAGCTGGTGTCCTCGGCGGAGAACTCGTCGCTGGACTGGAAGGGGCAGTACAAGTACATCGAGGACATCGGCGACGGGCGCGGCTACACCGCCGGGATCATCGGCTTCTGCTCCGGCACCGGCGACATGCTCGAGCTCGTCCAGCTCTACACCCAGCGGGTCCCCGGCAACGTGCTGGCCAAGTACCTGCCGGCGCTGCGCAGCGTGAACAACAGCGATTCGCACGCCGGACTGGACCCGAACTTCACCCGCGACTGGAAGACGGCCGCCGCGGACCCCGCCTTCCAGCAGGCCCAGAACGACGAGCGGGATCGGGTGTACTTCAACCCGTCCGTCAACCAGGCCAAGGCCGACGGGCTGCGGGCGCTGGGCCAGTTCATCTACTACGACGCGATCGTCATGCACGGCCCCGGCAACAGCTCGGTCAGCTTCGGCGGCATCCGCAAGGCGGCCATGGCCAAGGCCAAGACCCCGGCCCAGGGCGGCGACGAGGCGACCTACCTCAACGCCTTCCTCGACGCCCGGGTCGCGGCGATGCGGACCGAGGAGGCGCACAGCGACACCAGCCGGGTCGACACGGCCCAGCGGGTGTTCCTCAACAACCGCAACTTCGACCTGAACCCGCCGCTGTCCTGGAAGGTGTACGGCGACAGCTTCTCGATTTCCAGTTAGGCCGGGGAGCTCCGCTCCACCCACACCCCCTCAAAATCTGCGCCAGGGCTCGACCGGCACCGGAAAGCGGTGCCGGTCGAGCCGGTTCTCGTCGGCTCTCATCGGGACTCGACACGCTTGTCCAGCATGACTGGCGGCTCTCATCGGCTTTCGGATCCAGCCCACTGGGCGGGCGGCATCGTGGTGGAACAGCTCGCCTCCCGGGCGATTACTGAGGTCCGGCGCGTGGGCTACACGGCGCCACCGTAGGCACCGAAGTCCAATCCGGTCGCGGGTTCGCCGTCACCGGCGAGGCCGAAGCGCTGGAAACGATCAAGGCGAACCGTTTCGTTCGCCCGTTGCCACAGGCGAGCCAGGGTGTTCAGCGCTCCTGGCTCACCGCGGTCGACCGCCTGGAACGCGAGAGGCTTGGCACCGACGAAATCGTCGGCGCGTTCGCGTGCGTCGGCAAGGTGCCTCCCCAGTGTGTGCAGCAGATCTGGGTCAGCAACGGTAGCGAACGTGGCCCACAGCTGTGAGCGGGCCACGAGCACCCCGACACGGGGCGGCGGCGTACGTCAGAGCGTCCTTGAGCCAGTCCTCGCCGAGTGAGTCCCAGTCGTGGTCGTCGAGATAGCCGGGCGTCGCGTGCTCCAGCAGAGCATGCGGTATCTCGAGGGGTACCCGAGGCGGCGGGCGTCGATGGCGACCTCGATGATCGCGCGGGCGGCCGGCGGGGCCGTGCGGTCAGCGTCCTCAGCCCGGCGGCGATCCGCTCGCCCAGGCCAGCGTCCGGCGGGTCGAGGTAGTACTGGGCTAGCTGGCGGTTTCGTGCTCGCGGGCGTCGCTGAGGATCTCCGAGATCGACTCGGCGGCGCCCGGGCGGGCGAACAGGTAGCCCTGCCCGAACTCGCAGCCGAGGTCCTGCAGGGTCGACCACTGCTCGGCGGTCTCGATGCCCTCGGCGACCGTCTGCAGTTGCAGCGCCCGGCCCAGCTGCACGACCGCCTCGGCCAGCGTGGCGTCGCCGCCCTGCTCGGCGTTGATGCCGTCGACGAACGAGCGGTCGATCTTGAGGATGTCGACCGGGAAGCGCTTGAGGTAGGACAGCGAGGAGTACCCGGTGCCGAAGTCGTCGATCGCCAGCCGGACGCCCAGGGCCTTGAGCCGGTCCAGGGTCTCGATCGTGGTGTCGGTGTCCTGCATGAGCAGCGACTCGGTGATCTCCAGGACGATCTGGTGCGGGTCGACGCCGGTCTCGGCGAGGATGCCGGCGACCTCCTCGACCAGCCCCTCGTGCTGGAACTGCCGCGCCGAGAGGTTCACGTTGACCCGGATCGCGGCCGCTGCCGGGAACTCGTCGCGCCAGGCGGCCAGCTGCTCGCAGGCCTGGCGCAGCACCCAGCGGCCCAGCGGCACGATGAGCCCGGTCGACTCGGCCAGGGGGATGAACGTCATCGGGCCGAGCAGCCCGCGCTCCGGGTGCTGCCAGCGCACCAGCGCCTCGACGCCGATGAGCCGGGAGGTCGGCAGGTCCACGATCGGCTGGTAGTGCACCACGAACTCGTCGCGGGCCAGGGCGTGCTCGAGCTCGGCGCGGTCCTCGGCCTCGCGCAGGATGCCCGCGTACATGGCCGGGTCGAACAGCGCGTACCGGTCGCGGCCCGCCGCCTTGGCCGCGTACATCGCCAGGTCGGCGTTGCGCAGCAGCTCGCCCGGGTCGGGCCCGTCCTCGCCGTCGCCGGCCTTGGCCGTGGCCACGCCGATCGAGGCCGAGCAGACCACGTCGCGGTTGCCCAGCCGCAGCGGCCGGCGGATCGCGGCCAGCAGGCGCTCGGCGAGGTCCATGGCCTCGACCTCGGAGACGTCCTCGACCAGGACCGCGAACTCGTCGCCGCCCAGGCGGGCCAGGGTGTCGGCGGCCCGCAGCTGCTGGTGCAGGCGCAGCGCGGTGGTGGCGATGAGCTGGTCGCCGGCGGTGTGCCCGAGGCTGTCGTTGACCAGCTTGAAGTCGTCGAGGTCGACCAGCAGCAGGGTGATCCGCCCGCCGCAGCGGCGGTTGCGGGCGATGGCGTGCTCGATGCGGTCGCGGAACAGGGCCCGGTTCGGCATGCCGGTCAGCGCGTCGGCGAACGCCTGCCGGGTCAGCTCCTCCTCGAGCTCCTTGCGGTGGGTGATGTCGCGGATGCTGATGACCGCCGCGTAGAGGGGCGCCTCGCTGGTGCGGTTGGTGCCGATGACCTCGACCCAGATCCAGGCGCCGTCGGCCCGGCGCAGCCGCGACTCGGCCCGCGCGGTGTAGCCGGTGCCGCCGTCGATGACCGCCTGCCACCACTTGGTGGAGGTGGCCAGGTAGTCGGGGTGGGTGATGTCCATGAGCAGCTCGCTGGTCATGAACGCGGGGTCGTAGCCGGTCACGGTGCGCACGGACGGGCTCGCGTACGTCACGCCGCCGTTGTCGCGGATCGCCAGTACCGCATCCGAGGAGGCTTCCAGCAGCGCCTCGACCTTGCCCTCGGCGCGGCGGCGGGCCCGGTCCAGGCGCCGGCGGTTGCTCGCCGTCTGCGCGCAGAACCAGGTGACGCCGACCATGAGCGCGACGGTCAGCGCGGCCAGGGTGCCGCTGACCGGGTGGTCGCGGCTCACGACCAGGCAGGTGTACCCGATGACGCTCAGCGCCCCGAACGTGATCACCGAGCGCAGTTCGGCCAGCGCCGCCGTCGAGGCCAGGATGATCATGACGCCGGCCGGATAGACGGTCAGGGCCTCGGCGTCGTAGGCGCAGAACGCGAGCAGCAGCAGGAGGTTGGCCATCCACCACCAGAACAGCGTGCGGGGCAGCCAGGCGGCATTGACGTACCGCCGCCAGGGGAGCAGGGCCAGCCCGGCCTGCGAGACGCCGGCCAGCAGCATGCCCGCGACGACCAGCGGACCGCCGTGCCAGTCCAGCTGCACCCGGACGGCGCCGATGAGGATGACCCCCACGGCGACCCAGGTGCCCAGCCTGATCTGGCGGGCCCGATAGTCGATCTCGTGCTGCTCGATCGCGCTTTCCGGCATGGTCTTGACTTCGGTGCGCCACGCCGGTTCCTGAGTGCGGTTCCGGTGCAGTCTCGTGATCGGTCTGTACAACGAGTCCCGTTCGGGTTTTATAAGCTCTGGCGATGGGAGTCTGGCGCCTTGGCGTCGCCGCTGTGGCCCTGTCCCTGACGGCTGGGCCGATGCCGCTGCTCGAAGCGTCGGCGGCCGCTGTCGTTCCGTGTCCGTACGCCTCGATCCCGAGCATCCCGCCCACGCCGCCGTCGCCGGAGCGGGACCCGGCCGCGCCCGTCGTCGGCGGCCCCGGCATGGCCACCACGGGCCTGGCGGCCCCGGCGGGGGCGCCCGCTCCGCCGACCACCGCGGCCATCTCGTGGGTCGTCGCCGACCTCGACACCGGCGAGGTGCTCGGCGCCTGCAACCCGCACCTGCGCCGCCGCCCGGCCAGCGTGCAGAAGCTTTTGCTGGCCGCGACGGTACTGCCCAAGCTCGATCCGAACCAGATCGTCGAGGCGACCCCGGCCGACCTCGACCTGCCCGGCGACTCGTCGCTGGTCGGCATGATCGTCGGCGGGAAGTACCCGGTCTCCACGCTGTGGTACGGGCTGCTGCTGCAGTCCGGCAACGACACCGCCAACGCACTGGCCCGGGTCGGCGGCGGCGACGGCGGGGTGCCGGCCACGATCGCGGCCATGAACGCCGAGGCGCACCGGCTCGGCGCCGACGACACCCACGCGGTCACCCCGTCGGGTCTGGACGCCCCGGACCAGTTCACCAGCGCCTACGACCTGGCCCTCATCGCGCGGGAGAACATGGATCGGCCGGCTTTCCTGCAGTACGACACGATGCTCACCTTCCAGTGGCCCGCCCAGCCGCCGAAGGACCCGAAGGGCTTCCAGATCCAGAACGAGAACAAGCTGCTGACGGAGTACCAGGGCGCGATCGGCGGCAAGACGGGCTTCACCGACGAGGCCCGCCACACGTACGTCGGCGCGGCCAAGCGCGGCGACCGCCGGCTCGTGGTGACCATCATGGGCGCCGAGATCGCCCCGGTGCGCGCGTGGAAACAGGGAACGACGCTGCTGGACTGGGGCTTCGCACAGCCGAAGGGCGCCGCCGCCGGCCACCTCGTCACGCCCGAGGAGGCGGCGAAGCTGCACGCCCCGCCGCCGTCGGCCCCGCCCAGCGCGCTCGCGGCCGCCGCCGGCCCCGCCGGGGCGCAGGGGCCGGCCGCGCCCGCCCGGACCCTGTCGCTGACGATCGTGCTGCTGGGCGGGCTGGTGGTGCTGTGCACGGGCGGTACCGTGGTGATGCTCCGCCGCGCCCGCCGGATCAGGGTCGATCAATGATCCCGGTGACCGCCTGACCGCACGCCGACTGCGCGTCACGCATGTGCCCGTCGAGGCTGGCGGTGAGCGTGACGGCGTGCTGCGCCCGCTCGGCGACGGGGGTGGTGGTGTCCTGCCGCACGGCGATCAGCCCGTCGACATCATCGGCGATCCCGATGAGGGCCGCCTTGAGCGACGGGTTGAAGGCCAGGCTCCCCGCGAACCGGCGGTTGTGCGAGTCCTGCTTGAGCTGCTCGTCCGCGGCCGTGGGGTCGATCGGCGCGCCACTGGTGAGCACGGCGGTCCACTCCTCGACGGTGGCGGCCTGCTTGCGGGTCGTCCCGTTGGGCAGGGTGTGGGTGCCGCCGAGGTCCTGGGCGGCGAGGCCGATCTGGCTGCAGGCCTGCTCCTTCTGCTTGCCCTCGTCGAACCAGGCCCGGACGACGCCGTAGCCGAGCAGGATCGCGAACGCGGTTGCCACGAGGGCCACGTACTTGCCGACCTTGCGCAGGACGCGCCGTGGCGGCTTCTCCGGCTTTTCCGGTGGGAGAAAGTAGGCCACCGGCGGGGGTGGCGGCGGCGGGAGGTACGCCGGCGGTGGCGGCGGCGGTGGCGGCGGGTACTCGTTCTGGGGCTGCTCCGCCGCGTCGAGGTCGACGTAGGTGGCGTACGGGTTCGAGGAGCGGCCGGTGGGAGCGGACGTCATGGGCCCTAGCTCGACCGGTGCGGGGCAGACCTGAGCGTTCCTCGCGCCCTACCATCGTCGGGTGAGTCTCTTCGGCAAGCGTGACGACTGGAAGCCGCCGCTGCGCCCGGACTGTGCCTGCCGGGAGCATGAGGAGGACGTGCTCGGGCTTGTCATTCCCAACGCGGACTGGGATGAGGACCCGACGTTCGCCGCGTTGCTGGAGACCGGGTCGCTCGGGGTGTCGCCGCTGGAGGCCGGGGATCGGTTCATGACGGTGCTCGACGGGCCTTCGCTGGGGCCGTTCCACTGGGTGATGTGGGCCGCGGACGAGATCTACGGGTGCTATGACGACGACGCCGAGCTTCCCGTTGACCGTGCGCTCGCCGAGCAGGCGGGGGTGGAGCTCGTCGAGTGGTACGACCGGGAGGAGTTTCGGGTCGGGGCGGCCGGGCTATGCCGGAGTGGGATGCTCGCCGTCGTCGCCCGGGCTCTGCTGGACCCGCGGATTCGCGTAGCGGGCGGCGATGGCGGCGGCGCGGTCGTGCAGGACGGCGCGTAGCCAGGGCGGGGACAGGACCTCGGCGCTCGCGGCCAGCTGCCACAGGGCCCACTCGGCGTGGCGGGCGTCCTGGAAGGTGACCTCCAGGCGCGCGCGGCCGTCGGCCTCCGACGACTCGGACCTGACGGCCAGGGCGGTGCCCGTCAGCATGGGGCGGCGCGCCGGGTGCAGCAGCAGCGTGACGGCCACCTGGTCGCCGCCGGTGCGGAAGCTGGTGCTGCGCTCGCGCCAGGCCTGGTCGAGGTCGACGTCGGCGGGGCGGTCGGCGGGCTCGTCCAGGACCTCGGCGGCCAGGATGCGGGCGAGCCGGTACGTGCGGTCGGCGCCGTCCCGGGTGGCCAGGAGGTAGCCCTGCTCGCGGACCGTGACCAGGCCGATCGGGTCGACGGTGCGCCAGCGTGGGGTCTGGCCGGCCGCCTCGTACCGGATGCGCAGTTTCTTTCCCGCGAGCACCGCGCGGCGCACCTCGGACGCCACCGTGTCGGCGATCTCCTCGGGGACCAGGCGCCGGGCGAGCAGGTCGGTCTCCGGGTCGATGAGCAGGCGCTGGACGGCGGCGTCGGAGCGGTGGCCCTCGGGCAGCGCGTCGATGACCTTGCGCATGGCGGAGGCGAGCGGCGCGCCGAGGCCGAACGCCTGGGCGCCGCGGCGGGAACCGGCCACCAGCAGCGCCAGGGCCTCGTCGTGGTTCAGGCCGGTGAGCTCGGTGTGGAACCCCGGGAGCAGGGCGAATCCGCCGTGCCGGCCGCGCTCGGCGTACACCGGGACGCCGGCCGCGGACAGGGCCTCGATGTCGCGCAGCACGGTGCGCGTCGACACCTCCAGCTGGCGGGCCAGGGCGGTCGCGGAGAGGCGGCCGTGCCGGCGCAGCAGCAGGACGAGCGAGACCAGCCGGTCGGCGCGCATGGTCTGGAATATACGACAGGAGGTGTCGTGATTCGCTGCGAGGCTTGCTGCCATGACGATGCAACGAACACCGGTCAACCCGTGGGCGTGGTCGGCGGCGTTTGGCTACCACCAGGGCGAACTCGTGTCCGGCGCGGCGCGGACGCTGTACTGCGCCGGGCAGACGGCGATGAGCGCCGACGGCGAGCCGCAGCACCCCGGCGACATGGCGGCCCAGATCGCGCTGAGCGTGGACAACCTGGAGGCGGTGCTGGACTCGGCGGGGATGGCGCTTGCGAATCTCGTGCGCCTCAACGTGTACACCACTGACGTCGACCTGCTCCTCCAGCACTACGGCGCGCTGGGCTCGCGGCTGGCCGCGGCCGGCGTCGCTCCGCCGTCGACGCTGCTCGGGGTGGGCCGGTTGGCGCTTCCGGTGCTGCTGGTCGAGCTCGAGGGTACCGCCGTCGCCTCCTGACGCGGCGTAGAGTGCCGCCATGGGCTATCCGCCGGAGCCGTGGACGTTGCGCGGCCGGATGGTGGTCTCCGTGTGGATGCTGCCGCTGGCGCTCGTGCCCGCGCTGCCACCGGAGCTGCGTGGCGCGGTACGGGTGCTGCGGCTGGGGTCGCGCGCGCTGATCGGGACCGCGTGGGTGGACTATCGGCCGGGCGGGGACCTCAGCTATCGGGAGCTGCTGGCCGCCGTGCTCATGCGGGCGGGGCTGCGGTCGCGGGTCACGATCACGCACATCTGGGTGGACAGCCCGGAGTCGCGGGACGGGGGTCGTGAGCTGTGGGGGATTCCCAAGGATCTGGCGGCGTTCGAGCTGAGCGATTCGCGCGCATCCGCGCAGTCGATTGCGCAGGCGGACATCACCCGGGCGCGGCCGTTGGTGCGGGTGCCGATCGGGTTCAAGTGCACGCAGGAGTTGCACGGACGGGCCAAGACGACGGCGGTGCGCGCAACCGCGCGGTGCGGGCCGGCCAGTGTGCGGTGGGACATCGACGGGGACGGGCCGCTCGGCTTCCTGCGGGGCCGGCGGCCGTTCCTGTCGCTGGTCGCCGACGACTTCCGGATGCGGTTCGGGGCGGGGCGTCAGGCGGGTTCGTAGTCGGCCGGCGTCAGGCGGGTTCGTAGTCGGCCGGCGACAGGCGGGCGGTGCGGGCGGCGTACTCGGAGGCCATGCCCGGCCAGTTCGTCACCACGCGGCCGGCGTCGGTGCGGTACCAGTTGTGGCAGCCTGTCCACACGCTCGTCGCCAGCCGTCGCTGCATCTCCGCGTCGAAAGCGCCCGCGACCTCCGCGCGCACGCGCATCGGGCCGGCGGCGGCGATCGCCCGCACGGCCTGCACGATGTAGCGCGCCTGCGCCTCGAGGAAGTACACGACGGACGTGTTGCCGGTGTTCGTGTTCGGGCCGTACATGAGGAACATGTTCGGAAAGCCCGGCACCGCGATGCCCAAATGCGCATACGCGCCGTCGCGCCACTCGTCGTCCAGGCGGCGGCCGCCGCTGCCGGTCACGGCCATGGGCACCAGGAACTCGGTCGCGGCGAAGCCGGTCGCGTACACCAGGACGTCGCATGCGAACGAAGCGCCGTCCGTCGTGTGCACCCCGGACGGCGTGAGGCGGTCGATGTCCGCGGTGACGAGGTCCACAGTGGACTTGCGCAGCGTGCGGTACCAGTCGCTGGTGAACAGCACCCGCTTGCAGCCCATCGCGGAGTCCGGCGTCACCCGCGGCCGCAGCCGGCGCGCCTGCACGAAGCGCTGTCCGTTCGCGATCGTTCGCACGAAACGGCGCGCGATCGGGCGGCCGGTGACCGCGCGCCCGGTCACCACCGTGAGCAGCCAGGTTCCGGCGCGGGCGGCGCGCATGAGCGGCGGGAACGAGCGGTTGAGGGCGCGGCGCACGCGGCCGTACCGGCGATTGGGCTTCGGCAGGGTCCAGGGCGCGCTGCGCTGGAAGACGGTGACGTGTGCGGCGACATCGGCGATCGCGGGCACGAGCTGGATGGCGCTCGCGCCGGTCCCGATGACGCCCACGCGCTTGCCGGTGACGTCGACGTCCCACGCGGCCGTGTGCGTCGTACGACCGGCGAAATCGCCGGGGATCGGTGGCACCACGGGACGGGAGAGCTGGCCGGTCGCCGGGATCAGGATGTCGTACTCCGCCGTGCTCCCATCGGCGAGCGTGAGCCGCCACGCCGTACCGGTCCACGCCGCGGCGTCCACCGCTGCGCGAACGCGCAACGACGGCCGCAAGCCGAACGCGTCCACGCACCGCCGCAGGTACCCGAGAATCTCGTCCTGCGGCGGAAACCGCTGCGACCAGTCGGGGTTGAGCGCGAACGAGAACGAGTAGAGCGGCGCCGGGATGTCACACGCGCAACCGGGGTACGTGTTGTCGCGCCACACCCCGCCCACGTCGTCCGCCCGCTCGTAGATGGTCACGTCGCCGAAGCCCGCCTCGCGCAGCAGATGCGCCACGGCGATGCCCCCGAACCCGGCGCCGATCACCGCGATCCGGGTCATGCGAACACCTCGCGCACGAGCGACGTCAGCGTGGTCGCGAGCACGGCGTGCGCCCGGTCGCGGTCGAGGGCGTCGCGCTCCAGCCACTCGCGGGCGGTCGCCTTGGCCAGGCCGCAGTACGCGCGCATGATCGCGCGGTGGGCGCCGGTGTCGGCCAGCCCGAGCGCGGTCAGGATGCTCGCCGCGGCCACCTCGTCGGCCTCGGCCAGGACCCGGCGCACGTCCGGGTCGCCGGCGTCGACCGCGGCCAGCCATGAGCTGCTGTGCCGGGAGACGACGTCGAGGAACCAGGTGACGCTCGCGTCGACGCGGGTGCGCAGGTCGCCGTCCGGCAGCTGCTCGACCGCGACGGCCGGGATGGTGACGAGCACGCGGACCGCCTCGATGTACAGGTCGCGCTTGGTGCCGAAGTAGTGGTTGATGAGCCCGCGGGCCACGCCGGCCGCCGCGGCGATGTCCGATGTGGACACCGCCGCGTACGGGCCCGAACCGAACAGCCGCACCGCGCACGACAGAATCTGCGCGCGCCGCTTGTCGGGTTCGAGCCGGCGACCGCGCTCGGCGATGGTGGTCATGGCGCGATCCGGCGGTACGGCTCGCCGAGCGGTGGCCTTTCGTCCTGCTCGCCGTACCGTGGCCACATCGACAGTGCGCGTTCGGCCATCGCGGTGATGGTCAGGGACGGGTTGACGCCCAGGTTGGCGGTGACCGCGGCGCCGTCGACGACGTGCAGGCCGGGGTGGCCGAAGACGCGGTGATACGGGTCGATGACCCCGTGCTCCGCGTCCGCCCCGATCGCCGCGCCGCCGATGAAGTGGCCGGTCACCGGGCGGCCGGCGAGCTCCGTCACCGAGCCGAGAGGGACACCGTCGATCTTGCCGGCGACCCGGCGGGCGACCTCGTGGGCGATCGGGAGGTACACCGGATTCGGCTCTCCGACCCCGCGGCGGCTGGTCAGGCGCCGGCCGCCGAACGGGCCGCGGCGGGGGCCGACGGTGATCGAGTTGTCCTTCGGCTGCATGGCGAGCAGGACGATGGTCTGCTGCGACCAGCGGCGGGCCCAGAACAGCCGGGGCCAGTCGCGCCAGCTCGCGAGCGTCTTGCCGAGGCCGGCGAGCCAGCGCGGGGTGCGGCCGGTGTCGCCGACGAGCACGGCGGCCATGAGGCCGAGGAGGTTGCTGCCGGGGCCGTACCGGACGGGCTCGATGTGCGTGTCGGCGTCCGGGTGGATCGAGGACGTGATCGCGACGCCGTCGGTGAAGTCGGCGTCGCGGCGGCGGGAGCGCGGGCCGAGGATCGACTCGGAGTTGGTCCGGCTCAGCTCGCCCAGCCGCGGGGAGAGGTTCGGCAGGTCGCCGGAGCGCTTGAGGTGGTGCAGGAGGCGCTGGGTGCCCACCGCGCCGGCGGCCAGAATCACCTCCTGCGCGACCATGGTGCGTCTGCCCCTGGTGTGCACCGTGTAGCCGCCGCCGGTACGCGGGACGATGCGCGTGACGGTTGTGCGTTCGTGCACTTCCGCACCTGCGCGTTCGGCCAGGTACAGGTAGTTCTTGACCGTCGTGTTCTTCGCCCCGACGCGGCAGCCGGTCATGCACGAGCCGCAGAACGTGCAGGTGGTGCGGGCCGGGCCGGCGCCGCCGAAGTACGGGTCGGGCACCGTCTCGCCCGGGCGCTCGCCGAACAGGACACCGACGGGCGTGCGGCGGTACGTGTGCGCGACGCCCATGTCCGCGGCGACCGAGCGGAGCACCTCGTCGGCGGCGGTCGTGCGCGGGTTCTCGGCCACCCCGAGCATGCGCGACGCCTCCGCGTAGTGCGGCTCGAGCTCGGCCTTCCAGTCGGTGATGCCGGCCCACTGCGGGTCCTGGAAGAACACGTCCGGCGGCTTGTACAGCGTGTTCGCGTACCCCAGCGATCCGCCCCCCACGCCCGCGCCGGACAGCACGAGCACGTCCGGCAGCAGCGTCATGCGCAGAATGCCGTGGCACCCGATGCTCGGTGCGAACAGGTAGTCGCGCAACCGCCAGCTCGTCTTCGCGAAGTCCTCGTCGGCGAACCGGCGCCCGGCCTCCAGCACGGCGACGCGGTAGCCCTTCTCCGTGAGCCGGAGCGCGCTGACGCTGCCGCCGAACCCGGACCCGACCACGATGACGTCGTAGTGCATGGCGGTCACGGTGCCCCCTTGTTGTCAGGCTGTCAACAAGTACGATGCTCGGGTATGGCGCCGCTTGTGCTGCTGCACGGCCTGGGGAGCCGCCGCCAGGTCTGGGATCCGCTGCTGGCGGGCCTCGCCGGGCTCGACGTCGTCGCGCTCGATCAAGCGGGCGCGCCGGTACCGGCCCTGGCCGACGACGTCCTGGCCCGCGTCCCGCCGCCGTTCCACGTCGCGGGCAGCTCGATGGGCGGGGGAGTGGCCCTCGAACTCGGCCGCCGCGGGCACGCGCTGTCGGTGACGGCGTTCGCGCCGATCGGCTTCTGGGGACCGGTCTCGCGCCGCTGGTGCCAGCTGTCCGTTTCGGCCGCGCGCTCGTGCGCGAGGGTGTCCGATCGCGCCCTGCCGCGGCTGGCCGCCACGGCCGCGGGGCGGGTCGCGCTGTTCGGGTTGTTCTTCGGCCATCCCACCCGCGTCGATCCGGTCGCGGGGGTCGCCGACGCGCGGGCCCTGGCGGTGTGGCCGGGCTTCGAGACGGCGCGGGACGCGTTCGCCGGCCACCGTTTCGCGGCCGCTGGGTCCCTTGTGGACATTCCGGTGACGATCGCCTGGGGTCCGCGCGACCTCATCCTGCCGGCGTTCCAGGCGCGCCGGGCCGAGCGGTTGCTGCCCAGCGCGCGGCACGTGCGGCTGCGCGGATGTGGTCACCTGCCGTTCGCCGACGACCCGGCCGCCTGCGCGAATCTGATCAGTTCGACCGTTCGGGGTTGACGCATTCCCTTATCGGCATATGATTGGTCGCATGGCACGAGCGGCTACCACGACCGATGCGTTCAACGCCGTCGCCGAACCGCGGCGGCGGGAGATTCTCGACCTGCTCGCCCAGGGTGAGCGGCCGGTCAACGACTTCGTGCACCTGCTCGGGCTCGCGCAGCCCCAGGTGTCCAAGCACCTGCGCGTGCTGCGCGAGGTCGACCTCGTGCGGGTCCGCGAGGAGGGGCGGCAGCGCGTCTACCGCCTGAACCCCGCGCCGCTGAAGCCGATCTACGAGTGGCTCGCCACGTACGAGCAGCGCTGGAACGAGCGTTTCGACCTCATGGACGACGTCCTGACCGACCTCACCGACGAACTCGACACGAAGGAGACGAGCGATGCCGACGACGACTAAGGGCACGGCGAAGGTCACCCTCCCGACCGACCTGCAG
The DNA here is from genome assembly GCF_050942475.1 of Dactylosporangium sp. CS-033363. Lineage (NCBI taxonomy): Bacteria > Bacillati > Actinomycetota > Actinomycetes > Micromonosporales > Micromonosporaceae > Dactylosporangium > Dactylosporangium sp. CS-033363. Next base: position 6,935,296 of record NZ_CP192032.1, on the reverse strand, counting down.
ATCCTCATCACCCGCGAGTTCAACGCGCCGAAGGAGCTCGTCTGGCGCGCCTACACCACCCCGGAGTTGGTCAAGCGCTGGTGGGCGGGCGAGAAGGGCGCGATGGTCAGCGCCGAGATCGACCTGAAGGTCGGCGGCGGGTGGCGGTACGTGATGGACGCCGGCGGCTTCGAGGTCGCCTTCCGCGGCGTGTACCGCGAGATCGCCGCCCCCGACCGCCTGGTCAACACCGAGGTGTTCGAAGGCCTGCCCGACCCGGACGCGCACACCGGCCTGATCACGGTGACGTTGACCGAGGCCGACGGGCGAACGCACATGTCCATGCTGTGCGAGTATGACGATCGGGAGACCCGCGACGCGGTGATCGCCTCCGGCATGGAGAGCGGCCTGCAGGACTCCCTCGACCACCTGGAGACGGTCGCGACGTCGATCTAGGCCGCGGTGCCGATCAACGGGGGCAGCGCGAACAGCATCACCATCGACCACGTGACGTGGGTCAGCATCGGCGCCAGGATCCCGCCCGACGCGCGCCGCTGCAGACCGAGCACCGCACCCAGCACCGCCGCCGCGAACACGAGCATCGGGTTGGCCGTGGCGATCGTCGCGAGCGCGTACACGACGGTCGAGATGAGCACGGGATGGCTGCGGCCGATCGCGGCGAACAGGGCGCCCCGGAAGAAGACCTCCTCGGCCAGCCCGTTGAGCAGCGTGACGACCGTGATGGGCACGATCGAGCCGTACCGGGCGTGGTCCAGCACCTCGCCCGCGTACGCTCGCAACGGCGGGATGTGCTGCACGATGAGCGCTCCGAGCACGAACACGCCACCGACGATCAGCCCGGTGGCGATGGGCGTCAGGATCGGGCGCCGGAGCTTGTCACGGTACAAGATGCGCCCTAAATGCAATCGGCCCGAGAGCAGGCTGCCGGCCACCCAGGTCGCCGCCACCGCCAGGGTCATGGCGTAGAACAGCGGGTCGCCGGGGGCGATCGTGAGCGACCACCCGAGCAGGATCGCGCCGGCGGCGAGCGTCACCGCCACCACGATGCGGCGGCGCCGGAACAGGGCGGCCGTCTCCTCGTGCTCGCGCGGCACCCGATCGACGAACGCGGCCCGCGCGAGGTCGCGCAGGGCCCTCACGGGACGCTCACGCCCAGCTCACGGCGCACGTCCTGGGCGTGCCGCGCCGCCTCTTGGGCGGCCTGGCGGGCGGTCTCGGCGGTCTCGGCGGCCCTGGTCGCCTCGTCCGCCGTGCGCTCCGCCTCCCGCTCGGCGAGCTCCGCCGCGCGTTCGGCCAGGGCGAGGCGGACGGCGTCGTCGTACCCGACCGCCGGGCCGGGGACGAGCTCGCTGATCGGACGCTCACGCACGACCGTCTCCGCACTGAGCGAATCGACGAGATTGCGCGCGGTCGGGATGTCCACGTCGGTCACGAGCGACAGCCACATGGACGACAGGCGGGGGGTGAGCAGCGGGACGGTCACGTTCGGCAGGTACTTGCCGCGCGCCTTGGCCACCCGCTGCAACATGTCCGCGAACGTGAGCACATCCGGACCGCCCACCTCGTACACGCGGCCGCGCGCCTCCTCCGACTCGCCGGCGGCGAGCAGGTAGCGGAGCATGTCCGGCAGGGCGACCGGTTGCGTGCGCGTGGCCACCCACTGCGGCGTGATGAGCGCGGGCAGGTGGTCGACGAGCTGGCGGGTGATCTCCCACGAGATGCCGCCGTGCCCGATGATGACCGCGGCGCGCAGCGTGGTCACCGGGACCGGGCCGGCCGCCAGGATCTGCTCGACCTCGCGGCGGGAGCGCAGGTGGTCGGAGAGCTCGTCGCCGTCGGCGCCGAGGCCGCCCAGGTAGACGATCCGCTCGAGCTTGGCGTCGGCGGCCGCGGCGGCGAAGTTGCGCGCGGCCTGCGCGTCGCGCTCGACGAAGTCGTCCAGGCCGAGCGAGTGGACGAGGTAGTACGCGACGTCCACGCCGTCGAGCGCCGCGCGCAGGCTCCCGGGGTCGGTGACGTCGCCGGCGACGGGTTCGCCCCGCCCGGAGTACTGCTGCGGCCGGCGCGTCATCGCCCGCACCTCGTGGCCGCGGGCGAGCAGGTGGGGCACGAGTCTCGACCCGACGAACCCGGAGGCGCCGGTCACCAGGACGGTCAAGGTCATGTCTTTCTCTTACCACCCGCGTGAACCGTTCATGCCTGGTGCTTGACAATCTGGCCATGTGAGCGCTCACATAGATGCCTGTATCCGTTCCGCCAACGGAAGAGGTTCTCATCCATGCGTAAGGCCATCGGTGCGGCCGTGTTTGTGAGCGCGCTCATCACCGGCGCACTCGTGCACGCCGGCACCTCGGAGGCGGCCACGTCGCAGCCGTGCGACATCTACGCCGCCGGCGGCACGCCCTGCGTCGCCGCCCACAGCACCACCCGCGCCCTCTACGGCAGCTACACCGGCCCGCTGTACCAGGTCCGCCGCGCCTCGGACAACGCCACCCAGGACATCGCGCCGGTCAGCGCGGGCAGCTACGCCAACGCCGCCACCCAGGACGCCTTCTGCGCGAACACGTCCTGCCTGATCACGATCATCTACGATCAGTCCGGCCGCAACAACCGGCTCACCCAGGCCCCGCCCGGCGGCTTCCAGGGCCCGGCGGCCGGCGGCTACGACAACCTCGCCAACGCCACCGCCGCGCCGGCGACGATCGGCGGGCACAAGGTGTACGGCGTGTTCGTCGCCCCGGGCACCGGCTACCGCAACAACAACACGAACGGCGTCGCGACCGGCGACCAGCCAGAGGGCATGTACGCCATCTTCGACGGCACCCACTACAACGGCGGATGCTGCTTCGACTACGGCAACGCCGAGCGCAACAGCCGCGACAACGGCAACGGCACCATGGAGGCCATCTACTTCGGCAGCAACAACGTCTGGGGCACCGGCGCCGGCAACGGCCCGTGGATCATGGCCGACCTGGAGAACGGCCTGTTCTCCGGCTTCAACCAGAAGAACAACTCCGGCGACCCGACGATCAGCCACCGGTTCCTGACCGCGATCGTCAAGGGCGAGCCGAACCACTGGTCGATCCGCGGCGGCAACGCCCAGTCCGGCAGCCTCGGCACCTTCTACAACGGCGCGCGGCCCAACGTGGCCGGGTACAACCCGATGAAGAAGGAGGGCGCGATCATCCTCGGCATCGGCGGCGACAACAGCGTCGGCGCCGCTGGCACCTTCTACGAGGGCGTCATGACCTCCGGCTATCCGTCCGACGCAACCGAGAACTCGGTCCAGGCGAACATCGTGGCCGCGAACTACAGCACGTCCGGGACGGGCACGGGCGGCCTGACGGTCGGTTCGAGCATCTCGCTGCGGGCCACCACGGCGTGCTGCACGACGCGGTACATCAGCCACTCCGGCGCCGCCGTGAACACCGCGGTGGTCAGTTCGTCCAGTTCCGCCACGGACAAGGCGAACGCGTCGTGGATCGTGCGCGCGGGGCTGGGCAACGGCTCGTGCTACTCGTTCGAGTCGAGGAACACGTCCGGGCAGTACCTGCGGCACCAGAACTACCAGATCTCGCTGCAGGCGAACGACGGCAGCGCACTGTTCGCGCAGGACGCCACGTTCTGCACGGAGACGGGCAAGAACGGACAGGGTACGTCGTTGCGATCGCTCAACTTCTCGACCGCGTACGTGCGGCACTACAACAACCTGCTGTACATCGCGACCAACGGCGGCTCGCACACGTGGGACGCCACCGCACTGTGGTCCGACGACGTGAGCTGGGTTGTCTCGGGAGCCTGGACTCCCTAAGTTCATCGATATGACCAATCGCATCGTCGCGATCGTCCTCGGGCTGGCCGTCGTCGCCACGACCGGCGGCTTCGGCCGGCCCGAGGCACCGTCCTGGAAGCTGCTCGACACCGGCTCCACCGCCCGGCTGCGCGGCCTGTCCGCGGTCAGCGACCGGGTCGCCTGGGCCTCGGGCACGGAGGGCACCGTCGTGCGCACCGCGGACGGCGGCCGCACCTGGCGCTCCGTCGGCCCGCCCGGCACCGAAGCGCTGCAGTTCCGCGACATCGAGGCCTTCGACGCCCACCACGCCGCGATCCTGTCCATCGGCAATGGTGAGGATTCCCGGGTGTACCTCACTGACGACGGCGGCCGCAGCTGGACCGAGACGTACCGCAACACCGACCCGGCGGCGTTCTACGACTGCCTCGCGTTCTCCGACCGCCGCCACGGCCTGGCGCTCGGCGACCCCGTGAACGGCCACTTCCAGCTGCTCGCCACGAACGACGGCGGCCGGCACTGGTCCCCGCTCGCCGCCGACCTGCCGCCCGCCCTGGACGGCGAGTTCGCCTTCGCCGCCAGCGGCACCTGCCTGGTCGCCGCGGGCCGCGACGCCTGGTTCGCCACGGGCGGCGGCGCGTCCTCGCGCGTCTTCCACAGTACCGACGGCGGCCGCCGCTGGACCGTCGCGACCACCCCGCTGCCGTCCGGCCCCTCGGCCGGCATCTACTCCCTGGCCTTCCGCGACCGCACCCACGGCCTCGCGGTCGGCGGCGACTACGCGGCCCCGACCACGGCCCCGGACGGCGCCGCCACCACCCGCGACGGCGGGCGCACCTGGACGGTCGCGCGCACCGTACCCGGCGAATATCGCTCAGGCGCGGCCTGGCGCAACGGCCACGACGACACCGCCTACGCGGTCGGCCCGACCGGCAGCGACTGGACCCGCGACGGCGGCCGCACCTGGACCCGCTTCGACACCGGCAGCTTCGACTCGGTCGCCTGCGCCGCCGGCGTGTGTTGGGCCTCGGGCGAACAGGGCCGCATCGCCCGCCTCCGCTAACGCTCCTGCAACCACGAACAGGACCGCTTCACCCGCCTCCGCTAGCGCTCCTGCAACCACGGCATACCGGCGAGGATCGCACCTGCGTCCTCGCCGGTGTCGCCGTCGACGCGCACCGAGCGCAGCTGCCGGACCGCCCCGAGCGGCCCCAGCGGCGGCACCCGCCCCGTCGAGCGTGAGCCAGTCCAGCGTCCGGCACGCCTCGCGCAGCAGCTCCTGGTGCAGCCGGGCCGCCCCGTCGGACAGCCCCGCGGCGTCGAGCACCCGCGCCGTCGCCGCCTCGACGTGGTGGCGCAGGAAGCCGGCGTCGAGGTCGGCCGCGAACAGGTCCGCGTCGGTGAGCCGGGCCAGGGTCAGCCGGTCCCGCACGGCCAGCGCCGCGGCGATCCGCTCGCCGTCGTCCAGGTCCCCGCACTCCTTCGCGATCAGCGGCGCGAACTGGTCGGACACCGCCTCGGCGATCTGCTCGGTGCTGCGCAGGAACGCCCGGCGCTCGCGCATGGTCTGCAGCCGCCCCACGGCGAGGTCGATGGACGTGTCGACGACCCCGCCGAACGCCTCGCCAGATCGGGCGGGGAAATGGCGCGCACCTCCCGGCTGCGCTGATCTAGGGTCGGCGGCATGACGACCGAGGACATCGTCCAGTACTACACGTCGCAGTACCGCGAGGACGAGCGTCTCGACCGGCGCCCGCAGGCCCGCCTGGAGTGGACGCGAACCCTCGAAGTGCTGCACGAGCTGCTCCCGCCGGGCGCCTTCGTCCTTGACGTGGGCGGCGGCACCGGGGCGTACGCGCGCGAGCTGACCCGGGCCGGGCACCGGGTGCGGCTCGTCGACCTGGTGCCGGCCCACGTCGAGCAGGCGCGGGCCGGCGACCCGCCGATCGAGGCCTCGGTCGGCGACGCGCGCGAGTTGCCCTTCGCGGACGGTTCGTTCGACGCGGTGCTGGTGCTCGGGCCGCTGTACCACCTGCACGAGCGCGCCGACCGGGTCGCCGTCCTGCGCGAGGCGGCCCGGGTGACCCGCCCCGGCGGCGTGCTCGCGGCGGCCGTCATCGCCCGGTTCGCGGGCCCGCTCGACTTCGCCGCGACGGGCCGCTTCGATGCGCGAGCGCTCGACGAGGCCCGCTCGCTTGTGCACGACGGGCGCAACGATCCGGAGCTCGGCTTCACCCATGCGTACTTCCACCGCCCCGAGGAGCTCCTGTCCGAGTGCACGGACGCCGGGCTGCCCGGCGCGGTCCTGCACGGCGTGGAGGGTCCACTGTGGACGGCGGCCGAGGCGGCGCTGGACGGCCCGCACGCCGCGTCCGTGTTCACTGCGGCGCTGGAACTTGCGCGCTTGTACTCAACCGAACGCTCGCTGGTCGCCGCCAGTTCGCACATGCTCGCGACGGCCGTGCGGGGCTGACGTGCGAACGGCGTTCACGGAGCTGCTCGGGGTACCACATCCGCTCGCGCTTGCTCCCATGGGCGGATCGGCCGGCGGGGCGCTCGCGGGTGCCGTGACCAGGGCCGGCGGGCTGGGACTGCTCGGCGCCGGCGGCGGGGACCCGGACTGGCTCGCCCGGGAACTGCCGCTCGTCGCGGCGTCGGGCGGGCCGTGGGGCGCGGGCTTCCTGACCTGGGCGGTCGGGGCGGGCGCGGTGGAGCGGGTGCTGGAACACGGCGCGCGGGCGATCATGTTCTCGTTCGGCGACCCGAGCGCGTTCATCCCGCCGGTCCGCGCGGCCGGTGCCACGCTGATCCTGCAGGTCACGACGCTGGAGGAGGCCCGGCGCGCGCTGGAGCTGGGCGCGGACGCGATCGTGGCGCAGGGCACCGAGGCCGGCGGGCACGGGTCGGTGCGGGGGCGGTCGACGCTGCCGTTCGTACCGCTGGTCGTGGACCTCGTCGCGCCGGTCCCGGTCCTGGCCGCGGGCGGCATCGCCGACGGGCGCGGGCTGGCGGCGGCGCTGTGCCTGGGGGCGGCGGGCGCGCTGATCGGGACCCGCTTCCAGGCCACGCCGGAGGCCCTCGTCGACCCGGCGATCACCAAGGCCCTGCTCGACGGGCGCGGCGACGAGACCGAGCGCAGCCGGGTGCTCGACATCGTGCGCGGGTCGCAGTGGCCGGCGCAGTACGCGGCGCGGACCCTGGGCAGTCCCTATCTGGACCGCTACCGCGACGATCCGGCGGCGGCGGCCGAGGCGCGGGATGCGTACGCGGCGGATGTCGAGCGAGGTGTGGTGCCGCCGCTGCCGGTCTGGGCGGGGGAGGGCGTCGACCTGATCACCGACGTCCTCCCGGCCACCGATCTCGTCGCCCGGATCGTGGCCGAGGCCGAGGAGGCCCTGGCCCGGGCGAGCGCTACTCGAAGTCCCCGCCGCCCTCGTCGTCGAAGAAGACCTCGTCGATGATCTCGCCGGCGACCATGCCGCCGACCACGCCCGCGGCGCCCGCGGCCACCACGGTGCCCAGGCCCATGCCGCCGCCGCGGTGGCCGCCGTGGCCGTACCCGTGGCCGCCGTGGCCGTAGCCGCCGTGCATGGACTGCATCGAGGAGAAGTGGCGGTCCGAGGCCTGGCGGATCCAGCCCTCCACCGCCTGCGTCCAGTTGGTGCCCGCGACCTGGTCGTGGCCGATGCTGAAGCGGCTGAACGTGTCGTGGCCGCCGTGGCCGAAGGCGCCGGCGCGCTTGTCGAACTCCAGGATGACCTCGACGCCGTGCGGGTTGGTGACGAAGGTGAGCTCGACCTCGTTGATGCGGCCAGCGAACTGCTGCGGCGGCCAGAACTCGATCTCCTGGTAGATCGGGAGCTGCTGCGGCACGCCGTGGATGACGCCGTGCTCGACGTCGGCGCTCTTGAAGCGGAAGCCCAGTTCCGCGAAGGCGTCCAGGATCGCCTGCTGCGCGGGGAGCGGGGTGATCGACACCGGGTCGAGGTCGCCCTGGTCGCGGCCGCCCGACACCTCGAGGGAGGTGACGACGCCCATGACCATGCCGCGCAGCTGCTGGCCGTAGACCGTGGTGATCGGGGCCTCCCACGGCACCGACAGGCGGAACGGGATGCGCTCGGTGGCGCCCGCGGCGACCGTGAAGTTGTCGGCCACCGAGGTGCGGGTCAGCTCGGCGCCGGCGCGGTTGTCCAGGCGCGTGGCGAGGGCGAGCACGACGTGTTCGATGCGGGCGTCACGATCCCCGCCTTGGATGTGGACGTGGCCGTCGATGAAGCCGCCCGGCTGGACGGCAGGGGTGTCGAGCACCGTGTCGACACTCGGTCCGCCGACCCCGAAGGCGGCGAGCATCTTCTTGAACACCATGGCACCCAACACTATCACGTAGCACTGTACGGTCTCCGTGAAAGCCAGCCCAGCGACGCCCGTCCGAGTGACTCGGCCATCGCGGCCAGACCGGGGGCCGAGGCGGCCGCGGCCAGGTTCATCAGGAAGCCGCCGTGGGCAGCGAGAAACTCGTCGATGACGGACGGCGGCAGGTCCCGGGTGAGCGGGTTCGCGGCGCACAGCGACTCCGCCTCGGGCGAACCGGCCATGAGCATCAGCACGTCGCCGTAGATCGGCCCGACCCACGCGTGCGCCCAGTCCACGATGTACACCTGCGACGGCCCGATGAGCGCGTTGAACAGGTACAGGTCGCCGTGCAGCAGCGTGTCGCCCGGCCACGGCGAGGAGCCGGCCAGCCGGGGCCGGGTCGGCGGTCGCAGCGGCGCCGGCGTCAGCACGAGCGCCATCTTGGTGGCGGCGTCCAGGACCCGCGGCAGGTCCGCCGGCCGCGCGGCCCTCGCGGTGACGAAGGCGAAGGCCAGCACCACCCACGCATCGTGTTCAAAGGAAAACAGCAGAGGCGGCGACGGTACCGTCGAAGGAAGCCCGGCCGCGATCGCCCCTTCCCGCCGATGGAAGTCGCGCACCGCCTCGTGCGCGGTGGCCTTGACGAACACGTCGCGGCCGTCGGCCAGGCTCAGCCGCGCCGCCGCGCCCTCCGAGAACCCGCCGGCGACGTCGGAGACGGCGACGATCGCGCTGCCCAGCCGCGTCTGCGTCGCGGTGCGGACGGGTGCCGGAACGGACGACCACAACAATTCCCCCATGGCCGAACAATAGAAGGCACCGGCCGGGCAACGCGGCTGCACCCGGCGGCCGGGACAGTAATGGCATGCGGGCGTGGATCTGGTACATCGCCGGCGGGCTTCCGGCCGCCGTTCTGGCTCCGTACCTGCCCTCGTTCGCCCGGCAGCTGGTCTACGCGATCGGCGGGATCGTGGCCATCGTCGTCATCGTGCGCCAGCTGCGCGCGGACCGGATCGCCCGGCGGCGGGCCTGGTGGTGCATGGTCGCCGCGATGACCTGCGCCGCGACCGCGAACTTCTCCTGGGCGGTCGCGATCGGGCTCGGCGGCACCGGGGCCGGGATCCGCTGGATCGACGCCACGTACTTCGCGATGTACCCGCTGATCGCCGCGGGCATGCTCGGCCAGCCCATCGTGCGCCGCTACGGCTCCGCGCTGGCCGGGTTCACCGAGGCGGGCGTGGCGCTGTGCACCGCCGTCGTCGTCACCTGGGTCCTGTTGTACGACCCGTTCGTCCGCGACCGGCCCGCGCACTCGGTCGACTTCAGCATCGCCATCTTCCCCGCCCTGGACCTGCTGATCCTGGCCACCGCGGTGCGCATGGTGGTCGCCGCCGGGACGCTGCGCGCGACCCACCTGCTGCTGCTCGGCGGGGCGGCCTGCCTGCTCACCTCCGACGTGCTGTACTTCGTCTCGGCCTCGCTCGGCGGCGCCTGGGCCGGCTCCGGCATCACCTCGGCCGGCTGGTCCGCGACCTACGTGTTCATGTGCGCATCGGTGCTGCACCCCTCGGCCGCGCAACCCCCGGCCGACGCCCGGCCGTCCTCGTCGCGGTGGGGCACCGTGATCTACGGCATCGTCGTGCTCATCGGCCCCGTCGCCACCGGCTGGTCGCTGCTGCGCGAGCTCGGCGGGCGGGGGCTGGAGGTGGTCGACGTGGCGGTACCGCTGGTGCCGACCGCCCTGTCCGCCGTGCTGCTCGTCATCCGGCTCGGCCACGCCGGGCGGGTCGAGCAGCGCCGGGCCCACGACCTGCGGGCGGCGCTGCACCAGCAGTCGCAGATGCAGGCCCTGCTGCGCCACCACGCCCTGCACGACGCCCTCACCGGCCTGCCCAACCGGCGGCTGCTCGACGACCGGCTCACCGAGCTGCTGGCCGGCGGCGACGGCGGCGGCCTGATCCTGTTCGACCTCGACGGCTTCAAGGACGTCAACGACCGCTTCGGCCACCCGACCGGCGACGCGCTGCTGGTCGAGGTCGCCCGCCGGCTGGAGAGCCTGCTGAGCCCGGGCGACACCCTGGCCCGGCTGGGCGGCGACGAGTTCGCGCTGCTGTGCCCGCAGGTGGCCGAGCCGGACCTGCTGGCCCGCGGGGAGCGGCTCCTCGCGGAGTTGCGCCGCCCGGTCGAGGTCGGCGGCGCCGAGCTGTTCGTCTCCGGTACCGCCGGTGCCCGCGCCTTCACCGCGAAGTACAGCGCCACCACCGTGCTCGCCGACGCCGACGTGGCCCTGTACGCGGCCAAGGCGGCGGGCAAGGACCGGGTCGTCGGCTTCGACGAGGAGCTGCGCGACCAGCAGCTGCAGCGCAGCCGGACCGCCGAGCGGCTGCGGGCCGCCCTGGCCGCGGACGAGCTGGCGGTGTGGTACCAGCCGATCGTCGCGCTCGACGGGGACCGTACCGTCGGCGTGGAGGCCCTCGTGCGCTGGTGCCCGCCCGGTTCCGCGCCGATCGGCCCCGACCGGTTCATCCCGGCGGCCGAGGCGAGCGGGCTGATCGTCGCGCTCGGCGACTGGGTGCTCAACCGGGCCTGCGTGGACGCCGCCGGCTGGTACCTCGACACCGGCGTCGGCGTGAGCGTGAACGTCTCCCCGCGGCAGCTGGCCGAGCCGGACTTCGTGGCCCGGGTGCACGCCGCGCTGGCCGCCTCGGGGCTGCCGGGCGACGCGCTCACCATCGAGATCACCGAGGGCGTGCTGGTCGGCGCCGGGCCGCAGGCCGAGCAGACGATCGCGCACCTCACGGCGCTGCGCGCGATCGGGGTGCGGGTCGCCATCGACGACTTCGGCACCGGGTACTCGTCGCTGGCCTACCTGCGCGACCTGCCCATCGACGTGCTGAAGATCGACCGCTCGTTCCTGCCGCACAGCCGCGACGACGTGGCCGGGCAGACCGCGCTCGTCCGCGCGATCGTGGACCTGGCCCGCAGCCTCGGCCTGGTCACCGTGGCCGAGGGCGTGGAGACCGAGGAGCACGCGGCGCTGCTGCGCGACCTCGGCTGCGACCGGGTCCAGGGGTTCCTGCTGGGGCGCCCGGCCCCCGCGGCCGGACTGGAGCTGGTGGCCCCGGGCGCCCCGTCGTTCGCCTGAGAAGCTAGGCCGGCAGGGTCCAGTTCTGGTTGGTCTGGCCGTTGCAGGTCCAGATCTGGATCTGGGTGCCGTCGGCGCTGTTCTGCCCGGTGACGTCGAGGCACTTGCCGGTCTCGGGGTTCACCAGGGTCTGCCCGGCGCGTGTCCACTGCTGGTGGCCGTTGCCGGCGCAGTCCCACAGCTGGACCTTGGTGCCGTCGGCGTTGGTGCCGCCGGCCACGTCCAGGCACTTGCCGAGCGCGCGGACCGTGCCGTCGGAGCCCACCGTCCAGTTCTGGGCGCCGGTGCCGTTGCAGGTGTACAGCTGGATCTTCGTCCCGTTCGCCGTGCCCGACGCGGCGACGTCGAGGCACTTGCCCGCGAGCCCCTTGATCGGGCCCGTCCCGCCGGCGGGCGGGGTGCTGCCGCCGGGCACGGTGAACTCGCCGCGCACGAGCACGCGGCTGTTGAAGTACGTGTTCTGCACATTGGCGTTCGTGTTGTACCCCGGGTCCTGCAGGTACTCCGCCCACACCATGAAGTACGTCCAGCGCGGCTGGGCGTTGAGCAGCGCCACGCTCGGCACCTGCCCGACCTCGGCCAGGGCGATCGGCTTGCCCCCGGCCACGTTCAGCATGGCCTGGTAGTCGCTCGCGCTCGGGGCGAGCTTCACCCACATGTCGAGCGTGGCGACGTCCACATAGGACGCACCCGGCCAGTAGTCGGCCAGCGAGCCCATGTTGACGTCCTTGACGTTCCACACCCAGACCAGGTTGGACAGGCCCTGGCCCACGTAGTAGTCGTGGACGATCTGGAACAGCTTGCGGCTGCCGTTCGCGCCGGGGCGCCCGCCCCACCACGACCAGCCCTCGTTCATCTCGTGCACCGGCCGGAACAGCACCGGCACGCCGGCGTTCTGCAGCTGCCGCAGGTACGGGACGGCCTCGTTGAGCCGGTTCTTGAACGCCGTGTTGAGCGCCGAGCCGTCGGTGACGAGCTGGCTCCACTGGCTGTCGGAGAGGTGGCTGAGCACCCCGTTGCTGTCCCAGCCGCAGGTCGAGCCGACCGTGGGCGGGCACATGTGCCAGGTCAGCGCGACGAGCGAGCCGCCCTGCCACTGGCGGATGGCCTCGGACACCATCGTCTGGCGGGCGCCGACGTCCGAGCTCGCGAACAGGAAGTCACCGCCCCAGAGCCCCGGCGTCTGGCCGGTGATGCCCTGGGCGACCCGGGTCCACTTGGTCGGGTCGGAGTTGGGCTCGCGGTTGTGCTGCCCGGTGATCGTGTACTGCCCGGAGATGCCGGACAGGTACGACACGAGCGCCGAACGGGTGGATGCGGGGAAGGCCTGGGCGGGGGCGGGGGTGCCGACGATCGCGGCGAGCAGGATCGCCGCGGCGGCGATGGCCTTGCGCACTGGTACTCCTTTCAGTTCTGCTGAACCGAGTAAGTGCGGACGACACTAGGACTCCTTCCGCATCGATGTCAATACATGCTGAAGCGAGCAAGGGCTCTACGCTGGCCGGATGACCGACTTTCCCAGTTTCGAGATCCCGGGCCGGACCGCCCTCGTCACCGGCGCGGCGCGCGGCATCGGCCGGGCCATCGCCCTGACCCTGGCCAACGCGGGCGCCGACGTGGCCATCGGCCTGCGCGACGCGTCCGCCGACGCCGGCCTGACCGCCGAGATCGAGGCCCTGGGCCGCCGGGTGCTGCCGCTGCAGATGGACATGGCGAGCCCGGAGCAGATCCGCGCCGCCGTCGACGCCGTCGTGGAGCGCTTCGGCCGGCTCGACATCCTGGTCAACAACGCCGGCATCGCGCCCGGCAACCCGGCCGAGCACGTCACCGAGGCCGACTTCGACCACACCCTGGCGGTGAACCTCAAGGGCACGTTCTTCGCCAGCCAGGCGGCCGGCCGCGTCATGATCCGGCAGGGGTACGGCCGGATCGTCAACCTCGGCTCGCAGGCGGGCGCGGTCGCGTTGCCGGGCGAGGCGGTGTACTGCATGACGAAGGCCGCGATCGCGCACCTCACCCGCTGCCTGGCCATCGAGTGGGGCCCGCACGGCATCACGGTCAACGCGGTCGCGCCGACGTTCGTGGAGACTCCGGGCAACGCCGACTACCTGGCCGAGCCGGCCAACCGCGCCGAGGTCCTGGAGCGGATCGCCGCCCTGCACCGCCTCGGGGAGCCGATGGAGGTCGCCGGCGCCGTGCTGTTCCTGGTCTCCCCGGCCGCCTCGCTCGTCACCGGCGAGGTGATGCTCATCGACGGCGGGTGGACGTCCCGCTGACCTACGCCGGCGCGGGCCCGGTGCTGTCGCGGACGACGAGCGCGGCGTTGCCGTAGCGGACGCTGCGCGCGGGGCGGCCGTCGAGCAGCTCGAACAGCAGCCGGGCGGTGCGCATGCCGTAGTCGGTGATGTTGCGCTGCAGCACGGTCAGGGCCGGGTGCACCAGCTGGCACAGCGGGGAGTCCTCCCAGGCCAGGATCGACACCTGGCCCGGGACGGGGACGTGCATCTCCGCCGCGACGCCGAGGCCGGCGAGGGCCATGAGGTCGTTGTCGTACACGATCGCCGTCGGCCGGTCGCGCCCCGCGAGGATGCGCCGGGTCGCCTGCGCGGCCGCCTCGCCGGTGTAGTCGGCGGCCACGGTCTGCACGCCGGGCAGGACCGCCGCCAGCGCCGCCGTGCGGGCCGCCGTGTGGGCCAGCCCGGCCGGGCCGCTCACCCGGGCGACCCGGCGGTGCCCGAGCGCGGCGAGCAGCCCCGCGACCTTGGCCGCGCCCGCGTGCTCGTCCGTGGACAGGTTGGCCACGCCGGGCAGCTCGCCGGAGCCGCCGGCCACCACCGCCGGAAGATCCAGCTCTCGTACCGCCGGCAGCCGCGGATCGTCCACCCGCAGGTCGCACAGCACCACGCCGTCGACCCGGCGCTCGGCGTGCCAGCGGCGGTAGATGGCGACCTCCTCGTCGACGTGCTCGACGAACTGCAGCGCGAGGCCGAAGCTGCGGGCGTACAACTCCATCTGCAACCCGGCGATGAACTGGCGCCGGAACACCTCGCTGCGCAGGGCGGCCGAGGTCCGGCGCAGCGCGAGCCCGACGACGTCGGCGGCGGCGCTCCCGTGCAGGGCGACGGCGGCCCGGTGCGCGGTGAACCCGAGCTCCTCGGCCACCTCGCGGACCCGCTCGCGCAGGTCGTCGGAGACGCCGGGACGCCCGTTGAGCGCGTACGACACGGCGACCCGGGACACGCCGACGCGCCGCGCGATGTCGCTCATCGTCGGCCGCCGCCCCACCGCCATGGGACGAAGCCTAACCGGTTCAGTTTCGTGGCGGTGACGCGATGCTGTCGCGCAGCAGCAGGCGAGGGGTCGCGTCCTGATAGTCGCCGGGCAGGCCGCCGAGCAGGATGCGGGCCGTGTTCGCGCCGTAGGCGTGGATGTCGCGGGCCAGTGCACTCAACGCGGGGTACGCCATCTCGCACAGCTGGGAGTCGTCGCCGGCCACGATCGAGAGCCGGCCCGGGACGTCGACGCCCAGCTTGCGGGCCACGTGCAGGCCGGCCGTGGCCATGATGTCGTTGTCGAACATGATGGCCGTCGGGGGTTCGGCCGCGGTCAGCAGGCGCTCGGTCGCCCAGGCGCCGGCCTCCCAGGTGTAGTCGGTGTCGACCACCTCGGCCGCGGCCAGGCGGTGCTGGTGGGCCGCGGCCCGGAACGCGGCCGTGCGGATGTGCGTGTGTGAAAGCGACACGAGACCGCCGACGCGGGCGATGCGCCGGTGCCCGATGCCGGCCAGGTAGCCGACGGCCTCGGTCAGCGCGGCCGCGTCGTCGCTCCACACGGCGGGGATGGTGGAGCCGGCCGGGCGTACCGACGGATGCCCCACCAGAACCCCCGGCAGGCCCAGCTTCTCCAGTGCCGCGACCCGGCTGTCGTCGACCCACAGGTCGGTGAGGATGGTGGCGTCGATCCGCCGGGCCGCCCACAGCCCGCGCAGGGCCTCGATGGCCCGCTCGTGGTCGCCGACGACCTGCAGCACCAGCGCCGTGCCGGTCCCGGACAGCTCGGTCTCCAGCCCGGCGATGAACTTCATGTAGAACGGCTCGACTCCCAGCGTGGCCGCGTCCCGGGCGATGACCAGGCCGATCGCCTCGGCCCGGGCCGCCGAGAGGTTGCGCGCGGCGGCGCTGGGCTGCCAGCCCATCTCGTCGGCGATGGCCCGGATGCGCTCGCGGGTCTGGGCCGACACGCCGGGCCGGTCGTTCAGGGCGAACGAGACCGCGCCGATGGAGACCCCGGCGGCCTCGGCGATGTCGCTGATGGTCGGGCGTTTCACGGTTGTCCTTGCCCCGTCACGTGGTGCTCCGCCTGGTCACTTCGTCGCTCCGCTGGTGAAGCCGTTGTAGATGAAGCGCTGGAGCAGCAGGAACAGGATAAGGGTGGGCAGGATGACCAGGACCGCGCCCGCCGAGATGGTCTCCCAGTGCGCGCCGAACGGGCCCTTGAAGCGGAACAGCGACGTGGAGATCGTCCCCAGCCCCTCCGAGGGCATGTACAGGAACGGGATGTAGAAGTCGTTGTACACGAAGATGCCCTTGATGATGACGACCGTGGCGATCGCGGGCTTGAGCAGCGGCAGGATGACCGACCGGTAGATCTTGAACGTGGAGGCGCCGTCGAGGCGGGCGGCCTCGTCGAGCGAGATCGGGATGCCGCGCATGAACTGCATGAAGATGTAGATCGCCACGATGTCCGTCCCCATGTACAGCAGGATCGGCGCCCACCGCGAGTCGAACAGCCCCAGCGTGTCGATCACCCGGAACGTCGCCACCTGGGTGGTGACCCCGGGGACCAGGGTGGCGACCAGGAACGCCCCGACGACCAGGCGCTTGAACCGGAAGTGGAAGCGGTCCAGCGCGTACGCGGCGAGGGTGCCGGCCAGCACCGTGCCGACCACCGAGACCAGCAGGATGAGCGCGGTGTTGGCGAAGCCGGTGAGCATCCGGCCGTTGGTGAACGCCGTGGCGTAGTTGTCGAAGTTGAGCCAGTCGTGCGGCAGGGCCAGGGTGTCGCCCGTCGCCATCTCCTGCGGCGTCTTGAGCGAGGTCAGGAACACGGTCACCAGCGGCAGCAGCACCACGACGGACGCGATGACGAGGCTGGTGTACCGCAGAAACGCGCCGAGCTTCACGTCAGGTCGGTCCTTTCATCCGGTACGAGCCGCCGCTGCAACCACGTGACCAGCAGCACGATGACGAGCAGCACGACCGCGGCGGCCGAGGCGAGCCCGGTCTTGTTGAACTGGAAGGCGAGCTTGATGGTCTGGATCACGAAGGTCTTGCTCTCGCCCGCGCCGCCGGTCATCACGAACGGGATCTCGAACACCGACAGCGACCCGGACACGGCCAGGATCACGCTGAGGCTGATGATCGGGCGGATGCCGGGCGCCACGATGTGCCGGAAGATCTGCCAGCGGCTCGCGCCGTCGAGTTCGGCCGCCTCGTACAGCTCGCCCGGGATCGACTGGATCGCGCCCAGGAACAGCACGAACGTCAGGCCGGTGAACCGCCACACCGAGACCCCGGACAGCGACCAGTTGACCAGGTCCGGGTCGCCCAGCCAGAGCTTCTCCGGGTGCGCGCCGAACATGGCCAGGACCGAGTCGAGGGTGCCGTGCGGGCGGAAGAAGTACAGGAACACGAACGACACCGCGACCCCGTTGATCAGGTACGGGAAGAACAGGATGCCCTTGAACAGGTTCCGCAGCCGCAGCTTGAAGCTCAGGATGAACGCGAAGTACAGGGCGAGCGCGATCTGCACGGCCGCGGCCGCGAGGTAGTACAGGCTGACGAAGAACACCTGGAACAGTTCGGGGCGGGTGAACAGCTCCACGTAGTTCTCGGCGCCGACGAACGCCGGGTCGTCGCTCAGGCCGTCCCAGTCCGTGAAGCTGTAGCCGACCATGCTGCCGACGGGGATGTAGGTGAACGCGACCAGCAGCGCCAGAGCTGGGAGCAGGTAGATCCAGGGGATGAACCTTCGCACGGGTTTCCTTTCGCTGGAGGGGCGGGCCGGCGTGCCACCGGCCCGCCTCCGGATCAGCCGACGGTCTTGGCCGCTTCCATCCAGCGCTTGGTCAGGTCGGCGAAGATGCCCTTGAGGTCGCCGGGGGCGGCGCCGCGGGCGGTGTCGACGATCTTCTGCCGGTAGTCGGGCTTGCTGATCCCGACCTCGGAGGCGTTGTCGATCTTCGTGAGCTTGGCCGACTCGGCCTGGGAGAGCTCGATGAACTGCACGCCGGCCTCGGTGAACGGCTTGAGCGCGGGCGGCAGCGGGGCGCCCTTCACGGCGGAGACGGCCTGGTTGACCGCGGCCGCGTCGGACTTGTCGATGAACCAGTCGAACCAGGCGCGGGCGGCCGCCTTGTTCTTCGAGTGGCTGTTGATCGCGTACTGGTAGTCCGGCGCCACGACCGAGCAGAACTTGCCGCCGACCTGCTTGGGGAACGGCATGTACCCGATGGAGTTGGGGTCCTTGCCCGCCTTCTTGGCCGCGTCCTGCATCTGCACGATCGCCCACGAGCCGAGCCACATCGTCGCGATCTTGCCGGTGGCGATCGCGCCCTTCGAGTCCTCCCAGTTCGTGGTGGTCGGGTCGGCCTCGGAGAGCTTGTTCTTCACGATGTCGTAGAGCAGCGTGTCGCCGGTGTTGAAGTCGCTGCCGGCGGCCCAGGGGTCGGTGGTGGGCAGCTTGTCGTTGGCCTTCGGGTCGCAGCTGACCGAGCCGATCACGCTGGACCATGAGCTCAGCGGCCAGCCGTCGTGGTAGTTGGTGTAGTACGGCGTCGCGCTGGTCTTGCTCTTGATCTGCTGCAGGTCGGCCACGAACTCCTCGGGCGTGGTCGGCCACTTGGTGACGCCGGCCTGGTTCCAGACGTCCTTGTTGTAGACGAACCCGTTGACGTAGGCGAACCCGGCCACGCCGTAGACCTTGTCGGCCACCTTCGCCTTGTCCGTGAAGCTGTACTTGGCGGCGACGTCGGTCGCGCTGCCCAGGCTCGCGAAGTACTTCGGGTAGTCCTCGGTCGACACCGTGTTCGGGATCAGCAGGACGTCACCGTAGTTCTCGGTGTTCATCCGGATCTTGACTTCGCCCTCGTAGTCGGTGACGCCCTCGAACTTGACGTTCACCTTCGGATAGAGCTGCTTGAACTGGTCGGCGTACTTCTGCATCGTGCCGTCGGTGACCAGGTCGGTGCGGTTGGTCAGCACGGTGATGTCGCCGGAGACCGAGGCGGCGTCGGCGGGGGACAGCGCCTCGTCCGACGTTCCGGACTTGCTCGAGCCGCCGCACGCGGCCGCCGTGAGGGCGGTGGCGGCGAGTATGGCAGCGAGCATGGGGGTGAACGCTCGTCTGTACATGGGGTGTGCTCCATTCGGGCCTAAAGCGTTTTAGTGAAGCGGACGCAGAATGGCACCGCTTCGATGTGCTGGTAAAGACCCTTGACCGAACCGTTATATTCGGACAAATACCCTTATTTGGACATGCCTGTGGGCCCGCCGGCCTCGCTTGGCCAACGGGCGTTCGGGTATGGAATTCAGGCGGGCGGGTTCAGGCGGGCGGTGCTGCCTCGGGGGCTGAGGTGGGCGGGTTCTCCGTGGGTGCTGGCGACCGGCGTACCGGCGATGGCGGCGAGCAGCAGGTGGGCGGCGCGCACGCCGTAGGCGCCGATGTCCCTGGTCAGGGCGGTCAGGGGCGGGTGGAGCAGCCGGCAGACGGGCGAGTCGTCCCAGGCGATGATCGACAGCTGGGACGGGACCGGTATGCCGAGCTCGTGGGCGACCGTCAGGCCGGCGACGGCCATGATGTCGTTGTCGTAGATGATCGCCGTCGGGCGGTCGGGGCCGATGAGCAGCCGCCGCGTGGCCCGCGCGCCCGACTCGCCGGTGTAGTCGGCCGCGACCGTGACCGTCTCGCGCAGGCCCAGGCGGGTGCAGACCTCGGTGAACGCGGCGGTGCGGATCGCGGTGTGCGCGAACTCCGCGATGCCGCCGACCCGGGCGATGCGGCGGTGGCCGAGCGCGGCCAGGTACTCCACCGCCTCGACCATCGACTGCGCGTCGTCGGACCAGACGCTGGGCAGCGAGCCGCTGGCGTCCGGCGGCCCGATGACGATCGCGGGCAGCCCGAGCTCCTCGAGCGCGGCGACGCGGGGGTCGCCGGTGCGCACGTCGCAGACCAGGACGCCGTCGACGCGGGCCTCGCTGTGCCAGCGGCGGTAGAAGGCCAGCTCCTCGTCGCGGCCGGCGGCCATCTGCAGCAGCAGCGCGTACGACTGGCGGGAGAGCTCCAGTTCGAGGCCGCTGATCAGCTCCATGAAGAACGGCTCGACCCCGAGCGTGCTCGGCGGGCGTTGCAGCGTCAGCCCGACCACCCGCGCCTGCGCCCCGGCGAGCGCGCGGGCGTTGCTGTCGGCGTGGAAGTTCAGCCGGCCGGCCACCTCGAGGATGCGTTCCCTGGTGGCGGGGGAGACGCCCGGGCGGCCGTTCAGCGCGTACGACACCGCGCCCTTCGACACGCCGGCCTCGCGGGCGATGTCGGCGATGGTCGGTCGCTTCACCTCTGCTCCCTCGGCGCTTCCCGGGCTCTTTCTCGGTTCAGGCGATGCTAGCCCCAACGGCTGGTCTTGTCGCTACCCCAGCCCGCCGCGCCTGCTGGCACGGTTCGGGTTGGCATTGACAGCCGGAAGGGGCCTGGCTACGTTGAGCGCGCTTACTCGGTTCACTAGGACGATAACAGGGGTCGCCGATGTACCGCTCGCTGCACGAAGGCTGGACCGTCTCGACCACCGGGGACGTCAACCTGCAGGACGTCGCGGCCACCGTCCCGGGCTGCGTGCACACCGACCTGCTCGCCGCCGGGTTGATCGACGACCCGTACTTCGACGACAACGAGCACGGGCTCGCGTGGATCGGCCGGACGCACTGGCGGTACCAGACCGGCTTCGAGTGGCGGCCCGAGGGCTTCGACCGCATCGACCTGGTCTGCGACGGCCTCGACACGATCGCCGCGATCACGCTGAACGGCCACCGGGTGGGCGAGACGCGCAACATGCACCGTCGCCATCGCTTCGACGTGACGCCGCACCTGCGCGAGGGCGCGAACGAGCTGGTCATCGACTTCACCGCGCCCTACGAGTACGCGGAGACCCAGGCGGCCCTGCTCGGCGCGCGGCCGGGCCCGTACGACGAGCCGTACGCGTTCATCCGCAAGATGGCGTGCAACTTCGGCTGGGACTGGGGCCCGACGCTGGTCACCGCCGGCATCTGGCGGCCGATCGGGCTGCACTCCTGGTCGGGCACGCGGATCGCCGAGGTGCGCCCGAGCGTCCGCCGCGACGGCGCCGACGTCACGGTCGTCGTCGAGCACGCCGGAACTGTCCATTCGCGCACGCGGTCGAGCGAACTGCCGCCGGTGAGCGGTTCGGCCGGGGCCGGCGAGGACGGCGAACCGGCCGCGGCCGTCATGGTGAGCGTGGCGATCGGCGATGTGCGCGCCGAGGGCAAGATCGCGGCCGGGCAGTCCGAGACGACGCTGCGGGTGGACGTGCCCGATGCGCGGCTGTGGTGGCCGCGCGGGCATGGCGAGCAGCACCTGTACCCGCTGACGGTCACCGCGGCCGAGGATGTGCACACGAGCCGGGTCGGGCTGCGCACCGTCGAGCTCGAACCTGACGCGTTCCGGCTGGTGGTGAACGGCGAACCGGTGTTCGTGCGCGGGTTCAACTGGATCCCGGACGACACGTTCCCGGCGCGCACCGGAGCGGCCGAGCTGGCCGAGCGGTTCGGGCAGGCGGTCGATACGGGCGCGAACCTGCTGCGCGTCTGGGGCGGCGGGGTGTACGAGTCCGACGCGTTCTACGACCTCGCCGACGAACTCGGACTGCTCGTGTGGCAGGACTTCCCGTTCGCGTGCGCGGCGTACCCGGAGGAGGAGCCGTTCACCGCCGAGGTCGAGGCCGAGGCGCGGGACAACATCGCCCGGCTCATGGGGCACCCGAGCCTCGCGCTGTGGTGCGGCAACAACGAGAACATCGAGGGCCACCAGCACTGGGGCTGGCCCGGCGAGCTCGACGGGCGCAGCTGGGGCGCCGGCTTCTACTTCGACCTGCTGCCGCGGCTGGTGGCGGAGCTCGACCCGGCCCGCGCGTACTGGCCCGGCTCCCCGTACTCGGGCGCCCCCGACCGCGACGTGCACGATCCGTCCACCGGGACGGTGCACATCTGGACGGTCTGGGGCTCGAAGGACTGGACCCACTACGCCGATTACACGCCGCGGTTCGTGGCCGAGTTCGGGTTCCAGGGCCCGCCAACGTATGCGACCTTGCGCGCGGCGGTCAGCGACGAGCCGCTCACCCCGGACTCGCCCGGCGTGCGCCACCACCAGAAGGCCACCGACGGCAACGCGAAGCTCCTCAGCGGACTCGGCGCGCACCTGCCGCAACCGTCCACGTTCGACGACTGGCACTACTGGACCCAGCTCAACCAGGCCCGCGCGATGGCGTTCGGCATCCGGCGGTTCCGCGCGCTCATGCCCTACTGCATGGGCACGATCGTCTGGCAGCTCAACGACTGCTGGCCGGTGACCTCCTGGGCGGCGGTGGACGGGGGCCGCCGGCGCAAGCCGCTCTGGTACGCCCTGCGCCGCGCCTACGCCCCCCGCCTGCTCACCTTCCACGAGCACGGCGTGGCGCTCGTCAACGACACCGCCGCGCCGTGGACCTCGACCCTGACGCTGACCCTGCGCGACCTGTCCGGCGACGTGGTGTCCACGACGTCGACGGCCGTGACGGTGGAACCGCGATCGGTTGTGCAGGTTCCGTCGGGGATGGACGGTTCGCCCGCGCAGGTGCTCGAAGCGACCTTCGACGACGTGCGGGAGGTGCGCTTCTTCGCCGAGGACCCGCAGGTGCCCTTCCCGCCGGCTGCGTTCGACGCACAGGTGAGCGATGTCGCCGGCGGCCACGAGGTGCGCATCACCGCGCGCACGGTCCTGCGCGACCTGGCCCTGTTCCCCGACCGCCTGCACCCGTCGGCCACCGTGGACGACCAGCTCGTCACCCTGCTGCCGGGCGAGTCGGCCGTGTTCACCGTGCACTCGGACACCGCGCTCGATCCGGACGCGCTCGTGGCGTTTCCGGTGCTGCGCTGCGTGAACGAGCAACGGCCATGACGACCCCGCGCGAACGCGCACCGGCCGCGACGCGGGTGCTCGCCGTGGACGTCGGGGGCACGAAGTTCGCGGCGGCGGTCATCGACGCGGACGGGACTGTCCATGCGCGCACCGAGGAACCGATCGCCGGGGCCGAACCGGTCGAGGTGCTGCGGCGGGTTGTGACCATGGCCGAACCCGCGGAGGTCGCCGCCGTGGCGATCGGGTCGGCCGGGCCGCTCGACCGGGCGCGCGGCACCGTCAGTCCGGTGAACATCCCGGCCTGGCGCGACTTTCCGATCGTGGACACCGTGGCCGGGTGGTTGCCGGCGGTGCCCGTGCTGCTCGCCGGGGACGCGCAGTGCATGGCGCTCGGCGAGTGGTGGCGGG
Source organism: Dactylosporangium sp. CS-033363 (assembly GCF_050942475.1). NCBI lineage: Bacteria > Bacillati > Actinomycetota > Actinomycetes > Micromonosporales > Micromonosporaceae > Dactylosporangium > Dactylosporangium sp. CS-033363. The sequence goes on along the minus strand of NZ_CP192032.1, from coordinate 6,912,416 downwards.
GAGACCGGCCGGGGGCGTTGCTCGGCGTCGTCGTGTCGACCGGGATCGGCGGCGGGCTCGTGCTCGACGGGCGGCCGCACCTCGGGTCGACCGGGAACGCCGGCCACATCGGGCACATCACCGTCGACCCGCGCGGGGAGCCGTGTCCGTGCGGCGCGGTCGGCTGCGTGGAGACGTTCTCCAGCGGGCCGGCCATGGTGCGCTGGGCGCGCGGGCAGGGCTGGTCCGGAGCCGATGCCCGGAGACTCGCCGATGACGCCCGGGCCGGGGACGCCGTCGCCGTGTGCGCCTTCGAGCGAGGTGCCGAGGCGCTCGCGACCGGGCTGCTCACCACGGCCGCGCTGTGCGACGTGGACCGGGTGGTCATCGGCGGGGGTGTGGCGGCGGCCGGGGACGTGCTGTTCGCGCCGCTGCGCGGCGCGCTCGAGGGCCGCCGTGGCATGGCGTTTCTGAAGCGGCTGTGCGTTGAACCGGCCGTCCTCGGCCGGGATGCCGGGCTGTTCGGTGCAGCCGCGCTGGCCCTCTCGCCGGGCTGAGTCCGCAGCGCGGGCCAAGCCCCCGGCGGCCGCGGCAGCCGGGCTGAGTCCGCAGCGCGGGCCAAGCCCCCGGCGGCCGCGGCAGCCGGGCTGAGTCCGCAGCGCGGCCCCCCGGCGGCCGCCGCAGACATCGGTTGACTTAACTGTCTTTAGCTGCCTTACTCGGTTCAGCTGACGTTCAGTAAGAGCGTCGGCGAACTGAGGAAGGAGTATCCGTGCGCAAGGCTTTTGCCGCGTCGGCGATCCTGCTCGCCGCGCTTACCGGCGCCATCACGGCCGCCGCGCCCGCCAGCGCCGCGCCGCCGACCGCCGGCGGGACCGCCACCGCCGCCGACGTCGTGAACTATCTGCAGAGCATCACCGGCCGGTCGATCATCTCGGGGCAGCAGGACGGGCCCAGCTCCGCGCCCAACACGTGGCAGCAGAAGGTGCACGACATCACCGGCGTGTATCCGGGGGAGTGGGCCGGGGACTTCGCGTTCGAGCAGAACGACATCAACGCCCGGCCGACCGTCATCGCGCAGGCCAAGTCCGTCTGGGCGGCCGGGAGCATCCCGGCGCTCGTCTGGCACATGTGCCCGCCGACCGTGGGGCAGTCCTGTCACTGGGACTACGGGACCGGGGCCATCGAGTCGAAGCTCACCGACGCGCAGTGGAGCGAGCTCGTGACCGACGGCAGCTCGCTCAACACGGCGTTCAAGCGGCGGCTCGACGAGGCGGTGCCGTACCTGCAGGACCTGAAGAACAACGGGATCCCGGTGCTGTTCCGGCCGCAGCACGAGATGAACGAGGGCTGGTCCTGGTGGGGCGGGCGGCCCGGGGCGAACGGGAGCCGCAAGCTGTACCAGATCACCCACGACTATCTCGCCGGCGTCAAAGGGCTGTCGAACCTGGTGTGGGTCTGGAACCTCAAGGACGTCGCCGGCGGGGAGAGCCACGTGGCCGACTACTGGCCGGGAGCGTCCTATGTGGACGTGGCCACCCTCGACGCGTGGGTGAACAAGCAGCCGACGCAGGCCTGGTACAACGCGATGCTCGGGATCGCCGCCGGCAAGCCGATCGGGCTGTCCGAGGTGGGCACCGTGCCGACGCCGGAGACCATCTCCGCGCAGCCGCGGTGGACGTTCTTCAGCGTCTGGATCAGCTGGCTGACCGATCCGGCGTGGAACACCAACGACGCGATCAAGCGGACGTACTACGACCCGCGCGTACTGCACCGGGGCGACATCCACTTCGGCGGCGGCACCACCACCCCGGGCGGAACCGGGCCGGTCAAGGGGCTGGCCGGCAAGTGCCTCGACGTCGCCGCGTCGGGCACGGCGAACGGGACGAAGATCCAGCTGTACACCTGCAACGGCACGAACGCGCAGAACTGGACGGTCGGTTCGGACGGCACGCTGCGCGCGCTCGGCAAGTGCCTGGACGTGGCCGGCGGCACCAACGCCAACGGCACCAAGGTCCAGCTGTGGGACTGCGTCGGCAACGGCCATCAGCAGTGGTCGCGGGCCGGGCAGACGCTCGTCAACCCGGAGACCGGCAGGTGTCTGGACGTGACCGGGCAGAGCAGCGCCGACGGCGCCCAGATCCAGATCTGGGCGTGCAACGGGCAGACCAACCAGAACTGGGTGCTGCCCTAGCCTAGCGGGACAGCCGCCGGCGGTGGGCGAGCGATCCGCCCACCGCCGCGGCCAGGGCAACCGCGGCGAAGATGACGAGCGCCGGCCGCGGATCGTCCCCCTTGGCGGGCGCTACCGCCGCAACGGCCGGGGCGCTCGGCGCGGGCGACACGAGCGCCGGTACGGCCGGGGCGATCCGCGTGATCGCCCCGGTCCGCGCATCGGCGGCGTACAGCACGCCCGGCGCCGCCGCCACCAGCGACCCGGTGCACGGCCCCGGCGTCGGCGCCGGCTCGGGAGCGTCGCCCGCGGGGAAGCGGCGCACCGTGCAGCCGTCGCCCGCGTACAGCGTGTCCGAGGCGTCCACCGCCAGCGCCCGCGCCCCGCTGGAAGCCACCGTCAGCCGGGTGCCGATCGGCGTCAGTTCGAGGATCTGCGCGCCGGTGGCGACGAACAGGTTGCCGTTGTGGTCGGCGACGAGCGCGGTGGGGTGCGCGACCTGGGCGTACCGGACGGGCTTGCCGTTCGCGACCCGCCACACGGCGGCGGCGTCGGCCCAGGAGACGGTGCCCTCGTCGTCGACGGTCACGGCCAGGACCGCGGCCTTGCCGACGGCGGCCACGGCCCGGGTGCCGTCCGGGGCGAACCGGAGCACCCGGCCCGCGCTCGTGCCCACGTAGAGGTTGTCCTGCGCGTCGACGGCCAGCCCGGACGGCCCGGCGATCTGGTCGGCGAACAGCGCCGGCCGGCCGTCCGCGCCGATCGTCATGATGCGGCGGCGCTGCGGGTCGGTCACGAACACGGTCCCGTGGCTGTTCACGGCGATGTCGTGGGCGCCGGGCACCGTGCCGACCGACGTCACCACCTCGGCGGCGCCGGCCGGGGCGGGGACCGGCAGGGCCGCGAGCACGCCGAGCCCGGCGCCGATCAGTGCCGCCCGCAGTCTGTACATCCCGCCGCCTCCCTCAAAGCCAGTTCCTGAGGATCAACGATCGAGCGATATTTCGGACATGTCAGAAATGTCCGTGGGAAGATCAGCAGTGATGGAGGGTAGGTGATGGAAGCCGAGCGGGAGGCCGCACGACTCGCCGCGCTGTACGCGACCGCGGTGCTCGACACGCCGCCCGAGGCGGACTTCGACGACATCGCGCTGCTCGCGTCCGACATCTGCGGCACCCCCGTCGGCATGGTCAGCCTGGTCGACGGCGACCGGCAGTGGGCGAAGGCCGGCGCCGGCTGGGACGGCTCCCCGCAGACCCCGCGCGAGCTCTCGTTCTGTGCGCGCGCGATCGAGCACGCCGGCATCTTCGAGATCGGCGACACGGTGGCCGATCCGCAGTACGCGGACAATCCGCTCGTTACCGGCGAGGGTGTGCGGTTCTACGCGGGTGCGCCGCTCGTGCTGCAGGACCGGGACGGCGCCGCCGACGGGCCCGGGCTGCCGATCGGGACCGTGTGCGTGCTCGACCGCGAGCCGCGCCACCTGTCCGAGCAGCAGCGGCGGGCGCTGCTGTCGCTGGCCCGGCACGCGGCCGCGCACCTCGAACTGCGCAGATACGCGCGCGACGTGACCACCGCGGCCGACCGGTTGCGCGAGCTCGAGCGGATGAAGGACTCGTTCCTGGCCAGCGTCGGGCACGAACTGCGCACGCCGCTGTCGTCCATTCGCGGCTACCTCGAACTCCTGCTCGACGGCGACGACATGTCCCCGGACACGGCGCGGCAGTTCCTGTGCGTCATGCAGCGCAACGCCGACCGGCTGCTGCGGCTGGTGGAGGACCTGTTGCTGGTGAGCAGCCTGCAGCAGCGCGACGGGCTCGCCCTCGACCTGCGCACCGTCGACCTGGCCGAGGTGGCCCGGGCCACGAGCGCGGAGAGCCGCCCGCTGGCCGCGTTCCAGCAGATCGCGATCGTCGAACGGCTGGAGACGGCCGCTCCGGTCTGCGCGGATGCGCACCGGCTCGGGCAGGCGCTCAGCCGGCTGCTGTTCAACGCGCTCAAGTTCACCCCGGCGGGCGGCACGGTCACGGTCGGCGTGACCGCGGAGCCGCTGCCGACGCTGACCGTGACCGACACCGGCGTCGGCATCCCGGCGGCGGACCTGCCGTTCGTGTTCGACCGCTTCCACCGCTCCAGCACCGCGGACGAACTGTCCACCCAGGGCTCCGGCGTGGGCCTGACCATCGTCAAGGCGATCGTCGACGCGCACGGCGGCACCATCGCGGTGGCCAGCAGCACCGGCCCCGACTCGGGCACTGTGGTGAACGTAACCCTGAAGGCGGCCGCCGAAGACTGCGCCTGACCGAACGTCAGGTCGGCGTCGGAGCTGCCGATATCCGTACCGGCTCGAACAACTGCGAGACGGGGAGGACCGCGCATGGGCGCGCACCGGGTACGGCGGGCAACCGCGGCCGGCCTCACCGTCGTCGTCCTCGCGCTCGCCGCGCTCAGCACCGTCGGCGTCATGCGCACCCGCCGCGCCGCCGACACCGTGACCCGGGCCACCGCGCTGGCCGCCGCGTACGAGCACGCGCACGACGCCGTCGCCGCCGAGCAGCTGGCCGAGCAGCACTACCGCCTCGACCCGGGCCCCGATGTGCGCGCCGACCACGCCGAGGCCGCCGGGACCCTGCGCACGGCGCTCGACGACGTGTCCGCGCGCGGCGACGCCGGCGACCGCGCGCTCGCGCAGCGGGTCCGGGCGCTGCACGACGAGTACCTGGCCGCCATGAACAGCCTGTTCGCCGCGGTCGACGGGGCGGACGCGGCGCTCGTCGCGCGCATCGACGCCGACTTCACCGACCCGGTGTTCGATCAGCTCACCACCATCGTGCGCACCGCGAACACCGCCCACGCGACCGAGGCCGCCGACGCCGTGGCCGAACTGCGCCACACCGAGTCGATCGTGTTCACCACCACGACCCTCGGCTTCGCGGTCGGCCTGGTGCTCATCACCGGCTTCGCGCTCGTCGCCGCCGGCTACCAGCGCCGGCTGCTGCGCCAGGCGGCCGAGAACGAGCGGCAGGCGCTGCACGACGCGCTCACCGGCCTGCCCAACCGCATCCTGTTCGCCAAGCGCGCGGAGGCGGCGCTGGCCGACCCCGACGCGGCGGTGTCCGTGCTCATGCTCGACCTCGACCGCTTCAAGGAGGTCAACGACACCCTCGGCCACCAGTACGGCGACGAGCTGCTGCGCCAGGTCGCCGCCCGCTGCACCGGCGCGCTGCGCCCCGGCGGCGAAGGCAGCCCCGGCGATCTCGTCGCGCGGCTGTCCGGCGACGAGTTCGCGGTGCTGCTGCCGGGAACCCGCACCGACGAGGCGGCCGACCTGGCCGCGCGCCTGCAGCAGGACCTGCACCGCAGCTTCATCCTCGGCGACGTGACGGTCGACGTCGAGGCGAGCATCGGGGTGGCCGGCGCGCCCGGGGACGGGCACTCGGCCGACGCCCTGCTGCGCTGCGCCGACATCGCCATGTACGTGGCCAAGGAGGCCAAGAACGGCGTCGCGGTGTACCGCCCGAGCATGCACACCGACGACAGCAGCCGCCTGCTGTTGCTGGGCGACCTGCGCCGCGCCCTCGAGGCGACGGACCAGCTGACCCTGCACTACCAGCCGAAGGTCCGGCTCGACGACAACGGCCTCAGCGGCGTCGAGGCCCTGGTGCGCTGGAAGCACCCGACCCGCGGCGCGATCCCACCGGCGGAGTTCATCCCGGTCGCCGAGACGACGGGCCTCATCAACCGCCTCACGTTGTACGTCCTGAGGCTCGCCCTCACGCAGGTCCGCGACTGGCAGGCGGCCGGCCTGGCCATTCCCGTCGCGGTCAACCTCTCGCCCCGCTGTCTGCTCGACGCCGAGCTGGTCCGGCACGTGACGGGCCTGCTGGACGAGCTGGCGGTCCCGGCGCGCCTGCTGCGCCTGGAGGTCACCGAGTCGGCCGTGATGGCCAACCCGGCCCAGGCCACCGCGACCCTCACGGAGCTGCACGACCTCGGCATCCACCTGTCGATCGACGACTACGGCACCGGCTACTCCTCGATGGCGTACCTCAAGCAGCTCCCGGTCGACGAGCTCAAGGTCGACCGCACCTTCGTCCAGCACATGCACATCGACCAGGACGACGCCATCCTGGTCCGCGGCGCGATCGAGCTGGGCCACAACCTGGGCATGACCGTCGTCGCCGAGGGCGTCGAGGGCACCGCCCACGCCGCGGCCCTGCTGCGCCTGGGCTGCGACATCGCGCAGGGCTACCACTACGCCCGCCCCATGCCGGGCGGGGACATCGAGCAGTGGCTGCGCACCCACACCGCCACGAGCGCCATGCGGGACCTGGCCGAGGCCTAGAAGAGCTCGGCCTCCAGGTCCGCGGGGCACTGCCACAGCTCGTGGGTGAGCCGGACGTTGCTCGCGGTCCAGATCATGCTCAGCCGCGGGGCGCCGTCGTGCGTGTCGAGGCCCACCATCGGCTTGGACTGCTGGTTCATGCCCTTCAGCCCGAACAGCGCGACCGGCTCCCCGCCGGGCCGCTTCGCCGCGCGGCGCTCGTCCTGGTGCACGTCGTACGCCGCCGCGAGCCGCCACGGCGCACAGAGCTGCAGCTGGTCGTACAGCCGCTTCACCCACGTCTCGGCGTGCTGGGCCAGGCCGTAGGAGATGGGGTAGCCGGCCAGCAGCGCGGTCAGCTCCTCGTCCAGCTCGACCCCGCACCGCGCGAGGGCCTCGCCGATCGCGAACCGGTCGAGCAGGTCCAGCACCGGGCGGGCACTGGCGGCGTCGGGGAGATTCCACGGTACAAGCGAAGGCTCTTGGCTTGTCCAGAGCCAGGGCAGGCGGTCCCAGCGGTGGTCCTGGTTGGCGCCGATGAGCCCCTCCAGGCCGACCACCAGCTCGTCGTCGAGCGACCGCACCGCCAGCCAGGGGCCGCGCCGGCTCAGCCCGGGCCCGTAGCCGGCCAGCGCGACGACGGCGCTCTTGAGGTAGCGGCCGTTGCGGTCCCGGGGGAAGTTGAACGCGAGCCGGGCGTCGTCGAGCGCGCCGAGGTCGCGCGCGATCGCGGAACGCTGCTCCGGCGGCAGGTCGGCCCCGATGCTGAGCCGGCGCACGCGCGGCGAGGAAGCGGCCGCCCGGCGCGCGGCGGCGACCCGGATGCGCAGGGAGCGTCGGCGCTGCGGGGCCGGCTTCGGCGGGGTGACGCGGAGCATGTCGCGGTACCCGTGCCACAACCGCACCGCGTCGACGACGGCCTGCTCGTCCCGCGCGAGCCGGCGCGGCGCCCACACCGCGCCCGACGAGTCGGTGGCCCCCTCCAGCAGCGTCACCTCGAACAGCAGTTCGCCGTCGGCGGCGGTCAGGTCGTGCTCGATGTCGACGTCGCGGGTCCAGGTGTGCCCGTCGGCGGACAGCCCGCCCTCGCCCGGCGGCACCAGGCGGCGCGCGGCGACCACGGTGACCTGCATCCGGCCGGTGCCGTGCGGCTCGTCGACGACCAGGCCGGTGAGCTCGCTGGGCACCTTGCCGTAGAAGTCGTACGTCGGGGTCAGCGACCCGAACGCGGGCTCGATCCCGGCCTCGCGCAGCGCCGCCCACACGCCCGCGAGCTCCAGGCGGCGGCGCCGCTCGTGCCGGTCGACGGCCTCTGCCACGGGCGTCATCCTGCCACAGGCCGTAGCGTGGACGCGTGGGTGATCTCGATGCCTGGCTGCGAAGCGTGCTGCCCCGCGAACGGATCGTCGAGCGGCGGGAGCTGACCGGCGGCTACAGCAACCTCAACGAGCTGCTGCGGACCGAGCGCGGCCACCGGTACGTCCTGCGCCGCTATCGGGGCACCAACGCCTGCGCCAAGGAGGCCGCCCTCGCCGCCCGCCTGGCCGGGATCGTCCCCGTGCCGGAGGTGGTCGCGGCCGACCCGGATGCGGGCGTGCTGCTGTCCCGGTTCGTCCCGGGCGTCCCGATCGCGCTGGAACCGTTCGCCGTCGGGGAGACGCTCGCCCGGATCGGCTCCGTCACGTTCCCCGGGCCCGGTTTTTTCCAGGCCGCGCTTGTACCGGATGAGTCCGAGCCAACCGCCGGTCTCGACGCGTGGGTCGACCGCTGCCTGCGCGAGGGCAACGCCGACGGTCACCTGAGCGCGGCCGAGCGGGCCCGCCTGCTGCGCTATGCCGCGGACGCCACCGGCGACCTGCGCGTGCTGGCCGGCGCCCGGCAGCTCGTGCACGCCGACTACAACCCGAAGAACCTGATCGCCGGCCCCGGCGGGACGGTGGCGGCGGTGCTCGACTGGGAGTTCGCGTACAGCAGCAGCCCGCTCTTCGACGTCGGCAACATGCTGCGCGATCCGCGCCCGGACGGCTTCGCGGAGGCGTTCGTGGCCGGGTTCGCCGCGGGCGGCGGTGAGCTGCCGCCGAACTGGCGCGAGCTGAGCCGGGCCCTGGACCTGTACTCCCTGGCCGACTTCCTCACCCGCCCCGTCGCGCACCCCTACTTCGCCCGGGCGATCACACGCATCCGCGCGCTGGGGTAGCAATGGGGTATGGACTTCGGAGTCGGCTATTTCCCGACGCACAACGCCATGGCCCCCGGGCCGGTCGCCCGCCTGGTCGAGGAGCGCGGGCACAGCGCGCTGTTCTTCGCCGAGCACACCCACATCCCGGCCGCGCGGGAGACCCCCTACGAGGGGGGTGAGCTGCCGCAGCGGTACTGGCACACGTACGACCTCTTCGTCGCGCTCACGGCGGCCGCGGCGGCGACCGGCCGGCTGCGCGTCGGCAGCGGGATCTGCCTGCTCATCCAGCGCGACCCGATCATCACCGCGAAGGAGGTGGCCTCGCTCGACCAGCTCTCCGGCGGGCGGTTCGAGTTCGGGGTCGGCGCCGGGTGGAACCGGGAGGAGATGCGCAACCACGGCACCGACCCGCGGGTGCGCATGAGCGTCCTGCGCGAGCGGGTCGAGGCGATGAAGGCGATCTGGGCCGAGGAGGAGGCTTCGTACCACGGGAAGTACGTGAACTTCGACCGCATCTGGTCGTGGCCCAAGCCGGCGCAGCGCCCGCACCCGCCGATCCTGGTCGGGGGCACCGGGCCGACCGTGCTCGACCGGGTGCTCGCGTTCGGCGACGCCTGGTTCCCCAACTACGACGAGAGCGTGTTCGACCGGATCGAGGAGCTGCGGGCGAAGGCCGAGCGGAAGGTCGACGTGCACGTGCTGTCCGCGCCGGCCGATCCGGCCGTGCTGGAGCGGCTGCACAACGCCGGCGTCGTGCGGGCCAACCGGTGGATGCCGTCCGGGCCGCGGGCGACCGTGGAGCGGGGGCTGGACGAGTGGGAGCACGCGATCGCCGTCTTCGCCGGTGAGGCCTCGTGACGAGTCTGGACGAAACGGAGTCGCGGCGGCGGTTCGCCGAGGCCCGGGTCGCCCATCTGGCCACGGCCACGCCGGACGGGCGGCCGCACGTGGTGCCGATCGTGTTCGCGCTGGACGCGGACACGATCTACCACGGGGTGGACGCCAAGCCCAAGCGGCACACGGCGCTGCGGCGGCTGGCCAACCTGGCCGCCAACCCGCGGGCGGCGGTGCTGGTCGACCACTACGACGACGACTGGTCGCAGCTGTGGTGGGTCCGCGCCGACGGCAGCGCGCGGGACGTGCGGCCGGACGCGCCGGAGGGGCTGATGGCGGTGGATCGGCTGCGGCAGCGGTACCCGGCCTTCTCACTGCGCGGCGGCCTGGTGGCGATCGACGTGACCAGGTGGACCGGGTGGGCGGCGGCCTCGCCGTCGCTCTTGTAGCCATGTCGTTGCCTTGTCGCCATAGGGCCTACGAAATACACCACACGGCACGAGCCACCTGGCGGCGGGTGAACCGCCGGGCCGTAAAGTGCGGATCATGACCGACTTCTCCGCGGCACACCGGCAGCTGGTCGACTCCGTCGCCGGCCCCGACGGTGCCCGGCTCGACGAGACCGTGGTGACCTACGAGCACGACGGCGCCCCGATGGAGGGCTACTCGGTGCACGACGCCGCGGTGGCCGGACCCAAGCCCGCCGTGCTGATCGTGCACGACTGGACGGGCCTGCGGGAGTACCCGAAGGCGCGCGCCCAGATGCTCGCCAAGCTCGGCTACTTCGCGTTCTGCGCCGACATCTACGGCACCGGACGGCGCTTCGACGACCACGAGGGCGCGGCCGCCGAGGCCGGCAAGTACTACGGCGACCTGGCCCTCATGCGCGCCCGGGTCCGCGCCGCCTACGACGTGCTCGCGGCCAACCCCGAGGTCGACGCGAGCCGGATCGTCGTCACCGGGTACTGCTTCGGCGGCTCGGCCTCCCTCGAGTTCGCCCGCACCGGCGCCCCGCTCGCGGGCACCGTGTCCTTCCACGGCCGCCTGGTCACCCACGACCCGGCCGAGGTCGGCCTGATCAACGGCCCGGTCCTGGTCCTCACCGGCGGCGCCGACCCGGTCGTGCCCGACGAGTCGATCGCCGCGTTCCAGGCCGAGCTGCGCACCCGCCCCGACCTCGACTGGCAGGTCAACACTTACGCGGGGGCCGAGCACGGCTACACCCTCCCCGAGGGCCCGTACCACGCGGCCGCGGACCGGCGCAGCTGGCGCGCGTTCGAGGCCTTCCTCGAGGAGGTCTTCCATGGCGGCTGAGGGCGGCAGTACCCGCGCGGTCGTGACGGCGCTCGCGGCCAACCTGGGCATCGCGGTCAGCAAGGGCGTCGGCGCGGCCATCACCGGCTCGTCGTCGATGCTCGCCGAGGCCGTGCACTCCCTCGCGGACACCACGAACCAGGCCCTGCTCCTCGTCGGCGGGCGCCGGGCCAGGCGGGCCGCGGACGAGCAGCACCCGTTCGGCTATGCCCGTGAGCGGTACATCTACGCGTTCATCGTCTCGATCGTGCTGTTCAGCCTGGGCGGCCTGTTCGCGCTGTACGAGGGGTACCACAAGATCCTGCACCCGGAGGACCTCGAGAACCCGATCGTCGCCGTGGTCATCCTGGTCATCGCGATCGGCCTGGAGGGCTACGCGCTGCTCACCGCGGCGCGCTCGGCCAACGAGACCCGCGGCAACCGCACCTGGTGGCAGTTCATCCGCCACGCCAAGGCCCCGGAGCTGCCGACCATCCTGCTCGAGGACGCCGGCGCGGTCACCGGCCTCGTCGTGGCCCTGCTCGGCGTCGGCCTGTCGGTGCTCACCGACAACGCGATCTTCGACGGCATCGGCACGCTCATCATCGGCCTGCTGCTGGTGGCGATCGCCTGGATCCTCGCCCTGGAGACCAAGAGCCTGCTCGTCGGCGAGTCGGCGTCGAAGGCGAACATCGCGCGCATCCGCGAGTCGCTGCTCGCCGAGCCGCTGTTCGACCGGGTCGTGCACCTGCGCACCATGCACCTCGGCCCCGACGAGTTGCTGGTGGCGGTGAAGGTGACGGTCGCCGAGGGCACCGTGGCCGAGGCCATCTCGGAGGCGACCAACAGCGCCGAGGCCCGCATCCGGGCGGCCGTGCCGATCGCCACGCTCATCTTCGTCGAGCCCGACATCTATCAGCCGGCCGGCGGGAGCAGCCCGATCCTGCCGTGATACTCCCCGCCGAGGCGGTCCGTGTCCGAGCCGACCAGTAGCCCGGCCGCACACGGCACCAGGACGCCGACCCCGACGCCGCGGCTGTGCGTGGGATTCCACGCCAGCGCGGCGCCGGTGGCCGGGTCCAGCGCGGCGATCCCCGGCCGCTCCACGGCGCCCGGCCCCTTGCTCTTGTGCCCCTTCGGGTTGTCCATCCACTGCATGTGCCCGCCGACGTAGACCGCCGCCCCGGTGATGGCCACCGTCCAGAGCGTGTTCCCGCCGGTACGGTTCACCCAAACCGGCTTGTGGTCGCCGCTCCCCGCGGTCTCGAACCGCGCCACGCTGTCGCACATCCGGGTCGGCCCGGACATCCCACCGGTCGCGGTCACGGCGAGCCAGGTCCCGTCGGGCGCGAGGTCGACGCCGCGCAGATAGCTGTCGTACAGCGTGTTGCACCGCCCCGCGTACGCGTCGCTCGACCACCCGGCCAGCCGCGGCGCCGGCGCGAGGTCGGCCACGACGACCTGGGTGCGGCGCTGCCCCTGCGCCGAGTCGAACGCCCCGACCGCGGCGAGCTTGGTCCCGTCCCCGCTGACCGCGACCCGCTCGACCTTGACGAGCCCCCGGTCCCGGCGCGCCAGCTTCAGATCGAGCGCGGCGTCGGCCGCTCCGGTGAACGCGTCGACCCGCGCGAGCCCGACCCGGTTGAGCCCGCCGATCTTGGTGAAGGTCCCGCCGAGGTACAGCCACGCCCCGTTCGCCGCGAGCGAACGTATCTGTCCCTTTCCGGCCGTGGCGCCGAACCCGGCCACGGTCGTGCCGCTGGCGGCGTCGACCTCGACCAACCCGGTGCGCGCCTGCCCGTTCACCCGCGCAAACCGGCCGGCGACGAAGACCCCATGCCCGTCGGGCGCCGCGGCGAGGGCCTCCACGGGCCCGTCCAGGTCGGGCGCGGCGTCGAGCACCCGCCCGGTTCCGAGCTCAAAGGCGAAGACATACCGCCGCTTGTACTTGATGCTGCCCGACGAGTCCGCCACCTTCGTGAAGTCCCCGCCGACGACAACGGTGGACCCGACGACGGCCATCGCGTTGACCGTCCCGTCGAGCACGTTGGGCGTCCACGCGGCGGGCTTCTCGCTCACCACCCCGCGCTGCCCGACCCCGGCCGCCGCGGGCCCCGCCCCGGCCACGGCAAGCAGGAGCACGACGATGGCGATCAGGCGGCGGCGCTTCGTGGACACGCGATCTTCAACGACGCTTCCCGGACCTGAGTCACGCGCCGCTCGGCCACACCTGCGCACGCGGGTCCGGATATTTCGGCGTCGGGGTGTGCAACCGTGCGGGGCGGGTTGCGCATCTCAGTCAGTCGACAACCGACGACGAGCGGGGGAGGGGAGCGAGTGTCGCAGGAGGAGGCCCGGGCCGCGGTGGCCGAGGCGTACCGGGCGCACTACCGGCGCCTGGTGGCCGCCGTGTACGCCGCGACCGGTGACTTCGCGGGGGCCCAGGACGCCGTGCAGGAGGCGTACGCGGCGGCCATGGACCGGCCCGCCCGCTTCGCGGCGCTGGAGGATCCGCAGGCCTGGCTGCGGGTGGTCGCGCTGAACGCGGCCCGGCAGCGGTGGCGGCGGCGGCAGGTGTTCGACCGGCTCGTGCGGCTGGGCCGCGTGCCCAAGGAGCCCGGACCGGCCCCGGCGCTGACCGGCGATCGCGTCGACCTCATGCGCGCCCTGCAGAGCCTGCCCCGCCCGACCCGGGAGGCGATCGTGCTGCACCACCTGTTCGACCTGACCGTCGAGCAGGTCGCCGAGGAGCTGGGCACCCCGGTCGGCACGATCAAGGCCCGTCTGACCCGCGGCCGCGCCCGGCTCGCCGGTGTTCTGCAACCCGATCCCGCCCACAGCTGAGGAGGCCTCGAACATGTCTTTCACCGATCTCACGAACGAGCTCATGGACTCGGTCGAGCAGCCCGGCCTGGCCGAGATCGAGCGGCGGATGCGGCGGCGGCGCCGGCGGCGGGCGGTCCGCGCGGGGCTGGCCTCCGCCGCCGCGGTCCTCGCCGTGGTGGGCGGGGTGGCCGTGCTACGGCCCGGCCCGGCGCCCGCGCCTGAGCCCGCCGCGCCGCCGGCGGACGGCACCGTGCACTGGGCGAGCACCGGGGATGCCGACCACCTGTACGCGATGGTGCAGTCCTGCGCGAACTGCCCCGCCGAGCTGCTCGGGTCCGACGACGGCGGGGACAGCTGGACCGTGCGCGCGTCGTCGGTCGGGACGGCGCTGGTGGTGCGCGGGCCGGAGACGCTGTCCGTGACGATCGGGGTCAACATCACCATGATCAGCGTCGACGGCGGGCGGACCTGGCAGAAGGTGACCGCCGACCCGGCTCCCGTGGCGGCCGTACCGGACGGCGGGTGGCTGCAGTGCGCGGACTTCCTCGCGCTGGAGGGGCCGGTCGCGCCGAGCGGGGAGACGTGCATGCCGACGGTGATCGATCCGGCGGCCCGCACGGCCCGGCCGCTCGCGTCGCCGCCCGAGCGGTTCGCCGCGCGGGCGCTGGTGCGGATGCCGGCCGCGGCCGGGTGGTGGCTGCTCGGGTCCCGCGACGGGGCGGCGGCAGTTGCCGTCAGCCAGGACCGGGGTGCGCACTGGGTGGTCACCCGGCCGTTCGGAGCGGAGCCGGGCGGGGCGCCGATGAGCGTGACCCGGGAGTCCGTGGACGGCCGCCGCGCGGTGCTGACCGTGAACTGGGAGTACGCCGGATCGCGGATGACCTCGCGGCAGTTCACCACCGACGGCGGGGTGCTCTGGTCGGCCGAGCGCGCGGACTCGATCGCCCCGGTCGACCTGCCGCCGCAGGCCGTGGCCGGGCCCGACGGCCGCTACACCGTCACCGCCGGCGACTCCATGCGCGTCACCAGCGACGGCGTCGGCTACGAGGAGTACCGCCCGCGCGTGTGAGGTGTGCCGCACGGCGATCCGCGCGGCGGGCGTCTCGTGGCAGGCTCTGGCGGTGACCCACACCAAGCCCGCCGCGCAGACGTCCGCCGCACCGGGAACGGAGCCGGAGCGCGCCGGCTGGAGTGGGCGGCAGCTGGTCGTCGTGCTGGTCATCGGTACCGCCGCGCTCATGGTGTCGCTCACCCAGTCGCTGCTGGTGCCGGTGCTGTCCGAGCTGGCCGTGGACCTGAACGCCGGGCAGGACGGGGTCGCCTGGCTGCTCACCTCGACGCTGCTCGTCGGGGCGGTCGCGGTCCCCGCGTTCGGGCGGCTCGGGGACCTGTTCGGGACGCGCCGCATGCTGCTCGTGACCATCGGGGCGCTGGTGGTCGGATCGCTCATCTGCGCGCTGGCGAACGACCTGACGACCATGATCGTGGGACGGTCCGTGGTCGGGCTGGCCGTGGCCGCCGTGCCGCTCAGCATCAGTCTCATCGGGGTGTCGCTGCCCCGGGGGCATGCCCCGGCCGGGATCGCGCTCATCAGTGCCATGCTCGGCGTCGGCGGGGCGCTCGGGTTGCCGCTGGCCGGGCTGATCGCGCAGTACGCCGACTATCACGTGCTGTTCTGGGTCTGCGTCGGCGGCGGGCTGCTCACGGTGCCCGGGATCGTGCTGCTCGTGCGGGAACCGGCGCGCGTGGCCAAGGGGCGCATGGACCTGATCGGGACCGCGCTGCTCGGGGCGGCCATGCTGGCGCTGCTGCTGCCGCTCGCCCAGGGCGCCTCGTGGGGGTGGACCAGCCCGTGGACGCTCGGACTGCTCGGGGCGGCGGCCGTACTGCTGCTCGTTTTCGTGCTCGTCGAGCTGCGGTTGCGCTCGCCTCTGGTCGATGTGCGCACGACCGCGCGGCCCTCGCTGCTGCTCACGAACATCGCGTCGCTGTGCGTCGGGTTCGCGTTGTTCGCCACGCTCATCGGGACCGCGTCGTACGTGCAGGCGCCGGCCGCCACCGGGTACGGGTTCGGGCAGTCCGTGCTCGCCGGGGGACTCTGCATGCTGCCCGGCGGTATCGCGATGCTGCTGCTCTCGCCGCTGTCCGCCCGGTTGCGGCCGCGCACGGCGCTCATCGTCGGGTCGCTCATCATCGCGGCCGGGTTCGCCACCCGGATGGTGCTCGTCGACTCGCTGTGGCAGGTCGTGCTCGGGGCCACCATCTCCGGGGCGGGGACCGGCATCGCGTACGCGGCCATGCCCGGCCTCATCATCCACGCCGCGCCGCGCTCCGAGCTGGCCGCCGCGAACGGGCTCAACGCGCTGTTCCGCAGCGTCGGCAGCTCTCTGGCCAGCGCGATCGGCGGGGCGATCCTGGCCGCGCAGACGATTTCCCTCGCCGGGCATGAACTGCCGTCGCTCGGCGGGTACCGCATCCTGTTCGCCATCTGCGCCGGCGCCGCGGTCGGGGCGGCAGTGCTCGCGGTGTTCATCCCGCGGCACGCCTCGACGGCGGACGCGGCGCTGCCGGAGCATTAGAACGGGATCGCGGTCAGCCAGTCGCCGCCGCGCAACGGGCGGTAGCCCAGCCGCCCGGCGAGGGTGCGCACGACGGCCGGCATGTGCGCGGCGCCGTACACGACCGCGACCTCGATGTCCTCGGACGCGCGCTCGGTGTGCAGCTTGGTCAGCGCCGCCGCGAGCGACTTGTCCCGCTCGATCAGCAGCGTCCGGTTGAGGAAGCGCAGCCGCGGCTCGTCGTCGTCGTTGACCTCGTAGCGCCATCCCAGCACGGTGTCCCGGCCGCCGACGGCCATGCTCACCGTCAGGGCCGGGGTGAGCAGCAGCACGTCGAGCCAGCCGACGATGGGCAGCCGGTCGCGTCGGCCGCCGCGGACGAGGTTGCCGTCCGGCCACACGGTCGGCACGCCCAGGGCCGCGTAGTCGATGTTCTGGTGCACCAGGCCGGCCGCGCAGCGCTGGCGGGTCAGGCGCATGGCCGTGACGTACGCGAGCCCGGTCGAGCTGGGCCCGTCGTACGTCTCGGCCACGATGACCTGCGAGGCGCCGATCCTGGCGGCGATGCGCCGGTAGTACTCCGGCCGTCCCATGTGGATGGTGGGCACGAGCACGAACCGCAGCGGCGTGCGGCGGTGGCGCAGCACCACCACCGCCGACCGCACGCCCAGCACGCTCACCTCGGTGATCTGCATGGCCGCCTCCCCCGCGACGTGTCACCGAGCGTACGAGGGCCACGCCACCAAGAAGCTACGCAGCGGCCACGCCGAAGGCCTCCGCCTCGTCCAGCAGGCGCTGCGCGGCGGGCAGGGACAGGTACCGCGTGTCCACCTCGACGATCATCCGCACCACGTCCGGCACCTCCTCGACGTGGAACATGAGCTTGGGGCCGAGGAACGTCGCCGGCTCCACCGTCCGGGTGGTCAGGGGCAGGGCCTCCCGCGGATCCTCGTCAGAAGGGGCGGGCGGTGGGCCGAAGCGGCGGTCGTTGTACAGCACCCGCAGATCCGGCCGCGCCCCCCGGTCCCGGGCCAGCCGCTCGAACAGCTCCTCGCGCGCCGCCGGGTCGTAGTAGGCGTACTTCGACGCGCTCATCGACGCCGTCCGCGCCCGCGCGATCGCCTCGTCGGGCGTGGTGCCGGCGACGTCGAGCACGCACAGGCCGTCCTGGGTGAGCGGGCTGACCACCTCGCGCAGCGCGGGGCGGAACCGGTTGCCGATGATCCCCAGCGCCACGAACGGGCCGCGCCCCGGCACCGCCTTGTCCAGCCCGGTCGCGATCGCCGCGAGCAGCACCCACGCCGGGTCGGCCCCGACGCGCGCGCAGACCCGGGCCGACGCGAGGTACAGGGCGCGGGACTCCCAGTAGATGCGGCAGAACGTGGGATCGCCCCGGTCGACGGCGTCGCCGAGCAGGCTGACGGGGACGCTGCGCAGCTGGTTCTCCCAGTACCGCATCGCCGCCGCCGTGTGCCGCAGCATCGCCGGTTCCCGCTGCGCCTGCGCGAGTTCCACCGGCGAGAGCGCCGTGTAGGGCGCGGGGTCGGCCGCAGCCAGGTCGCGCATCATCACCTCGACGCCGCCGAGGTCGGCCGCGATGTGGCACATGAGCGCGACGACGTGCGTGACCGTTCCGCCGCGCCGGACCACGCCCATGCGCAGCGGCCACTCGGTGTCGTACTCGAACTTGCGCTCCCGCCACTGCGCCGCGAGCGCCTCGGCCACCGCGCCCGGATCCGCACCGTCCGCGGCCTCGTGGATCTCGAGCACCGCCTCGCCGGATCCGAACACCTCCTGGGTGACCGCGCCGTCGTCGCCGAAGCGCAGCAGGGTGCGCATCGACGGGTACCGCGACATGTGGAACCGCAACTCGCGCACGAAATCGTCCACCGTGCGCCCGTCCTCGACCGCGACCACGCCGCCCATCGGCAGCGAGGACCCGATGTCGAGCATCGCCTCCCAGACCTGCTGCTGTCCCCAGGCCAGCGGCCCGGTTCCGGCCCCGCGGCCCTCGAACGGCACGACGACGCGATCCACCAGCACGGTGCGCTCCTGTCTGCAGAGCCCCCGTGAACGAACATCTGTCGCCATGAATGTTGACATCGCCGGGAACCGTTGCAGGATCGGCCGTTCGGCTTAGTTCGTTACTTGATGTATGTCGTGTCGTCGCTATATGTGGCGATCCGGGTGCACTTTGGCGCGGCCCAGCGCGAACGCTCCCAGGGCCGCGACCGGCACCAGCACGCCGATCCACAGCCAGAGCGCCGCGCCGCCGGTCGGGCGGTCCGCGGCGAACGACGGGCGCACGACGCCGGTGCGATCGAACACGACCGTCACCATCGAGCCGACCGCATGGTGCCGGCCGGTCGCCAAACGGCCGCACGTGAGCGTGTACTCGTAGTTCGTCGACGACCTCCCGCGCGAACTGCGCAGGTTCGTGTCGTAGTCGAGCACCCGGCACTGCTCGCTTTCGCCGAAAACGCTCAGCCACAGCGGCTGCGCGCCGAGCGGCCCGGTGAACGCGAGCACCAGTGCGGCGGGAAAGGCCAGCCACCCGGCCAGATTCGACTCGAAGGCGACGCTGCACACGGCGAACGCCGCGGCGAACCCGAGCACAAACGCAATGCCGACGCCGAGCGGCCCGGGCGCGAGCAGTCCCCAGCCGATGGCAAGAGCAAAGACCCAAAGACCAAGGCTGCGTCGGTACCGCAGGTGCCCGCCCTCAACCCCGCCCGCCCGCAACGGGATCGTCAGGACCGCCAGCGGCGCCACGAGCGCCAGCCAGGCCGGAACGCTGCCGGGGTGCTGCCAGAGGTACCGGATCAGGATGCCCGAGCCGAGTCCGGCCTGGATCGCGGCGGCGACGACGAATCCCGCGAGCGCCGGCCGGGCGCGGCCCCGGGCGGAGCGGAACCAGCCCACCGCGCCGATCGCGCCGAACGCGGCCGCCCAGCCGTCGGCCCGCGCCGAGCCGATCAGCCCGCCGCCGTAGATCCCGATGGCGATCGCGAGCGCGATGCCGTACCACGCAACCAGCTTCGACCGCATGCGCGCACGCTAGGACCGCCGGCTTGCAGCGCGATTGCACCGCGCTGCAAGCCGCCGGTCGATGGTGTCACGCGCTGCAGGAGACGGACGGCCAGTTCCAGTTGCCGTTGGCCATGATGGTGACGCCGAACGTGTTGCCGCTGCCGTTCGGTTTGCCGACCATGACCTGCGAGCTGGTCCAGGTCGCGTTCACGTTCCACGTCGCGCTGATCTTCGCCGGGCTCGGCACGTTCATCGTCACGGTCCACGCGTTCGAGCCGGAGACGGTGACGTTGAGGTTGTACCGGTCGGACCAGCGCTGGCCGGCCGAGAGCGTCGCGGTACACGAGCCGCCCTGGGGTGGTGGTGTGGTTCCTCCACCGCCGCCGGGAGGGGTGCCGCCGCCGTCGGGTGCGACCGCCCGGCCGGTGGACGGGGAGATCATGCCGGCGCAGAGGTTGCGGCTCGCCAGGCCCTGGGCGATGCGCGGGATCGCGGCCAGGGTGTTGGCCGGCCACTCGTGCATGAGGATGATCTGGCCGTTGGTGAGCCGGGCGTTGGCCGCGACGATCGCGTCCACGCTCGCGCCGTTCCAGTCCTGGGAGTCGACGTCCCAGATGATCTCGCGCAGGCCGTACTTCTGCTCGACGGACTGCAGGGTGCCGTTCGTCTCGCCGTACGGCGGGCGGAACAGCCGCGGGGTGCCGCCGCCGGCGTTGGCGATCGCCTGCTGGGTCCGGGAGATCTCCGAGTCGATCTGGGCCTGGCTCTGCTGGATCAGGTGCGGGTGGGTGTAGCTGTGGTTGCCGACCCACATGCCCGCGCTGACCTGCGCCCGGACCTGGGCCGGGGCGGAGGCGGCGAACTGGCCCTCGTTGAACATGGTCGCCCGCAGGCCGTTCTGGCGCAGGGCGTTGAGGATGGCCGGGGTCTTGTCGTTGGACGGGCCGTCGTCGAAGGTGAGCCCGACGTACCCGTTGCAGGGTGGCGGCCCGGGCCGGCGTGGCCCCGACCACGCCGACGGCGAACGTGGCCCCCGCGGCGAGCGCGAGGGCGGCGATCAGGATGCGGTTGCGGTTGCTCATGTGCGCGCGTTTCCTCCTCAACAGGGCAGCAGCGTGCCGTGACCCGGCTGGGGCGGACCGAGTAGACGGATATCGATGGCGCCAGTATTGGGCGGCCGTTCGCGCGCTGTCAAAGATTTCCGTTCCGGCCTGTACCGCTTCAGCAGCCACGACGTGCGAGGGTGCTTGATCGGGTCGTGAAACTTCCGGGGTTGGTTTCGGAAAACACCGGCGTGCGAAAATATCGAAAACGATGAGGGGGAGCTCGTGACCGTCGAGGACGCAGGCAGGGTGACCATCACCGCGATCGCGCGGGAGGCCGGCGTCTCCGTGCCAACGGTGTCCCGGGTGCTCAACGGGCGCTCCGACGTCTCGCCGCAGACCCGCGAGCGGGTGGAGGCGATCCTGCGCGAGCACGGGTACCGCCGCCGCACGGCCCGCAACAAGCCCGCCGCGAACCTCATCGACCTGGTCTTCAACGACCTCGACAGCCCGTGGGCGGTGGAGATCATCCGCGGCGTCGAGGAGGTCGCGCACGCCACCGGGATCGGCACCGTCGTCTCCGCGATCCACGACAAGCCGGCCTCGGCCCGGCAGTGGCTGCAGAACCTGCGCGCCCGCGCCACCGACGGCGTCATCTTCGTGACCTCCGACGTCACCCCGCCGCTGCACGCCGAGCTGCGCCGCCTCGACATCCCCCTGGCGGTGATCGACCCGGCCGGCGTGCCGACGATCGACGTACCGACGGTCGGCGCGACGAACTGGGCCGGCGGCCTGCGCGCGACCGAGCACCTGCTGTCGCTGGGCCACCGGCGGATCGGCTTCATCGCCGGCCCGAAGCGCCTGCTGTGCAGCCGCGCCCGGCTCGACGGCTACGGCGCGGCCCTGGCGGCGGCGGGCCTGGAGATGGACCCCGGCCTGATCCAGCAGGGCGACTTCTACCACGAGTCCGGCTGCTCGGGCGCGGCCGCGCTGCTGTCGCTGCCGGAGCCGCCGACGGCGATCTTCGCGTCCAGCGACCAGATGGCGTTCGGGGCGTACGAGGCGGTCCGCCTGCGCGGCCTGCGGGTGCCCGACGACGTGTCGGTGATCGGCTTCGACGACCTGCCGGAGAGCCGCTGGGCGTCGCCGCCGCTGACCACGGTGCGCCAGCCGCTGGCGGAGATGGGGTTGCTGGCCGCGCGTACCGTCCTGCGCATGGCCCACGGCGAGACCATCGAGACGCCGCGGGTCGAGCTGGCGACCGAGCTGATCGTCCGCCACAGCACCGCCGCCGTGTCGTAGGGAGAGCCGCCATGCGCAGGAGTGCCGCCGCCACCGGGTCCGCCGTGTTCTTCGCGCTCGCCCCCGGCACCGTCGCCGGCCTGGGCCCGTGGCTGCTGACCGGGTGGCGGCTGCGGCTGCCGTTCGGGTCCTGGCTGCCGGTGCGGCTGCTCGGCGTGCTGGTGCTGGTGGCCGGGACGGTGTTCCTGGTGCAGGCGTTCGTCCGGTTCGTCGTCGACGGGCTGGGGACGCCGGCCCCGATCGCGGCGCCCGAGCGCCTGGTCGTGACCGGCATCTACCGGTTCGTGCGCAATCCGATGTACCTCGCGGTCGTCGCCGCCATCCTCGGCCAGGCGGCGATCCTGTGGCAGCCGGTCCTGCTCGGCTACGCCGCGGTGATGGGGGCGGCGATGGTCGCGTTCGTGCTCGGGTACGAGCAGCCGGCGCTGCGGGAACAGTTCGGGGCCGAGTACGAGGAGTACTGCCGGGCCGTGCCGGGCTGGTGGCCCCGGCTGCGGCCCTGGCGCGCTCATTCCCGCTGACCGATGTTCTCCATCAGCGGCGCCCGCAGCAGCCGGCCGATCGGCAGGATCGTGGTCACCAGCGCGAGCGCGGTCGCCCCGCCGAGGACGAGGACCCAGCCCAGCGGCGGCACGTACGGCACCGCGCTCCCGGTCAGCGCCCGCACGACGGCCGTCAGCGTGACCGCGGCGATCGCGACGCCGAGCAGCAGCGCGGTACCCAGGAGCCCGGCCTGCTCGGCGCGCACCATCCGCGCCGCCTGCCCGCGGGTCACGCCCGCGAGCCGCAGCAGCGCCAGCTCCCGCCGCCGGGACAGCGCCGCCATGACCATGACGTTCGCCGCCGCCAGGGCCGCGTAGCCGACCATGACGCCGATCAGCAGCCGGTTGAGCCAGGCGCTGACGGCGAGGTCGTGCCCGACCTTCGCGGTGAGCTCGCCGGCGGCGGCGACCCGGGCGCCCGGGTAGCGGGCCGCGAGCGCGGTCAGATCCGCGTCGCCCTTGACGAGCACCGCCTCGTCGGTGGTCGCCGCGGTGTGGCCGGCGACCGTGGCGCGGGCCAGGGTGAGGTCGCCGAAGCCCAGGCCGCGGTCGTAGATCGCGGCGACGGTCAGGGTCAGCGGGGTACCGTCGCCGAGGCGCACGTCGGCGCGTGAGCCGACGTGCCAGCCCTGCGTGGCCGCGCGCAGCGACGACACCGCGACCGTGCCCGCCGCCAGCTTGTCGAGGCTCCCCTCGGTCACCCGCAGGTCCATGAGCTCCGCGAGGCCGGCCGGGTCCACCACCTGCGCCGGCGCCGCCTCCGGCTCGCCCATCGCGGTGACCACGACCGCGGTGTGGGACAGGCCGGTCGCGGCCCGCACGCCCGGCAGGCGGCGCACCTCGTCGGCCACCGTCGGGGGCAGGCCCGCCGGGGCGATCAGGGCCCGGTCGGCGACGAGGCCCGCGCGGCTCTGGTCCACCGTGCCGCGCTCCAGGTTGTTCTGCACGAACCACACCGAGCCGCCGAAGCCGACGGACAGCACCAGCGCGGTCAGGACGGCGGCGGCGCCGCGGGCGTTCGCGCGCAGGTTGGCGGCGGCCAGGTAGCCGCTGGTGCCCCAGATCGCGCGCAGCGGCCGGGCCAGGACCCGGGCGGCGTACCCGTTGATCCAGGGGGCGAGCAGGGCGACGGCGGTGACGAAGAGGTACAGCATGCCGATGGCGCCGGCGAGGGCGGCCTGGCCGGTCGCGGCCACGGTGAAGGAGCTCGAGGTGGCCGCGCCGGCCAGCACCACGAGGCCGGAGATCAGCCGGACCCGGCCGCCGCGCGCCGGTTCGACCGCGGCCTCGCCCAGCGCCTCGGCGGGGCGGACGCGGGTGATCCGGCGGGCGGCGATCAGCGCCGCGAGGACCGCCGACGCGACCGTCAGCAGCGCCACCGCCGCGGCGCCGATCGCGCCCGGCACCATCGGGAACGACGCCGGGATGAAGCCGCGGCCGACCAGCTCGCCGCGCACCCAGCGGGCCGCGAGCAGGCCGAGCGGGACGCCCAGCGCAACCGCGAGGAGCCCGGCCAGGCCCGCCTCGGCCATGATCAGGCGGCGGGCCTGGCCGGGGGTGGCCGCGATCGCCCGCAGCAACGCCAGCTCGCGGCGGCGGTGGCGGACGGACAGGCCGACGGTGCCGGCGACGACGAAGACGACGAGGATGACGACGTACCCGCCGAAGCTCCCACCGGCGAGGACCAGCAGCTCGGCGGCGGCGCGGTGGTCGGAGCGCAGGGCCCGGCCGACGTCGGAGCCGGCGTACACCGACGCGTCGGGGCCGGCCAGCTTGGCGATCGGATCGATCAGGCTGCCGGCCGAGGTGCCGGGCGCGACCTTGACGGTGATGGCGTACGCGCGGCCGGGGTGCGGGGAGAGCGCGGCCATGCGCGCCTCAGTGAAGTACACCGCGGGGGCCGCTCCTGACACGACGCCGTCGACGCGGAACCGCCGCGGCTCGCCGCCCACCACCACGTCCACGGTGGAGCCGGGCGCGAGGCCGAGCCGCGCGTCCGCGACCAGCGCATCGTCGGCGCGCACATCCGGCGATCCGTGGCCCTCGACCATCGAGCCGCCGACCAGGACCGGGACGGTGTCGTCGACCGCCGCCGACGCCACGCCGGGGAGCTCGCGAATCTTCGAAGCCAGCTCCACCGGTACCGTGCCGCCTTCGGGAAGCGCGATCGTGCTGCGCTGTTCCTCGCCGTCGAAGTCGCGGCTGGTGATGGTGACGTCGGGCCGGGCGACGACGAGGTCCGCGCCGGCATAGCGGCCGGGCGGGGGCGCATAGCGCAGGCCCGACTCGACCAGCGCCCCCATCGCGGTGAGGATCACGGCCCCGGCGGTGAGCGCGAGCAGCGTCGCGATCGCCGAACCGGGCCGGTTGCGCAGCATCTGCAACGCCAGCCGCCGCATCGCTCAGCCCTCCAGCACCGGCGTGCGCCGGTCCAGGGAGGCGAGCAGCGCGGCGATCCGCGCGGTGCCCGGCTGGGGCAGGTCGCGCACGATCCGGCCGTCGGCGAGGACGACGACGCGGTCGGCGTAGGAGGCGGCCACCGGGTCGTGGGTCACCATCACCACCGTCTGGCCGTGCTCGTCGACGATCCCGCGCAGCAGCGCCAGCACGTCGGCCGCGGTGTTCGTGTCCAGCGCGCCCGTCGGCTCGTCGCAGAAGACCACGTCGGGGCGGGCGGCCAGGGCCCGGGCGATCGCCACCCGCTGCTGCTGGCCGCCCGACAGCTCGGCCGGGCGGTGCCGCAGCCGCTCGCCGAGGCCGACCCGCGCGACCACGTGGGCCAGCCACGCCGGGTCGGGCCGCACCCCGGCCAGGCGCAGCGGCAGCTCTATGTTCTCGGCCACGCTCAGCGCGGCGATCAGGTTGAACGCCTGGAAGACGAAGCCGATCCGGCCCCGGCGCAGCTCCGTCAGGCGCCGCTCGGACAGCCGGGACAGCTCCGTGTCGCCGACGAAGACCCGGCCCGACGTCGGGCGGTCCAGGCCGGCCGCGGTCTGCAGCAGCGTGCTCTTGCCGGAGCCCGACGGGCCCATGACCGCCGTGAATGTGCCCCGCGCGAACGCGGCGTCGACGCCGGCGAGGGCGTGCACCGCCTGCGTCCCCGTGCCGTACGTGCGGGTCAGCGCCTCCACGCGCACCGCCGCAGCCATGACGGACATGTTCGATCCCTCCGTTTGTACGAGCCCCCGGAACCCTGGGAAAAACGCTAGGGTTCGCTTCGACGACGGGCGATGCAGCACACTGGCCGACGCGGGTACAGCAGGCTGTACCAAAACCGGAGGAGCTTCGACGATGGCGGCGCCGTTCGACACCGGCCGACCCCACCCCGCGCGGGTGTACGACTACCTGCTCGGCGGCAAGGACAACTTCGCCGTCGACCGGGCCGCGGCCCAGGCCGGGCTGAAGGTCAACCCGAACGCGGCCACCGCGCCGCTGCAGAACCGCGCGTTCCTGGCCCGCACCGTGAAGTACCTGGCCGACGCGGGCGTGCGGCAGTTCCTCGACATCGGCACCGGCCTGCCGACCTCGCCCAACGTCCACGAGATCGCGCAGGGCATCGCGCCGGAGTCGCGGATCGTGTACGTCGACCACGACCCGATCGTGCTCACCCACGCCCGGGCCCTGCTGACCAGCGCGCCGGAGGGGTACACCGCCTACGTGGACGCGACCCTGCAGGAGATCAAGGGCGAGTTCTGGGAGCACCTCGACCGCGACCGGCCGGTGGCGCTGCTGCTGTTCGCGATCCTGCACTTCGTGGATGACGACGACGAGCCGTACGAGCTCGTCCGCCGGCTCATGGCCGCCCTGCCCAGCGGCAGCTACCTGGTGCTCTCGCACATCACCGCGGACTTCGAGCCCGAGGAGTGGGGCCGGTTCGCCGCGATCATGCGCGCCCAGGGGATCACCTCCCGGCTGCGCGACCGGGCCGAGGTCACCCGCTTCTTCGACGGCCTCGACCTGGTCGACCCGGGCGTGGTCCCGATCCTGCAGTGGCGGCCGGACGCGACCCACCCGCTCACCGACGCGCAGGCGGCCCTGTACGGCGGCGTCGCCCGCAAGCCGTGAGCGCCGAACCGCCGGTCCGGATCGGCCTGCGGGTGCCCGACGTGGACGCGGCCGCCCGGCTGTACGAGGCGCTCGGGTTCGCGGTGTTCGCCCGCCTCGACGCCATGGTGGTGCTGCGCCGCGGGCCGCTGCAGCTGCTGGCCGACTCGCTCGACGAGCTGCCGTACGCCGACGCGGCCCAGGAGGCGCTGGTCAAGCGGGGGCCGCGCGGGCTGGGCGTGGTCGTCGGGCTGGAGGTCGACGACGTGGACGCGGCCACCGGGCGAGCCCGGGCGGCCGGCTGCACGCTCACCCACGGGCCGGTCGAGGCCGCGTGGGGCGAGCGCTACAGCGAGTTGACGGATCCGTACGGGTACACCTGGAAGCTCTTCAGGACGCGAGCGATCTGAGGCCCTCGGAGCCGCCGTTGACCACGTCGCGGTCGTGGCTGTGGGCCTCGTCGGGGTTGCCCGGCACGTACTGCCACAGGGCGAACGTCGACCATCCGGCGGGCAGCTTCGGCGGGCCCTTCGTGTAGTTGGCGATGTCGAGCGGGTAGTCGCCGTAGGAGGTGTCGTTGCCGGTGCACGGGTTCCACCAGTAGGTGTTCGTGTAGATCATCGGCTTGCGGCCGATCTCGCGCTCGATGCGGCCGATGAACGCGCCGATCCAGGCCCGCATCTGGGCCGGGGTCAGGTTGTAGCAGGGCCCGGACTTCACCCCGGCGTAGGGCCACTCCAGGTCGACGAACGGCACGAGGGTCCGCGCGTCGCGGGTGTAGCGGGCGTGGCGCAGGAAGTGCTCGGCCTGCCCGACCGGGTCGCCCTTGTCCGGCCGCGCGTAGACGTAGGCCCCCACGTACCGCCCGGCCGCGCGGGCCGCCGTGTAGTCGGCCGCGAAGTGCGGGTTGACGTAGGACAGCCCCTCGGTCGCCTTGATGTAGACGAACTCGCTCCCGGCGGCCACCTCGGTCGGCCAGTGCACGGTGAACTTGCGGTGGTCATGGCTGGAGATGTCGATACCGCCGATCTCGTACCCCACCGGCCGGCCCTGCTCGATCGCCAGCACGGCCTCGGGGGACGGCGGCTCCGGCGGTGGCCCGGGCACCCGCAGCAGCGGCGGCGCGGAGGCCACGCCCCAGATCGCGCCGGTGAGCACGAGCAGCACAAACGCGACCGAACGCCGTTCGTGCGGGGTGCGGGCCATGCGTGTGAGCCGCCGCCGCACGACGTCCCACACCACCCTCCAGCGCTCCGGCACCCATCCAGCGTGCCACGGGACGTCCAGCGCGGCATTGTCACGCTCCGTAGTGTGCATGGAGCCCGCACTCTGTAGATGCCGCCGGGATGAGAGCGATAACATCTTTTCGGGCATTCGCTGAACCCGATGTTACGGCGCCTTTACAGGCCTGTTGTGGTGTGCCAACATACGGCTCGGCCAGGGGTGCCGGGCGGCTTTCCGACCGCCGGCGCCGGTGCCGCGGGTCGGAGGGAACAGCGGTGACGCAGGGTGAGACCGTGCCGGTGCGGGACACGACCTCGCTCGTCCTGGCCGCACAGCGCGGGGACGAGCGCGCGCTCGAGGAGCTCGTGGCCGCGCACCTGCCGCTCGTCGCCAACGTCATCGGCCGCGCCCTGCACCGCCACGCCGACGCCGACGACCTCGTCCAGGAGACGATGATCCAGGTCGTGCGGGGGCTGCCGGGGCTGCGGGAGCCGGCCCGGTTCCGGTCCTGGGTGGTGGCGATCGCTTACCGGCAGATCCAGATGCACCGCCGCGGCGCGACCCGGCGGCATCCGCCGGCCCGGGAGATACCGGAGGAGCTGCCCGATCCGGGCGGCGAGTTCGAGGAGCGCAGCCTCACCGGGCTGATGCTGACCGGGCAGCGGCGGGAGCTGGCCGAGGCGACCCGGTGGCTGGACGACGCCGACCGGCACCTGCTCGCGCTGTGGTGGCAGGAGGCGACGGGCGAGCTGACCAGGGCCGAACTGGCGGCGGCGGTCAAGCTCAAACCCACCCACGCCGCGGTACGGGTCCAGCGCATGCGGGCCCAGCTCGACTCCGCCCGCGGACTCGTCCGGGCCCTGCACGCCTCGCCGCGCTGCCCCGAGCTGGGGGAGGTGGTCAAGGCGTGGGACGGCACCGCCGACGCGCTGTGGCGCAAGCGGATCACCCGGCACGTGCGGGACTGCCGGCGCTGCTCGGCGCTGTCGGGCGACCTGCTCGCCCCGGAGAAGCTGCTGCCGGGGATCGCGGCGCTGCCGGTGTTCGCCCCCTTCAAGATCGGGACGCTGCCGCATTTCGTACAGCATTTCGTGCAGACCAAGGCGGCCGCCGTTGCCGCGGTCGTGGTGGTGGCGGGCGGGGGGCTGGCCTTCGCGGTGTACGAGACGCCGCTGCCGGGCGAGCACCGCCCGGCGGACATCGCCGCGTCCGCGCGGCCCGGGGGAGCGGTCGCACCCGAGCCGCCCGCGGTCTCCGGCTCGGCGGCCGCGGCCGGGCCGGCTCCGGTGCTCGCGGGGTACTTCGTCGCACCCGGCGGCGACGACGCCGGCGACGGCAGCCTCGAGCACCCGTTCGCCACGCTGAACAAGGCGGCCGCGGTGGTGCGGCCCGGCCAGACGATCGCGCTGCGCGGCGGCACCTACCGGCCGACCGCGCCGATCGTCCTGGACACCGACGGGGACGCCGGGCACCGCATCACCCTCAGCTCCTACCGCGACGAGCGCCCGGTCATCGACGCCGCTCGCATCCCGGCGGACAAGTGGGCGATCACGCAGCACGGCAGCTACTGGACCGTGCAGGGGCTCGAAATCAAGAACTCGGCCAGCCACGCGTACGTGTGCCTGTCGTGCGAGCAGAACGTGTTCCAGCGCCTGTCGCTGCACGACAACGTCGAGTCCGGGCTGACCCTGCGCGGCGCGGGCACCACCGGCAACCAGGTCCTCGACAGCGACTTCTGGGCCAACCACAACCCGGCCGACCAGGGCCAGTCCGGGATCGGGCTGGGCATCAAGTTCGGCTCCGGGGACGGCAACGTGGTGCGCGGCTGCCGGGCGTTCGACAACGCCGACGACGGCTTCGACTTCGGCGAGTTCGCCGGCCCGATCGACATCCAGCACAACTGGGCCTTCGGCAACGGCGTGAACCGCTGGAACGTGTCCGGCTGGCGCGGCAACGGCAACGGCTTCACGTTCGGCGGCGGCAGCCCGGTCGTCGGCGCGAGCCACAGCGTGCGGCACAACGCGGCCTGGGAGAACGGGCACGACGGGTTCGCCGACGGCGGCAACCCGGCGGAGCTGCGGCTGTCCAACAACACCGCCTACCGCAACGGCGCCACCGGCTTCGGCATGGCGGCGACCCCGGCGACGCTGCGCGCGAACGTGGCCATCGGCAACGACGACTCGGTCAGCATGGGCGCGGGCGTGCACACCAGCCGCAACACGTGGGACGAGGGCAGCTGGAGCGCGTCGATGTTCCGCTCCACCGACCCGGCCGTGGCCGAGGGCGCCCGGCGCGCGGACGGCACCCTGCCGGTCACCGACTTCCTGACCACCGGCAACGGCATGGGCGCCTCGATGTCGGAGTCGTGAAAGTTTCGCCGGTACTGCAGCGACGCCGATAAATGTCGTCGGTTCTCGTTATCGGCCGGGTGGGTGCGTCATCTACGGGGCTGTCAGTCTTTGCCCCCGCCTCGAGATGAGGACGACATGCCCCCACCCCCTGGCGCCGGTGTCCGCCGGCGCGTCCGACCCCGCTTCATCGCCGCGGCCGCCGTCACGGCCGTGGTGCCCGCCACCGTCCTCGCCGTGACCGTCTGGCCGTCGG
Source organism: Dactylosporangium sp. CS-033363 (assembly GCF_050942475.1). Lineage (NCBI taxonomy): Bacteria > Bacillati > Actinomycetota > Actinomycetes > Micromonosporales > Micromonosporaceae > Dactylosporangium > Dactylosporangium sp. CS-033363. The sequence goes on along the minus strand of NZ_CP192032.1, from coordinate 6,882,461 downwards.
AGGCGGCTACCGCCCCGGTCGGCGGCGGGGTGTACACCCTGGCCTCCGGCGCCTCGGGCAAGTGCATCGACGTCGTGGGTGCATCCCTCGACAACAGTGCGTTGCTCGTCCAGGTGGCGTGCAACGCCGCCGCGCGGGATCAGCAGTGGACGGCCGTTGCGCGCAGTGGTCAGTTCAACCTGGCGAATGTGAACAGTGGGCGGTGCATCGACGTGCCGTCCGCTTCGACCACCTCGGGCACCCAGCTGCAGCAGTACGGCTGCGGCGACGGGACGAAAACGAACCAGTTGTGGACGTTCACGGCTTCCTCGGCCGCCTCCGGGAAGTACCTCGTGAAGTCGGTGGCGACCGGGCTGTGCGTCAGCGACAAGGACGGGTCGACGGCGGGGAACAATCCGATCGTCGAGGAGACCTGTTCGGACATCGCGCGGATGCAGTGGTCGTTCAACTCCGTGAGCGGTGCGACCTCCGGGCCGACCACCGGCACCGGGACCAAGCCGACGGTGGCCGCCGACGGGTCGGGCACGTACCGGACCGTGCAGGCCGCGATCGACGCCGTTCCCGCGAACAACACCAGCCGGCGGACCATCACCATCAAGGCCGGCACGTACCGCGAGATCGTCACCATCCCGGCCAACAAGCCCTTCATCACGCTGCAGGGGCTCGGGTCCGGCCCGTCGAACACGGTCATCGTGAACAACCACAACGCCGGCACGTACGGCACGTCGGGCAGCGCCACGCTGTTCGTCAACGGCCACGACTTCGTCGCGACCAACCTGACGATGTCCAACGACTTCGACGAGAACTCGTCGGACACCGGTGACCAGGCGCTCGCGCTGAACCTGAGCGCGGACCGCTCGCAGCTGCTCAACGTGCGGCTGCTCGGCGACCAGGACACGTTCTACCTGGCCGACTCCGCGCGCACGCTGATCAAGAACTCGTACGTCGAGGGGACCGTCGACTTCATCTTCGGCGGCGGCACGGCGGTGTTCCAGGGCTGCTCGATCTACGAGAAGCGCTCCACCGGCGGCCCGATCACCGCGGCCAGCACGCCGAACACGAAGATGTACGGCCTGCTGTTCTACCAGTCGACGATCACCGGCGCGGCGAACAACGTGACCCAGCTCGGCCGGCCGTGGCGGGCCGACGCGCAGGTGCTGTACCGGGAGTCGAACCTGAGCGCCACGATCAGGACCAGCCAGCCGTGGACGGACATGAGCACCAACTCGTGGAAGAACGCGCGGTTCCTGGAGTACCGCAACACCGGCGCCGGGGCCGGCACGAACAGCAACCGGCCGCAGCTCAGCGACGCGCAGGCGGCGAACTACACCCCGCAGAAGTACCTGGCCGGCACGGACGGATGGAACCCGCTGTGAACATTCGACGGAAGTTCGCCCTCGCCGCGGCCGCCGCCGTGGTTCCCGTGACCGTGCTGACGGTCGCCGTCTGGCCGTCGGAGGCGGCTACCGCCCCGGTCGGCGGCGGGGTGTATACCCTGGCGTCCGGCGCCTCGGGCAAGTGCATCGACGTCGTGGGCGCCTCGCTGGACAACAGCGCGCTGCTCGTCCAGGTCGCGTGCAACGCGGCGGCGAAGGACCAGCAGTGGACGGCGGTCGCGCGCGGTGCTCAGTTCAACCTGGCCAATGTGAACAGTGGGCGGTGCATCGACGTGCCGTCGTCCTCGACCACCTCGGGCACGCAGCTGCAGCAGTACGGCTGCGGTGACGGGACGAAGGCGAACCAGTTGTGGACGTTCACGGCGTCCACCGCCGCGTCGGGGAAGTACCTGGTGAAGTCGGTCGCGACCGGGTTGTGCGTTTCGGACAAGGACGGGTCGACGGCGGGGAACAATCCGATCGTCGAGGAGACGTGCTCGGATGTCGCGCGGATGCAGTGGTCGTTCAACTCCGTGAGCGGTGCGACCTCCGGGCCGACCACCGGTGGCGGTGGGGGGAGGACCTGGTCGAACACCGCTGACGGGTTCGCGCAGGGCACGACCGGCGGCGCCGGCGGGACGACCGTGACCGTCACGACGTACGCGGACCTGCTCAAGTACGCGACCAGCAGCTCGGCCTACGTGGTGCGGGTGAACGCGACGATCACGGTGCCGACGTACGGGTACGAGATCCCGGTGACGTCGAACAAGACCATCATCGGCGTCGGCAAGAACGGGCGGATCAAGGGCGGCGGGTTCTTCCTCGGCGCCGGCGTGCGCAACGTCATCATCCGGAACCTGACCATCGGCGACACCGCGGTGGCCTCCGACGACCCGGACGACAAGGACTTCGACTACGACGGCATCCAGATGGACACCGCCGACCACGTGTGGATCGACCACAACACGTTCACGAACATCAACGACGGATACATCGACTCGCGCAAGGACACGAGCAACGTCACGGTGTCGTGGAACGTGCTCGGCAACCACAACAAGACGTTCGGCATCGGCTGGACCGAGAACGTCACCGCGCGGATGACCATCCACCACAACTGGTTCCACGACACGAACCAGCGCAACCCGAGCGCCGACAACCTCGCGTACGCGCACCTGTACAACAACTACCTGCAGAACGTGAGCAGCTACGGCAACTACGCGCGCGGCTCGACCAAGATGGTGCTCGAGAACAGCTACTTCGACCACGTGAACAACCCGTACTACCCGGACAGCACCGCGCAGCTGAAGCAGTCCGGTTCGATCGTGGTGAACAGCAGCGGCAAGCAGCAGACGTCCGGCTCGGCGTTCGACCCGCACGCGTTCTACTCGTACACGCTCGACTCGGCGGCGGACGTGCCCAACCTGGTCCGGACGTACTCCGGCCCCCAGTCGAACATCGGGGCCTGACGTGTTTCGGTGGAGAGTGGCCGGGATCGCCGCCGCGGTGGCGATCCCCGGAGTCGTGCTCGCCGTGACCGTCTGGCCCTCGGAGGCGGCGACGGCGCCGGTGGGTGGCGGGGTGTACACCCTCGCCTCGGGCGCTTCGGGCAAGTGCGTCGACGTGGTGGGCGCTTCGCTGGACAACAGCGCACTGCTCGTCCAGGTCGCGTGCAACGCCGCTGCGCGCGATCAGCAGTGGACGGTCGTTTCGCGCGGCTCTTCTTTTAACTTGGCGAACGTGAACAGTGGGCGGTGCATCGACGTGCCGTCGTCGTCGGGCACATCGGGGACGCAGCTGCAGCAGTACGGCTGTGGTGACGGGACGAAAACGAACCAGTTGTGGACGTTCACGGCTTCCTCGGCGGCCTCCGGGAAGTACCTCGTGAAGTCGGTGGCGACCGGGTTGTGCGTTTCGGACAAGGACGGGTCGACCGCCGGGAACAATCCGATCGTCGAGGAGACCTGTTCGGACATCGCGCGCATGCAGTGGTCGTTCAACTATGTGAGCGGGCCGACGTCCGGGCCGACCACGCCGTCGGGCACCGGGCGGCAGGCCGAGAGGCTCAACCGCGGGCTCGTGAGCGTCCGGTCGGGTTCCGGCAACTACGTGTCCTGGCGGCTGCTGGGCACCGATCCGGCCGGGGTGGCGTTCAACCTGTACCGGGCGGGCGCGAAAGTGAACAGCAGCCCGATCACCGGCTCCACCAACTGGTACGACTCGGGGGCCTCCGCCGGCGCGGGCTACACCGTCCGGCCGGTCGTGAACGGGGCCGAGCAGGGCGACTCCGAGGCGGCGTTCCAGGTCGGCAGCGGCGGGTACTTCGACATCCCGATCGGCGCGCCCGCCGGCGGGACCACGCCCGACGGGGTCGCCTACACGTACACGGCGAACGACGCGTCCGTCGGGGACCTCGACGGGGACGGGCAGTACGAGGTCGTGCTCAAGTGGGACCCGACGAACTCGAAGGACAACTCGCAGTCGGGCTACACGGGCGACGTGTACGTCGACGCGTACCGGCTCAACGGGACCCGGCTGTGGCGCATCGACCTCGGGCGGAACATCCGGGCCGGGGCGCACTACACGCAGTTCCAGGTGTACGACTACGACGGCGACGGCAAGGCCGAGGTCGCGATGAAGACTGCCGACGGTACCAAGGACGGCACTGGTGTCGTTATCGGCAGCTCCTCGGCGGACTATCGCAACTCGTCGGGCTATGTGCTGTCCGGGCCGGAGTTCCTGACGATGTTCAACGGGCAGACCGGCAAGGCGATGGCCACCGTGAACTACGACGTGCCGCGGGGGACGGTCTCCAGCTGGGGCGACTCGTACGGCAACCGCGTCGACCGGTTCCTGGCCGGCACCGCCTACCTGGACGGGCAGCGGCCGTCGCTGATCGAGTCGCGCGGGTACTACACCCGCACCGTCGTCACCGCCTGGGACTGGCGGGGCGGGGCCCTGACCGAGCGGTGGAAGTTCGACTCGAACAGCGCCGGGAGCCAGTACACCGGGCAGGGCAACCACCAGCTCGCCATCGCCGACCTCGACCAGGACGGCAAGGACGAGATCGCGTTCGGGGCGATGGCGATCAACGACAACGGCACCGCGCTGTGGAACACCGGCCAGGGGCACGGCGACGCCTACGACGTCGGCGACCTCGACCCGTCCCACGCGGGCCAGGAGGTGTTCAAGGTCGACGAGGACACCTCGAAGAAGGCCGGCTGGATGGCCGACGGCCGCACCGGCGCGCTGCTGTGGTCCTGGCCGACGTGCGGCTGCGACAACGGCCGCGGCCGCTCCGACGACGTGTACGCCGGCAGCCCCGGCGCCGAGTCGTGGAGCACCGGGACGTCCGGGCTGTACAACACCAAGGGCGTGCAGATCAGCACCCGCCGGCCGGCCGCGGTCAACTTCGTCGTCTGGTGGGACGCTGACCCCGTCCGGGAACTGCTCGATGCGACGCACATCGACAAGTACGGGACCGGCGGGGACACCCGGCTGCTCACGGCGAGCGGTGTGCACTCGAACAACAGCACCAAGTCCACGCCGTCGCTGACCGCCGACCTGTTCGGCGACTGGCGGGAGGAGGTCGTCTGGCCCACGTCGGACGACAAGGCGCTGCGGGTGTACGTGAGCACGGCGGTCACCGACCGGCGGCTCGTCACGCTGATGCACGACATCCAGTACCGCGAGGGGGTGGCCTGGCAGAACACGGCGTACAACCAGCCGCCGCACCCGAGCTTCTTCCTCGGCGACGGGATGGCGACGCCGGCGGCTCCCCGGATCTACACGCCGTAGAACGTCTCAGCTCACCGGGGCCGGCGGGCTTTGCTCGCCGGCCCCTTCTTCTTTTCCTGCTTCTTTTCCTGCTTCTTTTCCTGTTTCGGTTCCTGGCCTCGCGTGCTGTTGGCGGTTCGGCCGCGGACGATCCCGATCATTTCTTCCACCAGGTCGGTGTGGCCGTCGATCGGCCACGCCAGGGCGACCTGCGAGGCGGGGGCGTCCGTGATCGGCTTGTACTTGACGTCGCGGCGGTGGTAGAGCCGCGCGAGGGACTGGGGGGCGACGAGCAGTCCGACCTCGGCCGCCACCCATTCGATGGCCTGCTCGGTGGTCTCGGGCCGGTCTCCGGCCGGTGGCTGGTCCCACTCCAGGACGTCGTCGAGCGGGCGGAGCAGGGGCTCGCCGAGGTCGAGCAGTTCGGCCATCGTGAGCTCGTCCGCGGCGTGCAGGGCGTGGTCGCGGTGGGCGAGGACGACGGACTGCTCGGAGTACAACGGGATGGCGTGGTGCTTGGCCTTGTCGACCGGCAGCCGCAGGAGCGCGGCGTCGCCGTCCCGGCCGAGTGCGGGCTCGGCCTCGGCCGCCGTGACCTGGACGAGTTCGAGCGGGGTGGCCGGGCGCCGCTCCGCCCAGGTGTGCCGCCAGCGGTCGATCACGATGCCGGGCACGACGAGCAGGCGGAAGGTCACGGGCGTCCACGCTACCCTTGCTCGGTGAGTCAGGCGAAGAAGACCCAGCTGATGAAGTCCGCGACCGCCGCGCAGAAGCTCGACGTGTTCCTGCCGGCGACCCCGCGGGAGTTCCAGGAGCGGCTGGTGTCCCGCGACGAGCTCGACGAGCTGCAGCGCAACCCGCCGGAGTGGCTGGTCGAGCTGCGCCGCGACGGGCCGCACCCGCGCAACGTGGTGGCCGCGCGCCTGCGGGTGTCCAACAGCGGCCTGGCCCGCGGCGGCGTGACCGAGGCCCTGACCACGGCCCAGATCGCCGAGCTCAACGCCGACCCGCCGGAGTGGCTGATCCGCGAGCGAGAGTCGTTCGCCGAGGTCAGGCGCGAGCAGCGCCGTCTCGCCGACCGCTGAGCGCCTGCCGCAGCCGTTCCGCGTCGCCGGTCAGGTTGCGGCGCAGGAGCGGGGCGGCCAGGCGTTGCAGGCCGTGCAGGGTCACGGTGAGCTCCAGCGTGACCAGCGCGCCGCCGTCCTCCAGCCGGGTGACCGTGCGCGACCCGTGCGCGTCGGCGCCCTCGGTGGTCCGCCAGGCAAACGACTGCCGCGGTACGACCCGGGTGACCACGCCCAGGTTGCGATAGGTGCTGCCCGCGAGGCGCATGACCTCGTCCGTCACCGTGCCCTCGGCGGCCGGCCCGGCGGGCGCCGGCACCATCTTCGTCACCCCGCGTCGCCAGGCGGGGTCGTTGGCGTAGTCGGCCACGTAGTCCCACACCTCGGCGGCCGGTCGGTCGACATATGTCTGCGCGCTGAACGCGTAAGTAGTCATGCGTCGAATAATACTGCGTCGAACTATCTTGCCTCGAATAGTATTGTCGGCATGACGACGCCGGACGACCTCCCGGACGACGTGGACCGGATCATCGCGCAGTGGCAGCGCGAGCGGCCCGACCTGGACCTGGCCGCGATGGCCACGCTCGGTCGCCTGGGCCGGCTGTTCGGGCTGCTCGGCCGGGCCGTGGACGCCACCTTCGCCGAGCACGACCTGCAGCGCGGCGAGTACGACGTGCTGGCGGCCTTGCGGCGGGCGGGTGCGCCGTACGCGCTGACCCCCTCGGCGCTCGCGGACACGCTGATGCTCTCCCGCGCGGGGATGACCAACCGGCTCGATCGGCTGGAGACCGCGGGGCTGATCGAGCGGCAGGCGAACCGCGCGGACCGGCGCAGCCTGCGCGTGGCGCTCACGCCGCCGGGCCTCGCCCTGGTCGATGCGGTCACCACCGAGCATGTCGCGAACGAGTCGCGGCTGTTGTCGGCGCTGTCCGCGCAGGAACGCGCAACGCTGGACGACATCGCGCGGAAACTGCTGCACAGTCTCGGCTGATCGCTGCTGCGCATCATTGGCTGACCGCCGCTGCGCGTCATCGGCTGATCGCTGCTGCGCGTCATCGGCTGACCGCCGCTGCGCGTCATTGGCTGATCGCTGCTGCGCGTCATCGGCTGATCGAGCGATGTCTTCCGGTTGCCCGGGGCTGGCGTCGGCATGCGTGATGATGCTCGATCGCGATCTGGGAAATGGTGCCGGAACGCGCGGTGGCGCGGTACCGGTTCGATCTCGACCTGACCGGCGTGGAATCGCTCGCCGTGCCCGCGACGACGGCCGGGGTCGTCGTGGCCGCGGCCGGTCTTGGGCGCGGCTGTGCACGATTTCGTCGCGGTGATGTCGCGCCGGCCCGTTGCGCGCGGTTGCTCACGTTTCCGTCGCGGTGATGTCGCGCCGGCCTTTGCGCGCGATTGCTCAGGCTTCCGTCGCGGTGGCGTTGCGCTGGGCTTTCGCGCGGTTGCTCAGGCTTCCATCGCGGCGTTGAAGTCTGATGTCGCGCCGGCCTTGCGCAGGGTGTGGATGCCGTCGTCGCGGAGCAGCCGCAGGCCGTCCTCGGCGCGGGCGTTCTGCAGCGCCCAGTGGATCGCGAAGCCGAGCACCGGCAGCAGCGCGACGCCGAGCAGCGTGAGCGCCACCGCCTGAGCCGGCGTCCGGGCGGCCAGCGCGGGCAGGAACAGCACCGGGATGAGCGCGACCGGTCCGCCGGCGGCGATGTGCCAGCCAAGGCGCCGCCGGCGCAATCCGTCCGGGCCGACGATCGAGTAACGCACGAGCCGACTGCACTCCGGGCATGCCATGCCGGCCACGGTGCGGCCCGCCACGGGGCGGTCGGCCGGGATCGGATGCAGGGCGTAGGTGTTCCAGGACCCGCCGGTCGTCTCCCCGGACCCCGTTCGATGGGCGAGCTGCCGCAGGGGCGCATCTATCGCCATCGAACTACGATACGGTCAGCAGCCCGGATAGAACATGGACAGCACGGACAGCAATGCGAGCACGGCCCACCCCGCGCGCAGTCCCGCCCAGTACGCCGGCGGCGGTTTGACCAGGTAGGACACCCCGAACGCGAGCCCGAGCAGGACGAGCTGCGCGATGCCGTACGTCAGGATGAGCGCCGTGAGCAGCTCGAACCGGCCGCTGGGGTCCAGCGACGACCCGCAGCCGAGGCCGTCGCCTTTCGCGCGCAGCACAACGAACGCGGCGGCGTCGGCGATGAGATTCCCGACGATGGCGACCGCGACGCCGAGCCCGGACTGGAGGATGCGAGGCGACATCGCGCCCGATCTTAGGGGATGATCGTCGGCGCATGCGCCCGCAGCCCTCCGACGCGGCGGGGCCGCCCTCTTGAGGGCACCTCGCACCCGGCTCCGCGGCGATGGGTGCCACCCTGTTCGCGTGGTCAGCGCCGGTCCGGTCGACGGCGCCGCCAGCGGGTGCTCAGGGCGTGAGCTGGTCGTGGATCAGCGTGGTGAGCGCGGCCTGGTCGACGGCCCCGCGATCGCCGACGACGACCAGTGCGCGCACGCCGTTGTCGCCCGGACTGCTCAAAGCGATCACCGCGACCGGCTCGGTGTAGTGCTTGCACGAGTTCGTGCACTCGTAGTACGGCTGCGTGAACAGTGTCGCCTCGCCCAGTGGCGTCGGTGCGGTCGTGGTCGTGCGGCCGGCCGGGATGTCGGCGCTGGTGCGGTACACACCGTGGCGGCCGTTGCCCGGAGACCCGTTGTCGCTCGTTGCGCACTGCGGCAAGAACGCGGTGAGCGACACGATGCGGTTGGCGCCGAGCACGATGCGACCGCTCATCGCCGGGCAGCCGGTGCTGTTCGCATCGTTCATGATGAGCCGCTGGCCGTTGTCCAAGTGAACATGAAACGCCACCGGCCCGTCGATCGGCGCCACGGACGCGGACGCCACCGGCTCGACGGTGTCGGTCCGCTGGGGGTCGATGATCACATCGCGGTCGCACCCGCCGGCCGCGAGCACGGCCGCGGCGGCGAGCGTCAGGGAAATGGCTCTGCGTGACAACATGCCTCCTCCGACGGCCGGGTCCCGGGGCGCGTTCCGGGCTGTCGGCTACTTGCCTTGCGTTCATAGCAAGACGTACGTACGGTTTGCAAGCATGGAGACGGATCGACGCGCGGTCGCCCGCGCCCTGGCCGGCGACGGCACCACGACGGCCTGGTTCGAGGAGCTGTACGCCGAGGCGGAGGCGGGCCGCGCGATCGTGCCCTGGGCCGACCTGGAACCCAACCCGCTGCTGACCGCCTGGGCGGATCGCGCGCACCCGACCGGCCCGGGCCGCGCGGTGATCGTCGGCTGCGGCTACGGCGACGACGCCGAGTTCATCGCGCGGCTCGGCTTCACCGTCACCGCCTTCGACATCTCACCGACCGCGATCAACCGGGCCCGGCGGCGCTTCCCGGCCTCGTCGGTCACCTACGTGGCGGCCGACCTGCTGGACCTGCCGCCGGACTGGCGGGGCGGGTTCGATCTCGTCATCGAGGTGTACACCGTGCAGGTCCTCCAAGGCCCCGCCCGCCCCACCGCGATCGCGCAGGTCGCCTCGCTCGTCGCCCCGGGCGGCACCCTGCTGGTCCTGGCCCGCGCGCGCACGGACGGCGACACCCCTGGCCGCATGCCCTGGCCCCTGGACCGCCCCGAGATCGAGGCGTTCGCGACCGGCCCGCTGCACACCGTCTCGGCGGCCATCGTGCTCGACGGCGAGGACCCGCCGGTACCCCGCTGGGTGGCCGAATACGCGCACTGACGGCACGACGTCCACGGCCGGCATCGCGACCGGGTCGACGCCGAGGTGCCGACGTCGGCCGGCGCGGTCAATTCGGCACCGGCCACATCGAATCGCGACGCGTTGTGCACGAACGCGCGGTGTCGCGCATTCGGCGGTGCGACGGGCGCCGGCCGGTCGAGGCGTGTGGGTGTGCGAATGCGCGGTGTCGCTCACACCGCGGCGCGGCCGCCGTCGACCGGGAGGGTCGCGCCGTGCACGAAGGAGGCGTTGTCGCTCACCAGGTACGCGATGGCGGCGGCGATCTCGTCCGGGTCGGCCGGGCGGCCCGCCGGGGCCTGGGCGGCGAGCTGGTCCAGCATGCCGCCGAACTGGCTCGTGCCGGCGGTGCGGGTCGGGCCGGGGCTGACGGCGTTGACGCGGACGCCGGCCGGGCCGAACTCCGCCGCCCAGGCCATGGTGAGCAGGCCCAGGGCGGCCTTGCCGGCGCCGTACAGGCCCATGGCGGGCACGCCGAACCCCGCCACCATGCTCAGCACGTTCACGATCGCGCCGCGGCCGCGGGTGGCCATCGCCGGGGCCAGGGCGGCCACGAGCAGGTACGGCGCGCGCACGTTCACGGCGTGCGCGGCGTCGATGTCGGCGACGGTCGTCTGCGGGGTGGGGCCGCCGATCGGGTACAGGCTCGCGTTGTTGACGAGCACGTCGACGTCGCCGGCGCGCTTGGCCAGGTCGCGGACCGCTTCCGGGTCGGCGAGATCGGCCGGCGCGAACGTCGCCGTGCCGCCCGCGGCCTTGATCGCGGCGAGTACCTCCTCGCCGCGCTCGGGGTCGCGGCCGTGCACGACGACGTGGGCGCCGTCGGCGGCGAGGCGGATGGCGGTGGCGCGGCCGATGCCGCTCGTGGCTCCGGTGATCAGTGCAGTGGTCATGTGAGCGAGGCTAGGAGCGATATCGGACAGGATCCGCCCGGTTTTCCTGCTTGAATGAGCACCTGTGACGCGACCCACCGCCCGCGTGCTCGCCCTGCTCGAGGTCCTCCAGCGCGGCGGCACCCGCACCGCCGCCGAGCTCGCCGGCCTGCTCGGGGTGGACGAGCGCACCATCCGCCGGTACGTCGAGCATCTCGTCGACCTCGAAGTGCCCGTCCGCACGGTGCGGGGGCGCCACGGGGGCTTCCGGCTCGCGCCCGGGTATCGCATGCCGCCGCTGATGCTGACCGGCGAGGAGGCCCTGGCCGTGCTGCTCGGCCTGCTGGCGAGCCGCCGCTCCGGCCTGACCGCCGCCCCGGCCGCCGCCACGGAGAGCGCCGCGGCCAAGGTGCGCCGGGTGCTCCCACGCCCGATCGGCGAACGCCTCGACGCCGTGCTGTCCACACTGGACTTCACGGCCCCGGCCCGGACCGCGGCCACCCCGGAGACCGGCGTGCTGCTGACCCTGGCCGAGGCCGCCCGTGACCGCCACCCCGTCGAGCTCACCTACGCCGGCCGCAACACCCCGGCCGGGAACGGAGGCGGCGAGCTGGGTGCCGGACCGGGCGTCCGCACGACGGTTCGAACGGTGCATCCCTACGGCATCGTTGCCCATTCCGGCCGCTGGTACCTCACCGCCGCCGACGCCGCTCACGGCGAAGTGCGCACGTTCCGCCTCGACCGAATCCGATCGGTGACCGCGCTGCCGGGGACCTTCACGGCCCCGGCGGACTTCGACCCGGCGGCGGAGGTGCTGTCCGGGATCGCGCACGCCCCGTACCGGCATGCCGTTTCGGTGGTCTTCGCGGCCACGGCCGACGAGGTGCGGCGCCGGCTGCGCGTCGCGGTCGTCGAAGAGCTCACAGGTGGTCAGGTTCGCGCGTCGTTTCGCGCAGCTTCGCTCGACTGGGTGCCGGGCGCGCTCGCCGCGGTGAACCGGCCGTTCGCGATCGAATCGCCGGAGGCCCTCCGTGTGGAAGTGCGCGCCCTCGCCGCCCGGCTGAGCGAATACAGCGGCTGAAGGTGAGCGAATACAGCGAATACAGCGGCTGAAGGTGAGCGAATACAGCGAACACAGCGGCTGAAGGTGAGCGAATACGGCCGTCAGAGCGCGGCGGTGAACACTTCGCGCAGTTGCGCAGTGCTCAGCGCGACCGGATTGCCGCGCATGCTGCTCGCGCCCGCCGCCTTGGCCGCCACCTCGTCCGCATGCGCGGCGGACAGCCCGAAAGCGCCAAGACCGCGCACGCCCAACTGCGCGACCGTCTCGCGCAGCCACGACACCAGGTCCGCGACCGTCGCCTCCGGGCGGCCGGTGAGCAAACGTGCAGCCGACGCGTACCGTTCGAGCACGACGGAACCAGCACCGGAACCAGCACCGGAACCAGCACCGGAACCAGCAGCGGCGGCGGCGCCGGGCTCCGTTGCCGCGCGGATGTTCAGCTCCACCACCGGAACGAGCAGCGCCGCGCACGCCACCCCGTGCGGAACGTCCACCATCCCGCCCACCACGCCGGCGAAGCCGTGCACCGCGCCCAGTTTCGCGTTCGCCAGCGACATGCCGCCCAGCAGGCTGCACAGCGCCATGTCCGTTCGCGCGGCCACGTTCGCGCCATCCGTGTACGCCGCGCGCAGTGCACGTCCCGCCCGCCGCAGACCCTCCGAAGCGAGCGCGTCGGTCACCGGGTTCGCGAACGACGACACGAACGGCTCCAGGCACTGTGTCAACGCGTCCAGCCCGCTCGACGCGGTCACCGCCGGCGGGCACCCGAGCGTCAGCAACGGGTCCACCAGCGCCACCCGGGGCAGCAGCGACGGACCGCGCAGGCTCGCCTTCAACCCCGCCGACGGCACGGACAGCACCGCGTTCGCCGTCACCTCCGCCCCGGTTCCGGCCGTCGTCGGCACCGCCACGAACGGCGCGCTCGGCTGCGCGAACGGCAACCCGCGGCCCACGACCTCCAGGTGGTCCAGCGGATCGGTCCCGTTGCCGAGCAGCGCCGCCACGGCCTTCCCGAGGTCGAGCACGCTCCCGCCGCCGATCGCCACCACCGCGTCCGCGCGATGTGCGCGCGCCGCGGTGACCGCGAGCCGGGCCGCCTCCACGGTCGGTTCATCTGTCACGGGATGCACGAGTCGCGCGCCCGGCAGCAGGCCGATCAGCGCGGCGTGGCGTGCGGGCTGCCCACCGGTACACACGAAGGGACGCGCGCCCAGGGCACCCACCACGTCCGGCAGCTCAGCCGCGCGGCCCGCGCCGAACAGCACGCGCGTGGCGGTGGCGAAAGCGAACGAGGGGACCGGCGACATGCACACCATCGTGCAACATCGGTAGGGCTCACCCCACCACGGGGACTGCTGGCCGCAGGATCGAAGGAGGTCGCTGCCGCCAATAGCGTCATGGGCATGCGAATGCTGAAGCACACCATGGTTCTCGGGCTCGTGGCGGCGACCACCGCGGTCGCCGTCGCGCAGCCGGCACAGGGCGGGGACGACGGGCGCGGACAGGTCGTGGCGGTGCAGCCGCTGCGCACGCTGGACGCCGCCGCGGTGCGTGCCACGCTCACGAACGCGCAGTTCGCGCCGGGCGATGTCCGGTTCGGGGTGGACGCCTTCCAGATGGTGTACCGCACGATCGACGCGCGCAGGAATCGCACGATCGCCAGCGGTCTGGTGGTGCTGCCGCGCAACGACGAGCGGCAGTTGCGCGCGGTCTCGTACGCGCACGGGACCGAACTGAACCGGACGGACGCCCCGTCCATGTGGCGCGACGAGTGGGCCGTCGCGCCCGCGCTCGCCTACGCCGCGGCCGGGTTCGCCGCCGTGGCGCCCGACTATCTGGGCATGGGCCTCGGCCCCGGCCCGCACCCGTACCTCGACGTGACCACCGAGGCCACCGCCTCCCTCGACCTCCTGCGCGCCGCGCGCACGTTCGCGCAGGACCAGCACAAAACGCTCAAGCGCGAGGTGTACGTCACCGGCTTCTCCCAGGGCGCCAGCGCCGCGACCGCGCTGGGCGGAGCGCTCGAACGCGGCGCCGACGACTGGTTCCGGCTCGGTGCCCTGGCGCCGATCTCGGGGGCGTTCGACTTCCGCGGCCACGAGCTGCCGGCCCTGCTCGGCGGCACCGTCCCGCCCCCGTACAACGTCGGCTACCTCGGCTACCTGGTGGTCGCGTGGAACCGGCTGCACGGGCTGTACCAGCGGCCGGAGGAGTTCTTCGCCGCGCCGTACGCCGGCAAGGTCGAGACCCTCTACGACGGCGTGCACGGCGGCGAGGACCTGGCGGCGACCCTGCCCGCCTCGCCGCAGGACCTGTTCACCGCGCACGGCCTCGACGTCCTGCGGCACCCGAGCGGACCGTTCGCGCAGGCGCTGGCCGAGCACGACGCGTCCTGCGACGGCCTGCGCGCACCGGTGAAACTGTTCGTGGACCGGGCCGACGAGCAGGTCCCGGCCGCGAGCAGCGACTACTGCGCCGCCCGCGCCCGCAGCGCCGCGGTCGCCGACCTCGGCACCCACCCGTGGGAGGCGTCGCCGCACCTGGGCACGAACGTGACCGGCACGGCGGCGGCGATCTCCTGGTTCAAGAAGCTGAACTAGCCTTGCGGGCCCGGTAGGCGGCCACGTTCTGCCGGTTCCCGCACCCCGATTCGCAGAACCGCCGGGACCGGTTCTTCGAGAGATCCACCAGCACGTCGGAGCAGTCCGAAGCCGCGCACACGCGCAGCCGGTCGAGCCCCTGGAGCCGGATCACGTCGACCATCGCCATCGCGAACTCGACCATGAGCCGGACGTCCAGGGGCTCCTCCGCGTCCGTGGCGTGCAGGTGGTACTCCCACTCGTCGTGCCGCACGAGCTGCGGCAACGCCCGCCCCTCGCGCAGCATCGCGTTCACGAGCTCGACGGCCTCGTCCTCGCTCGCGCCCCACAGCGCGCGCAGCCGTGGCCGCAGCGCCCGTACGGCGTCGAGTTCTGCCTGGTCGTGGCGGCGCGAACCGGTGTAGCGCTCGCGCTCGACGAACGCGTCCAGCGCCGCGACGTCGGGCAGCAGCTCGCCGTCGTCGGCGGAGTCGGTGTTGACGAGCGCGGCGGTCGCGATGAGCGTCGCCTCGGTGTCATGAGCAAAAATCTTCTTGACTCCTTACGATCGTCAATCTAGGTTACTGACATGAGCATAACGCGGTTTGCCCATGACGGCCGGGGTGCGGCCGGGCTCGGCCTGGCGGTGCTGGGATCGGCCATGTTCGGTACGTCGGGCACGTTCGCCGACGCGCTGATGGCCACCGGCTGGACGCCGGGCGCCCTGGTCACGTTCCGGATCGCGATCGCCGCTGCGGTGCTCACCCCGTTCGCGCTGTGGTCGCTGCGGGGGCGCTTCGGGCTGCTGAAGGCCGCGCTGGGGGAGGTGCTCGCCTTCGGGCTGGTCGCCGTGGCCGGGTGCCAGCTGTTCTTTTTCAACGCCGTCAAGCGACTGGACATCGGGGTCGCGCTGCTGCTGGAGTACGGCGGAATCCTTTTGGTAGTTGCCTGGGTCTGGCTTCGCCACGGGCAGCGACCCCGGCGGCTCACGGTCTTCGGCGGCATCGCCGCCCTGGGCGGGCTCGTGCTGGTCCTGAACCCGGCGGGCGGCGGCCTCGACCCCCTCGGCGTGATGTGGGGTTTCCTGGCCGGCACCGGTTTGGCCGTGTACTTCGTGATGGCCTCCAGCAGCCGCAGCGCCCTCCCGCCGATCGTGCTGGCCTGGGCGGGCATGATCGTGGGGGCGCTCGGGCTGGCGGCCTTCGACGTGACCGGCCTGCTGCCCTGGCACACGAGCACGGCCGGCGTGACGCTGCTGGACCGCTCGATGCCGTGGTATGTGCCGATCGCCGGGCTGGCCATCATCGCCGCCGCCCTGGCCTATGCGACCAGCATCGCGGCGACCCGGCTGCTGGGGGCCAAGGTGTCCTCGTTCGTCGGGCTGCTCGAGGTGCTCTTCGCAGTGCTGTTCGCGTGGATCGGGCTGGGTCAGCGGCCGGGCGCCTGGCAGCTGGCCGGCGGGCTCGTGGTGCTGGTGGGCATCGCCCTGGTGCGGGCCGATGAGTCCCAGTCACCCGCTTCCGACGCTGCTTCCCTCGGGGCGCACGACGATCGGGAAGTCGACGCGGCGGAAGGGATTGGGCATCTGGTACCGCTCGGCCAGGGCGATGTCGTCGGTCGTTTCGAAGACCCGGACCAGGCTCTCCTTGACCCCGAACACGGCGTCGGAGTCGAGGTAGGGCGAGCCGTCGACGAACAGATGCGTGGTGAGGGTGCGCACGCCGGGCGCTGAGACCTCGACGTGGATGTGGGCCGCGCGGTACGGGTGCCGCGCGGTCGCCCCCAGCAGCTCCCCGACCGGCCCGTCGGTCGGGATCGGATAGAAGCGCGGCACGATCGTGCGGAACCAGAAGCGCCCGTCGCCGTCCGCGGTGAACAGGCCCCGAAGATTCTGCTGCGGTACCGTCTGCGGCCGCTGCACGTCGTAGAAGCCGTCGGCGTCGGCCTGCCACACGTCGATGCGCGCCCCGGCCACCGGCCGCCCGCCGGTGTCCACCACGCTCCCGGTCACCAGGCACGGCTCGCCGTCCGCGACGACGGCGATCGACTCCCCGAGCGCCCGCGGCGGCGACGCGACCAGGTGGAACGGACCCTCCACGGTGGACTCGGTGCTGCCGCCGACCGACCGGTTGCCGATCGTCTCGACGAGCATGGACACCCCGAGCACGTCGGAGAGCAGGATGAACTCCTGCCGCGTGGCGTCGCAGTGCTGCCCGGTCTCGGTGAGGAAGCGGATGCCGGCCGCCCACTCCTCGCCGGTCAGCCCGACGTCCTTGACGAACGCGTGGGCGTGGCGGACCAGGGCCGTGAGGATCTCGCGCAGCCGCGGGTCGGGCGTCGCGGCAAAGCTCGCGGCGACGGCGTCGGCCGAATGTTCCTCGTCGAACATGGCGGAAGCCTACTCCCGTCCGGCATATCGCGGCCGTCCCTGGCCCGCCGGGATTACCCGCCGGTAGCAGCGCGCTCCAGACTTGGCCTCGCATCCACCGATGCCAATATGAGGGAGCCCCGCCATGCCCATCCTCAGACGCCTGTCCGCCGCCGCCCTGGGAGTCCTGCTCGTCCTC
Source organism: Dactylosporangium sp. CS-033363 (assembly GCF_050942475.1). Lineage (NCBI taxonomy): Bacteria > Bacillati > Actinomycetota > Actinomycetes > Micromonosporales > Micromonosporaceae > Dactylosporangium > Dactylosporangium sp. CS-033363. The sequence continues at coordinate 6,865,393 of NZ_CP192032.1, read as the reverse complement.
GCCGGTCCGTCCACCGCGGCCCTGGCCGCGAACCCGTACGAGCGCGGCCCCGCCCCGACGACCGCCTCGATCGAGGCCACCCGCGGCCCGTTCGCCACCGCCACCGCCACCGTCGCGCGCAGCTCGGTGACGGGCTTCGGCGGCGGTACCATCTACTATCCGACCAGTACCGCCTACGGCACCTGGGGCGGCATCGCCATCTCGCCCGGCTTCACCGCGTCCCAGTCCAGCGTCGCCTGGCTCGGCCCGCGCCTGGCCTCGCAGGGCTTCGTCATCATCACCATCGATACCCTGTCCACCCTGGACGATCCGGCGAGCCGCGGCCGCCAGCTGCTCGCCGCCCTCGACTACCTGACCGGCTCCAGCGCGGTGCGCACCAGGGTCGACGCCACACGGCTCGGCGTCATGGGCCACTCGATGGGCGGCGGCGGGAGCCTCGCGGCGTCCGCGAGCCGCCCCGCCCTGCAGGCCGCGATCCCGATGACGCCGTGGCACACTGCGAAGAACTGGTCCACGGTACGGGTGCCGACCCTCATCATCGGCGCCGAGAACGACACCACGGCCCCGGTCGCCTCGCACGCCGAGCCGTTCTACACGAGCATGACGGCGGCCCCGGACAAGGCGTACCTCGAGCTGAACAACGCCGGCCATTCCGCACCGACGTCGGCGAATGTGACCGTGGCGAAGTACAGCATCGCCTGGCTGAAGCGCTTCGTGGACAACGACACCCGCTACGAGCAGTTCCTGTGCCCGGCGCCGAGCGGGCCGGCGATTCAGGAGTACCGCGCGACGTGCCCCAACACACTTTCCGGGCACCGCACGTCATGATGGCGTGATGTCAGACTGGCTCTGGGCCGAGCTCGTGGCGGCCGCCTTCGACGTGGGTGCCCCGACGGCACCGCTGACCCGCGTCGAGGGCGGCGTGTCGCATGCGGTGTGCCGGCTGTCGACGGACACGGGGCAGTACGCCGCGAAACGGCTCAACGTCGTCGCGGAGTCGTGGTGGTGGGACGCCTATCGCGCCGCGGCCCGCATCGAACGCTTGGCCGCGGCGGACGGCGTGCGGCTGGCGGAACGACTGTCACCGATGGTGGCCGCGCTCGACCTCGGCCGCACCCGGCACTACTGGCAGCTGCACCGCTGGCACGCCGGACCCCACCCGGTAGCGCCCACCGACAACCAGGCGGCGCGGAACGACGACCTGGCGTCGCGCGACCTCGGCCCGGCAACGCGGGGCGGCGGCCTGGCGGCGCGGAACGACGACCTGGCGTCGCGCGACCTCGGCCCGGCAACGCGGGGCGGCGGCCTGGCGGTGCGGAACGACGACCTGGCGTCGCGCGACCTCGGCCCGGCAACGCGGGGCGGCGGCCTGGCGGTGCGGAACGACGACCTGGCGTCGCGCGACCTCGGCCCGGCGGCGCGTGGCGGCGACCTGGCGGCGCGGGGCGGCGGCCTGGCCACGCGCGACGACGGCTCGGCGGCGCGCGACCGTGGCCTGGCAACGCGGGGCGGCGACCTGGCCGCACGGGACGATGGCTCGGCGGCGCGTAACCTCGGCCCGGCGGCGCGTGGCGGCGACCTGGCGGCGCGGGGCGGCGGCTCGGCCACGCGCGACGACGGCTCGGCGGCGCGCGACCGTGGCCTGGCAACGCGGGGCGGCGACCTGGCCGCACGGGACGATGGCTCGGCGGCGCGTAACCTCGGCCCGGCGGCGCGTGGCGGCGACCTGGCGGCGCGGGGCGGCGGCTCGGCCACGCGCGACGACGGCTCGGCGGCGCGCGACCGTGGCCTGGCAACGCGGGGCGGCGACCTGGCCGCACGGGACGATGGCTCGGCGGCGCGCGACCGTGGCCTGGCAACGCAGGGCGGCGACCTGGCCGCACGGGACGATGGCTCGGCGGCGCGCGACCTCGGCCCGGCAACGCGGGGCGGCGACCTGGCGGCGCGCGGCGATGGCCTGGCCACACGCGACGACGGCTCAGTGGTGCGGGGCGATGGCAGAGCCGCGCGCGCCGAAGGTTTGATCGCGCCCGCCGACGGTTTGGTCCCGCGCGCTGACGAGCTGATCGCGCCCGCCGACGGTTTGGTCCCGCGCGCTGACGAGCTGATCGCGCCCGCCGACAGTCTCGCCGAGCGCGATGTCGACCGGGCGGCGTGGACCGGCGACCAGACCGCGTGGACTGGCGACCAGACCGCGTGGAGCGGTGACCGGGCCGCTCGGACTGGCGACCGGGCCGCGTGGAGCGGGGACCTGGCCGGGTGGACGGGCGAGACGCTGGCGCTGCTGCATGCGCGGCGCAGCGTCGGTCCGGCCGTGCGGCCCGTGCTCCATCCGCTCGAGGCCTGGCACGCGTGGCTCGACGAACACGACGGGCGCGACTCCGAGTTCGTGCGCGAGGTTCGCGGGCATCTGCCGACCGTTGCGGCGGCGCTGGAGCATCTCGCCCAGCCCGGGCCGCCGCTGACGCCGGTTGACTCCCATCGCGACGTGAAGCCCGACAACGTCGTGCTCACCGCGAGCGGGCCGATCCTGCTCGACTGGGACAGTGCCGGTCCTGACCTGGCCGAGCACGAGCTCGTCCGCTCGGCTCTCGCGATGGGTTTCGAAGCCCGAAAACCCTTCGCTCGTACCATCAAATCGTACCTCCGCGCCGGCGGGTGCCCAATTCCCAGCGACCCCGCGGTGTTCCATGGCATCGTCGAGGCGCAACTCCAGACGGCCGAGTGGCTGCTGTGGCGCGCCCTCGGGCACCGCGGCGATGACCGGGCCGGCCGCGCGCTGGCCGCCGCCGAGTGCCTCGACCGGCTGCGCGGCGCCGCCAAGAGCCTGCGCCGCATTCCCGAGTGGTCGTCCTGGCTCGCGTCCGCCGTCAGGGGCTGATGTCCCGGCTCACTCCGCCGCCGTCATGTGAACGTTCTGGCTCACTTGGCCGCCGTCGGCCGACGGCTTGACGAACCCGCCGTCGGCCGACGTCCTGACGAACCGCCGTCGGCCGACATCCTGAGTTACCTGCCGTCGGCCGACGTCCTGGCAGAATCCGCCGTCGGCCGGCGTCCTGAGTCACCCGCCGTCGTCGAGGGACGGCGGCGCATTTCGGTCGGCGTCGATTGATGTATTGACATGAAACGTGGTTTCACGTGAGGTGAGGGGCAACCGGTCCAAGCGAGTGTTTGGAGAACCGAGTGCTTCGTCGTGCCCAACGCACCATTGCGATCACCGCCGCCGGTCTGGCCGCGCTCGTTCTGCTGTCGCTCGGCGGCGAGCCGGCCGCCGGTGGCCCGCTGCCCGACCCGGCCGTCGCGGTCGACGGGAACCTCCTTGCCAATCCGAGTTTCGACGTCGGCGACCAGGATCACCACCCGGTCGGCTGGACGATGACGAAGAGTGGCGCGAATGACGCGATTTTGATCAGTACCGAGGCGAATCGGCACGGCGGCTGGGAGGCCTTGCGGGTCACCGATGCCGCCGCGGCCGACAACATCTACATCCGCCACTATGTCAGCGCGTATGCCGGGGTCAGCTACACCGCGAAGGCGTGGTTCAAGGGCAGCTCCGGGACCGAGGCCTCGCTGTACCTGGAGTTCTACGACGCCACCGGCGCCCGGATCGGCGCCTCCAGCACCACACCGGCCTTCAGCACCACCTGGCAGCAGGCCTCGCTGACGCTGGCGGCGCCGGCTGGGGCAGTACACGCGGCGGTGCTCATCTACAGCGGCACCAGCGTCACTGGTGTGACCTATGTGGACGATGCCTCGCTCGTGGCCGCCGCGCCGGTGTACGACGCCGCGCTGGGCACCACCCGCGAGCTGTTCACTGATGACTATCGTATCGAGTCGGCCGTCAACCTGGGCCGCAAGGTGCATCCGGCGACGAAGCGCGCCGCGGCGGTCATCGTGCCGGACAAGCCGTGGGAGAACAGCGACTACATCTACGGCTCGGTGGTGACGGGCAGTCCGGGCGCGGCGTACAAGATGTGGTACACCTGTTACAACGCAACGCTCGCCTACCTGCTGTGCTACGCCACGAGCACCGACGGCATCACGTGGACGAAACCCGACCTCGGCCGGTACGACTACCAGGGATCGACCGCCAACAACATCGTCGGCGACAAGGGCGGCACCGTCCTGTACGACCCGGCGGCGACGGACGCCGGCCGCCGGCCGCCGGTACAAGATGCTCACCTACATCCCGGCCGACGCAACCCATGCCACGATGGGGTACTACGCGTTCTTCTCCCCGGACGGCATCGCGTGGACGCAGTTCGGCAGCGCGCCGGTCCTGCCGTACGGCGATGTGTCCAATGTGGCCTACGACGCCGCCCGCGGCCGCTACATCGCCACGACCAAGCAGCGCACGGTCGACATCTCCGCCTCGCCCGGCACGAACGACCGGATGGCGTGGGTGTCGACGAGCACCGACTTCGTCTCGTGGACCGGCCCGCGCATGGCCGTCGAGGGCGACTATCGCGACGACGAGGCCGCCCGCGGCGCCGGAGGCCTGGAGGCTCAGGTGTACGGCATGCCGGTCTACCCGTACGAGGGCGTCTATCTGGCCATGCCCTGGATGTTCACCATCACCGATGCGGGCGCGAACAACGCCGGCGGCGGCCCGATTGTCCCGCAGCTCGCCACGTCCCGCGACCAGGACCTCCTGCGCTGGTCCCGCCCCGCCCGGGACCCGATCCTGCCACTGGGCGACGCGGGCGCCTGGGATGACTCGATGATCTTTACATCGAGCACGTTGCAGACCTCCGCCGGTACCGTCTCCGTCTACTACGGCGGCTTCAACGTCGACCATGGCGGCGGCCCGGCCCAGACCGCCCGCATCGGCCTGGCAACGTGGCGCCGGGACGGCTTCGTGTCCCTGCGCAACGCCGGTGACGAGCCGGGGGCGCTGACGACGAGGCTCGTGACGTACAACGGCAGCGTTCTGCACGTGAACACGGACGTCATGGCGGGCGGCTCGGTGCGCGTGGAAGTGCTCAATTCGGCCGGCGCCGTGGTCGCGACGTCCAACCCGGTCACCGGCGACCAACTGGACGCTCAGGTGACATGGGCGAGCGGCGTTTCGCTCGCGAGCCTGGCCGGGCAGCAGGTGAAGTTCCGCTTCGCGGTGGACGGCGCCGACCTCTACTCCTACTGGATCTCCTGACGCTACGGTGCTCGGATGGGCGGCCGGAGATACGTCGCACGGGGTGTCTCCGGCGGCTACCGCATCTGGGACAACAAGGCCCGGCGCTGGTGGGGCGAGCTGTACGAGCTGTGCCCGGACGACCTGCTGACCGAACTCAACGGCGCGCGCGACGCTGCGCGAGTGACCGAGCTGCTGCGCAAGTACCGCGCCGAGAAGCGCTGAACGCTGTGCGCGTCGGTGCGTGCCAGACCCCCGAGATTCTCGCCGATGTGGACACAACCGTGCAGATCGTTCGCGCATTCGCCGCCCGGGCGGGTCGTGGCGCAGGTCCCGACCGGCGCGATCGGGTTTGTCAGTGCCGATGTGGGCCCGTCTCGCGCGTCAGGCCGGCGATGACCAGGCCGACCATCTGGTGGGTGTCGTAGCCGGGTGTGCCGGCGCCGATGCAGAGGTTGCCGACGCCGTGCATCAGTGTGAGCGCGTCCATGCCCGGCTTGATTTCGCCGGCCTCCTCGGCGGCGTGCAGGAGGTGCGCGCAGACGGGGACGAGGCGCTCGAGGAAGTACGCGTGCAGGGACTGGAAGGCGGCCTCGTCGGAGCGCATCGCCTCGGCCAGGCCGTGCTTGGTGACCAGGAAGTCGACGAACTGGTCGATCCAGGCGGCCAGCGCGGCGTGCGGTGAGCTGCTGTCCCGCAGCAGGGCCGGGCCGGCGGCCACGCAGGATTCGACCTGGTGGCGGTACACGGCGACGATCAGGTCGGCGCGGGTGGGGAAGTGGCGGTAGATCGTGCCGACCCCGACGCCGGCGCGGGTGGCGATGTCGCGGACCGGGGCGTCGACGCCGGACTCGACGAACGCGGCCGCGGCGGCGTCGAGCAGGGCCTCCTCGTTGCGCTTCGCGTCCGCGCGGCGCTTGCGCGGCGTCTCCGTCAACTGTTGCTCCCGTCACAACCGGTGGTAAGCGGAACGTGGTTCCGGATAGCTTAGTGGAACCGTGTTCCGTTAAAGCATACGTGAGGAGCGACCATGCCGACGCCTGTCGTCTCGGTCCACCCGATCACTGTCGGCCAGCACGATCGTGGGGTGCGCGTTTCTGCACCGGTCGATGGTGCGAACCTGCCCGTCGTGGTCTTTTCGCACGGATTCGGGCAGTCCGCGCGCAGTTATGAGCCGCTCGCCGGGTTCTGGGCCGCGCACGGTTTTGTCGTCGTACAGCCCACGCACCCGGATTCGCGCACACTCGGACGTCCGCTGACGCCGGACGTGTGGCGGGTTCGCGTCGACGATCTCCGGCAGGCGATCGATTCGCTGGAGGCGCTCGAGGCCGCCGTTCCCGGGCTGCGCGGGCGCGTCGACCACCGCAACATCGCGGTGGCCGGACACTCGTGGGGCGCGCAGACGGCGAGCGAGCTGCTCGGCGCGCGCACCCCGGACGGCGAGGACCTGCGCGATGCGCGCGTGAGCCGGGGCGTGCTGCTCGCGATCACCGGGCGGGGCGGCGCCGACCTGACGCCGTTCGCGGCCGAGCACTTTCCGTTCATGAGCCCGAGCTTCGACGAGATGAAGGCGCCGGCGCTCATCGTGGCCGGGGACGCCGATCAGTCGCAGCTGTCGACGCGCGGGCCGGACTGGTTCACCGACGCGTACCACCTGAGCCCGGGCGACAAGACGCTGCTCACCGTGTTCGGGGGCGAGCACTCGCTCGGCGGGATCAGCGGCTACGAGTCGGCGGAGACCACCGACGAGAACCCGGCCCGGGTCGCGCTCATCCAGCGGGTGACGACGGCGTTCCTGCGCGGCGAGCCCCTCGAGAGCGACGCCTCACTGGGCGGCCTCGATCGGAAGTGACAGTCGCTCGCGCAGCTCGTCGGCGGTGGTGCCGAAGGTCTCCGTCACCACCGCGCCGGCCGGGGTCAGGTGGAACACCGCGTGGTCGGTGTAGACCCGGTTGACGCAGGCCAGGCCGGTGAGCGGGTACGTGCACGCCGGCACCAGCTTGGGGGTGCCGTCGCGGGCGAAAAGGGTCATCATGACGTACACCTGCTTCGCTCCGATGGCGAGATCCATCGCGCCGCCGACGGCCGGGATCGCGCCCGGCTCGCCCGTGTGCCAGTTGGCCAGGTCGCCGTTCGCGGCCACCTGGAACGCGCCGAGGACGCAGACGTCGAGGTGCCCGCCGCGCATCATCGCGAACGAGTCGGCGTGGTGGAAGTAGGCGGCGCCGGGCAGTTCGGTGACCGGCTGCTTGCCCGCGTTGATGAGGTCGGGGTCCTCGTCGGCGGGGTCCGCGGGCGCCGGGCCCATCCCCAGCATGCCGTTCTCGGTGTGCAGCACGATGCCCTGCTCGGTGCGCAAGTGCGCGGCGACGCGCGTCGGCTGGCCGATGCCCAGGTTCACGTACGAGCCGTCGGGGATGTCGCGGGCGACCAGACGCGCAATCTCGTCCAGCGAAAGCGTCATTCGGGCACCTCCACGAGCCGGTCGACGTAGATGCCCGGCGTGACGACCGCCTCGGGGTCGAGCACGCCGGGCTCGACGACCCTGACGACCTCGGCGATGGTGAGGGCCGCGGCGGTGGCCATCACCGGGCCGAAGTTGCGGGCGGTCTTGCGGTACACCAGGTTGCCCATGCGATCGCCGGTGTGCGCGCGAATGAGCGCCACGTCGCCGTGGATCGGGTATTCGAGAACATACGTCCGGCCGTCGATGACGCGCGTCTCCCGGCCCTCCGCGAGCGGCGTGCCGACCCCGGTCGGGCAGTAGAACGCCCCGATCCCGGCGCCGGCCGCGCGCATTCGCTCGGCGAGCGTTCCCTGCGGGACGACTTCGAGCTCGATCCGACCGGCCCGGTACAGCCCGTCGAACACCCACGAGTCCGCCTGGCGCGGAAACGAGCAGATCACCTTGCGCACCCGGCCGGCCGCGAGCAGCGCCGCGAGCCCGGTGTCGCCGTTGCCGGCGTTGTTCGAAACGACAGTGAGCTCGCCGGCCCCGTGCGCGATGAGTGCATTGATGAGCGTCACGGGCATCCCGGCCATCCCGAACCCGCCGACCAGCACGGTGTCGCCGTCCCGCACAGCGGCGACCGCCTCGTCGGCGGCGCAGACGACGGCGGTCAACGGTGTCTCGGGAAGGTCAGGAACACGGTCTCATTGTCTCCCTGCAGCCGGATGTCGAACCGGAACCCGTGCGCGTCGGCCTCGGCTCGCAGCGACTCGGGCAGTCCCGGGGGCAGCGGAGCACCGGGCAGATATGCGCGAGTGAACAGCCGGTTCGTGAGCCCGCGCGCGAACACGGTCAGCGCGAAGAACGGCGCCGCCCCGCCCGGCGTGAGCGTCGTGAACGAATAGTGCCCGTTCGCGTCCGTTCCTGCGCGCCCCCAGCCGGTGAACGTCCAGCCGTCGCGGCGCAGCGAACCGGCCGCGCGCACCACCCGGCCCCCGGGATCGGCTTGCCACAGCTCGATCAGCGCGTCCGGCACCGGATTCGCCGCGCCATCAAGCACAAGACCATGCAGTTGTACGGCCTGTGCCCGCCCCGCCGGCACCAGCTCGTTGTCGCCCGGGTACGGCAGCCCGAGGTGGAAGAACGGCCCGACGGTCTGGCCCGGTGTCGTTTCGCTCATGCCGCGTCGTCCGGTTCGAACGGGGTGCGGTGCGCGCCGGTCAGCACGACGTCCCAGCGGTAGCCGAGGCTGCGCTCCGGGGTGGTCAGGTCGTGGTCGTAGGCCGCGACGAGCAGGTCCCGGGCGCGCGGGTCGGTGATCGACTGGTAGATCGGGTCGCGGGCGAAGAGCGGGTCGCCGGGGAAGTACATCTGGGTGACGAGCCGCTGGGTGAAGTCGGTGCCGAACAGCGAGAAGTGGATGTGCGCGGGCCGCCACGCGTTGAGGTGATTGCGCCACGGGTACGGGCCCGGCTTGATCGTCACGAACCGGTAGTTGCCCTCGGCGTCGGTCAGGCAGCGGCCCTGGCCGGTGAAGTTCGGGTCGTGCGGGGCCGGGTGTTGGTCGCGCTGGTGCCGGTACCGCCCGGCCGCGTTCGCCTGCCAGATCTCCACCAGCTGGTGCGCGATCGGCCGTCCGTCGCCGTCCAGGACACGCCCGGTCACGACGATCCGCTCACCGATCGGCTCACCCGCGTGCTGAACGGTCAGGTCCGCCTCGTCCGCGGCCACGTCCTGCGGCCCGAAGACCGGCGCCCACAGCTCGACGCCCTCCGGATCCACGGCCAGCGGGGGACGGGTCGGATGGCGCAGGAGTGTGCTGCGATATGGCGGATAGTCCAGGCGAGGCTGCGCGCCACCACCGTCCGCGCCCGCCGCCGCGATCTCCGCGTCGATGTCGGCCTGCGTCGGCAAACTGCTCATTGCCTGCACGGTATGCGCCCGCGACCGTCCTCGCGACGGGACTCTTCCATCAGGCGGAACGCCGGGCTTGTCGGCTTCCCGGCGGGAGGGTTGGCTGGGTGACATGCGTACCGAGGTCGCCGTGATCGGGGCCGGTCCCGCCGGGCTGCTGCTGGCCCACCTGCTCGCCCGGGCCGGCATCGACTCGGTCGTGGTGGAGACCCGCTCACAGGAGTATGTCGCTTCGCGCATCCGCGCCGGCATCCTCGAGCACGCCGCCGTCGAGCTGCTCACCTCCGCCGGGCTGGGCGATCGGCTGCACGCCGAGGGACACGAGCACCGCGGCGTGTACCTCCAGTGGCCGGGCGAACGCCACCACCTCGACTTCCTGAACCTGACCGGCCGCAGCGTGCACGTGTACGGCCAGACCGAGGTGCAGAAGGACCTGGTCGCCGCGCACCAGGGACCGGTCGTCTACGAGGTCACGGACACCCGGCTGCACGATGTGCACACCGACCGCCCGCACCTCACGTTCGTGGACCGCGACGGTGTGCGCCGGCGCCTGGACGCCACGGTCATCGCCGGCTGCGACGGTTCGTTCGGCCCGAGCCGCGCCGCGGTGCCGGAGTCCGCGCGGCGGGTGTTCGAACGCACCTACCCGTACTCCTGGCTGGGCATCCTCGCCGACGTCGCCCCGTCGACCGACGAGCTCATCTACGCCTGGCACCCGGACGGCTTCGCGCTGCACTCGATGCGCTCGCCGAGCGTCTCGCGGCTGTACCTGCAGGTCCCCAACGGCACCGACCCGGCGCACTGGTCCGACCGGCAGGTCTGGGACGAACTGGCCAAGCGCCTGGGCCACGGCCAGAACGGCTGGACGCTGACGCCGGGCCCGATCACCGACAAGTCGGTGCTGCCGATGCGCAGTTTCGTGCAGACCCCGATGCGCCACGGCAACCTGTTCCTGGCCGGCGACGCCGCGCACATCGTCCCCCCGACGGGCGCCAAGGGCCTGAACCTGGCCATCGCCGACGTCGCCCTGCTCGCCCGCGCCCTGACGGCCATGCTGCGCGAACGGACGACTGCGCTCATCGACACGTACTCGGACAACGCCCTGCGCCGCGTCTGGCGCTGCACGCACTTCTCGTGGTGGATGACCACGATGCTGCACGCCTCGGACGACCCGTTCGACGCGCAGCTCCAGCTGTCCCAGTTGCGCTGGGTGACCACGAGCACCGCCGCCGCGACCGGCCTGGCCGAGAACTACGCCGGCCTCCCACTCACCTTTGCCTAGCGGTTTCTGCAGCGCAGCACGTTCGTCGACCCATGCTCAGCTACGGTCCCTCGAGGGTGCCAGGTCTGCGGGCAGGAGCTGTCGGCCCCGCCAGACGACTGGCGGTAAAAGCCCGATTACGGGCCGTCTCCAGCACGACCTGCAGGTCCTCGTCGAAGGCCCGGTGCGTGAGGATGTCCTGGCGGTAGACGAGTGGGTCGCGGGAGGCAATCCGGTCCAGGAACATGCTACGCATCCCATCGGACAGCAGCCGCCAGTGCTGCTCCGTCTCGGCGTCCTCGATGTTGCGCGGGACCAGGGCCGCGGTCACCCCGTGCAGGTCCTCGTGCCGCCCGACCGCCCGCCGGTAGGTCTCCAACTGACTTGCCCAGGCGTCGACCAGCAGAACAACGATCGTGGCACTTTCGGAAGCGCGGCCGGCCAGCGGATCCAGTGAAATTGCCGAGGCTCGGGACGTGAGTCCGCGCCGCGCCGCGACCTCGCGGGCGTATCCGGCCAGCGGCGTCGTGTGAGTGGGCGCGTACGGCATCCAGTCCAGCGACTGATCGCCGTAGCAGCTGACGTCGCCCCGCACGGCGAGCGCCTCACCGCGGGTCGGTGCGGCGATGATGAAATGCACATCCTCGTGCTTCGGGAAAGCTGGTGTCTTCTCGGTCGCGATCTCGGCATGGAACGCGCTGGGCGCCGCGTCGAAATTCGTGCGATCGGCCGGCGCAAGGGGCGGGAGCCGGTCCACCTCGGCGTTGTCGACGATGTGCTGGGCCAGCACGGAGATCGCCTCGAGGTACTCGTCGTGGTACCGCGCCAGCCGCATGAGCTGCCGGAGTCCGCCGCGCCGGTAAGCCTCGCCGAATCGCTCCTGGTCGAACTGCACCCTTCGCACTGCCTCGGGCAGATGCCGTGGGGGCAGCCACAGCGCCGGCACCAGCGCGGTCGAGCGGCGCCCGTGGTCCAGCTCGTACTGCTCGCACCGCTGCGCGAACAGTTGCCACTCTTGGCCGCAGGGTTCGCTCGCGATGTACCGCGGCGAGCACAGGCCGATGAAGGTCGTGCAGGTGGCGAGGGCGTCGACCAGTTCCTTGGACCAGATCGTGCCCATCTCGAGGTTGCGGTCGAGAAAGCCGACGGTCTTCGCGCTGCCGAGCCCGGCACGCACCCGGACCTCGCCGGACAGGTCTTTAAAAAACTGTTCAACGTATTGGTCGTCATCACTGCGAGCGTAGCTCAAGAAGAAATACGGAGCAGCCGTGGCCTGGGGCAGTGGGGGATACCGCAGATTGATCGCGGGCCTGGTGGGCATCGGCCCGGCCGTTCGCGGTGACGCGCCTGTGGATGAGGGGCCCGTGCTGACTACAAATGGCGGTTGCGGCGCCAGCATCCGCTCGTGGACCTCGGCGAGCGGCTGCACTGGCCGCGTAAATGCACCATTGGCGATTCGGGGGGTCAGCCAGGTCGGAAAATCGGTGGAGCGGCCGTGCAGCGCTTGAATGCGCTCGCCCACTTTCCGGCTGGAGGCATTCAGACTGTCGGTTGGCACCAAGTCGAGCAGGAAGTCCTTGTCCTGGGGTTCGAAGTCGAACAGCCGGTGCCGCGCGTGCTGCAAGGGTTGCGGCTGGACCGGGTGCAGGAGACCGCTCAAGAAGACCTCGGCCAACGTTGTCGCGTCGGTCCCGTCGCCGACACATGCGTGGACGAGCCACATCGCAGGAATGGTGGACGGCGCGATCGCCGCGAGATGGGCGGCGATCCTTACCGCCGACGCGGAAGCCAGGCGCGTGAAGGACGAAGCGCTCACCGACTCGACGGCAGGATGGCTGGGCAGGAGCCACAGCGGCATCGGCTTCGGCCCACCGCCGCCGATCACGAGCTGGGCCCAGGTGGCGAGGCTCTCAGGAGTCAGTGACAGTACCGGCACCGGAATTCTCGCCGCATGTCCGGCCCTGAACGGAAACAGCGGATCGGTTACGTCCCATCCCGTATTCGCGAGACCGGGCCGGGACGAGCTGACGTCGAACTCTTCCGCCGGCACGCCGGAGCCCGGCCACAGGCGTGGCGGCAGAACATGAACGACGGCCGTAGGACCGGTCGAGCCCCAACGATCGAGGGCTCGCCGCATGGTTCCGTCTCGCCATGCCGGGGACGCACCGTCGGTCAGGACGAGCGTCATGGCCCGGCGGGCTGGATCGATGATCGACTTCGCCGGTCGCCTAGCGGCCGCGCCAGACCATGGTCGGACCAGACTTACGGCACCGCTCCGGGCGTCGCGGTGGAGCTGGTGGACATCGACGCGCTGAAAGGCCCCCATGCGCTCGATCACTGAGTGCAGTTCTCTGGTGTGTTGCTGCCAGAAAATCATGGAGTCTTCGCCGTCGATCACCATGTTGACGCGCAGCCATCGCTCAGCCGCTGCCGCCAGTACGATGTGGGGCAAGAAACGGCCTGTTGCCGGATCAGCGATTTCCGCCAACTGCTCGGCGGTGCGCGCTTCGTCGAGGACGGACCGGCGGATCGAGGAAACCTTGCGCTTGAGCGGGCGAAGCGCCTTGCCGAAGGCAAGTTGGCGCCCCAGGGCTGAGCGTGCCGGGAGCCGCATGGCCGAGCGATTGTCACCCTGGTCGGGTCCGGCCGCGTAGACAGGCACCGTCGGCGACAAGTCATCGACCGGGCGATCGGTAGGCGCGGTGATCTTCTCGGACCCGCTCCTCCCCCTACCGGTGCGCTCCGGAAGCTCGGCTGATCCGCCGGCGCGAGCCGCCTTGTCTGCCCGGGATCGCACCAGGGGCGCGTTCTCGTCGGTGGGCAAGCGTCGCGCCAGCCACAGCACGTCGAGGAGAACATCGCGGTCGAACGGAATCCCAGCGAGATTCAGGATGGTCGCGATGTCGTCGGTCATATGTCAGTCGCTGCTGTCGAGATTGCTGAAGATCGCGCCGAGGAGATCCACACTGCTGAGGTCGGCACCGCCGAGCCGGAGGAAAACCGCATTGAGCAGTTGGTCGGTCGCAAGCTGCTGAACACCCTCGTCTCGGCGGCGCAGGAATTCGCCGAGAAGCACATCGACAGATTCCAGGTCGACTCCCGTGAAGTGGTTGCTGATGATCGTCCGGAGGCGGTCGCGATCCGGCGAAAGAAGACGCAGTGGGATGCAGCGGCGGCGGAATGCGGCGGGAAAATCGCGTTCGCCGTTGCTTGTGATCACGACAACTGGAAATTGCTCGCACAGCACCATGCCGTGACCGACGTCGACCTTGCTGTCCCCGCTCATGCTGAGCACGCGGAACGGTTCGGTGCGGGCGGGCATACGGGTGAGTTCGGGAATTTCGAACGTGCCTTGTTCCAGGACGTTCAGAAGATCGTTCGGCAGGTCGATGTCGCCCTTGTCCATCTCGTCCACCAGGAGCACGCGAGGACGCTTCGTCGAGACCAGGGCGGTACCCAAGGGTCCGAGCCGGATGAAGTCGCCGATGTCAACCTCTGCGGTGCGCAAGCTGCTTTCATGCAGCCGGCCGATCGAGTCATATCGGTAGAGGGCGTCCTGCAGTGTTGAGTGGCTGTTCACCGGCCAGGTCAGCACCTCCCCGAGCATCAACTCTTCGGCGATCGCGTGAGCCAGGGTGCTCTTGCCGGTTCCCGGTACGCCCGTCACCAGTAAGGGGCGTCGCAGATGCAGCGCTGCGTTCACAACATCGGTGTCGGCGTCGCCAAGGACGTAACGTGGCCTACCGCCATCAAGGCTTGGGCGTCTCCAGGCGGGCGGCGCGGGGATGTCGGCCGGGTGGGGCGCGCGTCCATCGCCGTGGAAGATCCGCCAGTGCTCAGCCTCGGTGCTCATGGTTTGCCTCGTCGGGTTCCGGGCGGAATTAAGGGCAGTGGTTCCGGCAGCGGTAGATTAGCGTTCTCCAGCACCAACGAGACATGCGGATGCGCCTGTGACCACTGGATCCTGATCCGCTCGGGCAGGCCATCAAGGTCACCCTCCGGCTGGATCGGCGCGAAGTGTTCTCTCGCGGACTCAGGCAAACTCTTCGTGACGTCCCAGATCACCACTGGGTACCCCAGCATCGCCGCCACTTTGATCAGGTGCCCTGCCCGGCGATTCCCTGGGCAGATGATCGCCCTAGTCGCGGTCATGTCGCCCTGCAGCGCCCGGTAGCCGTCGTCGCCGCGGGTGGACGCCTCATCCAGGTACACCGCCTTCCCCTGCTCCACCGACAGCCAGCGTTTCTTCAACTGTTGCTGCCGGTCATCCTCGCGGCTGTTCAGACGAGCGCATCTGAACACGATTCGCCGACGTACCGCCAACATCACGCGGTCGAGCTTCTCGACGGGGTTCCGCCACTCCCACCTGGCGATGTTCGCGCTCGGTAGGTATCGATGGGGCACAATGATCTCGATCGTTATGTCTTCGGAGAGGGTACGCGCGAAACCATCGACGAGCTGCGCCAATTCTGGGAAATTCAGCGGCCGATCGCCGTTCGCGTAGTCGGTTCGGCTCAGTGAACCGGTGCCCGGATCGATCCAGACAATACAGATGTGGCCATCGGATTCCGGGGTCACCTCAAGCACCAGTCGAGCGACATGTGTGTCGAGAGTTCCTTGGTCCGCCCATTCCCGTGCCTCGGCACGCCGCTCTTCCAGAGATTCGGGCGCAACGCCGAGCCTTCGTGCCACCACATCCGACCAACGCCGAAGGCTGTCGCCGTCACCGCCGTGAGCAGCGCCGACATGCTCGACATATCTGAGCAAAGGCGGTACACGGAGGCGCGTCGGGTCCACCTGGGATATGCCGCCACGGTAAGGTTCGAGCCGAAGCGCACTCTCGGCGAGCGACTCCTCGGGATCGAACGGTGCATCGGATCGCGGCAGGATTCTGCGCCATAACTCGGCACGCACCGGGAGTGGCACCGGCGGAAGCTCGTACAACTCTCTCGTGAGAAGTTTTCGTTCGCGGGGAGAAAGAAGTCCGGGTACGGGCAGTTCGCGCGACGCCGAGCTCAAACCCTCGGCAGCGTCGAGAAGGCCATGATTGAACAGTGCTTCGAGCAGCGCTGCCATCGCGCCGGACCGACGCAGCAGCAGGATTGCGAACGCATCATCCGGGTTTCCTCGGGCTGAGGGTTTCGTTCCACATTCCGAAGCGACCAAGCCCCGGTACCTTTCACGCATCGCGGCGTCGGGTAATGCGGTGATAAGCCGCGCGACAAGATCGTTGTGATGCAGCTGTGCCTCGTTGTCGGGCGGAAAGAACGGCTCAGACACCTCCTGGTCCGCTTCGCGGAGGTACAGCGACACGGGGCGCTGGAGACCGCCGTCGACCTCAGTCATCTCTGCGAAGGCATTGCGGACGTAGTCCGTCAACCCTCGCAGATCCACACGCAGGTCGGGTGCATCGCGTTCAAGCCAGCCGAGGAGCGTGTCGGAGAACGGGCCGGATGCGGTGACCGGGTCGTGCGCGGACTCCTGTCCGATGGCCGCTGCGTGCAGCACAAATTGTTCCACGGTCTGGGGGATGTGCGGCGGAAATGCGATCAGCACCGACTTGTCCGGCCCATAGTCCTGCAGGTAACCGGCGCACGAGTCGATGAAGAACACCTGCTGGGCGTAGCGTCCGACCTCCGAGCGGGTCAGGTAGCGACGTAGCTCGCCCAGATCGAACGCGCGTAGGTCGCCATCGGTCGCATCTGGCCCGAAGAGGATCCGTCGTTCGTCGTTCGTCACCGCACCATGGCCGCCCCAGTAGACGTACAGGAGTGAGCCGCGAGCGATGGCGAGATCTGTCTTGAAGAACTCGCGAAGCTGGTCGCTGCTGGTCACCGCGAGCGGTTCAATCCCCAGCTGCCTGGCCAAAAGCGTTGCCTCGACGTACCTTGCCTGCGCGGGTGCCAGCAGAAGATGAATGTTCTGAGCCGGCACGCCCCCGTTGCGAAGCCAGCGAGCGAACCGGATTGCCTCGGCGCTGACGCCCGGCAGTTGCCAGCCGGCGGACGGATACATCTCCAGCCCGACCACGACGGCCTGGATGTCGCTCGGCGTTTGCCACACTACGGCAACCATGAGCCGATCCGTTCCCAGACCGAATCGTTCGCCCAGTATGCGCTGTGCGACTGCGGAAACGGTTGATGGTTGGACACCTCACGGTCGGTTACGTGCCCGGGAAAGACCGGCTCACCGACGAACGACAGCCAGTCCCGGTGATCGTATATGTTCAGCCAAGGTGGAAAATGACTCGGGAGGGGCGCTGGATATCGGCGTGAGACAAGCGCTCCTTGCTCGTAGAAGAACGGCGCCTGGGATCCGACCGTGATCAGTCGTTCGACGCGGTCCATCGGCTCGAACGCCAGAAGGTCAACCGACGCCACCCCACCCAGACTGTGAGCCAGGATCGACACCTGGTCGGCCGGCGTATCGTCCACCGTCCGCTTGATCAGTTGCCGGATCGGGTCGCCGTCGGCCTGGTAGCGAAGGATATCGCCGATCATCGCGGCGGTCCGATCCACAATCTTGCCGCGTCTGTCGGTGGCCCAGCTGGTCAGTGCGCTTTGGGGCGGGCTGAGGAACATGGACACCGCCCTCGGCAGCGCTCGCGACTGTCCACGGAGATCGCTGTCGAGATGTGCCAGCAGACCGTCACGGACGTCGCCGGTGATGGGAACGTCCACGGGGCCGAGCACCATTGCCAGCACCGCTCGCGCGAAGGCATGTCGGTGCCCGAACGCGTTCAGGTCGGCGGTGCCGGCGGCCGCATCAATCTCCGGTGCATGTGCGATCAAGTCGACTGCCGCGAGGAGCGGGTCGATCAAGCCGTATCGGCCGAACGCTGCCTGGGTGTCGGAACTGGGAATGTAGCCACGCACGCGGTCGAGGAACACTCGGCGTGGAGGACTTTGGCCTGGGGTCAGATCCGCGAGCGGCAGGGGCAGTAAGCCAAGCAGGCGCAATTCGTACAGTGGATCGACATACAGGACAGCCCACCGGTCCACTTCGTCATGTGCCTGGCGGCCGCCTCCTGAACTGGAATACCTCGGAATCGAGGCGCCGTTGAGGTGCAGTTTGGCACCGTACGGATCGCCCCAGAGGCATCCATGGACGGTCCAATCGGGCCGGATCTCCGCCATGCGGTGACGCACGATCTCAAGGGTGGCGAGATAGGACGTGGATCGAACCCCTGTGCCATGAACGAAGATCAGTGATCGCTCCGTCGGCACCTTGGCTCCTCATCATCCGACTCCAGCGCATCCTACCGTTGAATCGAGACTCTTCATGGTCCCTTCCTGCTCGCTGATTGACCATTGCTGTTCGCCTTCGGGCCGACTGGGGGTCGCCCGCCCGGCTGGCTCCGCGTCATCAATACAGATGTGTTCGCGAGCGATGGGGGAGGGCGCGGACCAAAGATCAAGTCTGCGGAACGGTATAGAGTTCGGGCGCGCCAGACCTCGTCGTGCACGTCCGCAGCTCAGTAGTGCACGAATTTGCGCCGACCGGGTGAGGTTGGGCGACGTTCGGCGTAGATCAATAGACATGATGTGTTCCGCATGGCAAGGATGTGGCGACAGGTCTGGACCTCGAGCGACGACGGGCGGGTTGGGCAGTGGCGCCGTACGGACATCCACCGCGACAGGACGAGAAGGCCCGGCTCGAGCGGGCTGAGGTGCGGCTGAAGTTGATCGCCGCGGTGCTCGGTCTGATCACGGCGGTCGTCGGGGTGGTCGCCGCGCTGTTCGCGGTCAGGAGCAACAGCGCGAACGAGCAGGCCGATCAGTCGCAGGAGCGGGTGCAGGTGCTCGAAAGTGAGAACGCCGCGCTCAAGCGGGAGCTCGCGAACCGTGCAACTGCGCAGCCCGCGGTGCCGAGCAGTGCGGCGCCGACCAGTGCGGCCGCCCCGGCCGGGCCCGCCATCCGGCACGAGGGGGACATCGCGCTCGTGCCCAACTCGGGGTACGACCTGACCTCGCTCGATCCGCAGTGGGGGCAGGAGCAGAACTGCAAGCATCAGATCAACTTCGAGGAGGGTACGCCGCCGCAGATTTCGACCGACGGGTTGTGCAGCGGGCACTCGATCTATGTGGACAGCCTGTTGCTCAACGCCTCGGACCCGGGGACGTACGCGAAGTGCCGGACCTCGACCGGGTACGGGCGGCCGGCCACGCTGAACACCAGGGCGGGGAACCGGTTCTGCCTGCGCACGCAGGACGGGTACTTCTCACTCGTGAGCGTTTCGGCCGTGGCCGCGCAGCGGATCGATGTCCATGTGATCACGTGGGAGAAGGAGTAGCCGCCAGGCCGGTGCAGCGGCGCAGGTCGGCGAAGCGCTTGAGCTGCGTGCCGGCCGCGCTTCCGGTGACCGGTTTCGGCTGACCGTTCGAGGCGACCAGAGCGGGGCTGAGCTCGGCGGACACCGCGTCGCGGCCGTGCACCTGGACGCGCAGGACGCCGGTTTCGGCCTGCCCGACGTACCAGACGAAATTGCCCAGGCCGTACGCCACATAGGTGCGGCCGAGCCAGCCGTCGCCCTGCAGCACGTGGGCGTGCGCGCCGATGATCAGGTCGGCGCCGGCGTCCGCGAGGGACTTGGCGAAGGACTTCTGGTCGTTGTTCGGGCACGTGACGGTCTCCGTGCCCCAGTGGTTGAACACGATCACAAGATCCGCTTCGGTACGCGCGGTGCGCACCGCGGCCACCGCCCGTTGCACGTCCCAGGCCATCGCGATGCCCGACGTGGACGGACCGGCCTTCCACTCGTCGGCGAGGGTGTGGATCTGACTGAACGCGAGCAGCGCAATGTGCACGCCGCGAACAGTCAGGAGCAGCGGCTTGTACGCCTCGTCGATGTTTCGCCCGCCGCCGAACACCGGCATGCCCGTGGCGGACGCGGCGTCGAGGGTGTCGGCGAAGCCCACTCGGCCGTAGTCGAGAGCATGGTTGTTGGCGATGGTCACCGCATCGATTCCGGCGGCTTTCAGGGCGTCGTAGGCGGTCGACGGGGCCCGGAAGTGGTACTCCTTCGGCTCTGGCGTACCCCGCGTGGTCACCGCGCTCTCCAGGTTTACCACCGCCAGGTCCGCCCCCGCCAGCACTTGTGTCATCGGCCCGATCGCCGTCGCCGGGTCCTTGAGCAGCCCCGCCGTCCGCCCCGTGAAGTGCACGTCTCCCGCGAACGCGAGGGTCAGATCGGCCGCCGCGGGAGAGGGCGGCGGCGCCGAAATTGGTGAAGCAGGTGCAGAAGTCGCAACAGGCGCAGGAACATGCGCGGGCGAGGGCGGCGTCGAGCAGGCGGCCAGGAGCAGCATCGCCAGCGCCGGTGCCCACCGGAGCGGCGCTGGCCGGCGGCCCGGCTCGCGGCGGCGTCGCGTCATGGCGTTCAGGGTACGAGCGGCGGCGAGTCCGAAGAAGGGGCGGCCGGTAGCCGGATCGTCAAGACCGTCCCCTGTGGATGGTTGGGCGCCACGGACACCTGCCCGCCGTGCTGGGCCGCCGTCTGCGCGACGATGGCCAACCCGAGGCCCGAGCCCGGCAGACCCCGGGCCGCGGGTGCGCGATAGAACCGCTCGAAGATGCGCGGACGGTCGGCCTCGTCGATGCCGGGGCCCTCGTCGCGGACGGTGAGGGTGGCGTCGGCGGTCAGGACGACGGACACGGTACCGGCGGCAGGACTGAACTTCGCCGCATTGTCCAGCACGTTCACGGCCATCCGCTCGAGTTCGCCCGGCCGTCCGTGCACGGTCACCGGGGAGAGGTCGGTGGCGAACGTGAGGCCCGGTGCGCGAATGCGCACCCGCTCGACCGCCGCCGCCACGACGTCCGCGAGCTCGACGTCGACCAGGTCCTCGCGGGTGGTGTCCTCGCGGGCCAGCTCGACCAGCTCGGTGGTGAGCGTGGCCAGCTCGCCGACCTGGGCCTCGAGGTCGGCCAGGAGCTTGGCGCGCTCCTCGGGCGGGAGGCGGTGGGCGAGCTCGGGGCGGCGCTCGACGGCGAGGAGCAGCTCCACGTTGGTGCGGATGCTCGTGAGCGGCGTGCGCAGTTCGTGGCCGGCGTCCTCGACCAGGGTGCGCTGCGCGCGGCGGGCGGCGCCGATCGCGCCGAGCATCGAGTTGACCGAGCGGCCGAGGCGGGCGATCTCGTCGGCGCCGTGGACGGGCACCGGGCGGGTGAGGTCCATCGTCACCGCCACCCCCTCGACCGCCTCGGCCAGGCGGGTCACGGGGGCCAGGCCGGCGCGGGCGATGACCCGGCCGAGCAGCGCCGCCCCGGCGATGCCGAGCACCGAGCCGGCCAGGAGCAGGACGCCGAGCTGGACCATGGTGCGCCCGGCGGGGTCCTGGCTGATGGCGACCTGCACGACGCCGCCGCCGGTGGCCGGGACGGTGAGCATCTGGTACCGCTCGCCCTCCAGCACCACCATCTCCTGCGCCGAGCTGCGGCGGCCGGTCAGGACCTGCTTGACCCCGGCGGTCACGGGCAGCGCGGTGTCGGTGGCCACGGTCCCGTCGGCGCCGACGATCTGCCAGCGGGTGCCGAGGTCGCGGGGGCGGTGCCAGGGCGGGCCGTGCTGGCCGGGACCGTTGGGCGCGTTCGGCGGCCCGTACTGCCGGTCCGGCTCGGGCAGCTGCGCGGCCCCGGCCCGCCACTGGTCCGGCTGCGCGGCGATGGCCTGCGCGTCGGCGGTGAGCTGGGACTGCAGCTGCCGGTGCTGGATCTCGAACACGGCCGCGAACGCGACCGCCGCCACGACGAGCACCGCGACCGCCACGGCTCCGGAGACCAGCACGGCGAGCCGGTCCCGCAGCGTCCGGCGTTGCCACCAGGCCCTCACAGCGGCTCCTCCCGCAGTACGAAGCCGACCCCGCGCACGGTGTGCAGCAGGCGCGGCTCGCCGTCGGACTCGAGCTTGCGGCGCAGGTACCCGAGGTACACGTGGATGCTGTTGGAGGTCTCGCCGAAGTCGTAGCCCCACACGTGCTCGAAGAGGACCTCGCGGGTCAGGACCTGGCGGGGGTGGCGCAGGAACACCTCGAGGATGCTGAACTCCGTGCGGGTGAGGCGCAGCAGGCGCCCGCCCCGCCACACCTCGCGGGTCTGCGGGTCCAGCCGCAGGTCGGCGAAGCGGAGCTCGCCACCACCCGGGGTCGCCGGCGCGATCCCGACGCTGCGGGCCCGGCGCAGCAGCGCGCGCAGCCGGGCCAGGAGCTCCTGCAGCGCGAACGGCTTGACCAGGTAGTCGTCCGCCCCGGCGTCCAGCCCGGCCACGCGGTCGCCGACGCTGTCGCGGGCGGTGAGCATGAGCACCGGCACCAGCACGCCGCCGGCCCGCAGCTCGCGGCACGCCTCGAGGCCGTCGAGCACCGGCATGCTGACGTCGAGCACGACGGCATCGGGCTCGCCGGAGCGCACCGAGGCCAGCGCCTGGGCGCCGTCGAAGGCCGTCTCGACCTGGTACCCCTCGAAGCGCAACGTCCGCGCGAGCGAATCCCGCACGGCGGCGTCGTCGTCGACCACCAGTATCCGCAAGCCCGCCCCCTCGTCCACGCACCCGAGTCTCGCGACGGCGCGTGAGAGTCTCCGGCGCGCGGGCCTAAGAATTGCCTAAGAGCTCGACTCTCTCACGCAATTCTTAGGAACGTCCGCTCGCTGTCCTTAGCCGTGCGATCGAAGCTGGTGACATGAGCGAGGAAACCCCCGAAACCAAGCGCCAGGTCCCGGAACCGGACCCGGTCCCCTCCGCGCCCGAAACGCCAACCGTGGCCACCGCGGCGGAAGCGCCGCCGGCCGCAGCGGCCCCGCCGCCCCCGCCCCCTCCTCCGCCGTACGGCCGTCCCGCCTGGGGAGGCTGGCGCGGTGGCGGCCGGGGACGGCGCAACGGCCTGCTGATCGCGATCCTGGCCCTGATCGTCGGCTGCTGCCTCGGCGCCGGGGTCACGGCCGTCGGCGCGCTCGTCGTCGGCCACCACCGCGGCCCGGAGCGCGTCGGACCGGGCTGGGACCGCAACGACCACTCCCGCAACGGCGACCCCAGGGACCGCCGCGGCCCCGGCCCCGGCTACGGCCGCCCGGGCAACCTCCCGCCGGCCCCCGGCGCCACGCCGGCGGCGCCGGCCCCGACCACAGCGGCGCCGACGCCGACGGCTTCCTGAAACGCCCTAGAAGTTGTGGGCCGCCCCAGCCGGCAGCAGCAGGCTGCGGCGGCCCGGCCGGCGCCGCGCCGACCACAGCAGGACCGCCCCGCCGAACAGCGCCAGCAGCCCGGCCCCGGCCACCGGTCCGACCGGGTCGCCGGTGACCGGCAGCGAACCGCCGGAGCGGGCCGCGGGCACGGTGACCGCGAGCTTCATCGCCCGAGCGGTGCCGTCCGGCGCCACCCCCTGCGCGACCAGCGTGTGCGCCCCCGCGGCGAGCGAGGCCGGCACCGTGACCGCCTTCGAGAAGTTCCCGCTCGCGTCGGTGACGGCGGTTCCGAGCGACTGTGGTGTCGAGTACAGGATGACGGAGACGGTCGAGTAGGCCGCGAACCCGGTGCCGATCACGGTCAGCTGCGCGCCCGGCGCCGTGGTGGAGATGGTCCCCTTGTCGGTGGTGAGCGTCAGCGCCGTGTCCGGCACCGTCGGCGGCGCGGCCGGCGCGAGCGGGGTGACCGGCGACGAGGGCCCAGCGGCCGAGGACGGGCCGGCCTCGGAGTTCGCGACGACGGTGACGGTGTAGGTCGTGCCGGCCGTGGCACCCAGCACACACGTCAGCGCCCCGGTGGTCGTGCACGTGGCCGGCCCCGGCGAGGCGGTCGCCGTGTACCCGGTGACCGAACCGGAGCCCGACGCCGTCCAGCTCACCGCGATGGAGGAGATGCCCGCCGTGGCGGTGACCGTGCCGGGCGCGCTCGGCACGGCGGGTGCCACCGGCGCGGCCGGCGTGACCGAGCTGCCCGCGCTGGGATCCCCGTTGCCCGCCGAGTTCACCGCACGGACCTTCACGGTGTACTGCTGCCCGTTCACCAGACCCGTGATCGTGCCCTTGCGCGCGGATCCCGAGCCCGTCGGCGACGTCGGGAACTCGGTCCAGGTGGTGTTGTCGAGCGTGTACTCGTACCGGATGATCGGATCGCCGCCGCTGGAGCCCGGCGTGAAGGTGACCTCCGCGCTCCCGTCGCCCGGGGCGGCGGCGCTGATGGTCGGGGCGGCCGGGACCTGCCCCGCGGGGACGAGCGAGACGATGCGGTGCTGGGGCGGCACGGTGACCAGGAGGCGGCCGTCGGGGGCGAAGGCCATGCCGTACGGGTAGTTGACGGGCGAGTCCATCGCGGGGCCGGGTACCACGTCGCCGGGGTTGCCGTTGCCGGCCAGGGTGGCCAGCGAGGCGTTGCTCACGTCGAGCGTGCTGACCGCGCCGAGGCCCTCGGTGAAGTACAGGGTGCCGTCGTCGGCGAAGCGCAGCCCGAGCGGCACGGCCAGGTTCGTCTTGAGCACCGTCAGGTCGCCGGCCGGCGTGATCTTGACGATCTGGCCGTTGTAGACGGAGTTGGTCACGTACATGTTCCCGGCCGCGTCGACCGCCGCGCCGGTGGGCATGTTCAGCTTCGAGTTCGTCGCGATGCCGGCCGTCGGGGCTCCGCTGGTGCCGGTGCCGGCGAGGATCGTGAGCTCGCCGCTGGTGAGGTCGATGCGGCCGAACTGGCCCCATTCGCGCTCGGGGAAGTAGATGGCGCCGCCGTGGTACACCATCTGGGCCGGCGAGTCGAGCTGGCTGCTCGTGGCCGGTCCGTTCGACATCGCCCCGCGGGTGCCGGTGCCGGCGAGGACGGAGAGCTGGCCGGCCGTGGAGACCTTGTAGATGCGCCCGGTGTCGGTCTCGCCGAAGTACATGTTGCCGGCGGGGTCGAAGACCACGCTGCCGGGGGTGCCGATCGGGGTGGTCGCGGCCGTGCCGGAGGTCGCGCCCGGGGTGCAGGTGCCGGTGCCGACGACGGAGGACAGGGTGCCGCCGGGGGTGACCTTCAGGATCTGGCAGGTGCCGGAGTTGGTGACGTACATGTTGCCGGTGGCGTCGAAGATGACGTCGAGCGGGGCGCTGAGCGGCGACTGGTCCGCATTCGGGCCGAGCGTCGGGGCGGCCGAGGTACCGGTGCCGTACGCGTAGGCCAGGGTGTACTCACCCGACGACGACTGGGCCCGCGCGGGGGCCGGGATGGCGGCGGTGAGCAATGGCAGTGCCCCGGCGAGCAGCAGCCGGGCAACGCGTGACGTCATGTCACGCATAGTAATCAGACGATTACGCCAGCGGGTGCCGGAATGTGGATACCGAGTGCGTTCCACACGTTCGGGACCGCGGCCAGGGCGGCGCCGGCCACCGGATCCGTCTCCCGTAGCCAGGCCAAATGCCGGGCCGCGTGGGTGGCGACCGCGTCCGGGCAGACCTGCGGCGGGCTGGGCCGGCGCGGGTCGGGGGAGCGGGCGATGCCGTGCTCGGGCAGCTCGCGGGCGCCGGGGCCGGGGGTGCCGTCGAGCACCGCGGCGTACGTGAGCACGACCCGACCCTCGGCGTAGCGCCACGACGTGGAGTGCAGCACGGTCAGGTCCGGCGGGTTCCCGGCCAGCGCGGCCGCGACGGCGTCCGGGTGCCGGTCGCCGATGACCTGCGCGCCGTGCGGGGCGTAGTGCAGCGCACCGCCCCGGGCGCTGAACACCAGCAGTTCCACGCAGACGCTCACCGTTGCAAGGTATCCGTTGTTGCAAGAAGTCTGCAACAAGGCGCGCCGATCAGACGGGAACCTTCCAGCTGACCCGGGTGCCGCGCTGCTCGGCCGGGCCCAGCGTGCACTCGCCGCCCAGGTCGGCGGCGCGGGCCCGCATGTTGGGCAGGCCGTTGCCGGTCGGGGAGCCCGCGGGCAGGCCGACGCCGTCGTCCTCCACGACGAGGCCGAGCGAGCCGCCGCCGACGGTGAGGGAGACCCGCGCGGAGCCGGCCTTCGCGTGCTTGGCGATGTTTGACAGGGCTTCACGCAGTACCGCCAAGGCAGCTGTCCTTTGGGCGTCGGGGACGGCGGTGTCGATCGGGCCGTCGATGCGCAGGGCGGGCCGGAACCCGAGCGCGTCCTCGGCCTCGTCGACCAGGTCGCGCACCGCCCTGCGCAGGCTGTTGCCGGCCGCCCCGCGCAGCTCGAAGATCGCCCCGCGGATCTCCCGGATCGTCGTGTCGAGGTCGTCGGTGACCCGGCCGATGCGCTCGCGGACGTCGTCCTGGGAGCTGCGGTACGCCGCGCCCTGCAGCTGCATGCCCGCCGCGAACAGCCGCTGGATGACCACGTCGTGCAGGTCGCGGGCGATGCGCTCGCGGTCGCCGACCACCGCCAGCATCTCCCGCTCGTCCTGCGCGCGGGCCCGCTCCAGGGCCAGGGCCGCCTGCCCGGCGAACGTCTCGACCATCGCCAGCTCCAGGCCCTCGGTGATCGGCGCGCTCTCCTTGCCGAAGGCGACCACGAGCGCGCCGAGCGCCACCCCGCCCACGGCGAGCGGCACGAGCAGCGCGGTGCCGGTGGGCAGCAGGATCGGCCAGCTCGCGGCCGCGCCGAGGTCGGTGACGACGGCGACGTGGCGGTGCTCCAGCACGTCGGCGAAGTCGCTGCCGGCGACCGGGATCGACCAGCCGGCCGCGTCCGTCGGCCCGCCGACCGCCACCTCGACCACCAAGCGGTCGTCGTTGGCGAGCAGGACCATGGCCAGCTCGGCGCCGGCCACCTCGCGGGCCCGGGTGGCGACCAGTTCGAGGGCCTCGGTGCGGCGGACCTCGCCCAGCAGGACCGACGTGATCTCCGCGGCCGCGCCGAGCCAGCGCTGGCGGCGTTCGGCCTGGGCGTACAGGCGGGCGTTGTCGATCGCGGCGCCGGCGGCGACGGAGAGCGCCGCGACCAGGTCCTCGTCGTCCTGCGTGAACTGCTCCCCGCCGCGTTTCTCAGCGAGGTACAAGTTGCCGAACACCTGGTCCCGGATGCGCACCGGCACGCCCAGGAAGCTGTGCATCGGCGGATGGCCGGGCGGGAACCCGTAGGCCCGCGGGTGCTCGGTGATGTCCTTGAGCCGGATCGGCCGCGGCTCGTCGATGAGCAGGCCGAGGACGCCGTGGCCGCGGGGGAGGTCGCCGATCGCGGCCCGCTGCTCGGGGGTGACGCCGTGGTTGATGAACTCGACGAGCATCCGGTCGGCGCCGATGACCCCGAGCGCACCGTACCGCGCGTCGGCCAGCGTGCACGCCGCCTCCACGATCCGCTCCAGCGTGCTGTGCAGGTCGAGGTCGGAGCCGATCGCGACGACGGCGTCGAGCAGCGCGCGCAGCCGCTCCCGGCTGGTCATCACCTCGCCGACCCGGGCGAGCAGCTCCTGCAGCAGCGCGTCGAGGTCGACGCGGGACAGTTCGGGCAGCGGCAGCGGGGACGTCACGGCTTCTTTTGTAGCAAGCGCGAGGCGAGCACCGCCGCCTGCGTCCGCCGTTCCAGCCCCAGCTTGGCCAGCAGGCTGGAGACGTAGTTCTTGACCGTCTTCTCGGCCAGGAACATCCGCTCGGCGATCTCGCGGTTGGTCAGCCCCTCGGCCACGAGCAGCAGGATCTTGCGCTCCTGCTCGGTGAGGTGCTTGAACTCGTCGGGCTGCTCGGGCCCGTTGCGGATGCGCTCCAGCACGCGGGCGGTCACCGCGGGGTCGAGCAGCGACTGGCCGGCCGCGACCCGGCGCACCGCGTCGACGAGGTCGGTGCCGTGGATCTGCTTCAGCACGTACCCCGACGCGCCCGCCATGATTGCCGCGAACAGCGCCTCGTCGTCATCGTACGACGTGAGGATCAGCGCGTTGACGGTCGGGTCGATGGAGCGCACGTCGCGGCACACGTCGATCCCGCTGCCGTCGGGCAACCGCCCGTCGAGCACGGCCACGTCCGGGCGCAGCGCGGGGATGCGGTGCGTGGCCTCGACGGCCGAGCCGGACTCGCCGACGACCTCGATGTCGCCCTCGCGCTCGAGCAGCTCGCGCAGGCCGAAACGGACGACCTCGTGGTCGTCGAGCAGGTAGACGCGGATCATGACCCCCTTTCTACCCACCTTCGCGGAGCGCCGCCAGGGAACTCAGGACCCTCGTTCGGGACTTTCGGCCCTGTTCCGGGCCCGCGGCCGCGTGACTTCGTAGACGTCATGAACGTCACCGCGCGCGGGTTGCGCCCGCACGAGCGCACCGCCGCCGAGGCGCTGTTCGGCGCGCTCGCCACCCGGCACGAGCTGGACGGGCAGCTGCGGCTGCGGCTCACCGGCGCGGCCGCGCCCGGCGGCCCGATGCTGGTCCAGGCCAACCTGCGGCTCTTCGGCGCGCCGGCCCGCATTCAGGTCGCGGGCCGCGATCCGGCCGAGGCCATCGCCGTCGGGGCCGCGCGCCTGGACCGGCAGGTCCGCCGGCTGTCCACCGCCTGGGAGCCGTGGCCCTGGCCCGATCCCGAGCGCCGGCCCCTCGCCGTGCCCGGGCGCGCCGCCATCACCAGGATCAAGAGCCCGCGTCTGTACCGCCAGAGCTTCTGCCAGGCCGCCGCGCACCTGGCCGCCATGGACTACGACGCGTACCTGTTCGTCGATTCGGCTACCGGCGAGGACGCGGTGGTGCACCGGGCCGGACCCACCGGCCTGCAGCTGACCCGGCAGCGCAGCATGCATCCGGCGGGCGGGCCCGCTGCTCCGCCGCCGACCGTGAACCCGCGGCGCCCGCCGGTCCTCGCGGCCGAGGCGGCGGCCGCGCGCATGGCCGAGGGGTGGCTGCCGTTCCTGTTCTTCACCGATGCCGCGAGCGGGCGGGGAAATTTGGCCTACCGGCGGTACGACGGCGGCACCGGGCTTGTGCGGCCCGGAAAAGTCCCGCCGCGAAGGTGACCAACGGCCCTGCTCGGGCCCCGGACCCGGAAAACAGAATCGCGGCATGGACAAGCTGGACCTGGCGCGGTGGCAGTTCGCGATCACCACCGTGTACCACTTCATCTTCGTGCCGATCACGATCGGCCTCTCGGTGCTCGTCGCCGGGCTGCAGACCGCGTGGGTGCGCACCGGCAAGGACCAGTACCTGCGCGCCACGAAGTTCTGGGGCAAGCTGTTCCTGATCAACTTCGCCATGGGCGTCGTCACCGGCATCGTGCAGGAGTTCCAGTTCGGGATGAACTGGAGCGCCTACTCGCGGTTCGTCGGCGACATCTTCGGCGCGCCGCTCGCGATCGAGGGGCTGCTCGCGTTCTTCCTGGAGTCGACGTTCCTCGGGCTGTGGATCTTCGGCTGGGACCGGCTGCCGAGGCGGGCCCACCTGGCCACCATCTGGCTCGCGGCGGCCGGCACGATGCTCTCGGCGTACTTCATCCTCGCCGCGAACTCCTGGATGCAGCATCCGGTGGGGTACACGATGAACGCCGCCCGCGGCCGCGCCGAGCTCACCGACATCGTGGCGGTGCTCACCAACAGCACCGCCCTGGTCACCTTCCCGCACACCCTCGCGGCGTGCTTCCTCACCGCCGGCGCGCTGCTGCTGGCCGTCAGCGCCTGGCACCTGCGCCGGCGCAACCAGGTCGAGGTGTTCCGGCCGGGCCTCAAGCTCGGCGCCTGGGTCGTGCTCGTCTCCGGCGTCGCCGTGCTCGTCACCGGCGACCTGCAGGCGCGCGTCATGACCGAGCAGCAGCCGATGAAGATGGCCGCCGCCGAGGCGCTCTACGACACCAGCAGGCCCGCGTCGTTCTCCATCTTCACGATCGGCTCCCTCGACGGGCGGTCGGAGGTCTACAGCGTGCGGATCCCGTCGCTGCTGTCCTTCATGGCCACGGCCGACCCGCAGGGCGAGGTCGAGGGCATCAACGACCTGCAGCGGCAGTACGCGGACAGGTACGGCGAGGGCGACTACGTCCCCTACGTTCCCGTCACGTACTGGTCCTTCCGCCTGATGATCGGCTTCGGCGCGCTGGCCATGCTCGTGGCACTCGTCGCGCTCTGGAGCACCCGCCGGGGGCGGCTGCCGGCCGGCCGCTGGCTGTGGGTCGCCGCGGTGTCCACGGTCGCCATGCCGCTGCTGGCCAACTCGTTCGGCTGGATCTTCACCGAGGTCGGCCGCCAGCCCTGGACGGTCTTCGGGCTGTTCAAGACGGCCGACAGCGTGTCGCCGTCGGTGGCCACGAGCCAGGCCGCGTTCTCGGTCATCCTGCTCACCCTGTTGTACGGCGGGCTGGCGGTCATCGAGCTCGTGCTGATGCTGCGGTACGCGAAGGCCGGCGCGCCGGAAACTGTCGTACCCGAGGGCGAGGATGACCCCGACCGCCCGCTGACATTCGCGTACTGACCGAAGGGAGGAGGCACGCTCATGGAGCTCACCACCGTCTGGTTCATCCTCATCACCGTGCTCTGGTGCGGGTACTTCCTGCTCGAGGGCTTCGACTTCGGCGTCGGCCTGCTGCTGCCGGTCCTCGGCCGCGACGACCGCGAGCGCCGGCTGCTCATCAACACCATCGGCCCCGTCTGGGACGGCAACGAGGTGTGGCTCATCGTCGCCGGCGGCGCCACGTTCGCCGCCTTCCCCGAGTGGTACGCGACCCTGTTCTCCGGCTTCTACCTGCCGCTGCTGCTCATCCTCGTCGCGCTGATCCTGCGGGGGCTGGCGTTCGAGTACCGCGGCAAGTCCGAAAGTCCACAGTGGAGGCGCTCCTGGGACTGGGCCATCATCGGCGGCAGCCTCGTGCCGGCCCTGCTGTGGGGCGTGGCGTTCGGCAACATCGTGCGCGGGGTGCCGATCAGCCGCGACCACGAGTACGTCGGCGGGTTCTTCAACCTGCTCAACCCCTACGCGCTGCTCGGCGGGCTGACCACGCTGTCCCTGTTCGTCCTGCACGGCGCGGTGTTCCTGGCCCTGAAGACCGACGGCGACATGCGGGACCGGGCGGGGCGGCTGGCCGTGCGGGTCGCGCTGCCGACGGTCGTCATCGCGGCCGGGTTCCTGCTGTGGACCCAGCTCGCGCACAGCGACGCGTGGGGCTGGGCGCTGTCCGGCGCGGCCGCGGTGGCGCTGGTCGGCGGGGTGCTGGCGGCGCGGGCGCGGCGGGAGGGGTGGGCGTTCGTCGGGACCGGGGCGGCGATCGTGCTCGCCGTCGCCGCCCTGTTCGTGACGCTCTTCCCGGACGTGATGCCCTCGACGCTCGCCGGTGGGGACTCGCTGACGACGACGAATGCGGCTTCCACGCCGTACACGCTGAAGGTCATGACGGTGGTCGCCGTCTGCTGCACGCCGGTCGTGCTGGCCTACCAGGCCTGGACCTACTGGGTGTTCCGGCGGCGGCTGCGCGTCGAGCACATCCCGGCGGGCGGGCACTGATGCGGCCCCTGGATCCGCGGCTGCTGCGCTACGCCCGGGCGACGCGCGCCTTCATGGTGCTCTCCGTCGCCCTGGGGGTGGCCCTGGCGCTGCTCGTCGTCGCGCAGGCCACCCTGCTCGCCTCGGCCATTGCCGCGGCGTTCCTGGACGGCGCCTCGGTCACGGCCGTCGTGCCCTGGCTCGCGGCGGTCGTGGTGCTGCGGGCCGCCGTGGCGTGGGCGCAGCAGGCGGCGGCGACGCGGGCCTCGGCGGCGGTGAAGCGGGAGCTGCGGGCGCGGTTGCTGGCGCACGCGGCCACGCTGGGTCCTGCCGCGGCGCTGCCGAGCGGGGAGCTGGCGACGCTGGCGACGCGGGGGCTGGACGCGCTGGATGCGTACTTCGCGAGGTACCTGCCGCAGCTGGTGCTCGGCGCGCTGGTCCCGGTCGTCGTGCTGGCCCGGCTGGCGCCGGCGGACCTGGTCGCGGCGGGGACGGTGGCGGTGACGCTGCCGCTGATCCCGGTGTTCATGGCGCTGGTCGGGCTGCACACCGAGGCGGCGAACCGGCGGCAGTTCCGGCTGCTGACCCGGCTGTCGCACCACTTCCTGGACGTCGTGGCGGGGCTGCCGACGCTGCGCGTCTTCGGGCGGGCGAAGCGGCAGGCGCAGATCATCGCCGCGATCAGCGCGGAGCAGCGCCGGGTCACCATGCGGACGCTGCGGGTGGCGCTGCTGTCGTCGCTGGTGCTGGAGCTGCTGTCGACGCTGTCGGTGGCCCTCGTCGCGGTCGGGATCGGGCTGCGGCTGGTGGACGGGGATCTCGGCCTGTCGACGGCGTTGCTGGTGCTGATCCTGGCGCCGGAGGCGTACCTGCCGCTGCGCCAGGTGGGGGCGAACTATCACGCCTCGGCGGAGGGGCTGGCCGCGGCCACCTCGGTGTTCGCCGTGCTGGAGACGCCGCTTCCCGTGACCGGTTCATCGGTCGGGCCGGGGGCCGGCGTCTCGTTCGACCAGGTCGTGGTCACGTACCCGGGGCGGCCCGCGCTGCCGCCGGTCTCGCTGTCGGTGGCGCCGGGCGAGTTCGTGGCGCTGACCGGGCCGAGCGGCTGCGGGAAGTCGACGCTGCTGTCGGTGCTGATGGGCTTCGCGGTTCCGTCGTCGGGTTCGGTCGCGGTGGGCGGCGTGGCGCTGTCGACGCTGGACCTCGACGCGTGGCGGCGGCGGGTGGCGTGGCTGCCGCAGCGGCCCTGGCTGGGGGCGGGGACCGTCGCGGACAACATCCGGCTCGGTGCGGCCGAGGCGTCCTTCGCGGCGCTGCGGTCCGCGGCGGCTCGGGCGGGGGCGCTGTCGTTCATCGAGGCGCTGCCGGACGGGTTCGACACGCCGCTGGGGGACGACGGGGCCGGGCTGTCGGCGGGGCAGCGGCAGCGGATCGCCCTGGCTCGGGTGTTCCTGCGGGATGCGCCGCTGGTGTTGCTGGACGAGCCTACGGCGGGGCTGGATTCCGCGACTGAGGCGGAGCTGCTGGCGGCGATCCGGGCGCACGCCGTCGGGCGGACCGTCATCATGGCCGCGCACCGCCCTTCCCTGGTCGCCATCGCCGACCGCGCGGTCGGCCCTTTGGAGGTGTCGCGGTGACCTGGCTTCCGCCGCTGTGGCCGGCTGGGCGTGGTGGCGTGGTGCGCACGGCGGCGGGACTGCGGCGGCCGGCCGGGCGTGGTGGCTCGGTGCGCACGGCGGCGGGACTGCTGTGGCCGGCCGGGCGTGGTGGCGTGGTGCGCACGGCGGCGGGACTGCTGCGGCCGGCCGCCGGGCGGCTGTTCATCGCCTTGACGGCCGGGATCGCCGCCGCGGGGTGTGCGGTCGGGCTGATGGCGACGTCGGCGTGGCTCATCTCGCGGGCGGCCCTGCATCCGCCGGTGCTGCACCTCATGGTGGCGATCGTCGCCGTGCGGGCGTTCGGCATCGGGCGGGGCGTGCTGCGCTACGTCGAGCGGGTCACCGGCCACGACGGGGCGCTGCGGGTGCTGGGGGAGCTGCGGGTCCGCGTGTACCGGCGGCTCGAGCGCCTCGCCCCCGCCGGACTGGCCGGGTTCCGCCGCGGCGACCTCGCGGCCCGGCTCGTCGACGACGTCGAGTCCATTGTGGACCTCGTGGTGCGGGTCGCGCTGCCGATCGCGGTCGCGGCGGTCACCGGCCTCGCGTCGGTGCTGCTGATCTGGTCGCTGCTGCCGGCGGCCGGGCTCGCGCTCGCCGTCGGGGTTCTCGTCGTCGGGGTGGGGGTGCCGGTGCTGCAGGGCGCGCTGGTCCGCCGGTCCGACGCCCGGCTGGCGCCGCTCCGGGGCAGTCTGGCCGCCGGGACCGTGGACCTGGTGCAGGGGCTGCCGGATCTCATCGCCTATGGTGCCGTCGACTCCGCGCTGGCCGCGCTTGACCGGACCGACCGGGAGCTGCTTGCCGCGACGCGCCGGTCCAGTGCCGCTAGCGGAGTTTCGGCGGCGGTGACGGCGCTGTGCACCGGGCTGGCCGCGCTGGCGGCGCTGATCACCGGCGCGCTGGCCGTGCACGCGGGCACGCTCGACGGGGAGCTGCTCGCCGTTGTCGTGCTGACGCCTCTGGCCGTGTTCGAGATCGTCGGGGCCGTGCCTGTCGCCGCACAGAACCTGGCGGCCGCTCGGGCCGCGCTGCGCCGGCTCGCCGAGGTCGCGGCCGCGCCCGACCCGGCGCCGGACCCGCGCTTCCCGGCCGAGCTGCCGGCGGGCGCTGCGGTTGGTTCGGTCGCGCGATCTGCGGCGGGCGCTGCGGTTGGTTCGGTCGCGCGATCTGCGGCGGGCGCTGCGGTTGGTTCGGTCGCGCGATCTGCGGCGGGCGCTGCGGTTGGTTCGGTCGCGGTGGCCGGCCGGGCGCCGGTTGTGCGGGTTGAGGGCGTTGCGGCGGAGTGGGTGGCCGGGCGGCCGGTGGTTGAGGGCGTGTCGTTCGTGCTGGAGCCGGGGGCCCGCGTGGCGCTGGCCGGGCCGAGCGGGGCCGGAAAGTCGACGATCGCCGCGTTGCTGGTGCGGTGGCTCGACCCCAGCGCGGGGCGGATCACGCTCGGCGGGGTCGACCTGCGGGAGCTGCGAGGGGACGACGTGCGGCGGGTGGTCGGGTACCTGGGGGACGACGCGTACCTGTTCGACAACACGATCGAGGCGAACCTTCGCATCGGCCGGCCCGACGCGACGGCGGCCGAGATCGAGGAGGCGCTGCGGCGGGCCCGGCTGCACGAGTGGGTTCGCGGGTTGCCGGACGGGCTCGGGACCGGGGTCGGGGAGCACGGGGTTGCGGTCTCCGGCGGGCAGCGGCGGCGGATCGCGCTCGCCCGGGCGCTGCTGGCGGACTTTCCGGTGCTGGTGCTCGACGAGCCCACCGAGCACCTCGACGAGGAGACGGCGGTCGCGCTGCTGCGGGACCTGATGGACGCGACCCGCGGGCGGACGGTACTGCTCATCACGCACCGGGCCGATGCGCGGGAGTACGTCGATGCAGTACTGATGCTGAAAGGTGGTGACGGCCATGGGGTCGATGCGCTCGCTGGGGCGGCGGCGGTGTCTTGAGCTGCTGGGCTCGGTGCAGGTGGGGCGGGTGGTGTTCACCGACCGGGCGCTGCCCGCGATCCGGCCGGTCAATCACCTGCTCGACGGGGAGACGATCGTGATCCGCAGCAACCTGGGCGGCGGGCTCGCGTCCGCCGCCACCGCGTACGGGTCGCTGGTCGTCGCCTACGAGGCCGACGAGATCGACGCCGCGACGCAGGCCGGGTGGAGCGTCGTGGTGACCGGCACGGCGCGGCTGGTCATGGACGAGGAGCGGCTGCTGCGGTACGAGGGGCAGCTGCAGCCCTGGGTCGACGAGCCGATGAACTGCGTCATCGCGATCGACTGCGACCTGGTCAACGGCTTCCAACTCGCCGGCAACACCGTGCGGGCGGGGTGATACGCGACAAAACGGGCGAAACCGACAGTTCTGATGGGTGGGAAGGTCCCGGGGGAGTTGTGACTTCCGGCCCTGACGGGGGCTGGCGCTCCGGGCGAGGGTTGGGGGTACAGCCGTGACGCCTGTCTGAGGAGTACGCCATGAACCGCGACCTTCGTGCCGAGATCGACCTCGTTGCCGAGGCGTCCATTGCGGCGCTGCGGGCTCCCTCGATTCTCAACAGCCAGCCCTGGCGGTGGCGGCTTGCGGGGGATCATGCCGAGCTGTGGGCGGATCGGTCGCGGCAGTTGACCGGGCTCGATCCGGACGGGCGGCTGTTGCTGCTCAGCTGCGGCGGGGCGCTGCACCACGCGGTGGTCACGCTGCGCGCGGCCGGCTTCGAGGCCGACGTCGCCCGGCTGCCCGACGGTGAGCGGCCCGACCTGGTGGCGCGGTTCGGAGTCGCGCCGTCCGGAGTCGCGCCGTCCGGAGTCGCGCCGTCCGGAGTCGCGCCGTCCGGAGTTGCGCCGTCCGGAGTTGCGCCGTCCGGAGTTGCGCCGTCCGGAGTTGCGCCGTCCGGAGTTGCGCCGTCCGGAGGTGCGCCGTCCGGAGGTGCGCCGGCCGGCCGTGAGGGTGAGCGGGAGCGGGACGCCGAGGTGGCTGCGGCGGTTTCGCGGCGGCGTACCGATCGGCGGCCGTTCGGGGATGAGCGGCCATCGGCCCTGGTGCTGGAGGAGTTGCGGCGGGCGGCCGGGCGGCATGGGGTACACCTTCAGGTTGTGCAGGACGAGCAGGTGACGGACTTCGCGGCGGCCGTCGCGCATGCGGGGGACGTGGAGCGCGGCGATCCGCGGTTCCGGGCCGATCTGCGCGCGTGGACGAACCGGGCGCACGGGGACGGGGTGGCGCCGCAGAGCGTGGTCGCCACGGCTCGGCGGACGGTGGCTCCGCGGGACTTCGCGATCAAGGCGGGGCTGGCGGCGGGGGCGGGGAGTGACCGGGGCACCGTGTACGCGCTGCTGGTCACCGACGGCGATGAGCCCCGGGACTGGCTGGCGGCCGGGGAGGCGCTGTCCGACGTATGGCTCACGCTGACCGCGCGAGGGCTGGCCGCCTCGCCGATCAGTGAGGTGATCGAGGTGCCGGGGGTGCGGGGCGCTCTGCGCGGGCTGCTCGGCGGGGTCGGCAACCCGGCGGTCGCGCTGCGGATCGGGGTGCCGGTGCAGGAGGACGCGCCGCCGGCCAGCCCGCGCCGGTCGCCGTCCACCGTGCTGAGTTCGGGGGTTCCGGGCGAAACCCGGCACAGGCAGTAACGTCGGCGGCGTGACAGGGCTCGCGGGGCGGATGCGGCAGCGGCTCGGGGTGCGGATGCGCTCCGCGCTCGCGGCGTCCGCCGTCGTGGCGGTGGCGGCCGTGCTCACCGGGATCGCGTTCGTGGTCGCGGCGCGGATCATTCTGACCGGGAACGTCGATCAGGACACGGGGGACCGGGCGGCGCAGGTGGCGGGGGCGCTGGACGACGAGGCGGCGCTCGCCGCGGTGATGCGGCCGTCCCTGCGCGACCGTACCGTCGTGCAGGTCCTCGGGCCCGACGGCAAGGTGCTGCGGGCCTCGGCGCTGATCGCCGGGGCGCAGCCGATCTTGTCGCTGCGGCCGGCGGCGGGGCAGACCCGGCGGGAGCAGCGGCGGCTGGCGGTGGCGCACGACGAGTACTACCGGATCACCGCGCTCGGGGTGGCCACCGACAGCGGGCCGCGGATCGTGCTGGTCGGGCAGTCGATCGACGAGATCGACGAGGGGACCGAGGCGGCGGTCGGGGCCCTGGCGGTCGGGCTGCCGCTGCTGACGGTGATCGTGGGGGTGGCGACGTTCCTGTTCGTGGGGCGCTCGCTGCGGCCGGTGGACGCGATGCGGCGGCAGGCGGAGACGATCACGGGGCGGAATCTGCATCGGCGGCTGCCGGTACCGCCGACGAACGACGAGATCGCCGCGCTGGCCGTCACCATGAACACGATGCTGCACCGGATCGAGGCGGCCACCGCGGCCCAGCGGCGGTTCGTCGCCGACGCCTCGCACGAGCTGCGCAGCCCGCTGTCGACCGTCCTCGCGGGGCTCGACCTGGTCGGCGAGGGGCCGCACGTGACCCGGATGCGGATGGAAAGCGACCGGATGGCCCGGCTGATCTCCGACCTGCTGCTGCTGGCCCGGGTCGACGAGAGCGGGCTGCAGCTGCGGCGGGAGGACGTGGACCTCGACGACCTGGTGTACCTCGAGCGCGAGCGGCTCACCGCCGCCCATCCGCGGCTGCGGGTCACGGCCCGGGTGGCGCCCGTGCGGGTCAGCGGCGACCCGCACCACCTGCAGCGGGTGCTGCGCAACCTGCTCGACAACGCGGCGCGCCACGCGGGGCAGACGGTCGAGATCAATCTCAAAACGCTTGATCAGAGAGCAGAGATCACCGTGGCCGACGACGGGCCGGGGATCGCCGAGGGGGATCGCGAGCGGGTGTTCGACCGGTTCGTGCGGCTCGACGAGGACCGGTCGCGCACCGGCGGCGGCACCGGGCTGGGACTGCCGATCGCGCGGGACATCGTGGCCGCGCACGGCGGCACGCTGACGATCGAGGAAGCGCCGTCCGGGGGGACGCTCGTCCGGCTGAGCCTTCCGAAATAGATAAAGAAGCGCCCGCGCCGGGCGATGAGCCGGATGGATGAGACCCAGGACCGGCGGATGGACGGTGGCGCGCCTGCTCGCCGCCGGGTACCTGCTGGCCATCGGCGGCCTGCTGCTCGTCGGCGCGGCCGCCTATGTGCGCATCGGGGAGCTGCTCGACGCGCGGGCCGGGGTCGAGGCCGGGCACGCCGTCATCAACGACATCGACACGCTGCGCGACGAGCTGCAGGATGCCGAGCGGGGGCAGCGCGGGTTCGTGATCACGGGCGATGATCGGTACCTCACGCCGTACACGACGGCCATCACGGAGATCCCGAGGACCCTGCAGCGGCTGCGGGACGGCACGGCCGGCGACGCGGGGCAGCGGGCCACCCTCGCCGCGCTGACCACGCCGGTCGACGACAAGCTCGCCGAGCTGGCCGAGACGATCGAGCTGCGCCGCTCCGAGGGGTTCGCCGAGGCGCAGCGGGTGGTCGACACCGACCGCGGGGCCGAGGACATGGCCGCGATCGAGTCCGGCCTGAACGCGCTGCGCTCCGCCCAGCAGACCCGGCTCGCGGCCGACCAGCGCGAGTCGGCGGACGCGGCCCGCTCGACCCGGCGCGGCATCCTCGGGGTGGCGCTGCTGACCGCCGTGCTGACCGGGATCGGGGCGTGGTGGGTGACCCGGCACGTGTCCCGGCCGATCGCGGCGATCACCGCGGCCGCCCGCCGGGTCGCCACCGGGGAGGTCAGCGCGCCGATCACCGCGGCCGCCCGCCGGGTCGCCACGGGGGAGGTGAGCGCGCCGGTCGCCGCCGCCGCGCGCGGGCCGGCCGAGCTGGCCGAGATGGCCGACGCGGTCGAGGACGCCACGCGGGTCGTGCTGCGGGCGCGCGACGAGGCGATGGCGGCCACCCAGGCCAAGTCGGCGTTCCTGGCGACGATGAGCCACGAGATCCGTACGCCGATGAACGCCGTGATCGGCATGACCGGCCTGCTGCTGGACACCGAGCTGAGCGCCGAGCAGCGCGAGCTGGCCGCGACCGTGCGCGACAGCGGCGAAGCGCTGCTCGTGATCATCAACGACATCCTGGACTTCTCCAAGATCGAGGCGGGCCAGCTGGAGCTCGAGGACGCCGTGTTCGACCTGCGCGAGTGCGTCGACAGCGCGCTCGCCCTGGTCGCCATGCCGGCCGCCGACAAGGGCCTGGAGCTGATCGCCGACGTGGCCGCGAGCCCGCCGCTGTGCGGGGACGTCACGCGGCTGCGCCAGGTCGTGGTCAACCTGCTCTCCAACGCGGTCAAGTTCACGTCCAGCGGCGAGATCGTGGTGACCGGCACGTTCGCGGCGCAGGGCGAGCACATCCGGGTCAGCCTGGCCGTCTCCGACACCGGCATCGGCATCCCGCCCGACCGGCTGGACCGGCTGTTCCGCTCGTTCAGCCAGGTCGACGCGTCGACCACCCGCACGTACGGCGGAACGGGACTCGGCCTGGCGATCAGCCGCCGCCTCGCCCGGGCCATGGGCGGCGACCTGACCGTGGCCAGCCGCCCCGGCGAGGGCTCCACGTTCACGCTCACCGCGCTGCTCAGGGTCTCCGGGGTCGCCCCGCACCACGCCGTGCGGGCCGCCGACCTGGCCGGGCGCGGCGTCCTCGTCGACACCGGCAACGCCACCCTGGGCCAGGTCCTGCGGGCCGAGCTCGCCCGCTGGGGCCTGGCCGTCGGCGGCGCGTCCTGCGAGGTGGCCCTGGTCGAGGGCCCGCGCCCGGATCTCGGCTGCCCGCTGATCCTGCTCACCACCGTCAACGCGCCCCGCGAGCGGCCCCCGGGCTTCGCCGCCGCCCTCACCAAGCCCGTCCGCGCCACGGCCCTGCGCGCGGCCCTGGCGAGCGTCCTCAACGGCCCCCAGGCGGCCTCAGAAGATCAAGAGCCGGCGTTTGTACCGCCTGTGCGTCCACTGCGCATCCTGATCGCCGAGGACAACCAGGTCAACCAGACCGTCGCCACGATGATGCTCGCCAAGCTCGGCCACCGCGCGGACGTGGCCGCCAACGGCGCGGAGGCGCTGGACGCGGTGCGGCGCGCCCGGTACGACGTCGTGCTCATGGACGTGCAGATGCCCGTGCTGGACGGGCTGGACGCGACCCGGCGGATTCGGGCGGAGCTGCCGCCGGACCGGCAGCCGCACATCATCGCCCTGACCGCGAGCGCCCTGATCGAGGACCGGGCGGCGTGCGAGGCGGCCGGGATGGACGACTACCTCACCAAGCCCATGCGGCCCACCGACCTCGCTTCGGTGCTCGCGGCGTACGTCGGGTCGGCGCCATCGCCCGCTGTCACCGCCTCCGACGCCACCGCACCTGCCGCCGGCGCGATCGCCCCCGCCATCGCTGCCACCGCCGACGTGCGCGCCACCGCCGACGCCACCGTGCGGGCCACCACCGCCGACGCCACCGTGCGGGCCACCACCGCCGACGCCACCGACGCCGACGCCACCGGGCGCGCCACCGCCACCGACGCGATCGCCGACGCTGAGGCCGCTGTTGATCGGGCCGCCGATGGGCTGGAGGACGACATCCGGGCGCGGATCCGGGAGCTGACCGACGACGATCCCTCGCCGCAGGAGCTCGAACTGGTGGGACGGGTCCTCGGGTCGTTCTGCGCCAAGGGTCCGGACACGCTCGGGCAGCTCTCGGCCGCCGTCGGGGACGGGGACTCGGCGGGCGCCGTGCAGGCCGCGCACACCTTGACCGGCGCGGCGGGCAACGTCGGGGCCGCGGTGCTGGCGCGGATGAGCGGCGCGTTCGAGGCGCAGGCCCGGGTCGGGCTGCCCGACGACGCCGTGACCGCCCTGGACGAGTTGCGGCACGAGCTGGACCGCGTGGTCGCCGCGGTGAGTGCCGTCCGGCAGCAGCTGCCCGCTAGAAGCCCTTGACCGGGACCGATTCGATGAGTGCCCAGGCCAGGGCGCCGGCGGTGCAGGCGAGGAGGGCGGCGGTGCCGTACACGGGCCAGGCGCGCGGGCCCCGGCGGCGGGCGAAGGACCAGGTGGCGACCGCGACGCCGGCGACGGCCTGCAGGACCGCCTCGCCGGCGCCGCCGAAGCGCTGGCCGGGGATCACCACGATGGCGATGCCGGCTCCGGCGAGCAGGCCGCAGGCGACTCCGGCCGCGATCGCCGCGCGCCGGGGGCCGTCGTGGCGGACCGCGTGGGCGAGCACGCCGAGGAGGGAGCCGCCGGCGATGGAGAGCAGCAGCCAGTACGAGAAGGCCTGCAGTAATGCTCTGAACGCGCCGCCGGGCAGGTTGAGCCAGTAGTAGCAGCCCGTCGCCGTGCACAGCACGATGACCGCCGCGGCCAGGGCGCCCCGGCGGGTGCGGGCCGGGAGGG
Source organism: Dactylosporangium sp. CS-033363 (assembly GCF_050942475.1). NCBI lineage: Bacteria > Bacillati > Actinomycetota > Actinomycetes > Micromonosporales > Micromonosporaceae > Dactylosporangium > Dactylosporangium sp. CS-033363. The sequence goes on along the minus strand of NZ_CP192032.1, from coordinate 6,824,288 downwards.
CGGCCACGAACGCGGCGCAGCCCCACGCGAAGCCGGTGCTGGCCCCGAACTGCAGCACGGTGCGCAGGGTGCCCTCGGCGAGATCGGCGCAGAAGGAGGCGATGCCGAGCGCCACGCCCGCGGTCAGCGGCCAGCCGAGGCCGATCCGCTGCCGGGCGGACGCCCCGCCGGGGGACTCCACCATGCAGCCATCATGCGGTCCCCGGTCCAGCAACGCGCCGCATATGGACGGTTACAGCGCTTTGAGCGTCTGGATGACCGGCGCGGTTTCCAGGTGCTGGATGGCGGGCAGGGCGGCGACGCGGGTCGCGAGGTACCGGTAGAAGGCGGCCGGATCCGGGCACAACACCGCCGCGTAGAGGTTGGAGCTGCCCGTCGTCGCGCCGACGAACACGGCCTCGGGGTGGGCGGCCATCGCCTCGCCCGCCTCCACGAGCCGGTCCGGCGCGACCGAGAGCCACATCATGGTCTGCATCGGCAGGCGCAGGGCGCGGTGGTCGATGTCGACGTCGAAGTACAGGGCGCCGCAGTCGCGCAGCTCCTGGACCCGCCGCCGCAGCGTGGTGTGCGGCCGCCCGGTCGCCGCGGCCAGCTCGGTGAAGCCCATCCGGCCGTCGGCGGCGAGGAGTTCGAGCAGCCGGCGGTCCTCGCCGGAGAGCACGGCCTGCCCGTCGTCGGGCGGTTGCGGCCAGCGCAGCGCCGCGGCCTGCTCGGCGGTGAGCGCGTCGACGGGGCTCTGGGCGCCGCCGAAGTACACGTGCAGCAGGCAGTTGGCGGTGACCGCGGTGACGTTGGGCGTCTTCGGCAGCTGCTCCAGCAACAGCGCCGACGAGTCGCGGTCGGAGGCGGCGCGGACCATGCACATGATTTCGGTACCGCCCGAGGCCAGCTTCACCCACGACGTGTCCGCGCGCCGGGCGAGGGCCCGGCCGATGGTCAGCGCGACGCTGGGCACACACCGGATGCGCACGCACCAGGACACCTCGCCGACCCGCGAGGCGTCGGTGCGGGCGCTGATGCGGACGTGGGAGTCGCTGCGCAGCCTCGCGTAGCGGCGGGCGACGGTCTGGTCGGACACCCCGAGCACCTCGCCGATCCGGGTGAACGAGGCCCGCCCGTCGAGGTGCAGCGCGTGGAGAATCCCCAGATCGAGCTCGTCGAGGTCGGATCTCGCCATTTCGCCCCCTGTCCTGGGGCGATCGTATCTCGGCGATCTTGCTCTGGCGTTTTTGTCGTACCCCTGTGGTGGGATCGGGGCATGGAACGGTCGGTCAGGCGGTCAGCAGCAGGAAGTCGTCCAGCATCGGGGGTTCGGTCGCGCTGCAGCGGTATTCACCGTTGCCGCCCTCCAGGGTCAGGTCGTGCCGGCCCAGGAGCCGGCGCTGGACGTGCTCGTAGCCGAATCGGTTGACGGGCGGTACGAAGCGCAGTTGGTAGGGCACGTAGTCACGGGTCGCCCCGGCCATGCCGATGAACTCCCATTCGTCGCCGACGCGCTGTCCGTTCACCACCGATCGGGCGCCGATGAGGTAGGCGTTGCTCACGAGTGAGCGGGCGCCGATCGGCGTGTCGGCCGGCGCGGTGTACAGGACGAAGTTGTGCGGTTCGCAGGCCTGCACGCCGACCACGCGGCGGCCGTCCTCGGCCAGGGTGTCCGGCACGGGCACCGGTCGCGGGTTGCGGCCGTCGAGGTCGGCGATGAGCAGCGTGCCGTCGGCGGCGAGCCAGGACAGCGCCTGGCCACAGACCGAGTAGATCGGATGGGCGGCGCCCGAGAGGTCGGCGGGCAGGGCGGCGAACCTGCCGCTGCCGGCATCGACGGTCCCGGCCCTGCCGTCGAGCGCGCGGACCAGCACGCGCCGCGAGTCGGGCGTCCACACCGGCGGGAACAGCAGCCCGTCGACGCTCTCGTGCAGGATGCGCTCCGGCTGCGCGCCGGTGAGGTCCCGCACGTACAGCTCGCCGGCATCGACCCAGCTCAACCAGCGCAGATCGGGGGAGAGATTCGCGGTGTCGATGGCGGCCGCCGGCAGGGTCGCCAGCAGCGTCGGCTCGGGCGTGTGCGGGTCCCACACGACCAGGCGCGGGGCGGGGCCGGTGCGCTCCAGGTAGTACAGGGGCGGCAGGACGTTCGCGTGGTCGGTCGCGGTCCGGTCGGGGCCGTTCCGGTAGTGGAACGTGTCGGGGGCGAGCACGGCGCTGCGGTGCTGGCGCAGGCGGTCGATCTGCTCGGTGATCGCGGCCGGCCCGGCGTCGCGCAGGTTCGCCCCGGCCACCCGGATGTGCCGCGGGAGGTGCTCGCACAACTCGGTCAGCGTGTGGGCGAGCGGCTCGTCGGCCGGGTCGAGCGGCGCGCGCAGCATGCCGGTGAGCAGTCGCAGCGAGTCCTCGGGAGCGAGCGGCCCGAGCTCGAGGTGGCGGGCGTCGCGCTCCACGGTCAGCTCGGGCAGCGTCCGCCGCGTGGTGATCACGACCGCGCACCCGGGCGCGCCGGGGAGGAGCGGCAGCACCTGGGCCGCGTCGGCGGCGTTGTCGAGCACGAGGACCATGCGGCGGCCCGCGAGTGCGGAGCGGTGGGCCACCTCGTCGCCGGCGCCGAGGACGCGCAGGGCCTCGGCCGCGCTGAGCGCCCGGAACTGGGAGTAGCCGTGGAGGTTCACGTAGAGTCCGCCGTCCGGGTACGCCGCCGCGTTGCGGTGCGCCCAGTGCAGCGCCAGCCCGGACTTGCCGACGCCGGCGGGCCCGGTCAGCACCACGAGCCCGGTCGCGCCGACGGCGTCGTCGAGTTCCCGCAGCTCGCGTTCGCGGCCGACGAGCAGGCGGACGGTGCCGGGGAGCTGGCGAGGTACCGTGGCGGCATCGAAGTGGCGGCCGGCGATGGCCGCGTGCGTCCTCGTCAGGGCCATCGACGGCTCGATCCCGAGTTCGGTCCGCAGCCGGGCGGCCAGTGCCCGGTAGTGCTCGACCGCCTCGGCGCGCCGGTCGAGCCGGGCCAGCACCGTCATGAGCAGCCGCACCGGGCCCTCGCGCAGGGGGTGGGCGGCGACGAGCCGGGTGAGCTCCCCGACGACCTCGCGGTGCCGGCCGGCCAGGATCTGCAGTTCCAGCCACTCCTCGGTGACGAGGTCCCGCACCGCGTCGAGCGCGGCGGCGTCCCGGGTGAGCGTGTCCCCGCCGATCCCTTCGAGTGCCGGTCCGCGCCACAGCTCCAGCGCCGCTCGCAGGTGGTCGGCGGCCCGGAGCACGTCGCCGCCCGCGGCCGCCTGGCGCGCCTTGCCGACGAGCTTGTCGAACACCCACCGGTCGAGCCGGCCGCGTTCGATGTGCAGCGTGTACGCGTCCTTGTCGGCCACGATCGCCAGCGACGAGCCGGCCCGGCCGAGCACCCCGCGCAGCGCCGAGACGTGGTTCTGCACCTGCCGCCGCGCGAGCGCCGGTGCGCCCCCGTCCCACACCGCACCGGCGAGCGCGTCGATGGTCACGGGGCACCCGGCCCGCAGCACGAGCGCGGCGAGCAGGCGGCGCTGCTGACCGGGCAGGTGTACCGCGCGACCGGCCACCTCCACCGCGAGTGGCCCGAGCATCCGAACCTCCATGCCCTCGACGGTATCGACGCCCGTCGCGCCTCGGAACACCGTCGCGTAGGACGTTCACAGGACGCTTTCTCGACCAAGTCAGCGTCTGGGCGGTGGCAGCTCGCACGACCAGCAGACCACGAGATTGAACTCCGGCTTCCCGACCCACGAGCCGGGGATCCGCTTCGTGCCGCCGCACATCGTGCAGGCCTTCTCGACACGGCCGTCATGCCGGGAGACCTTCGTCGCGGCCCGCTCGAAGATGCCGTCGAGATTCAGTGCCCGCCGGTTCGTCCGTCCGAACCGCCGCTCGGCTTCGCTGAATCGCCCGAGCTTGATCAGAAGGTCGGCCGTCGTCCGGTCCGCCTCCGACCGCAGCGCCGAGCATTCGGGTGACGTGAAGTACTCCGACGAGGCGAGCTCCGCAGCCTTGAGGCCATCGTCGAGACCCTGATTGGCGCCGAGGCAGCAGACGGCGAAGGTCAGCAGCACGCGGCCCCGCAGGCGGGCGTGCGTCGGCAGGTGCTGCTCTTTGAGGTCGAACGACGCCTGGAGCGCTCGTTCGACCGTGTCGATGGCCCGTCGGTGATTACCCGATCTGCTGAGCAGTTCGGCCCACACCCGAGTGGTCGTCGCGACTCGTGGCATCAGCGTGACATCGTGCTGGACGAGCTTGAGCAGCTCCCGTCCGGCCTCCTCGGCGGCTGCCAACCGGTCGGAGATCGGGGCGTCGTCCAGCTGCGCGAGGTCGGTCAGGGCGTCGAGGAGCCTGATCCCGTACGGGCCGGGAATGTGCTCCTCGACCAGCCGCCAGAGGTCGACGGCGGCGCGGGTGGCCCTCCCGCCTTCCGCGTCGAGTCCGGCGCTGAGACAGTACTGCGCGAGTGCCGAGAATGCGCGTGCGCGGCGTGGCAGCAGGGCGATGTTCTGGTCGGCGTGTGCCGTGAGGATGCCTGTCGCGCGTCGCTGCTGTACTGCCGCCTCGCGGGACTGCTCCCGGCCGTACAGAAGCCGGGCGAAGGTCTCCAGTGCGCCGGCCGCAACGAGATTCGTCTCGGCGGCGCCCACCGTCGGCGGGCCCCACAGCCGGACCGCCTCGTCGGCGGCGGTCATGGCCTCGTCGATGCGTCCGAGGCCTTCCAGGGCCTCGGCGAGGCAGCCGAGACCGACGGCGAGGCCGTGTCCGCCCGCGTCGGCTCTGCGGTGGCGGGCTCCCTGCGGGCCGTGTCCGTCCGCGTCGGCCCGGCGGAGGCGGGCGCCCCGCGCGAATTGGACGGATGCCCTGGCCGGGTCCAGCGCCTCCTGGTAACGCTCGGCCCGTACCAGGCGGAACGCCAGCCGCAAGGCGACCGCGATCGTGCCGGGCGCACTCGGTGACGCTTGGCGCAGTCGTTCGTACAGCCGCCCGGTCAGGGTGGCCAGCGGATCCATGATGTCGACGGATCCGTCGACCGGCATCGTCTGCTCGAAGTCGGCGAGCGTGGCCGCGTCCAGATCCTGGACGTCAGCCAGGGCGGACAGGATGGTGCCGCCGCCCTCCAGGAACGCGTCCGGCTGGGCGAGCAGCAACCGGCTCAAGTGATTCCGGGAGAACGACTCCCACCGCTGCGCTACCGCGACCGTGGTCGAGAGCATCGCGAGCGCCCGATCCGGACTCACATCGCGGAGCGCTCGAAGGGCGGCGTCGATCTTGCCGTTGGTCCAGGCGTCCGCGGTCTCCGCGTCCGCGGCCTGCCCCGTCGACCGGATGGCGATGAAGTCCTCGGCCAGGCGATCGGGCTGCAGCGGTACGAGTACCGTGGCCGGTTCGGTCGCCGGATAGCTGACGAGGTGATCGTCGATCAGCTGGTTCGTCTCTTCGCCCGGAACCGCGAGACCCGTCGCGGTGAGCAGCACCGTGGCCACCTCGTGGCCGACCGGCCCGGCCAGTGAGGCCAGATAGACCGTGCGGGCCATCGTGTCGGGCCGGGTGCGCAGTCCGGCCTCCGCGTGGAGATTCGTCCAGTGATCGTCTTCCCGGTCGAGCAGGTACGCCGAGAGCGCGCCAGGATCGTCTGGCGCGGTCTCGTTACGGGTCGCCGCGAACACCGAAGCGAGCGCGGCCATCTGGATCGACAGTGAGCTCGCGCCGCTCTTCCAGTCGGCGGGCGGCTCACATCCTCGGACATCGCCGGCCCCGAGCGCGGCCGCGAACCTGTCGCGGGCGGCGATGAAGATCGCTTCGCGATCGCCGGAGTGCTCGGGCAACGGCTCCAGCGCCAGGTGGCCCGGTCTCACCTTGAAGTCCCTGGCAAGCCGGCGGCTGATCTGCGCCCACCAGCGCCCCGCCGGCCGGGCCACCAGCACGATCCTGGTCCGCCCCAGGTGCAGCCTGGAGTCGGACAGGAGCCCCTGCAGCAGCGGCACCGGCCAGCGCTCCGCGTAGTCCACCACGACGATCCGGCCGCTGCTGCCGATCGGCAGGGATTCCGGCCGTTCGGCGAATCCGGACATCCCCACGTGCGGGTGCGCGGTGATGGCCGTCCAGCCCTCGGCGGACGACAGCGCCGCGAACTGGTTGGCCAACCGGGTCTTTCCCTGACCGCCCTGTCCGTGGATCAGGAAGACGTCGAATTCGTCAGGCTCGTTGCGCCAGTCGGCGAGGGTCTCGAGTTCGCGCTCGCGGCCGTAGAAATCGACGAGTTCGTGGGCCCAGGACAGCAGCAGGCTCGGTTGCCGGCGAAAGTCGATCGGAAATGGCGCGGCGTCGTCGTCCAGCCTCCTGAAGTGGTAGTCGGGCGCGGTCTGGTGCACGTGAATGTCGCCGCTGCCGGAAACCGCGGCGAACCCACCCTGCGCGACATTGACGCGCTGCTGATAGAGGTCCCTCGAATGCATGGCGTTCCCCGCGCATTTTCCGCTGGCACAACTACTGGTCGGAACAGATGCCGGAATCTGCGAAGTGTAGCCAGGAGGCGCACCCGCCCGGCGCGGATATGGACGGATCCATTCGGTCGGCTAACTTACAGCCCGGCTGCGACCGATCTTCGATGGATAGATGATGCGACGGTGCACTATGGTGGCTGACCCGATGCGGCCCGAGGAGGCTCCATGCTGGAGGAAGCGCTCGTAGAACTTGCCTCGGTCGCAGGTGCGACGATCGCGACGGCAATGGCGACCGATGCCTGGCAGACCGCCCGGAACGGGATCGTCCGGCTGCTCGGACGGGGTGGCTCGGATCGAGCCCCGGTGCTGGAGGGTCGGCTCGACCGGGACAACTCACACGTCGCCGAGGCCGGGGATCCGGCCGCGATGCGCCGCCTGATGTCGCAGACGTGGACCGCCGAGTTCGAAGGGGCCCTGGACCGAGAGCCCGACCTCGTCGATGACCTGCGCGCTCTGATCGACGAGATCGGGCACGAGCTCACGCCCCCGGAACGTACCTGGATTCAGCAGAACGTGACGGTCGGCGGGTCCAACAACGTCGTTCCGGTCGTCGGCAAAGGCAACGTCGTCTTTCACAATGGCCCATCCGCGACGGCCTGAATCTCCGTCGTTTCGGATGGTGCGCTTCGGCTACTGTTCCATGCGAAGCCACTGTGGTGCGGTTCGGTCGAACAATCGGTCGGATGATCGCCGATATTCGCGGCCGGGACCGTCAAGGCCCAGGCGTTTGGGCGGTCAGCCTCGCGTGAGCCAATACCAGCCGTCGCCCAGCGTGTAGCGCACGCGGCACTGGTCGGCGAAGCAGTCCAGCTCGGCGTCGGGCGGCGTGCCTGGGTCGAGGTAGGCGAAGCCGACGGCGCCGTCGGGGACGCCCTCCCACTGCGGCAGGAACGTCGCGCCTGAGTCGTGATCGAGCGCGACGATGTGCGCGACGCGGCCGTTCACCGAGAGATGGCGCACGGCGCGTGGGAGCGGGTCGCCGTAGTACTCGCGCGGGTTCACTTCGCCGCGGCTCGACATGGCGGCGACGGTGGCGAAGTCGTGGCGGAACGCGCGGTAGTAGCCGGTGGCGAACGCGTACACCCAGTCGGTCGCGTAGATGCCGGCCGGGGCGAGCAGGCAGGCCACCAGCACCGGCACCGCCCAGCGCGGGCCGGCTCGCCGCCACAGTCCGGCCACGGCGACCACGGTGCAGATGGCGGCGGCGAGGTAGGCGAGGCCGAGCACGAGGTACCCGAACACGAACAACCACGTGAAGATCCGCAGCTCGAACAGCATGACCACGGCCACGAGCGTCCAGCCGGCGGTGGCGAGCAGGACGAGGGGCAGCGCATCCGATCGTCGCTTCACGCGCACATGATGCTCGGTCGCGCGCCGTGAAGTTGTCCCCGTTCACGACATCTCCACGCCACCCGCGCATTCGCGTTGCTCGTTTGCGGTGCGGTGCGCGTTTGCGTGCACGTGCGTGCACGTGCGTGCGCGGTGCGGTGCGTGTTTGCCTGCGCGGTGCGTTGCTCGTTTGCCTGCGCGGTGCGTTGCTCGTTTGCCTGCGCGGTGCGTTGCTCGTTTGCCTGCGCGGTGCGTTGCTCGTTTGCGTGCACGTGCGGTGCGGTGCGGTGCGGTGCGCGATGGTGCGGTGCGGTGCGCGTTTGCGTGCGCGGCGCGTAGCTCGTTTGCGTGCACGTGCGGTGCGCGTTTGCGTGCGGTGCGCGTTTGCGTGCGGTGCGGCGCGCGTTTGCGTGCGCGATGCGTTGCTCGTTGCGTGCGCGGTGCGGTGCGCGTTTCGTGTGCGCGGGATGGGTGCGGTGCGCGTTTGTGCATCGCCCGCCGCCCGGTCATGAGACCTCGACGGCCTCCAGGGCGTGTACCGATTCGACGGCGAGCGGTTCGAGGTCGGCGAGCCCGGGCACGTCGTGCAGCCCGGGTGCCAGGTCGGCGAGCAGTCGCGCAGCGTCGAGGGCGAGCCGCGCGGCCTCCGCCGGATCGTCGTCGCCAAGCCGGGCCTTGATCTCCCCGCCCAGGCTGGGCAGCGTGGCCTCGTCGCTGACCGGCGGAAGCCACTCGGCCAGCGACGGCGGATCGGGCACGTGCACCCGCCGATGGTTGAGGGCGGCGACGACGGCGCGGCGGTCACCGTACCGGTCGAGGAGTGCCACCAGTTCCAACGCCCGCGTCACGAGCTGCGGCCGGCCGGGGAACTGGTCGAGCCACGCGAGCAGGGCCTCGTCGCCGCCGACGTGGTCCATCACCCGCTGCAGCCCGGCCGCGACCGGAGTTGGCGGGGGCTCGAACTGCCCGACGAGGTACGCCACCTGCCCGGCCAGGCCGGCCTCGTCCTCGGCGTCGAGGCGCCCGGCCGCGAACGAACCGGTGGCGCCCAGGTCCAGGCCGCCCAGGGGGAAGGTCGTCACGGACCGTGCGCTACCCGCCGTCAGTCGCGCGAAACCGCCCGTCCGATCACGGTCGGGGCCGTTCGGGTGGCGTGGCTGTCGCGATGCCCGGCGCGCGTGCTGCCGTCAGTTGCGCGAAACCGCCCGTCCGATCACGGTCGGAGCCGCTCGGGCGGGGTGGCTGTCGCGATGTCCGGCGCGCGTGCTGCCGTCAGTTGCGCGAAATCGGGTGCGCGATCGTGGTCGGGGCCGTTCGGGTGGCGTGGCTGTCGCGATGCCCGGCGCGCGTGCTGCCGTCAGTCGCGCGAAACCGCCCGTCCGATCACGGTCCAGGCCGATGCGGTGATCTCGATCGGGCCGTTCGCCGGCAGCAGTTCCGCGCATCGCTTGCGCAATGCGGCCACGCCCGGCTCGTCGAGTGAGCGCACGTAATCGCCCGCCGGGCCTACGCCGAGTGTGTACGGCTCCCACCACGCTTCGAAGTCCTCGAAGCGTGCGCGAACGGACAGTTCGGTCGGTTCCAGATCGCGCAGTCCGGCCGCCGTGAACAGTTCGGCCAGGTGGCCCTCGCGCGCGCCGGGCAGGTTGGACTCGTCGTGGGCCTGCGGGTCCACGTCGAGCGCGGCGCGCCAGAACACCGAGAGCGGGCCGCCGCCGCCGGGTGTGTGGTCCCACACGCACGCCGCGACGGTGCCGCCCGGCCGTGCGACACGGGCCATCTCGCGCAGGCCGGCTACCGGATCGCGCATGAAGTGGACGACCAACTGCGCAAGAACAAGATCAAAGGCCTTGTCCCGGTACGGCAACTGCTCCGCCGACCCCGCCCGCACATCCGCGGTCGGGAAACGGGCCTGGGCCGCCGCCACGAAGGACTCGGACGGATCGACCGCCGAGACCGAGGCGGCCCCTAGGCGTGCGATGAGTTCCGCCGTGAGTGCGCCTGTGCCGCAGCCGACGTCGAGTGCGCGCTGACCGGCCGCGACCCCGACGAGCGTCGCGAACCGTTGCGCCAAGGGCTCGGAGTATCGGCCCATGAACCGCCCGTAGGCATCCGCGTGAACCTCGAAGCTCACGGGGGTGATGGTAGTGCACCGCGCGGTGGGCTGGAACGGACTGGGGTGAGAGCCGCATAGGGTTAGCCCGCATCGGGCAGGATGGAGGTATGCCGCTGCCCCTGCCGCGTGTCTCGCAAGTCGTCGACCTGGCCGTCTCCGCGGCCGGTCAGGCCGTCAGTACCGCCGCCGCCGTCGTGGCGCTGCCAGGGCGGGTGGTGCGCATCGTCGACGGCGCCGAAATGCTCGTTGCCCGGGCCACCGCCACGCTGGATGCGGCGGACGAGGCGATCGGCGAGGTCCGCGGGCTGATCGAGGAGGCCGAGCGGACCTCGACGGCCGCCGCCGCGGTCGTTGCGCAGGCCGCGCAGACGGCGACCAATGCCGACGCGATCGTCGTCCAGGCCGCGCAGACGGCGACCAATGCCGACGCGATCGTCGTCCAGGCCGCGCAGACGGCGACCAGCGCCGACGCCGTTGTCGTGCAGGCCAAACAGACCGCTACGGCCGCCGACGCCATCGTGGCGCAGGCCGAGCAGACCGCCACCAACGCCGACGCCATCGTCGAGCAGGCGGCGCAGACGTCGGTGAAGGCCGGCGAGCTCATCTCGGCGTACGAGCCGCACCTGCGCCGGTTCGTCGACAACCTCTCGCCCGAGGAGGTCGACGCCGGCATTCGGATGATCGACGAGCTGCCGCGGCTCGCGCATCACCTGCGCACCGACGTCATGCCGATCCTGGCCACGCTCGATCGGGTCGGGCCCGACATTCACGAGCTGCTCAACGTGACCCGCGACCTGCGCCAGGCGATCATCGGGCTGCCCGGGTTCGCCATGTTCCGCCGCCGCGGGGCCGCCGCCGAGGACGACGTCAAGCCCGGGTGATCGAACCGGACCGGCGAAGCAGACCGGTGCGCCAGTGACGGGAGGCGGTGACGGGGAAGGTGAGCGGAGGCTGCCGGGCGCTTGAACGACCCGCGGCGGGGCAGCGTGGCGCGGTGGACTTCAAACTCGAGGTGATCGTGATCCCGGTCGGCGACGTCGATCGGGCCAAGGAGTTCTACACCGGGCGGCTCGGCTGGCGGCTGGACGCGGACTTCGCGGCGGACGACGGGCTGCGGGTGGTACAGGTGACGCCGCCGGGATCCGGGTGCTCGGTGATCTTCGGGGACCGGCTCACCACCGCCGAGGTCGGGTCGGTCGAGGGGCTGCACCTGGTCGTGCAGGACATCGAACAGGCCCGGGCCGAGATGGTGCAGCGGGGCGTGGACGTCAGCGAGCCGTTCCACGACTCCGGCGGGATCTTCCACCACGGCGGGACCGAGGGGCGGGTGGCCGGGCCGGACCCGCAGCACGGCTCGTACGACTCGTTCGCCACCTTCGCCGACCCGGACGGCAACGGCTGGGTCATGCAGGAGGTCCGGATCAAGGCGCCCGGCCGGTGATCGCCTTCGACACGGCCGAGCAGCTGGCGGCGGCGCTGCGCCGGGCGGAAGCGGCGCACGGCGTGCACGAGAAGGCGCTCGGCCACTACGACGAGGAATGGCCGGACTGGTACGCGCGCTTCATGATGGACGAGTCCCGTAGCATCCCGTCCCATGAGCGTGCTCGTCGTGGGGGCGATTAACGCCGATCTCGTGGTACGGGTGCCGAGCATCGCCGCGCCCGGCTCGACGGTCATCGCGACCGGCTCCTCGACCGGGCCCGGCGGCAAGGGCGGCAACCAGGCGGCGGCGGTCGCGCGGCTCGGCGGCGAGTGCGCGCTGATCGCCCGCGTCGGGCCCGACTTCGACCCGGCGTCACTGTCCGATGTGGACCTGACGTACCTGGTGCGGGACACGGTGCCGACCGGGCTCGCCGTGGTGCTCGTCGACGAGCTGGGCGAGAACGCCATCACCGTCGTACCGGGCGCGAACGCGAACCTGTGCGCGGCCGACGTGCCGGAGCTGCCGGCGGCGGGCGTGCTGCTGGCGAGCCTGGAGGTGCCGCTGGACGCGGTGCTCGCCGCCGCGCGGTCGGGCCGGCGGTTCGTGCTCAATCCGGCACCGGCGGTACACCTGCCGCCTGAAATGCTGTCCATGGTGGACGTGCTGGTGCCGAACGAGCACGAGCTCGCCGTGCTGGGGTCGCCCGCCGAGCTGCTGGCGGCCGGCGTCGGGGCCGTGGTCGTCACGCTCGGCGCGGCCGGGTGCCGCATCCACCGGCCCGGCTCCACCGTGGACATTCCGGGCCATCGCGTGGCCACGGTGGACACCACCGGCGCCGGGGACGCGTTCTGCGGCGCGCTCGCGTGGGCCCTGGACGCCGGGCACGACCTCGAGGAGGCGGCCCGGCTGGCCTGCGCGGCCGGGGCCCTGGCCACCACCGCGGTCGGCGCGCGGGCCGCCCTGCCGAAAGCGGAGGATTTGACCAAACTCAGGTGACGATCGGGACCGAGTCCAGCAGCGACCAGTCGTGGCTGATGTCCGCGGCGGTGCGCAGGAGCAGCGGCAGGTGGTGGTCGAGGAGGTGCTCGACGGTCGTCTCGGCCGCGTGGACGGTCACGTTGAGGGCGGCCACCACCCGCCCGTCGCCGTTGCGCACGCCGGTGGCGACCGAGCGGACGCCCGGGGCCAGGTCCTGGTCGGCCAGCGCCCAGCCCTTGGTGCGGACCTCGCGCAGGGCCGCGTCGAGCTCGTCGCGGGGCGGCTGCCAGCGCGGGGTGATGCCCGAGCGGCTCGGCTCGCCCAGCAGCTTGGTCAGCTCGTCGGGGGTGAGCGCGGCGAGCAGCACCTTGCCCATCGAGGTGGCCGGGGCCGGGAAGCGGGTGCCGATGGTGACGGCCAGGGTGACGATCTTCGGGACCGCCACCCGGGCCACGTACACGATGTCGGAGCCGTCGAGCTGGGACAGCGACGTCGACTCGCCCGTCTTGGCGACCAGGCTCTGCATGTGCGGCCGGGCCACGTCCCAGAGGCTGAGCGCGTTGACGTACGACATCCCCAGCTCCAGCACCCGCGGGGTGAGCGCGAAGCCGCGCTCGCCGACCGCCCGGACGTAGCCCAGCTCCTCCAGGGTGAGCAGGATGCGCCGGACGGTGGGGCGGGCCAGGCCGGTGGCGGTGGCGACCTCGCTGAGGGTCATCACCGGCCGGCCCGGCCTGAAGCAGCGCACCACGTCCAAGCCGCGCGCGAGAGCCTCGATGAAATCCGGTCCGGCTTCGCGTGGCATGCGGATCCTTCCTTATTGGGCAGACCCATGCTTCCACTGCGCGGATCCGGCGTCCCACTCGGTATACGTGTACGGGTTGTCCATCACCTTGGTTTCCGGGATGTCGGGGTTCATGCCCTTCTCCCAGGCGTCGCGGCCCATGACGGAGACGAGGTGCTCCACGGTGCGCTCGACGTCGGCGCGGGCCTTGGCCAGGTCCGCCCCGACCAGCTTGTGCTCGTGCTTGACGACCCGCCCGTTGACCACCACGGTGTGCACGTCGCCGCGCTGGGCCTGGAAGGCGACGTGGCCGTACGGGTTCAGGATCGGGAACATCACGGGACTCGCGTCGTTCTTCAGCAGTACGACATCCGCTTTCTTCCCCTGCTGCAGGCTGCCCACCTTGTCGTCGAGGCCGAGGGCCCGGCTGCCGCCGCGGGTGGCCCAGTCGACCACCTGCTCGGCCCGCAGGTGCACGTGGGTGACGGTCTCGGCGCGGCCGTGGGCCTGCAGGTGCTCGCGGGAGCGGTCGGCGCCGAGGGTGGTGCGCATGGCGGAGAACAGGTCGCCGCTCCACCACACCGAGGTGTCCATCGACAGCGAGACCGGGATGTCGTGGTCGCGCAGGGTCCAGGTGGGCGGGTAGCCCTGCCCGGCGCTCTGCTCGCTCTCCGTCGACACCGAGACGCTGCCGCCGGTGGCGGAGATGCGGTGGTACGAGTCCGGGTTCAGCGTCGCCGCGTGCACGTAGACGGTCTGCGGGGTCATGAACCCGTGCTCGTGCATGAGCCGGATGCCGTCGTCGTTGGTCGCGCCCCAGACGCCGGCGTGGGTGGTGACGGGCACGCCCAGGTCGCGGGCCACCTCGAACGCCGCCTTCTCCGGGAACGACGGGTCGCCGGTGACGTCGAAGGCCATCTGGAAGCCCAGCATGTCCGAGCCGGTGAAGCGCCGGCTCACGAAGTCGCGGAACTCGGGCGCGGCCGACCACTGCCACGGGCCCTGCTGGATGTTGCCGTACGCGAGCACGAACCGGCCCGGCACGGACTCCAGTGCGTCGGCGGCCGCGTCGGCGTGCTGCGTGGTCTGCAGCCCGTGCGACCAGTCGACGGTGGTGGTGACGCCGGCGTCGAGGGCCTCCCAGGCCGCGAGCACGTTGCCGGCGTGGATGTCCTCGGGGCGGAAATGCTTGCCGGACTCGAGGTAGTACCAGACGAAGTACTGCGTGAGGGTCCAGTCGGCGCCGTAGCCGCGCATGGCGGTCTGCCACATGTGGCGGTGGGTGTCGATCATGCCGGGCATGACGATGCCGCCGGTGGCGTCGATCTCCTGGGCGCCGGGCGGGGCGGTGAGGCCGACCCCGATCTCGGCGATCTTGTCGTCGACGATGAGCACGTCGGCGCCGGGCAGCGCGGTGTGGGTGTCGTCCATGGTCAGGACCAGGCCGTTGCGGAAGATGACTGCGCCCATAGCGGGGGGCTCCAATCTCGGACAAGTGTCCGCCAGGCGGTCATTGCCTAGGTGGTGGAATTCTCAACCCGGTGTTGTATCGTGTCAACGACTTGCGGACACTTGTCCGCAGAGCGGTCAGGAGGCGCCGTGGGACCATTGGACGGGCTGCTGGTCGCGGACTTCTCGCGAATCCTCGCGGGGCCGTACGCGACGATGCTGCTGGCCGATCTCGGCGCCGACGTGATCAAGGTGGAGGGGCCGGGCGGGGATGACACCCGCACGTGGATGCCCCCGATTCGCGAGGGCCTCTCCACCTACTATCTCGGCATCAACCGCAACAAGCGCTCGATCGCGCTGGACCTTCGCAATGCGGACGACCTCGACGCCGCCCGCGAACTGGCCCGCCGCGCGGACGTGGTGATCGAGAACTTCAAGCCCGGCGGCCTCGAGCGCTTCGGCCTCGACTACGACAGCGTGTCCGCCGGCAACCCGGGGCTGGTCTACGCCTCCATTTCCGGCTTCGGTACCGCCCAGGGCGCCGCCCTCCCCGGCTACGACCTCATGGTGCAGGCGATCTCGGGCCTGATGTCGCTCACCGGCGACGCCGACGGCCCGCCCTACCGCGCCGGGATCTCGGTCTTCGACGTGATGGCCGGCATGCACGCGGGCCTGGGCATCCTCGCCGCGCTGCACCACCGCGCCGGCACCGACCGCGGCCAGCACATCGAGGTCAACCTGCTCTCGTCCGCGCTGTCCGGCCTGGTCAACCACAGCAGCGGGTACGTCGCCGGCGGCACGGTCCCGTTCCGCATGGGCAACGCGCATCCGAGCCTGTTCCCGTACGAGCCGCTGCCGACCGCCGACGGCGAGCTGATCGTCATCGCGGGCAACGACCTGCAGTTCCGCAAGCTGTGCGGCGTCCTGCGCCTCGAGCACCTGCTCGACGACCCGCGCTTCGCGCACAACCAGGACCGCACGGCCAACCGCGAGGCGCTGCGCCCGCTGCTCGTCGACGTGCTCGTCACGAAGACCAAGGACGAGTGGTTCGACCTGCTCACGGCGGCCGGGGTGCCGTGCGCGCCGATCAACACCATCGACGGCGGCGTGGCCTACGCCGAGGCCCTCGGGCTCGACCCGGTCGTGACGACCGGCGGCGTCCCCGGGGTGCGCAACCCGATCAGGTTCTCGGCCACTCCCGCGCGGTACGAGCTGCCGCCGCCGGCCCTGGACGAGCACGGCGAGGAGATCCGGCAATGGCTGAAGAGCTGAGCTTCCCCACCGGCATCGGCACGTCCGACGCCGACCGGATCCGGCTGCTGGGGCAGGACCTCGCGGCCGATCTGATGGGGAAGGTGGGCTTCGGCGAGCTGGCCTTCTGGCTGGTGGCCGGGCGCCGCCCGACCCCGTCGGAGACCCGGGTGTTCGAGGCCGTGCTGGTCGCCCTGGCCGATCACGGCTTCACCCCGACGGCGATCGCCGCCCGGGTCACCTACGCGAGTGCTCCCGAGGCGCTGCAGGGTGCCCTGGCCGCGGGGCTGCTCGGGGGCGGGTCGCGGTTCCTCGGCGTCACCGAGGACTGCGGTCGTTTCCTCGCCGGTGTACTGGCAGAGCGTTCGCCCGCCACGGATGCGGACTTCGACGCCGTGGCGCTGGAGGCCGTCCGCACGCAGCGCGAGGCCGGCAAGTTCGTGCCCGGGCTCGGCCACCCCGTGCACAAGGTCCGGGACCCGCGGACGCCCGTGCTGATCGCCATTGCCGAGGACGAGGGCCTGCGCGGGCCGCACCTGCGCCTGTTCGAGGCCATCGGCCGCGTCCACCCGGAGGTGCTCGGCCGTACCCTGCCGCTCAACGGGGCCGGGGTCTGTGGCGCCGCCCTCGCCGATCTGGGCCTGCCGGTGGAGATGCTCCGCGGTTTCGCGCTGCTGGCTCGTGCGGCCGGGCTCCTGGGACACCTCGCCGAAGAGCGCCGGACGAACCTGGGTCTTGAGATCTACCGAACCGTGGATCGGAACGCCAAGTACACCTCGTGAACCTCGCTTGAAGGGAGCCGCCGTGGCTCAGATCGTCGCGGTGATCGCCTCGACGCACCACCCCTTCTACTACAAGGCCAGCACGGCCGTCGGCGAGGACCGCCCGCCGTTCGCCGACGAGTGGGTCGCCAAGATCGGGCGCTTCCGGGAGACGCTGACCAAGGCCCGGCCCGACGTGCTGGTGATGGTCGGCTCCGACCACTTCCACCAGCTGTGGCTGGACAACATGCCGCAGTTCCTCGTCGGCAAGGCGCCGTTCTACGATGCCAACTGGTACAACGAGGAGCGCGAGTTCGGCCTGCCGCGGATGCGGCTGGCGGGGCAGGAGGACCTCTCGGCGTACATGCTGCGGGAGGGCCTGGACGCGGGCTTCGACCTGGCGTTCAGCAACGAGCTGCGGATCGACCACAGCATCACGTGCCCGATCATCACCCTGCGGCCCGAGGCCGACCTGCCGATCGTGCCGGTGTACACCAACATCTTCGCCCCGCCGCTGCCCCAGCCGAAGCGCTTCGTCCAGCTCGGACAGACGATCCGGGAGCTGGTGGAGTCCTGGCCCAGCGACCTGCGGGTGGCGGTCATCGGCACGGGGCACCTCTCGCTGGAGCTCGGCGGCCCGCGCCAGTTCGGCCCGCACGGCCCCGACCCGGAGTTCGACGCGCGCGCCGTGGAGTGGATCGCCAACGGCGACCTCGACGGCTGCCTGTCGGAGGTGACGCTGGACAGCCTGCACGCGCCGGGCAACGCCACCCACGGGTTCATGGACTTCATGCTCATGATGGGCGTGGCCGGGGCCGGGCGGAAGGCGGACTACGTGGACACGTACGACCTGTTCCACACCATGGAGGCCTACTTCACCTGGTACCCCTCCGGAGGTGTCGCATGAGCAAGTACCTGCTGAACAAGTTCCTGTTCACGGTGGACCGCGACCCCGAGCTGGTGGAGCGCTACCGGACCGACCCCGCGGGCACCGTGGCGTGGTGGGAGGCCAACGTGGCCAACTCGCTGCTGAACTGCCATTCCGGTGAGGCTTCGACCTGGCTGGCGTTCTCCGCTGAGGAGCGTTCGGCGCTGGTGGACCACGACTACCCGGCGCTGTTCTCGCTGGGCGCGCATCCGTTCCTGACGCTGACGCTGTTCATCGCCATGTTCGAGCGCGACCACGAGGAGCCGCTGGGGTTCCAGAAGCAGTACGCGTTGCGGCTGGCGCATTTCGATCTGCCGTACCCGGACATCGCGACCTGACATGCGGGCCGTCGTCGTGCGCGAATGCGGTGCCGTTCCGGTCGTGCTGGATCGCGATGTGTCCACTGTGGATGGTGTTCGGGTCGCGGTGACGGCCGCCCCCATCACACCGCTGGACCTGTTCTGCGCGAGCGGGACGTCGTACTTCGGCGCGCCCGCCGTGCCCTACGTCCCGGGCGTGCAGGGCGTGGGGACGCTGGACGACGGCACGCCGGTGTGGTTCGCGACCGACGCCGGGATGCGCGCCGGCGACGGGAGCATGGCCGAGTACGCAAGCGCCGACCCGTCCGACCTCGTGGCTCTCCCCGATGGGGCGGAGCCGGCCCTGGTCGCCGCACTGGGCCTGTCCGCCGTGGCGGCGTGGCAGTCCCTCACCTCGTGCGGCGACCTGCACCACGGCGAGCAGGTGCTCGTCCTCGGCGGCGGCGGGATCGTCGGGCAGGCGGCGATCCAGATCGCCCGGCTGCTCGGCGCCCGCCGCGTCGTGGCCGCGTGCCGCTCCGCCGCCGCGCGATCGCGGGCGTCCTCGTCGGGGGCCGACGCGGTCGTACCGCTGCGGGACGACGACACGGTCGCCTCGCTGGCGGCCCGGTTGCGGCCCGCCCTGGACGGCCCGCTGGACCTGGTGCTGGACCCGTTGTTCGGCATCCCGGCCGCGGCCGCGCTGCAGGTGCTGCGCCCGGGCGGCCGGCTGGTCAACCTGGGCGGCTCGGCGTCACCGACGGCCCCGTTCGACTCGGCCACCTTGCGCAGCGGGTCGTTGCGCATTCTGGGGTACACGAACACCTCGCTCACCAAGCCCGAGCGCGCGGAGACCATGCGCACGATCGCCGGGCACGCGGCGGCGGGGCGCTTGACCGTCTCCTACGAGGCCGTGCCGCTGGACGAGGCCCCGGCGGCCTGGACCGCGCAGGCCGCGGGCACCGCGACCGCGCGGCAGGTGCTGCTGGCGCGCTAGCGGTGTCACGCCGCCGCTTCGCGCAGCTTCTTCTGCTGTTCCAGGGCCGCCAGTTCGGCCGAGCGGGCCCGGGTGGCGGCGAGGATCTCCGCGGAGTTGAGGCTCTGCAGGAGTTCGAGCTGGGTCTTGGCCCGCGCCGCGGCCTCCTCCTCGGCGGACGGGCGGGCGGCGACGTCCTTGCGGGCCTGCGCGACGGCGTCGAGGACCTCGCCGATGGAGGTGGACAGGCCGGCGACGGCCGGGGCCGACTCGATGCCGAACGACTTCAGGGACATGTCCGGGTGGTAGGCGAGGACGAACTTGTTGTCGCGGTGCCAGGAGCCGTCGAGCGGCAGCAGGTCGGTGACGCTCAGCTCGTCGACGATGTCGAGCTGGGCCGGCGAGTCCGGGTCCAGGTGCCACGCGCCGCCGTCGCGTCCGGGGTGTGGGCGGTACACGCCGATCGTCACCGGCCGTGAGCGCCGCAGCGCGACGTGGTCGGTCAGGTCGCGCTCCGCGGTCGCGGCGGCCCCGGCCGGGCGGTCCGGGTCGGCGATCGCCAGCAGGACGTGCCAGTCGCGGGACATGTCGGCCTGCGCGGGCGGTACCGGCGGGTCCACCAGCGCGTCCGGAAGCCCGGGCCCGGCGACGCGCAGCAGCTCGGCCGGCGCCAGCTGCCAGGTGGTGGTCTCGAACGTCCTGGCGTGCCCGGCGATCCAGCCGCGCCGGGCCTCGCTGATCGCGGCCAGCTGCTGCTGCAGCACGTCGAGCGCCCGCCCGAGCTCGGCGATCCCGGCCGCGGTGGTCTCCGGGTGCCCGAGCCGCGCGAGCAGCTCGTCGGTGCGCTCGGCGAGTGCCGTCGCGGCGTCCGCGAGCCCCGGGTGCAGGGCGTTCCAGCCGTCCTCGAGCGACGCCTCCCGCCACTGCCGCGGCAGGTCGCCGGTGATGGCCGCGACCCCGCCGGTGTAGAAGGTCGCCGCGAGCCCGACCGCCTTGCCGACCAGGCTCACGATCGGGCTGTAGTCCTTGCCCGACCGGCTGTTGATGGACTGGATGAACCCCCGGTCGTCGAGCTCGATCGTGACGGCGACCGTCTCCAGGAGCGAGGCCCGCACGGTGAGTGTGTGCCGGCTCGCCGGGTCCTGCACCACGGCCGGCGTGACGCGCACGTCCTGCACCTCCTCGACGTGGCTCCGACCCTCGTCGATGCGCACCACGGTGCGCGGCGTGACCGCGATCGCGAACCGCGTGCGCGGAAGCCAGTACCCCAGACCCAGGCCCACCTCGGACATGACCATCTCCAACCGTTCGGGTTGCCGCCGGTCGGTCCAGCCTCGCACCGGATCGCCGCTCGGCACGGGACCCGGCGGCAAAGCGGGACGATCGTTCCCGCACCCGGGCGCTATGGGCGACCCGTTCCGGGTGGACCGGTCAGTGGCCGGTCAGTGGTCGGCCTGCACGGTCAGCGTCACCCCACCGAGCGTGATGACGTCGCCCGGGTTCACGGCCGCCGGCTCGGTCACCGGGCGGCTGTTCAGCAGCGTCCCGTTGGTCGAGCCGAGATCCATCAGGACCAGGGACCGTCCGTCGTACCGCAACGACGCGTGCCGCCGCGAAACGCCCTCGTCCCGCACGCGCAGATCCACCTGCCGGCCGCGCCCGATGACGGTCTCGCCGGACTGCATGGAGTAGCGGCGACCGTCGTCGATGAGCAGCAGGATCCCGCGCCCGGCCTCGTCCTCGCGCCGTGTCTTGGCCTTGCGCACATCGGCGACGATCCTGAACTCACCGGGCGGGATCGTGTCGTCGGGCCGCATGTCCACGACCACCTCGTCGCAGATGCCCCAGCGCTGCTCGGCGAGGAACTCGGCCTGCGCCCGGGCGAGCGGCCCGGCCAGCGGCACCAGGTGCGCATGATCGCCGGGCGCGACGAGCACGAGGTAGCTGTTGGGCGCCAGGGTCTGCTCCCCGACCTCCGCCTCGCGGTGCATCGCCTCCAGGATCGCGGTCCGCTGCGGCAGACTCATGCCGCGCAGCCTACCCGAGCGCTTCGCCCGCCCATCCGGCCACGGGCGCGCGGCCCGCACGGCGCGCTCGCTGACGGTGATCCGCGCAGGTCAAACCCGCGTTTCCCAGCCGTAGGCCGCGCGGGTCAGGGCGATCAGGTCGTCCAGCTGGGCCGGCGGATCGTCGCGCCACCAGGCCAGGCGGACCTCGATCGGCGGCGCGTCGGCCATGCGGCGGTAGGCCACGCCCGGGCGCGGGTTCTGGTGGGCCGTGGCCTCCGAGGTCACCCCGACGGCCTGGTTCGCCGCGATCAGCGTGAGCCACTCGTCCGTGCCGTGCGTCGCGCGCACCGACGCCGGGCCCGCGCCCTCGGGCCAGAGGCCGAGGCTCGTCGTGCCGGTCCGGTCGTCGATCGCCATCGTGTACCGCGTCAGATCCGCCAGCCGCACCGTCCGGCGCCGCGCCAGGGTGTGTTCGGTGGCGACCGCCGCGCAGCGGTGCTCCAGGCCGACCTCGGCGGTGGCGAACCGCGCGTCGTCGAGTGCGCGCCGGAGCACGGCGACGTCCGCGGTGCCGTCGCTCAGCCCGGCGGCGAGGGAGTTGTGCTGCACGAACACCAGCGGCACCCCGGGATGCCGGCCCGCCCAGGCCCGCTGGATGCGCCGGGTGTGCCGGCCCATCGCGGCCCAGGCGTAGCCGACGCGCAGTTCGGTGCGCGAACGCTCGACCACGCGCCGCAGGTGCGCGACCTCGTCCAGCACCGCGCGGGCCCGGATGAGCACCTGCGTGCCCGCCGCGGTCAGCCGGACCTGGCGGGTGGTGCGATGCAGCAGCTTCGCGCCCAGCGCCGACTCCAGGCCGGCCACGGCGCGCGACACCGCCGCCTGCGACAGCCCGAGCACCGCGGCCGCGTCCGTGAACGTGCCGGCCTCGACCACGGCGACGAACGCGCGCAGCTGCCGAAGCTCCAGATCCATGCGTACAGCGTATGAATCCGCCGCCGCGCGCATTTCCGCGGGCCCCCCGAGCGGACCGAGAATCGGGGCTGTGAGCAGGCTGAACCTCGGCACCGGCGATGCCCTGACGACCATGGTCGCGAGCGCCGCGGCGAACCAGGCCGGCGCCGCCCTCGGCGCGCGGGCCTTCCCGGCGATCGGGCCCGCGGGCGTGGTCGCGGTCCGCCAGTTCGTGGCGGCGGCCGTGCTGCTGCCGATCGCCCGGCCCGACCTGCGCCGGATGACCTGGGCCCAGTGGTGGCCGGCGCTGCTGCTGGGCGTGGTGTTCGCGACGATGAACATCAGCCTGTACACCGCGGTCGACCGCATCGGCCTCGGCCTGGCCGTCACGCTCGAGTTCCTGGGCCCGCTGGCCGTGGCGCTGTGCGGGTCGCGCACCCCGATCGACCTGGTGTGCGCGGCCGTGGCCGGGATCGGCGTCTACGTGCTCGTGCTGCCCGGCTCCAGCACCGACCTCGTGGGACTCGGCCTGGGCCTGCTCGCGGCGGCCTGCTGGGCGTCGTACATCCTGCTCAACCGCCTCGTCGGCGCCCGCCTGCCCGGCCTGCAGGGCCCGGCGGTGGGCACGTCGGTCGCGGCCGTGCTGTACCTGCCGGTGGCGATCGTGCTGCTCGCGCAGGGCCGCTTCACCTGGGTCGGGCTCGCCTACGCGCTCGGGGCCGGCGTCCTGTGCTCGGTCGTCCCGTACGCCGCGGACGTCGTGGCGCTGCGCCGCGTGCCGCCGCGGTTCTTCGGCCTGCTGCAGAGCGTCCACCCGGTGTGGGCCGCCCTGGCCGGAGCGGTGATCCTCGGCCAGATCCCGGCCGCGCACGTCTGGGCCGGCATGGCCGTCGTCGTCGGCACGAACGCGGCGGCGGTGGCGGTGGCCGGCAAGCGCGCCGTGCTCGCCGCCCGAAACCCGCGGCCGGTTCCGGCCACATAGTTCCCGCCAGCGCAGGCCCGGCGACCTAGAGTGGCGGGATGGCGAGCATCCAGCCGCAGTTGTGGGTCGACGGCGCGGCCACGGCGGTCGAGTTCTACCGCGCGGCGTTCGGCGCCCGGGTCCTGCATCAGGTGGGGGAGGGCGAGGACGTCGTCGCCCAGCTCGACGTCGAGGGCGCGGTGTTCTGGGTGGCGTCCGCCGACCCGGCGCGCCGGCGCCTCAGCCCGCCGCTGGTCAACGGCACCACCGGGCGGATCCTGCTCGTGGTGGGCGATCCGGCCGCCATGCACGCGCGGGCCGTGGCGGCGGGCGCGACCCCCACGTCGGAGGTCGCGCCCGAGCACGGCTGGCGGGTCGGCCGGGTCGCCGATCCGTTCGGCCACGAGTGGGAGATCGGCCACCCGCTGTAGGTTTTACAGGCCGAGGGCGTTGAACAGGTACAGCCAGATCTCGCTGCGCGTCGGGAACGCCGGGATCGCGTGCCGCAGGCGGCCCAGGGGCACCTCGCCCACCACCGCGATCGTCGCCGCCTGCAGGAAGTCGGCGATCTCGGAGCCGGTGATGGTGGCCCCGACGATGACCTGCCGCTCCTCGTCGATGACGAACCGGCTGGTGCCGCGCGCGCCGCTGCCGTAGTAGGAGCCGCCCGCGTTGCCCGAGGTCGGCAGGTCCACGACCCGCACGTTCAGCCCGGCCGCCCGGGCCGAGGCCTCGGTGTGCCCGACCGCGGCCACCTGCGGGTCGGTGAAGATCACCCGCGGGGCGCCGGTGCCGTCGGCGAGGTGGGTCGCCGCCATCGGCCGGCCCAGGATGTGCCCGGAGGCCAGCGCCGCCTGGTACTTCGCCATGTGCGTGAACAGCGCGCGGCCGTTGAGGTCGCCGATGACGTACAGCCAGTCCTTGCCCGGCACCCGCGTGTGCTCGTCGACCTTGACCGGGCCGCCGCCGGTGAGCCCGACCGACTCCAGGCCCAGCGCCTCGGTGTCCGGCACCCGCCCGACCGCGACCAGCAGCTCGTCGCCCACGGCCGTGCTGCCGTCGCCGAGCGTGACGACGACCGTGTCACCCTCACGCCGTACCGCCGAAGCCTTCTGTGCGGTGCGGATGTCCACGCCCTGCTCCCGCAGCGACGCCGTCACCTGCTCGCACGCGAACTGCTCCTCGCGGGGCAGCAGCCGGTGCTCGCCCTCGATCAGGGTCACCTTCGTGCCCAGCGAGACGTAGGCCTGGCTGAGCTCGGCCCCGACCACCCCGCCGCCGAGCACCACGAGCCGCTTCGGGAGGGTCTTCGAGGTGGTCGCCTCGCGGTTCGTCCACGGTTTCGCCTCGGCCAGGCCCTCGATCGGCGGCATCGCGGGCACGGTCCCGCCGGCCAGGATGACCGCCTTGCGCGCGACGAGCACCGTGCCGCCGTCGCCGACGACCACCCGCTTCTCCCCGTCGAGCCGCCCCCGCCCGCGGAACAGCTCGATGTCGCGCTCCTCCAGCCACGGCACCTGCCCGGCGTCGTCGAGGTTGCCGATCAGCTCGTCGCGGCGGCGCAGCACCGCGGCGGCGTCCAGCGGCCCGGTCACCGCCTCGGTCACCCCCGGCACCCGGCGCACCTCGGCCAGCAGCTCACCCGGGCGCAGCAGCGCCTTGGACGGGATGCAGGCGTAGAACGAGCACTCCCCGCCGACCAGCCGGTCCTCCACGATCGCCACGTCCAGCCCGGCCTCGGCCAGCCTTCCCGCCGCGACCTCCCCGCCGGGCCCCGCCCCGACGACCACGACGTCGAAGCTGCGTTCCTCCATCACGGACTTCCCTTCGCGTTCGGGCAACTAGTTATGACCGTACGCGGGAGGGCCGGGGGTTGCGCCGGGGCAGCACAATGCGGGAGTCAGTTCCTTGCAGGGGGAGGCACCCGGTGCAATTTCAGGACTATCTGGCCGCCATCGTCTTCGGCGCGGTCATCGGCATCGTGGCACGCATCATCCTGCCCGGCCGGCAATCCATCGGCATCATCCTGACCGTCCTCATCGGCATGGGCGCCGCGGTGGCCGGGACCTGGGCGGCGGACCGCTGGGACCTGCACAGCGACAAGCACTTCACGGTCAGCGGCCACAACTACGACTGGCTGGTGGTCGGCGTGCAGGTCGGCATCGCCGTGGTCGGCGTCGGCCTGGCCGCCGCCCTGACCAGCATGTTCCGCTCCGACCGCGACGACGACCGGCACCGCCACTACCACGACCGCGACCGGTACTAACGTTCGTTGAGCAGGGTGGCCAGGTGGGCCTGGTCCTCCAGGATCGAGGTGATCCGGGACTGGACCGCGTCCATCTGGCCGATCGTGTCGCTCGTGGTGTGGATGCCGGCCGAGACCGAGCGGGCGCTGTCCTGAATGCCGGCGATCTGGTCGGCCACCTTCTGCGTCGCCGCCGCCGTCTCCCGGGCCAGGTCCTTCACCTCGCCCGCGACGACCGCGAAGCCCTTGCCGACGTCACCCGCCCGCGCCGCCTCGATCGTCGCGTTGAGGGCCAGCAGGTTGGTCTGGTCGGCGATCGACGAGATGATTTTGATGACGTCCCCGATCGCGGCCGAGGCCCGGCCCAGGGCGTCCACCTCACCCGTCATGGTCGAGGCCCGGCTCACCGCCTCCCGCGCCACGCCGGTCGCGTCGCTGCTCGCCTCGCGCAGCCGGGCGATCGAGTCCAGCAGCATCCGGCCGTTGCGCTCGGCCGCCTCACCCGCCCGCACGATGTCCAGGCGCTGGGAGACCAGCTGCTGGACGTTGCGCAGGACCGAGGCGCGCGAGTCGCTCAGCGAGATCCGGGCCGTGGTGAAGAAGTCCATGGTGCCGACCACCCGGCCGCCCGACTGGATCGGGAAGCAGACACCGGAGCGCACGCCGGCGCGCTGGGCCGCCGGGGCCCGCACGCAGTCCGTCAGCTCGGCCAGGTCGGGCACGAACACCAGGTCGCGCGCCTTCCACGCCCGCCCGGACAGCCCGACCCCCTCGGCGAACGTGGCGGCCAGGGTGACGTCGCGGAACTCCGGGCCGGCCGAGCCCGATTCCAGCCGGAACACCAGGACCGGTCCGGAGCCGCGCTCCTCGACCTCCCAATACGACCCGTACGCCCACCCGAACGCGCTGCGCACCGTCTCCAGGGCGCCGCGGATCGCCGACGCGCTGTCCGAGGCCCGGCCCAGCGCGGTGACGACCTCGGTCACGGCCGCCCGGTCCTTGGCGTCCTGGCGCAGCTCGGCCGCGGCGAGCACCTGGGCGCGGGCCAGCTCGGCGATGCGCAGGATCGCGTTCCACTTCTGCGTGCGCGGCTCGTCGACGTGGAAGTGGTACGGCGAGTAGAACTCCAGCACCGCCACCACCCGCGCGTCGCGCAGGACCGGGACCACGGAGGCGGCGACCATCCCGGCCCGCCCGGCCTCGGCCGCCCGCGGGTCGTTCGTGACCTCGGCGAGGTCCCCGGCGTAGATGGCCTGCCGGCTCTGCTGGGCCCGCTGCACCAGCCCGGTCGGCGCGGCCCGCACCCGGTCCCCGACCGACCCGGCGACGTGCCCGATCTCCAGCGCCCCGTTGACGCCGGTCGGCAGCCAGACCGCCCCGTACTCGTACCCGTACGAGCGCACCAGCGACTCGACGGTGATCCGCCACGTGCTCGCCTCGTCGGACGCGCCGGCCAGCGCGGTCACGAGCTCCTCGAGCGCCTCGACATCCCGCGGCGCCGGCTCGGGCCGGGCGGCGGAAACTGAACGCGACAACAGCCCCACGCCCTGCCATCGTCACCGGGGAGCGGTTCTGTAGCTATTCGGTTCGCGCGTGGAACCCGGGCATGGAACTTCCACGAAACCGGACATGGCTCGCCGATGGTCCCAGACCGCCGGAAAGGCGCGGGCGGCGGGGCGGGACGGGACGTGGGGGACCGGCTACCGTGTGCGCCATGGCAACGATCGGTGACGTGGCGAAGCAGGCGGGAGTCTCCCCGAGCACCGTCTCGTATGTCCTGAGCGGCAAGCGGACCATCTCGGAGGAGACCCGGGCCCGGGTCCTCGCCGCCATCGAGGTGCTCGGCTACCACCCGCACGCCGGGGCGCGGGCCCTGGCCAGCAACCGGTCCAACGTCATCGCGCTGATCATGCCGCTCTACACCGGCCTGTACGTGCCGATCCTCATGCAGTTCGTCATCTCCGTGGTCACCGCGGCGCGCCGGTTCGACCACGACGTGCTGCTGCTCACCCAGGACGAGGGCGAGAAGGGGCTCGAGCGGGTCGCCGCCAGCTCGCTCGCCGACGGGCTCATCGTGATGGACATCGAGGAGCACGACGCCCGCCTGCCCCGGCTGCGCACGCTCGGCCGGCCGTCCGTGCTCATCGGCTTCCCGGCCGACGGCACCGGGCTGACCTGCATCGACCTCGACTTCGCGGCGGCCGGGGCGGCCTGCGTGGACCACCTCGCCGACCTCGGGCACCGGTGCGTGGCCCTGGTCGGTTCGCCGCCCGAGGTGTACGAGCGGGGCCTCGGCTTCGCCCGCCGCACCGCCGACGGCTTCCACGAGGCCCTGCGGCGCCGGGGCCTGAGCGGCTCGACGCTGCCGTGCGAGCCGACCCCCGACGCCGTCCTGGAGCTGGCCGAGTCGCTGCTGGCCCGCCACCCCGACCTGACGGGCGTGGTGGTGCACAACGAACCGGCGGTACCGCTGCTGCTCGATGCTTTTGCCGCTCTTGGCCGTTCGGTGCCGCACGACATCTCGGTGGTGGCGCTCGGCCCGGACGACCTCGCCGAG
Source organism: Dactylosporangium sp. CS-033363 (assembly GCF_050942475.1). NCBI lineage: Bacteria > Bacillati > Actinomycetota > Actinomycetes > Micromonosporales > Micromonosporaceae > Dactylosporangium > Dactylosporangium sp. CS-033363. Next base: position 6,796,768 of record NZ_CP192032.1, on the reverse strand, counting down.
CGGTCCAAGCCCCGGCTCACCTCGGTCGGCATCCCCGCCGAGGAGATCGGCCGGCGCGCGGTGGAGCTGGTCGCAGCCAAGCTGGACGGCCGCCCGGTCCCGGACGCGACCCTGGTCGAACCGGTGCTGGTCGCGCGGGACAGCGCCGGCCCTATCTGAAGTAGGCGTTCGCTTTCGGTGTGAACATCAGCGCGCACGCCGAGAGCACCGCGGCCACGTGCAGCACGCGGCTGGCCCCGAACAGCAGGTCCACCCCGCCGGAATCGCGGATGACGGCGGTGAGGGAGTTGCCGCCGGCCAGCCACAGCAGCGGGTCGACGACGATGGAGAGGGTGCCGAGCACCCCGAGCCCGACGGCGAGCGCGAGGCGGGCCCAGCGCTGCCCGCGGTACATCCGCAGCGTTGTGAAGAGCGCGGCCCCGAACACGACGGCGCGCAGGGCGACCCCGGCCACCGCCCCGTCACCGGCCCGGCCGCTCGCGACCACGAGCACGGTCTCGAACACCCCGGCCCCGACCGCCACGAACCACAGCGTCCGCGCCTGCCGCACGGCCCCCGGAACTTCCACGATGCTTCGCATGCCGTCGATGCTTCCGGCCGCGGCCGCCCCGATCCATCCCGCCGCCCACCGCCCGTGTACTGGGGCCAGCCCCCGTAGGGAAGGATCATGCCCGTGGACATCACGACCTGGCACCTGGAGCAGACCGACCCCGCGCGGCTCCGCCCGGCCGCGCCGCCCACCGACCCGGTCGACATCACGCGGGCCGAACTGGTGAGCCCGGAGCTGAACCGGTACCTCTACACGGCCGTCGGCGGCGACTGGTTCTGGACCGACCGGCTGGCCTGGACGTGGCCGCAGTGGCGCGACTGGCTGGACCGCCCCGGCGTCGAGACGTGGGTGGCCTCCCTGCGCGGCACCCCGGTCGGCTACGTGGAGCTGGACGGGCACGCGGGCGGCGAGGTCGAGATCGCGTACTTCGGCCTGCTGCCCCAGTTCACCGGCCGGCGCATCGGCGGGCACCTGCTGACGGCGGCCCTGGAGCGGGCCTGGTCCCTGGCCGAGCGGTGGCCGTCCCTGCCCGCGACGCGCCGGGTCTGGGTGCACACGTGCAGCCTCGACGGCCCGGCGGCGCTGCAGAACTACCAGGCGCGCGGGATGGCGGTCTACAACACCGTGGTCGAGCCGTCCGCGACCCCGGCGGCGACCCCCGGCCCGTGGCCCGGCGCCGCGCGGCCCTGACGCAGCAGCCCGACCGTGGTCATCGACTGCTGGCGGGCCAGGAGCTCGGTGACGCCCTCGGCGGTCAGCGGCTCGGCGAGGTGGTAGCCCTGGCCCAGGGTGTACCCGAGCTCGCGCAGCACCGCCGCCTGTTCCGCGCTCTCGACGCCCTCCGCCACGGTGTCCAGGCCCAGGGCGCGGGCCAGCTGGATGACGGCGCGGGCCACGGCCTGGCGGGCGTCGGAGGCGGCGGGCCGGCCGTCGTCGATCTCGATGCCGTCGACGAAGGACTTGTCGAGCTTGACGATCGCGGCGGGGAAGGCGCGCAGCAGGCTCAGCGAGCTCTCGCCGGTGCCGAAGTCGTCCAGGGCGAGCCGGATGCCGAGGCTGTCCAGCTCGTGCAGGGTGCGGGAGACCTGCTGGCCGCGCAGGACCGCGGACTCGGTGACCTCCAGGACCAGGCGCTCGCAGGGCAGGCCGCTCTCGGCCAGGGCGGCGGTCACGTCGGCGACGAAGTCCGGGTCGTGCAGCTGGCGGGCGGAGACGTTGAGCCCCGCCTCGCGCAGGGCGTGCGGGCCGAAGCGGCGCAGCCACGCCGCCGCCTGCCGGCACGTCTCGCGCAGCACGAAGCGGCCCAGGGGCACGATCAGGCCGGTACGCTCCGCCGCCGCGATGAACTCGCCCGGGCCGACGACGCCGCGGTCCGGGTGGTGCCAGCGCAGCAGGGCCTCCACGCCGACCACGCGGCCGTCGTAGAGGGACAGGATCGGCTGGTACACGACGCGGAACTCGTCGTCGTCCAGGGCCCGGCGCAGCTCGCCGCCGAGGCGCATGTGGGCCAGCACCGGCTCGCCCATGCCGTCGACGTACCGCACGAAGCTCGCCTTCCCGCCCTGCTTGGCGGTGTACATGGCGACGTCGGCGTCGCGCAGCACCGAGTCGACGGTCGCGTCCGGGCCGGCGGCGGCGATGCCGATGCTCGCCTGCACGAGCAGCCGGTGCTCGCTGATCGGGCGGTCCAGGGCGGCCAGCAGCCGGGCGGCGAGCGCCTCCGGCTCGGCGCGGGTCCCGGTCAGCAGCACCGCGAACTCGTCGCCGCCGACGCGCACCGGCAGGGCGTGCGGGCCCGCCTCGGCGCGCAGCAGCTGGGCGACGGAGACGAGCAGGTGGTCGCCGACGCCGTGGCCGAGCAGGTCGTTGACGTTCTTGAAGTCGTCGAGGTCGACGAGCAGCACGTGCACCGGCTCGCCGGAGGCCAGGGCGGCCGCGAGCTTGTCGCGGAACAGGGCCCGGTTCGCCAGCCCGGTCAGGCCGTCGTGACTCACCTCGTACTGCAGCCGCTCCTCCTGCACCCGCGTGCTCGCGAGCAGGCGGGTGTTCTCCCGGAACGCGAGGTACTGGCGGAGGGTGACGAGCACCGTGACGACGACGGCGGCCAGCAGCACCACGCGGCTGGGCCAGCTCAGCGGGGCACCCAGCGCGACGGCGACCAGCGGCACGTCGGCCGCGGCCACGGCGAGGTAGGGCAGCAGCACCCCGCTGCGCCCCGGCCGGTTGCGCAGCCCGGCGTCGGCCCGCGCCTGGACCCAGACGGCCAGGGTGGCCAGCAGCGGGGTCAGCGGCATGACGATCGCCTGGGCGGGCACGGCGCCGGGCGGGCCGAGCCGGACCGCGATCACGGTGACGATCGCCGCGGTGAACCCGCCGGAGGCCGCCATGAGCCGGATCGCGTCACGGTCGACCGGGCCGCCGGCGACGTAGGAGACCTTGGTGGCCGCCCCGACCGCGACCAGCAGGCCGAGGCCGGTGAGCACCATCGCCTGCGGGCTCCACGGGTCGGCGGCGCCGATCATAGGTGCCAGCCCGGCGTACCAGAGGACGACCGCGCAGCCCAGAAAACCGATCGTGCGGTCCAGCAGGATCCGCCACCACTCGACGCCCTCGGACGGCACGACGGGCACCCGGACCATGGCCCAGATGGCGATCAGGAACCCGATCGCGGCGCAGGCGGCGGCGGGCAGCGGCATCGAGCGGGTGGCGGCCTCGGTCCAGTGGATCAGGATGTCGGCGGCGAACCAGGCGTAGCCGAACGAGACGAGCGCGACCGCGGCGAGCATGGTGCGCCAGAACCTGCGGGCCACGGGCTGCAGGGCGCCGGTGCGCAGGAGGCGGAAGACGGCGGCGGTGGCGAACACGCCGCCCGCGGGGGCGAAGGCGTAGGCGATGGCCTCGGTGCCGGCGCCCACGGTCAGGTGGGCCACGCACCAGACGGTGCCGAGGGCGGCGACCACGGCGGCGGCGAGGACATAGCGCCGGGCCTCCCGCGTCACGAGTGGAACGATATCGTGCCGGTTGCGTACCGGATCTCACCCGAACGTTCCGTTTCCGGCCACCGCATCAGCGCGGAATCAGCCTCGCTTCAACCGCGTTTCAAGGCCCGTTCCGATACTCACCGTCATGAGAACTCTTGTCGCGGCGGCCTTCGGGGCCGCCCTGCTGCTGGTGGCGTCGCCCGCGATGGCCGCGCCCGCCCCGCCCGACCTGCTGGTCAAGGTGCCGGACGTGGTCGGGCTCAACGACCGCGACGCGGTGAAGACGCTCAAGACGGCGGGCCTCGGGGTGGCCGCCGCCACCGCCGTGGACTGCGCGAACATCGATGTCGTGCTGGCCCAGGACCCCGCGGGCGGCCGGATCGTGGCCCGCGGGACCCGGGTCCTGATCACGATCGGCGTGGCCCCGGAGAAGGGCTGCCCGTAGCCGGTCGGGGGCGCGACCACCACTGGGCCAGGAAGACGGCGCCGACCACGAGCAGTGCCGCCGCGAGGGCGAACCACACGCTGATCTCGGTCTTCTTGTGCTGCAGGGTGACCTGGCTGGGCAGGTCGCGCAGGACGTCGCCGAGGTCCTTGGCGTTGTCGGCCTTGAAGTACTTGGCCCCGGTCATGTCGGCGACCTTGGTCAGGGTCGGCTCGTCCATGTCCTGGAACCGGCCGCGGCCGCCGAAGCCGAAGCCCCCGCCGCCGCCCGGGCCGCCCCCGCGCCAGCTCTGGTCGCCGGCGATCTGGTTGCTGGAGCACACCATCGGCGAGGGCTGGTCGGTGCCGAAGCCGATCGTGTAGACCCGCAGGCGGCGGGCGGCGGCCTGCTCGGCGGCCGTGATCGGGTCGACGCCGTCGGTGTTGCGGCCGTCGGTCAGGATGACGATCGTGTCGGGCTCGTAGTCGCCGTTCTGGCCCGCGGTACCGCCGTTGTCGGGCACCTCCACGCCGGTCGGGGGCACGTCGGGGTTGATCTCGGCGATGGCGTCGATCGAGGCGAGGATGGCCAGGCCGATGGCGGTACCGCGGGAGGTCCGCAGCCCGTCGATGGCCTTGGTCAGCTTGTCCTTCTCGGTGGTCGGCGGCACCAGCAGCCCGGCGGTGCCGGAGAAGGCGACCAGCCCGATCTTCGCGCCGCCCTCGTGGTCGGCGATGAACTCCTTGGCCGCCTTCTGCGCGGCGCTGAGCCGGTTCGGGTCGACGTCGGTGGAGCACATCGAGCCGGAGACGTCGATGGCGAGCAGGATCGTCGCGGCGTCGTCGGGCACGACCACCGAGGCCTGGGGGCGCGCGGCGGCCGTACCGGCGAAGAGGATGCCGAGGGCGAGCAGGGCGAGGGGCACGCGCCGGCGCCACGAGGAGCGGCCGGGCAGCGCGGCGCGCACGAGGGCGACGCTGGACAGCGTCACCGCCACCTTGCGCCGCCGGCGGCGGCTCCACCACCGGTAGGCCAGCAGCAACGGGAACGCGAGCAGCACCAGGAGGGCCCATGGCCAGGTCAGCGACATCAGAGGATCCGTCCGAACCAGGTGGTCATCAGTATGCCCCCGAGGAAGAGCAGCAGCACGGCGAACGCCGTGGCCGCGCCGGTCAGCTCCACCGGCTTGCGCTCGGTCGTCAGCCGCAGGTCCAGCGACTGGTACACGTCGTGCAGCGCCTGGGCGTTCTCGGCCCGGTGGTAGTTGCCGGCCGTGGTCTGCGCGATCTGGGTCAGCAGGTCCTCGTTGAGGGAGGTCGCGACCTGGTAGCCGTCGACCTCGACGGTGGCCCCGTCCACGGTGCCGACGCCGACGGTCTCGATGCGCACGCCCGCCTTGGCCGCGACGCTCGCGGCGGCCAGCGCGTCCGGGCCGCCGGTGTCCTCGCCGTCGGAGAGGACCACGATCGTGGCGTTGCCGAAGTACCCGATGTCCGGCGCCTGCTCGCCCGTGTCGGCGTTGGGCAGGCTCACCGGCTTGCCGACGACGACCGTGAGCGAGGCGAGGATGGCCTGGCCGAGCGACGTGCCGCCGTTGACCTGCAGCCGCTTGATCGCCGCGGTCGTGGCGTCATGGTCCTCGGAGGGCTGCTGCGTGGTGAGCGCGCCCTGGTCGAAGGCGACGATGCCGATGTTGACGCTGTCGGGCTGCGCCGCCACGAACTCGGTCGCCGCCGTCTTGGCCGCGTCGAGCCGGGTCGGCTGCACATCGTCGGCCTTCATGCTGTTGGAGACATCGAAGGCGAGGATGACGGTACCGGCAGCGCGTGCGACCGGCAGCACCGCCGCCGGACGGGCGACGGCGAGCAGCATCAGGGTCGCCGCGCTGAGGAACAGCACCTGCGGCAGGTGGCGGCGCCAGGCCGAGCCGGCCTTGATCGGCACCCGGCGCTGCAGCCGGAAGTACAGCACGGCCAGTGCCGCGGCGGCGATGACCGCGACGGCGACGAGGAGCGGGTATTCGAACGTCATCGGCGCCTGCGCTTCGCGTCGCGGACCATGGCGACCAGCGCCTCCAGCGGGTCCTCGTCGGTGGTGACCACGTGCCCGCGCACGCCGGAGCGGCGCATCGCCTCGGCCACGCCCGCCTCCCGCGCGTCGACCTCGGCCCGCAGCCGCAGCTGGAACTGCGGGTCGCCGGTGTCGACGAGGATCTGCTCGCCGGTCTCGGCGTCCTCGACCACGACCAGCCCGAGGTCGGGCAGGTCCAGCTCGAGGGCGTCGACCACCCGGATCGCGACCACCTCGTGGCGGAACGTCAGCCGGGTCAGCTCCCGCTCCCAGTCCTCGCCGATGAAGTCGGACACCACGAACACCAGGCTGCGGCGCCGGATGTTCGCGGCGGCGAGCCTGAGCATCGCGCCGAGGTCGGTCGCGCCCCTGGCCGGCGCCTTCGCGGACGCCTTCTCGAGCTCGTGCAGGATGCGCAGGACGTGCTGCCGCCCGGCGCGGGGTGGCAGGACCAGGTGCGCGGCGTTGTCGTAGAGGATGGCGCCGACCCGGTTGCCGCCGTACGTCATGAGCCGGGCCAGGCTCACCGCCAGCTCGGTGAGCGTGGCGTCCTTGCCGTCGCTGTCCTGGTAGCGCATCGACGCCGAGAGGTCCAGCACGAGCCAGGCGGTGAGTTCCCGGTCCTCGGTGTACTGCCGTACGAACGGCTCGTCCAGGCGCGCGGTCACGTTCCAGTCGATGTGCCGGACGTCGTCCTCGGGCGTGTACTCGCGCAGGTCGGCGAAGTCGATGCCGGTGCCGCGGAAGACGGTGCGGTACGAACCCTGCAACTGCCCGTCGAGGCGGCGCAGCACCTGCCACTCCAGGCGGCGCAGCAGTCGGTCGGCGGCCGTGGTCATGCGCTAGCGGCTTCCGTTGCGCGACGGGGTCGGGGCCGGCACGTGCACGGCGGCCAGCACCCGGTCGACCACCATGTCGGGGGTGACGTCGTCGGACAGGGCCTCGTAGGAGAGCACGAGGCGGTGGCGCAGCACGTCGGGCGCGAGCTCGGCGAGGTCCTCGGGCACCACGTAGTCGCGGCCGCGGATGAACGCGAGCGCCCGGGCGGCGAGCACCAGGTTGATCGAGGCGCGCGGGCTGGCGCCGAAGGTGACGTAGCGGGTCAGGTCGCCCAGCCCGATGTCGGCCGGGTTGCGGGTCGCGTTGGTGAGCCGCACCGAGTACTCGATCAGCGACGGGTCCACGTAGACCTCGTCGACCTCGCGCTGCATCGCGATGAGCCGCTCCGGGTCGACCACGGCCTGGGTGATCGCCTCCGGCAGGATGGCCCGCTCGACGATCACGAACTCCTCGGTCGGGCTGGGGTACCCGACGAGGACCTTCATCATGAACCGGTCGACCTGGGCCTCCGGCAGGGCGTAGGTGCCCTCGGACTCGATCGGGTTCTGGGTGGCCATGACCAGGAACGGCTTGGGGATCTGGTGCGTCTCGCGGCCGATCGTGACCTGCCGCTCCTGCATCGTCTCCAGCAGCGCGCTCTGCACCTTGGCCGGCGCCCGGTTGATCTCGTCGGCGAGCAGCAGGTTGGTGAACACGGGGCCGAGGGCGACCTGGAACTCGCCCGAGGGCTGGTGGTACACCCTGGTGCCCACGATGTCGGCCGGCACCAGGTCCGGGGTGAACTGCACCCGGTGGAACTGCCCGCCGATGGCCCCCGCGAGCGCCTTCACCGCGAGGGTCTTGGCCAGGCCGGGGACGCCCTCGACGAGGATGTGGCCGCGGCTGAGCAGGGCGACCATGAGCCGCTCGAGGAGGCCGTCCTGCCCGACGATGGTCTTGCGGACCTCGTAGAGCACCTGCTCGACGGCGGTCGCGTTCGATCCGTCCATGCTTGTCCTTACCCCTATTGTTCCGGCCCGGGTTCACCGGGTCCTGTCGAGCCGAGTGCCGCGCCGATCGGGACCGCGAAGCCGATGCCCACGAAGGTCCCCGCGGAGGTGGGGTTGGCCAGGGCGACCACGATGCCGATCACCTCACCCTTGGCGTTCACCAGCGGGCCGCCGGAGCTGCCGGGGTTGACCGCCGCGTCGAACTGGATGAGCCCCGTGAGCTTCGTGCCGTCCGGGTTGGCCGCGGTGCGGTTCAGCCCCGAGATCACGCCGGTGGTGGTGCTGCTGGTCAGGCCGAGCTGGTTGCCGATGGCCACGACGTCGTTGCCGACCGCGATCCGGCCCGAGTTGCCCATCACGGCCGGGACGAGCACGTCGGGCAGCGTCGCCGGGGTGAGGGTGGCGATGTCCATCTCCGGGTTGGACCCGTCGAGCTCGGCCGCCGACTCGGTGCCGTCGGCGAACCGGACCTTGATCGCGGTGCCGCCCTTGACCACGTGGAACGCGGTGAGGATGGTGCCGGTCGCGTTGGCGATCACGCCGGTGCCGGTGGCGCCGCCGTCGGGCAGGGTCGTCTCGATGGTCACCACGGAGGGGGCGACGGCCTGGTAGATCTGCGCCGTGGTGGGCGGGCCGGACGCGCTGGGGGAGGCGGCGGCGGTCGGGCGGTTGGCCGCGGTGGGCTGGGCGCCGCCGCCGGCCCGGAACGCGAGGATGCCGGTGACCACGATGGCGATGACGACCACGCCGACGCCGATGGCGAGATCCCGGCGGCTCAGCGCGACGGGCTTCTGGCTGGGCGGCTCTTCGTCCGGCTCGGGTTCCTGTTGCTTCGGCCAGCCGGTGATCGCGGCGGGCTTGGCGGGCTTTGTGGGCGGCCAGGCCGGCCTTGCGGCCGGTTCGCTGGGCTTTTTGTCGATTTGCCCGGGCCGGCGGAAGCGCCACGAGGGCGCGGGCTCGGCGGTTTCGGGTTGGCTCTGGCCGGGTTCCGGGATGATGGTCACCTCGGGTCCGGCCCACTGCGGCTCGGGCTTCCCGGCAGGGCGCATGGCCCAAAGATAGCCCCGGTAGCTCGGAGAACGGTAAGAGTGCGCTCTACAGTGCCGGGGTATGGACGAGCGTAACTGGTGGGTCGCCCCCGGACGCGGCATCGGCCCGTTCCGGTTCGGCACCCCGCGCGGGGAGCTGCGCGCCGCCCTCGGCACGTGCCGGCCGTTCCGCCGCGGGGCCGGCGCCGTGGACCTCACCGACGACTATCCCGACGGTGTGCAGCTGACGTGCGGGCACGACGAGGGCCTCTACTGCATCGAGATTCATGAGCCGTCAGGTGTACATCACCTGGGCGTACCCCTGCACGGCAAGACCCGCGAGGTGGTCGCCGCCCTGCGCGCCGCGGGGGTCGCGGTGACGCGCGACGACTCGGGGTGGGTGGTGGCCGGGGGAGCGGCGATGCTGTTCTCGGAGAGCCGGGAGGTGGAGGTGGTGACCGCCTACGCACCCCGCCGCGCCGGCGCCCGGATCGCGGAGTTCGACGCCGGCCCCGAGGCGGTCGCGCCGCTGACCTCATACACGGTGCTGCCCGGCGCCGGCCTGACCGCGCTCGCCCTGGGCACCCCGCGCGACGAGGCCCGCGCGACCCGCAACGGCGGCGTGGCGATCCTCGGGTACCCGGCGGAGGACCAGTTCTTCGACGAGGGCCTCACGGTCGGCTACGACGGCCTGGCCCGCGCCACCCGGATCACCGTCACCCGCGCGGGCTCGGTGATGCTCGACGGGATCAACCTGCTGCCGTCGCGCCCGCGCACCGTCGCCGACGTGCGGGCGGCCCTGACCGCGGCTGGTCGCGAGGTCGCGGAGGAGGAGGCGGCGCTGGTCCTGCCGGGCACGGGCATCTCGGTCTGGACCTCCCGCCCGGGCCCGGCCCGCCCCGTCTGCGCCGTCTCGGTGGCGGTGATCTAGGGCCTCACCCGGCCGCTTCGAGTGCTACTCCTGCGACTTCGACTTCTTCGAGCTCGATGACGAGCAAGGCGCCGCCGCCCGGGTTGGGCTCGTGGCGGGTCACGCGGCCGCTTCGAGTTCTCCTCCTGCGACTTCGACTCCTTCGAGCTCGATGGCGAACACGACGCCGCCGCCCGGGTTGGGCTCGTGGCGGGTCACGCGGCCGCTTCGAGGTCGACGATGAACGCGGCGCCGCCGCCGGGGTTGGGCTCGTGGCGGACGTCGCCGTTGTTGGCCTGGGCGAGGCTCTGCACGATGTACAGGCCGAGCCCGGTCCCGCCGACCTTGCCCGCGTCGCGATCGGCCCGGGCCAGCCGCTGGAACAGCCGCGCCCGGAACTCCTCCGGCACCCCCGGCCCCCGGTCCTCGACCCGGATGCGCACCCGGTCCCCGGCGACGTCGGTGCGCACCGCCGTCACCCCGCCGCCGTACTTCGCCGCGTTGGAGATCAGGTTCGTCAGGATGTGCTGCAGGTGCTGCGGGCTGGCCAGCACCACGGCATCGGCCCCGATGCATGGAACCCGCTCGGCCCCGGCCGCGCTCAGGGCGGCCTGGATCTGCTCCCGCACCGGCAGCGCCACCCGTTCGGCCCGCAGCGTCCCCGCGTCCGCGCGCACCATGAGCAGCACTTCCCGCACGATCTCGTCGAGCCGGTGGGCCTGCCGCTCGATCCCGGACATGATCTTCGCCCGCCGCGCGTCGTCGAGGCGGGGCCAGTCCTCGAACAGCTCCGTGTACCCGAAGATCGCCGCCAGCGGATTGCCGATCTCGTGCCCGAGCATGCCGATCAGGTCCCGCTTGAGCCGGTTCGCCGCCTCGAGATCCCGGTTGCGCGAGGCCAGCTCGGCCGCGTCGTCGGCGTGCCGCAGCGCCGCACTGACCGCGTCGGCGAACAGCGCCAGCTGCTGCCCGTCGGCCTCGTCGAACACCCCGGCGGCGCCGCCCGTGACCTGCACCGTCCCGATCGTGCGCCCGGCCGCGAGCAGCGGCGCCACCAGCGCGGCGTCCCCGTCGACGACCCCGGACGCGGCCGCGTGCCGCAACCCGGCCGGCCCGTCCACGAGCTCGACGAGCGCCCCGTCGGCGGCGGGGAAGAGCCCGACCGCGTGCTCGGCCACGAGCCGCAGCGTCTCCTCCCGATCGCCGGCCCCGGCAATCACGTCCCGCTGCGCCTGCAACGTGTCCCGCAGCCGCCGATGCTCCCGCTCCGCCGCGGCCGCCGCCACGTGCTGCGCGGTCACGTCGAGAATCTGCACGACGGCGGCTTCCGGCTGCCCGTCGTCCCCGACGATGACCGACGTATGGCTGGCCACCGGCACGGTCGACCCGTCGCTGCGCCGCACCACCGACGACCGGATGGTCCGCACATCGGTACCGTCCGCCAGCGCCTGAATGGCCGGCTCGATGTGCGGCGCGGCGACAGGCAGGAAGTCGGTGACGTGCATCCCGTGCGCCCGCTCGGGCGAGTACCCGAGGAGCGCCTCGAACGCCGGATTGGCCATGGAGATCCGCCCCCGCCCCTCCCCGCGCAGCCAGACCACCATCATGGCCACGGGGGAGTGCTCGAACACCTCGGCGAACCGCCGCTCACTGCGCTCGAGCCGATCGACGGCGGAGACGGCCGCCGCCCGCTCCTTCTCCAGCGCCGCGTTCGCACTTTCCAGCGCCGCGTTCGCGTTCTCCAGGGCCGCGTTCGCGCGTTCGGCCTGCGTCAGCAACTGCCGCTGCCGATCGACGGCGTCGGAATGCCGCAGCGCCCCGGTGAGCGCGTCGGCGAGCAACGTCAGCTGCTGCGCGTCGGCGTCGTCGAACGCTCTCGGCTCCCGCGACGACACCACGAGCGCCCCGAACGCGTCGTCGAACCCGCCCGCCTGACGAGACGGCCCGGCGTGCGTCTCGGTGGTGTCGTCGTGCGCTGTCGCGTGGGGGGAGGGCGCGGCGTGCGTCTCGGTGGTGTCGTCGTGCGCTGTCGCGTGGGGGGAGGGCGCGGCGTGCGTCTCGGTGGTGTCGTCGTGCGCTGTCGCGTGGGGGGAGGGCGCGGCGTGCGTCTCGGTGGTGTCGTCGTGCGCTGTCGCGTGGGGGGAGGGCGCGGCGTGCGTCGCGGGGGCGTCGTCGTGCGCTGCCGTTCGGCGGGACGGCGCAGCATGCGCCCCGAACGTGTCGTCCATGCCGAACAGCGGCGCGGCGAGGATCGATCGGCCGCCGGCGGCGGTGCGGACGGCGGCCGAAGCGCGCGGGTCGGTGCGGGTGTCGTCGCTGCGCACGGTGGTGCGCGTGCGGATTGCGTGGCCCGGCAATGAGCCGTCGAGCGGGATGCGCAGGTCGGGTGGGATGTCGAGCATGCCGGTCCCGGCGGCGACGCGCAGCGCCTGCCGCGAGTCGTCGAGCAGCTGCACCGTCGAGGCGTCGGCGGCCGGCAGGACGTCGAGGACCCGCCGCGCGATGAGGTGCAGGGCCGCGTCGCGGTCGGCGGCGGCCACGGTGACGTCGCGCTGGACGGCGATGGTCATTTCCAGCTGGCGCAGAGCGCGTTCGGCCTTGGCCTCGGCGACCTTGCGCGCGGTGATGTCCTCGGCCTGCACCAGCCGGCGCCGCTGCCGGCCCGGATCGTCGCCGGCGATCGTGGTCAGGCTGAGCGCGGCCCAGACGACGCTGCCGTCCGGGCGTACGAACCGCTTCTCGAAGCTCTGCACCGACCCCGGATCGGTCCGGATCCGCCGCTGCCGCTCGTCGCTCTCGGCCACGTCGTCGGGGTGCGTGAGCGACGCGTACGTGCAGCCGATCAGCTCCCCGGCCGGCCTTCCCAGCAGCCGGGCGAACGCGGCATTCACCCGCAGGAACCGCCCGTCACCGCCGGCGATGACCATGCCCAGCGGGGAGTCCTCGAACGCCTGCTCCGAGCCGACCCGCTCAGCTCCCGCGGCCGCACCGCCGAGGTCGCCCGCACCGCCGGGGCCGCCCGCACCGCCGGGGCCGGCCGCACCGCCGGGGCCGGCCGCACCGCCGGGGCCGGCCGCACCGCCGGGGCCGGCCGCGCCGCCGAGGTCGGCCCCGGGTTCGAGCACGTTCGCGTCGATCAGCAGGTAGGCGGCGCCGTCGGTGTCGCGGGCCACCGTCCCCCGGATGTCGGCCCAGACCTGAGCGCCGTCAGCCCGCTGCAGCGGCCGTCTGACCGATATTGATCGGCCGGCCTCCCGGCCGAGCTCACCGAGCGTGGTCAGCCAGCCCGCCTCGTCCACCGCCGGGAACACGATCGTGCCCGCGTGCCCCAGGAGCGCCTCGGCCCGCCGCCCGGCGAGGCCGGCGAAGGCGGGGTTGCAATCGACGATCACCCCGAGCGTCTTCGGATCGAGGCTGAGGACCGCCCTCGCCACCGGACTGTGGTCGAACGCCTCGGCGAACAGGTGTGCCCGCGCCCGCTCCCCGAGCCGGCCGCGCAGTCCGACACTCACCTCGGTCCGATCGGCAGCGCGATGCCCGACTTGAGCGGGAACGCCGTACCGCCGCGGCCGGATTACTGAATTATCGAATTACCGGTAATCGTTATTCGATAATTCCGGCTCCGTCACACGCCGTGACCGCCGCGGCCGGCGAGCCGAGCCGGAGCGCAGGCCGGACGCCATCGCGCGCTCAGCTTAGCGCGACGCAGCGTGCCCGGCGAGGTGTGACGCAGCACCAGTGGCACGGCGCGACCGCCGAGGGAGGATGGACCCGTGGTGGAGATGGTGCGGGTCGACCTCGGCGAGATCGAGTACCTGGAGGCGGCCGAAGCCATGCGCGGCTGGGTCGCCGAGCGCCAGGCCGGCACCGCGCCCGACCGGTTGTTCCTGCTGACGCATCCGCCGGTCGTGACGTACGGGCGGCACACCGCACTGTCCGATCTGCCCCAGGACGGATCGCTCCCCGTCGTCGAGGTCGACCGCGGCGGCCATGCCACCTACCACGGGCCCGGCCAGCTGGTCGGCTATCTGATCATGAACCTGCGCGAGGGCGGGCCCGGCGACGTGGTGCGGTGGCTCGAGCTCGCGCTCATCGACGCGCTCGGCGATCTCGGCATCCCGGCCGTCCGGCGGGAGACGCCCAAGGGCGGGGACAGCCTCGTCGGGGTGTGGACGCCCGGGCACCACAAGATCGTCTCCATCGGCATGCGGATCCGGGGCGGCGTCACGAGCCACGGGTTCGCCATCAACGTCGATTCCGACCTCGGCGTGTACGAGCGGTTCGTCGCCTGCCGCCTCGACGGGGTCACGATGACATCGCTGCGCAGGATCGCCGACGACGCGAACCGGCCCGCGCCCACCATGAGCCAGGTGCGCGACGCGGTCGCCAGGCGCCTCGGGGCGCGTTAAGCGCCGAAGCGCGGAAGTTTCCCGATCGCACCCGGCGCACGCTGCGGCGGGAAAGCCAACTGTTGACAAGCCGCCCGGCAGTTCGTAGCTTCACTGTCGAAGCGCTTCGACAGGATTTCGAACAAACCCCATCGGAAGCCGTGAAGCGGCGAAAACCGCTGCGCTCCAAACACCCCAACATCAGGAGCAGACGTGTTCACGCGCACCCGCAGCGCCGCTGTTGTCGCGGCGGCCGTACTCGCGCTGACCGGCTCGCTCGCCGCCTGTGGCGGCGGCGACGAGGCGCAGGGCGACGGCAAGACCCTGAAGCTCTGGCACTACGAGGGCCCGGCGAGCGCCATGGGCATCGCCTGGACCGAGGCGATCAAGCAGTTCGAGGCGTCCCACCCCGGCGTGAAGGTGACGTTCGAGGAGAAGGGCTTCGAGCAGATCCGGCAGAACGCCAGCATGATCCTGAACTCGAACGACGCGCCCGACGTCATGGAGTACAACAAGGGCAACGCGAGCGCCGGCCTGCTGTCCAAGCAGGGGCTGCTCACCGACATCTCGGCCGAGGCCGACAAGCGCGGGTGGAGCAAGGCGCTCAGCCCGGGGCTCGCCACGACCGCGAAGTACGACCCGCGCGGCGTCATGGGCAGCGGCAAGTGGTACGGCGTGCCCAACTACGCCGAGTACGTGATGGCGTACTACAACAAGGACCTGTTCGCCAAGTACAACGTGCAGGTCCCGACGACGCTCGAGCAGCTCGAGACCGCGATGCAGACGTTCAGGAGCAACGGGATCACGCCGATCAGCCTCGGCGGCGCGGAGTACCCGGCCCAGCAGATCCTCTACTCGCTCGCCCTGTCCAAGGCGGACCGCGGGTGGGTCGACGACTACCAGCTGTACAAGAACAAGGTGGACTTCCACGGTCCACAGTGGACCTACGCGGCGAACACGTTCAGCGACTGGGTGGCCAAGGGCTGGATCGACAAGAACTCGGCCGGGATCAAGGCCGAGGACATGGGGCAGGCCTGGGAGCAGCAGAAGTCGCCGATCATGATCTCCGGCAGCTGGTGGTACGGCCGGATGGTCAAGGAGGCCTCGTTCCAGTGGGGCACGTTCCTGTTCCCCGGCAGCAAGCTCTACCCCGGATCGAGCGGCAACCTCTGGGTGGTCCCGGCCAAGGCGAAGAACAAGCAGCTCGCGTACGACTTCATCGACATCACCATGAAGCCCGAGATCCAGAACCTGCTCGGCAACTCCGGCGGCATCCCCGTCGCCGCGCAGACGGACAAGATCACGGATGCGAAGAGCAAGGAGCTGATCGCCAACTACGAGACGATCGCCAAGCAGGACGGCCTCGCCTTCTACCCCGACTGGCCGGCACCCGGGTACTACGACGTGCTCGTGGCCGGCGGCCAGAAGCTGATCAACGGCTCGGCCAAGCCGGACGCGGTGCTGGACGAGATCGCCAAGCCGTACAACGACAACCTGGCGAACGTCGGCAAGTGATGACCCGTCGCAAGGGCTACTGGCCGTTCCTGGTCCCGGGTGCGCTGCTGTGCACGCTCGTGGTGGCGGTACCGCTGCTCATGACCGTGGGTACCAGCTTCACCGAGTGGTCCGGCGTGGGCACCCCGCGCTGGACCGGCCTGGCCAACTACGACCGGTTGCTGCACGACGACAGGTTCTGGCTCTCGTTCAAGAACATCGCGTTCATGATCGTCGCGATGGCGGTGGTGCCGACGCTGCTCGGCCTGTTCCTCGCCGCGCTGCTGTTCGACTACGTCGCGCCGCGCCTGGGTGGTCGCACCGCCCGGGCGCTGCGCTCCGGCTTCTACCTGCCCCAGGTGCTGCCCCTGGCGGTCACCGGCATCGTCTGGGGCTGGATCCTGCACCCGAACTACGGGGTGCTGAACTCCATCTTGATCAAACTACATTTACAAAAATTGGCCCATAACTGGCTGGGCGACGAGCACTACGCGCTGTACACCGTCATGGCGGTCATGGTGTGGGTGCAGATCGGCTACCCGGTGGTCATGTTCATGGCCGGGCTGCAACGCGTCGACCCCGAGCTGTACGAGGCCGCCTCGCTCGACGGCGCCGGCTGGTGGCAGCGCTTCACCCGGATCGCGCTGTTCCAGATCCGGCCGGAGATCGGCGTCGTGCTCATCACCACGACGATCGCCGCGCTCAAGGTGTTCGCGCAGATCTTCGTGCTCACCGGCGGCGGGCCCGGCAACGCCACGCTCGTGCCGTCGTACTTCGCGTGGCAGCAGTACTTCCAGACCGTCAACGTCGGCTACGCGTCCGCCATCTCCACGGTGCTCGCGGTGCTCATCGTGGCGCTGACGTTCGCCTTCATCCGGGTACAGTCGCGATGAGGAAATACCTCGTGCTCGCCGCGCTCGTCGCCGTCGTGCTCATCGTCGTCGCGCCGTTCTGGCTCATCCTCATCAACGCGGTGAAGACCCCGCAGGACTACGCGAACGTCGGGCCGCTCGGCCTGCCGACCCACGTGTCGTTCGAGGGCATCAAGGCGTTCTGGATCCGCGCGAACTTCGGCCGGACCCTCGTCAACAGCGCCGTGATCTCCGGCGCGGTCGCGGTCCTGGGCGTCGGCTTCTCGCTGCTCAACGCCTACGCCCTCGGTATCGGCCGGGTCCGCGGCCGCCGCTGGTTCCTCGCCGCGTTCCTGGTGGCCAACCTGGTACCGCAGGAGAGCCTGATCTACCCGCTCTACCACCTCGCCACCGAGGCCGACCTCTACGACTCCCAGCTCACCGTGATCGTCATCTTCACGGCGATCCAGAGCGCGTTCGGCACCTTCCTGCTCTCCTCCGTGCTGGCCGAGTTCCCGTCCGAGCTGCTGGACGCGGCCGCGATGGACGGCGCCGGCCGGCTGCGCACCCTCGTGCGGGTCGTCGCCCCGGTCAGCCGCCCGACCCTCGCGGTGCTGTTCACGTTCTTCTTCGTCTGGACCTGGAACGAGCTGTTCATCCCGCTCGTCTTCCTGGTCTCCAACAGCAACCAGACCGTGCCCCTGGCGCTCGCCCTGCTGCAGGGCGAGCACGATCTCGACGCCACCGCGACGAGCGCATCGGCGCTGCTGGGCATCCTGCCCGCGCTGCTGTTCTTCCTGATCTTCCAGCGCACCCTGACCAGGGGCGTGACCGCCGGGGCAGTCAAATGAGGGAGCCCGCATGAAGTTCACCGACGGGTACTGGCGGCTGCGCGACGGCGTCGAGCCGCAGTACCCCGTGCACGTTCGCGACGTCGAGGTCCGCGCCGACCGGCTCACGGTCTACGCGCCGGCCAAGCGCGTGGTGGACCGCGGGGACACGCTCAACATGCCGCTGCTCACCGTGCAGTGCACCGCCCCGGCCCCGGACGTGATCGCGGTGCGCATCACCCGGTACGCCGGCGGGGTCGACCGCGGGCCGCACTTCCGCGTCGAGGCCGACCCGGCCGCCTCGCCCAAGGTGACCCGGGACGAGGAGCACGCCACGTTCACGTCCGGCGAGCTCAGCGCCCGCTTCGCCCTCGGCGACCAGTGGCGCCTGGAGTTCACGGCCGGTGGCCGGGTGCTCACCGCCAGTCCCCGCAAGGCGATGGCCGCGCTGTCCACGGTGGACGGTCACTTCGTGCGCGAGCAGCTGGAGCTCGGCGTGGGCGAGACGGTCTACGGCCTCGGCGAGCGCTTCGGCCCGCTGGTCAAGAACGGCCAGACCGTCGACGTGTGGAACGCCGACGGCGGCACAAGCAGCGAGCAGGCCTACAAGAACGTCCCGTTCTACGTCACCAGCGGCGGCTACGGCGTGTTCGTCAACGACCCCGGCCCGGTGTCCTTCGAGGTCGGGTCCGAGGCCGTGTCCCGCGTGCAGTTCAGCGTGCCCGGGCAGATCCTGGAATACCTCGTCGTGTACGGCCCGAGCCCCAAGGACGTGCTGCGCAAGTACACGGCGCTCACGGGCCGCCCGGCGCTGCCCCCCGCCTGGTCCTTCGGGCTGTGGCTGTCGACGTCGTTCACCACGAACTACGACGAGGCCTCGGTGACGTCCATTGTGGACGAGATGGCCGAGCGCGGGCTGCCGCTGTCGGTGTTCCACTTCGACACGTTCTGGATGCGCGAGTTCCACTGGTGCGACTTCGAGTGGGACCCGGAGACGTTCCCGGACCCGGCCGGCATGCTCGCGCGGCTCAAGGCGCGGGGCCTGAAGATCTGCGTCTGGATCAACCCGTACATCGCCCAGCGCTCCAAGCTCTTCGCCGAGGGCGCGGCGGCCGGGTACCTGGTCACCTACCCCAACGGCGACGTCTGGCAGTGGGACCTGTGGCAGGCCGGCATGGGCCTCGTGGACTTCACGAATCCGGCGGCGACAGCGTGGTACAAGAGCAAGCTCCGAGCCCTTCTCGACCTCGGCGTGGACGCCTTCAAGACCGATTTCGGCGAGCGGATCCCGACGGACGTGGCCTGGGCCGACGGGTCCGACCCGCTGCGCATGCACAACTACTACACGCACCTGTACAACGAGGCCGTTTTCACGTTGTTGCGCGAGCACCGCGGCGAGGGCGAGGCGGTGCTCTTCGCCCGCTCCGCGACGACCGGCGGCCAGCAGTTCCCGGTGCACTGGGGCGGTGACTGCGAGTCGACGTTCCCGTCGATGGCCGAGAGCCTGCGCGGCGGGCTGTCCCTGGCGATGTCCGGGTTCGGGTTCTGGAGCCACGACATCGGCGGCTTCGAGGGCACCCCCGACCCGGCGGTCTTCACCCGCTGGATCCCCTTCGGCCTGCTGTCCTCGCACAGCCGCCTGCACGGCAACGAGTCCTACCGGGTGCCGTGGCTGTTCGGCGACACCGCCGTCGCCACGCTGGGTGAGTTCACCCGGTTCAAGGCGAGGCTGATGCCGTACCTCTACGCCGCCGCCGTCACCGCCCACCGCGACGGCATCCCGGTGATGCGCCCGATGGCCCTGGAGTTCCCGGAGGACCCGGGCTGTGCGCAGCTCGACCGCCAGTACCTGCTCGGTGATTCGATCCTCGTCGCCCCGGTGTTCAGCGCCGACGGCGACACCACGTTCTACCTGCCCGCGGGTCGCTGGACGGACCTGCGCAGCGGGGAGGTGCTGACCGGGCCGGGCTGGGTCCGGCGCCGGTACGGGCTCGGCGACCTGCCGGTGCTGGCCCGGCCCGGCTCGGTCATCGCACTGGGGGCGCGCGACGACCGCCCCGACTACGAGTACGACGACGGGGTGACGCTGCGCCTGTTCGAGTTCGGCGACGGCGACAGCGTCACCGTCGAGGTTCCGACCCCGCAGGGCCGGCCCGCCGCCACGTTCACCGTGCGCCGGGCCGGCACCGTCGTCGAGGTGCGCCGCGGTGGGAGCGCGGCGCGCTGGCGGGTGCAGCTGGCCGGCGTCACCGCGGTGGCGGCCGTCGACGCCGGCCGGCTGT
The DNA here is from genome assembly GCF_050942475.1 of Dactylosporangium sp. CS-033363. Classification (NCBI taxonomy): domain Bacteria; kingdom Bacillati; phylum Actinomycetota; class Actinomycetes; order Micromonosporales; family Micromonosporaceae; genus Dactylosporangium; species Dactylosporangium sp. CS-033363. Next base: position 6,777,131 of record NZ_CP192032.1, on the reverse strand, counting down.
CTTCCAGCGGTGACGACGTCTGCGTCGAGGCGGACGCGGGCGACGAGCACGTGATCGTGCGGCTGCTGGAGTGAACCATCCGGGCCCGGCGTGCGTGTTGACGTATGCCGGGCCCTTGCAGAGCTGGGCCGGCGCCGAGTGTGGGGTGGCGCCGGCCCTATTTCTCGTTTAGGTGTCCAGCCATTCGCGGACGATGTCGAACGTGGCCGGGCCGGAGGTGGCCGTCACGCTGACGGCCAGGTCCGCGATCGTCTGGCTCTTGAGTGCGGCGCGCCACGCCTCGTCCGCCGTCATCATCGCGCGGTGCACCGGGCACGGGGTGGTGCAGGCCTCGGCCGGGGTGGCGAGCGGGCCGCGCTGGCGGATCTCGGTACACACGAAGGCCGGACTGGCCCCGTCGACCGCCTCGACCACGTCCAGCACGGTGATGTCGGCCGGATCCCGGGTAAGCGCATAGCCGCCGGCATGTCCCTGCACCGAGTGGATCAACCCGGCGCGGGCCAGGCTCTGCAGCTGTTTGGCGAGGTAGCTGCCCGAGACGTCGTGCAGCTCGGCCAGGCGCGCGGCGGGCACCGGCCCGCGCGCCGCGGTCAGCACCACGCAGCAGTGCAGCGCCCACTCGACGCCACCCGACATCTTCACCCGCCCATCCTACTTGACTCGGACAGGCTGTGTCCGGGTAGAGTCTGTCTCGGATAAAAGTTGTCCGAGTTGGAGGTACAGTCATGAAGGTCGTGGTCTTCGGCGGCACCGGGCTCATCGGTCGCAAGCTGATCGCCCTGCTGCAGGCGGACGGGCACGAGGCGGTCTCCGCGTCCCCGAGCTCCGGCGTCGACACCATCGCGAACACCGGGCTGGACGAGGTCCTGGCGGGCGCCGACGCCTGCGTCGACGTGACCAACTCGCCGTCGTTCGCCGACGACGACGTGCTCGCGTTCTTCCGCACCTCGACGACCCACCTGCTGGCCGCGGCGGCCAAGGCGGGCGTGCGGCACTACGTCGCGCTGTCCATCGTGGGCACCGACCGGGTGCCGAGCAGCGGCTACCTGCGGGCCAAGGTCGCCCAGGAGGAGCTCATCACGAGCGGGCCGGTGCCGTACACGATCGTGCGCGCCACCCAGTTCTTCGAGTTCGCGCCGGGCATCGCCGCCTCGTCGGTCGGCTCCGACGGCGCGTCCCACCTGACCCCGGCCAAGCTGCAGCCGGTGGCCGCCGACGACGTGGCCGCGACGGTGTGCGACGCCGTGCAGGCCCCGCCGGTCAAGGGCTACGTCGAGCTGGGCGGCCCGGAGAAGATCGGCCTGGACGAGTTCGTGCGCAAGGCCGTCGGCGGCACCGCGAAGATCGTGACCGACCCGTCGGCCACGTACTTCGGCGCCGCGATCACCGACGACTCCCTGGTGACCGCCCCGGGCGCGCGCATCGGCGGGATCACCTACGACGAGTGGCTGGCGGCGCGCTAGCCGGCGATCCAGGGCTGGTAGCGGTACGGCTCCGGCGGTTCGACGGCCGCGGCCCGGCGGAATCCGTCGAGGTCGGGGCCGTGCGCCCACAGCCGCTCCGGCTCGACGGGCATCATCGCGTTCAGCAGGTGTACCGCACGATGCGGCTCCAGCCCCTCCGGCCGCCAGCCGAGATCCCACCGCGCCGGTCCACGCTCGGCGAGCAGCCGGACGAAGTGCCGCACGGTTTCGGTGCCGCCCCAGCCGCCGAGCGCGACCCGCTCCACGACCTGGACCCGCGGGTGCTGCGGCAGTTCGCCCTCGACGAGCCAGCGCTGGCAGACCCGGCCCAGCCCGGCGCCGCAGTCCTCGGCCAGGACCACCGGCAGCCCGAGTTCCGCCGCCGGGAACGCCAGGAAGTCGGCCTGGACGAGGACGGTGAGCAGCGTGCGGGAGCCGTCGGCGAGGCCGGCGTCGGCGACGGCGGTCAGGAACGCGGCCAGGGCCTCGCGCTCGGGCTCGGGCGTGGTGACCAGGCCCGCCCGCAGCGCGACGGCTCCGAGGCCGGGCAGCACCTGGGTCCAGCCGCCGACGTACGTTCCCCGGCGGCCTTCCAGGTGGCGCAGCATGCCGTAGCCGCTGGTGGGGCGGGGCGTGTGGCGCTCGCCGTCGTCGAAGCCCCAGCCGCCGAGCAGGCCGAGCAGGGCATTGCGGAGGTTCGCGTCATGCGCGTGCACCGACACGGGCGCCGGGGCGGGCGTGTCCGGCAGAGCCCGGTAGCGGGCAATCGTCTCCGCCAGGCCGGCCGTCGCCGGTGGTCCCGCCGCCCCGCTCGGACGCAGCCAGTCCCACCAGCCGATCGGCGGCAGGCCGGGCGGGATCTCCGGGCCGAAGCCGGGCCGGCCCGAGCCGGGATCCCAGAGCGTCACCTGGCCGAACGGGTTCGCCGTGACGAGCCGGTCGCCGACCGGCAGGCGCAGCACGCCGGCGATCCCGTGCTCGGGCGCGCCGGGCGGCAGCGGCACCGCGCGGCCGTCGATGGACCGCACGGCGGGGCCGTCCGGCGTCTCGATCAGGTCCCAGCCGGTCTCGCCGTCGCGGCGGCCGAACGGGGCGGGGGCGTCCGGGGCCACGGCCCGCCGCCATCGCCTGCCTGGTCCCGGCTCGAACCGGCCGCCCGGCACGACGTGCTCGTCGCCGGACGGCAGCCGGGTGAGCGGGCCGACGACGAGGCCGCCGAGCTCGATCCCGGCGCCGGCGAGCGCGAACTCCGCGTCCGGCGCGTCGGCCCAGCATCCGCGTTCCTCGATGCCGGTGAACCAGCTGACGAGCAGGCGCCCGTCGTGCAGGGTGCAGCGGGCCGGGAGCTGGCCGAAGACGCCTTCCCGCTCCGGGATCCTGATGGTGTACCGCACGTGCGTACCCGACCCGTCGAACACGATCGCGGTCCCGGTGTCGTGGACCGCGAGCCACGGCCATTGCGCGTCCGTCCGGGTGCGGCGCGGGTCGAGCCCGGCGGTCGCCGCCTCGTACTCGGGCCACGTCAGGTCGCCCGGCCGGCCGGCCCGCCGTGAGCGCTCGGCCGCCGCGTCGAGGTCGAAGGCGGCGACGCGGTCGAGGTAGCGGCCGAAGGCGGCGTACCCGGCCGGCGAGCACAGCGGTTCGAGCCGGTTCAGGTCCTCGGGCAGCCGGGCGGTGACGGCGTCGACCTCCGCTTCGAGCGCTGTCGCGACGCCGGGCACGGACAGCGCGAGGGCGAGCAGGTTGGGGTGCAGGGGCGGGCCGCCGACCTCGGCGCCGAACTGGTGATCGGCGAGCAGGCCCAGGCATGCCCGCCGGAAGGGCGCGCGCAGGTCGGGGTGGGTCGCATACGCCTCGAGCGAGCGGCGCCCGGGCCCGGCATCGTCGAACCACTCGGCCAGGCGGGGATGGTGCACCTCGTCCGTCTCGAACGGGATGTTTTCGGCGGCGAACAGGTCGAAGAGGTCGAGCTCGATCTGGGCCGCGAACTGCGGACCCCGCACGGGGACGGCGTCGGCGCGCAGGCGGTCGGCCAGGCGGGCGACGATGTCGAGCAGCGGGGCCGATCGGCGGCGCTTGAAATGCGCACCGCGCCAGGTGAGCAGGCGGCTCAGCCGGCGGGCCGGTGCACCGTGCGGTGTGGCGCGCAGCCGCCGTTCGACGCGTGCGATGTCCCAGTGTTCGGCCACGATCCGGCACGATAGCGAGTGGGTGCACAATGAGCCAATGATCCGCAACGTGGTGGTGGGCAAGGTCCGGGACGGCGTCGACCGGGCGACGATCGAGGCGGCCCTGGCGGCGATCGTCGCCCTGGAGCCGGAGGGCTGCCTGGACGTGCGCGTCGGCGTCGACGCCGGGCTGCGGCCGGGCAACTGGAGCTTCTCGATCACCAACGACTTCGCCGACGCCGACGCGTACCGCCGCTACGACGCCGACGCCGAGCACAACCGCGTGCGCGCGGAGATGTTCGCCCCGATCAGCGCGGAGATCGTGCGCATGCAGTTCGAGTGCTGACCGCTTCAGCGCAGGCGGGCGCGTAGGGTTCGCCACACCTGCGCGGGTTCGGGTGCGGCGCGGAGCTGGGCGGCGATGCGTTCGGCGCTCAGGCGGTACACCGGCGAGGTCAGCACTTCTCGGACCGCCTCGGCCGAGCGGACCGGATCGTCGACCACGATGCCGGCGCCGGCCGCCGCCACGCGTTCGGCGTTCATGGGCTTCTCCGCACCCTTCGGCCACAGGACCATCGGGATGCCGTGGCCCATCGCGGCCAGGACGGTGCCCGCGCCGCCGGCCGCGACGATGGCCGAAACGCCGGAAGCGAGCAGCCGCGCCATCGGTACGAACCCGATGAACCGCACGTTCGCGCGCTCGTCGATGAGCGTGTGTTCCACACCTGGTGGCACGGCCGCGAGCACGTCCACGGTGTCGATGGCGGCCACGGCGTCCACGAGCGCGTCGAGCATGTCCGCATCGAGCAGCACCGTGCCGAGCGTGATGAGCACCCGCGGCCGCGACCCGGGCGGCGGCACGTCGGCTTGACCCTCACCGGGCGGCGGCACGTCGGCGGGCCCCGAACCGGCGTACACCTTCGGCCGGATCGGCAGCCGGTCGGGCGCCGGCGTCCACCCCTCGGGCTGCAGCGCGCGTGGCCACGGGTCGACCAGCGCGACCCGGTCCGGGCGGGTCAGCCCGAGCGCCGCGTACCTGGGTGCGAGCCTGGCTTCCATCGCCGGCCCGAGCGCCGGCGGCGAGACCGGCAGCCCGATCGCGTGCCGGACCAGCGGCACCCCCAGCGTGGCGGCGATCATCGGGCCGATCGTGTCGTACTCGTCGGCGACCACGACCTGCGCGCCGAATGCGCGGGCCCGCTCGAGTGTGGCGCGAAACGTCACGTCGACGAGCGTCCCCGCGAACAGTTCGGCCACCGGAGCGACGTCCTCGTGCATGGCCGCGCCGCCGGTGCGGCGGTCGTTCTCCGCGAGCAGGTCGGCCATGCCCGGCCCGGCGTACAGCACCGGCAGGCCGCCGACCAGGCCGGCCAGCGCGGGCGGGGCGGCCACCGCGGCCTCGTCCCCGGCCGCGCCGACCGCCTCGGCGAGCGGGAGCAGCGGCAGGAGATGCCCATGGATGGGTACTGCGGTGAACAGCACGCGCATGGCGCTGTTCTACAGCACCTCGATCAGCACGCGCAGTCCGGGCCAGTCCATGTGCGCAAGGTCGTCCAGCGGCCCCAGCGCGACCTCGGGCAGGAACCGCACCGCCGTGCCGGTGGTCCCGTCCGGCGGCACCGGCAGCAGCCCGGTGACCGGGACTCCGCGCTCGTAACGCTGGGTGAAGGCCTCGTCGCCGCGCCGATTGGTGTGCTCCAGCCAGACACTGAGCGCGGCGACCACCGAGATCCCGCGGCGCGGATGCCCGTCCGCGAGCAGCTCGGCGCCGGGGCGGTCGAAGAACCGCAGGTCCCGGGTGGCCATGACCGGCTTGCGAACGGGCCGGCCGCGCTCGTCGCGGCGCACGTCGGTGCCGCGCCCGCCGTCCACCACGGCGACCGAACCGTCCACATGCCGCGCGATCGTGCACGTACCGCCGCCGTTGACGGCCGCCTCGTCGGCCGCGTACGCGATGACTTCGAGCACCAGGTGCAGCCCGCCGCCGGGCGCGAACCGGTCGGGCGCCCGCCGGATGGCGGCCAGGTGTTCCAGATCGACCTCCCGGGACCAGTCATGCGTCGCCACTCTCTGACTATAGTCAGAGAATGGACGCGAGTGCGATCGGTCAGGTGCGGCGCTTCAACCGCACGGTCACGCAGCGGGTGGGCGCCCTCGACGACGCCTTCCTGGCCCGCGACCGCCCCTTGGGCCAGGCCCGGCTGCTGTGGGAGATCGGCGCCGAGCCCACCGACGTGCGCGAGTTGCGCGCGCGGCTCGACCTGGATTCCGGGTACTTCAGCCGCCTCCTGCGCGCGCTGGAGTCCGACCACCTCGTGGCCGTCGCGCCGAGCCCGGACGATGCGCGAGTGCGCACAGTACGACTGACGAAAGCCGGCCTCGATGAGCGAACGGTGCTCGATCAGCGCTCGGACGACCAGGCCGCGGCCATCCTGGAACCACTGAGCCCCGGCCAGCGCGCTCGCCTCGTGACCGCGATGGCCGAGGTCGAGCGCCTGCTGCTCGCCTCGATGGTGCGCATCGAACCGCTCGATCCGCGCCACCCGAACGCCCGCCGATGCATCGCGGCGTACTACGCGGAACTCGCCGAGCGCTTCCGGACCGGCTTCGACCCGTCCCGCAGCATCTCGGCCGCGGACGACGAGCTGACCCCTCCGGCCGGCGTCCTGCTGGTCGCCACCCTGCACGGCGCGCCGGTCGGCTGCGGCGCCCTGAAGTTCCACCCCGGCGCCCCGACCGAGGTCAAGCGCATGTGGGTGTCCCCGACCGTACGCGGCCTGGGCCTGGGCCGCCGCCTGCTGGCCGAGCTGGAGTCCACGGCCGCGGCGGCCGGCGCCGCGGCCCTGCGCCTGGAGACGAACGCGTCCCTCGGCGAGGCGATCGCGCTGTACCGCAGCGCCGGCTTCCACGAGGTGCCCGCCTTCAACGCCGAGCCGTACGCCCACCACTGGTTCGAGAAACGGCCGATAGGGTCGGGCATGTGATCAACGTGGTGACGTGGAACGTGCTGCATCGGGTGCACGCGGCGAACTGGGACGACGGGACGGTCGTGCGGTGGCCCGATGAGCGGTTGCGCATTGCCGCCATTGCGGAGGTGGTCGCGGCGCGCGGGGCGGATGTCGTGGCGCTGCAGGAGGTGAGCGGGGACCTGCTCGTGGCGCTTCGGGCGGCCGTGCGGGATCGCGAAGTGCACGCGTTCCGGTATCCGCGGGTGCCCAATGTGCGCAAGGGTGTGCAGCAGTTGCGCGATCCGGGCGAGTTTCTGGTGCTCATCGGCGACGGCGAGGTGGTCGCGGGCGAGGCGTTTGCCGGTGATCCGGGCAAGGGGCTGCTCGCGGTGCGCACTTCGGACATGCTCGCCGTGTGTACGCACGTCGGGTTCGGGGATGCGCGCAATGCGGAGCTCGCGCGGCTGGCGGACGTGGCGCGCACCGGAACGGCCGTGCTGCTCGGCGACTTCAACGCCGATCCGGCCACCGTCGCGGGCGGGCTCGGGGACGGGTTCAGCGTGGCCGGGCTACCCGCGGGGGCGGCGGTGACTCGGCCCGGGGCGGGTGCGCAGATCATCGACCACGTGGTCGTCCGCGGCGCGACGGTCGAGCACGCGCAGGTCGTGGACGGCGGCGGACTGTCCGATCACAACCTGGTCGTGGCGGGCGTGCGGCGGTAGACGGCGATGTGCTGGTCGACGACGAAACCCGCGCGGGTGTACACCGCCGGGGCGCCGGTCGGGTTGGCGGAGTCGGCGTCCAGGGTGGCGGTGGGGTAGCCGGCCTGCGCGGCGGCGGCGAGGACCGAGGTCAGCAGGGCGGCGGCGATGCCGTGGCGGCGCCAGGACTGCGCGGTGCCGACCTGTCCGATGTAGAGCGTGCCGCGGTCGTACGGCAGCACGTACGCGACGATCGCCTCGTCCACCACGGCCAGGCGGGCGAGCTCCGGGCGGAAGTGCGCGGCGTCCACCGTTCCGGCGGACCATTCGGCATAGGTCTGTTCCTGATGTCCCCAGAGCCCGTGGAAGGCGTCGGCGTGCACGCGGTACAACTGCTGCGCTTGTGAAGGCTCGAAACCGGTGATCTGGACGGTGCCGGGTGGCGGGATCGCCGGGACGCCGGTCGGGGCGGACATCTCGAGGAAGTAGCGCATCGGGGTGAACCCTGCGCGTTCGAACAGCCGGATCGTGCTCGTGTCGCTCACCGCCGCGATGACCTGCGGCTCCCAGGTGCCGGCGTGGGCGAGCTGCCAGGCCAGCAGGTCGCGGCCGATGCCCTGGCCGCGGTGGGCCGGGTCGACGGCGCCGATGAGCTCGACGTGGTCGCCACCCTCGGGTGGGCGGGGGACGAGCGCGGCCGCGATCAGGCGATCGTCGGGGTCGACGAGGGCCCGGGTGTCGGGGGAGCGGCGCAGCTCCTGCTCGACCTCGGACGCGGCGTAGCCACCCCGCCCGCCGCCGGCCACCATGGCCGCGTTGATCAGGCCGGCGATCGCCGCGGCGTCGTCCAGCCGGCACGGGCGTGTCCGCAGCTCGGTCATGAGCTCCTCGAGTGGTCGCGAGATCCAGGCGCCGGCGGTTTCGGAATCGAACCGGAATATGCCAGAAGTATCCGCCGGCTGCGCACCGCGACCGCTCCCCGAGTCTAGGCCCTGCCCGGCCGCCGCCGCACCGGGTTGTTCCCGGAAAAGTGCCAGCCGGCCCGCGCGCGACGCCACTGCCGGGCCGGCGGACGTACGGTGCCGCCATGACGAGAACCCGCACCGGCACGCTGGTGGCGCTGGCGGCCGCCGTGGTGGCGGCCGCGGCGATCCTCACAACCCAGCTGTTCACCCTCGGCTCGGCGCCGACCGCGTACGCCGCGGTCGCGGTCGCGCACAACGGGACGGTCGTGCGGGCGGGCGAGAACCCGCTGTACGCGATCCAGGCCGTCCTCAAGGGACAGTCGGACGCGATGCTGCACGGCGACCGCGACGCGTACCTGGCCGCGTTCCCGGACACCGGATCCGAGGTGCGCGAACGCGCGGGGCGGCGGTTCGATTCGCTCACCGCCCTGGCCGTGCGGCGCTGGGACATGACCACGAACGGCATCCCGAGCCGGCTCAACGGCGTCTGGCGGCTGCCGGTCGCGGTCGGCTACTGCTTCGACGCGCCGGACTGCACCCCGATCCCGCTGCTCGTCGACACCGAGTGGACGGTCGTGCGCGGACGTGTGCACCTGGTCGGATACGAGCAGACGAACCGCCCGTGGGACAGCACGAAGCTCACCGTGCGCAACGGCAAGCGGGTCACGGTCGCCGGCGCCGAGTCGATCGACAGTTCCCTGCTCGACCGGCTGCTCAAGGCGGCGGAGGCGGCCGCGCCCATCGACGACCGCGTCGCGACCTCGTTCGGCGGGCCGCCGCCGCGGTACCTCGTGTACGTCGCCGGTGAGCAGGAGTGGACGAGCTGGTACGACAGCGACACCGAGAACGCCGCCGCCTACACGATCCCGTTGCAGCCCGGCACCTCCGAGGTGGTCGTCGCGCGCGGCTCGATTCGCGGCGAGGCCTCGACGCGCACGCTCATGGCGCACGAGTTCGCGCACGTGGTGACGCTCGACGGCAACCTGCCGCCGGCGGCCGGGTGGTGGCTCACCGAGGGCATCGCCGAGTACGTCGCGAACGGCGACGGCGGCGCCCTGCGCGACGACCTCGACTCCGTGCGCTCCTACCTGGAGGCCGGCCGCTGGGACGGGACCGTCGCCCTCGGGCCGCCCGCGGACGGGACGAAGCTCGAGGACGCGGTCGCGCGGTACGGCATCGCGCTGCTGGCGGTCACCTACCTGGCGCAGCACTTCGGCGAGGCGAAGCTGTTCGCGTTCTTCACCCAGGTCGTGCGCAAGGGCGCGACGCTCGACGCCGCCGCGCGGTCCGCCCTGGGCGCGGACTGGGCGACGGTCGCCAAGGACGCCGCCGCCTCGGTCCGCGCGGCCGCGGCTCAGAACGACCGGCAGTAGAGCGCGGCCGGGGCGCCGTTCGAGCCGATCCGGCGGGTGAAGGCGATGCCGGCCGCGTACTCGCCGTCGCCGCACTGCCCCTTGTAGTGCCCGGTCGCGAAGTCCCCGCCGTGCGCGCCGGACGGACGGTTGTCGCCGCGGTCGAACCACACCGTGCGGCCCCCGGAGGGCGGCGCGGCCGACGCCGGTGCGCACAGTGCGCTCGACATCGTCGCGCCGCGCACCGCGTACCCGATCAGGAACGAGCCGTCCGGGCACTGGAACTTGGTGTAGCCGCCCGCCCAGTCCGGGCTGACGAAACGCTCGTCGGTGACGACCCGCTGCGCACTTCCGGCCGGCCACTGCGGGCCGTTGCCGGTGTCGGTGCACAGTCCGCGGTTGCCGTCGTGCGCGATGCCGATCAGCCGCTGTCCATCCGGACACGCCGCCTTGCGCGCTCCGGCATCCCAGTCCGGTTGTGCGCGAACGCGCAGTGACGCGATGAAGTCCGCGCGGTCCGGGCTGAGCATCGCCCAGTGCGCGACCGGAGCGACGGCCCCGGTGCGCGAAGGAGCGTTCACGAGCCGATGCCAGTCCGCGGCCCGCCAGTCGCCGCCGTCGTCGATGCCGAGCAGGTTGCCCGCGCGGTCCCAGCTCAACAACGCCCAGCCGTTGCCGGTACCGTCCTGCTGCCACCCCACCAGCGGCCAGTACGCGAAGTCGGTGTCGTGCGCGATCAGATAGTCCACGAAGTTGGCGAACCAGGCGCGGCTGCGGTCGTCCGAACCGAACCGCCCGATGCCGAACTCGCTCACCCACAGCGGCGCGGTGAAGTGCTGCGCGGCCTCGTCGGCGGCGTAGAAGGCCTGCCGGTACAGCGTGGCCTGCAGGTCCGCGCGGCTCAGATCGCGGTACCGGGGGTCGCTCGTCTCCCCGATCCCGGTCGCGCCGCTGTGGTTCGGCCCGGTGTAGTCGTAGAAGTGCGCGGACAGCACCAGTTTGTTCGAACGGACAAGCGTCGGGGACAGCGTGCGCAGCGGTTCCAGCGTCGGCCGCCCGTGCGCGAATCCGTCCACCGGGATGCCCGTCCAGTTGATGCCCTCGACGATGACGAGCAGGTCCGGATTCGCCTCGGACAGGATGCGGTCACCGAGGTGCTGCGCGGCCGCGAACCAGTCGTGGTCGTCGCCCAGGCCCCAGTTCGGGTCGTCCCAGACGGTACGGCGGACCTCGTTGTACAGGTCGGCGCCGACGACGCGGGCATTGTCGCGGTACCGGCGGACCATGAAGAGCCAGTCGGACTCCCACGTGGCGGTGGACTGGCTCGCGTTCCAGCGCTCGTTGCCGTCGACGCCGCAGCACCAGCGCGTCGTGTTCGTGTGGTTGTTCAGGATGACCGCGAGCCCGCCCGCGGTGAGCGCGGCGACCACGGCGTCGTAGACCTGCAGCGGCGTCATCCCGCGCAGCTGCGGGTTGGCGGCCACGGCGCCGTCGGTGACCGCGCGCTGGTCGTGCACCATCTCGTTCGAGAACGGCAGGCGGATGCTGTTCACACCGAGCGCTCGGAACTGCGCGACGATGCTCGCAAGCGACACCCGGTCCAGGCCGAGCGGGATGCGCCCGGAGTTCTCGCCGGCGTGGTGGTTGGCGTCGGCCTCCGTGTCGCCGGAGCCGTTCCAGGTGCCGCTGGCGCCGTGCCAGTTGCCGGCCTTGAGCTTGAACCGGTTGCCGTCGGCGTCGACGATGTACCGCCCGCGCGTGCTCAACGGCGCGACCCAGGCCGCTTCGCCCGCCCCGGCCGTTTCGCTCGCCCCGGCCGTTCCGCTCGCTTCGACGAGCGGCGTGAGGCTGACGACCATCGCCGCGGCGACCAGAACCCGAATCGGCTTCACATTGATAAGCGTAGCTGAATGAGTGGCCCGGCGGCGAGGTAGCGTTCTGCAAGGTGTCGTTCGCGCATCGTGGTAGTCGCGCTGGCGATCCATTGCGTCGCCGCGGCGGCGAGCCGCACAATCTTGTGCGTGCGGACCGACGGCTCACCCTACGCGGAGATGGTGGCCGCGTTCACGTCGAGCCGCCTGCCGGTGCCCCCGATCCCGGCCCCGATGCGCACCCAGCTGCGCGCGGTGCGCGAATGGTGCTGGGCGACGCGCGACATCGACGCATTCGCGATGTACCTGTTCGAGGGCGACTTTCCCGCCGACGTCCTGGCCGGCCGGGTCCCCGACTACGTCGCCGTGAGCCACGCCGGCCACGGCGTCAACTCGTACGCCGTGAACTACCACCTGGTCTGCGGCCCGCTCGCCGTCTTCATGCAGGTCGGCTGGGGCGGCGTGTACACCGACAACGCCGCGGCCGCCCGCCGCCTGGGCCGGCTGTGGAAGCGCTGCGAGACCTTGCACACCGCGGGCGCCACGACGGCCGGCCGCCGGGTGGTGTGCCTGTTCAGCGAGCTGCGCGGGATCTCCGCGTGCGGCCCGGTCCCCGCGCCGGCGGACCCGGACGTGCACGCCTTCCTGTCCACCAACCGCACCGCGGGCGAGGACGCCTTCGACGTGGCGGAGCGTCTCCTGAGCACCTGACCCCCGCCGTCCGGGCGGCGGGGGACCGAGGCGTCGAGGTCAGGCGGCCGAGGGCGGGTTCGCGAGGTTGCGGGCGGCCTCGCCGACCTGGCTCAGCGTCGGGTTGTCCCGCACGCGCCGCGCGTTGTCGACGATCTGCTCGTACTTCGCGCGGCCGGCGCGCGTCCCGAGCACGTACCCGATGGCCAGTCCGGCCGCGATGGGCAGCAGCTTCATCATGATCTCCTCAACGGGGGGCAGCAATGTTCAGCGGTGCCGGGCACCGCGGACGATCAGCGCGACGACCGCGCCCAGGAGCAGGGTCGCGCCGGCGGCCAGGACGAGTTGCGTGCGCCGCTCACCGAGACCGGCCGCGGCGCGGTGCACGGTGCGGCCGGCCGCGGCCTTCGCGCGCGCCTTCACGTCGGCCTTGGCGGCGAGCGCCTCGACCGTTTCGCCGAGCGCCGCGCGCGTGCGCACGATCTCCGCGCGCAGCGCCTCGGGGTCGTTCACGTGCCCGTCAGCCGTCACCCCGCCCAACTCCTCCCGATCGCCGCAGCTCGCGTTCCCATCAGAACCAGAGCCAAAACCTATCCCAGTTGTACCGCCAGTGCCCCCACGAAGCACCCGAACGCCACGATCGCCGCCCCCGATCGCAGCACATCGATCCGCTGCCAGCGGTCGACGACGGCCCGCCAGTCCGCGGGCGGCGCATCGGCGTCCCAGCCGACGACCTTCATGTTGATCGGAACCGTCCCGAGAAACGAGAAGAGCAGGAACGCCACGAGGGCCGCCAGGCCCGCCCACCGCCACCCCGCCCCGGCCCCGTCCGCCCGGATGAGCACGGCAACGGCGACCGCGACGGTCGGCAGCATGAGCGCCGGCACCACAATGCGCAGTCGTCGAACGAGCGCCACGCGCGCTCCGATGTGCGCACGCTCGTCGAGCGCGCGCAGGGCGGGTTGCACCCCGTACCGGACGATGAACTCCTCACCCGCCAGCAATCCGGCGAGGATCACCCCGATGGCTTGCAGCAGAGCCATGCTCACCCTCCGTACTGTCCGCCGCGCGGCCGTGCACCAATTGCAGCGGCTGTGGCGCGCGGGCGCAACGGTCGGCGCGATCGGGTAGAACTGGACCATGACGACGACTGCCGCGGCCATGCGGGATGAGGCGGTGCGGCTGTTGGGGGCGGCGCCCGGGAGCGTGCGGGTGCCGTTCGAGAGCGGGCAGCGGCGGTGGATCGAGTACCGGCCGTCGCCGCGGCCCGGGGTTTCGCTGCACGAGCTGGGGCTCGACGGGCGGAAGGCGGCGCACCGGCTGCTGGCCACGGCGCTGCGGCCGCACGCGTTTGCGCAGGCGATGGGGGTCGTGGCGGTCGAGGAGGTGCTCGATCGCAAGGAGGGGTACTCGCGGAACCGGCACAGTGACGACTACCGCGTCATCGTGTTCGGCGATCCCGGTCCGGCCGGGCGGTGGGGCTGGCGGTTCGAGGGGCACCACCTGTCGGTCACGATGACCCTGGACGGCGATCTCGTGTCGCCGACGCCGGTGTTCTTCGGGGCGAACCCGCTGGCCACGTACTACCGGGGGCGTCCGGTGCTGCGGCCGCTCGGGCCCGAGGAGGACCTCGGGTTCGAGGTGCTCGCGGAGCTCCCGGAGTCGCTGCTGGCCCAGGTGGTGCGCAAGCCGCAGGCGCCCGTCGACATCTACAGCGGCCCGCGCGCGGATGTGGTGCCGCCGCCGCCCGGGGTGGCCGCCGCCGAACTGCCCGAGCCGGCGCGGGAGCGGCTGGACGAGCTGGTCGCCGTGTATCTGGAGCGGCTCCCGGCCGACGTCGCGCCGGTCGTGGACCGGGACTCGCTCACGTTCGCGTGGGAGGGGCAGACCGCGCGCGGCGGGCGGTACTACTACCGGGTGCAGGGGCCGGACCTGCTGATCGAGTACGACAACACGACCGCCGACGGCAACCACGCGCACACGGTGCTGCGCCGGCCCTCATCGGACTTCGGCGGCGACATCCTGGCCGAGCACCGCGCCGCCGATCCCCACTAGGGCACGGTGATCTCGGCGGTGCCGTCGTCGAACGGCAGGTCGCCGACCACGATGGCGTGGACGTCCAGCGTGGACAGGTCGGCCACCCCGGCCTGCACCGTGGCGAACGCCGTCGTCGCCGCGTCCGGGCCGGTGGCGATGCGCAGCAGGCTCTGGCGCGGGGCCAGGCGGGTCGCGTCCACCACGCGCCAGACGCCGTCGATCGCCACCTCCGCGACGGCGTGGAAGTCCATGGGGGACAGGCCCGGTGCGTAGACCGCGGCCGTGCGCGCCGGGATGTCCAGGGCGCGCAGCAACGTGGCGACCAGGTGCGCGAAGTCGCGGCAGACGCCCGCGCCGGCAAGCAGGGTGTCGGTGGCGTCCGTGGTGCCGGTGCTCGCGCCCGGTTGGTAGCGCGTGCGTTCGTGCACGAAACGCGCGACAGCCATGACCGTCTCGCGCACTGCGCCGGCGTCGAACGGGTCGATGATGCCGAACTGGCGGGTGGCGAACGGGGCGAGCCGGTCGCTCGGGCAGTACCGGCTGGGTCGAAGGGCTTCTATGCGCGCCAAGGGTGTGACGTCGGCGGGCGCGGGGGAGAGGCTGGCCTCGACGGTGTAGGTGATCTCCAGGCGGCCCGGGGCGGGGCGCAGGACGTGCAGGCGGCCGCCGTCGCGGGATTCGACGGGGGAGGCGTCGATCGGCGTGCCGTCCAGCGAGGTGACCAGGGAGTCGGTCGCGGTGACGCCGGGGCGGTGGGCGGCGGCGATCTGCAGGACGATCTCGGCCGGGGCGGTCACGTCGAAGGCGAGCGTGCAGCCGGCGGTCACCTCGGTCATCGGCGAACGGTACTCACTTTGTTGGTTCGCCGCCAGCGGGGGTAACCCACCGGGCATGGACGAGGTCGAAAAGTTGCTCGACGCGGTGTACGCCGGGAACGAGCGCGTCACCCGGGAGGAGATCCACCGGCACGCGGTGGCCGCCGGGGCGCCGGTCTCCGTCGTCGACGCGGTCGATGCGCTGCCGGAGGGGGAGTACGCGTACGACGAGGCGAGTGAGGCGCTCGCGCAGCTCAAGTCGCGGGACGGGGCCGCGTCGATGACCGGTGGGGTGCCGCCCGAGCTGCTGGACGACAGCGATCTGTCGCGCGAGCTGCGGCATCTGCACGAGACCCGCGACGACACGTTCCGGCACGGATCCGAGCAGGCGCTGGCCAATCACGACGCGCGCACGGGCGAGCTCGAGGCCGAGTATCTGCGGCGGTTCCCGGACCGCGCCGTCGACCCGCATCGCCTGCGCCCCAACGGCTCCGCACGCGAGGACCGGCGGGCGGAATAACCCGATTGGCCCGCTCCGGGTGGGGTATCGGGTGATCGACCGGCCGCACGGCCGAATCCGCCGATATTCAAGGAGCCGATCATGGCGCTCAACGACGACGACATCACGACCACCGGCGCGGCCGGAGCCGAGGGACCGGCCGACGGCGGCGCCGTTCCGAGCGCGCATGACGGCGGGGCCGACGGCGGCGCGGCGCCCGGCGAGGGCACGGCCGACGGCGGTGCGGACGTCGAGGGCGAGGACGGCGGAGCGGACGGCGGCGCCGACGAGGGCGTGGCCGACGGCGGGGCCGACCCGGCGGTGCACGACGGCGGGGCCGACAGCGGCGCCGGCGGCCGGGCCTGACGCCGCGAGAACCCGGCGAGTGGCCGCCGTCGGAGCGCTGATCGGCGGCCACCGCGCGACTGAAGGGTGACCCGTCATCGGGTAAACCCTTTGTCTGACGTTTCGCGGCCTCGAAGCTGTTCTCACGTTCCAGGACTACGGCATACCGTGACCGACGGTGATGCTGCATGAACTTCGAGAGCATGGAAGTCACGACCGTCGTGCGGCGCGAGTCCCCGCGGATCGTCCGGATATCCGTCCGCGGCGACCTGGACGCGGCCAACGCCGACCTGCTGCGCGGTGCGTTCGAGGCGGCCGTCGACGACGGTCACGCGCGCGTCGAGGCCGACCTCGGCGGGGTCACGTTCTGTTCACTGTCGGGCCTGGCGGTGCTGCTGGCCGTCCGGCAGCGCCTGGGCGAGCGCTTCGCGGTGCTGGACGCGCCTGCGGGAGTACGACGGCTGCTTGGCATCCTCAACATGAGCGAGGTCCTCACCGGCCCAGGGTGAGCACGACCTTGATGTCGTCGGGCCGCGCCTCGAGCGCCTCCGCGAACCGCTCCAGCGGCACCCGCCGCGTGATCAGGCTCGCCAGCCAGTCCGGATCGGCGGCGACCAGGGCCTGCGCGGCCGCGGTGTAGTGCCGCGGGTTGGCGTTGACCGAGCCGACCACCACGTCGTTCTCCAGCACCATGCTCCGGTTGGCCCCGCCGAGGTCCACGGAGATCGTGCGGCCGGCCGACGAGACGCCGGTCAGGCACACGATGCCATAGGCCCCGGTCCCGGCGATCGCATCGAAGACGACCGACGCCGCCCCGGTGGCCTCGATGATGATGTCCGGCCGCAGTTTTCCGGCGATCTCGCTCACCTGCCCGCTGTGGTACGTCGCGCCGAGCCCCTCCACCGCCCGCACCTTGGGCCCGCTCTCGGCCCGGTCGAGCACGTGCACCTCGAGCCCCCGCTGGACCCCGAGCAGGGCGGCGAGCAGCCCGATCGGCCCGGCCCCGGTGACGAGCACCCGCTCCGGCGCGAAGTACGCCCGCGCCCCGACCCGCTCGACCTGGTCCCAGGCCTTGGCCACGACCGACGCCGGCTCCAGCAGCACCCCGGTCTCGGCCAGGGCCGGATCGAGCTTGATCGCATAGTCGGGCTCGACGCTCCAGAGTTCGCTGCCGTACCCGTCGAGCTCCTTGATCCCCCGCTCGCTGTACTCCCCGTTGCGGCACATGTCGAACTCGCCGTGCGCACAGGCGGGGCAGGGCCGCGGATCGGGCCGCCGCACGATCCCGACGACGAGGTCGCCGGCCGCGAAGCCGGACCCCTCGGGCGCGCCGCGGACCCGCCCGAGCGACTCGTGCCCGAGGACGAGCCGGTCGTGGCCGGGCGGCGCCCAGCCGTACGCGCCGGAGACGATCTCGCGGTCGGTGCCGCACACCCCGAGCGCGAGGCCCTCCACGAGGAGCCGGTCGCCGCCGGTCCCGGGCTCGGGCACGTCACGAACCTCGGCGGTGCCGGACTGCAGCGGTACGACGGTCAGCGCTCGCATGCCGCCCTACGTACCCAATGCGGCCGTCCGGCATGCACGCCCGACGAAGTCCACAGTGGACACGTTCGGGTGCGGCGGATCGGGCGGATCCGCCGCACCCGTTTGCGTTTGCCACCCGCGGTTCGCAGTCGATAAGGCAGTACGAATGCGGGGTTTCGGCGCCGGCGCTTCGTCGCACCGACTTGCAACTTGCATTCCCACCCGTCTGTACCGCTAAACGCCACGGCGCCGATCGATGTGCGCGGCCGCGGCGCGCAGGCGTTCCCGCAGCTCGTCGTCGTGCCAGGCGATGTCGCCGTCCCGGCCGGCGGTGACCAGGGCGCGCTCCCGCCCCGCCAGCTCCAGCAGCACCGGCGCCACCGACGCGTCATCGAGCTCGGCGATCAGCTCGACCGCCTCGAAGGCCGGCCGGTCGGAGCCGCCCGCGACGCACCGCAGCAGGCCCGGCAGGAGCCGTTCCGCGGGTGTACCGAACGCTGCCAGCGCCCGCGCCGCCGCCACGCCCGGCAGGCCGTCGAAGCCGAGCCAGCCCTCGATCGCGCCGGTCAACTGCCGCGCATCGGCGAGGCGGGCCAGATCCATCGCGTCGGGCGCGAGGGCCCGATTTTCCAGCCACTCGCCGGCGACCGCGACCGGGATCTCGGTCTCGCCGGTCGCGCTCCACAGCGCCCGCGCCGCGTCGAGCCGCTCGCGGGGGTGCCGCCGCGGGTCGGTCGCGATCGCGCGCAGCTCGCCGACCGGCTCCTGCGGGACGACCGCCGGCGCACCGTTCCCGGGCCTGCCGTCGAGCCGGGCCAGCGTCTCCGCCGCGGCCGGGTGGTCGGGGGCCAGGTCGGCGAGCTCGGCGCGGTACCGCCCGGCGGCCTGTCCGCTCGTGCGCAGCACCTCGAGGGCGTCCTCGCGGGTCTTCGGGTCGGCGAGCAGCGGCCCGAGCAGCGGCACGAGCCGGAACCGGGCCCCGCGGTCGCGCCGGAACAGCTCCTCCATGGCCCACAGCTCCGGGCTCTCCCGCAGCAGCCGCTCCTGCAGCGCGGGCGGCGCGTTGAGCAGCAGCTCGACGACGGGCTCGGCCTGCGCCCGCCACTGGTACGGCAGCGCGATGTCCTCGTCCACGATGTCCGCGCCCAGGTCGTCCGGCAGCGCCAGCCCGGCCCGCTGCAGCGCCAGCGCGGCGGCGAGCCGTACGTCGCCCCGCTCGTCGCCCAGCGCCCCGCGCACGATCTCGGGCGCGAGGGCCAGCGTGAACAGCAGCGCCACCCGCAGCTCCGGGTCGCGCGCGTCGGCCCACATCGCCGCCAGCCGCGCGACCGGCACCGCATCGGCCTGGACGGCGAGGTAGAGCGCCGCCGCCCGCACCTGCTCGTCGCCGTCGTCCACCAGGGCCACGAGCGGCGCCGCGTGGCTCCGGAGCGCGGCCTGGACGGCGGGGAGGTCGTCGCCGTACGAGTGCTGCGGGTCGGCCAGCATCCCGATCCAGGTGACCAGGAACGCCCGCTCACACCGCGCCCGCGCCGCCGCCCCGACGAGCAGCGGCACCGCGTCCACGGCCTGCGGGAGCAGCCGGCCCTGGTGCTGCATGCTCTCGTCGAGCGCACGCGACGCGACCTCGACCCGCTCGGGATCGTCGCTGGACAGTTCGTGGATCAGGTCATTCACGCCGGGCACGGTACAGGTTCAGCACCCCGCCCCGAACACCGAGCCGACCGGGACGACAGCGAGCACCGCCCACCCCGCCGGCGAGGGCCGCTCAGAGCGCCTTCCGGTACACCCGCAGGGCGCGATGCCGGATCGGCTGCCCCCGGTCCGGCGCGTCCTTCAGCGCGGCCAGGTCATCCATCACCTCGGCCGTCGGGAAGCCGTGCTCCAGCCACCCGAGCGCCAGGCCCGTCCAGCAGCGGCAACAGCCGCGCATCGTCCGCGTGCTTGCTGGTCCCGCCATGAGATGTCACCGGAACATCATCGCTCGTGGTGCTCGACCCGACGGCACACTGGCCTACTGCACCGCCGGGCACCCGCCGCCGCTGGTCGTGGACCCGGCCGGGCAGGCCCGGTACCTCGGCCCGACCGTCAGCGGGCCGCTTGGCACCGGCAGCCGTTTCCCGGCGGCGTCCGGCGGGCCCTGGACTCTTGGCTGGGCCCGCTCGCCCTGGCCGGCAACGACGTCGGCGCCGTGCAGACGGCGGTGGACGACCTGCCCTACCTGCCCCGGGACCCGGCGCTCGGGGTCAGTTGATGCCGGTCTGGGCCGGGTCCTGGAGTGCCTCGTCGATGTCCGTCGTCGTGCGCTGCAGGATCTCCTCGACCTGGGCGCGGGTCAGGGCGTCCGGCGCGTGCCAGAGGTCGGCCAGGTCCTTCGCGATGATGCTCTCGACCACGATCCAGGCCGGGATCGACGGGTACATCCGGCCGGCCGCGATCATCGTGCGGAAGGCCGCGTACGCCGGGTCGGATTCCAGGCGGGTGCCCTTGATCGCGGCGGTGCGGGCGGGCCACAGGCCGGAGGAGACGCTGTACCGGCGCTGGCTCTCCTCGCCGGTCAGGAACTTCACCCACGCGAAGGCCTCGTCGGGGTGCTTGGCCGACTTGAGGATCGCCAGGCCCGAGCCGCCGAAGAAGCCGAAGCGGCCCTCCTTGCCGGCCGGCATCGGGGCGGTGCCCCAGCCGTTCTTCAGGCCGGGGCGGTCCGGGTCGGCCAGGTAGTCGCCGACCGCCTGGGAGTTGTCGATGGTGACGGCGCCGGTGCCGTTGGCGAAGGCCTCGGGTACGTCGCTGGAGGTGAGCTTCATGGCCGCCGGGTCGTCGTACTTGTGGACCAGGCGCTGGTAGTACTCCACGCCGTCGACCGCGGCGGGCTGGTCCAGCAGGGACTTGTCGCCGGAGTCGTCGAGCAGGTTGCCGCCCGCGCCCCAGATGAAGGGGGCGACGTTGTGGATGATGCCGAAGTTGTTCTCGTTGCCGATCGCGAGCGGCCAGACGGTACCGCTGCCGGCCTTGATCTTTTGCAGGGTCTGCTCGAAGGCGTTCCAGTCGGTGAACGCGGTCGCCGGGTCGATGCCGGCCTGGGCGAGCACGTCCTTGCGGTAGAACAGGGCGCGCACGTCGGTCAGCCAGGGCAGCGCGGTGATCTCGTCGGAGCCGAGGCGGTGGCTGGCGCTCCAGGCCGCCGTGGCGAAGACGTCCTTGCCGCCGACCTCGGCGATCTCCGCGTCGGTGTAGGGCCGCAGGGCGCCGAGGGCGCTGAAGCCGCCGACCCAGGTGGTGCCGAGGACCGTCACGTCCGGGCCCTCGCCGCTGGTCGTGGCCGTGCTGAGCCGGGTGAGCGCGTCGCTCCACTGGATGCGCACGGGGTTGATGGTGATGTTGGGGTGCAGCTTGTGGAACTCCTCGGTCTCCTGGACGACCGCGCGGTCCTGGATCGGGCCGCCGTACGGCATGTACCAGAACTCCAGGGTGACGTCCGGGGCCGAGCCGGTGCCGCCGTCCTTCGCGCAGCCGGCCAGGGCGAGCAGGGCGGCAGCCGCCGCGAGCAGTGCAGTGCGCCTCATCACACCGCTCCTATCGACCGGTCCTGGAAGTGGCTGAGCCGAAAACCCAAGGTCCGCCGAGCGGCGGTCGATAGTCGAACCGTGCGCGCAGCGGTGGCAAACTCGTTGTCGTGGCGGTGGCCACGGGTGCTGGCGCTCGCCCTGGTGCTACTCGCCGCCGTCACCGTGGCCAACATCGAGCTGCACGGCCGCAGCCGCGTCCACGAGGGGACCCGCGCCCAGCTCAACGAGCTCAACGTGCTGCTGCACGAGGAGAGCTCGCTGCAGTGGAAGACCCTCGCGAGCCGCAACACGCCCGTCAAGGTCGCCCGCGAGCTCGGTGCCATCCGCCTGCGCGAGCGGGACATTCTCGACAAGCTGCCCGGGTCCGAGGGGCTTTCCAAGCAGGTTTCCGGGTACCACGCTGTGCTCGACCAGGAGCTCGGTCTCCTCGGCGTCGGCAAGACCGCCGAGGCCCTCGCGCTGGAACAGGGCCGCACGGACCCGGCGTTCGTCGTGCTCGCCAGCACGCTGCAGCGCCTGGAGGAGTCGGAGACGGCCGCCGCCGATCTGGCCAAGACGCTCGCCGACTTCACGCTGGTCCTCGCGATGGTGGCGGCGGTGGCGGCGATCGGGCTGCTGCTGTACCGCTTCGAGCGCGAGCACCGCGCCTCCATGCGCGCCCGCGAGGAGCTGCTGCGCCAGCAACAGGAGGCCCTCGACACCCTCGCCGAGCACGAGGCCCTCGTGCGCCACCAGGCCGCGCACGACCCGCTCACCGGCCTGCCGAACCGGCGCGCGCTCACCGAGCTGCTCACCGGGACGGCCGGGCCGGGCGCCCGTCCGGCGGGGGCGGCCGGCGAACGTCCGGCGCACCGGGCGCTGCTGCTGGTCGACCTGGACGAGTTCAAGCCGGTCAACGACCGCCTCGGGCACGCCGCCGGCGACGAGCTGCTGGTCGCCGTGGCCGGGCGGCTGCTGGACGCGGCCGGCGACGGCACCGTGGTGCGCCTCGGCGGCGACGAGTTCGCGGTGGTCCTGGACGCCGAGGAGGCCGCGGCGGTCGCGGTGGCCGAGCGGATCGTGGCCGCGGTCGCCGAGCCGTTCGAGATCGCCGGGACGAGCGTGCGGATCGGCGCCAGCGTCGGGCTGGCCACGACCGCACAGGCCGGCGACGGGGACCGGCTGCTGCGTGAGGCGGATGCGGCGATGTACCGGGTGAAGCAGAGTACCAAGGGCGGCTTTGCCGTGTCCTGCGTCATGACTGCTCGGTAACTTAGGCCGGCTGCCGAACTCCGGGGCATGGTAAATCTTGTGCGCAGGGTCCGGCTCCGCACCCGGCTGGCGCTCGCGTTCGCCGTCATGAGCGCGCTGTTGGCCGGGATGGCCTTCATCGGGGAGCGCGGATCGGCCGCACAGGCCACCGCGAGCGAGGGGATCGGGCAGCTGCAGACGCTGTCGCGGCAGGTGATGCAGCTGAAGTTCCGCGACGCCGACGTGTCCGGCTGGCAGGTCGCCTACGCCGGCGACGTGGCCACGCTCGGCGGGGTCGCGGCGACCGCGGACACCTCGCCCAACCGCAAGGGCTACCTGGCCTCGGCCGCCTCCCTCCAGACGGAGCTGGACGCGGTCGACACGAGTCTGCTGACGCCGGCCGAGCGGCAGCTGTTCGCCACCATCGAGACGAGCTTCGCCGCCTTCCTCGACTACGACAAGCAGATCGTCACGTTGTACCGCACGGGCTCCGTCGCCGCGGCCAAGGCGCTGATCGAGGGCGCGGGGTACGACGAGTACTACAAGATCCTCGACGCCACCGGCAAGCTGGTGGACTCCGTCGCCGCCCGGTCCGTGGCCGCCGCCGAGCACAGCGCCCAGGTCGCCCACGACGCCCGCCGCACGCTGGTGATCGCGATCGCCGTCGCCGTCACCCTCTCGGTCGCCATCGCCACCCTGCTCGCCATCGTGATCACGTGGAGCGTGGTCCGCCCGGCCGAGCGGGTGATCGGCGGCCTGCGCGAGCTGGCCCAGCGCAACCTGGCCGTCGAGCTGCCCGAGGACGGCCGCGACGAGGCGACCGACATGGCCCGCGAGTTCAACGCGGCCGTCACCGGCATCCGGGAGGCGGTCGGCCAGGTCGGCGACCGGGCCGCGGCGCTCACCGCGGCCGGCCGCGACCTGACCCAGCTGTCCGGGCGCCTCGACGAGCAGGCCGCGACCACCAGCGGGCAGACGGTCCAGGTGGCCCGCTCCGCCGACCACATCTCCGGCAACGTCGCCACCCTGGCCTCGGCCGCCGAGCAGATGAACCACGCGATCGACGAGATCGCCCGCAGCACCAGCGTGGCCGCGACCGTGGCCGGCGAGGCGGTGGCCAGCGCCGCGACGACCTCGGCGACCGTCGCGCAGCTGTCGGAGGCGAGCGCGGAGATCGGCGCGATCGTCAAGACCATCACCGCGATCGCGGCCCAGACCAACCTGCTCGCGCTCAACGCCACGATCGAGGCGGCCCGCGCGGGGGAGGCCGGCAAGGGCTTCGCCGTGGTCGCCAACGAGGTGAAGGACCTGGCCCAGGAGACCACCCGGGCGTCGGAGGAGATCGGCACCAAGATCTCCGCCATCATGGAGGAGACGGCGCGGGCCGCGGCGGCCATCGGCGGGATCTCCACCGTGGTCACCCGGGTCGCGGAGGCGCAGCAGACGATCGCCGCGGCCGTCGAGGAGCAGACCGTCACCACGGCCGAGATCAGCCGCAACGTGGGCTCGGTGGCGGCCGGCTCGGCGGAGATCGCGTCGACCATCGCGGCGGCGTCGAAGAACGCGAGCGCCACGACGATCGAGGCGGCCGCGGCTCAGCGGGCGGCCGGCGACCTGGCCGCGATGGCCGGCGAGCTCAGCGGGATCGCGGGCTCGTTCAAGTACTGACGCACACTTGTTCTTTTGGAGGTTGTGTGGATCTCGTCCTCGACATCGTGCTCATCGCGTTGCTGGTGTTCCAGCTGCTGCTGGTCGCCCGGGCCGTGCTCGACTGGAGCGCGGTGCTGGCCGGCTCGCCCATGCCGGGTGGGGTGCGGGCCCAGGTGACCCGCGCGGTGTGGGCGGTGACCGAGCCGGTCCTCGCCCCCGTCCGCCGCGCCCTGCCCCCGCTGCGCTTCGGCGGCGTGGGCATCGACCTGGCGTTCATCATCGTCTTCCTGGGGATCATCCTGCTGCGGGCGATCCTCGGAAGGCTCTACTGAGTTACGCCGGTTCGGGAACACCCCCGTCGGGCGGCGGGTCGCCGTCGCCCGGCATCGGCTCGGCCGGGGCCGGCGGCAGCGTCTGCGGGGTGTCCGGCAGGAGCTCACCCGGGTCGTCGGGCACCGGCTCGCGCGGGTCGATCGGCGGGTACTGCTCGGGATCGAGCTCCGGTTCGGTCATGATCCCGAGTATGCCGCCCGGACGGGAGTTCCGCCGGGCGGCACACTCATGAGTGGCGTCTAGCAGGCGCCGTTGTCGGTCGTTTTTGCCGTCAGCACGCGCCGTTGTCGGTCCACACGCCCGAGCCGCCGGTGCTCGGGGTCTCGCCCTGGGTCCACCACTTGGCGGTCCACTTGTGCCCGCCGTAGCTCACCGACTGCCCGCCGGTGTACGCGGTGCTCGCGTTGTACGGCGACAGGCCCGCGCAGTTGCCGGTCCCGCCCGTCGGAGTCGGACTGGTACCACCGCAGGCGCCGTTGTCCGTCCACACGCCCGAGCCGCCGGTGCTCGGCGTCTCGCCCTGGGTCCACCACTTCGCGGTCCAGGTGTGCCCGCCGTAGGAGACCACGGCGCCGCCGCTGTAGGCGGTGCTCGCGTTCCAGGCCGGGGCCGAGCAGGTGCCGCCGGTCGGGGTCGGGCTCGCGCTCGGGCTCCTGCTCGGCGACGGGCTCGCCGAGGCACTGCGCGACGGCGAGACGGAGGCGGTCGGCGAGGTCGTCGAGCAGCCGGCCGTCGCCCCGTTGGTCGAGTTGACCACCTGGTTGAACAGGGTCGCGTTGCTGTCCAGCGCCTCGAGGGAGTACATCATCGCCCCGGCCAGGCCGTTGCAGTGCTGGTAGTCCGCCTTGGCCTGGATCGACTGGGCGTTGTCACCCGACCAGAAGGTCGAGCCGTCGTAGAAGTACGACGACTTGGTGGTCTGGTCGAAGTACGTGTACGACGGGTTGTCCACGAAGCCCGTGAGCTCCTTGTAGAACGACACGCCGGGCACGTTGCCGGACATCGCGTGGCCGGTCGCAGGACTGGCCGCCGGCTGGTACAGCCCGTGGTTCGCCCCGGCCGGCACGCCGGTCCAGCCGCGGTAGTAGAACGGGTACCCGATGGTCGCCTTGCTCGCCGGGAACCCGCCGGGTATGCCGTAGCTCGCGTCGCCGTTGACCCACGCCTTCACGGCGGAGTCGATGTTGTACTTCCCGGTGCCGGGCGCGATCACCGGGCTCGGGTCGTTCGGCGAGCCGTACAGCGGGTCCTGGAAGTTCGCCGGGCCCTGCGGCTCGAACCCGCCGTGCATGTCGTACGTCATGATGTTGGCGTAGTCGAGGTACTGCCCGACCTTGTTCGTCTCGATCATGCGGATCTTGTCCTGGCCGGCCGGTACCGCCGCGGTCAGCCACTTCTTGCCGCCGCCGAGCGCGTCGAGCTGCGCCCGGAACTCGGCCATGAGCAGCGTGTAGTTGGTCTTGTCGGCGGCGGTGTAGTGGTTGCCGGTGTGCCCGGCCGCGCCCGGGTACTCCCAGTCGATGTCGATGCCGTCGAACACGCCCGCACCGGAGCCGGCGCCGCCGTAGCCGTTGCGGACCGGCAGGTTGCCCTTGATGAACATGTCGATGCAGGAGCTCACCAGCCGCTTGCGGTTGGCGTCGGTGGAGGCGGCGTCGGAGAAGTACTTCGAGTAGGTCCAGCCGCCGATCGAGACCAGGATCTTCAGGTTCGGGTACTTGGCCTTGAGCTTCTTGAGCTGGTTGAAGTTGCCCACGAGCGGCTGGTTCCAGACGTCGGCCACCCCGTCGACGCTGATGTCGGCGCCGTAGGACTTGCCGTAGTCGGCGTACGAGTCGCCGGCGTTGTCCCCCGCGTTGGGGTTGTTCTCGTCCTGCGACGCGGGGGAGTCGTTCTCGAAGCAGCTCAGGTTCGTGGGGTTGATGTTCTCGAACGCGTACACGAGGTAGTCGAGCTTGCCTGCCATGCCGCTGGTGTCGAGGTTCTTGGGGTAGAAACCGTTGGCGTAGATGCCCCACTGCGTGAAGTAGGCGAACTTGACGCCTCCGCTGGTGGTGGCGGCCTGCGCCGTGGTGTTCAGCGTGACGGTGGTCCACGCGACGGCGGCCGTGAGCACGGTGGCCGCTATGCCGGCGAAGAGCCTGCCGGGTCTGCGCATCTCGCTCCTCCTGTACCGAGAGCACTCCCATGTAAACAGTTAAGGTTGTTAACTGTTTTCCGGGATTTTAATCTCAATCGATGCGTTGGGACAAGGGCAAGTCCTGGACGCTTCGCGAGAGGACGCAGAACTCGTTGCCCTCGGGGTCGCCGAGGATCACCCAGGAGACGTCGGGACCCTGGCCGACGTCGACCCGGCGGGCGCCCAGGCCGATCAGCCGCTCGACCTCCTCCGCCTGGGTGCTGCCGTCCGCGCGGAGGTCCAGGTGCAGCCGGTTCTTGATCGTCTTGTGCTCCGGCACGGCCACCACGTCGATCCCCGGCGCCGACCCGCCGGCCGGC
This sequence comes from Dactylosporangium sp. CS-033363, assembly GCF_050942475.1. Classification (NCBI taxonomy): domain Bacteria; kingdom Bacillati; phylum Actinomycetota; class Actinomycetes; order Micromonosporales; family Micromonosporaceae; genus Dactylosporangium; species Dactylosporangium sp. CS-033363. The sequence goes on along the minus strand of NZ_CP192032.1, from coordinate 6,750,472 downwards.
CCGATGGTGATCACGAGCGGGTCGCCCGGCTCCTCCTCGATCACCTCCCAGCCGAGCACGGCACACCAGAAGGCGGCGATCCGGCGGGGGTCGTTGGCGTCGATCACGAGCACGGAGATGCGACTGGTCATGCCGCCGTTTGTACTCCAGCCGGGCCCCGGCGCGCCCCCCGCGCGGGAAAGGGGCGCGGGATGGGATGATGCCGCCCATGACGGCGCTGCCCCAGCCCCGCGATCTCACCGCGCTCGTGGTGCGGGTCGACTTCAGCGACGATGACGCCTGGGCCGAGCTCCAGACGCTCTTCGGCGAGGACCACGCCACGTACATCGGCGACCCCGCGTACGACGGGGCCACCATCGCCGACCTCATCGACATCGACGACGCCGCCGACGAGGACGACAAGGTCTACGAGCTCTTCCTCGCCGACGAGACCAGCATGACCGACGACGAGCACCCGCTGCTCGCCGTCGACCTCGCCGACGAGCCGGGCCGCTCGTTCCGGGTGCTGCCGGCCGCCTTCGCCGAGGTCGCGTCGAACCTGAGCATCGCCAACATGGACTTCGCCGACTTCGCCGAGGCCGTCGACGAGACCGGCACCTACCGCGGCCAGTCCGCGTAGCCGTGCCCGACGACCCGCCGCGGTCCGCCCTGCCGTTTCCCGACCCCGACCTCACCGACGGCACCGTCCTGCTGCGGCCCTGGCAGGAGCGGGACACGCCGCAACGGTACGCCGCGTTCTCCGACGAACTCTGCCAGCGCTTCTCGTGGCCGCACGTCGAGCCGATCACCGAGGCCCAGGTGCACGCCGCGCTCGCGGACAACGAGCGTGACCGCCTGGCCGGCGCATCGCTGAACCTGGCCGTCGTCGACCCCGCCGATCCCGCCCGCATCTGGGGCGCCGCGTCCCTGTACGACGTCGACCCCGCCCAGTCCCGCGCGTCGATCGGCTACTGGGTCGCGCCCTGGTCGCGCGGGCGCGGTGTGGCCACGCGGTCGCTGCGGTTGCTGGCGGGGTGGGGGTTCGGGGCACTGGGGGTACACCGGCTGGAATTGACCTGTGGCCCGGACAACCTCGCCTCGGCGCGGGTGGCGGAACACTGCGGGTTCGTCCGGGAGGGGCTGCTGCGCTCGCACCTCCGGTTCAAGACCGGGCGCCGCGACACGGTGGTCTTCGGCCTGCTCCCGGGCGAACTCCGCTGACCTGCTAGACCCGCCCGTATCCGTAGAGCGAGTCGATGTCGATCGGCGCCACCTTCACCACGGTCCGGCTGTTCGGCGCGTGGATGATCTGGTTGTTGCCGATGTAGATCCCGACGTGCCCGAGCCCGTTGTAGAACACCAGGTCACCGGGGGCGAGCTGACTGCGCGTGATGTGCTTGACCTTGCCCCACTGCTGGGCGGCGTTGTGCGGCAGCGTCACGCCCGCCGCCTTCCAGGCCATCATGGTCAGCCCCGAGCAGTCGAACGTGTTCGGGCCGGCGGCGCCGAAGACGTACTTCTTGCCCAGCTGCGCCCACGCGTAGTTGACGGCCTTCCCGGCGGCCCCGGAGACGGCCGGCGGCGGTCCCGGGTTCGACGTCGTGGTGGTCTTCGTCGTCTTGGCCTTGCTGGCCGCCGCGGCCTTCGCAGCCGCCTCGTCGGCCTTCTTCTGCATGTCGTCGAGCTTGGCGATGTTGCCCTCGATCTGCTTGCGCCGCGCCTCGATGTCGGTCTTCTGCCGGCTCTGCGCCGCGAGCTGCTCGTTGAGCCGCTGCTTCTCGGTGTCGAAGCCGTTCTTGGCCGCGGTGTACGTGGCGATGTCCGCCTGCTGGTTGCGCGAGATCTGCTCCAGCGTCCCGACCCGGTCGAAGAACCCGTCGGTGGACTGGGCGCCCAGCATGAGCGACCACGTGCCCAGGCTGCCGCCGCTCTTGTACGCGTTGACGGCAACCTGGTCGGCGCCCTTGCGGGCCTCGTCCATGCTCGCCTGCAGCGGCTGCAGGTCCTGCTCCAGCTTGGTGATCGAGGCCTGCGTCGCCTCCAGATCGCCATTGATCTTGTTGTAGTCCTCGACGATGAGCTCGAGGTCCCGGTTGCCCTTGTCGATCTGGGCCTGGATCTCCTCGTGCGTCGGGTCGGCGTGTGCGGCACACGCCGGAGCGACCACGGCCGCGACCGTCAGCCCGATGAGCCACGCTCGCAGCGCCGTACGTCCGATGAACACGACAGCGTCCTTCTTCCGGACCGCCTACCGGGTTAGCTGACGGGTTCGGGCGGAAAGAAGGTGCGCCCTACCGCGACCATCACGCACGGTCACGGATTCACCCCATGGGCGGCAACGACTCCCGCCCCATTGGGTCCCCGGCTCACGCGCCGAGACCTGTTCACAGGCCCGGCGTACGACTCGGCGGCGCCCGCCCGGGCCGCCCGGTTGAGCGACGAGGACCGGTCGAGCTGCACCAAACGTAACGACAACATCTCGGCAACGGAATGCCGCGGCCTCGATCTAAGCAACACTTAACGCAGACTCAAAGATCCCCGGCGAACGGCCGCGTCATGGCCCCGAGCAGGCTGTGCCGGTCGTCATCCGCGGCCAGCTGCCACGTGAACACCCCCGCGAGTCCCCGCTGCGCCGCGAACGCCGCCCGCTCCTCGATCGACAAGGCGTCCTCATAGCTCACGAACGCCCGCTTCCCGGCGTGATAGAGCCACGGCGACCGCGCAACGGGGTCCCGGTGCCGCTCCCAGGCCGGATCGGGCAGGAAGGAGTTCACGATGTCCCGATATTCAGGAGCTTCCATGGTACCGACCTGAGGCCGCCCCAGCCCCGCCCGCTCGCCGGCCTCGTCGACGAGGAATCCCCGCCCGTAGAACGGAACCCCGAGCACCAGCCGCTCCCGCGCGACCCCGGCCCGCAGGTAGTCGTCGACGGCCGTGGTGATGCCTTCGAGTGGAGCGTTGAACGTCGCGATCGGCGAGAACCCGGTCCCGAAGTCGTACGTCATGAGATTCACGAAGTCGAGCACCTTGGCCAGCTCCGCGATCTCGAAGCTCTCGGCCGGGTCATAGGCCCCGGCGGACTGCAACCGCGCGGCGGGCAACGCCGCGGTGAGGATCTTGCCGTCCCCGAGCCGCGCCCGGAGGTCCTGGGCCAGCAGCGTCGCGTTGCGTCGATCCTCGGGCCGGTGCACGACCTCGGCCGGCCCGCCGGAGACCGGAAACTCCCAGTCCAGGTCGACCCCGTCGAAGTCCTTCAGGAGCGCCAGCGTCTCGTCCACGAACGCGGCCCGCGACTGCTTCGTCAGCGCCGCGTCGGAGAAGCCGCCGGCACCCCAGCCGCCGATCGACAGTACGGTCCGGAGCCTGGGATGCGCCCGCTTGAGCCCGGCGAGCGCCTCGAGGTGCGCCGGGGCGTCCCGCGGCAGCGTGAGGTGCCCCTGCTCGATGGTCCCGAACGCGTAGAACAGATGCGTCAGCTCACCGGCCGGAATGTTCGCGATCGGGTACGCGTCAGCACTAGACGCCGGAAAATAGGCTCCCAGAACAACCATGCTTGATGTTGTACCGGATTTCAGGAAGCCGGCCACCCCGGCTGCCCCGGCGGCGGGGCGGACACCGGCCGGGTCGGATACGCCGCCGGCACGGGATACTGCTATCCCGCTGCTGCCGGCCCTCGTGTCACCACATCCTGCCACCCGGGTACGACATTTTCCCGAGCCGAGCTACCCGTGCGCGATCCGCGCCAGCGAGCGCCACAACAGCACGACGAACACCGCCGACCCCCCGAACGCGAACCAGAACGGCGCCGTCACGCCGACCTGCGTGGCCAGCGTCCCGCCGATCAGCGAGCCCACCACCAGCCCCCCGAACGTGCTGATCGTGTTGACGCTGCCCACCCGCCCCTGCAGCTGCGTCGGCACCGCGCGTTGCCGGACCGTCAGCGACGTAGTACCCCAGATGAAGGCGTGCGCCCCGAAGACGAACATGATCGCCCCCGCGAGCCAGGGTGACGTCGTCACGGCCAGGGCGAGGTGCGTCAGCGTCTCGATGATGAGGCCTGCCCGCATGATGTTGCCCAGGCTCACGCGCCGGGTCAGCCAGCCGTACATCCCGGTGCCGACCAGCCCGCCCACCGCGCCCAGCGTCGTGAACACGCCGAAGCCGGTCGGCCCGAGTCCGAGCCGCTGCTGCGCGTACAGCACGAGCACCGACCACGCCGCCCCGAACGTGAAGTTGAAGATCAGGATCGTCAGCGACAGCGTGCGCACGGCGGCGTGCCCGGCGGTCCACCGCAGCCCCTCGACGACGGCGTGCCGCACCCCCGCGGGTCGCTCGGACGCCGCGGGATCGGCCGGCAGCGCCATCCGCGACACGAGCACGACCCCGGCCACGACCAGCACACTCTCGGCGGCGAAGGGCCACGCGTGCCCCGCCGCGAACAGCAGCGCCCCGATCGGCGGCCCGACGAGGTTGTTCAGCGTGATATAGCCCGCCTGCAGCCGCGCGTTTGCAAGAACAAGATCGTCCCGTGGTACCAGCATCGGCGCGATCGTCTGCGCGGCGTTGTCGGCGAACACCTCACCCACCGTCAGCAGCCCGATCGCCACCAGCGCACCGGCGACCGGGAGATGGCCGGTGACCAGCAGCACCACCAGCGCGACGAGCACGACCCCGCGCAGCCCGTCCGCGGCCATCACGATCCGCCGCCGGTCGAGCCGGTCGGAGAGCACGCCCGCGTACAGGCCGAAGACCAGCGGCGGCGCCCACCGCAACAACGCCGCCAGCGACACCAGGAACGCGTTGTCGGTGAGCGAGGCCACGAGCAGCGGCCCGGCGGCCAGCGCGATCCCGTCGCCGAGGTTGCTGGTCCACGATGAGGCGAGCAACCACCGGTACCCGCGCCCCAGCCGTTCCGGCACCGCAACCTCGACCAACCTGTTCACGGGTACAGCACCATACGGGTCTCAGGCCCTTACCGCGAACTCGATGTCGAGTGTGTGCGCTGCGGCTTTGCCGGCCCGGGAGTAGGGTGAGCTGAGCCGGCGGCATCCCGCCGAGGCGACAACGGTGACGGAGCGCGGCATGGACCCAGATGCTCCGATCGGCGGCGTACGGTCGCGGCGCGGCCTACCGCCGCGCCAGCAACAGGACGTCATCGACGCCGAAATGCGCGCCAGCCGCCGTGGGGTCCTCGCGGAATTCCACCGCCGGCTGCGCGCCGACCCCGAAACCCTCGTGGCGCCCGAGTTCCTGGCGTTGGCCGACCGCCACATCGTCCGCACCGCGATCGTGGTGGCCGCGGGCCGCCTCGCCGACGCCTGCACCCTGCACGTCTTCGACCCCAAGACCACCGCGCTGCGCACGGTCCGCCACAGCGGCGTGCCCCTGCGCCTGCGCGACCGCCTCACCGCCTTCCTGACCGCCGCCGGTGTCGGCCCGGACATGACGGACCCGGTCGTCCTCGAGCGCGTGGCCCCCGCCACCGACCTGGGGTTCGCCGCCGTCCACGCCTACCTCCTGCGCGACGAGCGCGGCGACCCGCTGGGCGTACTGTCATTGCAGTACCGCACGCCCGGCCCACACCCGGGCCAGGACCGCCTCGCCGGGTTCGCCGCCGAGGCCATGGCGGGCGTCCCGGCCGCCCCCACCCTGCCCCGGCGCGCGCGCACGGCCGACCCGACACCCCCGGGCGTCAGCGTGACCCGAACGACCGACGGCATGGCAGTACTGCTCGGCGGTGCCCTGGACGCCGTGACAGCTCCGGGATGCAGGCAGCTGCTTCGCCGTACCGTAGCCGCTCTGGCACCTCGCCAATCGCTCGTCATCGACCTGCGCGAGCTGGATTTCCTGGCCGCGGCCGGCGCCCGGGTCCTGATCGACGCCGTGCGCCGGTGCGAGGACGGCGCCGTGGACTGCTATCTCCTTGCCGGCCCCGGCCACATCGCCCGCACGGTGCTCGATCGCCTGGACCCCCGCCCGCCGCTGAGCTTCGTGGAGGACGAGGCCCGCCTGCCGACCGCGGCCCGCCTGCCGACCGCGGCCCGCCGCTGAGGTCCGCCGGCATCGTTGGCGGCATGCTCACCGCGTCATGACCCGACCGTGCCGGGGCGGAAGCGCGCACCGGCGGTGTGCGTGCTTGAGGCAGGATGGACCGATGACGGACAACGTGCTGGCCGAGCAGGTCGGCTACTACCGCAGCCGCGCGGCGGAGTACGACGCCACCGCGTACGGCGACGTCGACGCGGCCCGCACCCGCATCGCCCGGCTGGTCGCCGCGATGGCCCCGCGCGGCCGTGTCCTCGAGCTCGCCTGCGGCACCGGCCTCTGGACCGAGGCGCTCGCCCGCGAGGCCGATTCGGTGCTCGCCGTCGACGCCGCGCCGGAAACGCTCGCGATCGCGCGGGAGCGAGCGCCGTCGAACGTCACATTCGCCGGCGCCGACATCTTCGGGTACGCCCCGGGCGAGCGTTTCGACGTCGTGTTCTTCTCGGCGTGGCTGTCGCACGTGCCCGATGAGCGGTTCGCCGAGTTCTGGCGCCTGGTGGGCAGCTGGCTCACCGGCGGCGGCCGCGTGCTGTTCATCGACGAGCACACCGACGAGCGTCCCAAGGAGGCGTACGTCAGCGACGGGATCGTCGAACGGCGCCTCAACGACGGCCGCACGTACCGCATCGTGAAGCACTTCATCGACCCCGCCGCCCTGCGCGAACGGCTGCACACGCTTGGCTGGACCTGCACCGTCACGCGCGACGGCGACGACTGGATCGTCGGAACCGCCACCCGCGCAGGGGCGACGCCGGACGTCAGCGTGATCCGCGGATGAGGAAGCCGCGCCCCACCCACAGCACGCCCAGCACGATCGCGCCGATGATGGTGAAGTTGCCGAGGCCGGGTGTGTCGGTCACGGCCAGGATCGCCACCGCGGCGCCGTAGCAGACGGTCAGGAACAGCATGATGTTCAGCGTCAGGCGTGGGGTCATGGTCGTCAGGTTCGCGCGGACGGGGCCGGGTGCGCATCCAACGACCGTTGGATGCGCGCGGGTCGTGTGCGGGGGATGCTGACGGGATGAGCGCGACCGCGGACCCGGGGCAGCACGAGTGGCACCGCCTCGCTGTCGGGTGGCATCTCGCCTTCGCCGCGCTCACTGTCGTCGCCGCCGGGCTGATCGGGTTCGACGCGGACCTCGCCGTGCGGGAGCGGATCCTCGGGGTTGCGCTCGTCGGTGCGCTGGCCGCGTGGTACCCGCTGGCCGGTGCCCGGCTGCTGCGGCGGCCGCGCGGTGGCGGGGGCTGGACGTACGTCGGGATCGCGGTCGCCCTCACGGCCGCCGCGGTCGCCGTCGCGCCGGCCGGGGCGGTGCTCCTGACGGTGTTGTTTCCGCACGTGTGGGCGATGCTGCCGGCCAGGCAGGCGGTGGCCGGAACGATCGCCGCCGTCGTCGCCACGGCCATGGCGTTCGCGTTCCGCCTCGAGGAGCCCGAAACGGTGCTCGTGCCCGCCGGGCTTGCGCTGCTGTGCGCGATCGGCGTCGGACTGTGGATTACGCGCATCATCGAGCAGAGTGCGCATCGGGCGCGGCTCGTTGCCGAACTCGAGGCCACTCGTGCCGAGCTTGCCCTGGTCAGCCGGGAGGCGGGTGCGCTGGCCGAGCGTGAGCGGATGGCCCGCGACATCCACGACACCGTTGCGCAGGGGTTCACCAGTGTGCTGTTGCTGCTCGACGCGCTCGAGTCGGAGCTCGGAGAAGAACAGCAGAACGCACTCGTGTACCTCCTGCGAGCCCGCGACACCGCCCGGGACAACCTTGCCGAGGCGCGGTCGATGATCGATGCGGCCACGCCACCGGCCCTGCGTTCGGCGTCGCTGCCGGCTGCTTTGCGGCAGGTCGTCGACCGGATCGGGCCCGACCTGCCCGGCGGCGCCGAGCTGACCGTCGAGGGGGAGCCGCGGCCGCTGCCCGCCGAGTTGGAGGTCGTGGCCCTGCGCGCCGTGCAGGAGGCGCTGGCAAACGTGCGCCGCCATGCGCGGGCGGCGCATGTGGACGTGCACATCCGGTACGACGGCGGCGTTCTCGCCCTTCGCGTGCACGACGACGGGCGCGGGTTCGACGTGGACGCGCCGACTCCCGGATTCGGTCTGGCCGGACTGCGCGAACGCGTCACCGCGGCGGGCGGATCGGTCGATGTGCGGTCGAGCCCGGGCGCGGGCGCGACGCTCGACGTGGAGCTTCCGGCATGACGGTGCGGCTGCTCGTGGTGGATGACCATCCGATTGTGCGGGACGGGTTGCGGGCGGTGCTCGATCGGGAGCCGGATCTCGTGGTGGAGGCCGACTGCGGGCGCGGGCATGAGGCGGTCCGGCTCGCGGCGGTGTTGCGGCCGGATGTGGTGCTCATGGATCTGCGGCTGCCGGATCTGGACGGGATCACCGCGATCGAGCGGATCACCGCCGCCGGTACGGCTCGGATTCTGGTGCTGACCAGCTATGACACCGACGGGGACGTGGTGCGGGCGGTGGCCGCCGGGGCCGTGGGATATCTGCTCAAGGGGTGCAGCCGGGAGGAGTTGACGGCCGCGGTGCGCACGGCGGCGCGTGGGGGGACGGCGATCGCGGCGCCGGCGGCGGATCGGCTCGTGCGGTACCGGCGGGGGGACGTGCCGCAGCTGACCAGCCGGGAGATGGACGTGCTGCGGTGTCTGGCCCGGGGGCTGTCCAATCCGGAGACCGGGCGGGAGCTGTTCGTGAGCGAGGCGACCGTGAAGAGCCACGTGATGCGCATCTTCGAGAAGCTCGGCGTGAAGGACCGCACCGCCGCGGTCACCACGGCCATCGCCCGGGGACTGCTGCCGCCCCTGTAAAAACAGGAGGATCAGGCGTCGATGCCGATGCGGTCGCGGAGTTCGTCGGCCCAGAGGTCGGCGGTGTAGACGTCGGTGCCGGGCTGGTGTTTGCGGCCGCCCGCGCGCAGGGAGCCCGCGTCGACCGGTTCGTAGCCCAGCTGCTCGACCAGGTCCATGACGCGCCATTTGGCGGCCGGGTCGTCGGAGGAGACCGGGATGCCGTAGCGGCGCAGGGCGCCCGCCGAGTGGTGGTAGTCGCGCAGGTGGTCCCAGCGCATGGCGTTGAAGGCCTTGACCACGTGGGCGCCGGGCAGTTCCCGCTGGATCAGTTCGCTGCTCGTCACCCGGCCGTCGTCCAGGGCCGCGTGGTGGCCGTCGCGCTGGGGGTAGTAGTTGCAGGCGTCGACCACGGTCTTGCCGGACAGGGCGGCGGCCGGGAGGTCCTGGTACTGGCCGAACGGCACCGCCAGCACCACGATGTCGCCGAAGCGGGCGGCCTCGTCGGGAGTGGCGGCCACGGCGTGTTCGCCCAGCATCAGTTCCAGGTCGCGCAGGGTGTCGGGGCCGCGGGAGTTGGCGATCGCCACGTCGTCGCCGGCCTCGACGCACAGGTGGGCGAGGGTGGAGCCCATGTGGCCGGCTCCGATGAGTCCGATTCTCATGGGTCCCCGGCTACCCGCCCCGGGCGGATTCACGCAACGCGTACGGCGCACCAAAAGCGCGCAATGCCGAAAGGACAGAGTGCGCAATGCTCGACGCGCGCCGGGTGCGGAAACGGGGTTACCCTTCGAACGTGAGTACCTCGGCCGCCGACCAGCATCTCTGCTGGACGTACGACACCCCGGGGCAACTGCACGCATACGCGCAGGCATACCTCGGCGCCGGGATCGCGGCCGGGGAACGGGTCTGGTTCGCCGGCACCAGCGACCCCGGCTGGCTGCCCGCCGGGGCCGAGTTCGTCTCGCTCGAGGCCACCTACGCGGCCGGCGAGCTGGTCGAGCCCGAGGCCCAGGTCGCCGCGTACGCGCAGGCCACGGCGGCCGCGCTCGGCGACGGGCACACCGGGCTGCGGGTGTTCGCGGACTGTACGGCGCTCGTGGACACCGCCGAGCGCCTGGACGCGTTCGCGCGGTACGAGGCGCTCGTCGACCGGTACATCGCCGTCCATCCGATGCGCGCGATCTGCGCGTTGCACCGCGGCACGGTCGGCGATGAGGCGGTCGGCGCGCTCGCGTGCCTGCATCCCGGTACCAACGCGGCGGATGTCCTGTTCGCGGTGCGCGGGGACCCGCACGACCCGAATGCCGCGCTGCTGAGCGGTGAGCTCGACAGCACAGCCGAGGAGCTGTTTCCCGCCGCGCTCGCCCGGGTACAACCTCGTCCTGAGAACGGAAAGATCGTGTTCCACGCGCACGCCCTTCGCTTCATCGACCATCGGGCGCTGCTGCACCTGCAGCGCCATGCGGAGCAACGGGACGTCACGGCGGTGCTGCACACCCCGCTGGCGACCGCGGCCCACCTGGTCGAGCTGCTGCGGCTGACGCGGATTCGGGTAGAGGCGGCGCGATGAGGACGGGGGCCGGGGCCGGGCACACCGGGTACCTGCACGAGGCGATCTGCTACGACTCCGATGAGCACCTGCTCGACGTGGTCGTGCCGTTCCTGCTCGGCGGGGTGGTGGCCGGCGAGCCGACCATGGTGTCGTTCGGCGCCCGCAACGCCGCCCTGGTCGAGCGGGCGCTGCCAGCGGGGTGCCCGGTGACGTTCCTGAGCGGCGGCGAGGTGTACGCGCGGCCGGCGGGCGCCATCCGCGCGTACCGGACGCTGCTGGCCGAGCAGGTGGACGCCGGCGCCGGGCAGATCCGCATCGTGGGGGAGCTGCTGCCCGAGCACTTCGGGGCGTGCTGGGACTGGTGGGCCTGCTACGAGTCGGCGATCAACCACGCGTACGACGAGTTCCCGCTGTGGAGCATGTGCGCGTACGACGCTCGGTCCGCCCCGTCGCACGTGCTCGCGGACATGCACCGCACGCACCCGTTCACCGCCGGTCCGCTGGGTGAGCACACGGCGAACGCGGAGTACACCGATCCGGAGACGTTCCTGCTGGAGAACCGGCCGGAGATCGCCGACCCGCTGCAGCGCTGCCCGGCCGCCGCCGACGTGCTCGGGCCGCCGCCGGAGCAGGCCCGCCAGGTGGTGCGCACGGTCGGCGAGGGCCGCATCGGCGAGGAGCGCATCGACGACCTGACGCTCGCGGTGAGCGAGATCGTGGCCAACGCGCACCGGTACGGCCGCGCGCCCGTCCGGATGCGCGTGTGGGCCGCCGACGGGCGCGTGGTGGTCACGGTGGCCGACACCGGGCCCGGCCCGAAGGACCCCTACGCCGGCCTGCTGGCCGCGACCAGCGAGAACTCGGCCGGCTTCGGGCTGTGGATCGCGCACCAGGTGTGCGACCACGTGAGCATGCAGCGCGGAACGGACGGTTTCACGATCAGGCTGACCGTAGGAAGCTGAAACGACCGCAGGAAGCTAGAACGCAGGCTGGCGCGCCGGCTCCAGCCGCTGCTCGAGCTCCCGCGCCGCCATCGGACGCGCGTAGAAGTAGCCCTGGCCGAGCAGGTACCCCTGCTGCCGCAGCACCCGGGCCTGGTCCTCGGTCTCGATCCCCTCCGCGACGGCGGCCAGGTCGAGGGTCTGCGCGATGTGGATGACCGCCTGCGCCACCGCCGCCGGCCGCCCCGCCGTCGTGATCTCCTCCACGAAGCTCCGGTCCAGCTTGAGCGTCGTGACCGGGCACGTGAGCAGCAGCCCGAGCGAGGAGGCGGCCGTGCCGAAGTCGTCCAGCGCGATGCGCACACCGAGCGCGCGCAGCTCGTGCAGAGTCGCGATCGCCGGCCCGTCCCCGAGCACCGCCGTCTCCGTCACCTCGACCAGGAGCCGGTCCGGGGCCAGCCGGGCCGACGCGAGGGCCGCCCGCACGTCGTCGACGAAGCCGGGGTCCTGCAGCTGGCGCCCGGCGACGTTGACGGTGATCGACCAGAGGGCCTTCTGGCCGTACCGCAGCAGCCACTCCGCCATCTGCCGGCACGCCTCGCGCAGGGCCCAGCGCCCCAGCGGCACGATGAGGCCGGACTGCTCGGCGACCGGGATGAACTCGGCGGGGGAGATCGGCCCCCGGGTCGGGTGCTCGAAGCGCATCAGGGCCTCCGCGCCGACCACCGAGCCGTCGTCGAGGCGGACGATCGGCTGGTAGCGCAGGAACAGCCGGTCGGTGCCGATCGCGTCGCGCAGGTCCGCGCCCAGCTCGGCGTGGGCCTGGATGCGGGCGGCCATGTCCGGGGTGTAGCCGACCGAGTTGCCCTTGCCGCGGTCCTTCGCGGCGTACATCGCGATGTCCGCCTTGCGCAGCAGCGTCCCCAGGTCGTCGCCGGGCCGGGCGGGCGCCACGCCGATGCTGGCGTGCACGAGCAGGTGGTGCCCGGCCGCGCTGACCGGCGGCGCGAGCAGGGCCAGCACCCGCTCCGCGGCCCGGTCGGCGTCCCCGCCGGGCGCGTGGCGCAGCAGGACCGCGAACTCGTCGCCGCCCAGGCGGGCCACCACGTCACCGTCGTTGCCCCGCACCGCCGCGCGCAGCCGCTGGGCCACCGCGACCAGCACGTCGTCGCCGACGGCATGGCCGAGCGTGTCGTTGACCTCCTTGAAGTCGTCGAGGTCGATCAGCAGTACCGCCGCCTGGGTGTCCGCCGCCGCCCGGTCCAGCGCGTGCTCGACGATGGCGCTGAAGCCGGCCCGGTTGGCCAGGCCGGTGAGCGTGTCGTGGGTCGCCTGGTGCTGCAGCTGCTGCTCGTGGCGGCTGACCGAGTCGAGCAGGTGCGCGTTGTCACGCAGCGCGACGAACTGGCGGACCACGACGAGCCCGGTGATCAGGATGGCCCCGAGCGCCACCGGGGCGATGTCGGCCACGCTGTGCTCGCGGCCGGCCCGGAAGCTCTGCACGGCCAGGAGCAGGGAGGTCGCGCCGACGGCGACGTAGGGCAGCGACGAGAAGCGCCGCGAGCGCCGTACCGGTGCGCCCTCGCCCGCCGGGTCGTCGGGCCCGCGCCGCTGCACGTGCGCGGCGCAGCACACGACCAGCATGTTCACGATGATGCTGATCGGCTGCAGCCCGACCCAGCGCGGCTGGTTGGTGATCGGCGCCGCGGCGGAGGCGAACACCCCGATCAGGATGGTGAGCGCGAGCAGCCGCAGCGACGCCATGGTCACCGGCCCGCTGCCGACCATCGCCACCTTCATCACCGCGACCAGCGCGAGCAGGCACAACAGGGCGATGAGCACCATGCCGAGGAACTTGGGCACCTCGGTGTGCGTCTCCACCAGCGGCCGCAGCACCAGGTGCCAGAGGAACAGCGCGGCCCCGGCCGTGACCGTCGCGCCGTCCAGCGTCAGGCGCACCCACTCACTGCGCGAGCGATGCCCGGCCGGAAGCCGCAGCAGCGCCCACATCACGAGCAGAAGAGCCAGGGACAGCAGCGGTACCCCGGCGCCGACGAACAGCATCGGCCGGTCCGACCAGCGCGCGAACGTCGACACCGTCATCAGCGAGGCGCCGGCCAGCACGAACCCCTCGACCACGGTCAGGTGCAGCCAGAACCGCCGGGCGGCCGGGTGCAGCCCCGGCGTGCGGGCCACCCGCAGCGTCGTCAGCATCGCCACGATGCTGGTCGCGGGCACCGTGAGCCACATGAGCACCTTGGGCGCGGGCAGCCCGGCCGCGTAGAACACCGTCCAGACCCCGCCCAGCGCGAAGATCGCCACACAGGCGAGCAGCAGGGGCCGGGTGTCGGCCCGCTCGTCCGCGCGCGCCACACCGGGGTCGATGCCGCTCATCCGCCGCACACTCCCTCCGGGTCGGCCGGTCACGCCGTCGCTCAGATCGGTCGTCGCGCCAGAATATGAAGGAAACGCGCGTCCCGCCCATCCGCCGATCCGCCACGAACCGGATCCGACGATTCACCCGGGTAAATTCCTCACCGGCGATTCCCCCATCCGGTGGGCGGGCGACCGGAAGAGCCGGAACGCACCGGCCGGTCGGCGGATTTTGCCCGCCGGTCCGTGATCGCCGCCGGTGCGGGCCCTTACCATGGGCCCGATGCGCGACTTCGACACCGCCCGGGACGCGGCACTCGGCCTGTTCCCGCAGCTCATCGCGCTCGCCGAGCGGCGTGGCGCGCGGACCGCGGCCGGGCGGCTCGAGGCGGCCCGGGAGCGGCTGGCCGCCGGGCGGCTCACCGTGGTCGTCTGCGGCGAGTTCAAGCGCGGCAAGTCCAGCCTGCTCAACGCGCTGCTCGACGAGCACGAGCGGCCGCTGCTGTTCCCCGAGGCCGGGGAGATCGCGACGAGCGTGGTCACCACCGTCCGGTACGGCGAGCAGGAACGCATCGAGGTCCTGCTCGAGCACGACGGCGGCGGCACCGAGACCGTCGCGGCCGGGCGGGCCGAGCTGGCCGGATACGTCACCGAGAGCGGCAACCCGCACAACGCGCGCCGGGCGCGGCTGGTGGCCATCGAGACCCCGCACCCGAAGCTGCGCTCGGGCCTGACGCTGGTCGACACGCCCGGGGTCGGCGGCGTGTACGCGGGGCACACCGCGGCGACCATGGCGTTCCTGCCCAGCGCCGACGCCATCGTGTTCGTGTTCGACGCGACCCAGCCGCTGCTGGAGAGCGAGCTGCGGTTCCTGCGCCACGCGGCCGAGGCGGTCTCGGCCGGCGACTCCCGCGACGCGCTGCAGTTCGTGCTGACCAAGACCGACATCGGGGACTTTTCGGCGATCCTGGCCAACGGCCGGGCCAAGATCGCGACGGCCCTCGGGCGGCCGGCCGACCAGGTCGCGATCGTGCCGGTGTCCGCCCACGCGAAGCGGGACTACCTGCTCGACGGCGACGACGAGGACCTGGAGCTGTCCAACTTCCCGGCGCTGGAGGCCGCGCTGTGGGGCTCCCTGCACCGGTACCGCGCGAAACGCCTCCTCGGCGCCGCCCTCGACGAGCTCGGCCGGGCCGCCCAGGGGCTGCTCGAGCCGCTCAAGGAGGAGCTCGACGCGCTCGCCGACGAGACCAACGTGAAGCTCGCCGGGCTGGTCGCCGAGGCGCAGGCCCGGCAGAAGCAGCTGACCGAGATGCGGCTGGCCTCGGCGAAGTGGCGCCGGCAGCTCGCCGACGAGCTGGGCGGGCTCGGGCGGCGCCTCGGCGTGCAGGGCGAGCGGCGCCTCGACCAGGTCTGGCACGGCTTCACCGTCGACTATCTGCGCGACGACCAGTACCTCTACCACCCCGACCGGCTCGTCGGCCAGCTCACCGCGGACGCGGCCCAGGTCGTCGGCGAGCTCAACGAGCAGGCCGCGGTCGCGGCGGCCGAGGTGCTGGCCGACTTCAGCCTCCGGCACGGCTTCGACCTCGACCGGCCGGCCCTCGGCGAGCTGCCGGTGCCGCCGGTGCCCGAGCTGCGCGTCGACCCCGAGCCCGCCGCCGAGGACCGGCCCGGGCTGTTCCGCGGCCGGCTCGGCGGGCTGCGGGCCGGGGTCAGCCTGGGCGCCGCCGTCGGCGGGCTGCTCGGCGGGCTGATCGTGCCGGTGGCCGGCAACGCCGTCGGCGCGGCCATCGGCGGGCTGCTCGGCAGCGCGCTGGGCTGGCAGGAGGGCCTCGCCGACGAGCGCCGCGCCGAGCGCCAGGCCCGCCGGCAGAGCCTGCAGCAGCAGCTCGGCACGCTGCAGCGCGACCAGCGCCGGCACGTGTCGACCGCGGTCAACGAGGTGGTCCGGGACTTCACCGCCGCGGCCATCGCCGAGCTCGACGGGCGGCTGGCCCAGCAGGAGGAGACGCTGCAGGACCTGCTGCCCCGGCTGGCCGCGGCGCGCAAGGCGACCCACGACGCGGCCAAGGCGCGCTCCCGCGAGCTGCTCGCCGAGTGCAAGCCGCTGATCGAGCTGCGCGAGCGGGTGACGGCGCTCGTCGCGGCGGCGGAGGGACTGTCCACGGTGGACGCCGAGGCCGCGGACGCCTGATGACCGGGCTGCGGGCACGGGCGACGGCGGCGTTCGACGAGGCGGTTCGAGGGCTGCGTTCGGTACCGTTGCCGGGCCTGGAAAACGCCGCCGAGGACCTGGCGGCGTGCCGGGCGCGGCTGTCCGGGCCGATGCGGGTGGCGCTGGTGGGCCGGGTCAGCTCCGGCAAGTCGACGCTCGCCAATGCGCTGCTCGGCGCGCCGCTCGCCCCGACGGGGGTCGAGGAGCTCACGTTCAACGTCAACTGGATCGGTCACGGCCCGCGGCGCGAGCTGACCGTGCACTTCACCGACGGCCGCCCGCCCGAGCGGCGCGACCCGGCCGAGCTCGAGGCGCTGACCGTGCGCGCCCGCGACGGCGACAAGCAGCACCGGCGGCTGCTGCGGGCGATCGACCACCTGCGCGTCACCGACCCCAACGAGCACCTGCGCGCGTTCGACCTCGTCGACACCCCGGGCCTGGACTCGGTGTTCCAGACCGACTCGCAGAACACGCTGCGCTTCCTCGGCCGCACCGGCGACGACGTGCGGGCCGCGTCCGCCGCCCATGCCGGCCGGGCCGACGCGCTCGTCGTGGTGTTCGCGCGCGGGCTGGCGGCCAACGAGGAGGAGCTGCTCGCCGACTTCGCCGGGCCGGGCGTCGGCGGCTCCGGACCGGTCACCACGGTCGCCGCGCTGACCAAGGTGGAGCTGTCCTGGCCGCAGTACCCGGACCCGCTCGCCGAGGGCCGCCGGCTGGCCGAGCGCGTGATGAGCGCACCCGGGGCGCGGCGGGTCCTCTACGAGGTGCGGCCGATCGCCAGCCTGGTCGCCGCGGCCGCCGCCACGTTCACCGAGGACGAGCTCGGCGACCTCATCGGACTGTCCACCGTGGACCCCTCCACCTTGGAGCGGCGGCTGCGCCGCGGCCCGTTCTTCGCCACCCGCGAGTACGACGACCTGCCGGTGCCGCCGCAGCGCCGGGCCGCGCTGCTGCGGCGGTTCGGGCAGTACGGCATCTGGCTGGCCGCCGGGCTCGTGCGCGACGGGGCCCGGGACGCGGCCGAGCTGCGGGCCGAGCTCACCGCCCGCAGCGGCCTGCCCGGCTTCCGGGCCCTGCTCACCGGCCACTTCGGCAACCGCGCCGAGCTCATCAAGCTGCGCGGCGCGCTCGACCTCGCCTACCGCCTGCGCGACCGGCGCGCCGCCGCCCTCGGCCCGCACGAGCGCGCCGTGCTCCTCGACGCCTGCGCCCCGCTGCTCGCCCTCGACCGCGACGAGCACGCGTTCCGCGAACTGGAAGTGCTGCGGTTGTACTACGACGACGCGCTCGCGTTCACGCCGGACGACGCCGCCGACCTGCTGCGGGTGACCGGCGAGCACGGCACGGCACCCGCCGACCGGCTCGGCCTGCCGTCCCCGGCCGCGCCGCCCGAACTGCTCGCCGCCGCCCGCGCCCGCCTCGGCGAGTGGGCCGCGCGCGACCTGGATCCGCTGTACGAGGGCCGCACCCGCCGCGCCGTGCAGGTGGTCCGGCGCAGCTACGAGCGGCTCGTGACGACGGTGCGGGAGCCGGCGTGAGCGGTGCCATGCACGAGTCTGTCCTCGTGGTCGACCCCGGCCACGCCACCACGAAGGCGGTCCTGATCCGCGACGGGCGGCCCACCCCGGTGACCGAGCCCGGCACGGGGCTGCGCGCCTGGCCCACGGCCGCCCACGATCGCGCCGGCGACATCCGGCTCGGCACCGCGGCCCGGACGACGGGCCGCGCCTACCCGGCCGAATACTTCGGCGACGGCGACCTCCAGGCCCGGGGCTGGATCCTCGCCGGAGTGCTGCGGGCGGCCACGCGCCACGGGACAGCCCCGGAGCGCCTCGTGGTCGTGGTGGACGCCGAGCCGGACGCGCCGTGGCTGACCTTCCTCGAGCGCATGGCCGTGCACCTCGGTTTCGACGACCCCGACTTCGTGCCGCGGGCCGCCGCGGCCGCCTACACCAGCAGCGGCCCCGACGACCCGGGCGTGGTGCTCGCCTTCGACCTGGGGGAGCGCGGCCTGCACGCGGGCCTGGTGCGGATCTCCGCCGGCGGGTACGAGTCGCTCGGCCACACCGTCGCCGAGGACTGCGGCGGCCGGGCCGCGCAGGCCGCGCTCGCCGCCTGCGTGCGCGAGCTCGGCGGGGCGGACCTGGCGCGGGCGCTGGCCACCGACCACCTCGACGAGGACGCGGCCGCGTGCGTGGCGATGGACTTCGCCGACGCGGTCCGCCGGCTGCGGCACGCCCTGAGCATGGCCCCCGTCGCCGCCGACCGCCCGCTCGCGACCGGGCCGGTGGTCGAGGTGCGCCGGGAGGCGTTCGAGGAACTGCTGGCCCCGCTCGTCGAGCGCGCCATCGCGGCCACGTCCGACCTGCTGGGGCGCACCGCGACGGCGGTCGACCGGGTGGTGTTCACCGGCGGGATGACCAG
This sequence comes from Dactylosporangium sp. CS-033363, assembly GCF_050942475.1. Taxonomy (NCBI): domain Bacteria; kingdom Bacillati; phylum Actinomycetota; class Actinomycetes; order Micromonosporales; family Micromonosporaceae; genus Dactylosporangium; species Dactylosporangium sp. CS-033363. The sequence goes on along the minus strand of NZ_CP192032.1, from coordinate 6,732,144 downwards.
CATTCCGTACGTGGCCCGGACCGTCGCCGCCGCCATCGGGCTGCCGGGCAACTCGGTCGAGATGGGCGAGGGCGGGGTCGTCAGCGGCGCCGCGCGGCTCGTCCAGGCCGTGCCGCCGCGGACCGCCGCGCCCGCGCCGCCCAACGGGCAGGTGCCGCTGCGCTGGGACGTGCCCGGGGCCCGGCTCGTGCGCTGGCTGGTCGAACCGGGAGCGACCTTCGAGGCCCGGGCCGAGCTGGCGGTGGTGCGCACCGAGGACGGCGGGCTGCGGCGGCTGCGGGCCCCGGACCGCCCGGGCTACCTGGTCCACCGGCACGCCGGGCCCGGCGCGGTGCTCGCCGGCGGGTCCTGGGCGGCGACCGTCGGCGTCCTGGAGGAGACCGGTTTCCGCTCGAACGCCGCCCCGCGCGGGCCGGTCTGGTCGATCGCCTTCAGCCCCGACGGGCGGCGCATCGCGGCCGGGGTCGAGGATGCGGTCTGCCTGCTGGACGGCGACGGGCGCGCGCTGTCGCGGCTCGCGATCCGCGGGGCCGCGCGGGCGGTCGCCTTCGTCGCGGGCGGGACGCAGGTGTGGGCCGGCAGCAACGGACCGGTCGAACGCTGGGACATCGGCTCCGACCGGCGGCTGCGGGCCGTTCCCGCCGGGGATGCGGTGCTCGACCTCGCCGTCGGCCCGGACGAACGGCTGCTCGCGGTCGCGACCGCAGGCTGGAACACCGAGCTGTACTCCCCGTCCGACCCGGCGCCCCGCTGGTCGCGCAGGAACACCGGCAGCGCCGTCGCGTTCAGCCCGGACGGCACGGTCCTCGCGATGATCGCGCAGGGCGTCGAGCTCATCGACCTCAAGAACGGGCAGCCGTCGGGCCGGCGGTTCGCCCGGGACGTCGCGACCGGCGGCGGGCATCGGCTGGTGTACAGCCGCGGCGGCGACCGGCTGGCCGTGTCCAACCGCGCCGGCACCGTCCAGTGCTGCTACCCGCGGACCTCCACGACGGCGTGGACGGCCACCGAGCCCGGCGGCGTCGCCGGGCTCGCGTTCACCCCGCGCGGCGACCGGCTCGTCGTCGCCGGCGCGCGGATCGCGGTCTTCGAGACCCTGCGCGGCCAGCTCCTCGCCGACCTCCCGCTCGGCGCGCCGGTCCACGCGATGGCGCTCGCCCCCGACGGCGTGACCCTCGCCCTGGGCACCGACGACGGCGTCCGGCTCATGCGCCTCGAGGACCCGCGGTGAGCGAGCCGGTGCTGATCGCCGACGTCGGCGCGGCCACGACCAAGGCCGTCGTCGTCCACAGCGGACAGGTGGCGCCGGTGGTCGAACCCGTGACCGGCTCGCCGATCTGGCCGACCGCACTGCACGCCGGCATGTGTGTCGGCACGCTCGCGCTGCGCCGCCGCCGGGCCGACCCGCGCGGCCATACTGGCTGGGACGAGACTGGCGGCAACGCCGTGCTGGTCCAGCACATGCTCGCGGCCCTGCGCGAGGCGGCCGGTGCGAACCACGGCGAGATCGCGCGGCTGGTCCTCCTCGCCGACCATGTCGCCCCCGGGGTAATGCTGGAGGCGGCGGAGCGCGCCGGGTTCGCCGAGGTCGAGCTGCTGCAGCGGGCGGCCGCCCTCGCCGCCGAGCCGTCGAAGCCGGGCGCCGCCGACCTGGTGCTGGACTTCGGGGCCCGGGCGCTGGTCGTCACGCTGGTGCGGGCCGGGGTGGACGGGCCGATGCCGTTCCCGCCGGACGTCGAGCCCGGGGCCGGCGGGTGGGCGATCACCGCGGCGCTGGCCGAGCTCGTGCGGGCCGGCGACGCGCTCGCAACGGACATCGACCTGGCGGACACGGTCCAGCGGATGCAGCAGACCCTCTCCGTCGCCGACCGGGCCGTGGACACCGTCGTCGCGCTCGGCCCGGTGCTGGAGATCGGCCGCGAGCAGCTGCCGGCGGCGCTGGGCCCGATCGCCGACCGCGCGGTGGGGACCGTGCGGGCGCTGCTGCGGGAGTGGGCCGGCGACGTCGACCGGGTGGTGCTGACCGGCGGGGCGTCCCGCTCGCCGTACCTGCGGCAGGTCCTGGCCGAGGGCCTGCCCGGCCTGCACGTCGTCCGCACCGGGGAGCCGGAGCTCGACGCGGTGCGCGGGGCGGCGAAGCTGGTGCGCGACGCCCCGCAGCGGCGGGCCGCCCCGTCGCCGGAGAACGGCCACACGCCGCTGCGCTGGGACGCGGCCGGGGCGCGGCTGCTGCGCTGGCTGGTCGAGCCGGGCGGCTCGTTCGCGGCGCGGGCCGAGCTGGCCGTGGTGCGCACCGCCGACGGGGCGCTGCTCCGGCTGCGCGCCCCCGATCGCGCCGGTGTCCTGGCCGCCCGCCACGCCGGCGCCGGCGACCTGCTCACCGACGGGGGCTGGGTCGCCACCGTCCGGCCGTCCTCCCGGGCCGTGGGGTTCACGATCCTGCACGACATCCCGTGCGGTACGGCCGAAGCGGTCGCGTTCAGCCCCGCCGGTCTCCTGGCCGTGGGCATGCCCGGGGCCGTCGCCGTGATGGAGATCGACGGCACCGGCGGGTGGACCCGGGAGGACTGCGGCGAGATGTACGCCGTCGCCTTCGCGGGCGAGCAGCGGCTCTGGGCGGGCGGCGACGATCCCGAAATCCTGGGCTACGACGTGGGCACCGGCCGGTCCGGTCCGGGCCCGTTCGCCGAGGACTCGGTGCTCGACCTGGCCGCCGACCCGGACGGCCGGTGGCTCGCGGTCGCGACCGCCGGCGCGACGACGCTGTACCGCGTGGGCGACATGCGCTCGGCGTGGTCCCGGACGGACACCGGAGGCGCCGTCGCGTGCAGCCCCGACGGTGCGTGGATCGCCACCCCGCACGGGACCGGCCTGGTGCTCGTCGACTTCGAGCACGGACTGACCCAGCGGACCCCGATCGCGACCGGGCTCGTGGCCGAGGCGGACAAGCGGCTGGCGTTCAGCCGGGACGGCGAGCGGCTGGCCGCCTGCGACACCGCCGGCAACGTCGTGTGCTGCCGTCCGCGGGGGTATCCGCAGGTCTGGGCGGTCACCGAGCCGGGCGTCGTGTGGGGCCTCGCGTTCACGCCGGGCGGCGACCGGCTCGTCGTCGGCGGGGCGCGCATCGCCGTGCTCGACGCCGCCGACGGCTCGGTGCTCGCGCAGTACGAGCCGCCCCGTCAGGTCACCGCGCTGGCGCTCGCCCCCGACGGCGTGACGCTCGCGCTGGGCACCGAGTTCGGGGTCACCGTCATGCGCATGGGGGAGACCGGATGAGCGACGCGGTCCTGATCGCCGACATCGGCGCGGCCACCAGCAAGGCCGTCGTCGTGCGGGGCAAGGCGGTCAAGGAGGTGGCCGACCCGCTCACCGGGGCGCCGCTCTGGCCGACCGCCATCCACATCGACGCGTACTGCGGCGCCGTCGCCCTGCACCGCCGCCGCGCCGATCCCGACGGCTTCGCGGGCTGGACCGACGACTACAAGCGCGACGTCGTGCTCGTCGGGCGGATGCTCGGCACGATGCGCGACGTGGCCGCCCGGCTCCTGCGCGGGCCGGTCGACCGGCTGCTGCTCGTCGCCGACCGGGCCGCGTTCGCCGATCCCGAGCACCGCCGGGTGCTGCTGGAGATCGCCGAGATCGTCGGGTTCGCCGAGGCCGAGCTGCTGGAGCGGCCGCTCGCCCTGGCCGCGGCGCCCGAGGAGCGGGCCGAGCTGGCCCTGGTGCTGGACTTCGGCGCGCGGGCGCTGACGGCGAGCGTGGTGCGCGCCGCCGGCCCGGCGGTGCTGGACCACGAGACGGACCGGGACGCCGGCGGGTGGCGGCTCGACGAGACGCTGGGCGCGCACCTGCGCACCGCCGGGGGCTACGAGCTGGCCGAGGCGCTGCGCACCGACCACCTCCCGGCCGCGACGGCGGCGATCGTGGCCAAGCGGCTCGATTTCGAGTTCGCGGCGACGGTACAGCGCATGCGCACGACCGTCGCCGCCGCCGACGTCGCCGCCGACGCGGTCACCGCGCTGGGCCCGGTCCTCGAACTGCACCGCGACGACCTGACCCGGCTGCTCGCCCCGATCGTCGCGCGCGCCCTGGCCACGGCCGGGCGCCTGCTGCAGCGCCACGGCGGCGTGGACCGGATCGTGCTGACCGGCGGGCTGGTCCGCATCCCGCAGTTCGCCCGGGCGCTGGTCGACGGGCTCCCCGGGCGGCCGGTCACCTGGGCCGACGAGCCCGACCTGGACTCGGTGCACGGCGCCGTGAAGCTGGCCGGCGACGCCCCGCAGCGGCGGGTGGCCCCGGCCGCGGCGAACGGGCACACGCCGCTGCGCTGGGACGTGGCCGGCGGGCGGCTCGTGCGCTGGCTGGTCGAGCCGGGCCGGCCGTACCCGGCGCGGGCCGAGCTGGCCGTCGTGCGTACGGCCGACGGCGCGCTGCGGCGGCTGCGGGCCCCCGACGCCCCGGGCGTCCTGGTCGCCCGGCACGCGGCGGCGGGCGACCCGGTCCTCAACGGCGGCTACCTCGCCACCGTCGCCGCACCGCCCGAGCCCGCCCCGGTCCGGGGATCGGTGGCCGTGCGCTACACGCGGCCCGTCCAGCTCCAGCGGTTCACGACCACGGACGGGCCGGCCGGACTGGCGTTCAGCCCGGACGGCCGGTGGCTGGCGTACGCCAGGCGGGAATCCGGCGCGGACCTGTGGGACAGCAGCAACGGTCAGCTGTCGAAGGTTCTCGGCACGGCGTACTGCGTCGAGTTCAGCCCGGACGGACGGGAACTGCTGATGGGCGCGCACTCGGGCGTCGTGGTCAACAGCCTCACCGGCGACCGGGCGAGGTCCGTGATTCCCGTCAACGACCGGGTGATCGGGCTCGAGTTCGGTCCGGACGGCCGGCACCTCGCGATCGTCACCGAGGGCGGGACGACCGTCCTGCACGACTGGGCCACCCGCCGGGACCTGTGGGGCGGCGCCGACGGCGGCTGGGTGGGGGCGTTCAGCCCGGACGGCCGGCTGGTGGCCACGTCCACCCCGGACGGCCGGGTCATCGTGCGCGAGGCGGCCACCGGCACCCGGATCACGGCGGTCGAGGGCGGCGTGCCGATCCGCTCGCTCGGGTTCAGCCCCGACGGCCGGGTCATCGTCATCAACGCGGTGCGGGGCTGGAACCTGCGCACCGGCCAGCAGGCGTGGCTGCACGACTGGATGCCGGCCGACCAGGCCGCCACGCCCACCCCCGACGGCCGGCTGCTCGTGGCGACCAAGGGGTCGTGGCACGTCCTGGAGCCGGGGGACGGGACGGTGCACGCGCGGTTCGACGTCGTGTACGGCCATCCGCAGGCCCTGGTGGTCAGCCCCGACGGGACCAGGGTGGCGGTCGGGTTCGAGGGCACGATCTTTCTCGTGGGGATTGGAGAGCCGGCGTGAGCGAAGCGGTGCTGGTGGTCGACTTCGGGACCTCGTCGTCCTCGGCCGCGCTGGTCGTCGACGGGCAGCCGGTCCGGCTGATCAAGGAGCCGGCCAGCGGGCTGTACAACTGGCCCTCGGCGGTCTGCCGGACCGGCGACGCGCTGCTCGTCGGGACCGTGGCCGAGCGGCGCAAGCGGGCCGACCCGGCGGCGTACCGGGCCGAGTTCAAGCGCGACCTCGGCGAGACGGCGCCGATCCCGCTGGGGGAGGGCGACTACCGGCCCGAGGAGCTCGTCGCCGCGGTGCTGCGGGTGTTCGGGGAGCGGGCCGCCGAGCTGCACGGCGGGCCGGTCCAGCGGCTGCTGCTCACCGTGCCGGCCTCCTACGGGCCCGGCGACCCGCGGCGGGACGTGATGATCGGGGCCGGCGAGGCGGCCGGGTTCGCCGAGGTGGAGCTGGCCCCGGAGCCGGTCGCGGCCGCCCTCGCGCCGCTGTCCGGGGCGCCGTTCGCCGACGGGGACCTGGTGCTCGTGTACGACTTCGGCGGCGGCACGTTCGACGCGGCGCTGATCCGGTTCGGGGGCGGGCGGCACGAGGTGCTCGGGCACGCCGCGCTCGACGACTGCGGCGGCCGCGACATCGACGCGCTCATCTCCGCGCACCTGCACGAGCGCGGCGGGGAGGAGCTGGCCGGCGCGCTCGGCACCGCCGCCCTGGCCGCACCGGCCCGGCTGCGGCTCGGGCTGCAGGTGCGCGAGTTCGTGCGCGGGGTCAAGCACCAGCTCAGCGACGCCGAGGACGTGGAGGACTACCTGACGCCTCTCGCCCCGCCGTACCAGCTGCATCAGCGCGAGCTCGCCGAGCTGATCGCGCCCCTCGTCGCGCGGACCGTCGCCTGCAGCACGGGACTGCTCGCGGCGAGCGGGGCCCGCGCGGCCGACGTGACCGCCGTGCTGCTGACCGGCGGGACCTGCCGGACGCCGGCGGTCGCGGCGGCGGTCGAGCGGGGGATCGGGCGGCCGGTGCGCCGTACCGAGGATCCGGATCTGGCCGTCACCCAGGGCGCGGCCGCGCTCGCCGCCCGGGCCGGGGACCGTGCGCTGGACCCGGTGCCGCCGCCGGCCGGGGCGACCCCGCTGCGCTGGGACGAGGTCTCCGGGCGGCTGGTGCGCTGGCTGGTCGGGCCGGGCGAGGAGTACGCGGCCGGGGCGCCGCTCGGCGTGGTGCGGCTCGACGGGCTGGCCCTCGTGCGGCTGTGCGCGCCGGACCGGCCGGGCCGCCTGGTCGCCGTCCACGCGACCCCCGGCACCACCGTCGCGGCCGGGGACTGGCTGGTCACGGTCGAGGGCCGGTAGGACTGTCGGGTTTCGGCCCGTTCGGCGGGATGCCCGGATTGGGCGGTTCCCGGCGGCCTACCGTGCCCGGGATGAAGCGACCGTATGCGCCCGGCCTCGCCGCGCTGACCGCCCTGGCGGTGCTCCCCGTCCTCCCCGCGACCACTGCCACGGCGGCGCCGCCGCCGGCGGGCAACGGCCGCATCGTGTTCTCCCGCGACTACGCGATCAACCACGAGCTCTGGTCGATGAACCCGGACGGCTCCAAGCCGAAGAACCTGACCAACACGGCGGGCATCCAGGAGCTCAGCCCGGTGCCGTCGCCGGACGGCAAGCGGATCGCGTTCACCCGGTACGGCGCCGGGCCGGACACCCTCTGGGTGATGAACGCCGACACCACCGGGCTGGCCGTGGTGGCCGGCAGCGGCGACGCCGACGAGCCGGCCTGGTCCCCGGACGGCAAGCGGCTGGCGTACACGTGCCGGGAGCCGCTGTCCCCGTTCACCGGGCACATCTGTGTCCGCAACGTCGCGGGCGGCGGCTTCCAGCTGCTCACCGCGGCGCCGGGGGCCGAGGACCACTCGCCCGCGTGGTCGCCGGACGGCACCCGGATCGTGTTCAGCCGGTTCGCCGGCGGCTCGGGCGGGCTGCTGGCGCTGACCCTCGCGACGCTGTCGCTCGACCCGCTGACCCCGGCGGTGGCCGGACGCCACGACGACGACCCGGACTTCTCACCCGACGGCAAGCAGCTCGCGTTCAGCCGCTTCGAGAACAACGGCCTGGGCAGCAGCCTGTACCGCATCCCGGCGACCGGCGGCGCGGAGAAGCTGATCATCGCCGGGCCGCCGATCGTCAACGACACCTACCTGATCGAGCCGGCCTGGTCCCCGGACGGCAAGCTCATCGCGTACTCGGCCGCGGACGACGACGGCGGCTTCGGCGCGATCTGGACCATCGCGCCCGACGGCAAGAGCCCGACCCAGCTGACCTTCGGCATCCAGACCGACATCGAGCCGGACTGGCTGGTCGCCTAGGCCCGGCGCGGCCAGGGGAGCAGCGCGGGGACCTGGCGCGCGTACTCCTCGTAGGCCGCGCCGAACCGCGCCCGCAGCGCCCGCTCCTCGAAGCGGATGCCGACCGCGATGTACCCCGTCGACGCCACGGCGAAGAAGAGGTGCCCGGCGGTCATGTGCGGGGTGGCCCAGAACGTCATCAGCAGGCCGAGCATCATCGGGTGGCGGCACAGGGAGTACAGCAGACGGCTGGAAATCTCGTGCTCCCTCGGGCCGGCCAGCCCGAAGAACTCGGCGTGGTCCACCATGAACGTGGACCCGGCGACGATCAGCCAGCCGGCCCCGAACACCGCCCAGATCGCGAACGACCACGGCGCCCCGGCCCGCCAGACGGTGGCCGGCACCGGCTCCCACCAGCCGAACACGGCGAACAGCAGCAGGCTCGCCACGAGCACGTAGGTGCTGCGCTCGATCGCGGCCGGGACGAGCCGCTTGAACCGGTCGCGGGCGGCGATCGTGTGGTGGGCGGCGAACGCGAGCAGCAGGAGCCCGTCGACGGCGAGTGCCACCGGGGCATCGTGGCGCGCGGGCCCGTCGGCGCCGGCGGCCAGGAACCACACGGCCCAGGCCGAGCTCAGGAGGAAGGCCGCGTAGGCGACGGCCGCGTACAGCAAACGCATCCGCCCATGTTCGTTGCGCACCGGGGTTCGGGGCAGGCGGGAAAATACCTCAGTTCGCGGCGGTCGCCACGTACCAGGCGGCGATCTGTGCGCGGGACCGGAAGTCCATCCGGAGGCGGATCCGCTCCACGTGCGCCTCGGCCGAGCGCTCGGCGATGCCCAGCCGCTCGCCGATCTCGCGGTTCGTGCACCCCTGCGCGACGAGCGCGGCGACCTCGCGCTGCCGGGCGGTGAGCGCCGGTCCGCTGCCCCGGTGGCGGGCGGGCAGGCCGAGAAACCGGCGGATGGCGCGGGTGAGCGCGCTGGTGTCGCCGATGTACGGCAGGTGCGAGCGCCCCGGGATCTCCTCGAACCGCGCACCCTGGATGCCGTCGGCGAGCCGTTTCCCCTCGCTCAGCGGCGCCGCCCGGTCCCGGTCCCGGTGCACCACGAGCGTCGGCGCGACGATCCGCGGCAGCACGTCGGTCAGGTCGGTGGCGTAGGCGGCGGCGAGCATCGTCCGGGCCGTCTCGGCGTCGGCCGATTCCTGTTGGTACCGCACGAAAGCCGCCCGCGTCCCCGCGTCCGCGTCCGGCGCGAACACGTCGGCGAGCAGGCCCGACGCGAGCCCCCAGTGCTGCGTGACCAGCCCGAGCACGTGCATGCGGATCTCGGGCGAGGCGACGCGGGATCCGTCGAGCCACCCGCCGTACAAGATGAGCTTCTGGATCTTCTGTGGCTTTTGCGCGGCGAACGTGGCGGCGACGGCGGCCCCGAGGGAGGTGCCGATCAGGTCGAACCGCCCGAGGTCCGCGGTGACGGCGTCGAGCGTGTCGAGCTCCTGCGCCATGGAGTACTGGCCCGGCGGCGTGCGCTCGGACAGCCCGCAGCCGAGTTTGTCGTAGCGGATCAGGGTGCGGCCCTGCGCGAGGGCGTCGTAGAAGGCGCGCTCGGCGGGGAGGGCCCAGCTGAGTTCGAGGTGCGACACCCAGCCGCCGACGTAGACGAGCGGCGGCCCGGACCCGGTCCTGGCGTAGGCGACTCCGCCCTCGGTCCTGGCCACGCTTTGAGTGTAGGCCGAACGGCCATTCTGCCCTTGAGTAGCCACATGCGTACGTTCCGTGATGGCACGATCTCGGCGTGAAGCTTCGCGTCTTGATGCTGGCCGCGGTGGTGGGCCTCGCTCCTTCGCCGGCCTTCGCTTCCGGGCTCGCTTTTTCCGGTGTTGATCTCGGCACGGATCTGGCCATGCGGCTGGTGTCCTCGGCGGAGAACTCCTCCCTGGACTGGCACGCGCAGTACGGGTACCTGGAGGACATCGGCGACGGCCGCGGCTACACGGGCGGGATCATCGGGTTCTGCTCGGGTACCGGCGACATGCTGGCGGTCGTCGAGTCGTACACCGCCGCCGTGCCGGGGAATGCGCTTGCCCGCTTCCTGCCGGCGCTGCGCGCGGTGGACGGCACGTCCTCGCACGCTGGTCTGGGCTCGCCGTTCGCGGCGGCCTGGGCTTCTTCGGCCGGCGATCCGGCCTTCCAGGCGGCCCAGGATGCCTTCCGCGACACGGTGTACTTCACGCCGGCCGTCACCCAGGCCCGCGCGGACGGGTTGCGGGCCTTGGGACAGTTCATCTACTTCGACGCGATGGTCATGCACGGGCCGGGTTCGGACGCCTCGAGCTTCGGCGGCATCCGGCGGGCCGCCCTGGCGCATGCCGTGCCGCCGTCGCGGGGCGGCGACGAGGCCGCTTATCTGCGGGCGTTCCTGGACGCGCGGGTCGCGGTGATGCGGACGGAGGAGGCCCATTCGGACACGAGCCGGGTCGACACGGCACAGCGGGCCTTCCTCGACGCGGGCAACCTCGACCTGCGGCCGCCACTGGCGTGGAAGGTGTACGGGGACCCCTTTTCCGTGACATGACCTCAACTTCGGCGCGCCGCTGCCGATGGACCTTGCCGTGACGACCCTCGGGCGGATGGCGTTCGGCGGTGTGCTGGCCGTCGTCCTGGCGGTAGGCGTCGCCGTGGCGTTCCGGCCCACCGACGCGGTGGTGGAGCCGCCGGCGGCCGTGGGCGTGGCGCTGGACACCGACGGGCGGGGCTGTGCCGACCGGCCGGTGCTGGACACCGTGCGGCCGGTGCTGGCCTTCACCGGCGACAGCCCGCCGTACCGTTCCTCCACGTTCCAGCTCCGCGGGCTCGCGGGCCATACCGAGCGGGACGTGGACCTGCCCGGCGAGCCCGACGGTCGCGGGGCGGCGCTCGACTTCAAGCGGGCCGGGACGCTGGCGCACGGGGTGTCGTACCGCTGGCGCGTCCGCGCGACCCCGACGGCCGGCTGGTCGCCGTGGTGCGAGTTCACGGTGGCCGCGAGCACACCGGACGACCTGGGCCTCGACGAGACCCGGACCTACACCGTCACCCTGCCCGGCCCGCAGTGGCGGGCGATCGCGGCGGCCCTCGGCCCGGACCACGCACCCATCACGGCCGCGGGGCAGTCCGGGGGCGACCGGGTCGCGGTGAGCCTGGACGGGCTGCACTGGCGGCTGGCGGTGGAGGGGCTCGCCTACTGGGGGTCGCAGCACCGGGACGCGGCGGTCTGGCGGCTCGCCGACCTGCTGTCGGCCGAGCTCGGCGGACCGGCCCACCCGACCATGGGCTTCCCGCGGGACTGACGGTGGTCAGGCGGCGGGGCGGCGGTGCTCCGGGAGCTGGTTGAGCCACAGCGCCAGGGCCCGCGCCACCTCCTGGTCGAAGGCGAGCCGCGCCCGCTGGGCCGGGTCCGCGTCGACCGTGGCGGCCAGGCGGCTGATGCGCAGGCGCGTGGCGGCGAGGCTGTTGGCGAGGAAGGTGTCGAACGTGGCCGGGTTCGCGGCGTCCACCGCGAGCATGCCGCGTATGTACAGGTCGTCGACCGCGGTGTCCGGGCCGACCGCGCACAGCCAGTCGGCCTGGCGGCGGCGGCCCTCGGCGGTGAGCCAGCACGAGAGGCGGTTGCCGCTGCCGTGGCGGAGGGTGGTCGGGGCCTCGACGCGCAGGAGGCGGGCGCGTTCCAGCCGGCCGACGCTGATCATGATGCGGCTCAGGTCGACCCGGCGGGAGGCGCCGAAGATGGCCGTGTGGCGGTGCCAGAGGTCGTAGGCGCTGCTGGGGCCCTCGGCGAGCAGTACCAGGACCTCGTCGTCCAGTACCACCGTCATGGGACCCCCCGGAACCTACCTTCTACAACCCAGTAGAAGTTATCAGCCCGGGTCCTCGTTCAGCAGGTCCCGCAGGAGCTGCTCGTCCTGGGCGTTGAGGCGGCTCACGAAGCGGCGCAGGACCGAGGCGCGGTCGTCCTGGGCGGCGAGGAGGCGGTTGATGCGCTCGGCGACCAGGCCGGCGGGGTCGGACAGCGCTCCGTAGCGGTACGCTCGCCCGCTGCGCTCCCTCGTCACCGCCTCGCGCTCGTGCAGGCGGGTCAGCGTCGTCACCACGGCGCTGTAGGACAGGCCCCCCGCGGGGTCGAGGCGCTCCCGCACCTCACCCGGGGTCAACGGGCCGGTGGCCGCGCCGAGTACCGTCAGGATCTCGGCTTCGAGCTGCCCGGGCCGCCGCCTCGGCCGCATCTCGTCGGTCACGGACACGACTGTATCGGAAAGGGTGAGCAGACCATGATCGACCACTTCGTCTGGTCCGTTCTCGTCGTCCCGCCGCTGCTCGTCGTCGCGGTGCGGCTGCTGGCCGATCGGCTCGCACCGGCCGCCGCCGCCCGGGCCGTGGCGTGGTCGGCCGCCGCCGCGGCGCTGGGCAGCACCGTCAACCTGCTGTTGTTCGCGGCGCACGCCGTGGCCGAGGTGCCGTTCGTGGACCGGCCGCTGGGCTGGTCGGCCGCCGTCGTCGCGCAGGACACGGCGTCGGAGCCGTGGGTGCCGTGGCTCAGCGTCGGGCTGCTGGCGGCGGTCGTTTGCTCCGTCTGGTACCGCTGGAGCCTCCAACGCCGCCTGCTCCGCCTGCTGCCGCCGGGGAGCGCCGAAGCGGTGGTCATGGTGCCGGACGAGGTGGCGGGAGCGTTCGCCGTCCCGGGGCGGCCGGGGCACGTCGTCGTCACCACCGGCATGCGGGAGCTGCTCACCGACCGGCAGTTCGAGGCGCTGCTGGCCCACGAGCGCGCGCACCTCGCCGAGCGCCACCACCGGCTCGTGCGCGTCACCGAACTGGCGGTGGCGGCCCACCCGGCGCTGTGGTGGGTCGGCCGGCACGTCGACTATCTCGTGGAGCGGGCCGCGGACGAGCGGGCGGCGGACGCGCTCGGCGACCGGCGTACCGTCGCCCACGCCATCGGCACCGCCGCGCTCGCCGGCCACGCCAACCCGCACCCGTCCGGCCTGCACGCGGCGAGCATCGGCGGGATCGTGCCGCGCCGGGTCAGCCACTTGCTGCGGCCCCACCCGGCCGCGCTCCCCGGCATCCTGGTCGCCGTCCCGATCCTCGTCGGGCTCTCGTCGCTGATCTGGACCGGCGAGGCCACCATTGACCTCATCGAGCTGTTCCAGGCGGCGGCGCGCCGCTGAAAGCGCGCGGCGCGTCGTTGACGGCGGTGTTCTACTGGGGCCATGCACGTCCTCGCGATCGACCAGGGCACGTCCGGTACCAAAGCGATCGTCACTGACGGCGACGGACGCGTGCTGGCGACCGCCGAGGAGGAGCTGCGGCCCGACTATCTGCCCGGGGGCGGCGTCGAGGTCGATCCCGGCGCGCTGCTCGCCTCCGTGCTCACGGCCGGGCGGCGGGCGGTCGCCGAATCGGGGGTACGACCGGATGCGGTTGCCCTGGCCAACCAGGGCGAGACCGTCCTCGTGTGGGACCGAACGACCGGCGAGCCCGTCGGCCCGGCCATCGTCTGGCAGGACCGGCGGGCCGAGGCCGTCTGCGCCGCCCGCAGCAAGGCCGGTCCGCTGATCGCCGACCGGACGGGACTCGTCCTCGACCCGTACTTCTCCGCCCCCAAGATGCGCTGGCTGCGCGAGAACCGCTCGGCCCGCGGCGTCGTCACCACCACCGACACCTGGCTTGTACACCGGCTCTGCGGCGCCTTCGTCACCGACGCCTCCACCGCCGGCCGGTCGCTGCTGCTCGACCTCGACGAGGTGTGGTGGAGCGAGGAGCTGCTCGAACTGTTCGACCTGGCCGACGAGGAACTGCCCGAGATCGTGCCGAGCGACCGGATCGTCGGGCGTACCACGGCGTTCGGCGGCGACATCCCGGTCGCGGGGCTCATCGTCGACCAGCAGGCCGCGCTGCTCGCCGAGGCGTGCCTGGATCCGGGTACCGCCAAATGCACGTACGGCACCGGCGCGTTCCTGCTCGCCCAGCTCGGCGGCACCCCGGTCCGCTCGGCGAAGGGCCTGGCCACGTCGGTCGCGTGGCAGCTGCGCGACAGCACCGCGTACTGCGCCGACGGCCAGGTCTACACCGCCGCCTCCGCCGTGCGCTGGCTCGCCGAGCTCGGGATCGTCGACGGCGCCGCCGAGCTCGACGCGGTCGCCGCCCCGGACAGCGCCGGCGTGCTGTGCGTGCCCGCCCTGGCCGGCCTGGCCGCGCCGTAGTGGGACCCGGCCGCGACCGCCGCGCTGACCGGGATGACGCTCAGCACCGGCCGCGGGCACCTCGTGCGGGCCGTCCTGGAGGGCATCGCGGCCCAGGTCGCCGCGCTCGTCGCGCTCACCGGGGACGACCTCGGCACCCCGCTCACCCGGCTGCGCGTCGACGGCGGCCTGACCCGCTCCCGGGTGCTCCTGCAGGCCCAGGCCGACCTCGCGCAGATTCCCATCGACGTGTACCCGTCCCCGCACGCGACCGCGCTCGGCGCCGCCGCCTGCGCCCGGCTCGCCCTCGACCCCGGACTGTCCATCGTGGACGCGACCGGCGGCTGGCGGCCCGCGGCGACGTTCGAACCCGAATGGCCGGCGGAGCGCGCCGCCGAGCACCTGGCCCGCTGGCACGCGCTCGCCGCGCGGAGCGCACCGTGACCGCCGCGACCTTCGACGTCGCCGTCATCGGCGCGGGCCTGGTGGGCTCGGCGATCGCCCGGCTCTTCGGCGCGTCCCGGCTTTCCACGGTACTGCTGGAAGCCCGCGACGACGTGGGCGACGGCACCAGCAAGGCCAACACCGCGATCCTGCACACCGGGTTCGACGCGAAGCCGGGCACGCTGGAGGCGCGGCTGGTGGCCCGCGGCTACCACTTGCTCGGCGGGTACGCCGCGGCGACCGGGATCCCCGTGGAGCGCACCGGCGCGCTGCTCGTGGCGTGGGACGGCGAGCAGCTCGCGGCGCTGCCCGGCCTGCGGGACAAGGCCGAGCGCAACGGCTACACCGAGTCCACGATCATCGATGCTCCGCAGGTGTACCGCGAGGTGCCCGCGCTGGCACCCGGCGCGCTGGGCGCGTTGATGGTGCCGGGCGAGTCGATCACCTGCACGTGGACGACGAACCTGGCCCTCGCGACCGAGGCCGTCACGCGCGGCGTCACGCTGCGCCGCGGCCACCGGGTCACCGCCGTCCGCGACGACGGCACCCACACCTGGCTCGCGACCGCGCAGGGCGAGATCGGCGCCCGCTGGGTCGTCAACGCGGCCGGCCTCGGCGCCGACACCCTGGATCGGCTGTTCGGCTACGAACGGTTCACCGTCACGCCCCGCCGCGGCGAGCTGCTCGTGTTCGACAAGCTCGCCCGGCCGCTCGCCCCGCGGATCGTCCTGCCCGTGCCGTCCAAAGTGGGCAAGGGCGTGCTCATCAGCCCGACCGTCTACGGCAACGTGATGCTCGGGCCGACCGCCGAGGACCTGCCGGACCGTACCGCGACCGGCACCTCCGCGGCCGGTTTCACGTTTTTGCGGACCAAGGGCACCGCGCTGATGCCGGCCCTGCTGCGCGAGGAGGTGACCGCCACCTACGCCGGGCTGCGGGCCGCGATCGACGCCGACGACTACCTGATCGACGTGGACCCGGGCCGCCGGTACGTGCTCGTCGGCGGCATCCGCTCGACCGGGCTCACCGCCTGCCTGGCCATCGCCGAGCATGTCGGGTCGCTTGTGGACGGTCACCTGGACCTGACCCCGCGGCCGGACCTGCCGCCGCCGCCGCGGATGCCGAACCTGGGGGAGGCCTTCCCGCGGCCGTATCAGGATGCGGCGGCGATCGCGGCCGATCCGGAGTACGGGCGGATCGTGTGCTTCTGCGAGCGGGTCACCCGGGGCGAGATCCGCGACGCGTACGCCTCGGTCATTCCACCGTCCACCGTGGACGGGCTGCGGCGGCGGACCCGGGCGATGAACGGCCGGTGCCAGGGCTTCTACTGCGCCGCCGAGATTCAGGCCGTCCGGTGAGCGAGCACGTGCGGGTCGCGATCGTGGGCGGGGGACCGGCGGGGCTCAGCGCGGCCGCCGCCCTCGCCGGGCGGGTGGACGGCCCGGTGCTCGTGCTCGAACGGGAGTCCGCGCTCGGGGGCATTCCGCGGCACAGCGACCACCTCGGGTACGGCATCCGGGACCTGAGAACCGTCCTCAGTGGACCGTCCTATGCGGATCGGCTGATCCGCCGGGCCGCGGCCGCCGGGGCGGTGCTGGAGACCGAGGCGATGGTGACCGGCTGGGCCGGCGAGCGCACGCTCTCCGGTTCGGCCGGGGCGCACAAGCTGGAAGTGACCTCGCCGCGCGGCCGGCGCACCGTAACTGCCGCCGCCGTCATCCTCGCGACCGGGGCCCGCGAGCGCCCGCGCCCGGCCCGGCTCATCCCCGGCGACCGGCCGGCCGGCGTCTACACCACCGGGCAGCTGCAGCAGCTCGTCCACCTGCACCGCGCCCCCGTCGGCCGGCGCGCCGTCGTCGTCGGGGCCGAGCTGGTCAGCTGGTCGGCGGTGCTCACCCTGCGCGCGGCCGGCTGCCGCACCGTCCTGCTCACCACCGAGCTGGCGCGTCCCGAGTTCCGGCTGCCGGTACGCCCCGTGCGCACCCGGACCCGCCTCGCCGCCATCCACGGCCACGGCCGCGTGTCCACTGTGGAGCTGGAGGACCTGCGCACCGGCCGCCTCTCCCAGGTGGACTGCGACACCGTCGTGCTCACCGGCGACTGGATTCCCGACCACGAGTTGGCCCGCGCGGCCGGCCTGACCCTCGACCCGGCGACCCTCGGCCCGGTCGTCGACGCCGGCCTGCGGACCAGCCGGGCGGGCGTGTTCGCGGCCGGGAACCTGCTGCACCCGGTCGACACCGCCGACGCCGCCGCGCTCGACGGCCGCCACGTCGCCGCCGCCGTCCTGGCCGGGTCCGCGGCGGCTTCCGGTGTGGCGCTGGCCGTGGAGGAGCCGCTGCTGTGGGTCGCCCCGCAGCTGATCGCCCCGGGCGGCCCGCCGCCGGCCCGCGACCGCCTGCTGCTGTGGACGGCCGAGCACCGCCGCCTCCCGCGGGTGACGGCGGTGCAGGACGGCCGCCGGGTGGGCGCGGTCCGCCTGCCCTGGCCGGCCGCGCCCGGGCGCGTGTTCCGCGTCCCGTACTCCCTGGTGAGCGCGGCCGACCCGGCCGGCGGGCCGGTCCGCCTGGCCCTCGGTTAGGTCCGCTTCAGGCCATTGGCGACCAGAAGGACCTCGGCCATCCCGTACTGCCCGTGCGCGGAGACCTCGACCCACGGGTCGGAGATGCGGATGTTGGCGCTGAAGTAGCCGCCGGACCCCGCGGTCAGGTCCTCGTAGACCCAGCCGTTGTCGAGGTGCTGCGCGACCGCGCCGGGGCTGGCGTCCATGCCGAACTTGGCGGGCTTCGGCACGGCGATGCCGATGTCGCCGCCCGGCCCGTGGATGGTGATCGTGCCCGCCCCGGTGGTACCGATGATCGCGCAGCTGCGCACGCTCGTCCCCGGCGGCAGGACCGTCGGCCGCACCCGGAAGACGCACGGGCGGGACTGGTCCAGCCGGACCGTGCCGGCGTAGGTGAGGGCCTTGTCGAGCGGTACCGGCCCCTGCACCCGCAGTTCGGCCTTGACGCCCGGCCCCGGCACCCAGCTGATCAGGGTGGTCTGCAGCCCGCTGATGGTCCCGGTCACCACGGTCGCCGGCTGCCCGCCGACCGTCCCCGGCCTGGTCTGCACGCCTTCGAGCGGCGGCACCGCACCGCTGGCGGTCGGATCGGCGCGCGGCGTCACCGCGTCGGCGCGCAGCGTCAGCTCGGCGAACGAGCCGTCGGCCTTGCGGCCCTGTACCGACATGCGCTCGACCCCGGTGTCGGTCTCCCAGCGCTCGTCGCTCGTCTCGAACGGCGGCTTGCCGATCCCGAAGTGCAGGGTGAGCGCGTCGGAGCCGACCCCTCCGGGAGAAGCTGTGTTCATCGGGTCCGAGGCGACCGGCTGCGCGGGCTGCATCGTGGCGGGGGGCCCGGTGACCAGCCGCGGCGCGACGACGGCGGCGAGCACGGCAAGGGCGGCCAGCCCGGCGGTAGCGGCGGCGATGCGCCGCTGCCGGCGCCGGCGGAAGGCGGGCCCGATGGACGCCAGCAACGTCTCGGGGTCGGTACGGGCCTCGGCCCGGGCGCGCAGCGTGGCGCGCAGGTCCTGCAGGTCGCTGCTCATCGCGAGGTCCCCTCCAGTTCGTGCAGCTCGACGCGCATCGCGGCGAGCGCGCGCATGGCATGGGTCCGGACGGTGGCGCGCGAGCACCCGAGAATCTGCGCGATCCGGTCGTCGTCGAGGTCCTCGTAGTACCGCAGGGCGATGACCGCCCGCTGCTTGCCCGGCAGCGCCCGCACCTTGTCCCAGAGCGCGACCCGCTCGGCGACGGGCGCCCCGTGGTCGCCCGCCCCCGGCCACCCGTCCCCGTCGAGCACGGCCGGCATCTCCCGGCTGGACCGCCGCCGCCACCAGGTGGCGTTGACGTTGATCAGCACCCGCCGCACGTAGAGGTCGGGCTGGTCGGAGCGCAGAATCCTCGCCCACCGCGGATACACCCGCACAAGCGTGTCCTGCACAAGATCGTCAGCGCGATGCACGTCATCCACGAGCAATCGCGCGAGCCGCAACAACGCCGGCCCCCGGGTGAGCACGTACTCCTCGAACGTCACTCCCTACTGACTACCGTGCCCGCCCGAACTGTTGACACGCCCCCGTGCCTCCCGCGCGAATGGGGATTCCACAGCAAGCAGGCACCATCGCGACAGAGCGCCGCCAATGCGAACATGGCTTCATGGGGGAGTCGCTGGCGGTGCCGCCGCTGTTCGCGGCGTTGGACGGGGCCGAGCGGGTGCTCATCGCCGGGGCCGGTGGGGGATTCGACGTGTACGCCGGGCTGCCGCTCGCCGTCGCGCTGTGGGATGCCGGCGTGGAGGTACACCTGGCGAATCTGTCCTTCACGGAGCTCGGGGCGGTCGACCTCGACGCCTGGGTCGAGCGGGACGTCGCCGCCGTCAATGCCGAAACCGCGGGGCCGCGGGAGTACTTCCCGGAGCGCACCCTCGCCCGCTGGCTCGAAAAGCAGGGCCTGCCGGCGACGGTCCACGCGTTCCCGAAGGTCGGGGTGCAGCGCCTGCGGGCCGCGTACCGCCATCTCGCCGAAACGCGCAGGCTCGACGCGATCGTGCTGGTCGACGGCGGGACGGACATCCTCATGCGCGGCGACGAGACGGGCCTCGGCACGCCCGCCGAGGACATGACCAGCCTGGCCGCCGTGGCCGGGCTGGACGACATCCCGGTGCGGCTGGTCACCTGCCTGGGCTTCGGCATCGACGCGTACCACGGTGTCGTACACACCCAGGTGCTCGAGAACCTGGCCGCGCTGAACCGCGACGGCGGGTACCTCGGCGCATTGTCGATTCCGGCCGGGAGCCGGGAGGCCGAGCTGTATCTCGACGCGGCCGCCGACGCCCAGGAAGCGACCCCGAGCCGGCCGAGCATCGTCAACGGCCAGATCGCCGCCGCCCTGGCGGGTGCGTTCGGTGACGTGCAGTTCACGACCCGTACCAGAGACAGCGTGTTGTTCGTCAATCCCCTGATGGCCGTCTACTTCACCGTGGACCTCAAGAAGCTCGCCGCCCGCTGCCTGTATCTGGACCGTATCGAGGCGACGACGGGCATGCATCAGGTCATCGCGGCCATCAACACCTTCCGGGCCGGGATCGCGCCGCGCAGTTCGCGGCAGTATCCGCACTGACGCCGGGTACGTTGGCGTTCATGACCATTTCTATCGTCGTCGGCGGCAGCGGGTTCCTGGGGCACGCGGTCGCCGAGCACTTCGCGGGGCGCGGCGACACCGTGATCGTCACCGGGCGGGACAAGGCCGGGGCCGAGGCGGCCGCCGCGCGGATCGGGGCCGGCGCGCGCGGGCTGGCCGTGGACCTGTCCGAGCCGGAGAGCATCGAGGCCGCGTTCGCCGGGGTCGAGTCGGTCGACAACCTCGTGCTCACCGCCAGTGACCCGACGCCGGTGACGCTCGACGGGTTCGACACCACCCAGGCGATCAAGGCGATCACCATCAAGCTCGTCGGGTACGCCGAGACGGTCCGCGTCCTCAGCCCGCGCTTCACCCCGGCCGCCGCCGTGGTCCTCTTCGGCGGCCTGGCCAAGGAACGGCCCTACCCGGGCTCGACCATGGTCACCACGTTCAACGGCGGCATCAGCGGCCTGATCAAGACGCTGGCCCGGGAGATCGCCCCGCACCGCGTGAACGCCATCCACCCCGGCATCGTCGGCGACAGCCCGAAGTGGGCGCCGGTCCCGGTCGAGCAGCAGCCGGGGGCCCTGCGCACCCCGATCGGCCGCCTGGTCACCAGGTCCGAGGTCGTCGGCGCCGTCGACTTCCTGCTCACCAACGGCGGCGTGAACGCGGTCGACCTCACCCTCGACGGCGGGTTCCTGATCACCAACTGACGGACGCGTCCTCCGGGCGCTTGAGCTCGTCGCCCTGGGGATCATAAATGTGCAGCCGGTACCGCCGGGCCAGCTGGTCGATGAGCTCCAGCGCGGCCCGGCTCCGGTCGCTGAAGCTCAGCTGCATCCCCACGTGGTCGATGCCCACGGCCAGCGGCGTGTCCATCCACGGGGTGTCCGCGCCGTACGGCAGAAAGTCCGGAAACCGCCCGCGCAGGCTCTCGTAGAAGGAGACGATCCGCTCGTCGAGCTCGCCCTCGCGGTGCCCGGGCCCCAGGCACGCCCCGGCCATCGCCCGCACCTCGGCGTCGCTCGCCCCCGGGCGGGCCGCCAGCACGAGGAGACTGAAGCTCACGCGCAGATGGTGGCCTATCCCCGCCGGGTTGTCGAGACGCGGATCCGCCTGGCCGTCCACCGCGTGAGGGACACCGTCCACCAGACGAGCGACAGGCCGAGGACGGCCATCGGCACGTACCCCCACGCGGGAGTCGTGGGTGCTGTACACGATCGCGGCCGGACCGGGCGGCGAGCCCTCGATCGCCGGGTGGAAGAACCGGCCTCGTGCACGCGGGCCGGCATGGAGCGCGGCGCGGAGATCCGGTGAGGTACACATGGTGCATGAGTCCCCGGCGCCGTGCGATGTTCGCCGTGCTCGCCGCCATCGCCGTGCTGGTCGCCGGCGGGCTGGCGGTGCGCGCCGCCCTGCGCGCGGAGCCGCTGCGGATTCCCGATCAGGACAAGCCGGGTGTCGTACTGCTGGTGCCCGGCTACGGCGGCGGGACCGACGGCCTCGACCGCCTCGCCGCCGCCATCAGGGCCGCCGGGCGCACCGCGACCGTGGTGGCGATGCCCGACGGCGGCACCGGCGACCTCGGCAAGCAGGCCGACACGCTCGACGACGCCGCCACGGAGGCGCTGCGGCGGGCGCCGTCGGTGGACGTCATCGGGTACTCGGCCGGCGGGGTCGTGGCCCGGCTCTGGGTGCAGCGCCACGACGGCGTGCACAAGGCGCGCCGGGTCGTCACCCTCGGCTCGCCCCATCAGGGTGCCCGGCTCGCCGCCGCCGGGGCCGCGGGACTGCCCGGCGCCTGCCCGGCCGCCTGCCAGCAGCTCGCGCCCGGCAGCACGCTGCTCGCCGAGCTCAAGGAGCCGGTGCCGAACCCGCCGCAGTGGCTGAGCATCTGGACCGAGCAGGACCAGACGGTGGTACCGCCGGACTCGGCCGTCCTGCCCGGCGCCGTCGACGTCGACATCCAGCAGGCCTGCCCCGGCCGCGACGTGGGCCACGGCGACCTGCCGACCGACGACTACGTGACCGGCCTGGTGCTCGACGCGATCGGCACGGCCCCCATCGGCCCGGCCCCGCCCTGCTGAGCGGCGCCGGTCAGCTGGTGACGTCCTTGGTGGCGAAGTTGGCCCAGGCGAGGCCGAGGAAGACCACGACGTACACGAGCTGCAGCCCGAGCCCGCGCTCGATGTCGCGCCACAGGACCGGCTCGCGGAAGAAGTCGATCCAGGCGAGCCAGTACCGGGTCGGCAGGTAGGGCCGGATCGCCGTGGCCGCGTCGAGGGCGGTGAACAGCTGGCTGGCGACCAGCGCGGCGAGGGCCCCGAGGGTGGCACCCAGCGACGAGTCGCTCACCGTCGACAGGAACAGCGCGATCGCGCCGACGCCGAGCATGGACAGCGCGATGTACACCATGGCCGCCCCGATCCGCAGGGTGACCTGCTGCGGCGACAGGGCCGGCCCCGAGACCGAGGTGACGACCTCGGCACCGGGCTGCACCGGGAAGAAGATCATCCCGATCACGTAGCCGGTGAGCACGACCGCCACGACGGCGCCCAGGACGTACACCATGATCGAAACGAGTTTGGCCAGCAGCAGCCGGGTCCGTCCGACCGGCCGGGCGACGAGGTAGCGCAACATCCCGGCGCTCGCCTCGCCCGCGACCGCGTCGCCGCCGACGATCGCCACCGCGACCGGCAGGAACAGCGGCAGGACGATGGCCAGGGCGGCCGCCGGGAACAGCGAGCCGTTGTTGAGCACCGCCGACAGGAACGCGGGCCCCTGGCCGGCCGCGGTGCCGATCCGGGTCGTCGCGAGCAGGATCGCCACGGCGAGCGGCAGCCCGCACAGCAGGGCCAGGCTGACCAGGGTGCGCGGCCGGCGGTACAACTTGCGCAGTTCGACGAGGATCATCGGCGCTCCATCCGGTCGGTGCCCGATCCGGTCGCCCGCAGCACGACCTGCTCGAGGGTCTGGCGCTCGGCCCCGATCTCGGCGATCCGCAGCCCGGCCGCGACCAGTTGCGCGTTGAGCGCGGCGGCGTCGGGGTGGGTGACGGTGAGCTTGTCGGCGTCGCGGTGCACGACCCGCCCGTCGAGCAGCGCCACCACCCGATCGGCGTCCGGGCTGGTGAGCCGCACCCGCCCGGTCGGCACCCGCAGCGCGGCCAGTTCGTCCTGCCCGACGAGCCGCCCCCGGTCCATGATCCCGACCCAGGTGCACAGCTGCTCGATCTCGGCCAGCAGATGACTCGACAACAGCAATGTGGTACTGGCGGCGCTGATCTCCAGCAGCAGCTGCCGGATCTCGTGGATGCCCTGCGGGTCCAGGCCGTTCGTCGGCTCGTCGAGGATCAGCAGCCGCGGCGTGCGCAGCAGCGCGGCGGCGAGCCCGAGCCGCTGGCGCATCCCGAGCGAGTACGTGCGCACCGGCCGCCCGTCCACGCCGCCCAGCCCGACCCGTTCGAGCGCGTCCTCGATCCGCCGCTTGCGGGTCCGCCCCACCGAGCGCCCGGCCGCGTCGATGAGCCGCAGGTTGGCCCGCCCGGACAGGTGCCCGTAGGCGGCCGGCCCCTCGACGAGCGCCCCGACGTCGGGCAGCACCTCGGCGAGCCTTCGCGGGATCGGCCGGCCCAGCACGGTGATCTCCCCGCTGGTGGCGAAGACGAGCCCGAGCAGCATCCGGATGAGGGTGGTCTTGCCGGATCCGTTGGGGCCGAGCAGGCCGTACCGCGCGCCCTCCGGCACCCGCAGATCCACCCCGTCGACGGCCCGGACCCGCCCGAACGTCTTGGTCAGCGCGGCGGTCTCGATCATCGGAGCTCTCCCGCCGCCGCGGTCAGGATGTCCGGCGCCACGAACCCGGTGACCAGATACGTCCGCCGCCCGACCTTGGTCACCACGATGTTGAGCACCGCCGAGCGCATGAGATATCCGGTACCGCCCGCGACCGCCTCGCCCCCCGCATCCCGCAACGCCGACAGCGTCCGGTCGCCGAGCCGCCCCGGCACCGCGATGACCACGAACCGCGAGAGTCCCGTCCCGTACGCCGCGAGCGCGCTCAACGGCCCCGGCACCCTGGCCCGCCCGCCGAGCGAGCCGGGCAGGTTGGCCCGGGTGACGGCATTGAGCGACGAGGTGATCTCCGAGCGGGTGCTGGACGCGAACCCGGACGAGTCGGACGCCTCCGGTTGCAGCACGGCGTCGGACGGCGGGTCGGTCGTGGCGTCGAGGAACCGGGTCGTGAACACCCCGGCCACCTCGACCTGCAGCGCCAGCCCGGTGCCGGGGTCGGCCCAGACGTCGATGGCCCGGATGGTGGTGGCCGGGTCCTTCGGCACGACCCGCAGCCCGGCCGCGGCCTTCCCGGCGATCCGCCGCCCGGGGAGCGCCCGCAGCCCGGCGTCGTCGCCGGCGTCCTTGAGGAGCCGCCGGGCGAGCTCGGGCGGGGTGAGATCGGACGCCTGCGGCGCGCGCACGGCCGGGTCGCCGACCGTCTCGGTCCACAGGTTGCGCCCGTAGTCCCAGGTGAACGCCCCGGAGGCGGTCTTGAAGAAGTCCTTCTCGCCGACCGGATCGAGCACCGCCACCCGCCAGGCGTCATTGCCGGCGTGCCAGACGCGCATGCTGGTGGTACCGCCGAACAGTCCCGAGACATCGCCCAGCTGCGGCAGCTCGGGCAGCACGATCGAACCCCGGCTCTCGGCGTAGCCCTGATAGGGCCCGCCCGCCGCCTCGAGGATGCGCGCGCGGAGCTGCCCGGGCTCGATCCGCGGCGCCGTGACCGGCGCGAACGCCACCACGAGCGGCACCGCCACGAGCGCGCCGACGATCGCCGCGACCACCGCCCAGCGGCGCCGCGCCTCGCGCCGGACCACACTCACCCGCCCAACAGTACGACGGCCACAGCGCACTTCGCCGCACCACGGAGCCCGCTCACCCTGGACTAGCGTTTGCATCTCCATCTGGTGGAGGTTGGAGGCTGATCGGCGTGTACTCGATCGGAGACCTGGCCCGGCGCACGGGCCTGTCCGTGCGCACGATCCGGTTCTACTCCGACGCGGGTGTCCTGCCGCCCACCGACCGCAGTCCCGCCAACCACCGCCGCTACGACCTGGCCGCGATCACCCGCCTGGACCTGATCCGCACATTGCGTGAACTCGGCCTCGACCTGGTGACAATCCGCCGGGTGCTCGCCGACGACATCACCATGTCCGAGGCGGCCGCCTTCCACGCCGACGCGCTCGACGTGCAGATCCAGGTCCTCCGGGTCCGCCGCGCCGTGCTGCGCCTGGTGGCGAAGCGGGACTCCACCACGAAGGAGATGGAACTCATGCACCGCCTCGTGCAACTGTCCGAAGCCGAACGGCACCGCCTCATCCACGACTTCATCGACAGCACCTTCGGCGCCGTCGACGCCAACCCCGACCTGGTCGAGCTCCTGCGCTCCACCATGCCGAACCTGCCCGACGAGCCGACCGCCGAGCAGGTCGAGGCGTGGATCGAGCTCGCCGAACTCGTCCAGGACGACGACTTCAAGGCCAGCATCCGCCGGATGGCCGCCCACCAGGCTGCCGAGCGCGCGGAGGGCGACCGGACGGGCCTGCACCACGAACTGACCACATACGTCCGCGATCGCGTGACGACGGCCCTGACCGACGGGATCGCACCTGCATCGCCGCCGGCCGCGGAGATCGTCGACGACCTGGTCGCCCACTACGCCCGCACGTTCGGCACGGCCGACAGCCCGCAGTACCGCGAAAAGCTCCTCACCCGCCTGGAGGTCGCCAACGACCCGCGCGTCGAGCGCTACTGGCACCTCATCTCCACCATCAACGGCTGGGCGACCGCCCCCTCGCTGGCGCCCGTCTTCGACTGGTTCACCCAGGCCCTGCAGCAGCACCGCGCTCAGTAACCGCAGAGGGCCTGGACGCTGGTCTGCCCGACCGGCGGCCCGGTCATCTCGACGGTCCAGCTCCGCTCGCCGAAGGGGTAGATCGTCTGCAGGAAGTACGGCCCGGAGTCGGTCAGCGACCCGCCGCCACCGACGGAGTAGGTGAACTTGTCGGGCGGGCACTCGTCCGTGTCACCCTCCGCGGCGATCGTGCCGTAAATGGCCGCGCCACTGATCCGATCGGCGCACACGGCATAGGCCGTCACACTCCAGCTCAACGCGAACCCGTTGGCGTCCTCCCGGCCGGTGGCCCGGGCGATGTCCAGCGGGCCGGCCAACCGCGCCAGCTGCAGCCCGACCTGATGATCCCCGTCGCTGACGGCCCCGCCCCCGCCGATCGCCAGGGTCGACCCCGGACAGTCCGCGGTGGCCTGTTTGAAGGTCGAAGAAGACGCGCTGGTACTGCCTGAGACGACGCTGTAGTTGTCCAGCTCATCGACATCGGCGCAGAGCGCGTACACGACGAACTGCCACTCGGACGAGTACCCGGTGTCGGGCTCCTCGGCCGTGGCGGAGTAGTAGTCGTTCTGCCCGACCCCACCCCGCACCGGCACGAGCCGCGTGAGCCGCACCTGATCGCCGCCCCCACTGACCCGAGCCCCGCCGCCGATCACATGGGTCCCGGCCGGGCACGACGCCGACCGCGTCTGCGTCGAGTTCGAGTTGTGCCGGTCGTCGTAGTCGTCCAGGGTCGTCGCGACGAGCACGACCCCGAGCCGCCCGGCCGCGAAGGCCGGCGCCTGCGCGACGAGCTGAGCGGCAGCGACGACGAGCACGGCCACCAGGGCCCTTTTCCGTACTGACAGCATCATGCCTCCTCAGGGAAAATGTCCTCCGAGGATCGACCACCCACGCGCCTCCCCAACATGTCGAACGACGCACAGCAGAATGCGCCTGTGTCGAATTCGCAGCGGGCCCAGATCGTGACAGGCCTCCTCCGCGACGGCGACCGGCTCCTGCTGGCCCACCGCTCGCCCGGCCGCCTCCGGTACCCGAACCTGTGGGACCTCCCGGGCGGCCACGTGGAGCCGGGGGAGCCACCGGCCGCGGCCCTGGTCCGCGAACTGCGCGAGGAACTGGGCATCGACATCGCCCAGCCGGCGGGCCCGCCCCTGGCCGAACTCCACGGCGAGACGTTCCACATGCGGATCTGGCTGATCGATTCCTGGGCGGGCACGCCGGTCAACGCCGCGCCGGAGGAGCACGACGCCATCGCCTGGTTCACGGGGGACGAACTGGCAGCGCTGCGGTTCGTCCACGAAGACTCCCTCGCCCTGTTCACGAGCGCCCTCGCCGGCGATCGCTGATGGCTCAACGGCCGTACTCGAGCCGGCCGGGCACGTTCGGATTGTTCGTGCGGATCCTCGTGCTCGACGATGCCATGTATGAGCTGGTTTCGGTGGTACCGGCCTTGGATGACACCGCGCCGCCGTTGACGCTCCTGCAAACCTCCGACAGCGCATAGTCCGCCGGCGGCCTGACCTCGGTGGTTTTGCCGGTCAGCTTGAGCGCCGGCTGTCGGTCACTTGCGGCGCCGCTTGATTTTGCGGCGACTCCGTGTCGGAGCGTTTCAGCGCCACTCCGGGTAGCTCCGGCTGTTGATCGTGGCGAATACTGCGTTACAGGGACGGCAGTCGATCGTCAGGGTTGGGTGATCGACGCTCCATCAGCCAGAACAGGTAGATCCGTAGATCGGCGTTGAGCGTGGCATCCAAGTACGACGCGAAGTCTCGGAGTCCGGCTGCGGCCTCCTGCTCGTCGGCGCGGTCACTTGCGACCCAACGCTGGTGTTGCTGCTCGACGTGTTCGACTACGCGGTCGCGGTCTCGCCACCAGCTACGAACGGTCTCAGGGGTCCAACGATCGTCACCGTCACAGCCGTAACCGCCCAACGGGTCGTCCCGTGCGGCCTCGGCGAGCGCTGCCACCTCGGTTGCTGTCCGCGGCTGGCGGTATACGAACTCGGTGAAGTATTCGCCGCCGTAGAGGACGTGGTCGGGGGCGTGTAGTCGGCCCGTCCAGCAGGTATCCGTCTCGCCTGTCCAGAACGGGCCGGGAACGTTGAGCCAGAGAAGGTCGTTCCACCGGCCCTTGAACTCCGCGCGTTGGTCGGGCATCAAAGCGGTTGTCGGATCCCAGTACAGCGACACGATTGCCCACTCTATCGGGATGTCGACGATCAGAGGTTTTCGTGCCTGTGACCTCATGTCTGTTCCTGAGATCGAGCACCACCGGACCCATTGCCTGATCGGGTGGATTCGATGTCACGCAGTTCAGCACCACCGGTGATGGTGGGAGCATCGGCTGGTCGGGAGGGAGGTCCGCCGATGTCGCGGATGTCGAAGCCTCCAACGAGTCGTTTTCGGGCTGCGCCAACCGGTCGAATTACCGATCATAGTATCTCGTCGATGACGTCGTTCTCGCCGCGAAGCCACCCGAGCACTTCTCAAACACGCTCTTAGGCGATGGCGTCGCACAGGTCGGTGATGTGGTCCAGGCAGTAGGTGACGTCCGGCGGGTGGGAGACGCCCGCCGCCCAGCGTTCCCACAACCCGCCCGGAACCAGAAACCGCTCCGCGTGCCGAGAGCGGCCAGCGCGACGCAGTACCCCGCGCCGCAGTAGCCGACCTCGCTGGCCAGCAGGAGCGAGCCGAGCATCGACCGGAACTGCGCGGCCTGGAAGCGGCGGCAGGTCGTCCACGGGACGCATCGTGGTGCATAGACTGCGTCAGTGACCGCTCCGCATGATCCGAACGCGCTGCTCGATGCCGATGGTGGACTTCCCGAAGCGCGGCCTCCGTGGCCGGCCCGCGACAAGTTGCGCATCACCAAAGTACGGCCGATCGTCACTGCGCCCGAGGGACTGCCGCTCGTCGTCGTCAAGGTGGAGACCAGTGAACCCGGCCTGTACGGGCTCGGCTGTGCCACCTTCACCCAGCGCTACGCCGCCGTCGCCGCCGCCGTTGCCGAGCACGTCGGGCCGCTCGCGGTCGGGCGGCACCCGGCGGACATCGAGGACATCACGCGGACTGTGCACTTCTCGTCGTACTGGCGCAACGGACCGGTGCTGAACAACGCGCTCTCCGGGCTCGACCAGGCCCTGTGGGACATCGCCGGGAAGCGGGCCGGCGTCCCCGTGTACGAGCTGCTCGGCGGCCGCGTCCGGGGCGGGGTCGAGGTGTACACGCACGCCTCCGGCGACACCACCGCGCAGGTCCTCGACCAGGCCGAGCGGCTCATCGCCGAGGGGTACCGCAACATCCGCATCCAGCGCGCCGAACCCGGGCTCGGCAGCTACGGGGCGGCCGGGACGGGCGGGCACTACCCCGGGTCGCCGAACCCCGACGGATGGGATCCGGAGCGCTACCTCCGCGGTACCCCGTCGCTGTTCGCAGCCGCCCGCGAGCGCCTCGGCTTCGGGATCAACCTCATGCACGACGTGCACAGCCGGCTCACCCCGAAGCAGGCGATCGTGCTGGCCCGGGCCCTCGAACCGTACGCGCTGTCGTTCCTCGAGGATGTCATCCCGCCCGAGCACTACGACCGGCTGCCCGAGGTGCGGGCCGGCTCGCCGGTGCCGCTCGCGGTCGGCGAGCAGATCGGGTCCGTACCCGACGCGGCGCGGCTCATCCGGGACGGCGGGGTCGACCTGATCCGGCTGCACACGTCCGCGATCGGCGGGCTCACCCCGACCCGCAAGCTGGCCGCGCTGGCCGAGCTGTGCGGGGTGCGCACCGCGTTCCACTCGCCGGCCGACGTGTCGCCGGTCGGGGTGGCGGCCAACCTCGCCGTCGACATCTCCAGCCCGGCGTTCGGGTTCCAGGAGTCGCACGAGTACAACGAGGCCACCCACGAGGTCTTCCCCGGCTGCCCGGACGTGGTGAGCGGCTACATGTACCCCTCGGAACAGCCGGGCTGGGGCGTCGACCTCGACGAGGCGAAGGCCGAGCGGTTCCCGCCGACCAAGTTCCTCTTCGACCGCTGGGCCGCCGTCGTCCGCCGCCCCGACGGCGCGCTGGAGGCCCCGTGAGAGTCCTCGTCACGGGCGCCAACGGCAACATCGGCCGCGCGGTCTGTGCCCGGTTGGCCGCAGAAAACGCCGAAGTGCATGCGTTGGTACTGGATGAGCCTGCACCAGACACCGCCGCGCACACGGTCGTGGGCAACGCCGGCGACCCCGGCACCGTGCGCGCGGCGATCGGGGGCGGGGTCGACGCCGTCGTGCATCTGGCCGCGATTCCGAGCCCTGACCTCGGTACCCCCGTGGAGGTCTTCGGCGGCAACACCCGTGCCACCTTCAACGTGCTGGAGGAGTGCGCGCAGGCCGGGGTCCGCCGGGCCGTCATCGCCAGCAGCTACTCGATCCTCGGCCTGCGGTTCGCGCCGCGCGTGCTGCACCCCGCGTACTACCCGATCGACGAGGCGACCCCGTTCCAGATCGAGGACGCGTACTCGCTGTCCAAGCAGG
This sequence comes from Dactylosporangium sp. CS-033363, assembly GCF_050942475.1. Classification (NCBI taxonomy): domain Bacteria; kingdom Bacillati; phylum Actinomycetota; class Actinomycetes; order Micromonosporales; family Micromonosporaceae; genus Dactylosporangium; species Dactylosporangium sp. CS-033363. The sequence goes on along the minus strand of NZ_CP192032.1, from coordinate 6,702,139 downwards.
CCGACGAGGCCACGGCCGCGATGATGCACCGCCGGTACGGCATGGACGTCGTCGCGCTGCGCTTCCCGTACACCGCCGACTGGGACGCGATCCGCCGCACCGCCGAGCTGTGCGAGCGCGAGCCGGCGAAGATGGCCGCCGACTCCTGGTCGTACCTGCACGTCGACGACGCCGCCGAGGCCGTCTGGCTGGCGCTGACCCGGGAGCTGCAAGGCTTTCACGCGGTCCTGCTGGCCGCCCCGACGACGATGGCGGCGGCGTCCACTGTGGAGCTGATCCGGCGGTACCATGGCGAAACCGAACTGCGGGAAGACATTCCCGGCCATCGGTCGCCGATCGACACCACCGCTATCGAACGGCTGCTGGGCTTCCGCGCGACGCGGACGCTCGCCGGATGAGCAGCTCGGCCACGATCAGGTTGACGATCCAGCCGAGCGTCTGCCCGGCCGGGATCAGCGCCTTGGGGTCCGGCGCGCCGCCGAACGGGAGCTGGGTGAGGAGCAGGAGCGGTACCAGTAAACGGGCCGTGACGGCGAGCAACGTCAGCGCATAGTTGCGCATCATCCACGCCCGGTGCGCGGTGAAGTCCCGCCGCCGGGCCGCGCGGTAGGCGAGCACGCCGGTCGCGAGCCACAGCACGGCGGCGGTGGTCAGGCCGACCTGCGTGAGCGGCCGCCCCGACCAGATCGCGACCGGCACCGTCGCGAGGGCCGACGGCAGCACCCCGCCGAGCAGATAGACCCGCCCCAGCACCCGGTGCAGCCGCCGCCGCGCCCGCACCCGCGGCATGAACTGCAGCGGCCCCACCACGAGCGCCACGGCGGCCGTGAAGATGTGCACGACGAGCACGGCATAGTGCAGTCCCGGTTGTACCGTGAGCCGGCTGTCGGCGCTGTCCAGGCTCACGTACGGGAAGGTGAGCCCCACCGCGAACCCGACCGCCACGAGGAGCAGCAGCTTCTGCTTCATGGCTTCGATCATCGACGGTGGGGCGCGCACGGTCGTCGGGCCGTGGGAGGCGTGCCCGTACGAAAATCTGCGTAGGCTTTAGGGCTTGCGCGCGACCCCGCAGAACTCCGACGCGGGGGTCTCGTCGTTGCCGTCCGGCCGCCACTGCGAGCAGGTGACGATGCCGGGCTCCAGGATTTCCAGCCCGTCGAAGTACGCCTCGATCTGCTTCGGCGTCCGCACCGCCATCGGCGCCGCCCCGCTGCTGTTCCACATCTCCACCGCCCGGTCGACCGCCGCCGCGTTGACCTCGCGCGTCGGGTGCGACATGACCAGGTAGCTGCCGGCCGGCAACGCGTCGACGAGCGTGCGGACAACGCTGGAGGCCTCAGCGTCGTCGGGCACGAAGTTCACGATGCCGAGCAGCATCAGCGCAATGGGCTGCTCAAAGTCCAGCGTACGGCGGGCCGCGGCCAGAATCGCCTCCGGATCGCGCACATCGGCGTCGATGTAGTCCGTCGCGCCTTCCGGCGTCCCGACGAGCAGCGCCCGCGCGTGCACCAGCACCATCGGGTCGTTGTCGGCGTACACGACCCGGCTGTCCGGCGCGATCCGCTGCGCGACCTCATGCGTGTTGTCCGCCGTCGGCAGCCCGGTGCCGATGTCGAGGAACTGCCGAATGCCCGCCTCGCCGGCCAGGTGCCGCACGGCCCGCCCGAGAAACTGCCGGTTGAACCGCGCGGACTGCACGAGCTCCGGCATGTACGCGAGCACCTGCTCGGCCGCCTCCCGGTCGACGGCGAAGTTGTCCTTCCCGCCGAGCAGGTAGTTCCACAGCCGCGCCGAGTGCGCAACGCTGGTGTCCAGCTTCGCAAGCAACCCGTCACGCGTGGTCGGTGCGTCCATCCTTGGACCCCTCTGCCGCATCGATCGCCGGTACTGTGTGAGCCAGGTTACACTGCCCGTGGAACCCGATGGAACGCCGTCCTGGCATGGCCCGGTTGCTGCTCGAACTCGAGGCGCGCAACGCCCGCCTGACCCTGACCGACGAGGGCGCGGACATCGGCGGCACGGGGTTCCGCTGGGGCGGGATCACGCGCCTGCAGTACCGCGCCGTGGACCACCACGTCAACGGCGCCTACCTGCGCACCAGCTTCACCATCGGCCTGGGCGACACCTGGCGTACCGCGACATTCATGATGTTCGCGGGCACAACGGGCCCACTCAAGACCCGCGTCGACCACGCCACGCGCACCGCCCACCACGACCGCTGGACCCGGGCGGTGGAGCTGATCGAGCACCACGCCGGCACCCGCCTCGCGACGGACGCCGTGGCCGCGGTCCACGGCGGCGGCACGGTCGAGATGTCGGGCCTGCGCCTGGACAACGCCGGAATCCACAAGGTCGGCCTGTTCCGCAGGACCATTTCCTGGCCCCAGTACGCCGGCGTCCGCCGCGAGCCGGTCTACCTGCACCTGCTGGCCACCGCCACCGCCACCGCCGGCGCCAAGCCGAAGTCCCGCATCCAGGTGCCCAACGGCGCCTGGAACGTCGCCATCCTGCCCAGGGTTCTGCAGGTCCTGCACACCCTGGCCTGACCACCGCGGGACCTCATCGGCGGCCCCCTCGCAGCAGGTCGAGCAGCCCCGTCGGGTAGAGGATGGCGTCCCCGTCGAAGCGGCTCAGCGGCTGCCACACCACCGGGGTGCCCTCGTCGAGGACAAGGCCGAGGTCCTCCGCGGTGTACACGGCCGGATCCACCACATCGGCCGCGAAGATGAACGCGATCTCGTGCCCCCGCCGGCCGAACGCCGCGAAGATGTTCTCCAGGACGCCCAAAAGTTCGACGTTGTACAGCTCGACGCCCAACTCCTCCCGCAGCTCCCGCCGCACGGCGTCGGCGGCCGGCTCGCCGAACTCGATGCCGCCGCCCAGCGGGCGGTAGAAGGTCTGCTGCTTCGTCTCGTCCCGGCCCTCGAAGACCAGGATGGCGTCACCGCGGCGAATCACGGCGAGCGCGATCGGCCGGATTGCGGGATTGGCGTTCACGGCTTCACCATAGGTGCGCCCGTGCGACACTGCGCAGCGTGGATCATGAGCTGACGCCGGCGTCCCGGGCCCTGCTCGCGCACCTGCGGGAGCGCTTCCCGGACCGCCCCGTCGACGTCCTCGCGCCGATCCGCGGCCGGATGGACCTGCGGCAGCACACGATCGTCGGCCGGAAACTCCGTGACGCGGCGGTGGAATGCGTCCCCGGCGGGATCAGGGCAAAGGCGACCAAGTCGAGCGGTGAACGGTAGAGCCGGTGAGCTTGCATTACGAGTGGACGCTGTCGTTGCGTGTGCGGCCGGACGCGCCCGCGTCGTTCCTGGACGAGCTCCGCTTCCACCTCGGTCTTGCGGAGCGGTTGCCTGATGATGCCGAGCTGGGGCTCAACTGGTCCTGCCTGGTCACGGAGCCGGACGATGCTCTGCCGGGCGGCGGCGTCCGATCATTGATGGCTCAGCAGCCGTACTCGAACCGGCCGGGCACGTTGGGATTGTTCGTCCGGACCCTTGTGCTCGACGATGTCATGTATGAGCTGATTTCGGTGGTACCGGCCTGGTTGGCGCGGCGGTCGCTGACGCAGGGGTGGATCGGTCAAGCGCGGGAGGAACTGTCGCTGCATCCCTGGCTGAACTTCTACGTTCAGGATGGCCGTGCCTATGCCGCCGAGCCCGGTGGCAGCATCGAGCCGCTGGATGACACCGCGCCGCCGTTCACGCTTACGCAAACCTCCGACGGCGCATAGTCCAGTGCGGCCTCGGGCGAGAGCCGCGCCGGTGAGCGCGTCGGCGGCGACCCGGTCGAACAGGTCGAATGCTCAGGCGTTCGGCAGCTCGCCGTAGTACGAGGTGATCGTCGTCAGTGCGCCGTCGCTGAACTCGTAGATGTCGCACGAGGCGACCACCGCCGTGTCGCCGTCCGGGGCCGTGTACCTGGCGACCGAGTCGACCGCCGCGCGGGTGCCGTCGCCCACTGCCACGAAGCGGGCGTACTCCGTAGTCGTCCCGGTCAGGCCCGCCAGGGTGGCCTCGCACGCGGCGATCACGGCGTCGCGCCCGCGCAGGGTGTTGCCGCCCAGGATGTTCCAGGTCACGTCCGGTGACAGGAACGGGTACGCGTCGGCGAAGCGGTGGCCCGAGAACGCCTCGGCGACCGCTCGCGGGTCGGTGCCGTGCGCGCTGACCTCGTAGTGGGTCAGGGAGGACTGGCCGATGAGGTACCGCTCGTCCTCCGGGTACAGCACGATGTGCTCGACGTCGTCGCCCGCGAAGCGGCGGATGTCGGCCCAGCCGTCCCACATGGTGAAGGCGAGCACCTCGGCGGTGCCGTCGCCCAGGTCGCGGGTCAGGATCTCGGCGGCTCGGTTGCCGGGCGTGCTGCGGTACTGCACGACCCCCGTCTCGTCCACGTACCGCGCGTACTCGGCCACGACGTCCGCGGGGACGACACCACGCCAGATCCGGGCAATCACCGTTCGTCCTCCATCAAGGTCAGAGGGCCGAGTCTATGTCCCAGCGCCCGGCGTCGGTGCCCCAGGTGAGCGGGGCCGCCTGGGGGGACGCCGTCGCGCGGCCCTTCACGACCGGGACGTCGAATGCGAACTCCACGTCGGTGCCGTCCGCGAACGACACCGTGACGTGGGTGTCCGGGCCGGCCGGGTGGTTGTCCATCCACTGCACGTGGACAACCTCGGCCGTCAGCGTGCCGTCCGGGCGGACCAGCACGAATCCCTCGAGGTCGCCCTGGGCGACGTCCGGCACGAAGGTCACGGTGCCATTCTGCAACGTGCGCGCGGGCTACAGTCGCGGGCGTGGAGATCGCGCGGTGGTGGGAGATCGTCGGCGGGGCCCTTGACGACGGGGGCGAACCGCGGCCGGAGGTGGTCCTGGCGCGGCTCCGGCAGCTGCCACCCGAGGACATTCTGGCGTTCGAGCGGCACTATGCCGAGCACCTGCGGCAGTCGTACCTCCACCCGCTCTGGGCCGCCGCCTACCTCATCGAGGGCGGGTGTGGCGACGACGGGTTCCGGGACTTCCGGGCGGGGCTGATCCTGCAGGGGCGGGCGGCGTTCGAGCAGGCCGTCGCCGATCCCGACGCGCTCGCCGACCTGCCCATCGTGCGGCGGATGGCGGACGACGAGGGGTGGCTCGGGTGCGAGGGGCTGCACTACGTGGCCCGCCAGGCGTACGGCGACCCCGAAGCGTTCGACGCCGCGCTCGGCGAGCTGCGGCGGGGGCCGGCGCCCGCGGGCGGGGAACGCTGGGACGTCGAGGACGAGGACGCGAACCGGCGGCACCTGCCGCGGCTGGCCGCCATGTTCCAAGACGTGTAGCCGACAGCGCTCTGGCGCCACGGCGGTATCGTCGTGATCCGCCGAGGAAGCTGGTGGAGCGATCATGATCGGTCCGTGGGTGATTGGGCTGGCCGTGGCTGTCGCCATCGCCGGCGGGTACGCGATATGGCGCTTCTTCGCGGTCAAGCGATCGAAGAAGCCGAACACATCGCCCACAAACCCGGAAGCGCTGGTCAAACGCGCAGAAACTGCCGTTGCGAGGTTGCGCGAACAGACCGACGCGCCCCGCGACGAGGTGCTGCGCGCCCAGATCGGGGACGTCGACGACCACGCGGCCGAGGTCGTGGCCGATCTGAAAAGATTCGCCGAGCAGGTCAGGACGCTCGAACGCGCGCTGCACGACATCCCCGTCGAGCGGCTGCGCGCGGAGCTGGCCAAGACGCGCGCGCAGCGCGACGCGGCCGGCGACCCGGGGCTGCGGGCCGAGCTCGACCGGTCCCTGCACGCCCTCGAGGAGCAGCTCGCGGTCGCGAACCGGCTCGACACCACCCGGCGCACGCTGCTGGCCCGGATCGAGGCGGCGGTGTTCGACCTCGAAGGGCTCTCGGTCCGGGTCACCGAGATCATCGTCATGCACGACTCGGCCGGCGCGAGCGACACCGAGGCCCGGCTCACCGAGCTCACCGGTGACCTGGAGGGCATGCGCAGCGGCCTGGCCGAGGCCCGCGGACTGTCCAATGTGGCCCTCGGGATTTCCGAAACCGCCGCCGGTGTACCGCCTGAGCCCGCACCGGCACCCGCCCCGCCGACGGTGGCGAAGCCCGGCCGGGCGCGCTGGGACCTCGTGGCGGTCGCCGTCGTCGTGGTGCTCGCGGCGACCTGTCTCGCCGCCGACTTCATCCCGCACGGCTCCGGGCCGGCGGTGTCCGCGACCGCCGACGCCGACGAGTGCCCGCAGACCCTGGCGTTCATGGGCGAGCTGACCGGCGACGACGCCGGGGACGGGCCGGGCGAGCTGCGGGCGGTCGAGCTCGCCGTGGCGCAGGACAACGCGGCGCACGGCGGCGACTGCACGGTACACCTGCAGGAATTCGACACCGCGGTGACCGGCGGCGCCGCGTCGACGGCCTCGGTGATCGCCGCCGACCCGTCGATCGTCGCGGTCGTCGGTCCGACCTACGGCGGCGAGGTCACCGACGCGCTGCCGGTGTTCGAGCCCGCCGGCCTGGCCGTGATCAGTCCCTCCGCGAGCGACTCGGTGCTGACCACCAAGGGCTGGACGGTGTTCCACCGCACGCTGCCCAGCGACGACGACCAGGCCGACGCGGCGGCGCGGTACCTGCGCGACACCCTCAAGGCCAAGCACGTCTTCGTGATCGCCGACGACACGACGTTCGGCATCGACGTCGCGGCCCGGGTGACGGCGACACTGGGCGCGGTCGCCGGGCACGCCGACGTCGCCGAGGACGCCACCGACTGGTCGCCGGTCGTGGACCAGGTCCGCCGCAGCGGCGCGGACGCGGTGTACTTCGGCGGCTGGGCCGACGACACCGCCCCGTTCGTCCAGCGCCTGCGGGCCGTGCTGCCGAAGATCCCGCTCGTCAGCGGCGACAAGCTGATCACCGAGACGTTCCGCAAGACGGCCGGGGACGCGGGCCACGGCACCTACGCGACCTGCCCCTGCGTCCCGGTCACCCAGGGCCTCGACGTGTTCCGCGCGCAGTACACGGCCCGCTTCGGCGGCGACACCCCGGAGTACTACGCGCCGGAGGCCTACGACGCGGCCGGGATCGCCCTGTCCGGCCTGCGCGCGGGCCGGACCAGCCGCCCGGCGATGCTGCAGTACGTCGACGCCTGGGATCGCGACGGCCTGGGCCGCCACATCAAGTTCGGCAAGGGCGGGGGACTGGCTGGCCCGGCGCTGAACGTGTGGGCGTACAGGTCCGGCGACGACGGGTACTTCGTGCCCGGCAAGGTGAGCTAACGCCGGTCCAGCAGGGCGTGCAGGTTGCGGATCGACTCGGCGTCGAGGATGACCGACGCCGCCTGGTCGAACGCCGGCCCGCCGACCGTCGCGCGCAGGTCGGCCAGGGACGCGAGGTTGGCCGCGGTCTGCGGCACGCCGAGGTCGAGGCGGATGCTCAGCGCTTCGCAGTGCAGCGCCACGGCCTCGGCGAGGCTGCCGGTCTCGGCCGACAGCCGGCCGAGGTTCGTGATCGCGGTGGCCATGCCGGGCTGGTCGCCGAGTTCCTCGAAGCAGGTCAGGGCCTGCTCGTAGCGGCGCTCGGCCTCGGAGTAGTCGCCGCGCAGGTACGCCAGCGAGCCCAGCTGGTGGTAGGCGCGCGCCGCGCCGGGCCGGTCGCCGAGCGCCTCGAAGTCGGTCAGCGCCTCCTGGTAGCGGCGCTCGGCCTCGGGGTAGTCGCCGCGGTCCTGGGCGAGGGTGCCGAGCTGGTGGCGGGTGGCGGCGGTGCCGGCCCGGTCGCCGAGCTCCTCGCACAGCTCCAGGGCCTGCTCGTACCGGCGTTGGGCCTCCTCGTGGTCGCCGCGGTCCTGGGCCAGGGCGCCGAGCTGGTGGTGCGTGCCGGCCGCGGCGGCCCGGTCGCCGAGCTCCTCCTTGAGGGTCAGGGCCTGCCGGTAGCGGCGCTCCGCCTCGGGCCGGTCGCCGCGCCGCTGGGCGAGGATGCCGAGCTGGTGGTGGCTCGTGGCGATGCCGGCCCGGTCGCCGAGCTCCTCGCTGATCGCGAGGGCCTGCTGGTAGCGCCGTTCGGCCTCGGGGTAGTCGCCGCGCGCCTCGGCGACGTTGCCGAGCTGGTGGAGCCCGGCGGAGACCCCGGCCCGGTCGCCGACCTCCTCGAACATGCTCAGCGCCTGCTGGTACCGGCGTTCGGCCTCGGGGTAGTCGCCGCGGTTCTGGGCGAGCAGGCCGAGGTGGTAGTACCAGACGGGGCGGCGGGGCGAGTCGGCCGGCAGCCAGCGCAGCGTGTCGAGGACCAGGCCGGCCTCCCGGTCCCAGGCGCCCCGCTCGGCGAGCCGCCGGCAGATGCGCTCGGTGACGATGCCGGCGGCCTCCGGGCGGCCCGCGGCGCGCAGGTGGTGGCGGGCCTCCTCGAGGTCGTGCAGGTCGGCCTCGGGGTCCTGCGGCCAGACCTTCTCGCGCCAGTGCCAGTACTCGGCGGCGGCCGTGTGGGCGACGGTCACCAGGTCGGGGTTCCAGCGCGCGTGCAGCTCGGCGGCGGTCCACCGGTGCATGACCACGTGGCCGTCGCCGAGCGCGGTGACCAGGCTGGTGGCGGCGAGCCGGCGGACCAGCTGGGCCAGGTCGGCCGGCGCGCTGAGCGGGGCCCGGGGCGGCTCCTCGGCCTCGGCCTGCAGGTCGATCAGCCGCTCCCGGTCGGCCTGCGGCAGCGGGCTGCCGGGTCCGGTGGCCGCGGCCAGGTCGCGCAGCGTCAGCTGGTGCTGGAGCAGCAGGTCCTGCATGTCGCGGATGGCCTGGGTGCGCTCGGGGACGCCGGGGTCGGGGGTGCCGACCTGGAAGAGCAGCGCGTTGGTGTCGACGGGCTCGCGGTACACGCTGATGCCGGCCAGCAGCCGCACCGCGCCCGGGATCGCCTCGAGGTGGGCCAGGTGCTCGGCGAGCAGCACGTCGGCGGCGAGGCCGGCCTCCATCCGCTGGACGAGCTCGTCGAACCGGCCCTGGCCGCCGTGGGACAGCAGGGCGTCGAGGTACTCCAGCGCGCGGGGATGTCCGCCCACGGCCCGCCAGACGCGTTCCCGGGCCTCGGCGTCGCCCGCGTACTGCTCGAGGCGGGGCAGCGACCACAGCAGCTTGCGGGTCTCGGCGCGGCTCATCGGCGGTACCGGATGAGCCTGAAGACCCGGCAGGTCGAACCCGTAGCGGCAGGTGATCACCAGGCGGCTGCGGCCGGGGCTGGCCAGCCAGGCGGCGAGCAGCCCGGCCAGCGCGGCGTCGGGGATCGCCCAGCCGTCGCCGTCGCGGGCCAGGTTGTCCTCGAAGTTGTCGAGCACGAGCAGGACGGCGGTGTCGGCCAGCACCACCTCGCGCAGCAGCCCGAACCGGTCCCGCCACGGCACGTCCACCCGCTCGGCCACCTGCACGGCCGTCGCCCGTTCGCCGGTGTACTGCTGCCGCCGCATCAGATCGCGCCGGGCCGCACCCGCGACGGCGGCCAGGACCGTGTCGATGTTGACCTCGCCGGCCACGGTGGCCAGGCGCCAGCCCGGCGAGGTGTCGATGAGCCGGCGCACGAGCTCCGCCGCGAGGGTGGTCTTGCCGATGCCGCCGATGCCGTGCAGCAGCACGCCCGCCGCGGTCCCGCCGCTCAGCAGCGCGGGCAGGGTGCGCTGGGCGTCGCGGCGGCCGACGAACTGCCCGAGCGGCCGGGTGAGGAGGCCGCCGAGGTCCGGCACCGGCTCGGTGCGCGGCTCGGGCGGGGCGGCGCTGTCGACGACGGTCACGGAGGGGGTGGCGGCCAGGACGCTGAGGTCGCCCCACTCGTCCAGCTCCGCCTGCACCGCGCGGCGGGCGCGGGCCACGGCGCCGACCACGTCCGGCGAGGTGGCCCCGGCGAGCTCGGCGTAGACGCGGGCGAGGACGCGCGTGGAGTACAGGTCGCTGACGGCGGTCTGCGTCGCGACGACCGCCCCCACGCCGTGCTCGGCCAGCCGCGCGGCGAACGAGGCGGCCCCGTCCTCGCCCGCGGCGTCGGTGTAGCCGGCCGCGAGGGCGATCAGCCGCGGCATCCGGCCTTCGGGGATCGCCTCCCGGACCAGGGTCTCGGCGTCCACGGCGCGGGGCCGGCCCTGCTCGTCCTCCAGGTGCAGGACGCCGGGGCGGCCGGGCGCGGACAGGTGCAGCACGTGCGTGGTGTCCTCGCCGAGCGCCGCGTGGATCGCCGCGGTGGTCGCGAACGGCACGATCCGCACGACGGCCTGGCTGCGGTGGGCCCGGTGCACCGCGTCGAGGACGCCGGCCAGCTCCCGCTCGTAGTCGGTCCGCTCGTCGGGGGCGGCGATCGCGACCACGATCCGCAGCGGGCCCGGCAGCGGCGCCGAGCGGGTGCCCGCCGCGGGGATCTTCCGGTACACGGCGACCAGGTCGTGCAGGACCAGCGGCCGCCCGGTCACCGGCTCCGGGAGGATCTCCCAGGGCAGCGCCCACCAGCCCGGCGCGTCGATGCCCACCCGCACCGGCACGTGGGCCTGCCGCGCCCGGCGCAGGACCCGGGCCAGGGCCTGGGCGACCGGCACCGGCAGGAACGACTCGGCGAGCAGGTCCCCGGCCAGCCGCTGGGCCGCGGGCCGGCGGCGCAGGTCGTGCAGCGCGTTCGCCAGCCCGGGGGAGACCCCGCGGTGCGGGGCGGTCACGTCCTCGCCGGACCCGGACAGCCGCACCTCCGCCGGCGACACCGCCAGCACCAGGTCGAGCAGCGTACCCGGCGGCAGCTCCTCGTCCGCCACGGTCGCGGCGAGCCCGTCGAGCAGCGGCAGGAGGTCCTCGGTCCGGGCCACCCAGACCGCTCCGGCGAGCCAGCCGTCCTGCGTGTTGTACCGGCCGGAGACCACGCCGACCACCGCCCGGTCCGCGGCCCGCAGGACCGGTGCGCCGCTCATGCCGGGCAGCACCGCGTCCGCCTGCAGCCGGGCCCACAGCACCCCGTCGCGCAGCGCCGGCCCCCGCCAGTGCCCGCCCGAGGCGACGAATCCGTACTCGTGCCCGCCGTCCTCGACCCGCGCGAACCCGCCGGCGGCGATCGGCACGTTCGCGGCCACCGCGTCGGACAGGGCCAGCGCCGGGCTCGACCGGTCCAGCGGCGCCGGGATGCGCAGCACCGCGAGGTCGTGCACCTCGTCGACCCGCACCACGGCGGCCTCGTGCGCCGGGCCCCCGCCGACCGGCGCGATCCGCGGGACGCCCACGTCGGCCAGCACGTGCAGCGCCGTGACGAGCACGCCGGGCGAGACCTGGAAGCAGGTGCCGACCGGCGCGCCGCCGCCGTCGAGCACGTGGCCCAGGAACTCGTACCCGGGGACGCTCACGACGCCGGCCCGCCCGCGGCGTCCGGCTCCTCCTGCTCGGCGGGCCCGGTCCCGGCCCCGTAGACGATCTTCACCTTGAGCGAGGCCTCGCCCGCCGCGCCGGCCACGATCACGTCGCCCTTGGCCGACACCTTGACCCCGAACTCGACCTCCACGGTCTCGGGGCTGCCGACCCGGCGCGAGATCCGGCCCACCATCCGCGCGGTCGACACGGCGATCTCCTCGACCGCGGACTGGGCCCGCTCGAACGCCCCGGCCACGTGGTCCGCGGCCCGTTCCGCCGCCGAGGTCTGCTGCGACCCCGCCACCGGCACGACCTCGACCAGCACCTCGACCTCGCCGACCCGCACCGGAACCGTCTGCGCCACCGCGAAATCATTTCAGCGCCGCCGCGCCGGAAACAAGCCGTCAGTTCGGATGCTCGCCCGCCCGGTGGACGCCGGCCAGGTGCCACCGGGTGTTGGCCTCGCCGTCCCGGTCACCGATGTCCTGCTGGATGGCCGGGGCGCGCTCGAGGAAGGCCAGGGCCTGGCGCCGCTCCCCGAGGGCGCCCAGCACGGCGCCGATGCTGGGGCGTCGTGGCCTCGCCGACGCGGTCGCCGGCCTCCCGGGAGAGCGCCAGGCCCCGCTGGAAGGCCTCGATCGCCTGCGGCCACTCGCCGACCGCCTCGTGGACGGCGCCGATGCTGGTGGTGGTGGCGGCCTCGGCGGCGCGGTCGCCGGCCGCGCGGTACAGGGTCAGGGCCTGCTCGAAGCCGGCCAGCGCCGGCCCGGGCCGCCGGTCGAGTGGAACGCGCGGGCGCGGTCGAAGTGGGCCTCGGCGGCCGGGCCGAGGGTCAGGGTCGCGCCGGCCAGGGTCACGACGTCGGCGAACCGGGATGTGCGCATCCACGCCGCGGCCAACCGGTGCCCGACCACCCGGGCCAAGTCCGGCACCCGGCCGGCCACCGCGAGCCGGTGCACCTCCGGCGCCTCATCGCGGGGCCGCCGCCGGCGAACCAGTCACCCCTCGGCCCCGTCGAGCAACTCGGCCGGCCGCGCCCCGGCCTCGCCGTCGTCGCGCTCCGCGAGCTCGGCGAGCCGGTCGATGGCGGCCTTGTCCACCGCCCGAGTGGCCGGGCGGCCCGTCGCCGGCGGCCAGCCGCAGCTCGGCCTGGCCGGCGGTCTGCTCGAAGATCTCCAGCTCGACGTGCCGGAGCGGGGTGGCATTGCCCGTCGGCCCGTGCGGCGGCGCCATCGCGAAAGCATGGCAGCGCCCCGCAGCCGGAAACAAGCCGACGATCAGAGGATGGTGACCCGCCGTCGCCGGCTTCAACCTTGGCGCAACGCCGGGCGACAAGGAGCGCGTGACGCGATGCCGATCATGGAAGTGATCTCGATCATCGGCCTGATCTCCAGCTTCTTCAACCAGTCGGCGCAACGGCGGCAGAGCAACCAGCAGCTCAAGAACCAGGCCGACGGGCTGCGCCAGCAGGTTGCCCAGCGGCGCGCGACGGCGGGCGCGCAGGTGGCCGGGGCGGCGATCTCGACCGCCGGGAACCTCTACAACGCGAGCCAGGCCCGCAAGCAGGAGCTGGAGATCGTGCACCTGCAGGCCGAGCTGCAGCAGCTGCGGGCCGAGGAGGCCCGGGAGCACAGCCGGCAGCTGCAGGAGTCGGCGTTCAGCCACCAGCGGGACCTGGAGGAGCAGAAGGCGAGCCACCAGCTCGCCCTCATGCGCGAGCGGCTGCGGCTGGACACGTACCCGTTCCGCGAGGGCCCGGGCCACTTCGGCCGCAGCCTCCGGCTCGTCTACACCGACCCGTCGGTCATGCCGCCGGTCCTGCTGCTCGTGCCGCCGGCCCCCGGCGACGGCGGGCCGCAGCCGTGGAGCGGGCTGATCGCGCGGATCGAGGCCGACCTGCAGGCGTACCAGCGGGCCGGGCTGGTCACCGTCAAGGTCGCCGACCGGCATTTCCGCTGGCCGCACAGCGACCTGTACGAGTCCGACCTGCGCGGCCTGCCGGTGATCACCCTGGAGCCGATGCTGGCCAAGGAGCGGCTCGAGATCCGCATCGGCGGCTGCAACCTCGTGCCCGGCTCGTCCCAGCCGGTCACCGACGCCGAGGGCGTGCTGCCGCTGCGGTTCCCCGACGCCGCCTGGTGGACGCCGCAGGAGCTGGCCCGGCTCAACGCGACCTCGCCGACCGCCGAGACGTTCCAGCTGCCCAGCCCGAGCGACCCCCGCACGCTCGCCGAGCTCAACCACGAACTCGCCAGCCGGGCGGCCGTCCTGTGCGCGGTCACCGCCATCGACTGCTACCACCTCATCAACTCCGCCGGGTACGCCGAGCGCATCGACGACGCCGTGCGCGCCTCCGGCATCGTGGGCGAGCGCGGGCGGCTGGACGGGGCCCTGTCGCTCAACGCCATGGTCGATCCGGCGTACCACGTGCTGCACCGCGCCCGCCGCCGGATCGAGGCCGGCGACGCGGCCGGCGCCCTGGCCGAGCTCCGCCGGGCGCTCGCGCTGCTGGCCCCGGCGTCGTCCGCGGACCTCGACCAGGTGCGCGACGACCCCGGGCGCTCGCTGGCCGAGCTGGCCGCGGCCGCGCGGGCCGGCGCCGCGGACCACCACATCCGGCTGTTCGCGGAGCTCGCCGAGGCCCTGGCCGGCACCGGAGCGGTCGCGGACGCCGAGGCCGCGGTGACGGCCGTGGACCCGGCGCGGGCCGCGCTGGAGGCCGCACCCGCGACGCGCCACCGCTACGATCCCGACGGCCGGTCCCTGCTGTGACCGCGCCGGGTCCCCTCGACCGGGCGATCGGGCACGGGGTGGCCGCCATCGTCGACCTGCTCGGCGGGGTCGCCCCCGAAGCCACTGCCGGGCCCACCCTGCCCGGGCGGCGCCTGGCCGTGCTCGGCGGGCCGGACGGCGACGCCGACCTGGCCGCCGCCGACCGCGCGTTCGCGGCGCTCGCCGCGGGCATGGACGGCCTCGCGCTGCGCCCGGGCGAGCCGGACGGCACGACGGTGTTCACCGTGGACGGCGCCGACGAGCTGGCCGTCACCCGCGACACGCTCACCGGGGCCGACCTGCTGTCCCCGGCCGGCGAGGTGGGGGAGCGCCTCCGCGCCGCCGACGGCTTCCTCGTCTGCCTCGGCGCCGAGCGGCTGGCCGGGCCGGACGGCCCCGCGTACCTGCGGCCGGTGCTCGTCAACCTGCAGCACGGCCTGGCCGACCGGCCGGCCGGGGTGGCCTGCCCGGTGACCTTCCTGATCTCCCAACCGGTGCGCGCCGCGACCGACCGGCTGCGGCCGTTCCTGGACGGCGTGGCCGGCGACGACCGGGTGGCCGCGCTGCTCCTGCCGGCGCGCGAGCCGGTCGCCGGCCTGCTCTGGTCGCTGCGCCACTGGCTCGCCCCCGCCGAACCCGCGGCCGAGTCCGCCGAGGCCGGCAAGCACTCGCCCGTGCACCCGGCGCTGCTGATCGGGACCGGCGTCGCGATGGCCCTGAGCGCGCCCGTGGGCATCGTGGCGGCGGGCGCGCTGGCCTACGGCGCCGGCCGGCGGCGGCGCCTGGCCGCCGAGGCCGCCGAAGCCGCCGCGACGGCCGCGAGGGACCGGCGCGATCGCACCCGCGCGCTAGTCGAACGCCTGGACCTGGCCCTGCGTCCCGTTCTGACCGACGCGTCCCGAGAGGCGAGCCGATGACGAAGACCCCGACCCTGAGCGTGGCCATGCTCGGCACCACCAGCTGCGGCAAGTCGAGCTACCTGCTCGGCATGTACG
Organism: Dactylosporangium sp. CS-033363; assembly: GCF_050942475.1. Taxonomy (NCBI): domain Bacteria; kingdom Bacillati; phylum Actinomycetota; class Actinomycetes; order Micromonosporales; family Micromonosporaceae; genus Dactylosporangium; species Dactylosporangium sp. CS-033363. The sequence continues at coordinate 6,687,024 of NZ_CP192032.1, read as the reverse complement.
CGACCCTGGCCGCCGGGCTGATGAACGGCTTCTTCCTGTACTGCCGGGAGCGCAAGCTCGACCTGCGCCTGCTGGCCGAGTGGGAGGACCTGTGCAGCAGCGGCACGTTCCCGCCGCCGACCCGGGAGGACGGCGCGCAGCAGTACCCGTTCGTGCTCAACGCCGGCATCGACCCGTGGCTGAACTTCGACATGCTGGACTACCGGGGCGGCGCTCTGCTCACCACCGACGACGACAACCCGGACGTGGTACCCATGCGGGCCCAGCTGCGGGCGGCGGACACCGTCTACGCCGTCGTCAGCTGCGAGCACCTCACCCAGCGGATCACGGCCGAGAACCTCGAACGGACCCACCGCAGCACCAAGATCGCCGCGATCAGCACCCAGCTGCAGCGGGAGATCCGCGAGCGGAGGGCCGAGGGCAAGGCGCTTCCGTCGATCGTGGTGCTGCTGACCAAGGCCGACCTGCTGCGGCCGCGCTTCCAGGGCCACGCCGAGGACGTGCTGTTCAAGGAGCTCGTCGAGGACGTGCGGCTGCTGTTCCCGCTGGCATTCCAGCGCGGCATCAGCGCGATGATCTGCCCGGTGCGGCTGGGGTACTTCGGGTCGCCCGACGCCCAGAAGGTCGACGCGCCGAGCGTGGCGCCGAACAACCTCATGCACCCGATCGCGTACACCCTGCTGTGCCGGCTCGGCCCGGCCGTGGTGGAGACCCGCCGCGCGATCGCCGAGGCGGAGAAGGCCCTGACGCAGGCCGAGCGGGACGAGCAGCAGTACCGGAACCGGGTGTTCAGCTCGTCGGCCAAGATCGAGGCGCACGCGAAGGCCACCCGCCAGGCCAAGGCCGCGCTGGCCGCCCTGCGCGAGCAGCTCGAGGTGGACACGCACCGGTCCGCGCTGCTCGGCGAGCAGATCGGGCACCTGCCGCTGATCCAGGACGGGACCGTGCTCAACCCGACCACCCCGGACGTGCCGTGACCCCCGAACCCGGCTGGGCGCCGCTGGTCTACTGCCGCCTGTGGCACGCCGACTCCTGGTGGCGGGCGGTGCCGTCCGGCCGCGCGCCCGCCCGGTACGGGCCGCTGGTCGCCGCCGCGCTCGGCACCCGGCCGCACCGCCGGGACGCCGCACCACGCTTCGTCCAGGCTGTCGTCGACGGCGAGCGCGTGGTCGCCGCCGCGCTGCGGGTCGCCGAGGTCAGCGAGGACCTCGGCCACGACGCGGGCGGGCGGCCGCTGTTCGCGGTCGTCGGCTGGGTCAGCGCCGGCCCGTCCGCGCCGCCGCCGGAGCTGGACCTGCTCGCCGAGCAGATGCACGAGTGGGCGGGCGAGCAGCTGGACCGCTGGGTCCGCGACGTCTGGACCGACGTCGGCCCGGACGTGCAGCAGCCCCGCCCGTCGTCGTTCGACCCGCCGCCCTGGGCGGAGGCGACCGCCGAGCCCGGTCCGGCGCTGCGGATCCGGCCGGGGACGGTGCGGGTGGTGCCGCGGGCGGACCGGCTCGACCTGTGGTCAGCGGCAGCCGGGACGGTCGCGCAGTTCACCGCCGTGGTCGGCGTGGACACCGTGGACGAGATCGACCCGATCGTCACGTCGCACGCGTGCCTGGAGATCGCGATCGAGCCGTTCGACCTGCCGGTCCCGCCGCCGCCCGTCCCGGTACCGGCCGCTTTTGTGCCGCCGCCGGAGCCGTCGCCGCCCTGGTGGAAGAACCCCAGGAAGTGGGTGGCCGAACATTGGCCGTGCCACCGGCCGGCGCCGGTTGCACCCGCGCCCGAGCAGCACAGTGACAACCGGCTCGATCCCGAGCTGTTCCGCGCCCGCAAGCCGGGCGACGGATCGCTCATCTGAGGTACGGAGAGACTGATTTGAGGTACGGAGAGACACCGATGGACGACTACACCGAGGCCGACTTCGGCTCCTACGACCCCGGCGCGGAGCACCTGCAGCCGTTCGGCGACGCGCCCGAGCCGCACTTCGGCTCGGGCGGCTACCACGGCGACTACAACGGCGTGCCGGGCTGCTGGTACAGCTCCGACGGCTACGTCTACGCGCCGGACGGGAGCCGGATCGGCGCCGCCTGAGTCCTTGACAGCGTGTCGTGGGAGACATAGCGTGCCGTCAAACTAGCAGGAAACTTAACAGTTTCGCTGGAGGATGCCGTGCACCGTTCCCCGCGCAACCTGCTGCTCGCCTCCGCCGCCGCCGTGGCGGCCGTCCTCGCCGGTGTCGTCGCGCTGCCGGCCTCGCCCGCCGGGGCCGCCACCGGGCTGGCCGACGTCGTGCCCGTGCCGGTGTCGGCGCAGCCCGCAGCCGGCGTGACCTACACGCTGCCGTCCGGCGCCGCGATCCAGACCGCGGCCGGCGCCACCGACGTCGGGAACTATCTGGCCGGGATTCTGCGGCCGTCGACCGGGTACGCGCTGCCGGTCTCCACCACCACCGGGACGCCGGCGAGCGGGATCGCGCTGCTGCTGTCCGGGGCCGACGCCAGCGTGGGCACCGAGGGCTACCAGCTCGACGTGACCGCCGCCGCCGTCACGCTGCGGGCGCAGACCGTGGCCGGGCTGTTCCACGGGGTGCAGACGCTGCGGCAGCTGCTGCCGGCGTCGATCGAGGCGCGCACCGTCCAGAGTGGACCGTGGACCGTCGCGGGTGGGCGGATCGTCGACTACCCGCGGTACGGGTACCGGGGCGCGATGCTCGACGTGTCGCGGCACTTCTTCGCGCCCGACGTGGTGAAGCGGTATATCGACGAGATCGCGCAGTACAAGATGAATGTCCTGCACTTGCATCTGTCGGACGACCAGGGCTGGCGGATCGTGATCGACGCGTGGCCGCAGCTGACGACCATCGGCGGCAGCACCCAGGTCGGCGGCGGCGCGGGCGGGTTCTACACCAAGGCGCAGTACTCCGACCTGGTCGCCTACGCGGCGGCGCGGCAGATCACCGTGGTGCCCGAGATCGACATGCCGGGGCACACGAACGCCGCGCTGGCCTCCTACGCCCAGCTCAACTGCAACGACACGGCGCCGCCGCTGTACACCGGGACGAGCGTCGGGTTCAGCTCGCTCTGCGTCGCCAAGGACGTCACGTACACGTTCGTGCAGCAGGTGCTCAACGAGCTGGCGGCCCTGACGCCCGGGCCGTACCTGCACGTCGGCGGCGATGAGGCCGCCAGCACCCCGGCGGCGGACTACACCGCGTTCATGAACCGGGTGCAGCCCTTCGTCGGCGCGGCCGGCAAGACCGTCGTCGGCTGGCACCAGATCGGGCAGGCGAACCACACGGCGAACCGGGTCGCGCAGTTCTGGGGAACGTCCACCTCGGACGCGGACCTGAGCGCGGCGGTGAGCAAGGGCGACAAGATCCTGATGTCGCCGGCGAACAAGGCGTACCTCGACATGAAGTACACCAGCTCGACCCCGCTCGGGCAGTCGTGGGCGGGGCTGATCGAGGTGCAGACCGCGTACAACTGGGACCCGGGCGCGTACCTCACCGGCGTGCCGGCCAGCGCGATCCTCGGCGTCGAGGCGCCGATGTGGACCGAGACGCTCACCAAGCTGGCCGACATCGAGTTCATGGCGTTCCCGCGGATGCCGGCGCTGGCCGAGCTGGCGTGGTCGCCGCAGTCGGCCCGCAGCTGGGACACGTTCAAGGTGCGGCTGGGCGCGCAGGGTCCGCGGTGGACGGCGCAGGGCATCAACTTCTACGCCTCGCCGCAGGTCCCGTGGGGCAGCACCCCGCCGGTGACGCGCAGCGCGTACACGCAGATCCAGGCCGAGAGCTACAGCGCGCAGTCCGGGACGCAGACCGAGACCACCACCGACACCGGGGGCGGGCAGAACGTCGGCTACATCGCGCCCGGTGACACGCTCGCCTACGACCTCGACTTCGGCACGTCGTCGCCGGCCTCGGTCACGACCCGGCTGGCCTCGGGGGCGGGGAGCGGCACCATCCAGTACCGCCTCGACTCCGCCACCGGGCCGGTGATCGCCGGCGTGCCGGTGACCTCGACCGGCGGCTGGCAGACCTGGGTCAGCACCACCACGGTCCTGTCGGGCTCGGCGACCGGCGTGCACCGGCTGTACCTCACGTTCACCGGCACCGCGGGCGTCGACTTCGTGAACCTCAACTGGCTGCAGTTCACCGCCGGCGCCGGGCTGCCCAACGCGTACGGCGTGCGGCAGGCGGAGAGCTTCGCCGGCCAGTCCGGCATCCAGACGGAGGCGTGCACCGACACCGGCGGCGGCCAGAACGTCGGCTACGTGACGCCGGGGGACTGGCTCTCGTACTCCAATGTGGACTTCGGCACGCCGAGCGCGGTGTCGGTGACCACGCGGCTGGCCTCCGGCGCTTCGAGCGGGACCATCCAGTACCGCCTCGACTCGACCACCGGGCCGATCGTCGCCAGTGTCCCGGTCAGCTCGACCGGCGGCTGGCAGGCCTGGGTCAGCACCACCACGAACCTGTCCGGGTCGGCGACCGGCGTGCACACGGTGTACCTGACGTTCACCGGAACCGCGGGCACCGACTTCGTGAACCTCAACTGGTTCCAGTTCAATCGATAGGAGGACGGCGGCCCTGTTCAGGGCCGCCGTCCAGTGTTCTAGCTCAGCGCGAACTTCTGCGCCGCAGTGCCGTTGCAGTCCCAGATCTGCAGTCGCGTGCCGTTGCCGGTCGCCCCGCTCGGGGAGTCCAGGCAGCGGCCCGACTGCGGGTTGCGCAGCGAGCCGTCCGCCTGCTGCGTCCAGTTCTGCCCGCCGACGCCGTTGCAGTCCCAGAGCTCGACCTGCGTGCCGTTGGCGGTGCCGTTGCCGATGATGTCCAGGCACCGGCCGAGGGTGCGCAACGAGCCGTTGGACTGCCGGAACCAGTGCTGGTCCACCGCGCCGGCCTGGCAGTCCCAGAGCTGCACCGCGGTACCGTTGCCGCCGTTGTCGTCGCCGGCCACGTCGACGCACTTGCCACCCGGTCCGGCGATCGTGCCGCCGCCGTTGACGGCGAACTTCTGCGCGCCGGAACCGTTGCAGTCCCAGATCTGCAGGCGCGTGCCGTTGGCGGTGTTGCCGCTCGGCGAGTCCAGGCAGCGGCCCGACTGCGGGTTGCGCAGCGAACCGTCGGCCTGCTGCACCCACTTCTGGCCGCCGACGCCGTTGCAGTCCCACAGCTGGACCTGCGTGCCGTTGGCCGTGCCGTTGCCGTTGATGTCGAGGCAGCGGCCCAGCGTGCTCAGCGAGTTGTCGGCGTTGTGGGTCCAGCGCTGGTCGACCGCGCCGGACTGGCAGTCCCACAGCTGCACCGCGGTGCCGTTGCCGCCGGTGTCGTCGCCGCTCACGTCGACGCACTTGCCGCCCGGGCCGGTGATGGTGCCCGCCGCCGCGGTGCTGCCACCGCCGCCTCCGCCACCGCCGCCACCACCGGTGAAGGAGGTGAGCACGATGCCGGCCGAGCGCGGGTCGCCGTCGTTGACCAGCGACTCGAAGTTGCCGACGTCGTCGAACGGGAACGCGTACGCCTTGCCGTCGACCATGTTCGCGTGGATGATCTTCGCGTACTGGTCGGCCGGGTTGCTCTGGTAGAACTGGGCCGCGTTGGTGCTGGGCTGGGTGTCGATGGTGCCCAGCGTCCCGCGGGTCAGGGCGGCGCAGAGCGTGCGGGCGATCGGCCCGACGACGTTGTCGTTGGGCGCGAAGAGCTTGCCCGCGCAGCCCCACACGTCGCTGCTGCCCGGCCGCTGGAACGACGCCACCTGCTGCCCGGCGCTGTTCGTGAAGTTCATGACCGTGCCCGACGTGCGGCCGAAGTACTTCGTGTTCGGCTGGTCGCCGAACGGCACCACGGTCAGCGTCTTGGACGCGTACGCGCTCCAGGCGGAGTTGATGTACGAGTCCAGGTAGGTGGCGCTGAGCAGACCGGCCTCGGACGCCTTGCCGGGCGCGAGGACCCGCAGCACGGTGCCGTCCGAGCGGGTGTAGACCGACCCGGACCAGCCCGCCTGCGCCTTGATGCCGTTGATGACCGCGTCCCGGCCGCCGGCGACGAGGTCACCGGTCCGCTTGGTCGCGCCGGCGCCGTTGGTGACGGTGACGGCGTGCGGGATCGCGAACATGTCGACCTGCGAGCTGTTGAGCCACAGGCCGGCGTCGTTGTACGTGAACTCGCTCCAGTCGAACAGGATGTCGCGGTTGGTGTCGCCGCCGGCCCACGGCGCGGGCTGCACGAGCCCGTCCGGCGTCAGGAAGAAGTTGATCTTCTGGCCGATCGAGAAGTATACCCGGCCGGACAGGCCGCGGGGCACCTGGATGGTGACGGAGCCGCCGTTGCCGGGCCCGCCGATCGACACGTCCGGCGCGGGCGTGGGCGGGTTGCCGCCGGCCGGCCAGTTGCTGAACGCGCCGGCGGCGTTGACGTAGCCGAGCCGGCCGGTGCTGAGGTTGGTGCCGAGGACGTACAGGTAGACGGCGCCGGAGCGGCCGGTGTTGTTGGTGACCGTGACGGGCAGGACAGCGGGCCCGACGGCCTGTGACGCCGTGGCGGCGGCGAACACGGTGACCGGGACGGCGATGGCGAGCGCGGCGGCCGCTCGCAGTGCCCTCCATGTGCGTTTACGTTGACTTTCCACGATGCATGTGCCCCTTCTCGTACCTTGGGCGGGGGAAAGGGTAAGCGCCCGTTCCACGGTTGTGAGAGCGCTCTCAGCATGCTCGCCGACTGTAAAGACAGTTGTCAATAGGCGGGAAGTTGTTGGAACGTGTTCACAACGCCGTGACGAGGTACCGCTCGTCGGCGATCGGCCCGCCCCACAGCGCCTCGTCGGTCAGGTGCCGCACCTGTACCGCCGACGCGTGCCGGCCGACGAGGGCCGCACAGGTGGCGGCGGGAATGCCGGCGCCCGTGGACCAGTGGCCCTCGATGAGCACGAGCCGGCCGCCCGGAGCCAGCAGCTGCAGCCAGCGCTCGACGGTCGCCGACGGATCCGGGACCGACCAGAGCACGTGGCGGACCAGCACCACGTCGAACGAGCCCGGCGCGAGCGGCGGCCGGTCGGCGTCCGCCTGAACGACGTGCAGCGCCGGCGCTTTCCGGCGCGCCTGGTCCAGCATGGCCCGGGACGAGTCGAGGCCGACCACCCGATGGCCCAGCTCCGCGGCCAGGACGGTCAGGCTGCCGGTACCGCAGCCGAGGTCGACCAGCGCGGCGGGCTCCGCGGGCAGCACCGAGGCCAGCAGGCCGGCCCAGGCGCGGCGGACGGACGGCGCGCGCAGGCCGTGGTCCGGCTCGTCGTCGAACGTGGCCGCGTGGGCGTCCCACACCGTCATGCGAGGGTCCGGCGGTAGCGGAGCTCTTCCAGCGGTACACCGTCGAAGTCCTCGATCTGGACGGCGCCGTCCGGGTGCCAGCCGGCCGCGGCGTAGAAGCGGCGCGCCCGCTCGTTCGTGGCCAGCACCCACAGCACGGCCTCGGTGCAGCCCGCCGCGCGCAGGCAGTCGAGGCCCGCGTCCATGAGCCGGCGGCCGGTGCCGGTGCTCCAGTGATCGGGGTGGACGTAGATCGCCCGCACGACGCCCGTGTCGACCGTGACGAAGCCTTGCACTCCGGCGGCGTCCTCGGCCACGACGACCACCGCGGTGGGCGGCGGATCGGCCAGGCGCCGCCGCCACTCGCGGGCGCGTTCGGCGACGTCGAGGGCATCGAGGTACCCCTGCGGGATGAGACCCCGGTAGGCCGCCTGCCAGGTGGCCACGTGCAAGGCCGCGAGCGCCCCGGCGTCCCCGACCGTGGCGAGTCTGAGGTTCACGCCACCCGATGATACGGAGCCGATAGCCTGAATCCATGAGCATGATCGGCAACTACCTGCGCATCACGCCCCTGGAGCTGGATCGGGCCCGCAAGGATCCCGACTGGGCGATGGAGTATGCCGAGGATCTCGAGGACGCGGAGATCGACGAACCCGAGAGCCCCGACGGGCAGCTGGCCGCGGACCGGCTGCACCGCACCGACCGCGCCTGGGACGCGCTGCGCTACCTGCTGGAGCGCGCCGGCTGCCCGGTCAACGTCGTGCACGGCGAGGAGGAGTTCACCGAGGAGGACTGGGGCTACGGGCCCGCCTTCCTGCTGACCCCGGACCAGGTCGCGACCGGCTCGGCCTTCCTGTCCACCCTGCCGTTCGAAGCCCTGATCCAGAGCGTGACCGGCCCCGACCTGGCCGCGGCCGACCTGTACCCGCAGGGCGGCTGGGACGACCCCGGCTCCCTGGACCACCTGCGCCGCTACTACGAGGACCTGGTCGGCTACTTCGCCGAAGCCACAAGAACCGGCGACGCGATGGTGCTCTGGCTCAGCTGACCCGCCCGGTCCGGTCGTGCCGCTTGGCCCCGCCGTTGGCCGGTGCGGGATCTGCGGGCAGCTAGGCTCGTGCGCGTGCAGCGCTGGAAGGAACTACTCGACGAGAGGCTCCACGAGGCCGTCGCCGTGCTCGGCGCGGTTCCCGGGATCCGAGGATTCCTGGTGGGCGGCAGTATCGGGCGCGGCGAGGCGTGGCCGATGTCCGACATCGACCTCCTGCCGGTGTTCTCCGCAGCCGATCCCGACCTGGCCGCGCTCGTGCACCGCCGTGACGGCCTGGCGCATTGGTGGGCAGGTTCCGGACGGGCCCAGTCGCTTGACGTGGGTGGCCTGGCCTTCACCGCCGCGGAGGTCCGCGAGGCGACGGCGGCCGGTCCGTCGTGGGTGATCGCCAGGTTCGGCGAGCGGCGTTGGTTCCACGGGCTCGACAAGGCATACGGGGGTCACGCGGCCGAGCCCGACGACCAGCTCGTCGCCGGCTTCGCGGCCTGGATCACCGAAACCCGTTTCCACCCCGACGTCGTGGCGGCGCGGATCGGGGTCTGGCGGCAGCAGGCGAGACGCTGCCTGTCCGAGGCCGTCGAAGCGCAGGAGGCGGATCCGGGACGGGCGACCGATCTGATGCGCGAGTCCGCGCGTGCCTTGCGCATGGTGCTCTTGGAGGAGTGGGGCGAACGCATGGGTTCGATGGGCCGCGAGTGGACCCGCTTCGAACGCATGGCCCGCCGTCACGGCCATAGCCAGGTGGCCGCCCGGGTCGCCGAGATCGCCGGCGCCGACGCGTACGGCGCCGCGGAACGAGCCCGCCACGCACCGGTATGGCTGGCGGAGCGCATCGACCTCTGCCTGGCCGCCCGGCAGCTGGTCGGTGAAGAGGTAACCGCAGCGGAGAACGCACGTGACCAGTTGGCTGCGTTCACCGTGATCGTCGGGCGGCACGAACCGCACCTGATCGGACCTTGGATCGCGTCCCCTGACCCGCGCTTGGAGGTTCACCTCGCCGAGTTGGCCGACCTCATCGACCGTTGAATGTCCACTCGCGGGGGGTCTGGCCGGCCTGGGCCCACTGGACCGCCATGGCCGGCGGCGGCACCGCCCTGCTCGTGGACGGCCTGGTGCTGCCGCGCTCAGGCCGTGCGGTCGACCCGGGTCACGAAGGTCCAGTGCCGGCCGACCGGGCAGTACTGGTACCGGACGTTGCCGAGCCGCACCGCCCGGAACGAGACGCCGGGAATCCAGTCGGTGGTGAACACGTGCCCGTCGCGGCAGCGGACCGCCACCTCGGCCCCGCCGGACTGCGCGCGCCAGGTGCCCAGCGCGCGCACCGCCAGCACGACGACGACCGCGAGCAGGCCGGCGAGCAGGATCAGGGTCAGGTACTGCGTCCCCACGCGTCCATTATCCGCCGAGCCGCTTGATCCAGCGCCGCCACTCCGGCTGCTGCTCGTAGCCGGCGGCCGCCCACGTGCGGTGCGCGACGGTGTTGTCCTCGAGCACCATCGCGTCGGCCCGCCGCGCGCCGAGGGCCCGGAACCGCTCCTCGGCCGCGTCGAGCAGCAGCCGCCCGATGCCCTGCCGCCGGCGCCCGGGGTGCACGGCGAAGCGGTACAGGTGGCACCGCCACCCGTCGAACCCCGCGATCAGGCACCCGACGATCGCGTCCCCGTCCAGCGCGAGCTGCAACGCGTCCGGGTCCCGCGCGATGAGCGCCGCGACCGCGCCGGCATCGTCCCCGACCCGGTTGGTGTCCTCGGCCGCGACCTTCCAGAACGCCAGCACGGCGGGAATGTCCTCGGCCACGGCGGCGCGCAGTTCCATGCGGTCAACCTAGCGGCTCAGTCCTCGGCCGCGACGACCAGGAGCAGCGCCCCCGCGGTGCGGTCGAGCAGCACCAGTTCGTGGAATTCCGTCAGGAGCCACCCCGCATCGTGTACCGCCTGATCGCCCAGCTCCCGCAGCCGGAACACGCGGTCGGCGGCGCGCATCGGGGCGTACACGTCGCGCTCCAGTCCTTCCGCGATCGCCGCCGCGAGCGGGGCCCACTGCACCGACCAGCCCCGCAGCCACCGCTCGGCCGGGTCCGGCTCGATCGGGTCGAAGCTCTCCGCCGTGATGCATTCGCGTTTGTACCGCCCGTGCCGCTCCGGATCCCCGCCCGGCTCGCCGCCGGTGTAGCTGGTGCCGTACCACGCGTGCCGGATCAGCAGGTCGAGGCACGAACGGTCGTCCGGCGGCGGCGCGGGGAGCGGGAAGCGCAGGACGTCCACCCAGCGGAAGGTGTCGTTGGCGAAGTTGAAGAAGACTCGCACGCGACGATGATGCCCTGCCGCCGCTGTGGGACCATCTCGCGCATGCGGCTGACGGAGCAGTCCAAGCGTGCGATCGAGGCGGCCGCCGTGGCCGCGCGGCGGGCCGGAGCGTCGAGTGCCGGGCCGGGCCACCTGCTGCAGGGGCTGGCCGAGGTTGAGGGCGGCGCCCGGCACGAGCTGGCCGGCCTGGCCGGGCCGCCGGTGGCGCCGGGCGGTGAGCTGCGGACCGCGATCGAGGCCGCGGCCCGGCACGCGCAGGCGGCCGGGCGGGATCGGGTGGCCACCGCCGACCTGCTGGCCGGGCTGCTCGGCACGACCGTGGGCGAGCACGCCGGGTGCTGCCCGGAGGTTGTCGGCAGCTTCGTCGAGCCGGTGCTGGCCGAGGTCACCGCGCGGGCCGGGGCGGTGCCGCGCCGCGGGTGGGTCGGGACGCTGGGGGTGCTGCTGCCGTTCTGGCTGCTGCTGTACGGGCTGCTGCTCGCCGTCACCTGGGACACCTCCGGCCCCGAGATCGTGGTCGCCGGGGCCGCCGGGTCGATGTTCATCGCGCTCGTGGTGGCGCCGGTGCAGATCCTGCGCCGCCGGCGGGAGGTCACCGTGCGCTCGCTGGCGCTCGTCCCGCTGCCCGCCGACGCCGGGGTGTTGCTCGGGCGGCTGGGGTTGCGGGAACTGGAGGTACACCTGCAGGCGGGAATCGGCTCCGATCGCTGTCTGTGGCTGGGGCGCAAGGCGGTGATCCTGCTGACCGAGCACACCGACGGCGACCTGGAACGCGCGCGGTTCGTGCTGTGGCACGAGATCGCCCACCTGGCCCGGCGCGACAGCCTGGCCTGGACCGTGACCGGCCTGCTCGGCGTGGGCGCGCTGATCGGGGCGATGCTGAGCTTCGACCCGCGGGCGCTCGGGCTCACCCTGCTGGCGGTGCCGGTGCTGACCGTCGCCGGCCGCTGGTGGGGCGAGGCCGCCTGCGACCGGTTCGCCGTCCGGCAGGCGGGGGCGGGCGCCCTGCGCGCCTGGGCGGTGCACCTGCGCACGCTCGTGGCGAGCGCCCGGCGTACGAACCCGGCGGCCCGCCGCTCCCGGGTCCGCGCGCTGGTCACGCACCCGCCGCTGACCCTGCGCATGGCGCTGCACCAGCGCTGAGCCGGCGGGCGCGGGAACCGTACTGGTTGCATGTGACTCAACTATCGAGGGTAGGAGTCGGACATGCGTGGAAGAGCGGGAATGGCCGCCGTGCTGTGCGCGGTGCTGGTGGCCGGGTGCAGCGACAGCGACAATTCGGACGAGACGCCCAAGGCGCAAAGTCCCGTGCAGAGTTCGGCCGCACCGGCGGCGCCGCAAGGTTCGACGAGTGCCAAGGCGCCGGACTTCGGGGCGGCCAAGGAGATCGCGACCGGGCTCAACGTGCCGTGGGGGATCGGGTTCCTGCCCGGCGGTGACGCGCTGGTCGCCGAGCGCAACACCGGGCGGATCCTGCAGGTGCCGGCGCAGGGCGGGGCGGCGCGGCAGGTGTACCAGGTGCCGGGGGTCCAGGCGTCCGGCGAGGGCGGGCTGCTCGGGCTGGCCGTGTCGCCGGACTATGCGCAGGACGGGTACGTGTACGCGTACTTCACCGCCGCCGACGACAACCGGATCGTGCGGTTCAAGCTGGGCGGCACCGGCGGTACCCCCGAAGTCATCTTCAGCGGTCTGGCCAAGGCCGGCATCCACAACGGCGGGCGGATCGCGTTCGGGCCGGACGGGCTGCTCTACGTCGGGGCCGGGGACGCCGGGCAGCGCCAGCGCGCGCAGGACCCGAGCAGCCCGAACGGCAAGATTCTGCGGCTGTCGCCCGACGGCAGGCCGGCGCCCGGGAACCCCACCGCCGGCTCGCCGGTGTACAGCCTCGGGCACCGCAACGTGCAGGGGCTGGCCTGGGACTCGGCGGGGCGGCTGTGGGCGATCGAGTTCGGGCAGGACACGTTCGACGAGGTCAACCTGATCAAGCCGGGCGCCAACTACGGCTGGCCGACCGTCGAGGGCAAGGGGGACACGCAGGGCGGCAAGTTCACCGACCCGCTGGTGACCTGGGCGACCGACGACGCGTCACCGTCGGGCGCGGCGATCATCGGGGACACGTTGTACGTCGCCGCCCTGCGCGGTGAGCGCCTGTGGACCTTGCCGCTCAACGGGGAGCAGACGGGGCAGCCGAAGGCCGAGCTGACCGGGAAGTACGGCCGGCTGCGCACCGCCGTCGCCGCGCCCGACGGCTCGCTGTGGGTGACCACCTCGAACCGGGACGGGCGCGGCGACCCCAAGGACGGCGACGACCGGATCCTGCGCTTCTGACCGGATCAGCCGCCCTTCTGCTCGGTCTGGCCGGGCCGGATGTGGGCCGAGGCGACCGCCTTGCCCTTGGTGCTGTAGACGGTGATCCGGGGGTACTGCGCGGCCGGCAACGGCGAGGTCTTGCCGGGCGCGTTGACGACGTTGGACGGGTTCGGGTTGCCGCGCCGCTGCAGCCAGAAGATGGTGACCGGCTGCTCGGACCCGGTCCAGCGGGTGAAGGTGGCGTCGGTGGTCTTGCCGTCCATCTCGTCGATGACGCGGGACACCTCGCCCTTGTAGGCGCCGAACTCGATGAGCGAGCCGTCGCCCGCGACGCACTGGGTCAGGCCGAAGAACGGGTTCTGGTCCTCGGACAGGGTGGTGCCGGTGCAGATGCCCCCGTCGCTCTTCGGGTCGACGGTGCCGGAGGCCGAGTCGCGGCTGGCGGTGGCGAGGACGGGCGCTCCGGTCGCCACCCACAGGTACAAGATGAGCTCCTTGCCCTGCACGACGATCCCGGTCGGCATGGTGTTGCCGGTGACCTTGGCACTCGGCCCGACGTCGAGCGGGACCGGCGTCGGGGTGACGGGCCCGCCGGGGGTGGTCCCGGAGGTCTGTTCCGCGCAGGCGGAGGCGGCGAGCAGCAGTGGGATGAGCAGCAGCAGACGGCAGCGCATGTCGATGGGACGCCGCGGGGTGCTCAGATGGTTGGCGGGGCGGTGCTGCCGCGCACGACGAGTTCGGTGGCCAGCTCCACCCGGGCCGGCTCGACCGGCTCGCCGAGGGCGAGTCGCAGCACCATGCGGGCGGCGGTCGCGCCCATCTCGGCGAACGGCTGGCGCACGGTGGTCATCGGCGGGCCGCACCAGCGGGTCACCTCGATGTCGTCGAAGCCGACCACGCTGAGGTCCTGCGGGATGCGCAGGCCGAGGCGGCGGGCGGCCTCGTAGACGCCGAGGGCCTGCAGGTCGTCGCCGCACACGACGGCGGTCGGGCGGTCTGGTTGCTGTAACAGTGCGTGGCCGAGCTCGATGCCGTCCTCGAAGGTGAACCGGCCGTGGCGGACCAGCGCCGGGTCGAGCGGGAGGCCGGCGGTCTCCAGGGCGCCGCGGGTGGCCTCGAGGCGGGCGCGGGCGCAGAGGTACTCCATCGGCCCGGTGACCACGGCGATCCGCCGGTGGCCGAGGTCGAGCAGGTGCCGGGCGGCGGCGACCCCGCCGCTCCAGTTGGTGGCGCCGACCGAGGGGATGGTGTGGCCGGGCTCGCCGGTCGGGTCGAGCACCACCATCGGCACGCCGCCGGCCATGAGCTGCTCGTACTGGCGGACCCGGAACGCCGAGTTGACCGCGATGACGCCGGTGGGGCGGCGGGCCAGCAGCCGGTCGGCCGGCCGGCGGCCGCCCGGGACGGGGCCCTGCAGGTCGGTGAAGCCGACGGCGAGGCCGCGCTCGCGGACGGTCTGCTCGACGCCGCGCAGGATCTCCATCGCGAGGTGGCTCTCCAGGCCGAAGAACGCCACCTCGATGTTCGGCGTGGTGGTGGCGGCGTCGGCGCGGCGGTACCCGTGCTCGCGCAGCAGCGCCTCCACCCGGTCGCGCGTCTCGGCGGCGATCCCGGCCCGGCCGTTGAGGACCTTGGACACGGTGGGCACGGACACCCCGGCGAGCTCGGCGATCGCGGCCACGGTGACCTCGCCCCGGCGCCTGGCGCTCACAGCTTCGCCGTACTGCTGCGAATGACCAGCGGCGTGGCCAGCTCCAGCCGCGACGCGTCGAGCTTGTCGCCGGCCGCGAGGGTGAGCAGCATCCGGGTGGCGAGGGCGGCCATCTCGGTCAGCGGCTGGCGCACGGTGGTCAGCGGCGGGATCGACCAGCGGGCCTGCTCGAGGTCGTCGAAGCCGACGATGGACATGTCGTCGGGCACCCGCAGGCCGCGCTCGTAGAGGGCCTCGTACGCGCCGCGGGCCATCTCGTCGGAGCAGGCGAACAGGGCGGTCGGCGGGTTGGGCAGGTCGAGCAGGGCGAGGGTCTCGCGGTGGCCGGTCGGGCTGGTGAAGTCGCCGGTGCGGATGAAGCCGGGCGGGATCTGCAGGCCGGCGGCGTGCATGGCGGCGCGGTACCCGTCGATGCGCGCCTGCGAGCACAGCACGTCCTCCGGGCCGCCGACGACCGCGATCCGGCGGTGGCCGAGGCCGATGAGGTGCTCCGTGGCGGTCAGGGCGCCGGTCCAGTTGGTGGCGCCGACGGACGGTACCGCCGGATCGGGCTGCCCCACGGGATCGATCACGACGACCGGGATGCCGAGCCCGCCGAGCTGCTCCAGCTGAGTCGCGGACAGCTCGGACAGCACCAGCAGCACCCCGTCGGAGCGGCGCGCGGCGAGGCCGTCCAGCCAGCGGCGGTCCGGCTCGGTGCGGTGCTGGCGGCCGTGCACGGCGGAGACGACGACGCCGGTGCCGGCCCGGTGCGCGGTCTCCTCGACGCCGGCCAGGATCTGCATCGCCCACGAGTTGCCGAGGTCGACGAAGACCACGTCGATGAGCCCGGCGGCGGCCGGCTGGGCGCGGCGCGGCTTGTAGCTGTGCCGTCGCAGCAGGTCCTCGATCCGGTCCCGGGTCGCCGGGGCGACGTCGCGGCGGCCGTTGAGGACCTTGGAGACCGTGGGCACGGAGACACCGGCCTCGGCGGCGATTTCCGCCATGGTGGCCCGCTGGTGCGGCGGCATCGATCTCCCTTCGCGATGTTGGCCGTGGCAGTCTACTTCGAAAGTTTCGGCAGCCACTCCAGCTGTCGCAGAGTGTGCAGTGCCTCGCCGCCCTCGTGGCCGTTGTACGGGTACACGTGCAGCGTCTTGTCGCTTCCGGCGTAGGCGTCGAAGGCGGCGAGCGCGGTGCTCGCGGGGCACACCGGGTCGAGCCCGCCGACGCCGAAGTGGGCGGGTGCGCCCGCCCGGCGGGCGAAGTGCAGGCCGTCCACATAGGACAGCGTGCGCAGCACCTGCTCGTGGCGCTCGCGGTGGACGGCCAGGAACTGCCGGATTTCGCCGTACGGCGCGAGCTCCGTCATGCTCAGCGCCCGCTCGATGTCGCACAGGAACGGCGCCGAGGTGAGCAGCGCGAACAGGTCCGGGACCAGGCCGGCGACGGCGAGGGCCAGCCCGCCGCCCTGGCTGTTGCCGGCCGCCGCGACCCGCGCGGGGTCCACGCCGGGCAGGGCGCGCGCCGCGTCGACGGCGCGCACGGCGTCGGTGACGAGCCGGCGGTAGTAGTAGTCGTGCGGGTCGAGGATGCCGTCGGTGGTGGGCCGGGAGCCGCCGGGCGCGCCGCGGTGCGGGTCGGGGGTGTCGCCGCCGTTGCCGTACTGGTCGCCCTGGCCGCGCGCGTCCATGAGCAGGTGCGCGTAACCGGCGGTTGGCCAGGTCAGCCGCTCGATCGGCAGCCCGCGGCCGCGGCCGTAGCCGACGAACTCGACGACGGCGGGCAGGTCCTCCTCGCTGCCCGCCGGGCGCGTGTACCAGGCCCGGATCGGCGCGCCGCCGAAGCCGCCGAACGTGACGTCCCAGGTCTCCAGGAGCTGGAGCGGGGTCGGGTGCGGGCTCAGCTTCTGGATCGATGCGTTGGCCCGGGCCGCGCGCAGGGTCTCGGCCCAGAACGCGTCGAAGTCCTCCGGCTCGGCCACGGCTGCGCGCTCCTTCTTCGAAAGTTTCCGATCGCCGGAAGCCCGGCGCCGGGCGCCATGGTAGCGCTACCAGGGCGCCTGCGACAGATCGGCGTTTGCAAGTGTTTGCAGGTCATAGCGCTTCGCCAGGAACCCTTGACACGGTCCATCGAGAAATCTACATTCGCCCTTGCCGTTGCGGCGGAGTTTCCGAAAGTTTCGACAGGAGGGCGGCCCATGGTGGTCCGAGCGCGGCGCCGCACCTGGCGCGCGGCCCTACGCCGGGACTGGCAGCTGTACTCGCTCGCCGTCGTCCCGCTGGCCTTCTTCGTGATCTTCCGGTACCTGCCGATGGCCGGGAACGTGATCGCGTTCCGCCGCTACAAGCCGGGCGGGGACCTGTTCGGCGAGCGCTGGGTCGGCCTGCACTACTTCGAGATGTTCTGGGACGACCCCACGTTCTGGCACGTCTTCACCAACACCCTGATCATCGGCGGGCTCACCCTGGCCTTCACGTTCCCGCTGCCGATCGTGCTGGCCCTGCTGCTCAACGAGGTCCGCACCCGCTGGCTCAAGCGGCTGGTGCAGACCGTGTCCTACCTGCCGCACTTCATGTCCATCGTGGTCGTGGCCGGCCTGGTGTTCCAGCTGCTGGCCCTGGACGGCGCGGTGAACGCGGGCATCAAGGCGCTGGGCGGGGACGCGATCTCGTTCCTGCAGCAGCCCGGCTGGTTCCGCACGATCTACGTCTCCTCGGAGGTCTGGCAGACCGTCGGGTGGGGCACCATCCTGTACCTCGCGGCGCTCACCACGATCGACCAGCAGCTGTACGAGGCCGCGAAGATCGACGGCGCGGGCCGGTGGCGCCAGACCTGGCACGTCACGCTGCCCGGCATCCGGCCCACGATGATGACGCTGCTCATCCTCAACGTCGGCACGTTCATGGCGGTCGGCTTCGAGAAGATCCTGCTGCTGTACAACCCGTTGACCTACCCCACCGCCGACGTCATCTCCACGTACCTGTACCGGGTCGGCGTGGTCTCCGGCAGCTTCAGCTACGCGGCCGCGATCGGGCTGTTCGAGTCCGTCATCGGCCTCACGCTGGTGCTGACCACCAACTTCATCTCGCGCCGCACGGTCGGGGCGAGCCTGTGGTGAGCCGCGCGTTCAGGGTCGTCAACGCGGTCGTCCTGACCGGGGTCGTGGTGCTCACGTTGTACCCGTTCGTCAACGTCGTCGCCCGCTCGTTCAGCGACGAGCAGCACATCCAGAACGGCGACGTGAACCTGTGGCCGCGCGGGTTCAACCTGACCACGTACAAGCGCGTCATGGGCGACCCGGTGTTCTGGACCAACTACGGCAACACGGTCCTGTACACCGTGGTGGCCACCCTGATCTCGATGGTGCTGACCACCTGCTACGCGTACGTGCTGTCCAAGCGGCACCTCAAGGGCCGCACCGCGCTGGTCGGCATCGCGGTCTTCACCATGTTCTTCAACGGCGGCCTGATCCCCAACTACGTGCTGGTCAGCTCGCTCGGCCTGCGCAACACCCTGTGGGCGATCGTGCTGCCCAACGCGATCAGCGTGTTCAACCTGCTCGTGATGAAGGCGTTCTTCGAGGCGATGCCGGTCGAGCTGGAGGAGGCCGGCGCCGTGGACGGCCTGGGCACCTACGGCACCCTGCTGCGCATCGTGCTGCCGCTGTCCAAGGCGGTGGTCGCCACGATGACGCTGTTCTACGCCGTGTCGTTCTGGAACTCGTGGTTCGCGGCGTTCCTGTACCTCGACGACGCCGACCTGTTCCCCGTCACGATCTACCTGCGCAACCTCATCGCGGGGGCGACCGGCGGCACCGACATCTCCGCGCCGAGCGAGATGACGCTGCAGATCGCCGCGAACATCCAGGCCGTGACCATCGTGCTGACCGCCCTGCCGATCGTCATGGTCTACCCGTTCATCCAGCGCTACTTCGTCTCCGGCGTCACCCTCGGCGCCGTCAAGGGCTGACGCGTCTCTTTCAGGAGGACCGATGCAACTTTCTCGACGCGCCGTCTTGGGCGCCGCCGGTGCCGCCGCGTTTGCCACCATGGCCGGCTGCTCGGGCGACGACGAGACCGACGACGGCGGCAAGGCCCCCGACTACAGCGCGAACCGCGAGGGGGCGATGGACGACTACGCGGTCGGCAAGCAATTCACCGCGAAGGCGCCGCTGACGTTCCCCATCATGATGTACAGCAACGCCGCCTACCCGTACAAGGAGAGCTGGCTCTTCTTCGAGGAGCTCAAGAAGCGCACCGGCGTGACGCTGCAGTCGACGGTCGTGCCGGGCAGCGACTACAACCAGAAGCGCAGCGTCGTGGTCGCGTCCGGGGACGCACCGCTGATCATCCCGAAGACGTACCACCCCGACGAGGAGGCCTACATCGCCTCCGGCGCGATCCTGCCCGTCAGCGACCACCTCGACCTGATGCCGAACTTCAAGGAGCAGGTCGCGAAGTGGAAGCTGGAGCCGGACCTCGACGGCTTCCGGCAGGAGGACGGCAAGTTCTACCTGCTGCCCGGCCTGCACGAGGACGCCTGGCAGGACTACTCCCTCGCGATCCGCACCGACGTCCTGCAGCAGCTCGGGCTGACGATCCCCAAGACGTGGGACGATCTGCACAACGTGCTCAAGGCCATGAAACAGGCCCACCCCGACGTGTACCCCCTGTCGGACCGCTGGAGCACGCCGCCCCAGCCGGGCGGCAACAACCTGCTCAACCTCGTCGGGTCGTCCTACGGCGCCCTGGCCGGCTGGGGTTTCCAGCACACCACCTGGGACGACGGCGCCAAGAAGTTCGTGTATGCCGGGGCGACCGACCAGTACAAGCAGGTCCTGCAGTTCCTGAACACGCTCGTGGCGGAGAAGCTGGTCGACCCGGAGAGCTTCACGCAGCCCGACGACCAGGCCAAGCAGAAGTTCGCCAACGGCAAGTCGTTCGTGATGAGCTGCAACGCCCAGACGCTGGTCAACGAGATCCGGCCGAGCATCAAGAACATCCCGGGCGCGACGGTGCTGAAGATCCCGGTGCCGACCGGCAGCACGGGCGAGACCATCTACGTGTCCCGCCTCGAGTCCGGGGTGATGATCTCCGCGAAGGCCCGGCAGAGCAAGAACTTCGTCGCGCTCATGCAGTTCATGGACTGGCTGTTCTACTCGCCCGAGGGCAAGCTGTTCGCCAAGTGGGGCATCGAGGGCACCACCTACACCGGCAGCGTCGAGGACGGCTCGCTGAAGCTCGCGAGCGACGTGAACTTCGGCGGGCTCAACCCGTCCGGGACCAAGAACCTCCAGGTCGAGTACGGCTTCTTCAACGGCGTCTTCGTCTACGGCGGCTCCACGAAGCTGCTCAACTCCCAGTTCCCCAAGGAGGAGCTGGCCTTCCAGGAGGTCATGAACAAGCGCACCAACCGGCCCCAGCCGCCGCCGCGGCCGCTCAGCGCCGAGGAGCGCGAGCAGGCCACGCTGTGGGAGACCGGGCTGAAGGACACCGTCTACCAGCAGACCCTCAAGTTCATCCTGGGCCAGCGGCCGCTGTCGGAGTGGAACGCGTACGTCAGCGAGCTCAAGGGCAAGAACATGGACAAGTACGTCGACACGGTCAACGCCGCGTACCAGCGGTACAAGAAGGCGCACGGCTGAGTGACCGCCCCGATGCTCGTGCCGGACCGGCCCTCGGGCCGCCTCACCGACGCCTGGCGCCACTCCGTCGGCGCCGGGCGGTTCGAGCTGGCCCTGCGCCGCGACTACCAGGACTCCCTCGCCCTCGTGCAGCGGGAGATCGGGTTCCGGCACATCCGCCAGCACGGCGTGCTCAGCGACGGCGTCGGCGTCTACCGCCCGTACCAGTTCGGCGGCGAGCGGCGGGTGGCGCACGCGTTCACGTACGTCGACCAGGTCGTCGACGCCTACCTCACGCTGGGGGTGCGGCCGTTCGTCGAGCTCGGCTTCACCCCGGCGGCGCTCGGCTCCGGCTCGCAGACGGTCTTCTGGTGGCAGGGGAACGTGACGCCGCCCTCGTCGCCGGCCGAGTGGACCGCGCTCGTGCGGGCGTTCATGGCGCACCTCGTCGACCGGTACGGGCTCGACGAGGTGCGCACCTGGCCGATCGAGGTCTGGAACGAGCCGGACCTGACGGTGTTCTGGCCGGGCGCGGACCAGGACGCCTACCACCGGCTGTACGAGCTGACGGTGTCCGCGGTGAAGTCCGTCGACGCGTCGCTGCAGGTGGGCGGGCCGGCGTTGTCGCCCGGGGCCTCGGACGAGTGGCTGCTGCGCTTCGCGGACTTCGTGGCCGCTCGTTCGGTGCCGGTCGACTTCGTGAGCCGGCACGCCTACACCTCCGGGCCCGCGCAGGCGGTGCCGTTTCTGTCGTACCAGACGCTGCGGCCCTCCGCGGCGCTGCTGGAGCAGTTCGGGGCGCCGCGGAAGGCCCTCGCCGGGACGTCGCTGGACGGGCTGCCGGTGCACATCACGGAGTTCAGCTCGTCGTACCGGCCCGACAACCCGATCCACGACACGGCGTTTCACGCGGCCTATCTGGCGCCGGTGGTCGCGGCGGCGGGCGATCTTGTGGACTCGTTCTCGTACTGGACGTTCTGCGACACGTTCGAGGAGGCGGGGGTGCCGGCGGCGCTGTTCCATGGCGGGTTCGGGCTGCTGACGCATCGGCAGATCAAGAAGCCGACCTTTCACCTGTACGCGTTTCTGGCGCGTATGGGGCCTGACGTGCTGGCGCGCGGTGCTGATTTTCTGGTCACCCGGGACGCGTCCGGTCAGGTGACGGTGCTGGCCTGGGCGCCGGTCGATCACACCGGGCGGTCTCCTGTGCACGGGCATCGGGTGCGGTTGTCGGTGCCCATCGGCGCGTCTGCCTCCGCCTTTGTTGCGCGTTCTTCTGTCTCCGAGGAGGCGGGGAACGCTCGGGCGGCCTGGGCGGCCATGGGGCGGCCCGCTTCGCCGTTGCCCCGTCAGCTCGACGCGTTGCGAGAGGCGGCGGAGCCGGTGCGGACGCATCGCAGTGTGCCGGTGGTCGGGGGGCGGGTCGAGCTGGATCTGGTGCTGGGGCTGCATGAGGTGACGCTGGTCGAGGTGAGCGCGGTGTGCGACGAGACGCCGCCGTGGTTCGACGATGCCCGGTTGTTCGGCGGTGATGTTGCGTGACGACGCTTGCCCGGTTCTCCGCGCTGGTCTACACGCTGTTCGTCGTCGAGGTGCTGTTCGTGGTGGCGGCGGCGCCCGGGCTGGTGGTGCTGTTGCTGCTCGCTCCGGACGGTCGCAATGTGCCGCTGTTCGTGTTGTGCGCGGTCCCGCTCGGGCCGGCCGCTTCAGCCGCTGTCTACGCCGTGCACCGGCGGGGGTCCGACCTCGCGGATCTGCACCCGGCGCGGACGTTCCTGCGCGGGTACCGGCTGAATGTGCTCGGTGTGCTGCGCGTCTGGCTGCCGGCGCTGGTTGTGCTGGCGGTGCTGTTCGTTTCGCTCGTCAACCGGACGGCCGCGGGGGTTCCGGGGTGGTGGTTCTGGCTGCTGGTGGTGCTCGCCTCGGTCATCCTGCTCTGGAGCGTGAACGCTGTGGTGATTTCGTCGCTGTACGTGTTCCGCGCTTCCGACGTTGCGCGG
Source organism: Dactylosporangium sp. CS-033363 (assembly GCF_050942475.1). Lineage (NCBI taxonomy): Bacteria > Bacillati > Actinomycetota > Actinomycetes > Micromonosporales > Micromonosporaceae > Dactylosporangium > Dactylosporangium sp. CS-033363. The sequence continues at coordinate 6,664,742 of NZ_CP192032.1, read as the reverse complement.
TTGGCTGCGTACTTTCTCGCGCACCGGCCCGGTGTCGCTTTGGGCACGGCCGGACTGTTGCTGAGCGCGGGGGCGATCACCGTGCTGGCGTCGGAGGCGTTCGTGCTGCTGCCGGCGTCGTTGTTCATTGCCGCGCTTCTGCTCGTGTGCCGGCCGATGTGCGCGGACATCGAGCGGCGGTTCGTGGCGTGAATGCGCGGATGGACACGTTGCGGCAGCGGCTTGGCGGGTTCGCGTTCGGCGGGGACTACAACCCCGAGCAGTGGGACCGGGCGGTGTGGCAGGAGGACGTCGAACTCATGCGGCGGGCCGGCGTCAACCTGGTCACCGTCGGGGTGTTCGCCTGGGCGTCGCTGGAACCCTCGCCGGGGCGGTTCGAGTTCGGCTGGCTCGACGAGGTGATGGACCTGCTGCACGCGGGCGGGATCAGCGTCGACCTGGCCACGCCGACCATGGCGCCGCCGGTGTGGTTGTCGCAGGACGATCCCTCGGTGTTGCCCGTCATGGAGGACGGTTCGCGGTTCGGGTTCGGCAACCGGCTGCACTACGACCCGGCGTCGCCGCGGTACCGGTCGCACGCCGTGCGCATCGCCGACCGGCTCGCCGCCAGGTACTCGGGGCATCCGGCGCTGGCGATGTGGCACATCAGCAACGAGTACGGGCCGACGTCCTATGGCCCGTCGTCGGCCGTGGCGTTCCGCTCGTGGCTGCAGTCGCGCTACGGGTCGCTCGACGCGCTCAACGACGCCTGGTACACCCGGTTCTGGGGCCAGCGCTACACCGACTGGGAGCAGGTCGGCCCACCGTCGGTGCCGCGCTCGTGGTCGAACCCCGCTCGGCGCCTCGACTTCAAGCGGTTCGTCTCCGACGCGCTGCTGGAGTGCTTCGTCGCGGAACGGGACGCGGTCCGGCGGTACCGTGACGACCTCCCCATCGTCACGAACTTCATGCGCTTCTACCGCCACGCCGACTACTGGCGGTGGGCCGGCTTCGAGGACGCGGTCGCGCTGGACATCTACCCCGACCCGGGCGTGGCCGACTCGCACGTGGCGGCGGCGCTCAACTTCGACCTGATGCGCTCACTGCGCGGCGAGCCGTGGCTGCTCATGGAACAGGCGGCGTCGGCGGTCTCGCAGTGGAAGGTGAACAACGTCAAGCGGCCGGGGCGGATGCGGCTCGGCTCGTACCAGGCGCTCGCCCACGGCTCCGACAGCGTCCTGTTCTTCCAGTGGCGCGCCTCCCGCGGCGGCCACGAACGCTTCCACTCGGCGATGCTGCCGCACTCGGGCACGTCCTCCCGCACGTGGGCCGAGGTCGTGGCGCTGGGCAACGAACTGCGGCGCCTCGCGCCTGTGGTGGGTTCGTGCTCTTCCTCAGCGCACGTCGGGCTCCTGTTCGACTGGGACGCCTGGTGGGGCCTGGAGGTCACGCACGGCCTGCCCCGCAACGACTTCGACTATGCGTGGATTGCCGAGTCGTTCTACCGGCCGCTGCTGGAGGCGCACTACGCGGTGGACCTGGTGTCGTTCGGCTCGGACCTGTCGCCGTACCGGATTCTTGTCGTACCCAGCGCGTACCTTGTCCATGACGGGTTCGCCGCGGCGCTCGAGGAGTTCACGGAGGCCGGCGGAACCGTCGTGATCTCCTTTTTCTCCGGTGTCGTCGATCGGGACAACCAGGTTCGGCAGCCCGCCTACCCGGGGGCGTTCCGCCGGCTCATCGGGGCATACATAGACGAGTACTGGCCGGCGCGAGAGGGGGAGACGTTCGAGGTCGAGTTCGCCGACGGCACGACCGCGACCGCCGACTGGTGGCAGGACAGCCTGCACCCTGAGACGGCCACGGTCCTGGGCGAGTACACCACCGGCGACCTGGCGGGCCGCCCGGCGCTGATCCGCAACGACTTCGGCGCGGGCCGCGTCGTCTACCTGGGCACCCGCCTGGAACCGTCCGCCCTGCGCGACACCCTGCTGAGCGCCGTGCGGGCCGCGGGCGCGTCCCCGGTGCTGGAGGGCGCCCCGCCGTACGTCGAGGCCACGCGGCGCGACCGCTACCTGTTCCTGCTCAACCACTCGGACGCCCGCACGGCCACGGTCACGGTGCCGGGCCCGGGCGTCGACCTACTGACGGGCGCCGCCGTGGAGGATGCGGTCGTGCTGGCCCCGCTCGCGGTCGCCGTGGTGGACCTGTCATGACCCGCCCCGTCGTCGCCGCCGCGTCCAGCCAGTCCGCCGATCCGCCGTGCGCTGATCCGTCGCGCCCCGAGCCGTCGCGCCCCGAGCCGTCGCGCGCTGATCCACCGCGCGCGGTGCCGCGGTGCGCTGCTAGGGGTCGCGGTGCTGGTTCGGGCCGTGTGGTGGTGCCGTGCGCTGCTCGGGGTCGCGGTGCCGGGCCCGGGCGTAGACCTGCTGAACGGCGCCGCGGTGCAGGAGGCCGTCGTGCTGTGCCCGCTCGCGGTCGCCGTGGTGGAGCGGGCATGACCCGCCACGTTGCCGTCGCGGCCGGAGAGTCCGCCGATGCGCCCCGCGTGGTGTTGCGTTGCGCCTCTCACGGTGACGGTGCCGGTTCGAGCCGTGCGGCGATGTCGTGCGTTGCGGGCTGCAGTCGGCATGGTGGCGGCGCGTGTGCCTGTCGTGCGGCGGTGCCGTGCGCGGCGGGCGGCGGTCGAAATGGCGGCGCGTGTGCCTGTCGAACCATGGTGTCGTGCGCTGCCTGCGGCGGGCTGTCAGCGAGCCGAGATCAGGCGTCCAGCCGGCCCGCCGATCCGCGCCGCCTCGTATTGCCGGGCGGAGTTCGTGGTGGCGGTGCGGTCGTGAACGGGGTGGGGCGGTCGTGAGCTGGGTGCATCCGGCGTGGCTGCCGCAGGTCGCGGCTCGGCCCGATCCAGGACTGGCCGGCGGCGAGTGGGGCGTTGGCGAGGGCGTGGTGCTGCGGCTCGATCCGGAGTGTGGGCTTGGGGCGGAGGCGTACACGATCTCGCGGGTCGGCGGGGTGACCACCGTGGTCGCGGCGGACGAGGCCGGGCTCATGTACGGGGCGTTTCACTCGCTGCGCGTCGCCGGGGACTTCGGGGCGGAGACGCATCGGCCGGTCAAGGGGCGGCGGGTGGTGCAGCACTGGGACAACGTGTTCGTGCACCCCGTGATGGGACAGGTGGAGCGGGGGTACTCGGGCGGGTCGGTCTTCTGGGAGGACGGGGCGCTGACCTCGGACCTCGGGCGGGTGAGCGACTATGCGCGACTGCTCGCCTCGACCGGGATCAACCTGGTGTCGGTGAACAACGTCAACGTGCACGCGGGGGAGGCGCGGCTGCTCACCGAGCGGATCGGGGAGGTGGCGGTGCTGGCGGGGCGCTTCAGGCCGTACCATATCCGGGTTTTGCTCTCGGTGTCCTTTGCCTCGCCCATGATGCTCGGCGGGCTCGACACCGCCGACCCGTGTGATGGGCGGGTGCGGGACTGGTGGGCGGCGGCGGCTCGGCAGGTGTATGCGCGCATCCCGGACTTCGGCGGGTTCGTCGTCAAGGCGGACTCCGAAGGGCAGCCGGGGCCGTATGCCTATGGGCGCACGCATGCCGACGGGGCGAACGTGCTGGCCGCCGCGCTCGCGCCGTTCGGGGGCGAGGTGTACTGGCGCGCGTTTGTGTACAACCATCGGCAGGACTGGCGGGACCGGTCCACCGATCGGGCGCGGGCGGCGTTCGAGCACTTCGCGCCGCTCGACGGGCGGTTCGCGGACAACGTGGTCGTGCAGGTCAAGCACGGGCCGATCGACTTCCAGACCCGCGAGCCGGTCTCACCGGTGCTGCTCGCGATGCCCGCGACGCGGCTGGCGGTGGAGTTGCAGGCGACGCAGGAGTACACGGGGCAGCAGCGGCACCTGTGCTACCTGCCTCCTATGTGGACGTCGGCGTTGTCCACTGTGGCCGATCGTGTGGACGCAGTCGTGACGGTGTCCAATGTGGGCGAGGACGCCTACTGGACGGGGCATCCGCTGGCGCAGGCGAACCTGTACGCGGCCGGGCGGCTGGCCTGGGATCCCTCGCTCGATCCGGTCGCGGTGCTCGACGAGTGGATTTCGCTCACCTTTCCGGATGCGGCGCGCGCGACGTTGCATGCGCTGATGGACCGGTCGTGGTGCGTGTATGAGCAGTACACGGCGCCGCTCGGGGCCGGGTTCATGGTGCATCCGGGCGATCACTACGGGCCGGATGTGGACGGGTACGAGTACAGCCGGTGGGGGACGTACCACTTCGCGGACCGGGACGGGGTCGGCGTCGACCGCACGCGGGCCACGGGGACCGGGTTCACGGGGCAGTATCCGGTGCCGTGGCGCGACGAGTACGAGTCGCTCGCCACGTGCCCGGACGAGCTGCTGCTGTTCTTCCACCACGTGCCGTACGAACACGTGCTTCGCTCTGGAACCACCGTCATTCAGCACATCTATGATGCGCACTTCGCCGGCGCGGCGGCTGTTGCGCGGATGCGGCGGCGGTGGTCGGAGCTGGCGCCCGAGCTGGTCGGGGCCGGGCTGCACGAGCGGGTGAGCGAACGGCTGGCCGAACAGGAGCGTTCGGCGATCGAGTGGCGCGATCAGATCAACACGTACTTCCTGCGCAAGTCCGGCGTCCCCGACGCGCACGGGCGGCGCATTTTCTGATTCACCGGTCGACGATGTTGCGCAGGTGGGCACCGGTGCGCAGGGCGGTCAGGTTTTCGGTGATCAGGGCGGCGGCGCCGATCGGGCGGCCGCCGGCGGCGTGGGGCGTGATGATGACGTTCGGCTCGTCCCACAGGCCGGAGTCGATCGGCAGCGGCTCGGTTTCGAACACGTCCAGGGCGGCGCCGGCGATGCGGCCGGCGCGGATTGCGGCCAGGACCGCCGACTCGTTGACCGTGGCGCCGCGGCCCACGTTGATCACCCAGGCGTGGGACGGCAGGAGGTACAGCTGGTCGGCGCTCAGGGCGTGGCGGGTCTCGTCGGTGGCGGGCAGGATCATGACGAGCACGTCCGTGGTGGGCAGGACCGTGGGCAGGGTGCCGACGCCCAGCACCTGGTAGCCGGCCCGGTCGCCGGGGTGGCGGGCGATGCCGGTGACGTTCGCGCCGAGCGCGGTCAGGTGCGGGGCCAGGGTCGCCGCGATGCCGCCGAAGCCCCAGATCGTGACGTTGGCGCCACGCAGGGTGCGGAAGGTGCCGGGCGGGGCCACGGGCTGCAGGCCGCCCAGTTCGCCGGCCCAGCGGTGGCCGACCTGTGCGCGAATGAGCAGGTTGAGGCGGCGCGCGGCGGCGAGGATGAGCGAAAGTGCGTGTTCGGCCACGGTCAGGTCGTGCAATGAGCGTCCGGACGTGATGAGGATGTCCGGTTGGAAGCCCGCCGCCAGTACCGCGTCCGGGCCCGCCGCGAGGGTCTGGATCCAGCGCAGGCGGGGCAGGCGGGTGGCCGAATCGCGCAGTTGGGGCGCGGAGTTGCCCCAGACGACCAGCGCCTCGGCGTCCGTGTGCTCGTCGGGGACGGGTGCGTCGACGGCGTAGCGGACGGCGGTGACATCCGTCGGTACGGTCAGGTCCAGGTCGATGCTGTCCGGCAGCAGCAGCTTCATCCCGCCCATTATTCGCGCTTGCGTTCGGTCGATAGAGTCCGGCGCCATGGAGCTGGCTGAGCACACGCTGGTCGCCGCGGTCCGGGAGCCGGAGTTCTGGCGGTGCTACGCGTTCGACGACCACGACGGGTTCGACTTCGAGGAGGCCGGCGAGCAGCTCGCGTGGCGGCTCAACGACCTCGAACCGGCCGACGACGAGGACGATCTCGAATCCGCGCAGGTCATCCTGCCCGTCCGCGACGGGTGGTGGCTCGGGCTGGAGCTGAACTTCGAGATCACCCTGCACGAGTTGTACCTGCAGAGCGGCGAGGATGACGACGACGAGGACCTGCCGTACCTCTCGCTGGAGCTGGGACACTGGGACCAGGCCCGCTGGCACCCGTTCTGCCTGCGGTGGAGCGAGGTCGAGGCCGTCGTTGCGCGAATGCGCACCGCGAAGCACCCGCTTCCGGCCGATGTCGGCCTGCTGCTGCTCGCGCGGTGGGTCGGGCACGGGTCGGACGAGACGGCGCTGCTCGCCGAGCACCGCGCGGTCGTCGCCGGTGCGTTCGAGCGGCTCGGGCTCTTCCGCGGCGAGGAGGCGGCGCGGATGGCGGCGCAGCTCATGCAGGCGGTGCCGGAGGACGACTACGCGTGGCGGTGGGACGGCGAGCGGGGGTGGGTGCTGGAGGGGGAGTACGCGGGGTACTCGAACCGCAACCCCGGCCACGGGCGCTTCCCGTTCGAGGAGTTCACCGAGTTCCGCGCGCAGTTGGGCGTGTCTTCCTGAACCAGCGGTGCAGTACCGACGGGGGAAGGACGGCCGCCGTGAGCCGGGCCCGGCGGCCGGCGCGGGTGGCCAGGCCGGTGCGCACGGCGCGGATCGCGGTGCGCAGGTCGGGTGCGGGGAGTGGCCGGGCCGCGTACCGTGCGTGCTCCTCGGCCGTCCGCAGCGCCCGCACGCCGTCGAGCGCCGCCGTGTCCAGGCCGGTCAGGCGCTGCGCGACCGCGCGCGGGGTCTCGCCGGCCCGGGGCGCGATGCGGTAGTCGGCCATCGTGTCGAGCAGTTCGGCCCAGGCGTCGTGCACGGTGGCCCGCTGGAGCCGGCGGCGGCGGGTGCGGGACCGGGCCAGGGCCGGCAGGGCGAGCAGCGCGAGCAGGAGGCCGCTGAGCGCCCAGGTCGGCGTCGCGGCGGTGCTCGGTGGGGAGCCGGGGCTGATCGGGGTGGCGGCCGAGGTGACCGGAGTGGGGCTCGCGACCCCGGTGCTCGTGGCCGCGGTCGGCGCCGGGGCGGGGGCCGGCGCGCCGGTGGCGCCGGGCGGGGTGGCGTCGAAGGGGATCCAGCCGTACCCCGGGAAGAAGGCCTCGGTCCAGGCGTGCAGATCGTGGTTGGTCAGGGTCGTCGTCCGCCCGTGCCCACTCGGGTGAGCGACGAATCCGATCGCCACGCGCGCGGGAATGCCCGCCGCGCGCAGGAGCCAGGCGAAGGCGGCCGCGTACTGCGTGCAGAACCCGCGCCGATCGCGCAGGAAGTCGGTGATCGCGGAGCCGCTCGTGTCGGGCCCGGTCTTCGTGTCGTACACGAAGTGGTTCGCCGGCGAGAAGAAGTTCTTGATCGCCTGGACCTTGTCGTACTCCGTGGTCTGGCCGGCGATCAGGCCTGGCACGAGCGACTGCACGACCAGGTTCGGCGGCACGCTGAGCAGGTCGCGCAGCGCCGGGTCGGCCGCGTCCACGGCAGGCGCGCGCCGCAGCTCGTCGGGCCCGGCCTCCGGCCGCACATACTCCATCGTGTACTGCTGGTTGGCTGTGGTGCGCTGCTCGGAGTACACCATCTGCGTTCTGGGCTCGAAAAGCCAGCTCGCATCGACACCGCGAACGCTCGTCGGCCACCCGTAAACGGGCAGCGTCCCGGCGGTGAAACGCGCACCGATGCGCACCTCGGCGCGGTGGGTGCCGGTGCGCACGTCGGCCCCGAAGGCGGGACGGGGCAGACCGCTGGTGACGGGCCTGGTCGCGCCGTGCGGCAGCGGCGCGAACCCGTCGTTGCTGAGCTGTTCGAGCGTGGCGAGGCGCAGGTTCCCGGGCTGCGGGTCGTCTCCCGTCACGTCCAGCAGCGCGACGGCCTCGGGCCGGTTGAGCTCCCCGGACAGCAACGCGAGCAGGTCGACATCCCCGGCGCGCCCGTTTCCGGTGCCGGGCGACCAGGGCTGCACGGGCAGCAGCGCGGCGGGCAGCAGCAACGGCAGCGCCACGGCGAGCGCCACCCCGGCGAGCCCGAGTCCCCGCCCGGCCGCGGCGAGCGACAGCGAACGCTGACCGCCGATGCGCCGCCCGAACGTGCGCACCTGCGCGATTCTGTCCGCGCCGAGCAGCCAGACGAACCCGACCGCACCGAGCGCGAACGGCCACCAGTCCGTACCGCCATCGAGCGCCGCGACCGGAACCGTGTACACCGCGAGCATCGGCAGCCCGGCGAGCGCCGGCCGCCGCAGCTCGACCACGAGCACGTCGACGACCAGCCCGAGCACCGCGACCCCGGCGATGGCAAGGAACCGCAGCCCGTCATGATCCCCGACCGGCGCGGCGAAGCGGTGCAGCTGCGCGGACGCCTCGCCGACGAGCTCCGCGGCGTGGCGACCGGGGAAGAGCGCGGCGAGCGTAAACACGGCCGCGGCGGCCATCGCGGCGCTGGCCGCCCAGGCGGGCGTGCGCCAGCGCCGGACCAGCGCACCGGCGAGCGCCATGGCCGCGAGGACCAGCGCGGACTGCCAGGCCCAGGTGTACCGCGTGAACACGTTCACCAGCGGCGCGGCCGCAAGCCCGGCCGATCCGAGAGCAACGGGCGTGAGCCGCACGCGTTGGTTCATGTCGATAGAACGCCCGAGCCCCCGGATCGCGTTGCCCGGCCCTGGGCCTTCGAGTCAGAAGTCGGCTGAGCGTTCACGTAGATGAGATCCCCGAAGGCCTCATTTTGTCCACTGCCCGGTTCGTCGCGCTGCCCCGAGCCGGCCATCCCCAGGCTGGTCGCGACGTGGCGGCTGGCGTTCGACGGGAAACTGGGTTTCGCAAGGCGGGATCGAAAGCCGGGAGGAGCCGCTCTACTCGCTCATGGGGCATGCCCGGGAGTTCCCGCCGCGATGCGAGGTTCCGATCGAACTGGTGCGTCAGGCATTCAAGGAGTTCATCGCGGGCGGCGGGGCGAAGCCGGCTTGTGTGCAGTGGATGCCGTACTTGCAGTGCTGAAGGTGGAGCCTCATGCGCGATAACGATCGGCTGCTCTCGCTGGCGACGCCGCCGGAGCGGGTGGAGCCATTTCGGTTGTGGGCGGAGGTGGAGGGGCGGCTCGGGACGCGGCTGCCGCTGGACTACAAGTGGCTGGTTGACAGTTACGGGGCCGGGTCGTTCGACGACTTTCTGTATGTGCTCGTGCCGGAGAGCCCGTTTCCCGCGATCCGCTTGGAGGGGGAGGTCGTCCGCGCTCAGGCGTCGTTGGAAAGTCTCCGGCGGAGCTCGTCGTCGGAAGTGCCGTATGGAGAGGGCGAGCTGTTGCCCGTCGCGAAGACGGACAACGGTGACGCCGTGTTCTGGGTGATGCGACCTGTGGCCGACCCGGAACTGTGGTCCATCGCGGTGCTGGAGGGTCGCGGCGTGCGATGGTCGGATTACGCCGGCGGAGTTGTCGCCTTCCTGGCCGATCTGCTTTCGGGCCGGCATCGCATCAGCTGGTTCCCGGACGAACTGCCGTCGAGCGACGTTGCGTTTCAGCCGGTACCCGAGACTCCGGACGTGCGCAGACTGCGGTAGTTCCGAGGGTGTGCTGTGCCGGTTGCTCATCCGGTTTTGCTCGACCAGACGGCGACCTTGGCCGCGGTGTACAGCGCGATCGTGCCGTCGTCCTGCACGAGCAGCTGGGTGGCGGCCTTGCCGGTGGTTTTGGTGCTCCAGATCGCGGTGCCGGCGGCGTCGTAGATGACCAGGTTGCCGTCCGCCTGGAAGCGCAGGGACGAGCCTGGATGGCCGTTCGTACCGCTCTTCCACACGATGGATTTTGCCGCGTTCTGCAGGACCAGGTTGCCGTCCGGCTGCATGAGCAGGGTGAAGCCGCCCTTGGGGGCGGTGCGGGACTGGCCGGACTCCATGCGCTGGCCCGCGGTCAGTTTGGTGAAGCCGTCCGTTGCGGTCGCCCACAGGGTCTTGCCGGCGGCGGTGACGGTCAGGTTGCCGTCGGCGTTGAGGACGGCCGACGCGCCCGTGGTGCCCGACGTGCCCGAGGACCACTGCGGCTTCTTGTCCGTGCTGTACACGACCAGGTTGCCGTCGTCCTGCATGAGCGTGTACGCACCCTGGTGGCCGCTCGTCTGCGCGTTCCAGACGACCTTCTTGTCGGCGCCGGTGATGACGAGGTTGCCGTCCGCGTTCTGCGCGAGGGTGTACTTGCCGTCGGCCGTGCGGCGCTGCTGGCCGGAGGTGAGCATTTGGCCGGAGTACAAGCGCGATCGCTCGGTTTTGCTTGACCACAGCTCCGTTTTGTCTGCGCGCGTGAGCACGGCGTTGCCGTCGTCGCGCAGTTCGAGCAGTGCGGCCTGTCCGTTTGTGGTGTTTCGCCACAGGGCGATGCCGCTCTTGTTGTAGACGACCAGGTCGCCGGTGCGATCGAAACTGGTGGTCGCGCCCGGGTTGCCGGTGGTCTGCGACGTCCATTGCACCCGCTTTGCGTCATCGGCGAGCACGAGGTTGCCGTCCGGCTGCTGCGTCAGGGTGTACTTCCCGTTCCCCGACCGCAGCCCCTGCCCCGCCGTCAGCTCGAAACCCGGCTTGAGCTGGGCGGGTGCCACCGCGGTGCTCGGCAGCGGCGAGGTTTCGTCGCGCCCGCCCACCGGACCCGCGGAGGTCGAGGTCTCGTCGCCGGACTGGGGCCCGTTCGGGTTCTGAGCGGCGGCGGCCGTCGGGTTGGCGTTCTTGTCGGAGCCGGTCAGCGTGACGGCGGCGACGACCCCGCCGATGAGGACGGCGAGCGTCACTCCGGCCGCCGCGAGCACCAGCCTGGTCCGCTTGCGTCGCCCCGGGTCGTCGCCGGTCGGCGATATCGGAAATGTCGGATTTGTGGTGAGGGGGTTGAGGGCCGCTGGGAACGCCTGAGGAGTCGCCGGCGAAAAGCCGAACCGCATGATCGGATGCTCGGCCGTGGGAGCGACGGCCAGATCAACAGGGGCCGCCGGAGAGGGCGGTGCAGGAGCAGGGGATGCAAGGGCGGGCAGTACAACGGTCGGCGAGTCAAAGGTGGAGGGTGCCGGAGCGGACGGGGCCCAAGCAGCAGCGGGGTAAGGCGGCGCGGGAGGAGCGGGCGGCGCCGAAGGGTCAGGTCCGGGCGAGGCCGCGTGCCGAGGGGCGTCGGGGGCAAGTGCCGGCGGCGCCGCCCAGGGCGACCGCTCCTCGTCAGGCCACGAGTTCCCCGCCATAGCGACCAAGCCTCTCAATCCCCCATGGCGAGGCCGCACCCGGTGAGCCGCCCCGCAACGTGCCACCGATCGAGAACGGTAACGCTTCACCCGAGCGGAGTACAAAGGGACTGGACTTGGTGGCGGTGGGCCTAGTACTTTGCTCGCGGACCGCGACGCCGGACGAGGAGGTGAGACCCATGCAGGAAGCAACGCTGTGGGCGCTCCCCCTCCCTTCACGGTCGGGCGACTGACGTAGCCGTCGCCGGGAGCGCCAACCAGGGCACTCTCGAAGGGCTACACCTCATGCAAGATGTGATCATCGTCGGCTGTGGGCCGACCGGGGCCATGCTCGCCGCCGAGCTGCGGCTGCACGGCGTCAGTGTGCTCGTCCTCGAGCGGGACACCGAGCCCGCCGCGCAGGTCCGGATCGTCGGGCTGCACATTCGCAGCCTCGAACTCATGGCCATGCGCGGGCTGCTGGACCGGCTGCTCGAGCGGGGGCGGCGGCGTCCGGCCGGAGCCTACTTCGCGGCCATCGACAAGCCCGCGCCGAAGGACCTCGACTCCCGGTACGCGTACCTGCTCGGCATCCCCCAGCCCGTCATTGTGCAGCAGCTCGAGGAGCACGCGCTCGCGCTCGGTGCGCAGGTCCGGCACGGCGCGGCGGTGGCCGCGTTCGAGCAGGACGACGACGGCGTGACCGTCGAGCTGGCCGGTGGGGAGCGGCTGCGGGCGCGCTTTCTCGTCGGGTGCGACGGCGCGCGCAGTACCGTGCGCAAACACCTCGGCGTCGCCTTCCCCGGCGAACCGTCCCCGGCCGACACGCTCATGGGCGAGCTGGAGGCGAGCCGGCCGGCGGAGGAGATCGCGGCCCGGGTGGCCGAGATCCGCCGGACGGACCAGCGGTTCGTGTTCGCCCCGTTCGGCCCCGGCGCGTACCGCGTCATCCTCCCGGCCGTCGCCGCAAGCGACCGCGCGGAGCAGCCGACGCTGGAGGACTTCAGCCGCGAGTTGAAGGCCGTCGCCGGTACCGACTTCGGCATCCACTCCCCACGCTGGCTGTCCCGCTTCGGCAACGCGACCCGGCTGGCCGAGCGGTACCGCGTCGGGCGGGTCCTCCTCGCGGGCGACGCCGCGCACATCCATCCGCCGACCGGCGGGCAGGGCCTCAACCTGGGCGTGCAGGACGCCGTCAACCTCGGCTGGAAGCTCGCCGCGCAGGTCCGCGGGTGGGCGCCGGACGGCCTGCTGGACACGTACCACGCCGAGCGGCACCCGGTCGCCGCCGACGTGCTGGACAACACCCGGGCCCAGCTGGCGCTCTCGTCCACCGAACCGGGCGCGCAGGCGGTGCGCCGGCTGCTCACCGAGCTGATGGACTTCGACGTCGTGAACCGCCACCTGCTCGAGAAGATCTCGGCGATCGGCATCCGCTACGACCTCGGCCCCGGCCCCGACCTGCTCGGCCGCCGCATGCCCGACCTCGACCTGCCTGAGAGCCGTCACGTGTACGGTCTGCTGCACCACGCCCGCGGCCTCCTCCTCGACCGCACCGGCCGGCTGACCGCGGGCGCCTGGGCGGATCGGGTCGACGCCGTCACGGAGCCCGGCGCGGACCTCGACGCGCCCGCCGTGCTGCTGCGCCCGGACGGCCACGTGGCCTGGATCGGCGCCGACCAGCAGGATCTCGACGACCACCTCGCGCGCTGGTTCGGCAAAGCAGCCGGCTAATGCCAACGCAGCCGGCTGAAAGCTAACGCAGGAGGTCGGCGACCGCGGCAATCCCGGCCGCGATCTCGCGTTGCGAGGTGTTGCCGAAACCGAGCACCAGCCGCGGCCGGGCGGACGCCGGGTCGCGGTGGTGCTCGGCCATCCCGTACAGCCCGACCCCCCGATCGAGCGCCCGCGTGATCAGCGCGGCCTCGTCGGTGCCGTCGGGCAGGCCGAGCACCGCGTGGAAGCCCGCGGCCAGCCCGGTCACCGGCAGGTGCGGCGCGTGCGCGGCGAGCGCGGCGGTGAGGACCTCGCGGCGCGCCGCGTACTCGGCCCGCACCCGCCGCAGGTGCCGGTCGTACCGCCCCGACTCCAGCAGCGCCGCGAGGGCGAACTGGTCGACGCCCGGGCTCCCGCGGTCGGCCAGGCGCTTGGCGTGCACGATCGGCGGCAGCAGCCGGTCCGGGGCGACGATCCAGCCGAGGCGGAGGGCGGGGGCGAGGGACTTGCTGACGGTACCCAGGGAGACAACGCGATCGGGGGCGAGACCCTGCAGCGAGCCGACGGGGTCGCGGTCGTAGCGGAACTCGGCGTCGTAGTCGTCCTCGACGATGATCCCGTCGGCGCCCCGGGCCCAGGCGATCAGCTCCTGGCGGCGGGGACCGGACAGCACCACGCCGGTCGGCCACTGGTGGGCGGGCGTGACCAGCACCGCGCGGGCGCCACTGGCGGTCAGGGCGGCCACGTCCAGGCCCCCGTCGTCGACCGGGACCGGGACGACCCGCATCCCGGCCGCCTCCGCCTGCTCCACCGTGGACGTGCCCGGACCCGGGTCCTCGACCGCGAGCCGGCCGCCGTCGAGGGCCGGCAGGACGAGCGCGAGGGCCTGGGCCATGCCGCCGCAGACGACGATGTGCTCGGCGGTGGCGGCGGTCGCGCGGACCCGGGCCAGGTAGGCGGCGAGGACCTCCCGGAGGCGGCGCTGGCCGGACGGGTCGCCGTAGTCGAAGGCCGCGTCCGGCATGGTGCGGCAGGCCTCGCGTACCGCCCAGGCCCAGTCCTCGCGCGGGATCAGCCCCAGATCGGGCACGCCGGTGCGGAAGTCGGCGACGGTGGGCGCCGCGGCGGGATCCGGGCGCGGCGCGATCGGCGCGGCAACCGTGGCCGCGCCCGGGGCGACGCGGGTGGCCGAGCCGGGGCGGCTGGTGAGGTACCCCTCGGCCTGCAACTGCGCGTAGCAGTCCTGGACCAGGCCGCGGGACAGGCCGAGCGCCTGGGCCAGCTCGCGCGAGGACGGCAGCTTGTCCTGCGCGGCGAGCCGGCCGGTGCGGATCGCCGTGCGCAGCGCCTCCTCGAGCTGGGTGCGCAGGCCGGTACCGGCGTCCCGGTCGATCGTCACCAGCAGCTCCGGCCCCAAACCGGCCCACTCGACAGGCATGGAACTGGACCTTACCAGTGGACCGGTTCGCTCCTAGGTTTGAATGCATGACCGTTGTCGAACTCGCCCGTCCCCGCCTCGTCACCCGCCCGCTGCTGCTGCGCCTGGTCTCGATCGCCGGCTCCGCGGTCGGGTTCTACCTGCCCCTGTCCGTGGTCCCGATGCTGGCCGGCTCGTCCGGCGGCGCGGGCCTGGCCACCGTCGCGCTGCTGGTCGCGACCGTCGTGGTGGAGCTGCTGACCCCGCGGCTGGTGGCCCGGGCCGGCTACCGCTGGTCCCTCGCGGCGGGCCTGTTCCTGCTCGGCGCGCCGACGGTGATCCTGGCCTTCGCCACCGCGCCGGCCGTGATCATCGCGGTGAGCCTGGTGCGGGGCGCGGGGTTCGCCATCTGTACCGTCGCCGGCGGCGCACTCACCGCCACCCTCGTGCCGGTCGAACGGCGCGGCGAGGGGCTGGCCCTGCTCGGCGTGGTGAGCGGCGTGACCAGCCTGATCGCGCTGCCGCTCGGGGTGTGGGCGGCGGGCCGGTGGGGCTTCGCGCCGGTGTTCGTGACCACCGCCGTGTGTACGCTGCTCGCCCTGCTGTCGGTGCCGGGCCTGCCGGGCCGGGCCGCGGCGGCGCCGGAGGGGCACGGCCTGCGAGCGGGGCTGCGCACCCCGGCTTTGACCCGCCCGGCCCTGATCTTCGCCGCGTCGACCACCGCGGTCGGCGTGATCGTGACGTACCTGCCCCTGGCCGCGGCCGGGCTGCCCGCGTGGGTGGCCCCGGCGGCGCTGCTGGCCCAGCCGGCGGCGGCGACCGTGGCGCGCTGGCTGGCGGGCCGGCTGGGCGACCGCCGGGGTCCGGCCCGGCTGTTCACGCCCGGCCTGCTCCTCGCGGCGGGCGGCACCGCGGCGCTGGCGCTGGTGGACAGCCCGGCCGCGCTCGTGGTCGGCTCGCTGGTGCTCGGCGCCGGCTTCGGGGTGCTGCAGAACGCCACGCTGACCGTGATGTTCAACCGGGTCCCGGCCGGCGGGGCGGACACCGTGAGCGCCATCTGGAACACCGCGTACGACCTGGGCATGGCCGCCGGCGCGATGGCCGCCGGGCTGATCGTGGCCTCGGTCGGCTACCCGGCCACGTTCCTGCTCACCGCCGCCCTGATGCTGCCCGCCCTGCCCCTGATCAGGCTGGACCGACGCGCGGCCCGGTGACGGTGTCGAAGGCCAGGCCGCTGGAGGACCCGCCGCGACCCACCGTTCGCCGGTACCCGAGCCACGTCACCACCCGGCCGCCCGTCCACCGGCAGCGCTGCCAGCGGGCCTCGATCACGGTACCGGCCCGCTCGACCTCCTCCTCGGCGATGTAGTAGGCGCGCGGCGGCGAGGAGTCCAGGCCCACGCGCAGCAGGCCGGTCCGCGGCGCGACCTTCTCGATGCCGCCGCCGGGCAGCAGCCGGGGCATCGCGCCCCGCTGCAGCTGGACCTCCCGGTTGTCGCCGGCCACGTGGACCGGGATGAACGGGATCCAGTGCTCCGGCACCGAGGTCATCAGCGTGTACTTGTCCACAGTGTCCGGTGCGCCGCGTTGTGGGGGAGGCAGCGGCACGGTCGTCTCGATGCCCCAGACCATGTTCGCCTGCTCGTCGCGGACCAGGGTGACCGCCTCGACCGGGGCGCTCTCCAGTCCCGCCGGCGCGGTGGCCGGCACGAAGAGGCGCCCGGGCGGGCCGGAGGGCTCGATCCAGAACCGCTCCCCGAAGACGTTCGTGACGACGAGGCCCCGGATCGCGGTCAGCGTGCCCGCCTCGAGGTCGAGCGGGAGGAGGAACCAGTCGTTGCCGTACACGAGGCCGAACTCGATGAGGAGCAGCTTCGCGAGGTCCGTGGTGTCGGCGGCGATCCCGCCGAAGTTGGTCCGCCCGTCCTCGAACGCCCAGTAGCGCGGGTCCGGCATCCCGTCGAACTGCACGGTGGTCGGCAGGAAGCTCGTCACCCGGGTGGGAGCCGGCGCACCAACGTCGCCGGCATCATCGTCGAAGCTGTACCAGTCGAGGGTCCCGCCGCGGTAGTCGGGCGCGGCCAGGACGCCGGGCGGCGCGGACAGCCCGGCCGCGTAGTCCAGCCGTTCGGGCCGCCAGCAGTCCACCGGGCCGGGCTGCGTGAACAGGCCCTGGGCCCAGGCCAGGAAGCCCGCACCGAGGTCGTCGACGGTCGTCCGCTCCGTTTCGGTGAGGTCGAGCCCGTCGGAGGCGGCCAGCCCGCCGAGCAGGTGCGAGAGGAGCTGCCCGCCGTCCAGCGCCCGGCCCGGAACGTCCGCGAGCCGATACCGGTCCAGATAGGACGGCCACAGCGCGGCCAGCCCGGCCCCGTCGAGCAGCTTCCGCCAGCGCCGGCCGAGCACAAGCCGAAGATCCTGCCGCAACGGTACCGGCCGGCGCTCCACCAAGGCCTCCAGCGGAACGTCCGGATCGTAGGGCCGCTCGCCCCCGCCGGCCGCCCGGAACCCGGTGATCGGGTCGGTCCGCCACGCCACCTTGGCCGCGACCGGCGACCCGGCGTCCTCGGCCAGGTACTCCCCGAACTGCCACTGCCGCGTCACCATCCACAGTGGATCGCGCACCTCGGCCCGCAGCGCCCGCGAATAGTCCCGCCGCCGCGGCCGCCCCTCCAGCCGGTTCCAGGCCACGGTCGTCGGCACCGGCGTCTCCCCGGACAGCACGGCATCGAGGTGTGGCGTCACGACGTACCGGTTCATGCGTCCCCCTCCGCCAGCCGCAGGTGCACGTCGTTGCTGACCGCGAAGTTCAGCGCGGCCGTGATCGGGAACAGCGTCACCGCCGACACCACGGCCGGCAGCAGCGGCCCGAGCGCCGTCCGGTCCAGGCCGGCGGGCTCCACGGCCCGCTGCACGGCCAGGTCGAGCGTCTCGTGCAGCGTGGCCACGAGGTCCGCCCACCGCCACCCGCCCGTGAACCGCGGCGGCGTCACGAGCAGGATCGCCTGCGGCGCCGCGCTGCCCGGCCGGTCGAAGTGGAACGCCAGCCCGGTGGTGAGGTCCGGCTCGGGCACCACCTCCACCCACTCGTCCAGCAGCAGCCCGCAGACGGTCGGCGCGATGGTCCCGTAGTGCGCGGTGTAGAGCAGCTTGTCCTCGCCCACCGTCCCGGCGAACTCCAGGCCCAGCCAAGGCTCCCCGGCCCGGTACGGCACCTGCACCGCCTCCAGCCCCGCCGGTTCCGCGACACCGAGGGCCTCGCCGAGCAGCGACACCGCCTCGAAGCAGCGCAGCCGCTCCCGCACCCGCGCCACCCCGGTCAGCCAGTCGTCGAGCGCGAGCGGCGGCACCAGGTCCGCCCGGTGCGACCAGGCCTCATCGAACTCGGCGGGCGGCGTGAACTCGGGCAGCACGACGAACCCGGCGCCGAGCACCACCTGCGCATCGGCGGGCCCGGCGGTCCGCCGCACGATCTCGTCGCGCAGCGCCTCCGCCCGCCGCCGCAGCTCAAGGGCCAGCCCGGCCAGCGCGTCCCGGAACGGCCCCAGGTCCAGCGGGGTGTGGTCGACGGCCGTGTACGCCGGGACGGCCGCCGCGAACGCCGCGAAGGTGGCCCCGACCCGGTCCGCCCCGTCCCGCACGGCGGTCAGGCCGGCCAGGGCCGCGTCGAACGCGTCCCGCAGCGCGGCGATCCGGGTTTCGAGCTCCGGGACGGCCGGCAGCGGCGCCACGATCGTCGTGGCGATGGTGCGGCCGGCCCGGACGAGCAGGGCGGTGCGCTCCTCGTCGGTCGCACCGGACGGCAGCGCCCCGTACGCCTGGATCGTGGCGTCGTACTCGTCGCGCTTGCGGCCCCAGCGCTCCAGGATGCGGTCCAGGGCCCGCACCATGGCGGCGAGCGGCGCCCGGCGACCCTCGACGGCGGCGGTGAGGTGCGCGGAGGCCAGCCCGTAGGGCGCGGCGGGCCGGACCGCCGCCGCGTAGTCCGCCGTCCACGCGTCCGCGTCCTCGGCGACGGCCGCGTCCAGCCGGACCAGCAGCGCGTCGACGGCGGGCAGGGTGGCCGCGAGCCCGGCCCGCACCGCCTCGGCCGTGTCGGTACGGGCGACCGCCGCCCCCTCCACAGTGGACCCGAGGTCGGCCGGTTGCAGCGGCCGGGCACCGAGGATCATCCCGCGCAGGGCCTGGACGAGCGGCAGGACGTCGGCGACCGTGAAGCCGGCGACGCCGTCCGGCCCGTACTCCACGCCGAACACGGCGCCGTGCGGCGGCCCGGCGGCACGCTCGGCGAAGTCGACGATCCGGTCGTCGAGGCCGTCGGCGAGGTAGAACAGGTCGGCGGCGGTCAGCCCCAGATCGGCCACGCTCGGCGTCAGCGTCCCGCCGGCCCAGGTGATCCGGGCGTACACGGTGTCGAGGGGCGGGAGCTGCGCGGCCAGCCAGCCGGCGAGGGCGGGTTCGGCGGCCGCGCGCGGGCCCGTCACCGCGGGGTCACCGGGCGGGAGGCCGCCGGGCAGGTGCAGGCCGACCCGGTGGGTGAGGGTGCGGCCCCTGCGCCGGGTGGTGACGACCTCGGGTACGGTGGGCGGGCCGCCCTTGGAGTACGCGTCGAGGACGGCCGCGGCCCGGTCGTAGTTGCCCCGCACCACCTGGTAGACCCCCTCGGCCAGCTGCAGGTCGGCGACGGCCCCGGCCAGGCCGCACACCGTGGCCACGCGCGCGTCGACGATCCGGCCGATGCCCGCCGCGTCCGGGGTCCCGGCCCGCACGAAGTCCTCCAGGGGCGGCAGGTCGAGGCCGTACGGGTAGCTGGTGGCGCCGGTGTCCGCGAGGTGCTCGGCGAGCGCGGCGCCGTCGACGACGTTGCGGGCCTCGACGGCACCGATGGGCGGGGCCGGGTCGACCCGGGTCGTCGTGTTCCGGTTGCCGGCGAGCGGAAACGCGCGCCGCAGCTCGTAGATCAGGCCGTCCAGGTACAGGGCGGGCTCGTCGTGCAGCAGCCGCTCCAGCCGGTACCCGAGCAGCGCACCCAGCGACTGCCCGGCGCCGATCCCCTCGATGAGCCGCAGCGCCGCCCGCACCCGCGCCGAGCCCAGGTCGACCGTGCCGCCGTGGTGGCCGCCGCGCAGGACGGCGGCGGTGACGGCCTGGTCGAGCGAGTGGGCGTGCAGGTGCCCGGCGTTGCCGGGGTCGTGCAGCAGCGGCCGGCCCTGCGCGTCGGCGAAGAGCGCGGCGAGGTCGTCGTCGAGCGCGACCGGCGACGGGACCGTCTCCTTCGGACGGACGTGTTCCAGCCAGCCGTACGCGCCGATGTGGGCGCCGCCCGCCGTGTCCCGCATGTGCTCCAGCTGGACCGCCTGCAGGCCGAGCTGCCACGCGTCGAGGCGGTAGGTCAGGCAGTCGAGGTGCTCGGCGAGCGCGCGCTCGAGGGCGCCGCTGGACGCCGCCGCCAGCTCGTCGAGCGCTTCCAGCTGGCGGTGCAGGTACGGCTGCCGGGTCTGGAGGATGCGCGGGATGTAGTCACCGAGCCGCAGGTCGGGGTCGCCGGTGACCTGCCGCTCGGGGCGGTAGAGGCTCCGCCAGCGGCTCGTCCCGCCAGCCGCGTCCGCACTGCCGGCGACCTGGATGTACTTCGGCTCCCGGCGCTCGGCCCGCACCGCCGCCGCGCTCAGGTCGAGGGCGTCGCGGCGCAGCTCCAGCGCGGTGTCCACGTAGCCGAGATCGAGGGCGTGGCGCAGCAGCTGGTACAGCAGCGCGGTCGGCACGCCGCCGGGGAAGCCCTCCTGGCGGCGCAGGGTGTCGTGCGAGGTGCCGGCCGCGGCGCGCAGCCAGGCGACGTAGTTGCGGCCGTCGGGGCGGGTGACGGCGAGCGGCCCGGTGTCGGAGACCGGGTCCTGCACGAGCGGGCCGGTGAGCAGGTTGCTGTGCCGCAGGAACACCTTCTCCAGGATCTCGGGGAGCTCGCCGTCCTCGGGCATGTCCCAGCCGAGGTCGGCCAGGGTGCGCAGCCCGGCCCGGACGGAGGCGCGCACGGCCGCGCCGAGCGGCTCGCCGACGTCGGTGCGCGAGAACCACAGGGTGTTGGCGTAGTGGGTGAAGCTGCGCGCGTACCGCTGGTGGAACTCGACCGAGCCCGGGTGCAGCCCGACGATGTCGAGCAGGGTCCGGTGCGGGTCGGGGCCCGGCGCGCCGAGGTGGGCGACCCCGCCGGTCAGCGGCCGCCACAGCGCGCCCGCCCGGCGGAGCAGGCCCGCGAGCCCGTCCAGGTAGCCGGGGCCGGGCAGGCCGTCGGCGCGGGCGGCGTAGGACTCGTCGTGCCACCAGCCCGCCGCCGACCACACCGTCGCCGGGAGGATGCCGTACGGCTGGCGGCCGGCGCGGATCGCCGGTGCGGTACCGCGGCCGAGGACGAACCGGGTGAAGAACTCCCGGGTGCGCCGGACGGTCGCGTCGTCGACGACGGGTTCGAGCAGCTGTTCCAGGTAGTAGCCGAGGGTGGCGGGCCACAGCGCCGTGTGCATGGCGCGGGCCTGGGCCTGGTCGGCGCCGTAGTAGCCGGGCGACTCGCGCAGCACGGACCGGTCGACGCCGAGCAGCCGGGCCAGCCAGGCGCCGTCGGTGCGCCGCCGCCATCCGTCCCGGTCGTCGTGGGGCTCGAAGAAGTGCGCGAAACTCTCGTCCGGGTCCTCCCACCAGCTGTGCCCGGCGTTGGTGTCGTCCGTGTTGCTGGTCGGGCGGCCCTGCGGCAGCAGCGCGAGCCCGCCGCGGCCGGCCTGGTGGTGACGGACGAGGGTGGAAAGCTCGTCCCCGCCCCGCTCGGCGTCGCCGCCCAGCCGCACGCCGAGGACGAACAGCCGGTCGAAGGTGGGCGGCGGCTCGGCCGGGTCGAGCTCGACCGCGAACGCCATCCCGGCGCGGACGGCCGCCTCGAAGTCCACCGTCCACCGCAGCGCGTCGGGGACGGCGAGGTCGGGGCCGCCGGCGCGCAGCTGCTCGTCCGGGGCGGCCGCCGGGTCGGGACCGACGGGCAGGACGGCCGGGATCGGCTCGCCGACGCGCTGCAGGACCTGCTCGCCGCCGCGGAAGCCGAGCAGCACCAGGCGTTGCGGCAGCAGCCAGGCGCGGGCGCCGCGGCTCCACGCCCGCCGGGTCAGCGGGAGGGTGTCGCGGGCGGGCAGGTCCAGGAACGCCACCTCGGCCCGCAGCCCGGTGTCGGCCAGGTTGACCGGGGCGAGCTCGGCCTCGACCCGCGCGGCCCGCTCCGCGCCGAGCGCGGCGGCCAGGTCGGCGCGGGCGGCGTCGCGCTCGGCCCCGGCCGTGGACCAGACCCGCGTCCAGAACCGGGCGATCGGGTCCCGTTCGGCGGCGGGAACCGACGTGGCGGGGACGATGACCAGCCCGCGCCCGTCCGGCTCCGCGTCCGGGTCGAGCGGCGCGACCTGGACGGTCAGCCAGCGGGCGCGGCCGGCCCCGCCGGCGCGCACGAGCGCGGCCCACGCGGCCCGGTGCGCGTCCGGGTCGCCGCCGGCCAGCCAGCGCCGCACCCAGTACGCGGTGACGTTCGCCAGCTCGGCCTCGGCGATCCGCGGCTGGAACGTGTCGACGAGGACGTCGTCGGGGAAGACCCGGACGCAGAACCGGCCGGGGAGGTAGCGGGTCTCCAGCCGCAGCGGCAGCAGGACGAACGGCGTGGCGTCCGGCAGTTGCCCCACGCCCGGGATCGGGTCATCGGCCACCGGCGGCCTCCTGGTCCGGGAGCATCTCGGCGGCGTGCACGGCCATCACGACCGGGGTCTGCAGCGCGATGTAGGCGAGTTCGGCCGCGCTGACACCGGCGTCCAAGGGCACCTGCCGGTCGTACTCCCACTGCTCATGCTTCTCGATGACGTCCCCGGTGGGCTCGACGAGGATGTGCGGCGGGATGGCGGCGACCCGGACCGGGTCCCCGTCGGCGAGGTCCGGCACCACGTCGGACCAGGCCAGGTCGTTCCAGACGTTGATGGCGGTGCCCGGGTCGCGGGACACGTCGAAGCCGAACCGGGCGTCGCCGGGCACCTCCTCGATCCGGAAGAACCAGCCCGGCTCGTCGGCGGCGGTGGGGTCGCCGCGGGCCTGCGCGGCGGTGAGGGCGAAGCCGAACAGGACGATGTCGGGCTCGACCCGGGCCTCGAAGAGCGGGGAGATCCGATCGGCGTCGGCGCCGAGCTCGCGCTCGCCGGTCGTGTCGGGCCGGCCGTCGGCGCCGGTGGGCCAGCGGGCGGGCTGGGCGCTGACGACGGTGTTCGGGTACTTCTTGAACAGCTCCCCGCGCACCGCCAGGACGAGCTCGTCCCCGGTGCCGCGGTTGTCGTTGCCGCCGAGGTTCCCGCCCGGCGGCCACTCGTGCAGCGGCCGGATGTCCTTGCGCCGCTCCCGTTTCGCCTCGGGCTGCATGCGCACGTCCCAGAACTGGCGGAACGGGCTGCCGCGCTGGTCGGTCGGGTACTCCCGCCACAGCAGCTCGCGCGCGAACTCGTGGTTGAGGCCCACGAGGTACGCCTCGACGAAGCGCTGGTCGGTCTCCAGCAGCGTGACGCTGTCGGCCGGCAGCAGGTGCAGGTTCGGCACGAAGACGCCGTCGCCGAGGGCGAGCAGCGGCTCGTACATCGGGATGTCGAACTCGGGGTACGCCATGATCTCGTCGAACGTGTCCGCGGTCTGCTCGCGGATGCGGTCCGGGATCGCGAGGCCGGAGCGGACCCAGCGGGGGACGGTCAGCTCGGGCCGGGTGCCGGCGACGAGGTCGACCGCGGCGGCGTAGAGGTCCAGTGGGACGGCCGGCGGGGGTTCGCCGAGCGGGCGGCTGACGGCGATGAGGCGGTACTCGTCGCGCAGGGCGTCCTTGAAGCGCACGGCGTCGGCGTTGTCCCGCCCGCCCGGGCCGGCGGTGGGCACGGCGATCGGGGCGCGCGGGTCGGCGTCGGGCGTGAGGGTGAAGCCGCTCGCCTGGGGGAGCCGGTCGACCGTGGCGGGGGTGAGCGCGTCCTCACCGAGCGCCAGGGGCCGAGACCGGCGGCGGCGCAGGACCGTGGCGGCGGCGACGAGGGCGGCGAGCAGGATGCCGTACCAGGCGCACCCCGTGACGACGAGCATCAGCAGCACCACGAACCACAGCCGGGGCCGGCGGCTCGGCGGGACGGCGGCGGCGAGGTCGTCGGGCGTCAGGATCCCGTCGGGCGCGGTCTTGGGCGGGGCGGCGGTGATCTCGCCGGCGTTGGCCCGCGCGACGAGGGCGCCGGCCGCGGCGGGGGTGGTGAGCGCGAGGCGGCGGGCGAGGCGGCCGCCGGGGCGGGTCGTGCGGCGCATCGCGCTGGAGGTCAGGGCCGGGCCCATCGGGCTCTCGGCGAGGCGGTGGGCGACGGTGAGCCCGCCGGTGACGATCCGGGCGCGCAGTGGGGCGGCCCTGAGCAGTACCAGAGCCGGATCGATGGCCGCCGTGGACTCCAGGTGGGTGCGGTGCAGGTGGCGGCCCGCGGCCAGGGCGAGCTTGCCGGTGCGGATGCGCCGGTTCGCCGCCAGCACGTCGCCGATCTGGTCCCAGGCGGCCCGCAGGTACCGCTCCTGGCGCTGCCGGACGACCGCGGTGCCGTAGCCGGCCGCGACCCGCCAGCGCGGGTCGAGGTTCAGGTCGTGGACCCAGTTCGCGCGGTGCGGCACCGGATTGCCGTCCGGGTCGTCCAGGAGCCGGTCGGTGAGCGCGGGCCAGCGCCCGTAGAGCGGCGGCGTGACGATCGGGTCGGGGTCGTCGGGGTCGTCCGGGCCGGTGCGCTGGTAGTCGTCGGCGAGGTTGACCAGCGCGGCGAGCCGGGCCTGGAACGTGTGCGGGTACGGGGTGGCCCACCCGTCGTAGCGGTCGTACTCGGCGCGCTCGGCGGCGTCGAGCGCGTCCAGCGGGGCCCGCAGCGCACCGCCGAGGCGCAGCACGCCGCCGAGGTCCGGGTCGTCGATGCCGGCGAGGTTCGGGGCCGGGTCGGTGACGTCGAGGTCGCGGTGGCCGACGCGGCTGTCCACGGGCCGGGGCCGCAGGAGCCGGACCATCGACTCGAAGTCGCCGTCCCCGCCGGTTCTGAAGTGCCAGCGGTGGTACAGCGGGAAGCGCGCCGGATCCGGCCGGTTCGCCGCCACGGCGTAGTCGCACCACGCCGCCGACGTCGCGGTGAGCCCGTTGGCCGGGTCGTCGAAGTAGGGGCCCGGGTCGCGGCCCAGCCCGGCGAGGCGGCCGCTCTCGAAGGCGGGGACGAGGAACGCGTGGTACCCGGTGCGCGGCTTGAGCTTGCGCGGGCACAGCAGCCGGGAGCAGGCGGTGTCGGGCGCGGTGTCGAAGACGCGCTGGGCGGCCCGCGCGGCCGCGTCGCCGTCCGGCTCGACGACCCTTGTGGACAGTTCCGCGTTGACGTGCACGTGGGCCCAGGCCCAGGTTTCCGCCGGGTCGGGGAAGACCCGTCCGAAGGGGACGGTGACGTCCACTGTGGGCAGTGGGCCGGCGGCGCCTCCGCCCTCGGTGAACTCGGCGCCCTCCTCCAGCACGACGAGGGCGAGCCACGGCGGGAGGCGGCGGCCCTCGGGGGCGACCGGGGTGTACCGCCACGGGAAGTCCTCGTCGTAGAACTCGATCGCGGCGAGGTGGTTGGGCTCGAAGTTGGTCACCCAGTGCTTCGGCTCGACCCGGCTGATCTGCGCCGGGTCCACGCCGACGACATCGCCGGGGCCGTAGAGCTCGACGGTCCGCTCCACGGGCAGCGGGGCCGGCGCCGTGCCGTCCTTCCCGGTTCCTTCCAGCTCCAGGTGTACCGCCAGGGCCGGCCGGGCCGACCCCGCCGCCGCTTCGACGAGGTTCGCGACCCCGCTGCGTACCCAGGGCAGGAAGGTGTACACGCCGCTCATGCCGCCTCCGCCGCGGGTATGACGTGGAACCGTTGCGCCGCACCGGGCTCGGCGGCGAGGGCGTCGGCCGCCCGGGCGTGCGAGGTGAACACGGCGGCGCCGGTCCTGGGGGTGTTGTCGCGCCGGTCGGCGATGACGTAGCCGGGGGCGGCGACGGTGACCGAGTCCGTGAAGGGGACCCGCTGCCGGCGGACCGTCTGCGACAGCGGGGAGCGGGCGGCCGCGTTGCTGCCGAGCAGCGTCTGGAACCAGGTCCGGCCGACGTTGTAGTACCGGCGAAGGGTGCGTGTGAAGGCGCTGTCGATGACGATGAGCTCGGGCAGCACCACCCGCTTGACCGCGTGCGAGGTGCGGGCGGCGGGGCCGGTGACCGCGACGACTACGCCGGCGTCCTGGGGCTCGTAGCCGGGGGCGGACAGCCGCGCGGCCGGGTCGAGGTCGCGGAACTGGGCGGTGGCGAACGACTCGCGGACCGCCTCCTGCTGCCGCAGCCCGGTGGTGGCGACCCGCAGCGCGGCCCGGTCGAGGTCGGCGATCCGCTGACTGCCGATGGTCTGGATGCTCAGGTCCAGCGGCACGGCCCGCTGGCTGATCTGCAGCGTGCCCAGCGGGTGCAGCACCAGGTCGGCGGTCGGCTCGACGGCGCGCAGGGTCACCGACAGCCGCGACCCGGACGGCGGGCGGGCGATCCAGTTCTCGGCCTTGGCCAGCTCGGCGGCGAGGATCGGCAGGGCGGCGACGTCGGGCCGGACGGTGTCGGTGCGCTCGCCCCACGTGTAGGCGAACGGCACGACGAGGTCCCAGAGCAGCAGCGTGATGGAGCCGGCGCCCTCGACGTGCCAGGGCGAGGGGCCGTCCAGCGCGCCGCGGATGCGCACCGAGAACAGCCCGGCGCCGAAGACCTTGACGCCCATCGACGCGGAGTACGCGATCGAGAACAGGAACGGGTTGAACTGGAACAGCGCGTCGAAGCCGAGGTGCCCGTCGATGGAGAAGTCGTCGAGGCCGAAGAAGACCTCGGCGCCCGCGCCGAACTGGGCGGTGTTGGCGGTGACGGCGAGGTACCCGTCGATGCGGATGCGGGCGGAGTCCTCGTCCAGGATCGACAGGGCGACCCGGCGCGGCACCGGGAACGGCAGCGGCGGCGGGGCGAACCGGGGGTGGAACCCGCCGACGCTGAGCACGAAGCTCGGCGCGCCGCCCCAGGAGATGAGCAGCCCCAGGTCGCCGCCGACGGTGAGGCCCGCCACCCGGCTGCCGAACAGCGAGGCGGAGAACCACAGCCGCTCCCGCTCCAGCTCGAGGGCGCCGACGAACTGCACCTGCAGGTCGAGCAGCGGGGCCGCCTCGTCGGGCAGCGTGCAGCGCAGGACGCCGAGGATCGCGACGTCGCCGGGCGGGATGCCGAGCACGACGCCGAGGGTCGCGGTGATGAGCGGCGGGGTGCCCCAGCCGAGCCGGGCCATCGGGCCGACGACGAACGTGCCGTCCTGGGCCGGGAACCAGCGGCCGAGGTCGGCGATGATCCGCGGCGCGTCGGCCACCACGTCGCGGGGGAACATGACGCCGTCGAGTTCGCCGGTGCGCACGCCGTCGGCGAGCTCGTCGAGGCGCATGGTGCGGTGCAGCCCGAGCAGCCCGCCGACGCCGGTGAGCACGAAGCCGAGACCGAGCTGCAGCGGGGTACCGAACTCGGCGGTGATGACGACGAGCAGCGAAAACCCGTCGGTGCCGTCCGGCAGGCGGGTGGCTGCGATGCCGATCGCCTTCAGCGCCAGGAACTCGGCGAAGACGAGCTCGACGGCGCCGGAGTACTCGCCGGTGCCGGTGTTCAGCGCCAGGTAGCCGCCGCCGGTGACGAGGCCGGTGTCGATCGCGAGCCCGGCCCCTTGCGGCGGTTTGAACGCGAGCCTCGGCACGGGTGGGAACTCGGTGAAGTCGACCGTGAGCGTCGCGCCGATCCGGTCGACCGTGACGGTCAGCGGGCCGACGGTGGCGGTGAGGCCGGCGGACGCCTCCAGGGTGAGGGCGCCCTCGTCGCCGATGGTGAGGATGAGGTAGAGCGTGTCGAGCACGCTTTGGTGCATGGGGATGGCGGTTGCCAGGCCGCCGGCCGCGGTGACGGTGAGGCCCTTGCTCAGCGTGTACGCGAGGTGCAGGTCGAACCGGCCCTGCAGGTCGGCCCCGGCGAGCAGGGAGGCGACGAAGCCGTCGGCGTCTTCGGTGCCCAGGGTCAGGGTGAGCCCGGTGAGGTCGGCGGTCAGCGCCGGCTCGACGGCGACCGGGCCGGTGGCGTCCGCGCCGACGGTGAGGTCGGCGCCGGCGCCGGCGTTGTCGGCGGTGAGCGCGAGCAGGTCGTTGCCGCCGACGATGGTGAAGCCGCGGGCGCTCTGGTTGCGGTCGGCGGTGAACGCGAACCGGCCTCCGGCGGGGCCGGTGTTGGCCTCGACGGTGAGGGACGTCGGGGGCCGCAGGCGGAAGACGGCGCCGCCGCCGAGCTTGAGGGTCGCGTCGAAGCCGATGCCCCAGGTGGAGCTCGTCTCGACCCGCTCCTGGAACCGCTGGGCGACGTCCGCCGCGTAGTCGAGGATCAGGCCGGGCGGGTGCTCCGACCTGTCGCGGCGCCACCGGGACGGCCCGGCCGCCAGGGTCGCGTCGCCGTGGTCGCGGTCCACCGTGACGGCGGCGTCGGAGCCGAAGAACGGCAGGACGGCGCGCATGAGCTCGTACGGGTCGAAGCGGGCGGTGCCCCAGCCGTGCGCGTCGGCCAGGTGCGCGGCCGGGTCGGTGAACAGCGCCCCGGCGCGGTCGAGGCGCAGCTCCTTGTGCGCGTACCGGGTCTCGCCCGGCCGCCCGCTCGCCTCGACGATCCGCCAGTCGAGCAGGCCGAGCAGCCGCAGCAGGTACGCCAGCCGCGGCCACTCCCGCTCCAGGAGCGCGACGACGGCGGAGTCGAACGCGCGGCGGGCCAGGGCGGCGGCGAACGTGCGCACCGGGTCGCGTTCCCCGGCCGGGAGAGCGGCCGCGGCGTCGTCGATCGCCGCGGCGAGGCGGGTCAGGGCGTCGGCGTGGCGGTAGACCCCGTCGAGCAGCTCCAGCAGCGCCTGCCCCAGCTCACCGTCGTCCCCGGCGGCCGCGGCTCGCGGCCGGTCGCCGCTGTCGCCTTGCGCGGTGCCGGTAGCCGCGTCGCGGTCCGTGGCCGTGGCTGTGGCTCGCGGCCGGTCGCCGCTGTCGCCTTGCGCGGTGCCGGTAGCCGCGTCGCGGGCCGTGGCCGTGGCTCGCGGCCGGTCGCCGCTGTCGCCTTGCGCGGTGCCGGTAGCCGCGTCGCGGGCCGTGGCCGTGGCTCGCGGCCGGTCGCCGCTGTCGCTGAACGCGGTCTCGGTGGACGCGTCGCGGTCCGTGGCCGCGCCGATCAACCGGGCGCCGCTGTCGGCGAGCGCGGGCCCGGTGGCCGTGTCGAGGGCTTCGGCCGTGGCGAGCAGCCGGTCGCCGCTGTCGCCGAGCGCCGTCGCGGCCGCCAGCACTGCCGGGTCGGTCGCGACTTCGTCGGGGAGCTGGTAGCCGAGGGCGTCGGTGTCGAGGTCGGTCGCGAGGCCGGCCGTCGCGCCGAGAGCCCGCGCCAGCCAGGCGCCGAGGCGGGCGATGGAGACCTCGTCGGCGGCCATGGCGCGGTCAGATCAGCTCGTGGGCGGCGCGGGCGTCGACCGTGCCGGCGCCGAAGGCGCGCTGGTGGGCTGGGCCGGGCGGGGCGGGATCGGCGCCGGGGCGGGCGGCGGCCGCAGTCACCAGCGCGGCGCGGACGTCGTGGATGGTCAGGTCCGGCTTCTTGTCCAGCAGCAGCGCGACGACGCCGGCCACGAACGGGGCGGACATGCTGGTGCCGCCCTTCTCGGTGAACCGGGACCCGGCGAGCCAGGCGGGCGTGGGCACGATCGGCCGGGCCTTGGTGTCGGCGCTCTCGGCCGCGGTGATGTGCTCGCCCGGCGCGGCCAGGTCGGGCTTGTCGGCGATGAGCGGCAGGGAGCCGGGCGGGTCGGAGAAGTCGCGCAGGGGGCCGCGGGACGAGGTCTCGGCGATGTGGTGGTACGCCGGGTCGGCGGTCGCGCCGTTGGCGTCGTCGTACGAGGCGACCGTCAGCGCGTGCCGGCCGAGCGTGTCGGTGAGCGAGAACTCGGCGCCGATCGCGATCGCCGGGTCGACCGGGGCGCCGTCCGCCGTCGTGGCCGCTATCCGCAGGTCCGCGATCAGCTGAGGGGCGAAGGCGGAGTAGAGGCACATGAGGTACAACCGCGTCCCTGGCGGGGCGGTGATCCGGACCTCGTAGACGCCCTCGGGATAGCTCACCGTGGTGCCGCTGAGCTTCGGCGCGACGAGGACCTGGAAGTCGTGGCGGCGGACCGTTCCGCCGTCGGGGTGTGGCACGGCGTCCTCGGTGCCGTGGGTGGCCCAGATGGTGTGGGCGTTGGCGGCCGGGGCCACGAGCACCGTGCGCGGCGGCGAACCGGGGCGCAGCTTGAAGGAGTGGGTGAGGTTCCCGCCGACGCCCATGTCGTCGCTGAACGCGGCCTGGTGCGGCAGGCGGAGGGCGAAGCGGACCTTGTCGAAGTCGCGGCGGTACCAGAAGTCGGCCACCACCGGCTCCGTGCTCGTCACCTGCGCGCAGTTGCGCCACCTGGTGTCCACGCCGATCCGGTCGTCCTTGATCTCCAGGGGGACGACGACCCGGCCCGCCGCCGGTACGGTGATCACGGCGACCGAGCGCCAGGCCGCCTTGCCCATGTTGCCGGCCGCCTTGACCATGATGGCGCCGGTCGGGAACTGCAGGTCGCCGGCGGGCACCGCGGGGTCCAGGCGGTCGTCGATCCAGCGCGCGTCGTCGTCCAGGCCGTCGCCGGGCAGCTCGTCGGAGCCGACGCTCATGCTGACCACGATCGGCTTGCCCAGCGCCCGGGCGGTGCGCAGGCAGTAGATGATCGCGTCGTGCACCCGGGTGGTGAAGCCGACCTCGCCGCCGAACCCATTGGCCAGCCGGAACTGGATGGGGGCGGGGACGTCGACGAGCTTCACCGCGATGATGCCCGCCTCGGGGGCCACGCCGACGTACGTGGCGGCGCCGCCCGGCGGGAACAGGGTGCCGCCGGCGGCGATCGCGGCCACGTGGGTGCCGTGGCCCTCGCAGTCGCGGTGCGGGACGGGCGGGCCGCCGGTGAGCGCGGCGTCGATGTGCGCGTCGGTGAACTCGCGGCCGTACGGGTCGGCGGAGAGCAGGCTGGTCACCGGCGGGCACTCGGCCAGCGACGACGGCAGCAGGCCCTGGTCCCAGATCCGCACGATCCGGGTCGCCGGCGCCGGGGTCAGCTGCCGCATGAACGCGGGGTGGGTGAAGTCGATCCCGGTGTCGATGATGGCGACGAGGACGTCCCGGCCGGTGGCGTCGGCCGCGGCGGTCAGCACCCCGGTGGCGGCGTCGGCGTGCCAGAGCCCGTCGCCGCCGGGCCCGACGGCGCCGGGGGAGGACGCGGCGGCCCGGCCGTCGGCGGCGGCCGTGTCCATCCGCAGCCGGGGCGGGCGGCCGGCGGCGATCCGCAGGACGCCCGGGTGCAGGGCGATCCGTTCGACGTCGCGGAACCGCACGACGCCGAACGCCTGGTCGCCGGCCCGCTCGTGGACCGTGAAGCCGAGCGCCCGGATCTCGTCGAGGTCGCCCGCGAAGCGCAGCCGCACGCTGATCGCGGACTCCTCGTCGCCGCCCAGCTCGTACGCGTGGGCGGCGAGCTTGAGCCCGGCGTCGAGCTTGCCCATCGCGCGAGGGTCCATGGGAGATGGAGGTACTCCCCGGGCCGCGGTCGCCCAAGGCAGGAGTCCTTGATCCGACGTTTACGTGATGAACAGCACCACGGCCACCGCGGTGGCGAAGACCACGATGGTCCAGCGCAGGACCTCGCCGGGCAGCTTCCGGGCGACGCGGGCGCCGAGGTAGCCGCCGGCGATGGTGGCCGGGGCGAGCACGCCGACCGCCGCCCAGTTGACCGGTCCGAACGCGCTGTAGAGCAGGACCGTGGTGGCGCCGACGACGGCGGAGAAGACGTTCTTGAGCGCGCTGAGCCGCCGCATCGGCTCGTCGAG
Source organism: Dactylosporangium sp. CS-033363 (assembly GCF_050942475.1). NCBI lineage: Bacteria > Bacillati > Actinomycetota > Actinomycetes > Micromonosporales > Micromonosporaceae > Dactylosporangium > Dactylosporangium sp. CS-033363. The sequence goes on along the minus strand of NZ_CP192032.1, from coordinate 6,633,541 downwards.
GACCAGGGCGAGGAAGGAGACGAGCAGGACGCCCATGGCGGCGTTGAAGTACCCGCCGTAGAGGCCGCAGCCGAAGACCGCCAGGTGCAGCATCGCCGGTTTCCCGCTGCGCCGGGTGGCCGCCCGCAGCCTCTTCTGCAGCGCCATCATCACGGCCGCGCCGAGGAGCAGGAACGGCACCACGACGTCGAAGACCTCGTGCGGCGTGAACAGCAGCAGGGCGCTGCCGCACAGGGTGCCCACGATGATCGTCGGCAGGATGGTGCGGATGCGCCGGCCCTGGCCCTCGAGGTCGGGGCGGCTGCCGGCGACGCTCGCGGCGTACCCGGGGGCGACCGACAGCGCGTTGCTGACGTTCGCCGCCACGCCGGGCAGGCCGAGGCCGACGAGCAGCGGGAACGTGATGAGCGACCCACCGCCGGCGATGGCGTTCACGGTGCCGGCGACCAGCCCGCCGCCGAGCAGGAGCAGGGCCTCGCCGGGGGTCATGCCCTCATCATGCCGGTTCCGCCGGCCGCTCACGCGGCGCGGTAGGGTCGCGGGCGGCGGTTACGGAGCGTGGGAGGTACGAGATGGGCTGGTTGACGCGGCGGCGGGTGACGCAGGACACGTCCCACGAGTCACACGCGTTCGCCGGGCTGCGCGCCATCGAGCTCAAGGTGCGCCCGGACTTCCGCAAGACCATCGTCTTCGGCCTGCTGGCGCTGATCTTCCTGATCACCGGCCACGACATCGGCGGCGTGCACGCGGAGTCGCTGCGGGCCCGGCTGATCGCCTACGGCTGCGCGCTGTTCACGGCCATCTTCGGGCTGGCCGCGAGCCGCACCGCGGCGCGCGAGGTGCAGCGCATCGCCGTCGCCCGCGCCGGCGCCGCGGCGGGCACTCCGCTGCGGCTGTTCGTGCTGCTGGGCGGCTACCTGATCGCCGTGCTGGCGACGTGCGACCTGCTGGGAGTACAACTGCGGCAGGTCCTGGTCGGCGGGGCGATCACGGGAATCGTGGTCGGCCTCGCGGCCCAGCCGGTGCTCGGGAACCTGTTTGCGGGGCTGGTGCTGCTGTTCGCGCGGCCGTATGTGCCCGGGCAGGAGGTTCGGGTCATGTCGGGCGCGCTGAACGGGCCGCACCGGGGCGTGATCGTGTCGGCTGGGTTGCTGTACACCGTGCTGGAGACCAAGGACGGGCCGCTCAACATCCCGAACTCCGCCCTGCTGGCCTCGGCCGTCGGCCCCGCCCCCGCCGAGGAGGAGGACCCCGACGCTGTGGAGGATGTGGTCGCTCCGGCCGAGGACGGCGCCGCACTTGCCACCGTGATCGCGGGCGCCGAGTCCGGCGCCGGCGCCGACCGCAAGCACGCGGGTTAGCGGCGGCGCAGGAGCGCGGTCCCGACCGGGCCGCCGAGGGCGAACGCCACCACGACCACCGTCTACGTCAATGGGCCTCGACCACCGCCTCGCGCGGGCGCAGGCGGGGGATCGCGATGTGGGTGAGCGGGCCGATCGCGACGGCGTAGAGGACGGTGCCGATGCCGACCGAGCCGCCGAGCAGCCAGCCGGCGGCCAGCACGGTCAGTTCGATCAGGGTGCGGACCAGGCGGATCGAGTGGCCGCGGGCGGCGATCGCGGTGGTCAGGCCGTCGCGCGGGCCGGGGCCGAAGCCGGCGCCGATGTACAGGCCGGTGGCGAACGCGTTGAGCAGGATGGCCGCCACGAGCATGAGGGCCTTGAGGGCCAGGTTGTGCGGGGCCGGCACGAGCCAGATGGTGGCGTTGATGCCCAGGCCCACCAGGATCGCGTTGGCCAGGGTGCCGACGCCGTAGCGGGCACGCAGCGGCAGCCACAGCAGCAGCACGGCGACGCTGGCCAGGATGGCCCAGGTGCCGACCTGGCCGCCGAGGGTGCGGGCGAGGCCCTGGTGCAGGACGTCCCACGGGTCGACGCCGAGGCCGGCCTGGATGATGAGGCCGCTGCTGAGCCCGTAGAGGGCCAGGCCGCCCAGGAGCATGCTCCAGCGCAGGGCCGGGCGGTCGGTGGGCAGCGGGAGCAGCAGGCGCATACACCCGAGCCTCGCCGACCGGGCCGGTGCTGTCGCAGGCCAATTCGGGTTCGGTGGCGGCCCGCTTCCTTAAATCAGGTAACAGTCTTTACAAAAGGAGAAGTTTTGTTTACATATGGGTATGGACAGTCGTCCATGCATCGATCGCCCGCTCTCACGGGAAGGTCATCTCTCCATGCCCAGAAAACGACTCCTCGCGTTCGTGGCCACGGCGGGCATCGCGATCGCCGCCGCCGCGGCCGCGATTCTCCCCGCGACCGAGGCCAGCGCGGCCGCCTGCGCGCCGGCCTTCGTCAGCAGCACGGTGTACACGGGCGGCATGCAGGCCTCGTACAACGGCCACAACTGGACCGCGAAGTGGTGGACGCAGTACGAGACCCCGAGCACCGGCGGGTCCGGCGTGTGGGCCGACAACGGCTCCTGCGGCGGCAGCACGGGCGGGGGCGGCGGCACCTGCAGCGCCCCGAACTGGGTGGCCGGGCAGTGGTACGGGGTGGGCGCGGTCGTGCGGTACACCAACGGGCTCTACTACGTGGCGACACACGAGAACCCCGGCTATGACCCGACCATCAGCACCTGGTTCTGGTCGCCGACCACGTGCGGCGGCGGGGGCGGCGACACCGGCGGCGGTGGCGGTACGACCGGCTTCGTGGTGAGCGAGGCGCAGTTCAACCAGATGTTCCCGAGCCGCAACGGCTTCTACACGTACGCCGGGCTGACCGACGCGATGAAGAAGTACCCGGCGTTCGCCACCACCGGCAGCGACACGGTCAAGAAGCAGGAGGCCGCGGCGTTCCTGGCCAACGTCTCGCACGAGACCGGCGGGCTGGTCTACATCGACGAGATCAACACCGCCAACTGGCCGACGTACTGCGACTGGTCCCAGCCCTACGGCTGCCCCGCCGGCCAGTCCGCCTACCACGGCCGCGGCCCCATCCAGCTGTCGTGGAACTTCAACTACAAGGCGGCGGGCGACGCGCTCGGCGTCGACCTGCTCAACAACCCCAACCTGGTGGCCACGAACTCGTCGATCTCGTGGCAGACCGGCCTCTGGTACTGGATGACCGGCACCGGCAACGCCGGCACCACGTCCCACAACGCGATGGTCAACGGCCAGGGCTTCGGCACGACCATCCGCGCGATCAACAGCATCGAGTGCAACGGGGGCAACCCGGCGCAGGTGCAGAGCCGCATCAACCTGTACAACCAGTTCGTCGGCATCCTGGGCGTGCCCGCCGGTGGCAACCTGAGCTGCTGAAGTCTGTCGTTCTCGGGGCCGGCCCGCTGGTTGGGCCGGCCCTTCGCGCGCTAGCCTGTGTTGGTTCGCTGCTTCGCTGCTTCGCTGCTTCGGTCGAAGGGGGTGAGAGATCCGTGATCGTCAGTTGGTCCCGTTTCTCGAAGGGCTTCCGTTGTACTTCACTGCCTCAACCTCGTCCGATGGTGTTCTAGAACGTGATTTCGTCCTCGGGGACGTGCCCGGGGTGCTGTGGTCCTCGACGCCCGGCGCGCCACTGGTCCTGATGGGCCACGGCGGCGGGCTGCACAAGAGGACGCCGGCCCAGGTGGCGCGCGCCCGTGCGCTGGTCACCGGTTTCGGCTTTTCCGTGGTCGCCATCGACGCGCCCGGCCACGGCGACCGTCGCCGCTCCGCGCGCGACGAGCGGGCCCGCGCCGAGTTGGGTGCGGCCATGGCCGCGGGCTCCACCGACCGGGTGCGCGCGGTGAGCGCGGCCTACGGGGCCGCCCTGGCCGAGCAGGCCGTGCCCGAGTGGCAGGCCGTGCTCGACGCGCTGCAGCGCCTGCCCGAGATCGGCGACGCTCCGATCGGCTACGGCGGCGGCATCTCCCTCGGCACGGCGATCGGGATTCCGCTCGTCGCCGCCGAACCGCGCATCCGCGCCGCCATCTTCGGCGCGGGGTTCGTGGTGTCCGAGCCGCTGCTGGCGGCGGCCCGGCTTGTGCGGGTGCCGGTGCAGTTCCTGCTGCCGTGGGACGACGAGCACGTGGACCGGGCGTCGGCGCTCGAGTTGTTCGACGCGTTCGGCACGAGCGAGAAGACGTTGCACGCCAACCCCGGCGACCACCGGACCATCCAGTGGCACGGGCTCGACGATCAGTTCCTGGCCCGGCATCTGGCACCGCACTGACCTCCCGGGCCGCGGTGGGTGCGGTGATCTTCGGGGCAGCGGCGGGCGCGGTGATCGTCGAGAATGGCGGCGATGTTCTCGTTGGCTGTGCCGCCGTTGTTCGCCGCGCTCGGTTCCGCGCGCAGCATCCTGATCGCGGGGGCGGGCGGCGGCTTCGACGTGTACGCGGGGCTGCCGCTCGCGCTCGCGCTGTGGGAGCGGGGTGCGGACGTGCACCTCGCGAGCCTGTCGTTCTCCGAGCTCGAACTGATCGACCGGGCCGCGTGGGTGGACGAGCACGTCGTCGAGGTGCGTCCGGAAACGACCTCCCCCGACTGGTACTTCCCGGAGGGCGTGCTCGCCCGCTGGCTGCACGCGCACGAGCTGCCGTCGACGGTGTTCGCGTTCCCGCCGCTCGGGGTGCAGACGTTGCGCGAGGCGTACCGGTATCTGATTGCGCGTCTGGGCATCGACGCGATCGTGCTCGTCGACGGCGGAACGGACATCCTGCTGCGCGGCGACGAGAGCGACCTGGGCACGCCGGTGGAGGACATCACCAGCCTGGCCGCCGTCGCCGCGCTCGATGTGCCGGTGAAGCTCGTGAGCGCGCTCGGGTTCGGCATCGACGCGCACGACGGGGTCAACCACTCGCAGGTGCTGGAGAACCTGGCCGCGCTCACTCTTGCCGGCGGGTACCTCGGCGCCTTGTCCATTCCGGCCGGCAGCCGCGAGGCCCTGCTGTACCGCGACCTCGTCTCATACGCGCACGGCGCTACGGCGCAGCGGCCGAGCATCGTGCAGGGGCAGATCGCCGCCGCGATCGGCGGGGAGTTCGGGGATGTGCGCTTCACCGGGCGTACGAGTGGCAGCACGTTGTTCGTGAATCCGCTCATGGCGATGTACTTCACCGTCGATTTGGATTCGCTCGCCGCGCGCTGCCTGTATCTGGACCGGATCGAGCACACGATCGGGCGGCGGCAGGTGATCAGCCGCATCCAGGCCTACCGCGACGCTCGCGGCAAGGTGCGCATCCCTCGCGCGTTCCCGCACTGAAATACTGCCGGCATGACCACGCTTGCGGGGCGCGTGTATGACGCCTGCCATCTGACCGGGACGTTTCGGCTGCGGTCGGGGCAGGTGAGCGACGAGTACTTCGACAAGTATCTGTTCGAGGGGCAGCCGGCACTGCTGCGGGAGGTCGCCGCGGCGATGGTGGAGCTGCTGCCACCGTGTGACGTGCTGGCCGGGATGGAGATGGGCGGCATCCCCATCGCGACGGTGATGTCGCAGCTCACGGGGTTGCCGACGGTCTTCGTGCGCAAGGAGGCCAAGGCGTACGGCACGGCCCGGGCGGCCGAGGGCGGGCCGGTCGACGGGCGGCGGGTCGTGGTGATCGAGGACGTGGTGACCACCGGCGGTGCGCTGCTCACGTCGTGCGCGATGCTGCGCGATTCCGGCGCCCTGATCGAAACGGTCATCTGCGCGATCGATCGTGAACAGGGCGGGCGCGCGAACCTGGCCGCGGAGGGCCTGGAGCTGCGCGCGGCGCTCACGCGGACGGACCTGAGCGCGACGTAGGGAACCATGTGCGGGCGTGCGGCGCTCACCCGGACGGATCTGAGCACGGCGTAGAGAACCATGTGCGGGCGTGCGGCGTAATAGGAACATGAGCGCACAGCCGAAGCGCATCCCGGGGCAGTCCAACGCGGACTACGAGAACCGGCGGCTCGACCCGAACGCGCAGTTCATCGGGGAGCAGTCGCTGCATGGTGGCGGCGGGTTCGACTGGGTCGGCCGCCTGTGGGTCGCCGCCGCCGACGGCATCGCCGCCCTGCGGCAACGGCGGCGGACCCGGAAGCTGCAGGAAAAGCACCGCAACAACCGGCCGGACTCCGCGAACTGACGGCACACCGGTCTGCCCCGGCGGGGGACCGGGCTCCCGTGAACTGGCGGCGGGCCGGTCTGCCGCGATGGCGGGCCGGGCTCCCGCGAACGGACCGAGCGCCGGGCCGCCGCGGTGGCGGGCCGGGCCCGGGCGGACCGGCGGCGTGACGAGCACTGCGAACGGGGGACCGGGCCCCGCGGACTGGCGGGGCCCGGTCGCGGTGGGTGGTCAGCCGCCGAGTTGGCGCACCATGTTCATGATGGTTTCCAGCTGGGCGCCGCCCTTGATCGGGTAGTTCGTGGCGCCCAGGTAGCCCCACCAGTCCCAGCATCCGTTGGGGTTCACGGCGGATGCGGCGGCCTGGGGGTACAGGATGATGGTGTTGTTCGTGTCGGCGTATTGGTTCAGGTTGGCCTTGTCCACGAACGCGGTGCCGACTGCGCCATAACCTTGCACGCAACCGTGCAGGGCGACGAGCAGGCGGCAGGACTGGCCGGCGGCGCAGGAGCTCGGGACGTACACGAAACCGGAAGAGTCCATGCTCAAACCGGGTGCGTATCCGTTCACCGCGTAGGTGCTCTGGTTGAACTGCACTTTCGTGCCGCGCAGGGTGCCGGTGTTCGGGGCGCTCACCGAACCGAACAGCTTGGTGAGCAGGTCGCGCTGGGGGTCGGTGCCGCAGTTGTTCAAGTATGGCGAGGCGGTCGAGGCGCAGGCCACGGGGCCCTGCGGGGTGACCCAGGAGTGCCCGGCCGGTGAGCCGGTGTCGTAGCGGACGGAGGAGCCGAAGTCACGGAAATACGTGGCGAGGTCGTCATTCACGGACTTCTTCACCGACGTGTCGCCGTTGCCGTGGAACAGGTAGACCGGTTTGCCCGCGAGGTTGCGCACGGGGTCGATCCAGCCGTAGGCGGCCCACAGGCGGGTGTCCGCTTCGAGCGTGCTCAGGTACGTCGGGCTGATGTTGTTGCCGCAGCCGTTGAGCGCCTGGGCGACGTTGTTCTGCGCGCAGTAGTAGGGGCCGGCGGCGAAGACCGCGGTGCCGGCGATGCGGCTGGAGTACGCGACCTGGAGCTGGGTCGCCATGTACCCGCCGGACGAGACGCCGGCGACGTAGACCGAGGAGATGCGGTACCGGCTGAGGCCGGCGGCCGCGGCGGAGGCGGGCACGGTGGCCGACAGGGTCGCGAGGACCAGCGCGGTGGTGGCGGCCACGGCCGCTCGGAGGGCGGTGCGCATGCGGCGACGCTAGTGCGCACCAACACGCATCGTTATCCGTCGACTCCACATGGTTTTCGGGTGGGACATGTTGCGCACCTGGGTTATTGTCGGCGACCGTTGATTTGGATGGTTCGATCCACGGGGGGACGCCCACATGCCACGTCACACGCCGTTCGCCGCTGCCCTGGTGCTGGCCGGGGTGGCCGCCGCCAGCTCGGGCTGCCTGGGCTTTCCCGATGCGGAGGCCGACCCGGTCCGCCCCGCCGTCACGCCCAGCGTCAGCCGCTCGCCCGCCCCGCCGCCGGCCAAGGACGACGTGGTCGCGGCGCTCACCAAGCTCATGAGCGGGCAGTACACCTTCCATGTAGTGAGCAACCTGCCGTCCGAGGACGACGGCAAGGTCGACGCGAGCGGCGGCTTCGACCACGCGGGCAAGATCTACGAGGAGAACGTGACCATCACCGGCGGCAAGTACCCGGGGCACATCCACCGCATCGTGTTCGACAAGGACCTGTACAGCCGCGCCGACGAGAAGGACAAGTGGGTCCACCTCGACCTGGCGCGGGCCAAGCACCCGGACTTCGACGGCGTCGACATGGAGAACCCGACCGGCCTGCCGCAGTTCACCAGCGGCATCGTCTCGGCGACGAAGACCGGCCCGACCTCGTACAAGGGCCTGTTCGACCCGATGTCCGGCGAGGGCGAGTTCCTGCCCGTCGGCCACCCGTCGATCGTCGCCTTCTACACCAAGGACGTGCCGTTCACGATGGAGGTCGACGCGCAGGGCAATGTGACCGCCGTGCACGTCGAGATGGAGCAGACGGACAAGCCGGCGGTCGTCATGGACACGACGTTCGCCAACCACGGCAAGCCGTTGGCCACCCAGCGACCCGCCAAGAACAAGACCGGCGAGGCCGACAGCATGTATTACAACTAACTGACGCCTCGTGCTCGGGACCTTCGGCCCTGCCCTGCCTGCCCCGCTCCGGAGCAGGATGGGGGCATGATCAGTCTCAACGATCTCATGGCGGCACACCCGTTCCTGGCCGGTCTGCCGCCGCGCGACGTCGAGCGGCTCACGCTGTGGGCGCATCGCGCACCATTCCGGGCAGGAACCCGCATCTTCGACGAGCACGGCCGCGCCGAACGGTTCTGGCTCATCCGGGAGGGGTTCGTCGACCTGGACACTCGCCTGCCCGGCGGTGAGCGAGTGGTCATCGAGACCCTCGGCCCGGGTGCGGTGCTCGGCTGGTCGTGGCTGTTTCCGCCGTACCGCTGGCACTTCGGCGCGGTCACCGCCGGTCCGGTGCTGGCGATCGCGTTGGACGGGGCGGGCGTGCGCGGACTGTGCGATGCGGACCCGGCGTTCGGCCTGGATCTGACGCGGCGCTTCATGGCCGTCGTGATCGACCGCATGCAGGCGACGCGCTCGCGGCTTCCGCAGGGGCGTCCGGTCCTCACCTGAACCGGACGTCCGGTCCTGACCCTGGCTGGACGCCCGGGCCGCGACGTTTCGTGTGGGGCGGGCCGCGGCGCTTCGCGTGAGACGGCTGCGGCGCTTCGCGTGAGACAGGCCGCGGCGCTTCGTGTGGGACGGGCCGCGGCGGTTCGCGTGGGACGGGCTGCGGTGCTTCGTGTGAGGCGGGCCGCGGCGCTTCGTGCGAGGCGGGGCGCGGCGGTTCGCGCGAGACAGGCCGTACGCTGGGGCGATGACGCGTCCGTTGTGGACATGCCCGTCGTGCGGCCGGACGTTTGCCAACCGCAACCAGACGCACACGTGCGCGCCGCTCGGTTCGCTGGATGCGCACTTCGCCGGTCGCGCGCCGCATGTGCGCGCCACGTTCGACGCGGTTCTGGCCGAGGTGACGGCGCTCGGGCCGGTCTCGGTGTTGCCGGAGCGGACGCGGATCGCGTTGCATGCGCGGATGAGCTTCGCGGCGTTCGTGCCGCGGGCACGATGGCTCGATGGCCATCTCGTGCTCGCCCGGGCGATCGAACATGCGCGGTTCCGGCGGATCGAGCGATTCTCGGCGCACAATGTCCTGCACGCGTTCCGGCTGAGCGCTCCCGCGGACGTCGACGCGGAGTTCGCGGGCTGGCTGGCCGAGGCCTACGCCGTCGGCCGCCAGCGCCACCGCTCACCGCCAGGGGATCTGCGGTGACGGGTAGAAGTTGATGCCCTCCGCCCGCCAGCGGGGTGCCTGCGCGGCCAGGCGCAGTTCGAACGCGTCCCAGTTGTGCGTGGACGCCGGCGACCAGCCCAGCTCGGCGATGGCCGGCAGCCGCGGGAACGCCATGTACTCCAGATCCGCCGACGTGCGCAGCGTCTCGGTCCACAGTGGAGCCTCGACGCCGCGGATCGCCGAGGACGGGGCGCCGGGCAGGTAGGTGCCGGGGTCCCAGCCGTACGCGTCGCGCACCTCGATCAGCGCCGCCCAGTCCTGCCCGAGCGGGGTGCTGCCGTTGTACTTCATGTCCAGGTACGCGAGGTTCGCCGGCGACAGCACCACACCCGAGGCGCCCGCGGGACTGTCGTTCGTGGTGCCCCAGTACTGCGCGACCGTGCCCGCAAGCGGCGTCGCGGCCGCGATCTGGTGCCAGGCCTGGACGCGCTTGCCGTGCGCGGCGACGATGCCCTGGACGCGGTTCATGAACGCGATGTAGTCGGCCTGGCTCGTGGCGTGCGCCTCGTCGCCGCCGATGTGCAGGTACGCGCCGGGCGTGAGCGCGGCCAGTTCGCCGATCACGTCGTCCAGGAACGTGTACGTGACGTCCTTGTGCACGCACAGCGAGCTGAACCCGACATCTGTCCCGGTGTACAGCGGCGGCGCGACCCCGTCGCAGTTGAGCTCGGCGTACGAGGCGAGCGCGGCGTTCACGTGCCCGGGCATGTCGATCTCGGGGATGACGGTGACGTACCGGCTCGCGGCGTACTGAATGATCGCCCGGTACTGCGCCTGCGTGTAATAGCCGCCGGGATCGCCGTCGACCGCGGTGCTGCCGCCATAGGTCGCCAGCCGCGGCCAGCTGTTGATCATCAGGCGCCAGCCCTGGTCGTCGGCCAAATGCAAGTGCAAGGTGTTTATCTTGTACTGCACGAGCTGATCGATGTACCGCTCGACCTGCGCCATGGTGAAGAAGTGCCGCGCGACATCGAGCATCGCGCCGCGGTACGCGAACCGCGGCGCGTCGGCGACGTGCCCGGCCGGAATTACGTGACCGTTCACGATCTGGCGCAGGGTCTGGACGCCGGCGAACAGTCCATTTGCGCGGCCTGCGGTGAGCGTGACGCCGCGGCCGCTCACGTCGAGGCGATAGCTCTCGCTTGGCGCGTTCGAACCGCCGGTGATGAGCGAAATGGTGTTGCCGCCGCGGCTCGGGCGCACGATGGGCAACGGCTGGCCGGTGCTGTGGCGCAGGATGCCGGCCAGGTAGTCGGCGACGCCCTGCGCGCCCGGGCCGGCCGTGATCGTGGTGTGCCGGTCGATCGTGAACCCGCCGCGCTCGGCCCCGGCGGACACCGGCGCCGGCAGGATCTCGGTGTAGGCGGTGCTGGGCGCGGCGGCGGTGATGGGCTCCGCGACCGCGACGGTGGACGCGCCGGCGGTGACGAGGGCCGCGAGGACCGCTCGGCCGAACCTGGACGGCATCGCACCCCTCCGAACGGTAATGACGGGCGCGCGAGGATGACCGTCGGTACCGTCTGACCCCATGCAAGAGTATGAGCGATTGGTGACGGAGGCATTGGAAGTACCGCTGCGGGGGTGGGATTTTTCCTGGCTGGAGGGGCGGGCGACCGGCTCTGACCCGTCCTGGTCGTATCCGGACCTGGCCCGTGCGCACCTGCGCGCGGATCTGCTCGACATCGACACGGGCGGCGGCGAACTGCTCGCGACGCTGCGACCGACGCGCGGCACGATCGCCACCGAGGGCTATGCGCCGAACGTCTCCGTGGCCCGGGAGCGCCTCGGCCCGCTGGGCGTCGATGTTCGGTTCGCGCCCGATGCGACACTGCCGCTGGACGATGCGTGCGTCGATCTGGTGCTCAACCGCCACGGACGGCTGAATGCGGCCGAGATCGCGCGCGTCCTGCGGTCCGGCGGCGAGCTGCTCACGCAACAGGTGGGCAGCGCGGACTGCGCGGACCTGAACGCCGCGCTGGGTGCCCCGCCGGCGTACGAGGAGCCGTGGAACGCCGAGATTGCCGCGCAGGCCCTGACGGCGGCCGGGCTGCGCGTGACGGACGTGCGCGAGGAGTTCCCGCCGCTGGCGTTCGCGGATGTGGGCGCCGTGGTGTACCAGCTGCGGGCGGTGCCGTGGCAGGTGCGCGACTTCACCGTGGCGCGGTATGCGGACGAGCTCAAGCGAATGCATGAACGTGGCGGTATCACCGTCTGCGCGCACCGCTTCCTCATCCACGCCCGCGGCGAGTAGTCACGTCCGCCGCGAGTAGTCACGTCGGCCGGGAGAGGTCACGTCCGCCGCGAGTAGTCACGTCCGCCGGGAGTCGACACGTCCGTCGGAGCAGTCGCGCCCGCCGGAGTAGTCGTCGGGACCGGTGGCCGTTCGGGCTCGCGAAGGCGGCGGCGATCACCGCGTCCGTGTCGTGCCGCGGGTGGGCCCGGCCACGAAACGCCGGTGTCGCCGTGCCGGCGGTGGGGCGGCAGGGCACGATGGGGATCATGAGTCTTCGCGCCCGGCTGCTGCGCGCGGCCGGCCTCCTCGCGCTGGTGGCGCTGGTGGTCGCCGCCGCGCTGCTCGTCGGGGTTCCCGACCAGCAGCAGCTGCGCGGTCAGGTGGAGGCGCTGGGCTGGTGGGCGCCGGTGGCCTTCAGCGCCCTGTACGCGGCGGTGTCGCTCTCCCCGCTGCCGAAGACCGTCTTCACCCTCGCCGCCGGCGCGCTGTTCGGGCTGGTGCCGGGCCTCGTGGTCGTCGTGGCCGGGGCGATGCTGGGCGCCGTCGCCGCGTTCTACCTCGGCCGTTTGCTCGGCCGGGACACCGTGCGCTGGCTCACCGGCGGCCGCCTCGACCGGCTCGACCCGCTGCTCACGGGCCGCCGCGGCTTCCGCACGGTGCTCGTCGCCCGGCTGATCCCGATCGTGCCGTTCACCGCGGTCAACTACGTCGCCGGGCTCACCTCGGTCCGGCTGCGCGACTTCATCGCCGGGACCGCGCTGGGTATCCTGCCGGCGACCACGGCGTATGTGACGGTGGGCGCCTACGGCTGGCAGCCCGGCGCCTGGCCGATGTGGGCCGCCTTGGCCACGCTGGTGCTGCTCACCGTCGGCGGGCTGCTCGGCGAGCGCTACCGCCGCCGCCGGGCCGGCGCCCGAGCCGACGGCGATCCCGCCGGTGGTCAGTCGGTCAGGTCGGTGAGCGGCGGGCCGTAGGGCCGCAGCCGCAGGCCGAGCACGTCGTACTCGGAGTAGGAGGCGATGTCGTCCATGGTCTCCACCAGCAGCGCCCGGTCGCCGCGGCGCCACACCGCCCGGTAGCGGTCGCTCGCGGCGGTCAGCACCATCTCCGCAGCGCCGAGCCGGGCCGTGACGAGGGCGGTCAGCCGGTCGCGCTCGGCGTGGAAGCCGGCCCGTCGGGCGTCCGGGTGCCGGGTGAACGACGGCGGCAGGTCCTCGTCCAGTTCCTCCAGCACCATGAGCGACACGCCATGACCCGAGTGGCGGTTGCGCGGGCAGAGCGATTTCGCCGCCGGTCGGGTGCGGTGGACCTCATGGTCGTTGCCGTGTGCGAGCAGGAGTGGTGCAGGCCGGGTGCAGGGTGACGGGTGCCGGATGACATCGCGTCGGGTGGTTGGGCGGACCGGGCGGCCAGGTGGCCGGAACCGGGTCACGGGGCGTGATTTCGCGGGCGCGGCCGGTCATCGTTGATCTCGCGCCGGTGAGGAGTTCGCCGGCGGGAACGGAGTACCCCATGCCTAGATCTGCTTTGCGGCGGCGGGCGGCGGCAGGACGCCGAATCGCTGCGGCCCTCACGGCCGCGGCTGCCGTGGTCGCCGGAGTCGGCGCGGCCGCAGGACCTGTACAGCACGCCGTCGGCAACGGTGGCTGGGCGACGAGCGCCTGGCTCGGCAGCAGCAGCACCAGTACCGGCACCACCCTGGCGGCGGTTCGCCAGGCCATCAACGCGTCCACGGGCGCGGCGGCCGGGTTGACCGGCGCCGGCGTCGGGGTCGCGCTCATCGACACCGGCGTCGCGCCCGTGGCCGGGTTGCCGGCTTCCCAGATCGTCAACGGGCCCGACCTGTCCTTCGAGTCGCAGGACCCGGATCTGCGCTACCTGGACACGTACGGGCACGGCACGCACATGGCCGGCATCATCGTCGGCAACGACACCGCGACCGGCACCGTCGGCATCGCGCCGAAGGCCAAGCTCACCTCGATCAAGGTCGGCACGTCCAACGGGGCCGTCGACGTGTCGCAGATGATCGCGGCGGTCGACTGGGTGGTCGCGCACAAGAACGACGACCCGTCGAACCCGATCCGGATCATCAACCTGTCGTACGGCACGGGCGGCACTCCCTATTCGTGGAGTGACCCGGTGCAGTACGCGGTCGAGCAGGCCTGGCTCAACGGTATCGTCGTCGTGGCCGCGGCCGGCAACGACGGCAACAGCGACATCGTGGTGAGCGACCCGGCCAGCGACCCGGCGGTCATCGCCGTCGCCGCCGGCACCACCAAGGGCACGGCGAGCGCGACCGACGACGACTTCGCCTCATTCGCGACCATCGGCGGCAGCAACCGCAGCGTCGACCTGCTGGTTCCCGGCGAGTCGATCGTCTCGCTGGCCGTCCCGGGCTCGAACGTCGACCTGTCGTACCCGTCGGCCAAGGTCGGTTCGACGCTGCTGCGCGGCAGCGGCAGCTCGCAGTCGGCGGCGGTCACCTCGGCCGCGATCGCGCTGCTGCTGCAGGCCCGGCCGACGCTGACGCCGGACCAGGTCAAGACCGTGCTGACCCAGTCCTCGACGTTCGTGTCGGGCCTGGCCATGCAGCGCAACATCAAGGAGCTCAACCTCAACGGCGCGCTCGCCTCGCAGAGCCTGTGGGCCAGCGGCTGGAACCGCTCCACCGGCAACGGCAAGCTCGACGACGCCCGCGGCGCCAGCCGGGTGGTCCGCGACAACGTGGCGCTCAGCGGCGACAACACCGTCTGGGGGCCGTTCAGCTCCGCCGCCTGGGCCCCGAAGAGCGCCAACGTGACGGCGTGGTCCGGCGGCACCTGGATGGGCTACCGCCTGGCCGGCGACGGCTGGACCGGCTCCTCGTGGGCCTCGAAGACCTGGGCCGCCGGCACCTGGTCGGGCAAGCCCTGGACCGGGGCCACGTCCTGGACCGACCCCGACTGGGAGGGTCACTACTGGTCCGGCCGCACGTGGAACGGCCACTACTGGTCGGGTCACTACTGGTCGAGCGACGACTGGTCGACCGCGTACTGGAACTGAACCAAAACGAGCGCTCGAACTGAACAAAACGAGCGCTGGAACTGAACAGAAGACGAGCGCTGGAACTGAACGAAAAACGAGCGCCGGGCCGGCAACGGCCCGGCGCTCGTTTGCCAAAACGCTCACACGAGCGGTCCGCGACCCGAAGAGACGTATGACACAGCGCGAAGTACTGCACACACTGTGCGACGTTTTCGGGTGTGAGGGAGTTGCGGCGGCATGGCGGGAGCGACGATCGGGCGGAAGCTCGCGGTCATCTTCGTCGGCATCGCGGTGGTGTTCGGGGCGGTGTGCACGGTGGCGTACCTGTCCGTGGACTCGCTGGTGACGAACACGAGCATGGTGCAGCACACCTATCAGGTGCTCGGCCGCGTCGAGGCGCTCAACTCGAGCCTCAAGGACGCCGAGACCGGGCAGCGCGGGTTCGTGATCACGGGCGAGGACGACTACCTCGCGCCGTACACCCAGGCGCTGACCGACCTCGCAAGTGAGCAGCAGGCCCTGCGCACGCTCACGGCGGACAACGCCGGGCAGCAGCAGCGCCTCGACCAGCTCGCCCCGCTGATCACCCAGAAGCTCGGCGAGCTCAAGCAGACCGTCGACCTGCGCCGGGCCCAGGGCTTCGACGCCGCGCAGAAGGTGGTGCTCACCAACGCCGGCAAGGCGGTGATGGACCAGATCCGCACGCTCACGAGCGCGATGTACACCGAGGAGTCCGGACTGCTCGCGGCGCGCGCGAAGGCCGCGAACTCGGCCGAGACCCGCACCAAGACGAGCATCGTCGCCGGCGTGATGGTGCTGCTGGCCGGCATGGTCGCGGCCGGGCTGACGATGACGCGGCAGACCACCCGGCGGGTGCACCGGCTGCGCGACACGATCACGGCGCTGGCCCGCGGCGACCTGACCGCGACCGCGAACCTGGCCACGAACGACGAGTTCGGCCGGATGGGGCGCGAACTGGACACCGCGATGGCGTCCGTTCGCGCAACCGTGCAGGACCTCGCCGGTACCGCGGAACTGCTCACGACCTCCGCCGGCGAGCTGTCGAAGGTGAGCGGCGACCTCAACCTCGGCGCCGACGAGGCCTCGGGCAAGGCGTCCCAGGCCGCGTACGCCGCCGACGAGGTGAACACGAACGTGCAGTCGGTCGCGGCCGGGGCCGAGCAGATGACCGTGTCGATCCAGGAGATCGCGAGCACGTCCTCGCGCGCGGCGGCGGTGGCCAACCAGTCGCTGGAGATCACCCGCTCCACCGCCGCGCAGCTGGAGACGCTCGGGCAGGCCAGCGCGCAGATCGGCGAGGTGGTCCGGCTGATCACCTCGATCGCCGAGCAGACGAACCTGCTCGCGCTCAACGCCACGATCGAGGCGGCCCGGGCGGGCGATGCCGGCAAGGGCTTCGCGGTCGTGGCGAGCGAGGTGAAGGACCTGGCCCAGGAGACCGCCCGCGCGACCGACGACATCACCCGCCGCATCGGCGCCATCCAGACCGGCAGCGACGGGGCGAGCGCGGCGATGCACCGCATCGAGGAGGTGATCGGGCAGCTGACCGAGTTCAGCCACACCATCGCGGCCGCGGTCGAGCAGCAGTCGGCGACCACGAACGAGATGACCCGCTCGATCAACGACGCGGCCCGCGGCGCCGGCGATGTCCACGCGAGCTTCTCGGCCGTCGCCGCGGTGACCACGGCGACCTCGGAGTCGGCCCGCTCCAGCCAGCGCGCGGCCGACGACCTGGCCGGGCTCGCGGGCCGGCTCAACGGCATGGTCGCCCGGTTCACCTACTGACGGCGCTCGTACAGCTTCCCTTCAGGTTCGGTCGCTACCTTGGGTAGTGGCCTACAAGTTGTAGGAGCGTCTCCGAGGCGATTGGCGAAGCATGCACTGGCTCGATCCGGAGTACCTCATCTCGACGTTCGGCCTGATCGGCATCCTCGCGATCGTGTTCGCCGAGTCCGGCCTGCTGATCGGGTTCTTCCTGCCCGGTGACTCGCTGTTGTTCACGACCGGACTCCTGGTCGCCTCGGACAAGTACCTGACGCAACCGCTGTGGCTGGTGTGCCTGCTGGTCACGGTCGCCGCGATCGCCGGGGACCAGTTCGGCTACCTGTTCGGCCGGCGCGTCGGCCCGGCGCTGTTCCGCCGGCCGGATGCGCGCCTGTTCAAACAGTCGAACCTGACCAAGGCGCAGGAGTTCTTCGACAAGTACGGTGCGCGTTCGATCGTGCTCGCGCGTTTCGTGCCGATCGTGCGCACGTTCACCCCGATCGTGGCCGGGGCGAGCGGGATGCATTATCGGACGTTCGTGCTGTACAACGTGATCGGCGGGGTCCTGTGGTCGTGCGGGGTGACGACGCTCGGCTACTTCCTGGGGCAGATCGCGTTCGTGCGTGACCACATCGAGCTGATCCTCATCGGCATCGTCGTGCTGTCGGTCGTGCCGATCGCGATCGAGCTGCTGCGCGCCCGAGCAAAGACCCGCTCGACCCGCGCGTGAGCGCTGTGCCAGGCTTGGATGCCATGACGTCGTTCCTGGCCGCGATCCCGAGCCCGGCCCGCGGCGTGTGGCACCTCGGCCCGCTGCCGATCCGCGCCTACGCGCTGTGCATCATCGCCGGCATTGTCGTCGCCGTCGCCCTGACCACCCGCCGCTGGGTCGCGTCCGGCGGGCGCCGCGACGACATCGTCGACGTGGCCATGTGGGCCGTCCCCTTCGGCATCCTCGGCGGCCGGATCTATCACGTTGTGACCGACCCCGAGTTGTACTTCGCCGACGGCCGCAATCCCGTCCGCGCGCTGTACGTCTGGGAGGGCGGCCTCGGCATCTGGGGCGCGATCGCGCTCGGCGCGGTGGGCGCCTGGATCGGCTGCCGGCGCCGCGGCATCTCCCTGGCCGCCTTCGCCGACGCCGCCGCCCCGGGCCTCGTTGTCGCGGAGGCGATCGGCCGGCTCGGCAACTACTTCAACCAGGAACTGTACGGCCGCCCGACCAACCTGCCGTGGGCGCTGCGCATCGATCCGGAGCACCGGCCCGCCGCGACGCCGGACATCGCGCTGTACCACCCGACGTTCCTGTACGAGGCCCTGTGGTGCCTCGGCGTCGCCGCCCTGGTCCTGTGGGCCGAGCGCCGCTTCGCGCTGCGCAACGGGCAGGCGCTGGCGCTGTGCATCGCGGCGTACACCGTCGGCCGGTTCTGGGTGGAACTGCTCCGGGTGGACACGGTCAACCACGTGTTCGGTGTTCGCCTGAACACCTTCACGAGCGCGATCGTGTTCGCCGCCGCCGTGGGCGCCCTGTGGTGGAGCCGAACGCACACAAAGGAACGGGCCGGCGCGTCGTGAACGACATCCTGGTCCGGTACCCCGATGCGCGGATCGATACGCGTCCGCTCGAGAACGGCAGCACGTTCACGACCGTCTCGTACCGCGACGACGACCCGGCCCTCATCGTCATCGCCTCGCCCGAGCATCCCGATGTGCAGATCGTGTGCGCGGAGTACACGTTCGACGGCATCGCGCGCTCGGACGTCGCACACTTCGTGGCGTCGATGTTCGAGCGGACCGCACGGCTGACGATCTCGCGCCGGCCGTGGCGCTTCGCGGAACTGCACGTGCCGGTGGGCGGCCGGACGTTCACGGCGAGCCGGCGGTACAAGGACGATCTGGAGCCTTGGGAATCCGCGCTGGTCCGCGGATGAGGCGCGCGCTCCTCGCGGGGACCGCCCTGCTGGTGGTGGGGCTGATCGGGACGCTCGGCATGCTGGCGGCGCTCGTTCCGTCATGGCGCGCGGCCCACGGCGGTGGCCGCACCGGCACTTTCACGCTGACCGAGTTCGCCCCGTGCGACCGGTGGGAGCCGCCGAGACAGCGCTGCGCGTGGTACGGCGACTTCGTCAGCGACGACGGCTCCGTGGTCCGTGCCCGGCAGCGGCTGGTCGGCGGGCTGGCCAAGGGTGCGAAGGCCGGCGAGACCCTGCCGGCCCGCGACGTCGGCAGCCCCGGGCTGATCTACCCGCTGGACCACACCGGGAACTGGGGCCCGTACCGCGAGTTCCTCGCGGGCTTCGCGGCGATGTCCGTGGCCGGCCTCGTCCTGACTCGGCCCTGGCGCCTCCACGCATGGCTCCGATCGACGAAAGCCCGACCTGAGCGGTGAGTCCGGAACGGCCGCGGGTGGGTCACGAGCAGGCTGAGCGGACGGCGTCGTCGAGGGTGTGGCCGGCCTTCCAGCCGAGTTCCGTCGCGATCCGGGTCACGTCGGCGACCACGGTGGACGGGTCGCCGGGGCGGGGCGGGCCGGCGCGCCACGGCACCGGAGTGCCGGTGACGCGTTCCACGGCGTGGATGACGTCGAGCACGGAGTGGCCGGTGCCGGTGCCGGCGTTGTAGACGCGGGAGCGGCGGCCCGAGGTGACGGCGGCCGCGGCGGTCAGGTGGGCGGCGGCGATGTCGGTGACGTGGACGTAGTCGCGGATCGCGGTGCCGTCCGGGGTCGGCAGGTCGGTGCCGGTGACCGTGAGCGGTTCGCCGGTGCGGGTGGCCTGGAAGACCAGGGGGAGCAGGTTCGTGGTGCCGTGGTCCTGCAAATGGGCCGCGCCGGCGCCGATGGCGTTGAAGTAGCGCAGGGCGATCCAGGAGACGCCGGGGGAGTTGGCGACCGCGCGTTCGGCGTCGAGTTTGCTCTCGCCGTACGGGTTGAGGGGGCGGGCCGGGGCGTCCTCGGCGACGGCGGGCGTGGACGGGGTGCCGTAGACGGCGGCGGAGGAGGAGAAGACGAGCCTGGTGACGCCGGCCTCGGCCATCGCGTCGAGGACGTTCTCGACGACCGTGACGTTCTGCCGGCGGTACCACAGCGGCTTCTGGAACGACTCCGGCACGGACTTGCTGCCGGCCAGGTGCATGACGCCCGTGATCCGGTGGCGGTGCAGGGTTTCGCGGATCGTGGCGGGGTCGCCGGCGTCACCGAGCAGGAACGGGACGCCCTGCGGGACGCGGGCCGGGTCGCCGGTCGAGAGGTCGTCGAGGATCACGACGGGCTCGCCGGCGGACTGCAGGGCGGTGGCGACGTGGGCGCCGATGTAGCCGGCGCCGCCGGTGACGAGCCAGGTCATCGCGGCACCTCGAGGTGCTCGGCGAGCGGGCCGACCGTGTAGCCGCGCAGCTGGGCCCAGTCGAGCAGCGTGGGGAGGGCGCCGGCGGTGCGCAGCCAGGAGCCGGGGGCGGAGGTGACGTCGGTGTCGTGCAGCAGTACCGTGCCGCCGCCCGTCAGCCGCCGCGTGACCGTCCGCACGATCGAGTGCGGGGTGGCGCCCGCCTCCCAGTCGCGGCCCCACGCCGTCCAGAGCACCGGGGTCAGGCCCAGGCGGCGGCAGGCGCGCAGGGCGGCGAGGGTGAACACGCCGTACGGCGGGCGGTACCACCGCGGCGCCCGTCCGGTGACGGTGTCCACGAGCATCGTGGCCCGGGCGATGTCCAGGTCGGTCGCGAGCGGGCCGCGGCGCAGCAGGCAGCGGTGGTGCCAGCCGTGCACGGCGACCTCGTGGCCGGCGTCCACGAGCTCGCGGCCCAGCTCCGGGTCCTCGGCGAGCATGGTGCCGAGCACGAAGAAGGTGGCGCGGACGTCGTACTCGGCGAGGATGCGCAGGATGTGCGGGGTCGAGCGGCGGTCGGGGCCGTCGTCGAAGGTGAGCGCGATGTGGCCGGGGCGGCCGACGCCGGCGAGCCGCGGCATGTAGGCGCGGCGCAGCGGGGTGATGGCGGTCAGCGGCGGGACGAGGGTGGCGGCGAACGCCACGGTGTCGTTCATGCGGTCAGCTCCAGCAGGACGTCCTCGGGCTGCGCCGGGGCGGGCGCGAAGCGCGGGGGATCGGTCAGGGCGTGGCGCAGGCCGGCGGCGAGGCCGGCGCGGTCGCGGATCCAGGGCACCCAGCCGATCCGGTCCAGAACCTCGGCATTGGTACGGCCATGACCCGGGATGCAGCGATACGTGAGCACGGGCCGGCCGGCGGTGAGCGCCTCGAGGGACGAGAGGCCGCCGGCGTTCTGGACCACGACGTGGCAGGTGCGCATGAGGGCGGGCATGTCGTCGACCCAGCCGAGCGCGATCGCGTGACCCTGCCGCCGGACGCGGGCGCGCAGCTGCTCGTTGCGGCCGCAGACCACGACCGGCACCGCCGCGCCGGTGGCGGCGATGTCGGCGGCCGCGCGTTCGATCTGGCCGACGCCCCAGGCCCCGGCGACGATGAGCGCGCGCGGGCGGCCGTCCGGCCGGGGCGCGGGGGTGAAGCCGGGCCCGACGGCCGGCGCGGTGACCCGGACGTCGGCCGCGCCGAGCTCCTTGGCCTGGCGGGCGGCGTCGTCGTGCAGTCCGATGTGGACGTCGACGCCGCGGTGGACCCACAGCGGATGGACCGACAGGTCGGTGAGGTACGTGCACACCGGCGCGGCGAGGCGGCCCTGCGCGCGGAGCCGGCCGAGGGCCTGGCTCGCGAGCGGGTAGGTGGACACGACGGCCTCCGCCCCGGTGCCGATGGCGTCGAGGAGGGCCTGGTCGGCGAGGGCGGTCAGCCGGGCCGCGGCGCCCGAGCCGGCGCCGGCCGCGGCGAGCAGCCAGCCCCAGGTGCGCGGGGCGGCGGTGAGCTGGCGGTGGTACCCCTCGCGCAGCACCCGGCCGAGGCGGCCCGGCACCAGGTCGACGAAGTCGTGGCGCTCGACGTCGCGGCCGTGCGACGTCAGGCGCCGGGTCAGCTCGGCGGCCACGCCGTCGTGCCCGGATCCGAAGCTCGCGGAGATCACCACGATGCGTGCATTCATGGCGGGAATGGTAGGGAGAAGACCCCTGAAAGAAGCCTGAACACGATTTCGGCGTGTCCGATTCATCCGATTTGCGTAGACCCCTACAAGATGTAGGTATGCGATTTACCACTGTGCTGCTCGCGGCCGCCCTGCCCGTGCTCGCCGCCCCGGTGGCCCTGGCCGCCACGCCGCCCGCTCCGCGCCCGGATCACGTCGTCGTCGTGGTCATGGAGAACAAGCGGTACGACGCGGTCATCGGGCATCCCAGGACGCCGTACATCTCGGCGCTGGCCCGGCGGGGCGCCAACTTCGTCAACGCGTACGGCGAGACGCACCCGAGCCAGCCCAACTACCTGGCGCTGTTCTCCGGCTCGACCCAGGGCGTCACCGACAACAGGTGCCTGCGCGGCACCTTCGACGCCCCGAACCTCGGCCGCCAGCTGCTCGACGCCGGCCTGACCTTCACGGGCTACGCCGAGGCGCTGCCGCACGCCGGGTACACCGGCTGCTCGAGCGGCACCTACGTGCGCCGGCACAACCCCTGGGCCGACTTCGCCAGCGTCCCGCCGAGCCTGAACCGCCCGCTGTCCGACCTGCCGGCGAGCTGGGACCGGCTGCCCACGGTCGCGTTCGTCGTGCCGGACCTGTGCCACGACATGCACGACTGCCCGAAGGGCGACGCCGACGTGTGGCTCTGGCGCACGCTCGGCTCGTACGCGGACTGGGCCGAGCGGCACAACAGCCTGCTGATCCTCACCTTCGACGAGGACGACCGCACCGACGGCAACCACATCCCGACCCTGGTCGCCGGGGCCGGCGTGACGCCGGGGGACCGCGCCGAGCGGATCGACCACTACGCGATCCTGCGCACCATCGAGGACCTCTACGGGCTCCCGCCGCTCGGTGCGGCGGCCCGGGCGACACCATTCAAGGTTCTTTCAGGAATGGCTGGGTAATGTCCCATCGAACATGACCTACAACGTGTCGGAGGTTGGTTGCCGCCGTGTACTTCGCCGGCCCGCTCGTCGTCGTGATCCTCCTGGCGTTCCTGAGCAAGACGGGGCGCCGCGATCGGCTCCTGCCGGTCGGGTACGGCGTGCTCGCCGCGATCCCGGCGACGACGGCGGCCTGGATCGACGCGGGCGGGCGGCAGCCATGGCTGTTCGAGACGATCGCCGCGCTCGCCGCCGTGGCGGGCACCGTCCTGCTGATCCTCTGGATGGGCGGCACCGTGCGCACGCCGCGGGTCAGCGGCTGGGCGGTGGCCGTGGTCGCCTTCCTCGCGACGCTGAGCGCGGGGGCGAGCGTCGCCTCCGTCGCCGCGGCGGCCGCCGCGGCCGTCGCCGGCTGGGTGGCCGTCACGGCCACCGCCGGCACCGACCCCCGCCGCTTCCTCACCTGGACCGGCGCGCTGCTGATCCCGCTGGCGGCGCTGCTGCTGCACCACGGCGTGCACGGCCTGGTGCGCGCGGACCCGCGGGCGGGCGCGCTCGAGCTCGGCTCCACGCTCGCGTTCACGATGATCATGGTGTCGGTCTACTTCCGCCCCGCGCACCCCACGTCCCGGCCCCGCGCGCAGGCGATCGCGCTGCTGGCGGTCGTCGCGGCGCTCGCCTCGGCCTGCGGCACGGCGGCGCCGGCGGCCGACCCCGGCCAGATCACCGTCACGGCCACCGACACCGAGTGCCGCCTCAGCGCCGGCCGCGCCTCCGCCGGCGCCCGCGTGTTCGACGTGCACAACCAGGGCGGAAAGGTCACCGAGTTCTACGTGTACGCGGCCGGCGACCGCATCGTCGGCGAGGTCGAGAACATCGCCCCCGGCGTGAGCCGCACCCTGCACGTCGACCTGCCCGCCGGCACCTACACCACGTCGTGCCGGCCGGGCATGACGGGCACCGGAATCCGCGCCGAGTTCGTTGTCGCAGGCCCCGGCAACGGTACCTCCAGTGCCCCCTCCGCCGACCCCGCGCTCGCCGCGGCCGCCGCGACGTACCAGGACTACGTGCGCCAGCAGGCCGCCGCGTTCCTGGAGCGGACGACCGCGTTCGTGGCCGCCGTGAAGTCCGGAGACCGGGCCGGGGCGCAGGCGTTGTACGCGCCCGCCCGCACGCCGTACGAGCGGATCGAGACCGTCGCGGAGTCCTTCGGCGACCTCGACCCGAAGATCGACGCGCGCGACGGCGACCTCGACCCCGGCGCCGCCTGGACCGGGTACCACCGCATCGAGCAGCAGCTGTGGAACGGCGGTGACCTGGCCGCCGTGGCCGGCGTCGCGGACCAGCTGCTCGCCGACGTCACCGAGCTGCGCACCCGCCTGAACGGGATCGCGCTCACCGCGCTGGAGATCGCCAACGGGGCCAAGAGCCTCCTCGACGAGGTCGCGACGAAGAAGGTCACCGGCGAGGAGGACCGCTACTCGCACACCGACCTGTGGGACTTCGCCGCGAACGCCGAGGGCTGCCGGGCCGCGATCGCCGCCCTCAAGCCCGCCCACGACGCCCACCTCGACGACCGGTTCGCCGCCGTGGACGCCGAGCTCGCCCAGTACCGGCAGGGCGACGGCTTCGTGCGGTACGACACCCTCCAGCCGGCCCAGATCCAGCGCCTGTCGGCCGTCGTCAACGCGCTCGCCGAACCGGTGAGCGCGGTCCCGGCCGCCGTCGCACATCGCTGAACCCCTCTCACGATTGGTGTTGCATGCACTGGCTCGCCCCGGAGTACCTCATCTCGACGTTCGGCCTGATCGGCATCCTCGCGATCGTGTTCGCCGAGTCCGGACTGCTGATCGGGTTCTTCCTGCCCGGTGACTCCCTGCTGTTCACCACCGGGCTGCTCGTGGCCGCCGGGACCTATCTGCACCAGCCGCTGTGGCTCGTGTGCCTGCTCGTGTCGCTCGCCGCCGTCGCCGGGGATCAGGTCGGGTACATCCTCGGCCGGCGCGTCGGGCCGGCGCTGTTCCGGCGGCCGGATGCGCGGTTGTTCAAGCGCGCACATCTGGACAAGGCGCGGGAGTTCTTCGAGCGCTACGGTGCGCGTTCGATCGTGCTCGCGCGCTTCGTGCCGATCGTGCGCACGTTCACCCCGGTGGTCGCCGGTGCGAGTGGCATGCACTATCGCACCTTCGTGACGTACAACGTGATCGGTGGTGTCCTGTGGTCCTGCGGGGTGACGATCCTCGGCTATTTCCTGGGCCAGATCGCGTTCGTGCGCGACAACATCGAGCTCATCCTGATCGGGATCGTGGTGGTGTCGGTGGTGCCGATCGCCGTCGAGCTGCTGCGCGCCCGGGCGCGCCGGCGTTAGGCCCCGAAGCCGTCGTCGAGGATCTCGTCGCGGCGGGACAGCGTCAGGTACGCCACCAGGACGACCACCGCCAGGAGGCAGACGGCGCTCGGGCCGACCGTGCCGAGGTTCAGGCCGCCGGAGTCGGAGGGCTGCGCGACCCAGTCGCCGAGCGAGGCACCGAGTGGCCGGGTGAGCACGTAGGCGGCCCAGAACGCGAACACTCCGCCGAACACGCGCAGCCCGTAGAACAGGCCGATGAACGCGATGACCGTCGCGAACAGCGCGGCCGACAGCAGGTAGCCGAGGCCGAGGCGCTCGGCGAGCAGGTCGCCGGCGGCGGTGCCGAGCGCGAAGGTGAACAGGATCGCGGCCCAGTAGAACGTCTCGCGGCGCCGGGTCGTGATGGAGTGGATGGACAGGGTGCGCTCGCTGCGGTACCACCAGACGAACACGACCGCCAGCGCCACCGCGAACCCGGCCGTGGTCACCTCGAGCGGCACGCCGAACGAATCCGTCAGGTTGTCGGTGATCAGGGTGCCGGCGATGCTGACGAGGACGACGACGAGCCAGTAGCGCCACGGGATGTAGTACGGCGCGCGGTACTGCAGCCCGAGCGCGCCGGCCAGCACGGCGAACATGGCGAGCGTGGTGCCGCCCAGGCCCAGCCCCAGGTTGAAGTTCAGCAGGTCGGCCGCGGTCTCGCCGACGGTGGTGGCGAGCACCTTGATGACCCAGAAGAAGACGGTCACTTCCGGAACCTTGCTCGCGACGCGGACCAGCGCGGATGCTCTCGGGTGCATGACGGCATCGTCACCGCCGGGGCCTGAAGTCTCGCTGAAAGACGGGTTTCAGCGCGCCCTCAGACTGCCGCGCCTAGCGTGCGGCGATGCTCGAACGCCTGCACCGCCTGCGTCCACCGTCGCCGCGTACGGCCGCCTACCTCGTGCTCGCCTGGGCGGCCGTGTGGTTCGGCATCATGGTCATCCGCGGCGGCTCGTCGTGGCACTACTTCCTGCAGGGCGCCTCGGCCCTCGCCGACGCCGACGATCCCGTGCGCGGCGGCCTGCACGTCTACGCCGCCGCGCCGATCCTGCAGATCGGGCCGCTGAGCTTCCTGGCCGTCCTGCCGCTGCTGCCGGCCGGCGGGCTGGTGGCGATGCTCGGCTGGCAGATCCTCAGCGCCGCCGCCGGACTGTTGCTGCTGTGGCTGGTGCGCGGGCTGGTGCCCCGGTGGGAGCGCGACGACGCGTGGCTGGCCCTCGCGGCGGCGTACTTCATGCCGGTCTGGATGTTCCTCGCCGTCGGCGTCGCGCACCTCGACGACGTCCTCGCGCTGCTGCTCTCCGTCGCCGCCCTGCGCGCCGCGCGGGCGGGGCACGGGTGGCTCACCGGGCTGCTGCTCGGCCTGGCCACCGACGCGAAGCCGTGGGCGATCGGGTTCGCGGCGCTGCTGCTCCTGGTCCCCGGGTGGCGGCGGCGGCTCGCGGCCTTCGTCGTGCTGGGCGTGGCCGTGGCCGTCGCGTGGGTGCCGTTCTTCGTGGGCGATCCGGGTACGAGCAACGCGCTGCGCTTCGCCATCCAGAACCACCCGGCGTCGGCGCTGCACGCGCTCGGCATCAACGACCCGTACACGCCGCCGTGGGACCGCCCGGCGCAGCTGGTGCTCGCGCTGGCCCTCGGCGCCCTGGCCGTGTGGCGCGGGCGGTGGCAGGCGATCCCGCTGCTGACGGTCGCGTCGCGGCTGGTGCTGGAGCCGGGCGGCAACAAGTACTACATCGCCGGCGTCGTGGTCGGCACGATCATCTGGGACTTCGCGGGGGCCCGGCACGCGCTGCCGTGGTGGACGATGTCGGCGTGCGTGGGCCTGTTCATCGCCCGCTGGATTCCGATGCCCGACCTGCTGCACGGATGGGCGCTCGTCGCGTTGTTCGTTTCCGCTTGTACCGTCCTGCTGGTCCCCTTCGACCGCGCCCGTCCACCGGTCACGCTGCATGGATGGCGTGCACGGTCCCTGGAGCACTCGTGATCGGTGCCGGGCTCTTGGAGGCGCGCCAGCAGGCCAGGCCGATCGGCAGGTCCATCCAGCAGGACAGGATCCGGTACAGCAGGATCGCCGCCGCGGCCGGGGCCACCGGTGCACCGGCCGCGGTGAGGGCGACCAGCAGGCTCGCCTCGATGACGCCGATGCCGCCCGGGGTGATCGGGATCTGGCGGATGAGCTGGGCCACGAGGTACCCGGTCGCGATCGTCGTGACCGGCACGTCCAGCCCGGCCGCGCGGACGGTGCAGATGAGGCAGACGACGTCGGCGAGCCAGTTGAGCACGGCCATCGCGATGACGAGCAGCCAGCGGCCGGTCGGCACGGTTCCCGCGAGCGTGAGCGTCTGGCGAAGCGTCGCGCGCATTCGCGCGATCCGGCTCGTACCTTCGATCGGGGCGGGCGCGACGACCGTGCGCCGGACTGCGCGAGCGTGCAGCCCGATGAGCGATCCGAGCACGATCGCGCACCCGGCGACGCCGAGCGTGGCGACGGACGGGCGCGCGAGCATGAGCACATTGCCCACATAGAGCAGCGCGAGCCCGGCGAGGGACGCCGCCCCGGACAGCAGCATCACGGCGGCGGCGACCGCGCGCGGGGCGCCGTGGGCGCGGAAGCGGCCGAACGCGTACCCGGCCGAGACCGCCGACCCGGCCGGCAGCGCCGCCGCCATCGCCGAGCGGGTGTAGGTGAGCCCGAGCGAGGCCCCGGCGCCCATCCGCACCGCGAACGCGGCGAGCAGGTGGCGCTGCTGCTCCGAGAACGCGACCATCGCCACCACGGCCAGCCCGGCGGCGGCCGCGAGCCAGCCCGGCCCGGCGGTGCGCAGCGCCAGCCACGTCTCCGACAGCGACGGGAGGTGGCCGCGCAGCTCCAGCGCGGCCACCACGACACCTGCGACGAGCAACGCGGTTCGCCAGTAGCGTCTCACGCAGTACACCTTCGGCTCGGGTGTTAAGAAGTCTGCCGAACGCCGATTAAGAACTGCGTAAGAGAACGGCCTCAGGCGGCCGGGTCGCGCCGGTGCAGGACGAGCACGGCGGCCCCGGCGCACACGGCGACGGCGGCGGCCTGGACCGCGATCCCCGGACCCAGGTGGGCCGCGGCGGACGGGGTGAACAGCGCGGGCCACTGCTGCCAGTAGTGCACGGGCAGCGCGACCGCGACGGCGTGCAGCAGGCCGCCGCGCTGCGCCGCCTGGCCGTTGAGGATGCTGGCCACGACGACGAAGCCGATGGCGACCGCGACCGCCTCCGCCCCGCGCGGCAGCAGCAGCCCGAGGGCGAAGGCGAGCGCGCCGATGCTGAGCATGCACAGCGTCAGGTAGCCGCACGCGGCCGCCACGCGCCCGAGCGTGGCGGCGGCGGACAGGTTCGCGCCGCCGAGGACGTGGAACGGGTGCCAGCCGAAGACGGCCAGCCCGGTCAGCACGCCGGCGACCGCGACGGAGGCGACCGCGGCGGCGGTGGCCACCACGACGGCGGCGAGCTTGCCGGCCAGCAGGCGGCCGCGGGTGACCGGGGCCACGTAGAGGTACCGCAGGATGCCCCAGTCCCGGTCGGCCGAGCCGATGGCCGCGCCGAGCAGCGCCACCACGATCGGCAGCAGCAGCGGGCCGGCGAACTCGAGGCTCGCCATGGCGTGGTTCAGCGCCGAGTACGGGGCGGCCCCGAACAGCCCGTCCTGCCCCTCCAGCCGCCTGCCGGCCGACGAGGCGGTGGCCAGCCCGGCGACGACGGGCAGGGCGGCCAGGCAGCCGAGCGCGACGACGGTGCGCAGCCGGAGGATCTGGGTGGCGAGCTCAACCCGCAGCATCGGCGGTCCCTTCGGTGATGGCCAGGAAGACGTCCTCGAGCGAGCGCCCGCCGAGCAGCTCGGCGAGCGGGCCCGCGGCGGCGAGCCGGCCGCGGTCGATGACCACGGCGTGCGTGGCGACCTGCTGCACCTCGGCGAGCTGATGGCTCGACACCAGCACCGTCCCGCCGCAGCGGGCCCGGGCGGCGAGGTGCTCGCGCAGCGCCCGGACCTCGGCCGGGTCCAGTCCGTTCGCGGGCTCGTCGAGGACGAGCACCTCCGGGTCGCGCATCAGCGCCTGGGCGAGCGCGAGGCGTTGCCGCATGCCCATCGAGTACCGCCGCACCGCGCGCCCGAGGTGCTCGCCCAGCCCGGCGAGCGCCAGCGCCTCGTCGAGCGCGGGCGGTGGCCACGCGCGCCGGGTCGCCGACCACAGCAGGCGCAGGTTGGCCAGGCCGCTGCGGTGCGGCACGAACGCCGGGCCGTCGATGAGGACGCCGACGCGGGACAGCACGGCGGCGCCGAGCCCGACCGGCTCGCCGAGGATGCCGACCCGGCCCGCGCTCGGTTTGGACAGGCCGACCAGCACCCGCATGGTGGAGGTCTTGCCGGCCCCGTTCGGCCCGAGCAGCGCGCAGACCTGCCCGGGCTCGACCGCGAAGCTGAGCTCGTCGACGGCGGTGCGGCCGCCGTAGCGCTTCGTCAGCGCGTCGACGCGGATCATGCGGCGGTCCGGCTCAGCAGGACCGCCGCCGCGATCGCCGCCGCGGCCAGGCCCGCGCCGGCCGTGAGCGCGACGAGGGTCGGCACCGCGGCCACCGGGGCGCCCGTCACCGCCGTCCACAGTGGATCCCGGAACGCGGTCATCAGCACCAGCCCGGCGGTGCCGGCCAGCACCGCGGCCTCGGTGACGCGGGCGGCCCGGGAGCGCTCCGGCCGGGCGACGAACCCGGCGACCGCGTTGGCGACGACACAGAAGGCGAACATCGAGGTGGCCTCCACGAGGAACGCCCAGCCGATGAGCAGCGGGTCGGTCCAGCGCTCGCCGACCGCCTGGGCGCCGATGAGCCCGGCCGCGGCGAGCAGGCTCAGCGCCGCGAACACCCCGGTCGCGTGCGCCCTGACCCGTCCGGCCAGCCCCGGGAACCACCGGTTGACCAGCGGCAGGTCGCCGAGCCAGTCGTGCCGCCAGCCCCGGCCCGCGCCGCGCGGTGGTCTCGTCACGAACCATGCGACGGTACCGCCGAGGCTCAGCACCGAGATCCCCGCCAGACCGGCGACGAACGGCGCGGGGACCGGTGCGCGGACGGCGACGGCGGACCAGGCCGTGCCCACCGTGAGCCAGACGACGGCTAGCAGCGCCCCGGCCGCCCGCGCGGTCTGCCGGGCCCGGTCGGGGCCGCCGGGAGCTCGCCAGGCCGGCAGCCGAAGCACAAGAGCCAGAGCCAGCATCGGTACCGCCGGCAGCGCGAACGACACCACCACGTCATACGGGTCGTCCCGCCAGGGGCTGACCGTGTGCTGCTTGGCGACGTAGGCCGCCACCTCGAACACGGCCCCGACCGCCAGCACCGCCCAGATCGCGAGGAGCTTCATGGCCGCCATAGTACGCGCCTCGTACTACGCGGCAAGTACTACGCGGCGTGGAGTACAGTTGGGCCATGCACAGCACCGACGCCCAGATGGTCGTGCTCACCGTGCTCGCGGACGGCCCGCGGCACGGGTACGCGATCAACACCGCGATCGAGGAGCTCACCGGGCGGCGGCTCGGCCCCGGCAGCCTCTACGGGGCGCTCACCCGGCTGGAGGGCCGCGGGCTGATCGAGCCGGTCGCCGCCGACGCCGACGCCCAGGACCGGCAGCGCACCATGCGCATCACCGAGGCCGGCCGCGCCGCGCTGCGCGCCGAGCTCGAACAGCTCGCCCGCGTGGCCAGGGCGGGGCTGCGGGCGCTGGGGGTGGAATCGGCGTGAGCGCGCCGGAGGTCATCGTCGCGCTGTACCCGCCGGCGGTCCGCGACCGGTGGGGCGACGAGCTCGGCCGGGAGATCGCCGAGCGCGGCGTGCGCTCGTGGGCCGACGCGATCGCCGGGGCGGCACGGCTGTGGCTGCACCCGAGCGACTGGCCGGAGACCGCCGCCGGGCAGACCCGCCGGGTGCTCGCGGCCGCGCTGTTCGCCGTCACCGCCGCCGTCGCGCTGCTGCTGCGGGCGTCCGCGCCGATCGCCGTCTGGTGGCTGGCCCCGATCGTCGCCGGCGCGCTGCTCGCCGCGCCGCTGGCGCCGTTCGGCCGGACCGTCGCGGTGACCCTGCGCACGCTGGCCGCGCCGGCGCTGGCCGGGGCCGCCATGGTGCTGCTGGCCAACAGCGGGCTGGTCGAGCACCCGGCCGGCGCGCTGGGCGTCGCGCTGCTCGCGTACTACTGGGCCACGCTCGCGTTCGTCGCGCTGCGGCTGTGCGCGCTGGCCGCCCGGCTCCTGCGCATCGGCACCGCTCCGAGCCGCCGCCGGCTGCGGGCCGCCCTGCTGCTCGTCGGCGCGGGCACGGCCCTCGCGGCCGGCCAGAGCATGCTCGGCGGGGCACTGCTCACGACCGCGGCCCTGGCCCTGCTGGCCCTCGTCGCCCTGCACACCGGCCAGGACCTGCGCGCCGCCGCGCGCTGAGCCCCACCCCGGCCAGGCCCCGCCCGCCGCGCGCTGAGCCCCACCCCGGCCAGGCCCCGCCCGCCGCGCGCTGAGCCTCACACCGGCCAGGACCCGCCCGCCCACCGTGCGCTGAGCTGCACACCGGCTCGGATCTGCGCGCCGACCGTGGGCCGAGGTCAGCCGGTCGGGAGCCAGGCCTGCAGCAGCGCGATGAACTCGGCCACCGCGGCGATCGTCACCGCGAGCGAGAGTCCGGCCACCGCCATCGAGCCCGGTACGGTCGGGCCGCCGCGCCGGGGAGCGGGCCGGACCAGGGCCTCCACCCGCCGCACGGTGCTGGAGCCGTCGAAGCCGAGCGCCGCCGCCGGGCGGTGCGCGGCCAGGGCCACCTTCGCGATCGTCTGCGCCACGAGCCGCCGGTCCTCGACCGTGCGGGCCGCGTCCTCGTCCGCGCTGCGCTCCACCAGCAGCCCCACCGCGGTCTCGACCGGCCGCAGCAGCGGGTTGAGCGCGGTCGCCATCGCCGCGAGCGCCGCCGTGCGGTCGTGCCGGTGCCGCAGGTGCGCCCGCTCGTGCGCGAGCACCGCGGCCCGCTCCGGCCCGTCGAGCATGCGCAGCAGGCCGCTCGTCACCAGCACGTGGCCCCGCCGTCCGCGGCCCGGCGGCACGGCGACCGCGCGCGGGCTGTCCCAGTCGGCCACGACCAGCCCGTCGTGCGGCGGGCCGGCGGCATGCAGCTCCCGGGCGACGGCCAGCCGCGCGCGCAGGCTGGTCAGCACCCGCCGCCCGATCCAGAGCAGCAGGACGGCCGCGACCATCGCGATCGGGTCGGGGACCGGCTCCGGCAGGGTGCGGCCCTGGGCGACGGACAGGTGGCCGTACCGCTCGATGGCCGGAATGTCGTCGAGCAGTGTCGCCACCACCAGGACGAGGCACACCGCGCTGGAGAGGGCGGTGACCACGGCCCCGGCGGCGAGGGCGCGCGCGGCCCGTTCGGGTCGGGCGGACCGGGTGGCCCGCCGGGCGAGCGGGTGGAGGGCGACCGGCAGGAGCAGTACCGGCAGCAGGATCGGCACGTGGACGAGCCACGTCACGCCGGTGTCTCCCCGTCGGAGTCGCGCAGCAACGCCCGCAGCAGCTCGGCGTCGGCCGGTTCGAGGTCGGCGGTGAACTGCCGCAGCACCGCCCGGCGGTCGCTGGGCCCGTCGAGCACGGCCCGCATCCGCTTGGCCGCCGCGGCCGCCTGGTCCTCGGCCGGGAAGTACTCGTGGCCGCGCCCGCCGTTGAGGTTCACCCGCCGGCGCACCTGGCCCTTCTCCAGCAGGCGGGTGAGGATCGTCTGCACGGTGTTGTACGCGAGGTCCCGGTCGAGCCGCTGCTGCACCTGCGCCGGCGAGAGCGGGTCGCCGGCGGCCCACAGCAGCGCCATGACGTCC
This sequence comes from Dactylosporangium sp. CS-033363, assembly GCF_050942475.1. Lineage (NCBI taxonomy): Bacteria > Bacillati > Actinomycetota > Actinomycetes > Micromonosporales > Micromonosporaceae > Dactylosporangium > Dactylosporangium sp. CS-033363. Next base: position 6,600,807 of record NZ_CP192032.1, on the reverse strand, counting down.
GACTCGAGCGAACCCCAGGCCCGCCGTTCCGTGCTCATCCCGCCAGGGTACCGCTCACCTGGGACCGGAGCCCGGCACGACCAGGCCGGTCTCGTACGCGGCGATGATCGCCTGCGCCCGGTCGCGCAGGCCCAGCTTGGACAGCACCCGGGTGACGTGCGTCTTCACGGTCGTCTCGCCGATGTGCAGCTGCGCCGCCAGCTCGGTGTTGGACAGGCCGCGGGCGATCAGCCGGAGGATGTCCAGCTCCCGCGGCGTCAGCGTCGACAGGTCGCGGTGCAGCGCCGAGCCCTCCTGGTGCCGGGCGAACCGCTCCACCAGCCGGCGGGTGACGCTCGGGGCCAGCAGCGCATCGCCGGCGCGGACGGTGCGCACCGCCGCGACGAGCCGGTCGGCGCTGGCGTCCTTGAGCAGAAACCCGCTCGCGCCCGCGCTGAGCGCCGCGTACACGTACCGGTCGAGGTCGAACGTCGTGAGGATCAGGACCCGGGGCGGCTGCGGGCTGGACGGCGGGTGGTCGGCGAGAATGCGCCGGGTCGCCTCCAGGCCGTCCATGCCCGGCATCCGCACGTCCATCAGGACCACATCGGGGCGGGTGCGCCGCACCGCGTCGACGGCCTCGCCGCCGTCGGCCGCCTCGGCGACGACCTCGATGCCGTCGGCGCCGAGGATCATCGCGAAGCCCGTGCGGACCAGCGCCTGGTCGTCGGCGATCACGACCCGCAGCGACTCGGGCGACGTCACGGGACCTCCAGCGGGATCGCCGCCCGCACCCGGTAGCCGCCGGCGTCCAGCGGGCCGTGCTCGAGGGTGCCGCCGTACACGGCGAGCCGCTCCCGCAGCCCGACGAGCCCGCGGCCGGTGCCCGCCGGCGACGACGGCCCGGATGTCCCGCCGCTGTCGGTGATCTCGGCCCGCACCGCCGCCGCCTCCTGTTCGACGACGACGTCGACCCGGGCGCCGGCCGCGTGCTTCATGGCGTTCGTCAGCGCCTCCTGCACGACGCGGTACACGGCCAGGCCGATCCCGGCCGGCAGGGGCCGCGGGTCGCCGCCGACGGTGAGCTCGACGGGCGTGCCGGCGGCGCGGACCCGGGCGACCAGCTCCGGGATCTGGTCCAGCCCGGGCGACGGCGGCTCGACCTCCGGCTCGGCGTCGAGTGCGTCCGGCCCGGGCTCGTCCTGCATCGTCAGCAGGCCCATCACGTGCCGCAGCTCGTTCATCGCCGCCCGGCCGCCGGTCTCGATCGCGAACAGGGCCTCGTCGGCCTTGTCCGGCGCGACCTTGAGCACCCGCCGGGCGGCGACGGCCTGCACCACCATGACGCTCACGTTGTGGGTGACCACGTCGTGCAGCTCCTGGGCGATGCGGGCCCGCTCGCGCTGGACCGCCTGCGCCGCGTCGGCCTCCCGCTGCGCCTCGGCCAGCCGCATCCGCTGCTGCATGCCGTGCACGGCGTTCGCGGCCAGGCCGATCGGGACGAGGATGAGGATCAGCAGCAGGGCCGGCTGGCCGAGCGGCAGGCTGGCCCGGTGCAGCACCAGGACGATGCCGCCGAGCAGGACGCTGACGCCGGCGGGGAGGCGGAAGGGGCTGTGCATCACCGCGCTGTAGGCGGCGACCACGCAGGCGGTGAACGTGAACAGCGGATCGCCGAAGCCGGGCGAGCGGTGGTAGGCCAGGACGGCGAGCAGGACGATCCAGAACACCGCGAGCGGGTAGCGCCGCCTGGCCGCCAGCGGCAGCGTCGCCAGCGCGACCACCGTCCCCCACAGCAGGGTCTGCGGCCAGGGCAGGGCCGAGAAGTACGGCACGACCACGCCGGGCGGGCCGGCCGAGCCGGGCGGCACCGGCGGCGGCACCGGCGGGCCGGGGATCAGGCGGTCGCCCTCGACCCGCGCGGCGAAGCCGAGGAACGCCCCGCCGGTCAGCGCCGCCGCGAGCACGACGTCCGCGGCGATCGCCCAGCGCGACAGCACCGGCGGGGTCACGGCGCCGGTGCGCAGCCGTTCACGGATGGTCGCCAGGCTCACCGGACCAGTCTGGCAAAGCCGGGCCCGGGCCACATCGTCCGCCGGGCGGCCCGGCCGGACCGGGAGTCGTACATCGCTGGGAGGACCCCGCTGCCCCGCCGGGCCGAGCGGGCCGTCGATGTCACCGCGCAGATCGACGCGCGGGAACGCCTCGCGCGCATAGCGTCCGGGCATGAGCGTGATCGAGGCCCGTGACGTCGCCCGGTCGTACGGCCCGGCCCCGGCCCTGCGCGGCGCGAACGTCGCAGTGGCGGCCGGCGAGATCCTGGCCGTGACCGGTCCCAGCGGTTCCGGCAAGTCCACGTTGCTGCTCTGCCTGTCCGGCATCCTCATCCCCGACCGGGGCGAGGTCCGCTACGCCGGTCGCCGGCTCGACACCGTGCGCGAGCCGGGCCGGACCACCCTGCGGCGCACGGCGTTCGGGTTCGTGTTCCAGGCCGGGCAGCTGGTGCCCGAGCTGACCGTCGCCGACAACGTCGCCCTGCCGCTGCTGCTGAACCGGGTCCCGCGGGCCGAGGCGTTCGCGGCCGCGGCGGGCTGGCTGCGGCGGCTCGGGCTGGGCGGGCTCGGCGGGCGCCGGGCGGGCGAGCTGTCCGGCGGGCAGGCGCAGCGGGTCGCCGTCGCGCGGGCCCTGGCGATCCGGCCCCGGGTGCTGTTCGCCGACGAGCCCACCGGGTCGCTGGACGCGCACACAGGTCAGGCCGTGATGGACCTGCTCGTCGGGCTGGCCCGGGAGGACGGCGTCACCGTGCTGCTCGTCACCCACGACCGGCACGTGGCCGGGTACGCCGACCGGCACGTCGAAGTCCGCGACGGCCTCGTGTACGCGGACACGGAGGCTCCGGCCGGTCCGGGTGGCGCTACGATCGGCGGGTGAGCGGCCCGGCGGTGCTGGTGGTGGAGGACGACGCCGACATCGGCCAGGAACTGGTGCAGGCACTGGGAGCCGGCGGCTACCGGGCGACGCTGGCGGTCAGCGGGTCCGAGGCGCTGCAGGCGGTACCGGAGCAGGCCTTTGACCTGATCCTGCTGGATCTCGGGCTGCCGGACCTCGACGGGGTCACGGTGTGCCGGCGGCTGCGCGCACAGGCGGCCGGGGCGGTCATCGTGGTGCTCACCGCGCGCACGGCCGAGCTCGACGTGGTCGTCGCGCTGGACGCCGGGGCCGACGACTACCTGACCAAACCGTTCCGGCTCACCGAGCTCCTCGCCCGGCTGCGGGCCCATCTGCGGCGGCAGCCCGCGCACCCGGGCGGCACCGCCGTCGCGGTCGGGCGGCTCACCCTCGACGTCGCCGCGCGGCGGGCGGGCGTCGGCGGGCGGGAACTGGCGCTGCGGCCGAAGGAGTTCGACCTGCTCGCCGTGCTCGCGGCCCGGGCCGGCGAGGTCGTCACCCGCGAGGACCTCATGGCACAGGTGTGGGACGAGCACTGGTTCGGCCCGACGAAGACGCTCGACGTGCACGTCAGCGTCCTGCGCCGCAAGCTGGCCGAGGCCGGCGAGGACCCGGCCCGGATCACGACGGTCCGGGGCCGGGGCTATCGGTACGAGACGGCTCCGCCGCCGCCAGCAGCAGGCTGAAGACCGGGCGCGGGGCCGCGCGGCGCACGACCAGCCTGCCCCCCTCGGCCTCGGCCAGGCTGCGGGCCAGCGACAGGCCGATGCCGCCGACGCGGCGGGCGAACGCGCGCTCCGGGTCGCCGCCGAAGCCCGGTCCCTCGTCGCCGACCTCGATCGACACGCCGGCGGCGAGGTCGGCCACGGCGACGGTGGCCGTGCCGGCGCCGTGCCGCAGCGCGTTGGTGAGCAGGACGTCGAGGATCTGGCGGACGGCGGCGTTGCTCGCGTGCACCGGCGGCAGCGGCGGCGGGTCCGGCAGGTCCAGCCGGCGGCCGCGGGCCGCGAACTCGCCGTGCCAGCGCTCCCGGACGCCGGTCAGCAGGCCCGCGACGTCGAGCGGCTCGGCGCTGACGTGCGTGTCGCGGGCCAGGTCGAACAGTTCCTCGACGGTCTCGTGCAGCTGCTCGGCCCGGCGCAGGGCGCTCTGGGCCGCCGCCCGCAGCCGGTCCCGGTTGGCCCGCGGGTCGCGCAGCGCCGACTCCAGGGCCAGCAGCAGCGCCGTCAGCGGCGTGCGGAGCTGGTGCGACACGTCGGCCGAGAACGCCCGCTCGCGGTCCAGCACGGTGCCGAGCCGGCGGGCGGTCGCCTCGAGCGCCCGCCCGGCCGCGTCGGCCTCCTCGAGGTCGGAGGGCGCGGCGCGGATGGTGAAGTCGCCGTCGCCCAGGGCCCGGGCGCTGGCGGTGAGCTCCTGCAGCGGGCGGGCGATGCGGGCCGCCTGCCGCCGGGCCAGCAGGGCCGCGAGGCCGACCACCAGCAGGCCGGACGCCGCCATCAGGCCCCAGGCGCGCACGGTGCGCCACTGCACGATGCGGTACGGCTCGGCGGCCCGCACGGCGAGCGTGACCCCGCCGTCGGACGGCACCGGGGCCACGACCGCCAGCTGGCCGTCCTCGATCGCGTGGTGCAGGTGCGCGTCGGCGGCCGCGGCGGCGACCAGGGAACGCTCCGGGCCGCCGTGGGCGAGGCGGACGCCGTCGACCCGGTACACGCCGACCGTCACCGACGCGGGCAGGTCGGGCGGGAGCTCGACGGTGCTGCCGTCGGTACCGAAGGAATCGGACACGGTCGCCGCGACCCGTGCCGCGTCCCGTTGCAGGGCGATCACCGCCTCGCTGTCGTAGCCGGCGGCCAGCGCGTAGCCCAGCGGCAGGGCGAACAGCGCGACCGCACCGGCGGCCACGCCGACGATCGACGCCCGGATCCGGGCCCGCAAGGTCGTCACGGCCCCGATCCTGGCCCGCCGAAGGTAAGCGCAGGCTTAACGCGCAGCGGAGCCGGCGCTAACCCGCCTGCTCGTAGCGTCCCGGGGCATGCGTGCACACCTGCTCGTCGCGACCGCCGCCCTGAGTGCCGCCCTGGCCGGCTGCGGCAGTTCCGGCTCGGGCCCGGACACCAGCCCCGCGGGCGACATCCCCGACAACACGGCGTTCGTGGCGTTCACGGCCGCGGACGGGAAGTACCAGATCAAGGTCCCGGAGGGCTGGCAGCGCAGCGAGTCGGGCGCCGTGGTCACGTTCACCGACAAGCTCAACGCGATCCGGGTGCAGACCGCGCCCGCGGCCGCCGCGCCGACCGTCGACGCCGCGAAGGCGGCGGTGCCCGGCGTTTCGCCGGAGCGGGCCGAGACGGTGCAGCGAAAAGCCGGTTCCGCGGTACTGCTGGTGTACCGCGCCGACAGCGCCCCCGACCCGGTGACGGGCAAGGTCGTGCCCAACGAGGTCGAGCGGTACGCGTTCTGGAAGGGCGGCACCGAGGCGACGGTGACCCTCAGCGGGCCGGTCGGGGCCGACAACGTGGACCCCTGGCGCACCGTGACCGACTCGTTCACGTGGCTGTCGTGACCGCCGCGATCGAGGCCGTCGAGCTGTACCGCTTCTACCGCGCCGGCGACGAGGAGACCCTGGCGCTGCGCGGGGTGAGCATCCGGGTCTTCGCGGGGGAACTGGTCGCGGTCGTCGGCCCGTCCGGCTCCGGCAAGTCGACGCTGCTGGCCTGCCTCGCCGGGCTCGACGAGCCGGACGGCGGCCAGGTCCGCGTCGGCGACGTCCGGCTGAGCCACCGCCCCGAACGGGAGCGGGCCGCGCTGCGGGCGCGCAGCATCGGCATGCTGTTCCAGTCGGAGAACCTGCTGCCGCACCTGACCGTCGCCGGGAACGTCGACCTCGTGCAGCACCTGGCGGGCCGGGTCGACCGGCCCTTCCGCGACCGGCTGCTCGGCGAGCTCGGGCTGGCGGACCGGGCCGGCGTGCCCGCGGGCCGGCTGTCGGGCGGCGAGACCGCCCGGGCCGGGCTCGCCGTCGCCCTGGCCGCCGAACCCGCCGTGGTCCTGGCCGACGAGCCGACCGGCGAGCTCGACGACACCACCGAGCTGCGCGTCCTGGAGCTGCTGCGCGAGCGCGCCGACACCGGCGTGGCCGTCCTCGTGGTCTCGCACAGCCCGGCGGTCGCCGCCGTCGCCGAGCGCCGCATCGAGCTGGTCGACGGGCGGGTCCGCGGTGACTGACGAACTCGCGCGGTGCGTGGGCGTGAGCCGGACGTACGGCGCCGGCCCGTCCGCGGTCGTCGCGCTGCACTCGGTCGACTGCGTCGTCCGCCCGGCCGACCGCATCGCGCTGATGGGCCGCTCCGGATCGGGCAAGTCGACGCTGCTGCATCTGCTCGCCGGCCTCGACGAGCCCACCACCGGCGTCATCCGCCGGCCGGACCGCGGCGAGGTCGGGGTCGTCTTCCAGGGCCCGAGCCTGCTCGCGCCCCTCGACGTCGCCGAGAACGTCGCGCTGCCGCTGCTGCTGGCGGGCATCCGCCCGGCCGAGGCCGGGGTGCGCGCCGCGGCGGCCCTGCGCCGGGCCGGCGTCGCCGACCTCGCGGCGCAGCTGCCCGAGGAGCTGTCCGGCGGCCAGGCCCAGCGGGTCGCCGTCGCCCGGGTGCTGGCCGGCTCGCCGCGGCTCATCCTGGCCGACGAGCCGACCGGGCAGCTCGACGCCGACCACCGCGACCAGGTGGTGGCGCTGCTGCTGGACGCGGCCGACGAGCTGGACGCCGGGCTGGTCGTGGCGACCCACGACGCCCGCGTCGCCGACCGGTTCCCGCAGCGCTGGGTGATGGACAACGGCAGCCTCCGGGAGGTGGAGCACCCGTGATGACCACGTGGATCCGCGGGATGGTCCGGCACCGGGCCCCGCGCCTGGCCGCGACCGCGGGCGGCATCGCGATCGCGGTGGCGCTCATCGCCACGCTCGGCGTGTTCCTCGGCAACGCCCGGGCCACGATGACCCAGCGGGCCATCGCCCGGGTCGCGGTCGACTGGCAGGTCGAGGTGCAGCCGGGCGCCGACCCCGCCGCCGTCGAGGCCGCCGTGCGGGCCGCGCCCGGGCTCGACACCGTCCTGCCCGTCGGCTACGCGACCAGCCCGGCCCTGACCTCGGCGGCCGGCGGCACCGCGCAGTCCACGGGCGCGGCCCGGGTGCTCGGCCTGCCGGACGGGTACGCCACCGCGTTCCCCGGCGAGCTGCGCACGCTCGCCGGGGCCGGCACGGGCGTGCTGGTGGCCCAGCAGACCGCGGCCAACCTGCACGCCGCGCCCGGCAGCCAGATCGCCGTGCAGCGTCCCGGCCTGCCCGACGCCACCGTCACCGTCGACGGCGTCGTGGACCTGCCGGCCATCGACTCGCTCTTCCAGGCCGTCGGCGCGCCGGCCGGCGCCCAGCCGCAGGCCCCGCCGGACAACGTCCTGCTGCTGCCGGCCGGCCGCTGGCACGCGCTGTTCGACCCGCTCGCGGCGGCCCGGCCCGACCTGGTGCGCACCCAGCTGCACAGCCGGATCGCCCACGACCTGCCGCCCGACCCGGCGGAGGCGTACACGGCGGTCACGGCCGCCGCCCACCACCTCGAGGCCGACCTCGCCGGGGCCGGCCTGGTCGGCGACAACCTCGGCGCCACCCTGGCCGCCGCGCGCGCCGACGCCCGCTACGCCGACCTGCTGTTCCTGTTCCTCGGCCTCCCGGGCGCGGTGGTCGCCGCGCTGCTGACCGCCGCGGTGACCGCGGCCGGCGCCGCCCGCCGCCGCCGCGAACAGGCGCTGCTGCGCGCCCGCGGGGCCACCGCCCGGCAGGTGCTGCGGCTGGCGGTCGCCGAGGCCGCCGTGGTGGGCGTCGCCGGCGCCGCGCTGGGCCTGGCCGCCACCGCGCGGGCGCTCACCGCCTGGTCGGCCGGTGCGGCCGGTGCGGGCCTGCTCGTCGCGGTGCTGACCGTCGTGCTGCCGACCTGGCGCGACCTGTCCCGGACCAGCGTCGCCACCGCGCGCCGCCCGACCGGCCGCGACCGCCGGGCCCCGGCCTGGATGCGCGCCGGCCTCGACCTCCTGCTGCTGGCCGGCGCCGCGACGATCGTGCTGGCCGCGAGCCGGGGCGGCTACCAGCTGGTCCTGGCGCCCGAGGGGGTGCCGCAGATCTCCGTCGACTACTGGGCGCTGGCCGCCCCGGCGCTGCTGTGGGCGGGCGGCGGGCTGCTGGCCTGGCGGCTCGCGTACCTGCTGCTGGTGCCGGGCCGCCGGCTCACCGCCCGCCTGCTGCGGCCCCTCGCGGGAACGCTCTCCGGGACCGCGGCCGCCACGCTGGCCCGAGGGCACCGGCAGGCCGCCCGCACCATCGTGTTCATCGCCCTGGCCGGCGCCTTCGCGGCCTCCACGGCGGTGTTCGCGGCGACGTACCGCCACCAGGCCGGCGTCGACGCGCAGCTCACCAACGGCGCGGACGTCACCGTCACCCGGCCGGACGGCGTCGCCGCGAACGCCGCGGACGGCGTCCCCGGGGTGGCGGCGGCCGAGCCGATGGTCCACCGGTTCGCCTACGTCGGCTCCGACCTGCAGGACATGTACGGCATCGACGCCCGCACCATCGGCCGGCACGTCGCGCTCCAGGACTCGTACTTCACCGGCGGCACCGCCCCGCAGCTGCTCGACCGGCTCGCCCAGAGCCCCGACGCGGTGCTCGTCAGCGCCGAGACGGTCAAGGACTTCCAGCTCAGCCCCGGCGACACGCTGAAGCTGCGGCTGCCCGGCGCGCACGGCGGCCGGCCGGTCGCGGTCCAGTTCCACTACGCGGGCGTCGTCAAGGAGTTCCCGACCGCCCCGACCGACAGCTTCCTCGTCGCCAACGCGGGCTACCTCGCCCAGCAGACCGGCGACGCCCCGAACACCCTGCTGGTCACCGCGGCCGCCGGCGCCCGCCCGGCCGACGTCGCCACCCGCCTGCAGGCCCGGCTCGGCCCCGGCACCCAGGTCACCGACATCGACTCGGCCCGCCGGATCGTCGGGTCGAGCCTGTCGGCGGTGGACCTGTCGGCCCTCGCGAACGTCGAGCTCGGGTTCGCCCTCGCGCTCATCGCGGCGACCGCGGGGCTGCTGCTGGTGCTCGGCTTCGCCGAACGCCGCCGGACGTTCGCGCTGGCGACCGCGCTGGGCGCGCGGCCCCGGCAGCTGGCCGGGCTCGTGTGGGCCGAGGTCGCGGTGGTGGGTGCGTGCGGGCTGCTGTTCGGGGCGCTGCTGGGGGCGGCGCTGTCGCGGATGCTCGCCGCCCTGCTGACCGGGGTGTTCGACCCGCCGCCGGACCGGCTGACCCTGCCCTGGCCGTACCTGCTCGCCGGGCTGGGACTGAGCGTGGCCTGCCTGGCCGCGGCCGGGGCGGCGACGGTGGTCGCGGGGCGGCGTCCGGCGCTCACCGTGCTGCGCGACCTGTGAGGTGCTATAGCTGGGTCATGACCCTCCAGCAGCGGGTCCAGGAGGCCGCCGACGAGCTGGTGGCCTCCGGGGCCGAGACGGGCCTGCAGGTCGCCGTCCACCACCGGGGCAGCCGGGTCGTCGACGTCGTGGCCGGCGGCGCGGCCCCGGAGACGTTGTTCTTCAGCTTCTCCGCGGCCAAGGGCGTCACGTCGGCGATCGCCCATCTGCTGGTCGGCAGGGGCCTGCTCGGGTACGACACGCCGGTGGCGGAGGTCTGGCCGGAGTTCGGGGCGCGGGGGAAGGAGACCGCGACCCTGCGCCACGTGCTGACCCACACGGCCGGCGTGCCCGCGCTGCCCGGCGGACCGGGGCCGGCCGACCTGGCCGACTGGCCGCGGGTCTGCGCGGCGATCGCCGGTGCGGAACCACAGTGGCAACCCGGCTCTCGTACCGGCTATCACTCCTACACCTTCGGCTTCCTCGTCGGCGAGATCGCGCGCCGGGTCACCGGGCAACCGATGCGGCGGCTGCTGCACGAGTGGATCGCCGAGCCGCTCGGGATCGCCGGCGAGGTGTACTTCGGCGTGCCCGCGGGCGACCTGAACCGCCTCGCGCGGCTGGAGGACGCCGGGGCGGTACCGCCGCCGCAGTCCTGGGAGTGGCGGCCCAGCGCGGCGCTGGGCAACGACCCCGGCTTCCTGCGGGCCGACATCCCGTCGGTGGGCACGTTCACCGCGCGGGGCCTCGCGACGGTGTACGCGGCGATGCTCGACGGCCGGCTCGTCACCGCGGACCGGTTGGCGGAGCTGTCCCGGGTGGCGTTCGAGGGTACCGACGCGGTCTTCGGCAATCCCGCGCGACTGGCCCTGGGCTATCCGCTCGGCCGGATCGGCGCCCCGGCGGAGGAGGCGCCGACCGCGTTCGGCTGGCCCGGCGGCGGGGGCAGCTACGCCTTCGCCGATCCCGCCACCGGGACGTCGTTCGCGGTGACGAAGAACCGCCTCACGCCCGACTTCGCCACCGCGCAACGCCTGTCCGGCCTCGTGCCCTAACGACGCCCGCCACCGAAGCCGCCGCCTCCGGCCGGGGCCTGTCCCGCGGTGACCGCGGAGGTCGAGGAGCCGGCCGTGACCGTGTACTGCGTCCCGCTCGTGATCTTCGCGCTCGAGTAGACGAGGTTCTGGATCGCCTTCGTGGTCGTCACGGTCGCGATCTCGGTGCCGTCCGCGGCCGTGATGCGGATCGCGGTGCCGGCGGCGACGGTGCCGCTGAAGGTGGCCGACAGCCAGCCCTGGGCCGAGTCGGTCGCCGGGGCCACGGCCATCCCCGCGCTGCCGGTCGCGACCAGTTCGCCGCCGCTGATGGTGAACGAGCCGTTCACGTCCAGCGCGCCGTTGCCGCTGCGGGTCGGGCCGTTGACGACGACCGTGCCGCCGGTGATCTCGGCGGTGCCGTTGGAGTCGAAGCCGTCGCCCTCCGCGTCGATGGTCAGCGTGCCGCCGGTGATGGTCGCCTTGTACGGCCCGACCTGCTCGCCGCCGCCGCGCCCGCCGCCCTGGTTCTGGCCGGCCGTGTCCGTGGTCGCGTTGCCCGAGGCGTTGAGGCCGTCGTCGCTGGAGACGATCGTGGTGTCGCCGCCGCTGACGGTGATGTCGGCCGACTCGATGCCCTCGTAGGAGCGGGTGACGTGGACCGTGCCGGCGTCGATCAGCAGCGCATTCTCGGCGTGCACGCCGTCGTCGCCGGCCGACAGGGTGAGCGCGGCGCCGTGCAGGTGGACGGCCCCGTCGCTGTGCACGGCGTCGTCGGTCGCGGTGACGGTGATCGTCCCGCCCTCGAGGACCGTGACGACGCCGGACTTCAGGCCCTTCTTGGAGGTGTCCGCATTGCTGCTGCCGGCGTCGACCGTCACCGTCCCGCCGGTCACGACGAGGTCCGTGGCCGCGGACACGCCGTCGCCGCCGGCGGTGATGCCGACGGTACCGCCGCGAAGGTCGACATATCCCGCATCGGCCTTCTCGTCGTTGTCGGCCGTGAGCCCGTCCCCGCCCGCCGTGACGGTGATCGCGCCGCCGGTGACGACCAGGGCATCCTTGCCGCGAATGCCGTCGTCGGCCGCGGTCACCTCGATGGTACCGCCGGTGATGGTCAGGTCGTCCTTGCCCGTGATGCCGTCGTTGCCGTTGCCGTGCACCACGAGCGTGCCGGTGCCGCCGATGGTGAGGTCGGCCGCGCTGTACAGGGCGGCGTTGACGTCCGCGTCCTCGGCGTAGCTGCTCGTGTCGGACAGCGTGTTCGTGCTGCCGTCGGCGAGCACGACCGCGACCTCGCCGGCGGCCGTGACGGCGATCGCGGCGCTGGTCGTGCTGGTGATGGTGACGTTGTCAAGTAAAAGCGTGACGTCGGCGTCACCCGCGTCGACGACGACCTGGCCGTCGATGGTCCCGGTGAGCCGGTAGGTGCCGGCCTCGCTGATGGTGACGGTGCCCTGGGTGGCGGTGATCGTCTTGGCGCCGGCCGTGCTCAAGGTGGCGGCGTCGGCGTTCGAGTTGGCCGCCCGTACCGCCGCCGCGTCCTGTTGCACGTCCACAGTGGACGCCGCCGCGGAGGCCGTCGAGGACGTCGTGGTCGACGCCGGCTTCGAGGTGCAGCCGGCCAGCAGGACGGCGGACAGGACAACGGCGAGGAACTGCTGCTTCATCGGGACTCCTGATCGGGGAAGTGCCGGCGCAGCACCGGCAGCCAGCGGTTGGCGGGCAGGTCGGGGCGCAGCGCGGCGAGCCCGGTGCCGTACTTCGACATCGCGCACGGCCGGTGCCCCAGCCGCCACAGCAGCCGGTCCACCTCGCCGGCCCCGTGCGCGGACTTCGTCTCCACAATGGACCGTCCGGGCAGGGCGAGCGTCCCGCCGCCGGGCAGCGCGAAGGTGAGCCCGGTGTCGATGGTGACCCGGCTCGCGGACGCCGGCAGGAAGAGCGTGACCCGCTCGTACCAGGTGGTCAGGGCCGGCGTCAGCACCACCCCGCGGCCGATCGTCGCGTGCACGAACCGGCCGACCTCGTCGCCCCCGGCGTACGGCGTGCGGTGCTTGACCGTCACGCCGCGCGGTCCGGGGGTCTTCACCTCCGTGAACCGGTCGCCGGAGTCGAGGTAGGTGCGGACCCGGACCTTGAACCGGTGCCGCCGGCGGTGCGCGGCGCCCAGGTACGCGTCCAGCCGGGGCGTGTCGAGGTAGACGGAGTGGTACCCGAACCGCTGCCGCCCGCCGATCTGCAGCACCCGGGTGTCGGCCGGCAGCCGCTCCAGCAGGCCCGGCAGGGCGTCCTCGGCGAGCACGTACTTGCGGTCGACCCGCGTGGTGAGCGCCGCCCGCGCCTGCAGCTCCTCCAGGCAGATCGGCGCCAGGACGCTCACGCCACACCCGCGCGGAACCGAACATCGACGAGGGTCGTGTCGTTCACCGTGTCGATGTGGCGGACGGTCACGTGCAGCACCCGGCCGCCGAGGTCCGCCTCGACCCGCTTGCGCAGCGCCGCCTCGTCGGTGAGGGCCTGGTCGAGCAGCATGGTCTGCTGGCGGTACCGGCCGAACAGCGCCGGGTGGTCGCCCACGAACAGCGCCGCCACGACCAGCGCCATCAGCCCGGCGGTGACCCCGTCGACGCCGCCGTTGAGCCCGGCCAGCAGCCCCAGCGCGAGCGCCGCGAAGTAGTACGCGATCTCGTGCTGCGCGATCTCGCTGGAGCGCAGCCGGATGATCGACAGCACCCCGAACAGCCCGAGCCCGAGCCCCGCGCCGACCGAGGTCGAGCCGAGCACCATGGCCGTGGCCAGCACGCCCACGTTGATGCCGAGGAACGCGGCCACCAGGTCGCGGCGGTGGTGGCGCGGGAAGTAGACCCCGAACGTCAGCACGGCGATGGCGACCAGGTCGACGCCGATGATCAAGAGTTTGTCCACGGTTAGTCCTTCGGCTGCGGTTCACGTTCTGTTCATCTAGATGGATCGAGCTGTGGGCCGCCTGGGAACCACCTGTCGCCCACCGGTGAACGCGAAGCGCACGAGCGGGCCGTAGACGCGCATCGAGTCGGCGAGCGGACGGAAGTGCGAGCCGGCGTTGTCGCGCACATAGACCGTTTCGATCGGCACCTGTTCGACCGGATGTCCGCACCGAACCGCGAAGAGCAGCGCGCGCATCTCGTACTCGAACCGCGCACCGGGCACCGCCAGCAGCCAGGGGAGCAGGGCCGGCGGGTACCCGCGCAGGCCGGTCTGGGTGTCGCCGACCCGGCGGCCGGTGAGCGACGTGAACAGCGCGCTGGTGAGCGCATTGCCGATCCGGCTGCGCGCGGGCACCCGGCCGGTGAACCGGCGCACCCCGAGCACCGTCCGCCCGGTTCGTTCGACCATGTTCGCGACGGCCAGGATGTCGTCGGGCCGGTGCTGCCCGTCGGCGTCGGCGCACACGACCGCGCGGCCGGGATGGAGGCTCGTGGCGTACCGGAAACCGGTTTTGAGCGCTTCGCCCTTGCCCTTGTTGACCGGATGGGTGAGCACCGTGCAGCCCAGGATCCGCGCGGCCGCGAACACCCGCCGGTAGGCCGGGCCGCTGCCGTCGTCCACCACGACGAGCGGGGCGCCGGGGGCGGCGGAGCGCAGGTCGGCGAGCAGCTCGACGAGGCGGTGGTCCGGCTCGTAGGCCGGGATCAGCGCGAGCACGGCGTCACCGCTCGATGTACAGGATGTCGGAGGTGCCCCGCTCGGTGCCCTTGCCCAGCGGGTTGTTCACCACCTCGCCGTCGAAGACCATCGTGGACGACCCGCCGCCGTCGATGTTGTAGGCGGTCTTCGCGCCCAGCTGCTGCATCAGCTGGGCGAGGCCGGTCATCGTGACGCCGGCGCTGTACCCGGGACTGCGGCCGTCGACGACGACGAAGATCAGGTGGTTGGCGTCGACGACCCCGACGGCGGTGCGCGGCTGGGCGCCCTGGATCGAGTGGTTGCCGAAGTTGGTGTCGACCTCCACGTCGTCGATCCCGTCGGGTATCGCGCCGTCCACCAGCACGGCGGGCCCGAACGACAGCGTGTTCCACACCCCGTCGGCGAGCAGTTGCCGGGCGGTGGTGGCCGTCTCGTCGTACACCTCGACATGCCCGTCCCGATAGAACGCGAGCCCCTGCCGCGCCCCGGCGTCGCGATAGATGACGCCGTCCCGGATTTCGATGCCGGTGTCACGGAACCCGTAGTAGTCGCCGTTGATCGCGAACACGGCGCCGTTGCCGGCCGCGATGGCGGAGGTGTTCTCGACGATGTTGGCGCCGAACGCGTTGTCCGCGAACGCCGAGCGCAGCCGGGTCGCGTCGCCGAGCATGACATCGGCCACGAAATAGGTGACGGTCGCCGCGCCGCTGCCGGTCGTGTGCTTCGACACCGTGACGGTGGCGTCGGAGGAGGTGTAGGTGGAGCCCACGACGGTACCGTCACCGGGGCTGCCGGCCCCGCCGCCGTCCTGCGCGGCCTCGTACGCGTCGACGTCGGCGATCTGCACATGGTCGACGACGTACCGGTCGAGGGCCCACGCCGACCCGCCGCCGGCCGCGAGCACGAGCGCGGTGACGCCGGCGACGAACGCGCGGCCGATGCGGCTCTTCGGGAACCTCAAACGCTTCATGCATCGTGGGTACGGTCCGAACGTGCGCGCCCGTTGTGAACAACCTGGGAACCGGCTCAGCGCAAGGTCAGCCAGCCCAGGCTCAGCAGGCCCGCGCCGATGCAGTACCAGGCGAACGGGGTCAGGGTGCGGTGCTCGAAGTACCGGGTCAGGAAGCGCACCGCGAGGTAGGCGGCGGCGAACGAGGCCACGCTGCCCGCGAGGACCTGGCCGTGGATACCGGCGCCGAGCGGGCCGAACAGGTCCGGGAGCTTCAGCACGCCGGCGGCGAGGATGACCGGGGTGGCGAGCAGGAACGAGAACCGGGCCGCGTCCTCGTGGGACAGGCCCTTGAGCAGGCCGGCGCCCATCGTGGCGCCCGAGCGGCTGATGCCCGGCAGCAGGGCCAGGACCTGGGCGGAGCCGATCTGCAGCGCGCGGGAGAACGTCCCGGACGCCAGGCGCTCGTCGGGGTCGCCCGCCGTGCGGTCCTGGACGGGGGCCCGGCGGCGCAGGCGCTCGGCACCGAGCAGGACGAGCCCGTTGAGGGTGAGGAAGACCGCCGCGGGCACCGGCCGGCCCAGGACGGTGCGGAACGTGTGTTCCAGCAGGAGACCGGTGATGCCGACGGGGATGGTGGCCACGACGATCATCCACGCCAGGCGCTCTTCCGGGGTCACGATCCGCCGGTACCGCACCGACGACGCGAACCCGCCCAGAATCCGCACCCAGTCCCGCCAGAAGAACACCAGCAGCGCCAGCGCGGTGGCCACGTGCAGGCCGACCACGAAGGCGAGGTAGGGCGACTCGGGCGCGGACACGCTCAGGTCGCGGGCCCAGCGGCCGCCGAGGAGCGCCGGGAGCAGGACGCTGTGGCCCAGGCTCGACACCGGGAACAGCTCGGTGACGCCCTGCAGGAGGCCGACGACGATCGCCTCCGGATAGGTCAACTGGTGCATGGGGCGCCATGCTGGCGGCCCGATCCTGAGAACACCTTGAAACTCAGGCCCCGTTCAGGTTCCC
This sequence comes from Dactylosporangium sp. CS-033363, assembly GCF_050942475.1. Lineage (NCBI taxonomy): Bacteria > Bacillati > Actinomycetota > Actinomycetes > Micromonosporales > Micromonosporaceae > Dactylosporangium > Dactylosporangium sp. CS-033363. The sequence continues at coordinate 6,584,763 of NZ_CP192032.1, read as the reverse complement.
GGCCGTAGCGTTCGGTGCGTGCGGAGATACGCGGAGCGGATACGGCAGCGGCTCGGGGTGCGGATGCGCTCCGCGCTGGCCGCGTCCGCGGTGGTGGCCATCGCCTCGGTGCTCACCGGCGTCGCGTTCGTCATCGCCGCGCGGCTCATCCTGACCGGGAACGTGGACCAGAGCGCCGGCGACCGCGCGGCCCAGATCGCCGGGGCGCTGGGCGACGAGGAGGCGCTGACGGCGGTGATCCAGCCGTCGCTGCGCGACCGGACGGTGGTGCAGGTGCTCGGCGCGGACGGCACGGTCCTGCGCTCCTCGACGCTGCTCACCGGGGCCCAGCCGATCTCGCCGCTGCGCCCGGCGGCGGGGGAGACCCGGCGGGAGCAGCGGCGGCTGGCGGCGCCGCACGACGAGTACTTCCGGATCACCGCGCTCGGCGTGTCGACCGCGGCCGGGCCCCGCACGGTGCTGGTCGGCCAGTCCCTCGACGAGATCAACGACGGGACCGAGGCGGCGGTCGGCGCCCTCGCCGTCGGGCTGCCGCTGCTCACGGTGATCGTGGGGGTGGCGACGTTCCTGTTCGTGGGGCGCTCGCTGCGGCCGGTCGACGCGATGCGCCGCCAGGCGGAGACGATCAGCGGGCGGAATCTGCATGCGCGGCTGCCGGTACCGCCGACCGCCGACGAGATCGCCGCACTGGCGAACACCATGAACGGCATGCTGGACCGCATCGAGGCGGCCACGGCGGCCCAGCGCCGGTTCGTCGCCGACGCCTCGCACGAGCTGCGCAGCCCGCTGTCGACCGTCCTGACCGGCCTGGACCTGCTCGGCGACGGCCCGCACGTGGTGCGGATGCGCCGCGAGAGCGACCGCATGGCCCGCCTCATCGCCGACCTGCTGCTGCTCGCCCGGGTCGACGAGAAGGGCCTGCAGCTGCGGCACGAGGACGTCGACCTGGACGACCTCGTGTACCTGGAGCGCGAGCGCCTGGCCGCCGACCACCCCGGCCTGAAGGTGACCGCGCGGACGGCCCCGGTGCGGGTGAGCGGCGACCCGCACCACCTGCAGCGCGTGCTGCGCAACCTCGTGGACAACGCGGCCCGCTACGCGAAGAACACGGTGGAGGTGACGCTGGAGGCTCAGGGCGGTACCGCGGAGATCGTGGTTGCCGACGACGGCCCGGGCATCGCCGCCGAGGATCGCGTCCGCGTCTTCGACCGCTTCGTCCGCCTCGACGAGGACCGCTCCCGCGCCGGCGGCGGCACGGGGCTCGGCCTGCCGATCGCCCGCGACATCGCCACCGCCCACGGCGGCACCCTGACCGTCGAGGAGTCCCCGGCCGGCGGCGCCCTGCTGCGGCTGCGCCTGCCGCTCACCGACGCATAAGAGCCGGCTAAGAATCGCCGGTGCCAGCTCCACGGCAGGTCCTTGGCAGCCTTCACCCAGCTTCGCCACCGAGTCTGGAAATCACGAAAGCGCAGGTAAAGCGGCCTGCGCGGGGGATGGGAGCGAAGACACGTGTCGAGCAAGCACATCAAGCGCATCGGCTTCGCGGCGGCGGGCCTGACGGCGACCGGCATCATGGTGTTCGGCGCCGCCCAGCTGGCCAGCGCCGAGACGACGGCGCCCTCGCCGAGCGCCTCGTCCAGCACCGGCCCGCACGACGGCGGCCGCGGCGGTGGCGGCGCGAACGACACCGCGGTGACGGGCGACGAGCTGGCGAAGGTGACGGCGGCGATGCAGGCGAAGGACTCGTCGGTGTCGGTGACGGCGGTCCGCAAGGACCCGGACGGCTCGTACGACGTCCTCGGCACGAAGGACGGCGCCAAGGTCTTCTACGACGTGAGCGCCGACCTGAAGACGTTCACCCTCAACGCCGGCGGCGGCAAGGGCGGCCACGGCGGCGGCGGTGGCAGGGGCGGGTCCAACGACACCGCGGTGACGGGTGACGAGCTGGCGAAGGTGACGGCGGCGATGAAGGCCAAGGACTCGTCGGTGTCGGTGACGGGCGTGCGCAAGGACCCGGACGGTTCCTACGACGTGCTCGGCACGAAGGACGGGGCGAAGGTCTTCTACGACGTCAGCTCCGACCTCAAGACCTTCACCCAGCACACCCGCACCGGCAAGTAGCTCGGTCCGGTCAGCCCGCGGCCTTGGTGGCGCGGGCGCCGGGGCCCGGGTCGACCTGGATCGGGCCGGGCTCCAGGTGCCGGCAGGCCTCGTCGGCGCGCCGCCAGGCCGGGTCGTCGTCCGTCGGGGCCGTGGCGGGGCGGAAGGTGCCGTCGCTGTCCGGGTCGGGCCAGTCCGGCAGGCCGTTGGTGCGCACGCACGCGGCCCACGCGCGCAGTTTGGCCATCTCGTCGACGCCGACCGGGCGCTGGGTGCGGGCCGGGATGGCGCCGATCCGGGCGAACTGCTCCTGGCACTCCGCGGCCGGCTGCTTCACCAGGCCGTTGACCGACGCGGGGAAGCCCCACTGGCCGTCCCGCTCGACCGGGTCGGGGAAATCGGGGAAACCGTTGGCGCGCATGCATTGCGCGGCGGCGGCCCACGGTTCGCGGGCCGAGTCCGGGGCGGGCCGGCCGGCTCCGCAGCCGGCCAGCAGCGCGACGATGACGAGCATTCCGATTCGCATGCTTCGACGGTCGCCGTCCGGGGCCGCGATCGCGACCCCCGAAGGAGCGGGCCGGGCGGCCACCATTTGGGGGAGCTCAGGCGGTGCGGAGCGCCTCCGTCGGCGGCAGGTGCGCGGCCCGCAGCGCCGGATAGAGGCCCGCCGCGGCACCGGCCACCACCGATACCAGCAGGCCGCCGTAGAGCGCCTCGGGCGGGATCAGGACCGTCCAGCCGCGCGACATCGCCATGCCCGCGGTGACCGCCGCGCCGACCGCGATGCCCGCGACCCCGCCCAGCGTGGCCAGCAGCAGCGACTCGGTCAGGAACTGGGCCGCGACGTGGGCGCGGGCGGCGCCGAGGGCCCGGCGCAGGCCGATCTCGGTACGCCGCTCCAGCACGGCGATCACCATCACGTTGGCGATGCCGATCGCGCCGACGAGCAGGGCGATCGCGCCCAGGCCCAGCATCAGGACGGCCCCGGACCGCCGCACCCGCAGCTGGGCGGTGAGGGCGTCCGACGGGCGGCTCACCGACACCTCCGACGGGTGCTCGGGGTTGGCCGCGGGCGCGAGCAGACCGGCCACCTCCGCGGTGTACTCCGTCTGCGCCCGCACGTAGATGCGACTCGGATGGCCGTCGTACCCGAGCAGGTGCCCGGCCGAGCCGAACGAGACGAGCGCGGACTGGTCGAGCTCCGGGGCGTACGGGAACGGCTGGAGGATGCCGACCACCGTGTACCAGTGCCCGCCGAGCCACACGCGGTCGGAGCCGGTGGCGCCGGTGATGCCGAGCGTCGTCGCGGCGTCGTACCCGAGGACGGTCACCGGGGCGTCGTCGTCGCCGAGGAACCGCCCGGCCAGCAGCGCGCCGTCCAGCGTGGTGAGCAGGGTGGCGTCGGCGGCCCGCACCGAGCGCCCGCCGGAGCGCGCGGCCTTGACCCGGTCGTTGCGGTACACGTTGGTGCCGGGCAGTTTCGCCGTCGGCGCCACCGCCTGGACGTGCGGCACCTGGCCGATCATGGCGGTCGCGGTGTCCGGCAGCAGCTGCTCGCCGCCGGCCGCGTCGGTGCCGTTGACCACGGTGAGCAGGTTGGTGCCGAGCCGGTCGAGCTGGGCCAGCAGCGCGCCCTGGCTGGACCTGGTGACGCCGAGCATGGCGACGAGCGAGGCGATCCCGATCGCGATGCCCAGGCCGGACAGCAGCGCGCGCATCCGCCGGGCCCGCAGGCCGAGCGACGCCGTCGGCAGCAGATCCCGGACGGACAGCGTGCTGCGCGGCTCAGGCGTCACGGGGAACCTGCACCTGTTGCCCCTCGAGCAGCCCGGTGATCTCGACGGTGCCGGCGAGGTCGTCGAACAGCCCGGTGCGCACCGGCACCCGCCGCGTGCCCGTGCCGTCGCCCACGATGACCTCGTACCGGCCGGCGCCGGCGGCGTTCAGGGCGGTGATCGGTACCGTCAGCACGTCCGGATGGGTGGCCCGGACGACCCAGACCTGCACGCCCGCCTGGTCGACGAACCCGCTCGCCGCGCCGTCGAGGCGGATGGTGACGGCCACCGTGCTCGGCGCCGCGCCGTCGCCGGGGGTCGTGGCGCCGATCGCGGCGACCCGGCCGGGCCGGTTGGTCGCGTCCGGCAGCGTCACCACGACGGGGTCGCCGGCCTTGATCCAGGCGAGCTGCTGCGTCGAGGCGTTGACGGTGACCGCTGGCTCGGTGCCGGTCGCGTGCTCGACCGGCACGCCCGGCTCGACGCGGGCGCCGGGCTCGAGGTCGCGGCCGCTGACCCGGATCGCGCCGGGCGTGAACGTGACCGCCCCCAGCGGCAGCGCGCCCGTCACCGCCGTACGGGTCGCCTGCTGCCAGCGCCGGACGGCGGCGGCGGTGGCGCCGGTGAACGTCTGGTCCACCGTCAGCCCGGCGCCGAAGCCCAGGTCGCGCAGGTTGCGTTCGAGCTGCTCGACGTCGGCGCCGTCGGACATCCCGAGGGCGAGGTCGCGCCACGCGGGACGGTCGCCGTAGAGCAGGGTCACGCGCCGGCCGTCGACCTCGTAGGCGGCCTCGCCGGCCCGCACGACGGTGCCGATCGGCGGCAGCCAGGTCAGGGTGCCGGCAACGGCGCCGGACACGACGAGCGAGCCGGCGTAGCCGAGCGAGCCGTTGACGAACTGGCGCTCGGCGACGGTCGCGCGGGTGACCTCGGCGGTCGTGGTGCGCACCGGTGCCGGAGCGGGTTGTCCCGGCGGATGGGGCAGCCGCTCGAACGCCAGCAGCCCGGCCACGCCGAGCAGCCCGACGCCGGCCGCGACCTTCGCGGCGCGGTTCAAGGCCGCCGCCCGTGGTCGACCAGCCGGCCGTCGCGCATCACGACCCGGCGCCGGCACGCGTCGGCGACCGCGGCCTCGTGCGTGATGATGACCATCGCGGTGCCGTCGTCGTTCAGCTCGGCCAGCAGGGTCATGATGTCGCGGCTCGTGGCCGAGTCGAGGTTGCCCGTCGGCTCGTCGGCGAACACGATCGCCGGGCGGCCGACCACCGCCCGCGCGATCGCGACCCGCTGGCGCTCCCCGCCGGACAGCTTGGTGACCCGATGGCGGATGCGGTGCCCGAGGCCGACCCGCCGCAGCGCCGCCTCGGCCAGCGCGCGCCGCTGCCCGGCCGGCACGCCGCGGTAGAGCAGGCCGGTGGCCACGTTGTCGACCGCGTCGAGCGACTCCAGCAGGAGGAACTGCTGGAACACCACGCCGACCCGGTGCGCCCGGACCCCGGCGAGCCGCCGGTCGGTGAGTCCCTCGACCGGCCGGCCGTCGATGAGCACCGAGCCCGCCGTCGGCCGGTCCAGCGTCGCCATCAGGTTGAGCAGGGTCGACTTCCCCGATCCGGAGGCGCCGGAGATGGCCAGCAGGTCGCCCGGCCCGACGGTCAGGTCGACGCCGCGCACGGACTCGACCGGCGGCTCACCCGGGTAGGTCTTGCGCACGCCCCGCAGTTCGAGGATCGCCATGGCCTCACGATGCCGACGCGGGGTGTGGCCGCGCATCCCCCAAAGTCGGGCCTCCCGCACCCACCTTCGAGGGGTGCCCGCATCGGTACCCTGCGGCAGGTGAGGATGCTCTCGCGACTCGGCCTGCGCCCGCGGATGGCCGTCTCGTACGTGCTCGTGTCCGCCGCCGCCGTCCTGCTCGTCGAGGCGGTGCTGCTCGCCGTGATCGTGCCGCGGGTCCGGGCGGCCGATCGGGCGGCGGGGGTGGCGCAGGATCGTGCGGTACAAGCGGAACTGCAGTTGAAGCAGGTGACCGTGCAGCGGTTGGCGCATGATCTGGCGGCCGCGGTCGGCAAGCGGATCAGCGTGACCGGCGATGCGCTGACGGCCGGGGTCGCCACGGACGCGTTCGCGGTGCACGCGCGGGATGCCGTGCCCGGCGACGACCCGGTGCAGGTGGTCGCCGACGCGGACGGCCGGGTCGTCGCGGCCGCGCCCGCCGGCGTGTTCCGCCCCGGTGGCGCGCTGCCGGCGGCGGCCCGGGCCGGCGGACCCACGGACGGGCGGATCGCGGAGCAGCGCCGGACGTTCGCGTGGGCCGCCGAGCCGATCCAGGCCGAGCAGGGCGTGGCCGGCATCGCGTACGTCGAGCTCGACCTCACCCAGCGCCCCGCGCCCGCCCCGGCCGGCGGCGGGTCGGCGATCCGCTCGGTGGTGCTGCCCGGCGCCGGGGCGCTGCTGCTGCTCGTGCCGGTCGGGGCGCTGTTCGGGCTGCTGAGCACCGGCCGGCTGATCCGGCGGATTCGGGGGCTGTCGGACGGTACGGCCGCGATGGCCGGCGGCGACCTGCGGGTGCGCCTGCCGGTGTCCGGCGAGGACGAGGTGGCCCGGCTGGAGCGCTCGTTCAACACCATGGCGGAGCGGCTCGAGGCGGCCGTGGCCGAGCAGCGCGCCGCGGCCGGAGCCGAGGCCCGCCGGGCCGAACGCGGCCGGATCGCGCGGGAGCTGCACGACTCGATCTCGCAGGACCTGTTCTCGGTCAGCCTGGTCGCGGCCGGCCTGCGCAAGGCGCTCAGCCCGGGGTCGGCGCTGCGGCAGCAGGCCGAGTCGATGGAGCGCTCGCTGGCCCGCACCATGCGCGAGATGCGCGCGCTGCTGCTGGAGCTGCGGCCGATCCAGCTGGAGGACGCCGGGCTCGCGGCGGCGCTGGACGAGCTGTGCCGGGCCTACGAGGTGCGGCTCGGCATCCCGGTCACCGCCGACCTGGCCCCGGTCGAGCTGGACGCGTCCATCGAGCACGCGGTACTGCGGGTGGTCCAGGAGGCCGTCGGCAACGCCGTCCGCCACGGCGAGCCCGCATCGATCGCGGTGCGGCTGGCGGCCGACGGCGACCGGGTCGTGGTGACCGTGCGCGACGACGGCCTGGGCTTCGATCCGCGCGAGGCGGGCGGCCGGCACGGGATGGGCCTCGACCTCATGCGGGAACGGCTGCGCGAGGCCGGCGGCACGATGGAGATAGACAGCGCGCCCGGGCAGGGAACCACCGTTCGCGTGACCCTCCCGGCGGACCCGCAGTGGCTAGGCTGAGCGGCATGGTCACGGTGCTGGTCGTCGACGACCACGAGGTGGTCCGCCAGGGCCTGCGCTTCATGCTGGGCCAGGAGGACGGCGTCGAGGTGGTCGGCGAGGCCGGCGACGGCGCGGCCGCCCTGGCCGAGATCCGCCGGCTGCGCCCGGACGTGGTCCTGCTCGACCTGGCCATGCCCGGGCTGGACGGGCTCGGCGTGCTGCACGCGCTGCGCGGCGACGAGCACCGGCCGGCGGTGATCGTCCTGACGTCGTACGCCGACGAGGACCGGGCGATCGAGGCGATGCGCGCCGGCGCCCTGTCGTATCTGCCGAAGACCACGCCGGCCGACCGGGTGACCGAGGCGGTGCGGGCCGCGGCCTCCGGCGGGAGCGTGCTCACCCCGGAGGTCGCCGCCGCGCTCGTGCACCGCTGGCGCGCGCAGGACCGCGAGGGCCCGCTGGAGCGGCTCTCGGCCCGCGAGCGCGACGTGCTCATGGAGCTCTCCCGGGGCCGCTCGAACCGCGAGGTCGCCCGGGCGCTGTCGCTCGGCGAGCAGACGGTGAAGTCACATGTGTCGAACATCCTCATGAAACTCGGCCTGCAGGACCGCACCCAGGCGGCGATCTTCGGCCTCCAGCACGGCCTGGTCCCCCTGGGCGACGCCCTCCGCGACACACCCGGGAGCACGCATGCTTGATCTCAGCGTCCCGCCCAACGAGACCACCGTGCCGCTGCTGCCCTGCGTCGCGCCGGACGAGACCCTCGCCTTCTGGCGCGCGCTGGGCTTCGCGGTCACCTACGAGCAGCAGAAGCCTTACCTGTACCTCGCGTTCGAGCTCCGCGGATTCCAGCTGCACTACGGCCGCGCGGCCGGCTGGGTGCGGGCGGCCGAGGAGAACACGGGCGGCTGCCTGGTGATGGTCGACGCCGTCGCGCCGTACCACGCGGCGTTCGTCGCGGCGATGCGCGCCACGTACGGCAAGGTGCTCGCCAAGGGCCTGCCCCGCATCACCCGCTACCGCGCGGGGGCCTCGCGCTTCACCGTCATGGACCCGTCCGGCAACCAGATCATCTTCATCCAGCGCGACGAGCCGGACCTGGAGTACGGCGGCTCGAAGCGGTTGCCGGGCCTCGCCCGCGTGCTGGACAACGCCCGAATCCTGCGCGAGTTCAAGAACGACGACCGCGCCGCGTTCCGGGCCCTGAAGTCCGGCCTGCGCCGCCACGGTGACACGGCACCGGCCGTCGAGCGGGGGCTGGCATTGGCGTCGATGCTCGAACTGGCGACCGCTTTGGAGGAGCCGGATGTGGTACCGGCTGTGGGTGCCCAACTCCGCGACCTCACCCTGACCCCGGACGAACGCCGGCGGGTCGAGTCGGCCGTCGCCGACCCCTCCCTGCTCGACCCGTGGCTGCCACCCGTGGCCTGACACGTCCTCACGGCCTTGGTCCCCGCGCCGGTGGCCCGGCCGAGCCACCGGGAGTACCGCATGCGGTGCACCTCCCGAGCGGGGAGCGTTTACGCCGTCGGGGACGGCGCGCTGGGTGTGGTCGGGACGGCCGTTGCCGGTGGCGTCGCCGGGCCGGTCGGGGTCGCGCCGCGGCCGGAGTTCTCGTCCTGCTGCTCGTTGTTCTGTTCGTTGTTCTGTTCGTTGTTCTGGCGGCCGTTCTCGTCGCCGCCGCGGTCGGTGTGCTCCCCGTCGCGGTTGCCGTGCTCCCCGCCGTCGGCCTCGTTGTCGTTGTGGTGGCCGAACTCGGACCCGGCGACGAGCCCGACGGCAACGCCGGCGACGCCGCACGGCACCGCGATCAGCAGGCCCACCGCGAGTGCGGCGGTCGCCGCGGCGCGCTTGGGCGTGGCGAACAACTTCCGCCAGCCGCGACGGGGCGGCACGGCGGGAACCTCAGGCGTGACAACGGTTTCGTCGGCGTTCGTGGTGTGCTCATCGGTCATGCACCCAAGGTAGGGATGCCCACCTGAAGCGAAGTTGAACGTCAGTTTCGGGGCCGCGCGGCCCGCCGGAACAGGCCGAGCGCGGCGAGCACCGAACCCGCGAGCAGCCAGCCGCCGAGCACGTCGGTCGGCCAGTGCGCGGTGAGGGCGACCCGGCTGATGCCGACGAGCGCGGCCCACAGCGCGGCGACCGCGACCACAGCGGTTCGGGCGACGCGGTTCGGCAGCAGCGGCCACAGTACGACGACGAGCAGCCCGGCCGCGATCGCCGACGACGTGGTGTGCCCGGACGGGAACGCCCAGCCGGACGTGGCGGTGAGGCGTTCGGGCGGGCGGGGCCGGTGCACGAGCGCCAGCACCGTGAGCCGGAGGACCGTCGCGGTGACGGCGGCGCCGAGCACGAACGCGAGGCCGCGCCAGTCGCGGCGCCAGAGCGTGAACAGCACCGCGGCCAGCAGGAGGCACAGCAGCACCGCGGTGTCGGCGGTGTGCGTGATTGCCGACATGGCGCTGCGCCAGCCGCCGTGGGCCTTGGCGAAGCGCAGCGCGGCGTCGCTCACGGCGGCATCCCAGCGCATCAGCGGCCCGAAGCGCGCGGCGACCAGAGCGGTCAGCAGGGCGAAACCAAGGGGTGCGGCCAGGCGCTCAGCCGCCATGCGGGTCCAGCCGGTAGCCGACGCCGCGGACGGTCTGGATGGCGGTGCGGCCGTACGGGTGGTCGATCTTCTTGCGCAGGTAGCCGACGTACACCTCGACGATGTTCAGGTCGCCCTCGAAGCCCGCGTCCCAGACGTTCTCCAGGATGGCGGTCTTGGTGACCACGTCGCCCGAGCGGCGCAGCAGGAACTCCAGCAGCGCGAACTCGCGCGGGGTGACCGAGATGTGGTCCTCGCCGCGGGCGACCCGCCGGCGGGCCGGGTCCAGGTGCAGGTCGCCGGCCGCGAGCACGACCGGCCGCTGCGGGGCGCCCCGGCGGATCAGCGCCCGCAGCCGGGCGACGAGCACGACGAACGGGAACGGCTTGGTGAGGTAGTCGTCCGCGCCGAGGTCGAGGGCGTCGGCCTGGTCGTACTCGCCGTCCTTCGCGGTCAGCATGAGGATCGGGGTCCACACCTCGCGGCGGCGCAGTTCCCGGCACACCTCGTAGCCGTTGAGGCCGGGCAGCATGATGTCGAGCACAATGGCGTCGTACGCCCCGTTCGGGCTTTCCGTGGCCGCCCACAGGCCGTCGACGCCGTTGAACATCAGGTCCGTGGTGAATCCCTCACCGGCCAGTCCGTCGCGAATCATCTCGGCCAGTGCGACCTCGTCGTCGATCAGCAGGAGACGCATGGATCCACCCTCATGGCGAAAGCGTCACACACGGAACCTGAATGTGCGCTGAATCCGATCCTACATGCTGTAGGTGGTGCAGTTGTGAACAATCGCCTAAGGTAACGCTGACCTAAGTGAGGCCCACCCGACCCGCGGAGCTCGCATGACCGCCATCTACCTGATCGGCCTGCGCGAAGGACTCGAGATCACCCTGGTGGTCTCGATCCTGGTCGCGTTCCTGGTGAAGAGCGGCCGGCAGCACCTGCTGCGCTGGGCCTGGGCCGGGGTGGCCGCCGCGACGCTGCTGGCGGTCCTGGTGGCCGCGCTGCTGCAGGCCGGGACGGCGTACCTGTCCGGCCCGAACCGCGAGCTGGTGGACGGCATCGCCTCGCTGATCGCCGTGGTCTTCGTGACGTTCATGATCTTCTGGATGCGGCGGATGGCCCGTCAGCTGGCCAGGGAGCTGCGCGGCCGGCTCGAGGACGCGATCGAGGTCGGGCCGTTCGCGGTGGCCGCGATGGCCTTCCTGGCGGTCGCGCGCGAGGGCCTGGAGACCGCGATCCTGTTCTTCGCCGCGGCCCAGGGCGCGGACACCTGGCAGCCGATCGTCGGGATCTCGCTGGGCGTGGCCACCTCGGTCGTGCTGGGCTGGCTGCTCTACGCCAGCGCCATCCGGATCAACCTCACGAAGTTCTTCACCTGGACGGGCGCGCTGCTGGTGCTGGTGGCCGCCGGGATCTTCAAGTACGGCGTGCACGACCTGCAGGAGGCCAACATCCTCCCGGGCCGTACCGACTACGCCTTCGACCTCACCGGCGTGCTCCCGCCGACCGCGTGGTACGCGGAGCTGCTGCGCGGACTCTTCAACTTCACGCCCCAGCCGTCGGTGCTGGAGACCGCCGTCTGGGTCGCCTACGGGGTGCCGGTCCTGGTGCTCTTCCTGCTGCCGCTGGTGCGCAAGCCGGCCCCGGCCGCGGTTCGGCCCTAGGCGGTGCGCCGGGCCACGTAGACCACGTTCACGGCCCACGCCGCGCTGCCCGGCAGCCGGCAGGCGAGGCCGTCGGCGGTGCGGGCCGCGTGGCGCAGCAGCGGCCGCTCGTACCAGCCCGGGGTGAGCATCGAGAAGCCCCGCCGGGCCACGACCTCGAAACCGTGCCGATGCAGCAGCCGTACCACCTGATCGTGGGACAGTTCCGCGAACCACCGGCGCCCGGCGTGCCGGCGGGCCCGCAGGTGCCGCAGCGACCGGCGGTTGCCGTGGTTCTCCACGACGAGCACCCCGGCCTCGGCGTCGGGCAGCGTCTTCGCCGCGAACGCGAGCGCCCGCTCCCGGACCGCGTCGTCGACGTTGAGCAGCAGCCGGAACATCGTCACCAGCGCCGGGCCGCCGGTCACGGCCGGCTCCGGGACCGGCCCCGCGGTGCCGACGACGTGCAGGCGCGCGTCCGTGCCCATCCTGACCGCCTCGGCCAGCATCTCCGGCGACGTGTCGTAGCCGTGCGCCTGCCAGACCAGCCCGTGCAGATTGCGAATCGCGCGGCCGGTGCCGCAGGCGAAGTCGTGCTGCGTCGGGCGCAGGTCCGCGAACTCCCGGCGGACCACGGCGCGCAGATAGCTGCGCTGCCGTTGGTTGATCCGCCAGGCATAGCTTCCCGGCGCATAGGTGACATGCTGGTACTTGCCGACGGCATCGGCATTCTGAAACGCGTCCGCGTAGTTCTCGTCCACCATTCTGTGCAACGGGCGAGCCGCATTTCCGGTGCGCCACTGGCACGTTTCTTATTTTCCGCCGCCGACCGCAGGCTCCGCCCGATCGCACCCGGCGCCGACCCGCCGGCGCCGACCGCCGGCTTCGCCCGATCGCACCCCGGCGCCGACCCGCCGGCGCCGGCTTCGCCTGATCGCACCCCGGCGCCCCGCCGCTCGCCGGTGGCGCCGTCGACCGGGTGGCGGTAGCCGACCGTACCCGGGGGATTAACCCTCAACTGGCACCCGATTGCACCGATGGGATTTCTGAGGGGGTCCCGGGACATGGCCAGTGTTGGGGTGACGGGCAGGCTGCGCAACGCGCCGGTCGGGGTGAAGGTGTTCACGGCGGTCATCGTCGTGGTCGTGGCGTCGGCGGTGATGCTCTTCATCAGCCTGAACAGCTCGGCCCGGCTGGCGAAGGGCTCGGAGTCGGTCTACAACCACGGCGTGCTGCCCACGCAGTCGCTGGCCAGGCTGCGCGCCGACATCCTCACCGACCGCAACTACACGCTGAACTACTTCATGTCCAACGCCGAATGGCGGCCCAAGAACAAGCAGGCGATGGCGAGCACCGACGCCGACATCGACGCCACGATGGCCACCTACGCGGGGCAGACCGCCAACGCGAGCGTCTTCGGCAAGCTCCGGCAGAACTGGCGGTCGTACGTCACGATCCGCGACGAGCAGATGCTGCCCTCGGCCGACAGGAACGACCTCGACGGGTTCTGGGCCGCCTACAACGCGGCCGAGGCGCTCACCGCGGACGTCGACAACCAGTTCGCGACGCTGACCGACGCGCAGGCCAAGGCCGCCGCCGCCGATGCCGCGCACGTGCACGGGCTGCGTGACAGCGCCAACCGGTGGATCATCGTCGGCGGGCTGGCCGGCATCGTGCTCGGCCTGCTCGTCGCCTGGGCCGTCGCCCGGTCGGTCACGGGGCCGCTGCGCCGGGTCACCGAGGTGCTCGTCGCGGTCGGCAACGGGGACCTGACGCACGTCGCCGACGTGCGGGGGCGCGACGAGGTCGGCCAGATGGCGGCCGCGCTGAACCGGGCGACCGGAAGCGTGCGCGAGACGCTCGCCGGGATCGCCGGCAACGCCGGGGCGCTACGCGGCACAGCCGGCGAGCTGGGCACCTCCGGCGACCAGCTGTCCGCCGGCGCGGCGCGCACCCAGCAGCAGGCCGAGGCGGTGCGCCAGGCGGCCCGGGACGTGTCGGTCAACGTCGCCAGCCTCGCCGCCGGCGCCGAGGAGATGGGCGCCTCGATCCGCGAGATCTCCAGCAACGCCGCCGAGGCGGCGACGGTGGCGGGGGAGGCCGTGTCCGAGGCCCGGGACACCACCACGGTCATCGGCGACCTCGGCACGTCGTCGACCGAGATCGGCAATATCGTCAAGGTGATCACGTCGATCGCCGAGCAGACGAACCTGCTGGCGCTGAACGCGACGATCGAGGCGGCCCGGGCGGGCGACGCCGGCAAGGGCTTCGCGGTGGTCGCCAGCGAGGTGAAGGACCTGGCCCAGGAGACCGCGCGGGCCACCGAGGACATCGCCGGGCGGATCACCACGATCCAGGACCAGACGGCGGCGGCGGTGGCCGCCATCGACCGGATCTCGCGGATCATCGACCGGATCAGCGACTTCCAGACCACGATCGCCTCGGCCGTCGAGGAGCAGACGGCCACGACGGCGGAGATGAGCCGCAGCGTCTCGGTGGCGGCCGGCGGCAGCGACCAGATCGCCCACAACATCGACGGCGTCGCCGAGGCCGCGGGATCCACGTCGGCCGCGGTCACCAGCGCCCGGGAGACCTCGGCGGTGCTGACCCGGATGTCCGACGAACTGACCGCGGCGCTCAGCCGCTTCCGCGTCTGAGCGCCGCGCCCGGGCGGCTCAGCCGGTGGCTTTGGTGACGTACGTGGTGGTGTAGGTCTTGGACAGGTCGACCTGGTCCTTCTTGCCCTTGACGTTCGGGGAGAACTGGCTGAGCACCTCGAGGACGTTCTTGGCGCCCTCGGCCTTCATGACGCCGTCGCCGTTGAACATGCCGATGCTGTCGGTCACGGCCTGGACGTAGAGCTGCGGGTTGCCGGCGGCGTACTCGGCCGGCATCTTCGCGGCGATCTCGTCGGGCTTGTGGTCCTTGATCCAGCGCAGGGTCTTGACGAAGGCGTTGGCGAGCTTCTGCACCGCGTCGGGGTGGGCCTGGACCCAGGCGCAGTCCATGTACAGCGAGCTGGCCGGGTACAGGCCGCCCAGGGCCGCGCGGGTGCCCGCCTCGGTGCGCATGTCCAGCAGGATCTTGCCCTTGCCGGTGCTGGTCAGCTGGGCCGCGGTCGGGTCGGTGGTCATGCCCGCGTCGATGCCGCCGTTGTCGATGGCCGCGATGAACGTCTGGCCCGCGCCGGCCTTGACCGTGGTGTAGTCGCCGCTCTGCAGGCCGCCCTTGGTGGCGAGGTACTGGGTCAGGAAGTCGGTCGACGAGCCGGAGCTGGTGATGCCGAGCTTGCGGCCCTTGAAGTCGGCCGGGGTCTTGATCTGGCCGGCCTTGTTCGCCGCGACGATCTCGACCTCGCCCGGCACGTCGGCCAGCTGGACCACGCTGGTGATGCACTTGCCCTTGGTCTGCAGGTCGATGGTGTGGTCGTAGAAGCCGACGACGCCCTGGACGTCGCCGGAGATGAGGACGTTCTCGGCGGTGGCGCCGGACGGCTCGGTGAGCAGCTGGACGTCGAGCCCCTCGGCCTTGAAGTAGCCCAGCTGCTCGGTCAGCTTGGCCGGCAGGTAGATGACCTTGTCGATGCCGCCGACCATGATCTTCACCTGGGTGGGTGCCTCGGCGGAGCCGGTCTGGTCCGGCGAGGTGCCCCGGCAGCCGGCCAGCAGCAGCCCGGCACAGCAGGCGAGTGCCACGAACTTGCGCATGCGGATGGTCCCTTCAGATCTGGGTGTCGGTCTGCACGGGCGGGCGCCAGCGCAGCAGCCGGCCTTCGAGCAGGGTGAGCAGCCACTCGGCGAGGAGGGCGATGACGGTGATGATGATCATTCCGGCGTAGATGCCGGCCGCGTCGAAGGTGCCCTGGGCGTTGGCGATGAGCAGGCCCAGGCCCTTGTCGGCGCCGGCGTACTCGCCGACGACCGCGCCGATGAGCGCGAACCCGAACGCGGCGTGCAGCGAGGCGAAGATCCACGACATCGCGCTGGGCACGACGATCGAGGTGAGCACCTGGACGCGGGAGGCGCCCAGGATGCGGGCGTTGTTGACGAGGTTGCGGTCGACCTCGCGGGCGCCCTGGAAGGCGTTGAAGAACACGGCGAAGAACACGAGGACGACGGCGGTGGCGACCTTCGAGGACAGGCCGAGCCCGAACCAGATGACGAAGAGGGAGGCGAGCACGATCCGCGGTACCGCGTTGGCGGCCTTGATGAACGGCGCGGCGACGTCGGCGACGAACCGGGCCCGGCCGAGCAGGATGCCCAGCAGCACCCCGCCGATCGCGCCGATGACGAAGCCGAGGACCGTCTCCTGCAGGGTGATGCTGATCTGGGTCCACACCGGGCCGAAGGCGGTGCCCTTGGTGAACCAGTCGCCGAGGCGCTCCCAGATCGCCGACGGCTTGGAGTAGAAGAACGGGTCGATCCAGTGCGTGGCGGCCAGTTCCCAGCTGCCCAGCCAGACCACGACGACCGCGAGGCGCACGGCCCACATGACGAGCTTCGGCCGGCGGCGCGGTGCGACCTCCTCAGCCGCCGCCGGCGCGGTCACCACCTCAGCCGACACGGTGCGCCGCCTCGCTCCGGGCCCGCTCGACCTCTTCGCGCAGGCTTTCCCAGATTTCGCGGTACGTCTCCACGAACGCCGCGGTGAGCCTGATCTCCTCGACCCGGCGCGGGCGGGGGAGCGGGACGTCGAAGATGGCCTTCACCGTCGCCGGACTGGACGTCATGACCACCACCCGGTCGGCGAGCGCGATCGCCTCCTCCAGGTCGTGGGTGACGAAGACGACGGCGGCGCCGGTGCCCTGCCACAGCCGCAGCAGCTCGTCCTGCATGAGCGCCCGGGTCTGCACGTCCAGCGCGCTGAACGGCTCGTCCATGAGCAGGATCCGCGGCTCGTTGACGAGCGTCTGGGCCAGCGCGACCCGCTTGCGCATGCCGCCGGAGAGCTGGTGCGGGTAGTACCGCTCGAACGCGGCCAGCCCGACCCGCTCGACCCAGACCGCGGCGGCGGCGCGCGCCTCGGCCCTGCGGCGGCCCCGGTAGCGCGGCCCGGCGGCGACGTTGTCGATGACCGAGCGCCACGGCAGCACGGCGTCGGACTGGAACATGTAGCCGACCCCGGCCGGGATGCCGCGGACGGGGGCGCCGTCGACCTCGACCTCCCCCGAGGACGGCGGCTCGAGGCCGGACACCAGCGACAGCGTCGTGGACTTGCCGCAGCCGGTCGGGCCGACCACGGCGACGAACTCGCCCTCCTCGACGGCGAAGGTGAGGTCCCGGACGGCGGTGTGGGGCCGGCCACCGTTGCCCGGGAAACGCTTGGTGGCCTGGCGGAGCACGATTACGCTCACAACGGACTCCTTTCGTAGCCAGGGACCGTAGGGAGCGCGGCGGGCGCTGCGAACCCTTGCGCCGGTTGTGGTCGCAGCCCGCGTTAGCCGCGTATTGCGCGTTTTGCTCACAGGGTCTTCTCAGGTGCCCCGGCGGTACGCTCCCGTCATGTTTCGGCTGCGTTACACGCCCTTCGCGCGGCAGGCCCTGGCCCTGCAGGCGGCCGTGCTGGTGGTCGTGGTCGGCGTCGGCTTCGCGCTCGTCAGCTGGCTCTTCGACGACGAGATGACGCAGCAGTACGGCACGCGCGCCCTCGCCGTCGCGCACACGCTCGCGGCCGACCCGGCGATCGCCGCGGCGGCCGCGGCCGACGACCCGCAGCACGTGCTGCCGGCCCGGGCCGAGGCGGCCAAGGCGGCCAGCGGCGCGCTGTTCGTGGTCATCACCAACCGGCTCGGCATCCGCCTGGCGCACCCGAACCCCGACCGCATCCACGAGCCCGTCTCCACCGACCCGTCGGAGGTGCTGGCCGGCCACGACACGATCAACGTCGAGCAGGGCACCCTCGGGCTGTCGGCCCGCGGCAAGACGCCGCTGCGGGACGCGAGCGGCGCGATCGTCGGCGAGGTGAGCGTCGGCTTCCGCATCGAGGACATCCGCGGGCACGTGACCAGCGAGCTCGCCGTCGCCGCCCTGTTCGCCGGGGGCGCGCTGGCGCTGGGCTTCGTCGGCTCGGTGCTGCTGTCGCGCCGGCTGAAGCGGCTCACCCTGGGCCTGGAACCGCACGAGCTCGCGGAGCTGGTGCAGGAGCGCGAGGCGGTACTGCACGGCATCAGCGAGGGAGTGCTCGCCGTGGACGCCGACGGCCGGGTGACGGTGTGCAACGGCGAGGCGGCCCGGTTACTGGGCGTGCCCGTGGCGGGCACAGGCGGTACCATAGCGGCACTTCCTGCTTCTTTGCGGGAGGCGGTCGAACAGCGGGCGCCCGTCGACAACGTCATCACCGTCGCCGGTGACCGGGTCCTCGTCGCGAACTATCGCGCCGTGCGCCGCGACGAGCGCGACCTCGGCGGCGTGCTGACCCTGCGCGACCGGACCGACCTGGAGACCATCACCCGGGAGCTGGAGTCGGTGCGGACGCTGAGCACCGCCCTGCGCGCACAGCGGCACGAGTTCGCCAACCGGCTGCACGTGCTGTCCGGGCTGCTGCACAACGGCCACGGCGCCGAGGCGCTCGAGTTCCTGCACGCGGTGTCCGACACGGCCGCGCCCGCGGGTGGCCGCGCCGTCGACGACCCCTATCTGCAGGCGTTCGTGGACGCCAAGACGGCCGAGGCGGCGGAGAAGGACGTGCGGCTCACCCTCGCGGACACGACCTGGGTCGGCACCCGCGTCACGGCGCCGGTCGAGGTCACGACCGTGCTCGGCATCCTGGTCGACAACGCGCTCGAGGCCGCCCGGCGCGGCGCCCGCCGGCCCGCCTGGGTCGACCTGGCACTGCTCGAGGACGGCACCACCCTGCACATCTCGGTCGTCGACTCCGGCGACGGCGTCCCGGACGGGCTGACCGGGCGGATCTTCGACTCGGGCGTGTCGACGAACGGCGAGGACGGCCGCGGGCTCGGGCTGGCCCTGGCCCGGCAGGCGGCCCGGCGCCTGGACGGCGACGTGCGGCTGGCGGCGCCCGGCCACGACGGGCACGGCGCGGTGTTCGAGGCGCGCCTGCCCGGGGCCCTGCAACCGGCGCGGGAGCCGGTGTGACGATCAACGTCCTGGTCGTCGAGGACGACTTCCGGGTGGCCCGCATCCACGTCGAGTTCACGCACCGGGTCGACGGGTTCGCGGTGACCGCGACCGCCCGCAGCGCCGCCGCGGCCCGGCGCGAGCTCGCGGCCCGGCCGGTCGACCTGGTGCTGCTCGACGTGTACCTGCCCGACGAGTCGGGGCTGGACCTGCTGACCGAGCTCACCGTCGACACCATCATGCTGACCGCGGCGTCCGATGCCGCCACGGTCCGCGCCGCCTACGCCCGCGGGGCGCTGAACTACCTGGTGAAGCCGTTCACGGCCGAGCAGCTGGCCGACCGG
Source organism: Dactylosporangium sp. CS-033363 (assembly GCF_050942475.1). Lineage (NCBI taxonomy): Bacteria > Bacillati > Actinomycetota > Actinomycetes > Micromonosporales > Micromonosporaceae > Dactylosporangium > Dactylosporangium sp. CS-033363. The sequence continues at coordinate 6,565,950 of NZ_CP192032.1, read as the reverse complement.
CTGGCCGCGTACCGGCACTACCGGGCGCTGGTCACCGCCGGTCCGCGCAGCCTGACCCAGGCCGACATCGACCGCTGCTGGCGGGTCCTGCACGACGGCGACCGCCCGTCGGCGCCGAAGGGGCAGTCCGCGGTGACCGTGCGGCTGGTCAGCGAGGCACTGCGCCGGGCCGGCCGGCCGCGCACGGCGGCGGACGTCGCCGACGAGCTCGGGATCTCCCGGGCCACCGCGCAGCGGTACCTGGCCGCACTGGCCCGCGACGGCGTGGCCGAGGTCCGGCTGCGCTACGGGGCGACCGGGCGGCCGGAGCACCAGTACCACTGGAAGATCCCGGTCGGCGGCTGACGCTCAGCCCGGCAGCGTCACGGTGACGCGCAGGCCGCCGTCGGGCCTCGGCGTCGCTCGTACCGCGCCGCCGTGGACCTGGGCGATCGAGGCGACGATGGCCAGGCCGAGGCCGAACCCGTCGGTGCCGGTGCGCTCGTGCAGGCGGCGGAACGGCTGGAACAGCTCGCCGATCGCGCCGGGCTCGACGGCCGGTCCCTGGTTGGCCACCTCGAGCCGCGCCTGGCCGTCCACTGTGGACGTCGTGATCCATATCGTACCGCCGGCCTCGTTGTAGCGCACCGCGTTGTCCACGAGGTTGGCGGTGAGCCGCTCCAGCAGGATCGGGTCGCCGGTGGTGAGGGCCGGCTCCAGGGCGCTCTGGAACTGCCGGTCGCGGCGGTCGGTGCCGTCCAGCACGTCCTCGGCGACCGTGGCCAGGTCGGTCGGCTCGCTGGCGTGCAGGCCGCCGTTGCTGCGGGCCAGGGTCAGCAGCGCCTCGATGAGCGTCTCGGCGTGCTCGACGGCGGCGCGGACGTCGCGGGCCATGCCGACCATCTCGGCCTCGGTCGCGTGCGGCTTGGCCAGCACCACGTCGACGCTGGTGCGCATGACGGTGAGCGGGGTGCGCAGCTCGTGGCTGGCGTTGGCGATGAACTGGCGCTGCCCCTCGAAGGAGCGCTGGAGCCGGTCGAGCATGCCGTCGAACGTGTCGGCGAGCTCGCGCAGCTCGTCGCGGGGGCCGCCGAGGGCCACCCGGGCCGAGAGGTTGTGCTCGGTCGCGGCCCGGGCGGCCGTGGTGAGCCGCTGCACCGGGCGCAGGACGCGGCCGGCGACGAACCATCCCGCGGCGGCGGACAGCAGCGTCGCCGCGCCCAGGCTCAGCCCGGACTGCCACAGCAGCGCGGCGAGGGTGGCCTCCCGCTGGGACTCGACGCCGGCGATGAGGCCCTCGTCGTACGCCGCCTGGCACTTGCCGCGCAGGTTGGCGTCCTCGGTGGGACCGCCGTTCAGGACGCGCTTGCACGCGTCGATGAACTCGGGCGGCGGGGCGTCCGGGCCGTACTCGGTGACGGTGGTCCGGCTCAGGTTGGCGGCGAGCAGGCCGTAGGTGATCGCGATGAGGGCGCCGCCGCAGAGGACGAACAGCAGCGTGTACAGCAGCGTCAGGCGGATGCGCAGGCTCACATCCGGTAGCCCTTGCCCACGACGGTCTCGATGAGCGGCGGCGCGCCGAGCTTGCGCCGCAGCCGGGTGAGCGTGACCGAGACGATGTTGCTGAACGGGTCGACGTGCGCGTCCCAGACGTGTTCGAGCAGGTCCTCGGCGCTGACCACGGCACCGTCGGCGGCGATGAGCAGCTCCAGGACGCCGAACTCCTTGCGGGTCAGCGACAGCGGCCGCCCGGCGCGGGTGGCGCGGTGCCGGGCCCGGTCGACGGTCAGGTCACCGCGGCGCACGACCGGCGGCGCCGACGGGGCCCGCCGGGCCAGGGCCCGCACCCGGGCGACCAGTTCGTGGAACGCGAACGGCTTGCCGAGATAGTCGTCGGCTCCGAGCTCGAGCCCGTCGACCCGGTCGTCGACGCCCGAGGCGGCGGTCAACATCAAGATCCGGGCGCCATCGGTACCGGCCAGTGCCCGGCAGACCTGATCACCGTGCACGACGGGCAGGTCGCGGTCGAGCACCACGACGTCGTAGCCGACCTCCGCCGCGCCGCTCAGGGCCGCGGCGCCGTCGTGCACGACGTCGACGGCCATGCCCGCGTCGCGCAGGCCCTCCCCGATGCGCGCCGCGAGCGTCACGTGATCCTCGACCACCAGCACCCGCATGCCGACCATTGTGCGCTGTCCCGGATGACATCCGTCCGACATGGCGGGTAGCGGTCGTGTCATCACCGTGCGCGTACACCTGGCGCCCATGAGAATCGTGATGCTCGGCGCCGTCCTGATGCTGGCGGCCTGCAGTGCGAGCCCGTCGCCGGGCGTGCCGAGTCTCGGCGGCACCGCCGGCGCGGCGCCGCCGACCGCGGGTGGCTGCATCGGCGCCGCGGACGGGCTGAACCAGCTCATCGGGGACACGGGGCAGAGCCCGGCGCCCGGCGCGAGCAAGCCGGCCGGCGACGGCGGGGCCCCGAACAAGGACCTGGGCTACCAGCCGACGTGCGCGGGGGCGACCGGTGACGCACGCCGGAGCGCGCTGCACGCGGCGGCCGACTGCATCCGCCAGCACGGCATCTCGACGTACAAGGATCCCGTCCTCACCGCCGACGGGCACGTGTTCACCGACTCGCGCAGCCTGCACAAGGCCGACGGGGACACGGTTCTGGCGGCCGCACAGGCCTGCCACGACCTGATCGTCGCCGCCGACCTCGTCCCCGACGCGCAGGCGCCGGCCCCGCCGGCGCTGGTCCAGGCCGGGGTCAAGTCCGCGCGGTGCATGCGCAGCAACGGCCTGCCGAACTACCGCGACCCGTCCGCCAACGACGAGTTCACCCCGGGACACGGCTTCGGCGTGCACCCCGAGGACCTGCCCGGCGACAAGACGGATCCGACGGTGCAGCACGCGCTGGAGGCCTGCCGGACGGTCCTGGACGCCGAGGCGCAGGCATCGAGCCTGGGGAGCCTGGCGGGATGAACCGGCGCGCACTGCTCACCTCGGCGGCCGCCACGGTCGCGGCCGGCGCGGCCGGTGGCTGGTTCGTGTGGCGGTACCCGGGCGGGGCGGCACCCGCCGCGGCCGAGGTCCCCACGACGACGGCGAAGGTCACCCGCACCGACCTGTCCAACGGGACCCAGGTGTCCGGCGCCCTCGGGTACCGCGGCGCCTACACCGTTCTCGCGCAGGGCGCCGGCGGCACGGTGACCGCGCTGCCCGCCCCCGGCGCGGTGATCGGCCGCAACGACGCCGTGTACGAGGTCGACAACCGGCCGGTGCGGCTGTTCTTCGCCGACCGCCCGGCGTTCCGGCCGTTCGCCTCCGGGATGACGGCGGGCGTGGATGTCCGGGCGCTGGAGGAGAACCTCAAGGCGCTCGGCCTTCTCGCCGCCGCCGACGCCACGTTCACCGGCGCCACCGCGACCGCGATCCGGCGCTGGCAGCGGGCGGCCGGCCAGACCGTCACCGGCCGCATCGAGCTGGGCGAGGTCAGCTTCCAGCCGGGCGCGATCCGGATCAACACGGTGACCGCCACGCTGGGCGCCGAGGTCCACGGCGGCGAGCCGATCCTCACGGCGACCTCGACGACGCCGGTGGTCACGATCAACGTGCCGGCCGGGCAGACGCACCTGGTGCACCCCGGCGACAAGGTGAGCGTCACGCTGCCGGACCGGCGGCGGGTCGGCGGGACGGTGGCGTTCCTGTCGCCGGTCGCGGACCAGCAGCAGCAACAGGACCCGTCCGGCCGCGGCGGCCCGGTCCTGGTGCCCGGCATCGTCACGCTCGACGACCAGCAGGTGGGCACGAACCTGGACCGGGCCCCGGTGCAGGTCGGCATCACCGATCAGACCGTGACCGGCGTCCTGGCCGTGCCGGTGACCGCGCTGGTCGCCCTGGCCGGCGGCGGTTACGGCGTCTACCGGCGCAACGGCACCGAGCGCACCCTGCTCGCCGTCACCCCCGGCCTGTTCTCCGACACCCTCGTCGAGGTCCGCGGCGACGGGCTGCGCGAGGGCGACGACGTGGAGGTGCCGGCCTCGTGACCCCCGCACTGGAGCTCATCGGCGTCGGCAAGACCTATCCGCCCCCGGCGCGCGTCACGGCACTGTCCGATGTGGATTTCATCGTGTACCGCGGGCAGAAGGTCGCCATCACGGGCGCCTCCGGGGCCGGCAAGTCCACGCTGCTGAGCATCCTCGGCACCCTCGAACGCCCCAGCAGCGGCACGGTCCGCATCGCCGGCACCGACACCTCGGCCATGCGCGACGCCCAGCTGTCCCGCGTCCGGGCGTGGCACATCGGCTTCGTCTTCCAGCAGTTCTTCCTGCTCGAGCACCTCACCGTGCTGGACAACGTGGCCACCGGCCTGGTCTACCGCGGCGTCCCGGCGGCCGAGCGGCGCAGGCGGGCGGCCGAGGCCCTGGACCGGGTCGGGCTCGCCGGCCGCGTCCGCCACCGTCCCGCCCAGCTCTCCGGCGGCGAGCGCCAGCGGGTCGCGATCGCCCGCGCCGTCGTCGGGCGCCCCGCGGTCGTGCTCGCCGACGAGCCGACCGGCAACCTCGACTCCGCCAACGGCCGCGACGTCGTCGACGTGCTCGCCGCGCTCGACGACACCACCGTCGTGCTCATCACCCACAACGCCGACGTGGCGGCGGCGATGCAGCGCCAGATCCACCTCCGCGACGGCCGGATCGTGCACGACTCGGACGCGGCCGCGTGAGGGCCCTCGACGCGCTCGCCGCCGGTACCGCCGGCCTGCGCGCCCGCCGCGTCCGCGCCACCCTCTCGGCCCTGGGCATCGCGATCGCCATCGCCGCGCTGGTCGCCGTCCTGGGCGTCGCCGAGTCCTCGAAGCGGCAGCTGCTGGACGAGCTCGGCCGGCAGGGCAACCTGCTCACCGTGGCCACCGGCAAGACCTTCGACGGCAGCCCCACCCCGCTGCCGCTCACCGCGCAGCCGATGATCGCCCGCATCCCGCCGGTGCAGTCGACCACCGCGGTCGGCAACATCGACGGCGCGACCGTCCGCCGCACAGATCTCATTCCGCCGGTGAACACCAACGGCATCAACGTGATGGCCGCCCAGCCGTCCCTGCCGCAGACCCTCTCGGTCCGGATCCTGCGCGGGACGTTCCTCGGCCCGGTCGCGGAGCAGTACCCGCAGACCGTGCTCGGCTGGTCCGCCGCGCGCAGTCTCGGCATCGACCGGCTCACCGCGCAGACCCAGGTGTTCATCGCCGGCCGGTACTTCACCGTGGTCGGCATCCTCGCCCAGGTCGAAGTCGCCCCGGAGATCGACACCGCGGCCCTGATCAGCTACGGCGTCGCCGATCGGCTCTTCGGCCTCGGCGGCGTGCCGACGCGCATCTACCTGCGCGTCGACCCCGACCAGGTGGCCGCGGTGACCGCCGTGCTCGGGTCCACGGCGTCGCCGGAGAACCCTCGGGACGTACAGGTGGATCGCCCTTCGGACGTGCTCCTGGCCCGCATCCAGGCGAAGGAGACGTTCGTCGGGCTGTTCCTCGGCCTCGGCGCCATCGCCCTGCTCGTCGCGGGCGTCGGCATCGCCAACATCATGGTCATCTCGGTGCTGGAACGGCGCGCGGAGATCGGCCTGCGGCGCGCCCTCGGGGCCAGGCGGCGGGACGTGGCCGCGCAGTTCCTGCTCGAATCGGCGCTGCTGGCGGTCATCGGGGGCGTCGCCGGGATCGGGCTCGGCTGCCTGGCGACGCTGGTCGCGGCCCGGCTCGGCGGCAACCCGGTGGCGATCCCGCCGCAGGCACCCGCCGCCGGCCTGGTCGCGGCCCTGCTGGTGGGCGCCCTGGCCGGGCTGTATCCAGCGGCCCGCGCCGCGCGGCTGCCCCCGGCGGACGCCCTGCGGACGCTGTAGGCCCGACCCGCTACTGATTGTTGAGGACGTCGTACAGCGTCGCGGGGGCGTCGATGACGTCGCCGGCGGCCGGTGCGGTGGCGGTGACCGGCTTGCCGAAGTCGGCGAAGGTCACCGTCGTCGTCGAGGCCTCGGAGTCCGCGTAGGCGGGGACGTTGACCGTCAGCTGTGCGAGGTGGCCGGCGGCGTCGACGGTCGCGGTGAACGGTACCGCCTTCGCCGCGTCGCCCAGGCCGCTGGTGAGGGCGGAGTCGTCGAGCGGGCCCCAGGCCTTCTTGGTGAGGTCCAGGGTGCCGGTGAAGGACCTGCCGTCGCTGCTCTGCACGCCGGCGATGCTGGCCGGCATGTCGGCCAGGCCGATCGGGTCCTTGGCGTTGCCGAGGCCGAGGGCGTTGTCCTGGGAGATCTTCGCCGGGTCGGCCCGGAACCACTTCGAGCCGTCGACGCCGGGGATCGGCAGGCCGCTGATCTTCACGAAGTAGCCGCCGGCGACGAGCAGGCTCTCGACCGTCAGGTTGGTGCCGGCGTCAGCGCCGGTGTCGTCGAGGCCGACCGAGAGTTTGCTGGTGGAGGTCGACGAGGCCGGGTCGATGGCGCCCTCGATGGAGCCCTGCGTCGCGGGGTCGCCGGCCTTGAACGTGTACGCGGCGGCGGCGGTCTTGGCCGCGGCGGCGGAGAGCTGCTCGGCGGCGCCGGCCGCCTTCGTCGTCGCGGCCGTGGTGGTGGCCGGGGCGGTGGTGCCGGCGTCCTCGGTCTTGCTGCCGCATCCGGCGACCAGCAGGACGCAGGCCGCGGCCAGCCAGGCGCGTCGTGTCATCCGCATACGGATCACGGTATCGGGCGATTTGCCCGGTAAGCGGGTTTCGGTGGTCTCGCAACGGGATGGCTCCCTCGTCCGAACGGCTCGGTTGGGCCGACCGTTCGGGTGGCCATCGACCGGTTGACGAGCCGTCACTACGGAGCGCCACAACCGTACAGTGGCACTGGCCCATTGACGCTGGGAGTTCGACGCTCTTAACTGTCCGCCAACACGAACTCACGGGGGAAGTGCGTTCAATGGTGCCTGTATTCGGCGCGTCCTCGCGCGCCCGGAAGTCGCGGATCGCCGTCACCGTCCTCGCCGTTGTCGCATCGATGCTCGTCGCCGTCGGTCCCTCGGCCGCGGAGCCGGGCGGCAGCCGGGGCGGTGACCAGGAGCAGGCCGTGGCCGGTCCGGTCGTGGCCGAGGCCCGCGCGGCCGAGCTGTCGCCGGCCGAGCGGCAGGCCGCCGCCGCGGCCCGGCAGAGCGGGCAGCGCGTGCTGGTCGAAGCCCTCACCACCGAGCAGACCCAGGTGTGGGCGCTGCCGACCGGCGGCTTCGAGGCCCGGGTGGGCGCCGCGGTCGAGCGGTTCCGCCGCGCCGGGCGGTGGGTGGAGGTCGACCACACGCTGGTCGCCCGGCCCGACGGCCGGGTCGCGCCGAAGGCCCACCCGCGGGACCTGGTGCTGTCCGGCGCGACCGGCGACGCGGGCGCCACCCGCGAGCTCGCCTCGATCGCCACGGCGGGCGGCCGGGCGGCGTTCGACTGGACCGGGCCGCTGCCGGCGCCGGTGCTGGACGGCCCGCGCGCCACCTACCCGGAGCTCTTCCCCGGCATCGACCTGGTGATGGAGTCGACGTCGGAGGGCGTGGAGCAGTTCTTCGTGGTGAAGAACCGCGCCGCCGTGAAGTACGTCGGACGCCTGCCGGTGACCGCGCGCGCCGACGGCGCCGTGGAGCAGCGGGCGGAGGCCGACGGCGGCGTGACCCTGCGCGGCCCGGGCGGCGCGGTGCTGGCCCGGGTGCCGCAGCCGGTCATGTGGGACTCCGGCGAGGACGCCAAGGCGCCCGGCCGCCCGGCGCGCGCCCGGCAGAAGGCGGTCACGCTCGAGCCCGACGGCGGGGCGTCCGCGCGCCGGGGCGCCTTCGGCCTGCGGCCCGACACCGCCTGGATGCTCGACCCGGCGACGGTCTTCCCGGTCGTCATCGACCCGGTCCTCAACGGCGTCGCCTCCACGTTCTCCACGTCGGTCGTGGAGGGCGGCACCAACGACATGTCGGCCCAGGGCGACCTGTGGTTCGGGCAGATGGGCGGGTCCAACCCGCGGATCGCCCGGGCGTTCGTGCAGTGGCCGTCGGACGCGTTCGCCGGCAAGCAGATCGTCTCGGCGTCGGCGAACTTCTACAACTTCTGGTCGGCCAGCTGCCAGCCGCGCGCGTGGCAGGTGTGGACGACCACGCCGGCCTCGGCGGCGACCCGCTGGACGAGCCAGCCCAGCTGGCTCGACGCCGACGCGGCGACGCCGGGGGAGCAGCCCGAGTCGGTCTCCACCGCGACCACCGGGTTCGACACGACCTGCAACGACGGCTGGATCGCGATCGACGCCCGCGGCTTCTTCCAGCGGGCCGCGACGGCCGGGCAGACCGTCGCCCACATGGGGCTGCGCGCCGAGGACGAGACCGATGCGCTGGGCTGGAAGCAGGTCCGGTCCCGCAACTGGACGTCGAACACGACGCACCGGCCGTACGTCAACGTCACCTACAACGCCTACCCGGGCGTGACCGCGCGGTCCACGACCCCGGCCACGACCTGTGTCACGGGCACCGGCCGCCCGGCGCTGCAGACGCTCACGCCGGCCCTGTCGGCGACGGTGGCCGACGGCGAGGGCACGCCGATGACCGTCACGTTCGAGTGGCGGGTCGCCGGCGCCGCGCAGCCGCTCGGCAGCGCGGCCAAACCCGGCATCGCCTCGGGTACCGCGGCATCGCACACCTTCGCGGCCGGCGACCTGATCGAGGGCGGCAAGTACTCCTGGCGGGTGCTCGTCTCCGACGGCACGGTGACCACCGCGACCGCCGCCTGCGAGTTCTCGGTCTACCTCACGGCCCCGCCCGCGCCCGGCTGCGAGAACGGCGTGGCCGGCGACATCAACGGCGACGGCGTGCGCGACGTCGTCATCACCGACCCGCGCGCGCTGGTGAACGGCGACTACAACGCCGGGCAGCTGACCGTCGTGGACGGCGCGACCGGGGCGAGCACGATCGTGCACCAGGACCTGGCCGAGATACCCGGCGACGCCGAGCCCGGCGAGCGCTTCGGGCAGGCGATGGCCGTCTACGACGCCAACCGCGACGGATGCGCGGACGTCGCCGTCGGCGTGCCGTACCAGGACGTGGCCGGTCTGCAGGACGCCGGCGAGGTCCAGGTGCTGTTCGGCTCGCCGGCCGGGCTGGGCAAGGGCCCCGCGGCGCTGACGTACGCCCAGGGCAGCGGCGGCACGCCCGGCACGCCCGCCGCCTTCGACTGGTTCGGCTACTCGCTGGCCGCCGGGCAGACCGCGGCCGGTGAGCCGTACCTGCTCGCCGGCGCGCCCGGCGAGGACATCAGCGGCAAGGCCGACGCCGGCGTCGTGCATTACTTCCGGGGCGCGGCGCGGCTCGCGTTCGACCAGAGCGCGGCGGCCTGGGCGCCCGAGCTCGACGACCGGTTCGGCTACCAGCTCGCCGCCACCGCCGAGCACCTCGCGGTGACGTCGCCGGGCGAGAACGAGTTCGCCGGCGTGGCCTTCGTGTTCCGCCACCCGGTGGGCACCGCCCAGCCGGCGTCCGCCGGCATCGTCAGCCAGGACACCCCCGGCGTGCCGGGCGACCCCGCCGCCGGGGACATGTTCGGCAGCTCGGTGGCGATGGCCCCGTACTGGCCGGCCGGCGACTCGATCCTCGTGGTCGGGGCGCCCAGCGACGACCCGGGCGGCGTCGTCGACGCGGGCGCCATCCACCAGTTCCGGGTCACCAACACCGAGGTGACCCACCTGGCGACGGTGACCCAGGCGACCGCCGGGATCTCCGGCGACAACGAGGTCGGCGACCTGTTCGGCCAGGACGTCGTCGTGGTCAACACCGACCCGTCGGTCGCGCCGAGCGCGCAGACGCTCCTGGTCGCCGTGGGCACGCCCGGCGAGGACCTCTCCGGCGCGGACGACGCGGGCGAGGTGCGGGTGTTCGCCGCCGGCACCACGTCGGGCCTGGCCGACACCACGGTGTACCGCAAGAGCGGCAGCCTCCCGCACGGCCCCGGGCGGATCGAGCTGATCGGCTCCGCGCTCGGCAGCACCCCGGCCGAGCTGCTGGTCTCCTCGCCGTACTCGATACGGGCGGTGTACGCGATCCCGTGGTCGGCGCTCGCCGCGGGCAACGCGGCCCCGACCCGGACCTGGACGGCGCCCGCGGGCACCGCGACCGCCTTCGGCCTGCAGGCAGGGTGATGACGATGACCAAGCGCAAGCAGGTGCTCACGCGCGCCGGGCTGGCGTTCGCCCTCGCGCTCGGGGTGGGGCTCACGATGGGCTCGCAGGCTCCGGCCCCGCCGGGCGCGCCCGATCCCGGTGCCCTCGTCGGGCAGCAGGAGACGATGCAGCAGACCGAGGTCGCCGCGGTCGCCATGGCGAAGAGCAGCGGGCGGGCGATCGAGGTCGGCGCGTACCGCGGCGAGCGCCGGGACATCTGGGCGAACCCGGACGGCACGTTCACCGAGAACATCCACCAGCAGCCGGTCCGCACGGTCAAGCAGGGCAAGTGGGTGACGCCGGACGCGACGCTGGTGCGCGGGGCCGACGGCTCGATCGCCCCGGCCGCCGCCACGTTCGGCCTGCGGCTGTCGGGCGGCGGCTCCGGTCCGCTGCTCGTCGCCGACCGCGCCGGCCGGTCGATGAGCCTCGGCTGGCCGGGCGGCCCGCTGCCGGCGCCGGTGCTGGACGGCGCCACGGCGACCTACGCCGAGGTCGCGCCCGGCGTCGACCTGGTCGTGAACGCGGGCGTCGAGACGTTCTCGCACGTGCTGGTGGTCAAGACGGCGGAGGCGGCCCGCCGCCCGGAGGTCACCGCGCTGTCGATGTCCCTGGCCACGGCCGGGCTGTCGCTGCGCGACGCGGGCGACGGGCGGCTCGCGGCGCTCGACTCGGCCAGCGGCGGGCGGGTCTTCGAGGCGCCGGCGCCGCTCATGTGGGACAGCGGCGACGCCGTCGCCGAGCGCCGGCTCGCCGAGGCGGGGGAGGCGTCGGCCAAGCCGGCCCGGGGCGCACCGCAGACGGCCCGCAAGGCCCGGCTCGCGACCAGGGTGGAGGGCGGCAGGTTGCACCTCACGCCCGACCCGGCCCTGCTCGCCGATCCGGCCGCGCGCTTCCCGCTCTACATCGACCCGGTGTGGACGACGACGAGCCGCACCTTCTGGACGATGGTCGACTCCGGCTACACCGCCGAGGAGTACCCGAACTTCGACGGCAAGACCGACGAGCGCGCCGGCTACTGCCCGCCCGACTCGACGTGCAACAACTCGAAGATCAAGCGGCTGCTGTACGCCCTGCCGGTGAACCTGGCCGGCAAGACCGTGAAGAGCGCGCAGTTCCAGGTGTCGCTGGCCCGCGGCTGGAACACCACGGCCCGCAACATCCAGCTGTACGGCATGGGCGGCGGCATCAGCGGCGCCACCAACTGGGGCAACATGCCGGGCTGGAGCCGGCACCTGTCGACCAGGTCCCTCGGCGCCGAGCAGGCCTGCACCTCCAGCGCCCGCAACTCGGTCTTCGACGCGACCTCCGAGGCGCAGCTCGCCGCCGGCGGCAACTGGTCGTCGATCACGTTCGGCATCAAGGCCGAGAACGAGAGCAACAACCAGCACTGGAAGCGGTTCTGCAACAACGCGATCCTGGTCGTGAACTGGAACCGCGCGCCGGACCGGCCGGTGCTGTCGAACCTGACGCTGTCGCCCGGCGGCAACTGCGCCTCGGGGGCGAGCCGGCCCTACGTCGACACCCCGCCGCGGCTCTCGGCGGTGCTCACCGACCCCGACCACCTCGCCGAGGCCGGCGACGTCGAGGACCTGCTGGCCGAGTTCCGGGTGGAGTGGACCCCGCCCGGCGGGAGCCTGCAGACGGTGACGTGGCAGTCGTCGTGGAAGTCCAGCGGCTCCCGGTTCGACTACACCGTGCCGTCCACCATCCCGCAGAACGTGCCGATCGCCTGGGACGTGCGGGCCTCCGACGGCGAGACGTGGGGCGCGTGGAGCTCCGACGGGCAGTCGAGGTGCGAGTTCGTGTACGACAACACGACCCCGACGCCGCCCCTGGTGAGCTCGCCGGAGTTCCTGTCCAAGGACCTCGTCGACTGCTCGACCTACACCGACGCGACCTGGCGGGACGGGGTCGGCGTCTACACCACGTTCACGTTCGACTCCGCGGCGACCGACGTGGTCGCCTACCGGTACGGCATCAACACCAACCCGTCGCCGAGCAACGTGCTGACGCCGGCGACCGACGGCGGCCCGGTCCAGCTGACCTGGCTGGCGACCAAGGACGGCCCGAACTTCGTCACCGTCCAGGCCGTCGACCGCGCCTCGAAGGCCAGCGCGATCGCAAGCTGCACCTTCCGGGTCAGCGCCGGCCGCGCGCCGGTCGCGGTCTGGGGCCTGAGCGACGCGTCCGGCTCGACGGTCGCGGCCGACGAGAAGGGCACGGCCCCGGCCACCGTGCAGGGCACCGTGGCCTTCCAGGCGGCCGGTCCCGGCGGCCCGGCCGACCGGGCGGCCACCTTCGACGGCTCCACCGGCGCGCTGCAGACGAACACCGACGGCTTCATCGACACGTCGAAGAGCTTCGCGGTCAGCGCCTGGGCGCGCCTGACGAACACCGGCCAGAGCCGGACCGTGGTGTCGCAGGACGGCAGCGGCGAGTCCGGGTTCACGCTCGCGTACGACTCCGGCTCCGGCAAGTGGCAGTTCATGATCGGGTACAGCGACGTGGACCCGCTGAGCCGCTGGCGGGTCGTGAGCTCGGCCGCGGCCCAGGTCGGCGTCTGGACCCACCTCACGGCGGTCTACGACGCGCAGACGCAGACGATCCTGCTGTACGTCAACGGCTCGGCCGTCACGTCGGCGCCCCGCCGCTCGGCCTGGGCCTCGCACGGCGCCGTGCAGATCGGCCGGTCCATGGACAAGTCCTGGTACAAGGAGCACTTCCACGGCGACATCGCCGAGGTCACGCTGTTCAACCGGCTCGTCGTGCCGGCCGAGGTGGCCAAGCTCGCCGAGCTCAAGCCGACCCGGCGCGGCTACTGGCAGCTCAACGCCCAGACCGGCGGGGTGAGCCCGGAGCTGGCCGGCGGGCCGGGGCTGACCCTGGCCGGCGGGGCCGCGATCGCGCAGTTCGACCTGTTCGGCGATCCCCCGGTGTTCCCGATGGTCGGGCAGGGCGAGCTGCGCCTGGACGGTACCGACGACTTCGCCTCGACGGCCGGGCCGCTCATCGACACCGACCGCAGCTTCACGGTGGCGGTCCGGGCCCGGGTGGCCTCGATCGACCCGGGGCCGGCGATGGCGGTGCTGTCGCAGCAGGGCACCCAGTCCAGCGGGTTCATCGTGCGGCGCAACGCCGCCGGGCGCTGGGAGCTGGCGCTGCCCGCGACCGACACGGCCGGGGCGGCGGTGGTCACGGCGGCCGACGACCAGGCGCTGCCGAACACCAACCTCGAGGGCCAGCTGCTCGTGCTGACCTACAACGCGCTCACCAACGAGCTGCTGCTCTACGTCGACGGGCAGCTCGCCCAGTCGGCGCGGGCGACCCGGGTCACCGCCTGGGACGCCAACGGCGGCCTGCAGGTCGGCCGGGCGTACCTCGGCGGCCAGTGGCGCGAGCCGTTCGCCGGCGCCGTCGACGAGGTCCGGGTCTACTCCGGCGTGCTCGACGCGACCACGATCCAGCAGCTCAACCAGATCACCGAACTGAACGACCTGTGAGAAGAGGGCCCATGTTCTCGCGCGTCTTCGTCCGGCCCGACGGCGCCCGGCGCTGCGTCCAGCGCCCCGTCGCGTTCGGCACGACCGCGGCCGTCGCGGCCGGTCTCGTGCTCGTCGCCGCCGGCCCGGCCCTGGCCGCGCCCCGGCGCGGCGCGCCCGCCGTGCAGGCCGGGCACACCGTGCAGGGCCACAACGGCACCGCGAAGGGGCGCGGCGACAACCCCGCCGCCGCGGCCGCCGTCACGCAACCCGCGGCGGCCCGCTGGCCCGCCGCGGGCGCCGCCGACGTCCCGGTCACCGCCGCGGCCACGACCGCGTCGGCGGGCGGGATGGCGGTGGCGGCGCACGGTCCCGCGTCGAACCCGGCCGCGGCGGTGCCGTTCGCGCGCGGCCAGGCCCGCGACGCCGACGCGCTGGACGCGCAGGCGCGTGCGGTGCCGGGCAAGGTCCGGGTCGAGGTGCTGGGCCGCTCGGCGTCCTTGGCCGCGCGCGTGGACGGCCCGGTGTTCACCGTGCGCCGCGCCGACGGGCGGACCGGGCGCGGCACGGTCGGGCTGACGCTGAGCTACCGGGACTTCGCCGGCGCGTACGGCGGCGACTTCGGCTCCCGGCTGCGGCTGGTCCGGCTGCCCGACTGCGCGCTGAGCACGCCGGAGCGGGCCGAATGCACCGCCGGCACGCCGGTCCCGCACGTCAACGACACCGCGGCCGACGTGCTGCGGGCCGAGCTCGACGTGGCCTCGGTGAGCGCCGGCGGGGTCTTCGCCATGACGGCCGGCGACTCGTCGTCGCAGGGCTCCTACGGCGCCAGCAAGCTCTCGCCGTCCTCGACGTGGAACGTCTCGCCGTCCTCGGGCGCGTTCAACTGGTCGTACCCGCTGCGCACGCCGCCGGTCCCGGGCGGTCAGGGCCCGCAGGTGACGCTCGGCTACTCGTCGCAGACGGTCGACGGGCGCACCGCGGCGACGAACAACCAGGGCTCGTGGATCGGCGAGGGCTTCAGCTACGAGACCGGGTACATCGAGCGCCGCTACAAGGCGTGCACCGAGGACGGCCACGACACCAGCGCCGACCTGTGCTGGTCGCACGAGAACGCCACGGTCGTGCTCAACGGCTCCTCGGGCGAGCTGTTCAAGGACGCCTCCGGGCGCTGGCGGCTGACCAGCGACCAGGACTGGAAGATCGAGAAGAGCAGCGGCGCGGTCAACGGCGACGACAACGGCGAGTACTGGAAGATCACCGTCCCGGACGGCACCGAGCACTACTTCGGCCTCAACCGCCTGTTCGGCTGGGCCGCGAACAACGAGGAGACCAACTCCACCTGGACCGTGCCGGTCTTCGGCGACGACAGCGGCGAACCGTGCTGGAACGCGACCTTCGCCAATGCCGCGTGCAACCAGGCCTGGCGGTGGAACCTCGACTACAGCCGCGACCTGCACGACAACGTCACGTCGTACTACTACGCCCGCGAGGACAACTGGTACGCGAAGCTCGCCAAGACCGACGTCAACGGCACCCGCTACCACGCCGGCGGCTACCTCAAGCGGATCGACTACGGCGAGCGGCACAACGCCGTCTACACCACCAACGCGCCGGCCCGGGTGCGCTTCGACACCCTCGAGCGGTGCCTGCCCGCCGGCGGCGTCGACTGCGACCCGCAGGACCTCACCGCGGCCACCGCGCCGTCCTGGCCCGACGTGCCGTTCGACCGGATCTGCGCCGAGAACACCCGGTGCAAGACGGACCAGATGTCGCCGTCGTTCTTCACCCGCAAACGGCTGACGAAGATCACCACCGAGATCCGGGGCGCCACCGACTGGACCCCGGTCGACTCGTGGGCGCTGGACCACTGGTTCACCGACAACGGCGACGGCTCGCGGACGCTGTGGCTCAACAAGATCACCCACAAGGGGCACGTCGGCGGCGAGGAGTCGATGCCGGCCGTCGAGCTCGTCGGGCGCCAGCTGGCCAACCGCATCGACCGGCCCGACGACAGCATCGCCCAGCTCAACCGGTTCCGGGTCGCGGCCGTGCACACCGACTCCGGCGGCCAGATCACCGTCAACTACGAGCCGCCGAACTGCGCCGCCGGCAGCCTGCCGGCCGAGGGCGCCTCGACGAAGCGGTGCTACACCGTCAAGTGGAACCCGTCCAGCGGCGACCCCGTCGTCGACTGGTTCCACAAGTACGTCGTCGCCGAGGTGATCGAGTCCGACAACACCACCCAGGCCGACGAGATGGTGACCCGGTACGAGTACCTGGGCGACGCCGCCTGGCGCAAGAGCGACCCGGACGCGTTCACCAAGCCGGCCGACCTGTCCTGGGCCCAGTGGCGCGGCTACGGCAAGGTGCGGGTCACCCGCGGCGACGGCCAGAGCATGACGACCAAGACCGAGCACTCGTACTTCCGGGGCCTGCACGGCAACCCGCTGCCCGGCGGCGGCACCCAGAACGCGACCGTCACCGACTCGACCGGCGGGGTGCACACCGACCTCGACGACTTCGCCGGCCAGGAGCTGGAGACCGTCGTCTACAACGGCACCGACGTCGTGTCGAAGTCGATCGCGCTGCCCTGGCGGCACGAGACCGGCTCGCAGACCTTCACCTGGGGCACGGTCCGCTCGACGTACATCAAGCCCGGCACCACCCGCAGCTTCACCGCGCTGCCCGGCGGCGCCTGGCGCGAGACCAAGATGGTCAACACGTACGAGACGGCGCACGGCCGGCTGGTCACCGCCGACGACCTCGGCGACCTCGGCACCGCCGCCGACGACCGGTGCACCCGGACCGAGTACGCCGACAGCGAGCCGAAGTGGATCTACGTGCTGCCGCGGCGCGAGGAGACCGTCGCGGTCAAGTGCGACGCCACCCCGAACCGGGCGACCCAGCTGATCAGCGACAGCCGGTCCTGGTACGACGGCGGCGCCTTCGGGGCCGCCCCCACGCTCGGCGACGCGACGAAGACCGAGCGGCTGGCCTCCCACAACGGCACCGCGGCGACCTACGTGACCGTGGCCGACACCACGTTCGACCCGTGGGGGCGGCCGCTGACGGTCAAGGACGCCAAGGGCACCACGACCACCACCACCTACACCCAGACGTACGGGCTGACGACGAAGAAGGAGGAGGTCGGCCCGATCGGCACGGCGTGGAAGACCACCACCGAGTACGCGCCGGCCTGGGGCGTGCCGACCGTGCAGCTCGACCCCAACGGCAAGCGCGGCGACATGGTCTACGACCCGCTGGGCCGGCTGGTCAAGGTGTGGCTGCCCGACCGCTCCAAGGCGGCCCAGGCGACGCCGAGCATCAAGTACACGTACCTGATGCGCACCGCCGAGCCGGTCGCCGTGAAGACCGAGAAGGTGCGCAACGACGGCACCTACGGCGTGCAGTGGGACATCTACGACGGGCACCTGCGCCCGCGGCAGGTGCAGAGCGAGGGCCCGGAGAACGGCCGGCTCGTCGCCGACACCTTCTACACCGCGACCGGGCAGGTGAAGAAGACCTACGCCACGTACCACGCGGCCGGCGCGCCGAGCGACCAGCTGCTCGTGGTCGACAACGGCGACGTCGACGGGCAGACCTGGTTCGAGTACGACGGCGCCGACCGCCCCGTCGCCGAGATCACCGCCGTCGCGGGCGACGAGCGGTGGCGCACGACGACCACCTACGCCGGCGACCGGGTGCACGTCGACCCGCCGGACGGGGGCGTGGCCGCCACGACGATCGCCGACGCCCGCGGCCAGAAGACGGCGCTGCGGCGGTACAAGGGCGGCAGTCCCACCGGCGACTACGAGGAGACGACCTACACCTGGACCGCCGCCGGGCAGATGGCGTCCCTCACCGATCCGGCCGGCAACGAGTGGACGTGGGAGTACGACCAGCGCGGCCGGCAGACGGCGATCAACGATCCGGACGCCGGGCGCACCGAGACGACCTACGACGACCTCGACCGGCCGGAGACCACCAAGGACGCCCGCAACAACCTCCTGACCACGGTCTACGACAAGATCGGCCGGAAGACCGCGGTCTGGTCCGGCACCGTGACCACCGGCACCAAGCTCGCGGGGTGGACCTACGACACCCTCTACAAGGGACAGTTGTACTCCGCGACGCGCTACGTCGACGGCAAGGCCTACGGCGTCTTCTACACCAACCTCGACGACGCCTACCGGGTCAAGTCCACGACGTACTCGGTGCCGTCGGTGCCCGGCATGGAGGGCCTGGCCGGGCAGTACACGTTCACCACGACCTACAACCGGGACGGCTCGCTGCAGGGCAACGGCCTGCCCGGGGCCGGGCTGCTGCCGGCCGAGGCGCTCGTGTACGGCTACGACGACTTCCAGCGACCGCAGACGATGACCGGCACGTCGACGTACGTGACCGACTCGAAGTACGGCCAGACCGGCGAGCTGCTGCAGGCCGAGCTCAACACGGGCGGCAGGAAGGCCTGGCTCACGTACGAGTACGAGGAGGGCACGAAGCGGCTCGCCAGCAGCCGGCTCGACCGCCAGGACGTCGCGGCCGTCGACATCCACGCCCGCTATGCCTATGACGACGCCGGCAACGTGCTCGCCGTCAAGGACACCCCGGCCGGGGGCGACCGGGACATCCAGTGCTTCCAGTACGACTGGTCGCGCCGCCTGACCCGCGCCTGGACCACCGCCAGCACGGCCGCGGACGAGTGCGCGGGCGGCCCGGCGGTCACCGGCGTGAGCGGGCCGGCGGCGTACCACCACAGCTACGAGTACGACAGCACCGGCGGGCGCAAGAAGGAGACCATCCACGGCGTCGCCGGCGCGGCCGACGTGACGCGCGACTACGGCTATCCGACCGGCACGGCCCGCGGCCACGACCTGTCGAACGTCGTCGAGCACACGCCGGGCGGCGACCGGTTGTACTCGTACCAGTACGACAACGCCGGAAACACCGTCGAGCGGGATCTGGCCGGCACCAAGCAGACCCTCGAATGGGACGCCGAGGGCAACCTCACGGCGGTGAAGCAGGGCGGGCAGACCAAGGCCGGGTACCTCTACGACACCGAGGGCAACCGCCTGCTGCGCAAGGAGCCGGGCGCCACGACGCTGTACCTGCCGGGCATGGAGCTCAAGCTCGACCACGGCAGCAGCACCGTGCGCGGCACCCGGTTCTACACGTTCGGCGGGATGACCGTCGCCGTGCGCGAGACGTCCGGCGTGAAGTTCCTCGCCGCCGACCACCACGGCACCCAGAGCGCGACCGTCGACGCCACGACCGGCGCGATCGCCCGGCGGCGCACCACCCCGTTCGGCGGGCCGCGCGGCTCGTCGATGCTGAGCTGGCCGGCGGACAAGGGCTTCGTCGGCGGTACCCAGGACACCACGACCGGCCTGACCCACCTCGGCGCGCGGGAGTACGACCCGGCCCTGGGCCGCTTCATCTCGGCCGACCCGGTGTTCGTGCCCGACGACCCGACCCAGTTCAACGCGTACCAGTACGGGCGCAACAACCCGGTCACGTTCGCCGACCCGACGGGCCTGCGCCTGCCGGACGAGGACGTCATGGCGATGCGGGCGGCCGGCTACGACCGCAACGGCAACCCGCTGCCCAAGCCGCCGGCCGGCAAGCCGAAGCCGCCGATCGAGGACCCCGCGCTGCGCGAGGCCAAGGAGAAGGCGGAGCAGGCCAAGCAGAAGCTCATCAACGCGGCCAAGGCGCTGGGCAAGATCGCCATGGACGAGCTGGGCATCACCGCGGCCCTGGACTGCCTGACCACCGGCGACCTCGGCGCCTGCGGCGAGACCATCGTCAACGTCGCCAGCAGCTTCGTCGGCGGCCTGGCCGGCAAGCTGGCCTCGAAGTACGGCGCGCCGTGGAAGTGGAAGAAGGCCTACGAGCTCGGCCAGAAGGTCTGGAACCTCGGCAAGGAGATCTTCGAGGGCGTCAGCGACTGGTTCAAGAACATCAAGCTCGTCAAGAAGCTCAGCAAGAGCTGCAGCTTCGTGGCCGGCACCCCGGTCGTGCTCGTCGGCGGGCAGCTGAAACCGATCGAGGAGGTGGACGTCGGCGACACCGTGCTGGCCACGGATCCCGTCACCGGCCTCACCCTGGGCAAGACCGTCGTCGGCACCCGGCACTCGGCCGGCGACAAGGACCTCATCACCATCACCGTGGACGTCGACGGCGACCGGGGCACCCGCACCGGCGAGGTGACGGCGACGACCAACCACCCGTTCTGGCTGCCGGCCGGCAACCGGTGGGTGCCGGCGGGCGACCTGCGCGGCGGCGAGTGGCTGCGCACCTCGAACGGCACCTGGGTGCAGGTCAGCGCGGTGCGCACCTGGACCGAGCGCACGACGGTCTACAACCTGACCGTCGACGACCTGGAGACGTACTACGTCAGCGCCGGCGGCACGCAGGTCCTCGTCCACAACACCGGCCCGACCCCCGGCCCGCCCGGCCTCATCTACCTGCGGGTCTGGACCAACCCGCCGGCCGGCTATACCGGGCCGACCCAGTACGTCGGTCAGGTGGAGTCCGATGCGCGCTTCATCGAGCGGCAGAAAGAGGAGGCCGCCGAGCCCCGGCACAAGGGCCGGAAATTCAAGTTCTTCGAGATTGAACGAGGCTGGCCGGGCGCCGATCTCGACGTCAAGGAGGAGAGCTGGATCCGCGCCGGTGGAGGCCCGAACAAGCCGTACAACCCCGGCACCAGCCTGATGAACGATCGTCATCAGATGAACGACACCCGCTACAAGGCCGCTGGAGGCACCTGCCCATGGCCGTAACATCGACTGCGGAGGTGATGGGCCGGTGACCGACGCCGTCATCGTTCGCTACGCGTTGACCGGCGGGCCGTTCGGGACGACCGACGGGCGGGCCGCCGTCTACGAACTGCAGGAGCGGCTCACGGCCGCGCTCGCCGGGCTGGACGTCGGGGAGCTGGACGGCAACGAGTTCGGTGGGGATCAGGTCGCCGTCTACCTCTACGGGCCGGACGCCGACCGGCTCTATGACGCCGTGGAGCCGGTGCTGCGGTCGTTGCCGCACCGGCCGGCCCGGGCCACGCTGCGCTACGGCGAGGCCGGTGATCCGGACGCGGTGCGGTACGAGATCGACCTCGACACGGGCCGCGCCGAGCCGCCGCCGGCCCGTCCCAAGCCCGGCAGGCGCAGGAAGATCGTCGCAGCCGAGGGCGATGTGTTCCGGATTCCGCTCGACGGCGTCCGTTCGGTCTACGGCCAGGTGGTCGCGAAGCACGACTACTGGACGCTCGTCGTGGTCTTCGACGCGCTGAGCCTCGACGCGGTGGACGGCGCCGACATCCTGCTGCTGGCCAACACGTTCGAGGACTGCCTGGCCGACGGCGAGTGGCCGATCGTCGAGCGTCGCGCCGTCCGGGCGGACGTGCCGTGGCCGGTCTACAAGTTCTGGGGCTCGACCACGCCTCCGGTCATCGTGGACCATTTCGGCCGCGTGTTCCGCGAGGCGACGCCGGAGGAGGCGCGGACCCTGCCGAGCCGGTCGCAGACCACCGCGAACGCGGTGACCGATGCCGCGCGGGCCGCCTTCGGGGTCGGGGAGTGGGACGACTCCTACGACGAGTTCCTCCCCGACGACAAGGCGACCGTCGCGCGGGTCATAGGCTCCTGAGCATGCGGATGCTGCACCTCGGCCTGCGGGTCACGGACCTCGGGCGGTCGCTCGCGTTCTACACGGCGCTCGGGTACGAGCAGGTCGGCGCCGTGCCCGAGACGGGGTTCGGGAGCCTGACGATGCTGCAGCTGCCCGGCGACCCGTTCGTGAGCCTGGAACTGGTGCACGACCCGGCGCGGCCGGTCACCGACACCAGCGCCGTCAACCACCTCGTCGTGCAGGTCGACGATCTCGCCGGTACGGTCGCCGGGCTGGCCGCTCGTGGCATCGCCGCCGAGCCGCCGGCGGATCACGGGGACGGGATGTTCACGTCGTGGCTCACCGATCCCGACGGGTACCGCATCGAGCTCGTCCAGTGGCCGCCCGGCCACCCGGCGGGGATGTCGGCCGCCGACTTCAGGTGAACGTGAAGAGGATCTTGCCGCTGCGTTCCGGGGTCATCGCGTGGTCGATGGCCTCGTGGTAGTCGTCGAGGCGGTAGGTGCCGTCGACCGGCACGCACAGCTCGCCGCTGGCGACGAGGTCGTCGAGCGTGTGGTACGTGCGCTCGATCTCCTTGCGGGACGCGTGCCGCAGCCAGTTCAGCAGCCAGAACCCGGTGTGCGTCACCTCCTTGAAGATCAGGTCGTGGGCCCGCACGCCGGGTGACGGGTCCTCGACGAAGGCGTAGGTGACGAGGACGCCCCGGAAGCGCAGCGCCGCGGCGAGCTCGGGCACGATCGGGCCGCTCGTGGCGTCGAGGGCCAGGGCGAGCTCCTCACCTTCGAGGGCGTCGGCGATCCGCTCGGACAGGCCGTCCCCGCCGACGACCACCCGGTCCGCGCCGGCGTCCCGCACGGCCCGCGTGGCGGTCTCGCGCCGCACGATGCCGAGCGTCCGCAGGCCCTGCCGCCGCGCGAGCGCGATGACGCACAGGCCGACGGCGGAGTTGGCGGCGTCCAGGCCGACCCAGTCGCCCGGGCTGAGCTCGGCGAACTTGCGCAGCAGCAGGTACGCGGTGGCCGGGTTGATCGGCAGCATGGCCAGCTGCAGCGGGTCGCCGTCCTCGCGTACCGGGACGACGTTGCGGTAGTCGGTCGCCACCCGGTCGGCCCACGTGCCCTGCTCGTAGTTGGGCAGGATGACGACCCGCCGGCCGACGAGCCCGGTGCCGGCCTGGCCGCCCGCCTCGATCACCCGGCCGACTCCCTCCCCGCCGACCGGGCTCGGCAGTTGGGGCCGCAGCCCGTAGCCGCCCTTGACGAGCAGGAAGTCGGACGGGTTGACCGGCGCGGCCTGCATCTCGACGAGGATGTCCTCGCTGCCCAGGGGCGGGCTGGGGGCGCGCTCGAGCGCGATGGACCGGCGCGGGTCGCCGTACGAGGTGACGAGCAGCTGCGACATGCGCGGTTGATGCCCCGTCCGCCCGCCATCATGCCGCCGCCCGGGTATATCCAACGGGTATACCCAATGGTTATAGTGGCCGGCATGACGGTGCCCTACGCCCTCCTCGGCCTGCTCGAGGACTCCACCCGGCACGGCTACGACCTCAAGCAGGCCTACGACCGGCACTTCGGCGGCACCCGGCCGCTGCGCGTCGGCCACGTGTACCGCATCCTGGCCCAGCTCGTCCGCGACGGGCACATCGTCGAGGCGGGCACCCAGCCCGGCGCCGGACCCGACCGCAAGCAGTACGCGATCACCGAGGCCGGCGTCACCGACCTGGCCCGCTGGCTCGCCGAACCGGAGGAGCCGCAGCCGCAGCTGCACGCCGTGCTGTTCGTGAAGGTCGAGCTCGCCCTCATGTCCGGGCGTCCGGCGGGGGAGTACCTCGACGCACAGCGCGATCGCCACCTGGCCCGGATGCGCGAGCTGACCACCGCCCGGCGGGGCGCCGGCCCGCACGGCGCGCTGCTCGCCGACTACCAGCTGTTCCACCTCGAGGCCGACCTGCGCTGGATCGAGCACGCGGCCGGTCGCCTCGACACGCTCCGGGCCGCGTCGTGACCGCGCTGATCGAGGCCCGCGATCTGCACAAGCGGTTCGGGGTGACCGAGGCCCTGCGCGGCGCGAGCCTCGCCGTCGAGCCGGGCGAGATCGTCGCGGTCACCGGCCCGAGCGGCTCGGGCAAGTCGACGCTGCTGCACTGCCTGGCCGGCATCCTCACCCCGGACCGCGGCGAGGTCGTCTACGCCGGGCGGCACCTGGAGCGGATGTCGGACCGCGAGCGCACGATGCTGCGGCGCAACCGCTTCGGCTTCGTGTTCCAGTTCGGCCAGCTGGTGCCGGAGCTGCCGGCGGTGGAGAACGTGGCCATGCCGATGCTGCTCACCGGGGCCGGGCGGCGCGCGTCGCTGACCGCGGCGGCGGCCTGGTTCCCGCGGCTGGGGCTGCAGGGCCTGGAGCGCCGCCTGCCCGGCGAGCTGTCCGGCGGCCAGAGCCAGCGGGTCGCGATCGCCCGCGCCCTGGTCGCCGGGGCCGAGGTGGTCTTCGCCGACGAGCCGACCGGCGCCCTGGACTCGGTCGCGGCCGACCAGGTGATGGAGCTGTTCGTCGACGCGGCCCGGCAGAGCGGCGCCAGCGTCGTCGTGGTCACCCACGAGGCCCGGGTCGCCGCGTACGCCGACCGGGGCATCACGGTCCGCGACGGACGGGCGAGCCGGGCGGTGGCGGCGTGAACTGGCTGGTGCTGGGGGTGCGGCTGGCGTTCAGCGGCGGGCGCGAGGCCGCGGCGAGGCTGGCCGTCATGACCGCCGGGGTCGCCGTCGGCGTCGCGCTGCTGCTGCTCGCCCTGACCGCGTTGCCGGCGCTGCAGGGCCGCGACCACCGGGCCGCGTGGCAGCGCACGACCCCGTCCACCGCCGCCACCGCGCCTGACGGCGCGCTCTGGCTGCCGGTGTACGACCACTATCGCGGCCGGCCGGTGCTGCGCGTCCACGTCGCCGCCCTCGGGCCGCGCCCGCCGGTGCCGCCCGGTCTCGACCGGCTGCCCGGGCCGGGCGAGGTGGCCGTCTCCCCGGCCCTGCGGACCATGCTGGACGGTACGGCCCCGGACGAGCTCGGCGACCGCATGCCCGGGCGGGTCGCGGCGAGCATCGGCGCGGCCGGGCTGAGCAGCCCCGACGAGCTCGTCGCGGTCGTCGGCGCCGATCCCGGGGTGCTGCGGGCGGCGGGTGCGGTGGAGATCCACGGCATCGCCGCCGGCTCCCCGGGCATTCTCGTCAACGGGTACCTGCGGGTCATGCTCCTGGTCGCCGCGCTCGCGCTGCTGGTGCCCGTGGTGGTGTTCGTCGCCATGACCACGCGGGTCGCGGCCGCCCGCCGCGAGCAGCGCTTCGCGGCACTGCGGCTCACCGGCGCCACCTCCGGGCAGGTCGGCTGGATGGCGGCGACGGAGTCCGGGATGGCGGCGGTGGGCGGGGTGCTGGCCGGCTGGGCCGGGTACGCGGCGCTGCGACCAGCGGTCGCCGCCCTCGTCACGTTCGACGGGCTGCACTTCGTCGCGGCCGACGTGGCGGCCCCGCCGCCGCAGCTCGCGGCGGTGCTGGTGGGGGTGCCGCTGCTCGTCGTGGCCAGCACGCTGACCGCGTTGCACCGGGTGCGGCTCGGCCCGCTCGGGGTGGCCCGGGCGGTGCGGCGCCGGCGGCCGGGGGCGTGGCGGGTTGCGGTACCGATGCTGGGGTTGCTCGGTTTTGCGCTTCTTGCGGTGCTGCGGGCGGGGGGTCTGGTCGCCGCGAACGGGACGCCGGCGCTGCTGCTCACGGCCGGGTCGCTGGTGCTCACGCTGCTGGGGCTGGTGGTGGCGGGGGCCTGGGCGACCATGCTCGCCGCGCGGGTGCTGGCCCGGGCCGGCGGACGGGCGGCGCCGCTGCTGGCCGCGCGGCGGATGGCCGCCGACCCGAGCACCACGTTCCGGGCCATCGCGGGCGTCGTGCTGGCCGCGTTCGTCACCAGCCTTTTCGCCGGCGTGTCGGCCGATCCGGGGGCCAAGACCCTGGAGGGGGCGCAGCTGCGGCCGGGCATCGTGGAGGTACTGGCGGAAGGGCAGTCCCCGGCGCGGGTGGCCGAGCTGACGTCGGCGCTGGCGACCGTGGGGCACGTCGTCGTCGTGCGCGGCGCCGCACCCGGTACCGTCGCCGTCTCCTGCGCGGAACTGTCCACTGTGGTCAACGTGCGGTGCGACGCGCCGTCGTTCGCGGGACTGCCGCCACCCGGGCTGCGCGGGATCACCGCGCTGGCCCCGCCCGCGACAGACGGGCCGGTGCACGCCCTCTACGTCGAAGCCGGGCCTTCTGAGGACCGGGTCCGGACCATGGTGGCGGTGGCGTTGCCAGGGGCGGTGACCAGCACCCGCACCGATCAGGTCGAGCTCGACACGCGGCAGCTGCGGGAGCTCGACCAGGGGCTGCGGCTGGCGCTGCTGTTCGTGATCGTCGTGGCCGGCTGCAGCCTGGCCGTCGCCGCCGTGGCCGGGCTGACGGAGCGGCGCCGGCCGTTCGCGCTGCTGCGGGCCACCGGGGTGCGGCTCGCCGAGCTGCGCGTCACCGTCCTGCTGGAGACCGCGGTGCCGCTCGCCGCGACCCTCGCCGTCGGGTGCGCGGCCGGGACCGGCGCCGGGGCCGCGATCGCGTCGGCCAGTGGGCAGCACTGGTCGCCGCCCGGCCGCGACTACCTGCTCACCATGCTGCTCGAGCTGGCGGTGGCGGTCGTGCTGACGGCGTTGCCGCTGACGCTCGCGGACCGGCTGACGCGGTATGAGGCGGTGCGGTACGACTGACGGTCGTCCATGGTGACGGACCGTTCCTGAGACCGCGCTGAAAGCGGGATATACGGGTGCGATTTGCCGCAATCGCCCCCGCCCGTCGCCGTGCGGTCCGCATGCTCGGGCTGATGTACGCCACGAAGAAACTGCCGGAGGTCACGCTCGCGTTCTGGGTCATGAAGGTCGCCGCGACGACGCTCGGCGAGACGGCCGGGGACCTGTTCGCGCAAACCTTGCGGCTGGGCTACTTCCTCACCACGATCGCCCTGTTCCTGGTGTTCGTGGTGACCCTCGTGGTGCAGCTGAGCTCCCGGCGGTACAACCCGTTCTTCTACTGGACGGTCATCCTGTCCACGAGCATGGCCGGCACCACGATGTCCGACTTCATGAACCGCGACACCTCGTACCTGTCGGGTGGTGCGCAGTCGCTCGGGTGGGGACCGCAGGGTCTCGGCCTGGGGTACCCGACCGGCGCGGCGATCCTGATCTCGCTGCTGCTCGCCATCTTCGCGATCTGGAAGGCGACCGGCCTCACCTTCCAGATCGGCGAGATCAACACGTTCCGCGGCGAGGCGCTGTTCTGGGCGGCGATCCTGGTCTCCAACACGCTCGGCACCTCGATGGGCGACTTCCTCTCCGACAGCTCCGGCCTCGGCTACGCGGGCGGCGCACTGCTCATCACCGGGCTGCTGGTGGTGCTGCTGGCGCTGAAGTGGGTGCCGGCCGTGCCGAACGTCGTGCTGTTCTGGCTGGCGTTCGTGCTCACCCGCCCGCTGGGTGCCACGGCCGGCGACTTCCTGACCAAGCCGGCGGCCAAGGGCGGGCTCGCGCTCGGCACGCTCGGGTCGTCGCTCGTGCTGCTGGCGATCCTCCTCGGCCTGATGGCCCGCGCCCGGGTGCAGGAGGACGCGAAGCGCCCCTGACGCCCGGCGGCGCTGCGGCTCTCAACGCGCTCTCAGGATCGCGGCGCGACGATGCGCGGCGTCAACCGGCGCGTTTGAGGGGTGTCGCATGGACGACGTTCGGATCGTCGTGTCCGGACTGCGCAAGCAGTACGGCAGCGTGACAGCGGTGGACGACCTGTCGTTCACCGTCGAGCCCGGCCGGGTCACCGGCTTCCTCGGCCCCAACGGCGCCGGCAAGACCACCACGCTGCGCATGCTCCTGGGCCTGGTCGCGCCGAGCGCCGGGACGGCCACCATCGGCGGCCGGCACTACGCCGAGCTGACCGACCCGGCCCGGGTCGTGGGCGCCGTGCTCGAGGCGTCCTCGGCGCACAAGGGCCGCACCGGCCGCAACCACCTGCGGGCGTGCTGCATCACCGCCGGGCTGCCCCGGGCGCGGGCCGATGAGGTGCTCGACCTGGTCGGCCTGCTCCCCGCCGCGGACCGTACCTTCAAGGGCTACTCGCTGGGCATGCGCCAGCGGCTCGGCATCGCCACCGCGATGCTCGGCGATCCGCGGGTGCTGATCCTCGACGAGCCCGCCAACGGCCTGGACCCGGAGGGCATCCGCTGGATGCGGGAGCTGCTGCAGGGCCTGGCCGCCGAGGGGCGCACGGTGCTCGTCTCCAGCCATCTGCTGTCGGAGATGCAGGCGCTGGCCGACGACGTGGTCATCGTCGCGGCCGGGAAGCTGATGCGCCAGGGCCCGGTCGGCGAGGTGCTGCGCTCCGTGGGAGGTGACACCCGGGTGCACGCCCGCACGCCGGAGCCGGAGAAGCTCGGCGCGGCGCTGCGCGAGCTCGGCGCGGCCGTCGAGGACACGGGCCCCAACCGGCTGCGGGTCACCGGAGTGGCCGCCGAGGCGGTCGGCGACGCGGCCCTCGCCGCCGGCGTCGCCCTGCACCAGCTGATCACCGAACAGCCCGACCTCGAAGACGTGTTCCTCGACCTGACCCAGGCGAAGGCGGCCATCCGATGACCCAGCTCGTCCGCGCGGAGCTGTTCAAGCTGCGCACCACCAGCCTCTGGTGGCTGTTCGCCGCCGCCACCCTGATCAGCACCGGCGTGGTGCTCGCCGTCGACCTGGTCCAGGCGCACGAGCTCCTGCAGCCGTTCGACCAGTTCGTCGCGCTGCACGCCCACGGCCGCAACGTGGCGCAGATGCCGCCCGAGTTCCTCAACCGCCTGCGCGGCGAGTGGGACCTGGGCCACAGCGCCGTCACCCAGGCCGCGACGATCTTCACCGCCGGTCAGCTCATCGGGGTGCTGCTGGCCTGCCTGCTCGGTGTCGTGCTCATCACCGGCGAGTATCACCAGCAGACCGCCACCACCACCTTCCTGCTCACCCCGCACCGCGGCGCCGTCGTGGCGGCCAAGCTGGTCACGGCCGTCATCCTCGCCGCCGCCTCCTGGCTCGTCTCGACCGCACTCGCCGTCGCCGCCGGCGCGATCTTCCTCGGCGGCGAGGGCTACGGTCCTCAGCTGGACCAGTGGGGTGTGGTGCGCGCGATCCTGCTCAACCTGGCCGCGTACGCGATCTGGGCCGTCTTCGGGATCGGCTTCGGCGCACTCATCCGCAGCCAGCTCACCGCGACCGTCGCCGCGACGGTGCTGTACCTGGTCGGCGCGGCCGCGGCGAGCGGGGTGTTCGACCTGCTGTACACCTACGTCATCAAGCGGGACTGGATCCTCTCCGCGCAGGTGATCGTCCCGTCGGTGGCCTCGACCGTCATGATCTCGCCGACGAAGACGTTCGACCAGAGCCCGCCGCAGTGGGTCGGCGCCGCCGTGCTGCTCGGCTACGGCGTCGTGACGGCCCTTGCGGGAACGTCTCTGCTGCGCCGCCGTGACATCTCCTGACGCGGCCTCCTGACCCGGTTTCCTCGCGCGGCGGTTTCCTCGCGCGGCGGTTCCTCGCGCGGCGGTTCCTCGCGCGGCGGTTTCCCCGCGCGGCAGCTTTCCCGCGCGGCGGCTTCCTCACGCTGCGGCCCGGCGCACCTGGCGGTAGCAGGACCACACCAGCAGCCCGGCGAGCGCCAGGTAGAGGCCCGACTCGGCGAGCTGAAACGGCCAGAAGCGGTCGGCCGGCTGGTAGGTGGCGGTCACGTGCAGGTCGCGCTGGGCGAAACAGGTCAGCGTCGTGCGGAACCGGTCCGGGGTGATGCACGCGTCGAGGACCGCGGGACTGGGCGGCTCACCCCGGGCGTCGACGACCTCGGTCGCGTCGAGCACCCAGGCGTTCGGCAGCGACACACCGGTGATCAGGAGCCGGTCGTCGCCGGTGGTGCGGATGCTGTCGGCGTTGCGGACCGCGGCCGAGTCCAGCGCGATCGTGCCGGTGACCGGCGGGGCGAAGTGCGGGCGGAGCGCCAGCGGGACCAGGAACTGCAGGGCGGCGAAACCGGCCAGGGTCACGGCCATCGCCGGGACCGGGCGCCGCAGCAGGGCGCCGGCCGCGGTGCCGAGGGCGAAGGCGAACACGGCACAGGCGACCGGCACGATGCCGCGGGCCCCGAAGACCATCGGGGCGAACCGGTCGGCCTCGACGAGGTCGTACCGCGCGACGCTCCAGCGCAGCAGCGCCGCCAGTGTGCCGGTGACCACCGCCGTCGCCGTGGCGACGACGAGCAGTTTCACGGTCAGCCAGCGGCTCCGGCCGACGCTCTGCGTCCAGGCCAGGCGGTGCGTGCCCGCGGCGAGCTCGGCGCCGACGAGCGGCGCTCCCCAGAAGATGCCGCACAGCCCCGGCACCGCCATGAGCAGGACACCGGCGACGGTGACGATCGCGTCGTACCGGCCGGTGAAGTCGGCAATGGCGTCCGGGTTGCAGCCGGCCGCCACGCAGCCGGCGAGCGTGGCACTGAACGACTTGCGGATGTCGGTACCGAGCAGGAGCAGCCCGCCCGCCGCGAGCACGACGGCGACGGCGCCGGTGAGTGCCTGGGCCCGGAACTGGCGCAGCGTCATCCAGATCACGAGAGGACCTCCGTATCGCCGGTCAGGTGTGCGAGCACGAGTGTTTCCAGGTCGGCCCCGCCGGCGGTGAGCCGCGCCGTCTCGTCGGCGAGCCGGACCTCGGACCGGGACAGCACGACCAGGTAGTCGCAGACGCGCTCCAGGTCGCTGACGAGATGCGAGGACAGCACCACGGTGCGGCCGGGTCCCTGGCCCGTGAACTCCGCGATGCCGGTGAGGAAGTCGCGGCGGGCCAGCGGATCGAGGGCGGCCACGGGTTCGTCGAGCAGCAGCAGTTCGGGGCGCTTGGCCACCGCCAGGGTCAGCGCGAGCTGGGCGCGCTGGCCGCCGGACAGGTGGCCGGCCTTCTGCCGCGGACCGAGGCCGGCCTTCGCGGTGCGGTGCCGGGCGAGGTCGTCGTCCCAGCCCGGATTCAGGTGCGCGCCCATGCGCAGGTGGTCGGCGACGGACAGCCCGGAGTACAGCGGCGTGTCCTGGGCGACGAACCCGATCCTGGGAAGCCGCTCGGCGGGGCGGCCGCCGAGGACGTCGAGCGTGCCGCCGGTCGGGGTCAGCAGTCCGGCGGCCAGGTTGAGCAGGGTGCTCTTGCCCGCGCCGTTCGGGCCGACCAGGCCGACGACGCGCCCGGCGGGGATGCTCAGCGTGCAGCCGGCCAGCGCCGCGCGGCGACCGTACCGCTTGGTCAGGTGTCGTGCTTCGATCGCCGCGGTCATGTCGCTTGCTCCTTTCGCGTCGGGGATGGCGTTCATCGTCGTCGTCGGCCGGGGTTCTGTCGTCGGGCCACGGTGCTGTTGTTGCGGGGCCGGACATTGGTCTGGAGTACACATCCGGCGTCAGCCCGTGGTCCGACGCGCTCCGGGGCCGGTCTGCGTTACGTTGACGCCATGGAGGTGTCCGCCGCGCCGGCGTTGCTCCGGTTGAGGACGGTGCATTGGGTCGCGATCGACGTGCTGTGCTCGCTGCTGCTGGGCGTGGCCGTGGTGCAGCTGGGCGGTACCGTCGGCGCTGGAATCATGGTGGTGGCCGGAGCACTGGCGGCCGGGTTGCGCCGGGTGTGGCCGCGCGCCGTGGTGGCGGGCCTGGCGATCGGGTGGGCGGTGGCGGCGGCGACGGGCCACTATCCGGGCCTGGCGGTGCCGGTCGCGTTCGCCATGTACCTGATCCCGCTGCGGCTGCCCATGCGGGAGGCGTCGCGCTGGCTCGCCGGCGCCGCGGCCGTCCTCGTGGCCGGCCCGCTCCTGGGCGGCGGCGCTCCCGGGCCCGGCACCGCGGCGATCGTGCGCGACGTCGCGCTGGTGGCCCTCGGCTGGGGGATCGGGTTCGCCGTGGGCCGGCAGCGGGCCTACACCGCCGTGCGGCGCGAGCAGCAGGAGTACGCGGCCCGCGAGGAGCAGGCCCGGCAGCGGCTGGCGATCGCCCGGGAGCTGCACGACGTGCTCGCGCACACCATGGGGCTGATCGCCGTCCAGGCGGGCGTGGCCAACTACGTGATCGAGCAGCGTCCCGACGAGGCGGCCCGGGCCCTCGCGTCGATCGAGCAGATCAGCCGGGGCGCGCTCGCGGAGCTGCGCGGGCTGCTCCGCACGCTGCGGTCCTGGGACGACGGCGAGCACCGCGGGCGTGATCTGGCCCCGGCGCCGGGCCTGGCCGACCTGCCGGGCCTGGTCGAACGGGCCCGCACGGCCGGGGTGGAGGTCGCGCTGGACGTGCGCGGGTCGCGGCGGACGCTGCCGGCCGGGCTCGAGCTCGCCGTCTACCGCGTGGCCCAGGAGGCCGTCACCAACGTCATCAAGCACGCGTCGACCGGCGCCTGCGCGCTGACGGTCACCTTCAGCGACGCGGCGGTGGAGCTGACCGTGACGGACAGCGGCCGGGGGTCCGGTGGCGAGGGCGGCGGCGAGGGCGGCGGCGAGGGCGGCCACGGCCTGGTCGGCATGCACGAACGGGTGGCCATGTACGGCGGCCGGCTGCGGGCCGAGCCGCAGCCCGGCGGTGGATTCCTGGTGTGGGCGCGGTTTCCGCTGAGCGGGGAGCGGGGATGACGATCCGGGTCGTCGTCGCCGACGATCAGGCGCTGGTGCGAGGCAGCTTCCGGCTGCTCGTCGACACGGCACCGGACATGCTCGTCGTCGGCGAGGCCGCGACGGGCGACGAGGCGGTGGCGCTCGCGCGGTCCGAGGCGCCCGGCGTCGTGCTCATGGACATCCGGATGCCCGGCTGCGACGGGATCGAGGCGACCCGGCGGATCACGTCGGCCCCGGACACGGCGGCGGTGCGGGTCCTCATGCTGACGACGTACGAGGTCGACGAGTACATCTTCGCGGCGCTGCGGGCCGGGGCGAGCGGCTTCCTGCTCAAGGACACGCCGCCGGCCGACCTGCTCGCGGGCATCCGGGTCGTCGCGGCCGGGGAGGCGCTGCTGGCCCCGTCGGTCACCCGGCGGCTCGTCGAGGAGTTCACCCGGCGGCCGGAGAAGGCCCGGCGGGGCGCCACGGTCCTGGAGGGCACGACGCCCCGCGAGCGCGAGGTCCTGGAACTGGTCGGCCAGGGCTTGTCCAACGCCGAGATCGCCGCACGGCTGTGTGTCACGCTGTCCACGGCCAAGGCACACGTGAGCCGGCTGCTGGCCAAGCTCGGCGCCCGCGACCGCGCCCAGCTGGTCATCGCCGCCTACGACAGCGGCCTGGTCCGCTGACCGCCGGTCCCCGGGGATCGGCGCCGCCGCCGAAGGATCCCGACGACCCCGGCGGCGGCGGCCGCGGTCACGCCGGCCGCGATGAGCGTCAGCGTCATCGGGGAGGCGCCGCCGTCGCGCGGCAGGGCCCCGACGGCCCGCGAAGCAGGCACTGAGGACCACGCGGCATCGTCGGTCGTGGCGGGGCCGAGCTCCCGGTTGCCGGCGCACAGGCTCGTGACGAACCGCGGGCCCTGCGGGGTCACGTAGACCCGGTACCGCTCGCCGGCCTCGAACGTGTAGCCGCACGACGCCTCGTTGTCGGAGTTGCCCACGAGAATCTGCCCGCCGGGCCCGACCAGGTCGCCCTTGTGGACCGCTCGCACCACGAGCCGCACCGCCAGCGGGTAGTCGCCGCGGGCCTCCGGATCGAGCCGTTCGATCGCGCGCACGTCGCCGTCGAACACGAACGCGGCCCGGTCGAGCTGCTCCTGCTCGGTCGCGGGCGCGCAGGAGCACGCACACGCCGACGACACCGGCCCGGCCAGCACCGCGAGCAGCCCGACCAGCACCACGGCCGCCATCCGTCTCAACACCCCGAACCGCCCCCTCATCGCGTCCACGATGCCTGAGACGCCTCGGACGCTCCGCAGGTTCCGGGCGGCCTTCTACGATCTGCGCATGCGTCACCTCACCCGGCAGTTCGCCATCGGGGCCCTGCGCCGCGGGAACGGCATCGAGCAGTTCCTCGGCCACACCGACGTCGACGGCGAACCGGCCATCCGGTGGGTGGCGATCAGCCCCATGAGCGGGCGGTACCGCGTCTCGCTGCACACCGTCCGCGACCCCGACGACGAGCGGGTCCGCGACCTCGCCAACCTCATCTCGCTGGACCCGGTCGACGAGGACTACGCCGGCGAGGGCCGCGAACTGGGCGTGACCGGGGACGAGGCGGAGGCGATGTCCCTCGCCGAGCGGCTCACGAACGCCGCCCCCGACCGGTGGGTCAACTTCGCGGTGGCCGGCGAGGAGTACGCCGACCAGGTCCGGAACCGCCGCCGGGTGGAGCACGCCTGGGTCGGCTCCGCAGGCGGCCCGCTGATCCTGGTGCCGGAGTCCGTGCGCGAGCGTTGGGGCGGCGTGCCACCGACGTACCCGGACGAGGAGGGCGACTACGGCCGCGCGTGCGCCGTGGAGGGCTATCTCGGCGTGATCGACGTCGGTGGGGCGCCCGCGCTCGTGCTCGCCCGTGAGGCGCGCACCACCTACCTGCCCCGCCTCGGCGTGCTGCTGCTCGCGATCGCCGTCGACGAGGACGCCGACCTCGAGGCGCTGGTCGCGGACGTGCTGCCGCAGGCGGTGTGGACCGAGTCGGTGACCTGGCCGGTGGCCGGGCCGGTGGTGCTGTTCGACTCGGTCCACTCCGGCGCAGAGGCCGTCGGCGAGGGCCGCGAACTGCCCGTCACCGACGACGCGGCGACGGCGATGTCCCTTGCCGAGCGGCTCACGCCGGCCACCGTCAGTCCAGGGGCTGGCGGGCGATGAACCGCCCCTCCCGTCCGGTCAGCAGCCACCCGCCGAGGTAGGCCACCACCGGCAGCCCGGCGAGCAGCGCGGCCAGGTTGAGCAGCGGCGGATGCGCCAGCCAGTGCAGTTCGCGGTGGTACCAGGCCAGCACCGCCAGGTACGTGCAGGCGATCCCGATCACGGCGCCCGCCAGCGCGAGCGAACCAGCGGTCGCCGCCGTCAACGCGCGCCGGGTGCGGCGACGGGCTCCAGCGGCGGCCAAAGTGCGCAGGTCGCGCGCCGTCTCGCTGCGGATCAGCCCGACCGTCATCGCCAGCACGCCGAGTGCGACCGCGATGCCCGCGCCGGTGAACCAGGCCGCCAGCCGGGTCTGGTCGGCGCCGGTCGGCCGGGACTCGACGAACAAGCCTGCGGCGGCCGCGGACTGCTGGGCGTGGTCGACCTGCGCCGCGGTCAGTTTGGCCGGCGCGTCGATGAGCCATCCCGTCGGTACCGTGGAGAGGTTGAGTTTGGCCATGCCGTGCTGGGTCAGCAGCACGTTGGGCAAGGACCGGAAGTCGGGCAGCGCAACGTGCTGCAGG
The DNA here is from genome assembly GCF_050942475.1 of Dactylosporangium sp. CS-033363. Taxonomy (NCBI): domain Bacteria; kingdom Bacillati; phylum Actinomycetota; class Actinomycetes; order Micromonosporales; family Micromonosporaceae; genus Dactylosporangium; species Dactylosporangium sp. CS-033363. The sequence goes on along the minus strand of NZ_CP192032.1, from coordinate 6,531,193 downwards.
ACGGGCTGCCAGGTGCGGTCGCGGCCGGGGATGACGTCGTAGCCGGCGAGGTCGGCGCGCGGGGTGAGCACGTCCGTGTCGGCGGCGACGGTGGCCGGGTCGATGCCGTAGTGGGTCAGCATTTCCGGGGTCGCGATGTAGAGGGGGACCATCTCGCTGCCGCTGTACGTCGCGCCGCCGTCCGCGGTGACGTGGCGGACGCCCAGGGCCGCCAGCGGGCGGCCGCCGGTGTCGCGCTCGACCGGCTGGTTCAGGTCGACGCCGCCCGCGAGGGGCAGGACGGTGGCGTGCAGGTCGGCGGCGATCGCGTCGGCCTGCTTGCGGAAGCCTTCGAGCTCGGCGGCGCTGACGGACGGTACCGGACCGGTCATGCCGGAGGCCGCGAGCCAGACGATCAGCTGGTCGGCCGGGATGGTGCCGCCGGTCGGCGCCGCGTTCCGGGCCACGGTCACCGCGGAGCTCAGGGCGACCATGGTGGCGATGCCGATGGCCAGGGCGATCGCGGCCAGGGCGGCACCGGAGCGGGCGCGGTAGCGGGCCAGGTCGCGCATGGCCAGCCGCGGCGCGAGGGGCGCGTGGCGGGCCAGGACGCCGATCGTGGCGATCCCGATCGGGGCGAGCAGCAGCAGCCCGAGCGCGGTGAGCAGCACCCCGCCGACGATGTACGGGACCTTCGTCTGCTGGGACAGGTACAGCCCGGTCATCCCGGCGGCGAGCACCACCGCACCGGCGAGCGCGAACCGGTGCGCCGGGCGGGGGAGGGCCGGGCGGGCGGAGAGCGCGGCGACGACCGGGATGCGGGCGGCGGAGCGGGCCGGCCACCAGGCGGCGACGACCGCGGTCGCGGTGGCCAGGACCACGGCGATCAGCAGCGGCCCCCAGGGCACGTCGAACCGGTCGATGCGATGGCCGAGCAGCGGCTCGAACACGGGTCCCAGCGCGGCCCAGCCGGCGAAGCCGGCGACCGCCCCGGTGACCGCGCCGGCGGCGCCGATGACGAGGCCGTTGGCCAGCAGGACGAGCCGGACGTGGCGGTGGCCGGCGCCGATCGCGCCGAGCATGCCCAGCGCCCGCAGCCGCCGCTGGGCCATCACGTGGAACCCGGCGACGGACAGCAGGCCGACGAAGACGAGCCCGATCGTGGCGAGCATCAGCACCGCGACGGTGGCCGGGTCGGTCTCCTGGTTGCGGCGCTGGGTCGACAGGCCGTCGGGGCGGGGCTTGGCGACGTACTGCTCATCCGGCACCCGCAGCAGCGCGTCGACGCGGTTGACGGCGGCGCCGAGCTGTCCGGGTGCGACGAGGCCGAACGACTCGTTCAGGTCGAGCGGGTTCTCCACGACGCCGACGACGGTCCAGGTCCGGCCGGCGGCGGTCCAGGTGCCGCCGACATGCAGGCCGGCCAGCCGCAGCACCCGCTCGGTGACGGCGAGGTCGGCCGGGCCCTGCGGCCAGCGGCCCTGGTCCAGCCGGAGCATCGAGCGCCCGTACGGCCCGTTCGGGTCCTGCGCGCGCAGGTCGATGCCGTTGGCGCTGCCCGGCACGGGAATCTGCTTGGTGTGCTCGATGACCTCGACGGTGCCGTAGTTGGCGCGCAGCTGGGCGAGGTCGGCCTCGGCCCGCGCGCCGGTGCCGTTGACGGTGACGAGGTGGTCGGCGGTGCCGAACCGGGACGCCTCCGACGGGGCGTTGGCGGCCATGGCGAGCCCGACGGTGGTGGCGGCGACCGCGAACAGCAGCAGGGCGAGGACGATCGCCTGCTGGCGCCACTCGCGCCGGAACAGCCGCCACGCCCAGCGGATCACGGCGCGGCGGGCCGGCATGCCGCCGTTGCCCGTGCCGAGGTCGAGCGGCCGGTCCTGCAGGGCGAGGCTCATCGGGCGGGCTCCCCGGTCAGCAGCGAGTCCGGGCCGGGCCGGGGCGCGGTGCGGTCCACGACGCGGCCGTCGCGGATGAACAGGACCCGGTCGGCCCAGGAGGCCAGCTGCGCGTCGTGGGTGACGACGACGGCGGCCACGCCGTGCTTGCAGGCGGCCAGGATCATCTTCATCACGGCCTCGCCGTTGGCCGAGTCGAGGGCGCCGGTGGGCTCGTCGGCCAGCAGCAGCCGCCGGTCGCCGACGACGGCCCGGGCGATCGCGACCCGCTGCCGCTCGCCGCCGGAGAGCTGGTCGGGGAAGCGGTCGGCGCGGTCGGCCAGGCCGAGCCCGTCGAGGGCGGCCAGCCCGGCGGTGCGGGCCTTGCCGGCGCTCGTCCCGTCGAGCTCGAGGGGCAGCGCGACGTTCTCGGCGGCGGTGAGGCCGGGCAGCAGGTTGAAGTCCTGGAACACGTACCCGATGGCCCGCCGCCGCAGCCGGGCCCGGTCGTCGCGGGACATCGCCGAGAGCGGCTGCCCGCCGACGAGGACCTCGCCGCTGGTCGGGGTCTCCAGGGCGCCGGCGATGGTGAGCAGCGTGCTCTTGCCCGAGCCGCTGGGTCCCATGACGGCGACCATCTTGCCGGCCTCGACGGTGAGGTCGACCTCCCGCAGCGCGTGCACCTCGTCGGCGCCGTCGAGGTAGGTCTTGGACACCCCGCGCAGCTCCAGCACCCCGCTCATCGGCGCGCCCCCGCGCGGCGCCGGATCATCGGGGCGGCGGTCCTCGGTTCGGCCGGCGGTTCGAGCGCGGCCCGCTTGAGCCGCCCGTCGGCGGTGTCCAGCCAGCGCACGACGGAGTCGAGCCGGTACAGCTCCGCGTCGACGACGAGCGCGAGGCTCAGGTCGACCTCGCCCTCCTCGTCCTTGAGGCGGGTCCACTGCTGCATGAGCTCCACGATGTACCGCCGGTGCTCCTGGATCACCGCGTGCACGTCGACACCGGGAAGCCGTACCGCGACGAGGATCTTGATGACGAGCTCGTCCCGCGGCGGCGAGGCGAGGTCCGGCGGGGTGCGCAGCCACCCGTCCAGCTCCCGGGCGCCGTCGTCGGTGATCCGGAAGCCCTTCTGCGGCCCCGGCTCGGCGTCGTCGTCGGACTCGACGAAGCCGTCGCGCTCCAGGCGCTGCAGGGTGGTGTAGACCTGCCCGATGTTCAGCGGCCACACCTCGCCGGTGCGCGCCTCGAACTCCTCGCGCAGCTGCAGCCCGTACTTCGGCCCCTCACTGAGCAGCGCCAGCAGCGCGTGCTTGATGCTCACCGCGACTCCACACTCGATATCATGCGGAGTAGCATACTCAGTATTATCCCCGTGTCCAGCTCACCGGATCGTGACCAGGACGCCGGCGACCGCGACGATGCCGGCCAGCAGGATGAGGACCCGCGGGTTGGCCAGGTTGAGCGTCCAGCCGATGCCGAACCGGCGCGGCACCATCAGCGCCGAGTCCTCGCGGTTGACGTAGAACAGGCCGCCGCGCCAGAACCGGTCGTCGTCGCGGTGGACCATGCCGGTGTCCTCGCCCTCGGACCGGTCGCGGTTGTTGCGCGCCAGGATCGTCACGGTGACCGCGACCGCGGCCAGGATCGGCACCACGATCACCAGCGCCGACCACCGCGCCACCGTGCCGGTCCACATGATCAGCGAGCTGCCGAGCATCCCGAGGTCGATCGCCGCCGTCAGGCCGAGCAGGGCCTTCGCGCTCAGCATCGTGTACCGCCGGTGCCACCGCGCCGATCCCGCCGGTCGCGCCGGATCGAGGTCGGCCCGGCCGCGCACCACGAGCGCCGCGATGCCCGCGAGCAGCGCGGTGATCCCGGCCTGCACGAACACCAGCGAGAACGCGGTCCAGACGGACTTGGCGGCGACGCGGTCGGCGGTGCCGTCGGCGGCGTAGTGCATGACGAGCGACTCCGGCATCGACGGGTACCGCAGCACGCCGATCACCACCGTCGCCGCCACCACGGGCAGCGCCGGGACGAGCCAGGCCCACGGGAACCGCGGCGGGTCGGTGCGCAGCGAGGTGTCGACGGCGATGCCCTGCCGCACGCCGTCGTACCAGCCGCCGGCCGCCTTGGCCGCGCGGATGCCGTGGTTGGCCAGGAAGAAGCAGGCGTACCAGGCGGTCACGAGGAGCAGTACCGACAGGGACAGCAGGAGCGGTTCGGCGGTCACGGCGAACAGCGCGATGCCGATCCCGGCCGCGACGACGCCGCTGACGATCACCCGAATCCGGTAGAGCCGCGTCTGCTCCAGCACCGCCGGATCGGTCGCCCGCGCGGCCGGCACCCGCACCCCGAACGGCACCGTCCGGCTGTTGAACGCGGGCATGAGCAGCGCGAGTACCAGCACCAGGGCTGACAGGGCGGCGCTCACGAGGATGGCAACGGTCATTTCGTCTCCCCCGACTCGCTGGTGTCGAATTCGTCGAGCAACGCCCGGCAGGTGGCGAGCACCTCGGCGGGCGGCAATCCCCGGGCGGCGGCCTCCGCGAGCAGGGTCCGGGCCCGCGCCGACCAGTCCGCACGGAACGCCGCATCGGCGGCCGTCACGGTCACCACGGCGCCGGTCTTGCGGTTGAGCCGGATCAGACCCTCCTGCCGCAGCAGGTCGTACGCCTTGTTCACGGTGTGGAAGTTGATCCCGAAGTCCGCCGCGAGCGCCCTGATCGGCGGCAACGAACTGCCCTCGGCCAGCACGCCGGCCGCAATCGCCTCCACGATCCGGTCGCGCAGCTGCTGGTAGAGCGGCACGTCGCTGGTCAGGTCGACGTTGAGGATCACGAGCCAACCTCCGCCCATTGATCTACTAGTTATAGAACAATTAAAGCACACGGTACCCTTAGGTGCCCACCTGGTACCGCGGTACTACGGGCCGGGCGCAGGTCGGAACCGCGGTACGACGGACCGGGGCCGCGGCGCGCCTAGCGTCGGTGGTGAGACGCGGAACTCCGAGGGGGAGCACGATGATCGAGGCACGGCAACTGACCAAGCGGTACGGCGACAAGACGGCCGTCGACGGGGTGAGCTTCACCGTCCGGCCGGGCGCGGTCACCGGCTTCCTCGGCCCGAACGGCGCCGGCAAGTCCACCACGATGCGCATGATCATCGGGTTGGACGCCCCGACGAGCGGGACGGTGACCGTGAACGGCCGCCGGTACGCCCGGCACGCGGCGCCGCTGCAGGAGGTCGGCGCGCTGCTGGAGGCGCGGTCGATCCACCCGGGCCGGTCGGCGTTCGACCACCTCATGGCGCTCGCCCACACGCACGGCATCCCGCGCGGCCGGGTCGGCGACGTGATCGAACTGACCGGGCTGCAGGCGGTGGCCCGTAAGCGCGCCGGGGCGTTCTCCCTCGGCATGGGCCAGCGCCTCGGCATCGCCGCCGCGCTGCTCGGCGACCCGCAGACGGTCATGCTCGACGAGCCGGTCAACGGGCTCGACCCCGAGGGCGTGCTGTGGATCCGCACGCTGCTCACCGGCCTCGCCGCCGCCGGCCGCACGGTCTTCATCTCCTCGCACCTCATGAGCGAGATGGCCCTCGTCGCCGACCACCTCATCGTCGTCGGCCGGGGCCGCGTGCTGGCCGACACCACGGTGCAGGACCTGGTGCGCACCGCCGGCGGCGACACCGTCGTCGTGGCCACCGCCGACCCGGCACAGCTGCGCCGGGTGCTGGCCGGGCCGGGCGTCGAGGTCACCGGACGGCCCGGCTCGGAGCAGCTGAGCGTGACCGGCCTGACGCCGCGGGCCATCGGCCTCGCCGCCGCCGAGCACGGCATCGCGCTGTTCGAGCTCACCGCGAAGGCGGTCTCGCTCGAGGAGGCCTTCATGGACCTGACCAAGGACGCCGTCGAGTACCACGCCACCACTGCCGCCACCAACCCTGCGAGGGCCGCCGCATGAGCATCCTGACCGAGACCCGCCCGGAGGTCGTGCGCACCGCAGCCCCCGCCTACAAGGTCACCGGCGCCCGGGTGGTGCGCTCCGAGTGGTACAAGCAATGGTCGTTGCGCTCGACCTGGATCACCCTCGGGCTGGCGCTGCTGTTCCTGCTCGCGTTCGGCGCGATCGCGGCGCTGCGGTACAGGTCGATGAGTTCCGCCGGGCAGGTCGACCCGGACTTCGCCGGCAGCACCGCCTACAGCCTGGCCCTGTTCGGCACGACGTTCGCGACGATCGCGCTCGGCGTCCTCGGGGTGCTGACGACGGCCGGCGAGTACACGACCGGCATGATCCGATCCACCCTCGCCGCCGTCCCGCGCCGCCTGCCGGTGCTGTGGTCCAAGGCCGCCGTGTACGGCGTGATCGCCTTCGTCGCCGGCACCCTCGGCGCGCTCGGGGCGTTCCTGATCAGCAGCGCGGTGCTGTCCGGCACGGACAAGGCGATGGGCCTCTCGGCCGGCGGCGTGCTGACCGGCCTGCTCGGCGCCGGCGCGTACCTGGCCCTGGCCGGGGTCATCGGGGTGGCGCTCGGCGCGCTGCTGCGCTCCACCGCCGGCGGCATCTCGGCCTTCGTCGGGCTGTTCCTGCTGGTGCCCGGCCTCATGTCGCTGCTGCCGAAGTCGTGGCGGACGGACATCACGCCGTACCTGCCCAGCAACGCCGGTGAGTCGATCTTCGCGCTGCACCACGTGAGCGGGACGCTCACCGCGGGCGCCGGGCTGCTCGTGCTGCTCGGCTGGACCGTCCTGGCGCTGGCCGGCGCCGCGATCCGGCTGCTGCGCACGGACGCCTGAGCCGCGATCCGGCTGCTGCGCACGGACGCCTGAGCCGCGGGGGAGGATGAGACCGTGAGCACCGACGAGAACGCTGCCTGGCTGTTCCGGGCCGGGCAGCGGATGCGCCAGTTCGACGCCCGGCACCCGTGGGCGCTCGACACCGCCGTCGTGCTCGTGGTCTTCCTCCTCTTCTGCGCGCCCGAGCTGGCACCGGGCGGTGACCGTCCGGACGGGCCGATACACCTGACCCAGCGTCCGGTACCGGAAATGCTCGTCCTCCAAAGCGCGCTGCTCGTCCCGCTGTGGTGGCGCCGCCGGGCCCCGCTGGTCGCGTTCCACGCCGTCGCCGCGGTGTTCATCGCCGAGTGGGCCGCCGGGATCATGCTGCGCGCGGACGTGGCGCTGCTCGTCGCGCTGTACAGCCTGGTGCTGCACGGCCGCCTGAACCGGCTGGTGTGGGCGGTGCCCGCGCTGCTCGTCGCGGCCGCGCTGGTGATCGTGCGCCTCGCCGGCGCCGTGTCGACGCCGGACGTGCTGTTCTTCATGGCCAGCGTCGGCACCGCGGCGGTCGCGCTCGGGTTCGCGATCCGGGTCCGCCGCGCGCAGGTGGCCGCCCTGCGCGACCGCGCGGTCCAGCTCGAGATCGAACGCGACCAGCGCAGCCGCCTCGCCGCCGCGACCGAGCGCACCCGGGTCGCCCGCGAGATGCACGACATCCTCGGCCACAGCCTGTCGGTCATCGTCACCCTCGCCGACGGCGGCGGGTACGCGGCGGACGTGGCCCCCGAGCGCAGCAAGGAGGCGCTGCGGCTGATCGGCGACACGGGCCGCCGCTCGCTCGCCGACCTGCGCCGCATGCTCGGCGTCCTGCGCGAGGAGGCGGACGGTCTGAGCCCGCAGCCGGGCCTGGCCGACCTGGAACCGCTGTGCCGGCACATCCGCGCGGCCGGCCCGGACGTCGAGTACCAGAGCACGGGCGACCTCTCGGCGCTGGATCTGGGAGTACAACTGGCGGCGTATCGGATCGTGCAGGAAGCCCTCACGAACACCCTCAAGCACGCCGGCCCGCACACCCGCGTCGCCCTGTCCCTGCGCGCCGAGGATGCGCGACTGCACATCGTCGTGCGCGACACGGGCGGGCCCGAGCGCACCACGGGCACCGGCGAACCGGGCCACGGCCTGCTCGGCATGCGCGAACGCGCGGCCCTGTACGGCGGATCGGTCACCGCCGGCCCGGCTCCCGGCGGAGGATGGACCGTGACCGCCGACCTGGACCTGACCCCGCCGCCCGGAAGCCGACCCGAATGATCACCGTCCTGATCGTCGACGACCAGCCGCTGCAGCGCCTCGGCTTCCGGATGCTGCTGGAGAGCAGCCCTGACACGGAGGTCCTCGGCGAGGCCGCGAACGGCGCGGATGCGGTACGGCGGGCGGCCGAACTGCATCCGGACGTCATCCTCATGGACGTGCGCATGCCGGGCATGGACGGCATCGAGGCGACCCGCCGCATCGTCGAGTCGGGCGGCCGCTCGCACATCCTCATGCTCACGACGTTCGACCTGGACGAGTACGTGCACGCCGCCCTGCGCGCGGGCGCCAGCGGGTTCCTGCTCAAGGACGCGTACCCGGAGGAGCTCCTCGCGGGCATCCGCGCCGTCGCGGGCGGCGACGCGGTGATCGCGCCCGCCCTGACGCGCAGATTGCTGGACGCGTTCACCCAACACCTCGCCGGCGGCGGCGCGCATCCGGCCCCGGACCCGCGCCTCGACACCCTGACGGAGCGCGAGCGGGAGATCCTGGTCGCGATCGGCCAGGGCTGGACCAACGGCGAGATCGCCGAGCGCCTGGTCCTGTCCGAGTCCACCGTGAAGACCCATGTCGGCCGGGTCCTGGCCAAGATCGGCGCCCGCGACCGGGTGCAGGCCGTCATCATCGCGTACGACCTCGGCCTCACCCGGCCGCAGTGACCGGTGCGCCGGCTCAGTGATCCGCGAGGAGGGCGGCGGCCACCGCCTCCGGGTGGCCCAGGGCGATCAGGTGCCCGCCCGGCAGTACGGCCGGCGTCCGGCCCAGCCGCTCGCGGGCCACGCGCGCCTGCAGTACGGCCGGGAACAGGCGGTCGTCGGCGCCGGTGAGCACCGTGGTCGGGATGTCCGGCCAGGCGTCCAGCGGCCAGACCTGGCCGAACGGGGTGTCGGCCTGCTCCTTGCCGCCGGTCATCGCCCGCTCGGTGACCTCCGCGGGCACGTCGTGGAAGAAGAGCTCGCGCAGGTCGAACCCGGCGTCGGGGTCGCGGCCCTGCTCCACGGCGTAGGCGCGGGCCGCGGCGGCCTGGCCGACGTTGTCCCACCAGGCGCCGCCGGTCTCGCCGGGCCGCGGGATCATCGCGTTGACCAGGACGATGCGCCGGGCGCCGCGGCGCTGGGCGACGACCGGCGCGGTGAACCCGCCCATCGACTGGCCGACGACCACCAGCTCCCCGGGCTCCGGCGGGAGGGCGTCGGTGACGGACTTCGCGTACTCCTCCCAGCCGGCCGCCGGATCGTCGCCGGGGAGCTCGGCGGCGACGGCCCGGTGCCCGGCCGCCTCGAGGATCGGCTGGACGCGATGCCAGTACCAGGCGTCGCCGCCGGCCCCGGGAATCAGTGCGAACGTCGTCATGGTGCGAATCTACGGCGGCGGGCCGCGGTCAGACCCCGTCGAACGTGTTCAGGGTGTTCATCAGCGTGGTGACGGCGGACGCGCACGCGGTCTCGTCCGGGTTCGCCGCGCGCAGGGCGGTGAGGACGTCGTCGATCTGGCCGTCGAGCTGGTGCCATCGGGTGGAGTCGCGCGGCTTGAGCCCGGCCTCGGCGTCGTCCCAGGCCACCTCGAGGTCCTTGACCCGGGTCCTGGCCCCCGCGAGGTCGTGCTGGGTCACCTTGGCCCGGACGTCGGACACGATCACCGCGAACCGGCTCAGGTTGCCGAGTTTGGTTGTCGGGTGTACCGCCTGGGCCACGCTCGCCCCGCCCGACCCGCTCACCGCGGCCGGGTCCTGTGCCACGCCGGCCTGCGGGTCCGTCGCCGGCGGCGATCCCTGCGCGAGGCTGAGCCCGAACCCGGCGACGACGACGGCCAGGGCGGCGGCGCCGGCCCAGGCGTAGTCCCGGCCGCGGCCGCCGTTCGGGCCGGCGCCCTTCTCGGCCACGCCGTGCCGGCTCACCAGCACCTGCTCGCGCACGACGAGCACGATGATCGCGGCCAGGAACAGGATGCTGGTGGCGCTCGCGCCCAGGGCCAGGCCGCCGAGGTCCCTGTCCTGGGTGAGCAGGTCGCCGAGCGAGGCGCCGAGCGGCCGCGTGAGCACGTAGGCGATCCAGAAGGTCAGCACCTGGCCGGCGCCGAGGCGGAACGCGATCCACGTGGCCAGGATCAGCCCGCCGAAGACGAGCGCCCCGTTGCGGAAGCCGAGATTGAGCGCCTCGGTGGCGAAGTCGCCGGCGGCGGTACCGAGCGCGAAGGTGGTCAGGATCGCGCCCCAGTAGAACCCCTCGCGGCGCGGCGTGTTGATGGAGGCGATCGCGAGGGTGCGCTCCTGGCGGTACCAGATCAGGAACACGGCCGCGAGAATGACCGCGAACACGGCCGTGCTGACGGCGAGCGGCACGCCGAGGGTGTCGGTGAAGAAGTCGGTGATCTGGGTGCCGACGATGCTCACCAGCACCACGCAGAGCCAGTAGACCCACGGCGTGTAGGCGCGGGTGCGGAACTGCAGGATCAGCGCGCCGACGAGGAAGGCGAACATGATCCCGTCGGTCACGGCGGGACCGAGGCCGACGTTGACGTTGAGGTAGTCGGCGAGCGTCTCCCCGATCGTGGTGGACAGCACCTTGATGACCCAGAACGTGGCGGTGATCGCGGGCACCTTGGTCAGCCACCCGCGCGAACTCACCGACCTGGCGGTGACAGTGGACACGGCTCTCCCTCACGACTGCATTCCGCTGATTTCCCCATGAATCGGGGCAAACCTAGACCGACCGTCCTGAGTGCCCGCTGAAAGCCGAGGCCCGGCCAGCGTGGCGGCCCGGGACTGAGAGCCCGCTGAACCCGCGCCCCGGCCGCGCACGGCGTCCGATGAGTAGGGTGGTGGCCATGGTGCACTGGCGCCGAGCCAGCCGTACTCCGCGTGGCCGGCCGACCCGGCCCGGCTGCCCACCGTCGCGTTCGTGATTCCGGACCTGTGCAACGACATGCACGACTGCGGCGTCGCGACCGGCGACGCCTGGGCCTGCGCGCACCTGGACCCGTACGCGCGCTACGGGCTGCCGCCGCTGGGCCGGGCGGCCGGAGCGTCGCCGCTGCCGCCGCGGTGACGCCGCGGCTCGATCAGGGCGCACCGGGGCGTTCTGATGCGTCCCGGCGTGATATCAACTGCGCTGTGTCCGAAGACGAGCCACCCCCGAAACAGTCCTACACGTTCCTCATCGTGTGCGGCGCCGTGGCGCTGCTGATCCTGATCGGCGCCGCGATCTACATCGGCCTCGACCTGCGCTCCGCGAACCAGGTGACCGCCGAGCGCGAGGCCGTCGACAACGCCACGCCCTCGCCCGTCACGCCCGGCTGCGGCCGGCACGGGTGCGCGCCCGGCAAGACCCTGCCGGTCACGTTCGACCGCTGGTTGTCCGGCACCAGCCTGGAGAACGTCTCCGTCGGCGACGGGCAGCGCACCGGCACGAACGTCCTCTCGCTCGGGTTCCTGGGCGGCGGCACCCTGACGGCGCACGTGTCGCACGACAAGAGCGTGCTGAACGAGGTGGACTGCGTGCTGTCCGCCAACGCCGGCGCGCCCGGCACCTTCGAGTCCATGGGCCTGACCATGCTGCACGACTGCGCCACGGCGGTCCTGCCCGCCGGCGCCGACTACGCGGCGCGCTCGCAGACCTGGGTCGAGCAGGTCCTCGCCAAGCCGGAGACCGGCAGGTGGACCTGCGGCGCGGTCGCGATGCAGGCGACCTCCGGCCCGGACGCCCTCGAGATCGACGTGTTTCCCGCCCCCGACCCGAACGCGGCCTGCGGCTCCTTCTGAACCCGACGTCGCGGTGTTGTCATGAACCCGTGCGGTGTTCGTCATGGTCGCCGGGCAGGTTGGAATCGGGCCGCCGACGGGAGCACTCGGGTTTCGGGGCGTTGCGTCGCCGCGGTCCGCGGATAGGCTGGTTCATGGTGTGCCGGGAAGTCTGGTCGGCGATGGTGGTGCCGACCGACCCCGGAGGAGTTTCATGGCTGCGACCCGCCGAATCGCCGAATTGCTGCGCACCGAGACCGTGGGCGGGCTGCTGCTGCTCGCGGCCGCCCTGGCCGCGTTCGGATGGGCGAACTCACCGTGGCCCGCCGGCTACGCGCACCTCGCCGAGCTGCGGTTCGGCCCGGAGGCGTGGCATCTGGACCTGAGCCTGGCGGCGTGGGCGGCCGACGGGCTGCTCGCGGTGTTCTTCTTCGTCGCGGGGCTGGAGCTCAAACGGGAGTTCGTGGCCGGGGACCTGCGCGACCCGCGCCGGGCGGTGCTGCCGGTGGCGGCGGCCGTCGGGGGCATGGCGGTACCGGCGATGCTGTATCTGCTGGTCAACGGTCGGGCCGGCGGTGCGCCGGAGGGCTGGGCGGTGCCGACGGCGACCGACATCGCGTTCGCGCTCGCGGTTCTGGCGATGGCCGGTTCCCGGGTGCCGCCGGCGCTGCGCACGTTCCTGCTCACCCTGGCCGTGGTCGACGACCTCCTCGCGATCGGCATCATCGCGGTGGCGTACACCGCGGCGCTCGCGGTGCTGCCGCTGCTGGCCGCGCTGGTGCCGCTCGCCGCGTTCGCGTGGGTGGTGCGCCGCGGCGGACCGCCCACCCGCTGGCTGCTCGGACCGCTGGCGGTGGCGGTGTGGCTGCTGGTGCACGCCTCCGGGGTGCACGCCACCGTGGCGGGCGTGCTGCTGGCGTTCACGGTGCCGGTCCGCCCGTCCGGCGGTGACGACGTCGCGGGCCGGTTGGAGCACCGGTGGCGGCCGGTGTCGGCCGGATTCGCGGTGCCCGTCTTCGCCTTTTTCGCCGCGGGTGTACCGCTTGCCGGTGCGGCGTCGTTCGGCGCGGCACTGCGGGACCCGGTCACCCTCGGTGTGCTCGCCGGACTGATCCTCGGGAAACCAGTCGGGGTGCTGGGCGCGACCTGGCTCGCGCGGCGGCTGACGGGCGCGGCCCTCCCGCGCGGGCTGGGCCGCCGCGACCTGGTGGCGGCCGGGCTGCTGTCCGGGATCGGGTTCACGGTGGCGCTGCTGATCGCCGAGCTCGCGTTCGGCTCCGGCAGCGTCGCGGACGAGCACGCCCGGCTGGCCGTCCTGCTCGGCTCGGCCGTGTCCGCGGCGGCCGCCACCCTGGTGCTGTGGACCCGCCGCCCGGCCGCGACCCCGGTTCACCGGCCCGGCTACGTCAGCGCGGAGGCCTGAGGTGGCGCGGCCTCGCATGGCGCCGCTGCCGACCGAGGTGCGCGCGACCGCGGGCGGGCCGGTCGAGTTCCGCTTCGAGCGGCGCGGCGACGACGTCCTGCTCATCCTGCACGGCGGGCACATGCGGGCCGGGCTGGCGCTGGGGGAGGAGCCGTTCGCCGCGGCCGGCTTCTCGGTCCTGGCGCCCTCGCGGCCCGGGTACGGCCGGACCCCGGTGCGCAGCGGCCGGACCGTGGCCGCGTACACGGACACCGTCCGGGCGCTGTGCGCGGACCTGGATGTGGCCCGCGTCGCGGCGGTCGTCGGGATCTCCGGCGGCGGCCCGACCGCGGTCGCGCTGGCCGCCCGGCACCCCGACCTGGTCGAGCGGCTGGTCCTCGTCAGCGCGGTCGGCCCGCTGCCGTGGCCGGACCGGCGGACCCGCATCGGCGGCCGGATCGTCTTCGCGCCCGGCGTCGAGGCGGCCACGTGGGCGGGCATCCGGATGCTGCTGCGCGCCCGGGGCCGGCGGGCGCTCGGCTCGTTGCTGTCCCCGCTGTCGACCGTCCGCGGCCCGGCGGAGCTGACCGACGGCGACGCCGAGATGCTGCTGCGGCTGTTCGCGGCGATGCGGTCGGGCCGCGGCTTCGTGCGCGACATGCGCCCGGCGCCGGACCTGTGCGCCGCGGTGACCCAGCCGGCGCTGGTGGTCGCGTCGCGCACCGACGGCGGGGTGCCGTTCGCGCACGCCGAGGCGCTCGTCGCCGGGCTGCCCCGCGCCGAGCTGGTGGAGAGCCGGGCCGCGGGGCACTTCGTGTGGTGCGCGCCGGACTGGCCCGCGGTCGCCGGGCGGGTCGCCGCGTTCGGCCGGACCCCGCCGGATCAGGTGAAGGCGAGGTAGCGCAGCCAGAGGTACACCGCGGAGATCGCGACGGTGACGGCGGCGGCGACGAGGCCGTACTTGGTGAACTGCCAGAAGCTGATCCGCTGCCCGGCCCGCTCGGCCAGGCCGAGGATGACGACGTTGGCCGACGCCCCGACGGCGGTGGCGTTGCCGCCGAGGTCGGCGCCGAGGGCGAGGGCCCACCACAGCACGTGCGGGCCGCCGTGGCTGCCCTCGGCGGCGGCGAGGTCGGCGACGATCGGGGTCATCGTGGCGACGTACGGGATGTTGTCGACGATCGCCGAGAGCACCGCGGACCCGCCGAGCAGGCCCATCGCGGCCAGGTGCGGGTCGCCGGCGACCGCGTCGGCGATCGAGCGGGACAGGGTGCCGACGGCGCCGGTGTGCACGAGCGCGCCGACCATGACGAACAGCCCGGCGAAGAACGCGAGGGTCGGCCATTCGACGTCCTTGACGACCTCGCCGGTGTCGAGCCGGGACAGCGCCAGCAGCGCCAGGCCGCCGACGATCGCCACCACGGACGGCTCGAGGTGCACGACCGAGTGCAGGACGAACGCGGCGGTGACGAGCGCGAGCACGGCCAGGCTGAGCACGAGCAGCCGCGGGTCGCGGATCGCGTCGCGCTCCCGCAGCCGCGTCACCGTGGCGGCCCGCTCCGGGTCGTAGCGGAACGCGGAGCGGAACATCACCCGGCACAGCGCGACGAACACGACGACCAGCACCGCGATCAGCGGGGCGAGGTGGTTGAGGAAGTCGTTGTACGACAGCCCGGCCCGGCTGGCGATGATGATGTTGGGCGGGTCGCCGACGAGCGTGGCGGTGCCGCCGATGTTGCTGGCCATGGCCTCCGCGATGAGGTACGGCGCGACCGGCACCGCGAGGCGCTGGCAGACCAGGAACGTGACCGGGGCGATGAGCAGCACGGTGGTGACGTTGTCCAGCATCGCCGAGGCGACCGCGGTCACCACGACGAGGATGACCATGACCGGGAACGGCCGGCCGCGGGCGCGTTTGACCGCCCAGATGGCCAGGTACTCGAACGCGCCGGTGCGTTTGAGCACGGCGACGATGAGCATCATGCCGAGCAGCAGGACGATGACGTTCCAGTCGATGCCGGACTCGGCGGAGAAGAACGCGTGTTCGGCGTCGGTGGCGCCGATCAGCAGCATCAGGACCGCCCCGCCGAGCGCGGCGGCGACGCGGTGGACCCACTCGGTGGCGATGAGCACGTACGCGCCGGCGAACACGGCGACGGCGATCCAGGCGGTAATACTCACTCGGCGAGCATCCGGTCGAGCAGCGCGTCCAGGGTGATCGCGCCGAGCAGGTTGCGCTGCTTGTCGACGACCGCGACGAGCGGGGTCCGGGTGCGGGCCATCACGGCGGCGATCTCCAGTACCGTGGCGTCCGCGGCGACGACGGCCAGCTCACGCTTCTCGGCGGGCAGGGCCTGGGCCACGGTACGGTCGCCGAGCTCGCGCAGCAGCAGGTCCGCGGCCGGCTCGTCGACGACCCGGGCCAGGGCGGGATCGTCCTGGCAGTACTGCGGTACCGCCATGCGCAGCACCTGCGTGCCGGCCAGGATCGTGAACGGGTAGCCGCGCTCGTCGAGCACGATCAGCCCCGGCAGGTCCTGCCCGGCCAGGAGCCGCGCCGCCTCGATCGCCGGAGTGTCGGGGCGTACCACCGGAAACTCGGCGGCGAGATCGCGGGCCTTCATGGCGTGGTCCCTTCGGTCGGCGGGCGGCGCAGCAGCTGCCGGCCCTTGGTGGCGAGCCGCTGCTGCCAGGCCGGCATGAGCTCGGGGGTGAAGCCGCGGGCGACGACGATGTCGGTGGAGGAGTGCAGCACGATGCTCAGCACGATCGTCACGGCGACGAGCGCGAACACCGGCTCGGCGGCGGCGATCCCGGAGGCCAGGACCAGCAGCCCGTAGACGACCGAGGCGAACCCCTTGGGCCCGAACCACATGGCGGCCGCCTGCTCCCGCGCGCTCAGCCCGGAGCGCAGGAACGACACCCACAGGGCGAGCGGCCGGGCCAGGACCAGGGCCAGGACCGCGAACGCCCACCCGGCCCAGCCTATGCCGCCGAACAGGCCGGGGGTGAGCAGCGCGCCGAAGACCAGCAGCGCGACGAGCTTGAAGATCTCGGCGACGAGCTCGCCGAAGTGCTCGAACGCCTCCCGCTCGCGGCGGCCGATGGTGGCCACGGTGATCCCGGCGGCGAACACGGCCAGGAACAGGTTCGCGTGGGTCACCTTGCCCAGGCCGAGCACGAGCAGCCCGATCGCGACGGCGTTGAGCGGCAGGTACTGCTCCGACACCGCGAACAGCCGGGTCCGTTCGAGCCTGATCGCCACCCACGGCACGACGATCCCGATCGCGATGCCGCCGACGAGCTCGAGGCCGATCTCGCCGAGATGCAGCTCGTGGGAGCCGGCCGCGACGGCGAGCAACACGATCACGAACGGCAGGGCGAGCCCGTCGTTGACCCCGGACTCGACGTTGAGCAGGTGCCGCAGCCGGGCCGGGACCTTGTCGTTGCCGACCAGCGCGGCGGCGAAGACCGGGTCGGTCGGGGCCAGGATCGCCCCGATGAGCAGCGACTCGGCCCAGCCCAGCCCGGCCAGGTAGTGCGCGATGACGGCGGTGATGAGCAGCGTCAGCGGCAGGCCCCAGCCCAGGGCCCGGCCCGGCAGCCGCCAGGCGCTGCGCAGGTCGCTCCAGCCGACCCGCATGCCGTCGGTGAACAGCACCGCGAACAGGGCCAGCTCCGCGAGCTGCGCCACGATCGGCGACTGCGCCGTCACGTGGATCACGCCGGTCACACCGTCGCCGAGCACGAACCCGGCCGCGAGGAACACCACGGCGGTGGACAGCACCGTGCGGTGCGCGAGCGCGGACAGCAGCACCGCCAGGAGCAGGGTGGCGGCGAAGCACAGCAGCAGGGTCATGCGGGGTCCTGTCGGTGGGCACGGCGAACACACACGCCGACCAGACTTCCCGGCACTCCGGGCAAAAACCTACCTGACCGGCCCCGACCGGGCAACGCGGCGGCCTACCGCGCCACGCCGGTCTGGTGGGCGTAGATGACGGCGTGGATGCGGTCGCGCAGGCCGAGCTTGGCCAGGATGCGGCTGACGTGCGTCTTGACCGTGCCCTCGGAGATCGCGAGGCGGTCGCCGATCTCCTGGTTCGACAGGCCCTCGGCGATGCGCTCGAGGACGTCGCGCTCGCGGGTGGTCAGGGTGGCCAGCGGCGCGGTGTCGACGATGCGCGGGCCGGTGGCGACGAAGTGCTGCACGAGGCGGCGGGTGACGGTCGGCGCGGCGACGTTGTGCCCGCCCGCGACGGCCCGCACGGCCTGCAGCAGCTCGCCGTCGAGGGTGTCCTTGAGCAGGAAGCCGGCCGCGCCCGCGCGCAGGCCCGCGTAGACGTACTCGTCGAGGTCGAACGTCGTCAGGATGATCACGTGCGGTGGCTCCCCGGGCGGGCGCGCGGCCCGGATGCGGCGGGTCGCCTCGATGCCGTCGATGCCGGGCATGCGCACGTCCATGAGCACGACGTCCGGGCGGGTGGCGGCGACGACCGCCAGCACCTGCAGCCCGTCCGCGGCCTCGCCGACAACCGCCATGTCGTCGGTACCGTCGATGATCATATGAAACCCGGCCCGGACCAGCAGCTGGTCGTCGGCGATCACGAGACGGATCACGCGGCGAGCTCCGCGGGCGTGGCGGCGACGGGGAGCCGGGCCCGCACCTCGAACCCGCCGCCGTCCGCGGGGCCGGCCCGCAGGTCGCCGCCGAGGGCGCGGACCCGCTCGGTGAGGCCGCGCAGGCCGTTGCCGGGCACCGGTTCGGGCACCGGCTCGCCGTCGTCGGCCACCCGGACGGTCACGCCGGCGGCGTCGAACGCGAGGCCGACCGTGCAGCGCGCCCCCGGCGTCGCGTGCTTGAGCGCGTTCGTCAGCGCCTCCTGGACGATGCGGTAGGTCGCCAGCTCGACGACGGCCGGCAGCGTCGGCGGCTCCCCGGTGACCCGGAAGTCGACCGGCGTACCGCTGTCCCGCACCCGGTCGACCAGGCCGGGCAGGGTGGCCAGGCCCGGCTGGGGCGCCAGCTCCGGGTGCGGCTCGGTGCGCACCAGGCCGAGCAGTCGGCGCATCTCGGCCAGGGAGGCGCGGCCGGTGGTGACGATGTTGCCCAGCGCCGCGTCGGTGCGCTCGGGCCGGCGGGTCAGCATCGCCTTCGCGCCCTGCGCCTGCACGACCATCACGGACAGCCCGTGCGCGACGACGTCGTGCAGCTCGCGGGTGATGCGGCCGCGCTCGGCGGCGACGGCGAGGGCGGTGCGCTGCTGCTGCTCGCGCTCCAGGTCGTCGGCGCGGGCCTGCAGCGTCGCGAGGTGCGCCCGGCGGGTCCGCGCGCTGTCGGCGACCGCCCAGGTGGCCGCGAGCAGCAGCGCGGGCACGCTCACCCACCGGACGACCTCGAGCAGGGCCGGCAGGAGGTTGCCGTCCAGCATGCCGTACGCCGCCTTGCTCAGCCGTTCGCCGCGCGTGGCCGGGGACGTGGCGCTCGGCCCGGCGGACAGCGCGAGCTGGTTGCCCAGGCCACCGGCGAACAGCACCGCCTCGGCGGCGACCAGCACGGCCACGACGGTCCGGCGGGCGTGGTGCGAGCCGGCCAGCGCGTACAGGACGACCAGCGCGGCGGCGTCCAGCGGCGGCGACTTCAGGAACGGGTCGAGCAGGTGCGCGGTGGCCCCGACCGCGGCCAGGAGCATCGCGGCGAGCGGCCGGCGGTGCCGCAGCGGGATCGCGGCGACGGCCGGCACGCCGAACAGCCACCACCACAGCACGTGGGTGCGCCACGCCGCCGCCGAGCCGAACGTGTACAGGACCTTGTCGTCCGGTTCGCCGAACATCCGGGGGAGGTCGCTCCACAGTACGGTCGCGGCGACGAGCGCGGCGATGAGCGCGACGTCCAGCCAGAGCCGGCGGCGCCCGGGACCGATCTGCATCGGCCCAGCGTACGTGGGGCAGCGGGCCCGGACATCCGTCGTGCGACAGATCCCGGGGTCGGCCGGCGGCCAGACGCGCGCGGCGGTCCGGGCGGCCAGGCTGGGCCCATGACACGTCGACCGTTGATGGCGATCGCCCTGCTGGCCGCGCTGGCCGGCGGCCTGACCGCCTGCTCGTCCGGTGCCGGCGGCCCGGGTGCGGCGCCGAGCGGAAGCTTCGACTCGGACCGGGCGCTGAGCATCGGGCGCCGCTTCGCGCAGTGCGCCCGCGACCACGGGTACCCGGCCTTCCCGGACCCCGAGATCCAGAACGGCGATCTGGTCTGGCCGGCCGAGGGCGTGGAGCTCAAGGAGCAGATCCGCTCGATCATGGAGCAGCAGCCCGACTGCAAGGCGATCATGGACGAGTCGATGTCGCTGGCGGACCCGCACCGGGACCCGACGCCCGGCCCGGACGACATGCGGAAGCTGCGCGAGTTCGCCAAGTGCATGCGCGACCAGGGCATCGAGGGCTTCCCCGACCCGAAGCCCGACGGCACCTTCCCGCTCGTCGGTACCCCGCTGGAGCAGGAGGGCAAGTCCGAGCGGGTGCTGAGCGCCATCGACGCGTGCAAGCACCTCTACGACAAGAAGATCGCGATCTCGTGAGGGGCCGGGGATGGACGGGCGGCGCCGCGGTGCTCGCGGTCGCGGCCGGCGTGGTCGGCTGGGCGGTGACCCGCCGGCCCGCCGCCGCGCCGGTCGCCGAGCCGCAGGTGCGCACGACGACCGCGCCGGTGACCCGCGGCGATGTGACGGCCCGCGTCCAGGTGGCCGGCGCGCTGGGCTTCGACGGGGCGTACACGATCGCCAGCCAGTTGCCCGGGGGCGTGGTGACCGCCGTGGCCGCGCCCGGGACCGCGGTCGTGCGCGGCGCCGATCTGTTCGCGGTCGGCGGCGTCCCGGCCGTGCTGCTCTACGGCACCACGCCCGCCTACCGCGACTTCGCCCTCGGCATGAGCGACGGCGCGGACGTGCAGCAGCTCGAGCAGAACCTCGTCGAGCTCGGCCTCGACCCGCAGCACGGCATCACCGTCGACCGGCACTTCACCGACGCCACGGCGACGGCGATCCGGCGCTGGCAGAAGGCCCGCGGGTTGCCCGTCGCCGAGCGCACCGGGCAGCTGCCGCTAGGCCAGATCGTGTTCCTGCCCGGCGCGCTGCGCGCCGGCGAGGCCCTCGTCCAGCCCGGCGGCTCGGCCGGGCCCGGCGCGCCGGTGCTGTCGGCGTCGTCGACCGCCCGCGTCGTGCGCGTCGCGCTGACCGCCTCCCGGCAGGCCACCGTCCACGCCGGCGACCCGGTGCAGGTGTCGGTGCCCGGGCTGAACGCGGCGGTCGCCGGCACGGTGCGCGAGATCGGCACGGTCGCCACGGTGGCCACGGAGGGGAACGGGCAGCCCGGGCCGGCGACGGTACCGATGATCGTGACCGTCACGCTCCCGCCCGGCGCGCCGGTGCTCGACCAGGCCCCCGTGCAGGTCTCGATCACCGGTGCGCAGCGGCGCGACGTGCTGCTCGTGCCGGTGACCGCGCTGCTGGCCGGGGCGGGCGGCGGCTACCAGGTCGCCGTCGTGGACGCGGCGGGGCGGCGGCTCGTGACGGTACAACCGGGGCTCTTCGACGAGAACGCCGGCACGGTCGAGGTCTCCGGCGAGGGACTGGCCGAGGGCGCCCGGGTCGAGGTGCCGGCCTCGTGAGCGACGTCGTGCTGCGCCTGCACAACGCGGGCCGGACCTACCCGGGCACCCCGCCGGTCGAGTCGCTGCGGGGCGTGGACCTGACCGTGGGTACCGGCGAAATGGTGGCCGTGGTCGGGCCCTCCGGCTCCGGCAAGACCACCCTGCTCAACCTCGCCGCCGGCCTGGACCGCCCCACGTCGGGCACGGTCCACCTGGCCGGCCGGGCCGTCGAGCACCTCACCGACCGCCAGCTGTCGGGCCTGCGCGCGCACGCCCTCGGCGTCGTGTTCCAGCAGTTCTTCCTCCTCGACCAACTGTCCGCTGTGGACAACGTCGCCACCGGCCTGTTGTACCGCGGTGTGCCCGCCCGCCACCGCCGCCGCGCCGCGGCCGAGGCACTGGAGCGGGTGGGGCTGGCGCATCGTGCCGTACACCAGGCGGGCAAACTCTCCGGCGGCGAGCGCCAGCGGGTGGCGATCGCCCGCGCCATCGTCGGCCGGCCCGCGCTGGTCCTCGCCGACGAGCCGACCGGCAACCTCGACAGCGCCACCGGCGCCCAGATCCTCGCCCTGCTGCAGGACCTGAACGCCGGCGGCGTGACCCTGCTCGTCATCACCCACGACGCCACCGTCGCCGCCGCCTGCCCGCGCCAGGTCCGCCTGCACGACGGCCGGATCGCAACCGATTCTGGGGATGTCGCATGAGATCACGGGTGCTCGCCGCCGACCTGCCGGCCCTGGCCACCCTGGGCCTGCGCAGCCGCACCCTGCGCGCCGCACTGTCCACATTGGGCATCGCGATCGGCATCGCCGCCATCGCCGGCGTGCTCGGCATCGCCCGCTCCAGCCAGGCCGACCTCCTCGCCCGGATCGACCGCCTCGGCACCGACCTGCTCACCGTGGCCAACGGCACCCGCGTCGGCGGCGACGAGGCCAAGCTGCCGCCGACCGCCCCGGCCGGCGTGTCGCGCACGGGGGGCGTGGACAAGGTCACCGCCACCGCCGCCGTCCGGGACGTCCAGGTCTTCCGCACCGACCGGATCCCGTCGTACCGCGGCGGCGGCATCGAGGTCCGCACGACCGAACCCACGCTGCTCGACACCCTCGACGGCCACCTGGAAACGGGCGTCTTCCTCAACGGGTCCACCGTCCGGTACCCGGTCGCCGTCCTCGGCCACGCCGCCGCCTCCGCGCTCGGCATCACCAGCGCCGACCCCGGCACCCGCATCTGGGTGGGCGGGCACTGGTTCGCCGTCGCCGGCATCCTGCGCCCGTTCGAGCTCGCCCCGGAGATCGACCGCGCGGTGCTGATCGGGGAGCCGGTCGCCGCCGAGTACTTCGGCTACGACGGCCACCCGACCCGCCTGTACGTGCGCACCGACCCCGCCCGCACCGCCCAGGTCGCCACCGCGCTGGGCCGCGCGGCCAACCCGGCCGAGCCCGGCAGCGTCACGGTCAGCCGCCCGTCGGACGCCCTGGCCTCCCGCCTCCTCGTCGCCGACTCGACCACCGCCCTCCTGCTCGGCCTCGGCGCCGTGGCCCTGCTCGTCGGCGGCGTCGGCATCGCCAACGTCATGGTCATCTCCGTGCTGGAGCGGCGCACCGAGATCGGCCTGCGCCGCGCCCTCGGCGCCGCCCGCGGCCACATCGCCGTGCAGTTCCTGGGCGAGTCGCTGCTGTTGTCCGCCCTCGGCGGCGTGGCCGGCACGGTCCTGGCCGCCGCGGTCACGTATGCGGTCGCGACCTACCGCGGCTGGCAACCGCTGCTGCCGGCGGACGGGGTGTGGGCGGGGCTCGGCGCCGCCCTGGTCATCGGGGCGGCCGCGGGCCTCTACCCGGCGGTCCGGGCCGCCCGCCTGAACCCGACCGACGCCCTGCGCACCTCGTGAGCGGTGTTTCCGACACTTCGGTGGTCCGGTCCGGCGATCCGCGGGATGCTGGCGGCGCTGCCGAGAGGAGCCGACATGTCGCTCAACCTGCTGCCGTTACCCGTCGACATCCCGTGGCGGCGCGTGCTCGCCAGCGGCGACATGCTGGCCGGTGGGGTCGATTTCGCGCGGTACCCGCTGAAGTGGCGCAGCTCGCTCGCGCTGTTCTACTTCCTGCCGGAGGTGGACCAGCCCGAGTACGCCGACAGCCGGATCGTGTACTTCCGGGTGGTCTGCTCGATCACCGGATATCAGCCGACCCGGGAGGAGCTGCCGGCCCGCCCGCAGGGCGAGGACGCGTACGCGGCCGCGGCCTGGACCGCGATCTCGCGCTTCCTGGACAGCTACTTCCCGTGCGTGGGCGCGCTGGCGCAGGTGGCGTTCACGTCCGGGCCCGGGCTCGTGCGCGGGCGGGACTTCGCGTCGATGCCGGTGATCACCGACTTCGAGCCGAAGAAGCGCGAGGTGTTCGAGGCGGTCACCGAGACCGGCGAGCTGATGAGCCGCTCGTCGACCGGGCTGCAGGTGACGAAGGGCAACAGCACGACGCGCTCGACGGAGTCGTCGGACAAGGAGTCGGGGTCGCTGGCGATCGCGGCCGGCGTGCCCGGGTACGGCTCCGTCGCCGGCACCTACGGCCTGGAGTCGACGACGAAGCAGGGCTGGAGCAGCACCCAGGTCGACATCAACCAGTCCGACGCCAGCCAGGAGCGGCGCGAGACGACGTCGCACAGCACGCAGCTGACCCAGATGTACCACCAGCTCGACTCGTACCACCTGGGCACCAACCGGGCGCTGTTCGTGCTCTTCCCGCGGCCGCACACGCTCGCCGCGCAGCTCGGCGACGGCAAGGACGGCCTGAACTGGATGCGCAAGCTGGAGGGCATCCAGGAGTTCTTCTTCGTCGTCGAGCAGCCCAGGAGCGCCAGGATGCTGTGCGTGTCGGCGC
The DNA here is from genome assembly GCF_050942475.1 of Dactylosporangium sp. CS-033363. Lineage (NCBI taxonomy): Bacteria > Bacillati > Actinomycetota > Actinomycetes > Micromonosporales > Micromonosporaceae > Dactylosporangium > Dactylosporangium sp. CS-033363. Next base: position 6,507,590 of record NZ_CP192032.1, on the reverse strand, counting down.
ACCTGGACACCATGCACGTGGCCAGGACGACGCGCACGGTCACGCGCATGGTGCGCGACCAGTTCCAGCAGCCGGGCGAGGTCGGCGTCAGCGAGTGGTTCTCCAACCCGGCCGCCGACCCGCCGCGGACGATCGTCACCGAGGTGAAACTGCCGGCCGGGTTCCGGGTCGACAAGTCGCGCGGCAACGGCGGCTACGACGAGCACCTCACGGACATCATCAACGCCGAGCGGGTGGTGACGGTCTTCAACGACTACATCCAGATCGTGACGACGGCGTACCCCAACCCGCCGAAGCCGCCCGCCCATCCCGAGAGCTACCCGTCCACCCCGATGACGCACGCGGTCCTCACCGCGACCTACGTCGTGTACGGCGAGCAGGCCGAGCCGCACCCGGTCGTCGACGAGATGGTCAGCAGCGGCGCCTTCGCCACCGGCCGGCACCTGCAGGCGTGCCTGGAGTTCGGCGAGGAGGGCCGCCCGCCGCGGATCCACACCCCGGACGACCGCGACCGGCTGGAGCCGGAGCACCCGTACGTGACGTTCGAGGCGCCGCTGCCGCAAAGGTTCACCCTGCCGGCCGGGCACGACACCGCACTGCGGGGCGTCAACGCGATGGCCGCGGACCTCAAGGAGTTCATCGTCGCGAGCGTCAACAGCCCGCGCCGGTACGCGGTGGGCGAGCACACGTTCGCCGAGACCGATCTCGCCACCCGGGCGCTGCTGGCCCCGCGGCTGCGCGACCGGCTGCGCGAGGGCCACGACCGGGTCGTGCTGTCCCGCGGGTTGCGCGAGGAGCTCGGCGAGGCCGCCGACCGGGTCGCCGCGCTGCCGCTGTCCGAGCTGGCGGCCGGGTCGGCGGCGGACCTCGCGGACCGGCTGGAGGTCTCGCCGCAGACGCTGCAGCGGCTCCGCCTGGAGCAGGTGGGCCTGGCCGTCGCCCGGTCTACGGCCGGCGCTGCGCGGCGGCCAGGTCCTGCAGGTACTGCGACGTGAGCCCCGGCGGCGAGGCGATCGGCGCGATCGGCGGCACGTCGGCGTAGGCCGGCCAGCTGCCGACGAAGCGGACGGTGAAGCGCTGGCCCGGTGCCCGCACGCCGAGCCGGCCCAGCTCGTTGGAGACCATCCGCCCGAACGCCCCGTTGATCTCCGTCTCGCCGAAGTAGTACGTGGTGCCGACGTCGCCGCCGCGCCGCCACGAGCCGCCCATGAGGTCGTCGATCGGGTGCATCGCCTGCAGCCCCTCGCGGTCGTGACCCATGAGGTCCATCCAGCGGCGGGCCCAGCGGCGCAGGCGGTTGTCCAGCGCGACGGGGCGCACGCCGCGCTCGAAGTACCCCTGCTCGGTCATCGCCCACTCCAGCACCGACCGCACCCAGTTGGCGGTGGTGGGGTTGACCCGCATCACCGGGTCGTAGTGGATGATCACCTCGGGCAGCGGCGGCCCCTCGAGCTCCGCCGCCACGACCGGCAGCGACCGGCTGCGCGAGGCCGTCGCCACGATGCCCGCCGCCGGCGCGACGGCGCGCCGCCAGCCCAGCGCGTCGGCGGCCAGCGTGGCCAGGTAACCGGCGCCCTTGAACACCTCGGCCAGGCGCGTCTCGACGAGCATGATGTCGAGCGCCTCGAGATCGGAGTCGGACCAGCCGATCCCGCGCAGGCCGTGCTTGCCGATGGCCAGCAGGTTGCCCGGCAGGTTGATCAGCCGGGCGAGGAAGTTGCTGACGCCGATGAACGCGTTGGCCAGGAGGTCGGTCGCGACGTTGCCGGTGTCCACGCCCCGGTGCTGCGGGAGCAGGTCGCTGGGGTCGTGCGGGTCGTAGTACCAGAGCGGCTTCTTGGCTTCTCCGGAGAACCAGTCCCAGGCCTGCCGCGGCAGGCTCGGCCCGCCGAGCGCCTGCTTGGCCCATCCGGTCGGGTCGGCGTGGTCGGCGGGGTTGTGGCCGGCGAACACGTAGGGCGAGGGGCTGTCGGCGTACAGCAGGGGGTCGCGGTCGAGGAACGCGCCGAGGGCGGGGGCGTAGAGGCGTTGCGGCGTCTCGTACAGGCCGGTGTCACCCAGCGGCGGCATGCCCCGCCACAGGACGCCGGCGGGGACGCCGGGCTCGGGCGTGCCGTCGGCGGTGAACCCGGCCGGGGCGCCGAACGGGTCGTACCGCAGCCGCCGCTGGACACCGCCGGCGCCGTCGGTGACGAGGATCGTCGACCAGGCGTCGTCCTGGTGCTGGTAGTGCGGACCGGCCCCGTCCACCGTGCACAGCGGCGCCGGCCAGAGCGGATGCGGCGAGGTCTGCCGCAGCCCGCCGCCGATCGTCTCGTGCACGGCGTCCCCGGCGTACCAGCGCTCGAAGGGCGTGCCGCCGCTGGTGCCGGAGCGGACCCGCGACAACGGGTCGCGGCGCAGCTCCGCCACGACCGTGCCGGTGGCGGCCTCGGTGACGGCGACGACCCGGCCGAGGGCGTCGAGGCGGTAGCGGAACCGGCCGTCGGCGGTGCACTGCCCGTCCGGGCCGTAGCCGAGCGCCTCCGCACCCGCCTGCACGATGCGGTGGTCGGCGCCGGTGCCGTAGACCAGGTCCGGGACCCCGCCGTTGCGGCCGCGGCGCGCCACCCGGCCGTCCCCGCCGTCGAGCTCGTACGCGACGCCGGGCGCGCCGGCCGCGGCGAGCCGCGCCGCGTCGACCTGGGCCGCCTGGGCCGCCGCGGTGCTCGCGTCGGGCAGCGGGCCGAGGCCGAGGCTCCAGTGCGCCTCGACGAGCCGCCCGGCCCCGTCGAAGCCGTGCAGGACGTCGGCGCCGGGCGTGCCGAGGCACTGCACGAGCGCCCGGTGGCCGCGGTCGTCGTGGCGGATGCGGCAGGACTCCAGCACGGCCGCGCCGGTGGTGTAGTCCACGCGCACCGGCCGGCCCAGCGTGTCGCGGCCGTAGTCGGCGCGCACCCCGTTGCCGTAGGTCGCCCGGCCGAGGTGGCCCTGCGCGGTGTACGCGAGGTCGAGCAGCACGTCGCCGGGCGTGCCGCCCAGGGTGCCGGCCGCCGTCAGCACGACCCGCGCCGGGCGCCCGTCGGGGGTGTGCTCGGTGCGTTCGGTGCGCCCGTCGGGGTACACGAGGTCGACGGAGCCGGTCGTGTCGTCGTACGCCAGCCGCACCGTCCGCCCGGCGGCCCGCTCCTCGACGAGCCGCCCGAGGCTGTCGAACCGGCGGCGGATCTCCGTCGCGCCGTCGGCCGCCCGGGTCAGCCGGCCCAGGCCGTCGTACCCGAACGCGTACGCCGGCACCGGGTCGTAGCCGGGCGCGGCGGCGGACGTCAGCGCGACCGGCCCCGGGTGCGCGCCGAAGGTCAGCGTGGTCTCGTTGCCCGACGGCGTCCGCCGGCGCAGCGAGCGCTGGACCGGGTCGAAGGACCGCTGCCAGGTCAGGCCGTCGGGGCCGGTGACGGCGACCGGCTCGCCGAACGCGTCGCGCCGCCAGGCGGTGACCCGGCCGGCCGGGTCGGTGCAGGTCACGGCCCGGCCGTCGGCGTCGTACCCGACCTGCGTGCGCAGCGCGAGCCCGGCCGGGTCGACGACGGTCGCGGTCACGTTGCCGTGCGGGTCGGTCTCGAAGTCGGTACGCACGCCCTCGGCCACCCGTTCCGCGAGCACGTCACGGTTGTCGTAGCGCAGCTGCGTGACGCCGCCCGCGACCTGCGTGCCGGTGAGGCGGCCGCGGCCGTCGTACGTGTAGGCGTGCACCGTGGACACGCCCTGCTCGCTGACGGTGAGGGAGACGAGGTCGCCGGTCGCGTCGTAGCCGATGGTGCGCACGCCGCCCAGCGGGTCGGTGGCCGCGGACAGCCGCCCGCAGCCGTCGTACCGGTACGTCCACGGCGCACCCCGCGGCGGCTGGACGGCGGTGACGTTGTCGTCGGCGTCGTAGCGGTAGCTCGTCGTCAGCGGCACGGCCCGCGCCGGGTCGGTGTCGAACGCCCACCGGGTCTGCGAGCGCTGCCGGCCGCGCTCGTCGTAGTCGTAGGTGGTGCGGGCCAGCGGGGTGCCGTCGGCCTCGGCGACGCCCACCGCCACGACCCGGTCGCCGGGGCCCCAGGTGTACGTCCACACCGCGCCCGACGGCCGCGTGACGCTGCGGACGCGGCCCCACACGTCGTACCCGACCCGGGTGACCTGGCCGAGCGGGTTCGTCGCCCGGGTCACCCGGCCGGCGAGGTCGTGCGCGTACGTGCTGGTCCGGGCGGTGCTCGTGCCGGTGGCCTCGGTCCGGCGGACGAGGGCGCCGTTCTCGCCGTACACGCTGTCGACGCGCAGGCCGCCGGGGCTCCAGGTGGTGAGCGCGCGGCCGTCCGCGTCGACCTTCTGCCGGTACCGCCGTTCGGCCGGGTCCCCGGCGGCGGCGGTCGCCCGCACCGCGTGGCCGAGGGCGTCGCGCACGATCCGGTCGGTGACCTCGTCGCCGGGCCGGGCGCCGGGCCGGGTCAGCTGCACGAGGCCGCCGGAGTCGTCCAGCCACCGCCGGACCGCCGCGCCGACCCCGTCCACCTCGGGCGCGGTCACCTCCTCGACCTGTCCGAGCAGGTTGTGCCGCAGCCCGGTGCGCCGCCCGCCGGGCGCGGTCAGCGCCGCGGGGAAGCCGAGCGGGTCGTAGCCGACGGCGGTGGTGAGCGCGGCCGTCTCCGGATCGGTGACCGTCCGGTGCACGAAGCCGCCGGTGCGCCCGCCGCTCAGGTACTCCAGCTCCACGCGGCGCCCCTCGGCGGACACCGCGGCGACCGGCTGACCGGCGGGGTTGTGCTCGATGGTCAGTACCGACGGCTGCACCGTGCCGTCGTCGAGGGTCGTGGGCGGCAGCTCGACGCGGGCGAGCCGTCCGGTGGCGCCGGCGGGCGAGACGTCGAAGTCGTAGCGCAGCCGCGTGGTGCCCTGCCCCTCGGCGCTGACCTCGGTCGGCAGCTGGTACCGCGGCTCGTACTTCGCCTCGAACAGGGTCCGGCTCGGCACGACCCCGGCGACCGGCGCGGCGATCTCCAGCCGCAGCAGGTTGCCGCGCGCGCACGGGTCCGGGTTGGCGGTGTCGTAGGTGCGCAGGACTCGGACGCCGTCCGGGCCGGCCGCCTCGACGGCGTTGCCGGCCGCGTCGTAGGCGGCCCGGGTCACCACCACGCGGGCGGTGCGGTCGCGGTTGAGCCGGAAACGATGGTCGAGCAGGTCCCCGCGCCAGTTGAAGGTGTACGTGTGCAGCGCCCCGTCCGGCCGCCGCGCGCACGACCGGGTCGCGGGGACGTCGAGGTTCTCCTCGAGCGACGGCACGTACTGGATCGGCTCGTACGCGAAGCGGTACTCGTAGCCGGCCGCCAGCTGGCGGGTCACGGCGTTGAACGACCAGCCCTCGCCCGGCCCCGCGTACTCGTTGGACAGCGCCACCCGCCCGTCGGCGTCCACGATCCGCAGGATGTTGTGCCGCATCGCCGGGTGCCCGGCGCTCGCGTCGTACTCGTACCGGGTGACCACGCCGCCCGGGTACCGCGCGGTCGCGGGCTGGATCACGCGGACGAGATGGGCGGCCTCGCCGTCGTGGTCGTAGCGCACCTCCCGCGCTCCGGTGTCGTCGGTGACGTGTTCGAGGAGGCCGCAGTCGCCGTACCGCAGCAGCAACCCGCGCCCGGCGTCGTCCAGCACGGCAGCGAGCCGGTCCTGGCCGTCGTAGCTGAACCGCAGCCGGTTGCGGAACCGGTCGACGACGCCCGTCAACGGCGTGCGCTGCCCGTCGCCCCACCCGGCGGGCCGCGTGAACTGCCAGCGCAGCCCCTGCGGATGGACCAGCTCGAACCCGTCGGCGCTCCGCTCGAGGCGCGCGGTGAGCCCCGGCTCCGGCTCGAACCCGTCACCCACGGCGGTGAACCGCCGCTCGGCCAGCCGCCCGGTCCACAGCGCCACGTCGCCGCCGGTGAGCGGGCGCAGGAAGACGTTGTAGTTGTGATCCCAGCCGTACCCGAACGGCCCGTAGTACGGCCGCCCGCTGCGATAGCACCGCTCGAACCGGATCGGCAACAGCGGCGTCGGCACCACCAGATCCGTCCCCGCCACCGTGAACGCCCCGGTGAACAGGTCGACGGGATCCCCCTCGGCAGCCGGCCGCGGACGGACGGCGGCCGGCCCGGCGTGCGACGGATGCGGCTGCCCCGGCTCGGGCTCGTTGCGTTCGGCCCGTTGCAGGATCGCCGCGACCTCCGCCGGCGTGAACCCGGGGCTGAGAATCGCCCCGATGACGCTGGGCGGCTTCGGCTCGACCCGCTCGTACACCGCGTCGGAGGGCCGCTTCGGATCAACGGCAGCCGGCGACGGTACCCGCGTAATCTTCAGGTTGGCCCGCACGTCCGGCGCATCCTGCTCGCGCGGCGAGTCCTCCCCGGCCGGCGCGACCTTCCCGGCCTCCCCGGCCGGCGGCCGCTTGGGCGTCACCGGCTGCGGCGGCGGCTTCGGCGGCACCCGCGCGGCCGTCTCCTCGCGACAGGCCCGCTCGGCCCGCGCCAGCGCCTGCACATCGGCCCCGACCCCGACCGCCGCGTTCTTGTTGGCCTCCTCGTAGAGCTGCTCGAACATCTCGCACGCGGAGTCGGTCTGCAGGATGATCCGGCCGTCGCCCTTGTACGCGGACTCGTCGCTGATGATGTAGACGTCGCCGTTCCAGTCGTCCGCCACGAGGCCCGCCCTCCCCGGCCGCCCGCACTTCATCCCGGCTTCCCTGACCGGATGCTACGAGCGCCACGCCCGGCGGGGACCACTTCGGACGGGACCGCGACAGCGCTGGGCACCGGGGTCGGATCAGCGCCCTCGCCAAGCCAGGCTCGGGCGGATGCGCTGCAATAATCCAAGTTCGAAGCCGAACGGAGCTGTCACTCGGGAGATTACGTGCACGACGCCGCCATCGCCGAGTGGTCGGCGAGACCCTGGCGGGCCGCGCCGCTCGTTGCCTTCGACCTGGAGGGCACCGGCGCCCAGGACGGCGCCGACGAGGCGATCCTGGAACTCGCCGCCATCCGGCTGCGGGGCGGCCTGCCGGACCTGGCCACGGCCTACACCACGGTGGTCAACCCGGGCCGGACGGTACCGCGGCGCGCCTGGATCTCACCCGGCCTGACCGGCGATGTGCTCGCCAGCGCGCCGCGCCTGGACGCCGTGGAGCCGGGACTGGCCGCCCGGCTCGACGGGTGCATCCTCGTCGGGCACAACATCGGCGTCGACTGGCGGTTGCTGCACCGGCGCTGCCCGACGGTCGCACCCGCGGCGCTGCTCGACACGCTCAAGCTCGCCGGGAAGCTCGCCGTTCCCGGGTCGCACAGCCTCACCGCGCTGCTCGACACGCTCGACCTGACGACCGAGGTCGACGCGGCCGGCAGCCGGCCGCACCGGGCCCTGTGGGACGCGGCGGGCGCGGCGGTCCTGCTCCGCGGGCTGATCAGCCGCTCTTGGTCCGGCGAGCCCACCCTGGGCGAGGTCCTGACCGTTGCGCACCGCCCGCACAAGCCGCCGGACACCCTGTTCTGAAGGGCCCGGCTCCATAGCAGCCGGGGCTCCGGTGTGCGCTATGCGCCGGCCCGGCGCAGGCGTTCGGCTGCCTGGTCGCGGACCGCGGCGCCGGACGTCGAGATGCTGCCGTGCAGCGCCTCCCACCGCACATCGTGGGCGGCCGTCCACAGGCCGGCCGCCTACGCGACCTCCAGCTCCTCCGCCGCGAATCGCCGCCCGCGGAGGTCCTGGTAGGCCGTCAGGAACGCCTCGGAACTCTCGATCGGCGGCAGGGTCGCCGGTCCGACCTTCGGGAACACGCCGCTCGCCGCCCCCACCAGTGCCGCCTCCGGTTGCCAGGCCAGGCTGTCCCAGTCGTGCACGGCCCAGACCGCACCGTCCTGCCAGCGGAGGTTCTGCGCCTCGAAGTCGGCGTGGCCCAGCACGCACGGCAGGTCGGCGGCCAGCAGCCGTTGACGGACCCGGCGGGCCGTCTCGACGACCCACCCCGGTACGGCGCGCTGGTCCCGCCTGTCGAGGACGTCGATGCTCGGCCAGATGCCCGGATCCCCGTGATCCCAGCGCACCCAGCGGGGATTCGGCAGCGGAGCCGCCACGGTCACGTCGGCCAGCTCGGCCATCAGCCGGGCGAACACCCCCGCGTACCGCACCGCGACGTCCGGGGAGTCGCCGCGCAGCAGCACGCCGCCGGGGCGGAACTCCTCGGCGTGCACGGCCAGCCCGCCGACGCCGGCGGCGGGGGTCAGCGGCCGGGCGCACGGGAACCCGCGCTCCGCCAGCCGGAACTGCGCGGCCACGCACGAGGCGGCCCGGCCGTCGTCCGGCCGCAGCTTCACCACGACGTCCCGGCCGCCGGTCAGCCGCAGCCCGAACACCGACGAGACCGACCGCTGCTCGAACAGGACGGCGGCCGGCTCGTCGCCCAAGCGTTCCGCGCACCAGGCCGGCAGCCAGGCCGGCAGCTCATCCAGCGGCACGACAAGGACTCTGCCGTACGATCGGCGCCGTGCACACGACCGCCGCCGCCCCGATCGCCGTACCCGAGGTCTTTCCGCAGGTCGTGCCGTTCGCCAGGACGACGGTCCGGCTCCATCCCCGGGCCGGGGCGCCGACCGCCGGCCAGAGCTCCATGGGCGGCCCCCTCCTGTGGCCGACCGATGAGCCCTGGCCGATCTGCTCGGGCCCGGACCCGTACGACCACAGCGACATTGCGCCCGCCGCGGCCGACGTGCCGCTCGTGCCCGTCCTGCAGCTGTTCGCCGAGGACGTTCCAGAACTGCCGTTCCCCGCCGGTACGGACCTGCTGCAGGTCCTGTGGTGCCCGTTCGACCACATGCCGTGGTGTTCGCCGCGGCCCGAGCTGCGGTGGCGAAGCAGGGACCGGGTCGGCGAGCGGCTGGAGGAGATGCCCGCGCCGGATCAGGAGGCGGAGGACCGGCACCTGCCCGATTCGTGCGCGCTCGATCCCGAACGGGTGACCGAGTATCCGAGTCACGATCTGCCGCGCGAGGTCTGGTCGCAGATCGGCGACGCCGTCGCGCGCGTGCAGCGGGAGAGCGGCTGGCAGTACGACTGGGATCTGGCGGTTGCGCCCGGCACCAAGGTGGGCGGATATCCCGGCTGGACCCAGGTGCCGGACTGGCCGGAATGCGGCTGCGGCGCGACGATGGAGCATCTCCTCACGATCGCCGGCTGGGAGTTCGACCGGGGCGACGACAAGCGGTGGCTGCCGCTCGAGGACCGCCCGGCGATGGCCGGATGGGACTTCGACGCCGACGACGAGCATCCCTGGCGGCGGATCCAGAACCCGGCCGGGCTGATGCTCGGCGACGCCGGCGGGATCTACCTGTTCGTCTGCACCCGCTGCCCCGACCGGCCGTTCGACTACCGGTTCGACTGCTCCTGACCGGGCGCCGGCACGCCCTCCAGGACGATGACGGGGAAGATCCGGTCCGTGTTCCGCTCGTACGGCGAGGTGCCGTCCGACACCGTGCGGTACAACCGGTCGCGTTCCTCGCCGGCCAGGACGACCGCGCGGGCCGGATAGGCGTCGGCGCCGAGCTCGACCGTCACGGCCGGGTCGGCGCGCAGGTTGTGGTACCACGACGGGTGCCGCGGCGCGCCCGCCTTCGAGGCGACCACGAACACGCGATCCCGGTCGTCCACGCGGAAGCCGAGCGGCACGGTCGTGCGCCGGCCCGTGCGCGCGCCGGTCGTGGTGAGCAGCAGGATCGGGAACGGCGGCCGGCTCACCGTGCCCCGGTTGGCCCGGAACTCGGCGATGACGCCCTGGTTGTAGGTGCGGAACTCGTCGTCTGACGGTACGGCGGTCATGCCGTACTGACCGCCGAAGCACCCCAAAGGAATCGCGCCGGACGGATCAGGTGAAGTCCGGCTCGGCCTTGAAGCGGGGGTCGAGCCGGACGGTCGGCAGCAGCCGCCGCATGAGCCGGCGGGCGAGGGTCAGCGGGTGGCCGTCGAACTCGGCGTCGTACCGCGGGTCGTCCGCCCGGTGCGTCGGCAGGCCGTCGGTCAGGTCCGGTGCGAAGGGCGATGGCAGGAAGAAGTCGTCCGGCCCGAAGCGGGACGCGATCAGGGCCTCCCGGAATCCGGTCGAGCCGTACTCGGGCGCCTGCAGTTTCAGCACAGTGCTGCAGGTGGCCCGGGGGACCGTGCAGGAGGCGAGGAACACCTGCCCGTGCCCCTGCGGGTGGCGGATCTTCACGAGCTGGCGCACGGCCGGCACGCCGTCGACGAGTTCGACGTCGCAGTCGATCAGACCGGCGCCCGCGGCCGCGGTGTAGCGGGCGAGGGCCTCCTGCAACCGCGGCACCGGGGCGAGCGGCGCCGGCAGGTCCGGCGGCAGGTCGAAGTAGTGCAGGCTCAGCACGATGCCGTTGTCGTCCTGCCAGGCGAGTTCCTCCAGCGGCCGAAAACCGGTGAGGTCGAGCTGCGCGATCGGCGTCCCCGTCATGGCGGGCATTGTTGCCGATCTTCCGCCCGCACGCGAACCCCGACGGCGGCGGCGGTCGATCGGTGACGGCGTGGATCGACCGGCGTGGAACGAGCGACGCTCGGCGATCATCGGGCCGGACGGCGGCGAGCTGGCCGTCGTCGCCGATTCCGGCCAGGTCGCGACCGTCGTGCTCGATCGCGAAGCGCCCGCGTTTCACGTCGCACTCCAGCATGCCCGGCCGTGGCGGGCCGAGGCCAATCAGGGTGACATCTACCGCAGCCGGCGGGTCGAGGACGTGCGCAGCGGCGATCGCACCGGGTTGTGACCCATTTGTACGACCAGTGGGGTGGGGCTTGCGGGGTGGGCCGGTGGATGTACCCCTCGGTAACGTCCACATGCCCGTGCTGGTCGTTTGCCATTGCCACATGGCGCCGGCGCGGGCCCGTCGAGTCGCGATCGTTGCGAGCCGGGGAACCAGGTAGTTCCGGGGTGAATCCGTCGGCCTCCAGTACGCGGAGGTCGTGGTAGGGCGTGCTTCCCGTCCGAATCCGTCAGCTAACCCGGTAGGCGGTATCGGAAGGAGCCTTGATGCACCAACGCTTCACCGCACTGTTCCACCGGCCGGCCCACGCGCTGCGTGAACAAGCGCTGCCCGGGAAGGCCTTGCGCCGGCCTGTTCCGGCGGTACTCGGGGCGGCCTCGCTGATGGTCGTGTCCGTGGCGACCGCGGCGCTGTTCAACGCCGGCGGCAAGCCGGCCGCCGAGGCCCATCCCGTGGGTACCGCCGCGCTGAGCACCGCCACGCCGCCCGCCCAGCCCAAGCAAGAGGCGCCGGCCCCGGATCTGCTCGACACGGCGCCCGCCGCGAACACGGTCAACTTCGACTTCCAGTTCCAGCCCAACTTCTACTACTGCGGCCCGGCCTCGACCCGGATCGCGCTGACGTCGGTCGGCGCCGACCTGTCGCAGGACGACGTGGCCCGCCGGCTCGGCACCACGGTCAACGGCACCAACTCGGTCGCCGACGTGACCCGGGCCATGAACGGCGTGCTGGGCAAGCCGGTCTACGAGGCCCGCTTCATCAACGGCCAGAAGGCGTCGGCCGGCGAGGCGCGGCAGCTGCAGTACGACGCGGTCCGCGCGCTGAGCACCGGCCGGGCCCTGGTCGCCAACATCGTCGGCGGCGCCACGGACGAGTCCGGCACGTACCACGAGTTCTCCGGCGGGCACTACATCTCGCTGGTCGGGTACCGCGATCAGGGCCGTTCCGTGCTCATCGCCGACCCGTCGGGCATGTTCGGCCCGCGGACCTACTGGATGTCCACGGACTCCCTGGCCAACTGGGCCGCCAAGCGCGGCTACGTGGCCTGAACCACGGTTGTGGGAGGCGACCACCGCGAGTCGCCTCCCACCGCCGACATCGCCGTCAGCTCGTCGAACGTCGCGCGCGACGGCAGGTGCGTCAGCAGGTGCCGGACGTTGCGCTCGGCGAACCGCACGTCCTCGTCGCCCGTCGCGGCCAGCGCCAGGTCGATCTGGCCGGCGACGTAGTTCTGCAGAGCGGTGGCGGTACCGCGGAAGGAAAGCCCTGGAACGGCGCCGGCGCGCTCCCGGTAGCCGTCGAGCAGCGCCCGCACCGCGGCGGCGTTGATCCCGCCGTTCGGGTTCACCGCCCAGTTGACCAGCGCGGAGCTCAGCTCCCAGGCCGGTGGCAACCCGGCCGCATGCTCCCATCCGGTGACGACCAGCCGGCCCGAGGCCTTGCGGACGTTGCCGGGCGTGAGGTTGTTGTGGCAAAGGACGGGCTCGTCGATCGGCGCCGGGTCCTCGGCCACCGTTTGCAAATACCGCAGCGTCGGTACCGCCTGTGCCATCTCCGCCGCCCACCCGGCCCTCTGGTCCGCAGCCATCTCCGCCAGCTCGGACCAGCTGCGCGTCTCGAACCGCACGGAGCTCCACGGGCACAGCCCCGGCGGCGGCACGCGCAGCCCGTGGATCGTGGCCAGGACGCGGCCCACCGCACCGGCCACGTCCGCGCTCACCGGGGCGGCGAGCGGCGGGCCGGAGCGCAGCCAGGAGTACACCCGCCAGCTCTTGCCCCCGACCGCCTCGGTCACCCGGCCGCCGACGCTGCGTACCGGCGCGGGGAGCGTCACGCCGGCGAGCGCCGCGGCCTCCTGGAAGCGCGCGTTGTCCTCGCCGTCGGTGCGCGGGTAGACGTCGTCGACGGTCCGCGGCGCCCACCGGCCGCGGTCGGTCTCCAGTGACCAGCGGCGCCCCATCTCGTCGGGGCGTGCCATCGACCGCATCGGGGCGGTCACGGTGCCGAGCCCGAACGTGCCGGCGAGTTCCCGGGCGAGCTCCGGATCGGCCACCGAGCCGCCGTCCTGGCGGCGCTCCACCTCGGACTTGAGCTCCGCCCAGCCGCGGAACCCGTACTGCTCGGCGATGGAAGCCTGGGCCCCCGCCAGCGTCGCGCCGGGGTCGGTGTCGCGCAGGCCGGCCAGCAGGTCCTTGGCCTGGCGGCGCAGGTGGTCGAGGTTGGGGTGGTCGGGCAGCGTCTTCACGGCAGTACCTCCGGGCAGCGGTCGGCCAGAGAGGTTGGCTTCGAGCCTGCCGGCGGATCGCGGTGCGCACCCCACGCGCACGTCGAGCTTACTGCAGTCCGTGGGCGAGCAGGCTCTCCGCCGTCTCGGCGATCGTGTCGGCGATCGGGCGGGGCTTCCAGCCGAGCACGCGCTCGGCCTTGGCTCCGGTGGCGTCGAAGTCCCGGCCGAGCTGCGGGCGCAGCGCGCGCAGCGGCGGGCTGACCAGGCTCAGCGCCCGCGCGACGAGCAGCGGCATCTCGCGGTCCGACACCTTCGCCGCGCGCGGGCCGAGCCGGTCGCGCAGGATGCGGGCGACCTCGGCGACGCGCAGGCTGCGCCCGGCGACCGCGAGGAACCGCTCGCCGGCCGCGGCGGGATCGGTCATCGCGCGCAGGTGCAGGTCGGCCACGTCGCGCACGTCGACCCAGCCGGAGCCGAACGGCGGGCACGCGGGCAGCGAGCCGGTGAGCATGCCGCGGATCACGCGCAGCGACGGCGGGTCGTCGGGGCCGAGGACCGGCCCGAGGACCGCGCCGGGGTGCACGGCCGCGAGCTCCAGCGCACCGCCCTCGTCCTGGATGAACTGCCAGGCGGCCCGCTCCGCGAGGGTCTTCGAGCGCTGGTACGGCGCGATGTCCGCCTCGACGTCCGTCCAGTCCTGCTCGGTGAACGGCGTCGAGCGCGGCGCGTGCCCGTAGGCGATGGCGCCGAGCGCGCTGGTCAGCACCACCCGGCGGACCCCGGCGTCGCGGGCGGCCCGCAGCACCCGCAGCACGCCGTCGCGGGCCGCGGCGATCATGGCTTCCTCGCTCTCCGGCGCGTTGCGCAGCGTCGGGGAGGCGACGTGCAGCACGTACTCGCACCCGGCGACCGCCTCCGCCCACCCCTCGTCGCGCTGCAGGTCGGCCGCGACGACGCTCAGGCGCGCGTCGGCGAACTCGGCCGCGGCGTGCAGCTGCTGCCGCAGGGCGGGCTCGCGGCGCAGGTCGCGGACGGTGGTGCGGACGTCGTACCCGGCCTCGAGCAGGGCCAGCGCGCACCAGCCGCCGATGAACCCGGATCCGCCGGTGACCAGGACGGTTGTCATCCCACTACTCCTCGGGCAGGCGTTCTGGAGAACTCTCCAGATACGGTAGTGGAGAGCTCTCCGGATAGCAAGTGAGGGTCACCCGTCCAGGAGCTCGGCCGCCCGTTCGCGGGCCGCGGCGGCGCGGGCGGCGTCCTCCGGCCCGCCGCGGCGATCGAGCAGGTCGGCCAGGCCCAGCAGCAGCCGCACCCGCAGCGGCCCGATCGGCGCGGTCGTCGCCGCCTCGTCGAGCGCCGCGACCGCCTCGTCCAGCTCGGCCGCGCCGCCGCCGGTGAGCAGGGCGATGGCCAGGTTGTTGAGGATCGGCACGAGGTTGCGCGGGTCGCTGCGGCGGGCCGCGGCGGCCGCGCGGCGCAGCACGTCCGCCGCCTCGCCGGCCGTGCTGGGATCGGCCAGCAGCTCCATGCCCAGCGCGGCGAGGCGCTGGGCGGCGTTGGGGTCGGCGGGGGAGGCGGCGTCGGCGGCCGCCCGGCGCAGCGCCCCGGCCTCCGCGCGCGGGGCCGCGTCGCCGGTGCGGCGGTGCAGGTCGAGCAGCGCGTCGACGAGCCGGTCGGCCACCACGACGGCCCGTTCCGCCGGTACGTCCGGCATCCGCATGACGGCCCGCCAGTGCTCGATCGCGCGGCGCAGGTCGCCGAGGTCGCCGGTCCGCCCGTACCGGTGGTGGCGGGTCACCCCGGCGTTGAACCGCGCCTCGACCCGCCGCAGCAACGGCACCCCGCCGGCGTCGGCGAGGTCCGCGGCGGCCTCGTGATCGGCGATCGCGGCGGCGATGTCGGCCCCGTCGCCGCCCTGCAGGTACCGCACCGCGCGCTCCATCCCGCGCTGCTCCAGCCGCCCCAGGCCGTCCGGCTCGTCGAGGGACGGCTCGTCGAGGGACGGCTCGTCGAAGAGCGCCTCGTCGGGATTCGTGCGGCGCACCGGGAACGGCCCGATCGGGCGCGTCCCCGGCGTCGTGGCCGTCAGTGCCGCCGCGAACGTGTCGAGGTCCGCCACCGGATCGGTGCGGGCGTCCACATAGGACGGGTCGAGCTCGCGCATCCGTTCCCACAGCGCGCCGAGCTCCCGCCACGCCTGCGCGGTCAGCCGTACCGCGCGCTCCTGGTCGAGTGGATGCACGCCCACCTCGCCACGCCGGATCGAGGCGCGCAGGTCGGTCACCATGCGCTGGTACGCGGGCGGCAGCTGCGGGGTGAGCCGCACGTACCGCGCCCCGCGCAGCTGTTCGAGCAGCCCCATCTCGGCCCGCAACGGCTCCGCCTGCTCCGCGACCAGGGTCGGTGGCGGCGGGGCGGCCGCGAGCCAGTACGCCAGACCCGCCGCGCGATGCCGCTCCACCGCGGCGAGCGCGTCACCGTCCACATAGTACAGTGGGACCGCGAGACAGCGGTGCAGCGCCGTGAAGTCGCCGCGCCGCACCGCGTCGCCCAGGATCGCGCTCGCCGCGCCGGCCAGCTCCCGCCAGCGGTCCGGGTCGCCGCCCAGCAGCAGGTGGTCCAGGGCGGCCAGGCGCAGCTGGGACAGCGGCTCGTCCGCGCCCAGGATCGGGATGGCCGTGGCGAGCTCGAGGCCGAACGAGTCGACGAGGTCCGCCGCCGGCCCGGCACCGAAGTGCGCGACGAGCGCCCGCGCATAGGCCGCGCTGACGTCCAGGTGGTGCAGGACATTGTGCGTGTACCGCGCGTTGAGCAACGCGAAGAGCCGGTGGTGGCGCCGCAGGTCCAGCGGCGGGCGGTCCTTGAGCTCCAGCCAGACGTACTGCAGCAGCGGGTCGTCCCTGACCCACGCCATCGTGGTCGCGACGAGCTGCTGCAGCACGGTCAGCGGCGGCGTGTAATCGGGCGCCCGCGCCAGCAGGTCGGCCCGCGGCACGTCGCCGACCGTCCACAGCAGCGCCGCGACCTCGGCCCGCAGGTTCGGCCCGCCCGCCCGGCACGCCGCGCGCAGCTCCCAGGCCAGCCCGGCCACGTCCTCGTCGCGCCGCCGGGCGATCCCGAGGGCGGCTTCACGCAAACCCACGAGCCGCTCTTGTACCGCCGGTGCGTAGAACTCCCGCGCCCCCTCGTCGACGACGGCGCGGGCGCGGCCGACCACGAACTCGGCGGCGTGCACGGCGTCGGCGGCGAGCAGGGTGTGCGCGGCTCGTGCCGGTACCAGAAACCAACCCTCGTCGGGCGGGAACCGCAGCAGCGCCTCGCCCAGCCCGCCCGCCCACCCGGCGAGCGCGAACACCGACACGACCGCGGCCGCCACCGGCTCCCCGGGAACCCCGCCCAGCCCGGCCCAGTCCACCGCCGGCTCGCCGCCGCCCGCCTCCAGGTCCAGCCAGGCCTCGACGAGCTCGTCCCAGTCCAGCGGCGGCCGGGCGGCGACCGTGCGCAGCGGCGCGGCCTGCGGAAGCTCCCAGAACGCCGTGAGCGCCGCCGCGGTCGCCGGGGCCGGCCCGTTCGCGCGCCAGGTCACGAACGCGCGGTCGAACGAGCCGGCCACCGAGACCAGGTCGGCGACGAGGCTCACTTGCCCAGGAACGCGCGCAGCTGGGCCAGGGCGCCCGCGCGGGCCTCGTAGAACGAGACGTCGACCTTCCCGACCTTGATCCGCTTGACCTTCAGCGCCAGCACGAGCAGCGCGCCGCCGAGCAGCAGCCCGCCGTCGACGGCCATCATGCCCCGCCGGGCCTCGTACGCCGCCGCGACCTCGGCCGCCAGCTCCGGCTCGGCGGCGAGCGGCCGCAGCGCCGCCACCGCCAGCGCGCGGGCCCGGTCGCGGTCGCGCAGCAGCGCGGTGACCTCGTCGGGCTCGGTGTCGACGTCGGCGGCCCGCAGCTCGCCGGCCAGCTCGGCGCCGAGATGCCCGACCGGCATCAGCGGCACCTCGGCCGCCGCGGCGTCGTCGGCCAGGTCGGCGATCACGTGCCCGGCCGCCGCGACGAGCGTCGTCAGCTCGTCGTCGGACAGCTCGCCGAGCCGGTCCCACACATCGGTCATAGCCAGTCTCCTCGCACCGTGAACGCTCCGGTCAGGTCGGGCCGCTCGTCGCCCTGTTGCTCGTACAGCCGCCGCATCGCGTGCCGCGCGGCGAGCGCCTTGGGCCAGCCCCACCGCAGCCACGCCACGAAGAACGCGGACACCCACTCGCGGGTGGCGGCGAAGTCGGCGTCCCACAGCGCGGCGACCGCCGAGACCGCCCCGAGCCGCAGCGCCGTCTCGGCCAGGCTGGCCGGCTCGTCGCCCTCCAGCACCCGCCCCGCCCCGGCCGAGCAGGCCAGCAGCACGACGAGCTCGCTGCGCAGCTGCGCCGCGACCTCCAGCTCGGCCGCGGTGAGCAGCTCGAGCGGCTCCCCGCCGGTGCCCGCCCGCGGCACGTCGACCAGCGGCAGGTCCCGGAACGCGGCCGGCTGCCCGGGCGCGACGTCGATCCGCCACCAGCCGACGTCCCGCGGCTGGTGCAGCAGCAGCCCCGACATCCGGTGATCGGCCCGGTCGACCAGCCCGTGCGCGACGAGCAGCAGCACGTCCGGCTCGGTCGCGACCGCGTCCTTGACCGCCTGCCGGGTCAGCCCCGGCGCGTGCCGGTCGATGAGGTCCGTCCCGGCGAACATCTCGGCCAGCATCAGCGGAATGGCGCGGAACATCCCGTCCCGCCCGGTCAGCAGGTCGACGCCGCCGGCCGCGAGGGTCCGCTCCGGCGGGGCGGGCGGCGGCCAGGCGGCCGGATCGCCGCGCCGCGCCGGGTTGCGCGCCGCGCACCGGGTGAACAACGACATCGAGCTGGCGTACGCGAGCCCGGCCCGGCACCCGAGCGGCCGGCCGTCGTCGGCGCGGACCAGGTGCAGGGGCACGTCGTGCAGGAGCGCGTGCGGTACCACCACGAGCACGTCGGGAGGCTCGGCGAGCACCGGCGCCGGCAGCAGCGCCCGCCCCCACTCGCCGAACGCCCGCAGCCGCGGCACCCGCCCGCGCGCCAGGGCCATCCCGTCCTCGACCTCGGCGCGCAGCCCGTCCAGCCCGGGCAGCACCTCGCTCAGGGCCGCCAGCTCATGGCGGGCGCGCCCGCCGTCCGGCGCGAGGTACGTGGCGCCGATCCGATCCCGGCCGACCTGATAGACGAGGGCGCCGACGCGCAGCCCTGCGGACACCCCGCCATTGTGCACCGTGCTGCCACGATCGGTGTGCGCGGATCGTCCGCGCCGCCCTGCCGCAGCTCATCACCGGCTTCGGTGCCTGCACCGCGGATGCTGCGGTTCCTGGACGCCGGTCTTTACCGTGGCCGCTCGCCGGCGCTGTTCGCCGTGATCCGGCCGTTCACGACTGGGTCTGCGCGGCATCCGGCCGCCGCGGCTCGGGCGGTCAGACGCCGAGGTCGCTGAGCAGGCGGTGGGCGTGGCGGCGGGCGCCGACCACGGCGCCGATCGGGGCCGCGGGCGCGGCGGCGGGATGGCGGGCGGCCACGTCGGCCGCGCTCAGCAGCAGGTTGACGGTGAACGGCTCGACGATGTCGGCGTCCACGACCCGCTGCATCACGGCGGCGCGGGCGGCGGCGTCGGGCGCGGCGAAGGCCAGGGCGGCCAGGTCGAGGCCCGCGAGGTACAGCCCGGCGTGGGTGAAACCGGTCAGCGCGAGCTGCCGCGACGGCCGCCGGACGATGTCGCGCAGGGTCAGCCGGCCGTGGGCGAACGTCCGGTCGTGCTCGCACCGGTGCAGCAGCGCGCCGATGCGGTCCGCCTCGTCCGCGCTCAGGTGCCCGGCCCGCCGGTGCCGGGCGATCCAGGCGGGGTAGTCGACCGTCCAGCTCGGCAGCTCGGACGGGTCCGGGTGCCACGTCGACAGCAGCGCCGCGTGATGGAGCACCTCGGCCCACTCGCCGGGCGGTACGGCGGGGACGTGGCCCGGATGGCGCTGCAGCGGCTCGCCGGCCGGGCGGGTGACGATGAGGGTGTGGGCGTCGTTCCAGCGGTGCTCCTCCACCGGCAGCCGCGGCGGGTTGCGGCAGAACGCCTGGGCGACGCGCACCCGGCGCTGGAACCGGCGTACCGCGGCCGGGTGGTCCGCCGTCCGCACGACGACCGTGACCGGCTCGCCGTGCCAGCGCCCGGTCACGGCCAGCCCGGCGGCGGTGTGCCGGGCGCAGGGCCGGCGGTCCAGGACGAGCGCGGGCGTGCGGGCCGCGGGCGTCCAGAGCACCCGGTCGCCGTCCGGCTCGGCCAGGCGACGGGCCACCGGCGCGGGCGGCGCGGGCGGCGCGAGTGGCCGGGGCGCGGGCAGCGTGGCGGTGCGGCGCGAGGTGAGCATGCGGCTGCACCGGGCGGCGATGCGGCCCAGCGCCGCGAGATCCTCGCCGGTCCACGGCCGCGGCGCGACGTCGATGGCGCAGAGCGCGCCCAGGACGTGGCCGTCGCGGTCGTGCACCGGGACGCCGGCGTAGGCGACGACACCGAGGTCGCGGATCGCCTCGCTGGTGTGCAGCACCGGATCGCGGCGGACGTCGGCCAGCGCGAGCGGGGCGCCGGCGCCGACGACGTACTGGCAGACGGAATGGGTCAGCGGCGTCTCGCGCCGGTGCTGCCACGGTTCGGGCAGGCCGACGGCGCCGGGGAGGATCTGGCGGTACCGTTCCACGAGGACCAGCAGCGCCACCGGGACGCCCAGGGCGCGGCCGGCCAGCTGCACGAGCCGGTCGCACCACTGCACGGGCTGTGCGCCCAGGCCGGTCCTGGCCACCGCGTGCAGCCTGGCCTCGTCCCGGATCGCCGCCGCGCTGGTGAGCACGTCGATCACGGCACCTCCTGCCGGCCGGGTCGCGGCGCATGCGGAGTGTTTGGCATCCATCAGTTGTAATGGGATCGGGCACACGCTGTCATCCGCCGTTTAGCTGCCATACCGGCACGAACCGGGCACCGGCCGGGCAGCGTTCAGGCGTGCCGTACCCGTCCGGCCGGCTTCCACACTCTTCAGGTCTCGGCTGTTCAGACCGTCTCCGCCGCCGTCCAGCTATTGATCGTCACCGATCGGACGGGAGTGCCGCCGATCGATCCCGGCGACCGCCCGTCGTTTGGCAGGGTTGGATCCTCGACGTGACCGCCCGTCCTCCCCGCTCGTGACCTGCGGCAGGTCCGTCACCGGCCGAGGGAAGGACCAGGGCGATGGACCGCCGCTCGTGACGGCAGCGTGGCCGCCGCGCGCCGCGCTGCCCCGGCCGCGGCTGCTGGGCCTGCTGGACGCGGTCGGCGCGCCGGCGGTGGCCGTGGTCGGCGGCCCGGCGGGCGCGGGCAAGACCACGGTCCTGCTCGACTGGCTCGCGCACCTGCCGGACACCTGCCGCACGGTCCACGTCGCGCTCGACGGCTCCGGTACCGCACGACTGCGCACCTCGGCCGCCCTCGACCTCGATCCCGGAGCCGGGCTGAGCCTGTCGTCGGCGGCCGCGCTGCTCGAACGGGCCGCCGGCGCGCACCTGCTGGACGGCGCGACGGTGGTCCTCGACGGCCTCGACGCCGGTGCCGGCGCCCGGGTCCGGCGCCGGCTGCTGCGCGCGGTGGCCCCGGCCCGCTCGCACGGCCGGCTGATCCTGGCCGGGCGGACCCTGCCCCGCGCCGCCGAGCTGGAGCGGTTCGAACCCCGGGGCCGGACCGTGATCACGGCCGCCGATCTCCGGCTGACCAGCGCCGAGACCGCGGAGCTGGGCCGGCAGCGGGGGCTGCGGCTGCTCCCGGCCGAGCTGCGCCGCCTGTACGCGATCACCGGCGGCTGGGCGGCCGGCGTCGCGGTGGCCATCGAGATCCTGCTCCGCGACCCGTACGACACCCGGCACGCCCTCGACGACGTCCTGCGCACCGGCGCCGGCCTGGACGCCTACCTCGACCGCGACGTGCTGGCGGACCTCCCCGCCGAGGCCCGGGCCGCGACCAGGGCGGCGGGCATCCTCACCTCGTGCAACGCCGAGCTGTTCGGCGCGGTGACCGGCCGGAGGGACGGGGCGGCCGTGCTCGACGCGCTGGCCCGGCAGGGCCGGCTGATCCCGCTCGGCGCCGGCACCGGATGGTTCGTGATGCCCCGGCTGTGGCGGGCCGCCCTGCACCACGGGATGCTCGTGGACGCGCCCGACCGGCTCGCGGGCCTGCATCTGGCCGCCGCGCGCTGGTACGCCGGTCACGGCCGGCCCGCGGAGGCCCGCCGGCACGTCGCGGCCACCGGCGGGGCTTCGCCGGCCCGCCCGGGACCGCCGCCCGATCCGCCGCCGGGCGGCGCCGCGCTCGGCCGGGCCTGGCTCGCCCTGCAGGCCGGCGACCCGGTCGCGGCGATGGGGCTCCTGGCCGCCGCTGCGCTAGCCGCCGCCGCCCAGGCCGCCGCGCAACCGTCGGCGGCGCGCATCCGGGCCCTCGCCGAGTGCCAGCTCGGCCGGTTGGGCGCCGCGGCCCGCACCGCCGCCGCGGTGCGGGCCGACCTGCACGGCGCCGGCGTGGCCGACTCGCCGGAGGAGGCCTGGGCGCTGCTCGCGCTGGCCGCCGTCGCGGTCCTGCAGGGCCGGCCGGCCCGGGCCCACGCCCTGCTGGACGACCTGCTCGTGCAGCACTGGCCGGCCCACCCGGACCTGTACGCCGGCGAGGCCTTCCACCGCCTGCTCGCCGACTACCACCACGGCCGGGTCGCCGCCGCGCTCGCCGCCCTCGAGGCGCTCATCGCCGAGGACGCCGACCCGCTCATCGTCCCGGCCTGGGCGCCGCGCGCGGCCCGCATCGAGCTCCTGCTGGCCCACGGCCGGCCCGGCGACGCCCGGCGCCGGCTGGACGACGACGCCGGCCGGTTCCCGCCGATCGTCGCCGCGCTCGCCACGGCCAGGGCCGCCGTCGCCGATCCGCGGGCCCGCGACCGTGACCGCACCGTCGAGCGCGTGCTCGAGCCGTTCCTGGAGCTCGAGGCGCCGGCGCTGCCGCACGCCGTGGAGGCGTACCTCCTGCTGGCCACCGCCGCCCGCCGCGCCGGCGACGACGGCCGCGCCCGCCGGTGCCACCACGCCGCCGTGACGCTCGCCGCGCCGGAGTCGCTGCGCAGCCCGTTCATCCGGCTGGCCCACATCGCCGACGACGCGCCCGGCCCTGTGCTGACCGACGCCGAGATCAGCGTGCTGCGCCTGCTGGTCGGGTTCCTCACGGTCGCCGAGATCGCCGACCTGCTGCACCTGTCCGCGAACACCGTCAAGACCCACATCGCCGCCATCTACCACAAGCTCGGCGTCCACCGCCGCCGCGACGCCGTGCGCCAGGCCCGGCAGCGCAACCTGCTGCCGTAGCTTGAGGGGGCGGCCCGTGGGTACGACGAAGGGCATGACGATCGCGGTCACAACCCCGAACGGCAATGTCGGCGCGCACGTGGTCCGGATGCTGTGCCAGGCGGGCGAACGGCCCCGCCTGCTGCTGCGCCATCCGGACCGGCTCGACCCGGCGCTGCGCGAGCTCGTGGACCTGGCGGTGGGCGACCAGCGCGACGCCGCATACGTGGCCGAGGCGACGAGCGGTGTCGACGCGCTGTTCTGGGTACACCCGGACGACTGGACGCTGCCGGATCCCGATGCGGACGCCGAGGACACCGCCGCCGGCCTGGCCGAGGCGATGCGCCGCAACCGCATCCCGCGCGTGGTCTTCCAGAGCAGCATCGGCGCCGAACTGCGCGGCGGGGCCGGCTTCATCGACGGCCTGGCCCGCATCGAGCAGCGCCTGGACGCGGCCCGGGCCGACACCGGCGCGGCGCTGCTGCACCTGCGCTGCGGGTACTTCATGACGAACCTGCTCATGGACCTCGACGGTCTGCGCGCCGGAACGCTGAGCACGACCCGCGACCTGGACGAGCCGATGCCGTGGGTCGACCCGCGCGACATCGCCGCGGTGGCCGCGGGCCGCCTGCTGAGCACCGCGTGGGCGGGCCGGCAGGTCCAGGCGGTGCACGGCCCGGCCGACCTGACCTGGCCGCAGGCCGCCGCCGCGCTGTCGGAAGCGACCGGCACGACCATCGAGGCGGCCCGGATCAGCCCCGACGACCAGCGCAAGGCCCTGCGCGGCGCGGGGTTGAGCGAGGTTGCGGTCGAGGGCATCGTCGGCATGTCGGCCGCCTTCACCCCGGAACAGCCGCGCTCGTACGCCACGACGACCCCGAGCACCCTCGCCGGCTGGGCCGTCACCCACCTCCGGCCGGCGCTGTAGCCGCGCCGAGCCCGGCGAACACGATCGCGAGCGTCCGTTCCTGCAGCCGCTCGTCCCAGCCGCCGTGCAGGGCGCCCTGGCACACGCCGGTGAGCAG
The DNA here is from genome assembly GCF_050942475.1 of Dactylosporangium sp. CS-033363. Classification (NCBI taxonomy): domain Bacteria; kingdom Bacillati; phylum Actinomycetota; class Actinomycetes; order Micromonosporales; family Micromonosporaceae; genus Dactylosporangium; species Dactylosporangium sp. CS-033363. Next base: position 6,484,145 of record NZ_CP192032.1, on the reverse strand, counting down.
CGCCATCACTTCGGGCCGCCGTATCGTACCGGCGACCGTTCCGGTGTTTTGCGCTTCTGACAGCAGCCGCCCCACCGCCTCTTCGAGCCGGGCCACCAGGTCCGGGAGCCGCGCGTCCAGCAGGTCCACGACGGTCTTCCTGGCCGCCGCCTGGGCCACCAGGTGCCGGAAGAACGCGAACAGGTCCTGCCGCCCCGCGTCCTCGATCAGCTGGGCCAGGAGCCGCTTCATGATCGCCGTGAGCAGGTCGTCCTTGGTGGGGAAGTGGCGGAAGACGGTACCGATGGCGACGCCGGCCCGCCGGGCCACCTCCTCGGTCGACGCGCGCGGCCCGTGCTCGGCGAACACCGCCTCGGCGGCGTCCAGGATGCGCGCCCGGTTGCGCTGTGCGTCGGCCCGCAGCGGTGGCTGCCCCTCTAGCAAGATGAGTCTCCACTCATTATTCTCGGTGCAAGTCGAGCCACGACTCATTATCCAGGAGGCGGCATGACCCCGCACGAGCTGTTCGACCGCATGCGCACCAACTGGCTCGCGAACGCGCCGACCTACGACGCCGACTCGCTCGCCGAGGACGTGGTGCTGGAGATGCCGTTCGCCGCGCCCGGCCGCCCGACCCGCCTGGAGGGCCGGCAGCGGGTCCTCGACTTCACGCGGGCGGGCCGGGAGGCGTTCCCGGTCCGCTTCGACGACTGCCGCAACGTCGTCGTCCACGAGACGGCCGACCCCGACGTGATCGTGGTCGAGTACGAGCTGGCCGGCACCCACACCACCACCGGCGCGACCGCGTCGGCGCCGTTCGTCGGGGTGCTCAGGGCCCGGGACGGCAAACTGGCGGGCTGGCGCGAGTACCAGCACACCCTCGCCATCGCCCATGCGGTCGGCCGGGCCTGACCGCCCGCCCGGCTCAGCCGGCACCCTCGCTGTGCAGGCGCAGCCAGCCTGTGCGTACCGCCGGCGGGGTGCCGGGGAAGCGGGCGACGTCGTCGGCCGGTGCGATGTCGTAGGCCGTGACGCCGCCGCTGGGGTCCGGTTCGGCCCAGGACCACACGCCGCCGACCTGTGGTGGCCTGGGCAGCGCGATCGTGGGGGAGCCGGCGGGCGCGGCCGGCGGCCGCAGCTCGCTCAGCAGCGGGCCGAAGCGGACGGTCAGGGCCATCGCCGCCATCGCGTCGGCGATCAGGCGCTGGGGCAGGCGCAGGGTCTGCACCGGCAGGATGTCGGTGACCAGGTGGACCGGCAGGTGCGGGTCCATCAGCAGGGTGAGGTCGGTGCGGGCCGCCTCGTCGAAGCGGATGGCCGGGAACGTGCCCGGGGCGATCGGCTGGACGTAGCCGGTGGCCAGGTCGCGCGGGCGGTAGGCGGCCCGGAACTGGGCGCCGCTCAGGTAACCGATCAGGCCGTCGCCGCGGAGGGCGGCGTCGCCGACGCGGACCGGGAACGGGTGGTCGGGCACGGTCGACGGGACGGGCGCGAACGTGTGCGGCCACCGCGGGTCGGTGCGCGGCGGCCGGCCGGGCGTTCCGCGCAGCGCGGCGCAGACCAGGGCGAGCGGGCGGCCCGCGAGCGCCGCCAGGTACGTCTCGTCGCCGCCGCCCGGCGGGTCGATGGTCCACAGGGTGGTGTCGATCGTGCGCAGCAGGTCCGCGAAGGCCGCCGGGCCGGCCGTCACCAGGTCGCCGAGGAAACCGGCGAGGACCGGGAACGGGTCGGCGAGGGCGGCGAGGGAGCCGGCGGCGGAGCCGGGCGCGGGCAGCCAGGAGAGCCGCGGCCCGGCCGGCCCGGCCGTCTCGGTCAGCTCGCCCAGCGCGGCCCCGTCCGGGGCGTAGCAGGCGAGGGCCTCGTCGAGCGGGCTCGGTACGATCCAGGCACACACCAGATCCGCCGCCGAGCCCGGGTCGTGGTCGCCCGGCGCGGTGCCGGGGCCGCCGGGCGTCCAGCTGACGTCGAGCCGGGCCGGTTCCAGCAGCCGCGGCGGCAGTTGAGCGAAGCGCGGGCCAAGGGGCTGCTGGGGGACGAGTCCCGCGGCGAGCACCGGGGCGTCGAAGACGTCGACGCGCTGCCCGAACCGGTCGACGACGCTGACCCGCAGGAACGTGAACTGACCGGCCCGCAGCTGCTGGAACCCGCCCGGCTGGTCCGCCATCGGCATCGCGATCGCCCCGCCGCCGATCAGGTCCGCGATCGTGAGGTCCGGCGGCAGGACGACGCCGGTGGCGTCGGGGGCGCGCAGGCTCGCCGGGTCGCGCAGGGCCAGCTGCTCGTTGAAGCCGCTCAGTGCCTGGGAGAGCAGGTCCCAGGAGTCGACGGCGGCCGCGAACGACGACAGCGCGGCCGCCGTCGGCTCCGGCAGCGTGGTCAGGTACGTGTCCAAGCGGGCCTTGAAACCGGCCGACGGCTGCGGGGTCAGCAGGCTGCGGCCGCTGAGCACCACCGGCGTGCCCGGGACCTGACCTGGCTGCGGCCCGGGATAGGCCCAGGCGGTCGGCCAGCTCGCGCGGTACGCGCTCCCGTCGAAGCTCCACAGGCCCGGCGGGAGCGGGTGGTAGCTGACCTGCCACTCCAGGAACAGCGGGGCCCAGGGCTGGGTCCAGCGCTGCGGCAGGATCGCCGGCAGCGGCCCCGCCGTGCCCTCCCCGCTCGCCATCAGCCGTCCGGCCGCGACGGCCAGTTCGGCCTCGGCCGCCGGCTGCCCGGCCTCGCGGGCCGCGACAGCGGCGACCGCGCCGGCGTGCACCGGGTCGAGCAGGTACGTCTCCATCTGCAGGGCGACGAACGCGGACACCACCGTGCCGGCGATCCCGGACATGACGGGGAACGACGCGACCGCCGGCGGGGTCGGGAGCATGTTCACGGTCACCAGGACGTCGATGCCCGGCGGCGCGATCGTGCCGTCCGGGAACCGCCCGTCCGGCCCGGCCGGTTCCCCCTCGGCGGACCGGACGGCCAGCGGCAGGGACAGCGTGCCGACCGTGGCCGTGCGGCAGGGCAGCAACCCGCGCGGGTCGGCCCCGAGGTGCTCGTCGAACGTGCCGGCGCGGACGCCCGCGATCGCCACGACCGGGTCTTCCGCGATGCGGAACGCGGGCAGCTCGGCGCGCTTGAGGACGGTTCCCGTGGGCAGCGGGTGCCGCGCGGTGTAGGCGTCGATCGCGGCGGCCAGCTCCTGCGCCGTGGCACCCCACGGCATCCGGGTCCGCGCCTGCTCGACCTGCCGGCGCAGCGCGGCGACGCGCCCGGCCAGGCTCTGCGGCCGGGCCGGGTCGAGTTCGGCGGCGAACTGCGCGTCGGTCAGGTCCGGGGGAGGGGTCGGCGCGGCGTTGCGGCGGCCGCGTTTCCACCACAGCTCGTACAGGTCGCGCTGGAGTGCCCCCAGCCGGCGCGCGGCCTGATCGTGGGCGCGCTGGACCTCGTTCAGCCCGGCGAGCCAGTCCGGGTCGGCGGGCGGGCGTCCGGTGCCGGGCGCCGCCCCGTCGTCACCGCCCTGCGCCGGTACCACCTGCCACACCGACCCGCCGGGCCGCGCTCCGAACCAGGCGTCGTGGATGCGGGCGCCGAGCTGCGCCGGGCCGTCCGGCTCGTCGAGGGTGTGCAGCAGGTCGTACTGGAACGCCTCGAGCAGGTCCGGATCGAACCCGGATCCGGGCCGGTCGGCGGCGCGCAGCAGCGCGGTGACGGCGTCGATGGTGGTGTTGCCGACGGCGATCGCGGCCGCCTCCGGCCGGGCGGCGACGGCCGTGCGCGAGTAGGTCAGGGCGCGGATCGCCCCGTGGCAGACCGTCGTGTCGGCCTCGCACCCGGGCGGCGCGGACCAGCCGAGCTCGGCGAGCCGGGCGGCGAGGCCGGCGGCCTGCCGCGCGGGCGCGAGCACGTCGGCGGCGGGGTCCGCGTACCAGCCGATGACCTGATAGGACAGGATCGTGCCGTCCTCGACGTCGTCCGCCGGGTCGTGCAGGGAGAACACCCCGGCGGCATGCGGCTGGTACGCCGCGAAGGCGATGTTTCCGGGTGCCACCGCGGTGAGGAACGGGGCCCGGCGGGTGCGCGGCTCGCGCCAGGCGGCGAGGGAGTGCACGCGGCCGATCCGGGTCGGGGTCGGCGTCGGTGCCTCCGGGTCGAGGTACGGCGACGCCCCGTCGGGGCCGAGGTAGTCGCTCTCGACGACCCAGCCGCGGGTCCGGTCCGCGACGCCGGGCGGCTGGTCCGGGCGGGTCGCGATCCGGGTCACCAGCCACCGGTCCGGCGCCGGCGGATAGGTCGTCGTGCCGTCCGCCGGGTCGTGCCGCCCGGTGCGCAGCGCGGCGGGCAGCACCCACTGGAGGTGGACGCCGTCGCGGTCGGGGCGGGCGGCCCAGCCGGCGTCGGTCTCCGCGAAGGGCCGGGGCTCGGGCGAACCGAAGCCGGGCAGCTGGGCGTAGTCCATGTCCCAGCGGGTGAAACCCTGGGCCCGCACGCCCGGGTTGACGAGGAGCGCCTGAAGCTGAACGGGTACCAACAGCGCAACGGACACAGCGCTCACGCCTTCCCGCTGTTCGAGGTGGTGTGCAGGGTGAGCCGATGTGCCGCGGCGAGCATCTCGGTGGCGAACAACGCAGATCCCATCGGTACCGCGGTGCCGGGCATCGCCTCCCGCAGCCGTCCGTGGACGGCCTCGGCGAGATCCTGCACCCGGACGACGGAGGCGTCGGCGGCCCGGGTGAAGGCGGTGCGCAGGCCGGGCTGACCGGGCGCCGGGAACCGGGTGCCGAGCTCGGTGCCGTCGGGCCGGCGCAGGACCACCCCGTCGTCGGCGTCGAAGGCGAAGTGCAGGCCGTGCCAGGGCTCGGTGAGCGTCACCGTGTCCGGCACGCCGTCGAACAGCGCGAGCAGGATCGTGTCGGCGAGCCGGTCCAGGCGCAGGAGCGGCACCGGCTCGCCGCCGGCGCGGCCCTCGACGGCGAGGCCGGGCCATCCGGCGATCACGGCCGAGCGCAGCAGCAGTCCCGCGCGCCGCTGGGGCGAGCCGGCCGCACCGGCCGCTGCGGAGGCTGCGGCCGCTGCGGAGGCGCCCATCCCGGCGGGTGCGGCGCCACCGGTGGGCACCCGCAGATCCGGGCGGCCCCGGTCGGCCGCGCGCACCGCGCCGACCTTCGCGGCGACGAGTTCGACCAGCGGCCGGCTGATCGCCTGGTGCAGTTCCAGGTCGCGGCTGCCCTCGACGCCGATGCTCAGCGCCCCGTCGATCAGCGCCGCGATCCAGCCGCTGTCGAGGTAGAAGAAGCGCAGCGACTCGACCGGCAGCATGCGCTCGTCCGGGATCAGATGGTGGAACGGGACCCGGTGCAGCAGCGCGAGCTCGGCCAGCCAGCCGATGGCCGTGTCGGTGGCCGGGCCGCGGGCGTGCTCGGCCAGCAGCTGCTGGACGTCCGCGCGGGAGAGGAGATCCTTCAACTGCTCGACCGGATCGAACCCGCCGCCGCGCCCCGGCCGGCGCGGGACGTACCCGCCCGGCAGGTCCGGCTCCGGCGGCCGCGGTGGCACGACCTCCGCCGCCTCGTTCGCCGCCTCGGCGGGCGGCGCCGCCGCGTCGCCGTAGCTGCCGTCGATGCCGTCCGCGGCGCCCTCGAGGTACAGCGCGGGGAGCGGCAGTCCGAGCGCCGCGACGGCCGCCGCGGCGGGCAGCTGCGCCGCGGGTGCCGCGGGCACGGCGGGTGCGCTGGACAGCGTCGCGTTCAGCCGATCGCCCATGCCGCCGGTCAGCAGGCTCGCGAACACGTCGCGGCTGCGGACGGCGAGCAGGTCCGCGGCGGCCACCGGCGGTGCCGCCGACGGTGGTGTCGCCGGTGGTGTCGCCGGTGGTGGTGTCGCCGGTGGTGTCGCCGGTGGTGGTGCCGCCGGCGGTGTCGGGGCGGGCGGCGAGGCCGGCGCGAGATCGGCGAACAACGGCGAACCGGCCCGCGCCTGGAGGGTACCCACGATCTGGAACGCGGCGCGGCGGGCGTTGACCATGGCCACCGCGAACCCCCGGTCCGCCAGCGCCGCGAGCCGCCCCGCCTCGAACGCCGCGGCGTAGGACACGTCGAAGACGCCCTCGGACTGCGAGTAGATGGTCACCTCGGCGGCGGTCGCATAGTGCGGCGTCCCGTCGACCGGTCCGGGCAGCGCCGGCGCGGGGTACGGCGTGAACGGCCCCCGGTACCAGGCGAAGGTTCGCTCCCCGGTCGGCAGCCGGTAGTCCAGGGCCGCGTAGCCCTGCCGGAGCCGGCTCAGGGCCGCGGACGGCGCCGCATCCGCCGGCACCGGAATCAGCGGCAGCAACGCGGTGGGCCCGGCCGGGGCCAGACCGGCCAGCAGCCGCCCGATGTCGCCACCGGCGGCGGGGTTCGACGTGAACGTCCAGGAGGCGAGCACGGCCAGCCGCAGCCGGACGTCCGCGCCGTCCGCGGGAGTGCCGCCGGCACCCGGCAGGTAGGCGGCGAGCCCCTCGAGGGAGACCAGGCAAGCGAGGTTGGCCGAACCGCCGGCCGGCAGGCGGTTGGCCACGACGACGGCGTGCCAGCCGTCGCGGGCCGCCTGGCCGGCCGCGCGCGACGCGGTGTCGGTACGCCGCACGTGCGCCAGCAGCCGCGCCTCCCCGGCCGTGGGTGCGATCGCGGTGAAGCGCTGCCGGGGCAGGGTCAGGCTGGTCATCTCCGTGGCGAGCACCTGCGCGGACAGGCCGTCCGCGGCGATCGCCGGTGGGCGCACCGCCGGGTCGGACCGGTCCAGGAACTGCGCGACGGTACCGCTGTGCAGCGCCGGGCCGGACCCCAGTTCGTCCGCCCGCAGCACCAGCAGTGCCAGCCAGGGCGCGTCCGGGTCGTCGCCGAGCCGGCGCTCCCAGGGCAGGGTGCGCCGGTTGAGCACGACCGAGGGCAGCGTGGCGCCGAAGTCGCCGGAGTTGTTCGCGGGCGGGTACACCTCGCCGACGTCGCCGGCGTCGAGCACGAATCGCGGGGCGTCGACGGTGAAGGACTGGGTCCGCGGCCCGAAGTAGGCGCCGGTGGGCACATCGTCGATGCGCTGCACGGCGGTCAGCTCGTAGGTCCCCGCCTCCAGGCCGGGGCGGAACCCGTCGTAGAACTGCACAGCGCCTGGCGGCAGCGTCGGCTCGCTCATCGACTTTTCCTCTCCAGCTGGTACCGCCCCGGCGTCCACCGGGGCGGCTGGTGTCCGCTCGCGTCGCGGTCCGGTCAGGGCGCGGCGCCGGTCAGCATCGGCTCGTCGGTGAACAGCGTCCCGGCGGCCGCGGCGAAGGCGTCGAGCGGGCCGTTGGCCGGCGGTGCCGCGCCGAGCTTGCCGAGGGCCTCGAACAGGGCGGCGCGCGCCGCCACGGCGCCCGGGCCGGCAATCTGCGCCGCGATCGCGCCGACCGCCCCGGCGTGTGCGGCCACCGCGCCGACGGGCTCCGCGGCGGTGCTCAGGGGCAGGGCCGCGCCGGCCGGGACCTGTGTGACGCCGAGCGTGCCGGCGGCGTCGACGGGTCCGCCGCTCCACCCGGCGACCGCGGCCGGCGCGGTGAGGGTCAGGCCGGTGAGCCGGTCGGGGACCAGCTGCGCATCGCCCGGGTCGAGCGTCGCGCCGGTGCCGGTGCCCCACAGCGCGGCGGGCACGTCCGCGGTGACGCCGGTCGCGTGCCAGCCGGTCGCGGCCAGGTCGATCTCGGCGGCGGTACCGCCGGCGACGCGCCGCAGGACCACCGTCTGCCGCACCGTCAGGCCGGTCCGGCGCAGCGGCCTGATGTCGACCGCCGGCCCGGCCAGGACGGCGTCGCGCGCGGCGGAGCCGAGCAGCACCTCGGTGACCGGCACGGCGTTGCGCAGCGTCAGGGCGAAGCCGTCGGCGCGCACCGGCCACGGCACCGGCTCCGCCGCACCGGCCGGGTCACCGGGATCGGTCTGCGGCGCGGCCAGCCCGGCGGTCGCGGCGAACGTCGTGCTCGCCGCGGGCGCCGGCAGCAGGTCCTGGAAACCGGCCCAGTCCAGCTGCGGCGCCCCGCCCGGTTCCCCGGGTGCGCCGAACGCGACGGTGAACGTGACGACCCACAGCCGGACCGTGACCGTGCCGCCGGTCGGGGGTCCCCACAGCTCCAGCTGCGCGCCCGCCTCCAGATGCAGGGTCTTCGAGGTGAACAGCAGGCTGGCCGTGTACTCGATCCCGACGCTGACCCCGACCCTGGTCCGGAACCGGAACGGGGCCCACGCGACCAGCAGGTCCGCCTGCGCGGTGAACCAGGCGGTCAGGCTGCCGTCGTGGTACCGCACGTCCAGCGTCCCGCCGGCCATGATCGCCGACGGGGTCAGGGCGAAGTAGGCGGTGCCGGAGATGCGTACGGCCGCGTCGAGCGACCAGCTGAACCCGACCCGCGGTACCACCGGGTAGTGGTCCGGCGCGTCGAACGCCGGGTGGTAGCCGCCGACGGTGATCGCGAAGTCGCCCGCGTTGCGGTGCTCGCCGAACCAGGCGTAGAAGGCGAACCCGCCGGTGAGCACGCACGCCGGGTCGAGCAGGTACGAGTTGCGGGTCAGCGACGCGGAGAGCGCGAAGACCCCCTCGCCGGGCCGGAGCACGCTGCGCAGCTGGAGCTGGAGCTGCGCGTACGGGCGGGCCGCCCCGGTCGACGGGAACCGGGCCGTGGTGACCCCGAGCAGCAGGACCGTCAGGGCGTTGCCGAACTCCACGGCCAGCAGGGCGGTCGTGTCGAACTGCCGGTACGTGTGGAAGCGCACGCCGGCGGCCAGCCACGTCTGTCCGGCCGCGGGGCTCAGCCACGGCCGCGGGCCGCCGGTGAGCGCGGCCAGCGCCTGCGCCGCGCCGCCGTCCGCCGCCGCCTCGGCCAGGCCCGCCACGAACGGGAACTCGGCCACCTCGGTCATCTCGGGCAACCGGATCGTGGAGTTGTAGCCGAAGCCCGCCGCCAGTGCGGTGACCGAGAACGCGGGCGGGCCGCCGAACGCCGCGCCGGCGCGCAGGAACAGGAACATCGAGGGCAGGCCCTCGACCTCGGTGTATGAGCCGTAGGCCAGGGCGCCCCAGGACTGCGCGGTGACGGCCGCGCCGCCGTCGTAGCGGAACGCGGCACCGTCGGCCGGTGGGACCGCGGTGAAGCCGCCGAGGATCGCCAGCGGCGGGTTCGCGTAGGACAGGGCCAGGCCGCGCAGCGCGAACCGCGGCGAGAAGTCGGTCACCGGCACGCCGATCGCCGCGCCCTGCAGGACCAGCGAGAATCCCTCGGCATCCAGCGAGCCGTCGAGCAGGAACCACACGGCCGCGTCGGCGAACCGGGCCCCGACCCGGGCCAGGGTGAGCGGCCCGAACGCCTTCTGCACCGTGAACCACACCGTGCCGTCCGGGTCGCTCGGCGGCGCGGCGACCACCCCGCCGGGTCCGGACGACGGGCCGACGGTCGAAGCGGTCCGGGCCGGCGCGGTGCCGGAACCGGGGGCCGGGGCGGCACCGAGGGCGATCGGGATGCGTTGCGCGCCGAAGCGCAGCACCACCGACACCGCGAGGGCGGCGCCGGTGCCCTGCTCCGGGAACCGCGGATAGCCGGCCCGCACGAGGTCGTTCGTCTCGACCGCCAGCTCCGGGGTGATCGGGGCGCCGGACAGCACCACCTGGAGCTGCTCGGCCGCGCAGGTCTCGTCGCCGCCGAGCGCGCCGCCGACCAGCGGCAGGTCGGACAGCCCGACCGAACCCCCGACGGACACCGTGGCCAGGTAGCGGGTCCCGTCACCCTGCGCGGCGGGCAGCGCGACGAAGACCGCCGCGCCGTGCGCCGCCGACCGGGCGGCGACCACCAGCCGCCGGGAGGCCGAGTCGTAGGTCAGGTTCGCGCCGGTCAGGGTCAGGTCCAGGCCGGGCGGGAGCTGCGGTACCGGCAGCTCCAGACCCGCGGCCAGGTCGTTGAGGGAGAGCGGCGGCTGCTGCGGATCGGCCGCCCAGTGCGCCTCGATGCGCGTGTCGCCGTGCCCGTCGAGCGCCACGGTGCAGACCATCCCGCCGATCGTCAGCGTGCCGGTGCACCGGATCGGGGAACCGTCCGCGACGATGTTCAGCCGCAGGCCGAGATCGCCGGTCTCGCCGAGCGGCAGCCGTATGCCGGCGGTGAAGGTGAAGTTGCCTTCGGTGTCGAACCGCACGAGGAGCTCGTCGACGAGCAGGCCGGTCAGGGCGGGCGGCAGGGTGACGGCCCCGAACCGCCCGGCCAGGTCGGCGATCAGCGCGCCGGCCGTGATGCTCTGCCGCTGGCTGGTGGCGCCGGTGAACACCCACACGTCGTCCGTCTCGGGGCGGCGCGCCTCGATCAGCAGGGCGGCGCCGCCCAGTTCGAGGCCGGCCAGGAGCGCGCCGGAGAAGCCGGCCGGCCCCTTGGTCACCGTCAGGCTCAGTTCGCGCAACGCGAGCGGGCCGATGGTGAGGTCGTCGTCCGCGGCGGTCAGCTCGAACGTGTAGGTCCCCGGGTCCGGTTGCGCGCTCAGGGCCAGCTCGGTGATGACGATGTCGGGGAAGCCCTGTGCGGTGCCGAAGCAGTACTCGAACAGGTGCCTGAGCCGGATGCTGTTGCCGTCGGCGAGCCGCCCGCCGAACCGGAAGTCGGGCAGGCCGGCACTGACGTCGATCCGGACGCCGGCGAGCGTGACGTGGCCGGCCAGCACGGCGTGGCGCAGCGCCATGGCGTACGGGTCGAAGCCGATGACGACCCCGTCGATCCCGATCTCGCCGAGGCCGACCGCATCGGTGCCGGTGCGGACCGCCTCCTGCAACGCCTCGCCGCCGACGAACCCGGCGACATCGGCCAGGCTCGGCAGGGTGCCGTCGGCCGGGATGATCCGCAGCTCCCACGGGCCCGGGGAGCCGAAGTCGACCGCGACGGTGAACTCGCGCCCGATCGTCAGCGCGGCCTGCAACCGCGCGCCGAACCAGGCGGACGACAGCCCGTTCGGGCTCGACCGGTGCGTCCGGCTGAGGGTGAGGCCGACGGAGCGCAGGACGAGCAGGTCCGGTACGACGACCCAGTCGACGGCCCCGCCCAGCCGCAGCGCCAGGGTGCTCACCGTCACCGGGCCGTTGTGCACCAGCAGGTCGAGCCCGTCGATGCCGACCGCGGCGGCGAGGGGTCCGGTGGCGGGCAGGGCGACGGCCGGGGGCGCGCCGCTGAGCAGCGTCACGAGGTCGGCGAGGCTCCGGGGCGGGTGACCGTCCGCGCTCAGGCCGCAGCGCAGCCCGTCGTCGGTGACCTCCCCGGCGACCGGCAGCGCCAGCGGGCCGAGGTGCAGGACGGCGTCGAGGCCGGCGCTCAGCTCGGCGACGCCGCCGGCCGCGGCCCGCGCGACGGTCAGCGTGACCGTGCCGGGCGCGAGCGCGTCCGGGCCGAGCGCGCTGACCGGCCATGCGCCGCTCGCCCGGCCGGTGACGGTCAGGCGCTGCGGCCAGACGGCGGTGTCGGTGAGCGCGAAGGACGGGGCGGCGAGTTCGAGCCGTCCGCCGGGCAGGCCGCGCAGGAAGCCGGCCAGCCGGGTGTCGTCGATCGTGTCCGGCTCCAGGATCAGGCGCCCCGCAGCGACCTGCGACTCCAGCCGGGTCTTGAGTTCGGTCAGCGGAAGGCCGGCGATGTCCATCCGTTGCCCCTCAGTAGATCGTCTGCGTGTGGGCTCCTGGAACCGCCAGGTAGCGGATCCAGCAGGTGACGGTGAACCGCCCGGCGGCCGGGGTGGCCGCATTCGTCGCCGCGGCCGCGGCCACCCCGGCGGCGGCCGCCGCCCCGGCGCCCGCCCCGCCCAGCAACGCCGCGGCGTGCGTCGCCTGCTGGACCAGCTGCAGCACCGCCGCGTGCACGACCCCGCCCAGGGAGCCCGCGAGGCCGGCGGCGACGGCGACGACCGCGGCCTGGGCCGCCGGAACTGGCGCCGCCGCACCGATCGCGGCGGCGTGGACGGCCGCGACGATGGCCGGCATCCCACCGGCGATCGTCCCCGGCGCCGTGCCCGCCGTGACGGTCGCCGCGATCGTCGCCGGTGCGGCGCCGAAGCCGGGCGCCACACCGAGGGCCGCCTGGACGACGGCGGTGATCCTGGCGACGGGCGGGCCGACCGAGAGCACCGCCTTGGCCAACGCCGGCAGCAGCCCGCCGGGCGGCGCGAGACCGAGGACGTTGGCCGTCCGGTCGGCCCCGGTGACGAGCGTGGTCGCGAGCAGGCCCCGGGCGTCGTACTGCGATTGGGCCTGGGTGACGTCCAGCCGCACGTGTCCCCGCTGGACGGCGCCGACGAGCGGCACCGGGTCGCCCGCGATCTCGGAGGAGGCTCCGCCCCCGTGGTTCGGCCCACCGGGAGCGTGCGGGAACTCGTATCCCGTCAGATAGTTCGGAATCGGCCGGAACTGTGGTGGCGGCGGGGTGGCGGCGTCCGGATAGCCGTCCAGGATGGCGGCGGTCCGCGGGGCCGGGTGCCCGTACTGGTTGCTCGTCGAGCAGGAGATGATGACGGCCTCCGGGCGCATCCGCCTGATGAACGAGCGGGTGGAGGCCGTGTCGGCGCCGTGGTGGCTCGCCTTCACGACGTGCACGCGGCCGGCGACCGAGTTCTGGTCGTTGAGGTATTCGGCGATGGTCCGTTCCTGGGCTTCTTCGATGTCGCCGCCGATGTAGTACCGGAACGTGCCGAACCGCAGCTCGAAGGCCAGGCTCATCTCGTTCTTGATCTTCTCGGGGTTGCCGAGCGGGGCGACGGCGCGGTAGAGCGAGTGGCCGGCGTCCTCGCGGACGAACCGGTTCGCGGCGATGCACGTCATCGTGGGCGCGTGGGGCCGGGGCTGGTTGATCGGCTCCCCGCCGGTGCCGGTCCACAGGATCTCCCGGCCGACCAGCCAGTACGGATGCCACCATTCGGCCAGGTTGGCCGGGTTGATCACGGCGGCGCCCGGCACCACCAATGGCGGCGGCGCGTTGACCGCCGGGTTGTTCGGAACGGCGCCGTGCGTGAGGAACGTCCTGGGCTGGATGCGGACGTTGTTCACCGGACCGGGGCGCAGCAGCTTGCCCTTCCGTTCCTTGACCGGCGGCTGGACGTTGGCGACGTTGCGGGTCACCCGGACCCGTCCGGGCCGGACACCGATCGCGTCCGCGTAGAGGAAGTAGCTGTTCTCGTCCCCGGCCGGCTCGCCCTGGTCGAACACGAGGGTGTGGTCGTAGATCCCGGCGCCGCGGCGTTGCAGGAGGTTGCGGACGCCGTTCATGTGGTCCGCGTCGTAGTGCGTCACCACGATGATGTCGAGCGGGTGCTGGCCGGGCCCGGTGCCGAGATTCGCGGTGGTGGTCAGGTAGCCGTGCACCGTGGGGCCCGCCGTGGCCCGGCCCCCGTCGACGAGGCAGGTGCGCATGGACGGCCCGTGCGCGTGGCCCACGCCGTCGTCCCGGGCCACGATCAGCGTCGCGTCACCGGAGCCGACGACGTCGAGGTGGTGGATCTCCAGCGTCCAGGTCATCGGCGCGGCTCCCCGGTCGCTCGGCCCGCGGCACCGCCACGAGATCGTTCAGGAACCGGAGCCTATCGATCGCCGGCGGGCGGCGATGTACATGATCCGACTCGGCGAGAGTGAAGGGCGCCCGGGAGGTGCCGTCACCGTGGGTGAGCAGGGATCCAACAAAAAGTTAACGGATTTCCAACGCGGCACCGGCACCATCGACGGACGGCTGTTCACGGGGAGGTCGGGTGCTGTACGTCGCGCTGTTCGGCCGGCTGCTCGTCGCCACCGTCTTCGCGGTCTCGGCGTTCACGAAATTGCGGAGCCGCAGCGCGTTCGGGGCGTTCCGGCGCTCGACGCGGCGCATGGGGATCCTGCCGGAGCGGCTCGTGCGGCCCGTCGCGGCCCTGGTCGTCGGGTGCGAGGTGGCGATCGTCGCGCTGGTGGCGGTACCGGCGCGGATGGCGGGAATCGTGGGACTGGCCCTGGCCGCCGCACTGCTGGCCGGACTGGCCGCGGCGATCGGGATCGTGGTGCGGCGCGGGACGGTGACGACGTGCCAGTGCTTCGGGCACAGCGCGATGCCGCTGGGGACGTTCCACATCGGACGCAACCTGGTGCTGATCGCGATCGCCGCCATCGCGGCCGTCGTCACCTGGATCGGGGACGGCGGCGCGGAGCTGGGCGGGGCGCTGCTCGCCGCGCTCGCCGGAGTCCTCGGCGGCGCGCTGGTCACCGTGCTGGACGACGTGCGCACCCTGCTGATCCCGCCGGCAAAGACTTCTGCCATCCGGCAGGGGAGTGCTCATCCCACAAGGAGGAGATCGACATGAAGAAGCTGACCAACAGCCTGCTCAAGCTGGTCGTGCCCACGGCCGACGCGAAGGCGACCCCGGTCCGCGGCACGTGCGGCTTCGGCTGCGGCAGCAACGGCGTGCTCAGCGCGAAGGGCGCCGACGGCCGCCGGCCCTGCTGCTGACGATTTCCCCGAAACCCGGGCCCGGCGGTGCGCACCGCCGGGCCCGGCCCCTCCGACGAAGGAGAGTCCCGATGCTCATCACGCTCACCGTGGTGCTCACGATCGCCGTCGCGCTGAACATCGTGCTGACCTTCGCCCTGCTGAAGCGGGTGGCGGGCAGCGAGGCCCGGCTGGCCACCCTCGAGCGGGGGGTGCCGACGATGTCCGACATCGGCGAGCGGATCGAGGACTTCGCCGCCACCACGACCGCGGGGGAGATGCTCACCCGCGACGAACTTTCCGACGGTACCGTCATCGGCTTCTTCGACCCCGACTGCGAGGTCTGCCAGTCGCACGTCGTCGCGTTCACCGCCGCCGCCACCGCGCTCGGCGACCGGGCGCGGACCCTCGCCGTCATCCGCGAGGCCGAGGAGGCCGATCTCATGGTCGCGGCGTTCGGGCCCGGCGTCCGCACCGTCGTCGAGCGGCGCCGCGGGCCGGTCGCGCGGGCCTTCCACGTGATGGCGACACCGTCGTTCTGCACCGTCGGGCCGGGCCAGACCATCGCCAGCCACGACTACCAGCAGCCGGCGCTGGTCTGACCGGCATGAGCGGAGCACAGCGGCTCGGGCTGGCGCCGGGCAGGATCGCCGCCCACGTGCGCGCCGCCGTGGGGCTCGCGGTGGCCGCGGCGCCCGGCCGGACCGCCGTGCTGACCGCCGGCACCCTGCTCACCGCGGGCCTGCCGGTCGCCGCCGCGCTGCTGACCCGGGCGGTCGTCGACGGGATCGCCCGCGGCGCCACCGGACCCGGCTGGACCGGGGCGGTGGCCGCGCTGGCCGGCGTCGGCGTGCTGGTCGGGCTCGGACCGGCGGTGCTCGCGTACGTGCGGGCCGACGTCGAGCGGTCCGTCGCCCTGCTGGCCAAGGACCGGCTGTTCCGCGCGGTCGACCGGGTCGTGGGCGTGGCGCGGTTCGAGGACCCGGAGTACCTGGACCGGCTCATGCTCGCCGACGAGTCCGGCGGCCGCGGCCCCGGCCAGGTCATCGACAGCGCGTTCGGCGTGTTCGGGGCCGTGCTCACCGTCGGCGGCCTGGTCGCTTCACTGTGGACGGTCAGCCCGGCCGTCGCCGTCGCCGTGCTGCTGTCCGGGCTGCCGGTGCTCGCCGCCGAGCTGATCCTGGGCCGAGAGCGGGCCTGGACCGAGTGGGACATCAGCCCGGCCAAGCGCCGCGAGCTGTTCTACCGCGACATGCTCGCCACCGAGCAGGCCGCGAAGGAGGTCCGGCTGTTCCGCCTCGGCGGCTTCCTGCGCGAGCGGATGCTGCGCGAACGGCGCACCGCCCAGGCGGCCGAGCACACCACCGACCGCCGCGCCATGCTCGTGCAGGCCGGGCTGGCCACCACGGCCGCCGTCGTCGCCGGGGCCGCCCTGCTGATCGTGACCGCCCAGTCCCGCACGGGCGCGCACAGCGTCGGCGACATCGCGATGTTCCTGGCCGCCGTCCTCGGCGTGCAGACCGCCCTCGCGACCGCGGCCACCCAGGCGGCCAAGGCGATCCAGGCGCTGCTGCTGTTCGACAGTTACCGGTCGGTCCTCGCCGACCCGCCCGACCTGCCGGTCCCGGCTGCTCCACGAAAACCCCCACCGCTGCGCACCGGCATCGAACTGCGTGACGTGTGGTTCCGTTACGGGCCGAACCATCCGTGGGTACTGCGTGGGCTCGACCTCCACATTCCCGCCGGCCGCGCCACCGCCCTGGTCGGCCGCAACGGCTGCGGCAAGTCCACGCTCGTCAAGCTGCTGTGCCGCTTCTACGACCCGACCCGCGGCGCGATCCTCTGGGACGGCGTCGACCTGCGCGAGCTCGACCCGGCCGACCTGCGCGCCCGGATCAGCGCGGTCTTCCAGGACTACGTCAACTACGAGCTCAGCGCGGCCGAGAACATCGGTGTCGGCGACCTGCCCGCCCTGGACGACCGCCCGCGGATCCACGCCGCGGCCGAAAGGGCCGGCATCCACCAATTGCTGGACGGGCTCCCGGACGGGTACGACACGATGCTCGGCCGCCGCTTCAACGCCCCCGACGCGAAGGGCACCGACACCACCGGCGTCAACCCGTCCGGCGGCCAGCGCCAGCGCATCGCCATCGCCCGCGCGTTCCTGCGCGACTCCCGCGACCTGGTCATCCTGGACGAGCCGAGCGCGGGCCTGGACGCGGCCGCCGAGCACGAGGTGCACGCCCGCCTGCGCGCGCAACGCGAGGGCCTGACCAGCGTCCTGATCTCCCACCGCCTCAACGCGATCCGCGAGGCCGACGACATCGTGGTCCTGTCCGCCGGTACCGTCCACGAGCGCGGCGACCACGCCACGCTGCTGGCCACGGGCGGCGAGTACGCGACCCTGTTCGCCCTGCAGGCCTCCGGCTACCAGCCGGCCGGAGCGTGAGTCCGATGTGGATAGTTCTGTCCATAGTGGTCGTCGCTCTCGCCGCGCTGCTCTGGGCGAGGCGCAACCTGGTGCTGGTGCGCATCGACGGCCCGAGCATGCTGCCCACCCTCGCCGACGGCGCCCAGGTCCTGGCCCGCCGCACGACCCGCGCCGCCACCGGGCGGCTGGTGTTGCTGGCGCCGCCGGCGGAGGCTGGAGCGGTACAACCGGGAAATGCCGGAAGGTTGTGGTTCGTGAAGCGGCTCGTGGCCACGGCGGGGGAGCCGGTGCCGGATGCGCTGACGGGTTTCGCGGCGCTGGCCGGTCACGCGACGGTGCCGGCGGGCTGTCTGGTGGTGACGGGCGACAACCCTGCCGAGAGCTACGATTCGCGTCAGGAGGGCCCGATCCCGGCCTCCCGGCTGCGCGCGGTGGTACTGCTGACGCTGTAGTCCCACAGCCGCGCCGCCGCGACCGGATCGAGCGCCCACGCCTTCACGCCGTCGCTGTTGCCGAGCAGGTCGGCGTCGTCCGGCACGGTGCGCGCCTCGCGGCAGTCGTCGAGGTAGTGCCCGCCGCTGTGCGCGTACTCGGGGGCGACCGCCGCGACCAGCGTGGTGGCCGCGCCCTGCTGCGCCGTCTTGTACCGGAAGATTCCCGCCGCCTCGGCCGCGGCCAGCGAGTCCTTCTGCTGCTGGGAGAAGTCGCGCTGCAGCCCGGTGGCCACCCCGCCCGGGTTCACCGCGTTGGCCACGATCCCGTCCCCGGCCCAGCGCCGGGTCGCCTCGACCGCGAACAGCGAGTTGGCCGTCTTGGACTGCGCGTAGGCGGCCTGCGGATCGTAGGCCCGCCGCAAGAAGTGGACGTCGTCGAACACGACCGGCGAGCGCATGTGCGCGGTCGAACTGACGGCGACGATCCGCGCGCTGCCCCGCTCCCGCGCTCCGTGGGCCAGTTTTGCGTGCAGCCTGTTCGCGAGCGCGAAGTGCCCGAGGTGGTTCGTCGCAAACTGCAGTTCAAAGCCTTCTCTCGTACGGTGCAGAGCCTGCACCACCACGCCCGCGTTGTTGATGAGCAGGTGCAGCGGCCCGGTCCACCGCTGCGCGAACGCGGCGACGGAGTCCAGGTCGGCCAGATCGATCGCCTCGACGCGCAGCGCCCGGCTCCCGGTCGTGGCGGCGATGTCCCGCGCCGTGCGCGCGCCCGCGCCGGGATCGCGCACCGCGAGCGTGACCTCGGCCCCGGCCCGCGCGAGGGACCGCGCCGTCTCGACCCCGAGCCCCGACGAGGCCCCGGTGACGATCGCGCGCGTGCCCCGCAGATCGATCCCGCCGACGACCTCGTCGGCGGTGATGCCGCCGTGTGCTGCTGCCATGCTCCTGACTATACAGAGTCGGCTTAGTCTGTCTAGTTGGTATACGCTGGACCGGTGAGCGACGAGGGTGACCGCCGGGATCATGTGCTCGAGGTCGCGCTGGGCACGTTCGCGCGGTTCGGGTACCGCAAGACCTCGATGGACGACATCGCCCGCGCCGCCGACATCTCCCGCCCCGGCCTGTACTTCCTGTTCACCTCCAAGCCCAACCTCTTCCGCGCGGCGGCGATCCACGCCCTGGACCGCGACCTCGCCGCAGCGGAGCGCGTCCTGGCCGACACGGGCCGCCCGCTGGCCGACCGGCTGATCGAGGCCTTCGACGCGTGGACCGGCCGCTACATCGGCCCGATGGCCCGCGAGGTCACGACCCTCGTCGACACCCACCCGGACCTGCTGGGCGACCTGACCGCCGACTACCCCGCGCGCTTCCTGGCCCTGGTCACGAGCGCGATCGCGACCCAGCGCCCGGGTCGGTCCGCCCGCGCCGACGACCTGGCCCGCACGCTGCGCAGCACCGCGATCGGCATCAAGCAGGAGGCCGCCACTCGGGAGGAGTTCCTGGCCCGCGTGGCGATCGCCGTCGACCTGCTCATCCCGCCGGCCCGCCGCCCCGCTTGACACGTGGCTATAGTGGTTGCAGATCGCAATCACTTCGGAGGGGGAGCCCGTGCTGACGCAGGTCGCGGACGGTGTGCTGGTCCACGAGAGCGAGTTCATCAAGAGCAACGGCATCGCCGTCCAGGGCCGCGACGGCGTGCTGCTCGTCGACCCCGGCGTGGTGGAACAGGAGATCACCTGCCTCGCGGCCGACCTGGCGGGCCGGCCCGTCGTCGCGGGCTTCTCGACCCACCCGGACTGGGACCACGTGCTCTGGCTCCCGAGCCTCGGCAATGCTCCGCGCTACGGCACCGCCGAGTGCGCCGCCGCCATCCGCGAGCAGCTGGCCGACCCGGACGCGAAGACCGCCATCCGCGACCACCTGGAGGGCACCGGCATCGAGGACGACGTGCCGCTCGATCTGCTCGGCGAGATCACCGCGCTGCCCGCCGGCACCACGGAGTTCCCCTGGGACGGCCCGCGGGTCCGGATCCTCGAGCACCGCGCCCACGCGCAGGGCCATGCGGCACTGTTCATCGAGGAGCGCGGCGTACTCCTCGCCGGCGACATGCTCTCCGACGTCCTGCCGCCGATGCTGGACTGGGAGGACCCGGGCGACCCGATCGCGGCGTACCTCGCGGCCCTCGACCTGCTGGAGCGCGCGGCCGGCGGCGCCGAGGTCGTCGTGCCCGGGCACGGCTCGGTCGGCGGTCCCGGTCAGGTCAAGGCCCGCATCGACCTCGACCGCGCGTACGTCCTCGCCCTGCGCGACGGCCGCACCCCGGACGACCCGCGCATCGGCCCGAACGCCCCGGCCGGCTGGGAGTGGGTCAACGACGTGCACCAGGGCCAGGTCCAGCAGCGGGCGGCGCGCTGACGATGGCCGCCAGCCGCCCGGCGACGGCGTCGGGGGTTCCAGGTCGGCCGCGACGCGCTCCTGGGCCCAGCGGGCGGCCGCGGCCGGACCGATCGCGAACCGACGACGACCCGGACCGCTGGATTTGCCGAACTCATCCGGGGTGGGGCAGGCGATTGCGTACGATCGCCCGTATTGCCGCATTTGCGGTTTTCTCCCCGGGAGGGATCGCCTGTGCGCGCACGTTTGCTGGTCGGACTGAGCCTCGCCGCGGCCGCTGTTCCGGGGCTCGCCTTCGCCGCGCCGGGCGT
This sequence comes from Dactylosporangium sp. CS-033363, assembly GCF_050942475.1. NCBI lineage: Bacteria > Bacillati > Actinomycetota > Actinomycetes > Micromonosporales > Micromonosporaceae > Dactylosporangium > Dactylosporangium sp. CS-033363. The sequence continues at coordinate 6,464,138 of NZ_CP192032.1, read as the reverse complement.
GGACCCGACGGTGGACCCCTCGGCCTCCGTGTCGGCCACTGCGTCGGCCACCGTGGCGGCTTCCGATTCCGCGTCACCGTCCGAGTCGCCGAGCGTCCAGCCTTCGTCGAGTGCGGTTGATGACTGGCCGGCGGGAGCCTGGCCCTACTGCACGAGCGACCTCGCCCGCTACTGCATCGAGTCCGCCTCGGTCACGCCCGGCAACGGGGACCCGGCGCATGAGGTCAACGGCAGTGTCACCACGCTGCCGGGGGTGGTGAAGTCGTTCAACTGGGCGGTCAGCGGGTACGACGGCGACGGCCTGATCCGGCTCACCGTGCGCACCGGCGATTTTGAGCCTCGGTACACCATGTCGCTCGCCGAAGGGCTGGAACTCACGCGCTCGGCGGGGAAGCTGGTCATCGAGGGGCACAACACGCACATCGACTGGATCAGCGGCGACCAGGCGGCCGCGTGTGTGGCGGCGCGGGACTGCGGGGACGACACCACGCGGGCCGATGCGCTCGGCAGCGGGATGCGGTTCATGGGCAACACCCAGGACATGGCGACCTGGGACGCACCCGAGCGGGCGGCCCTCGACGGGTTCTCCTTCGCCTCCGATGCGCAGGCCCGGCCCACGACCATCATGTTCGGGACCTATCCGGAGCCGTACTGGTCGCTGCCGTACCTCGGCAATCCCCACCTCGACATCGACGGCAATCCGGTGCGGGGCGGGTTCAACGCCTTCATGCCGGCCGCGTACTTCACCGCGACCGGGACCACCGCGCACGAGGCGGCCACGGTCGGGTTCGACGTGCAGAGCACCGACGCGAAGACCGGCGAGAAGGTCAGCGTGCCGGTGACCGTGGAGGAGCGCGACGGCGGCGTGATGCTCACCGTCACCGACCTCGGCTACTCGATCCACGAGATCACCGTCTACAACAGAGCATCCACGGCACCGACCCCGACCCCGACGACGCCGGCACCGACCCCGACGCCGACAACGCCGGCGCCGACCCCGACGACCCCGACGCCGACGTCGTCCAAGCCGATGACGCCGACGGGGGTGACGGCGAAGGGCGGGCCGGGGACGATTGCGGTGTCGTGGGCCTCAGGCGGTACCGACGCGGAAAGCTATGTCGCCACAGCACAGCCCGGCGCGCGCCAGTGCACCGTGCAGGCGCCGCGGACCGGGTGCGAGATCGGCGGGCTGACGGACGGGACGCCGTACGCCGTGACGGTCACGGCCACCGGGGCCGCCGGCACCTCCGCGCCCAGCGCCGCCGTCACCGCGACGCCCGCCAGCCCGCAGATTCCGGCCACCGTGCCGGCCGGGGACGGGACCCTGAGCCGCGGGCCGGCCACCGGGCAGTCGCGGACGATCACCGTCAGCGGCGACGGGTTCGCGCCGAACTCGCCGGTCACGATCGCGATCTACTCGGCGCCGGTCGCGCTGGCCACCGGTACCGCGGACGGCAACGGGCACGCCGAGCTCCAGGTGGTCATCCCGAACAGCTACGCCGGGGACCACACCCTGGCGCTGGCCGGCATCGCGCCCGGCGGCGCCGCGCGCGTACTCACGCTGGCCGTCAAGGTGGCGAGCACCAGCACGCTGCCGGTCACCGGGGCGCCGGTGGTGCCGCTGGCCGCGTACGGCGCCGCGTTCGTCCTACTTGGTGTCCTCGCCCGTGCCGCTACGCGGGAACGGCCGGTGCGGGTCCAGGCGGCGCACAGGTGCCGGCGACCGGTCAGCCGATGACCCGGCGCCGTCCCGCGAGGTACCCGAAGACCACCAGGACGACGTCCAGCCCGATGATGCCGGCCAGCGCCGGGGTCCAGGAGCCGGTGGCGTCGTGCAGGGCGCCGACCGCGATCGGCCCCGCCGCCGCGACGAGGTACCCGATCGACTGCGCCATCCCCGACAGCGCCGCCGCCTGCGTGTGGTTCGCCGTGCGGAGGCCGAAGAACGACAGGGCGAGCACGATGCCGCAGCCGCCCGCGATGCCGGCGAGGCTGCTCCAGAGCGCGCTGTACTGCGGGGCGAGCAGGATGCCGCCGGTTGCCAGGCCGTACAACACGGGGGTCATGACGCCCAGGAAACGCTGGTCCCGGAAACGGGCGATCAGCGCCGAGCAGGCGATGCTGCCCGCGATGCCGAAGCCGTTGAGCAGCAATTGGTGGACGCCGGCCGCAGTAGCGCCGATGCCGGCGGCGGACTCGATCGACGGCAGCCAGGTGATGAGGATGTAGTAGCCCGTCGACTGCAGGGCCATGAAGACGGTGACCTGCCAGCCGAGGGCGGTCCGCCAGGGGGTGCGCCCGGCCGGCGGCGCGTGCACCGGGACGTCCGCGGGCATGGTGGTGCGCCGGCCGAGCTGCGGGGCCAGGACGGCGATCGCGATCAGGGCGAGGCCGGCCCACATGCCCAGCGGCAGTCGCCATCCGGCCGCCGTCCATGCCGCCACCGGTACCGCCACCCCGGCCGCCGTCGCCGCGAAGACCGACTGCACCGCCGAGTAGGCGCCGGTCACCTGCCCGATCCGGGTCGGGAAGTCGCGTTTCACCAGCGCGGGCAGGACGACGTTGAGCACCGCGACGGCGATGCCGAGCAGCGCGGTGCCGATCCACAGCAGCGCCGGACCCGGCAGCGAGCGCAGGACCAGGCCGACGGCCAGCGCGGCGAGGCCGGCGCCGAGGGCCCGTTCGATGCCGGTCCGGCGGGCCAGCGCGGGCGCGAACGGGGACACCACCGCGAACGCGATCAGCGGCAGGCTGATCAGCGCCGAGGCGGTCAGCGAGGGCAGCCCGAGGTCGTCGCGCAGCTCGGCGAGCACCGGGCCGACGGTCGTGATGCCGGCCCGCAGGTTGCCGGCCACGAGCAGCAGCCCGGCCAGCACCAGCGCCGGGCTGAGTGCGCGGGCCGCGCCGCGGACGGGGGCGGGCGCGCGGTCAGTGGTCGTCATGGCCGACGTTCCCGGCGAAGGCGTGGGCGAGGACGGCCATGCGCTCGGCCGCGGCGGCCGCGGCATCGGGGTCGCGGGCCTGGACCGCCGCGACGATCTCGGCGTGCGCGGCGTCGATCTCGGGCAGCTCGCCGGCGTACGCGGCCAGGTCGACGCCCGGCGCGTTCAGCCGCATCAGCGACTGCTCGTTGCCGCCGGCGCCCCGGTACAGCTCGGCCAGCAGCGCGTTGCCGGAGGCCTCCATGAGCAGCCGGTGGAAGGCGATGTCGGCCGCCGCGTACGAGGCCCCGTCGGTCGCGGCCGCCCGCGCGGCGAGCGCCTCGCCGAGCCGGCCGCGCTGCTCGGGCGTGGCCCTGCTCGCGGCCAGGCGGGCGCCCTCGCGCTCGAGCAGGAGCCGCACCTCGGCGACGTCGTCCGCCCGGTCGTGCTCGAGCCGCCGCGCCAGGGCGGGCGCCAGGTCGCTGGTGGCCACGACGAACGTGCCGTACCCGGCGCGCGCCCCGAGCAGCCCGGCGTGCACGAGCGAGCGCAGCCCCTCCCGGACGCTGTTGCGGCTGACCCCGAGCTCGCGGGTGAGCTCGTGCTCGGTGGGCAGCAGGGTGCCGACCGGAAACTCGCCGTCGGCGATGCGGCGGCGCAGCTGGTCGGCGACCTGCTCGGCGAGGGACACGTTGGGCATCAGTCGGGGCACGTGCCCCAGTCAAGCATTGAGCCAATTGTTGGACAAATAGATTGTGCCGCAGGTCATGTCAGCTGCGAGGGAGGCGGATCGCGATCTCCACGCGGCGGTTGAAGGCCCGGCCCTTCAGGCTCACGCTCCCGTCCGGATTGGTCTCCTCGACCAGCGGGCGGGTGCGGCCGAAGCCGACCGCGTCCACGCGGGAAGCCTTCAGGCCGTGGGCGGTCAGGTACTGCTGGACGGTCGTGGCGCGCTGGACGGAGAGGGTCTGGTTGCCCGCCGCGTCGCCGGTCGAGTCGGTGTGGCCGCGGACCTGGACGGCGCCGCCCGGGAGCTTGGCGTTCAGCACGGCGATCGCGCGGTCCAGCTGGTCGGGGGCGTTGAGCTCGGCGTGGCCGGTGGCGAACAGGTTGTCGCTGTTGAAGACCAGGATGAACACGCGCTCGTCGGTGTTCGCGGCGCGGGCGAAGATCATCTCCGCCGAGATGCCGGTGAGGTCGATGTCCACGCCCGGCAGGCGGTAGAGCGAGTCCTTCACCAGGCGGGTGCCCTCCTCGGGCTCGTGGGCGGTACCGATGCTGCAGGGGATTTTCAGGACCAGGCCACCGCCGAAGTCCTGGGTCGCGCAGAGGGGGTCGGGGGTGCCGTCGCCGTTGTAGTCGTCCAGGGCCGGGGCGGCGGCGGACGTCGAGGTCGAGTCCGAGGTCGAGGCGGCCGACGGCGGTGCGGGCGCGGGAAGGGGCAGGGCGGCGTGGTCCGTGGAACAGGCGGCCAGGGCGAACAGGGCGGCGGCGAAGGGCAGCAGGCGGCGCATGGGGCACTCCGTTTCGAGGTGTCGGGGGCGTTCATCCATTCGTACTGGTCCACGTGTGGCACTGACTTCCGTGCCAGCACCGGACCAGGCTCCGTGCCGGCCCGTTCCCGGGACCAGAGGCCACGGTCTCGGCCGGTTCCCGGGTCGGCGGGACGATCTCCCGGGCGGTCCGGGAACGGCGGCGATTGCGGGCGGCGCACCCCGTCCGGCATCGTCAGCGGCATGAGCGCAGTCACCGGGTCGCGCACCGCCTGGGCGGCCGCCTGCCTCGGGGTCACCGCGCTCGGGATCGCCGCCGCCGTGGTCGCGCTCGTCGCCGTGCCGGTGCCGTCGCCCGAGTTCCGGGAGAGCATGATCGATTGCGTCGCCTACCTCGTCCCGTACGGGCCGGCCGGTGCCTTCCTCATCCACCGGCGCCCCGATCTTCCGTTCGGCTGGCTGCTGGGCGCGTCGGCGGTGCTCCTGGCCGTCGGCGCGGCCGCCGAGGGGGCCGGGGGCTGGGCGCTGCTGCACGGCCGGGGCGGGAACTGGCCGGTGCTGCTGGTCGAGACGGGCGGGTTCGAGTTCGTGGCGGTGGCCGTACAAGGGCTGATCAATGTCCGGTTCCCCGGCGGACGGATCGGGTCGCGCACCGGGCGCGTCCTCAACGCGCTCATGGTCGGCGGGCTGGCGCTCCTGGTCCTGGGCGGGTTCCTCGGCTCCGGGACGGCGGAGACGATCTCGGCGGAGGCCGGGCGGCCCGTGCGCAACCCGCTCACCGGCGACGGCGCGCTCGCGCACCTCGCGAACTGGGCGCAGCTCGGCGGGCCGCTCGTCGTGCTGATCGGGCTGCTCGCCGGGCTGCACATCGTCGTGCGCGCCCGCCGGGCCCGGGGCGTGGAGCGTCAGCAGCTGCTGTGGCGGGCGGTCGGCGTCGTGCAGGCCCTGCTGCTGTTCCCGCTGGTCGTGTTCGACCTCGTGCCGTCCGCGGCGTTCGTCGCCGACGGCACGGTCTTCGTGGCCACCCTCATCATGCCCATCCTCTTGTACCGCCTGTGGGACATCGACACCGTCATCCGCCGTTCCATCGGGTACGCCGCGGTGACCGTCCTGCTCGCCGTGGCCTACCTGGCCGTGGCCGCGCTCGGGGCCGCCGTCGCGTCGCAGTGGGCCGGGATCGTGGCGGGCGGGTTCGTGGTCGCGATCGCGTACGGTCCCGCCCGCACCGCCACCCAGCGCTGGCTCGACCGGCGCTTCTACGGTGGGCGCAGCGACCCGTACCGGACGCTGAGCGACCTCAACCGCCGCCTGGCCGCCGTCGCCGAGCCCGGCACGGTGCTCCCGGCCGCCGTGAGCGGGGTGGCGCGGTCGCTGCGGCTGCCGTACGTCGCGATCGAGCGCGACGGCCAGCTCGTCGCCGCCCACGGCACCCCGACCGGCGTCTCGCCGCAGCGCTGGCCGCTGACCTACCGCGGCGCCCCCGTCGGCGAGCTGCTGGCCTTCCCGCGCTCCGGCGAGACGGAGTTCGGCCACCGCGACCGCGCCGTGCTCGGCGACCTGGCCGCCCAGCTCGGCGCGGCGGTGCACGCGGAGGCGCTGACCGCCGACCTGATCGAGTCCCGGCAGCGCCTGGTCACCGCGCGCGAGGACGAGCGCCGCCGGCTGCGCCGCGAGCTGCACGACAGCCTGGGCCCGATGCTCACCGCGTTCGGCCTGAACGTCGACGCGGCCCGGGTTCGCCTTGCCGCGGTACCGTCCGCCGCCGCCGGTGACGTGATTCTGGCCCGCGCCCGTGATGTGGCCACCCGGGCCCTCGACGAGCTGCGCGGCATCGTCTACGACCTGCGCCCGCCGGCCCTGGACGACCTGGGCCTGGTCGGCGCGGTGCGGGCGAACGCGGCGCGGCTCGCGGAGGGTACCGGCCTGACGGTGACGGTGACTCCCGACGACGCCGGCGACCTGCCCGCCGCGGTGGAGGTGGCCGCGTTCCGCATCGCGGTGGAGGCGATCAGCAACGTCGTCCGCCACGCCCGGGCGAGCACGTGCACGGTCGCCTTCGAGCGCGTCGGCGGCCCGAGCCTGACCGTGGCGGTGACCGACGACGACCCGGGCGGCACGGGCTGGACGCCGGGCGTAGGTTTGCTGGGCATGCGCGAACGCGCGGGCGAGCTGGGCGGCTCGTTCACCGCCGGCCCGAGCCCGTCCGGCGGCCGCGTCCACGCCCGCCTCCCGCTGGTGGCCGCCCCATGATCTCGATCCTGATCGCCGACGACCACCCGATGGTCCGCGAGGGCCTGCAGGCCGTGTTCGCCGCCACCGACGACATCACGGTGCTCGGCGAGGCGGTGGACGGCGCCGAGGCAGTCGCGCTGACGGCCTCGCTGCGCCCCCGGGTGGTCCTGATGGACCTGCAGATGCCGGGCCTGCACGGCATCGAGGCGACCCGCCGGATCGCCGCCGACCACCCCGGCACCGCGGTCCTGGTGCTCACCATGTTCGAGCACGACGACATGGTCTTCGCGGCGGTGGCGGCGGGCGCGGTCGGCTACCTGCTCAAGGGGGCGGGCGGGGCGGACATCGTGACGGCGGTACGCGCCGCGGGGGCCGGCCAGGCCGTCTTCGGCGCCGCCCTGGCCTTGCGCCTGCGCACGTTCTTCGCCGCACCCCCGCCACCGGAGCGCGCCGCGTTTCCGCAGCTGACGGCGCGGGAGCGGGTGATTCTCAACGGGATCGCGGCGGGGCTGACGAACGCGCAGATCGCGCAGCAGGAGTACCTGTCGGTGAAGACGGTCGCCAACAACGTCTCGACGATCCTGGCGAAGCTGCACCTGACCGAGCGCGGCCAGGCGATCGTGGCCGCACGCGAGGCCGGCCTGGGCCGCCGGCCGCGCGACTAGTCCTGGGCGTCCTGGATCTGCTTGCTGGTGTGGGTGTACCCGGGGTAGTCCACGAACAGGCCGACGCGGACGTTCCGGCGGATGAGCTCGATCAGTGGCGTGAGGTCGCGGTCGAGCACGTCCTCGCCGATGGCGACACTCTCGAGCGCTGCTCTGGCCGGGGACGCCGCTGAGGAAGGCGTCTGTGAGTTCGGGCAGGTTCGCCAGCGGCTCGAGATTCTCGATGGTAGCGCCCTGCGACATGATGGACCGGAGGCTGCCGCAGTCCTCGATACCGTCGAGGGCGAACCGGGCCCGGCGGGCGTGGATCCGCAGCGTGCGAAGCCGAGGCAGGCTCTGCACGCAGCGCAGATCGGCGTACTTGAAGTTGACCAGACCCAGCTGCGTCAGGCCGGTCGCGCTGGGGATGCTCTCCTCCACACCGGGGCGGGCCCGCACCGACAGACCCCACAGGTTCGGGAGTTGCTCGAGCCGCAGCGGCTTCTTGCCGATCGTGAGGAGATCCAGTTCCTCGAGTTCCGGCCGGTCGAAGACGGCGGTGTCGTCGTACATCGGCACGTCGACGTGCAGCGAGCGGATCGGGCGCTCGATCTGTGCGAGGAAGCGGAGATCGACCTTCGCGGCCTTGTAGGCGGCCCGGCTGCACATCAGGTTGATGCCGTCGAAGTTCCCCGAGTTGTACCGCTCGGTGTCGGCCGCCGACCACGGCCGGTCGGTGACCCACAGCGCGGTCATGCGGCTCCTTATAACGTTTGGGGCCGAACGAAATGTCGGGCGCTGGCGCGCCGCGACATTTCGCACATATGCCCCGTCAGGCGATAAGTCCGATATGTCGGGCTAGCGAAGCGCCCGACATATCGTGACCAGCCAAAACGACCCTACAGCCCGAGCGCGCCGCCCCTCGACCAGGATCGGCAGCCCGATGCGCCGGAGATCATGTACCGTGCGCCGGTGCTTCCTCAGCGGTACCGCACGGCGTCCGCCCTCGCCGCCCTGCTCGTCGTGAGTGGTTGTTCCAGCCCGGCTCCAGTCCCGGTGCGCTCTGCGCCGTCGGCCTCGGCCTCGGCGCCGCCCTCGGCGTCCGCGTCCGCGGTGAGCGCGGTGCCCGAGGCCGGGCAGTGCTACGTGCATCCGATCGCCATGGCCATCATGGGCGCGGTGCGGATCGACTGCGCGCAGCCGCACCAGTCGGAGGTCGCCGCCGTCGGCCGGCTCGACCTCGCCGCCGCCGAGCCGCCGGCCGCCGGGGCGAAGGAGTTCGCCGGGGCGGATGCCGAGTGCCGGACGAAGACCGCGGCCTTCGCGGGTGTACCGCTCGGGCGCCGCGGTGCCACCTACGAGCTGAGCGTGCCGGCGGCCGGAGCGTGGCACGCCGGGGCGCGCTGGTTCGCCTGCGAGCTGGTCATCGCCGATGCCTCGCCCCACGTCATCGCGGTGGCCACGGTCCAGGGTTCGCACGCCGCCGGACAGGTGCCGCTGGAGCCGCACTGCTACACGCTGGTGCGCCCGGACGACGTGCACAGCCTGACCTCGGCTCCTTGCGACAGGCCGCACGCCGCCGAGTTCGTCGCGGCGGTCACGATCGGCTACGGCGGGGCCGCACCCGTGGACGACAAGACCTCCGATCCGTACCTGAAGCCGTGCCACGACGAGATCGCGGCACAGCTGGGCGTGCCCAGGGCGACCGTCGACGCGAAGTGGAGGTACACGATCTACTACACCCCGGGCTCGCGCTGAGCGCGAAACAACGCGGCTACAGGCCGAACGCGCCGCCCTCGACGAGGATCAGCAGGCCGATGCCGATCAGTACCACCGGCAGCAGGACGTGCCCCCAGCGGCTGAGCGCGCGGGCGACGAGCGGCCTGGTCGCGAAGTACCGCCCGGCCGCGATCCACAGCGCGAGCAGCGCCAGGAAGACCACGACGTAGACGCTCATGCCGCCGATGCCGGCCGTGGCGAAGACCGGGACGTACACGCCGATGTTGTCGCCGCCGTTGGCGAAGGTGACCGCCGCGACCTCCAGGGTGCGCGGGCCGCCGGGGCGCGCATCGGGGGACTCGTCGGCGTCGCGGCGGTGGCGCCACGCCTGGACGGCGGCTCGGATGCCCAGGGCCAGCGGGAGCAGGCCGAGGTAGGCGACGGCCGGCTCCGGCAGGAAGGTCGCGCCGAACGCGGCGGCGACGGCCACGCCCAGGATGGCGGCGAACCCGAGGTACTGGCCGGCGGCGATGGTCCGGGCGGCGTGGCGGTGCCCGGCGCCCTGGGCGAAGAAGAGCGCGAGCACGACGATGTCGTCGACGTTGGTGACGGCGAACAGGCCCACGGCCTGCCCGATGACGGCGAAGGACAGCAAGATCAACCTCTGGGTGTGCGGATCGGACGGGGACGCTTGGGGGCAAGCGGCCGATCAGCAGCGAAGCACCGCGAGGTCGGGGACGGGTACGTCGACGATGGGAGCGACGGCGGCGACACCGGAAAGCGGCATGCGGTCGATGGCGGGCAGCGGGAGGTCGGCCGCGCCGGGCAGGCCGAGGTCGCGGGGAGCCACGGTGAGTTGGTCGGAGCTCAGGTGAGCCGCTGCGGACGCAGCGGCAGTGGCACCGGCAAAAGCTGCGGACGCAGCGGCAGTGGCACTGGCACGAGCCGTGGACCGGGGCACGTGATCGGTGGAGATGAGGTAGACCAGCAGCGCCACGGCCGTGAGCATGGCGGCCAGGGACCATCGTCGTGCCACCCTGCCTCCTCGGTGGCCGGCGTCCTGGGCGAAGCGTATCAGCGGCGCGGAGCGCGGTCCGGCGTGATCAGGGCGGCGTCCTCCACGATGCGCAGCAGTGCCGTCGCGCCGAGGCGGTCGATCACCGTGCGGGCCGTGTGGTCCGCCCCCGCCACCAGGTAGCACGCCGTCGAGCGGGCCGCGCACAGGCGGGAGGCGTCCAGCAGGGCGCGCACCCCCGCCACCGCCAGCAGGTCGACCTCGCGCAGGTCGATGAGCAGGGTCGGGGCCTCGGCGAAGACGGCCTGGCGGATGTGGTCGGCGAAGGCCGGTACCGTCGCCGAATCCAGCGCCCCGTGCACCGCCAGCGTGACCGCGTCGCCCGTGCGGTGGACGGTGAACGTCGCGGCGGCCGGGCTCGGCGGGGCGGCGGCGGGGGAGGAGTGGCGCAGGGCGGCCATCGCGGCCATCGCGCGGGCTGCCGCACGGGCCAGGCGCTCCTGGTCGCGGCGGCTGGCGGCGGTGGCCGAGAGCAGCCACAGCAGGCCCAGCAGTTCGTTGTCGTCGCCGCGCAGGGGGTGGGCGTGGACGGCCTTGAAGCCGTTCGCGGGCAGCGGCGGGCCCTCGTCGGCCAGGGCCACGGCGTCGGCGGAGGCGTCGGCCGAGGCCAGGTGGCGCAGCAGGACGTCCGGGACACCGCGGCTGGCGACCACGCGCAGCATCCGGATGTCCGGATCGTACTGCTGCAGCGTGCACGCGTCGGCCACGGTTCCGGCGGCGAGGATGACGGCCTCGTGCACCGTCCGCGGGTCGGCCAGGGCCAGGAAGTCCGCGGCGGCCAGGGTGGTGACGTCGACGAGCAGGCGCTGGCGGTACGCGTCGAGCACCGCACGGCGGCTGGCGCGCATCTCGGCGTCGATCAGACCCTGGTGGGCGCCGCGTGGCTGCGGGTCCAGGGTCCGCCCGGCGGCGGATGCGGAGGCGTGCTGCGTGCTCATCACCGCCTCGCCCGAATTGACCGTCCCTGCGACCGAGGCTACGCGCGTCCGCCGAAGTCCGCGCGGCGACGCACCAGACACGTCAGTGGTTCGCGTGGTAGTGCCACGCCACCTGCTGGTCGCTGAGCTGGGCGGAGTACACGGCGAGCTCGTCGAGGGTACCCACGAGAACGTCATTCGCGGGACGGTTGGGCCAGCCGGTCAGGTCGGAGCCGCCGTAGCGCCAGTAGCCGGTGTAGCTCTGGGCGCCGGTGTTGGCCGAGGACCCGACCAGGGCGCCGTCGACGTACAGCCGCATCCCCGCCGGGCCGAGCGAGGCGGCCGCGTAGTGCCAGGCGCCGTCGGTGTACACGGCGCCGGCCGGGGAGCGCACGACGACGTTGCCGCCGTTGTACGCCCCGAAGGACAACCGCCCGCCCGCGTCCACGTACAGCACGCGGTCGCGGCTCGCCGACGGACCCGTCGGGGCGTCCTGCAGGCCGATGAGGGCGCCGCCGGAGCGGGTGCGGAACCAGCCTTCGACGGTGAAGGCGGCCGGGTTCGTGACCGCCGCGTTCGTATACAGGTTCGTGATCCCCCGCAGGCCGATCGCCGTCGCCGCGGTCTGCCCGCCCTGGGCGCCCTGCAGCGCGCCCGGCAGGCCCGCGGTGAACGGGTCCGGCGGTGTGCCCGCGCCCACGTCGGGCCCGGTGCCGGCGAAGAGGGCGGCGACCTCCGCGGCGCCCAGGGCGCGGCCGAACACCCGCACGTCGTCGACGCCGCCGGTGAACGGGCCGGCCCGCAGCGCGGCGGTGCCGTTCCAGCGCAGGGTGTGGATCGCCGTGCCGGCCTGGGCGCCGTTGACGTACAGCGTCAGGGTCGAACCGCCGTCGTAGACGCCGACGAGGTGCGTCCAAGTAGAAGCCGCGGGTGTACCGCCGGTCGCCTCGTCGACCGCGGGCGCCGCGCTGTCGGCCTGGGTGGCCGCGAACGACCACCGGCCGGCCGCGTTGACCCGCAGCGCGGCCGCGAAGCCGGTGCCGCCGTCGATCGACAGGACCGTGCCGGCGGCCGTGGACACCGGGTCGGCCCACGCGGCGAACGTGAACGGGGCGTCGGTGCGGGCGGCGGGCACGGTACCGGTGACGCTGCCGTTGGCACTTCCGTCAAGCGTGACCGCGGCGCCAAATCCGGCCGGACCAGTCGTCCAGCTCGCCCCGGCGCCGAGGGTGCCCGGGTTCGCGGTCACGCCCCCGGCGGAGTCGGCCGCGGTGGTGCCGGTGCCCTCGGTGAACGACCAGTGGGTGGTCTCGCCGGTGCCGTAGGCCGCCCTGATCTCGGCGGCGGACAGGGCGCGGCGATAGGTGCGCACGTCGTCGACGCGGCCGTCGAACGCGTCGGTCCACCCGCCGTTCCACCAGCTGCGCCCGGCCTGCAGCGCCCCGGTGGCGTCCCAGACGCTGGTGTGGCCGCTGTAGCTGCCTTCGAGGACGCCGTTGACGTACAACTGGATGGTTCCCGCATTGGTGAAGACGCCGGTCAGGTGCACCCAGGTGTCGACGGCGGGCGCGGTCGTCGAGCTGGCCGAGTCGCTGGTGGGGCCGGTCGCGTCGGTCCGGGTGAGCAGCATGCGCCATTTCGCGGCCGTGTTGTCGTACTTGAGGATGAAGCCGCTGCTGGTGGTGCCGGGCTGGCTCAGCACGGCGCGGTTGCCGCTCAGGTTGTGCGGGTTGGCCCAGGCCATGACCGTGAACGCCTGGCTGGTCCGCACGGCGGGCCGGCTGCCCGCGGCGTAGCCGGTCGCGGCGCTGCCGGCGAAGGACAGGGCCGAGTGCCCCCCGTCGCGGCCGGTGGCCCAGGTCGCGGCGCTGCCGAGGGTCGCCTGGTTCGCCGCGCCGGAATAGTCGCCGGCCGTGGTGCCGGTGTTCTCGTCGGCCGGCCACCACGTCGACGCGCCTGCCGTTGCGCCGGTGTACGTCCCGGGGTGCGACGATCCCGATGCGTCCCCCGCCGGCGAGCTCGCCGCGGCCGACACGGCGTCCTCGGCCCGGTGGTAGGCGTAGGGGGCGTCGGCGGTCACGGTCGCCGGGTAGCTCCCGAACGAGGCCGCCGCCGACAGGGTGTTCGCGCTGGTCGTGGCGTCGGTGAACGCCGCGCCGACGCCGGCCGGGACGACCAGCGACAGCACGGCGAGCACGGGCACGCACCACGGCAGCAGACGCATTACGTGTTCTGCGCCTCCCAGGTGAAGGTCGCCGACGCGGTACTGTTCTGGGCCGCGTTGTTGTCCTGCACCTGATACTTGAACTGATAGGTCTTCGTCGCGTTCGTGGCCGCCGCCCAGGAGCTCACGCCGGTGGCGTAGGAGTTGCTGGCGGTGTTGAACGTGCTGAGGGTCTTCGTGGTGTCGGCGAGGCCGGTGGCGTTGTAGTCGTTGGCGCTCTGCACGAAGTCGGAGCAGTCGGAGGCGCTGCCGGTGCCCTCGTTGATCTGCAGCGTCAGGTACTGCCCCAGCGTCCCGGTCAGGTCGGCGTTCTTGAGGTACAGCTTCACCACGGCCGCCAGCGATCCGGTGTAGGTGATCTTCACGCAGGCGGTGCCGGTGCTGCCGGGCTTCACCGCCGACGCCGTGAACAGGGCGGTGGCGGGCGAGTTGGCCCCGAACGACACGGTCCCGGTGGACCACGTGTTGGACCCGTTGGTCGTGGTGGCCGAGAACGCCGCGAACGACGCCTGCCAGATGAGCACCCCGGCGACCGAGAGTCCCGCGAACAATGCGAGCGACTTCATTCGACAACCGTGGACGGCTCAGGTTGCGGTTCCGGTTGCCGAATGGTGGCATGGATGGTCCAACTGCTGCGCACGGCCGCGCGGGCGATCCTGTCCTGCCTGGCCGCACTCCTGCTCACCACGCTGGCCCCGGCGCTGTTCGGGTGGCGCAGCAGCGTCGTGCTGACCGGCTCCATGCGGCCCGCCATCGATCCGGGCGACCTGGTGGTGGCCTCCCCGGCCCGCGCCGCCGACCTGCGCCCCGGCCAGGTGGTCGTGGTGGAGAACCCGGCCCGCCCCGGCACCCTGCTCATGCACCGCCTGGTCCGCCGCAATCCTGACGGCACGCTGGTGACCAAGGGCGACGCGAACGCGGTTGAGGACAGCACGACGGTACCGGCGGCGAATGTCAAAGGACTCGCCCGGCTGCGGGTGCCGTGGGTGGGCCGGCCCGCGCTCTGGCTGCGCACCGGGGACTGGCCGGCGCTGTTCGGCGCGTTCGCCGCCCTGCTCGCGCTCTCGGCGGCCGCCTCCGCGAAGGACAAGGGGGGCCGGCACCGGGCTATGGGAGGAGCGCGGTCATCAGGGCCTCGATCCGGGCGTACACCGTGCCGCCGGTCATGGTGGCCGCCCTGGCCAGCAGCGCCGGCCGGTCATCGCCCAGCACGGCCGCGAGGCGCTCGCCACGCCCGGGTGGGAAGAACCGGCTGACGTTGGCGCCGGCCCGGGTGCCCAGCGCCCACAGCTCCCGCGCGGTCTCGGCGTCGCCCCGGAATGCGGCGAGCTCGGCCCCGCCCATCGCCCACGTGCCCAGCAGCGGCCGGTCGTGCGCGGCGAGCACCTCGGCCCTGGCCCGCCGCAGCTCGCCGGCCGCCTCAGCGCCGCCGGCCCACAAATGGATGACGGCGGCCGCGATGCGCAGCGCCGGGTCCGGCTGGGGCCGGTCGGCGAATGCCAGGGCTTCGTCGTACCGCCCACGCCGCCAAGCCAGCTCCGCCAGCCCGAGATCGGCCTGGCCGGCGGCCTCGTCCTCGGGGTCGACGCCGAGCAGCCGCCGCTCGGCCGCCTCGTCGCCGGCGAGGGCGAGCTGGGTGTCGAGCAGGACGCGGGTCTCGCGGGCGTCCTGGGCGGCGCCGAGCAGGTTCAGGTGCCGCTCGCTGCGGCGCAGCCATTGTCCGCCGCCGGTGGTGTGCCCGGCGGCGTGGGCGGCCATGCCCATGCCCCAGTGGTCGCCGACCGCCTCGAACCGCCGATAGGCCAGGACCGCGTCCCCGGCGGCGTCCTCGGTGGCGCTCTCGGTCAGGACGGCTCGGATGAAGTGGCCCATGCCCTGGACGTACGGGTCGGGGTGCGCGACGAGGTTCGCGGCGTCGGCGAGGCTGCGGTCGGGGTCGGCGTGTTCGAGTCCGGGCAGCGCCGCCGCGAGCGCCGTGTGGCGGGGCGAGACGTCCTGCGGCCGCTCGGCGAACAGCGTGTGCAGGGCCCGCCGGGCGAGCGCGATGAGGCGGACCGGCCCGGTACTGCCCGCGTTGAGCGCGATCAGCACGCACAGCTGCGCGAGCCGGTCGGCGTGCGGCCGGGGCCGGCCGCTCGCCGCGCCGTGCAGGATCGCGGACCGGCGGCGCGCGCCGGGGTCGTCGAGGTGCAGCAGGCGGCGGGCCCAGGCGGTCGCCTCGGCGTGCCGCCCGCGCACGGTCCACAGCTGCAACAGCGCGAGCGCGAGGTCCGCCGCGGCCGGTTCGTCGCCGCGCTCCAGGCTCCAGCGCAGGGCGGCGACGAGCGTGTCCTGTTCCGCCGCGGTGCGCTCGAGGGTGCCGAGCTGGCCCGGCCCCATGAACCCGCCGGCGAGGGCGACCGCGTGCGGCACGGCCCAGGCGGCCAGCGCCTCCATCGCGGCGTCCCGGCCGCCGGACGCGTCGAGGCGGGCCTCACCGTACTCGCGGACGGTTTCCAGCATTCGGTACCGCCCGTCCTCCATCCGCAGCAGCGACTGCTCGACGAGCGCGGCCAGGCTTCTGGGACGGCCTCCGAGCGCAACCGCAAGCTCCGCGGTGAACGGCCCCGGGACGACGGCCAGCCGTTCGAGGAGTTCTTGTTCGGCCGGCGCGAGCAGCTCCCGGCTCCAGTCGACCATCGCCCACAGCCCGGCGTGCCGCTCGGGCAGCCCGCGCAGCGCGTGGTCGAGCAGCCCGAACCGGTCGTCCAGCCCGCCCAGGACGTCCCCGATCGGCATGTGCCGCAGCCGCGCCGCCGCCAGCTCCAGCGCGAGCGGCAGGTTGTCCAAACGACGGCACAGCGCGCTGGTACGTCCAGTGCCCCGCTCGATCACCGCCCCGCCCGCCTCGGCCCTGGCGGTGAGCAGCGCCACCGCGGCGTCGTCGTCGAGCATCGGCAGCCGGTGGACGACCTCGCCGGCCAGCCCGAGCGGCGCCCGGCTGGTGGCCAGCACCCCGAACCCGGGCGCCGCCGCATCGAGCAGCGCCGCCACCCCGCCCGCGGCGGCGTCGAGGACGTGCTCGCAGTTGTCCAGCACGAGCAGCCCGTCGAGCTCGGGCCCGGCGGCGGGCAGCGCGGCGAGCACCTCGGCGGGTGCGCGTACGCCGGCCAGCTCGACCACCCGGACCGGCCGGCTCCCGCTCTCCGCCCGCGCGATCTCGGCGGCGAGCCGGGTCTTGCCCGCACCCCCGGTCGCGACGACGGTGACGAGCGGCGCCTCCCGCAGCGCCCGCCGGACCGCGGCCAGGTCCGCGTCCCGCCCCACGAGCGGCGTCCGCGCCCGCCGCCACGAGGCGGGAAGGGCTCCGCCGGCCCGCGGTCGTTCGGCCGGCAACTGTCTGCGCAGCAGGGCCAGGTGCGCGTCGGCGAGTGCGGGGGAGAGGCCCGCGCCGTACCGCTCGGCGAGCCCGCCCCGCACCCGCTCCACCAGCTCCAGCGCCTCACCGTCCCGCCCCTGCGCCGCGAGCACCCGCACGAGCAGCGCCGCCGCGCGTTCATCGGGCGGTACCAAAGAAGCCAGCCGGTGCAGGTCGCCCTCCTCGGCCGGCCGTCCACCGGCGAGCGCGGCCTCCGCTTGCAACGTCACGACCTCGCCGAACAGCCGGACGAGCCGCGCCTCGGTCAGCTCCGGCCGGGGCGGGAACAGCGCCCGGGCCTCCGCGGCGAGCGCGCCCGCCCGGTCCACCTCGCCGTCCCGCAGCGCCCGGCGGCCCCGATCGGCCGCCTCCCGAACCATGACGGCGTCGATCTCCACGGCGTCGAGGGGGATCCGATATCCGCCCGGCGCCGCCTCCACCGCCAGCCCGAGCCGCCGCGCCCGCCCGGCGAGCGCCTGCACGGCCCCCGCGGTGTCCTCGGGCGGCTCCGACCCGGCCCACACCGCGTCGGCCAGCCCGCCGAGCGACACCGTGCGCCCCCGGGCGTCGAGCAGCGCCCGGATCAGCGCGGCGAGCCGCTCGCCCCGCACCGGGCGGCCGTCGACCGCCAGGGAGCCGAGCGTCGTGATCCGCACGCTCCCATCATGACGTGAGGACGGCGATCAGCTTGTCGACGGCGTCGTCGCTCGCCAGGATCTCGTTGAGCTCGCCGGCCTCGGCCGCCGTGGCGGCGCTGCGCGCGAACATCGCCGGCTCGTACGCGGCCAGCGCCGCCTCCACGTCCCCCGGATGTGCCGCGATCGCCGCTCCGAGCTCGGCCCCGTCCAGCATCGCCTGGTTCGCCCCTTCCCCGTCGGGCGGCTGCAGGTGCGCCGCGTCCCCGAGCAGCGTCACGCCGGCGACCCGGTCCCACCGGTGCCCGACCGGCAGCGCGTACTGCGGCCGGCGCACCGGCGCGGTGTCGCTCGCGGTGAACAGGGCGGCGATCGCGGGCGCCCACCCGTCCACCTCGCGGGCGACGTCGGCGGTCGCGAACCAGTCCAGGGGCCGGGACAGCACCAGGTACGCGCGCAGGTTCCCGCCGGTCTCCCGGTGCGCCAGGAACCACTTCCCGGGCTCGTCCCGGTCGAACACGAACAGCGACCCGCCACCGACCGCCCGCGCCGTGTCCGGATGCCGGCGATCCCCGTCGGACAGGAACGTCTCGACCGCGCAGCGCCCGGTGTACCACGGCGTGGCGGACGACACCAGCGGCCGGACCCGCGACCAGGCGCCGTCCGCCCCGACGAGCAGGTCGGTGACGGCCTCGCCGCCGCCGGCGAAGCGCACCGCGTGCCGCCCGCCGCCGAGGGCCCGCACCTCGCGGACCTTGTGCCCCCAGCGCACGGTCCCGGCCGGCAGCGAGTCGAGCAGCATCGCGCGCAACCCGGCCCGCTGCACCTCGGGGCTCGCGCCGGACCCGTCGTCGGGCTTGTCGAGCAGCACGGTGCCGTCCCGATCGGCGACCCGGATGCTCTGCCGCCCGGCGAGCACGAGCCGCCGGAACGGCTCCGTGAGGCCGGCCGCCTCGAGGGCCGGTTGCCCGTTGTACTCGTGAATGTCGATCAATCCGCCCTGTGCCCGCGCGGTGGGCGAGGCGTCGGCCTCGTAGACGACGGACGGGATGCCGTGCACGTGCAGGACCCGGGCCAGGGTGAGGCCGCCGAGTCCCGCGCCGACGATGGTGACTGGAGTGCTCATGCCTGCGAGCCTGCGCGCCGCCACCGACACGGCGGCGACACGCGAACGACACCGCCCTGTGCCGCCGGTCACGGCTTGACGCGGGCCGGGTCGCCCCTTCACTAGGGTTCCACTAGTAACCTAGTGAAACGGGATAACGGGTGATCGAGTTCCACCTTGACCCGCGCTCGGGCATCGCGCCGTACCTGCAGCTCGTCCGGCAGGTGCGCCAGGCGCTGCTGCTGGGCCTGCTCGCCGAGGGCGACAAGCTGCCCACGGTCAAGGAGGTCGTCGCCAGGGTGGCGATCAATCCGAACACCGTGAGCAAGGCGTACCGCGAACTCGAGCACCTCGGCCTCGCCTCGGCCAAGCCCGGCGTGGGCACCTTCATCACCCGCTCGCTCGGCGAGGCGTCGCTGACCGACCACGGCCCGCTGCAGCAGGAGCTGCGCGCGTGGCTGACCAAGGCCCGCGCCGCCGGGCTGACCGAGCCGGGCATCGAGGCGATGTTCCAGAACACCCTGCGCGCGAGCGCCGAAGAGGAGCAATGAACGCGATCCTGCAGGCCCAGGCGCTGGGCAAGCGATACGGGCAGCGCCAGGCGCTGTCCGACTGCACCCTCGAGCTCCCGCCGGGCCACGTCGTCGGCCTGGTCGGCCCGAACGGCGCCGGCAAGACCACCCTGCTGAAACTCGCCTGCGGCATGCTCGCTCCGACCACGGGGCGGATCGAGGTGCTCGGCGAGGCGCCCAGCGGGACGACGGCACACCTGGCCCGCGTCGGGTACGTCGCGCAGGACACCCCCACCTACGCGAGCCTGTCCGTCGCCGACCACCTGCGCTTCGGCGCCCGGACGAACCCCGGCTGGGACGCGGACCTGGCCCGCGACCGCATCGAGCGGCTCGGCCTCAACCCGAACCAGAAGGCCGGCAAGCTCTCCGGCGGCCAGCGCGCCCAGCTGGCCCTGACCGTCGCCGTGGCCAAGCGCCCCGAACTGCTCATCCTCGACGAGCCGGTGGCGAGCCTCGACCCCCTCGCCCGCCGCGACTTCCTGCGCCACCTGATGGAGTCGGTCGCCGAGCACGGCACCAGCGTCATCCTCTCCTCCCACCTGGTCTCCGACCTCGAACGCGTCTGCGACTACCTGGTGGTGCTGGTCGACTCCCGGGTACGCCTCACCGGCGAGACCGACGACCTGCTCGCCCAGCACCACCGCCTCGTGTGCACCCGCCGCTCGGAGGCCGACCTGCCCGCGGGCCTCGAGGTGATCGCGGCCGAGCACACCGACCGCCAGTCCACCTTCGTCGTGCGCACCGGCCGCGACCTGCCGGCCGGCGACTGGTCCGCCGAACAGCTCGGCCTGGAAGACCTCGTCCTGACCTACATGGAGCGCCCCCGATGATCTGGATGACCTGGCGGCAGTTCCGCACCCAGGCCCTGACCGTCCTGGCCCTGACCGCCGCGGCGGCGACCGGCTTCCTGATCAGCGGACTGCTGCTGCACCACCGGCTGGCCGCCGCCCTGGCCGCCTGCGCCCCGGCAAACGCCTGCGACGGCTCCACCCCCGCCGCCCGCGAGCTGGGGTCGAGGGTCGCCCAGGTCTACGACAGCGCCCAGCCCGCGTTCGAGCTGCTGCAGGTGCTGGTGCTGGCGGTACCGGCGCTGCTGGGCATGTTCTGGGGCGCCCCCTTGATCGGCCGCGAACTGGAGACCGGCACCCACCAGCTCGCGTGGAGCCAGACCGTGACCCGCACCCGCTGGCTCGCCACGAAGCTCGCGGTCGTCGGCGCCGCCGCGATCGCCGTGGCGGCCGTCTTCAGCTGGCTGATGACCTGGTGGGCCGCCCCGCTGGACGACCTCAACGGCAACCGCTGGCCCGCGACGACCTTCGCCACCCGCGACCTGGTCCCGCTCGGCTACGCCGCGTTTACGTTCGCCTTGGCCGCCACCCTTGGCCTGCTGCTGCGCCGCACCCTGCCCGCGATGGCCGTCACGCTCGTCGTCTTCGTGGCCGTCCAGCTGTTCGTGCCCGGCTTCGTCCGCCCCCACCTGCTCCCGGCGACCACGACCACCTACGCCATCGACCAGGCCACCGCGACCCGCTTCCAGGGCTACACGGGCACCCGGGCGGACTACCACTTCGCGCTGCCGACCCCGCGCGGCGCGTGGCTGACCGACCGCCCACCCGTCCAGAACGCGTCGGGCCAGGCGGTCAGCATGGACGCCCACGCCGCCTGCTTCCCGGGCCTGGACGGCGACGGCTCGACCGGCGAACCGGACTTCGGCCGCATCGGCGCCTGCCTGGCGGGGGACAACCTCCACCAGTCGGTGACCTACCACCCGGCCGGCCAGTACTGGCCGCTGCAGTGGATGGAGACGGGCCTGCTGTTCGCCCTCGCCGGAGCCCTGGCCGCCACCTGCTTCTGGTGGCTCCGCCGCCGGCAGCAATGACTAGTGCGAGGAGTTGTAGATGGCCACCGCGACGACGGTGGCGAGCACGATGAACATGAGCGCCACCACTGCCCGCGCGCCCGGTGACAGCCCGATCGGCAACGGCCGGCCGGTGTCCGGCGGGTCCCACCACACCGCGGCCGACCCGAGCGAGCCCCGTACCGCGGCGGGCACCGGCTCGCCCTGCTCACCTGAGACGCGAGCGGCGCCGGCGACCATGTCGACGACCGCGGCGTCGCGCAGGAACGGCGACTGGCCACGCTGCACCAACGCGGCGACAGCGCCGTAGAGGACCTGGCGGACCGCCTCCATCGGGACCTCGGCCGCACGCGCGGCGGACTCGAAGCCCATGAGCCACGCACCGGCATCCTTGTCGTCGGCGCGGTCCGCGAGCAGCTGCCCGAGACGGAGCAGCTCGTCCGTGTCGAGGACAGCTCCGGCGGTGGCCGCGCGGACCATCCCGGCCGCCGTGGCGGGGTCGACGGTCCGCAGGTGCTCCAGGACGTTCACGGCGAACTGGGGACCGCGGGCTTCGACGATCTCCCGTACCGCCGACGTGTAGCCTTTGGTATTGACCTCGTCGACGAGGGCGGCCGCGGCTTCACTCCCGGCGAGTCGGGTCCCGTCGGCCAACCGGTCGGCAAGTGCGTCCAGCATGGCACGGCGCACCCGCTGCTCTCGCATTCCCTCCAGCGCCTTCAGGGCGGCCGCCGGGTCCCGCATCGCCCACTCCCGCACGAGATGCGGTGATCCGGCGAGCCGCCGCAGCCCGGCGGGGTCGCGCAACAGGCCGGGCACGGTCTCGACGGTGGGGAACACCTTCGCGGCGGCGGCGAAGTCGACCAGGCCCTGCAGCGTCTCGGGTCCGGAGACATGCAGGTCGGCGTCGACCTCCAGGCGCGTTGCCAGGCTCACGAGCAGCTCGAACGCCGAGCGCTGGGCCGGCGACGGAAGGCACTGTCGCAGGTCCTCCGCACTCGGCGGAGGGGACCACTGCACGCGGTCGAGGACCCTTCCGAGGGCCGTGCCGATGCGGATCTCGGCCGGCAGCTCGGCCGTGACGAGCTTCGGCCGCGGCTCCTGCAGCGGACAGGTCGACCAGGTGTAGGAAGCCGCGACCGTCCGCGGCAGGACATTCAGCACGGCGAAGATCGTGACCGCCGCCTCGGCCGGGGAGCCAGGGATCCTTACCAAGGGTTGGCCGAGCAGCAGGCCGGTCAACAGTCGGCGAACGGCCGCCTCGTCAGTGCGAGCGGCCCGCAGTTCGCGGCCACCCACCGCGGCGATGCCCTCGGCCCAGGCCCGCCCGGCGTCGTACTCGTAGGGCAGGAACTGGAACCGGCAGGTGCCCGCGACCCCGAACGGCCCGCCGCGTCCTTGCTCCGCGAAGCACCAGTGCGGGCGCCGGCCGACCTTGACGACGCGAAGGCTGTAGACGGGGTGGCCGACGGTCGAGCGGACCGCCGGCTGGACGACCTCGTCCTCGATGAGGCGCTGCGCGGCGGCCCGGAATTCCGCAGCGGCGGGTGTCCCGTCGGTCGTCCGCTGCGGCGCGAAACCCCGGCCCTCGTCGGCCCAGACAACGAGAGGCGGCAGGGTGACGGCGGCGATGTGCGGCGGCGGGGACGGCGCGGGCGGAGCCGTCGCGATCGTGCTGATCCGCACGACGAGCGACTTGCCGGTGGTGCGGTCGAAGACCTCGACGTTGGCGCGCGACCGCCCCGCCGGCGGGACGAGATGCACGTCGAAGGAGTCGTCGTGACATTCCAGCCGGACCCACGGCGCCTGGGTCGTCGCGGTCCACTCGTGCGTCGCGCCGTCCAGGCCGACGAGGCGGATGCGTTCCGGCGGCAGTTCCTCACCCGCGTCGATGTCCTGGAGGTCGATGCGATCGCGGGACAGGCTCAGGACCGGCGGCGCGACGGGGATGGGCCGGCGCGCGATCAGCAGGCTTCCCGCGCCGTCGAAACGGCGTTCCGGAGTCGGCCCGGGCTGGTCCTTGAGCTGCTCGTGGACGTAGTCGTACAGCTCCTCGATGGTGACCTGCCCGGGGGTGCGGGGCCGGGTCACGCCGCCGCGCAGGCCGGCTACCAGGCAGGTCGTGAACGGGCTGGCGTGGTCGGTTTCGAGGGCGTCCGCCGCGAGTTCCTTGGCGCTGCATCCGGCGATGACGAATCGGCCGCGGCCGGCGACAGGGGTGGCGATGTCCTCGCCCTTGAAGGCCCCACTGTGGCAGCAGTCGAGGATGATGGCCTTCTGGCGGGCCGGGGACGACTCGATCAGGTCGTTGAGCCAGCGGGAGCTGACGGCCGTCGTGTTGAGCCGCCCGACGCGCGAGTCACGCGCGCACAGGTACAGCGTGTGCCGGATATCGATCTTACCGTGGCCGCTGAAGTAGAAGAGCAGCACGTCCTCGCGGTGCGCGTCGGCGAAGAACCCCTCCAACGCGTCACGCATGTCGGCGATGGTCGTCTCGGGCCGGACCATGACGTCGGCACCGGCGAACATGCCGAAGTCGCCATCCTGCAGGGCCGCGCCGAGCAGCGTGAGGTCGTTGCGAGGTCCTCCGAGCGGCCGCAGTTCGTCGTACCGGGAGTTGCCGATCAGGAGTGCTCGGTACCGAACCACCGCGGGTCCCTGATCTGCTCCGCCACCGCATCGGTCAGCTTGGCGATGGCGGCCTCATCGAGACCGTCGAGGGTCACCTGCTCCTCGCGGTCGCCGGACTTGACCGTCACCACGATGCGGCGGTGCTTGTCGCGGGCCAGCCAGGCCTTGAAGCACGTGACCGCCGCCGAGAACGCGCCGGCCGAGCCCAGCGCGATGATCACCGAGTCGACGTTGCCCTTGGTGCCGGGGGTGTCGGCCGACTGGAGCTGGAAGCCGTCGATCTCGTTGCGCAGGTCCTGGTAGAGGTCGGCGACCTGGTCCAGCCAGAACTCGTCGGCGGGGTCGAACTCGTCGTGCTTCGCGACGACGGCTAAGTGCGGCGCGTCGGCTCCCATGATCGGCTCCTCGGTACGGGTCCCGGCCGTCCGATTCGGGTGTTCCGTGATCGGATCGACCGACTGTACCGGTTCGGCGAGCCGGTATTGAGTCGCCAAACGGACCATTCAGGTGCCGACGTACTTGCCGAGCCAGTGGGCGCGGATGAGTTCGATCGGGGCCGAGCTCAAGTGGTGGGTGGTGCGGCGCCCGTGGGTGCGGGTGGTGATCAGGCCCGCCGCGCGCAGGACCATCAGGTGCTTGCGCACGCCGAAGCGGCTGATCGGCAGATAGTGCTCCAGCTCCGAAGCCGTCCGCCCGTCGCGTTCCAGGAGCAGGTCCAGGATGTGCCGGCGGTCGGCGTTGGCCAGGGCGTGGAACACCCGGTTGTCGCTCATCGGCCCGAGGATAGGTGACTGATCGGTCACATGGAAGTCAGTAGATTTCCGGGCCCGCCGGGGCCAGCGGCCAGCCGAACGCGTCCGAGGCCGGCAACAGCGTGCCCGGCCGCAGCTCGCGGACCCGGCCCGCGGCAGCCAAGGCCGTCAGCCGCGGCCCGCCCAGGTACACCGAGCTGAGGTCGCGAATGTCGCACGCCAGGTCGGCCGGGTCCGTCGTGGCGACACACTCCGCGCCGTCCGGCGAACCCGTCAGGCGCCAGCGGCCGGCGTTCTCCTCGATGACGGTGTCGGTGAGCTCGAAGACCACGTCGACCGGGGCGCTGTAGCGGCGGGCGGTCAGCGCCTGCTCCACGTGCACGATGCGGGCCCACAGCGCGTCGATCAGCCTCGCGCCCAGCCGGTTGGGCTCGTTGACCAGGTGCAGCAGGGGCTCGTCGACGGCGGCGAAGTCGTAGTGGACCGTGCGGGTCAGGTCGATCGCGAGCAGGAAGCGCCAGACCGCCAGGTAGGCGTCGGGAGAGTCGGCGACCACCTCGTCGACGCGGGCCTCGCAGGACGGGCCGGTGGGGGTCCAGTTGAAGCTCGTGCGGTACAAACCGTAGCCATCGACCGTGCCGTCGACCTCGTGGACGACGCAGAGGCGGGCGCCCGCGCCGCCGCGGTGGGACGGGCTGTCGTCCAGGACGTGCTCCCAGTCCACCGCGCTGCGGCTGGAGTAGCCGGGGCGGTCCTGGCGGGCGGCGTCGTACACCTTGGTCAGGGTCGGCAGCAGGTCGTGCGGGGCGCCGACGCGCATCCGGCCGGGGACCTCGCGGTCCGGGAGGCTCAGTTCGTGGTTCTCGATGGCGAGGGTCAGGCGCTGGCTGGCGATGCCGCAGCCGTACCGCGGATAGATCCTTCCCTCGCTCGGCCACATGATGGCCAGGGGCTCGCCGGCGGTGCGGGTGTCGCGCAGCTCCTGGCGGAACAGGCGGGTCAGCAGGCCCTGCCGGCGGTGCGTGGCGGCGACCGCGGCCAGGGTGAAGTGCGAGGCCGGCACGACGGCGCCGGGGATGCTCAGGTCGCGGGTGCGCGCGGAGAGGTGGCCGACCACGAGGTCCTCGTCGGTGATGACGAGCGAGCGGTCGGCTTCGAAGATGGGCCGGAACTGCTCGCGGAACTCCTCACCGGAAGGGTTGTGGTAGTTGATGGTGAGCAGGTGCGCGATGGCGTCCCAGTCCTGCGGGGTCGCGGTGCGCATCGGCAGAGCAGTCATGCCAATTGTTTACCGCGCCGAATGCGCCGGGGCGTCTTCGATCGTGCGTTGTTTCAACGCGGGGTGAATGCGACGAACTCCGCACGCTGAAAGATGACAGATGCCCGCCCGATAGGCAGTGGTTCGGCTTATAACGACAGCCGCAGGGCCGCGAGCATCTCCATGATCGCCGCCTTGTACAGCTTTTCCGGCCGCCGCGTGTGCGTGCTGAGCCGGCCGCGGATTTCCAGCGCCAGCAGTCCGTGCAGGGCGGCCCACTGGCGCAGCGCGAGGGCGGCGGCGGCCGGCGGCACGGCCGGGAACGCGGCGCGGACGTCCTGCACGAGCGCGGTCGGGAAGTCGGTCCACTCGTGCTCGGTGGGTGCGGGCCCGCCGTCGAGCGGCCACGCCGCCGCGACCAGCGCGATGAAGCCGGCACAGGCCCGGTTCTCGATCAGCGCGACGGTGCCGTCGTTGGGCGGCCGGTAGCCGGAGATCGGATCGCCGAACACCAGCCGGAACCCGGCCGGGTTGGCCATCGCCCACGTGCGGAACGCGGTCACCCAGGCCTGCAGGCGGCCGGACTTGTCGTCGGCCGGCAGCGCGTCGCGGGCGGTCTCCATGGCGTCGACCATGGCCTGGCTCTCGTCGATGGTCAGGGCCGTGATCAGGGCGTCCCGGGTCGGGTAGTACGCGTACAGCGCGCTCGGGGTCAGCCCCATGTGCCGGGCGATGGCCCGCAGTGTCACGGCGTCGGGCCCGCCTCTGGTCATCAGCGTCGTCGCGACGGTTTTGATCTCCTTGACCGTGAACGCCCGCAGTCGTTCGCGCCGGTTCTGACTGGACCCATTCACGATTTGCACCATACCCAAACAGTGCGCCGAAAGTGCTCCGCGCCGATTTCGGAATGCCATTTGATGCGGCGTGGACCGTATGTTAACTCACCGGTAGGTCCGGCGGAAACGGCGTCGATCGTACCGCGCAATTTCGCACCCGATGGAAGGACCCCCGCGGCAATCAGCAACGGCGAAGATGCCCGCCCCGGGGACGGCTCGCGACCATTGGCGGTGCCGCGTGACCGGTGACCCCGCACGACGGCCGGCCGGAAAATCGGCGAGGGGGACCGCGCCCGGGCGCGGTCCCCCTCGTTCGTCCGTGCGCAGGAGCTCAGATCACGTGCACGTCCGGCACGTAGAGGATCCAGCGGCCGCCGGCCTCGCGGAACGTCCGCTCCTTGGCCATGATCTCGTCGGCGTGGTTCCAGGCGAACAGCAGCGCGTAGTCCGGGTACGGGTCGCGGAACGCGTCCGGGGTGCGGACCGGGATGTGCGAGCCCGGCGCCAGGCGGCCCTGCTTGCCCGGGGTCGTGTCGCAGATGTACGGCACCAGCCCCGAGTCGATCCCGCAGAACATCGTCACCGTCGCGCTCTTCGACGTCGCCCCGTAGCCGAGGATCCGCTTGCCGTCGTTGTGCAGCTCCTTGAGCAGCCGCACCAGGTCGTCGCGGATGCCGTTGATGCGGCCGGCGAACCCGGCGAACGTCTCGTGCCGGCCCAGCTGCATCTCCCGCTCCTGCTCCAGCAGCGCCAGCAGCGACGCGCTGGGTTCGCGCACTCCCGGGCGGGCCACCGTGTAGCGGATCGAGCCGCCGTGCACCGGCATGTGCTCGGCGTCGACGAGCTGGAAGCCGTACTGCTCGGCCGCGGCCCGCACCGACTCCACGCTGAAGAGGTAGAAGTGCTCGTCGTAGATCTGGTCGAAGTACGTGCGGGCGATGATGTCGCCGAGGTAGCGGTCCTCGAAGATGAACACGCCCTCCGGGGCCAGCAGCGCGTCGACGCCGCCGAAGACCGAGTCGAGGTACGGGATGTGGCTGATCGTGTTCGCCGAGAAGATGACGTCGGCGGGGCCCTCGGCGGCGCGCACGGAGGCGGCGGTGGCGCGCTCGAAGAAGTCGATGCGGACCCGGATGCCGTTCTCCTCGGCCACCCGCGCCGCCCCGCCCGACGGGTCGACGCCGAGGTGGCGCACGCCGGCCTCGTGGATCGCCCGGAGCATGACGCCGTCGTTGCAGCCGATCTCGACCAGGAACTTGTCCTCGCCGTTGAGCTCCGTGGCCAGCAGGTGCTCGGCGTAGTGCTCGAAGTGCTTGCGCATCAGCGACGAGCCCGACGCGCGGTACACGTAGCCGTCGTGGAACATGAGCTGCCGGGGCACCTCGTGCACCTGCTGCACCATGGTGCACGAGGTGCAGATGCCGACCGCCAGCCGGTAGTAGCGCTCGTGGGGCACGTCCTCCGGCTTGAGGAACCCGTTGGACAGCGGCTGGCGGCCGAAGTCCAGGCATTCGTACACGGTGCCGCCGCAGATGCGGCAGGGCACCATGGTGGGCAGGGTCTTGCTGAGGTCCATGCCGGTCACCCCTTCGGTGGTGGCGGAGGTCGTGGACGCAGCATGTGTCAGCCGATGTGCGGAAGTCTTATCTCAGACTGCTGACGTAAAAGCCCCCAAAAGGCGCGCTCCGCACGCTGGGAGATGCACCCCCGCGCCCGCCCGCCCGACGATGGCCGCGACGCCGGTGGCGCTGCCGCCGGCCACCGAGACCAGCAGGGGGAGTCCCGATGCGGGTGCTGTTCGCCGTCTATCCGTCCCGCGCCCACCTCTACCCGGTCGCGCCGACCGCGTGGGCGCTGCAGAGCGCGGGCCACGAGGTGCGGCTGGCCACGTTCGCCGGGTTCGCCGGGGACATCGCGGCCGCCGGGCTCACCCCGGTGCCGCTGGGCGACGCCGGCATCCCGGAGGTGCGCCTGGCCGGCGACACCCCGCCGCCGCGCAGCGCCGAGGAGGTCGAGCGGGCCGCCGACGAGCTGGGGCTCGCGGGGCCGGAGCGCGAGCACTGGTACGTGTTCCACCAGTACCTGACCGCGGCCGCCGGCGACTACGTGCGCCTGGACCGCGCCGAGTTCGCCGACCTCGTGCAGTTCGCCAAGGACTGGAAGCCGGACCTGGTGATCTGGGACGGCACGATGCCGGGCGGGGCGATCGCGGCCCGCGTGTCCGGCGCGGCCCACGCCCGGTTCGTGTTCGGCCTGGACTACGTCACCTGGAGCATGCAGAAGCTGAGCGGCAAGGCCGCGAACCCGCTCGCGGAGCTGCTGGCCCCGGCGGCCGAGCGCTACGGCGTGACGATCGACGACGAGCTGCTGCTCGGCCAGCGCACCATCGACCCCACGCCCGCCCCGATGCGGCTGCCGATCGAGGTCGCCGGGCACGTGCCGGTGCGCTGGGTTCCGTACACCGGCGGCAGCAACTTCGAGGCCTGGCTGCACCGCCGCCCGGAGCCGCCGCGGCAGCCCCGCATCGCGTTCACGCTGGGCGAGTCGACCCGCCGGTTCACCCGCGGCGACTGGGATCGCACGCCGCGCCTCATGGAGGCGCTGCACGGCCTGGACGTCGAGGTGGTGGCCACGCTCAACGCGACCCAGCTCGCCGGGCTGCAGCCGCCGCCGAACGTGCGCACCGTGGAATGGGTGCCGCTGACCCACCTGCTGCCCACGTGTTCCGCGCTGATCCATCACGGCGGCATGGGCACCTTTTCGGCGGCTTCGGCCTATTCGGTACCGCAGCTGGTCTGCGACACCGAGGAGTCCAACCTCATCCGCAAGGTCGTCGTGCCGGCTGAGGAGGTCGCGGCGGTCGGCGAGATCGGCATGGCGCTCGGGTTCGACGAGGACGCCCCGATGCCCGAGGCGCCGGGCGTGCGCTGGACCCTGCCGGCCAAGAAGCTGGAGGCCACGCCGACCGCCGACTACGTGATCGGCTTCGGCGCGGGGGCCCGGCTCAACCACCGGGAGAGCAGCCCCGAGCAGCTGCGCAAGCAGATCGAGCAGGTGGTGGGCGACCCGGCCTTCCGGGAGGGCGCGGCGCGGCTGCACGCGGCGTGGGCGAGCAACCCGACCCCGGTGCAGATCGTCCCGGCGCTCGAGGACCTCGCCGCACGGAAGATCACCCAGGCGGGGTAGTTTCTGCAGTTGACGAACCATACTTGTTTCTAGCAAGCTTGCTGGGTTGCCGGACTTCACCGGCGGCCCCGCGGGCTGACCGAAGGGAGCACCCGCGTGACCCTCAGCGCCGAGGCCGAGGTGGCGCCGCGCGCCGGACGTCGCGAGTGGCTGGGCCTCGCCGTGCTGGCGCTGCCCACGCTCGTGGTGTCGGTCGACATCAGCGTGCTGTTCCTCGCCCTGCCCCACGTGGTCGCCGATCTGCACGCCTCGACCGTCGAGCAGCTGTGGATCACCGACATCTACCCGTTCATGGTGGCCGGCTTCCTGATCACCATGGGCTCGATCGGCGACCGGATCGGCCGCCGCAAGCTGCTCATCATCGGCGCGGCCGTGTTCGCGCTGGCCTCCCTGCTGGCCGCGTACGCCGGCAGCCCCGCGATCCTCATCGCCGCCCGGGCCGGCATGGGCATCGCCGGCGCCACGCTC
Source organism: Dactylosporangium sp. CS-033363 (assembly GCF_050942475.1). Taxonomy (NCBI): domain Bacteria; kingdom Bacillati; phylum Actinomycetota; class Actinomycetes; order Micromonosporales; family Micromonosporaceae; genus Dactylosporangium; species Dactylosporangium sp. CS-033363. Next base: position 6,434,215 of record NZ_CP192032.1, on the reverse strand, counting down.
GCCCCGTCCTCGCTGGCCCTGATCAGCATGATGTTCCGGGACCAGCGGCAGCAGGGCACCGCCATCGCGATCTGGATGACCGCGTTCATGGCCGGCGTCGCGTTCGGCCCGGCCGTCGGCGGCGCGCTGCTGTCGGCGTTCTGGTGGGGCTCGGTGTTCCTGGTCAGCGCCGTGTTCATGGCGGTGCTGTTCATCGCCGGCCCGTTCGTGCTGCCGGAGATGAAGAACCCGCAGCCGGGGCCGCTCGACGCGCCCAGCGTGGTGCTGTCCCTGCTGGCCATCCTGCCGGTGATCTACGGGCTCAAGGAGCTCGCCCGGCACGGCTGGGAGACGGTGCCGATCCTGGCCGTGGTCGCCGGACTCGCCTTCGCCTTCCTGTTCGTGTACCGCCAGCGCCGCCTCCCCGTGCCCATGCTCGACATCGGCCTGTTCGCGAACAAGGCCTTCACCACGATCATGGTCACCGGCATGCTGGTGGGCGCGCTGCAGTCCGGCACCGGCCTGTTCGTCTCGCTGTACATGCAGATGGTCAAGGGCCTCTCCCCGCTCGCCGCCGGCCTGTGGGGCATCCCGCCCGCGATCGCGCTCGTCGTCGGCATCAACCTCGCCCCGCAGCTGGCCCGCAAGATCAAGCCGGGCGTGGTGCTGGCGGTCGGCCTGCTCGTCGCCGCCGTCGGGCAGCTGGTGCTGAGCCAGGTCGGCCCGGGTACCGCCCTCGCCGTCGTCCTGATCGCGCTCGCGATCGTGTTCCTCGGCATGGGCCCGGCCGGCGCCCTGGTCAACCAGATCATGCTCAGCATCGTCCCGCCGGAGAAGGTCGGCACCGCGGCGTCGACGTCCGGCACCGGCGGCGAGCTCGGTGTCGCGTTCGGCATCGCCGCCCTGGGCAGCATCGGCAGCGCGGTGTACCGCGTCCAGATCGACGACACGCTCCCGGCCGGACTGCCCGCACCCGCCGCCGACGCCGCCCGGGAGAGCGTGGCCGGGGCGGTCGCCGTCTCCGGATCGCTGCCCAGCGACCTCGCGAACGCGGTGCTGACCGCCGCCCGCGACGCCTTCACGACGGGCCTGAACGTCGTGGCCGGCATCAACACGGCCGGTTTCGTACTTCTCGCGGCGGTGGTTTTCTTCGGCCTGCGCGCCGTCGGAACGCTCGGCGCCCAGCCGGGCCCGCCCGTCGAAAGTGTCACCGAAAAGGTCGATCAGTAAGAGCAAGACAATCGCACGGAAGGTAACTCTGTCATGAGCGATGTCTCGACCAAGGTCCAGCAGCGCGTCCAGGAGGCGCTCGACGATCTCGTGGGCTCCGGCGCCGAGGTCGGCGTCCAGGTCGCGGTGTACCACAAGGGCGAGCAGGTCGTCGACGCCGTCGCCGGCGCGGCCGACCCCGACACCGGTGCCCAGGTCGCGCCGGAGACGCTGTTCTACACCTCGTCCGTGGCCAAGGGCGTGGCCTCCACGGTGCTGCACGTGCTCGCCGAGCGCGGCGCGATCGGCTACGACACCCGCATCGCCGAGGTGTGGCCGGAGTTCGCCGCGCACGGCAAGGAGAAGGCGACGGTCCGCCACGCGCTGACCCACTCGGCCGGCGTCCCGGGGCTCCCCGGCGACCTCACGCCCGAGGACCTCACCGACTGGCAGAAGATGACCGGCATCATCGCCGACGAGAAGCCGTGGTGGGAGCCGGGCACCGCGACCGGGTACCACGCCATCTCCTACGGCTACATCATCGGCGAGATCGTCCGCCGGGTCACCGGCAAGCCGATCTCCGAGGTGCTGCACGAGGAGGTCGCCACCCCGCTCGGCGTCGCCGACGAGCTGTTCTTCGGTGCGCCGAAGGCCGCGCTCAAGCACGTGGCGAAGTCGGTCGAGCCGCCGTACGCGGCCCAGATGCGCGCGGGCATGCCCGCCGAGTTCCCGCTGTTCAAGGCCGCCCCGCCGGCCGTGCTGCCGACCGCGGAGTTCGCCAACCGCACCGACATCCTGACCTCCGACATCCCGGCCGGCGGCGTCATGTCCGCCCGCGCCGTGGCCAAGATGTATGCGGCCCTGCTCGGCGAGGTCGACGGCGTCCGGCTCGTCTCCAAGGCCCGCCTGGACGAGATCACCACGGTGGCGCAGACCGGCCAGGACCAGATCATGGGCTTCCCGGCCTCCCGCGGCCTGGGCTACGACATCGGCTTCATGGGCCCGCTGAACAGCCCGACCCTGTTCGGCATGGCGGGGACCGCCGGCACCGCGGGGTACGCCGACAAGGGCAGTGGCATGACGATCGCCGTGGGCAAGAACAACGTGACCTTCGGCCAGTTCGACACCTTCAACCGCATCGGCGAGATCGTGCAGAAGACCCTCGCCGAGGGCTGAGCGAACGGGAGGCGGGCCGGTCCACAGCGGACCGGCCCGTTCTTCATACCACCCCGCGCTTGCGCAGCAGGGGCAGGACGCCCTCGCCGAACGCGTGCGCCTCTTCGAGGTGCGGCTGCGCGGACAGGATCAGGTGGTCCACGCCGAGCGCGGCGTACTCCTCGATCCGGTCGGCCACGTCCTCGTGGCTGCCGACCAGCGCGGTGCCCACGCCCGGGCGAACGAGGCCGTAGCCGGCCCAGACGTTCGGGTACACCTCGAGCTCGTCGGTCCGGCCGCCGTGCAGCGCGGCCATCCGCCGCTGCCCCTCGGAGTCCGACGCCTGGAACCGTTGCTGGGCCTGGCGAATCCGCGCCGGGTCCATGGTCTCGAGCAGGCGCCGGGCGACGGACCAGGCCTCGTCGGCGGTGTCGCGGGCGATGACGTGGAAGCGCACCCCGGTCTCCAGCGGCCGCCCGTGCGCCTCCGCCGCCTCCCGGGCCGCCGCGACGAACCGCGCGGTCGCCGCCGGCGGCTCGCCCCAGTTGAGCAGCACGTCGCCGTGGCGGGCGGCGATCGCCCGGGCCGCGTCCGACGAGCCGCCGAGGTAGATGCGGGGCCGCCGGTCGTGCGGGCGGGCCAGCATGCCGCCGGTGATGTCGTAGTGCGCGCCGTGGAAGTCGAAGCGCTCGCCGGACCAGGCCCGGTGGAACACGTCGAGGAACTCGCCGGTGCGCTCGTAGCGCTGGGCGTACGCCACGGGGTCGCCGTAGCGTCGCTGCTCGTCCGCGTCGCCGCCGGTGACGATGTTGAACTCCAGCCGGCCGCCGCTGACCCGCTGCAGCGTCGCCGCCGCCTGCGCCACCAGCACCGGCGAGGCCAGCCCGGGCCGCAGCGCCACCAGGAAGTTGATCCGCCGGGTCACCATCGCCAGGGCGGCCGTCATGACCCACGGGTCCTCGCAGAACATCCCGAACGGGGTCAGCATCCCGGCGAACCCGAACCGCTCGGCGGCCAGCGCGACCTCGGTCAGGTACGCCAGATCGGGCTCGCGCCGCGCGCCCGGCGAACCGGAGCCGTCGGAGCGCTTCGCGAGCTCCTTGCCGTCGCCGTGCAGCGGCAGGAACCAGTGCAACCGGAGCGTCACGCCGACCCCCTGGCCAACGCGGCGGTGGCGACGATGTCGAGCACGTCCGGCCCGCTCGCCTGGTAGGCCGCGTGCCACAGCGCCCGGCGGTACCAGCGATGCAGCGGGAACTCCCACGTGACGCCCATCCCGCCGCACACCTGGATCGCCGTCTCGCACGTCAGCAGGGCCGCGCTCGTGGCGGCGTGCGCGGCGGCGGCCACGGCGGCCTCGTCGTCGGGCACGCACGCGGCGCGATAGGCGAGCGACCGCGCGAACTCCACGGCCGCGTAGCCGTCGGCGAGCGGGTGGGCGACCGCCTGGAAGCCGCCGATGACCTTGCCGAACTGCTCGCGGGTCCGCGCGTGGTCGAGCCCGAACTCCAGCGCCCGGTCGGCGACCCCGACGGCCTCGCACGCCCGCAGCACCTCGGCCTCCAGCGCGGCGGTGCGGCCGACCCGTCCGGCGTCGCCGGGCGCCACCAGGAGCCGGGCGGCGGTCCCGCGCAGCACCCCGTCGGCCTCGGCCCGCAGCGGGTCCGGTCCCTCCACGGCCGTCCAGGCGACGTCGTCGGCCGCGACCCGGAACAAGCCGGAGCCGTCTCTGGTACTGCCGGTGACCACGACCTCGGCCACGCCCGCCGCATCGGGGACGGCGCGCAGCACACCCTCGATCCGCCAGCCGTCGCCGTCCTCGGCCGCGGTGCAGTCGCCGTCGCGGGCCAGGACCGCCGGGGCGTCGCTCTGGTAGCCGGCGGCGACGAAGGCGCGGCGGGCGGCGCCGGCGCTCACCCACCACGGGGCGGGCAGCAGCGCCCGGCCGCACTCCTCGGCGACCAGGGCCAGCTCCGGCAGCCCGGCGTCGCGGTCGAGCCAGCCGAGCTGGCGCAGCTGCGGCCAGACGGCGGGATCGTGGCGCGGGCCGTCGGCGTCGGCGAGCTCGCCGACCCGGCCCGGCGGGTACCGGTGGGTGAGGAACCGCCGCGCCTCCTGCCGGATGGCGAGCTGGGTGTCGCTGGGGGCGAAGTGCATGACGGCGTCTCCGTTCAGCGTCCGGTTCAGCGGGAGCGGGGCAGGGCCAGGACCCGCTCGGCGATGATGCCGCGCAGGATCTCCGACGTGCCGCCCTCGATGCTGTTGGCCCGGCTGCGCAGCCGCTGCCGCAGCCAGAAGCGCAGCTGGGCGTCGCGGTCGGCGAGCCCGTCGCGGTGGCGGGCCAGCAGGTCCAGGGCGACCGCGGCGAGGCGCTGGTTGAGCCGGGACCAGTGCAGCTTCAGCACGGAGGCCTCCGGCCCGGGCTCGCCGGTGCGTTCCAGCGCGGCCAGGGCGCGATAGCCGGTGTACCGCAACGCTTCGAGGCCCACCGCCAGCTCGGCGATCTCCCGGCGCGCGGCCGGTTCCCCGGACGCGCCCAGGTCGGATGCGAGCCGGAGCAGCCGGTCGAGCTGGACCGCGAGCCGGGTGGTGAGCGTGATGCCGAACGTGCCGCGCTCGTGGGCGAGGGTCGTCATCGCCACTTTCCAGCCGTCGCCGGGCGCCCCGACGAGCGCGGTGGCCGGCACGATGACGCCGTCGAGCACGATCTGGTTGAAGTCGGCGTCGCCGGACAGCTGCCGCAGCGGCCGGGTCTGCACGCCGCGGGCGCGCATGTCGAGCACGAAGCAGGACAGGCCGTGGTGCTTGGCCCCGCCCGGCTCGGTGCGGGCCAGCAGCAGGCAGTAGTCGGCGAGGTGGGCGTAGGAGGACCAGACCTTCTCGCCGTCGACGACGTAGTGCTCGCCGTCGCGCACGGCGCGGGTGCGGATGGCGGCCATGTCGGAGCCGGCACCCGGCTCGGAGAAGCCCTGGCAGAACATCGCCTCGCCGGACAGGATCCGCGGCAGCAGCGTGCGGCGCTGCTCGTCGGTGCCGTACCGCACGAGCGTCGGCCCCACCATGTTCAGCCCGATCACGTTGACGTGGTCCGGCGCCCCCGCGAGGGCGCACTCCTCGGCGAAGATGGCCTGGTGGCCGGAGGGCAGGCCGCGCCCGCCGAACTCGGCCGGCCAGGTGAGCCCGGCGTACCCGGCCTCGTGCAGCGCCTTGGCCCATCCGCGCGGGTCGTCGTCGCCGGTCAGGCTCGCCCGCAGCCACGCGCGCAGCCCGGCGCGGAAGTCCGCCTCGTCCTCGGTGTCGCCCAGCAGCATGCAGGCACGGTAGCCAGCCGCGCGCACCGTCCGGAAGCGCACGGAACACACTGCGCACCTTGAAAGAAGCAGCCTGCAAGGAGCGGGAAGCAAGCATGCCGGGAGATGCACTCCAGGGGCCGCGCGCGACACCATCCGAGCATGCTCAACGATCGGACTCCGGTCATCGTCGCCGCCGCCCGCACCCCGATCGGGCGCCGCGCGGGCTGGCTGGCCGGGCTCAAGGCCGTACAACTGCTGCGCCATGTCCTGAACGAGGTCATCGACCGGGCCGGGATCGCGCCCGGGGACGTCGAGCAGATCATCGGCGGGTGCGTCACCCAGTCCGGCGAGCAGAGCCTGAACGTCACCCGCAACGCCTGGCTCAACGCGGGCCACGACCCGGCCGTCGGCTGCACCACCGTCGACGTCTCGTGCGGCTCCAGCCAGCAGGCCAACCACCTCGTCGCCGCGCTGATCGCGGCCGGGGCCATCGACGTCGGCATCGGCTGCGGCGTGGAGTCGATGAGCAGGGTGCCGATGGGCACGAACCTGTACCAGGGGCCGGGGCACTACAAGACCGCCGAGTACCCGTGGGACGACCCGCCGCACGCGCAGTTCGGCGGGGCCGAGCGGATCGCCGCGCGGCAGGGCGTGACCCGCGCCGACGCCGACGCGTTCGGGCTGCGCAGCCAGCGCCTCGCCGCCGCGGCGTGGGAGGCCGGCCGGTACACCGCCGAGGTCGCCCCGATCGCCGCCGCCCCGGTGCTCGACGCGTCCGGCGAGCCGACCGGCCGGACCCGCGACGTGCAACGGGACCAGGGCCTGCGGGTCAGCACCCCGGAGCGGATGGGGGAGCTGCGCGGCAACGTCGACGGGGCCGTGCACACCGCCGCCACCACGTCGCAGGTGTCCGACGGGGCCGCCGCCGTGCTGTGGATGTCCTACGGCCGGGCCCGCGCCCTCGGCCTGACCCCGCGGGCGGTGCTGGAGCACCAGGTGGTCACCGGCGCCGACCCGTACTTCCTGCTCGACGGTCCCGTCGCCGCCTCCGCCCGGCTGCTGGAACGGGCGGGCCGCAAGCTCGACGGCATCGACCGGTACGAGATCAACGAGGCCTTCGCCGCAGTGGTCCTGAACTGGGTCCAGCAGTGCGGGGCCGACCTGGACCGGGTCAACGTCAACGGCGGCGCGATCGCCCTCGGCCACCCGCTCGGCGCCACCGGCACCCGGCTCATCGTCAGCGCCCTGCACGAGCTGGAGCGGTCCGGCGCCGAGACCGCCCTCATCGCGATGTGCTGCGGCGGATCGCTCGGCACCGCGTCCCTGCTGCGCAGATTGTGAGCCGACCCATGCTGGCCGAGGAGTTCTACCGCGACGCCGACCCGGCCTCGACCGGGCCGCTGGCGCACCTGCGGGTGCTCGACGTGACGAAGGTCTGGTCCGGGCCGCTCGCCTCCGGAGTGCTGGCCGACCTCGGCGCCGACGTGATCCGGATCGAGCTGCCGTACGGCCGCGACGGCGACGTCCCGCCCCAGATCCCCGGCACCGGCCGGTCCTGGTTCCGCGAGACCGTCAACCGCAACAAGCGCAGCGTCGGGCTCGACCTGCGCGAGCCCGCCGGCCGCGCGGCGTTCCTGGAGCTCGTCGCGACCGCCGACGTGGTCGTGGAGAACTACCGGCCCGGCACCCTCGACGGCTGGGGCGTCGGCTACCGGCAGTGCCGCGAGGTGCGCCCCGGCGTCGTGTTCGTGTCCGTCTCCGGCTGGGGCCAGTACGGCCCCGGCGCGCACCGGGCCGCCTACGACCCCGCCGTGCAGGCCGCGGCCGGCTGGATGTCGCTCAACGGCGAACCCGGCGGCCCGCCGATGCGCGCCCCCACGTTCCTGGCCGACGAGCTCGCCGGGCTGCACGCGGCCATCGGCGCCCTGGCCGCGATCGTGCACCGGGACCGCACCGGCGACGGCCAGCACGTCGACGTGTCCATGATGGACACCCTGCTCGCCGGGAGCGCCGGTCTGCCGACCCTCGCCGCCGCCGGGGCGCCCCCGCGCCGCAGCGGCAACGAGACCGACTTCGTCGTGCCGTCCAATGTGTACGCCTGCACCGACGGCTACGTGTACCTCGCCGTCGCCCTCAACAAGCACTGGCGGGAGCTCGCCGCGGCGATGGGCCGGCCCGAGCTCGGCCGCGCCTCCGGCTACGGCGGCAACGCCGAGCGGATAGCCCACCGCGCCGACGTCGACGCGCTCGTCGCCGGCTGGTGCGCCGGACTGTCCACACAGGACGTCCTGGACGCGCTGCAGCCGCGCGGGCTCGTCATCGCCCCCGTGCGCACCCTCGCGCAGGTGGTGGCCGACCCCGACCTGCACGAGCGCGGCACCCTGCAGCACGTGACGCTCACCAACGGCACCAGCGCCGTCATGGTCGCCCCACCGGCCAGGTTCTCCCGCACGCCCACCCGGATCCGTTGCGGCGCACCGGAACCGGGTCAGCACACCGCCGAAATCCTCGGTGAACAGCCCTACGCAGCAACTGGTGAGAAGACCGCGCCGAGCCCCGTTCGCTACGGTTGAGCCAGCCCGCCCGGCCGAACGCAACGAGGCATCCGGGCATCGGAGTCCACCGACGGAACTCACGACACGCGCCCCCGCGTGGCGTCGGTCAGCCATGGCCGGTTCCGCCACCAGGTGAGGAGACGACGTGGAGCAACAGCATCGGGTCCTGGTCACCGGTGCCTCGCGCGGTATCGGCCGGGCGGTCGCGCTGCGGCTGGCCCAGGACGGGTACGCGGTCGCCGGCTGCTACAGCAGCGACCAGTCCGCCGCCAAGCAGACCCAGGCCGACGTCGAGCAGCTCGGCGCCGCCTGCTGGTTCGAGCGGTGCGACGTCGCCGACCCGGCCGCCGTCGAGGCGTTCGTCCACGAAGCCGAGCAGCAGCTCGGCGGCCCGTTCGACGCCGTCGTCAACAACGCCGGCATCACCCGCGACGCGCCCATGGTGCTCGGCACCGACCTCGACTGGAACGCGGTGCTCGGCACCAACCTCACCGGCACCCGCAACGTGTGCAAGGCGCTCGCGTTCCGGTTCATGAAGGCCCGCCGGGGCAGCATCGTGAACCTGTCCTCAGTCGCCGGGATCTACGGCAACGCCGGGCAGACCGCGTACGCCGCGACCAAGGCCGGCATCATCGGGCTGACCAAGTCGCTGGCCAAGGAGGTCGGCGGCTACGGCATCCGGGCCAACGTGGTCGCGCCCGGCTTCATCGAGACCGACATGACCGGCGTGCTGCCCGCGCGCACCCGCGAGCAGGCGCTGCGCCAGATCCCGCTCAAGCGCTTCGGCACCCCCGAGGACGCCGCCGACCTGGTCGCGTTCCTGCTCTCCGACCGGGCCGGCTACATCACCGGCCAGGTCTTCCAGGTCGACGGAGGGATCACGCTGTGACCGCCGTGCACTCCTGGGACATCGCGCCGCCGCCCCGCGCGGCCGCTCCGATCGCCGCCGTCGAGCTCTGGTACCGCGAGCCCGCGGTTGATGAACAGCGCGCGACCGTGCGCGTCACGGTCGACGGGCAGGAGCCGAACCTGCGCGGGCACTTCCCGGGCCTGGCCATCTACCCCGGCGTCTTCGTCATCGAGACCCTCGAACAGGCGATGGCGCTGACCGTGCAAACTGAGCGCGACCCGGTGCTGCGCCGCATCGACTCGGTGCGCTTCCTGGCCCCGCTGCTCGACGGCGACGAGCTGACCCTGGCGGTCGTGGCCGTGCCCGACGGCGACGGCTGGCGGGTCACCGCGATCGGCACCCGCCGCGACGGCAGCGTGACCGCGCGGATCAAGGCCCGCTTCGACCGTGCGGACGACCATGAGGACTGAACACCACGCGGTCCGGGCCGCGCTGCCGCAGCGGCACCCGCTGCTGCTCGTGGACCGGGTCCTGGACCTGGTGCCGGGCGAGCGGATCCACACCGTCAAGGCGGTCACGGGCACCGAGGGGTGCTACGCGAACCTGCCGGACGGGGCGGCTTCATGGCGGTACCGATATCCGCTGTCGTTGCTCGTCGAGTCGCTCGGGCAGAGCGCGGCGCTGCTGTGGCTGCACGACCGCGGCCACGATCCGGACGACGGGGCGACGCTCATGTTCGCCGGCGCCCGGTCGTGGTCGTTCGACGGCTTCGCCTATCCCGGCGACGTCCTGCACCACCACGTGCGCCTGACGTCGGTCGTGGCCGACACCGCGTTCGCCAGCGGCGAGACGTGGGTCGGGGACCGGCGCATCGCGCACGTCGACACCGTCATCGCCGCGCGCCGCCCGGTGCGCGGTGACGTCGCCGCACCACCCGTTCCGTCGAAGTAGAACCGAGCCTGGCGAAGGGAATCCGACCATGCAGTACGAAGAGCAGCTGACCCGGTTGCGCGCGATGGTGGCCGAGGTGCTGGAGATCGAGCCGGAGGAGCTCAGCGACACCGGCGACTTCATGGAGGACTACGAGGCCGACTCGCTGCGCGCGATCGAGATCCTGGCGCGCATCGACAAGGAGTTCAAGGTCGAGATTCCGCAGGTCGAGCTGCCGGAGCTGCGCAACCTCAAGGCCGTCCAGGAAGCGATCATCCGGCACTCCGGCGGGCAGGGCTAGCCGTGACCCGCGTGGTGGTGACCGGGCTCGGCCCGGTGTCCAGCATCGGCATCGGCGCGCAGGCGTTCCTCAGCGCCCTGCACGCCGGCCGGTCCGGCATCTCGCCGATCACGAGCTTCGACCCGAGCGGCTTCCCGCACCGCAACGCGGGGGAGGTGCACGGGTTCGATCCGGCCGGGCACCTGCGGCGGATCGACCCGGCGCGCTGGGGCCGGTCGAGCCAGTTCGCCGCGGCCGCGGCCCGGCTGGCCGTCGCCGACGGCCGGCTGGACCTCGGCCGGGTCGAGCCCGGGCGCGCCCACGCGGTCATCGGCACCACCAGCGGGGAGTCGGCCGTCGTGGAGGCGCTCACCGCGCAGATCCTCGAGCGCGGCTTCGCCGGGCAGGACCCGGACCTGGTGCGGCAGCTGCCGGCCAACCGGCTGGCCAACGCGGTCAGCGCCGAACTGGGCCTGCTCGGCGAGTCGCTGACCATCGCGACCGCCTGCTCGGCCAGCAACTACGCCATCGGCTACGCCTACGACCTGCTCATCACCGGCGAGGCCGACGTGGTCCTGGCCGGCGGGGCCGACTCCGTGTGCCGGTGGGCCCACGCCGGGTTCTTCCGGCTCGGGGCGCTCACCGACAGCATCTGCGCGCCGTTCGACCGGGACCGCTCCGGCATCCTCACCGGCGAGGGCGGGGCCGTGCTGCTGCTGGAGACGCTCGGGCACGCCATGTCCCGGGGCGCGCCGATCTACGCCGAGCTGCTCGGGTACGGCCTCAACTGCGACGCCACCCACCCGGTGGCGCCGGACACGGACAGCATCGCCGAGTGCATGCGCATCGCGCACCGCAACGCCGGGGTCAAGCCCGAAGAGGTCGACTACATCTGCGCGCACGGCACCGGCACCCCGGCCAACGACCTCGTCGAGGGCCGGGCCATCCTCGAGGTGTTCGGCCCGACGCCGCCCCCGGTCAGCTCGATCAAGTCGATGATCGGGCACACCATGGGCGCGGCGTGCGGCTTCGGCGCGATCGCGTCGGCCGCCGCCGTCCGCCGCGGGATCATCCCGCCGACCATCAACTGGCAGCACGCCGACCCCGAACTGCCGGGCATCGACCCGGTGCCCAACGCGGCCCGCACGGCCGACGTGCGCGTCGTGCAGAACGACGGGTTCGCGTTCGGCGGCAACAACGCCATCGTCATGCTGGGAGCGCTGACATGAGCCCGCTGTCGATCACCGGCTTCAGCGCCATCACGTCCGCGGAGCCGGTGGACGTGCGCGAGCTCTACGCCGAGCCGCTTCCGGCCTCCCACGCCCATGCCCGGACCACCTTCGTGGCCCGCGAGCACCTCGGCCGCAAGGGGACCAGCTCCTACGACCGGGCCACCGGCCTCGCGGTCGTGTGCTGCCAGGACGCCGTGCGCGCGGCCGGGCTGCAGCTGGACGCCACCACCGGCCGGCGCACCGGCGTCGCCCTCGGCACCAGCCTCGGCAGTTTCAAGTCGACCAGCGACTACACCATGGAGACCCTGGTGCAGGAGCGGCCGTACCTGGTCAACCCGCTGCTGTTCCCCAACACGGTGATGAACGGCGCCGCCGGGCAGGTCGGCATCCGGCTCGGCCTGCGCGGCATCAACGCCACCATCGCCGGCGGGACGCTGGGGTTCCTCAACGCGCTGCGGTACGCGGCCAACGCGATCCGCCGCGGCTACGCCGACGCCATGCTCGCCGGCGCCGTGGAGGAGTTCACCCCGCACCGGGCCTGGGCCTCGCACCTGACCGGGGCCACCCGCGCGGTCTCGTCCGGCGAGGCGGCGGCGGTGTTCACCCTCACCGTCGCCGACCCTCCACCGTGGACCGGGCCGCGCCGGCTCGCCACCGTGCTGGCCGTGGCCACCGGCTTCGGGCCCGGCGGTTCCGACGCGGGCGACCTCGCGCTGGCCGGCTGCGTCCGGCGGGTGCTGCACGGCGCGAAGCTCGACCCGGTCGCGGTCGCCGCCGTGCACACCGGGGAGGCGGAGGCGGGGGAGCGGCAGGAGTACGGGCCGGTCGTCGCCGCGCTGGGCGGCGACGTGCCGCGGATGCTGCCCAAGCGCCGCTTCGGCGAGTGCGACGCCGCCTCGGGCGCGGTCGCGCTGGCCGCCGTCCTCGCCGCCCCGCCCGACGGGCTCGACGCCGCCCGCCGCGGTCCCGAGGGCGGCGACGTGCACCTGTTCACCGCCCGGGGCGCCGACGGTGCGGTCGGCGCGGCCCTCATCGAGGTGTACCGGTGAGCGTCTCCATCGCCGCCAGCGCCGTGCGCACCTGCCTCGGCGCCGGCCCGGCCACCTTCGACGGGCTGCTCGCCGGGGCGTGCGGCGCCGGGCCCCTGCGCTCCGGCGACCCCGACCGGCTCAACGTGGCCACCGGGTACCACATCGGCGACGGCGACGCCCGCCGCCCGCTGCGGGCCGGGGCCCTGCTGCGCGCCTGCCTCGCCGAGGTCGTCGCCGCCGCCGGCCTCGACCCCGGGCGGCAGCGGGTCGCCGTGCTCGTCGGCACCGGCCTGCGCGAGCTGTCGGCGGTCGAGTCCGCGCCGGAGGTGATGGCGGCCGGCCGGCTCGACTTCGCCGATGTCGTCGCCGGCGTGCTGCCGCAGGCGACCGAGGTGCTCACCGTGGCCAACGCGTGCAGCGCCGGCGGGCACGTCCTCGCCCTGGCCCAGGACCTCCTGGACGCGGGCGACGCCGACGCCGTCGTGGTCGCCGCGGCCGACACCAGCACCCAGTCGATGCTGTCGATGATCGGCCGGGTCGCCCCCGAGCGCACCGACCGGGTCCGCCCGTTCGACCGCGACCGCGGCGGGGTGCTGCTCGGCGACGGCGCGGCCGCCCTCGTGCTCGTCCCGCCCGGCCGCCCCGGCCCCGTCCTCGGCCGGGTGCTGGCCACCGGGCTGTCCTGCGACGCGGCCCACCCGACGGCGCCGGACGTGGAGGGCATCACCCGAGCCGTCACCGACGCGTACCGCCGCGCCGGGCGGGAGCCGGCCGACACCGGCACCGTCGTGGCGCACGGGACCGGGACCGCCCTCAACGACCCGACCGAGTGCGCGGCGCTGCGGGCGGTGCTGCCGACCGGCGCCGGCGGGCCGGTGGTGACCGCGGTGAAGGGCGCCGTCGGGCACACCTCCGGGGCCGCAGCGCTCATCAACGTGGACGTCGCGCTGCGCTCGCTCGCCGCCGGGGTCGTGCCGGCCGTCGTCGGGCTGCGCACGGTGCTGCCGGAGGGCGAGGAGCTGCGGTTCGTGCGCGGCGAGCCGCAGCCGCTGCCGCCCGGGCTGGTGCAGAGCAACGCGTTCGGGTTCGGCGGCGTGAACGCCGTGACCCTCCTGGAGGCACCGTGACCACCCACGCCGCAAGCCCCGGTCCGGTGCCGGCCGCACCGGACCGGATTCCACCCGCCGCCGCGTGGCGGCTGTCGGTCGACGGCGCCGCGCTGTACCTGCCCGGCGCCGTCCCGGCCGCGGCGCTGGAGGACTTCCTCGGGCGGCCGGTCGGGGACTGGGCCCGGCAGTTCGCGGAGCCCGCCGATCCGGCCGCCGTGGTGGGCCGCAAGGGGCTGCGCTACGCCGAGCCCGCGACCCGGCTCGCGCTGTGCGCCGTGCACCGCGCCCTCGGGCTGCCGCGGGCCGCCCGGCCCGCGCCCGTGCTGTCGGCCCGCACGGCCGTCATCGGCTGCAGCGACCTCGGCAACGTCGACGTCGTGGCCCGGGTGGCGAGGACCGTCGCCGAGGAGGGCAGCCGCGGGGTCTCCGTCCTCGACGCGCCGAACGTGTCGAGCAACGTGCTGGCCAGTACCGTGGCGCAGTGGTTCGGCTTCGGCGGCCCGAACCTCATGCTCTGCTCCGGCCCCGACGCCGGCTCGATCGGGCTGCGGCTCGCCGCGCGGCTGCTGCGCGCCGGGCGGGCCGACCGGGTCGTGCTCGTCGGCGCCGAACCGTCCGACGAGGTCGCGACCGCCCTGCACGCCGCGGACGGGCTGGGTCGGCTGGCGGCCGGCGCCGCCTGCCTGATCCTGCGCGCGGGCGCACCGTCGGGCCTTGCGGTCATCTCGCCGGTCGACGACGGCGCGGGCGCCAAGATCGTGGTCGGCCCGGGCGGGTTCGAGCCGGCCGAGCACTGGGGCGACCACCGGGCCGCCCGGGACGTCGTGGCGCTCGCCCTGGCCGTGCACCTGGCCGGCGAGGAGGACACCACCGTGCTGGTGCGCCGCCGCGACGGGTCGGCCGGCGCCCTGGTCGGTGCCCCGTGAGCGGCGTGCGCGCGCACGTGCTGCGCGACGGCAGTCCCCTCGTCGTGCTGGCGCACGGCCTGGAGGACTCGTGGCAGAGCTGGCACGCGTTCGCCCGCGGCCTCGACCCGGACTGGGGCGTCGTCGCGCTCGACCTGCCCTGGCGCACCGGCAACGACTACCGGTGGCGGACCCGCCCGGCCGGGCAGTGGCTCGCCGACGGGCTCGCCCAGGTCGGCCGGGTCCCGGACATGCTCGTCGCGCACTCCTTCGGCGGGAGCGCCGCGCTGCAACTGTGCGCCGGCACCGCGGGCGACATCGCCGGCACCGTCACCGTCATCTGCCCGATCTACCGCACCGCGCAGCAACCCGTGACGTGGAAGGCGTTCGAGCTGTCCCGGCTCACCTACACGCACCACATGCGCGACGGCGTGCGGGCGCGGCTCGGCCCGCGCGCGCGGGAGATGGAGGCCGGGGTGCTCGACACCATGATGGACCTCGCCCTGGAACGCGCCGGGCCGTCGGGGTTCTTCACCGTGTTCGACCAGTACCTCACCAGCCCGCAGCTGCCGCTCGGCGACGTCACCGAGCCGGTGCTCGTGATCGCCGGCGACGAGGACCCGACGCTCACCCACGAGGCCGCGCTGGCCCTGGCCGCCGCGATCCCGCACGGCGCGGTCCGCGCCCACGAGGACTACGACCACTTCTGTCACATCCGCCACGCGGCCGCGGTCGCGGCTCAGGTGGCGGACTTCCACGCGTCTCTGAGAACAGTGAGGCAACGGCCATGACCGTCACCGCGGCCCGTCTTCCGTCGGTGTTGCACGCCCGTCCTGCGTTCGAGGGCGCCAACATCCGCACCTGGATCGGCTTCAAGCACTTCATGTACCTCGTCGAGGGAGCCGTGCTGCAGTACTGCCGCGACCAGGGCACCGGCGCGGCGCGGCTCTTCCACGACTTCGGCCGCGGCCTGGAGATCCTCGACTGCTCGGTGCAGCTGCCGGCCGTGCTCGAGCTCGACGACGAGGTCCGCGCCCAGGTCACCGCGGGCGCCGGCAACCGGCTCGACGTGCAGCTGTCCGTCGCGCGCGGCGGCGAGGACGTCACCGTGCTGCGCGGGAAGGTCGTCGTGGCGCTGCTGCCCGAGGCGAGCGCGCCCGAGCACCGCGACGTGCCCGGGCCCCTCGCCGCGCTGCAGGCCGAGGCGTTCCCGGCCGCCGAACCGCTGCGCCTGCGGCCGTGGGAGAACGCCGAGTCGGTGCTGCGCGGGCAGGGCGGGCTGCTGTGGTCGTGGCTCGCGCGGTACACCCTCTGCCACTACTCGGACCGGGTGCAGCACTCCGCCTATGTGCGGGCCCTCGAGGAGGTCGTCGACCGGTACCTCAACCAGCAGGGGATCTCCGTCGGCCGGATGCTGCGCGAGCGCTCCTGGATCCCGGTCGTCTCCCGGGCCCGCGTGCGGCTGCTCGCGCCCGCGCACATGGAGGAGACGATCCACACCGTCTTCACCGTCACCGACATCCTGCGCGACGTCATGTTCGACGCGCGCATGGACTGCTACGTCCAGCGCGGCCAGCAGCTGATCCCCGTCGCGACGGCGAAGATCCTGCACGGCTACGCGATCGCGGCCGGACCCGGCGCCGGGGGCATGGCCGAGCTGGACGCCGAGGTCCTGGCGGCATTGCGTGGTGTGTCATGAAAAAACGGCCGCAGTTGTACTTCTCGTTCCGCAGCCCGTACAGCTGGCTCGCCCTGCGCAAGCTGCGCACCGTGTGCCCCGACCTCGACGAGGTCTTCGACGTGCGGCCCTACTGGGACCCCGACGAGCAGACCAGCGCCTCCCTGGCCGCGCGCGGCGGCGAGTTCCACTACCAGCAGATGAGCCGGGCCAAGCACCTGTACATGCTGCTGGACACCAAGCGCCTGACCACCGCCTCCGGGGTCGCCATGGCGTGGCCGATCGACATCGACTCGTGGTGGGAACTGCCGCACCTCGCCTTCCTGTACGCCCGCGGCGCCGGTCGCGCGTGGCCGTTCTACGACGCGATCGTCGAGGCCCGCTGGGGCCGCGCCGAGGACATCTGCACCACGGAGGTGGTCGCGGCGGCCGCCCGTACCGCCGGGCTGGAGCCGTCGTCGGTTCTGGCCGCGGCGGACGACCCGGTGATCCGGGCCGAGGCCGTCGACTGTCTCTATGCGGCCTACCGCGACGACATCTTCGGCATCCCGTACATCAAGTGGGGGCATCAGCGGTTCTGGGGCCTCGACCGGGTGGACACGTTCCTGAGCGCGTTTCTGGAAGGAGCACGGACATGACTGAGGCCTCCTTGGAGCGCTCTGCGCCTCCGCCCGATTCGTCGCCTGATTCGCCCTTTCCCGAACAGGACCCGTGGGAGGGCATTCCGCTGGCCCTGCTCGCGGGTGCGGCCGGCTACGACACCGACACCGCGGGCGGCTGCGGATGACCAGCGCCGTGACCACCGTGCCCGTCCGGCCGCAGCGCACCCCGCGGCAGGAGCGGGTGGAGCGCAAGCGGCAGCTCGTCGCGGCGCTGCAGCTGTTCTCCCGGTTCGGCTTCGACGAGGGCGCCGGCGGGCACATCACCGCCCGCGACCCCGAGGACCCGGACAAGTTCTGGATCAACCCGTTCGGCGTCAACTTCGCCCACGTGCGCATGTCCGACCTCCTGCAGGTCGACGCGGCCGGCGCGGTCGTCTCCGGCACCGGGCGGATCAACCCCGCGGGGTACACCATCCACGCCCGCATCCACGCCTCCCGCCCGGACGTCGTGGCGGCCGCGCACTCGCACTCCGTGCACGGCCGGGCCTGGGCGACGCTGGGCCGGCAGCTGGACCCGATCACCCAGGACGCGTGCGTGTTCTTCGAGGACCACGCGGTGTACGACGGCTTCGGCGGGGTGGTCCTGGACGCCGACGAGGGCCGCCAGATCGCCGAGCGGCTCGGCGGCAACAAGGCCGTCATCCTGCAGAACCACGGCCTGCTCACCGTCGGCACCTCGGTGCAGGAGGCGGCGTGGTGGTTCATCGCCATGGAACGCTGCTGCCAGGTGCAGCTGCTGGCCGAGGCGGCGGGCACCCCGCGGCAGATCCCGGCCCCGATCGCGCGGGCGACGGCCCGGATGATGGGCACCCCGGCGATGGCGCGGCTGAACTTCCGTCCCCTGTACGTCGACGTGCAGAACACGTCACCGCAAGCCTTCGACGAGGCGTGAACCCCGATGCCTGCCCTGCTGGACCGGATCGTCGCCGCGCGCGGTGCTGAACGCGCGCTGGTCGTGGACACGCACACGACGCTCACGTGGGATTCGCTGGCCGGGCGGGTCAACCGCTGGGGCCGGCTGCTGCGCGAGCACGGGCTCGGGCCCGGTGACCAGATCTCGTGCGTGACCGGGAACCGGGCGGAGAGCTTCGAGCTCGTGCTCGCCTGCCTGCACACCGGGATCACGCTGGTGCCGGTCAACTGGCACCTGACCGCGCCCGAGATCGCGCACATCCTGGCCGACTCGGGCAGCCGCGCGGTGATCGTGCAGCCGTCGTCCCTGGCCGCGGTGGCCTCCGCGGTGGCGTCCGCCCCGGACTGCAAGCTGCGGATCGTGCTCGGCGCGACGGCGGCCTCCGGCTTCGCGGCGGCCGACGAGCTGCTGGCCACTGTGGACGGTGGGGAGCTGCCGGAGCAGACGTGCGGCGCGACGATGCTGTACACGTCCGGCACCACCGGCGCGCCGAAGGGCGTCGTGAACAACCTGTTCACCGTGGGCGCCCCGTTCGCGCGAGTGGACAAGCTGATGCGATACGCGCATTCGGTACTGCGCGTCCCGGCGGGGGAGCGGGTGCTGCTCGACGGGCCCTGGTACCACTCGTCGCAGCTGTTCTTCGCCCTGCTCTCCCTGCTCCAGGGCAGTACGCTGGTGATCCGCTCGCAGTTCGACCCGGCCGAGACGCTCGCCGCGATCGACCGCGAACAGATCACGGCCGTGCACCTGGTGCCGACGCAGCTCGTGCGCCTGCTGCGCGTTCCCGATCGGGCCGGCTTCTCGGGCGCTTCGCTGCGCACCGTATGGCACGGCGGCGGCGCCTGCCCCATCCCGGTCAAGCGCGACATGGTCGCATGGTGGGGTCCGGTGCTGACCGAGTACTACGGGGCCACCGAGGGCGGCGCCGTCACGCTCATCGACGCCGAGGCGTGGCTCGAACGGCCGGGCAGCGTCGGGCGCGCCCTGCCGGGGTGCGAGCTGGTGGTCGTCGACGCCGAGGGCCGCCCGGTCCCGGCCGGGGTCCGCGGCCGCGTGTACGTGCGGCGGCTGCACGGGAGCCGCTTCAAGTACCACAACGCCCCGGAGAAGACCCGCGGCGCGTACCTGGGCGACGACACGTTCACGTTCGGCGAGGTCGGCTTCCTGGACGACGACGGCTACCTCTTCCTCACCGGCCGCGCGCAGGAGCTCATCGTCTCCGGCGGCGTGAACGTCTACCCGGCCGAGGTCGAGGCGGTCCTGCTTTCGCACCCGGCGGTCCACGACGCCGCCGTGATCGGCGTCCCCGACCACGAATTCGGCGAACGCGTGGCCGCCGTCATCGTGCTGCGTGATCTCGCCGATGCGGAACGTGTGCTGGACGCGCACTGCCGCCGTTCACTGGCCGGTTTCAAGGTTCCGCGGTTGTACTCCTTTGTGCCCGACCTCCAACGCGAGCCCACCGGCAAGTTGCGCAAGCACCTGCTCACCGCGCACTTCGAACGGCCCGACGTCGCGCATCCGGCCACGTATGCCGCCGGCGTCCCGCACGCGGAGTTCGCCCGGCGCCGCCGCGAGTCCCCGGTGACGTGGGTCGACGAGCCGCTGCTGACCAGGCACAGCGCGGCCGGCCTGATCACCCACCGCGGCTCCGGCTACTGGGCCGTCACCAGCCACGAGGCCGTCCTGGCCGCGTCACGGCGCACCGACGACTTCTCGTCGGCCCGCAAGGGCGCGTTCCTGGTCGACCCGCGCACCCCCGGCGACCTGCGCCAGACCCGCCAGCTGCTCATCAGCATGGACGAGCCGGAGCATCTGCGCATCCGCCGGCTGGTCACCTCGGTCTTCACGCCACGAGCGGTCAAACAACTGGCCGACAGCATCACCGCCCACGCGGAGCGGCTCGCGCGTTCGATCACGGCGATGGGCGAATTCGACATCGTCACCGACCTGGCGCGCGAACTGCCCCTGCTCGTGCTGTGCGACCTGCTGGGCGTCCCCGAGCACGACCGCCACCTGCTGTACTCCTGGAGCAACCACCTGGTCGGCTTCGACGATCCCGAATACGGCGGCGGCGACATCGACGTCTACCGCCGCACCTTCGCCGAGGCGTTCACCTACGCCCTGCACCTGGCGTCGGCGCGCCGCGAACATCCGACCGAGGACCTGATCAGCCGCCTGGCCAACGCCGAGCTCGACGGCCGCCGCCTGACCGACCGCGAGTTCTGCAACTTCTGGCTCCTGCTGGTCGTGGCCGGCAACGAGACGACCCGCCACCTGATCACGGGCTCCCTCCAGGCCCTGACCGAGTACCCGGACGAACGCCACCGCCTGGTGTCCGGCGAGGTTCCGATGTCAACGGCGGTCGACGAGCTCCTGCGCTGGGTGACCCCGATCATGCAGTTCCGCCGTACCGCGACCCGCGACACCGAGCTGTCGGGCCGTCCCATCAAGGCCGGCGACAAGGTCGTCCTGTACTACACCGCGGCCAACCGCGACGAACAGGTCTTCGCGGACCCGGACCGCCTGAACCTGGGCCGCGACCCGAACCCGCACCTGGCCTTCGGCACCGGCCCGCACTTCTGCCTCGGCTCCCACCTCGCCAAGCTCGAAATGACGAGCCTGCTCACCGCGCTGCTGCCACACCTGGACCGCCTGGAACTGACCGGCCCGGCGGTGCGCATGGAGTCCAACTTCGTCAACGCCGTCAAGTCCCAGCCGGCCCGCTGCAAACCCTGACGAACGGCGTATCGTGGCCCGGCGCGCCATGCGCCGGGCCACGTTGCTTGCGTCCGTTCGCGGCGGGGACCGGCGGGTGGTAGATGTGGATGCGGTATCCGCCGCCGGTGAGGGAGCGCGACGTGTCTGATGGACCCCGAGACGACCGCGGGCGCTCCGGCGTGACCGGTGACCTGGACGTGGTGCGCTCGGTGTTCGAGGAACTGCCGCTGGTGTCCTACGCCACGGACGGACCGGAGCACCGGATCGTGGCGACGAACGCCATGTTCCGGCAGTACGTCGGGCGCACGCACATGATCGGCATGCCGCTGGCCGACGCGTTCCCGGAGTCGATGGGCCAGCAGATCGTGCCGATCTTCGACCAGGTCCTCGCCACCGGCGAACAGGTGTATCTGCGCAGCTTCCGGGCTCAGCTGACGCGCCAGGACACCGGGGAGCAGATCGAGGTCTACACCGACCTGCGCTGGCATCCCCGGCACGGGCCGGACGGCAAGGTCGTCGGCGTGATCGTCGATCTCGTCGACGTGACCGAACAGGTCCGGCAGCACCAGGCCGAGCAGCGGCGGACGGCCGAGGCCGAACGCCGCCTGGAGCAGGCCCGCGGCGTCATCACCACGTTGCAACGCGAGCTCCTGCCCGCCGGGGTACCGGTCCTGCCGCGGGTGCAGGTGTCGGCCAGCTACCTGCTCGCCGACGCCGACACCGCCGCCGGCGGGGACTGGTTCGACGCGCTCACCCTGGCCGACGGCCGGTTCGCCCTGATCGTCGGAGACGTCGTCGGGCACGGCGTGGCCGCGTCCGCGACGATGGGCCAGCTCCGGCTGCTGCTGCACGAGCGCCTGGCCGCCACCTCGGACATCGCGGCAGCCATGGCGGCGCTGGACGCCGCCGCCACGGAGGTCCCGGCCGCCCGGGCCACCACCGTGTGCGTCGTGGCGCTCGACCCCGCCACCGGCGCGCTGCAGTACTGCACGGCCGGTCACCCGCCGCCGCTCGTCGTGTCCCGCGAGGGTGCGACCCGCTACCTGCCGGCCACCGGCGCCGGGCCGATCGGCGTCGGCGGGGCCTTCACCGGCGCGTCGATCGGCAAGGACCGGCTCGCCGACGGCGAGCTGATCCTGCTCTACAGCGACGGCATCCTGGAACGGCCGGGCCGGGACCTGGCCGGCAGCACGGTCGAGCTCGCGACAGCGGTCGCCGACATCGTGACGGACCGGGCGCTGCAGGGCGACAGCGACCTCCCGGCCGAGCGCGTCTGTGTGCAGACGCTGGAACTGCTGACCCGGGCCAGCGGGCACACCGACGACATCACCCTGCTGGCCGCGCAACGGGTCGACCCGCCGCCGCCGCTGCGGCTGCCGGTCACCGCCGAACTCGGATCGCTGCAACCCCTGCGGGACCAGGTGAAGGCCTGGCTGACCGAGGCGCGCATCGACGGCTTCGATGCGGGAGCCGTCCTGCACGCCGTCGTGGAACTGGCGACCAACGTGATCGACCACGCGTGGATCGACTCGGCCGACCGGCACGCCTTCACCGTCACCGCCGCCCTGACCGGCACGGGGCGGGTGGAACTGTCGGTGGCCGACCGGGGCCGCTGGCGCGAGCCTTCCCCGTCACCAGACCGGGGCCTGGGCCTGGTCATGACGACCGGGCTGGTCGACCGGCTGCGAATCGAGCACGATGCGAACGGCACCTCCGCGACCGTGACCCACCGCGTGCGCCGCCCGGCCCGGCTGCTGACCGCCAACGACCTCACCTGGACGGCCGCACCCCGGAACCCGGCCCCGCCGCTGCTGCTGATGCTGGACCAGCCGTCCGCGCCCGGCCCGCGTATCCGCGCCGACGGGCCGGTCGACGCCGCCACCGTCGCCGAGTTCGACCGGACCATCCGCGCCGCCGGTTCGTCCGGCACCCGGCCGCTGACCGTCGACCTGACCGGCGTGTCCCACCTGGCCAGCGCCGGCGTCTCCGCCCTGCACCGCCTGGCCGCGCTGCACCGGGACAACGGCACCCACCTGCGGCTGTACGCCCCGGCCGGAACACCCGCCGATGCGATCATGTCGCTGGTCGCGCTCGACCACGAGACCCGCGACCCCGACTACCCGGACGTCCTGAGCACGTGAACGGCCCCGACCCGTCGCCGCGCGCGAACGGGCCCGGAGGCGTCGCCGTTGACGCTTCCGGGCCCGGGTCGTCGGCGACCGTGCGGTCGCCGGTGGGTCAGGTGGTCTTCAGGGAGCGGGTGAAGTCCCGCAGGTCCTGGACCAGCAGGTCGCCCTGCTGGAGGGCGGCGAAGTGGCCGCCGCGGTCGAACTCGGTCCAGTGGGACAGGGTGGGCAGCAGCGGCTCGGCGAACTTGCGGATCGGGGGGCAGACTTCGTCCGGGAAGACCGCGATGCCCACCGGGACCGAGAGCGGCCACGGGCCGGCCCAGGTGCGCATGAAGTCCTCGGGGAAGCGGGTCGACTCGTAGTACAGCTGGGCGCTCGGGCCGGCCGTGTTCGTCAGCCAGTAGATGGTGACGTCGGTGAGCATGCGGTCGCGGTTGACGGCGTCCTCGGGACCCTTGTCCGCGCCGCTCCACTCCTTGAACTTCTCCACGACCCAGGCGAGCTGGCCGGTGGGGGAGTCGGACAGGCCGTACGCGATGGTCTGCGGCCGGGTCGACTGGATCTGCTGCCAGCCCATGCCGTCCTGCTGGAAGCGGCCCGCCTTCTGCAGCTTGCGCAGGTCGCGCTCGTCGAGGTCGGCGAAGGCGTTCGGGTCGTCCATCGGGGGCATCGCGACGAACATGTTCAGGTGGACACCCGCGACGTGCTCGGGGTCGGCCTCGGCCAGGCGCAGGGAGATGACCTTGCCCCAGTCGCCGCCCTGGGCGACGTAGCGGTCGTAGCCGAGCCGGCGCATGAGCTCGGCCCACGCGCGGGCCACCCGCGGGACGTCCCAGCCGGGCTCCGTCGGGGCGCTGGAGAAGCCGAAGCCGGGGATCGACGGGATGACGACGTGGAACGCGTCGGCGGGGTCGCCGCCGTGCGCGCGCGGGTCGGTCAGCGGGCCGACGACGTCCAGGAACTCGACGAACGAACCCGGCCAGCCGTGGGTCAGGATGATCGGCGTCGCGTCCGGTTCGGCCGAGCGAACGTGCACGAAGTGCACCTCGACGCCGTCGATCTCCTCGACGAACTGCGGGAAGCTGTTGAGCCACCGCTCGGCGGCGCGCCAGTCGTAGCTGGTCTGCCAGTACTGGGCGAGCTCCTTGAGGTACTCCAGCGGGACACCCCGCTCCCAGTCGGAGCTCGGCCCGGCCGGCGGCCAGCGGGTCTCCGCGAGGCGCCGGCGCAGGTCCTCGAGGTCTTCCTGGGGGATGGCGATCTGGAACGGTCGCATGAATCGTCCTCCTCAGCCGCGGCGCGCCGTGGCGACCGCGTCGGCGATGATCTCGCAGATGCCGTCGACCTCGGCCTGGCCGATCGACGTGCCGGTGGGCAGGGCGAGCACCCGCTGGGTGAGCGCCTCGGTGCGGGGCAGCGGCAGGGGAGCGTGCCGGCGCGGGTTCGACCGGTACGGCTCGATCTCGTGGCAGCCCGGGTGGAAGTACTTGCGCGACAACACGTTGTGCTCGTGCAGGATCCGGTGCACGTCGTCGCGGTGCACGCCGGCGATCGACTCGTCGACCTCGATCACCAGGTACTGGTAGTTCGCCTGCTCCCCGGCCGCCTGCGGGCGCACCGTGACGCCGGGGACGGGGGCGAGGCGGGTGCGGTACAACTCGTCGTTGCGCTTGTTGATCGCGATGAAGTCGTGCATCGCCTCGATCGAGGTGAGGCCCATCGCCGCGTGCACCTCGCTCATCCGCCCGACGGTGCCGCGGCCGACCACCTCGCGGGTGCCGTCCTGGCCCATCGTGCGCATGGTGCGCGCCCGCTCGGCCAGGTCCGGGTCGTTCGTGACGATCGCGCCGCCCTCGAAGCTGTTCACATACTTCGTGGCGTGGAAACTGAACACCTCGGCCGCGCCGAACCCGCCGATGGGCTTGTCCTGGTACGTGCACCCGAACGCGTGCGCCGCGTCCAGCAGCAGCGGAATCGCGTGCCGCTGGGCGACCTTGGCCAGCGGTTCGATCAGGCACGGATGGCCGAACACGTGCACGCCGAGGATCGCCTTCGTGCGCGGCCCGATGAGCAGTTCGACGTGCGCCGGGTCGGCGCTGCCGGTCGCCTCGTCCACCTCGCAGAACACCGGCACCAGCCCGATCCAGTCCATGGCGTGCGCGGTCGCGACCCAGGTGAACGACGGGATGATGACCTGGTCGCCGGGCTGCAGGCCGAGCGCCATGGCCGCGATCTGCAGGCCGTTGGTGGCGTTCGAGGTGGCCACGCAGTGCTCGGTTCCGGCGATGTGCGCGACGCGCTCCTCGAACTCGCGCAGCAGCGGGCCGCCGTTGGTCAGCCAGCGCCGGTCGAGCGCGTCGTCGATCCGCTTCGCCAGGACGGCGCGGTCGCCGATGTTCGGCCGGCCGACGTGCACGACGTCTTGAAACATGGGTTTGCGCAGCATCCGCCATTCCTCTCGGTGGGCCGGCCGCCGGCCCGCATCACGGCACGGCGAGGTGCGCGGCGGCGCGAATTTTGGCCTGACGCCGCCCGGCATCCGGTGCAGGCGTGCTGCGAATCATCGTCCGGCGCACCACGGAGCCATGTCATATCCGAGGGTGCGCACAACAAAGGCCGCGTCCGGGAACGAACGCGGCCTTGCGGAACAGGGGATCAGGCGGGTTCGGCCACCGGCATCGGCTCGATGCGGAACACGTCGGCGAAGCGGTGCAGCAGGGCGATGTCGCCGTCGATGGTGACGCTGCCCTCGCGCACGGCGTCGTCCGGGTCGAGCTCGCCGGCCATCATCGCGCGCAGCGCCGGGCCGGCCGAGATGCGCAGGTCGGGCCGGTCGACGCCGCCGGTGCCGGTCTGCAGGCCGGTGCGGTCGACGATCGCGTGCACCAGGATGTCGCCGAACTGGACCTCGTAGCGCGCCTTGAGGCCGCGCGCCTCCGCCGGGTGGTACGTCGTGCGGATCGCCATGATGAGCGAGTCGGCGGTCACGATGTCGGTGTCGAGCGGCTCACCGAGCGCCTTGGCGCCCCAGCGGCCGAGGGAGAGCACGACGTCGTTGAGCTCCTCGCCGTACGGGCTGAGCCGGTAGACGACCGAGCCGTCCGGGCGCGGCATGACCACCCGCTCCACGACACCGGCCGCCTCGAGCTCCTTGAGCCGGTCGGCGAGCACGTTGGTCGGGATGCCGGGCAGGCCGCGGTGCAGGTCCGTGTAGCGCTTGGCCGCGACGAGCAGGTCGCGCACGATCAGCATCGTCCAGCGCTCACCGAGCAGCTCCATCGCCCGCGCGACGCCGCAGTACTGCCCGTACGTCTTCCTTGCCATGCAGCCAGTGTAGTCCGTTTCCGGATCGGCAACCACGCTTGTCCGGATGCAGTGCCGCTGGACTGGGCAATCTGTGAGAAGAGCCACCGCCGATCCGGTGGTTGACTCGGCATCGTCACCGCGGTGCGCGGCCCCGAACGGCGCGGCGCGGTCCGGCCGTCGAGCCACGGCCGCACTCCCTTCCACGGACGGAGGCCTCGTCGGCATGACCACCACCCAGACGTCCGAAACGGTCGTCCCCCTCTCCGCCAACCAGCAGTTCCTGTTCATGTTCGACCAGGGCGAGGAGGCCGGCTCGTTCGGCCCGTACCACCACATCGCCGCAGGCTGGCGGGTGCGCGGGGCGATCGACACGGCCCGCCTGCAGGCCGCCCTGGACGCCGTCGTGGTGCGTCACGAGGCGTTGCGCACGGTGATCGTGCGCGACGCCGAGCAGCCGTACCAGCGCATCTGCGCACCCGGCAGTGTGCGTCTGGACATCATCGACCACCCCGAGCCGGACGAGTCGCGCCGCGACCTGCGCGCCCAGTGGGCGATGAACGACCTCGAGGCCGGCCGGTTCTCGATCAACGACCTGCCGCTGCTGCGCGCCGTGCTCGTCCGCCTCGCGCCCGACGACGCCGTGCTCGGGCTGCAGGCCCACCACTCGGCCGCCGACGCCTGGTCGATGCAGATCATCATGCGCGACGTGGCCAACCTCTACGCGGCCGCGGCCGGGTTCGCGGTCCCCGAGCTGCCCGAGGTCGCGCAGTACGCCGAGTTCGCGCGCCTGCAGCACGAGCTCGTCGCCGAGGACGTGGACCGCGAATACTGGCGCGCGACCCTCGACGGCGCCGAACTGCTCGCCCTGCCGACGGACTGGCCGCGCTCGGCCGGCCTGCCGAAGGCGTCCTCGTGGCACCGGTTCACGATCAACCCCGAAACGACCGCGTCCGTACTGTCCATTGCCCGCCAAACGCGCAGCACCCCGTTCATCGTCCTGCTCGCGGCGTACTGCGTCACCGTGCAGCGCGCATTCGGCCGCGCCGACGTGACGGTGCCGACGTTCTCGCCGGGCCGGGGCCTGCAGCGCTTCCAGGAGTCGGTCGGCTCCTTCTACAACTTCCTGCCCCTGCGCGTGCAGCTGTCCGGCGCCGCCTCGTTCCGCGAGGTCATCCTGCGCACTCGCGCAGCCTGCCTCGGCGCGTACGAGCACGAGCTCCTCTTCGGCCAGGTCGTCCAGGACACTCAGGCGGTCGCGGCCCCGATGGCCGACGACAACCTCGCCGCGTTCGTCTTCCAGGTCGAGCGCACCCTGTTCTCGGCCGAGGGCACCACGGTGGGCGACCTGAACTTCACCGAGATCCGCCGCAACGTCTCCTCCCCGGTCGGCGGCGACATCCCCGACGGCGCCCTGTGGACCCTGAGCGTCGAGGCCGGCGGCGACACGGTCGGCACGCTCGCGGTGAACAGCAACCGCTACGACTCGATGACCGCCGCCGCCATGGTGCTCGACTTCAAACGGACGGTGACCGACCTGCTCGCCGGCCCCGACGCGGACCTGACCGCCTGAGCGAACGGCGACCGGCCGAACGTCCAAGTCCTCACGCGCACCTGATCGAACGCGCACTGAGCGAAGGCACGGTGCGCGGGCGTGAGCGTGCGCCCGTCCGTCCCCCCAACGCACGAAAGGAAACGCCATGTCCGGCAGCACCACCGACAGTTCGGTCGGGACCGTCAACAGCAGCGTCGAGCAGATCTGGTGCGCCGTGCTCGGCGTGGCGCCGGGGCCGAGCGACGAGACGTTCCTCGACCTGGGCGGCCAGTCCATCTCCGCGATGCTCATCGCCACCCGGGTGCGGGACGAGCTCGGGGTCGACATCGAGATCGGCGACCTGTTCGACGACCCGACGCTGGCCTCCCTGCAGGAGACGGTCCGCGCCAAGCACGCGGCCCGCGGCTGAACGAACAGCAGCGCAGGGGAGGAACCGTGAACGCCCGCCGTACCGAGCACGAAACGACATCGCCCGCGCAGGATCGCGCATGGTTTCTGCACCAGCTGATGCCCGGCTCGGCCGAGCAGAACCGCTGCCGGCAGTTCGCCGTCGTCGGGCCGCTGGATCTGGGCGCGGTACGGCGGGCGTGGGCCACGGTGTCCGACCGGCACGAGCTGCTGCGCACCGTCTATCTCGCCGTCGACGGCCGGCCCGTCCCGATCGTCCAGCGCGACGCCGACGCCGCGCTGGAGATCCTCGACCTGCGGGACCGCTGGACGTGGCCGGACTCCGAGGACGTGGCCGACCGCCTCGCCGCCGAGCGGATGGAACGCCCGCTCGACCCGGGCACCGGGCTGATCGCCGTCACGCTCCTGGTCCTCGACGACGAGAACGCCCGGCTGCTGCTGGTCGCCGACGCCATGATCTGCGACGAGACCTCCGTCGGCCTCGTCGCCGAAGAGCTCGCCGCGGCGTACGACCGGAACCTCGACGAGCACGACAAGCCGATCCAGTACCGCGCGGTCGCGGCGGTGGAGCGCCGCCGCACCCTCGAACCCGACCCGCAATGGGTGGCCAGCCGGGAGCCGAGGGCGGACGCGCTGGACCTCCCCGCCGACCGCGAACGCCCCCGCGGTCCATGGGCACCGAGCCAGGCGGTGCGCTTCGACTGGCCGCATGAGCTCGCCACCCGGATCGCGCACGTCGCCGATGTCGAGCCGCCCGAGGTGCTGCTCGCCGCCCTGCACGCGCTGCTGCACCGCTACGACCCCGCCGGTCGCATCGCCGTCGGCGTGCCCGTCAGCACGCGTACGGCGCTCACCGAGAAGGTCGTCGGGCCGTTCGACAACCTGATGGTCGTCGCCGTCGACTTCGCCGAGGCGGTCACCTTCCGCCGCCTCCTGCGCGCCGTGCACCGCCAGGTCCGGACCGCCCTGCAGTACCGCAACCTGCCCTTCGACCACCTGGCGAGGCTGGCCGGGGGCGAGCGCGACCCCCGCCGCGCCGTGCTCTACGACGCCGTGTTCGTCGGGCCGGCCGCGCACCGGCCGATCCTGGCGTTCGGACCCGCGCAGGCGCTGCCGATGAGCGCCGCCGGCGGGGTCGCGCAGGCCGACCTCGCGCTGGTCATCGACCGGCTGGAGCCGTCGGTGGTCGGATCGCTGCGGTACCGCACCGACATGTTCGACCACGCCACCGCCGAACGCATCGCGGCCCAGCTGCGCATGCTGGTCGAGGCGGCGATCGAGCACCCGGACGACCCGCTCGCCACGCTTGCCCTCGACCCGGAGTGCGCGCATCGCGCGGAAACGGACGAGGCCGAGCACAAACCAGTGCACGAAACGATCGCCGACCTGGCCCGCACGCACCCCGACGCGCCCGCGGTGGCCGACGCGAACGGCGAGACGGTGACGTACGCGGACCTGTCCCGCCGCGCC
Source organism: Dactylosporangium sp. CS-033363 (assembly GCF_050942475.1). NCBI lineage: Bacteria > Bacillati > Actinomycetota > Actinomycetes > Micromonosporales > Micromonosporaceae > Dactylosporangium > Dactylosporangium sp. CS-033363. The sequence goes on along the minus strand of NZ_CP192032.1, from coordinate 6,404,848 downwards.
GACGCCATCGCCGCCGCGATCCGAGCAACGACCGGAGCGCACGGCGAAGGGACCGGCGCGCAAGGCGATGCGACCGGTGCGCCCATCGCCGTGCGGATCGCCCCCAGTGCCGCGTTCGCCGCCGCCGCGATCGGCGTCCTCAGAGCCGGCGGCCACCTGATCTGCCTCGCCACCGAGGACAGCGGCGAGCGCGACCGCGAGATCCTCCGCGGCCTCGGGCCCCGCTGCCTGCTCGTCGACGAGGACAGCCCGTTCGCCACGTGGTACCGCACCGAGGGCACTGTCATCGACGTCACCGCGGTCCCGGCCGCGCCCCCGCCCGAGGCCACCAACGCCTCCGAGGCCTACATCGCGTACACCTCGGGATCGACCGGCGTCCCCAAGGGCATCCGCCAGACCCACGCCGCCCTGGCCCAGTTCACCCACTGGTTCGCGCGGGAGTTCGGCATCGGCCCCGGCGTGCGGCTCGCCCAGTGGGCCGCCCCCGGGTACGACGCCAGCCTCATGGAGCTCTTCGCCGGCCTCACCTCCGGCGCCACGGTCTGCCCGGTCCCCGACGGCATCCGCGGCAACCCCGAGAAGCTCCTGCCGTGGCTGATCGGCGAGCGGATCACCGTCCTGCAGACCGTCCCGAGCTTCGCCCGCGAGCTGCGCCGGGTCATCGCCGAGACCGCGAAACCGCCGGAACTGCGCACGCTCCTGCTCGCCGGCGAGCCGCTGCCCGGCGCCCTCGCCAACGACCTGCGCGCGCTGCTGCCCGGCATCCGTCTCGTGAACCTGTACGGCCCGACCGAGACCATCCTCGCCACCTGGCACGAGGTCCGCGGCGACGTGTCCGGCACCGTCCCGATCGGCCGCGCCATCCCCGGCCGGCACGTGGAGGTCCTCGACGAGCGCGGTGCGCCGTGCCCGGACGGGGTCACCGGCGACCTGGTCATCCGCAGCCCCTACGTGACGCCCGGGTACGTCGGCGTCGAGGCCCGCCCCGCGCACCTGTTCCCGGGACCGTATTACCGGACCGGGGATCGGGCGCGCAGGCGGTACGACGGCGCCCTGGAATTTCGCGGGCGGACCGACCTGCAGATCAAGTTCTTCGGCCGGCGCCTGGAGTTGGCCGAGATCGAGGCGGCGCTCGCCGAGCACGAGTCGGTGGCCGCCTGTGCCGTGCTGCCGCTGGGCGACCAGGAGGGCCTGGTGACCCGGATCGTGGCCTACGTCGTGCCGCGCACGCAGCCCGCGCCGTCCACCGACGTGTGGCGGACCCACGTGCGGCGCCGGTTCGGCAAGGCCAAGCTGCCGCTGTCGTTCCGGACCGTGACCGCCCTGCCCCGCACCGCGGGCGGGAAGGTCGACCGGCACCGCCTGGCCGCCGGCGCCGCCCGGACGGCGACCCGGGCCGGCAACGTCAGGAAAACGATGCTCGAGAAGGCGCTGGGCGAGATCTGGCGCCGGCTCCTCGGCGGCCGCGTCCCGGCGACGGACGACACCTTCGCCGGCCTCGGCGGCCACTCACTGCTCCTGCTCCGCCTGGCCGCGCAGATCCGCGACCAGTTCGGGGCGGCCGTGCCGCTGTGGGAGCTCGCCGCCAACCCGACCCTGAGCGACCTGGCCGCGCTCGTCGAAGAAGCCGTCGTGGCCACGGCCAAGCCGTTCGACCGCCGTCCATCAGCTGAACCGTCTGCGATGAGGTGACAAGAAGTGACTGCAGTGGTACCAAAGGTAGCCGTCGACTTCGATGGTGAATCGCTCGACCTCCGCACCATTCGCCGGGTCGCCGAGGACCGGCTGCCGTGCGCCGTCTCCCCGCAGGCCCTGGCCAAGGCGGCGGCCAGCCGCAAGGTGTTCGAGGACATCGCCCGGCAGAACACCCCGATCTACGGCGTCACGACCGGCTACGGCGAGATGATCTACATGCAGGTCGACGCGGCCCAGGAGACCGAGCTGCAGACGAACCTGGTCCGCAGCCACTGCGCCGGCGTCGGCCCGCACTTCAACGAGGTCGAGGCCCGGGCCATGCTGGCCGCCCGGCTCAACGCGCTGGCCAAGGGCTACTCGGCGGTGCGGCCCGAGCTGCTGGAGCGGATGGCGCTCTACCTGAACCTCGGCATCACCCCGATGATCCCCGAGATCGGCTCGCTCGGCGCGAGCGGCGACCTGGCCCCGCTGTCGCACATCGCGGTCACCCTCATCGGCGAGGGCTACGTGCTGCGCGACGGCAAGCCGGTGCCGACCGCCGAGGTGCTGGCCGAGCACGGCATCGAGCCGCTGCAGCTGAAGTTCAAGGAGGGCCTGGCCCTCATCAACGGTACGTCCGCGATGACCGGCCTCGGCTCGCTCGTCGTCGCCCGGGCGCTGGACCAGGTCCGCCAGGCCGAGATCATCACCGCCCTCGTGGTGGAGACGATGCGCGGCTCGACCAGCCCGTTCCTGCCCGAGGGGCACGACATCGCCCGGCCGCACCAGGGCCAGATCGACACCGCGGCGAACATGCGGACCCTCATGCGCGACACCGCCCTGGCGGTCGAGCACGCCGAGCTGCGCGAGCAGGCCAAGCAGCAGAAGTCCGACGCGGCCGGCGAGGGCAACGTGGCCCGCACCGAGGTGTACATGCAGAAGGCCTACACCCTCCGCGCGATCCCGCAGGTCGTCGGGGCGGTGCGGGACACGCTGTACCACGCCGAGCGGACCCTGCGCACGGAGCTCAACTCGTCCAACGACAACCCGCTGTTCTTCGAGGGCCAGGAGGTCTTCCACGGCGCGAACTTCCACGGCCAGCCGGTCGCGTTCGCCATGGACTTCGTGACCATCGCGCTCACCCAGCTCGGCGTGTTCTCCGAGCGGCGCACCAATCGGCTGCTCAACCGGCACCTCAGCGACGGGCTGCCGGAGTTCCTGGTCGCCGGCGAGCCCGGCCTGAACAGCGGGTTCGCGGGCGCGCAGTACCCGGCGACGGCCCTGGTCGCCGAGAACCGCACCATCAACCCGGCCAGCACCCAGAGCGTCCCGTCCAACGGCGACAACCAGGACGTGGTCAGCATGGGCCTGATCGCCACCCGCAACGCCCGCCGGGTGCTGCAGAACAACACCGTCATCCTCGCCGTCGAGCTGCTCGCCGCGGCGCAGGCGGTCGACCTGCACGGGTGCGCGGACCGGCTCAGCCCGTCGTCGCGGCAGGCGTACGAGTGGATCCGCGCGTTCATCCCGACCCTGGACCGGGACCGGTACATGGCCGACGACATCACCGCCGTGGCCAACGCGCTGGGCGAGGGCGGCCTGCTCGACGCGGTCACCGCGGACGGCACGCAGCTGCGATAGGTACCCGAAAAGGAGCCCCGGCACCCAGGACGGGTGCCGGGGCTCACGCATGCCTATCCGCCCAGTCCAGAGCGCGCGTTGCGCCGCAGGTCGTCGAAGTTCGACAGGTCCGGCACGCTCCAGCCGGACAGGTCGTACTCGGCCAGGCAGGTGTCCACAAAGGACTTGTAGTCCCGGATGTCCCCGTTGGCCAGCTGGCCGAAGAGCAGCTCCACCCGGGTGTTCTCGTGGTTGCCGGAGTAGTTGCGCTCGTACAGCTCGTGCCGGCTGCCGAACTCCGAGCCGATCGCGTCCCAGAGCAGCTTCATCACCTTCACCCGCTCCACGGACGAGGCGCCGTTCGAGCCGCGCAGGTACTTCTCCAGGTACGGCCGCACCTGCGGGTTGGCGAAGTCGTCGGTGCTCGAGTTGACGTAGATGAGCCCGCTGGCCACGTCCTGCTGCACGATCTCGCGAATTCGCGCATACCCGAGCTGCGAGAACCAGCGGTACGCCATCCCGTACGCCGGATTCGGCAGCACCGCGCCGTTCTTCCACGGCACCGGGTTGCGCGCGGCCGCGTCGGCCAGGCCCCAGAACAGGTTGCGCCAGGCCAGGATCTCGCCGAGGCGGGTCTGCACGCCGCGGAACCCGTCGGTGCCGTTGATCTCCAGCGCCTTGACGACCAGGCCGGCGATGAACTCGAACTTCACCGCGAGCCGGATGCAGCCGTGGAAGGTCGCGCGTTCGATCATCCCGGACTGGCCGCCGAACATCTGCACCTTGGCCACGTTGCCGTAGATGAACACGTTCTCCCACGGGATGAGCACCTTGTCGAGCACGAGGATGGTGTCGTTCTCGTCGAGCCGGCTGGACAGCGGGTAGTCGAACGGCGAGCCCATCACGGCGGCGGCCGCGGAGTACGAGGGGCGGCAGATGAGCTTCATCCCGGCGGCGTTCATCGGGATGGTGGCCACCAGGGCGAACCGCTGATCCTTCACCGGCAGGCCGAAGTGCGCGATGAAGTTGTAGTGGGTGAGCGCCGAGCCGGTCGCGACCACCTTCGCCCCGCTGACCACCAGGCCGGCGTCGGTCTCCCGCTCGACGTGCACGAACACGTCGGAGACCTCGTCGATCGGGCGGTTGCGGTCGACGGGCGGGTGCACGATCGCGTGGTTCCAGTACAGGACACGTTCCTGGGACTCGCGGTACCACCGGCGGGCGTTGTCCGCGTAGGGCTCGTAGAAGTCGGCGTTGGCGCCGAGCGTGCCCAGGAACGCCGCCTTGTAGTCGGGGCTGCGGCCCATGAAGCCGTAGTGCAGCCGCGACCACGCGGCGATCGCGCGCTGGTCGGCGACGAGGTCCTCGGCGCTGTGCGGGGTGGTGAAGAACCGGTGCGTGAACCCGTCGCCGCCGCCGTCCGTCGGCGCGGTGAGGACGTCCTGCTGTGCGGGATCGTGCAGCGCGTCGTACAGACGCGCGACCATGCGTGCCGGATTGCGGAACGCGACGTGCGTGGTGACGTCCTTGACCTGTTCGCCGTAGAGGTAGACCTCGCGCTCGTCGCGGAGGCTGTCGAGATATTCGGCGCCGGTGAGCGGCTTGGTGGTCATCGCCGGGTCCTCCCCATGCTCGTGCGCCCGCCGGCGACAGGGCCGGCGGGCGCGATCAAACGAAAACTCAAACCCAGGACAGCCCGTCGGGGGAGGCGCCCAGGCCGCCCGGCTCCAGCGGGCGGCCCTCGCCGGCCCCGGAGCCGATGACCGCGCGGGCCTGCAGCGCCGTGCCCTGCTCGAGGATCTGGCCGGGCACCGCGCCGAACGTCTGCTCCTCGTCGCCCAGCCCGGCCTCGACCAGCTTGCTCAGGTGCTGGGAGTGCGCCTCGAACGCCCCGCGCACCTTGGCCACCGCGCTCAGCTCGTTGGTCGCCACGCCGCCGACGAGCTCGACGAACGCCTCCAGGTCGGGCACCGAGGCGTTGGTGATCTTCCGGGCCTGCCAGAAGTACGAGTCCTCGGACTGGTGCATGTCGTAGAAGCCGACCAGGAACTCGTAGAACAGCCCGTACTCGCGGCGGTAGCGGCGCTCGAACTCGGCGAAGGACTCCTTCTCCTCCACGTCGCCGGCGAGGCACGAGTTGAGCGAACGCGCGGCGAGCAGCCCGCCGTACGTGGCCAGGTGGACACCGGAGGAGAACACCGGGTCGACGAAGCACGCGGCGTCGCCGACGAGCACCATGCCGGGCGCGGAGAACGCCGTGTTGCAGTACGACCAGTCCTTGCGCACCCGCAGCTGCCCGTAGACGCCCTCGGTGACCCGGGTGGCGTTCTCGAGCATGTCGGCGATGCGCGGGCAGGAGGCGATGAACCGGCGCATGGCCTCCTCGGGGTCGCCCTGCACGAGGTTGGCCGCGTCCTGGTGCACGACCGCGCCGACGCTGGTGAGCGTGTCGGACAGCGGGATGTACCAGAACCAGCCGTGCTCGAACGTGCAGCTGAAGATGTTGCCGGACAGCGGCGGGGCGAGCCGCTTGCCGCCCTCGAAGTACCCGAACAGCGCGAGGTTGCGGAAGAACGGCGAGTACTCGCGGCGGGCGCCGGACTTGTTCGACAGCCGGGTGGTGTTGCCGGAGGAGTCGACCACGTACCGGGCGCGGGCCTCGCGGGCCTGCCCGTCCTCGTCGGTGTAGCGGACGCCGACGACCCGGCCGTCCTCCTTGAGCACGTCGAGGACCGGGCTGTTCTCGTGCACCTCGACGCCGTTGCGCCGGGCGTTGTCCAGCAGGATCTTGTCGAACTTCATCCGCTCGACCTGGTAGGCGAACGACGTCGGGCCGGCCATCCGGCGCGAGGCGGCGAAGTCGAACGTCCACGGGGTGTCGCTGGCGCCCCATTTGAAGGTACCGCCGCGCTTGATCGTGAAGTTCGCCTGCTTGAGCTCCTCGTCGACGCCGAGCAGGTGCGCGACGCCGTGCACGGTCGCCGGCAGCAGCGACTCGCCGATCTGGTACCGCGGGAAGGTCTCCTTCTCCAGCAGCAGCACCCGGTGCCCGCGCTTGGCGACGAGGGTGGACACGGTGCTGCCGGCGGGCCCGCCGCCCACCACGATGACGTCGTACGGCGTTTCGGAGTTCACGTGAGGCACCTCGCTGTGTCGGTGGGTCCGTATCCGGAATCGTCGATCGACGGACCCGTCGAGGGCATCTCCGAGCATGCGAAGCCGCACCGCACGCCGGAAGATGCGCCGCTCAAGGGCCGGATGGCACGGTGGGCCGGACCGACCATCGCCCCTGAAGGAGGCGCACTGTGGTGTCCGCCGCTGTGCCGACGCAAGAAGCACCGACCGCGATCCCGTCCCGCGAGGAGCTGGTCCGCCGCGCCACCGGCCTGGCCGACACGCTGCGCGCCCACACCGACTGGTCCGAGGAAAACCGCCGGGTGCACGACGAGACGATCGCCGCCGCCGCCGAGGCCGGGCTGTTCCGGCTGCGCACGCCGAAGCGGTACGGCGGCTTCGAGGCCGACACCCGCACCATCTTCGACGTCGCCACCGAGCTCGGCCGGGCCGACGGGGCGGCCTCGTGGGTCACCTCGGTGTACTGGATCCCGACCTGGATGACCTGCCTGCTCCCGGACCCGGCGCAGGACGAGGTGTTCGCGACGCCGGACGTGCGCATCTGCGGCACGCTGAGCCCGAGCGCGATGGCCGAGCCGGCCGAGGGCGGCATCGTCGTCAACGGCAAGTGGAGCTTCGTCAGCGGCGCCCTGCACGCCCAGTGGCAGCAGATCGTGGCGGTCCTGGTGCACCCCGAGCACGGCCCGGTCCCGATCATCGGCGTGGTCCCGATCGACGACCTGAAGATCGTGGACGACTGGCACACGTCGGGCCTGCGCGGTACGGGCAGCGTCACCACGATCGCCGAGAACGTCTTCGTGCCGGGGCACCGCTTCGTGCTGCTGCCGGCGATCCTGCAGGGCCAGCACGCGGGCACGGCCAACGCCGAGAGCCCGATCTACCGCGCCCCGCTGCTGCCGGTCGCCTCGGCCTCCTCCGCCGGTACCGCGCTCGGCCTGGCCAAGGGCGCGCTCGACGCCTTCCTGGCGCGGCTGCCCGAGCGCAAGATCACCTATACGTCCTACGAGCGGCAGGCCGAGGCGCCGCTGACCCACCACCAGGTCGCGACGGCCACGATGAAGATCGACCAGGCCGAGTTCCACGGCCACCGGCTGACGTCCCTTGTGGACACCAAATGCGCCGGCGGTACGGCGTGGACGGTGCTCGAGCGCGCGCAGGCCCGGGCCGACCTCGGCGCGGTCTGCCGGCTGGCCAAGGAGGCGGTCGACATCCTGCAGACGGCCAGCGGCGGCTCCTCGATCTACCACGACGTGGCCATCCAGCGCATCCACCGCGACATCGCGGCGGTGAACCTGCACGCCCTCATGCACCCCGACACCAACGACGAGCTCTACGGGCGCGTGCTGTGCGGCCTCGAGCCCAACACGCTGTACATCTAAGGGGAGAAGCGCCATGACCGACATCCCGCAGGAAGATCTCGCCGCCGTCACCGCGCTGCCGCAGCGGCTCATCGAGGCCTGGTCCAAGGCCGACGCCGACGCCTTCGGCGACCTGTTCGTCGAGGACGGCACCATGATCATGCCCGGCCGGTACTTCCAGGGCCGCGCCGCCATCGTGGAGTTCATGGCCCAGGCGTTCGCCGGCCCCTACAAGGGCACCCAGGTCACCGGCACCCCGCTGGAGCTCAAGGTGCTCGACGCCAACGCGATCGTGCTGGTGTCGCTGGGTGGCGTCATCGCCGCCGGCGAGGACGAGCTCAGCGAGGCCGCGAAGATCCGGGCGTCCTGGGTCACCACGAAGCGCGACGGTCAGTGGCGCCTCGCGGTGTACCAGAACAGCCCCGTCCAGGCCGCCTGACCGACCGCGATGGAGGCCACCGTGAGCGCACGAGTCGGAGAGTGTGCCGTCGTCCTGGGCGGCGGCATGGCGGGCATGCTGGCGGCCCGGGTGCTCGCCGACGCCTACACCGAGGTTCTCGTCATCGAACGGGACAACCTGACCGGCTCCACCGGTCCGCGCAAGGGCGTGCCGCACGGCCGGCACGCCCACGCGCTGCTCGCCGCCGGGCACCAGATCATCGAGGAGCTCTTCCCGAACCTGATCGACGACCTGGTGGCCTCGGGGGTTCCGGCCGGCGACCTGGCGCAGAACCTGCGCTGGTACGTCAACGGCCGCCGCCTGCAGCCCGCCCCGGCCGGCCTGATCAGCCTCTCGGCCACCCGCCCGGTCCTCGAGGACGCGGTGCGGGCCCGGGTGAGCGCGCTGCCCAACGTGAACATCGCCGACGGCTGCGACATCACCCGCGTCACCACGACGAAGGACCGCTCCCGGGTCACCGGCGTGCGGTACGTCCGCCGCGAGGACGGCAACACCGACGAGGAGGAGGTGGCCGCCGACCTCGTCGTCGACGCCACCGGCCGCAGCTCGCGCACCACGGCGTGGCTGGCCGAGCTGGGCTACGCGCAGCCGCCGGAGACCCGGGTCAAGGTCGGCCTGGCCTACACGACCCGGCACTTCCGGCTGCGCACCGACCCGTACGGCACCGACCTGTCGATCAACCCGATCGCCACCCCGGACAACCCGCGCGGCGCGTTCTTCCCGAAGCTGCCCGGCGACATGAGCATGTGCTCGCTCACCGGCCTGCTCGGCGACCACCCGCCGGCCGACCTCGAGGGCTTCCTGGCCTTCGCGAAGTCGCTGCCCGTACCGGACATCTATGACGCGATCCAGGACGCGGAGCCGCTCGACGAGGGCGTCACGTTCCGCTTCCCGGCCAGCGTCCGCCGCCACTTCGAGCGCCTGACCGCGTTCCCGGACCGGCTCCTCGTCATCGGCGACGGCGTGTGCAGCTTCAACCCGGTCTACGGCCAGGGCATGACGGTCGCCGCCCAGGAGGCCATGGCCCTGCGCACGCAGCTGCGCTCGGGCCGGGCGCCGGACAGCCGGCGCTACTTCTCCGACATCGCGAAGATCATCGACGCCCCCTGGGAGATCTCGGCGGGCGCGGACCTGGCCTTCCCGCAGGTCGAGGGCAAGCGCACGCTGAAGGTCCGGATGGCCAACAAGTACATGTCCAAGCTGCACGCCGCGGCCACCCAGGACGGCACGCTGACGGCCGCCTTCATGCGCGCCGCCGGTTTGGTCGACCCCCCGACGGCGCTCATGCGCCCGAGCGTGATGCTGAAGGTCCTCCGGGCGCCTTCGACCTGACGCCGGAACACCGAACAGCGGGGCCGTCCACATCGGACGGCCCCGCTGCCGTTGACGGGCCGCTGGCTTTACTGCTTTACTACGTCCCTAGTAAAGCGGGAGGTCAGGTGTTCCATTTCCGGCTCGACACCAGCTCCGGCGTGCCGCCGTATCTGCAGCTCGTCCAGCAGGTCCAGCAGGCCGTCCTGCTGGGTTTCCTGCAACCCGGCGACCGCCTGCCCCTGATTCGGGAGGTGGTCGAGTCCCTCGCCATCAACCCGAACACCGTGGCGAAGGCGTACCGGCAGCTGGAGCAGGAGAGGCTCGTCACCGGCCGGCCGGGCCACGGCACGTTCGTCAACGAGACGCTGCCGGCCGCGGTGCTCCCGGCCACCTACACCTCGCTGCGGCACGGCCTGCAGACCTGGCTGCGCCGGGCCTACGCCGCCGGGCTCGACGATCGCGCCATCGCCGCCCTCTTCGCGAGCGTCCACCACCAGACGCATCCGGAGACGGGCACGGGCACAGCGGCGGAGACGGCATGACGAACCAGCCCGCGCTGCGCACCCGGGACGCCGGCAAGCGGTACCGCAAGGCCTGGGCCCTGCGCGACTGCACGCTGGAGCTGCCGCCCGGGAGCGTCACCGCGCTCGTCGGCCCGAACGGCGCCGGCAAGACCACCCTGCTGCGGCTGTCGGTCGGGCTGCTCGCGCCGACGGCGGGATCGGTCGAGGTGTTCGGCGAGTCGCCCGCCGCGAACAGCGTGCAGGCCCTGGCCCGGATCGGCTTCCTGGCCCAGGACCACCCGCTCTACCGGCAGTTCACCGTGGCGGACCTGCTGCGCTTCGGCCGCTCTTGCAACGTGCGCTTCGACCGCGACCTGGCGGTGCGGCGCCTGACCCAGCTGGGCATCGCGCTGGACGCCCGGGCCGGCGCGCTGTCCGGCGGGCAGCAGTCCCAGGTGGCGCTCGCGCTGGCGCTGGCCAAGCGGCCCCAGCTGCTGGTGCTCGACGAGCCGATGTCCAGCCTGGATCCCCTGGCGCGGCAGGAGTTCCAGCAGACCCTCATGAGCGCGGTCGCCGACGGCGATCTGAGCGTGTTGTTCTCCTCCCACGCCGTCCACGAGCTCGAGCGGGTCTGCGACCACCTCGTCGTGATCAACCACGGCCGGGTCGTGCTCAGCGGCGACATCGAGTCGCTGCTGGCCGAGCACCGCCTGCTCGTGGGTCCGCGGGTCGAGCCGGATCCCCGGTCCGTGGTCGAGGTCAAGCACAGCGACAGACACACCACCCTGCTGGTACGGCAGGCGGCGGCGCCGATCATGCCCGGCTGGCAGGCGAGCCCGGTCGGGCTGGAAGAGCTGGTCCTGGCCTACCTGCGCCGGCCCGCGGACACCGAGGACGAGGAGGAGGCGGCATGACGTGGATGGTGTGGCGCCAGCATCGCACGGAGGCCCTGGCCCTGACGCTCCTCGTCGGCGTCCTCGCCGCGGCGCTGCTCGTGCTCGGCCGGCCGATGCACGCCCTGTTCCCGCTGGGCCCGGCGCACTGCCTGGGAACGCCCGCTGGATCAGGGCTGCCGTGCCGCGCTGGTCCGGCTCCGGCAGGACTACGGCTACAGCACCACGATGCTGATCCTGCTCAACTTCGCGCCGTTCGCGATCGGCGGTTTCCTCGGCGCGCCGCTGCTCGCCCGCGAGCTGGAGGCGGGCACCTGGCAGCTGGCGTGGACGCAGGCGGTGCCCCGCCGGCGCTGGCTGGCCGTCAAGGTCGTGGCGCTCGGCACCGCCGGCGTCCTGCTCGCCGGCGGGCTGGCCGCGGTGATCGCTTGGTACCGGCGGCCGCTCGATCTGCTGGGCGGCGGGTTGGACATCACCGCGTTCGATCTGACCGGCACCGCGCCCATGGCGTACACGCTGTTCGCGTTCGCGCTGGGTGTCGCGGCCGGCGTGGTGCTGCGCCGCAGCCTGCCGGCGGCCGCCGGGGCGCTGGTGGTCTTCGTGGCGGTGCGCGTCACCGTCGCCGGCTGGATCCGCCCGCACTTCGTCGCGCCGGTCACCCGCGTCGAGGCGTACGTGCCGGGGTCCGGCGACATCCCCGAGGGCACGTCGAACGTGCGGGACATGGTCCTGGACCAGGGATTCGTCGACGCCGGCGGCCGGCGCATCACCGGACTCGGCGCCGTCATCCTCGAGGGCCGGGCGCGTGAGGGGGGCGGCGACCCCACCGTCTACCTCCACGACCACGGCATCCGGCACTGGGTCGTCTACCAGCCCATGGAGCGGTACTGGACCTTCCAGCTCATCGAGAGCGCCACCTTCGCCGGACTGGCGGTGCTCCTGCTGGCGCTGGTCTTCCTGCGCCTGCGCCGTCCCGCGTTCTGAACCAGCAGGACGCGGGACGGCGCAGGTGTGGCGTCAGGAGCGCGAGGCGGCTGGGGAGAACTGACCCGGGCGGCGGCCCTCGCCGGCCGGGCCGCGGTACGCCTGCGCGATGTCCAGCCAGCCCTCGGCCACAGCCCCGGTCGCTTCGAGGGCGAGGTCGTCGCGGTGCCGGCGGCGGGTGACGAGCAGGCAGAAGTCCACCGCCGGCCCGCTGATCCGCTCGGTGGCGTCCGCCGCGCCCAGCTGCCACGGGGCGCCGGACGGGGCGATCAGGTCGAAGCCGAGCGAAACCTCCGGCGTCGCAAGACCGCGCGAGATGTACCCGAAGTCCCACACCCGCACCGCGAACTCGCACAGGTACCGCAGCCGGTCGCTGTGGGAACGGGTCACGCCGAGCCCGTCGGCGATGTCCTGGCCGTGGCCGAAGAGCTCCATCATGCCCGCCATGGCGAGGACCGGCGCCGGGATCGGGCGGACCAGCCACGGCACGACCTGCCCCTCGGGGACGGCGGTCAGGGCCGTCTCGGCCGCGATCCGCTCCTCGCGGAAGCGGCGCAGCAGCATGGCGGGCTCCTCGGCGAGGTACGGCGCCATGGCCCGCTCGACGTTGCCGCTGAAGTCCTCGTTGAGGTGCGCGAGGAGCTGGCGGAACGCGTCGGGCTGGCCGGCCGCCATCGCGGCCATGCGGAACGTGGCGGCGAGGTGGGCGACCTGGTGGGCGACGGTCCAGCGCGGGGCCGGGGTGGGCCGGGTCCACTGGTCGGCGGGCAGGTCGGCGACCAGCCGGTCGACGTCGGCCCCGTCGGCCGCCAGCGCGGCGATGACGTTCTGTCCGGTCATGCGAGGTGCCTTTCGGTGAGAGGGGTGAGCAGGGCGGCGGTGCGCCGGCGGGCCGCGGCGAAACTCGCCCAGGCGGTCACCGCGATGAGTGCGTCGTCGGTGGGGAGGGCCGCGCGGGCACTCGCCACGATGCCGTCGGTCATCCGGTACGCCGCGATCGCCGTCAGCAGCGCCAGATCCGCGACCGGCCGCTCCCCGGAAGGCAGCCCGGCGGTCGCCTCGTCGAGCCACGGCCGGCTCCCGACGGCGATGTCGGCCTCGGCGTCGAGCCGCGACTGGACCAGCCGCAGGAGCGCGTCGGACAACAACGGCCCCGCCCGCAGCGCGAAGACCGAGACGGCGTGGGTCACCGCCTCGGCCACGTGCGGCGCCGGCGCGGCCCAGGCGAGGTCCGACGGCAGTGCGGTGCCGCTCAGCAGCGGCTCGTGGTCCGGGCCGGCCGGCACGACCGCGCGGGCCATCGAACCCATCAGGCGGGCCGCGACCTTCGTGACGAAGGCCGGGGCCCGCTCGGGGATCGGCGACGGCGGCAGGAAGACGCTCACCATCCGGTTGAGGTAGTGGAACGTCAGCGCCACGCCGGCCAGTTCGGCCCGCGCGGCCGGCGACAGGTCGCGGATCAGCCGCAGCTGCGCCGGGTCCGCCCGGCCGCCCGCCCACGCGGCGGCGGCCGGGATCAGCGGGTCGGCGGCCGGGCGCAGGCCTTCGAGGGTGGCGCTGTGCACGGTCACGCAGTACGGGCACTGGTTGGCCCGCGACACGCCCGCGGCCACGGCCTCCTTCACCGCCCGCGCGGCGGCCCCGGTGGCGAGCAGCGACTCGCGGAGCAGGCACCAGGCCGCGCCGAGGACGGCCGGGTCGGCGGCGTGCAGGGCGATCGGCGGGGCGAGCATGCCGAAGTCGCGTTCCACCTGTGCGTACACCGCGGCGACCGGAGCCGGAGCGCCGGTCGCCGCGACGGCACGGACATGGCGGATCTGCTGCAGCGGCACGCGGCGCGCGACGGGGCGGATCAGCCGGTTCATGGGCTCAGACCACGGTCGTGGTCAGACCGGCGCGGGCGATCGCGTCGCGGGCCGCGGTCTCGCCGGCCGGGCCGGGCGCGCCGCCGCGCACGGCGATCCCGCGCTCCTGGGCGGCCCGGATGATGCCGGGGATGGCCCGCTCGGCCAGCGCGGCGATGGTCAGCGCCGGGTTCACCGTCAGCGCGGTCGGCACCGCCGAGCCGTCGGTGACGAAGATGCCCGGGTGGTTGCGCAGCTGGTGGCCGTCGTCGAGGGCCGAGGTGGCCGGGTCGTCGCCGATGCGGCACGAGGAGAGCGGGTGCACCGTGTAGGCGCCGACGACCTCGTTCGTCCACGGCATGACCCGCGACAGGCCGTCCCGCTCCAGGATGTCCTTGATCTCGGCGTCGGCCAGCTCCCAGCCGCGCTGCGTGTTCTTCGTCGGCTTGTACTGCAGCGTGCCGTACCCGAGCATCTGCTGCGAGAAGCGATGCGCGTTGCCGGTCTCGGGCGGCGGGCCGAAGACGCCCTCGTTGTCGTCCTCCGACATCGTGAAGATGGTCAGCCACGACTGCCAGCGCCGCAGCAGCTCCTTCTTCTCCTTGCCGAACCAGCTCGGCCCCGAGGCGTCGGGGATCTGGGCCAGGATCGTGCCGAGGCCCGGCGGGAAGTACAGCTGCTCCAGCGAGAACCGCTCGTACTCCGGCAGCGACCCGTCGAGCTTGTCCCAGCTCGCGACCGTCGGGCCGCGGCCGATCTGGTTGGCCGCGTAGGCCTTGCCGTCCGCGCGGGACAGGCCGAGCACCTCGCGCACCTTGTCCTCGTCGAACACGGCGGTGTTGAGCCGCTCGCCGTTGCCGGAGAAGTACCGGCCGACGCCGTGCGGCATCGGGCCCAGGTGCGGCTCGGAGCGCTGCAGGATGACCGGGGTGGCCCCGGCGCCCGCCGCCACGATGACGATCTTCGCGTCGATGGCGCCGGCGTCGTGCAGGATGCGGTAGTCCTCGCCGTCGACGACGCGGTAGTGCACGCGGTACCCGCCGTCGCCGGTGCGCTCCAGGTGCTGGACCTCGTGCAGCGGGCGGATCTCGGCGCCGTGGGCCAGCGCCGCGGGCAGGTAGTTGAGCAGCAGCGAGCGCTTGGCGTCGAACTTGCAGCCCGACATCATCCAGTTGCAGTTGGTGCACAGGTCGACGTCGACGGCCGAGGGCACCGGGTTGGCGGTCCGCCCGGCGTGGGCGCAGGCGGCGCCGAACAGGCCGCCGGCGAACGGCACCCGCTCCCACGCCTGCTTGGTGATCGGCAGGGCCTCCTCGACCCGGTCGTACCACGGGTCGAGGGTGGCGCGGGAGACGGCCGAGGGCCAGACCCGGCGGCCGATGTCGCCCTGGCGCTCGAAGACGAAGCTCGGCGTGCGGGGCATGGTCGCGAAGTACACGACGCTGCCGCCGCCGACGCAGTTGCCGCCCAGCACGCTGATGCCGTCGCCGATGACGAAGTCGAAGATGCGGGTGCCGGACTTGCCCAGCTCGAAGTCGTGGTCGTAGTCGTCGGCGGCCAGCCACGGCCCGCGCTCCAGCACCACGACCCGGGCACCGCCGGCGGCCAGGTGGTACGCCGCGATGGCGCCGCCGAAGCCGCTGCCGATGACCAGGACGTCGGTGGACTCGATGCTGCTCATGCCGGGCTCCCGGAGGCGGTGGTGTGCGGATGCATGGGTGCGAGCGGGCGGCCGTACGAGGCGGGCTCGAAGCGCCACAGCTTGTCCGGCCCGGGCGGCGCGTAGCCGATGGTCAGCAGGCCCGGGTGGCCGGCCGCGAGCGCGTCGGCGGTGCTGATGTGCGCCGCGCTGTCGAAGGCCATGTTGCTGAACAGGGCCAGGCCGACCCACATGCCCTTCTCGGGGTTCTCCGGCCCGACGAGGTGCTGCACCAGCGCGGTGCGGTGCTCGAACGGCAGGGCGACGAACGGCGGCAGCGCCTCGTCCAGCGCCAGGTCCTGGGCCTGGGCGTAGCCCGCGGCCTGGGCGTTGAGCCCCATCGACAGCGGCTCCAGCACGTCGGCGAGGCCGCCGGCCGGGTGGGCCAGCAGCTCGATCGCCCCGGACGTGACCGCGCCGCCGCCGGTGGACACGCCCGCGATGGCGTGGTCGTCCGGGTGGCGCTTCTCGCCGGGCACGATGGTGTCGGCGAACGCCTCGAGCGTCATCAACGCCACGGGATCGGTTACCGGGGGTCCTGGTTGCGGTTGCACCACAGGTTCCTCCTGTCGCGAATCGGGGGTCGCGCCGGCATGGCGCGGGAGGAGGGCTGGCCGGCCGCCGGTTCATCGTTCCCGCGGGCCGGAACCGGCCGCATCTCCGTGCGTGCGCGGGAATTCATGTCGATCACTGCGTGGGAAGTGGTGCGCGACAAGCGCCATTCCGCTCGCCGGGGCGGCAAGAGAGCAATCTGGAAGAACTCCGGGCCCGTCCGGACCGGCAGGATCGGCGGCGGAATGCGCACTCGCATCGTGACGCTGCGTCGACAATCCGGGAGTGGCCCATGGCTGCCAACGATTCGTTCCTGCCCGCCGCCGCCGGCTTCGCGGCCCCGGGCGGCCTGACCGGCTGGCTCAGCGGCAGCCGGCACCGCACCGCGGTGAACCTGTTCATGGTCGTCGTGCTGGCCCACTGGGCCGAGCACGTGGCGCAGGCGTTCGAGATCTACGTGCTGGGCTGGAAGCTGCCCGACGCCCGCGGCGTGCTCGGCCTGCCGTTCCCGTGGCTCATCAAGTCGGAGTGGATGCACTACGGCTACGCGCTGATCATGATCGTCGGGCTGTGGTTCCTGCGCGGCGGGTTCCACGGCCGGGCCAAGACCTGGTGGATGGTCGCGTTCGGGATCCAGTTCTGGCACCACATCGAGCACCTGCTGCTGTTGCTGCAGGCGCAGACCGGGCACTTCCTGTTCGGCAAGGCGGTCCCGACCAGCGTGCTGCAGCTGTTCTTCCCGCGGGTCGAGCTGCACCTGTTCTACAACACCATCGTCACCATCCCGATGGTCATCGCCATGTACTACCACCTGCGGCCGAACAAGGCCGAGCAGCAGGAGGCCACGTGCACGTGCGCGCCGGAGTCGCGGCCGCTGGCCTCCGCGGGCGTATGAGGCGTCGGCTGCTGCAGGCCGGGGCGCTGCTGGTCATCGCCGGGGTCGCGGTGCTGATGGTGCTGGGTGCGGTCCGCCCCACCCAGCTGCGCACCGTCAGCCCCGGCGACGGGGCCACGCTCACGGCCGCCCCGGACGAGGTGGCGCTCACCTTCGACGGCACCCCGGCCCTGGCCGAGTTCCACCTCTCCGTCACCGGCCCCGACGGGCGCCTGGTCAGCCAGGGCGACCCGCGGCTGACCGACCGGCGGCTGGCCGTGCCGGCGCGGATCGCGGGCGACGGGACGTACCAGATCGCCTATCACGTGCTCTTCACCGACGGCCGCGAGGTCACCGGGAGCGCCGGCTACACCGTCGCCGCGGCCGGTCCGGCCGCACCGGGCAATCCCGCGATCGCGGTCGCGGCCACCCAGTCCGACCACGACCACACCGGCGGCGGCGACCCGTTCAACGCCTTCCTGGCCGTGCTCGGCGTCGTGCTCGCGCTGACCATCGTCGCCCTGCTCCTGTGGCGGCCGCGGCCCGAGCGCCGCCAGGCCCTGCGCGACGCGCTTGTCGGAGGACGCCCGCCAACCTGACTTCGAGGAGGCCCACGTGGCCACTGTGTTCGGATCCGTACGGCGGCACATCTTCACGCCGTCCCTGCACGACGTCACCTTCGCCGCCCGCGGGTTCCCGGTCACGCCGAGCGCGGCCACGCGCCGGCTCGAGGCCATCCCGCAGTCCGTCATCTGCGGCTTCGAGTGGGGCATCGAGACCAAGACCAACGACGAGCTCGAGCGGCGCCTGGAGTTCATCGACGCCCCGCTGCGCGGCTTCGCCTACGAGGGCGCGGCGATGGCCCTCACCGTGCTGGACGCGATGCGGCCCGGCAACCGCAGCCGGGCCCGCGAACTGCTCACCGGGGCCGGCCGCCCGCACACGCTGCTGACCTACATCGGCATCGGGTTCGCGATGTCGCACCTGCCGCGGCCGTTGTGGCGCAACGTCATTCCAGACCTCTCCGGTACCCCGTACTACCCGACCATGAGCTGGCTCGCCGTCGACGGCTACGGCTTCGACCTCGCGTACTTCCACACCGACAAGTGGGTCTGGCAGCAGCGCCGGCCCGCCCCGTACGCGTGGGAGGGCGACCCCGAGTACTTCCTGCGCGCCTGCGACCAGGGCGTCGGCCGCGCGCTGTGGTTCATCCACGGCGGGCAGCCCGCCGACGTGGCGGCGACGGTGGCGAAGTTCGCCGAGCACCGCCGGGCCGACCTGTGGAGCGGTGTGGGCCTGGCCGCCACGTTCGCGGGCGGCACCGATCCCGAGGGGTACGCCACGCTGCGCACCCTCGCCGCCGGGCACGTCCCGGAACTGGCGCAGGGCGCGGTGTTCGCGGCCAAGGCGCGCGACCTCGCCGGCTGCGTGCCCGAGCACACCAACGAGGCGGTGGGCGTGCTCACCGGCCTCAGCGTGCCCGTCGCCTCGAAGCTGGCCGACGACGTCGCGGCCGGCGGCCTGCGCGGCGAGGGGGTGCCGGCCTACGAGGTGTGGCGCCGGCTGCTGCACGCCCACTTCGCGGAAACGGAAACCGTCGCTTACTGATCTCGATCGATTGCAAACGCCGCAGGCTCAAGCCTGCGGCGTTTCCTTTTGCGCAGGTCGCCGGTCCGCACAAGCGAAGAAGACATCGGTGTACGCGCATGCGAGCGTAGGAAACCAGATCGAGTATGAGGGGCCTCGAATGACTGTATTCGGAAAGCTTCGTCGTGCGTTGCTCACCCCGAACGTCAAAGAGACGACGATGGCCGTGCGGGGATTCCACGTCAAGAACGACACCGGCCGGGACCTGCTGGAGACGGTGGGCAAGTCCTTCCTGGACGGCTTCGCGGAGGCCGCCGAGGCCCGCACCGCGCAGGACGTCGTGGCGCCGCTGGCCGACGTGCCGGTCCGGTTCCGCGGCTTCGCCTACGAGGGCGCGGGCATGGCCTTCGCCATCCGCGACGCCACGGGCCTGGGCCGCGGGCTGACCCGCGCGTTCCTGGAGGGGCCGGGCCGCCCGCACATCTACATGGCCTACGTCGGCGTCGGCTGGGCGATGGCCCGGCTGCCCCGCCCGCTCTGGCGCGGCCTGTACGCCCCGGACCCGCTGCTGCGCTGGCTGGTGCTGGACGGCTACGGCTTCCACCAGGCGTACTTCAAGACCAGCCAGTACGTGTTCGAGCAGTACCGGCACACGAACTTCTCCTGGCCCGCCGGCGGCCCCGGCTGGTACGCCGACCGCGTCATCGACCAGGGCGTCGGCCGCGCGATGTGGTTCGTCGGCGGCGCCGACCCGCAGCTGGTGGCCCGGATGATCGACCGGTTCGCCGAGGACCGCCGGTCCGACCTGTACGCCGGGGCCGCGCTCGCCGCCACCTACGCCGGAGCGGCGCAGGAGGACGAGCTGCGCGACTTCCGCGAGCGCGCCGGGCAGTACCGCCCGGAGCTCGCCCAGGGCTGCGCGTTCGCGGCCGCCGCGCGGGTCAAGGCCGACCTGCTCGTGCCCCACAACAGCCTCGCCACGCAGGTGTTCTGCGGCGCCACGCCGCAGGAGGCCAGCGACATCACCGACGTCACGCTGGAGCAGCCCGGGACCGCTCCCGCCGGCACCACCGTGCGGCCCGGCACACCCGAGTACGAGCTGTGGCGGCAGCGCATCGCCGGCCAGTTCGTCGCGCTGGGGCGGTGCTAGGCGTGCCCCTCGCCCCCGATTCGCTCAGAGCCGCCGCATGTGCAGCAGGAAGGGTGCTCACACGATGACCAGGATCGCTGTCATCGGGATGGCGTGCCGGTACCCGGACGCCACTTCACCGAAGGAACTGTGGGAGAACGCGGTCGCCGGCCGCCGCGCGTTCCGGCGCCTGCCGGACGGCCGGATGCGGCTGGAGGACTACTGGTCGCCCGACCCGGCGGCCCCGGACCGGTTCTACGCCCGCAACGCGGCGGTCATCGACGGCTACTCGTTCGACCGGGTCGGCTTCAAGGTCGCCGGCAGCACGTTCCGCTCGGCCGACATGACCCACTGGCTGGCGCTGGACATGGCCGCCACGGCGCTCGCCGACGCGGGCTTCCCGATGGCCGAGGGCCTGCCGCTGGAGCGCACCGGCGTCGTCGTGGGCAACACGCTCACCGGCGAGTTCTCCCGGGCCTCGCAGCTGCGGCTGCGCTGGCCGTACGTCAAGCGCACCGTCTCGGCCGCGCTGCGCCAGGAGGGCTGGGACGACGCCCAGCTCGCGGCGTTCCTCGGCAAGTACGAGACGGCCTACAAGTCCGCGTTCCCGGAGGTCGACGAGGACAGCCTCGTCGGCGGGCTGTCCAACACCATCGCCGGGCGGATCTGCAACTACTTCGACCTCAAGGGCGGCGGCTACACCGTCGACGGGGCCTGCTCCTCGTCGCTGCTGTCGATCGCCACCGCCTGCAAGGCCCTGGAGGCGGGCGACCTCGACGTCGTCGTGGCCGGCGGGGTCGACCTGTCCATCGACCCGTTCGAGATCATCGGCTTCGCCAAGACCGGCGCCCTCGCGACCGGCGAGATGCGCGTCTACGACAACGGCTCCAACGGCTTCTGGCCCGGCGAGGGCTGCGGCATGGTCGTGCTGATGCGCGAGGCCGACGCCCGCACGAGCGGCCGGCGGCAGTACGCCACCGTCGCCGGCTACGGCATCTCCTCCGACGGCAAGGGCGGCATCACCCGGCCCGAGGTCAACGGCTACCGGCTGGCCCTCGCCCGGGCGTACGAGCGGGCGGGCTTCGGCGTGGAGACCGTCGCGCTGTTCGAGGGGCACGGCACCGGCACCAAGGTCGGCGACGTCACCGAGCTGACCGCGCTGTCCCAGGCCCGCGAGCAGGCCGACCCGCTGGCGCCCCCGGCCGCCATCAGCTCCATCAAGGGCATGATCGGGCACACCAAGGCCGCCGCCGGGGTGGCGGGCTTCATCAAGGCCGTCATGGCGGTACACCATGAGGTCCTTCCGCCCTCGCTCGGCACCATCCAGCCGCATCCGGTGCTCACCGAGGACGGCGCCCGCCTGCGCACGCTGCGCAAGGCCGAGGCGTGGCCCACGGACCGCCCGGTGCGCGCCGGCATCACGGCGATGGGCTTCGGCGGCATCAACAGCCACGTCATCGTCGAGAACCCCAACCCGCGGCGGGCGGCGATGAACGTGCGCACCCGCGCGCTCGCCGCCTCGCTGCAGGACGCCGAGCTGCTCTGCCTCGACGCCGCCTCGCCCCGCGAGCTGCGCGACCGGCTGACCACGCTCATCGAGTTCGTGCCGCTGCTGAGCTACGCGCAGCTGGGCGACCTGGCCGCGACGCTGCACCGGGACCTGCGCGAGCTGCCGTACCGGGCCGCCGTCGTGGTCAGCTCGCCCGAGGACGCCGTGGCGCGCCTGACCAAGGTGCGCGACATCCTCGACGGGGACGAGACCACCCACTTCTCCGGCGACGGGCGGACCATGCTCGGGCACGCGTCCGGGCGGGGCCGGGTCGGGCTGCTCTTCCCCGGCCAGGGTTCGGGCCGCGGGGTGAGCGGCGGGGCGATGCGCCGGCGGTTCGCGGAGGCCGACGGGGTGTACGACCGCGCCGGTCTGCCCACCGGAGCCGACAGCGTCGCGACCGAGGTCGCCCAGCCCCGCATCGTCACCGGCTCCGTCGCGGGCCTGCGGGTGCTCGAAGCGCTCGGCATCGACGCCGCCGTCGCCGTCGGGCACAGCCTCGGCGAGCTCAGCGCCCTGCACTGGGCCGGCGCCATGGACGAGCGGCAGCTGCTGCGCATCGCCGGGCAGCGCGGCCGCACGATGGCCGAGCACAGCGCGTCGGGCACCATGGCCAGCATCGCGTCCTCGCCCGAGGCGGTCGCGCCGCTGCTGGCCGGGCTGCCGGTCGTCATCGGCGGGTACAACGGCCCCAGCCAGACGGTCGTCGCCGGCCCGATCGACGCGATCGGCGAGGTGTGCCGGCGCGCCGCCGGCGCCGGGCTGCACTCGGCCCAGCTGCGGGTGTCGCACGCCTTCCACTCCTCGCTCGTCGCGCCGGCCGCGGAGGCCTTCGCGGGCGTGTTGGCGGCAGAGTCGTTCGGTACCGTCGAACGGCGCATCGTCTCGACCGTGACCGGGGACGTCCTGGCCGCCGACACCGACGTGCGGGACCTGCTGCACCGGCAGATCGTCGACCCGGTGCTGTTCGCGCAGGCCGTCGCGCTGGCCGCCAAGGACGTCGACCTGCTGGTCGAGGTCGGCCCGGGCCGGGTGCTCAGCGGCCTGGCGGCGAGCACCACCGACGTGCCGGCCGTGGCCCTGGACACCGACAGCGAGTCCCTGGCCAACCTGCTCGGCGTGGTCGGCGCGGCCTATGTCGTCGGCGCGGCCCCGGTCGACCCGGCGCTGTTCCACGGCCGGCTCGTCCGCCCGCTCGAGGTCGGCGCAGCGCTCTCCTTCCTCGAGAACCCGTGCGAGCGGGCGCCGCTGTCCACTGTGGAATCCGTGGCCGTGGTCGAGGCTGCGGCACCCGCCGAGGTCGCGGCCGACCCGTCGGCCACGAGCCTGGACCTGCTGCGCCGGCTGGCCGCCGAGCGGGCCGAGCTGCCCCTCGAGCTCGTCAGCCCGGACAGCCGGCTGCTCGACGACCTGCACCTGAGCTCGATCACCGTCGGCCAGGTCGTCAACCAGGTCGCCGCCCAGCTCAAGGTGGCCGGTTCGCAGCTGCCGACGAACTTCGCGGTCGCCACCGTCCGCGAGCTGGCCGAGGCCCTCGACTCCGTCGCGGCCACCGACACCGGGGCCGGCGGCGCGGGCGGCGACGTCGTGCACGGCGCGACCGCGTGGGCCCGGGCCTTCCGGGTGCAGCTCGAACCGCTGCCGCTGCCCGGCGTCGAACCGGCGGACGAGGTGGGGACCTGGCGGGTGTACGCCGGGCCGGACAGCCTGCTCGCCGAGCCCCTCCGGCACGCGCTGGCGCGCACCCGGGTCGGC
Source organism: Dactylosporangium sp. CS-033363 (assembly GCF_050942475.1). NCBI lineage: Bacteria > Bacillati > Actinomycetota > Actinomycetes > Micromonosporales > Micromonosporaceae > Dactylosporangium > Dactylosporangium sp. CS-033363. The sequence continues at coordinate 6,381,918 of NZ_CP192032.1, read as the reverse complement.
GGCGGCGTGCTCGTCTGCCTGCCCGAGGGCTGCACCGAGGAGCAGCTGCAGCTGGCCCTGCACGCGGCCAAGGCGGCCGCGACCCAGCCGGCCGGGGGCCGGTTCGTGCTCGTCGAGCACGACCGCGGCGCCGCCGGCCTGGCCAAGACCCTGCGCCTGGAGGCCCCGCACCTGCGGGTGACGATCGCGCACGTCCCGGCGATCCCGGCCGCGACCGACTGGGTGGTGGCCGAGGTGGCCGCGACCAACCGGTTCAACGAGGCCTTCTACGACGCCGACGGGGTGCGCACCGTCCCGACCCTGCACCCGATGCCGGTCACCCCGGCCCGCACCGAGGCCCCGCTGACGGCCGACGACGTGCTGCTGGTGACCGGCGGCGGCAAGGGCATCACCGCCGAGTGCGCGCTGGCCCTCGCCGGCGACAGCGGCGCGACGCTGCTGCTGCTCGGCCGCTCCGACCCCGCCGAGGACACCGAGCTCGCCGCGAACCTGGAGCGCATGCGCGGCCAGGGCGTGCGGGTGCGGTACGGGCGGGCCGACGTCACCGATCCCGCCGCCGTCCGCGCGGCCGTCGAGGAGCTGACCAGCGAGTCGGGTCCGGTCACCGCGCTGCTGCACGGGGCCGGGCGCAACGAGCCGGCCGCCCTGCACGGCCTCGACATGGCCGCGTTCCGCAGCACGTTCGCGCCGAAGCTCGACGGGCTGCGGGCCGTCCTCGACGCCGTCGACCCCGAGCGGCTGCGGCTGCTCGTCACGCTCGGCAGCATCATCGGCCGGGCCGGGCTGCGCGGCGAGGCGCACTACGCGACGGCCAACGACTGGCTGGCCGGCGAGACGAGCGCGCTCGCGCAGCGGTACCCGAAGCTGCGGGCGATCTGCCTCGAGTGGTCGGTCTGGTCCGGCGTCGGCATGGGGGAGCGGCTCTCCGTCGTCGAACAGCTCAACCGCGACGGGGTCGTGCCGATCACCCCCGACCAGGGCGTGGCCATGCTGCGGCGGATCCTCGCCGACCCCGACGCCCCGAGCGTGGTCGTCATCAGCGGCCGCACCGAGGGCATCGACACGGTACGCCGCAACGCCCCGCAACTGCCGCTGCTGCGCTTCGTCGGGCGCCCGCTGGTGTACTACCACGGCGTCGAGCTCGTCACCGAGGTCGACCTGGACGCGGGCACCGACCTGTACCTCGGCGACCACGAGCTGGACGGCAACCTGCTCATGCCGGCGGTCTTCGGCATGGAGGCGATGGCCCAGGTCGCGTCGGCGGTCACCGGCATCGAGGCGGTCCCGACCGTCGAGGACGCCCGGTTCCTGCGGCCGATCGTGGTCCCGCCGGGCGGCTCGACCCGGGTGCGCATCGCCGCCACCGTGGTCGACGACGACCAGGTCGAGGTGGTCATCCGCAGCGCCGAGACGTCGTTCGCGGCCGACCACTTCCGGGCCCGGCTGCGCCTGAACGGTGCGGTGGCGCCCGAGGGGGCACCGGAGCAGGTCGACGCCGAGCTGCCGGTCGTGCCGCTGGTGCCCGCCGAGGCGCTCTACGGCGACGTCCTGTTCCAGGGTCCGCGTTTTCAGCGGTTGTACCGCTACCACCACGCCGCCGCGCGCCGGGTCGACGCCGCGCTCGTGGAGGCCAAGCCGGTCGGCTGGTTCGCCGGGTACCTCCCGTCCCGGCTCCTGCTCGGCGACCCCGGCGTGCGCGACACGCTCATGCACGGCAACCAGGTGTGCGTACCGCACGCGACGCTGCTGCCGGAGGCGGTGGAGCGCATCCACCCGGCCGGCGAGCACGGGATGGACGCCGGCGAGCTGCGCTACTGCGCGACCGAGCGCAGCCGGGACGGGGACAGCTACGTGTACGACGTGGTGCTGCGCGACGGCTCCGGCCGGGCGGTGGAGCGCTGGGAGGGGCTGCGGCTGCGGGCGGTGCGCAAGAACGACGGGCGCGGCCCGTGGGCACCGGCCCTGATCGGTCCGTACCTCGAGCGCAGCCTCGGCGACCTGCTGGGCGCGAGCCCCGCGGTGGTCGTGGAGCCCTCCACCGTGGACGGTGACGGGGACTTCGTGGCGCAGCGCCGCGCGTCGACCGCGGTGGCGCTGAGCCGGGCGGTGGGCCGGGTGGTCGAGGTGCGGTACCGGCCGGACGGGCGCCCGGAGGTCGACGGCGCCGACGCGGTCTCGGCGGCGCACACCGACGGGCTGACCTTCGCCGTCGCCGGCACCGGCGCGCTCGCCTGCGACGTCGAACTGGCCGCCGAGCGCGACCCGGAGACGTGGAGCGGGCTGCTGGGCGCCCACGCCGGGCTGGCCCGGCTGGTGGCCGGGACGAACGGCGAGGCGCCGTCGACCGCGGCGACCCGGGTCTGGTCGGCCGTGGAGTGCCTGCAGAAGGCCGGGCGGCTCGCCACCGACCCGCTCACCCTGCTGCCGGAGAGCCGCGACGGCTGGATCGTCTTCGGCTCCGGCGACGCGCGGATCGCCACGTTCGCCACGACCGTGCACGGCCGGCCCGAGCCGGTGGTGTTCGCGATCCTGACCCAGGAAGGGAACTAGCGGTGGGCGCGTACTTCGAGTACCTGCACACGGTCGGCTTCGAGGAGACCAACCTCGTCGGCAACGTCTACTACGTCAACTACCTGCGCTGGCAGGGCCGCTGCCGGGAGATGTTCCTCAAGACCAAGGCCCCCGAGGTGCTGGCCGACCTGCAGCAGGACCTGAAGCTGTTCACGCTGAAGGTCGACTGCGAGTTCTTCGCCGAGATCACCGCGTTCGACGAGCTGTCGATCCGGATGCGCCTCGTCGAGCTGGGCCAGACCCAGATCCAGTTCGCGTTCGACTACGTGCGGCTCGACCCGGACGGCACCGAGGCGCTCATCGCCCGGGGCAGCCAGCGGGTGGCCTGCATGCGGGGGCCGAACACCCGGACCGAGCCGGCCCGCGTGCCGGATGCGCTGGTGCGTGCGCTGGCGCCGTACACCGAATTCGCTCAGGTCTGAAATCTGCTGTTGGTTTGTGGAGGCCCGCGTGGACGTCCAGCAAGAAGCACCGACCGGCACCCTCGACACGCGCGTGCTGCGCACCACGTTCGGGGCCTTCGCGACCGGCGTCACCGTGGTGACCGTCGGCGGCGCCGCACCGCACGGCATGACCGCGAACTCCTTCACCTCGGTGTCGCTCGACCCGCCGCTGGTGTCGGTGTGCGTGGAACGCCAGGCGATCATGCACGCCTCGCTCACCGACGCCGGCGTCTTCGGCGTCTCGGTCCTGTCCGCGCGGCAGGAGGCGGTCGCGCGGCACTTCGCCAACCGCCACCGCCCGCTGGGCCGCCAGCAGTTCGACGCCGTCGACTGGCTGCCCGGCGAGCGGACCGGCGCGCCCCTCATCGCGGGCTCCCTGGCCCACTTCGAGTGCCGCGTCTGGCGCCGCTACGACGGCGGCGACCACACCATCTTCCTGGGCGAGCTGCTGGCGGCCGGTGGCAGCGTGGCCCCCGGCGACGCCCTGCTCTTCCTGGCCGGCCGCTTCCACGCCCTCGAGCCCGTTCCCACGGAGGCTCCCAGATGACCTCACTCGACGTGCGGGCCCGGCGCTTTCCGCCGGGCCCGCCGCGCTCCCAGGCGATGCGCATGCTGCGCGTCATGAACCGCGACCGGCTCGGCATGATGACCGACGCCGCCGCCCAGTACGGCGACGCCGTGCGCATCCCGGTCGGCCCGAAGTGGCTGTACTTCTTCAACCACCCCGACCACGCCAAGCACGTCCTGGCCGACAACGCGGGCGCGTACCACAAGGGCATCGGCCTGGTCCACGCCCGCCGCGCCCTCGGCGACGGCCTGCTCACCAGCGAGGGCGACCTGTGGCGCAAGCAGCGCAAGGTGATCCAGCCCGCCTTCCAGAACCGCCGCATCGTGCAGCAGGCCGGCGTCATCGCCACCGAGGCGGCCGCCCTGGTCGACCGCCTGCGCGCCGGCGCCGCCGGCGGCCCGGTCGACGTCGTGCGCGAGATGACGGGGCTGACGCTCGGCGTGCTCGGCGCCGCGCTCATGGACACCAACCTGCGCGCGTTCGCGAATGTCGACGCGTCCTTCGCGGCCGTGCAGGAGCAGGCGATGTTCGAGCTCGCCACGCTGGGCTCGGTGCCGATGTTCCTGCCCCTGCCGCACCAGCTCCGCTTCCGCAAGGCCAAGCGCGAGCTGCAGGGCATCGTCTCGCAACTGGTAGCCGAGCGCGGCGCCGATGTGGAGGGCCGCGACGACGTCCTGTCCCGGCTCATCCTCTCGGTGGCGCAGGAGTCCGACCCGCGGGTGGCCAAGCAGCGGCTGAACGACGAGCTGGTGACGCTGCTGCTGGCCGGCCACGAGACGACGGCCAGCACGCTGAGCTGGTCGCTGTACCTCATCGACGCCCACCCCGAGATTCGCGAGCGCCTGCACGAGGAGGCCGTCGCCGTGCTGGGCGACCGCCTGCCGGTGGCGGACGACCTGCACCGGTTGCAGTACACGCACATGGTCATCGAGGAGGTCATGCGCCTGTACCCGCCGGTGTGGATCCTGCCGCGCGCGGCCCAGTCCGCGGACGAGATCGGCGGCTACCACGTGCCGTCGGGCGCGGACGTGCTGATCTGCCCCTTCACCATGCACCGCCACCCGGACTTCTGGCCGGACCCGCTGCGCTTCGACCCTTCGCGCTTCGACCCGGCGGCGGTGAACGACCGGCCGCGGTACGCCTACCTCCCGTTCGGCGCGGGCCCGCGCTTCTGCGTCGGCAACCACCTGGGCATGATGGAGGCGGTCCTGGTCCTGGCCACCCTGATGCGGGACCTGGAGCTGCGCCTGCTGCCGGGCCGCGAGGTGGTCCCGGAGCCGATGATGTCCCTGCGCATCCGCGGCGGCCTCCCGATGACGGTGCACGACGCCAAGTCCTGACGTCACACACGAAGCCGGCCGGTTCCCTGGGGAGCCGGCCGGCTTTCGCATGCCCGTTTCAGCGGAGGCGGTCCAGGAGGGCCAGCAGCGCGAGGAGCGTGGTGCCGTCGGAGACCTCGCCGGCGGTGATGAGGCCGCGGATGTCGTCGAGCGGGACCCAGACGATGCGGTCGGACTCGAACTCGTCCGCGGGCGGGCCGACGCGCACGGCGCCGAAGCCCAGGAAGACGTGGTGGTGGGCGCTGACCAGGCCGGCCATCGGGAAGAACTCCGCGAGGGGCTCCAGCGCGCCGGCGGGGCGCCAGCCGGTCTCTTCGGTGGCCTCGCGGGCGGCGGCGAAGTCGGGCTGCTCGCCGGGTTCGATGCGGCCGCCCGGGACCTCCCAGCCCCAGGTGTCGGGGATGAAGCGGTGCCGCCACAGCAGCAGGACGTGGCCGTCGACGACGATGAGGGCGTAGGCGCCGTTCGCGCTGCGGATCATCCGGTGGTCGAAGTGGTGGCCGCCGGGGGCCTCGACGTCGGCGGTCTGCAGGTGGACCCAGCGGTCCTGGTAGAGGGTGCGCGTCTGGCCTACGGTCCACCGCATTCGGGGCCTCCGTGGATGCGCTACTCGTCGTAGGCGTCGAACCGGAATCCTAGGGCGGCCCAGTTGGCGCCGTGGCCGACCGCCCGGGCCGTGAGGGCGTCGATGAGGTCGTTGACGTGCGACCGGGCCGCGCGGCAGGTCTCCAGGGCGAACAGGGCGGCCATCAGGGGGTCGGCCGCCGGGCCGTCGCCCTGCGGGTCCTGTTCGGCCGCGCGCTGGATGGCCTGCAGGGCCGCCATCGCGTGGTCGAGGTGGGAGCGCCACGCGGTGTCGTTTGCCACGCATTCAGCATGCGGAAGGCGGTACCCGAAAAGCGTCTTCGACATTGCCCAAGGCGGGATCGCCCAAGGCGGGATCGCCCAAGGCGGGATCGCCCAAGGCGGGATCGCCCAAGGCGGGATTGCCGAAGGCGGGACGGCCCGGCACCGAGGCCGGGCCGTCCCAAGAAAACGTCCGAAGCCGTCCCGGAACGATCAGGCCGCGGCCAGCTGGGTGTGGCGTGCCGGGTCGTCGGCCATGCGCTGCAGGGCCGTCTTGCGGGCGTCCTGGAGGGCCAGCAGGACCGGCAGATCCAGGCGGCCGACCGGCTGCAGCATCACGTCGAGGTTCAGGCGCGCGTCGCGCTCCACGGCCAGCGGGCCGCACGTGGCGACCGTCAGGTTGGGCTGCTGCGCCGCTTCCGGGTCGCCGGTCACGCCGTGGGCCAGCAGGTAGTACTGCTCGCCGGGCATGGCGCGCAGCTCGTAGCTGCCGGGGCCGCGCAGGACCGCGCAGCTGACCGGGCGGCCCTCGGGGATGGGGGTGGGGAACAGGCCGATGAAGATCAGCCCCGGCCGGCGCAGCTGCGCGGGCAGGCCGATCCGGCCACTGATGCGGGCCGTGTCCGGGCCGCACGGGTCCTGGCTGGGGATGGTGGCGATGTACCCGCCGAGCCGCCGGTACGCGGTCGGGGAGACCCCGACGCTGCGCGAGAACCGGCTGCTGAACGTCCCGACGCTGTTGTAGCCGACCCGCATGCTGATGTCCGCCACGTTGAGCGAGGTGGTGAGCAGCAGGTGCTTGGCCTCCTCCAGGCGGATGGCCGAGAGGAAGCGGCCCGGTGACACGCCGGTGACGCGCTGGAACATGCGGGAGAAGTGGAACTTGCTGAACATCGCCGCTCGGGCCAGGTCATCGATCGTCACGGGCTCAGCTAAATTGCTGCGCATCGTAGCGATTGCACGTCCAATGGCATCTTCGACAGTGCTTTGCACGACGAACCTCCGGCATTCAAAGCAAAAGATTCGGTCATATGACCAAGGGAGAATCACCCGGTAATCCCCGCCCGAGACGTCGGTGTGATCGACGTAGATGCTAGCGGAGGGTATGTCCGGAGGCAACACTCTGCGACGTGGAGGTCGCGCTTTTCGTTGTGCTGCAAGCGATGCGGCGGGCAAACTTCCGCACGGCCGTGAGAGTGGCGATTCCTGCTATCCGGGACCACGCCGCAGGTCGGCGTAGATATCGACACTCTCCATTCCTTCGTGGCACGGATTGAACGGTGTTCACTGTGGTGGACGGTAGTAATCGCCGGATCTTCGTGGCAGAATTCGAGCCAGCTTCGTCGATGCGGGGGAGGCATGGTGCGGATCTCTGCGCTCAGTGCTCGCTGCGGTGTGTCCGTGCCGACCATCAAGTTCTATCTGCGTGAGGGACTGTTACCCCCGGGCGTGCCGACCGCGCGCAACCAGGCCGATTACGACGAGACGCACCTCGAGCGGCTGCGGCTGATCCGGCTGCTCACCACCGTCGGCCAGCTGGGCCTGGCGGCCGTGCGGGACATCCTGGAGGCCGTCGACGACAAGACGCTGACCCGGGCCGAGCTCTACCAGGCGGTCAACGGCGTGCTGTACGCCGACCGCGTCGACGGCCGGCTGCACGAGGACGTCGGCAACGCCCGCCAGCGCGTGAGTGAATACCTGAATGCCCTTCATTGGGACGTGGAGGCCACCTCACCGGCCCGCGAGACGCTCGCCCACGTCCTGGTCTCCTTCTGCCGCTCCGGCTGCGCCTCCGAGCGCGAGATCCTCGGCCCGTACATCGAGGCGGCCCGCCGGCTGGCCGTGCACGAGCTGGAGCTGCTCGGCGACGGCGACGACGTCGGCCCGGCGGTGACCGCGGTGCGCACCGTGCTCTTCGATGTGGTCATGACGACCATGCGCCGGCTCGCGCAGGAGGCCCAGACCGTCCCCGGCCCGGGGTGAGCCCGCCGGCGCCGCCCGGTACCAAATGAGATCCCTTCGGACCCGAAGGGATCTCGTCGTGTTTTCGGCACGGTTTGTAAGAGTGTCAGGAAAGCGACAACGAACGATGCCTGATTTCGCGCAGGTTACCGGATGTTCGCTCCGGGTAAATTAGCGCGCCCACTTCACGGGATATGCGGACGGTATTTGCGGGTGATGCGAAAAGAGACGAGACGGAATGGCGCGGCAGAAGGCGTTTGCAATTGCGGATGCACGTGAACCTTCGTATTGAGCAATAAGGAGATCGCTATGTGGATCGTGATATCGCTCCCACGGCCTGAGAATAGTTGACCGAACAGCGAACGACCACCGTCGCCGGTGGTCGTTCAAAGTATTTGTGCACGCGGCATGCAATTAGGTTCCGGCGGCCTCGGAAATGGCACCGGTGGGGCAGAGGTCGAGGGCGTCGAGCACCGCGTCGCGGGACTCGGGCGGGACGGAAACGCACAGGAGCCGTACCAGACCGTCGTCGTCCTGGTCGAAGACCTCGGGCGCGTTGGCCACGCAGTTGCCGGAGCCGCAGCACCGGTCGCGGTCGACGAGCACGCGCATCCCGCTCACCACCGCACGAAGAGCTTGTGCACGCCGTAGATGAACGAGTCCGGCCGCAGCACCGTCTGGCCGGCCTCGGGGGCGAGGGCCAGCCCAGGCAGCCGCGCCGCCAGCCGGGTGAACGCGATGCGCAGCTCCGCGCGGGCGAGCGGCTGGCCGATGCACTGGTGCATGCCGAAGCCGAACGACACGTGCTGCTGCGCGCCGCGGTCGACGTCGAAGCGGTCCGGGTCGGCGAAGACGGCGGCGTCCCGGTTCGCCGCCGAGAGCAGCACGATGACCCCCTCGCCGGCGCGCACGAGCTGCTCGCCGACCTGCACGTCCCGGGTGGCGATGCGCGGGAGGCCGTGGTGCACGATCGTGAGGTACCGCAGCAGCTCATCGACCAGTGCCGGCGCGCGCTCGGGCCGGGTGACCAGCGCCGCCCACTCCTCGGGATGCGACCGCAGCAGCAGGAACGTGCCCAGCCCGAGCATGTTCGCGGTGGTCTCGTGCCCGGCGATGAGCAGCAGCAGGGCCACCCCGACCACGTCGTCGTGGGTGAGCGTGCCGGCGTCGAGCTGCTGGGCGAGGCGGCTGGTCAGGTCGTCGGCCGGCTCGCGCCGCTTGAGCTCGACCAGCTTGCCCAGCGACTCGCGCAGGTCGCCCATCGCGGCCATCATCGCCTCGGGCGCCGCGTGGTTGTCCAGCAGCGTGTGGCTGTTGCGCTGGAAGAACTCGTGCTCCTCGTACGGCACGCCGAGCAGGTGCGAGATGACCATCGAGGGCACCGGCAGCGCGAAGTGCTCGACGAAGTCCGCGGGCGCGCCGGCCGCCTCGAGCTCGTCCAGGAAACGGTCCACGGTCTGCACGATGAGCGGCTCGAGCCGCTGCACCGCCTTGACCATGAACTCCGGGGTCAGCAGTCTGCGGTACAGCGTGTGCTCCGGCGGATCCATCCGGATGAACGCCCCCGCGCGGCTCTTGTCGTCCTGCGGCGGCACCGGCCCGACCAGCGGGAACCCGGGGGCCGTGATGTCCGCGCTGAACGACGGGTCGCGCAGCACCTGGCGGACGTCGGCGTGCCGGGCGGCGAGCCAGGTCACCCCGCCGCCGGGCAGGCCCACCCGGCTCATCGGGGTGCTCAGGCGGTACGCGCGTTCCTCGTGCGGCGGGTCGAACGGTCCGCTGCGCGGACAGCCGAACGGGAAGGCCTGAAGTTCGGAGTCGGTGGAGTGCGCCATCGCCTGCCCCTCGTGGTCGCGGGTGCGCTGAACGGCTCGACGGTATCGACGGATCGAAAGGTGTACATCCTTCAAGTTGCGGATGACTCGAAGTGGAATGCGGCCAGGAAGGGCGCAAGCAGGGAGTGGTCGCCGTCCAGGCGCAGTACCCCGGAGCGCAGCGCCTCCTGCGGGTCGAGCTCGCCGGTGAGGATCGCGGCGAGCTCCTGCCCGGTGTGGATCACGAGGTCGGCGCCGCCGGTGACGCCGGGCGCCGTCTCGAGCACGCCGTGGCGCACGCACAGGGTCGCCGCGACCTCGCCGACGTGCAGCTCGAAGACCGCGTCGAGCTCCTGGCGGGCGAACGGGTCGAACATGGTCCGCATGGCGATCACCAGGGTGTCGGTGGTGAGCGGATCGGGCTCGCCGCCGCTGGTGAGGGCGCGGGCCCCCCAGCGGCCGAGGGCGATGATGATGCCCTCCAGGCCCTTGCCGCGATCGGTCAGCTCGTACACGACCGCGTTGGCCGGGCGCGGCAGCACCCGGCGGCCGACGATGCCCTCCGCCTCCAGCTCGCGCAGGCGCGCGGCGAGGGTGTTCGTCGGGATCGGCGGCTCGCCGTTGCGCAGGTCGGTGTAGCGCCGCGGGGACACCAGCAGATCCCTGATGATGCGCAGGGTCCAGCGCTCGCCGACGAGGTCCAGCGCCCGCGTGATCCCGTTGAAGTGCCCAGCGGTTCTGTCAACCATACTTCGCAGCATAGATGAAGCAACCGTTTGACATACCCCACTTGTTTTCGGCAAGCTTGGTTCCGATCGATGCGGGTACGGCCTCGCGGGCCCGACCCCCGCTCAACTGACGTGCTTGCGTGCTCCGCCCACATGATCACGCACGTCGCCTGTCCCGTACCGACCGATGAAGTGATCATCTGGAGGGGCTCATGGAGCGCGCTTCCGGCCCGGCTCGAATCGTCAGCGGGCGATGGACGAAATGGATCGTCCTCGTCGTCTGGATCGTGCTCGGATTCGGCGTCGCCGGCCAGCTGTCGGCGAAGTTCCCCGACGTGCAACAGAACGACCAAGCGCAGTGGCTGCCCAGTGGGGCGGAGGCCACCCAGGTGGTCGAGCTGCAGGAGAAGTTCAACACCGCGGACATCGCCGCCGCGGTCATCGTCTACGAGCGGCCCGACGGGGTCAGCTCGGCCGACGAGTCCAAGGCCGCCGCGGACGCCGGCAGGCTCGCCGGGGTCGACGGCGTCACGGGCAGCGTCATCGGCCCGCTGAAGTCCGCGGACGGCAAGGCGATCCAGGTCATCGTCCCGGTCAAGATGGGCTCCGACGGCTTCACCAAGGCCCCGGACCGCGTCAAGGCGATGAAGGAGATCGTCGAGGCGAACAGGAACGGCCTCAACGTGTACGTCTCCGGCCAGGTCGGCGTCGCCGGTGACAACGTCAGCTCGTTCTCCGGCACCGATCAGGCGCTGCTGCTCACCACGGTCGTCGTGGTGATCATCATCCTGCTCTTCGCGTACCGCAGCCCGTTCGCGTGGATCCTGCCGGTCATCTCGGCGCTCGTGGCGCTCAACGTCACGCAGGCGTTCATCTACCTGCTGGCCAAGAACGCCGGGCTCACCGTGAACGGCCAGAGCGCCGGCATCCTCACGGTGCTGGTCTTCGGGGCGAGCACCGACTACGCCCTGCTGCTCATCGCGCGGTACCGCGAGGAGCTGCGCCGCCACGCCGACCGGCACCAGGCGATGGCGATCGCCCTGCACCGCGCCGGACCGGCGATGCTGGCCAGCGCCGGCACCGTGGCCGTGGGCATGCTGTGCCTCATGGTCGCCGACATGAACTCGACCAAGGGCCTCGGCCCGGTCTGCGCGATCGGCATCGGCATGGGCTTCCTGTCCATGATCACGCTGCTGCCCGCGCTGCTGGTCATCTTCGGCCGCTGGATCTTCTGGCCGGTCAAGCCGAAGGTCGGCACCGAGGAGAAGAGCGCGACCGGCGGGCTGTGGAGCCGGCTCGGCCGCGGCATCGCCGGCAAGCCCCGCACGGTCTGGGTCGCCACCGCGGCCGCGCTCGCGATCTGCGCGCTCGGCCTGACCCAGCTCAACGCGACCGGCCTGTCCGTCACCGACTCGTTCGTGGACAAGCCGCAGGCGATCGTCGGGGCCGAGGTCGCCGCGAAGCACTTCCCGGGCGGCGAGGGCCAGCCGGTCGTCGTCATCGGCAAGGCGAGTGCGAGCGAGGCGCTGACGACCGCGATCCGCGGTACCGACGGCATCGCCGAGGTCGGCCCGCCGCTGGTCGCCGGGGACCTGGTGATGCTGCAGGGCGTGCTCAAGGACCTGCCGGACACCAGCGCCGCCGAGGCGACGGTGCTGCGGGTGCGCGACGCCGTGCACGCCGTGGCCGGTGCGGATGCGAAGGTGGGTGGGCCGACTGCCAGTACCATCGACATGAACAAGGCCAACCGGCACGACAACATGCTGGTCATCCCGCTCGTGCTCGCCGCGGTGCTGCTGATCCTCGGCCTGCTGCTGCGCGCCGTGGTGGCCCCGCTGCTGCTCATCGCCACCGTGGTGCTGTCCTACGCCGCGGCCCTGGGCATCAGCGCGGTGGTCTTCAAGGGCGTGTTCGGCTTCGACAGCTCCGACAGCTCGTTCCCGCTGATGGCGTTCGTGTTCCTGGTCGCCCTCGGCATCGACTACAACATCTTCCTGATGACCCGGGTCCGGGAGGAGGCGCAGGTCGTCGGCACCCGCCGCGGCATGCTCACCGGCCTGGCCACCACCGGTGGCGTCATCACCTCGGCCGGCCTGGTCCTCGCGGCGACGTTCGCCGTGCTGGCCAACCTGCCGCTGGTGTTCTTCGCGGAGCTCGGCTTCGCGGTCGCGCTCGGCGTGCTCCTCGACGCCCTGATCGTCCGCTCGGTGCTGGTGACCGCGCTGAACCTGGACTTCGGCAAGCGCATCTGGTGGCCGAGCCCGCTCGCCGCCAAGGACGACGACCCGGAGCCCGATGCCATCGCGGACGCACCGGAACGCCCGGTCGTGCCGGCCTAGGAACATGTTGCGATGCCGTCCCCCGGTGAACGACCCGCCGGGGGACGGCACTCGCGCGTTCAGCCTCAAATTCAGGAAGGACTATGTCATGCCGCAAAAACAGGGCATCCGCATCGTCGGCGCCCGGGTGCACAACCTCAAGGACGTCACGCTCACGCTGCCCGAGTCGAAGATCACCGTGTTCGTCGGCGTGTCCGGCTCCGGCAAGTCCTCGATCGTCTTCGACACCGTCGCGGTCGAGTCCCAACGCCAGCTCAACGCCTCGTACAGCTGGTTCATCCGCAACCAGCTGCCGAAGTACGAGCGCCCGCAGGCCGACGCGATCGAGGGCCTGACCACCGCCGTCATCGTCGACCAGCAGCCGATCGGCGGCAACAGCCGGTCCACGGTCGGTACGATCACGGACGTCGCCCCGGTCCTGCGCGCCCTCTTCGCCCGGCACGCCGAGCCGACCACCGGCCTGGTGTCGAGCTACTCGTTCAACGACCCGCGCGGCATGTGCCCGGAGTGCGAGGGCATGGGCCGCACCGTGCAGCCCGACGTCGAGCGCATGCTGGACAAGTCCAAGTCGCTCAACGGCGGCGCCATCCTGCTGCCCACGTACAAGGTCGGCACCCCGGACTGGCAGATCCTGGCCGGCGACAGCCGCCTCGACGCCGACAAGGTGCTGCGCAAGTACACCAAGGACGAGTGGCACACGCTGCTGCACGGCACCGGCGGCAAGGTCGAGGTGAAGACCAAGAACGCCACGATCAAAATCAACTACGAGGGCCTGGTCGACAAGTTCGTCCGGCTCAACCTCAAGCGGGACACCAGCACGCTGAGCGAGAAGACCCGCGATGCGATCCAGCAGTTCATGTCCGAGGGCCTGTGCCCGCTCTGCCACGGCGCGCGGCTGAGCCAGGAGACGCTGAACAGCCGCATCGACGGGCGCAACATCGCGGAGATGTCCGGGCTGTCCATCGACGAGCTGGTGCCGGTGCTGGCCAAGCTCGACAGCCCGATCGCCGAGACCGCCCGCACCGCGCTGGAGCGCATCTCGGGCATGGGCCTGGGGTACCTCACGCTCGACCGGCCCACCGTCACGCTCTCCGGCGGCGAGGGGCAGCGGCTCAAGATGGTGCGGCACCTGGGCTCGACGCTCACGCACCTGACGTACATCTTCGACGAGCCGAGCGTCGGCCTGCACCCGCGCGACGTCGGCCGGCTCAACGAGCTGCTGCGGGGCCTGCGCGACAAGGGCAACACCGTGCTCGTGGTGGAGCACGACCCCGACGTCATCGACATCGCCGACCACGTGGTCGAGGTCGGCCCGGAGGCCGGCGTGCACGGCGGTGAGATCGTCTTCGAGGGTACGGTCGCCGCCCTCGCCAAGGCCGCCACCCGCACCGCGACGGCGCTGGCCGAGCGGGGCGCCGTCAAGAAGACGTTCCGCAAGGCGGGCGGGCAGCTCAGCATCACCGACGCCGACCTGCACAACCTCAAGAACGTGTCGGTGGACATTCCGACCGGCGTGCTGACCGCGGTCACCGGAGTGGCGGGCTCCGGCAAGACCAGCCTCATCTCCGGCGTGTTCGCGGCGCAGCACCCGACGGCGACCTTCGTGGACCAGGGGCCGATCACGGCGTCGTCGCGGTCCAACCCGGCCACGTACCTCGAGCTCATGGACGGGATCCGCAAGCTGTTCGCGAAGGCGAGCGGGCAGCCGGAGGCGCTGTTCAGCTTCAACTCGAAGGGCGCGTGCGAGGAGTGCCAGGGCCGCGGGGTGATCATCACGGAGATCGCGTTCATGGACCCGGTGACCACGCACTGCGAGACCTGCCACGGCCGGCGGTTCAAGGAGTCGGTGCTGGAGCACCAGCTGCGCGGCAAGTCCATCGCCGACGTGCTGGAGCTGCCGGTCTCGGAGGCGGTCGGCTTCTTCACCGAGAAGGCGCTCAAGCCGAAGCTGCAGGGGCTCGTGGACGTCGGGCTCGGCTACCTCACGCTCGGGCAGCCGCTGAGCACGCTGTCGGGCGGTGAGCGCCAGCGGATCAAGCTCGCGACCCAACTGCACAAGACCAGCAGTGTGTACGTCCTGGACGAGCCCACCACCGGCCTGCACATGTCGGACGTGGGGACGCTGATGGCGCTGCTGAACCGGATCGTCGACGACGGGAACACGGTCGTCGTCATCGAGCACAACCTGGACGTCGTCCGGCAGGCGGACTGGGTCATCGACCTCGGCCCCGACGGCGGCGCCGGGGGCGGCGAGGTCGTGTTCACCGGCACGCCGAAGCAGCTGCTCGCGAACAAGAAGTCGGTCACCGGCGAGTACCTGCGCAAGTACGTCGGCTGACGCGCTCACCACGTGCGCAGCCGCTCGGCTGCGCACGTGGTGAGATGCCCCAAACGCGCATCTCCGGCCACGCTGTTGCGCATGGCATCGGACATCGTGGTGGACGTGTGGTTCGCCGACTACCCGTTCCAGACCAACCAGGGCGAGCCGTTCCTGCAGCCGCTGCGTGTGCTGGCCGCCGCGTTCGAGGCGCGGCACCCCGGCTGCCGGATCCGGGTCCGCGGGGTCGACTTCTGGACGATGACCCACGAGGTCTCCGAGGCCGTCAAGCGCGGCGACGCACCGGACGTGGCGGGCTACTACGCGTCCGACACGCGCATGGCGCTCGACACCAGAACGCTGCAGGGCCTTCCACGGTACGTCAGTGTCACCGAAGCCATCGCCGGCCGCACGTCGGTCCTGGGCGAGCCCGTCCTCCTCGGCGACCTCGAGCCCGCGGTGCGCGACTACTACACCGTGGCGGGCGATCTGCCGTGCGTGCCGCTGTCCGCGACGACCACCGTGTTGTACAGCAACATGACGCTGTTGCGCGGCGCCGGTTTGAGCGAACCGCCGCGGACGTGGCGTGAACTGCGCACGGCGAGCGCGGCGGCCGGTGTCACGTGGGCCAACCACGGATGGCTGTTCCAGCAGGCGGTCGCCGCGCAGGGCGGGCTGCTCGCCGACGGCGACAACGGCCGCTCCGGCACCGCGCGTACGGTCGACCTCGCGGGCCCGGAAATGCTCGCGTGGGTCGAGTTCTGGCGCAACCTGCACGCCGACGGGCTGTTCCACTACAGCGGCACGATCGAGGACTGGGAGGGCGGCTTCCGCGCGTTCGCCGGCGGCGAGGTGGCGTTCCTCGTCGACTCGTCCAAGGCGGCCGGCGACCTGGTCGGCATCGGGCGCGAGGCGGGGTTCGAGGTCGCGGTGAGCGACGTGCCGCGGAATGAGCACGCGCGGTACGCCGGAAACTTCATCTCCGGTGACGCGCTGTGGCTCGCCGACGGGCCGGATCGCGTCAAGCGGGACCTCGCGCTCGCGTTCATGCTGTCCCTGCTGCGGCCGGAGGCGGTCGCGGAGTGGCAGCGCAGCAACGGCTTCCTGCCCGTGACGCGCGCCGGGCAGCAGGCGCTGGAGGACGAGGGCTGGTTCGCGGCGCACGCGCACGAACGCGCGGCCCTCGCGCAGTTGCGCCGCTCGGATCGCTCACCGGCCGCGCTCGGCCCGGTCGTGGGCGGGCTGATGCGCATCGACGAGGTGCTCGCCGCGGCCATGCACGACGTGCTCGTCGCCGGCGCCGACCCGGCGGAACGCTTCGCCGCCGCCACCGTCGCCGCCCAGCGCATCCTCGACGAGCACACTGCGTCCACTGTGGACTGAGGGTCGCACGCACGAAGATGCAGGCCGCGGGCGGGCTCGGCGAGGCTTGACGAGTCCGCCCCCGGCACCGTCGTTTCGTCCGGCACCGTCGTTTCGGCCCGGCACCACCGTGAGGAGCACCAGGCGTGGTCACCCTGTCCGACGCGGACTACCTGCGTCTCATCATCCACGGCGCGACCGCGTTCGAACTCGTGCACGCGGCGCTGCAACTCGACCTGTTCGAGGCGCTCGAGCAGCACGGCGCGATGTCCGTCGCCGACGCCGCGAAGGTCCTGCACATCGACGAGCAGCCGGCCCGGATCCTGCTGCTCGGCCTGGCCTCCATGCGGCTGCTCGAAGCCACGCCGCCGCTGTACCGCAACACCCCGCTCGTCCGCCGCAAACTCCTGCGCGCGAGCGACACCTTCCTCGGCCCGCTCATCGACGTGCAGTCGGCCATCATCAACGCCGCGATGCCCGCGTTCACGGATGCGCTGCGCACGAACACGAACGTCGGCCTGCACCGCACCGCCGGCGCGCACGGCACCCTGTACGAGTGGCTCGGCGCGCAACCCGAGCTGCAGCGCACGTTCTACGCGAACATGGGCGACGTCTCCCGCCGCACCTTCGCGCAGATCCTCGACCGGTACGACTTCTCGAACCTGCGCGTCGCGGTCGACTTCGGCGGCGGCGACGCCACCAACGCGATCGAACTCGCGCGCCGCTTCCCCCACCTGCACGTGCGCGTGTTCGACGCACCGGCCGTGCGGGAGGTCGCCGAACAGCGCATCGCGCAGGCCGGCCTGAGCGATCGCGTCACGTTCCACGGCGGCGACCTGTTCGCCGATCCGCTGCCGGCCGGCGCGGACGCGGTGCTCGTGTTCCACGTGTTCGAGATCTGGTCGATGGCGCGCAACACCGAGCTGCTGCGCCGCTGCCACGCGGCGCTGGCCGACGGCGGGGTGTGCCTCGTGTACAACTTCGTCTCCAGCGACGACGGCACCGGCCCGCTCGGCGCTGGACTGCTGTCGCCCTACTTCCTCACGCTCGCAAGCGGTGAGGGCATGGTGTACTCCGCCGCCGACATGGAGCGGGCCGTCCTCGACGCCGGCTTCAGCGGGACCGAGCGCCACACCGACTTCGGCTTCGGCCACGCCCTCGTCGTGGGCCGCAGGTAGCACCCCGGCGTTGACCGACGCCCGTACGCATCGCCGACGCCCGTACGTAGAAAGGACTCTCGGCATGGACCAGACGCCGATCGCCATTGTCGGGATGGGCTGCCGGCTGCCCGGCGGCGTCAACACCGTAGACGAGTTCTGGGGCCTGCTCACCGCGGGCCGGCACGTGAACTCCGAGGTGCCCGCCGACCGCTGGGGCGAGCACACCATCGACGCCGCCGCCGAGGCCATCATGCGCCGCACCGTGCGCCGCGGCGCCTTCCTCGACGACGTGCGCGGCTTCGACGCCGAGTTCTTCGGCGTGCTGCCCCGCGAGGCCGAGCTCATGGACCCCCAGCAGCGGCTCCTGCTCGAGGTCGTCTGGCAGGCCCTGGAGCACGCCGGCATCGCCCCCGACACGCTGGCCGGCACCGACACCGGCGTGTACATGGGCGCGGTCTCCGACGACTACGAGCGCCGCCTGCTGGAGGACCTGCCCGGCATCGAGGCGTGGACCGGCATCTGCACCCAGATGTGCGGCCTGTCCAACCGCATCTCCTACGCGCTCGACCTGCGCGGCCCCAGCCTCACCATCGACACGGCGTGCTCGGCCTCGCTGGTCGCCCTGCACACCGCCTGCCGCGCCCTGGCCGCCGGTGAATCAGGGGTGGCCATCGTCGGCGGCGTCAACCTGATCGTCGGCCCGGGCCTCACGGTCATGCTGGAGGCCGCCGGCGCCCTGTCCCCGGACGGCGTGTGCAAGTCCTTCGACGCGAGCGCCAACGGCTACGGCCGCTCCGAGGGCGTCGCGGTGGTCGTCCTGAAGCGCCTGGCCGACGCGGTGCGCGACGGCGACCGCGTGCACGCCGTGGTGACGGGGTCGGCCGTGGCCCAGGACGGCCACACCAACGGCATCATGGCCCCGAGCGAGGAGGCCCAGTCCCGCGTCCTGCAGGCCGCCCACGCCGTCGCCGGCATCGACCCGGCCACCATCGGCTACATGGAGGCCCACGGCACCGGCACCCCCGTCGGCGACCCGATCGAGGCCCGCGCCATCAGCGCCGTGATCGGCCGCCACCGCGCGCCCGGCGACCCGTGCCTGATCGGCTCGGTCAAGTCGAACATCGGCCACCTGGAGGGCGGGGCCGGGATCGCGAGCATCATCAAGGCCGCGCTCGTACTGCAACAAGGCGTCATCCCCCCGAGCCTGCACTGCGTCACGCCGAACCCCGACGTGGACTGGGAGGGCGGCAACGTCCGCGTCGTGACCGCGACGACCCCCTACCCGGAAACGAACACCCCGCGCCGCGCAGGTGTGTCCGGGTACGGCTACGGCGGCACCCTCGCCCACGTCGTCCTCGAACAGGCCCCGCCGGCCGCTGCGCACCCGGGCATCGAGCGCGACATGCCGGTACTGCTGCCGGTTTCTGGTTCGACCGAGGCCGCCTTGCGCGCGAACGCCGCGGCGATGGCCGATTGGTTGGACGGTGCCGGCGCGCCGTTGTCCGCCGTTGCGCACACGCTCAGCATGCGCCGCTCGCATCTGTCGCATCGCGCGGGAGTTGTCGGCCGGGATCGTGCGCACCTGGCCGCGCGGTTGCGCGAGGTTGCCGCCGGGGACGCGCCGGCCGAGGGTGCGCTGGGCCGTCCGGTCGACGGGGCCGGCGCCGGGCCGGTGTTCGTGTTCTCCGGGCACGGCTCGCAGTGGGTCGGCATGGGGCGCCGGCTGCTCGACACGGACAGCACGTTCACGGCCGTCATCGACGGGCTCGCGCCGGTGTTCCAGGCCGAGATCGGGAGCACGCCGCGGGCCGTCCTCGAAGGCGAGACGCTGAGCGCGGTCGACGTCATCCAGCCGATGATCTTCGCGGTGCAGGTGGCGCTCGACGCGGTGTGGCGGCGGCTCGGGGTGCGGCCGTCGGCCGTCATCGGGCATTCCGTGGGGGAGATCGCGGCCGCGGTCAGCGCCGGCGTGCTCGCGCTCGACGACGCGGCCCGGCTGGTCTGCCGCCGCTCGGCGCTGCTGCGCGCGGTGGCCGGCAACGGCGCGATGTACCTCGCCGCGCTGCCCTTCGCCGACGTCGAGGCCCGCCTGGCCGGCCGGGGCGACGTGGTCGCCGCGATCGCCGCCGCGCCGCGCTGGACCGTCGTGTCCGGCGAACTCGAGGCGGTGGAGGAGCTGGCCGGCGCCTGGGTCCGGGAGGGCATCGTCATGCGCCGCGTCGACTCCGACGTCGCGTTCCACTCGCCGCAGCTCGACCCGCTGGTGCCCGGCATGCTCGCAGCGGCCGGTTCGATCGTCCACGCGCAGCCGGCCGTCCCGCTGTACCGCACCGGTCACGCCGACCCGGACACCGATTCGCGCACCGCTCCCGCCGACAACGCGCAGTACTGGGCGTCGCAGTTGCGCTCACCCGTGCAGTTCGCCCGCGCCGTGGCGGCCGCCGTCGCCGACGGGCACCGCGCGTTTCTGGAGGTTTCCGCCCACCCGATCGTCACCGCGTCCATCCACGAGACGCTGTTCGACGCCGGGGTGACCGACGCCTGCGTCACCGGCACCCTGCGCCGGGCCGCCGACGAGCCGACGATCCTGCTGGCCAACCTCGCGGTGCTGCACTGCCACGGCGTCCCGGTCGACTTCGCCGCGCTCCACCCGCGCCGCGACCTCGCCGACGTCCCGGGGTACGTCTGGCAGCACCGCCCGTACTGGCGCGCCGCCACCCGCCGGGGCCGCACGAGCGCCGCCCCGATGCGCGAACACACCCTCCTCGGCCGGCTCACGACCGTGAACGGCACCACCCCCCTGCGCATGTGGACAACGGAGCTGGACTTCCCGTCGCGCCCGTACCCGGGCCGCCACGCGGTCCACGGCGTCGAGATCGTCCCGGCCGCCGTCCTCCTGCACACCTTCCACCGCGCGGCCGCCGCCGACGACTCGTCCACCCTGGTCGACATCGTGCTGCGGACGCCGATCTCGCTGTCGGCGACCCGCGAGCTCCAGGTGTCCTACCAGGACGATGGCCTAAGGCTGGCCACCCGGCTCGCGAGCGAGGACGACCACGGCACCGCGGACGACGACCTGGAGTCATGGCTCACCAACACCACCGCGCGCGTGAGGCCGGGGGAGCAGCCGGAGCTGCCGCCGCTCGACGTGCCGGCGTTGCGCGCCCGGTGCACCCGGCAGCTGCCCAGCGACCACGCGTCCACCCTGCTCGCCACGCTCGACGTACCGTCGATGGGCTTTCCCTGGACGGTCACCGGCCTCTGGGCGTCCGAAACGCACGAGCTGCTCGCCGAGGTGAGCGCGGGCGACGGCGTGGAGGGCACCTGGGCCTCGGTCCTCGACGCCGCGCTGTCGCTGCCGACGGCGGTCTTCCGCGGCACCCCGGTCCTGCGCATGCCCGCCGAGATCGAGCAGATCGCGGTGCGCGGCGAGCCGGCCCCGCGCGTGATCGTGCATGTCCACCTGGTGCAGGAACCGGACGTCGTGGACACCGTGAACGTCACCGTTGCGCGGCCGGACGGTACGGTCGCGGTCGCCATCACCGGGCTGCGCTTCGGCGTGCCGGACGGCGCCCTGTACACCGAGGACCTCGAGGTCATCGACGAGGAGCCGGTCGTCGCCTGGCGCACGCTGGACACCGAGCAGCTCGGCGGGTTCGTGCTCGGGGAGGTGCGCCGCCACGTCGCCGGTGAGGCCAAGCTCGACGTCGACGAGGTCAGCCTGCGCAAACCGCTCATCGAGATCGGCGTCGACTCGGTCATGACGCTGGCCATCCGCGCACGGCTGCAGCGGCAGTTCGAGCAGTCGCTGCCCGCGTCGCTGCTGTGGGAGCACCCGACGGTGTCCGCGGTCGCCGACCACCTGACCGGTCTGTTGCGCGCCTCGCTCACGAAGGACGCCGCATGAGCCTCGAGACGGTGCCCGACGTCCCGCCGTGGCCGCCCGAGTTCGCGGCGCGGTACCGCGCGGAAGGCTACTGGCGCGATCGGGACCTCGGCCGCCTGCTGTGGACGGTCGCGGACTCCAACGCCAACCGGACCGCGGTCGTCGCGGGAGCACACCGCATCTCGTACCGGGAGCTGATGGAGCGGGCGGACGCCCTGGCCGAGGGGATGCTCGACCGCGGACTGCGGCCCGGCGACACCGTCGTGCTGCAGCTGCCCAACTGCTGGGAGTTCGTCGCCGTCCTGCTCGCCTGCCTGCGCGCCGGGATCGTGCCCGTGCTCGCGCTCGTCGCGCACCGCGAGCACGAGCTGCGCCACCTGATCGAGCACACCGGCGCCAGGCTGCTCATCGTGCCCGACGTCTGGCGCGGCTTCGACCACGAGGCCCTGGCCGCCGAGCTCGCCGCCGGCGATCCGACCGGCGTGCAGGTGGCCGTCGTCGGCGGCGCGCCCAAGCCCGGTCACCTCGACGTGCGCGCGTTGCTGCAACCGGCCGGTGAACCTGGCGCGCGCCGGGAACGGCTCGACGCGGCCGCGCCCGATCCGGACGCGCTGGCGTTCTTCCTGCTCTCCGGCGGCACCACCGGGCAGGCCAAGCTCATCGGGCGCAGCCACAACGACTACGAGTACGCGTGCCGGCGGATGGCCGCCATCGCCGGGGCCGGGCGCGACACCGTCTATCTCGCCGCGCTGCCCGCCGCGCACAACTTCGCGCTCGGCGGGCCCGGCATTCTCGGGGTGCTCGCCGCCGGCGGGCGGACCGTGCTGCTGCCCAGCCCGGAACCGGTCGCCGCGTTCCGGGTCGTCGCGGCCGAGGCGCCCACCATCACCTCGCTCGTGCCGGCCGTCGCGCTGCGCTGGGCCGAGCACGCCGCGACGCATCCGGATGCGCTCGCGAGTCTGCGCATCGTGCAGGTCGGCGGGTCCGTGCTCGACCCCGCCGTGGCCGCCGGGCTGCAGCAGGCGCTCGGGGCGCGGCTCCAGCAGGTGTTCGGGATGGCCGAGGGACTGCTCTGCTGCACCCGTCCCGAAGATCCGGACGCCATCGTGTACGGCACGCAGGGCCGCCCCGTCAGCCCCGGCGACGAGATCCGCATCCTCGACCCGGCCGGCGCGGAGGTCGCCGACGGCGAGGTCGGCGAGCTGCTCACCCGCGGGCCCTACACCCCGCGCGGGTACTACCGGTCGCCGGTCTTCAACGCCGAGCGGTACACCGCGGACGGCTGGTACCGCACCGGCGACCGCGTCCGGCGCCACCCCTCCGGCAACCTCGTCGTCGCGGGGCGCAGCAAGGACCTGGTGAACCGGGGCGGGGAGAAGATCTCCGCCGAGGAGGTCGAAACGCTCGCCCGTGAACTGCTCGGCCTGCGCGAATGCGCAGTCGTCGCGGTGCCGGATGCGCGTTTCGGTGAGCGGGTCTGTCTGGTGACGACATCCCGCGCGCTCACGCTCGACGACGTTCGCGAGCGCCTGCACGCCGGCGGGGTCGCCAAGTACAAGCTGCCCGAGCAGGTCGAGGTGGTGGCGGCGCTGCCGCTCACCCCGATCGGCAAAGTGGACAAGGTCGCGCTCAGCGCACAGATCAACGGGGGAACCGGTGCACGACGAGGAGATTCGGAAGGTAGCCGAGCTTGAGGCGACCCACTGGTGGTACCGGGCCCGCCGGGCGGTGCTGACGCGGCAACTGGCCGCGCTCACCCCCGACGGCGGCCCGGCCATTGACGTGGGCTCGTGCGCGGGCGGCCACCTGCCCCTGCTGCACCGCCACGGCTGGAGCCCGCTCGCGGTGGAGTACAGCGACCTGGGTGTGCGCCTCATTCGCGAGCAGGGCTGGCCCGTCATCCGCGGCGACATCCGCCGCCTGCCCTTCGCCGGCGGCACGGTCTCGCTGGCCGTGGCGATGGACGTCCTCGAGCACATCGACGACGACCGCCTGGCCCTGCGCGAACTGTTCCGGGTCCTGCGCCCGGGCGGGACCCTGCTCATGTCGGTACCGCAGGACATGCGCCTCTGGTCCGCCCACGACGTCGCCCTGAGCCACTTCCGGCGCTACGAGCGCGCGGAGCTGCGCGAACTGCTGGAGGCGGCGGGCTTCGCGGTCGAGCGCCTGTGGAGCTGGAACGTCCTGCTGCGCCCGGTGGCGGCCCTGCGCCGGCGCCGCGGTTCGAACGGCGGCACCGACATGGAGCGGATGCCCTGGCTGGTGAACACCGGGCTGCGGGTGATCGCGGGGGCCGAGCGCCTCCTCCCCGTGGGGCGGCTGCCCGGCCTGTCCCTCATGCTTCGCGCACAGCGGCCGCCGACGGCGTCCGTCGCGACTCCAGCAGCGCAATGGTCGCGTCAGCGAACGTATACGGGTCGGTGACATAGCCGACGTGCCCGCCCGGGAAGTCCACCACGGACTGGTCGAGCCGCTCGGCGAGGGCGACGGTGCACAGGTACGGGTGGTTCTCCTGCTCGTCGCTGCCGCCGGCGATGACCAGGCGGTCGGTGACGGTGCGCAGGCGGGCGATGTCCGGTTCGAACATCGAGTAGGTGCGCATCTCGTGTTCGAGCCAGTAGCCGTGGTTGCGCTTGATGCGCGCGAGCATCTGCTCGAGCTGCGGCTGGGGCAGCTGGGCGGACTCCGGCGGGCGGGCCGGCTTCGTCATGCCCATGCCCACCCGGAAGACGCGCATGCCCTCCTGGACGCCCTCGGTCCGGAACGTCTTGTACACCGCGGCGTAGAACTCGATCCACTCGTCCAGGTCGGGCAGCACCGCGGCGACCGGGGGCTCGTGGGCGACCAGCGTCTCGATGCGCTCGGGGTGGCGGACCACCAGGTCGAGGGCGAGGGTCGCGCCCGAGCAGCTGCCGAGCACCACGCCGGGGCCGTCGCCGAACCGGTCGAGCAGCGCGAGCGCGTCCTGGACGTCCTCGTCGAGGCGCCGGGCGTCGTCGGCCGGCCAGTCGAGCACGCTGCGGGAGAAGCCCCGGCGGTCGTACGTGATGACGGTGTACCGCCGCGCCAGCTCGTCCGCCACGGCGCCGAAGGGGCCCGCGTCGCCGTTGCCGCCGGCGATGACGAGCAGGGCCGGGCCGGTGCCGCGCACCTCGTAGTAGAGCGACGCGCCAGGTACGGGTAGGTGGCCGGCCTCGGTTGCACTCATGGACGCTCCTTGCTGTTCGCTCGCGCAATTGGATGCGCCGCCGTGCGCGCTCGGGGTGTCCGGGCGCGCACGGCGGCGGGTGGGTCAGGCGATCGGCTTGCTCAGGTCGAAGATGACGTCGGTGCCGACCATCATCGGGGCGTAGTGCTGCGCGACCCAGGTGGAGATGGCGATGATGATCGCGTAGTGCTCCTGCACCCAGGCGACGATCTGCTCGGGCGTCTTGGTGCCGCCGAACGGGTCCATCGGCGCCGCACCGCCCGGCTGCTGTCCCGCACCAGGCTGAGCACCAGGCTGAGCCCCGGGTTGCGCACCCGGCTGAGCACCCGGCTGAGCCCCGGGCTGGGCCCCAGGCTGAGCACCCGGCTGAGCCCCGGGCTGAGCAACACCGGACGGACCCACACCGGGCTGAGCACCAGGCTGAGCCCCGGGCTGAGCAACACCGGACGGCATGCCACTCGGCTGAGCTCCAGGCTGCGCACCCGGCTGAGCCCCAGGCTGCGCACCCGGCTGACCCGCGCCGGGGCCGGCGCCAGGACCGGCGCCAGGACCGCCGCCGCCCATGAGGCCGCCGAAGCCGGACCCCACGAAGTACCGGATCTCCCCGGCCTGCACGCACATCTGGAAGTGCTCCAGCGAAGGCGTCGGGTCCCACCCCGTGAACCCGCCGATCGCCATGATCGGCCGATCGCTGGCCAGCTGCAAGGTAGCCGCGTTCGGCGAGGTGAACGTGGCCGCCGCCCACTTGTTCGAGGTCTGCCGCAGCAGCGCGACCACCTCAGGATTCGCCGCCGACCCCCCGCCCGGCGCCTGCGCCCCGCCCGGCAGGCCACCGGCCCCGGCCGGCAGCGCCGTGTTCTCCGCGGCCGCCGGTCCGGCCGTCGGCACCGCCCCGATGTGCGGGCGGCCGGCGGTGGCCAGACCGTACGCGGCCGGCGCGAGCAGGGCGACCGCGATCGCCGCGGCGAAGGCGCCGTGCAGCGCCCGGGGCTCCCGCGCGCTGCCCTGCGCCAGCGCCACGAGCGCCAGCAGCGCGGCCGCGATCACCAGCACCCGGACCTCCGGGTGCCACAGGTTGGCCCGCTCCAGGATGACCACGTTGACGATGCACGTCACCGCCACGATCACCGCGAGGGTGAGGCGCGCGGCGGAGGAGGTGCGGTGCCGCCACAGCTGCTGCCCGCCCACCGCGACCAGCGCGGCGATCGGCGGGGCGATGGCGATCGTGTAGTACGGGTGGAAGATCCCCTGCATGAAGCTGAAGATCCCGGCCGTGACGACCAGCCACCCGCCCCACAGCACGATCGCCGCGCGCGTCCGGTCGGTCCGCGGCGCGCCCCGCGACAGCACGAAGCCCGAGACGATCAGCAGCAGCGCGGCCGGCAGCAGCCAGGTCACGTTCGCGGCGACGACCGAGCTGAACATGCGCCCCACGCCGGGCTGGCCGCCGAAGAAGGCGTTGATGGCCCCGAGGTCGTTGTCGTCGCCGCCGAAGACGCGGCCGATGCCGTTGAAGCCGAAGGCCAGGCTCAGGAAGCTGTTGTCCGTCGACGTGCCGATGTAGGGGCGGCTGTCGGGCGAGACCGACTCGACGATCGCGACCCACCAGCCCGCCGACACGACCATGGCCAGGCCGCCGGCGAGGACGTGCAGGATGCGGCGGCCCAGCGAGACGGGCGCGGCGAGCAGGTACAGGCCGACGAACGCCGGCAGTACCGTGAAGGCTCCGAGGGTTTTGGTCAGGAACGCGAGGCCGACGAGCGCACCGGTGGCCACCATCCAGCGCACGCGGCCCGCCTCGACGGCGCGGACGATGGTGTAGGCGGCCGCCGTCAGCAGCAGGGTGAGCAGCGCGTCGGGGTTGTTGAAGCGGAACATGAGCACCGCCGCCGGCGTCAGCGCGAGCACCGCGGCCGCGAGCAGACCGGCGGCCGGGCCGAACCAGCGGCGGACGGCGGCGTACATGAGGGCCACGGCCGCGACGCCCATGAGGGCCTGCGGGACCAGCATGCTCCAGGCGTTGAAGCCGAAGATGCGCCCGGACAGCTCCATCACCCACAGGGCGGCCGGCGGCTTGTCGACGGTGATGAAGTTGGACGGGTCGAGGGAGCCGTAGAAGAAGGCCTTCCAGTCCTCGGTGCCGGCCTGGACCGCGGCCGCGTAGAAGTTGTTGCCCGGGCCGGACTTGCCCAGGTCCCACAGGTACAGCACGGCGGTGAGGGCCAGCAGCAGGAACAGGGCCGGGCGGGCCCAGGCCGGGTTGGCGGGCGCGGCGGGTTCCGCTGGGGCCGGCGCGGATTCCACCACGGGCGGGATTTCAGTTGTGGAGCTCATACGCTCTCTCCTTCGAACCGGCAGCGGTACGGCCAGGGCGGCCGAGCCAGAAGCGCAACAGCAGGAACCGCAGCGCCGTGGCGGCGAAGCTGGAGACCACCAGCACCGCCAGCTCGAGCGGGGCCGCGGGCGGGTGCACCGCGTGCAGCAGCACCAGCGACCCGCTGGTCAGCGCGAGCCCGAGGCCGAACAGCAGCAGGCCCTGGGCGAGGTGTTGCAGCAGCTTGCCCGGGCCGCGCACGCCGAAGGTGACCCGGCGGTTGACGAGCGTGTTGGCGATCGCGGACACCAGCAGGGCGGTGAAGTTGGCCGTCTGCGCGGCGAACTCGATGCGCAACAGGGCGTACAGGACGGCGAAGAAGACGGTGGAGGCGATCCCGATGCCGATGAAGCGCACGAGCTGGCCGCCGAGGCCGGCCGGCACGCCCGGCAGGAGGGGACTGCGGCCGAGGTCGTGGCGCAGCAGGGCGAGCGGCAGGCGGCGGGTCACGAGGGCCCGGCCCAGCCGCCAGATGCCGCGCACGTCGGCCAGCGCGGCGGAGACCACGTCCACGCGGGAGTCATCGTCGTCGATCCAGTCAACAGGCACCTCGTGAATGCGCAGGTTGGTCCGCTGGGCCAGGATGAGCAGCTCGGTGTCGAAGAACCAGCCGGTGTCCTGCACGTACGGCAGCAGGCCCCGCGCGATGTCGCGCCGGATCGCCTTGAACCCGCACTGCGCGTCCGAGATGCGCATCGCGAGCGTCCCGCGCAGCAGCAGGTTGTACGCGCGCGAGATGGCCTCGCGTTTCGGGCCGCGCACCACGCGCGAACCGCGCGCGAGCCGGGTGCCGATGGCGATGTCCGAGTGGCCGGTGATGAGCGGCGCGATCAGCGGCAGCAGCGCGGCCAGGTCGGTGGACAGGTCGACGTCCATGTACGCGAGCACCGCCGCGTCCGAGCCGCTCCACGCCGTGCGCAGGGCCAGGCCCTTGCCGGCCTCCTCGATGCGCACCATCGACACCTCGGGGAACTCGGCCACCAGCTCCGCGGCGACGCCGGGCGTGGCGTCGGTGCTGCCGTTGTCCGCGATCGTGATCCGGAAGGTGTACGGCATGTTCGTGCGCAGATACGCATGCAGCCGGCGGATGCACGGCTCGAGGTCGCGCTCCTCGTTGTACACCGGAATGGTCACGTCGAGCACCACGGCGTCCACGGGATCGAGCACGGCTGCGCACATGAGCGTCCAATCGGGTGTGCATGGTGAGCGTCGCCGACATATCGTCCCGTTTGCGCCCGGGGCCCCACATCTCCCACCGTGCGCAGCGCTCCCACGACAGTCCACAAGGGACGAACGCAGCAAAACGAGCGCCCCGGCGGCGTGGCGCGGCCGCCGGGACGCTCGTACTAGGGGGAGAGTAGTGCTCAGATGGTGCTGCGGTCCACAGCGGTCACCGGTGCGGGGGAGACCGGCGCGTCCGCGACCGGCGGGTGCGGCAGCGGGTTGGACTCCACCACCGGCGTGCGCCCGGTCGCGGCCTGGTTGCGCTGGTACCGCCACCGCGCGACCGGCCGCTCCAGCGCGTAGTAGCTCACCGTGGCGATCGCGACGCTCGTGAGCAGCGTCAGCGTCATCAGCGGCCAGAAGTCCATCAGGCCGCGGCTGAACGGGCCGGTCTTCGGGATGTTGCCGAAGATGCTGCCCTGCCCGAGCACCAGGTAGATGGCCGCGATGTGCCACAGGTAGATGCCGTAGGAGATCCGCCCGAGGTACCGCATGACCGGGTTGGCCAGGACGAACTCCATGTACGCCGACTTGATGCCGGGCACGGTGAGCGGGGCGATCAGCAGCGCCGCGAAGACCAGCACGAACAGCGTCTGCACGTGCGACTGGATCATCGCGCCGGTGGTGCCGACGCCCAGGTCGCCGAAGGTCTTCGGCAGGTTGAGCGCGTAGGCCACCAGGGCGAGGCCCCAGAGCGCCAGCGGGTGGCGCTGCACGAAGCGGTGCAGGGCCGGCGGCTCTCCGGTCACGTCGGCGTACGCGGACAGCGTGGCCAGCGCCATGCCGACGGCGAACGCGGTGTAGTACGCGAACGGCCAGTACCACAGGTTCCAGGACGCCACCGTCATGATCTGCGAGGGCAGCAGCACGTAGATCTGCCACGCCAGGCCGATCGCGAACAGCAGGTAGGTGGAGACCATCGAGCGCCGGGCCCGCTGCAGCGGCGTGCTGCCGCCCCGCGCGGCGAGCCAGGCGATGCCGGCCAGCAGCGGCAGGGACAGATAGAACAGGATCTCCGTCGGCACGGTCCAGGTCGGCTCGATGCCGATGATCCAGGGCTCGTTCGGCGGGTAGTAGAAGTGGATCATCAGGAAGGGCCGCAGCACGTGCCAGATGCCGTCGATGCGCCCGTAGCTGAAGGCGGGCAGGGCGAAGGCGAGCAGCAGCCAGTACGCCGGCAGCAGGCGCAACAGGCGGCCGAAGATGAACGAGCCGCCCTTCGGCCGCGGGGTGCCGGCGATGACCGAGCGGACGAACGGCCGGTACAGGAACCAGCCGGAAAGGACGAAGAAGGGCGGCAGGCACACCGACAGGCCGTCGACCAGAGTCGTCCAGATGCCCGCCGGGTGCTCGTCGAGGAAGCTGCTGATTTTCGCCGTGAAGGCGACATGGAAGACCATGACGCCGAGGGCCAGATACCCCCGGATCCCCTCGAGTTTGGGATCCCGTTTCGCCTGTGTCACTCGCGCTGTCGTCGCTGTCGCATTTAACTCGGGTGCCGTCACCGCTCGCTCCTCTCTACCTCCCGGCCGGACGAGGCCAGCCTGGGACAAGGAACGGCTCGGGCGCATCTTCCGTCGTGCGGAGCGCTCCGGTCCACAGTGGATGGTGCAGCGACGCAGTCTGGAAGGTGCGCGGCCGGCGGAGCGGCGCGCAGACTGCTGGTCAGAGCTGGGCAGCGCACGGGCTGCACCCAGGTGAGGAGCTGAGATGACCAATGTGGCCGTTGCGCCGCCGGTGCGCGACCGCGCCTCCTCGGCGCGGCTGTCGGAGCTCGCCGACTACGTGGTGCCGTTCATGCTGCGGGCCGTGGCCGACCTGCGGGTCGCCGACCACCTGCGGGAGGGGCCGCGCACCGTCGACGAGCTGGCCGCGGCGACCGGGGTGCAGGCCCTGCCGCTGTACCGCGCGCTGCGGGCCCTCGCCTGCCGGGGCGTCTTCTCCGAGGTGGAGCCGCAGACCTTCGCGCTGACCCCGCTCGCGCAGCCGCTGCGCACCGACCACCCCGAATCGCTCGCGGACGCGTACCCGCTGCTGGAGGCCGACATCCGCGCCTGGGCCGGGTTCGGGCACAGCCTGCGCACGGGCGAGGCCGCCTTCGACGCGGTGCACGGGGTGGACTACTGGACCTACATGGCCGCGCACCCGGACGAGTCGGCGCGCTTCGACGCCTCGCAGCAGTCGGTGACCAAGCGCGAGCTGCGCACGATGCTCGACTCGTACGAGTGGTCGGAGTTCGGCACGATCGTCGACGTCGGCGGCGGCAACGGCGCGTTCCTGGCCGGCATCCTCAAGCGCTACCCGGGGGTGCGCGGGATCGTGTTCGACCAGCCGCACGTGGTCGCCAACGCGCCGGAGGTGCTGGCCGAGGCGGGCGTGGCCGAGCGCTGCGAGGTGGCCGGCGGCAGCTTCCTGCGCCGGGTGCCCGACGGCGGGGACGCGTACCTGCTCAAGCGCATCATGTACGCCTGGAACGACGAGGACGCGGTCCGGATGCTGCGCACGATCCGCGCCGCGATGCGCCCGTCGAGCCGGCTGCTGCTCATCGAGCCGCTGATGGAGCCCGGCGACGCGTTCGACTGGGGCAAGCTCTACGACGTGCTGCTGCTGGCCATGGCCGGCGGCGGCGGGCGGAGCCTGGAGCAGCTCAAGGTGCTCTTCGCCAAGGCCGACCTGCGCCTGGTCCGGGTCGTCAACACGCGCATGTCGCCCATCATCGAGGCGCGTCCGGTCTAGCCGGGGGCGCGACGAGGGGCAGGTCCCGCCCGGACCTGCCCCTCGAGTCTCGGATCAGCCCTCGACGAAGGCGTTGAACTGCGGCAGCAGGGCCTTCGGGTTCATCAGCACCACGCCGTGGCCCTGGCCCTTGAGGACCTCGTGCCGGCCGTCGGCCAGCACCTCGACCAGCGCGTCGCCGCCGCGGTGGAAGAACTGCTCGCTGCGCCCGCCGGTCAGCACCAGCACCGGCGCCGAGATGGCCTTCCAGCGCTCGGCCGGCAGCGGCGTGCCGTCCTGGGTGCCGCGCATGAGCTCCAGGTCGTGCGGCAGGGTGTGCGCGGCGGCGCGCATGCTCGACCAGCCGGGCATGATCGACATGATGTTCACGGCGAACTTCGGGATGCCCATCGCCTTGTGCATGAACAGCTTCACGACCGCGCCGGGCTGCTGCTCGTCGATGAGCTTCCTGACGTCGGCGTCGAGGTCGGCCGGCATCGGCTCGCGGCTGTCGTCGACGATGAACGGCGGCTCGAACAGCACCACCTTGCTGACCTTGTCGCCGAGCCGGTTGGCCGCGTCGAGCGCGAGCACGGAGCCGGACGAGCTGCCGAACAGCACCGCCTGGCCGCCGGCCGCGTCGATGAGGGCCTCGATGTCGTCGACCTCGCGCTGCACGTCGTAGGGCTCGTGCTCGGTGCTGTCGTTGCGCCCGCGGCGGTCGAAGTTGATGACGGTGTACTCCGGGGCGAGCGCCTTGGCCAGCCGCCGGGTGCCGGTGCGGTCGGCGAGCGCGGCCGCGACCAGGATGACCGGTGCGCCCTCGCCGGAGCGCTCGTAGGCGATGGACGAGCCGTCCTTCGAGGTCACCCGCAGCACCTGCTGCTCCTGGACCTTCGTCATGATGAATTCCCCTCTCATGCGTTCGCGGTGTAGTGGTCCAGCCGTTCGAGTGTCTCGGACCAGCCGGTCCTGACGTGGGCGTTGCGCGCGTCGCTCCAGGACCCCGTCTGCCGCAGCTGCACCACGCACTGGCCGTGCAGCTCGGTGAAGTGGACGGTCACCACGGCGGTGCCCTCGTCCGCAGGGTCGGAGCCGGCCTCGGCGCCGGCGTCGCCCCAGCCGAAGACCAGCCGCTCGGGCTCCACCACCTCGTGGTAGGTCATCTCCGACGGGAACTCGGTGCCGTCGGCCTCGCTGACCATGCTCATCCGCCAGTGCCCGCCCGGCCTGGCGTCGATGGACATGCGCGACAACGGCGTGCTGACCCCGTGCGGACCGAACCACCCGGCGAGCCGCTCGGGCTCGATCCAGGCCCGGAAGAGCTCGCGGCGGGGCGCGTCGAAGACCCGTCCCACCGTGAACTCGCGCGGGCCGGGCCGGGTGGTGTCGGGCCGCAGCCGTCCGACCGCCGCGTCCAGCCGCTCGAAGCGGGTCAGCCACATCTCGCGGTTGTGGCCGATCCAGCCGGTCGCCTCGCCCAAGGGGGCCGGCTCGAGCGTGCAGGGCCGCCACTTGCCGGTTCGGCCGCGGCGGATCAGGCCGGCCTGCTCCAGCACCCGCAGGTGCCGGGAGACGGCCTGAGCGGTGATGTCGAACGGCTCCAGGAGCTCCTTGACCGTCGCCTCGCCCCGGGCGAGGCGCTGCAGGATCTCCCGCCGGGTGGGGTCGGCGAGGGCGGCGAAGGTCGTGCTCAGCGTGTCCACCGTGTCCGTGTCCGCCGTGTCGTCCACGACACGGTCTGTGCTGGTCGCCATACGCTTAACCTTACCGTTTATAAACCGACGTGTTTAGTGTATGACCAGGGCAACCGGTGTCAAGTTGATCGCCCCGGCGGGGCCGCGGATCACCGCTGCGGGTGACCCGGCCGGCCCGGCAACCAGCACTGCGCACTATCCGTAATTGCCCGGCCACTACCGCACGATTCGAGAAGACTTCCCTGTTGGGCTACGTGAAGATGGCCATGGCCATCAATGTCGTGGCATTGATCGGCAGGTGGCCGGACGCGAGCTTGCACAGGTGGAGCCCGTGTCGAGCGCTTCCGTGACCCTCCGGAGCCCGTGCGGAAAAAGGGACACGGAATGCATTACGGAATTGTCGCCGAGTGGACCGTACAAATGCTGCGGTCGGCTTTTGTGCGCCCGAATCGAAGGGGGAACCGTGCCCTCGCAACCCGTCGGTGTCCTGCGCCGACTCATCCCAGCGTTCGCTGTGCTCGTGCTCATCGTCGGTTTCTACGGCGCGGCGCGGTTGCCCGAGGCGTCGGCCGACACCAGGGCGAGCATGGCCAAGCGGTACCAGTTCACCGAGATGCCGATCGCGCTGCCGCCCGGTCTGCCGATGAAGACCGTGCGCGAGGTGAACCCCGCGTACGAGCACATCAAGTCGTGGATCTCCTCGGTCGGGGCCGCGATCGCCGTCAACGACCTCGACGGCGGCGGCGTCGCCAACGACATCTGCCTCGTCGACACCCGCACCGACTCGGTCGTCGTCACCCCGGCCCCGGGCAGCACCGGCACCTACCAGCCGTTCGTGCTGACCCCGAGCCCGCTGCCGAGCGGCCCGGCGATCGCCCCGATGGGCTGCACCCCGGCCGACCTCAACGGCGACGGCTGGAACGACCTCATCGTCTACTACTGGGGCCGCACGCCGGTGCTGTTCCTGAAGAAGCCGGAGCCGGGCCCGCTGTCGGCCGCCTCGTACACGCCGACCGAGCTCGTCCCGCAGGCCGTCACCACCGACGGGCTGTACCGGGGGCCGCTGTGGAACACCAACGCCGTGGCCGTGGCCGACTTCGACGGCGACGGGCACCCGGACGTCGGCGTGTTCAACTACTTCCCGGAGACGCAGGTCCTCGACCCGCACGCGCCGCCGAACGTGTCGATGAACCACTCGATGTCGCACGCCCGCAACGCCGGCGGTGCGCACGTGCTGCGCTGGACCGGCGCCACCGGCGCCACCGGCGCCACCCAGCCCAGCGTGCAGTTCCAGGAGCAGCCGGCCATCGACCCGGCCTACGCCAGCGGCTGGACCCTGGCCTCGGCCTCGGCCGACCTCGACGGCGACCTGCTGCCGGAGCTGTACCTGGCCAACGACTTCGGCCACGACCGCTTCTTCCGCAACGTCTCGACCCGCGGGAACATCAAGTTCGACCTGGTCGAGGGCGAGCGCGGCGCGTTCGACCCGAAGTCGCTGGTGATGGGGCACGACTCGTTCAAGGGCATGTCCATCGAGTTCGGTGACCTGTCCGGCAACGGCCGCTTCGACGCCTTCGTCAGCAACATCACCGAGTCGTGGGGCCTGGAGGAGAGCAACCTCGTCTGGCGCAACACGGCGGCCAGTCCCGAGGACGCGAAGGCGTCGATGGCCAAGGGCGTCGCGCCGTACAAGAACGTGGCCGCCGAGACCAACCTGGCCTGGGTCGGCTGGGGCTGGGACGCCAAGATGGCCGACTTCGACAACAGCGGTCACCTGGCCGTCGTGCAGGCCTGCGGCTTCGTCAAGGGCGAGATCAACCGGTTCAACTGGCTGCAGGAACTGGCGATGTCCAACGACCTGATGCTGCAGAACCCGGAGATGTGGCCGAAGGCCGTGCCGGGCGACGACATCGCGGGCGAGAACGAGCTGGCCTTCTGGGCGCCGGAGGGCAACGGCCGGTACGCCAACCTCAACGCCGAGCTGGGGCTGGCCGTGCCGATCCCGACCCGCGGCGTCGGGGTGGCCGACGTCGACGGCGACGGCGGCCAGGACCTGATGGTGGCCCGCCAGTGGGGCGAGCCCGCCTTCTACAAGAACACCGCCGGCAACCGCGGCGCGTACGTCGGGCTGCGGCTCTACCGCCCGGCGACGACCGAGAGCACGGATGGTCCGATCGGCACCCCGGCCTATGGGGCCGTCGTGCGGCTGACCACCGCCGACGGGCACACCCAGCTGGCCCAGCTCGACGGCGGCGGCGGGCACTCCGGCAAGCGCAGCTTCGACGTCTTCTTCGGCCTCGGCGAGCAGGGCAGCCAGCCGGTCAAGGCCGAGATCAGCTGGCGCGACACCAGCGGCGCCACGCACCGCCAGACGGTGCAGCTGACGTCCGGCTGGCACGACCTGATGCTGACCGACCAGGCGCGCGAGGTGACGGCATGACCGACGTACAAGTCAACCCGACCGAGACCGGCCGCGCGGGCACCGCGCCGGCCACCCCCGAGACCGAGCGCCCGAAGGTGCCCCGCGTCGACCGGCGCGACCCGCGCTACCTGGCGCTGCGCAACTTCGCGATCTCGATGAGCATCTTCAACATCCTCGGGTACGCCGTGCTCGGCTTCGAGCAGCCGTGGACCTGGCCGTTCTTCGCGCTGCTGCTCGGCTACAGCGTCGAGTTCGGCGCCGAGCTGATCGCGGCGTGGGCCAACAAGCGCCCGATCCAGTTCCTGGGCAACGGCGCCTGGGGCGTGTACACGTTCCTGCTGCCGACGCACATCACGGCCCTCGCGGCGAACATGCTGCTCTACGGCAACGACATGTTCTGGCCGATCGCGTTCGCGGTGACCGTGGCCGTCGGGCAGAAGTACGTGCTCCAGGCGCCCATCAAGGGCCGGCTGCGGCACTTCATGAACCCGTCGAACCTCGGCATCACCGTGGCGCTGCTCGCGTTCCCGTGGGTGAACATCGCGCCGCCGTACCACTTCACCGAGAACGTGCCGGACGTCATCAGCATCATGATCCCGTTCATCATCCTCACGGCCGGCACCGTGCTCAACGCGATGCTGACCAAGAAGGTCATGCTCATCATGGGCTGGGTCGGCTCGTTCGTGATCCAGGGCCTGCTGCGGCACTTCATCTGGGACGTGGCCCTGTGGGCGGCGCTGGTCCCGATCACCGGGGTCGCGTTCGTCCTCTTCACCAACTACATGATCACGGACCCGGGCACCACCCCGTCCGCCGGGCGCTACCAGTTCATGTTCGGCGCCAGCGTCGGCATGGTGTACGGCGTGCTGATGCTCTTCAACGTCGTGTACACGCTGTTCTTCGCGGTCACCATCGTCTGCCTGATCCGCGGCCTCTACTGGTGGGCCAAGTGGCTGCTGGAGCGGCGCAAGAAGGACCTGGTCGACGAGGCGGCCGAACCGCAGCTCATCACGGCACCGGCCTGACGTTTCCCGCCCGGGGCGGCGGCCCGCGCGGCCGCCGCCCCCGACCCCTGGAGCAGTCCCATGACCGCGCGCCTCGACGTCCTGTCCCGCCCCGAATCCACGGACCCGGCCCGACCGCGCAACCGGCTCCTCGCGGTCGTGCTCAGCCTGGCCGCCGGCCTGGCCCTGGCGATCCTGTGGTCGTTCGAGCTCGTCGACCACGAGATCGGCGACACCGTCGCGAACAACCTGCTCGGCCACGACGCCAAGCAGACGGCCATCGTCGGCACCGCCGCCGGGCTGCTGTTCGCGTTCGTCTCCGGCCTGGCCGGCACGTTCACCGCCTGCAACATCGCCATGGCGGCCGCCGTCGGCCCGCTGACCTCGGCCGGTGCGGCCACCTCGCGCGGCGGGCGGGGCGTGCTGCGGATGCTGGTCCGCCCGACCGCCTGCCTGCTGGCGGGCATGGTCGCAGTCTCCGCGGTCTACGGCTTCGTCGGCGTCCTCATCGGCGACAGCCTGCCGCAGCTGTCCACCGACACGGCCGGCGGGATGCCGGTGCGGATCATCCAGTCGTCGGTCGTCTTCGGCGTCATCGGGCTGGCCCTGCTGTACCTCGGCCTGGCGTCGCTCGGCGTGCTGCCCGACGTGTTCAAGAATCGCCCGACGGCCCGGGTCGTCGCGCTCGGGGCGCTCATCGGCGGCTTCCTCATCGGGCGGCCCTACCCGCTGTTCAACAAGCTCTTCCACTACGCGGCGGACACGCACAACCCGCTGTACGGCTCGCTCGCCTTCGTGCTGCAGTCGCTGGGCAACGTCACGCTCGTGGTGGTCCTGTTCGTGCTCGTCACGCTGCTCACCCGCGGCCGGGTGGTGGCCTGGCTGGCCGGCAGCCCGCGGCGGGCCGCGCTCGTGTCCGGGGTGCTGCTCATCGCCCTCGGCGCGTTCACCGTGGCCTACTGGGACCTGCGGGTGCCGGCGCTGTTCGGGCACGGCTGGTTCCCGACGATGCCGTACAACGCCTGACATGTGGGCCACTGCGGTCGTGTCCGCCGGTCGTCGCTTCACCGCGCTGCTGCGCCATCCGGCGGCGGGCACGGCGATGGCCACCGCGGACTGGTCGGTCGCCGACACCGCGGCCCACGTGCTGACCCTCGCCCAGGTGTACCGCTCGCTGCTGGGCCGGCTCGACCCGCCGGCCCCGCACGTGGCGGACGAGATCCTCGACGTGGTCACGGTCGACACGGTCGCGGACTTCAACGAGATCCTCCTGGCCCAGATCGGCACCCGCGAGCCCGTGCGGCTCGCGGGGCTGCTGGAGGCCGAGTTCGCGCGGATGACCGAGGCGGCGGCGGGGCGCGATCCGGCGGCCACCGTACCGTGGCTGGGCGGTTCGAACGTGCCGGTGGCCGGGCTGTTCGGCCACCTCGTCAACGAGCTGCACATCCACGGCCGGGACATCGCCCGCGCGCTCGGCGAGCCGTGGACGATCCCGGCGCCGGAGGCCGCGCTGTTCTTCGAGCTGTTCCTGCTCGGCGTGATCCGGGAGGGGTACGGCACCCTCGTCGACGGCGTCACCCTGCGCGACCCGGCGCGGATCGCCGTCGAGTTCCACTCCGCGCACACCACCCCGGTCACCGTCACCCTCACCGACGACGTCGTGTCCTGGGAACCGGCGGGCGGCCGCGTCGACGTCCGGGTCCGCTTCGACCCGCCGACGCTCAACCTCATGCTGTTCGGCCGGCTCAGCCGCGCAAGGGCGGTCGCCGGCGGCGGGATCCGCATCGGCGGCCCGCGCCCGTGGAAGATCCTGCCGTTTCTCCGCAAGCTCCGCATGCCGCACTGAACGGGGGCGTCCGATGAAGCTCGGGATGCAGCTGAAGTACACCGGCGAGGTGGTCGGCGCGCTGGACCGGCTGGCCGAATACGAGTCCGCCGGCCTCGACGTCGTGCACGTCCCCGAGGTGTACTCCTACGACGCCGTCAGCCAGCTCGGGTACATCGCCGCCCGGACCACCCGCGTGGAGATCGCCTCCGGCATCCTCAACGTGTACACGCGCACCCCGGCCCTGCTCGCGATGACCGCGGCCGGCCTCGACGCCGTCTCCGGCGGCCGGTTCACCCTCGGCCTGGGCTCGTCCGGCCCGCAGGTCGTCGAGGGCTTCCACGGCGTGCGCTACGACGCCCCGGTCGGCCGGCTGCGCGAGGTGGTGCAGATCTGCCGCCAGGTGTGGCGGCGCGAGCCGCTCATCTTCGACGGCCGCCACTACACCGTGCCGCTGACCGAGCCGCGCGCCGCCACCGGCCTCGGCAAGCCGCTGTGGCTGGTCAACCGGCCCCGCCGGGCCCGCATCCCGATCACCCTGGCCGCGCTCGCCCCGCGCGGCGTGGCCCTCGCGGCCGAGCTCTGCGAGGGCTGGGAGCCGGCGTTCTACCTGCCCGAACGGGCCGCCGAGGCGTTCGGCGAGCCGCTCGCCCGGGGCCTGGCCCGGCGCGCCGCCGACCTCGGCCCGCTGCGGATCGTGGCCGACACCTGGGCCCACGTCAGCGACGACCCGGCCGAGCTCGCCGCCGCCACCGCGACCGTGCGCGAGATCGTCGCCCTCTACGTCGGCGGCATGGGCGCCCGCGGGGCCAACTACTACGCCGCCCTCATGGAGCGCTACGGCTTCGGCCGGGTCGCCGCCCGCATCCAGGACCTCTACCTCGCCGGCCACAAGCAGGACGCCGCCGCCCTCGTGCCGCAGGAGCTCATCGACGGCATCGCCCTCATCGGCCCCGCCGCCTGGGTGAAGGACCGCGTCCACGCGTTCGCCGCGACCGGCGTCGGCACCCTCAACGCCACCCCCGTCGGGCGGACGCACCGGCAGCGGCTGCACACGGTCGAGGCGATCCGGGGCATGCTGGACTGATCGTGTGGCAACCTGGTCGGGTGCCGCCGACCACGATCGCGCACGCCGACCTCGACGCGTTCTACGCCTCCGTCGAGCAGCGCGACGACCCCAGCCTGCGGGGCCGCCCGGTGCTCGTCGCCACCAGCATCGTCTTCGCCGCCAGTTACGAGGCCCGCTCGTACGGCATCCGCTCCGGCATGGGCCGCCAGCGCGCCCTCGCCATGTGCCCCGGCGCGGTGCTCGTCGGCCCGCGGATCCCGCACTACCTGGCCCAGAGCGAGGCCGTCTTCGACATCTTCCGGGCCGGCGGCGACCTGGTCGAGGGCGCCTCCATCGACGAGGCGTTCCTCGACGTCACCGCCCGCTGCCGGGCCCCGGGCGACGCCGAGCGGATCGGGGCCGGCCTGCGCGCGGCGGTGCGCGACGGGGCCGGGCTGCCGGTGACCGTCGGCGTCGCCCCGACCAAGTTCATCGCCAAGATCGCCAGCCGGACGGCCAAGCCCGACGGCCTCATCGTGGTCCCGCACGGCGAGGAGCGCGCGTTCCTCGACCCGCTGCCGATCGACCGGATGTGGGGCGTCGGCCCGGTCACCACGGCGAAGCTGCGCGAGTTCGGAGCGCGCGTGATCGGCGACCTGACCGGGCTGCGCGAGGCCGACCTCATGGCCGTCGTCGGGCTGGCCGCCGGGCGGCGCATCTACGACCTGCTGCACAGCCGCCGCCCGCAGCCCGTGCGCCAGGCCCGCCGCCGCGCCTCGTTCGGCGCCCAGTTCGGGGCCGGGTCGGCGGTCATTCCGCCCGACGACGTCGATTCGCTGCTGCACAGCCTGGTCGAGCGGGTGGTGTGGCGGATGCGGGAGGCCGGGCGGATCGGGCGCATTGTCGAACTGCGGCTGCGGTACGGCGACTACACCGCCTCCACCCGCGCCCGCACCCTGTCCCGGCACACGGCCGAGCAGGCCGATCTGCTCGCAGCGGTGCGCGGGCTCTATCGCGAGGCGGCGCCGGTCGCCGAGGCCCGCGGCATCACGCTCGTCGGCGTGGGCGTGCGGGACCTCGAGGACGACAGCGCGACCCAGCTGGAGCTCTTCGAGCTGCCCGCGCCGCCGGAGCCGGAGCCGGTGCGCAGCGGCGAGATGGAGCGGCGCCGCGAGGCCGAACGCAAGCGGCTCGGCATGCCCGAGCACATCGATCTGCGCAAGCCGGCCGACGGCTGAAACTGCGCACGCTGAAAGAAGAACCGGGTTGCGGGCCGTGCCAGGGTTCGGCCATGGCTCACATCGACCTCGGCGTGGACGAGAAGGAATTTCCCGGCATCACCGGTCCGATGCGGTACCGGCCGGAGACGGCGCAGCACCTCAACGGGCTCGCGGAGACGCTGCTGCGCGGCCCGCACTCACTGCCCGCGGGCGAGCGGGAGCTCATCGCGGCCTATGTCTCCGGTCTCAACGAGTGCACGTTCTGCTGCTCGTCGCACTCGGCGTTCGCCGCGGTGCAGCTCGACGCGGGCATGCCCCTGGTCGAGCAGGTGCGCGCCGACCTCGACGGCGCTCCCATCTCGGCGAAGCTGCGCGCCCTGCTGCGCATCGCGGGCGCCGTGCAGCAGACGGGGCGGGCGGTCACCCCGGAGCTCATCGCGGCCGCGCGGGCCGAGGGCGCCACCGACCTGGAGCTGCACGACACGGTCCTCATCGCGGCGGCGTTCTGCATGTTCAACCGGTACGTCGACGGGCTCGGGACGTTCGCGCCGCAGGCCCAGGAGGACTACCTGCCGATGGCCGAGCGGATCGTGCAGCAGGGCTACGGCGTCTGAGCTGGTCGCTCCGGGCGGGTGGGCACGCAGAAAGATGCCCGCCCGCCTTCTGCGTTTCTAGCATCGGCGTACCGCCAGCCCCTCGGCTCCAGGAGGCCAGCATGACCAGAGTGCCCGCGGCGCCGAGCATCGCCGGATTACCGCCCTGGCCGCCGGAGTTCGTGGCCCGGTACGTCGCCGAGGGCCACTGGAGCGGCCGCACGCTGTTCGACGCGGTGTACCGCGCGGATCCCGCCGCCACCGCCGTGGTCGACGGCGCCCACCGCCTGACCTACGCCGAGCTGCTCAGCCGGGCCGACGGTGCGGCCGGACGGCTGCTCGCCCTGGGACTGCGGCCGGACGATCGCATCGTGGTGCAGCTGACCAACGGCTGGCCGTTCGTGGTGCTCACCCTCGCGTGCCTGCGCATCGGCGTCGTTCCGGTGATGGCGCTGCCGGCGCACGGGCGGCACGAGCTGACGTTCATCGCGCAGCACGCCGAGGCCCGGGCCGTCGTCGTACCCGGCGGGGGGAAGTACGCCGGCCACCTGGACATCGCGCGCGACGTCGCCGCGGCCGCCCCGACCGTCGAGCACGTGTTCGTCGACGACGTGCAGGGACTGCGCGAGCTGTGCGCGCCCGCCGCCGAACCCCTCGACGCTGCGGCTCCGTCCAGCCGGGACATCGCGCTCATGCTGCTGTCCGGCGGGACGACCGGGCTGCCGAAACTCATCGCCCGCGCGCACGACGACTACGGCTGCTACGTGCGCCGGTTCGGCGAGGTGAACCGGCTCGGCGCGAGCTCGGCGTTCCTGGCCGTGCTGCCGATGGGGCACAGCCTGCCGTTCGGGCTGA
Source organism: Dactylosporangium sp. CS-033363 (assembly GCF_050942475.1). Lineage (NCBI taxonomy): Bacteria > Bacillati > Actinomycetota > Actinomycetes > Micromonosporales > Micromonosporaceae > Dactylosporangium > Dactylosporangium sp. CS-033363. The sequence continues at coordinate 6,340,397 of NZ_CP192032.1, read as the reverse complement.
CCCTGGCCACGCTGCAGCACGGCGGGACGGTCGTGATCGGCGGGTCGCCCGCGCCGGCCAAGGCGTTCGCGGTGATCGAGGCCGAGCGGGTGACGCACACCGCGCTCGTGCCGGCGATCGCGCAGAGCTGGCTTTCGTACCGTACAACGGAAGCGGGACACGACCTGAGCTCGATGCGGCTGCTGCTGGTCGGCGGCGCCCGCCTGCCGGACGAGATCGCCGACCGGTTCGTCCCGGCCCTGACCGCCGCGCTGCAGCAGGGCTACGGCATGGCCGAGGGGCTGGTCTGCCTCACCGACCCCGACGACCCGGCCGACGTCGTCGAGCACACCCAGGGCCGGCCGATCACGAGCGCCGACGAGCTGCGGCTGGTCGACGAGGACGGCCGGGCGCTGACCGACGGCACGCCGGGGGAGCTGCTCACCCGCGGGCCGTGCACGCCGCGCGGCTACTACCGCGCGGATGAGCACAACGAGCGCGCGTTCGTGGACGGATGGCTGCGCACCGGCGACATCGTGCGCATCCGGCCGGACGGCAACATCGTCGTCGAGGGCCGGCAGAAGGACATGATCAACCGCGGCGGCGAGAAGGTGTCGGCCGAGGAGGTCGAGAACTTCGCGTACCAGCTGCCCGGGGTGCGGCTCGCGGCGGCCGTGGCGATGCCCGACCCCGAGCTCGGCGAGCGGGTCTGCCTCTACGTCACCGCCGCCGCCCAGGTGGCCCTCGACGACGTCGTGGCCGTCATGGACCGCGCGGGCGCCGCCCGCTACAAGCTGCCTGAGCGGCTCGTCGTGCTCGACACGCTGCCGGTCACCAACGTCGGCAAGATCGACAAGAAGGCGCTCCGGGCCGACATCGCCGCGCGGCTGGAGCTCGAACTGGACACGAGCGCCACGCTCGCTCGGTGACGCGCGCCGCGGCGCTCACCCGCGGACCCTGCACCCTCCTGCAACGGGGGATCCACCATGCGTGAAGAAGTGTGCCTGGTTCTGGGTGGCAACGGTTTCATCGGCAGCCACGTCGTGGACAAGCTCGCCGCCACCGGGCAGGTCCGGGTGCGCGTGCTCGACCTGTTCGCGCGGCCCGCGCAGTTCGGGTCCTCGCCGATGGTCGAGGAGGTCCAGGGCGACGCGTTCGACCCGGGCGACCTGACCAAGGCGCTGTCCGGTGTGGACTGGGTCGTCGTCACGCTGCCGGCGGCCGGGCCGTTCGCGGCCGACGCGGACCCGTACGCCGACATCGACAACCTGCGCCGCACGATCGAGGTGCTCGAGTGCTGCGCGGTCGCCGGTGCGCGCAAGCTCGCGTTCATCTCCTCCAGCGGCGCGGTGTACGGCCTGCTCGCCGAGCACCGCGCGATGTCCGAGTCCGACGCGCCGCAGCCGGTGTCGCCCTACGGCATCTGCAAGCTCGCCACCGAGCACTATCTGGAGTTCTTCCGGCGCAAGTACGGACAGTCCTATGTGGTGTACCGGCTGTCGAACCCGTACGGACCGCGCCAGCCGGTCAAGCACGGGCAGGGGGTCGTCGCCGCCTTCGTGCGCAGCTACCTCAACGACGAGGGGATCGCCATCCAGGGCGACGGCACCGCGTCCCGCGACTACATCTACGTGGAGGACGCGGCCGCGATGATCGCGACGTCGCTGCGGCGGGAGCACCGGCACGCGGTGTACAACATCGGCAGCGGCGAGCAGACCAGCCTCAACGACATCGTCGCGCTGCTGGAAGGGCTGCTCGAACGCAAGGTGCGGGCCACCTACTCCGACGCGCCGCGCAGCGTCCTGCAGCGCACGTCCATCACCGTGCAGCGCTATCGCGACGAGTTCGGGGAGCCGGCCATCACCGGGTTCGCCGAGGGGTTGCGCAAGACCATCGAGAGCTTCGTCCATTGGGGTCACCGGTGAAGACCATCACGTACATCTTTCCCGTCTACAACAACGCCCCGAGCCTGCGCCCGCTGTACGACGAGATGTGCGCGATGACCGCTCGGATCGCAGCTGACTACGAGCATCGCTTCCTGTTCGTCGACGACGGCAGCCGCGACGAGTCCGGCGCCGTGCTGGCCAAGCTGGCGGCCGACGACCCGGAGCACGTGCGCGTGCTGTCGCTCTCGCGCAACTTCGGCCATCAGGCGGCGGTGAGCGCGGGCATGGCCCGGGCCGAGGGCGACGCGATCGTCATCATGGACGCCGACCTGCAGGACCCGCCGGACGTGTGCCTGGAGCTGATCGCGCGCTGGGAGGAGGGCTTCCAGGTCGTGTACGCCCAGCGCCGCTCCCGCCGCGACAGCCTGTTCAAGCGCGTGACGGCGGTGGCCTTCTACCGCGTGCTGGGGCGGATGTCCACGGTGGACATTCCGCGGGACACGGGGGACTTCCGGCTGGTCGACCGGGTGGTGCTGGACGTGGTCAACGGGATGAAGGAGCACCACCGGTTCCTGCGCGGCATGTACGGCTACGCGGGCTTCCGGCACGCGCCGGTGGCCTTCGACCGGCGGGCGCGGGTGCACGGGCATTCGGAGTACACGCTGCGGCGGCTGGTCGGGTTGGCCCGGGACGGCATCTTCGGGTTCTCGGACCTGCCGCTCAAGGTGGCGGCGCCGCTCGGGCTCGTGGCGACCTCGCTCGCGCTGCTGTTCGGGTTCGCGGCGGTGGTGCTGGCGGTGCTGCCCTCGACGTCGGCGCCGGCCTGGCTGGGGATCATGACGGGGGTGCTGCTGGTGGGCGGGGTGCAGCTGCTCATTCTGGGCATCATCGGGGAGTACATCGCGCGCATTCACGACGAGGTGCGCGGCCGGCCGGCGTACATCGTCGCCGCGGACAGCAACGTCGGCGAGCGCGCATGAAAACCGCGGTGGTGATCGGGGCGAGCATGGGTGGGCTGCTCGCCGCGCGGGCGTTGCACGAGCACTTCGAGCGGGTGGTGATCGTCGAACGGGACCGGCTGCCCGAGTCGCCGTCGAGCCGGCGGTGCGTGCCGCAGGGGCGGCAGCTGCACGTGCTGCTGGCGCGGGGGCGGGAGATCCTGGAGGAGCTGTTCCCGGGGCTGACCGCGCAACTGGCGGGGGAGGGTGCGCCGATCGTCGACCTGCACGGCGAGGTGCACTGGTACAACGACGGCTTCCTGATGCGGCGCGCACCGTCCGACCTGTTCGCGGTGGGGGTGAGCCGGCCGCTGCTCGAACACACCGTGCGCGGGCGGGTCGCGGCGCTGCCCGGGGTCTCGCTGGTCACCGAGCGCGACGTGACCGCGCTGGTCACCGACGGTGCGCGGACGACGGTGACCGGGGTGGTGGTGACGCCGTTGGATGGCGCGGACGGCGCGGACCCGGCGTACCGGATGGCGGCCGACCTGGTCGTCGACGCCGGCGGGCGGGCCTCGCGCAGCCCGCACTGGCTGCGCGAGCTCGGCTACGCGGCGGCGCCCGAGGACGTCGTGCGGGTCGACCTCACCTACGTGACGCGCCTGTACGAGCACACGCCCGAGCACCTCGACGGCATGTCCGGCGTGCTGGCCAACGCGGTGCCGGGCAACCCGCGGGCGGCGATCGCGGCCGCGGTGGAGGGCGGCCGGGTGGCGGTGGCGCTCAACGGGATGCTCGGGCTGCAGCCGCCGACCGACGACGCCGGCATGGCCGAGTTCGCGGACGCGCTCCCGGCGCCGCACTTCGCGCGCATCATCCGCTCGGCCCGGCCGGTCGGGCCGCCGTTCCTGATGCGCTATCCGGGCAGCGTGCGCCGCCGGTACGAGCGGCTGCGCCGGTTCCCGGCCGGCTTCCTGGTCTTCGGCGACGCGCTGTGCAGCTTCAACCCCATCTACGGGCAGGGGATGACGGTGGCCGCGCTGGAGGCCCGGCTGCTCGCGTCGAATCCTCGGATGCCGGCGCGGCGCTTCTTCCGCGCGGCCGCGCGGATCGTCGACGGCCCGTGGTCGATCGCGGTCGGCACCGACCTGCGCTTCCCGGAGGTGAGCGGTCCGCGCAGTGCGCGGGTGCGGTTCGTGAACTGGTTCGTGCACCGGCTGCACGCGGCGGCCACCCGCGACGAGGTGCTGGGCGCGGCGTTCGTCCGGGTGCTCAACCTCGTCCGCCCGCCCACGTCGCTGCTCGCACCGGACATCGTCCGCCGCGTGCTGGCGGCGCGGCCGCTCAGAACGGCAACAGTCCGCGCCGAATCTGCCAGTGCCGGCCGGCCCGCAGGTGGTCGATGATGGCGCGCTGCAGCACGGTGTCCCGCGGCAGCTGGTCGAGCGGCGTGGTCAGGGTGCGGAACACGAACCGCAGCACCTCGACGTCGGCGTCCTGGCCCTCCGGCTCCTCGTACGGCTCCAGCTCGAACCGGCGCTGGAACCGCACGATGTTCGAGTCCTCCGGCAGGTACTCCAGCAGCTGCGGATCGAGCAGCCACGAGCCACAGGAGAACCTCGTGTAGTGCTCGTCCGGGAAGTGCCGCGGGAAGAACGCGCGCGCGGCCGTGAGCGACTCGTCGATCGCCGCCGGGGTGAGCGGCCCCGACTCCTGGATGTGCAGGGCGATCGACGTGCCGCCGCGCTGGTGCTGCAGCCGGCCCAGCTCGTAGATGCCGCCGCGCGCGTGCAGGGTCAGCCAGGCCTGCATGACCGGCCAGCCCTCGCGGTGCATCCGCCGGTCGACGGCCAGGTTGCGGCCCATGTCCGCGAGCGTCGCCCACGACACGTCCGCGGGCACGCCGTGGGCCCGGTGGTACTCCAGCACGACGTCGATCATCGCCAGGTACGCGTACACGTACAGATGCCGCCACGCCGCACCCCGGTCCCGCGGCAGCGCCGGCCCCGGCGGCAGCCAGCCGTGCCCGCCGAGATCGGCCCTGACCAGGGCGATCGAGCGGTCGAGCAGCCAGCGCAGCTCGGGCGTCCACAGCTCGGAACCGGCGTCGGGCCAGCCCGCCATGATCTCGGCGGCGTCGTCGGGCCGGACCGCGATCCGCTCCAGCAGCGCGGGCGCGTCCTCCCTGGCGGGCACCGGCGCCGACGGCCCGTCCCCGGCGAGCCGCCGCACGCGCTCGACCTCCTCGACGGGAACCCCGAGCCGCGCCGCGATGTCGTTGAGATCCACACTGAGACTGTAGTGGTCCCTCGTCAGTGGCCGAAGGTCCGCAGCATGTTGAGCAGGCCGGGGCCGAGGATGATCACGAACATCGCCGGGAAGATGCACAACAGCACCGGCAGAAGGATCTTCACTGGTACCTTCTGCGCCTGCTCCTCCGCCCGCTGCCGGCGCTTCAGGCGGGTCTCGCGGGAGTGCTCGCGCAGCACATCGGCGATCGGGATGCCCAGCTCACCGGACTGCACGAGCGCGGTCAGAAACGTGCGCAGCTCCTTGACGGTCGTTCGCGCGGCCAGTGCGCGCAGTGCCGTCGCCCGCGCGCTGCCGATGCGCATCTCCTGCAGCGTCCTGGTCAGTTCGGCCGCGATCGGCCCGGTCGTGTACGTGGCGACCTGCGCCATCGCCGCGTCCAGGCCCAGCCCCGCCTCGACCCCGATGACCAGCGCGTCGAGCGCGTCGGGCAGGTGCTTGAGCAGCTCCTGCTGGCGCTTCTGGGCCGCGTTGAGCAGCAGTACGTCGACGAGCAGTGCCCCCGCGAGCGCGCCGAGCGGCACGCCCCCGAGCAGTCCGCGGACGCCGAACCAGGCGCCGCCGAAGAACAGCCCGAGGGCGGCACCGGCGCACAGCCCGAGCCCGCGGGCCCGGATCAGCCTGGTCAGCGGCCAGCCGGGCGGGCTGCCGGCGTAGCCGAGCCAGCGCTGGAGCCGTACCGCGGCACGACGACCGGTGATCGCCGGACCGATCGCGCCGAGCGGCCCGTCGGCCAGCCGCCCCGGCATCGATCCGGCCGCGGCCTCGTCGCGGGGCTGCCCGGCGGCCACGGCGGCGGTCCGGGTGAACGGCGTCAGCGCCGCCATCACCCGCTCCCGGGCGGTCGGCGGCAGCCCGATCGCCACGACGAACAGCGCCCCGGACGCGGCGAGAGCGACAAGTGCGAGCAGGGCCGGCACGTCAGACGTCGATCCTGATCACCGCGCGCAGCCACAGCGCGCCGGCCGCGAGCGACACGGCCGAGTAGACGAGCATGACGATCCCGAGCGGCTCGGTGTACAGCGGGCGCACATACTCCGTGCGAAACACGAGCAGCCACGCGCCGACGACGATGGGCAGAGCGAACAGAATCATCGCGGACAGCCGCCCCTCGGCGGACAGCGTCATCACGTGCCGCTGCAACTGCGCACGTTCGCGCATCGTGTCCGTGGTCGTCTGCAACACGTCGGACAGGTTCCCGCCGACCTCGCGCTGGATGCGGATGGCCATGACGAGCCAGATGACGTCGTGGTTCCCGGTACGGTCGGCAAGCCGCTCCAGCGCGTCCTCCAGGTTCCCGCCGAGCCGCGTCTCGTTCAACGCCCGCCGCAGCTCATCGGCCACGACCCCGGACCCCTCGTTGGCCGCGGCGGCGATCGCGTGCTGCAGCGTGAACCCGGACCGCAGCGAACTGACCGCCAGCCGCAACGTCTCGGGCAGATCCTCGGCGAAGGCGGCCTTGCGCCGGGCGACCCGCACGCGCAGGAACACGCCGGGCGCCAGGGCACCGGTGAGCAGTGCGAGCACGACCGCGACGTACCATGGCGAAACGAACAACAGGACCACGAGCACGACCGCCGTCAGCACGAGCCGCGCGGCCACCCACTGCCACTCGGTCCACGGCAGCGCGGCCCGCTCCAGCCGCGCCCTGGTCCGCCCGCGCCAGCCCTGGTTCGGATTGGCGGTGGCCGCCCGCCGCAGCGCCGCCGCGAGCTCCCCGGCCCGGCTCCGCCCGTTGCGGCGTCCCCCGAAGCGGCGCAGCTCGTAGAGGCGGCGCTGCATCGCGGTCCGGAACATGTGCGGCAGCACCGCGCAGGCGCCGAGGAAGATCGCCGCGCCGAGCGCCGCCAGCGCGATCCGCAGCATCATCGGCGGGCCTCCCCGAACGTCGCCGCCGGGACGGTGACCCCGTGCGCGGCGAGCACGTCGAGCACGCGCGGGCGGATGCCGGTCGGGGCGAGCGTGCCGTTGACGCGCCCGCCGGTGTCGCGGCCGCGCGGGTCGAACAGGAACAGGTCCTGCAGGCTGATGATCTCGGCCTCCATGCCCGTGATCTCGCTGATGTGCGTGACCCGGCGGCTGCCGTCGCGCAGCCGGTTGACCTGGATGACCAGATGGACGGCGGACGCGGTCTGCTCGCGGATCGCGCGCAGCGGCAGGTCCATGCCGGCCATCATCACCATCGTCTCCAGCCGCGCGAGCGCGTCGCGCGGGGAGTTCGCGTGCAGCGTGGTGAGCGAACCGTCGTGCCCGGTGTTCATCGCCTGCAACATGTCCAGCGCGGCGCCGTCGCGGACCTCGCCGACCACGATGCGGTCCGGGCGCATGCGCAGCGCGTTGCGCACCAGATCGCGCGTGCTGATCGCGCCGCGGTTCTCGAAGTTCGGCGGCCGCGACTCCAGCCGCACCACGTGCTCCTGGCGCAGCTGCAGCTCGGCCGCGTCCTCCACGGTGACGATCCGCTCGTCGCCGGGCACGAACCCGGACAGCACGTTGAGCATCGTGGTCTTGCCCGATCCGGTGCCGCCGCTGACCACGATGTTCGCGCGGCCGCGCACACAGGCTTCCAGGAATTCGGCGGTACGCGCGGTCAGTGTCCCGAACCGCACCAGGTCCGTCACCGCGAGCGGCTGCACGGCGAACTTGCGGATCGTGAGCGACGACCCGTCCAGCGCGATCGGCGGTACCACCGCGTTCACCCGGCTCCCGTCGGGCAGCCGGGCGTCGACCATCGGGCTCGCCTCGTCGACCCGCCGCCCGACCCGCGAGCAGATCCGGTCGATGATGCGCCGCAGGTGCGCCTCGTCGTCGAACTCGACGTCCGCCGGCAGCAGCCGCCCGGCCCGCTCGACGAACACCGACCGCGGCCCGTTCACCATGATCTCGCTGATGCTCGGGTCGCGCAGCAGCGCCTCGATCGGCCCGTGCCCGAGGATCTCGTCGGTGACCTCCTGCACGATCCGGGCCCGGTCCGCCCCGGCGAGCGGCGTCTCCTCCCGCGCGAGCAGATCGCTGAGCGTCTGGCGCACGCGCTGTTCGAGGTCCTCGGTGGCGTCGGTCTGCCCGCCGTACAACGTCGGCCCGAGAATCTCGGCGAGGGCCCGCTGCAGCCGCGGCCGCACCTCGGCCACCGGATCGACGGCGGTATGGGCGCCGAACCGGCGCCGCTCCACCGGTGGCGGCGGAGGCGTCTCGACGGTGGACGGCTCCCCGCCCGGCGGCGCGGACGGCCACGCCCCGGTGCCGGTGCTCGTCTTCTGCGCGATCCGATCAGAGAGCGACACAACGACCTCCCCGCTCTCTTCGCGCGGCGATCATCGTCACGACGGCCTCCGGAACGGCATCGTGAACACCGAGCGGCGCTGGCGGTCCGGTTCGCGGTCGATGCCGGCGCAGCGGTCGGCCAGCCCGCGCACCGCACGGCTCACCGGGTGGGTCGGCGCCTCCAGGATCAGCGGCGTGCCCCGGTTGACCGAGGTCGGCACGTCCCGCGACGACGGCATGTGCGTCGACAGCGGCGCCCCCACCGCCTCCTCGACGTCCTCGATGCTCAGACCGACCTGCGAATCCGCGCGGTTGAACAGGATCAGCCGCTGCTCGGGCGGGTAGTTGAGCAGGTCGAACATCTCCACCGTGAGCCGGACGCTCTTGAGCGTGGGCAGGTCCGGGGTGACGACCAGGATGTACCAGTCCGAACGGTCGAGCGCGGCGAGCACCTGCTCGGTCACGGCCGAGGACGTGTCGATGACGATGAAGTCGTAGAGCGGCCGCGCGGTGGTGAGCAGTTCGGTCACCAGGTCCCGGCTCACCTGGTCGGCCGCGGCCGGGTTGCCCGGGGCGAGCAGCGTGTCGCAGCCGGGCAGGTAGTGCGTGATGAGCGACCGCAACCCGGGCTCGTCCAGCCGTCCCGCCATCGGCACCGCGTCGGCGATCCCGCGCGCCGGGGCCAGCTTGAGCATGATGGCCACGTCGCCGAACTGCAGGTCCAGGTCGATGAGCAGCACCCGGCGGCTGCCCCCGGCGGCCAGCGCGACGGCGAGGTTGGTGGCCACGACGCTCTTGCCGCAGCCGCCCTTGCCCGCGAAGACGGTGATCACCTTCGCGTTGCTGTCGGCCGGCCGGACCGGGCGCACGGTGCTCTGCATCGCCTTGCCCACGTCCGTCGCCCGCAGGCAGGCGGCGCGGATCTCGGCCACGTCGTCGCGCACGACATCGCGCACACCCGCGCGCAAGGCGCCCTGCAACAGGGCGTTCGTGACCCGTGTGCGAACGAGCACGACGCTCAGTTCGGGTCGCTGCACGCGCTGGTACGCCGCGAACGCCAGCGCCTCGTCGAGGTCGATGGTCGCCGTCAGCACGACCAGGATCGTGTCCGGGTTCGCGGCGAGGTACCGCTGCAGCTCCTCCATGTCCACGGCGGTCGCGTAGCCGGCCTTGCGCAGTTCGTCCGCGTACGCGGCGCGCTTGGCGGGATCGGGTTCGACAACGATGCGCACAGTCGTCCCTCACCGGTACATGTGATCGGTGTCGATGCCGGCCCCGGGCGTGACCGTGGTGCGCGGGCTGAGCAGCGCGGCGTACAACGTGCCGGTCCCGGTCGCGAGAACCAGCCGCTGCGCGTCCTCCTGCCGCACCGACAGGGTGAGCAGCACCGTCTCGTCGGCCGAGCCGAAGTCGAGCCCCCGGCTGGTGCTGCTGCCGCTGGTGCTCTCGGGCCGCACGCCGACCGCCAGCACCCGCACCCGGTCGAGCAGCACCCGGGTCCACTCGCCGTTCGGGGACGGGGACTCGCCGCCGCCCGAGCCCATGTCCGAGAAGAACACGGTCACGTCGGCGCCGGCGGTGACATAGTTCGCGACCGCACCCTCGAGCCGGACCGGCACGCTCACCGCGAGCATCCCGTCGGGCACCGTGAGCCCGCCGCTCACCGTGCTCGCCCGGTCGAACATGCCGCGCAGGAGCAGCTGTCCACGCTCGATGGGCGCGGTGAGCACCAGCGCCGCCAGGTTCTCATCGATCGATTCCAGGGCATTCTCCGGTACCGTCGACGCCGGCATCACCACCAGCTCGATGTCCCCGTCGTCGCGCAGCCGCGCGGCCGTCGTCCCGGCCGGCACCCGTTTCGCGGCGACGTACACGCGCACCGGCTCCCGCCCGGCCACCGCGCGCGCGTCCGCGCCGCGCACGTACGCGGCCATGAGCACAACGCTCAGACACGCCAGCGCGAATGCCGCGATCGCGAGCAGCAGCCGTCGTCGCATGGATTCCTCTCGGTTCTGTTCAGCCGGTCCGGGCGATCGCCTCGACGCCGTAGTCGGTGGTGGTTGTGGCCGGCATCGCCTTGGCGTTGACGGGGATCAGCGCCTTGGTGAAGTACCCGTAGACGCAATCCGTGAGGACGCAACGCAACAGTGGCGGAATGGTTGCCGACTGCTGAGCCGGGTAGCCGGTGAGCAGGTAGCCGGTGACGACGAACGCCGCGAGTCCGACCACCTGATAGGAGGTACTCAGCAGGGCGGCCTGGTAGACGGGAATCAGCAGCGGGGTGCGCTTCGCGATGGCATTCGACATCGCCGTGACACATGCGGCGCTGTTGCCGGTCCGGACCACGCTCCGGCCGATCGCCACGTCGTTGCGCAGGCAACCGCTGGTCGCGGTGAACCAGGCGAACCCGCCCTCGCCGAGGACGCTGCAGGCGCCGGACAGGACGCTGTACGCCCGGATCGTCGTGTCGGGTCCGGTCCCGGTGGACGGAATCCCCTTCACCGGGGCGACCGCACCGGTGGTGGTGTCGACGTGCGCGGCGGTGGGCGCGACCGGCTGGTACGGGGTGCCGCCGTTGACGATGCTGGTGAAGCTGCAGGAGTCGATGCCGAACGCCATGACCGCCGGGGCCTGACCGGCCGGGCTCCACTCCACCCGCGAGCAGGTGGCGGGGGAGGCGGGCCTGGCCTTGATCGCACCGGCGAAGTAGGTCGGGGCGGTGGATGCGCCGTTGCTGTTCAGCGTCGTGGTCGTCGCGCGCACGAAGCTGCGCGCCGTCGGATCGGTGCCCATGCACGAGCGCAGGTTGCTGGTCGAGCGCGCGGCCATCGCGCCGCAGGTGGACACGGCCGGGGCGGACGAGCCGCACACCTGCAGGCCGGACTTGTTGTCGCGGGCGTTGCCGTTGGCGAGCGCGGTACCCGCCGCGAGTTTCTGCGCGTCCGTGCAGCCGCTGTTGGCGATGCAGTACTGCGCGGCCGCCCACGACGCCGCGTCGGCGCCGCCGGTCAGCTGCTCGCGCTCGTCGTACGCCGCGCCCACGTCGACGACCAGCGCCGCCGCGCCGAGCAGGACGCCGGCCGAGAGCAGCATCGCGAAGATCGTGACGACCGCGCCCCGGTCGTCGCTCAGCCGACGCATGTCATGACCCCGGTCGCGGTCATCTGGTTCCAGCTGATCGTGCCGCCGAAGAGCTTGACGATGTTGCCGATCGGGGTGACCGACGTGTACGTGGCGGTGAGCACGACCTTTGCCGACGATGGCGTGGCGCCCGTCTGGCACTGCGTCAGCGCCATCGTGTAGGCGAAGCGGCTGTTGACCACGTTGGTGACCTGCTGGCTCGCGCTGGCCCCGACCGCCTCGGCACGGGCGCCCTCGCGGGCGGCCTCGGTCAGGATGAGCCGCTGGTTGTACGCGCGGCCGAAGTCGATGATGCCGAAGATGATCAGCAGCAGCACGGGCAGCACGATGGCCAGCTCGACGGCCGCGGCGCCTCGCTCGTCGCGTGATTGCGCGCGTACCGTCGCCGCCCCGTGCCTGTTGCCGGGTTTCGGCAACAAGCCGACGCCGCCCCAGCGACCGGACTCGTGGTCCGGCCGGCCGGGGCGGCGCGGTGTCGTCATCTCGATGCGGCCCGGGTGTCAGATCCCCGTCGTGATGTTCGTGAAGATCGTCTGCAGCTTCGTGCCGAGGGTCGTGACCACGCCGACGATGACGAGCGCGATCAGGGCGACCAGCAGGCCGTACTCGACGGCGGTGGCTCCCTTCTCGTTCCTGTCGCCGGCGCGCACCGCGGCCATACGGGCGGCCAGTCGCATGCCCCACTCGTTGAACATCCTTGCTCCCCTCGACGCCGTAACCCCGTCCGTGGCCGGTCGCACAGAGTATCGGCACAACTACCCGTAGTATTAGGAGTGTGCTGGGGCATCGTAGTGAGCCGGCCGAGCGCGTCGGGGAGCTCCTGCGGGAGGCGCGGCGGGCCCTCGGCCTCAGCCTGGCTGTCATCACGCGCATGGACGGCACGACCCAGCACATCGAGGTGGTCGAGCCGCGGCTGCCGGTCCTGCTGCGCGACAATCGTCTGGCCTTTCCGCAGGAGAAGACCATCTGCCAGGCGATCCTCGACGGCAAGCTGCCGGCGGTCATCCCCGACATGCGCGCGATCCCCGAGGCGATGGCCATGGCCGCGGTGCGCAAACTGCGCGTTCGCGCGTTCGTCTCGGTCCCGATCCGCCTCTCCGACGGCACGTTCTACGGCACCCTGTGCGCGGCCGGCTTCCGCCCCGTCGCCCGCCTCGGGGCCGAGGAGGAACATCTGATGCACGAGCTGGCCGACGCCACCGCCGCCATCATCGAGCCCGGCGCCCACGAGCGCATGGCCGACGAGGCGATCCGCGCGCGCATCGAGGCCGCGACCGGCGCGGACGCCCGGCTGCTGCTCGACCCGGTGGTCCACCTGGAGAGCCGCCGCCGCGTCGGCGCGTGCGCGTCCGCCCTCGACACCGACCGGCCGGAGCCCCTGGAGCCGCTGCTCGTCTCGGCGCGCGGCCTGGGCGAGCAGCACCGCGTGGAGATGCACACGCTGCGCAAGGTGGCCGAGGCCCTGCCCCGCACCGCCGGCTACGTCGCCGTCCCGGTGGGCGCGGCAACCTTGCTGCACCGCCCGTACACCCGGATGCTCGCCGACCTCCCGCTCGGCCGGATCGTGCTCGAATGCTCGGCCGACGACCCCGCCGACGACCCCGACAAGCTGGCCGACGTGCTCGAACCCCTGCGCGCGGCCGGCCTGCGCGTGACGATCGACGACGCCGAGCTCCGCTACCTGCACCCCGAGCTGGTCAAACTCCCGTCCCCGGCGGCGGCCGCCCAGGACGCGCTGGTCGAGCCGGGCCCGGTCCGCCCGCGCCTGGTCGCCGCCGGCGTGGACACCGAGGCCGACGCGGTGGCGCTCCCGGCCCTGGGCGTCCAGCGCGGCCAGGGCCGCCTCTTCGGCCCGCCCGTCCCGGCCGACCTCCTGCGCGACCTGTACTGACGCCGCGCCGAGCGTCGCGCGCGACTGCGCACGTGTTGCGCCGAGCGTCGCGCGCGACTGCGCACGTGTTGCGCCGAGCGTCGCGCGCGACTGCGCACGTGTTGCGCTGAGCGTGGCGCGCGACTGCGCACGTGTTGCGCTGAGCGTGGCGCGCGACTGCGCACGTGTTGCGCTGAGCGTCGCGCGCAACGGCGCCGGGCGTTGAGGATGCGATTCTGACAGGAACCTGCCAGAATCGGCGGCGTGGCGATGGATTGGCAGGGCTGGCTGCGGCGGTGGGACGCGCAGCAGGAGGGGTACGTCCCCGAGCGGGAGGCCCGCTTCACGGCCATGTTCGACGTCCTCGAGGCGCTGCTGCCGCCGGAGTTCGTGGCGCTCGACCTCGCGTGCGGGCCGGGCTCGATCAGTCAGCGGCTGCTCGCCCGCTTTCCCGGCGCGCGGGCGATCGCCGTGGACATGGACCCGGTGATGCTCGCGGTCGGTGCGGGCGCGCTCGGCGACGCCGGCGGGCGGCTGCGCTGGGTCGAGGCCGACCTGTCCGAGCCGGACTGGCCCGCCGAGCTGGGGGAGACCCGGGTCGACGCGGTGCTGAGCAGCACCGCGCTGCACTGGTTGTGGCCCGATGACCTGGCCCGCGTGTACCGCGACCTCGCCGCCCTCCTCCCGCCCGGCGGGGTGGTGCTGAACGCCGACCACCTGGCGTACGGAGCGGAGTCCCCGACGGTCGCGGGGCTGAGCGATCGCGCACTGGACGCGCAGTGGACGGACGAGGCCTTCGCCGCGCGCGGGCTGGAGACGGCCGAGCAGTGGTGGGCGTCGTTCGAGCGGGAGCCGGAGGCCGGGCCGCTCATGGCGCGGCGGGCCGAACGGTACGCGGGGAAGCGCCGCCAGGACACGCCACCCGACCTCGCCGCGCACGTGGCCGCCCTGCGCGCCGCCGGGTTCGCCGAGGTGGAGACCGTCTGGCAGGTGCTCTCCGACCGGGTACTGCTCGCCGTGCGCTGAGGCTCGCCGTGCGCTGAGGCTCGCCGTGCGCGGAGGCTCGCCGTGCGCGGATGGTCAGTCGTGGTCCATCGCGGTGGCCAGGTCGACGCCCTCGATGCGCGCTTCGATCATCTCCTGGAAGCGCGGGCAGGCCTGGTAGTCGCGGTGGCGGCAGCGCAGGCCGTGTTCGAGCATCTTCTCGGACAGCGCCAGTTGCGCGATGCGCGCGCGAACCTGCGCGAGTTGGGCGCGCATGACCGCCCGGCGCTCATCGCGATCGGCCGCCGCGAACAGTTCGCGCAGCTGTTCCAGGCTGAACCCGGCGTCCTTCCCGATCAGGATCTCGGCCACGCGGGCGACGTGCTCCTGCCCGTAGACCCGGCGGGCGGCAACCCTCCGGGACGGAGTCAGCAGGCCCTCGTCCTCCCAGTGCCGCAGCACGTGCGTGGCGAGGCCGAACCGGGCCGCCAGCTCCCCGATCGCATACTCCATAACCACTCCTCGACTCCGAACGCGGTTGGGTTGACTTCAGGTTCACCTGAAGTCGCACACTCCCAAGCATGCCTGCCACGCACTCCGCGCACACGGACACGGACACGCTCATCCGCCAGCTCGACGCCGCCGAAAACGCACCGGACGCGGTGGCCATTCGGGCGCGAAGCTACCAACTCCTGACGCTCGAACCCGATGTGACGGTCGTCGACGTCGGCTGCGGAACCGGGCGCGCAGTGGAAGAACTCGCGCAGCACGCCGGCCGTGCGGTCGGCGTCGATCTGGACCCCTCGATGCTCGGCGTTGCGCGTGCCCGCTACGCGCACCTGGACTTCCGCGAGGCCGACGCCGACCGGTTGCCGTTCGAGGACGGTGCGGTGCACGGGTACCGCGCCGACAAGGTGTTCCACATGCTCCCCGACCCCGCGGCGGCGCTCACCGAGGCCCGCCGCGTCCTCGCACCAGGCGGCCGCATCGTGCTCATCGGCCAGGACTGGGACACCATCGTCATAGACTCCGACGACGCCGACCTGACATGGCGGATCGTGCACGCTCGCGCAGCCACGATCCCGCACCCGCGCATCGCCCGCGCATACCGCACGCTCCTGCTGGACGCCGGCTTCCGCGACGCCACGCTGGAGGTGCACACGCTGCTCCTCGACGGCGACACGGCCTGCGCGATGCTGCTCGGCCACGCCGGCATCGCGCAGACGACCGGGGCGATCACCGCGGACGAGCATCGGCGCTGGACGAGCGAACAGCGCGAACGTGCCGGGAACGGACGCCTGACGCTGGCCGTCCCCATGTTCGTCGCCGCCGCGACCGCCTAACGCGAGAAGACGAGCAGCGAGTTCGTCTCGTACTGCGGGCCCTCGTCCAGCGAAGGCAGTGCCGCCTCGATCGCGGCGAAGCCCGCCGCGGCCGCCGAGGCGTCCATCAGCTCGAACGCCGACACCGCGCGCATCCGGAGCTTCGCCGCGTCCTCGGCCAGGCTGGCCGACCGTTCCCACCGGACCGACTCCCGCGCGGTCAGCGCGAACCCGGCGCCGGCGAAGTCGGCAAGCACCGAGTCGAACGTGCCGAACTGCGCGCGGTCCACCTCGCGCCACGCCGGGACGACCCGGAACCACCAGACGTCCGGCATCAAATCGGCGAAGTTGGCCTGCACGAACAGCCGGCCGCCCGGGCGCACGACCCGCAACAGTTCGCGGGCGGCTGCGGCGTGGTCCCGCACGTGGTGCCACACGAAGAACACCAGCGCCGCGTCGACCGAGGCGTCCGGCAGCGGAATCCGCTCCCCGGAACCCTCCAGGTACGTGACGGCCTCGTGCGCCACCGCCTGCTCCCGCATCCGTGCGGACGGCTCCACGCCGTACACCGGCCCGCCGAAGGCCGAGGCCAGCGCCGGTGTCATCCGGCCCGTCCCCGAGCCGAGGTCGAGCCACACCAGCGGCCGGGTGGCCGGCAGGTGCGCCGCGAACGTGTCCATCCACGTGCGTTGCGCCGAAGCGGACATCTGGCGGCCCGCGGCGTACACGCCGTGCAGGCGGGCGTCGTAGTCGACCTTCTCCATGGTCGCCAGAGTAGCTAGGCTCGACGGGTGCCAGAACCCCTCCGCGACCGGTTGCGGGAGCAGCTCGCGTCCGCGCGCCCCGAGGCGCTGCGTGACGAGCTGATCGCCGAGCTCGACCAGGGCGCTGCGGTGAACTCGTGGAGGCTGGGCATCGACGCCGACCGGGCCCGCGAGCAGCTCCGGATGCACGAGATCCTCGAAGGCGGTCCGGAAGCCACATCAGCCCTGCGGACCGAGGGCCGCTTCGGCGTCGTGGAGGTGCCCACCGCCGCGTTCCGGTACGCCGCGATCCTGCCCAGCGACGGCCGCCCGGTCGTCGTGCGCCGGCCGCCGCGGCGCCAGGCCGGGCCCGAGCGGCCCGGCTGGACGTTCGCGGCCGCCCGCCGGCGCCCCGACTTCACGTGTGGGATAGCCGCGGACGACAGCGAGCACGCCGTGTCCGGGGCCACCACGCTGTGCGGCCTGCCGGTGGAAGAGGTCGGCCTGGTCCTGAGCCACTTCCACCCGCGGCGCGACAAGGCCTGCCCGAGCTGCGCGGACGAGGCCGCCGCCGCGCCGAGTGTGCCGTGCGGGCAGGAGCGGCTGCACGCCATCATCGCCGAAGCCGAGCCGGGGCCGCTGCGCGACGACCTCCGCGCGGCCCTCGAACGCGGCGCCGAGATCACGCTGTGGATCTCCGGGACCGACCTGCACAAGCAGTACGCGGAGCTCGACCAGCTCGACGAGAACCGCGCCGCGGTCGAGGCCGCGCTCGCGAGCGGTGTCCACGCCGGCGTCGCGCACGTGCTGCACGGGCCGTGGCGGTCCACCGTCGTGCTGCGCGAGAACCATCCACCACTGATCGGCCGGGGAACGACGACATGAGTTTGCTCTGGGAGCAGCACTGCTGCCTGCCGCTGAACAATCGCGCCGAGATCGGCGAGCTGGCCCGCTACCAACGGCCGGGCGGCAGCTACGTCTCCGTCAACGTCGGGTTCGCGCCGCACAGCTACGAGCTCGTCCGCGGCCTGATCGACCACTGGACCCGGAAGATTCTCGCCGACGAGCGGCTGACGACCGCGCGCACCATCGCGGACGTCGACGCGGCCGAGGCGAACAACGGCGTCACCGTCGCGTACGACCTGGAGGACTCCGGGCCGCTCGAAGGCCGGCTCGAACGCGTCCAGGAGTTCTACGACCTCGGCGTGCGCACGATGCTGCCCACCTACAACAACCGCAACGCCGCCGGCTGCGGCTGCCTGGATGAACACGACGACGGGCTCAGCGACTACGGCCGGGCCCTGGTGCGGGAGATGAACGCGGTCGGCATGGTCGTCGACGGCTCGCACTGCAGCACCCGCACCGGCCTGGACCTGTGCGCGGTGTCCGAGCAGCCGGTCATCTACAGCCACTCCTGCATGCGCTCGGTCTGGGACCACCCGCGCAACATCACCGACGAGCAGGCCCGGGAGTGCGCGGCGACCGGCGGGGTCGTCGGCATCACCGGGGTCGGGATCTTCCTCGGCGAGAACGACGCCTCCCTCGACGCGCTCGTGCGGCACGTCGACCACGCCGTGGAGCTGGTCGGGCCCGAGCACGTGGGGATGGCCACCGACTACTCGTTCGACCTCGCGGACCTGCAGGACGAGATGCGCAAGAGCCCGGAGCTGTTCCCCGAGGTGTACACCCGCTGGGGGCCGGTCGAGTTCGTGCCGCCGGAGGGGCTGCTCGCCGTGGACGGCAAGCTGCGCGAGCGCGGATATCCGCAGGACGCGATCGACGCGATCCTGGGCGGCAACTTCCGCAGGGTCGCCGCAACCGTCTGGAAATGACCACCCCCGAAGTCACACTCCGCTTGCGCTTGGGGACCGCTCGCAGCTCGTAGCATTCGGTTCGTTCCTGAAACATTTCCGCCGGCACGCCGTCACGCTGCCCGGCGATGGCCTCGTGCGCCCGTCGCGCCGCACAGCCGACCGAACCGGAGCTCCTATGGCTTTGCTCAGACTGTCCGCCACTGCATTCGTGTGCGCTGTCCTCGTGCTCACTTCTGCCCAATCCGCCAGCGCCGAACCAAAGAAGCGGGCGCCCGCCAAGGAAGATCACGAGCACGCGCTCGTCCTGGGTGATCCGGCGCCGCCCAAGGCGAAGGCCGTCAAGCCGCCCGCGCCGCTGCCGAAGGCCTCCGGCTCCGTACAACTGAAGCGGGACCTGACCGTCCGGCCCAAGGTCACGAAGCCCAGCGCGAACGCCAAGTCCGCCGAAGGAAGCGCGTCGACGCTGGCGGCGCCGTCGGCCACGGCGGCGGCGACACCGGCCAAAGTAGGGCTGCGCGCGCTCGTCGTCGCCGTGGACAACACGGACTGGGGCGTGGACACCTGGCGCTCGACGCTGGACCGGGTCGGCGCCGCCTACGACGTGCTCTACACCAAGGACCAGCCGCTCACGGCCGCGAACCTGGTGCGCACCGACGGCGCCGGGAAGTACAACGCGATCCTGCTCACCAGCAGCATGCTGCTCTACGACGCCGGCGGAGGGGCGTACGTCAGCGGCCTGGACGGCACCGAGTGGAACACGCTGTGGGCGTACGAGCGCGACTACGCCGTGCGCCAGGCCGCGCTGTACACCAGCTACGGCACGTTCCCCGAGAACTACTGCCTGAACCCGTCCAGCGAGGGCGCCGTCGGTGACGCGATCCTGCCGGCGTCGCTGACCGCGAACGGCGCCGGCGTGTTCGACTCGCTCAAGTCGACCGCCAAGGTCCCGATTCTGCAGTCCTACGTGTACCGCACCCGCGTCGCCGCCGGCTGCGCGGCCGATCCGGTGCTGGTGAACGGGGCCGACGTCCTCGGTGTGCGCACGACCTCGACCGACGGCCGGGAGCGGCTCGCGCTGACCTTCACGTCGAACCAGTACCTGCTGCAGTCGCAGCTGCTGACGTACAACATGTTCCGCTGGGCCAGCCGCGGGCTGTTCGTGGGCGAGCAGCGGCACTTCCTCGACGTCGACGTCGACGACTGGTTCAACAGCGCCGACCACTACTACCCGGACGGGCACATCGAGTCCGACCCGGGCTACTCGATGTCCGGCCACGACGCCTACAACGTGTACCAGCGCCAGACCGCCCTGCGCAGCACGTACCCGCTGGCCTCGGGCCTGACGATGACGATGGCCTACAACGGCGGGGACGCGAACCTCAACGCCGGGTCCACCTGCAGCCCGAACGGCAACGTCAGCACGCTGACCGCCACCACCCGCTGCCTGTCCACGAAGTTCCGCTGGGTCAACCACACGCTGACCCACCCGGAGCTGAACTTCACCGACTACACCACGACCTACAACGAGATCAACGGCAACCGTACCGTCGCCACCCGCCTCGGCCTGTCCCAGCCCAACACCGTGCTGAAGACCGGCGAGTACTCGGGCCTCGGCGTGTACAACCCGAACCCGGACGACGACGTCGACCCGCCGACCGATCACGGCCTGATGGCGTCGAACCCGAACCTGCTGGCGGCGGCGAAGGCGCTCGGCGTGCAGTACCTGCACGGCAACATGTCCTTCCCGAGTCACGTGCCGGCGTGCTTCAACTGCAACATCGTGCACCCGATGGAGCCCGCGATCTCGGTGGTGCCGGACTGGCCGACGAACATCGCCTACCACACCACGAACCCGGCCGAGGAGACCGCGTTCTACAACAGCTTCTACGGCCCCGGCGGGAAGTTCCCGTTCTGGCCGACGAACCTGACGTACGCGCAGGTGCTCGACGCCGAGGCGAACGTGGCCCTGACCCACCTCGCGACCGGATCGGTGTACACGCACACCTTCCACATCGCGAACCTGCGCGACTACGGCTCGGGCAAGACGCTGCTGACCGACTGGCTGGACGCGGTCCTGGCCAAGTACAGCTCGTACTACAACGTGCCCGTGCTGAGCCCGGACTGGCCGACGCTGGCGGCGTACACGACCGCCCGCAACGCCCACTTCGCGGCCCTGCGCGCCGGCGCCGACGCCGTCTACGACCCGGCCGCGAAGACCATCACGGTCACCGCGCCGGCCGCCGGTTCGATGACGGTCAGCGGGGCCCGGGGCACGGGCGCCACGACGTACGGGCCCGAGGTCTCGACGAAGTTCACCCTGACCGCCGCCACGGCGGTGACCGTCCCCGCGAGCCCGCGCTCGTGAGGGTGGCCCTGGTGTCGGAGGGCACCTACCCGTACGCGCACGGCGGGGTCAGCGTCTGGTGCGACCAGCTGGTGCAGGGCATGAGCGAGCACCGCTGGGAGGCGGTCGCGCTCACGGTCGACGGCACCGAGCAGGTCCAGTGGAAGCTGCCGGCCAACCTGGAACGGGTGGTGTCCATTCCACTGTGGAGCGAGGGGCGGCGTCAGCGGCACGCCCCTCGCCCCGGCCCGATGTTCCGGGCGGCGCTGGACGGGCTGCTCACCGCGCTCGTGGCGCCGCCCGACCCGGACCCGCAGCGGGCCACCGTGCAGCGCAGCCGGTTCCTGCTCGCGCTGCGCGGGCTGTGGGAGTACGCGGCCGAGGGCGGCGACCTGGCCCGCGCGCTGAGCGCCAACGCGGCGCTCGGCGCGCTCCAGGACCGCTGGGGCGAGGCGGCCGAGGCGTACGGGGCCGAACACCCGGCGCTCGCCGGCCGCCCGCCCCGGCTCACGCTCGCCGACGCCGCCCAGGCGGCCGACCTGATCGGGCACATGCTGCGGCCGCTCGCGGTGCCGCCGGTACGCGCGGACGTGGTGCACTGCGCCATGAACGGGCTGCCGACGCTCGTCGCGATGGCCGCCAAGTGGGCCCACGACACCCCGATGCTCATCTCCGAGCACGGCGTCTACCTGCGGGAACGGTACCTCGAACAGGCGGCGGGCCGGCTGCCGCACGCGGTGGCGGTGCTGCTGCTGGGCTTCCACCGCGGCCTCGCCGGGGCCGCGTACCACTTCGCGGACGCCCTCGCGCCGCACTCGGAGTACAACGGGCGCTGGCAGCGGCGGCTCGGGGCGGACCCGGATCGCATGTGGACGATGTACAACGGCATCTCGCCGGAGCGCTTCCCGAGCGCGAAGACCGAGCCCGACGAGCCGACGATCGTCTACGTCGGACGGATCGACCCGCTCAAGGACCTGCACACGCTCATCCGGGCGTTCGCGATCGTCCGGCGGCGGGTCCCCGGCGCGCGGCTGCGCATCTACGGGGCGGCGATCGACACGCAGTACCGTGACAGCTGCCTGGCGCTCGTCGACACGCTCGGCCTCAAGGACTGCGCGAAGCTGGAGGGCAGCGCACCCGATGCGGTGGCGGCCTATCACAGCGGCAGCGTCGTGGCCCTCACCAGCATCTCCGAGGGTTTCCCGTACTCCGTGATCGAGGCCATGGCCTGCGGCCGGACCATGGTGTGCACGAACGTCGGGGGTGTGGCGGAGGCCGTCGGCGACGCCGGCTTCGTGGTGCCCGCGCGCGACCACCAGGCCGTCGCCGAGGCCTGCATCACGCTGCTGCGCGACCCGGAGCTGCGCCGCCGCCTGGCCGTGCAGTCCCGCCAGCGCGTGCTCGACCGGTTCACCCTGGCCCAGTCGCTGGAGGCCTACCGCGGCCTGTACGACCGGCTCGTACAACCCGCCCTCACAGGCAGGACGTTCGCCGGGGCGCTGCGGTGAGCGGGGCGCTCGTGGCCCGGGGCTGGGCCGAGGAGGACACCGTCGCGCTGCCCGTCCTCGAGCCGGGCACCGAGCCGGGCACCGACCCGCTGGCCGAGCTCGTCGACGAGGTCCAGGCCCGCAACGGCGCCCGGTTCGTCGACGGGCTGCAGCTGGCCGCGCTGCTGGAGGCGGCCGGGGTGACCGACCGGGCCGCCCGGGACCGCTTCGGCTACGACAATGCGTTCGAGCTCGCCGACGCGGTACGGGCCCGGCTCGCCGAGGCCGCCGGTGCCGACGAGCCTTCAGCACACCGCCGGACCCGGGCCGGGGGCGTGCGCGAGATTCTGCACGGGGGCCTGTACCTGCTGCCCAGCGCGCTGTTCCCGGCCGTGCTGGCCGCCTCGCCCCGCCCGCCGGTGCTGCCCATCGTCGCCGCGGGCCTGCTCGGCTGGGTGTGGGCGGGCGCCATGACGTGGCTCGCGCACCAGCACGTCAACGCCGGGGACGAGCCCGCCGCCGGCAGGTTCCTGGCCCGCGCGTCCGTCACCGGGGTCGCGGTGGCCGCCGCGCTCGGCGCCGCGCTGGCCGCGACCGGCGCCGGGGCGATCGCGGCGGCGCTGGTCCCGGCGGTCGCCGCGTACCAGCTGGCCGCCACCGTCCTGCTGTTCTACCGCGACGAGGGCTGGCTGGTGACCCTCATGTCCCCGGCCGTCGTGGCCGGCGGCGGGTTCATGCTGGCCGGCCGGTGGTCGCCGGTCGCCGCCATCCTGCCCGCCCTGGCCTGCGTCGCGATCACGTTCGGGGTGGCGGTCAGCCGCGCCCGGCGGGTCCCCGGCACCGGGTCGAGGCGCGGCCTGCGCGCGGCGATGGCCGGCCGCTGGGGCACGTTCGCGCTCGTCGTGTGCTCCACCGCGCTGCTCGCCGCGCTGGTGCTGCTGGCCCAGGCGCCGTACCTCACCGGCCGCCTCGACGTGCTCATCGCGACCCTGCCCCTGGCGGTGTCGATGGGCTTCGTCGAGTGGCGGGCCCGCCGCTTCGGCGAGCGGGCCCGCGACCTGCTGCACGGCGACGGCGGCCCGGGCCGGCTGCGGCTGCGGCTGTGGCGGTTCCTGGCCACCGACGTCGTCGCCTGCGCGCTCGTCGCGGCCGTGGCCTCGGCCGTCGCCCTCGCGCTGCTGCGCCGGGCCGGTCAGCTGACCCCGGCGGCGGAGGCGATGGCCGCCGCGAGCGTCGTGCTGGCCGGGGCCTGCCTGCTCGTCTTCGTCCTCGCCGCCCACGGCGGCCACGGGCGGCTCTGCGTCGCGCTCGCCATCGCGCTCGCGGCCCACGCCGCCGTGCCCTTCCTCGGCAGCACCGTGCTGCTGCTCGGGGTCCTGGCGCTGGTCCTCGCCCCGTCGCTGGGCCGCGTCCGGCAGTACCGCTGAACACCTCATCCAGAAAGCAGGCCTACACATGCACGCGGTCATCATGGCCGGTGGCAAGGGCGTCCGGCTGCGGCCGTACACCACCGCCCTGCCCAAGCCCCTCATGCCGATCGGCGAGCGGCACGCCATCCTGGACATCGTCCTGGAGCAGCTCGCGGCCCGCGGCTTCACGTCCGTGACCCTCGCGATCAACCACCTGGGCCCGCTGATCCGCGCGTTCACCGGCACCGGCGCCCGCTGGGGCCTGGACATCGGCTACGTCGAGGAGACCGTGCCGCTGTCCACCGCCGGCCCGCTGTTCCTGGTCAAGGACGAGCTGCCCGAGCACTTCCTGGTGATGAACGGCGACCTGCTCACCGACCTCGACTACGCCGACCTGCTGGGCGAGCACCGGATCAGCGGCGCCCCGCTCACCATCGCCACGGCGGCGCAGACCACCCGCATGGAGTTCGGCGTGCTCGACGTCATCGACGGCAAGGTGGTCGGCTTCACCGAGAAGCCCGCCTACCGCCACCGCGTGTCGATGGGCGTCTACGGGATGGCCCGCAAGGCACTGGAGCCGTACCCGCCGGGCCTGTCCTTGGGTTTCGACAAGCTGGTGCAGGACCTGCTGCGGCAGGGGCAGTTCCCGAACAGCTACGACTTCGACGGGCTGTGGCTCGACATCGGCCGGCCCGAGGAGTACGACGAGGCCAACCGGCGCTTCGCCGAGCTCGAGCCGGCCCTGCTGCCGGTGCGCGCGGACAGCGGGGTGGCGGCATGACCAGGCCCCGGGTTCTGCTCTTCGGCGCGTCCGGGTTCGTCGGCGGGGCGGTGCGCGCCGCCCTCGACGGCGACCCGCGCATCGGCGCGCTCGCCTGCCCGTCGCGGGCCCGCCACGACCTCGTCGCCGGCGACGCCGACGGCCTGGCCGCGCTGCTGCGCGACACCATGCCCGACGTGGTGGTGAACTGCACCGGGCGGCTCAGCGGCACCGCGGCCGAGCTCGCCGAGGCCAACACCGTCGTCACCGCCAAGCTCATCGACGCGGTCGCGGCGGTCGCCCCGGGCGCACGGCTGGTCCGGCTCGGCTCGGCGGGGGAGTACGGCAAGGTCGCGCACGGCGCGAGCGTGGCCGAGGACCACCTGTGCGCCCCGGTCGGCGAGTACGGCGCGACCCACCTCGCCGCCACCCGGCTGCTGCAGCTGGCCACCGCGGCCGGCCGGGTCGACGGCGTGACGCTGCGGGTGTTCAACCCGATCGGCCCCGGCCTGCACCGCGACAACCTGCTGGGCCGGGCCGCGCTGCTCATCCGCGACGCCCTCGCCGGGGCGTCCGGCCGGGTGCCGCTCGGGCCGCTCGGCGCCTACCGGGACTTCGTCGACGTGCGCGACGTGGCCACCGCGGTGCTCGCCGCGGCCGTCGCGGCCGAGCACGGCGCCGGGGTGATCAACATCGCCAGCGGCCGCGCGGTGACCGCCCGCGAGGCCGTGCAGCACCTCGCGGAGGCGGCCGGGTACACGGGGGCGATCGCCGAGCAGGGGATGGGCCCGGCCCGCTCGGCCGGCGTGGACTGGATGCGCGCCGACATCGGCCGGGCCGCGACCGTGCTCGGCTGGGCGCCCGAGTACACGCTGGCGGAGTCGGTGAAGGCGATCTGGGCCGCGCTCGACGGCGCCGAACGGTGAGGGCGCCGCGGGCCCGGCGCGGCGTCGCGCTCGCCGCCGCGCTGCTGCTCGCGGCCGCCTGCACACCGGCACAGCCGCCGGTCACGGCGGACGGCTGGCTGTACCAACTCCAGGGCTATGCCGACGGCAAGCTGGACGCGCTGGGCAAGGCCCCGCAGCGGCTCGCCGTCATCGACCTGGCCCGCGACGCCGCCTCGGACTGGTTCCGGCCCGACGAGATCACGGCGCTGCGCGGCTCGGGCAAGCGGGTCCTCGCCTACTTCGAGATCGGCAGCATCGAGCAGTTCCGCCCCGAGTACGGGCCGCTGGCCAAGGACGCCGGCGACCTCGTGCTCAACCGGTGGGAGGACTGGCCCGAGGAGTTCTTCGTGCGGTACTGGGACGAGCGGTGGTGGGACCGGGTCGTGCGGCCGCGGGTCGACCGCGCGCTCGTCGCCGGGTTCGACGGGGTGTACCTGGACACCCCGCTCGCCTACGAGGAGCTGGACCTGAAGCTCGTGCCCGGCTGGACCCGGGACAAGCTCGCCGCGGCCATGGTCGCGCTCATCGCGCGGATCAGCGCCTACGCGCGGGAGAAGCGACCGGGGTTCTGGGTGGTGCCGCAGAACTCGCCGGAGCTGCGCCACTACCCCGGCTACACCGACGCCATCGACGCCATCGGCCTGGAGGAACTGTTCTTCCGGGCCACCGACCGGCCCTGCACCGAGGACTACTGCGCCGAGAACCTCGCCGACGCGCGGGCGCTGCGCGACGCCGGCAAGACGGTGCTCGCCGTCGACTACGCCGCCCGGCCCGCCGACGTGCGGGCCGCCTGCGGCCACTACCGCACCGAACGCTTCCTGGGCACCGTCACCGCGCGGGAGCTCGACCGGGTCGCCGCGCCCTGCGGCTGACCTTTTCACGAAGGGACAACGATCCATGGCACGCACCATCGGCGTCATCGGGATGGGCTACGTCGGCCTGACCCTCACCGCCGCCCTCGCCCGCAAGGGCTTCATCGTCCACGGTGTCGACGTGCAGCCGGCCGTCGTCGACTCGCTCAACCGGGGCCGGCCGCACATCTACGAGCCCGGCGTGGCCGAGGCCCTCACCGAGCACGTCGGCTCCTCGGTGTTCATCGACACCGCGCTGCCCCGCGACACCGTCGACGCCGCCGTCATCTGCGTCTCCACGCCGGTCGACCCGCAGACCCAGCGCCCCGACCTGACCAACCTCGCCGCCGCCGCCCGCCAGGTCGCCGAGTGGTGCGCGCCGGGGACGCTGGTCGTGGTGCGCAGTACCGTCCCGGTCGGCGCCAGCCGCCGCGTCGTGCTGCCGCCGCTGCTGGAGGCGTGGGGCGAGGTCAAGCTCGTGATGGCGCCGGAGCGCACCATCCAGGGCCAGGCCCTGCGCGAGCTGGTCGAGCTGCCGCAGGTCATCGGCGGCCTCGACGAGGCGAGCCTCGACGCCGGGCTCGACCTGTTCGGAGGGCTGGCCGAGCGGCTGGTGCCGGTGACGGGCCTGGAGACCGCGGAGCTCACGAAGCTCGCGAACAACTGCCACACCGACCTCATCTACGCGTACGGCAACGAGATCGCCCTCATCGCCGAGCGCCACGGCCTGGACCCGCTGGAGGTCATCCGGGCCGCGAACGTCGACTACCCGCGGCCCGACCTGGCCAAGCCCGGCTACGTCGGCGGCGGCTGCCTGTCCAAGGACCCGTACATCCTGATCAGCGAGGCCGGCGACCGCCCGCCGTTCCTGGTGGAGCCGGCCCGCCGGCTCAACGAGTACCTGCCGGTGCACGTGGCCCGGACCGTCGTCGGGCTGATCCGCGAGGCGTTCGAGGGCACCCAGGGCGCGCGGCTGGCCGTGCTCGGCTGGGCGTACAAGGGCTGGCCCGCCACCGACGACATGCGCGGCACCCCGATCGCGGCGATGATGCCGGTCTTCGCCGAGGCGGGCCTGACCGTCCTGGGCCACGACCCGCTCGTGTCCGACACCGTCATCCGCCAGTACGGCGGCGAGCCGACCAGCCTCGACAAGGCGTTCAGCGACGCCGACGCGGTGCTCGTCATCAACGACCATCCCGACTACCGCGCCATCGAGCTCGACTCGGTGCTCGGGGCCAGCAAGCCGCTGTTCGTGTTCGACTCCTGGCGCATCCTCGATGAGGCGGCGCTGAACCGGGCTGGCGTGCGGTACGCCGGCATCGGCTACCGCCCGCAGGCGGTGTCGGCATGAGGGCCCTGCTGCTCGGCGGCGCCGGGTTCATCGGCCTGCACCTCGCGCGGCGGCTCGTCACCGACGGGCACGAGGTGACCATCGTCGACGACTTCTCCCGCGGCCGCGACGACGCCGACTTCGCCGAACTGGCCCGCGACCCGCGGGTCGGGGTGCGCGACGGCGACCTCACCGACCCGCGCACATGGCGGCAGATGCCCCGCGGCTTCGACCAGATCTACCTGCTCGCGGCCGTCGTCGGAGTGCGCAACGTGGAGGCCGACCCGGCCCGGGTGGTGCGGGTCAACAGCCTCAGCGCGCTGCACCTCGTCGACTGGCTCGCGCCCGGCGACCGCGTCTTCTTCGCCTCCACCAGCGAGGTGTACGCCGGGGCGGTGGAGGCCGGGATCGCGCCGGTGCCGACCGGCGAGGCGGCCCCGATCGCGGTCCACGACGTGACCGCGCCCCGCTACGCCTACGCCATCAGCAAGCTGCTCGGCGAGGCGGCGTTCCTGCACGGGGCCCGGGCCCGCGGCTTCGACGCGGTCGTCGGGCGGTTCCACAACGTGTACGGCCCGCGGATGGGCACCGACCACGCCATCCCCGAGATGGCCATGCGGGCGATGGCCGGCGAGCGGCCGTTCCGCGTGCCGGGCGCCGACCAGACCCGCGCGTTCTGCTACGTCGACGACGCCGTCGACGCGATCGTGCGGCTGATGGCCACGCCCGCCGCGGCCGGGAGGATCGTGCACATCGGCGACGACACCGGCGAGACCGGCATCGCCGACCTGGCCAAGCTGGTGCTGCGGCTGACCGGCAGCGACGCCGAGCTCGAACCGGCCCCGGGCGCGGCGGGCGCGGTGACCCGGCGCTGCCCCGATCTCTCGCTGCTGCGGGCGCTGACCGGGTTCCAGCCGGCGGTACCGCTGGAGGAGGGCGTGCGGCGCACCGTGGAGTGGTACCGCCGATGACGCCGCTGGTCTTCTACTACGGCGCCGGGCGCCTCGGCGACCTGCGGCACTACGAGCGGGCCGTGCTGCAGCCGGAGTTCTACCGGCCGGTGGACCTGCAGGTGCTGCGGGCGGCCGGGGTGGAGACGCTGGCGTACCTGTCGCTGTCGGAGGACCAGGGGCCGCCGGCGCCGTGGCAGCGGGCCGAGCGCAACCCCGACTGGGGCGGGGCGTACGTCCACGCGGGGCACCCGGGCTGGACCGAGCACGTGCTCGGCCAGGCCCGGGCCGCCCTGGCCGCGGGGTTCGACGGGCTGTTCCTGGACACGCTCAACGTGGAGCTGACCTACCCGGAGGACCTGCCGCACGTCCTCGCCCTCGTGGCGAGCCTGCGGGAGGCCGCCGGGGACGGGTACATCCTGGCCAACCGCGGCTTCGGGATGCTGCCGGACATGGCCGAGCACGTCGACGGCATCCTCTTCGAGTCGTTCTCGGCCCGGTGGACCGACGACGGCTACGGCCCGTGGCCCGCCGACATCCTGGAGGGCCACGCCCGCGTCGCCGAGGAGCTGCCCCGCTACGGGCTGGACCTCTACGCGCTGGACTACGCCGACACCCCGGGCCTGGCCGAGTTCGCGAAGCGGCGGGCCGAGCTGTTCGGGCTGCACTGCGTGATCAGCGACAAGGCACTGTCGCTGGTGTAGCAAACGGCTCAGCGGTGGATGTGGTCGAGGTGCAGCATCTGCTTGAGCACGCTGTCCAGCTGGTCGTCGGTGAAGATGGACTTCCAGTCGTCCTTGATGATCTTCTCGCGGCCGTAGTCCATCGCGATCAGGCAGGCGTCGGAGAACGGGTTGTCGCCGCGCAGCCCGTTCGCCAGCGCCACCTGGACGTGGCCCATGAGCATCGCGCGGGCCGCCGGCTCCGGCACGCCGACGGTGTCGACGGTCTCGCGCAGGGCGTCGTTGAGCAGGTCGCCGATCATGCAGGCGACCACCTCGACGAGAGTCGGCTCGAGGTACGCCAGCTGCTTGACGGTCACCCAGTGCACCTCGAGCACCGGGGCGTACATCAGGCGGATGACCTGCTCGGCGACCGCCGTCTTGATGGGATCGCCCGACTCCAGCGCGGCCACGACGTCCTGGGGCGCGGCGATCCCGCCGAACGTGTCGTCCAGCTCGGCCTGGGTCCTGCGCTGCAGGAACACCGACGGGTGGCACGGGTGCGCGACCGCGTACTCGATGTCGGCGCGCGGGAACAGCAGCCCGGCGTAGGCGGCGGCCGGGTCCAGGGTCAGCACGACGGTGCCCGGCCGCAGCTGCGGCACGACGGCCGCGGAGACCGGCCCGAGGGCGATGTCGGGCACGGCCAGGATGACGACGTCGGCCTCGGCGACCGCCTCGCCGGTGCCGGTGACGGCCCGGCCCGCGTCGAGGGTGCGCTGGGTGCCGGCCGGGGAGTTCTCGCAGTAGTAGACGGTGTGGTCGCTGCGCTGCAGGTTGTCGGAGATGCGCATCCCCATCTTGCCGCCCGCTCCGACGACGGCGATGGTCAGCTTCTGCTCGCTCATGAGTTCCAGCTCCTCAGGGTTTCGGTGTTGGTGGCGGTCCAGACGGTTTCCAGCTCGCAGGTCGTGGCGCTGTCGCCCTGCCAGGGCAGCCAGTGCTCGATGACCTGGTTGATGCCGCGCTCGGCCGGGCGTACCGCGGCGAGCAGGGCGGGGTAGTCCAGCAGTCCCTCGCCCAGCGGGCAGCCGGCGAGCGTGAAGCCCACCCAGCCGTCCTTGCGGGTGAAGGCGAAGTCCTTGACGTGGATGTTGCGCACCCAGGCGGCGGTCTTCGCGATGGTCTCGGCGGGGTGTTCCAGCGCGGCGACGCAGTTGGCCGGGTCGAGGCAGATGCCGAGGTTCGGCGAGCCGACGGCGGCGACGACGTCGACGAGCGTGGCCGTGGCGACCTTCTCGTACGTCTCCAGGGCGATGGTCACCCCGGCCCGCTCGTAGGCGGGCAGCGCCGCCCGCAACAGCGGCACGGCGTCGTCGGCGTCGGTGTCGGTGTCGACCATGCTGCGCACCAGCGTCACGCCGAGCGCCTTCGCGAGGTCGAGATAGCGCCCCAGGTGTACCGGCGTGACGCCCCGCGTGCCGAGCTCCAGCGCGATCCCGCGGCGCTCGGCATGGCGGCGCAGGTCGCGCAGGGCGCCCGCGTCGAACTCCTCGATCCGCGGGTAGTCGCAGATCTGGAACAGCTCGGCGCCGAGGTCGGCGGTGCGGTCCAGCATCGCGTCCAGCCCGATCGGATTCGGGTTCGTGTGGTGGTACTGCCAGAAGAACGCATACGTCGAGAGCCCGACCGTCATGACGCCGCCTCGTCCACCACGTCCGCCAGGGCCGCCGGGTCGTGCGCGAAGCGGCCCAGGAACAGCCCGTCGACGGCCGGCCCGAGCTTGGTCAGCAGGCCCGGCCCGGCGCTGCCGCCGTAGACGACCGCGCGGCCCGGCGCCATGAGCCCCGCACAGACGGCCGCGATGTGCTCCGGCTCCGCCGGCTTGTCGGCGCCGATCGCCCACACCGGCTCGTAGGCGACGACGAGCGGCCCGTCCGGGACGGCCTCCCCGTCGCCCACGCACACCACCGGCGTGAGGCCGCTGTGCCGGGCGGCCGTGGTCTTGGCCGCCACGATCGCCTCGGTCTCGCCGTGGTCGCGGCGGCGCTCGGCGTGCCCGACGGCGACGTAGCGGCCGCCGGCCTCGTGGATCATGGAGCCGCTGACGTCGCCGGTGTGCGCGCCGCTGTCCTGGGTGGACAGGTCCTGGGCGCCGGTCGCGATCGGGGTGAAGCGGAAGATCTCGGCGGCCGCGGCGATGGCCGGGAACGACGGCAGGACGAACAGCTGGACGCGCCCGTCGCGCAGGGCCGGGTGGTCGCCGACGCGGTCCACGACGGACTCGCACCAGCGCAGGGTCTGGGCGTAGCCGAAGTACATCTTCAGGCTCACGCCGAGGACGCGGGTCACGCCGCGCTCCGCGACTCGTAGGCGGTGATCCGCCCGACCTTGCCGGCGGACGCCGACGCCGCGTCGAACTCGTAGGTGAGCCACTCCTGGGCCAGCCGCCGGGCCAGTTCCAGGCCGATCACCCGCTGGCCGAACGTGAGCACCTGGGCGTTGTTGGACAGCACCGAGCGCTCGACGGAGAAGCTGTCGTGGGCGGTGACGGCGCGGATGCCGGGGACCTTGTTGGCCGCGATCGCCACGCCGAGTCCGGTGCCGCACACGAGCAGCGCCCGGTCGGCCCGGCCGCTCGCGACCAGCTCGGCGGCGGCGATGGCGACGTCGGGGTACGCCTGGTCGGGGGAACCGGCCACGTCGAGCACCGTCGCGACCCGGTCGCTGCCCTCCAGGTCCTTCTTGAGGGCCTCCTTGTAGTCGTAGCCGGCGTCGTCGGAGCCGACGACGATGCGGAGCTTGCTCATGGGGTGGACACCTTTCGGCTTGACAGGACACTGTGGACGGTCCGGGCGATGAGGCTCAGCGAGACGGCGCCCGCGTCCGGGGTGCCGAGGCTGCGCTCGGCGTGCGGCCGGGCCCGGCCCTTGCGTGGCAGCAGGTTGCAGGTGTCGGCGGCGGCCCGCTCGGCGGCCGTGGCGGCCGCGTCCCAGGCGCCGGTGGTCGTCGCGCCGTCGCGCATCGCCGCCGCGAACGCCTCGTCGAGCGGGATGAGCGCGTCGACCATCGTCTTGTCGCCGAGCTCGGCCCCGCCGGCGGCGCAGATGCCGTCCCGGGCCGAGCGCAGCGCGCGGGCCGTCACGTACGGTCCCGGGCGGCCGGTGTCGCCGACGACCTGGCCCATGCGGCGCAGGGCGATGCCCCACAGCGCGCCGGAGGTGCCGCCGGCCCGCTCCGCCCAGGCGTCGCCGGCCGCGGCGAGCAGCGTGCCCGCCCCGGCGCCGCGGTCGCGGGCGTCTCTCGCGGCGGCCGCAGCGGCCCTGGCCCCGCGCTGCATGCCGATGCCGTGGTCGCCGTCGCCGGCCACCGCGTCGATGTGGCCGAGCTGCTCGGCGTGGGCGTCGACGGTGGCCTCGATCGCCGCGAACACCTCGGCGAGGGTGGCCGCGGCCTCCTGGGAATCGGCGTCGGCGGGGGCGTATTCGGGCGCGCTCGACCGTACACTGTGGACCTGGGGTGTGCGTGGCGCGGCTTCCACGGTGCCGCGGTGGAAGGCGGCCGAGTCCGCCGGGGCCAGCCACAGCCGCTCGAGGTCGTCGTCGAGCCAGGTCAGGGTCAGCGAGACGCCGGCCATGTCGAAGCTCGTGCACAGCTCGCCGACCTCCGGCGCCACGACCGTGATGCCGAGTTGCGCGAGGAGGCGGGAGATCTGGCCGTACACGATGAAAAGCTCTTCGTGTTTGACGGAACCGAGGCCGTTGAGCAGGACGGCCGCCCGGTCACCGGCGCCGGCCGGGCGCTCGGCGAGCAGGCAGTCGACGAGCAGCGACGCGAGCTCGTCCGCGGTGGGCAGGCGGGTCTCCTCCAGCCCGGGCTCGCCGTGGATGCCCAGGCCGATCGCCATCCGCCCGGCGGGGACCGAGAACAGCGGCTCGGCGGCGCCCGGCAGCGTGCAGCCGGAGAACGCGACGCCCATGGTGCGGGTGCGCTCGTTGGCGTGCCGGGCCAGCTCGGCCACCTCCGCGAGCGGGCGACCCTCGGCGGCGGCGGCCCCGGCGACCTTGAACACCACCAGGTCGCCGGCGATGCCGCGGCGCTTGTCGCGCTCGCCGCCGGGGGCGCTGAAGATGTCGTCGGTGACCCTGACCGTCTCGACGGCGATCCCGGCGGCGCGCAGCTCGTCCTGGGCGGCGTCGAAGTTGAGGCAGTCGCCGGCGTAGTTGCCGTAGGTGAGCAGGACGCCGGCGCGTTGCTCGGCGGCCAGGGCGACCGCGGCCACCTGCCGGGCACTCGGGGAGGCGAACACGTTGCCGATGACGGCGCCGTCGGCGAGCCCGGGCCCGACCAGGCCGGCGAAGGCCGGGTAGTGCCCGGAGCCGCCGCCGACCACGACGGCCACGTTGCCGGTGCTGGTCGCGTGGCGCACGATGCCACCCGGCACGGCGCGGACGCGGTGGCCGTGGGCGGCGACGAAGCCCTCGAGCATCTCGTCGGCGAACGCGGCGGGGTCGTTGAACAGGCGGGTCATGTCACGGCTCCCGTTCAGTGCCCGGCCGGAGCGGGGACGCGCGCCGCGACGGCCACCCGGTCGCGGCGGCTGAGGGCGAGCATGAGGACGGCGGAGAGCATCATGAACCCGCCGACCGCGAAGAACGCGACCTTGTAGTCCCCGCCGTTGGCGTCGGCGAGCCAGCCGGTCACGTAGGGCGCGGCGAACCCGGCCACGTTGCCCATGGTGTTGATGAGCGCGATGCCGGCGGCGGCCGCGGCACCGGTGAGGAACTGCGTCGGCACGGTCCAGAAGTTCGGCAGCGCGGCGAAGATCGAGCAGGCGGTGATCGTGATCATCACGACGGTCAGCGCGGGCGAGCCGGCGAACAGCGCGAGGGGGATGCTGATCGCGCCGGTCACCGCCGGGATCGCGATGTGGCCGGTCTTCACGCCGTGCCTCGTCGCGTGCCGGGTGGCCAGGAACAGCGCCAGGGCGGCCGGCAGGTACGGGATGGCGGTGATCAGGCCCTTCTCGACCAGCCCGAACTTGGTGTCGTACTGCTCCTGGAAGCCGGCGATGATGGTGGGCAGGAAGAACGCGAGCGCGTACAGGCCGTAGATGAAGCCGAAGTAGATCAGGCTGAGCGTCCACACCCGGCCGCTGGTGAAGGCTTTGCGCAGGTCGTGGTGCTCCTTCTGGGCCGGCTGTTCGGCCTGAAGCTCGTTCGTCAGCCAGTCCCGCTCGGCCGGGGTGAGCCACGTGGCCTTGGCGGGGGAGTCGGCCAGGTAGAACCAGGCGATCACGCCGACCGCGATGGCCGGGACGCCGACGCCGAGGAACATGAACCGCCAGCCCTCGAGCGCGAAGAACACGCCGTCGTGCCCGATCAGCCAGCCGGCGAGGGGCGCGCCGACGACCGTGGTCAGCGGCTGCGCGAGATAGAACAGCCCCAGGACCCGGCTGCGGTACCGGCTGGGGACCCACAGGCTGAGAAAGAGAATCGCACCGGGGAAGAACCCGGCCTCCGCCACGCCCAGCCCGAAGCGCAGCCAGGACAGCTGCGTGTAGGACTGCACGAACGTGAACAGCACCGCCACGATGCCCCAGGTCACCATGATCCGGGCGAGCCACCGGCGGGCGCCGATCTTGTGCAGGGCGAGATTGCTCGGCACCTCCAGCAGGATGTACCCGATGAAGAAGACGCCGGACGCGAAGCCGAACTGAGCGGCGCTCAGCCCCAGGTCCCGGTTCATGCCGTTCGGCGCGGCGAACCCGATCGCGGTGCGGTCCAGGTAGTTGATGAAGAACATCAGGGCCACGAACGGCACAAGGCGCAGCACGACCTTGCGGATCGCTTGTCGTGCGATTGGGGCGGTTTGCGGGGTGTCGGCGGACATCCGGGGGCTCCTATATCGACGGGTGGGTGTCTGGGTGTACGTCGATACTCACCGTGATTGGACAACCTGTCAACCGGTTGACCAATTTTTGGTTGACCGGTTGCTAGGATTGGCACATGACGACCTCCTCCGCCTCCGACGGCCTCAGCGCCGCGCTGGGCGGCACGATCAAGAGTCAAACCGCGATGGCCGAGGTCACGCGTCGTCTCCTCGACTACATCGCGAGCGGCGCCGTCGCCCAGGGCGACCGGCTGCCTCCGGAGCGCCAGCTCGCCGAGCTGATGGGCGTCGGCCGCTCCGCCGTCCGCGAGGCTCTCGCCGCCCTGGAGATCCTGGGCATCGTGACGGTGCGTCCCGGCTCCGGGACGTACCTCAGCGGAGGCACCTCGGAGCTGCTGCCGCAGACCCTGTCGTGGGGGCTGCTGCTGCGCTCGGACAAGACCCGCGAGCTGATCGAGGTCCGGCACGGCCTGGAGACGCAGGCGGCCACGCTCGCCGCGACGCGCGCGACGGACGCCTCCCGCCGGCTGATGGCCGAGCACACGGCGACCATGGAGCAGAGCCTCGACGACTTCTCGACGTTCGTCACCGCCGACATGCTGTTCCACCAGGAGCTGGCGGCGGCGGCCGACAACGTGCTGCTGCGCGACATGCTGCAGAGCGTGCGGTCGCTGATCCGGGTGTGGGTGGAGCGCGCCCTGAACGACGCCGAGCACGCGAAGCTGACGCTGGAGGAGCACCGCGCGATCCTGGCCGCGATCGACGCCCGCGACGGGGCGGCGGCGGGGGAGGCCATGACCCGGCACATGCGCAGCGCGGCGCAGCGGCTCCTGCCCACGCTGGACTCGCCGTGACGGTCGAGCTCGTCACGGGGGACCTCACCGCGGCGCGGGTGGACGTCATCGTCAACGCCGCGAACTCATCGCTGCTCGGCGGCGGCGGGGTGGACGGCGCCATCCACCGCAAGGGCGGCCCGGCGATCCTGGAGGACTGCCGGAAGCTGCGCGCCGGCCACTACGGGCGCGGCCTTGCCGTGGGCCAGGCCGTGGCGACCACGGCGGGGCGGCTCGCGGCGCGGTGGGTGGTGCACACGGTCGGGCCGGTGTGGAGCGCCACCGAGGACCGGGCGGGGCTGCTGCGGGACTGCTACCGGAACTCGCTGGAGGTCGCGGCGGGGCTCGGGGCCTCGTCGGTGGCGTTTCCGCTGATCTCGTCCGGCATCTACCGGTGGCCGAAGGAGGACGCGGCGCGGCAGGCGTTCACGGTCTTCCGCACGCTGCCGCCCGGCATCGAGCTCGTCCGGCTCGTCGTGTTCGATGCCGAGACGCGCGAGGCCGCGGAGAAGGCGCTGCCCGTGCTACGGCTTCCCTGACGGCAGCCGGCCCCGTGCCGCGAGGGCCAGCGGCAGCGAGGCCGGGCCGGCGATCAGGACCAGCACCGACGCCTGCACCATGGCCGACCACTCCGCGACGAGGGGCCGGCCGGGGCCCGTGTCGGCGAGCATCGGCGCGAGCGCGTTCAGGGCGAGCAGCCCGATCGGCGTGAGCAGGATCAGCAGCGCCCACACGCCGCGGGAGTCGCTCCGGGCGGCCAGGCCGAGCGCGAGCAGCGCACCGCCGACCAGCAGCGTCACCGCGGCGACCGGCAGGGCCATCGCGCCGGCGTAGTAGTACCCGCCGAAGGAGACGACGTCCGGCGCGGCACCGGCGGCCGCCGCCACGCCCGCCGCCGCGGCGACGAGCGGCACCAGTCGCACCCACACCGGTCGCCGCCCGCCCGCGCCGAGCGCGACGATCCCGAGCGCGAGCTGGGGCAGCAGCACGAACAACGGCGGCCGCGGCAGCCCGGTCAGCGCCGCGGCCGGCACGAGCCCCGCGGTCGACAGCACGGCGAGTCCGGCCGCCCACCGGTACCACCTTCCGGGCGCGACCACGTGCACGACGGCCGCCACCAGCCAGGCCGCCCACGCGACGACGCCGAGCGACAGGAACGGCCCGACGTGGCGGAACCACGGCGTCGTGGGCGCCACCGCCTCGAGCACCGCCCACCCGGCCGCGAGCGCGGACGCCGTGGCCAGCGCGAGCAGTCCGGCGAGCCGGAAGCCGGGCCCGAGCCCCTGCGCGACCCGGAAATGCTGGCGCAGCCCACCGGCCGCGAGATCCGCGACGTCGGCGGCCGAGGGTCGCGTGCGCCCGGGCGTGGCCAGCGACAGGTAGGTGTCCACCAGCTCCGACCCGCGCTCCCGCCGATAGTCCGCCGGATAGAACAGGGCCGTCCAGCGCGCGTAGCGGCGTTCCAGATCGTCCCCGCTCATGCGACCCCTCCGCTGAGGCGGGGCGTGGCCTTGACGGCCCGCAGCCGAGCGGTCGCGGCGGCGACGTTGCGGCGCATGCGCTCGGTCTCGGCCGCCAGCACCTCGCCGCCGGGCTCGGTGAGCTGGTAGTAGCGGCGGAGCCGGCCCTCGACGAGCTCCTCGCGATCGACGCGCACCAGACCGGCGTCGACGAGGCGATCGAGCGCCCCGTACAGGGTGCCGGGCCGCAGCGAGACGCGCCCGCCGGACAGGCGGTCGACTTCGGCGATCAGGCCGTACCCGTGCAGGGGTTCACCGGCCAGGGCGGTGAGGATCAGAAACGTGGGCTCGCGCAGCGGTGTCTCCACGCGGTCCAATATATCGGCTGCGAAGGTATCGCGGAAGCCGCTGCCTGCCCGCAGACCGGCACCGTTCAGCTTTCGCGGCGCTCCTCAAGCGCCGCGGCCCAGGCGGCGGACCAGCGGTCGAGGGGGCGCAGCGCCTGGTAGGCGCCGCGGCCCAGGTCGGTGAGCAGGTACGCCGCGTCCGGCTGCTGGGTGACGAGCCGGGTCTCCACGAGCTCGGTCAGCCGTTGCCGCAGGACGCTGGAGGACATGTTGTCGCAGCGCTCCTGCAGCGCGCGGAAGCCGACCGGGCCGTTTCGCAGCTCCCAGACGATGCGCAGGTTCCAGCGCCGGCCGAACAGGTCGAGGGCGGCCATGAGGGGGCGGCCGGTGTTCGAGCCGCGAACCGGGCGGCCTGGTGTGGGTACCGTCATCGCCTGCGTCACTCCTCTTGATGCTTCGATAATCGATACAGTAGCGTCAACCGCGGTGATTCGATTTCCGAAGCAGGGGGACGACGCTCGTGCACAAGCTGGTGGTCCTGTATCCCGAGCCCGCCGATCCCGGGCACTTCCGCGAGTACTACGTGCGCACCCACCTCCCGCTCGTCGCGCGCATGCCCGGGCTGCTCGCGTGGCGGTACAGCTTCGACGTGACGGCCGCGCAGGGCGGGACGCCGTACTTCGCGGTCTTCGAGGCCGAGTTCGCCGACGCCGCGGCCCTGACCGCATCGAGGGCGTCGCCGCAGGGCCGGGCCGTGGCCGCCGACGTCGCCAACTACGCCACCGGCGGGGCGGTGGTCCTGGACTACCCGGCGCACGAGGGCACCGTCTGAGGGGTCAGCCGGCGGCTTTCGGCAGGGCCAGCTCGGCGAACACGGCCCGGTGGTCGCTGCGGGCGATGCGGTAGACCACGACGTGGCGCACGCCGACGCGCTGGTCGGTCAGGATGTGGTCGAGGGTCACGCTCGGGAAGTACCACCGGTCGTCGTACGGCCATGACGTGGCCAGCCCCGCGCCCGCGACGTCGGCGGCGTCGTGGTACCCCTTCGTCACCACGCGCCGGAACGCCTTGTGGTCGAGGGTCGAGTTGAAGTCGCCCATCAGGACCGTGACCGGGCCGCCCGGGGTCGCCGCCGGTTGCGCCGCGAGGTCGGCCACCCAGCAGGCACTCGAGCCGCGGCCCATGGGCGCGCACGGGTGCGCCGACTCGACGTACACCTCCGGGCCGTCCGGCACCCGCACCTTGGCGTGCGCCTGGAAGAAGCCGCCGGCGAGCTGGCGGTATCCGGTTTCGGCGAGCGGGAAGCGGCTGTAGACGGCCGAGCCGCCGGCGTCGGGCCGCGGATAGGTCGCCGTGTACGGCAGCGCCGTCTCCAGCCCGGCCGCCCGCATGGCGGCCTGGCCCTCCGCGGTGTACTCCTGCATGGCGAGCAGGTCGACCGCGCCGTCGCGGACGAGGCGCACGATCTGGGCGGGATCGGCCTGGCCGTACAACATGTTCACGGTCATCACCCGCAGCGTCGGTCCCGCCGTGGTCCCGGCGCCGGCGTCGGCGATCCAGCGCGGCAGGATGCAGGCGGCGAACGCGACCGCCACCACCGCCGCGACGATCGCGGGCCAGAGCCGTTTCGTCAGTACCGCGAGGGCCAGCGGCACCAGCGACGCCAGCGCGGCGTACGGGGTGAAGGCGAGCAGCTGGATGGCCGGGTAACCGGGCTCCAGGCCGGACACCCGCGCCGCCGCCCAGATCGCGAACGGCGCGACGAGCAGCCACGTCAGCCATGTTTTCAGGGTTCCAGCGCGCGGCAGAGATCCCCCGATGCCGATCATTCCGCCAGCGTACTGGGCCGGTAGTTTCCGAAAGATGCAGCGCCGGTCCATGGCCGGCGCGGGGCATATTGGCTGCTCGGCGGCCTGTGGCGGCCGGACGAACATGTTCGTCGAAGCGCGTCGATTGACACCCCGCCGCGGCCCTGGCAACACTCCGCCTCGTCCGGTGCCTCTGGACCGTACGAGAGGAATGCTCATGGGTTTGACAGTTAGGAGGGCCGGGCTCGCCGTCGTCGCCGCCACCCTGGCCCTCGCCGGTGCCGTGTACGGCGTGGCCAGGTCGACCCCGGCCAACGCCGCGGCGCAGCTGACCGCTCCCCAGCTGGTCGCCGACATGGGCGCCGGCTGGAACCTCGGCAATCAGCTGGAGGCCAACGCCAACGGCATTCCCAGCGAGACGGCCTGGGGCAACCCGGTGATCACGCAGGCCCTCATCGACCGGGTGAAGGCGTCGGGCTTCAAGACGATCCGCATCCCCGTCTCGTACCTGGGCAAGATCGGGTCCGGCCCGAACTACACCGTCGACTCGGCCTGGCTGAACCGGATCCAGGAGGTCGTCAACTACGCCTACAACTCCGGCCTGTACGTGCTGATCAACATGCACGGCGACGGCTACAAGAGCGTGACCGGCTCCTGGCTGGTCTGCGACGCGTCGGACCAGACCACGGTCAAGGCCAAGTACCAGAAGGTGTGGCAGCAGGTCGCGACGAAGTTCGCGAGCTACAACGACCACCTGATCTTCGAGTCGATGAACGAGGAGTTCGACGGCCAGTACGGCAACCCGACCCAGCCGTGCTACTCGAACATCGTGGCGTACAACCAGATCTTCGTCGACACCGTCCGGCGAACGGGCGGCACCAACGCCTCCCGCTGGCTGCTCGTGCCGGGCTGGAACACCAACATCGAGTACACGACGGGCAGTTACGGCTTCTCGCTGCCCACCGATGCCTATCGGTCGTCGTCCATCCCCAGCGGCGAGCAGCGGCTCATGATCTCCGTGCACTACTACGACCCGTGGGATTTCGCGGGCCAGGAGGACGGCAACATCACGCAGTGGGGCGCGGCCGCGACCAACCCGGCCAAGAAGTCGACCTGGGGCCAGGAAGACTACATGGACCTGATGCTGAAGAAGGTGCATGACGCCTTCGTCGCCAAGGGGTACCCGTTCCTGGTCGGCGAGTACGGCGCGATCGACAAGACGTCGGCCGACTCGGCGAACAACACCTACCGCGCGAACTTCGCCAAGGCCCTGGTCGCCACGGCGAAGAAGTACGGCGGCGCGACCGCGTACTGGGACAACGGGTACAACGGGCAGTACGGGTTCGGCCTGTTCAACCGCAGCTCGAACACCGTGACCCAGCAGGGCATCATCACCGCGATCATGACCGCCGCCGGGGGCACGACCCCCACCACCCCGCCGGTGTCGGCCTCGCCGTCGCGCTCGACTTCGCCTTCGCCCTCGCGTTCGCCTTCGTCGTCGCCTTCGAGCACCCCGGGCGGTTCCGGCGCCTGCCGGGTCGTCAACGCGGTCAACGCCTGGAACACCGGCCTGACCAACAGCATCACCATCACGAACACGGGCAGCACGGCCATCAACGGCTGGAACCTCGTCTTCACCCTGCCCTCCGGCCAGACCATCACCGGCGGCTGGAGTGCCACGTACTCCCCGGCCAGCGGCACAGTGACGGCGACCAACGTCAGCTACAACGGCAGTCTCGCCCCGGGCGGCTCCACCACCATCGGCTACCAGGCCAACCACACCGGCAACGCCGGCGCCCCGACCGGCTTCAAGCTCAACGGTTCCACCTGCAGCTGAGCATTCGCCAGGGCCGGACGGTGCGCCGTCCGGCCCGACGCGAACCCGGTTCCTCGCCGAAGTGCAGCTCAAGCACCCATGTGGTCTCAAGCGGGTCGACAGGGTCTGATCGATGAGGTCAGACGGCTGCGGCGGCTGGCCGACCAGGCCGATCCAGTGCCGCCGGCAGCGGAGTGAATTGGGTTGCATGCCTGCTTGTGACCAGTTCTAATCGGCGGCCGTGACAGCTATCGGCGCGCTTGCCCGCCCGGACCGGTATCCGCGCTCGTCCCGGTACGACCCGGCCTGGCTGCTCGACCTGGACATGGGCCCGAACCCGCTGTGGATGCTGGAGGACCTGGCGCAGGACCTCGACCTGCGGCCGGGCATGCAGGTCCTGGACCTCGGCTCCGGCAAGGGCGCGACGTCCGTGTTCCTGGCCCGCGAGTACGGCGTCCAGGTCGTGGCGGCCGACTGGTGGATCGCCCCGGACGAGGCCGCGGCCACGTTCGCCGCCGCCGGCGTTTCCGGCCAGGTGACCGCCGTGCGGACCGAGGCGCACAACATGCCGTTCGCGAAGGGCAGCTTCGACGCCATCGTCAGCATCGACGCCTTCGAGTACTTCGGCACCTCCGACTGGTACCTGCCGTACCTCGCCGGCTTCCTGCGCCCCGGCGGCGGGCTCGGCATGGCGACGCCCGGCATGACCCGGGAGGTCCGCGACCTCGGGGGCGTCCCGGAGCACATCAAGGCCCTCTTCGGCTGGGAGCCGATCGCCTGGCACACCCCCGAGTGGTGGCGCTTCCAGTGGGAGGTCACCGAACTCGTGACCGTCACCTCGGCCCGCCTGCAGGAGGACGGCTGGCGGGACTGGCTGCTGTGGACCCAGGCGCTGGCCGAGCACACCGGCGACCGGACCGGCCCGGAACACAACCGCCAGGCCGTGATCGACCTTCTCACCGCGGACGCCGGCGAGCTGCTCGGCTTCGCGCTGGTGACCGCGAGGAAGAACTGACGGCCCGGCGGTCAGAACTCCGCGCGGCGCCAGGACGGCCCGGCGTAGGCGGGCGGGTCGTCGCGGCCCCCCTTGATGCTGTGCCAGCTCGCGTTCCAGTCGGCGGCGGGTCCTTCGAGCAGCGCCCGCACCAGGGCGGCACTGTCGTCCGGGCGCTGCGCGTCCCAAGGGGCAACCACCCAGATCTGGTACTCGTCCGGCTCCTCCAGCCACACCGAGAGCTCGCCGGTGCCGGCCAGGCTGACGCGCAGGCCTTCGAGGCCCGGTGGCAGGACGACGCCGGCGAGGACGAGGCGCCCGGCCCGGTGCACCGCCGTCTCCCAGCTGCGGTCGGCTTCGAGGCGGGCGACCTCGGCGTCGTAGGCGGTGGCGTCGAACAGGATGGTCCGCCGCTCGCCCACGAAGCGCACGCCGCGCCGGTCGCCCACGTCCCAGCGCACGACGTCGCCCTCACGGCGTACCCGGGCCTCGATCGCGCAGCAGGACGGTCCGCAACTCGGGCAGCACGCGATCGTCGCGGTGGTGAAGTCGTCCGTCGCCACGAAACGGTTCACCGGCACCAGGGCGTGCCACGGACCCGGACCGTCGTCGCCGTCGGCGTGGCTGAGGTCGACCCCGTCGACGCGCACGATCACGCGCGCCTGCTCGGCGGACCGCGCGTGCAGCGCAGGCTCGATCGACAACGACAGCGAGGACGCCACGACCGCATGGTACAGCTGGCACGATTGCGCGCATGACACCGAACGCGAGATCGGCGGCGCCGGGGTGCGTCTTCTGCGCCATTGTGGCCGGGCAGGCGGAGGCCAGCGTGGTGTACGAGGACGGGACCGTGGTCGCCTTCATGGACCTGAACCCCGTCACGCCCGGCCACCTGCTCGTCGTGCCACGCGAGCACGCGGTGGGCTTCGAGGACCTCGACCGGGTCACGGGCGCGCACGTCTGGTCGGTCGGTCACGACTTGGCGCGGGCCCTGCGACGCTCCGGCCTGCGCTGCGAGGGGATCAACGTCCTCGTCTGTGACGGCGAGGCCGCCTTTCAGACGGTCTTCCACTTCCACCTGCACGTCATCCCTCGCTACGCGGGAGACGGCTGGACCACTGTGCCGGCGACGCTGCGGCGGGAGCGGCCGCACCTCGACCGCGACGCACAGGCGATCAGGAACGCCCTCGCGCCGGCGGACTGACCGGCGGCGCTCGCTCGGTCATTGCGCGGGGGGTACGCAACGCGGGGTCGCGCTCGGTCGCGCCGCCGACGTATCGTGCGGCCGGGATGCAAGCGATGGGATGACGGGTCGTGGATGTGAACGGTCTGGTCGTACGGCTGCGCAGTGACGACAGCGTCGTGCGGGTCGGCGCGCGGGACGCGATTGTCGCGCTCGGGCCGGTGGCCGCGCTGCCGGCGATGCTGGCCGAGCTGGCGAATCCGGCTCGCGAGGCGGCCGCGGACGTCGTGATCGGCGGGATTCTGGGCCGGTGGGGCGCGCCCGCGTTCGACCCGGTCGTGCGGGCGCTGGCCGCGGCGCGCGATGAGCACGCGGCACGGCGCACATCGAACGCGTTGTACGCGCTGACGGGTCTTGACTCGGCCCGGTTCGCGGCGCTGTTGCGGCACCCGAGTCCGGCGGTGCGCGATGCGGGGGCGTACGTGCTGCTGCACCACGGCGGGCATGACGTCACCGCGTTCGCCGACGACTTCGCGCCGCTGCTGGGCGACCCGGATGCCGGGGTGCGGGCGAAGGCGGTGCGGGCGCTGACCGAGGCCGGCCCGGCGGCGCTGCCGGGTGCTCGCCGGATGCGCCGTACCGTGCCCGCCGCGCGCCGGGCCGCGCTGCTGGTGATCGCGGGGGTCGACTGGGCGGCGCTGGATCGCGACGACGTCGACGCCGTGCGCCGGCTCGTGCGGATCAAGGCGGCGCGTGAGGTGCCCGCGCCGGTGTCCTGCGAGCTCGAGTCCTGGTTCGCGGTGCCGTCACGGGCCGCCGAGCGACTCGAACGCGAACGGCCGGGCCTTGTCGACGCGGAGATCG
Source organism: Dactylosporangium sp. CS-033363 (assembly GCF_050942475.1). Lineage (NCBI taxonomy): Bacteria > Bacillati > Actinomycetota > Actinomycetes > Micromonosporales > Micromonosporaceae > Dactylosporangium > Dactylosporangium sp. CS-033363. The sequence goes on along the minus strand of NZ_CP192032.1, from coordinate 6,296,209 downwards.
ATCGGGCCGTGGCGGTCGAGCAGGCGGCCGTCCTCGAAGCGTTCGGGTTGTCCGACCCGGAACCGGCGACGATGCGCATGGGGATGTCGGCGCCGCGGGACGCACGGCACGCGTGGGTCACCGGCGCCATTGACGGTTGGTTTCTCGTGTACGGCATGCCGGCGACCCCGGCGGACGCGATGCCGATCTGCGCGGACGTGAGCGCGAAGCTCGGCGAGTGCCACTACTACACCTCCGGCTGGCTCGTGGCGCGCGACGGCCAGGTGGTGCGGTGGTTCGATCCGGAGGCGTACCCGGATGACGACCTTCCCGAGGTGGGCGAGCCGTTGCCGTTCGAGGACGAGTGGGGCGACCCGTCGGTCGGTGAGGTGCTGCGCGCGATCTCCGTCGACCCGGCCCGGATCGGTGCGCACACCCGCGTGCGGGGCCAGGGCGTGCTGGCGCTGACCTCGTCCGGACGCGAACACGGGCCGGGTGGCGGAGTGCTGGAGATCTGACCCTCGCGTAGTCGGCGGCGGGTGGAGCGAAAGGCCGCCGCCGTGAACAAGATGCCGGTCAGTCGAACTCGCGGGAGATGACCTCGACCCGGGCCTTGTCGTGGTGGGCGCGGACGGTGTCCAACGCGAGGCGGTCCAGGTCGGCCGCGGCGTCGCTCTCGTGCGGTTCGAGGACGCCCATCGCCACGTTGGGGGAGTCCTGGTCCAGGCGGACGTCTTCGGCGAGTACCAGTTCCAGGAGCTCTTTGGCCTGAAGCTTCGCGCCCTCGTCGACCGCGATGTGGACCATGAGGTGCTCGTTGCCCGTCGCGAGCCAGCGGGCGTGGCCGATCCACACCGTGCGCACGGCCGGGTAGGCGAGGATGCGGGCCGCGAAGGCGCCGCGCAGGGCCACCGCGACCGGGTGGGTCGACCAGGTCAGGCGCATGGTCTGCGCGCCCTGGGTGCGCACGCCCCTCTCGCGCAGCGTGTGGCCGACCAGCGGCATGGGGACGTTGGCCCACTGCGTCTCGGCGAAGACGGCCAGCGCCTCGACGCCGGTGTGCTGGGCGATGTCGAGCAGGCGAAGGGCGTCGCACCAGACCGAGCCGGCCGCGTCCGGGAGCCACTGGTCGCATGCCGCTTCGCTGGTGTACGCGGGCAGGGCCGGGCCGGAGTCGCCGAGGCTGATGAAGACGACGCCGCCCTCGTCGTTGAACGGGACGTACACGCCACCGTCGACGAGCGCGGCCAGCAGGGCGTCGGATTCGTCGGCGGGGCGGCCGCGCTCGAGGATCGCGGCCAGTGTTGCGTTGGGTCCGGGCACGCGGGGAGCATAGAGCAGCGGCTCAGGTCGCGGGGGCCGGGCCGGTGGAGGCGCGCACGATCAGCCGGGTCGGCAGGGACGTCCGCGCGCCCGCCGGGCGTTCGGCGATCAGGTCGGCGAGCAGGTCCACACCCGCGCGGCCGCACTGTTCGCGGGGCTGGCTCACCGTGGTCAGCGCCGGGCTGACCAGGGCCGAGACCGCGATGTCGTCGAAGCCGACGATGCTGATGTCGTCCGGCACCCGCACGCCGCGGGCGGCGAAGCGGCTCAGCAGGCCGAGCCCGATCAGGTCGTTGTACGCCACCACCGCCGTCACCGACGCCGCCAGCACCTGGTCGGCCACCGCCACGCCGCCCTCGAAGTCGGGGGACACGTGCCCGGCCTCGACCACCTCCAAGGACAGACTGGCGGCGACCGAACGCACCGCGCGGAGGCGTTCGCGGTTCACCCACGACGTGCGCGGGCCGGCCACATAGCCGACGCGGAGGTGGCCGAGCGCCGCAAGGTGGGCGAGCGCCTGGCGGATGCCGTCGGCGTTGTCGAAGACGATCGACGGGAGCTGGCCGACGCGGCGGTTGAGCAGCACCACCGGCACGTCGCCGCAGACCGCGCGCAGCTCCTCGTCGGCCGCCCGGGGCGCGCACAGTACGAAGCCGTCGACCTGCTTGGTGAGCGTGCGGATCAGGTCCAGTTCGGTGGCGGGGTCCTCGTCGGAGTCGGCGAGCAGCACCGCCAGCCCGAACTCGCGCGAGCGGCGCTGGGCGGCCTTGACGATGCCCGGGAAGAACGGGTTCGCGATGTCCGGGACCAGGAACCCGATGGTACCGGTCCGGCCCGTGCTCAACCCGCGCGCGATGCGGTTCGGCTGGTACCCGAGCCGCTGCACGGCCCGCTCCACCCGCTCGCGGGTCGCGGGGCGGACGCGGTCCGGGGCCGCGAGGGTGCGCGACACCGACGACTGCGACACGCCCGCGAGCCGCGCGACGTCCCGGATCGTCGCCGTCATGCCGACCTCCTGGAAAGCCGCCGCCCCGACACCTCCTGGGAAGCCGTTCCAGAGCACCTCCTGGAAGCGGTTCCAGAAACTGTCAGTTCCGTTCGGGAAAAAAACAGATTAGCACGATGTACGTCGATGTATTGAACAAGTCTGACATGACGAGGAGAGTCGATGCATGAAGCGAAGGAACGTGCTCGGCCTGGCCGCCGGGCTCTCGATCGGCGCCGTCGCCGCGCCGGGCCGGGCCGAAGCCGCCACCGGCGAGCAACTGAGCAACTACGCCAGTCATGTCAGCGACGCCCGCAGCGTCACCGTCACGAGTGCCACCGGGCAGCGGCTGCGGATCACCGCGTACGGCAACCAGATCGTGCGGGTCCGCGCCATTCGCGGCGGCGAGACGTTCTTCGCCGACACGCGGTACGAAATGGTGATCCCGGCCAATCATGCGGGCATGGGCGGCAGTCTGACCGTCACCGACGCCGGTTCCAGTCTGAGCATCGTGACCGGGGCGGCGGACGGCATCCGGATCGTGGTGCAGAAGAACCCGCTGCGGATGGAGTTCTACCATCGCGGTACCGGCGCGCTGTTGGCTCGTGAGGACTCGACCCGCAGCATCACCTGGGGCGGCACGAACAACAGCGTCATCACCCAGGCGTTCGTCCCGCCGCCCGCCGACGAGCACTTCGTCAAGGCCGGCCACGGGTTCTACGGGCGCTCGCCGCGGGTGGACCGGACCGGCGACGTCGTGGCGCACAACTACGGCCTCGTGCGCGGCGACCAGGCGCCGGCGATCGTGCCGCTGTACCTGTCGACCAAGGGCTACGGCGTCTTCTGCAACACTACCTTCGACATCACGTACTCCTTCGCCAGCGGCACCGCGCGCGACTACGCGTTCGCCGCCGACGAGCACGCGACCGCCGGCGTGCGCCCGCAGCTGGACTGGTTCCTCATCAACGGGCCGGAATTTCCCAAGCTGCTCGACCGGTACACCCAGCTGACCGGCCGCCCCCGCCTGCCCCAGCTGGCCATCTTCGGCCTGCACATGACCGACAAGAACTTCCCGGACGTCAGCGACCAGAACTGGTGGCGCACGAAGATCACCCAGCACCGCAACGCCGGCTTCCCGTTCGACCACCACGTCAACGACAACCGCTGGCGGGCCGGGACGGGCGCGTGGGGCGGCTCCTGGTTCGAGTTCAGCTCGGTGCGCTGGCCCGATCCGGCGGGCTACCAGGCCTGGGCCGCGGCCAACGGGGTGACGATGACGCTGGACTACAACCGCAACAACTCCAACCTGATGGCGGGCTGGGTCGGCGGGCCGCCGCCCGGCTACAGCTTCAAGGCCGCCGACCTCACCGCGGTCGCCGACAACGGTTCGGTGCCTGACTGGAGCAACCCCGCCACCCGCACCTGGGTGTGGAACGTCTTCTGGTCCAAGGCCCTGAACCCGGCCCTGCACTACCCGGGCGACGGCCTGTGGCTCGACGAAACAGATGAACTCGGCCCCATTCCGTACAACGCCGACTCGGCGGGCGGCAAGAAGTGGTCGGAGCTGCGCAACTCGTACTTCTTCTACCTGCACAAGGGCGTCGGCGAGGAGGGCTGGGACCGGGCCCTGGCCAAGCGCCCGTGGACCTGGAGCCGCGGCGCGTCGGCCGGCCAGCAGCGCTACGGCCACTACTGGACCGGCGACATCGGCTCCACGTACTCCGAGATGCAGCAACAGATCCGCGGCATGCTCGTCGGCGGCCTGGGCGGCTTCCCGTACTCGAACATCGACGGCGGCGGCTTCCAAGGTGGGGCCGGCGGCCTCATTTCGGAGCCGTTCTACCGCAACTGGACGGCGGCCTGGTCAAGCCTGTCCCCGATCTGGCGCCCGCACAGCGGCGCGAGCACCACGAGCCAGGGCGCGATCGCGTCGCGCTGGCCGCTGGACCAGAGCACCGCGATCCAGAACGACTTCCGCAAGTACGGCGAGCTGCGGTACACCCTGCTGCCCTACATCTACAGCATCGCCCACGAGGCCGCGGCCACCGGCATGCCCATGGCGCGCGCGATGGTCGTCGACTACCAGACCCGCCCGAACGCGCTGTCGCACGATTTGCAGTACATGTGGGGCCCGTCCTTGCTCGTGGCCCCGGTGACGCAGGACGGCGGCGCGACCCAGAACGTGTGGCTGCCGGCCGGCGACACCTGGTACAACTTCTGGGCCGACATCAAGCACGTCGGCACCGACTCGGCCGACCTGCCGTACGTCACGTACACCGGTGAAATCGTCCTCTTCGTCAAGGCGGGCGCGATCCTGCCGAAGTACCAGTACGCGCAGAGCACGAAGTACGTGAACAAGCGCCACCTGGAACTGGAGATCTGGGCCGGCGCCGACGGCACCTTCAACCTGACCGAGGACGACGGCCTCACCGAGTCGTACCGCGTGACGGGCGCCAAGGCCGTGACCACGTTGACGTGGACCGATGCCGCATCGAGGACGACGATCCGCCACCCGCAGGGCACCTACGACGGCGCCCCGGCCACCCGCCGCTACCTCGTGCGCATCCACGGCCTGACCGCCCCGGCCGGCATGCGCGTCAACGGGGGCGCCACACTGGCGTCCTACAACACCGAAGCAACGGCCATAACCAGCGGCAGCGGTACCGTCTGGGACGCCGCCAAGAAGATCCTGACCATCGTCACCGGGCAGATCCCCGTCACTCCCGGCGGCGGCGTAGCGGCGACCATCGAACCGAGCGGGGCCGCATACCCGACGCCGACCGGCGGCACCGCCTACGCCGCCGAGCGGGCCGTACTCAGCAACGCGGTCATCGACACCAGCCACCCGGACTACACCGGTACGGGCTTCGTCGACTTCACCGACACCGCGGCCTCGGGCGCCTACGTCCAGTGGACGGTCAACGTGCCCACCGCCGGAACGCGGACACTGACCTTCCGCTACGCCAACGGCGGCACGGGAAACCGGCCGCTGGCGATCGCGGTGAACGGCGCCACCGTCAACAGCGCGCTGGCGTTCAACCCGACCGGCTCGTGGGACACCTGGGCAACGACGTCGTTCACGGCCTCGATGCCGGCGGGGAGCGCGGTCACCGTCCGCGCCACGACCACGGGCGCGAACGGCGCGAACCTCGACAGCCTGACCATCTCCTGACGCAAGCACGCCCGCGCGCACCGGTCGGCCCACCACCGACCGGCCGGTGCACCGCCGATCGGCCGGTGCGCCGTTGTGAGGATGCCGCATCGGCGAGTGGGCGCTACGCGTCGGCGTCGTGGTGGTGGACGCCGGATCTCGGGTTCTGGGCCAGGGCGGCGAGGGTTTCGTTGACGTCGTGGGCGTACCACTCGGTGTAGCCGCAGGCGGTGCAGATCCAGAGCTCGAAGCGGCCCGCCTGCCGGCGGCGGCGCAACTCGGCGCCGGTCGCGGAGCCGGAGCCGAGGCGGGTGATGGGTGGGAGGGGTACGGCGACGTTGCTGCTGTCGCCGTCGGGGATCAGGAACGGGTCGATCTGCCACAGGCGGGGGCACTGGCACTTCACGCACCGGCGGGTCGTTCGCATGCGGTCAGGGTAGATAGCGTGGGCCTGTGATCATCACCGAGTCGGCGGCGCGTGGGTGGCGGACCGTGCGGCGGTTCGCGGTGCCCGCGGCGATGATCGGGCGGGCCACCGAGCGGCGGCTGGCCGGGGACTGGCGGTTGGCCTGCGCGGCCGCCGATGTGCACGTCGACCTCGATCTTCTTGCGGTCGGCCGGCAGTACGGCGAGTCCGTGGCCGCGGCGATCGAGGAGGATGTCCGGCATCTCGCGCCGGATCTGTTGCGCTGGCATCTGCCGCGGCGGCCGGGGACCGGGCACACCGCGTTGTCGCCGCGGCGGCTTTCCGTGCTGCAACGGTACGGCGACGGCGGGCCGATCCTGTGCGCCGGCAGCCCGCGGACGGGGTACGGGCGGCAGCAGCTGCGGCTGTTCGTCGCCGCCGAGCCGCTGCGGACCGAGCGGGACCCGGCCGCATATCGTGGGGACCGGGAGCATGAACCCGCCACCTGGTACCAGCACGTCGACCTCGACCTGCCCCGGCACGTCTGGGACGCGCGGCGCAGCGGGGAGCTGCTGTCGTGGTACGGCCTGCGTGACACGTCCCCGCCGATCGAGCACCTCGGCGACCTGGAGCGGTTCGCGGCGGCCTGGGCGCGGGTCGGCATCGAAGCCGGAGACTACCGCTGGTATCCCCTTGGATAGCGGCGAGACGAGCGGCTGCTTCGCCGCCGCCACCCGTTGGGCGCAGGGCACCGGCCGGCTGCCGCGGGCGCTCAAGGCCCAGCGACGAGCGCTCATGCTCCGCGCGTTGCACGGCGACCTGGACGGGGTGACGGCGATGCTTGACGCCGGGGTCGACCCGCACGCGCGCGACCATCGCGGCCGGACCCTGCTGCATTACCTCGCCCACCTGCGCGACCCGCGGCTGCTCGACCGGCTCCTCGCGGCCGGGCTCGACGTGGACACGCCGGACATCGCCGGCCTGACGCCCCTCGCGGCGGCCGTGCACGGGATGGGCGACGCGGACGTCGTCCGGGCGCTGCTCGCGGCCGGGGCCCGTACCGGCGCGGCCATGGAGTCGGGCGAGCCGGTGTTCGAGTGGATGCGCAAGGCGCGGCCCGACCTGTATGCCGAGCTCAGGCCGGCGGGCTGATCACCGACAGTTCCAGCACGTCCCCGAGCGGGGCGCGGCCCGGGCCGCCGGCGGCGATCCAGGCGGCGATGTCGTCCGCGACCACGTCGTCGAGGACGAGGCCGAACCAGACCGGGCGGGCGCCGTCGCGGCGGGCGGACGGGGCCGGGTGGACGACGACCACGTTGGACTGGTCGCACACGTCCAGGCACTGCGAGGTCCGCACCCGGTGCGGGGCGGGCAGCGCCTCGCGCAGGCGGTCGAGCTGGCGGTCGTGGTCGACGCCGGGGTGCTTGCGCGCGCTGCCGCAGCAGCAGTCGCGGCACACGGTCACGGTGCAGAAGTCACTGTCGGTCAACTGGGCGTGGCCTCCTTTGTCGATCTCCAGTGTGCCCGGTGCGGCCGGCCGGGTTGTGGCGGGCCTGGAGAAATCACGGACGGATGTGGATAGGCCGGGCATCGGCGGGTACCCGTATCTATGCAAGGAGAGACCCCGAGCAGGGAAGGAATCCTCGTGACTGCCAACCACACCGACATCGCCACGTTGCCGGGACGGGACGTCTACGACCGCGACGGTGAGAAGGTCGGCACCGTCGGCCAGGTCTACGCGGACCGCGCTGGCCAGCCCACCTGGGCCAGCGTCAACACCGGACTCTTCGGGCTGCGCGAGTCGCTCGTGCCGCTCGCCGGCGCCACGGCGCGCGGCGACGCGCTGCAGGTGGCGTTCGACAAGGCCACCGTCAAGGACGCGCCCAACATCGACCACAACGTCGACGAGCCGCTGACGGGCGAGCAGACGCAGGAGCTGTTCCGCCACTACCAGCAGCACTGGGACGGCCAGGCCACCACCACGCGCGATGGCTACGACGGCGTCCAGCGCGACACGTACGACGAGACCGTGCGGGACCCCCGCACCGACGGCTGACGCCAGAACGGAAACGTACCGCCCCGGAAACCCGGGGCGGTACGTTCGTCAGCGCAGCAAATCAACGAGGCTCTGCGGCGTGTTCGCCCCCAGCACGACCTCGAAGTCCCGGGCCGCCTCCGCGCCCTCCTCGGCGTTGCGGACGAACAGGGCCTGCTCGAACGACGCGAAGGCCGCCTCGAGGTCGCCCGGGTGCGCCGCGATCGCCTTGCCCAGCTCCGCGCCGTCGTACATGGCGAGGTTCGCGCCCTCGCCGTTCGGCGGCATGAGGTGCGCGGCGTCGCCGATCAGGGTCACGCCCGGCACGCGGTCCCAGCGGTGCCCGATCGGCAGCGCGTGGATGGAGCGCAGCACCGGCGGAGTCTCGCCGTCGGTGATGAGCGCGGTCAGCTCCGGCGCCCACCCCTCGAACTCGGCGGCGATCCGCGCGGAAGCCGAAGGGGCGTCGGTGAAGTCGATCGCCGCGAACCAGTCCAGCGGCTTGCTCAGCGCCACGTACGTGTGCAGCACGGCGTTCGCCTCGCGGTGGGCCTGGATGCCCTTGCCCGGAATCACGGCGGCCATCGCGCCGGTGCCGACCGCGGCGGCCGAGGCCGGGTGGCGGTTGTCGGCGTCGTACAGGTACGTCTCGATGAAGCACGTGCCCGTGTACTCCGGCTTGGCCTCGGACAGCAGCGGCCGGACCCGCGACCAGGCGCCGTCGGCCCCCACGAGCGCGTCGGCAGAAACGGTGGTGCCATTGTCGAACACCAGATCCATGGAGTGCACGGCGCTGAGCTTGTGACCCCACTGCACCGTTCCCGGGGGCAGGGAGTCCAGCAGCAGGTGGCGCAGCTCGCCGCGGAGCACCTCGGGGCGGTGGCCGGTGCCCTCGTCGGGCTTGTCGAGCAGCACCGCGCCGTCCGGGGCGAGCAGCCGCCACGCCTCGCCGCCCGCGTGGATGAGGCCGCGGAACTCGTCGAAGAGGCCGGCGTCGCGCAGGGCGAGCTGCCCGTTGTGCTCATGGATGTCGAGCTGGCCGCCCTGGGTGCGGGCGGCGGCGGAGGGCTCGGCCTCGTACACCGTCGCCTCGATGCCGTTGACGTGTAGGACGCGGGCGAGGACCAGGCCGCCGAGCCCGGCTCCGATGATGCTGATCATTCGCAGAACCCCCCATTTCGTGCAAATCCCTGGAACGTCGTTCCAGTCCTAGCTTGGAACACCGTTCCAGTCATGTCAAGATGGGCGCGTGGCCACCAGTACCGCGCTGTCCCGCGCACGGATCGTCGACGCGACCGTCGCGCTGCTCGACGCCGAGGGCGAGAGCGGGCTGACCTTCCGCGCCCTGGCCGCGCGGCTGCGCACCGGGCCGGGCGCGATCTACTGGCACGTGGCGAACAAGGACGAGCTGCTGGCCGCGGCGGCCGACGCCGTGCTGGCCGGGGCAATGACGGACAACACCGGGAAAGCAGCCCCGGAGGAGGCGATCCGGGCGCTCGCCGAGGCGGTGTTCGACGCCATCGACGCCCACCCGTGGATCGGGACCCAGCTGCCGCGCGTGTCGTCCCAGCCGACGACCCTGGGGATCTTCGAGCGGATCGGGCGGCAGGTGCAGGCACTGGGGGTACCGGCGAAGGAGCAGTTCACGGCGGCATCGGCCCTGCTGAACTACATCCTCGGGGTCGCGGGGCAGAACGCCGCCAACGCGCGGGCCCAGGAGCCGGGCACCAGCCGGACCGACGTGCTCGCGGCGGCCTCCGCGCGGCTGGACCCGCAGCGGTACCCCTTCGTCCACACCGTCGCCGGCCAGCTGCGCGAGCACGACGACCGCGACCAGTTCCTGGCCGGCGTCGACCTGGTCCTGGCGGGAATCGGCGCCCGGCGGGCCTGAAGCGAGGCTCAGACCAGGCCGTGCTCGTGGGCGAACACCACGATCTGCACCCGGTCACGCAGGGACAGCTTGCGCAGGATCGCACCGACGTGCGTCTTGACCGTCGACTCGCTGGCGAACACGGTGCCGGCGATCTCCGCGTTGGACAGGCCGCGGGCCACGGCCGTGAACACCTCGCGCTCCTTGTCGGTCAGGCCGAGGTACGCGGCGGGCGGCGCGGTCTCGGCCTGGAACTGCCGGTCGAGCAGCGTGGCCAGGTCCTGCGGGGCGAGCACCGCGTTGCCGCCGTGCACGGTGCGGATCGCGTCGCGCAGCATCAGCGGCGTGGTGTCCTTGAGCAGGAAGCCGCTGGCCCCGTGCCGGATCGCGGTGGCGGCCCGGTCGTCGAGGTTGAACGTGGTCAGCACGATGACCCGGACCGGCTTGGTCCGCCGGGCGGCCCGCTCGGGCGCGAAGATCAGCCGGGACGCCTCGACGCCGTCCATCTGCGGCATCCGGATGTCCATGAGCACCACGTCGGGCTGCAGTTCGTCGACGAGCCGGACCGCTTCCGTACCGTCGCCGGCCGCCCCCACCACGCGCATGCCCTCCTGGGCGTCGACGATGACCCGCACGCCCTCGCGGAACAGCTCCTGGTCGTCGACGAGCAGGACGGTGATGTCGGCATCGGTCACGCGGAGCCCCCGGCGGCCCGCACGGGTACGAACGCGGTCACGGTGAACGTGGTGCCGGTGGGGCGCTCGCGCAGCCGCACGTCGAGGTGCCCGCCGATCGCCTCCAGCCGGCGGCGCATCCCGTCCAGCCCGCGCCCGTTGCCGGGGCCGTCCGGGTTCGCCGTGGACGCCGCGTTGGTCACCTCGATGCGCAGCGTGTCGGCGAAGCCGCCGCCCTGCGTCGACGGCCAGTGCCGCTCGGCCGTGATCGGCTGGTCCCGCCGGCCGTGCTTGAGCGCGTTGGTGAGCATCTCCTGCAGGACCCGGTACGCGACCGCCGAGGTCTCCCCGGGCAGCAGGCACGGCGTGCCCAGCTCGGTGGCGACGATCTCGTGGCCGCTGGCCCGCACCCCGGCGATCAGCTCGTCGAAGCGGTCGGCGTCGGCGCGGACCGGCGGCGTGTCCTGGGTCGTGGACAGCACCTGCCGCACGTCCTGCAGCGACGAGCGGGCCGAGGTGGCGATGGTCTGCAGGGTCTTCTTGAGCTTGCCGGTGTCGTCGAGGTACTGCCCCGACTCGGCCTGGGCCAGGATCACCGCCAGCGAGTGCCCGACCACGTCGTGGACGTCGCGGGCCAGCCGGGTCTGCTCGTCGCGCAGGTGGGCGACCTCCCGGGCGTGCTCGGTCTCGCGCCACGCCCCGACCGCCGCCTCCTCGGCCGCGAGCATCTCCGAGCGCGACGTGCTCGCCCGCTCCAGGAACCGCATCAGCAGCCCCGCGGGCCACGGCGCGGCCACGACGAGCAGGCCGATCAGGGCCACCACCAGTTGTACCGTCGGCTGGTCGCGAGCCAGCGCGGCCAGCCGGGAGCCGCCCACCAGCAGGTGCAGGCTCACGATCTGACCCTCGTGCAGGACGAACGCGACCACCACCGCCAGCGGCACGGACAGCGCGCCGATCACCACGGTCGGCGGCCGGCCCCAGCGGGCGCTGCCGAAGAACACCGCGGTCAGCGCGAACTCGACCAGCATGATCGGCGCGCCGGTCAGCACGTGGAACAGGCCGAGCCCCCACACCAGCCCGAGCGCCGCGCCGGGCTCGCGGCGGCACATCGCGACGGCGACCGCGGCGATGAGCGCGGTCGCGAAGCCGGCCGTGTCGCCGCCGGACACCACCCAGGTCACCAGCGCCTCGGCGAACCCGATGCCGAGCACCGTGAGCGCCGCGATCGCCTCCGGCAACCAGGGGCGCCAACCCGTCTCGCTCATCCGATCATCCCAGGTGGGTGGGGGTACGTGTCTGCTCAAGCGAACCATCCGCGGGCCCCGTGCGGCAAAACGTCAGGCCGCGACGGCGTCGCGGACGAGCACGTCGAGCAGGGCCGGAAAGGACATACCGGACGCCGCGAACATCCGCGGCACCTGCGAGTGCGCGGTCATCCCCGGCGTGGTGTTGATCTCGTTCAGCACCGGCCCGCGCCCGGTGAGGAAGAAGTCGACCCGCGCGACCCCGGCACAGCCCAGCGCGTCGTACACGGCCACCGCCGCCTCCTCCAGCTCCTTGCGCTCGCCCTCGTCCAGCGGGGCCGGGATGCGGAACTCCGGCGCCCCGTACTTCGCCGCGCGGTCGAAGATCTCCCCGTCGGCCAGCACGACCTCCAGCGCCGGGGCCACCACCCGCGACCCGTCCCGGCGCCCCAGCACGGCCACGTCGATCTCGCGGCCGGCCACCAGCTCCTCGACGAGCACCCGGTCGTCCAGCGCGAACGCCGCCCGCAGGGCCGGGGCCAGCGCGGACTCCTCCCGCACCAGGGTGACGCCGAGGCTGGAGCCGGCCGCGACGGGCTTCACGACCACCGGGCTGCTCCAGGTGTACCGCATGCTGCCCCTCGTCAGCAGCCGTCCCGGAGCGGTGGCGATCCCGAGCGCCCCGGCCACGAGCTTGGTGGCCCACTTGTCCATGCCCAGCGCGCCCGCGCCCAGCGGCGAGCCGACGAACGGCACGCCGGCCAGGTCGCACAGCGCGGCCAGGGTGCCGTCCTCGCCGCGCGGCCCGTGCAGGACCGGGAACACCACCGCGCACGAGCTCAGGATCTGCACCGCCCGGGAGAACTCGATCGCCCGGTCCTCGGGGTCCAGCCAGACCCCGGCCGGGTCGATGGTGAGCCGGACGACCTCGTGGCCCGCCTCCTCCAGGCCGTCCGCCACCCCGGCCGCCGAGGCCAGGGAGACGTCGTGCTCGCAGTTGCGGCCGCCGCCGATCACGGCCACGCGGATGGGGGTCATGGGGCACTCCTTCGATGCAGCCGGGCGCTGAGGCCCGTGACGATCTCGTGTTCGAGGGTTTCGGCCCAGCGGGCCCACTGCGCCGTGGTCGGCTCGCCGTGCAGGCCCGGCCCGAACACGGTCACCGCGTCGCCGATCGCAACCGGGGCGTCGCGGCCGAGGTCGACGACGGTCATGTCCATGGAGATCCGGCCGGCCACCGGGCGCCGCGCCCCGGCCACCCAGACCTCGGCCCGGCCGGACGCGAGCCGGGGGAGCCCGTCGGCGTACCCGACCGGGATCAGCCCCAGCCGGGTGGCCCGAGGCGCCGTCCAGGTGTGCCCGTAGCCGACTCCGGTGCCGGCCGGGACGTTGCGGACGGTCACCAGTGGCGCCGTCAAGGTCAGAGCAGGCCGCAGGTGTACCGTCTGTGACTCGTCGATCCCCACCAGTCCCGCGCCGATCCGGCTCATCGTGTGGTGCGAGCGCGGATCGCTGAGCGTGGCGGCGGTCGCGGCCAGGTGGTGATCGGCCGGCCGCAGCCCCGCCGCCCGCGCGGTGCGCAGCCCCCAGGCGAACCGGTCCCGCCCCGCCGCGTTGGCGCGGTGCCCGGGCCGGTCGGCGCACGGCAGGTGCCCCATCACCCCGGCCACCCGCACCAGCCCGTCCAGCTCGGCCCGGCGGGCGGCCCGGCACAGCGCGTCCCAGGCGGCCGGCTCGGCCCCGTCGCGGCCCATGCCGGTGTCGAGCTGGAGGTGGATGCGGGCGCCGGGAGCGGTACCGGCGACGGCTTGTAAATGCTCGATGCCCGGCACGCCGAGCTCGATGTCCAGCGCGACCGCCCCGGCGAAGTCCGCGTCCACGGGGTTGAGCCAGCTCAGCACCCGCTGGGTGAGCCCGGCGGCGCGCAGCGGGCGCGCCTCGTCGATGCTGGTGACCCCGAGCCGGGTGGCCCCGCCGGCGAGGGCGGCCCGCGCGACGTCGACCTGCCCGTGCCCGAACCCGTCGGCCTTGACGACCGCCATCACCTCGCCGGCCGTGCGCGCCTTGATGGTCCGCACGTTGTCCGTGACCGCGCCGAGGTCCACGTGCAGGGTGGCCTGCGGTCGTACCGCGAGCAGGCTCATCGGCCGACGGGCCCGTACAGCGCGGCGCCGGCGCCCTCGATGGCGACGGGCCCGTGCAGCGCGGCGGCGGCGGCCTCGGTGGCGACGGGCCCGTGCAGCGCGGCGGCGGCGGCCTCGGTGGCGACGGGCCCGTGCAGCGCGGCGGCGGCGGCCTCGGTGGCGACCGGGCCGTACAGCGCGGCGCCGGACCCGGTGGTCAGGGCCCAGTAGCGGTCGCCGTAGGACCAGTGCCACCACTCGGTGTGGTAGTTCACCAGCCCTTCGCGGCCCAGCACCCGGGCGAGCAGCTGGCGGTTGGCCCGCGCCTCGCCGCTGATGTGCTCGGCCGCGAAGTAGCAGCGCCCGTCCGATTCCTCGGGGGTGGCGTCGATCGCGGTCCCGAGGTCGAGCTCCGCCCCGGCGCCGTCGGTGAGCGTGAGGTCGACCGCGGCCCCGGCCACGTGCGGCGCGACGGCGAGCGGCGCGACGAACCGGCTGGTGAGCGTGTGCAGCTCCGGCTCCCCGATCCCCGGCCGCACCGCCCGCAGCTCGGCGGCGTAGCGGTCGATGATGGCCTGCTGGCGGTACGCCGGACGGTATCCTTCGACCACGTGCAGTCGCACGTCCGCGGGCAGGCTCGCCCGGGCCGCCTGCAGGCGAATCGCCAGCTCGCGCCGGACCAGCGCACCGGCCGCCCCGAACCCGTCGTCGAGCGCGACGAGCGGCTCGTCGAGGTCGCAGACGGGCACCGCGGACACCCGGGGGTCGGACAGCAGGACACTCATGGCGAATAGGCTGGCGTGCGCCCCACCCCGGATGCCTCCGCCTGAGGTGCCGATGATCGGTCCTCGAGGCTGAGATACTGGACCCGTGGTCCCTGATGGGCACGACTGGGCCGAAGCCGCGGAGGCGGCCCGCCGGCGCGGCGAACGCGCCCGCCGCCGGGCGGCCGAGGCCCACGCGCGCGCCGAGGAGATCGGCTCGGGCCTGCGGTCCTTCGGCACCTCCGGCCTGGCCCGGGCGGTCTCCGACCCCGACACCGCGGGCCGCGCGGCCGAACGCGCGGTGGCAAGCCGCGGCGCGGCCGCCGACGCCCACCGCCGCGCCGCCCACGGCCACGACCTGGCGGCGGACGCCCACCTGCGGGCGGCGGCCCACGACCCGGACCACGCCGGCGAACACCGCCGCCAGGCCGAAGAACACCGCGGCCGCGCCGAACAGGCCCGCCGCGACGCCGAGGCTGATTCTGTCTAATAGGCGGGGGAGCTTCGCTCCACCCGCACCCCCTCAAGACCACGGCTCATCGGACCGGCGCCGAAACGTCAACTTGGCGCGGTGGTGCACCACGGAGCGCGCTCGCCGGAGAGCTGCCCCGCGTCGGCAATCGCCGCGAGCCGGGTGCGAGAGCCCCGGCGGTGCTGGCTCCGTCGGTCGGTGGCGCCGGCCGGCGGTCGGTCGCCGCGGCGAGGGCGTTGACGGTGGTGGAGTTCCCGTCGTGCCCAGCGCGTCAAAGAACGCGCCCGGCCGTCGTGTCGAGCCCGGGCGGCGGCCGCCCGCGTGGGTCAGCCGATGCGGCGGCCGTCCAGGAAGAGCGCGCCGCTCGGTCCGCCCTGCCCGGCGAGTGCGCGGGCGGTGGCGAGGCCGATGCCGGCGACGAGAGCGACCTTCTGGCTCATGGGCCGCTTCCGTGGCCGGTTAGCGGTCGGCCGCCGGGGAGAGGCTCGGCTCGGTGGTGGTGGCGGCCCAGGAGGCGAGCAGGACCAGCGCGTGCGCCGTCGGGGAGTCCGGTTCGGCCGCGTAGATGGTCAGGGCCAGGTCCGGGTCGGCCTGCAGGTTCATGGTCTCGTAGGCGAGGGTGAGGTCGCCGACGACGTGGTGGTGGAAGTGCTTGACGCCGGTGCCGTGGATGCGCACGTTGTGGGCGCCCCAGCGGCGGCGGAAGTCGTCGCTGCGCGTGGAGAGTTCGCCGACCAGGTCGTGCAGGGCCTTGTCGTGCGGGTCGATGCCGGCCGCGGTGCGCAGGTTGCCGACGGTCATGTCGGCGAAGCGCTCCCAGTCCGGGTAGAAGCGGCGGGCGGCGCTGTCGAGGAACGTGAAGCGGGCGAAGTTCGGGTTCGGGTCGGCGAAGACGTCGGCGAGCATGGCGCGGCCGAGGAGGTTCGCGGCGAGCAGGTCGGAGCGGCCGTTCGCCACGATCGCGGGACTGGTGATGGCGTCGAGGGCCCACTGCAGGCTGGGCCGCACCGTGCGCGGCTTCGGGCGGCGGCTCGGGCGGATCAGGGCGTTGGTGCCGTTGGCCTCCTGGGCCAGGCGCATGAGGTGGGCGCGCTCGGCGTCGTCGAGGTGCAGGGCGCGGGCGATGGCCTCCAGGACGCCCGCGGAGACGCCGGCGAGGGAGCCGCGTTCGAGTTTGGCGTAGTACTCGACGCTCATCCCGGCCAGGGCGGCGACCTCGCTGCGGCGCAGGCCCGGGACGCGGCGCTGCCCGGCGATCGGCAGTCCGGCCTGCTCCGGGGTGATGTTCGCGCGGCGCGAGGTCAGGAAGTCGCGCACCTCGACTCGGTTGCTCACCCCTCGACGGTACGGCGGGGGGCGCCTCCGAGGGGTGTACTGGCGGTACACCTTTCGGCAGTGACTCGCATCGCCCGCGGGCCGTGTGATGGTGTAGTCCCATGCTCAGTGTCAACGCCATCTCCGCTCCGTCGGCCACCGGACCGCTGGAGCGCTCCACCATCGAGCGGCGCGAGGTCGGACCGCGGGACGTGCTCATCGAGATCCGCTACGCCGGCATCTGCCACTCCGACATCCACACCGTGCGCGGGGAGTGGGGCGACATCAAGTACCCGCTGACGGTCGGGCACGAGATCGTCGGGCTGGTCGCCGCGGTCGGCGCCGACGTCACCCGGCACGCCGTGGGCGACCGGGTCGGCGTGGGCTGCATGGTGAACTCGTGCCGCGAGTGCGAGAACTGCCGGGCCGGGCAGGAGCAGTACTGCCTCAACGGCAACACCGGCACCTACAACAGCGTCGACCGGGACGGCACCGTCACCCAGGGCGGCTACTCGACCCACGTCGTGGTCGACGAGCACTTCGTGCTGCGCGTGCCGGAGGCGATCCCGTACGAGGCGGCCGCACCGCTGCTCTGCGCCGGCATCACGACCTACTCGCCGCTGCGGCACTGGAACGTCGGCCCCGGCACCAAGGTCGCCGTGGTCGGCATGGGCGGCCTCGGCCACATGGCGGTCAAGCTCGCCGTGGCGCTCGGCGCCGACGTCACCGTGCTGTCGCAGACCCTCGGCAAGAAGGACGACGGGCTCGCCTTCGGCGCCGGCGACTACCACGCCACCAGCGACGCCTCGACGTTCGAGGCGCTCCGCAACCGCTTCGACGTGATCATCAACACGGTCAGCGCGCCGATCGACATGCGGGCCTACCTCGGCCTGCTGCGCCTGGGCGGGACGCTGGTCAGCGTGGGCGCGCCGCCGGAGCCGCTCGCGGTGCCGGTGTTCGCGCTGTTCAACAACCGCCGCTCGTTCGCCGGCTCCAGCATCGGCGGCATCGCCGAGACCCAGGAGATGCTGGACTTCTGCGCCGAGCGCGGGATCGCCCCTGAGGTCGAGGTCATCCCGGCCGACCAGGTCAACGAGGCCTACGAGCGGGTCATGCGCTCGGACGTCCGGTACCGCTTCGTGATCGACATCGACACGCTGCGGTGAACTAAGGCTCGATCCCGATGCCGGCCAGGCAGGTGTCGAGGCGCGCGCGGACGTCGTCGGCGGTCGCGTCCTCGGCCCAGAGCCGGGCGGTCTCCATGATGCCGCCGATCAAGAACGAGGCCAGCGCGTCGGTACCGTCCGCCGGCCGCCCCCGCCGCGCCAGCACCTCCGCGGCGAGCCGGGTGCAGGCCGGGCGCAGCAGGTCGCGGTACGCGTTCGCGGCCTGCTGCGAGGCGGCGCTCGGGTACAGGTTGCCGTAGAGCACGGCGTGCTTGGCCGCGTAGTCGCCGAGCCGGTGGATGAGCTCGATCGGGTCTCCCTCAGCGGTGGTCGTGTCCCGGAAGGACGCGGCCACCGCCGTGGCCACCGCGTCGTCGCGGTCGCGGAAGTGCTGGTAGAAGGCCTGCCGGCTGACCCCGGCGCGCTGGGCGATGTCGCTGACCGAGATCTGCTCGACCCGCCGCTCCTCGATCAGCGCGAACGCCGCCTCGCGCAGCAGCTGACGAACCCGCTCGGCGCGGGGGTCGGTGCTGTCCACGCGCGGTGCCGGCATCGGTCCTCCCAGATTTCGTTGACAGCTGTCCACGATAGCAGTAGCTTCGTGTCCGCAGGTCGAGGACAACTGTCTACGAAATCTTGGTGGGGGTGGCGGCCATGGCCCGTCCGGTCCGGATCGCGAACTTCTCCGGCGCGATGGGGGACAAGTTCTCCGCGTTCGCCGAGGCCGTGCACGGCAACACCGTCGGAGCGGCCGCCGACGTGGTGATCGGCGACTCGATGGCCGAGATCACCATGTCGATGGTGGTGGCCGGACTCCGCGGGAACCGCGAGGCGCGGCGCCAGTTCTTCTCCGAGTACTTCCTGCGCCAGCTCCGCCCCGAGCTCGCCGCCATCGCCGAGCGGCGGATCAAGGTCGTCACCAACGCCGGCGTCTACAACCCGTCGGGGCTGGCCGCGGCGATCCGCGCCGAGATCGCCGAGCGCGGCCTGGACCTCAGGGTCGCCTACGTCACCGGTGACGACCTCACCGACCGGCTCCCCGGCCTGCTCGCCGAGGGCCGGCCCGGGCACCTGGAGACCGGCGCCCCGCTGACCGTCGGCCCGGGCGAGGTGCTCGCCGCCAACGCGTACCTCGGCGGCTGGGGCATCAAGACCGCCCTCGACGCCGGGGCCGACATCGTCATCACCGGCCGGGTCGCCGACGCGTCGCTCGTCACCGGCCCGGCCGCCTGGTGGCACGGCTGGGGCCGCGACGACCTCGACCGGATCGCCGGGGCGACCGCCGCCGCCCACATCATCGAGTGCGGCCCGCAGGCCACCGGCGGCAACTTCGCCGGGTTCACCACCATCCCGGACAACGCCGTGCCCGGGTTCCCGATCGCCGAGGTGGCCGAGGACGGCACCTTCGTGATCACGAAGCGGCCCGGCGACGGCGGCGCGGTCACCGTCGACACCGTCACGGCCCAGCTGATGTACGAGATCCAAGGCCCGCGCTACCTCAACCCGGACGTCGTCTGGCACACCGACGCCATCGAGCTGACCCAGGACGGCCCCGACCGGGTCCGGGTGACCGGCGCCAAGGGCAGCGCCGCGCCGCCCACCACCAAGGCCGGCCTGAACTTCCAGCGCGGCTACCGCGGCGCGATCTGGCTGTTCCCGACCGGCCTCGACGTGCCCGAGAAGCTCGAGGTGCTGCGGGCCGAGGCCGAGCGGGCGCGCAAGGACCACCCGGTGGACGAGCTGCACTTCTTCGTCTGCGGCCGGCCCGTGGCCGATCCGAAGGACCAATACCAGGCCACGGTACCGGTGCAGGTCGCCGTCGCCGCCGGTGAGCAGGCGACGGTGGCCGGGTTCCTGGGCCAGTTCACGTCGTACGGCCTCGGCAGCATCCCCGGCTTCTACATCGACCTCACCCAGATGTACTCGATGACCGGGCAGCCGCGGATCGACTACTGGCCCGGACTGGTCCGCCAGGCCGACCTCGCCCACCAGGTGCACCTGCCCGACGGGACCGTCGTGGACATCGCCCCGCCGCCGGGCCTGGAGCCGTTCGCCGGCCAGCCGGAGACCGCGGCGAGCACCGCCGACCCGGCGTCGTTCGGCCCGACCGAGACCGTGCCGTTCGGGCGGGTCGTCTACGCCCGCACCGGCGACAAGGGCGCCAACGCCAACCTCGGCGTGTGGGCCCGCGACGCCGCCGGATGGCCCTGGCTGGCCGCGTTCCTGACCGAGGAGCGCCTCCGCGACCTGCTGGGCTGCCCGGACGAGGTGGTCATCGAGCGGTACGAGCAGCCCCGCCTGCGCGGCATCTCGTTCGTGCTGCGCGGGTACTTCCCGCCCAGCGGCTCGGCCAACCTGGCCCTGGACAGCATCGGCAAGTCGCTGGGCGAGTTCCTGCGCGCCCGCCACGTCGCCGTCCCCACCGCCCTGCTGGCCGGGTGAGCGGCGTGGAGACCACGGACCCGGGGGAGCTGCGGGCGGCGGTGCTGCGCGGGGTACACGAGCGAGCGGAAACCGACGCGTTCGACTTCGACGGCGAGCTGCGCGCGATCCTCGCCCCGCTGGGGCTCACGCCGGAGGATTGCGGGGGCGCGATCGTCACCGACAAGCTCGACCCGCTCATGCCCAGCCAGGTCCGCATCGGCGGTGGCGCCGCGCTCGCACTCGTGCAACAGTCCGTGGTCGCCGCGGCCATCTGGCGCCGCCGGACCGGCCTCGGCCAGGACATCGCCATCGACCTGGGCCAGGCCATCCGGCGCCTCGCGCCCGCCACGGAGTTCCGCTGGGAGACCATCAACGGGCTCCCGGGCGACTTCGCGGACCGGACCGTCGGCGCCTACCTCGGGTTCTATCCGACCGCCGACGGCCGGCACGTCATCCCGGCCAACATCTACCCCGGCATCAAGTCCCGGATGCTCGCCGCCCTCGACTGCGCCGACAACCCGGCCGCGCTCGGGCGCGCGATCGCCCGGCACACGGCGGACGAGCTGGAGGCGATGGGCGAGGCCGGCGGCTTCGTGATGGCCAAGGTCCGCAGCGCCGGCGAGTTCACCGCCGAGCCGGTCTTCGACTACCTGGCGGCCCGTCCGCTCATCGAGATCGAGAAGATCGCCGACAGCGCGCCAGAACCATTCCCCGCCTTCGGTACCGCACCGCTGTCGGGAATCCGCGCGCTCGGCATGGGTCACGTCATCGCGGGCGCCGGCATCGGCCGGTCGCTGGCCTCCCTCGGCGCGGATGTCCTCAACGTGTGGCGGGCCATGGAGTGGGAGCAGGAGCCGCTGCTGCTGACGGCCAACGTCGGCATGCGCTCCAGCCGCGTCGACGTGCGCGCCCCGCACGGCCGCGACCAGGTGTACGCCCTGCTGCGCGAGGCCGACGTCTTCTTCGCCAACCGGCGCCCGGGCCTGCTGGACTCGCTCGGGCTGGATGCGCGTACCGCGGCGGAGGTCCGTCCGGGGCTGGTCCACGTCACCGTCTCCACCCATGGGGCCGGCGGCCCGTGGCGCGACCGGATCGGCTTCGACCAGGTCGCCGGGGCGGTCACCGGCATGGTCGCGGCCGAGGGCACCCTGGCCGAGCCGAAGCTGCCGCCCACCTCGATCATCAACGACTACCTGGTCGCGTGGCTCGGCGCGACCGGCGCGATGGCCGCCCTGCTGCGCCGCGCCACCGAGGGCGGCAGCTACCGGGTGCACGTCTCGCTCGACCGGGCCGCGCTGTGGATCCTGTCGCTGGGCATGTTCGACCCGGACTACGTGCGGGCGACCGTCGGCACCGGCGGGCCGCACGAGCTGATCGACCCGCAGCTGTTCACGTCGATCACCCCGCTCGGCGTGTACCAGGGCGTGACCGAGAACGTGACGCTGTCCCGCACGCCGCACCACTACGCCAACGTGCTCTCCCCGAAGGGCGCGGACCAGCCGGTCTGGCTCCCACGGCCGCGGGCCCTGGACATTCGCAACGTCCTGGAGGTCCTGACCGGCCGCCGCGCGTAGGTGACCTACCCGCGGCGGATCGCCGGCCAGGCGACCCAAGTCGATCGCCTCGCCGGTCATGCCCGGCCACAGCGACACGTCGCCGGGCACGCAGGGCCGGTCGCCGGTGCAGCTTCTCGACGTCGCGCCGCGGGTCGCCGCCGAGCACCCGCACCCGGCCGGCGTCGGCCTTGAGCAGCCCGAGCAGGACCCGGATGGTGGTCACACCGCGAGCAGGAGCCGCAGCGCCGCGGTGCAGACGACGCCGGCCACGATGCACGTGACATGCGAGCGGCCGAGGGCCCGCAGCGCGACGGCGGCGGCGAGGCCCGGCAGCAGCGTCCAGTCGAACTCGCGCCAGCCGGCCCCCGGCAGGTCGACGGTCAGCAGCGCGGCTGGTTCGCGGCGGCGACCGGACGGACCGGGCCCGCGGACGACGCGGCGCTGGCCCGGGTCCGGGACCTGCGCGCGGTGACCATCCGGCTGGCCGACGCCCACCTCGCCGGGGCGGCGGCCGCGCCCGGGGAAGTGCGGGCCGTGCACTCCCCTTGGGCGGCCGCCCTCGCCGAGGCGCAGCTGCCGGACCGGCTGCCCCTGACCCCGTCCGCGCCCGGCCTGGTTCCGCACCTGGTCCTGGTCGCGGTGGAGCTGCTGCAGCGCCCCGACCGGACCGGCCTGCGCCGGTGTGACGGGGACGGGTGCGGCTGGCTGTTCCTGGACACCACCCGCAACCACAGCCGTCGCTGGTGTGACGCGGCCGACTGCGGCAACCGGGCCCGGGTCCGCGCCTACAGCCGCCGCCGGCGGGAGGCGGGCGGGTAGGCTTGATCAATGTCTTCGAGTGAGGGTGTCGCGCGGCCGATCGTGTTCTACGGCGACCCGGTGCTGCACCGCCGGTGTGCCGACGTGACCGCGTTCGACGAGGCGCTCGGCGGGCTCATCGACGACATGTTCGCGTCGATGTACGAGGCCCGCGGCGTCGGGCTGGCGGCCAATCAGATCGGCGTCGACCAGCGGGTGTTCGTCTACGACTGCCCGGACGCCGACGACATCCGCCAGATCGGGCACATCGTGAACCCGCACCTGCAGACGGCCTCGGCGCTCGCGCCGCCGGACGAGGGGGACGAGGGCTGCCTGTCGGTGCCGGGGCCGCGCGCCTCACTGCCCCGGGCCTCGATCGCCACCGTGACCGGCGTGGACAAGCACGGCGAACCGGTCAGCGTGACCGGAACGGGATACTTCGCCCGGTGCCTGCAGCACGAGACCGATCACCTCGACGGCATCCTGTACGTGGACCGGCTGACGGCCGAGCGGCGGGAGGAACTGCTGGCCGAGGCGGGTCTGCGCGGTACAACAAATTCTTAACGCGGCTCTGCCAGGCTCGTGCTGCCGGTGGTGCAGCGGGGGCGCATCAACGGTTCGGCGCAACGGCGCCCGTCTGCAACACGGTGATCACGATGTCGTCGGCGGCGCCCGTCCTGGACGAGGTCAACAGGTGATCGCACAACTGCTCGGCAGACAGGTGGTGGCGGCCGGTGAGCAGGCCGGCCAGCTCACGCATGCTCGCATCCATCGAGGCACCCGGCCGCTCGACGAGACCGTCGGTGTAGAACGCCACGTGGCTGCCGCGCTCCAGCGCGACCTCGTGGTCGCTGCGCTCGGCCGTCAGCCCGGTGCCCAGCAACAGCTCGGAGCGCCGGCGCAGCAGCGTCGCGGTGCCGTCCGGGGCCAGCAGGATCGGTGGTGGATGGCCGGCGTTGCACCAGCGCAGCGAGTGGGCGGCTGGGGTGCCCGCCGCCGGGCCGACCTGCGCCAGCACCACGGTGGCGAAGGTGTCGATGCCCAGCCCGGCCATCGCCTCGTCCATCGCGGCCAGGATGCGTGACGGCGGCCCGAGCAGCGTGTGGGCGATGCCGCGCAGCATGTTGCGGACCTGACCCATGGTCGCGGCGGCGTACCGGTCGTGCCCGCTGATGTCGCCCACGACCATGGTGAGCGTGCCGTCGGGGAGCAGGAACGCGTCGTACCAGTCGCCGCCGATGCGGGCGTGCTCCTGGGCCGGCTCGTAGCGCGCCGCGATCTGGAACTCGTCCGTGTCCGGCGGCGGGGTCAGCAGGCTGCGCTGCAGCGTCTCGGAGATCTCCCGCT
Organism: Dactylosporangium sp. CS-033363; assembly: GCF_050942475.1. Taxonomy (NCBI): domain Bacteria; kingdom Bacillati; phylum Actinomycetota; class Actinomycetes; order Micromonosporales; family Micromonosporaceae; genus Dactylosporangium; species Dactylosporangium sp. CS-033363. Next base: position 6,272,575 of record NZ_CP192032.1, on the reverse strand, counting down.
CGACCGCCGCCACCCGCCGCTCGGCCTCGCGCAGCCGCGCCCGGTCCAGCGCCTGGGTCAGCGTGGCCCCGACCAGCCGCACGAAGATCAGGTACGCCCCGTCGGCGGCCAGCCGCGGGCTGAGTTCCGTGCGCAGCATGAGATCGCCGGTCGCCCGCCCGCGGGTGCTCAGCCGGACCGTGGCCACCCGGCCCTCCGGCGTGTCGCGCACCGCCACGTCCCCGTGCCCGTCGGCCGCCACGATCTCCACGCCGGGCAGGTCGTCCGGGTCGGCGTGCAGCACCGGCATCGCCCGCGCCAGCACCTCCCCGCGGTGATCGACGCTCGCCAGCCGCTCCTGCAGCGCGTTGAGCAGCTGCAGCCGCCGCCGCGACACGACCTGCGTGGTGGTCTCCGTGGCGATGTCGAAGACCCCCTCGACCCGGCCGTCCGCGCCGACGACGGGGGAGTAGGAGAAGGTGAAGTACGTTTCCTCGAGGAACCCGTGCCGGCGCATGTCCAGCCGCAGATCCTCGACCCAGGTCGCCCCGCCGCCGCTGGAGGCCTGCGCGAGCATCGGCCCGATCTCATCCCAGATCTCGGCGAACACCTTCGCGGCCGGCTGCCCGAGCGCCGCCGGGTGCTTGTCGGCGATCATGTGCACGTACGCCTCGTTGTAGATCATCACGAACTCGGGACCCCAGAACAGCGTCACCGGGAACCGTGTGCGCAGGGCGAGGTCGACCGCCGCACGCGTGGCCGGCGACCAGGACGCGACCGGCCCGAGCGGCGTGGCGGCCCAGTCCACCCGCGCATAGGCCTCACGCAGGCTCCCGGCCGCCGCGAACAGCTGGTCCACCACCCGAACGTACCGCGCCGCTCAGCTCAGCGACGCCAGGTCCAGCAGGTGCCAGGTCATCGTCTCGCGGTCGCCGGTCGCCCACCACAGCCACGAGCCCGACAGGCCCGCGCCGCTCGCCACGGCCAGGGCGGTCCGCCGGCCGGTGGTGAGATCGACCATCGCGAGGCGCTCGGTCGCCGTGGCGGCCCGGGCCGAGATCGGCGCGGCCAGGATTTCATAGCGGCCCATCGCGGCGATGTCGAGGAACAGCGGCACCTCGCCGTCGCCGTTGATTCGACCCGTTTCGCCGGTACCGTCTGTGCGTCGCAACGTCACCACCGCGCCCTGCTCCGTGTGGGCGACGGACCGGCACCACACCGCGCCGCAGGACACGTCGCGGCCGGGTGACTCGGCGAACGTGCGCCGCTCGCCGGTGACGAGGTTGCGTTGCGTGACCGGCCGGCCCGCGATGCCGTCGTCGGTCGCCCACGGCCAGTCCGTGAGGTGGTACGTGCCGTCGAGGGCGCGCACCGCCACGTCGCCGCCGGCCAACGGTACCGAGCGCAGGTCCGTCGTCGGTTCGGTCAGTCCCCGGGTGGCGGTCCACCAGATCCGCCCCTCGGCGATCTCCAGGTCGTGCATGCCCCCGGTGAACAGGGCGCGGCCGGTCTCGGTGGTGAGGACCTGCGGGGTGCCGTCGCGACCGGCGCGGCGCAGCGTGCTGCGGGTGGCGCCCTGGCCGTCGCCGACGCTCGACATCCAGTACACGAAGCCGCCGGCGACCCGCACCGCGTCGAAGGACCCGCCGCCGGCGATGGGGATGCGATCGAGGCGCCGTGGGTCGGCCGGATCGGCCGGATCGAGCAGGGCGAGTACCGCATAAGCCGGATCGGGGTCGGCGATCTGGACGACCACGTGGTGCGGGTCGAGGACGGCCGCGGGGCTGAAGGTCGTGCCGTCCGGGAGCGTCGCCGCCACGTCCACGGTCACCACAACAGGCGGCGGGTCGTTGCCCGGGGCCGGCCGGACCAGCAGGACGGCCGCGGCGGCGAGAGCAATCGCGACGGCGACGTACCGGGCCCTCGCCGGCCCGCGGCCACTCAACTGCCGGCGTCCTCGTCGAACCAGGGGCCGTTGCGGTAGGCCTTGCGGGCGCGCATCAGGTTGGCGGTGATCAGCGTGGAGATGAACATCGGGATGAGGCCCCACCAGCGAAGGCCCGTGGCGGCGATGGCCAGGCCGCCCAGCATCAGCACGGTCGACACCGCGGCCTGGCGTCTGTAGTTGGGCCGGGCCAGTCGGGCCCTGCGCTCGGCCTCGCGCCGTTTGCGTCCCACGCGACCGTTGTACCGCCGCCGCGCAAACCTGGCATCGGTGTGACCGGTTGTACAGGTCGCGGGGCAAACTGAACGCTCATCGTTCAGTTAACATGGCCGGGTGAGTGCGGCAACCGCGGTGCCCGGCAGGCCCCGCGATCCCCAGGTGGATCGGCGGATCCTGCGGGCCGCGCTGGACGTGTTCGGCGACGGCGGGTGGGCCGGGTTCGCGATGGAGACCGTCGCGCGGCGGGCCGGGGTGGGGAAGGCTTCGCTGTACCTGCGCTGGAGTTCCAAGGAGGCGCTGCTCAACGACGCGCTGACGGCGGGACTGCTGCGGGTCGAGGACGTCGACACCGGGACGCTGCGCGGGGACCTCGTCGAGCTGGCCACGCAGGTGCTCGACCGGTACGCGGGGCCGTCCAGCCGGGCCGCGCTGCGGCTGCCGCTGGAGATGGGGACCATCCCGGGCGTGGGCGAGCACTACGCGGCGCTGCACAAGGCGCAGATCGCGGCCGCCCGGGCGATCGTGCGGCGGGGCATCGACCGAGGTGAGCTGCCGGCGTCCGTCTCCGTCACGCTGCTGCTCGACACGCTGGTCGGCGGGGCCATGATGCACGCGATCAGTACGCCGGCCGACAAACTGGCGGTCTTGGCCGCGGACACGCCCCGGCATGCGCGCCGGCTCGTGGATTTCCTGCTGCACACCGGGAGCTACTCGTGATCATCACCGGCACCGCCCAGCACGAGGCCTGGCAGGAGCGCGTGCTGCCGCCGGTCGAGCAGGTGCGCCCCGACGTGTGGTCGGTGCCCGTGCCGATTCCGGACAGCCCGTTGCGGTACACGCTGAGCTATGCCTTTCTCGACAACGGGGGCGTGCTGCTGGTGGATCCCGGGTGGGACAGCCCCGAGGGGCGCGCGGCCCTCGAGGCGGGGCTCGCGCGGGCGGGCGCCGGGATCGGGGATGTGCGCGGCGTCGTGCTGACTCACGTCCACCCCGACCACCACGGGATGAGCAACTGGGTGCGCGAGCGCAGCGGGGCCTGGATCGGGATGCACCCGGCCGAGGCGGAGACGCTGCCCGTGCGCGCCTGGCGGCACCGCGACCCGGGGACCGACCGGGCCTGGCTGCTGCGCCACGGGGTGCCCGCGGAGGTCGGGGAGGGGCTGGTGATCAGCCACAACCGCATCGGCGAGCTGATGGACATGGCCGAGCCGGACCGCGCCATCGAGGACGGCGACCTGCTGCCGCTGACCCGGCACGAGCTGCGGGCGATCTGGACGCCGGGGCACACCCCCGGGCACCTGTGCCTGCACGAGGCCGGGGCGGGCGTGCTGCTCACCGGCGACCACCTGCTGCCCCGGATCAGCCCCAACATCGCCGTGCACGACGGCTCCGAGGACAACCCGCTGGGCGACTACCTGGCCTCGCTGGAGGTCACCGCGAAGTACACGGCGGAGGAGGCGCTGCCCGCGCACGAGTACCGCTTCCGGGGCCTGGACTCCCGCGCCGCCGACCTGATCCGCCACCACGACGAGCGGGGCGGGGAGATCCTGGCCGCGATCGACGCGAACGGCGGATCGGCGACCGCGTGGACGGTGGCGGCCGCGCTGACCTGGTCGCGCGGGTGGGACGCGCTGCACGGGGTGCTGCGGCGGCTGGCCCTGGGGGAGACCCTCGCGCACCTGGAGCACCTGAAGGCGATCGGCGCCGTACGGGCCTCGACCGATGCCAATGGCCTTGTCCACTGGAGCCGGGCGAGCTAGGGCACGACCGTGACCGGCCAGCGGCCGCAGCGGACCAGTTTGACGGCGATCGAGCCGGCCAGGCGGTGCAGTGCGCCCGCCGAGCGGCCGACGATCACCGCGTCGGCGTTGAGGGCCTGCGCGACCGCGACCAGTTCCGTGAACGGCTCGCCGGTGCGCACCACCAGGTGGGCGTCCACGTCGAGGCGGGCGATGTCGCGCTCCACCGCGTCGCGCAGCTGCTGCTCCACGGCGTTGTGCGCGTCCACGACGTTGACGGCCGCGTGCCCGCCGGAGTCGGCCAGGGACAGCACGGTCGAGGACAGCGTGCGCACGTACACGGCGACGAGGCGGCTGTGCTGCCGCCGGGCCAGTCCGACCGCGTAGGCCGCGGCGCGCAGGGACGGGATCGAGCCGTCCACGCCGACCAGGATCGTCCCGGGACCGTCCCCAGGGGTGCGTGAGGGGGTCATCACAGCCGAAAGCATAACGCTCGAATATAAGTAAGTGATATAAAAGACGAGTGTCCAAGATCCTCGACGGGGCGGCGCTGGCCGTCAGCCTGGAGCGGGTCGTCTCGCTTCTGCGGCGGCTGGCCCCGGCGGACGACGTGTCGCTGACCAAGGCGGCGGCACTGCGGACGCTCGACGTGCACGGGCCGTGCCGCCTGTCGGAGCTCGCGGTGCGCGAGGGCATCACGCAGCCGGCCATGACGCAGCTCGTGTCACGGCTGGAGCAGGACGGCTACGCCGAGCGGCGCTCGTGTGCCGACGACGCCCGGGTCGTGATGGTTCACCTCACCGCGGCCGGGGCAGACGTGCTGAGCCGGCGCCGCGATGCCCGGGCCCGCCGCATGAGCGAGCTGGCGGAGCACCTCAGCGCCGACGACCGCGCCGCGCTCGCCGCCGCGTTACCGGCCTTGGACCGGCTCGTCACCACCGATCCGACCCTCCCCGGGAGTACCCCCGTATGAACCAGCACAGTCCGGCGACGGCCAGTCCGTTCCGCCAGCCGAAGGCGGTGTGGGCCGTCGCGTTCGCCTGTGTCGTGTCCTTCATGGGCATCGGCCTGGTCGACCCGATCCTGCCCGCGCTGTCGCACCAGCTGCACGCGTCGCCCAGCCAGGTGTCGCTGCTGTTCACCAGCTACCTGCTGGTGACCGCGGTCGCGATGCTCATCACGAACATGGTGTCCAGCCGCATCGGGCCCAAGCGCACGCTCATCGTCGGCCTGGCCATCATCGTGGTCTTCGCCGCGCTGGCCGGCACCTCGGACAGCATCGGCGGCATCGTGGGCTTCCGGGCCGGCTGGGGGCTGGGCAACGCGCTGTTCATCGCCACCTCCCTGGCCGTCATCGTGGCCTCGGCGAGCGGCGGGTTCGGCGGGGCGATCATCCTGTACGAGACGGCCCTGGGCATCGGCATCGCCGTGGGCCCGCTGCTCGGCGGGACCCTGGGCGGGATCAGCTGGCGCGGGCCGTTCTACGGCGTGAGCGTGCTGATGTTCATCGCGCTCGTCGCGACCGTCACGCTGGTGCCCAAGACGCCGAAGCCGGCCGAGCGCACGAGCGTCATCGCGCCGCTGGCCGCGCTGCGCCACCGCGGGCTGCTCATCATGAGCCTGACCGCCGTGCTGTACAACTGGGGCTTCTTCACCATGCTCGGGTATGCGCCATATCCGATGGAGCTCAACGAGCACAAGCTCGGCCTGGTCTTCACCGGCTGGGGCCTGCTCGTGGCGATCTTCAGCGTGGCCGTCGCGCCGCGGCTGCAGCGGCGCTTCGGCACGGCGAAGACGCTGTACGCCAACCTGTTCCTGCTCGGCGTGGTGATGACGGTCATCGCGGCCTTCACCGACTCGCCCACCACCGTCATCGTCGCGGTCATCGTGTGCGGCGCGTTCATCGGCATCAACAACACGCTCACCACCCAGGCGGTCATGACCGTCGCCCCGGTGCCGCGGCCGGTCGCCTCGGCCTCCTACGGCTTCGTGCGCTTCATCGGCGGCGGCCTGGCCCCGTTCGTGGCCGGCAAGCTCGCCGACCACTACAACATCCACGTGCCGTTCTACCTCGGCGCGGCGACGTTCATCCTCGCCATCTTCGTGCTCGCCACCGGCCACCGGCTGCTCACCGACGCCGAGAACGCCGCCGAGGAGGCCGCGAGCGGTGCGGCCGCCGAGCCCGTCGGCGAGATCGTGACCGTGGGGCGCATCGGCGAGGCCAACGGCAACCGCCCGGTCGTGGTGGCGGTCGACGGCGGCCCGTCCACGGCCGCGGTGACCGCGGAGGCCGCGGAGCGCGCGGCCCGGCTGCACGCGCCGCTGGAGCTGCTGCACGTCCACGAGATCGCGATCGTCGGCGAGGACGCGGTCGACCGCGAGTCCTACGACCAGGCCCGCGCCCGGGTCCAGGCCGCCCTCGACGACCTGGCGGCGCGCGGCATCGCGGCCTCCGGGCACGTGCTGCGCAGCGTCGCCGACCACGGCCACGCGGGCAGCCTCATCGCCAAGCACGCCAACGCGGTCGGCGCCCAGCTGGTCGCGATCGGCGCGCCCTCGCACGGCGACGTGGCCCACCTGCTCGACGGCAGCGCGAGCCGGCGGCTGGTGGAGGAGGCGGGTTGCGAGGTCCTGGTCGTTCCGCCGGGCAGTGGGAGCGCTACCGGCGTGCCGTCGCACCCGAGTGGGTCCGAACTTCGTTCCCGGGACGGATTTTAGTTTAGGAAGTGCGTTTTATGGTTAGGTCATGATGTCCGTCGAGACCCGGCACGATCTCGAGCGCGAGATCACCTGGATCACCGTCGCCGGAGCGCTGACCATCGAACGCAAGCACCGCCTCCGCAGCGCCGTCAGCAAGGCGCTCGTCGCCTGCCCGCGGGCCGTCATCGTCGACCTCACCGACTTCGATGACGCCACGGGCACGGCGGCGCCGCTGTTCCACGCCGCCCAGGACCGGGCCCTGCGCGACCACGGGGTGTCGCTGCTGTGGGTCGTCCCGGCCCGCGGCATGCTGCGGGCCCGGCTCACCAACCCGTTCTGGCACCGGGTGTTGCGCCTGTACGACACGCTGCCCGAAGCCGAGGTCGCCACGCTGCACGGCCAGCCGCTGCCGGACCGGTTCAGCCTCGTGCTGCCGCCGGACGCGTTCGCCCCGAGCCGGGCCCGGCTGCTCGTGCACGAGGCGTGCATGGCGTGGCACGTGCCGCACGTGGCCACCGTCGCGCGCCGGATCGTCTTCGAGCTGGTGCACAACGCCGCGACCCACGCCGGCACCGAGGTGGTGCTCGCGGTGAGCCGGCGCGGCAACTACCTGCACATCGCGGTGCGCGACGGCGATCCGCGCCCGCCGACGGTGGTGCCCAACGCCCGGCGGGCCGACGTGCCGGGCGACGGGCTGCACATCATCGACCGCAACGCCACGATGTGGGGCTGCCTGCGCAACGAGAAGGGCAAGATCGTGTGGGCCGCGATCTGGCTCCCGATCGTGCACTGAGGGTGACCGATATGTTCGGTAGGCCGGGCTGATGGGTATCAGGGTGGGTGAATCCGGTTCCACCCGAGGAGACCCCCCATGCAATCGGAGCTGCGAACCCTGAGCCGCCACGCGCGCCCGCTGCACGGCGTGCTGGGCTGGTGGGCGGTGACGAGCTTCGGCCTGCTGAGCGTGCTGGTGGCGGCGCTCGCGGCGTTCTGGCCCGGCTCCGTGAAGGCGGTCGGTCCGGCGGCCCTCGGGGCGTGGCTGCTGTTCACCGCGTGCGGGCGGTTCGGCGGCGGGCAGGTGCTGCGCGCACGGTACGGCGGCCCGCTCGTCCTGCAGGCCGGCCCGGGACTGCTGGCCCTGGCGGGGGTCGTGCTGATCCGGTTGCCCGAGGCCGATCCGTCGGTCGGGGTCTCGGTGGCCGCCCTCGCGTTCGGCATCGCCGCGGCGGTCGACGGCGCGGCCGCGCAGCCGCTGCCGAGCCTGCCCCGCCTCTGTCTGCGGGTGCGCGCCGGCTCGGGCCTGGTCGCCACGATCGCCATCGCCGCCGCGCCGGTCGCGGGCCTCGTCGTCGCCGCGGTGGTGATCGGGGCCGGTGAGCTGTTCCTGGCCGTACGGCTGCTGCCCGAGGTCGAGTGGCTGGCCGCGATGGCCTCAAGCGGCGACGGGGATCTGGGACTCGGCCCGCTCCTTGCGCAGCCCGCCGGCGAGGTAGGTGGCCAGGGCGAGCAGCGGCAGGCCCCCGCCGAGCAGCGCGACCGCCGGCCAGCCGCCGAGGTGCCAGGCGACGGTGCTCAGCTGCGCGCCGGCCGCCCCGCCGAGGAAGAACGTCACCAGGAACACCGTGTTGATGCGGGCGCGCGCTGAGGGCTCCAGGCGGTACACGACCTGCTGGTTGGTGATGAGCAGGGTCTGCACGGCGGCGTCGATGACCAGCGCCGCCACCGCCAGCAGGACGATCCCGGCGACCCGCCCCGGCAGCGCGGTGACGGCCCCCGCGGCCAGGAACGTCACGCCGGCGACGAGCAGGCCGACCACCGTGCTGCGCCGCGCCCAGCCGCGGTCGCTCCACCGCCCGGCCGCGGGCGCGATGAGCGCGCCGCCCGCCCCCAGCAGCGAGAACAGGCCCACGTGCAGTTCCGAGAGGTGGTACGGCGGGCGCGTGAGCAGGAAGCCCATCGTCGTCCAGAACGCGGTGAACGACCCGAACAGCGCGGCCTGGAACAGTCCCCGCCGCCGCAGCGTCGCGTGGCGCACCGGCAGCGCGAGGGTGCTGCGCAGCAACTGCCCGTACCCGGCCGTGGTCGACGGCTCGCGCACCGGCAGCATCGCGCGCAGCGCCGCCGCGAGGGCGAGCATGAACGCGGCCGAGAGCGCGTAGACCCAGCGCCAGCCGAGCGCGTCGGAGACGACCCCGGAGAACGTGCGGGCGAGCAGGATCCCGGCCAGCAGCCCGCTCATGACGGTGCCGGTGACCCGCCCGCGGTCGGCGTCGGCGGCGAGCCCGGCCGCGAACGGCACCAGGATCTGCGCGACGACGGACACCGCGCCGACCACGACGGACGCGGCCAGCAGCACCCCGAACGCGGGCGCGGTCGCCGCCGCGGCGAGCCCGGCCGCGCCGAGCAGCAGCAGCACCGTGACGAGGGTGCGCACGTCGACGCGGTCGCCGAGCGGCCCGAGGAAGAACAGCCCGACGGCGTACGCGATCTGGGTCGCCACCACGATCGTGGAGACGGCGACGTCGCCGACGCCGAACGCCTGGCCGAGGACGGGCAGCAGCGGCTGCGCGTAGTAGAGGTTGGCGGCGGTCAGCCCGCACGCCACGGCCAGCAGCCCGATGAGCCCGCGACGCATCCGTTGTGCACCCTTCAAGATTCGGAACGGTGTTCCGAGCGGACCGTAGCAGGCGTCGTGATCAACCCCAAGTTTGTTACGGGCATGCTTCCGGCACGGGATTGACGAATTGTTTCTTTTACAAGTTCGACCGGTTTCCGCAGCTCAACTCTCCGCTAGGTTCCTTGGAACAGGATTCCGAATAAAGGAACAGGAGGGTTCGATGGACGTTCCGATGCGGCAGCGCGGACGCGCGAGCATGGAGTTCCTGGGCTCGGTGCAGGGCTTCGCGGGCGGCGTGCTGCAGCCGGCGGCGGCCCGGCAGTACGAGGCCGCGGTGCCCGAGCCGCCGCTGACGATGCCGGAGCGGCGGGAGTCGGTGTACGGCGCGCTCGCCGGCAGCGCGCAGTGGCGCTTCGACCGGCTGCTGACCCGCTGGGTCGCCGAGGAGATCTACGTCCGGGCGCTGCCGGCCGCCGAGGAGGGCCGCGCGGCGATCGCCGGCTGGCTGCGGGCCGACGACGCCCCGGGCACCCTGACCCTGAACCCGGACGTCGAGATCCCGGACTACTGGACCAAGGGCTTCCACCTCACCACCGGCGGCTGGGACGGCCACGACCTGATGGGCGTCGTCACGCACGACATCGCCTACGCCTACGTGCTCGCCCCCGGCGGCGTCGGGGCGGTCAAGACCGGCGAGGACCTCAACGACCAGCGCTACCTCACCGCCCTCGAAGCCCCGCGCCGGGACTACAGGCGCATTCTCGAACCCGGCATCGGTACCGGCCGCTACGCCGTCGCGGTGTCCAAGGTGCACCCGCACGCGCAGTTCGTCGGGGTCGAGCTGTCGCGCACCGGGCTGGAGTACGCCCACGCCACCGCCCGCGACCTCGGCCTGAACTGGGAGCTCATCCAGGCCCCGGCCGAGCGGACCGGGCTGCCCGACGCGTCGGTGGACCTGGTCACGGGCTACATCCTGTTCCACGAGACGCCGACCCGCGCCACCGAGGCGATCCTGCGCGAGATGTACCGCGTGCTGGAACCCGGCGGCGACATCGTCTTCGGCGACGTCGCCCCGTACGAAAAGCAGTCGGCGTTCCGCGCCGTGGTGCTCGACTGGGAGACCGAGAACCGGGGCGAGCCGTTCTGGCGCGCCGCGCTGCAGCTCGACCTGCCCGGACTGTTCAAGAAGGTCGGCTTCGTCGACGTCGAGGCGTACGGCCTCGGCCCCGGCCTGTACCCCTGGATCACCCGCGGCCGCAAACCCCTGGAGGCCTGAGATGACTGCGGAAGTCGGACCCTACCTGGAGAGCCGGCGCCTCGACGACCTGGCCCGCATGGTCACCGAGCTCGCCTCGGAGGTGTGGATCCAGCGCGACCGCGCGATCGTGCTGGAGGAGCTGCTGATCGCCGGGGGCGTGCTCACCGCCGAGCAGCTCGACGAGCTCGTCCCCGGCGGCGAGCTGCGCACCCGGATCGCCGGCGAGCGGGCCGCGTTCGTGCGCCGGGTCTTCGGCGCGATCCTCGACGAGGACGCGCGCACCGCCGCGGCGATGCAGTCGCCGTGACCGGCACGTTCCTGCTGCGCCGGGCGGCCCACCTGATCGCCGTGCTCTTCGGCGTGATGACCCTGCTCTTCGTGCTGCTGCGGGTCTCCGGCGACCCGGCCGCCTCGATCGCCGGCCCGGACGCGACCCCGGAGGCGGTCGACGCGATCCGCGAGCAGCTCGGGCTCAACCGTCCACTGTGGGCGCAGTACCTGACGTTCCTCGGCGACCTGGTCCGCTTCGACTTCGGCGACTCGTTCCAGAGCCGCCAGGACGCCCTCGGGATGATCCTCAAGCAGCTGCCGGCCAGCCTCGAACTCGTCGCCGTGAGCTTCCTGTTCGCGCTGCTGGTGGCCATCCCGCTGGGGATCGTGGCGGGGATGACGCACAACCGGGCGTACCGCCGGTTCATCGACACGGTCGTGCTCCTCGGCCAGGCGGTGCCGGTGTTCTGGTTCGCCATCGTGCTGGTGTTCGTCTTCGCCGTCACGATGGGCGCGCTGCCGTCCATCCGCACCCCCGACCCGCTGAGCTGGGTGCTGCCCGTCATCACCCTGGCCCTGCACCCGATCGCGCGGCTGCTGCAGTTCACCCGGGCCGGGCTCGCCGAGAGCCTGCGGGAGGACTTCACCCGCACGGCCCGGGCCAAGGGGCTCGGCCGCGGCCGGGTGGTGAGCCGGCACGCGCTGCGCCCGGTCGCCACCTCGCTGGTCACCGTGGCGGGGCTCGACCTCGGCCAGATGCTGAGCGCGGTCGTGCTCATCGAGACCATCTTCGCCTGGCCCGGCATCGGGGCGCTGCTGGTGCACGCGGTCACCGCCCGCGACTACCCGCTGGTCGAGGCGACCACGTTCATCTTCGCGCTGCTCGTCGTGGTGATCAACTTCGTCGTCGACCTGACGTACGAGCGGATCGACCCCCGCGTCCGCGTGCATTGAGAGGTTGCAGTGATGACGGCAGTTCCGATCCCCGCGCCGGTGGCGGCCGCCCGGCTGCGGGCCCGCCCGGTGTCGGTCACCCTGGCCACCCAGCTGCTGCGCCGGCCCGCGGCCGTCGTGTCGCTGATCGTCCTGGCCGGACTGGCCGCCATGGCCGTCCTCGGCCCGTCCATCGCGCCGCACGGCGCCGAGGACCAGGACTACGTCCACATCCTGGCCAAGCCGGTCTGGGACGGCGGCACCTGGACGTACCCGCTCGGCACCGACGAGCTCGGCCGCGACCTGCTCAGCCGGATGATCGTCGGTTCCCGCACCGCGCTGGGCCTGGCGTTCGCCGCGGCGCTGCTCACCGGCGTCGTCGGCACCGCGCTGGGGCTGGTCGCCGGGCTGTACACCCGCTTCCTGGGGCCCGTCATCATGTGGGTCGTCGACGCCCAGCTCGGCTTCCCCTACCTGGTGCTGGCCCTGGCCCTGGTCGCCGCCCGCGGCCCCAGCCTCACCACCGTCTTCATCGTGCTGGCCCTGTTCGGCTGGGTGCAGTTCGCCCGGGTGGTCCGGGCCGAGGTGCTGCGCGTGAAGACCGCCGACTACGTGCTCGCGGCCCGTGGCGCCGGCGCCTCCGAGCTCGCGATCGTCCTGCGCCACATCCTGCCCAACGTGCTGTCCACGACGATCGTGGTGGGCACCTTCACCTTCTCGGCCGTGCTGCTCGTGGAGAGCGGCCTGTCGTTCCTCGGGGCCGGCGTCCAGCCGCCGACCGCCGACTGGGGCGCCATGATGGCCGGCGGCCGGGTCTTCCTCAACACCGCCTGGTGGTACTCGGTGGTGCCCGGCGTCATGGTCGTGATCACCGTGCTGGCCGTCAACACGCTGGGCGCGGCCGTGCGCTCGGTGCTCAACCCGCGGGAGGCCAAGTGACGCTGCTGAGCATTCGCGGGCTCGAGGTCGGCATCCGCGACACCACCCCGGTGCGCGGCGTCGACCTCGACATCGCGCCCGGCGAGATCGTCGGGATCGTGGGGGAGACGGGCTCCGGCAAGAGCCTCTCGGCGCTGTCGGTGCTGCGGCTGCTCAACCATCCGGTGCGCATCACCGGCGGCGAGGTGCGCTTCGACGGTACCGACCTGACGACCCTGCCGGAGCAGAAGCTGCGCAGGGTGCGGGGCGGCCGGATCGGCATGATCTTCCAGGACCCGATGACCGCGCTGAACCCGTACCACCGCGTCGGCGACCAGATCGTCGAGGCGATCCGCGAGCACCGCAAGGTGCGCCGGGCCGAGGCGCACGCGGAGGCGGTCCGGCTGCTCGGCGAGGTCGGCATCGTGGACCCGGCCCGCCGCGCCCGCCAGCACCCGCACGAGCTCTCCGGCGGCATGCGGCAGCGGGCGATGATCGCCATGGCCCTGGCCAACAACCCGGCGCTGCTCATCGCCGACGAGCCGACCACCGGCCTCGACGTCACCATCGAGGCGCAGATCCTCGCGCTCATCAAGGACCTGAACCGCCGGCACGGCATGGCGGTCATGATGATCACGCACAACCTCGGCGTCGTGGCCGGGCTGTGCGGGCGGGTCGTCGTGATGTACGGCGGCCGGATCGTCGAATCGGGCCCGACCGACGAGCTGTTCGCGGACCCGCGCCACCCCTACACCCGCGCACTGCTCGGCGCGGTACCCCGCCGCGGGCACGGGTCCCGCCCGCTGACCTCGATCCCCGGCCTGCCGCCGGACCTGCGGGCGATGCCGAGCGGGTGCGCGTTCCACCCGCGCTGCGGCGAGGCGCTCGCCCGCTGTCAGGAGCAGGACCCGCAGCTGGAGACCGCGGGGGAGCGCTCCTGGCGCTGCCTGCGGGCCGGGGAGGCGTCATGACCCCGATCGCCTTCGCGCGGGAGCTGTCCCGGCACTACGGGCCGACCCGGGCCGTGGACGGCGTGGACCTCGACGTGTACGAGGGCGACGTCCTCGGCGTCGTCGGGGAGTCCGGCAGCGGCAAGTCGACGCTCGGGCGGGTGCTCGCCCAGCTCGAGCCGGCCAGCGGCGGCACCGTGACCGTGGCCGGCCGCAACGCCCTGGCCCTGCGCGGGCGGGAGCGGCGGGCGTTCCGCAAGCACGTGCAGTTCGTGTTCCAGGACCCGTACTCCGCGCTCAACCCGCGCCGCACGATCGGCCAGAGCCTGGAGGAGCCGCTGATCAACCACCGCATGGGCGACCGGCGGGAGCGGGCCGGCCGGGTGCTGGCGCTCATGGACGCCTGCGGGCTGCGGGCCGAGCTGGCCGACCGGTACCCCAACGAGCTGTCCGGCGGCCAGCGCCAGCGGGTCGGCATCGCCCGGGCGCTGGTGCTGCGGCCGCGGATGCTCGTGCTCGACGAGCCATTGTCGGCGCTCGACGTTTCCGTGCAGGCCCAGATCGTGAACCTGCTCCAGGACCTGCGGGCGGAATTCGCCCTCACCTACGTCTTCATCACGCACGACCTCGGGATCGTGGAATATCTGTGCAACCGGGTCGCGGTGATGTACCGCGGCCGCATCGTGGAGACCGCGGACACCGGCACCGCGTTCGCGGGCCCGCAGCATCCGTACACCACCGCGCTGCTGAGCGCCGTGCCGGTGGCCGACCCGGAACAGGAGCGCCACCGCGCGCCGATTCTCCTGGCCGGCGAGGCGGCCGACACGTGGGACGGGCACGGCTGCCGGTTCGCCCCGCGCTGCCCGGTGGCCCGCGACGACTGCCGCACGGCCGCGCCGCCGGTCGTCGAGACGGCGCCCGGACAACGCGTCGAATGTCATTATCCCGGCTCCCTGAAATTGCCGTAGAAACAATTGTCGCCGATCTCGCGGACGGTTCCCGAAACCGTCCGCGATATCGGCGTGTCCGCATTTCGCGGGCTGTGACGGAATGCATTTCCGGACCCTTGTGAATGGCCCGGCACCGTGCCATGCTTTCGCAATTGGAAAGCCATTCCGCAAGAAGGAACAGGGGTGCTTGCGATGCGGACGCTCCTTCGTCCCCGCTGGATCTACCGCGGCGGCGGCCGGGTCGAGACCGGTACCTCACTGCTGATCGACGGCGCCACGGTGACCGCGGTCCCGGCCGCGGACGACGCCGGCGTCGACGCCGAGCGCATCGAGCTGCCGCGCCACCTGGTGCTGCCCGGCCTCGTCAACGCGCACACGCACGCCGGCGCCGGACCGGTCGCCCGGGGCATCGCCGAGGACCTCAAGCTCGCCCCCGGCACGCCGTACTACGTGCCGCTCACCAGGCTCTGGCAGCTCGCCTACCGCCCGGAGCTGCGCGCGGGCCTGCGGGCCATCGTCCGCTGGGACCTGCTCGGCATGCTGCGCACCGGCACCACCACGGTCGTCTCCACCTCCTCGGTGGACATCGAGGGGTACCTCGACGCGGCGGAGGAGGCCGGCGTGCGCACCTGGGCCGGCCCGGCGCTGCCGATGAACGTGGCCCACCGGCTCGGCACCCTCGACGGCGACAGGCAGCGCCGCGTGGACCTCAGTCCCGAGCAGGAGCAGCTCGCCGAGCTCGACGCGTTCCGCGCCCTGTTCGCCGCCCACGACGGGCGGGCCGGCGGGCGGATCCGGCTGCTGCTCGGCCCGGCCAGCGCGCACACCGTCGAGCCGGGCGTGCTCGCCGGGATCGCCAAGCTGGCCGCCGAGCTCGGCTGCCCGGTCACCACCCACCTGTGCCAGTCCGAGGGCGAGCTCGACGAGGTGCGGCGCAAGTACGACCGCACGCCGGTGGAGCTGCTGGACGAGGCGGGGCTGCTGGGCGAGCGGCTGATCTGTGCGCACGGGACGTACCTGCCCGACGCCGACCTGCCCCGCCTGGCCGCCTCCGGCGCGGTCGTCGCGCACTGCGCCGTGCGCAAGGCGCGGGAGGCGATCCTGCCGCCGTTCGGCCGGTTCGCCGCGGCGGGCGTGCGGATGGCGATCGGCACCGACGCGTTCACCACCGACCTCGTCACCGAGGTGCGGATGGCCGCGATGCTGGCGAAGATCGCCGTCGGGCGCACCGACTGGCCCGACGCGGCCACCATGCTCGACGCGGCGGTCGCTGGCCCGGCCCCGGCCCTCGGCATCAGCGGCGACCTCGCCGACGGCGCCGTCGCCGACCTCATCGCGGTCGAGCTGGCCGCGCCGGAGAGCGCCCCGGTCCACGACCCGCTGGCCTCGGTCGTGCACTACGCCAGCGGCCACGACGTCGACCTCGTCATGGTCGGCGGCGAGATCCGGGTCCGCGACCGGGCGCTCGTCGGCGTCGACTGGGAGGCGGCCCGCGCCGCCGCCGAGGACGCCTGCGCGGCCGTGTGGGAGCGGTGGTAGGCATGGACCTCCTCGACGCCGTCGCCCGGCACGCCAAGCACCGCGGCGACCGGCCCGCGATCGTCCACGACGGACGGACCGTGGACTACCGGACCCTGGCCGAGCGGGTCAGCGCGCTCGTGGCCGGGTTCCGGGCCCGCGGCCGGAGGCCCGGCGAGCGGATCGGCATCGCCACCTACTCCGGCACCGTCGGCGCCGAGCTGTACCTGGCCGCGCAGGCCGCCGGGCTGCAGCCGGCGATGCTGAGCCTCGCGCTGAAGCCGCGCCTGGCCGAGATCGTCGACGCGCTCGGCATCACCGAGGTGATCGGCGAGGGCACGCACGCCGACCTGGCGGGCGACGCCGCGGCCGGCGCCGACTGGGCCCGCGGCCGCGACGCCGACGTGGTGAGCGCGATCCAGTTCACGGCGGGCAGTACCGGCGTGCCGAAGGCGGTCGTGCGCACCGTCGGCGCGGACGTCGCCGACGCCTGGCACCGCTCCTGGTCCTACCGCTGCGGCGAGGGCGACCGGTGGGTGGTGGCCAGCCCGTTCAACCTCTCGGTGCTCTCCGGCGCGGCCCGCTCCATGTTCCTCTTCGGCGGCACCCTGCTGCTGATGGACGCGTTCAGCGTCGACGCCCTCGACGAGCTCGGCGCCGGCGGTGTGACGATCCTGCCGCTGCAGGCGCCGCAGTGGCGGGCGGTGCTCGCCGCCGGCGCCGCCGAGACCCTCGTGCGGCGGGGCCTGCGCACCGCGGTCGCCACCGGCCAGCTGATGCAGCAGCGCTTCCTGCACGAGCTCGCCGGGGCCGTCGGGCCGCACGCCGAGGTGGTCCTCAACTACGGCACCTCCGAGGCCGGCACCATCGCCGTGGACCGCTCCGGCGGCCCGCGCTTCGGCGAGCCGTTCCGGGTCGGCGCGCCCACCCCGGCGCTCGACGTGCGGGTCACCGACGCCGGCGGCATCGAGGTGCGCGGCGCCGCCGTCGCCCCCGGCTACCTCCACGAGCTCGCCACCGACCCGGCGGCGCCACTGCCGCGCGCCGCCCGCGCGCCGCGGTCCTGGTTCGACACCGGCGACGTCGGCGGCTGGGCCGACGACGGCGCGCTGCAGGTCTTCGGCCGGGCCGCCGACGCCATCGAGGTGGCCGGGCGGACCATCCTGCCGGTCACCGTCGAGGAGCGGCTGCGGGGCCTGCCCGGCATCGCCGACGCGGTGCTCACCCCGGCGCTGACCGTCCTCATCGAACCCTCGCCCGGCACGACGGCCGCATCCCCGGCCGAACTGCTCGATGCCGTTCTCCCCGGCCCATACCAGATCCGGTACGTCGAACGACTTCCGCGGACCCCGGCCGGCAAGACCGACCGCGTGGCGGCCGCCCAGCTGCACACCACCCCCGAAAGGACACTTTGATGGCAGACGTTTCCCGGCGCGGCTTCCTGTTCGGCGTGGTCTCCCTCGCTACCCTCGCCGCCTGCGGCACCGGCGAGGACGCCCAGACCGGCAGCGGCGAGAAGGCCGCCGTGCAGGAGCTCACGATGGGCATCAGCAACCTGCCCACCAGCCTCGACCCGATGGCCGTGCTCGGCGGCAACCCCCGCCGCTACGACATCTTCGACGCGCTGTTCGACCTCGACCCGCAGAAGGCGACCATCCTGCCGATGCTGGCCACCAAGTGGGAGCAGGTCAGCCCGACCTCGCTGAAGGTCACCCTGCGCAGCGACGCGAAGTTCCACAACGGCACGCCGATGACGTCGGCCGACGTGGTGTTCAGCCTCAAGCGCGCGGCCACCAGCACGCTGGCCACCGCGTCGCTGATGACGTCGATGGCCGACGTGAAGGCCGACGACGCCTCGACGGTCACGGTCACGATGAAGTCGGCCGACGCGCTGTTCCTCAAGAAGCTGGCGCGGGTGGCGATCCTGCCGGAGCAGTACTACACGGGCCTCGGCGCCGACGACAAGGCCCGCTCGGCCGCGTTCGCCGACAAGCCGGTCGGCACCGGGCCGTACAAGCTCGACAGCCACGACACGACCCAGTGGGTGCTCACCAAGTTCGACGACGGCTGGCGCAAGGGGACGCTGACCAAGGTGACGATCCGGTCCATGACCGACGCCGCCTCCCAGGTCGCGGCGTTCACGTCGGGGCAGGTGCAGTACATCAACCTGGTCCCGCTGGCCCAGCTCGCCGCGATCAAGGCCGGCGGGGCGAACGTGGTGACCTACACCGGCGGCAACAACCTCGGCGCCTTCCTCGACACCGTCGACTACTCCGGCAACCCGAAATCCGGGCCGATGGGCAGGAAGGAGGTGCGCCAGGCGCTCAACTACGCCATCGACAAGCAGACGCTCATCAAGAACGTGCTGCAGGGCCAGACCGAGGCCGGCAACGGCCAGCTCGCCACGCCCGGCGCGGTCGGCTACGACGAGTCGCTGCAGGACTACCCGTACGACGCGGCGAAGGCCGAGAGCCTCCTCGACGCGGCCGGCTACCCCAAGGGCCCCGACGGCACCCGCTTCACCATCACCATGGCCAGCGCGTTCGCCAGCCCGGGCAGCGTGCGGCGGCTCATCGGCGAGTACGTGCAGAACCAGCTGGGCAAGGTCGGGGTCAAGGTGCAGTACACCGCGATGACCGACACCACGCTGCAGACCGACATGTTCTACGCCCGCAAGGCCCGCGCCGACATCTTCCACTACGGGCTGTTCACCCGGCCGTACCTGGAGCCGCTGGGCGCGTTCGCCTGGTTCATCGGCACCTCGGCGACCCGGCACTACAGCAACCCGGAGTTCGACGCGCTGTACAAGCAGGCGCTGTCGGAGCTCGACGACACCAAGCGCGGCGAGCTGTCCAAGCAGCTGGCCAAGATCATGCACGACGACGCGCCGTTCCTGTTCCTCACCCAGGACGTCTGGATCGACGCCGGCTCGGCCAAGCTCGCCGGGGTCATCAAGTCCGAGGTGGAGACCGACCAGTACCTCGACAAGCTCTACCTGACCGCCTGAGCATGGCCCGGACGTACGTGCTGGTGCACGGCGCGTTCCACGGCGGCTGGTGCTGGGCCCCCCTCGCGGAGGCGCTCACCGCGGCCGGGCACGCCGTGCTCGCGCCGACCCTGTCCGACGACGCCGACCTCGAGCGGCACATCGCCGAGGTGGTGTCCACCGCGGACCTCGCGGCCGGGCCGGTGACGCTGGTCGGGCACAGCTACGGCGGCATCGTCGCCCGGGGCGCGGCCGACCGGGTCGGCGTCGAGCGGCTCGTGCTGCTCGACGCGCCGGTCGCCGCCGACGGCGAGTCCGCGCTGGACGTGCACCCGCGCGGGGCCGAGTTCGCCGCGCGGGCGGTCGAGCGGGGCGGGATCACGGTGCTGCCGGTGCCGGGAAGCCCGCGCCTGGGCATCCGCGACCCCGACGTCCGCCTCTGGGCCGAGCGGCGGCTGCGGCCCCAGCCGTTCGCCTGCCTGGCCCAGCCGCTGCGCCTGAGCGGCGGCCGCACCCCGCCCGTCACCTACATCCGCTGCACCGGCAATCCGGCACCCCGGCCGTACCTGGACCGGGTCCACGCCGCCGGCTGGCCGTTGCTCGACCTGGACGCGGGCCACGACGCGATGCTCGACGCGCCGCAGGCCCTGGCCCACCTGCTCCTGGAGGAATGTTGACACCACCTGCCCTCACCGCGGCGGTCCTGCGGGTCGCCGACCCGGCCGCCGACGCCGAGTTCTACCGGCGGGCGCTCGACGCCGCGGTCACCGACGGGCCGCGCCCCGGCTGGGTCGCCGTCGACGCCGGCTGGGACACCGCGCTGCTGCTCGCGCCCGGCGACGTCGAGCTGCCCGTCTACACCGACCGCTGGGAGCGGCAGGGCGTCATCCCGATCCTGCGCACCTGGGACATCGACGCGGCCGTCAAGCGCCTCGACGACGCCGGGGTCACCTGGATCAACCGCCCGTTCGAGTACGACATGAAGGGCCACGCCTGGCTCGGGTACTTCCACGACCCGGCCGGCCAGCCCATCGGCGTGCAGCAGCGGATGGACGACAGCGTCCGCGAGGAGGACCTGGCCGCCCTGGCGCGCCTCGGCGGCCCGGCGCCGGCGGTCACCGGCATCGGCTGGGTCATCTTCCAGGCCGCCGACATCGTCGCCGCCCGCGAGTTCTACGCCGCGATCGGCTGGCGGGAGCGGCGCGGCACCGAGGGCTTCGGCTACATGATGGCCGTCGACGACATCGTCACCCTGCAGATCGCGTTCAAGGGCCGCACCCAGGACCCGGCGCGGGACCTGGCCGCCGAGCCGGTGCTGGGCCTGCTGTCCGGTGTGGACACCACGGCGGTCGTGGCGGCGGGCGGCACCGTCACGGACGGGCCGGACGGGTACCGCGCGTTCCTGGACCCCGAGGGCCACGCCTGGCTGTTCGAGGAGACGCCATGAACCGGACCTGCGACACCCTGATCCTCGGCCAGATCGTCACCGTCGACGCCGACCGGCGGGTGATCGCCGACGGATACGTGGCGGTACGCGACGGCCTGATCGCCGACGTCGGCGCCGGACCGGCCCCGTGGACCGCCGCCGAGACCATCGGCGGCCCCGGCTTCCTGGTCATGCCGGGCCTGGTCAACACCCACACGCACCTGGTGCAGGGCTGCATCCGCGGGATGGCCGAGGGCACCACGTTCGAGGAGCGGCTCTTCGGCTTCTACTACCCGATGACCGGCGCCTGCGACGAGGAGCGCTCCTACGCCTCGGCCCTGCCGCCGGTGCTGGACCTGCTGCGCAGCGGCGTCACCACGACCACCGACGACCACTTCACGCACCGGCACAAGCGCTCGATGGACGGCGTCCTGCGCGCGGTCACCGAGGCCGGCATCCGGGTCCGCGCCGCCCGGCTCACCATCAACGAGCCGACCACCGTGCCCGACGGGTTCCGGGAGAGCGTGGACGAGGGCCTGGCCGAGACCGAGCGGATCGCGGCCGAGTGGGGCTCCGACACCGTCGCCGTCACCGCCGGGTCGATCGGCATCACCTACTGCTCGCCCGAGGACCTGCACGCCCTGTACGACTGGACGGTCGCCAACGGGCAGCAGTTCGACATCCACGCACCGTCCTACATGGACAAGCGCTACCTCGAGGAGCGGCGCGGCTGGACCGGCGGCTCGATCGAGTGGCTGGACAGCGAGGGCCTGCTCGCCCCGCACGTCATCGCCATCCACGCCCAGGGCCTGCGCGACGGCGAGGCCGAGCGGCTGGCGGCGGCGGGCGCGGCGGTGTCGCTGGTTCCGGACATGGAGCTCATCCTCGGCATGGTCACGTTCGACTCGCACCGCTACGACGAGGCCGGCGTCACGTCCTCGCTCGGCCTCGACGGCCCGGTCGTGTCCTACGGGCACAACCTGTGGCTGGGCATGCGCGGGTACCTCATGGCCCAGCGGATCAGCGACAGCGTCAAGCGCCCCGGCGTGTTCGGCGCCGAGCTGCTCTTCGGCAGCCCCGAGCGGGCGATCGAGCTGGCCACCATCGGCGGCGCCCGCGCGCTGGGGATGGCCGACCGGATCGGCTCGCTGGAGACCGGCAAGGACGCCGACGTCCTCGTCGTCGACCTGTCCGGTGAGACCATGCTGTCCCCGCCGGCCGCGCTGCTGGCCAACCTGGTGTGGTCCGGCGGGCCGTCGCCCGACGCCGTGCACCGCGTCCTGGTCCGGGGCCGCACCGTCCTGCGCGACGGTGAGCCGGTCCTCGCCGACCGCCGCCGGGCCGTGGCCGAGGCCGCCCGGGTGCAGCAAGACCTGCTCGACGAGACCGGCTGCGGCCGGTTCGTGCGGGCCCGCAGTCCATGGGAGTGGAAATGAGCGACATGAGCCGCCAGGTCGTCACGGTTCCGGGCGTGGAATACCCCGGCTGGTACCCCAGCAGCACGGCCGTCAGCGCCGGCCCGTTCGTCTTCACCGCGTCGCTGTCGGCGGTCGACTACGCCACCGGCGAGCTCGCGGCGGCGGCGCGGGTGCTCCCGGGCCTGCCCCACAGCAGCGGGCACCCGGTCAAGTTGCAGGTGCGCGAGGTGTACCGGCGGCTGGCGGCGACGCTCGGCGCCGCCGGATCGAGCCTGGAGCAGGGCGTGTCCATCAACCAGTGGCACCCGACGTACCACGGCCTGGTCGAGCGGCACGAACCGCTGCGCGACCCGTACGAGCTGTTCTGGGAGAAGTGGCGCTACCAGGCCCACGCCTACATCCAGAGCCGCGACGAGTTCCTGCTCGCCGACCGCCCGGCCTCCTGCCTCATGCCGATGGACCGGCTGGTGAGTGCCGAGGAGCTCATCGAGGTACAACTGGTGGCACTGCGGGACGACAGCGGCATCACCAAGCGCGCCTACGCCCACGACGTGCACAGCCCGCTCGGCGGCTACTCCGTCGGCGTCGAGTCCGGCCCGTGGGTGTTCAGCGCCGGGTTCATCGCCACCGACTTCCAGACCGGCCTGCACCCGAACGCCCAGGTGCCCAGGCACATCTGGTACGGCAACCAGGTCGCCGGCGAGGTCGAGGAGACCCTGCGCCAGATCCGCATCACGATGGAGGCGAGCGGCGCCCGCTGGGAGAACGTGGTCAAGGTCGTCACCTACCTGACCCCGCACGGCATCCGCAACATGCCGGCCGTCGACGAGGTCTTCGCCAAGCAGTGGCCCGGCAACCCGCCCGCCCGGGCGATCGTCCCGGTCACCGGCATCGGCGGCGTCAACGGCGGCAACGTGGAGATCTTCGTCGTCGTCGCGCGCCCCGAGCACGGCGGCGAGCGCGAGACGGTGGTGGCGCCGTCGGCCCTGGCCCCGCTCGGCCACGAGGCCCAGGCGATCCGCTCCGGCCCGTTCCTGTTCGTCTCCACCCAGCTGGGCCGCACCGCGACCGGCCCGTCGGCCGACACGCTGCGCTGGCGGGCGGGCGCCCCGCACACCGGCCGGCACATCGCCGACCAGGTCGCCCGCATCCAGGACAACGTGCAGAAGATCTGCGAGGCGGCCGGCACCAGCATCGAGCACACCGTGAAGGCCGACGTGTACCTCACCGACCTGGCCGGCCTCGGCGCGTTCGGCGCCGCCTGGACCGGCGCGTTCACCGCCGGCCTGCCCGCCGCGGGCTTCTTCGAGGCCCCGCCCTCCTCCCACGAGGTCCCCGGCTGCGACGTCGCCGTCGACCTGATCGTCCACTGTCCATAAGGGAGCGTCCATGCTGAACACACTGGATCCGGCGCAATCCCCGGCCCTCGGCGCCGCGCTGGGCCTGGCGGGGGAGACCGTCCTCGTCACCGGGGCCACCCGCGGCATCGGCGCCGCGCTCGCCACCGGCCTGGCCCGGCTGGGCGTGCACGTCGTCGCGGTCGGCCGGGACAAGGAGCGCCTCGACGCCCTGGCCGCCTCCGGCCTGCCCATCCACCCGGTCGCCGCCGAGGTGACCGACGAGGACGAGATGGCCGCCGCGTTCGACACCGCGGTCGGCATCACCGGCCGCCTGCTCGGCGCGGTCGCCAACGCCGGCATCGCCTACGTGCAGCCGTCGCTGGACTTCGGCGCCGAGGACTTCCGCAGGACCCTCGACGTCAACGTGGTCGGCGCCTTCCTCACCACCCGGCTGGCCGCCCAGCGCCTGCCCGGGGGCGGCTCGGTCGTGCTGACCAGCTCCACGTTCTCGGCCTCGGCGTTCGACCAGTGGGCGGCCTACTCGGCGAGCAAGGCCGCGGTGTCGATGCTGGCCCGCTCGCTGGGCGCCGAGTGGGCCCCGCGCGGCGTCCGGGTGAACGCGGTCGGCCCGACCGCCACCCTGACCGACCAGAACCGCGACTACCTGGGCGTGCCGGAGAACAGCGCGGGCATCGTGGCCCGCATCCCGGCCGGGCGCCTGCTGGAGCCGGAGGAGCTGGTGCTGCCGTTCGCCTTCCTGCTCAGCCCCAAGAACCAGATGATCACCGGCCAGACCCTCTTCGTCGACGGCGGCTGGACCCTGCCGTAGCGACCGGCCCGGACCGGGGTCCCCGCGCGCCCGATGTCAGGGCTGGTGGGGACCCCGGGCCAGCGGTCCGCGCCGGCGCCGCTGCGGCACGACCGCGGGCGGCTCCGGCTCGTCGTCGATCTTGATGACCGGCTGGGACACGATGACCAGGCGCTGGAACAGCGCCTCGAACGGCTTGACGATCTGCGAGCCGCGCGCGAAGTCCTCCATCGCCAGCACGCCGTGCAGGCCCTGCTGGGCGTAGTTGTCGGTGGGCCGGTCGATCCGGGTCGGGATGGTGAACTGCACGTCGCTGTCGTCCACGAGCAGGATGCTCGGGCAGTTGGGCAGGAACGGGATCAGCCTGATCTGGATCTCGATGCGGTCGCCGAGCTTGCGGCGCTCGGCCTCCGCGGCGATCTCCAGGACGCGGGCGCAGTGCTCGAACGCCTGCAGGTCGCCCTCCATGTCGGCCGCCGTCAGCACCACGCCCGCGTGGTGCGACTCGCGCTGCCGGATGGCCTCGTAGATGTCGTTCGGGCGCTGGATGTAGCGGCTGTACTGCAGCCGGCCCAGGTCGGTGCGCCGGTCGTCGAGCCGCGCCCGCAACTTGTCCTCGATCGCCTCCAGGTACTCGGAGCGGTGCCGGGGCAGCTTGTCCAGCACCGCGCCCTCGTTGGAGGGCGGGCTGTAGTCACCCATCACGAACAGCCGCTGCCTGGCCTTGCGCACCGCGGCCAGGGCGGCGTCGTACCCCGGCTCGGCGGCCCCGCGGCTCCCGTTGTTCGCGCTGCCGTCCGGCACGAACCGGACCAGCGCGTGCACGTAGTCGAGGTGCTGGGCGAGCTCGCCGTTCAGCTTGGCGTGCGTGGCGTCGAGCCGCGCCGTCAGGTCCCGTTCGCTGGCCGCCCGGAACCGGTCGAGCGAGATCACCGCGGTCAACGTGACGAACGCGAAGCCGAAGATGACGACGCCCGTGCTGGCCTTGCCCTCCACCACGTTCTTGATGGCATAGCCCAGGGCGGCCGACAGCCCCATCTTGAGCACGTCCAGCCAGCCGAAGCTCCTGGACAGCGACTCCTTCAGCGTGCGGCCCCGGTCCCGCTGCTCCGTCGTCACCCCTGGTCCTTCCTCGGTCTCGTACGGCTCGAGCGGCGGATCGGCGGCGGCCGGAACTCCGGCTCGGCCGCGAACCGCCCCGTGCGCTGCTGCACGTCGCGGAACCGGTCCTGGGTCCGGGCGGCCACCGCGGCGAGCAGCTCCTGTTCCAGCTCGGCCAGCGCCAGCACGCCCCGGCCGGAGTCCGTGGCCCGGAACGACGTCTCGCCGGGCGGGTGGGCCGTGCGGGCCAGGCCGGCCTCGCGCATCCTGGTCACCGCCAGCAGGGCATCGGGCGAGCCGGTCAGGCTGCGGGTGCCCGTCTCGCCGGCGCCGAGGTTGTTGCGCGGCAGGTTGAGGTGCACGAGGCGCCAGCGGTCGACGTGGCGGTCGGCCGCGCGGGTCAGGGCCCGGATCGTCGCCAGCACGGACGTCTCCAGCGCCGACCCGCCGGGCGGCGCCGCCCCGACCGCGGCCACCAGCGACGGCAGCAGATCGCGCATGAGGTGAAAGTGCAGGTTGACCGAGTGGCTGCCGCTGGTCAGGCCCAGATTTTCCCGGATCTGGTGGTACTCGGCGGTCTGCAGCTCGTCGGCCAGCACGTTCATGAGCACGGCGGCGACGTCGAGCAGCCGGTCGAGCCGCCGCATCACCTCGAGCGCCTCGCCGTAGCCCCGGTTCTCGAGGTGGGCGAGGGCGGCGGCGATGTGGTCGTTGGCGGCGGCCACGACGAGCTCCGGCATCTGGTGACCGGCCCGGAACTGCATGAGCACCGTGCGCCCGCGCAGCTCCCGCTCGGCCACGGCGGCCCGGATCGTGCCGGGCTGGACCAGGGCCTCGTAGTCGCCGCCGAAGCCCGCCAGCGCGGAGTACTCCAGCGCGGTCCGCTCCAGCATCACGTAGCGCAGCAGCAGTTGCGCGAGCCGGTCACCGGTGCCGTCGTCGCGCGCGTGCAGGCCGGCCAGCGCGGCGCGGACGCCGGTGGCGAGCCCGGACTCGGCGGCGTGCAGCCGCGCCCAGTTCGGCGAGGCGAGGGCCTCGATGCGCGGGCCGGGATCGGCGTCCGCGGGCGCCCCGGCCGGTGCCATGTCGGCGATCCGCCAGGCGAGCTCGGACCAGGCCCGGGCGATCGCCACCATCCAGCGCACGGTCCGCAGCAGGACGATCGGCCGGCCCGCCGCGGCGTCGGCGGTGGCCCGGCCCGCGAGCTCGGCCAGGTTGACCATGGCCACCTCACCGGCGCGGAACAGCGCGATCCCGGCCTGCAGGCCGCTGCCGGGCGGGATGCCGCGGTCGTCGCAGGCGAACAGCGTCCCGAGCGACTGCAGGTCCGCATACGACCTGGCGATCGGCCCGCGCTCGTTCTCGGGCACCACTCGGAGAGGATCCTGGTCTGGCATCCGCACCACGGCGTGCTTTCTCAGAAGAGTGACCCGTGATCGCGGCGATGCGCCGCGCGGTGCAGGCATCGTAACGCGGTGCGGCCCGCAGCCGGAGGGTCCGTTCGGGTGACGGCGGGACGTCAGGCGGGGAGGATGCCGTGGCCCAGTTTGCGGCTCAGCCGGGTGGTCACCTCCAGCAGCGCCGCCGCGCAGGACTCGGCGCGGAAGCGGTCGGCCGGGCCGCAGACGCTCATCACCGCGCGGGGTTCGCCGCGGTAGTCCAGCAGGGGCGCGGCGACCGCCTCGGTGCCGAGGTCGCGCTCGCTCTGGGAGTGGGCCCAGCCGCGGGCGCGGGTCTCGGCGAGCTCGGCGCGCAGGGCATCCGCGTCGATCGCCGGGCCGCCGTCCCAGCCGTCCAGCGGGCCGCTGAGCACCGCCTCGGCGTCGGCGGGGCTCAGGTGGGCCAGGAAGGCCTTCGAGCTGGCTCCGATGTGCAGCGGGTACGGCACGCCGACGCTCACCATCCGCACGACGTCGCGGTCGGGGAGGGCCTGCTCGAGGTAGTAGCGGGTGTGCCCGGCGCGGCGGGAGAGGGTCACCGTCTCGTTGGTGGTGCGGCACAGCCACGGCAGCTCCGGCGCGGCGAGCGCGGTCACGTCGAGGCGGGAGAGGTACGAGTGGCTCAGGGTCAGCACGGTGGGGCCCAGGCGGTACCGGTGGGTGGTCTCGTCGATCTCGACCATGCCGCGCCCGCGCAGCGACGTGAGGAGCCGGTGCACGGCCGCCTTGGACAGCGAGAGCTTCTCGGCCAGCTCGGTGACGCCGAGGTCGGGGGCGTCGCTGCGCACGAAGCAGATGAGCACGTCCAGGGCGCGCTCGACGGTCGCGGCGGTCCCGCCGACGTCCGCCGGGGCGAGCTCGGCCGGGGAGTGCGCGGTCGCGGTCATGCGGCTCCGTCCAGCTCGGCGGCGATGCGGGCGGCCGTGCCCAGCAGGCGCTCGGCGTGCGCCTCGAAGTGCGGCGCGAAGCGGGCCTCGGGGCCGCAGACGCTCATCGCGGCGACCACCTCGCCGCCCTTGAGGATCGGCGCGGCCACGGCGGCCGCGCCGGCCTGGCGCTCCGAGGACGACACGGCATAGCCCCGCGCGCGGATCTCGTCGAGCTCGCGGCGCAGCCCGCGGGGGTCCGTGCGGGTCTGGGGCGTGACCGGTTCGAGCGGGCCCGTGAGGTACCGATGCCGCTGCTCTTCGGGAAGGAAGGCCAGGATCGCCTTCGAGGAGGCCCCGGCGTGCAGCGGGAACGGCACGGCGAGCTGCACCATCATGACGACGGGCCGGTCGGGGGTGACCTGCTCGACGTAGTAGCGGCGGTCGCCGGAGCGCACCGACAGCGTGGTGGTCTCCCGGCAGGCCTCGCTGAGCGGGCGCAGCGCCGGGATGGCGGCCTCGGCGGCGACGAGCCCGCGTTGGTAGCGCAGCCCCATGCTGACCGCCAGCAGGCCGAGCGAGTAGCGGCGCGACTCCTCGTCCAGCTCCACCAGGTTGCGGCTGCGCAGCGAGGTGAGCACCCGGTGCACGGCCGGCTTGGACATGCCGAGCTCCTGGGCGATCTCGCTCACGCCCAGCGTCGCGGCGCGCACCGAGCTGAACAGCAGCAGCACGTCGAGCGCGCGGTCGACCGTGCTGGCCGACGCGCGCGGCTCAGTGGTGGCGCCGGCTCGGCTCGGCATGCGGGGCGGCTCCTCAGCAGACATCGTGTACGGCCGATCCTACGGCGCCGACCGGTTGCGCGGGCCGAGCGTATTGGTCAGGCGGGCCACGCCGCAGTAGAACGCGGCCACGACGAGCAGTTCGGTCAGCTGCCGCTCGCCGAGCTCGCCGCGCAGCGCGCCCAGCGCGTCCTCGGCCACGTGACCGTCGCGGGCCACGTCCTCGGCGAGCCGGCGGGCGGCCGCGGCGAGGTGCTCCGGCGGCGGCTCCAGCCCCGCGGCCAGGCGGCGGTGCGCCGTGCCCACATACGGGGAGCCGGTCAACTCGGCCACCCGGACGATGACGAGCTCGGACAGCGCCGGGGCGACGGTGAGGCCCTCGCGCAGCGCCCGCACGAGCTCGATCCAGCCCGACAGCAGCACGGGGGCGTTGCCGAGGATCGCGAACAGGTCGCTGACGTGGCCGAACAGGTCCTCGGCCTGGCCGTAGGCGAGCTGGACCGCCGGATCCGGATCGGTTCGCGGCACCCGGGTGAACTCCACGCACCGACCTCCGAAGCCGTGTACCGATAATCGGTATTTTGTTCCGCAGAACGGTACCGTCCCTGATTCTGGCAGGTCAAGAACGGTGCACAGAGCATTGACGAGGTCTTCGCGCCCGCCCTAGAGTTTCTTACTAGGAACGCCGTTCCCGAAACCGGAACGGCAGTCAGGAGGCGCCCGTGAGCACCGACGTCGACGTCCTGGTCGCCGGGGCGGGAGGGGCCGGCCTCAGCGCCGCCATCGCCGCCGCCCAGCGGGGCGCCTCGGTGCTCGTGGCCGAGGCCTTCGAGCACTTCGCCCGGGGCAACAACACCTCGATGAGCACCTCGATGATCCCCGCCGCGGGCACCCGCTGGCAGGCCGGGGCCGGCGTGGCCGACGACGCCGCGGCGTTCCTGGCCGACATCGAACGCAAGACCAAGGGCCGCGCCGACGCCGTGATCGCCCGCGCGCTCGTCGGGGTGGGACCGGCGCTGGTCGACTGGCTCGACGGCGAGTGCGGCATCCCGCTCGAACTCGTCACCGACTTCAAGTACCCGGGCTTCTCGCAGTACCGCTGCCACACCGTCGCCAACCGCGCCGGCCGCGACCTCCTCGACGGGTTGCTGCGCCACGCCGCCGGCCTGGCCGACCTCGACATCGTCACGCCCGCCCGGCTGACCGGACTGTCCACACGGGACGGTGCCTGGACCGCGGCGCTGCAGCGGCCCGGCGGCGGCACCGAGACCGTCACGGCCCGCGCGGTCGTACTCGCCACCGGCGGCTTCGGCGCCGACACGGCGCTGGTCAAGGAGTACATCCCGGAGATCGCGGCCGGGGTGTACGCCGGCGGCGAGGGCTGCCGCGGCGACGCGCTGCGGCTGGGCGCCGAGCTCGGGCTCGACACCGGCTACCTCGGCGCGTACCAGGGCCACGGCTCCTGGGCGGTCCCGCACTCCACGCTGCTGACCTGGGCCACCGTCATGCACGGCGCGGTCATGGTGAACAGCGCCGGCGAGCGCTTCGGCGACGAGACCGTGGGCTACTCGGAGTACGCCCGCAACGTGCTCGACCAGCCCGGCGCCGTCGCCTGGATGATCGGCGACCGCCGGGTGCACGAGGCCTGCCTGCCGTTCCAGGACTACCGCGACCTCGACGCGGCCGGCGGCGTGCGGTGGAGCGACGACCCGGCCGCCGTCATCGGCTGCCCGCCCGCCGCGCTCGCCCGGACCCTGGCCGGAGCCGGCCCGGGGGACCGCTTCGGGCGGACGCTGTGGGAGCGGCCGGGGATCGCCGCGCCGTACTTCCTCGTCCGGGTCACCGGGGCGCTGTTCCACACCCAGGGCGGCCTGCTGGTCGACGGCGACGCCCGGGTGCTGCGCGACGGCGTGCCCGTGCCCGGCCTGTACGCCGCCGGGGGTGCCGCGGCGGGCATCAGTGGGACCGGCGGCGATGGCTACCTCGCCGGCAACGGGCTGCTCGGTGCGCTCGGACTCGGCTACCTCGCCGGTCGGCACGCGACCGCGGCGGCTGAGCTGGGCTGAGGGGCCGGGCTCGCTTAGGCTCTCAGCGCGATCGATGGACGGGCCTCGGCGGCTGAGCTGGGCTGAGGGGCCGGGCTCGCTTACGCTCTCAGCGTGATCGATGGACGGGCCTCGGCGGTGCGGGCCGTCGCGGCGCTGCTCGGCGTGGGCGCGACCGAGGTGCGCGCCCTGGCGAGCGAGCTGCGGCTGGGCGCGATCGCGGCGTACGAGATGGATGACGCCCTCGCCCGGATGCACATGATCGCCGAGGTGGTGCACGACTTCCCGCCGGTGCTGGCCCGCACCTTCGGCCGGGAGC
The DNA here is from genome assembly GCF_050942475.1 of Dactylosporangium sp. CS-033363. Taxonomy (NCBI): domain Bacteria; kingdom Bacillati; phylum Actinomycetota; class Actinomycetes; order Micromonosporales; family Micromonosporaceae; genus Dactylosporangium; species Dactylosporangium sp. CS-033363. The sequence continues at coordinate 6,242,049 of NZ_CP192032.1, read as the reverse complement.
GCGCGGCCCGCGAGACGCTCGTGTGGCGCTGGGGCGTCTCGACCGACGCCGCCCGGGAGTGGATCGAGGACGCGCTGGCCGAGGCGGGGCCGCAGTTCCGCCGCTTCCCCGAGCGGCTCGAACGCGAGCACCGGCGCTGGATGGCCAAGAACCCGCGGCAGCGCTTCTAGATCAGCGCTTCGAGTACGACCTCGAAGCCCGCGCGGATGCGCTCGGGTGTCAGCTGGAGCACGCGGCGCTGATGGTCCAGCACGTTCGGGGTGAGCAGCGCGAGCAGGACGCTCGCCGCATAGGGCGCGTCGGCCTCCGGTTGCAGGGACCGCAGCAGGTGTACCAGATGCAGCTGGTACGTCGGATAGGGGCCGCTCGCCCAGCCTTGTGCGGCCTTCTGCATCGCCAGCAGCCGAAGGTCCCACTGCTCCCATTGCAGGTCCAGCAGGGCATCCAGGAACGCGCGGATGCGCTCCTGCGGCGGGGCGCCCGGCCCGAGCGGGGGCGGCCCGGACAGGAACGCCTCCTGGAAGCGCAGCTCGTGGTCCTCCAGCAGCGCATAGGCCAGGGTGCCGACGTCGCCGAAGCGGCGGTAGGCGGTACCGACGCCGACTCCGGCTTCCCGGGCGACCTCGTCGAGGGCCAGCCCGGCCACGCCGCGCGCCGCCACGATGCGCAGGGCGGCCTCGACGAGCCGCTGCCGGTTGCGCGCGGCGTCGGCCCGTTCGGGCGGCGGTTGGCCGATCAGCGGCAGCGACATGTGAGCATCCTCCCACCCCTTGTAAGTGGAAGAAGTTCCACTTAGTCTCGACCTGGTAAACGGAATTGTTTCCACTTCTGGAGGCGTCATGGGCGCGAAGGTCGCCGTCATCTACTACTCGGCCACGGGCAACGTGCACGCCCTGGCCTCGGCGGTCGCGGAGGGCGCCGAGTCCGCCGGCGCCGAGGTGCGGCTGCGCCGGGTGCCGGAGCTGGCCCCGGACAGCGCGATCGACGCCAACCCGGCGTGGCGCGCGCACGTCACCGCGACGCCGCACGTCGAGGTGGCCACGCTGGAGGACCTGCGCTGGGCCGACGCCTACGCGTTCGGGTCCCCGACGCGGTACGGCAACGTGGCCGCCCAGCTCAAGCAGTTCATCGACACCACCGGCGGGCTGTGGTCCGCGGGCGCGCTGGCCAACAAGCCGGCGACGGCGTTCGCCAGCGCCGGGAACCTGCAGGGCGGCAACGAGTCGACGCTGCTGGCGCTGTACAACACCTTCTACCACTGGGGCGCGTTCATCGTCCCGCCCGGGTACACCGACCCGGCGGTGCACGCGGCGTACGGCAACCCGTACGGCATCGCCCACCCCGGCGCCGAGGGCGTGCCGAGCGAGGCGACGCTGGCGGCGGCGCGGTACCAGGGAAGGCGCCTGGCCACCGTGGCGGCGCGTCTGCTGGCGACCGCGGAGCTTACCGCGGTCGCGTAGTCGCGTGGCCATCGTGGCGGCGCGCCTGGTGGCGACCGCGGGGCTGACTGCGGTCGCGTAGTCGCGTGGCCATCGTGGCGGCGACCGCGGGGCTCACTGCGGTCGCGTAGTCGCGTGGCCAGCGTGGCGGCGCGCGTGGTGGCGACCGCGGGGCTCACTGCGGTCGCGTAGTCGCGTGGCCATCGTGGCGGCGCGCCTGCTGGCGACCGCCGAGCTCACCGCGGTCGCGTGGCCGCCTCCGCGATCCTGTCCATCCACTCCATCAAGAGCCGGCGCTCGCCTTCGCTGAGCACGTCGATCTGCGGCGCGAGTGCCCGCAGGGCGACGGCCGCCGCGGTGGGGGTGTCCGGCTCCTCGGCGGGGGCGTCGGTCAGGATGCGGGCCAGGACGGCGTCCATCATCGCGTCGCCGAGGGAGGGATCCCGTCGCTCCCTCGGCGTCACGAGCAGCGTCTGGATGGTCCCGACGCCCGCGGCCTGGATGAGGTCGATGGCGTGCGCCTCGGGGACCCGCAGCCGCCCGGTCGCCGCCAGCCGGTGGACCCGCGCCTCCAGGACCTGCCGCCCCTTCTGCGCGGCGGGCGAGTCGAGCACCCGGTCGGGGTCGCTCAGCAGGCGGAAGATCGCCGGGTTGGCCAGGCTGAACTCGACCTGCCGGCGCCAGCTCTGCCGGAGGTCCTCGAGCGGGTCGGCGTCCGCCGCCGCGGCGGCCGCCTGGCCCGCGGCCTTGTCCGCCACGAACCTGGTCATGACGTGCTCGGCCACCGCCTCCAGCAGCCCGTCCTTGTCGCCGAACAGCCGGTAGATCGTCGGGGCCTGCACGCCGGCCCGCTCGGCCACCCCGCGGGTCGTCACCGCGCCGGGCCCGACGTCGCGCAACAGCTCCGCGGCGGCCTCGACGATCGCCATCCGTACGTCGGCCCGCTTGGGTTCGTCGCTCACGAATCAACGATAACATCCGTTTGCTATCGCTGATTACACGCGCTACCGTCGAGTTGTTTCCATTGGTAACAACGAAGGCGGATCAATGATTGTGGTAACCGGGGCGACCGGCGCCCTCAACGGCGCGACCGTCGCCCACCTGCTCGACCACCTGCCCGCCCGCGACCTCGTGGTCGTCGCTCGCGACACCGCGAAGGCGTCGTCGTTCGCCGAGCGCGGCGTCGAGGTCAGGCGCGGCGACTACGCCGAGCCCGACTCCCTGCCGGCCGCGTTCGCCGGCGCCGACCAGCTGCTGCTCGTCTCCTCCAACGACCCGAACGCGGACGCGGTGAGCCTGCACCGCACCGCGATCGACGCCGCCGTCGCCGCCGGTGTGGGGCGGATCCTCTACACCAGCCACCAGGCCGCCGCCCCGGACAACCCGTTCGCCCCGGGGAACAGCCACTTCGCCACCGAGCAGCTGCTGGCGGCCACGGGCATTCCGTGGACCTCGCTGCGCAACGGGTTCTACGCGCACAGCCTGCAGTGGCTGGCGGGCCCGTGGCGCGAGACGGGCGTCATCGCCGTGCCCGGTGACGGCCCGGTGTCGTGGACGGCCCGCGAGGACGCCGCCGAGGCCGCGGCCGCGATCCTCCTGGCCGGCGGCGGGTACGACGGCCCGACGACCATCACCGCTCCCGCCGCCGTGACCTTCGCGGAGCTGGCCGAGATCGCGGCCGAGGTGTCGGGGCGGCCCATCGGGTATCAGCTGATGGACGAGCAGGACTGGATCGCCGCCCAGGAGTCGCCGCACCGGACGGGGTTCCTGCTCGGCTTCTACCAGGCCGCCCGGGCGGGCTTCTTCGCCGGCGTGGACCCGCTGCTGGGCAAGCTCCTCGACCGCGAGCCGCTTACCGTGCGGGACGCGCTCGCGTAGCTTATGGGGCGTGCGCAGCTTGTTGCTCGCCGGCTTTGCCTCGGCGGCGTTGACGGGGTGCAGTGCCGGGTCGCCGGTGGCGCCGCCGGCCGTGGAGCGCCCGTCACCGCCGGCCGTCGACCGCCCGTCGCCGCCGGCCGTCGAGAGCCCGGTGCCGCTGAGCGAACAGTCGCTGCCCGGAACGACCGACCGCGCGTGCGTGCCGGTGAACGGCGACGTGCGCAACGCCCGCTCGGGCGACATCATCGCCGGCGACTTCGTCGAGTACCGCCGGCAGTGGCGGCCGGGCCTCGAACCGGGCATCGGCAAGCTGTACTGGATCCCGTCCCACCCGACGCTGAACGCGCGCATGACCATCACGGCGACGTCCACCACGGGCCGCGTCGAGACCTATGACGCCGGGTCGCTGTCGACGAACGACGGCGGGGTGCAATTCTACCCGAGCGGCATCCCCCTGCCGTCGAACGGCACGTGGAAGCTGGTCGCGGAGTCGGGGAACGACTGGGGCTGCTTCGAGCTCACGCTGCCCTGAGGCTGGAGGCGCCCGATGATCGCTGCGCAGTTCGCGAACCCCCGTGGTCTGCTCGGCCGCCTCGTCGGCCGGGTGATGGCGCGCGACAACGCCCAGCTGACGCGCCGGGTGGTGGCCGTTTTGGGGCTGTCCGGCGGCGAGACGGTCGTCGAGTTCGGCCCGGGCCCGGGCGTCGGGCTGCGGCTCCTGGCCGAGGCGCTGCCCCGGGGCCGGGTCATCGGCGTCGAGCCCTCGCCCGTCATGCGCGCCCAGGCGTCGCGGCGCACCCGCCGCTTCCCGGTCGAGCTCGTCGACGGCACCGCCGCGACGGTCGCCCTGCCGGCCGCGAGCGCCGACGCGATCTGCGCGGTCAACAACGTGCAGCTGTGGCAGCCGCTGCCGGAGTCACTGGCCCGCGTCATGGCGCTGCTGCGGCCCGGCGGGGTGTTCGCGATCGGCGTCACCGAGCACGCCGTCCTGCCGGACGACAGCAGCGCCGGCCGGCACTACGACGACCGGCTGCTGCCGCACCTGCGGGAGGCGGGGTTCACCGCGCTGACCGCCGCCTGGGAACCCGGCGGGAACGGCCACGAGCTGCTCGTCACGGCCCGCCGCCCCGGCTGATCGGCTTCGCGCTGGTCTCGTGCGGCTTCGCGCTGGTCTCGTGCGGCTTCGCGCTGGTCTCGTGTGGCTTCGCGCTGGTCTCGTGTGGCTTCGCGCCGGTCTCGTGCCGCTTCATGCCGGTCTTGTGCCGCTTCGCGCTGGTCTCGTGCGGCTTCGCGCCGGTCTCGTGTCGCTTCACGCCGTCTCGTGCCGCTTCACACATCGCCGAGCCAGGCGAGCACCTTCGGCCATCCGTCGCTGCGCGCGGCGGCGTTGGCGGCGCGCGTGCCGCCGAACGGGACCGTCTCGCCGATCCCGTCGGGCAGGTACGGGAACGTCCCCACGCCATGCCCCGCGCCCGGATAGATCAGCGCCTGATGCGGCCCGGCGAGCCGTTGCATGAGCCGCTCGGTCTGCGGCACCGAGCCCCACAGCCGGTCGTCGTCCCCCGCGAGCGCCAGCACCGGCGCGGTGACGTGGGTGACCGGAATCGTCGCCGCCGGCACCTCGACGCCGCCGTCCGTCCAGGCCGCCCCAGGGCCCGGATACGCACCGAGCACACCGTCGTTCGGCGCATAGAGCACCGCGCCGCGCACCGCGTCCGGGTGCAACTGCGCCAAGAGCAGGGCCGCTTCGGTACCGCGTGAATACGCCACCAGCACCGCCGGTCCCGCGCCGAGCACGTGGCCGGCGGCGACGAAGTCCTCCAGCGGAATGTCGTGCAGGGCCGGCGGCAGCCCGGGCGCCCCGAAGTACCCGAGCGCCAGGGCCGGGTAGCCGTGCGAGGCGAGCAGCGCGGCGTCGAACGTCATCCCGACCCCGCCCTCCGAACCGCCGAACACGAGCACACCCGGACGCGCGGATGCACCGGACGGGGGCAGGAACAGCTCACCGGTCGCCCCGTCCCGCGCAGGATCGAGCGTCCGATGCGTCACCCCGGGCGCCTCCCACTCGCGCCGGACCGTGCGACTGGCGACCTCCCGCCCGTCGACCAGCACCGACAACCCGACCTCGAACCCCGTCGCCAGCCACGGCGAGTGCGGAACGAACCGCGCATGGTCGGCATCGCCGTCCGGCGGCTGCATCGACCAGAACAGCCCCATCCCGTCGACCCCGGCGTAGGACCCATGGATGGGCGCCGTGCGCGCAAGGTCGACCACGCCCGCGCGGTCCGCGGTGAACGTCGCCTCGGCGTGCCACTGCGCGTTCTGCCAATCGCTCATGCTCGAACGCACAACAACGGTCGCGCCGGCGTGCATGTTCACAACGCGCACGTGTACCGCCTGATCGGCCAACCCGTCCGCGCCGTCCACCTCGATCGCGGCGCGCGCCGGAGCAGCGGCCGAACACGCGGCCGAACACGCGGCCGAACACGCGGCCGGCAGCACCAACAGGACGGCGACGAACAAACGCGCACGCACCATGCCGCCAGTCTCGCGCACCGGCGGCGCCGGGCCCAGCGGGCCGCGACCGGCAGCCCCGCGCGGTTGCCGCACGATGAGGGCCATGGAGCGAAACGGACGGCTCGTGGCGTTCATATGAGCATGACGTTCGACGAGTTCGTGCAGGCGCGGTTGCCCGCGTTGCTGCGGTTCGCGGCGGTGCTGGCCGGGGACCGGGAGCTGGCGCAGGACGTGGTGCAGGACGCGCTGGTCGTCGCGCATGGGCGGTGGGCGCGGATCGGCGGCATGGAGCGGCCCGAGCTCTACGTCAAGAAGATCGTCACGTCGCAGTACCTGTCGTGGCGGCGGCGGGTGGTGCGGCGGGCGGAGTTGTGGCAGCGGCAGCGGGTCGAGGAGCCGACGGTGCCCGATCACGCCGAGGGTATGGCCATGAGGGCGGCGGTGCTGGCGAGGCTCGCGCGGCTGCCGCAGCGGCAGCGGGCGGTGCTCGTGCTGCGGTACTACGAGGGGCTCGGCGAGGCCGAGACGGCCGAGATGCTCGGATGCGCACCCGGCACTGTTCGTTCCGCGCATGCGCGCGCGATCGCGGCGCTGCGGTTGGAGTCGGCGGAACTGGAGGCGTTGCGATGAACGTGCAGGTGCTCACCGACGCGCTGCTCGAGGAGGAGCGGCACGCGCCCGACGCCGGCCCGGTCATGGCGCACGTGCGCGGGCGGGTCAAGCGGCGCCGCCGTGCGGTACAAGCGGCGGGTCTGGCTCTTCTGGCGTTTGTCGCGTGGCTGCTGTCGCCCGCGCAGCAGCAGGTGGCGGATGCGCCGGGATGGACTGCGCACATCCGGTTGACATGGGTGCCAGAGGGGGTGCCGGTCGAGCCGTATCGCGCGGTCGGGCGCGGCGTGGAGCTGGCCGACTTCGGGGAGCAGGAGACCGGGCCGTATCTGCAGGTCGCGCTCGATTCGCCGGCGAATCCGGACTGGGACGGGTGGACGGCGACGACCGTCAACGGGCAGCGCGGGCGGTTCCAGTCGAGTCCACTGTGGACGCGCGTGTTGTGGACACTGCCGTCGGGGCGGTCGGCGGCGCTGGAGTACGGCAGCATCGGCACCCGCGTCCCCACGCTGGAGCGCGATGCGCTGCGGGCCGCGGCCGGGCTGCGCGACGACGGGGAGGTGGTGCTGCGGCCGAGGGTCGAGGCCTCCTACGTGCCCGAGGGGCTGTCGGTCGCCGGGGTGGACAGCGACGGCGGGATCAGTCTGCAGGGCGACGGTACGGCGGCGATCCGGGTCGTGCTCGCCGCGCCCTCGGTCGGCAACGGGGCGGCGCAGCGCGTGCGCGATGTGCAGGGGCTGGCCGCGTACGCCGAGCAGAACTTCCTCAACGTCCTCGGCTTCCACGGCCACACCCTGGTCCTGTACCGCAGCGGCGATCCGATCCCGAGCCTCGACGAGGCCCTGCGGACCGCGGACGGGCTGCGGTGGATCGGCGGTTAGCGGTTGCTGTACACGCGGGACGGTTCGATCAGGACGGCCGTGCGGCGCTGCTCGGTCATGACGCGGTCGTACTCGTCCCAGTCGTCGTGCGTGCCGCCGGCCGAAGTGAACACGTCGCGCAGCAGCAGACGCACACGGTCCGCGTCGAAGCCGGGCGCCGGGTCGTCCGGGCCGATCAGGGTGGCCGTGCCCTCCACGGTCGCCCACTCCCAGCCGGCCCGGGCGGTCACGGTCACGCGCGGGCGGCTGCGCAGGTTGGCGAGCTTGACCTTTCCGTACGTCACGAACCCGAGCGAACGCGCGTTCGTGAGCGGGTTGGCGAGCACGCCGGCGTTCACGACGGACGCCTGGATGGTGGTGTCGGCGCGCAAGGTGGACACGACGACCAGGCCGCGCTCTTTCGCCGCGAGCGCGGCGAACTCGTCCAGCGATGTCATGTGCGTAACGCTACGCGTGTTCCAGAGTCAACCGCGCTCGCGGGACTGCGTCAGGTCCTCGGCCAGCGGCGGGTCGTCGTCAACCAAAATAATGCGCAGAGCGTCCACGAGGCCTGTCCATTCCGCTTCGGTACGGTCGTCGAGCGGCCCCGCCTCCGCGCCGATCGCGTACAGGTAGTGGGCCTCCAGCCCGATCCGCAGCCCCTCCGCGGGGGACCCGGGCAGCAGCCGCTCCGCGATCGCCGCGAGCTTGGCGGCGTCGATCGTGGCCAGGTGCGGGTACGTGCGGCCGGACGGGCTCACCAGGTTCGGGGCCGGGTCACGGTACGCGTCGGGCAGCCCCTCCGCCTCCGGCACCAGCCACAGCGCCTGCGCGAGGGTGAGCGGCGGGGGCTGGTCGCGGACGCGTTCCCACTCGTCCTGGGCCGCGCGGGCCGCCTTGGCGTCGACGGCGCGGGCGTCGCCGAGGTGGGCGGAGGCCTGCTCGCGGTGCCGGTCGTCGGCGAGGGCGAGCAGGTGCAGGCCGGCCAGGGTCAGCGCCGCGGCGGTGCGGGGCGCGTCGGCCAGTTCCGCGTATGCCTTGATCGCCAGCTCGTCGGCGGCGACGGCGTCGGTGAGGCGGCCGGTGCGGGCCAGGATCGCGCTCGCCCGGGCGGCGAGGTCGCCCATCTCGGCGACGGCCCAGCCGCGGGTGCGGTGCTGCCCGACGTACCCGCGGAAGCCCAGATCGGCGGCGGCCGCGGCGAGCTGCGGGTCGCCGTAGCGCATGAGCACCTCGGCGTTGTCCAGTTGTGCGCGACTGAACAGCAGCGCCACCTCGCGGCCGCGCGAACGCCCACTCGCGCGCAGCAGCGTCAGGTACCCGGTGATCGCCCGGTCCAGCAGGATGACCGCCGACGCGCCCCGGCCGCGCTCGAACTGCTCGAGTCCGGCGCGGACGTCGGCGTCCGCGCGCAGTTGCAGATCCTGCGACTCCCGCTTCATCCATCAATGCATAGGCGACGCAGTCAAGCCCGGGGCGGCCGCGGCGTCGTCGGGAGCTCATCGAAGATCAGCACCGTCTCCGTCGACGTGATCTCCGGCATGCCCTGCAGCTGCGTGAGCACCAGTTCGCGCAGCGACGTCGTGTCGCGGGTGCGCACGAGCAGCACGAGATCGTGCGATCCGGACACGAGTGCCGCGTGGTCCACCTCCGGCATGGCGAGGATGCGCGACCGGACGGCCTTCCACGAGTGCTGCGTGATGTTCACATAGACGTAGGCGGCCACGCCGTAGCCGTACCGCTGCGGATCGACCGTCGCCGTGTAGCCGGTGATGACGCCGTCGTGTTCGAGGCGTTGCACGCGCGCGTAGACGTTCGCGCGCGAAATGTGCAACGACTCCGCCAGGGTGCGCATCGACGCCCGGCCGTCCGCCCGCAGCGCCTCGACGATGCGCCGGTCCACGTCGTCCAGCTGAGCCATCCGTCTCCCCGTACACCTGAAATGCCACCCGCCAGAGCCAATCGTCTTCGAATGTAGCCGTGCGCTGGACCAGTGGCCACGGCGAGGCCGATGATGCTGGACAACCCAGGACCGAAGGAGCTCCCCGGTGAACACCATCGAGGCGATGCTGCCGAGCCCGACCCCATGGCGTCTGATCGACGCCGAGGGCCGCGCCGTCACACCAGAAGACCTGCCGCCGGGCGAAGTGCTGCTGGAGCTGTACCGCCGGATGACCGTCGGGCGCCGCTTCGACGCGCAGGCCACGGCGCTCACCAAGCAGGGCCGCCTCGCGGTGTACCCGTCCTCGCACGGCCAGGAGGCGTGCCAGATCGGCGCCGTGCTCGCGTTGCGCGATCGGGACTGGCTGTTTCCGACGTACCGCGACTCGGTCGCGATCGTCTCGCGCTCGGTTCCGCCGGCCGAGGTGCTCTCCCTGCTGCGCGGCGACTGGCACTGCGGCTACGACCCGCATGCGCACTTCGTCGCCCCGCAGTGCACCCCGCTCGCCACGAACACGCTGCACGCGGTCGGCCTCGGCCACGCGGCCCGGCTCAAGGGCGACGACCAGGTCGCCGTGGTGCTGCTCGGCGACGGCGCGACCAGCGAGGGCGACACGCACGAGGCGCTCAACTTCGCCGCCGTGTGGAAGGCGCCGGTGGTGTTCCTGGTGCAGAACAACGGCTATGCGATCAGTGTGCCGCTGGCCAAACAGACGGCGGCGCCCACACTCGCGCACAAGGGCGTCGGCTACGGCATGCGCTCACTGCTCATCGACGGCAACGACGCGGCCGCCGTGCACGCCGCGGTGCGCGACGCGATCGCGCACGCCGCGGCCGGCGAGGGCCCGACCCTGATCGAGGCGCTCACCTACCGCATCGAGGCGCACACCAACGCCGACGACGCCACGCGGTACCGCGGCTCCGAGGAGGTGCAGGCGTGGCTCGGGCGCGATCCGATCAAACGCCTGCGGGTGTACCTGCAGGAGGCCGGACTGCTCGACGACGCCACCGAGGCCGCGTTCGCCGAGCAGGCCGAGCAGTTCGCGGCGGGCGTTCGTGCGCAGATGAACACCGATGTGGACACCGATCCCGCCGAGCTGTTCGAGCACGTGTACGCGCGGCCCACCGCCGCACTTCTGGCGCAGCGATCGGAGCTGCTCGCGGAGCTGGCCGAGGAGGGACGGGCATGACGAGCACGTTGGAGCGTCCGGCGGTACCGTCGAAGCCTGAAAAAACCGCGCAGGTGACCATGGCCGGCGCGCTCAACGCCGCGCTCGCCGACGCGCTCACCGAGGACTCCCGGGTGCTCGTGTTCGGCGAGGACGTCGGCACCCTCGGTGGCGTGTTCCGCGTCACCGACGGACTGGCCGCGCGTTTCGGCGACGGCCGCGTGTTCGACACGCCCCTGGCGGAGTCCGGCATCGTCGGCACCGCGATCGGGATGGCCATGAACGGCCTGGTCCCGGTCGTCGAGATGCAGTTCGACGCGTTCGCCTACCCGGCGTTCGAACAGATCACCAGCCACCTCGCGAAGTTGCGCAATCGCACCCGCGGCAACGTGCAGCTGCCGATCGTCATCCGCGTGCCGTACGGCGGCGGCATCGGCGGGGTCGAGCACCACTGTGACTCGTCCGAGGCGTACTACACGCACACCCCGGGCCTGCGCGTCGTGACGCCCGGCACCCCGTCGGACGCGTACCGCCTGCTGCGCCAGGCGATCGCCTGCCCCGACCCGGTCATCTTCCTGGAGCCCAAGCGCCGCTACTGGGCGAAGGAGTCGGTGGCGCTGGGCACCGACGGCCCGGCGATCGACGAGGCCCTGGTCCGCCGCCCCGGCCGCGACGTGACCGTGATCGCCTACGGCGGCATGGTCGCCACCGCCCTGGAGGCGGCCGACGCGGCGACCGCCGAGGGCTGGGACCTCGAGGTCATCGACCTGCGCAGCCTCTCCCCGTTCGACGACGCCACGGTGACCGCCTCGGTCCGCCGCACGGGCCGTGTCGTCGTCGTGCACGAGGCTGCGCGTTTCACCGGCTACGGCGCCGAAGTGGTCGCGCGTGTGCAGGAACGGTGCTTCCACCACCTGCAGGCGCCGATCCTGCGGGTGACCGGGCTCGACATCCCGTACCCGCCGCCGCACCTCGAGCACCACCACCTCCCCAACGCCGACCGCATCCTCGACGCCGTCGCCAAGCTGCAGTGGGACGACCATGCCTGACTTTCTCCTGCCCGACCTCGGCGAGGGCCTGACCGAGGCCGAGGTGCTGTCCTGGATGGTGCGCGTCGGCGACACGGTGCGCATCGACCAGCCGGTGGTGGAGGTGGAAACCGCGAAGGCCTCGGTCGAGGTGCCGGTTCCCTTCGCCGGTACCGTCAGTGCCCTCCACGCCACGCCCGGCACCGTCGTGCGCGTGGGCGCGCCGCTCATCACCGTGACCCCGGTCGAGGCGTTCCAGGAGCCGGGGATCGTGACGCCGGTCCTCGCTCCGGCGGAGGAGGGCAGCGGCGCGGTGCTCATCGGCTACGGCACCACGACCGAGACCCGCCGCCGGCGCGGCGCGCGGCGCACGGCGAACGTGCAGCACCGCGGCCCGGTCCGGGTCATCTCCCCGTTCGTGCGCCGCATGGCCCGCGAGGCCGGACTGGACCTGAACTCGGTGGTCGGCACCGGCCCGGAGGGCCTGATCCGCCGCGCGGACGTCGAACAGGCCCTGGCCACGGCCCCTTCTGCGGAGACTCGCCGGCCGCTGCGCCGCGCCATGGCCGAGAAGCTCAGCCGCTCCCGCCGCGAGATCCCCGAGGCGACGGTGTGGGTCGACGTGGACGCCACCGAGTTCCTCGCCGCCCGGACTGTCCTGAATGCGCAGTCGCCGGTCAGCCTGCTGGGCCTGCTGTCGCGGTTCGTGCTGCTCGGACTGGCCCGCCACCCCGAGTTGAACGCCCGCGTCGAGGGCGCCGAACTGGTCATCCCGTCGCACGTCAACCTCGGCTTCGCCGCCCAGACCGACCACGGCCTGGTCGTCCCGGTCGTGCGCGACGCCCACCTGCTGCCGACCCGCGCCCTGTCGGCGGCGATCGCCGCGCACACCCAGGCCGCCCGTTCGAACACCCTGTCCCCGGCCGACCTGACCGGCGGCACGTTCACCGTGAACAACTACGGCGTCTTCGGCGTCGACGGCTCCGCCGCGATCATCAACCACCCGGAGGTCGCGATCCTGGGCATCGGCCGCATCATGGACCGCCCGTGGGTCGTCGACGGGCAGCTGACGGTACGCAAGGTGACCCAGCTGACCCTCGCCTTCGACCACCGCGCGTGCGACGGCGGCACGGCGGGCGGCTTCCTGCGCTACGTCGCCAACTGCGTCGAGTCCCCGCTGACCGCCCTCGGCGACCTGTAGCCCGCGTCCGCGCCGTCAGTCCAGGACCTCGGCGCGGGCGCGAGCCGCTCGGCGGTGCCGGGCATGGCCCGCTCGTACTGCTCCATCTTGACCGGAGTCGGCGGGCTCACCCAGCTGGTGGCCGTCGACGCGGTGGGATTACCGTCTGGCATGCCGGTCTCCAGCGGGTGGAGGACCCAGGGCCTGATACATCCGATCCAGTTCGGCCTCGAGCTCCGCCCAGCGAGCATCGAGGTCGTCGTGCCCACTGCTGCCGGCCGGCATCCAGGCCAGCCGGAGCGCGTCCGCCACCGACCTGAGGACGGATCCTTCGGGCGGCGTCTCGGCCACGGCGCTCCCTTTCCGGCATCCGGCGTTCGGCGGCGCTGGATGCAGCCTAGCGTCGCGGACCCTTCACGGATAGTTCCCTGGCAGCCGCTCGGGCGATGCCTCAGAACGGCGGTTCGAGGGAGTCCGAGGGCTCGAACGCGGGGGGCCGTTCCGCGAGGCCGCGCTCGATGTGGTGGCGGACCCAGCCGTCGGGCTCCGCCGGCAGCAGGTCGCGCAGCAGCGGGTGCACCGCGTCGAGGTCGAAGAAGTCGACGATGACGGCCCCGTACGCGCGCATCAGCGGGTCCGGGTCGTGCAGGAGCGTCGTGGCGGTCGCGGCGAGCGCCGAAGGCTCGTCCCCGCCGTACTCCCACGGGCGCTGGGTCAGGTAGGCGGCCTTCCGCCGCCGGTCCGGATCGGACGTGTCCAGTTCGGCGAGCAGATCGGCGAAGGTCAGCCGGCGCAGCGCGCTCAGCGCGTCGAGGTCGGGCGGTGTCTGCGACCGGGCATACGCCTCGATCGCGTCCACGGAAGCATCGAGTGACAGCAACCGGCACACCCGCGCGCGAACCGTGGCGTCCGGATCGGACGTCATGGCCTCGAGCATCGCGCTGCGCGCCGAAGGGCCGTGCGACGGCAGGTCCAGCAACGACGAAGCCGCCCGAACCCGCCGCTCCGGGGACGGATCGGCGCGGAGCACCACCATCAGCGCCGCCTCGGACAGGGGCAGGCGCTCGCCGAACCAGCCCACGTCGTAGCCCGCCAGGACGTCGTCCAGCCAGCGTTCGTACCAGGCCAGGAAGTCCGGGTCCTCCACCACGTACGGCGCCGCGCCGCCGAGGCTGCCGCTGTCCACGTTGTACAGGCGGCCGCGGGCCGGGCCGGTCACGATCAGTTGCGTGGTGAGCGAGCATCCGTGCCCGGCGACGTCGAGCGTTCCGCGCAGGAAGTTGCTGCCCGGGCCCGGCACGTCCTCGTACCGCAGCTCCCAGTCACCCGGATACCGCGGCCCGGGCACGTACGGGCTCGGCTGCGACAAATGCCCGGACCGCCGGAAGGTGCAGCACGACGGGGTGAGCCGCGACAGCCCGTAGCCCGGACCGGCCCCGCCGTCACCGAGCGACGTGATGAACAGCCGGTACTCCGCCGGCAGCGCGACCTCGTGCCGCTCCTCGAACGCGGCGACCACCGGCTCCGCCAGCGGCGGCCCGAGCTGGAAGCCATGAGCCTCAGCCCCGAAGGGCCTGGACGCCCCGGATGCCCAGACAGTTTGGCAAGCCTTGAGCTTGGAAGCGATGCGGGGGATAACCCCCGAATCGGTTCGGGGGGCCGTCGGATGGTTCCCGGCGGCCGGTTCGCTGACGCTGGGTGGCATTCAACCTCATCCAGATAGGGAGCGTCCGAATGTACGTTCTCAGAAGAATAGGCGGGTGGCACCGGCCGCTGGTGCTGCACGCGGCGCTCATGTTCGGGTTGGCGGTCTGGTCCTTCGCGGGGCTGTTCGCCGACGATCGGCTCCTGCTCGGCGAGCCCGTGTGGGCCAAGCCGATGAAGTTCGGGATCGCCATGGGCATCTACAGCCTGACCCTCGCCTGGCTGCTCACCCTGCTGACAAAAGGGCGGCGGGTCGGCTGGTGGGTCGGGACCGGGTTCGCGGTGGCGGGGGCGCTCGACGTCGGGGCGGTCGTGTGGGCCGCGGCGCACGGGACGTTCAGCCACTTCAACCAGGAGAGCAACGATGTGGCCCGCACCGTGCAGACGGTGTTCTCGTTCGGGATCATGCCGCTGATCATCGCCACGCTGGTGATCGCCATTCTGCTGCTGATCCAGCGTACCGGCGACCGGGCGCTGACCCTCGCCCTGCGCGCCGGGCTCGGGCTCGCGTTTGCCAGCATGCTGGTGGCCGGCTGGCTCAGCGCGTCCGGCGGCGGGTACCCGCGCACCGAGGTCGACGCGAACGGGCAGGTGGTGTCGCTGGTCGGGCAGCACGGCATCGGCGACCCGGACGGGCGGGGGATGTTCCTGACGAACTGGAGTACCACGGGCGGGGATCTTCGCGTGCCGCACTTCGTCGGGCTGCACGCGATCCAGGTGCTGCTGGCCACCGTGTTGCTGCTGCGCCTCGCGGCGGCCCGGTGGGAGTGGCTGCGGCCCGAGCGGGTCAGGGCTCGACTCATCGCATCCGTCGCGTTCGGGTACACCGGCGGCTTCGTGATTCTCTCCTGGCAGGCCGCGCGGGGGCAGTCGGTGGTCCATCCCGACGGCGCCACGCTGGTCGCGTTCGTGGCGGTGGCGGTGCTCGCGCTGGTCGGAGCCGCAGCCGTGATCAGGGCGGCATCTGGACCTTTGCGGGAGGCGGAGCTAGCGTCGCGCGCATGAACGGTGTGGTACCGCAGCGGGCCCGGGTCGTCGTGATCGGCGGCGGGGTGGTGGGCGCGAGCGTCGCCTACCACCTCGCCAAGCTCGGCTGGACGGACCTGGTGCTCGTCGAGCAGGGGCGGCTGTCCAGCGGCACGACCTGGCACGCGGCGGGGCTGGTCGGGCAGCTGCGGGCCAGCGAGAGCGGGACGCGGCTGGTGCAGTACTCCGCGCAGCTCTACAGCGAGCTCGAGCAGGAGACCGGCCTCGGCACCGGCTTCAAGCGCTGCGGCGGCGTGACCGTGGCGCGCACCGCCGACCGGATGGTGCAGCTGCAGCGGACCGCCGCGTCGGCCGCCGCCTACGACCTCGAGTGCGAGCTGCTGACACCGTCAGAGGCGCAGCAGTTGTACCCCCTGCTGGCTACCGAGGACCTCGCCGGCGCGATCTGGCTGCCCGGTGACGGTACCGCCAACCCGACCGACGTCACAAACTCCCTCGCCAAGGGGGCGCGCGACCGCGGCGCCACGATCGTGCAGGGGGTCCGGGTCACCGGGGTCGACGTGCGGGACGGGGTCGTGCGCGGCGTGCGCACCGACGCCGGGGACATCGAGGCCGAGGTCGTCGTGAACTGCGCCGGGCAGTGGGCCAAGGCGGTCGGCGCGCTCGCCGGCGTCAACGTGCCGCTGCACTCGGCCGAGCACTTCTACGTGGTCACCGAGGCGATCGAGGGCACCCACCGGATGCTGCCGATCCTGCGCGACCCGGACGGGTACACCTACTTCAAGGAGGAGGTCGGCGGGCTCGTCGTCGGCGGGTTCGAGCCCGAGGCCAAGCCGTGGGTGGCGCCCGACGCCCTGCCGTACCCCTTCGAGTTCCAGCTCCTCGACGAGGACTGGGACCACTTCGCGATCCTCATGGAGAACGCCCAGCTGCGGATTCCGGCGCTGCGCGAGACCGGGATCAAGAAGTTCTACAACGGGCCGGAGAGCTTCACGCCCGACAACCAGTTCATCCTCGGCGAGGCGCCCGAGGTGAGGAACTTCTTCGTCGGCGCCGGCTTCAACTCGGTCGGCATCGCCTCGGCCGGCGGCGCCGGGCGCGCGCTCGCCGAGTGGATCGTGGCGGGGGAGCCGACCAGCGATCTGTCCGGTGTGGACATTCGCCGGTTCGCCCCGTTCAACGGCAACAACCAGTGGCTGCACGACCGGGTGGCGGAGGTGCTCGGGCTACACTATGAGGTGCCGTGGCCCAACCGCGAACTGACCTCGGCGCGGCCGTTCCGCCGCTCGCCCGCCTACCACCTGCAGGCGGCCGCGGGCGCGCAGTTCGGCTCGAAGATGGGCTGGGAGCGGGTCAACGTGTTCGCGCCGAGCCTCGAGTACACCTGGGGCAAGCCGGACTGGCTGCCGTACGCCGCCGCCGAGCACCGGGCCACCCGCGAGTCGGTCGCGCTGTTCGACCAGACGTCCTTCGGCAAGCTGCTCATCGCCGGCCGCGACGCCGAGGACCTGCTGCAGTGGCTCTGCACGGCGGACGTGGCGGTCGAGCCGGGCCGCGCGGTCTACACCGGCCTGCTCAACGCCCGCGGCGGCTACGAGTCCGACGTGACCGTGACCCGCCTGTCCCGCACCGAATATCTGCTGGTCACGAGCTCGGCCTCGGTCCAGCGCGACGCCGACTGGGTGCGCCGGCACGCCGACGGGCGGCACGTGACGGTCACCGATGTCTCGTCTTCCTTCGCGGTGTACGGCCTGATGGGCCCCCAATCCCGCGCGCTCCTGCAGTCGCTGACCCGGTCCGACCTGTCCGACGCCGCCTTCCCGTTCGCCACCAGCCGGGAGATCGACCTCGGCCACGCCACGGTGCGCGCAACGAGGATCACGTACGTCGGCGAACTCGGCTGGGAACTGTACGTCCCGGCCGAGTTCGCGGTCGGCGTCTACGAGCAGCTGGCCGGGGAAAATGTCGTACCGGCTGGGTACTATGCCATCAACTCGCTGAGGCTGGAGAAGGGTTACCGGGCCTGGGGGCCGGACCTGCGCCCGGACACGAACCCGGTCGAGGCGGGGCTGTTGTTCGCCTGCAAGCTCAAGACCGACATCCCGTTCCTCGGCCGCGACGCCGTGGAGAAGGCCCGAGCCGAGGGCCCGGCGCGCCGCCTGGTCTCGCTCGTCGCCGGCGACCCGGACGTCATGATGTGGGGCGGCGAGCTCGTCCTGCGCGACGGCGTGCCCGCGGGCCAGGTCACGTCGGCCGCCTGGGGCGAGACCCTCGGCGCCTGTGTGGCCCTGGCGTACGTCGCTCCCTGGGACGGCGGCACGTTCGAGATCAACGTGGGCGGCCGGCTCGTCCCGGCGACCGTGCACCGCCGCCCGCCGTACGACCCGGCGGGGGAGCGCATCAAGCGCTGACCCCGCGCCGCCGCACGCTCGGACCGAGGGGTTGCACGCTGGGACCCACTGCGGGACGCTCCCGGATGGCACAGTCGCGCCGCGGCACCGCGCCGCCCGGGACGCGCGACCGCACGGTGAGGACCACGGCGTTGGACAACGTACGCGTGACGCACATCGGCGGCCCGACCGCGCTCGTCGAGGCCGGGCCCTGGCGCATCCTGACCGATCCGACGTTCGACCCGCCCGGGCGGCGGTACTCCTTCGGCTGGGGCACCGGCTCCCGCAAGAGCACCGGTCCCGCGCTCGACCCTGACCAACTCGGGCCGGTCGACGCGGTGCTGCTCAGCCACGACCAGCACGCCGACAACCTCGACGACCGGGGCCGGGAACTGCTGGCGAGCGTGCCGACGGTGATCACGACGACGGCCGCCGCCCGGCGTCTGAGCACAGCACCCGACGTCCGAGGCCTGCGACCGTGGGAGCAGACCGTGCTCGAAGCGCCCGGCCGGCCGCCGATCACCGTCACCGCGACCCCGGCGCGGCACGGGCCGCCGCTCAGCGAACCGATCGTCGGGCCGGTTGTCGGATTCGCGCTCGCCTGGGACGGCCAGGAGCACGGCGTGCTGTGGATGACCGGCGACACGGTCCTGTTCCCGGCCCTGCGCGAACTGCCGCGCCGGCTGACGGTCGACACGGTCCTGCTGCACCTCGGGGGCGTGCGGTTCCCGATCAGCGGGCCCTTGCGGTACACGATGACGGCAGAGAAGGCCGTCGAGCTCTGCGCGCTCGTGAACCCGCGCACCATCATGCCGGTGCACTATGAGGGCTGGGAGCACTTCCGCGAGGGCCGCGAGTCGATCGAGCGCGCCTTCGCCGCCGCGCCCGGCGGGCTGGGTGACCGGCTGCACTGGCTGCCGTTGCCACCGCCGTGACGCCCTCAAGCCGGCCTGCTGACGCGCCTGCGCAGCTCCGCGACGACGGCCACCGCCACCGCGCCCGCCCCGACGAGCGCGGTGGCGGTCATGAACAGCGCGATGACATGATTCGGGGCGACCCGGGTGTCGCGCACGTCGGCCTCGGGATGCCGCGGGTCGTACACCACGCGGATCTCGTCACCGACCGCCGGCCGCCGGTCCCGGGGCGAGCCGCCCTGCGCGATCAGCGCCCGCACCTGCCGGCCGTCGGCGGTGCGGAACTCGACGGTGGCCCGCTTGCCGACCTCGACGACCCGCGCGTCGGCCTCGGCCCCGCGCACCTGCAGCGCCCGGTCGTTGCTCCAGTTCGACCAGGCCAGGTACCCGAACCCGAGCACGACGGCGAGCCCCACGAGCGCGAACCCCAGCGCCCGCGGCCTCCGCTCCGCCTGCACACTCATGCCTGTTGATATCTCCAACGGTCGGGCCCGGAAACGCGTTGCCGGGTGAACCATCGCGGGCGTTCCCTGCTACCAATCAGCGGGGAGGTGCACGGATGCCGGCCGGCGACGACGAACTGCTGCGGCAGGTGGCCCGCGGCGACGCGGCCGCGCTCGCGCAGCTGTACGAGCGGCATGCCGGACCGCTGTACGGCTACCTGCACCGCCTGGCCGGCGACCGGATGACCGCCGAGGAGATCCTGCAGGACACGATGCTGGCGGTGTGGCGCTCGGCGGGCGCGTACGAGGGCCGGTCCAAGGCGACCACCTGGCTCTTCGGCGTGGCCCGGCGGCAGGCCCACAACCGCCTGCGCGACCGCGCCGACCCCGTGGCGGCGGAGCTCCCGGATGACGCCGATCGCGGCCCCGGCCCGGAGGAACTGGCCATCGCGGCAGCGGGCGGCACGCCGGTGGCGGCGGCGATCGACCGGCTGCCCGGCCACCACCGCGACGTGATCGCCCTGGTCTTCGTGGCCGGCCTGCCGCTCGCCGACGTCGCCGAGGTTCTGGGCATCCCGCTGGGCACGGTCAAGAGCCGCCTGCACCACGCCCGCGCCGCCCTCGCTGCCGCGCTCATCGCCCTGGAGGTGCACGAATGAGGGAGCTGTTGCCGGAGTACGCCGCCGACTCGCTCGCCCCCGCCGACCGCGACCGCGTCGAGGCGCACCTGGCCGGCTGCGCCCGCTGCCGCACCGAACTCGGCTCCTGGCGCGCGATCGCCGCCGCCGCGACCCCGGCCGGGGCGGCGCCCGACCCGGCCCGGCTGGTGCGCATGGTCCTGACCCGCAGCGCGCTCGACGGCCCGGCCTCACGGCCGCGCCGCACCAACCTCGCCGACCTGGTGCTGGCCGAGGCGCGACTCATTCGACTGGCAGTACCGGTGGCGTCGGCTTTGGTGATGGCGCTCGGCGTCGCGCTGGTGCTGCTGCAGCCCACGACGGCCGCGCTGTCCCTGGTCGCGCCGATCGTGGCGGCCGCCGGGGTCGCCGGCACCTATCGCTCGGCCCGCGACCCGGCCGCCGAGCTCGTCGCCGCCGCGCCGACGTCCGGCCGGTTGCTGCTGCTGGTCCGCATCGCGCTCGTCTTCGGCTACGACCTGCTGCTGGCCCTCGCCGCGTCCGCGGTCCTCGCCGTCACCGGAGCGGCCGGCTCGGCGGGTCTCGACGCCCTCGTCGGGTCGTGGCTCGGACCGATGGCGCTGCTGTCCGCGGTGAGCCTCCTCGTCGCCGTGCGGTTCGGGCCCGACATCGCGCTCGGGTCCGCCCTCGGGCTGTGGGCCGTGCGCGTCCTCGCCGAGGGGCTGCTCGCCGGCGGCGCCGCGGGCCGGCCGGCCCGGGCCGTCGTGGCCGCCTGGTCCACCAATGCGCCCGTCCTCGCGGCCAGCGTCGCGATCGCCGTCGCCGCCGTGGCCATGGCCGGGCGGATCGGTCCGTTCCGCGGTGAACCCCGCGACGGGTGACCCGCTACCCATTGGCTGTGAGACCACTGAAGCTCTGGCGGTACGAGCTGCGCCGCGCCGGCTGGACGGCCGTGCTCGGGCCGCCGATCGCCGTCGCCGTGGGAGTCGCGGCCGCGCTCGCCAACCCGGTGCCCGGCGACCGCAACACCGCCCGCATCCTGCTCGGCGCGCTCGAGATGGCGATCCCGCTCGCCGCCGGCGTGGCGTGTGCGTCGCTCGTCGGGCGGGACGCGGCGGTCGAGCTGCAGCTGACTTCGCCGACGCGGTACCGCGTGACGCTCCTGCGGCGGGCCGCCGTCGCGCTAGGGTGGGCGGCCGTCGTCGCCGTCGCGATGGCCGCCGCGCTCATCGGCACCGGCTGGTGGGAGCGGTGGCCCGCCAACCACGGCGTGCTCGCCGGGCAGCTCACCTGGGTCGCGCCGACCGTCGGGCTGGGCGGGCTCGGGTTCGCCGCCGCCGCTGTGTTCCGCGGCCCCGGCGCGGCGGGCGCGCTCGTCACCACGCTGTGGGCGATCCAGCAGTTCTTCGGCGCCGGCGCGCAACAGAACAGGATCGGGCGGCTGCTGTACCTGTTCGCGACCACCCGCGGCGCGCAGCCCGGCGACTGGGTGGCCAACCGCCTGGTGCTACTGGCCGCCGGCGCCGCGCTCATCGGCGTCGCACTCGTCGTGCTCGGGCGCACCGAGCGGCTCATCCACGGGGAGGAAGCATGAGCGGCGCGTTCACGGCGAGCCTGCGGTACGAGTTCCGCATGCAGGTGTCCAAACGCACGGTGTGGATCGTGCCTGCGCTGTCGGTCGTCCTGTTCCTGCTCATCGGGGGCAGCCTCCTGCGCGACCTGTTCGACCCCAACGAGCGCCCTCCGCTCGCGCGCACCGCGGTGGTCGGGCTGGCGCTGCAGCTGCACGCGTTGCTGGCCATCGGGTTCGGCTGCCTGCTCGCCGACCGCTGCGTGCGCGACGACCGGCTGCGGGTCGCGCCGATCTTCGACGCCACGCCGTCCTCGTCCGCGGCGCGGCTGCTCGGCAAGTACCTCGGCGCGGCCGGTGCCACGGCGATTCCGATCCTGCTCGTGTACTTCGCATTCGCCGCCGCCTACGCCCTGCGCACCGGTGGCCTCCCCGCGATCGGCTGGGCCCTCGCCGCCGGTGCGGTGGTGTTCGTGCCGGGCCTGCTGTTCGTGGCCGCCTTCGCGCTCGCCGTGCCGCTGGTCATGCCGGCCCCGCTGTTCCGGGTCCTGTTCGTCGGGTACTGGCTGTGGGGCAACCTCGCCGGCCCCGACATGATGCCCACGCTCGCCGGCACGCTCATCCATCCCCTCGGCGGGTACGCCATGGAAGCCCTGCTCGGTTTCCACGGCATCGAGGACGACCAGTCCTTCGCCGGCCCGGTCCCCGGCGCGGCGCTCAACGTCCTGCGGCCCGACCCGAGCCCGGCCACCGCCTGGCTGTCGATCGCCGTGCTGCTCGCCCTGTCCGCCGCCGTGCTGGCCGGCGGGCACGCCCTACGCGCCAAGAGGAGCCACTGACGTGCGGATCGAGATCGACGGGCTGAGCAAGCGGTACCAGCGCCATGCCCCGCCCGCCCTGGACGGCCTCGACCTGAGCGTGCCCACCGGCATGTTCGGCCTGCTCGGCGCCAACGGAGCCGGCAAGACCACGCTGATGCGGATCCTGGCCGGCATCGTGCGTCCCACCACCGGCCGGGTCACCGTCGGCGGGCACGATCTGGCGACGGCGGCCGGGCGCACCGCGGTACAACGGGAGCTCGGATATCTGCCGCAGGACCTCGGCGTCTATCCGGACCTGACCGCCCGCCAGTTCCTGGATTATGTGGCGCTGCTCAAGGGCCTCGACGACCGCACCGCACGCCGCCGGCGGGTCGGGGAGCTGCTGGAGGTGGTCGCCCTGACCGAGCACGCCGACCGCCGCCTGCGCGGCTTCTCCGGCGGCATGCGCCAGCGGGTCGGCATCGCGCAGGCGCTGCTGGCCGACCCGCAGCTGCTGATCGTCGACGAGCCGACGGCGGGCCTCGACCCCGAGGAGCGGATCCGCTTCCGCACCCTGCTGTCGCAGTTCGCCGGCCGCCGTACCGTCCTGCTGAGCACCCACATCGTCGACGACATCGCCCAGACCTGCCGCGAAGTGGCGGTGCTGGCGAAGGGAAGGCTCATTTTCCGCGGTACCACGGCGGAACTGATCCGGCGCGCGGAAGGCCGGGTGTGGTCGCTGGTCACCGACGGCCCCCCGCCGGCCGAGGGCACCATCGTGTCGGCGCTGCCCCAGGAGCACGGTGTTCGCTATCGCATCGTCGCCCCGCAGGCCCCGGCCCCGGAGGCCGCGCGGGTCGAGCCGGGCCTCGAGGACGGGTACTTGGCGGTGACCGCGCGCTGATACCGTGCCCCGTGTGCTCCGGCTGATGCGCGCCCTCGTCGCCGTGGTGCTCCTTCTGGGCACTGCCGCCGGCTGCGGCTCGGACGGGACGGAGCTGGCCTCGTCGCCGACCTTCGAGTACGGGCGTCCCGTCTGGATCGGCGACACGCTCTTCTTCTTCACGCACAATCCGTACGACTCCGACTCGCGGCCGTCCCTCGAACGGCTGCGGCCCGGCGGCCACCCCGAGCCGGTCACGGTCACGCCGCCCGACTGTGCGGACCCGGACGTGTGGCAGGCGGTCGCCATGAGCGAGCACGAGGCCGGCCTGCTGATCCGCTGCGCCCCGCACGCCGACCCGGTCCTGTTCCGCTGGGACCTCGGCACCGGCGCCCTCG
Source organism: Dactylosporangium sp. CS-033363 (assembly GCF_050942475.1). Taxonomy (NCBI): domain Bacteria; kingdom Bacillati; phylum Actinomycetota; class Actinomycetes; order Micromonosporales; family Micromonosporaceae; genus Dactylosporangium; species Dactylosporangium sp. CS-033363. The sequence continues at coordinate 6,218,701 of NZ_CP192032.1, read as the reverse complement.
TAAGCGTCCTGAGCATCCACACCGAGGGCACGGACGCCGCCTGGTCGCCGCACACCGGCCGGCTGTACTACAGCTCCACGCAGGACTGCCTGACCGCCACCGGCGGCCCGTCCGAGTGCTACGGCGGGGAGGGCGGCTTCTTCCCCCAGGTGACGGCCGGCGGCACGCTCGTCTACTTCACCACGCGCTGCGGCACCGCCCCGCGTGCGGAGGGCTACGCGTTCGACGTGTGCCGCCACGACGGCCCGGGCCGCGAGACCACCCTGGCCCGCGGCATCATCGGCCCGGACGGCCTGGCGGTGCACGGCGACCGGATCGTCATCTCCGGCGAGGTGCGCGACCAGGACGGCCTCTGGCTGGTCAGCGACGGCCACCTCGACCTGCTCCGCGAGGGCAAGTACGACGGCGTCACGATCAACCCCGACGGCCGCCACCTCACGATCGCCCAGACCGAGGACGGCTTCATCGACAACACCTACAGCCTGCGCGTCGTCCCACTGCCGCGGGCATGAGGGCCGCACACGCTGGTCCGCCCATTCGCGCGCGGCCGAGCGGCGGGCGTGCGCGCAAACCGTTGATCGATCGGATCGATTGTTGTACGCAAACGGGTCTATTGCCGTGAGGAAGTGTGACGCTACGGTCGATTGGTAGCAGCATATGAGGCGCGGCTGATGGGAGTACGGTGTGGCCTTCACATCCGACGTGATCCAGTTCCCGGTCGACAACGGCGGAACCGCTTTCGTTGATGTCGACCGCGACGACGTCAGTGACCTCGTCCGGGCCGGCCGGGCGTCGGGGTCCCTGGTCGCCAGTGCCAGCTTGGACCGGGCGCTCAGGCAGATCACTCCGGCCGCGAACGCAATCATCAAGACGGTCCGGGAACTCGATGAGACTCCTGATGAGGTGGAGATCGGTTTCAGCGTTCGTCTGAGCGCAGAGCAGGGGGCGATTATCTCGAGAGCCAAGTCGGATTCGCATTTCGAGGTTCGGCTGCTCTGGCGCAGGCCTGATGCCGCCCCCAGTGCCTGACCGCGCGGAAGCGATCTATAACGCCTTGCTGTCCGGTGTAGATCGCGGGTCCGGACGTCCCCGGTGGGAGCAAGCGAACCCGCATCTGCTGCGATACCTTCTCGACTACGCGCTGGACGCCGGCCGAATCGACGAACTGGTAGCCGATCCAGAATTTCTCGTACATGCCCATCCGGCTGGTCTCGCGGCCAAACTCGACCTGGTCGAGTCGCCTGCTGCACGGATCCACGCGGCGATTTGGCGCGCATCCGCTGTCAGACACACCTCGATGGCTCCTCGGCAGCGTCGTCAGGTGCTGGCTCTGGACGCAGCACGGTTCGACGCGCCCGCGGTAAGCAGACAGCTGGCCAACCCCGCGGATCTCCGGCAGGCGCTTTCGTGGGCTCCTACGTGGTCGACGGGCGCGCAGGTCACGCATGCGCTGATGGCAACGCTTTCCGGCCACGGAGCTGCGGTGCGTGCACTCGCGGCTGCTCAGCACGCTGATCGCGAAGTAGTGGCGAGCGGTGATGCGAATGGGACTCTCCGCATCAGAGACGCCTTGACCGGCCAGTCGCTATGCCCGCCGATCGATGCGCATGTCGGCTCGGTGCGGGCGCTCGCATTGTGCACATGCGGTGGGCGCTTCTTGGCCGTGAGTGGCGGCGATGACGGCCGCGTCCGTTGGTGGGACGTGATGGGCGGTCGTGAGCTGGAGGACCGCCAAGCCAAGCTGGGTGGATTGGTCACGGCGTTGGCGGCCGGGAGTTGGAACGGGCGTTGCGTTGTGACCAGCGCCGCCGGCGATCTCCTGGTGCGCATCTGGGACGGAGCCACCGGAGCGGTGATTCGTGCGCTGAAGATCGACTCTCCGGCGAACGACCTCGCATTGGCGGATGCGTACGTGGTCATGGCACTTGCCGACGGGACTGCGGCATGTTGGCGTTTGGATGCCGATGAGGACCGACCAGCACCCTTGGGCAGCATGCCGGAGGGCGCGAGAACGATCGAGGTCGCGACCGTTGCCGACCGTCCGATCATTGTTGCAGCCGACGGCAGAGGCGGACTTCGGGCGTGGGACATTCAAAGCCGATCCGTGGTGACGGATACCTGCACGCAGAGCCGTTACCCGGTGAGTTGGATCCGGTCGAACCGGGCCGCGAGCGATCGGCTGGTAGCCGCCTCCGGCGACGACGTCGGTGTGTACGACGCGTTGCGCGGTTGGCAGTATCTGCCCGGCCACGAAGACGAAGTCGTCCGAGTAGCTTCAGTCAACGGGCGTGACACCGCAGTCAGCGGTGGGACCGGCGGAACTGTCCGTACCTGGACCCTCGCGCCCCGGTCTGATCTCGGTGAACCCCGTCCCGGACACCGATTTTCTGTCGGTGCGGTCACTTCAGGCAACATGGCGGGCCATCAGGTCTTCGTGAGCTGTGGTGGTCCGAGCGTCTGGATTCACCGCTGCGCGGACGGCGAGGTCCTTGCGCAATGGCGGCTCGACTTTCCGGCCACCGCGCTGGATGTCGGCGAAGTGGATGGCCGGGTCCTGGTTGCCGTGGCCGACACCGCCCGAACGATTCGGTTCTGGGATCCGCTCATTCCTGCGCCTGCAGGCGATTCGCTGGCCGGGCACACCGGCTGGGTCACAGACTTGACGTTCGCGAGGCTCGAAGGCCGAACCGTGCTCATCAGCGCCGGCCATGACGGCTCAGTTCGGTTCTGGGACACGGCGACCGGTGCAACCGCCGCCGAGCCGAGAACGGTTGACGTGGGATGGACTACGACCCTCGCGACCGCGCAGGTTGACGGTCATCCGTACCTCCTCATGGGGGGTACGGACCGGTTCATTCGACGCTGGGACCTGTGGGACCGCACTGCCGAGGTGAACGTCCTTGCCCATGGGGGCGCGGTCGCCGCGATCGCGATGACCGGCGACGGGAATATCGTCGCGAGTGCAAGCGCGGACGGCACCATCCGCGTGTTCGACCTGCCGGATCTGCGGGAACGCGAGGTTCTGGTCGCCCAAGCGGCTGGTTTCACCTCCTTGGCGAGCGGCGTTGTCGATGATGAGCATATCGTCGTCGGTGGGGACGTGACTGGTTTGGTTCAAGCCTGGCTCGTGTCGAGTGGGCAGGAGATCATGGCCTTCCAGTTTCCGCGCCCCATCAACTGCCTGCGGTTGGCTTCGGGAGGACAATTGGCAGTGGGCTTCGGTCGTGATCTCGCTGTCCTGGAACGAGTGGTCGGATTTCGGTAGGACTCCCGACGAACGGCGCGGATTGATGGACGGTACGACGGTTGCGCGCCGAAGTACGGCTGGTCCAGGCTCGAACGGTGGATGTCACGGAGATCCAGACGGCGGCCCTTCTTGGAGTACATGGGATCGGCCAGCATCATCTCGGCCGCCATCAGTTGCTGGCGACTTGGCGGCCGGCATTGAGTGACGGCCTGGAGCGAGCAGCCCAGCGGCGACTGTCGATCTCCCAGTTCGACATGGCGTTCTACGGCGATGTCTACCTGACCGCGGAGCCGGGGACGGCCGAGAAGTCAGCCGACGATGAAGCGGTCCTCGATGGAGCCGACGAGGCTGAGCTGGCGGAGCTTCGGGACGCGATGGCCGATGTCGTCAGCGATGAAGATGTGGCGGCCGCCGAGAACGAGGTGTCCAAGGCCTACACGCGCGTACCCCGGCCGTTACAGGTGCTGCTGCGCGCCATAGATCGGCGCTTCGGAGCAGCCGCCGGTGTGCTCTACCTCGGGGTACTGCGGCAGGTGCGCCGTTATCTCGTCAAGGCCGACGTGAAGGAGCGCATCGACGCCCGGGTACGCGAATCAGTGAGTGACGAATGTCAGATGCTGGTCGCGCACTCGCTTGGGTCGGTGGTGGCCTACGAATATCTTCGGCAGAACACCGAACACCGCGTCAAGACGCTGCTGACGGTAGGTTCGCCGCTCGGTCTCCGGATGGTCCGCAGTCGACTGTCGGTCGCTCCTCTGGCGGTGCCGGTCTGGTCGAACATCCGAGACCGGCGAGATCCCGTTGCGTGCGCGGGTGATCTGCGTTCCTGGTGGCCCCAGATCAAGGAGGACCTGCCGGTCGACAACGGCGGCAACAGCCACTCCGTGGAGCGCTATCTCAGCCGCAAGGCCACTGGTGAGGTGGTGCTGCGGGCGCTGCCCTTCATGGCGGCGGGATGAACGACCAACTCGACGAGGACATACTCCGTCGGCACTTCATCGCGATCGCTACCGGCACGTACGACGATCCGAGCTGGAAGCCGTTGCCGGTCGAGCGTGAGGTTGAGGTCATCCGGTCCTGGATGTGCGGCGACGGACTGGGTGACCGTCGCTTCACGTCGACCTTGCCGGAGCTGGCGGGCGACCCGACGGAGGACCAGGTTCGGGCCGGCTTGAAACACCTGGCGACCAAACGGCAGTGGACTGCCGCCGACGCTGCGGTTGTGTACATCACCGGCCACGGTGAAAGCGCCGATGACACCCACTATCTGATCTTGCGTGAGACGCAGCGAGACATGTTGCACAGCACGGCATTGCGAACCGCCGACCTGATCGGTTGGCTGGCGGACACCGCGGTGGAAAGCCTCCTCGTCATCGTCGATGCCTGCTATGCGGGCAAGGTCGCGGCCGACGTCCTTCGCCTTGACAAGCACAAAAAAAAGCGTTGGCTCCTCCTGCCGAGCGCGACCCGCAACCAGACGGCGGTTGCCGGCGCATTGACCGAGGCCATCGCCGCGTTTCTTGCCGATCTCCGGGCACCCGAGGGCCGGCGCTACGGGGAGGGCCGCTACCTCGACGTCGGTGTCTTCGTTCAGGACGTTGGCGCGAAGCTGGCCGAGCGGGGCTTCGACCAGAACCTTCTGCCGCTGTACGGAAGCCAGTTGACCGGTCCTCATGTGTGCCTTCCGAATCCACACCATCGTGACGCAGACAGCGTGCCCATCGCCGCGGCCCGTCACGAGCTCGCACTGCCACGTGGGGACCTCGCGACCCACTGGAGCCCTCGCGCCCGAGGCGTCGCGACTGATGACGAGCCGGGCTGGCTCTTCGCCGGTCGCGCGGTCTTGATGCGGGCGTTGATCAGCGCGGTCACCGGTGACCCCGGAGCAGTCGTGGTAACCGGCGGCGCCGGTTGCGGAAAATCTGCCGCATTGGCCCGCTTGGTGACCCTCACCGACGACCAGTTCCTCGCCGACTTCCAGGAGGACATCAAGGCGATCCCGGGCGACCTCGTGCCCCCGGCGGGATCCGTGGACTGCGCCGTCGTCGCGACCGGCAAGCTCCACACCCAGGTCATCGCGCAGATCTGCGCCGCCCTTCGGGTCCCTCCACCCACTACGACACACGCCGAGCCAACGGTGGAGGAACGCCTCGAAGCATGGCACAACTGGCTCCGTGACCAGCGGCAGCCGGTGACGATCATTGTCGATGCGCTCGACGAGGCCGCCGAGCCACAAGCTCTGGTGCGAGAGGTTCTGGCCCGGCTCGAAATCGATCACCTCCGTCCTCGAATCCGATTGTTGGTCGGCGTCCGATCGCTCGCAGCCGGCAACGATTCCGCCGGCACGCCGGCGACCGCAACTGGAACGGCCGCCTTCGCCGAGGCCACCGAGACGTTGTTGCGCGCGCGTCGGATCGCGGTTGATCAGCCGCCATGGTGGGACCAGGCCGACCTGGCCGCGTACGTTGCCGGCATCCTCGCGCACTCGGAGGGGTCGCCGTACCCGGCTGCCGCTCCCGGCTCCATCCCTGCGATCGCTGCGGCGCTCAGCGGCAGATCCGGGCGGTCCTTCCTGGTTGCTCGCATCGCAGCCTCATCGCTGGTCGCCAACAAGACAATCATCGATCCTGATGATGACCAATGGCTGGCCGCGCTCGACGCGGGTGTCGTCGGCGTGTTCCGCGATGACCTCCACCGGAGCTTGCGCGAGCCGATCGAACGCTATCGCGCGGTGATCCTGCTGAGGGCGGTCGCCTTCGCGTATGGCGCAGGCCTGCCCTGGCGTGACATTTGGCCTCTGGTCGCTCACGCGGTGGATGACGACGGCGCATACTATGGCGACTCCGACATCGCTTGGCTGTTGACGTCGAGACTCGGGGCCTACCTCGTGACCGACACGGAGGACGGCGTTACGGTATACAGGCTGTTCCACGATCTGTTGCGTACCACGCTGCGGGAGCGCTGGCGCGAACTGCTGGATCCGCCCGAACGATCCCCGGGAGCCGGAGGCTCGCGGTGAGCCGCTTCGAAGAGCTTGACCCGATCCGAGTGGTCGAGGCGAGGATCGTACGTGAGCTGCTCCCGTTGGCTGAGCGACGGCCCGGTCCGCCACCATACATACGTCGCCACCTCATCGAGCACGCCGCAGTGGCGGGTAGTCTGGACTCGAAGGTACTGGCGCCGGAATTTCTCCCCTACGTCGATGGCGTGCGCCTGCGGGCGCTGACCGGAACATCCTCCTCGCCCGGCAGCCTCGTGCGTTGGTGGCGTCAGGTAGCCTACGCATGGCGGTGGGACGCACCGGCCAGCAACGCCGACGCCTTGCAATTCCTGATCGCGGCCGTCGGTGGATCACTTGACCTGATGGTGCATCCGGACTCCGTATGGCTGCCTCAATGGGTTCGTTGGTCCGTCGACACCAACGAGATCGTGATGCGAGCCGATGTCGCCCACCTTGTGTGTTTCGACCGCGCGAATGGGCAGCGGCTGGTCATCATCGCCACTGCTGAAGGCCGCATTCTCGTATGGGATGCGGAAACCATTACCTCGGTAGCTGACTGGATCAGCGATGGCGTTGAGCATGCGCTGCTTTCACTCAACTGTATTGACATGCCGGACGGACGCGCGCTGTTGGTGACGGTCGGCCTGGGCGCCACCGTGGTGGTGTACGACCTGTTCACCGGCGTTCGAGTTCGGAGTCGGATCAGTAGCCTCAGACCCGTTGAGGCCGTCTTGTGCGCGACGCTTCCGGACGGCCGTCCAATCGCGCTCGTGGTCGGCCGTAGCACATATTTCTGGGACATGCGGGCCGACCGACCCCTGTCGGCCCGGTTGCCGGGTTACTTCAGGTCCGTGCGCGCCATGACCACTGTGGTTCCTGGCGACGGGCGCCTGTTGCTCGTGTCAGTGGGCGCCGACAATGCTCTCCGCGTTTGGGACTTGCCGACCGGCAGATCGCTGGCCCGAGCTTGGCCCGTCCACGGCTCGGTCCTGGCCTGCGTCACCACATCGAACGGGCGAGCCATTGCGGTCACCGCCACCGCTGAGGGTGGTCTGCAGCGCTGGGATGTCGCCACCGCACAGCGTCTGGGGGAACCATTTGGGCGGCGCGACCGCGCGATTTCGCGGCTGGCAACCGCCAAGATGGCCGACGGGCGAGTTCTGGTGATCGTGGCCGAGGTCGTCTCGGTCGAGGTCTGGGATGTGGAGACTGGAGAGCGGGTCACCGGCTTGTCGATCGAGAACATTCACGGAGCCGGCATGACAGCGTGCAGCACCCTTGGCGATCGTCGAACTGTTGCGTTCATGGCGACCTGGGACGACAACGTGCGCATGTGCGATCTTGACACCCTGGGCTCTGTGACTCGCCGGCGGTCGAGTGGGATCGTGTCGAAGATAGCGCACACGACGCATTCGGACGGCTCCTCGTTGCTGGTGGTCGACAACAATGATCATATTGAGGTGCGGGCCACCGGCACCGGCGAGCTTCTCGGAGAATTGGCCAGCTACCCGCTTGCGCTATCGGCACCTACCGACGGCGGAGGCGACGTTCTTGCTGTCATGCAGGGCGAGACAGGGCCGGCCAGCCTCTGGAAATGCTTCGCCGATGGTGCGATCCGAGCCGATTTTGTCGAGTCCTTGGCGAGCGATTCCTTGGAGGACGGCGATCTCGTCGATCTGGACGAGGCGCGGGCGGCGGCCTTCGCACCTCTGCGGGATGGTGGGATGATCGCCGTCACTGTTCATTCGTCAGGAATTCTGTGTCGCTGGGACGTGCAAACGGGCCGAGGCCGTGGGCAGCCGATAGTCTGCGGCTTCTATGATCTTTCCAAAATTCGCTGCACGTTGGTCCCCGGGATTGGTCCGGTGGCGGCAGTCATGGCGTCGCGAGACAATCACATCCAACTGATCGACCTCACGCGGGGAGTGCCATTTGCTCAGCCCTGGGTAGCACATGACGGCCCGATCACCGACATCACGTTCGCGACCGTAGATGGTAGGTCAATGCTCGTCAGCTGCGGCCTCGACCGCGTTGTACGCACGTGGCACATCCCGGACGGTACGCTGATCGGGACGCCATGGACTGGCCATACGAATGCCATATCGGCGATCAGTTGCGGCCGGCTCGCTGACGGCCGAACAATCGCGGTTACCGGAGGATTGGACGGCACGTTGCGGGTTTGGGACGCCCGGAACGGTATCGAGGTCGGACATCCGCTGGCAATACCCAGCGACATCACCGAGGTCATCGTCATCCCGTCGGACGGCGTGCCTGCCGTGTTCGTAGCGGGAACCGGAGTCGCCCGCTTCGACCTGCGTGTTTCTGGTTGATAAGCGACTCGCAGCATCGCTGACGCCGTGTCGCCCGGTGAGGCTGTCTGTGGATCATCCCATTCCCGTAGCCGGGCGGGTTGCCGCCGTCACGGTGACCGTTTCCATCCCGCGCACGCACGCCTCCAGCACCCCGGGTGGAATGTGCGCGGTGTCGCCACAGACATCCAGGTGTACCGTCCCCGGCTCGTCGGCGATCGTCAGGAACATCCGCTCGTTGGGCCGATCCTGCCGGGCAATCCACCGAAACGCCGTGGAACCGAGCGCGTCCCGAACCTCGTCCGCCCCCGGCAATGAACCGTCCACGGTCGCAGGGGGCCGCCGGTCGTTGAAGTAGCACGCGATGTCGACCTCCTCGCCCCGCTCGGCCTCGATCCGTTCCCGCAGCGCATCGAGCTCGCCCGGGTCGTAATAGGCGTGCTTGTACGCCGCGAGCGCCCGCCTCCCCGCCAGCACCACCGCGTCGTCGAAGTCGAGCCCGTCCACCTCGAGCACACACAACGCGGGTTGACTGACCGGACTCACGGCGGCGGCGAGCGTGCTGCGGAACCGGTTGCTGACCACGACCCGCACCACAACGGGACGGATCCCGGTAGCGCCGGCCAGCGCCACGGCGAACGCGGTCAACAACACGGTCGTCCGGTCCGTGCCGGTCCGCCGGGCCACCACCTGCGCGGCCAGGTGCAACGCGGGCGAGACGAGTTCCCCTTGCCAGTGCCGCGGCTCGCGCACGTCGACCGCCCCTGGAAATCGCCGGGCCGGGATGGCCCGCAGGGTCTTCTCCCAGTACCGCAACGCCGAACCCGACTGCCGCCGCCCCGCCTCCGACCCCTGCCACCGAGCCTGCTCCAACGCCGACATCCCACCGCCGCCGGCCTCGTCCACCCGCCCCGACGCGTGCCACCGGGCCACGGCCCGGGCGAGCAGCAACCCGCCGAACCCGTCGTTCACCAGATGGCAGACGACCGTCACCTGATGCGTGACGTTTCCCCGATGCCGCACCACCGCCGTCCGAACCGGCCAGTCCCGCTCGAAGTCGAACGCCGTCTCGTGCAACCGCCGGCTCACGCCCGCCGCAACGCCGGCGGGATCGGTGTCGTCAGGAGCATCGACCACCTCCACCGGTACCGCACCGTCGCCCGCCACCACCTGCAAGGGCGCCCGCCCGTCCCGCAACCGCAGCCGGGTCCGCGGCGACGGAAAGCGCTCCAGGATGAACCGCAGCTCGGCACAGACGTCGTCGAGCGTCGTCCCGGCGGGCAGCGCCACCACCATGCCCATCGGCATCCAGGTCTCCTGGCGCACCATGCCGCCCCAGAGCTCCCGCTGCCCCCAGCTGAGCTCCGCCACCCCACGGTCATCCGCCCGAAACCGAACAAGCACCGTCTCCGGCATGCCCACCCCCTCGCATCGACGGCGGAGAGTGTATGTGTGCCTCGCGCGGCTCGCCGGTTGGCGCGGCTGCCGGGCCGGTCGGCGCTGCTCGGGGACTGAAAGCTACGCGACTGTCCGGGTCGCCACAGCCGTCACTGGTGCCCGCCGTGACGCTTGAACGACATCAGGTGAGCGGCTGACGGTGGGTGCAACTGCGCTGCAACCGGGAGCGCACCGGGATGTTCCGGGCCTGTCCGACCTTTGGTGGTGTCACCAGCCAAACGTTCGACAGGAGGCCCTGCATGTTCCCCACCATCCGGCGTACGCTCGCCACCGTCTTCGCGGCGACGCTCGTCTCGCTGGCCGTGGGGGCCGGCATGGCCTCCGCCGCGACCGCGGACGGGCCCATGTTCTCGTGCCGGTCGCACGGCGACGACTGCCGCCAGGCCGGCGAGCCCCTGCCCGTGGTGGCGCTGCCCGAGCCGGACGGGACCATGACCCCGGCGCAGTTCATCGTCGCGGCCGCGCCCGGGGCGCAGTTGAGCCGCCGCGAGCACGGGGTGCCGGCATCCGTCACGCTCGCCCAGGCCATCCTGGAGTCCGGCTGGGGCAAGAGCGCGCTGTCCACTGTGGACAAGAACTTCTTCGGCATGAAGTGCAACGGGCAGGGCGCGTACGCGATCGGCTGCGCCAGCCACGCCACCAGCGAGTGCACCAAGGCCGGGGCGTGCTTCCCGACCTCGGCGTCGTTCCGCAAGTACAACAGCGCCGCGGACTCGTTCCGCGACCACGGCGCCACGCTCGCCGGGCTGGCCCGCTACAGCGTCGCGTTCCAGTACAAGAACGACCCGAACCGCTTCGTGGCCGAGATGCACAAGGCCGGGTACGCGACCGACCCGCAGTACACCACGAAGCTGACCGCCATCATGGCGAAGTACAACCTGTACCAGTACGACCTGGCGATCTAGTAGCGGACGCTCCCGGGTAGGTCGGCGTCATCGGTCCACGCGGCGGTGTCCTCCTCGGGCTCCGCCGCGGACCGGGGGTCACTGCTGAGTTCCTGTTCCAGTGCGTGGAAGTCGGTCGGCTGGCTGAAGTACTTCAGCTCCCGCGCGATCCGCGTCTGCTTGGCCTTCGCCCGTCCACGTCCCATCGTCGCCCCCCGATGCGCCTCGACCGCGCTGTAAGCGCTGAAGTCCATTCGTGCCCGTAACGATAGCGCGTGTGCAAAATCCGGGCGACCCCGTCCGCCATCTGTGTGCAAGTCGTTGACGGTATATACCGCGCGGGGTATGTTCAGGAGGTGCTCTCGATCTTTGAGGTGCTCTCGCTGCCGGCGCGGCGCGACATCATCGAGCGGCTGCGGCACGGGCCGAAGTCGGTCAGTGAACTCGCCGACGACCTGGGCGTCAGCCAGCCGATCATGTCCAAGCATCTGCGTGTACTGCGTGACGCCGGCTTCGTCACCGCCCGCGCCGATGCCCAGCGCCGGTGGTACGAGCTGCGCCCCGAGCCGCTGATCGAGGTGGCGCAGTGGCTCGAGCCGTACCGCTGGATGTGGCAGGACCGTCTCGACCTGCTGGGCCGTCACCTGGACGAACTCCGCGAAGGGGACGAACCGTGAGAAATCCCGAACTGCACGACGACGGCGCGCGGCCGAGCATCCGCGTGGTGCGCACCTACGATCACCCGATCGAGCGGGTCTGGCGGGCGGTGACCACCCCCGAGCATCTCGCCCGCTGGTTCCCCACCGGCGTCACCCTCGACCTCACGCCCGGCGGCAAGATCCGCTTCGGCGACCTGGGCGACGGGGGCTCCGACGGCGAGGTCCTCGCCGTCGACCCGCCCCGCCGCTTCGCGTTCCTGTGGGGCGACCAGCGCTTCGAGTTCGAGCTGGAGGCCGATGGCGGCGGCACCAGGTTCACCCTGGTCCATCACTTCGACGATCGCCCGGGCGCGGCCAGCTTCGCCACCGGCTGGGAGCTGTGCATGCGCGCCCTCGCCGCCGACCTCGCGGGCGAGCAGCCGCCGGCCCCGGACCGCGGTGTGACCCGCCACGAGGAGCTGGTGACCCGCTTCGGCCTCGACCGCCCGCGGGTGACCCGCGACGCGACCGGCTGGCACGTCCGCTTCGAGCGCCAGCTCACCTGCCCGGCCGAGCGCGCCTGGAGCATCTTCTTCGGCGGACAGCAGGCGCCGGCCGTGGGGGAGCCGTTCCACCCGTTTGCGGCCCCGGACCAGCTGCTCGGCACAGTCGTCGAGGTGGACGCTCCAAAAAAGTTCCTCTTCGACACCGCCGAGGGCGAGCCCGGCACCCGCGTCCAGCTGCGCCTCGGCGAGGGCACGGGGCACGGCGCCCGGCTGATCCTGGACGTCGACGGCACGGACGAGGCCGAGCTCGACCCGGCGATCGAGCAGTGGGGCGGCGGCGCCATCGCCCACGTGGCCCGCGAGGCAGCCGCTTCGAACGGCTGAGCCGCGGCAAAGGCCGCGGACAAGGGCGGGCGCGGCACCGCAACGCCTGAGAGCATGGCGGGCATGATCGATCCAGGTCTCTGGTACGCCATGCCCGCTCTCGAAGGCCCGCACGTCCGGCTGGAACCGCTGACGGTGGAGCACGCCGCCGGGTACCTGGCCGCGGTCGACGACGGCGCCGAGATCTTCCGCTGGCAGAGCCCGCCCAGCGGGGCGCTGGCCCACCCCACGACGGTCGGCGAGGCCCGCGCGCACATCGTCACCGCGCTGGCCGCCCGCGCGAGGGGGGTCCGCCTGCCCTACGCGCAGCTCGACCCGGCCACGGGCGCGTTCATGGGCACGACCTCGTTCGCCGACCCCGACCCGGCCCTGCGCAGCCTGTACATCGGGCACACCTGGCTCGGCCGCCGCTGGTGGGGCAGCGGGTCAACGCCGAGGCGAAGCTGCTGCTGCTCACGTACGCGTTCGAGACCCTCGAGGCCGTCCGCGTCGCGCTCGTCACCGATGTGCGCAACGAGCGCTCGCAGCGGGCCATCGAGCGCCTCGGCGCGACCCGGGAGGGCGTCCTGCGCAAGCACCGCCGCCGCGCCGACGGCTCCTGGCGGGACACCGTCGTGTACGCCGTCCTCGACGACGACTGGCCGCAGATCCGAGGAGCGCTGCAGGCCCGCCTGGAGCAGCGCTGATCAGCGGAAGCTGACCGCCAGGAACTCCAGGGCCTCGGTGACGAGCGGTTCGAGGTCGGCGCCGATGAAGCAGTGACCCGCGCCCGGCACGATGTGCAGCCGCGAGTTCGGCAGCAGCCCGTGCAGCTCCCGGCTCTGCTCGGCCGGCACGATCCGGTCGTCGCCGCCGTGTACGAGCAGCATCGGGGGAGCGGCCGGCGAGGCGTACGTGACCGGGCTCGCCGCCGCCGCCTCGCGCGCGAACTGCTGGACGGGGCCGCCGATGAGCAGGCTCTCCGGGGAGTCGGCGGCGTCGTGGTCCGGGTCCTCCGGATGGCTCTGGGCGGCCATGGTGAGGAAGTTCGACGGGCCGTACCAGATCACCGCGGAGCGGACCGCGTCGTCGCCCGCGCCGGTGAGGGCGGCCAGCGCGGCCAGCTGCCCGCCCGCCGACTCGCCCCACACGGCGATGCGCTCCGGGTCGAGCCCGAGCTCGCCGGACGCGGCGCGCAGCCAGCGGATCGCCGCCCGGACGTCGTCCAGCTGGGCGGGGAAGCGGGCCTCGCCGCTGAGCCGGTAGCCGATCCGGGCGAGCGCGAAGCCCGCCCCGAGGATGCGCTCCTCGAGGCGGGCCCCGACCAGCTCCGGCGAGTCGCGCTTGCTACTGCCGAACAGCCAGGCGCCGCCGTGGATCCAGGCGACGACCGGGACCGGGCCGGTCGACGCGGGACGGAAGAGGTCCAGGGTCAGCGGCCGGAACCCGGGAGGCTCGGCCACGACGAGATCGCGCCAGACGCCGCTTTCCATGCCTTCGACGGTACTGCCGGCAGGATCAACCGTCCGCCGCGCACTCGGGCAAGCGCCCGGCCGCGGCGTGCAGCGCGCCGTCGCCGCGGCCGGGCGGTGGGAGCGAAGGAGGGTTACGCCGTCCGCAGCGTGGTCAGGGCGCCGGTCAGGCGGACCAGCTCGTCGAGCATCGCCTTGGCGCCGGCCTCGGCCGGGGCGGGCGCGACGAACTCGCCGTCCTCGTTGATGCTCTGCATGAACATCGGGATCGACACCGCCTCGGCCGCCGGGAACAGCCGCAGCGCGGCCAGGACCGGCCGCAGGGCCGTGGTCGCGCGCAGGCCCGCCGACACGCCGCCGTAGGAGACCAGGCCGACGGCCTTGTTGTTCCACTCGGCGCTCAGGTGGTCCAGCGCGTTCTTCAGCGACGCCGGGAACGAGTAGTTGTACTCCGGCGTCACGAACAGGAACGCGTCCGCGCGCGCCACCGTGGCGCTCCAGTCCTTGGTGTGCTGGTGCTTGTACTGCCCCAGCCGCGGGTGGCTCGGCTCGTCGAACATTGGCAGGTTCACCTGGGCCAGATCGACGAACTCGACCTCGAAGCCGCCGTGGGCCTCGGCGAAGCGCTCGATCCAGCGGGCGACGGCGATGCCCTTGCGGCCGTCCCGGGTGCTGGCGGCGATGATCTGCAGAACGGGGAGCGACATGGCGACCTCTCGACGGAGCCGATTCGTGCGGATGCCAAGATAGTCCAACCGTCAGATAGTTGCCATGTCAGCAATCTCACCGGACAGCGAGCCGGCGATCTCGACGGAAAGCGCGACCGCCCGCGCCGCCAGGGGTGACAATGTGCGCCCGGCCGGCCACAGGAGGTAGATCTCCCGCGGCGGGAACGCGGGCCGCAGCGGATGCACCGACAGCGCGTCATCGAGCCCGCCGAGCACGAGCCGGGGCAGCACCGCCGAGCCGATCCCGGCCCGCACCATCGACAGCACGGCCTCGTTGCTCGTCGTGCGGAACACGAGTCGTGGCCGCACCCCGGCCCGCGCGAACGCCTCCTCCACCCGGGGCTGGTCGCACTCCGGCGGCCAGGCCACCATTGGCGCCCGGTGCAGGTCGGCCAGCGCGACCGGGCCGGCCGGGAAGTCGCCGCGGCGGGCCACGAGCGCGTAGGGGTCGTCGAGGAGCTTGCGGTGCGAGACGTCGCCCGCGACCCGCCCGTCGAAGAAGGTCAGGTCCACCGCGTCGATCCGCGGCGGGTCCGCCTCCTCCTCGAACAGCCGGATGTCGCAGCCCGGGAACTCGGCGCGCAGGGCCACGACGAGCCGGGGGAGCAGCGTGGTGGAGAGGCTCTGGAAGGTACCGATATCGAGGCGTCCCTCGCCCGCCCGGAACCGCTCCAGGGCGGCGGCCATGGCGCCGGCCCGCGCCAGCAGCTCCCGCCCGTGGGCGAGCACGACCTGCCCGAGCGGGGTGAGCGTGACCGGCCGCGGCCCGCCCGGCCGGTCGAACACCGCGCCGCCGACCGCCTTCTCCAGCGCCGCGACCTGCTGGCTCACCGTCGACTGGGTGTAGCCGAGCCGGGCCGCCGCCCGCCCGAACGAGCCGTCGTCGACGACGGCGGCCATGGTGGCGAGATGGCGCAGCTCCACGGCCCGAGTCTATCGGCAAACCCGATGACCATCATCGGAACCAATCGCTTTTCAGCATCAAGCCACCTGGCTAGCGTGGGGACATGAGCACTTTCGTCCTGATCCACGCCGCTGGGGAGTCGAGCTGGACCTGGCACCTGGTCGCGCCGATCCTGCGCGAGCACGGCCACGAGGTCGTCGCACCGGACCTGCCCGCGGACGACGACCGCGCCGACCTCGACGACTACACCGAGACGGCCGTCAAAGCGGTCGGAGCACAGCGCGACACGGTCGTCGTCGGGCACTCGTTCGGGGCGTTCACCGCGCCGCTGGTCGCCGACCGGCTCGGCGCAAGGCTGCTGGTGCTGACGGCGGGCATGGTCCCGGCGCCCGGCGAGAAACCGGCGGACTGGTGGGACAACGTCGGCTACCGCGACTTCGTGCCCGAGGAGCCGGACGACCCCTACTTCCACGACGTCCCCCGCCCGCTCGCCGAGGAGGCCCAGCGCCGCGAGCGCGCCCACCCGTCGACGGCGGCGTACGGCCAGCCGTGGCCGTTGCCGCGCTGGCCCGCGGTACAAACGCGATTTGTGCTCGGAACCGAGGACCGGTGCTTCCCGCCCGCGCTGTTCCGCAAGCTCGTCCCGGAGCGGCTCGGCATCCAGCCCGACGAGATCGAGTCCGGGCACTGCATGTCCCTCGCCCACCCGATGGAGCTGGCCACCACACTCATCCGGATCACGTCATGAAGCACGGCGTGTGGCTGCCGCTGTTCGATCCGCTCGCCGACCCGCTCGTGGCGGTCCGGCTCGCCGCCGAGGCCGAGGAGGCCGGCTGGGACGGCTTCTTCGTGTGGGACCACCTGCACTGGAACGCGCCGGTGCAACAGGCCGCCGACCCGTGGATCACCCTGGCCGCGATCGCCGCCGGCACCGAGCGGCTGCGGATCGGGCCGATGGTGACCCCGCTGCCGCGCCGCCGCCCGGCCAAGGTCGCCCGCGAGACCGCCACCCTGGACCGGCTCAGCGGAGGCAGGCTCACCCTCGGCGTCGGCCTCGGCGGAGACCGGTACGGCGGCGAGCTCACCCGCTTCGGCGAGCAGACCGACGACCGGCTGCGCGGGCAGATGCTCGACGAGGCCCTGGACATCCTCACCGCCGCCTGGTCCGGCGGGCCGGTCCGGCACCGCGGCGCGCACTACGTCGTCGACGACGTCACGTTCCTGCCGGTGCCGGTGCAGCCGGCGATCCCGGTGTGGGTGGCGTCGTACCCCGGCAGCCGCAAGCCGCTGCGGCGGGCCGCCCGGTTCCAGGGCTTCTTCCCGATCAACCTCGCCCACCCCGAGCAGCTCGCCGAGGCCGTGGCGGCGATCGGCGCGCCCGGGCCCTACGACGTCGCCGTCGCACTGTCACCAGGACAGGATCCGCGGGGGTACCGCGAAGCCGGCGCGACCTGGCTGCTGACCGACTTCGACCAGGAGGCCCTGGACCTCGCCCACATCCGCGCGGTCGTGAAGGCCGGGCCGTGTCAGTGACGTGGCGGGGCCGTGTCAGCCGGCCCGCCGAAAGTACTGGGCATGACAACGGCGATCGAGGTCGCGGGGCTGCGCAAGGCCTTCGCTGACAAGACGGTGCTCGACGGCATCGACCTGGAGGTACGGGCGGGGACGGTCTTCTCCCTGCTCGGGCCGAACGGGGCGGGCAAGACCACGACGGTGAACGTGCTCACCACGCTGCTGAAGGCCGACGCCGGCACGGTCCGGGTGGCCGGGCACGACGTCGCCACCCACACCAAGCAGGTCCGGGCCGCGATCGGCGTGACCGGGCAGTTCGCGGCGGTCGACGAGCTGCTCACCGGCCGGGAGAACCTGCAGCTCATGGCCGACCTCAAGCAGCTGCGCGGGGCGGGCAAGCTGGTCGACGGGCTGCTGGAGCGCTTCGACCTGACCGAGTCGGCGGCGAAGCTCGTGCACACCTACTCCGGCGGCATGCGGCGCAAGCTCGACCTGGCCATGACGCTGGTCGGCGGCCCGCGGATCATCTTCCTGGACGAGCCGACGACGGGCCTGGACCCGCGCAGCCGGCGCACCATGTGGGCCATCGTCCGCGACCTGGTGGCCGAGGGCGTGACGATCTTCCTCACCACGCAGTACCTGGAGGAGGCCGACCAGCTCGCCGACCGGGTCGCGGTCCTCGACCACGGCCGGCTGGTCGCCCAGGGCACCCCGGCCGAGCTCAAGCGCCAGGTCCCCGGCGGGCACGTGCGGCTGCGCTTCGCCGCCGCCGCCGCCCTGGACGCCGCCGCGGCGGTGTTCCCCGGCGCGACCCGCGACGAGCAGGACCTGACCCTGCAGGTGCCCGGCGGCGGCGACGTGCGCGAGCTGCGCGCGCTGCTGGACCGGCTCGACGAGCACGCGATCGGCATCGAGGAGTTCTCGGTGCACACCCCCGACCTCGACGACGTCTTCCTGGCCCTGACCGGCCGCACCAACCCGGAGGTAGTGGCGAAATGAGTGCTCTGGCCGACTCGGCGACCATGCTGCGGCGCAACTTCAAGCACACCGCGCGCAACCCGGTCACGGTCTTCAACGCCGTGCTGTTCCCGATCGTGATGGCCCTGATGTTCGTCTACGTGCTCGGCGGCACGTTCAACGTCGGCGTCAGGTACATCGACTACGTGACGCCCGGCCTGATCGTGATGGCCATCAGCTACGGGCTGGGCGCGACCGCCACCGCGGTGAACGCCGACATGACCAAGGGCATCATCAGCCGGTTCAAGGTCATGGACGTCTCCCGCGGGGCGGTGCTCACCGGGCACGTGGTCGAGACCACGCTGCGGGCGGTGGTGGCCGTCGCCGCGATCGTCGGCGTCGGCTTCGCGATGGGGTTCCGGCCCAGCGCGAGCGCCCTGGACTGGCTGGCCGCGGCCGGGCTGATCGTGCTGCTGGCGTTCGCGGCCAGCTGGATCACGGTCGCGCTGGGCCTGGCCGCGAAGAGCGCGGACTCGGCGGGCCTGGCGACGGTACCGCTGATCATGCTCCCGTTCCTGTCCAGCGCGTTCTCCCCGGCGGAGCGGATGGGCGCCGGCGTCAAGCAGTTCGCCGAGTACCAGCCGTTCACGCCGATCATCGAGACCCTGCGCGGGCTGCTCACCGGCTCCCCGTCGACCGGCACCGCCATCGCCGCGGTGGCCTGGTGCGCCGGGATCGGGCTGGTCGGCTACGTCTGGGCGATGCGCACCTTCACACGGCGAGCGTGACCGCGACCAGCTCGTCCCAGCTGGACTGGGCACCCTCCCGAGCCGCCTCGGCGTACCGCTGGTCGCCGAGGCGCTCGCGCGCGGTCCGCTCGATGCGGACCACGTCGGGGTGGGCGGCGTCCTGCAGCCCGCGCACCCCGGCCCCGGCGGCGAGCAGCCGGGCCGCCTGCTCGTCCTGGCCGCGGCGCAGCGCCAGGTCGGCGATCCCGACGAGGACGGCGGCGACCAGCGGCGCGTGCCCGGCCTTGTTCGCCTCGCCCCAGGCCGCGGCCCGGTGCTCGCGGGACTCCTCGAGGTCCTCGGCGAGCCAGCCGAGCAGGTCCTCGGTGCCGGCCCGGTTCGTCGGCCGCTCGGCGTCCGCGCCCAGCAGCGCGGTGACCTGCTCCAGGTGCCGGCGGGACTCGTCGGGGCGGCCGGCCCACCGGGCGAGGTCGGCGCGGCACAGCGCCAGCTCGGCGAGGGCGTCGGGCCAGGTGACCCGCTCGGTCCAGCGCTGCGCGTCGGCGAGGGCGGCGGTGCTGGCGGCCTCGTCGCCGTGCAGCCAGTACAGGCGGGCCTGGCGGGCGCGCAGCCGGATGACGTCCTCGATGTCGCCGACCTCGGCGACGGCCGCGATGGCCTCCTCGTAGTGGGCGCAGGCGGCCGCGATCTCGCCGCGGGTGGCGATCCGGTCGGCCAGCTCGGTCAGCGCGAACGAGATGCCGAACCGCTCGCCGATCGCCCGGAACTCCGCGAGGGCCTGCTCCAGGTAGGCGTCGGCCTCGGGCCCGCCGCGGCCGATCACGATGCGCATCTTGCCCTGGTGCAGCCGGGCGAGGGCCCGCACGAAGGGGTCCTCGTCGCCGAGCAGCGCCTCGAACTCCGCGATGGACGCCTCGGGGGACTCCAGCATGCGATGCAGCGGGACCACGAAGCCCATCAGCGGGTGCCGGTGGCGGCTGTCGCGGCTGTACTGGTACGCCTGCCGGATCCACTCCGCGGCGTCCTGCTCGTCGCTGCGCCCGGACGTGACGAACATCGACATGATCGCGTACACGTTGGCGCGGGTGTCGTCGTCGGCCTCGCCCGGCAGCGCGGCCGCGGCGCCGATCAGCTCCTGGCCCTCGGCCTTGCGCCCGGCCAGCCACCAGTACCAGCCGGCGCCGACGGCGAGCCGCATCGCCGCCTGCGCCTCGCCCGCGGCGAGCGCGCCGCGCATCGCGGTGCCGAGGTTCTCCTGCTCGGCGTCGAGGATCGCGAGCCACGTCAGCTGCTCGGCCCGGCGCAGGTGCGGCTCGGCGGTCTCGGCCAGCTCGGTGAAGTACGCGAGGTGGGACCGGCGCGCGGAGTCGGACTCGCCGGCCTCGGCCAGGCGCTGTCCGGCGTACTCCTGGATGGTGCCGATCATGCGGTACCGCGGCGCGCCCTCGTCCTCGGTGAGCAGCAGCGACTTCTCGGCGAGCGAGGTGAGCAGCTCCAGGACCTGGTCCGGTGCGACGTCGTCGCCGGCGCAGACCCGCTCGGCCGCCTCCAGGCTCGCCCCGCCGGTGAACACCGCGAGCCGGCGCAGGACGGCCCGCTCGGCGTCGGTCAGCAGCTCCCAGCTCCAGTCGACGACCGCCCGCAGCGTGCGGTGCCGGGGCAGGGCGGTGCGGCTGCCGCTGGTGAGCAGCCGGAACCGGTCGTCGAGGCGCTGGGCCAGCTGCTCGATGGACAGCGTGCGCAGCCGGGCCGCGGCCAGCTCGATGGCGAGCGGCATGCCGTCCAGGGCGCGGCAGACCCGGGCCATCGTGGCGAGGGTGGCGGCGTCCACGGTCAGCTGCCGGCGCACGGCCCCGGCCCGGTCCCGCAGCAGCCGTACCGCCGCCGAGGACTCGATCTCGCCCGGATCGGCGTCGCCGCCGGGCAGGGCGAGGGGCTCGACCGGGTACAGGACCTCGCCGGTGATGCCCAGCGGCTCGCGGCTGGTGGCCAGGATGCGGAGCCGCCGGCACTCGCCGAGCACCCGGTGCGCGAACGCGGCCGCCGACTCGATGACGTGCTCGCAGTTGTCGAGCACCAGCAGCGCCGCCCGGTCGCGCACGGCGGCGATGAGCCGGTCGGTGACGTCGGCGCTCTGCGACTGCCCGAGCAGCGCGTCGCGCAGGCCGAGCACGGTCATCGTCGAGCGGGCCACGTCGCCGTCGGCGCCGATGTCGGCCAGCTCGACCAGCCAGGCCCCGTCGGGCAGGTCGCCCAGCAGGGTCCGCGCGGTCTCGGTGGCCAGCCGGGTCTTGCCCGCCCCGCCCGGCCCGATGAGCGTGGTGAGCCGGTTGGCGGCGACGAGCTCGCGGACGGCGGCCACGTCCGCGGCCCGGCCGACGAAGCTGGACAGCTCGGAGCGCAGGTTGCTCTTGCGGGTCTCCTCGCGCCGGCCGACCTCGCCGCGCAGCATCGCGGCGTGCAGCGCGGTCAGCTCCGCCGACGGGTCGACGCCGAGCGCGTCGGCGAGCGCCTCGCGGGTGCGCTGGAACACCAGCAGCGCCTCGCTGTCCCGCCCGGCGGCCACGAGGGCCCGCATGAGCGCGGCGGCGAGCCGTTCCCGGATCGGGTTGGCGGCCACCAGGTCGGTCAGCTCGGTGACGAACGCGGCACCGTCCGTCTCGGCGTCGAAACGGTCCTCGAGCGTGCTCAGGCGCAGGCCCTCGAGGCGGGTGACGGCCGCGTCGTAGGCCGCGCTCTCCTGCAGCCCGACGTCCTGCATGGCGGCGCCCCGCCACAGGGCGAGCGCGGCCGGGAGGTCCTGCTGCGGCCCGGGCGCGGCGAGCCGCTCGAAGCGCACCGCGTCGACGGCGTCGGGGGCGACGGTCAGCCGGTACCCGTCGGTGTGCCCCTCGACCGAGCCGTCCGGCAGCACCTTGCGCAGCCGGGAGACGAGGCGCTGCAGCGCGTTGGCGGCGTCGGCGGGCGGCTGCTCGCCCCAGATCCAGTCGATCAGCGTCGCCTTGGGGACCACCTGGCCCGGGCGCAGCGCGAGCGCGACGAGCAGCCCGCGCAGCCGCGCCCCGGGCACGTCGGCGAGCGTCCCGCCGTCCGTGCGTACCTCGAATGGCCCAAGTATCCCGATCTGCACCTGCGCGATTCTGTCACGCCTTCAGATAGCGCAGCACGGCCAGCACGCGCCGGTGATCTTCGTCGGCCGCGGCGAGGCCGAACTTGCCGAAGATGGCCGAGACGTGCTTCTCTACCGTGCCCTCGCCGATGTGCAGCAGCTGGGCGATCGCCGTGTTGGAGCGGCCCTCGGCCATGAGCGCCAGCACCTCGCGCTCCCGGGCGGTGAGCCGGTCCAGGGTCTCGCGCTGCCGGTTGGCGCCGACCAGCTGGCTCACCACCTCGGGGTCGAGGACGGTCTCGCCGGCCGCGATCCGGGTCAGCGCGGCCATGAACGCGCCGACGTCGGTGACCCGCTCCTTCAGCAGGTACCCGACCCCGCCCGCCCGCACGGCCAGCAGCTCCGAGGCCCAGCGCGCCTCGATGTACTGCGAGAACACCAGCACCCCGAGCTCCGGCCGGCTCCGGCGCAGCGACACGGCGGCGCGCAGCCCCTCGTCGGTGTGGGTGGGCGGCATGCGGATGTCGACGACCGCGATGTCCGGTTCGTGGGCGGCCACCGCGGCCAGCAGCGCGTCCGCGTCCCCGACGGCCGCGACGACCTCGTGACCGTACGTGTCGAGCAGCTCGACCAGCCCGTCGCGCAGGACCACGGCGTCCTCGGCCACGGCTACCCGCAGGCGGGACGGGTCAGGCATGGTCGGGTACCTCCACGGTCAGGATGCTCGGGCCGCCGGGCGGGCTGTCGACGGTGAGCCGGCCGTCGAACGCGCGGAGGCGCTCGGCGAGCCCGTCCAGGCCGGTGCCGCCGCCGGTGCCACTGCCGGGTCGCGCCCCGCCGCGCCCGTCGTCGCGCACGACCAGGCGGATCATGCCGTACCGTCCGGTCACCGTCACGCCCACCTGCCCGGCGCCGCTGTGCTTGGCCGCGTTGTTCACCAGTTCGGTGGCGCAGAAGTACAGGCACGTCTCCACCGCCGCCGACGGCCGCCGGGGCAGGTCCACGGCCAGCTCGACCGGCACGGCGCTGCGGGCGGCGACGGTCTGCAGGGCCGCCTCCAGGCCGCTGTCCAGGATCGGCGGGTGGATGCCCTGGGCCAGGTCCCGCAGCTCGCCGATGGCGTCGGTGGCCCCGCGGTGCGCGGCGTCGATGAGCGTGAGCACCCGGTCCAGGTCAGGTGCCTCGGAGCCGTTGTTGAGCATCGTGCGGGCGAGGTCGAGGCGCATGGCGAGGGCCACGAGCTGCGGCTGGGTACCGTCGTGCAGGTCCCGCTCGATGGCCCGCAGCCGGGTCGCGGCGTCCTCCACGGCGTGCGCGCGGGTCCGCTCCAGGTCGCGGATGCGCTCGCCGGCCCCGCCGCCGCCGAGCAGGGCCCGCACCAGCCAGGCGTCGGGGGCGACGACCACCCGCAGCACCCACGGCGCGGCCAGCAGCAGGAGCAGCCCGGCCGCGCTCGTGGCCAGGGCGCGCGGCCAGGTGTCGAGGTACACGCCGCCGGCCAGCCCGAGCCCGTGGTGCGCGCGGCCCTGGTCGTCGACCTGCACCGGCGGGAGCCGCCACCAGGCCGGATAGGCCAGAGCGACGATGCCGTACCCGTAGAAGGCGAGGGCGATGACGGCGGCGAGCGCGGCGAGGGGCAGTTTCAGCAGGCGGTACAGCAGCGAACGCCACGCCACCGGATCGCGCAGCCGCTCCCGGATCCAGCCGATCGGGCCCGACGCGGAACGGCCCGGGCTGGGTGCGGCGACGGTGACCCCGAGCAGCCGGCGGGCCGCCCAGCGGTCCACGGTCCCGGCCGCCCGCGCCCCGAACAGCCCGGCGGCCACGATCGGCAGGCCGATGACGGTGATGGACAGCGGCGTCCCGACGAGCACCATCGCCAGCAGCGGCAGCAGGCTCACCGCGGCCCAGGGCAGCCCGGCGAGGGCCCAGGCGAACTCGCGCAGCCGCCTCACGACGACCGCCGCCGCGTCCAGGACCACAGGCCGACCAGCAACAGGACCTCCAGCACGACCGTCAGCACATCCGTGTCCGCGTTGTCCGGCCCGCCCACGAGCAGCGACGAGCCGTGCAGCCGCAGGTGTACCAGCGCGTTGTGGTAATCATCCTCGCCCGCCACGCCGGTGCCGAACACGTAGTCCTGGGCCCAGTTCCAGGCGGCGTGGAAGCTGATCGCGGCCCACAGCGCCCCGCTGCGCAGCCGGGCCAGGATCATCAGCGTCGAGAACAGCACGTAGTCGAGCGCGCCGATGGCCAGGTGCAGCGGCCCCGACGAGCCGGCCAGGAAGTGCGGTGTGGCGAACAGCACGCCGACGAGCAGGACCGCGCCGGTGGCCGGCATGGCCTCGCGCAGGTTCTGGAAGATGTACCCGCGGTAGGCCACCTCCTCCACGGTCGCGCTCGTCACGTAGAACAGCAGCCCGGCCGCCAGCAGCCCGGCCATGCCCGCGGCGCCCCGCTCGGTCAGCTCGTACCCGGTGATGGTCGCCGTGCCGAGCGCGAGCTGCAGCGCGAACCAGGCGCCGATGACCGCCACGCCGGCCGCGAAGCCCCCCGCGATCCACGCGACCTGCCGGCGGTCCGGCCGGACGAGCCCGATGTCGCGCCAGGGCCGCCGGTCGACGTACCGGCGGAACAGCGCGGTCAGCGCCACGACGGCCGCGGCCACGTCGAGGTGCGCGACGACGTTGCGCACGACGGCGGGGTCGGGCCCGGCCAGCAGGTAGGAGAGGCCGCCGTAGAGCAGCAGCCAGCAGACGATGTACCCCGAGACGCGCCAGCCGGTGGTGAGTGCCATGCCTGGCAACGTATTGGCGGCCGCGGCCGGGCGGAACGACGCTGACCGCCACCTATGTCTGGGGGACAGCCCCCAGACGCCGCCGGGCCTGGCCGAGCATCGACACGACGAAGGCGAGCGCGGCGAGGAGGCTGATGGCGCCGCCGGCCGCGACGTCGAAGGCGCGGGAGAGGTACAGCCCGCCGGCCGCGCTGCCCACCGCCAGCGCCACGGCCAGGGCTGTCATCGGGGCGAGGCGGTCGGTCCACAGCCGCGCCGCGCCGGCCGGGGCGACCACCAGCGCCAGGGTGAGGATGGTGCCGACGGCCGGGACCGCGGTGGCGACCACGGCCTCGATGAGGACCAGCACGAGCAGGTCGATCGCGCCGGTACGGTAGCCCGCCGCCCGCGCCCCGCCCGGGTCGAACGCGGTGAACAGCAGCTCCTTGTGCAGCACGGCGAGCACCAGCGCGACGGCGGCGGTGACGGCCGCGGCGACCACGAGGTCCTGGGTGCCCACGGTGAGGATGGAGCCGGTGAGGTACGCCGTGAGGTCCCGGGTGAACCCGTCCTGGGCCGCCATCAGGGCCGCCCCGAGCGCGAACCCGGCCGCCAGCGCGACGGCGGTCGCGGTGCTGGAGTCGTGGCCGCGCCGCCGGGACAGCGCCGTGACGGCCAGGGCGGCCAGCACCCCGGCCGCGAACCCGCCCAGGTACAGGTTGAGGCCGGTCACCGCGGCGATCACGACGCCCGGGAACGTGGCGTGGGTCATGGCCATGGTGAAGAAGGCCTGCCGGCGCAGCACGACGTGGACACCGATGAGGCCACAGACGGTACCGACGAGGACGGCCTCGATCAGGGCACGGTTGAAGGCGATGTCAAGCAACGGCGGGCCTCCGGCGCACCAGGGCGGTCACGAGCATGGTGAGCAGGTAGACCGCGACGAGGGTGAGCACGACCGTGGCCCCGCCGGCCAGCCGCAGCCCGTAGCCGACCGACGCGTGGTAGCTCACGGCGAGCCCGAGGTAGCCGGACAGGGCGGCCGCGGCGACGCCGACCGCGGTGATCGGGCCGAGCCGGTCGGCGACCAGGCGGCCGGTCGCGGCCGGGACGACCAGCAGCGCGATGACGAGGATGGTGCCGACCGACTGGGCCGCGGCCACCACGACGAGCGCGACGGCGAGGTTGAGGATCAGGTCGAGCAGCCAGATCGGGTACCCGAGCGCGGCCGCCCCCTGCGGGTCGAACGCCCGCAGCAGCAGTTCCTTGCGCAGCAGGGCGAGGGTCAGCAGCACGACGCCGGCCACGAGCGCGGTCTGGGTGATCTGCCCGGTGGTCACGGTCAGCAGCCGGCCGAACAGGAACGAGGTCAGGTCCGCCGTGTACGACGAGCGCCGCGACACGAGCACCACCCCGATCGCGAACATCGCGGCGAGCAGCACGGCGAGGGCGGTGTCGTCGGTGACCCGCCGCACCCGGGTGAACGCGGTGAGCAGGACGGCCGTGACCGCGGCGGCGAGCAGGGCGCCGGGGAAGACCCCGCCGATGCCGCCGGTGAGGAAGCCGAGCACGACGCCGGGGAACACGGTGTGCGTCATGGCGTCGGCCACGAAGCCGAGCCGGCGGGTCAGCACGTGGACGCTGACGGCACCGGCGAGGACGGCGAGCAGCAGCAGCTCGACGAGCGCGCGGCCCATGAACGGGATCTGGAACGGGGCGATGAAGGTGTGCATAGCTCTTAAATTTGATAGGCGATCTGGAGCTGGTGGAGGGTCAGCGTCTCGTCGGTCGGCCCGAACCCGATCATGCGCCGGTTGAGCAGGCAGGCGTAGTCGCTGACGTCGTGCGCCAGGGTCAGGTCGTGCGTGGAGATCAGGATCGCGGTGCCCCGGCCCTTGCTTTGGGTGAGGACCTCGACCAGGGCCTGCTGGCTGGTCGCGTCGACGCCGTTGAAGGGCTCGTCGAGCAGGAGCAGCCGGGGTTGCTGGGCGATGGCGCGGGCGAGCAGCACGCGCTGGCGCTGGCCGCCGCTCAGGGTGCCGAAGGTGGCCTTGGCCCGGTCCGCCAGCCCGACCTGCTCCAGGGCCTCGGCGGCGGCCGCCTTGTCCTCGCGCGAGGGGCGGCGGAACCAGCCGATGCGGCGGTACCGCCCCATGAGGACGACCTGCCCGGCGGAGACCGGGAACTGCGCGTCGAGCGTGTCCGCCTGCGGCACGTAGGCCACGTCGCGGCGGGCGGCGGCGGGGGAGCGGCCGAGCACCGTGACGCTGCCGCCGACGATCGGGACGAGCCCGAGTACGGCCTTGATGAGCGTGGACTTGCCGGCGCCGTTGGGCCCGATGAGCGCGACGACCTCCCCGGCGCCCACGGTGCCGGTCACGCCCGTGAGGACGGGCTCGGCCCCGTAGGCGACGGCGGCGTCGGCGATGACGAGGGCCGGCTCAGGCACTCAGGGCCTGCACGATGACGTCGGTGTTGTGCTCCTCCATCTTGAGGTACGTGTCGCCGTCGGAGCCCTCTGGACCCAGGGTGTCGCCGTAGAGCGAGTCCTCGCCGGCCACCACCTTCACCCCGGCCTGCTTGGCGATCGCCTCGGCCGTCTTCGGCGGCAGCGAGCTCTCGGAGAACACGGCCTTGGTGCCGGTCTGCTTGATCTTCGCCACGATCTCGTCGATGTCCTGGGCCGACAGCTCGGCCGAGGTGTCGAAGCTGGGGATGATGGAGCCGACGAAGTCCAGCTTGTACCGGTCGATGTAGTACCCGAACGCGTCGTGGTTCGTCACCAGCTTGCGGTTGCCGGCCGGCACCTTGTCGATCTTGGCCTGGATGTCGGCGTCGAGCTGGTCGAGCTTGGCCGAGTAGTCCGCGAGGTTCTTGTCGTAGGTGGCCGCGTCGGCGGGATCGGCCGCGCTGAACGCCTTGGCGATGTCCTGCGCCATGGTCTTCGCGTTGCGCGGGTCGTGCCAGATGTGCGGGTCGCCCGCCGCCTCTTCCTCCTCGCCGTTGCCCTGCCGGACCTGCACGCCCTGGCTGGTGTCGACGGTGGTGCCCGTGAACCCGGCCGAGGCGATGGTCGCGTCGAGCCACTTCTCCAGCCCGACCCCGCTCTTGACGACCACCTTGGCCGCCCCGATCGCGGCGATGTCGGCCGGCGTCGGCTCGTAGTCGTGCGGGTCGATGTTGGGCTTGAGGATCTGGGTGACGGTGACGTGGTCGCCGCCGATGTTCCGCGCGAAGTCGGCGACCTGCGTGGTGGTGGCGACCACGGCGAGCTTCCCGCCGTCGTCGCCCGTCTTCGCCTCCTCCGCGCAGGCGCCGAGGAGCCCGGCGAGGGCCAGAACCGCTATGGAACCGAGGAGTTTGCGTGTCGTTGTGCTCACGGGGCCAGACGGTACTCGTTTTCATTTCCAATAACGAGACGTCGCATAGCGATGTGCGCATACCGCCCCCGCGAAAGTCGTAAGCGCTTACGTCGCCGCGGAAGCCTTGCCGGCGCCCAGAATGGCGGCATGGAACACCGGTATCTGGGTGCGAGCGGCCTGCTGGTCAGTGAGCTGGGTCTCGGCACGATGACGTTCGGCGGCGAGGCGGACGAGGCCGCGTCGCGCGCCTTGCTCGACCGCTACGCGGAGGCGGGCGGCACCTTCATCGACAGCGCCGACGTGTACGGGGGCGGCGCTTCCGAGGAGATCGTCGGGCGCTGGCTGGCGGGCCGGGACCGCGACCGGTTCGTCGTCGCCACCAAGTGCTTCTGGGCCACCGGCGACGGCCCGAACGACCACGGCGCCGGCCGCCGGCACCTCCTCGCCGCGGTCCGGGCGAGCCTGCGCCGGCTCGGGACCGACTACATCGACCTGTACCAGGTGCACGCCTTCGACGAGTCCACGCCGCTGGAGGAGACGCTCGCGACGCTGGACGGCCTCGTCCGCGCCGGCCTGGTGCGCCACCTCGGGGTGAGCAACTACGCGAGCTGGCAGCTGCAGAAGTCGCTCGACGTGGCCCGGCACCGCGGGTGGGAGCCGTTCGTGTCGGCGCAGCCGCTGTACAACCTGATCGACCGCGACATCGAGCCCGAACTCGTCCCGGTGTGCCGCAACGAGGGCGTCGCCATCCTGCCGTGGGCGCCGCTGCGGGGCGGGTGGCTGACCGGGAAGTACCGGCGCGGCATGCAAACGGCCCCGGTGGGCACCCGCTGGGAGGCGGACAAGCAGCCGTGGCTCGGCGACTGGAACACCAGCGTCGACGAGCGCACGTGGGCGGTCACCGACACCCTGCTCGCCGTCGCCGACGAGGTGGGGCGGACCCCGGCGCAGGTGGCGCTGCGCTGGCTGATGCAGCGCCCGGGGGTCACCGCCCCGATCGTCGGGGCCCGAACGGTCGCCCAGCTCGACGACAACCTGGGCGCGGTCGGCCTTGTTCTCGACGACAAGCACGTGGAGCGGCTGACCGGGGCCGGCGCCCGCCCGCTGCCGTACCCGCACGGCTACCTGGCGAACTCACCCCGCCGCCGAGCTCTGGCGCACCTGTAGCGAGGCCGGGAACACGAGCCGCCAGTGCGGAGCGAGTTCCCGGCGCACCAGGGCGCGGGTGGCGGCGGCGGCCATCGCCTCGACGGGTTGGTGTACCGACGACAGGGGCGGCGTGGTGGAGACGGCGATGACGCTGTCGTCGAACCCGACGACCGCCACGTCCGCCGGCACCCGCCGCCCGGCGTCGGCGAGGGCCTGCATGGTGCCGGTCGCCATCAGGTCACAGCCGACGAAGAACGCGTCGATGCCGGGTTGCTCGGCGAGCAGGCGCAGCGCCAGCTCGTACCCGGCCTCGCGGCGCAGCTTCCCGATCGCGGAGATGTCGGCGAGCCCGAGCTCCCGGATCGCGCGCCCATATCCGGCCCGCCGCGCGTCGGCGCACGGGTTGCCCTCCTGCCCGTGCAGCGCGGCGATGCGCCGGCGGCCGGTCTCGTGCAGGTGCCGGATCGCCGCGTACGCGCCTTCTTCGTTCGCCATGTCGACGTACGGCACGCCTCGGCCGGAGGGCCCCATCGACACCATCCGCTCGCACCGGGCATAGGTCTGTTCGGCGAGCCCGGGCGGGACGTTGATGAGCACCAACCCGACGCTCGCGGTGATCGTTCGGAGTGCCTCGGCCGCGCGGTGCTCCTCGACCACGTGCACCCGCAGCTGAGCCTCGCCGGCCAGTTCCCGCAGGATTCCGGCGGTGACGCGGCCATAGTACGGACTGGTGCCGAAGATCCCCGGCTCGTCGACGATGAACAGCTCCACGATGCTGCCATGCCCGTTGGCGAGCGCCCGGGCGGCGGGGTCGGGCCGGTACCCGAGCCGCGCGATGACCCGCCGCACATGCTCCCGCGTCTCGGCCGACACGCCAGGTGCTCCGTTCACGACCCGC
The DNA here is from genome assembly GCF_050942475.1 of Dactylosporangium sp. CS-033363. Classification (NCBI taxonomy): domain Bacteria; kingdom Bacillati; phylum Actinomycetota; class Actinomycetes; order Micromonosporales; family Micromonosporaceae; genus Dactylosporangium; species Dactylosporangium sp. CS-033363. Next base: position 6,188,679 of record NZ_CP192032.1, on the reverse strand, counting down.
GACACGGCGGCCGTGGACACGTGCGCGGCGGCGGCGACATCGGCGAGGGTCGGCCGCTTCGACGACATGGGCCGACTATAACGGCGCGGGGGCCGTACCGTGCCGGTGCCGTGGTGCTGGGCCGCCGCCGAAGCGCACGCTCGGCGCCGACCGTCGGCGGCGGCCCCGTCACAATGGGCCGGTGATGCGACGGGCGCCGGTGTGGCTGCTGGACGTCGACGGGGTCGTCAACACCCGCCGGCCGTTGTGGGGTGCCGAGCTGCGTCGCGGGACCGCGCGGTCGGAGGGGGTCGACTGGCCGATCCGGTGGGCGCCCGCGCTCGTCGACCGCATCCGGTGGCTGCACGGCGAAGGCATCGTCGAGGTGCGGTGGTGCTCCACCTGGTGTGCGGACGCCGATGCGTTGGAGCGGCTGTTCGGGCTGCCGGCACTCGGGCGGGCGTTCGGGGCCGGCGCGCCCGACGGGGCCAAGCTCGCCGCGGCTCGGGGAGTGCTCGCGAGCGGGCGGCGGCTCGTGTGGACGGACGACGTCGAGGTGCCGCGCGACGGGCCCGTCCTCGGCGAGTTGACCGCCGGTGGGAAGGGGCTGCTGATCCGGCCGCATCCGCGGCGGGGGTTGCGGCCGCGGGATCTGGCGCGGATCGAGGCGTTCGCACGCGTACCAGATAAATGCGTTGCGCGCTTCGGAAGCGGTGGGTTAGCTTGGGCGTCGCGCTTCCCGGTGCGAAGGTGACGGCTCCTTCACTCGAATCCAGTCCGTCGCCCACTGAGGTCTCGGGGAGCGCCTCGGGTGGAGGTTCGACCCCTCCAACAAGTCTGGTGACCGGTCTGTGTTGTGACCCGGGGGAAGTCCACCCATGGCCAAGTTCAACTTCAAGCTGCGCGAAAACCGGCATGAGACCGCCGATCTCGAGTGGATTTTCACCGCCGAGCGGGGGCGGGGGTTCCGGCGGGAGCCGAAGGCGGAGCTGTTTCTGCTCGCGGTGTCCAACATGGTCGGTGAGGGCACGTTCTACGAGGGGGCCGGGGCGCGCGACGCGCGGTTCCGGGAGCTTGTCGCGGCGGTGGCGGTGGCCGATCCGGCGTGGTTCGCGCGGTTCGTGCCGTGGCTGCGCACCGGGGCGATGCTGCGCACCGCGTCCGTCGTGGCGGCGCTCGAAGGGGCCCGGGCGCAGGTTGCCGCCGGGATTCCCGGCTCGCGCGGGGTGGTGGACTCGGCGCTGCAGCGGGCCGACGAGCCCGGTGAGGCCGTCGCGTACTGGCTGCGCCACCACGGCCGCGCGCTGCCCAAGCCCGTCAAGCGCGGGATCGCCGGCGCGGCGGTGCGGCTGTATCACGAGCGGAGCCTGCTCAAGTACGACACCGACGGGCGGGCGGTGCGCTTCGGCGACGTCGTCGAGCTCACCCATCCGGTCGCGCGGGACGAGCGGCAGGGTGACCTGTTCCGGCACGCGCTCAACCGGCGGCACGGGCGCGACGCCGCCGTTCCCGCGTCGCTCACGCTGCTCGCCGCGCGGGCCGCGCTCATGGCCGTGCCGGTCGAGCTCCGGCGCGACGTCACCGATCCGGCGACACTCGCGAACGCCGGGATGACGTGGGAGGCGCTCGCGGGCTGGCGGCAGGGTGCCATGGACGCGGCGGCCTGGGAGTCCATTGTGGATTCCATGGGGTACCTCGCCCTCCTGCGCAACCTCCGCAACTTCGACGAGGCCGGGGTGAGCGACGCCGTGGCCGGGACCGTCGCGGCGCGGCTGGCCGATCCCAGCTCCGTGGCCACCTCGCGGGTGCTGCCGATGCGCTACCTCTCGGCGTACAACGCCGCCCCGAGCCCCCGCTGGGCCGCCGCGCTCGACCGGGCGCTGCAGCTCGCGCTCGGCAACGTGCCCGCGCTGGACGGGCGGACCCTCGTGCTCATCGACACCTCCGGCTCGATGAGCGCGACCTTCAGCAAGGACGGCACCCTGCAGTTCTGGGACGCGGCCGTGGTGTTCGGCCTCGCCCTGGCCGCCCGGGCCGCGGACGCGACCGTGGTGTCGTTCTCGACGTACAGCAAGGTCTTCCCGGCCGTTGCGGGGGAGTCGGTGCTGGCCGGCGTGCGGCGCTTCAAGGACGGCGGGTACTTCTACGCCGCCGGCACCAACACCGAGCCCGCGGTGCGCCGGCACTACGAGGGGCACGACCGCGTCGTCATCCTCACCGACGAGCAGGCCCACCACCACCCCGAGGCGGACGTGGCGGCCGCGGTGCCGGCGCAGATCCCGGTGTACACCTGGAATCTGGCCGGCTACCGCGCCGCGCACCTCGCCGCGGGCCCGCATCGGCACACGTTCGGCGGCCTGTCCGACGGTGCGTTCGCGATGATCCCGCTCATCGAGGCCGGCGAGGAGGCGGACTGGCCGTTCTGAAGCCTCAGCAGTCCCGCAGCGAGGGCGACTGGTTGAGCAGCTGCCCGCGCGGGGAGACGAACGCCCGGTACCGCTCGCCGCCCACGGCCGACGGGGCGAACGCCGCGACCCGATGGCAGTTCTGGAAGGCCAGGGTCACCCCGAAGTGCCGCTCCAGCCCGCCGCGGATGGCGTCGCTGGCCAGGGCCCGCAGCAGCTGCCCGCGCTCGGCCTCGCTGGGCGGCGGGACGCTGTGCTCGGCGAATGCTGAAGCGCCGAGGGAGGACGCGACGCCGCTGATGACCTGCCAGGCGTACGGCAGCGATGCACGCACGCACGCGACGAACTCGGCGTCGTCGACCGGGCCGGCCTCGGCGCGCTCGAGCAGGGCACTAGGAACGTTGAGCGACATGGTGCTCTCCAATCAGGAAGTCGGGCCAGATCTGGGCGGTGAGGTCGGCGCCCGCGCGGGTGTTGCCCCACGCGAGCGCGTTGCGGGTGTGGAACTCGGCGGCCTGCGCGGCGTACCGCGGCCAGTCCTTCACGCAGTCGTCGAGCGCGCCGCGCAAGGACGCCAGGGCCTCCACATTGGACGGCTCCAGGGCAGACAGCGGCTGGTGCCGCCCGCGCTCGGCGGCCTTCACGAAGGCGGAACGGCCGAACCAGCACAGCAGGTCGTCGCCCACCTCCGCGCGCAGGAAGTCCACATCGGACTCGTCGTCGACCTTGTTGCCGACGACCGCCACGCGCACGCCGTGGTCGCGGGCGTAGCCGACGTACTGGCGGTACACCCCGACGCTGCGGATCGTCGGCTCGCACACCAGGAACGTCAGGTCGAACCGGGTGAACAGGCCCGACGCGAACGAGTCGGCGCCGGCCGTCATGTCGACCACCGCGTAGTCGCCCGGCCCGTCGGCCAGGTGGTTGAGCAGCAGCTCGACCGCGCCGACCTTCGAGTGGTAGCAGGCCACCCCGAGGTCGTCGGCGGCGAACGGCCCGGTGACGGCGAGGCGCACCCCGCCGGCGGTGCGCACCAGCCCGTCCCACAGCGGGTTGGGCTCGTCGACGCGCACGAGCCGCGACCCCGGGCCGGGCGGCGTGGTCTTGAGCATCGCGGCGGCGGAGGCGATCCGCGGGTTGTCCCCGCGCAGGTACTCCTTGATCTCGTCGAGGTGATCCCCGAGCGCGGGCAGCAGGGCGGCCTCGTCCGGGTCGGCCCCGAGCGCGACGGCCAGGTGCTGGTTGATGTCGGCGTCGAAGGCGAGCACGCGCGGGGCGTCCCGGGCGGCCAGATATCGGCAGAACAACGCGGCCAGGGTGGTCTTGCCACTGCCACCCTTGCCGACGAACGCGGCTTTCATGCCTTCTTGATATCGGTTTTCATTTTCAAACACAAGCGAAACGCCCGAACGGACCCCTTGCGAAAGCCGCCATGCCGGCGGCGGCGACCGCGCCACCCTGGTCGGCGCGGGCTGGACGCCGACGGGTCAGGTCAGGCGGCCTTCTTGTTCGTGGCCTTGGCCGCCTTCTTGCGCGGTGCGGCCTTCTTGCGCGGTGCGGCCTTCTTCGCGGCGGTCTTCTTCGCGCCGGTCTTCTTGGGGGCCGTCCGGCGTTTGCGGGCGGTCTCGACGCTCTGCCGCAGGACGTCCATCAGGTCGCTCACCTCGGTGGCCTCCGGCGGCTCGTCGGCCTGGGTGAGCTCGTCGCCCTTCACCTTGGCCTCGATCAGGTCCTGGACCCGATCCTGGTACGTGTCACGGAAGTCCTTCGGCCGCCACGGCCCGCTCATCGACGCGATGAGCTGCGTCGCCATCCGCATTTCCGGCCGCGAAAGCGTGACCTTTCCCGGGTACCGGCCGAGCTCCTGCTTCGGGTCCCGGATCTCGTCGGCGAAGTACATCGTCTCCAGGACGAGCAGGTTCCCGTCGGCGCGGACCGCGGCCAGGTACTCCTTGCCCCGCATCACCAGCGTCGCGATCGCGGCCCGGTTCGCCTCGGCCATGGCCGCTCGTTGACCCGCTTGTACCGGATGCGGTCGCTGGTGTCCCGCTGGAACTGGTGGAACGACACCTCGTGCTCGCGGGTCGCCGGGTACATCGCCACCGGCACCGACACCAGCCCGAACGAGATGACCCCACTCCAGATCGGCCGCGCCATCGCCCCCACCTCCGACGGTTGGGATGCCCGCTGCGGCGGGACGCAAACCCGCGGGTGCTGGGCCGGCCCTCCGTCGAGGACCGGCCCAGCCGGAGGTCAGAGGCCGTTCGGGCCGCTGACGTACCGCGTGGTCGGGGCGGCGAACCCGGTGCCGGTGGACATGAAGCCCCACAGCGTGAACTGCTGGCTGCCCGGCGTGGTGCGGATGCCCAGCAGGTCCTTGTCGGCGTCGCCGTCGAAGTTGCCGGCCACGAAGGACAGGTCGGCCCAGCTGTTCATCGCCGTGGCGCAGCCGGTGCAGGTGGCGGTGTCGGTCCAGACCGACGGCGCGGCCAGGCCTGTGCCGGTGGACGTCCACTGCCAGAGCTGGCGGCTGGTGCCGGCGTTGTAGTACACGACGACGTCGGCCTTGCCGTCGCCGGTGACGTCGGCGACGACGGGCTTGGCCAGGGCCATGGACAGGCCGTTGGCGCCGCTGTCCCAGTACATGGTGCGGCCGGTGAAGCGGGCGCCGTCGGACGGGTTGACGTAGATCATCGTGCGGTTGTTGTCCTGCTGGTAGAACTGCACCAGGTCGGCCTTGCCGTCGCCGTTGAAGTCGGCGACCCGGTTGGTGATGCGCTTGGCGTCCGAGTTGGCGAACTGGGTGCCCAGGCCGTACCACTCGACCGGCGCCTGCAGGCCGAAGGTGTCACCGGCGAACGTGAAGACGTGGAAGCCCGACGCCGCGTCGTCGCGCATGATGACCAGGTCGCCCTTGCCGTCGCCCGTCACGTCGCCGGCGTCGACCTTGAGGTGGTCCAGCGGCCAGCTGCCGTCGGTGCTCTCCCACGTCAGCTGCGGCGCGTCGAAGCCGCTGCCGGTCGAGTAGAAGAGCCAGACCTGGGTGTTGCGGACCCAGGCCCCGGGGTTCATGGCGTCGTTGCGCAGGGTCAGCGAGATGTCCGCCATGCCGTCGCCGTTGAAGTCGGCGGCGTTCCACCGGGCCCCGTCGTGCTGCCAGCCCGAGGGCATGTCCCACGGTGCGAACTGGCTGTCCCACACCTCGACCGGCGTCTCCAGCGGCTGGCCGGTGCTGCTGGTCAGCTGCCACAGCTTCATCTGCTGGTCCGGGTACGCCTGGATGACCAGCGAGTCCGCCTTGCCGTCGCCCGTGAAGTCGGCCGAGAGCTGGTGGGTGGCCGGCAGGCGCCGGGCCCGGTCGGCCAGCACGGCGATCTGCTGCGCGTTGAGCGCTCCGGTGTGGGCCATCACCTCGTCGATGTCGCCGTAGAGGAAGTCGACGGCGGTGCCTGAGGTCTTGCCGCGGCCGATGACGAGCGGGCCGGTGGCGTTCCACTGCGGCGCGGCGGTCGCGGTGCCCTGCAGCGCCCCGTCGACCCACAGCTGGACCTGCTGGCGTTCGGCGTCGTACACGCCGGCGAGGTGGGTCCATTCGCCGATGCGGGCCGGTTCGGTCGACAGCACGCCGGTCGCCCAGGCGGGGTTGTCGGCGTCCTGGCCGGGCAGATGGAACTCCCAGCGTTTCTGGCCGCCGTTGTACTTCAGGAAGAACCCGCTGATCCGCGTGCCGTCCTGGCTCACCACGGTCTGCCAGTTCTCGCCGCGCAGCAGCCGGACCCAGGCGCTGACGGTGAAGCTGCCGTCGGTGCGCACCGCCGGGCCGGCCGTGGTGACCTGGCTGTTGGTGCCGTTCAGGCTGACGCCGTGCCCGGTGAAGCCGGGGCTCACCGCGGTACCGTCGACGAGCGTGGCGCTGCGCCCGTTGCCGGTGCGGTCGGCGGTCGTGCTCAGCCCGTCGTCGAAGCTCCACCAGGCCTCGGCCCGGCGGGTCAGCCCGACGAACTCCTCGGGTGCGACGACCCGGTTGTAGGCGCGCACGTCGTCGATGTCGCCGTGGAACGGAGTGCCGGAGGAGCCGGTCCACAGCACCGAGCCGATGTCGAGCGGGCCGCCCGCCTTCCACACGGAGGTGACGGGCTTCTCGGCGACCTTGACGCCGTTGACGTACATCATCGCCTTCTTCGACCCGGCGTCGTAGACCCCGGCGAGGTGCGTCCACACGCCGAGCCGCGCCGGGGTCGCGGAGGCCGCCCGGACCCACGAGGTGTTGGTGGTCTCGTTGTCGGCGGTGCTGACGGTGAAGCCCCACGACTGCGTGGTCGGCCCGTACGACAGGTTGAACGCGCTGACCCGGGTGCCGGCCGCGGTGACGACCGGCTCGTTGGTGGTCGGCAGCGTCGAGCCGGTCAGCCGGGCCCAGGCGGAGACGGTGTAGCTGCGGGTGGTGTCCACGACCGGCCCGCTGGTGCTGACCCGCTGGTACCCGCCGTTGGAGCGCAGGTAGGTGCCGTGCTCCAGCTTGTCCTCGGCGTGGTCGGCGACCCACTGCATGCCGCCGCTGCCGGTGATGGTCAGCGGCTTGTTCACGTCGTCGGGGTTCCCGGGGTACGGCGTGTCCACGGCCGTCGTGCCGGAGCCGTCGTCGAGCTTCCAGTGCCCGATCGGGTCAGAGGGGGCGCCGGCGACGTACTGGTAGTGGTACGTGGTGCTCTGGTTGCCGGCCGCGTCGACGGTCTTGACGTGCACGAAGTTGACGCCCTGGGCCGTCGGGGTGAGCTGGACCGTCGGGTTGGCCCCGCTCAGGGCGAGTTCCGTGGTGGGCGGGTCGCTCGGGCCGTACAACACCTTCGCCGCGTCGGCGGGAACCTTGAGCAGGAAGTCGCCGGTGCGCCCGACACTGCCGTGGGGTGCCCCGTCGTCGGGATAGTCCACCGAGTCGACGTCGGCTATTGCCGGTGGCAGCAGGTCGACGGACAGTTTGCACGTGGGGCTCCACGAGTTGGCGATCGTGTCGCTCGTCATCACGATCAGCGAGTAGGTCCGGTTGCTGACCAGCCAGGCGGTGCTGATCTGCCAGCTGACCCGGGTGCCGTTGCCGACGGTGCCGCTGTCGAGGGTCCTGAGCACCGTGCCGTCGCTGTTGAACACGTGCAGCACGCCGGTGACGTTTTCGTTGTCCGGGTCGTGCAGGACCGCGCTCACCGTGTACGAGGCGCCGGCCCCGGCCGTGAGGGTGGTGTTGTCGCAGGCCCGGCCGTCGACCTGGATGCCGTCGGCCACGCCGGGCGGGGTGTTGTACCTGACGCTGAGCCGCATGACCGTGCCGCCGTCGGGCGCGCTGCCGGCCTCCTTGAACCGCCGCCAGCTCTTGCACTCGCCTTGGGAGTCGCACGACTCGTTCATCGAGCGCAGTCCGAACTGCATGTCCCCCCAGCCCAGGTTGGAGGCGTCCTGGGCGTAGCTGGTGACGGTGGTGTCGACCGACAGATCCCCCGCGCAGTTGCCGTTCTTGTTGCCCCAGGTCTCCGAGCGCTCGGCGATCGAACTGCCCCAGCCGCCCTCGTGGTTGTTCCAGGTCAGGCCGGTGTTCATGCCGCTGTACCGGTAGATGCCGAGCTTGTAGTTCGACTCGTTGCAGGCCCACGACCACGCGTAGCTCATCACGGTGTAGAAATGCGCCTCCCGCACGTCCTTGCCGCGAAAGAAGCTGGTGTCGAACCGCATGAAGGCCCGGAAGTCCGACTCCACGCTGCCGTTCCGTGTCCGCCCGACCGACACCTTGCCCTCGGGGTCGTTCTCCCGGTCGCCGCCGTTCCAGTACGACTTGTTCTTGTCCTGGGTGCTGACCAGCTGCCACGCGTTCTGGCCGGTCCAGCCCCACACCGGGTCGATCCGGATCGGGAACTGGGCATCGCCGGCCAGCAGTACCGCCGGGTCCGGTGACATGAGCAGCCGGTCGCCGTCGAGCCGCACGCCGACCGTGCCGAGCTTCGCCGCGTCCGACGGTCCCCACTCGCCGGTCTGCAAGGCGCCGGTCTCGCTGACCGCCGTCCGCGCGTCCCACACACTCGACGTCGGCGTGGCGAACACGACCTTGCCGTTCGCGTCGGTCGCCGACAGCGTCTCGGCGCCGGTCTCGGCCACCGTGACGCCGGCCGTGTGCAGGTCGAACGCGATCTCGCGCAGCGCCTGACTGCGGGCCGCCTCGGGCGTCTTCACGACCAGGACCTTGCGCGCACCGGTACGGTCGCCGCGCACCTGCAGATCCACGCCCGGCAGCACCTCGGCGAACGTCGCGACCGCACCGGCCACGGCGGGCTTGGGCAGCGGCGCGGGCCACGTCATCGACAGCTCGTGCCCGGCATCGTCGCGCAGCACCATCAGCGGGCCGGTCCCGCCGCCGGAGACGGTCACCGCGGCGGGGGTGGCGGCCGTGCGGAAGGTGCCGTCGGCCTGCGGCTGCAGCGTCGTGTCGATCGGGCCCCACGACCCGTCGGCCCGGCGGGCCCGCACCGGCTCGATGGTCTGGGTGGCCACGAACGATCCGTCGGGCTCGGCGAACACCTGTCCCGTGGGGGATGTGAGCCCGCTCACCTCGATGCGCCGCTTGGCCTTCGCGGCCACGAACGACGCCGAGCGCTCGTCGGGCTGCTCGGTGATCGCGGCCCAGCGGGCCGCGTCGGCGTCGGCGTGGTCGCCGCCCGACCGGACGAGTGCGATGGCGCCGACTCCCGCGACGAGGGCGGCGGCCGCGGCCGTGGCGATCAGCCGCCGGCTCAGGAACCGATGTACGGGCAAGGTCTTTCCTCTCGGACCGGATGGGCACAGCACGACATCGAGGCCGCTCGGGCGATGAGCGGCCTCGGACGAATTTCGGGTGAAGGGCGGGTGTCTACCCCGGGCAGAGCCCGGCAGAGCGGCGCATGGTCGTTCCTCCCCGTGGTCGTCACGCGCGCAGTTCTGCGCGGAGCTTCTCACATCCGGCGCCCATTGTGGACCCCGTTGACTGACGCTCGTGAATGGCAGTAACGTCCGCGTCGCTTCGACGACTCTGTATGGGGGAGGGCCGCCGTGCTCGATGCCACCGCGCCAGGTGTCCAATTTGGATGGTCCAGGGTGCCGTTGCGGCAACGGTTGCGGGCCGCGCTCGCAGGTGCGGCCGTCATGGCCCTCGTCGGCGTCCTCGGGGAGGGCACCGCCTTCGCCGCGCCGGCCGCCCCGCCGGCGCTGCACGTCGAGCAGTCCGTGCCCGGCGGCCCGATCGCCGCCAAGCCCCGTGACACCGACCCCGTCCTGGCCGCCGCGCTGCACGGCAACCAGGGATCGGCCGCCGCCCCGGCCGCGGCCGGCGCGGAGACGACCCTGACGGCGACGGCCCGCACGAAGGCGGGGGCGCTGCCGCTCGCGGTCGGTGCCGGTACCGACGCACAGAACCCGGCGCCGTCGAAGGTTCGCGTCGAGTTCCTTGACACCGCCGCCACGGCCCGCACCGGCATCCGCGGCCCCGTCTGGCGGATCGCCCGCGCCGACGGCGGCACCGCGGCCGCGAGCGCCTCGGTCGAGCTGGACTACACGTCGTTCCGCAACAGCTACGGCGGCGACTGGGCCCAGCGCCTGCACCTGGTGCGGGTGCCCGAGTGCGCGCTGAGCACCCCGGCCGCCGCGGCCTGCCGCCCGGTCGAGCTGCCGTCCTCGCGCAACGACACCCGGACCGGCAAGCTGACCGCGGACGTGGCGCTGCCGGCGAAGGCTTTCGCGGTACCACATCGGCTTGAGGATCCATCGATCGCGCGACCGTCGGCGGCCGAGCTCAAGTCCTCCGGCGCCCTGTTCGCGGCCGTCGCCGGCGCGTCCGGCCCGACCGGCTCGTTCGCCGCCACCTCGCTGTCGCCGTCGTCGACCTGGAGCGCGGGCAACCCGACCGGCAACTTCGGCTGGAGCTACCCGCTGCGGGTGCCGCCGGGCCTGGGCGGCCCGACGCCGTCGATCGCCCTGTCCTACTCGTCCTCCTCCGTCGACGGCCGCTCCTCGGCCACGAACAACCAGCCGTCGATGATCGGCGAGGGCTTCGACTTCCACCCGGGCTTCATCGAGCGCCGCTACAAGCCGTGCGCCGAGGACATGACCGGCAGCAACACCACCGAGAAGACCGGCGACCAGTGCTGGGCGACCGACAACGCGACGATGTCGCTCAACGGCAGCGGCGGCGAGCTGGTCCGCGACGACGCGACCGGCGCCTGGAAGCTGCGCAGCGACGACGGCTCGAAGATCGAGCGGTTCACCGGGGCCACCAACGGCGACGACGACGGTGAGTACTGGAAGGTCACCACGACCGGCGGCATGCAGTACTTCTTCGGCCGCAACCGGCTGCCCGGCTGGTCGGCGGGCAAGAACGAGACCAACTCGACCTGGACGTCGCCGGTCTACGGCAACCAGTCCGGCGAGCCGTGCTACAAGGCCGGCGACTTCGCGGGATCGTCCTGCCAGCAGGCGTACCGGTGGCAGCTCGACGAGGTGATCGACCCGTACGGCAACGCCATGTCGTACTGGTACGAGAAGGAGGGCAACCTCTACGCGGCCAACCTCAAGAAGGACCAGCCGGTCGGGTACACCCGCGGCGGCTGGCTCAAGCGCGCCGAGTACGGCCAGCGCGAGGACACGCTGTTCTCCGCGGCGCCGGTCGCGCAGGTCGTCTTCGACGTCGCCGAGCGGTGCGTGCCCGGGTCGACCTGCGACTACTCGCACCCCGAGAACTACCCGGACACCCCGCTGGACCAGAAGTGCGACGCCGCGCCGTGCGACGAGAAGTGGTCGCCGACGTTCTGGACCACCAAGCGGTACTCGAAGATCACCACCCAGGTCTCCAACGGCGCCGGCGGCTATCGCAACGTCGACTCGTGGACCCTGCACCACGAGTTCCCGTCGCCCGGCGACGGCACCCGGGCCGGGCTGTGGCTGGAGGCGATCACCCACACCGGCCACGTCGGCGGCGACAAGGCGCTGCCGGAGGTCAACTTCGACGGCGTGCAGCTGACCAACCGGGTCATGCGGCCCAACGACACCAACTCGACGATGAACTGGTGGCGGGTCGCCCGGATCAACAACGAGAGCGGCGGCCAGCTCGCCATCACGTACTCCGAGCCGGAGTGCTCCTACGCCGCCGGGATGCCCGCCCCGGAGTCCAACACCAAGCGCTGCATGCCGGTGAAGTCGCCGCGGCCGGGCAGCGACACCGCGACCGACACCGACTGGTTCCACAAGTACGTGGTCAAGGAGGTCACCGAGACCGACCGGGTGACCGCCCAGCCGCCGGTGGTGACCCGCTACGAGTACTCCGGCAACGCCGCCTGGCGCCTCGACGACAACGACGGCCTGGTCGACCCGAAGTACAAGACCTACGGGCAGTGGCGCGGGTATCCGGTGGTGCGCACGCTCGGCGGCGCCACCAACGCCACCCCGACCGTCTCCGAGACCCGGTACTTCCAGGGCATGAACGGCGACAAGCTGCCCGGGACGAACACCTTCCGCAGCGTGTCGGTGTCCGACTCGTTCGGCGGCAGCTATCCCGACGAGGACGAGTACGCGGGCATGCCGCGGGAGGTGATCGGCTTCGGCCCGGGCGGCGCGAAGGTCTCGTCCACCATCACCGACCCCTGGCGCTCCGACGCCACCGCGACCCGCAACCGGGACTGGGGCAACGTCACCGCCCGGCGGGTCAACACCAACAAGACCGTCGTGCGCGCCCTGCTCTCCGACGGCACCTGGCGCACGATGGAGACGAGCAAGCACTTCGACTCGTACGGCACGGTCGACCAGGTCGAGGACCGCGGCGACGTGTCCACACCGGACGACGACCAGTGCACGCGGTTCACGTACGCCCGCAACACCGGCGCGTGGATTCTCAACCTGCCGACGCGGACCGAGACGGTCTCGGTGTCCTGCGCGGCGACCCCGAGCCGCCCGGCCGACGTGCTGTCCGACGCGCTCACGCTGTACGACAACCAGGCGTACGGGGCGGCGCCGACGAAGGGCGCGGTCACCGAGACGCAGACCCTGCGCGACTACACCGGCGGCCAGCCGGTCTACTACATGACCGGCAAGTCCACGGTGGACGGCTACGGCCGCGGCACCTCCAGCACCGACGCCCTCGGGTGGACCACGACGACCGCGTACACGCCGGAGGTCGGCGGCCCGGTCACCCAGATCTCGACCAAGAACCCGCTCGACCACGTCTCGAGCGTGACCCTGGAGCCCGCCTGGGGCCTGGCGACCAAGCAGACCGACGCCAACACCAAGTTCACCGAGCTGGAGTACGACCCGCTCGGCCGGCTGGCGAAGGCCTGGGCGATCGATCGGCCGCGCTTGGCCGGCTACGGCCCGATCTCCGAGTTCGGCTACACCGTCGAGGCCGACAAGCCGATCGTCACCAGCACCAAGGCGCTCGGGCCCAACGGCGCGTACGTGACCACGTACGACATCTTCGACGGCCTCCAGCGGCCGCGCCAGACACAGGTCCCCGCGCCGGGCGGCGGGCGGATCGTCACCGACACGGTCTACGACAACCGCGGCTTCGTGGTCAAGCAGCACGGCGCCTTCTACAACGACGGCGCCCCCGGCCCGGAGCTGCTCGGCGTGGCCGACAACGTCGTGCCCGGCATGAACGTCACCGAGTACGACGCCGCCGGCCGCCCGGTCGCCGACGCGTTCTACCGGCTCGGCGTGGAGCAGTACCGCACCACGACGCAGTACCGCGGCGAGCGCACGACGGTCATCCCGCCGTACGGGGTCGCCGCCACCACGGTGAAGGGTGCCCGCGGCGAGACGCTCAAGGTGATCCAGCACGCCGGCCTGACCGACCTCACCAGCGGCGACGAGACGCGGTACACGTACACGAAGGCGGGCCAGCTCGAGACGGTCACCGACCCGATGGGCACCGTCTGGACGAACCACTACGACCGCCAGGGCCGGCTGGTCAAGACCGAGGACCCGGACAAGGGCACCGGCGAGATCGGCTACAACGACGCCGGTCAGGTCACCTCGACCAAGGACGCCCGCGGCACGGTCATCGCGTACGCCTACGACAAGCTCGGCCGCCTCAAGACCACCTACGACGGCTCGACCACCGGGGCCAAGCGGACCGAGAACTTCTACGACCCGACCGGCTACAAGGGCCTGCCCAACTACTCGGTGCGCTACCTGGACGGCGCGCAGTACATCACCGGCGTCCGCTCCTACGACGCCGGCTACCGGCCGCTGATGACCCGGCTGCAGATCGTGCCGCCGTCGGGCAAGACGGTGCCGTTCCAGGGCGCCTACGACACCTCGTACACGTACAACGTCGACGGCTCGCCCGCGTCGGTGACGTACCCCAACGCCGGTGGCGACCTCGACGCCGAGCAGGTCCGCTTCGCCTACAACGACCTGGGCCTGCCGACGCAGACGTACTCGGCGCTGGGCTACTACGCCGCCGGGACCGACTACACCAAGTTCAGCGAGATCGAGCGGCTGACCCTGGACTACGACGGCCCGGAGGCGTTCGCGAGCAAGGTCGTCGCGCAGACGTTCACGTACAAGGACGGCACCCGCCGGCTCGACGGCTCCAGCGTCTACGCGCAGAACGCGCCGGCGCTGCTGGCCGACGTGAAGTACGACTACGACGGCCGGGGCCTGATCAGCTCCATCAAGGACACCGGGGTCGCGGCCGGCTCCGGCGACACGCAGTGCTTCACGCACGACAACCGCAGCCGCCTCACCGAGGCCTGGACTCCCACCTCCGGCACCTGTGCCCCGGCCCCGTCGGCCACCGCCCTCGGGGGACCGGCGCCGTACTGGAACAGCTGGACGTACGACAAGATCGGCAGCCGCCAGACCGAGACCCAGCACACGGCGGCCGGCAATACGCAGCGCCGGTACAAGTACGACGACGCGACCAAACCCCACTCGGTCACGTCCGTCGAGGTCACCGAGCCCGGCGGCACCGTGCGCACCATGAACTACGGCTACGACCAGCTCGGCGACACGATCAACCGCCTGAGCGCCACCGGTACCCCGCAGACGCTCACCTGGGGCAAGGAGGGCGAGCTCAGCAAGGTCGTCGAGGGCGGCGACAGCACCGAGTTCGTCTACGACGCCGGCGGCAACCGCATCATCCGCAAGGACGCCAAGGGCGCGACCCTGTACCTCGGCGGCGAGGACCTGCGCCTGGCCACCGGCACCACGAAGCCGAAGACCACCCGCTACTACACCCACGCCGGCCAGACGGTCGCGGTCCGCGACGCGAGCGGCCTGTCGTGGACCTGCAGCGACCACCTCGGCACCAACAACCTGGTCATCAAGGAGAGCACGCAGGACTACCAGGTCCGCCGCACCACCCCGTTCGGCCAGCAGCGCGGCACCGCCCCGCCGTCCTGGCCCACGACGAAGGGCTACCTCGGCGGCGAGCAGGACCCGACCGGCCTGACCCACCTGGGCGCCCGCGAGTACGACCCGGCCCTGGGCCGCTTCATCTCGGTCGACCCGGAGCAGGACTTCTACAACCCCCAGATGATGCAGGGGTACTCCTACGCCAACAACAGCCCGGTCTCCAGCGCCGACCCCTCGGGCCGCCGCCCCGAGTCCGACGGCGAGGTGATGGAGCGCCGGCGCGAGGAGAAGGCCGCCTCCGGCGGATCGGCCAGCACGGGTGGCTCCAACACGAACAGCAACACCGGGGGCGTCTCGCAGGAGGAGGTCGAGAAGGCCAAAATCATCAAGGACACCCCGCTGCTGGACATCGTCATCGACGCGGGCGGCGAGATCCTCATGGAGGTCCTGGGGATCAACGACATCCGCGACTGCTTCACCAAGGGCGACATCCTCGCCTGTGTCGGGGTGGCCTCGAACTTCATCCCCTGGGCGAAGATCGCGAAGCTACCGAAGATCGCGAAGGCGATCGAGCGGGCGTACAAGGCCTATGACGCCTTCAAGGAGAAACTCGCCTGGGCGAAGGCGATCCTGCGCAAGGCGGACGACGCGGCCGCGGCGGCGGAAGCGGCCGCGAAGAAGGCCGACGACGTGGCGGAACAGGCCGCGAAGCACGGCGACGACGTGGGCAAGGCCGCGGACGACATACCGGCCAGCGCCGACGACGCCGGCGAGGCGGTGGCCGACACCTGCAACAGCTTCCTGCCGGGGACACCCGTGCTGATGGCCGACGGCTCGACGAAGCCCATCGAGACGCTGCAGATCGGCGACCAGGTCGTCGCGACCGACCCGGAGACCGGCGCGACCGGCGCCCAGCCCGTCACCACCACGATCAAGGGCACCGGCGACAAGGACCTCGTCGAGGTCACCGTCGCGGACGCGAGCGGCACGACGGCATCCTTCACCGCCACCGACAACCACCCGATCTGGGTTGCGAGCGTCCATGAGTGGCGCAACACGGCCGACCTACGCCCGGGCGACTCGCTGCTCGCGCCGGACGGTTCCCGCGTCAGCGTCCTGGCTGTGGCGGCCTACGGCGCCGTGGCGACGGTCCACAACCTCACCGTCGAGGACACCCACACCTATTACGTGCTCGCCGGGCCCACCGCGGTCCTCGTCCACAACAGCTCGTGCGACGTCGACCCACCGCAGAAGGGCGGCAAGGAACCGCATGAGAAGGGCGACAAGGGCGTCGACCATCTCGCGGACCAGATGGCGGCCGACGGCCATGAGATCATCGGACGTGAGTTCTGGGCGCGTGCGCCCGGAACCGGTCACACGGCCGGCAACATCCGCCGGTACGACCTGATCACCAAGAAAGACGGGATCATGTTCTTCCACGAGTCCAAGAACGGTGCCGGCGCGACCTACAACGCGGCCCAGCGCGCCTTGGACAAACGCTTCAGCGAGGTGGGACTCATTCTGTACGGCCGTGGGGCGCGTGCTGCGAAGGTGGCCCGCTACTACCGGGAGAACGAGTTCGTCATCATGGTCCATCATTTCGACGTGTAGCGTCGTGCGTCTCGCCCCGGCCCGCTCGCGAGGCCGGGGCGAGACGCATTGTGACCGGTCCATCGGTTGAGTGAGGGCAACGGGTGAAGAAGGCGGAGCTCTTCTCGGCGCTGAAGACCGAGATGCAGGCCCTCGGGTTCAAGCGGTACAAGTCCAACTTCGAGTTCCACCTCGATCTCGGTGCCGGGATCGAGGGCTCGTGCGCGTTCGCCGACTCGAATCACGGTCGCCCAGGAGCGCTCTTTGTGGCGACGATCGTGGGCGTCCGGCTGGCGGCCGTCGAGGATCGTGTGGCCGCCTGGTGCGGGGATGTCGTTCCCGGATGGGACGGATACTACGTTCCGACGGTCGCGATGAACACCGGCTACCTCACCGCCGAGCGGCAGTGGCAGGAGCACCCGATAGATCTGGCCGCGGAGTCGCCCGTGTCCGTCGTCGGGCCGATCCTGGCCGACGTCAAGGACATCGCGTTGCCGTTCCTGCGGTCGCACGCGTCATACGCCGGGGTCCTCGACGTCTTGCGGACGGGCCAGGGACTCACGGGCGGGCTCCCGATCGAACGGCTACCGCTGCTGCATGCGCTCGTGGGCGACCTCGACGCGGCCTACGAGGCGCTTGAGGACATGCGGCGCCAAATCGAGGACGGTTCGGGTTTTCCGTTCCGGAACATGCCCTACATCGAGGGGTTCGAGGCCGAGTTCCCGATGGGCTGAGCTCCTGGTACGAGGACGAAGGCCCGGACGAGGCCGACGCCGGCCAGGTTGGCCAGGGCGAAGCCGGTCAGCATCGCAGCCGCGTGGCGGTGCAGGCCGGTCTCGCCGGAGTACAGGCCCGCCGCGAGCGGCACGTCCACCAGCGCCGCGACCCCGCCCAGCGTGATCAGGGCCGCGCCCAGGGAAGCGAACGGGGGAGCGGGACGCCGTGCCAGCAGCAGTGCCATGGCGGCGACGAACAGGGGCACCCCCACCCAGGCCGTCTGCCGGGCGATCGGGTCGCTGTTGCCCCACACGCTCAAAGCCAGCCCCGCGCCGAGGAAACAGCCGGCCAGCATCAGCAGGGCCCGGCCGCCCACGGCCGTTGCGGTCGAGGCGGCGGCGGCCAGGCGGGTGGGTTCGTGGACGTGGAGCAGTTGGGTGGCGACCTCGCCCGCGCCGCCGAAGTTCAGCACCGCCTCGCGTTCCGCCTCGTCGCGCGGCAGGCCCGCGGCGACGTGCGCGTCGGCGGCCGTGTGGAGGTGGTCTGCGGCCTCCTCCAGCATGCGGCGGCCCGCGGCGCCCTGGCCGGACAGCCGGTTGAAGAGGTCGTCGAGGTACCAGTCGATCTCGCTCACGCCCATCCCTCCACCACGGCGCGTACGCCGGCTTGAAAGATCGTCCATTCCTGCTGCTTCACCGTGACCGCGTCCGCGCCCGCCTGGGTCAGCCGATAGACGCGTCTGCGGCGGCCGGACTCCGTGCTCCACTCGCTCTGCACGAGGCCGTCGCGCTCCAGGCGGTGCAGGGCCGGGTAGACCGTGCCCTCCGGCAGGTCGAAGGTGCCCGCCGACTGCTCGCGCAGGGCGGTGATGAGTGCGTAGCCGTGGCCTGGCTCGATGCGGCGCAGGGCCGTCAGCAGCAGCAGGTCGAGGTGCCCCCGCAGGTCCATACCTAGCAATCTAGGTATCGGGGCGGATCGGTGTCAACCACTATCGTGGAACTGTGGAGCGGAGGCCGCAGCTGACGGCGGGCGTCTCGACGCTGCTGGCGATCGCGGCCGGCGTGCTCACCAACGTTGTCACGTCAGGCTGGACGTGGCCGGTCGGGGCCGGGCTCGTGGCGCTCGCCGGGGCCTGGATCGGGTTCGAGATCTGGCGCGCCGGGCACGGGCGGGACCAGCTCGCCGGCCGCGTCGCGCAGTTGCCGGCCGACACGGCGCTGTTCACCGGGCGGCGGGCCGAGCTGGAGCGGGTCGTCTCGGGCGGGGCGGCGGTCGTCGCGATCGACGGGATGGCGGGCATCGGCAAGACGGCCCTCGCGGTGCGGGCCGCCCACCGGCTCGCCGGCCGGTTCCCCGACGGGTGCCTGTTTCTCGACCTGCACGGGTACACCGAGGACGTCGCACCGATCCAGCCCGCGCAGGCGTTGCCGCGGCTGCTGCGCGCGATCGGGGTGCCGGGGGAGCAGATCCCGGCCGAGGCCGACGATCAGGCGGCGCTGTGGCGGGGGCGGCTGGCCGGGCGGCGGGTGCTGGTCGTGCTCGACAACGCCCGCACCGCCGAGCAGGTCCGGCCGCTGCTGCCGGCCGGCCCCGGCTGCCTGGCGCTGGTGACGAGTCGGCGCCGGTTGCTCGCGCTCGACGACGCGCGGTCGGTGTCGCTGGACGGGCTGCCGGACGGGGACTCGGTGGCGCTGTTCGGTTCGGTGGCGGGCCGCGAGCGGGTGCGCGCGCACGCCGATGCGGTCGACCGGATCGTCGCCGCCTGCGGTGGTCTGCCGCTGGCCGTGCGGATCGCCGCCGCCCGGCTGCGGGCGCGTCCGATGTGGACGGCGGAGGACCTGGCCGGTGAGCTCGCCGTGGAGCGGCTCGACGACGGCGAACGCAGCGTGCCCGCCGCGCTGGCGCTGTCCGTGGCCGATCTCGACCCGGCGCAGCGGCGCCTGTGGTGCCGGTTGAGCCTGCATCCGGGTACCGACGCCGACTCCGCCGCCGCCGCTGCCCTCGCCGGGATCGCGGAGCCGGTGGCCGGGCCGATGCTGGAACGGCTGCTCGACGCGCACCTGCTGCAGCAGGCGGTGCGCGGCCGGTTCCGGTTCCACGACCTGGTGCGGGCCTACGCGGCCCGGCTGGAGCACACCGAGGAGCCGGACGAGGTCCGGTCCGCCGGCGTCGTGCGGCTGCTGGAGCACTACACGGCCACGGTTGCGACGGCCGACCGCACCTGGCTCGACGCCGAACGCGCCAATCTCGTCGCGGCCACCGGTGTCGCCGCGGCGCACGGCCGCCCGGAGCTCGCGGTGCGGCTGTCGGAGCTGCTGCTACGGTACCTGCGCGAGGGCGGACACTACGCCGACGCGCTCGCCATCCACGCCGCCGGGCGCGAGGCGGCACACATCACCAGCGACCGTGCCGGGGAGGCCGCGGCGCTGGTCAGCCTCGGCGCTACGCAGGAGGTGCAGGGACGCTTCGGCGAGGCGGCAGCCAACCTGCGGCGCGCCCTCGACGAGTACACCGACCTCGGCGACCTGGCCGGGCAGTCCCGCGCGCTGCGCTACCTGGGCCACGTGCACTGGCGTCGCGGCCCGTACGACACCGCCGCCGGTTACGCCGAACGCGCGCTTGAGCTGGCCCGGCGCCTGGGCGACCGGACGGCGGAGGCGGCCGCCCTCGACGCGCTGGGGCTCGTGCTGGAGCGTCAGGACCGCGACGAGGAGGCCGCCGGGCTGTTCGACGGCGCGTTGCGGCTCTTCCGCGAGCTCGGCGACCCGACCGGAGAGGCGGGCGTGCTGGACAGCCTCGGATGCATCGCCTCGCGGCAGGGGCGGCATCGGGACGCGGTGGACCACCACGAGCGGTCCATCGCCATCCATCGGGCCGCCGGCAGCCGGATCGGCGAGGCGCACGCGCGCAACGATCTCGGGGTCGCGTACCGCCGCCACGGCGACCGGGCCGGCGCCGCGCAGGAGCACCGGTGGGCCCTGGCCGTCTTCGCCGCCGCCGGTGACAAGGGCGGGGAGTGCGAGGCGCGCAACGGGCTCGGGGAGGCGCTGCGCTCCGCCCGCGAGCACGAGCTCGCGCTGGACCTCGCCATGGAGATCGGCGACCGGTTCGAGGAGGACCGCGCCCGGGCCGGCCTGGCCGCTCTGCACCGCGCACCCGGAAGGTAACGCCACGTAGTTGGGGCGGGACGGTTGTGCGGGGACTTATTTCAGACTATAAAACAATCATTGAACCAAGGGTTGGAGTGACGACGGTGGCGAAGAAGGCTTCGGTCAAGGACGTGCGGCGACGCAACCGGGCGCTGATCCTGCGGCACGTCTGGCTGCACGGGCCCACGTCGCGCAGCGAGGTGGGGACGGCGACCGGGCTGTCGCCGGCCACCGTGACCAACGTGATGAACGAGCTGCTCGCCGAGGGCACCGTGCGCGAGGAGGGGTTCCTGGACTCCGACGGCGGGCGGCGGCGGGCGATCGTGCGGGTCGCCCACGATGCCGGGCTGGTCGTCGGGGCGGACGTCGGCGAGACCAAGATCGGGGTCGAGGTGTTCGATCTCGGGCTGAACCGGCTCGCCGCCCGGGAGTACCCGTTCAAGGGGCGGCGGATCGAGGTCGGCGAGGCGCGTACCGCGATCACCGATCAGGTCACCGCGATGCTCGCCGAGCTCGGCGTCGACGCGCGGCGGGTGATCGGGCTCGGGCTCGGCGTGCCGGGCATCGTCGAGGAGGACCGCCAGCTCGTGCACGCCGAGGTCGTCGGCTGGCACGGCGTGGACTTCGGCGGGTTCGGCGACGGGCTCGGCATCCCGGCGTACATCGACAACGGGGCCAAGTCGACCACGCAGGCCGAGGCCTGGTTCGGGGCGGCCCGCGACACGGACCACGCGGTCATGGTGCTCATCGGTGAGGGCGCGGGGGCCGGGATCATCACCGACGGCCGGCTGTACCGCGGCTTCTCCAGCAGCGCCGGCGAGTGGGGCCACACGAAGATCAGCCTCGACGGTCCGCACTGCCGCTGCGGGCGGGCCGGGTGCGTCGAGACGTTCGTCGGCGCGTCGGCGGTCCTCAACCAGTGGCGGGGGCCCGACGAGACCTGGCTCGGCCGGGAGACCGACGGCGTCGAGGCGATCCTGGCCGCCTGGCGGTCCGGCGACACCGCGGCCCAGCGGGCCATCGACGGCCTCGTGCGCCACCTCGGGCTGGCGCTGTCCAACCTGGTCAACCTGTACAACCCGGAAAAGATCATCGTCGGCGGCTGGTTCGGCGACCGGATCGCGGCCGAGCTCCTCGGGGAGCTGCAGGCCGCGGTGCGCGCCTACGCCCTGGACCAGCCCGGCGGCGAGGTCGTGCTCGTGCGCTCCCAGCTCGGGCGCGAGGCCGCCGTGCTCGGCGCGGCCACGCTGCCCATCCATCAGCTCATCGAGTCCGGCGCCGGCATCGAGCGCCTCACACCCCTGTAAAGGACACCCCCATGCTGCGACGACTGCTGGTTTTAGCTTTAGTTTTTTCGACTGCCGCGTGTACGCAGGGATCGCCCACTGCAAGTGCCGGAAAAGATCTCACCATCGCGTTCCTCATGCCCTGCTCGACCTGCGCGGACCGGTTCGAGAGCAAGGACAAGCCCTACTTCACCGACGCCGTCAAGGCCATCGACCCCACGATCAAGGTGATCGCGAACAACGCCCAGGGCGATGCCGCGGTACAGCTGCAGCAGGCCGAATCCGCGCTCACCAACGGGGCCAAGGTGATCGTGGTGAGCCCCTTCACCGCCGAGGCGGGCGCGTCGATCGTGGCGAAGGCCGACGCCGCCGGGGCCAAGGTGATCGCCTACGACGGCGCGATCGAGGGGGCCATGCCCGCCGCGTACGTCTCCTTCCAGAACGAGAAGGTCGGCGAGCTGCAGGGCCAGTACCTGCTCGACAAGCTGCCGCCGGGCGCCACCGTCGCGATGATCAACGGGGACATCACCTCGGCGCCGGGCCGGGAGTTCAAGGCGGGCGCGCACAAGGTCCTCGACCCGGCGTTCCAGTCGGGCCGGCTCAAGCTCGGCTACGAGTCGGACACCCCGAGCTTCGACCCGGCCAAGGGCCAGGCCGCGATGGAGCAGGGCCTGACCAAGCTCGGCGACGACGTGCAGGGCGTGATCGCGCCCAACGACGGGCTCGCCAACGCCGTCATCACCGCGCTCACCGCCCGCAAGCTCAACGGCAAGGTCCTCGTCACCGGGCAGGACGCCACCGACGCCGGCCTGGGCAGCATCATGGCGGGCAACCAGTCCATGACGGTGTACAAGTCGATCCGCGCCGAGGCGGCCGCCACCGCGAAGATCGCCGTCGCGCTCGCCAAGGGCGACCAGGCCGGGGCCACCGCGCTCACCACGAGCACGGTCGACAACGGCACCGGCAAGGTCCCGGCGCTGCTGCTCGACCCGGTCGCCGTGACCAAGGAGAACATCGCCGACGTGGTGATCAAGGACGGGTACAGCAGCAAGGACAAGATCTGCGCGGGACTGGCGGCGGACCAGTGCAAGCTGTAGCTCCGCCCACCCTCGAGCTCCGCGGCGTCGTCAAGCGGTACGGGCGCGTCGCGGCGCTCACCGAGGTCGGCTTCACGGCCACCGCCGGCGAGGTGGTGGCCCTGGTCGGCGACAACGGGGCCGGCAAGTCGACGCTCGTCAAGGCGATCGCCGGCACCCACCGCATCGACGCGGGCGAGATTCTGCTGGACGGCGAGCCGGTCGCGATCGGCTCGCCCAAGGAGGCCGCGGCCCTGGGCATCGAGACCGTCTACCAGGATCTCGCGCTCTGCGACAACCTCGACGTGACCGCCAACCTGTACCTCGGGCGCGAGCGCCGCCGGCGCCGCTCGGCGCTGCTGGACCGGGAGGGGATGCAGGCGCACGCCGCCGCGATCATCGCCGACCTGTCCGCGCACCTGCCCGACCTCGCCCAGCCGGTCTCGGCGCTGTCCGGAGGGCAGCGCCAGGCCATCGCGGTGAGCCGGGCCGCGCTGTGGGGCTCGCGGATCGTGCTGCTCGACGAGCCGACCGCGGCGCTGGGGGTGGCGCAGACGGCGATGGTGTACGACCTCATCCGGCGGCTGCGCGACCGCGGCCTGGCCGTCGTGGTCATCTCGCACAACATGGCCGACGTGTTCGCCGTCGCCGACCGGATCAGCGTGCTGCGCCTGGGCCGCAACGCGGGCGAGTTCCGGCCGGGCACGGACAGTACCGACGACGTGGTTGCGGCGATCACGGGGAGCCGGTCGTGATGCGCAGGGCGAGCGGCACCACGACCGTCCTCATCGGACTGTTGCTGGTCTGGGGCATCTTCCAGGCCCTCAACGACAACTTCCTGTCCGCGCGGAACCTGTCCAACCTGCTGCTGCAGATCGCGGTGCTGGGCACGCTCGCGGTCGGCATGGTGATGGTGCTCATCCTCGGCGAGATCGACCTGTCCGTCGGCGCCGTCGCCGGGGTCAGCGCGGCCGTCCTGGCCCGGCTCCTCGCCGACCAGGGCGCGCCCGCCTGGCTCGCGATCGCCGCAGCCGTCGCCACCGGCGCCGTGATCGGGCTGCTGCACGGGCTCGTCATCACCTCGGCCGGCATTCCGTCGTTCATCATCACCCTCGCCGGTCTGCTCGTGTGGCAGGGCGTGCAGCTCGCGCTCGTCGGCGACGGCGGGCAGATCCCGATCCGCGACACCGCGATCCGCTCGATCGCGTCCAGCTACGTCGTGCCCGGCTTCGGCTGGGTGCTCGCGGTGCTGGTGGTGGCCGGGTTCGCCGGCCTGCGGGCGCTGCGCCGCGCGCGCCGGGCCCGGCACGAGCTGCCCGATCCGCCGCTGCGGGCCGAGGTGCCCGCGCTGGTCCTCGTGGCCGTCGTCGTGCTGGCGGTGACGTGGCTGCTCAACTCGTACTTCGGGATCCCCTGGGTCTTCGTGCTCCTCCTGGTGCTGACCGGCGCGGCCGGGGTGCTCATGACGGGCACCTCCTTCGGCCGGCACGTGACCGCGATCGGCGGCAACCGCGAGGCGGCCCGGCGGGCGGGCATTCCCGTCGCCCGTACCGTCGTCGTGGTCTTCGTGCTCGTCTCCGCGATCGCCGCACTGGCCGGGGTCGTCGAGGCCTCCCGGCAGTTCTCGGCGTCCAACGCGCTGGGCGGCGGCACCCTGCAGCTCAACGCGATCGCGGCGGCGGTCATCGGCGGCACCAGCCTGTTCGGCGGCCGCGGCCGCATCTACCACGCGATCCTCGGCGCGCTCGTCGTCGGCAGCGTGCAGAACGGCCTGGACCTGCTCGGTGAACCGGCCGCCGTGAAGAACATCGCCACCGGCGTCATCCTCGTCGTCGCCGTCGTGCTCGACGCGCTCGGCCGCCGCCGTCGTGCGGCGCGCGGCTTCCTGTAGAAAGGCTCGTACACATGCGTTTTCCCGACGGGTTTCTCTGGGGCGCGGCCACCGCCGCCTATCAGATCGAGGGGGCCGTTGCCGAGGACGGCCGCGGACCGTCCATCTGGGACACCTTCAGCCACACCCCGGGCGCCGTCCTGCGCGGCGACACCGGCGACGTCGCCTGCGACCACTACCACCGCTGGCCCGCCGACCTCGACCTGCTCACCGAGCTGGGCGTCGGCGCGTACCGGTTCTCGGTCGCCTGGCCGCGGGTCGTGCCCGGCGGCGCCGGCCCGGTTAACCCGGCCGGCCTGGACTTCTACGACCGGCTCACCGACGGCCTGCTGGAGCGGGGCATCACACCGATGCTCACCCTGTACCACTGGGATCTCCCGCAGGCCCTGCAGGACCGCGGCGGCTGGGCGGACCGCGACACCGCCGCGCATTTCGCCGACTACGCCGCGGTGGTGCACGACCGGCTCGGCGATCGGGTGCCGTACTGGCTCACGCTCAACGAGCCGTACTGCTCGGCGGTCGTCGGCCATCTGGAGGGCCGGCACGCGCCGGGGCTGCGCGACGAGCGGACCTCGGTCACGGCCGTCCACCACCTGCTGCTCGCCCACGGGCTGGCGGTCGCGGCCCTGCGCGCCGGCGGGGTCACCGGCGCCGTGGGCATCACCTGCAACCTCACGTCGGTCCATCCGGCGAGCGACGACCCGGCCGACCTGGACGCGGCCCGGCAGCTGGATCTGCACGAGAACCGCATGTACCTCGACCCGCTCTTCCGCGGCGCCTACCCCGCCGACGCCGAGGCGCACTACGCGCACGTGACCGACTTCGGCTTCGTCCGCGACGGCGACCTCGAGCGCATCTCCGCACCGCTGGACTTCTTCGGCATCAACTACTACGAGCGCCACCTCGTCCGCGCCGACGGTACCGGCGGCTGGCAGCGCGTCCCGCCCGAACACCCGACGGTGACCGGGATCGGCGTGCACCCCGAGGGGCTGGGCGAGATCCTCGACCGGGTCGCCAAGGAGTACACGCCGCTGCCCCTCGTCGTCACCGAGACCGGCCTGGCGCTGCACGACTACCCCGGCCCGGACGGCGAGATCGCCGACGACGAGCGGATCGCCTTCTTCGACGGGCACATCCGCGCCGCCCACGCCGCGCTGGAGCGGGGCGTGCCGCTGTTCGGCTTCTTCCCGTGGTCGTTCCTGGACAACTTCGAGTGGGCGTCGGGCTACGGCGTGCGGTACGGCGTGTACTACGTCGACTACCCGACCCAGCAGCGGGTGCCGAAGCGCAGCGCCCGCTGGTACGCGGGCGTCATCAAGGCGAACGGCATCGACTGACTCGCCGTACGATCGAGCCGTGCTCGAGGATCTCCGGCCCACGCCCGGCCAGCACGGGCAGCGGCGCACCTACTTCGCGCGGTGGCGCGGCGAGCAGGTGGTCGTGAAGTGGGGGCTCGACCTGGATCTGCCCGAGAAGCTCCCGTACATCGCCGGGCAGATTCCCGAGTTGCGACGCCGGGGGATTCCGGCCGCGCCGGCCGGGCCGCATCGCAGCGACTACAACGCCTGGCTCACGCAGGTGGTCCGCGACGACGCGGCCGGCTACTGGGCCAATGCCGCCGCCGTCGGTGCTGACGCGCGGGCATTGTGTGAACGTGTCCGCGATTCGGTTGACATGTCACGGACGCCGGCGACTGCGCTCGACTACGTCCACATCGACCTCAACCTCGGCAACATCCTCACCGACGGCGACACCATCGTCGGCCTGATCGACCTGGAGAACCTCGGCATCGGCAGCGGCGCCACCGACGTGGCCTGCCTCGCCGCCGACTGGCACCGCCACGGCGCGCCCGGGCTTGCCGCCCTGGTCCACTATGGACGCTCGCGGCACGGCGAGGAGGCGTGGCGCTGGGCCGTCGCTCACGAGATGGCGAGCCGGCTCGGCTGGCGCAGCGAGCACTTCCAGGCCCTCGACCCGGCGGCGGAGGTCGCCCCGGCGGCCGCCTGGTTCGACGCGGTTTATGCTGACTATCCGTGATGTGGTGGCAGTTGTACCCGCTGGGCTTCGCCGGTGCGCCCGTGCGTCCCGAAACGGCGGCCGAGACCGTGACGCACCGGCTCGGGCGGATCGAGGGCTGGCTCGACCACGTGGCCGGGCTGGGACTGGACGGCATCGCGCTCGGCCCCATTTTCGCCTCGCAGACGCATGGGTACGACACCCTCGACCACTTCCGGATCGACCCGCGGCTCGGGGACGACGGGGACTTCGACCGGCTCGTGGCCGCCGCCCATGCGCGCGGGCTGCGGGTGCAGCTCGACGGTGTGTTCAACCACGTCGGGCGCGGGCATCCGCTCGTGGCGGAATTGGTGAACCCGGCCGTATTCGAGGGACATGACTCGCTCGTCGTGCTCGACCACGCCTCGCCCGCCGTCGCCGACCTCGTCGTGCGGGTCATGACGCACTGGCTGGACCGGGGCGCCGACGCGTGGCGGCTCGACGCGGCCTACGCGGTGCCGAACGAGTTCTGGGCGGCCGTGCTGCCCCGCGTGCGCGAGCGGCACCCCGGGGCCTGGTTCGTGGGCGAGATCATCCACGGCGACTACGCGGGCATCGTGCGGGCGTCCACGATGGACTCCGTCACGCAGTACGAGCTGTGGCAGGGTATCTGGCACGGCATTGCCGACCGGAACTTCTTCGAGCTCGCGCACGCGCTGAAGCGGCACAACGACCTGCTGGCCGCGTTCGTTCCGGCCACGTTCACCGGTAATCATGACGTGTCCCGGATCGCCTCGGCGGTCGGGGCCGAGTTCGTGCCGCACGCCCTCGCGGTGCTGCTGACCGTGGCGGGCGTGCCGAGCGTCTACGCCGGCGACGAGTACGGCTTCACCGGCGTCAAGGAGGAGCGGCTCGGCGGTGACGACGCGGTGCGGCCGGAGTTCCCGGAGCGGCCGCTGCCCGACAACGACCTCACGCGCGTGCACCGCGAGCTGCTCGCCGCGCGCCGCGACCGGCCCTGGGTCGTTCGGGCCCACACGGACGTCGTGCACCTGGACAACCGCCAGACCGTGCTGCGCACCGCGACCGGCGAGGGTGCGCTGATCGCGGCGCTCAATCTGGCGGAAGAACCGGCCACGGTACCGTCGGCAGGCGCGACCACCCACGCCGCCGGCAACGGGACGCTCGACGGGGACCGGGTTCAGCTGCCCGCGCGGGGCTGGGCCGTGCTGGCGTCCTGAGCCCGCCGCCGGAACGCGTGCAGCCCGGCGCGCAGCTCGGGATCGCTCATCACGAGGTACACGATCGGGCAGTCCTGCGGTCCGGAGGCGTTCGGGTGGCACAGCGTGCACGGCTCGCCCGGCCGGAGCGGGCACCGCGCATCCGGACGGCGCTTGCCGCTCACAGGTCCACCGTGCGCCGCACGAAAGAAAGCTTGCCGCTCACAGGTCCACCGTGCGCCGCACGAAAGAAAGCTTGCTGCTCATACGTCCACCGTGCGCCGCGCGACACAACGCCGGCAGGGCCGAAAGTCCCGGTATCGAGCGGCGGCGCCGGGTACCAAGACAGTGTGCAGACGTTCCTGCCCTACGCGGACTTCGCCGCCACCGCCGCCGTGCTCGACCAGCGGCGGCTCGGCAAGCAGCGGGTCGAGGCGCTCCAGGTGCTGCGCGGCCTCGTCGTGCCCGGCTACGGCTGGCGGCACCACCCGGCGGTGAAGATGTGGGCGGGGTGCGAGGAGGCGCTCGTGCGGTACGGCCTCGAGATGTGCGCGGCGTGGACGGCCCTCGGGCACGCCGACACCGTCGCCGCCACGCTGCTCGCCGAGCGGGGCGCGGCCCGGGCCCAGGAGGAGCTCGCCGAGGCCGGGGCGCTGCCGGTGTGGCTGGGGCGCGAGGACGTCCACCGCAGCCACCGTTCCGCCCTGGTACGCAAGGATCCGGCCTTCTACGGCCCCCTGTTCCCCGACGCCGAGCCGGAGGAGCCGTACGTCTGGCCCGCCGCCTGACCGCCTCACACCCCGGTGGTCGACCCGGGCCGGACGATCATCAGCACCACGACGGCCGCCCACAGCAGGTTGAACACGCCGGTGACCATGCCCAGCCGCCCGGCCGCGGCGACATCGGCGGCCCCGCGCACGAAGCGCCGCTGCCGGGGCAGGACGACCAGCCCGAGCAGCGCCGCGGCGGCCACGGTCAGCGCGATCGAGGCGAGCAGCCACGCGTCGCCGAGCACCCCGAGACTCACCGCCGTGGCCAGCCCGAACACGGGCACGGCGAGCCCGAGCGCGGCGTACACCACGCAGATCCGGTGCAGCAGCCGCAACGCGGCCCCGTCGCCACGCCGGGCCACGGCCGGGAACATGCTCGCCGCCACCGTCACGGGCCCGACGGCCACGATCGCGGCGAGCACGTGGATGCTCAGCAGGATTTTGCTCACGGGGGACGAAGGTAGATCCACGGCCGCCGGTGCGGCAGTGGCCCGGATGCCACAGACCGACGGGATCCGGCCAGGGAAGGCGTGGAGATCGTTGTATGGGGGAAAACAATATCGGCCCGTTTACATTGCCTGGAAGCGACTGTTACGCGCGGCCGGACAAATGCGAGTTCGTGCAAGTCGTGCAACCGGGCAACCTGCCGCCGGAGTTGCCGGTCCCGTGATCCAATGCCGGTGGTGCGAAGTCCGCGTGTGCATGGTGCGCAAAAATCGACAGTGATATTCGTGGATCTCGTGCGTGCGGCAACACGTCATTTGGGTACGGTCGAATCAAGGAAATACCCACTGCTCAGCGCGGGATCGGCAGGACCAGAAATAAGATCGGCGATCATCGTTGCAGGTGACGCGCGGGGAAACGCCGCCCGGCAGAAAACCGATAAACGTCAATGATGGGTTGCGGCTCGCGGACGGCCGCGTCTAAGCTTCCCAATGAAGTCGCTCAGTGATCAATTGCGAGCGGCGTGAACAGCGGAAGTGGCCTCATCGGCCTTCGGGATTCGGCTGTCGGACGGGGGTAACGGGGACTCTCAAGATCTGCACGGCGTCTCACTGATCATTCCAATCGATCGTGTCCGCCGCACGGCCGTGCCTAGATCCTGCCTGGTCGTCGGGCCTCCTTTGCACCGCGCATTGCCGCCCTACCCTGCCCTGGAGCAGGGAGGTCGGCGGCGCATGCGCGAAAACGGATTCTCGCTCGCGGTCAACTCACAAAAAGCTCCCAGCATTTGTCCAGCCGGCGACGGGGCCGGCCGGTTCACCGCGCCTTTGACGGAAATACCAATCGCCGGACGTATTCCGACCGGTGATTCGATGCCGCATGTCCGTGTACGGAATGTACGGAGGATGCCAATGGAACACCGTCAGGTTGCCAGCGCCGAAGTGCCGCGGCAGGCCGACGTCGTCATCGTCGGCAACGGGGCGCTCGGGCTGTTCCTCGCCGACGAGCTGATGGAGCGCCGCGCCGGCTCCGTCGTCGTGGTGGGCCCCAGCGATCGCGACGCCGGGGCCAGCCGGGCCGCCGGGGCGATGCTCGGCTGCTTCGGCGAGACGACCTCCGAGTCGCTGCGCACGGACGCCGCGCGCACCCGGTTCGAGCTCGGGGTCCGCGGCCACGAGCGCTGGCCCGACGTGCTGCGCCGGCTGGAGGAGTTCTCCTCGACCGGGTTCCCGCTGCAGGTCGCCACCGAGACGCACGTGGTGCTCAACGCCATCGGCGCGGAGCTCGACACGGTGAACTTCGAGTCGATGCTCAAGGCGCTCGACGAGTACGGCAAGCCGTGGTCGGAGATCGACCCGCAGGACATTCCCGGCTTCCGGCCGCGGACCGACGCCCGGGCGCTGCGCGCGGTGTGCCTGCACGAGGAGGGCGCCGTGGACGGGCGGGGCGTGCTCGCCGCGCTCGAGGCCCGGCTGCACGCGACCGGCGCGACGCTCGTCGACTCGACCGTCCGGCGGCTGATCGGCTCCGGCGACGCCGTGACCGGGGTCGAGCTGGCCGACGGCACGGTCATCGAGGCGGGCGCCGTCGTCGTCGCGGTCGGCGTGCGCAGCGAGGCCCTCGTGCGCACCGTCGCCGCGGACCTCGAGCTGATCCCGATGTTCGCCGGCCTCGGCTTCGCGATGATCGCCCAGCGCACCGCGGGTACGCCGTTCAGCAGCGTGGTGCGGACCCCGAACCGGGGCTTCGCCTGCGGGCTGCACGTCGTGCCGGCCGGGCCCGGGCGGGAGTACATCGGGGCCACCAACCGCCTCGTCGACGACGTCTCCAACGTCACCTGGGTCGCCGACGTGCGCTACCTCGCGCAGTACGGCATGCAGCAGCTCGACGAGCAGATCGCCCGGCACGAGGTCGTGCAGTGGCTCAGCGGCAACCGGCCGGTGACCCTGGACGGCTTCCCGATGATCGGCTGGCTGCCGATGAACGGGCTGTACCTCATGACCGGCACGTACCGCGACGGCTTCCACTGCGCGCCGCTGCTGGCCACGCACGTCGCCAACGAGCTGCAGGGCAAGCCCGGCACCATCGACCCGATGTTCAGCCCGACCCGCCGCCCGATCGTCACCCGCACGATCGACTGGTCGGTCGAGGAGTACGTGCAGCACAACATGGCCGCCTGGTTCGAGACCGGCGCCGAGGCCGCGCCGCAGATGACGACCACCCAGCTGGCCGCCTTCTACCGGGCCCGCGGCACCGAGGCCTACGAGAAGCTCGGCGTCGACTACGCGCTCGGTCCCGACGTGCTCTGGTACGCCGAGGGCAGCCTGGTCGGAGCCCGCCGGGTCGCCCGGTACCTGCGCCGCGTCGGCGGCGAGACCCCCGTCCTGGCCCCGGCCAGCAGCGGCATTGGAGATGCGCGGTGAGCACAGCAGAGGAATCCGTCCGGGACGTCGTGCGCAAGCTCGTCGAGGACCAGCTCAACGTCGGCGGCCGCGCGCTGGACCCCGACGACGACCTGTGGAACCTCGGCATGACCTCGCTGACCTGCATGGGCCTGATGCTCAACCTCGAGGACGCCCTCGACGTCGAGCTGCCGACCGAGCTGCTGCAGCACGAGACGTTCCGCAGCGTCAACACGATCGTCGCCGCGATCGACGGCGCCCGCGAAGACACGCTCGCCTGATCTCAGCCCGGAAGTCTGTCCGAAACCTCTGTATTGGGCCAGGTGCGATGCCTCGACGAGAGAAACGTCCAGCCAATCCGGACCCGCTGACCCGCGGGAGCGAGCCGGGCCACTACCCGCTGTCCGTGGGCCAGGAGCGGCTCTGGTGGCTGCGCGAGCTCGGATCCGCGCCTGACCAGTACCACATCCATGGCGGTTGGCGGTTCCCGAAGGGCCTCGACCCGGAGGCGATCGCCACCGCGCTGGGCGGGCTGGTGCGGCGGCACGAGATCCTGCGCACCCGCTTCGTGCTGGGCGCGCGGGGCACCCTCGCGCAGGAGGTGCAGGACGATGTCGAAGTTCCGATCACCTGGGCCGGACGGGACTGGGTCGCGGCGGTCGAGGCGGCCGCGACCGAGCCGTTCGACCTGGCCCGCCCGCCGCTGTTCCGCGTGGTCGGCGCGGAGCTGGAGGACGGCCCGGCGCTCTACATGGCCCTGCATCACATCGTCACCGACCGCTGGTCGATGGACGTGCTGCCGCGGGATCTGATGGAGCTGTACCACGCCGCGCTGGAGGACCGGCCGGCGCAACTGCCGCCGATGCCGGTGCAGTACGGCGACTACGCGGCCTGGCAGCGCCGGTTCCTGACCGGGGAGCGGCTCGAGGCGCTGCTGGGCTGGTGGACCGGGACGCTGGGCGGACGCGAGCGGCCGGAGCTGCCGCTGGACCGCCCGCGCCCGGCGACCGCCGACGGCACCGGCGCCGACGTGACGGCGGTGGTGTCCGCGGACATCACCGCCGAGCTGACGGCCCTGGCCTGGCGGTCCCGCGCGACGCCCTTCATCGTGGTGATGGCCGCCCTGGCCAAGACCCTCGCCGACCACACCGGCCAGGCCGACGTGGTGGTCGGGGCGATCGTCTCCGACCGGCCGCACCGCGACCTGCAGGACGTCGTCGGCTTCTTCGTCAACACCGTGCCGGTGCTCGTCGACACCGCCGGTCCCGGGCTGACCTTCGCCGAGCTCATCGTGCGCACCCGGGACGCCTGGATGGCCGCCGACGCGCACCAGGACGCGCCGTTCGAGGAGATCGTCGGGGCGCTGCGGGGCGGCACCGCGGACCGGCGCAACCCGGTCTTCGACGTGGCCGTGAACTACGGCGGCGACCGGCTCAGCCTCACCGAGCTGGAGAACGCGCCGATCTGGTGGTACCCCGAGGTCCCGGCCACGGCCCGGTTCGACCTGTCGCTCACCGCGATGCCCGTCGACGGGCGGCTGCAGGTGACCATGTTGTACCGCCCCGACCTCTTCGAGCGGGCGCCGGTGGAGGCGCTGACCTCGCGGTACACGAGGCTGCTCGAACTGGCGGTCGCCGCACCCGACACGCCGCTGCGGGCGCTGCCCCTGACCCCGGCCGCCGAGGTCGAGCGGCTGCGGGCCGGCAACGACCCGAGCCCCGCACCGGAAACGACCGTCGTCGAGCTGATCGAGGCGCAGGCGGCGGCCCGGCCGGAGGCGCTGGCGATCGCCGCACGCGCCGGGCGCCTGTCGTTCCAGCAGCTCAACGAGCGGGCGAACCGGCTGGCCCGGCACCTGCTCAGCCGCGGCGCCGGACCGGAGCGCGTCGTGGCCGTCTGCCTCGATCACAGCGTCCATCGGTACGTCGTGCTGCTCGCCATCGCCAAGGCCGGCGCCGCGTATCTGCCGCTCGACCCCGCGCTGCCCGCCGACCGGCTGCGGTTCCTGCTCGACGACGCCGCGGCCGTCCTGACCGTCGTCAGCGCGTCGCTGCGCGGGGCGCTGCCGGAGCACGCCACGCCCGTGCTGGAGCCGGATCAGCTGGACCTGCGCGGGACGTCGGCCGAGAACCCACCCGCGGCCGCGCGCCCCGGCAACCTGGCGTACCTGATCTCCACGTCCGGCTCGACCGGCGCGCCGAAGTCGGTGGCGGTCACGCACCGGGGCCTGAGCCGGCTCTGCGCGGGCGCGCCCCGGTACCTCGACCTCGGCCCGGGCACCACGTTCTTCCAGGCCGGGCCGCTCTCCTTCGACGTGGCCGCGCTGGAGTGGGCGCAGCTGGCGCACGGCGGGCGGGTCGTGGTGGCCGGCACCGGTACCCTCCAGGAGTCCCTGCCCACCGTCGTGCGCGACTTCGCGGTGACCACGCTCAAGGTGGTCTCGCCGCAGCTGGACCTGCTCGTCGACGGCGGCCTGGACTTCCTGACCGGCCTGCGCCAGCTCGTGGCGGGCGGCGACGTGGTCAACCCGAAGAGCTTCGCGGCGGCCCGTGCGGCGCTGCCCGGCTGCCGGGTGACGGCCTCGTACGGCCCGACCGAGTGCACGGTCCTCGCCACGGTCTTCGAGGGCGCGGTGGACGGCGGCCGGGTGCCGATCGGGCGGGCCGTGCCGCACACCCGCGCGTACGTCCTCGACCGCGACCTGAACCCCGCCGGCGTCGGCATGCGCGGCGAGATCTACCTGGCCGGCGACGGGCTCGCCCGCGGCTACCAGGGCCGGCCGGGACTGACCGCGGACCGGTTCGTGCCCGACCCCTTCGGACCGCCCGGTTCCCGCATGTACCGCACCGGCGACCTCGGCCGCTACCTGCCCGGCGGCGACATCGACTTCCTCGGCCGCGCCGACCGCCAGGTCAAGATCCGCGGCTTCCGCATCGAGACCAGCGAGATCGAGCACGCGCTGCTGCGCCGGCCCGGCATCACCTCGGCCGTCGTCGTACGGGCGGAGCTCGGCACCGGGCCGTGCCTGGCCGCCTACGTCGTCGCGGACCAGCCTGTGGACCGGGCGGAGCTGCGCGGCGCGCTGCGGGCGACCCTGCCGGCGTACATGGTGCCGGATCACGTCATCGAGCTGCCGCGGCTGCCGCTGACCGCCAACCACAAGGTCGACCGGCCCGCGCTCCCGCCGGTCCTCGTCGACGCGGCGGCGGATGCGGCCGATGCGCCGGCGACCGGGCTCGCCGCCCGGGTGGTGGAGGCCTGGTCGGCGGTGCTGGGCCGGCCGGCGCCGGTGCACGGGGACTTCTTCGAGCAGGGCGGGCATTCGCTGCTCGTACCCCGCGCCACCGCCGCCGTCCGCGCGCTGCTCGGCCGGGAGGTCCCGCTGCGCCTGATGATGGAGCACCGCACCCCGGCCGCGTACGCCGAAGCGCTGCTCCGCGAGAGCGAGCCCGACCTCGCCGGGGCGTCGCGGGAGCACCGCCTGCACCGGCGGGACTGGTCGAGCGCGGCCCTCGGCGGTGACCGGCGGCTGGACCTGTTCGTCTCCGGCACCGACCCGGCGGCCGAGGTCCGCCGGCTGCTGGTCGTGCTCGACGGCTCCGAGTTCGTGGACATCATGCGGCTGCCGGTGATCCTGGACCGGCTCACCCTCGACGGGCAGATCCCGGTGACCGCGGCGGCCTTCGTCAGCCCGGCCGACTGGGCGGCCCGCCGCACCGAACTGCTCGCCGACGGCTACGTCGACGTCCTCGCCGACGAGGTGCTGCCGCAGCTGCGGGACTGGCTGGGGGAGCGCTGCCGGGCGGAGCGGGCCACGGCGCTCGGCGCGAGCCTGGGGGCGGTCGCCGCCATCCGGGCCGCCCTGCGCCGCCCGGACCGGTTCGACGGCGCCGCCGCGATCTCCGGCCCGCTCACCGACCACCACCTCGTTGCGTCGGAGCCGGACGAGCCCAGCGTGGCGCGGTTCTATCTCGCCGCCGGGCGGGACGAGGCCGACATCCTCCTCGACGACGGGCTCAGCCTCGTCGAGGCGACCCGCAAGACCGGCGCGGAGCTGGCCGAGCGCGGCCACGTGGCGCGCACCGAGACCGCCGCCGGCGGCCACACCTACGCCGCCTGGGAGGCGATGCTCCCGGAAGCCCTGCGGTGGATCTTCGACGAGCGGCAGGACTGAGGGAGAAGGATGTTCGACGACGAGCAGCGGGAGTTCCGGGTCGTGGTGAACGACGAGGAGCAGTACTCGATCTGGCCCGCCGACCGCGACGCGCCCCCGGGCTGGCGGGCCACCGGCCCGGCCGGGACCCGGCAGGAGTGCCTGGACCACATCGACGAGGTCTGGACCGACCTGCGTCCGCTGAGCCTGCGCCGGGGTACGGCGTGAGCGAGACCGTCGGCGAGCTGTTCGCCCACCACGTCCGGCGGCAGCCGCAGGCCCTGGCCGTGCGCACGCCCGGGCGGACGTGGACGTACGCCGAACTCGGCCGCGACACGGCCCGCCTCGCGCACCGGCTGCACGCCCGCGGGGCCGGCCCGGGCACGGTCGTGGCGATGCCCATCCAGCGCGGCCCGCACGCGCTGATCGGGCTGCTGGCCGTGATCCGGGCCGGCGCCGCCTGCCTGCCGATGGACCCCAACGGTCCGCCCGAGCGCAACCGGGAGGTGCTGCTGGAGGCGGGCTGCGCGCTGGTCCTCACCGAAGCCGACGTGATCCTCGACGATCCGGGTGACCTCCCGGCCGGCGAAGGCCTGCCGGTGCCGGGCCCGCAGGATCTGGCGTACGCCATCACCACGTCGGGTTCGACCGGGCGGCCCAAGGTGGTCGGCGTCCCGCACGCCGCGATCGTCAACTGCATCCGGGCCTGCCGCTACGACCTGGACCTGATCAGGCCGGACGACGTGGTGCTGTGGACGGCCGCGCCGACCGTCGACGTCACCATGCAGGACTGCCTGATGGCCCTGGCGTGCGGGGCCGCGGTCGCCATCCCGGCGCCGGGCGAGCTGCAGGGCACCCGCCTGGTGCGCGACGCCCGGGAGCTCGGCGCGACGGTGCTGGACCTGCCGGCGGCGCTGGTCGGGCCGTACGGCCGCGCGCTGCTGCCCCGGCTGGCCGCGGCCGGCGTGCGGCTGGTCATCACCGGCAGCTCCCAGCTGGACGGGCGCGGCCTGGCCGACGCGGCCGGCGCCATGGTCGTGCACAACGGCTACGGCCCGACCGAGGCCGCGGTCGCCGTCACCTGGTACCGCTGCGACCCCGCCACCCCGCAGCGCACGCCGATCGGCCGGCCGATCCGCGGGGTGCGCATCCACCTGCTCGACGACGACGGCCGGGAGGTCGCGGCCGGGCAGCCCGGGCAGGTCTGCATCGCCGGGCCGGCGCTCGCCCGCGGCTATCTCGGGCGGCCGGCCCGCACCGCCGCCGCGTTCCTGCCCGATCCGCTCGCCGACGTCCCGGGCGGGCGGATGTACGCCACGGGAGACCGCGCCATGCTCGGGCCGGACGGCAATCTCGTCTATCTGGGCCGCCTCGACGACCAGGTGAAGGTCGACGGGCACCGGGTCGAGATCGGCGAGGTGGAGCACGCCCTGCGCGACTGCCCGGGCGTCATCGACGCCGCAATCCTGATACACGAAAGGGCGCCCGGCGGAACGGCAATCGTCGCCTATCTGACGGGTGCGCCATCCGCCGATGAGGACCTGGTGAATATCCTCCGCGACCGCCTGCCGAGCTATATGCTGCCCCGGTTCTATGTCTGGCTCGACATGCTGCCCCTGAACCGTCCGGGCAAGGTGGATCGCGCCAAGCTGGCCGAAATGCCGATCACCGGAATGGTGATGGGTGCGGGCCGTCGCGATTCACCGCGGACCTCATTGAAGGAGATTCACCATGGTGGATGACGCGGCTCGTGCTACCTCGGCGAACACAAAAAAGGCGGTCGAGGACGCGGACGTACGGCCGGCGGTGCTCGTGATCGGCGGCAAGACGAAGATCGTCGAGAAGGCGCACGACCTCGGATTGCGGGTCGTCTACGTGCAGTACCCGAATTCGTACCGCCGTGAGCACTGGGAATACGTGTCGCAGGCGCTGCTGCTGGACTATTCCGACCTCGACCGGCTGCTGCCGCTGGTGCGCGCGCTGCACCAGGCGTTTCCGTTCCGCAAGGTCGTTTCGCTGTTCGAACTGGGGCTGCTGCCGGCCGCGAAGATCGACGAGATGCTCGGCCTCGGCGGCAACTCGGTGACCACCGTCGAAATGCTGCTCGACAAGTCATTCATGCGCCGGCACATCAATGCGCTCGGGATCAGCCCGGTCGCCCACGCGGTCGGGCGCGGCGAGGACGACCTGCGCCGGTTCGTGGCCGAGCACGGGCTGCCGGTGGTGATCAAGCCGACCCGGGAGGCCGGCAGCATCTGCGTCTTCGTGGTGCGCGAGGAGGCCGAGCTCGCCCCGGTCGTGGCGCGCTACCACGAGCTGGGCACCACCTTCGACGCCATCGACCTGGCCGGGCCGATGGACGCGTTCCTCATGGAGGAGTACCTCGACGGCCCCGAGATCAGCGTCGAGTCGCTGAGCTTCGCCGGCCGCCACGTCGTCATCGGCATCACCGACAAGGTCACCGGCCCGGCCTTCGTCGAGCTCGGCCACTCCACGCCCAGCCGGCACCCCGCCGAGCTGCTGGCCCAGGTCGAGGCGCTCGTGCACCGCTTCCTCGACGCGGTCGGGCTGCAGGAGGGCCCCGCGCACACCGAGCTCAAGCTGACCTCGCGCGGGCCCCGGATCATCGAGTCGCACAACCGGGTCGGCGGCGACCGGATCAACGAGCTGACCGAGCTCGCGTACGGCGTCGACATGGACCGCTACGCGCTCGCCATCCCGTTCGGCCTGGTCGAACCGCTGCCGGGACGGCCGGCGGCGGTGCAGGGGGCGGCGATCCGGTTCCTCACCCCGCCGCCCGGCCGGGTCGTGGCGATCCACGGCGAGGACGTCATCGCCGGCGACCCGGACCTGGTCGAGGTGGAGCTCGAGGTCGAGCCCGGCGACGTCGTGCGCGAGCTGCGCTGGAGCGAGGACCGGGTCGGGCACGTGATCGCCCGGGGCGCCACCACCGACGAGGCGATCGCCAACTGCGAGCGGCTCGTGGCGGCGCTGCGCATCGAGACCGAGCCGGTCCGATGAGCGCGGAGCCACGCTTCCGCGACGCCGTGCGCCACCTTCCGGCACGGGTATGGCTGGTCAGCGCGGGCATCCTCGTCAACCGGGCGGGGAACTTCCTGCCGATCTTCATCGTCCTGTACGTCACCGTCACCCACCACTCGCCGTGGATGTCCGGCCTCGTGCTGGGCGTCGCCGGGCTCGGCAACGTGCTCGGCAACGCGGTCGGCGGGCACCTCGCCGACCACCTCGGCCGGCGCTGGACGATGACCCTGTCCGGGCTCGCCACCGCCGCGCTGACCGCGTGCATCCCGCTCGCCGGCCCACTCGTCGTGCTCGTGGTGCTCGTCGGGCTGGTCGGGGTCGCCTCGCAGCTCTACCGGCCCGCCGCGGCGGCGCTGCTCGTCGACGGGCTCGACCACCGCCAGCGCCTCGCCGCCGCGGGCGTGTTCCGGTTCGCGATGAACATCGGCGCCGCGATCGGCGGGGTCGTGGGCGGCGTGCTGGCCACCGTGTCGTACGAGTGGATGTTCTACAGCAACGCGCTCGCCGCGCTGGTCTTCGCGGTCGTGACGGCCGTCTTCGTCCACGACCCGGCGGCCTACGCGGACGCCAAGGCGGACGCGGATGCCACGCCGCAGGAGGCGGGCGGCTACCGGGTGGCGCTGGCCGACCGGAGGCTGCGGCGGTTCCTGGCGATGACGTTCGTCGCCGAGGCGGTGTACATCCAGTCGTCCGTCGGCCTCCCGCTGCACGTGACCGCGTCGGGGCTGACGCCGGCGAACTTCGGCTTCCTGATCGGCCTCAACGGGCTGCTCGTGCTCGTCTTCGAGCTGCCGATCACCGCCGCCGTCTCCCGCCGCCGGCCCGAGTACGTGCTCGCGGTGGGCAACCTGCTCACCGGCGTCGGCCTCGCGCTGACCGTCTTCGCGGGCTCGATGGTGTGGCTCGGCGCGACGGTCGTGCTGTGGACGGCGGGGGAGATGCTCTACGCCTCGATGGCCGCGGCGTACATGGGCGGCCTGGCCCCGGCCCATCTCGTCGGCCGCTACCAGGGCCTCTACGGCGCCACCATCACGGCCGGGAACGGTCTCGGCCCGATCATCGGCGGCGTCGTCTACGCCGCCAGCACCAACGTGTTCTGGGCGCTCGTCGCGGTGGCCGGCATCTGGTCCGCCCAGCTGTGCCTGCCGCCGCTGCGCCGCCGCTCGCCGCAACCGCCGGTCGAGGAACTGCGACCGGCTCAGGAAGTGCCATGACGGGGAGGGACCCATGCCTGAACGCCCGAAGAAGATCGTGCTCGCCTACTCCGGCGGCCTGGACACGTCGACCGTGCTCAAGTGGCTGCAGGAGGAGTACCGGGCCGAGGTGATCGCGTTCATCGGCGATCTCGGCCAGCCCGGTGACATCGCCGAGTCGGCCGCCAAGGCCGAGCGCATCGGCGCCGCCAAGGTGGTCGTCCGGGACCTGCGCGAGCGCTTCGTCACCGGCTTCGCGTTCCCGTGCCTGATGGCGGGGGCGCTGTACCAGGGCCGCTATCCGATGGCGTCGTCGATCGGCCGGCCGCTGCTGGCCCAGGAGATGCTCGCCATCGCGGAGGAGGAGGGTGCGGACGCGGTCGCGCACGGCTGCAGCGGCAAGGGCAACGACCAGCTGCGCTTCGCCCTCGCGGCGGCGGCGATCCGGCCCGACCTCACGATGATGCAGCCGCTGCTGGACTGGCCGCTGCACAACCGGGAGGAGCAGGTCGCCTGGGCCCGCGAGCGCGGGATCGAGGTGCCGGTCTCGGCCGGCGCCACGTACAGCTACGACGAGAGCGTGTGGGGCCGCAGCATCGGCTGCGGCCCGATCGAGGACCTCGGCGTCGCCCTGCCCGAGGAGGTGTTCACCTGGACCCGCTCGCCGCAGCAGGCCCCGGACACCCCGCAGCGCGTCCGGATCGGCTTCGAGCAGGGCCGCCCGGTCTCGCTCGACGACGACAAGGCCGACCCGGTCGAGCTGGCGGTGCGGCTCAACGAGCTCGCCGGCCGGCACGGCGTCGGGCGCATCGAGCACATCGAGGACAAGGTCGTCGGCATCAAGTCGCGGGAGATCTACGAGACGCCCGCCGCCGTCGTGCTGCACCGCGCCCACCAGGACCTCGAGGAGCTCACGCTCGACCAGGAGACCCGCGAGTTCAAGGCCGGCGTGGCCCAGCGCTACGCCCGGCTGGCCTACGCCGGGTACTGGTTCTCCCCGCTGCGCCGCTCGCTCGCCGCGTTCGTCGAGGACACCCAGCGGTTCGTCACCGGCGAGGTCGAGGTCGAGCTGTACAAGGGCAGCTGCCGCATCGTGTCGCGGCGCTCGGACTACGCCCTCTACGACTACGCACTGTCCACGTACGACAGTCAGGACACGTTCGACCACGAGGCCGGCCGCGGCTTCACCCGCATCGCCACGCTCCCGGACCGCATCGTCGCGCAGATCCGCCGCACGCCCGTCGCCTGAGCCGAGGGGACCACCATGACGACTGTCCAGAAACCCGTGACGAAGGTCGCCCTCGCCTACTCGGGCGGCCTCGACTCCACCGTCTGCATCAAGCTGCTGGAGCGCGAGTACGGCGCCCAGGAGGTAATCCTCGTGATGGTCGACGTCGGCCAGGGCGAGGAGAGCCTGGCCGAGGCCCGCGAGCGGGTCGCCCACCTGCCCCTGGAGCTGTTCCTCGTCGACGCCCGGCGGGACTTCACCGACACGTGGATTCCCAAGGCGATCGCGGCGAACGGCAGCTACGGCGGGTACCCCCTGTCGAGCTCGATGACCCGCCAGCTCATCGCGGCCAAGGTCGCCGAGGTGGCCCGGGAGCAGGGCTGCGACGCGGTCGCCGAGGGCTCCACCGGCAAGGGCAACGACCAGTTCCGCTTCCACAACACGTTCACGCTGCTCGCGCCCGAACTGCGCGTCGTCACCCCGATCCGGGACCTGAACCTGTCCCGGGTCCGCGAGCGGCTGCTGGCCCAGGAGTTCGGCCTCACGTACAAGGAGGGCATCAGCGACGACCGGACCTGCTGGGGCCGCTCCATCGGCAGCGGCGAGATCGAGGACCTGCAGCGGCAGGTCGACCCGGACGAGTACATCTGGTGGCGCCCGATCGGCCCGAACCCGCCGGGGGCCCAGCGCGTCACCGTGGAGTTCCACGAGGGCCGGCCGGTGCGCGTCGACGGCGTGCGCGGCCTGAACGCCATGATCGACCTGCTGAACGAGGCCGCCGGCCGGCACTCCATCGGGCGCATCGACGTGCTCGAGGACGGCATCATGGGCCTCAAGTCGCGGGAGGTGTACGAGGCCCCGGCCGCGAGCGTCCTGCTCGCCGCGCACCGCGACCTGGAACGGCTCTGCCTCACCAAGCGGGAGCTCGCCTTCAAGGCGGGCGTGGACGCCACCTGGGCCGAGCTGG
Organism: Dactylosporangium sp. CS-033363; assembly: GCF_050942475.1. Taxonomy (NCBI): domain Bacteria; kingdom Bacillati; phylum Actinomycetota; class Actinomycetes; order Micromonosporales; family Micromonosporaceae; genus Dactylosporangium; species Dactylosporangium sp. CS-033363. Next base: position 6,146,809 of record NZ_CP192032.1, on the reverse strand, counting down.
TGTACCACGGGCACTGGCACCACCCGCTCAAGCACCAGCTGGACGCCTTCATCGCCGAGTCGCAGCGCTGCGTCACCGGCGAGATCGCGCTCGACCTGCACGCCGGCAACGCCATCGTCGCCGGCCGCCGGTCGGAGCAGTCGCTCTTCGACCCGGCCGTGCGCTCCATCGAGCAGGACACCTTCGACCAGAGCGGCATGAGCGCCGTCGTGGAGACCTACGCCTTCGAGAACGTCTTCCTCGGCGGGCGGAGCCGGCGCCAGGCCGTCATCCAGGCACCCGAGATCTAACAGCCAGATCCAGCAGACCAAAGGGGAACCATGTACAGCAGCAGCAGCTTGTGGGGTGGCCGCTTCCAGGAGCAGATCGCCTCGACGGCCCTGGAGTACACCGAATCCCTGGCCGTGGACGCCGCGATGTTGACCGAGGACGTCTGGGGCAGCAAGGCCCACGTCATCATGCTCAACGCCGGCGGGATCATCGACGACGAGGACGCCCGCGCCATCCTGAGCGGCCTGGGCAGCGCCTCCCGGGAGATCGACGAGCACACCTTCGCCATGGACGTCGCCGACGAGGACGTCCACATGAACGTCGAGCGGTACGTCACCAGCCGGCACGGCAAGCGCGGCGCCCGGATGCACACCGCCCGGTCCCGCAACGACCAGGTCGTCACCGACACCCGGATGCACACCCGGACCCTGGTCCTGGGCGTCGAGCAGGAGCTGATCGCCCTGCAGGAGACGCTGCTGGCCCTGGCCACCGACCACGCCGACACCCTGACCATGGGCTACACCCACACGCAGCACGCGCAGCCGATCACGATCGGCTACTGGGCGACCGCCTACGTCAGCATGTTCCGCCGCGACCTGACCCGGCTCAGCCAGGCGTACCGGTCCACGGACATCAACCCCCTCGGCGCCTGCGCCCTCGCCGGCACCTCGTTCCCGACCGACCGGCGGCTCACCACCGAGCTGCTCGGCTTCGCCGCGGTCCAGGAGAACGGGCTCGACGCGGTCAGCTCGCGCGACTTCGGCCTGGAGTTCCTCGCCGCCCTGGCGATCATGGTCTCCAACACCTCGAAGATGGCCGAGGAGATCGTCTACTGGTCGACCCACGAGTTCCGGCTCGTGGAGGTGGCCGACGGATACGCCATGGGCAGCTCCATCATGCCGCAGAAGAAGAACCCGTGCGTGGCCGAACTCATCAGGGGCAAGACCGGCAAGGTGTACGGCCGGCTGGTCGAGCTGCTCACCACGATGAAGGGCATCCCGACGGGGTACAACCGGGACCTGCAGGAGGACAAGCCGCCGATCTGGGAGGCGGCGGCGTCGGCGCTGTCGACGGTACGGACGCTGAACGGCCTGCTGTCGACCCTGCGCTTCAACGAGGACCGGATGCGGGAGCTCGCGCACAAGAACTTCGCGCTGGCCACCGAGGTCGCCGACTACCTGGTCAAGACCCAGAACATCCCGTTCCGGGAGTGCCACCGGATCGTCGGCGAGGCGGTCGGCACGCTGTACCGCTCCGGCCGCACGTTCGAGGACGTGCAGGCCACGGTCGACGCGCTGGCCGCGGCCGGGGCGACGGTCACCGAGCGGGAGCTCGCCCCGGTGCTCGACCCGGTCGTGTCGGTCAACAGCCACACGAGCCTGGGCGGCACCGCGCCCGCCGAGGTGCTGCGCATGGTCAAGGCCGAGCGGGACTGGCTGGAGGCGCACAAGCAGACCTTCGACGAGCGCCAGGAGCGCATCGAGTCCGCGTTCCGGCGCACCGAGGCGGTCAGCGCCGCCGTCATCGCGGGCAGCAGCGTCCACGACGCCCTGCATTCGCTCGGAGGGAACCATCATGGCTGACCACGTGCAGATCAGCGACACCACGCTGCGCGACGGCGAGCAGGCCGCCGGCGTCGCGTTCGGGCTGGACGCCAAGGTCGAGATCGCCCGGCAGCTCAACCAGCTCGGCGTCGACGAGATCGAGGCGGGCTTCCCGAGCGCCTCGGCGGCCGAGATCGAGGCGATCCAGGCGGTGTCCAAAGTGGTCACCGGGCGGCGGACCGCGGTGCTGCTGCGGGCCCTGCGCGCCGACATCGACGCGGGCGCCGAGGCGCTGAAGTTCGCCGAGCAGCCGGTCGCCACGGTTGTCGCGCCCGTCTCCGATCTGCACATCCGGGTCAAGTTCGGCAAGACGCACGACGAGGTCCTGGAGATGGTCGAGGACTCGGTGCGGTACGCCTCCAAGCGGTTCCAGCAGGTGATCTTCTCCGGCGAGGACGCGACCCGCACCGACCTCGCGGCCCTGGAGCGCTTCTACCTCGCGGCGCTGTCGGCGGGCGCGTCGATGGTGAGCATCCCCGACACCGTCGGCTACGCCCAGCCGGAGGAGTTCGGCCAGCTCGTCGCCCACATCCGGGCGCTGATCGGCCCGGACGTCGGGCTGCGCATCCACTGCCACAACGACCTCGGGGTGGGCGTGGCCAACTCCCTGGCCGCGGTACGCCACGGTGCCAACATCGTCAGCTGCACGTTCAACGGCATCGGGGAGCGGGCCGGCAACGCCGCCCTGGAGGAGATCGTGGCGGCGCTGGCGATCCGGGAGGACTACTACCGGCGCAAGACCCGGCTCAAGCTCGACGAGATCTACGCCACGAGCCAGCTGGTGAGCCGGCTCAGCGGCGTCGCCATCGGGCACACCAAGCCGATCGTGGGCGACAACGCGTTCGCCCACTCGGCCGGCATCCACCAGCACGGCGTGCTGCGGGACCGCACGACGTACGAGATCGCCTCCCCGCAGCTGGTCGGCGCCCCGGAGCGGGGCCTGGTCATCGGCAAGCACACCGGCCACCACGGCCTGCGGGCCAAGCTCACCCAGCTGCGGGTCGACCTGCCCAGCCAGGCCGCCTTCGACCGGGTGCTGGCCGAGGTCAAGCTGCGCGCCCACAACGGCACCGACATCGACGACGCCACCCTGCTGTCCATCGTGGACGGACTGGGGCGGTAGGCGTGCGACCGCGGCTGTGCGTGATCCCGGGTGACGGCATCGGCCAGGAGGTCGTGCCGGTCGCGGTCGACGTGCTGCGGGCCGTGCTGCCCGGCGTGGAGTGCGAGCCGGCCGAGGCGGGCTGGGACTGCTTCCAGGCCCGCGGGGAGGCGGTGCCGGCCGAGACCCTGGAGGCGGTGCGGCGCTGCGGCGCGGCCCTGTTCGGGGCCACCGCCTCGCCCGGCCGGTCCGTGCCCGGCTACCGCAGCGCCATCCTGACCCTGCGCCAGCAGCTCGGCCTCTACGCGAACATCCGCCCGGCGGCCAGCCGGGCGGGCCTGTCGCCGCGGCCGGGCGTGGACCTGGTGGTGGTCCGGGAGAACACGGAGGACCTGTACGTGGGGCGCGAGTCCCGCGACGGCGACGTCGCCACCGCGCTGCGGGTCACGTCGGTGGCGGCGAGCCGGCGCATCGCCCGCACGGCGCTGCGCGTCGCCGACGCCCGGGGCGCGAAGAAGCTCACCATCGTGCACAAGGCGAACGTCCTGCCGGTCACCGACGGGCTGTTCCGCGACTGCGTCCGCGAGGAGATCGCGGCCTGGAACGGGCCGAGCGCCCACATCGCGGTCGAGGAGTGCTACGTCGACGTGGCCGCGCTGCGGATGGTCGGCGCCCCCGAGTCGTTCGACGTCATCGTCACCACCAACCTCTTCGGCGACATCCTGTCCGACGCCGCCGCGCACTGGAGCGGCGGCCTGGGCGTCGCCCCGTCGCTGAACCTCGGCGACGGGGCCGGCATCGCCGAGCCGGTGCACGGCTCGGCGCCGGACATCGCGGGGACCGGCGCCGCCAACCCGGCGGCGGCGATCCTCAGCGTCGCCCTGCTGTTGGAGCACGTGTGGGAGCGGCCCGACCTCGCCCGGCGCGTCGAGCGCGCCGTCGACGCCGCCGTGGCCGACGGGGTGCGGGCCCCGGTGCTGGCCACGGTCCGCCGCCGCGTGCTGGAGCAGCTCGATTCAGAACCCTCTGACGGAGGTACAGCATGAGCCAGACGCTTTCCGAACAGATCCTCTCGCGCGCCGCCGGGCGTCCCGTGCGCCCCGGCGACCTGGTCATCGTCCGGCCGGACGTCGTCATGGGCCACGACTCGCTGACCCCCAGCATGATCGAGATCATGCGGGACCAGCTCGGCGTGCCGCACGTGCTCGACCCCGACCAGCTCGTCCTGGTCATCGACCACGTCGCCCCGGCCACCTCGGTCGCCACCGCCAACACCCAGAACACCATCCGCGCCTTCGCCCAGGAGGAGGGCATCCGGCTGTTCGACGCCGGCCGCGGGATCGCCCACCAGGTGCTCGTCGAGGAGGGCATCGCCCAGCCCGGCAAGATCGTGGTGGGCTCGGACTCGCACTCGTGCGGGTACGGCTCCGTCGGCGCCTTCGGCAGCGGCTTCGGCTCCACCGACATCGCGCTGGTCTGGGCCACCGGCCAGATCTGGCTGCGGGTGCCCGAGACCCTGCGGGTGCTGGTGAGCGGCCGCTTCCGGCCCGGCGTCGACGTCAAGGACCTCGCCCTGAAGCTCTGCCGGGACCTGACCATCGAGGGCGCCACGTACGAGACCATCGAGTACCACGGCCTCGACTGGCTGCCGCTGCCCGGCCGGCAGACCCTCGCGAGCATGGCCGTCGAGCTCGGCGCGAAGGCCGGGATCGTGCCGCCGACCGGTGTGGTCGCCGAGCAGTTCACCGTGCCGGACTGGCTCTTCGTCGACCCGGGCGCGCAGTACAGCCGGACCGTGACCGTCGACCTGGACGCGCTCGAACCGCAGGTGGCCAAGCCGAACTCGGTGGACGCGGTCGTCGACCTGTCCGAGGTGCAGGGCACCGAAGTCTCGGTGGTGTTCCTCGGGACGTGCACGAACGGGCGGTACCAGGACCTGCGGGCCGCCGCCGACTTCCTGCGCGGCCGGCACATCGCCCCGGGCGTGCGGATGATGGTGACCCCGGCCTCGGCCCAGGAGATGGAGCGGGCGGCCGCCGACGACACCCTGGCCACCCTGCTGCAGGCCGGCGCCGTGCTCGGCTCGGCCGGCTGCGGCCCGTGCATGGGCCGCCACCAGGGCACCCTCGGCGACGCCGACGTCTGCCTGTCGACCGGCAACCGCAACTTCCGCGGCCGGATGGGCTCGCCCAAGTCGCAGATCTACCTGGCGTCGCCCCTGGTGGCCGCCGCGACCGCGCTGACCGGCCGGATCAGCGACCCCCGCGAGATCGGGAGTCCCGCATGAGCCGCGTGTGGAAGTTCGGCGCCAACGTCGACACCGACCAGATCGTCCCCGGCCGGTACGCGCCCTACCTGCGCCCGAACGAGGACCTGGGCAAGGCCGCGTTCATCGAGGCCCGCCCGGAGTTCGCCGAGCACGCCGAGCCCGGCGACGTCATCGTGGCCGACCGGAACTTCGGCTGCGGCTCGTCGCGGGAGTACGCCCCGCTGGCCCTGCGCAAGCGCGGGATCGCCGCCGTCGTGGCGCCGAGCTTCGCCCGCATCTTCTACCGCAACGCCATCAACCTCGGCATCCCGCTGTTCGTCTCCGACCGGATCGCGCTGGAGGCCCAGGACGGCGAGGCGGTGGAGCTGGACCGGGCCGGCGGGCGGATCACCCTCGGCGGGCGCGGCTACGACCTGCCCGCGCTGCCCAGCTTCACCCGGGACATCATCGACGCCGGCGGGATCGTCAACTTCGTCAAGGCCAACGGAAGGTTCCCGGGGTGAGCCTGGCCTCGCTGGCGCACGCCTCCGGCAACCCCCGCTGGATCTGGAGCGACGGCAAGATCATCGCCTGGGACCAGGCCACCGTCCACGTGAACGCGGCCGGGCACGCCGGGGTCACCGCGGTCTTCGAGGGCATCAAGGCCTACGTCGGCCGGGACGGCGGGCACCTGCAGGCGTTCCGCCTCGACGACCACCTGGCCCGGCTGCTGCACTCGGCCCGGATCTGCCGCCTCGACGTCCCGTTCGACCTCGCCGAGGCGCGCGCGGGCGTGCTGGAACTGTTGCGGGTCAACGAGTACCGCACCGACACCTACGTCCGGCCCTGGATCTTCCCGGAGGGCGTCATCCGGGAGGTGATGGTGCCGGACGGGGCCCGCTGCCGGCTCGTCATCGACTCCTGGCCGTTCCAGAGCGCCCTCGGCGCCGACCGGGGCTGCCGGGCCGCGGTCAGCTCGTGGACCCGCCCGGCCGACGCGTCGACGCCGGCCCGGGTCAAGGCGTTCTCCAACTACCACAACGGCCGGCTGGCGCTGATCGAGGCCCGGCAGAACGGCCACGACTTCCCGATCCTGCTCAACGACCGCCGCAAGGTCAGCGAGGCGCCGAGCTCGTGCGTCGCCCTGGTCCGCGACGGGCAGGTGGTGACGCCGTCGCTCACCAGCGACGTCCTGCAGAGCATCACGGCGTCCACCGTGGCCGAGCTGTGCGCCGAGCTCGGGATCGCCCTGGTGCACCGCGAGGTCGACCGCACCGAGCTGTACCTGGCCGACGAGTTGTTCCTCATGGGCACCGGCGTCGAGGTGCTCCCGATCGGCACGATCGACGGCATGCCGGTCGGCGACGGTGCCGCCGGCCCGGTGACGAGCCGGATCCGGCGGGCGTACCAGGACCTCGTCCGCGGTTCCGGCTCGCCCGCGCACGCCGGATGGCTGTCACCGGTCTAGCCCGTCGTCGGTCTACTGTGGAGGGAGGACCAGGTCCCGCAGCGTCCCCAGCCCGGCCGGTCCGCGGCGCAGCGCGTCCATGTGGAACTGCCGCAGGTCGAACGCGGCGCCGCGGCGGGACCGGGCCTCCTCGCGCAGCTCCAGCCACAGCCGCTCGCCGAGCTTGTACGAGGGGGCCTGGCCGGGCCAGCCGAGGTACCGGTCGATCTCGTCCCGGGCCCGGGCTTTGTCGGTCAGCGTCCGGGTGGCCATGAACTCGAGGCCGAGCTCGGGCGTCCACCGCTCGCCCTCGTGAAACCCGCTGCCGGCCGGGATGGCAAGCTCCAGGTGCATGCCGATGTCGACGATGACCCGGGCCGCGCGGAACAGGCTCTTGTTGAGCATGCCGAGCAGTTGCCCGTCGTCGAGGTACCCGAACTCGCGCATCAGCCGCTCCGCGTAGAGCGCCCAGCCCTCGCCGTGGCCGTCGATGAAGCACAGCAGCCGCTGGAACCGGTTCAGCCCCGCGGTGGCGACGGCGGTGCCGATCTGCAGGTGATGGCCGGGGACGCCCTCGTGGTACACCGTGCTGAGCTCCCGCCACGTCGAGAACTCCTCCCGGTCGGCGGGCAGCGACCACCACATCTGCCCCGGCCGGCTGAAGTCGTCGGCCGGATTGGTGTAGTAGGCGCCCATCCCGCCCCCGGACGGCGCGATGCGGCACTCGAGCCGCATCAGCTCGCCGGGGATGTCGAAGTGCGTGCCGCGCAGCTCGGCCAGGGCCCGATCGGACAGCTCCTGCAGCCAGCGTCGGAATCCGTCCTTACCGCTGATCTTGTACCGTCTGTCGGCGTCAAGTAATGCCGCCGCCTCGGCCGGCCCGCCGCCGCCGGCGATCCGCGCGGCGGTCTGGACCAGCTCGTGCTCCACGCGGCCGAACTCCTCCCAGCCCCACGCGTAGGCGTCGGCGAGGTCCAGGTCGGCCCCGAGGTATTTACGGGACCACAGCCGGTATACATCCGCGCCGACGGCGTCGTGCCGGCCGGCCCGCGGCGCGAGCTCCTCGGCCAGGAACCGGCCCAGCTCCGCGTAGGCCCCGGCGGCGGCCCGCGCGGCGTGTTCGTCGGGCTGGGCGAGGCCGGTGAAGTACCCGTCCGACCAGGTGCGGCACTGCTCGACGACCCGCTCCACCTGCCGGATGGCGGGCACGATCCCGTGGCCGGCCGCGGCCAGCAGCGAGACCTGGTACCCGGCGAGCGACGCCGGTACCTGACGGAGCCGCCGCGCGATCGCCGCCCGGTCCTGCTCGGTGTCGGCGGGCATGAGGTCGAACGCCTGCCGCACCTCCTGCACCGGGCTCCACGTCATGTTGAGCGACCCGGCGGGCAGCCCGGCCGCGTGGATCTCGACCTCCAGGCCGATCCGCTCGGCGAAGACCGCCTTGGCGACCCGCTCGGCCTCGTCCCGCGGCTGCGCGGCCCCGATAGCGCGCAGCGCCTGCCGGGCGAGCTGTTCGCGGTCCCGATGGCCTTCGGGCGACAGATCCGGCAGCAGGTCGTCGTAGCCGCTGATGCCGAACTCGGTGGCGGCGGTCGGGTACAACCGCGCATAACTGTCCACATAGGAGTTGCAGATCCCGTGCACCCGCGGTTCCAAGGAAGCGGTCACGATCGATATGTTACCGGAGTCGCCGGCGTTTGTGGGTGTCCGGGCGGCCGGCCCGCAGGCCGGCCGCCCTCCTTCGGTGTGGTCAGTAGACGGAGACGGCGAAGATGGCCATCGCGGGGTTGTCCGGCAGCTTGATCGAGGCGATCTGGCTGCCACTCGCGAGCGGCTGGCCGTTGTCGAGCAGCTGGACGTCCGCGGTGGCGTAGATGAACACCGGGACGTTGTCTCTGGCGCCCGTCGCGGCGTTGATGCGGTACGGCATCGCGGCCACGACGGTGTTGCCGCCCTGCGGGACACTGCCCTGGGCCCAGTCGGTGAGGATGATCTGGACCTGCTGGGTGTGGCCGTTGGTGAAGGTCACCGTGGCCGTGCCGGTCGCGTTGGTGTCGCCGGGCGTCGCGGCGGCGCCCAGGAACGAGATGTGCTGGGCCGGACCGCCGCCGGCCGCCGCCGGCGCGGGCAGGGTCTGCCCGATCGCCTGCCAGACGTCGTAGTGGTTCGACCGCCCGCCGCCGATGGTGAAGGAGTTCTCGCCGCCGACGCTCACCGAGTAGCCCGCCATCAGGCCCGGCTGACACGATCCCCACGGGCACGACGACTCGGCGCCGCTGCCGATCGCGGCGGTGGCGAGCGCGGTGCCGGAGTAGTTGTAGCCCGGGAAGAGCGGGTCGACCGTGGTCTGCCCGTCGGTCTCGACGCCGACCTTGTTCGGCGGCGTGTACGAGGAGCCGATCGCGACCTGGTGCGTGGTCCAGGCGCTGGCCGCGATGACCCGGCCGGGGGCGAACGTGGTCGTGGTCCCGTTGCTCGTCGCGTCGAACACCCCGAGGTTGCCGTCGACGCCGATCGACATCAGCGCCCAGTGACCCTGCGGGTCGACCCGCCCGGCGGTCGACATGGCCGCCGACGACTGGTAGAAGCCGCCGCCGATGATCTGGCGGTTGGTGGTCGCCGGCGAGCCGGTCAGCGGCACGGTGGCGTTCTCCAGCGCGGTCACGTTGCCGGTGCCGATCCCGCGGATGAGCAGGGTGGTGCCGGCGAGCCCGGGGAACGGCCCGGCCCCGAGCAGCTGCGCCTGTTCCCAGGCCCAGTCGGAGTAGTTGCCGGCGATGCGGGTGGGCGCGTTGAAGCCGATCGCGCCGGAGGTCGGCGTGTACAGCCACAGCTGCATGTTGTCCTGCCAGAACTCCAGCGTCATCATGCTCGGCCGGCCGCCCGGGGTGGTGGGCGGGACCGCGATCATCTGGCGGACCGCCGACCAGTCGTCGGCGTTGTACCCGGAGCAGCCGGAGCAGGCGGGCCTGTCGATGGCGCTGGTCATCGTCCAGGTCGTGCCGTTGCCGGCGGCGTTCTGGGCGACCGCGAGCCTGCCGTTCTGCATGAGGAGCAGGTCGTCGGCGTTCTTGCCGCTGAAGGAGCCGGCGTGCGCGACGATCGCCCCGGCGAACGTGCCGCTCGGCCAGAGCGTGTCCTGGTTGTACGGCAGGAGCACCCGCCCGCCGTACTGCAGCGGGTCCACGGTGGTGTTGCCGGTGGGCAGCACCGGCACGACGTCGGGGTTCGTGTACAGCCGCACGTTGCCGGCGATGTCCACGGTGGTCAGGTCCGGCTTGTTGTCGCCGTCGATGTCGCCCGCGGTGCCCGGGGTGTACGGCCCGAACGCCGACTGCTGGACGAAGAAGTCGTAGTGCACCGGCTGCGAGACGTTGCCCGCGGCGTCGACCGTCTGGGCCCAGACGGTGTTGGTGCCCCAGTGCAGGGCCGCCAGCGCGACGCCGATCGTGGCCGTGCCGCCGGCCGCGGCGACCGACTGCTGGCCGCTGCCGCCGGACGTGACGCTCGTACCGTTGACGTTGTACTGGAAGGCCGCGACGCCGCTCGGGTTGGTGCCGCCGTCGGTCGCGGCGAGGGTGAGGTTGCCCGAGTTGCCGGCGGTGACCGTCGACGGGCCCTGGGCCGGGTAGGCGGTGCTGCTGACCGCGGGTGCGCCCGGTGCGGTGGCGTCGTACTGGAAGTAGCAGGTCGCGGTGGTCGGGCTCCACAGGTGGGTGTTGTCGGCCTGGGCGTACCACGCGTACCGCTTGCCGTCGGCCACCGTGATGGGGTCGTGGACGGTGTAGTTCCCGCCGGAGTACGGGATGACCGTGACGATCGAGGCGGGGCTGCCGCCGTCGACGCCGACCCAGGCGTTGGCGTACAGGCTGTCGCCGCCGGTGTCGGGGCTGGAGACGGTGTAGTCGAGCGTGAGCTGGTGGTTGGCCGCGGCGGGGATGCGGGTGCCGGGCGCGGTGGTGTTGCAGGGGTAGGACTGGCCGCCGTTGTTCGCGCTGAGGCCGGTGGGCTGGTTGGGCTGGGACCAGTAGGTGACGACGAGGGCGGGGTTCAGGGCGAGTTTGCGGTACCCGCAGTGGTCGTCCTCGTTCGTCATGAACAACGCCACGCTCACCGTCGGCCAGCCCTGGTCCCGGGCGTTGGTCGCGATGTTCGTGGCCGGGATCTGGTAGCCGCCGTTGGTGCCGTTCACGGTGATGCTGTCGGACGGGCTGCCACCGATGCCCGGCTGGTTGTCCCAGTTGATGTTCGGACCGAAGTCGTTCGTGGTCGCGGCCTTGAGCGTGAAGCTGCCGGTGCACGACGAACTGGTCTGGATCAGCTGGATCTGGGCATCCTGGATCTGCTTGCCGGCGAGCGACGAGATCTGGCCGAAGTGCAGGTAGCTGCGGGTCTTGCCGGGCTTGTACCCCTTGGCGTCGGGCCAGTCGGAGAACCCGACGCGCAGGTTGTCGCCGGGGTTGTACTCCACGCTCGTGGTGTGGAACGACTGCACGTAGGCCTGCGGGCTGGTGATCGGGGCGATCGCGGGGTCGATGTAGAGCGGGTAGGTGACGTCCGCGCCGCGCAGTGCGGCCGCGGGGGGCGCCAGCGTGATGGCCGATCCGTCGGTGCGCAGCGGGACGGCGGTGACCTGCGCCATGCGGCCGGGGCCGCGGTCGGTGGAGGCGGCGGGCCGCTCGTCCCCGGCGGGCGCGGCGGTCTCGGCGTTGAGCAGCGACTGCCCCCGCACCGTGGCCGGGCGGGCCGAGTCCCACATGAGCGGCGGCGGCGCGGCGAAGACCGACCGGCCGGTGGCGGCGTCGACCGCGTTGACGGCCTGGGTCCTGCTGTCGGCGGCCATCCGCAACCCGGTGAGCTTCGTGCTCAGCCGCAGCTCGGCCAGGGCCGGGTCGGCGGCGGCGGTCGCGTCGCGCACGACGAGGACCTCGGTGATGCCGCCGTCGACGGTCGCGGTGACGCGCAGGTCGACCCCGCCGAGCACGTTCGCGTAGACCGCGGTCGCGCCGTCCAGGCTGGGCTTGGGCAGCGCCATCGGCAGGGCGACGGACATGAGGTGCCCGGCGCGGTCGTCGAACACGGCGAGCGGGCCGGTGCCGCCGCCGGACAGGCGCAGCCCGGAGGCCGCGGCGGCGGGGGAGAGGGTGCCGTCGGCCCCGGCGCGCAGGGTGGCGTCCGGCGCGGCCCAGGCCTGGCCGTTCCAGCCGTGCAGCGGCCGGGCGCTCGAGGTGAACGTGAAGGAGCCGTCCGGGTTGGCGAGCGTCTCGCTGTAGGCGGTGCGGGCCGACTCCACGGCCACCGCCTTGCCGCCGGCCTTGGCCTGCGCGGTCGCGGCGGCCTCGGATCCGGGCGGCGGACCGGCCGGCGCGGCGCCGGCCGGTGCGGCGAACGTGACGGCGGCGGCGGGTAAGGCCAGCGCGACGGCCAGCGCCGCCGCGAGCCGCGGACGTCCGCGGCGTTGCCTGATCTGCATCGTGCGGTCTCCTGGGTGTGTGGCCGGCGTAGGGACCGGCCGCGGCCCAGCGCGCATCGCCACCCGGCGACACGCGAGCCCGCGGCGACCCAGCCCCGTTTCCGGGTCGCGGAATTGGCGCAAATGATAGAGCGACGGCGATCTCTCGCGCCGACCGCAACCGTCCAGTACTCATGGTCGCTTAGCCGTCCAAAGTGGACATCTTCCGATCCGCGAAACGGACATCCGCAGCTCGGCGGCGCTGCGCTCACCGCGTGTGTTTTGAACCACACGCAACGGGACGCCGCGGAATGCCTTTCAGGGTCTACGTTCTCGCTCAGGCATTGACGTGTGCCGTCATCTCTCATCCACTGTGGATGGTGGCGGCCGCCTGGGCGACGGGGGTTGCTGGTGGACGGTCCTGCAGGTAAGTTGATCTTGGTCGGGCGGCGGCGCGTCGCGCTGGTGACGGCGGTGATCCTCGGCGCGCAGCTGGCCCTGGCCGCGAACGCGGTGGCCGCCCCGCCCGGCAAGGGCGGCACCTGGATCCCGCCGAACACGCCCAGGCCGGCCACGCAGGGCGTGCCCCGCGATCCCCGGGCGGGAGCCGCCGGCGGCGCCGCGCCGGCGCAGATGGCCCAGTACCGGACCCCGCACCGGACCGACCCGGTGCCCGGCGTCCAGACCCTGTCCCTGGCCGCGACCGCGGGCGTCCCGGCCCGCACCCTCGACCAGCAGGAACGCCAGCACCGCGGCACCACGGCGGCCGTCGACGGCGCCCCGGTCTGGGTCGGCGGCAACGCGGACGCACCGGGCCTGGTCCGCGTCGAGATCGCCCGCCAGGACCGCGCCGCCCAGGCCCACGTGGACTCGGGCCTGCTGCTCTCGGTCTCCCGCGCCGACGGCGCCACGGGCGCCGCGCCGGTGCGGGTCCAGGTCGCCCCGGACGCGTTCGCGGGCCGCTTCGGCGGCAACTACGCCCAGCGGCTGCGCCTGGTCCAGCTGCCGGCGTGCGCACTGAGCACCCCGGATCTGCCCGAGTGCCAGACCCGCACCCCGGTGCCGACGACCGTCGAGCCCGGCTCGGGCCGCCTGACCACGACGGTGACGACGCCGGCCTTCGCCACCCGCCTGAGCAGCGGCACGGCCGTACTCGCGGTCGACAGCGCCCCGGACGGCTCGGCCGGCAACTACAAGGCGACCAGCCTGAAGCCCTCCGACGCCTGGTCGATGAGCGGGACGGGCAGCTTCACCTACTCGTATCCGATCGCGGCGCCGCCGGCCCTGGGCGGCAATACGCCGGGGATCACCCTGGCCTACTCCTCGGCCTCGGTCGACGGCATGACGGCCTCGACGAACGCCCAGTCGGACTGGGTGGGCTCGGGCTGGTCGTACAACCCCGGCTACATCGAGCGGTCGTACATCCCGTGCAAGGACGACGGCGTCGCCAACTCCACCGACAGCTGCTGGGGCTGGGGCGGCCAGGAGGTGTCGGTCGACGTCGCCGGCATGTCCGGCGGCCTGGTCTACGACGACTCGGCCCACACGTGGCACCTGGCGAACGAGAACGGCGCGGCCATCGAGCTCAGGACCGGCGGGAGCAACGGCGCCTACAACGGCGAGTACTGGGTCGTGACGCTGCAGGACGGCACCCGCATGTACTTCGGCGCCGGTCACCTGCCCTCCGCCGAGGGTGGTACGGGCGTCGACCCGGCCTCGAGCAGCGCCTGGACGCAGCCGGTGTACTGCCCGAAGTCCGGCGATCCGTGCTACAGCTCCGGCACCGGCACGAACAGCTTCGCGTCCAACATGGCCTACCGCTGGAACCTCGACTACGTCGTCGACCCGCACGGCAACACGACGACGTACTCCTACGGCACCGAGACCAACTACTACGCCCGCGGCAGCGCGCACACGAACACCCAGTACGTGCGCGGCGGGTACCTCAAGCAGATCAACTACGGCTGGCGCAGGTCCGACGTGGCGGGCCAGGCCTCGCCGGTTCCGGCGGCGCAGATCGTGTTCACCACCGCCCAGCGGTGCAAGGGCTCGGCGAGCGAGTGCTCCTCCTACGGCAACCTGACGAAGGCCACGGCACCCGACTGGCCGGACACGCCGTTCGACCAGATCTGCGCGGACACCGGCACCTGCCTCAACAGCGGCATCTCGTACTTCTCGACGGTACAGCTGAGTCAGATCCAGACCCTGGTGAACAAGGGCGGGACGTACAAGCCGGTCGACACCTACGCGCTGGCCCACTCGTTCCCCGACCCCAACGACGGCTCCAGCCCGTCGCTGTGGCTCGACTCGATCACCCACACGGGCAACAACGCCACCACCGCGGTCTCGCTGCCACCGGTGATCTTCACGGGAACGCAGACGATGGCGAACCGGGTGCCCGGCTCGGGGACCTGGCCGGCCTACAACCACCAGCGCCTCGACAAGATCACCACGGAGACCGGCGAGCAGATCACCGTCACGTACGCCAACAGCACCGCCACGATCCAGGCGTGCGACCAGACGCCGGGGGCATCGCACCTGCCGTCGCCGACGAACAACACGATGCTGTGCTACCAGCAGTACTGGCAGGGGCAGGGCCAGCCGGCGCCGGTCGCCGACTGGTTCCAGAAGTGGGTGGTGGCCAAGGTCGTGCAGCACGACCCGGTCATCGCCGGCGCCAAGGACATGGAGTCGCACTTCAGCTACGTCGGCGACGCCGCCTGGCACCGCGACGACGCGGTCACCACGAAGAACGCCGAGCGCACCTGGAACCAGTTCCGGGGCTTCGGGCAGGTCATCAAGACGACGGGCGCCGCGCCCGACCCGGTGACGCAGACGGCCACGACGTACCTGCGCGGCATGCACGGCGACTACACCAGCCAGACGGGCGGCTCCCAGAAGTCGGTCACCGTCACGACGAGCACCGGCGACGCGGTCGTGGACGCGAACCAGTACGCGGACACGGCTCTGGAGATGGACACCTACACCCAGGCCGGCGGCACGGTGACGGCGAAGGAGATCAGCCTGCCGTGGTCGGCCCAGACCGCGTCGCACGCCGAGACCGCCCAGGTGGGCCTGCCGGCCAAGCTGGCCCAGTTCGTCAACGTCGGCACCAGCAAGCGGCTGACGCTGTTGAGCACCGGCGCCTGGCGCACGGTGAAGCGGACCGACACGTTCTCCGCCACGACGGGCCTGCTGCAGCAGAGCGACGACCAGGGCGACGTGTCCCTGCTCGGCACCGCCGACTCGCAGGAGACGTGCTCCACCACCACCTACGCGACACCGCCGGCCGGCAGCAACGCCGGCATGGTCGGCTACGCGAAGCGGAACCTCACCGTCGCCGGGGCCTGCGCCACCGCGCCGGGCGCGGCGACCACGATCGCCGACACGCAGACCTACTATGACGGCAACGCCGCACCGGGTGTCATCACCGACGTCGGCAACGTCACCCGCGTCGAGGACGTCGACTCGTACACCGGCTCCACGCCGGCCTACGCCGCAACCGTCTCGGACGCGACGTTCGACCCGTACGGCCGCCCGACGTCGGGCACCAACGCGCGTGGCCTCGTCAGCACCACGGTCTACACGCCGGAGTCCGGGCAGCTGCCGACGGGCATCACGAGCACCGACACGACCTTCCACCTCAAGACCGTCACGACGATGGACCAGGCGCGGCAGGTGCCGACGAAGACCGTCGACCCCAACGACAACGCCACCTCCGAGGCGTACGACGGCCTGGGCCGGGTCACCGGCGTCTGGTTGCCCGGCCGGGCCACCACCCAGTCGGCCAGCATCGTGTGCGCCTACAGCGTCAACGGCACCGTGTCGCCGTCGTTCTCCTCGACGAGGACGCTGCGCGACGACGCCACCTACGCCTGGGCCTACACCATCTACGACGCCCTCGGCCGGGAACGGCAGACCCAGAGCGTCTCCCTCGACGGCAGCAACGGCTCGCTGGTCACCGACACCTTCTACGACACGCACGGGTGGGCCACCAAGAAGACCCGCCCGTTCTACGTCACGGCGTTCCCGAGCGCGACGCTCTACCCGGCCGCCGACGCCTCGGTTCCGGGCGAGAACGTGAACACCTACGACGGGCAGGGCCGGACCACCGCCGTCACCCTGTACGCCCTCGGCCAGCCCCAGTGGACCACCACCACGGCCTACCCGGGCGGCGACCGCACGGACGTCACCCCGCCCACCGGCGGCACGGCGACCAGCACGTTCACCGACGCCCGCGGGCGCACCACCGCGCTGTGGAGCTACACGACGGCGACTCCGGACGGCAACGCCGCCCACGCGTCGATCCTCACCTACGGCTACTTCCCCGACGGCAAACGGTCGAAGGTGACCGCCCCGGGCGGACGGGTCTGGACCTACACCTACGACCTGCACGGCAACCCGGCCACGGCCACCGATCCGGACAGCGGCACCGTCACGACCCACTACAGCCCGGCCGGCGATCTGCTCAGCGGGGCGGACGCCCGGCCGAAGACGATCACGTGGACGTACGACGGCCTCGGGCGCAAGTCGACCCAGAGCGACGGCGGCACACTGCTGGCCAAATGGGAGTACGACACGGCCCCCGGCGGCAAGGGCAAGCTCGCCACCTCCACGGCGTACGTGGGCGGTGCGAACGGCTCCGCGTACGTCAAGGCGGTCACCGGGTACAACAACCGGGGGTCCATCACGGGCACCGCGGTGACGATCCCGGCCGGGCCGGCCGACGAGGCCAAGCTCGCGGGCACGTACACCAGCAGCACCTCCTACAAGACGATCACCGGGCTGCCGTCGGCGACCACGTACAACAGCGACGGCGGACTGCCGGCCGAGACCGTCACCACGCAGTACAACCAGAACGGCGTCCCGACCGTGGTCGCCGGCAACTCCTCCATGCTCACCTCGGTCGTCGTCGACCCGTACGGCAACCACACCACGACGACGCTCGGCGACATGCCGAACCAGGTGGTGAAGACCACGCACTACGACACGGCCGGCGATCGGATCATCGAGCAGTTCATCGACCGGGAGTCCGCGAGCACCCACGCCGACGACATCGTCAGCCTGATCGACCCGGCCGGCCGCGTCACCGCGATCCGGGACGTGCAGGGTGGCGGGGCCGCCACCGACCTGCAGTGCTTCTCCTACGACCAGCTGGGCCGGCTGACCGAGGCGTGGAGCGACTCCGGCGGCACCCACACGGCGGCCGCGCCCTCGGTGCCGAACATCGGCGGCTGCGACCACACGGCGGGCAGTGCGGCGAACCTCGGCGGCCCGGCCAGGTACTGGCAGTCCTACACCTACAACGCGGCGAGCAACCGCGCCACGATGACCGATCACGCTCAGGACGGCAACGCCGCCCACGACGTGGTACGCACCGGCACCTACACCGCCGACAAGCTCCAGTCGGTCCTCAACGACGGACCCACCGACACCACGGACAGCTACAGCTACGACGCGGCCGGCAACACCACGGGCCGGACGATCGGCGGGGGCCCCAACCAGACCGTGACGTACACGCCGCAGGACAAGACCGAGTCGGTCACCGATGCGGTCTCGGGGAACAAGGCCACCTACCGCTACGATGCCGACGGTGCACTCCTGCTGCAGCGGGACAAGGTCGGCTCGTCGACCAAGGTGACCCTGTACCTCGGCGATGAGCAGCTCACCCTCGACATCGGCACCAACACCCTCAGCGGCCTGCGGTCCTACCACCTGTCCGACGGCGTGACCATGGTGCGTTCGTCGGCCGGCGCGCTGACCTACGAGTTCGGCAACGCCCAGGGCACCCAGGGCCTGTCGATCGATGCCGGCCCCGCGCAGACCGTGAGCCGGCGGTACTTCTCCCCGTTCGGCGGCACCCGCGGCACCGTGCCCGGCTCCTGGGCCGACGACCGGGCGTTCCTCAACCAGCCCGCCGACCCGGCCAGCGGCCTCAACCTGCTCGGCGCCCGCAACTACGACCCGCTCACCGGCCGGTTCCTGCAGCGCGACCCCGTCTTCGAGGACGACGTCAACCAGATCGGCGGGTACGCGTACGCCGGCAACTCGCCGGTCACCCGGTCCGACCCGTCCGGGCTGCGGCCGGACTGCACGGGCGACTGCCTGGCGAACTGGTCGGCCGTGCAGACGGAGGGACGGGTCCTGGGCGCGGCGAGGAAGGCGGCCGAGGACGCGATCGACAACAATCCCAAGGCGCACTGTGACGTCGCGTGCGCCCGCCGCCGCGCCGCCAAGGCCCGCATCGCCGACCGGGATCACTTCGTCGCACCGTTCCTCGCGGAGAACCCGTATCTCACGGAGACGGTTCTGGCCAGCGGCGACGAGCAGCAGTTCGTGCTCGAGGACGTACCCCTGTCCGCACCGTTCGGCAACGATGTCACCTCGGAGACCTTCTCGTCGTCGACCGCGGTGTCCCAGACGGCGGAGTGGTCCGAATCGCTGGGAAGCACTCGCGAGCTCACCGCGGAGATCGGTGCGACCGCGGGCGTGACAGGCTCGTTCGGCATGAGCGCGAGCGCCGAGGAGTCGTTCACCTACACCTGGTCGAAAGGCAACGAGCGCACCCTCTCGAACGAGTACAGCGTCGAGCCGGGCCAGCGGGCCATCATCGTGCCGATCGTCGCGGTGAAGTGGGAGCTGGTTCGCGTCAGCGGGAAGGATGCGTACGGAAACCCGGTGTCGTACACGAAGATGCGGATGAACGTACAGTTGCTCGGTCCGACCGCCGTGCCCACCAAGGTCGGGTCGATCCCGACCGGTGGCAAGAGCGCGAACGACGTCGGGGTCTCCGTCCTCAACCACATCAAGTAGGCACTGTGACGCGGTCATTGATCTCGGCGGCCGCGACGGGCGTTGTCGTGCTCGGCGGGCTGGGTGCTTGCACCGGCCCGTCGAGCCCCCCGACGCCGGCCACCGCCTCGGCGCCGAGTCCTTCGGCGGCCGCGGGGCCGGCGTCGGCCGGCGGCCCGTCGCCGAACTCCGGGTCCTTTCCTTACGGCGGCCGGCTGGTGGCCGCGTGGGGCTCGGCGACGTACGGCGCCGGGCACGTGGAGGTCGCCATACCCGCAGGACGGGCGATCAAGCTCCGCGGACGGTGCTCGGGCTCCGGCGTCCTCCCGGTCCACATCCAGCTGAAGGCACTCCGCGACGACGAGCGCTTCCCGTGCGACGCGCAATGGCAGTACGTCTTCACGGTGTTCTCGTCGGACTCCGAGGCCGTCGGTCCGGGCCCCTATCCCATGGTCATCGACGGGGCGGCGGGCGTCACGTCCTGGGATCTGGAGGCGTACGCGGTGGGCAGTGCCGCGAGCGGCTGAGCGCGGGGTCACGCGGTGCGCGGCGGCGGCCTAGACTCGGGCCGCCGTACGACCGTGCGAAGGCGGGGGCCATGGACAGCTCGGTGAGTGCGAGGCGCAAGCGCCTCGCGGTGGTGCTCGGGGCGCTCGCGCTCGTCGCGGTCGTGGTGGAGTCGGTGGCCGCGGCGAATCCGTGGCGCTACGTGGCGCTCATTCCGGCCGGCAAGGCGTCGACGACTGTCCTCGTGGCGACCGGGGTCGTGGTCCTGGTCGGGGTCGGCGCCGCGCTGCTGATCCGGCGGACGCTCGCGGCGCAGATCGCCGTCGGGGTCACGCTTGTGGTGGCGTGGCTCGTCGCCTGCGCCGGGCTGGAGGCCGCGGGCGCCGGCGTTGAGCGCGGCGCGACGACCAGCGTCGCGGTCTCGCCGGACGGGCGGTTCGAGCTGGTGCTCGTGCACTATCCGCAGACCGGCAACCCGATCGACTACCTGCGGCTGCGGACGCGGTCCGGGCTGGGCAGCCGCGAGTCGGCGGACAACGTGGCCTGCTTCTCCCATTCCTACGAGGTGAACGCCCCCGAGGACGTCTTCGAGCGGGCCGCGTTCGTCGGGGAGCACGAGGTCGAGGTGCGGGCCGAGCAGGGGGAGCCGTTCCGGACCACCTTCGCGCCCGATTCGCTGCGGGCCGCGGCGGCCTGGTCCCGGGGCTGCGACGCCTGAACGCCGCGGCCCCGGGCCGTTCGCACTACTTCAGGTTCGGCTTGACCTGGGTGTTGTAGATGCCCTCGAGGGTGCCCTTGAGCTTGGTCATCTGGGCCTGCACGTCACCGTTCTTGGTGAGGATCTCGGCGCAGGCGTTGGCCATCTCCTGGTCCGCGCCCGGCAGGAACACCCGGGCCCAGTCCTGGTTGCGGGTCACGGCGAGCTGGTCGATCGCGACCTGGGCCTGCGGCGTCTTCGACGTCAGCGAGGACGTGTCGGCCGACTTGCGCACCGGCATGTACCCGGTCGCCGCCGCGAACTTCAGCGTGTTCTCGGGCGAGGTCAGGAACTTGAGGAAGGTGGCCGCCGCGACCTGGTTCTCGGGCTTGATCTTCTTCGGGATGCCGACGCCGGCGCCGCCCGTGGGGCAGACCGGGGAGGTCGACTTCGGGCCGCCGGGCAGGAAGCCGGCGCCGACGTCGAACTTGGCGACCTTGAGGATGCCGACCAGGCTGCCCGTCGAGCCGACGGTCGCGGAGACCGCGCCGGCCGAGAGGTCCTGGGTGGAGTCCTTGCCGGCCACGCCCGACCACTTGCCCTTGTACACCGCGTCGGCCAGGAACTGCAGGCCGGCGACCGCCTCGGGCTTGTCGCAGGTGACGTCGAAGCTCTCCTTGGCCGACCAGCCGCCGTCGTACCCCCAGAGGTTGTTCTGGAAGCTCCAGCCCGCGTAGCCCGCGAGGGCCGGCAGCTGGAAGGCGTTCTGCAGGCCCGCGTTGGCCGACTTGAGCTTCGGCGCCCACTCGGCGAACTCGTCCCACGTCTTCGGGGCGCGGTCGGGCAGGCCGGCGGCCGCCCAGTGCGCCTTGTTCCAGTAGAACAGCGGGGTGGAGCGGGCCCACGGCACCGCCCAGGTCGCGTTCTTGTACTTGTAGTCGCTCAGCAGCTGCTCGCGGTAGTCGCCGGTGTCCCAGTTGAGCGCCTTGAACAGCGAGTCGAGCGGGACGATGGAGTCCTGCAGGTAGTACCGGAACCACCACACGTCCGACAGGACCACGAGGTCGGGCAGGGTGCCGCCGGCCTGCGCGGCCTGGAACTTCTGCGCGATGTCCTCGTAGTTGGAGCCGGCCGAGACCAGCTGCACCTTGATGTCGGACTGGCTCTGGTGGAACGCGTCGATGATCTCCTGGGTGACGGCCTGCGAGCCGCCCGGGTTCGACGTCCAGAACGTGATGGTGCCGGCGGGCTTCACGCCGGTGTAGTCGTTCTGCTCGGGCTGGGTGGACGGGGCGTCCGACGACGTCGACGGACCGCCGCCGCACGCGGCCAGGGCCGCCGCGGTCAGGCCACCGGCGGCGAGGCCGAGGAACCTCCGCCGGCTGAGGTCGGTCGGCTGCGACAAGGACACGCTGTACCTCCTGGTTGATTGATGAGTGCGCATGACCCTCGTCATCCCTTGACGGCACCTTGCGTCAAGCCGGTGACGATGTAGCGCTGCAACGCGGCGAACACCACGAGCACGGGGAGAAGCACCATGACGGTTCCGGCCATGACGATGCCGTAGGAGGCGGCCGCGCTCTCGCTGTTGTGCAGCAGCGTCAGGCCGACCGGCAGGGTCATCATGTCCGGGTTGGAGACGATCACGAGTGGCCAGAGGTAGTCGTTCCACTCGAAGACGATGTTGACGAGGGCCACGGTGGCGATGCTGGGCGCCGCCATCGGCACCACCATCCGCCACAGCCGCCGCCAGTGCCCGGCGCCGTCGACCTCCGCGGCCTCCAGCACGTCGGCGGGCAACTGCAGGAAGGACTGGCGCAGCAGGAACGTGCCGAAGCCGCTGCCGAGCCCGGGCAGGATGATCCCCCAGTAGGTGTCCTGCCCGCCGAGGCTGCTGATGAAGGTGAAGTTCGGCACGACGCTCACCTGCGGCGGGACCATCAGCGTGGCCAGCACGGCGAAGAAGACCCAGCGCTTGCCCGGGAACCGCACGAACACCAGCGCGTACGCGGTGATGATGGACAGCAGCACCTTGATCCCGGCGCCGACGACGGTGACGACGGCCGAGTTGAGGAACAGCCGCGGGAAGGGGACCTCGCGCGCGGCGTCGGCGTAGTTGGCCACGTGCCACGGGTCGGGCAGCACCACGAGGTTGCGCGTGATGACGTCCGGCGGGCTCTTGAAGGACGAGAGGATCAGGTAGCCCAGCGGCAGCAGTACGACCAGGATCGCCAGCGTGATGGGCACGTAGTCGGCCACGAGCGCGCCGAGCACGTTGCGCCGCGACAGGGGTTTGGAGTCCACTGTGGTCACCGGTAATGCACCCGTCGCTCGAGGAAGATCAGCTGGACCAGGGTCAGCGCGACCAGCAGCGCGAACAGCACCGTCGAGAGCATCGCCGAGTAGCCGGCCTGGTTGTACCCGCCGAAGGCGCGCAGGTAGGCGTCGTAGATGAGCGTCGTGGTCCCGCGGCCCAGGGGCGTCATCGCCCGGATCAGGTCGAACGCCTGCAGCGAGTTCAGCGTGCTGGTGACCAGCAGGAAGAACGTCGTCGGCGAGAGCAGCGGGAAGACCACCGAGAAGAACTTGCGGCGCGCGCCCGCCCCGTCGATCGCGGCCGCCTCGAGGATGTCCGAGGAGATGGACTGCAGCCCCGCCAGGTAGATGACGGCCGCGTAGCCGAGGTTCTTCCAGACGTACACGATGACGACCATGACGAGGCTGAGCGTCTCGTTGTTGAACCACTCGGGGCTGTCCACGCCGAACGCGCGCAGGATCGCCCCGAGCGCCCCGACCGTCGGGTCGAAGATGTACTGCCAGGCGAGCCCGACGCCGACGCCGGAGAGCACGTACGGCGAGAACACCGTGGCCTGGGCGAGCCCGGCCCCGCGCACCTTGCGGTTGAGGCCGAGCGCGACCAGCAGCCCGAGTCCCATCGAGAGCACGACGGTGGCCACGGTGAACAGCGCCGTGGTGAGCAGGACCTCGCCGGCTTCGGAGGAGGTGAAGAAGGTGACGTAGTTGTCGAACCCGACCGCGCGGGCCCGGGGCGAGCCGAGCGTCCAGTCGAGGGTCGAGTAGTAGATGTTCTGGAACAGCGGACGGTACGTGAACACCACGATGAGCGCGAAGTTCGGCGCGGCCAGCGCGACGAATATCAAGGCCTCTCGCAATGTCCGGCGCCGTTTCGCCCGCCGCGTGCGGTCCCGGTCGGCCGGGACGACGGCTGCAGGCGTCACCGGCTCGGCCGTGGTCCGCCTGAGCCCTCCAATCATGATCGGCAGCTAAGCCAGGTGAGCTTTCCGATCATCAACCGCGCGGTGAACGCAGTCGATCCTCCGCCGGAAGTCCATGCCGGACAGTGGAGAGCGACGCTATCCACGGCGGGGCGTCAGACCGGGAGCTCCCGGACCGCCCGGACCACGGCCGGGGAGTCGTTGCGCAGGATCTTCGAGTGGTTGCTGGGCACCTTGGCGCTGATCCTGACGTTCGGGTTGGCCGCGACGATCGGGTCGAGCACCTTGCGGCCCTCGTCCATCTCGCCGCCACCGCTGCCCAGGCTGTCGCCGGTGGCCAGGACGAAGTGCACCGGGCAGGTGGCCCGCAGCAGGACCGGCACGCTGGCCGCCGAGATCTCGTTGACCTCGATGTTCACGTCGGCGTGCTGATCGACGCTCATCCGCGCGGACAGCCCGAACCGGCTGACCAGCGGCAGGATGAACCGCATCCGGCGGAACAGCTTGCGGATGCGCGCGGCGCCCTCGGGGCCGGTCAGGCCGATCGGGAAGGAGTCGACGACGACCACGCCCGCGACGCGCTCGGGGTGCCGGTCGGCGAAGTGCCAGCCGAGGATGCCGCCGTACGACCAGCCGACCAGGATCGGCGCCTCGGTGACGCCGCGCGCCGCGAGGACGGCGTCCAGGTCGCGCAGGCAGGCCTCGAACGAGTAGTCGGCGGAGGTCCTGGACTTGCCCCGGGCCCGCTCGTCGTAGGCGATGTGCCGGTAGCCGTCGCCGAGCCCGGCGATCACCTTCCGGAAGTGCGACTGGTCGGCGTAGGCGCCGTTGAGGTAGATCACAGGGCGGCCCGAACCGCCGGTGTCGGTCACGTACAGTGCGGTGTCGTCGACGGAGACCAGGCCCGACCAGGAGGAATGCTGTGTCATGGTGAGTACGGTGGCCGACCGTCCTGACACGCAACCGCCACCGGACTGACACGTCCTGTCATTTGCACCCAGTGCATCGTTGCACCTAGTGTAAGGGTGTGGTTGATCATTCGAGCGGGCGTCGGGAGGCGCTGAAGGCCCGGCACCGCGCCGCGATCCTCGCCGCCGCGCGCAGCCTGATCGACGAGCGGGACGGGGCGCCCTTCTCCGTCGACGAGCTCGCCGAACGGGCCGACGTGGCCCGCCGTACCGTCTTCAACCACTTCGCCTCGCTCGACGACGTGCTGCTCACGCTCGGGACCGAGGTGATCTCCGTGCTCGTGGCCGACTTCCTGGCCGAGGTGGCGGCCGCGCCCGTCGGCGCCGGCAGCCGGGCCTCCATGTTCGACGAGCTGGCCCGGCTGTTCCGGGCGGCCGACCTGGCCCCGGCCGTGGTCTCGGTCACCAAGATCCTCGGCGGCCGCCACGACATGGACGACCCGCGCAAGTTCATGCTGACCCACACCGCCTTCCGCCGCGTCGCGGGGGCGCTGGCACCCGAGGTGACCCGGCGGTACGCCGGCGCCAACCCCCTCGACGTCGAGCTGCTGGTGCACTCGCTCATGAGCGGCATCACGGTGATCGCGGGCCGCTGGATCGAACTCACCGGCGCCACCCTCGACGACGCGAGCCGGGCGGTCTGGGACGAGCTGCTCACGCGGCTGCTGGACAACATCCGCAACGGCTACCTCCCCACCTGATTTCGCCAATTCCGAAGGGAAACTCTGCGGCCATGGCCGAACTGCTCTACCGGCTCGGGCGTTTCAGCGCCCGCCGCCACTGGCTCGTGATCACCGGCTGGATCGTCGTCATGGCGATCGCCGGCGCCACGTACGCCATGTTCTCCGGCTCGCTGTCCGGGGCGATCACCATCCCCGGCACGCCCACGAGCAAGGTCGCCGACGAGCTCGCGGCGAAGTTCCCGAAGGCCAGCGGCGGCACCGGCACCATCGTGTTCTCCACGTCCGGCGGCGCCGCCTTCACCGACCAGCAGAAGACCGCGATCAACGCGCTGCTCAAGAACGTCGGCACCGAGCCCGGGGTGCGCGGGGTCACCGACCCGTTCCAGACCGACGCCGACCGGGCCGCCCAGGCGCAGAAGCTCACCGACGGGCGCATGCAGCTGTCGCAGGCGACCAAGCAGCTCACCGACGGCGAGGCCCAGCTGGCCGGGGCCAAGGGCCAGCTCGCCGGAGCCCAGCAGCAGCTCGACGCGAAGAAGGCCCAGCCCGGCCTCTCGTCGAGCGCGAAGGCCCAGCTGGAGTCGCAGCAGCAGCAACTGGACGTACAAAAGCAGGCGCTTGACGCGAAACAAAAGGAGCTCGACGCCGGCAAGACCCAGCTCGCCGACCAGACCAAGCAGCTCGACCTCGGCGCGCAGCTGCTGCAGATGGCCGCCGAGATCCGCACCGTGGCCAAGGACGGGTCGGCGGCGATCGGGGCCGTGCAGTTCACCACGCCGACGCACGAGGTGCCCAAGACGGTCAAGGACTCGATCCTGGCCAAGGCGGCCGACGCGCACATCGACGGCGTGGCCATCGACGTCTCCAACGACATCGCGCAGAGCGTGCCCAGCGTGCTCGGCCCCGGCGAGGCGGCCGGTCTGATCATCGCCGCCATCGCGCTGCTGGTCATGCTCGGCACCGTCATCGGCGCCGCGCTGCCGATCATCGGGGCGCTGCTCGGCGTCGGCGTCGGCGTGCTGGCCGCGCTCTCGTTCTCGGACGTGGTCACCATGATCTCGGTGACCCCGGTGCTGGGCGTGATGCTCGGCCTGGCCGTCGGCATCGACTACTCGCTGTTCATCCTCAACCGGCACCGCCGCCAGCTCAAGCAGGGCGTCGAGGTGCACGAGTCGATCGGCCTGGCCAACGGCACCTCCGGCAACGCGGTCGTCTTCGCGGGCTCGACCGTGCTGGTGGCCCTCCTGGCGCTCAACGTCACCGGGATCCCGTTTCTTGGCCTCATGGGTACCGTCGGTGCTGTCTGCGTCGCGGTCGCCGTGCTGGTCGCCATCACCCTGACGCCGGCCCTGCTGTCGCTCGTCGGCATGCGGATCCTCAGCCGCAAGGAGCGCCGGGCGATCGGCGACGTGTCCGCGCAGCCGGCGCTGCCGCAGAAGACGATGTCGACCGGCCGCTCGGTGCTCACCCTGCTCGCGGGCATCGCCGTGCTCGGCGTGATCGCGATCCCGGCGATGTCGATGCGCCTCGGCCTGCCCACGGGCTCGTCGGAGGCGGAGGACTCGCCGCAGTACCGGGCGTACAAGACGGTCGAGGCGAAGTTCGGCGCCGGCGTCAACGGGCCGCTGCTCGTGGTGGCCCACCTGCCGAAGGCGGCCACCGGCACCGACCTGACCGCGGCCCAGGCCGAGATCGGCGGGAAGATCGCGGCCACCAAGGACGTCGTGGCGGTGGCGCCGATCGGAGCGTCCGACGACGGTACCGTGGCGGCCTTCCAGGTTGTTCCCAAGGAGGGACCGGCCGCGGAGTCCACCGCCCAGCTGGTCCGCGACCTGCGTGACCTTTCACCTTTGTCGGTGACGACCGGCCAGGTCGACCTCGGCGTGGCCGGCAACGCCAGCGGCAACATCGACGTGTCGCAGAAGCTGGCCGACGTGCTGCCGATCTATCTGGCGCTGGTGGTCGGCCTGTCGCTGATCATCCTGATCTTCGTGTTCCGCTCGATCCTGGTCCCGGTGACCGCGACCGTCGGCTTCGTGCTCTCGCTGCTGGCCGCGTTCGGCGGGCTCACCGCGATCTACCAGTGGGGCTGGCTCGGCGGCGTGTTCGGGGTGCACGACCCGGAGCCGGTGCTGAGCTTCCTGCCGACCATCGAGATCGGCATCCTGTTCGGCCTGGCCATGGACTACCAGCTGTTCCTGGTCTCGGGCATGCGGGAGGCGTACGTGCACGGCGCCTCGGCCCGCCTCGCGGTGCGCCGCGGCCTGTTCGCCGGCCGCGCGGTGGTCACGGCGGCCGCGGTCATCATGATCTCGGTGTTCGCGGGCTTCATCTTCTCCGAGTCCGCGACCATCCGCCCGATCGGCTTCGGCCTCGCGTTCGGCGTGCTCATCGACGCGTTCGTGGTGCGCATGCTGCTGATCCCGGCCGCGATGCACCTGCTGGGCAAGTCGGCGTGGTGGCTGCCGCGCTGGCTGGACCGCATCCTGCCGGACGTCGACGTGGAGGGCGCGAAGCTCGAACGCACCCACCCGATCGACGGCGGGCACCACGCTCCGGCCTCGGAGCCCGCGCAGGTCTCCTAGACGGTGGCTTGTTCCGGGCGCTTGCGGGAGAGCATCCCCGGCGCCCGGAACAGCATCACGGCCTCCCAGGCGGCCAGGGCCAGCACGAGGACCAGGGCGGCGGCGCCGAGCCAGACCCACTTCGCGACGTACGGGCGGGCGTCGGTGCCGTTGGCGAAGACGGCCGGGGTGAGCTCGTCGTCGGCCGGGCGGACCTGGAAGTGGTTGCCGCTGGTCTTGCCGTCGGTGACGGTGGCGTGCGGGGCGTCGACGTCGTGGACCGTGCCCTGGACCGCGCCCTCGTCCCACGTCGCCGTGCAGGTGATCGTGGAGCGCTCGACGTTGTCGTAGTCCTCGACGCAGTCGGCGAGCTGGGCGGTGCTGACGTGGTTGCCGCGCGCGAACTCGAACAGCCCGCCCGGCTGCGCGAGCAGCGACACGAGACAGACGACGGCGAAGCCGAGCAGGGTGAGCCGGAAGGTGCGGAGCATGCGCGTCCCCTTCAGTCCTGACCCGCCCCGAATCCCGGACGGCCCGGTGTCCATTGTGGCTGGGAGTGTATCGATCGGCGCAAAAATCCGCGGCCCTCGATGAGCAGGCGCTGCAGCAGCCGGCAGGTGTCACTCTCCCCGGCGATGTAGGCGGCGCCTTTGCCGGGCGGCAGCTCCAAGTCTTTGACGGCCCTGAGGAGGACCCGGGAGCCGACCGCCGACGCGCGGCCGCGGTGCACCCACGGGAGCGGCTCCTCGGCCGGCATCTCCTGGGCGGCGCCGGCGGCCTCGAAGACGCCCACCACCGTCGCTGCTTTCGGCAGGGCGGCGCGCATGGCCAGCAGCGGTACCGCCCCGGTCTCGTCGCCCGCGAACAGGTGGAACGCGGCCGTCTCGTCGAGCGTGATCTTGCTGCGCGGGGCTTCGAGGGTCACCCGGTCGTTCGCTCGCGTCTCGCGCGCCCAGACGCAGCCCGGGCCGCCGGCGTCGTGCAGGGCGATGCGCAGCGACAGCCGGGAGTGGCGGGGTTCGTGACTCCAGATGGAGTACACCCGCCGCGCCTCGCCGGTGTCGCTCGGCACCCGGACGACGACGTGGGCACCGGGGCGGAACCGCAGCCGGGGCACCTCCGGCCCGACGAGATCGACCTGACGCATGCCCGCGGCGACGTCGTGCACGCCCTCGACCCTGGTCAGAAAGTGCCGCCGCGGGTACGTCATCCCGATGATCCTACTATGGCGGATTCTTGCGATCACGTGTTCAAATATTGCGAAGTATCGAGCGACTTCGTCACACGGGGGTGTGCGGGTGAAGTTCCAGCTGCTCGGCCCCGTCCGGATCTGGCGGGACGACACCGCGCTGCCCATCGGCCCGGCCAAGCAGCGCAGCCTCCTGACCGCCCTGCTGCTCGAACCCAACCGGATCGTGCCGCTGGACCGCCTGGTCGCGATGCTGTGGGACGGCGACCCGCCCAGGTCCGCCGTGGCCAACGTGCGCACGTACGCCTCCCGCCTGCGCCGGCTCCTCGTCGACGCCACCGGCGCGGTGCGGCTCAGCGGGCACGGACCCGGCTACCGGCTCGCCGTCGGCGACGACGAACTCGACGTCACCGCGTTCCGCCGCCTCACCGCCGACGGCCGCGCCGCCCTGGCCGCCGGCCAACCGGCCCGCGCCGTGCAACTGCTCGGGCGGGCGGTTTCCCTCTGGAAGGGTGGGCCGGGCGAGGACCTGGAGCGCTCGGCCGGCCTCGACCGGTGCCTGGGCCCGCTGCAGGAACAGCGGCTGACGACGATCGAGGACTGGATCGACGCCAAGCAGCGCCTGGGCCAGGGCATCGGCGTCGTCTCCGACCTGCGCCGGCTGCTGGACGAGCACCCGCTGCGCGAGCGGCTGTGGTCGCAGCTGGTCCTGGCCCTGTACCGCACCGGCGACGTGGCGGCCGCGCTGTCCGCGTTCGCCGAGGCCCGCCGCTGCTTCGCCGACCGCCTGGGCGTCGACCTCGGGCCGCAGATGATCCGCCTGCACCGCGCGATGCTGCGCCGGGATCCTGCGCTCGATGGTGCTGCCGTCATGGAATCGGTGCCGCGGGAGCTGCCGGCGGACGCGATGCTGCTGGTGGGGCGTGACCGGGAGCAGGCGACGATGGCGGAGGCGGTGTTGCGCTCCGACGGGCCGGTGTTCATTGCGCTCGACGGGCCGGCGGGGATCGGGAAGTCGGCTCTGGCCGTGCGGGTGGCGACTCGGCTTGGGCGGCACTTTCCCGATGGGCAGCTCTATGTGGACCTGCATGGGTCCGATCCGGCGCGGCCCGTGCGCCGTCCGGTCGACGTGCTGGGGCAGTGCCTGCGCTCGCTCGGCGTGCCTGCGGGGCAGATTCCCGATTCGGAAGAAGAAGCCGCCGCACGGTACCGGACGATCGCCGCCAACCGCCGCCTGCTGGTTGTTCTGGAGGACGCGGCTGCTTCGTCTCAGGTCCGGCCATTGCTTACCGCCACGGCCGGCAGCGCGGTCATCATCACCAGCCGGGCTCGACTCGCGGTGCACGACCGTACCGTCCACATCGGACTCGGCCCGCTGACCGTCGCCGACTCCGTCGAGATCCTGGCGGGTCTGGGCGGCGGCTCGCCGGACAGCGGGCCGCGGCTGCTACAACTGGCCCGCAGCTGCGACGGCTCACCCCTCGCCCTGCGCCGCGCCGTGCTCGGCTGAACCTTTCCCGGGCGGGTGCCAACCTCCGGAGCGGCAGCGTTCGTGTACGGGGGTGACACGACGTCTTGAGGGGTGCTGGTGGACGATGAGGCAGGGTTTCGGGAGTTCGTGGCGGCGCGGCTGGCGCAGTTGTCGCGGGTCGCGTATCTGTTGACCGGCGACCATCACAAGGCCGAGGACCTGGTGCAGGTCACGCTGGTCAAGGTGGCCAGGCACTGGCGGCGGGTGAGTGCGGCCGGGGCGCCGGACGCGTACGTGCGGCGGGCGCTGTACCACGAGCATGTCTCGTCGTGGCGGGGCAAGCGCGTGCCGGAGACGCCGACGGCGGACCCGCCCGAGCGGGCCACGGGGCGGGACGAGTCGGCGGAGGCGGTGCGCCGCATCGTGTTGCGGGACGCGCTCGCGAAGCTGGCGCCGGGGCAGCGGGCGGTCATCGTGCTGCGGTACTTCGAGGATCTGTCCGAGGCCGACACCGCCGACGCGCTCGGGTGTTCCGCCGGTTCGGTCAAGAGTCAGGCCCATCATGCGCTGGCCCGGTTGCGGGTCGTCGCGCCCGAGCTCGCCGAGCTCATCGAGGATGCGGAGGTGCCGGCATGACCGGGCTCAGGCAGCTGCTCGCCGAGGAGGCGGGCGAGGCGCGGACCTACGACGTGACCGACCGCGCGGTGCGGGTGGTCAAGCGGCGGCAGCTGGTGACGCGGCTGGTACCCGTCGCGGCGGCGCTGCTCGTGGTGGCCGGGCTGCTCGCGGTCGGTCTGCCGTTCGGCGGCCACGACGGGCCGGACCCGGCGCCGGTCGCGGCCGGACTGCCGGCGCGGCTCGTGGCGGAGGCGTCGCCGCCGGTGCTGCCGGGCGAGCACGGTGCCGGTCGGGCCGCGCTGGCCTATTCGGGTGACGCCGGCTGGGTCGTGGTGATGACGGACGGCAGGCAGTACCGCGTCGACGGGTTGCGCGTGGACGGCATCTCGCCGGACGGGCGCTGGCTGCTCGTCGCGCGCTCCGACGGCACCTGGGTCCTGCGCGACCTGACCGGCACCGCGCGGCAGGAGTTCGGCGGAGGCGGCAACGGCGCGACGACGGCCGGCCCGCACTGGTCGCCCGACGGGCGGCGGCTGGTGTTGCAGGTCGGCGTCACGTATTTGGTGGACCTCGCCGCCGGAGGGTCCCGCGCAACGGTGCCACTGGACGACCGGGTGTGTGCGGTGCGGAACTCGGGGATGCTGGTGCTCTGTCCGGCCCCCTTGGCGGGTTTGCGCCTGGCCGACGGCACCACCGGACGGGTCCTTCGCGACATCCCCGCCGCGGAGCTGGGGCTGCGACCGACCGAGTCGGTGCCGGCCGACCTCGCGACGCCGATGCTCGGGCCGGACGACCGCACGCTGTTCATCGGTACCCGCGACACGGCCGGGCGGTACCTCGTCGGGTTCGACCTCGACGCGGGGCGGCTGAGCGAGCGGTATCCGCTGCCCGATGCGATCCCGGCCGCCGAGCGCTCCCTCAACGGGGGCGTCGAGTACGGGCAGCCCGACGAGCGGTACCTGATCGGCATCCACCCCGACGGCCCGCTGCTGCTGCACGTCACGCCGAGCCGCAGCGACCCGTACACGGCAGGAACGGTGTCGATCGAACTGATCGCGAAGGACACCGGAGCGCTCACCACCGTCACGCAGGTGTCGAGGCCGATCACGCTCATCTGCTACCCCGGCTGAGCGCCCCTCCCGTTCAACCGTACAACGCCGGCCGGGGCTTGCGGCAAGGCCCCGGCCAGGGCGCAGAATCGCAGGTCATGAGGGTGATCCTGTCGACGTACGACTCGCGCGGGGGAGTCGAGCCGCTCGCGGCGCTGGCCCTGCGACTGCGTGCCATGGGAGCGGAGGCAATCGTGTGCGCACCGCCCGACTGCGCGGCGCGGCTGGACGAGCTCGGCGTACCACTCGTGCCGGTCGGGCGGCCCGCCAAGGAGATCGCGCACGGCGAACGGCCCGCGGCGCCCGACGTGCAGCGCATCGCGGCCGGGCTCATCGCGGCGCAGTTCGACGGGCTCGCGGCCGCGGCCCAGGGGTGCGACGCCATCGTGACGAGCGGGCTGCTGCCGGTCGCGGCCGGGGCGCGGTCGGTCGCCGAACTGCTGAAGGTGCCGGCGGTGAACGTGAGCTACTGCCCGATCTTCCTCCCCTCGCCGCACCACCGCCCGTCGCCGCTGCCCGGCCGCCCGGTGCCGGCCGAGGTGCACGATCCGGACGAGCTCGACGCGATCGATGTCGCCAACCACAACGCGTTCCTGCGCGAACCGCTCAACGAGCACCGCGCCGCCGCGGGCCTGCCGCCGGTCGACGACGTGCGCGCCTTCGTTCGCGGCGAACAGCCCTGGCTGGCCGCGGACCCGACCCTGGCCCCGTGGCCGGGCGGCGCCGACATCGTGCAGACGGGCGCCTGGTTCCTGCGCGACGAGCGTCCGTTGCCGTCCGAAGTGGACAGTTTCCTGCAAGCGGGAACGCCGCCGGTGTACGTCAGCTTCGGCAGCATGCCCGCGCCGGCCGGCTTCGCCACGTCCGCCATCTCGCTCATCCGCGCCGCCGGACACCGCGCGATCGTCGGGCGGGGCTGGGCGGAGCTGGCCGGCGTCGACGACGACGCGGACTGCCTGGTCATCGGCGAGGTGAACCAGCAGCACCTGTTCCGCCGCGTGGCCGCAGTCGTCCACCACGGCGGCGCGGGCACCACGACGACCGCCACCCGCGCGGGCGTACCGCAGGTGGTGGTGCCGCAGTGGGCCGACCAGCCGTACTTCGCCGACCGGGTGACGGCGCTGGGCATCGGATCCCGCGCCGCCACCTTCGGCGACGCGCTGCGGACCGCCCTCGCGCCGGAGGTCCGCGAACGGGCGACCGCGGTGGCCGCCACGATCCGCACCGACGGCGCCTCGACGGCGTCTCGCCTCCTTCTCAACATGAGCTAGTGCAATGCGTGTAGTGCTGTCATCGCGTTCGCAACCCAGATTTGAGCGGTGATTGCGACTCCTCGCCGCATGGATTTGGCGAGCGACTCCCTACCGTTGTCGGTAAGGCGGGCCACAGCCGGCCAACCGACCCTCTCGGCGCCTCTCCGGTCGTCACCGACGGCGGTGACGACCGGTGTGGTCGGCGGGGGTCACGCCGGGACAGGCCGGCACCGGGAAGGTGCCGCCCCGCTCGACGGTGCGTGACCACATGCGGCAGCACAGCCGCCGCCGTGGTGAGGCCGCCACTCGCATCAGTTGGCGTGCGGGTGGCGATGATGGCGGCCGCGAACAGGTCACGGTGCCCAATGGTGTTGCAGGACTTGCAGATCGTCGTACGTCCAGCCGGTCGAGCAACATGCTGCCGACAGTTCGGACAGGTGCTGGACGTACCGCGTTCGTTCACCAGCCGGACGGAAATGTCGGCCAGCTCGGCCTTGTCGTGCAGGATCGCCATGAGCTGGCCCACCCGCCAGTTGTTGCGCACCCGCAGGTTGTGCCGCCGCCCGGCCGGAATGGTCAGCACGCTTCGCGGGTCCCCAACCGCCAGGGTCCCGATCCGATGCTCGACGGCCCAGTCGACGACCATCCGGGCGGCCTCGTGCATGGCCTGACGAACACGCCGCAGGTAGCGGCCCTGCACGACCTGTTCCCGGCGACGGTACTGCTGCCAGCGCCGCGATCGGCGCCGGCCCGGCATCGGTGCTCGCTTGGCCACCGCCCGACGCCGCTGCTTCGTGTCGGCCAGGTGCATCCGGTGCTCGGCGCGGATCGCCCGGCCGGACACCAGCAACGCCTGTCCCTCCGGACCGGCGACCGCGAAGGGGTGAATGATGCCGAGGTCGACGCCGGCAACGCGGTCCGGATCGGGCCGTTTGGTGTCTGGATAGGTCGCCACGGGGACTTCGGCTGTCACGTCGACCCACAGGCGACCGCCGTCGGCGAGCAGGGTCACGGACCGGACCTGCTCGGCCGGGTACGGCACCTCCCGATCCAGCTGTACCCACAACGGATCGCACCCGAGTGCTGCCGGAAGCCGCAAACGACGGCCCTGCAATCTGAAGACGCCGTGGTGCCAGCGCACGGCCATCAGCCCGCGCCGTCGCCGGGGGAAGCGGATGGTCAGGTCTCCCGCCTTACGCCGCTTCGCCGCCGAGAACCAGGCATCGGAGAACCGGCGCAGCACGGAACGAGCGCCAACCGCGTCGAGTTCGCCGAATGCGCCAGGGCCGGCCAGCGTCAGCTCTCTGTAGAGCGCCTCCAGCGAGACCAGTGGAGTGTCGCGGCGTTGCCGGCGCCACGCATTGAGTTCCAGCGCGCAGGACCAGACGTCCGCGGCGGAGCGCAACAAGCCGAAGCAGCGCTTGCGCTGAACATTGGTCAGCCTGTGCAGACCGACTCGGGCGGTGCGGTGCACGACCCGTGGCGCTCCGGGATCGCGGCGACGAGGCATGCATGATGTTTAGCACGCCAGTTCGATTCGCGCTGCCCCCGTCTGACTCAAGTGGGTCAGTCCGCGAGCGCCACTTCAAGTGCTGGGAGGACGGACTGCAGCCAGCGCAGCTCGAGGGCGTGGTGTTCGAGACCTTCGGCCGCTTCCGCGGCGGTCACCGGGGCGTACTTCAGGCGCTCGGCGGCAAGGAGGCGTGTGCGGTCTGGTGGAGCTGTCGGAGCAGGTCGGCGGCGCCCAGCAGCGCTTCGTCCGAGCGGGCTTACGGCGGCAGCCAGTGGCCTCGTCCGGGCTGCCATTTGGGATCGACCGGTACGTCGCCTTCCAGGAAGGTGAGGATATCGTGGTCGCCTTCGGTACCGACGAGGCGTGGTGCGCCCGCGAAGCCCGCGGACTCGAGGTGTTGCAGGAACCCGTGTACTGCAAGGGACCCGGACCGGTCGGCCGCAGCAGCTGCCCGCCACGGCGCGCGATGCCTTGCGTCATCCTTCCGGCAGGAAGCTCGATCTCAGCGGGATGCCCCAGCTGCCCAAGACCCATCCACCGAGTATGTGGCAACGGCTGGGCGGCGGCCGCCGGGACGGTTACCGGCGGCCGCCTGCCGGTCAGCAGGAGTAGGTGCAGTGGGTGACGCAGCCGCCGGGGCCGACCAGGTTGCAGCAGGTGCGGGTGCGCCAGTAGCCGCCGTTGCACGGGCCAACGTAGTGGTACGGGACGGTCGAGCAGCCGCTGCACGCGGCCGCGTCGGCCTTCGGGACGAGCCGGCTGACCAGGCGGTCGGCGAGTTTGCCGAGCTGTCGCATGTTGCCTCCATTCAGGTTGATCGACATCGGGGCCGGAACGTACCGCCGGGCGATACAGCGGGGGTGTCGGCGGCGTGTATCTCGCGTGTATCGGGGGCGGTTAGCGTGCCCGCCACCGGAAAGGGGAGTTCTCATGGCGATACTCGCGGCCGCGGTAGCGGTGGTCGGCGTGCTGTGTGTCATCGATCTGCTGCTGACCGTCGGGGTGATCCGGCGGTTGCGGGAACACACCGAGCAGCTGGCGCAGGCGCTGGCCGGGCGGCCGCCGGCCATCGCGGCGCCGGGGACGACCGTGGACTTCGACGGGTCGGCCTCGGTCGTCGGGTTCTTCTCGCCGGGGTGCGGGCCGTGTGCGGAGCTGCTGCCGAAGTTCGTGGAGCGGGTCGCCGGGGAGTCGGTGCTGGCCGTGGTCGTGGGCGACGGGGCCGAGGTGGACTCGATGGTGGAGCTGCTGGCGCCGGTGGCCCGGGTGGTTCGCGAGGATCATGGCGGTACCGTTGCCGCGGCTTTTGGGGTTTCGTCGTTTCCTTCGGTGTTCGCGATGGACGGTCGGACGATCGCCGGGAGCGGGCACGACCTCGGGGCGCTGCGGGCGCCGGTCGGGGCGGGGCGGGGATGATCGCGGGGCTCGCCGCGGGGGCCGTCGCGGTCGCCGGGCTGGTCTGGCTGCGGCGGGCGTTTCTCGTGGTCACGGTGACCGGGCGCAGCATGACGCCGACGTTCGAGCCGGGTGATCGGGTGCTGGCTCGGCGCGGGCGGGCGCGGACGGGCGACGTGGTGATCGTCGGGCCGGCCCGTGGCGTGCGCGGCGAGGAACAGCAACCCGGGCCGGTGCGTGGCGCGGGCGGCGATGGACAGCCAGGCGAGCGGGGCCGGGGCGAGCCGTTGCGGCTTGTGATCAAGCGGCTGGCCGCGTCGCCGGGGGAGCCGGTGCCGCGGGATCGGGTGCCGGCGCTTGCGGACGTGCCCGAGGCGACGGTGCCGGCGGGGAAGATGGTGCTGCTCGGCGACGCGGCGGAGAGTTCGGACTCGCGGCAGCTGGGGTACTTCGACGCCGATCGGATCGTCGGCCGGGCGGTGCGGCGGCTCGCGCGGCGATGAGGGTGCTCGCGTTGTACGTGCGGGCGGCGCCGGGGCACGTGACGGTACGGCTGCTGACGTTGTTGCTGCTCGGTCTTGCTCCGGCGGCGACCGCTTGGGTCACGAAGGTTCTGCTGGATCGGCCGGGTTGGCCGCCGGCGCTGGGGCTGGCCGGGATCGGGGCGGCGGTCGCGGTGGCGGCGCACGTGAGCGCGTATGCCGATGCCGAGATCGGGCGGCGGGTGACGCGGCTGACGCAGGAGCGGCTGTTCGCGGCGGTGACGGCGCCGGCGGGGATCGCGCAGCTGGAGGACCCGGCGTTTCAGGATCGGCTGCGGCTGGCCCAGGCGGCCGGGCAGTCGGGGCCGCAGCAGCTCGCCGCCGCCGTGCTCGGGGTCGCGCAGGGGGCGCTGACCGGGGGTGGGCTGCTCGTGGCGCTGCTGGCGGTGTCGCCGCCCGCGGCCGGGCTGGTGCTGGTCGCCGCGATTCCCAGCCTGCTGGCGCAGCTGCGGCTGGCGCGGCGGCGGGCGGGGGTGGCGGTGAGCATCACGCCGTACACGCGGCGGCAGCTGTTCTACGCGATGCTGCTGCTGGACGTGCGGGCGGCGAAGGAGATCCGGCTGTTCGGGCTGGGCGGGTTCTTCCGGGGCCGGATGCTGCGCGAGCTGGACGCGGCGCAGGCCGGCGAGCGGTCGGTGGACCGGGCCGCGGTGCGGGTGGATGGCGCGTTGGCGCTGGTGACGGCGGCGGTTTCCGGTGTGGCGTTGCTGTGGACGGTGGCGCGGATCGGGTCCGGTGACGGCAGCGTGGGGGACATCGGGGTGCTCGTGGCGGCGGTCGCGGGGGTGCAGGGGGCGCTGGCCACCGTCGTCGGGCAGATCGCGAGCGCCGCCGAGATGCGCACCTTGTTCCGGAGTTACACGGCAATCGTTTCGGAAACACCGGCGGCGGACACGGCAGGCAACACGGCAAAGGCTGGAGCACCTGCGCTGCGCGGCGGGATCGAGCTTCGGGACGTGTGGTTCCGCTACCACCCGGGCCACGACTGGGTGCTGCGCGGCGTCGACCTGCACATTCCCGCCGGCCGCGCGGTGGCCCTCGTCGGGCTCAACGGCGCCGGCAAGTCGACGCTGATCAAGCTGCTGACCAGGCTGTACGAGCCGACGCGGGGCAGCGTCGCCTGGGACGGCACCGACGTGCGCGAGCTCGACACCACGTCGCTGCGGCAGCGGGTCGGCGTCGTGTTTCAGGATTTCATGAGCTACGAGCTGTCCGCGGCGGACAACATCGCGGTCGGGGACTTACAGGCACACGAGTCACGGCTGCACGCGGCGGCCACAGCGGCCGGCATCGGCGAGACGCTCGAAGGACTCCCGCGTGGGTACCGCACGATGCTCACCCGCATGTACGAAGAAGGCGACGGCGACGAGGCCGGGGTCGTGCTGTCCGGCGGGCAGTGGCAGCGCGTCGCGATCGCGAGGGCGGTGCTGCGCGAGGACGCCGACCTGCTCATCCTCGACGAGCCGTCGGCCGGCCTGGACGCCGAGGCCGAGGCCGGCATCCAGCGCAGCCTGGAGAAGCTGCGCGCCGGACGGACCAGCCTGCTGATCTCCCACCGGCTCGGCACCGTCCGCCACGCCGACCACATCGCGGTGCTCGATCGGGGCCGCATCGCCGAGCAGGGCACCCACGAGGAGCTGATGGCCCTCGACGGCCGGTACGCGCGGCTGTTCCGCCTGCAGGCCGACGGTTACCAACTGCCGGGGCAGGCGACCGATAGCATCGGCGTATGCGAGCCGATGGCACCTTCAGCGTGAAGAGCTTCGTCCCGACCCCGGTGACGCCCGACCCGCCGATCGAGACGGCGCTGCCGGTCGGCGTGGCGCTCATCGAGAAGCACTTCGAGGGCGAGATCAGCGGCCGCTCGGCCACCGTCTTCACGGCCGCGTTCGACCAGGCCTCGGGCGTGGGCACCTACGTGGCGATGGAATCCTTCGAGGGTACGGTCGGCGGCCGCACCGGCACCTGCAACTTCGTGCACTCCGCGGCGACCTCGGGCGCCGACCGCAGCGGCGAGTTCTTCGCGATCGTGTCCGGCAGCGGTACGGGCGAGCTGTCCGGCATCACCGGCAGCGGCGGCCTCGCCGTGGACGCCGACGGCACCCACCGCGTCTGGTTCGACTACGACATCGCGTGACGGCCCTGCGACGGTCCCGTCCCGATCCTGCCGAGCGTAACCCGCGCATAGCCGCGTATCAATGATAGGTTCGGCACTACACGCTCAGGCAGGACGCGCCGCTGCGCACCCGCACCGGCCGCGCCGTCACGATCGAGCGGTTCGCGCAGGGCCACCTCGTCAACCCGGAAGTGGACGCGTTCAGCTACCACACGTCCGCGCTCGCTGCTGTCGCTGTACGACACGGTGGTCTGGAACGGGCACCAGTTCCCGGGCCACTGGTCGTGGATCTACGTCGCCCGCAACGACCCGAGCATCAGCGGGATTCACATCTGGCAATGGATGGCCCGGCAGGCCGCACAGGCCTAGGGGGACGGTACTGGGGTAAACCCCCGGTCGGGTTCGGGGGAGTTCCGGATCGTTTCGAAGCGGTTGCTGGCAAAGACTGTGGCGCATGACAGAAAGGCCGAGGTTCAGCGTCGTCATTCCGTGCTACAACGAGGCGGGGTACCTCACCGACACATTGTTGTCGCTGCGGAAGCAGGATTACGACGGAGTGTTCGAGGTCATCGTCGTCGACAACAACTGCACGGACGACACCGCGGGCATTGCGCGCGATTTCGGGGCGCGGGTGGTCGCCGAGCCGGTGCCCGGCGTGTGCAATGCCCGGCAGCGCGGGACCGAGGAGGCGCGCGGCGAGATCGTCATCTCGGCCGACGCCGACACGGTGCACGGGCGGGACTGGCTGTCGCGCATCGACGAGCGGTTCCGGGCCGACGACGGGGTGGTCGCCGTGGTCGGGCCGTGCGTGTACGCGGACGGGCCGCGCTGGGGCCGCCATTACGGGCGGGCGCTGTTCGGGCTGGTCAACGGGGCGTACCGGCTGACCGGGCGGGCGATGTACGCCAGCGCCACGAACATCGCGTTCCGGCGCGAGGCGTTCACCGGCTATGACACGGCGCTCACGCAGGGTGGCGACGAGCTCGACCAGCTGCGGCGGCTGCGCGGGAAGGGGCGGATCGTGTACGACCACGGCAACCCCACGTACACGTCCGGGCGGCGGCTGGCGCGCGGATTCGCGTACAACGTGTTCGTGTCCTTGCCGGTGCACTATCTGCTCACCTACACGGTCAACCGGGTCGCCGGGCGGCGGGTCCTGGGCCAGGCGCCGGCGTTCCGCCCGGAGCCCGAGACGCTGGAGGTCATGCCGTGATCGTGCTGGGGGTGCTCGCGGTCGCGGCGGCGCTCGGGGCCGCGTACTGGCTGCTCATGTCCCCGTTCTCGCCGACCTCGCGGGACTATCCGTACCACGGGCCGGACGAGGAGCGGGTGGTCGCGCTGACGTTCGACGACGGGCCGAACGAGCCGTACACGTCGCAGATCCTGGACCTGCTGGCCGCGCACGACATCCGCGCGACGTTCTTCCACGTGGGGCACTGCGTGGAGCGCCACCCGGAGGTCGCCCGGCGGGTGATCGAGGACGGGCACGTCGTCGGCAACCACTCGCTGAGCCACACGTTCGGCACCTACCTGCGGCCCAACGCGTTCGCGCGGGAGGTCGAGCAGACCCAGACGATCCTGTCCCGGGTCATCGGCCGCACGCCGGCGCTGGCCCGCACGCCGTGGCTGTGGCGGCAGCCGGCCCTGCTGCGCATGCTGCGCCGCAGCGACCTGCACCCGGTGGCCGGCGAGTTCTGCCACGCCCTCGAGGTGTTCCAGATCTCCGGCGCGCGGATGGCCCGCCGGGCGATCGCCAAGACCCGGCCCGGCAGTATCCTGATCTTCCACGACGGGTTCGACGGGCACGGCGGCAACCGCGCGCAGACGGTCGTCGCGGTCCGGGACACGATCGAGGGGCTCACGGCGCGCGGCTACCGGTTCGTCACCGTCGACGAGCTGCTCGGGGTGCCCGCGTACCACTGACCGATTCCTTTCGCCCGCCCGGCGGTCAGTACCGGCATGGACGACATCTACTCCCTGAACAGCTTCTACCGCCGCAGCAACGGGCTCGCCCTGGTCCGGCCGCCGCTCACGATCGAGCAGCGGCGGACGATCGACTCGCACTGGGGCGACGTGACCGCCGAGCCCGGCGGCGTGGACTACCTCGAACGCGAGCTCGGCGGGGTGCCGGTGCTGTGGGCGGAGCCGGCCGGGGCCGCCCGCGACCGGGTGCTGCTGTGCATCCACGGCGGCGGGTACGTCGGCGGCTCCGTGTACACGCACCGCAAGCTCTACGCGCACCTGGCCAAGGCGGCCGGGGTGCGCGCGGTGCTGCCCGCGTATTCGCACACCCCCGAGCGGCAGTACCCGACGCAGCTGGACGAGGTCACCGCCGTGTACCGCGCGCTGCTGGACGAGGTCCGGCCCGGGCATCTCGCGGTGGCCGGCGACTCG
Source organism: Dactylosporangium sp. CS-033363 (assembly GCF_050942475.1). Taxonomy (NCBI): domain Bacteria; kingdom Bacillati; phylum Actinomycetota; class Actinomycetes; order Micromonosporales; family Micromonosporaceae; genus Dactylosporangium; species Dactylosporangium sp. CS-033363. Next base: position 6,105,639 of record NZ_CP192032.1, on the reverse strand, counting down.
GCCGGCGGCGGGCTGTGCGTCTCGCTCATGCTGCGTGCGCGCATGGACAACCTGCCGCTCGCGGCCGCGCTGGTGCCGATCTCGCCGTGGACGGACATGACGCAGAGCGGCGCCTCGGTCGTCGCCAACCACCCGACGGACCTGCTGTTCGGCGGCGACACCCCGATGGACATCGACGGCCTCGTCAGCATGCTGCTGCCGGCCGGCGTGGCACCGGACGATCCGCTGGTCAGCCCGCTGTTCGCGGACCTGAGCGGGCTGCCGCCGATGTACATCCAGGCGGGCGGCGGCGAGATGCTGCTCGACGACGCGGTACGGCTGGAGGAGGCGGCGCGCAAGCACGGGGTCGCGGCGGAGCTCGACGTCGTCCCCGGTGAGCAGCACACCTTCCAGATGTCGGCCGGGCGGACCGCCGACGCGGACGCGGCGATCGCTCGCGCTGCCCGGTGGTTGCGGTCCAAGCTGGGCCTGTGAGAGACGATCAGGCGTCGTTCGCGGCGCGCACCGAACCGCTGCGGCGGGAACTGCTCGCGCACTGTTACCGGATGCTCGGCTCGCCGGACGAGGCCGAGGATCTGGTGCAGGAGACGTACCTGCGGGCGTGGCGCGCGTATCCGCAGTTCGAGGAGCGGGCTTCGGTGCGCGTCTGGCTGTACCGGATAGCCACCAATGCGTGTTTGAACGCACTCGAACAGCGGGGGAGGCGGCCGCTGCCGTCCGGGCTCGGGGCGCCGGCCGACGACCCGCACGCGCCGCCGGGGGACGCCGATCCCGGGGTGCCGTGGCTGCGGCCGATCGCCGACGCGCTGGTGACGCCGGAGTCCGCGGACCCGGCGGCGGTGGTGGCGGCCCGGGACAGCCTGCGGCTGGCGCTCATCGCGGGGCTGCAGTTCCTGCCGCCCCGGCAGCGGGCGGTGCTCATCCTGCGCGAGGTGCTCGGGTTCCCGGCCGCCGACGTCGCCGAGATGCTCGGGTCGTCGGTCGCGGGGGTGAAGAGCGTGCTGCAGCGGGCCCGGGCGCGGCTGGACGAGGTGGCGCCGGCCGAGGACGACGAGCTCACGGAGCCGGACGATCCGGCGGCGCGGGCGCTGCTGGAGCAGTACATCGCGGCGTTCGAGCGCAGCGATGTGACCATCCTGGAGCGCGCGCTGCGCACCGACGCGTCGCTCGAACTGCTCCCGTCGCGCACGTGGTTCGCGGGGAAGCGGACGTGCATTCCCTATATGGCGCAGGTGCTCGCCGCGCCGGGCGACTGGCGGATGGAGCCGACTCGCATGAACGGACAGCCGGCGGCGTTCGTGTGGTTCCGGGGCGCGCCGTTCGGGGTGGCGGTTTTGAGCACGACGAAGACGGGCATCCGGCGCATTGTGGCGTTCGGGTTTCCGGAACTGATCAGGCCGGCCTCGTGAATTCGGGAGGGGCCGCGCCGTATGCGGGCTCGCGGGGCCAGCGCAGCGGCACGCCGTCGAGCCGGCCCGGCGGGGCGATGCCGGTCCAGCCGCCGCCGAGGTCGACCCGGTAGGCGTCGGGGTCGAACGGCTCCTCGGCCCGGCCCGGCGGCCGGTCGAGGAGCCAGCGGGCGGTGCGCGCGAGCGACACCGACACGTGCGCGCCCTGGCCCGCGGCGAGCGCTTCGAGCACGCCCGCGGCGAGCAGATAGCCGGTGGCGTGATCGAGCAGCTGGCACGGCAGGGCCCCGGGGCGCACGCCGTCGGCACTGCACGCCCAGCCGATGCCGGTCGCGACCTGCACGAGGCTGTCGAAGCCGCGCCGATCGCCCCAGATTTCGCCGGTACCCCACGCAGAAAGTGTCGCCACGACCTTGCCCGGGTGCCGCTCGGCGAGCTGGTCCGGGGCGAGGCCGAGCTTGCGCATGGCGCCCGGACGGTACCCGGTGACGATGACGTCGGCCTCGCCCGCCAGCCGGTCCAGGGTCCGCCGGCCGTCCGGCGTCGCGCCGTCGAGCAGCGTGCTCGCCTTGCCGATCGTGCCGTCGACGGCGTGCAGGGGCAGTTCCGGGCGGTTCGGGTCGTCGACGCGCAGCACGTCGGCGCCGAGGGCGGCCAGCATCCGGGTGCCGACGGGGCCGGCGATCACGCGGGTCAGGTCCAGGACGCGGACCCGGTCGAGCGGCACCGGCCGGACGGCGCCGCCGGTGGGGTCGATGCGGATCAGGGGACCGTCGGCGCGCCATGCTGCTGTGGTGCGCGCGGCGACGGCGAGCCCGCCGGCTTCGTACACCATCCGCTCGACCTCGGTGGCGGCGCGCGCGGCGATCGCGGTCCCGACGTCGTCGCCCAGGGCCCGGAGCAGGGCGGCGCGGTGCCACGGATAGTTCGCGTGGGTGCGCACCCAGCCGTCGGCGGCCCGCCACAGCCGCGACAGCGGGGCGAAGCCCTCGATGCCGTTCCCGGCGCGATCGCGCAGCAGCGCCTCGCTGCGCACGGCCGCGGCCACATGCGCGGGATCGAGCAGGACGTCCGGCCGCCGCCCGGTGCGCGTCTCGGCAAGATCGGCGGCGGCGTCCAGGCACGCGGCCACGGCGTCGATCGCGCAGTCGGCGACCGCGAGCGGTTGATCAGGCATCGGCGTGCGCTTCGAGCAGGGCGCGCATGCGCAGCGGCATCTCCTCGTTGAGCGAGATGACGGTACTCGTGCGCACGATGTCCGGCACCGCCAGCAGCGCGTCGGCGATGCGGTGCAGGTCGTGCGTGTCCCGCGCGGCCACCTTGAGCAGGAAGTCGGCGTCGCCGGTGGTCGAGTGGATCTCGATCACCTCCGGGAGCTCGTACAGCGCGGTCACCGCCCGCCGCCCCTGCGTCTGCGACACGGACACCGACACGAACGCGATCAGCCCCCGGCCCAGCGCCGCCGGGTCCACGCGCCGGCTGAAGTCGCGCAGGGCGCCCGAAGCGCGCATCCGCTGCAGCCGCGCGTGCAGCGTGTTGCGCGCGATGCCCAGCCGGTGCGCGAGCGCCAGCGTCGTGGCGTCCGGATCGTCGTCCAGCGCGAGCAGGATCCGGGCGTCGAGGCTGTCCATGTGCGCATTCTGGCACGATCACATGGACATGCGTGACAAGGTGCGCAGTCGCGCAGGCCGCTGTTGCGCATATGACCACCGCCGACGCACGCTGGCGGGCATGACCAGCGCGATCGCCGTTCCGCACTCCACCGTCGAGGATGTCGTGGGCATCGCGACCGGATCGTTCCTGGCCGCGGTCGGCCTGTTCCTGCTCCAGGCCGGCGGCGCGGTCACCGGCGGCACGGCCGGCCTCGGGCTGCTGCTCGCGCACGCGACCGGATGGCCGTTCGCGGCGCTGTACGTCGCCGTCACCCTGCCGTTCGTGGCGCTCGCCGTCGCGCGCAAGGGCCGGCTGTTCGCGCTCCGCTCGGCGATCGCGGTCGGCCTGCTGGCGGTGTTCTCGTTCGCGCATCCGTACGTGCTCACGGTCGCGCGCATCGACCCGGTGTACGCCTCGCTCGCCGGCAACCTCGCCGTCGGCGTCGGCCTGCTCGTCCTGTTCCGCCACGGCGCCAGCCTCGGCGGCTTCAACGTCGTCGCCCTGGTGTGCCAGGAACGCCTCGGCTGGCGCGCCGGCTGGGTCCAGCTCGCCCTCGACGGCGCCGTGATCGCCCTCGGCGCCCTCGTCGCGCCGCTGTCCACGGTCGCCATCTCCGCCGCCGGTGCGGTGGTGCTCAACCTGGTGATCGCCCTGAACCACCGCCCCGGCCGCTACCTCGCGTGACTACGGCACGAGGATCTCGTGCCAGTCGCGGATCTCGTAGGCCGCGACCACGCCGTTGAGCACGAACGGGTCGCCGCCGGCGAACTCCTCGGCGCTCTCGCGGGTGCGGAACACGGCCATCGAACCCTGGGCCTGCGGGTCGCCGAACGTGCCGACCATGAGCAGGTCGCCGCGGGCGTGGAAGGCGTCCAGGCGGGCTTTGTGGGCCGGGAAGTGCGCGGGCGCCTTCGCGGCCACGTCCGGCGCCGAGGTGTACAGCACCACGTACTTCACGCCGCCGCCACCTGCGCGTACGCGGCGAGGATGCCGGTCCACGCGTCCGGGCCCTCGAAGGTCGTGCGCATCTTGGCCGCGTCGGTGCCGAACGCCTCGAGGCCACGGTGCTCCAGCAGCACCCGGGTGCGGCCGTCCGGCTGCTCGACGAAGCGGACCTCGATCGACGTCACCAGGTCGTCGTGGTACTTCCAGTCGGCCCCGATCTGCCACGTCACCACGAACCTGGTGGGCGGCTCCCAGACGGTCACGAACCCGGTCGACGTCTCGGTGCCGTCCTGATGCCGGGTGTACCAGCGGCCGCCGACCCGCGGCTCAATGAGCACCTCGGCGATCGGGGCCGAGCCGATGTGGTGCGACGCCGGCCACCAGGAGGTCATGTCCCCGGTGAACACCTCGAACGCGCGCTGCGGGCGCACGCCGACGACGATGTCGCGCTGAATGGGCTGGACGGTCTGCAACACGTCAGGTCTCCTCTGAGGCGATCCGTTCCCCGAATGACTGCAACGCCCGGGCCCACACGCCGTCCAGGTGCGCCCGCAGCAGCGCCAGGCCCTCGGGGTCGACCTGGTACAGCCGCCGCGTGCCCTCCTGCCGGTCGAGCACCAGCCCGACGTCCTTGAGCACCTTGAGGTGCTGGGACACCGCCGGGCGGCTGATCGGCAGCACGTCCGCGAGCCGGCCGACCGGCAGCGGGCCGTCGGAGAGCCGGTCGAGGATCGTCTGGCGCATCGGGTCGCCGAGCGCGGTGAGCATCGCGGTTACGTTCGTCATGGCGAACGGTAAGCTATCACTTACCAATGGACGGCGGCAACCATTCGCGCACATCCGGCCGTTCATATGGACATGAGGCGGTGGTTGACGGCGATCGGCGGCGGCGCCGCGGTGGCGGGCACGCTCGTGGCGGTGACGCTGATCGGCGGGCACCGCGGCACGACGCCGGCCGCCCCCGCGCCGGAGCCCTCGGGCATCTACACCGGCTGCGAGACGACGGTCATGGAGCCGTCGTCCAGCGCCGTCGCCTGCGTGCCGCGCTTCGAGATGACGCCGTCGCCCACCTACGGCACCAGCGCGACCCCGACCGTGCCGCCGGACGACTACAACAAGGCCCAGATCGCCCGGCTGAGCGCCGCTTTCGACAAGCAACTGCGGTCGCTTGTACCGCACGACACGACCTTCCTCGACACGCGCGTCAACGGCGCGAGCGGGCACCCCCTCGAGTTCGGGATCGACGCCGGCGACCGGTACGCCGAGCACTTCACCGTCGCCCCCGACCTGCGCGACACGTCCGGCGTGAGCAACGTCCTGCTCACGATCGGCAAGGAGATCTCGTCCCAATGGCCGGCCGGCTACGGCGTCGGGCAGTTCCGCACCTGCCCCGACCCGGTCTGCTCCGAGCGCACCGGCCCGCACGGCGAGAAGGTCCTGACCATGTGGGACTTCCAGGCCAAGCCGCGCATCGCGCGCATCGACGTGACCAAGCCCGACGGCACCGGCGTCGTGCTCGAAGTGCGCAACTGGGGCCTCGACCACGCCGGAACCCGCCCCGCTCACCCTCGACCAGATGATCGAGCTGGCCTGCGACGAGGCGCTCGTCATGCCGCGGCTATGACGACGGCAGCAGGTCCTGATTCCCGAGTACCGCCAGCAACTCCAGCTGCTCGACCGCGCCGGTGCCGACCGCCGGGGTGAACCACAGCAGCCGCTGCCGCCCGTCCTCGCTGAACAGGTTGAGGCAGTTCACCTCGACCGTACCCAGCGCCGGGTGGATGATCCGCTTGCGGTCGTCGCGCCGCACGGCCACGTCGCGCTCCTCCCACAGCGCCGCGAACTCGGGCGAGCGTTCGAGCAGGTCGGCCACGAGCCGCGCCGTCTGCGGGTCCTTGCCGCCGCGCCGGGCCACGGCGGCGCGCAGGTCGGCGGTGAACGAGCGCGACTGGTGTTCGTGGTCCTGCTCGGGGTACGAGATGCGGCCCTTCGGATCCAGGAACCAGCGGTGCACGAAGCTGCGGCTCAGCCCCTCGTGACGGGTCTGGTCGCCCAGCAGGGCGCGGGCCAGACGGTTCTGCACCAGCGTGACGTGGATGTCGGTGATGACCTGCGCGGGCGTGCCGTCGAGGCGCTCCAGCAGGTCCAGCATGCCCGGGTGCACGTGGGAGGCGGGGCCGCCCTGGACCGGGATCGGGCGTCCGGCCAGGTGGTAGAGGTGGTCGCGCTCGTCGCGGGTGAGGCGCAGCGCGCGGGCGAGGGCGGCCAGCATCTGCTCCGAGGGCTGCGAGCCGGCGCCGCGTTCGAGCTCGATGTAGTACTCGACCGAGGCCCCGGCCAGCTGCGCCACCTCGTCGCGGCGCAGGCCCGGCACCCGGCGGCGCGGGCCGGTCGGCAGGCCCACGTCGGCCGGGCGGATGCGGTCGCGGCGCGACTTGAGGAACGCGCCCAGCTCGGCCAGGTCCATGCTCCCAGTGTCCCGCGCGGGGCCCGGCCGGAGACAGGGGTTGGCATCCCCCCTGTCGGCGTCGTCTGTACCGCACGCCGTCCGCCGCCCACAGTGGTGCCCATGACCACTACGACAACCGGCCGCGCCGCCATCGTCACCGGCGGTTCGCGCGGCATCGGGCGGGCCGCGGCGCTGCGCCTGGCCGCCGACGGGTTCAAGATCGTCATCGGGTACGCCGGCCGGCACGCCGACGCCGCCGACACCGTCAAGGCGGTCGAGGCCGCCGGCGGCGCGGCGTTCGCCGTCCAGCTCGACATCGCCGACGAGGCCGCGGCGCGGGAACTGTTCGACCGCACCGAGTCCGCGTTCGGCGGCGTCGACGTCGTCGTCAACGCGGCGGGCCGGATGACCCTGGAAACGGTCGCCGACTTCGACCTGGCCGAGTTCGACGCCATCCAGCGCACGAACGTCCGCGGCACCTTCGTCATCGCCCAGCAGGCCGCCCGCCGCCTGCGCCCCGGCGGCGCGCTCATCACGTTCTCGACGTCGATCGTGGGTCTGCAGGCCCCGACGTACGGCGCGTACGCGGCCAGCAAGGGCGCCGTCGAGGCGATGACCCTGATCCTGGCCCGGGAAATGCGCGGCCGCGACGTCACCGTCAACACGGTCGCGCCCGGCCCGACCCGCACCGAGCTGTACCTGGACGGCAAGGACGACGAGACGGTCGCCCGCGCCGCCCAGCAGCCGCCGCTGGGCCGCCTCGGCGAGCCCGAGGACATCGCCGCGCTCGTGGCCTTCCTCGCCTCCCCGGCCGGTCACTGGGTCAACGGCCAGACGATCCGCGCGAACGGCGGTGTCATCTGATGATCGCCCTGGTCACCGGCGCCTCCAGCGGCTTCGGCAACCTCACCGCCCGGGCCCTCGCCGCGAGCGGCCACGTCGTGTACGCCGGGATGCGCGCCACCGCCACCCGCAACGCGCCCGCCGCCGCCGAGGCCGAGCGGGCCGGGTTCCGCGCGGTCGAGCTGGACGTGCAGGACCAGGCCTCGGCCGACGCCGCCGTCGAACACGTCATGGCCGAGCGGGGCCGCATCGACGTCGTCGTGCACAACGCCGGCCACATGGTGCTCGGTCCGCTCGAGGCGTTCACCCCCGAGCAGCTCGCCGAGCAGTACGACGTCAACGTGGTGTCGACCCAGCGGGTCAACCGGGCCGTGCTGCCGATCCTGCGCGCGCAGGGCGCCGGGCACCTGGTGTGGGTCGGCTCCTCCTCGACGCGGGGCGGCCATCCGCCGTTCCTGGCCCCGTACTTCGCGGCCAAGGCGGGCATGGACGCGCTCGCCGAGAGCTACGCGGCCGAGCTGATCCGGTTCGGCATCGACACGACGATCGTGGTGCCGGGCGCGTATCCGAGCGGCACGAACCATTTCGCGCACGCCGGTGCACCTGCGGACACGACACGCGCGGCGGAGTACGACGAGCGCTACGGTGCGCTGCGCGATGCGATGGCGCCCGCCCTGGCCGGCATCTTCCCGGCGGGCCGCACCGCGGACGAGGTCGCCGAGGCGATCGTGCGGGCCGTGGAGGCGCCCGCCGGGCGGCGCCCGTTCCGGGTCCATGTCGACCCCAGCCAGGACGGCAGCGAGGTCGTCTCCGTGGTGTACGACCGCATCCGCGCGGAGTTCTACCGCCGGATCGGCATCGCGGAGCTGCTCGGGGAGTAGCGGGCTCACATTCGGGCGGGCTGCGTCGTCGGAGTCGGTGAACCCACTTCGAAAGGAACCGCTCATGTCCGAGCTCACCTCGCGCCTGCCCGACCCGCTGCAGTTCTTCCCCGAGATGGCGTCGTTCGGCGCCGAAACGTCCAAGGCCGTGCACAACGGCGCCGTCCCGGACGCGACGATCGGCCTGGTGCAGCTGCGCGCCGGGCAGCTCGTCGGCAGCACCTACCACACCGTGATGCAGTCCGGGATGCTGCGCACGGCGGGGGAGTCGGCGGAGCGGATCGACTCGCTGCCGTCGTGGCGGGACTCGCCGTACTTCACCGCCCAGGAGAAGGCCGCCCTGGACCTCACCGAGGCGGTCCTGACCCCGTCGTTCTTCGGCGAGCGGGTGTCCGACGAGCTGTTCGCCCGCACCGCCGAGCACTACGACGACAAGGCGATGTGGACGCTGGTGCTCGCCATCGCCCAGATCATGTTCTTCATCCCGGTCGGCCTGGTCGCCAAGCCCATCCCGGGGCGTCCGTTCGGGCAGAACTACTCGCGATAGTCCGTCCATTCGCGGTTTCGCGCCGGTACTGCACGTGCTCGTGGATGTCGAACCGCCCGCCCGTGTAGCGGCGGTTCGACACCGTGAGCCGGTCGCCTCCGGCCTCGATGAGGTTCCAGCTGTTCGGCTCCCCCTTGAGCCGGTTCGAGCACGCCGTGCCCGACTGGACCACGACCAGGCCGCTATGGGCGCGGCGGTACTTCCGCCCGGTTCGCCGTCAGGGAAGCAGCGCCGGCGCGAGCTCCTCGAGCTGGCGCACGACGTCGCCGGGGCTGTCGCCGAGCGGGTGGACGAGCACGTGGTCGCCGCCCGCGTTGTGGTGCGCCCGAATCCGCTCGGCGATGTCCGACGGCGTGCCCCAGGCGACGATCGCGTCCACGAGCCGGTCGCTGCCGGTCCCGGCCAGGTCGTCGTCGTCCAGCCCGAGCAGGCGCAGGTTGTTGACGTAGTTGGGCAGCTGCAGGTACTTCGCGGTGTGCTTGCGGGCGACCTCCCGGGCCACCTGCGGGCTCGTCTCCACCACGACCGCCTGCTCGGGGATGAGCAGCCGGTCCGGCCCGAGCACCTGCCGCGCCTTCGCGGTGTGCTCGGGCGGCACGAAGTACGTGTGCACCCCGTCGGTCCGGTCGGCCGCCAGCTGCAGCATCTTCGGGCGCAGCGCGGCCAGCACGATCGGCAGGTGCTCGGGCCGGCCGCCCATGTTGAACAGGTAGTGGCGCATGCGTTGCAGCGGATGGGAGTACTGCTGCCCGGAGCGCTCCACGGCGGGCGCGTGACTGACGCCCAGCCCGAGCACGAACCGCCCCGGCCAGGCGTCGGCGAGCGTGGCCGCCGCGGCCTGCGCGGTCCCGGGGTGGCGGGCCCAGATGTTCGCGATGCCCGTCCCGGCCACGATCCGCGAGGTGGCGGCCAGCCAGACGGCCTCCTGCGCGAAGACGTCGTTGGTCCCGACGACCTCGCCCTGCCACACCGACCCGTAGCCGAGCGTCTCGATCCGGGCCACGACCTCCCGCTGTACCGCGGCCGGCTCGACCTGCACCGCGTTGGTCCACACCCCGACGGCGCCGAGGGCCTGCCGGGTCGCGCTCACGATCTGTGGTGCTGCCATGCGGCCCCCCTTCCCGCCCGCACCCCGATCATGCATGGCGCTTCGGACCGGTCGGGAAGGGTACAAGACGGACATGACAGTGCCGCATGACGACCGCAACCCCATCCCCGGCTCCGGCGTACCCGAGGACGAACAGCCGCCCCGCACCGGCGACGCCGACGTGGACCTCGACCGCCAGGTCCGCGACCCGCTGTCGATCGACCCCGAGGCTGACGACATCGCCGCCACCCGCACCGCCACGCCGCTGGAACCGCCGGACTGATTGTTCATGACCTGCGGATCCGGGTCATCGGGCCGCCCACGCCCACTCGTGCCTCGACCCGATCTCGCGGTTCATGGCGGCGGCACGGCTAGAAGCCCGGCCGGCGCCGCGAGATTGCGGGCCGGACGGGCTCCTCCGTTGGTCAGCAGGCGGTGCAGGTTACGGGTAGCTGACCACCGTGTGCGGGACGACCTTGGTCGGCAGGGCCGCGTCGCCCGTGTCGTTGATGACGTGGGTGATGGAGCCCTTGCCCAGCGACACCGTCAGGATGTTGTGGAACTTGACGTTGGCGTTCACCGGTGCCTCGTACGAGTGGTACGCGGCGATGGACGAGTCGGTGGTGAACACGCAGTAGCTGCCCATGCCCCACGCCTCGTGCGAGGTGACGGTGTTGGCGACCTTGTAGGCGGCGTAGCCGGTGATCCCGTCGTGGGACCAGGCGGCGGCCGACGGCGGGTCGTACGGCAGCTCGTTCTGGAAGAAGATGGTCTTGCCGCCGTTGCCGTTCCAGATCACGTTGTACTTCTCGAAGTGCTCGACGAACAGCCCGTACGCGGTCACGTTCTGGCCGTTGACGATCAGACCGGTGTCGGAGGGGTTGGACGTCCAGCCGGCCCCGTCGCCGTGGTCGGCGCGCCACGACCAGATGTGGTCGATGATGGTGTTGTTGTTGTTGACCACCATGGCGTTGGTGACCTTCGCCGCCCCGGCGCCGCCGACGCGCAGGAACACGTCGGAGATCACGTTCGGGGCGCCCGCGTGGTTGCCGGAGGCACCGTTCGGGCCGACCTGCAGCAGGGCCGGGGAGTTGGTCGGGCCCGCGTCGAACAGCAGCGACGCGATCTTCACGCCGTCGACGTCACCGACGGCCATCGGCAGCGCGCCGTTGTCGGCCACGATCGTGGCGTAGCCGAGGCCGAGGACCACGGTGTTGGCGCGGTTGATGTTCACCGTGGAGTTCAGGTGGTACACACCCGGGGTGAACAGCAGGTTCAGGCCCTGCGCGACCGCCTGGTTCAGCGTCGCCGCGGACACGCCCGGCTTCGCCACATAGAACTGGGTCAGCGGCAGCGACGTGCCCGGGGTCTGACCGTTGATCCAGGTCGCGCCCGAGGAGTTCGTGCGCAGCGACGGCACGAACACGCGGTACGCGCCCGACGCGTCGGCGTACAGGTACGGCTTCTCCTGCGTCACCGGGGAGGTGTTCAGGGTCGTGATCGCCGGCGAGGGGAAGCTCGTGGGCGGAGCGCCCTGCACGCCGGAGAACACCATGTTCCACAGCGCGCCCTTCCAGCTGCCGATGGTCGAGTCGCGGGTGAACCACTGCTGCTGCGAGCAGGGGTTGATCTGGCCGCTGACCCGGCTGTCGGCGATGTACCCGCCCGACGCCCAGCCGCAGTTCGGTGAAGCCAGGGTCATGCCGCCGTGCACGTCCATCCGGCGGAACGGGGCGGCCTGGGCCACGGCCCAGCGGTCGGTGCCGTTGACCGGGTAGATGGACATGTTCTCGGCCGAGCGCCAGAAGTTCTGGGTGGCGTTGCCGGCCATCCAGCCCGCGTCGACGGTGATGTCGCCGTGGATCTGCACGTCCTGCGGGTTCTGGCCCAGGCCGTTGATCGAGGTGTAGAAGCCGATCTGGGCGTTCAGGCCGGAGTACGAGCCGGGCTTGAACAGCAGCTGGTACCGCTCGGTGCCGAACTGGTTCTTCTCCTGCTGGGTGAAGATCTGGTCGAGCCGCGCCTGGATGGTCGCCGAGGACTGGCTCGGGTCGAACACGACGACGTTGCTGCCGAGGTCGCCGCCGCCGGGCAGCTGCTCGCCGGACGGGGTGACACTGGGCGACGGGCTGCTGTCCGGTCCGGAGCCGCTGTACGCCGCGACCTCGAACAGGGAGTAGCCGTACTGGGTGGCGCGCGTCAGGCCGTACACGCGTAGGAAACGACCGGATCCGTTGACGGCCAGGGCCTCGGTCCCGCCCGCGCCGGTGGTGGTCGAGTAGATCGGCGACCAGCCGCTCGTGCCGTCGGCCGAGACCTCGACGCGGTAGGACTTGGCGTAGGATCGTTGCCAGGTCAGCACCACCTGGCAGAGCTGCGTGGTGGCGCCGAGGTCGATCTGGATCCACTGTGGATCGACGCCGTGCGCGCTGGACCAGCGGCTCGTGGCGGAGCCGTCGACGGCCTTGGCCGGGCCGAGGCTCGCGCTCTCCTGCGACGACGCGGTGGCCGGGCGATTCAGGGCGACGTTGGTGGTACCGCAGGCGGTCGCGGCCAGCGCCGGTCTTGTGATCACGACGAGGGTGTACGCCAGCAGCGCCGCGGCGACGGCTGCCAACGCGATGAACGAGCGTCTCATGGGCTCTCCCAGGGGCGTGCACCATCACCGCGCGGCAATGGCGGGCAGCGCGGGGATGCGGGGCGGATGAGTGGACCGTAGAACCGCCGCCCAACCGTGGGCAACCGTTTGCCACGAGTTGCCAAATCGATCAACGCACGTCCAATGTGGACCTTGGATAGGCATGGCAACTGTTTGGCAAACGCTTTCCTGGGATCTCGGAACGCTGCTACGGTCCGCAGCTATCCATCGCCGATGCTCGATTCAACCGCCAAGGAGTCGACATGCGCATCCGCTCCACCCTGCCCGTCATCGTGGCGGCGCTCGCCCTGCTCGGGGCGGCCGCCGTCGCCGGACCGGCGCTCGCGGCGGACGATCCGCCGCGTGCGCAGTACCATGAGATGCACGCCAACTGCACCGTGAACCACACGCTCAGCGACGACCCGATCGTCTTCCCCGGCCTGCCGGGCGCCTCCCACAACCACTCGTTCATCGGCAACCCCACGGTGAACGCGAACTCGACCCCGCAGTCGCTGGTCGGCGGGGCCACCTCGTGCGAGGACACCCTCGACGCGTCCGGGTACTGGTTCCCCACCCTCCTGCAGCGCGGCGTGCCGCTGCAGCCGGACAAGCCGACCGTCTACTACAAGTCGGACGTGAAGGACTACCGGACCGTCAAGCCGTTCCCGGCCGGCTTCAAGCTGCTCGTCGGCGACGCGAAGGCGACCAGCAACGCCGGCTTCACGGGCAACTACCAGTGCACCGGCTACAAGGGCGTCGGCTTCCCGGCGTCCTGCCCGTCCGGCTCGACGCTGCAGGTCCGGCTGACGTCCCCGTCGTGCTGGGACGGCGTACACCTGGACATGCCCGACCACAAGTCCCACATGGCGTGGCCGGTGCAGGGTGTGTGCCCGGCCGACCACCCGGTCCCGCTGCCGATGCTGGAGATCAAGCTCCCGTACCCGCTGAAGGGCGGCGACACGGGCGGCCTGGCCTACGCCTCGGGTGGCAGCTTCACCTTCCACTACGACTTCATGAACGGCTGGGACGCCGCTCGCCAGAAGTACCTGGTGGAGTACTGCATCAACGGCGGCCGGCAGTGCAACGGGTTCGGTGAGGACCCGAAGAAGCCCTGACCCGCGGCGTATCGGGTGGTTCGGGGACCGGCGATCTGCGGTCCCCGAGCCACCCGACCTCGTCGTCAGGCCCGCCGGGCGATCACGCGGGTGAAGCCGACCTGGTGGCCGGTGTCGGCCCGGACGAGCGCCAGCTCATCGGGAACATGCCGCAGGGCGGCCTCGTTGTCGGTCGTCTCCAGCACGGCCTCGCACCAGACCAGCCAGTCGCGCCACCCGTCCTCCAGGAAATCGGCGCGCACGTCCGCGACCACGCCGCTGCGGCTCCACAGCTGCTGCCACCAGGCCGGCGAGTGGAAGGTCCAGAAGTCCGGTGCCCAGTGTGGCGCGAGGTGCTCGGGCAGCCCGTCGTCGAACTCCGCGGTCAGCCCCGGCACCGCGATGCCGAGGTGGCCGCCGGGAGCCAGGAAGCGACTCAGGTAGGGCAGGTACAGCGCGTCGGTGCCGAAGTAGTGGTACGCGTCGACGCTGACGATGGCGTCGAAGTAGCCCTCGGCGAACGGCAGGTCATGGGCCTCGGCGTGCAGCGGGGTGACGAGCTTGGCCTGGCCCGCGGCCTCGATCCGGCGCCAGTTCTCGGTGGGCCTGACCCAGAGGTCGGCGGCGACGACCTGGACGTCGAACTCCTTCGCCAGGAAGATCGACGTGATGGCCCGGCCGCAGCCGAGGTCGAGCACGCGGGCGCCGGGCGCGAGGTCAAGTCCGGAGCACAGCCATTCAAGCAGCCACAGCGCACTCGGGCCCATCCAGTTGTCGATCATCCACCGGGGGTCGTAGCCGGCGCTCCGGGGGAACCGCGGCCGGTTGAGGCGCTGCTGCAGATCGTCGGTCATCGGGGCAGGCTGCCAGCCCAGGCCGGAAACGTCGATCGATTTAGCCCGAGCGACCCCCGCGGGAGCGAGCCGGCCCGCGGCGAGGGGCCGGCTCGCTGGTCACGCGCGGACTCTCGCCGGGCTGAGTCCGCGCGCTCCGTCGCGGTGGCGGTCCGGAGAGCCACCACCACCCGCCGGATATCTCCCGTCGCCGCAGTCAAGGGGGCAGTACGGCGGCGGGGACTCATCGCGACGTACCGGGCCTATCTGTGCCGCGGTTCGGCGATCGAAACAAATATGTCGGTGAATTCTCTACACAGCGTGACCAAAGTGCCGCGAGGCATTGACTTTCTGCAATGTGCAGCGATCAAGGGGCGGGCTCCCTCCGGGAGGGTGGGGGCGTCCCAGCCCGCGGCATGATCGCCTGGAAGCATGAGCAATCCCGAGCGGGAGCGGATCGACGCCGTCGGCAGACCGGAGGACGGGCTCGCGCAGGCCAGCCCGTGGTACCGGTGGGGCCCCTACTTGAGCGAGCGCGCCTGGGGCACCGTGCGCGAGGACTACAGCGCCGGCGGCGCCGCGTGGGAGGCGTTCCCGCACGATCACGCGCGCTCGCGGGCGTACCGGTGGAGCGAGGACGGGCTGGCCGGGCTGTGCGACGCCGAGCAGCGGCTGTGCTTCGCGCTGGCGTTCTGGAACGAGCGGGACCCGATCCTCAAGGAGCGCATCTTCGGGCTGACCGGCAACGAGGGCAACCACGGGGAGGACGCCAAGGAGTACTGGTGGTACCTCGACGCCACCCCCAGCCACAGCCGGCTCAAGTGGCGCTACCACTATCCGCAGGCGGCGTTCCCGTACGACGACCTGGTGGCCGAGAACCGGCGGCGCGGGCGGGAGGAGCCGGAGTACGAGCTGCTCGACACCGGCGTCTTCGACGACGACCGGTACTTCGTGATCGAGGCCGAGTACGCCAAGGCGGACCCCGACGACGTGTGCATCGTGGTGCGGGTGACGAACGTCGGGCCGGAGACCGCGCCGCTGCACGTGCTGCCGACGCTGTGGTTCCGCAACACCTGGTCCTGGGAGCCGGACGCGCCACGGCCACGGCTCAGCAGGCGGGGCGACGCGATCAGCGCGGGCGACATGGTGCTGCAGGCCGAGGGACAACCGCCGCAATTGTACTGCGACAACGACACGAACGCGGAACGCCTGTTCGGGGTCCCCTCGACGGTCACCTATCCGAAGGACGGGATCAACGACCACGTCGTGCGGGGCGCGGCGACGGTCAATCCGGCCGCAGAAGGTACCAAGGCGGCCTTCTGGTATCGGCTCTCCGTCGCACCGGGCGAGATCGTCGAGCTGCGGCTGCGGCTGGCGCCGGAGGAGCGCGGCTTCGGCAAGTCGTTCCAGCAGACGCTCCGCCAGCGCGAGGCCGAGGCGGACCAGTTCTACGCCTCCCTGACCCCGGAGGGCACCAGCGCCGAGGACACCATGATCATGCGGCAGGGCTTCGCCGGGATGATCTGGGGCAAGCAGTACTACCACTACGACGTGGCCCGCTGGCTGGCCGGCGACCCCGCGCAGCCGCCACCGCCGCCGGGCCGGCGGCAGGGGCGCAACGCGGGGTGGCGGCACCTCGACGCCAGCGACGTGATGTCGATGCCGGACCCGTGGGAGTACCCGTGGTTCGCGGCCTGGGACTCCGCCTTCCACGCCGTCGCGCTGGCGCATCTCGATCCGGCCTTCGCGAAGTACCAGCTGCTGCTGCTCTGCCGCGAGTGGTTCCAGCACCCGAACGGGGCGATTCCCGCCTACGAGTGGGCCTTCGAGGACCTGAACCCGCCGGTGCAGGCGTGGGCGGCGCTGCAGGTGTACGAGATCGACGGGCGCCGCGACCGCGAGTTCCTGCACCGCGTCTTCTCCAAGCTCGTGCTGAACTTCACCTGGTGGGTGAACCGCGAGGACGCCGAGGGCAACAACCTGTTCGAGGGCGGGTTCCTGGGCCTGGACAACATCGGGCCGATCGACCGCTCGCACCTGCCGCCGGGGTACTCCCTGGAGCAGTCCGACGCCACCGCCTGGATGGCGTTCTACTGCCTGAACCTCCTGGAGATGGCCCGCGAGCTCGCCGCGCACGAACCGGCCCTGAACGACCTCGTCATCAAGTTTCTGGAGCACTTCGCGCTCATCACCGAGGCGATGGGCGGCCAGGAGCTGTGGGACGAGCAGGACGGCTTCTACTACGACAAGCTGCGCGGCCCCGACGGCGCGGCGACCCCGCTGCGGGTGCGCTCGATGGTCGGGATCATCCCGCTGTTCGCGACCAAGGCGCTGCGGGAGGAGGACTTCCAGGCGGTCCGGCGGCTGTCCAAGCACCTGGCCGACATCCCCGAGGAGCACATCGTCCACGACGGGTCCGGCGGCCGGTTCGTCGGCGTCGGCGTCGCGGGCGCCGGGCGGGTCAAGCGCATCCTGCCGCACCTGTTCGACGAGAACAGCTTCCTGTCGCCGTACGGCCTGCGCGCCCTGTCCCGCTGGCACGCCGAGCATCCGTTCAGCGTCGAGCTGCCGGGCTATACCGCGTCGGTCGGCTACGAGCCGGCCGAGTCGACGACCGGGATGTTCGGCGGGAACTCCAACTGGCGCGGGCCGCTGTGGATGCCGCTGAACTACCTCGTCCTGCGCACGCTGGAGGACTACGACGCCAACCTCGGCGAGGGCGTCAAGATCGAGTATCCGACCGGCTCCGGCCAGCTGCGCTGCGCGCGGGAGATCGCGGAGGACCTGCGGCAGCGGATGCTCTCGCTGTACCGGCGCGGCGACGACGGCCGCCGTCCCGCCTACGGCTGGGTCGACAAGCTCCAGCACGACCCGCACTGGCGGGACAACCTGATGTTCTTCGAGTACTTCCACGCCGACAACGGCGCGGGCCTCGGCGCGACGCACCAGACCGGCTGGACCGGCCTGCTCGCCGAGCTCGTCGCCCGCCCGTCGGACCGCACCCTCCGGGAGGCCCGGCGATGATCACCTTCGGCCGGCAGCTCTGCGGCGACCTCGCCGCGGCCAGTGCCCGCGAGTGGCTGGTGACCGATGGGCTCGGGGGCTATGCCTCGGGTACGGTCTCCGGCCTGCGCACCCGCCGCTACCACGGCCTGCTCGCGGTGGCCGAGCCCGGCGGCGCCGCCCGGCACCTGGGTCTCGCCGCGCTGGAACCCGTGGTGCGCATCGGCCCGCGGACGGTGCGGCTGGCCACGGACGAGTGGGCGGGCGGCACCGTCGACCCGGCCGGGCACGTGCACCTGGCCTCGTTCACCCTCGACGAGGGGGTGCCCCGCTGGCAGTGGGACCTCGGCGACGTGGTGGTGCGGCGCGAGATCGCCATGGGGCACGGCCGTTGCGTCGTCGGGGCCGTTTTCACGGTACTGCGGGCGCCCGGCCCGATCACGCTCGAACTCACGCCGTTGTGCACGTGGCGGGACGCGCACGGCGAGCGCACGGCGGCCGGCGACCCCGCGGTGACCCCGGTCGCCGGCGGGTTCGTGTTCGAGGACGCCTACCGGGTGTCCGGCCCGTCGTGGCAGCCCGGCGGCGCGTGGTACCGCGGCGTCTACGCCCGCGAGGAGGCGGCCCGCGGCCTCAACCCCGTCGAGGATCTCTTCGCCGCCGGGTGCTTCGTGGCCGAGGTGGCGTCCGGGGGTACCGCCGAGGTCGTCGCCGCCGCCGGCCCGTTCGACGGGACGCTGCCCAGCGCGGCCGGGCTCGTGGTCGCCGCCCGCAAACGGGCGCGGAAGCTGGCCCGGCAGGCCCGGGCGGGCGATGCGGTGGGCCGGCAGCTGGCGGTCGCGGCCGACCAGTTCGTCGTGTCGACGCCGACCGGTCCGTCGGCGGTGGCCGGGTACCCGTGGTTCGGTGAATGGTCACGCGATCTCATGACGTCGTTCGAGGGGCTGTTCCTGGCCACGAACCGGCACGACGAGGCGCGGGAGGTACTGCTGCGGGCCGGTTCCACGGTGTCCGAGGGGATGCTCGCGAACACGGCCGACACCGGGACGCTCGAGTACAACACGGCCGACGCGGCGCTGTGGTTCCTGCACGCGATCTCGCGCTATGCGGCGGTGACCGGGGATCTCGACACCGTGGCTTCGCTGTCCGGCGCGATGGACGAGATCCTGACCCGGCACCGGGACGGGACCCGGTACGGGATCGCCGCCGACCCGGCCGACGGGCTGCTCACGCAGGGCAAGCCCGGGTTCGCGCTGACGTGGATGGACGCGCGGGTGGACGGGCGGCCGGTGACCGAGCGGCAGGGCAAGGCGGTCGAGATCAACGCCCTGTGGATCTCGGGGCTGGCCGGGACCGGGGCGCTGTTCGACCGGCTGAAGCGGCGGCACGACTGGGGTGCCGCGGCCTCGCGGGCCGGGGATGCGTTCCGGCGGCGGTTCGTGCGGCCGGGCGGCGCCGGTCTGTTCGACGTCGTGGACGGGCCGGGCGGGGACGATGCCGCGGTCCGGCCGAACCAGCTCCTCGCGGTGTCGCTGCCGTACGGGCCCCTCGCCGGGGATCCGGGTCCGGTGCTGGCGTGCCGGGACCTGGTGACGTCGCTCGGGATGCGGTCCCTCGCGCCGGGCGAGCCGGGCTATCGGGGCGTGCATCGCGGCGGGCCGTACGAGCGGGACCACGCCTACCACCAGGGGACCGTGTGGCCGTGGCTGATCGGGCCGTACGCCGACGCGTGTGCCGCCGCCGGCCTCGACACCGGTGGGCTGCTGGACGGGCTGGAGCTGCACCTGGCGGAGTGGGGGCTCGGGTCGGTGTCGGAGACGGCCGACGGCGACGCGCCGCACGGGGCCACCGGGTGTCCGTTCCAGGCGTGGTCGGTCGCGGAGATGCTGCGGGTGCGCAGTTGCGCATGATCGGTGCGCGGCTGCCCCGGCGGGAGGATGCGCGTCTGGTGCGCGGGGCCGGGCAGTACGTGGCCGACGTGCGCGTCGCCGGCTGCCTCGACGGCGCGTTCGTGCGCAGTTCGCTCGCGCACGGCGAGCTGCGCGATGTCGACACGTCGCCGGCCTTGGCGGTGCCGGGAGTGCATGCGGCCTGGTCGCACGCGGACCTGCCGTACCTGCCGCCGGCGCCGCCGATGGGCGACGAGCGCTCCATCGACGGGCGCCCATGGCCGTCCCTGGCCGTGTCGCGCGTCCGGTACTACGGCGAGCCGGTCGCGCTCGTCGTCGCCGATGACCGGTACGTGGCCGAGGACGGGCGCGACGCCGTCCAGGTGTGCATCGATCCGCTGCCGGTGCTGCTCGATCCGACCGAGTCCGCCGCCAGCGACGTGCGGCTGTTTCCCGGCCTGAGCAACGTCGCCGCGGAGCGCGAGTTCGGCACGGCCGCGGCCGAGGACGTGTGGCACGGCGCGGCGATGCTGATCGAGGCCCGGTACCGGCAGCAGCGGCTCGTGCACACCTCGATCGAGCCGAAGGCGATCCTCGTGCGGCCCGACTCCGGCGGCGGGCTGACCATCTGGGCGTCGCACCAAGCGCCGCACCGGCTGCGCCGCGACCTCGCCGGGGCGTTCGGGCTGGACGAGCAGCGGATCCGGGTGATCGTCCCCGACGTCGGCGGGGCGTTCGGCGGGAAGAGCGAGACCTGGCCGGAGTACCTGGCGGTGGTGGCCGCCGCCCGCCGCCTCGACCGGCCGGTGCGCTGGCTCGAGGACCGCGCGGAGGCCCTCGCGGGTCCGCCGCACGGGCGCGGGCAGAACCAGCGGGTGCGGCTGGCCGCCGACGCCACCGGGCGGATCCTCGCCTACGACCTGGAGATCGACGCGGACATCGGCGGCTATCCGCACACCGGCTCGTTCATGCCGATGGCCACCTCGATGATGGCGACCGGCGCGTACGCGATCCCGAGCGTCCATGTGCGCACCCGCGCGATCGTCACGAACAGCGCGCCGACCGCGCCGTACCGCGGGGCCGGCCGTCCCGAGGCGGCCGCGGCGATCGAGCGGACGGTGGAGCTGCTGGCCCGCCGCCTCGGCCTCGATCCGGCGGAGGTGCGGCGGCGGAACTTCATCGCCCCGGCCGACTTCCCGTACCGCACCCAGACGGGCTTCACCTACGACAGCGGCGACTACGCGGCGACGCTGGACGTGGCGCTGCGCGAAGTGGACATCGAGCACTGGCGCAGCGAACAGTCCCGCCGCCGGGCCGCGGGACTGCGGCCGATCGGGATCGGGCTGTCCACCTACGTCGAGCGCTCCGGGACGGGCGAGGAGTTCGGCGCGGTCGAGGCGTGCCCGGACGGGACGTTCGTCGCGGTCTCCGGATGCTGCAGCACGGGCCAGGGCCACGAGACGTCGTTCCCGCAGGTGGTGGCCGGCGTGCTGGACGTCGACCCGGGGCTGGTCCGGCTGGTCGAGAAGGACACCGCGGCGGTACCGCAAGGCGTCGGCTCCTACGCCAGCCGCTCGATGCAGATCGGCGGGGCGGCGCTGTTCCGGGCGGCGGCGAAGCTCGTGTCGGCGGCGCGGCAGCGCTCGGCGGAGCTGTGGTCGGTGCCGGTCGACGAGGTGGAGTACCGCGCGGGTTCGCTCGTCGGGGCCGGGTGCTCGCTGACGCTGGCCGACCTGGCGCCGTTGCGCGCGGAGGACACGTTCGGCCCGCCGGAGGCGTTCCCGTTCGGCGCGTACGCGGCGGTGGTCGAGGTCGACCCGGAGCTGGGCGACGTGTCGATCCTGCGGCTGGTGGCGGTCGACGACTACGGCGTGGTGGTCAATCCGCTCATCGTGGACGGGCAGGGGTACGGGTCGATCGTGCAGGGCATCGGGCAGGCGCTGTACGAGGGCGTCCGCTACGGCGCGGACGGAGTGCCGGAGACGCTGAGCCTGCTGGACTACCTGCTGCCGACGGTGGCCGAGCTGCCGCCGCTGCGCCTGGCCGAGACGTGCACCCCGAACCCGAACACGCCGCTGGGCGCGAAGGGCGCCGGCGAGGCGGGGTGCATCGGGGCGCCGCCGGCCATCCTCAACGCGGTGGCCGACGCGCTGCAGCTGGTCGATCCGACGGCGCTGCGGATGCCGCTGACGCCGCGCACGTGCTGGAGCGCGGCGCGATGAAGCCGGCGCCGTTCGAGTACGTCGTGGCGCGCAGTGCCGGCGATGTGGTGGCCGCTTTGGCCGACGGGCGGGCGCGGGTGCTCGCCGGTGGACAGAGCCTGGTGCTGGAGATGAACTATCGGATCGCCCGGCCCGAGCGGCTCGTCGACATCAACCGGGTGCCGGCGTTCGCCTCGCTCGATGTGGACGGCGATGCGGTGCGGGTCGGCCCGCTGGTGCGCCATCGGGTGTTCGAGACGGACGCCGTGCCGGGGCCGCTGGGCGTGCTGCTGCGGCGGGTCGTGCGCAACATCGCGCATCCGCCGATTCGCGCGCGAGGAACGATGCTCGGCAGTTGCGCGTATGCGCACCCGGCCGCCGAGTGGCCGGCCGTCGCCGTGACGCTCGGCGCGCGGTTCGACCTGCTGTCCGCCGCCGGGATCCGGACCGTTGCGGCCGCCGACTTCTTCACCGGTCCGTTCACGACGGTGCGGCGGCCGGAGGAACTGCTGCTCGCGGTACACCTGCCGAAAATGCCGCCCGGAACACTCGTCGGGTTCGTCGAGCACCGGCGCACGCATGCGAGCTTCGCCGGGCTGGCGGCGATGGTCGCGGTGACCGTCACCGGCGGCCGGGTGCGCGCGGCGCACGTCGGGCTCGTCAACGCCGCCGACCGGCCGGTGCGCGCCGGGACGGCCGAGGAGGTCCTGACCGATCGCCCGCTGGACGACGCCACCGTCGCCGATGCCGCCGCGGCCGCGGCCGACCTCGATGCCGATGCCTATCAGCGGCACGCGGTGGGTGTGCTCGTGCGGCGCGCCTTGCACCAGGCCCGGGACGGAGGCTGACCGTGCGGTTCGCGTTGCACGTCAACGGTCGTACGCACGAGGTGGACGTCCCCGCGCGGCGGACGCTCGCCGATGCGCTGCGCGAGGACTGCGGTCTGACCGGGACGCACCTCGGCTGTGAGCACGGCGTGTGCGGGGCGTGCACGGTGCTGGTCGACGGGGAGGCCGTACGGTCGTGCCTGATGTTCGCCGTGCAGTGCGAGGGTGCGCAAGTGCGCACGGTCGAGGGGCTCGATCACCCGCTGCAGGAGGCGTTCTCGCAGGAGCACGCGCTGCAGTGCGGATTCTGCACGCCGGGCTTCCTCATGCTCGCCGTCGGCGCGCTCGAGGCCGACCCGTCGATCGTGGACGATCCCGAGCGGCTGCGCGAGCTGCTCACGTCGAACCTGTGCCGCTGCACCGGGTACGAGGCGATCCGGCGCGCCGTCAGTGGAAGCTCTCCCGGTACTGGGTCGGCGAGCGGCCGGTCAGGTCCCGGAACGCCGCGTTGAACGCGGACAGCGACGTGTACCCGACCGCGAACGCGATCTTCGTGACCGGGGTGTCGCCGGCCGCGAGCTCCTCGATGGCGCGCATGATGCGCATCCGGCGCAGGACCGCCTGCCAGGTCAGCCCGGTCTCGTCGGCGAAGCGGCGGGCCAGCGAGCGCGGGGCGAGGCCGATCGCGTCCGCGATGTCCTCGAAGCGGACCTCCTCGCCGAGCCGGTCCTCGGTCATCCGCAGGGCCCGGCGCAGCTCCGCCGACCGTCCCGCCGGCACCACCACCGGGCTGGGGGTCTCGGCGAGCCGCCACGCGACGGCGGCGAGGGCGGTGAACAGCGCCTCGCCGTACGGGTCGAGGGGCTCGTCGGCGGCCCCGTACGCGCCGCACTCCGCGACCAGGGACCGGGCGAGCGGCGTCAGGTCGAACACCGCCAGCGGCGCGGCCGGGGGCGGGGTGAACGCGGTGTGGAACAGTACCGATGCGGTCGTCACCGGCTGTGGCAGGCTGACCGTGATCGCCCGGCCGGCCTCGATGAGCGCGGCCCGGGCCGGGGGCAGCAGCCAGGCCTGACCCTGCGCCTCCAGCCGGAGGGCCCCGGCGGAGGCACAGAGCAGATAGTGCCGGTCGACGCACAGCTCGCGCTCGGGCTCGGGCTCGAACGTGCGCACGAAGCTGTACGCCTGGGCGGTCATCAGGCCACGGTCTCCAGCAGTTCGGCGGAGAACCGCCGGCTGACCGGCGCCGCGGTCATGAGCGGCCGCAGCACCTGGCCGGAGCGGGCGAAGCAGTCGCTGTCGAGGTACGGCGCAAACGACGCCCGGTCCTGCCACTCGTGCACGACGGTGACGGTGGTGTCGTCCTCACGCGAGGCGTACACCCGGAAGGCGACGTTGCCGGGCATGGCGCGGACCTCGTCCCGCTCGGCTTCGAGCTGTGCGAGGGCCGCCGGCCGGTCGGCGGGGCTGGTCTGAAAATCGAGAATCGCGATGAACATGCGTCGATCGTCGCCCGTCCCGCCCGGTACGCGCCGCCGCCGGTCGGACAGCTTCACGCTCGTATCGGACACGCGGGTGCTCACCGCCGGACGTCGGCCGGGCCGCGATGCAGCGGGAGCCCGGCGCGCAGCCACGCCTCGACGCCGCCCTCCAGGTCGGTGGCCCGGTGCAGCCCCACCCGGCGCAGGCTCTCCGCGGCCAGGCTGGAGCTGTAACCCTGCCGGCAGACCACGACGATCTCGGCGTCGTACGAGGTGGCCTCGTCGATCCGAGCCTCGCTCGCCGGGTCGAGCCGCCACTCGAGGACCGTGCGGTCGATGACGATCGCCCCGGGCAGCTCCCCGGTCTCGGCCCGCTGCGTCTCGGTGCGCGTGTCGACGATCAGCGCGCCCCGCGCGCCGGCGGCCGCGGTCTCGTGCGGGCCGTACCGGCGCACGCCCTGCCGCGCCGCGGCCAGCACGACGTCGATGCCTGTTGCCTGCTCGGTTATCACGCTCCCGATTCTGCCTGTTTCACAGCTGCAGTCCGGCACTGGCCAGCCGTCTCCCGCGCACGACCACCACCAGGCGGCGCAGTTCACGGCCCTCGTGGCCGAGCTGGGTGCCGTGCACGAAGTACCACGGTTCGTCGTCGTATGGGACAGGGTCCTCCCGGTTGACGTGCTGCACCCGCAGGGTCAGGGCCCCTGTGCCGTACAGGTAGTCGCGCTCGGCGAGGACCAGAATGAGCCGGTCACTCACCCGACCGACCATACTGTTGTCTCACAGCAAGTGAATCGGCGGACCGTCGCGCCCGCGGTGCCCGTTCGGCGTCCCCCGGCCGGGCTACCGTGCCCGCCGCCGACCGGGTGCCACGGCACGCCTGCGCGTCGTCGCGGCGCAGTGTTCGTGCGGCGGCCACCGCGAGGGCCGCACCCTGCCCCGCGCCGAAGACGCCAGCAAGCAGGCACGAAGCGTCAGCCGATGCGCTCCGACTCCGCGGACCATTCGCCCTGTTCGCTCACCTCGGTCAGCCGGGTGGCGGTGCACGTGTACCGCTCCGGCTCAAGATTGAACGTCGTCGCGGCCTCGTTGTCGATCTTGCCGTCGCGGGTCAGGGTCGCGCGGGCGTTCGAGGTGATGACGGTGGCGATCAGTTCGTGGCCGTCGGCGTCGTAGCGCATGGTGACCTGGCCGCGGTGTTTCGAGGCCCAGGTTGCGCCCTTGTAGACCGCCACGTCCGGGGCTGAGGGGTCGTAGTCGATGGTCACGGTGTTGTCGTCGCGGAAGGTGGTGATGCCGCCGCCGGTGCCGACGTACTGGACCTTCTGGCCGTAGATCAGGCCGTAGTTGCGGTGCGACGTCGTGCGCCAGGTGCCGAGCAGGCACGGGTCGATCCCCGGGTTGTACGTGCGCGACGGCGAGGCCGACGGCGAGACGCTCGCGGACGGAGACGGCACCGCACCGCCCGGACCGGAGGGCCGATCGGCGAGCGCGACCGCGGTGACGGCAGCCGCGATCGCGACCCCCGCCCCGGCGGCCAGCACCACGCGGGTGCGGCGCGGACGGACGGGGGCGGCGACCGGCAGGGGAGTGGCGACGGGCCAGTCGCCGCTGGCGTCCGGGCCGAAGCCCGCGCGCAGGCTGCCCTCCGCGACCGCCAGTTCCGGCTGGTCCAGGGTCAGCGGTTCGACGCCGAACTCGCGGTGCAGGGTCGCGGCCACGGCCGGCATGCGGCTGGCTCCGCCCACGAGCAGGATCGTGGACGCCGAGACCCCGGCCCGGGTCAGGACCGCGCGGGTCGTTTCGATGCAGCGGGCCAGTACCGGTGCGGCCAGGCGGTCGAGTTCCTCCCGGCCCAGCGGGACCTCCACGTCCAGCAGCGGCACGTGGAGCAGCGTCTGGCCGGCGCGGGTCAGGGACTCCTTGCCGGTGCGGACGTTCTCCCACAGCTGCTGCCGCGCGCGGCGGTCGGTTGCGGTCTGCGGGTCGTTCAGGCGGGTCCACGCGGGCGGGTCCGGCACCGCCTGCGCCACGTGGGCGACGATGGCGGCGTCGATGTCGAGGCCGCCGGAGTCGGGGCGGCCCTGGGTGGCGAGGACCGCGAAGCCGTCGCCCTCGCGGCGCACGACGGTCGCGTCGAAGGTGCCGGCGCCGAAGTCGTACACGAGGGCGGTGCTCGCCTCCGGCAGGCGCTCGGCCGCGACGGCCATCAGGTGATGCGCGGCCGCGACCGGTTCGCTGACCAGGCGGACCGGGACCGGCGCCACGGCCGCCCGCAGGACCGAGCGGCGCTCGCCGCCCCACGCGGCCGGGTGGGTGATGACGACCTCGGCCGGCGGGTCGCCCGCGGCCCGGGTGGCCTCGTCGAGCACCCGGCGCAGGACGGCGCCGAACAGGTCGGGCACCGGGAGCTCCTGCGAACCCAGCAGGACGGTACCGTCGTCGACGCACCGCTTCGGATAGCGCTCGACCGAGCCGGGCGCGCCGACCGCCGCGTGCAGGGCGTCGCGGCCCACGACGAGCCGTCCGGTGGGGTCCAGCCCGACGGCGGAGGGCAGCAGCGGCGAGCCGTCGAACAGCAGCGGCCGCGCCTCCCGGCCGGGCAGGGCGAGCACCGCCACGGTGCTCGACGTGCCGAAGTCGATCCCGAGCCGGATATCGGCGCCCGTCACGGTGACAAGGTACCGGACGAAACCGTCAGGGCGCGGTGATGGCCCGCAGTTCGTCCAGCGACGCGTCGAACAGCGGGCGCATGGCGCGGGGGTCGTCCTGCTGGACCCAGCGCGCGAACGTCACGTGGAAGACGGTCAGCCCGGCCTGTGCGGCCAGGATCGCGGCGTTCTCCGAGACCCCGCGGCGCATCAGCGCGGCCTTGATCGCACCCGCGAGGCGCTGCAGCTTGATCAGCTCGCGCTCCTGCAGTTCCGGGTTGGCCGCGATCACCCCCGCCCGCATGCGCGCGAAGTGGTGGCGTTCCGCGAACATCTCGGCCACCGGGCCGAAGCCGGCCGTGACGGCGGCGAGCGGCGCGGCGTCGGCGGGGGCGGCGGCGATGCCCTCCAGCCACAGGTGCTCGAGCTCCTCGGAGCCCTTGAACAGGGCCTCGCGCTTGTCGGTGAAGTGCCGGAAGAAGGTGCGCTTGGTCAGCCCGGCGCGCTCGGCGATCTCGGCCACGGTCGTGGCGTCGTAGCCCTGCTCGTCGAACAGTTCGATGGCCGCCTGCATGAGGCGGCCCGCGGCATCCGGTTTCCAGCGCGACATCCCTCCCAGCATAGCTTGACGGCACCCGGTGTCATAAAAGTCGAGCACGTCACGGGCGGTGTCCCGCGGCAGCGTGAGCAGCGGCCGGCGGGCGGGACGGGCTCGGGGCGGCGCTGGAACGGGCGGTACGCAAGAATCCCCTGCATGTCGTATGACCTTGCGGTCTGGGAGGGCGACCGGCCCGCGAACGACGCCGCCGCGGCGGTGGAGTTCGAGCGGCTCCACGACCGGTTCCTGGACGGCGGCGCGCCGATGGCGGCGACGCTCCCCATCGCCTCGTTCGTGACGGCGCTGCTGGAGCGCTATCCGGAGGGCGGCGACGACAGCCCGTGGTCGGTCGGCGGGCTGCTGGAGGACGCCCGGGGCCCGGTGGTGTACCTCTGCATGGTCCACAGCCGCGCCGACGAGGTCTCGGCGGTGGCGGCCGACCTGGCCGAGGCGCGCGGCCTGCACTGCTACGACCCGCAGCAGCGCCGCCTGCGCACCGGGCCGGCGCGGACGTGGCGGTTCGAGCTGACGTCGGGCCACCACCACCCGGTCCGCGACCCCGACCCGGACACCGTCCGCCGCGTGCTGGCCCACGTCTCCCGCGACTCCTACGCCGTGCTGGGCCGCGCCGACGACGAGGAGCGCTACATCCAGGTCGCGATGGGCGAGCGGGCCGGCACCCGTCCCGGCTGGTACGTGCTGGAACGCCGCGACGGCGCGCCCGACCGCCACTTCCGCGCCGAGGTCACCAACCTCGAAGGCGTGATCAAGGGCTTCGTGTGCTTCCTCGAGGACGACCCGACGCTGAAGGTGCGCTTCCAGTGGCGGGTCAGCGCGGTGGACGGTCCGCAACTACCCTGACATCCAACATCGCGGACGCCTATCGGGGGAAATCGTGGCGGACGAGGTCTGGCGCGTCTGGATCGGCCGTCGTGTCGCAGCTGCCCCTGGCCGGGCGTACCGCCACCGCACTGCTGGTGGCGCTCGTCGCCGCGGCCGCCTGCGCCCACCCGCATTTCGGCGACGCGCCCGACAGGATCGACGCCTGACCGCTGTCGTATGCTCCCGGCCGTGAAGTACACGGGAGAGCCGATGTACGCGCCGCAGCTGGCGCCGCCGGTGCTGCGGTGCCGCTTCTGCGCGTCGGTGCCGGCCGTCGACGGCGGCTTCCAGGCCGTCCAGAACATCACCGTGTGGATCCGGGTCAGGACCGTGCAGGGGCCGTTCTGCCGGGACTGCGGGACGGCGGTGTTCCGGCACATGCAGCAGCAGACGCTGATGCTGGGCTGGTACGGCATCCTCGCCCCGTTCGCCGCGCTCGCCCTGCTGCTCAACCTCCTGCGCTCCGACAAGGTGCACGCCCTGCCCGCGCCCGGGCCGGCCCCGGACGGCGGGTCGCGCCGCCCGATGGACGCCGGCAAGCCGCTCTACGCCCGGCCGAAGGCGGTCATCGGCTTCATCCTGCCGATCGTGCTCCTGGTCGCGCTCATCGCCATCGCCGTGGTCACCGGGGACGCGGGCCCGCCGCCCAGCTGAGCCGGGGCTACGAGCGGCGGACCGGGCGGCTGCGGCGGAAGCTGGGCTCGGTGCCGTACCGGACGCTGGCCAGGTCGGCGTCCGTCATGTCGGCGTACAGCATGATGGCGGCCTCCGCCGACGCCGGCAGCAGGTTCGGCGAGTTCGCCTGGCTGTGGTCGCGCACCAGCACCGCGATGTCCTCCGGGACGCCGCACTCCAGGGCCAGCGCCGCGCCCATCGGGCCGTGTTCGGCGCGGCTGGTGCCCTCGGCGATGCTGAAGTCGCGGCCGTCCCAGCGGAAGATCTGCAGCTTGTCGACGTCGTGCAGGATCGCGGCGGCCAGGGCGCGGTCGTGGTCGACCGGCAGGCCGTACTGCGCCGCCGCCACCTCAATCAGGCGGGCGGCCTGGACGTTGACGTTGTTCACGTGTTCGAGCAGCGAGCGCTGCGGCAGGAAGCCGGAGAACGGGGCGTCGTCCAGGCTCTCGTACGGCGAGGACGCCCACGCCCGGCGCCAGGTCTCGGCGACCGCTTCGGCGAGGTCGGCGGCGAGGTCGCCGATCGCGGGGATGGCGGCGCGGACGGTGTCGGTCGTGATGGTCATCGCGGTCCTTCGAAGTAGAGGCGGCGGGCGTTGGCGGCGAAGATGCGGTCCAGGTCGGCGCCGTGCAGGACGCGGCGGACCTGGTCGAAGCTGTTGCGGTACCCCTCCCGGCCGAGCACCGACGGGAAGTCGCTGCCCCACAGGAGGCGGCCGGCCGGGAACGCGGCGGCGGCCGCGAGCAGGACGTCGGGGGTGCCCGTGAACGGGAAGTCCGCGCTGGGGATGCGCCGGGGCAGGTTCTCGCCGAGGCCGTGGACCTGCAGCAGCACGTTGTCGTGGGGGAGCAGGGCGGCGAAGACGGTTTGGGCGTCCTCGACCGTGTAGGACTGGCTGAGCTTGCGCTTGCTGCCCATGTGCTCGACGATCACGGGCGCGCCGCCGGTGGCCGCGAGGACCTGCTGGAACTCGGCGGAGGCGAACTCCTCGCCGGTACCGAGGCAGCTGATCACCAGGCCCCGCTCGCCCGCCGCCCGCCAGATGTCCAGCGGGTCGCCGGTCGCGCAGCGCGAGGCGGGGTGCAGGCGGATGCCGCGGGCGCCCTGCTCGACGAGCGCGTCGAGGACCGGGCGCCAGCCGGGGCTTGCCGGGTCGATGGCGGGGACGGCGGCGAGGCGGTCCGGCCATTTCCGGGCGCAGCCGAGCAGATACGCGTTGTCGAACTGGCCGGTGTACTGCAGCAGCACCGCCCGCTCGACGTCGTTGGCGTCCATGACGTACAGCAGCGTCTCGACCGGCTCGTACCACTGGTTGCCGACGTGGGCGTAGGAGTCGACGATCGCGTCAGGCACGGTCGCCGCCGAAGAAGACCTTGTCGGCCAGGCCGCCGAAGATGGACGCCTCGTCCGCGGCGGAGATGCCGCGCTCGCGCAGGGCGGCCAGGGGGTACCTGAGCGTGTTCGCGTACCCCTCGCGCGCGCTGCAGGCCGGGAAGTCGCTGCCCCACATGAGCCGGTCCGGGCCGAGCACCTCCAGGGCGGCGTAGAGCTTCTCCTCGCCGGTCACCGCGAAGATCCCGTGGGACAGGTCGGCGGCGCGCGTCCCGCCCTCGCCGAAGCCGTGGATCTTCAGCAGGACGTTCGGCAGTGGTGCGATGTTGCGGTACACCTCGACGGCCTGTTCCTCGGTGTAGTTGGCGTTCTCGCGGCGCAGCTCGCCGAGGTGCTCGACGATGATGGTCGTCCCGGGCAGGGCGGCGCACAGGTCGTGGAACTCGCGGCCGGCGAAGGTGGCCGAGCGCCCCAGCACGTCGATCACCAGGCCCGCCTCGGCGGCGTGCTCCCAGATCGCCCGCGGGCGGGTCTCGGCCCGCAGCCGCAGGCCCGCCGCACCGGCCTCGGCGGCCGCGCGGACCGCCGCCCGGGCGCCGGGGGACTCGGCGTCGACGCACACCACGCAGGCGAGCGCGTCCGGGTCGGCCCGGGCCGCGGCGAGCGCGTAGGCGTTGTCGTAGTGGCCGGTGAACTGCACGAGGACGGCCTTGTCGACGGCGTTGGCCGCCATCTGGAACCGCAGGGCCTCGACCGGCTCGAACCAGTCCGGGGAGGCGTGGGCATGGCAATCGACCCTCATCAGCGCTCCATATCTCGTATCTCATCTCAGACTATGGTTGCCCCGCTTAGGAGTAGTCAAGACCTCTGTTGTGGGCGCGGGTACCTGAGATACGGTATCCGGCGTTCCCCATCGTGAGGAGTTGCGTGACCATGGTCGAACCCATGCGGACCCACGAACCCGTCGTCGGGCCCAAGGTGAACGACTCCCCGCCGCGGCTGGCCGCGGACGTGCTGGAGGCGTTCCGGCGGGCCTACCTGTGCTCGGTCGCCGACGCCGTCGGCCCGTTCTACTCGATGGACCAGGGCATCCGGCCGCTGTACGAGCCCGAGTCCGTCATGGTCGGGCAGGCCCTGACCGTCAAGGCGGTGCCGGGGGACAACCTCGCCGTGCACGGCGCGCTGACCATGGTGCAGCCCGGCGACGTGCTGGTCATCGACTGGCGCGGGTTCGCCGGCGCCGGCGCGTGCGGGGCCGGCTCGGTGGTCATGCCGAAGCGGCGCGGGCTGGCCGGCATCGTCGTGGACGGCGCCTACCGCGACGTCGACGAGATGCGCACGATCGGCGTGCCGCTCTACGCCCGCGGCGTCAACCCGGCCTCCCCGGCCAAGAGCCGCGTCGGCGAGATCAACGTCCCGGTCAGCTGCGGCGGCGTCGTCGTGCAGCCCGGCGACCTCGTCATGGGCACGGCCGAGGGCGTCGTGGTCGTCCCGGCCGACGAGATCCCGCAGATCCTGGAGACGCTCGAGGAGTACGAGCGGCCGACCGGCCTGGACTACTGGGACCGGGGCGAGCGCGAGGCGCGCTACGAACTGCGCGGGCAGCAGTACCGTCTCATGCTCGACAACCAGCTCGAGTGCACCCGCCGCCGGGCCGTGGGCATCGACCGGCACTGAGCGCATGAGGACGTTCGGTGCCCTGGGCAACCGCAACTTCCGGTTGTACTTCCTGAGCCAGCTGATCTCCCAGTGCGGGAACAACATGCAGGTGGTCGGGGTCGCCTGGCTGGTGCTGCGGGCCGGCGGGGACGGGGTCGCGCTGGGCGGGGCGATCGCGCTGCAGTACGGCCCGCTGCTGCTGCTCGGCCCGTTCGGCGGCTCGCTCGCCGACCGGTTCGAGCGCCGCCGGTACCTCTGCGTGACCCAGGGCGCGCTCGGGCTCGCCGCCGTGTGCTTCGCCGTCCTGTGCCAGGCGGGCTCGGCGAACCTGACCGCCGTCAACGTCCTGGTCGTCGTCTCCGGCGTCATCGGTGCCCTGGACCTGCCCGGGCGGCAGGCGCTGCTGGGCGACCTGGTGCCGCCGGCCCAGCTCAACAACGCGATCTCGCTCAACTCCGTCATCGTCAACGTGGCCCGGATCATCGGGCCGGCGATCGGCGGGCTGCTGCTCGGCGTCGGCGGCGTCGCGCTGCTGTTCTGGCTCAACGCGGTGAGCTTCGGCGTCGTCATGCTCTGTCTGGTACTGATGCGGCCGCTGACGGAGGCCGCCCGGCACGCCGGCGCGCCCAGGGCCACGGTGCGGGCCGGCGTGCGGTACGTCTGGAACACCCGCGACCTTCGGGTGCCGCTGGTGATGGTGGGCCTGCTCGGCATGTTCGCGTGGGAGTTCCAGGTGACGCTGCCGCTGCTGGCCGCGCACTTCGGCGGCGGGGAGGCGCAGGCCTACGCGTTCATGCTCACCGCGCTCGGCGCGGGGGCCGTCTGCGGCGGGGTGTACAGCGCCTGGCGCGGCTCGGCCACCGCCCGCGGCCTGGTCGCGGCGACCGTCTTCTGGGCCGCGACGCTGGTCGGCGTCGCACTCGCACCCGGCTACCGCACCGCCCTGCTCGCCGTCGTCTTCGCGGGCGCGGGCGCCGTCGTGTTCAGCGCGCAGTCCAAGACGATCCTGCAGCGCGACTCGACCCCCGACATGCGCGGCCGGGTCATGGCGCTGTGGGTGATCGCCTGGCAGGGCACCACGCTCGTCGGCGCGCCGATCGTCGGGTTCGTGGCCCAGGCCTGGGGGCCGCGCTGGCCGTTCGTCCTCGCCGGGGTCGCCGCCGCCGGCGCCGCTCTGCTCGCCCTGCCGTGGGGGTCCACGGCACAACTTCCCGAACTCAACGAAGGGTGACCATGGGTACCGAGGTCTACGTCATTCTCTCCACGCCGTTCTACCCCGACGGCGGCATCGACTACGCCTCCTTCGACCGGCTCGTCGAGCACTGCGTGCAGGCGGGCGCGACCGGCCTCACGGTGCTCGGGCAGATGGGCGAGGCGCCCAAGCTGGAGCACGCGGAGAGCGTGGCGATCCTGCGGCGGCTGTGCTCCCGGGTCGACGTGCCGGTGGTGGTGGGCGTGACGGCGCCCGGCTTCGCCGCCATGCGCGCGCTGACCCGGGAGGCGACGGACGCGGGCGCGGCCGGCGTCATGATCGCCCCGCCCACGAACCTGCGCACCGACGACCAGATCGTCACGTACTACCGGCAGGCGTCCGACGCGATCGGGACCGAGGTGCCGATCGTCGTGCAGGACTACCCGCTGACCTTCACGGTGCAGATGACGCCCCGGGTCATCCGCCGCATCGCCGACGAGGTCGAGGGCGTCTACATGCTCAAGCACGAGGACTGGCCGGGCCTGGAGAAGATCAGTGCCCTACGCGCGCTCGAGGCCTCGGCCCGCGGCCCGCTGCGGATCCTGACCGGCAACGGCGCCCTGTTCCTGGACTTCGAAATGGAGCGCGGCGCCGACGGCGCGATGACCGGCTACAGCTTCCCGGAACTGCTCACCGGCGTCGTGCGGCTGTCTGCCGAGGGCAGGCGCGACGAGGCCCACGACCTCTTCGACGCCCACCTGCCGCTGATCCGCTACGAGCAGCAGCAGGGCGTCGGCCTGGCGGTGCGCAAGTACATCCTCATGCGCCGAGGCCTGCTCGACTCCGACGCCCAGCGCACCCCCGCCGGCGCCCTGTCGGCCACCGCCCGCCAGGAGGTCGACTACCTGCTCGACCGGCTGGCGCGCGCCGACTCCGGCGTGCGGCTGAGCCGCTGAGAGCGGACGGGTCAGGAGGCCTTCGCCATGGAGTTGAGCACGATGCCCATGACCCGCTGGACGTGGGTGTCCATGAGCATGGCCGCGCTCGCCTCCTCGTTGGACGCGATGGCCTCCGCGATCCGCACGTGGTCCTGGGCGCAGGACACCGAGTTGTGCCCGACGACGCGGAAGTCGCGGGCCCGCAGGACGCTGGTCAGCACGAGCGCGTCGCCGACCGCGCGGCGCACCAGCTCGTTCTTGGAGGCGTGCGCCACCAGCGTGTGGAAGGCCTCGTCGTGGCGGCGGAAGCGCTCGCTGTCGCCGCCCTTCGCGGCCAGCAGCGAGGCGTTGGCCTCGCGCTCGATGTGCAGCTGCTCGGCCGGCAGGACCCGCGCCGCGGCCAGCCGGGCCGAGGTCGCCTCGAGGCCGGCCCGCAGCTCGAAGGCGGCCTGCGTGATCTCGACGTTGGGCATGACGACCCGCAGCCCGCGCTCGGTGTTCTCGACCAGGCCGA
Organism: Dactylosporangium sp. CS-033363; assembly: GCF_050942475.1. Lineage (NCBI taxonomy): Bacteria > Bacillati > Actinomycetota > Actinomycetes > Micromonosporales > Micromonosporaceae > Dactylosporangium > Dactylosporangium sp. CS-033363. Next base: position 6,071,418 of record NZ_CP192032.1, on the reverse strand, counting down.
CGTGCAGCAGGCGCAGCAGCGACTCGCGCACCGGCGTCTTGCTCACCTGCAGGGCCGCGGCCAGGCTCGACTCACTGACCCGGCTGCCGGGTGCGATGGACTGGTTGACGATGCCATCGCGGATGCGCCGGAACACGATCTCGGTCAGGTTCGCCGGTCGCGCGGCTACCGGTTCCAGCTCTTCGATCACCGCTGCCCCTCGTGTGCGCTCGGTCTTGGAGCGGAGTGTAGCAGGTATCCCATATATCGGCGGTACCCCTCTGACCGTACACCGGCCGGACCTGCGTTTTTGTTCTGGCAGAACGTGGTGAGCGGCCCGAACGGTCCCCGCGGGGGGTCTTGACAGGGCCGTGTGATCCCTCTTACCTTCTGCCCATATACGAGATACCGAATCTCGAAAATCGGAGGTCGGTCGTGCTCAGAACCAACCGGATGCGCGAGCTGCTGGCGGAGAACCGCCCGCTGCTCGGCGGCCACGCCTTCATCCCGGACGCCACCTACGTCGAGTTCCTCGGCCTGGCCGGGTTCGACTGGGTGTTCATCGACGCGGAACACGGCGGCGTCTCGGTGACCAAGTGCTACGAGCTCGTCCGCGCGGCCGACGCGGTCGGGATGGCCTCGTTCGTCCGGCTGCCCTCGCGCGACGTCGAGCAGTTCTCGGCCTACATGGACACCGGCGTGCACGCGCTGAAGGTGCCGCACCTGCGCTCGGTCCAGGACGCCCTCGACCTGCGCGACGCGCTGCGCTTCCCGCCGCACGGCACCCGCGGCATCTCGGGCATGACCCGGGCCAACAACTACGGACTGGGCGCCCCGAGCAAGGAGTACCTGCTCGACCGGCAGCAGACGATCGTGATCTCCGCGATGATCGAGGACGCCGGCACCGTCGAGCAGCTGCCGCAGATCATCGAGACCGGGGCCATCGAGATCTACAGCATCGGCCGCTCCGACCTGTCCGCCTCGCTGGGCCACACCGGCGAGCCGGAGCACCCCGCCGTCGCCGAGGTGTACGAGCGCGCGGTCGCCACGCTGCGCGCCGCCGGGCAGATCTTCACCGCCACCTGCACCACGGCCGAGGCCGCCCAGAAGGCCTTCGCCGCCGGCGCCCGCCTGGTCTCCATCCAGACGCCCCGGGTGATCGGCCAGTTCCTCAAGGACTTCACCGCCGCCTGCAAGGCATAGCCCGCTCCAAACCCCGCCCATTCATACAGATCTGGAGCACACCCCCATGGCCCAGTTACCGAACCTCAAACTTCTGGCCGGCGTCACCACGCTCGCCGCCGCCCTGGCCGTCTCGGGCTGCGCGTCGCGCAGCGGCACCGGACCCGGCGCGGCGTCGGCGGACAAGGCGATCACCTGGTACACGACCATCCAGGCCTCCGACGCGCAGCCGGTGATGGACGCCTTCCAGAAGAAGACCGGCATCAAGGTCAGCCTCTACACCGCCGCCACCCCGACGGTCTGGCAGCGCCTGCAGGCCGAGGAGTCCAGCAACCGGCACATCGCCGACGTCCTGTCGATCACCTCGGCCTCGATCACCGCCGAGGCGACGCAGAAGGGGTACCTCGCGACCCTGCCGGCCTCCGTCACCACCGGCTACCCGGCGGGCTTCGCCGACACCGCCGGCAAGTGGTTCGCCATGCGCGTGACGGTCGTCGGGCTCGCGTACAACACCAAGACCACCACCGGCGACAACGTGCCGAAGTCGTGGACCGACCTGTTCAAGCCCTACTTCAAGGACGGCATCACCCAGTCCGACGCCACCGTCTCCACGGGCGGCTACCTCTCGGACTGGCAGCTCTCCCACGGCGCGCCCCCGCTGGACGAGTCGTTCCTGACCAAGTTCGCGGCCACCGCGCCGTTCCTGGACGCCCACTCGGGCACCCAGGTCAGCGCCGTCGTCTCCGGTGCCAAGAAGATCGCGATCGTCCCGGACGACGCGGCCTGGGCCGAGCAGGCCAAGGGGGCGCCGATCGCCATCGCCTACCCGACCGAGGGCGCCGTGAACTTCCACGACTTCAACTCGGTCCTGCAGAACGCGCCGAACAAGGCGGGCGCCGAGCAGTTCGCGGCGTTCCTGGCCTCCTCCGAGGGCCAGGCACTGATCGGCAAGTCCGGCACGTACGTCGTGCAGCCCGACGTCAAGCCGGTCCCCGAGGGCCGTCCGGCGCTCGCGTCGCTCAAGCTGCTCGACCCGCAGCTCGAGGCGGCGGCGGCCGGGCAGAAGGAGTTCCTGGCCAAGCTCGTCGAGCTCAAACTGGCCACCAAGGCATAGACGGACGGACTCATGACGACGACGATTGATCCCGGGCCGCCGAAGCTGACGGCGGCCCGGCCGGGCCGGCGGGACCGCCCGCCGATGGCGAAGTCCCTGCCCTACCTGCCCTCCGTGGTACTGCTGCCGCTCATCGTGCTGCCGCTGGTGTTCCTGCTCTTCGGCAGCCTGCGCTCCGCCCCGCCCGGCCAGGCCGGCAGCTGGACGCTGGAGAACTTCCGGCTGGCGTTCTCCGGGGACTTCCCGCGGCTGCTGTTCAACAGCTTCCAGATCGGCGCCGGCTCGGCCGTGGTGGCCTTCGTCATCGGCACGGTCCTGGCGCTGGCCACGACGCGGTACCGCGTGCCGGGCGCCCGGATCCTCGACCCGCTGATCGTCATGCCCGCCTACGTGCCGGCGTTCCTGGGCGCGATCGCCTGGACCTTTCTGCTCTCGCCGGACATCGGCGCCCTCAACACGCTGCTGCGGGCGATCGGGCTGCCAGCCTTCAACGTGTACTCCATGAAGGGCATCATCCTGGTCAGCGGGCTCTACGGGGCGCCGGTGGCGTACCTGTACATCCGCCCCGCGCTGCTGGCCTTCGACGCGGCCCTGGAGGAGTCCGCGCGGGTCTTCGGGGCGACGTCCTGGCGGGCGCTGGCCCGGGTGGTGCTGCCGGTCATCAAGCCGGCCCTGCTCAGCGCGTTCGTCATCCTGTTCATCACCGGCTTCGGCGAGTTCGCGGTGCCGGGCATCCTCGGCACCAACGCCGGGATCAGCGTCATCTCGACCCAGGTGCTGGTGCTGACCACGGTGTCGATCCCGTCGCAGCCGGGCGCGGCCGCGGTGCTGGGCCTGTTCCTGGGTGTGGTCAGCGCCGCGCTGGTGATCCTGTCCAACCGGCTGACCCGCGGGCGGACCTACGTCACCGTCAGCGGCCGGATGAGCAGCGCCCCGTCCCGCGGCCGCGGACCCGCGCGCTGGCTGCTGTTCGGCTTCAGCCTGTTGTACGTCCTCGTCGGGCTCGTCCTGCCGCTGCTCGTGCTCGTCATCGGCTCGCTGCAGCCGTACCTGTCGCCGACCCTGCAGTCGGGGTGGACGCTGTCCAACTACCGCGACGTGGCCGACTATCCCGGCGCGGCCGGCGCCATCACCAACAGCATCCTGCTGTCGATCCTGTCCGCACTGGCCTGCTGCGTGATCGCCGTGGCGCTGGGCTGGATCATCGTGCGCAAGGGCGGCTGGGCCGGGCGGGCCGTGGACTCCATCGCCTCGATGCCGATCGCGATGCCGCACATCGTCTTCGGGCTCTCGCTGGTCTGGATCTGGGTCGGGCTGGCCCTGCCGATCTACGGCACGCGCTGGATCATCCTGCTGGCGTACATCGGGATGTTCCTGCCCTTCGTCGTGCGGGCCTCGGTGGCGGCGTTCCAGCAGATCGACATCTCACTGGAGGAGGCGGCCCGGGTCAACGGGGCCGGCGGCGCGCGGACCGTGCGCAAGATCGTCGTCCCGCTGCTCGTGCCCGCGATGGCGGCCGCGGCCACGATCGTGATGTACCACGCGATGCGCGAGGTGTCCGCGTCACTGCTGCTCTACTCGCCGGGCAACCAGGTGATGCCGGTGGCCATCTGGGACCTGTTCGGCAACGGCATCTTCGGCGAGCTGTTCGCGCTCGCGGTCATCAACGTCGCGGTGATCTTCCTGATCGTCGGCGCCGGCAACCTCGTCACCCGCAAGTACATCCGATCGACATGATGCTGAGGACTCCGTCATGACAGTTGAGCTTCACGGGCTGCAGAAGCAGTTCGCCGGGGGTGTCCGCGCGGTCGGCGACTTCACCCTGAGCGTGGCCCCCGGCGAGTTCATCACCTTCCTCGGCCCGAGCGGATGCGGCAAGACCACCACCCTGCGGTGCATCGCCGGGCTGGAGAGCCCCGACACCGGCATGATCCGCATCGGCGACACCGTGGTGTTCGAGGCGGGCGCGGGCCGGCGGGTCGACCTGCCGCCGGAGCGGCGCGACATCTCGATGGTGTTCCAGCAGTACGCGCTGTGGCCGCACCTGTCGGTCTTCGAGAACGTCGCCTTCCCGCTGCGCTCGCGCAAACGGCCGCGGGCACAGATCGCCCCGCGGGTGGAGACCGCGCTGAAGAGCGTGCAGCTGTGGGAGCAGCGCGACCGGCAGATCGGCCAGCTCAGCGGCGGGCAGCAGCAGCGGGTCGCGCTGGCCCGGGCGATCGTGGACGAGCCGGCCGTGGTGCTCTTCGACGAGCCGCTGTCCAACCTCGACGTCAAGCTCCGGGAGAGCATGCGGATCGAGATCATGGACCTGCACCGCCGGATGGGGCTCACCTCGATCTACGTGACCCACGACCAGGACGAGGCCTTCGCGCTGTCGACCCGGATCGTCGTGATGCGCCAGGGCCTGATCGAGCAGATCGGCACCCCGCAGGAGATCTGGAACGACCCGGCGTCGGCGTTCGTGGCCGGCTTCGTCGGCTCCAGCACTTCGATCGAGGGCGTGCTGGTCGGCGCCGGCGGCGTCCGGGCGGGCGAGATCGGCACGCTGGTCTCCGAGACCGGCCTGTCGATCACGTTCAGGGCGCGCCGGGACCTCGCCGCGCAGAGCAAGGTCGTGGCCTTCCTGCGCGCCGGCGACCTGCGGCTCAGCGCCCAGGAGCCGGCCGGCGCGGCGAACGACTGGAAGGGCGAGTTCGCGCTGCAGTCGTTCCACGGCGACCACACCACCGTCTTCGTGACGGTGCACGGCGTGCGGCTGACGTGCCGGGCCGCCGACCCGTGGGCCGGCGACGAGCGCGTCGTCTACGTCTCCATCCCGGAAGACCGGGTCCTCGTATACCCGACCGGCGACGGCCAAGAGTAAACGGAGCGGCTGAACACCATGGATCTGGAGCTTCAGGATCGCGTCGCGATCGTTTGCGGGTCGACGGGCGGGCTCGGCCTCGCCGCGGCCCGCCGGCTCGCCGCCGAGGGCGCCCACGTCGTCGTCTCCGGGCGGCGCAAGGACCACCTCGACGCCATCGTGGCGGAGCTGCCCTCGGCGATCGGCATCCCCATCGACTACGCCGAGGAGCACGCGGCCGAGGTCCTCTACTCGTCCACCGTCGAGGCCTTCGGCCGGGCCGACATCGTCGTGCTCAACGGCCCCGGCCCGGCGCCCGTGCAGGCCCGCGACATCGCGGGCCCCGGTCTGCAGGCCGCCCTGCGCACCCTGGTCGAGTTCCCGATCGCGCTGGCCAACCTGGCCGCGCCCGGCATGGTGGCCCGCGGCTGGGGGCGCATCGTGCTCATCGGCTCGAGCGGCGTCGTCACCCCGATCCCGCGCCTGGCCACCTCGAACGTGGCCCGGGCGGCGGCCGCGGCCTACATCAAGACCCTGGCCGGCGAGCTGTCCGGCGCCGGCGTCACCGCGAACGTGGTGGTGCCCGGCCGGGTCGCCACGGACCGGGTCGCGGCCCTGGACGAGGCCCAGGCCGGGCGCGAGCAGGTGGACGTCGAGCAGGTCCGGGCGGCCTCGCGGGCGCGCATCCCGGCCGGCCGCTACGGGCTGCCGGAGGAGATGGCCGACCTGATCGCCTTCGTCTGCAGCGGCCGGGCCTCCTACGTCAGCGGCTCGGTCCTGCGCTGCGACGGCGGCATGATCCCGACCCTGTGAGACCCCGCGTCTGACGAAAGGGCCCGCCCGGCCCAGCGGCGCTGCGCTTCTGCGGGTGTCGGGGCGGGCACAGACAGTACCGGCGCGGCTTCTTGGCTCTTGAAACGCAACGCACCGGTGCGTTGTGTTGCGTGTAGACTCGCGACCGTGAGCGAGGGGAGCGCGCCGCGGCGGTCGGCCGAGATCTTCGATGCCACGCTGCGGCTGCTCGCCGAGCGGGGCTATGCGGGGCTCACCGTCGAGGGCGTCGCCGAGCGGTCCGGCGTGAACAAGACCACGATCTATCGCTGGTACCCCTCGAAGGCCGCCCTGCTCGGCGCGGCGCTGCTCGACGCGCCGGTGATGCGGATGGCGGCGCCGGACACCGGGACGCTGCACGGCGACCTGACCGCGGTGGTGGAGACCCTGGTCGCGCTGCTCACCGAGCCGCCGTCGGCCGCCGTGGCCGTCGCCGCGCTGGGGGCCGCCACCCAGAACCCGGAGCTGGCCGAGCACGCGCGGGCCTTCTTCGCCGACCGGCTCGCGGTCGAGCGGCCGATCTTCGAGCGGGCGGCGCAGCGCGGCGAACTGCCGCCCGGGGCCGACCCGATGCTCATCATGGACGCCCTCGCCGGGGCGGTGTGGGTGCGGGTCGTGCTGCGCCAGCTGCCGCTCGAGCCCGGGTACGCGGCCAAGCTCGCGACGATCCTGTGCGCCGGAGTCCCTTGATTGAATCGCGCCGCGAATGGGAAAGGGGGGAGCCGATCGATCAACGGTGCGAGCGCGAGAGGGGCGGCACATGCAGGACGGGAGGCATCCGGACGGGGTCGACGTCTTCGCCGCGGATGCCGAGGTCGGCCGGGACCTGGCCGCGGTGGACTGGGCGGCGACGCCGCTGGGCCCGCCGGGCGGGTGGCCGCAGAGCCTGCGCACCGCGGTGAGCATCCTGCTGGCGTCCCGGTTCCCGATGTGGATGGCGTGGGGCCCGGAGCTGACGTTCTTCTGCAACGCCGCGTACCGCCGCGACACCCTCGGCCGCAAATACCCCTGGGCGCTGGGCCGCTCGGCCAGCGAGGTCTGGGCCGAGATCTGGGGCGACATCGGGCCCCGGATCGAGTCGGTGCTGACCACCGGCACCGCGACCTGGGACGAGGCGCTGCTGCTGTTCCTGGAGCGGTCCGGGTACCGCGAGGAGACGTACCACACGTTCTCCTACAGCCCGCTCTACGACGACGGCGGCGCGGTCAGCGGCTTCCTGTGCGTGGTCAGCGAGGACACCGAGCGGGTCATCGGCGAGCGGCGCATGGCCACCCTGCGCGACCTCGGCTCCGACCCCAGCGTCGTGCGCACCGAGCAGGAGATGCTCAACTTCGCGGCCGAGCAGCTGGTGCGCAACGGGCGCGACCTGCCCTTCACGCTCACGTACCTGTTCGAGGACGGCGGCGCCCGCCTGGCCGCCGCCACGGGCCTGCCCGCCGGGCACCCGGCCGCGCCCGAGACGATCCGCCTCGGCGCCGCGCCGGCCCCGTGGCCGACCTCCGGCGGCCCCGCGCTGGTCGACATCGCTTCGGTCCCCGGGCTGCCGACCGGCGGCTGGGGCGAGCCGCCGACCCACGCCCTGCTGCTGCCGCTGCTGCGACAGGGCGCGTCCCCCTACGGCTTCCTGGTCGCGGGCCTCAACCGGTACCGGCTGCTCGACGAGGCCTACCGCGGCTTCCTGGAGCTCGCCGCCGGCCACGTCGCCACCGGCATCGGCAGCGCCCGCAGCTACCAGGCCCAACAGCGCCGGGCCGAGGAGCTCGCCGAGCTGGACCGGGCCAAGACCGCGTTCTTCTCCAACATCAGCCACGAGTTCCGCACCCCGCTGAGCCTGATCATGGGCCCGCTGCAGGAGCTGCGCGACCGGCTGCCGGCCGAGGACCGCGACGCCCGCGACGAGGTCGAGGTCATCCACCGCAACGGGCTGCGGCTGGGCAAGCTCGTCAACACCCTGCTGGACTTCTCCCGGATCGAGGCGGGCCGGATGCAGGCCCGCTACGAGCCGGTCGACCTGCCGGTGTTCACCGCCGAGCTGGCCAGCGTCTTCCGGGCCGCGATCGAGCGGGCCGGGCTGGCCTTCGACGTGGTCTGCCCGCCGCTGGAGCATCCCGTGTACCTCGACCGCGGCATGTGGGAGAAGATCGTCCTGAACCTGCTGTCCAACGCGCTGAAGTTCACGTTCGACGGTGGCATCCGCGTCGAGGTGGCGGCCGCCGGCGACCACGCGGTCGTGACCGTCGCCGACAGCGGGATCGGGGTGCCGGGCGAGGAGATGCCCCGGCTGTTCGAGCGCTTCCACCGCATCACCAACGCCCGGGCCCGCTCCAACGAGGGCAGCGGGATCGGCCTGGCCCTGGTCCAGGAGCTGGTCGGCCTGCACGGCGGGACCATCTCGGCGCGCAGCGCACCGGGCGAGGGCACCACGTTCACCATCCGGCTGCCGTTCGGCGCCGGGCACCTGCCGGCCGACCAGCTCGCCGAGGCCACCGGCAGCGACACCGCGACCGAGACCGCCGAGCCCTACGTCCGCGAGGCGTTCCGCTGGCTGCCCGGCGCCGAGGAGGACGGCACCGACTCCCCGCCCGTCGTGCCCGCCGCGGCCGCGGACGGCCCCCGGGCCCGGGTGCTGGTCGCCGACGACAACACCGACATGCGCGACTACCTGCGCCGGCTGCTGGCCGGGCGGTACGAGGTGACCACGGTCGCCGACGGCACCGCCGCGCTGGCCGCCGCCCGGGCCCAGCCGCCGGACCTCATCGTCAGCGACGTGATGATGCCCGGCGTGGACGGCCTGGCCCTGGTGGCGGCGCTGCGGGCCGACCCGCGCACCACCGGCGTGCCGGTCATGCTGCTCTCGGCCCGCGCCGGGCAGGAGGCGGCCGTCGAGGGCCTCTCCGCCGGCGCCGACGACTACCTGGTCAAGCCGTTCGAGGCGCAGGAGCTGCTGGCCCGGGTGCGGGCCAACGTCGACCTGGCCCGGCTGCGCAACCACCACGCCCGGTGGCGCGCGGCGCTGATCGACTCGCTGCAGGAGGGCTTCTTCGTCGCCGACGCGCAGGGCACGATCGTCGAGGTCAACGCCGCCTTCGCCGACCTGCTGGGCTACCCGGCCGACGGGGTGCCGTTCGCCGCGCCGCACCCGTGGTGGCCCGACGCGCAGGCCGACCCGGTCGCGTTCGAGGAGGTCATGGCCCAGTACCGGCAGGTCGTCGCGGGCCGCCACGGCACCATGGTGCTGCCGCTGCAGCACCGCGACGGGCACCGGCTGTGGGCGGCGGTGACCATCAACGCCGTGCACGACGACGCCGGGACCCAGATGCTCGTCGGCACGCTGCGCGACATCACCACCGAGCGCTCGGCCGCGCAGCGCGACACGGCGCTCAACGCGATGAACGAGCGCCTCGCCGACGCGCGCACCGTGCCCGAGGTGCTGCAGGTGGCGGCCGAGCAGCTGCGCCGGCAGTGGCACGCGGCCGGGGTCACGGCCCGCGCCGGCACCGTCAGCGCCACCGACGCCGCCGAGGGCGCGGAACCGCCGGTGGTCCTCAACGACCTGCTCGACCTCGGCGCCTCGCGGATCCTGATCGAGATGGGCGCGGGCGGGCGGCCGACGGGCGCCGGGACGAGCATCGACTCGCCGCTGGGCCCGGTCGCCATCCGGCTGGCGCTGGATCCGGCGCGCGGGTTCGGTACCGAGGACCAGACCTTGCTCTTGCTCCTGTGCGGTTCGGTGGCGCAGGCGGTGCACCGGGCCTATGCGTTCGACCAGGAGCGCGAGGTCGCGGTCACGCTGCAGCGCTCGATTCTCGGCCCGGTCGTGCTGCCGGCCGGGTTCGCGGTGCGCTACCAGCCCGCCACGCGTCCGCTGGAGGTCGGCGGCGACTGGTACGACGCCGTGGACCTGCCCGACGGCCGGATCGGCATCATGGTCGGCGACTGCGTCGGGCGGGGCCTGACCGCGGCGACCATCATGGGCCAGCTGCGCAGTGCCGCCCGCGCGCTGCTGCTGCAGGCGACCGGGCCGGGACAGGTGCTCACCGCGCTGGACCGCTTCGCCGCGCTGCTGCCGGGCGCGGTGTGCACGACCGCGTTCTGCGCGATCCTCGACCCCGAGGACGGCGGCCTGGTGTACGCGAGCGCCGGCCATCCGCCCGCGATCCTCACCCTGCCGGACGGCAGCAGCACGCTGCTGGAGGGCGGGCGCGGACTGCCGATCGGCGTGCCGCGCGGCGAGCAGCGCGAGGAGTCCACGACGAGTGTTCCGCCGCGCGCGATTCTGCTCGTGTACACCGACGGGCTGATCGAACGCCGCCGCCGCCCGCTCACCGTGGGCATCGAGCACGCCGCCGACGCCGTGCAGTCGCACCAGACGCTGCCGGTCGAGCAGCTGGCCGACCTGGTCATGCAGCAGCTCGTGGGCGAGGAGGCGAGCGACGACGTGGCGCTGCTGCTGTACCGGCACCCGGCGCCGCTGGAGCTGTCGTTCGAGGCCAAGAGCAGTGAGCTCGCCCCGACCCGGGCGGCGCTGCGGGGCTGGCTGGGCCGGGCCGGAGTCGGCACCCAGATGGCCCAGCAGGTGCTCGTCGCGGCCGGGGAGGCCTGCGCCAACGCGATCGAGCACGGCCACCACGACAGCCGCGGCTGGGTGCGGATGCTCGTCCGGGCGATGGGCTCCACGTTGTACCTCACCGTCACCGACAATGGCCAATGGCGGCCGGAGCGGCCGGTGCCCGACCCGAACCGCGGCCACGGCCTGAAGCTCATGCGGGCCCTCATGCAGCACGTCGATCTGCAGACCGGTGCCACCGGTACCACCGTCGAGATGTCCACGAGGATCACATCATGACCACGCCGCTGCACATCACCACCGGACACAGCGCCGAGGGCGCCGGGCAGCTCAGCGCCGTCGGGGAGATCGACCTCACCAACGCGCCGGAGTTCGCGGCCCGCCTGCTGGAGGTCGTCGGCGACGGCACGAACCGGGTCGTCGTCGACCTGACCGGGGTCGACTACCTCGACAGCGCCGGGCTGGCCACCCTGTTCCTGCACGCCGACAAGCTCGACATCCGCATCAGCCCGCTCAACCAGGCCCTGCTGACCTTCAGCGGCCTGGACCAGGTGGCCGCGGTCGAGGTCGTCGGGGAGGACGCCGACCGGTGAGCGACCGGCGCGACAGCCGCGAGCAGCTTCGGCGGCTGCAGCAGGTCACCGACGCCGCGCTGTCCAAGCTCGGCGTCGAGGACCTGCTGCAGGAGCTGCTGGTGCGCGCCCGCGAGCTGCTGCACGCCGACTCCGCGACCGTCATGCTGCTCGACCCGACCGGCACCGAGCTCATCGCCACCGCCGCCAGCGGCCTGGAGCGGGAGGTCAACCTGGGCATCCGGGTCCCGGTCGGGCGCGGCTTCGCCGGCGCCGTCGCCGCGCGCGGGCAGCCCGTGTCCATCGACCACGTCGACGCGACCACCGTGGTCAGCCCGGTCCTCATCGACGAGCACATCGCCTCCATGCTCGGCGTGCCGATGATCACCGCGGGGCAGCTCATCGGGGTGCTGTACGTCGGCGCCCGGACCCCGCGCCGGTTCACGCCCGGCGATGTCGAGCTGCTGCAGCTCGTCGCCGACCGGATCGCGCCGGCCACCCAGGCGCGCCTGCACAGCCTCGACCGCGCCACGGCGTACGCCCTGCAGCGCAGCCTGCTGCCGACGCGCCCGCCGGACATCGCGGGCCTGGAGCTCGCCGTGCGGTACGTGCCCGGCGCCCAGGTCGGCGTCGGCGGCGACTGGTACGACGTGTTCGAGCTGCCCTCCGGCATGATCGGCGTCGCGGTCGGCGACGTGGCCGGCAACGGGCTGCGGGCGGCCGTGGTGATGGGGCGGATCCGCTCGGCCCTGCGCGCGTACGCCCTCGAGACCGACGACCCGGCCGACGTCCTGACCCGCCTGGACTACAAGATCCAGCGGTTCGAGCCGGGCGCGATGGCCACGGCGATCTACGCGGTCATCGCCCCGTCGCTGGACAAGATCACCATGTCGACCGCCGGGCATCCGCCGCCGATGTTCGCGACCCGCGGAACGTCGGGCCGGTTGCTCACGGTGCGCGCGAACCTGCCGCTGGGCACGCACATGAGCCTGCCGCGGACCAACACCGAGGTCGCGCTGCCGCCGGGCGGGACGCTGCTGTTCTACACCGACGGGCTGGTCGAGCGGCGGGCCCGCTCGATCGGCGAGGGCCTGGACCGGCTGGCCGCCGCGGTGACGGCGAGCCACCCGGACGTGCTGTGCGCGACGGTGATGTCCACGATGCTCGACGACCGGCCGGCCCCGGACGACGTTGCCCTCCTCGCCCTGCGGCGTTCTGTCAACGATTGACAAATCATCGACCGTCGTCTTTGCTGATCGGCATGCATCGACGGGCGTTGGTTGTCCTGGTTCTCGTGGCGGCCGGGTTGTGCGCCGTGCCGCAGGCCGCCGCGGCGGCGACGCCGGTGCGGGTGCTGCCGCTCGGGGCGTCGATCACGTGGGGCACGGCGTCCACCGACGGCAACGGCTACCGCGAGGAGCTGCGCCGCCACCTCGCCGACGACGCCGGCATCGCGGTGGACTTCGTCGGGTCACAGCAGTCCGGCAACGGGCCCGACCGGGACAACGAGGGGCATCCGGGGTATCGGATCGACCAGGTGGCCGCCGGTACCGACGCGTGGGTCGCGGCCGCGAAGCCCGATGTGGTGCTGCTGAACGTGGGCACCAACGACATGATCCAGAACTACGACGTGGCGAACGCGCCGGCGCGGCTGAGCGCGCTCGTCGACCAGATCCTGCGCGACGCGCCCGCCGCCACCGTGCTCATGTCGACGCTCGTGCCGAACCGGGACGCGGCCGTGAACGCGCGTGCCGTGGCGTTCAACGCCAAGCTGCCGGCGATCGCGCAGAGCAAGGGCGCGCGGGTACGGCTGGTCGACTTCTATGCGCAGCTGAGCCTCGCCGACATCGGCGGCGACGGCATCCACCCGACCGACGACGGCTACTCGAAGCTGGCCAACCTGTGGTACTCCGCGCTGCAGCCCGTCCTCGGCGCCGGCCGCACCTGGCCGCTGTTCCGCACCGACTTCGGCGCCACCGTGCAGCAGCTCACGTGGACCGACACCGTCCAGGGTTCGCTCAACGTCGGCGGCTTCTGCTGCGGCAAAACCGGCATGGAGTCCGGCCGGCGCGCGGAGGTCGCGCACGGCGGGACGTACGCGCTCATGTACTCGGGCAACGACCTGAGCGCGGCCGGCTCGTACTCCTACAACCGGCTCTACAACGTGCACCTCGTGCTCACCGCGGGCACCACGCTCACGTACTGGATCTACCCGCAGTACGCGAACGGCGGCTACGTCGCGCTGGACCTGTTCCTCACCGACGGGCGCAGCCTGCGCGACTCCGGGGCCGTGGACCAGTACGGGGTGCGGGCGCATCCGCAGTACCAGGGGCAGGGTGGGCACCTGGTCGCCAACCAGTGGAACCAGGTCCGGGTCGACCTGACCCCGCTGGCGGGCGGCACCGTCGACCAGATCCGCATCGGCTACGACCAGCCCGCGAACACCGGCCTGTTCCGGGGCTACGTCGACGACATCGCGGTTGTCCGCCCTGCGGGGTGATTGGCCGCTCCAGCTGTGGGCATGGGTTCGGCATGTCCGACAACACCGAAGCGCGGGAAATGGGGCGCACGGCCGCCGACGATCCGCCGCAGGAGCCGAAGAAGCCGACCGCGGACGAGGGGCCGGACCGGCTCGGCGACCTGCCCAGGCACTCATACCTGCAGGTGCTCAAGCGCACCGTGAAGGAGTTCGGCGACGACAGCATCACGGTGTGGGCGGCGGCGCTGACGTACTACGGCGTGCTGTCCATCTTCCCCGGCGTCCTGTTGCTCGTCACCGTGCTGCGGCTGTTCGGGCGGGACACGGTCCAGCGCGTCATCGACAACATCGGCGACGTCGCCCCCGGCTCGACCGGCGCGATCCTCGGCGACGCCGCGCGGAACCTCCAGGAGGGCCAGCAGGCCACGGCCGGGCTGCTCGCCGTGGTCAGCATCGCCGGCGCGCTGTGGTCGGCCTCGGGCTACGTCGGCGCGTTCATGCAGGCCTCCAACGCCATCTACGACGTGCCCGAGGGCCGCCCGGTGTGGAAGACGCTGCCGATCCGCCTCGGCGTCACCGTCGTCACCGGCGTCCTGCTCACCGTCGCCGCGCTGCTGGTGGTCTTCACCGGCCCGGTCGCCGAGACCGCGGGCCGCTGGATCGGGGCCGGCGGGGCCGCCGTGACGACGTGGAACATCGTGAAGTGGCCGGTCCTCGTGGCGATCGTCGCGCTGCTGTTCGCGATCCTGTACTGGGCCTCGCCGAACGCCAAGCACGGCGGCTTCCGCTGGGTCAGCCCCGGCAGCCTGCTCGCGGTCGTGATCTGGCTCGTCGCCTCGGCCGGCTTCGGCTTCTACGTGGCCAACTTCGGCTCGTACAACAAGACCTACGGCAGCCTGGCCGCGATCATCGTGTTCCTCATCTGGCTGTGGATCAGCAACATCGCGATCCTGCTCGGCGCCGAGTTCGACGCGGAACTGCAGCGCAGCCGGGCGATCCAGGCCGGGCACGAGGAGGCGGACGAGCCGTACGTGGACCTGCGCGACGACCGCAAACTGCGCAAGTTCAAGAAGGACCCGCACCCGGCCCGATAGCCCTGGCCCACACTGGTGCCCGTGACGACATCGACGCGACTGGGTGCCGAGCTCATCGAGCTGCGGCGGGCCTTGCACCGCCGGCCGGAGATCGGGCTGGATCTGCCGCAGACGCAGGCGCGGGTCCTCGCCGCGCTCGACGGGCTGCCGCTCGAGGTCGCGACCGGGCGCGGCCTGTCGTCGGTGACCGCGGTGCTGCGCGGTGCGCGGCCCGGGCCGGTCGTGCTGCTCCGCGGCGACATGGACGCGCTGCCGGTGACGGAGCTCGCCGACGTGCCGTACACCTCGGAAATCCCGGGAGCCATGCACGCCTGCGGGCACGACCTGCACACGGCCGGCCTGGTCGGGGCCGCGCGGCTGCTCGCCGAGCGCCGCGGCGGGCTCGCCGGGGACGTGGTGTTCATGTTCCAGCCGGGCGAAGAGGGGTACGACGGCGCGGGCCTGATGATCGAGGAGGGGGTGCTGGAGGCGGCCGGCCGGCCCGTCGACGCCGCCTACGGGCTGCACGTGATGGCCGCCGATGTGCCCCGCGGGGTGGTCGCGGCGCGGCCCGGGCCGTTGATGTCCGCCGCGGCCGGGCTGTTCGTGCGCGTCATCGGGGCGGGCGGGCACGGTTCGGCCCCGCACGAGGCCGCCGATCCGATTCCGGCGGCGTGCGAGATGGTGACCGCGCTGCAGACGATGGTCGGGCGGCGGTTCAGCCCGTTCGAGCCGGTCGTGGTGACCGTCGGGGCGTTCCACGCGGGCACGCTGCGCAACATCATTCCGGACGAGGCGGTCTTCGAGGCGACGGTGCGCACGTTCAGCGCCGCGGCGGGGGAGCGCATCGCGCGCGAGTCGGTGCGGCTGTGCGAGGCGATTGCGGCCGCGCACGGGCTGGCGGCGGAGGTGCGGTTCATTCCGGAGTACCCGGTGACGGTCAACGACCCGCGCGAGTTCGACCTCGTCGCCGCGACGGCCCGGGACCTGTTCGGGGCCGAACGGTTCCGCGTCCTGGAGCATCCCGTTTCCGCGTCCGAGGACTTCAGCCGGGTGCTGGAGCGGGTGCCGGGCGCGTACTGCTTCCTGGGCGCCGCCGCGGCCGGCGAGCACCGGGGCCTGCCGGGCAACCACTCGCCGCGGGCCCGGTTCGACGACGGGGTGCTGCTGGACGGCGCCGCGCTGCTCGCGGAGCTCGCGGCGCGGCGCCTCGCCCGGCCGGACTAGACGTCGTCGGGGTCGCCGCCGGAACGCTCGACGTCGGCGCGCTGGTCGTCCTTGCCGACGGGGGTGCCGTCCTCGGCGTCGCGGTCTTCGTCTGCTTCCTGGTCGAGCACGACCGGGACGATCGGAACCATGGGGGGCTGGGCCGGAGTAGTCATGCCACTCGGGTACCCGTGACCGGGGTCAGGTATGCGTTGCCGCCGCCTCGGCGGTGCGGAAGACCGGCAGGATCCAGCTGAGGTTGGTGAGCTTCAGGACGTTGTCGACCATCGGCTGGACCGCGGCCAGGCGCAGCCAGCCGCCCGCGTCCAGCCGCGACGCCCGGGTGCGGACCAGCAGGTTCAGGGCGCTCGAGTCGCACATCGGGACCTCGGCGAGGTCCAGGACGACGCGCGGATGCTCGGCCGGGTCCAGGCCGGACAGGGCCTCGGTCAGCGGGGGCAGCGTGTCGAACAGCAGCCGGCCGGCGACGCGGACGACGAGCGGGTCGCCGTCGAGGAGTTGCACCGTGACCAGGTCGGCGGGGTTGCTGCCGGCAGGGTTGCCGATGAAGGAGGAGCGCACAGCTGTGAGCTTATCCGGGCCGGACCCCGCGCGGACGGGCCGGATGTGCGAGAGGGTGGAGGGTGTCGTACCGACGGTGGGGGGAAACCGCGTGAGCGCAGCCGACGATCCGTGGCCGTGGCGGGCCGCGCTGGCCGAGCTGCTGCGGCGCAACCGGCTCGCGCAGGCCGACGAGCTGGCCGACGAGGTGGCCGCGGCCGCCGCGCCGCTGGGCCTGGACGCCACGATCTACCTCGTCGACCAGGAGCAGCGGACCCTGCGACCGGTACCGCGGGCCGGTGCGGCCGGGCCCGAGCCGCTCGCCGTGCAGGACACCGTCGCCGGGCGGGTGTTCATGGCGGTGGAGCAGGCGGTGGACGGCAACCGGCTGTGGCTGCCGCTGCTGGACGGCAGCGAGCGCCTCGGCGTCCTCACGGTCGTGGCCGGCGCCGCCGAGCGGCTCGAGGACGCGGACTTCGTGGCCGGGTGCGAGCTGTTCGCGCATCTCGTCGGGCACCTGATCGCGACCAAGGTGCCCTACGGCGACGCGCTGCTCAAGGTGCGCCGGACCCGGCGCATGTCGGAGGCGTCGGAGCTGCTGTGGCGCCTGGTGCCGCCGCTGACGTTCGTGTCGCACCGGGCGGTCGTCTCGGCGGTGCTGGAGCCCTGCTACGAGGTCGGCGGGGACGGGTTCGACTACGCCTCCGACGAGTCCACGCTGTTCTTCGCGATTTTCGACACGGCCGGGCACGAGCTGCGGGCCGGGCTCGGGACGGCGGTCGTCATGTCGGCGATCCGGGCCGCCCGGCGCGCCGGCGACGGCCTCGAGGCGATGGCCCGTGCGGCCGACGAGGCCCTGGCGGCCTACCTGCCGGAGCTGCGCTTCACCACGGCGGTGCTGGCCGAGCTGGATCTCGAGGACGGGCGGCTGCGGTACGTCAACGCCGGCCACCCCTTCCCGCTCCTGCTGCGCGACGGCAAGGTCATCGGCGCCCTCGACGCCGGCCGCCGGATGCCGCTGGGCCTGGACGACTGGAACCAGCCCGCCGGCGAGGCGGTGCTGGAGCGGGGCGATCGCATCCTGCTGTACACCGACGGCATCACCGAGGCCCGTGGACGCGACGGGGCCCATTTCGGCGCCGACCGCCTGGCCGAGCTGGCCGAGCGCGACGCGGAACGGCTGCCCGCGCCGGAGACGCTGCGCCGGCTGTGCCATGCGGCGCTGGCCCGGTACGACGGCCCGCCGACCGACGACGCCACCCTGATGCTCGTCGAGTGGTCGTCCGACGCGGTCCGCGCCATGCTGCCCTCGGCCGCGCGCTGAGCGGTCCTCGTCCCGGTCCGTCGCGCCGCGGGCCGGGGGCCACCCGTGTGTGCGGCTTCGATATTCGGGTATCCCCTCAGTGCGTGGAACGAACGACCTGCCGGGGGAACCTGATGCACGACATCGACGGTGAGCATCGCGCCGGGCGGTCCGTGCGTTGGCGGCCCCGCAACGGCCGCGACGTCTCGGTCGCCGCGGCCGCGCGCGCCTGGGTGCTCGCCGCGCTGCCCCGCGTGCTGACCCGGCCGCCCCCGCCGCGCCTGTGCGACAACGTCGAGCTGCTGATCTCCGAGCTGACCGCCAACGCGCTGCAGCACGCGGGCGGGGTCGAGCACATCGACCTGTACTGCGACGAGCGCATGCTCGGCATCTCCGTGCACGACCAGCGGGCCGCGCCGGCCCTCGCCCGCCAGTCGCCGCCGCCGGACATGGACAGCGGCCGCGGCCTGCTGCTCGTCGAGGCCCTCGCCGCGCGGTGGGGCGTGACCGAGCACCCCGGCGACGGCAAGGACGTGTGGCTCGAGCTGGCCCTCGATCGGTAGATCTTGCGCATTCGGAAGTTTGATTGCCGAATGACAAGGGAATGGTGACGGCGATTCGAGGAGGTGGTCGCCGTGACCGAGACACACGATCCGGGGTCGACGGCCGAGCTGGTGCGGCGGGCGGCCGAGCAGATCTCGACGCTCGTGCGCGACGAGCTGGCGCTGGCCAAGGTCGAGCTGGTGGAGAAGGGCAAGCGGGCCGGGGTCGGCGGCGGGCTGTTCGGCGCGGCCGCGGTCCTGGCCTGGTTCGGCGTCGGGCTGCTGCTGACGCTGCTGGTGGTCCTGCTCGACCTGGTCTGGCCGCTGTGGCTCGCGGTCCTCGTCGTGCTGGTCGTGGTGTTCGCCGCGGCCGGGATCGCGGCGCTGCTGGGCAAGAAGGAGTTCCAGCAGGCCACCCCGCCGGTACCGCAGCAGGCGGTCGACGGCGTGAAGGCCGATGTCGACGCGGTGAAGACCGCGGTCCAGGAGGGACGACGGGCATGAGCGGCGACAGCACCCCCAAGGCACCGCAGGACCCCGGCGAGCTGCGCGCCGAGATCGCGCAGACCCGGTCCGAGCTGGCCGACACGGCCGAGCGGCTCGCGGCCAAGACCGACGTCAAGGCCCGCGCCAAGGAGGCGGCCGGCGACGCCAAGGCCCGCGCCAAGGAGGCGGCGGGCGACGCGAAGCAGGCCGCCGCCGACGCGGTCGACACCGCCAAGGAGCGCGTCAGCGCCGCGGCCGGCACCGTGGCCGACAAGGCCGGCAGCGCGGTGTCCTCGGTGCGCCGGACCGTTCGCGACACCGACTTCGCCGCCGAGGCGCGCAAGCCGCTGCCCTGGGCGGCGATCGCCGCGGGGCTGGCCGCCTTCGCCGCGATTCTGTACGCGGTTCGCCGCAAGCGGGGATGAACGACTCAACGAGGAGGAGAGCTGCATGCGTCTGCTGACTGTGGCCGCGGGAGTGGCCGTCGGCTATGTGCTCGGCACCCGGGCCGGGCGGGAGAAGTACGACCAGATCGTGGCCAGCACCGGCCGCCTGCGCGCCAACCCGACCGCCGGCCAGGCGGTCCAGACGGTGCAGGAGCTGTTCAGCTCGCCGGCGCCGGCTCCCGTGCCGGCCGTCACCGAGACGGCGGCCGCCACCGCGCCGAAGCCGCGCAAGCGGGCCGCCGCGAAGGTGACCGGCACCCCGGCCGACCTGGACAACACCGTCTGACCCCGAAGCGGGGACCCGCCTGAGAAGACGGCAACGCCCCCCGCGGACGGGAGGCGTTGCCGGGCCGGTCAGCTCACCAGGCGGACTTCGTCCACTGCTGGTTGTAGGCCGTCGTGTCGCACGTGGTCAGGTGCTCCTCGTAGTTCGACTTCGCCCACAGGCACAGGTGCTCGCCGCGCAGCGTCCACGCGCCCCAGCTCTTGTAGACGTAGTACGAGCCGACCGGGAAGACCTCCCACAGCTGGTTCGCGCCGGTGTTGCAGGCGATCGAGACCACCAGGGCGCCGTTGCCGCCGCCGTTGGTGTCGATGCAGCCCTTGTTGTAGTTGCTCTGGAACTTCACCAGGTCGTGGTTGTTCGGCGTCTTGGACCGCGGCTGGTACAGCCACTTGGTCTGGGTGTAGGAGCAGTCGGGCCGGATGAGCGCCTGGTTGAGGTAGCTCACCGCGGCGCAGCGGCCGTCGCTGCGGCTCTTGAGGCGGGCGTTGCTGTCCGCCGCGTTGGCCGCCGGGGCCAGCGCGAGAACGGCCACCACGCTGGCCAGCAGGGCGGCGACAGTCAGCCGGAAGACTCGCATGCAGGAACTCCTGTCCGTCGATGCATGGGCGGCCTTGATCAAAACAGCCGGGCACACGACGGGTAACCCCTCCAAACGATTCCGTACGACAACTAATTCGTGCTTTCCCGCACGATCAGCCGATGCGGTACGACCACCGAGCGCGCCGGTCCCGCCGCCTCGCCCGCGGCCAGCCGGGCGGCCAGGCACTGCAGGGCGGCCGCGGCGATCGCGGCCTTGTCGGGGGCGATCGTGGTCAGCGACGGCACGCTGAACCGGCCGTCCTCGATGTCGTCGAAGCCGGCCAGGGCCATGTCCTTCGGGATGCGCAGGCCGCGCGAGGCCGCCGCCCGCAGCGCGCCGAGGGCCAGCTGGTCGCTGAAGCAGAACACGGCGTCGAACGGGACGCCGGTGTTGAGCAGCCGCTCCATCGCCAGGGCCCCGTCGGCGCGGTGCAGGGCCTCGACCGGCTCCTCGAGCACGGGGTGGGTGACGACGGAGCGGAAGCCGCGGTACCGCTGCTCGGCGGTGCCGTTGGCCAGGTGCGGCTGCAGGCCGATGACGGCGATCCGGCGCCGGCCGGTGGCCAGCAGGTGCCGGGCCGCGTCGGCGGCCGCGGCGACGTTGTCGATGGCCACGCGGTCGAACAGGCCCGCCGCGTCCTGCTCGCCGAGCAGCACCACCGGCGCCCCGCCGGGGCGGCGCTGCAGCTCGGCCGGGCTGAGCGCCCACGGGCTGATCAGCAGCCCGTCGACGACCTGGCCGCCGGGGGCCCGCCCGCCGTCGAGCAGGCGCCGCTCGCGTTCGGGGTCGCCGTCGGTCTGCTCGACCAGCACCGTCCAGGAGCGCTCCTCGGCGGCCCGGGTGATCAGCGCGGCGAGCTCGCCGAAGTACGGCGAGGCGAGCTCCGGCAGCACGAGGCCGATCAGCCCGGAGCGCCCGCCGCGCAGGCTGCGCGCGGCGGCGTTCGGCCGGTACTGCAGCTCGTCGATGGCCCGCCGCACGCGCTCGCGGGTCTCCGGCGCGACGAGCGGGAAGTCGTTGACGACGTTCGACACGGTCCGGATCGACACCCCGGCCCGGGCCGCCACGTCCTTGAGGCTCGCACCCACGGACGAATCCTAGAGCATCGCTTGCAACGTTGCATGCCACGTTGCAAACTGGGCGGCATGCAGGCATACGACGAGATCTATCGAGACGGCATCACGGCGTGCAAGGGCGCGTTCACGGTCGCGTGGGCGGACGAGATGCGCGAGGACATGGAGACCGCCCTGGCCGACGCCCTCGCGCGGCCCGGCGGCGCGGTCGGGCGCGGGCCGGACCGCTACTACGTGGAGATCCACCCGGAGCAGCTGCGCGGCTTCGTCGACCTGGCCTCCCACCCCTGGGTCGTGGCGGTGTGCGAGGCCGTGCTCGGCAGCCGGTACCGAATCGTGGAACTGGGCTTCGACGTGCCCGGCCCGGGCGCGGTCGACCAGCCCTGGCACCGCGACTTCCCGATGCCCCCGGTGACCCGGGAGACCGGCAGGCTCAACTCGCTCGCCTTCAACCTCACGGGCGTGGACACCACCGAGGACATGGGCCCGTTCGAGATCGCGCCCGGCACCCAGTTCGACGACGAGCCGTCCTTCGAGCACGGCATGTTCCCGCCCAGGGAGCTCTACCCGCGCTACCTGGAGCGGGCGGTGCGCAAGTACCCGAAGCGCGGCGACATCTCGGCCCGCTCGGCGCTGACCATCCACCGGGGTACCACCAACCACTCCGACCTGTCCCGCCCCGTCCTGGTGCTCGGCGTCGACGGGCCCGGGGCCGGCAACGACGAGCGGCACGACATGGCGGTGACCCGCGACTACCACGCCGCCCTCCCGCCGGCCGTGCGCGACCACCTGGCCTGCGCCGTCGTCGACCACCTGGTCCCGATCACCCAGAAACACACCATCGAGGGCCTGGTGATGGGCGCGGCCTGAGCGCTTTCGCGCCGGGCCGGCGACGTTGTAGAACGGGCACCATGAACTCTGCACGCGTCGTGATCGATCCCGCGTTCCGCATCGGCGAGGCCGACCGGCGGCTGTTCGGCTCGTTCGTCGAGCACATGGGCCGCTGCGTGTACGGCGGCGTCTTCGAGCCCGGGCACCCCTCCGCCGACGCGCTGGGGCTGCGGGGCGACGTCCTGGAGCTGACGCGCGAGCTGGGGGTGAGCGTCGTGCGGTACCCGGGCGGGAATTTCGTCTCCGGGTATCGGTGGGAGGACGGCACCGGGCCCGTCGGGGATCGGCCGCGCCGGCTGGACCTGGCCTGGAAGACGATCGAGACCAACCGGTTCGGCCTGGACGAGTTCATGGTCTGGACCCGGGCGGCCGGCGTCGAGCCGATGCTGGCCGTCAACCTCGGCACCCGGGGCGTGCAGGAGGCCCTGGACCTGCTGGAGTACGCCAACCACCCCGGCGGCACCCACCTGTCCGACCTGCGCCGCAGGCACGGCGCCGAGCAGCCCTACGGGGTGAAGCTGTGGTGCCTGGGCAACGAGCTCGACGGGCCGTGGCAGGTCGGGCACAAGACCGCCGACGAGTACGGCCGGCTCGCCGCCGAGACCGCCCGCGCCATGAAGATGATCGACCCCGGGATCAGCCTCGTCGCCTGCGGCAGCTCGAACCGCGCCATGCCGACGTTCGGGTCCTGGGAGGCCACCGTCCTCGAGCACGCCTACGAGCACGTCGACTTCATCTCCGCGCACACCTACTACGATCCGTCCGACGGCGATCGGGCCAGCATCCTCGCCTCCGCCGCCGACATGGACGCGTTCATCGACGAGGTCGTGGCCACCGCCGACCACGTGGGCGCCAAGCTGCACAACCGCAAGAAGCTCAAGGTCTCCTTCGACGAGTGGAACGTGTGGTACCAGTCGCGGCTGCAGCACGACCTGGACCGCCGCGGCTGGGTCGAGGCGCCGGCGCTCATCGAGGACGACTACACCGGCACGGACGCCGTGGTCGTCGGCGACCTGCTCATCACCCTGCTGCGCCACGCCGACCGGGTCGGGGTCGCCTGCCAGGCCCAGCTGGTCAACGTCATCGCCCCGATCCGCACCGAGACCGGCGGGCGGGCCTGGCGGCAGAGCATCTTCCACCCGTTCGCCCTCACCGCCCGCCACGCCCGCGGCACCGTGCTGCGCACCGAGCCGGTGACGCCGTCGCACGAGACCGCGAAGTACGGCCGCGTCCCGACGCTGTCGACCGTCGCCGTGCACGACGAGGAGACCGGCGCGCTCGCCGTGTTCGCCGTGAACCGCGGCGAGGACCCCCTGGCCGTCGAGTTCGACCTGCGCGCCTTCCCGCAGCACACCGCCCTGGAACACCACACCCTCGACGGGCCGCCCCGCCGCCTCGACAACGCCGGCCGCACCACCGTCGAGCTGGCCGGCGCGTCCTGGAACCTCCTCAGGGGCAGCGCTACGGAGCCGGGCGGTTCGTGAGCACGTCGAGCAGCCCGACGATCTGCAGGACCTCCCGCACGATGCCCTCGGCGTTGGTCACCCGGAAGCGGACGCCGGCCGTGCGGGCCCGGTTGCGCCCGGCCAGCAACACGCCGACGCCGTACGCGTCGAGCAGGGTCACCTCGGCGAGGTCGACGGTCACGCGGCGCGTGCCGGGGCGGCCGAGGACGTCGGCGAGGGCGTCGAAGAGGCGGTTGCCCGAGTCGAGGTCGACGAGGCCCGAGACGGCGACCGCCGCCTCCTCGGCGCGGTGGTCGATGCGCACCGCGAACTCGTCGAGCAAGCCCCGCTCTCCCTCCGTGGTCCAGCGCTCTTGTGGTACCCAGGAGGCCTCGAATCTGATCGTCGCCCGTGCGGGGTCGCCGGTTCGGCTGACGGGTTCGCGTGTCATCCGGCCGCCAGTTCGGTGAGCTTCGGGGCCAGCCAGGGTGCGACCACCGCGCGGACGCCGTCGGGGGTGAGGTGCAGGCCGTCGCTGCGGACGCGGACGCCGGCGACCGTCCAGGCGAAGGTGCCGGACGGGCACAGCACGCGGTTCAGGTCGAGGACCGCCGGCCTGCTCGGGTGGGTCGCGGCCGCCTTGGCCAGCAATCGGTTCCAGGCGTCGACCCGGGCGGGGTCGTCCTCCGGCCACAGGCCGCCGTCGGGGCGTTCGTCGCGCCGGGTGTACGGGGCGGTCAGCAGGACGGTCCGCGCGCCGTGCCGGGCCGCGAGGTCCAGGGCGGTGCGGAGCTGGCCGGCGAGGTAGGCGTCGTAGTCCGGCTCGCCGACGTGGGTCCAGCGGCCGTCGAGTTCGCGGTCCATGAGCTCCCAGCGGTCGAGCAGGATCACCACCACGTCCGGGTCGTCGGCGGCGACCGAGCCGGCCCAGCGGGATTGCCACGTTGCACAGTACGGATAGTTGGTGTGCAATGCCCCTCCGTAGCGAATGTCGGGCAGGGTGGCGATGCCGCAGCCCTGCACCGCCTGGTTGCTGAGCGCGAAGCCGCCGGCGCCGGGCCAGTACGCGCCGAGGGTCCACGCCACCGAGTCGCCGACCACGGTCACCCTCGGCGGGCCCGGTCGCCGGTCGCGGTGGTGTGACGGCGACGGCGCGGGCGGCGCTACTTGTTCGGGTGAGACCCACGCGACCCGTTGCGGCGGGGCCTGGGGAGTGGCGGTCAGGGCCAGAGCGAGGATCGCGGCGGTGACGGTGATCGGGGCGGGGCGCAGGCGGCGGGCCGGTTGCTCCAGGACGTGGAAGCTCACGGCCGCGATCGTCAGGGTGGCGGCGACCCGGACCGCGAACAGCTGCCCGCCCGACAGGCCGGTGCGGTCGGCGTCGAGGATGGCGAACAGGGGCCAGTGCCAGAGGTACCCGCCGTACGAGATGCGGCCGAGCCGGCGCAGCGGCGCGACGGCGAGGAATGCCGGCGGTGCGGCGACCACGGCGGCCGCGGCGCACGCGACGACGAGGAAGCCTCCGCGGTACAACAGCGGCGTCTGGCCCTTGACGAGCACCATGGCGGCGGCGAGGACGGCGGCTCCCGCGAGTCCGACGCCGCGCGGCATGCGCGGTGCGGTGGCGAGGGCGCAGCCGACCAGCAGCGCGGCGGCGCGGGTGTCGCTGCCGAAGTACGCGCGGTCGGGCGCGGCGGGGTCGTAGAGCAGCCAGCACGCCGCCGTCGAGGCCGCCGCGCCGAGCAGGCAGACCGCGGGGAGCCACCGGCGCGGGTTCGGCAGCAGCAGCGCGAGCGGCCACAGGAGGTAGAACTGCTCCTCGATGCCCAGCGACCAGGTGTGCTGCAGCGGGGAGGCGGCGGCGGTCTGGGTGAAGTAGTCGCCGCCGCGCCAGGTCATGCGCCAGTTGGCCCAGTACGTCAGGGCCGAGACGGCGTCCAGGCGCAGCGGGCCCGGGTCCTGCTCCGGCAGCAGCCGCGGGCCGGCGAGCGCGACGAACGCGACGACGAGCACGAGCGCCGGCAGCAGGCGGCGGGCGCGGCGGCCCCAGAACGCGCCGAGGCGGATGCGGCCGGTCGACTCGCGCTCGTGCAGCAGCAGCGCGGTGATGAGGTAGCCGGAGAGGACGAAGAACAGGTCGACGCCGAGGAAGCCGCCCGGCAGCCACGCCGGCATCCCGTGCGCGACCAGCACCCCGCCCAGCGCGACCGCGCGGAGACCGTCCAGCGACGGCTGGTAGCGCAACGACACGCGCCGCGGCTACCCGGGCGCCCTGCGCGCAACCGTTTGACCGCGGGTGACGCGGCCATCGACACCGTTTGGCCGCGGGTCACGCGGGCATCCGGTCGGCATGGATCACGCTGCCTCCGTCACCCCCTGCGAGGACGGCCCGCTGCTGCTGCGCGGCGACTTCACCCTCATGACCCAGGACGGGGAGGTCATCGACCCGGGGCGGCGGACGGTCGCGCTGTGCCGCTGCGGGCGCTCGGCGATCAAGCCGTTCTGCGACGGTACCCACAAGGCCGTCGGTTTTCAGGCCCCCAGCGCACCGGCGAGCGCGCGCCCGCTCGACTCCGCCTGATCGCGCAGGGAGCTCCTGCCCGCCGCCCACCGGTCGAGCAGGTGGGCGGCGAAGCGCGCGTCGAGCGCGAGCCCGCACGCGGCGCCCCACAGGACGAGTGCGGACTGTTCCGGAGGGGCTTCCGCGCAGTACGCGCCGCAGAGGTCGTGCGCGGCCACCTGCTCGTGCACCGCGTCCGCCTCGACGTGCTCGTCGTAGAACCGCGTCGCGTCCGGGCCGAACCCGAGCCGGCGCAGCCCGTTGCCGTAGCGGCGGTTGGGCAAAGACGAGGTCATCTCGTAGATGGCGAGATGCCCCAGGATCGCGCCCAGCAGGCGGCGGTTGAGGCCGAACAGCGACATGAGGTTGTTGACGGCCAGCGTGACGGCCGGTGCGTCCGGCACGTAGGCGCCGTAGGAGTCGTCGAGCTCCAGCTCGCGCATCGTGGCCCGGAACAGCTCGGCGTGCATCCGCTCGGTGCGGCCGCCGCCGTACTCGTCGGCCTGGATCTCGACCAGGGCCGCCTTCGCGCGCCCGCCCAGCCGCGGGATCGCCCACGTGTGCGGGTCGGCCTCGCGCTGGTGGTACACGGAGCGGTGCATGACGAACTCCCGGAACTGCGCGAGGGTGGCCCGCCCGGTGAGGTACTTCGACAGCGGCGGCCCGTCGCCGGCCGCCATGACCGCGGAGAGCGCGTGCGGCACCTCGGCGGCGGGCACCGCGTCCGGCATCGGGACGAGGTCGCGCAGGGCGGCCTCGAAGCGGCGCTCGGCCGTCTGGTGCAGCGCCAGCCGCGACGGCTGCCACTCCCAGCCGTCGTCGACCCCGTCGAAGCCGCGGTAGTGCAGCTCGTACCCGATGTGCAGGGTCAGCTGGAGGTCCTCGTCGGCGAGGGGGTCACCCGCGGCGGTGACGGCCGGTTGCAGCATCAGGTGGCACGGGGGACCGGCGAGCGCGTCGACGAGGGTGGCCGACATCGGCCCGCGTGGCTGGGGAAGCTCCATAGGGTGACCTCTGCCCGGCCAAACTTCGGTTAAGCATGAGATTTCGGGGAAGACGCAGCGCATGACGTCCACCGCCCTGCATCCGGCCGAGATCGCGCGCTCGGTGTCCCGCCTGCACCTGACGGTCGGCGTCGAGGAGGAGTTCCTGCTGCTCGACCCGCGGACGTGGCAGAACGCGCCGCGCGCGGACGCCGCCCGCGAGCAGCTCCCCGCCGCCATGCGCGAGCGCAGCCAGGTCGAGTTCCGGCGCAGCATGATGGAGATGGTCAGCCCGGTCTGCACGGACCTGCCCCAGTTGCACGACGCGCTGCGCGAGAACCGCGCCGCCGCCGGTGCGGCCGCCGAGTCCGTGGGCGCCCGCCTGGTCGCGGTGGGCGCGACCCCGATCGGCGAGCCGGACCTGGAGGTCGTCGACACCCCGCGGTACCACGCGATCGCCCGCCACTACGGCCCGATCGCCCACGATCCGGCCCTGTGCGGCTTCCACGTCCACGTCGGCGTCCCGGACCGCGAGCTGGCGATCCAGGTCTGCACCGCGATCCGCCCCTGGCTGCCGGTGGTGCAGGCGCTGACCGCCAACTCACCGTGGCACGCCGGCACCGACTCCGGCCACGCGAGCTGGCGCGGGATCGCCCTGGAGCGCTGGCCGAGCCTGGGCCCGTCGCCGTACCTGCGCTCCTCGGCGGAGTACGAGCGGGTGGTGGCCGAGCTGGTCGCGACGGGCGTGATGCTGGACGCGACGATGGTGCTGTGGTGGGCCCGGCCGTCGTCGCGCTACCCGACGGTCGAGGTCCGGGTGGCCGACGTCTGCCCGACGGCGGCCGAGACCGTCGTCATGGCGGGCCTCGTGCGCGCCCTGGTGGCCACGGCGATCGCCGACATCGCGGCGGGCCGGGAGGCTTTGCAGCCACCGGAGCACCTGCTGCGCGCGGCGCATTGGAACGCGGCCCACTCGGGCATGAGCGGCACCCTGATCGACCTGCGCACGCACGAGGCGCGGCCGGCCTGGGACCTGGTGGAGGACCTGATCGAGCTGGTGCACGACGCCCTGGACCGCCACGGCGACCGGGTCCGCGTCGTGCTGGGCCTGGGCCGCCTGCGCGAACACGGCACCGGCGCGGAGCGTCAGCGCCGCAACGGCACCGTCGCCGACGCGATGCTGTCCGTGAGCCGGGCCACCGTCACGAACTGACGCCCGCCGCCGGGCGCCGGCCGACGGCGATGCCGCCGCGGACCAGGCGGCGTTCGAAGCGGTACGGGGTCTCGCGTTCCCACTGGCGTACGGTGCGCTCCTCGCCGCGCCGGGCGATGTCGTCGAGGATGACGATCGCGTCCGGGGCGAGGGCCTCGGCGAAGTGGGGGAGCGCCGGGTAGCGGGCGCCGGGGTGCTCGTAGGCGGGCGGGCCGTCGACGAGCAGCAGGCCGATCGGTTCGCGCAGCAGGAGGTCGATCGCGCGGCGGTCGTACCAGCCGTCGTGGGCGAGGGGTGCGTGCACGACGGTGGCGGTGCCGGCGAGTCCTTCGCGGTCGAGCGCCGCGCGGAGGAGGTTCGCCCACCGCGGGTCGTGCTCGACTGTCCACATGCGACCGCCGCGGCGGTGCAGGAGGCGGGCGAGGTAGAAGGTGGAGACGCCGCCGCCGAGTTCGACGACGTGGCGGACGTCGTGGATGTAGACCTCGGCGAGCACGCCGGCGATCCCGCTCGGCCGCATCGCCATCGGCGACCACGGCACGTAGTCGGCGGACAGCGGGGCCAGGCTCTGCATCGCGAGGACGTCCATCCGGTGCCCGGCGATCGGGCCGACGGTCCGTCGCGCGAGGCGGCCCACAGGACCGGACATCAGGTGCATTTCGTTACGGTACCGCCGGTTGGTCGATCAGCCCATGATGTAGCCGACCTGGGGCGCGTCCTGGCTCACGCAGGCGGTGGGGGCGAGGACCTCGGAGGTGTCGCCGCCGTTGGTGCCGGTGCGGAAGGTGCCGGGGGCGCCGGTGCAGGAGGTGGCGGTGTAGGTCAGGCGCACGCCGCTGGCGTCCCAGGCCGGGGCGCTGCCGGTGCGGTCGCTGACCTGGTGCTGGCCGCTGCCGTCGAGGTTCATGACCCAGACGGTGTCGTTGTGGACGTAGGCGATCTGGGTGGCGTCCGGGGACAGGGCCGGCTGCTTGTTGACGTCGTCGCTGGTGAGGCGGGTGGTGTGGCCGGCCTGCTTGACGTAGACGGCGCCGTGGCTGGCGTAGACGCTCGGGGTGGCGGCGGCCTGCGCGGCGGTGCCCCCGGCGAGGGCGGCGATCCCGGCGGCGGCGGTCAGCCCGGCGAGAACCAGCGTGCGCTTGATGGTGGTGTTCGTGGTCATCCCTGCCCCCAGTGTGTGCGTCGCTTCCGTGTGACGCTGAGACCATCGGCGCAACCGTCCGGCACCTGAACAAAACCCTCCCCGAAATCCGATGAATCCGCGGGCGCCCGCTCGTCACATGGGCATGAACCACGACATCGAGCCGCAGACGGCGGCGGGCAAGGTCCTCTGGCACTTCTCCATGTCGCTGGACGGGTACGTGGCCGGGCCCAACCACGAGATGGACTGGCTGGACACCGGCATCGCGACCCGGCCCGGCCTGGTCGGCGAGTACGTGCGGACCACGGGCGCCGTGCTGGGCGGGCGCGCGGGCTGGGACGCGATGGTGGGCGAGGCCCGGCCGTACGGCGGCGCCTGGCAGGGGCCCATCTTCGTGCTCACCCACCACCCCGAGGACGCCACCCCGGCCGCGGACGTCACGTTCCTCAGCTGCGACGTGGCCGAGGCGGTGCGGATCGCGCTCAAGGCCGCCGACGGCAAGAACGTCGAGGTGCTGTCCCCGACCATCGGCGCGCAGCTGCTCGAACGCGGCCTGATCGACGAGATCGACCTGCACATCGTGCCGGTGCTGCTCGGCCACGGCCGCCGGCTGCTCGACGCCCCCGGCATCGCCCCGATCCGGCTGCACCCGGCCCGCGACGGCGCCCCGCGCGCGGCGGTCAGTGTCCGGTACCGCCCCGAGCGCCCCTGACCCAGTACCGTGCACCGATGGACTACGACGCCGAGCTCGGCCGGTACGACGCGCTGCTGCGGGCGGCCTGGGGCGTGCGGCCCGGCGACCGCGTCCTCGACGTCGGCTGCGGCGGCGGCCGGACCACCCGCGAGGCCGCTCGGCTCGCCGGCCCGGACGGCAGCGCGCTCGGCGTCGACGTGTCCGCGGCGGCCATCCAGCGGGCCGAGACCACCGGCAGCGCCGCGTTCCTGCGCGCCGACGCGCAGACCCACGCGTTTCCCGGCGGCGGGTTCGACCTGGTGATCAGCCGGTTCGGCACGATGTTCTTCGCCGACCCGGGCGCCGCGTTCGCCAACCTCCGGCGGGCGCTGCGCCCGGGCGGGCGGCTGGTGATGGTGGTCTGGCAGGCCGCCGGGCGCAACGAGTGGGACCGCGTCATCCGCGCCGCGCTCGGCGCAACGGCGGACGGCGGGCCGGACCCGTTCTCGCTCGGCGACCCGGCGGCGGTCGAGGAACTGCTGCGGACAACGGGGTTCGGCGACATCGCCGTCGAGGAGGTCGCCGAACCCGTGTACTACGGCGCCGATGCCGACGCCGCGCTCGACTGGGTGCGCCGGTTCGCCTGCACCGCCCCGTTCCTCGGCGACGAGCGGGCGATGCAACGGCTGCGGGAAGCACTCGCGGCCCACGAAACCGGGCGCGGGGTCTGGCTCGGGGCCCGGGCCTGGCTGGTCAGCGCGCGGGTTCCCACCACCTGAGGTTGGCCTCGACCTGGGCCAGCGGCTCGATGATCTCGTTGCCCTCGACGATCAGGCCGTCCGCGAAGCGCCACAGTTCGATGACCGCGATCGCCGGGCCGCCGGGCAGGCGGCGCACGGTGTGGACGACGACGTGGTCGCCCGCCGGCAGGAGGTGGCGGATCTCGACCTCCATCGCGGTGAGCCGGGTCTGGGCCGCGCGCACGGAGTCCAGCCATTCGGCCTTCGACGCGTCGTGCCCGCCCGGCCGGCGGTGGACGAAGTCCGGGTGCAGGAACGTGCCGAGGGTGTCGACGTCGCCGGTCTCCAGGAAGCCGGACATGGCTCGCTGCACGGTCGCGGTGTGCTCGTTCGTCATGTGGGGCAGTGTTGCCGGGACGCCGCGCGGTTGTCGATGAAATGCGACTTCATGGACCTCGTCGGTACGCTCGGTCGCGTGTTCACAGTGGGCGAGTTGCTGCGGCAGTGGCGGCACCGCCGCGGGATCAGCCCGCTGGACCTGGCCATCGCCGCGGACGTGTCGGCCCGGCACGTGAGCCTCGTCGAGACCGGCAAGTCGCGGCCGAGCGCCGAGATGGTGCTGCGCCTGGCCGAACAGCTCGGGGTGCCGCTGCGCGACCGCAACCGCCTGCTGCTCGCGGCCGGCCACGCGCCCCGCTACGGCGAGCGCCCCCTCGACGACGACGTGCTCAAGCAGGCGATCGGCCGGGTCCTCGGCGCCCACGAGCCGTTCCCGGCCCTGGCCTTCGACCGCAGCTGGAACCTCGTGCTGGCCAACCGTGCCTTCGGCCGGTTCCTCGACCGCGTCGACCCCGACCTGCTGCGCCCGCCGGTGAACCTGCTGCGCCTCGGCCTGGACCCGCGCGGCTTCGCCGGGATGGTCGTCAACCTGGCCGACGTGCGGGCCATGTTCCGCGCGCGGGTCGGCCGCCAGCTCGCCACCGCGCCCGATCCGGACCTCGCCGCGCTCTTCGAGGAGCTGCTCGCCGCCGCCCCCGAGGGCGTGGCGGGTCCCGCGGCCGACGTGGTGCTGCCGATGGTGCTGCGCGTCGACGGCCGGGAGCTGCGCCTGTTCTCCACCATCACGACGTTCGGCACGCCGACGGACATCACCCTCGAGGAGGTGGCGATCGAGTCGTACTACCCGGCCGACGACGAGACCGCCACCTACTTCGACGTGCCGGCTCAGAGCACGAGCCGTCCGTCCACCGCGCGGGGCCAGGTCTGGTAGCCGCCGGAGAACAGCCGCTGCCCGACCCAGGCGGCGTCGTTGCGCACCTGGTTGCGGGGGGTGAAGGGCACGAAGTTCGCGGCGTCGTCGGTGCTGCCGGTGCCGTCGTAGCGGGCCACGGCCGGGTACGGGTAGACGGGCCGGGTCCGCGCCGCGTTCGACGCGACGATCGCCGAGGGGGCCGTGCCGTGCTCGACCCACGACATGAGCGGCGTCATGACGTCGAACGTGTTCGGGCCCTCGCCGCCGCCGCAGTGCGCCATGCCGGGGAACAGGTACAGGCGGGCGAAGCGGTCCACGTCGCGCCCGCCCATCTCGGCGCGCACGGCGTCCCAGTACACGAGCGTGTTCTGCGGGGAGATGTGCTGGTCGTTCCAGCCGTGCCAGAGGATGAGCTTGCCGCCGCCACGCTGGAAGCGCGACAGGTCGGGGTCGAGCGCGGCCATGTACGTCGAGGACGGCAGCACCGTCCTCCAGAACGACGCCACCGTCAGCTGCAGGTCGGTCAGCTGGTAGCCCGGGTTCGGGTGGTTCGGGTCGGCGAGGTAGCGCAGGTAGGACAGCGCGAAGTTCTCGCTCGCCACGTGCTGGCCCTGGGCGGCCGGGACGAACAGCGTCCAGTCCAGTTCCGAGCCCCACTCGTGCGCGATGGCAGGTTCGAGGCGGTTGCCCTGCGCGTCGGTCGCGCCGTCGTGCAGCTTGCGCACCACTGCGGCCTCGGCCGGCGACAGGCAGGCCGACGGGTCCTGCCCGGTCGCGCAGACGATGCTGTCCGGGTCGAAGCGGCACACGCGCGGATCGTCGATGACGCCGTCGGTGAGGCCGTCGAGGTGGTCACACGCGGACAGCACCGCGGCGTGGACGAGCGGCAGCCGGCCGGCCAGCAGCACGTACGACCCGTCGGCGTTCCGGTTCGCCAGCACGTTCCAGGCGTGGTGGAACGTGTTCTGCACGGCCATGTTGCTCGCGGGCGCCCCGGCGGCGATGCCGTCGAAGTCGTCCGGGTACCGCTGCGCCTCCATGAGCGCCTCGCGCCCGCCGTCGGAGCAGCCGTCGAAGTACGACCACCGCGCCGCCCGGTGGTAGAACGCCTTGATGAGCGCCTTGGCGGCCACGGCGGTCTCGTGCACGCCCCGGTAGGCGAAGTCGATGTGCGCCTGCGGGTTGTCCGCGCCCCACGAGCCGTCGTTCTGGCCCTGGTGGCCCATGTCCGTCGTGGCGGCGGCGACGGTGCCGTCGGCGATCGGCTTGCAGTTGGCGGCCTGGGTGTAGGCGATGTTCGCCGAGCCGCACAGGCCGCCGCAGCCGGTCTGCACGTACCGGCCGCTCCAGCCACGCACGGGCAGCCGGACGACGAGCGTGCCGGCGGGGGCGATGGTGCCGCGGACCTCGCAGCCGGACCCGATCACCGTGGCGGAGGCGATGGTGACGCCGGGGAGCCGGACGGCGGCAAGGTCGCCACAGGAGACGGGGGCGGAGGCGGACGCGACCGGGGCGAAGACGGGGGTCAGCAACAGAGCCAGAACTGCACGGATCATGGCAATCCTCACGGCAGGCGGGGGTAGACGCGGCGGGCGTTGTGCTCGTAGACCTTGGCGCGGTCGGCTTCGCTGAGGGGCAGGGCGTCGATGTAGCGGCGGGTGTCGTCGAAGTGGTGGCCGGTCTGCGGGTCCAGGCCGCGGACCGCGCCGAGCATCTCGGAGCCGAACAGCAGGTTGTCCGGGGAGATGACCGCGAAGAGCAGGTCGATGCCCGGCTGGTGGTAGACGCAGGTGTCGAAGAAGACGTTGTGCATCAAGGATTCGGACAGCGGCGGGCGGCCGAGCATGTCCGTCAGGCCCCGGAACCGGCCCCAGTGGTACGGCACGGCGCCGCCGCCGTGCGGGATGACGAAGCGCAGCGCGGGGAAGTCGCGAAAGAGGTCGGCCTGCAGCAGTTGCATGAAGGCGGCCGTATCGGCGTTGAGGTAGTGCGAGCCGGTGGCGTGGAAGTTCGGGTTGGTGACCGCCGAGACGTGCACCATGGCCGGCACGTCCAGCTCGCACAGCGCCTCGTACAGCGGGTACCACGAACGGTCGGTCAGCGGCGGCGCGGTCCAGTGGCCGCCGCTCGGGTCCGGATTGAGGTTGCAGCCGACGAACCCCAA
The DNA here is from genome assembly GCF_050942475.1 of Dactylosporangium sp. CS-033363. Taxonomy (NCBI): domain Bacteria; kingdom Bacillati; phylum Actinomycetota; class Actinomycetes; order Micromonosporales; family Micromonosporaceae; genus Dactylosporangium; species Dactylosporangium sp. CS-033363. Next base: position 6,037,231 of record NZ_CP192032.1, on the reverse strand, counting down.
TTGCTCGACGCAGCGCCGCAGTTCCGGGATGGCGTCCGCGATCGGGACGCCCGGGGACTGGCGGAGCTGGCAGACGGGGGCGAACTGCCGGGGGTACAACCGCGAGACCCGGTGCACGAGGTCGTTGCAGTGCTCCGACCAGGACGAGGGGGCGAGGTGGTGGCGCATGGCCGAGGCGCGGGGCGAGAAGAGGGTCAGGTCGACGCCGCGTTCACGCATCAGGGTGAGCTGGCCCTGGACGGACTCGCGGAGCTCGTCGTCCGAGATGTTCGGATACACCGAGCCCGGCTGCCAGGAGGAGTGGGCTGCCGGCGCCGTCGTGTAGTGGCCGTGGCAATCGATGATCATGCAGGAGGCTCCGGGGCGAGCACCGGGGTGCCGTGGGTGTGGAAGGTGTCGATGGTCTTCAGGCCCCACGCCTGGCCCTTGGCCCGTTCCGCGGCCGTCCAGCTGATGGTCTTCCAGTCCGGGGCCAGGATCAGGCGCGCGCCCGCGTTGCACAGTTCGATGCGGTTGCCGCCGGGCTCCCAGACGTACAGGAAGAAGGTCTGCTGGATCGCGTGCTTGTGCGGGCCGGTCTCGATGTGCACGCCCGCGTCCAGGCAGACGTCGGCGGCGCGCAGGATCTCCTCGCGGGTGTCGGTGGCGAAGGCGATGTGGTGCAGCCGGCCGCGCGAACCCGTCCAGTCCTCGGTGTACACGAGGTCGTAGGTCTTGTTGCCCAGCGAGAACCAGATCGCCTGCGGGCTGCCGTCGTCCTTGACTATCTGCTCGGTGCAGCGCGCGCCGAGCACGTCGCGCAGGAACGCGACGGTGCCGGGCACGTCGGCGGTGAGGTAGTTGACGTGGTCGAGGCGGCGCAGGTTGGCGCCCCGCCCCGGGTACGCGGCGGCCTGGTTCTTCAGCGCCGGCCGGTCGGTGTCGTCGGCCTCGTACCAGGCCACGTCCCAGTAGAGGCCGAACTCGTGGCCGTCCGGGTCGGTGAGCACCCGCACCTCGCCGAGGCCGCGCACATCGCGCACAACCGAGCATGAGCGACCGGCGGTGAGCCGTTCGAGCGCCTGCGGGCCGGCCGCGCGCAGATACGTGCGCCCGATGCCCGCGCGGTCGCGCTGCACGAGCCGGATCGTCCAGGACTGATAGTCGTCCCAGGTGTGCAGATAGACCGAAGAACCATCCCGGTGTACGGCCCGCAGCCCCATCACCCGCACGAAGAACTCGGCGGACTCCTCCAGGACCGGGGTGAACAGTTCGATGGGGCCGACGTGCGCGATGTCGCGCCGGCCGTCGGGATCGTGCGCGAACGTCATCCGGTCGCCCTTCCGCTGCGGGGCCACACGAGCCCGTCGAAGATCTTGCGCGCGGTGCGTACCACGGTGCTGCGCCGCACCCGGGTCGCCGCGCCGTCCGGTTCGAGCTCCACTCCGACGTCGAACGTGCCGCTGGGATGCTCGATGCGCACGACCGGGCCGCCCGGGTACGGCACGACGGTGTCCGGCGTGCGCACGGCCACCGCGACGGAGACCGCGCCCAGCACGCCGATCGCGTCGTGCACGCGGTGCGGGATGAACGTGCGGGTCGCGACCGTGCCGCCATGGCGGGGCGGGGAGACGATGCTCAGCTTCGGCACCGTCGTGTCCCGCACGTCGCCGAGCCCCATCGCCGCCCCGGCCTCCAGCCGCACCGCTTCCAGGGCGGCCCGCAGCTCGGCCCGCGCCTCCAGGTCGGCCGGGTCCTCGGCCCCGTCGAGCCCGAGGTCCGCGGCGCGCAGCACCACCACCGGCATGCCGGCGTCCACGCAGGTGACCGTGAGCCCGGCGAGCTCGTCGGTGAGCGCACCGGTCGGGAAGACCGGGCCAGGACCGCCGGGGAAGGCGAGGTCGATCGGCGCGGCCGGGAACGGGGTGCCGGCCATGACCGTGTCGCCGGAGTACCGGACCCGGCCTCCGGGCGTCCGCACGCGCGCCTCGACCAGGCTCACCGCCGGGTTGACGATCCGGATGCGCACCGTGGTCGGGTCGCCGGACGCCGGGACCAGGCCCCGCTCGATCGCGAACGGCCCCACCCCGGCCAGCAGGTTCCCGCAGGTCTGGGCGGCGGTGACGAGCGCCCGGTCCGGCAGCACCTGCAGGAACAGGTAGTCCACGTCGGCCTCGCCGTCCGCCGAGGGCGAGAGCACCGCCACCTTGCTGGTCAGCGGGTGCCCGCCGCCCAGCCCGTCGATCTGCCGCGCATCCGGCGAGCCCAGCAGGCGCAGCAGCAGGTCGTCCCGCTCGGCCGGGCCGGCGGGCAGGTCGGCGGCGAGGAAGTACGCGCCCTTGGAGCTGCCGCCGCGCATCAGCATGCAGCGAATGCCGTCGCTCATTCGGGGAGCCGATCCACGTACTGCACGCCGAGCCGCTCCAGCAACGGCCGGAGCCCGTAGAGGTCGACGCCGAGCACGCCCTGCGCGAGCTGTTCGCGTTTCGCGGCCTCGGTGGAGGTGCGGGCGGCGGCGGAGGCGGCGACGGTACCGGCGAAGGAGGGCGCGACCACGAAGACGCCGTCGTCGTCGGCGAGCACGACGTCGCCCGGCCGCACGAGCTGCCCGGCCGCCACGACCGGCACGTTGACCGAGCCGGGACTGGCCTTCACGGTGCCCTGCGCGTGCACGGCCCGGGACCACACCGGGAAGCCCATCGCGCGCAGCTCGGCGAGGTCCCGCACGCCGGCGTCGATGACCAGGCCGAGCACGCCGCGGGCGCGCAGCGAGGTGGCGAGCAGCTCGCCGAACATGCCGTCGGTGGACGGCGAGGTGGTGGTCACGACGAGCACGTCGCCGGGGCGGCACACCTCGACCGCCGCGTGGATCATGAGGTTGTCGCCGGGGTGGCACGAGACGGTGATCGCCGAGCCGCCGACCGCCGACCCGGCCTGGCGGGCCTGGATCTCGGGGCCGAGCAGGCCGGTGCGCCCGGCGGCCTCGTGGGCGGTGGCCACCCCCGCCGCGCGGAGGGCGGCGATGACCTCGGGATCGGCCCGGTCGATCGACCGGACGACGTAGTGCGCTGCCATGGGCTCAGCTCCGGGAGGCTCGGGTTCGATTGTCAACAATTCACCCGGCAATCGATGATGTCAACCAGAAGTCGCTCGCAAACGCCGCTTCACAATTGTTGACGATCTGTGTAACGTCCGCGTCGTCGGCTCTGCGAGTGTCCAAGGAGGACCTCATGCCCCCCATGCGCCGCCGTACCTTCCTCGCCCTCACCGCCACCGCCGCCGTCCTGCTCGCCGGGTGCGGCGACGGGGGCGGCGCCGCCCCCGCCACCTCGGGCGGCGTCACGAAGATCAAGGTCGGGGTCATCCCGATCGTCGACGTCGCCCCCATCTACCTCGGCGTCAAGCAGGGCTTCTTCTCCGCCCAGGGCCTCGACGTCACCCTGGAGACGGCCCAGGGCGGCGCGGCGATCGTGCCGGCCGTGGTCAGCGGGCAGTACCAGTTCGGCTTCAGCAACACCACGTCGCTGCTCCTGGCCAACTCCCAGGGCCTGCCGCTGAAGGTCGTCGCGGCCGGGGTCGCCTCCACCGGTACGCCGGGCAAGGACTTCGGCGCCGTGATCGTCAAGGCCGACAGCCCGATCAAAACCGCGAAGGACCTGGCCGGCAAGAAGGTCGCGGTCAACACCCTCAAGAACATCAACACCACGACGATCAACAACGTGGTGAAGAAGGACGGCGGCGACCCGTCCACGATCACCTTCACCGAGCTCGCGTTCCCCGACATCACCGCGGCCGTCGGCAAGGGCGACGTCGCGGCCGGGCAGGTCGTCGAGCCGTTCCTGACGATCGCCATGGGCCAGGGGTACCGCCAGGTCGTCTCCAACTACGCCGGCACCGACCCGGACCTCACCGTCGGCATGTACTTCACCTCGCAGCAGTTCACGTCGCAGAACCCCAAGGTGGTGGCCGCCTTCACCGCCGCCATGCAGCAGTCGGTGCAGTACGCCGGCGCCCATCCGGACGAGGTGCGCGCGATCCTCAGCACCTACACCAAGCTCGACCCCACCGTGCAGGCCGGCCTGACGCTGCCCAAATGGCCGGCCGCGGTCGATCGCGACTCGGTGCAGCTGCTCGGCGACCTGGCCAAGACCGACGGGCTCATCACCAAGCCGCTGACCCTCGACGCGCTGCTGCCGTGACGTTGCACCGATCGGCACTGGGTGTGCTGGGCCTGGCCGTGGTCGCCGCCGTCGTCGAGGCGGCGCCACGGCTGGGCGTCGTCGACCCCGACTACCTGCCGCCGTTCACCGCGATCGCCGCCCGGCTCGGCCGCGTCCTGGGCGGGGCCGACTTCTGGGCGGCGCTCGGCGACACCCTGCGCGGCTGGGCGCTGGGCCTTTCGATCGCGATGGCGGCCGGGATCGCGCTCGGGGTGCTCATCGGCAGCGTGCCGGTGCTGCGCGCGGTGACCGCCTCGACGATCGAGTTCCTGCGCCCGATCCCGTCCGTGGCGCTCATCCCGCTCGTCGTGCTCATCTACGGCAGCCGCATGCAGTCCGCGCTCGTGCTCGTCGTCTACGCGTCCTTCTGGCAGGTGCTCGTGCAGGTGTTGTACGGCGTCGCCGACGTCGATCCGGTCGTGCGCGACACCGCGCGGTCGTACCGCTTCTCCCGCTGGGGCACGGTGCGCACCGTCGTCTGGCCGACCGCGCTGCCCTACGTGGTCACCGGGTTCCGCCTCGCCGCCGCCGTCGCGCTGATCCTGGAGATCACCGCCGAGCTCATCATCGGCGTGCCGGGCCTGGGCAAGTCGATCGGCGTGGCCCAGAGCTCCGGCGCGGTGGCCGAGACGTACGCGCTGGTCATCGTCGTCGGCGTGCTCGGCGTCCTGGTCAACCTCGCGGCCCGCGCGGTCGAGCGGCGGGCGCTGCGCTGGCACGTCTCGGTCCGGGAGCAGGCATGAGACGCGTCCTGACCGCCCTCGGGCTGCCCGCGGTGCTCGTCGCCGCCTGGTGGTTCGCCTCGGCCGGCAGCACGAACTTCTTCTGGCCGCCGCTGTCCGCGATCCTGCGCGCCTTCCCGGAGACGTGGACGGCCGATCCGATCCTGCACGACGTGCTGCCGAGCGTGGGGCGGCTCGTCGTGGGGTACACGATCGCCCTGGTCTTCGGGGTTGTGCTGGGCACCGCGATCGGCTCGTCGCCGGTGCTGCGCGCGCTGAGCGAGCCGGCCCTGGAGTTCTTCCGCGCGCTGCCGCCGCCGGTGCTCATTCCGGTCATCGCGCTGTTCGCGGGGTTCACCGGGTGGACGCCGAAGCTGGTGACGATCGCGCTCGGCTGCCTGTGGCCGATCCTGCTCAACACGGTCGACGGTGTGCGTTCGGTCGACGAGGTCCTGCGCGAGACCGCGCGTTCGTACCGCCTGAGCCGGCTGTCCACGCTGCGGCACGTCATCCTGCGCGCGGCGAGCCCGCGCATCGCCACCGGGGCCCGCCAGGCGCTCTCGATCGGCGTCATCCTCATGGTGATCAGCGAGCTGTTCGGCGCCAACCGCGGCCTCGGCGCGGCGATCGTGCAGTTCCAGCGCGGGTTCGCGATCCCGCAGATGTGGACCGGCATCATCCTGCTCGGGCTGCTCGGGGTCGCGCTGTCGGCGCTGTTCCGGCTCGTCGAGCACAAGACCCTGCGTTGGTACCGCGGGCAGCGCCAAGCCGAACGGGAAGTGTGATGAACGATTCTGTGGCCCTGGACGTCGACGGCCTCGCCAAGACCTACACCGGCCACGGCCGCACGGTCGAGGCGGTGCGCGAGCTGACGTTCCGCATCGGCAAGGGCGAGTTCGTGTGCATCGTCGGCCCGTCCGGGGCCGGCAAGACCACGCTGCTGCGCTGCATCGCCGGGCTGCTCCCGGTGAGCGGCGGGCGGATCAGCCTCGACGGGCAGCCGGTGACCGGGCCGCCGGCGGGGATGGCGGTGGTGTTCCAGGAGTACGGGCGCAGTCTCTTCCCGTGGCTGACCGTGCGCCGCAACGTCGAGCTGCCGCTCAAGGAGCAGGGGCTCGGCCGGGCCGAGCGGACCGCGCGGGTCGGCGCCGCCCTGGACGCGGTCGGGCTGCGCGAGAGCGCGGACGCGCACCCGTGGCAGCTCTCCGGCGGGATGCAGCAGCGGGTGGCGATCGCGCGGGCCGTGGCGTACGAGCCGAGCGTGCTGCTCATGGACGAGCCGTTCGCGGCCGTGGACGCGCAGACCCGCGCCGACCTCGAGGACCTCGTGCGCACGCTGTGGCGCCGGCTCGGGGTGACCGTCCTGTTCGTCACGCACGACATCGACGAGTCGGTGTACCTGGGGCAGCGGGTGCTGGTGCTGTCCAACCGGCCGACGGTGGTGCTCGAGGATGTGCGGATCGACCTCCCCGGGGATCGCGACCAGCTGCGGACCCGATCGTCGCCGCGGTTCGCCGAACTGCGCACCCATGTCTGGGGGTTGGTGCGCGATTCACACCGCTCTCAGCAGGACGGTGGGCCGTTGCGGGGCTAAAGTGGCGATTTGTGCGCAGTTGCTTCGTGGCCGGCCTGGTGCTGGCCGCCGCCACCGCCGCCTGCGGGCCGGCCGACAGCGGGCTGACCCCGCCGCCGGTCCCGTCCTGCGCGCCCGCCCCGGCGTCCAGCGCGGTGTCCGGGGACGTCCTGGAGGCCACGAAGTCCCTGCTCGGCACCCTCGACGACGACCAGGCCGCGCGGGCCCGGGACGGCGGGCTGCCGCTCACGGACCTGAGCGACGTGCAGCGGGCCGCGGTGCTCGCCGTGCTCAAGGCCGGGCTCAGCGACGGCGGCTACCAGCAGATCGCGAAGTCCACCGCGGCGGACGGCATCGACCGGTACCGCGTGGGGCTCGACGGCACACCCGAGTCCGGCGGCACCTGGGTGGTCCGCTTCACCGGCCCCAGGCTCAGCGTGCATCTCGCCGTCGCCGGGGGCGCGATCTCGGCGGTCTGCGGGGCCAGTCCTACGCCGCCGCCGTCGTCGGCTGGAGCTCCTTCGCATGGGGCGACGTCCGCTCGTCGTAGCGGGTGAAGCCGGGCATGAGGACGGTACACAGGGCGACCGCACCCGTGCAGAGCAGCCCGCCGGCGGCGATCGCCCCGCGCAGGCCGACCGCGTGCGCCATCAGCCCGGCGCGCAGCTGGCCCGAGGTCGGCCCGATCGAGTAGGACAGCAGCTCGATCCCGGCCAGGCGGCCGCGCAGGTGGTCCGGGATCGTCTGGTTCCAGATCGTCGAGCGGAACAGGCCCGACACCATGTCCGCCCCGCCGGCCACGATGAGCAGCGCGATCGCGATGCCGATGTTCGGCGCGAGCCCGAAGCCCGCGATGGCCAGCCCCCAGACCGCGGCCGCGATGAGCACCGCCAGCCCGTGCCGGTGCACCCGCGACGCCCACCCGGAGGTGAGCGAGACGAGCATCGCGCCGATCGGGATGCAGGCGTACAGCAGCCCGAGCGCCCAGCGCGCGTGCAGCGCGTCGGCCACGAACGGGTACAGCGCGACCGGCATCGCCAGGAACATCGCCGCGATGTCGACGAAGTAGGTGCCGAGCAGTTCCGGGCGCGACCAGGCGTACCGGGCGCCGCGGGCGATCCCGCGCAGGCTCGGCCGCTCCGCCCCGGCCGACGGCGGCACCGGGCGCAGCGCCCAGATCAGCGCGATCGAGGCCAGGAAGGTGAGCACGTCGACCGCGTACGCGACCGGCACGCCCGCCACCGCCACCAGCACGCCGCCGACCGCCGGCCCGCCGACCGCCCCGACCTGCCACCGGACGCTGGAGATCGCGTTGGCGGCGGTCTGCTCCTCACGCGGTACCAGCCGGGGGGTCATGGCGTCCAGGGAGGGCCGCTGCAGCCCGTCGAGCGCCGCGACGCACCCGGCGACGACGTAGAGCGGCCAGATCGCCGGGTCCGGCAGGAGCGCGTTGACCAGCAGCGCCCCGGTGCACGCGGCCATCGCGAGCTCGCACCACAGGATGACCCGGCGCCGGTCGGCCGCGTCGGCGATCGCGCCGCCCCACAGCCCGGTGAGCACCATCGGCACCAGCTCGACCACGCCGACCGCGCCGACCGCCACGTAGGAGCCGGTGAGCTGCTTGAGCTGGAACGGCACCGCCACGATGGTGATGAAGCTGCCGAACATCGTGATCGCCCCGCTGGCCATGAGCAGCCGGAAGTCCCGGTGCCGCAGCGGCCGGAGGTCCATGCGCAGGTGTCGCAGCCGTCTCAGCACGGCGGGCAGCGTAGCGAGCGCCGGTCGCCCGGGCACCTGATTTACGCTGCTGGGATGCAATGGACCGGCCGCGCGGCGGCGTTCGCCGACAGTTACGCCCACCTGTGCGGGCACACCGCATCCGAGCTGCTCGACGCGGCCGGGGTCGCCGCGGGGGTTCGGCTGCTCGATGTGGGCACCGGTACGGGTACCGTGGCGGCCTTGGCTCTGCAACGGGGCGCGGACGTGGTGGCCGTCGATGCCGAGCCCACCATGGTGGACATGGCCCGGTCCGCGGTGCCCGACGTGCGGCTGGGGCGGCTGCCGGAGCTGCCGTTCGAGGACGGCTCGTTCGACGCGGTGGTCGCGAACTTCGTGGTCAACCACGTCCCGGACCCGGGCGCCGCGGTGGCCGACCTGGCCCGCGTGTCCCGGGGGCGGGTGGCGCTGACGGTGTGGCCGTACCCGGCGCCGCCGCTGCAGCAGCTGTGGTTCGACATCATGGCCGCGGTCGGGCTGGAGCCGTCGCCGCCGCTGGTGGCGCCGGAGCTGAACTTCTCGCGGGACGTCGCGGGCGTGACCGGGCTGCTCGAAAAGGCCGGGCTGCGCGATGTGTCCTGCGTGCGCCTCGAATGGGGCCACCGGACCGATCTGGACACCTGGTGGATCGGGCCGGCCAACGGGATGGGGGCGCTCGGGGAGGCCCTGGAGGACGCCCCGCCGGCGACGGTCGCGGCGGCCCGGCGGGAGTACGAGCGGCTGGCCTCGCGGTACCTCGACGACGACGGTGCGCTGGTGCTGCCGACGGCGGCTGTGCTCGGCTCCGGGGTGCTGGGTTGAGCTTCTATCCGGACGTCCAGACGGCCGGCAGCCTGGCCGGGCTGCTGCGGGCGCTGGGCGTGGCGGCCACGGCGGACGAGCGCGACCCGATGTACCGGGCGACGCTGCCGACGCCGGTGCCGTACCGCAACGACCTGGAGGTCAGCGCGATCCGGCACGAGCGGCGGTGGTCCGTCGTCGGCGGGGAGTCGCACCAGCACCTGCCGCTCGTGGCCGGGTACACCGCCGACCCGCTCGACATCGCCGCCGTCGCCACCGCCTGGCGCGACGGGGTCGCCCTGCCGGAGCTGTGCGAACTGGCGCCGTGGCTGCAGCCGACCGGGCGCTTCGAGGTCCCCTCCGGCGACCCGGTGGCGCTCGCGCTGTCGGAATGGCAGAGCGTCCTGGTCGAGATGGCCGAGCCGGGGCTGCACCGCCTGCGCGCGATCACCGAGGCGGCGTACGCCTCGCCGGAGCTGCGGGGCTTGTATCCGTACACGAGCCACTGGGTTCTGAAGTTCTCCACCACGACGCGGCCGTTCCTGCACGACGTGGGCCTGAGCCTGTGGGCCGAGGCCGACGACACGTATGTGGTGCGCTCGCGCTATCTCGGCGACGTGATCGGCTCGGCCACGACGCCCGACGACGCCGTGGCCATCGCCGTGCGGCAACTGCCGCCCGGATTGGGACCGGTGACGCCCGGCCACTGACGCATCGGGCTCAGTCCGCGTACCGCGGGGCGGCCAGTGGCAGCGCGGCCAGGCCGCCTCCCCGCCCGTATGGCCGGCCCTTTGATCATTCGCCGCTCGCCCGCGGCCGGTCCCAGCCCTCGCGGGGCAGGACGGGCAGCGGCCAGGATTCGTCCGGGCGGAAGTCGCACCAGGTACCGTCGAACGGGAACGCGGCGGCCTCGATGTCCTCGATCACGCGCTCGCCCTCGGCGCGGATGGCGGCGGCCTGCTCGACGGTCCAGTAGTCGGGGTGGCCGGCCCGTTCGAGGTACTCGCCCTCGTCCTTCCACCGCCACCGTCGGTCCGGCGGCACCACGATGTCGAGGGCGTGGTCGAACGTGTCGATGCCGGCCACGTCGCCGTCGTCCCAGCGGGCGGGGGGCGCTTCGAGATTGACGTACCAGCGGTTGAGGCTGAAGTCGGGGTCGAACATCCACCACACCGAGTGCGCCCGGCCGGGCCGGAACAGGTGCAGCACGTGCACCCCGCTCCACGTCAGCGGGGTGAGCCGCCACTCGACGGTGTGCCGCTGCTCGAACGGGATCTCGCGCCGGTCACGGCCGTCGGCGGTGCGGCGGAACAGCCAGGGCGTGCCGATGGGCCGCCACGTCAGCACGCCGCGCTGGTCGTCGTTCACAACCCGCTGCGGGGCGACGAGGACCAGCTGCCCGTTGCCGCGGAAGTCCCGATAGAGCACGTCGCGCCCAGCGGTGAAGGCCATGACTGCGAACGCTATCGGAACTTCCGGTAGGCCGAAGTCCCCGGCGGCTCGGCTCTCCAAGGTCCAAGCTGTCGGAGATCACCGGTTGCAGTCGCTTCACTGAGCTCACCCGCCGGCGGGCTCGTCCAGATCCTGGATCTTCTCCGCGGTGGCGGCCCGGCGGACCCAGGTGCCGAGTTGGTCGGAATCGGTGCAGTCGGCGATCCTGGAGCGCGTCTCGTCGGGGACCTCGATACCGCGGGCCTCGAGGATGGCCAGGAGCGACTTGGCCTCGCCGCGGGCTTCGCCCTGGTCGAAGTACCGGCGGGCGAAATCGCTGTGGTACCGGTGGCTCGTGGCGGTCATGAGTTCCTCCAGAAGGGCCTTGGCCGTGTCCGGCAGGACCGAGAACACGAGGTCATTGTACAGGTTGGCATGGTCTTCATCGATCACGTCGAGGGCTGCGAGCAGGGCTTCGAAGATCGGTGTGGGGTCGGGACCGGTGCCGTGGACCATGGCCGAAAGCACCGCGACCTCCGGGACGCGGCGGGCCGTATGGCGGTCCGTGACGACCGGGATCCGATCCGGACCGAGGGCCATCGGTGTCACCACCGAACCGGGTCCCATCCTGATGGGTACCGCGGACCAGTTGGCGACCTGCCGGGAGTGGCACAAGACCAGCACCACGACCGGGCTGTGGAGCCGCGCGTGCAGCGTCGTCAGATACACGGGCCAGCTCAGCCGTTTACGTGGATCGACCCGGAGCTGCACCTCGATGACGACCGCCAGCGCCGTGCCGTCATGACCGTCCAGCGTCACCACGGCGTCGGCTCGGTACTCGGTGGGGGCAACGGCGGTGAGGTCGGCGGGGGAGAGCTGTGCCTCCTCGAACGGCGGCACCATCATGTGGAGCGAGTCGGTCAGGAGGTCGGCAGCCAGCTTCGGTCGGCCTCGGAACATCTCGATGAGAATCTCGTGGACGTGTGATGGGGGCACAGCGGAAACCTAGCGGTGCCGATCACAATGGGCCAACGTCGTGTCACACAAAGTGAACCAAGTTGACCTGGAGCTGCGCTGGCGGAGGGCGCCGGGGCTCGACGGCGGCCCGGCGGTGGGTCCTCGGCCGGCGCGGGCCGGGGACCCACCGCGGTGTCAGCGGCTGCCGAGCGTCATGACGAGCAGGGATTCCGTTGATCAGGATGGCCGCCGCCGGTGCGGCGTCACAGCCACGGCATGCCGTTGGGCCGCCGGGTCAGCACCCCGCACTCGCCGTCGCCGACGACCCGTTGCGGGGCGACGAGGACCAGATGCCAGTTGCCCCGGAAGTCCCGGCAGCGGCCGACCGGCCGCGTGTCGATGTGGTGTGGTTCGTACTCGGTGCGCACCTGGCGGGCCCGGACGACAATGGTGCGACCCGCGCCGCAGCTCCAGGGTCAACTTGGTTCACGTTGCCTGATACAACGTTTGGCTCGTGGTGATCGGCGCCGCTAGGTTTCCGCTGTGCCCCCATCACACGGCCACGAGATGGTGCTGGCGGTCGTCATCGAGACGCAGCTCCGGGTCGACCCGCGCAAGCGGCTGAGCTGGTCCGTGTATCTGACGACGCTGCACGCGCGGCTCCACAGTGCGGTCGTGGTGCTGGGCCAAGGCCTTTCTGGAGGAACTCATGACCGCCACGAGCCACAAGTACCACAGCGAATTCGCCCGCCGGTACTTCGACCAGGGCGAAGCCCAGGGTGAGGCCCAGGGTGAGGCCCGAGGCAAAGCCCGCGGCGAGGCCAAGTCGCTCCTGGCCATCCTCGAGGCCCGCGGTATCGAGGTCCCCGACGAGACGCGCTCCAGGATCGCCGAGTGCACCGATTCCGAGCAGCTCGGCACCTGGGTCCGCCGGGCCGCCACCGCGGAGAAGATTCAGGATCTGGACGAGCCCGCCGACGAGTGAGGTTCGAGCGGTCCAGGCGATCGACCGCGCGAACCGTGCACCCGAGGCGCCGGCGGGCTACGCCGGCCGAGGCGCTACCGCCACGCCACAGCAACGACGACTGCGGCCGCCGTGAACGTCCCCACGGCGTAGAAGGCCCACGCCTCCTTGTTGCGCATGCCCACCAGCGCCGCGGCCGCGATCAGGACGTCCAGGGCCAGCTTCACGCCCAGCTTGGCGTGATCCACCGGAAGGCCGAGGGAGCTGCGCGACCAGATCAACCCAGCACCGGTGACCAGCTGCACCACCGTGCTCGTCGCCACGTAGCCGCCGATCACCAGGTCCTTGCTGCGCAGTTGGTGGAAGAGCCCACCCATGATCGCGGCGAACCCGAACAGGTGGAAGACGAGCAGCGCGTACCGAAGGATCTCCACGCCGGGATCAGCGGGCGCCCTGGGCTTCGGCCGACAGCTCCTGCCAGTCGGCCCAGGTCTGCAGCCGCTCGGCGTAGACCTGCTGCAGCATCGGGTAGAAGCCCTGGCCGAACAGCACGCGCAGGGGCGGGTTGTCGGCGTCGACAATCTTCAACAGCGCCTGGGCGGCGGCGGCCGGGTCGCCCGAGGGCTGCTTGCTCATGACGGCGGCGAGGCGTTGGCGGAGGCCGTCGTAGGCCGGGTTGGTCTGGGCCATGTGGCCGTTGGCGAGCGGATCGGGGTTCTTGCCGTCCCGGGTGGCGAAGCCGGCGGGCTCGACCAGGGTCACCTTGATGCCGAACTCCGCGACCTCCTGGGCGAGGGCCTCGTTCAGGGCCTCCACGCCCCACTTGGAGACGTGGTACGCGCCGCCCAGCGGCATGGCCATCAGGCCGGCGGCCGAGGACAGCTGCACGATGTGCCCGGCCCGCTGTTCGCGCAGGTGCGGCAGCACCGCCTGCACGACCCACAGCGCGCCGAACAGGTTGGTCTCCAGCTGCTCGCGCAGCTCCTGTCCGGTCAGCTCCTCGATGGCGCCGATCTGGGCGTAGCCGGCGTTGTTGACCACGACGTCGAGGCGCCCGAAATGCTCCTTTGCCCGCTGCACGGCCGCGCCGACGGCGGCCCTGTCGGTGACGTCCATCGCCAGCGGCAGTACGGCGTCCCCGTAGGTGATGACCAGATCCTGCAGTCGTTCGACGCTGCGGGCGGTCGCGGCCACCCGGTCGCCGCGCGACAGCGCGGCCTCGACGAAGCAGCGGCCGAGGCCGCGGGACGAACCGGTGATGAACCAGACCTTGCTCATGACGACGCTCCGTTGTGTGTACAAGTGGCGAACCGAAACGGCACGTGCCGTGCCGTTCCCGAGAAAGCCTCGCTCCCCAGCGTCTGTTTGTCAACACGGCACGTGCCGTGCTGTTAGGGTGACGTCATGACCAGCCGCCAAAGCCCGCGCGCCGACGACCGGACCGATGCCATTCGGCGGGCGGCGCTGGATCTGGCCCAAGAGGCCGGCTTCGCCAAGCTGAGCATCGAGAAGGCCGCGGCCCGGGCCGGCGTCGGCAAGCACACGGTCTATCGCCGCTGGCCCTCGAAGGGGCTGCTGTTCCTCGATGCGCTGCTGTCGCAGCACGAGCCGGCCTTCGCCTTCCCCGACACCGGCGACATCGTGGCCGACCTGCGCACCCAGACGTACGCGGCGGTCGATCTCCTGGGCCGGCCGCCGTGGGGGCCGCTCTTCCGGTCCATGCTGGGCGAGGCGCAGCAGGATCCGATGGTTGCCGCCGATCTCAACAAGCGCTTCATCCGCCCTCAGGAGGAGGCGCTGCTCGCCCGCATCCGGACGGCCATGGATCGGGGTCAGGTCTCGCCCGACCTCGATCTCGACATGGCGATGGCGATGCTGTCCGGGCCCCTCTACTTCAGGTTCCTGATCACCCAGGAGTCCGTGGGCCACGACTTCGTCGATCGGATGCTCGACATGCTGTTCGCCGGCATGGCGGCCGCCCCTCCCGCAGACGCGTAGGGTCCTCGGCCGTTGCCGGCCGAGGACCCCCAGGTGCGCGTCAGGACGAGCAGGGCACGCCGTTGACCAGGATGGCGGTCGGCGGGGTGGGAGTGGAGCCGGTTCGGGTGCCGTACATGCCGACGGTGACCGAGCCGCCCGGCGGAATGATGCGGTTCCAGCTCGCCGCGCTCAGCGTGACGTTCGCGCCGGTCTGGCTGAACGAACCGTTCCACGACTGGCTGATGTGCTGGTCGCCGGCGAACGTGAACGTGATGACCCAGTCCACGATCGGGGTCGTGCCGGTGTTCGTGACAGCGACCTCGGCGACGAAGCCGTTGGCCCACACCGAGGTGAACGTGAACGACGCGCGGCAGGACAGGGCCGGCGGGGCGGGGGAGGACGGGCTGGCGGCGGGGCTGCTCGGCGGGCGCGAGCCGCCCGTCACCGTCACCGAGTTGGAGGCGATCGAGACGTTGCCCGCCGCGTCGCGGGCGCGGACGTAGAACTGGTCGCGGGGCGAGACGACCGCGGCCTGGTACGTGGTGCCGGGGACGGTGGCGAGCAGCGTGGAGATGAACACGCCGTCGAAGCGGTACACGTTGTAGCCCGTCACCGCCACGTCGTCCGTGGACGGGGACCAGGTCAGCGTGGTGCTCGGGCCGTTGGTGGGGTTCGCGGCCAGGCCGGTGGGCGCGCCCGGCGGCACCGTGTCGCCCGACGTGGCGACCGGGGTGACCAGGACGACCTGGTTCGAGCTGCCGGAGCGGTGCCCGAGGTCGTCGTGGGCGGACACCCAGAACCGGTACTGCTGCCCCGGCCGGATGTTCGCGGTGATGGTGGCTGTCGTGACGGTGCCGAGGTTCGTGACCCAGACGATGTCGTTGAAGTCCTGCTGATAGGTGATGTCGTACCCGCTCACCGCACAGCAGCCGCGGGTCGAGGCGGTCCACGTCAGCGTGACCGACGTGGTGGTGACCGTGGTGGCCTGCAGGTTGGTGGGGGTGGACGGCGGGAACGGCGAGGTGTTCGGCGTACCCGAACCGGACGGGATCGGCGGCGCCGGGGTGCTGCCGCTCGCGTCGGTGACGGCGATGAGCAGGGCCCCCGTGATCAGGGCGATCGCGGCGACCCCGGCCAGCCGCACCGTCGAGGAAAACGTACGAGTCCTGGACATGCGCCGACCCTCGCCGCGCCCGCCGCGCGTAGTCAAGTGATCAACATATATCGCCCGGTGAGCGGGGCGCGGCCGTGAAAGTTTCCCGGACCCGGGCGGCGACGGCGTCGAGATCCTCAGTGCCGTCGATCTCGATGGCGGGCAGGCCGAGCGCGGCGACCGCGGCGCGCAGCCGGTCGGTGAACATCCGGTCCCGCTCCAGCAGATTGTGCAACGCGCGCTGCGGATCGCTGGTCTTTCCGGCGATCGTCCACAGTGCACCCCGGCGCTCGAACGCGGTCCGGCGGAAGTCCGGCGTCGGCAGCAGCCACACCGCGTGCCCGGGCGCGGCGTGCGGGGCGACGAGGGACGGCAGCAGCCGGAAACCCTCCACGACCACGCCGGGCCCGTCCGGCAGCCGCCGCAGGTCCTCGAGAATCAGTTCGAAGGCCTCGCCACGGTACCAGTGGAAGCTCCGCAGCATCTCGCCCGGCGACCGCAGCAGCCAGCGCTCGTCCATCGACATCGCCCGGAACGCCTCGAGCATCGGGGCGCCGGCGGCCGGGGCGCGGGCCGCATGGTCGCCCATCACGTCGTCGGTCGCGTAGAGGCGCAGGCCGCACCGGTCGGCGAGCAGGCGCGCGACGGCCGACTTGCCGGCCCCGCTGCCCCCGCCGATCCAGTAAACGTGTTGCATCACCCCGCCAGTATCGGCGAACCTGCGGTGTGCGGATGCATTCCGACCAGCTCAGCGTGCCGGCCGACCTCGTGCGGGGGCTCGTCGCGGACCAGTTCCCGCAGTGGGCCGGGCTGCCCGTCCGCGAGCAGCATCCCGGCACCGTCAACGCCGTCTTCCGCATCGGCGAGGACCTGGTGGCCCGGTTCCCGCTGCGCCCCGGCGCGCAGGACGACATCCCGCGCGACCTGGCCGCGGCCCGGCTGCTGGCCGCCCACACCCGCGTCCCGGTGCCGCGGCCCGTCGCCGTCGGCGCGCCCGGCCGGGCTATCCACTGCCGTGGGCGGTTCTCACCTGGCTGCCCGGCGCGCTCGCCGACGACACCGCCGCCGGCTCCGAGGCCCTGGCCCGCGACCTGGCCGGGTTCATCGCCGACGTGCGCGCCATTCCCACCCATGGCAAGACCTTCGCCGGTACCGGCCGTGGCGGGCGGATCGCCCAGCACGACGAGTGGATCGCGACCTGCCTGGAGCGCAGCGCGGGACTGCTGGACGTGCCCCGGCTGCGTCGACTGTGGACGGTCCTGCGCGAGCTGCCGCGCGGCGCCGACCCGGACGTCATGTGCCACGCCGACCTGATGCCCGGCAACGTCCTGGTCGAGGGCGGGCGGCTCGCCGGGGTGCTCGACGTCGGCGGCCTCGGCCCGGCCGACCCGGCGCTGGAGCTCATCGGCGCCTGGCACCTGCTCGACGCCGGCCCGCGCGCCGTGCTGCGCTCGCGGCTGGGGTGCGGCGAGGCGGAGTGGGCGCGCGGGCGGGCGTGGGCGTTCGTCCAGTCGATGGGCCTGGTCTGGTACTACGAGTCGAGCCATCCGGCCATGGCCCGCACCGGCCGCCGCACGCTCGGCCGCATCCTCGCCGCCGCGGATTGACCCGCCGGCCGGTGCACGGTAGCCCGCCGCACGCTCGGCCCCATCCTCGCCGGCCGTCGATGCGTCAGCCGGTGGGCGGCATCCCGCCGGGCGCACCGGACGGGGGAGTGCCGCCGGGGCCGCCGCCCGGGAAGCCCGACGGGGGAGCGCCGCGCGGCGTGCCGTCCCCGCCGCCGCCCGGGGCCGCGCCGCCGGTCGGGGTGGTGCGGGTGTCGACGTTGGCGGTGAGCGCCACCTTGTAGCCGGCGCTCACGCTGCCCGTGACGGTCCCCAGCTGCAGCGCGCCGGCGTCGTTGCCGAACACGTTGTCGTTCTGCAGCGTCACCTGCGAGAGGTTCTGCACCGAGGCGGAGTACCCGGTCGTGGCGTACACCGTGTCGCAGACGTCCTTGGGCAGCGCGACCTGCGACGTGGCGATGGCCTTGGTCGAGTCGGTGATGCTCGCCTGGTCCGGGTAGACCTCGAAGTGGATGTGCGGCCAGCGGCCCGAGTAGCAGGCCGGGAAGATGCTCGTGTACGTCACCTTGCCCTGCGCGTCGGCGATCTGCACGCCGCGCAGGTAGTTCTGGTCGGTGATGCCCTGCGAGTACAGCGAGTAGCGCCCCTCGCGGTCGCAGTGCCAGACGTACACCGCGACGCCCGCGAACGGTTTGCCGCCGGCCATGTCCACGATGGACAGTTCGATGGTGAGGGGGATGCCCTCGGCGGTGCCACTGGCGGTACCGAAGCTGGATTTGATGTCGCTGCGGACGATCCCGCTCTGGTTGAGCACGTTGGGGCCGTTGGAGCCGTCGCCCGGGTAGGGTCCGGCCGTCTCGTCGGGGATCTCGCCGCTCGCGGTGCCGCCGCTCGTCGCGCTCGCGCTCGTCGACGGGGTCGTGGTGGTGGAGTCGTTGCCGCACGCCGCGGTGAGGCCGACGACCGCCGCGCCGAGGCCGAACGCGCGCAGCAGGTGCCGGCGCTGCAGCATGGTGCCCAGGTCGAAGCCGAGACCCTGGTCCACCAGTTCCTCGTCCGGCCGGGCGAAGGGCCGCCCCTCGTATGTCGGCCGCCTGTCGTCTCTCACGTCCGGAACCTCCTGCTCGGATTCACGTCGACCACTTGCTGTGGACCCAGGCTGGCGGGGGCGGCTGGCAGGGGGCTCTGCGCAACCTGTGAGCGGGCTGTACGTTCAAGCCGTGCTGGTGATTTTCGGGTTCCGGACCTCGCGCGCGGTGCTGGGGTGGGTTTCGTTTGTGTGCCGCGTTTGCGGGCAGCCGATGCGGATGCCGCTCGTGCGTGAGGTCACCAAGCTCAGCCTCTTCTTCATCCCATTGTTCCCGATTCGCGAGCGCCACCTGGTCGAATGCCAGAACCCGGCCTGCCGCGCCCGGACGAGGCTCAGCGGCGACGAGGCCGCATCGATGACGTCACGGTAAGCGCACTTGTCTTGACACCCCGCGCGTGGCGCGGCTACAACCGTGCGGTGAGAGCGCTCTCAGGCGTTGCGAAACAACGGTGTGGAGGGGGCGGAGAGCGCTCTCTCGTCCATCCGCGGGGAGAAGGAGAGTCATGGCCCGAGTGGTGTTCGTGCGCTGCCCGCATCCGATGACCGGCCCGTACGGTCTCGTCGTCGGGTCCATTGTGGAGCGTCTGGAGAGCCACGGCGCGGTGGCCATGCTCGGCACCGGCCCGGCGCCGCACCGGGACGCGGTGTGCGGCGCGATCCTGATCGGCGGCGGGGTGCCCGTGCCGTACCCGGCGGTCGAGGTCGGCATGCGGCCCCCGCCCGAGGGGGTGGCGGCGGCGGTGTGGGTGGACCGGGAGGCGGCGGCGCAGGCCCTGGTCGAGCACCTGCGCGGGCTGGGGCATCGGCGGATCGCCCGGCTCGACCGGGCCGCCGACGCCGACCAGATCGTGGACGCGTTCGAACCGCCGGTGCGCGGGCACCGGCGCGAGCCGGACGGGGAGGGGCTGGTCGAGGCGGCGGCGTCGCCGAGCGCGCTGATCTGCGCCGACGAGATCCTCGCGGCGGGTGCGCTGCGGGTGGCGCGGGAGCGCGGGGTCGCGCTCGCCGTGGCCGCCTTCGACGACGCGGGGCTGGGGCCGCTCGCCCATCCGGAGGTGACACTGGTGCGGCAGCCCTGGGCCGAGCTCGGGTCGACTGCCGCGACCGTGCTCATGCGTCTGCTGGACGGCCGGAATGACGGTCCGTTGCGAGTGGAAATACCTGCGAAAATTGAGTAGAGAGCGCTCTCTGAATAGGACCGAGCGCGATTCGATCTCCATTACTGTTAACCTTCTGAACAGGTAAATCAGTTATTGACGGCGAATTCGTAACCCCTTAGAAATGTTTGAGAGCGCTCTCACGACGCTTCTTTGGAGGTTCGCTGTCATGCAACCCGCCCTCCGACGTGTACTCCTGCTCGGCGCCGCCGCCACGGTGCTGGGTGGAACCGTCATCAACGCGTACGCCTCCGTCCCGACGACGCCGTCGGGCTGGACCCTGCAGTGGAGCGACGACTTCACGGGCAACGCCGGCAGCCTGCCCTCGTCGGGCAACTGGAACTACATCACCGGCACGCAGTACCCCGGCGGCCCCGCCAACTTCGGCACCGGGGAGATCCAGACGTACACCACCAGCAGCTCCAACCTCGCCCTCGACGGCGCCGGCAACCTGCGGATCACCCCGGTGCGCAGCGGCTCGGCGTGGACGTCGGCGCGCATCGAGACCAAGCGCAGCAACTTCAAGCCCCCGTCCGGCGGGGTCCTGCGCATCGAGGGCCGCCTGCAGATGCCGAACGTGACCGGCGGGGCGGCCGCCGGGTACTGGCCGGCGTTCTGGGCGCTCGGATCGCCGTACCGGGGCAACTACTGGAACTGGCCCGGCATCGGCGAGCTCGACATCATGGAGAACGTCAACGGGCTCAACCAGGTCTGGGGCACCCTGCACTGCGGCGTGAACCCGGGCGGGCCGTGCAACGAGACCAACGGCCTCGGCGCGGTGCGGGCCTGCCCGGGCTCGAACTGCCAGGGCAACTTCCACACGTACGCGATCGAGTGGGACGCGAGCGTCAGCCCCCAGGTGCTGCGCTGGTACGTCGACGGCGTGCAGTTCCACGCCGTGACCCAGAACCAGGTCGGCTCGTACTGGGCGGACATGACGGGCCACGAGGGGTACTTCATCCTGCTCAATGTCGCGATGGGCGGCGCGTTCCCCAACGGCGTCGCCGGCTCCTCGACCCCCACCTCCGGCACGGCGTCGGGCGTGCCGATGCTGGTCGACTACGTCGCCGTCTACACCAAGGGCACAGGCGGCGGCGGTACCGCGACGCCGACCCCGACCGCCACCAGCGGCGGCGGCACCGGGCGCAGCGCCTACTCGACCATCCAGGCCGAGGGCTACGACGCGCAGTCCGGCGTCGTGCCGGGCAGCGACCAGATCGGCTACCTCGCCAACGGCGACTGGGCACAGTACGACAACGTCGATTTCGGTACCGCCTCCCCGCGCGACTTCCTCGCCCGCGTATCGTCCGGCGCGGCGGGCGGCGTCAGCGGCACCGTCGAGGTCCGCATCGACAGCGTCAGCAACAGCCCGGTCGCGTCGTTCTCGATCGCGAACACGGGCGGCTGGAGCACCTTCAAGGAGGTGCCCGGCAACCTCACCGCGCAGGTCACCAGGAAGCACACGGTGTTCCTGCGGTTCACCAGCGGTCAGCCGGCCGACTTCGTCAACGTCGACTGGTTCCTGTTCCGCCGCTGAGGTTCTCCCCGGCCCCGGTGGTCACGGCTGCTCCTGAAGGCGCCGTGGCCACCGGTCATTCCTCGTGGTAGCCCTCCGGCAGCAGCTCGGGGAAGTGCTTGCGGATCACGGACGCGGCGGCCAGGATCTCCTCCGCCGCGTCCAGCTGGTGGCGCACGGTCCGCCCGGCCGCGCCGGCCGCCGCCCGCTCGGCGAGGTGGCGGTGCACGTGGGCCTGCTCCTCGAGCATGCTCACCGCCGTCCACAGCGCCTGTTCGACCTTGTCGTGCTGCGCGGCCAGCAGCGTGTACGGCGACCAGGAGTGCCCGATGTGGCACAGGTAGTGGATCGCCGGGGCGGCCCCGAGCACGTGCATGCCGCCGCCGCAGTCCGGGCAGCCGATCCCGACCGGCCGGCCGGGAAAGGTCGACCCGCTGACGGTCGGACGTTCGCTGATGGCCATCTCGACCTCCGTGACCAGGTCGGGGTCGGGCGCTTCGCCGGCCGCGGGCACCGGCTCCCCGACCAACCGGATCAGCGCCGCACTGAGCGCCCAGGCGGCCGCCGCCTCGGCCCCGGGCGTGACCGCGAGCGCGGCCTGCGGCATCCCCGCGTACACGGCGTCGGCGGGATCCTGCACGAGTGCCACCCCGCCCAGCTGCACAATGGTCGCCAGCCCGGCCGCGCCGTCGTCGAGCGCGCCCGACAGCACCAGCCCGACGGTCCGCGGCCCGTACCACCGCGCCGCACTGCGGAACAGCGCGTCGACGGCCGGCCGCGACCGGTTCTGCTGCGGCGCCCGGCTGAGCCTGATCGACCCGTCATGCACGAGCAGATGCCGATCCGGTACGGGCACATAGATCCGCCCCGGCACGATCGGCTCCCCGTCCCGGGCCGTCGCGGCCGTCATCGGCCCGCACCGGCTCAGCACGTCGGCGGCGGCCGAGCGCGCGTCGGGCGGCATGTGCAGCACGAGCAGCACCGATGCAGGCAGGTCGGCGGGGAGCCCGGCGACCACCTGGCACATCGCCTCGAGACCGCCCGCGGAGCCGCCGATGACCACGATGTCGCGATTTGCCATAGCCGGTGCACTATCCGTTCGGCGGCCGGGCAAACAAACCTGGCCGCCACGATGGTGGACGCGACGCTCGCCCGGCACACAACGAAACGGCCCGGCGGGAGGTCCGCCGGGCCGTTCGCACGCAAGGTCGGTGCGCAGGTCGCCTAATGGCGAGTGGCGCGACGCGGCTCCAGCCGAACGGTATTCCGCGAAGGCAGTTCTAGTTGAGGCCCTGGGACACAGGCACACCGACGCTCTGCATAACCGGCGGGTGCCCCCGGGCAATCCCGCCCCGGGCGTGACGGCGATCACGTCGGGGGCCGGCGCGCGCTCACTCGGCGTATCGGGTCGGCGGGTACGGGTGGTCCCGGTCGACGCGCGCGTTCTCGCCCTCGGCCTCCTGCCGGGCGGCCGTCCCGCGGATGTCCTGTTCGAGCTCGTCGGCGTCCGGGTCGTACGGCACCGGGTCGTCGGTCGCGGGCGGCACGTCGTCCGGGTCGTACGCGGTGACGCCGGCCTCGGCCCGCTCGGCCGCGGCGCGCCGCTGCAGCTCGTCGTCGTCCAGGTGCTCGGGCGCGCCCCCGTGGAAGCGGCGGTCCTTGTACCCCTCGGCCGATTCGGTGTGCGGATGCTCATCGCTCATCGCGTGGCCCTACCCTCCCGCACGCGGAAGCAACCCGGCTGCCGCGGCGTTGTCCGGCGGTCGCGACACCGTTGTTTGACGGCCGCGCGGCCGGGAAGCGGGGCGCCATGGAACGCAGCAGCGGGAGCAGCGACGCCGTCCTCATCGGCGGGCCGCGCGACGGCGCCACGATCGACCCGGGCGGCTCGGCCGTCGTGGAGTACGAGATCGGCGGTTTCATCCACCGCTACATCCTGACCACCCAGCAGCGCGAGCGCGACGACCGCTCGTATCAGGTGTTCAACTACGACGGCGAGATCGACCCGAAGGGCGCCATGCCCGGCGCCGAGACCCCCGAGGGCGGCGTGCACGACACCTTCCCGGAGCCGTGACGGTTTGTTCCCGAACGATCGCTCCCTGCGTGCGTGACGTGCGTTTTCCGGCCATGCCGAGCGTGGGGAACGTTATCGGCGCGGTGGCGATCGCGAATTTGTTTCGGCCGCCCGTCGGGGGATCACATGGGCGTCCGTGCAGTTGTCGATCGGGACCGTACGGTTCGACGCGGCCGGGCTCACGGTGGTGACCGCCGCCGGGGAGCTCGGCCGGGCCACCCGGCCGCGGGTGCTCGCCGCGGTGCGCAAGTGCTTCGCCGACGGGCCCGGCGCCGTGGTGCTCGACCTCGGCGCGGCCCGGCTCGCCGACCCGGCCGGGCACGTCTGCGTCCTGGTCCTGCAGCAGGAGGCGGGGCGGGCCGGGGTGCCCTTCGCCGTGGTGGGCGACCGCGGTGAGCTCGCCCGCCGCCTGCGCGTGTTGTGCCCCACCCTCCGCCGGTACCGCACCCTCGCCGACGCCCGGGCCGCGGTGCTCGCGGGCGACCTGGTGCCGCGCTGGGTGTACCGGCGCGAACCGGCCGGCCGGCGGCTGCGCGCCTGCGTGCGGGAACTGGTGCAGCAGACGTGCGTGCAGTGGGACCTGGAGGCGCTGGTGGACCCGGCCCTGCTCGTCGCCGACCACCTGGTGTCGGTGGTGCGGGACTGCGCGGCGCCGGCGGTGGAGATCACGATCGACGACCGGCCGTGGCACTGGATGCTGCGGCTCAACGCCGGGTGCCGCCGGACGCCGGCGGTGGCGGTGCCGTCGGACAGGGCGTCGCGGCCGCTGCCCGTCCGGGGCGTGCGCATCGTGGTCAGCCGGGGCGCCGGCGGATGCACCGTGTGGGCGGCCCTGAACAAACGCACCGTCGCGGTGAGCCGGCGACCAGGCCGCCCATAGGAGTCGCCCCGCGACCCGGCCGCCGTTCCCCACGGGTGCGGCACGCGGCGACGGGGGGCGTCCTCGCCGCGTGCCGTGCGCACCGGGTCACCCGGCCGGCGCGCGAGCCTCTGCGCCGATGAGCGCCCCGGCCTGGAGGGGGGACGGACGGATGGATCCCGGCCGGAGCGCCCATCGGGGCGTACGACCCACCCCGCCAGGAAGGCGGCGTAGCGATCGATGGGCCGCACGCTGAGCGCTCGCTACCCCGCCACGCCGGCCGTCAACCAAACAATATTGACGGATCTTGACGGCGGTACCGTCGCAGGATGAACACGCAGGTGATCTTTCCGGACCGCGGGCTGCACATCGGGGTGCTCGGCGCCCTGTTCGACCGGGGCGTGATCAGCCGCGCCGAGATCGTGGCCGGTTTCGAGACGCTGACCGGCACCGGGCAGCAGCGGCTCACCGCCGCGCTCGACGGGCTGCACGCGCTGGCGCTCCCGGCGGATGCGGTCGCCGCGATCGAGCGCCTCGACTTCGACGGCGGCAACAGCGTGTACATGGCCATCGAGGGTGAGCTCGACTACGACACCGGCGGCGAGACCGACGACCACAACGTGGGCTCCCTGGCCGGCCTCGGCGCGATGGCCGCCCTGCGCGACCTGAGCCTGGAGGGCCACGGCTACCGCAGCCACGTCCTCGACCTGGCCCCGCTCGCCGAGTGTCCGCTGATTTCGCGGTTGTACCTCACGGGCTCCTGCTCATCCGCGCACGTCCTCGAGGCGATGCCAGACCTGCGCGAGCTGAACGTGCGCTATGCGCGCCTCGACGACCCGGCCGTGCCCGAGCGCCTCCGGTCCCGCGGCGTACTTGTCTATGCGAAATAGCTATGTAACATAGGAATCGTGGAACGCGAGGACGTACGGCTCCTGCTCGAGCGGCTCGGCGCGCTGTGGCGCCGGCAGCGGCGCGAGCGCGTTGCCCTGGCCGGGCTGTCCCAGTCCGGGATGCGCCTGCTCGCCGCCGTCAACCGCCTCGGCGGGGTCGCCCAGCCGGCTCGCCTGGCCGACGAGACGCAGATGACCAGCTCGAACGTGGCCGCCACCCTGCGCGAGGTGGAGGCGGCCGGCCTGGTGGCCCGCGACCGCGACGACACCGACGCCCGCCGGGTCAACGTCAGCCTCACGCCCGCCGGCGCCGGCCTGGTCGCCCAGAGCCGCGGCGCGCGCGAGGCCTGGCTCGCCGCCGCCATCGACGACCTGCTCACCGAGCGCGAGCAGCAGGTCCTGGCCGAGGCGAGCGACCTGCTGGCCCGCCTCGCCGCGTACGAGCCGCGCCGATGAGACGCGCCACCGCCGCCCTGCGCGTGCGCAACTACCGCCTGTACCTCGTCGGCCAGTCGATCTCGTCCGCCGGCACCTTCATGCAGGCCCTCGCGCTGGCCTTCCTCGTCCTGCACCTCACCGGCAGCGGCACGGCGGTCGGCGTGACGGCCGCCGCCCGCTTCCTGCCCTTCGTCCTGCTCGGCCCCCTCGGCGGCGTCATCGCGGACCGCGGCAACAAGCGCCGGATCCTGTACGTCACCCAGTCCGCCTCCGGCCTCGGCGCCCTGCTCTTCGCGCTGCTCGCGTGGACGGGCACCGCGACGTACCCCCTCGTCGTGGCGCTGTCGCTGGTCATCGGCGCGCTGGCGGTGCTCGACAACCCGGCGCGGCAGAGCCTGATCGCCGACCTCGTACCGCGCGAAACCCTGGCCAACGCGGTCGTCCTGAACTCCGTCTCGCTCAACGTCGCCCGCATCGCCGGCTCGGTCCTGGGCGGCACGCTGGTCGCGCTGGTCGGCGTGCCGATGTGCTTCCTCATCAACGCCGCCTCCTTCGGCGCCGTCCTGGTCAGCCTGGCCCGGATGCGCCGCGACCCCTCGCTGCCGCCCCCGGTCCGCGCCCCGCGCGCCGCCGGCCAGGTCCGCGAGGGCCTGCGCTACGCGGCGCGTACCCCCGAACTCCTGCTGCCGCTGGTCATGCTCACCGTGACGGGCATCCTCGCGTACGAGTTCCCGACCACGCTGCCGCTGCTGGCCACGGACGCCTTCCACGGCACCGCCGCGACCTACGGCCTGATGGCCGCGGTCATGGCCGGCGGCGCGGTGATCGGCGGCCTGGTCGCGGCGGCCCGCACGACGCCGAGACGCCCGGCCGCGCTGAGCATCGCCGCGATCGGCTGGGGCATCGCGATCCTGGCCGCGGGCGTCGCCCCGACCCTGCCGCTCTGCCTGGGCGCGCTGGCGATCGTGGGGTACGGCAGCATCACCTTCAACGCGACGGCCAAAACGGCCCTGCAGCTGGCCGCCCGCCCCGAGATGCGGGGCCGGGTGATGGCGCTGTGGGCCTTGGCGTGGACCGGCAGCACCGTGCTCGGCGGCCCGCTGGTCGGCTGGATCGCGGAGACGTTCGGCAGCCGCTGGGGCCTGATCGCGGGCGGCGCGCCGACGATCGCCATCGGCCTGGCCCTGCTGCCCGCCCTCCGCCGGACCGGCGGTGGTGATGCCGGCCGGACCGGTGCCGCCCCGGCCGCCGATGACGGCGAGGTCGCTTTCCTGGCGGCGCCGCGGGCCGCCTGAGCCGCCGCTGGGCGGTCAGGCCCGGGTGCTCGGCGCGGCCTCGACGTGCTGGTGCGGGACGTGGTCGCCGCCGGCGTGGTCGGGCAGGTCCCGGTCGGCGTGGTCGGCGTGGAACAACGCCTCGGCCAGCAGCGCCCGCACGTGCGCGTCCGCGGCCGAGTAGTGCACGAACGTGCCCTCCCGGCGCCCCTTGACCAGCCCGGCGAGCCGCAGCTTGGCCAGGTGCTGGCTCACGGCGGTCGGGGCCGCGCCGACGAGCTCGGCCAGGCACGCCACTGACGATTCGCCCTGCAGCAACGCCCACAGGATCTTGATTCGGGTCGGGTCGGCGAGCAGCCGGAACCCCTCGGCGGCCAGGTGGACCTGCTCGTCGTTCGGCATCCGGAAATCGGGCAGCTCGGTGTGCACCCGGCCAGCGTACCGGCATGCTCCGCAAGCTGTCTGCTCATCTGTCTGGCTATCTACGTACCTACGCAGGTATGGTGATTGCCCGTGACCATGATCTCGACACCGGCGGCCGCCACGACGGCCGCGCCGTCCGCCGCCCGGCCCCGCCGCCTCGGCGCGCGGATGTGGGCCCTGGCGGAGATTCGCTGGGCGACGATCGCCACGGTGCTGTTCGCCGCGGGCGGGCTGACGCAGCTGGCGGGAGCTCCGGCCGGCGTGTGGTGGAGCCTGTACCTGGCCTGCTACGTCACCGGCGGCTGGAAACCGGCCCTGGCCGGCCTGCGCGCCCTGCGAGCACGAGCCCTGGACGTCGACCTGCTGATGATCGTCGCCGCGATCGGCGCGGCCTCGATCGGACAGGTCTTCGACGGCGCGCTGCTCATCGTCATCTTCGCCACGTCCGGCGCGCTCGAGGCGTCCGCCACCGCGCGCACCGCCGACTCCGTCCGGGCCCTGCTCGACCTCGCCCCCGACCAGGCGACCCGCCTCGACCCCGACGGCACCGAGACCACGGTGCCCGCCGCCGGCCTCGCCGTCGGCGACCTGATCCGCATCCGCCCGGGAGAACGCATCGGCGCCGACGCGATCGTCGTGACGGGCGCCGGCGACGTCGACCAGGCCACCATCACCGGCGAGTCGCTGCCGGTGGCGAAGACCATCGGCGACGAGGTGTTCGCCGGCACGCTCAACGGCACCGGCTCCTTGACCGTCCGCGTGCATCGCGAGGCCGGCGACTCGGTCATCGCGCGGATCGTGGCCATGGTCGAGCGGGCGACGGCGACGAAGTCCCGCGCCCAGCTGCTCATCGAGCGCGTCGAGCAGCGGTACTCGATCGGCGTCGTCGTGGCCACCCTCGCCCTGTTCACCGTCCCGCTGCTGCTCGGAGCCGACCTGCGGGCCACACTGCTGCGCGCGATGACGTTCATGATCGTCGCCTCGCCGTGTGCCGTGGTGCTGGCGACGATGCCGCCGCTGCTGTCCGCAATCGCCCTCGCCGGCCGCCACGGTGTCCTGGTCAAGTCCGCCGTCGTCATGGAACAGCTCGCCGGCGTCACCGCGGTCGCGTTCGACAAGACCGGCACCCTGACCACCGGCGCGATCCGCGTCACCGCCGTCCTCCCCACCGCCACCTGCGGACTCGACGAAACCGGCCTGCTGCGCCTCGCGGCCGGCGTCGAAGCCCACAGCGAGCACCCGCTCGGCGCCGCCATCGTCGCGGCCGCACGGGACCACGGCTCGGACATTCCGCCGGCCGAGCGCTTCAGCTCCAGGCCGGGCCACGCCGTCGAGGCGACCGTCGGCGGCCGTCAGGTCCAGGTGGGCAAGCCCGCCCTGCTCGACGCCGCCGACCCGGCCCGGCCCGGCGACGCGGACCTCGCGCAGGTGCGCCGCGTCGTGGCCGACACGCAGCAGGCCGGGCGCACCGCGGTCGCCGTCGTCATCGACGGCCGGCCGGCCGGGGTGATCGCCCTCGCCGACCAGGTCCGCCCCGACGCCGCTGCCACGGTCGCAGCCCTGGCCAACCTCACCGGCACCGCACCGGTCCTGCTCTCCGGCGACAATGCCGGCGCGGCCCGCCGCCTCGCCGCCGACACCGGCATCGCCGACGTCCACGCCGGGCTGCTGCCCGAGGACAAGGTCGACCGGGTTCGTGCCCTGCAGCAGCAGGGCCGGCGGGTCATGCTCGTCGGCGACGGCGTCAACGACGCGCCCGCGCTGGCCGTCGCCGACCTCGGCGTCGCCATGGGCCGCCACGGCTCCGACCTCGCCCTCACCAGCGCCGACGCCGTCCTCGTCCGCGACGACCTCACCACCCTGCCCCCGCTGATCGCCCTGTCCCGCCGGGCCCGCCGGGTGGTCGTCGCGAACCTCGCCGTCGCGGGCGTCTTCATCACGGTGCTCGTCGCCTGGGACCTGCTCGGGCACCTGCCGCTGCCCCTGGGCGTGGCCGGGCACGAGGGCTCCACCGTCATCGTCGGCCTCAACGGCCTGCGCCTGCTGACCGACGCCGCCTGGCGGCGCGCGGCGCGCAGTGCCGCCCCATGACCCGCCGCGGCAACCCGGGAACAACCGGCCCCGGGTTGCCGCGGCTCGCCCGGCGACAGCCCCAGCCGGCGGGCCGCGACGGCCTGCCGGGGCCGCCCGCGGCCCGGGCCGGCGACTGCCTCGACGCCAACGCCATCCGGCCGCTGCCGCCTACCGCGCCGACGGCCGACCCGTCCGGCGCCGGACCCGCGGCACCGCGCGTTCCGACGCCGTCGCCGCCGTCGACGAGGAGCCCATGCGCATCGCCCGCGGCGCGTTCGTGGTCCCGCGCGGCGCGTGATCCCGCTCCGCGAGCACGCGGCGAGCGGGCGCTGGTTGACCGGGACGTGGCTGAGGCGCGGCGGTCGGCAAGCAGCGGCGCGAACCGAGGCCGGTCAGGCGGTGGCGGAGAGCCAGGCGGTCGACTGGCCGCTGCCCTTGAGCTCCACCTCGGCCGGTTTGAAGTCGGCTCGGCGCAGGTGGCGGGGCTCGTCGCGGATGATGTCGTCGAAGACCCGCTGGGACGCGGCGATGACCAGGTCCGTGGTCAGGTCGTCGCGGAGCAGGTCGCGGGCCGGCCCGCAGTCGCGCAGGCGGCACGCCTCGACCACGGCGGCGCCCGCCCAGCCGTTGGCGGCGTCGGCGACCAGGCCGAGCTGCAGGCCCAGCCGCAGCCGGATGCGCGCCTCGGGCAGCGTGAAGCGGTTCGTCTCCTTCAGGGCGATGCGCAGTTCGTGCAGCAGGTCCGGCAGGTACCGGGGAGCGTTGAGAGTCGGCGGCAGCACGGCGAGCAGGCCGTCGCCCTGCGGCTGGTTCTGCCACAGGTCGCGGGTCATGCCGGCGTGCTCGGCCGCGAGGTCCAGGGCGCGCACGAGGCGGCGCTGGGCGTCGAGGTGGCCGGCCGTGGTGCGGGGGCTGTACGACTCGATGTCGACGGCCACGCACAGCCGCTGCGTGCCGTCGCCGCTGTCCACAGTGGACAGGCGCTGAGCCAAAGGGGCGCCGAGGATCGGGACCGTGAACGGAATGGGGTCGAGGGTGCGGGTGGGGATCGGGCGGCGGAGGCGGAGCATTGGGCGTACCAGAGCGGCTTGTGGAGCCAACTCGCCGGTGAGGACGGTGCGGGCGCGGGGGAGCTGCACGACGCCGGCGACCACGAAGCCGCCGGGGGGCAGGGGGCCGCCGCGCGACGACGAGAGGGTCCAGCGCATGACGTTGAAGCCCTGGCCGCTGGTACCGACGGCGATCCCGTCCGGCAGCGCCCGCCCGTCGCCGCCGGAGTCGTAGGCGACCGGGACCGCCGTGGCCGCCAGCGCGCGGATCAGGCCGCCGTCGTCCGCGCGTCTGGGCGGTTCGAGGTCGAGGACGATCGCGTCCGGGCCGGGGCGCAGGATCGCGACGGTGGCGTCGGCGAACTCGGCCGGGCCGGCGGGCAGCTCGAACGGCACGACGACCCGCACGTAGCGCCAGTCGGCGAAGTCGGTCAGGGCGCGGAACGCCGGCGGGAACAGCTCCGGCCGGACCTCGCGGGCCTGGACGTGGCCGAACAGGATCTCGCCCTCGGGTGTCGAGCGCACCGGTGACGGGCCCAGCACCTGCTCGAACGAGCGCAGCTCGGCGGTCGCGAACACCTCGGAGTCGTCGGTCACGCGGGTCTCCCGAACAGCACGAATGGCGCCCAGCCGTGATGGTAGCCGCCGGCCAGCCCGGCCTGCGCGTGTCGCCACGCCGCGGCCAGCGTCCGGCCCTCGCCCAGCCAGTGCTCGTGCAGGCGCAGCACGATTTCCAGAACCGCATCCTCTCGTACCGTGCCCAGCGCCGTGATCAGCGCCTGCGGCCCGGCGGCCAGGAACGCGCGGGCGAGCCCGACGACCCCGTCGGCGCCGGCGACGCCGTGGCCGCTGCGGCACATCGCGAGGATCACCAGGCCCGCGTCGAGGCTGAGGTCGGCGGCGCGCAGCGGGCCGTCGGCCAGCTCGATGTAGCCGTCGGTGCCGTCGTCCCCAACTACGGCGTGGGTGCCGAGGTAGAGCACGCCGCCCGGTGGCAACGGCTGCCCAAGTAGCGAGGCACTCGGTCTGGTGTGGACGGTCGACCGCGAATAGTAGGCGGCGACATCCGGGAAGCACTCGGCGGTCAGGCGGAGGCGGCCGTCGATGAGGGCGGTCACGTCACGCGGGACCGCCATCGGTTCCCTGGGCAGGACGGTGAGGGCGGGCAGGACGGCGAGGGCGTGGCGGTGCACCAGGGCGCGGCCGCCGGGGCGCAGGGCGGGGAACGGCAGGAGCATCAGCTCGCGGTGCGGCACCACGAGCACGAGTTCGTCCGGATCGTCCGGCAGCAGGCGCTGGTCGACCGGATCCCAGAGGAGGTCGCCGAGGCGCTCCAGCAGGCCGGTCAGCGCCGCCTCCGTGGACCGGTCCGGGTGCTCGGTCTCCAGGAGCTCCCGCACGGCGACGACGTCCGGCTCCACCAGCGGGAAGTCCACCGTGGACCTCGTGACGGCACCCCGGCCGTCACCGGTCCAGACCGTGATGCGGCCGGGGTCCCGGAAATACGTGACGAACGGGCGGTCCACGCTGTCCACGGTGGACGGCGTGACCCGCGGCGTGCGGGCGGGGCGGTGCAGCAGGTCGGCGAACGCGCGGGCGCGGCTCTGCTCGGCGGCGACCAGCGCCTCCCGCGGATCGTCCAGGGTGGACACCAGCCGCTCGTACACGGGCGCGGCGAGCTCCAGGGCGGCGATCCGCTCCGGGTCGGTGGCGAGCATGTCGCGCCAGCTCTCCAGGAGTTCCGTCGCCGGGTCGCGGCCCAGCGCCTCGATGAGCGCCGGGTAGTCGCGGGTGCGATAGGCGCCGCGCACCCGCGCGCCGGGCGTGACGAACTCGTCCGGAGCGGCCGCGTACAGCGCCGCCGCGTCGCCCGCGCGCCCGGCCGCCTCCGCCTCCGCGGCCAGGAACCGCAGCGCCGTGTGCTCGGCCGCGGTCCAGTCGCCGCGGACCCGGCGCAGCCGCACCGGGGACCCGTCGGCGGCGAGCCCGACCGCCTCGTCCACTGTGGACCCGAGCCGGACGAACCCGCCGGCCGGCAGCGCCGCCCGCTCCCCGTCGCCGAGCTCGATCTCCAGCGTGCCGGTCCACGCGCCGCGCAGCGACGGGCGGGCGATGCGCCGCCGCAGGGCCTCCACGCGATGGGCCCGGACCCTTCCCGTGTACCGCATGATCCAACGCGATCCGCCGCCCTCCACCCGCAGCGAACCGGCGACGGTCAGCCGCTCCCGGTCCAGCGCGAACTCGAGCACCCCCGGTCCCTCGACCGCCCGCTCCCGGTCGGCGTAGACCGTCGCCGGACCGGCCCGCTCGTCCCAGCGCACCCAGCCCGGCCCGATCGGCCCGTCCGTCGTCCACGCCGCGCCGGTGGGCAGCAGCATGAGCGTGGCGGTGACGGCCGGATGCGCGACTCCGTCCTCCCAGGGGTGTACCGCCAGCTCGAACACCGGCTCCAGCAGCTCCCCGGTGTCCGGGTAGGGCGCCGGCCCGGGCACCCCGAACAGCGCGGCGGCGGCCAGGGCCGGCGGCACCTCGCCCGCCGGTTCCAGCGGCAGGTCCAGCCACTCGACCCGGGCGCCGACGTGCACGCCGCGGAACGTCCCCCGATCGGGTGACAGCAACCCATCCACGGCCCGCCCGCCGCCGCCCAGTTGGATCAGCCGCGAGCCGCCGTGCTCGGCCCAGCCACCGGCCAGGTCCACGTCGGCGAAGCGTCCGGCGGCGGTACCGCCGGCATCGAGCACGAGCAGCACCCCGCCGGGCGCGCGCAGCGCAAGCACGCCGCCTTCATATCATCGGCGGGCATGGAGCTGCGCTCGCAGGCTGACCCCGTTCTCACCGTGCGTGCCGGCTTCCGGCACACCGACCGGCTCGCGGCCCGCCTGCGCGGCGCGGGCTGGCGGTTCGGCCCCGACGGACGGCTGGACGTCACGGGCAACGACGTCGCGTTCGCCGGCCGGTACCTGGAGCAGCAGCCCGGCACGCTGATGGTCTCGGCGGTCGACGAGTCCGGCACGACGCTGATGGGCCGGCTGGTCGCCGACCCGGGCGGCGCGGCGTGGACGGCCGAGGTCACGTACCACGCGTTCGGCCCGACCGGCGAGCAGACCGTGGACGTCCGGCACCGCCTGGGCGTCGGGGCCGCGGCGACGCCGGACGTCGTGCCGGCGGCGTACCGGGTGGCGCTGACGGGCCGTACCGGTGACGCGGCTTTCGGCCCGATCGAACTGGACCTGTCGCTGGACCGTCCACCGGCGGTGCTGCTCATCAGCGGCGCGGACATCTTCCGCGTCGGCGAGCTCATGTGGATCACCGACGCCGACGAGTGCACGGTGACGGTCTCCGGCGACGAGCTGATCGGCCGCGTCGACGCCCCGGCCGGCACGGCGGCGGTCACGTTCACCACCCCGAGCCAGGCCCCGCCGTCGCTGCTGGTCTTCGCCGAGCTGGCCGCGACGCCGGTCGCGGCGACGGCGGCGGTGATCCGGCTGCGGCTGAGCGACGGCGGCCTGACCGGCGAGGTGACCGCGGCGGGCCGGCTGCCCTCGGGCGACCTGGTCCGCTACGAGGCCACCGTTGCCGGCCGCCGGGTCTGAACGGCGGCGCTTCGTTACGACGCCACCCGCTCCGGTTCGCGGGTCTCGACCGTGGCGCGGCGCCTGGCCTCGGCCTCGACGCGCTGGCCGTACCAGGTGCCGCCGAGGACGAGCGCGATCCCGGCGACGGCGGCCGCGGTCAGGTGGTCGCCGCCGATGCCGACCCCGATCAGCACCGCCCAGACCGGTTCGGTGCCCAGCAACAGGCTCGCGCGGGCGGCCGAGGTGCGGCGGATCGCCCACAGCTGCACCAGGAACGCGAACACGCTGCAGCCCAGCGCCAGGTACAGGATGCCGAGCCAGTCCAGCGGCCCGAACGCCCGCACCGCCGCGGGCAGGGCGGGCGCGGCGACGGTCGTGAACAGCACCGCGCCGACGACGGTCTGCAGCCAGGTGAGGGTGACCGTGTCGTACCGGCGGCCGGCCGTGAGCCGCCCGGACAGCGCGACGTGCAGCGAGCGCACGACCGCCGCGGCGAGCATGAGCGCGTCACCGGCCGTCGGGGCGCGCAGGCCCGGCCCGGCGACGAGCAGGGTCACGCCGGCCACCGCGACCGCCGCCGCCGCGAAGAACCGGCCCGGCAGCCACCGCCGGTGCACGGCTCCCTCGATCGCCGGGGTGAGCAGGATGGTCAGGCTGATCAGCACGCCGGCGTTGGTCGCGCTGGTCAGCGACACCCCGTACGTCTCCAGGACCAGCACCGAGGCCTGGGTGAGGCCGAGCAGCGCGCCGACCCGCAGCTCCGGGCGGCTCGGGCGGCGGCGGGCCATGACCGGCGTCAGCGCGAGCGCCGACACGAGGAAGCGCAGCGCCAGGACGGCCAGCACCCCGCCGACCAGGACCAGGGTCTGGGCGGCCAGGTAGCTGCTGCCCCACACCACGGCGACGACCAGCAACAACATGATCGCAGCCTGGAGCCGGACCATCGTGAAGACAAGGCGCGACCTGCTAAACCGATAGTGTAGGAAGGCCTCATGGATCTGCATCACCTGCGCCTGCTCAGGGAACTCGGCGACCGCGGCAGCCTCGCCGCCGTGGCCCGGGCGATGCACATCACGCCGTCCGCGGTCTCCCAGCAGCTGCGGTCGTTGCAACGCACTTCGCGGGTACCGCTGACCGAGCGCGCCGGCCGCCGCCTCGTCCTGACCGAAGCCGGGCGCGCCCTGGCCGCCGCCGCGATCGAGGTCTCCACCGCGCTGGACCGGGCCGGGCGGGCCGTGGACGCGTACCTCGAGGACCCGGCCGCGCCGGTCACCGTGGCCGCGTTCCACAGCGCCGGGCTCACCTGGTTCGGCCCGCTGCTCGGCCGGGCGGGCCTGCCGCCGGTGCGCTGCTCGGACGAGGACGTGGCCCAGGCCGACTTCCCGGCACTGGTCGCCGACTACGACCTGGTCCTGGCCCATCGGCTGGCGCACAGCCCGCCGTGGCCCGCGGACCGGCTCACGGTCGTGCCGCTGGTGTTCGAGCCGCTGTACGTCGCGCTGCCCGCCCGCCACGCGCTGGCCGCCCGCCCGTCGCTGACCGCGGCCGACGTGGCCGGCGAGCCGTGGATCTGCGTGCACGAGGGCTTCCCGCTCGAGGGCGTCCTGTCGGCGATCGCGGCGGCGGCCGGTCGACCGCTCGACATCGTGCACCGGGTCAACGACTTCAGCGTCGTGGCCGCGATCGTGGCGGCGGGCGGCGGGCTCGCGCTGCTGCCCGGGTACACCAGCCGTCCCGGTCCCGGCGTGGTCCTGCGCCCGCTGGCCGACCTGCCGGCCGGGCGGCACATCGACGTGCTCGCCCGCCCGGAGAGCCTGCACCGGGCCACCGTGCGCACGGTCCTCGCCGCGCTGCGGGACCTCGCTACGAGGTAGGCCGTCCGGCGTCCTCCCAGGCCAGGGTGGTTTCGGCCCGGACGGCGCAGAACTGGTCCAGCGGGTCGTCGAACCATTCCCAGGGCTCGGCGCCGCAGTACCCGCCGACGGCCCAGAACTGGTTCATCGACTCGCGGTGCCGCCCCGCCCGGACCAGCCGCGCGGCGAGCCAGTGCCGCAGGTAGGGCAGCTTGATGTCGGCCGGGTCGGCGGCGGCCGCGTCGGCGATGCCCGCGCTCAGGGCCCGGTTGACGCGGTCGCCGCGGTCGAACGCCGCCCGCTCGTCGCCGTCCTTCGGCCGGAACTCCTCATGCAGCATCTGAATCCGGTTCATCGTCAGCACCGAGCCGGGCGGCGCGGCGGCGATGGCGGTCTCGACGAACTCCTCCACGAGTTCCAGCGACCCGTACCAGCGCGGCCGCCAGTAGTTCCAGGCCCGGTGCGTCGCCGTGAACGAGTGCGGCGCCCGCGCGGAGATTTCGCGCCACAGTTTCCGGTACTCGTCGTTGGACCACCGCAGCCCCAGCGCCGCCGTCTGCAGCGCGATGAAGGGTGCGGGATCGGCCGGCTCGGGTTCCATGGCGGCGGCGCAGATGTCGGGCACTGCACGCAGTACCCGGAAGAAGCCCTGCCATTGTTCCCGGCTGACGTTCTTCGCCCAGTCGCTGGAGCGGATCTCCCACGCCTTGTTGACCTGCGACTCCGCGTAGACGCACAGCGCGTTGACACTGCGCGGGTCCGCCGCGAGCCACTGCCGCAGCCAGGCGTCGTTCGCGGTGGCGGCGTTGCCGAGCCTGGTGAGCAGCGCGAACCGCCGCTCGGACACCATCGGCACGGTCCTGAGGAACGCGGCGAGCTCGGGCCAGTTGCCGCGCGCCACGAGCGGATCGACGACATCGAAGTCCGGCGCGGGCCCGGCCCGGTCGGCCCGGATGTGCTGGCGGGGCACGTAGCCGTACGCCGCGGGGTCGATGGTGCGCTCCTCCGGCTCGCCCCGGCCCAACCACTTGCGCAGCCCCATGGCCGACGTCCCCGTTTCTCGCGCTTTCCCGCCGGCACGCTATGCCTCGCTGAGCAGTTTGACGTGCGCCGCGCGCTTTACCAACAGCCGTCGCAGGTACGGCACGACCACGCTGTGCAACGGCGCCCGCACCGTCATGCGGTCGGTCATCCGCGTCCGCCCGTCCTGCAGTTCGTCGAACCGGTGCTCGTGCCGCATCGCGCGGAACGGCCCGCGCACCTGCTCGTCGACGAACCGGTGCGGCGGCTCGTACGCGGTGATGCGGCTGGTCATGCGCCACACGATCCCGAAGTGCCGCGCCCGGAACGTGACCTCGTCCCCGAGCCCGACCTGCCGCTTCCCGGTACTGGTGGTGGCGGTCTCGTCGCTGCCGGCCAGGGAGGCGGCGTGCACGTCCATGTCGAGTTCGAGCCCGAAGACCACGCTTGGAGGCGCGTCGATGTCCGTCACGACCTCGATGAGTGCGCTCATCCGTTGACAGTAGCGACGCCGACGCGCGGGCCGGAGTCGGTCCGCTCGATCCCGATGACGACGACGGGGCCGCGTCTCGGGGCACGCCAGGTCAGCCGCTCCGCCCGTTCGGTGAGCTGCTGACGGCTGGGCAGCATGATCTGCTCGGCCTCGTCGATCACCACGAACCTCGTCCGGTCCGGGTCGCCGTCGGGCAGCTCGACCCGGACACCGTCGCCGTCGCCCTCGGCCGTCAGCTGCAGCGGCGGTACCCCGGGATCGATCCGCTCCTCGCCGACGTGCCCGAGGGGGACGAGTACCAGCAGCGGCGCGGTCTCGTTGCGCACGACCACGACCTCGCTGGGCTGGTCGTAGCGCACCTTCTCGTCTACCGCGAGCCAGCGGGCATCGGACCCGGCGAGCGACGCGCCGAGACGGTCGAGAACGGGCCGGAGGCCGGCCGGGTCCACGTAGCGGGCCTTGGCCTCGTCGCTGAGCATGGCCCAGGCGCCGCCGACGTCGCCGCGGCGGACCAGGCCCTCGAACCGTACGGCCGCGTCCTGCGCGGGGCCCCGCACGTCGGGCACGACGCTGCACCCGCAGGCCGCGTCCGTCTTGCCGACCGCGAAGACCACGAAGGTCACCGCCGCCGAGAGCAGGACGGCCGCGGCGACGCTGATGAGCACCGCCCGACGCTTCCGCATGCCCGATTGGACCACGCCGGGACCCGCAGGGTTCCCTGCCGTGACCGCTGTTTCGCGGTCCGAGATCAGAGCGCGACGACGGGCGTCGTCCCGTTTGGTCCCACGGCTAGGACCTCCGTGAGACCCGCCAGCAACCCAGCACGGTCGTCGTCGGTGATCGCGAGGTGCAACGGCAGTTCACGAGGCCACCCGAAGACGCGTGCGGCTTCCTCGTCGAACACCAGGACGAGGTCCGGGCCGTCGAGCCGGGCCGCGAGCAGACCGCCGTACACGCAGGCGTGGCTGGACAGCATCGTGACCAGTTGCTCGATGCCGTCGCCGGGCTGGAAGCGGGTCGGAGGGCCGTCGACGATGCAGTAGCCCGACGCGCGATCGCCCGGCTCGTCGCCGAGCTGGAACTCGAGGTAGCGCCGGCCGTCGGGCGAGTCGATGAAGAGCGTGACCGCGAGGTAGGCCAGCCCGGCCTCCTGCCGGGTGTACCGCGTCACCTGCGATCGGTTCACGTTCCAGGAGCCGGACCGCGACTGCCCAGCGGGCGTCACAGGGCGAGCGCCTGCTCGGCCCGGGCGACGAGTTCGGCCTCGGTGATCGCCGGATCGAACTCGGCCAAGTCGTGAAACTCGCCCCACGCGACCAGCGCGACGGAGCGCGCCGAGGCGGCTTTCCGGGCGTTCCAGGGCGTCGGGATGTCGTAGCTGGCGTTGAGCGCTTCGTGCCACGCCTCACGAATGCGCTCGTCGTCCCAGTCGGGAATGTCGAAGGGCACGCCGTCGCCGGGGCCGAGCTCGCCGATCATCGCGAAATACCGGTCCTGCAGCAGTCCGCTCTCGTCGCGCAGCCGCGCCTCGATGCGCTCCGCGGCGGCGGTGCGGCCGCCCGCCGCGGACCACGCGGCCAGATCGGCGGCGAGCCGGGCGGGATCAGCGGGCGGCTGCTTGGGACCCGGCGCGCGCAATGTGTTTTGGATTTTGTGGTCGAAGCCGCAGTTCTCGTCGCCCCCGGTGATGAGGTGCGCGGCCCACGACGGACCGTCCGGTACGGCGGCGGCGATCTGGGCGCAGGCAAAGTCGGAGATCCAGGCGGCCAGCACCGGTGAACCGGTCGCGGCGGCGATCGGCCCCGGCCCGGCCCCGACCGTGGCCCACTGATGCGGCCGGACGTTGATCCTGGCCACCTGCCAGCCGTCGTCGTGGCGCACGAGGCCGAAGCAGGACGTCCCGAACGCGCCGCGCACCTCCGGCAGCAGCGGCAGCGGGGTCGCGGACCGGGCGACGACGATCGAGTGATGGGTGCTCACGACCGGGAAGGGTAGACGCATGCGCGCGCCGGCGGTCACGAGCCGCCGCACCGCATGTGGCAGGCTCGGCCACGTGAAAGCCCTCAGGCGAGGTCCTCGAAGGAGTCCTCGCCGGGGCGCCAGCACATCCAGCGCCGGTCCTCGAAGCCGTTCAGCAGGGCGATCTCCGGCCCCGTCACCTCGTCGGGCCTGGGATGCAGAGCGATCGTGCCGCTGTCGAAGTCGATCCGCAGGCCCCGGCCCGTCTGCTCCGAAGTGGCGGTGACCTGGGCCGGTATCAGCGCGCGCAACGCGTCGGCCCAGCCGATTTGTCCCGGTTCGACACGGCCGGCCGGCGTCTCCACGACCGGGAGCACGTCGCACGTCAGGATCGGCATGTCCTGGGTCGGGCCGTCGAAGTGCAGCTGGACGTAGTCCATGACGAACTGGACGGAGTAGAGCCGGAAGCCGACGAGCCGCCCCAGCAGCGCGTTGGGAACGTACGGCATGCCGGCCATTGTGTCAGCCCGGCGTCAGGTTCTCCTCGACGTCGCTCTGGAAGCGGCGGATCACGTCGGCCAGCAACTGGCCCGTGCGGG
Source organism: Dactylosporangium sp. CS-033363 (assembly GCF_050942475.1). NCBI lineage: Bacteria > Bacillati > Actinomycetota > Actinomycetes > Micromonosporales > Micromonosporaceae > Dactylosporangium > Dactylosporangium sp. CS-033363. The sequence goes on along the minus strand of NZ_CP192032.1, from coordinate 5,997,789 downwards.
CCGAGTCCAGGGCCGTGTCCGGGGCGGAGATCGTCACGTGGAGTTCGGTGCCGCCCGCCGGGCCGTCGGCGGCCTGGACGGTGCCGTGGACGCCGTCGCGGTCGGGCAGGCGCCACTGCAGGCGCAGGTCGGCCGGGGCGAGCGTGATGGCGCAGTCGAGGACCGTGCCGGCCGTTCGGATGCGAATGGTGTCCGGGCCGGCCTGCTCGCTGCGCGTGCCGCGCGGCAGCCAGCGGTCGAGGCGCGCGGGGTCGGTGAGCGTGTTGAACACAACCTCCGGCGGCGCGTCGAAGCCGTACGCGCGATCGATGTTCATTCGCTGCCGCTTACCCGGCCGTTCGCGTGCAAAACACCGCCACAATGACGTAGATGCGACGGTTCGATGTGACGTTGTTCGTCGGGGACGCGGTTGTGATCGGGACGGCGGGCGACGGGCGGGCGTGGATCAGCGACACAGGCGGTACAACCGAGATCAACGGGGTGCGGGTCGAGGCCGGCGAGAAGAAAGCCCTCCGGGACGACGACGTGATCAAGATCGGCGATTCCGTGGTCGTGCGGGTGCAGGTCGAGCCGCGCCCGGTCTGATCATGCCGGGCGAGTTAGGCTACCCTCACCCCGGTGGTGATCTCGCACGCCGGACCCCTGCGCGCCCCCGGCATCCTGCGCCGCGCGGTGGCTCGCAACCGGCGGCACCTGGGCCTGGGCACGTTGCTGTACTGCTGCCACCAGATCTGTGAGTCGCTGGTCCCGATCCTCATCGGCGTGGGCATCGACCGCGCGGTCGCGCCGGGGGACGGGCGGGCGCTGCTGGTCTGGGTCGCGGCCCTGGCCGTGCTGTTCGGGCTGCTGTCGATGGCGTACCGCTTCGGCGGGCGGCACCTCATGCGCGCGATCACCGACGAGGCCTATTACCTGCGCGACGAACTCGCCGCGAAGATCCTGCACCCGCGCGGCCTGCGGACGCCGCTGCGGGCGGGAGAGCTGCTCACCGTGGCCTCGACCGACGCCGACAACGTGTCGTACCTGCTCGACTACGTACCGCGCATCGCCGGCGCCGTGACCGCCACGCTCATTTGCGCCGTGGCGCTCGTGTCGTTCGACTGGCGGCTCGGGGTGGCCGTGCTCGCCGGTACACCCGTGGTCCTCGGCGTTTTGCAGTTGGCCGGGCCCCGGATCGCGCGGCGGGTCGAGGCCCAGCAGGACCTCGCCGGGCGGGCCTCGTCGCTCGCGACCGACCTCGTCGCCGGGATTCGCCCGTTGCGCGGCATCGGGGCCGAGCGCGCCGCCGCCCGGCGGTACCACGCGGTCAGCCAAGCCTCGCTCGGCGCGTCGCTGCGGGCGGCCCGCACCCAGGGCGCGTACCTGGCCGCGTCCACCGCCACCAGCGGCCTGCTCGCCTGCGGCGTGGCGGTGCTCGCCGGCTGGTTCGCGCTCACCGGGCGGATCAGCGTCGGCGAGCTCATCGCGGTCATCGGGCTCGCCCAGTTCCTGATGGAGCCCCTGGCCATGCTCGCCGCGGTACCGAGCTGGATCGCCGAGGCCCGCGGGTCCGCCGAGCGCGTGGCCCTCGTCGTCAACGCGCCGCACGTGGTGCCCGAGCCCACGCTCGCGGCGGCCGGGGACACGACCCTGGAAGTCGCGGATGCGCGGCACGGCAGCCTCGACGGCCTCGATCTGGTGTTGCGGCCCGGCGAGTTCGTCGGGCTGGTGGCCTACCGTCCGGCCGACGCCGAGGCCCTCGTCCGGCTCCTCGCGGGCCGCGTGGCACCGGAGGAGTTCGGCGGGACCGTGCGGCTTGGTGGAGTACACCTGCAGCAACTGGAGTCCGCGCGGGAACTCCTGCACGTCGAACCGCACCACACGGACCTGTTCGCCGGAACCCTGGCCGCGAACCTGGCCCCCGAGGGCGCCGGCCCGCAGCAGGTGGACGCGGCGCTGCGGGCCGCGGCCGCCGACGAGGTGGTGGCCGCGCACCCGGCCGGCCTCGAGCACGCCGTCGACGAGCGCGGGGCGGGACTGTCCGGCGGCCAGCGGCAGCGGCTCGCCCTGGCCCGCGCGCTGCTCGCCCGGCCGCCGATCCTGGTGCTGCACGACCCGACCACGGCGATCGACGCGGTCACCGAACAGTCGGTCGCGCTCGGCGTGCGCGCGCTGCGCAAGGACCTCACCACGCTCGTCGTCACCAGCAGCCCGGCCCTGCTCGCCGTGGCCGACCGGGTCGTGGTCGTCGACGCCGGCCGCGTGCACACCACCGGCACCCACGCCTCGCTCGGCGCGACGGACGCCGGCTACGCGCGGGCGGTCCTGCGATGACGCTGCCGACCGCGACCCCGCGCGACACGTGGCGCTGGGTGCGCGGGCAGCTGCGGGCGCGGCCGTGGGAGGTCTCCGGAACGGTCGCCGTCGGGCTGGTCGGGGCGGGCGCCGCGATCGTGCCCGTCTCCGCGCTCGGCGTGCTCGTCGACCGCGTCCGCGCCGGGGCGGCGCCGTCGACGATCGTGGGCATCGGCGCGGTCATCGGGGTCGCCGCGCTCGTGGCCGGGCTGACGGGCGGGCTGGCGGCGTACCTCGTCGCCCGTACCGGCGGACGGCTCCTCGCCACCCTGCGCGAGGCCACCGTCGAGCGGGCGCTGCGCCTGCCGACCGCCACCCTCGAACGCGCCGGCCGCGGCGACCTCCTCGCACGGGTCGGCCCCGACGTGGCCGCCGTGCACCGCGTGGTCGCCGAGATCCTGCCGACCATGATCTCCTCCGTGCTGCTGGCCGTGCTCAGCCTGGTCACGATGGCGGGGATCGACTGGCGGCTGGGGCTCGCCGGCGCCGTTTCGCTGCCGTTGTACGTCCTGGGCCTGCGCTGGTACCTCCCGCGCTCGGCGCCGGGGTACCGCGAACAGCGCGTCGCGATCGCGGACCGCGCCCGGCTGCTCGTGGAGAGCATGCTCGGCCGCGCGACCGTGCACGCGTACCGGCTCGAGGACCGGCACCTGCGCGGCATCGACGTCGCCTCCGCGCGGGCGCGGGACGTGGAGTACTCGGTGTTCAAGCTGTTCACGCGCCTCGTCGGCCGGGTCAACCGCGCGGAGCTGTTCGGCGTGGCGGCGATCGTGGTGGCCGGTTTCTACCTGGTCCGCGCGGGCGCGGTCACGGTGGGCGAGACGGCGGCGGCCGCCGTGCTGTTCCACCGGCTGTTCAACCCGATCGGGGGCCTGCTGTTCAGCGCGGCCGACATCCAGGCCGCGGGTGCGGCGCTGGCCCGGCTGGTCGGCGTGGTGGGAGTGCCTTCCGCGGGGGAGGTTGCGGGGGCGCCCGTCGAGGGCCCCGTCGAGCTGGCGCTTTCCGGGGTGCACTACGCGTACGACGACGGGGAGGACGTGCTGCATGGCGTGTCGCTGACCGTCCCGGCCGGGGCGCGGGTGGCGCTCGTGGGGGCGACCGGGGCGGGGAAGTCGACGCTCGCCGCGATCGCCGCCGGGCTGCTGCGGCCCGCGTCGGGCACGGTCACGGTGGGCGGGATGCCACCGGGTCCGCCGCACGTCGCGATCGTCACGCAGGAGACGCACGTCTTCGCGGGCCCCCTCGTGGAGGACCTGCGGCTCGCCCGTCCCGCTGCAACTGTTTCAGAAACAGCGGCCGCCTTGGGTACCGTCGGTGCTCTGACCTGGGCCGCAGCGCTCCCGGAGGGCCTGGCGACCGTCGTGGGGGAGGGCGGGCATCCGCTCACGGCCGCGCAGGCGCAGCAGCTCGCCCTGGCCCGCGTCGTCCTCGCCGATCCGGCGGTGGCGATCCTCGACGAGGCCACGGCGGAGGCGGGCTCGCTGGGCGCGCGGGACCTGGAGGAGTCGGCGCTGGCCGCGACCGCGGGGCGCACGACGCTGATCGTGGCCCACCGGCTGACCCAGGCCGCGGCGGCCGATCTGATCGTGGTCCTCGACGGCGGCCGGGTGGCGGAGTCGGGGACGCACGCCGCGCTGGTCGCGGCGGACGGCGCGTACGCGCGGCTGTGGAGGGCCTGGGAAACGCGTTAACATCGGTGGCTGGTGATGCCTGAGCTCCCCTTTCGCGCCCGCGGCCCCGATGACGGGGCCGCGATGTCGCTTGCGGAGCTGCTGCACCGGGCTTCGTCGTTGCTCGATGCCCGGCAGTTCTCGGCCGCCGCCACGCTGATCGGCGCCGCGCTTCGAGACGCCCCCGGCTCCGTGCCCGCCCTGGCCCTGCGCGCCCGGTGCCTGCTGCTCGCCGGCGACCCGGAGCTCGGCCTGGAGGCGGCGCGTTCGGCCGCACGGTTGGCGCGCCCGTCCGACGGCTCCCTCGCGCAGGACGTGCTGGGGGAGTGCCTCCGCGCCGTGGCGGCCGCGCGCGTGGAGTCGGCCCGGTCGGCGCTGCGCCGCCACGACCGCGGCACGGCCTGGACGATCCTGCGCGGGGTGGCCGAACTCGGTCCCCAGGACCGGTTGTTCGTCCTGATCTGCGCGTACGTGAGCGGGCGCGACCCGTCAGGCGAGGTGCTCGACTGGCTGCTGCGCGAGGAGCTGGAGGAGGCCACGGCAGCGCTGGAGCGCGCGGACGCGGTCGGTGCCCGCGCGGCCCTCGACCGGGCGAACGCCATCGACTCCCGCAGCCGGCACGCCGCCCTGCTGGAGGCCGACGCGATCCACCGCGCCGTCGTCACCGGCCCGCCGCGCTCGGGCGTGGCGCTGCGCCCGGTGCTGGCGGATCTCCGCCGCGCCTCCGAGCTGCTGAAACGCCTCGACGACGCCCCCGAGTTCCGGGACCGGGCCCTCGCGTTGCGCGCCTCGATCGACCACCTGTCCCGCCGCGTCGCCGCGGACCTGCGCGTGCATCGCGCCCGCGAGCTGATCGGGCGGCACAACGCGATCGTGTCGACGTACACCGGCAGGCCCATCTCCTCGTTCGAGGCGAGCAACGCGCGGCGCTCGCTCGCCCCGCTGGCCGGGGATGTGGCCAAGCTGCGCCGGCAGTGCCCGCCGGGCTCGCCGGAGGCCCGCGCCCTGGCCGACCTGGCGGCGGCGATCAGCGCCCTGCAACGCCAGCTCCAGCACTACGTCTGATCCCGGCTGGCTCGCTCCTGGCGTACCTGCTCGAGGAAGGCGGCGTCCGACGCGAGGCCGGGGCGGCCGACCTGCCGATCCAGCTCGACCACGCACTCGAGTTCGACGATCGCCTGGTCGAGGTTGCCCGCGGCGCGGTGGACCGTCGCGAGGTTGGTGAGCGTGGTGGCTTCGCCGTCCCGGTCGCCGACCTCGCGCCGGATCGGCAGCGCCTGCAGGAAGTACACCAGCGCCTGCTCGTTGTCCCCGAGCGTGTGATGGACGACGCCCACGTTGCTGAGGGTGGCGGCCTCCCCGGCCCGGTCGCCGGCCTCACGCTGGATGGACAGCGCCTGCCCGCAGTAGGCCAGGGCCCGCTCGTAGTCGCCGCGGTCGTGGTACACACTGCCGATCTTGTTGAGGGTGGCGGCCTCGCCGAGCCGGTCGCCGACCTCCCGCAGGATGGGCAGCGCCTGCTCATAGTAGGTCAGGGCCTGCTCGTGGTCCCCCAGCCCGTCGTACACGAGTCCGATGCTGCTGAGCGAGGCGCCGGTGTTGCCGCGATCGCCGGCCGCGCGGTACAAGGCCAGGGCCTGCTGATAGTCCTCGAGCGCCGGCAGCGGCTGCCCGGTGGAGTTGAGGGCCCAGCCGCGGTCGTAGTGCGCGCCGGCATCGGGGCCCAGCGTGAGCGTGGCACTGGCCAGCACCAGTACGTCCGCGAACCGGGACCTCGGCAGCCAGAAGCGAGCCACCCGATGGCCGAGCTGCCGGGCGATGACCGCCTCGCGGCCGGCCACCGCCAACCGGTGCACCTCCACGGCCTGGGCGACGGTGGTCATGACGCGGGCCCGGCGATCCAGATGGCGTGCAGGGAGCGCGCGGCGGCGGCGCAGGCCTCGACGTACTCGTCCTCGGTGAGCAGCGGGCGGACGAGCGGCCGCAGGATGTTGGACACGTAGTAGCGGGGTTCGCGGGTCTCGGGGTCGGTGCCGGCTTCGAGCAGCCCGAGCTGCGTCGCCCGGGCGATGTGCCGGTCCGTGTCCGGATGGCCGTGCACGGCGTGCACGGTCGCGGCGGGCACCGGCAGCTCGACGACGTTGACCTTGGCGAGCATCCGCTGCAGCTCGGCGTCCTGCGATTCGAGCAGCTTGGCCGCGAAGATCGCTTCGCGGAACCGTTCGGCCCCGTGCTCGATGGCGGCGATGAGCCCGTCGACGTCGAGGCTCGCGTCGGCGACGATCAGGTCGAGCCAGTCGAGCAGCCGGGGATTCCCGGCCGCGGCCGCGATCGCCCGGTCCCGGATGCCGGGGTCGAGGAGCGAGCCGTACCGCAGGTTCGGCAGGTTGGCGATCTTCTTGGCCTGCTCGACGTCGATGAGCGTCTCCAGCGCCTCCCGGGCGACTTGCGCACCGGCGGGGGTCGGAAACAGGTACCGGCTGGTGACGATGACCCGGCTCGGGCTGTCCGTCTCACGGATGGCGGTGAGCAGGGCCGGCAGGATCTCGGCCATCGCGGGCGCGAGGACGTGCCCGCCGTCGCGCTCGTCGAGGTTGCCGTCCTCGAAGTCGTCGAACACGAACAGGCACGGCGTCTGCCCGAGCGGCCCGTCGACGTCGAGGAGGTACCGCAGCCGGCTCGCGAGCGGAACCTGGTCGTTGCCGAGCACCTGGTCCGCCTCGACCTGCTGCTCGATCGCCGGGAACCGGACCTTGGTGGTGAGCTCCCGGAACTTGATGAGGTCGACCCGCCCGAACCACACGGCGCGCTGGTGCGTGGGCATGCGCTCGAGCAGCCGGGAGGCGAGGCTGCTCTTGCCGAGCCCGCCCATCCCGTGCAGGACCAGCGCCTCGGCGCCGCCGGCCTCGTGCAGGGGCTGTTTGAGCGTACGCAGGCAGCGCTGAATGACCCGCCGCCGCCCGACGAACGCGGCACGGCCCGCGACCCGCGACAGCCGCGTCTGCGGGTCGAGGAACTCCTGCTCGGCCGGGCGTACCTGGATCCGCTTGCGCCCCGGCGTACGCAGCGGTGTGACCAGCGGGCCGAGCGGCGAGCGGTCGGCGTAGACGCGCAGCAGGTGCCAGCTGCCCAGCTGGTTGGTGTAGAGGTGCTGGCGGGCCTCGATGACGGCCCGGTCGAGCGCCGTCCCGGCGGCCAGAGCGCGGTAGAGCGCCGCGGCGAACTCGGTCGCGGAGACGTCACCGACGGGCAGCGCCCAGCCCAGTACTGCGGGTGCCCCGGCCTTGACGAGACTCTCGCTCATCGACGGAAACGCACCACGGTCGGGGGCGTTGCCGGTCAGGCAGCCGGAGACGAAGACGAGCCGCGGCCAGTGCCCGGCCATGGCCTGCGCGATCTGCCCGGCGGTGGCGGTGGCGAGCCCGCCGAACTCGCTCTCGACCACGAACGTCGGCTCGCCGCCGGCGGTGGTGGCGTGGCCGCTGAGGTGCAGTACGTCGAAATAGCCGGCGCCGTAGTCCTCCGCGAGGAACCGCAGGCCTGCGAGGGTGCCGCTCTCCTCGACGACCAGGTCGGTGCCGGTGCGGGCGGTCGCCGCGAGGATGGCCGCCTCCTCGCCCTCGTAGTTGAGGACCGGCTGGACGCCTTCGGGCGAGGTTGCCATGAACAGCACCCGCAACGGCCTGTTCCCCGGATTCTGGGCCGCCGCACCGTTACCGACGGCCCGTACCGGCAGTAGCGGCGTGGGCGTGGCGACGGCGAGGAACGAGTCCTGCTGGAACAGCAACTCCCACGGCAGATGCCGCAGCCGCTGCTCCGCCGTGATCCGCAGGGTCACACCCGGCGGGCTGCCCAGGATCGAATCCAGCCAGCGCTCGTCCCCGTCGACGAACTTTGCGAGCTGCGCGCCGAGCTCACGCAGCCGCGGCGAACTGTGCACCCGCTGGGCATGCACGTTCTGGGTGTAGTCCCGCTCCACCAGCTCGATCAGCTGCTCGACCGCCGCCCGATCCAGGCCGCGGGTCTTGGGCGCGGCCCCGTCGGCGGACAGGCGCAGCTCGCAGTAGGTGGAGGTCTGCTCGAAGATCTCCAACTCGAACGTGCCCAACGGCTGCACCCCTCACCCCTGCGGCGTGTCGGCCCGTTGGAACGCGATCTCCAGCTGCTCCAGGCTCACATTGGACAGGGAGACCGACATACCGTCGGCGAGCTGGATCTTGACGGTGCCGCCTTTGTCGCGCTTGGGGTGCCACCACTCCCAGATGGTCTTGGCCGTGCCGACGCCGGAGAACACGAGCCCGATGACGGCGATGACGACGGCCGCGGATCGCTCCACCTCGACCGGCGACACCCGCTCGCCGGGTTCGGCGTTGGCCGCGAGCACGCCGTGCAGCTCAGCCGCCCACTGGGTGGCTTGCGCGCCCGACACCTCGACTGTGGCAGTACCCATCAATGTCCCTTCTGGTCCTGAAGTTCTTTGAGATATGCCCGCATCGCCGGCAGGTCCGGGTGCTCGGTCGCCTCGGCCAGCGAGATCGCCCGAAGCTGCATGTCGATGGCATCGCGTGTCCGTGCCATCCGCGCGAGTACCGCTGCCATGTTGAAGTTTGTCGCCGCCTCGGTCCCGCGATCGCCGACGGCGCGCACGAGGTCCAAGACCTGATGCAGGGTCTTCAACGCGCCGTCCAGATCGCCCTGCCCGAACTTGATGCCGCCGATGTTGTTGAGGGTGGTGGCTTCGCCGGCGCGGTCGCCGACGTCCCGAAGGATGGCCAGGGCCTGCTCGAAGTGGGCCAGGGCCCGCTGGTGATCGCCGAGCCCGCTGAACCCGAGGCCGATGTTGTTGAGGCTGGCGGCGGTGTTGCGGCGGTCGCCGGCGTCGCGGTACAGGGACAATGCCTGCTCATAGTCGGCCAGCGCGAGGTGCGGCCGGCCAGTGGCGCTTCGGGCCCGACCGCGGTCGTAGAACGCACGGGAATCCGGGCCGAGATGCAGCGTGGCGCTCGTCAGCGCATCGACATCCGCGAACCGGGACGTGCGTAACCAGACCCGCGCCACCCGGCGACCGACCTGCCGGGCAATGTCAGCCTCCCGCCCGGCCACCGCGAGGCGATGCACCTCCACCGCCTGGGCGATGCCGGCCACAGGCTGTGCGCGAGCTTCGTCCATCAGGCCTCGCGTCCTCCCTGCCCCTGGCGGCACATGCACGCTGGCACATGGTTGCAGGCGCGAACAACCGCAAACCGGACACACGAGGTCGTACATACGAACGGCTCCGGATGCCGAACGGTCACCGCCTTCCGGGCGAGGTGCTGCGGTCCGACGCCCGGCGGCGACCCGGCGAAGGTGAGTACGCCTCGGTGCTGGGCGCGGAACTGCCGCAGAGCCACCCGGGCCACGGCTGCCGCGCCCAGGAGATCAGTGCGGACCACCTATCCGGCAGGGATCACCTCGATCTGGGCCCCGCGCCGGTGATGACGACAGCGCGGGCGCGCGTCGAACAGGATCTTGCAGGTTGGTGGAGTACCCCGGGGCAGGGCGGGTAGACGATCAAGGTCCCGAGAACGAAAGAAGCAGCGGGAGGTGCAAGCGCATGGGTCTCATCGACAAGGCCAAGGAATTCGCCGGGAAGCACGACGACAAGGTGGACCAGGGCCTCGACAAGGCCGGCGAGCAGGTCGACAAGCGCACCGGTGAGAAGTACTCCGACCAGATCGACAAGGGCGTGGACATGGCCCAGGAGCGCACCGGGCAGGGCGACACCAGCCGCTGAGTGCCACGCACGTTCCACATTGGATCTCCGCAGGGCCGGTCGCTGAGGCGGCCGGCCCTGCCGCCTGTGCGAACATCAGCACGGCACCGTCGTTTCGCGTGCGGGACGTCCGCGATGTGCGCATTGTGGAGCGGGATGTTTACCGATCATCTGCTGAGAAAAGGGGCTTACGGAGTTTGTCCGTCGTGAGGGGGCAGGCATGCATGCCGGCCGCGAGGGGTTCCGATGCCCGGTCGTCGAGGACTTCCCGCTGGCCGTCCTCAAGCCCCACGGACTGCTGAACCGGGCCACGGCGCCCGTGCTGCGCCAGGCGTTGCGCAAGGCGCTCACCGCCCGGCCCGATCTCGTGCTCGTCGACGTGTCGGGGCTGCGCGTCGACGGCGATCTCGTGCTGGCCGTGTTCGCCGCGCTCAAGCGGCGCTGCGAGCACGAGGGCACCGTGCTCGTGCTGTGCGGGGCGACGCCGTCGCTGGCCGCCTCGCTCAAGCGGGTCGCCGTGTGCCGGGGGCTGCCGACGGCGCCGTCGATCCGGGTCGCGCTCGCGGGGGCCGCCGCGCACCCGGCGCCGCGGCGGCGGCACGCGTTCCTGCTGCCGCTGTCGACGTCGGTCCAGCAGGCCCGCTCGATCGTCGAGGAGGCGTGCCTGGCCTGGGACGTGGCGGCGGTGCTGGACCCGCTGCTCATGATCACCGGGGAACTGGTGTCCAATGCCGTGCACCACGCCGGCACCGAAATCGGCCTCTCCGTGGAACTCGGGCGCTTCTACGTCATCGTGGCGGTGCGCGACGGCAGCCATGAGCTGCCCCGCATGCGGCTCCCGGACCCGGACACCGGCGGTCACGGCCTGTTCATCGTCGAGGGCTTCAGCACGTCATGGGGGAGCGCGCCCACCGCCACCGGAAAGATCGTCTGGGCCACGGTCCGGCGGCCGCCGCGAGTGCCGTGAGCGCTCAACGACGCCGGGCAAGATTGATTGGCGCAGGTCAGCGCGGGGTATGAGGCGCGCCGTGCCTCACATCGTACGTTCCGACAGCGTCCTTGCCACCACCGCCGCCGAGCTGCTCGCGCGGCACAGCGCCGACTCCGACAGCGGCGGCATCTGCACCGCGTGCGGCTGGCCCGCCCCGTGCCCGGCGGCCCGGCACGCCGACCTCGTCCTGGCGGCCGCTCCCGTGCCCGCCGCCGAGCCGCTGCACGCCGCCGCTTAGCCGACGCGCAGCAGCGCGTCCGCGATGAACAGATCCTGCAGCGCGATCCCGGAGCTGTCGAAGACGGTGATGTCCTCGGGGGACCGGCGGCCCTCGGCACGTCCGGTCAAAACCGCTCCAAGCGCCGTCACGTGTGCCGTCCCAGCCTCCACCAACCCCGCGACGTGCTGCAACTCGCCGATGCGCAGCGACTGGGACGGCAGGTCGCAGTACAAGCGCGCCGTGGCGAGCAATGCCAGTGGGAGCTCCTGCTTGCCGTGCGCGTCCGACCCCATGCTCGCCACGTGCGTGCCCGGACGCACCCAGGCGGCGTCGAACAGCGGCGCCGTCGACGTCGTGGCGGTGACGACGATGTCGGCCGCGCCGCACGCCTCCCGCGCGGAGGTGACCGTCGCGCGCAGTCCCTTCGCGTCCAGCCGGGCCAGGAACTGCTCGCCGCGCTCAGGACTGCGCGCGACGACCAGGATGCTGCTGATCGGGCGGACCCGCGCGAGCGCCGCACACTCGTACAGCGCCTGGTGCCCGGTTCCGAACACGGCCAGGGTCGCGCTGTCCGGGCGGGACAGGGCGTCGGCGGCGACCGCGTCGGCGGCGGCGGTGCGGTAGGCGTTGACCACGCCCGCCTCCACGACCGCGGCGATCCGGCCGGTGTCCTGGTCGAACAGCAGCACGATCGAGTTGTGCCGGGGCTCGCCGGCCGGCCAGTAGCTGCCGACCTTCAGCCCGGCCAGGTCCGCCGACGCCGCCGACTTCACGGTGAAGCGGTTGCGCGGGTCCGAACCGTGGGCGAGCACCGCCGGGAACACCTCGGCCCGCTCGTCGACGGCCGCGACGAGCGCCGCGCGCACCGCCGTGTAGGCGAGCTGCTCGTCGACGAGCGCGGCCGACTCCGCCTCGGACAGGAACCGCACGCTCACCACCCCCGCACGCGGGACCACTCGGCGGTCAGCCCGCGCGAGCCCGGATCGAGCACGTGGTACCGGTCGTGCTGGGCCGCCGTCGCGCACGCGTGGATCGGCAGGATGCGCACCCGCGCGCCGACCGGCAGATCGGGCAGCTTCGCGGTGCTGCCCGGCCGCAGCGCGAGCATCCCGTGCTCCTGGCTCGCGTCGGCCATGAGCAGGTCGTCGTACGGGGTGCCGTCGAGGTCGCAGACGAGCCCGTACGCCTGGTCGACGCGCTGCCGTCCGGTGCCCCGGTCCCGCGAGGTCGCCATCCATCCGCCGTCGGTCATGATCCAGCCCTTGTCGGGCCGGTGCCCGATGACCGTGACGACCACGGACAACGCCAGGTCGGCATGCGTGCACACGCCGATGCCGGCCATCACCAGGTCGAAAAAGACGAAGTTCCCCGCTCGTACCTCACTGACGCCCGTCAGATCCGTCGCGAAGTGCGCGGTCGGCGTCGACCCGACGCTCACCACCGGCGTCGCGAGGCCCGCCGCGCGCAGCGCCTGCGCGGCCTCGACGGCCACCGCCCGCTCGTGCTGGGCGGCCGCGCGCAGCTGCTCGTCGCCGTCGGCGAAGTACGACTCGCCCGCATGCGTGAGCACCCCGCGCACCTCGCCGCCGCGGTGCTCCAGGGCGCGGGCGATGTCCACGAGCGCCGGGTCGTCGGCGGGCACCCCGCCGCGGTGGCCGTCGCAGTCGACCTCGATCAGCGCCGGTACGCCCGCCGCCCCCGCCGCCGAGGCCTGTTCCACGCTGTCGAGCAGCACGACGAGGTCGACCCCGCGCTCCCGCAGCGCGCGCACCCGGCCGAGCTTCTGCGGGGCGATGCCGACGGCGTAGAGGATGTCGCGGTACCCGGCGCCGGCGAACGCCTCGGCCTCGGCGAGCGTCGACACCGTGATCGGACCGCGCGCCCCGCCGTCGACGAGCGCCGCCACCTCGAGGGACTTCGCCGTCTTCACGTGCGGGCGCAGCGTGACCCCGAGCCGGTCGAGGTGCCGGCGCAGCCGCCGCACGTTCGTGTCCACGCGGTGCGGGTCGAGCGCGAGAAACGGTGTTTCCGGATGCTCGAGTGTGCTCATGTGCGCGGTGCCTCCTTGCGGCTCTCGGCCAGGTCCGCGTACACCGCGGAGCGGGACACCCCGAGCCGGTCGGCGACCCGGGGCACGGCATTGCGGACGCGGAACACGCCCCGTTCGTCCAGGGCGCGCAGCAACGCGATCCGCTCGGCCCGTCCCAGCCCGGCGGCGGGCCGGCCGCGCGCGAGTTCCTCGCCCCGCACCAGGGCGTCCACGACGTCGTCGAAGTCGTTGCTGAACGTGGTGTCGACCGGCTGCGACGGTACCGCACCGGCGAGCGCGATCAGCAGATCCCCCGCCTGGCGCAGCGCCGTCACGTCGACGTTGATGCACAGCGCCCCGAAGACGTGGCCGTCCGCGTCGCGCAGGGGCATCGTCGAGGACTTCACGACCCGCCCGTCGCTGGTGCGCGACAGGTAGTTGAGGTCGTTGTCCGCCGCGTCGCCGCGCGCCAGCATCGCCAGCCCGATCTCGCTCATCGCCCCGCCGGCGGCCCGCCCGGTCACCGCGCCGGCCACCGCCACGACGGACTGCTCGCCGAGCCGGTAGTCGTGCAGCACCACCTCGCAGGTCGGCCCGAACGTGGCCGCGATGCCCTCGATGACCGGCCGCAGCGCGTCCAGGATCGCATCAGCCACGCCGCCGATAGTAACCGTCCAGAGCCTGGACGGAAAGTCCAAACCACGTGCCGTGGCGCGCGACACCGCGAGCGTGGACGATCCGGCCCTGCGCCTCGAGGCCCACCCGGATCGCGCGGGGGCGGCGCTGCGCCTGGTGGCGCGGGCCCTGGTCGCCCTGGGCCGCCCGGCCGAGGCGGTCGCCGTGGGCGAAACGGCGCACGGGTCCGACGCGCGGCCACCGGGCTGGGCCGAGCCGTTTGTGTCCGGCCCGCCCGGGTAGCGTCGTTGATTGCCGTGGAGCGGGAGGAGCCGGACATGAAGGCGATCGTGGTGACCGACCAGGCCGCCGGACCGGGCGGGATGACGCTGACGGAGCGGCCCGAGCCGGCGCCGGCGATCAACGATGTCGTCGTCGAGGTGCACGCCTCGGGATACGTCCCGACCGAGATCGAGTGGCCCTCGACGTGGACCGATCGCGCCGGCAAGGACCGGACGCCGTCGATCCCCGGGCACGAGGTGGCCGGCGTGGTCAACGCGCTCGGGTACGGTACGACCGGGCTCTCGGTGGGCCAGCGGGTCTTCGGCCTGACGGACTGGCACCGCGACGGCACCCTCGCCGAGTTCGTGGCCGTCGAGGCGCGCAACCTCGCACCACTGCCGGGCGACGTCGACTTCGCGGCGGGCGCGAGCCTGCCGATCTCCGGCCTGACCGCGTGGCAGGGGCTCTTCGACCACGGCCGGCTTCGGGCGGGGCAGACCGTCCTGGCGCACGGCGCGGCCGGTGCGGTCGGGACCGTCGTGACGCAACTGGCCCGCGAGGCCGGGGCCTATGTCATCGGTACCGGCCGTGCCGCCGACAAGCAGAAGGCGCTCGACTACGGCGCGCACGCGTTCGTCGACCTCGCCGGCGACGCCCTGGAGGAGATCGGCGGCGTCGACCTGGTCTTCGACGTCATCGGCGGCGACATTCAGCGCCGCTCCGCCCGCCTGATCCGCCCCGGCGGCATCCTGGTGACCGTCGTCGGACCGGCCGAGGCGAAGCCCGCCGACGGCCTGGCCGTCGACTTCGTCGTCGAGTCCGACCGCACCCAGCTGCGCGAGCTCGTCCAGCGGGTGCGCGACGGCCGGCTGCGCACGAACATCGGCGACGTCGCGTCCCTCGACGACGCCGTCGCCGCGCTCAACCCGACCAAGCGGATCAGCGGCAAGACGATCGTCCGCGTCCGCCCCTGACGCCCGGCCATCACCCGCGCCCTCATCCGGCCGGGACGTCACCCCCGCAGTAGCTTGGGACCCGTTGCGGCTCAACCGAAACGAACAGGAGGCCCGCGATGCCGACCTTCACGCTCCCCACCGAAGCCTCCGGCGTCATCCCGGCGCTGGTCGAGCGGTTCAACTCGGGCCAGGTCAGCGAGATGATGTCCCTGTACGAGGGGGCCGTGCTCGTCGAGGACGACGGACACACCATCACCGACAGCGGCGAGGTGGCCGCCGCGCTGGAGCGCGACATCAAGCTCGGCCTGCCGCTGGAGGCCAAGGCCCGCCACGTGAACGTCAACGGCGACATCGCCCAGATCGTGGTGGACTGGGCGATCGACGGCAAGGGCCCCGACGGCCGGCACGTGCACGTCGCCGGCACGGCCGCCGATGTCGCCCGGCGCGGCTCGGACGGCCGCTGGCGCTACCTGATCGACAACCGTCTTGGCACGGCGGTGCGCCGGCCCGTGTGACCCGCGGCAGCTCCCGAAGGGAGGATGCGCCATGACGACGATCAAGTTGTACCCCGACGACGCGCACAACCGGCGCACGATCCGGCAGGGCCATCCACCCGAGTGGGTCAACCGCGACGGCGGGGACTACGACCTGGTGGTGCTCGGCGGCGGACCCGGCGGCCTGACCGCCGCCACGACCGCGGCCGCGGCCGGGCACCGCGTCGCGATGACGGAGCAGCGGCTGACCGGGGGCACGTGCGTCAACTTCGGCTGCACGCCGAGCAAGGCGCTGATCCGGTGCGCACGTGCGGTACACGAGGCGAATCGGGGCGACGAGTTCGGCTTCCGGCTCGACGCCCCACCCGTGGTCGACTTCGGCGCGGTGATGGACCGGGTCCGCCGCATCCGCTCGCGCAGCAGCTCCATCGACGCGGTCGAGGCCGCCGAGCAGGCGGGGGTCGAGGTCTACCTCGGGCACTCGCGCTTCACCGGGCCGAACACCGCGACGGTCGACGGCCGGGAGCTGCGCTTCCGCAAGGCGATCATCGCCACCGGATCGCGGCCCGCGGTGCCGCCGATCGACGGGCTGCGCGACGGCGAGTACCTGACCAACGAGACCGTGTTCGCGCTGACCGAACTGCCGGCGCGGCTGGTCGTCGTCGGCAACGGCCCGATGGGCTGCGAGCTCGCGCAGGCCTTCCGCCGCCTCGGCAGCGAGGTGGACCTGGTCAGCCACCCGACGAGCCTGATGCCCAACGACGAGCCGGAGGCGGGCGAGCTGATCCGCCGCCGGTTCGAGCAGGAGGGGATCAGCCTGCACCTGGGGTACACCGCGGCCCGCGCGCACGCCGGCCGCCTGCTGACCCTGGGCCCGGCCGGGACGCGCGAGCTGCCGTACGACGCGCTGCTGATCGCGACCGGCCGCAAGCCGAACCTGGAGGGCCTGGACCTGGACGCGGCCGGGGTGCACGCCGGCCCCGACGGCGTGGAGACCGACGCGTACCTGCGCACCGGCAACCCCGACATCTTCGCCGCGGGCGACGCGACGTTCCCGTTCAAGTACACGCACGCGGCCAACGCGACCGCGCAGCTCAGCGTGGCCAACGCGCTCTACGGCGCCCAGCGCCCGGCCAAGGACCTGGTCATCCCGCACTGCACCTACACCGATCCCGAGGTGGCCGAGGTCGGCCTGACCCCGCGCCGGGCCCGCACCGAGGGCGTCGCCGTCGACACGTACCGGCTCGACCTGTCCAATGTGGAGCGCGCCTTCATCGACGGCGAGGAGGAGGGCTTCGGCGCGATCCACACCCGCAGCGGCAGCGGCGAGATCGTCGGCGCCACCCTGGTGGCCGCGCACGCCGGCGAGATGATCAGCGAGCTGACCCTGGCGATCACGAACCGGCTCACCCTGCAGGCGCTCGCCGACACCGTGCACTGCTACCCGACCCAGGCCGAGGTCTTCCAGCGCATCGCCCAGCACGCCGGGCCGCAGCGGGTCGCCGTGGCCCACTGAGCGCGCAGTACCCTCGACGCATCATGGGAACGCTTGGGGACCTGCGGGTCAACCGCATCGGGTACGGCACGATGAAACTCACTGGCTGGCCCCGGGGCGAGGCACCGCCCCGGGACACGGCCCTGGCCATCCTCCGCCGGGCCGTCGAGCTCGGCGTGAACCACCTCGACACGTCGGACTACTACGCGCGCGACGGGGTGGCCGCGAACGAGCTGATCCGGTCGGCGCTGTACCCGTACCAGAGGGATCTGGTGATCGTCACCAAGGTGGCGCTCGTCAACCCGGCGGACGTCGAGCAGCTGCGCGGCGGGGTCGAGGCCAACCTGCGCTCGCTCGGCGTCGACCGGCTCGACGTGGTCAACCTGCGCCTCAGCGACCGCGGCCCGTCCGACGAACTGCTCGAGACCGCGCTCGCCACCCTCCAGACCATGGTCGACGAGGGCCTGATCCGGCACCTCGGGGTCTCCAACGTCACCGCCGCCCAGGTCGCCCGGGCCCGGGCCGCCGCCGCGATCGTCTGCGTGCAGAACCTGTACAACATCAGTGCCCGCGACGACGACCCGCTCGTCGACACCTGCGCGGCCGCCGGGATCACCTACGTGCCGTTCTTCCCGGTCGGCGGCTTCCAGCCGCTGGTCGGCGCGGCCCTCGACGCGGTCGCCGCCCGGCACGGCGCCACGGTGGCGCAGGTGGCGCTGGCATGGCTGCTGGCCCGGTCGCCGAACATCGCGCTCATCCCCGGCACCGGCTCCCTCGCCCACCTGGAGGAGAACATCGCCGCCGCCGGCCTGGGCCTCACCGAGGAAGACCTGGCCGAACTCGGCTGATCCGGCCATGCGCTCACCTTCGCGGCGGTTAGCGTCGCGGGCATGCCACTTCCCGCCGATCCGCCGCGCAGTCCCGGGTCGCCGTTCGCCTCGATGCGCGGGCACCACACGGGCATCCGGTACCCGCGCTTCGAGGACGCGCTGTCGTTCTGGGTGGACAAGCTCGACTGGCGCGTGCTGCAGATCTGGCCGTACGGCGGCCTCACCCTCGCCTACGTCATGCCGCCCGACCAGGACGACTTCCACCTGGAGATCCTGGCCGGGCCCGGCGCGGTGCCGCAGCCACAGTTCACCGACGTCGGCGAGAGCCTGCTGATGAGTGGGCTCAACCACGTCTGCCTGTCGGTGTCCGATGTCGACGCGACGGTGGCCGAGCTGCGGGCGCGCGGGGTCGAGGTCGTCGGCGAGCCGTTCGAGCTCGACGACATCAGCGCGCGGCTGGCGTTCTTCCGCGACCCGTGGGGGAACTTCTTCGAAATCTCACAGCGGTTGGATTAGCGGACCGACGCTCAACGGCGCCGCGGTGACCGGCGGGCTCAGCGGTGTCGCGGTGGGTGGCCTGCGGTGAGCGGTGTCGCGGTGGGTGGCGCGCGGTGAGCGGTGTCGCGGTGGGTGGCGCGCGGTGAGCGGTGTCGCGGTGGGTGGCGCGCGGTGAGCGGTGTCGTGGTGGGCGGCCCGCGCTCAGCGGCGTCGCGGTTGGATGGCGGCTCAGCGGCGTCGCGGTGGATGGCCGGGTCAGCGGCGTCGCGGGGGGCGGCCCGGGCGGCGGCGTCGGCGGGCCGGCCGCTGCCAGGACGGGGGTCGCTCGGACTCGACGGCGCGCAACGCGTGCGACACGGCGTCGGGCACTTTTCGCGGCCGCCCGGCGAGGCCGCACAGCCAGGCCAGGGCGGCCAGCACGATCGGGGTGACGAGCGGCGCGGTCACCCGGATCTCGTCCAGCTCGGCCGGCAGCCGCGGGTCGACGAGGCCGCCCGGATCGCGCACGACGGTGACCCGGGCGCCGACCGTGCCCTCCGCGTTCTCGTCCGGCCAGCGGCCCAGCACGCCGGGGATCGGGGTGCCGGCGGGGTCGGTCAGGTGGTAGTACAGGTGGCGGTTGCGTTTCGTCGCGCCCTCGATCGAGGTCACGGTGGCCTCGACCCGCTCGCCGCGGACGCCTAGGACCGTCGCCCACAGCATCGCCGGGGCCAGGAACATGAGCAGCGCCGAGACCAGCCAGGCGGCGGCGAGCAGGCCCACCCGCAGGTCGCCGCCCGGGCGGGGCAGCAGCGCGGCGGCGATGAGCGCGCCGATCCACAGTGGCGTGCCGACGAACACCACGGCGGGCGGCGGGACCCAGACGGTGGCGACGACCGTGCCGAGCAGCGCGGTCGCGACGAACACGGCGAGGTAGCGCAATCCGGCCCGGTTGACCAACGATCGCATGCCCGCACGGTACGGCCGCGCGTCAACCGACGGGGGAGCGCGTCAACGGAGCGGCGCGGTCAACCGAGTGGCGCGCGGTCAACCGGGTGGCGCGCGGTCAACCGGGTGGCGCGCGGTCAACCGGGTGGCGCGCGGTCAACCGGGTGGCGCGCGGTCAACCGGGTGGCGCGCGGTCAACCGGGTGGCGCGCGGTCAACCGAGTGGCGCGCGGTCAACCGAGTGGCGCGCGGTCAACCGAGTGGCGTGTCAGCCGGGCGGTGCGCGTCAATCGGGCGGTGCGCGTGACGGTCCAGCGGCCCTCGCCCGGCTGGTGCTCGGCCCGCCGCGCGCCGAGCTCGAGGAGGCGTTCCTCAATCGCGCGGTGCGCGTCAACCTTGCGGCGCGCGTCAGCCGAGCAGCGCGCGTCAGCCGACCGGCTCGGACTCCGGGCGGTAGCCGTCGGCCTGCAGGTGGAACAGGCGCGCGTACTCGCCGTCCAGGGCCAGCAGTTCCGCGTGCGTGCCCCGCTCGATGACCACGCCGCCGGAGAGGACGGCGAGGACGTCGGCGTCGCGCAGGGCGCCGAGGCGGTGGGAGATCAGCAGGCTCGTCGCGCCCGCGCGGTGGGCCCGCAGGCCGTGGTGGATGGCGTGCTCGGCCTCGGCGTCCAGGCCCGAGCTCGGTTCGTCCAGGATCAGCAGGTCGCGCCGGTCCCGCAGGTACGTGCGGGCGAGGGCCAGGCGCTGCCATTGGCCACCGGAGAGCAGTACACCCGCGGCATCCTCCTCGGCGAAGAGCCTCGACAGCATCGTGTCGTAGCCGTGGGGCAGGGCGCGCAGGACCGGGTCGATGCCCGCGCGCGTGGCGGCCGCCGGCACGGAATCCAACGGGGCGTGGATATCGCCCAGCGCGATGTTCTCCGCCGCGGTGAGCTCGTAGGACATGTAGTCCTGGAACAGGGCCCCGATCCGCTCGCGCAGGCCGGGCAGGGACAGTTCGCGGATGTCGGTGCCGTCCCACAGGATCGCGCCGCGGTCCGGGTCGTAGAACCGGCACAGCAGCTTCACCAGCGTGCTCTTGCCGGCGCCGTTCAGCCCGATCAGGCCGACCGCCGAGCCGTGCGGGATGACCAGGTTCACGCCGCGCAGAATCCACTCGTGCTCGGGTGAGTAGCGGAACCACACGTCGCGCAGTTGGATTTCCCGCCGCAGCGGGGGCACCGGCGCCGTGGCCAGGGGCAGGTCGGGCTCGGAATCCAACACCGCGCGGAAATGGCGGTACAACAGCAACGCATGATGGATTAACGCCACCCGCGCGACCAGGGAGGCGAGGGTGGCCTGCAGCGCCGCGATCCCGGCCACGAGCGCGGAGACGTCGCCGACGGAGAAGGTGCCGGACAGCGCCGCCCAGGCGAGGGCCCCGCCGAGCACCAGCGCCGAGAGCACGCCCAGCGCGAACTGCACCCGCAGCGTGCGGGCGTCCAGGCGGCGGCGCTGCCCGTCGGCCGCGGCGAGCTCGTCGAGCATCCGCAGCCGGAACAGCTCCGACAGGCCCAGCAGCCGGACCTCCTTGGCCGCCGGGAGGCTGGTCTGCAGCTCGGCGTAGAAGAACTCGCGGCGCTCGTGCGGGCTGATGCTCCACAGCATCGCGGCCTGCTCGCGGCTGAGCCGGATCTCGGCCACCAGCGCCGGGACCAGGCCCAGCAGGGTGACGGCGGCGATCGCGGGGCTGATCGCGGCCAGCACGGCGACCAGGCCGGCCAGGGTGACCACGAGCTGGCCGGTGCCGAGCAGCCCGGCGATGACCTGGCCGGGCCCGGTGCGCCCGGCCGACTGGGCCATCCGCAGCCGGTCGTGGAAGGCGGGGTCCTCGAGGCGGGCGAGGCCGGTGAGGCGGGCGGTGGCCAGGTACAGGTCCGACTGGGCGCGCCGGCCGACCACCCGGCCGACCTCGTGCTCCAGGAACGTGGCGAGCGACGGCAGGGCGGCGGCGAGCACGAGGACCGGCACGAACCAGGCCAGGGCACGGGCGGTACCGCCGCCGCCGGACAGCGCGTCGAGCAGGCCGCGCAGGAGCCAGACGGTCGCGACCGGGACGGCCGCGGCGAGCAGCGTGACGGCCACCCCGCCGGCGAGGCGCCCCGCGGCGGCCCGGACCCCGAGGCGGACCGCGTGCCAGGCGTCAGCGATCATCCGCGGACGGTATCGCGATCATCGTCGATGTGGTACATCGGTCGGCGTGCGTTGGATTCTGGTCCGGGTGTCGGGCGGCTCGATGGAGCCGGCGCTGCGTGACGGTGCGCTGCTGCTGGCCCGCCGGTACCGCGGCCAGCCCCTGCACGTCGGCGACATCGTCGTGCTGCGCCGGCCGACCGGGCCCGTGGAACTTCCACCGGGCGTGCACGTCGAGGCGGGTCCCGTCGCCCCGCAGCGCTCGGGGCTGCTCGTGAAACGCGTGGCGGAACTCGTCGACCCGGAGTCGATGGTGGTGCTGGGGGACAGCCCCGGGTACGACTCCCGGATCTTCGGCCCGGTCCCCGTCAGCAGCACCGTCGGCGTTGCGGTCAGTCGACGACCTGGACGTCCTTCCAGAACGCGACGCGGTCGCGAATCATAGCGGCGTCCGGCTTGGGCTCCGGGTAGTACCAGACGGCGTCGGGGCTGCGGATGCCGTCCAGTTCGAGCGAGTAGTACGAGGCCGTGCCCTTCCACGGGCAGACCGTGTGGGTGTCGGACTCGCGCAGGATGTCCTCGCGCACCGCGGCGCGCGGGAAGTAGTGGTTGCGCTCGACCACGACGGTGTCGTCGCTCTCGGCAATGACCGTTCCGTTCCAGACTGCTTTGGGCATGATCCCACCGTAACGCGCACGGGGCCCGGTTGTGGCGGCGTCGGGCCCCGTGCGCGCACCGCGTCAGCCCAGCCGGAACCTCTGTGCCGCGGTGGTGTTGCAGTCCCAGATGCGCAGCAGGTCACCGGCCTTCTGGTTGTTGTTGGGGTCGTCCATGCAGCGGCCCGACGGCGGGTTGAACAGCGTGCCGTCGGCCCGGGTCGTCCAGGTCTGCGAGCCGGTGCCGTTGCAGTCCCACAGCTGCACCGCGGTCCCGTTGGCGGTCCCGCCGTTGACGACGTCGAGGCACTTGCCCAGCGTGCGGATCGTCTGGTCGCCCGGGGCCGACCAGCGCTGGGCGTCGCTGCCGTTGCAGCCGTAGAGCTGCACCGCCGTCCCCGACGCCGGCGAGGCGTTGGCCACGTCCGCGCACAGCCCGCCCGGCCCGGTCAGCGGCCCCGGCGGCAGCTTCCACACCTGCGCGCCGCTGCCGTTGCAGGCGTACAGCTGCAGCTGCACCGCGCCCGGCGTGGTGTTGGAATTCGGCACGTCGAGGCATTGCCCGCCCGACGTCAGTGCCCCGTTGGATTGATGCCCCCACTGCTGGGTGGCGGCCCCGCTGCAGGTGCTGATCGTGACGCCGGGGCCGGCGGTCAGGCACTTGCCGAGCACCCGCACCGTGTTGTCGGCGCCGTACGCGAACGTCTGCGCGGCCGTGTGGTTGCACCCGTACAGCTGCATCGCGGTCCCGTCGGTGGCCGTCCCGCCGCGCACGTCCAGGCACAGCCCGCCCGCGCCGAGAATTTCACCGGATGTTGGATTCGCGGTCGCCGACCCGCTCAGCGACACGGTGTGCGCGGCATTCAGCGGCAGCGCGGCCGTCGTGACCGTCACCACCCGGCGGTTGGCGTTCCACGCCCAGGCCGTCTCGGGCACCTGCACGCCGTCGACGAGGACCGCGGTCGGCGCGTTGGAGTTCGACAGCCGCAGCGTGTACTGCCGGGAGGTCGGCGCCCCGGTGAAGGAGCCCGTCTGCGCGCCGATGGTGAGCGTGCGCGACGCCTCGGTCCAGGCCAGCGGCGCCGTGGTGGAGGCGGTCGAGGTGCCCTCGCCGGCGTCGGAGTAGAGCGCGAAGCTGCCGTCGGCGCCCGCGGTCACGTCCAGGGTGAGCTGGTTGAGCGGCCGCTGCCCGGCGTTGTCGACGTAGTCGGTGCGGGTCGGCATGATCCCGCCGGCCTTGATGAGCACCGGCATCCGGTCCAGCCCGGCCGAGACGGTCACCGTGGACGGTCCACTGTAGACCTGGCCGGTGAAGTAGTCGGTCCAGGTGCCCGGCGGCACCCACATCGAGCGCGACCCGGTGCTGCTGGTGATCGGCGCGACGAGCACGTTGTCGCCGTAGAGGTACTCCGTCGGGTTCGTGTACGCCTCGCTGCTGCCCGGGTAGTTCAGGTACAGCGGCCGGGTGATCGGCACCCCGGTCGCGTTGGCCTGCTTGGCGAGGGTGTACGTGTAGGGCACCAGCGCCTCGCGCAGCCGCAGGAACGACTCCGCGCTCGCCTGCGCCGCGCCGGTGTAGTTCCACGGCAGCCGGTCGCCGTGGTCGGAGTGCAGCCGGTCGACGGGCTGGAACGTGCCGAGCTGGACCCAGCGGGCGTACAGGTCGTCGGCGAGGTGCCCGCCGTGGAACGAGCCGATGTCGTGGCTGACGTTGGAGAACCCGGCGGCCGCGGCGTCCGGGGTGAACCGGGCCTCGAAGGCGAGCATGTCCCAGGTGGCCGGGGTGTCGCCGGTGAACTGCATCGTGTTGCGCCGCTCGGCCCACGGCCCGACGGCGAAGTTCGAGTCGTCGTTGCCGTACTCCGCGCCGCCGATCCGGCCGAACGAGAACCCGCGCAGCCCCCGCGCCGCGGCCGCGTCGGCGTACGCCTGGTTGATCCAGGTGTCGGCGGACACGTGCGGGTTCGACGCGATCGAGGCGCCGCACGTCGTGCAGTAGTCGAGCCACCAGGTGCGCACGCCCTGCTGCTCGAACGGCTTGTGCAGGTTCATGTACGCGCTGAGCTGCGCCGGGTTCGACCAGTCGAACACGTAGTTGCTGCCGTCGGAGGCGAGCCCGCCGGCCTGGCTGTTGGCCGTCGCGAACTTCGGGTCGTTCCCGGCGATGCTGGTGTGAATATTCAACGAGACGTTGAGCCCCTGCTGCTTCGTCCAGTTCAGGAAGCCCTGCGGGTCGGGGAACAGCCCGGTGTTCCAGTTCCAGCCGTTCCACTGGCTCGGGGATTTCCAGTCGGTGTCGATGACCAGCCAGTCGATCGGCGTGAACGTGCTGCGGAACGTCGGCAGCAGCGAGTTCTGGTAGTCCGCGGTGCTGTAGCCGTAGTAGCGCGAGTACCACACGCCGTAGGCCGACTGGGGCAGCAGCGCCGAGCCGCCGGTGAGCGTGTTGAGGTCGGCCAGGCCCTGCTTGTAGTTCTGCCCGTAGCCGAAGAAGTACCCGTCCTGGTACGGCTGACTGCCGTGCGCGGGCCGGTCGCTCAGCACGTGCGCGGCGCTGAACAGCGCGGTGCGCGAGTCGTCGAGCAGGTACCAGCCGGACCGGGCGAGAATCCCCGGGTGCTCGGGCACCGGAATGGTGCGCGGGTTGTCCAGCGAGCGCGACCAGCCGCCGAGCGCGTCCTTCGGCCCGGCCCCGTAGCCGGTGGTGAGCAGCGCCGTCGAGGCGGCCGGGAACGCGGTGGCGGACGTCGGCGTGAGCGCGATGCTGTCGATGTTCACGCGGCCGGAGTTGCCGGCGTTCTGCACCACGGTGACGGTGCTCGTCCCGGCCGGGAGGCTGACCGTGGTGGACGCGGTGCCCCAGGTGTCCCAGCTGCCGGTGCTGGGCAGGCTCAGGGCCGGCCCGGCGGTGGCATTGACCTTTGTGGACAGTGTCCGGGTGGTGTTCTGCCCGTCCCCGCCGGTCGCGTTGGCGTAGCGCACCTGCAGCTTGTAGTTCCCGGCCGCCGGCACCCCGCTGACGTCGACGGCGAGCCCCGATCCGGTCTTCTCGATCCCGGCGACGAAGGCGGATCCCGTGTACCCGCTGTGGTCGTAGGCGGGCGTCGCGTTCCCGGTCAGCAGGGCGTTCTCGCCCTCGCACGCCGTGTTGTACGCGCAGTACGAGGGGAACGCCGGCTGCGCGGTGACGCCGGTGGACAGGGCCACGGAGAGGTTCGCGGCCGTGAACGCGCCGCTGCCCTGCTTGTACCGCAGGGTGAGCGCGCTCGTGCGGATCTCGCGGTACCCGTCGGAAGTCGCGCTCGTCGTGTAGGACGGCACCGGGAAGTTCCGGTTGACCGCGTTGAAGGACGTCGCGTCCTGGAAGGCGCCGTCCCCGGCGTACTCGAGGCGGACGAGGGTGGGGGAGAGGACCTCGAAGCGGGCGTTGCCGTCGGTGACGACGTTGGTGGCGGCCTGGGCGGGGCTCGCGGCGGCGGCGAGCGCGACGAGCGCCCCGGCCACGACGACCAGGGCGGATGCGTACGGCAGATGGCGGCGTCTGGGCACGCTTCCCAGGGAACGCTTTCGAAATGAAACCTGTCAATGGATGTTTTGGGAATTGTTGACAGAACGCGCCGGCGTGTGGTTTCCGGCGGCCCCGTCGAGGGTCGCCACGACGCTGCCGGTCCACCAGTGCACGTCGTGGCGGCGCACGGTGCGGCGCATCCGGGCCATCGCGGCGCGGTCGCCGGCGGCGGTGCGGTGCGGATCGATGGCTTCGGCGATCGCCCGCTTGAGATCCTCGACGTCGTACGGGTTGACGCCGACGGCCTCCGGCAGCTCGTCGGCGATGCCGCTGAACTCGCTGAGGACGAGAACACCGGTGTCGTCCAGGCGGGCGGCGAGGAAGGCCTTCGCGGTGAGGTTGACGCCGTCGCGCAGCGGGGTGGCCAGGAACACGTCGGCCAGCCGGTACAGCGCGACCAGATCGACCGGGTCGAGGTGCTGGTGCAGGTAGTGCACGGCGGGCCGGCCGACCGCGCTGTGCGCGCCGTTGATCCGCGCGACCAGCTGCTCGACCCGCATGCGGATCCGGGCCTTCCCGGCCGACTGCCGGGCGGCGGGCACGACGACCTGGACGAGCACGCAGTCGTCGGCCCGCAGCCGGCCGTCGGCCAGCAGCTCCCCGAAGGCCGCGAGCCGCTGCTCGGCGCCGCTGGTCGCGTCGAGCCGGTCCACCGCGAGCAGGACGGCGCGCGGCCCGCGCAGCTCGCGCCGCAGGTCCTCCAGCCGGCGGGCGACATCGGGGCTTCCGGCGAGGCGTTCGACCCGGCCGGCGTCGGCGCCCATCGGCAGCGCCTCGACGCGCACCCGGCCGTCGTGCTCGGGGCCGCCGTGCCGGGCGGCCAGGCGCCGCAGGTTGTCGGCGCTGCGCCGGTCGGGAACGCCGATGACGTCCGACCCGAGCAGGCCGTCGACGATCTCCTTGCGCATCGGCATCCGCCCGAACAGCTCGGCCGGCGGGATCGGCAGCGGCAGGTAGCAGCCGATGGTGAGGTCCGGGCGGACGGCTCGGAGCACGGCCGGTACCAGCTGCAGCTCGTGACCGTGCACCCAGACGGTCCCGCCCGGGGCGGCGAGGCCGGTCGCGGCCGCCGCGTAGCGCTCGTTCACGGCCCGATAGGCCCGCCGCCACCGCCGGTGGAACGTAGGACGCTCGACGGCGTCGTGGTAGAGCGGCACGATCGTCGACGCGCACTGCCCCTCGAGGTGATCGGCGACCTCGGCCGCCGAGAGCCCGACCGGCCGCAGCGCCACGCCCTCGAACGCGCCGGGCGGTGCTCCGGTCCCGCCGTCCCAGCCGACCCACGCCCCGCCCCGGTCCGCCAGGACGGGCCGCAGCGCCCGGGCCCACGCGGCGTCATCGGCCGGCAGCAGGCTCGTCACCACCACCAGCGCGTGCCGGCCGGAGGTGGCGCCGGGGTCAGCGGGACGCAACCGCGGCCCCGCCTCCGGCCGCGGCCACCGGCGAGCGGTCCAGCAGGCAGCGCGGGCACCGGTGCGGTCCCTCCGGGGCGCGCTCGCCGACCCAGCCGTGCCGGCTGAAGAAGCTCCACGCGAGCTCCCAGTTGTGCAGGTTCGCGGCCAGCCGGCCGACGATCAGGCCGCACTCGTCGCAGACCAGGCTGAAATCCGTGCGCTCGTGCGCGTACATCGCGGTCATGTCCGTCCTCCGCTCAGCAGGCCACGGGCTGCGCCGCGCGCAGCCACTCCAGCGCGCTGACCTGGTCGGCGTGCGCCGGCAGGACGTCGTCCAGGCACAGCAGCCGCAGCGCCGCGGACACCGCCGCCGCCGGGCCGACGAGACACGTCCGGCCGCCCCGCTCCGCCGCGCGTCCGGCCGCCCGGACGAGGACGTCGACGGTGGCGGAGGAGAGCCGGTGCATCCGGCTGACGTCGACCATGAGGTGCCGGCACGGCCCCGGGTCCCCGCTGAGCAGGTTCCAGAGCCGGGCATCGTCCGCGCAGAGCAGCTCGCCGCGCAGGTAGACCGCCCGGACATCGGCCAGCAGCTGCACCACCAGGCGCGACGATCCACGACCGGCCGGCTGTACGGACGGTGCGTCCAACGACCGCGCGACGATCCCGCTCAGCGAGGTCGGCGGCCCGCACCGGCCACAGGCGTGCGGCCCGATCGCCAGCTCGCTGCCCGTCCAGCCGTCGAGGCCGAACAGCCGCCAGGCCACGTCCCAGCCGCCGGTCGAGGCGGCCAGATTCCCCACGATCGCCCCGCAGGCGTCGCAGACGAGGCTGAAGTCCGTCCCGTCCCGGCTGACCAGTGCCGTCATACTTGCTTCCATACAACCATGTGCATCATGCAACTATCTGTCGCGCGTACGACGATCCGCCCGCAGCCGCATGACGTTTCCATGACGATCCCGGAGTAGCGCCCCGTCGCTGACGGCGGTCGCCTCGAGCACACCGGCCAGGCTCACGACCTCGTCGTCCACCTGGACGGCGCCCGGACCGGTTCGTCCGGTCACGGGTCTGCGGTGATGGTGATGGTGTGCCAGCCCGTTGCGCCGTCGGGGAACGGGGTGGCGCGCTGGTCGGGCTGCACGGCGCCGGTGCCGTCGGTGGCGCGGACCCGGATGGTGTGCAGCCCGGGCTGAACGGTCCGGGTGGTGCGCCACTGGACCCACGTGTCGTGGGACGGCACCGGGAGCAGTTCGGCGCGTTGCCAGGGTTCGTCGTCGACCTGGACCTCGACGGCGGTGATACCGCGGCCCTGAGCCCAGGCCACGCCGGCGATCGTGGCGCGGCCGGCGGGGACGTGGGACAGGGGTGCGGGGCGGTCGATGCGGGAGGCGGTCTTGACCGGGGCGCGGGCGGCCCAGCCGCGGACGACCCAGTAGGCGTCGAACGCGTCGAAGGTGGTGAGTTCCAGTTCGGTGAGCCATTTGCAGGCGCCGGCGTAGCCGTAGACGCCGGGGGTGAGCATCCGGACGGGGAAGCCGTGCTCGAGCGGCAGCGGCTCGCCGTTCATGCCGACGCACAGCATCACGTCGGGAGTCTCCAGGACGGTGGTCAGCGGGGTGCCGATGGTCATGCCGTCGACCGAGCGGGCGACGACCTGGTCGGCACCGGGGCGGATGCCGGCTTCGCGCAGGAGTGGCGCGAGGGGGACGCCGAGCCAGCGGGCGGTGCCGATGTAGGGGCCGCCGACCTCGTTGGAGACGCAGTTCAAGGTGATGTGCCGTTCGGTGAGGGGCCGGTCGAGCAGGTCGGCGAAGGTCAGGGTGCGTGGATGCCCGACCTGGCCGTGGATGCGCAGCCGCCAGCTGTCGAGGTCGACCCGGGGCACGGTGAGGGCGGTGTCGACGCGGTAGAAGTCGCGGTTGGCGGTGACGAAACCGGGGTCCTGTCCGGTGGGTAGCGGTCGTGCGGGGTCGGCGGGAGCGGGCAGCCGTACGGCGTCGCGGGAGCGCTTGGCGGCGCCACCGCGGGCCCGGCGTACGGCCACCGCGCTGCCACCGGCGACAGCGGCGGCCGAGACCAGGGCGGCGGCGGTCAAGAACCGGCGGCGATCGAAGGTGGCCGGAGCCGGCGCCTCGGGGGAGCGGACGGCCGGGCGCGGGTTGAGCAGTATCAGCGCCACGGCGGTGACGGCGCCACCGGTCAGCGACGGGATGAGGTCGGAGAGGACGGCGGCCGGGCGGGACAGCGCGGCCGCGGCACCCGCGGCCGCGAAGAGGGCGGCGCCGATCAGGCCGTAGGCGCGGCGGCGGGCGGCGAGCAGGCCGACCGCGATCGCCACCGCGGCGAGGGCGGCGGCGATGCCGGCGAGCAGGGCGGGCTTGTCGGCGGTACCGAAGGTGCGCACGGCGAAGGTCTTGACCGGCGTCGGTGCGGCGTCGATGAGGACGGAGCCGACCGCGACGGCGGGGCCGGCGGCCGGATTGATCAGTGCGGCGACGAGTTCGGCGACGGCGATGCCGGTCGCGGCGGCGAGCAGCCCGGTCAGGGCGGCGCGAAGGCGGTTGGGCACCGGATCACCTCCAAGCGCGGGCCGGGCAGGTGCATGCCCGGCCCGCGGCGAAGGGATCACATCTTCGGCATGAGGACGGTGTCGACGATGTAGACAGTGGCGTTCGCGGTCTGGACGTTGCCGCACACGACCATGGAAGTGCCGTTGACGGTGAAGCTGGTGCCGGAGCCGGTGACCGTGACGTCGGTGCCCTGGAGGGTCTTGTGGGTGCCGGCGAGCTGCTGCGGGGTGAGCTTGCCGGAGACCACGTGGTAGGTGAGGACCGAGGTCAGGGTCTTGGGGTCGGCGAGGACCTTGTCCAGGTCGGCCTTCGGGATCTTGCCGAAGGCGTCGTTGGTCGGCGCGAACACGGTGACCGCGGGCTCCGAGTTGAGCGAGTCGACCAGGTTGGCCTGCTTGACCGCGGTGACGAGGGTGGACAGCAGCGGGTTGCCGGAGGCGGCGGTGGCGACCGGCACCTTGGCCATCGCGTCGAAGCTGCCCGGATTCGACGGATCGCTCGGCACGGACGCGCATCCGGCCCCGAACTGGTCGCCGGACATGGCGGGCGCGCTGGACATGGCCGGGGCGGTCGTCATCGGTGCGACGGACGTGGCGGGTGCGGCGGTGGTGCTGTCGTCGCCGCTGCTGCCACAGGCGGTGAGGGAGAGCGCGAGGGCGGCGGAGGCGGCGATGGCGGCGAGCTTGGTGCGGTACATGGGTGATCCCCTCATTCGGTTCGGTCACCGGTGATTCGGGGTCGCGCGAGGTCCGGATGGGTCGAATTTTCCGGATATTTCTAGATCTTTCGCCGGGGCGGCCAGGGGACGAAGCCGCTGGTGCGGGCGACGTAGGCGGCGTATCCCGGCCGGCGCTCGGTGAGATGCCGTTCGAGCAGCGGCTTGCCGGTCTTCGCGGCCAGCAGCCAGGTCATCAGCAGCGGCGACAGCACGGTGAGCGGGCCGGGCCAGGCGAGGGCGGCGAGGGCGTAGAGGCCCCACCAGACGCAGGCGTCGCCGAAGTAGTTCGGGTGGCGGCTGTAGCGCCACAGCCCGGTGTCCAGCACGCGGCCGCGGCCGGCCGGGTCGGCCCGGAACCGGTCCAGCTGCCGGTCGCCGACGGTCTCGAAGGCGAAGCCGAGCAGCCACAGCGCGGCGCCGATCGCGGCCCAGGGGGTCAGGCCGCGGCCGTAGTACTGCGCGGCCTGCACCGGCAGCGACACGAACCAGAGGGTCAGGCCCTGCAGGAGGTAGATCGACCTCAGGGCGTACCACATCCGGCTGCCCTTCGCCTTTGCCAGCAACTCGTCGTAGCGCGGGTCCTCGGGGGCACCGCGGCTGCGGCGTCCGATGTGGATGGACAGGCGCAGGCCCCACCCGACGGTGAGGGCCGTGACGAGCCAGCGGGTGCCGTCGGCGCCGCGGCCGTGCGACAGCAGCAGCCCGGTGAGCGCGACCGCGGCGAACCCGGTGCCCCAGGCCACGTCGACCACCCGGTGCCGGTTGGTGGCGGTGCCGACGGCGAAGAAGACCAGGACGACGGCGAGCGCGGCGCCCAGGGTCGCGGCCAGGAAGGCGGGCGGGTTCACCGCCACGCCTCGCCGAGCGGGGCCACGCCGCTCGCGCCGGCCGGCCCGGGGCGGACGGCGAGGATCTGGTCGACGCCCATCCGGCCCTCCTCGAAGGTGAGGGCCCCGCCGACCAGGTACAGCCGCCAGACCCGGGCGACCGGCTCGCCGACCAGGTCGACGACCTCGTCCCAGCGCCGTTCGAGGGTCTCCAGCCAGGCGGCGACGGTGCGCACGTAGTGCTCGCGCAGCGCGTGCACGTCGCGGATCTCCAGGCCGGCCGACTCGAGCAGGGTCACCGTCTCGCCGACCGGCCGCATGTGCATGTCCGGGGCGACGTACGCCTCGATGAACGCGCCGCCGCCGGGCGCCCGGCGGCCGCGGGACATCTGCTGGACGAGGAGCCGGCCCTGCGGGGCGAGCAGCCCGTGCAGCGCGGCGGCGAAGGCCGGGTACTGCGCGTCGCCGACGTGCTCGCCCATCTCCACGGTGGCCACGGCGTCGTAGGGGCCGTCGGCGACGTCGCGGTAGTCCTGCAGCCGGATCCGGGCCTGCGCACCGAGTCCGAGGGCGGCGATGCGGGCGGCCGCGTAGTCCCGTTGCTGCGCCGAGAGGGTGACGCCGGTGACGTCGACGCCGTAGTGCCGGGCGGCGTGGACGGTGAGCGAGCCCCACCCGCAGCCGACGTCGAGCATCCGCATGCCGGGGCGCAGGCCGAGCTTGCGGCAGATGAGGTCGAGCTTGTCGCGCTGGGCGGCGGCCAGGTCGTAGCCGGGGGCGTCGGAGGTCCAGTAGGCGCACGAGTACGCCATGTTCTCGTCGAGCAGCAGCGCGTAGAACTCGTTGGACAGGTCGTAGTGGTAGCTGATCGCCGCCCGGTCGCGGGTCTTCGTGTGCAGCCGCCCGTCGAGCTTGGCCTGCGCCTCGGGGGCCTTGGGGCGGGGCCCGATGACGCCGAGCCGGGCGGCGGTGCGCAGGGCCCGGAGCCGGTCGCCCGTCCCGACCCTGACGCCCCGACCGGCCAGGCCGGTGGTGCGCGCGTGCTGCCACACCTGGCGCAGCCCGTCGGCGAGGTCACCGTCGACGTCGATCTCGCCGGTGATGTACGCCTGGGCCAGCCCCAGCTCGTTGGGGTGCCACAGCATCCGCCGCAGAGCCGTGCGATCCCGTACGACCAGGGTCGGCCCGCCGGCCGGGCCGGTCTCGCTGCCGTCCCAGGCGCGCAGCCGCACGGGCAGCGCGCCGCCGGCGACGTCGCTGACCAGGGAGCCGAGGCGTTCGGCGACCGTCATCGGGAGCCCCTTTCGAGGATGAGGTGGTGGACGTCGAGGTAGCCGGTGCGGAACCCGGCCTCGCAGTACGCCAGGTAGAAGTCCCAGGTGCGGCGGAACGTGTCGTCGAAGCCGAGCGCGGCCAGCTCGCCGGCGCGGGCGGTGAACCGCTCCCGCCACAGGCGCAGGGTGGCCTCGTAGTGCCGGCCGAAGGCGAGGTCGTCGGCGACGCCGAGGCCGCGGGCGGCGAACGCCTCCCGCATCGCGCGGACCGACGGGATGAGCCCTCCAGGGAAGACATATTTGTGGATCCAGGTGTACGTCGAGTGCGTCGCCCGCATCCGCTCGTGCGCCATGGTGATCAGCTGGAGGCCGGCCCGCCCGGCGGGTGCCAGGTGCCGCTCGACGGTGGCCGCGTAGTCCGGCCAGAACCGCTCGCCGACCGCCTCGACCATCTCCACGCTGAGCACCGCGTCGTAGCCGCCGGCCAGCGGCGCGATCTCCCGGTAGTCGCACAGCCGCACGTCGATCCGGTCGGCCACGCCGGCCGCCCTGGCCCGGCGCAGCGCGAGGTCGCGCTGCTCGACGGACAGGGTGACACTGTGGACGGTCGCGCCCCGCCGGGCGGCCCGGATCGCCAGCTCGCCCCAGCCGGTGCCGATCTCCAGCAGCCGGGTGCCGGGGCCGACCCGGGTCGCGTCGAGCAGCCGGTCGATCTTGCGGTGCTGCGCGGCCGGCAGGCACTCCCACGTGGCGGCGGCGGGGTCCGCGTCGAACAGGGCCGCGGAGTAGCTCATGGTCTCGTCGAGGAACAGGGCGAAGAGCTCGTTGGACAGGTCGTAGTGGTGGTGGATGTTGCGCCGGGAGCCCTCGGCGGTGTTCAGCGTCGCCCGCGGCGCCCGGGCGCCGTGCACGTGGCGCAGTACCTGCAGCGGCCGCGGGACGATCGTGCCGACGTGGGTGGCGAAGACCGCGAACAGGCCGGTGAGGTCGTCGGTGTCCCAGTCGCCGGCCTGGTAGGACTCGCCGAGCCCGATGAGGCCGGCGGCGCCGAGCCGCCGCAGGAACGCACCCGGCCGGTGCAGGAGCAGTTGCGGGCCGGCGGTGCCGAGCGTCGTGCCGTCCGGGTAGCGCACGCGCAGCGGGAGCCGGGCGGCGACCCGGTGCAGCAGCGCCGCGGCGATGCGGGCGCGCAGCCGCGCGTCCGGTACGGCGGCCACGTCCGGCCAGCGGGCCGGGTCGATCGCCGGGCGGGACACGGTCGAGGTCATCGGACGTCCTCCTGGAGGTGGTGCCGGGGGCGCTGGAGCACGGGCAGGCCGCGCAGCAGCAGCCGGATGCCCTGGAGCCGGATTCGCGCGCTGACGGCCAGCGCGGTGAACGGATGCCGCCGGCCGGCCGGGCGCCGGACGCCGCGCAGGGTGGCGGTGAAGACCGGGCCGCCGTCGCGGTCGAGGGCGACGGTGAGCGCGAGGCGGTCGGCCGGCTCGGGCAGGCGCATCCGGTAGCGGCCGCCGGTGCCGAAGAACGGCGAGACGTAGAACGCCTTGCCGGTCTCGGCCCGCCCGTCGGGATCGGTGTGCAGCAGGTAGCAGTGCCGTTCGCCGTAGGTGTTGTGCACCTCCGCGATGACGGCGGTCAGGCGCCCGGAGCGGTCGTGGCACCAGTACACGGTGAGGGGGTTGAAGACGTGCCCGAGCGCGCGGGCGTTGGTGAGCATGAGGATCCGGCCGTCGGCGACGACGCCGCGGTGGGCCAGGAAACGCTCCACGTTGGACCGGATGGTCGCGGCCGGGTCGCCGAAGTGGTCGCGGGCCCGGAACCGCCGGTCCGGGCGGTCGTCGAGATCGACCAGCCACTGGTACGTGCGATACGCGAAGGCGTGCCGGACCGGCGCGGTGCGGATGTGCCGCAGCGTGCACTCGTAGAGCGCGGCGCCGCTCACCAGGCCACCCCGAGCGACTCGGCGGCCCGCACGCCGGAGCGGCAGCCGTCCTCATGGAAGCCCCAGCCGTGATACGCCCCCGCGAACGCGGTCGTCCCGTCGTGCAGATCGGGCAGGCGGCGCTGCGCGGCGATCGCTTCCGGGGTGTAGATCGGATGGGTGTACCGCATCCGCGCGAGCACGGCCTCGTCCGGCACGCGGTCGCCGTTGAGCGTCACGAGGTACCGTCGCCGCGCCTCGAGCCGCTGCAGGCGGTTCATGTCGTAGGTGACGCGGGCGGGCCCGTCGGCCGGGTCGCAGCCGGGCAGCAGGTAGTTCCAGCTCGCCTGGGCGCCCGGCCGGTCGGGCAGGACCGCGGCGTCGGTGTGCAGCACGGTGTCGTTGACGCTGTACGTGAACGCGCCGAGCACGGCCCGCTCGTCCGGGGTCGGGTCGGCCAGCAGCCGCAGCGCGTCGTCGGCGTGGGTGGCCAGCACGACCGCGTCGAAGCGCTGCTCGGCGTCGGCGTCGTCGCGGACCCGCACCCCGTCCGGCCCGCGGTGCACGGCCCGGACCGGCACGCCCGCCCGGACCGTGCGCAGCTCCTTCGCGAGGAGCTCGACGTAGGTGCGGGAGCCGCCGACGACGGTACGCCAGGTGGGGGAGCCGGTGACGGACAGCATGCCGTGGTTGGCCAGGAACGCGAACAGGTACCGGGCCGGATAGTCGGACACCGTGCCGGTCCCGCAGGACCAGACGGCCGACACCAGCGGCACGGCGAAGTGGCGCACGAAATGCGCGGAGTACCGCCCGCGGCGCAGAAACTCCCCGAGCGTCGGGTTGTCCTCGCCGGCCAGCAGCGCCCGGGCCCGGCGGTGGAACAGCGGGACCTGGGCCAGGGTGGCGAGGTAGGCCGGCCGGGGCGGCCCGGCGAACAGGCCCCGGGCGCCCTTGGCCCCGGCGTACTGCAGCCCACACCCGAGGCAGCGCACCGACATGCTCATCTCGGTCTCCTGCGTCGGCACACCCAGCTCGTCGAACAGCCGCAGCAGATGCGGGTACGTCCGCCGGTTGTGCACGATGAACCCGGAGTCCACGGCGAGCGTCGCCGGCCCGTCGGCCACGTCGTGGGTGTGCGCGTGCCCGCCGAGGCGCGGTTCGGCCTCGAACAGCGTGACGTCGTACGCGTCGCGCAGCACGTACGCGGCGGTGAGGCCGGCCACGCCCGCCCCGATCACGACTACGGATTTCATACCGGTGATTCGGTCCCGCCCGGCCGCCGGATTGGTGTGATCCACTTCTCACCCGTCCGGGTCGCCGCCGGCAGCGAATCGCGGACATGGCGAACCGGCCCCACCTGGTCACCCGCGGTGCCCGTACTCCCCGCGCCCTGGTCCTGCTGCTGCACGGCGGCCGCGCGGACAGCCTCGCGGCCGCGCCACGCGGCGTCGCGTACCTGCGCATGCTCCCGTTCGGATGGGCCGCCGCGGCCGCCGGGCCCGGGGTGGCGGTGTGGCGGCTGCGGTACCGCTACCGGGGCTGGAACGAGCCCGAACGGCACCCGGTGGCCGACACCCGGTGGGCGCTGGAGCGGGCCGCCCGCCGGCACCCCGGCGTGCCGGTGATCCTGGTCGGGCACTCGATGGGCGGCCGGGTCGCGCTGCACGTGGCCACCGACCCGGGCGTGGCCGGGATCTGCGCCCTCGCCCCGTGGATCGAGCCGCCCGACCGCGGCCTGCCGGCGAAACCAGGCCGCCCGCTGCTGATCGCGCACGGCGACCGCGACCGCATCACCGACCCGGTGGAGTCGGCGCGGTTCGCGGCCGCGCACGACGGCCGCTTCGAGCTGGTCCGCGGCGACGATCACACGATGCTGCGGCGCTGGCGCACCTGGAACCGCCTCGTCACGGCGTTCGTCGCGGCATCGCTGTGACGCCTCAGCGGGATGCGGCCGCCGACGGCCAGGACGGTTGCGGTCCGGGGCCGGGCTGGGCCTGCTTGAGGTCGGCGAACGCGACGATGTTGTCCCGGTAGTGGCCGGTGGCGGCGTCGAACTCGCCGCCGCAGGTGATCAGGCGGAGGGCGGCGTGGTCGACCGGGCCGTAGACGGCGTCGGTCGGGAAGGCGTTCTTCGGGTACCGGCCGACCTTGGTCACGGCGAAGACCGCGCGGCTGCCGTCGAGGCGGGTCACGCTGACCTCGTCGCCGGGGGCGAGGTCGGCCAGGTGGTAGAAGGCGCCCTTGGTGCCTTTCCAGTCGACGTGGCCGGCGAGCACGGCCGGTCCCAGCGCGCCCGGGGTGGGGGCGCCGGTGAACCAGCCGACGGTGCTCGCGTCGTCGGGCACCTGCATGGCGCCGTCGGGCTGCGTGGCGAGGTCGACCAGCTTGCTGGTCACGCCGAGCCTGGGGATGCTGACGTTCTGCGGCGGTGAGGACTCCATGAGCGGCCCGGAGGTCAGCTCGGCCGGGTGGCCGGCCCCGGGCGCCGCCGCCGCCGACGGGCTCGCCGCCGCCGACTGGCCCGCACCCGGGCCGGCCGCCGGTGGCGGGGCCGAACACCCCGCCACCAGAAGGGCCGCAGACACCGCGGCGACCGCGGCCCGACGGCTCATGCCTGCGCGCCCTTGCGGCGGCGGTAGAAGGCCAGCCCGAGGGTGCCGACCACCGCGGCGCCGCCGATCGAGTAGATCAGCGCCGGGTCCGGGCCGCTCTGCTGCAGCGAGGAACCGTCGCCGGTGTTGACGCCGCCCGCGGGGACCGAGCCGGCGGCCGCACCGGACACCATGCCGCAGGTCGCCACGTCCGTGGCCTCCTCGGGGATGTTCGGCACGCCGAGGGACTTGGCGAACGTCGACTCGCCGAGCGCGTCCAGGTCGTACTTGCCGTTCTTGTTCGCGTCGATGCCGTGCTGGACGATGTGCAGGTCCTTGAGGTGCGCGATGGTGCCGGCCGGCAGTTGCGCGGCCGGGATCGTGCGCTCGTAGGACAGGTTGCCCTGCGCGTCGGCGGTCGGGAAGCGGTCGACCGCGAGCCCGCTGGCCTTGGTGGTGTCGCCGGAGGTGGTCAGCGAGACGAAGATGTCGCCGTACATCGGCAGACCTTCCTCGACGCTGATGTACCCGTTGCCGTTCTTGTCGTCCTTCATGGTCGGGCAGTGGAAGTCCATGCCGGCGGCGGAGCCGTGCAGGTGCTGGGCGTGCGGGGAGTTGGGGGTCATCCCGGTCGACTTGATGGCGATCTTCAGGTCGCCGTTGTCCATCGCGGTGAGCGTCGCGGTGCCCTTGGCGCCGGTGTTGCCCATCTCCTGCAGGTCCACCGCGACGGCCTCGGCCGCGAACGCGGGCCCCGGCGTCACGAGCGGCACGGTCAGCGCGATCGCCGCGACGGGCAGGACCGCGATGGCGGCTCGTTTGAGGTTCATGAGGGGTCTCCGTTCGGATGGGGTTGTGACAGGAGTGATTCGGGGCGGCCGACCGTTCGGATGGGAACGACTTTTCCTCAGTGCGGGTCGAAGCCGGTGAAGACGGTGCGGAGGCCGTCGAGTGCGGCGTCCCAGCCGGCGTCGGGCGCGGTCCAGGAGACGACGAAACCGTGGCCGTTGGCGGTGGCGAAGTTGCGGCGCAGGGTGTGCCAGCGGGTGCCGTCCTCGTCGAACGTGTACTCCCAGTCCGCCGCCCCCTGCTGATAGAGCGCGACGCTGATGGAGATCCGCCGGTAGCCCGCCGGCGCGGAAGGCCCGGCCAGCAGCTGCCGTTCCTGCTCCGTCCAGTACGCCACCCGGTCCTCGTCCGGCGGCGGCGTCGGATCGACGGTGAAGCCCTGCCGCCCGGCCTCGCTGAGGAAGCAGACGACCTTGCCCTCGGCGGCGCGCGCGAAGCTCCCGGGCGCCGGCGTGCTGAACCCGTCGAGGTCGTACCGCAGCCACCCCGCCGGCAACCCGCCGTCCTCCCGGCCGGATCCGGCATCGACGGCATCGGAGCACCGCAGCGGCGCCGGAAACACGGGGCGCGCGGACACCGGCGCCGATGCCGACGCCGAGGGCGCGACCGCCGGGGCGCTGGTGCTCCGGTCCGGCGGGCGGGCGGCGGCCCAGGCACCCACGCCGCCCGCGCCCAGGATCACCGCGGCCGTCCCCGCCACGAGCAGCCTCCGGCGCGCGGTCAGCACCGGCAGGCGCGGGAGCTTCCAGGCCACCGTGCGCTCGGCGTCGTCCAGCGGGAGGCGAGGCCTCGGCGGCTGCCACGCCGGGTCCGGGCCGTGCAGTGCCGCCTCGAGCAGCGGGCGGGCCTGCGCGGCGGTCAGCCGCTTGCCCGGTTCCCGGCCCAGCAGCCCGAGAATGACCGGTTCGAGCGGCCCGGCCTGCAGCATCACGTCGGGTGATTCCCGCATCAGCGCGGTCAGCTGCTCGACCGGATTCGGCCGCGTGTACGGCGGCCGGCCCTCGACGGCCAGGTACAGCGTGGCGCCGAGGGACCACAGGTCCGTGGCCGGGCTCGACTCGCCGGCCGTCACCCGCTCGGGCGCGACATAGGCGGGGGAGGCGAGCAGCACGTCCTCCCGCGTCGCGTTCGTGCGGAAGCTCTCCTCGGCGAACACCGCCACGCCGAAGTCGCCCAGCAGCACCTGCCCATCGGGTGTGAGCAGTACGTTGCGCGGCGTGACGTCGCGGTGCAGCACCCCGGCGGCGTGCGCGGCGGCGAGCCCGTCGAGCAGGGCCAGACCGACCTTCGCCGCGGCCGCCACCGGGAGGGCCCCGTCGTCGCGCACGGTCGCGTGCAGGGAACGGCCCTCGACGTACTCCATGACGATCCACGGGCGCCCGTCGGCGAACTGCACGTCGTACACCCGGATCAGGCTCGGATGCCGCAGCCGCGCGGCGGTGCGCGCCTCGCGGATCGTGCGTTCCCAGATGTCGGTCCGGCCGGGCGCCACCCCGGCGATCGGCAGGATCTCCTTGACCGCGACCTCGCGGTCAAGGACCTCGTCGCGCGCCTGCCAGACCCGGCCCATGCCGCCCCGGCCGACCACCCGCAGGAGCCGGTACCGGCCGGCCACGACCCCTTCCTCCGCCCCGCCGTCGACTGCCATGACGGGGATTCGGAGCCGGACGGCGAGCGGATGGGTGGCGCGTGAGGTTGTGCGGAGAGAATGTCAATCGGCGCGGGAATGGCCACGGCGCGCTGCCGCCTGGGTGGCCGGGTCGACGTCGTGGGCCAGTTTCGCCGCGGCGAGGGTGCGGCTGGCCAGGTCAGTGATGTCCAGCCCGGTCATGGGCTGTGTCAGCGCGCTGTTGTCTCGAGGGCCGAGCAGGACTCCACCAGATGGTCCTCGGCGGTGAGGGCCTTGAAGTAGATCGGCATCACCTGGGAGCTGTCCTTGGCCTGGGCCGCGGTGATTGCCTCCGTGATGGCCGCGTCCGCGTCGGCCAGGTCGGCGTACAACGGGAAGCTCTCCGGGATGTGTGCGTCCTTCAGCCGGGACCGCGTGGTGGCGATGCCGGTGTGGTAGTCGTCGGTCACTCGCGCGGTCTCGGCCCACACGTCGTCGGGCACCTGCCGGCCGCGTTGCACGACGCTGACCTGATTCGACGCCCAGGAGGCGGCGAAGATGTGGATGGAGCTGACCGCGTACGTGCACGTGGAACCGGAGATCGTGCCGACGCCCGGCGGGCGGGTGAGGTTGCGCGGCGGGGGCTTGGTGTAGCTCGCCGCCGGTGTCGGGGAGGGGCCGGCCGTGCTGGGTGCCGCGGTGGGAGCCGTCGAGGCGGGCGGGGGAGTCGTGCCCTCCGCCGTCGGGTGTGAGCCGGAGCACGCGGTCGCGACCGTCAGTACAGCTGCCGCACCGACGGTGGCAAGCAGCGCCCGGTGCCGGTGCAGCCGCGTCATGACCTCGAACAATTCGTCTCCCCCCGTCGGGCCCGATCGCCCAGCGTATCGGTCGGCCGCTATAGCTGGGGCGGGTCATCGGTGGTGCCGATGCTGCCGTCGGGCCAGGCGAGGATGTGGCAGAACGCGTCCGGTTGCGGGCAGTGCAGGCCGCGGTCCTGGGTGAGGTCGATGACCTGGTCGGTGCCGTCGACCAGCGCGCCGAAGCGGGTGCTGCGGTGGCCGTTCTGGAACTCCATGCTGGTGGTGACGGCCACCTTGCCACCGTCGGCGATCGCCCGGGACGCGCTGGTCGGGTCGCCCCACATCCAGTAGAAGCCGGCCGAGACGCCCCGGGCCGTGGTGTGGTGGTAGCGGGTGCGGATCTGCCCGTCGCCGACCGACTCCACGGTGAACCAGTCGTCGGCGCGGCGGATAGCCGGGGGCTGCTCCGCCACGATCGTGATGAAGCCGCCGAGGCCGGCCGGGTCGATGTCGATGGGGGCGTTCGCCGGGCTGGGGCCGTCCGTCTGGAGCGCGCGTTCGGCGGCCGGCATGTCCTCGGCGCCG
This sequence comes from Dactylosporangium sp. CS-033363, assembly GCF_050942475.1. NCBI lineage: Bacteria > Bacillati > Actinomycetota > Actinomycetes > Micromonosporales > Micromonosporaceae > Dactylosporangium > Dactylosporangium sp. CS-033363. The sequence continues at coordinate 5,957,163 of NZ_CP192032.1, read as the reverse complement.
TAGATGCGGGTGCCGTCGGTGATGGCGTAGCCGGTGACGGCACCGAAGACGTAGGGCTGGGTGGCGGCCGGGACCCAGGTGGGGGTACCGGCGGATCCGATCACGAAGGCGCCCTCGCTCGCGGGCACGGTGAGCGGGGTGCAGGGTTCGCCGGTCTTCGGGGGCAGGGACCGGGTGCACCAGGTCGGCGCGGAGGCGCCGGTTTTGATCAGGGCCAGGTCGCGGCTCAGGCCGACGGCGGTGCCGGGCCAGTCGGTCGGGACGGGCCGGCCGGTGGCGACGTCGATGAGCGGCAGGCCGGGCGCGGCGAACCAACGGAAGTCGGGCGAGAAGTACTGGGTGCGCAGCAGTAGGTCGGTGTCGGTCAGGTACGGCGGGTAGGCCGTCCCGCCCTGCCGCATGGCCAGTTTGTGATCCTCCTGCACGACCGGGCCGGTCGGCGGGGCGGGCAGCGGGCAGTACGAGCGGACCTGGCCGGTGCGCACGTCGATCGCGGTGACCGCGGTGGGCAGCCGGACCGTTCCCATCCTGGTCGGGTCCTCCCAGATCGGGCGGGCGACCCACAGGACGGCCAGCCCGGCGCTGCTCCAGCCGGCGAGGACCTCGGTCCGGCAGGGCGCGGGTGCCGTGCTCGGCACAGGCTCGGGCTTGGGTGGCGGGCCGGACGGGGTGCAGGCGGCCAGCAGCAGGACGCTCGCGAGGAGCGCGACGGTGCGGTTCATCCGGCTTTCGGTACCTTCGGATCGGCGGTGCGGGTGGGACCCTTGTCGTCCGGCACGTCGGTCTTGAGGTATCCCCCCTCGGTGTTCGTCGGCTCGATGTAGCGCCAGCGGACCTCGTCGCCGTAGTAGATGCGGTACTGGTCGTCGGTGTTCGACCAGTTGCCGCCCGCGTCGCCGAGCGAGCCGATCTGCTCCGGTCCGGTGCCGGGCGCGTACTGGCTGAACTGCGTGTCGTACCCGCCGCCGTGCTTGTCCGGGTGCGAGGCCGAACTGCCGACCATGGCGTTGACGGACTCGTGGATGAGCTCGGTGTCGTACACCCCGAGCTGGTTCAGCAGCGGCCGCTTCACCTCCTCGGGGTACTGGCCGGCGTCGTTCGTCGTCACCTGCACCTGGTTGCCGTGCTCGTCCGTGTACATGATCGGCTGGTTGGCGTACTGATGGGCCTGGATGGTCATGGTGAGGACGTTGCTCATGCCGCGTGACTGGGCCGCCGCCTCGGCCGTCTGCGCGCCCGCCAGGTCCTGCACGTAGCCCAGCAGGCCGCTGATGTACTCGTCCTGGCTCGGGGGTGTCGGCGCTTCGAGCACCGCGCCGGTGATGAGGCCGAACGCGGTCGAGCCGACCTGGTACCCCACGCCGGCGTCGAACGACATCTCGACCATGCCGGCCACGCCGAGGATCCGGTTGATGGTGTCGATGTTGCCCTTCTTGACGTTGTAGTCGGACATCGCCTGGGCGTAGGCGAGGTCCTCCCGCATCTTCGTGATCTCCTTGTCCCCGGCGCCCTCCTTCACCGCGTCGAGCAGGACGCCGGCGGCGGCTCCGTCGGTGGCGGCGGTGAGCCGGATCGCGTTGTCCAGGGCCTTCGCGTACGCCGGGTCGCTCGGGTCGGCGTGCCCGTGCTCGAGCGCCATCTCCAGGTACTGGGTGCCCCGTACCAGCGTCGCCTCGCGGAAGTGCTCGTAGATGTCCTTGTCGCTGGCGGCGACGAACTTCAGGAAGTTGCCGCGGGTCTCAGCGTCCATCGAGAAGCCGGAGATCTGCGACCCGTCCGGCAGCGTGATCGTGATGTACCCCTCGGTGCCGGGCGTGGCGTTGTCGTGACGCGCGAACGAGTCGAGGTAGAAGATGCCGACGTCGGCGATCGCCCCCTTGACCTTGCTGTTGGCCATGCCGGCGAGGCCGTTGTAGTCGGTGGCGGCGTCCTGCACGATCGCCAGGCCCGCCCGGGCGGCCTGCTCGTCGGACAGGCCGTGCCCGCGCATGGTGGCCGCGAGGATGACGTCGGCCGCGCCCTGGCCGGACTGCCAGTTCATGCCCATGACCTGGCGGCGCTCGGCCGCGTTGTCGGTGATCCAGTGGTTGGTGAAGTCGCGGTTGCGGGCCACCACGCCGAGCGCGTCGGAGGCCAGCTCGTCCGGCATGAGCTTGTTCCACTCGGCCTCGGTCAGCTGCGGCCCGTGGTCGGCGTAGTAGCCCTTCGCGATCGGGTAGTCCGCCTGGTAGTTGGCGTACATGACGTTGAGCTGGTGCTTCCAGCGCAGCGACGCGTCCTTCAGGTGGGTCGCGAGCCCGTCGCTGGGCGCCGCGTAGTCGCTGGAGTAGTCGTTGAGCAGCCCGACGAAGCCCGCCGCCCTGATCAGGTTCGGGTCGGTCTGCGGCGGCCACGGCTCGGCGATGTGCCGCTCGCCCGGCGTGCGGAACAGGCCGGGCTGGTCGTTCGGGTCGGTGACGCCGAGGTTCAGGGCCAGAATGTCCTGCGCGGACTTCGGCAGCTCCTCGTACGGCACGCTCTGCGACAGCGTCAGGAACCCGTCGCCGACCCGGTCGACCAGCTTCACCAGCGGATGGTCCTGGCGGGGCTTCTCGCCGGGATGGAGCCCGAGCTGCTTGTCGGCCCAGTCCTTGATCTCACCGAAGTGCGGGGTCAGCTGCTCGTAGTACTGCTTGAGCCAGTTCTTCTCCGCCTCGGTGAGCTGCCCGCCCGCCTGCTGCTTGGCGTTGAGCAGGTCCAGGTACTCGGTGTTCGACCTGAACATGGCCAGCGCCAGCTGCTGGTCGGCGGTCTTCGTCGCGGCCAGGGTCCCGTAGGCCGCCTGGGTCGGGTCGGGCACGACGATGCCGCCCGGCCCCTCGTCGAGCTCGGTCGGCGGGAGGTACCCGAGGTCGGCCATCGCCTTGATGTGGCCGGCGAGGAACTGCTCGTACTCGGTGATGGACCTGCTCAGCGGGCCCGAGTAGTCCTGGACCTTCCGCACCGCCCGCGCGACATATTTCGCCTTGGTCGTCTCGTACTGCTGGTGGAAGTCCGGGTCGTAGGAGTGCTTCCTGGCCAGCGCGTTCCACTCCGCGATGATCCCGTTGACGTCCCCGACCAGCTGCGTGACCTGCGCGTTCGCCGTCGCCGTACGCTGGGCGAGGTCGCTGGCGGTCTCCGACAGCAGCTTCGCGATCTTCCCGAGCTTCTCGCCGTCGTTGCCCAGCGACCTGCTGACCTGGCTCACCTGCGCGTCGACGTCGATCGGCGTCGCGTTGTTCACCTTGTACCCGTCGCCGGCCGTTTCGAGGCCCTTGGTGGCGAGCGTGACGGCGTCGCCCTGCTGCGCCGCGGCCGCGTTGAACCCGCGCGCCACGGCGTAGATCTCCTCCGGATCACCGGCGGCGAACTGGTCCCGCAGCTTCCACGGATCGACCCCGGCCGCGGCGACCAGCCACTCCTGAGCGAACGAGCTCATGCCGAAAGCACCCCTGATCCTGCCCCCCGCGGGCGTCCTGCCGAAGGATCACGACAGCCGACATTGTGCCACGCGCATCGATGTCTTGGTGACCCCGCGATTTCGGATGGTGACAAAGCGTGCGGGGTCGGTCAGGGGCGCGGCAGCACGCCCAGGAGCGTCGCGGTGACGGCCAGCCTCAGGTACGCGTCCGGCTCCAGGTGGAAGCGGGCCAGGTCGGGCTCGGCCGCGTAGGCCGCCTGCAGGCTGGGCGGGGGCGTGCTGTAGGCCGACACCGCGCCGGCCGTGGCCATGGTCTGCAGGCTGAACAGCACCGCCTGCTCGCCCAGTTCCGGCAGGTACCGCTGGAGCAGGGCGGCCATGGTGGTCAGGCGCTCCAGGGAGGCGCGCTTGTACCGTGCGACGACCTCCACGGACACGTTGTGTTCCAGCACGCTGTACTGCGCGCCGAACAGCTCGCACAGCGTGGTGCGGCTGGACAGGGAGCGGCTCAGGATCTCGGCCACCGCGGACGCGCGCCCGGCCAGGGGGAGTGCCTCGTCGACGCCGGCGGCCAGTTCGCCGGCCAGTTCCGTGAGCCAGTCCTGCAGGAAGCGGTCGAGCAGTTCGAGCAGGATCGCCTCGCGGGACTCGAAGTACCGCAGGACGTTGGGTTTCGCCAGGCCGGCCCGCCGGCTGAGCTCGTTCAGGGTGACGGCGGCGACGGGCATCTCGCCGAGCATGGACGACACCGTGTCGAGGATCGCCCGCCGGCGGAGGTCGCGCTGCTCGTCGGTCCGGGCCCGCTGGAACGTCACGCGGCCAGCCTACCGCACCTTACGTACCCCCGGTACGTTGACAACGTACCGCAGGTACCTTAGCGTTGGAGGTGCAAGATACCGACGGTACGTTAATGATGTTGGAGGCACGACATGAGCGCGACGTGGACTGCGGCAGGCATTCCGGACCAGGCCGGGCGGGTGGCCGTGGTGACCGGGGCGAACACCGGACTGGGATACGAGACCGCCAAGGCCCTCGCCGCGCGCGGGGCGTCCGTGGTGCTCGCCGTGCGCGACGTCGAGAAGGGCGCGCAGGCCGCGGCCCGCATGCCCGGCGACGTGACCGTGCAGGCGCTGGACCTGACCGCCCTCGACTCGGTCCGGGCGGCGGCCGAGGCGCTGCGGTCCCGGTACGAGCGGATCGACCTGCTCATCAACAACGCCGGCGTGATGTACACCCCGAAGCGGACCACCCGCGACGGCTTCGAGCTGCAGTTCGGCACCAACCACCTCGGCCACTTCGCGCTCACCGGGCTGCTGCTGGACCTGATGCTGCCGGTGCCCGGCTCCCGCGTGGTGACGGTCAGCAGCACCGGCCACCGGATCCGGGCCGCGATCCACTTCGACGACCTGCAGTGGGAGCGCTCGTACAGCCGGGCCGGGGCCTACGGCCAGTCGAAGCTCGCCAACCTGATGTTCACGTACGAGCTGCAGCGCCGGCTCGCCGTGCACGGCACCACCGTCGCGGTCGCCGCGCACCCCGGCATGTCCAGCACTGAGCTGGCCCGCAACACCCCGGCGGCCGTACGGCTGCCGCTGACCTGGGTCGCGCCGGTGATCACCCAGACGCCGGCGATGGGCGCGCTGCCGACCCTGCGCGCGGCGACCGACCCCGCCGTGCTCGGCGGCCAGTACTACGGGCCCGGCGGCCGCAACGAGATCAAGGGGTACCCGCGGCTGGTCACCTCCAGCCCGGAGTCGTACGACGTTGCGGTACAGCAGCGGCTGTGGAGCGTCTCCGAGGACCTCACCGGGGTGACGTTCCCGGCGCTTCAGCCCGCGTCGGCGTGACTGGTCGGCTCCGCATCCTGTGGGGCGACGCGCTGGAGCCGGTTGCCGAGGACGGCGGTGGCCGCGGTGGCGGCCGCGACGGCGATGATGACCGCGGGGGCCGGGATGCCGCCGGCGCCCAGGGCCATGCCGGCGGCGGCGATGCCGGCGAACCCGCTCTGGGTCATCGCGGTGAAGCCGCCGACCGCGCCGCGAACCCGGTCCGGGGTGCGCTGCTGCAGGCCGGTCAGGATGAACACCTGGGCCGCGCTGACCGCGACCGACCCGATGGCCAGCAGCGCGAAGGCGATCCACAGCCGGGGCGCCAGGGGGAACGCCACCAGTGCGGCGCCCGCGACGACGCCGCTGAGCAGGATGGCCCGGCCGGGGGAGGCGGGTTGCGGGCGCAGCGACAGGAACACCCCGGTGACGAGGGCGGCGATGCCGGGGGCCATGCGCAACAGCCCGTAGCCGATCGGGCCGCCGTGCCAGCGGGTCTGGTCGAGCACGGGCAGCAACGTCTCGGTGCCGATCACCAGCGTGCTCGTGCTGAACAGCACCACGAGCAGCCGGAGGATCGCCGGGTTCCGGCCGGCGAACCGGGCTCCGTCGAACAGCCGCGGTGGCCTCGACGGGCTGTCGACGGTTGCCGGTGCCGTTGCCGGTGCCGTCGCCTTCGCCGTTGCCGGTTGACGGAGCCGGGCCGAGACGGGGCGGAACGCGATCAGCGCGAGCAGGCTGCTCACCGCGTTGAGCGCGAACACCGGCGCCGGGCCGGCGACCGCCAGCAGGACGCCGCCGAGGGCGGGCCCGATCAGCGCGGAGGAGCTGTAGACCACCGAGGACAGCGACTGGGCGCTGTGCAGGTCGGCCGCCGGGACCAGGCCGGCGATCAGGGCGTTGCGGGCCGGGATGTCGAGCGCGAGCCGGCTCGCCTCCAGCGCGGCGGTGAGGTACAGCATCCAGGGCCGCAGCGTGCCGGTCGCGGCCGTGGCGGCGAGGGCCGTGGCCAGCACCGCCTCGGCGGCCATCGTGGTCTGCAGCACCGCGGCGCGCGGCAGGCGGTCGGTGAGCGGGCCGGTGAGCAGCGGCAGCAGCATGATCGGCAGGCTGAAGCAGAGCCCTTCGATGCCGAGCGCGACGGCCGAGCCGGTGATCGCGTACAGCACCCAGGCCTTGCCGACGTTGCTCATCTGCGTGCCGACGGCGGACACGATGCCTCCGGCCCAGACGCGGACGAAGAGGGGATGCCGCAGCGCGGGCGGCGCCATCATCTCGGGGCTCCGGAGGCCGGGCCGAAGACGCGGTCCCACTCGTCGTGCCAGGCCAGTTCGGCCTGCGCCCGCAGTTCGCTGCGGCGGAACGCGGCCGCCTGCAGCGCGGACACCTCGGGCCGCAGGAAGCCCTCGGCCTCGCCCCGGGCCCGCTCGGCGGCGAGCCGGGCGAGCTCGGCTTCGACCGCGGCCCGATGCCGCGCGAGCAGGTCGCCGAGCGCTGCGGCCGCGGTGGTGCCCGTGAAGACCAGCGCGGCGGCCACCGGATCGGTGGCCGCCTGCAGCGAGGTGAACGCCTGCTCCCGCAGCAGGTCCAGCTCGGTGCGCCCGGCGTCGGTGATCTGGTAGATCGTCCGTTCCGGCCGCCGCTCCACCCGTTCGACGCGCACCGCTTCGATCAGTTCCTCGTCGGCGAGTTTGCGCAGCTCGCGATGGAGTGATCCGGCCCCGACGCCGGCCCATTCGTCGGCCTTGGCGAGCCGGATGTCGTGGCGCAGCTGGTGACCGTGCTGGGCGCCGCGCTCGGCCAGCAGTCCCAGGACGACCAGTCGGGTTAGATTCATGAATCTAATGTATTGAAGCTATGTGAAAACGCAAGCCCAGTGGAATACCCAGATCGCCGGCCCGGTTGGGCCGACCGTGACGACATTCGGCATCATCGGGGCAGGCAACATCGGCAGCCAGGTCGCCCGGGCGGTCATCGCGCTCGGGCACGACGTGGTGATCGCGAACTCGCGCGGGCCGGAGACGCTGTCCGCGCTCATCGAGGACCTCAGCCCGTCCGCCCGCGCGGCGACCGCCCAGGAGGCGGGCGCCGCGGGCGACGTGGTGGTCGTGACCGTCCCGTTCGGCAGGTTCCGCGACGTGCCGGTCGAGCCCCTGGCGGGCAAGATCGTGCTCGACACCAACAACTACTACTGGGAGCGCGACGGCCGGTTCGGCGAGCTGGACCGCGGCGAGGCGACCACGTCGGGGCTGCTGCAGGCGCACCTGCCGGAGTCGAAGGTGGTCAAGGCGTTCAACCACATCGGCGCGGCCGACATCACGGCCGGCGGTTCCCCGTCCGGCACGCCCGGCCGGCGCGCGCTGGCGGTGTCCTCCGACTATCCGGAGGCGGCCGCGTTCGCCGCCGACCTGTACGACCGGATCGGGTTCGACACGGTCGACGTGAGTCCGCTGAGCGAGTCCTGGCGGGTCGAGCGGGACCGCCCGGCGTACGTCAGCAAGCAGGACAAGGCCGCCCTCGAGGCGAACCTCGCGCAAGCACCCCGCACGATCTGACGCCGGGCGGCGCGCGACGAATCGCGGCCGTGCGGGTCAACGTTCGCGGTGACCGGATGCGTCTGTTCGGGAGATGGACTTCCACGAGTACGTGTACGCCCGCGGGCCCGCGCTCCTGCGGCTGGCCAGCCTGCTCACCGGGGACCCGCACCGCGCCGAGGATCTCGTGCAGGAGGTGCTGGCCGGGGCGTACGCCAAGTGGGGCCGGATCAGCAGCGCCGACCGGCCCGACGTGTATGTGCGGCGGATGCTCGTCAACGCCAACATCTCGTGGTGGCGGCGGCTCACCAACCGGGAGGTGAGCACCGACCACGTCCCCGACCGGCGGGGCGGTGACGAGCACGAGCAGGCCGTGGCCGACCGGGACCAGATGTGGCGCCTGGTCGGCACCCTGCCGCCGAAGCAGCGCGCGGTGCTCGTGCTGCGGTACTACGAGGACCTCGGCGACGCGGCGATCGCGGAGATCCTGTCCTGCTCGGCGGTGACCGTCCGGACCCATGCCATGCGCGGGCTGGCGACGCTGCGGGCGCACTTCCCGGCCAATGCGACCTCGAGGAGCGCGACGTGATCGACGAGCTGCTGACCGAGACCTTCCGCGAGCGGGCCGAGCACCGGGCCGACCTCGCCGTGCTCGCCGAGCGGGCCGTGGTGCGCGGGCGGCGGAGCATCGTGCGGCGGCGGGTCATCACTGGCGGTACCGCGGCGGTCGTGGCACTTGTTCTTGTCGCCGGGATCGCGCTGAACCGGCCCGGGGCGGCTCCGCCGGTGGCCGTCTCGCCGCTGGAGGCCGTGCCCGGGGTGCCCGGCCTGCCCACGACCGCCGCCGACCGCCTGCCGACCCGGGCCGAGGTGACGGCCGGGGACCCCGACGAACTGTTCTACGCGCTCGATCGCATCCCCCAGGTGTACAGCCTGATCGACGCACGATTCGGCGCCGGCCAGGGCCTGCTGCTGCGGGACGGCGGCGGGGCCGGCGCACAGCTGCAGCTGCTCGACCACCGGGAGCCGATCGAGCCCGCGGACAGCACCGAGGCGCTCAGCGTCGGGCAGTGGCCGGCCACGCTGTACCGGTTCGAGCAGTTCCACCGGATCGTGTGGGAGGTCGGCGACGGGGTGTGGATGCACGTGACGGCCGGCAGCGACGCGCTCGCCGAGGAGTTGGCCGGGCATGTGCGCTTCGACCGGCGTACCCACTGTGCGACCCCGGCCGCGCCCGTCACCCTGCCGGCCGGGTACGCGGTGCAGGACTGCGACGTGGCGCTGCAACTGTCACCCGGGCAGCCGGGGGCCGCCCTGGTCGGCGCGACCGTGGACTACGGCCAGGCGGGCACCGCGCACCGGATCATCCTGATCGTCGCCGGGGAGGACCCAGCGGAGCGGCTGGGCGCCCCGAAGGACCGCCGCGTCGCCGGCCTTCGGGCGGCGCTGGTGCCGGCCGAGGACGGGATGCAGCTGCAACTGGAGGCGGTCGGCGGGCTGAGCGTCAGCCTGACGACCTCCCGCAATGCGACCGAGGCCGAGGTGCTGGACATGGGCGAGGCCGTCCGGTTCACCGCGGATGCCACGGCATCGGACCGCTGGCTGCCGGCGACGCCGTAGGGTGGGCGGCATGCCGCTGCTCCGCCCGCTCGACGCGCTGCCGGGCCGGCCGCGGCGGATCCTCGTCGCCGGCACGTCCGGGTCGGGCAAGACGACCCTCGCCGGCCGGATCGGGGCCGCGCTGGACGTGCCGCACATCGAGATCGACGGGCTGTACCACGGCAGCGGTTGGACCCCGCGGCCCTCGTTCGAGGACGACGTGGACCGGTTCAGCGCCGGGCCGCGGTGGGTGACGGAATGGCAGTACAGCAGCGTCCGGGCCCTGCTCGCCGAGCGGGCCGACCTGCTGGTGTGGCTCGACCTGCCCCGGCACCGGGTCATGCGGCAGGTCGTGCGGCGGACCGTGGACCGCAGCGTCAACCGGCGGCGGCTGTGGAACGGCAACGTGGAGCCGCCGCTCTGGACGATTTTCCACGACCCCGAGCACATCATCCGGTGGGCGTGGACCACCCACGGCACGAGCGCGGCCCGGGTGCGCGACCTCGCCGTACGGCGGCCCGACCTGCCCGTCGTGCGGCTGCGCAGCCGGGCGGAGATCCGCCGGTGGCTGCTCGGGCCGCTCAGCGAGGCGCGCTGACGGCGCTGCCGGGGCGGCCGGTCATCTCGCGGTCGTAGGTCTCCTGGGCGTCGCGCATCGCCTCGGCGTACCGCGGTTCGGCGAGGCGGCGCATGCCCTCCTCGGGGTCGACCTGCTCGACGACGGCGCTGACCCACCAGATGTTGCCGAACGGGTCGCGGACCCGCCCGCCGCGCTGCCCGAACGCCTGCGTGGCCGGCGCGGTGACCACGCGGGCCCCGGCCGCCACGGCCCGCTCGATCGCCGCGTCGGCGTCGGCGACGAAGACCCGCACCAGCGAGGGCATGGCCGGCCAGTCGGGCCGCTGGTCGAAGGCGAGCACGACGGTGTCACCGACCCGGATCTCGGCGTGCCCGATCGTGCCGTCCTGCAGCGGTACCCGCCCCAGCTCGACGCCGCCGAACGCCGCGGTGATGAAGTCCAGCAGCCGCCCGGTGTCCGGGGTGACGATCCAGGGCGCGACGGTCGTGTATCCACTGGGTGCGTAGGTGTCCATGCCGGCAAGGCTACGGCCGGTTGCGGTCAGTTCCTGTCCTCACTCGCAGTTGACGGCGGCGTCGGTGTGGACGCAGGTGTCGACGCCGGGGCCGCCGTCGGCGAAGTCGGCCGCCCCGGCCACGCCGTCGAGGATGTCGTTGCCCGACAGCCCGTACAGCGAGTCCGACCCGTCCCCGCCCGACAGCAGGTTGTCCCCGGCGCTGCCGGTGAGCACGTCGTCGCCGCTGCCGCCGAGGATGCCCTCCACCGACGTGGTGATGGTGTCGCCCTCGCCGGGCTGGCCGTCGTCGGCGGCGTTGTCGATGTCGGCGGTGACCGCGGCGGTGCGGCCCGCGTAGTCGGCGAAGTCGATGCCGGTACCGCCGATCAGGACGTCGGCGCCCAGCCCGCCGTCGAGCCGGTCGTTGCCGCCCTGTCCGTCGAGGATGTCGTCGCCGCCGGTCGTGCACGGGCCGAGCAGGGTGCAGACGCCCTGGCCGCCGATCAGGACGTTGGTGCCGGCGTTGCCGGTCAGCGTGTCGTCGCCGCGGCCGCCGGTCAGGTTCTCCACGTCGGCGTCGATGGTGTCGCCCTCGCCGGGCGCGCCGTCGTCGCCGTTCACCCCGTCGAGGTCGGCGACGACCGCGTCGGCGCGCCCGGCGTAGGTGACGGTGTCGAGCCCCTCGTCGCCGTGCATGACGTCCGCGCCGGTCCCGCCGTTGATCAGGTCGTTGCCCGGACCGCCCTGCAGCGTGTCCGCGCCGCCGAGCCCGGTGATCGTGTCGTTGCCGGTGGCGCCGGGGAGATAGCCGTCGCCGACGATCTGGTTGTTGGCGGCGTTGCCGGTCAGGACGTCGTCGTGGGCGGTGCCGTAGACGCTCTTCACGTCGGCGCCGACGGTGTCGCCCTCGCCCGGCTCGCCGTCGTCGCCCGCCGCGCCGTCGAGGTCGACGTGGACGCCGGCGGCGCGGGTGGGCTCGTTGTACATCGCCGCATCGAGGCCGCCGCCACCGTTGATGGTGTCGGCGCCCGGACCGCCCCAGATGCCGTCGAGCCCGGCACCGCCGTTGATGGTGTCGTTGCCGTCGCCGCCGAGCAGGCTGGTGGTCACCGACTCGTCGACGCTGCCGCCGATCGTGATCGTGTCGTTGCCGTTGCCGGCGTTGACGACGATCGCGGTGATCGGGGCACTCGCGCACCGCACCCTGGTGGCATCCATCGGTACCGCCGAACACCCGGCCCCGGCGGCGATGGCGTAGACGTCGTCGACGTAGGTCCAGCCGCCGGACTCGGTCACCGTGATCGTGTTGGTCTGGTGGGCGGCGGCCAGGTACTGCAGGCGCCACGGATAGTCCATCGCGACCGTGCCGGGCACCGCGGCGTGGGCCGGCCCGGACATGCCGAGCACGGCCCCGCTCGCCGCGACCACCGCCGCCACCGTCATCCTCGCCAGGCGTCCCATGGCAGCACGGTGCCACGGGCCCGAGGCGTGCGGACCACCGGAGTCAGGAACCCGATGCGCCAACCACCGGCGCGCGGGCGACGATCGCCCGCGCGCCGGCCGGCGGGTCAGGAAGCGGTGCAGCTCACCGTCGGCGTCGTGGCGTTGCCGTTCGCGGTGAAGCCGAACTGCGTCGAGGCGCCCGCGCCCAGTGCGCCGTTGTACGGCATGTTCCGCACCGTGACGTTGCCGCCGCTGGTCGTGAGGGTGCCGTTCCAGAGCTGGGTGATCGACTGGCCGCCCGCGAAGGTCCAGGTCACCGTCCACGCGCTGATCGCCGAAGCGCCCGCGGTGACGGTGACGTTGCCCTGGAAGCCGCCCTGCCAGGAGCTCGTCGTCTGGTACGCCGCGCTGCACGCCCCGCCACCGCCGCCGGTCGAGCGGCTCGGCGAAGGCGAGGTGCTCGCGCTGGGGGATCGGGACGCCGACGGCGAGGCGCTCGCGCTGGGCGAACGGGACGCCGACGCCGAGGGGGTCGGGGAGCCGGCCGGCGGGTACGGGGCGCTCGAAGCCAGGCTGTAGGCCAGGGCGGGGACGAAGTTGCCGGCGGCGTAGCTGCAGCCGTCGGCCTCACCGGGCGGCTTGATCCACAGATACCCGTCGATGTTGGCGTCGCCCGTGTTCAGGGTCGGGTAGTTGCCGATGCGCCGGTCGGTGTTGTCGTCGGCGCACCAGTCGCCGGCCGCGCCACCGTTGCGGCTGGTGTCGATGACCTGGCGCTTGCCGCTGATCCCCCGGCTCTGCAGGTACGAGATGATCGACCGGCCGTAGGCCTGCTCGTTGCCCAGCGGCTGGAAGTTCGAGACATTGGTGAAGAATCCATCGGCGTACTGCACGCCGGCCGCCACCAGCCGCGAACCCTGCTCCGACGCGGAGTTCCACGCCGAGTGCCCGCCGTCGAGGTACACCTTCGCGTTGGGGTTGCCCGACTTCAGCGTCTGCACCGCCGTGCTGATCGCCTGCGCCCGCTGTTGGATTTCGGTCGAGCTCAGGCACGTCTGCAGCGCCAGCGCGTCGGTTTCCATGATCACGATGACGGTACGGTTGCCGAGGCCCCTGGCATAACCGCTGATCCATTGTTGGTACTGGTTGAGGTCCGGCGCCCCGCCCGCGCTCGCCCCGCCGCAGTCTCGGTTCGGGATCGCGTAGCTCGTCAGCACCGGCACCTGGTTCACGGCGTTGGCCGCGCCCACGAACGAGGAAACCTCGGACTGAATAGTCGAGATGTTGAAGTTCGCCATCCACCGCGCCTGCGACTGGCTGGCGATCTTGTCCCGGATGACCGGCATGCGCGAGTCGCTCGCGTTCGCGGCGACCCAGCGGACGACCTGCGAGTCAGGGTCGCGGTACAGGGTGCCGGACAGCGTGCCCGCCGCCGCCGACCCGACCACGTACCAGCCGGCGGCGAAGGCGACACCCGCCGCCGCAGCCACGGCGGCCACGACCCGGCGCCGATGACGGCGAATGGACACGGAAACTCCTTCGTCGAACGGGATGGATGGCGCCCATCATCGCCACCGTCCCGCCGAACGGTCCATCACAGCGCCCGGCGCGAGGCCCCGGCCGCGTCGCGCGCGTGAACATGCACGCGGTGTTGACCCTCTCCCCGGGAGAGCTTCTACGGTCGGCGTATGGATCTTTCTCCGGCAATCGCGACCTACCTGACCGCGCACAACGCCCGCGACACCGAGCGGGCGATCGCCTGGTTCACGCCCGACGCCGAGGTGGTCGACGAGGGCCACAGCCACCACGGCACGGACGCCATCCGCGAATGGCTCGGCAGTGCCGCGTCGGAATACACGTACACCACCGAACTGGTCTCGGCCACGCGGCTGGACGACGAGCGGTACGACGTGGTGCAGCACCTCGAGGGCGACTTCCCCGGCGGCGTCGTCGACCTGCACTACCGCTTCACGCTGCGCGGCCCGGCCATCGCCCGGCTGGTCATCGAGCCCTGAGCGGCCAGCCCGCCGATCGACACCCGGCCGGGCGGCAATGCCTGCGGCGTGCGGGCGCGCGCCGGCCGTAGGATGCCGCGCTGTGCATTTCTACGCCACCGTCTTCCTGCCGCCGACGCCCGTTGACGAGGTGACGGCGGCCGTCGGTGCGGCGCTCGCGCCGTACGACCGGACTACACGCGCGGGCCGTACGATCCTGCGGCCACCTGGGACCGCTGGGAGCCGGCCGGCGGCGGGGCGGCGCTGCCGGTGCGGCCGCGGGGTCTGCGGCGGCTGTGGTCCGGCGGCCGGGACGCGCATCTCGCCCGGGCCGCGGCCCAGGCGTTGTCGACGTACGTGTACGTCACGCTCGACGGGGACTGGCTCAGCGAGGCGACCGGGGACCGCGGCGCCGACGTGCACGCCGCGGCGCTGTCGGCCTACATCGACGCCGTCCCGCCCGAGACGGTCCTCGTGAGGGTGCGCTGCCACGCTTGAGTCACTTCCAGTACCACTTCTGGTTGTTCTTGCCGTTGCACGGCCACAGCTTGATGGCGCTGCCCGGTGCGGTCTTCTCGCCGAAGACGTCGGCGCACTTGTTGGATTGTTTGCCCACCAGGTCGTTGGAGCCGTTGAGGCGCCACTGCTGGGCCTGGTTGCCGCTGCACCCGGCGACCTGGATCTGGGTGTAGTCGTCGGTCGAGGCCCAGGCGGCGTCCATGCACAGGGACACGGTGCGGATCGTGCCGTCGCCGAGCTGCTCCCAGTGCTGCACCGCGGAGCCGTCGCAGCGGGCGATCGTCAGGGCGCTGCCGTCCTTGCCGGCGTTCGCGCTCAGGCACAGGCCCGACTGGACGCCGACGATGGCGCGGCCCGGGATGGTGGGGGCGTTCGTGGTGGCCGGCGGCGGCTTCTGGCCCTGGGCGCCGACGGTGGTCGGGGCGGCCTTCGTCGTCGCCGGAGCGCCCGCACCGCCGGTCTTGGCCGGAGGCTTGGCGGCGGTCGGGGTGGCCGACTTGCCCGGGGCGGGTGACGTCGGGACGGCGGTGGTCGCGCTCGGCGACGGCACCGCCTGGGTGACCGCGGCGGGGAAGGCGTACTGCGGCGGCTCGGCCACCTGAGGCCGATCGGCGGGGCGGCTCCACGAAAGCGGTACCGCCACCAGCACCGCCAGCACGGCCAGCCCGCCGGCGGCGATCCACACGCGGCGGTCCGGCAGCAGCCCGCGCGCCGCGGTCGCCGGTTTGCGCGCGTACGCGGCGGCGAAGGTGTCATCGGACTGGGGCACGGTCGCTCCTCACAGAAGGCAGGTCCTCGGGCAGCAGCAGCACGAGGTCGTCGGGGCCGGCGCCGTCGAGCTCGGCGACGCGCTGCGCCTGCCGCTCGGTCAGCTCCTGGAACACCTGGCGGGCGAGGCGGCCGTTGCCGAACCCCTCGCCGCGCTCCAGGGCGTCGAAGTACGCGGACAGGCCGGCCGTGGCGGGCCCGGTGAGCTCGTAGCGGTGCTCGCCGGCCTGGTGCTCGACGATCGCCACCAGCTGGGCGGTGTCGTAGTCGTCGAAGTGCAGGGTGCGGGTGAAGCGGGAGGCGAGGCCCGGGTTGGCGCCGACGAACCGGGCCATCTCGTCGGGGTACCCGGCCACGATGACCACCACGTCGTCGCGGTGGTCCTCCATCATCTTCACCAGCGTCGCGATCGCCTCGTGGCCGAAGTCGTCGCCGAAGCGGGGCACGAGGGAGTACGCCTCGTCGATGAACAGCACGCCGCCGAGGGCCTTGGTGACGGCGGCGGCGGTCTTCGGGCCGGTGTGCCCGACGTACTCGCCGACGAGCGCGGACCGGTCGACCTCGACGAGGTGCCCGCGGCGCAGCAGGCCGAGCGCCTTGAGCAGCCGGCCGTAGAGCCGGGCCACGGTGGTCTTGCCGGTGCCGGGGTTGCCGGCGAAGACGAGGTGGCGGCTCAGCGGCGGCGCGGGCAGCCCGGCCTCCTGGCGCATCCTGACCGTCTGCATGAGCTTCACGAGGGTGTGCACGTCACGCTTCACGCGGTCGAGGCCGACGAGGACGCCGAGCTCGCCGAGCAGGTCGTCGAGGCTCTCCTCGTCCGGGGTCGGAGCATCATGCGGTACAACGGCCGCTTTTTCAGCCAGTGTCGCGCGTTCGCCGACGTGGACCGCGGTGAACCCCGGCTCGGTGATGCGATAGTCGTCGATGGTGGCCGCGGCGTCGTCGGCGACGAAGACCCCGTTCTTGGCCACCCCGTGCACCCGCAGCCCCGACACGACCGGCTTCGCGCCCGTCCACACGACCAGGCCGGAGCCGCCGCCGCCGGTCACCGTGGCGCCGTCGATGCGCACGTCGGCCGCGCTCTGCACGACGATCCCGGCCGCGCCCGCGTCCCGGACGGCGACGTCGGCCAGGGCGACCGCGCCGGTGCCGGTGACCTCGAATCCAACCTTTGTTGGACGTACTACGGTGCAGTTGGTGACGGTCGCCGCCGCGGCCGAGGCGAGCTGCACCCCGATGTCGGCGCCGTCGACGCGGCAGTCCCGTGCGGACAGTCGCGCCTGGCCGGTGGCGTGCACGCCGCTGAGGGCCAGGTCGGACAGGTCGCAGCCGGACAGCTCGACGGCGGCGTCGTCGGCCGCGTGCACGCCGTGCTCGGCGCCGCGCAGCACCCGGCAGCGCTCCAGTCTCAGGACCGCGGTGCCGGCCCCGTGCACCGCGCCGAACGCCGAGCCGACCAGGTGGCAGCCGGTGAGCAGCGCCTTGGCCGCGCCGGTGACGAGCAGCGCGTTGGCGCCGGCGTCGCGGACGGTGCAGTCCTCGGCGACGAGCTCGCCGTCGTCGGCCACGACCAGGCCGCTGGCGCCCGGTCCGGTGATCCGGCACTCCGTCAGCTTCGCCCTTGAAGCGCCATTCACCTGTACCGCGGCAGTCCCCGCCTCGGCGATGCTGCTCTGGTCGGCCAGGGCGGTGGCGGCGTCCTCGAGCAGCAGGCCGGTGCGCCCGGCGCGGTCGATGCGGCAGTCGGTCAGGGCGAGGCGGGCCGTGCCGCGCAGGCGGATTGCGGAGCCCTCGGTGGCGAACAGGCGCAGGCGGGTGGCGGAGAACTGGGCGTCGCCGGACACCACCACGCCGGCCCCGTCGCCGATGCGCACGTCGGTGGCCTCGGCGCGGGCGGGGCCGGCCACGTGCAGGGCGGCGCCCTTGGCCCCTTCGATGGCGCAGTCCTGCAGCAGCAGGGCGGCACCGTCGCGGGCCTCGACGCGGCCGCACTTGATTGACACGTCATGCAATGCGAGACCGCCGCCATCCACTGTGGACACCAGGACCTGCGCCGGACTGGTGCCATGGATCGTGAAGCCGTGCACCACGCAGTCGGCCGTCACCGTCAGCACGGGCTCCGCCCCCGGCGGCGTGAGCTCGACGCTCCCGGTGCCCGCCTCCGGCTGGAGCGTGACCGGCTTGTCCAGGCGCAGCGACTCCGCGTACCGGCCCGGGGCCACGACGACCGTGTCGCCCGGCGCGGCCGCCTTGAGCGCCGTGGCCAGGTCGCGGTGCGCGCCGCGGCGGCCGGGAGCCACGAGATGGACGGTCATGCCCAGCCTCCGGGTTGGTAGTACCACGGGTTGTCGCTGGCCCGGAACGCCTTGAGCAGCTCCGAGGTGACGACCTTCTCGACGACCTTCCACGGCAGCTGGAACCCGAACTCGGCCAGGCCCTGGCGGTGGAACGCCCGCCCGCCCAGGCCGGAGTTGAACAGCGTCTTGCCGATTGTTGTGGTCACCGCGCCGGTCACGCCGGACGCGGCCGCGAGCAGCCCGTCGAACGCCGCCGCCCCGCCCGACAGGTAGATGGTGTCGCCGTTGGCGTTGGTGATGCCGAACACCGAGGCGTTCATCGCGCCGTTGACGAAGCCGGTGAGCCCGGCGACCGGGACGTTGAACGCGAAGTCATAGGTGCCGCCGCGCCAGCGGGTCGCCGTCTCGTTGCCGGCCCACTCGTTGCTCCAGTGCTTGTCGTGGTTGATCGGCTTGCGGAACCAGGACTTGCCGCCGTCGATGTTGCCCAGGCCCGCCTTGAAGTCCGCGGTGCGCTGCAGCGGCCCGAACCGGTTCTCGTGCATCAGCGAGCCGACCGCGCTCTTCACCGCCGAGCCGACCGCCGCGTTCGCGAACGCCTTGAGCGCGTCCTGGCCGTTGAACTGCTTGCCGGCGATGGCGTCGACGATCGCGTTGACGATGAGGTTCGCCGTGAACTCCAGCAGGAACTCCTGCGCGAACTCCAGCGCGATCTTCTGCAGGGCGTGCTGCCAGTACGGTTTGTACAGCGCCTCGTTGAGATTGCCGACGTGCAGCTCGCCGCCCCAGGCCATCCGGTTGCTCTCCCGGATGCGCCGGTTCCAGCCGCGGATCTCCGACGCCCAGCCGCGGTAGTCCAGCTCCCGCCCGGCCAGGTCCATGCCCCGCCCGACGCCCGGCACGTGCACCCAGCCCGCGTCGTCGCGGCCGGCGACGATGTTGCCCAGGTTGTCGTACTGCCGCCACTGCCCGCGCCACGCGTCGGTCTCCAGGAAGCCGACCCCGGGCAGCGGCTTGCGCTCCCGGACCACGGCGCCCATGTCGAACTCTTTCCACACGCCCCGGTCGCCGCCGCGGAACTCGCGAACCCGGGCGATGTCGCCGGCGGGCACCTCCCGGGTCAGCACCGGCCCGGCGGCCGACGGCGTCAGGTCGCGGAAGCGAACCGCGCCCGGTGTCCACTGCGCCTGCCACGCGTTGCCGTTCCACCACTCGCGGGTCGCGCCGCCCGGGGCGGTGACGTTGCCGTGCCTGTCGACCCGCCGCCACTCCCAGGTGTGCCCGCCGGCCGCGTTGTCGACCCGCCACGCGTCCACATAGGACCCGCCGTCGACCATCCGCCGCTCCCGCACGAGCTGGTCGACGCCGTTGATGCGCTGGAAGTCCCGGAAGCTGTCGTCGAACGTGGCGTGCGGGCCGTTGAAGTTGCGGCCCCAGTCGCGGGTACCGGAGTTCGTGCCGTCGTTCCAGGTCCACTTGCGCGTCGTGGCCCCGCCGGTCGCCTGGACGTGCACGTCCGGGCCGCCGCCGGGCGCCATCGCCGGGAAGTCGTCGGAGCGCCCGACGATCTCGCCGTGGATGTTGCGCTGCACCCACGGCCGGTTCGGCGCCTCGAACGCGTCGAGCCGGGACGCCTGCGCCCCGGTGGCGTTGCCGACCGCCGGCGGGCGCTGGAACTCGCGCACCGACCCGTCGGCGAACCCGGCCCGGGCCACCCGCACGTTGCCGGCGTCGATGAACTGGTCCTCCCACACCCGCCCGTCGGCGTGCGCGCCCCGGCCGAAGAACACCCGGGTGCCGCTGAGGTTGCCCGGCCCCTCCGACCACGGCACGTGCGCGCCCGGCGGGGGTGCGTGCAGGTCATGCCCGACGCTGAGCGCGTTGCCGTGTTCCAGTTTCCCTTGGTACCGCACGAAGCGCCCGTCCCGCGCCACGTCGTACACGGCCTCGTTCATCGACACGAACCGGAACCCGTCGGTGCGCACCCCGGCGGCGTCCACCTTCGTCCACGTGAACAGCTGGAACTTCGTGTCGGTGCGCAGGAACTGGTTGCCGTGCGCGCCGAACACCGCGTCCGGCACCCCGGTCACGAACCGGCGTACCCACTGCGGCGGGCGCTGCTCGGACCAGCGGGCGGTCTCCAGGGTGCCGCCGCCGGGCAGGTTCTGCAGCTTCCCGGCGTCCTTGCCGTGCGGCGACTGCGACTTCCACGTGCCGTTCCCGAGGTCGTACTCCTTGTACATCCCGGCGTTGTCCGGTCCGTGCCACTTGCCGAACTGGCGCTGGGCGATGCCGCCGCCCGCCACCGTGTCGGTCCAGCCGCCGTCGAGGTCGAGGGTGCGGGTGCCGTTGCCCAGCGGCGCGCCGTTGGGGTCGAGCCGCGTCCAGGTCCACTGCCCGAGCGCGTCGCGGGTGGCGATGACCTCGCCACCGCCGAGCGACGTGCGGATGGTGTGCTTCGGGGCGCCGGTGTGGCTGATGTCGCGCCACTGGACCGCGGAGTTGTCGAAGCGCCGGATGCCGTGGTCGAGCAGCACCCCGTTCTGGTCGAACTTCGCCCACTGTGGACGCTGCCCGCCGCGCAGGTCGTGGCCGACGGTCCGGAACACGTCGAGGGTCTGGGTGGTGCCGGGCACGACCCGCCGGTTGAACATTTCCGCCTTGGTGTCGGTGAGCAGCTTGATCTGCCCGTTCCCGGCCCCGGTGAGGTCCGCGGAGCCGCGCTGGAAGGGGCCCGGATTCGGTACCGCGGCGCCGCCGTCATGCAACCGCCACGACCCGCCCGGCACGTCGACGACGAACTGCCGGGTGGTCGGCGCGCCGTCGCGGATCACGTTGAACGCCTGCGAGCGGACCGCGCCGTCGGGGGTGTGCACCTTGTACTCGCCGTTGTGCAGCCCGCGCGTGTCGGTGACCCGGAAGTCGTTGTTGCCGAGGCGCTGGACGTTGAGGTGCGGGATCTGCGCCCCGGTCGCGAGGTCCTCGGCGTGCCAGGCCCCGCCGGCGGGCTGGACCAGGTTGTGCTCGACGGCCCCGGTGAGCCCGTCGGCGCGAACTCCGGTGTGGGTGAGCGTGCCGTTGACGTCGAACCGCTCGAAGTGCGCGGCGTTGGTGAGGTCGTCGACCTGGAACCCTCCGCCCGCGTGGGCGTTGGATTGGAAGCCGCCGGGGACCTCCAGGTGTGGCTGCCCGCCGCCGGTCGGGGTGAGGTGGGACCAGCCGGGGTGGTTCTGGATCGGGCGGCCGGTGTGGGTGAGCGTGCCGTTGACGTCGAAGCGTTCGAAATGCCCGGCGTTGTTGAGGTTGTCGACCTGGAATCCACCGGCGTGGGGATTGGCCTGGTAGCCGCCGGGGACCTCCAGGTGCGGCTGGCCGCCGCCGGTGGGTGTGACGTGGGACCAGCCGTTGTGGCCTTGGACTGGCCGGCCGGTGTGGGTGAGGGTGCCGTTGACGTCGAAGCGTTCGAAATGCCCGGCGTTGTTGAGGTTGTCGACCTGGAATCCAGCGGCGTGGGGATTCGCCTGGTAGCCGGCCGGGACTTCGAGGTGGGGCTGGCCACCGGCCTGGTCGACGTGGGACCAGCCGGGGTGGTTCTGGATCGGGCGGCCGGTGTGGGTGAGGGTGCCGTTGACGTCGAAGCGTTCGAAATGCCCGGCGTTGTTGAGGTTGTCGACCTGGAATCCAGCGGCGTGGGGATTCGCCTGGTAGCCGGCGGGGACCTCCAGGTGGGGCTGGCCACCGGCCTGGTCGACGTGGGACCAGCCGGGGTGGTTCTGGATCGGGCGGCCGGTGTGGGTGAGGGTGCCGTTGACGTCGAAGCGTTCGAAATGCCCGGCGTTGTTGAGGTTGTCGACCTGGAATCCAGCGGCGTGGGGATTCGCCTGGTAGCCGGCCGGAACCTCCAGGTGTGGCTGGCCGCCCGCCGGGTCGACATGGGACCAGCCGGGGTGCCCCTGGATCGGGCGGCCGGTCGCGAGCAGATTGCCGGCATCGTCGTACCGGCGGAAATCCCCGGCCGTGCGGAGGTCCGTGATCTGGAAGCCCATGTCGCCGTGGGCCGTGGCCTGGAAGTGCGGGATCGGCGCGTCGAGCGCGTCGACGACCCGGAACGACTCGGTGCCGTGCGTCAGCTGGATCTCGACCCGCAGGTCGGAGGCCGAACCGTCGGCGTTTCGCAGCGGGACGTGCGGGTCGAACGCCTCCGGGACCGGCTTGGAGAACGGCTGGCCGCCGCCGAGCAGCCGGGGCCGGGCCTTGACCGACTCGGCGGTGAGCTCGGCGATGCGCAGGTCCATCGTCACCGGGTCGACGCCCAGGGTCTTCAGGTCCCGCACGATCCGGTCGACCCGGGTGATGGCCGCCGCGTACGTGCGTTCCGCCCGCACCTCGACCGCCGTCGGACCCTTCGACGAGCCGCCGGGGCGGTCCATGAGGTCGTTCCAGGCCTGCTCGATCCGGCCGAGCTCGTGGCGCGCCCGCGTGTACTGCGCCCACGTCTCGATCTTCTTGCTGCGCAGCGGGTCGTCGGCGCCGCCGAACAGCTCGCCGATCCGGTCGCTGTCGCGCCGCCAGGCCGCCTCGAGGCCGCTGCCCGGGAGGCTGACCGCCTTGCCGGGGCTGCCGGCGGCGTGGATGGCGTTGTCGAGCCCGGTCTCGGCCCTGGCCAGGCGCCCGGCCCCGGCGAGCTGGGTCTGCACCAGGCCGACGACGGCGGTCGCGCTGATCGGGTCGAGCGGGCCGGCCCCGGCGTGGACGTCGGCGCCGGCGTTGTGGGCCGGGTTGACGGTCGGCGGCGTACGGTCGACCGTCTTCGGCATCGCCGCCCCGGGCGCGGTGACGACGAGCTCGTCCACCTTCGGCGCCCCGGCCATGTGCGCGGGACTGAAGTCGCCGGTGTGGACCGCGTTGATGGATCCGGTGTGGACGGTCGGGACCGATCCCGTGTGGACGGTCGGCACGTTGCCGGTGTGGATGGTGGGCACGGTGCCCGCGCTGAAGGTCGGCGTGTCGATCGCGTGGATGGCGGCCGGGTGGGACGGCGCCGGGTGGGCGACCGTCTCGATGTGGCCGGCGCCGATGGTGGGCGTGCGCTCGATCGGGTGCAGGTTGACGTGCACCGCCGGCGGCGTGGCCCCGACGTGCGCGGTGATGTCCGTGTGCGCGATGGCGGGCGGCGTCTGGATCGCGCTGACCGGCGTCGGGTTCGCGTGCACGGCCGGCGGCGTCACCGCCACGTGCGCCGCGATGTCGCTGTGCATGATCGCCGGCGGGGTCTGGACCAGGTGCGTGACCGGCGGCGGCGCCGTGGTCGCGATGTGGTTCACCGACGCCGGCGGCGTCACCGCCCCGACGTGCGAGACGGGGGCCGGCGGGGCGATGGACGCGATCGGCGCCACGGGGGCCGGGGGAGCGGTCGACGCGATGCTGGCGACCGGCGGCGGCGTCACGATTGCGTTGACCGCGGGCGCCTCGACGTGCACGGCGGGCGTGTCGAGGTGCCGGCCGATCGTACCGAGGTCCATGGAGACGTGCTGCGCGTTGATGGCCAGGCTGGTGTGGTCGGCGATCCGCGCCCCGGCCCCGTTGAGCGCCGAGGTCGGCATCCCGTTCATGAGATGCAACGCGGGTGGCGTGACGGCGGCCGACCCGATCGCGTCGATGGCGTGCACCGGCGCCGGCGGGACCGCGCCCACGTGCAGCGAGCCGACGTTGCCCAGCGCCGGCGTGTCCAGATGCACGCTCGGCATGGTCACCGCGTGCGCGCCGATCGCGCCGTTGGTCGCGGCGGGCACGTGGACGTTCGGCAGGTCCAGGGCGTGCAGCGTGTTGAGGTGGTTCACGCCGTTGGCCATCGGCGGCATGTGCAGATTGGGCAGGTCGAGCGCGTGGACGGTACTGGAGAAGCCCGTCCCGCCGGCGAGGTGCGCGACGGTCGGGGGCTGGAGGTGTACCGCGGAACTGATGCCCGTGATGTGGTCCACGTTGGTCAGGACAGGATTGACGGCCCGCTCCGCCCACGCCTCGATGCGCACCTTCGAGATCGTGTCCATCGGCGAGAGCAGCAGCGCGTCGAGGTTGCGCACCGCATCGCCGCTGAAGTGCAGCGAGTCGCCGAACGTGGTCGGGATGTGCATCGTCGGCGGGGTGAAGTGCTGCCCGAGGTGCCCGAGGCCGCCGAAGTCCGTGATCTTCGGCAACTGCAGCCGCGGCGGTACCGCCAGATCCCCGGCCCGCATCTCCGCGAACTTGATCGACGGGATGTCGACGCCGCGCTCCGGCAGCACCGGGTGCGGCTTGGGCAGGCCGAAGATGTGCTTGCCGAGCACGCCGCGGTCCCAGACCGCGAGCTTGGTCGCCTGCCAGACGCCCAGGTGCAGTTCGTCGGCCTCGGCCGGCAGGAACAGCCGCAGCCACCGGTTCCCGCCGAACTCGCGGCCCAGGAACGCCCAGGTCGAGCTGCCGATCTTGGCCAGGAAGCTCGGCGTGGCGGCGACGACGTTGCCGATGCCCTTGACGCCGTTGACGACGAACAGGCCGCCCTTGCTCAGGGTGGTCGCCATGAACGACGGCAGGTCCTTGATGCCGGCCTGCACCCACAGCCCGGCGCCCTTCACCCAGCTGCCGCTGAGCGCGACCATGTCGTGCAGGCCCGGGAACAGCACGAACGGGTGGGAGACGATCCCCTTGAAGGTGTTGCCGAAGAACTTGAACACCGCGAACGCGCCGGCCTTGAGCCCGTTCCAGGCCAGCTGCGCCCCGGTCTTGATCAGCTGGAAGATCGGCACCGCGCGGGTCGTCGGCGCGAGGATGCCCAGCGCCGAGAGGAAGAACTCGAGCGCCGAGGCCTTGCCCTGGGCGAAGTCGACCGCCGTCTTGATGAACAGCACCATGTTGACGCCGAGCGCGACCAGGGCGATCGGTCCGCCGAACACGAGTGCGGGCAGGATCAGCGCGATCGCGATCCACTTGAAGATCTCCCAGAACTCCTCGCAGCCGGAGATGGGCTGCTTGATGTGCTCGTACGCCTCGACGATCCTGCTGGATGCGGTACCGGCGGCATCGGACACGGCGGTGCCCGCGTTCTTGGCGGTGTCGGTCAGGCTCTGCCGCGCCGGGTCGTCCTCGGCCATCCCGCGGCCCTGGTTCAGCGCGTTGTCGGCCCGCCACTGCTGATCCCGCAGCGTCGTGTTGTAGGTCGTGAGCGCGGTGACCGACCACTCGAACGCCTCGGCGAGGCTCTGCACGAACCCGCGCAGCCGATCCGAGATCTTCTCCCGCAGCGCGTCGGCGGTCTGCCCCACGAACGCGTTCGGCCCGGCGGTCTCCAGCACCCCGGCGAGCCCGTCGTCCACGTCCCGGGCGACCTGCCCCAGCTCACGGATGGACGCGATGACCTCGTCGATCCGCCCCGGGTCCCCCGGCGTCGGGTCCGATCCGAGGCCGACCTTGTCCCAGTCGGTCGGGCGAGCCACGGCCTCGCCTCCTTCGCATGTGCCCCGGGTTGTCCGGCCTCAGCACGTCCACGATCGAGGCCCCTGTCCGGTTCACCTGCGTCCTGCGTTCACGCGCCGTGACGGAACGCCAGCCCGGCCGCCTCCAGTGCCGCCCGCAGCTGCCGGACGGCGTAGGGCCCGACCCCGTGCAGGGCGAGCAGGTCGGCCTCGGTGAGCCCGGCGACCTGTTCGAGCCGGACCACCCCGTGCGCGGTCAGCGCCCGGTTCGCGGCCGCCCCGATCCGCGGCAGCGGGATGCCCGGCTCCGGCTCGGGCCGCCCGGCGCTCGCCCGCGGATGCCCCTCGTGGTCGAGCACGGCGGCGCCCCGCGGCGAGAGCCGGTACCCGATGTCGAGCGACTCGGTCAGCCCGCGCTCCTTGAGCTTGCGCACATTGATCTTGAACGACGCGGTGTCCCGCCCCACCTGTTCGGCGAGGTCGGGCGCCCGCCGGGCCGGCTGCGCGTCGATGAGCAGCAGCGTCGCCCGGGTCCACGGCCCGGTCGGCGAGGCGTGGTCGAGCCGGTCGAGCCAGGCGACGAGCGTCTCGATCTCCGCCGCGTCCGGCACCGCCTCGCGCAGCGCGAGCCGGGGGTCGTCGCCCGCGTACCGCAGCCCGATCCGGTACACCGGCCGCTCGGCGTGCACCCGGTCCAGCCCTTCCCGGAGCTTTGCGAGGGACCCCGCTCCGGCCCGGCGCGCGTCCTTGGCGGTCAGCGAACTCGGCGCCACCCGGTCGACGGAGGTGATCTCGACGAGCCCGACGGCGGTCCGCATCCGGGTGCCGACCTTGACCCGCGGCCGGTCCCACCGCCGGAACGCCAGGTCGACCTCGCCGGCCCGGATCGCCGCCAACTCCACGGGACGCATCTGCATGCCGCCAGTCCAGCACATGCCACCCGTGCCGCCGTGCGGTATACCGGCAGTGTGTCGAATGTGTTCGTGCAGAGCATGGCCCAGAACTTCGAGCAGGCGCTGCGGCTGATGGAGGCCGGCCTCCACGACTGCCCCGACGAGCTGTGGGAGGTCGACCTGTGGCCGGACGAGGCGCCCACCGCGCCCGCGCCGCACGGGGGACTGCACGGCTCGGCGCCCTGGTTCCTCGGCTATCACGCGCTCAGCACGCTCGACTACGACCTGGCCGGCGAGTTCGAGCCGTGGGCGCCCCCGCCGCCGTTTGACGACAACACCTGGGGCTTTCCCAACCGCGCCTTTTCCAAGCCAGAGCTTCTCCGGTACGTCCAGTGCTGCCGCGACCGCGCGCGCCAGTCCCTCGACGGGCTCACCGAGGAACTGGCGGCTCGGGAACTGCCAAGCTCCCACCGGTACCATGGCATGCTCTTCGGGGTTCTGGTCGGGAGCCTGCCGCTGCACGTCGTGGAGCACGCCGCCCAGATCCGGCAGTTCCTCACCGCCGGCGGGGTCAGGGTGCGGGCCATGCCCGGCGACCGCGGGTACACCGGCTGAGCTTTCAGCAGAAGCGGGGCAGGTGCTTGGCGATCTGCGCCTGCCATGACGGCCAGTCGTGCGGCCACTGCGGGCCCCACACGTCGAGCTCGCACGGGATCGCCTTGTCGTGCAGCATCGCGGCCATCCGGCGGGTCTGCTCCAGCGACCCGGTGGTGTCCTCCCACTGGCCCTGGCCGCACACCAGGACCAGCGACAGCCGGGAGCGCAGCCAGTCGAGGTGGGCGCCGTGCAGGCCGGGGACGTAGTCGGCCGGGTTGTTGAAGTACGTCGCGTCGCCGCGCTCGCCCCACGCCGCCCACGAGCCGGCGTCGTAGTTGCCGGACAGGCAGATCGCCTGCGGGAACAGGTGGGCGTGGCGCAGGGCGAGGTTCAGGGCGTGGTACGCGCCGAGCGACGAGCCGGTCGCGATGATGTCCGGGCCGGTGTCGTCGTGCACGAACGGGACGACCTCGCCGACGATCCAGGCCTCGAACCGCTCGTGGTGCCGCGCCCGCTCCTCGAGGGGGAGGTGGCGGGCGGACCACGAGCCGGCGTCGCGGGAGTCGACGCAGTACACCTTGATCCGCCCGGCCTCGATCAGCGGGGTGAGGGCGTGCACCATGCCGCGCTCGGCGTACTCGTGGGCGTCGCCGCCCTCGGACGGGAACACGAGCACGGGGCGGCCCCAGTGCCCGTACTGCACGATCCGCCCCGCGGACAGCTGTACTTCACGCATCCGGTGACCATACGGCGATGACGGTCTTGCCGCGGGCGTGTTCGGTTTCGAGCCGGTGCAGGGCGTCGGCGGTGGCGCTGAGGGGGAAGACGCGCTCGATGTGCGGGGTGAGCCGGCCGTCGGCGACCATCGCGGCCAGGGTGACCAGGTCGGCGGGGTCGGGCCTGGCCACCAGGAGCTTGAGCCGGCCACCGTGGGTGGCGGAGCTCGCGGCCAGGGGGAGCAGGCGGGGGAGCGGGCCGAGGATGCGGCCGCCGGCGCCGTACGAGGCGATGTACACGCCGTTGGCGCGCAGGAGGCGGCGCATCGCCCCGGTCGGGTGACCGCCGGCGAGGTCGATGATGGCGTCGTAGCGCTCCGGGCCGCGGGTGACGTTCTCGCGGGTGTAGTCGATGACGGTCGTCGCGCCGTGCGCGAGTGCGCGTTCGGCGTTGCGCGCACTGCACACCGCGGTCACGCGCGCACCGAACAGCCGCCCGAGTTGCACGGCGAACGTGCCGACGCCGCCGGATGCGCCGTTGACCAGCAGCGACAGGCCGGGGCGGCGCTCCAGGCCGGCCAGGCGGACGGCCTGCAGGGCGGTCGTCGCGGCCACCGGGAGCGTCGCCGCCTGCTCGAACGTGACGCCGTCCGGCTTGGCGGCGAGGCGGTTCGCCGGCACCGTCGCGTACTCGGCGAACCCGCCCTTGCTCGTCTCGCACAGTACCGCGGCGCCCGGTGTCCAGGCGTGCACGTTCGCGCCGACGGCCTCGACCGTGCCGGCGACGGCCCGGCCCGGGATCGGCCGGCGGGGGCGGCGGACGCCGAAGGCCAGCCGGGCGATGGCGGGCAGGCCGTGCACGTCGACGCGGTCGGCGTGGTTGAGGGCGGCGGCCGCCACCTTGACGAGCACCTCGCCGGCGCTGGGCTCCGGGCGGTCGACGTCGGCGTAGTGCAGGGCGCTCGCGTCACCGTACCGATGCTGGGTCATGGCTTTCATGAGCGTCTCCTCGCGAGGTTGAGGTGCTCGAGGACCGCGCTGAGCACGGACAGGGTGCCGGCGATCACGAGGCCCAGGTTGATCCATCGGGTCACGCCGGCGCCCCACCCGGCCGCGGCGGCGAAGTCGGGGTTGACGAGGCGGTCGCGGGCCGCCAGCCAGACCAGCACCAGGGCGCCCGCGACGCCGACCAGGGAGCCGGCCAGCGCTCGCGGCACGCTCCAGCGGATGTGGTACTTCGCGAAGGACGCCGCGAGGTTCGCGCCCGCCAGCGCGATGAACAGGTAGACCACGCCGGTCTTCCACAGCCACGGCGCGAACAGGCCGATCGGCGCACCGTCCGCAGTGGACTGCGGGCTGACGTACGGGGAGAGCAGGATGAACGCCGAGATCACGACGAGCAGGAGGGTTTCGGCCGTCAGCTCGAAGTACCGTAGCCGCTTTGGAGGCTCTTCGGGCAGTGCCGCCGGCGTCCAGGCGCGGCCGCGCGATCCGGCCCGCTCCAGCAGGACGAACAGCAACGTCGTCCAGAACGCCACGTGTACCGCCGTGGTGACCACCGCCCCGCCCGTCGCGAGCGCGATCTCCCACGCCGTCGACTCGCCCGACAGCGTGCGCAGCAGGCCGACGAAACCCGCCACGGCGGGCACGACGACGGCCAGCAGCGTGGTGAGCAGCCGGGTGTACTCCAGGTAGAGCTGCGGCCCGATCAGGTGCAACGGCCGGTCGGCGTACCCGGCGGCGAGCCGGGCAGGATCGCCGAGCTCGGTGAGCACGGCCCGCTCGGCCTCGGCGAACTCGGTGCCGCGCTCGACGCGAGCGTCGACGGCGTCGGCGATCGAGGTGCGCAGCTCCTGCTCGAGGTCGGGGCGCTGGTGCTCGGGCAGCCGTCGCAGCGCCGCGTCGATGTAGCGGTCGGTGAGCGTGAGCGGGGCGGTCATCGCTCGTCCAGCGCGTGGAAGGCGCGGTCGAGGGCGCTCCAGTCGTCACGCAGCGCCTCGGCGAGCGCGGCGCCCTGCGCGCTGGTGCGGTAGAACTTGCGGGGCCGGGACTCCTCGGTGTTCCAGTCGCTGGTGAGCAGCCCCTGCTTCTCGAGCCGGCGCAGCAGCGGGTACAGCGTGTTCGCATCGACGGCGAAGCCACCGCGTTCGAGCTGGTCGAGCAGCGCGTACCCGTAGTTCGGCCGCCCGAGCACGACCAGACACGCCAGGACCACCGTCCCGCGCCGCAACTCCTGCAGATGCGCGGCCAGCAACTCATCGTCGGGCATGCGTGAAACATTACTGTGCGACGCACACTATTGCAACTGGCACAACACTGCGTCTGCGATACTGAATGCGTGGACACCCGTACCGCCGCCCGTCGCTGGGCCGACACCTGGGTCTCGGCCTGGCGCTCCCATGACGCCGAGGCGGTCGCCGCCCTGTACGCGCCGGACTGCGTGCACCGCTCGCTGCCGTTCCGCGCGCCCCACCACGGCCGGGCGGGCGTGCTGGCCTACGTGCGCGACGCGTTCGCCGACGAGTCCGCGGTGGCCGGCGTCTGGTTCAACACTCCGGTCGTGGACGGTGAGCGCGCCTGGGTCGAGTACTGGGCGACCGTCCGGGACCGCGACGGGGCCGAGGTGAGCATCGCCGGGTGCGCGTTCGCCCGCTTCGACGACGCCGGGCTCATCACCGAGAGCCGCGACTACTGGCAGGCCACCGACGGCCACGTCCCGCCACCCGAGGCGTGGCACCGGGCCTGATCGGCCGGCTGCCGCAGGGCGCTCAGCCGGCCGGGCTGATCGGCCGGCTTGCCGCGGGGTGCTCAGGCGGCCCGGCTCCAGCGGTGGAAGGCACTGCGGCCGGGCCGGAAGCCGTGGGCCTCGGCCATTTGCGCGGCGTCGGCGAACCCGTGCGCCACGGCCGAGGGCAGGTGGGCGTCGCTGCCGAACGTGATCGCATCGCCCCCCTCGTCGTGCCACCAGCGCAGCAACGTCGTGTGCAACGGCACCCGGGTGTTGACCTCCAGCGCCCGGCCGGACTGCGCGGTCGCCCGCAGCGCGTGGCGGAACTCGTCCTCGAACGTGGCCGGGTCGAAGGCTCCCGCGCGCTCGGCCTTCCATGTCGCCCACCGCGGTGTCCCAGGACCACTCGCTGTGCACGTGGCTGTCGCCCGGCAACGATCCGGCCGAGCCCTGCTCCGAGCTTCAGACAAACGGTTGTCAGTGGGCCATGCTCGCGACGGTCTCGTCGGTGGACAGTACCGCGTGGGCCAGGAACCGGTAGTTGACGATCGCGGCCTGGTAGCCGTCGCCCCAGTCCGGGTGGCGGGGTCCCGCGGTGGCGTCGCTGACCACGGCGACCTCGAAGCCCTGTTCGAGGAACTCGCGCAGATGCGCCTCGACGCACATGTTCGCGAGCATGCCGCCGAGGATGATGTTCTGGATGCCGCGCTTGCGCAGTTGCAGGACGAGGTCGTTGTTCTGCGGCCCGAACACCTTGTGCGGGCTGACGACGACCGTCTTGCCGTCCTGGATGTAGGGCTTGAAGCGATCCAGCCAGTCCGCTCCGGAGTTCACGAAACCGGCCAGTTCGAGTGACCCGGACCGGTCGAAGGTGTGCGTGTCGAGCTCGGCGGTCTCGAGCGGGCCGTCGAACTGCCACGCGTGGTCGGTGGGGTAGAAGTAGTGGGGTGAGATGAACACCGGATAGCCGTACTGCTTCGCGGTCTGGAAGATGCGCTCCATGTTCGCGACGGTCCCGTTCTCCGTCACGCTGGCGCCGACCTCCGGCCAGCTGGTGCCGTGCTCGCTCAGCACGTCGTTCTGCGGATCGGTGTACACGACCGCCGTGTCGGCCTGCCGGATCTCCATCGCGGCGCCCTACCCGATGCAAGGCCCCGCAATCGCGCCCGGCGGTTCGGCGTGGCGCCGGTCACCACCAAATACATGACATGTCACGTATGCTGCGATGGCCCCGGGAGCGCTGCCCCGGCCCGATGCGTGAGGAGCCTGCGATGCCCAAGGCCGTGGTGCTGGACGGATTCGGCCCGCCCGACGTGCTCACCTGGACCGACGTGCCGCTGCCGGAGCCCGGCCCGGGGCAGGTCCGCATCCGGGTGCACGCGGCCGGCGTCAGCCCGACCGACCTGGCGATCCGGTCGGGGCACCTGAAGGCGTTCGCGCTGCCGCCGCGGGCGGTGCTCGGGTTCGAGGCCGCCGGTACCGTCGACGCACTGGGACCCGGCGTCACCGGCGCGAGCGTCGGCGACGAGGTGGCCGCGCTGCTGCTCGAACTCGGCGGCTACGCGGAATATGCGCTCGCCGCCACCTGGACGCCAAAACCACCCAATGTCCCCTGGGCCGATGCGGCGGCCCTGCCGAGCTCGGCAGAAGCAGCAGCGGGTGTACTGCGAGAGCTGGCGGTACACGAAGGCCAGTCCCTTGTGCTCTTCGGCGGGGCCGGCGCGGTCGGCATCATCGCCACCCAACTTGCCGCGGCCCGCGGCGTGCGGGTGCTCAGCGTCGTGCGCTCACCCGCCGACGCGGACCTGGCCCGTGCACTCGACGCGACGCCCGTCGTCGCCGGGCCGGACCTGATCGCCCGAATCCGCGCGGAAGGGCCGGTCGACGCCGTCTTCGATGCGGCCGGCACGGGTGTACTGGCCGACGCGATCGCCCTCGCCGGTTCGCCCGGCCGCGTGCTCACCCTGTCCGACCCGCACGCCCGCGACTTCGGGGTGCGGCTGTCGTCCCCGACCCCGCAGCGTGCGCCCGGCGCCCTGGCCGAGGCGATGAGCCTGCTGGCCGAGGGCCGCCTGCGCATGCGGGAGCGCATCACGATGCCGCTGCCCGAGGCGGCGCAGGCCCACCGCCGCCTGGAGTCGGGTGCCGTCCGCGCGCGCATCGTGCTCGTGGCGTAGGCGGGCCGGGCCGTGGTTCGCGGCCGGCTTCACGAATTGGCGCGGGGTCGCCGGCTGCGCACCACGAGGGCCAGCACGCCGACGACGACCAGCAGCGCGGCGGACATGAGCGCGATCGCGGCCACCGTGCTGCCGCTGCCCGTGCCGGTGTCCGCGGCAACCGGTGTGGGGCTGCCGGTCACGGGCGTCATGGTGCCCGGCTCGGCGGCTGGGCTCGGGACGGTACTCGGGGCGGAGCTCGGCACGGCCGCCGGGTGCAGCGTCAGCAGGGGAGCGGGATGCTGCGGCTCCGGGTTGCCGGGCTCGGGCAGGTCGATCCAGCGGGCGACGCTGCCGTCGC
The DNA here is from genome assembly GCF_050942475.1 of Dactylosporangium sp. CS-033363. NCBI lineage: Bacteria > Bacillati > Actinomycetota > Actinomycetes > Micromonosporales > Micromonosporaceae > Dactylosporangium > Dactylosporangium sp. CS-033363. The sequence goes on along the minus strand of NZ_CP192032.1, from coordinate 5,924,763 downwards.
TGTACGTCTCCAGGGTCTTGAAGGCGAGGGTGCGCGTCTCGAGCGGCAGTCGCGCGACGCGGATGGTGTGCACCGCGTCGGCGCGCGGGCGCAGGGCCGGGCCGGAGATCGTGTAGCCGTCCGTTCCGGCGCTGAACGTCCAGCCCGCCGGTGCGGCGACGAGCTGGACGTCGCCGATCGCGATCCCGGGCGGCAGGGCCACCCGCTCGGCGCTGATGCCGGCCTTCGACGACTCGCCTTCGCCGGTGAACGTGATCGCGACGTTGCGCGCGCCGGCCTGCGGGTTGTCCGCGCTGACCGTCACATGGGCGGCGGCGGGTACGGCCGGCAGCAGCACGGCCGTGAGGCCGGCCGTGATCGCGGCGCCGTACGCGGCCAGGCGTCGCAGGCCGTTGTTCACCATGACGGCGCTCCTCGTGCTGGGGGATCGAGCCGACCGGTACCGTACAACTACCCCAGTTAGGAGGTCGAGCTGGAGACGGCCATCTGTCAGCGGCTGGCACGATTTCGGGAGTCATGTCTACGAAGCGAGATAGTAGTGTCAGGCTCATCGGAGCCATTCCCCTGGTATGAGAGGACCAACCTGATGAGCGAGTACGGCGACTTCGGCGGCGGGCACGAGGCGGGCGGCATGGAATACGGACAGTTCGAGATGGGCCAGGAGTCCGGTGCGCTGGACCAGCTGCACCAGGCCTCGGGCAGCGAGCAGGACTTCGCGTCCCAGTTCGGCGTCTACGGCGAGGACCACAGCGCGTCGGAGTCCACCGACTTCCAGACCGGCCAGCACGTCGAGTTCGAGGGGGCCGACGGCAGCCGGTACGAGTCGACGGACTTCACGAACTACTCCAACGACTCGGAGTCGTCGGACTCGGTCTTCGCCGCGCAGGGCAGTGAGTCGGCCCACAGCGCGGAGTTCTCACAGCTCGACGCCCTGCAGGCGCGCTTCGACAGCGCGTTCGCCGAGGGCACGCAGCTCAGCACCGGGCCCGGCGACTCGGGCCTGTCCATCGCCTCCAGTTGAGGCGCGTGACTCCTAAGCACATTAGTAGTAGCATCGCCCCGCGGGCCGCGCCGGCCAAATCCAATCCCCTTGGGTGTCGTTCCGGCGCGGCCCGCTCGCGTTCACGGCCCGCTCGCGTTCACGGCCCGCTCGCGTTCACGGCCCGCTCGCGTTCACGGCCCGCTCGCGTTCACGGCCCGCTCGCGTTCACGGCCCGCTCGCGTTCACGGCCCGCTCGCGTTCACGGCCCGCTCGCGTTCGCGGCGCGCGTTTGCGTTCGCGGCGCGTTTGCGTTCGCGGCCCGTTCGCGGCCGCGGGCGCTTGTGCGGGCTGAGGCTCGCGCTCGGGCTGATCGGGGACTTCACTGCCAGGATTCGCGCGGTGTCTCCTGGCGGCCGTCGAGCTGCCGGGGCGCGCGCAGGCCCGCACGAGCCGGGCGCTACAGGAACAGCACCGCCGGCGCCCAGGCGACGTACCGGTCGAACGTGGCGATCGCGGCCGGAGCGAGCAGGATGGCGGCGATCGCGGTCACGATCGCGGCGCGGGACGACCACGGCAGCGGGCGCGGCGGGGCCAGCAGCCGGTGCAGCCGTTCCAGGCCGTCGCCGCCGCAGGCGGCGAGGACCCCGGGCGGCGTGCCCGACGGCGTGCCCGGCGGCGTGCCCGGCGGCCCGGACGCCGGCTGGGCCATGCTGACCAGCGCCCGGGCCAGGTCGATGCGCGCCGCCCGCCGGGTCGCGGCGTCGTCGGCGCACAGCTCGACCAGCCGGTCCACCTGCCGGCGGCCGACCCGGAAGCAGCTCACCCGCGGAAAGGCGGCGGTGAGCAGGCGCATCCAGTGCGTGATCTCGTAGTGGTGGCCGTCGTGGTGCGCGTGCTCGTGTGCTAGGACGGCGGCCAGCTCCGGTGGCTTCAGGCGCTCGACGGCGGCCGTGGTGAGCACGATCTCGGCCGGGCGCCCGGGCAGGCTCGGCCCGGGCAGCAGGTACGCCGCGGGCTCGCCGTGGCGCACGACGCTGGCCCCCGGCAGGGGCGAGGGCAGCCCGCCGATGCGCACCGCGAGCCGCAGCTCGGCGCGGCGGGCCCGGGCGGCGACCACGAGCCGCCGCGCGTGGACGGCGAGTCGCTCGCCGAGGGCGAGCAGCAACGCCAGGCCCATCGCGGCGGCCGCCTGTGCCGGGCGGTCGTGGCGGCCCAGCAGGGCGTCGAGGCAGATGTGCCAGGCGCCCTTGACCAGGTCGTGGGCGCGGTCCCAGTACAGCAGCAGCGTCAGACCGGTCAGCACGGCCGAGAGCAGCACCGCACCGGACAGTCCGAGCCAGGCGCCGACGGCGAGCCGGGGCGCGCGCACGACCCAGCGCGCGGACGCCAGCCGCGGCGCCGCCGACAGGGCCAGCACGACGGTGAAGGCGGCCAGCAGGAACGGGCTCACCGGCCGGCGATCCGGCGCTCGTAGGTGCGCAGCGCGGCCCGCAGCGCCACGGCCTCGTCGAGACTCATCTGCCCGACGAAGTGGGTCAGCGCCTCGATCCGGTCGCCGCTGTCGACCAGCGCGTTGTGCATCGCCCGGGCCACGCACTGCTCGCGGGTCAGGGCCGGCGTGTAGCGGTACGCGCGGCCGTCGAGCTCGCGGTGCAGCCAGCCCTTGCGGTACAGGTTGTCGATGACCGTCAGGACTGTCGTGTAGGCGAGCTCGCGGTGCCACTGCAGCCCGTCCAGCGTCTCGCGGACCGTGGTGGGCTCGCCGCGCTCCCACAGCAGCTCCATGAGCGCCGCTTCCAAGTCGCCGAACCCCTGCACCTCGCGTCCCTCCCACCGACGAAGCGCCATCGTAACCCGGGGTATTGGTACATGGGTGGCTGAATTCAGCATTGGCTGTACTATCGCAGGGGTGGAGACGCTGACGCACGGGCAGGTGCTCGCCCGGTTCGGCCACGCCCTGTCCGACCCGGTCCGCGCCCGGCTGCTGCTCGCCCTGCGCGAGGCCCACGGCTACCCGGCCGAGCTCGCCGCAACCCTCGGCACCAGCCGGCAGAACCTGTCCAACCACCTCGCCTGCCTGCGCGGCTGCGGCCTGGTGGTCGCCGTCCCCGAGGGCCGCCGCACGCGGTACGAGCTGGCCGACCCCCGCCTCGCGCACGCGCTGGGGGACCTGCTCGGGCTGGTGCTGGCCGTCGACCCGGCCGCGTGCCCGGCCGCCGAGCGGGAGGGGTGCTGCTGATGGCCGTACCGCTGCCGCTCACCCCGCGGCCCTCGCCCGGCCCCACCGCGGCGCGCCGGTCCGTCCTCACCCGCCGGGTGCGGCTGTTCGTCGCGGCGACCATCACGTACAACGTCGTCGAGGCGGTCGTCGCCATCACCGCCGGCACCCGGGCGTCCTCGACGGCGCTCATCGGCTTCGGCCTCGACTCGGTGATCGAGGTGTCCTCGGCCGCCGCGGTCGCATGGCAGTTCTCCGGGTCCGACCCCCAGCGCCGCGAACGCGTGGCGCTGCGCATCATCGCGGTGTCGTTCTACGCGCTGGCCGCCTACGTCACCGCCGAATCGGCCCGGGCACTGCTGCTCGGCGACCGGGCCGGCCACTCGGCGGCCGGGCTGGTCCTGGCCGCGGTCTCGCTCGCCGTCATGCCCCTGCTGTCGGCCGCGCAACGCCGCGCCGGGCGGGAACTCGGATCGGCCTCGGCGGTCGCGGACTCGAAGCAGACGCTGCTGTGCACGTACCTGTCCGCGGTCCTGCTGGCCGGGCTCGCCGTCAACATGCTGTTCGGGTGGTGGTGGGCCGACCCGGCGGCGGCGCTGGCCATCGCCGCGGTCGCCGTCAAGGAGGGCCGCGAGGCCTGGCGCGGCGACGCGTGCTGCCAACCGGCCCGGGCCCTGCATTCCGAGCCCGACTGCTGCTCGCCGGCGACGTGACGACATACCCGGCGGTGCTGACCGGCCCTGGGGCGGGGCCGCGGCTCGACTGGGAGAACTGGGCGACCCTGTTCGTCCTGCAGGCGTCACAGGGCCTCATCGGCCCCGAGGTGCTCGGCGTCAGCGTGCAGGCCACGCCGGACGAGATCGTCGTGCACGTCTGCCTGCGCGAGGACAACGAGGCGGTCGCCGAGGACCTCGACGACCTGGTGTTCGAGCTCGACGCCCCACTGGCCGGCATCGTGGCGCCGGCCGTGCGGCTCAGCGTCGTGAAGTACCGGGGCGACACCGACTCCCGGTGGCCCGGTTACGCCCACCGCCGGATCCATCTCGCCAGTCACCGTATGCGAGCCGCCTGATCGTCAGGCCTGCGAGCGCCGGCGGCGGGCGCGTTGGCGGCAGGTCGGGCCGCAGTACTTGGGCGGGCGGCCGGTCGGGCGGATGCGCAGGCGGGTCCCGCACTGGAGGCAGAAGCCCGTTTCGTGACGAGCCCCCGTCTCGTTGTCACGGATCTCGGCGGGTTTCGCGAGCAGCGCGGTGAGAGGCTGGCGCACCAGACGGGTACCGCGGGTGCGGTTGCGATGGGCCGAGCGCAGCGCGGCGCCGGCGACCAGCAGGCGGTGCAGGGCCCCGGTGAACTGTGCCGTCGCGGCGGACAGGGTGGCTCGCGGCCAGGACCGCCGGGGACGAGCCGACGCCGGTCGAGGCGGTGGCGGCGATCAGCGCGGCGACCGGGGTGGCGGTGCGGTACGAGCAGATCGGCGACGAGGAGGCGGCCGCGCTCGGGCCGATGTTCATCGAGACGGTCCGGCGGTGGCGCCGCGGCGGGCGGTGGCATGCGGACATCGAGGCGCTGCGGGTCATCCACCCGGGGCTGCGGACGTTCGGCGACTGGCTCGACGAGTCCGGGGCCGCCGCGCTGCGGGCGGTTGTGCGGTAGCTCGATCCGGAGGAGTCCATCCGCTTCGATGGGCGTGGTTACAGTCCGCGCCATGCAGATGGTTGAGCATCCATGGGGGATCGCGGTCTTCGGGGCTGCGAGTGTGAAGGCCATGCCGGACCTGGTCCGGGTGCGGTTCAAGATCTCGCGGACGGAGCGGACGCCCGCCGAGGCTTTCGAGGCATCTCGTACCGCGGTCCGTGCGGTCCGGGCCGTCCTGCGCGAGCACGGCGTGTCCGACGGGGATGTCCAGTCGTCGCGGCTGGACCTCAAGACGGCGACGGAGTATGTCGACGGGACGACCCGGGTGATCGGGTACCTGTGTCACGCCGGGTTCGCGGTCGAGTCGCGGGCGCTGGACGACGTGGAGCCGATGCTGGTCGACGTGGTCGCGGCCGGGGCGAATGAGATCGAGGGCGTCGATTTCGACGTGTCGGCCAAGCGGGAGCTGCGGGCCGGCGCGCGGCAGAAGGCGATGGCGGCGGCCCGGGCCAAGGCCGAGCTGTACGCGGACTCGGCGGGCGTGCGCCTCGGGGCGGTCCTGCACGTCGAGGATGTCGATGCCGATTCACCCCATGCGCAGCGGTACCGTACGCACGCCAGCGCGACCGCCGACGCGCTCGAGGCCAACCTCGCGCCCGGGCACGTCATCGTGTCGGCGGCGGCGATCGTCGGGTATGCCATCGCGCGCGACTGAGAGAGGGTGGACGGCCGTGGTCGGCGTCGACGACATCCGGGCGATCACGGTCGACCTGCCGCGCGCCTATGAGGTGGTCGTGCGGGACCGGATCAAGTGGCGGGTCGGGGCGATCGTGTTCGCGGCGCTGTCGCGGGACGAGACGAGCCTGGGTTTCGGGTACCCGAAGGAAGCCCGGGCCGCGCTGGTCGAAGGCGAGCCGGACAAGTTCTTCCTGCCTTCGGCGAGCGACATGCGGTACAACTGGGTCTGTGCCTGGTTGTCGGCTCTTGATCTGCAGGAGCTGGACGAGCTCATCGTGAACGCCTGGATCATGACGGTGCCGAAGAAGGTGTGGACGCAGTACCTCGAGCTGCACCCGAGGTAGGCCGGGCGCGGTCAGGGCAGGTGCAGCAGGGGCGCCGCGCCGCCGGGGCTCCAGCCGGGGCCGAGCACGGCCAGGGCATCGGCGGTGGCGGCGGCCCGGAGGCTGGCGGACCGGGCCCCGGGCACGATGCGGGCGCCGTCCGGGCCCGTCTCGACCGGGACGACGCGGGCCGCGCGGGGCAGGGTCGCCGCCTCGCCGGTGACGGGCGCGACGGGCAGGGGTTGCCGCCGGCGGCCGGCGAGGGTGGCGAGCAGCGGTTCGAGGAGGGTGAGGGCGGCGACGAGGCCGGCGTACGGGTTGCCGGGCAGGCCGACGATCCAGGTCCCGCCGGGGGTGCGGGCGAGGGTCTGCGGGTGTCCGGGCCGGCAGGCGACGCCGTCGACGTGCCAGGTCGCGGACCGCTGGTGCAGCACGGTGCGGAGGTGGTCGGCGGCACCGGCGGAGGACGAGCCGGTGACGACCAGGACCGCGGCGGGCGAGGCGTCGATCGCCTCCCGCAACAGGTCCGGGTCGTCGCCGATGCGCCGGGACGCCTGGACCTCGCCGCCGGCCCGGGCGGTCACGGCGGTGACGAGCGGCGTGAACACGTCGCGGACCTGGCCGGGGCCGGGCCGTCCGCGCAGGACGACCTCGTCGCCGGTGATGAGCAGGCCGACGCCGGGCCGGGGACGGACCAGGACCTCCTCGACGCCGACCTGCGCGGCCGCGGCCACGGCGGCGGCGGTGACGGGCCGCCCGGCGGGCACCAGCAGGTCGCCGGGCGCCGCGTCCTCGCCGGCCCGCCGGATGTGGGTCCGGGCCGTGCGGGCGCCGGACACGGTGCCGCCGTCGCGATGGCAGTCCTCGTACGGCACGACAGCGCCGGTCCCGGCCGGAACCCGGGCCCCGGTGGCGATCTCGACCGCGTCGCCGGGACGCAGCGGCCGGGGGTGGGCCGGGCGGCCGGCGAGGACCCGGCCGACGACCTGCCACGGGCCCGGTCCGGCGACGGCGTACCCGTCCATGGCCGCGGTGTCGAACCCCGGCGCGGTGACGGCGGCGCGGATCGGCCCGGCGAGGATCTGCCCGGCCGCCTCCGCGACCGGCACCCGGATCGCGGGCAGCGGCCCGGCGGCGGCCCGGGCCGTGGCGTGGGCCTGGGCCCAGGGCATGGCGGTGTCCGTCAGCGGCGCGAGGGTCGGCATGCGCACACCGAACCGCGAGCGGGTGTCACGGGCGTGGCGTGGCGGGTTCGGGCGTGCAACCAAGACCTCCCGATCCCGATGCCACCGCTGTGAGGCCGCGGCCCGAGGTCGATCGCTATGATTGTGATCATGACGGGCGAGACGCTGACGGGTGACACCGCGCTGGTGCTGCCCGAGTTCGACGAGCCGCCGGGCGACCCGGTCGCCCTGCTGCGCGAATGGCTGGACGCCGCCGTCGCGCGCGGGGTCCGCGAGCCGGCCTCGATCCTGCTGGCCACCGCCGACGCCGCCGGTACGCCGTCCAGCCGGGTCGTGCTGCTCAAGGGCATCGACGCCGGCGGGCTGATCTTCACCAGCCACACCGGCAGCCGCAAGGGCACCGATCTCGCCGCGCGGCCCTACGCCTCGGCCACGTTCTACTGGCGCGAGACGGTGCAGCAGATCCATGTCACCGGGCCGGTGCAGCAGCTGCCGCCGGCGGAGTCCGACGCGCTGTTCGCCGAGCGGCCCGCCGCCGCGCAGGCCACGACCGCCGCGTCCCGGCAGAGCGCGCCGCTGGACGACGAGACGGCGCTGCGGCGGCGCGCCGCCGACCTGCTGGCCACGGGCCAAACAATCGCCCGCCCGGAGGGCTGGGCCGGCTACCGGCTGACGCCGGCCGGCATCGAGTTCTGGCACGGCAGCGTCGACCGGCTGCACCGGCGGCTGCGGTACGACCGGGGCGCCGCGGGCTGGACGCCGCAACGCCTGCAGCCCTGAGCCCGCCGCTGATCAACGCGACCTTGCGGCCGGGCGGCGTGAGGACATCCTCCGGCTCCGGCAGCGCGCCGCCGACTCGCGCGACCGGCGGGCCGAGGGCCGGGAGGCGGCCGCCGATCAGCGGCTCGAGATGGCCGACGAGCGGGACCGCGTCGCGGGCGAGCGTGAACACCTCGCCGACCTGCGTGAGCAGGCCGCCGACGAACGCGAGCGCGTCGCCGACCAGCGCGAGATCGATCGGGAACTGCTGGGCTGAGGCCGCCCCGGTCAGCTCGTCCCGTCGGCCCAGAACTGCGCGATGACGTCGGCGGTGGCCGGGTCGAACAGCGGCGCGACGTGACCGGCGCCGGGCACGACCCGGTGCTGCCCGTTCGGGATGAGTGCCGCCCACGCCGCCGTGTCGGCCGGGGAGCAGCTCGCGTCGTCGGCCCCGGTGACCATCAGCGTGGGCGCCTTGACCTGCGGCAGCAGGCCGGTGGCGTCGGTACGGTCGAGGCTGATGCTGCGGATCGCGGCCCGCATGCCCGGCCGGTCGGACCGCACGAACCCGGCGACGACGATCCGGGCCGCCTCTGGGTCGGACTTGCGGTACCCGCCGCCGAGCAGGGCATCGGCCACGACGGTCGCGACCGGGCGCGGGCCGAGGAGGCGGTGCACGGCGTACCCGAGCCGGATCGAGCGCCGCTCGCCCTCCGGCAGCGCGCTGACCGGCGTGCCGATGGTGAGCACGGTGCGTACACGATCGGGTTGTGCGGCGGCGAAGGCGAGGCCGGTGTGGCCGCCCCAGGCGTTGCCCAGCCAGTCGACCGGGCCGGTGATCCCGAGCCGGTCGAGCACGTCCCCCGCCGCGGCCTGGCAGTCGTCCATGGTGAACGACTCCGGCGGGCGCCCGCTGCGGCCGTGGCCGGGCCCGTCGACGAGGATCAGCCGCCGGACGGCGGCCAGCGCGGGCCGCAGCCGCGTCCACGTGGTCGAGTCCACGAACAGGCTCGGCCACAGCACGGCCGGCGGCCCGTCGCCGTCGACCTCGACGTGCAGCGGACCGAGCCGGGTGGCGACGGTGCTCATGGCTCCTCCAAATGTACTTCGGAAACCGAAGCTTCGGTACCCGAAGTATCATTCGATCCCGTGACGTCGTCAAGGGACCTGCCCACCGACCGGCTCGCCGTCGGGCAACTGCTCGGCCGGCTGCAGCAGCAGTTCCGCGCCGAACTGTTCGAACCGGCGGCCGGCAGCGGCTACGCCGACCTGCGCCCGCCCCACCTGCAGATCTTCGGCAACCTGCGCGGCGAGGCGGTACGCCTGACCGAGCTCGCCACCCGCGCCCAGCTGAGCCTGGCGGCGACGTCGGAGCTCGTGAACGACCTGCAGGCGCTGGGCTACCTCGAACGCCGGCCGGACCCGGACGACGGCCGGGCGAAGCTGATCAGCCCCACGCCCCTCGGTGCGCGGGCCCTGGCCGACGCCGGCGACCGGGTGGCCGAGATCGAGCAGCACTGGGCCGGGCTCGTCGGCGCCGACCGCTTCGCCGAGGCCATGCGCACCCTGCAGGATCTGCTCGACATCCTCGAGGACGGCGGTCCAACGCATCTTTAACAGGCGCTTCCTACCGTGGTGCGAACATCACGAGGGGAGCAAGCGCATGATCCGACTCCTGAGGGCCGTGCTCGCCGCGGCGACGATCGCCGCCGGGCTGCTGGCGATCGACGCGGCGCCGGCCGCCGCGGCCACCGACGTGTGGTCGATCTACGCCTACCACCGCAACTGGATCATTCCCAAGGGCGGCGCCACGGCCCAGAGCACGCAGGTCGTGCTCAGCAACCCGATCAACACCGACGTCATGAACTACTGGTTCGAACCCGGGCCGCAGGACTCCAACGGCACGTACTACTACCACATCCGCAACGTCGCCAGCTCCAAGTGCCTCAACGTGCAGGGCGGCTCGACGGCCAACAGCGCCCACGTCATCCTGTTCACGTGCGCGGCCGCCAGCGCCGGCGGCAACGACTGGTGGCTGCCGATCTACGCCAAGCGCGAGGGCATCGACGACTACTACCTGCTCAAGAACATGAAGAGCGGCAAGTGCCTGAACATCCAGGGCGGCAGCTCGACCCCCGGCGCCCTGGTCATCCAGTTCACCTGCGACTTCAACGCCCAGAACGAGTGGTTCACCTGGGTGCGCCGCGCGTAGCGGGCCGAGCGTGCGTACTGGCCGGGCCGGTCAGCGCAGCCCGGCCAGCACGTGCTCGAGCGCCCGGGTGACCGGGTTGTCCGGGCCCAGCAGGCGGGTGGCGTCGGCCAGGGCGATCTCGTACAGGGCGATCGCCCGCTCCGTCAGGCCAGCCGCCGCCAGGGCGCCGGCGAGGTTGCCGCGCGACTGCACGATGTCGGGGTGGTCCCGGCCCAGGACCCGGAGCCGGTCGGCCAGCACCGCCTCGTGCAGGGCGATGGCGCGCTCGTGCCTCCCCGCCGCCTGGAGGGCGTACGCGAGGTTGTTGCGGGAGCCGAGCGTGTCGGGATGGTCGCTGCCGAGCACCCGCACCATGTCGGTCAGCGTCTGGTCGTACAGCGCGATCGCCCGATCCAGGCGCCCCGCCGACACGTAGGCGTTGGCGAGGTTGTTGCGCGAGATCAGGGTGCTGCGATGGTCGCCGCCCAGGATGCGCGCCCGGTCGGCCAGGGTCTGTTCGTACTGGGCGATCGCCTCGTCCGTGCGGCCCGCCGCCGCGTAGGCGATGGCGAGGTTGTTGCGTGAGCTCAGGGTGCGGGGATGGTCGGCGCCGAGGACGCGCACCCGGTCGGCGAGGGTCCGTTCGTACAGGACCATCGCCTCGTCCGTGCGGCCGGCCGCCGCGTAGGCGCCGGCCAGGTTGTTGCGGGAGCCCAGGGTGAGGGGATCGTCCTCGCCGAGGACCCGCTCCCGGGCGGCCAGGGCCCGTTCGAAGAGCTCGACCGCCCGGTCCAGGCGCCCGGCCGACTGGCAGGCGCGGGCGAGCGTGGTCTGCGAGCGCAGGGTGTCGGGGTGCTCGGCGCCCAGCACGCGCACCCGGTCGGCCAGCGTCCGCTCCGACAGTTCGATCGCCCGGTCGAGCGCCCCGGCCGCCTCGTAGGCGTCGGCGAGGTTGTTGCGCGCGGTGAGGCTGTCCGGGTGGTCGGGCCCGAGCAGCTCGCCGGCGCGGGAGGCCAGCCGCTCCCAGTACTCGAGGGCCGAGGCGGTGAGCCCGGCCGCGTCCAGGCTCTCACCGGCCCGGAACAACAGCGGCCACAGCTGCTCCTCGCCGACCCGGCGGAGCGCGGCCGTGTTGTCGCGCAGGGTCTGGCTCAGGACGGGGTCCCGCTCGATCTCGGGCCAGATCGCCAGCAGGCCCGCGGCGTCTGCCCGGATCGCGGCGGCCATCGTGCCGGCGTCCGTCACCTCGCGGACGCTGCGCTGCACCAGGCCGTGCACCGTCACCCGGTCCGCGCCGACGCCGGCCAGGCTGAGCCGCGTCAGGACCGCGAGGGCGTCGCGCGCGTCGTCCCCGTCCACGTCCGGCGGCGCGGCTGCGGCCGGGCCGCGGTGGCGGGTGAGATAGTCCAGGACCGCCGTCGTGGACAGCAGCGCGACGGGAACGCCGTTGGGGTCCAGGACGCTGAGGGCGGCCAGGAGCGGGCGGGCCACCCCGGCCGGGCGCAGGGTGTCGGCCACGTCGACGGACAACGACAGCGATACCGCCACCGGGAGCCGGTGGTCGTCGGGCAGGCTGCCCGGTGCCAGGTCGGCCATCGTCCGGCGACGATCCAAGAACCGGCTGCGGTACCCCGCGCAGGTGATGCCGAGATCGAGGATGTACGCGGCGGCCTGGGCCAGTGCCACCGGCAGATGGCCGAGATCGGCGGCGACGCCCGCGAGGTCGGCGTCGGTGAACCGGTCCGGGTGGGCGGCGAGCTTCTCGGCCAGGAACCGGTGCGCCTCGGCGGCGGTGAACACGTCGACGGGCACGACGTCACCGTGCGTGCTCAGCGCGGCGTCGGCGCGCCGGGTCGTGACGATCACCCGGCCGCGGGCGGTCCGGGGCGGCCAGAGGCCCTCCAGGTGCGCCGGGTCGCCCACGTCGTCGAGCACGATCAGCCAGCGCTCGGCGGTACCGGCGAGATGTTCCAGGAACCGGGTGGCGGCCACGTCCACGTCGTCGCCGGCGTCCAGCAGCCGTTGCCCGGCCGCCGCGTAGGCGGTCATGATGTTGCTCCGGCTCGTCGCGATGATCCATAGCAGGATCGCCACCTCCGCGTTGTTGCGGGCCTGCCGGGCCACGGCCGCGGCCAGCTGCGTCTTGCCGACGCCGGCCAGCCCGGTGAGGATCCGGGCCGACCCGCCCATGAGGATCACGGAACCGCTGCCGCCCAGTTCCGCCTCGATGCGCGCCGCGACCGGGCGCAGCTGGAAACAGTGGGCGGCATCCGGGACCACACCGGCGGCGTACCGCAGCGGCACCCGGTCCGTCAGCGCGCCGCGCAGCCGGGCGACCAGCGCGTCGGACGGCATCCGGTCGCCGCGCACGTCCTCGACCTGCAGCGAACCGGCCACGGCGTCGATGGTCTCCTGGGCCAGGCGCAGGCCGAAGACGGGCTTGCCGACGGTTCGGGCGTGGGCGACCTCCATCGCCACCCAGCGCGACGCCGCCGCCGCGGCGGACATGACGACGACCACGCCGGCGCACACCTCGATGCACTGGCGCAGGGCCGTCTGCCACCGCTGCCCGGTCGGGATCTCGCGGTCGTGCCAGGCCGGCACGCCGCGCTCGCCCAGGAACGCGATCAGCCCCTGGACGTAGGCGTCATCGTCGCGTGAGTAGCTGACGAAGAGGAAGTCGCCGCCGGTCGGCACGCCGTCGTCGCCGGCCCGCCACCGCGGCACTAGGCACGACCCGGCCAGGGAACCACGGGGTCGGTGTCGTGTTTGCCCCACAGCGGATTCCAGTTGGACCAGTTGCTCCACTTGCTCCAGTCGTCGTCGTCATCGTCGTCGCCGAGGACCGGGTGGGTCGCGTCGAGCAGGTGGGCCAGCAGCTCCGACCGGGAGGCGGCGAGCGTGTCCAGAATGGTCATCGGTTCCTCAGACGTGCGTCGTGAGATCGTTGAGCGCGTCGATCAGCGCCTTGTACGTGTTGCTGCAGTACGCCGTTTCGGTGGTGGCGAACGTGCCGGTCTCGAAGTAGCGGTTGGCGGCCTGGGCGCCGCCGCAGTAGCTGTACAGCTCGCATTCCGCGGCGCACCGCTCGAGCGCCTGGCCGAACTCGGCGACGTAGCGCACCTCGTGGGCCCGGCCGATGAGCTCCGGCAGGGTCTGCGACGTGACGTTGCCGACCACGAAGGTGCCGTACGACGCGGTGGGAACGCCGGCCAGCTCGGGGGAGAGCAGGACCACGTCACCGTTCCAGGCGACCGTCGGGATCGGGTCGTAGCGCGGCTGCGGCGGCCGGTTGCCGGCCCGCCGCCGGCGAAGGTGCGCCAGCAGCCGGTCGATCTCGCGCACCGGCAGCGCCGACCCGGCCGCCCGGCGCAGCAGCACGTGCCGCCAGAACCGCGCGGCGGCCGGGCGGCCGATGCCCGGGTCGCGGGTGTTGGCCCCCTCCTGCTCCTCCAGGTTGAACCCGACGTGGCGGGCCCCGAGCCGCTCGAAGAACTCCATGATCTCGTCGGCCCGCCCGACGGTGTCGGCGGTGACCACCGCGATGGCCGTGAACGGCAGGCCGTTGCGCTGGAGCGTGGCGATGCCCCGCATCGCCCGGTCGAAGGTCGGATTTCCCGCGCCGTCGCGGCGCTGCGCGTTCGCCCACGCCGGCCCGTCGATGCTCACGCCGACAGATACGTCGTACGCCGTGAACAGCGCGCACCATGCGTCGGTGATCAGCCCGGCGTTGGTCTGCACCGCATGCCGGACCCGGCCGGCGGCCTGCAGCCCGGCGAACGGCCGCAGCAGCGGCTCGAACCGGTCCCGGCGCAGCGACAGCGGTTCGCCGCCGTGCCACACGACGGTGACCGGCCGGTCGCCGTCCTGCGCGGCGATGCTGGCGGCGACCGCCTCGGCCACCGGGACCGGCATCTCGAGCCGCTGGTCCTTCGTCGGCAGATAGCAGTACTCACATGCCCAGGCACAGCGCGATGTGGGTTGGACGACGACCGTCTGGAACGTTCCGCTGAGATGCCGGTGGAACTCCATGCACGAAGGCTCCCGGCTGCGAGCGGCACGGGTCAATCGCCGGATGTCCAGAGCCTCGTACCGTTCGGCGGATGCCAGTCCGGGATGCCGGACCTCAGACGAACCGCCAGAGGTGGTCGCTGGTGCCGTTGTCGTCCCAGATCAGGACCTGCGCGCCCTGGGCGGTCGAGGCGCCGTTGACCCCGAGGACCCGCCCGCCCGCCGACTGGAGGCGGAAGTACCCGTTGGCGCCGTACCGCAGCCGCCAGCGGCGGTCCGCGGCGGAGGTGTCGGGCAGCTGCACCGCGCGGACGCCGTTGCCGGTGCCGCCGTTCTCGACGCCGAGCACCTTGCCGCTGTTGGCGTTGCGGAGCCGGAGGTACCCGCCGGAGTCCACGACCGCCGTCCACAAGTGGTCGCTCGTACCGTTGTCCGCCCACTGCAGCACCAGCGCGCCGTCGGCGGTGGACATGTTCGTGACGCCGAGGACGAGGCCGCTGCCGAGGTTCTGGATGCGCCGCGCCCCGCCGGGCAGGAAGCGCCACGCGTTGTCGGCGCTGCCGTCGTCCGGGGCCTGCACCGCCGGCGCGCCACTGGCGGTGGAGTTGCCGGTGATGCCGAGGACCTTGCCGCTGTTGGCGTTGCGCAGTTTGTGGGTACCGTCGCCGTTGTCCACAATGGACCAGCGGTGGTCGGCGGTGCCGTTGTCGGTCCACTGCAGCACGGCCGCGTTGTCGGCGGTGGACATGCCGTTCACGCCCAGCACCTTGCCGCTGTTGGCGTTGCGCAGCCGCACGGCGCTGCCGTCGGTGACGAGTTCCCAGTCGTGGTCGGCGGTGCCGCTGTCGGCCCACTGCAGCGCGAGCCCGCCGTCGGCGGTGGACATGTTCTGGATGCCCAGCACCAGGCCGCTCGCGGCGTTGGCGAGGCGGAAGGTCGCGGTGCCCGTACCGCCGCCCTGGCCGTTGGCGCTCCAGTAGACGGTGTAGTTGAAGCCCTGCGCGTCGTGGAACGGGCCGAGGCCGACCGTGGTGTTGTTGGCGGTGGCGGTGAACGCCAGCGCCGTGGTGCTGGTGCGGGTCACCGAGGCGGTGGTCAGCGCCGGCAGCGCGGACAGGGCCGTGCTGCCGTAGTTGCCGGCCAGCACGACCGGGCCGTCGGTGAGCGCGACGACGTTGGCGTTGTCGTTCGCGGCCCGCGCGACCACGGCCATCGGCAGCCGGACCGTGACGGTGTCGCCGGACGTCCAG
This sequence comes from Dactylosporangium sp. CS-033363, assembly GCF_050942475.1. NCBI lineage: Bacteria > Bacillati > Actinomycetota > Actinomycetes > Micromonosporales > Micromonosporaceae > Dactylosporangium > Dactylosporangium sp. CS-033363. Next base: position 5,909,472 of record NZ_CP192032.1, on the reverse strand, counting down.
GTGCGGGTCAGTGACGCGTACGTGCCGGGCGTGGCCGCGATCGACTGGACGGTGCCGTTGACGGCGACGGTGGCGCCGGTGGCCCAGGCCGGGATGCGGATGCGCATGGTCCAGGAGCCGCCGCCGGAGACGGTCAGCGTCGTGGTGTCGCTCGCCGGGTAGGCCGTGGTCTGGGTGACGGTGATGCCGCGGGCGGTCCAGGTGAGCGTCGACGGGACGAAGAGGTTCACCGTGAGCGTGGTGCCGTTGGAGAAGTAGATGGAGTCCATCAGCTTCGTGTTGACTTCCACGCCGGTGCCCTGGCAGCACCAGAACGAGTCGTAGTCGGTACTCCACGTGCCCCCGCCCCACGCCGGCCCGACCCCGCGGCGGCCGCCGGGCTTCAGCGGCGTGAAGTAGGTGACGTGGCCGTGGCTGTCGGCCGCGTTCTGGGCGCCGATGACGTGGTTGAGCAGGGTGCGCTCGAAGAAGTCGAAGTACGCCGTGTTGTCCGGGTACAGCAGCCACAGCTCGCGGGAAAGTTTCAGCATGTTGTAGCTGTTGCAGTGCTCGCAGGTGTCGTTGGTCAGGTACCCCGCGATGGCGTTGGGCGCGCGGAAGTGCTCGGCCTGGCTGTTGCCGCCGATGACGTACGAGTGCGCGTTCACGGTCATGGCCCAGGCGTTCACGGCGATGTCGCGGTAGCGGGTCGTGCCCGTCGCCTTGTACTCCCGTGCGGCGCCGATCCACTTCGGCACCTGCGTGTTGGCGTGCAGCCCGTTGAGCTGATCGGAGTTCGACGCGAGCGGGTTGAAGACCGCGGCGTGGTCGAAGCGCTGCGCGGCGGCGAGCCAGCGGGCGTCGCCGGTCTGCTGGTACACGTCGGTGAGGACGGCGTTCATGCCGCCGAACTCGGTGCCGAGCACGGACTGCATCTGGCTGCCGCTGAGCCGCCCGGTGCGCCAGTCCACCCAGCCGCACAGGGCCAGCAGCACGTCGCGGGCCTGGGTGCTGCCGATGAGCCGCCACACGTCGAGCAGGCCGGCGAGGGTCTTGTGGATGCAGTACCAGGGGACGTTGCCGTTGGACAGCGTGCCGGACTCCAGGGCGGTGAAGTCCGACTCGGGGAAGCCCGACAGGTAGCCGGTGCTGAATCCGGCGGCGGCGTTGTTGGCCTGGCAGGCGGCCATCCCGGCGACCATCGCATTGGCCTTGTCGCGGCAGGTGGTGTCGCCGAGCACGGCATAGGCCTGCGCCCAGGCGGTGAGCAGGTGGCCCTGCATGTGCGTGCGGAACGGGAACGACGGCGCGTCCCACCCGCCGGTCGCCGCGGCCCCGCCCGTCGACACGCGATGATTCGAGCGGAAGTTGTACAGCATGCGGTTCACGTCCAGGAACCGCAGGTACGACAGCGTCCGGTTCTGGTTGTCCAGCCATCGTCCGGCGCCGAGCTGGACCTGCCCGAGGTCGAACGCGTAGGCGCCCACGCCGATGTCGGACCGGGCGGGCGCGACGACGGCCTCGGCCGCACCGTCGGCGAACAGCGGCGCGGCGGCGGTCGCGACGGCGGCGGCGCCGGTCGTCTGCAGCAGGCCGCGGCGGGAGAGTCTGGGTGAGGACATGAGGGTGCGTTCCTTTCACCGGGCGCGGCGGCACCGAGCGGAGGCAAGCCGGCGGAGCTTGCCCGGTGCCGCGCGAAAGTGAGCGCTAACATAGCAGCACATGTTGCTGAAAGTCGATGGATTCGAAACTGCTTGACCAGGCAGGCCGTTCGCTGTCGATGTGGTGTGAGCGATCACAGCGGCGGGCTCGGAAAAGTGTTATGGCCGCGCGGGAGAGAAGGTCGCGATTGCGGTCGTCGATGAACGATCGCGGGTGTGCTGTGATGGAGACCCGACTTCCCCGATCGTGGCGGCGCCCGCCTGCCCGCCGCGCCGTCGTGGCGGTCGCTCGACGGGCCGGTGATGCGACAGTGGGAACCACGAAGAGCAGCGTGACGCCGCTGGTCGCCGCGGCGCGGGCCGGGGACGAGCGGGCCCGCGACGACCTCGTCGCGGCGTACCTCCCGCTGGTGTACGCGATCGTGCGCCGGGCCCTCGCCGGGCATCCGGCCGCGGTCGACGACGTCGTGCAGGACACGATGCTGCGCGCGCTGCGGCAGCTGCCGTCGCTGCGGGAGCCGGAGAGCTTCCGGGCCTGGCTGGCCGCGATCGCCGTGCGGCAGGCCGGCACCTTCCTGCAGCGGGAGCGCGTCACCGCCGCGCGCCGGGCGCCGCTGGACGTGCTCAGCGGCGCGCCGGACGCCGAGGACTTCGAGGACCTCACCACGCTGCGGGTGGAGCTGTCCGCGCAGCGGCGGCAGGTCGGCCGCGCGGTCGGCTGGCTCGACCCCGAGGACCGGGTGCTGTGGTCGCTGTGGTGGCTGGAGATCGGCGAGGAGCTGACCCGCGCCGAGCTCGCCGCCGCGCTGGGCGTCAGCGTCCTGCACGCCGGGGTGCGAGTCCAGCGGATGCGCGACCGGTTCGAGCAGGCCCGGGTCCTCGTCGTGGCCCTGGAGGCCCGGCCCCGCTGTCCCTGGCTGGACACGGTGGTCGCCGGCTGGGACGGCATTCCCGGCCCGCTGTGGCGCAAGCGGATCACCCGGCACACCCGGTCCTGCGTCGCCTGTGCGCGGGCGGCCGAGGGCATGGTCGGCACCGAGCGGCTGCTGACCGGATTCGCGGTTCTGCCGGTACCGGCAACGCTCGCCGCCGGCCTCGCCATGCACGACGCCGGGCCGGTCGCCGGCGCCGTGGCGAGCCACCCGGCGGCCCCGGCGGCGGCGAAGGCGGGCTGGCTGGCCGGGGTGCCGGTGGCGAAGCTCGTGGCGGGCACCCTCGTCGCCGGGGCGGCGGTCGCGGCCGTCGCGGTGGCCTGGCCGGATCGCGACCAGCCGGCGCTGCCCGTGGCGCTGCCGTCAGTGGCGGCGCCGTCCACGCCGCCGCCCGGCCTGCACCCGGGACCGGTGTCGCTGGAGCTCGACGTCGCCGCAGGCCGCTTCCTGGGTACTGACGGGCAGCTCGGCATCCTCGTCGCCCCCGACACGGCGGCGGCGCGCCGGCGGGCCACGTTCGAGGCGGTGCCGGGCCTGGCCGACGCGAACTGCTACTCGTTGCGGGCCGCCGACGGGCAGTACCTGCGGCACGCCTCCTGGCGGCTGCGGCTCAGCCACGACGAAGGCACGTGGCTGTTCCGCGGCGACGCGACCTTCTGCCCGCTGGGCACCGGCGGCGGCGACGTGATGCTGGAGGCGTCGAACTACCGCGGGTACTTCATCCACCGCGAGGGCGACCAGCTGTGGGTGCGCCAGGCCGACGGCACCGCGCAGTTCCGGGCCGGCAGCACGTTCACCGTCCGCCCGGCGCTGTCCTGACACGGTGATGTGGCGGCCGCGCGCGACCGCCACACCACGCCCTCGGATCAGCTCAGGCGGAACTGCTGGTTGGCGCCGCCCCAGCAGTCGTAGAGCTGGACCCGGGTGCCGTTGCTGTGCGACGCGCCGGGCACGTCAATGCAGCGGCCTGACGGTGCACCGACGATCCGGCCCGAGCCACCGCCCCGATGTCGGCGACGTGGTTCGGAGCCGCACCACCTGAAAATTCGCGGCGGCGGGTCAGTTCATGCGCGGGTCCAGCGCTGGTTGGTGCCGCCGGTGCAGGTCCACAGCTGCACGAGCGAGTTGTTCGCGGTACCGCCGCCGCTCACGTCCAGGCACAGCCCGGACTGCACGCCGGTGATGGTGCCGTTGGCGTTGACGTTCCACTGCTGGTTGGTCTGGCCGTTGCAGTCCCAGATCTCCACCTTCGTGCCCGGTGAGGTCTGGTTGTTGTACGCGTCCAGGCACTTGCCGAGCACCTGGAACTGCTTGGATCCGGTGTACGTCCACTGCTGGTTCGCGCCGCCGTTGCAGTCCCAGATCACCAGCTGCACGCCGTTGGTCGTGCTGCCGTTGGGGTCGTCGAGGCAGCGGCCGGAGCCCGTGCCGCGGATCGTGGTCGTCGAGCCGCTGGGGTTTCCGGTGGTACCGCCGGCGACCCGGTACATCACCACGCCGTGCCCGGGCACGCTGGCGCTGATCGTGCCGCTCGTGCTGCTGCTCGCCCCGCTCCACAGGTCGCTCAGCGCGTACGACGACGCGCCGGACTTGCCGATCGCGGCGGCCGTGGTGCTGATCGTCGCGGTCGTGGTGTTCTCGTTGAACAGCACCACCGACACGTCCCCGTTGGCGAGGGGCTTGGCCAGCACGTCCAGCCCGCCGGAGGAGCTCACCATCCGGCCCTGCTTGCCGGCCGAATCCTGGTCGACCGCGATCACCGCCTTGTTGCCCAGGATGGACAGCGTCGTGGCGCTCGCGTTGACCAGGTTGTTGCCGGCCAGCAGCGGGGCGGCCATCTGCGCCCACAGGCTGAAGTGGGCCCGGTCCTCGGTGGCGGACATCCCGTTGCCGACCTCGAGCATGTCCGGGTCGTTCCAGGCGCCCGGCCCGGCGTAGGAGGCCAGCCCGACGTTCTGGTGGAAGATGTTCAGCACGCTGCCGAAGTTGGGCTGGATGTCGCCCGTGGTGCGCCACAGGTTGCCGACGTTCGGCGCCCAGGTCCACGGCGCGTTGACGCCCCATTCGCAGATGCTGTACACGATCGGCCGCCCGGTCGCCGCGAGCGCGTCGCGCATCGCGGAGTAGCGGGCGATGTACTGCTGCGTCGTGGAACTGCCGTTGTTGTTGCAGTTGTCGTACTTGAGGTAGTCCACGCCCCACGCCGCGAAGGTGCGCGCGTCCTGCGTCTCGTGGCCGAGGCTGCCCGGGTAGCCCGCGCAGGTCAGGGTGCCGGCGTCCTCGTAGATGCCGAGCTTGAGGCCCTTGCCGTGCACGTAGGCGGCGGTGCCGGAGATGCCGTCGGGGAACTTGGCGAAGTCGGGCTGCAGGTTGCCCGACGCGTCGCGGCTGTGCTGCATCCAGCAGTCGTCGATGTTCACGTACTGGTAGCCGGCGGCCGCGAGCCCCGAGGACACGATCTTGTCCGCGGTCTGCTTGACCAGGGTCTCGGAGACGTTGCAGCCGTACGCGTTCCAGTCGTTCCAGCCCATCGGCGGGGTGAGGGCGAGGTTGTTGGGCAGCGCCTGGGCCGGTTCGGCGGTGCGCACGCCGATGAACCACACGGCGGCGCCGGCGGCCAGCAGCAGCGTGACCGTGCGGGCAAGCCAGGGTCTCGTTCCATGCATCTGGTACTCCTCTGCGGTACCGCATCGCCGCCCGGGATGTGAGCGCTAACAGTCCGATCCTGGCGGGGGTCGGACACCGGCGGCGACGAGGGGCGGGGTGTGGCGGGGGAGACCCGCCGACTCGTGACGTTGCCACAATGTTCCGCGGCGTTCAATAGGTCGTCATCCATGCCGCAAAACACCGTCGATGCGCAGGGCGACCATTCCGGCGCGGCCCGCATAACCACTTCTTTCGGGTTGAATGCCCGGCCGTCCTCTGGCAATCTCATCGACCTCGACGATTCTGTTAACGCTCACAAGCCCGTGAGGTGGCTCATGCCCTTCCGCCCTCACCGCCACGCAACCGCGTTCGCCGCCGTGCTGATGCTCGCCGCCGTCGCCGCCGTCGCGCTGCACATCGCCCCGGCCGCCGCCGCCACGGTCGACACCAGCGCGTGGTACGTCCTCGTCAACCGCAACAGCGGCAAGGCGATCGACGTCTACGGCTCGGCGACCGACGACGGCGCCCGCATCACCCAGTGGACCCGCAACAACGGCGCGAACCAGCAGTGGCAGTTCGTCGACTCCGGCGGCGGCTGGTACCGGCTGAAGTCCCGCTCGTCGGGCAAGGTCCTCGACGTCTACAACCTCTCGACCGCCGACGGCGCGAGCATCGTGCAGTGGGCCGACGGCAACGGCACCAACCAGCAGTTCCGCCTGGCCGACGCCGACAGCGGCTACGTGCGGCTGCTCAACCGCAACTCGGGCAAGGCGGTCGAGGTCCAGAACGCCGCCACGGCCGACGGCGGCAACATCGTGCAGTACACCGACTGGGGCGGCACCAACCAGCAGTGGCAGCTCGTGCGCACCGACGGTGGCGGCAGCACCGGGCAGTTCACCAACCCGGTGGTGTGGCAGGACTTCGCCGACGGCGACATCATCCGGGTCGGCGACGCGTACTACTACTCCGCCTCGACGATGCACTACTCGCCGGGCGCGCCGATCCTGCGCTCCTACGACCTGGTCAACTGGGAGTACGCCGGGCACTCGGTGCCGAACCTGGACTTCGACTCCAACGCCTACAACCTCAGCGGCGGCCGGGCCTACGTCAAGGGCATCTGGGCCTCGGCGCTGAACTACCGGCCCAGCAACGCCACGTTCTACTGGCTGGGCTGCACGGAGTTCAACCGCACCTACGTGTACAGCTCCACCGCGGTCGACGGCGGCTGGTCGAAGAAGGCCCGGATCAACAAGTGCTACTACGACGCCGGGCTGCTCTTCGACAACGACACCCCGTACGTCGCCTACGGCAACACCACGATCAGCGTGGCCCAGCTGTCCTCGGACCTGACCTCCGAGGTGCGCTCGCAGACGGTGTACCAGACCCCCTCGAGCGTCGGCACGCTCGAGGGCTCGCGGATGTACAAGCGCGGCAGCTACTACTACATCTGGCTGACCCGCCCGGCCAACGGCCAGTACGTGCTGCGCTCGACGAGCCCGTGGGGGCCGTACGAGCAGCGCCAGGTCCTGCTCAACACGCCCGGCCCGATCTCCGGCGGCGGCGTGCCGCACCAGGGCGGGCTGGTGGCGACCCAGAACGGCGACTGGTACTACATGGCCTTCACCGACGCCTACCCGGGCGGCCGGGTGCCGACGCTCGCCCCGATCAGCTGGAGCGGCGACTGGCCGGTGCTGCAGACCGTCAACGGCGCCTGGGGCGTCAACTACCCGCGGCCGAACATCGCCACCACGAAGACCGTCAGGCCGATGATCGGCACCGACACCTTCACCGGCGGCGCGCTCGGCCCGCAGTGGGAGTGGAACCACAACCCGGACAACACGAAATGGTCGGCGGGCAGCGGGCTGCGGCTGCAGACCGCGACGGTGACCGGCGACCTGTACAACGCCCGCAACACGCTGACCCAGCGCATCCAGGGCCCGTCCTCGACGGCGACCGTGGAGCTGGACTACTCGGCGATGACCGACGGGGACCGCACCGGCCTGGCCATGCTGCGCGACTCGTCGGCCTGGATCGGCGTGCAGCGCGACAACGGCGCCACCCGCGTGACGATGGTCAACGGCCTGAGCATGGACGGCAGCTGGAACACCACCGGCACCGGGTCCGTGGCGGCGTCGGCCGGCGTCTCCGGGGGCCGGATCTGGCTGCGCGCCACCGCCGACATCCGGCCCGGCTCCGGCCGGCAGGCCCGGTTCTCCTACAGCACCGACGGCACGACCTTCACCGCGCTGGGCTCCGCCTTCACGCTCAACAACGCCTGGCAGTTCTTCATGGGCTACCGCTACGCCGTCTTCAACTACGCCACGAGGGCACTCGGCGGCGCCGTCACCGTCCGTTCGTTCACCCAGACCGTTTAGGAGACTCCGTGCAACGCAAAGCGCTCGGCGCCGCGCTGGCGGCGACCGTCGTGGCGGCCGGGGTGGTGGTCGCCCTGAACGCGACCTCCGCCTCGGCGGCGACCGTCGACACCTCGGCGTGGTACACCCTCGTCAACCGCAACTCCGGCAAGGCCCTCGACGTGTGCGGGGTGTCCACTGCGGACGGTGCCTGCATCCAGCAGTACGCCCAGTCGGGCGGGCAGAACCAGCAGTGGCAGTTCGTGGACTCCGGCAGCGGCTGGTACCGGCTCAAGGCCCGGCACTCGGGCAAGGTCCTGGACGTGTACAACCGCTCCACCGCCGACTCCGCCAAGCTCGTGCAGTGGACCGACGGCAACGGCACCAACCAGCAGTTCCGCCTGGCCGACTCCGACAGCGGCTACGTGCGGCTGATCAACCGCAACTCGGGCAAGGCGGTCGAGGTCCAGGGCGCCTCCACCGCCGACGGGGGAGCGGTCGTGCAGTACAGCGACTGGAACGGCACCAACCAGCAGTGGCAGCTCGTGCGCGTGGGCGGCACCACCCCGACCACGCCGGGCAACACCGGCGGGAGCTGCACGCTGCCGTCCTCCTACCGCTGGTCGTCGACCGGCGCCCTGGCCACCCCGAAGTCCGGCTGGGTGTCGCTGAAGGACTTCACCAACGTGGTGTACAACGGCAGGCACCTGGTCTACGCCACCACCCACGACACCGGCTCGACGTGGGGCTCGATGAACTTCGGCCTGTTCACGAACTGGTCGGACATGGGCTCGGCGAGCCAGAACGGCATGAACTTCGGGGCCGTGGCGCCGACGCTGTTCTACTTCGCGCCGAAGAACATGTGGGTGCTGACCTACCAGTGGGGCGGCGCGTCGTTCAACTACCGCACGTCGATCGACCCGACCAACGCCAACGGCTGGTCCTCGGCGCAGACCCTGTTCACCGGCACCATCTCCGGCTCCGGCACCGGCCCGATCGACCAGACGATCATCGGTGACGGCAGCACCATGTACCTGTTCTTCGCCGGCGACAACGGCAAGATCTACCGTGCGTCGATGCCGATCGGGAACTTCCCCGGCAACTTCGGCTCGTCCTACACCCAGATCATGAGCGACTCGACCAACAACCTGTTCGAGGGCGTCGAGGTCTACAAGGTCCAGAACCAGAACCAGTACCTGATGCTGGTCGAGGCGATCGGCGCGAACGGCCGCTACTTCCGCTCGTTCACGTCGTCGAGCCTGAGCGGGTCGTGGACCCCGCAGGCCGCGTCGGAGTCCAACCCGTTCGCCGGCAAGGCCAACAGCGGCGCGAGCTGGACCAACGACATCAGCCACGGCGACCTGGTCCGCAGCAACCCGGACCAGACCAAGACGATCGACCCGTGCAACCTGCAGCTGCTGTACCAGGGCCGCTCCCCGAGCTCCGGCGGCGACTACGGGCTGCTGCCGTACCGTCCGGGTGTGCTGACGCTGCAGCGCTGAACCGGAGCGTCCGGCCGGTCGACCGGGGCGACCCCGGCGGCCGGCCGGTCATAACGCTTTTCTCGAATACGCTCCCGTACACTGCCCGGTGTGATCGAGCAGCGTCCGTCGGCCGCGCGGGTGCGCTGGCGCGGTGAGCTGTCGGTGGCCGAGATCGCGCAGCTCGCGGGCGTCTCGCAGCCCACCGTCTCCAAGGTGCTCAACGGCCGGGCCGGGGTCGGCGACGACACCCGCCGCCGCGTGGAGTCGCTGCTGCGCGAGCACGGCTACCGCCGCCCGGCCGGCCCGCCCGGCACGACGGGCGTCGAGGTGCTGCTGTCCGGGATGCTCAGCTACATCGCCCTGGAGGTGGTGCGCGGCATCGAGGACGTGGCCGCCACCCGGGACCTGACCGTGAGCCTCACCGACATCCGCCGCCGCGCCGCGGCCGGGCAGTCGTGGATCGAGCCGCTGCTGGTGCGCCGCCCGGTCGGGGTCGTGGCCGGCTTCGCCGGGTTCACCGCCGAGCACCTGGACCTGCTCGACGCCAACGACATCCCGGTGGTGACCCTCGACCCGATCGGCGACGTGTACCCGGTGCCGTCCGTCGGGTCGAACAACTGGAGCGGCGCCCTCGCGGCCACCCGGCACCTCCTCGGCCTGGGCCACCGCCGCATCGGCGTGATCACCGGGCCGGTGAAGGACCTGTCCGCGCGGGCCCGCCTCGACGGCTTCCGGGCCGGCCTCGACGCCGCCGACGTGCCCTTCGACGAGCGGCTGCGCCGCAGCGGCGTCTTCACCTTCGAGGACGGCCGCGACCTCGGCCTGGACCTGCTCCGGCGGCCCGAGCCGCCGACCGCCGTGGTGTGCGGCGACGACCTGCAGGCCCTCGGCGTGTACGAGGCGGCGCGGCTGTGCGGGCTGCGCATCCCCGACGAGCTCAGCGTGGTCGGCTTCGACGACATCGAGCAGTGCGCGTGGGCCGGGCCGCCGCTGACCACCGTGCACCAGCCGTTCGCGGAGATGGGGGCCGCGGCCGCCCGGCTCGTGCTGGCCCTGGCCGCCGGGGAGCGGCCCGCGCAGAGCCGGGTCGAGCTCGGCGCCGCGCTGGTGGTGCGGGGCAGCACCGCCCCGCCCGCGCGCTGAAAGTTACAGCCATTCGCGGCGGTCACTGACCCTTCGGCCGCTCGTCCGCATTGACGACGCTCGCGTGAGCGCTAACATTCGCGAAAGTCATTCTCTGCGCCGAAATCCGGAGGATCTGATGAGGCTTCCTCGCGCCCGCTCGCGGGCAGTGGCCGCCGGCTGTGCCGCCGCCGTCACCGTGGCCTGGGCCGCTGCGGTGCTGACCGCCGGCCCGGCCCAGGCCGCCGCCGGATGCCGCGTGGACTACGCCGTCGCGAGCTCCTGGCCCGGCGGCTTCAATACCAACGTCACCATCACCAACTTCGGTGACGCCGTCAGCGGCTGGCGCCTCACGTGGACGTTCGGCGCCGGCCAGACGGTCACCCAGCTGTGGAACGGCACGGTCGCGCAGTCCGGCGCGCAGGTCACCGTCACCAATGTGAGCTACAACGGCGCCATCCCCACCGGCGGCACCGCCGCCTTCGGCTTCAACGGCTCCTGGGCCGGCTCCAACCCCGTACCGGCGGACTTCACGCTGAACGGCACCGCCTGCAACGGACCGTCGCCGAGCGGCCCGCCCGGCTCGCCGTCGCCCAGCCGCTCGCCGTCGTCCAGCCGCTCGCCGTCGCCGAGCCCGTCGGGCAGTGCCACGCCGACCTGCGCCCTGCCGTCCTCCTACCGCTGGTCGTCGACGGGTGCCCTCGCGAGCCCGGCCAACGGGTGGGTGTCGTTGAAGGACTTCACCAACGTCGTCCACAACGGCAAGCATCTGGTGTACGGGTCGAACGTCAACAGCAGCGGCCAGTACGGCTCGATGGCCTTCAGTACCTTCACGAACTGGTCCGACATGGGTTCGGCGACGCAGATCGGGATGAGCTCGGGCACGGTGGCGCCGACGCTGTTCTACTTCGCGCCGAAGAACATCTGGGTGCTGGCCTACCAGTGGGGTCCCAACGCCTTCAACTACAAGACGTCCAGCGACCCGGCCAACCCCAACGGCTGGTCCTCGCCGCAGGCCCTGTTCACCGGCAGCATCTCCGGCTCCGGCACCGGCGTGATCGACCAGACGCTCATCGGCGACGGCCAGAACATGTACCTGTTCTTCGCCGGTGACAACGGCAACATCTACCGGGCTTCGATGCCGATCGGGAACTTCCCCGGCAACTTCGGCTCCAGCTACACCACGATCATGAGCGACTCGCAGTACAACCTGTTCGAAGCGGTCGAGGTCTACAAGGTCCAGAACCAGAACCAGTACCTGATGCTGGTCGAGGCGATCGGCGCGAACGGCCGCTACTTCCGCTCGTTCACGGCGTCCAGCCTGAGCGGCTCGTGGACCCCGAACGCGGCCGGCGAGAGCAACCCGTTCGCGGGCAAGGCCAACAGCGGCGCGAGCTGGACCAACGACATCAGCCACGGTGACCTGGTCCGCACCAACCCCGACCAGACCAAGACCGTCGACCCGTGCCACCTGCAGCTGCTGTACCAGGGCAAGAACCCCAGCGCCGGCGGCGACTACAACCTGCTGCCGTGGCGACCGGGCCTGCTGACGCTGCAGCGCTGAGCCCGGCTCCTTGACGCGGGCGGCGGCGCTCGCTAGCTTCACAAGCGACTGCTTGTACAAGCAGCCGCTTGTGAAGGGGGATTGAGATGCACGACTTCACGTACGAGATGGACCTGCCGATGGAGCCCGCCGCGGTGGCGGCCCTGTTCACCTCCGCGGACGGGGTCAGCCGCTGGTGGGGCCCGACCGAGGGCGACGGCGCGGCCGGTGGGGTCCTCGTCACCAGCTTCGGCCCGTACGGCGCCAACGCCGTGCGGGTGCTCGAATCCGGCCCGCACCGGGTGGTCTGGGAGTCCATCGCGCCGGACGGGACCACGCCGACCGGGCACACCGCGGAGTGGCTCGGGACGCACATGCAGTACGACATCCAGGGCACTGAAACGGGAAGCCGGCTGCACTTCCGGCACGCCGGCCTCACCCCGGACCTGGCCTGCTGGGATGCCTGCGTCGCGGCGTGGAACCAGTTCATGGCCAGCATCCGGACCCTCGCCGAGACCGGCTCCGGCAGCCCGTTCCGGGTCTGAGACCCTGAACCGTGGCCGATCACAGAACGGAGACAACGCCCGATCTGGTACTGCGAGCGCTCGCCGACCCGCACCGCCGGCAGATCCTGCGGCTGGTCCAGCACAGCGAGCTCGCCGCCGGCCAGATCGCGGCCGCGTTCCCGTTGACGCAACAGGCGGTCAGCCAGCACATCGGCGTCCTCAAGCAGGCCGGGCTGCTCAACGAGCGCCGGGAGGGGGTCCGCCGCCTGTACACGATGCGCGCCGAGGCCCTCGAGCCGGTCCGCCGCATGCTGAGCGAGTTCTGGCCGGACGCGCTGGGCCGGCTCAAACAGGCCGTCGAGACCGCCCACCCCCGGCCGAGGCAGCCATGACCGACATCGTCGCGACCGTCCGCATCGAGGCGCCGCCGCACGTGGTCTTCCCGTACTTCACCGACCCGGCGCTCATCGTGGCGTGGATCGGCGAGCGGGCCGACCTCGACCCGCACCCGGGCGGCCGGTTCTTCCTCGACTTCGGCACCGTCGCGGCCAGCGGCGAGTACCGCGTCATCGACCCGCCGCACCGCGTCGTGTTCAGCTGGGGCATCCCCGGCAGCGGCGACCTGCCGCCCGGCGCCTCGACGGTCGAGGTGGTCCTCACCGCCGACGGCCCGGCCACGGTCGTGGTGCTCACCCACCACGGCCTGTCGGCGTCGCACCTCGACGGACACCGCACCGGCTGGCACGACCAGCTCGGTCGCCTGCAGACCGTCTCGGCCGTGCGAGCCTGAAACCCGGTTGATGCGCCGGCCCGGTGTTGGCAGGCTGGCAACCCGTGCCCATCGCCGCGTCGTTCCGCTGGTACTTCGCCGGGCGCTCGATCTCCCTTGCCGGCAGCGCCATGTCCCCGGTCGCGCTCGCGTTCGGGGTGCTCGCCCTCACCGGCAGCGCCTTCTGGGTGGCCGCGGTCACCGGTACCGCGATGGTCGCCACCGTCGCCACCATGCTCGTCGGCGGCGGCATCGCCGACCGCTACCGCCGCTCCACCGTGCTGTCCCTGACGAGTCTGGGCGCCGGCCTCACCCAGGCCGGCGTCGCGCTCCTGCTGATCACGCACCAGCATCCGGTACTGCTGCTGCCCTTCGCGGTCGGCAACGGGGTCTTCCAGGGCCTCACCACGCCCGTCCTGCGCGGCATCCTGTCCAACCTGGCGTCGGGGCGCGGGCTGCAGCGGGCCAGCTCCCTCCTCGCGTCGGCGAACAACCTTGCCCGCATCCTCGGCCCGACGGCCGCCGGCCTGCTGACCGCGTCCGTCGGCGGCGGCTGGGCGATCGCCGCCGACGCCGCCTCGTTCCTGCTGGCCGCCGCGTGCTTCGCCCGCATCGCGATCCCCGACCCACCGCATCGCGCCGGCGGCCGGACCATGGTCGGCGACCTGCGGGAGGGCTGGACGTACTTCTCGTCCCACCCGTGGTTCTGGTCGGTGACCCTGGCCTTCGCCGTCTTCAACGCCACCAACCGGGGCGTCTGGGCGGTACTCGGGCCGGTCATCGCCTTCCACACGATCGGCCCGGCGGGCTGGGGGCTGGTGCTGAGCGCCCTCGGGGTCGGGGCGCTGCTGGCCAGCCTGGTACTGGTCAGGGTCTCGCTGCTGCGCCGCCCGATGCCGCTCGCCCTGGCGACGATGGCACTGGGCGCCCTCCCGCTCATCCTGCTCGGCGCCGGAGCGGGCCTGCTCTGGCTCGCCGCGGCGTCGTTCCTGGCGGGCGTGGCGACCGAGCTCTTCACCGTCACGTGGGAGACCGTGAACCTCACCCACATTCCCGAACGGCTGCTGTCCCGCGTGGGCGCCCACGACGAATTCTGGTCGTTCGTGTCCTTTCCGCTGGGTCAGACCGCCGCACCGGTACTGGCTGCCGTGATCGGCGCGGCGCCGGTCGCACTGACCGGCGGTACCATCGCCGCCCTGACCATGCTCGTCGTGGCAGCGCTGCCGATGTTCCGGCGCATCGAGCTCCACCACTCCGACCATTGAGCGGTCGGTCGTCACCGGGAGATGGCGACCGTGATGACGGAGATCCCGATGATGAGGTCGACGACCGCGCACCACTCCGCGAACGGCCGCGGTACGACCAGGTCGCGCCGGTGATGCCAGGCGTCCCAGCCGGCGTGGAAGATCCAGCCGGCCCCGACCAGGATCTGACCCCATCCGGGCCCGGCGGCGACCGCCGCGACAAGCAGGACCAGGTAGCCGGCCAGCGCGCCGAGCTGGGCGAGCAGGACCGGCCGCGGTCGCAGGGTGCGCCGTGCCGTGCCGATCGCCAGGTACCCCAGCGGCAGGATCATCATCGCCGGCAACGGGATGGGCCGTGGGTCGACCAGGTTGTCGGCGGTGGCGAGCAGTCCCAGCACGCTCGGCCAGCGGGCCAGCAGGCCGTGCCGCTCGACGTGCACCGGCCGCGGCGCTCCGTACTCCCCGGCGCGGCGGAGCATGGCCAGGAGCATAGCGGGCAGCATCAGCAGGTGCCCGCCGATCAGCACGGTCCGGTCGGTGACCAGGCCGGCCCACCAGGGCATCAGGAGCAGCAGGAACGGCACGTACGACGCGGCGGTCATCTCGGCCACCGCCGCGCGGCCGTGCCCGCGGTGCCACATCCACACCGCCATCGCGACCGCCATGTCGGTGACCGTCACCAGGGCGCTGACGTCGGTCCGGTCGGCGATCGCGGGTGGCAGCGGCCACAGCGGGTCGAGTACCACCATGCCGACCGCCATGGCGAGCACCATTTCGACGACGTGGCGGACGAAGGTCCGCCGGGAGGTCCGGGGTGCAGCGAGTGTTGTCATGCCGCCGAGCGTGCGGTCGTCGGAACGCCGGCGACCCGTGACATTTTCACGGTCCGGGCGTGACGGACGCGGGCCTACAGTCGGCCTCATGCAGCAGCGCCTGGACCGGGTCAGGGTCGTCACGTTCGTCGTGCTCATCACCAACGCGTCGGCGGCGTTGTTCCTGCCGGCGGTCGGGTTGTGGCGTGAGCCGGACCCGGCCCGGCAGGCGGTCGGCGCGCTCGGCATCGTGCTGTTCTCAGCGGCCCAGGTCGCCGTGCTGTACACACTCGTGACGCCCTGGATCGGCGCGCGTACCCGGCGGTGGGCGCGGATGGCACTGGCCGGGGCCGCCGTCGCGTCGCTGCCGCTGGTGGGCCCGGCCGGCGGTGGCTGGCCGACCTGGTCGTGGCTGGCCGCGTGCATCGTGGGATTGGTGGCGGTGCTCACCCGGCCGGTCATCGCCGCCGGGCTGAGCGCGGTCACGGTCGCGCTGGCGCTGCTCGTCACGCCGGGCACACTGGGCGACACATTGATCATCACGGCCGGGTTCGGCGCCGGCTTGGCCGCGATCAACGTGCTGCACGTGTGGCTGTGGGACGTCCTGCTGCAGGCCGAGCAGGGCCGTGCGGCGCAGGCGCGGCTGATCACCGCGGAGGAGCGGTTGCGCTTCGCCCGGGACGTGCACGACCTGCTCGGGCACAACCTGTCGATCATCGCGTTGAAGGCCGAGCTGGCGGAGCGACTGGCCGCGGTGGACAGTGCGCGGGCCGGCCGGGAGGCGGCCGAGGTGCGCCGGTTGGCCGCGGCGACGCTCGTCGAGTTGCGGGAGGCGGTGTACGGGTACCGGCAGGCAGGGCTGCGCGAGCAGCTCGCGGCGATCGAGCGGGTGCTGGACTCCTCCGGCGTGCGCTGCACGGTGACGGTGCCCGACGGCGACCTGCCCGCGCAAACGGTGCTGGCCGCGGTGGTCCGCGAGGCGACCACCAACGTCCTGCGGCACAGCCGGGCCCGCTGGTGCACGCTCACCATCGAAAACACCGCGGGCGAGGTGCGCCTGACCATCACCAACGATGGGGTACCGGCCGGAGCCGCGCCCGACGCGCACAGCGACGGCCTGCGTGGCCTGGCGGACCGGCTGGCCGAGTCCGACGGCGTGCTGCGCACCCGGGCCGGGGACGGCGAGTTCACGGTCGAGGCCGTCGTACCCTCGTCATCGTGATCCGGGTCCTGCTCGCCGACGACGAGGAACTGATCCGCGTGGCGGTGGCCGCCCTGCTCGGGCTGGAGCCGGACCTCGACGTGGTGGCCCAGGCCGCCGACGGCCGTGCCGCGGTCGAGGCCGCCCGTGCCCATCGTCCCGACGTGGCCGTCGTCGACCTGCGAATGCCGGCGTTGGACGGCATCGAGGTGGCGGCCGAGCTGCAGCGTACGGTGCCGTCGTGCGCGGTGGTGATCCTGACCGGCCAGGGCCGCCCGGCGCAGCTGCCCCGGGCGCTCGCCGCCGGCGCCAAGGGCTTCCTGCCGAAGGGCTCGCCCGGCGGTGCGCTGGCCGACGTGATCCGTCGGGTGCACGCCGGCGGCCGCTACGTCGACCCCGGCCTGGCGGCGGACGCGCTGAGCCTGCCCGAGTGCCCGCTCAGCCCGCGCGAACTCGACGTCCTACGACACAGCGAACCGGACATTCCGGTGACGGTGGTGGCCCGGCGGCTGCATTTGTCGCCCGGCGCGATCCGCAACCACCTCACCGCGATCATGTCCAAGCTGGGCGTCGCGAGCCGCGAACAGGCCGCCCTCAAGGCCCGCGAACACGGCTGGCTCTGATCCGCGAGGGCCGGCCACCAGCGCGTCGCGCCCCAACGGCGACACGAGCGCAAACGTGATCTCGACGCTCGACCGAGCTGACCGCGGTGGCGATCTGGGTGCCGGTCAGCGAGACGAAGGCGGTCCTGACGGCGATGCTTGACCAAGTTGGTGTGCGTCCGGCCCGGGTCGACCAGGCACGCGCCTGGCTAGATCATGATGGCTGCGGACCGTTCCAGGACCAGCGTGGAATGCTCAGGCCGTCGGGGACGGTGTCGGCGGACTCGTGATGCTGGGCCATGGTGGTCGTCGTGCTGTGGGCGAAGTAGTCGTGCAGCACCTGGCGCAGCGGCTCGGCGGTCAGCCCGGCCGCGTCCAGGGCGTCATCGAAGCACGCGATCGCCCTGCGGTCCATCTCCTCGTGCAGGCCGTTGCCGCTGTGCATGCGCACCACCGACGTCTCGTCGCCGTAGCGCTGCGAGTAGACGGCCGGGCCGCCGAGCGCCTCGGCCCAGTACGCGGCCAGCCGTTCGGTGTGCTGCGGATGGTACCCGTGACTGAACGCGTGACTGACGATCTCGTCGGCCATGACCCGCTCGTGCCAGGCGTGGGCGAGTCGCAGCAGACCCGCCTCGCCACCCGCCGCCTCGTACACACTCTGCATCGGAACAGCTTGCCGCAGCGGGGGCGACGGCGCACCGTCCTGCCGGCGCAGCGGGCTCTGGTGCTTCGGAAAGCGAAGCGGTACGGTGCTTCTGAATCCGAATCGCCTGGAGGGGTCATGGCTCGTATCCCAGCGCTCGAACCGCCGTTCACGCCGGACGTGGCGGCGCAGCTCGCCGCGATGATGCCGGCCGGTGCGCCGCCGATCGGCCTGTTCCGGACGTTCGCCAGGAACCTGCCGATGACCGCCGCGATGAGCCACTGGGGCAGGTACGAACTCGGCCGCGACCTGACCCTGACCCTTCGCGAGCGGGAGATCGTCATCCTGCGTACCTGCGCGCGCTGCGGCTGCGAGTACGAGTGGGGCGTCCACGTGATGGTCTTCGCCGACCGCGCCGCACTCACGGCAGCCGAGATCGCCTCGCTCACCCGCGGACGCTTTGACGATCCCTGCTGGACGGCTGCGCGCGAAGCCACGCTCATCCAGCTGGTGGACGCCCTGCACGACTCGTCCGACATCGCCGACGAACTGTGGCGATCCGCGCGGGAGGTGTTCGACGAGCGGCAGTTGCTCGACGTGCTGCTGCTGTGTGGGTGGTACCACGCGATCTGCTTCACCGCCCGTGCCGCTCGGGTCGATCTTGAGCCCGGTGCTCCCCGCTTCGCCGACATCGCGGTTGGCTGAGGGCCGGCGGCTGCGCCAGGCCGCTTGACGACCGCCGTGGCATGAGCGTGTGCCCTTGAACCCGAGGTTCAGTCGGCCGGGAGTACCGAGGGGTCGAGTTCCCATTCGCCGCGGGCCAGCCGGACGCACACCGGCCGCTCGCCGGGCGAGGTGGCCGACTCGTAGGCCGCGGTCACGTCCTGCGCAGTCCGGCCGGCTGCCGGGAGCAGGCTCATCACGATCCAGTAGGCGGGGCCGTCGCCGCGCCGCTCGGCTACGATGAGGGTGTCGGAGGCCGCGACCGTTCCCGGATTCTGTGCAACGGCCGCGACCACGCGATCTCCACCGAAGGTCCCACCGGGCAAGGCTACGCACCGGTGTCGGCGGGGGCGGTCCAGCCGGAGGAGCGGATCCACTCGGGCAGGTCCCAGACCGCCGGCTCGATCGCCTTCACCGCGGCGAGGTCGGACGGGTACGCCGCCGCCTGCGCGAACCAGCGGAACATCGCGCGGTCCTCGGTGTCGGTGACGGCGCTCAGCGGCAGGGCCTCATAGCGCGCCGGCAGGCCGGCATGTGCGCCGAACGCGGCGGCGATCTGGCTGCCCGTCAGCTGGTCGGCCACGATCTCGAGGGCTCCGCCGGGCGCATCCGCGGTACCGCACAGGATCGCGGCGGCGACGTGGCCGATGTCCTTGAGCGCGACCAGCTTGAGGCCGACGCCGTCCGGCAGTGGCATCTTGAGTACGAGCTCGCCGTGCTCCACGGTCAGCGGTACGTGCGCGAAGCTCTCCATGAAGGCGGTCGGGCGGACCACCGTGGCGCGCAGCCCGGACTGTTGCAGGTACTGCTCGACGCGGCCCTTCGACGCGAAGTGGGCGACGCCCGAGTCGTGCTCCGCGCCGCTGACCGAGTTGAACACGACGTGCGGTACGCGTGCTGCGACGGCCGCGTCGACGAGGGCGGCGCCCAGCCGGACCTCGTCCTCGATCTCCTCGGGGCTGCTGCTGTCCGGGGTCATGAAGGAGAACGCGCCGGCCCCCTCCAGCGCGGCAATCTGTGCGGCCGGGTCGTCGATGCGGAAGGTCGCCAGCTCGACGCCTCGGGCGGCCAGTGCCTGCGCCCGGTCGGACTCGGGGGTGCGGACGAGGGCCCGCACCCGCGCTCCCCGGGCCAGCAGCCCGTCGATGACCGCCCCGCCCTGCTGTCCCGTCGCGCCGAAGACCACGATCGTGCCGCTGTCCTGCGTTGTCACGGTACCCACCCTTCGTTGGTTCATGGCGTGAACTAGATTAGTTCACGCCATGAATCAAAGCAAGGATGCGTTCACGACGGCAGTGGCCAACCGTTCCAGGGCGCGCTGGTCCTCGGGGTCTAGGCCGGCCGCGATGTCGGGCAGGCGCTTGGCGGTCTCGGCGAACACCGCCTCGGCGAGCACCTTCCCCGCGGGCGTGACGCCGAGCATGATGACCCGCCGGTCCTCGTCCGAGCTCACCCGGCTGACCAGGTCGCGCCGCTCGGTGCGGTCCACGAGCTGGCTCAGCGCGTTCTTGGTCATGCCCAGCGAGGTGGCGAGCTGCGTCATCCGCCCCGGCTCGTCCTTGATCGCGCACAGCAGCGTGGCCTGCATGGGGGTCAGGTCGAGCTCGGCGCAGATCTGCGCGTACTTGCGCTGGATCAGGACCGAGAGCCAGAAGAGCTTGTCGCCGTAGTCCATGGCCGCCTGCCCTCGTCCGGTTTTCGAACGCCGAGTCTACCGCCGTGGACCGGGGCACCTGCTCGCGAATAGGGTCGCTGGGTGGTTCTGAGCGCGCAGGACGTCGTCGGCATGATCGAGTCGGATCCGACGGCGATGAACGTCCTGCGGGCTGCGGCCGATCTTGCGTTGCCGGATTGGTGGATCGGTGCCGGCTTCGTACGTAACCGGGTCTGGGACTCGATCAGCGGCCTCCCGGCGTCGCCGGAGCGCGACGTGGATGTCGCCTACTTCGATCCGGAGAGGCTGGACCCGCGCGAGGACGCACGCGCCGAAGCGCAGGCCATGGCGGCCCTGCCTGGGGTGCCGTGGGAGATTCGCAATCAGGCACGGATGCATCTGCGCAATGGCGATGAGCCCTACACGTCCGCCCTGGACGCGATCTCGCGCTGGCCCGAAACGGCAACGTGTGTCGCGGTCACGCTGCGGGGAGACGCTGTTCGCCTGGTGTGCTGTCATGGGCCGGCCGACCTGGTGGGCATGGTTGTCCGCCCTTCTCCGGCGTTCGACAACGCGGCGGGCCGCGCGACGGTACGGCGCCGCCTGGAGGTCAAGGGATGGCTCGACCGATGGGCCGGACTGCGGCTGGAGATCTAGCACGCACGCCGAGCGAAGGGAACCCAGGCGTACGGCAGTAGTGTCGCGCGTATGGCGGAGCGGGTCGCATGGGTGACGGGCGCGAGCCGGGGCATCGGGCGGGGCATCGCGGTGGCGCTGGGGCGAGCCGGCTGGACGGTCTGGATCACCGCCCGCTCCGGCGGGGCGTCCGGGCCGACGTCGCACCTGCCGGGCACCGTCGAGGACGCGGCGGCGGCGGTCAGCGAGGCGGGCGGCCGGGGGATCGGCGTGGTGTGCGACCATCGCGACGAGGCGCAGATTCAGGCGGTACAACAGCGAATCGAAACCGAGCACGGCGCGCTGCACCTGCTGGTGAACAACGCCTGGGCCGGCTATGAACGGCTCAACGCGGGGGAGTGGGCCGAGTGGAACGCCCCGTTCTGGCAGCAGCCGCTCGGGTTGTGGGACGCGATGTTCGCCAGTGGGGTGCGGACCCACTATGTCACGAGCGCGATCTGCGCCCCGCTGCTGCGCCGCTCCTCGCCGGCCGCGATCGTCACCGTGTCGATGGAGGCCGGGGCGCGGCACGAGCCGTCGTACGGGGTGGCGTACAGCGTGGCGAAGGCGGCCGACGACCGGCTCGCCGAGGCGATGGCGGGGCAGCTCGCCGCTGACCGGGTGGCGTCGGTGGCGCTGTATCCGGGGCTGGTGCGCACCGAGGGCGTGATGCAGTTCGCCGAGCACCTGGACCTGACCGGCGCGCAGAGCGCCGAGGGGGTCGGGCGGGTGGTCGCCGCCCTCGCCGCCGACCCGGGGCTGATGTCACTGACCGGGCGGGCGCTCGTCGTCGCCGACCTGGCCAGCCACTACGACGTCGACGTGACCGGCTGAGGTCCGCCGCTGGATGGCCGGGCGCGCCGCCGTGCTCAGGATTGCCGGGGCGCCGGCGGGGGTGACGAAGAGGCGGTGACCCGCTCCGCGGGGGCCATTGCGGAATGTGACGGGAGTGGCAGACTGAGGGCATGACCCGTACCGCGGACGCCGTTGCTGGTCGGTGGTTGTCGTGCCGGTGAGGCGCTCGGAGCGGCTCGACGGGTGCGAGCTGGTCTGGACCGACGACCGGATCGCGGTCGTGGGCGTCGTCGACCAGGTCAACGCCGGGGCCGTGGCCGGGCGGTTGTGCGCGGCGGTCGCGGGCGTGGTCACCGTGATCGATCTGGGCGGCGTGACCTTCTTCAGCGCGGCCGGCATGCACGTCCTGGAGGCGGTGGCCGCCGCCGCGGCCGCGGCGGACGCGATCGTGCAGGTGAGCTGTTCGGTCGCGGTGTGGGAGATCGCCGAGGTCTGTGGGGCGACGGACCTGCCCGGTCTGGTGCTCGACCGGTACCCGCGCGCCGATCCGGACGAGGTCGAGGGTCGGGGAGCGAAACCATGAACGCGCCGATCGGTCGGCCGACGCGGGGCCGCTTCGAGCACACCGCGCTGATCGTGGATTCCGATGATGCGCTGGACCGCTCGCTGCTGCCGGTGTTGCGGCGCCATGTCAGCACCGGTGAGCCGACGCTGATCGTGGTCAGCCCCGACACGCGGCGCAGGCTGCGGGCGCTGCTCGGCCCCGACGCCGACGCCGAGGCGCTGACGTGGGGTGAGTCCGACGCGTTCTACCAGCGCCTCGGGTTCGCCTACGAGTCGTTCCGCCGGTTCCTGGAGCAGCAGCACGCGCTGGGCCGCAGCGTGCACGTGATCGCCGAGCCGGACATCCCCACCGACCTGGACGCGCCGGTCGACCGGGTCGCGGCGTACCTGTCGTACGAGTCGGTGTGCAATGACGCCTACGCCAGCTATGGATGCCCGGTGACGTGCCTGTGGGACAGCCGGCGGCACCCGACCCTGGTCATCGAGAACGTGCGCAGCATCCACGACCACGAGCTGACCGACCGGGGCAAGCGGCTGAGCACGACGTTCGTCCCGGCCAGCGCCTACCTGGCCGGGCGGGCCGAGGTCGCGATGCCCGCCCCGCCGGACGTCGCCGAGACCGATCTGGCCCTGTCGGTACTGCCGGACATCGCCACCGGCCGCGAGGCGATCACGGCGTGGGCCGCCGCCCGCGGGTTCGCCGCCCCCGCGGTGCGGCAGGTGAGCTCGGCCGTCAACGAGGTGCTCACCAACGCGCTGCAGCACGGCACGGCGCCGGTCCGGCTGCGCGGGTGGCGGCACGGCAGCATGCTGGTGGTCCAGGTCGACGACAGCGGCGGCCGGGCCATCCCGCCCGACGCCGGCTACCGGCCGCCGGCACAGTCGCCGACCGGCCTGGGCCTGTGGATCGCCCGGCAGTTCGCCGACATCGTCCTGACCCGGACGACCCCCGGCAACACCGCGGTCCGCCTGTACTTCCCGCACGCGCTCACCCACCGCGGGCCCGAGGCCTGACCGGTTTCCGGCCCGTCCGCTGGATGCCCGGGCCGGTCGCGCCGTGCGACGATGGGATGCCGGCGGCCGGCTCGACGTCGTGGCCGATCGCCGCCGGTGCATACACCGATGGAGGCGGTGAGGGGCGGTGAGGCCGGTGGCGACGCTACGGCGGGAGCACGGCGCTGCGGCTGCTGCCGCGGGCCCGGCCATGACCCTGGCGGTGCTCGGTCCCTTGGACGCGGCCACCGAGGCCGGTTGCGCCGCCGTCCTGCGCCGGAGCGTCGCCGGCCTGAGCGCCGGCCAGGTGCTGATCATCGACCTGCGCGGCTGCGACTTCCTCGCCGTGGCCGGCGCCCGGGTCCTGCTCGACGCCGCCCGCCGCAGCCGGGCCCGGCAGGCGTCCTGCCGCTTGCTGGTCACCCCGGGCCACGAGATGGTGCGGACCCTGGAGCGCCTCGGCGTGGCGGCGGCGGTACACCTGATCACCGATGCGGTCGCGACCGGGGGCCGGTCGTGACCCGCCACGCCGCCCTGCTCTACGACGACCTCGGCGACCTGCTCACCCGCCTGGCCGGGACCGGCTGGTCCGCCGATCCGGTCGTGCTGGCCTGCGACGGCGCGCACGAGCCCGCGATCAGCGCGCTGCTCGCCGACCGGGTCGTGCTGCGCACGCCGCGGCCGGACATCCACTCCCGCCCGGCCGCCGCGCTGGCCGGCTACCGCCGCCACGCGTCCCGGTTCGGCGGCGGCGCGACCGTCATCGCCGAACCCGACCCCGGCGAGACCGAGGTGGCGTGGGCCCGCGCCGCCCGCTGCGAGGCGGCGGCCAACCTGGACCCCGCCGACCGGTTCGACGTCGTGTGCGCCTACCCGGCCACGGCCCCCGAACCGCTCCTGCGCCACGTCATTGCCACCCACCCCCTGCTGCTGGGCCCCGGCGGCGCCCGTCCCAACCCCGGGCACGCCGAGCCGGGCACCGTACTGGACCAGCTCGACCTGGGGATGCCCGTCCCGCTACCGGCGGACCTGCCGGTGCTGCACGCCGGGTCCAGTACCATCGCCGACCTGCGCGGCCTGCGCGAACTGGCGACCGCGCACCTGGCCGGCGTGCCGACGCTGGTGCGCACCGACTTCGTCGCCGCGCTCAACGAGATCCTCACCAACGCCTACCTGCACGGCGCCCCGACGGTCGAGCTCACCATGTGGGTCGGCGCCGAGACGGTCGAGGCCCGCGTCACCGACCACGGCCGGGGCCGGCCCGACGCGGCGGCCGGCTACCGGGCCCGGCCCGGAGCGGGCCGGGCCGGGGCGGGGCTGTGGCTCGCCCGGCAGGCCTGCGACGACATCGACATGTGGCGCGAGGACGGCACCTTCACCGTCCGCGCCGCGACCGGGATCGCCTCGGACCGCGACCGCCAGATCAGCGGCGCGATGGCCCGCGCCGAGACCGCACACACCCGGGCCGCCCTCGCCGCGCACCGCACGAGGACCCGGCCGCCGGTGCCACTGCCCGCCGAGCGCGCCTCCCGCCTGGCCCGGCCGCCGGCCCCACCGCCGCCGGCGTGAGAGCCCGGCGCGTCACCGCGTCCAGCCGGTGCCGGGGCGTGACGTGCCCGGTCAGGGCTGCAGCAGGACCCGCCGGGCGGCGCGGGCGAGCAGGGCGCGGTCGGTGGCGGCGGCGAGGGTGTCGTGGGCCGGGTGGCTGAGCACCTGCACGACGGCGAGGTCGAGGTTCAGCGCCTGCAGGGCCCGTTCGGCGGGCGGCCCGGCGTGGCTGCCGCCCGGTGTGCGCACGCCGCCGATCAGGATCACGAGGGTATGCGGGTTGTGCACGGCGGCGGCGACGACCGGCATCGGCGTGACCACGGTCAGGCCGGGCACGTCGTCGAGCAGTTCGGCCAGCCGCACGGCCTTCGGGCCGCCCGAGATGCCGACCACCATGCCCGGCTGGACGAGCTGCACGGCCTCGCGCAGGTCGTCCGGGGCCGGTCGGGGCGCGGGCACCGCCGGCCGGTCGGGCGTGACCGGCATCGCGCCGCCGTGGACCCGGCGCAGCAGGCCGCGGTCGGCGAGGATCTCCAGGTCGCGGCGGATGGTCGGGATCGACACGGCGAAGCGCCGGCTCAGTTCCCGCAGGCCCGCCCCGCCGAGTTCGCGGGTGGTGGTGACGATTCCGGCGCGGCGCGCCTCGATGAGCACCTCATGCCTCCTCGATGACCTCGACCGTGCCGGCCTCGACGGTGACCCCGCCGACCTCGGCGGCGCGGTCGCCGTGGTTGATCGCGATGGTGTAGGGCGGGCGGCGCACGACCTCGACCGTGTCCGGCAGGTCCGGCGACCCCGCCAGGCCGGCCTCGGCCAGCACCGGGGCCAGCAGGCGCCGCAGGCCGGCCGGGTCCGGGCGGGTCGAGACGTACCAGGCCGTGCCGCGCCCGTGCGCCTTGCGGGTCGTCGCCGGCTGCCCGGCGGCCGGGCCGTCGGCGTAGGTGAGCACGACTTCCGCGGCGTCGGCGGCGAGGTCCTCGGCCCAGACGTCGGCGACCGTGCCGTCGGAGAGGGTCACCCGCTGATCGCGGCGCAGCGGCAGGTACTCCTCGACGGTCACGCCGAGCAGGTCGCGCAGCGCGCCCGGATGGGCGCCCGGGTGCACGGTGTCGTTGGCGTCGACGACGCCGGAGAAGTACGACACGAGCAGGGTGCCGCCGCCGGTGACGTACGCGTCGAGGTTCTTGGCCCCGGCGGCCGTGGTGAGGTACAGCGACGGCGCCACCACGAGCGGGTACCGGCTCAGGTCGGCCTCGGGGTGGACGAAGTCGACGGTCAGGTGGGCCTTCCACAGCGCGGTGTAGTAGGCCTCGACCCGTTCGCGGTACGTCAGGTCGACCGACGGGCGCCACTCCAGTTCCAGGGCCCACCAGGACTCCCAGTCCCACACGATCGCCGCGTCCGCCTTGACGCGGGTGCCGCGCAGCCGGTCGAGGCCGGCCAGGCGCTGCCCGAGTTCGGCGACCTCGCGCCAGATCCGGGTGCCGGTCCCGCCGTGCGGCAGCATCGCCGAGTGGAACTTCTCGGCGCCGTAGCGCGAGGCCCGCCACTGGAAGAACATGACCCCGTCGGCGCCGCGGGCGACGTGGGCGAGGCTGTTGCGGGCCAGCTCGCCGCGGCGCTTGGCGATGTTGCGGGGCTGCCAGTTCACCGCGCTCGTGGAGTGCTCCATGAGCAGCCACGGGGCGCCGCCGGCGAGGCTTCGGGTCAGGTCCGCGCACATGGCCAGCTCGACGTGCGGGTCGTCGCGCTCGGCCTGCAGGTAGTGGTCGTTGGCCACGACGTCGACCTCGCCGGCCCACTTCCAGTAGTCGACCGCCTTGCAGTTGGCGATCATGAAGTTGGTGGTGATCGGGACGTCGGGGGACAGCCCGCGCAGGATGTCGCGCTCCCGCCGGTAGTTCTCCAGGTGGTTGTCGGAGCAGAACCGCAGGAAGTCCAGCTGCTGGGCCGGGTTCACCGGGGCCGGTGCGGCGTGCGGCGGCTCGATCTCGGCCCAGTCGCCGTACCGCTGGCTCCAGAACGTCGTGCCCCACGCCGCGTTCAGCGTGGCCAGGTCGCCGTGCCGGGCCCGCAGCCACGCCCGGAACGCCTCGGCGCAGGTCTGGCAGTAGCAGTGGGCGTTGAGCCCCGCATATTCGTTGTGCACGTGCCAGAGCGCGACGGCGGGGTGGTCGCCGTAGCGCCGGCCGAGCTGCTCGGTGATGCCGGCCGCGGCCCGCGCGTACTGCGGCGCGCTGGGGCAGAAGCTCTGCCGGGCGCCCTGCCCGAGGACGTGGCCGTGCCGGTCGACGAGCCGGGTCTCGGGATACCGGTGGCTCAGCCACGGCGGCGGCGCCGCGGTCGGCGTGGCGAGGTCCACGCGGATCCCGTTGCGGTGCAACAACTCCAGGTTCCGGTCCAGCCATTCGAAGGTGTACTGCCCTTCGACCGGCTCCAGCATCGCCCAGCTGAAGATGCCGACGCTGACCAGGTTCACGCCGGCCGCCCGCATCAGCCGGACGTCGTCGG
Organism: Dactylosporangium sp. CS-033363; assembly: GCF_050942475.1. Lineage (NCBI taxonomy): Bacteria > Bacillati > Actinomycetota > Actinomycetes > Micromonosporales > Micromonosporaceae > Dactylosporangium > Dactylosporangium sp. CS-033363. The sequence continues at coordinate 5,882,511 of NZ_CP192032.1, read as the reverse complement.
CCCACACGTCCTCGGGCCACTGCTCCGGGGCGTAGTCGCCGCCGTAGGCGATGGCGTCGAGGCCGCGCGGGAAGCGCGGCGGCTGGTGCGGCTGATCCATGTTCCGGCTCCCGGCTGTGAACGCTCCCAGTTCTGTACCGGCAGCATATCGCAGATAATTCCGGATCAGTTGACCATCGAGCAACGTCTTGACAGTGCCCCATCGAGGTCCAAAACTGTGAACGCTCCCGGTCGTTCACCCCCCGATCGCCGAGCCGATGCCGAACCTCATGAAGGTGCTCGAGCGAGTGGGCCGTGCCCGCCGACGCTGCCGAGGCCACCTTCGGCGATCGTCCCGGCGACTCAACGCACGTTGGAGACAAGATGACATCGCGAATCCGAGTCCTGCTCGCGGCGGCCGCCGCGGGCGCGCTGCTCATCACCGCCGCCTGCAGTTCCGGGGACGACGGTGGCGACACCACCAGCGGCAAGGTCGAGCTGACCTTCTGGTCGTGGGTGCCCGGCATCGACAAGGTCGTGGCCCAGTGGAACGCCGCCAACCCCGACATCCAGGTCAGCGTCAGCAAGCAGGCCCAGGGCGACGAGGCCGTCACGAAGATCCTCACCGCCAACAAGGCCGGCAACCCGCCGGACCTCTTCCAGGCCGAGTACCAGGCCCTGCCCACGCTGGTCAGCAACGACGCCGCGGCTGACATCAGCAAGTACACCGCCGACGCCAAGGCCAAGTTCGCCCCGGGCGTGTGGAGCACGATCACCCTCGGCACCGACGCCGTCTACGCCGTACCGCAGGACTCCGGCCCGATGATGCTCTACTACCGCGCCGACGTGTTCGACCAGCTCGGCCTCAAGGTGCCGGCCACCTGGGACGAGTTCGCGCAGACGGCCAAGCAGGTCCGCCAGAAGGACCCGAAGCGGTACCTCACGACGTTCTCCGCCGCCGACCCCGGCTGGTTCGCGGGCCTGGCCCAGCAGGCCGGCGCCCAGTGGTTCGGCGTCAGCGGCGACACCTGGTCGGTCAAGGTCAACGACGCCGCGACCACGAAACTCGCCGACTTCTGGGGCGGGCTGGTCGCCGCCGGCGACGTCGACAACAAGCCGATGTACACCCCGGAGTGGAACAAGGCCCTCAACGACGGCACCCTCATCGCCTGGCCCAGCGCCGTGTGGGGCCCGGGCGTGCTGTCCGGCAACGCCCCCGACACGGCCGGCAAGTGGAAGATCGCCGAGCTGCCGCAGTGGACCGCCGGCGAGCACAAGACCGGCAGCTGGGGCGGCTCCTCCACGGCCGTGGCGGCCAAGTCCAAGCACATCGCGCAGGCCGTCAAGTTCGCCACCTGGCTCAACACCGACCCCGCGGCCGTCGCCGGCCTGATCAAGGAGGGCGGCATCTACCCGGCCGCGACCGCCGCCCAGACCGGCGGCGAACTGGCCAAGCCGCCCGCGTTCTTCAGCAACCAGCCGGACTTCTACACCCTGGCCAAGCAGTACGCCGGCACCGCCGCCGGGGTCACCTGGGGCCCGAACGTGAACGTCACCTACGCCACGTACAAGGACGCCTTCGCCAAGGCCATCACGGCCAAGACCCCGTTCCCGGCCGCGGTCACCCAGATGCAGCAGGCCACGGTCGACGACCTGAAGAAGAACGGGTTCAAGGTCTCCGGATGACACGCCGCTCCGCGCGTACGGCGCCCGCCCGGGTGCCGTACGCCTTCCTCACCCCGGCGATCGGCCTGTTCGTGCTGTTCATGGTCGCGCCGATCGGCTACACCGTGTACCTCTCGCTGCGCCGGGTCAAGGTCACCGGGCTCGGCCTGGGCTCCCGGGCCCGCTCGGAGTCCTTCGTGGGCCTGGCCAACTACCGCGCCGTGCTCGGCGACGGCGAGTTCTGGCAGAGCTGCCTCAGGGTTCTGTTGTACGGTGCGGTGCTCGTGCCGACCATGCTCGGCCTCGCGCTGCTCTTCGCCCTCCTGCTCGACCTCCCGCGGGCCCGCGCCCGGTCCTTCTCCCGCGTCGCGATCTTCATGCCCTACGCGGTCCCGGCGGTCATCGCCAGCCTCATGTGGGGGTTCATGTACCTGCCGTCGGTCGGGCCGGGCCAGTACCTGCTCAAGGAGTTCGGGCAGCCGCCGCTGGACCTGCTCAACCCGACCAGCATCTACTTCTCGGTGGCCAACATCGCGGTCTGGGGCGGGACCGGGTTCAACATGATCGTGCTGTACACCGCGCTGCGGACCGTGCCCGGCGAGCTGTACGAGTCGGCCCGCATGGACGGCGCGACCGAGTGGCAGATCGCCTGGCGCATCAAGATTCCGATGCTCACCCCGGCGCTGATCATGACGTTCGTGTTCTCGCTCATCGCCACCCTGCAGGTCTTCAGCGAGCCGACCACGCTGCGGCCGCTGACCAACGCCCTGCAGTCGGGCTGGACCCCGCTGATGAAGATCTACCAGGACGCCTTCGCCCGGGACGACATCCATTCGGCCGCCGCGGCCTCCGTCGTGCTGGCCGTCGTCACCCTGGTCTTCTCGTTCGGCTTCCTGCAGCTCGTCCAGCGCCGGGCCTTCGGACAGGAGCAGCGGTGAACGCCCGCCGCCCGGCCACCCTGCCGACGCTCATCCTGCTGCTCGGGGCGGCGTACTGCCTGCTGCCGATCGTCTGGGTGGTCACCGCCGCGTCGAAGACCAACGGGCAGCTGTTCACGAGCTTCACGCTCGCCCCCGGCAGCGCGCTGGCGGACAACATCGCGGAGCTCACGCGGTACCAGAGCGGCATGTATTGGCAGTGGATCCTCAACACGGCGCTCTATGCCGGGGTCGGGGCGGTGCTGTCCACGGCCGTCTCCGGGATCACCGGGTACACCCTGGCCAAGTATCGCTTCCCGGGGCGCACGGCGGTGTTCAACATCCTGCTGTCCGGGGTCCTGGTGCCCGCCGTCGTGCTGGCCATCCCGCAGTACCTGCTGCTGGCGAAGTTCCACCTCACCGACACGTACTGGTCGGTGCTGCTGCCGAGCATCCTCAGCCCCTACGGCATCTACCTGGCCCGCATCTACGCCGCCGCCGCGATCCCCGACTCGCTCATCGAGGCGGCCCGCACCGACGGAGCGGGGGAGCTGCGCATCATCGGCAGCATCGCCACCCCGGCGATGGTGCCCGGCCTGGTCACCGTGTTCCTGTTCCAGTTCGTGGCGATCTGGAACAACTTCCTGCTGCCGTTCATCATGCTCACCTCCGACGACCGGTTCCCGGTGACCGTCGGGCTGTACACCATGCTCAACCAGGGCAACACGACTCCCGTGCTCTACACGCTGGTGATCACCGGGGCCCTGCTGTCGATCCTCCCGCTGGTGGTGCTGTTCCTGACCCTGCAGCGGTACTGGCGCGTCGATTGGCTCTCGGGCGCCGTCAAGGGATGATCTGCCCCATGACCAACGCACGCGAACCCCGGCGGCAGCCCGTCCGCCGCCCCACGATCAACGACGTGGCGGCGGCGGCCGGGGTGTCGCGGGGTACCGTATCCCGGGTCCTCAACGGCGGCCGGGACGTCAGCGACACCGCGCAGGCCGCCGTCGAACGCGCCATGCGCAAGACCGGCTACGTGGTCAACCAGCACGCGCGCAGCCTCGTCACCCAGCGCTCCGGGTCCGTGGCGTTCATCCTCTCCGAGCCGCAGGACCGCCTCTTCGAGGACCCGAACTTCAACGTCCTGCTGCACGGCTGCACCGAGGCCCTGGCGCGGCACGACATCACCCTGCTGCTCACCCTGGCCAGCAGCATCGAGGACCGCAAACGCATCGGCCGGTACCTCACCGCCGGCCACGTCGACGGCGCGCTGCTCGTCTCCACGCACCGCGGCAACCCGCTCATCCCCGAACTGCTCGACCGCGGCCTGCCCGTCGTCGCCTGCGGCAAGCCCCTCGGTTATGAGCGCCGCACCGCCTACGTCGCCGCCGACGACCGCGACGGCGCCCACCAGATGGTCGACTACCTGCGCTCCACCGGCCGCCGCCGGATCGCCACCATCACCGGCCCGCTCGACACCCCGGGCGGCACCGAACGCCTCGCCGGCTACCGCGACGCCCTCGGCGACGACGCCGACCCGGCCCTGATCGCCAACGGCGACTACACCCGCGCCGGCGGCGAGGCGGCCATGGTCCGGCTGCTGGAGCAGGCCCCGGACCTCGACGCGGTCTTCGTCGCCTCCGACCTGATGGCCGCCGGCGCGCTCAACGCCCTCTACAGCGCCGGCAAACGCGTCCCGTCCGACGTCGCCGTCGGCGGGTTCGACGACAGCCAGGTGGCGGCCGGCACCCAGCCGCCGCTGACCACGATCCGCCAGCCATACCCGCGGATCAGCGCCGAAATGGTGCGCATCCTCCTCGGCCTGATCGAGGGGGAGTCCCCGGCGGCCGTCGTCGTCCCCACCGAACTCGTCATCCGCGAGTCGGCCTGAGCGCGACCACACCCGGCCGGGGCCGGGGCGCCGGGGTCCGCACTCGTCATCCGCGAGTCGGCCTGAGCACGACCACTCCGGCGGCGGCCGGGGCGCCGGGTCCACCGAGCGCGCTGACGGCGCGGACCGCCACGGTGTAGCGCACCCCGTTGCGCAGCCCCGTGAGGCTCGCCGCGACCGTGCCGTCGCTGTCCACCGCCACTTCGGGAGTCCGCCAGGTCGCGCCATTGTCCAGGCTCATCTGGTACTGCATGTGCTCCGGATTCCCGCCCGTCGGCGCCCGGAACGTCACCGTGATCCGCCCGTCGCCCGGCTGCAGCCGCACCGCGGTCGGGGCGGGCGGCGGCACCATGCCGTACGCGTTGATGGAGGAGTTCCACTGCAGCACCGGCCAGGCGGACGTCGACCAGTTCACCATCGACTGGAAGTGCGCCGGCTCCCAGACGAGCACGCCGAGCCCTCGGTTGTCGGGCAGGTCGTTGGCCATCCGGAACACCCGCAGCAGCGCGTCCTGCTGGCCCTGCACGGACACGGGGTACGGCGAGTTCGGAATCGGATCGGAGAACGCCGACGGATGCGCGGTCTCCGCGATGTCAACCTTGTAGCCCGGGTGCTCGGCGGCGAGGGTCTGCAGCTGCGCCTCGAAGACGTCCGGCGTGCCGTGCCACTCCGAGTAGTACGAGAACCCCATGACGTCGATGTCCTGGCCCTTGGCGTGCAGGCGGTGCAGGTACTGCCGCCAGAACTCTCGGGTCCGCTCGAACTGTCCATTGTCGATGATCACGTGCGTCTCGACGCCGATTCGGAGGTGGTTGGCCGCGGCGACCTCCCGCACGGCCCGGATCCCGGCCGCCTGCAGGGTCGCGAACCGGTCCCACGACGCCTCGTAGTCGGCCCGCCGCGCCGGGTCGGTCGACTGCCAGTCGTCCCAGGCGATGCCACCGCCGGGCTGCGCGCCGTACGCGGGATCGTGGTTGAAGTAGCAGTCGTAGCACCAGTCGGCGGGGTCGGTGAACCACGGCCCGGGCCGCTCCGACCCCCACAGGAACCCCTTGATCAGCTCATTGCCGATCGCCACCTTGTCGGGCACGGTGCCCTGCGCCACGAGCCGTTGGATTTCATCGCGCGTGTAGTCGTGGACCGCGGTCACGAGCTGGTCGAACGGCAGTGCGGCCCAGGCGGCGGGCTTGGCCTGCTTGCTCGGGTCGGCCCACGAGTCGGAGTAGTGCAGGTCGACCCCGAGCCCCATGCCCAGCTTCTTCACCTGTTTGGCGACCGCGAGGGTGCGATCCGGCCCCTGATAGGCGGGGTCGAGATAGGCGCCGGTCTTCTCGTCGCGCGGGGTGTTGAAGACGCGCAGCCGCACGTACCGCATCCCGGCGTTGCGCGCGGACGTGAGCACGTCGGTCGCCGAAGCCGGGTCGTCGACGTAGTAGGTGAGGTGGTCCTGGTTGTCGTCCTGGTCGGCGTAGGAGATGTCAGCCCCGACGACGAGGTCCGAACGCAGGTAGTTGTAGACCTCGACCTCCGCGATACCGACCGGTGCTCCGGTGAGCTTGATGCGCAGGTACCGGATGCCGGGGCGGCTGAACGCGTGGCGGTTCTGGTCAGCGACCGCCGTCCAGGTGGCGCCGTTCGCGGAGGCCTCCACGACGTAGCGGCTCGTCGTTCTCGCGCCCGCGAACACCACGCGAACCTCGCGCAGGTTGTCGTAGGCGCCACCGAGGTCCAGCCGCAGCCACTGCGGGCCGCGCCCGGTCGGCTGCCACGCCGTAGCCGCATCGGAGTCCGCGGCGAGCCGCGCGCTCGCCTGCCCCGAACTGGCCGAGTACGTCACCCACGGCTTCCCGGCGATGTTGCTCGCCACGCCCTGGACTGGCGGGGTTTCGTTGGCGGCGGCAGGTTGTGCCGGGGCGAAAGCCGTGGCGGCGACGACCGCGGTGCAGGCAGAGATCCAGCGTCGTGATTGACCATGCATGGTGGCAATCCTTCGTCCGGAGATTTCGGGCCATCATGCATGACGAATCAGACCACCACCAGAGCGATGAAACGTCCTGAAACCTTGTGTGCGATGACGGTGATTCGCTCATCGTCTTCCGGGATCTCACGCGCCCGGACCCGGCTCCGGACGGCGCAGTGCACGGACGACCCCGTGGCGGCGCAGCGCCAGCGCGAGCCGGCGGGCGTGGCGATGCCGTACCAGCAGCAGCACCGCCGACCGGATCAGCGCCCATCGACGGCCCTCGAACTGGTGCTCGGCCACCTGCCAGATCACCGCCCGCAGCGGCGCCGACTCGAGCGCCTCCCGCAACTCGGCCCGCACCTGCGGATCGTCCAGCGCGGACCGGATCGCCCCGGCCAGCTCCGGCCGGTCGGCGAGACTGGCGGCGATCCCGGCCGCGAGGTTGTGCCGGACGTCGTCGTCCTCGACGAGCAACAGCGTCGCGTGGCGGATCTCGGCCGTGTCCAGGCCGGAGCGCAGCAGGTCCATCACGCGCCGCTCGACGTCGTGGTCGTGGTCCTCGACCGACAGGGCGGCCAGCAGGCTCGTCACCTCGTCGAGGTCGATCAGATGCTGCAGGCCGGCCCGGAACTCGGCCCGGTCCCAGGCGAACAGCAGCGCCTTGACGAAATGACGATCCATGCCGGCGCTGGTACCCGCCGGCCGGACCGCCCGAAACCAAAGCCCGGGGTGCTGCCGTGTGAGCAGCCGTGCACAGCCGATCCCACCGCGGCGCGGACCCGGCTGCCGGCACCGCCGGCGAGAGCGCAGATGCGCTCGGATTGGGTCATGCGACAGAAGCGGCGCCGCCGCCGCGCGGCCTAGCGTCACGGCTGTCGATTATCGAGTCCGAGGAGCACACATGGTGACCCACACCGCCTTCATTCCCAGGTTCAGGCGCACCCTGGCTGGCATCGCCGCCGTGGTCGCGGTCCTGCTGGGCCTGTCCCTGACCGCCGCGGGCAGCGCCGCGGCCGGGGGCCGTCCGGCCCCGAAACCGACCGTCGTGTTCGTGCACGGTGCCTTCGCCGACGCGTCCGGCTGGGCCGACAGCATCGCGGACCTGCAGCGCCGCGGGTACCCGGTGCTCGCCCCGCCCAACCCGCTGCGCGGCGTGTCCAGCGACGCGGCGTACCTCCGCTCGTTCCTGTCCACCATCTCCGGCCCCATCGTGCTCGTCGGGCACTCCTACGGCGGCGCGGTCATCACCGATGCCGCCACCGGCAACCCGAACGTCAAGGCGCTGGTGTACATCGCCGCCTACGCCCTGGCCGCGGGCGAGTCGGTCGACGGCGCGAACCACCTCGGTGGCGCGAGCGGCGACTTGCGGCCATACATCGACCTGCGGCCGTACCCGGGCGCCCCGGTGATCGATCCGGCCAGCGGCGCCACGGACCAGGACGTGTACCTCAAGCTCGACCAGTTCCGCCGCATCTTCGCCGCCGACGTGCCGGCCGGGCGGGCCGCGGTGATGGCCGCCTCGCAGCGTCCGGCCACGCTGATCGCGCTCGGTGAGCCGTCCGGTCCGGCGGCCTGGACGAGCATTCCGTCGTGGTACCTCGTCACGCGCGACGACCAGGCCATCCCGCCGGCCGCGCAACGGGCGATGGCCGCCCGGGCCGGGGCCACGACGGTGGAGATCCGCAGCTCGCACGCCGTGATGGTCAGCCATCCGGAGGCCGTCACCAAGCTCGTGCTCTCCGCGAGCGCCAAGAGCGCCTGATCAGGCCGCCGGCTCGGCGCTCTCGGCGACATCCTCCCGGCCCTGTGCACGGAGCAGTGAGGCAAGATTTTCGCGGGTGATTGAGCTGTGCGGATGCTCCGCGCCGAGGACCCGGGTCTGCACGAGCAGCACGTCGCGGTACTCGGCCTCCGCCTCGGCGACCCGGCCCTGTTTCTCCAACACCAGGGCGAGGTTGTGGCGGACGATCAGCGCCTCGGGGTGTTCGGCGCCCAGGGCCCGGCTCTGCGGGGCGAGGATCGCGCGGTACTCGGCCTCCGCCGCGGCGAACCGGCGCTGCTTCATCAGCACGATGGCGCGGTTGCTGCGGGTGCGCAGCGTTTCGGGATGCTCGTTGCCCAGCACCCAGGTCTGGGCAACGAGCACCTCGCGGTACGCGACCTCGGCCTCCTCGAGCCGGCCCTGGTCGGCCAGCACGAGAGCGAGGTTGTGGTACATGCTCAGCGTGGTGGCGTGTGCGGCGCCCAGCATCCGGGTCTGGACGTCGAGGATGTTGCGATACTCGGTTTCGGCCTCAGCGAACCGGCCTTGCTCCCGCAGTGCGCCGGCGAGGTTGCTGCGGGTCGTCAGGGTGTACGGGTGGTTCGCGCCTACGACCTGGACACGTCGATCGAGCACCTCGCGGAACTCGGCCTCTGCCTCGGTGAAGCGGCCCAGATGAAACACCGCGTTGGCGAGATTGTGGTGAGCGCTGAGCGTCTCGGGATCCTCGGGGCCCAGGAGACGGATCTGCACGTCGATCACCTCACGGTACTCGGCCTCGGCCTCGGTGAACCGGCCCTGCGCCAGCAGCGTGTTGGCGATGTTGCCACGGGCCGACAGCGTGTCGGCGTGCTCGACGCCGAGTACCGTGGACCTGACAGTGAGGACCGCCCGGTACTCAGACTCCGCCTCGGCGAACCGGCCCTGTTCTTCGACGACGCGAGCAAGGTCAGTCCGGGTGCTCAGGGTGTCGGGATGTTCGTCGCCCAGCGTCCGGGACTGCACGGCCAGCACCACACGGTATTCGGCCTCCGCCTCGGCGAGCCGGCCGTCACCGAGGAGACCGGAGTCTCGCAGCACCCGCGCCAGGCGCAGGCGTGCGGCCAGGGTATCGGGAGCGTCGGGGTCCACCGACGGGTCGGCGATGTACTGACGCAGGAGCGTCGTGGTGCTGCTCGACATCAGCTCCTCGGCCGAGCGCGGGACCATGTCGTACAGCTGCCGGATTTCCGCCGCGGTGAACGGGCCGGCGCCCTCTTCGGTCAGGTACGCCGTGATCAGGGCATCCAACGGGGAGGTGAGCTGGCTCGCGACCGTGATCGCGGTGGCGATCATCCGGTACGGGTCGAGGCGCAGCAGTGCCGCGAGCGCGAGCTTCGCCGTGCCGGTGTGCGCCGCGGCCCGGCTGAGCATGACCATCACTCGCTCACCCCGGGCCGGGTCGTCGCGCGTCGCCTCGCTCACCGAGTTCGCCAAGGCCGGTACGCCGGCGACCATGTCGGCGGCGTACCGCTCCAGCAGCAGTGCCGGAAGGAACGGGGCCAGCCAGTCCGGCTCCTGCTGCCGGTACACCCCGCGCAACCAGTCCGCCATGCGCTCGGCGACCTCGCCGTCCCCGGGCTTGAAGCCGGGAAGGTGGGCCATGAGCCGGTGTGCCGCGTCCGCGTCGGTCGCACCGACCAGAGCGGCCAGCACCACGGCCTGGTCGAACAGCCGCAGCGGCAGCCCGCCGAGCCCGGCCCGCTTCGCCGCGGCCAGCCACCGATCGCGCTCGGCCTCGAACACCGCGTCGACGACCGCTGCGGCATCGACCAGCCCGGCTGTGCCGGTCAGCGCCGCCCAGGCCGCGCCGGCGTGCAGCAACGCGGTCGACGGCGGGGGCTGCACCGGCTGCCACACCGCCTTCGGTACCGGCGCGCCCGCCGCCGTGAAGTAGCGCAGGGCCCGCGTGAACATCTGCCGCTGACCCTCGTCGTCGCTGACCAACCCCGGCACCGTCATTTGCGCCTGGTACGGCAGCAGCAGCACGACCCGGCCCGGCAGTCCCGTTCGCAGGCCCGACCACCACACCCGGTCGACCCGCCCGGCCACCACCAGCCGGACCTTCGGACTGTCCAGATCCGACCAGGCCGTCAACGCGGCGGCCACGTCGTCGCGCGTTTCCGCGTCGTCGAGCACCAGGATGACCGGCTCGTCCAGCGCGGCCGCCGCCGCCACCGCCGGAACCCCGCATCCTGGCCGCACCCAGCCGAACCGCACCGGACTGCGGCCGGCCGCCTCCACCAGCAGCCGTGTCTTGCCCACGCCGGGCGGCCCGTCCACGTGCAACACGCGCTCGGCCACATCCCCGCCGCCGTCGGCCCACCGCACCACCCGGGCCGCGAGCGGTTCGTGCAGCACGCTGTACGGCACCAGTGCCCGGCCCGCCGACAGCAGCCCGCCCACGGTGTCGTCGGCGTCGGCCGCGTCGCCGTCGGGGCCAGGCGTCGTCACCGCCCGCCATGCGGCCTCCCGCTGCTGGGCACCGCCGCGGCGCTGGAGCAGCGCACCCCCGTACAGGCCGCCGGCACCCGACAGCGCCCCCAGACCCGCCGCCGCGAACCACGGTACGAAGTTCGCCAGAGCCGCGGTCACGCCGCCCGCGAGGACCAGCCCGACGCCGATCGCGACCAGTCCGCGCCGACCCAACCAACCCACCGACCGGCCAGCAGCCACGGCGACCCTCTCCACGCGTCGATGCCTCACCGACCACTGTGGCGGTCCCGGTCCCGGACTCACATCCAACAATCAGCCAGACGAACCAGCGCTTCGAAGTGAAGGGATGCACCGCATAGCCGGCCGCGTCAACGGCGCCGCAACCCCAATTCGTGCCAGGTGCTTGGACTCGCACGTCGGGCGATTCTGATCAAATCGCCGCTAGGGTGCTGACTAGGGTTTGGCCTTCCCGCAGGCCACCCGCTGCCGGTTCGGCGAGGTGAGGCCGCGTTTGCGGCGATCGCGGGACATTTATCGTAGTTGATGTGGCCGAGTATGGCCTTGAATTGATGCGGCATTATTTCCATCAGGAAAACGGCTAACGCACGGCCGTCCGAATTTGGGGAGGGCTGCGCGTGTTTCAGCGTGTCCACGAACAGGTCGAAGCGCAGGCGAGGCGCACGCCGGACCGGGTTGCCGTCATCGCCGGCGCCGTCCGTATGCGCTACGCGGAACTCGACGCCCGCGCGAACCGGATCGCCCGGGTACTGGCCGCGGCGGGAGCCGGGCCCGGTGCGCTCGTCGGCGTGTGCCTGGGCCGCGACGAGCACCTGCTGCCCGCGCTGCTGGGCGTGCTGAAGACCGGGGCCGCCTATGTGCCGATGGACCCGGCGTACCCGGCCGAGCGGCTGGCGTACATCGCCGCCGACACGAAGATGCGGCTCGTCGCCACCACGCGCGGCACGGCGCTGCCCGGGTTGGACGCCGTCGCGGTGCACGTCGACGAGATCGCCGCGGACGCCGATGCGACGCCGCTCGAGCGGCCCGGCGACGGCAGCGACGCCGCGTACGTCATCTACACGTCGGGCTCCACCGGCCGGCCCAAGGGGGTCGTCGTCGAGCACCGCAACACCATGAACCTGCTGCGGTACGAGGCCGGGGCCTACACCGCGGAAGAGCTCAGCGGCATGCTCGCCACCGCGTCCATCTGTTTCGATCCGTCGATCACCCAGCTGTTCCTGCCCCTCGCGACCGGTGGCACGGTCATCCTCGCCGAGAACGTGCTCGCGCTGCCCGCGCTGCCGGCCCGCGACGAGGTCAGGACCGTTTACGGTGTACCGTCCGCGCTCGCCGCCCTGTTGCGCGAGCCGCTGCCGGACGGCGTGCGGGCCGTGTTCGCCGGCGGGGAGCCGCTGACCCGGGCCCTCGTCGAGCGGATCTACGCCAACCCGGGAGTACGCCGGGTGCTCAACCTCTACGGCCCGACCGAGTGCACCACGACGTGCGCGATCGCCGAGGTCGGCCGGGACGACACCGGCGAGCCGCCGATCGGGCAGGCGATCGCGGGTGCCGTCCTGTCCGTGCGCGACGGCGACGGGCGGCCGGTCGGCGACGGCGAGCTGGGGGAGCTGTGGATCGGCGGGCCGGTGGTCGCCCGCGGCTACCTCAACCGCGACCGCGGCGGGTTCGGCGACGGCTGGTACCGCTCCGGCGACCTCGTCCGCGCCGACGGGGCCGTGCTGCGCTTCGCCGGGCGCGCCGACGACCAGGTGAAGATCCGCGGGTACCGGGTCGAGCCCGGCGAGGTCGAGGCGGTGCTCGCGGGCCACCCGGCCGTGCGCCGCGCCGCTGTCGTTGCGGCCGCCGACGGGGACGGGGTGTCGTACCTCGTCGGGCATGTGGAGGCGACCGGCCTCGACGAGCGGGACCTGCGGGCGTGGCTGCGGCGGCGGGTGCCGGAGCACCTGGTGCCGACCCGGTTCGCGATCGGCGAGCGGCTGCCGCTGAGCCCGAACGGCAAGATCGACCGGGTCGCCCTGCCGGCGCTCGCGGCCCGGCGCGCGGAAGAGACCGAGTTCGTCGCGCCCCGCACGCCCGTCGAGGAGCGGCTCGCCGCGATCGTCGGCGGCGTGCTGGGCATCGACGAGATCGGGGTCGACGACCGGTTCACCGACCTCGGCGGGCACTCCCTCGCCGCGGCCCGGGTCTGCGCGCTGGCCGGGCGGGAGTACGCGACGACGGTGCCACTGGCCGGGTTTCTGGCTGATCCGACCGTCGCCGCCCTCGCCGCACTCATCCGGACAACCTCGACGCCGGCCGCGGGTGGACCGGTGCGGCATGAGGGCGTCCTGGAGTACCCGCTGACGCCGACCCAGCGCGGCCTGTGGACACTGCGGCAGCTCGGCTCGGTGCCGCAGGCGACCACGGTGGCGTTCCGGGTCCGGCTCACCGGGCCGGTCGAGGTGCCCGCGCTGCGTTCGGCCCTCGCGGCGGTGGTGTCGCGGCACGAGGTACTGCGCAGCCGGATCGTCGAGCGCGACGGTGAGCCGATCGCCGTCGTGGGCGGGTGGACCGACGTTCCCGTCATCGAGCACGACCTGCGCGACGGACCCGCAGCCGCGATCGCCCGGCACGCCTTCGACCTGACCGGTACCGAACCGCTGCTGCGGGTCGCGCTCATCCGGCTGGCCAAAGACCTCTCAGAGCTGGTGGTCGTCGCCGATCACCTGGCCTTCGACGGCTGGTCCACCGGCGCGTTCCTCACCGAGCTCGCCACGGAGCTGGCCGCGCCCGGCACCGTGGCGCCGCCGCCAGTACAGGTCGGCGACCTCGCACTCACACAGCACGGCGCGACCGACGCCTGGCGGGACGAGCTGGCCGGGGCGTCGCCGCCCAGTGAGCTGTTCTCCGGGACCGGCAGCTTCCACGGCGAGCGCATCACCCGCCCCGTCCCGAACGGCGCCGCCGCGTTCGCGGACTGGCTCAGCGCCCTCGGGCTGCTCCTCGCTGGCCTCACCGCCCGCCGGGATGTCCTTGTCGGCGTCGTCGCGGCCCGCCGCGCCGGGCCCGAACTGGACCGGGTCATCGGCCCGCTCGTCGACGTCCTGCCGATCCGGCTGCGACTGGATCCCGCGGCAACGGTAAGGACCACGGTCGCGGCCGCGTCGGCGGCGACCGCCCGGGCGCTGGACCGGCCCCGGCCGTCGACGGACGAGCTGTTCGCCGCCGTCGGCTCGCAGTCGCGCGGGTCGATGCTGACTCCGGTCGTGCTGTCCGTGCAGCCGGCCGGGATGCCGGTAAGGGTCGAGCGGGACGGAGTGCGGCTGGAGCTGCTCGGCGAGCTGGGCTGCGGCGGCGCGCAGAACCCGTTGACCGTCTTCGTCAACGAGACGGCCGACGGCGTCGAGCTGCAGGTGGAGTACGACACCGGCCTGACGACCCGCGCCTGGGTGGAGGCGTTCGCCGACCGGCTCCTGCGCACGCTCGCCGAGGTCACCGCCGACCCCGACCGCCCCCTGCACCGCGTGCCGCTGGTCACCCCGGCCGAGGAGGCGCACCTGCTGGATCTGGCCGCCGGCCCGCCGATCCCGGAAGGCGCGCCGGCCACGGCCGTCGAGGCGATCGAACGGCAGGTGCGGCAGCGCCCCGACGAGGTCGCCGTCGTCGGCGCCGACGGGGAGATGACGTTCCGGCAGCTGTGGGACGACTCGGCCGCGATCGCCGCGATCCTGCTGGACCGCGGCATCGAGCAGGGCGACGTCGTCGGCGTGTGCCTGCCCCGCGACCACCGCGTGCCGGCAACGCTGCTCGGCGTGTGGCGGGCCGGCGCGGCCTACCTCCCGCTGGAACCGGAACTCCCGCCCGGCCGCCTGGCCTGGCTGGTCGCGGACGGCGGCGCGACAACCGTCCTGTGCCGCACCACGACCGCCTCAGCCGCCGGACCGGCCGCGCTGGACCTCGACCGGACACCTGCAGCGGTCGCCGCCGTGCTGCCCGTTGTCGGGCCTGAAGACCGGGCCTACCTCCTGTACACCTCGGGCTCGACCGGCAAACCGAAGGGCGTCGCCGTCGCCCAGTCCAGCCTCGCCGCCCTCACCGAAGCGCTCCGCGTCGAACCCGGCCTCGGCCCCGGGGACAGGATGCTCGCCGTCGCCACCCTCAGCTTCGACGTCTCCTGCGCCGAGATCTGGTCCTCGCTCGGCACCGGCGCGTCCTGCGTGGTCGTCGACCGCGACAGCGCCGTCGACGGCTACCGCCTGCGCCGCCAGATCGCCGAGCACCGCGTGACCGTCATGAACGTGCCGCCGACCATCCTCCGCACGCTGCTCGCCGCAGGCTGGACCGGCGGCGACGACCTGCGCGTGTGGGCCGCCGGCGAGACCCTCGACCCCGCCCTGGCCCGCGAGCTGCTCCCGCTGGTCGGCGAGCTGTGGAACACCTACGGCCCGACCGAGGCAACGGTGCTGTCGACCGCGTACCGCGTGCACGAGGTCGGCGAAGCCGTGCCGATCGGCCACGCGATGCCCGGCGAGCGCCTCTACGTCATGGACGCCCTCGACCGGCTCGTCCCGGCGGGCGTCCCCGGCGAGCTCTGGATCGGCGGCGCCGGCCCGGCCATCGGCTACCACAACCGGCAGGACCTGACCGCGGCCGCGTTCGTGCCCGACCCCGTCGTGCCCGGCGGCCGCTGCTACCGCACCGGGGACCTCGTCCACCGCCGCGCGGACGGGGAGATCGTGTTCGTCGGCCGCCGCGACCACCAGCTGAAGATCCGCGGGTACCGGGTCGAGCTCGGCGAGATCGAGGCCGTCCTGCGCGCCCACCCCGACGTCGAGCACGCCGTCGTCGTCGCCCGCGGGCAGGGCGCGGAGGCGCACCTCATCGGCTACGTCGCCGGGCCCGTCACCGCCGACCAGGCCGCCGACCATCTGCGCGCCCACCTGCCCGCGTACCTGGTGCCGCACCGCTGGGTGGTGCTCGGCGCGCTGCCGATGACGCCCAGCGGCAAGGTCGACCTCGGCGCGCTGCCCGAGCCCGGCGAGGACCGGCCGCACCGGCCGGCCGAGTCCGTCATGGAGCAGCTGGTCGCCGACGTCTGGGCGCAGATCCTCACCACCGACCGCATCGGGGCCGACGACAGCTTCTTCGGGCTCGGCGGGCACTCGCTCGCCGCGACCCGGGCCGTCGGCCGGTTGCGCGAGACGCTCGGCTGCGCGGTTCCCGTGCGGCTGCTGTTCGACCATCCGGTCCTCGCGAGCTTCGCGGGGCAGCTCGAGCGGCTTGTCATGGACGAGATCGTGGCCGAACCGGCCACTGGCATATAGGGAAATCACGATGACCTTGTCTGACCAGGACACCTTACGGTCCCTCATGGAGCGGCGGGTCGCGGCCGCCCGCGCCGCCGCCCGGGCCGACGCGGAGATCCCGCGCCGGGCCGACCCGCACGCGCCGCAGCCGCTGTCGCCGTCGCAGGCCCGGCTGTGGTTCAACGCGCAGTTCGAGAACAACCCGTCGATCTACCACGTGCCCTCGGTCCTGCGGCTGACCGGCCCGCTCGACGCCGCCGCGCTGCTGGCCGCGCTGCGCGAGGTCGCCGAGCGGCACGAGGTCCTGCGCAGCGTCATCGCGCCGCCCGGGCACGCGATCGCGGTACCGGCGGACCGGATCGAACTGTCCCTTGTGGACATCGACGAGGCTGAGCTGGACGCGGCGCTGCGCACCGAGGTGAGCCGGCCGTTCGCGCTGGACCGTGAGCCGCCGATGCGGGCCGCGCTGTTCCGGCTCGGCGCCGAGCAGCACGTGCTGGCCCTGACCGTGCACCACATCGCCACCGACGCCTGGTCGCACGGGCTGCTCTTCGACGAGCTCGGGGCGCTCTACGCCGCCCGGCTCGGGCAGGGGGCGGCGCCGGCCGCGCCGCGGTTGCAGTACGCCGACATCACCGAATGGCAGTCCACGCGGACCGGGGACGACCACGTCGGCTGGTGGGTCGAGCGGCTCGCCGGGCTCGCCCCGGTGCTGCCGCTGCCCGTCGACCGGCCCTATCCGGCCGTCGCCGACTGGAGCGGCGGCTATTTGCCCTTCGAGCTGTCCCCGGCCCTGGCCGAGCGCATCCGTGAGACGGCCCGGGAGGGCAACGCGACGGCGTTCATGGTGGTCCTCGCGGCCTGGCAGGCGCTGCTGAGCCGGCTCGGCGGCAGCGAGGACGTCGCGGTCGGCGTGCCCGAGTCCGGGCGCCACCACCGCGCGACCGAGAGCGTCGTCGGCTGCTTCATCAACACCCTCGTGATGCGCACCGACCTGTCCGGCGACCCGACCGGCCGGCAGCTGCTCGACCGCGTCCGGGAGACCACCCTCGAAGCCTTCGCGCACGCCACCGCGCCCTTCGAGCGGGTCGTGGAGGCCGTCGCCCCCGAGCGCTCCACCGCCACGACGCCGATCTTCCAGTCGATGCTGTACCTGCTCGAGACCGCCCAGCACGACCCGGTGCTGCCGGGCGTGCGCACCGAGCGGCTCGACGCCCCGCTCGACTTCAACAAGTTCGACCTGAGCCTGTCGCTGCAGGCCGAGGGCGCCGGGTACGAGGGCGAGCTGCACTACCGCCGCGACCTGTTCGACCGGGCGACCGTCGAGCGCTGGTCCCGCTGGCTGCTCGCCCTGCTCGACGGGATGCTGGCCGAGCCCGACCGCCCGCTCTCCCAGCTCGACCTGCTCGACGGCGCCGAGCGGGCCGAGCTGATCGCCCTCGGCACCGGTCCCGCCCTGCCCGAAAATGCCGCCGCCACGGTACTGCGGGCAGTCCTCGCCCAGGCCGCCGCCCGCCCCGCCGCGATCGCCGTCGACGCCACCGGCGGCACCCTGAGCTACGGCGACCTGGCCGCGGCCGCCGCCCGGATCGCGACCGCCCTGCGCGCCCACGGCGCCGGGCCCGGCACGCCCGTCGGGATCTGCCTGCCCCGCGACCGGCACCTGCCCGCCGCGCTGCTCGGCGTCTGGCAGGCCGGCTCGGCCTACGTGCCGCTGGAGCCCGACCATCCGGCGGAGCGGCTGCGGTACCAGCTGCAGGACTCCGGCGCGACGGTCGTCCTCGCGGCCGCGGAGACCCTCGACGTGGCCCGCCCGCTCGTCGAGGGCACCGGCGCCGTCCTCGTCGACCTCGCCGACGCCCTCGCCACCGAGCCCGGCGAACTCCTGGCGCCCGGCCCCGCCGACCTCGCCTACATCCTCTACACCTCCGGCTCCACCGGCCGGCCCAAGGGCGTCGAGCTCGACCACGGCGCGCTCGCCGCGTTCGTCGCCGCCAACTGCGACCTGGTACCGGTGACCCCCGACGACGTGATGCTCGGCCTGACCGCGCTCTCGTTCGACGTGGCCGGGTTCGAACTGTGGTGCGGCCTCGGCATGGGCGCCCGCCTCGTCCTGCTGGAGCGCGGCGTCGCCGTCGACGGGCACCTCGTCGCGGCGCGCATCGCCGAGTCGGGCGTGACCGTGATGACCGCGACCCCGACCACGTTCCGGATGCTCGTCGCCGCCGGCTGGCGCTCGCCGCAGGTGCGCGGGGTCGCCATCGGCGAGGCCCTCGACCCGGCCCTCGCCCGCGAGCTCACCGCCCGGCTCGGCGAGTGCTGGAACGGCTACGGCCCGACCGAGACCGCCGTCGTGTCCACCATGTACCGGGTCACCGCGCCCGTCGGCGACACCGTGCCGATCGGCACCCCGATGGCGGGGGAGTGGGTCTACGTCGTGGACGCCGCCGGCCGGCTCGCGCTGCCCGGCACCATCGGCGAGCTGTGGATCGGCGGGGCCGGGCTGGCCCGCGGCTACCACGGCCGGCCCGACCTGACCGAGGCCGCGTTCGTCGCCGACCCGGTCCGCCCCGGCGAGCGCTGCTACCGCACCGGCGACCTCGTACGCCTGCGCAACGACGGGCTGCTGGACTTCCTCGGCCGCCGCGACCACCAGGTGAAGGTGCGCGGGCACCGCATCGAGCTCGGCGAGATCGAGTCGCAGCTGCGCGCGGCGCCTGGCATCAAGGAGGCCGTCGTCACCGTCGCCGACCCGACCGGCGACGCGCATCTCGTCGGCTATGTGGTACCGGAGCCGGGTTCGGCACTGGAAACGCAGGCCCTGGAGACCCTGCTGCGGGCGGCACTGCCCGACTACATGGTGCCGCGGCGCTGGATGACCCTCGACGCGCTGCCGGTCAACGCCTCCGGGAAGGTCGACCGCACCGCGCTGCCCGAGCCGCGGGACGAGGTGCAGCAGCGGGTCGCCCCGCGCACCGAGGCCGAACAACTGGTCGCCGAAGTGTGGAGCGGCGTGCTGCACCGCGACGAGCTGTCGGTGTACGACAACTTCTTCGCCCTGGGCGGGCACTCCCTGTCCGCGACCCTGGTCGTGGGCCGGCTCCGCGACGCGCTCGACTTCGCGGTACCGGTGCGGCTGCAGTTCGAGCAGCCCGTCCTGGCCAACTTCGCCGCCGCGCTGGAGACGCTGCTGCTGTCGGACGAGGAGACGCCGGCGTGACCGTCACCGACACCCAGCGCTCCGCGCTGCAGCAGCGGCTGGCCGCGGCGCGCCGCAACACCGCGCGGACCGCCAGTACCATTCCCGCGTCCCCCGACCGGGACGCGCCGGCGCCGCTGTCGCCGGCCCAGACCCGGCTGTGGTTCCTGCACCAGCTGGAGCCCGACAGCGACGCCTACCACGTGACCGGCACCGTGCGGCTGACCGGCCCGCTCGACGTGGCCGCGCTGGCCGCCGCGATCCGCGACCTCGCGGTGCGCCACCACGTACTGCGGACCCGGTTCGTGGACCGCGACGGCGTGCCGGCCGCGGTGCTCGGCGCCGCCGACGACGTGCCGGTCGAGACCGGCGGGGAACTGCTGGCGTTCCGGGCGCGGCCGTTCCGGCTGGAGCAGGAGCCGCCGTTCCGGGCGCTGATCCGCCCCGAGGGGCCGGACGAGCACGTACTGCTGCTCGTCGTGCACCACATCGCGTTCGACGAGTGGTCGGTCGACCTGGCGCTGCGCGAGATCGCCGAGCTGTACGCGGCCCGCGTCGAGGGCCGGGCGGCGCCGGACGCGCCCGGGTTGCAGTACGCCGACTACGCCCGCTGGCAGGCCGGCCGCGAACCGTCGGCCGCGGCCCTGGACCGGTGGGTCGAGCGGCTGCAGGGCCTGGCGCCGGTGCTGGACCTGCCGGCCGACCGGCCCCGCCCCGCGGTCGCCGGGCACGCGGCCGGGGAGGTGGCGGTGCACGTACCCGCGGCGCTCGCCGTCCGGATCGCCGCCCTCGCCAACGCCTGCGGGGCCACCCCGTTCATGGTGCTGCTCACCGCGCTGCAGGCCCTCCTCGCGCGGGTGTGCGGCACCGACGACATCCCGGTCGGCGTGCCGGTCGCGGGCCGGCACCACCCGGACCTCGAACGGATGGTCGGCTGCTTCATCGGTACCGTCGTCATGCGCACCGACTGCGCCGGCGACCCGACCGGCCGGGAGTTGCTCGACCGGGTCCGCGCGACGGCCATCGACGCGCTCGCCCAGTCCGAGACCCCGTTCGAGCGGATCGTGGAGCGGCTGCAGCCCGAGCGCACCCTCGGCCACACGCCGATCTTCCAGGTGATGCTCAACGTGCTGGAGCAGCCGGCCATGGCCACGCGCATGCCGGACCTGCGGGCGCAGGGCGTGCAGCTGCCGAACCAGACGGCGAAGTACGACCTCGGCCTCACCCTCTCGCGAACGGACGACGGCTACCGCGGCCCGCTGGTGTACCGCGCCGACCTGTTCGACGAGCCGACTGCCGAGCGGCTGGCCGGCTGGTACCTGGCCCTGCTGACCGGCCTGGTCACCGAGCCCGACCGGCCCGTCGGCGAGCTGGCGCTGGAGCCCGGGGTGCGGCCCGGCCCGGACGGCCCGCCCGCGTCCTACCCCCTCGACCGGCCGCTGCACGAGCTCATCGCCCGGCACGCCGCGTCGACACCGGACGCGACCGCGGTGGTCGCCGCCGACGGGCGGCTGACCTACGCGGAACTGGACCGGCGCGCCGGGGCGGTGGCGGCCCGGCTGCTGGCGGCCGGCGTCCGGCCCGAAGAACCGGTCGCGGTGCTCACCGAACGCGGCACGGCCCTGCCCGTGGCGATGCTCGGCGCCCTCAAGGCCGGCGCCGCCTACCTGCCCGTCGACCCCGGATACCCGGACGGCCGCGTCGCGGAGATCCTCGACGCCGCGCAGGTCCGGTTCGTGCTCACAGAGGCCGGGTTCGCGGGCCGTGTCCCGGGCCGCGCGGCGATCGTCGTCGCCGACGTGACCGGCGAGCCGGCCGAGGCCGTGGTGGTGCCGGTGGACCACCTCGCGTACCTCATCTTCACGTCCGGCTCGACCGGCCGGCCCAAGGGCGTCATGGTCGAGCACCGCAACATCGTGCACTACCTGTACGCGGTCGCCGAGCGCATCGGGCCGCACGGCTCCTACGCCCTGGTCTCCACCCACGCCGCCGACCTCGGCATGACCAACCTGTTCGGGGCCCTGGCCACCGGCGGCGTGGCCCACCTCGTGGACCGCGAGACCGCCACCGACCCGGAGGCGTTCGCGGCCTACCTGGCCGAGCACCCGGTCGACGCGATGAAGCTCGTCCCGAGCCACCTGGAGCTCCTCGCCGCGCACGGCGACCTCGCCGCGCTGCTGCCCCGCGAGCTGCTGATCCTGGCCGGCGAACCCTGCCCGTGGGAGCTCGTCGACCGCATCGAGCGGGTCCGCCCCGACCTCGAGGTGCAGGTCCACTACGGCCCGACCGAGACGACCGTCTCCGTGCTCGGCTGCGACGTGCGCGAGGTGCCGGCCGAGCGCCGCATCGGCACCGTCCCCATCGGACGGCCGTTCGCCGACGTCACATGCCGGATCACCGACCGGGCGGGCCGTCCGGTGCCCGACGGGGTGCCGGGGGAGCTGCGCATCGGCGGCCCCAGCGTGGCCCGCGGCTACCTCAACCTCCACGACGAGCGTTTCCAGCAGGGTTGGTACCGCTCCGGCGACCGCGTCCGCCGCGACGCCCACGGCCTGGTGCAGATCCTGGGCCGGGTCGACGACCAGGTGAAGATCCGCGGCTTCCGGGTCGAGCTCAACGAGGTCGCCACCGCCGTGCGCGGGGTCCCCGGCGTCGGCGAGGCCGTGGTCCTGCCGGTCGGCGAGGCCCACACCCGGCGGCTGGCCGCCTGGATCACGCCCGCCACCGCCGACCCCGGCGCGGTGCGCGCGGCGCTGCGCGAGCGGCTGCCGGACTACATGGTGCCCTCGGCATTCGTGGTCCTCGACCGGCTCCCGCTGACCGCCAACGGCAAGGTGGACCGCACCGCGCTGCCCGCACCGCAGCCGCCGGGCGCCGCGACCCGGGTCGCCCCTGAAACCCCGACGCAGCTGCGGGTCGCCGCGGCCTGGGCCGAGGTCCTCGACGGCGCCGAGGTCGGGCTCGACGACGACTTCTTCGCCCTCGGCGGCGACTCGTTCAAGGCCGTGCGCGCCGTGCGGGCCATCGACCCGCAGCTGCGCGTCATCGACCTGTTCACCAGCCCGACCGTGCGGGAGCTGGCCGCGTACCTCGACGGCGACACCGGCTCGACCGGGCTGCTGCACCGCCTCGCCGGCCCGGCCGAGGCGACCCTGACCGTCGTCTGCGTGCCCTACGGCGGCGGCTCGGCCGCGGCGTACGGGCCGCTGGCCACCGAGCTCGCGGCGCGCCTGCCCGGCGCGGCGGTGCTGGCGATCGAGCTGCCCGGGCACGACCCGGCCCGGCCCGAGGAGCCGCCGCTGCCGCTGGCCGAGCTGATCGACCGGGTGGTGGCGGACCTGCCGACCGGCCCGGTGCTGGTCTACGGCCACTGCGTCGGCTCGGCGGCCGCCACCGAGCTCGCGCTGCGCCTGGAGGCCGAGGGCCGCGAGGTCGCCGGGCTCGTCGTCGGCGGCAGCTTCCCGGCGGCGCGGCTGCCCGGGCGGGTGTCGTCCTGGCTGCACCGGCGCTTCCACGCCACCTGGTTCACCTCCGACCGGGCGTACCGCGACTTCCTGCGCACGCTCGGCGGGCTCGACGACGACGAGGGCCTCGACGCCGGCGTGATCCTGCGCAGCCTGCGCCACGACGTCGACGAGTCGCAGACCTGGTTCACCCGCGAGCTGACCCGGCCCGACCGGAGGCGGCTGCGGGCGCCGGTGCTGTGCCTGATCGGCGCGCGGGACCGCTCGACCGAGCTGTACCAGGAACGCTTTGCGGAATGGGGCGCGTTCGCCGACCGCGTCGCGCTCGCGGTGCTGCCCCGGGCCGGGCACTACTTCCTCAAGCACCAGGCGGCGGCCGCGGCCGAACAGATCGCCGGGGCGCTGCAGGAGTGGGGCGCCGGCCGGACCCCGGAGGCGGTCAGCACCGCGGTGACCGGCGGGCGGGCGCGCCGCGACCTGCGCGAGTTCTACGTGATGACGGCCGGGCAGACCACGTCGCTGATCGGGGCCGCGCTGAGCTCGTTCGCGCTGGGCGTGTGGGCGTACCAGCAGAACGGCCGCGTCGCCGACTATGCCCTCGTCACCATGCTGGCCCTGCTGCCCTCCATCCTGCTGCTGCCCGTCGGCGGGGCGGTGGCCGACCGCATCGACCGGCGGCGGATCATGCTGGCCTGCAACGGGGCGGGCGCGGTGGTCATGTCCGCCGTGGTCACCCTCCTGGCCCTGGGCCGGCTGGAGATCTGGAGCGTCGGGCTCCTCGCGGGGTTGCTGTCCGCGGTGACCGCCTTCCACCGGCCCGCCTACCTGGCCGCCGTCGCGCAGCTGGTGCCGAAGCCGTACCTGGGCCAGGCCAACGCCCTGGCGAACCTCGGCCCCGGCATCGGCATGCTCATCGCCCCCCTCGCGGGCGGCGCGCTGATCACGGCGCTGGGCATGCCGTGGGTGGTCGCCGTCGACGTGGTGTCGCTGCTCGTCGGCGTCGGCACGCTGCTGCTGGTGCGCCTGCCCGACCGGCTCTTCCGCCGGCAGGAGGAGACCTTCGTGCGGGCCATCGTCGGCGGCTGGCGGTACCTCGTCCGGCGCCGCCCGCTCATGATCATGATCGTGTTCTTCGTGGTCGAGAACTACCTCGCGATGCTCGCCCTCGCCGTGACCGTACCGACGGTCTATGCGTTCGGCGGCACCACCGCGGTCAGCGTCGTCACCGCGTTCAGCGGCGTCGGGGCCGGCCTCGGCGCCCTCGCCATGGTGCTGTGGGGCGGGGCGCAACGCCGCGCCACGGGCATGGTCGGCTTCGTCATCGGCGTCGGCCTCGGCGCGGCGCTCGTCGGGCTGCGGCCCTCCACGGCGCTCGCGGCGGTCGGCAGCCTCATCTGGTACGGCTCGCTCACCGTCCTCAACGCCCACTGGCTCGCCATCATCCAGGTCAAGGTCGGCCTGGAACTGCAGGGCCGGGTACTCGCCACGAACCAGATGCTGGCGGTGGCGATGACCCCGGTCGCGTTCCTGACCGCGCCGCCGTTCACCGACGCCGTCGCGCCGCTGCTGCGGCCGGGCGGGGCGCTCGCCGGCACCGTCGGGCGGGTCGTGGGGGTCGGGGATGCCCGCGGTACCGGCCTGATCCTGCTCGCCTGCGGCGTGCTGCTCGTCATCTGGGGCGCGCTCGGCCTCGCCTACCGCCCCCTGCACCGGATGGAGGACGATCTGCCCGACGCCGCGGCCGGGGCCGAGATTCCCGACTCGCTGGACGAGGTCCAGGCCGAGGCCGACCACCTGGTGCGTCCATCGACCGGTTGACCCGCTGACGGTATGCATCGGCCACGATGGAGATCGTGACCGATGCATACGCCATCGAGGCCAGGGGCCTCCGCAAGACCTACGGCGCGAGCCACGCGGTCGACGGGCTCGACCTCACCGTCAAACGGGGCGAGGTGTTCGCCCTGCTCGGCCCGAACGGGGCCGGCAAGACCACGACCGTGGAGATGCTCGAGGGCTTCCGCAAGCGCAGCGACGGTCACGTCCGGGTCCTCGGCGTCGACCCGCAGCGGCGCCCGCTGGGCTGGCGCTCCCGCATCGGCATCGTGCTGCAGTCCACCGGCGAGTTCGAGGAGCTCACGGTCCAGGAGGTGGTCCGGCACTTCGCAAAGTACTACCCGGACGCGGCGAGCCCGGACGAGGTGATCGAACGGGTCGGGCTGCACGCCAAGCGCAACGACCGGGCCAAGGTGCTGTCCGGCGGGCAGCGCCGCCGGCTCGACGTGGCGCTGGGCATCATCGGCCGGCCGGAGCTGCTGTTCCTCGACGAGCCGACGACCGGCTTCGACCCGCAGGCCCGCCGCGAGTTCTGGGACCTGATCCGGGACCTCGCGGCGGGCGGGACCACGATCCTGCTCACCACCCACTACCTCGACGAGGCCGAGACCCTCGCCGACCGGGTCGGGGTGATCGCCCGCGGCCGGCTGATGGCGGTCGCCACGCCGGCCACGCTCGGCGGGCGGGGCACCGCGGCGGCGAAGGTCCGCTGGGCCGCACCCGACGGCCCGCAGGAGCACGACACCGACACCCCGGCGAAGTTCGTCGCCGACCTCGTCGCCCGCTTCGGCGGCGAGGTGCCCGAGCTGACGGTCACCCGGCCGTCGCTGGAAGACGCCTACCTCTCGATGATCCAGGAGACGGCATGACCCTCACGCTGCGACTCGGCCTGCTGCGCAGCGGCATGGAACTGCGCCAGTTCTTCCGCGGCCGCGAGTCGGTCATCTTCTCCTTCGCGCTGCCGATCCTGCTGCTGGTCGTGTTCGGCTCGGTCTTCGGCGGCGACGACGTCGCGCCCGGGGTGACGTTGACGCAGTACTTCGTGGCCGGCATGATCGCCGCCGCGCAGCTCACCAACGGCTTCCAGACCCTCGCCGTGCAGATCCCGATGGAACGCGACCGGGGCGTGCTCAAGCGGCTCTACGGCGCGCCGATGCCGCCCGGCGCGTACTTCATCGGCAAGGTCGTCATGGTGTACCTCATCGGCGTGGGCGGCTGCGCCATCATGCTGGCCATCGCGACCGCGTTCTTCGACGTGACGCTGCCCTCCACCGGCCGGCAGTGGTTCACCCTGCTGTGGGTGTCGCTGCTGGGCATCGCCGCCTGCACCCTGTGCGGGATC
Organism: Dactylosporangium sp. CS-033363; assembly: GCF_050942475.1. Classification (NCBI taxonomy): domain Bacteria; kingdom Bacillati; phylum Actinomycetota; class Actinomycetes; order Micromonosporales; family Micromonosporaceae; genus Dactylosporangium; species Dactylosporangium sp. CS-033363. Next base: position 5,856,715 of record NZ_CP192032.1, on the reverse strand, counting down.
GCGTTCTCCTCCATCCCGCGGGAGGCCAAGCGGGCCCCGGCCGTGGTCACCCCGGTCGCGCTGGTGCTGCAGTTCATCTCCGGCGTCTTCTTCGTGTTCACCAGCCTGCCCCCGTGGATGCAGCAGATCGCGGCGATCTTCCCGCTGAAATGGATGGCGCAGGGCATGCGCTCGGTCTTCCTGCCGGACTCGTTCGCCGCGAACGAGCCCGCCGGGACTTGGGAACTGGGCCGGGTTGCCCTCATGCTGGGGGCGTGGGTGATCGTCGGGCTGGGGCTGTGTCTGCTGACGTTCCGCTGGACCGGCCGGGAGGACCGTTGACCGAACCGCCGCCGGGCGGGCACGCGTGGGACCGGTTCCAGGCCGTCTGGCACCTCGTGGCGGTGGCGGCTCCCGCCATCACCGGTGCGCTGGTCTGGACCGACGACTCCCTGACCACGCGCGCCCGCCTGCTGGCGTCCCTCCTGCTGTGTCTTTTTCTGCTCTGGTACTGGCAGGTCGGCGCAACCGCCGTCGGCCGGCGCGGTGAGCGGCGGGGCATCGTCCAGCTCGCCGGGGCCCTCGTGCTCTTCGCAGGGCTCGTCATGGTGACGATGGTCGGCACGGTCCTGGTATCGGTGCTGTTCCTGCACCTGTTCCTGCTCCTCGGCCGGTGGCGCGACCGGCTGATCGTGCTGGGGATCCTCGCCGCGGTGCTCGTGGCCGCCATGTTCGTCCACTTCGGACTGTCCGCGGGCACCGTCGCGGCCATCCTGCCGACGGTCGTCGTCCCGGTGCTGTCGGCCGGGCTGATCGGCGCCTACATCTCCGCCCTCATCTCGCAGAGCCGCGCCCGCAGCACGCTCATCGCCGAGCTGATCGAGACGCGCGCCGCGCTGGCCCGCGAACGGCACGCGGCCGGCATCACGGCCGAGCGGGAGCGGCTCTCCGCCGAGATCCACGACACCCTCGCGCAGGGCTTCACCAGCATCCTCATGCTGACCCAGTCCGCCCGGCTGGCGCTGCAGCGCGACGACACACCGGTACCGGATCAGCTCGATTTCATCGAACGCACCGCCCGGGAGAACCTGGCCGAGGCGCGCTCCCTGGTGGCCGCGCTGAGCCCGCCCGACCTCAGCGCGCACAGCCTGGCCGAGGCCCTGACCCGGCTGGCCGAGCGGCACACCCGCGACACCGGCACCCCCGTTGCCGTCGAGATCGACGAGCAGGCGGGCGGCGGCGGGCCCGAGCGCGACGCCGTGTTCCTGCGGGCCGCGCAGGAGGCCCTCGCCAACGTCCGCCGGCACGCCGGCGCCTCGTCCGTGCGCATCGTGCTCGCACCCGGTGCGCTCACCGTCAGCGACGACGGGCAGGGCTTCGAACCCGGCCGCGGGCCCGGCGGCTACGGCCTGTCCGGGCTGCGCAACCGGGTCATCGCACTCGGCGGCACCTGCACGGTCGTCTCGGCGCCGGGCGCGGGCACGACCGTCCGCGTCGAGCTGCCCCTGCCCGTGGACTCCCGGTGACCGTCCGGGTCCTGCTCGTCGACGACCATCCGGTGGTCCGGCTGCAGGACTCCCGGTGACGGTCAGGGTCCTGCTCGTCGACGACCACCCGGTGGTCCGGCTCGGGCTGCGCGGCATGCTCGACCTGGCCGAGGACCTGCACGTGGTCGGGGAGGCGGCGTCCGGTGACGAGGCCTGGACCCTCACCGCGACCCTGCAGCCCGACGTCGTCCTCATGGATCTGCGGATGCCGGGCGTCGACGGCACCGAGGCGACCGCGCGCATCACCGCCCGCTTTCCCGGCGTCCGGGTCCTGGTCCTCACCACGTACGACACCGACGAGGACATCCTGCGCGCCATCGAGGCCGGCGCGGTCGGCTACCTGCTCAAGGACACCCCGCTGGCGCAGCTCGTCGACGCGATCCACGCCGCGTCCCGGGGCGAGTCGGTGCTCGCGCCCCCGATCGCCGCCCGGCTGGCCGGCCGCCGCGCGGCGCCGATCGCCGAGCAGCTCACGCCGCGGGAGGCCGAGGTGCTCGGCCTCGTCGCCCACGGGCTGTCCAACCCGGAGATCGGCCGCGCGCTGTTCATCAGCGAGGCGACGGTCAAGACGCACCTGGTACGGGCATTCGTGAAGCTCGGGGTGAATGACCGTACGGCCGCCGTGACCGCCGCCCTGTCGCGCGGAATCCTGCGCTCCCCGCTGTAGCGCGACGGGTCAGGCCTTGGCGCAGGCCGTGCCGTTGAGGGTGAACTGAGCCGGCACCGCGTTCGTGCCGGTGTAGGAGGCCTGGAAGCCGAACTGCGTGTTGCCGCCGGCCGGGATGGTGGCGTTGTAGGACATGTTCGTGGCCGTCATGGCGGTGCCCGACTGCGTGACGGTCGCGTTCCAGGCGTTGCTCACCGCCTGGTTGCCGGCGAAGGCCCACTTGAGCGTCCAGCCGGTGATCGGCGCGGTGCCCGCGTTGGTGACGGTCACGGTGGCGGTGAAGCCGGAGCCCCAGTCGTTGAGGGTGTACCCGACCTTGCACCCGGTCCCGGCGGGCGGCGGCGAGCTCGGGCTTGTTGACGCGGACCGCGACGGGCTCGGGCTTGTTGACGCGGACCGCGACGGGCTCGGGCTTGTTGACGCGGACCGCGACGCGCTCGGGCTGGTCGACACCGGGGGGTTCCCACCACTCTTGGACACCATGTACGCGGAGTGCGCCTTGAACACCGACAGCTCCGGCACCCCGTGCTTGACGCTGTAGTTGTCGCCGCCGGCCTGGGCGTCCGGGAACCACCAGAAGGCGCTGCCGTCGGCGTCCTGGGTCTGCAGGTCGTTGTAGATGGCCGTCCACCAGGTGCTGCGGTCCACGCCCATGGTGTTGAACTCGCCGAGGAAGAACGGCTTGCCGACCACGTTGTGCGAGTCGGACAGCCAGGCGTTGATCAGCGTGACCGTCTGCGCCAGCGTGAGGTTGGCCCAGCCCTCGTTCGGGTACGGGTGCGCCGAGGTGAAGTCGATGTACGGCGACTGCTGGATCGCCACGAACGGGTTGCCCTCGTCGCCGCCGAAGCCGTACTTGGTGCCGTGCCCCTCCAGGCCCGCGTCGACCATGTGGTTGCCGTCGATGCCCTTGATGTAGGAGGCCATCGTGTCGACCCACTTGCGCAGGGTGGTGCCGTTGACGTTCTCGGCGGTGCCCTGGCCCTCGTACCGCGGCTCGTTCATCAGCTCCCACGCGAACACGGCCGGGTCGTCCTTGTACTTGACGCCGGTGTAGTGGTTCGTCCGGTTGAGCGCGTAGTTCACGTAGTTCTTGTACTGCGTGAAGCAGCCCGGGCACGCCGACTCGTTGAAGAAGCGCCACCGGTTGGCCTGCCCGGTGCCCAGGCCCTCCCACGACAGGCGGGTGTCGATGCCGCCGTAGGCCTCCCAGTAGTTCTCGAAGACGGGAATGACCCGGATGTTGTGCTGCGCGGCCGAGTAGAGGATGTAGTCGAACTCGGCGAACTGCTGCTCGCTGTACACCCCCTTGCTGGGCTCGAAGCCGTGCCACTGCTCGTGGTCGAACATCCACGTGCGCAGCACCGTGACCCCGTCGGCGGCCATCTCGGCCATGTGGTTGTCGATGCGGGCCTTGTCCATCCACTGCGTCTCGGTGTCGCCGTAGCTGCCGCCGTACGTGAACGTGTCGTAGACGTTGGCCCCGGCGAAGTAGTACGTGTGCCCGCCCAGGCAGAAGTGGATGCCGCAGCGGCTGACGAAGCCGGCGGTGGCGGCGGACGCGCGCACGAGCGGCACCGCGACGGCGGCCGCGATCAGGGCGGCACAGACGGCGACGACGAGCGCGAACCGGGATCGATGCATTGGGGGTGCGCCTCCTGGCGTGGGTCTGCTGAACCGCTTCAGTAGGCGCACGGCAGGAGCTCGGCGTCAACGGGATGCCGCGGATGGCCTGGCCACCTGCCCGGCGGGGCTGAAACTTTCCCGGCCCCGGTGGCTGACCTGCGGTTTTCACCACGTTTCACGCCCAAACCCCCGCAAAACGGCACGCCTCCTTGTGTTGACCCCGGTCCATGTCTACGGTGCCAGGAAAGCGCTTTCCTGACCCCCAACGACCCTCGGAAAGGTGAGCACGGATGAGACGAGCCCCAGTCTCGGTACGCTGGTTGGCGGGCGGTGCGGCCGCGGTCGCGGTCGCCGCCGTCACGCTGGCGATGCAGATCCCCAACGCCGCGGCGGCGGACAACCTCAGCATCGGCGCCGGCGCGGACGGCTCCAGCAAGGCCAGCGGCACCAGCTACGGCAACGTGATCGACGGCAACACCGGCACGTACTGGTCGCCCAGCGGCAGTACCGGCCAGATCTCGGTCAAGTGGAGCAGCGCCAAGACGGTCTCCTCGGCCGTCATCCGCACGGCCTCGGGCGGCGGCTCCATCAGCGCCTGGCGCCTGCTCAACTACGACTCGGGCGCGGTCCTGGCCAGCGGCAGCGGCACCCCGGCGACGATCACCTTCTCGTCGACCTCGCTGAAGAAGATCACGCTGGACATCACCGGCGCCTCGAGCGCACCCCGGATCGCCGAGTTCGAGACCTACGCCTCCGGCGGCTCGAACCCGACCCCGACCGCGACCGGCGGGGGCGGCAACCCGACCCCGACCCCGACCTCGACCGGCGGCGGTGGCGGCGGCAACCCGACCACGTCGTGGCCGTCGTCCGCAGGAAACGTCTCGCTGTCGAGCACGAAGAGCGTCTCCGGCACGTTCGACGGCGGGATGAAGACCTACTGCTGCATCGGCGACGGCAGCCAGTCCGAGAGCCAGGACCCGATGTTCGAACTGGCCAACGGCGCCACGATCCAGAACGTCATCATCGGCGCCCCGGCCGGCGACGGCATCCACTGCCTCGGCACCTGCACGATCCGCAACGTGTGGTGGAACGACATCGGCGAGGACGGCGCCACGTTCCTGCAGACCAACGGCGGCACGTCGTACGTCATCGGCGGCGGCGCCCGCTCCGGCAGCGACAAGATGTTCCAGCACAACGGCAACGGCACGGTCAGCATCAGCGGCTTCTACCTCAAGGGGACCGGCAAGCTGTACCGCGCCTGCGGCAACTGCACGAACTCCTACACCCGCAACGTGAAGGTCGACAACGTGATCGTCGACGACGTCGACTACGTCGTGGGCATCAACTCCAACTGGGGCGACGTCGCGACCATCACCCGGGTGCGCGTGCTGAACAGCTCCAGCACCGTCATCTGTGGCAAGTACAAGGGTGTGGCGAAGGGCAGCGAGCCGAGCTACCTCGGCGAGGGCTGGAACGACGCCAACTGCAAAGTCAACAAGAGCGACATCACCTACGGGTGACGCACTTTCCGCTCAGGGCGCCCACCGACCCCGGTGGGCGCCCGCCGGCATGGTGTCTACGGCAAGGGAAACTAGATCCGGTCCTGTTCCTCCTCGCTCGGGATCGTCCGGCACGCATCACCGAGTTCGTCGTCGTGGATCAACCCCGCGATCGCCTCGATCATGGCCGTGATGCCCGGTCGCGGAATGATGACCAGGTCAGTCGACCAGAAGTAGCCGCCGCCGGCATTCTCGCGGGTGGCAGCCCAGCGGCGCAGCACCGCGTCGATGGCGCCGAGGGTCATGAGGGACACGTAGTAGGTCGGGCCGCCGGTGACGGTGACGTAGATGTCCTGGTCCTGAATCTGCTCGAGGTCATCGCTGCCAGGGTGGAGGAAGCGCGCAACGAACCGCTCGTGTTCCACGACCAGCCAATGCCGGTCCTTCGTGGCATCCATCTCGCGCGCCTCCCAGGTTGTCCAGCGATGGAGCTCATCCATGGCGTCGGTCAGGTCGCAGTGCCGGCGTGAGTCAAGCGCCGGGTCCGCCGGGGCGGACGGTCAGCCCCACCGGGCATCACCTGACACCGTCCGCGGCGACACCGTCGTGGACTTCGACGACGACGAGACCGTACGCGACGTCGCCGCCGAGCTCGGCCGCCGGCCCGCGGCGCCGACGTCGCCACGCTGGACGGTTTGGCCGCACCCATTGGCCTCATCCTCCTGCGATGGCCGCGCCGCCCGGAACCGGCCGCGGCCGCTGTCACCGATCGCTTCCGCGGCTGCCGGTACCTCGCGGGCGAGCACGACGCCATCGTCGCCGTGATCAGCCCCGCCGGGCGGGGAGCGGCAGCAGCCGCGCAGCGCCGAGGTGTGCGGTCAGCGTTTGCGGGCCCCGCGCGTGCGGCCGGCCGGGAGCAGCCGCGGACCCCGTGCCGATCGGGCGAGGCCGGCCAGCGCCGCGACCGCGATCAGCACGGCCGCGGGCCACCGGCCGAACCGCCAGACGCCGTCGCCGACCGCGACGGCGATGTCGGTGGGGGAGGCCGGGGCCGACCAGTACCTGACCTCGGCGACCGCGTGATAGGCGAGGTAGGCGCCGGCGGTCAGGCACAGGCCGTACACGGTGCCGGCGAGGTACTGGCGGACGCGCGGCGGGAACAGGGCCACCGCCTCGCGCAGTCCCGCCCCGGCGAACACGAGGGCGGTCAGCACCACCGTCACGCCCAGGGCGAGCGCCAGCCACAGCGTCGCGGCGGTCCAGCCGTCGGCGGCGAGGATCCGGTGGGCCAGGTACAGCACCGGGTCGTCGGCCGGGCGGGCCACCTCCACGACGAGGCCCGGCTGACCGGCCGGTGGGTCGGGGGCGGGCCGGGCGTACCAGTGGGTCAGGGCGGCGGCGCCGAGGACGGTGCCCGCCGCGGCCGCCAGCGCGTACGCGTCCGGGCCGGTCGAGCCGAGGACGTCGAGGGGGCGGCGGGTGGCCAGGCCGCGCAGGCCCGCGGCGATGACGGCGAGGCCGGCCGCGATCGCGAGCAGGGGCAGCCAGCGGTCGGCGGCGGTCAGGACGTGGCGGAAGGCGCCGTGCCCGGGCTCGCCGATGCGGCCGGACGCGCCGCTGTTGACCATGGCCGCGCTGGTGAGGACCACCAGCAGGGCGGCGCTTGCCGTGGCGGCCAGGGCGAGCAGTCGTCCCGTCGGCGGCGGGCCGGTCCGCAGGGGTACGGCCGCCGCGGTGACCGGCAACGCCAGCATCGCCACGAACGCGAGGCCGGTCAGGAAGCCGGCCGGGCCCAGTGGCGTGCGCAGTCCGGTGCCCAGCGCCTCGGCGCCGGCGGCGGTGGCGATCGCCGGGATGACGACGACCACGAGCGCCATCGCCATCAGGATCAGGGCCGGCCGCACATAGTCCCGCGGCCTCGCCCGGGGCGCCGGAGGTGGGCTTACAGAAGCAGAAGCAGGAGCGGGAGCAAGAACGGGCGCAAGCGGCGGCGCGGGCGGTTCGGCGGTGACGGCGTGCAGGGCGCCCTCGGCGACGATGAGCTCCGGCTGTTCGATGACGACTGGGGCGAGGCCGGTGCTGCGGTGCACGACCGTGGACACCAGCGGCATCCGGCTCGCCCCGCCCACCAGGAACAGCGCCGCGGGCGGGGCGGGCAGGTCGCGCAGCGCGGTGGCGACCGCGGCGGCGGTCTCGTCGAGGACCGGGGCGGCCAGTCCGTCCAGCTCCTCGCGGCCCAGCGGCGCGTCCACGTCGAGCAGCGGCAGCCGGACGAACGTCGACGCGGTACGGGAGAGCATCTCCTTGCCGTCGCGGACGTGCTCGGCCAGGTCCAGCCAGTCGTCGCGGTGCGCCGCTTCCGTCAGCTGCTGCCAGGTTTCGGCCTGGTCGGCGTACGCGGTGCGCAGGTGCTCCACGACGGCGGCGTCGATGTCGAGGCCGCCCCGGTCGGCCAGGCCGGTGCTCGCCACGACCGCGAAGCCGTCGGCGGTGCGGGCGACCACGGTCGCGTCGAACGTGCCGGCGCCCAGGTCGTACACGACGAGGTGGGCGCCGACGGGCAGGTCGGTGCCGAGCACCGTGGCGAAGTACGCCGCCGCCGCGACCGGTTCGTCGACCACCGCCGGGCGCGGCAGACCTGCCTCGAGCGCGGCCCGGACGAGCAGCTCCCGGCGGATGCGGCCCCAGCTGACCGGGCACGTCACCGTGACCTGTTCCGGTGTACCGCCGGCGACGCGTTCGGCCTCCGCGGCGACCCTGGACAGCACGGCGGCGAACAGCTCGACGACGCCGACCTCGCGCTCGCCGAGCAGGACCGTGCCGTCGTCGATGCGCCGTTTCGGGTACGGCTCGAAGCGCTCCGGATGCCGCCGGGCCCAGTGCCGCGCGTCCCGGCCGGCCAGCAGCGGTCCGTCCGGATCGGCGTAGACGGCGGAGGGCAGCAGCGGGGAGCCGTCGAAGGTGAGCGGGCGGGTCCGTCCGTCGGGCCAGGCGAGCACGGCGACGGTGGTCGACGTGCCGAAGTCGACGCCCAGCCGGTACCCCCCGCCGATCATGCCGCCACAGTAGAGCCCGCCGCGGGGCCGGGAAGCTGTCCGATAGCTGACACGGCAATGGCCGTTACGGCGGCCGGGACGATCACCGAACGGTCGGACCGAACAGGCGAACGCGGCCGCCTGAATGCTCGGTTCGTTCTGGCTACGTCTTGCGTACGTTCTGTGCCACCAAAGCGTTTCCGCGCCGGTCCGCAGCTGCGTCAGCGAAAGGTTCGACCCCGATGCGTCTCATCCAGCGCACCAGGCTCGCCACGGCGGCCGGGCTGCTCACCGCCGCGTTGTCCACCGTCCTCGCCGCGCCGTCCGAGGCCACCGCCGCCCCCGCCGGCCCGACCGCCGGCTGCGCCATCACCGGGGTCGCCGCCGGGTCCGCGGCCGACGCCGACCGGCTGCACCAGCAGCTGCCCAAGCAGCCGGCGCACGAGCTGGCCGGCGCCCGGCTGGACGGGCAGACCGCGTGGACGGTGCCGGGCGGCCGGCCGGTGCTGGTGGTCGACTCGACGACCGGTTCGGCCCCGGTCACGGCGACGGCCTCCGTGTTCGGGCTGCGGTTCGACCTGCCCGCGGCCTCCGGAGCCGCCAAGGGGCGGTACGTCAACGCATCCCAGCCGCCGCTGTTCGGCAGCTTCACCCGCACCGTCGAGGTCACCGTGGCCGGTGCCGGCTGCCACACGACGCTGGCGCTGACGAGCGACCGCAGCGCGTACACCAGCGTCGCCGGTATCGTCGGGTTGGTGCTGGCGCTGGTCGGCGGCTTCTTCACGGTGCTGCTCGCCCGGCGCCCGGCCGGCGGCTGGGGCCGCCGCGCCCTGCTGGCCGCGCCGCTGGGCCTGCTGGCCGGCGCCGGTGAGGGACTGGTCCTGCACGAGTCCGGCGCGCTGAGCCCGTCGAGCGGGCTGATCTGGCTCGGGCCGCTCGCCGGTCTGGTGCTGGCGCTGCTGCTGCCGCTCACCCGCCGCCGCCCGCGTCCGGCCGCCGGCGCGCCGGTGGCGTTCGTCCCGCCGACGCATGTCGCGCTTGATGGCCGTACCGTCGAAGCGCTCTTCACCCAAAGCGAGACCGAGGTCGTCTATCGCGCCGTCGAGCCCGACGGCGTCACCCGGGTCCTGCTGAGGATGCCCCGGCCGGAGTGCGCCGGCGACCCGGCCGTGCTGGCCGCGCTGGCCCGCGACGCCGAGGTCATGCGCCTGCTCGACGACGAGCACTGCCTGCGCCTGCACGGGGCCGCCACGCCGCCCGTCGTGGTCACGCAGGACATCGACGGCGCCCCGCTGCGCCGCGTGCTCGCCGCCGGCACCCCGCTCACCCCGCAACAGGCCCTCACCGCGGTCGCCGGGGCGGCGAACGGGCTGATCGCCCTGCACCGCCTCGAGCTGGTCCACCGCGACGTGCGGCCCGACACCATCTACCTCGATCGTTCCGGTCGTACCGTCCTGTCGAGCTTCGGCGCCGCCCGCCCCGGCGCCGAGCCGGTGCCGGCGGCGGAGGGCTCGGCCCAGTACCTCAGCCCCGAGCAGCGCCGCGGCGAACCGCTCGACGCCCGCTCGGACCTGTTCACGCTCGGCGTCGTGCTGGTCGAGCTGCTGACCGGCCAGGTGCCGGTCGTCGCCCCGGACGCGCCGCCCGCCGCCCCGGCCGGGCTGCACCCGCAGCTGGCGGCCCTGATCGAGCGGGCCCTGGCGGTCGACCCGGCGGGGCGTCCGGCGAGCGCCGAGGCGTTCCTGGCCGAGCTGAGCGAGGCGGCCACCGCCGCCTACGGGACCGACTGGATGACGCTCGGCGCGGCCACCAGCGCGATCCTGATCCCCGGCGGGGCGCTCGCGGCGGCCGGCGCGGTCGGGGCGGGCGTCGCCACCGCGGGCACCGGGATCACCGCGCTCGGCGCCGCCGAGGTGGGCGCCGCGTCGGTACCCGTGGCCACCAGCGCCGCCGGCCTCACCGCGGTGGGCAGCGGTACCACGGCCACCGCGACGTCGACCGCCACCTCGGTGTCGAGCGGCTCGGCCGGCGGCGTCCTGCCGCTGGTCGGCGCGGCCACCGCCGTCCTGGTCGGCGTCGTGCTCGCGGTGACCCCGTCGACGCCCGCCGCCGCGTCGCAGGAGGTCATCACCCAGGAGTCGGCCCGCGTCATCCTCGTGTCCACCTGGGACGAGGCCCGCGGCGGCAGCGACACGCACATCGTCACCGACGCCCGCCCGGTGCTCTCGGTCCTGCTCGACATCCCGGGCGCGAAGGGCGGCGAGCTCAGCCAGATCGAGATCGGCGTGCCGCCGGGGCAGACCAAGTACCCGGCGTACTTCCTCGCCACCGCCCAGCTGAAGCTCGCCGACGGCAGCATCGTCTACGTGTACGCCCGGTTCACCCGCACGGCGGCCGACCAGCCCTGGATGATGTCGGAGCTGATCGAGTCGAAGATCGCCGCCAACGTGCCGAAGCCGAAGATCAATGCCGACGGCAGCCTGCCCGCGCCGCCCGAACTGGTCGCCGACCCCTCGACCCTGCCCGCCCGCTACGTCGCCTGGGGCCAGCGGGTGACCGACAGCAAGGCCCTCGGTACCGACGAGGTTCTGGCCCTGTCGAGCAGCGGCACCTCGTTCCTGGCGGGCATCCCGGGCTTCGTCGGCGCCAACGGCCAGTTCTACAACGCGCTCGTGTGGAAGCCGGCCGGTGGCCTGACCATGCAGCCGGTACTGCTCGAGGACGGCACCGTCCTGGCCCGCTTCAACGCGAGCGCCGCGCAGACGCTGTACAACTCGCCGTCCCCGGCCAGCCGCCCGTGCGTGGTCGGCACCACCACGGTCTCCGTGCAGTTCGGGTTCCCGGGCTTCCCGACCGGCAAGTACCGCGAGGTGACGGTGGACTGGGCGATCGCGGTGACGGCGCACGTGCCGGTGAAGGGCGCGGCCACGGCCAAGGTCACCATCGAGGACACGTCCCTGCCGACGAACCCTCGCAGCACGCCCTGCTGACGCCTCGCCTCCGGGCGGGCTTCTGTCACGTGGCGATGGATGGTTGCCGAAGCGGCGGCGGGGGTAACGCGTTGGGTTATGACGGAGTACGGAATCCATGCGTCGCACGAGCAGATCCCGCCCGCCGAGCTTCTGGCCGCCGTGATCGCGGCCGAGCGGCACGGTTTCGAGGCCGCCATGTGTTCCGACCACTTCGCGCCGTGGAGCAGCCGGCAGGGGCAGTCCGCGTTCGCCTGGTCGTGGCTGGGGGCGGCGCTGCAGGCCACGAATCTGTCGTTCGGTGTGGTCAACGCGCCGGGGCAGCGCTACCACCCGGCGATCGTGGCGCAGGCGATCGGGACGCTCGGTGGCATGTTCCCGGGGCGGTTCTGGGCGGCGTTGGGCAGCGGGGAGTACAGCAACGAGCACATCACCGGGGGTCCGTGGCCGCGTAAGGAGGTCCGGGAGGCGCGGCTGCTGGAGTCGGTGGAGGTGATCCGCGCGCTGCTGGCCGGTGACGAGGTGACTCGCGACGGGCTGGTCACGGTCGACCGGGCGCGGTTGTGGACCCGGCCGGCCGAGGCGCCGCCGCTGATCGGGGCTGCGGTGAGTACGAGGACCGCCGCTTGGTGCGCGGGCTGGGCTGATGGGCTGGTCACGGTCAATGCGCCGGACGAGCACCTGCGGGCAATGATCGCGGCGTACCGCGACGCGGGCGGGCGTGGGCCGGTGTGCCTGCAGGTGCATCTGAGCTGGGCCCCGACTTCGGCCGAGGCCGAGGCGATCGCGCACGATCAGTGGCGTAGCAACGTGTTCCGGCCGCCGGTGTGCTGGGACCTTGAGACGGTGGAGCAGTTCGACGTGGTCAGCGAGCACGTGACGGTCGAGCAGGTGCGCGAGGTGGTCAACGTCTCGGCCGACCTGGAGGCGCACACCTCGTGGCTGCGGGGGTATGCGTCGCTCGGCTTCGACCGGATCTATCTGCATCATGTCGGGCAGGACCTGATGCCGTTCATCGAGACCTTCGGCGCCAAGGTGCTGCCGGCTCTGCGCTGAGGCCCGTCGCGTACGTCATTCGCCGTGCTCGCCGCACTCGGCAGGACGGTGTTCGGGGCCGCCGCCCGCCGCGCTTTGCCCGCCGTCGGCCGCTGTTGTCGCGCGTTGACGGCCGAGGTCTGTGGGAGGCGCTGCCGGCGAGCCTTTGGCCGCCTCGATCGCCACCCGGGCCGATCAACCAGGCACCACCCAGTTCCGCTGCAGGGACATGGTTGTCTCGTGCCCGCGCGTAGACATGGCCCGGCCGACGCTCGGGATGCCGCGATGACCCGACCTGCATCCCGGCAGTACCGAAATCGCCGAGTGCCACGTGCCCGACGCTGCAGACCCCTCCTGGATGTGATGAGAATCGGTGTGCGTTAAGCCTGGCCAGCAGCCTTGATGATGGTGTCGGCGACCGCGGTCGAAATCTTGTCTATTGACGACGGCAGGTGGGTGAGATTCGTCGCGTCGGCGCCGCCGCCGAGCAGGTAGAAGTGCACCGAAGGATACTTCTTGGCGTCTTCCCGGATTGCCGCAACTGGCTTGTCGCCGGCAGCGAAGACAAGATTACATCGGCCTTGTGTCATACCGGCAAGTGTCGATCTGGCATTATCCAGCGTTAACGGATCGGACACCTGCTGGAATTGTGCCTGGGCGTGGGTTTTGAGCGAGGCGCTCTGCATGCCGCGCCAGATCGGTGCGGCGTCCGGCCCTTGCGGTCCCTGGGTGTCGGTCAGCAGGCAGGCGGTGTATTCGCTGTACTGCCGCGACCGCGGCGCGTCCTGTGACTCGGGCCACACCGCCCAGGTGATGATTGCCGCGACGCCAACGACACAGGCTACGGCGGCGATCCAGACCGTACGCGGGCGACGTGCTGATATGCGGCTTGCTGGGTTCGCGCGTGCCATTGACTGAGCCTTTCTGTGGTCCGACAGCACCGTACCGGATCGCGTCACTCCGTGGGGCCCCGTCGATTTCCTGCGGCAGACGGGCCCTTCGGGCGCGTTCGGTGATCTTGGCCGACAATGTCCGATTTTCTTGAGTCAGTCTGTCCAAATTTCGACAAATTTGTATTAGTAAGGAGTGTTAACCATACAGTGCCACGTGCCCTTGTCAATGCGGATTGCAAACCATAAAGATGGCGCCCGTAAATCTGCATAAACGGGGGAGGTTGGCCGACATGAATTCGGTCATTCCTGGTCGTCGCCGTGCCCGAAAAGGCCTGACCGGCCGAATCGGGCGCCGGGTCGCTACGGTCATCGCGATCGTGCTGGTCATGGTGTCCGGCATTCCGCAGGGCCGCCCCGGTACGCAGGCCATGGCCGGCTGGCCGGTGGGTTGGCTGACCGACTGGCTCGGCCAGCCCTGGTCCTGGTCAGCGCCGCCGCTGCCCCCGACACCCCGGCAGCAGGACGGGACGGCGACCGGCGCCGCGCATTCCGTGCCCGCCGGATCGACCGACGCGCGCCGCGGCAACGGCCACGCCCCCGGCAAGGGTGCGGGGGAACTGCCCCCGTACACCCCGCACGTGCAGGCCCAGACGCAGACGGCGACGGCGCCGAAGGCGGGCAAGTTCGACAAGTCCACGTCGAAGCGGTCGGCCAAGCTGTCGGACGCCAGAACGGACGTGTTCGACAACGCCGACGGCAGCGTGACGAAGCAGATCTACCAGCGCGACGTCAACTACCGCGCCGCCGATGGCAGTTGGACCCCGATCGACACCTCGATCGCCGCCGGCTCCGGCGGGCGGTTGCGTCAGCGGGCCAACGACGTCGGCCTCGACCTCGGCCCGAAGGCCGGCGACGCGACGCTGGGCAGCCTGCAGTTCGACGCGGCGCACCGCTTCGCGTTCCGGCTTTCCGGCGCGGCGGACGTTCCGGCGACCATCGACGGCGACACGGCCACGTACAGCGGTGTGCTGCCGGGGACGGACCTGCGCCTGCGGATGATGCCCCGCGGGCTGAAGGAGACCATCGTCCTGCACTCGGCCGATGCGGCCGACACCTGGACCTTCCCGTTGGCCTTGCAGGGGCTGACCGCACGGGCGGAGCTCGACGGGTCGATCTCCCTGGTCGACGGCGCGGGTGTGGTGACCGGCACGGTGCCGGCCGGCTACATGGTCGACTCCAATGTGGACCCGCATACCGGCGACCCGGCGCGGTCCAACGCCGTGACCTACCGGCTCACCACCGTCGACGGCGCACCCGCCCTGCAGGTCAGCGTCGACACCGCGTGGCTGCAGGACCCGGCCCGGGTCTTCCCCGTCTTCGTCGACCCGACTGTTGCCCCCTCGTGGAACACCAGCTCCGACACGTACGTCGAGCCGAGCAATCCCGGCGACAACTCGCACGAGGCGACGCTGCGCGTCGGCACGTCGGACGTCGGCGGTAACGGCAACGCGCACGCCAACTCGTTCCTGAAGTTCGACGGCTTCGCCAACGGGTTCGCCAACCGGCGGGTCACCGCCGTGAAGCTGTGGCTGTTCAACATCTGGGCGTACCAGTGCAGCAGCGCCGCCGCCTTCAACGTCTACCACGTGTTCCAGAACTACAACCCGGCCTCCATCTCGTTCCCGGGCCCCGCGTGGGACAACCAGATGGGCTCCCTTTCCCAGAAGGCGACCGCGGCCACCTGCGCCAACACCGGCAAGAACCCGAATGTCGGCTCGTGGATGGGCGTCGACCTCGACGCGTCCACCTTCGACGCCTGGGTGCGCGGCGACGCGAACTATGGCGTGGCGCTCAGCGCGAGCATGACGAACGAGAACGCGTGGAAGCAGTTCGACTCCGCCGACGCCGGCGCGAACGCGCCGCACATCGACGTCACCTACGAAGACAACGTGCGCCCGGTGGTCGCGGCGCAGTACCCGCCGGACAACTACAACACCCCGACGCTCACCCCGCAGTTGGTGGCCAACGGTTCGGACCCCGACAATTGGCCGGGCACGCCGCTGCAGTACAACTTCCACATTTACACGCCGGACGCGGACAGCCATCCGGTTGAGGTCAACCAGTCGGGCTTCACGAGCGCCAGCCGCTACACCGTGCCCGCCGGCGTCCTGAGCTGGGGCAAGGTGTACTCGTGGACCGTCGAGGTCCAAGACGGCGTTGGGGCGTACTCCGACCAGTCGGCGGCGATCCACACCCTCGTCACCGGTGTCCCGCAGCCACAGATCCTTTCGAGGCTGTCGCAGAACACCAGTGGGCAGGGCTACGACGCGCGGGTCGGCAACTACACCAGCAGTGGGACGGACCTCACCGTCGCCACGCCCGGGCCGGCGCTGGCGGTGCAGCGCAATTACAACAGCTCGGACCCGCGGATCGCGGAGGCCTTCGGCGCCGGATGGGCGAGCCTGCTCGACGCGAGGGCGGCCGAACAGTACGACACGAACACGGGCGCGGTCACCACGGTCACGGTCACCTACCCCGAGGGCAGCGACGTCGCGTTCGGGCGGAACAACGACGGCAAGTTCGTCCCGCCGCAGGGCCGGTTCGCCACCTTCACACCGGTGAGCGGCGGCGGCTACACACTGATCGACAAGAACGGCACCACGTACTCGTTCACGCAGACCCTCGGCGGCGGCGCGTACGGCATCTCGTCGATCACCGACGCGGCCGGGCGGTCCGAGACGTTCGCGTACACCTCGGGGCACATCACCACGATGACCTCGAGCGCCTCCGGCCGGGCCATCCACCTCACCTGGCAGACGCCGACCGGCGCCGCGAGCCCACACGTGACGACGGCCGCGAGCGACCCGGCGACGACCGGCGACCCGAACTCAGTACAGACCTGGACGTACACCTACAGCGGGGACCAGCTCACGAAGGTCTGCCCGCCGACGTCGGCGACCGCGTGTGTCACCTATGCCTATACGACCGGGTCGCCTTACGCCCAGATGGTGCAGAACACCGCGCCGCACTCGTACTGGCGGCTGGGAGAGACGTCGGGCACGGCGGCGACCAGCACCGTGCTGGCGAACGCCGGCGCCGACAACGGCACGTACACCAACGTCACGCTCGGCGGTGCCTCTGCCCTGCCCGGCTCGACGAGCAAGACCGCCACCTTCAACGGCACGTCGTCGAGCGTCACGCTTCCGCCGGGGTTGGTGAACAACCTCGGATTCCAGACCATCAGCCTGTGGTTCAAGACGAGCACGAAGAACTCGGTGCTGTTCAGCTACCAGGGCGGCCCGATCACGTCGTCCCCGGCGACGAGCGGCTATGTGCCGGCGATGTACATCGGCCAGTCCGGCCAGCTGCGCGGCACCTTCTGGGACAACAACATCACCACGATGGCGTCGCCGGCGGGCGGGAACGTCGCCGACGGGGTGTGGCATCAGGCGGTGCTCTCCGGCGCCGGTGGCAAGCAGGCGCTGTACCTCGACGGCACCCAGGTCGACACGAAGAACGGCACCATCCAGGCGCTGGACCACCTGGCCGACAACATCTACCTGGGCGCCGGGTTCATCGGCGGCGGCTGGGCCGACAACTCACACGCCGGGAGCAACAACGCCACGCCGCTGTACTTCAACGGCTCGATGGCGGAGGTCGCGTTCTACGACCAGTGGCTCGACCCGCAGACCGTCGCCGCGCTGTACAACGCGGGACACTCGAGCACGAAGCTGCTGAGCACCATCAGCGAGCGGACCGGCAGCACGTTCGCGCAGGTCGGCTACGACAGCAGCAACGGCCGGGTCAACCAGGTGATCGACCACAACGGCGGCACGTGGCAGATCGCCGCGCCGGCGTGGGCCAAGGACGCCAACAACATGCCGATCGCGACCTCGGTCGTGACCGACCCGACGAACAAGCAGATCACCTACGTCAACGATCTCGCCAACGGCGGACGGCCGATCTCGCTCACCGACGGCCTGGGCAACACCACCACCTACGGCTATGACACCGGCGGGTTCCTGCACACCGTCACCGACGGCGCCGGTAAGACCGAGACGCAGGGCCACGACGTGCGCGGCAACCTGGTCTCCCGCACCACCTGCCAGAACCAGGCCACGAACACCTGCTCGACGCTGTACTACACGTACCTGCCGGACGACACGTCCA
Organism: Dactylosporangium sp. CS-033363; assembly: GCF_050942475.1. Taxonomy (NCBI): domain Bacteria; kingdom Bacillati; phylum Actinomycetota; class Actinomycetes; order Micromonosporales; family Micromonosporaceae; genus Dactylosporangium; species Dactylosporangium sp. CS-033363. The sequence goes on along the minus strand of NZ_CP192032.1, from coordinate 5,839,295 downwards.
CCGCGCTCGACCCGAATCCGCTCAACGATCTGATCTCGACCATCCGCGACGGGCGCTCGTCGTCGGCGACCGACAACGCCTACCTCACGACGATGCAGTACGACGCCAAGGGCAACGTCATCGGCGTCACCGGCCCGCCGCTTCCCGGTTATCCGAACGGCCGCAAGACGACCACGACCTACACCGACGGCACGACGGTCGCGGCCCTCGACGGCGGATTCGCCCCGCCCGGCCTCGCGACGACGGCCACCACCCCGGGCGGTTCGGTCAGCACCACCAAGTACTTCCACAACGGCGACGTCGCGCAGACCATCGACGCGTCCGGACTGGTCACCAACTACACCTACGACAACCTCGGCCGGGCCCTGACCACGACGATCACCCGGGGTTCGAACCCCGGCAGCAGTCCGGTCAGCTCCTACACCGCGTCGACGTCCACGAAGACCTACTTACCGGCCGACACCGCGACCGGGCTGACCGGTGACGACGACTACGCCCAGGTCACCCTGCCGTTCGCGTTCTCGTTCTACGGCCAGCAGTACAGCAGCGCGTGGATCTCCACGAACGGCGAGATGTCGTTCACCGACCACGGTGAGAGCGACAGCCAGGCCACGGCCTTGCCCGACGCCGCCGCGCCCAACGCCGCGATCTACCCGTTCTGGACCGACCTCATCGCCGACACCACCTCGTGGATCGCGACCAAGACCGTCGGCGCCGCACCGAACCGCCAGTTCGTCATCGAGTGGCGCGACATGCAGCTGTACGCCGACAGCACCAAACGCGTCAGCTTCGAGGTGGTCCTGAACGAGGCGAACGGTGACGTCACCACCAACTATCAAGGGCTGGACTCGGACGAACCGCTCGAGCTCGGCAGCACCGCCGGGGTCGGCGTTGAGAACGCCGACGGCACTGTCGCCACCCAGTACGCCTACTACGACACCAACCTGGCCGACAACACCGCGGTCACCTTCCATTCCGCCCAGTCGTCCGGGTCCGCGAACCTCACCACGACGTTCGTCTACGACAAAGCCAACCGGCTCGTCACCGTCACGAGCCCACCGGTACTCGACAGGGTCACCGGCGCCGTGCACACCGCTCAGGTCAACACCAGCTACACCGAATCGGGCGCGGTCCTGACCCGCACGACCGCCGACCTCACCGGCGGCGACGCGCCACGGACCCAGTCGGCGACCTACAACAGTCACGACCAGATGGCCTCGTCCACGGACGCGACCAACGCCAAGACAACGTACGGGTACGACGCCTACGGCAACGCCAACAAGATCGTCGACGCGACCGGCCAGGAGACCGACTTCCTGTACGACGCCGACGGCAAACTGCTCACCACCACCCTCGTCGGCTACACCGGTGATCCGGTCAACCCGAGTGCCGCGACCAACCTGGTGCTGACCTCGCGCGCCTACGACGGCAGCGGCCGGCTCGCGTCGGTGACCGACGCGATGGGCTGGGTCACCAGCTTCACGTACACCGACAACGGGCTCACAGCAACCGAGACCCGCACCGACCCGGTCCACGACACGTCGTACGTCAAGACGAACAACACCTACGACGCCGCCGGCAACGTCATCTCGACGAAGACCAACGACAACACCACGACCACCAGCTACACCTTCGACGCGGCCAAACGCCTGACCTCGGCAACCCTTGATCCGACCGGCGTCAACCGGACCACGACGTACGTCTACACCCCGGACGACGCCATCCTGTCGACCCGGCTCACTGACGGCACCGGGGCATCGATCAGCGGCAGCGCCTCCTACGACGTGGCGGGCCACGTCACATCGTCCACCACCTATGACGACAGCGCCGGCAGCCCCTCCGGCTGGTGGCCCTTGATCGGCGGGGAAACCGCCTACGGAGCCACCGTCGTCGACACCTCCGGCCGTCAGCAGACCGGGTACGCCACCGCCGACCTCGCCTGGTCGCCCGAGGCGACGTTCAACGGGTCCGGTGCCGCCGTCGCCACCAGCGGACCGGCCGTCAACACCACCCAGAGCTTCACGGTGTCGGCTTGGGCGAAACCCGCGAACCTGACCGGCACCCAGACAGTCGTGTCGCAGGAAGGCACCAACGGGGCCGGCTACGCCCTGAAGTACAGTTCCAGCACCGGCAAATGGTCGTTCGCGATGAGCGGCAGCGACGGCGGCACCCTCACCCAGGCCACCTCCTCCACCGGCGCGACCGCCGGGGCCTGGGTCCACCTCACCGGCGTGTTCGACGCCGCCACCGGCGCCATGACGCTGTACGTCGACGGAAGTCAGGCCGGCACCGCCACCCTCACCGGCCGGTGGAACGCCGCCGGCCCGGTCGCCATCGGCCGCGGCCACACCGCGGGCGCCGCCGCCGAATGGTTCAACGGCGCCGTGGCCAACGTGCAGGTGTATCAGCGGACGATCAGCGCGACCGAGGCCGCGACCCTGCACAGCAACGGCCGCAACGGTACTGCGCTCGCCACGAACCGGCCCACGACGCGCTACACGTACAACGACCTGGGACTCGCCGCGACCCAGACCGACCCGAACGGCAACGTCACGACGTTCGACTACGACGAGGCCGGCAAGCGGGTCGCGCTGACCGCACCGGCCGTCAACACCGAGACCAGCGGCGGCACCGCGGTCCTCGCCCATCCGGTGACGATGACCGGGTACGACACCTTCGGCAACCCGGTCGAGCAGGTCGACGCCAACGGCCGTCGCGCGGTCATTGCCTACGACGCAGAAAGCCGGCCCGTATCGAGCACGGCGCCGTCCTACACCGCCCCGGGTTCCTCGACGCCGATCGTCGCGACCAGCTACCGCACGTACACGAAGCTGGGTGAGGTCGCCACCACCACCGACCCGCTCGGCCACCAGACGACCTACGCCTACGACCAGCTCGGCAACCTCGCCACGGTCACCGGACCCGACACCGGCGTCACCCACACCACCTACGACAAGCTCGGCGATGTGCTCTCGGTGACCGACCCGACGGGCGCGGTCGCGCAGTCCACCTACGACTACCTCGGCCGGAAGGTCACCGCCACCGAGGTGGTCCGCCAACCGAGCAGTCAGGCGTACACCACCAACTACACCTACGCGGCGCCGGCCGGCCGGCTGTCGACGGTCACCACCGCCGGCAACGTCGCCACGTCCTACACCTACAACACGGTCGGCGAGACCCTGACCGTCAAGGACGGACTCAACCACACCACCGGCTACACCTACGACCTCGCCGGTCGGGTGACCCGGACCACCGCACCCGACAACACCTACACGACAGCGGCCTACGACGGTGCCGGACGGCCCGTGCGGGCGTCGGCGTACGACGCCGGCAACAACCAGCTGACGACCGCGAGCACCGCCTACGACCGCAACGGCAACATGGTGTCCTCCACCGATCCGCGGGGGCACACCACGACGTTCGCCTACGACGCCACCAACGCGCTCGTGTCGCAGGTCGAACCGGTCACCGCGACCACCTCCATCACGACCACCTACGGCTACGACGCCGCCGGCAACCGCACGCGCTACACCGACGGGCGCGGGAATCCGTTCATCACGACGTACAACAGCTGGAATCTGCCGGAATCGCTGATCGAGCCCAGCACCCCGGCCTACCCGAACCTCCCCGACCGCACCTTCACCACCGCCTACGACGCCAACGCCCGTGCCACCACCACGACGAAACCCGGCGGCGTCACCCTCACCAACGCCTACGACACCGTCGGCAACCTCACCGGCCAGACCGGCGCCGGCGCCGAGGCCACCACGACCAGCCGCACCTTCGGCTACGACCTCGACGGACGGGTCACCAGCGCCTCCGCCCCGGGCGGCACCGACACCTTCGCCTACGACGACCGCGGCCTGCTGCTGTCCACCACCGGCCCGTCCGGCGCATCCTCGTTCGGCTACAACGCCGACGGGCAGGTCACCACGCGCACGGACGCCGCCGGCACCACCGGCTACACGTACGACAGCCTCGGCCGCCTCGGGACGGTCACGAACAGCGGCACCGGCGTCAACCTCACCGTCGGCTACAACACCCTCAACCAGCTCGCATCGATCACCTACAACGGCGGCAACCAGCGCACCTTCGGCTACGACGGACTGCACCGTCTGACCTCGGACACGCTGAAGACCTCGGCGTCGGCCACGGTCGCCTCGATCGGCTACGGCTACGACAACAACAGCAACATCACGTCGAAGACCACCGCGGGCTTCGCCGGATCGGCCGCGAACACGTACACCTACGACTGGTCCGACCGGCTCACGTCCTGGAACAACGGCTTCGCCACCACCAACTACGGCTACGACGCGTCGGGCAACCGCACCCAGAACGGCGTGCGCACCTTCGCCTACGACGCTCGCGACCGGCTCACCACCGGCGGCGGCAACACCTACAGCTACACCGCCCGCGGCACCCTGAAGTCCACCGTCGCCGCCACGGGCACCACCAACACGACCTCCGACGCGTTCGACCAGGCCATCACCCAGGGCACGGCGACCCGGACCTACGACGCCCTCGGCCGCCTCGTCATCGCCGGGCTGTCCTACACCGGCGCCGGCAACACCCTCGCCGGCGACGGCACCAACAAGTACACCCGCAGCCCCGACGACAGCCTGATCGGGACGAAGACCAGCAGCGCGTCGCTGTACTCCTGGACGGACCAGCACCTCGACGTCGTCGGCCAGTTCACCGCCACCTCCACGGTGCTGAGCGGCTCCACGAACTACGACCCGCTCGGCAAGGTCACCGCCTCGAACACGCCGGCCGGGAACCTGGGCTTCCAGTCCGGCTGGACCGAGTCCTCCAGCGGCCGGGTCAACATGGCCGCCCGGTGGTACAACCCCGACACCGGCCAGTTCGACTCCCGCGACTCCGTGGCCAACAGCCCGAGCCCGAACTCCGGCGACGCCAACCCGTTCGCCTACAGCGGCAACCCGCTCGGCGACACCGACCTCACCGGCCACTACCACGACCAGGGCTCCGGACCACAGTACGAATGGACCGGCACCCACTGGATCACCGCGGGCCTCAACCTCGACCTCAGCGGCCCGGCCTGCGGACCCAACTCCTACTACTCGAACGGCAGCGGCTGCGCCGGCCACAGGCCCACGGTCCATGGCCCGAACGACGGGAAACCGACCCTCGCGCACGGCCAGCACGGCGAACAGCTCTACGAGCAGCAGTCCTGCCCACGAAACCCGGACGGCACGGCGAACTACTTCGCCAACTGCACCACCCTGATCGAGACCGACGACGGCTACGTCAGCATCGACGGGATCGTCATCAAGCGGGAGGTCCTGCAAGGCATCGACCCACGGGACATCGCCCAGCAGATCGACGAGTCGAAGAACTCGGCGCACCCCGACGAACTGGACGACGTCGCCGCCTACACCGCATCCAGGCTTGAGAAAGCGGCCCAGGACGCCGCCAACCACGAGCAGGACCTCAACGACCAGGCCAAGAAGCTGCAGTGCGACGCCAGTTGGACCTGCCGCAACGCCGGCCTTCTCGGCACCATCGCCGGCGCTGTTGTTGGCGTTATCTGCGAAACGGCTGTCACGGTCGCCTCCGGCGGTGCCTTGTCCGTTCCCGGCGCGATCGGCTGCGGCGCTCTCGGTGGCCTGGTGAGTTCGCTGAGCACGAGTTACCTGCAGGGCAAGGACATGCTCAGCAAAGAGGTCTGGATCGACGCCGCGGTCAGCGTCGGTGTCGGTGCCCTGGCTGGTGGCCTCGGCGGCGCGCTGGGCGGCGCCGCCTCCAAAGTCGGCGGCGCGCTCGCCTCGAAGATCGTCGGCAACGGCGCCTCGTCCCTCGCGGCCAAGGTCACCGCAGGGGCCATCCGCGAAGCCGTCGGCGGCGCGCTCACCGGCGGCCTCATCGGCGCAGCCTCGGGTGCGGCCGAGTACGGCTCAACCTGCGTCCGTGCTCATGACTGTTCCGCCGGCGGGTTCGCGGCCGCGGCAGGTGAGGGTGCTGTCGGTGGCGCGGTGAGCGGGGCGATAACGGGCGGCGTCCTCGGTGGGGCTCGAGCAGCTCGTGGTGCCAGAGGCTCGTCGGCGGCACCTGACGAGACGGCTGCGCCGGCGAAACGTGAAGGGTGCACAGCTCCCGGAAACAGTTTTGCTCCAGCAACGCCGGTGCTGATGGCCGATGGCAGTACGAAGGCCATCGAAGACATCAAAGTCGGAGACCGGGTCCTGAGCACGGATCCCGCCAATGATCTCACGGTGGGGGAGCCCGTCACCGATCTGCACCTGAACAAGGACACCGAGCTCACCGACCTCACCGTCCTCGCCGGGACTGGCGTGGCGGCGACCGGTGTTGTGGTGGCGGACGCCGGGCTCGCCAACGGAAGTGCCAGTGGATCTACCGCGATCGTGCACACCACCGCGCACCATCCCATCTGGGACGAGACAGCCGGTGCATGGGTCGCCGCCGGGGACCTCGTTGCGAGGCATCAGCTTCGGACACCAACCGGATCGATAACGCTCCTGGCGGTCCACAGCTATGCTGGCAGCTCGTGGATGCGGAACCTCACCGTCGCGACCGTCCACTCGTACTATGTGATAGCCGGCAATGAGCCACTCCTCGTCCACAACTGCGGTGGACCCTCTTGTACCTGTGCTGCGGAAGGATTCCCGAACTACGACAAGGCCGGAGGTTGGGTAGCCGCAATGGGGCCAGCCAGGGACTTTGCAGGGCCTGGTGAAACCCTCAACTGGGAGCACGTTGTAGAACAGACCCAGGCAGGAAAGTCTGGGTTTCCGCAAGAGTGGATTAACCATCCAGATAACATGATGCTGCTAGACAGTAAGATCAACTTTGCGAAGAACGGCTATTACTCCAAGACCTTCAATTGGACGGGTAACGAATCAATTCGGAAAATGCTCACAGGTATGCCGTTTAATCAGCAGTTTGACTTTGGAATGTATGTTATCAACACGTTGAAGACGTATGGCAAAGAGGGCCTGCCGGGGGATGTGTAGTGGTGAAGTCATTTGATGATGCGTACAACGAGGCAGTCGACTACAGCATCGAAGGCGCCGTTCCGGCAGGTGTGCCGGTAGGGGTCGCGAAGCTGTCGCATGTCCTGCGAGCCTTTAACGCGATGATGGGTGGTGGCCTGGGGTTTGCGATGGAGGTTATCGAACCGGCAGAGTTTGAGCTCGCTGTGGCTGGTTTCCGCTACCTCGACTTACTCGCGGTCGCAGACCTTCTTGCGGACTTGGTAGAAAGCCATGGGACTTCCGATTATGACGATTCGAAGGAAGTCGGCCTGGAGGAAATGCTCAACGAGGGTGACCTGGTCCTCGACGCGTTCCGGAGAAAGGTTGCTGTAGTTCCGTCTGAATTCGGTTTTTGATGGGTTCGGAATCGCTCGGCGAAACTTTGTAGCGACCCCATGTTCGGCGCGTGCGGTAGGCGTTGAAGGAGCGTTTGTCGCACCAAGTCGTGCTTCACCGCGTCCGGGTTTGAGAAAGCGGCCCAGGACGCGGCCAACCCCGAGTATGACCTCAACGACCAGGCCAAGAAGCTGCAGCGACGCCCAGTTGGACCTGCCGCAATGCGGGCCTTCTCGGGTACCGGTACCGGTGCCGGTGCCGTGGTCGGCGTTAGAGGTCGTCCTAGAGGCGGGCGTGGACCCCGATTTGCTCGACGCGCCATGGAGTAATGACTTTCCATTGTGAGGTTCGCGCGGCGGCCATATGGCACCGGGTAATATCCATAGTTGGCAACCTGTTCCGGCGAGCGGTTCGTCTCTCAACATGAGACGACAGTTGCATAGTGCGCGAAGGTGCGCGATCGCGCGCTCCGGTCAACTTCGGCGTTGTCTTCAACTATCGCAAAAGTATGCGCACAGGTCAATGGGATGGGCGACTTTGGACAGAAGGCGTTGAGTTGGAGCCGTCCGCCCTCGTGCCGGAGGAAAATCTGACCGCCAACAATGGCAAACTCGGATACCTGAAGATTGCCAGGCTAAACGCGATCTCGGACGAGCTGTCTCCAAGTGTTGAGATCTCCGAAGCCCGGTGGACGGCCGTCGACCTTACGGACCTGCCTGGTAATCCTGCAGTCTCCAAGTGGGCGCTCTCGGCATTGAAAGCGCAGGCACAAGCCTAGTCTGGAGCGCACCAGAGTGACTGCAGGATGGTCGACCTGAAACAGCACAGAGCTGCCGCACCGGTGGGCGATTGTGGACATCAAGCGGAAGCAATTCTGGTCTGCTGAACGGTATGCGGTGCTCATGCCATCCAAGCACTGCCGCTGGTCAGGAGCGCATCAGGTCGTTGAAGCGTTCCGTCACGCCGATCTCGTCTGGGCGTTGGGCGTCGCGCCGGGCCCGGGCCCGCTCCACCAGGACCTCCGGTTCGCCGGTCTCCAGCTGCTGCATGGTTTCGGTGAGGAAGTCGGCCAGTGGCATGGCCCGCAGATCGGAGAGGTTCACCGCCATCAGTGCCGTCCGCGTGTACGGCGGCGCGACCTCCAGCACTTCCACGGAAGTGCCCCGCAGCCGGTACCGCAGCGACAGCGTGTACGAGTGCAGCGCCGCCTTCGTTGCGGAGTAGATGGACGAACTGGCCAGCGGGGCGTACCCGAGCATCGAGGAGACGGTGACGATTGTCGCGGCCGGTTGGGCGCGCAAATGCGAGATGCACGCCGAGATCAAGCGGATCGGGCCGAGCAGGTTCGTCGCCACGGTGGCGGTGAGTACCGCGTCGTCGACGGGAGCGGCCGGGTCGTCGGCGTGCATCACGCCCGCGTTGCTCACCAGGACGTTGAGCGCCGGGTGGTCGCGGAGCACCCGCGGCACAACACTGGCGATGCTCGCCGGGTCGGACACGTCCAGGCGCACGGCCCGCATCCCCGGATTGGCCGCCGCGACCGAATCGAGCATCTCCAGGCGGCGGCCGGCGATGATGACCTGGTTGCCGCGCCGGTGCAGGTGCTCCGCCAGGCCGCGGCCGATGCCGGTGCCGCCGCCGGTGATCAGGATCGTGTTGCCGGTCAGCTCCATGGGCCCTCCCGCCGGACGTACTGGTCGTACTGGCGGCGCACGTACTGTTCGAACGTCGTGGGCGGGCGGCCCAGCAGCCACGTCAGGGTGTTGGGGTTGCCGACGAAGTCGTGGCTGCTGTACCGCGCCGTGATCGAACGCAGCACGCGCAGCTCGTGGGCCACGTCGGCCGGGTTCGCGTCGCCGACCCAGGACCGCAGGTACGTGTCGGCGTCGATCTCGCGGACCTCGATCGGGCGGCCGACGACCTGGGCGATGACGGCGCCGAGTTCGTGGGCGGTGAAGCGGCCGGGGCCGACGAGCTCGTACGTCGCCGCGTGATGCGAGGCGCCGCCGGTCAGGACCAGGCGGGCGACGTCGGTCAGGTCGTCCAGGTCGACCATCGACTGGCGGCGCTCCAGGGACCAGGACAGCTCGAAGACGCCGCGTTCGAAGGCCGGGCGCAGTTTGAGCGGCAGCATGTAGTTCGCCGGCTGCAGGATGGTGAACTCCAGGCCCGAGGAGAGCAGGTGCTCCTCCACGTCGCGCTTGAGTTCGTGCTGGACGAGGGCCGTGGTGACGGCGTGCAGGACCGAGCTGAAGACGAAGTGCCGTACGCCGGCCGCGGCCGCCGCGTCGACGAGGTTCAGGCCCATGGCGCGTTCGTGGGGGTGCAGGGTCGGGCCGACGTGGTACACCTTGTCGACACCTTGCACGGCCGCGGCGACGAACGCGGGTTCGCTCAGGTCGCCGACGAGCACCTCGGTGACGCCGAGGGCGCGCAAGCGGGCGGCGGACGCTTCGCTGCGCACGCACGCCCGCACGGATGCGCCGCCCGCGAGCAGCTTCGGCACCAGCAGGCGGCCCTGATTGCCGTTCGCCGCGGTCACCAGGATCACGACAGGCTCCGTTCGAGCGAGCGCGCAAGGACGCCGGCCGCGGTCACCAGGATCACGACAGGCTCCCTTCCGGCGACCGGACGAGGACGCCGCCGATCCACACGGCGCGGATGTCGCGGGTGGCGGTGATGTCGCGGGTCGGGTCGCCGCCGACGAGCAGCAGGTCGGCCCGCCGGCCGGGGGCGATGACGCCGCGGTCGGGCAGCCGGAACACCTCAGCGGCCCGCGCGGTCGCCCCCAGCAGCGCCTCGACGGGAGTGAGCCCGGCCGCGACGAGGCGGGCGAGCTCGTCGTGCAGCGACGGCCCGTGCGGCACCTGGAACGGCGCGTTCGGCTCGTCATTGGCGTCGGTCCCGGCCAGGACGACCCGCCCGGCGCGGTGGAAGGCGGCGACCGTCTCCTCCGCATGCCGGTACCGCATCCGCATCGACGGCACGAAAAGCGAGAGCAGCCGGATCGGCAGGCGCCGGCCGATCGAACCGACGACACCGTCCATCATGCCCAGGGTCGGGATGAGCGTGACCGGCCGCGCCGCGATGAGCGCCTCCAAGTCGTCGAGGCCGCTCGTCACCGCGGTGTGGGTGAGCACATCCACGCCGGCGGCCAGGGCGGTGCGCAAGGTGCCGGGACTCACGACGTGGGCGACGCTGACGAGGCCGGCGGCGCGGGCGGCCGTGGCGATCGCGGCGACCGTCGCCTCGCTGAGCGGCTTCGCGCCCGGGAACCGTGGGTCCTCGACGATGATTTTGATGTGGTCGGAGCCGTCGGCGACCCGGTCCGCGACGAACCGCGCGGCATCGTCCGGCCCGCTCACGGCGGAGGAGGCCGGATGCCCCATCTTCGTCACGAACATCGACCCGGGCCCGCTGGCCGGGCGCCCGGCCGTGAACAGCGCCGGCAGGCCGGGCTGCCCCTTGAGCGCCATGGTGGCCGCGAGGTCCGGCGCCGCCATGTCGAGCACCGTGGTGATGCCCCACGCGGCCATGCTCTCCAGCTGCGCCCGCGCATGGACGTGCGCGTGGGTGTCGATGAGCCCGGGCAGCAGCGCACCGCCGGCCCCGTCGACCCGTACGGCGTCGGGCGGCGGCGGCCCGTCACTGATCAGGCCGTCCGCGATGACGACGTCGACCGGCGAGCCGAGCCGAGCGCCGTCGAACACCCGCACGCCGGTGATCACCGTGGCACTCATGTGGCCGCCCGGCGGGCATAGGCCGCCTGCACCCCGGGCAGGAGACCAAAAGCGGCGGAAGCGTCCGTATGGCTGCTCCGCAACGCCATGATGTTGCCGCCGCGCAGCTCGGCCGGGACGTCGGCGCCCCGCGCGGCGATCAGCGCGTGGAAGTGCGGGTAGTTCTCGCCGAAGACCATGAGATACGTGGCCGGCGCCGACGTGACCTCCGTGACCGCGGCCACCAGGTCCTGGGCCCGCCGGCCGAACGAGGCGAGCTCGGCCGGGTCCAGTGCGGTGATGCGTTCGGCGTGGCGGCGGGCGCGCAGGATGTACCAGCCGGGGACGTCGTAGCCGGGCACGATCTGCGCCGCCCAGTGCTCGTCGCGGAAGACCGTCCCCGAGCCGTCGCCACGTTCCAGGTCGCACATGAGACAGGGCGGCGCCGCGCCGTCGGGGGTCAGGAGAACACCTCGACGTGTGCGCCCTCCGGGACGTCGTCGTTGACGCGGGCGGTGTCGTCGGCGCGGCGCCAGATCTCGTAGCCGTTCTCGCGGCAGATCTTGCCGTCGCGGCACTGGAAGGCGTGCAGCAGGCGGATGCTGACCCGCGTGCCGACCGGGTACGGGCAGTTGCGGAACCCGTCGCCGGTCAGCGTCCACTCGAAGATGCTGTCGTCGAAGACCCACTCCTCGGTGGCGAACCGGTAGAGGTTCGTGATCTTGTGGATCGTCATCGAGCCGAAGATGTTCAGGTACTCCTGCTTGACCTCCTCGCGGTCGCGCAGGACGAGGCCGCGGGCGGGGACCTCCCAGACGATGTCGTCGGTGTACCCGGCGATCGCCTTGTCGATGGTGTCGGGGGTCTCGTTGTGGAAGTGGTCCTCGACCACGGCGAGGTTGCGGGCGATCAGTTCGTCGCGGGACAGGGGTGTCATCGGAACGGCTCCAATCAGAAGGTGAGGTCGAGCGCGGCACGCACCAGGCTGTCGGTGTCGATGCCGTGGTGGCGGTGGACGGCGTCCAGTTCGCCGGACTGGCCGAAGGACGTGACGCCGAGGTGGCGGGCCGGGACCCGGTGCAGCCCGGCCAGGAAGGCGAGGGTGTGCGGGTGCCCGTCGAGGACGGTGAGCAGTGGCGCCGCCCGGTCGGGCGGGAAGGCGGCGTCGAGGATCCACGATTGGGCGGTACCGAAGCCGGCTCTGGCTTGGAAGGCCCGGAACAGCAGACCGGGGCTGGTCACGCACACCACGTCGGCGGCGACGTCGAGGGCGGCGAGCCGGTCGGCGGCGGCGAGGGCCTCGGGCAGCAGCGCACCCATGGCGGCGATGGTCACCGCGGGGGTGCCGGGCGCGCGGCGCAGCGGGTAGGCGCCGGCCACGACCTGCCGGCGGCGGCGTTCCCGGGCGGCCGGATCGGTGGGCACCGCGGCCAGCGCCTGGTCCACCGGCCGGGAGGACAGCCGCAGGTACGCGGACTCGCCACCCGGCCGCCCGAGCCTGCCCAGGGCAGCGAGCAGGGACCATTCGAGGTCGAGCGCGAACGCCGGCTCGTAGGCGGTGCAGCCGGGCTGTTCCAGGCCGATCGACGGGGTCTTGATCGACTGGTGGGCGCCGCCCTCCGCGGCGAGGGTGACGCCGGCCGGGGTACCGACGAGGATCGACTGGCCGCCCGCGTAGATGCCGAACGACCAGGGTTCCAGCGCGCGTTCGACGAACGGGTCGTAGAGCACGCCGATCGGTAGCAGCGGCTCGCCCCAGCGGCTCCAGGTCGCGCCGAGCTCGCCGAGCAGGCCGACCAGGTTGACCTCGGCGATGCCGAGCTCGATGTGCTGGCCGCCGGGGCGCTCGCGCCAGTGCAGGATGGTCTCGGGGTCGTCGTCGAACCAGTCGCGGCGGTTGTCGGCCGACCAGACGCCGACCTTGTTGATCCAGCCGCCGAGGTTGGTCGACGAGGCGACGTCGGGGGCCGCGGTCACGACCCGGCTCGCGACCTCGGGCGCCTGGCGGGTCAGGTCGAGCAGGGCGCGGCCGAGGGCGGCCTGGGTGGAGGCGGTACCAGCCGGGGTCCGCCCGAGGTCGGCCGGCACCTCGGCGGGCGGGCGCGCCACCGCAGGGGAGCGGTGCAGCCGGGCGGCGGTCTCGGCGCACAGCTGCCCGGCGGCGCTCTGCGGGTCGAAGCGCTCCCACGGCGCGTCGAGGGACGTGCCGACCCGGTCGGCGAGCGCGCGCAGCTGGGCCTCGGTGAGCATCGAGGAGTGGTTCTGCGGGTGCCCCTCGGTGGCCAGGCCGTAGCCCTTGACCGTGTAGGCGAACACGACCGTCGGCCGGTCGTCGTCGATCGCGTCCAGGGTCGCGCCCAGGGTCTGCAGGTCGTGGCCGCCGAGGTTGCGCAGCGCCGCGCCCAGGGTCGCATCGTCGAGGTCGTCCAGCAGCGTTTGTACCGCCGGTGCGTCCGGCAGCCGCTCGCGCAGCTGGGCCGGCGTGCACCGCAGCAGCCGCTGGAACTCGGCGTTGGACATCGCGTCGAGGCGGCGGCGCAACCCGTCGCCGCCCGGGCGCTCGAAGAGTTCCGTGAGCAGCCGGCCGTACTTCGCGGTGAGCACCTGCCACCCGGCCGCCTCGAACATGGCGCGCAGCCGGTCGGCGGCGATCTGCGGCACCACGCGGTCCAGCGACTGGCGGTTGAGGTCGACGATCCAGCACACCTCGCCGAGCCCGGCGACCATCGGGTCGAGGATCGCCTCCCAGCAGGCGCCCTCGTCGAGCTCGGCGTCGCCGACCAGGGAGTACTGCCGGCCGGTCCCGCCCGCGCCGTCGCCGAGCGTGCCGACGTAGCGGCGGGCCAGGGCGCCCCAGATCGGTGCGGTCGCGCCGATGCCGACCGAGCCGGTCGAGTAGTCGACGCGGTCGGGGTCCTTGGAGCGGCTGGGGTAGCTCTGCAGGCCGCCGAAGGAGCGCAGGGTCCGCAGGTACGGCTCGTCGAGCTCGCCGAGCAGGTAGTTGATCGCGTGCAGTACCGGCGAGGCATGGGGTTTGACCGAGACCCGGTCCTCGGGCCGCAGGTGCCCGAACCACAGCGCGGTCATGATGGTCGCCATCGAGGCGCTGGACGCCTGGTGGCCGCCGACCTTGAGCCCGCTGGCGTTGGGCCGCACCCGGTTGGCGTGGTCGATCATCGCCGTGGCCAGCCACAGGACGCGCTGTTCGACTTCCTGCAGTGCCGCCGTCATGACCACCTCCGTGTTATCACATATAACGTGAGCCATAGTGGTGCAGCGCACGAATGCGCGCAAGAGGGCCGCAGCCATATAGTTGATGCCACGAGGCCGGCAGGGGAGGCGAACGTCAGCGTGGAGCAGCCGGGGGCGGCCGTCCGCCCGATCGAGTCCCGCTCCGTGGCTGAGCAGGTGATGGCCGAGCTGCGCCGCTCCATCCTGGCCGGCGACCTGGCCCCCGGCCGCGAGTTCAGCCTCCGCGAGGTGGCCGAGATGCTGCAGGTCAGCATCATTCCGGTGCGCGAGGCGCTGCGCAGCCTGGAGAGCCAGGGCCTGGTGCACATGCGCCCGGGCCGAAGCGCCGTCGTCGCCCCGCTCGACCTCGAGGAGCTGCAGGGCATCTACCGCCTGCGCCGGCGCCTCGAGCCCGAGATCGCGCAGCGCTCGTGCCGGCTGCTCGCACCCGACGAGCTGGACCGCCTGGAGAAGGACGCGCTGGGCTTCGGCGCCGGCGAGCGGACGATCCACGAGATCTACGAGGCGCACCACGCCTTCCACCTTGCCCTGCTCGCGCCCGCCGCGACCGGCTGGGACCTGCGGATTCTCACCACGCTGTGGCGGGCCGCGGAGCGCTACATCCGGATCGGGTTCGGGCGGCTCGACCCGGACCCGGACGAGCACCAGCGGCGCGAGCATGCGCACGTCGAGCTGCTCGACGCGTTCCGGCAGCGCGATCCGGAGGTCGTGGCGGCGGCGGTACACCAGCATCTGGCTCGCAACGAGCAGACGGCGCTGCTGGCGCTGCGTGCGCCTGTCGCTGAGCCGGCCGCGTCGGCCGCGCCGGCCGCGCCGCGCCGTCGTGGGCGGCCGCCGAAGTAGCGCTTGCTGTTATCACATATAAGGCCTAGGGTTCCGGCAACGGGAGCCCGGAGGTCCTCATGCGCATCTACAACCTCGACAACCGACTCGCCCTCGGCCGCACCCCCGAGGCCGCGGCGGACGTCGAGACCGCCAGCCGGGGCCGCTTCCCGGCCGACATCCAGGCGGTCTACGCGCGCTGGGACGAGTTCACCGCCTGGGCCGCCGCCTTCGACGGCCCGCCCGACGTCGCGATCGACGAGGCCCGCCTCGGCCCGCCGGTCCCGCGCCCGCCGCAGATCTTCGGCATCGGCCTGAACTACCGCGACCACGCCGCGGAATCAGGGCTGGCCCTGCCGGAGCGCCCGGTCGTGTTCACCAAGTTCCCGGCCTCGGTCACCGGACCGTCCGGCGCCATCGCCCGCCCGGCCGGCTCGGTCGACTTCGAGGCCGAGCTCGTCGCCGTGATCGGCCGCCGCGCCGAGCGGGTGGCGCGCGAGGAGGCCTGGTCGTACGTCGCGGGCCTCACCGCCGGGCAGGACCTCTCCGAACGGGAGCTGCAGTTCGCCGGGTCGCCGCCGCAGCAGTTCAACCTCGGCAAGTCCTTCACGGGGTTCGCGCCCATCGGACCTGTCCTGGTCACGCCCGACGAGTTCGCCGACCGCGACGACATCGCCCTCGGCTGCCTCGTCAACGGCCGCCAGATGCAGGACGGCCGGACCGCAGACATGATCTTCTCGATACCGGAGCTGGTCGAGTACCTCTCCGCCGTCGTCCCCCTGCTGCCCGGGGACCTCATCTTCACCGGCACCCCCAGCGGCATCGGCTGGGCCCGCACCCCCAAACAGCTGCTGCAGGTCGGCGACGAACTCGTCACCCACGCCGCCGGCATCGGCACTATGCGCCACCACTTCGTCGAGCAGTAAGGAATCCCGATGGAGCTCACCGTCCAGGGCCTCACCATCACCGCCAACACCGCCGGCCCCGACGCATCCGCCCGCCCGCTGATCGCCGCCCTGCACGGCGGCACGTACACCGGACGCTACTTCGCCGTGCCCGGCTCGGCGCACGGCTCGTTCATGGACACCGCCGCGGCCGCCGGCTACCGGGTCGTGAGTTTCGACCGCCCCGGGTACGGCGGCAGCACCGCCCTCGCCCCCGCCGAGAACACCTTCGACCGGCACGCCGACCTGCTCGCCGAGGCGATCGCGCTGACCGCCGAGCGGGCCGGCGCCGACCGCGTCTTCCTCGTCGGGCACTCCATCGGCGGTATGATCGCCACGATGGTTGCCGCGTCGCAGCCGCGCTTCGGCCTGATCGGCATGTCGGTCACCGGCATGGGCGCCGAACTCAACAGCAACGGCGCCGCGCACGCCCTCGCCGCCCTGCCGCCCGACGGGACGATCGACCTGCCGTACGAGGAGCGGGACAAGGTCATGTTCGGTCCCGAGGGCACGTTCACCGCCGAGGCGGTCAAGGCCGCCCACGACTCCTACGCGCCGGTACCCGTCCGCGAGCTCATCCAGGCCCCGGCCTGGCCGGCCGAGCGGCTGGCGGGGCTGGCGCCGCTGGTGCGGGTACCGGTGCACAATGCTCTTGCGGAGCACGACATGCTCTGGGACAGCGCGCCGGAACATGTCGCGCGGTTCGCCGGGATGCTGAGCAACGCGCCGTTCGTCGAGGCGGCCGTCGCCCGCGGCACCGGGCACAGCATCGACCACCACACCCTGGGCCACGCCCTGCACCTGCGCCAGCTCGCGTTCGCCGAGGAGTGCGCCGCCTGGGCGGAGCGCCGCTAGTGCTCCCTGCGCACGTCCCCGTCCTCATCGCCGGCGGCGGCCCGGTCGGTCTCGCCGCCGCCGTCGAACTCGGCCGCCGCGGCGTGCAGTGCCTCGTCGCCGAACCGCGCGCGGCCGTGTCCCACGCGCGGCCGCGCTGCAAGACCCTCAACGTGCGCACCATGGAGCACCTGCGCCGCTGGGGCATCGCCGACCGGCTGCGCGCCCTGGCCCCCCTGCCGACGAGCTGGTCGCAGGACGTGGTGTTCTGCACCTCGCTCACCGGCCACGAACTGTCCCGCTTCACCGGCGTCCTCGGCCTCGTCCCCGACGGCGACCGGTTCCCGGAACTCGGCCAGCAGGTCCCGCAATACGTCCTCGAGGAGGTGCTGCGCGAGACCGTCACCCGACTGCCGCCCTGCACCCTCGCCACCGGTTTCCGGCTCGAGGGTTTCAAACAAGACGCCGCTCTTGTACGGGCAGTGCTCACCGACGAGCACGGCGCCCGCTCGACGGTCACGGCGCAGTACCTCATCGGCGCCGACGGCCCGCGCAGCGTCACCCGCCCCCAGATGGGCGCCGACTATGTCGGAGAACTGGCCCTGCGCCCCAACTTCGGCATGGTCTTCGACGCCCCCGACCTGTGGCAGCACGTCCGCCACGGCCCGGCCGTCCACTACTGGATCATCAACCCGGCGGCGCCCGCCCTGATGGGCCCGATCGACCGGACCGGCACCTGGTGGCTCATCGCCATGGGCGTGGACCGCGACACCGGCGAACAAACCGCCCAGGCCATCATCGACGCCGCCGTGGGCCGTCCCGTCCCGGCGCGGGTGCGCTCCACGGACCCGTGGACCGCCCGGATGCAGATCGCTGACCGGATGCGCAACGGGCGCGTCTTCCTGGCCGGCGACGCCGCCCACCTCAACCCACCGTTCGGCGGGCACGGCCTCAACACCGGCCTGGGCGACGCGGTCGACCTGGGCTGGAAACTGGCCGCCGTCCTGGACGGGTGGTCCGGCGACGACCTCCTGGACACGTACGAGACTGAACGCCGCCCCGTCCAGGAACGCGTCATCCGCGAGGCGACCGCGAACATGTCGGTCCTGACCACCGAACTGCTCGCCGACAACCTCGACGCCAGCGAGGCGGCCCGGCACGCCGCCGATGCGCGCATCCAGGCCACCAAGCACGCCGAGTTCCACTCCCTCGAGCTGGTCCTCGACATCGCCCTGGCCAGTCCCGCCATCGCCGCGGGCGGCGGGTCGCGCCTGCCCCACACCTGGCTCGGCCCCGGCCACTCCCTCTACGACGACCTCGGCCCCGGCCTGACCTTGCTCCTCCTGGCCGGCTCCGAGGAGGTTCGTGGCCTGGTGGACGCGGCGTCCGAGCGCGGCGTGCCGTTGCGGCAGCTGGATCTGCGCGACCGGGGGCTGCGGCCGCGGTACGGGGCCAACCTGGTCCTGGTCCGCCCGGACCAGCACATCGCGTGGCGCGCCGACACCGTCCCCGCCGACCCGGGCGCGCTGCTCGACCAGGTGCGCGGAACCGTGGGTTGACCCGGGCGACCCCCGCCGGCGGGCCGAGTTCACGCGGTGAGCTCAAGCGCGGCCAGGACCTCGTCCAGGGACCGTTCGGCGGCGCTCGCCAGGAGGAGATCGGCGGCCGCGAAGCGGGCGTGGTCGGCATGCGGGTTCGGCACGGCCACGCAGCGCAGACCGGCCGCCTGCGCCGCGGCCACGCCGTGCTCGGTGTCCTCGAACGCGACCGCGTCGCGCGCCTGGAGCCCGAGCCGGTCCAGCGCCAGCAGATACACCGCCGGGTCCGGCTTGTGCGCGGCCACCTCCTCGCCGGTCGCCAGCACCTCGAACCGCGCGCGCAGCCCCACCCGATCCAACATCGGGCCCACGTGGGACACGGCCGAACTGCTCGCCACCGCCAGCCGAAGTCCCAGCTCCGCGGCCCGTTCCAGCCAGTCGACGATGCCCGGGGCCGGGTCCAGCGCCGCGTTCAGTTCCGCCCGGTACGCCATCCGCAACGCGTGGCTGGCACCGCGGTCGTAGGCCGGTCCGGCCGCCGCCGCCAGCGCCACGTACCGCGGCTCGTTCGCATCACCGCCGTGGTCGGCGAAGAAGCCGGCCGGGTCGAGCTCCAGACCGTGCCGCCGCCACTCCCAACGCCAGCTTTCGAGCAGCGTGCTCTCCGTGTCCATCAACAGGCCGTCGAAGTCGAAGATCAGCGCCTTGATCGTCACAGCCACCAAGTATCCCCGCCAGGCAACTCGGTCAGGACGGCGTCGAAGGCGGCGAGGTTGTAGCGGTCCGCCGCTGGACCGAGTGGCGCCGCCGGCAGGCCGGTCGGCGGCAGTCCCCAGACGACCCGGGCCGCGCCGGCGCGCTCGACGGCCTCGTACCATTGCCGCAGGGGTTCGGCGAGGCGGACATGGAGGTCGAAGTTGCGTCGTCGGCGCGTGGGATCCGCGTCGCGACGCCGGCGGAGTTCCTCTTCCGGTGGCGTGGACACGAGGATCAGGTCGGCGAACCCGAGCCGGCCTTCGGCCACGGCCTGCCGGTGCGCGTCGACCTCGGCCCGCCAGTGATGCCGGGAGAGGGCGCCGATGCGGGCCAGCGACCAGCTGTAGTGCAGCTTGAGCGGATCGTCGTCACAGACGGCGAGTCCACCGGCGCGCTCCCGGTGCAGGGCCTGCGACCAGCGTCGCGCGTTGACGTCGCACCAGAACGCCGCTTGTTCGGCGGGGTCCGGGCCGGCGAGGTCTCCGGCGGCCGGAACGTACTCGGGCACGGTGTCGGCCGGATGGTGCTCGCAGCACCAGATCGTCTTCCCCGCCGCGCTGGGGCCCGTCACGACGACAATCATGCTCGCCGTTCTACAGCACGCAGCGCCATCCGGTTGGTACTGGCGGCCGCCGTGCTGGGCAGCCTGGCTGGTTGCGGGGACAGTGCGCCTGTGCTCGGTACGAGCAATGTCTGCTCGTTGTTCGACGCGGGGCTGCTCGATGCCGCTGTTCCCGACGGGTCCATCAGCGTCTCGGAGCTGACCACGTCCGACGATGCGGGCTCCGGCGGTGTGTGCGAGGTCAGCAACGTGAGCCGTGGGGATTGGAGCGTCCTGCGGCTGAACATCAACAAGGAGTACACCGGAAGCCCGGCCCAGCGGCGGGAGGACTCCGCGGTCGGGCTTCGGTGGGCCTGCGACAAGAGCGTCACCCAGGCGCCGGTCACGAACGGCGAGTCGCCCGCCGAGGAGTCGTGCGCGAACCTGGTCACCGATGCCGATCAGGCGGTCCCGATGCGCCTGTGCCAGTACGCGGCCCGCCGCGCGGACACGCTGGTCTGGGGGTACTACCAGTTCCTGCCGAGCCTGACGCCGGCCCAGGCCGATCACAACTGCCAGGTGACGCGTGACGTGGCGAACAGCGCGCTGTCGCGGGTGGCCTGAAACCGGCCGGTCGGGTCGTCGACCCACTGCGCCGGGGTGCGCCCGTCGGGCAACGCGACGCCGGCCTCGGTGCGCCACAGCGCGTTGCCGAGGACGGTGCGCAGGTGCCAGGCCATGACGCGGTCAAGGTCGACCGTTGTGCCGGTCAGTCGCTGATACTGCGTCACGAACTGCGCCGGCACAGGTTCGGTGTGCGTCGTCGGGTCGGGCAGCGGGCCGATCGCATCGGACACCGCGCGCAGCCCGTTGCGAACCGCGTCCAGCGTCGGCCCGTCCAGCCACGTCAGCTCCATCGGGTCAGCATGACCCAGGCCGGTTCTGCGATGATCGGGCCCGTGGCCGGGTTCAGTTACAAGACGTCGTGGCTGGCGGTGCGCGAGCGGACCGTGGACGAGGTCGCCGACGCGCTCGCGTTGCGGGAGCGGCAGGTGCTCGGCTGGGCGGACGGCACCGACCGGGCGTACAAGTCCGGCGTGTACGTGGCGGCGCCGGTCCCGGGCTGGACGCTCGCGCACGGCCGGATGGACGTCCCGGCCGGGTTCGACGCGACCGACCCGCGCTTTCCCGGGTGGCTGTGCGAGCTCAGCCGGCGCCTGGGGGAGGTCCAGTTCTTCGCCAACGAGCGGGTCCCCGAGTACCACGCCTGGGCGCGGGCCGCCGGCGGGGAGCTGCTGCGCGGGTACTGCTTCATCGGCGAACGCGGTGACGTGCCGATGTTCCTCGGCGAGCCGACCGCCGACGAGGTCGCGCTGGGCGTCGGCACCCGCGGCATGGAACCGGGGATGGAGCTGTGGTCGGAGGAGGAGTGGGACACCTGGTTCGCCACGACGCCGTCCGAGTCCCACGTGATGGCCATGGCCGGGCGGTGGAGCGTCGACCCGAACACGATCGACGACGCCGCCGTGACCGCGCCCGGCATCTACGGTGTGCCGTGACGCGACGACCGGCGGCGACCCGGATCACAGGCCGGCGGTGTGACGTCCCGGGACAGATCCACTAGGGTCGAGGCAGCACGTGGTTGCGCCTTGGGTTCCGTCTGCCGCCCGCCTTCTGCCCCACAATCAGGGCGGTCAGGGTCTGGACCGAGCGGCGCCACGGTCGTCAGCGCCATACACAGCTATGGCCGCGGCCGACACCTGAAGGGATAGAAACCCGGAGGGCTCCGTTTCCGACGTGCCCATCGAACGGTGGGCCGACGCCAAGGAGCCTCCACAATGGACGCGCACGTCATCGCGCTCACGCTCTTCGCCGCCGTGCTGCACGCGACCTGGAACGCCCTCGCGCACGGGGTCAAGGATCGGCTGGTCGGCTTCGCGCTGATCGGGCTCGCCTACGTCGGGGCCGGGGGAGCCGGGGCGCTGCTGCTCGGGCTGCCCCCGGCCGCCGCCTGGCCCTACGTCGTGACCTCGGCGGCCGTGCACGTCGTCTACGTCCTGCTGCTGTGGGCCAGCTACGAGCTCGGGGACTTCAGCCAGTCGTACCCGATCGCCCGCGGTACCGCACCCTGGCTCGTCGCGGTTGTCGAGGTGGCGCTCGGGCACCGGCTGCCGCTCGTGCAGGCCGCCGGCATCCTCGTGGTGACCCTGGGACTGCTCAGCCTCGCGCGGGGCGGGCGGCGCGACCGGCGCGCGGTCGGGGCGGCGGTGGCGACCGGGGTGGCCATCGCCGCGTACACCGTGATCGACGCTACCGCGGTGCAGGTCAGCCCCGTTCCCGTGTACGCCGCCTGGATGTTCCTGCTGCAGGGGCCGGTCCTGCCGGTCATCGCCCTCATCCGGCGGCGGCGCGAGCTGCAAACGACCGGGCTCGGCACCGTCGCCATCGGGGTCGGCGGGGGGCTGGTGTCGCTCGTGGCGTACGGACTCGTGCTCGTCGCCCAGACCAGCGGCGCGACCGCGGCGATCGCGGCGCTGCGGGAGACCAGCATCGTCATCGGAGCGCTCATCGGGGCCGTGTTCTTCCAGGAGGGGCTCGGCGCGCGGCGGGCCGTCGCGGCCGGGATCGTCGTCGCCGGGATCGTGCTGGTCAGCTTCTGAAACGCGGGTGAACCGCAGGGCGGGCTCAGACGTGGTCGAGGCGGGACCCCCGGAAGGAGCGCCGCCTTGCCCGACTTCGCGATCGACTACGGGCTGCTGCACCAGGCCCGCAAGGACCTGCACGACCTGGCCGACCGGATCGGGCCCCGGCTCGGCGACACCGTGTTCTCGCAGGTCGGCAGCATCGAGTACGGCGACAGCGACGCGGTCTTCGGCAACGAGGGACTGGCCGAGAGTTTCCGCAGCCTGTACCGGCGGGCGCAGCACCCGATGAGCAAGGCCGAGGACGACCTGCGCGAGCTCGGCGACATCTTCGGCGCCGTGGCCGACGGGTACTTCGACGTCGACGCCCAGATCGCCGACGGCATGGGGATGATGGGCTCCACCCTCGACCTGGACCGGTGGAAGGACAAGAAGGCCGAGTGGGACTACCTGCAGGGCCACCGCGGCGACTGCGTCCCCGGCGCCGACGGCACGATGCCGGACTTCTGCTCGGCGACCGACCCGGGGCCGCCGCCCACCGACATGACGATCAACACCGCCACCGGCTCGGTGCACACGCACCTGACGCTGGACGAGCACAACAACGTGGTCAAGGAGGAGACGACGGTCGTCAACGGCGACCAGAAGTACACCTCGACGACCACGTACAGCGACGGCGGCAAGAACTACACCACCGACACCGTCTTCAGCGACGGCAGCACGACGCACTCGGTGACCACGACCGGTGAGCACGGCTCGTCGACGACCGACACCACCGATCAGGACGGCAAGACCACGCACACCGTCATCGCGCTGAACGACAACGGCGGCGGCACCATGACCGTCAGCGAGCCGGACGGCACGGTGACCGAGTACTCGCGCCCCGACCGCTACGCCAAGTGGGACGAGACGAGCAAGACCGAGCCCGTGGACGACACATATTATCCGACGCCGATGTTTTAGGAGTCCGCCCCAATGCCCAACATCTCCCTCGACTACGAGAAGATCGAGGCGACGTCGACCCGCCTCGACGGCGCCGTCCGCGACATCCTGCCGATGCTGGAGTCGCTGCGCAGCGACGTGTCGAACCTGCTCGAGGACGGCCTGGTGTTCCAGCAGTCCAGCCCGGCGATGAAGGAGTCCTACGAGAAGTTCAACACCTCGCTGCTCGCCGCGATGAAGGGCATCAACGACTTCGCCAAGCAGTTCCGCGACATCCGCACCTCGATGGAGGAGATGGACACGGACATGGCGGGCAAGATCCGCAGCGCCGGCAGCTGAGTCGCGCGAGGCGGCGCCGTCAGGCCTGCTCGCCGTACCCGAAATCGGGCACCTCGGCGGAGAGCAGGAACTCGGCGCCGCCCTCGGTCGCGCGCTGCATGTCCGCCGAGCGCGGGAGCATCGCCGCCTCGTAGGCCCGCACCGCCTCGCCGAGGTCCGCATGCGCGGCGAGGGACAGGGCGAGGTCGCTCGCGTCGAGCATCGCCAGGTTGACCCCGACACCCAGCGGCGGCATGAGGTGCGCGGCATCGCCGAGCAGGGTGACGGTCGGATCGTGTTCCCACCCATGTGGTACCGGCAGTGCGTAGATGGGCCGCTCGACATACGGCCCGTCGTTGTCGGTGATCAGCCGGCGCAGCAGCGGCGACCAGCCCGCGAACGCGTCGAGGAGCCGGGCGCGGATCGCCTCGGTGTCGCCGATGCCCAGCCCGGCCTCCGCGAGCCAGCCGGCGGCGACGCGCTGGATGATGTACACCCGGATGGCGCTGCCGCTGTTGCGCTGGGCGAACAGGCCGCGCTCGCCGTCGGCCCCGGCGGTGCTGCCGGAGCCCACGAACGCGGCGAGGTCCGGGTGCCGGTCCTCGACGCCGGTGAACCAGGCCTCGAGGAAACTCACGCCGCTGTACTGCGGTACCGCCGCCGAAACCGCCGGCCGCACCCGCGAGAAGGCCCCGTCGGCCCCGATGACGAGCGCCGCCTGCTCGGTCGTCCCGTCGGCGAAGCGCAGCTCCCGGACGCCGTCCACCGCCGGGCCGACGGCCCGCAGGGACCGGCCCCACCGCACGGTGCCGGGTTCGAGGGAGTGCAGCAGCAGGTCGCGCAGCTGGCCGCGGTCGATCTCGGGCTTGAACAGCTCGCCCGCCTCCGGCACATGGTGGAACAGCGTCGCGCCGGTCGTGTCGACCTGGCGCATCTCCTGCCCCTCGGGCCGGGCGAGCCGCAGGAACTCGTCGAACAGGCCGGCCTCGCGCAGCGCGAGCTGGCCGTCCTCGGCGCGCAGGTCGAGGGTGCCGCCCTGGTTGCGGGCGTCCGGGCCGGCGTCGCGGTCGTGGACGGTGACGTCGATGCCGTGCCGTTGCAGGATGCGGGCGCAGGTGAGTCCACCGGGCCCCGCTCCGATGATGTGCAGCATGACCTCAGAACAGCAGACTCAGTACAAAAGTGCAATGACTCAACTTAGTGATAGAGTCAACCTATGAGTGAAGGAGGGCGCCGCGAGCGCAAGAAGGCCGCCACCCGCCAGGCGATCGCCGACGCCGCCCTGGCACTGTTCCTGGCCCGCGGCTACGACCAGGTCAGCATCCGCGACATCGCCGACGCCGCCGACGTGTCCACCACGACGCTGTTCAAGCACTTCCCGGGCAAGGAGGCGCTGGTCTTCGACGAGGAGCAGGACCGGGAGGCGGGGCTGGTCGCCGCCGTGCGCGAACGCGCCCCGGGCACCGGCGTGCTCGACGCGCTGCGCGGGTACGTGCGCGGCACCTGGCTGCCCGTCGGCACGTCGCCGGAGCTGGCCCGGTTCACCGCGCTGGTGGACGGCACCCCGGCGCTGCGCGAGTACGCCGAGCGCATGTGGACCCGGCACGCCGAGCGGCTCGGCGCCGCGATCGCCGGCGAGTACGGCCTCCCGGACGACGACCTCGCCTGCCGTACCCTCGCCCGGTTCTTCCTGCAGATCCCGACCCTCGCCAAGCATCACCCCGACCCCGAGGCGGCGGCCGGGCGCATCATGGACATCATCGAGCACGGCTGGCAGCCGCCCGCCTGACAAGCGTCAGCAGCAGCGGCGCGCCGGGGCCGGGGTGCGCAGCGTGCCCAGGCCCATCGTCAGGGCGACCCCACCGGCCACCAGCATCAGGTTCGACTGCACGCCGCCGGCGAAGATCCGCCCGACGTGCGGTACCACGAACACGGCCTTGCGGAACTGCCCGCCGTCGAGGGACACCTGCCACGGGTCGGCCTGCTGGTTCGCGTCGCCCTTGGTGGTCATGAACGGCTTGCCGGCGGCCGTGCCGATGGTCTGCACGCGGTGCATGACCGGCCGGCCGCCGTTGACGACGAACGGGGCCGGCGGCTTGAACGCGATCACGTCGCCGGTGTGGATCTGGGCGGCGTCGACGGGGACCGTCACCACCAGGGAGCCGGCGGGGGAGTACGGGGTCATCGAACCGGTCAGGATCGGCAGGAACCGGACACCGAACAGGCTCGCGACGGCGAAGGCGGCCGCGGCGAGCAGCAGCAGGGCGGTGCCGGTACGGCGGACGAGGCTCATGCGGCGCTCCTGTCGGTGGCGGTGCGGGCGGCGGTGACGGTGTCGGCGGTGAAGGTGACGCCGCTGGCGATACCGCCGCTGACGACCTTCATGTAGATGTGGCCGCCGACCGGCAGCGGCGCGGGCGTGGTGTAGGCGCCGGTGGTGGTGCCGATGGTGACGGTGATGCCGACCGTCGTGGACGTGCCGGGGCAGGCGTTGGTGGTCTGGTTCCAGGCCACCGAGCAGACGATGGCCGGGCTGGAGCCCAGGATCGTGGTCAGCGACAGCTTGAGCCCGAGCGTGGCCGGCACGGTCGAGGTGTTGACGAGGTCGATGTAGCTGTTGCCGCCGACGAGCAGGCTGGCGATCTGGTACTGCCGCCCGTCCGCGCTCAGCACGCCCCCGCCCGTGACGACCTGGAAGGCGCTGCTGAGCAGGGCGCTGGACATCGCCGCCGCGCGGGTCGTCGGCGGTCCCCAGGCGGCGTGCGCCGGCCGGATGGGGCCGGCGCACAGGACGGTGGCCACGAGGGCCACGGCGAGGAGCGTCCGCGTCACGATCCCGCGGCGGCGCTCCTCACCGCCCCCGCAGGCACAGTCCGCCTGGCGCATGGCTGGGTCAGCCGCCGGTCCGGTCGCTGCCGCCGACGAGGGCGTTGCTCACCGACAGGCTGATCGAGCCGCTCTTGCCCTGCAGCGAGGCCGGGGCAGAGCTGGAGAACGTGAACTTGTACCGCACGTGCTGCGTCGCCGCCGCCCCCGGTGCGAGGGAGCCGTGGTTGATGGCGACGGGGCTGTTCAGCGCCGGCGTGCCGGACCCGATGCCGCCGGTGGTGCCGGAGCAGGTGCTGACGCCGTTCACGGTCGTCCAGGTGGCGGTGCAGGTCGTCGCGTCGACCGCGATCTGCCCGGCGAGGTCCCCGGTGACGCCCACGCTGCCGGTGAAGGTGCTGGTCAGGGTGCCGTCGTTGCGTACGTCGACGTAGCGGTAGAAGTAGTCGCCGGGCAGCAGGTTCGACACGGCGGTGACGAACTGGCCGCCGTTGGTGTCGACGAGGGTCGGGGTACCGCTGGCCGTGGACAGCCCGCCGGAGTTGACCTCGGCGGTCGTGGTCCAGCTCGAGAACGCCCCGTTGCCGATCAGCACGGCGCCGCCGAGGGCCAGGCCGAGCGCGGTGACCCGGCGGACCTTCCCGCCCATGCCCGCGCGGGCGTGCCGGGCGTGCCGGCCGGGCCGGGCCGCCGTGCAGGTGGCCGCGTGCTCGTGGTGGGTGGTCATCGCATCCGTGCTCATATTCCGTGTCCCCTGACTCGTCGTGGCTGGACCCGGCTGATGGGTCGACAGGGACGTCGGCGTGTCATCCGCCCGGTTGAGGGGTGCACTCAGGTGCTGTACACCGGCAACCACCCGGCAACCAGCGCCGCCCCACGAGTCCCGGCCGGCACCGCGTGTCACACGGCGGGGTGTTCGCAATCCGTGTCAGCCGGGTCGGTACGAGCAGCGCGTCCCGGTGCGCACGGCGGCGTCGAGGTGGGCGCCGGTCGCCGGGGCCCGCTCCCGGATGCGGGCGATGGCGGTGCGGATGGCCCGGGTCACGTTGAGCCGGGCCCGCTCGGCGTCGGAGCCCAGCCGCCGGGTCCGCCCGCCGAGCCCCGCGGCCGCGCTGAGCTCCTGGATCAGGAAGTCCCGCTCGGCCCGCAGCCGCGCGGCGCGCTCCTGGTCGTGCCAGTGCTCGGCCTCGGCGAGGTCGTCGTCGAGCTCGGCGAGCCGCCGGCGATACTCGCCGCGGGCCCGCGCGTCGAGCACCTCGTCGCCGCGTCCACCACCGGCCATGTCCAAGCCTTCGCCGGTACTGCCGGTGCCGGTCGACGCCGCCAGCTGTACGAGCTCGACGGCGGAAACCTCCCGGCCGGGACTGCGCACGAGCAGTGCCAGGTAGCGCAGGCCGAGGCTGTCGGGCACCCGGGAGGACTCGCCCGCGAACGCGACGAGCCACCCGTCCTGCTCGAGGCGCAGGACGAGCCGCGCATCGCCGAGCCGGGCGAGCAGCCGGGTCATCCCGCAGGCCCCGGCGAGCGCCCGCGCCTCGGCGACCTCCCCGAGCTCGGCGAGCGTCCGGGCCAGCATCGGCCGCGCCCCGAGCGAGCGGTGCAGCCGCTCCGCCACCCGGTAGTGCCGCCCGGCGGATTCGGCGTCCCCGTCCAGTGCCGCCAGCCGCCCGAGGTAGAAGTCGGTGGCCCCGGAACACGAGACCGCCCCGGCCTCGACGGCGGCGCGCCCGGCGTAGGGGAGCAGCGCGCGGTACACCCGGCGGGCATGTTCGGCGGCGCCGAGCACACAGACGGCCTCGGCCAGGTGGGTGAGCGCCCAGACGAGCACCATGTCGGGCCGCTGCCGGTCGAGCCCGTGCTCGACGAGGTCGTCGAGCCGCCCCCGGGCCTGCTCGACGTCTCCGGCGGCCGCCTCGAACTGCACGAGCGCCGGCGCATGCGCGAACGCCCGATGCGAGTGCGCGACGAGCTCCCGCAGCGTCCGCACCGTCCAGTCCAGGTCCTCGGCGGGCACGTCGGTGTGCACCCAGATGGCGTGGACCTGCCCCCACCGCACCGCGTCGGCGTCGGGCAGTCCGGCCCGGCGCCCGGCCTCCCACGCCTCGGTCGCCGCGCGGGCCCCTTCGGCGAAGTCCCCGTCGAGCGTGGCGAGGGCGGCCCGCCGCGACAGCGCGACGAGCCGCGCCGAGGGGTGCCGCAGCGTGCCGGCGAGCCGGTCCAGTTCGGGCAGCACGCGCCGCGCGGCGGGCCCGTCGCCGACCTCCAGGAGGTGGGTGAGCACGAGGACCCGCCCGTCGAGCTCGGTACCCGGATCACGCGCCCGCCGCGCCGCGTCGACGATGCCGCTCGCGTCGGCGAGGGCGTCGGCGGGCTCCTGCGTACCCCACCGCGTGTGGTGCCGCGCGGCCAGGGCGGCCGCGCGCGCCGCCGGTTCGCTCGGATCGGCCCGCCCGGCCTCGGCCACGGCCGCGTCGGCGGTGACCCGCGCCGCCTCCAGATCGGGCGCCTGCACGAACGCGAGCCGTGCCAGCACCTGAGCCCGCAGCGCGGCCTCGCCGATCGGCAGCGCCTCGGCGGCTTCCCGCAGCAGCGCGGCGATCGAGTCACCGGGCGCGTTGAAGTCCAGATGCCGCGCGGCGAGCAGTGCCGCGGCGGCGAGCTGTCCGCTGTCACCGGTCCGCCGGGCGAGCTCCACGGCCTCGCCGACCACCGCGGCGGCCCCCGGATCGGCCGCCGCGTCCAGGGCCCTCGCCAACTGCAGCAGCAGGTCGCCACGCTGGCCAGGCTCGGGCCGGGGACTGCGGCCGAGCGCGTCGAGGGCATGCCGGAACTGCTCGGCCGCCTCCTCGGGTGCGAGCGCGGTGAGGGCCTCGTCCCCGGCGAGCGTGGCATATCGCACGGCAGCGGCCACGGCGGCGGGTCCGGTGGCCTGGGCGAGCCGGTAGTGCCGGGCCAGTTCGGCGGCACCCGTCCGCCCACGCCACGACGGAAGCTCCAAGGCGCCCGCGATGTGCAGATGCCGCTCGGCCCGCGCGAGTGGCGTGAGGTCGGCCAGCAGCGCCTCCCGGATGAGCGCATGCCCGAACCGGTAACCCCCCGGCCCGGCCACCAGCAGGCCGCTCTGCGCCGCACCGTCGAGCACCGCCCGCGCCGGCTCCTCCTCCAGCGCGGCGACCAGCGCGGGATCGACGTGGGCGCCGAGCGCGGCCGCCGTGGCCAGCACGTCAGGAGCGCCCGGACCGAGCGGCGCGATCAGCCGGGCCACGGCCTGGCGGATCGAGGCGGGCACGGGAACCTCCTCGACGGTCGCCGCCTCCCGTCCGAGCAGCCGAGCGACCTGGGTCACGAACAGCGGGCTGCCCTCGCCCCGGCGGGCTACGGCGTCGAGCACCGCGTCACCCGCGTCGGGCAGCAGCAGCCGGATCTCCGCCGGGGCCAGCCCCGGCAGCGTCAGCACCGTGCCCGAGGACTCCAGCGCGGCGACCACCGAGCGCAGCCCCGGGTCCAGTCGCGCCTCGGCCGGGCGCAGGGCCGCCACGAGCAGTACCCCCGGCAGGTTGGCCGCCGCGAACCGCAGCAGCAGCGCCGACGGATGCCCCGCCGCGTGCAGGTCGTCGAGCACCACCACCAGCGGTGCGGGGGCCCGGGACAGCACCGCACAGGCGGCGTCGAAGAGCGCGAACCGCGACCCGAACTCGGCGCCGGTGAACGGCGAGTCGTCGCCGGCCTGGCGCAGGACCTGCATCCACGGCCAGTACGGGGGAGCGCCGCCGTCCTCCCACGCCCCGCCCCACAGCACCGTGGCGCCGCCGGCCCGGGCGCGGCGGGTGAACTCGCGCAGCAGGGCGGTCTTGCCCAGGCCCGGGTCGCCGCAGACCAGGACCGGCCGCGCCTCGCCCGCCGCCGCGGCCGCCCGCGCCGAGGCCAGCGCCGCCAGCTCGTGCTCGCGGCCGACGAACACCTCCACGTGGCCACCGTAGGCCGTTCGGTGCGGTGTTCAGCTCGGGTGAACGGGCCGATGAACGCCGCAGGAGGCAACAACGATTTTGGAGGTACCAGATGGACGAGACCAAGGCCGCCGAGTTCACCGGGCGCGTGCTGGCCGACACCGCCGCCTTCGCCACCGTCGTGCTCGCCGCGCTCGGCGACCGGGCCGGGCTGTTCAAGGAGCTCGCCAAGGGCGGCCCCGGCACCAGCGGCGAACTGGCCCGCCGCGCCGGGCTCGACGAGCGGTACGTGCGCGAGTGGGCCGCCGGCCTGCACGCCGCCGGATACCTGCGCTACGACCCGGCCCAGCAGCGCTTCGAGCTGCCCGCCGAGCACGCCCCGACGCTCGCCGTCGAGCCCGGCCCGGCGTTCTTCGGCGGCGTGCACCAGGAGCTCGTCGGCGCCACCCAGCGCTACGACACCGTCGCCTCCGCGTTCCGGGACGGCGGCGGGGTCCGGGCCGACGAGCTGCACCCCGACGTCGCCGAAGGGACGAGCCGGTTCACCGCCCAGTGGCACCGCAACATGCTCGTGCAACTCTGGCTGCCGCTGGTACCCGAGGTCGAGGCGAAACTGCGCGCCGGAGCCCGGATCGCCGACGTCGGCTGCGGCACCGGCCAGGCCCTGATCGAGCTGGCCAAGGCCTACCCGACGGCCACCGGCACCGGCTACGACGTGTCGCCGAGCGCCGTTGCGGCGGCCCGGGCGGCGGCGGAGGCGGCGGGCGTGGCCGACCGGCTGCGCTACGAGGTGCTCGACGCCTCCGGCGGCCTGCCCGAGGCCTACGACGTGATCACCACGTTCGACGTGGTGCACGACGCCGTCGACCCGGCCGGGCTGCTGCGCGCGATCCGCGACGGCCTGCGGCCCGGCGGGCGCTACCTGTGCCTGGAGATCAACTGTTCGGACCGGACGGTGGAGAACGTGGGGCCGATCGCGACCCTGCTCTACGGCTTCTCGATGTTGTACTGCATGACGACCTCCCTCGCCGAGGGCGGCGCCGGGCTGGGCACCCTGGGCCTGCCCGAGCCCGTCCTGGCCCGCCTGTCCGCCGAGGCCGGCTTCGCCGCCTGCCGCCGCGTCGACATGGAGAACCCGTTCAACACGCTGTACGAGCTGACCCGCTAGTCCAGCTCGGCGGCGACGGAGCGGACGAACTCCTCCTCGCCCAGCGCCGCCACCAGCTCCGCGATCGTCATCGTCGGGCGGACGCCGGCCAGGTGGGCCACGAACCGCACGCCCTGGACCAGCGCGACCCGCACGCACCGGTCGACCGGCGCGTGCGGGCCGTCGGCGGTGAGCAGGCGCATGGTGTCGTGGTAGACCGGCTCCAGGCGCGGCGGGCGGTCGGCGAGCTCGCTGCTGGCGGCGCCGGCGGCCCGGTCCTCGCTGCGGCGGGCGGCGAGGCGGCGCAGCATCCGGCGGTGCCGGGCCCGCCAGTCGTGCACGTCGACTACTTCCTCACCGAGCCGGGCGCAGGTGAGCACGAAGGCGTGCACGAACTCCCACGACGGGCGGGAGACGCCGGCCAGCTTGTCGCTGATCGTCGAGCGCGGGAACGGGTGACCGGCCTCGCGCAGCGCGACCTCGAGCTTGCGCACGCTCGGGTTCCCGCACGCCGCGCGCAGGTCGCGCAGCTGCGCAGCGAACTCGTCCGTCGGATCGACCAGGCTCACACCGGCCACGGTAGGAATCGACGGTCGTGACCTCCCGTGACTGTCCGCATTCCGTCGCCCGCTGTCCGGGAACCTCGCCGGACACGACCGGCGCCGTCCACCCTCGCTGCTATGCGAACCCGACTCTTACGCCTGGCGGCGGCGGCGCTCCTGCTCACCGGCGGCCTGGTCGCCGCCGGCGCGGGACCGGCCGCGGCCGCCCCGAACTGCGACGTCCCCAACCCGCCGCCGGTCTGCGAGACGCCCGGCGACAACGGCATCGAGCCGACGGTGGAGATCACGAGCTTCAGCCGGACCCCGGCCGGCTTCACGATCGCCGGCCGGGCCTACGACCCCGACGCGACCGGCCGGCTGACGGTCCGGCTCAGGGTCGGCACCACGTACGTGACGACCTGGCTCGTCGGCAGCACCGGCACCTTCGGCGGCAGCTATGCGGCCCAGGACGCCGCCTCGGTCTGCGCGATCGCCCTCAACCAGGGTGTCGTGGCCCCCAACGGCGTCGGCTGCCTGCCCGGGCCGCTGCGGGTGTCGCCGATGGGCTACCTCGACGAGGTGTCGGCGTCACCGGCCGGCGTACGGGTCAAGGGCTGGGCCATCGACGAGGACACCACCGCGCCGATCGCGGTCCGCATCGCGTTGAACGGCGCGGTCCAGCCCACGCTCACCGCGTCGGGCAACCGGCCCGACGTCGGCGCGGTCTTCCCGGTCTACGGCTCCGCCCACGGCTACGACGTCACCTACCCGCAGCCGCGCGGCAGCTACGAGGCCTGCGTCGTCGCGCTCAACGTGGCCGGCGGCGCCGACACGAGCCTGGGCTGCAGGACGGTCGTGCAGGGCGGCCCGCCGACGGCGCCGGTGCTCACCGCGACCAACGGCGGCCTCGACGCCACGCCGTTCGCCCAGGTCCGGGTGGCGACGCCCGGCGTGGAGACGACGGCCTGGCAGGTGCACCGCGCGCCGACCGCCAACGGGCCGTGGGGCCTGCTGCAGAGCTTCACCGGCAACGGCGCCGGCCAGACGTACCAGGACCGCACCGCGGCCGGCGGGCAGACGTACTGCTACCGGGCCTCGGCCAGCAACGCCTACGGGGTCGCGACCGGGCCGGCCAGCTGCGTGCTGGTGCTCTATCCGGCTCTGCCACAGGCCGACGCGGCGCGGGTCGTCGCCGTCACCCCGACCTCGCTCACGTTCGAGTGGCGCGACAACGCCAACGGCGAGGACCGCTACCGGGTGGCGTCGAGCCGGGGAACCCAGCTCGTCCCGGCCGCCGCCGGCACCGGCGGGTTCCTGAAGGCGACCTTCACCGGGCTGCCGTCCAACGCCGACTTCTGCGTCTCCATCTTCGCCGAGAAGACCGGGTACGCCGACCGGTTCGTCAACGTCTGCGGGCACACCGACCCGCCGCCGCAGGTCGGCATCAAGACCCTCGACCTGTGGAACTGCAACGCGAGCAGCGGCACCTTCTGGCTGTTGAACTGGTCCACCGGCGTCTGGACCCGGCTCGGCGACGCGGCGAGCCGGCGCGTCTGCGGCCCGGGCGGCGAACCGCCCTCGATGACCACGACCCTGCCCGACGGCCAGTACGTGACCGTCTCCCTCGTCGTCCTCAACGCCCAGTGCCCGGTGGAGGACCCGACCACCGGCAACTGCGAGAAGTACCGCACCGACCTCATGCGGGGCGACGCGAAGGGCGGCTACGACTACCGCATCCTGCAGTAGCCGCTCAGTCCTCCCGCAGGACGGTCAGCGGGATCTGGACCGCGATCGCCGCCCCGCCCGGCCCGCCGGTGAACGCCCGGCCGGGCGGGGCGGCGTTGCGGACCTGGCTGCTGACCAGCCGCGCCCCGATCGCGTCGCCCTCGGTGATCGAGCGCGGGGTGAGCAGCAGGCCGCGGCGGGAGCGGCGGGCCGCGGTCAGCCAGCTGCCCAGGGCGATCGACAGCGCGTCGGCCGACCCGGCGTAGACGACGGCGCGGCCCTTGTCGCGCCCACCGGCGGCCACGTCGCGCAGGACCTTGTCGGCGGCGGGGGCGGTGAGCAGGTCCGCGTCGTCGACGAGGACGACGACCGGGCCGCCGAGCTCGTCCATGGCCGCGGCGACCGCGTCGGCCGCCGGGTCCGGCTCGTCGAGCAGCCGTACCCGGGGCTGGCGCGCCAGGGCTCTGAGCGGCGAGTCGCGCGGGGTCAGCACGACCAGGCCGGTCCCGCCGGTCAGCAGCGACACGGCGATCGCGGCCAGGGCGTTGCTGCGCCCGGCGCCGGCCGGGCCGCCGACGAAGAACGACGAGGTGGCGGTCAGGTCGGCGAGGACCGCGCCGCCCTCGTCGCCGCCGACGCCGAGCAGGGCCTGCATGGGCCGCTTCTGCGCGTCGGGGACGAGCGCGTACGCGTCGGTGAAGGCGACCCGCCCCGGCAGCGGCGCCACCGGGAACGGCTTTGAGGAATTCTCAGCGACAACCAGGCGAGAGCCGATACGCCGAAGAGCCTCGGCCTGGGCGCTGTCGTCGGCGTCCAGCAGCGCGATCTGGGTCTCGGTGCGGCTCAGCACGTGCCAGCCGCGGCCGGCGACGATGGTGCCGGGGACCTTGCTGGGCAGGATGCCGACGAGCTGGTAGTCGTTGCGGTCGGCCTGGCGCAGCAGCAGCTTGTGGTCGTTGTGCGCGGCGAGCCGGCCGCCGAGCAGGGCCCGCTCGGAGGTGGCGATGACGTGGATGCCGGCCGCGGCGCCCTCGCGGACCAGGCGGGTGATGTCGGTCAGCAGCCGGCCCTGGTCGTGCTCGTCGAGGATCGGGGCCAGGGCGTCCCAGCCGTCGACGAACAGCAGGATGTGCGCGGGCCGCTCGGCCGCGGGCAGGCGGCGGCGCAGCTCGACGATGCCGGCCGCGTTGGCGTTCGCGGCCCGCTCCTGGCGGTCGGTGAGCTCGCGGCCGAGCCGGCGCAGGAGCCGCTCCAGGCGTTCCATGTCGTGCCGGGACACGACCGCCCCGCAGTGCGGCAGGGTTTCGAGGGCGGCGAGGCCGCCGCCGGCCGCGTCGATGCCGTACATGTGCACGTCTGCCACCGCCGCCCGCCGGGCCGCCGACGCCGCGATCGTCCGCAGCACCTGGGTGCGGCCGGAGCGGGGCGCGCCGACGACGTAGAGGTGCCCGAACGTGGCGAGGTCGACGGTGGCCACCCGCCGCTGCTGCAGCGCGGGCACGTCCTCCAGGGCATACGGGATCGGCGCCGGCACGCTCGCATGCCGGTCCTTCCGCGTCGGTACCGCCGGCAGCTCCTCAAGCAGCACCTTGTCCTCGAGCGCGGCGAGCCACGGGCTGGGCTGGCGCACGAAGTCGTCGAGCCGCTCGGCCGCGGCCCGGATCGCCGCGACGAGGGCCTGCAGGTCGGTGGGGACGACGGGGCCGGGCAGCAGCGGGTCGACGTCCTCGACCGGCAGCTCCACCGGCCGGCCGAGCCGCTGCCAGGACAGCTCCGCGGTGCGGACCCGGTCGGGGACGGCCGGCGCCGCCGGCTCCTCCGGGCTGGTGCCGGGCCGCTCGGCGCCGACCCAGGCCGCCTGGAACGGCACGGCGCTGCGGTGCCCGGCGCGGATGAGGGCGCGGCCCGGCGTACCGGGGGAGATGTGCACCGCCTCGCCGGTGTCGATGATGTCCTGGCTCTCGACGGTGTCGGTGACCCGCAGGGCGATGCGCAGGTTGGTGTTGGCCTTGATGTCCGGGGTGACCGCGCCGGCCGGGCGCTGGGTGGCGAGGATCAGGTGGATGCCCAGCGAGCGGCCGCGCTGGGCGATGCTGATCAGGCCGGGCACGAAGTCCGGCAGCTCCCGGACGAGGGTCGCGAACTCGTCGATGATGAGCAGCAGCCGCGGCAGCCGGGCCAGGGCCGGGTCGGCGGCCCGCTTGGCCCGGTACGCGGGCAGGTCCTTGGCCTCGGCCGCGGCCAGGATGCGCTCGCGGCGGCGCAGCTCGGCGCCGAGGGAGTCCATGGCCCGCTGCACCAGGTGGGCGTCGAGGTCGGTGACCATGCCGAGGGTGTGCGGCAGCTGCGCGCACTCCCGGAAGGCGCTGCCGCCCTTGTAGTCGACGAGCACGAAGGTGAGCTCGTCGGGCCGGTTGGTGGCGGCGAGCGAGGCGACGAACGACTGCAGCAGCTCGGACTTGCCGGAGCCGGTGGTGCCGGCGAC
Source organism: Dactylosporangium sp. CS-033363 (assembly GCF_050942475.1). Lineage (NCBI taxonomy): Bacteria > Bacillati > Actinomycetota > Actinomycetes > Micromonosporales > Micromonosporaceae > Dactylosporangium > Dactylosporangium sp. CS-033363. The sequence goes on along the minus strand of NZ_CP192032.1, from coordinate 5,802,966 downwards.
CAGGCCGTGCGGGCCGTCGCGGACGAGGTCGAGGCTGAGCGGGCCGTCGTAGCCGCTGCCGAGCACGAACGTGGTGGAGGCGGGCCGGCGCCGCCACCGGTCGAGCAGGGCGGCCGGGTCCGGGGGTTCCTGGTCGAGCAGGTCCAGCAGCCGTACCTCGCGCGGCAGGCCCGCGTCGTGCTCGGGGCTGACGTCGCGCAGCGGGGTCAGGGCCCGGGCGAGCCGCTCGCACCACGGCACCGGCACCAGGTCGGCGCGGATGTGTTCCAGGGGTGCGGTACCGGTGCGCTTGAGGGTCAGGCCCGTGGTGTCGGCGGCGACGACGGCCCCGCACTCCTCGGGCAGCAGCCGCTCCTGCTCGTCGAGGCAGACGCTGAAGATCCGCACGCGGGGGCCGTCGGCGAGGATCTGCACCATGCCGGGCACGTCGCGCAGGGCCCGGGCGCCGTCGACGACGACGAGCAGGTCGGGGTCGGTGAACATGGCCCGGCCCATCGACGAGCCGAGCGCCCGCTGGCGGGCCTGGACCTGGGCGACGAGTTCGGCGACGCGGTTGGCGATGCTCTCCGGGTCGTTGCCGATCGCCGCGTGCGCGCCGCCACCGCCGCCGGCCGGGCGCAGGTGCGGCAGCCACCGGACCCAGCCCCACCCCTCGGACCGCTCGGGCGTGGTGAGCACGACGACCCGCAGGTCGCGGGGACTGTGCAGGACGGCGGACTGGGCCACGAACCAGCGGGTCAGCGCCTGCACGGGTTCGGCCGGCCCGACCACGCCGAGGACGCCGATCTCGGGCAGTTCCAGGCCCACCGGTACGTCGCGGATCGTCCAGCGCACGGTGCGGTGGTTCTCGTCGCGGGCCGGGTCGTCGATCTCCTTGACCGACGGCACGTCCACGGTGCCCAGGCGCAGCAGCAGGTGGTCGGGGTCGCGGCGGCGCCGCTCCCACAGCCGCGCGCCGGGCCCGGTGGCGATCAGCCCGACGGTCGCCGGGTCCGGTCCGGTGATGCAGCGCACGTCACGCTCGCGGCGCACCGCGGCGTCGATCTCACCGGCGAGGCTGCGCAGGCGCTGGTCGTACCGCTGCTGCTGCTCCTGATGCTGCTTGCGGTTGGTCTTGCGGCCGACCATCCAGTTGGTGATCGCCATGACCGGCGTGAACAGGATGAAGACCAGGTAGAAGTAGGAGTGGAAGACCCCGACGAGGACCAGGCCGAGCACGATCGGGGCGAGCAGGAGCAGCATCGGGAACGGCTGGCGGGGGGTGCGGCCCGGCGGCACCGGCAGGCGGACCCGCTCGGCGTCCAGGTGCGGGGCGATCCGCGGCGGCCGGTTGTAGTCCAGCCCGAACCCGTCGGCGGAGGCGGTCACCGCCGCGTCGGGCTCGACCGGCGCGCTCAGGCGCAGCAGGGCCGGGCCCACGCACAGGTCGGCGCCGTCGGCCCAGCGCTCGCCGAGCGCGCCGCGGACGGGCCGGGCCGCGGTCGGCAGGCCGGTGACCGGGTGCGGGTCGGGCGGCGGGGCGATGCCGGCGGGCCGTACGCCGTCGTCGGGCCGGGTCAGGTGCCACCGCGCGCCGCCGTCGGCCGCGACCGTCACCCACAGCCCGCCGGCCGGCGCCTCGGGCCCGCCGATGCGGATCGCGCACCGCTCGGCGGCGCCGATCTCGAAGCTGCCCGCGCCGAGCCGCCAGGTCGCGCCGGCGCCGGGCCCGGACACCAGGTGTACCTCGGCCAGCAGCGGCCCGCCGGACGTGAGGTCGGTGCGCACGCCCTTCGCGGCCGGGGCCGGGGCGCCGAGCCCGATGGTGCCGCCGGGCCGGATGCCGCTGCCCCGCACGGGCGCGTCGGGTTCCAGGCGCCGGTCGTCGAGGTAGACCCGCTGCCCGCCCGCGCCGAGGGGGCTCTCGACGGCGTCGGCGAGCCCGCGCACGGTGGCGCCGTCGGGCACGTCGACGATGTGGTCGCGGGCGGCGCCCTCCTCGGCGTCGAACGCGGTGAGCATGACCTTCACGCGGTTCCCCCGGCTCGCCGGCCCACGGCCGCGTCGTCGAATTCGGGCTCGTCAAAGTCGTTGGGCGGCTCGACGATGGCCACGGTCGCGGTGTTCGCGGACACGCCGGTCACCGTCTCCGGCTCCTCCGGCATGAACTCCTGGACCACCGGCACTTCTGGAGCCTTTTCAACAGGCCGCGGTTGTACTTCCTGTGGCTCCGACTTCAGCAGTCGCGCGACGGCCCGGGGCAGGGCGGCGGTCTCGATGGTCAGCGGAACGCCCGCGATGCGCACCACCCCGCCGCGCTCGGTGCGCAGCAGCCGCGCCTGGCCACGGGCCCCGCCGACGGCCAGGACCCGCGCGGCGACCGGCTCGGCGGGCGGCTCGGGGCAGACGACGAACGCCGCGTCGGCGGTCGGTTCGGTGCCGGGGAAGCGCGGGTGCACGCCCGCCGTGACCTGCACCGCGCCGGCCGGGAGGACAAGGCCGAGCTGCGCCGCGATGGCCTGGATCAGGGCGCGGGTGGTGCGCGGGTCGCCGGCGCCGGCGGTCAGGCGCGGGCCGGTGTGCAGGTCGAGGTACACGACGAGGTCTTTCGCCGTCATCCCGAGGGCCACGGGCAGCGGATCGCCGCCGTCGGGCTCGGGCAGGTCCGCGCGCTCGGCCCACCACAGGCGCGGGTCGTGCTCGTCGGGGGCGAACGGCTCCGGGGGCGTGCCCGGGTCGCGCCCGGCCAGCAGGACGGCCGTGGACGTGGGGCCGACGAGCACCGCGTACGGCTGGGCGGGCCCGCCGCTCGCGGCCCGCAGTGCCCGGTCGGCGTCGGCGCGGGTGGCCGGGTCGGCGAGGGCGCGCGTGAGGCGGCGCAGGCTCAGGCGGTACCGGAGCCAAAGCCGAAAGGGGCGGACGAACGCGGCGCCGGTCAGTCTCAGCTCGCGGCCGGCCCGCCGGAAGACGACCTTCCAGCCGCCCGCCCGGCGCACGGCCCGGGTCGCGAGAATCAGGGCCAGAATGAACAGGCCCAGCCCGCCGATGAGCAGGCTGATCGGGCCCCGATTGCGCGAGAAGAAGTCGATCACGCGGCCTGCTCCAGCACGGCCCGCAGGGCGCGGACGGCGTGGTGGGTGCGGCTCTTCACCGTGCCCGGCGGGATGCCCAGCCCGGCGGCGACGTCCTCGCCGGCCCGGCCGAGCAGGTGGACGTGCACCAGGATCTCGCGCTGGGCGTCGGGCAGGCGGCGCAGCCCGTCGGTGAGCACCACCCGGTCGCAGACGGTCTCGGCCAGGTTGCCGTGGTCGGGCCGGTCCACGCCGAGCTCCGGGGCCAGGCCCGCCGGCACCGCGCGCCGCTTGCGCCACGCGTCGATGACCAGGTTGCGGGCCGTGCGGAACAGCCACATCCGGATCGGGCGGGCGTCGCGGTCCAGCCGGTCCGCGTCCTGCCAGGCCCGCAGCAGCGTCTCCTGGACGATGTCCTCGACGTGGTGCGGGTCGGTGGTGACCAGGGACGTGACGTACCGGTGCAGGGCGGGCTGCTCCCGCAACAGTGCGTGGCCGAGACAGGGACGCTCGACGGTGCTCAAACGTGGTTCCTTCCGCGCGGTGCTGACTGGAATGTCATCGGTTGCCGGATAGCAACAGGTGAACGCGGCGTGACCTGACGGCCACCCGCGACCGACAAATCATCTCCGTCGATGCCCTCACGGCGTTTTCCGCGAAAATATGTTTAATTCGGACAAATGCCGATTAGAGTGCACGGGTGATCACCGCCGAGACCGTGCACGACCTGGACCGTGAACTGATCTGGATCACCGTCGAGGGGCGGCTGACCCTGGCCGAGAAGCTGGACATGCGGGTCTGGATCGGCAAGGCCCTGGTCGCCTGCCCGCGCGCGGTGATCGTCGACCTCACCGCGTTCGACGACCCGACCGGCACCGCCGCCTCGATGTTCCAGGCGGCGGCCGACAGCGCCCGCGAGTACTACGGCGTGCTGCTGCTCTGGGTGACCCCGGCCGGCGGGCCGCTGCGCACCCAGCTCGACCTGGGGTTCTGGCGGCGAAAGCTGCACCTGTTCGAGGACCGGGCCCGCGCCGGGGTCGCCGCCCAGGCCGGCCCGCCGCCGCCGGAGCGCTTCCGGCTCGCGCTGGACCCCGACGGCCTCGCCCCGAGCCGGGCCGCGCTGCTCGCCCAGGACGCCTGCACGATGTGGGGCGTGCCGGAGGTGACCGCGGCGGCGCGGCGGGTCGCGTTCGAGCTCGTGCACAACGCGGCCGTGCACGCCGGGACCGCGATTGCCGTGACCGTCAGCCTTCGCGGCAGCTACCTGCATCTGGGCGTACGCGACGGGCGGCCCGACGCTCCCGCCCGGCTGCTGCCGCTGCGGCGTAGCGATCCGGTGCTGGCCGACCCGCCCGGCGACGGGCTGCATGTCGTGGACCGCAACGCCACCGCCTGGGGCTGCGCCGCCGACGGGCACGGCAAGACGGTCTGGGCCGTGATTCGCCTGCCCGGGTCGGTGGCGCCCTAGGCGTTCTTGAGACGGGCCATCGCCTCGGCGCGGTCGGCGGGGCGGTCCTCGTCGTGGCCTCGCCGTGCGGCGTAGGTGGCGATGAGCCCGTGCAGCGCGTACCGGCCGCCCGGACGGCGCTGGATCAGGTGCTCGTCGGCCAGGCAGGCCAGGTGCGCCTCGGCATCCGCCCCGAGCAGTGCGGCCGCGTCCCCGGCGCCGAGGTCCGGGCCCGGGTGCAATGCCAGGCGGCGCAGGAGCAGCTGCGAGCGGGGCGGCAGCTTGCGGTACGACTGCTGGAACACGCCCTCGAGGCCCTCGTCGAGCTCCAGGCGCCCGCGGCCCTCGTCGAGCCGGTCGGCGTGGTCGGTGACCGTCCAGCCGGGCCGCGCCGCGATGTCGCCCGCCGCCCGGTCCAGGGCCAGCGGCAGCCCGCCGCAGTGCAGGGCGATCCGGCGGTACGCCGAAGGGTCCGAACCGACCGGCACCCCCGGCACCCGGGTGCGCAGGAACCGCTCGCCGTCCTCAGCGCCGAGCGGACCGACCTCGACCGCGGGCCCGCCGATCCGCCGCCGCGACGTGACCAGCGCCTCGGCGGCCGGGAACGCCTCCAGGATCGGGTGGACCTGCTCGGCCGAGGCCGCGTTGTCCAGCACCAGCAGGGCCCGCCCGCCGATCGCCAGCCGCAGCAGCGCGTCGAGGACCTGGCCGGGTTTCGCCGGTGGCAGCGCCGCGTCGGGATGGAAGCCGCGCAGGTCGGCGTACACGGTGACCTCGAAGCGCCCGTCCGCGGCGAGGCGGTGCGCGGCGTGCACGGCCAGGGCGGTCTTGCCGGCCCCGGGCATGCCGGTCAGCACGGTGAGCGGCCCGTCGATGCGGGCCAGCTCGGCCGCCCGCCCGACGAACGCGGCGGGCCCGGGCGGCAGCCGGTCGGCCACCCGGATCTGGGCCGCCGTCTCGGTGCCGACCCGCCCGTCGCGCAGCGCCTCCCGCCACCGGGCCAGGTACTCGGGATAGTCGTGCAGCGCCTGCACCACCGCGACCATCAGGTCCGCGTTGATGCGCCGCCGGCCGAGCTTGAAGCAGTCCACGACGGTACTGCGCCGCGCCAGCTCGTCCGCCCGCCGCCCGGCCGCCCGCCAGCGCTGGTTGATCCGCCGCGTGATCGTCTCGAACGACGGGTCCCCGGCCCACACCTTGAGCCCGCGCAGGCAGCCGACCAGTTCGTCGAGGCCACGCGCCCGCGCGGGGTCGGGCGGCGCCAGCGCCATCGGTGACCCCCGTTTCGCTCGTGCAGGCATCGTACGGTGCCAAAGCGCTTGGTTGGTTCCCGTGGCAAGTCCACACGATTCCGTACGGACAACCGGGTCCCAACCCATAGCGGCATCGAAACTCATGCCCGTACCTTCTGGCGTAACCAGGCACCGCGGCCGCTCACCCCCCGGGCGGCCGCGGGTTTTCACTGTCGTAGTACCGGTACAGCAGGTACGCGGCGAGCCCCGTCATCAGATGCCAGACGGCATGGCCCTGCACCGGTGAGTGCGGGTCGCACAGCCAGGTCTGGGTCGCGTTCCACACCCCGAACGCGACGAGCATCGCGCCGATCGAGGCGTACGCGAAGCCCGGCCGGCCGGTGGTCTCCCCGCGCCGGATGATCGCGATCTCCAGCCCGGCCGCGGCGGCGAGCAGCAGCCCGAAGGCGACGTTGCCGGCGTACATGACGACCGGGATCGGCTCGTGCCACAGCCCGGCCAGCTCGCAGCCCGCGACCCCCGCCGCGAAGGTGACGCCCATCGCCGCCCAGCCCGCCCGCCGCCACCGCATCACGGCGTAGGCGAACGCGAACGCGGCGATCAGGTACATGCTCAGCACGTCGAGGCCGCCGCCGGCCGCGCTCTGCGTGGCGTGCATGGCGGCGCTGCCCGGCCCGAGCAGGACCACGATGCAGGCCATCACGGTCTTGATCGGCTTGCCGCCCCGGCCGGCCGCGATGAGCAGTCCGGCCACGACGAACCCCAGGTTGCTGAACGTGTTCGCCGGCTGTTTCACCAGCCCGGCCCGCGCCGCCTCGCAGAACGTGTTCCCGCGCCCGACGTCCGGCCCGAGCCAGCCGCGGGCGACCGCGAGCGCGAGCAGCCCGCACGAGACCACGGCCGTCGTGGCGGCGGCCACGACCGGGAGCCTGGAGATCCGAGCGTTCATCGAGTGTCGATTATGCGGTGCACTACGCTGTCCGCGTGTCCACTGAGCGGATCGACACCTCGGTAGCCCATCCCGCCCGCCGGTACAACTACTGGCTGGGCGGCAAGGACAACTTCGCCGCCGACCGGGCCTCCGGCGACGCGATCGCGGCGGCCTGGCCCAGCGCGCCGATCGCCGCCCGGGAGAACCGCCGCTTCCTGCAGCGCGCCGTGCGCTACCTCGCCGGCGAGGTCGGCATCCGGCAGTTCCTGGACATCGGCACCGGGCTGCCGACCGCCGACAACACCCACGAGGTCGCGCAGGCCATCGCGCCGCAGACCCGCGTCGTGTACGTCGACAACGACCCGATGGTCATGGTCCACGCCCGGGCGCTGCTGACCAGCGCGCCGGAGGGCCGCACCGCGTACCTGGAGGCGGACCTGCGCGAGCCGGGCCGCATCCTGGCCCACCCCGAGGTCCGCTCCACCCTGGACTTCAGCCGGCCGATCGGGCTGATGCTGGTCGCGGTCCTGCACTTCATCCACGGCGAGGGCGCGGGCCTGCCGATCGTCCGGGAGCTGCTGGCCGCCCTGCCGCCCGGCAGCTACCTGGTGGCGAGCAACGCGACCAAGGACCCGTCGCCGCCGGCCGTCGCCGCCCTGTACGACCGGATGCTCGCGGCCGGCCAGACCGACATCTGGCCCCGGGACCGGGCCGAGTTCAGCGCCCTGTTCGAGGGCCTCGAGCTCGTCGACCCGGGCGTGGTGCTGGTCAACGACTGGCGCTCCGAGAACGAGCCGCCGCCCCGCCCGACCGGCGCCGAGGTGGCCGTCTACGGGGCCGTCGGGATGCTTGGGGAGCGGTAGTTCGGGGCAACGGGGTGGGATGGCCGACCACGAAGATCGTCCCGCCCCGCTGATCCGCCCCCCTGAGCTGCGCGTCGAGGGCGAGCGGTCGGCGTCGCGGCTCGAGCTGTTCTTCGACCTGGCGTACCTGCTCGTCATGGCCGAACTCGCCACCGACCTGGCCAAGGACCTCACGTGGGCGGGCGCGGCCAGGTTCGCCGGGCTGTTCGTGGTCACGTGGTGGTCGTGGGTCACCGTCACGCTGTACGCCAACCGCTTCGACACCAACGACGTCATCTATCGCCTGGCCAAGCTCGCCGGCACCGCCGCGGTCATCGGCATGGCGGCGGGCATCGGCACCGCGGCCGTGTTCGCCGGCTGCTACCTCGCCACCCGGGTCCTGCTGTTCCTGCTGTACCTGCGGGCGTGGCGGCACGTCGCCGACGCCCGCGCCACGATCCGCATCTACCTGGCCGGGATCGCCGCGGGCGCCGCGCTCTGGGCGGTGTCCCTGGCCGTCGACGGTACGGCCCGCTACGTCCTGTGGACCGCCGGCCTCCTCGCCGAGGCCGCCGCCCCGATCCTCGCCACCCGCTTCGGCGGCGGCGTCCCGCTCCATGTCGACCACCTGCCGGAGCGCTTCGGCCTGTTCGTGATGCTCGTGCTCGGCGAGTCCATCATGTCGATCGCCACCGGCATCCACGAGACCGAATGGCGGGCGGCCCCCGTCGCCGCGGCCGGCATCGCCTTCGTCGCCGTCTCCGCCGCCTGGTGGAACTACTTCGACCTCGGCGGCGCGGCCGGCAAGCGCCGCCTCGAGGACGAGGGCGACGACCAGGAGAGCTGGGTCCCCGACGCCTACATCTACGGCCACCTGCCGCTCACCCTGGGCCTGGCGATCTTCGCGGTCGGCGCCGAGCAGTACATCGTCCACCCCGCCGACGAACTGCCCGACGCGGCCCGCTGGGCCCTGCACGGCGGCATGGCCCTCTTCCTGGCGGGCACCGCCGCCGTCGTCGCCGGCACCTCCGGCCGGTGGCGCGCGGCCTGGCCGTGGCCGAGCCTGGCCGTGCCCGCGGTGATCGCGATCGCGGTGGCCGACGACGTGGTCGACGCCGTGCCCACCCCGCTCGCCGTGGCCCTCACGGGGCTGATCGTGGTGCTGACGGTCCTGGGCGGCCTGTGGCGCCAGCGCCGGGGCCGCCTGCAGACTGCGGAGACGTGACGTTCGTATTCTTGACCACGTGGAGCTGCGCGAGACCTTCGACGAGGACGCCGAACGGTACGACCGGGCCCGGCCCCGGTACCCGGCGCAGGTGTTCGATGATCTCGTCGCGGCCGGAGTACCGTCCGGGGCCAGGGTGCTGGAGATCGGCTGCGGCACCGGGCAGGCGACCGTGCCGCTGGCGGAACGGGGCTACCGGATCGTGGCCGTCGAGCTGGGCGCGGACCTGGCCGACGTGGCGCGGCGAAATCTGGCCGGGTTCGGCTCGGTGGAGGTCGTGACGGCCGCGTTCGAGGACTGGCCCCTGCCCAGCGAACCGTTCGACGTGGTGTTCTCCGCGACGGCGTTTCACTGGATCGATCCGGCCGTGCGGGTGACGAAGTCCGCCGACGCCTTGCGGCCCGGTGGTCTGCTGGCCACCGTGGGAACCCACCACATCGCCGGTGGAACCTGGACCGAGCCGTTCTTCGCCGAGATCCAGCGGTGTTACCAGCGCTTCGATCCCTCGACCCCGCCGGGCCTGCGTCTTGAAGGTGCCCGGGACATTGCGCAGGACGATCGGGAGCTGACCTCGTCGCAGCGGTTCGGGCCGGCGAGCTTCCACCGGTACGAGTGGGAGCTGCCGTACTCGACCGCGGCCTACCTGGATGTGCTGCTGACCTACTCCGGTCACCGTGCCCTGCCGGACGCGCAGCGGAACGGCTTGCTGCACGCCATCGCGCGGCTCATCGACGCCGACCACGGGGGCCAGGTCGTCAAGCGCTACCTGACCGAGCTGAGGACCGCCCAGCGGGTCCGGTGAGCGGCGGTCGGCTACCGCGATTTCAGGCACAGGAACCGGTCGTACCCGGTGTGCTGCCGTCCGGTGGACCCGGCGGGACACCCCTTGGCGTCGTCGGCGAACCCGGCGAGCCCGAACACGCCCGGCCCGCGCCCGCAGTCGTCCCTGGTCGCCGGCGTGTACTGGTTGCCGGGCCAGTTGACGCAGTCGCCGGGCTTGGCGATGTAGGACTTGCCGTCACCCTGCACCAGGCACAGGACCCCGCCCTTGGCGTCCTTGACCTCGACGCGGGTGATCGTCTCCGCCGGGCACCCCTGCTTGTCGGCGGCGCGGGCGGTGACCTTCCCGAAGTACCCCTCGGCGCACGCCTCCTCGGCGATCTGGTCGTTGAGCGCCCGGGCCGCGTTGGTGCTGCCGACGTAGACACAGTCCCCGGCCACGATCGCCCCGCCGCCACCTCCGGGGTCGCCGGGGTGCGGGTCCTTGACGTTGCGGGTGCAGTACACCTTGCCGCTGCTGCCGTTGACGGCGGACTTCTCCTGCACGGCCAGGTCGGTGTCGTCAGGACATCCGTCGCCGCCTGCCTGGCCCCCCGCCGCGGTCCCCACTGTCCCGACCGCCGTGATCTTTGCGAGCGCCTTGGCGTCGTCGCAGCCGATCGGGCTGTACTGCTTCGACTGCTCGATCGCCCGCTTGATCTCCGGCGTCAGCGGACTCGGCGTGGGCCGGGTCCAGCTGTTCTTGGACACGTAGATGCAGGACCCGACGTTCCACCCCACCGCGGCCGCGGGCGTGCCGCCTTGCCCGGCATCGCCCTTCCCGCCTGCCTGCCCGACGAGCCACACGACACCGCCGGCGACCGCGAGCAACACGATGGCGGCGACGACCCCGACGACCACGAACAGCCCCTTGCGCCGCTCGCCCGCCGCTCCCGGGTTCGGCGCGTACGGCGGCTGATACGGCTGCTGCTGATACTGCGGCGGCGGCTGCTGGTAGGCCGGCGGGTTCTGCGCGGCCCACGGATCGGTGCCCGGCATCGACCCGGTCGCGGGAAACTGGCCGGTGACCGGTACGTGCCCCGTCGGATCGTGCCCGGCCCACGGATCGATGGGCTCCTGCTGTGGCTGGTTCGGCTGCATGGTCGTGTCCTCCCCGATGGTCACGAAACGCATTCACCGTAGTGGATAGCCATCCGTCACCTCGAAGTGACGCTCGGTCGACCCCTGGTCGCCTGGTCGATGTCTTCCTCGCGTGTGCCTCGATCGCTACGGTGAGTGGATCGCCTGCCGCTGCACGGAGACGCGTATGGAGGCCTGTGTTGTCCAACAGCAATGCGTCGAGCGGCGTCCGGCTCGCGGCCGGTGTGCTGCTGGCCGTCGGCACCGGGCTCGCCGTCACCTATCTGACCAACGTCGTGCCGGTGCTCGGATTCATCGCCGGCCTGCAGGTGACGCTGCTGACGCTGCAGGTCGAGTCGATGCTCCGCGAGCGCCACGACGACCAGAAGACGACCCGCCAGAACCGGATCATCGCCGGTATCGAGCGGGTCCAGTGGATTCCCGACATGGTCGACAAGATTGTCCGCTCGACGGCCGCGGTCGAGGAGAAGTACCCGAACACCATCGCGACCGAGGCGAGCCACCGGGTGCTGGAGAATTGCGTCAACGAACTGGCCCGGCTCGAATTGGGACACGTGCTGTTCGACTACGAGGAAATCGGCCCGCTGGTGGTGCAGGCCGACCGGTCCCGGCGCAGCATCGTGTCGACCAGCCTGCAGAGCGTGGACCTCGATTGGTGGCTCTCGCCCCTGGGTGAAAAGTACTGGCAACGCCTCCAGGAGGCGATGCGCCGCGGCGTGCATTGCGAGAGGGTCTTCATCTACCACGACTGGAACGACGACCTCGACCGGCTCGCTCGCGAACAATCCGCAGGTGGCGTCCACGTACTTCGCGTCCATCGAGACAAGTTGCCGCCGCATTTGCGGCTGGACCTGATAATTTGGGACGACGACTGCGGCTACGAGACCCGATCGAACGAGCGCGGCGAAGGTCAGTGGAACTATTTTACGTTCCAGGCCGAGGAAATTCGGCAGCTGGTCATCAATTACAATCTCATTTACAATTCGTCCATAAATCTCGAGGGAGACAATCGCTCTTGCATACTGCATTAGCGTTGCGGCGGGCGGCCCTTGCGGATCTGCCGGCATTGACGGCGTTGGAGCAGGAGCTGTTCGGGAGCTCCTGCTATCCGTACTCGGTCCTGCGGCAGGTCGTCGACACGTTCGGGTCGGGGCTGCGGGTGGCCGTGCGGGACGACGCCATCGTCGGGTACTCGCTGACCATGGTGGCCGAGGAGCCGTACACGGCCTGGCTGTGGTCGATGGGCGTGCACCCGGCACACCGGCGCGAGGGCATCGGCACGGCGCTCGTGGCCGGCGTGCTGGAGGGGATGCAGCGGGCCGGCGTCAAGCGGCTGCTGCTGACCGTGGACCCGGCCAACGAGGTCGCGGTCGCGCTCTATGCGGCGTTCGACTTCCGGATCGTCTCCGCCACGGACGGCTATTTCGGGCCGGGCGAGGACCGGCTCGTCATGGAGCGCTCCTGCTGAGCGGCGCCTGAGTCGCCGCGCGCCCGCACCGCCCGCCTCATGGAGCGCTCCTGCTGGCGGCGCCTGCGTCGCCGCGCGCACGCACCGCCCGCTTCGTGGAGCGCTCGTGCTGGGCGTCGCCTGCGTCGCCGCGGGTACGCCTCGCCCGCCTCATGGAGCGCTCGTGCTGGGCGTCGCCTGCGTCGCCGCGCGTACGCACCGCCCGCCTCCCAGGGGCGGCGACGGTGACCACGCTCGCCGCCGCGATCAGCAGGAACAGCACCGTCCAGCGGTGATGCACGCCCGCCCACGTCGCGGCCGGGCTCGTCGCCGGCACGAACATCGGCGGTCGTACCGGTACCAGGGCCACGGCAAGCACCAGCAGCAACGCGGCCGGGGCGGCGACCGGCCCGCCCACGCCCCGGGCCGCCCACCGCCACGCCGTCGCGGCGGCCAGCAGCGACAGGCCGCCGATCGTCGCGACCTCGAGGGTCAGCCCGCCCACCGGCAGGTGCGGATCACCGGTGACCGCCACCGCCGCGACCCACCACACCGCGAAGGCCAGCGCCGCCGCCAAGGCCCGGATCGCGGCCGGCAGCCACCGCGGCACCGGCACCACCACCGTCGTCGGCTTCGCCGGGTCGTCGAACACGAACGCGAGCCCGACCGAGGCACACACCGCGGCCAGCCGAATCAGGTTCGCGTGGTCGTCGACACCCAGGTCGACGCCGAGCACCACCGGCACCGCCACGACCAGCAGGCCCGCCCCCGCCGCACCGAGCAGCGGCCCGCGGCGCATGGCCCGCACGGTCGGCCCGATGAGGGCGAGGGCGGCGGTCACGCGGCGCATGTCATGCGCTCCTCGGCCGGAGGCGCCGCCGGTACCGGAACGCCGAGCAGCTCGCCGAACCGCTCCAGCGTGGTGTCGGCCGCCGTCAGCTCCGCCCAGTGCGCGCGGACCACGGCGGTCGTCGCGTCGACCGGCCGGGTCAGCAGGGTCAACGCCGGGGCCGCGTCGCGGTCCGGGACGGCGATGGACGTCAGCAGGCTCTCGTCGGACAGGGTCACCGCACCCCACGAGGAGTCGTCCGCGGCCCGCAGCCCGCGGGCGGCCGCCGGGGTGGCCTGCCCGACCAGCCAGATCAGCAGCGCACCGCGGGCCCCGCAGATCGGCTGCTGCGTCGCGAGGGCGGTCCCGGTCATCACCCGGTACGCCACGGCCCCGGCGAACGTGGCCGCGGCCCGGTCCGGCCCCCAGTCCGCGCCGATCGTGACCGCCTCGGCAAACCCGGCCGCGGCGTCGGCGTCCTGCCAGCCGGCGACCCGCTCCTCATCGGCGGTCGCGCTGCTGGTGAACGACCCGGTCGCGTCCGGCCGCCCGACGAGCCAGACCCGCTGCCGCACCACCAGCGCCGGCCCGGCGACGGCGGGCGCGGGACGGGTCACACCGGCGACGACCGAGGCCCAGGAGGGGATCCAGGCCTCGAACTCGCCGAGTGCGCAGTACCGTGCGTCGCCGACCTGCCGGCAGTTCTCGACGGGCGCCGGGTCCCGGGTCACCTCGGCCCGCAGCCGCTGCACGCCCGGATCGGCGCGGAACTGCACCACCCCCGCGACGGCGGTCACCGCGACGGCGACGCCGAGCGGCACCAGCACGCGCCGGGCCCCGGACCGGGCCAGCGCCAGCAGCGCGACCACGGCGACCAGCCCGGCCACGTAGAGGAGGTGCCGCCCCGACGCCCGATCCACGAGTGCTGCCGGCAGCGGATAGCTCCGATCCAGCGGCGTGATCGGCGTCAACCCCAGCAGCCACGGACGCCCCAGCGCCCCGGCGGCCAGCGCGGCGAACATCGACACCACGATGAGCACCAGCACGAGCGGCGCCGCCACCGCCGACCGCGCCAGCCGCCCCAGCAGCACCCCGACCACCCCGAACAGCACCACAACCACCGGCGTGGTCAGCACCTCGAACGGATCGGGCCGCCCCACGGCACCCGGCAGCAGCGCGAGAACCCCGAGCCGGACACCGGCGAGGAGCGTCACCACCAGCGCATAGGGCACCAACGCCAGCAACACCGCCCCCACCCGCCACGCCGGCGGCAGGACGAGGGTCCCGTCGAACTCCTCGGTACGGTGCCGATGCCCCCGCAGCACCGCCAGGTTCGCCGTCATCAGCGCCCCGCTGCCGAGCGCGAACACGGCGACCACCTGCAGATCGACCGCGGCGTCGGGCAGCACCGGAAACCCGTCGGCGCTGCCGCTCACAAGGCCGTAGACCCACGGCGCCAGAAACAGCCCGACCGCCACGATCGTGAGCGGATGCCGCACCAGCCGCACCGCCTCGGCCCGCGCGAGCGCCACCATGGCCCACCCATGCCCAGCCCGCCGCGCGGCGGTGACGGGTGCCGGCGGCGCGGTCAGCAGGTCAGCCACGGCTCGCTCCCTGGTCGGCGCCGCGTCTCCTCGTGAGGCGCGGCGCGGTCAGCAGCTCAGTCACGGCTCGCTCCCTGGTCGGCGCCGGAACTCGCCCGGACCGCAGTACGAATGCTCGGGTCGCCGGCGACGCACCCGACGGGCAGCAGGTCAGCCACGGTCATCACCGTCCGCGGGGGCGTCGACGAGCATCAGGTAACCGTCCTCGATCGTCGGGGTCAGGAGTTCGGCGCCTGGTGGGGGCTCGCCAACGTGGCGGAACAGGCCGGTGCCGGTGCGCCACGAGGCCAGGGCGGCCGGTTCGCGCGCCGCGCTCGTCCACACCCGGCCCTCGGCGAGCGCGGCCAGGCCGGTCGGCGGCCCGGTGAAGCGGACCCGGCCCTGGTCGATGACGATGACGTCGCGGCACAGGGACATGACGTCCTCGGTCTGGTGGGTGGAGAGCAGCACGACGCGGTGCTCGCCCAGGTCGGCGAACAGCTCGCGGAACCGCATCCGCTGCTGCGGGTCGAGGCCGACGGTCGGTTCGTCGAGGATCAGCAGCTCGGGGTCGCCGACCAGTGCGGCGGCGAGGGCGACGCGCTGGCGCATGCCGCCGGACAGGCTGCGGATGCGGGCGCGGCGGTGCTGGTCGAGACCGACCGCGGCCAGGACGCGGCGGACCTCGTTGTGGCGCTGCCGGCGGTCGGTGAGCTCCTTGAGGATCGCCACGTAGTCGACGAACTCGAAGGCGGTGAAGGTCAGGTGGAAGCCGGGGTCCTGCGGCAGGTACCCGAGGCGCCGCCGCACGCTCAGCCGCCCCGGCGCGCTCAGCGGGTCGTGGCCGAGCACCGACAGCTCGCCCGCGTCGGGGGTCACGGCGGTAGCGAGGATGCGCAGCAGGCTGGTCTTGCCGGCGCCGTTCGGACCGAGCAGGCCGGTCACGCCCGTCGCCAGCCCGATCGTGACGTCGTCGAGGGCGACGGTCCGCCCGTACCGCAGCCGCAGCCCAGTGGCCCGCACGGCGATGTCAGTGCCGGTGCTCGTGGTCATCGGGGTCTCCTCGTGAGGCGCGGTGCGGTGACGGCCGTGGCGGGTCGTGGGCCGCACCCGCCGGCCGGCCGCACGGCGGTGTCAGTGCCGGTGCTCGTGGTCATCGGGGTCTCCTCGTGAGGGGCGCTGCGGTGACGGCCGTGGCGGGTCGTGGGCCGCAGCCGCCGGCCGGCCGCACGGCGGTGTGAGTGCTGGTGCTCGTGGTCATCGGGGTCTCCTCGTGGGGGGAGCTGCGGTGACAACCGGGACGGATCCAGGGCCGCACGGCGGTGTGTGTGCCCATGCTGGTGGTCATCGGGGTCTCCTCGTGAGGGTGCGGCGCGGGAACAGCCGGGACGGGTCGTAGGTCCGGGCCCGGTGGGCGAGGGCCACCCCCGCCACGACCGCGGCGGCGGCGCTGGTCAGCTGGCCCGCCGGGGTGAACGGGGCGGAGAGCGTGGCCGCGACGAGCACGACCCAGCCGCAGCCGACCGCGACCGCCGCCGGGACCATGCCCAGCCGAGTCGCCAGCAGCAGGGCGAGGACCGTCAGGGCCAGGGACGGCAGGAACCAGCCGGCCGCGGCGAGGCTCAGGTCGGGCAGGGTCAGGCAGGCCGCGGTGCACAGGACCGTGTTCACGGCGACGACCGCGGCGACCCGCAGGAGCAGCAGCCGCAGGGCGCCGATCGGGGCGACGAGGCCCAGCTCGTACGTCGGGTCGATGCCCGGCCCGAACGACGCCGCCACGCTGACCAGCGGCAGCACCGGCGCCGCGGCCAGGAACAGCACCGGTGCCGCGGCCCAGGCGAACAGCACGGTGAGGGTCAGCGTCAGCGCGATCGCGGCCAGCCAGGACATCCGCAGCGCCGGGGTCGCGGCGAGCAGCCGGGCGGTGGCCTCGGGCACCCCGGTCCGCCGCAGCACCCGCTCGACCGGACCGGGGACCGGCGCGTCCAGGGCGGCGTCCAGCGCGGCCCAGCCGTCGTCGAGCAGCGCCGGGCCGGCCGCCGCGGTGAGCCGGGCCCGGCAGGCGGGGCAGGCCAGCAGGTGCGACTCGACGGACCACAGCAGCGGCGGCGCGCACCGGCCGGCCGCGTAGTGGTGCAGGTCGTCGTCGGGCAGATGCCACGCGGCGGTCGCGGGGAAGGAGGTCATGTCAACTCCAGGCGAATGTGACGGCGGGCGCGCATGGCGCGGGACGTGACCGTGCCGGGCGGGATGGCGGCCAGGTGCCACGCGCCGGTCGCGGGGAAGGAGGTCATGTCAGCTCCAGGCGAGGTTGGCGGCGGGTTTCGGCCGTGCCGAGCGGGTTGCCGAGCTGGCGGCGGGTTTCGACTGTGCCGAGCGGGTTGCCGAGCTGGCGGCGGGTTTCGACTGTGCCGAGCGGGTTGCCGAGCTGGCGGCGGGTTACGACCGCGCCGAGCTGGCGGCCTATTTCGGCCATGCCGGGCCGGATGCCGGGCTCGGCAGTGGACAGGTCGTCGGGTTGATGCCACGCGCCGGTCGAGGGGGAGGGGGTCATGTCAGCTCCTGGCGAAGTTGGCGGCGGGCGCGCATGGCGCGGGACTTGACCGTGCCGGGCGGGATGCCGAGCAGGGCCGCGGCCTCGGCGGTGGACAGGCCGTCCAGGACGGTGGCCTGCATGACGGCGCGCAGCTCGGGGGAGAGGCGGGCCAGCGCGCCGGCCAGGTCGCCGTGCTCGACGCCGGCGAGGACCTGTTCCTCGGCCGAGGGTTCGTCGCGGCCGCGCAGCCGGGCGAGGAGGCGGGTCAGGCGCTGCCGGGCGCCGTGGCCGCGCATCGCGTCGATGAGCCGGCGGGACCCGATCCGCCACAGCCAGCCGGGGACGTCGCCGTCGTCGCGATGCCGTGCCGCGCCCCGCCACACGTCCAGGAACGTCTCCTGGACGACGTCGTCGACGACGGCCGGGTCCGGACATCGGTACCGCAGGCGCATCGTCAGCCACACGCCGTGGCGCCGGTAGAAGGCCTCGAACGCCCCGCGGTCCCCGCCGGCGATCAGCAGGAGCAGGTCCCGGTCCTCCGTCACGTTTCCCCTCACACCCCCTCATCGGATCGAGTGCCCGGTTCGGTTCACGCCCGGAGCGAAAAGTTGCCGAGTGCCCGGTTCGGTTCATGCCCGGGGCGAGACGTTGCCGAGTGCCCGATCGGTTCACGCCCGGGGCGAGACGCTGCCGAGTGCCCGGTTCGGTTCATGCCCGGGGCGAAACGTCGCCGAGTGCCCGATCGGTTCACGCCAGGAGAAAAATCGTTGCCGCGCTCAGCCGCGCCCGCGTGGCGTCGATGACCACGGCATGACCGGATGGATCAGGAGGCTCGCGCGCGCTCTGCCCAGCGGCCGCCCCCTGCCGGCCCGCGAGTGGAACCCGCGCCACCGCGCGATCCTGTGGATTCTCGCCCTGCACATCGGCGGGCTGTTCGCCTTCGCCCTGGTCCGCGGGCACGGGGTGGGCGGGGCGACGCTGGCGGTCATCCCGCTCGGCGTGGCGTTCGCCGCGGCCGCGCAGCGGGTGTTCTCCCGCAACGTGCGCGCCGGGGCGGCCACGCTGGGGCTGATGGCCAGCTCGGCGGTGCTCGTCCAGCTCGGCGACGGCGTGATCGAGATGCACTTCCACTTCTTCGTGATGCTGTTCGTCATCACCTTCTACCAGGAGTGGCGGGCGTTCCTGCTCGCGGCCGGGTTCGTGCTGGCCGAGCACGCCGTGGTCGGGGTGCTGGCGCCGCAGCTGGTGTACGACCACTCCGAGGCCCAGCACCACCCGGTGCAGTGGGCGCTGGTGCACACCCTGTTCATCGCCGGCGCGGCGGTCGCGGCCATCGTGAACTGGAGCTTCGCCGACCGGGCGCACGACGCGGAGCGGCGCATCGCGGCCCGCATGGAGTACGAGGCCGAGCGCGACCCGCTGACCGGCGTGTTCAACCGGCGCGAGTTCGACCGGCGGCTGGCCGGCGCGTCAGACGGTACACACGCGGTGGTTTTCCTTGATCTTGACCGCTTCAAGATTGTGAACGACAGCTGCGGGCATGCGGCCGGCGACACGCTGCTGTGCCAGGTCACCGACCTCATGCGGGACACGCTGCGGGCCGGGGACGTGCTGGCCCGGGTCGGCGGCGACGAGTTCGTGATCCTGCTGCACGGCAGCACCGCCGAGCAGGCCGCGGTCGTCGCCGAGCGGCTGCGCCGGGTGGTGGGCCAGCACCGGTTCCCGTATCAGGGCCGGGACTTCACCGTCGGGCTCAGCGCGGGCGTCGCGGCGGTCCACGAGGGCGACGACCGGCAGGCCGTCATGCGGGCCGCCGACGCCGCCTGCTACGCCGCCAAGCACCACGGCCGCAACCGGGTGCACGTGGTCTCCGCCGGCGACAAGGACCTGGCCCGGCAGGGCGGGCAGGCGCACTGGGCCGAGCGGCTCATGAACGCCATGAATCAGAACACCCTCGTCTTGTACTACCAGCCGATCGTCCCCACCGCCGGCCCGACCGGCGCCAGGTTCGGCGAGCTGCTCGTGCGGATGCGCGGCGACGACGGCGGGCTCATCGGGCCGGGCGTGTTCCTGCCGGCCGCCGAACGGTACAACCTCGTCACCGCCATCGACCGCTGGGTCATCGGCGCCGCGCTGGAGCGGCTCGCCGAGCGGTACCGCGACGCCGATCCCGGCGACGAGGTCTTCTCGATCAACCTGTCCGGCAGTTCGCTGGGGGACGCGAGCCTGCTGCAGTACATCCGCGACGAACTGGAGGAGCACGGCGTCCCGCCCCGCGCGATCTGTTTCGAGGTGACCGAGACGGTGGCGGTGGGCGATGTCGGGCGGGCGGTCGCGTTCATCCGCGAGCTGCGGGCGCTGGGCTGCCGGTTCGCGCTGGACGACTTCGGCAGCGGGCTGTCGGGCTTCACGTACCTCAAGCAGTTCCCGGCCGACCTGGTGAAGATCGACGGCTCGTTCGTGCGGGGCATCGTGCACGATCCGCTGGACCGGGCCGTGGTCGAGTCCGTGCACCGGATCAGCCACGAGATGGGGCTGCGCACGATCGCCGAGTTCGTCGAGGACACCGAGATCCTCGAGGCCCTGCGCGCGATCGGGGTCGACTACGCGCAGGGCTACGGGACCGGCGCCCCGGTGCCGTTCGACGGGTGGCTGGCCGAGCATGCACTGGAGGTACCGGCGGCGGTCGCCTAACTGTCGAAGCCGAAGCCAATCTTGTCCATGGCGCGCAGCCACAGGTTGCGCCGGCCGCCGTTCGCGTCGGCGCTGATCATGGCCTGGCGGGTCAGCTGCACGCCGGCCCAGCGCACCGGCTCGGGCGGGAACGGCAGCGGCCGCTCGCGGACCATGCGGGTGCGCGTGCGTGCGGTGTCGGCCCCTTCGAGGAGGTCCAGCATCACCTCGGCGCCGAAGCGGGTGGCGCCGACGCCGAGGCCGGTGAATCCCGCCGCGTACGCGACCCGCCCGCCGTGCCCGGTGCCGAAGAACGCCGAGAACCGCGTGCACGTGTCGATCGCGCCGCCCCAGGCGTGCGTGAATCGCAACCCGTCCAGCTGCGGAAACGCGAGGAAAAACTGTTCCGCGAGTTTTCCGTACGTTGCCGGGCGGTGCTCGTAGGACTTCCGGACCTTGCCGCCGAAGTGGTACACGGCGTCGTAGCCGCCCCACAGGATCCGGTGGTCGCGGGTGAGCCGGAAATAGTGGAACTGGTTGCCGCAGTCGGACATGCCCTGCCGGTTGCGCCAGCCGATCGACTCCCGCTGGGCTTCGGTGAGCGGCTCGGTGACCAGCGCGTAGTCGTACACCGGGACCACGTAGGCGCGGGTGCGGCGCAGCAACGACGGAAACACGTTCGTGCCCAAAGCAACTTTCCCGGCAACGAGTTTCCCGCCGCCGGTGTTGCCGTTGCCGGACTTTCCGGCGGTGTTTCCGGCGGTGTTTCCGGCGGCGGTGTGCAGGGCGACGCCGGCGCCCTCGCGGACCAGGCGTTCGACCCGGCTGCCCTCGAACACGCGCACGCCGAGCCGCTCGCACGCCGCCGCGAGGCCCCAGGTGAGGCGGGCGGGGTGCAGCAGGGCGGTACCGTCGCGATCCCACATCCCGGCCAGGAACCGCGGCGAGTCGATCTCCCCGCGCAGCGCGTCGGCGTCGAGGAAGTCCACGTCGGCCCCGAGCCGCCGGGCCGCCGCGGCATGGGCGCGCAGCTGGGCCACATGGTGGGGCTCGGTGGCCACGTCGAGCTCGCCGGTCCGCTCGAAGTCGCAGTCGATCTCGTACCGCCTGAGCGACGCCTCGATCGCCGCCAGGTTCTCGGCCCCGAGCCGCTCCAGTTCGCCCAGCTCGTCGGGCCAGCGCCGCAGCCCGTTGCCCAGGCCGTGGGTGAGGCTGGCCGCGCAGAATCCGCCGTTGCGCCCGGAGGCGGCGTGCCCGATCCGGTCGCCCTCGACGAGCACGACGTCGAGGCCGGGATTGCGCTCCTTGGCGATGAGGGCGGTCCACAGCCCGCTGTACCCGCCGCCGACGACGGCCAGGTCACACGTCAGCTCGCCGGTCAGCGGCGCCCGGGCGGCGGGCCGGCCCGGGTCCTCCAGCCAGTACGGCGTGAAGGTGACATCGGCGAGCGAGGCTATGGACATGCGCCTAATCATCACCGTTGTCAACGGCGTAGTCAACGGCGTTGACAACGGTGTTGAGCGTGAGCTTCCCGACAGGGCCCTACGATTGAGGGCGACCGCCGGATTGGGACAGGAGCCCTGATTGCGAACTCGCGCCGCGCTGACGCCCGAGCTGATCATCGACACCGCGAGCCGCCTGGCGGCCACCGCCGGCGCCGACGCACTCACCGTCCGCCGCCTGGGTAAGGAATTGGGCGCCGACCCGACCGCGATCTACCGCCACTTCCGCGACAAGGACGAGATCATCCTCGAGGTCGCGGACCGCCTCGTCGCCGCCACCGTCGAGGCCCTCCCGCCCGGCCTGCCGTGGCGCCCGCGCCTGGAATGGCTCGCCCGCCAGACGGTGCGCATGTTCGTCGCCCACCCGGCGATCGCCCCGATCGTGGCCCTGCGCACCACCCGCCGCCCCGGTGAGTTCCGCAACGTCGAAGCGGTCCTCGGCGCCCTGCGCGAGGCGGGCCTGACCGAGCAGCAGGCCGCCTTCCAGCACCTCGTCTACTCGGAAACCGTGTTCTCGTACGCCGCGATGTGCAGCGCCTACGCCGCCCTCGACGAGTCGAGCCGCCAGGGCGACGAGGCCGCCTGGTCGCACGAGTACCGCTCCCTGCCGGCCCAGCGCTACCCGAACATCGCGGCGTCGGCCCGGTACCTGGCCGGCATCGACGACGACATGGTCCTGGAGGGCATCGTCGAGGCCCTGCTGGACCGCGTGCAGATCCTCGCCGCCGCGAATGGATGACGTCCTCGGCATGATCGCCGCCGAGCGCCGGGGGATCGCGGACCTGGTCTCATCGCTGACCCCCGCCCAGCTCGCCACGCCGAGCCTGTGCGGCGACTGGACCGTGCGCGACGTGGCCGGTCACCTCATCGCGCCGCTGGCCGGTGGGTCCCTCGCCCTGCGGTACCTGGTGCGGAGCGGGTTTCGGCTGCATACGGCGAACGCCCGCCTCGCCCGGCACATGGGCGCGCGGCCGCCTGCCGAGATCGCGGCGGTGCTGCGCGACAAGGCCGAGCACCCGTTCCGCCCGCCGATCGTGGGGTTCGCGGGGCAGTTGACCGATCTGCAGGTACACGGGCAGGACATGCGGCGGCCGCTCGGCCTTCCGCACGCCTTGGAGCCTTCTCGGCTGCTGGTGTCGCTGCGCTTTCTGGTGTCGGGGCGGGCGCCGGGCTTCGTCCCGAAACGCGGGCGCATCGAGGGGCTCCGCTTCGAGACCACGGACCTGGACTGGACCTCCGGCGACGGCCCTCCCGTCCGCGGCCCCGCCGAGGCGGTCCTGCTCGCGATCTGCGGCCGCCCCGCCGCGCTGCAAGACCTGACCGGCGACGGCGTCGCGTTGCTCCGGGAGCGAATCTCGGCCTGAGTCCCGGACCTCCTCAGCCGCGCGCATCGCCTCGTGCCGGTCGATCAGCATCGGGATCGCCGTGTGAATCCACCACGGAAGGTGCACGACGCCGGCGGACATCCCGTGGCCCGGGTTGAACTCGGGCAGGTAGACGGTCGCCGCCTCGCCCAGCCAGGCCGTGTTTTCATGGCCGGCCGGCGGTTCGCCGGTGACGTCGTCGATCGCGTCGGTGAGCAGCGCGTGCAAGGTGGCCGCGTCGCCGGGCAGTGGCGTGCCGGCGAACCGCGCCCGCAGTTCGCGCCAGAGGTAGTGGTTGCCGCGCGCCACGAAACTGGATGCAAGCCGCTCGAACAAGGAGCCGACCGTGCGCGGAGGTACTACTGCACGGTCTCGTCGAGGGCGACGAGCCGCACCTCCCGCTGAGTGATGTCGGCGAGCACGGGGATGACGACCGGCATGCCGCCATTCTGCAGGAGCGGCGCGTTCAGCGGCGGCCGAAGACCTCGTCCAGCCAGTCGTAGATGCGGGCGAACGCCAGTCGCTGCGCGCCCGACTGGCAGTGCGCGCCCGCGCCCTCCGCGGTCGTGAACGGCATCAGCGTCTTCTTGCACGTCAGGTGCTCGAACAGCCGCTCCGGCTGGCCGCGGAAGAACAAATCGTCCTCCGCCGAGCAGACCAGGGTCGGGCAGGCGATCTGCTCCGCGATGCCGTCGCGCAGGTGGTACTCCAGGAACCCCGCGCAGAAGGCCCGCGGCGACGGGGCGTTGCAGTTCCACATGCCCTGCTCCATCAGCCAGCGTACGGCCGGGTCGGCGGCCATCGCGGCGGCCAGAGCGCGGTCGAGGTCCTCGTCGACGGTGGCCCGCAGCCGCCGGTCCAGCGAATCGCGCGAGCCGGGCAGCGCGGCGGTCACCCAGTCGCCGAGGTCGTACACGCCGTCCATCGCGATCAGCGCGTTCACCCGCGACTCGAAGGCGGCCGCGCGCGGCATCAGGTAGCCGCCCATGCTCAGGCCCAGCAGCGCGACGTGGTCCCGGTCGACCTCCGGGCGCGAGAAGGCGTAGTCCACGACCGGGCCGACGACGTGCTCCCAGTCGGGGCGGAAGCCGAGGTCCTCGCGGTGGCGGGGGCCCGGCTGGCCGGGGCCGTCGAAGCTCAGCACGTGGTACCCGCGCTCGACCGCCGCCGCCGCGCCGTAGAAGTGCATCTCCTCGACGGTGCCGTCGAAGCCGTTGCACATGACGATCGTCGGGCGGGGCTCGTCGGCGGCGCGGTAGAAGTACCCGGGAAGGGTGGTTGATTCGTAGCGGATCGCGACCGGCTCGATCGGCGGGGTCATGAGGCCCGCCGCGATGCGGAAGCACGTCACGCTGCGTTCGTAGGCGTGTGCGATCCGTGGGTCGCCGGGGTGGCCGTGCAGGAAGAACTCGGCGGACCGGTAGTAGTTGGAGGCGCGCAGGAAGGCCTCGCGGGCGCTGACCCGGTGCCCGGCCGCGGCGGCCTTGTCGGCGCCGGTCGCGACCCGGTCGGCGGTGGAAAGCCACTGGTCGTGCCAGCCGTCGTAGTCGCCGGCGGTGATCTGCTGGGCGGTGGTGGCGACCTCGCCGAAGTCGGCGCCGCCGTACGCGGCGTGGCCGAAGCTGCGCAGCGTCTCGAACCAGAACGACTCGTTCTCGGTGAACAGCAGTGGGCGCATCGGATGCGGATACCCGGCGCCTCGAAAATAATCTCGGCGGAGGTGTCGATCGGGGCGGGTCGCGTTCGTAGCCCTGGTGAGAGGCCGGCACGGAGCCGGGCCGCACACCCGCTGGAGGACATCATGACCACCACCGCCACCACGAGCCGCGCCACCACCGCCTACGCCGCGCTGATCGGCACCGGGCTCGCCGCCACCGCCGTGGCCAGCGCCGCGACCATGGCCGTCGCCGCCGCCGGTCATGCCGCCGGCATCAGCCTCGACATGGCCGGCGCGCCGATCCCGGTGGCCGGGTTCGGCACCCTGACCGCCATGTTCTCGTTGGTCGGGGTGGTGCTGGCGGTCACCCTGGCGCGGTTCGCGGGGCGGCCGCGGCGGGCGTTCGTGCGTACCACGGTGGTGCTCACGGCGCTCTCGCTGGTGCCGGACGTGCTCGCCGACTCGGCGCCGGCCACCAAGGCGCTGCTCATGCTGACCCACCTGGTCGCCGCCGCGATCGTCATCCCCGCCGTCGCCCGCCGTCTCGCCGCCTGATCCACCCACCCGAAACCGAGCAGAAGGAGCACGATCATGAAGCAGTACCTGCTGTCCGTCTTCTACGTCGAGGGCACGCCCGAGATGTCGGCGGAGGAGACCGAGCACATGATGCGCGAGACCGGCCGGATCAACGACGAGATGCAGGCCGCCGGCGCCTGGGTCTTCGCCGGCGGGCTCGTCTCGCCCGAGGTCGCGACCGTCGTGCGGATCGACAGCGGCAACACGACGATGACCGACGGGCCGTTCGCGGAGACCAAGGAGCACCTGGCCGGGTTCTGGGTCCTCAAGTGCGACGACCTCGACCAGGCCCTCGCCTGGGCCGCGCAGGCGGCGACCGTCTGCGGCCCGATCGAGGTCCGCCCGTTCGACGAGCTGTCGCAGGCCTGAGCGGCGATGGATCTGGCGGGCATCTACCGCGCGGAGTACGGCCGCTGCGTCGCCACCCTGGCCCGCCTCCTCGGTGACATCAACCTCGCCGAGGAGGCGGTCCAGGACGCCTTCGCCACCGCGGTGGAGAAGTGGCAGGAGCCGCCGCCGAACCCGGGCGCGTGGATCGTGACCACCGCCCGCAACCGGGCGATCGACCGGCTGCGCCGGGAGACGACCCGCGAGGCCAAGCACGCCCAGGCCCTGCTGCTGTACGCGCAGGACGAACCCGAGGAGGTGGGACCGGTGCGCGACGACCAGCTGCGGCTCATCTTCACCTGCTGCCACCCGGCGCTCTCGCCCGACGCCCGCACCGCCCTGACCCTGCGCCTGCTCGGCGGCCTCGAGGTGCCGGAGATCGCCCGCGCCTACCTGGTCCCGGAGCCGACCATCCAGCAACGGATCGTGCGGGCCAAGAAGAAGATCAAAGAGGCCGGCATCTCGTACCGCGTGCCGCACGCCCACGAGCTGCCCGACCGCCTGCCCCCGGTGCTGACCGTGCTGTACCTGATGTTCAACGAGGGGTACGCGGCCACGGCCGGCCCCGAGCACATCCGCACCGACCTGTGCGCCGAGGCGATCCGCCTGGCCCGCGAGCTCGCCGCGCTGATGCCCGACGAGCCCGAGGTCCTCGGCCTGCTCGCACTGCTGCTGCTCACCGAGGCGCGCCGCCCGGCCCGCATCGGCGCCGGCGGCGAGCTCGTGCTGCTGGCCGACCAGGACCGCACCCGCTGGAACCGCGCGCTCATCGCCGAGGGCCACGACCTGGTCCGCCGCTGCCTGCGGCGCAACCGCCCCGGCCCGTACCAGATCCAGGCCGCGATCAACGCCGTGCACACCGACGGCGACGCCACCGACTGGCGGCAGGTCCTGGCGCTCTACGACCAGCTCCTCGCCATCGCCCCCACGCCGATCGTCGCGCTGAACCGGGCGGTCGCCGTGGCGGAAGTACACGGGCCGGGTCTGGCTCTTGCCGCTCTTGAACACGTCGAGCTGCCCGGCTATCACCGCCTGCCCGCCGCCCGCGCCGACCTGCTGGCCCGGCTCGGGCGCACCGAGGAGGCCGCGGCCGCCTACGCCGAGGCCGCGGACCTGGCCACGAACGAGACCGAACGCGACTACCTGCAGTCCCGCCACACCGAACTCACCGGGAGGACCCCATGACCGCCACCTACACCTTCGACGTCTTCTGCAGCCTCGACGGCTTCGGCACCGCCACCGGCGACTGGACCGGCTACTGGGGCAAGCAGGGCCCGGAGCTGCTGGAGCACCGCCTCGGCCTGTACAAGGACGCCCAGCGCATGGTCTTCGGCGCGAACACGTACCGCGCGTTCGCCCAGATGCTCGCCGCCAGCGCCGAGGACGCCGACGTCCGCGACCCCTGGGTGACCCGCATGCGCCACCTGCCGGCCACGGTCATCTCCAACACCCTCGACGGCCCGCTGGACTGGCCGGACGCCACGGTAGTGCGCGGCGATGCGGTGGATGTCGTCGCCCGCCTGAAGCAGGAGTCGGACGTCCCCCTGCGCTCGCACGGCAGCCTGTCGCTGAACCGCGCCCTGATGACCGCCGGCCTCGTCGACTTCGTCCAGGTCACGATCTTCCCGGTCATCACCGGCCGCAACGGTACGGAGCCGATCTTCGCCGGCGCGCCCGACTTCGACCTCGACCTGGTCGAGACCCGCACGCTGGACGGGCGCACCCAGGAGTTCGTCTACCGGCCCACGCTGCACTAGACGAGGTCGAGGATCAGGAACGCTGCCAGCAGTACCGTGGCCAGGATCAACGCGTTGAAGGGCCAGGCCAGGGGACCGAGCAGCACGAGCGCCACCCCGGCCGCGGCGAGCCCCGACAGCAGCAGCCAGGCCAGCGGCGTCGACGACCGCGACAGCAGCGCAAACCCGGCGGAGACATCGCGGGACAGCCCGGCCGGCGCCGCGGTGTCACCCTTGAGGACGTAGGCGGCCAGAGCCGGCAGGTTCTCGGCCGCCAGCGCCGCGCTGTGCCCGCCGGGGTAGTAGTAGACCTCGGTCTTGGCGTCGCTGTCCCACGCGTAGAAGCCGTCCACGCCGCCCGTGCCCACGTCGCGCATGCCGAGCCCGCGCAGGGCCGCGCACAGCACCCCGACGGGGATGTCACGGGCGGCGCGGTCGTTGCGGACGTGCCCGACCTGCCCGCGCTCGAACCGCGCCCGCCAGTCGTACGACGTCGGCAGCACACTCCCGGCCAGCAGCACCCGCCCGAACCGCATCCCCGGGATCGTGGCGAGCCCATGCCCCAGCAGGTACGTCCCGTTGCTGTGCCCGATGAAGTGGAACGTCGCCTTCGGGTTCAGCGCGAGCCGCTCGGCGTACACGTCCTCGAGCCACCCGATGAACCGCCGCCGCATCGCCGGGAAGATGAATTTCCGCGCCGAGAACCTTCCGTAGCTGGCGGCGACGACGTCCACGCCGGGGTACGTGCGGCTGATATGGTCCTCGATGTCCCGTACCCACGTGGTGTTCCCGGCCCGGATGCCGTGCAGCACAATGACGACGGTCCGCCCGTTGTCCCCGATCTCCGGCACCACGGCCGTCTTCAGCGCCCGGGTGAACGCCTTCGCGACGAGCGCGAACCGCTGCTCGGGCTCGGGCGCGAGATCGAGCCGGATGAGATCCCCATGCCCCGCGTCGGGCACGATCACCTGATCGCCGGTCGGAAACTGCTGAATGTCGCTGCTGTCGTCGTCCCGCACCAGCCCGTCCCGGTCCCCGAGAAACTGCACGATCAACGGCGGATGATCGAGGATGTTGACCTCGCGCATCCAGGTGATCCGCAGGTTCGCGATGAACGCCGACCCGCGCAGCAGATCGTGGAACAGGCAATGCCGCACGTACGGCAACCACCGCGCAACCGCCGCCGCCCGCGGCAGCGCGACCCCGCGGTTGATGCTCGCGAACAACACGATCCGCGACACCTTTGCCGCCCACGTAGGTTCCTTCGCGGCGAGGTCATCGACGTAGGCCTGCCGCAGGAGCGTCCCGCCGAGACTGTGCCCGACGAGCACGACGTCGTCGTACCCGCCGTCGGCCACCCACCGCTGGTTGATCCTCGCCGCGACGTGCCTGGCCACGTCGAGCACCGACCGCCGTGAGTGCCACTTCGCGCCGTGCCGGATCAGCTCCCAATGACACTCGGCGGGGCCGTACCCGGGCAGCGCCTGCAACCGGCCGACGAGCCCCTCCCAGGGCCCGAAATCGTCCATGATGGACGGAACAACTACTACGAGACGCGACGTCATGGCCCCTCCCTGCTCCCAGGAGAGATGCCTCGACCCACGTCCCTGATACAGGTCTTCGAATGGTCAGACCTCCGGCCTACTGCTTCCAGGCTGCGCCGAACAGCGTCCACAGCCGGGGGTACCGGCGGGCAAGTTCGGCGGTGGACAGCCCGGCCCATTCGGCGTCGTCGGGGTCGGGGTCCATGCGGAGCCGGACGTGGCGCTCCTCGGCGACCACGTCGCGGATGTCGCCGTCGATGTCGGCCCGGCCGTCGCCGACCTGGCACGCCACGTACTCCAGCGACTCCCATTCCGGGTAGTCCTCGTCGTCCCACGGGTGTGGAACGGCCGCCAACCGGACCACCTCCGGTACACCGGCGAGGCTGTCGGGATCGTCGATCGCCGCCTCGTAGACGGGCCGGCCCAGCCCGACGAGCCACATCTGGAAGTAGTGGAAGGAGTCCATGCTGCTGGGCTGGGTCACGATGAGGTCCGCGGCCCGCCACAGCCGGTACGTGTTGGCCGGTTCGCGGGTCGCGGACAGATGCTGGACGAAGTCGAGCAGGTCCGCGCGGGGGAGCCGGGCGAGCCGCTCGCCCAGGAAGGTCTCGCGCTCGGGTTGGCTCGGACCGGCCTGCCGCGACAGCTCGAGGAAGGTCCAGAAGTCGTCCACATGCATGCCCGTGAGCCTCACGTCAGTCGTGGTGGTCGGCAATGTCGCCGCCAGGGCGGCGGAACCTGGTCAGCGAGAATACCGGCCGGAACTTCACCAGGACGGTGACGCCAAGGGCGAACCCAGCAAGGAGCAGCAGGCCGCGGACGGTCTGCGGCCATAAACCCAGCCGGGTCCCGAGGTACCCGACGACCTGCAGCAGGGGGAAGCCGCTGAACAGGAGGAACCCGACGCCGTACCTGCGGACCTCCGCGGGCGCCGTGATGCCGCCGCCGGGGACCTTGCCGGTGAGCAGGACGTGGCAGCCGAAGTAGAGCGCGCCCAGGCCCATGATCGCCAGTGCGCCATGCACGCCATCCATGAAGCTCACGTCGAGAAGCTACCTGTCGCCCGCAACACCCCGTGGCGCGCGCCGGACGGCGGAGCGCGATGATCACCGCCGTGAGCGCAGACACCGGCGAGACCGTCACCACCATGCAGGACCTGGTCGCGTTCGCCGTCCAGCGGGCCGCCGGCGCCGGCCAACCCTGGGCGCTGATCGGCCTCGCGCCGTTCCTGAGCGACGAGCAGCGGACCGCAGCGCTGGACGCGGCCTCGGGATGGCTGACGGTCTGCGCCATCGAGGACGGGAACCTGCGGGCCGTCACCCTGGGGAGCCTGGCCCGATCGGTGACCGGCGAGTACCTCGTCGCGGCGGAGGCCGCGACGTACGCGATCGACGACCCCGCCGCCCGAGCGCGGGGGCTCGCCGCCGTCGCGCCGCACCTGCCCGAACCAAGGGGTCAGGCAGCGATCGCCGCCGCACTCACCGCGGTCCTCATGAAGCCGTCCGGCGGGGACACGTTGCGCCGGATCGCCCTGCATGAATTGCTGCCGCTGGTAGATCAAGACCAGGCTGCCGTGGTACTGGATGCCGACGCCGCCGAACTCGACAGTCACTCGCACTCGTGGCTGAAGTCCGTGGCCCCCTACGCGACACCGCAGCGGCTGGCCGTGGCGGTCGCCGACTACCTCGCACCGCGCCGGCTCGGCGACGACCTGACCGGCGCGCGGCTCCCGAGATACGTCGACGAGGATCTGGCCAAGCTGGTGCCGTACCTCCCGGCCGAACAGCGCACCGCCGCGGCGCGCAGCGCGGTGTCGCTGTTCGGGCGGATCCACGACCGCGATTGGGGGCGTGGCCTCGCCTTCCTCGCCCAGTACCTCACGGCGGAACAGGTGGACGAGGCCTTCCGCGTGGCGGACCCGCACGACCATCCGCTCGCGCTCTGCGACGGTATCGAACACCTCGCCCCGTACCTGAGCGGCGACCGCCTCGACGAGGCCATCGCCGCGCTCCTCGAGGTGGCCGACGAGGACCATCGCTCCCAGGCCCTCGCCGGCATCGCGCCACACCTCGGCGACATCCGCATCGACCAAGCTGTCGCCGCCGCGACCGGCATCGGCGACCCGCAGCTGCGCGCACAGGCGCTGGCCGCGATCGTGCCGCACGTACCGCACAGCCGCCGGCCCGCCGTGGTGCGGACCGCGCTGGACGCCGTCGAGATGCTCACCGAGGCCGACGACCGGGCCGACCAGCTGATCCGCCTGGCGGCCGCGCTGCCGGCCGACCAGCGCGCGCCGGTGCTGACCCGGGCGTACACCGCCGTGACCGCGACCCCGGACGGCTCGAAACAGCAGCGGCTGGTCGAGGAACTGGCGCACGCATGGTCAGCGTAGAGTCGCCCCGGTGACCGTGTACGACGTGGCTGCGAAGCTGCCACCGATCGACGTGCTGCGCGACCGCTGCAAAGCCCTCGCGGTGCTGGAACGCATCATCGACGGCGGCGAGCCGTACTACGCCTACACCACACGGTGGGGTGACGACGAGGCGGCGCTGATGAGCAACGGCAGCGGCGACGAATGGTCCGTCGTGTTCACCGCGCAGGGCGCCTTCATCCGAGTCTTCGACCACGAGTCCCCGATGACGCCGTACCGCGACGAGGACCACGAGCTGTGGCCCGGTCTGCTCGACGGGCTCCCCTCGGCGTTCCGTGCCCAGGTCGAGGAGCCGGCGTTCGGCGACGAGGACGGCCAGTTCTCTGCCACCGCGGTGCTCTGGCGCCGCGCCGGCGACGATCGCTGGCACGCCGGAGAGGGCATCGACTTCCCGCCGCCACGCGGCCCGTACGACACGGACATCGACGGGTCCGGCATGCTGGCGATCCTGCTGGACGACATCGTCGACCGGTTCGCCGAGTTCGCCGCCGACTACTACGAGATCGAGATCGACCGTACGGCGGTCGAGCACATCGTCGCGCATCGCCCGCTCACCGAGGCCGTGGTGCGGGCGCTGAACCCCGACGCGACGCTCGCGGAACTGCACGCCGATGTCGGTCTGATCGGCTACTCGATCCAGACCGCGTGACGGTGGGCCCAGTCCTAGTCGCCTGGTCGGCCTACCGGCGGCGGGCGGCGGCCGGCCGAGGCGCACTACGTCAACAGGTCATCGAGGCTCAGCCGGTACCAGGTCGCTTCGGTGAACACATGCAGGTGCGGTCCTCGGCCCACCATCGTGGTCTGTTTGGGGAGCGGCCGGCCATCGGGCAGTACCAGCGAGGCTTCCCAGGCCGGTTCGCAGCGGCCTTCGGCGAGACGGCCCACCACCACGTGATCTCGCCGCTGGCATTCGCTGAGGGCTCCGGACCTGTGCATGTTCGGCCTGGAGGCCGAAGGCATGGTGGGATGGCTCGACGACGCGGCTGACCTGATGGCGCAAGGGCTTCGGCCGGAGCCCGACGTCGTCGTCGCCGGCGTCCTCCGTACCTGGGCGCTCCGGCCGGCTCCCGCTGGTCCGGGCAGCGTAGTCGACAACCGCTCACCTGGTCGGCTTACCGGCGGCGGGCGGCCGCCAGCCGAGGCAAGATCCCGGGCGCGGGGGAGCCACCCGTCCACATCCACAGGTGCACCAGAGCGGCGGTGATCAACGCGGCCACGGGCAGGTGGACAATCGGCCAGAGGGCCACGAACGCGACCACGAACAGGGCGAGCGTCGGCCAGCGGCGACGGACCCGGGGGTTCGGCGGGTCGCCGAGGAACAACAGCCGGGGCGGCCGGTCGAGGGTGCGACTCGTCGGCAGCAACACTCCCCGCCCCGGGACCACGAGCACGTGCCCGGCACGCGGGCCGGGCGTCCGGCAGGCCTCCATCGGTACGGGCTTCCGGATCGTGCCGAGCCAAGGCTCCCAGCCGACCCGCTGGTACCGGACTCGGCCATCCGCGCCGGACAACTCGAGCCAGACGACCGTCAGCTTGTTGCTGCGGTCAACACTGTCGGCGCTGCGCGGAATCCCGCGCATCGGGGCGCCCGGACGGTTCGCGGCTCGCTGCCACCGCCACAACCGCAGCCCCAGCGACACGGCCACGATCGCCGCGGCGAGGAACAGTCCTGAAGCGAGGAGGTACCGGTCACCAGGTCCGAATGCGTCGGGACCGGGTGGGGTGGCATGGCCATCCGGCCGTGCACGAGCGGCAGCGACGAGATTCCACCCGGCCAGCCCACCTGTGAACATCACGGCGGTGAGCCCGGTCGCGATCAGCCACGCCACCGTCGATGCGGCCCACCAGCGTCGGCCCGGGTTCCGTTGCGCCGCCACCTCGCCCGCCCGTCCGCTGATGACCGACCGTTCGTCACGCAAGCGCGCCGGTGCAGCCGATGCTAGCGAACGCGGTCACGGCCGCCTGAGCCCGAAGCCATCCACAGCCGCGGGTAACGGCGAGGGGTGTTACGGCCGGGGCCGCTCGGCGTCGAGCGGTGCACGGACGAACTGCCGGCTTCGCTCGTCGCAGGCGCCGAAGCTCAGGAAGTTCTGCCGGGCAAGCGTGAGACTCAACCTCGCATCCGGGCGCGTTCGCTGGTTGCGAACGGCGGTCGCTTCGGTCGGTGCCGTGGGAGGTTCTGGCCTACGGTCCGATGATGACGACGAAGGCCGCCTACGACGCCCACGCCGACTGGTACGAGGAGTACGTGACCGGCGCCGCCGCCGAGTACACGATGCGCCGGCAGGACCTGTTGCGCCGGCTGCTCGGCACCGGGAGCGGCGTGTGCCTGGATCTGTGCTGCGGTACCGGGGTCCAGGCCGCCGAACTGTCCGCGCTCGGATGGCAACCGGTCGGGCTCGACCTGTCCGGCGGGCAGCTGCGCCACGCGGTGCGGCGGCTCCCGGTGGTGCGGGCGGACGCGGCCGTGCTGCCGTTTGCCGACGGTACCGTTGCGGCGGTTGATTGCGTCCTCGCGCACACCGACCTGCCGGACTATGCCGCCGTCCTCCGCGAGGTCGCCCGGGTGCTGCAGCCCGGCGGCCGGTTCGTCCACATCGGCGTGCATCCCTGTTATGTCGGGGCGTTCGCCGACTGGAGCGCGCGACCGGCGGTCGTGGTCGATGCGCGGTACGCCGACCGCTCCCACACGTACGACGCGTGGTGCCCGGCCGGCGTCCGCGCCCGGGTCGGTGCCTGGCATGTGCCGCTGGCCGATCTGCTCAACGCGGTCGTCGCCGCCGGGCTGCGGCTCGAGCGTGTGGAGGAGGCCGGCCCGGGCGGCGTTCCTGACGTGCTGGGCCTGGTCGCGGCGAAGCCTGCATACTGCTGACGTGGACGTTCGTCCGTCGTTCGTGGTCACCGGGGGCGCGCAGGGCATCGGCCGCGCCATCGCCGAGCTTCTGGCCGTCGAGGGCCACGTCGTCGTGGTCGACGTGCAGGACCCCGGTGATTGGCCGTCGGACCGGATCGCAGCCCTGGTCGGCGACGCCGGTGATGCTCACACGGCGCGACTGGCGGCGGCGGCCGCCGAGGCGGCCGGCCCGCTCGCAGGATGGGTCAACAACGCCGCGGTCTTCCGCGACGCGAGCCTCGCCGGAGCGTCGGCGGCCGAGATCCTCGAGCTCGTGTCCGCGAATCTGCGGCTGGCGCTGACCGGCTGCCACGCGGCCGTCAATCATTTCCTGGACTGCCGGCGGCCCGGTGCCATCGTCAACGTCTCCTCGCACCAGGCGCAGCGGCCTGTTCGGGGCGCCTTGCCGTACGCCACGGCGAAGGCGGCCATCGAGGGCCTGACCCGGGCCGTCGCCGTCGACCACGGTCCGGCCGGCATCCGCACCAACGCGGTCGCGCTCGGCTCGATCGGCACCGGCCGCTTCGAGCAGTACCGGGCCGAGCACCCCGAGGTCGACGCGCAGATGGCGGCGCTCCACCCGCTCGGCCGCGTCGGTACCGCCCACGAGGTCGCCGACGCCGTCGCGTTCCTGCTCTCGCCGGCGGCCGGGTTCGTCAACGGCGTCGTCCTCGCCGTCGACGGCGGCCGAGCGGCCAACGGAGCCGATCCCGAGGCCACCTGACCGGTCGGCAGCGCTTACGGGTTGTTGAGGTAGGCGAGCACGGCCAGCACACGGCGGTTCGTGGTGTCGTCGTCGTGCAGGCCGAGCTTGCCGAACAGCGACGTCGTGTACTTGCCGATCGCGCTCTCGCTCAGAAACAGCCGCCCGCCGATGGCCTGGTTCGACAGGCCCTCGGCCATCAGCCGCAGCACGTCCAGCTCCCGCGGCGTCAGCCCGTCCAGGAGCCGCTGCGAGGAGCCGCTCCCCAGCAGCCGGGCGATGACCTGCGGGTCCATCGCCGTACCGCCCGCCGCCACGCGTTCCAGGGCGTCCATGAACTGGTCGGCGTCGAAGACGCTCTCCTTGAGGAAGTACCCGATGCCGCCCACCCCGTCGGCCAGCAGTTCGCGGGCGTAGAGCTGTTCGACGTGCTGGGACAGGATCAGGATCGGCAGGCCGGGGACCTCACGGCGGGCCGCCAGCGCCGCGCGCAGGCCCTCGTCCGACTGGCCCGGAGGCATCCGCACGTCGACCACGGCGACGTCGGGGCGATGCGAGAGCAGCGCGGCGAGGGTCTCCTCGCCGGTCGAAGCGGTGGCGACGACCGTGTGGCCGAAGGCCTCGATCAGCCGGACCATGCCGTCGCGCAGCAGGTACAGGTCCTCGGCTACGACGATTCGCATGGCACCGTCATGGTCGCACGGGTCGGGCCGCCGGGCGGGCTGGCCACCTCCAGCGTCCCGTCGAACGCGGCGAGCCGCCGGCGCGGGCCCGCCAAGCCGCCCGCCGCCGGGATCGTCGCGCCGCCGCGGCCGTCGTCGGTCACCTCGACGACCAGCTGCTCTACAACAAGGCGAATGACCACAGCGGCCGACTTGGCTCGGGCATGTTTGACAGCGTTGGTGAGGAGTTCGGCCACGCCGAAGTACACGGCGGCCTCGATCGGCGGATCGAGCCGCACGGGGAGGGACGCCGAGACGGTAGTCTCCAGTGGACAGTCCAGGGCGAACGCGCGGACCGCGTCGACCAGGCCGCGCTCGTTGAGCACCGGCGGGCTGATCCCGCGGACGAGTTCGCGCAGCTCGCTCAGGGACGTGGCGGCGCCGGTGCGGGCATCACGCAGTACCGCTGCGGCTTGGTCTGGATCGGTGCGCATCAGGCGCTCCGCGGTGGCCAGGGACAGGCCCAGGGCGACGAGGCGGGCCTGGGCTCCGTCGTGCAGGTCGCGCTCGATGCGGCGGATCTCGGCGGCCTGCGCGACCGTGGTGTCGGCGCGCTGGGCCGTGAGCTGGTCCACCCGTGCCGCGAGGCGCATCGCCGGCGTGGGGCCGAGGAACCGCCGGCCGATCGGCGCGGCGACCCGCCACGCGAAGGGGGCCGTGGCGGCGGCGAGCGGCACCGACAGCAGCCACCACCCGCCGAGCAACGCCAGGCCCAGCGCGACCGGCGGGACGGCGCACACCACGCCCGCCGTGCACGGAGCAACAAGAGCGAAACGCAGGTCCCGTCGTACCGCCGGATCGGTCAAATATCCCCGCAAGCGCTGGTCCTGCTCGGCGCGGCGGCGGCTGCGCTCGTAGGAGTGGCCGTTCCACCAGTACCCGGTGGACAGGCGGGTGATGGGGGCCGGCTCGCGGTACCCCGGCGGGATGGGCGTGCCCGTCCATCGAAGCACCAGCATGCGGTACCAATGGCAGACAGGACGCGACAGCAGGACTGTGCCGGCGAGCGCCCACACCGCGGGCGCGAACCACGACCAGGGGTTGTGCCGCCACAGGACGGCGACGAACACCGCTCCGGCCCAGACCGCCGCGACGGGCAGCGTGGCGGCCGCCACCAGGCAGGACCGCCAGAAGCCCACGATCACCTTCATGAGCCCACTCTGCACCCGCCGACCGTCCGGCGACGAGTGGGGCCAGGCCCACTCCAGGCGGCGTCCAGGCGCATACCGGCGCGGCCGTACCGATCCTAGCGTCAGATCCATGGAGATCACCGCCCCGCGCCTGTGGTTCGTGGACAACCTGCGGATCGTGCTCATCTTGCGTCAGTCACGTACCTGGTGCGGATCGTGATCCCGATCGGGTTCCGGGTGCCCGTCATCGACTTCCCGACCTGCGCGTACCTGCCGCAGTACGTCTCGTTCTTCGTGGTCGGCACCCTCGCCGCCCGCCGCGGCTGGTTGACCGCCACCACGCCCCGGATAGGCTGGACGGGACTCGCCCTCGCGCTCGGCGGCACCGTGGTGTTCCTGCCTCTCGCCCTCGCCAGCGGCCTGTCCGCGTGGCTCGGCGGCGGCACCCTGGCCTCGCTGTTCTACGCCCTGTGGGACTCGACCCTGGCCGTCGGCCTGGTGCTCGCCCTGCTGACGTTCTTCCGGGCCCGCCTCAACAGGCAGAAGAGGCTGCGTCGGTACCTCACGAGCTCCGTCTTCCCCGTGTACGTCCTGCACGCGATCGTGGTGACCGCCGCCGGCCTGGCGTTGTCGCGCACGGACCTGCCGTCGCTGGCGAAGTTCGCGCTCGGCGCCGCGATCGCGCTGCCGGTCTGCTTCCTGATCGCCGGTCCGGTGCGGCGCATCCCGGGCGTGCGGCGGGTGCTGTGATCAGGGGCGCCGCGGGGTCCGGAACCGCCGTTCGCCGGCGTCGCGGCCGGCACCCCGTCGGCGCCTACCCGCCGCAGCAGCGCGAAGCCGTCCATGCGGGGGCGTCATCACGTCGGACACGATCAGGTCGGGAGCGGACCGGGCGGCCGGCTCCAGCGCCTCCTCGCCGCCGGCGGCGACCGTGACGGCCCAGGCGGAGCCGAGCCCGCGTGTGATGTGCCGCGGGCCGACCATGTCGCCGACCGTTCGTGCCCGGCACCGGCATGGCGCTGGGTCCGCCGACGGGCCCACTCCGTGCGGCGCTACCGGACGGGTCGGCGCTCGGCGCTCGGCGCTGCCGTTGATGCGCGGACGACGAGGTCGGTGGCGAGTTCGATGTGCAGTGCGTCGAGGCGGTGCTGTTCGAGGAGCCGGATGACGAGGCTGACGGCCATGCGCCCCATTTCCTGCAAGGGTTGCCGCACGGTGGTGAGTTGCGGCGTGGTGGCGGTGGCCAGGTCGATGTCGTCGAAGCCGGTGACGGAGAGGTCGGCGGGCACGCGCAGGCCGCGCCGGGCGGCGGTGGCGAGGATGCCGACCGCGACCTTGTCGTTGAAGCCGATGATGGCGGTCGGCGGGTCGGGCAGGTCGAGGAGCTCGTCGGCCGCGCGCTGGCCGTACTGGACGGTGGGTTCGGCGGTCCGGATGAGCGTGGGGTCGGTCAGCGTGCCGAGGTCGGCGAGGGCGGACGTGTGCCCGGCGAGGCGGGCCTTGCCGGCCAGCCAGTTCTGCGGGCCGGCGAGGACGCCGATGCGGCGGTGGCCGAGGTCCAGGAGGTGTTCGGTGAGCGCGCGGGCGCCGCTGTAGTGGGCGGCGGAGACGGCGGGGATGTCTCGTGGCGGCGGGGTGCGCGGGTCGATGACGACGAACGGGAATCGCTGGTCGCGCAGGTGCTGCAGGTCCTCGGCCGGCTCGGGCGGCAGGATGAGGAGGGCGGCGTCGATGCCGGGGCGGGTGGCGAGGGTGGGCAGCACCGTTTCGTGCTGCGCGAGCTGGCCGGCGTCGAGGATGGCGTTGCGTCCGTGCAGCTGCAGCGTCTCGGCGATCGAGGACACGATCAGCCCGAAGTAGTCGGTGAGCTCGTACGGGCAGCGCACGAACACGGCCGGGGCCGCGGTCCGGGCCGCGGCGGGGCCGCCCGGGTCCTGCTGGCCGAGCCGGTCGACGGCCTGCCGGACGGCTTCCTGCTTGTCCGGCGCGACGTGCGGGTGCCCGTTCAGGGCGCGTGACACCGTCGCGATCGACAGCCCGGTCTCGGCGGCGATCGCCCGGACCGTGACCCGCCGATCGGGCCGGCTACCCATCTGTTTCAACGCCACGTTTCACGCGGGCAGCATACCGGCCGCGCGGCGATCGCATCTCCCCGCCGAAACGCGGCGTTTCAGGCGCCGGTCGATGCGTGGCGCCGGCTGCGTGCGAATCATGCTCCCGCCCGGACGCCTTGCAGGGCAACGTCTTCGCGACTGTCGGCGCGTTCCGGGCCGTGCCCGCGTCGCTGGACGCTGCCGCGCCGGCGGCGCCATCGCAGGTCAACAGACAGTTTCAACAGTTGTTACATACGCGGCTTCTTAACAGAAAGTCTGGTTGCCTAATCCCAGCCATTGATGGCAGTTGACGTGCGAGGTTGCCGGTGGTTTGCTCCATGTCGTTCGATGTTTCAGGCTTGTTTCAATTGTTACAGACCTGCAGCAGGCTCGCACCGGGGGCCGCCACTCCCGACGGTCCACGCACCCCCAGGCAAGGAAGGCATGCCAATGACCATGCACGTGTTCGGCCGATGGCGGGTCCGGAAAGGGCGAGGGCTTGTGGCCGCTTCGGCCGCCGTCGCGCTTACCGCGGTCGGCCTCGTCACGCTGCCGGCGTACGCCGCGACGGGACCGACGATCTCGTCGTGGGTCACGACGCCCGACATGTCGCGCAAGCTGTCGCCCGGCGCGCCGGTGACGTTCGGCACCGGGTCGACGCAGTCCAACAACATCACGGTCGACCCGAACACGACGTACCAGACCATCGACGGCTTCGGTGCGTCGATCACCGACTCCTCGGCCGTGCTGCTGTCCCGGCTGCCGCAGAGCCAGCGCGACGCGGTCATGGCCTCGATCTTCAGCCCGACGTCCGGCACCGGGATGAGCTGGCTGCGCCAGCCGCTCGGCGCGTCCGACTTCGTCGACGGCCCGTTCTACACGTACGACGACCTGCCGTCCGGCCAGACGGACCCGTCGCTCGCGCACTTCTCGATCGCGCACGACCAGGCGCAGATCATCCCGCTCGTCAAACAGGCGATCAACCTCAACCCCAGCCTGAAGGTCGTGCTCGCGGCCTGGGGGCAGCCGGCCTGGATGAAGGACAGCGGCAGCCTCGTCGGCGGCCACCTGCTGCCGCAGTACTACAGCACCTACGCCGGCTACCTGCTCAAGTCGATCCAGGCCTACCAGGCGGCCGGCGTGCCGATCTGGGCGCTGAGCGTGCAGAACGAACCGCAGAACCGCACCCCGCTCGGGTACCCCGGCACGGACCTGCAGGAGGCGGCCGAGATCGCGGTCGTCAACGCCCTCGGGCCGATGCTGCAGTCCAACGGTCTGGGCAACGTCAAGATCATGGGCTTTGACCACAACTGGGCCGAGCATCCCAACGACACCGCATCCGCGCAGAAACTCGGCGAGGACCCCGAGCTCAATTACGCCGCGGACATCATGCGCAGCTCGGCCGCCCAGTACCTGGCCGGCACGGCGTACCACTGCTACTACGGCGACGCCGGCGCGCAGACCACGCAGCACAACGCGTTCCCGAACAAGGACGTGTGGATGACGGAGTGCTCCGGCAGCCACGACGCCGGGCAGCCGCTGTCGCAGTACTTCTCCGACACCCTCAACTGGCACGTGAAGAACGTCCTGATCCCCTCGCTGCAGAACTGGGCGAAGGGCCTGGCGTGGTGGAACCTCGCCCTCGACTCCAGTGGCAACCCGCACAACCAGGGCTGCGGCACCTGCACCGGCACGATCGCGATCGACGGCACGACCATCACGTACAACGCCGAGTACTACATCACCGGCCACGCCAGCAAGTTCGTCAAGCCGGGCGCGGTCCGGGTCGGCTCCGGCAACGCCGGTGACGTGCACACCGTCACCTTCCGCAACCCGGACGGCAGCTACGCGATGATCGCCGGCAACAACGGCGGCGGCACGCAGACGTTCAGCATCACGTTCAACGGCAACGTCGCCACCGAGACCCTGCCGCCGAACGCGCTCGCGACCTACACCTGGGCCGGCTCGGGCACCACCGACACGACCCCGCCGTCGGCGCCGGGCAACCTGACGGCGAGCGGTACGACGGCGACGTCGACGAACCTGAGCTGGGCGGCGTCGACGGACAACGTGGGCGTCACCGGCTACAGCGTCTCCCGCAACGGCACGCAGATCGCCACAACGGCCTCGACGAGCTACACGGCTACCGGTCTGAGCGCGTCCACCGCCTACAGCTTCACCGTCAGGGCGTTCGACGCCGCCGGCAACGTCTCGGCCGCCTCGAACACCGTGAACGTCACCACGAGCGGGACCGGTGGCGGCGGCATCGACCCGGCCCGGTGGTACTCCGTGGTCAACGCCAACAGCTCCAAGTGCCTGGACGCGGCCAACGGCGGCACCGGCAACGGCACCGCGCTGCAGCAGTGGACCTGCTACGCCGGGAACAACAACCAGCAGTGGCAGTTCCAGCCCACCGACGGCGGCTACTACAAGGTCGTGACCCGCAACGCGACCAGCCTCGGCTGGGACGTGGCCGGCGGGGCCGGGGCCACCGGCAACGGTGCCCAGATCCAGCTCTGGACCTACAGCGGCGGCACCAACCAGCAGTGGAAGCCCGTGCAGAACGCGGACGGCAGCTACCACTTCACGCCACGCAACAACCCGAACAACTGCCTCGACGTCACCAACGTGTCGACCAGCGACGGCGCCCGCCTGCAGCAGTGGTCCTGCACCGGCGGCGCCGCCCAGCAGTTCACCGTCCAGTAGCCGACCGCGACAGCGTCCGGGCTCCCGCCGCCAGCCGGGAGCCCGGCTCCGTCGAGCGCCCGCCCGTAGGAGGACACCCCACGATGACCCGCCCACCCCGACGCGGCCGGCAGCTCATCGCCGCCGCGGCCGCCGCAGCGACGGTCCTGGCCGGCACCGCCGTCGCCGCCGCCACCACCACCGGCACCGCCGAACCGGCCGCCGCAGCCACCGTCCAGGCGTACTGGAGCTCCGAGTCCCGGGCCTCCGGGTTCGGGCCGAAGGACGGCAACTGGTTCACCGACCCGGCCGCCGGCCTGGCCGCCACCCCCTACCGGCTGTCCCGGCAGACCGACCTGACCACGAGCGCCGCGACCGGACCGGCGACCATCACCGTCGACCCGGACACCCGCTACCAGTCGATCCTCGGCGTCGGCTCCTCCCTCGAGGAGACGACCATCTACAACCTGTCCCGGATGAGCCCCGCGGTGCGGACCGCGACCCTGCGCACGCTCCTCGACCCGGTCACCGGCGCCGGGTTCAACGTCGCCCGCATCCCCCTCGGTACCAGCGACTTCACCTCCCGGCAGTTCTACACCTACGACGATGGTCCCGCGGATCCCGGCCTGTCCCGGTTCTCGATCCAGAAGGACATCGACTCCAACATCATCGCCGTGCTGCGCGAGGCCAAGGCGATCAACCCGAACCTGCTGCTGTTCGGCAGCACCTGGAGCGCGCCGCCGTGGATGAAGGCCAACAACGCCATCACCGGCGGCCCGCTGCTCGACGCCCAGGTCCCCACCTTCGCCACCTACCTGCGCAAGGCCGTCACCGCCTACGCCGCCCAGGGCCTGCCCCTGTACGCCCTCACCCTGCAGAACGAGCCGCTGTTCGCCCCGGGCGACTACCCCGGCATGACCGTCACCCCCGACCAGGAACGCCGCCTCGCCGTCGCCCTGCGCGCCGAGCTCAACGGCAACGGCGCCGGCAGTACCAGGATCTGGGCGTTCGACCACAACTTCTCCGACGGCCCCGGCTACGCCGCCGGCGTCCTCGGCCGGCCCGGGTCACCCAGTGACGCGTTCGACGCCGTCGACGGCATCGCGTTCCACGACTACGGCGGCGACCCACCCGCCATGAGCCAGGTCAAGACCAGTTACCCCGGCAAGGACATGGCGATGACCGAACGGGCGGTCTGGGGTACCTCCGGCGCCGACCGCATCGTGCAGTACTTCCGCAACCAGTCGATCATGTACCAGGACTGGGTCACGATGCTCGACCAGAACCGCCGACCCGAGCAGTGGTCCGGCTCGCCCGACCCCAGCATGCTCATCCAGAGTCCGAGCAGCCCCGACACCTACTGGGCGCTCCCCGAGTACTACATCTTCGCCCAGTTCTCCAAGTTCGTCGCCCGCGGCGCCCAGCGCGTGAAGAGCAACTACGGCAACTCCGGTACCGTCACCGACGTCGCGTTCCGCAACCCCGACGGCACCCTCGTCACCGTCGTGGTCAACCAGACCGGCAACGACCAGCCGTTCACGCTGCGGGCCGGCTGCGAGCACATCACCACCACGCTGCCCGCCAAGACCGTCGGCACCTATCTGTGGCCGGACGCCGACGGTGACACCAGCGGCTGCCCGCAGTCCGGCAACCTCGCCGAAGGCCGGCCCACCACCGCATCCTCGGCCGAGAACGGCGGCACGCCCGCCGAGGCCGCCACCGACGGCGACCCCGGCACCCGCTGGTCCAGCGCGTTCAGCGACCCGCAGTGGCTGCAGGTCGATCTCGGCCGTACCTACACCATCGACAGCGTCACCCTGAACTGGGAAGCCGCCTACGGCCGCGCCTACCAGATCCAGACCTCCGACGACGCCGCCACCTGGACCACCATCTCCAGCACCACCAGCGGCGACGGCGGCACCGACGCCCTCACCGTCAACGGCACCGGCCGGTACCTGCGCCTCTATGGCACCGCCCGCGCCACCACCTACGGATACTCGCTCTACGAACTCCAGGTCACCGGCCGGCTGCCCGGCGGCACCCCGTCACCCACGACCACGGCGACGGCCTCACCGAGCCCGACGGCCAGCCCGTCCGGCGACCCCACCATCAACCCCAACGCCTCCTACGAGATCGCCGCGAAACACAGCGGGAAGGCCCTCGACGTCCGTGACGTGTCGACCGCCAACGGCGGCACCATCCAGCAGTGGGACTACGTCGGCAACCCCAACCAGCGGTGGCGGCTGCAGCCCGCGGGCGGCGGCTACTACAAGATCGTCTCCACGGGTACCGGCAAGGTCCTGCAGATTCGGGGCTCCTCCACCGCCAACGGCGCCGTCGTCGAACAGTGGGACGACCGCGGCACCGACATCCAGCGCTGGCAGATCACGACCGCGGCCACCGGCACCGTCAAGATCGTCAACAAGGTGAGCGGCAAGGCCCTCGACGTCCAGGACGTCTCCACCGCCAACGGCGCCACGATCCAGCAATGGACCTACGGCGGGGGCGCCAACCAGCAGTTCACGCTCGCGCAGATCGAAACCGTCCCGTAGCACCACACCCGAGGGGAGCAGGCCGGCCGGCCCCGCCCGGCCGGCCTGCACGGACCG
Source organism: Dactylosporangium sp. CS-033363 (assembly GCF_050942475.1). NCBI lineage: Bacteria > Bacillati > Actinomycetota > Actinomycetes > Micromonosporales > Micromonosporaceae > Dactylosporangium > Dactylosporangium sp. CS-033363. The sequence continues at coordinate 5,759,198 of NZ_CP192032.1, read as the reverse complement.
GCCGCGTCACCGACGCCGACCTTTCCGCCCGCGTCGAAGCGTGCACCCGGCGGCGCTTCACCGGCCGGTGCGCAACGCCAGGCGGCGGACCGAGCCCATGACGTCGAGCGTGACGGTGGAGCCGTCGACGCGGTACGACCACGGCGGCTCCACGAACGTCGACCACAGCTTGCCGCCGTCGCTGGTCCACGCCGCGAGTTCGAGCTCGGCGCTCATGAGCACGGTGTTCTTGTGGCGCCGCCACTGCCAGAAGCCGCCCTCGGCGGTGTCCTCCCACTGCCGGCGCCAGGTGCCCTCCCTGGCCTCGTAGGCAAGCAGCCGGGTGCCGGCTCCGACGAACACCTGCCGCCGCTTCGGCACGAGCAGCACACCGGGCGTGAACCCGCTCTCGGCGGGGGAGTAGCGCTGCGTGACGACGAGCCGCGGCCAGTCCCCGACGTCACGGACGGCAACGAAGCTGAACCCGTCGGTCCGCGCCCCCGCAAAGTCCTCGGCAAGTTCAGCATGCCGTTTGTACAGGCTGAGGCTCGTCGGCACCGCCGCCCCCACGACGACGGTGAGGTCCCCGGCCCCGACCTCGACCAGCCCGTCGCCGCGCGCACCACTCACCCGTTGATCATGCCCGCCGAGCCGCGTTCTGCCACGTGATCATTGCCTCTTCAGCCGTTGGCTCGGCACCAGTCGAGTACGACGAGGTCCAGTGCGCGGGCGAGGTCGGCGACCGGCGGCGTGCCGATCAGGCCGAGCACGGTGACCCGGTCCTGCTGCACGACGCCGTAGCAGACGGAGCCGGCGCCGTAGGCGAGCGCGAACGATCCGGCGACGCGGTTGGGGGCGTCGCGGAAACGGACCCCGCCGAGCTCCCGATCGGGCCGCGGCAGGTTCGCCCGGACCTGGGCCCAGGACGGCAGCGGCTCGCCGAGCGCGGCAAGCTCCCGCAGGTGGATCTGGTCGAACCCGGCGCCCCGGCGGTGCTCGGTGAAGATCCGCCGGATCGCCGCGAGCTCCCCGTCGATCGCGGCCGCGTTCCCGCGGGAGGCGAGCTCGACCTGCCGCCAGTCGTCCTCGTGCAGCACCAGCGCATCGGCCCCGGCGGCCTCGTCGGCGAGCGGCGGCAGCTCGGCGCAGAGCGTCGGCAGCGAGTACAGAATGTCCTGCGGCGCCATCATCTCGACGCGGCGCAGCGTGAGCACCATCTGCCCGCGGGCGGTCGCCTCGGCCCGGGTCTCGGGCTCGGCCCGCTCGACCACCCACTGGTCCTGGCCGAGCTGGAGGGAGGTCTGCGCCGCGAAGCTCTCGGGCAGCTGTTCCGCCGGCATCTCGGAGCGGGCGAACGGCTGGCCGCTGCCGGCATCGACGAAGGTTACCTGGACCGTGGCCACGCGCCGACTGTACCGTCCGTGCGATGCTGGATTCTTCCCCCGCTTCGGTCCAGGTCTGGAACCGTGGCATGGACGCCACCGGGGGCCGGATCGGCGACCTGCAGCTGGGCGCGATGTCGAAACCGTACGGCCGGATCATGGGCAGCGGCACCTCCGCCGTCCTCGACACCTCCACCCGCGACGAGGTCCTGGCCGCCGCCGACGCGTTCGACTACCTGGGGTTACCGGACCTGGCCGCCCTGACCCGCCGGATCGCCGACGCCGACTGGGAGCGGGAGCACCTGGAGGAGCGGTACAACCACGCGTTCTACGCGCTCGAGTACGGCCTGTACGCGGCGTTCGAGCGCCGCTACTTCGCCCACCCCGAGGACTTCGCGCCGGTCGAGGACCCGGGGCCGCCCGCCGTGCCGGGCCGCTGGACCTGCCCCGGCACGGCGACGGTGCACGAGCTGGACGACACGTGCAGCCTGGGCCCGGACTGCGCCCGCGAGCGGGACCGGCGGTTCAGCAGTCACGCCTACACGGCCCTGCACACCGCGGACGGCTGCACCTACTGCCCGGCGGGCGGTGACTGGGCCTTCTGACGCCGCCGCCCGAAGTTGGCACGAGCCCGGTTGTCACGCGGAGTGACCGCCGCCGAATTACCGCGATTACGATTATTGGTAATCCAGTAATTCGACAATCCCGCCACCCGGGGCCGCGCTGTGGGTGGTCAGGCGGCGCCGCCGTTGACGCGGAGGGTCTGGCCGCTGATCCAGGCGGCGTCCGGGCTCAGCAGCAGGGCGACGGCGGCGGCGATGTCGTCCGGGGTGCCGAGCCGGCCGGCCGGATGGTTGCGGGCCGCCTGTTCGATCTGCTCCGGCGTCTTGCCTTCGAAGAACATCGGCGACGCGATGGCGCCCGGTGCGACGGCGTTGACGGTAATGCCCCCGGGCGCCAGTTCCTTCGCGGCCGCGCGGGTCATCGTCTCGACCGCCGACTTCGCCGCCAGGTAGACGGCGTCGATGCGGTGGCACAAGAGCCGGCTGTCGCATCAGCTGACCCGGATGGCCGAGCGGGGGCTGCTCACCCGGGCCGCGCAGGGGCCGTCCAACGCGTCGGTCACCATCGCCGCCGCCGGCTCGAGGCCATCGCGGCCGCTCGGCCCGCCCACGCCGCGGCCGTCCGGGAGCACCTGGCGGCGGCGCGCGCATTCGTGGGTGTTTACAAGTCGAGGTGAAGCCAGGCGGCGAGGGCGGTGAGCTCACGCCGTACCGCTGCGGCCTGGGCTTTGGAAAAGGGCGCGTCCTCGTGGACCGCAGCGACCCGCAACACCCCGGCGCGGTGGTCGGCGGCCGCGTCCAGCTTGCCGATGAGGCGGTCCCCGTGCAGGATCGGCAGCGCCCAGTAGCCCCAGCGGCGCTTGGCGGCCGGCTTGTACATCTCCAGCTGGTACTCGTACTCGAACAGTTCGGTCATGCGTCTGCGGTCGTAGACGAGGCGGTCCAGCGGGGAAACCAACGCCGTGCGGCCCCGGAACGCGGTATCCAACAGCTCGGGGATTACCCGCCACTCGCCGCGCACGCCCTCGACCACGGCCGGCTCGCCCGCCGTCCCGCCGCGCGCGATGCCCAGGGACCGCAGGCGGCGCTCGTCGCGAATGCGCAGGGCCTCATCCAGCGGCACGATCTCGTCGGGATAGATGCGGTCGGCCAGGTCCCAGAGGCGCTCCTGGCCCCGGCGGCCGGCCGCGGCCACCTCGCCGCGCTGGACCAGGGCGTCGAGCATCCGGCCCACGTTGCGGTTGTTGCTCCAGCCGGAGGAGCGCCACGGTACGTCGCAGGTGTCCGGCAGGTCGCGCACGGGCAGCGGCCCGTCGGCGCGCAGCCGCGCCAGGATGTCGAGGCGGCACCCGGTGTTGGCCTCGACCCAGACGCTCAGGCCCTCCTGCCAGTCCTGCGTCGGCCAGGCCGCCATCTCGGCGCGGTACAGCGCCAGGTCCTCCGGCACCATGATCATGCCCTGCAGCTCCAGCAGCGCCTGCTCGTCGAGGGCGTCGCGCAGGCCGGAAGGCTCGTAGGACGGGCCGAGGCGGGTCCACAGGACGAGGTCGGCGTTGCGGGCGACGTACGCCGTCGGGTCGTTCTGCAGTTCCGCGAGGTGTTGGATTGTCGCGAACAGGCCGGTCGGGCGCGGGGACGCGAGCAGCTGGGCGCGCACGGCCAGGCGGCGGGCGTCGGTGCGGGACAGGGTCAGCATCAGCGGCCGGCCCGGGCGTCGCGCTTCGACTTGATCAGCGAGGCGACCGTGGTCACGGCCAGGGTGGCGATGATGACCCCGAGGGAGAGCGGGATGCCGATGTGCGGGGCCCAGTGCACCGGGTCGCCGCCGTTGACGAACGGCAGGGAGTTGTCGGCGAGGGCCTCCAGGAAGAGCTTCACGCCGATGAAGCCCAGCACCACCGCCAGCCCCAGCGACAGGTACACGAGCCGGTCCAGCAGCCCGCCGATGAGGAAGTACAGCTGCCGCAACCCCATCAGCGCGAACACGTTGGCGGTGAGGACCAGGTACGGCTCGGACGTCAGCCCGAACACCGCCGGGATGGAATCCAGCGCGAAGATGAGGTCCGTCGTGCCGATCGCCACCAGCACCACCACGGTCGGCGACAGCACCCGCCGCGACCAGCGCACGAGCGGGTTCTCCTTGAATCCCTCGCCGTCCGGCTCGCCGTCGGTGACCATGCGCACCGCCGTGTACACGAGGAACAGGCTGAAGATGTAGAACACCCACGAGAACCGGCTGATGGCGGCGGCCCCGGCCGCGATGAACACGCCGCGCAGGACCAGGGCCAGCACGATGCCGACCATGAGCACCCGCTGCTGCTGCTCGCGCGGGACCCGGAAGCGGCCCATGATGATGACGAAGACGATGAGGTTGTCGGCGGACAGGCTGTACTCCGTGAGCCAGCCGCCGTAGAACGCGCCGGCCGGGTCCTGACCCCACTTGAGCAGCACGAACAGGCCGAAGAGCAGCGCGAGCGCGATGTACACGCTGACCCAGATCGACGACTCCCGGATCGAGGGCTCATGCGGCCGGCGGGCGACGATGGCCAGGTCGACCAGGAGCATGACGCCCACGCCGGCCAGCGTCGCGGCCCAGACCCAGGCGGAGACGGTCACGACGCACCACCTTAACAGCGTGGGACCTATTGCTCAGGTACCCGAACAGCGCGCCGATCAGACCTCGTGCGCGCGTGGCGACCGCATCTGCTGCTGGGGCTGCTGTACGCGGTCGTGGTCCTGGTGCTCGCCGGCGGCCTGCTGCCGGCCGGGTCGCGCGCGTACCAGGGCGCCGCCGAACTGTCGCGCATCACGTTCGGCGTCATCGGGCTCGTGGCCGCCGTGCGCGCCGGGCGCCGCGCGGGACCGGCGTGGCGGGCGGTGGCGGTGAGCTTCGCGATCCTCGTCGCCTCGCCGCCGCTGCTGGTGCTCACCGGCGCCGATGGCCTCACATTCGCGGCGGACGTCACGCACATCGCGTTCGTGGTCGCGCTGCTCGTCGCCGTCCAGCTGTTCCCGCTCGCCCCGACGAACCGCCGCGGGCGCTGGAAGACCGCCATCGACGCGCTCACCGTGCTGGTCGGCGGCTCGATGCTGCTCTGGTTCACCGCGTTCGGCCCCTACGTCAGCCGCCACGGCCTGTCCGCGCCCGCACTGGTGAGCATTGTGGTGTACCCGGTGGCGGATCTTGCTCTGCTCTTCAGCGTGGCCCGGGTGCTGCTGCGCGGCCCGGACGGCGCCGGCAACCAGCCCCTGCGCACGCTCGCCGCCGGCGCGATGGTCCTCTTCGCCGGTGACGCCGTCCACGGGTACCTCAACGGCCGCGGCCAGGCCGGCCTGCACTCGCCGTGGCAGTTCGTCTGCTGGGTCGCCGCGGACGCCCTGCTCGCCGCCGCCTCGGTCGAGCAGTGCCGGACGGATGGCCGCACCGCCCGTACCCGCCGAAGAGGGCTGTTCCCGGCGCGCTGTCTGCCCTTCGTCGCGGTCGGCGGCGTCCACGCGCTCATGCTCTCGGCGGCCGCCACCGAGGGCGCGTTCTACCCGTGGGGCGGCCTGGCCCTCGGCGGCGCCACGCTCAGCGCGCTCGTGCTCGCCCGGCTCACGCTGGTGCAGCGGGAGAGCGACGAGCAGGCGGTCACCGACACCCTGACCGGCCTGGCCAACCGCACCCGCTTCCGGGCCACGTCGAACCGCGCGCTGGAGCGGGGCGCGCGCACCGGGCGGTACGCCGGCGTGCTCGTGCTCGACATGAACGGCTTCAAGCAGATCAACGACACCCTCGGCCACGCGTCGGGTGACACGGCCCTGCTGCGCTTCGCCGAACTGCTGCGCCGGTGCGTGCCCCGCAACGGCCTGCCGGCGCGCCTCGGCGGGGACGAGTTCGCGGTGGTGCTGCCGGGCCTGCTCAGCCCGGCCGAGGCGTACCGCGTGGCCGGCCGGATCGCCGCCTCCACCCACCCGGTGATCATCGACGGCAAGGCGATCACCCTGGCCGCGAGCATCGGGGTGGCGGTGTCGGCGCCGGGGGAGCTGACCCACGACGAGCTCGTGCACCGCGCGGACACCGCGATGTACCAGGCGAAACGCCTCCGCCCGCAGAGCCGCTGGGTGGCGTGGCGGGCGGACCTGGAGCCGCTACCGCCGGGCGTACGCCCGCAGGAACACCTGCACCCCGGCGGTGGCGAGACGGTCGATCTCGGCGTCGTCGAGGGGGACGGCGCCGTACCAGGAACGGGCGTGCACCCGCCCCGTGACCAGCAGCCCCAGGACCTCCGCGGCCTCCATCGGGTCGGCGATGTCCAGCAGCCCGCGGGCGGCCAGCCCGGCGAGCCGGTCGGCGAGGGCGCGCTGCACCGCCCCGGCGGCCCCGGCCCGGTCGAGCAGTTGGGGGAAGTGCGGCGCCTCGGCGATCATCAGGCGCAGGAGGGCGGCGCGCTGCGGTGAGCGCGCGACCTCGCGGGCGAACGCGCGGCCGAACGCGGTGAGCGCGCCGGCGAGGTCGGCGTCCGATTCGACGGTACCGGCGAGCAGCGCTTCGAACGCCGCCGTGTGCGCCTCCTGCGTCGCCTCCAGCGTCTCGAGGAACAGCCGCTCCTTGCCGCCGTAGTAGTCGTAGATCGTGCGCTTGGAGACCCCGGCCGCTTCGGCGATGGCGTCCATGCCGGCCCGCGCATACCCCTCGCGCACGAACACGTCCAGCGCGGCGCGCACGATCGCCGCCCGCTTGGCGGCCGACCCCTCACGAATCATGTACTACACCGTACAGTGTAGCCATGGCCCTCTGGAAACTCGGCGCCGTCGTGGTGGCCGGAACCTTCACCGCGATGCTCGACATGACGATGGTGTCCATCGCCCTGGCCGACCTGGGCCGCGAGTTCGCGGTCGTGCAGTGGGTCAACACGGTGTACCTGCTCACGATCGCGATGGTCGTCCCGCTCACCGGCAGCCTGGCCACCCGCTTCGGCACCCGCGCGGTGTGGCTGTCCGCGCTGGCCGTCTTCGTCGCGGGCTCGCTGCTGTGCGGCCTCGCCTGGAACGCCGCGTCCCTGATCGCCTTCCGCGCCCTGCAGGGCCTCGGCGGCGGCATGATCATTCCGCTCGGCCTGATGATCCTGGCCACCGCGGCGGGCGAGTCGCGGCGCGGCCGCGTGATGGCCCTGGCCGCCGTCCCCGCCCAGCTCGCCCCGATCGCCGGCCCGCTGCTCGGCGGCGCGATCGTCGACGGCCTCGGCTGGCGCTGGATCTTCTTCGTCAACGTCCCGATCGGCCTGTTCTCCGTCCTCCTCTCGTACCGCACGATCACCGCCGGCCCGCGCCGCCCCGCCGCCCTCGACCTGCTCGGCGTGGCGCTGCTGTCGCCCGCGCTGGCGATCCTCGTGTACGCCCTGTCCCGCCCGCTGTGGTGGCTGCTCCCGATCGGCACGGCGCTGCTGGCCGCGTTCGCGGTGCACGCCCTGCGCACGCCCGACCCGCTCATCGACGTGCGCCTGTTCTCCCACCGCGCCCTGAGCGCGGCGTCGGCGCTCAACTTCCTGTCCCGGCTGTCCATCTTCGGCGCCCTGATGCTGATTCCCTTGTACTTCCAGCAGTCCGCCGGCCGCACCGCGCTCTCGGCCGGCCTGTTCCTGGCGCCGCAGGCCCTGGGCACGATGCTCGCCCTGCCGTACGTGGGCCGCCTGACCGATCGCGTGGGCGCCCGGCCGGTCGTGCTGGCCGGCATCGCCATCTCCACGGCGGCCGCGGTGGCCTACACCCAGGTCGACCGCCACCCGCCGGCCCTGCTCCTCGCGGCGGCCCTGCTGGTGTGGGGCATCGGCATCGCGGCGGTGGCGGTCCCGGTCTCGGCAGCGGCGTACCAGGGCCTGGACCCGTCGTCCATCCCGGCGGCGACGAGCGCCCTGACGATGATCCAGACGGTGGGCGCCTCGGTGGGGGCGGCGGTGCTGGCCGCGATCCTGCAGCGCAGCGCCCCTGGTGCGGAGGCCTTCGCGCGGACATTCTGGTGGGTTCTGGCCTTCACCGCCCTGACGCTGATCCCGGCCCTGCTGCTGCCCATGCGCCGAACACCGGCTGCGGTCGCGGCTGCGGTCAGTTCCTCAGCCAGCTCCTAGTTTCCTAGGACGCGGGACGCGACGTGGTCGCACCCATGGAGTTCGGTCGTGACCATGTGGTGCAACAGTCGTTGCATCGACGTGTTACGTTCGTTGCGTGGTTGACGCCGAGCCGTTCCTGCTGATCTCGGTCTCGACCGCCGGCGGCACCTCCGGCCTGCGGGTGACGGTGTGGCGCAACCTGCGCGCGCTCGGCGCCCTGTACCTGCAGCAGTCGGTGTGCCTGCTGCCGGCCCGCGAGGAGATCGCGCGCCAGGTGCGGCGGCTCATCGGGCAGGTGCTGGCCAAAGGGGGCACCGGGCAGGTGCTCACCGTCACGCTCGACGACCCGCGGGAGCTGGCCAGCGTCGTGGACCAGTTCAATGTGGCCCGCGACGCCGAGTACGGGGAGATCCTGGAGCGGACGCCCCCGCTGCTGGCCGAGCTCGCCGCCGGGGCCGCCCGCGGCCGGGTGACGTACGCGGAGGTGGAGGAGTCCGAGGCCGAGCTGGAGCGGTTCCGCACCTGGATCGCGAAGATCGCCGCCCGCGACTATTTCGGCGCCACCGGTCGTGCGGAGGCCGAGGCGGCGGTCGTGCAGTTCGCCGAGGCCGTGGCCAAGTTCGAGGCCGCTGCCGTGCCCGCCGACGCGTCCTGAGCCCGCCTGCGGGAACGGCGTGAACCGGGCGGGTGTCGTCCGGATCGTGGAAGTCGTCCGGGATCGCCCTGGTCGTGTGCTGTCCGGCGAGGATTGCCGCCGGGCCTCCGTCGAAGGTGGGCCGGTCGAGGGAGTTCCTGGCAGTACGGTCACCGGATGAGCGGCGGCGACCGGCGGGTGGCGATGGATCTGGCCGGCTACGAGCGGCGGGTGCGGACGGGGCGCTGCTTCATCTGCGCGTTCGTGGCCGGTGAGCCGGGATACGAGCACGTCCTCGTGTACGACGACGGCGTCCACGTGGCCTGGCTCAACCGGTACCCGACGCTGCGCGGGTACACGCTCGTCGCCCCGCGCCGGCACGTCGAGGACGTGGTCGGCGGGCTGGGTCCGGAGGAGTACCTCGCGATGCAGGGCGTGGTGCACCTGGTCGCTCGCGCGGTCGCGGAGGTGGTGCGGCCCGAGCGGACCTATCTGCTGTCGCTCGGCAGCATGCAGGGCAACGCCCACGTGCACTGGCACGTGGCGCCGTTGCCGCCCGGCGTGCCGTACGGGGAGCAGCAGTACCGGGCGCTGATGGCCGAGCGCGGGATCCTGGACCTCGCGCCGGGGGAGTTCGAGGCGCTCGGTGCCGACATCCGGGCCGCTCTGGAGCGGCCTTAGCCCGTCGATGGACCGGGTCGCTCGTCGGCCGGCCGTTCACCGTGGCTCGGGGCGGGCGTCGGGTGGGTCGCGGACGATCGGGGTGCGCGCCGCGCCGGAGTGGGGCGCGGGTGGGGGAGCGTCAGGTGGCGAGGTGCCGTTCGATCGCGGCGGCCACGCCGGTGACGCCGGCGCGGACGGTCTGGTCGTAGCCGATGAACAGTTTGTTGGCCAGCGGGACGGCCCAGGCGCTGCCGCGCTTGGCGATGTTGTAGACGCGGTAGGTCAGGTCGGTGCCGGTCGGGGTGGCGGTGGCCTCGAGCTCGCCGCGGTACCACCAGTGGCCCTGGAAGCCGAGCACGCCCGGGCGGTGGTCGACGTCGACGTGGGCGCGCGCGGCCGGGGGCACCATGACGTCGAGGGCGAAGTCGCCGTCGATCAGGGGCAGGACGTCGGCGAGCGGGGCGTTGATCGGGGCGGTCGCGGAGTACAGCAGCTTCATCCGTCCTCCCGCAGGAGCTCGTCGATGTCGGCCAGGTCGTCGGGGTTGGTGGACCAGGTGAGGCGGCCCGTTTTGATGTCGGCGAGCAGCCCGTCGACGAAGGCCCGCTCGGCCTCCAGGCGCGCGGCCTCGTACTCCACCTCGACCATGAGGATTCTGGGCACCGTGTCGCGGGTCGCCTCCAGGACGCGGCGGGTTTCGGCGGCCCGGCGGTCGAGTTCGGTGCGTCGGTAGCGCAGCGCCTCGGTGACCTCCATCGGGGGCAGGCAGCCGCAGTAGGTGAGGGCGGGGCCGAACAGCGACGAGTCGGTGTCGGGCTCGCTGAGGATCAGGTGGACCCATTCGACGAGGCGCAGCCGGCCGTCGTCGGTGAGCTCGTAGACGGTGCGTTCGGGGCGGGCGCCGTCGCGGGTGGTGTCGGCGACCTGGATGTGGCCGGCGGCGAGGAGCTTGTCGACGGCGTGGTAGAGGCTGCGGGGCAGGCCCGTCACGAACGTCTTGTGGGTCCGCTCGATCAGCAGGGCCATCTCGTAGGTGTGCCGCGGGCCGGTGAGCAGGAGGGCGAGGACGGTCAGCGAGGCCATGTCCCGGTCCGGCTTCCGCATCTCCCACCTCCTATGGCATCTCGCACTATTGCAGTTTGCCATAGTCGGTCGCGCGGTGCAATGATGGTCAGGCGGCGATGCGGAACTCCGAGGACGAGGCAACCGAGCGAAGACCGTCGTCCGGCAGCAGGCGCGCGACATAGCGGCCGGGCGGCAGCGGCCACGACTCGTAACCGGCAGTCGAGCCGGGGCCGATCGACACAGCGCCCTCGATCGCGGAGCCCGTGTAGGCGTAGACCAGGTACTCGTCGTTCCCGGCGCAGCCATCGGAGGTGCAGCGGAAGATCGAAACCCAGTCGAGCCCCATCCCCGGGGCACCGGTGAAGTGCAGCCCGATCGGCTGCCCGGCCTTGAACACGGGCCGATCCACGGTCAACGACGTGCCTTCTTCAGGGGCATAGAACCACGCGTCGGTACCCGACAGCTGCCGCCCTCCCGCCGCCAGCAGCACGAGGCGGTAGTGGCCCCGCGCCAGGCCCTTGGTGCGGAAGGTGACGGTCCCGTCGGTGCGGCCCGTCGGCTGGGCGGCGACCGTCCGGCCGCGGTCGTCGACCAGGGCGACCGCGCCGCCGCGGGACGCCGGCTGGTGGAACGCGACCGCCAGCGGCTGCCCGACCGTCACGCGCCGCGTGGCCGGGGCGACCAGCGCGGGCGGCACCGCGGCCTGCACGTCCACAGTGGACACGACGCCGCGGTGGTCGGTCGGGTACGGCGCGCGCCCGGCATCTGCCGTCGCGGCGCCGGTCGCGGCGGCCGTGCTGCCGGCCGCGTGCGGTGCACGACCCGCGGTCGTGGCGCTGCGATCTGTGGCCGAGGACGACGGGCCGGCAACCGACGTGCCACTGAGGTGGTCGGCGGCGGGCGAGGAGGTGGTGGTCGCGAGCGTGGCGTCGGTGGTGGCGGACGGGTGCGGCGCGCGGGACCAGGGCACGACCTCGCTGGCGATGGTGCGGGTGGGGCCGGCGCGCAGGACCCAGTCGATGCGGTCGTACACCTCGTGGGGGTCGGTCTCGGGGCCGCCCGGGGTCCAGGTGAAGCCAGGCGTGCGGACCGGGTCGGGGTGGGCCTCGCGGAAGGTGTCGACGAGGCCGGCGTCGGCCAGGGCGGCGCTCGCGGGCCAGCGGACCGGGTAGCGGACCTCCGGGCGTACCGCGGCGACCGGCGGCGTCCAGTCCAGGTGGGACGGGCTGTTGAAGTCGCCGGTGAGCAGGACCGGGATGCCCTGGCGGGCCAGGGTCGGCAGGACGCGCACCAGCGGCTGGACGGCCGGCAGGCGGACGCTGCGCTCCAGGGCCAGGACCTCGTCGCGGGTGCCGCCGTCGCGGACCAGGTACGGGCCGTACGGGTCCGAGGGGAGGTGGGTGTTCGCGACCGCGATCACGCGGCCCGGGGCGACCTGGACGAAGACGTACAGGCCGCCGCTGCCGGGCGGGTCGATCAGCGGGTAGCGGGAGATGACGTGGGCGCGGTTGCTGCCGTACCAGCCGAGGTCGGCGGCGATCCGCTCGGCGTTGCGCTCCGGCTCCTGCACGCCGACCACGTCTGCCCGGGCGTCGCGGATGAGGCGTTCCAGCTCGCGGAGGGTCTGCGGGCAGCCGTCCGGTTCGGCGCAGAAGTCGCCGGTGGACAGGTCGTAGTCGTCGCCGCCGTAGAGGATGTTGAGGGTCATCACCCGCAAGCGGATGCCGCCGGGACCGCCGACCGGATCAGCCGCCGCGGCCGCCGGTGCGGTGCTGAGGGAACATGCCATGACGAGGGACGCGAGCACGCCCGCCACCGGTCGACGCATGCGGCGAAGGTAGGGGCACAGGCTGTACACACGAAGGCGGTTGGTTGAACGCGAACCGTCAATGCGAGGCCAGGGGCCGGAGGTAGAGGCTGACGCCCACCGTCAGCAGGACCAGGCCCACGGCGATCGCCACGACCATGCTGAAGCGGGACTTCAGCATGCCGACCGACGCGGCCAGCCCGATGAGGATGAAGACGCCGCCGGCGATCATCAGCGTCCAGGACTGGACCGTGGGTTTCATGCGGGGGAGTATGGCACCGCGCGGGGCCGGAACATCAGAGCCAAACGGTGGCGAGCCAGACCGTGACGGCGGCGGCGAGCAGCAGGCCGATGTTGAGGCCGATGAGGCGGGCCTCGCCGCGGCGCAGGTGCGTGACGATGCCGCCGATCTGGATCAGCACCAGGCCGGCCGCGGCGGCGAGGGCGAGCGCCGGGGCGATGCCGGTCAGCGGCGGGAGGATCAGGCCGACGGCGCCGAGCAGCTCGAGGACGCCGATGGTCCGTACCAGCGGCATGGGCATGGTGTCGACCCAGCCCATCATCGGCAGCAGCTGCTCGCGGCTCTGCACCGCCTTCTTGCCGCCGGCGTAGAGGTAGAAGAGGGCGAGCAGTCCGCCGAGAATCCAGTACGCAAGCTCCATGGGACCGATGATGGGGCACGGAATCGGGGCGTACAAAAGGAACATGCATGTGCCCAACCCCAGCAAGCTGTGCCTGATCCGCGGTGACGGCGGGCGGACGATCCGGCCCATTCTCGACCAGATCTGCAACAAGTGGACGTTGCTCGTGGTCGCCACGCTGGATCAGCGCACGGTGCGCTTCACCGACCTGCAGGCGCAGATTCCTGGCATCTCCCAGCGTATGCTGACGCTCACGCTGCGCAATCTGGAGCGGGACGGGCTCGTCGCGCGGACGGTGCACGCGGAGGTGCCGCCGCGGGTCGAGTACAACCTGACGGAGCTCGGTCGCAGCCTGATCGCGCCCGCGCTGGCGCTGGCCGGGTGGGCGAGCGAGCACGGGGCGGACATCGAGACCAGCCGGGCGGCCTATGCGAGCCGGGTCAGGGCCTGAGCCAGGATCGGGCGTACGTCGTCGTCGGGTTCGTGGTCGCGGCACCAGGTCAGGAAGTCCGCCGCGGCATCGGTCGCGTCCGGGCCGAGGGCGAGGGCCTCGTCGACCAGTGCCGCGACGATGCGGGCCGGGTTGAGCGCGCCGGCCCGGACGAGGACGGTGCACGCGAACAGCCGCGGCAGCGGGGGTGCCTCGTGGGAGGCCAGCTCGAGGACCTCGCGCGGGGTCCAGTCCAGCTCGGTCGGCAGGTGCTTGACGAGCAGCAGCTCCTGCAGGGCGGCGCGGTGTTCCTCGACCTGCATGCCGTGGTCGAGGCGGGCGAGGTCGTCGAGCATCGCGGGGGTGAGCCGGGGCCGCAGCCAGTCGCGCAGGGCGAGCTCTCCACGCCGGGCGCCGCGCGCGCTCACGGCAGGGCGGCGGTCAGGTCGACCTCGACGAGCTGGCCCTCGTAGCCCAGCGCGGCCACGCCGAGCAGGGTGCTGGCCGAGGTGAACGCGGGGCCGAGCGGGGAGTCGTTGAGCCGCCGCCACACCGCCGACAGCACCGAACTCTCGGCGCTGACGACGTAGATGACGGACCGGACGACGTCGGCCGGGGCGGCACCGGCGGCGGCGAGCACGGCCAGGCAGTTGGCGATCACCTGGTCGGTCTGGGCCGCGTGGTCGCCCGGGCCGACCACCGAACCGCCGAGATCCAGGGGACACTGACCCGCGAGATGCGCGAGCCGCCCGGTCGACACGGTGATGTGGCTGTAGCCGGCCGTGGGGTGCACGCCCGGCGGATTGCGGCGTTCGATCACCGGATCAGTATTCACGCGCGGGAAACAACGGGGTGGTCCCATGACACACATGATCTGGATCAGCCGCTTCGATCCCGCCGAGGTCGAGCGGCGGCGCCGGGACGCGCCCGACGGGCCGCTGCACGGGCAGGCGTTCGCGGTCAAGGACAACATCGACGTCGAGGGCCTGGCCACCACCGCCGCCTGTCCCGCGCTGGAGGACCGGGTCGCGAAGCGGTCGGCGACCGCCGTGCGGCGGCTGGAGGAGGCGGGCGCCGTACCGCTCGGCAAGACCAACATGGACCAGTTCGCCACCGGTCTCGTGGGGACGCGCAGCCCGTACGGGGCGAGCGGTTCGGTGTTCAGCGCCGCCCACGTCAGCGGCGGCAGCAGCTCCGGCAGCGCCCTGGCCGTGGCCGCCGGGGAGGTGCCGCTCGCGCTCGGGACCGACACCGCCGGGTCGGGGCGGGTGCCCGCCGCGTTCAACGGGATCGTCGGGCTCAAGCCGACCCGCGGGCTGGTCTCCACCGCCGGGGTGCTGCCCGCGTGCCGGTCCCTGGACTGTGTCACGACGTTCACCCGCACCGTCGGCGCCGCCCGGCAGGCCCTTGATCTCCTGGTCGGGGCCGATCCGGACGACGCGTGGTCGCGGGCCGCCCCGCCGCGGCCGCCCGCGCACGTCGCCGCCCGGCCGCGGGTCATCGGCGTCCCCGACGGGCCGATCGATCTCGACCCCGAGCACGCCGTGGCCTGGAAGGCGGCACTCGACCACGCGGCCAGGGTCGGGCGGCTGGTGCCGGTGCCGATCGGGGATTTCCTCGCCGCCGCCACGCTGTTGTACGGCGGGCCGTGGCTCGCCGAACGCTGGCACGGGTTCGGGCATCTCCTCGAGACCGCCGACCCGATCGTGAAGGGGATCGTCACACCCGGGCGGAACGTCACCGGGGCCGAGGTGTTCGCGGGCCTGGACCGGCTCGCGGGGTTCCGGCAGGCGACCGAGCCGATCTGGTACGGCATCGACGCCCTCCTGCTGCCCACCACCCCGGGCCACCCGACGTTCGCCGACGTGGCCGCGGAGCCGGTGGCGGTCAACGCGCGGCTGGGGACGTACACGAACTTCGTCAACCTGCTGGATTTGTGCGCCGTCGCCGTTCCGGCCGGTCACCGCCCCGATCGGCTGCCGTTCGGGGTGCAGTTCATCGGGCCTGCGTTCGCCGATCACGCACTGTTGGATTTGGCCGCGCGGTGGACCGGCGAAACAATCCAACAGGCCGGGAAACCGGGGGAACCGGGCACGACGCTCGTGGCCGTCGTCGGGGCGCACATGTCGGGGCTGCCGCTCAACGGGGAGCTCGTGGGTCTCGGCGCCGCGCTGGAATACCGGGCCCGCACCGCATCCGGGTACCGGCTGTTCCGCCTCCCCGGCCCCGGCGTCCCCCGGCCCGGGCTGGTCCGCACCGGCGACGGGCCGGCCGCCGGGATCGCCCTGGAGGTGTGGCGGCTGCCGCGGCCCGCCCTCGGCGCCCTGCTCGACGGGGTCCCCGCCCCGCTCGGCCTCGGCCGGATCACCCTCGACGACGGCACCGAGGTCCTCGGCTTCCTCGCCGAGGAGCACGGCATCCGCGACGGCGTGGACATCAGCGCGGCCGGCGGGTGGCGGCACGCGTTCTGACGGATTTCTGTCGGGCGCCGCCACGAAACCCCCGCGGTGCCCGACAATCCCGCCATGCGCCTGTCCCGTGCGCTGGTCCCGGCGATCGCGGCGCTCGGCACCGTCGTCGGGGTGGCCGGGCTGACCCTCAAGGCCGCCGACGGTTCCCACCCCATCGCCGACCTGGTGTTCGGCGGCATCACCGGGTTCGCGTTCCTCGCCGCCGGCCTGGTCGCCGACCGCCGCCGCCCCGGCAACCGCGTCGGGCTGCTCATGGTCCTCTACGGCACCGGCTGGTTCGCCGAGGACCTGCAGTTCTCGTGGGCACCGTGGATCTTCGCCATCGGCGGCCTCTGCGCGCACCTCTCGACCGCGCTCGGCGCCCACCTGGTGCTCGCGTACCCGACCGGCCGGCTCACCACCCGCGTCCAGCAGGGCCTCGCCGCACTGTCCTATGTGGTCGCCGTCGGCTGGCCCGCGTTCGGGATGCTGTTCTACAACCCGGCCAGCCGCGGCCAGACCAAACCGCCGAACCTGCTGATGATCTGGGACGAACCCGGCTTCTGCCAGTTCGTCGCCGACAGCATGGAACTCGGCGGCGGCATCGTCGCGCTCGGCGTCCTCGTCGTGCTCGTCCGCCGTTGGATTACGGCCGGCCCGCCGCTGCGGCTCATCCTCGCCCCGGTGTTCATCACCGGCGTCGGCGGGGCCCTCGCGACCGCGGTCGGCGGCGTCGCCGGCTACGACAGCCCCAGCGGCCAGGCGGTCCTGCTCGCGTACAAGGCGTGGTGCTGCCTGCTGCCGCTCGGGTTCCTCGCCGGCGTGCTGCGGCTGCGCATCGGCCCGACCCGCGTCGACGAACTGCTCGTCGAGCTCGCGTCCCCGGCCGGCGCCTCGATCCCGGCGCTGCGCACGCTCCTGCGCCGCAGCCTGCGCGACGACACCGTGGAGGTCGGCGTGTGGGACCCCGCCTCCCAGCGCTACCTCGACGCCGACAACGCCGCGTTGGTACCGCCGGAGCCACACGAACCCCGCACGTCCACCCGCATCGACTTCGACGGGCGGCCGCTCGGCCTGCTGGTGCACGATCCGGCGCTGCGGGAGGACCCCGTCCGGCTCGACGCGGTGGTCGCGGGGGCCGCCGTCGCGCTGGAACGCCACCGGCTCGCCGGGGCCATGCTGGCCGAGGTCGAACGCTCCCGGGAGCGGATCGTGGCCGCCACCGACGCCGAACGCCGCCGGTTCGGCCAGGACCTGCACGACGGGGCCCAACAGAATCTTGCCGTCGCCGCCGCTTACCTCAACCAAGCCGTGCACCGCCTCGACGGTACCGCCGACGAGCCCGCCCTCGACGCCCTGCGCCGCAGCGACCAGGCCCTGCGCGACGTCACCCGGGAACTGCGGGAGATCGCGCACGGCCTGCGCCCCGCGGCCCTGACCGACCTCGGCATCGGCCCGGCGGTGCGCTCACTGGCCGCGACCATGCCGATCCCGGTGACGCTGACCGGCTTCGACGTGCCGCGGCTGGCGCCGACCGTGGAGTACACCGTGTATCTGCTGGTCAAGGAGGCGTTCGCGAACACCCTCAAGCACGGCCGGGCCGGCCGGGCCGAGGTGGTGCTGCGGCACACCGGCGCCGCCCTGCACGTGGCCGTGACCGACGACGGCACCGGCGGCGCGGCCCCGGACGGCGGCCGCGGGCTGCTCGGCCTGCAGGACCGCGTCCACGCCGTCGGCGGCACGTTCACCGTCACCAGCCCGCCCGGCCGGGGCACGACCGTCGCCGCGGTGCTGCCCGCGCTCGCAGAGGTGGCCTGATGCGCGTCGTCATTGCCGAAGACCATCACTTGTACCGTGAGCTGCTCGTCGACCATCTCAAGCACCAGGGCGTCGACGTGGTCGCCGAGGCCCCCGACGCGCCGCGGCTCGTCCAGGCCGTGCGGGCGGCGCAGCCCGACGTCGCCATCATCGACATCCAGCTGCCGCCCGGCCCCGGCCCGACCGGCCTGCACGCCGCCGTGGAGATCCGCCGCCGCGACCCCGGCATCGGGCTGCTGCTGCTGTCCCAGTACGTCGAGGCCGAGTACTTCATGGCGCTCGTCTCAGGCGGCATGCACCGCGTCGGCTACCTGCTCAAGGAGCGCGTCAGCGGCAAGGACGGGCTGCTCGGCGCGGTCCGCCGGATCGCGGGCGGCGGCTGCGTGGTCGACCCGGAGATCTCCGCGCTGCTGCTGCGCGGCCGGGCCCCCGACGGGCTCGGCGCACTCACCGACCGGCAGACGGAGGTCGTGGAGCTGATGGCCGGCGGGCTGAGCAACAGCGCGATCGCGGCCCGGCTCGGCATCAACGACCGTACCGTCGAGACCCACACCCGCGCCGTCTACCGGGCGCTGGGCATCGAGGACGAGCGGGACACGCACCAGCGGGTGCTCGCGGTGCTCATGTACCAGCGGCTGCGCCAGGCCCGCGCATGAGCGCATCCGCCGTGAACTCGTGCTTCGGTACGAAGCCGTCGGCGCCGCACTCCGCGTAGGCGGGACCGTAGTCGGCGACCGGGTGGACCGAGCACAGCACGACCCGCACCGCCGGCCGCAGCGCGCGGATCGCCCGGCAGACCGCGAACCCGTCGGCGTCGGGGAGGCGGATATCGAGCAGTACCACATCCGGAACGGTCGTCGCGAGCAGCTGCAGGGCGTCGCGGCCGGTCGCGGCCTCCCCGGCGACGGTGCAGCCGGCGGCCTCCAGGGACGTGCGGGCCAGCAGGCGGAACCCGGCGTGGTCGTCGACGATCAGCACCCGGGGCCTCATCGGGCCACCATGACCGGGTTCCCGCGCGCTGTCATCCGTGCCAGCCCTGACGACATCGCCCGCCCGGGCGGCGATCGTGGGCGCATGAAGGTCCGCCTCGCCGCCGCCGTGGCCGCCGTGTTCCTGCTCGGCTGCGGGTTCACGACCAAGCCGGAACCGCAGACCCAGCCCGAACCCGAGCGGCCCGCGCCCGCACCGGCCACCACGAAGGCCGCCACCCCGCAGGCCAAGGCCACCACGAAGGCCGCGAAGACCGGCACGCTGACCTCGCGCAGCACCGCGCAGACCCGCCAGCGGGTGTCCTGTTCGGACATTCAGACCGAGGTGCAGCTGATCGCGGCGAACGGGTCGGTCGCCTGGACCTCGCGGGTCGCCGAGCCGGGCGGCAGCGTGACCGTCACCCCGGCCACCGGCACCCTGGCCTCCGGCGCGAGCGTCGTGGTCAAGATCCGCGGCACGTACCCGGCGGAGCGGCGGAAGTTCAGCGTCAAGTTCGAGTACGAGACCAACGTCGGCTCGGCCGGCATCGACTTCGACGTCAATTGCTGAGCCTGTATCAAACGCGGGCCGCGCCCATCCGTCACTCGGTGGACGTCGTCTTGGAGGTAGAACGATCATGCAGACCGCCCGGATCGGGATCGACTTCGGCACCTCGCACACCGTCGCCGTCCTGGCCCGCGACGGCGGCCGCGCCGACGCCCTGCTGTTCGAGGCCTCGCCGCTGCTGCCCTCGGCCGTGTACCTCGGCGCCGACGGCCTGCTCGTCGGCCGCGACGCCGAACGCAGCGCGCGGATCGAGCCCAGCGCCTACGAGCCGCACCCGAAACGCCGCATCGACGACGGCAGCGTCCTGCTCAACGGCCACGACGTGCCGGTGCCGACCCTCGTCGAGGCGATCCTGCGCCGGGTCGCCGAGGAGGCCACCCGCACGCTGGGCGGCCCGCCCGGCGCGACGGTCCTGACCCACCCGGCCGGCTGGGGCGCGACCCGCCGCACCCTGCTCACCGACGCCGCGACCGCCGCCGGGCTGCCCGCCGCCACCCTGGTCGCCGAGCCGGTCGCCGCCGCCATGTACTTCACCGGCGTCCTCGGCCACCGCGTCCCCGACGGCCACGCCGTCGTCGTGTACGACTTCGGCGGCGGCACCTTCGACATCAGCGTCGTGCGCCGCACCGGCGACGGCTGGCACGTGGCCGCCGCCAACGGCCTCGACGACGTCGGCGGCATCGACCTCGACGCCGCCATCGTCGAGCGCATCCGGGCCGGGATCGCCACCCGCAACCCGGAGGTGTGGCAGCGCCTCGAACAGCCGGCCACGGTCGCCGACCGCCGCCACCGCCGCGCCCTGTGGGAGGACGCCCGCTCGACCAAGGAACTGCTGAGCCGCTCCACGACGGCGGCGATGGCGATTCCGCTGCTGGACGTCGACCTGTACCTGACCCGGCCGGAGTTCGAGGCCCTCGCGCGGCCGTGGCTGGACCGGACGATCGCCCTGACCACGGCGACGCTGTTCGCCAGCGACGTGACCGCGGGGCGGCTGGCCGGGGTGTTCCTGGTCGGCGGGGGGAGCCGGGTGCCGCTCGTGGCGACGCTGCTGCACCAGGCGCTCGGGATCGCGCCGGTGATCCTGGAGCAGCCGGAGCTGGTGGTCGCGCACGGCAGTCTCCTCGCCGACGCCCCGGCCACGGCCGCCTTCGCTGCCGCTCCTACCACGGCTGCCTTTGCGGCGGCGCCGGTGTCGGCCGTTCCGGTGTCCGCGGCGCCCGTGCCGGCGCCCGGCGCCGGGTTCGAGACGACACCCGCGGCCGGGCTCGGCGCGGCGTCCGGAAACGGATCTGCCGGGCCGGTCGCGCGGGCCGCCGTTGCCGTGGCCGCGCCGGTCTCGCCACCGTCTGCCGCTCCGACTTCGCCACCGACTTCGCCACCGACTTCGCCACCGACGGACGAGTCGTCGGCGGAGCCTGAGGCGGCGGCACCTGAGCCCAGCGCGTCGAAAGCCGAGGCGCCGGAGGCCGAGGCGCCGCGGCGGTTGCCAGGTCTGTGGTCGGTCGTCGCGTTCGCGGTCATCGCCGGCCTCGGGGCGCTGTCGCTGCTGGTGCGCGACACGTACGACCGGGTGTCCCCGCCGTTCCTGTCCGGCCTGCTCACCCCGCTGCAGCCGGCCTCGCTGTTCGTCCTGCTCGCCATGATGACGGCGGTGGCGGTGGGCGGCCGGCCGGGCGGCCCGCGCGGACCGGCGTACCGGTCGCTGGGTCCCGCCGTGGTCGCCGCCGCCGGAGGCGTACTCGGCCTGCTGGTGCTGGCCCTGATCCACGAACCGGAGTACGCCCTGTCCGTCGACGGCAACGGCCACTCCGGCGGCGACCACGAGTACACCGACGCCGGCCCCTGGCTGCTTGCCGCCGGCGCCGCGCTGGCCCTGCTCGCCGCGCTCTACCGCATCGCCCGCCCGCACACCGCCGACCCGCTCGGCCCGCCCCGCCCGGGCCGCGTCCGCTGGTTCGCCGCGTGGGCCGCCGCCGGCGCGGTGCTGGTGATCGCGAGCAACAGCCCGATCAGACTGCCGTACGCGGGCCTCGACGGCGACGGCATGGAGGACCTGCAGCCCCTCGGCGGCCTGATCGGCTCCGGCGGCGAGCTGGCCTGGTGGGGCGGCTTCCTGTTCGGCCTCACCCTGATGCTCACCGCCGCCCTGTCCCTGGCCGCCCTCCTGCGCCCGGCCGTGGTCCGCGACCCCGCGACCCACACCGACGGGGCCCGGGTCGGCTTCACCGTGATCGCCGGCTGCAGCCTCCTGCTGCTGCTCGAAGCGGCCTGGGAACACGCCGACGAGGGCCGGGTCGCGCAGCTGCTGCACGGCTGGTACTGGTACACCTTCATCCGCTTCGACCGCGACTCCAACGGCCACCCGTGGCTCTGGCTCGTCCTCGCCGTCGCCGCGGCCGCCGGCGTCGTGGTGCCCTCACTCCTCCGCAGCGCCGGGCGCAAGCGGAGCGAGTAGCGCGATCGTCGCCTCCCGCTGGAAATGCCGGGCCCAGTCCAGCGGGGTGGCGCCGAAGCGCCGGTCGTGCAGAGCCGGATCGGCGCCCAGGTCCAGCAGCAGCCGGGCCAGGGCCACGTCGCCGTTGGCCGCCGCGTGGTGCAGGGCGGTCTCCCAGGCGCCGTCGGCCGGTGCGTCGCCGCGGCCGTAGGCGTTGACGTCGAACCCCAGCCCGGCCAGCAGCGCGACGGTCCCGGCCGAGGCGCGGGCGGCGGCCCACACCATGAGCCCGGGACGGCGGCGCCTCGCCTCGGCCGCGGCCTCCGGGTGCTCGGCGGCCAGGCGCTCCACAGTGGACCGGTCGGCCCGGAACGCGGCGGCGATCAGCTCGTGCGCCGGGTCGGACGCGGGCCGGGGCACGCCCTGCGCGACCAGGAACGCGGCGATCTCGGCGGCACCGTACAACTCGGCGAGCTCCAGCGGGGTGCGGCCGTCGCCGGGAGCCCAGCGCGGACCGTCGTCGGTGAACGGGGCGGCCACGTCGACGCCGTGCCCGGCCAGCAGGCGGACCCGGGCCGCCTGGCCGTGCTCGACCGCCCAGCGCAGCTGGATGCGCAGCATCTGCGCCGGGGTGTCCAGCGTGTCGATCCGCGCCTTCCACGGGCCGCCGTCGCCGGTGCCGAGACCATGGGCGAACAGCAGTTCCAGGTGGGTGTCGTCAGGTTCGAACATCCGGTTGTACAGCGTCTGCGCGTCATTCGGGTCCGCGCCCGCGTCCAGCAGCAGCCGGGCCAGGGCGCGCCAGTGCGGATGGGTCGGCTGGCGGTGCCGGCCCTGCTCCCCGGCGCCGAAGACCCCGGTCAGCAGGGTGAAGGGGGAGGGGAGGCCGTCGAAGAGGTACCCGTCGTTCGGGTCGGCGCCGGCGTCCAGGAGGGCGCGGGCCGCCGCCAGCACGTCGTCCTGCGGGACCTGTGCGTCGAACCGGGAGTACACCAGGGAGAACAGCGGCCGCCAGCGTAACGGGCCGCCGGGTGCCGAGGCGAGGTCGGGACGGTCGGCGAGCAGCCGGCGCACCTCGTCGGGGCGGGCCGCCGCGGCCGCCGCCCAGATGTGCCCGGCGGTCAGGTCGGGGTGGCGGGCCAGCAGGTCGCGGGCCTGGGTCCAGCGGTCGGGGCCGTCGTCGCCGCTGTACCTGAGGCAGGCGAGCCGGCAGAACTCGTCCGCCGGATCGGAGGCCGGCTGCGCGCCGAGGCTCGTGTCCCAGCCGTGCTCGGCGACGGTGTGGACGTAGCGGGTGAGGCGGGGCCAGCTGGCGAACCCGTACTCGCGGGCCACCACGAGCTGGGCGGCACTGAGCGGGAGGGCGGGCACTGGGGGTACCGGAGCAGGATGCAGCGCGGTGATGCGCCGCACGGCGTCGGTCTCGCCCGCGCGGGCGGCCCGCTGCAGGGTGCGCGCCTGGCGGCGGAAGTGCTCCAGGTTGGGGCGTTCGGGCATGCCTCGGGCCGGCACGGTGGCCTCCTCTCGTCTGCCTGTGTCCGCGGTCAGGCCGAAAGGAAGCGAGGGTGACGCCAGGTGCTCGCACCAGGTGGGCTGCGCCCATTCCCGCGGACCGGCGGCTCCCTGGAAGCCGGTCCCCAGTGTAGCCGCGCGCGCCGCGGGGCCGCGCCGGATCGCCGGGGACCGATATGCTGGCGGCGTGTCCGTTGAGCTGCCCCGTACGACATCCGAGGAGTTTGTGGCCGAGGTCTGGTCCGAGGTGCTGGGGATCGAGCGGATCGGGGTGCACGACGAGTTCTTCGCGATCGGCGGGCACTCGGTGCTGGCGGCGCGGGTCGCGGCCAGGTTCCGGGCCGCGCTCGACCTCGAGGTGCCGCTGTCGCTGCTGTTCGTGAACACCACCGTCGAGCAGGTCGCCGCGGCGCTGGAGGAACTGCTGGCGGCCGAGGCGGGCTGAGCCGCTGTCCGGTTGGCGTCCGTGCTTGCTGTTGATCGCGGTCGTTGCCTACCGTCGGGCGGCATGACGAAGGTGTTCTCGATCGGGCATCTGCGCACGCTGCTGCTGGTCGTGCTGGGCGGGTTCCCGCTGTTCGGGGTCGCGATGTGGGGATTCCTGCGGCTGGTGCTCGGCGGCGACGCCGACCCGCAGCTCGTGACGCTCGTCAACTGGCTCGTGCCGGGCACGGTGCTGGCGCTGATCGTGCTCACGCTGGGGATCACGGTGATGGTGATGAACCCGGGCCGGTACCTGCGCGACGTCGCGCGCCTGGAGGCCGGGCGGGCGTGGGCGACCTGGCCGTACAGCCGGGAGCAGTGGGCCGCGGCCAGGCAGGTCGAGGCGGCTCGGCTGCGGCGCAGCCTCATCGGGCTGTACGTGGCCATCGGGCTCGCGGTGCTGCTCGCGCTCGTCGGGCTGGCCGCCGGGGACACCGTACTGGCCGGCGCGGGGGGCGTCGTGTTCGTCCTCGCCGTGGTCATGCTGGTCCTCGCCCGGCTGGGCAACCTCTCGCTGCGGCTCGCCGACGACGAGTCGGGGGAGGTGCGGATCGGGGCGCACGGGGTGCTGCGCCGGCCCGGCGGCTACACGGCGTTCGCGGCCGGGGGCACGCTGCACGCGGTCGAGGTCACCGGGGCGCCGTTGCGGCTGGTGTTCACCAGCGCGGTCCGCGGCCGGTACGGCGTGCAGCACCACAAGACCGTCGACCTGCTCGTCCCGCCGATGCGGGAGGACGAGGCGCGCGCCCTGGCCGAGCGGTTCGACGCCGAGGTCATCCACGGGTGGAAGCACGAGATGGACTGAGGCTTGACCCTATGTAGAGCAGCGATATAGTGAGCGCATGCGGATCACCGTGCCGACGGCCAGGGTGCTCGCCGCCCTGCTCGCGCGGCCCGAGGACGACCACTACGGGCTGGAGCTGATGCAGGCGGCGGGGCTGGCCAGCGGGACGCTGTACCCGATCCTGACCCGGCTCACCGAGGCCGGCTGGCTGGAGCGGCGCTGGGAGGCCATCGACCCGGTCGCGGCCGGGCGGCCCGCGCGGCGCTTCTACCGGCTCACGGCCGAGGGCGTCGTCGCGGCGCGGCAGGCGCTTGCGGAGCTGCGCGCGCAGCTGGACGGGCCGACCGCGGCGGCGGGCGAAGCGCGGCCGGCGTGGTGACCGGGGTGCTGGTGCGTGCGCGGCTGGACGGGCCGAGCGCGGCCGGCGTGGTGACCGGGCTGCTGGTGCGTGCGCGGCTGGACGGGCCGAGCGCGGCCGGCGTGGTGACCGGGGTGCTGCTGCGCGCGCGGCCGGCCGGGCCGAGCGCGGCCGGCGAGACGCGGCCGGCGTGGTGACCGGGCTGTTGCTGCGCCTTGCCGCCTTGCGCTGGCCGGGTGAGCTGCGCGAGGAGATGCTGGCCGAGTGGTCGGGCGAGGTCCATGAGCTGGCGGCGGCCGGGCGGCACTGGCGGGCGTTCACGTTCGCGTTCAGCCTGGCCGCGACCCGCCCGCGGGTACGGCGCTTCTCGCTCGCGCCGGCCGCCCGCCGGGCCTGGTCCGGGGCGCGGCTGCTGGTGGTGCTGCCGGTCGCGGCGGTCCTGGTCGGGCTCGCGGCCTCGTGCCTTCCGCTGGTCGGGCCGCTCGCCGGGGCCGTGGTCATGGCGGTCGTCGGCGGCCGGTTCGGGCCGCGCCGGATGCCGATCGCGCTGCTGATTCCGGCGGTGACCCTGCCCGGCGGCGCGCTCTACGCCGTCGTGTACGACCTCGGCGCCGGTCGGCCGGTCACGTTCGACAAGACGGCCCGCGAGGTCGTCGTGTTCTGCTGGCTGCTCATGGTCGCCCTGGCCGTCGCCGCGCTGCTGGTCCGCGGCGGGCGGCAGTGGCCGGGGTGGATCGCCGGGATCGCGGGCGGGCTCGCGGCAGTGGACGTCGGCTACGCGGTGCGCTACCTCGGCGACCCGTACTGGCCGTTCGACCAGTCCCGCTGGCCGTGGTGGATGCCGGCCTCGCTGGGGATCGGCAGCTGGGGCTCGACCTGGCAGGAGAGCTTCACCATCGCCGACGACGTGAACGCCGACGCGCCCGTGTTCCTGGTGCTGGCCGCCTTCGCGCTGGGCGCCGTCATCGCGGCGCGGGTCCACGCTCCGGCGCGGGCCACACGGTAGCGGCGGGGCGGCCGCGCCGTCAGTGTGGACCGGGTGCGCGCTGCGGTGCGGGCCGCACGCTGACGGCGGGGCGGCCGCGCCGTCAGTGTGGCCCGGGTGCGCGCTCCGGTGTGGGCCGCACGTTGGCGGCGGGGCGGCCGGGCGGCTGCGTCGTCATCGCGGCCCGGGTGCACGCTCCGGTGCGGGCCGCACGTTGGCGGCGGGGCGGCCGCGCCGTCAGTGTGGACCGGGCGCACGCTCCGGCGCGAGCAGCACGCTGACGGCGGTGGCCAGGTCGGCGGCGGACTCGGTGCCGTCGACGGTGAGCACCCGATAGCCGGCGTCGCGCGCCTGGTCGGCGACGAGCAGGGCGAAGGTCTCGTCCCGCCGCATCCACCGGTCGAAGGCGTCCTCGGGATCGCCGGTGGTGGCAAGGAGCGTCCAGACCCAGGAGCGGCGACGGTACTGCCGGCGCTGAAACTCCGCCGTGGGCACGACGAACACGGCGCGGTCGCGGGGCACCCCGTGCGAATCCAACAGTTCGGGGATCAGCGCCGCACCCTCCACAATCGACGGTGCGGTGAGGTCGGCGAGGATCTGGGGCCACTGCTCGCGGTACAGGCGGAACTGCTGTTCGACCTGGACCTCGATCGGCTGGGCCAGGCGCTGCCCGATGCTCATCGCCCGGACCAGGTCGAACGTCGGTCCGCCGTGCCGCTCGAACGCGTCGTCGCACGAGTAGACCGGGCCGCCGTCGCCGGCGCCGCCGCCGCCGCCGCCGAGCGTTGCGGCGGCCGTGCTCTCGCCCGGGCGCGGCCGACCGCTGAGCGTTGCCGCGATCGTGCTCTTGCCCGAGCACGGCGAGCCGCCGATCCACCACATCGGCCCAGCCTACGGCAGCTTGACCTCGCCGATGCGCTGATCCGGGTCGGCGAGCAGGGCGCTCAGCACGGCCGTGTACCCCTCGAGCGTCGCCAGCATATCCATCCGCGGATAGATTGTCGGGTTGTAATTCATCGAGGCGCCGCGCCGGTCGTGGCGGACGACCAGGCCCGGCTCGCCGCGCTTGGACCACAGCGCCGTGGCCCGCTCATCGAGGACGGTGCCCGCCGGTTTGCGGGCGCGGGAGCGGTGCTCGCGGCGGTCCGGAGGCGGGTCGGTGGTGGGCGCGGCCGACTGGAACCAGGAGTGGTACAGCAGCAGGAACGGCCACGGCCGTTGCCCATCGAACGTTGGATTGACCGCCCGCGCGATCTCGGTGAACGACGCGGTGTGCCGCACGGCGTCGTACATCGCGCCGCGCACCAGGCCGATCCCGTCCAGCAGCGTCGTGTCCGGGCCCATGCTCGTCGCGATGTACACGTTGTTCGTGAACTGCCCGACCAGGTCCTCGGCGCCCGGCTCGTCGCGGCCCGCCGTCGCCGTGCCGAGCACCAGTCGCGGCTCCCCGGTCCGCGCGCCGAGCAGGATCCGGTACGCGGCCAGGTACAACAGGAACGGCGTGATGCGGTGCGCCCGCGCGAACGCGTGCAGCCGCCCGATCAGGCCCGCCTCGATCGGCAGGCCCAGCGTCGCCTCCGCCGTCACGTCAGGTAATCCAACGGAGCGCGGAAACGGCCACCGCGTGGGCAACGGCGACAGGGTGCGCCGCCAGAACTCGTCCCGGCGGCGCCGATCCGCCGGGCCGAGGTCCGGGGCCGCCGTCGCCGCCGCGTAGGACAGCTTCAGCGGCGGCAGGGCGGGGCCGGTGCCGGTGCGCGCCCGGTACGCGGCCTTGAGGTCCCGCAGCAGCACGCTCGTCGACCAGCCGTCGGCGATGAGGTGGAACAGCGTCACCGCCACGGTGTGCCGGTCCGGGGCCTCGCGCAGCAGCACGACACTCCACAGTGGACCGGCCCGCAGATCGAAGGGCCGGCCGCGCTCGTACCCGAGGATGCTGCCCCGCAGCAGCCCGCGCCGCGAGGCCGGCTCGGCGGTGAGGTCGGTGAACGAAACCGGCGGCTCGATGCTGTCCGGAAAACGAATCAACGGTTCGATGTCGATCGAATCGAAAACCATTCTCAGGGCGTCGTGACGCGCGCACACATCGGCGACGGCAACACGAAACGCATTGACGTCAACCGACTCATGCCAGGTCGTGATTTCGAAAACGTTGTAGCCCAGCACGCCCGGATCATCAGGCGCGAAGCAGGACACGAACTCCCACAGCGCCTCCTGACTACGCGCCAGCCGAGAGGCACCCCGACTCATGGTCACAAAGCCTTGCCCGGCCCCGCGCGCATTGTCAAGTCCCGGGACAGACATTGAAGTTTCGAAAAAAGTCGAAGCCCCCGAAACCCTCGACGTCACCCTAATGGGTGATTTACCGTCGTCGGCGTGGCGATCGGGGGATGGCGCCTGCTGAGCAGTGCGTCCAAGGCACGGACCGTGGTGGCGGTCGACTTCACCCTGGCCAAGGTCCGGGCCCAGGCCAACTTCGGCGACCTGGCCCCGCACCTGCCGGGCGACTGCGCGATCTGGGGCACCGACGAGACCGGCTGGCCGACCGGCCCCGGCGACCCCCGCGAACACCTCGCCGCGTGGCGCGAGCGCAGCGCCGCGCTGGGAAACTTTCACGCCGCGTTGGGTTTCTGCGCGGGCGGTGCACTCGCCGGCGCGTTGGCCGGTCCGGACGGGCGGCTGGTGCTCTTCGACCCGGTGGACGTGACGGCCCGCACGATCGCCGAGCACTACGCCGACGCCGTGCGCCGGATGGGCGTCCCCGCCGAGCCCACCGCCGATGCGGCCGCCGACGCGGACGAACTCGCCGAGCGCTACGGCGTCGTGGCGCGCAAGGTCCTCGGCGAGCAGGGCGTACCCGACTCGATCGCGACCGAGTTGTGCGCGCGGGTGGGGGCGAACCTGCGGTACCTCGCGATGTGCCGCGCCGCCGGCCTCGACGGGCTGGCACCTGACCTCGTCGTGCTCTCCCGCGACCACGAGCTGCCGGCCGCGCTGGCGGACCGGCCCCACCTGCGCCTCGACGTACCGCAGGAACGACTGCTGGCCGAACCTGACGCGGCGCGGGCCGCGATGCCGCGATGAGCCCCGGGACCCGACGCGGCGCGGGCGCCGAAGCACGCCGTGGCGCGGGCCGTGATGCGGCGATGGGCGCTGGAGCACGCGGCGGCGCGGGCGCCGGAGTACGCCGCGGCGCGGGCCGTGATGCGGCGATGGGCGCTGGAGCACGCGGCGGCGCGGCTCACGACGGCGCGGCTCACTGGGCGCGACGGGCGTCGGAGCGTGCCGCGGCTCGCGGTGTGATGCCGCGATGAGCGCGCTGAGCCGCAAGGAGGAGGCGTTATGGCTGTTCCAGCGCCTCGCCCCCGGCGTCGCCGTCGACAACCAGCCGCTCGCGATCCGCACCAGTGCGCCGCTCGACCCGGCCGCGCTGACGTCCGCGACCGCTGAGATCCTTCGCCGGTACCCCGCGCTGCGCACCCACTTCCCGCAACGCGGCGGGGTCCCCTACCGTTCCATCGCCACTCCTGACCACGACGAGGTTCCGGTCGCGGTGCTCAACGCGTCCGAGGCGAAGCTCGGCGCGGTGCTCACCGAGCTGGCACTGCGGCCGTTCGACCTCGAGGCCGATCTGCCGCTGCGGGTGTACGGCATCGCCCTCGACGAGGGCGGCAGCGTCCTCTGCCTGGTGTCGCACCACATCGTGTTCGACGGCGCGTCGGGCGGGGTGGTGCTCCCGGACCTCGCGACCACCTACCACCGGATCGCCAACGGGATTCCGCTCGAGCCGGCCACGGTCAGCGAGTCGTTCACGGAGCCGGCGGCGTCGGGGGAGAGTCTGCGGTACTGGCTGGATCGGCTCTCCGGCGTCGACCCGTCCCGGCTGGCGCTGTCGTCGGCTCGCCCGGAACCCGCCCGGCCCACGTTCGCCGGCGCGCGATTCGAGCGCGACCTCGACCCGGCGCCGGTCGCCCGGCTGCGGTCGCGGTTGCGGGTGACCGACAACATGGTGCTCCTCGCCGCGTACGCCACGCTGCTCGCCCGGCACGGCGCCGGGCCCGACCTCGTCATCGGGGTGCCGGCGAACGTGCGGCGGCCTGGTAATCCATCGGCTGTTGGATATCACATCAACACGCTGCCGGTACGCCTGACCGTCGACCTGAACGGCGGGTTCGCCGCGCTGGCGGCGCAGGTGCGGGACCGGATGGTGGAGGCGATCGAGCACGCCGACGTGTCGTTCGAGCACCTGCTGGGGGAGGTGCCGGGCGGGAGCTGGCGGTCGCCGCTGTTCCGGCACATGTTCAACTTCCTGCCGGCGGCGCAGAACGCGGCGCCGGGGGAGCTGCCGGACTCCGCCTGGGTGACCGTCGACCTCGGGGCCGACCGGCACGACGTGCAGTTCGTGGTGCTGCGGTCGGCGGGACGGGTTGCGCTGCAGGCCGTCTACAGCACCGAGCTTCACGACGAGGCCACGGTACGGTCCCTGGCCGACCGGTTCGAGCTGCTCCTCGCGGCCGCGGCGGCCGACCCGCAGCGGTCCCTGGCCTCGCTGCCGATGTGGACTGCCGCGGAACGGCTTGCGGTGACGCGGGCCGTGGTGCCGGTGCCGTCCGCGTCCGTGGCGGCGCTGATCGGGCGGCGGCACGACTCGGACGAGCCGGCGTTGATTGACGCGGACGGGACTGTCCATACACGACGGTCGTTGATGGCGCGGGCTGCCGGGGTGCGGGAATGGCTGGTTGAGCAGGCGGTCGGACGCGGGGATGTCGTCGCGGTCGCGTTGCCGCGCGGGGTCGATCTGGCGGCCGCGGTGCTTGCCGTGTGGTCGCTCGGGGCCGCCTATCTGCCGGTTGATCCGCGCCAGCCCTCGGCCCGGCTGCGTGATCAGCTCGCACGGGCCGGGGCTACGGTGACGGTCGACGGCGAGGCCGCCGCTCGCGCGGAGTCCACTGTGGACGTTGACGCGGTCGTGGCGGGGTTGGAGAATGTGGGGGAAGACGACCTCGCCTACGTGATCTTCACCTCCGGGTCGACCGGCCGGCCCAAGGGTGTGCAGATCCCGCATCGGGCCCTGGCGAACCTGGTGCGGCATTTCGCCAACGAACTGGACGTCTCGGCAACCGATCGGGTGCTGTGGCTGACCACGTTCGGGTTCGACATCTCCGCGCTGGAGCTGTTCCTGTCCCTCGCCTACGGGGGCGGCGCGGTGGTCGCGCCCGACGAGGCCCAGACCGACCCGGCACTCATGCTCGACCTCGTCGCCCGGCACGACGTCGCCATCGTGCAGGCCACCCCGACCATCTGGCGCCTCGCCGCAGGCTCAGCCGGCTTGGGCGGCGCGACAGGCGTCGGCGATTCGGGCGGCGCGGCTGGCGCTTCGACCGGCGCGGCTGGCGCTTCGACCGGCGCGGCGCACTCGGGCGTTGCGGCTGGCGATGGCGGTTCGAGCGACGCTGGCGGTTCGAGCGGCCCTGGCGGTTCGAGCGGCCCTGGCGGTTCGAGCGGCCCTGGCGGTTCGAGCGGCGCTGGCAGTTCGAGCGGCGCGGCTGGCGCTGGCGGCTCGGGTCGCACCGCCGGCTCGGGCGGCGGCCAGCTGCGCGGGCGGCGGGTGCTGTGCGGCGGGGAGCCGCTCAACGCCGCGCTCGCCGAGCGGCTGCTGCGGACCGGCTGCGTGCTGTACAACGTGTACGGCCCGACCGAGACGACCATCTGGTCCTCCAGCGCCCGGATCGGCCCCGGCGTCGCCGACCCGGTCAGCATCGGCGCGCCCATCGCCGAGACGTCGTTCCACGTCATCGACGAGCACGGCCAGGACGCCCCGCCCGGCCTCGTCGGCGAACTGTGGATCGGCGGCACCGGCCTCGCCCGCGGCTACGCCGGCGCGCCCGACCTCACCGCCCAGCGGTTCGTCGACGACCCGGACCGCGGCCGCCTGTACCGCACCGGCGACCTTGCCACCTGGCGCCCCGACGGCACCGTCACCCTGCTCGGCCGGGCCGACCGCCAGGTCAAACTCCGCGGCCGCCGGATCGAACCCGGCGAAATCGAAGCCGCCCTGGAACGCCACCCCGCCGTCACCGCCGCCGCCGTCGTCCTCGCCGGCGACCCGCAGAGCGACGGGCGCCTGGTCGGCTACCTCCAGCCCGCCGACGTCGACCTGGAGTCGGTGCGGGTACACGCGCGCGAACACCTGCCGTACTGGCTCGTGCCCGCCGACCTCGTCCCGCTCGACGCCCTGCCGCGCAACGCCAACGGCAAGGTCGACCACAAGGCCCTCCCGGAACCGCCGGCCGCCCCGGTGGTGGCGGTCGTCGACGCGCCAGTCGGGCCCGACGCGGCCGGCGCCGACCCCGTCGTGGCGCTGTTCCGCGACGTGCTCGGCCGCGACGACATCGGCCCGGACAGCAACTTCTTCACCAGCGGCGGGCACTCGCTGCTGGCAGCCATCCTTGCCGCCCGCCTCGGCGGCGGCGTGACCCTGCTCGACGTGTTCGACGCGCCAACCCCGGCCGAGCTGGCCACCCGCCTTCGCGAGGAGGTCGCATGAGGACGGTTCCCGATCTGCTGCGCCAGTCCGCCCGGCTCGTTCCGGACCGGCCCGCCATCGTGCTCGGCGGCGACTCGCCCCACACCCTCACCTTCGCCGAGCTCGACGCCCGCTCCGACGCGTTCGCCCGCGGGCTGCGCGAGCACGGCGTCGGCCACGGCGACCGGGTCGCGCTGGCGCTGGGCGGGGCGGACTGGCCGCAGTACGCCATCGCCTATTTCGGCACCCTCAAGCTCGGCGCCGTCGCCCTGCTCGTCGGCACCCGGTTCGGCGCGGACGAACTCGCCCGGATCGCCGACGGCTACCACGTCGCCAGGGTCGTGCGGGCCGGCGACGACCTCGGTGCCGGGCAGCCCGAAGAACCCCTGGCGGCGAGCGTCGCACCCGAGGACGCGGCCGAGGTCGTGTTCACGTCCGGCACCACCGACCGGCCCCGCGGCGTCGTCGCCACCCACGCCAACCTGCTGCGCGCCCAGGTCGCCTGGCCGACCGCGCGGCGGGCCAACCAGCCGTGCGCGCACGCCCTGCCCGTCGGGTCCGTCGCCGCGCAGGCCGTGCTGCTCAACTGCGTCGGCGGCCAGCACACCCTGCTCGCCACGCCCACCTTCGACGTGGCCCGGTTCACCGCGCTGGCTGCCCGGGAGCGGGCCGTCACCGTCTGCCTCGTCCCCGCCATGGGCCACTGGCTGGTCCGCGCCACGGCGGGCGAGGCGACCCCGATGCCCACCGTCAAGGGCGTCAGCTTCTCCGGGGCCCCTTTGCCGGTACCGATCATGGCCGACCTCACCGCCCTGTTCCCCAACGCGGCGTTCCACAACTTCTACACCTCGACCGAGACGTACCCGGCACGCGTCGCCACCCGCTTCGACCCGGCCCGCCCCGAGGCCGTCGGCCGGCCGGTCGGCACCAGCGCCGTGCGCATCACCGGGCCGGACGGCGGCGTGTTGGATTCCGGCGAGCCCGGCGAGGTGTGGCTGCGAGCCGGGGGAGCGCCGCCAAGGGAACTGCTTGACGCCGGTACCGTCGATGTGTCGGACGGATGGACGCGCACCGGCGACCTCGGCTACGTCGACGCCGACGGCACCCTGTTCCTCACCGGCCGCGCCTCCGACGTCGTCATCGTCGGCGGGTTCAACGTCTCCACCGGCCGCGTCGAGCAGGTCC
Source organism: Dactylosporangium sp. CS-033363 (assembly GCF_050942475.1). NCBI lineage: Bacteria > Bacillati > Actinomycetota > Actinomycetes > Micromonosporales > Micromonosporaceae > Dactylosporangium > Dactylosporangium sp. CS-033363. Next base: position 5,725,874 of record NZ_CP192032.1, on the reverse strand, counting down.
TCACCCGGCACCCGGCCGTCGCCGAGGCCGCCGTGTGCGGCGCCGACCACCCGGTCCTCGGCCAGATCGTGGCCGCGTTCGTGGTGTTGAGACAAGGACACGACGACGCCACGGTACGGGACCTGCGCCGCCACGCCGCCGAACAGCTCACCCGCGCCGAGCTGCCCGCCGTGGTCCGACTCGTCGCCGACCTGCCCCGCAACGAGGCCGGCAAGGTCGTCAAGCGGGAGCTGCCGGCGCTGCTGGACGAGCCCGGCGCCGCCGAGTACCTCGCCCCGCGCACCGAGCTCGAGCAGGGCCTGGCCGCCGTGTGGGCCGAGGTGCTGCAGACCGGCGCGGTCGGCGCGGCCGACAACTTCTTCGAGATCGGCGGCGACTCGCTCGCCGCCACGCGGATCGCCGCCACCGCCCGCGAACGCCTCGGTGTCGACGTGGACACCATCGCCGTGCTGGAGGCGCCGACCGTGCGCGAGCTGGCGCAGTACATCGTGGAAAGGGATGCACATGTCTGAGTTGGATAACGCCGTCAAGCTGATGCGGGAGCACCCGGGCGTCACCGACGCCGCCGCCCAGCGCGCCCCCGACGGCCGCCGCGTCCTCGCCGTGGTCCCCGGCCTCGCCGCCGCGCCGGTCGACCTGCGCGACCACCTGTGGGACGCGCTCGACCAGGCCGAACTGCCCGACGTGCTCGTCGCCGTCGACGCGCTGCCCGCCGCCGACCCGGACCTCGACGGCCCCGGCAGCCACACCTTCCGCGCCCCGTCCACCCCCACCGAGGAGGACCTGGCCGAGATCTGGGCCGAGACCCTCGGGCGCACCCGGGTCGCCGCCGACGACAACTTCCTCGACCTCGGCGGCGACTCGATGACCGCCGCGCTGCTGCTCGACCTCACCAACGAGCGCCTCGAGGCCGACCTGACCCTCGGCGACCTGCTGTCGGCCCCGTCCCTCGCGGCGATCGCCGAGATCATCGACAACGCGCGCCGATGACGACCGCCCGCGCCGTGTACGCCATCGTCGACGAGGTGCTCGAGCGCCCGGTCCGCCCCGAGGACGACCTGTTCGCCCTCGGCTTCGACTCGCTGCTCATCGCCCGCACCGCCGCCCGGGTCCGGGAGCGGCTGGGGGTCGAGCTGCCGCTGGCCGAGTATTTCAACGCCGGTACCGTCGCCGACCTGGCCGCCGCGGTGGAGACGCACGCGGCCGGTGCCGCCGCTGACGTCGCCGCCGCGGTGGAGTCGCACGCATGAGGGCACCCGTCACCCCGGCCCAGCGGCGCCTGTGGTTCCTGGCCCAGGTCGACCCCGGCGCGTTGGATTGGCACATCCCGCTCGCCTACCGGCTCCGCGGACCGTTGGACGCCGCGGCCCTCGCCGACGCGCTGCGGGCGGTCGTGGCCCGGCACGGCGCGCTGCGCACCCGCTTCCCGCTCGACGGCGCCGGCCCGGTCCAGGAGGTCCTGCCCGACTGGCGCCCCGAGGTCCCGATCCTCGACGCGGGCGACATCGCGGCCCTGGCCAACACCCCGTTCGACCTGACCGCGGCGCCCCCGGTCCGTGCCGCGATCCTGCGCACGGCACCCGACGAGCACGTGTTCGTGTTGGTACTGCACCACATCGTCGCCGACGCCTGGTCCCTGCGGCTGCTGCGCACCGAGCTGGCGGCAATCTACGCCGCGTTGGATTTGCCACCGCTGGCCACGCAGTACGCGGATCTGGCCGCCCTGCCGCGCCCGGACGGTGCCGCGACCCTCGCGTACTGGACCGAGCAGCTCGCCGGGGCGCCGGTCCTGGAACTGCCCACGGACCGGCCCCGCCCGGCCCACCGTGGCAGCGAGGGGAGCTTCGACGGCTTCGAACTCGGCCCGGAGCGGGCGGCGGACCTGCGGACCCTGGCGACGGCGGGCCGGACCACGCCGTTCATGACCGTGATGGCCGCCTATCTCGCGCTGCTCGGCCTCACCACCGGCCAGGACGACATCAGCGTCGGCTCGCCGGTCAGCGGCCGGGACCGGACCGACGCCGAGCCGCTCATCGGGTACTTCCTCGACACCATCGTGCTGCGCGGCGACCTGGCCGGCGACCCGACGTTCCGCGAGCTGCTGGCGCGTGTGAAGGCGACGGCGCTGGAGGCGTACTCGCACCGGGAGCTGCCGTTCGAGGACCTCATCGCCCGCCTCGACGTGCGCCGCGACCCGGCCCGCACGCCGCTGTTCGACACCATGCTGGTGGTCCACAGTGGATCTGAGGACGAGGGCCTGTCGCTGCCGGGGATCTCGTCGTCGTACGTCGATCCGGGCCACCGTGCGGTGAAGTTCGACCTGACCTTCGAATGCTTCACGGGTCCTGCGTTCAAGGTCGTCGCCCAGTACCGGCGCGACCTGTTCGACGCGGACACCGTCGCGGTGCTCGTGCGGCGGTTCGGCGAGCTGATTCGTTTGGCAGCCAACGATCCGGACGCGCGGCTGTCGGAGCTCTATACTGGACTTGCCGCGGCAGAACAGGGTTCCTGGGATTGCAGCCGGTCGGCAGCGGACCGGCGAGTGCTCAACCTCATCGACTTCTCTTCGGCGTCGACCGCACTGGTCTGTGGCGACGCATCACTGTCCTATGTGGAGCTCGACGCCCGCGTCCGCGCGATGGCGGCGCAGCTCGGCGGAGGCCTCGCCGGGGTCCGGCTCGCCCCCGGCATCGACCTCGTCGTCGCGCTGCTCGCCACGTGGCGGGCCGGCGGCGGCTACCTGCCCCTCGACCCCGACGCGCCGGCGAAGCGGATCGGGGAGCAGCTCGCCGACAGCGGCGCCGGGGCCGTCATCACCGCCGACGGCATCGAACTGCTCGCCGGCGCGCACGTGCCGTCCATCGCCTACGCCATGTACACGTCGGGATCGACCGGCCGGCCCAAGGCCGTCGCCGTGCCGCACCACGCCCTCGCCGCGCGGGTCGAGTGGATGCGGGAACGGTACAAGCTCACGCCCGCCGACCGGGTCCTGCAGTTCGCGTCGCCGTCCTTCGACACCTTCGGCGAAGAGGTGTACCCGTGCCTCGCCGCCGGCGCCACCCTCGTCATCCCGACCGGGAACCGGGCCGAGCTCCCCGACTTCCTCGCCACGCCGCAGGGGCAGGGCATCACGGTGCTCGACCTGCCCACGTCGTACTGGCACGAGCTGTGCGCCGACCCCGCCGCCGTCGCCTGGCCGAAGGACCTGCGGCTGCTGATCCTCGGCGGCGAGCAGGTCCGGGCCGACGCCCTGCGGCGCTGGTTCGCGCACGTCGGCGCGGGCGTCGAGGTGCTGAACACGTACGGCCCGACCGAGGCCACCATCATCGCCACCGCCGCCCACCTCACCCCGGCCGACACCCACGGGCGCCCGCCGATCGGGCACCCCATCGGCGACACCTGCGTGCACGTCATCGGCCTCGGCAGTGCTCCGGTGCCAGACGGCGTCGCCGGGGAACTCGTCATCGGCGGAGCCGGCCTCGCCGACGGCTACCTCGGCAACCCGGAGCTCACCGCCGAACGGTTCGTCGAACTCGGCGGCGTCCGGCACTACCGGACAGGCGACCGCGCCCGCCGCCGCACCCGCCATGACGGGGCCTTCGGCGGGGCGTTCGAGTTTCTCGGGCGGATCGACGAGCAGCTGAAGGTCCGCGGCTATCGGATCGAACCCGGCGAGGTCGAGGCCGCCCTGCTGACCCATCCCGCCATCGGTCACGCCGTCGTGAGTGCCGACGACGGGCGGCTCGTCGCCCACCTCGTCGCCGCCCCCGGCACCACCGCACCCACGCCGGGCGACATCCGGGCCCACCTCGACGACCTGCTGCCGACGTACCTGCAGCCGAGGGCGTACGCGGTGCTCGAGCGGCTCCCGATGACCCGCAACGGCAAGGTCGACCGCGCCGCCCTCCCGCCCGTCGCCGCCGAGGCCGGGGAGGGCCGCCCGCCCGAGACCGACGCCGAGCGGCTCGTCGCCGAGGTGTGGCGGGACGTCCTCGGCGTCACCGGCATCCGCGCCGACGACGACTTCTTCGACCTCGGCGGGCACTCCCTGCTCGCCACCCGGGTCGTCGCGCGGCTGCGGGCGGGGGCCGGCATCGAGGTACCACTGCGGACGATCTTCACCGCAACAACCGTTGGATTACTCGCCGTCGCCGTGGAGGACCTGCTCCTGGCCGAGATCGAAGCGCTCGACGACGACGAGGTCCGCCGCCTCCTGGCCGAGGAAGCGGGACGATGACCGACCTCATCGGCCCCGGCGCCCGCGTGATCGATGCGGTCACCGGCGACGAGTACACCGGGGACCGGCTCACCGCGGCGGACCTTCCCGAGCGTGGCGTCGTGATCTGCCCCATGCGCGCCGACGCGCCCTCGGTGCTCCACTACCTCGCCGCCCTCGCCGCCGGTCGGCCGGCGCTCGTCTGCGACCCGGCCGCCGCCGACGAGCTCACCGCGCGGTTCGGCGGCGCGCAGGACATCCATCCCGACCTGGCGCTCATGCTCGCCACGTCCGGGTCCACCGGCGCGCCCCGGCTCGTGCGGCACTCCGGGCCCGCCGTCGTCGCCGCCGCCACCGCGATCGTCAAGGCGCTGCGCATCGGGGCCGACGACGTCGCCGTCACCAGCCTGCCGCTGTTCCACACCCTCGGCCTCAGCGTCCTGCACAGCCACCTGCTCGCTGGCGCCACCGTCGTGCTCGAACCCCGCGGTGTCATCGACCCCGGCTTCTGGGCAACCGTCGACGAACACCGGGTCACCGCCATCACCGGCGTCCCGCACACCTTCGAACTGCTCGCCCGCCTGCCGTGGACGCCGGCGACCAGTCCGTCCGTGCGCAGCATGTCCGTGTCCGGCGGCCGGCTGCGCGACGACCTGGTGCGGCAATTCAACACGGCGCTGCCCGCGTTCTACCCGATGTACGGCCAGACGGAAGCCGGCTCCCGGATCTGCGTCCTGCCGCCCGAACACCTCCCGGCCAAGGTCGGCTGCGTCGGCCCGCCCGTCGACGGGATGCGCCTGAGCGTCACCGACGGCGGCGAGGTCGTCTGCCACGGCAAATCCATCATGCTCGGGTACGCCGAGACCGCCGAGGACCTCGCCCGCGGCGACGACCTCGGCGGGGTCCTCGCCACCGGGGACCGGGGCCGGCTCGACGCCGACGGGCACCTGTGGCTGTCCGGGCGGCTCAACCGGATCGGCAAGGCGTACGGGGTCCGGGTCGACCTCGACGCCGTCGAGCTCGCCGCCGCCGCGCTCGCGCCGGCCGCGGCCCTGGCCGGCGACGACCGGATCCTCGTGTGGTGCGAGGGCCTCGCCGCCGTCCGCGCCACCGAGGTCGCGGCGCACGTCGGCCGTGTGCTCGGCATCCACCGCACCGCGGTGCGGGTGACCGCGATCGACCGGCTGCCGCGCCGGGCCAACGGGAAGGTGAACTACGATGCGCTCCCCGTATGAGGAGCTCGGGCTCGCGTTCGGCGACGCCGCCGTGCCGTACCTCTACGGCACCGACTGCACCCCCGCGCTCGCCGACGCCGTCGTCGACCGGCTCGGCGACGTCGACACCGTCCTGCTCGTGCTCGACGACGGGGTCCGCGGGCACGCCGACGCCGTCGCCGCCGAGCTCGGCCGGCGGGTGCGGGTCGAGGCCGTCGCCGTCGAGGCCCACGAGCGGCACAAGACCCTGCCGACCGTCCAACACCTGTTGGAATCCGCGGTCGCGCGGGGGCTGACCCGCCGCTCGGCCGTCGTGGCCATGGGCGGCGGCACCGTCGGCAACATCGCCGGGCTCGCCGCGGCCCTGCTGTTCCGGGGCACCCGGCTCGTGCACCTGCCGACGACGCCCGTCGCCGCGTTCGACGCCACCGTCTCGCTCAAGCAGGGCGTGAACCTCAGCGCCGGCAAGAACCTCGCCGGCACGTACTTCGTGCCCGCCCTCATCGCCTGCGATCTGGCGTGGCTGTCGACGGTACCGAGGCATGACCTGCTGACCGGGCTGGCCGAAATGGTGAAGAACGTCCTGGTCGCCGCGCCCGCCCTGGAGGCCAAGCTGCTGCGGGCCCTCGACGACCTGACCCTCGACCCGGCGGCGGCGCTGCGGGCGCTGCTGGAGATCGGGGTTGAGGCCAAGGCGCCGTACGTGGCCGCCGATCCGCGGGAGCGGGGCGGGGCGCTGATCTTCGAGTACGGGCACACCGCCGGGCACGCCATCGAGTTCGTCAGCGGCGGCGCGATCCGTCACGGCGAGGCGGTCGCCTGGGGCATGCTCATCGCGGCCGAGGTCGCCCGGCGCCGCCACGGCCTCGGCGACGCCGACGTGGCCGCCCACCACCGGCTCGTCGCCCCGTTGGATTTGCCCGACGCCGCCGCCCGCCTCGACGGCCTCGACCGGGCCGCGATCCGCGCCGTGCTCGCCGCCGACAACAAGCGCGGCTACGGCCCGTGCGCGCCCGGCGAGGTCCTCATGGTCCTGCTCGACGGGATGGGCCACGCGGTGCCGGGCCCGGCCGGCGGCCCACCCCTGGTCCCCGTAGCGGTCGACGCCGTCATGGACGCGTTCGAGACCGTCGCCATGAACGCATTGGAGGCCGTATGAGCGACAAGGGACTCTCCGTCGTCATCCCGGTCAAGGGCCGCGTCGCCGAAATGCGCCGGCTGTTGGAAAGTCTCGGCCCGGCCATCGAGGCCTGCGACGAGCCGGTCGAAATCCTCGTCGTCGACGACTCCGAGCCCGCCGACGCCCGCGCCCACCAGGAGCACTGCGCCACCTTCCAGGCCCAGTACCTGCGCGGCCCCCGGCACGTCGGCGCGAAACGCAACGACGGGGTGAAGGCCGCCGCCTACGACCTGATCCTGTTCATCGACTCCGACTGCCTGGCCACCGAGCAGCTGCTGCAGCGGCACGTGCGGACCCTGCGCGCCGCCGACGACACCGTGGGCGCGGTCGCCGGGCCGACGTTCGTGCAGGGCGTCGACAACGCGATGTTCCGCATCATGTCCCGCTCCAAGCTGTTGAATTCCGCGTTCGAGTGGCCGTCCCAGGCGAGCCGGGTCGGCTGGGCCACCACCTGCAACCTGGCCGTGCGCCGGTCCGCGTTCGAGGCGGTCGGCGGCTTCGCCGAACGGCCGCTGACCGTCGTCGGCGGCGAGGACGTCGACCTCGGGCTGCGGCTCACCGAAGCGGGCCACGCCATCGTCTGCGACCGCGAGGCGCTCGTCGTGCACGACAAGAGCAGCATCGAATCCATCGGTACCGTCTGCCGCCGCCTCGTCACCTACGGCAAGTCGGGCCAGTGGCTGCTCGACGTGCACCCGCGCCGCGGCCGGTTCAAGCTCAACCGGGTCACCACCCTGTCCGCCACCGCCGTCGCCGGACCGGTGCTGCTGCCCGCGGTCGCCGCCGTCCTGCTCGCCGTCGACGCCAGGGAGCGCCTCGGCGAGGACGCCCCCACCCTGCAATCCATCGCCGAGTCGATCGCCTGCGCGGGCCTGGACTGGTGCTTCGACTTCGGCGAGTTCGTGGCCGCCTGGCAGCTCGGCCGGCCCGACCGGCTGCTGACCGGGTTCGGCTGGACCGACGACCCGGCGTTCGTCTGGGACACCGAGCCCGCCAAGCGGTACGGGGGCTGAGCGTGCGCTACGACGGGCGGGTGGCGGCGGTCACCGGCGGTACCAGCGGCGTGGGGGAGGCCATCGCCAGGGCCATCGCCGCCGAGGGGGCCGCGGGCCTGACCATCGCCGGGCGGGACTCGGCGCGCGGCGAGCGGATCGCGGCCGAGCTGAGCGCGAAGGGCTGCCCGACCCGATTTCTCCAGGTCGACCTGTACCGTGCGGAGGACGCGCGATCGGTGGTCCTGCGCACCGTCGAGTGGTTCGGGCGCATCGACGCCCTCGCGAACTGCGCCGCCAGCACCGAACGGTCCACACTGGACGAGACGACGCCGGAGCTGTTCGACCGGATGATGGCCGTCAACGTCCGCGCCCCGATGCTCACCATGCAGGAGGCGGTGCGGGACATGCGCCGGCGCGGCGAGCCGGGCGCGATCCTGAACATCGTCTCCGTCGCGGCGCGGGGCGGGCAGCCGTACCTCACCGCGTACGCCGCGTCCAAGGGCGCCCTGGCCACGCTGACCCGCAACGTCGCCCACGCGCACCGCTTCGACCGCATCCGCGTCAACGGCATCCTGCTCGGCTGGACCGACACCCCGCACGAGGACGCAATCCAACGCCAGGCCCACGGCGCCGGCGACGGCTGGCTCGCCGCGGCCGAGGCCGCCCAGCCGATGGGCCGGCTCGCCAAGCCCGACGAACTCGCGGACCTCGCGGTCCTCATGCTCTCCGAACGCGGCGGCATCATGACCGGCTCGCTCGTCGAGTACGCCCAGGACGTCGCCGGATGCACAGATTGACGGGGGACCACAGTTGACGACCGACATCGACCGCACCGCCCGGGCCGAGCTGCTGCGCCGCCGGCTCACCACGCGCCGCCCGGCCGGCATCCCGCGCCGCGAGGACGACGGGCATCCGCCGCTGTCCTTCGCGCAGGAGCGGCTGTGGTTCATGGACCAGCTGGTGCCCGACACCGCCGCGTACATCGTGCCGATCGTGGTGCGGCTCCGCGGTCCCGTGGACCCCGACCGGCTCCAGGCGGCCCTCGACGCGGTCGCCGCCCGGCACGAGGCGCTGCGCACCCGGTTCGTCACCGACCCCGACGGGCGCCCGGCCGCGGCCGTCGACGAGCACGTCAGCGTCCCGTTGGAAATCCGCGCCGAGTCCGATGTGGACGTTGTCGACGCGATCGTGGCCGAGTTCGGGGCCCGCCCGTTCGACCTGACCACCGGCCCGCTCGTGCGCGCCCAGCTCGTCCGGGTCGCCGACGGCGAGTACGTGTTCAGCGTGATCATGCACCACATCGGCTCCGACGGCTGGTCCATCGACGTGTTCAACCGGGACCTGCTGCACGCCTACGCCGGGCAGGCCCTCGACCCGCTGCCGGTCCGCTACGGCGACTACGCCGCCTGGCAGCGGGCCCGCTACACGGGCGAACGGCTCGAACGCGACCTCGCGTACTGGGCCGACCGGCTCGCCGGGGTGCCGCCGCTGGAGCTGCCCACCGACCGGCCCCGGCCGCCCGAGCAGACGTTCAACGGCTCCGCCCACCCGTTGGATTTCGGCGCGGACCTCGCGCGGGACGTCGCCGCCCTCGGCCGCCGCTTCGGCGTCACCCCGTACATGGTGCTGCTGGCGGCGTACGAGACGCTGCTCATGCGGTACTCGCGGCAGGACGACTTCGCCGTCGGCTCCACCGTCGCCGGGCGCAGCATGCCCGAGCTCGAGGGCGTCGTCGGGCTGTTCGCGAACGTCCTCGCCCTGCGCGCCGACCTGGGCGGCGACCCGACCTTCGCCGAGTTGCTCGGCCGGGTCCGCGAGCGGGTCCTCGACGCGTTCGACCACCCGGAGACGCCGTTCGACCGGCTCGTCACCCGGCTGCGGATGCCCCGCGACGTGTCCCGCTCGCCGGTCTTCCAGGTCACGTTCACGGTGCTCAACTACGGCGGCGGGACCCCGCCCGAGGCCGGCTTCGCGGTGTTGGATTACCCGGTCCCGGTCCGCCAGACCCGCTTCGACCTCGAGCTCTACATGTACGACCCGGACGCGGGCGGCCTCGGGGGCTTCTTCACGTACAACCGCGACCTGTTCGACCCGGCCACGATCGCGCGAATGGGCGAGCACTTCGGGCAGCTGCTGCGGGCCGTCGCCGCCGAGCCGGAGCAGCCCGTGAGCCGCATCCCGATGCTCGGGCCCGACGAGCGCGCGTTCGTCCTCGACACCGTGAACGAGTCCACCGTGGACATCGGCCCGGTGCGCCTGCTGCACGAGCTCATCGCCGAGCAGGCGGAGCGCACACCGTCGGCACCCGCCGTCGTGTTCGAAGGGCGGTCCATCTCGTACCGTGAGCTGCTGGCCCAGGCCGACACGCTCGCGGCCGACCTGCGCACGCACAGGGCCGGACCCGGCCGCATCGTCGCCGTGCACCTGGAACGCGGCCCGGACCTCGTCGTCGCGCTGCTCGCCGTGCTGCGGACCGGCGCCGCCTACCTGCCCCTCGACCCGGACAACCCGCCGGACCGCACCGCGTTCATGATCACCGATGCGGCCCCCGTCGCCGTGGTCTCCGAGACCGGGGTCGAGGCGGCCGACGGCGCGGCCCTGGACCGCGACGACATCGCCTACGTCATCTACACCTCCGGCTCCACCGGCCGGCCCAAGGGCGTGCCCAACACGCACCGCGCCATCCACAACCGCATCGACTGGATGCAGCGCACCTTCGGCCTCGGCGCCGACGATGCCGTCCTGCAGAAGACCCCGATCGGCTTCGACGTGTCGGTGTGGGAGTTCTTCTGGCCGCTCATCACCGGCGCCCGCCTCGTCCTGGCCCGGCCCGGCGGCCACCGCGACGCCGCCTACCTGCGCGACCTCATCGCGGGCGAGGGCGTCACGACCGTCCACTTCGTACCGTCGATGCTCGCCATGTTCCTCGCCGAGGACGGCATCGAGGCGTGCACGAGCCTGCGCCGGGTCGTCTGCAGCGGCGAGGCGCTGCCCGTAGACCTGGCCCGCACCGCGCTGGACCGGCTCGGCTGCCCCGTCCACAACCTGTACGGGCCGACCGAGGCCGCGATCGACGTCAGCTCCTGGGAGTGCACCCCGTCCAATCTGGACGGCCGCTCCCGGGTGCCGATCGGCCGGCCGATCCAGAACATCCGCCTGCTCGTCCTGGACGCCGCCGGCGAACCGGTGCCCGTCGGCGTGCCCGGCGAGCTGCACATCGCCGGCGTCGGCGTCGCCCCCGGCTACCTCAACCGCCCCGAGCTGACCGCCGAGCGGTTCCTCGGCGGCCGGTACGCCACCGGTGACCTCGTCCTGCGCGACCCCGACGGCACGTTGGAATACCTCGGCCGCCTCGACGACCAGGTGAAGCTGCGCGGCATGCGGATCGAGCCGGGGGAGATCGCGGCCGTGCTGCGCGCCCAGCCCGGCGTCCGCGACGCGGCCGTCATCGTGCGCGAGGACCGGCCCGGCGACCAGCGGCTCGTCGCCTACGTCGTCGGCGCCGACCACGGCGACCTGCGCGCCGCGCTCAAGCTGGTCCTGCCCGACGCGATGGTCCCCGCCGCGTATGTGGAACTGCCCGAGCTGCCGGTGACCGCCAACGGCAAGCTCGACCGCCGCGCCCTGCCCGCCCCGGTCGTCGCCGCCACCTCGTTCGCCGAGCCGTCCACCCCGACCGAGACCGCGATCGCCGCGGTGTGGGCCGACGTCCTCGCCCTGCCGCGGGTCGGCGCCGACGACGACTTCTTCGACCTCGGCGGGCACTCGCTGCTCGCCACCCAGGTCGTGGCCAAGCTGCGCACCGTGCTGCCGGTGCCGGTCAGCGTCATGGAGCTGTTCAAGAATCCAACGGTGCGCGGACTCGCCGCGCTCGTCGACACCCCGGCGGAGGCCCGCGGTCCCAAACGGCTCCTGCACGAGCTGACCAGGCCGATCGCCGGGGGACAGGCGGAGCTGACGCTGGTCTGCATGCCGTACGGCGGCGGCTCGGCAATCGTCTTTCAACCCCTCGCCGATGCGCTCCCGCCGCGGCACGCCCTGCTCGCGCTGGCCATCCCCGGCAACGACGTCGGGCTGCGGGAGGAGGGCGCCGAGTTCCACGCCCTCGTCGCCGACACCGCCGCCGAAATCCTCGAGCGGGTGGAGGGCCCGGTCGCCCTCTACGGCCACTGCGCGATCGGCGGCGCCCTGGCGATGGCCGTGGCGAGCGCGCTGGAGGCGGCCGGCCGCGACGTCGAGACCGTGTTCGCCGGCGGCATCTTCCCGTTCGCCCGCCCCCGCGGTCCCGTCGCCCGCCTGCTGAGCCGCTTCGATCGGCTGCGCAGCGACCGGTCCTACTCCAACTGGCTCACCTCGCTCGGCCTGGACTTGAGCGACTTCGACCAGTCCCAGGTCCGCGCGATGGTCCGCCGGATGCGCAGCGACAGCGAGGCGGCCGAGGAGTACTTCACCGGCCTGTACCAGTCCGGCGCCACCAAACTGCGCGCCCCCATCGTGTCGATCGTCGGCGAGCGGGACGACGCCACGATGTATTACCAGGAGCGCTACCGGGAGTGGCACTTCCTCACCGAGTCCACCGCCCTGTACGTGCTCGACGAGGCCGGCCACTACTTCCTCAAGTGGCGCGCCGCGGAACTCGCGGCCATCGTCACCGCCCGCCGCCCCATCACCGACGGCGTCGCCGAGCACGGCACCGACACCTGGCGCCGGCTCGGCGCCTCCACCCGGTCCACAGCGGAGCGCCGCGGCCCCGAACCGAGCATGCGCCGCTTCACCGGCGTCGCCGCCAGCCAGCTGGTGTCCATGCTCGGCACGGCGATGACCGAGTTCGCGGTGCCGGTGTGGATCTACCTGGAGACGCACTCCCTGCTGCGCCTCGCCCTGTTCTCCACCATCGCGCTCGTCCCCGGCATGCTCGTCCTCCCGGTCGCCGGCGCCCTCGTCGACCGCTACAGCCGCCGCGCGGTGATGCTCGCCGCCGACAGCGCGGCCCTGCTCACCCAGGGCGCGTTCCTGGCCCTGCTGCTCACCGACAGCCTGCAGTTCTGGCAAATCTATGTGCTGTTGGGTGTACTGTCCGTGTCGCTGACCTTCCAGCGCCTCGCCTACAACTCCGCGGTACCGCAGCTCGTGCCCAAGCGCTACCTGGGCCACGCGAACGGCATGGTGCAGGTCGGATTCGGCATCGCCCAGTTCCTCGTCCCCGTCGCCGCGGTCGGCGTGATGGCCGCCATCGGCCTGGACGGCATCCTCGCGCTGGACGTCATCTCCTACGGCGTCGCCGTCGTCGTCCTCGCGTTCGTGAAATTCCCCGCGCTGATGGCGTACCGCCGCAAGGAACCCATGGGCCAGGAGATCCGCAGCGGCTTCCGCTACGCCATGGGCACCCCCGGCTTCCGCGCCATGCTGCTGTTCTTCGCCGTGTCGAACCTGTTCCTCGGCCCCGTGCTGGTCCTCGTCCAGCCGTTGGTTTTGAGCGTCGGCGGGCTGCGGGCGGTGACCCAGGTCGCGGTCGCGGGCGGCGCCGGCGTCGTGACCGGCGGCCTCATCATGGTGTTCTGGGGCGGCCCGGCCCACCGCCGCATGCGCGGGGTCCTGCTGTCCGCCCTGACCTTCGCCGCGTTCGCCGCCCTGGCCGGCGTGTTCCACTCGATCCCGGTCATCGCCGTGGCCGTGTTCGGCATGTTCGTCGCCCTGACCGTCATGAACGCCATCTACGCCACGATCGTGCAGGTCAAGGTCCCGCCGCGGGCCCACGGCCGGGTGTTCGCGGTCAACACCGTCTTCGCCTTCGGCACCCTCCCGATCGGCTTCATGCTGATCGGCCCGGGCGTCTCGGCGGCGATCGGCCTGGCCCCGACGTACCTGCTCTTCGGCGCCGCGATCGCGGTCATCGCCCTGGCCGCGATGCGGTACCGCCCCTTGGCCCGCTTCGACTTCGACGTCCCCGACACCGAGCCAGAGGACGCCATCGGCCTCGCCGAGCTGAGGAAACGCCATGCTTGACGTGTACACGACGGCGCCGGCCTCGGTCGGCCTCGACGGCCCCGCGTACCGCCGCCGCCTCGCGGACATCACCGCCTGGACCGAGTCCGCCGGCGGCGTGGGCATGCTGGTGTACTCGGACAACACCCTCATCGACCCGTGGCTGGTGGCACAGCTGATCCTCGACGAGTCCGAGCGCGTCGCCCCGCTGGTCGCGGTCCAGCCGGTGTACGTCTCCCCGTACGCGGCCGCCCGCCTGGCCGCGACCCTGTCCTTCCTGCACGGCCGCGAGGTCCACCTGAACCTGGTGACCGGTGGCTCCCGCCAACACCTGGCGGCGCTGGGCGACGGCGTGGAGCACGACGAGCGCTACGAACGGCTGTTGGAATACGGCACCGTCATCCAACAGCTGCTGGATTCCCCCCGCCCGGTCACGTTTACGGGGGCGTACTACCAGCTCTCGGCCGCGTCCCTCCCGCACCGCCCGCCGCCGTCCCTGTCCCCGCGCCTGGTCCTGTCCGGCTCGAGCGACGCGAGCGAGCGGTGCGCGGCGGCGCTGGGAATCCTCCGGTTCGCCTACCCGCGGCCGGCCTTCGACTACGCCCCGTCGGAGCTGGCCGGGGCGGGCATCCGGCTCGGGCTCATCGCCCGCCCGACGAGCGCCGAGGCGTGGCAGGCGGCCCACGACCGCTTCCCGGGCGACCCGATGGGGGAGCGCCGCCACCGCATCGTGACCCGCCTGACCGACTCCCACTGGCACGCGCAACTCTCCGCCGTGGCCGACGCCGGGGTCTACTGGCTGCACCCGTTCAAGACCTACCGCACCTTCTGCCCGTACCTGGTCGGCGACTACGACGAGGTGGCCGCCTACCTGGCCGCCTACCAGACCTGCGGCGTCGAGTCGCTGATCCTGGACATCCCGGCGGCGGAGGACGACCTGCACCACGCCCGGCTGGCCCTGCACGCCGCCGATGCGGCCGTCACGCGAGCTTCGGCGTGAAGATCTGCTTCCGCTGCGGCGGGGCCCAGTGCTGGTAATCCTGGGTGAGGTCGACGACGTCCAGATCGTCGGTGCCGACCGTCCGGAACGGATGCCCGCTGTCGTCGATCGTCAGGAACCCGGTCCGGCCGCCGCTGGACCAGTCGATGTCGACGTACCACAGGCAGTCACAGTGATGGGTGATCCCGTAGATGTGGAACACCTCGGGATCGGACTCGGAGACCTTGAACGGAAACGGCCGCGCCGGATCGTCGCCCTGCGGCCCCGCCATCGCGACGGCACGCGCGCTCGACTTGTCCAGATCGATCCCGAAGAAGGCCGGCTGCAGCCCCCCGCACTCGACGTCCCCATCGTGGTACGCCACCCCGGCCGGCGTGCCCCGCTGCACCACGTGCACCGTCATCCCGGACAACACCGACGTCGCGCCGGGCCTGCCCTGCAACGTCACGACGACATCGGTGAACGCGGCATCGGGATTCCCGACCAGCGCCGGATCGGGCATCGCCCCCTGCCGCGGCTTCACCGACGCGACCCGCTCGGGCGGCACCACGTGATAGCCGGTCGACCCCTCACACGCGTGCTCGTTGACCGTGACGGTGGCCGTGAACGGCAGGTCCTTCGAGGTCTTCGAGCTCACCGACGGCAGCACGGACGGAATCGCATCGCCCGTTGGATTCCCGGACCCCTGCCCGGACGCCTTCTCGGACACCGCCACGACGGCCGGCGGCGTCGGCTCGACCACCGGTGACTGCGGATTCCGCCAGGCGAACACGGCGAGGACGATGCCGGCGACGGTGGCGATGCTGCCGATGCTCGTCCACGCCGCCGACGAGGGCCAGCGAAATCGGCGCCGCTTGCCGGGCGCGTCCTCCTGCTCCACCACACGTCAGGTGTACCGAAGACGCAACCCGGAATCCATGAAACGAAACGCCACTCGCGGCCGCCCGTCCGACGCCACCGTCCGCCGCTCGCATGAGGTCCCCACCGTCAGCGGCCCGCGCGCCGCGGCGGACGGCCTCAGGACGCCTCGGCGGACAGCCGGTACACCTTGGAGTCGCGCACCTGGAAGCCGAGCCGCTCGTACAGGCGGTTCGCGGCCTCGCGGGACGGGCGGGACGTCAGGTCGACGGTGCGCGCGCCGGCCGCGCGCGCCAGGCGGACGGCCTCCTGGGTCAGTGCGGCCCCGACGCCCCGGCCGCGGGCGGCCTCGTCGACGACCACGTCCTCGATCCAGGCCCGCAGGCCCGTCGGGATCGGGAACGTCACCAGGGTCAGTGCGCCGACGATGGCGCCGTCGGCGCGGGCGATCAGCTGGTGGGTGCCGGGCCAGGTGACCAGGGCCTGCAGCGCCTCGGCGGCCGGCGGCTCGGCCGATCGCGACAGCTGCGGGAGCAGACTGGAGAACGCCTGCGCGATCTCGTCGGTCACGTCCCGGACGACCTCGACCTCAACACCGATGCCCATGGTCGCGACTGTATCCATCCGGGCGCGGAAATTTGACCTAAACCTGGCCGGGCGCCGGACGCATCTACTGGGCGGGCGCGGCCGTCGTGCTCGTCTGGCCGCAACGGCAGCTGCGCTGTGCGCAGGGTCGATCGGGGGCGGTCAGGCACCGGCTCGGGGTCCGTCCCTCAGCCCGGGTGCGGCGAGCCGGCAGCCCGCGTCCGCCAATCCCGGGCCGCTGCTGCCGGGCCGCTGCTGCCGGGCCACCGCCGCGGCGCAGTCTCGCGACCGTCATGCGGTGGCCGGGCTGATGACCTCCTGCTGCAGGACGCCCAGGTAGCCGTGGGCGGTGATCCGCTTCGCGCGGTCGGTGTAGAAGGCGGGGTCGTCGGGCAGGGCGGTGGCCAGGCCGTCGACGTACCGGTTGAACATGCAGAACGCGGCCGCGATCAGGACCGTGTCGTGGATTTCCTGGTCGGTGGCGTCCTCGGCGCGAGCGGCGGCGACCAGGTCCTCGGTCACCGACTTGCCGCTCTGCTGGACGGCGGCCGCGATGGCGAGCAGGGAGCGCATCTTCGGCGTGACCGGAGCCGTGTCGACGTCCTGGTGGACCCGTTCGACCAGGGCAATGCCCTCGGGCAGCTGCGCGGCGGCGTACGCGGCGTGGGCCGAGTAGCAGTACCGGCACTCGTTGCGGCCCGAGACGAACGCCGCGATCAGCTCCCGTTCGCCCCGGGTCAGGGTGCCGGGGCCGCACAGCAGCGCCTCGACGAGGCCGTTGAGGGGCAGGGCGGTCTCCGGACGGTACCGGAAAAGGCCTCGAATCCCTGGTTCGTTGGAATTGAGCGCGATGTGCGGCATGCGCACAGCCTCGGGGGCGGGCCGCGAGCGCGTCCACTTCCTGCGTGCGCAATCGGCGGGCCGCCCGCGCGGCAGAAAATGATCATTTGCGCCTTTGATCGACCGGCGCAAAACGATCTTCCCATGGGTACACATAGCTTGATATCAATCCGTGCGACACACTCCTTCCAGCACAGGAGTACGACGTGCGGAGATCCCGTCTCGTTACCCTCGTCCTGTCCGTCGGTGCCGCGCTCGCGGTCGCGTTCGGTGCAGCCAGTCCCGCCGCCGCGGCCGCCACCGATCGGTACGTGGCGCTCGGGGACTCCTACGCCTCCGGCGTGGGCGCCGACAACTACACGTCCGAGAGCGGTTCCTGCCAGCGCAGCACCAACGCCTACCCCGCCCTGTACAACGCCAGTGTCAAGCCCGCCGCCTACAAGTCCGTCGCCTGCTCCGGTGCCACCACCGCCGATGTCATCAGCGGGCAGCTGTCGGCGTTGTCCACCTCCACGACGCTCGTGAGCGTGACCGTCGGCGGCAACGACATCGGGTTCACCAGCATCATGACCACCTGCGTGCTCATGGGCGAGTCCGACTGCATCGCCGCCATCAACACCGCCGAGGCCAAGATTCGCAGCGAGCTGCCTGCCAAGCTCGCCAACGTGTACAAGGGGATCAAGGGCAAGGCGCCCTCGGCCCGCGTGGTCGCGGTCGGCTACCCGGTGTTCTACCAGCTCGGCACGGTCTGCGTCGGGCTGTCTGCCAACTCCCGGTCGAAGATCAACGAGGGGATCAACCTGCTCGACGACACCACCAAGGCCGCGGCCGGCGCCAACGGCGTGAAATTCGCCGACGTCCGCTCCCAGTTCGTCGGCCACCAGCTGTGCAGCGGCGGCGAGAAGTGGCTGCACGCGTTGAATTACCTGACGATCAGCAAGTCGTACCACCCGACGGCCGCGGGCCAGTCCGGCGGCTATTTCCCGGTGTTCCGCTCGGCGGCCGGCTGAGCGGTGCGGAAGGCCCGGCCGGCTACACCGCCGTTCCGCGAGCCCGGCGGCTGAGCAGGGCGGGCCGGCGTGGCCGGGCTGTGTCGCCGCCGTTGCGCGAGGCCGGTCGGTTGAGCAGGGCAGGCCGGTGCAGCCGGGCTACGTCGCCGCTGTGGCGCGAGGCGGTCGGCTGAGTGGGGCGGGCCGGCGTGGCCAGATTGCGTCGCCGCCGTTGCGCGAGGCCGGTCGGTTGAGACGGGCGGCCCGGTGCGGCGCCGCTACACGTCCGCTGTGCCGTGCGGCCGCCGCCCGAGCAGGCGTTTCGGGGCGCGGATGATCGGGTCGTGGTCGCGCCACGGCGGGTCGTCCTCGGCCAGTTCCAGCTGAGGAAGGGCGTCGAGCAGGGCCGTCAAAGCCGCACGCGCGGTGAGGCGGGTCAGCTCGGCGCCCGGACAGTAGTGTCGCCCGAGGCCGTACGACAGGTGCGGGTTCGGGCTGCGGGTCGCGTCGAAGCGGTCCGGCTCACGGAAGCGCACCGGGTCGCGGTTCGCCTCGGCGGTCATCGCCACCAGGTCGGCGCCCTCCGGCAGCGCCACCCCGCCGAGGACGACCTCGCGGGTGGTGCGCCGCAGGACGCCGAGGACCGGCGGGACCAGCCGCGCGCCCTCCTCGACGGCCCCGGCGACCGGCAGCGACGGGCTCCACAGGCCCCGGCTGAGCAGGGCGTGCATCGTGTTGACGATCAGGTTCTGGGTGGTCTCGACGCCCGCGAAGACCAGCATGAGGCTGTGCGCGCGGACCCAGTCGGAGTCGCCCCACGCCGCCCGCAGCGCCACCGGTACGGGAGCCTCGTCGGCCGAGGACCGCAGCTCCGCCGTCGCCTCGGCGATCGCCTGCAGCCCGGCGCGGCGGGCGGCCGGGTCGCGGGCGTAGGCGTCGGCGTGCTCCAGTGCCCGGGCCCGGGCCAGGAACGCCTCCGTCGGCGGGCCCGGCGCGACCAGGAGCCCGGCCACGACCCGGGCGGCGAGGGGGTGGGCGAAGTCGGCGAGCAGGTCGAACTCCCCGCGGCCCGGCAGGTCCGCGGCCAGGCGCCGGGCCAGTTCCAGTACCGGCTCGGACAGGAATCCAACGGAGCGGGGATTCAGGGCGCGGGCGACCGGTGCGCGCCGGGCCGTGTGCTCGGGCGGGTCGAGGAAGAACAGCCAGCGGGCCGACCACGCGGCGAAGTCGGCCAGCAGCGGCTGGTCGGCCGGCGGGACCGGGGGCGCCACGGCCGAGGAGTACGTCGCCGGGTCCTGCAACACCGCGACGACCTCGGCGTGGCCGGAGACCACGAATCGGCGCAGCGTTGGATTCCATGCGACCGGCGGAGTGGCGGGCGGCGTGACCGGCGGAGTGGCGGGCGGCGTGACCGGCACCGCGACGGGCGGCGTGACCGGCACCGCGACGGGCGGCGTGACCGGCACCGCGACGGGCGGCGTGACCGGCACCGCGACGGGCGGCGTGACCGGCACCGCGACGGGCGACGCGACGGGCGGCGTGGCGGGCGGCGTGGCGGGCGGCGTGGCGGGCGGCGTGACCGGCACCGCGACGGGCGGCGTGGCGGGCGGCGTGGCGGGCGGCGTGGCGGGCGGCGTGGCGGGCGGCGTGACCGGCACCGCGACGGGCGGCGTGGCGGGCGGCGTGACCGGCGGCGCTGTGGGAACCCGGGCGACTGGCGCCGTCGTCGGGGCCAGGTCCCCAGCGGCAGGCGCCGTCGTCGCCGGAAGGTCCTCGGCGGGCGGGTCCGTCATCGGCGCCGCGGTACCAGCAGGTCGCGCACCGCCTCCACGGCGCGGTCGAAGCGGCGGTCGAAGTCGCCGTCGAGCAGGACGTACTCGCGGCCGAGCCGGTTCAGTTCCCGCTCGCAGGCCTCGTGGAACGCGCGCCGCTCGGCCGGGGTGTTGCGCTGCTCGTCGCCGACGTATGCGACATCGGGTGCGCACAGGAGGTACAAATGCGGCGTTTGTTGGTTTGAAGCCTCGACGAGCCAGTCCGGGGCGCTGCCGAACAGCCGCTCGCTCCACAGGCGCACGGCGAGCAGGTCGGTGTCGCAGAACAGCGCCACACTGGCGCGGCGGGCGAGTGCCTCCTCGGCGGCGCGCTGGCCGTGGGCCGCGAGGGCGAGGTCGGCAGGGCCGAAGCCGGGGCTCAGGGTGCGCAGCCGCTCGGGCACCCAGACGGTGCCGAACTTGCGGGCGAGGTCGCGGGCCAGGGTCGTCTTGCCGGTGGATTCCGCCCCGATGAGACAGATCCGGCGCGCGTACCAGGCCCGCACCGGCGGTGGCAGGTAGCGCTCGTAATCCCACGGCCCGTTGCGCACCGCGGTGCCGGACACGGGGACGGCGAGGCGGTCGACGCCGACGAACCGGGCGCCGAGCTTCGCGGCGAACCCGGGGCCCCAGGGCTCGGCGCTGAACAGGTAGTCCGGGTTCACCTCGGCGAGAATCCGCGGCACCCACTCGTCCTGCCCGCCGTCGATGGCGGTGACCGGGACGCCGGGGAACAGTTCGGCCATCCAGTGCCGGCGCACCTCCCACGGGATCGGGTCGTCCTCGGCAATGCGGACGAAGATGTGTACGCGCTCGGCGTGCGCCTGGGCGAATTCAACAAGGTACCGATGGCCCTCGTGCACGGGCAGGAACCGGCCGAGCACGACCCCGGTGCGCAGCTGCGGATCCGGTTCGGGTCCGAACTGTTCGGGCGTGGCGAGGCGGCGCTCCCGGGCCTTGGCGGCGGCGGCGTCGAGGTCCGCGTCGGTGGGGACGGGCTCGGGCTCGTCCTCGTAGTAGACGAAGCTCCCGCCGTACCACGCGATCGGCGGGGGGCTCGCGGCGATGGTCACACTCCGAAGGATAAGCACGAAACCCCGTGCCGTACCGTGGCGCGGTGCTGATCGACATCGGCGACGGGGGCCGCCTGGAGGTCGTGACCGTCGGACCCCCGCAGGGCCGCCCGCTGGTGCTGCATCTGCCCACCGTGCTCGGCCCCGGTGACCTGCCGTTACTGACCGAACCGGCGGCCGCGCGCGGGCTGCGCACGGTGATCTGCGGGCGCCCCGGGTACTCGAGTTCGACCCCGCGGCCGGGCCGCTCGGTGGCGAGCACCGCGGCCGATATCGGCGCCGTGTTGGATTACCTTGGGCACGCCGAGTTCGTCACCGTCGGCTGGTCGGAGGGCGGCCCGCACGCCCTGGCCGGCGCGGCGCTGCTGCCCGGCCGGTGCGTGGCGGCGGCGTCGCTGAACGGGGTGGCCCCGTACGACGCCGACGGGCTCGACTGGTGCACCGGGATCGGCGCCGACGAGCTGCAGACGCTGCGGGCGGCGATGTCCGGGCCGGGGGCGCTGATCGCCGAGCTGGAGCCCATCGTGGACCAGTACCGGCTGGTCAACGACGCGGTGTTCGCCGCCGCCTGGGCGCGCATGTACGCCTCGGAGTACCGGCTGGGCGAGTTGGTCGGGGCACTGGTGCGCCTCGGGCTGTCCCGCGGGGCGGCGGGCTGGCGCGACGACTATCTGGCGCTGGTCCGGCCGTGGGGCTTCGACGTGGCCGCGATCGGCGCGCCGGTCGCGATCTGGCAGGGGTTCGCGCTCGAGCACGGGGCCTGGCTCGCCGCGCGCATCCCCGGCGCCCGGGCCCGCCTCGACGCGCAGGCGGGCCGGCTCGGGCACCTCGCCGACTTCGGCGCCGTCCTCGACGACCTTCTCGACGCGGCGGGGTGGTGAGGGTCCGCGTCGCGATGCCGAGGTCGCCGGCGCCGTTCTCGGCGACCTTCTCGACGCGGCGGGGTGGTGAGGGTCCGCATCGCGATGCCGAGGTCGCCGGCGCCGTTCTCGACGACCTTCTCGACGCGGCGGGGTGGTGAGGGTCCGCATCGCGATGCCGAGGTCGCCGGGGCGGTCCTCGACGAGCTCCTCGACGCGGCCGGGTGGTGAAATCCATCAGCAGGTCCACTGCACGATGTCGTACTCCCCGTGGCCGTCCTCGCGCGAGCTGGCCACGATCGTGCGGCCGTCGGCGGAGATCGCGGTGTACCGGACCTCGGGCTTCTTCCACGACTTGAGCAGCGGCAACTTGGTCACCGTGCCGTCGCTCCACACCGCCGGGCCGAAGTAGTCGGAGTACCCCATGCCGACCAGGCGGCCGCTCGCGCTGACCGCGATCGTCTGGAAGCGGCCCAGCGCGTCGGCGGTGCCGGACCGCAAATTCCAGCGCACGTGCGGGAAGTACGGCGAAGGATTCCCCTTGTTGTTGGAAAAGAACTCCCGGTCGGCCCCGACCAGCCCGTCGCCGACCACCCAGTCGCCGCCCATCTGCATGCCCTCGTACGCCGGGCTGTCGAGCACGGTGCCGGTGCCGTCGGCGTTCCAGCGGTACGCCATCCGCCGCTTGTCCTGGAACACGTGGCCGATCAGGACGCCGTCGTCGTTCATCGCGCTCGGCCCGGTCGGCCCGGTGGACTCGTCCGTGAGTTCGGGCGGCGACTGCAGCTTGACGACGCCGCCGGACGCGGGCCAGTACAGGATCACGCGCCGCCCGTCGCCGCCGATGACGCCGAAGCCGAGGACGTTGCCATGGGCGTCGATGCGCATCGCCTGGCTCGCCCCGACCTCCTCCGGCGTCGGCAGCCGGGTGATCCGGTTGCTCCGGAAGATCGCGGCCGCCGTACCGCCCTTGTTCAGCACCTCGTACCCGGCGACGGTGCCGCTGGCGTCGACGGCGTTGGGCGCGAAGTACTTGCCGCCGGACGGGATGCTGACCCGGCCGTTCTCCCAGACCAACAGCCCGAGCGAGGAGCTGCCGACAATCCAACGCCCGGTGGGGTCCATCGCCTGCACCGCCCGGTGGACGGGGTCGGCTCCGGCCGGATCGGGCAGCGCTTTGGCCGTGCAATGCAACGCGGCGCCGGGTTTGCTGAACGCCGGTGGATATTCGCGCTCGGTCCAGCTCGGCGAGGGCGTCGCCGGTACCGCGGGCAGCCCCTTGTCCGGCTTGCGCGACGGCAGCGCGAACGCCGCCCCGGCCACCACGAGCACGACGGCGATGCCCGTCAGCACGGCGACCCGGGTCCGTCCGCGCCGGATCTGCGTCTTGGCCGCGTCGAGGACGTCGTCGGCGGACCGGCGGGTGGGGGCGATGTCCTGCTCGGCGTACCGTTGCAGCAATTCCTCGGGGCTCACGCTGACCTCCTCGCCGGCAGCTCGGCGCCCGCGGACGCCTCGAACAGTTCCCGCAGCGTGCGCAGCGCCACCGACGTCTGCGCCTTGATCGTCCCCTCGGACCGCCCGAGCACCAGCGCGACGTCCGCGACCGACATGTCGCACAGGAACCGCAGCGCGACGACGAGCCGCTGGCGCTCGGGGAGGCGCTTCAATGCCTGCCGCACCGCGAGCCGGTCGTCGACCTGGCTCGTGCCCGCGTCCACCTCGGTGTCGGGCGGCGAGCCGCGCAGGAACACCCTCGTCCACGGGC
Source organism: Dactylosporangium sp. CS-033363 (assembly GCF_050942475.1). NCBI lineage: Bacteria > Bacillati > Actinomycetota > Actinomycetes > Micromonosporales > Micromonosporaceae > Dactylosporangium > Dactylosporangium sp. CS-033363. The sequence goes on along the minus strand of NZ_CP192032.1, from coordinate 5,702,500 downwards.
GCCGCTGGTCGGACAGGCACGCCCGGACCACCATCGAGTGCACATACGCGTCGAGGTTGCTGATCTCACCCCGTTTCGACCATCGCTTGTACAGCGTGGTCAGCGCATTCTGCACCGCATCCTCGGCGCGGTCCCGGTCCCCGAGCACCAGCACCGCGACCCGGTGCAGCCGGGGCAGCTGGGCCCGGACGTACTCGACGTACTCCCGCTCTTCGTCGACCCGCACCCGCGCCGTCTCCCTCCCGTGGCCATGTCCGCCCAGTAGACGCGCGCCGCGGTCAGGCAGGTTTAGATGAATATTGAGGGATCGATTTCGGTCGCGGTGGATCGCGAGCGATATCAGCGGGACCGGACCGTGCTGACGGCGCGCAGCTCGCACCGCAGGCTGGGCGACTGCCGGTGCGGGTGCCGCGGGCGCCGGCCGAGGCGGCCGTCGCCGCGTGGGATCGCGACGAGGTGGGCGGGGTCGGCGAGGAGACCTGCGGGTAGTACGAGGTGCGCGACACCGCAGCCGGGCCGGCCTTCATCGGCCTCGCGCTGGGATGGCGACGAGGTCGCGGTCGAGCTGGATGTCGTGCAGGTCGCGGCGGCGCTGCGGGCCAGGTGGTAGTCAGCGGCCGAGGTAGGCGCCGCCGTTGACGTGGATGGTCTGGCCCGTGATGTGGCGGGCGCCCAGCGAGGCCAGAAATACAACGGTCGCGGCGATGTCGTCCGGTTCGCCGGGGCGTTTCGTCAACGTCTCGGCGACCATGCGGTCGCGGCGGGTGTCGCTCAGGCCGCCCCGGAAGTAGTCGGTCTGCACCGTCAGGCCCGGCGACACGACGTTCGCGGTGATGCCGCGCGGGCCCAGCTTCGAGGCCACGCTCGCCGTCCACGCCTCGACCGCGGCCTTGGCCGCGCCGTACGAGCCGGCTCCGCGCCGGGCGGCGATGGAGCCGATGGTCACCACCCGGCCGTCGTCGGCCAGGCGCGGGGCGAGGGCCGCGGTCATCAGCACCGGGCCGATCAGATTCGCCGTCATGTTCGCCTGGTACTGCGCCGCGAGGCCCGCCAGGTCGTCCTCCGCCGGCTCCGGTGCCGTGAAGTCGGTGTTGCCGCCGGCGTTATTCACCAGGACATGGATTTCTGACGGGAGGTGCGGCAGGGCGGCCTGTACCGCGGCCGGGTCGCTCGCGTCGAACGCCACCGCGCGGGCGCCCAGCCGGTCGGCCGCCTCCGCGAGGACGTCCGGGCGGCGGCCCGTGATGGTCACGCGGTCGCCGGCCTGGACGAACGCCGCGGCCACCGCGAAGCCGATGCCCGTCGCGCCGCCCGTGATCACAATGTCGCGCATGGGCCGATCCTCGCGTGAGAGCATGGCGCATGCAATTCGGCGAGGTAATCCAATGGCGGCACGACCTGCATCGCATCCCCGAACTGGGGTTGCAGGAGCACCGCACCGCGGACTACCTCGCCGGTGTCCTCGACGGGCTCGGGCTGCGCGTGACGCGCAATGTCGGCGGGACGGGGATTGTCGCCACGCTGCGCAACGGGGATGGACCGGCTGTTGGATTGCGGGCCGACATGGACGGGCTGCCGCTCACCGAGCGCGGGGACCGCGAGTACCGCTCCCGGCACGACGGCGTCATGCACGCCTGCGGGCACGACGGGCACATGGCCATGCTGCTCGGTGCGGCGGCGGTTCTGGTGGAAGAGCGAGGCTTCGACGGTACCGTCGAAATGATCTTCCAACCCGCCGAAGAACACGGCCTCGGGGCGAAGGCGATGCTGGCCGACGGGCTCCTCGAGCGCTTTCCGGTGCAGGCGATGTTCGGCATCCACAACATGCCGGGCCATGCGCTCGGGCACCTGGCGACGCGCGCCGGCGGGCTGATGGCCGGGGAGGACAACTTCGAGATCCGGGTCGTCGGGCGGGGCGGGCACGCCGCGCGGCCGCAGATGGTCGTCGATCCGATCGTCATCGCGGCCGAGATCGTCCTCGCGTTGCAGACCGTGGTCGCGCGCACCGTCGACCCGGCCGCGCCGGCCGTCGTGTCGTGCACCGAGATCACGACCGACGGGGCCCGCAACGCCATCCCCGGCGAGGTCGTCATCCGCGGCGACACGCGCAGCTTCTCCGACGAGGTGCGGGCGGTCATCGAGGCGAGTATTCGGCGGCTGGCCGACGGGATCAGCGCGGCGCACGGGGGGCGGGCCGTCGTGCGGTACACCCACGAATTCGAGCCGACCGTCAACGACCCGCGGGCCGTGGCGGCCGCCCTCAACGCGGCGCGGATTACCGTGCCGGCGGAGCACGTGGACGGGGACACGCCGCCGTGGACGGCCAGCGAGGACTTCGGGGCGTTCCTGCGCGAGGTGCCGGGGTGCTTGATGCTGCTGGGCAACGGTGCGGACTCGACGCCGCTGCACAGCCCGGACTACGACTTCGACGACGGGGCGCTCGAGGTCGGGGTGCGGTATTACGTCAACCTCGTCCGTGGTGTTGTAGCAGGACCGTCAGCATCCTGACGAGTTCGGCCCGCTCGTCCGCCGACAGCGGGCCGAACATGTCCTCCTCGGCCTCGGCGATCAGCTGGTCGAGCCGCTTGAACTGGGTGCGGCCGGCCCGCGTGACCGTGACGACGTTCTGCCGCCGGTCGGCCGGGTTCGGCGCGCGCTCGGCCTGGCCGCGCTCCACCAGTTCGTTGACGACGGCGACGATGTCGCTGCGGAAGATGCCGGTCCGCTCGCTGAGCTGGGCCTGGCTCGCCGGGCCGTCCTCGATCAGCGTGGCGAGCACCGCATAGTGCCACTTGCGCGCGCCGGCGCCGGCCAGGCCCTCGTTGACGCGCCGGTCGGAGTGCATGGCGGCCAGCGACAGCAGCCGGGTGGGAAGCGTGCGCATGTGCCGATCGTAACACTTGTGTTAGTGGGACTAACGGTCTAGCTTTGCGTTAGTGGCACTAACGGTTGGAGGAACCCTGATGACCACGTTCGACGCACAGCTGCTGGGGCGCACCGAGAAGGCGCTCAACGCGATCCTCGATCGGCTGCTGGCCGGGCCCGGCCTGACCGAGCACCAGTGGATCGCGCTGACCCTCACGGTGAACAGCGGCGGCGGGACCATCCCGCAGGCGCTGAAGATCGGCGAGGCGGAGGCGCGGCAACTGCTTGTTGGATTGGCCGGCAAGGGGCTGGTGACCCTGGACGACGACGGTGCCGCCACGGCCACCGAGCGCGGCGTCGCACAGTGGCAGGAGCTGCGCGCGGCCACCCTCGACATCATGCAGGACCTGTGGGGCGACCTGCCCGCGGCCGACCTGGACACCACCGGCCGGGTGCTGACCACCATCCTGGGCCGCGCGAACACCCTGCTCCCGGCATAATCGCGGGATGCGCAACCGACACCGCGACCCCGCGTGGGCCTGCCCGCCCGCGCCGGCCGCGGTGCCGGAGTTCCACCGCTCCCTGCCCGGGTACGCGGTCACCCCGCTGGTGCCGCTGCCTGCCCTCGGCCGCGTCTACGCCAAGCAGGAGTCCGACCGGTTCGGCCTCCCGGCGTTCAAGGCCCTGGGCGCCTCGTGGGCAATCCAACAAGCGTTGGAATCGCATCATGGGGCCGGCCCGGTCACCATCACCACGGCGACGGACGGCAACCACGGCCGCGCCGTCGCGCGCTTCGCCCGCCAGTTCGGCCACCGAGCGGCCGTCTGGGTTCCGCGCGGCGTCTCCCCGGCGGCGGTCCAGGCCATCCGCGACGAGGGCGCCACGGTCACCGAGCTCGACGGCGACTACGACGCGGCGGTCCGCGCGGCCGCGGAGGCGGCCACGGCCACCGCCGCGGAGGCGGCCACGGCCGCCGGTGCCCCCGCGGCCGGCTCCGCCGGCGCAGGCGGTGGCGCAGGCGGTGGCGCAGGCGGTGGCGCAGGCGGTGGCGCAGGCGGTGGCGCAGGCGGTGGCGCAGGCGGTGGCGCAGGCGGTGGCGCAGGCGGTGGCGCAGGCGGTGGCGCAGGCGGTGGCGCAGGCGGTGGCGCAGGCGGTGGCGCAGGCGGTGGCGGCCTGCTGATCCAGGACACGGCCTGGCCCGGGTACGAGCAGGTCCCCGGCTGGATCGTCGACGGCTACTCGACCCTGTTCGCCGAGCTCGACACCCAGCTGCCGGCCGCCCCCGACGTGATCGTGGTCCCGACGGGGGTCGGCTCGCTGCTGCAGGCCGCCCTGACCCACTTCCGCAGCACCCCGACGGCCACCACGGTGGTGAGCGTCGAACCGACGACCGCCGCGTGCGTGGCGGCCAGCGTCGCGGCGGGCGAACCGGTGAGCGTCGCGACGGATACGACGGTCATGGCCGGCCTGAACTGCGGCACGGTGTCGTCGCTGGCGTGGCCGTACATCCGCGCGGGCCTGGATTGCAGCGTGACCGTGGACGACCGCGCGGCAATCCAGGCCGCGATGGATTTGGCGGCCGAGGGCGTCGATGCGGGCCCGTGCGGCGCGGCCTCGCTGGCGGCGCTGCGCGTGCTGCGCGCCGAAGGCCTGGTCCCGCCGGACGCCACCGTCGTGCTGCTCATCACCGAGGGCGCCGCGGCGAGCTAGGCGTGGCGGAGCGCGGTGACATAGCGGCTGTGGCGCTGCCCGACGAGGTACACCCGGTCGCCCGGCTCGTAGTCGAGGTGGCGCGCGTCGGCGAGCCGGCCGAACACGTCGTCGTGCTGCCCCTGCAGCCGCCGCAGGCCGCCCGCGCCGGCCAGGGTCCGGCTGACGCGCCACGGGGTCAGGCGGTCGGAGATGCCGTCGTCCACGACGAAGGAGTACGAGTGCGGCAGGTCGCGCAGGCCCTGGTGCTCCGCCTCGACCTGGGTGTTGAGCGTGACGTCCAGCACCGTGCCGGTGAGGCGGACCGGGCGGGCGAGCTCGTCGATGGCGAGCACCAGACGGTACACGTGGCGCAGAAGCTGAAATCCAACGAGCGTTAGCAGAATCGTGCGCGGGACGACCGCGGCGACGGTCCAGGACAGGGCGCCGATCGCGAGCCACACCGGCAGCGACAGGGCCGACCAGATCAGCCGGACGCGGGCGTTGACCCGGCCCAGCGGTTCCAGCAGGCGGTTGCGGCGCCAATAGCGCACCCGCACCAGCCGCGGCGTGCCCGTCGCCGTCGACCACAGCTCGTCGTCGCGGCCGACGGTCTCCAGGTCCAAAGCGTTGGCGGCGTGCGGGAAGACGTCCAATGCCACGCCGTAGGCGAGGTAGCGGTCCCACACCGCGACCGCCTCGGGCGGCAGCGTGCGCAGCGTCTCGTGGGCGCGCAGCCACGCGGCGACGCCGAGCCAGTGAGCGGCGGCGGCCCGGCCCGCGGCGGTGATCCGGTCGCGCTCGTCGATGAGCACCGTCTCCAGCAGGAACAGCGGCAGCCACGCGAACACGGCCACGCACGCCGCGCTCGGCAGCGCCACCGCCGCCGGGACGACGAACACCGTGCCCAGGGCCAGCAGCAGGCCCGCGACCAGCGCCGAGACCCACATGAACCGCTCGGACCGGCGCACCAGACCGCGCCGGCGGGCCTCCAGCCGCGCCTCCCGGGCGAGCCAGGCGGTCCAGCGCCCGCCGCCACCGGCATGCCGCTCCAGAAGAGCCTGCATCGGTACCGGCCGATCTCCCGCCACCCGCCGCACACGCTCGAAGACGCGGCGCTCGAACGCGGACAGGTTTTCGGGCTCCGGATTGCGGACCCGCACCAGGACGGTGTCGCCGGTGGCGAAGATTTCCAACACGTGTTGGGCGGCCAGGTCGAGGAGGGTCGCGCTGGCCGCGCGGCTCGGCTGGAGGCGGTTCACCAGCAGGTTCACGATCGCCGGCGGCTCGTCGCGCAGCTCCGGCGTGGCGGGTGCGGGCGCGATGGGGCGTGGCCGCGCGCGCAGGGCGGTCACGAGGCGGACGAAGCCCAGGTGCCCGGCCACGACGAGCGCCGCGTACCCGAGCCCGAGCAGCAGTCCGGGCATCGGCGTCAGGGTAGGCGGAGCCGGCAAGCCATCGGCCACCCGGACGGCCGGGCTGGCCGAACGGTGCGAACTGCCATTCGAAACGGTTTGACGCTCTTGTGACCGCGCCCGGCGCTCCATAGATTGACCAGGGCTCCGGGCCTACGGAGTGTCGTGACCGAGCAACGGGGAGTTTCATGACTACGCAGGGCTGGGGCGGCGGGGGCGGCGAACCCTGGGACCAGGCGATGCACAACGTGCAGGCCGCGTACCGCAACGCGCGGGTCACGTACAACGACCCCGACGAGTTCGCGGACGACAGCGTCACCTGGAAGCAGCTGCGGCCGCACACGGTCCGGGCGGCCAACGTGGCCCTGGTGCTCACGATGGCGACGTTCGTCATCGTCTGTTGCACGTGCGGGATCTTCCTCAACATCGGCACGAGTTCGCAGGGCGACCTCAACACGGCCGCGGCGGCGACGAGCGGCGCCTTCATCACGCCGCTCATCGTGATCGGCCTGGCGTTCATCGCCTGGATCGTGTCGCTGTTCTTCCCGATCAAGGAGCCGATCGCGGAGTACGCGCTGCTCGTGGAGAACCGGGCCGGGGCCGCGCCCGCCGTCTACGGGTACATGCTGCAGTCCGCGGCCCAGCGGGCGCTGCCGTTCCCGATGGCGCCGGTGCGCATCGCCGGGCAGTACCTGATGTCGTTCGGCGACACGCGGCTGCAGTCGCTCGTCGCGGTGCAGACGTACGGCACCGACCTGTACTTCGGCTGGACCATGTGGCGCTCCCGCTCCACCATCATCCTGATCGGGCACGCACTGCGGGACGGGTTCCGCGCCCTCGCCGGCGGGGCGCAGTACCGCTCCGCGATCAACGGCGGCCGCACCCGGGCGCTGCGCGAGATCACGCACAGCATCACGCGGCTCGGCGTGCAGTCGGCGATCGCCGGGCTGTCGGCGACCGAGGAGACCAACCGGCTCGTCGCGACCACGCCGGAGGCGCCGATGCCGCCCGGGTCGCAGATCGCGCCGCCGACCATCGCGCCCGTCGTGACGGTGCCGACGCAGGCCCAGCCGGTGACCGGCGCCTGGCCGCAGGTGCAGCCCGGATATCCAACAAGCGCCCCGCCGGTCAGCGCGCCGCCCACGAGTGCGCCGCCCGTGTCCGGGCCGCCCACATACGGCCAGCAGCCGCCCGTGTCCGGGCCGCCGACGTACGGCCAGCAGCCGCCGGTGTCCGGGCCGCCGACCTACGGCTACGGCCAGCAGCCGCCGGCGACCCCGACCCAGTGACCCCGACCCAGTGACCCCGACCCAGTGACCGCGGCGCTCGTCCCCGCGCCCTACCTGCTCCCCGGGCCCGGCCGGGTCTGGGGGTGGGTGGCGCTGAAGGTCACCGCCGCCGTCGACCTCTCCCGCCGCTCGGAGTACGCCCGCCTGGACGTCTCCGAGCGGCTCGCCCGCGCCGTGCGGGAGCAGGCCGCCTATCTCGGGCAGTTCCTCGCGCTGCCGGAGAGCGAGTCCGTCGCCCTGCGCCTGTTGCATTTGGAGCCGGGCCGCATCGATGTGTACCTCCTGGGCCGCGTCGAGCAGCCCACCGCCGAACTGGCGCTGCGGTCGGCGCAATCCCTCGCCGCCACGCTCGCCAACGTCCCCGACCACGTGCGGGCCGAGCCGTTGTTCGAGGCCGAACGAGTCCGCGAGGTGCTCTCCCCGTTCGCGCCCGCGCCCGGCGGCATCGCCCAGGTCCACAAGCGCGTCCGGCTCGCCCGGCCCGAACGGGTCGACGCCGGCGTGCCCGCGTACGTGGCCGTCGAGCCGTTCGGCCGGCAGCCGCACTCGTGGGAGGGGCTGCTGGAGGCGGTGCGGCTGCACCCGTCGCCGCTCGCGCTGTCGGTGGAGCTGACGGCCGGGGTGGTGCCGCCGCCGCTGCGCCGGATGCTGGAGACCGAGACGACGCGGTACCGGCGGCTGGCCCAGCCCAACGACATCCCCGCCGACGTCGGCGGGCAGATCCACGTTCCGGCCGACGGCGGCGCCGTGGTCATCGAGCCCTACTACCTCGATGCCCTCAGGCGGTACGACGGCCGGGCCTTCCGCTTCTCGGCGACCGTGGCGAGCCCCGAACCGCTGCCGGAGACGCTCGCCGGGCACGTCGCCGCCACCCTCAGCCCGGCGCCGCAGGCCCAGCCGGACCGCGATGACCCGCAGACCGTCCTCAGTGGACACACGGTGGCCCGGCCCGCGAACCAGGCCGAGCACGACGCGCTGGTGCGGGGCTTCACCACGCTGCAGCCCGTCGAGTGGGGCGGCGGCGAGCTCGACGCGGTGCTGCGGGCCGAGTCGGCGCCCGGGCGGCTGTCCCCGCGCTCGCCGCTGCGGCAGTTGCGGCTGCTCGTCGACCGCGACGAGGCGGCCAGCCTGTTCCGGCTGCCGCTGGCGCTGGAGGGGCACACGCCGGGCGTCCCGGTCGTCGCGCCCCGCGACCAGGTCCGGGTCGTCGCCGCGCCGAGCGGGCCGGCACTGCTGCTGGGCCGCCAGCCGGGCGCGGGCGCCGAGGGCGAGGTCGGCTTCGCCGTGGCGGACCTGCCCCGGCACGGATTCATCGTCGGTACCCCCGGATCCGGCAAAACCAACACCGCACTGCATTTGTGCCGGCAACTCCACGCCCACGGGGTACCGTTCGCGGTCATCGAACCGGTCAACGCGGCCCTGGACGACTACCGCTGGCTCGCGACGCTCCCGGAATTCAACGACCTGCTGGTGTTCACCGTCGGCGACGACGAGATCGCGCCGCTGCGGCTCAACCCGTTCCAGGTCCCCGACGGCGCCACGGTCAACGCGCACGTGTCGAACCTGCTCGCGTGCTTCGAGGCCGCGTTCGGCCTGTGGGACCCGCTGCCGTTCCTGTACCGCCGGGCGCTCGCCGAGACCTACCGGCGCCGCGGCTTCCATGCCACGCACCGCGCCCGCCCCGCCGACGGTGAGCGGTGGCCGGTGCTGCCCGAGTTCGCCGGGGTGCTGGCGGAGGTCGTGGAGCAGCTCGGGTACGCCGGCGAGACGCACGCCAACATCGACGCCGCCGCGCGGCTGCGCGCCGAGGCCCTCGTCGAGGGCGCGTGCGGTTCCACGTTGAATTGCCGTCGTTCGTACGACATCGAGACCCTGATGCGACGCCCCGTTGTATTCGAGCTGGCGGGCGTCGGGGACAACGCCAAGGAGCAGTCGCTCATCACGCTGCTGATCGTGACGGCCATGCGCGGCTGGTACCGCCAGCACCGCCGCTCCACCGACACCCCGCACGTCGTGCTGCTCGAGGAGGCGCACCGGGTCTTCCCGCGGGCCACCCCGCAGAGCGGCTCCGGCGACCAGAAGGAGGGCAACGCGCAGGCCCTCGCCGCGGAACGGATCGCCCAGGGACTGGCCGAGGACCGCAAATACCGGCAGTCGTACCTCCTGATCGACCAGCAGGTGGGCAAGGTCGCCGAGGACGCGTACAAAATCACGAACCTCAAAATCATGCACCGCACAGCGGCCTCGGAGGACCGGGAACTGCTCGGCTCGACCATGGGCATGCACGAGGACCAGATTGCGTCGGCGGCCGCGCTGCGCCCCTTCGAGGCCATCGTGTCGCACAACGGGCTCGATCAGGCGGTGCAGGTGGCGGTACCGGATGTGCGTGCTCTCGATGCCGCGCAGCGGGGTTTGCCGGAGGCGCCGCTGGCCGACGACGACGCCGTGCGGGCGCGGTTCTCGGCGTGGCGGGCCGCGACGCCCGGGGTGGACGACGCGCTGGCGCCGTTCGGGGAGTGCTTCGAATGCCGGCACCGCTGCGCGTTCCGGCCGCGCGCGGAGGCGGTGCTGGGCGGGGCGGCGGGCAAGGAGGCGGCGGGGCGGCTGCTCGGGTCGATGGGGACGTCGGCCTGGTTCGGGGAGCTGCGGTCGCGGCTGGACGCGGCGGGCGGGGAGGCGCCGCTGCCACCGCCGGACGCCGACCCGGTGGCGTGGCGGGAGGACTATCGGGTGTGCGTGTTCGTGCACGCATTCCGGCGGCGTTATCCATCGGGCGTTTGGACGGACAACGACCGGCGCTCGTCGGTGAACTGGGCCCGCGACGTGCGGAGGGCGGTGTCGCGCGATGAGTGATCGGCAGGGTGACCTGACGCCGATGCAGCCGGTCGAGGCCGTGGCGGGCGGCGGCGACACGGTTCCGCAGCGGGGCTCGGCGGATTCGGTGGCCGGTCTCGCCTCGGCGGGGCACGAGGCGCTGCCGCAGTCGGCGGGCGAGGGTACGGCTGGGCTCGACTCGGTGTCGCGGACGCCTCTCGAGGGGACGGCTGGGCTCGGCGCGGACGCGGCGCGGGATTCGGTGCCGGCTTCGCCGCTCGAGGGGTCGGCCGGGCTGGGGGAGGCGGGCGGCGGTGGCCTCGATACGGTGCCGTTCCGCGGTGATGCGACGCCTTTGCCGGATGGGCCCGATCTGCAGGCGCCGTTGAACGACGTGGCCTCGGCGTCCGCGGTGATGGACGGGGGCGCGGGCAAGGCGCTGACCGAGGCGGCGCAGGGCTTTTCGTTGGACGGTGTCGGGTCGTCGTTGACGGACGCGGCGCAGGGGTTTTCGCTGGACGGTGTCGGCTCGTCGTTGACCGAGGCGGCGCGGTCGTTCGAGAGCGGCTTCATGGATGGCGTCGGGTCGTCGGTTGGCGAGGCCGCGCAGTCGGTCGAGAGCGTGTTCGAGCTGCCGGAGGGGCTGGAGCGGGCGCCGCTGGACGGGATCGGGTCGGTGTTGGATAAAGACGCCGGCGAGCTCGTCGACGCGGCCGGGCAGGGGTGGGACCTGCAGTCGCCGGCGGACATCTTCCGGTCCGGTCCCGAGGCGGGCGAGCGGATGCCGGACGATCAGCCCGGGCGGTACGACGGGGACATCTTCGAGCAGCAGCTCGACGGTGCGCTGGCCAAGGGCCTGAACGTCATCGTCGACACCAGCGGGCTGTCCAAGGATGCGAACGCCGACGCCCGGCGGCGGGCCGACGAGCATCCGGACTGGGCGAGCCGGGTGCGGTTCTCGTGATGACGTTCGGGCGCACGCCCGTCGCCTGGCCCGCCGACCCCCGCTCCCGGGCCGCGTTGGAGCGCCACCTGGCTGCGCGTGAAATCCAACCTGTACTCGTCGATGGCGGCGCGCCGTCCTTCGAAGCGGCGTCGAACGGCCGGTTCGGCGGGGTCAATGCCGACCTGCGCGGCGCGGATCTGACCGGGCTGGACCTCGGCGGGGCCGATTTGACCGGTGCGAACCTCGCCGGGGTGCGGCTGGTGCGCGCCCGCCTCGACCACGCCCGGCTCTCCGGGGCCGATCTCACCGCCGCGAACCTGTCGGGTGCCGAGCTCGCCCGGGTGGAGGCCGACCGCATCCAGGCCGCGGGTGCCGCGTTTCGGGCCGCGCAGCTGTTCGCCGCCGATCTCGTCCACGCCGTCCTGGCCGGTGCCGACCTGCGCGACGCCCTGCTCAACTCGGCCAACCTGATCGGGGCCGACCTGCGCGGTGCCGATCTGCGCGGCGCGTCCCTGCGCCACTGCGTTCTCGGCACGGTTGCCGCGCCGTTGCGGCTCGCGGGTGCCCGTCTCGACGGCGTTGGATTGATTGGCGCCGTCGGCTGTGTCTCGGGCGCCGTGGCCGTTGGCGACGCGGTGCTGTCCGGCCCTGCCCTGACCGCCTGGTTGCGGGACCAGGGCTGTGTGGTGCTGAACGGATCTGTGTGATGCTGGGTCGGTGATTGTCGAGTTCGAGGCCGAGCTGTGGCAGTGGGACGCCCGGCCGGGCGAGTCGTGGATCTTCGTCAGCCTGCCGGAGGAGCCGTCCGAGGAGATCCGGGAGCTGACGGCCGGGACGCGGCGCGGGTTCGGGGCGGTGAAGGTCCGGGCGCAGATCGGCGCCACGATCTGGAAGACGTCGATCTTCCCCGGCAGCGACGGGCCCTATGTGCTGCCGGTCAAGCGCGCTGTCCGTACCGCCCAGCGGCTGGAGATCGGCGACCGGGCCAACGTCTCCGTTGAATTGATTTAAGAGGCGCGGCGGCGCATGCCCTCCGCCAGCGGGGCGTCGGCCAGCTGCGGCAGGCGGGAGCGCACGGTACGGGTGACCATCGCCGCGGCCAGGGACGGGAAGTGCCGGGCGATCGACATCTCCACGCGGCCGCGGAACGTCGTGGCCACGTCGCGCGGGGCGCGCTTGGCCGTGGCCGCGCGCAGGATCGCCGTCACCACGCCCTCCACCGGTTCGTAGCGGGAGACACCCTCCAGCGACAGCCCGGCGGTGGCGGTGGCGGCGTGGATGGGGGAGGCGACCATGCTCGGGTACACCACGCTCACCCCGACATGCGACCCGACCTCCAGGCGCAGGGCGTCGGCGTAGGCGGTGAGGGCGCGCTTGCTCACGCCGTACGCGGCGGCCAGGGGCAGTGGCAGCACGGCCATCCGGCTCGCCACGAACACAATCCGTCCGCGGCTGGATTCCAGCGCGGGAATCGCCGCGGCCGTGGTGCGCCACGCGGCGAGCAGGTTCACTTCGAGCTGGCGGCGGACCTCGTCGCCCGGCGGGAGCTCGGCCGGCGCCGGCCCGCCGACGCCCGCATTGTTGATGAGCAGGTCCAGGCCGCCGAGCAAATCCAACGCGGCGTTGACCGCCTCCGGTACCGCGGCATCGGAACTCAGGTCGCATTGGATTATCTGCGCCGGGCTGGTGATCGCCGGGACCAGATCGAGGCCGACGACGTGTGCGCCCTCGGCCAGCAGGCGCTCGGTCAGCGCCCGGCCGAACGTGCCGGAGGCGCCGGTCAGCAGAACCCGGCGGCCGTTCAGCTTCAGTGCCATGTGACGCTCCCGGGTGTCGACAGCCGCCGTGCGCCTTGGCGGAGTTCGTGGGCGGTCTCGGCGGGGTGCACGTCGAGCGGGACCCGGCGGCCGTGCAGCTTCAGTGCCATGTGACGCTCCCGGGTGTCGATAGTCGCCGTGCGCCTTGGCGGAGTTCGTGGGCGGTCTCGGCGGGGTGCACGTCGAGCGGGACCCGGCGGCCGTGCAGCTTCAGTGCCATGTGACGCTCCCGGGTGTCGGCAGCCGCCGTGCGCCTTGGCGGAGTTCGTTGGCGGCCTCGGCGAGATACACGTCGAAGTCGATGCGCATGGCGGGCCTGCGGTCGCCCCAGCGGTCGCGGGCCGCCTCGAGCCGCCGGGCGCAGTCGGCGCGCTGCTCGGCGGGCGAGGGCAGCGCATAGTCCCCGGCCAGGAACGCGGCGACCAGCCTGGCCTGCGCCTCGACGACGGGCAGGGCGGCGCCGGTGGACTGCATCAGCCCGACGAAGAACAGCCCGGGCGCGTCGAGGTGGAAGATCCGCCGGTACAACGGCAGGCGGTCGGCGGCGGGTTCCAGCAGCGCCGGGTCGAGGAACGGCAGGTCGACGCGGTAGCCGGTGCACCACACGACGAGATCGACACCATCGCGCGAACCGTCAATGAAACAGACGTTGGATTCCTCGAACCGCTCGATGGCCGGCCGGACGCCGATCTCGCCGTGCGTGATGCGGCCCAGCAGCCCGTCGGAGAGCGTCGGGTGATCCTGCAGGAATCCGTGCGCGGGGGCGGGCAGCCCGTACTGCTCGGGCCGGCCGACGGCCAGGCGCAGGAGCCGCTCGCTGATCCGCTGCCGCAACCGCCACGGCAGCCGGCGGGCCAGGGCGCCGTTCCACAGGTCGGCGGGGCGTCCCAACAGGTGTTTCGGCACGATCCAGACGCCGCGGCGCACCGAGAGCAGCGTCGAATCCGCCACGTGCGAGGCGTCGACCGCGATATCCATCGCCGAGTTGCCGCCGCCGACGACGAGTACCCGCCGGCCGGCGAGCTGCTCGGGGCCGCGGTAGTCGTGGCTGTGCAGGAACTCGCCGGCGAAGGTTCCCGGATACCCGGGTTCAGGCTGCTTCGGTACCGCGTTGTGCCCGCTCGCCACCACCACCGCCGACGCCTCGATCGTCTCGCCGCCGGCCAGCGTGATCCGCCAGCCCAGCGCCGCTCGTCGATTCGGCGTGGCCGGCGTGCCGCTCGCCGTCATCGGCCCGGCGTTTGCGAGCGGGTCCAGTGCGGGCGGCGTCTGGCTGGCCGCGGCGGGGCCGATGCTCGCGGCGCGATCAGGCAAAGGTGATGATTCGCTCGCCGGCGCGAGGCGGGCGCTCCCGACGGGTTCGACGGCGGCGACGGGTCCGGTGGTGGCGACCGGTCCGGCAGTGATGACCGGTCCGGCTTCCGTAATCGGTTCGACGGCCGTGACCGTGACGCCGAAGCGGATCGCGTCCGACAGGTCGTAGGTGGCGGCGTAGGAGGCCAGGTAGCCGGCGATGTGGACATGGGACGGATAGTCGGGCCAGTCCGCCGGCATCGGGAAGTCGGCGAACTCGGTGCGGGTCCGGCTCGTGTTGAGGTGCAGCGTCCGGTACGCGGAGGAGTTCGGCGCGCCCAGCACCCACAGGCCGCCCGGGCGCTCACCGGCGTCGAGGCACAGCACCGGGACCTGCCGATCGCGGAGTGCCTTCACCGTGGCCAGGCCGGCCGGGCCCGCGCCGATGACGACGACCGGTTTATCCAACACGTGATGGATAATGCGCCGAGCCGTCGGCGGCGGTCAAGCGGTCGTGAATTTCCCCGTCGTGCGGTGGCGAGCGTCCACCGCCACTCGGTGGCAAACGTCGGCCGTCGCGCCGTGGCAAACGCCGGCCGTCAGGAGGGCGTCGCGGCGTGGCGTACGGCGGCCGCGGGGTGGTGCTCCATCGGGTCGGGCGGTGCGGAAGTCCTCCGTCAAGCGGTGCCGTACATCCGGCGCAGCCAGCGGTGCGCGAAGGCCCTCGCCTCGCGCTGGCGGCGGTCGTCCGGGCCCTCGTGCAGCACCTGCACGGCGTGGGCGTGCATGGCCCAGATGAGGCTGCGCACGGCGGTGTACGGGTCCGGCTCGTGCAGGATCTCCTCCTCGTCGGCGGCGGCGAGGATGTCGCCCACCCCGTCGTACAGCGGGGCGGCGTAGCGCTCGTCCAGGCCCTCGTGGCCCGGCGGGTCGAGCCAGCGGCGCAGCCACAGGCCGGTGTTCTCCGGGTGCTCCTCGATGAAGTCGACGAACTTGTCGACCAGGCGGTGCAGCGCCGGCAGTACCGCGTCGGCGCCCTCCGGCAGGGCCAGGCGGGCGTCGGTGAGGGCCGAGGCCAGGTAGGCGCGCTCGGTCTTGTAGATCAGCTCGAAGCAGGCGTCGTACAGGGCCGCCTTGCCGCCGGTGTGGTGGTGCACGGTCGCCACGTCGACGCCTGCTCCCTCCGCGACCTGGCGCAGGCTCACCGCGGCGTAGCCGTGCCGCGCGAACAGGCCCGTGGCCACGCGAACGATCGATTCCCTGGTGGCGGCGCGCTCCGCCAGGCGGGGGCGGCCGGGGCCGCGTTTGGGGCTGTCGGTGCTCGTCATCATCGCCTATTATCCATCAACCGTTGAATAAATGGGGGCGGCATGGCCGGCACGCGACTTCCCAGAACCGGGTTGGCGGCGTTCGCCACCGGGTCGTTCGGCATGGGCATCTGGATCACGGTGCCGGGCCTGCTGCTGCTCTACTTTCTCACCGATGTCCTCGCCGTGCCGCCCCTCCTGGCCGGGACCGCACTGCTGGTACCCAAGATCGCCGATGTCGTCCTGCATCCGTGGGTCGGGTCCGTCTCCGACGCCGGGCTGGCCCGCCACGGGAGCCGGCGGCGGCTGCTGCTGGTCGGGTGCGCGCTCGTGCTCGCGTTCGTCACGCTGTTCGCGGTGCCGGGCGGGCTCACCGGGCCGGCCGCGGCCGCGTGGGTGGCGGTCGCGTTCGTCGCCGGGAACCTGCTGTTCGCCGCGTACCAGGTGCCGTATCTGTCCACGCCGGCCGACCTGGCGATCGGGTACCACGAGCGGACCCGGCTCATGGGGTTCCGGATGGTCGTGCTCACCGTCGGCATCCTGGCCAGCGGGCTCGCCGCGCCGCTGCTGGCCGGGCGGGACGAGCCGACCCGCGGTGGATACGCCACCATGTCGATCGCCCTCGGCGTGCTGATGCTCGCCGCGATGCTCGTCGGTGTCGCCGGAGTCGGCCGGCTCGCCGCCGCGGCGCCGCCCAACCCCGGAATCCCGCCGACCGTGGCCGAGCTGCCCGCGGAGGTGCTGTCAGCCGCGGGGGCGTCGCCGGCCGCGGACGAGCTGCCCGCGGAGGTGCCGTCAGCCACGGGGGTGTCGCGGGCCGCGGAGGTGTCGCCGGCAGCGGAGGCGGCGCGGTCCGCGGAGGAGCCGGCAGCGGAAGCGGCAGCGGAGGCGGCGCGGTCCGCGGAGGAGCCGGCAGCGGAGGCGGCAGCGGAGGCGGCGCGGTCCGCGGAGGAGCCGGCAGCGGAGGCGGCGCGGTCCGCGGAGGAGCCGGCAGCGGAGGCGGCAGCGGAGGCGGCGCGGTCCGCGGAGGAGCCGGCAGCGGAGGCGGCGCGGTCCGCGGAGGAGCCGGCAGCGGAGGCGGCAGCGGAGGCGGCGCGGTCCGCGGAGGAGCCGGCCCGGCCGGAGCATCGGCTGAGGGCGCGCGGTCTGCTGGTCGCGCTGCGGGATCGGCAGTTTCGGTGGCTGATCGGGTCGTACCTGGCCATGTCGACCACGTCGCATCTGGTGCTCGCCGCGGTCCCGTACTACACCGAGTACGAGCTCGGGCGGCCCAAGCTCACCACCGTCCTCGTCGCCGCGTTCCTCGCCCCGGCGCTGCTGGCCACGCCCGGGTGGGTGGCGCTCGCCCGGCGGTACGGCAAGCAGCGCGGCCTCCTGCTCGCCCAGGCGGTGTTCGTCCTCGGCTGCCTGGTGCTCGCCGCCGGAAATGCTGTCGGCGTCCCGGTCCTGGTCGGTGCGGTCGCATTGCTCGGGATCGCGTTCGCGGCGCTGCAGCTGCTGCCGTTCTCGATGCTGCCCGACGTGGTCGCCGCGTCCGGACGGCCCGAGAGTGCTGGCAGCTACACCGGCGTGTGGACGGCGACGGACTCGCTCGGGGGCGCGCTCGGCCCGTACGTCTACGCGGCCTGCCTCGCGCTCGGTGGCTTCATGGCGGGCGGCGACCCGGCCGATCAGCCGGGGTCGGCCGGCACCTGGATCCGGCTCGGCTTCGGCGCGGTCCCGGCCGCCCTGATGCTGCTCGCCCTGGTGATCCAGCGCCGCTACCGCCTCGACGGAACGGCGCAAGCGGCACAAGCAGCACAAACAGCGCAGACCGGCTGATCCAGCGCCGCCAAAGGCGCGCGAAGGAACGGGACAGGCAGCGCACGAGCGGAACGAACAGCGCAGACCGGCTGACCCAGCGCCGCCAAAGGCGCGCGAAGGAACGGGACAGGCAGCGCACAAGCGGCACAAACAGCGCAGACCGGCTGATCCAGCGCCGCCAGAGGCGCGAAGGAACGGGACAAGCAGCGCGCAAGCGGCCCACAAAGGCTGAATCCAGCGCTCAAAAGGCCAGACAGAGCGGCCCGCCGCGCGTGTGGGGCGAAGAATCCAGCGGCCGTTGTGATGAGACAGAACGGTACAAGCGGAACACCCTACGTGAACCGAAGGGCAACAACCCGGGTTCGGGCGGACGACCCGACCCGCCGCCGGTAGGCTTACGCCAGCGCGTCAGACTTGATTGATTCCAGAAACTGCACGAGACTCGGCCTGACAAAAGAGCGAACCAGGAAGAAGGACCGACGTGTCTGAGTACGACAAGGACGCGACCGAGAGCACCAGCGAGAGCGAGAACCCGGCCATCCCGGCGCCGACCGCGAAGGCGAACAGCCCGCGGACCAACCGCGACTGGTGGCCCAACCAGCTCGACCTGTCCGTGCTCCACCGTCACGGGCCGCGCAGCAACCCGCTGAACGAGGACTTCGACTACCGCACGGCCTTCCAGGGCCTCGACGTGGAGGAGCTCAAGCGCGACCTCACCGCGCTGATGACCGACTCCCAGGACTGGTGGCCCGCCGACTACGGCCACTACGGGCCGCTCTTCATCCGCATGAGCTGGCACGCGGCCGGCACCTACCGGACCACCGACGGCCGGGGCGGCGGCGGCAGCGGGGCCCAGCGCTTCGCGCCGCTCAACAGCTGGCCCGACAACGCGAGCCTGGACAAGGCCCGCCGGCTGCTGTGGCCGATCAAGCAGAAGTACGGCCAGAAGCTGTCCTGGGCCGACCTGCTCGTGTTCGCCGGCAACGTGGCGTACGAGTCGATGGGGTTCCAGACGTTCGGCTTCGCCTTCGGCCGCGACGACATCTGGGAGCCCGAGGAGATCTTCTGGGGCCCCGAGGACACCTGGCTGGGCGACGAGCGCTACAGCGGCGAGCGCGAGCTGGCCGAGCCGCTCGGCGCCGTGCAGATGGGCCTGATCTACGTCAACCCGGAGGGCCCCGGCGGCCACCCGGACGTGCTGGCCTCGGCGCGCGACATCCGCGAGACGTTCGGCCGGATGGCCATGAACGACGAGGAGACCGCGGCGCTGATCGTCGGCGGGCACACCGTCGGCAAGGCCCACGGCGCGCACAAGCCGGACCACCTCGGCCCCGAGCCCGAGGGCGCCCCGATCGAGCAGCAGGGCCTGGGCTGGAAGAACCAGGCCGGCTCCGGCGTCGGCGTCGACGCGCTCACCTCGGGCCTCGAGGGCGCGTGGACCAACTCGCCGATCCAGTGGGACAACGGGTTCCTGGAGAACCTGTACGGCTACGAGTGGGAGCTCACCGAGAGCCCGGCCGGCGCCAAGCAGTGGAAGCCCAAGGAGAACGCCGGCTCGGACACGGTGCCGGACGCGCACGACTCCTCCCGCCGCCACGCCCCGATGATGCTCACCTCCGACCTGGCGCTGCGCTACGACGCCATCTACGGGCCGATCACCCAGCGCTGGCTGGAGCACCCGGAGGAACTCGCCACGGCGTTCGCCAAGGCGTGGTTCAAGCTGCTGCACCGCGACATGGGCCCGGTCGCCCGCTACCTCGGCCCGTGGATCCCGGCCGAGCCGCAGCTGTGGCAGGACCCGGTGCCGGCCGCGCAGGGCGCGCCGCTCACCGAGGCCGACATCGCCGCGCTCAAGGCCAAGCTGCTCGACTCCGGCCTCACGGCCAACCAGCTCATCTCGACGGCGTGGGCGGCGGCGGCGAGCTACCGCGGCACCGACAAGCGCGGTGGCGCCAACGGCGGCCGGCTGCGTCTGGAGCCGCAGAAGAGCTGGGCGGTCAACGAGCCCGCTCAGCTTTCCTCGGTACTGCCCGTGCTCGAGCAGCTCCAGCAGGACTTCAACGCCGGTGGCAAGACCGTCTCGCTCGCCGACCTGATCGTGCTGGGCGGCACCGCGGCGGTGGAGCGGGCGGCCAAGGACGCCGGCCACGACATCACCGTGCCGTTCACCCCGGGCCGCACCGACGCCGCGCAGGAGCAGACCGACGTCGACTCCTTCGCGGTGCTCGAGCCGCGGGCCGACGGCTTCCGCAACTGGGTCCGCGACGGCGAGAAGCTGCCGCCGGAGATCCTGCTCGTCGACCGGGCGTACCTGCTCAACCTGAGCGCGCCGGAGATGACCGTGCTCGTCGGCGGCCTGCGCGCCCTCGGCATCAACCACGGCCAGACCCAGCACGGCGTGCTCACCGCGACGCCGGGCAAGCTGACCAACGACTTCTTCGCCAACCTGCTCCGCATGGGGACCACCTGGTCGGCGTCGAAGGACGAGAACGTCTACGAGGGCCGCGACGCCGGCGGCGCCGTCACGTGGACCGCGACCGCCGTCGACCTCGTCTTCGGCTCGCACTCGCAGCTGCGCGCCATCGCCGAGGTCTACGCGGCCGACGACGCCCAGGACAAGTTCGTCCGCGACTTCGCCAAGACCTGGGCGAAGGTCATGGACAACGACCGGTACGACATCTAAACAGCGCGACGCAAGAGCCGGATCTGCCGAAGGGCGGGTCCGGCTCTTGGCATGTATCAGGCCGCCACCCCCGCGCGTCTACCTCCCGAGACCGGAGGGGGCGCGATGGACGACTTCGACCCCGAGGAGACACTCGGGCGCATCCGCGCAGGTGACGCCGCCGCGTGGGAGGAACTGACCGGACGGTACTCCAACCTGCTCTGGTCGATCGCCCGCAGCCTCGGCATGAACGAGGCCGACGCCGCCGACGTCGTGCAGACCAGCTGGCTGCGGCTGCTGGAGCACCTCGACGGCATCCGCAACCCCCGCCGCCTCGGCGCCTGGCTCGCCACGATCGTGCGGCACGAGAGCCTGACCATCCACCGCCGGGCCGCGCGGCTGCAGGTCGGCGCGCCCGACGAGCCCGAGGGCTGGGACGGCGTCGTCGCCGTGGCCGACCCGCTGGAGGACGGGCTGCTGCGCGACGAGCGCGACGCCGCCCTCTGGCACGCCTTGGGCCTGCTCCGCCCGACCTGCCAGCGGCTCATGCGGGTGCTGATGGCCGACCCGCCGCCGAGCTACGCCGAGATCGCCGCCGCGCTGGACATCCCGATGGGCAGCATCGGCCCGACCCGCCAGCGCTGCTTCGCCTGCCTGCGCGAGCTGCTCGACGGCGACCTGTTCGACGAGTCCCGCCCCGCCGACACCCGGAAGGGGTGAGGGTGATGTCGCCCGAAGACACTCGCTGGCAGCAGGACGTGCTGGTCGCGTGCCGGCGCATCGCCGCTGCCCTGGACCCGCCGCCGGGGCACCTGCTGCCGGCCGCCCGCGCCGCGTTCCTGCTGCGCGCCCTCGACACCGAGATCGCCCTGCTCATCGCCGACACCAGCGTTGAGCTGGGGGTGGACGCGTACGAGCCGGTGCGGGCCGAGCCGGAGACGGCCCCCGGCCGGTGGCTGCTGTCGTTCGAGGGCGGCGGCATCGCGGTCGAGCTGGAGATCGAGACCCGCGACGGGCGGCTGCGGCTGATCGGGCTGCTGTCGGGCGCGGCGGCCGGCGACTGCTTCCTGGAGTCGGCGGGGGACTGCCGCCCGGTCGACGTCGACGAGCTGGGCCGGTTCCTGGTCGAGGACGTCAGCCACGGCCCGATCCGGCTGCGCTGCCGCTCGGTGGACAGCGGCCGGGTCATCACCACCGCCTGGGTGACGGTGTGAACAGTGACGTTGTGAACGGGTCAGTGGCCGAGCGCGACGAAGGCGAGGGCGGTGGCGAGGGCGACCGGCTCGCCGTCGGTACCGGCACGAGCCTCCGCCAGCGCCTGCCCACCCGGCTCGCCGTTGCGCAGCCCGGCGTGCACCCGCACCATCAGCGGGGCGGTCGCCGCGTCGTTCACCGGCACCACGCTGGCCAGCAGGCTCGTCGTGCCCAGCGGCACCAGCACGCTGATCATCCCGAGCAGCTCGTCGCCCGGCATCGCCGCGACCATCCCGGACTCGCAGCTGGACAGCACCAGCCGCCGCGGGGCCCGGCGCAGCCGGCCGAGGTCGTAGACGGTCAGCTCGCCGTCGGCCAGCCGCAGCGAGGAGAACAGCGGGTTGTCGGCCCGGAAGACGCCGTGCGCGGCGATGTGCGCGGTCGCCGCGCCGTCGACCGCCGCCAGGACCCGCGGCGCGGTGGCGGATGCGCCGTCGAGCACCACCGGCCGGCGGTACCCCTCGGCGATCCGGGCCGCCTCCGCGCGGGTGCCGGCCAGCCCCGGCCCGACGACGATCACGGTGCGCCGGCGCGGGTCCGGCGGCAGCCGCCGCGCCCGCAGCCACAGCGCCGCCGACGGCGCGACGCACCAGGGCAGCCGGCGCAGGGCGGGCAGCATCCCCCACGGCACCGCGTGCAGCGGGCTCGGCGGGGCGATGACCACCGGCCGCCCGTCGACGTCGGCCGCGGCCGGGCCGAGCACCGCCCGCTGCAGGCACTCCCCGGCGCGTTCCAGCAGGTCCTCGCTGCCGCGCGGCGGGCGGCCGCGGGCCAGCCGGCGCAGCAGGAACCGGGCCAGCTCGACCTCCCGCACCGCCGCGGCGACCGGGCCGACCTCGTGCAGCCGGGTCCGGCCGTCCCGGGCCGTGACCGCGAACAGGGTGCCGTCGACGGCGACCAGCTCCACCAGCAGGTGCCCGTCGAGCCGGCCGAGCACGTCGTCCGGGCGCGCCCCGGCCGCCGCGGCGTCCCCGGCCCGCCGCTGGGCCGCCGCCCGCCGGGTCCGGGCCCGGATCGCGGCCTCGAGGCGGCGCCGGTCGTGCTCCAGCGAGCCGGTGCCGGCCCCGGACGCGCGGGCGCGGTCGATCCGGTTCATGATCTGGCGCAGCGCGGTCAGGTCGGCCGCGAGTTCCGGCTCGTCGGCCGGGCGCAGCGGCGCGGGGGCGAGGGCGCCGGCCCGCCACCGCTCGCTCCAGCGCAGCAGCATTCTCGCGTCATCGCGGCGTACCGCATGCCGCTGCCCGATCGCCGCCAGTTCCGTGCCGTGCGCGGCGGCGTGGATGCGCAGCTCGACGGCGCCGAGGCGCTGCTGGTGCTCGGCCGCCGCGGCGAGGCCCCGCCGGCACGCGGACAGCGCCGCCGCCGTCCGGCCGTGCGCGTCGGCCCGCAGCGCATTGGCCAGCCAGCCGGCCGCGAGCCCGTACGGCGGACCGCGCAGCCCCAGCCGCGCCGCCCGCGCCAGGTGCCGGTCGGCCTCGGCGAGCCGCCCGCCGTGCGCGGCGAGCCGGCCCGCGAGCATGTGCGCGGCCCCGGCCTCCTCGGCGTGCAGGGCGTCGAGCCGGTCGGCGATCCGCGCGGCGTCGGCCACGGTGCGCCCGTCGCGGCGGCCCGCGTCGTGGCGGGACTGCACGAGCACGAACGCGGCGCGGGCCGCCCACCACTGCCGGTGCTGGGCCTTGAACAGGTCGCGGGCGGCGCGGGCCCGCTCGGCCGCGTCGGCGGGGCGGCCGGCGGCCTGGGCGGCGCGGGCGGCGAAGAACAGCATCTCGGCCCGGTCGGCGCTGCGCTCCGGCAGCCGGGTCACGCCGGCGTCGGCCAGCGCCAGCGCCTCGGCGGCCAGGCCGGCCGCGACGAGCACCCGGCACCGGTCGAACACCAGGTCGGACACGGTGGCGCCGAGCCGGGTGTAGCGCTCCTCGGCCTCGTCGAGCCGGGCCAGGGCAGCCGGCAGGTCCCCGGCGAGCACGGCCAGCTCGGCCCGGTTGTGCACGGTGAAGGCCAGCTCCAGCTCCTGGCCGGTACGGGCGAAGAGCCGCTCGGCGATGGCCAGGTCGCGCTCGGCCCGGGCGGCGTCGCCGAACGTGACGTACACGCCGAACCGGTTGCTGCGCGCCCGCGCCTCCCACACCAGGTCGCCGTGGCGGTGCAGCAGCGGGATGGCGCGGTCGAGGTCGGCGAGCGCCTCCTCGCGCCGGCCGAGGGCGGCCAGGACACCGGCCCGCCGCAGCCGCGCCCGCCCGGCGGCCAGCCCCGTGCCGGCCGCGACCGCCGCGTCGAGCGCCGCGAGCCCGGCCGCGGTCCGCCCGGCCAGGGCCAGGGTCGCGCCGAGCGTGCCCTGCACGTCGGCCACCCGTCCGGCGTCGCGGGCGCTGCGGGCCAGCCGTAGCGCCAGCCGCGCCTGTTCCAGCGCGTCCGGGAACCGCCCCGCGTCGCGCAGCACGATCGCGCGGGCCTGGTGCGCCACCGCCGCGCGCCCCGGCTCGGCGCCGGCGGCGATCAGCCGGTCCGCCGCGGCCAGTGCGTCGGCCGGGCGGGACAGCGCCAGCCGCAACAGCTCCTCGCCCTCGGGCACGCCTCCCAGTGTGTCCTACCCGCACGTCCAATCGAAGGAGTTTCATCCATGACCGCAATGAGCTGGCCGAACCCCGACGAGCCGCACTCGGCGGCCGAGGCCCAGTCCGCCGCGGTGCTGCGCGACTACGGCGACTACGTGGAAGCCGGCCCGCCGGACTGGCGGGAGCGCGGCGGCATCCGGTACTACGTGCGCCGCGGCTTCGTGCTGGTGCGCGACGAGTACACCGAGCGGGCCCGCGCGATCCTCGGCCAGGTCGAGCTGCCGCCGGTCGACGCGCCGGACGGTCCGCCCACGCAACGGCAGCGCCGCCCGGACGGCGACCGGGAGCGGCTGCTGCGGCCCCCGGTGGACGGTGACGTCGTGCACGGCCTGCGGTACATCGGCATCGGCCGCGACCGCAGCGTGTTCGGCGCGCTGGCGGCCCTGCGCACCGGAATTCGCAGCGGCGACGCGTACACGCACGAGCCGCTCAGCCCGGCCGACGTCGGCCCGGAGCACCTGATCCACATCACCGACCACAGCGGCATCTGCCCGGCCGACGAGCCCACGTTCGTCGCCGCCCCGACGCCGCCGGACCCGCCGCTGTGCGAGGACCGCGAGGCCGGCCGGGGCGTGCGGGTGCTCGTCGTCGACACCGGGCTGGACCCCAAGACGGCGCAGCAGCATCCCTGGCTGGCCGGCGTCACCGGCGACCGCGATCCGGGCGTCGGCAACGGTACCCTCGCCCGCTACGCCGGCCACGGCACGTTCATCGCCGGCGTCGTGCGCAGCGTGGCCCCGGCGGCCGAGGTGATCGTGCGCGCCGGGCTGCCCGCGTACCTCATCGCCGGCGCGACGAACCCGCCCGGCACCGCGTTCGAGCGGGACCTGGTCGCGGCGCTGCAGATCTCGATCGCGCGGGACCACCCCGACGTCATCAGCCTGTCCGCCGGATCGCAGACCGACGAGCCGGCCAAGCTGATGGTGCTGGAGGCGTTCCATCGCCGGGTGCTCAGCCAGTACAAGGGCATCGTGGTCGTCGCGGCGGCCGGCAACGACGGCGACCGGGCCCCGTTCTGGCCCGCCGCCGGTCCGTGGGCGGTCGGCGTCGGCGCGCTCGCGGCCAACTGGCGCTCCCGCGCGAGCTTCAGCAACTTCGGCGCGTGGGTCGACGTCTACGCGCCGGGCGAGCGGCTCGTGAACGCGTTCCCCAGCGGCACGTACAGCTATCACGAGCCGCCGCGCCGCAACAACACGCAGCGCTTCGACGGCATGGCCGCGTGGAGCGGCACCTCGTTCTCCACGCCGCTGGTCGCCGGGCTCATCGCCGCCCGCATGTCGTACACGGGGGAGAACGGCCCGGCCGCCGCGGCCGCGCTGATCGCCCAGGGCCGCCGCGACGCGATCCCCGGCGTCGGCGCCGTACTCCTGCCGCCCGAACGCCGTATCACCCGCAAGGCGTGCGACGTCTAAGGGTCAGCGACTCACACTTGGGGGGACCACCTATGAGCCTCACGCAACAGTTCGGCGTCTTCGGCGCCCTCGGCCAGGCGGGGGTGAACAAGGCACTGGCGACGTTCCTCACGGCCCGGCCGCGGTACCTGCACTACGCCTCGCCGCCGTTCGCCAGCAGCACCTCGGTGGCGGTGACGGCGATGAGCCCGATCCCGTTCCCGGGCGTGCCGGGCGGCATCGCATGGGCGGTCGACTTCACGCTGCCGATCGTCGACCTGTTCCCGGCCGACGCCGCGCTGCCCGCCCCGCTGACCCTGCACCAGAACCAGCTCGCCGTCACGACCCAGGCCACCATCACCGTCGGCTGCCTGCGCGGCGACCCGAAGGACGACCGGCACCAGACCGTGACGCCGGTGCGCACGACGCTGGACGTGGTGGCGCTCGGCCACCCCGTCAGCCGGTACTTCTCGCCCGGCGTCGGCGACGTCGGCCTCGTCGTGGACCAGGTGGCGATCGAGAAGGTCGAGCCGCAGACCCTGGCCGGCGTGCTCGAATGCCTGGTCCGCTCGCTGCTCAACGGCGCGCTGAGCCAGGTCCGGCTGCCGTTCGACGTGATCGACGGCGGGTTCTTCAAGCTCGTGCTGCAGTCCGGACCGGCCGTCGCCGACGACCAGGTCAAGATGTGGGGAGGCGTGGCCTGATGCCCACCGACGTCATCACCGCCGTCGACGAGACCGCCGCGAACATCCTGCTCGCCCGCGGGGAGGCGGCGCTCGGCACCCGGACGGCCGCCGACTCCACCTCGTTCGGCCCGTTCGGCCTGTCCTACAGCGCGAGCGCCGGCCTGACGGGCGGCGTCATGCGGTTCGTGGCGCCCGGTACCGTCGCCGTCGACGACATCGCGGTCAACTACACGCTGTCGCTGAAGCTCACGCTCGACCTGAGCTTCCTCGACTTCTGCCTGCCGCGGATCTGCATCCCGACCCCGTTCGGCAACCTGTGCACGCCGAAGATCTGCCTGCACTTCCCGACCATCCCCGTGCCGCTGTCGTTCAGCGGCACGGCGATCGTCTCGGCCGACTTCGGCCTGTCCGCGGCGCTCGTCTCCGGCGACTGGGTGGTCTCCATCCTCATCCAGCAGGTCCGCAAGCTCGACCTCGGGCTCGCCGCGACCGCCCTGGTCACCGCGATCGGCGCGGCCGTGGTGGCCGCCCTGGCCGCCGTGCCGTTCATCGGCCCGCTGCTGGCCCTCGCGGCCGGCGTCGTCGTGGCCGCGTTCGGGGTCGCGGCGCTGACCGGCCTGCTCGACGACATCGTCAACCTGTTCCTGGCCGGGCTCAGCATCGAGCTGACCCGCCGCCCGCAGGTCATCGTGCTGCCTGCGAACGGGCCGAACGATCCGCCGGTACCGTTCACCGTCACCGCCCTCGCCGCGGAAGTCCAGTCCACCGACGAGGACGAGCTCGTCCTCAGCGCCGACATGTGAGCAGGGAGCGGATACCGATGCACACCCTCGACAGCAGATTCCTCAGCCGGACCGACTGCTTCTCGTACCGCTTCGCCACCCCGGGCACGTTCTGCTACGACGTGTCGCCGCTGCCCACCCCGTCCACGATGGACGACTTCGCCATCGCGGTCGCCCCGCGGGAGGGCACGTCCCAGCAGCAGCACCACGTCACCGTGTCCAGAGTGGACGGTGCGCTGACCGCGTCGCCGGCCCGCCTGGAGATCGCCCTCGGCGACCTCGTCACCTGGTCGGCGGACAGCTCGGTCACGGCCGGCTACGCGATCCGCGGCACCCTCGGCAAGGCCGCCGTCGACTCGGCGGCCATGCACGACGACTCGGTGTACACGCACGCCTTCGGCCTGCCCGGCACGTACGAGTGGGCGGACGCCAACGGCAGCGGCCTGCGCGGCGTGGTGCACGTGGGGGAGCCCAAGGCCCTGGGCAAGGCGGGCAACGGGCACCGCTCGGAGTGGCAGCGCGCCCTGGCCCGCGGCACCCTGATCCACGTCCGCGGCGCCTCGGCCGAGCCCGCCGAGGTGTCGATCCAGGTCGGCCAGACGGTGTTCTGGGCGGTCCAGGACGCGCCGGGCATCACCATCACCGACGTGTCGCTGCTGCGCTGAGTTTGCCGCGGCCGCCCGCGACCAGCGGGACCGCGGCCGCGAGCACGAGGGCGCCCACCAGCACCGCGGGGTGGGCGCCCGCCGTGTCGGCCGCCCGCGCTACCGGGTTGGGAAAGCCGAGCCGGTCGGCGAGCCAGCCGGTCGCGGCGAGCGCGGCCAGCGCGGCCCCCGTCAGCTGGACGGGCCGGCGGTGCCGGGAGCGGGCGGCGACCGTGAGCGCGGGCAGCGCGAGCGCCACGAGGACCAGCTGGACGAGCTCGATGCCCAGGTTGAAGCCGAGCAGGCTCACGATCAGGTTGCCCGCCGACAGGTGCAGCTCGGCGAGCGTGAACGCGAACGCCAGCCCGTGGACCAGGCCGAACAGCCCGGCGATGAGCGGCTCGCGGTCCGGGAACAGCGGGCGGGCGGCGTGGACGGCGCCGATCAGGATCGTCACCGCGATCGCCGCCTCGACCGGCCGGGCCGGGAGCTCCAGGCGGGTCAGGGCGCTGACGGCCAGGGCGATCGAGTGCCCGGCGGTGAACGCGAGCGTGACCGCGCCGATGCGCCGGAACGCCTGCCGGCCGGATTTCGCGCGGAACGCGGCCGGGATCAGCAGGACCAGCAGGAACAGCAGGTGGTCGGTGCCCTCCACGATGTGCCGCGCCCCGAGCCCGAGCATCGCGGCGAAGCTGCTCCGGTGCTCGCCCAGCGTGACCGTCAGGTCCGGCACCGCCATCGTCCGCGGATCGATCGCGATCACGCCGAGCGCGTCGCCGGAGCGCGACGAGACGAACACGGTGTGCGTGACGACCTGGTGGACCACGGCGTCGTAGCCGAGCGTGAACCGGCGCGGGTCGGCGCCCGGCGGCGGGGTGAGCACGGCGTCGGCGCGCAGTTCGCGGTACGGGCCGGTCTCGGCCTGCTCGTCGCCGGTCACCGTGACGGCGCCGATCGCCACCGTCCACGGGGTGCCGCCGAGCGTGCGGGGCCGCAGGTGGTCGTGGAGGTACCGGCGGAGGCCCTCGAGGTCGGCCGGCTGCAGGCCGCTGGCGAGCGTGAGGTCCTCCACCGGGACCTGCAGGCTTGCCGCGACCGTGGCGCCGCGCGGGTCGAGGGTGACGATCGAGTGCGGCATCGGGTGCGCCACCGCCCGGCCCGGGACCAGGGCCGCGCAGCACAGGGCGGCCAGGGCGGCCAGGAGGAGCCGGCGGGTCATCCGAACGTGAACTCGCCGCCGTAGTCGCGGGTGTGGTCGCGGTACACCGTGTGGTAATGGATCTGGTTCTGCAGCACGACGCCGTTCTGGCACACGAACTCGACCCACACGCTCGGCCCGTCGATGCGCACGTAGTCGGCGTGCTTGGTCAGGCCCAGGGTGCCGGACCAGGCCACGTAGGTCTGGCCGAGCTCGGACTCGTAGGTGCTCATGAGCGACGTGGCGGTCGCGTCGTCGGCGTTGGCGACCCACGGCCTGATCGCGGCGAGCACGAGCTGCTGCTGGTCGGCGGTGAGCGAGCCGGCCGCCACGCCGGCCTTCTTCGCCGGGAACTTGCCGTCCTGGCCCGGGCCGAGCAGGACGTCGCTGTAGGACTCGGCGAGCTTGGCGCTGCCCTGCTCCGCCGCCGTCAGGCCCGCCTCGAGCGCGGCCATGGTGTCCTTCATGTCCTTGAGCGGCGCGTGCGCGGTGCCCTCGGCGTCGGTCCAGCTGGTCGGCTCGACCCCGACGAAGAACGGGGTGGCGCCCTCGACCTTGCCGGCCTTGTACGTCAGGTTCACCGCCAGGTGGTGGCCGCCGAAGTGCAGCTGCCAGGTGCCGGTGGTGCTCGGCTCGCCGAGGAACGCCAGGTAGTAGTTGCCGCTGTCGTACCCGCCGAGCCCGCCGCCACCGCCCGGCCCGCCTGACCCGCCGGGCATCCCGCCGCCGCCGGGCCCACCTGAACCGCCGGGCATGCCGCCGGGTCCTCCCGAACCGCCGGGCATACCGCCTCCAGTGGGCATGCCGCCGGTGCCTGAAGAGGATTGGACGCTGCCGAGGTAGCCGTCGGCGGCGAAGATCTGCTCGACCCGCTGGTACCCGGTGCCGGAGCCGGTCCCGAGCGCGGTGGCCACGACGCTCTTGCCCGCCGCGACCTGCTCGGCGCCGAGGTTGCCGAACATGACCCCGGGCCGGCAGGTCGACCCGCAGGGCAGGTTCGACCAGGCGGCGGCCTGCTCCTCGGTGAGGTCCAGCTGCGCCGTCTTCTGCTCGTCGGCGTCGAGCGTGGCCAGGAACGCCTTCGACGCCTCGACCACCCCGGCCACCGTCTTTGGATAGGTCTTCGCGCTGGCCGTGGACGTCGGCGAGGAGCCGGTGTCGTCGTCCGAGCCGCACCCGGCCAGCACAACGGCGCACGCGGCGATGCCGGCCACGACACGGAGTCGATGTAACATATACGCAGCGTAGCGATCGACATACGCACTCGGATGATGATCTGATGGATTCCGTGAGTGACTGGAACACGAAGATCATCGAGGAGTTCCGCGCCAACGGCGGCAAGGTCGGCGGCCCCTTCGAGGGCGGCACGCTGCTGCTCATCCACCACCGCGGCGCCCGCAGCGGCACCGAACGCGTCAACCCGGTCGCCTACCTCCCGGACGGCGATCGCATGGTGATCGTCGCCTCGGCGGGCGGCGCCGACAAGAACCCGGACTGGTACCACAACCTCAAGGCCAACCCCGACACCACCGCCGAGGTCGGCACCGAGGAGGTCCCCGTGCGCGCCGCGGAGATCCTCGACGAGGACTACACGGCGACCTGGGACCGCCTGGTCGCCCGGATGCCGGGCTTCGCCGACTACCAGACCAAGACCGCGCGGCGCATTCCGCTGATCGCCCTGACCACCCGCTGACCGCTGCCGCCCCGCGGCCGTCAGTCCACCTGGCGGCCGCGGCGGCTCACGGTGACGAGCATCGTGCCCGCCACGAGACCGGCCAGCGCGGCCAGGGCCAGCTGCAGCACATCCCGGCCCGTCACCGGCAGGGTCCCGCCACCACCGGCCGGCATGGCAGGCGTGGCCGGCACGGCGGGCACGGGCGGCACGGCCGGCATGGGCGGGTCCGTGATCGTGGCCGCGCTGACGGCGACGGACAGCTTCATCGCCCGCGTCGTGCCGTCCGGCGCCACCCCCATGGCGACCACGTGGTGCTGCCCCGCCTCCAGCGACGGCGGCACGGTGATCTGCAGGCTGAACGAGCCCGTGCCGTCGGTCGTCACCGTGCCCAGCGGCTGCGGCGTGCTGTAGACGGTGACCGAGGCGGTGGAGTGCGGCGCGAACCCGGTCCCGATGACGGTGATCTCGTCGCCCGGCGTCGCGGTGGAGATGTCGCCCTTGTCGGTGGTCAGCGTCAGCGCCGTGTCCGGGGCCTGCGCCGGCGGCACCGGGGCGGCCACCGTCACCGGGTCGGACGGCGCGGACGCCTGGGACGGCCCGCCGGCCGTATTGGCCACGACGGTGACCGTGTACGTCTGCCCGGCCACCGCCCCGAGCACGCACGTGGTGCCGGTGACCGTGCACGTCACCGGGCCCGGGCTGGCGATCGCGGTGTACCCGGTGACGCCGGCGGTCCCGGGCCCGGGCGTCCAGGAGACGGCGACGGAACTGGTACCCGCCGTCGCCCGCACCCCCGTCGGCACGATGCTCGGCGCGGCGTCGACGGTCAGCGCCACCGCCTGTGCAGCGGTGTGCGCGGCCGCGTCCGTGACGGTCGCCGTGAACGTGCTCGAACCCGCCGCCGACGGCGTGCCCGAGACGACTCCGGTCGCGGGGTCGAGGACCAGCCCGGCCGGCAGCACACCCGCCGTGACCGCCCAGGAGTACGGGGCGCTGCCGCCGGTCGCGCTCAGCGTCGCCGTGTACGCCGAACCTGCCGTCGCCACCGGCACGGAGGTCGTCGCGACGGTCAGCGCGGCCGGATGCACGGTGAGCGTCAGCGGCTGCGCACTGGCGACGGCGTCGTCGTCGGTCAGCGTCACCGTCACCGTGCTCGTCCCGGCCGCGGTCGCCGTGCCGGAGACGACCCCGGTGGCCGGATCGAGGGCGAGCCCGGCCGGCAGCGCACCCGCGGTGACCGCCCACGTGTACGGCGTGGTGCCGCCGCTCCCACCCAGCGTCGCCGAGTAGGGAGTGCCCGCCGTCGCGTCGGGCAGCGTCATGGTCGACACGGACAGTGCCGGGGCGTGCACGGTGAAGGCGAGCACCCGGTCCGCCGTCACGCCCGCGCTGTCCGTGGCCCGCACCGTCACCAGGTTCGTCCCTCTTGTGGTCGGCGTGCCGGTGATGGCTCCGGTCGCCGGGTCGAGGCTCAGGCCCGCCGGCAGCGCGCCCTGCGCGACCGACCACGTGTACGGGGCCGTCCCGCCGGTGGCCGCCAGCGTCGTCGAGTACGGGCTGTCGCGGGTCCCCGCCGGGACGGGCGCGGTCTGCGGGATCAGGTCGGCCGGCGCGACCGTCAGCGACAGCGTCCGGCTCTGCGTCCCGCTCGCCGCGTCGGTCAGGGTCACCGTGACGCTGCCGGTCCCGTACCCGGTCGGCGTCCCCGACACCGCGCCGGTCGCCGGGTCGAGGGTCAGACCCGGCGGCAGCGCACCCGCCGTGACCGCCCACGTGTACGGGGCGAGGCCGCCGGTCCCACCCAGCGTCACGCTGTACGGGTCGCCGACCTTGCCCGCCGGCAGCCCCGGCGTCGTCACGCTCAGCGGTGGCAGGCCGACGGTCAGCGCCAGGTTCTGCACCGCCGTCGCCCCGAGGCTGTCGGTGACCGTGACCCCGACGCTGTAGGCGCCGCTCGCCGACGGCGTCCCGGACATCACGCCCGTCGACGGGTTCAGCGCGACGCCCGGCGGCAGGGCGCCCGAGGTCACGGCCCAGGTGTACGGCCCGACGCCACCCGCCGCGGCCAGCGCCGTGCTGTACGGGGTGCCCGCGGTGCCGCCCGGCAGTGAGGAGGTGCCGACGCTCAGCGGCGGCGGGACCACACTGAGCGTGAGCGTCCTGGTGGCGGTCGTGCCCAGGTTGTCCATGGCGCTGACCGTGACGGTGTAGGTGCCGAGCGCGGTCGTCGTGCCGGCGAGGGTGGCGGTGGCGAAGTCCAGGCTCAGGCCCGGCGGCAGCGCACCCGCGGTGACGTCCCAGATGTACGGGCCGATGCCGCCGGTCGCGCTCAGCGTCGTGAGGTAGGCACCCCCGGCCTCGGCGTCGGGAAGGGTCGCCGTGGTCACCGACAGCGGCTGGGCGACGGACTTCATCGGCAGGGTCCGCTGGGCCTTGGCCCCGTTCGCGTCCGTGACCCGGAAGGCCAGGTTGGTCCGGGTCGTGACGCCCGCCGGGGTGCCGGAGATGACGCCGGTCGCCGGGTCGAGGCTCAGCCCGTCCGGCAGCGAGTTGACCGGGATCGACCACGTGTAGGGGCCGGTGCCGCCGGAGCGGGCCAGCGTGAAGCTGTACGGCACGCCGTCCATCGCGTCCGGCAGTGCGGTGGTGTCGACGGCGTTGACCGGGTTCACGGTGAGCGTGAACGCCTGCGACGCCGTGACACCGTACGCGTCGGTGACGGTGGCGGTGAACGAGCGCGGCCCGACGGTGCCCGCCGGGCTGCCGGCGATGGTGCCCGTCGAGGCGTTGAGGCTGAGCCCGCCGCCGAGGCTGCCCGCGGTGACGCTCCACGTGAACGGCGCCACGCCGTCGACGGCGCTCAGCGTGGTGCTGTAGGGCCACCCCGCGGTCGCCGGGCGCACGGTGGTCTGGGCGACGGACAGCCTCGGCACCTGGTCGACGGTGATGTAGCGGGGCCGGTCGATGCCGGTGTAGGTCCGCGCCACCGTGTCGGTCGACGTGTCGATCACCGAGACGGTGCTGTTCGAGATGTTGGCGACGTAGACGTACGGCGACTCCGGGTCGGCCGCGACCGACTGCGGCCCCGAGCCCGCGCCGGTGACGATGGTCCTGACCCTGGTGTTGGTGGCGGTCGAGATGACGGAGACCGTGTTGGTGCCGGAGTTGGCGGCGTACACCTTCGAGCCGTCCGGCGTGATCGCGACCCCGGCCGCGCCGGTCCCGGACGTGATGTTGGCGATCCGCGCGCCGGTCGTGGCGTTGACGGCGTACACCTCGCCGGTGGTGAAGTCGGCGACGTAGAGCGTGCCGCCGTCCGGGGTGACCGCGATCCCCTGCAGGAAGCCGCCCGGGAGCGACGGCATCGGGAACACCGCGGGGCTGCTGCGGTCCTTGCCGGCGGAGAACGTCGTGAGGAGGTCGCCGCTCGCCGCGTTGAGCACGTAGATGGTGCCGTCGCCGCACGGGAGGTACACCTTGGTGCGGTCCGGCGAGAGAGCGAGGTTGGACCCCTGCTGGCCGACGGTGGTGGTCTTGACGACGGTGTCGGTGGCGGTGTCGACGACCATGACCTTGGCGCCCATGAACTGCGCGACGAACAGCTTGCCGCCGGGGGCGAGGGCCAGCGCGTTGGGCTGGGCGCCCGCCATCGGGATCGAGCCGGTGATCGCCCCGGTGGCCGGGTCGGCGATGTAGAGCGCGTCGTTGTTGCCCACGTACATTTTGCGCCGGTCGGGCGTGATGAGGACGTTGCCGGCCCCGCTGGGCAGCGTCCCGCCCCGTTGCGCCACGCCGGTCGCCGGGTCGCGCACGCTCCAGGCGCCGTAGAGGCCCCCGATGAGCATCCCCAGCCCGGTGGCTTCGGGAACGCGCCCACGGTGGGAAGCCGGCGCTGCGGTGGCCGGGCAGGCCGAGCCGAGCAGGACCAGGGCGACGACGCCCAGCACGATACGCAGCACCTGGTGCCTCACTCAGAGTAGCCGAAACCATCCGGAGCGTATCTAAACAGACGGGCAAACGAAAAACGTTTACAAAACCCCCGGGCATTGTTAGCTTCCCTTAGGGATCGACGAGAGTCGTTGGTCCGCACCCGCCGCCGCTCCCGCCGGAGCGCTTCTCGCGGCGCGATTCCCCTCACTCCTGGTCAGGAGGCGTATCGTCGTGCGTCCACATGCCCGAGGACGGGCCCTGACGGCCGCGGTGGCACTCGCCGTGGTGGTCGGGACCGTGCAGTTCAGCGCCGTACCCGGCGCCAGTGCCGCGGTGGCCGATCCCGCCGCCACCGTCAACACGCTCATCGGGTCCGCCAACTCCGGTGAGACCTTCCCCGGCGCCGACACTCCGTACGGCATGGTGCAGTGGAGCCCCGAGAACACCCGCGGCGACCAGACCCGCACCCCGCAGCCCGGCGGCTACGACTACAACGTGACCCGCACGCGCGGCTTCAGCCTGACCCACATGTCCGGTACCGGCTGCGCGGGCGGCTCCGGCGACGTGCCGTTCCTGCCGTACCCCGGCACCGTCACCTCCTCGCCGTCCTCGGACAGCACCGACGCCACGTACGCCAGCAACTTCCAGCACGCGAACGAGACGGGCACCGCGGGGTACTATCGCGTCGGTCTCGACTCGGGTGTGAACGTCGAACTGTCGGCGACCACCCGCACCGGGGCGGGGCGGTTCACCTATCCGACCGGCAAGACGGCGTCGCTGCTGGTGCGCACGTCCAACTCCGAGGTCGGCAGCAGCGCGGCGAGCAGCACAGTGGACAGTGCCAACCGGGCCATCAGCGGCTCGGTGACGAGCGGCAACTTCTGCGGCTACATCAACACCGAGGACCGGCGCAGCTACTACACGCTGTACTTCTACGCCGCCTTCGACAAGCCCTTCGCCAGCACGGGCACCTGGACCGACGGCACGCTCTCGGCCGGCTCCACCAGCTCCAGCGGCGGCACCACCTACGGCACCGCCGGCTGGCCGCCCGCGGGCAAGGGCTCCGGCGCGTACGTCTCCTTCGACACCAGCTCCGGGCAGGCGGTCGGGGTCCGGGTCGGCATCTCCTACGTCAGCGCGGCCAACGCCAAGGCCAACCTCGACGCCGAGAACCCGGCCGGCACGTCGTTCGACACCGTACGGACCCGGGCCCACGACGCCTGGAACGCCGAGCTGAACCGGATCGCCGTCACCGGCGGGACGAGCGCGCAGCAGGGCACGTTCTACACCGCGCTGTACCACTCCCTGCTGCACCCCAACGTGTTCAGCGACACCAACGGGCAGTACCGCGGCATGGACCAGGCGGTGCACACGGTCTCCGGCGCGCAGAAGGCGCAGTACGCCAACTTCTCCGGCTGGGATGTGTACCGCGACCAGGTCCAGCTCGTCACGCTGCTGCGCCCCGACGTCGGCGCGGACATCGCCCAGTCGCTGCTCAACCAGGCCAACCAGAACGGCGGCGTCTGGGACCGCTGGACCCACAACCAGGGCGGCACGCACGTGATGACCGGCGACCCCGGCCACGCGGCGGTGGCGAGCATCTACGCGTTCGGCGGCACGACCTTCGACGCGAGCGGCGCGCTCACCTCCATGGTGCACGCGGCGACCACGGTCACCGCGGCCGACCTGAGCCGCACCGGCTGGAACGTCATGGTGGTCGGCGAGCGGCCGTCCCTGGACAAGTACCTGTCGATCGGCTACGTCCCGTCCGACGGCAACGCCTGGGGCGGCGCGGGGGAGACCCTCGAGGACGTGTCGGCCGACTTCGGCATCGCCCAGCTGGCCGGGCGCCTCGGCGACTCCGCGAACGCGGCCACGTTCCTGGGCCGCGCGCAGAACTGGAAGAACGTGTTCAACCCCGCGACCGGCTACATCCAGCAGCGCAACTCGGCCGGCGCGTGGCAGTCGTTCGACCCGGCGAGCTCGGACGGGTTCGCGGAGGGCAGCAGCGCGCAGTACACCTGGATGATCCCGTTCAACGTGAACGGCCTGTTCTCGAAGATGGGTGGCAACGCCGCGGCCGCCGCGCGCCTCGACACGTTCTTCCACAACAGCGACGGCAGCTGGGCGCTGTCGAAGGCCGGCGGCGCCAAGTCGGACCTGGCCAACGAGCCGTCCATCGGTACTCCCTGGCTCTACAACTTCGCCGGCCAGCCGTACAAGACGCAGCAGACCGTGCGCCAGGTCGTCAACACGCTGTGGTCCAACGGCCCGGGCGGCATCCCGGGCCAGGACGACCTCGGCGCGATGTCGGCGTGGTACGTCTTCGCCGCCGCCGGCTTCTACCCGCTCACCCCCGGCCGCGGCGAGCTGCTGCTCGGCAGCCCGCTGTTCTCGCAGGTCGTGGTGCACCGCGGCAACGGCGCCACGATCACCATCAACGCGACCGGCGCGGCGACGAACGCCCCGTACATCCAGAGCGCGAAGCTCAACGGCGCCACGACGACCAAGGCGTGGCTGGCGGAGAGCGTGCTGAGCTCCGGCGGTACCGTCGACCTCACCCTCGGCACCACCGCGAACACCTCATGGGGCAGCGCGGCCGCCGACGCCCCGCCGTCGTGGGACTCCACGCCGCCGGCCTCGACGAACCTGGCCCTGAACAAGGCGGCCACCGCCGACTCCTCCTGCAACACCAACGAGGGCCCGGCCAAGGCGGTCAACGGCAGCGTCTCCGGCGGCACCAGCGACAAGTGGTGCTCGACGGGCAGCAGCAAGTGGTGGCGGGTCGACCTCGGCGCCACGAAGACGGTCAGGACGGTGACCGTCCGCCACGCCGGCGCCGGCGGCGAGTCGACGTCGTGGAACACCCGCGACTACGACGTGCAGGCCTCCACCGACGGCACCACGTGGACGACGATCGTGCAGGCCCGCGGCAACACGGCGAGCGTCACCACCCACGCGGTGAACACCTCGGCGCGCTACCTGCGGCTCAACGTGATCAGCGCGGAACAGTCGGGCACCGGCGGCGCCGCGCGGATCTACGAGTTCGAGGCGTACAGCTGACCCTCACCCGGCGGCTCCACACGTGGAGCCGCCGGGTGGTTCCACAGGCCCCGGGCGTGCAGGATCGGCAGGACGCCCTCGCCGAACCAGTACGCCTCCTCCAGGTGCGGGTAGCCGGACAGGACGAACTCGGTGATCCCGAGCCGGTGGAGGTCCTCGATGCGGTCGGCGACCTCCGCGTGGCTGCCGACCAGGGCCGTGCCGGCGCCGCCGCGGACCAGCCCGACGCCCGCCCACAGGTTCGGCGCGATCGTCAGGCCGTCGCGCCGGCCGCCGTGCAGGGCCAGCATGCGGCGCTGGCCCTCGGACTCGCTGCGGGCCAGGCTGGCCTGGACCTGCTCGACGGTGGCCGGGTCGATCCCGTCGAGCAGGCGCTGCGCCTGCGCCCAGGCCTCCTCGGCGGTGTCGCGGGTGATGACGTGCAGCCGGATGCCGGCCCGCACTGTCCGGCCGCGCTCGGCGGCGAGCTTGCCGATCCAGCCGAACTTCTCGGCGACGGCGTCCGGGCGCTCGCCCCACGTGAGGTAGACGTCCGCGTGCTCGGCCGCGACCGGCCCCGCGGCGGCCGAGGACCCGCCGAAGTAGATGTCGGGAAGCGTGCCGGGCAGCCGCTGCAGCTGGGCGTCCTCGACGGTGAGGTGCCGTCCCTGGTACGTCACCCGCTCGCCCCGCAGCAGCCCGCGCACGATGTGCAGGAACTCGCCGGTGCGCGCGTAGCGGGCGTCCTTGTCCAGCTGGTCGCCGTACGCCCGCTGCTCCCGCCCCTCCCCGCCGGTGACCACGTTGAGCAGCAGCCGCCCGCCGGACAGCCGCTGGTAGGACGCGGCCATCTGGGCGGCCAGGGTCGGCGAGAGCAGCCCGGGGCGGAACGCGACGAGGAACTTGAGCCGCTCGGTCACCTCGACCAGCATGGCGGTGGTGAGCCAGGCGTCCTCGCACCACAGCCCGGTCGGGGTCAGCGCCCCGGCGAAGCCGAGCTGCTCGGCGGTGCGGGCGATCTGGCCGAGGTAGGCGACCGTGACGGGTCGCTCGGCCGCGGCCGAGCCGGTCTGCGCGCCGTGGCCGCCGCCGACGACGCCCCGGCCGTCGCCGTTGGTGGGCAGGAACCAGTGAAAGGTGAGGGTCACGCCCTAATCCTAGTCAACCGGTAGGTCTTATGGGTATAGTCCGGCCACGGAGTCCACCGATCACGATGGGGAGCGCATTCGATGCGTCGGGCATGTGCGGCACTGGCGGGCGTTCTGCTGCTCCTGGGCACCGGCGCGCTCACCGGATGTGCGAAGGCCGGCGAGCCCGCGGCGGCCGCGCCCGGTGAGCCGCTGCGCATCGGGTATCGGCATCCCCGAGGACGTCGCCGAGCGGGCCCTCGCCTGCGGCGCCGTGTCCGGGCTGCTGCGCCTCGGCGACGACCTCGTCGCCCCGACCGTGCAGATGGCCCGGATGCTGCCCCACCTCGGCCTCGTGCCGCTGCTCATCATCTGGGTCGGCATCGGCGAGTCGCTCAAGGTCACCCTGGTCGCCCTGGGCGCGTTCTTCCCCGTGTACCTCAACACGCGCTGCTCGGCCTGCTCTCCGACCTCGCCCTGCGCGCCGCCGGGAGGAGGCCCCACCCGCGCGCCGCCGACGCACCGGGCTTCGGCACCCAGCGCCGCGCGATTCTCGCCCGCCTGAACGTGCCCGCCTCACCCGGAGAGGCCTGATCGCTTCGGTACCGTGGCCAGGGTGAGCACCCCGCTGGAGCTGCCCGAGTTCGCCGACCCGCCCGCCGATCCGATCGCCCTGCTGCGGCACTGGGTCGCGGCGGCCGCGGCGCGGGGGATCGAGCTGCCGGCCGCCGTCGCCCTGGCCACCGCCGACGCCGAGGGCCGCCCGTCGTGCCGTACGGTGCTCGTGCAGCACATCCGCGACGACGGCCTCGTGATCGGCACGCACACGGTGAGCCGCAAGGGCCGCGACCTGGCCGACCGCCCGTACGCGGCGGCCACGTTCTTCTGGCGCGAGACCCTCCAGCAGATCCACGTCGCCGGCCCCGTGCACGTGCTGCCCGGCGCCGAGTCCGACGCGCTGTTCGCCGAGCGGGCCCCGGTCGCCCGGGCCATGGCGGCCGCCTCCCGCCAGAGCGAGCCGATGCCCGACGAGCAGCTGCTGCGCGCCCGGGCGGCCGAGCTGGCGGCCGACGAGCCGGTCGAACGCCCGCTGATCTGGGTCGGGTACCGCCTCGCCTACCAGTCGATCGAGTTCTGGCACGACGAGCCCGACCGCCTGCACCGCCGCCTGCGCTACGACCGCACCGGCACCGGCTGGACGACCGTCCGCCTCCAGCCGTGAACACCGCGAGTACCCCCGCACCCGGCGAGGGCGGCATGTCGAGTTCATACTGATGTAGCCTGAACAGTATGACGACGGTCCGGTTCACCGTGTCCCTGCCCGAGGACGTCGCGGCCCCGCTGAAGGACCTCCCGCCGGGCCAGGTCTCGGCGTACGTGGCCGAGGCCATCCGGCGCCGGCAGGCCGTGGAACGCACGCAGGACGCGCTCACCCGGGCCGGCCACCAGCGATTCGAGCCCGATCCGGCCGACGCCGCCGCGCTGCGCGAAGAGTTGCGGGTCCCCGTCGATGTGCGCGACGAGACGATCGCACGGTTGAAGGCGGACGGCATCCTGCCCGCCGGCTGGCAGCCGTACCAGTGATCGTCGAGGCCGTGCTCGACAGCGGCGCCCTGATGGCCTACGTGCACGGTTCGGTGCCGGTCGGCCGGCTGCTGATCCGGGCGGCCGAGGACCTCACGGCGGTGGCCGTGCCCAGCACCTGCCTGATCGAGGCATACGCGGGCCTGCAGGGCGAGGAGGAATTCGACCGGCTCCGGGTGCTGCGCCTGCTCCCGGCCATCCTCATCGATGATCCACGGTCGAACGTGGACGGACCGGACGACCTGCCGCTCATCGGCGGCATGGCCGCGCGCACCGGCCGCGTCGGTGCGGCGCACGCGACGCTCGTCGCGGCGGGCCACTCCGCCGCCGTCTACACCTCGCTCCCGCACCAGATCGAGGCCGTCCTCGGCAAGCGCTGGCCGATCATCGAGGTCTGACCGGTCGGGCGAGGGGCGCCGGGAGGAGGTTGGCTTCCGCAGGGTGGGACCGGGATGATGACGGCATGGTCGACGGGTCGGAGGTGCTGCCCTCCGCCGACGTGCTCGCGATGCTCGACGGCGATCCGCAGGGGTGGGCGTTCGCCCGCGCGGTGCGCGACGGCGAGGCGGGGGAGATCGTCGACTTCGAGCTCGTGTACGTCAACGACGCCGGGGCCGGGTACCTCGGCAAGCGGCGCGCGGAGCTGATCGGCGGGCGGTACCGGCGGCTGTGGCCCGACACCGTCAACGACACCACGATGCCGCTGTACCGCAAGGTCGTCGAGGCGCGGGAGACCGTCACCCGGACCGTGTACTACGACCGGCCCACGGTGGCCGGGCACTTCGAGCTGTGCGTCGGGCCCAGCGGCGACGGGTTCGTGGCGCGGTTCGTGGATCTGCGCGCCGTCACGCTCGGGCCGCAGTCGGCGGGCGGGACGCGGCTCTACGAGGTGCTCGACGCCGCCTTCGACGGGTTCACGCTGCTGCGGGCGGTGCGCGGTACGGACGGGGCGGTGCTCGACTTCGTGTGCGAGTACGTCAACAAGCCGGGTGCCGCGCTCACCGGGCGGTCCGTCGAGGAGACCATCGGGCGGCGGTGGAGCGACCTGGCCGCGCCCGAGGACCGGGGGCACGGCCTGCTGGAACGGTTCCGCGAGGTCGCCGAGACCGGGCGGGAGTGGCAGGCGCAGCTGCGGTACGACGACAACGACCAGGTGTGGCAGATCGGCGCCGCGCCCGCCGGGACCGACGGGGTCGCCGTGTCGTTCCGGGACATCAGCGCGTTCGTCGGGCAGCAGGAGCGCCTCGAGCAGAGCATGGCCGCCGCGCGCCGGGCCGCCGGGCGCAACGCCGCGCTGCAGGCGGTCACCACGGCCCTCGTCGCCGCGAGCACGGCCGCCGACGTGTACGCCGCGATCGGCGCCGTCCTGCGCCCGTCCGCCGGTGGCCAGGGCCTCGCGGTGCTGCTGCGCCGCGACGAGCACCTGGTGCTGCAGTACCACGCCGGCTACGAGGAGGCGGTGGTGGAGCACCTGCTGGCGGTACCGCTGCAGCATCTGTATCCGGCGACGGAGGTGGCGCGGACCGGCCGGGCCCGCTATCTGAGCAGCCTGCAGGAGTTCGCGGCGGCGCAGTCGGGCGAACCGGCCCCGATCCCCAGCGGCGGGCGGCAGGCGTGGGCGTTCCTGCCCCTCGCGGCGGCCGGTGACGTGCTCGGCACCCTGGTCATCGGCTACGGTACCCCGCGCGAGTTCGACGAGGGCGAACGCGCCAACCTCGCCGCGTTCGCCGCGGTGTGCGCCCAGGCGATGCAGCGCGCCCTGCTCTTCGAGGCGCAGCGCTCCATCGCCGGGGAGCTGCAGCGGGCCCTGCTGCCGGCCGCGCTGCCCCAGGTGCCGGGCCTGCGCCACGCCGCCCGCTACCTGCCGTGGACGCACGGCGCCGAGGTCGGCGGCGACTGGTACGACGTGATCCCCCTCGGCGACGACGTCGTCACCGTGGTCATCGGCGACGTCATCGGGCACAACGCCGCCGCCGCGGCGATCATGGGCCAGGTCCGCAACGCGCTGCGGGCGTACGCCGCCGAGCGGCACAGCCCGGCCGTCGTCATGCAGCGGGTCAACCGGCTGCTGCTCGACCTGCAGCCCGACGCCGTGGCCACGTGCTGCTACCTGGAGCTGCACCTCGCCGAGGGCACCGCGACCGCCGTCCTGGCCGGGCACCCGCCGCCGATCATGCGGGCCGGCGCGGCGACCGACATCCTCGAGCTGCGCTCCGGCCCGCCGCTCGGGGTCAGCAGCGACGTGGTCTTCAACGAGACGACGTTCCTCGTGCCGAGCGGGGCGGACCTGCTGCTGTACACCGACGGCCTCGTCGAGGACCGCCGCTACCACCTCGACGACGGCCTGGCCGACCTGCGCCGCGCCGTGCGGTCCGCGCCCCCGGCCGACCCGGCCGCCATGCTCGACCACGTCCTGAACGCCGGCGTCGGCCCCCAGCCCCGCACCGACGACGTCGCCGTGGTCTGGCTGACCGTCGACGCGGCCGCCGGCGGGGCGGGCCTCGCCCAGCGCCGCTTCCGCGGGGACGCCGTGAGCGCCTCGGCCGCCCGCCGCTTCGCCGCCGACGTGCTCATCGCCTGGGGCGAGCGCCGCCTCGTCGACGACACCCTCCTGCTGCTCGACGAGGTCATCACCAACGCCATCCTGCACACCGTCGGCGCCGTGGTGGTCCGCCTCGAGCTCGTCGCCGACCGCCTGCGGGTCACGGTGGCCGACCGCAGCGAGCGCCTCCCGAGCCCCCGCCCCGCGGGCGCCGACAGCGAGAACGGCCGCGGCCTGCTGATCGTCGCCTCGATCGCGGCCGCCTGGGGCACCGAGTCCCTGCCCGCCGGCGGCAAGGAGGTCTGGTTCGAGGTCGCGCGCACCGGTTAGCGGGCGCTACCCTCTGTGCAGATCGATCGACCATGGGGGATGGCGACGGTGGCAAAGCAGGGGCAGCCGCGGGCGCGGCTCGCGCAGGAGCGGGGCTGGCGGTACGCCCGGCGGGGTTCGCGGCCCGGCTTCGGGGTGGTCGAGGCCCGCTGGCGGGCGGCCGGCGCCGAGGTCGACGAGCTCGATCCGGCCGACGAGCTCACCGGGGCGATCGCGCCGGGCGGGCGGCCGTTCACCCTGTTCGACACCACGGTGCTGGGTTCCTCCGCGGGGTACCGCACCGTCAGCGTCCTGCACCTGCCCGTCGCCCTGCCACCGGTGGCCGTCGTGCCCGACCCCGACAACGGCGAACCGCTCGCGGAGGGGCGGGTCGGGCCGGTGCCGCCGTGGGCCGCGCTCGCCTTCCAGCACCCGCCCGAGCTCGACGGGGCGCCGCCGGCCTCGCATCCCGGGTTCGCCGAGGCGCTCGTCACCGGCGAGGTGCTCGACGTGACCCGGCGGTTCGGGCTGCTCGGCTGGCGGATCGCGGGCAAGGACCTGGTGTGGGTGTCGCGGCCGGGGGACCGGCTGGTGCCCGAGCGGGTCGTGGCCGTCCTGCAGGCCCTCGCCGCCCTGGCCGCCGCGCTGCCCGCGCCGGTGGTCCACCGTTACCGGCTGGAGTAGATCAGCAGCGTCGCGATCACCCCGTCGCGGATCGTGAAGGCCAGCAGGGCGGTGCCCGGCACGTGCAGGCCGACCGAGCCGTTCACCAGCACCGGCCGGGCGCGTTCGGCGCGGGACGCGAACAGCGCCGCCTCGCGGGCCACGTCGGCCGCGCCGTGCAGGACGCGCAGGCCGGCCGGGGTCGCGGCGCGCAGCTCGATCTGCGGGTCGAGCACCGCGAGCAGCCCGCCGAGGTTGCCGTCGCGGGCCGCGGCCAGGAATGCGGCCAGGACCGTGCGCTGCCGCGCCAGGTCCCGGTCGGGGACCGGCGCCGCGCGGGCCCGGCGGCGGCCGCGGCTGGCCAGCTGCCGGGCCGCCGCGACGGAGCGGCCGAGGATCGGGGCGAGCTCCTCGAACGGCACCCCGAACGCGTCGTGCATGACGAACGCGACCCGCTCGGCCGGTGAGAGGGTGTCGAGGACGACCAGCAGCGCCAGCCCGACGGCGTCGGCCTGCACGGCGGCCCGCTCCGGATCGTCGTCGGCCACGAGCGGGTCGGGCAGCGGCGAGGGGCGGCGCGCCCGCAGCTGGTCGATGCAGATGCGGGCCACCACGGTCGAAAGCCACGCCCTCGGGTCGCGCACGTCCCGCGCGGTGCGGGCCCGCAGCCACACCTCCTGCACGGCGTCCTCGGCCTCGGCCCACGAGCCCAGCAGCCGGTACGCGATCGCCTGCAGGTACCTGCGGTGCTCCTCGAACTCCACGGTCACATCCTCGGCCCGGTCCACGTCCACCGGGGAGAGACGAAACCGGGAGGATCACCGTGACAGCGACCACGATCGAGATCGACCGCCCGCCGGCCGAGGTGTACGCCTACGCCACCGACCCCGCCCGCTTCCCCGAGTGGCAGGCCGACGTCCGCCGCGTCGAGGTGCACCCGGACGGCCGGTTCACCACCGTCCGGCGCATCGCCGGGGTCGACCGGCCGATGCTGCAGCAGGTCACGCGCGACGAGCCGCCGGTGCGCTGGGCGGCCGGGGCGATCGGCGGCGCGGTCCGCCCCGAGGCCACGATCGCCATCGAGCCCCTCGACGGCGGCCGCCGCTCCCGGGTGACGTTCACCCTGGACTTCACCGGCCGCGGCGCCGCCGACCTGCTGGTCCCGGTGGTGCGCCGGATGGCCGGGAGGGCGGCGCCGCGTTCCTACGCACGGCTCAAGGCACTGCTGGAGCGGCGCTGACCGCCGGCTGGTCGAGCCCGGTGATCATCGCGGCCAGGCGGTCGTTGGCCTCCGGTACCGTCAGCAGGCCGGCCATGATCTCGCGCAGCGCGTCGACCTGCGGGCCGGGCCGGGACAGCGCGGCCTGGGCCCGGGTGTTCGCGAGCACCCGGGCGGCCACCGGGCGGCGCTCGGCCTCGTACGTGTCGAGCAGCGCCGGGTCGGCC
Organism: Dactylosporangium sp. CS-033363; assembly: GCF_050942475.1. Taxonomy (NCBI): domain Bacteria; kingdom Bacillati; phylum Actinomycetota; class Actinomycetes; order Micromonosporales; family Micromonosporaceae; genus Dactylosporangium; species Dactylosporangium sp. CS-033363. The sequence continues at coordinate 5,657,712 of NZ_CP192032.1, read as the reverse complement.
CCGCGGATCGTCGCGGCGAGCTTCCAGCCCAGGTTCGTCGCGTCCTGCATCCCGGTGTTGAGGCCCTGCCCGCCGGCCGGCCAGTGCACGTGCGCGGCGTCGCCGGCCAGCAGGAAACGGCCCCGGCGGTAGGTGGCGGCGAGGCGGGCGGCGTCGTGGTACCGCGAGATCCACCGCGGGCTGTGCAGGCCGTAGTCGGTGCCGGCCATGGCGGTGAACAGCGCGCGGAAGGTCTCCAGGTCCAGCGGCGCGTCCCGCGGCGCCGGGTCGTACTGGTTGAGCATCAGCCGGTGGCAGCCCGGCTCCAGCTGCAGGACGGTGTAGTCGCCGAGCGGGGTGCGCCGCTGGAAGATCGGGCCGTCCGGCGGGTCGGCCAGCTGGACGTCGGCCAGCATCGAGGAGACGGTCGGGCCGGTGCCCTCGAACGGAATGCCGAGCAGCCCGCGCACGGTGCTGCGGCCGCCGTCGCAGGCCACCACGTAGTCGCCGCGGAAGGTCTCGCCGGCGGCGGTGCGCACCTCGGCGAAGTCCGCGCTCTGGTGCACGGCGGTGACCTCGGCGTTCCAGCGCACCGCGGCGCCGTACCCGTGCAGGTGCTCCTCCAGCAGCGCCTCGATGCGCGACTGGACCAGGCCCAGCACGAACGGGTACTTGGTGTCGAGCCGCGACATGTCCAGCCACAGGCCCGCGAAGTGCGCGTTGGGCACCCGGCGGCCCTCGGCGAGGAACCGCTCGGCGAGGCCGCGCAGCTCCAGGATCTCCAGGGTCCGCGCGTGCAGGCCGCCCGCGCGGGACTCCCCGGTCCGGGCCGGCCGCCGGTCCAGCACCGTGGCGTCGACGCCGGCCAGGCGAAGCTCACAGGCCAGCCAGAGGCCGGTCGGGCCGCCGCCCACGATGATCACCATGACAATTCCTCCCCGATCCCTCTAACGTCGTTAGAGACAACCCAAGGATGGCTCTAACGTTGTTAGAGTGTCAAGTCATGGCCATCAACCCGGGTGTGATCGCCCGCACCGGACTGGACCTGCTCGGCGAGGTCGGGCTGGACGGGCTCACCATGCGCCTGGTCGCGGAGCGGCTCGGGGTGCGGGCGCCGACGCTGTACTGGCACGTCAAGAACAAGCAGCACCTGCTCGACGCGATGGCGGCGGTCATGTTCGCCGACGCGATCGAGGGGCTGGACGCCGACGGGGCGCCCTGGCGGGAGTTCGTGGCCCGCCGCGCCCGCACACTGCGCAAGATCCTGCTCCGGTACCGCGACGGCGCCCGGGTCTTCGCCGGCACCAACCTCTCGGGGCCGGACCTGCCCCGCGCCATGGAGCGGACCCTGGAGCTGCTGGTCGAGGCCGGGTTCACGCTGCCCGCCGCGGCGCGGGGGTTCGCCACGGTGCTGCACTACACGGTCGGGTACGTCATCGAGGAGCAGGCCCGGGCCGGCACCGCGTACGACGACAACCCCTACGACCCGCAGGCCCTCACGGCGGCGTTCCAGCCCGACCGCTTCCCCCTGGCGGCCCGCGCCGCGACCGAGGTCTTCTTCTCCCCGGACCCCGACGCCGACTTCGACGCGGGCCTCGGGTTCATCCTGACCGGCCTGGCCGCGACCCTGGACGTGACTGCGGCGGACCCGGCCGGATTATGATTCCAGCCGCACGGGACGTCCCTGGATGGAGGCTGGGGTGCAACCTTCGCCATGGTCCGGCCGCGTCGCCATCGCCGACGCGCATCCGGCCCGCCGCTACGACTACTGGCTCGGCGGCACGGACAACTATCCGGCCGACCGGGAGTCCGGTGACGCCATCGCGGCCGCGTTCCCGGCGATCCGCACCGCCGTGGTGGAGAACCGGTCCTTCCTGCGCCGGGCGGTGCGCACGCTCGCGGCGCAGTACGGCATCCGGCAGTTCCTCGACATCGGCACGGGCATCCCGACCAGCCCGAACGTGCACGAGGTGGCTCAGGAGACGGCACCGGAGTCCCGGATCGTGTACGTCGACAACGACCCCATCGTGCTCGCCCACGCCCGGGCGCTGCTGACCAGCTCGGCGGAGGGCGCCACCGCCTACGTCGACGCCGACCTGCGCGACCCGCACCGCATCGTGGCCGACAAATCGCTCAAGGCGACCCTGGACCTGTCGCGGCCGGTGGCGCTCATCCTGGTCGCGGTGGTGCATTTCCTGCCGGATGATGACAAACCGTACGAAGTGGTGGCGGACCTGCTCGGCGCGCTCGCGCCCGGCAGCTTCCTGGTCATGTCGCACGCCACCACCGAGGGGCTGGACCCGGAGCTGGCGGCGCAGATCCAGGAGGGGCGGCACGGGCCGGGCCGGCTGCGGGACCGCGACGAGTTCGCGCGGTTCATGGGCGGCCTCGACCTGCTCGACCCGGGGATCGTCTCGGTCGCCGAGTGGCGCGCCGGGGACGAGCCGCAGCCCCGCCCGGCGTTCGAGGAGGTGGCCGTGTGGGGCGCGGTTGGCCGAAAAGCGGCTGGGTAACTGGTACCGCATGAGGGACTCGATGGGCACGACCGGCACCCCCGGCAGCGACGGGGCGTCGGTCATCGACGAGGAAGACAAGGTCAACGGCTCGGCCGAGGGCGTGCCGGTCGTCTCGCTCGGCGGCGAGGTGGACGATCCGCTGATGCCGTTCGACGAGAAGGTCGACGAGCAGGGCAAGCTGCACCTGCCCCGCGACGGGAACTCGACCCAGCGCGGCTGACGGCACAGCGCCGTCAACCGCGCGCGGTCGGCGACCCGGCGCGGCTAGCGGCGCAGCTCGGCGTACCGGCGCAACAGCAGGCCCTCGCGCAACGCCCACGGGCAGACGTCCAGCGAGCGCACGCCGAGGGCCTCCATCACGGTGACGGCGGTGACCGCCCCGGCGAGCAGTTGCCGGGCGCGGGCCGCCGCGACCCCGGGCAGCTGGGCGCGCTCCCGCGGGTCCATCGCCGCGAGCTTCGGCACCCACCGGCGAAGCGCCCGCCGCTCGAGCCGCTCGCCGTCGCCGGTGAGCCGCGCGAGCTGCTTGAACGTCTTGGAGGTGCCGACCACGCGCTGCGGGTGCGGCCCGCCCAACAGCTCCCGCGCGACCGGCTTGACCAGGGCGCGCACGTGCCGGCGGAGGCGTTCGACGGCGTCGCGGCCGGCCGGGTGCTCGGGCAGGTACCGGCGGGTGAGTAGGCCCGCGCCGGCCGGGAGGGAGACCGCCACGTCGGGCTCCGGGCCGGTCCCGGCGGCGATCTCCATCGACATGCCGCCGATGTCGAGCAGCCACAGCCCGTCGGTGGCGGCGTGCAGGCGGCGGACCGCCTCGAACGTCACGCGGGCCTCGTCCTCCCCGCTGAGCGAGCGCAGCTCCACCCCGGTCGCCTCGCGGACCCGGCGGCGGATCTCGGCGTTGTTGGTCGCGTCGCGGATCGTCGCGGTGGCCAGCGGGATGAGGTCGGTCGCCTCGTGCGCGCGGAACGCCTCGACGGTCGCCGCCACCGCCTCGACGACCTTGTCCACGCCGCCGGGGGAGAGCGCACCCTCCGGGGTGACCTCCTCGGCGAGCAGCGTGGGGGCCTTCAGGCGGTACACGAGCAGCGGTGGTCGTCCCTTGCGCGCCTGCACGATCTGCAGGTGCGCGGAGTTCGACCCGACGTCGAGCACGGCGAGCAGCAACGGGCGCCTCCCCTCGGCAAACCACCAACGATAGGTGAGGAAAGGCGCCCGTTACCCATATTTGTCAGCGAGCAAACACTCCGGCGGGTGCCGGTGCGTATCCGGCCGGGCGCGTGGTGAACACGCCGCGGCCCTGGGTCCGGCTGCGCAACCGGGTCGCGTAGCCGAACAGCTCGGCCAGCGGTACCGTCGCCGTCACCACGACCGTGTGCCCGCGCGCCTCGGTGCCGCCGACCTGACCCCGCCGGGCCAGCAGGTCGCCGAGCACGCCGCCGACCATGTCCTCGGGCACGGTCACGGTCACCTCGGCCACCGGCTCCAGCACGGCCATCTGCGACTCGCGCAGGGCCAGCTGCAGCGCCTCCCGCCCGGCCAGGCGGAACGCGAGCTCCGAGGAGTCGTGGTCGTGCATCCGGCCGTCGGTGAGCACGACCTTGACCCCGACGACCGGGTGCCCGGCGACCGGGCCGGCCGCGAGCGCGTCGCGGCAGCCGAGCTCGACGGCCCGGATGTACTCCCGGGCCACGTGCCCACCGACCACAGTGGACTCGAACACGAAGTCCGCGCCCTCCGCCGGGGACACGTCGAGCTGCACGTGGGCGTACATGCCGGGACCGCCGTCCTGGCGCACGTAGCGGTGGTAGAAGCCGCGGACGCCGCGCACGAGGGTCTCGCGGTAGGCGACCTGCGGCCGGCCGACGGCGATGGCCAGGCCGTTGTTCGCCGTGCGCATCTTCTCCACCGCCACCTCCAGGTGCAGTTCGCCCATGCCGCTCAGCAGGGTCTGGCCGGTCTCCGGGTCGGAGCGCACGACCAGCGCCGGGTCCTCCTCGACCAGGCGCGCGAGGGCCGTGGCCAGCCGGCCGGAGTCGGCGCGGCTGCGGGCCTCGATCGCCACCGAGACCACGGGTGCGGCCCGGTTCGGCGGTTCGAGCACGACCCGGTGGGCCGGGTCGCACAGCGTCTCGCCGACGCGGGCGTGCTTGAGCCCGACGAGCGCGACGATGTCGCCCGCCCCGGCCTCGGGTACGTCGGTGTACCGGTCGGCCTGGATGTGCAGGATGCGCGCGACCCGCTCCTTGGCGTCGGCGTTGGGCTCGTAGACCTCCGCGCCCTTGCGCAGCGTGCCGGAGTAGACGCGGGCGTACGCGTACCGCCCGGTCGTCGACGCCTGCACCTTGAACACCAGCGCCGCGAACGGCTCGTCCGGGTCGGCGGGCGCCGGCAGGTACGCGACGACCGCGTCGAGCAGTTCGGTGACGCCGATGTCGCGGTAGGCGGCGCCGCACAGCACGACGACGGCCTGGCGGTGCAGCGTCAGGTCCCGCAGCGCGCGGCGCAGGGTGTCCTGGCTCAGCGTGCCGGTCCCGACGTACTCCTCCAGCGCCCCGGTGTGCAGCTCGGCGACCCGCTCGACGAGTTCGACCCGCTCCGGCCGGTCCGAGGGCACCGTCAGGTCGACGACGCCGGTGAAGCCGGACTCGGAGCCGATCGGCGCCTGCACGACCAGCGGGATCACGCCGAGGCGGTCGCGGATGGACGCCACGGCGGCCCCGAGGTCGGCGCCGGCCCGGTCGAGCTTGTTCACGAACGCGATCCTGGGCACGCCGTAGCGGTCCGCCTGCCGCCACACCGACTCGCTCTGCGGCTCCACGCCGGCGACGCCGTCGAACACGGCGACCGCCCCGTCGAGCACGCGCAGGGCCCGCTCGACCTCGTCGGCGAAGTCGACGTGGCCGGGGGTGTCGATGAGGTTGATGCGGTGACCGTCCCAGTCGACGCTGACCGCGGCGGAGAAGATGGTGATGCCCCGGTCGCGTTCCTGCGCGTCGAAGTCGGTGACGGTGGTGCCGTCGTGGACCTCGCCCTGCTTGTAGGTCGCGCCGGTGGCGAACAGGATGCGTTCGGTGGTCGTGGTCTTGCCCGCGTCCACGTGGGCGAGAATGCCGATGTTGCGGACGCGATCGAGTTGCTGGCGCACTGTTGCCCCTTCGGGCTCGTCACTTGGACAGGACAGCGCGATTGCGCCCCGCGGGCTCGGTCAGCCCAGCACGGGACGTCCCGGTGCCGCCGCGCGAGCGGACACCGGAGGCAAGGAAGACACGCGGATCACTTCGTGCTGCACGGCGGTCTCCCTCCACTCTCGACGGACGCAACTACGCCAACAGTAGCGTTGCCGCGCAACTGTATATTCCCGCCATGCGCGCTCTGGTCGTCGGCAACACGGACGGTATCGGCCTCGCTCTCACCCGTCGCCTGCTGTCCCAGGGCTGGTCCGTCGTGGGCATCTCGCGGCGCGCATCCGCTGTGGAGCATGCCTCCTATGAGCACGTCGTCGCCGACATGGGCACGGACGCGGTGCCGGCCGTCGGCGAGGTGGACCTGTGCGTGTACGCGGCCGGCATCGGCGAGCCGCTCGACCTCGCGGACCTGTCCCAGCAGACCGCCGCGCTGCGGGTCAACCTGCTCGGCGCCGCGCTGGTCGCCGAGCGCGTGCTGCCCGGGATGCTCGCGCGGGGGAGCGGCCACTTCGTCGGGCTGTCGAGCCTGTCGGACATCCTGGTCACGCCGGCCGCGCCCGGCTATGCGGCCTCGAAGGCGGGGCTCACGTCGTACCTGCTGAGCCTGGGCAAGGCCCTGCGCCCGCACGGGGTCGCGGTGACCGCGGTCCGGTTCGGGTTCGTGGACACCAAGATGGCCAAGGCGCCCGTCACCCCGTTCAAGATCTCGGTCGAGGAGGCCGTGGACGTCCTCATGCGGGCCGTCGCGAAGCGCCCGCTCGTGGTGTCCTATCCGCGGCGGATGGCCGCCGCCGCGCGGCTGCTGTCCGGGTTCAGCCGGCGCTAGCCCGGAACCGCAGCCGGTTGTCGCGGGCGTCGACCCGCACATGCGTGAACCCGGCCCTTTCCAGCCGCTCCGGCAGCGTCGCCGGGTCGAGCGGCACCATGACGTCGCCGATGTGCAGCAGCCGGAACCGCGGCGTGGGCAGGCTGTCGCTGCCGGCGAACACCCCGCCCGGCCCGAGCACCCGCCGCGCCTCGGCGAACAGCCGGTCCTGCTGCTCCACCGACGGCACGTGGTGCAGCATCGTGAAGCACACGACCGAGTCGAAGCCGGCGTCGGGCAGCGGCATGGCGGCCCCGTCGCCGTCGAGCACCGTCACGTTCTCCGCCACGTGCTGCCGCAGCCGCGCCGCGAGCTTCGGGTTCACCTCGATGACGGTGATGTCGCCGGTACCGCGGGCAAGGACCCGCGTCGTCGCCCCGAACCCGGGCCCGATCTCCAGGGTCCGCGCGCCCAACGGCACGTCCTCCAGGGCCCACGGCAGCATGTACCGCTCGACGGTCTCGAACCACTTGGCCGACTTGCACAGCCGGTTGTGCAACAGGTTCATGCCCCGACGCTAGCGACCCCGGCCGATGGCGGCGAGATGCTAACCTGCCGCATGATAGCGAATTCCGGACATTCGGGTTCGGGACAGCCTGTGGTGCTGGTCGGCGAGCGCGCCATGGGCCACGGGTCCGGCTTCGCCCCGCACACCCACCCGGTCCACCAGATGGCGTGGGCCGCCTCCGGCGCGGTGTCGGTGACCACCCCTGACGGGGCCTGGGTGCTGCCGGCGACGCGGGCGCTGTGGATTCCGGCCGGCGTCCCGCATTCGGTTGACGTGACCACCTCCGCGGTCTTCCGCAGCGTCTACCTCGACCGCAACCCGCACCGGTGGGTCAGGCCGACGGTCGTCGCGGTGACGCCGCTGCTGGACGAGCTCGCGGTGTACCTCATGGACACCGCCCTGCCCGCCGCCCCTCGCCGCCGCGCGGAGGCGGTGCTGCTCGACCTGCTGCGCCCGGTGACCGCGGCCGCGCTGTCCGTGCCGATGCCCCGCGACGGGCGCGCCCTGGCCGTCGCGCGGGCGATCCTCGACGACCCCGCCGACGGGCGCGACCTCGACGCCTGGGGCCGGGCGGTCGGCGCGAGCGGGCGCACCCTGGCCCGGGCGTTCGCGGGGGAGACGGGGCTGAGCTTCGGCCGGTGGCGGACCAACGCGCGGCTGCGGGCGGCGCTGGTCCTCCTGGCCGCGAACACGTCCGTCGCCGTGGTGTCGCGCCGGGTCGGGTACTCCACGCCGAGCGCGTTCATCGCCGCGTTTCGATCGGCACTGGGGGTACCGCCGGGGTCGTATTTCGGTTCTTCGTAGTTGTTGGCGGCCTCCCATGCACTCGTTAGGGTGAATATCGATGGACGGGGGGAGTTCGCAGATGAGCCGACTGGGCTTCGGGGTCCTCATGTTCCCGATCCACCGGCCGACGCACAATCCGACGCTGCAGCTGGAGGGCGACCTCGAGCTGGCGGAGCTGTGCGACAAGCTCGGCTTCGACGAGTTCTGGTTCGGCGAGCACCACTCCGGCGGCTGGCAGATCATCGGCTCGCCCGAGCTCATGGTGGCCGCGGCCGCCCAGCGCACCAAACGCATCCGGCTCGGCACCGGGGTGAGCACGCTGTCGTACCACCACCCGCTGACCCTGCTCGACCGCATCATCCAGCTCGACCACCTGACCCGCGGCCGGCTCATCTTCGGCGTCGGCGCGGGGGCGCTCGCCCTGGACTCGACGATGATCGGCCACGACCCGATGCAGGCGCGGCGGATGATGGAGGAGTCCCTGGAGACGATGACCGAGCTGCTGGCCTTCGCCGGGCCGGTCAGCCGGACCACCGACTGGTTCGAGCTGCGCGACGGGTATCTGCAGCTGGCGCCGTACCAGGAAAACCTCGACATCCGCGTGGCGGTGTTCCGCTCCCCGTCGGGGCCGCGGCTGGCCGGGCGCTTCGGGGCGGGGATGCTCTCCTTCGGCGCGTCGGCGGCCGTCGGGCTGGGCTCGGAGAACCCGATGACGACGGCGTGGGAGATCGCGGCCGGGCGCGCCGCGCAGTTCGGGCAGACCATGGACCGGCGGCGCTGGTCGGTGATGAGCCCGATGCACCTGGCCGAGACCGAGGCGCAGGCGCGGCGGGACGTGCGGTGGGGGTTGCCGGCCTACATCCGGTACATCCGCCAGATCCTGCCGATGAACGTGCCGGTGGACCTGGACGACGCCGATGCGGTCGTCGACGTGCTGCACACCGTCGGCCACGCGGTGATCGGCACGCCCGAGGCGGCCGTCGAGCACATCGAGCGCATGCTGCGCATCAGCGGCGGCTTCGGCACGTTCGTCATCGAGCACGCGGACCTCGCCGACCCCGAGGCCACCCGCCGCTCCTACGAGCTGTTCGCGCGGCGGGTCATGCCGCACTTCACCGGCGCGCTGCGGCCGCGCCTGGCCGCGTACGCCCGGGAACTGGAGCACGACGGGCTGACCCGGCGCACGATGGCCGCCGCGCAGGCCAAGGCCGGGGTGGAGCACTCCCGCGACCGCGCCGCCCATCTGGAGAGGACACGCAGTGACGACCCACGTTGAAGTGATGGTGCTGGGCAGCGGGATCGGCGGCAGTACGGTCGCGGCGATCCTGGCCCGGCAGGGCGTCTCGGTCGGCATCGTCGACGCCGCCCGCCACCCGCGGTTCGCGCTCGGCGAGTCGACGATCGGCGAGACGTCGTTCCTCATGCGGCTGCTCGCCGCCCGCTGGGACGTGCCCGAACTGGCGCAGCTGTCGACCAGCGCCGGCATCCGCGACCACGCCAGCCACCGATGCGGCATCAAGACCAACTTCGGCTTCGTGTACCACCGCGCGGACGTCGACCACGACCCGTACGAGGTCACCCAGTGCTCGGTCTCGGAGGGCCCGTTCGGCCCCGAGTCCCACCTGATGCGCGCCGACATCGACAAGTACCTCTTCGAGGCCTCGGTCCGCCACGGCGCCGTGGCCCGGGAGGGCGTGCGGATCACTGAAGTCTCGTTCGGGGACGTGGTGTCGATCGCGCTCGACAACGGCGAGACGTTCACGGCGGACTACGTCATCGACGCCACCGGTCGTACCTCGGTGCTCGCCGACACGTTCGGCCTGCGCGACGAGCCGTGCCGCTTCCGGACCGACTCGCGCACCATCTTCACCCACATGCGCGGCGTGAAGCCGTACGACGCGGTCGAGGAGTCCAGCGGCCAGCCCAACCTGTGGCACGAGGGCACCCTGCACCACCTCTTCGACGGCGGCTGGCTGTGGGTCATCCCCTTCGACAACCACGACGAGTCCGAGTCCGACCTGGTCAGCGTCGGCCTGAGCCTGGACACCAAGCGCTTCCCGAAGCCCGACGGCGTCACGCCGGAGGAGGAGTGGAACGCGTTCCTGTCCCGCTACCCGGCCATCGCCCGCCAGTTCGAGGGCGCCACGTCGGCCTTCCGCTGGATCTCGACCGGCCGCACCCAGTTCTCGTCCTCGCAGACGGTGGGCGACCGCTGGGTCCTGATGAGCCACGCCGCGGGCGCGATCGACGCCCTCTTCAGCCGCGGCATGGCCAACACGATGGCCGTCATCGAGGCGTTCGTACCTACAGCGCGGCCCGGTTCGCCTACATCGACACGCTGAACCAGAACATCCTGGAGAACAACGACAAGCTCATCGCGGGCTCGTACATCGCCTTCCGCGACTTCGACCTGTGGCGGGCCTGGTCGAAGATGTGGTACCTGGCCTGGAACCTCGGCGTCATCCGCATCGCCGGGACGTACTACCGCTACCTCGAAACCGGGGACGACGCGCTGTTCGACCGTCTCCATGCCGGGCCGGTGCCGGGGTCGTTCGCGCCGGACCTGCCGGTGGCGCAGGCCCAGTTCGAGGCGTGTTACGCGCTGATGGAGCGGGTGGAGCAGGGGACGCTGACGGCGGAGGAGGCGGTGACGCAGCTGGCGTACCTGCTCGGCGACGGCGAGGCGTCCCCGTCGCCGCTGAACCTGCACGACGTGCTGCGGCGCTGGCACGACGGGTCGATGGAGACGCAGCGGCTCATCTACCAGTGGGGCCGCACGGCTGGTCCGGCGGCGCTGCGGCAGTTCTTCGAGTACGACCGCGCCACCATCCCGATCGCCGCCGGGAAGGTCCTCACCGCCTGAACGGCCGATGGATTCCGGGGCCTTCGTCGCGAGAATGTGGCCGTGGAGATTGAGCTCGCCGACGCGGTCGCGGCGGTCCGCGAGGAGCTGCTCGAGGCCGCCGCCCGGGGCGCCGACCAGGACCTGCGCTTCGCCGTCGGTACGATCGAACTCGAGTTCGCCGTCGAACTGCGCACCGACGCCAAGGCCAAGGCGGGCTTCAAGGCCTGGGTGGTGAGCGCCGACGCGGAGACCGGCCTGACCCGGGGCCGGACCCACCGCGTGAAGGTCCAGCTCAATCCCCAGCTCCCGGACGGTCGCGCACCGCACATCGGTCGGCCTCCCACCGGCTGACCCCGCCATGGACGAGGGGCGGATCGTCCTGGTCGACGACCGGGGCACCGGGTACCTGCTCGCGACGCGGCTCGTGCTCACCGCGGGGCATGTCGCGCCCGGCATCGGCGCGGCGGTCCGGCTGGCGTCGATGACCGCGGAGTTCGCCATGACCGGCCGCGTGGTCTGGAAGGGCGTGTCCGACCGGCTCGACGCCGCGCTCGTGGAGATCGACGACGGCGACTGGCCGGTCGCCGGCCCGCTGAGGACGGAGTTCGGCTGGCTCGCGACGGGTCTGGCCCGGATCGAGGCCGCGATCGCCGGCTTCCCCGAGTCCGCCGAGGACAACGCCCCGCGCTTCGAGTCCGGTCACGTCACCGGCTGGATCAACGCGCTCGATCAGCGCAAGAGCGGCCGGTACCTCGTGCACCTGCGGGAGACCGCATCGCGGGAGCGTCCGGACGGCGCGTCACCCTGGAGCGGCCTGTCCGGCGCGGCGGTCCTGTGCGGCGGCCTGCTGACCGGCGTCGTGGCCGCCGATCCGCTCCGCGGGCAGCACGCCAAGCTCCAGGTGGTACAGGCGCAGGCGCTGCTCGCCGACGCGGGCTTCCGGGAGGTGCTGCGCCGCCACGGCCTCGCCGGCGCCGGGCTCCTTCCGGTCGAGCTGCAGGACGTGAGCGAGCGGCCGTTGCCGGTGGCGCCGCTGCCGGCCTCGCTGCTGCTGCCCTGGCGGCGAATCGTGGCGTTCGGCGGCCGCGACGAGCTGTTCGCCGAGCTCGACGCCTGGACGCAGGGGCCGAAGGTCGCGTCGTGGCTGCTGTACGGGCTGGGCGGCCAGGGCAAGACCCGCGTCGCGGCCGAACTCGCGCATCGGCTGGCCGGGCAGGGCTGGGCGACCGTGTGGCTGCGCCCGGACGCGGCCGACTGCTCGGTGCTGGCCGAGGTCACCGCCGACCTGCTCGTCGTCGTCGACTACGCCGAGACCCGGGCCGGTCAGGTCGTGGACGTGCTGCACACGATCGCCGGCGCGTCCGGCCGAAGGGTCCGGCTGCTCATGCTGGCCCGGACCCAGGGCGAGTGGTGGGACGACCTGCGGATGGCCACCGGATTCCTCGCCCGGACGCGGACGGTGGAGCTGCTCGCGCTGGCATCCAACCGCGACAGCTGGCTCACGACGTACCGCCAGGCGGTCGCCGACCTGGCCCCGCACCTGGCCGAGCTGCCGGAGTACGCGCAGTACGCGTGGCCGCCGGTCGTCGAGCGGCTCGTCGCCGCGGCCGAGCCCCGGTCCGACGGCGTGTCGGCGCTGACGGTGCACATGACCGCCCTGGCCGACCTGCTCGACAGCGTCGACCCGTCGGCGGCGCCGCCGCCCGTCGGCGCGTCGGTCGAGGACCGCGTGCTCGCCCACGAACATCGGTACTGGAACCGCGCGGCGACGGCGTTCGGCATTGCCCCCGGGATCAGCGAGCCCGGCCTGCAGGACGTCCTCGCCGCCGCGATGCTGCTCGGGGCCGAGGACGGGGCCGGCGCCAACCGGATGCTCAAGCAGCTGCCGGTGCTCGAGGGGCAGTCCGGCGACCGGCGCAACCAGGTCCGGTCCTGGATCGCGACGCTGTACCCGGCGGCCGACGCGCGGCCGTGGGGCGGGCTGCAGCCCGACCGGCTCGCCGAGCGGCATGCCGGCCTGCGCCTTGTCAGGTCGCCGGAGCTGGTCGACGCGCTGATCGGCGACGCAACGCCGGGCCAGCTCAAGTCCCTGGTGACCGTCTACGCCCGCGCGGCGTTCCAGCCCGCGTTCCTCAAGCGGCTCGACCGGCCCCTGGCCGAGTTGATCGTCCGCCATCCGGAGCAGCTCGCCGGCATCGCGATCGACGTCGCGGCCCAGGTCGAGGCGCCGGACCCGCTCATCCGGGGCCTCCGCCAGGTGGCCGCGGCCGACGGGACGACCGTCGAGGTGCTCGATCTCCTCGCCGGCCACATCCCCGAGACCAGCCACAACCTCGCCGACCTGCGCATCGACCTGTTGCGGTCGCTGGCCGAACGGCTGCGCGGGACAGGCGACGACCCGCCGGCCCGAGCCCGGGCCGCCGTGGTGATGCGTGCGCTCGCGGCCAGTCAGGCGGCGATGGGTATGCGCCGGGAGGCGCTGGGCTGGGCTCAGGAGGCCCACGGTCTGCACGCGGACCTGTACGGCATGAACCCGGACCTGGCGGCGGAGCTGGCCCGCACGCGCACCGTGCTCGCCGAGCGGCTCGGCGATGTCGGTGACTATCACGAGGCCGTAATGGTCGCGCGCCACGCCGACGAGGCCGGCCGGACCGGCCCGGCGCCGCATCCGGTCGATCGCGCGGCGACGCTCGTCGTCCTGTCGGTCTGCGAGGCGCGGGTCGGAGAGTTCGGACGGGCGCTCGCGGCAGCCGAGGCAGCCGTGCACGGGCTGGACCACGCTCGCGGCGACGTCCACGCGGCACGGGCGGACGCGCTGCGAAACCTCGCGCAGCGCCTGAGCGCCGTCGGCCGCCACGAGCGCGGCCTGGCCGCCGTGCAGGACGCCGTCGAGGTGCACGGCAGGCTCGCCCACGATCGGCCCGATGCCCACCGGCTCGACTTCGCCAAGTCCCTGCAGCTGCACTCCACCCTGCTCAGCGCGGTCGGGCGGGACGATGCGGCCCTGACGGCCATCAACCAGGCAACGGAGCTCTACCGCGAACTCACCAAGTCGCGGCCGACGGCGTACCTGCCGGACCGCCCGGCGGTCGTGAACGCCCTCGCCGGGCAACACGCGGCCCTCGGTGAGCTGGACGAGGCGCTGCAGGTGACCACGGAGGCGTTGCACACCCACCGGCAGCTGGTGGACCTGCGGCCGGAGATCCTCGCGGCCGACCTTGCGGCCGTGCTGGTCAGCCACGCCGACCGGCTTGCCGCGGTCGGACGCCGCGAGGAGGCGCTGCAATCGGCCGAGGATGCGCTGGAGCTGCTGGAACGGGATCAAGGGTCCGGTCCCCTCGGCGCCATGCTCGCCCGGGCCGACGTGATGCGGGCCATGTCGCGGCATCTCAACGCCATCGGACACCGCCACGACGCCGTCCGCTACGCGACCAGAGCCGTGGGCCCGGTCGAGGACGTCAACGACCACCACCGCGGTGCCTACACCACCGTGGTCGCCGGGGCGCTGATCGAGGTGGCCGATCGTTTCGAGGGGATCGGCGAATCCGAGGAGAGCCTGCGCGCCGCGGAACGGGCGGTGGGGACGTGCCGGCGGGCAGCGGCCGGAACGTCCGACGCGCACGCGCCGGACCTCGCACGGGCGCTGGACGTCGTCGCCCGGCAGCAGGCGAAGCTCGGGCGCGGCAAGGAGGCCCTGCGATCGGCGCAGGAGGCCGTGCAGATCTGGCGGCGGCTCGGCCGGACCTGGCCGGAGGCGTTCCGGTCCGACCTCGCGGCGGCGCTGCACCGGCTCGGGACGCTGCGCATCGCGGACGGCGCCGTCCGGCGTGGCCTGGCGGCGCTGGGCAAGGCGGTGCACCTGCGCCGAGCGGCGGCCGCCGCCCAGCCCGCGGCGTTCGCCGCCGCGCTCGCCGATCAGGCCGCGCGGCTCGCGGCGGCGGGGCGACTCGCCGACGGTCTCGCGGCGGCGGCCGAGGCGGTCGCGGTGTGCCGGCCGCTCGCGGCGCGGCATCCGCGGGCGTTCGAGCCCGACCTCGCCGCCGCTCTGGTTGCCCACTCGGACCGGCTGGCCGCGGTGGGCCGCCGCCATGAGGCCCTCGAAGCCGCGCAGGAGGCCCTCGGGCTGTACCGGCGGCTGGCCGAGGCGGAATGGGAGGCGTTCGGACCGGATGTCGCCGCCGCCTCGATCACGGTCTCGGACCGGCTAGCTGCCGCCGGCCGGCCCGAGGAGGCGCTCCAGGCCGCGCACGACGCGCTCAGGGAAACCGAGACACACCACGAGCACGGGCCGGAGGCGTTCCGTTCGGCAACCGCCGCCGCGCTGTACAACCTGGCATTGCGGATGGCCGGCGCGGGCCTGCACCGCGACGCCGTCCGACCGGCGATGGACGCCGCGGCGATGTACCGCGAGCTCCACGGCCGGTTCCCCGACAAGTTCGCGACCGCCTATGGCGCCGCGCTGGCCGAGGCGATCAAGCGCGCGAGAGCCCTCGGCGATCACCGGATGGCCGAGCGCCTCCGGGTGGACGCCGAGGCCCTGCGCCGCCCGGGCCGGGGCTATAGGCGGCAGGGCACCCAGAACACGTAGTCGGCGGTGTAGGCGACCGACCGGGGCGCGTCGGTGCCCGGCGTGCACGCGCCGGTCGGGCCCACCCCGCCGGTGGTGTTCACGCGGCTGATGAACGCCACCGCGTCCAGTTCGCCCGGGGTGGTGTTCTCGTGGGCGGCCACGTGCAGCAGCAGCCACGCGATGGTGCCGTCCTTCGGGACCGTCACGTCCACCGCGCCCAGGATGATGGAGTGGTCGCGGTCGGACTCCCAGCGCGGCCCCGCGTAGTGGTGGATCGTCGTGGCCGGGCGGCCGTAGCGCTGCAACCGGGCCTCCGGCGTCGACTTCGTGGCCCACGTGGCGGTGCCGTCCGGGTTCGCGGTGCAGGCGTAGGTCTGGGTGCCCGCCGTCACGCGGTACGCCGAGCCGATCCGGAAGCCGCTGCCCGGCGTCGGCGCACCGGCGGGGAGGCGGAAGCGGACGCCGGTGAACGCGTCGGTGGCGGCGGACGCGGTGCCGGCACCCGCCGCGATCAGGGTCGCCGTCGCCGCCAGCACGAGCGCGGCCTTCTTGGATGCACGCATGCCGGCAGCCTAAGGCCGCGCCCAAGCGATCGGCGCTGACGAATATCTAACACAACCCTGCGGCGCTGGAATCCGTAGTGGGTCAGGCCGGGCGGTACACCTGGATCGTGACGCCCTTCGAGTCGGTCGTGGACTCCAGCAGCTCGAGGGGCAGGTCCGGGCCGTCCGCCGGGAACAGGCGGGTGCCCTGGCCGAGGATGACCGGGATGACCACGAGGGTCAGCTCGTCGACCAGGCCGTGGGCCAGCAGCGAGCGGATCAGGGTGCCGCTGCCGTGCACCTGGAGCTCGCCGCCCGGCTTGGCCTTCAGCTCCGCGACGGCGGTGGCCAGGTCACCCGGCAGCACCGTCGTGCCCGACCAGGCGGGGTCGGTGAGGGTCGCCGAGGCCACGTACTTCGGGCGGGTGTTCAGCGCCTCCCAGGTGCGCTCCCAGCCCGGCACATCCGCCGCGGACAGGGTGCCCCACGAGGCCTCGAACAGCTCGTACGTGCGGCGGCCGAACAGGAAGGCGTCCGCCCGGCGGTAGGTCTCGTTGATGTAGCCGACCGTGTCCCGGTCGCCCTTGCCCAGTGCCCAGCCGCCGCGGGTGAAGCCGCCCCGGCGGTCCTCCTCCGACGCGCCGCCGTTGCCCTGCACGACGCCGTCGACGGTGATCTGGGTCATGGTGGTGAGCTTCATGGTCGCAAATTCCCTTCGTTCCTGGCCGGTCTCGCCCCACCTACGAATGCCGCTGCGGCAATCCGACACCGCGCGGCCGGGAAATTTCAGTACCTTTCTCGGGCATGAACATCGTCGTGCGGGAGATCGTCTGCGTCGTGGTCGGGCTCACCGGGATCGTGCTGCTCGCGCTCGGGATCGACCACGTGCTCGACATCGGCAGCTGCGCGTCGGGCGGGCCGTACGTGAGCGCCCGGCCCTGCCCGGAGGGGACCGACGGCTGGTTCTGGACGATGATCGCCGGGGCGGCCGGGTGGGTCGGCGGCATGATCGCGAGCCGGCGGGCCTTCTTCGCGCCCGGGGCCGGGCAGCTGCTGTGGACGGCGGGCTTCGCCGGGGGCGGGGCCGCGCTGCTGGTCAAGGTGCTGACGGAGCCGTCGATGCCGGAGGACGCGAAGCTCGGGGCGTCGATCATGGCCGGGGTGTTCCTGCCGATGGGGCTGGCGGTCGGCATCGTCGGGATCGTGCAACTGGTCCGCGGCCGGCCCGGGCGCCCGGTCAAGAAGACGAAGACCCCTGCTCCGGTACCGCACGACGACGCCTGGACCCGCATGAAGGCCCTCAACGACCTGCGCAGCACCGGTGCGCTGACCCGCGCGGAGTTCACGGCGCTGCGGGACGCCCCGGCGGACGGGCGGGTCGACCGGATCCGCGAGCTGCACGAGCAGCGCGAACGGGGCGGGCTGAGCACGTCGGCGTTCGAGGCCGGCAAGCGCCGGGTCCTGCTCGGGGAGTGACGTGAGGAGCTTCTTGCTGGTCGCGGCCACGGCGCTGGTGTGGCTCGCCGCCGGGATCGCCGGCGCGCTCGGCGGGTGGCTGTGGTGGGCGGTGGCCGCGCTGCCGACCGCGGCGCTGCTCGCGGCGCCGATCGTGCTGTACAAGACCTCCGGCGGGCGGACCTGGCCGACCTGGGTGGCCTACGGCTTCGTGTTCGTGCTGCTGCTGACCGCCTACGCCGCGCCCGGCGACTGGTACATGCGCGCCGCGGGCAGCCGCACGACCGCCACGGTGCGCGAGGTGGCCTGCATGGAGACGAGCCAGGGCCGCTGCCTGTACCACTACACCCTGCACGACCCCGCCGGCACCCCGCTGCCGGGCGTGTTCCGTGACTCGGTCGAGTACGAGTACGGCGCCCCGCTCGACGTGGTCGTCGACCCGCGCAACCTGCTCGCGCCGCGGCTGGCCGCCGATCTCGACAGCCGGGTCTTCGACGTGCTGACGCTGGTCGCGTTCGCGGGCTTCGCCGCCACCGTCGCCGCCGCCCACCTGGCCGGCCGGCGGGCCACGTCGCACGTGTGAGGTTCAGGCCAGCGCCGCCGGCCGGTGGGTGGCCAGCCGGACCACCCCGGCGACGATCGCGGCCAGGCAGAGCGCGAACACCGCCATGTCACGCGGGCTGTGCGGGATCTCCTCGTGCAGCAGCAGCGCGCCGAGCAGCACCGCCGTGATCGGGTTCGCGATCAGGTCCGCCGGGTAGCCGACCCCGAGCCCGTCGGCGGCGAAGGCCAGCTGCAGCAGGATGAAGCTCGCCGCGGCGGCCGGGCCGAGCAGGGCCGTGGCGACCAGCGCGTCGGCGTCGGTGAGGGCGCCGCGGCCGAGCTGGTGCCAGGCGGCCGCCACGGCGTCGAGCAGCACGGCGGCCAGCCCCGCGCTGCAGCCCGCGATGAGCCCGAGGGCCGTCGCGCGGGCCTTGGCGGTGAAGCGGCGGGCCAGGCTCAGCACCAGGGTGCCGGCCACGAGCAGGGAACCGGCGGTCACCAGCGTCGTCGGGAGGCGCAGCGGATCGGCGTCGCCCGGGTCGCCGACCAGCAGGAAGAACGCCGCCAGCCCGGCCACGATCAACGCGCAGGACCCGTACTGCACCCCGCTCGGCCGCGCCGCCCCCAGCCGCCACGCGGTCAGCAGCGCGACCGGCAGCGCCAGCACCAGGCACGGCTGGACGAGGATGACCGGCCCGGTGGCCAGCGCCACGGCCTGCAGCAGCGCCCCGGCGCCGTCGAGGATGATGCCGGTCCGCCAGCGCGGGTCGCGCCACGAGCCGGAGGCGGCGGCCGCGTGTTCGAGGGCCGTGGCCGCGCCGTACGCACCGGCCGCCGCGAGGGCACACGGGATCGCCACCTCGAGCATGATCGGATTTTTCCATGCCCGGGACCCGCGCACCGAACTGTTAAGAACATTGACAGTTGTCTTACCGAAGGGCTTAATACAAGTCCTGAAGTAAAGGAGGCGCGAACATGGTCCCAACCCGGCCACTGTCCGCACTGCTCGTGGCGGCCGCCGCGGCCGCCACCCTCGCCTACGCCCAGGTGCCCGCATCCGCCGCGGCCACCAGCGTGCAGGTCTACTGGAGCTCCGAGTCCCGCACCGCGGGGTACGAGCCCAAGAACGCCAACTGGTACAGCAACCCCGCCACCGGCCTCGCCGGCACGCCGTACCAGTTGTCCCGCCAGTCCGACCTCCCGATCACCGCCGCGAGCGGGAGCGCGGGCATTGTCGTCGACACGAACACGCGGTACCAGAGTGTGCTTGGCGTTGGTTCTTCGCTCGAAGAGTCGACGATCTTCAACCTGTCGAGGATGAGTGCCGCGGGCCGCGACCGGGCGCTGCGCGCGCTCGTCGACCCGTCCGCCGGCGCCGGGTTCAACGTCGCCCGGATCACCTTCGGCACCAGCGACTTCACCTCGCACGACTTCTACACGTATGACGACGGGGCCGCCGACCCGTCGCTGTCGCGGTTCTCCATCCAGCGCGACATCGACTACAACATCATCGCCACGCTCAAGCAGGCCCTGGCGATCAACCCGAACCTGAAGATCTTCGCCAGCGCCTGGTCGGCGCCGCCGTGGATGAAGACCAGCAACAACATCATCGGCGGCAGCCTCAACAGCACCTACATCCCGACCCTGGCGGCGTACTACCGGCGGGCGGTGCAGGCGTACGCGGCACAGGGCATCCCGATCTACGCCCTCACCCTGCAGAACGAGCCGCTGTTCTCCCCGGCCGACTACCCCGGCATGCTGGTCTCCGCCGACCAGGAGCGCCAGCTCGCGGTGGCACTGCGCACCGAGCTGTCCAACGCATCCCTCGGTACCGTGAAAATCTGGGCCTTCGACCACAACTTCAGCGAGGGCGTCTCCTACGCGGCCGGCGTGCTGAGCGGGAACGGCTACGCGGCCGTGGACGGGATCGCCTTCCACGACTACGCCGGTGACCCGTCGGCGATGGCGACCGTCAAGGCGAACTATCCGGCCAAGGACGTGCTCATGACCGAGCGCTCCGTCTGGGGTACCGCGGGCGCCGACCGGATCGTGCAGTACTTCCGCAACTCCGCCACCCTGTACGAGGGCTGGGTCAGCATGCTGGACCAGAACCGCTCGCCCGAGCGCTGGTCCGGTTCGCCCGATCCGACCATGCTCGTGCAGAGCACCGCGAACCGCGACACGTTCTGGGCGCTGCCGGACTACAACATGGTCGCCCAGTTCTCGAAGTTCGTGCAGGCCGGGGCGCAGCGGGTCAGTACCGGCTACGGCTCCACCGGCAGCGTCACCAACGTCGCCTTCCGCAACCCCGACGGCACCCTGGTGACCGTCGTGGTGAACCAGACCTCGGCCAGCCAGGCGTTCACCCTGCGGGTCGGGTCGCAGCAGGTCAGCAGCACGCTGCCGGCCAAGACCGTCGGCACCTACCTGTGGGCCGGCGCGGACAGCGGCACGCCGACCGGCCGGACCGGGCAGATCAGCGGGTACGGCGGCAAGTGCGTCGACGTCTCCGGCGCCAGCAGCGCGAACGGCGCCAAGATCCAGCTGTGGACCTGCAACGGCACGACGGCCCAGCAGTGGACCGTCGGCGGCGACGGCACCGTGCGTGCGCTCGGCAAGTGCCTGGACGTGGCCGCGGCGAACTCCGCGAACGGGACGAAGGTGCAGCTGTACGACTGCAACGGCACCACCGCCCAGCAGTGGACCGCCGGCCCGAACAACAGCCTGGTCGCGCTGGGCAAGTGCCTGGACGCCACCGGCCCGAGCTCGGCCGACGGCACCCAGCTGCAGATCTGGTCCTGCACCGGTTCGGCCAACCAACAGTGGATCTTGCCCTGACAGGTTTTGTCGTACCTGGTTGGTAGTGTCCCGAGCCGTGAGGACGTACACGGCACTGGCGTTGATCGAGGCGGCGGCCACCGTCGTCGGCGAGTCCATCGACTGGCCCCGCCTCGTCAGCGGCATGCGGACGGCCCTGCCCAACCTGCTCCGCTACAGCCGCCGCCTGCCCCGCCCGTTCGTCGAGGCCGCCCTGGGCCTCGGCGACCCGGCCCTGCTCGACGAGCTCGCCGAGAACGACCACCTGCTCGCCGCGATGCCCGACGTCAAGGAGCGCGTCGCCCGCTCCGGCCGGCACCTCGTCGCCCTGCGCTCCCTGCGCGCCCGCTGGGACCTGCGCTCGCAGCGCCTCGTCCTGGCCGCCTACCAGCCCGACGGCCGGAGCCTCGACGGCTGGCTGGACCGGCAGCGCGCCGCCGTCGCCGGACCCACCGCCGAGGGGGTCCACCTGGCCCTCGAGGCCCACGCCGCGCAGCTCACCACCGCCGAACGCTGGCGGGCCATGGCCACCCTGCGCCGCCTGCAAGGGCCGGATGTCGTACTGCCTGAGCCCGGCCTCCACCGCACGCTGGACGAGCTGGAGGCGACGGCCGCGGCGTGGGAGGGCACCGCCGGTGCGATCGCCGAGCTGCGCGACGGCTTCACCGACCACCTGCCCCTCCGTCCCGAGCTGGACTGGGCCGCGCTCGCCGCCGCCCACGCGGAGCAGCCGTTCGCCGGGCCCGCCGCGGCCGCCCTCGCCGCCCGCCCCGACTGCCCCGACGACCTGCGGTTCGCGCTCTTCCTGGCCGACCCGGCCGCCGTGGCCCCCGCCGTACCGGTGCTAACCGAGGCGATGGCCCTCGCCCCGCCGCCGAAGAAGGGCGCGGCCAAGGCGGCCAGGGTCGTCGCCAAGCGCGCGGTCGCCGACGGCCTCGACCCGGCCCTGCTGCTGGAGCGGATGCGCCCGGCCGTCGCCGTGCTGGAGACCATCGAGTCCGACGCCCTGGCCAAGCTCGTCGAGACGCACCTCGGCACCGACCCCGGCAAGTGGTGCTGGGCCCGCGCGAAGCTCAACGCGTTTGCGGGCACCGTCACCGAGTTCCTGGAGTCGGCCGGCACCGCGCCCTGGCCGGCCTCGGTCACCAGCGCCCGCCAGGCGTTCCTCACCCTGCTCGACCACGCCCCGGCCGGCGCCCACCTGGCGCTGCTGGAGCGGATGGACGACGGTACGGTCACCGACCTGTTCGCCAAGGGCACCTGGCGCGCCGAGTGGCTCGACCGGGCGCTGTCGGACCCGCGCCGGGTGCTGCGGGTCGCGCTCGCCGCCCGCCCGTCGATCGACGCGGCCGCGATCGAGCGGCTGGCCGCCCTCGACGACCCGGAGCTCAACGGGCTGCTGTTCCGGCGCACGGCGGTGCCGCACCGGCTGCGCACGTCGCTGCTGTCCGGCCGCCCGCTCGACCCGGCCGTGCGCGAGCAGCTGCTGGCGCTCACCGCCGGCTGGCACGGCACCGACGCCCTGGACTGCGCCGACGCCGAGCTGCAGCGGCACATCGTCCGGCACGTGCGGGTACGCGGCAACGCGGCCCAGTTCCGCCTCCTCATCAACCTGTGGCACCGCCACGGCCAGGCCGCGGCGGCGGAACTGCTCGCGGCGGACCTGAAGCCGGCCAACTACAGCGCGTCGCCCTTCAACCCGCCGGTGCGCAAGCGCATGGCGCAGATCCTGGGCCGCGCGGACGACGCGGAACGCCGGGCCGCCCTCGACGCGCTGGAGGCGGAGGTCGTCGCCGAGGAGTCGCCGGAGGGGCAGTTCGCGCTGCTGCGGGCCGAGCGGACCGACCACATGCTGCTGTTCAAGGAGACGCGGCTGTGGCACTGGGACGCCATCATCGCCGAGCACCGCCGCTCGCCGCTGCCGGACCCGATCCTGGCCACCATCGCCACGGGCCGCGGCGTGCCGGCCTCACTCGTCGAGGCGGGCCGCGACAAGCTGCGCCCCTGGGAGAGCCCGGCGGCGGAGGAGTACGTGGCGGGCCGGCCTCTCGCCGACATCCTCGCCACGCCGCGCGAGGGCCACGACACCAGCTGGATCGCCGCGTTCATCGCCGCCGGCATCGTGACCTGGCCGGAGGTGCTGCGCCAGGTCGTGCCGGCGGCGCACCCGCTGGACCTGATCGGCGGGACTTCGAACGAGGTGTCGCGGGCGGCGCTGGTGGAGCTGATGGCCGCGACCTGGGACGGCAACCTGGACGCGCTCGTCCTCGCGGGCGAGATGGCCACCACCTTCCCGGGCCCGGCGGCGGAACTGATCGCGGTCGCCACCGCCGCGGTGGCGCCGTGATGCTCGCGAGGCTCGGCGGCGGCTGGGTGCCGGTGGTGGCGGGGTGACGTTCGAGAAGTCGCCGGGGCCGTGGGCGTTGATGGAGGCGGTCGCGGGCCCGGACGTCGAGTGGGATCGGGTCGTGAGCGGGGCGCGGGACCTGCTGTACCGGATCGTGCGGTTCCAGGATCGGCTGCCGTGGCCGTTCATCGAGGCGGTGATCGCGCTCGGCGACGGGGAGCTGCTCGGCGGGCTCGCCTGGAACGACGACGCGCTCGCCCGGCACCCCGGACTGCGGGAACGGCTCGCCGCCACCGGCGCGCGGCAGGTCGCCGATGCCGCGGCGCCGCAGGGGTTTCAGCGGCGGGGGTGGGAGCTGCGGCTGCGGCGTCTCGTCATGTCGCGGCTCACCGAGGCGCCCGGTGTCTGGGCCGCGGGGGATCGGTCCGGGGTCGTCGCGCCCGTCGCGTTCGTGGCGCGGAAGGCGACCAACAACGTCGGCGAGCGGCTGACGATCGCGGAGCGGCTGCGGGCGATGCTGAGCCTGCGGCGGGCGGAGGGGCCGGACACGCCGCTGCCGTACTGGCTGCCGACCGTGCCCGCCGAGCCCGCCTCGCTCCTCGAAGGCCGCGTCGCCGAGGAGGAGGGGACGGCCGGGGCGATCGCCGAGCTGCTCGACGGCTTCACCGACCACCTGGCGCTGCGCGAGTCGCTCGACTGGGACGCGGTCGGCGCCGCGCATGCCGAGATGCCGTTCGGGCCCGCGGCCGCGGCCGCGCTCGCCGTCCGGGCGGACTGCCCGGAGGAGTTCCGGTTCGCGCTGTTCCTGGCCCAACCCGCGGCGGTGGCGCCCGCGGTGCCGGTGCTGACCGAGGCGATGGCGCTCGCGCCGCTGCCCAAGCAGGGGGCGGCCAAGGCGGCGCGGATCGTCGCCCGGCGCGCCGTCGACGACGGGCTCGAACCCGAGCTGCTGCTGGAACGGATGCGGCCCGCCGCCGCGGTGCTCGAAGTGGTGCGGCTCGACGCGCTCGGCAAGCTCGTCGACGTCCACCTCGGGGCCGACCCGGGCAAATGGGCGTGGGTGCGGGCGAAGGTCAACGCCTTCAAGGGCAGCGTCACCGAGCTGCTGGAGTCGGCCGGGAGTGCGGCCTGGCCGTCGAGTACGACCGGGGCCCGGGCCGCGTTCGTGGCGCTGCTCGACCATGCGTCCGACGGGACGCAGCTGGCGTTGCTGGAGCACCTGGACGACAAGACGGTGCACGAGCTGTTCACGCAGGGTGTCTGGCGGGACGCGTGGGTGGAGCGGGCCGTCACCGATCCGCGGCCGGCCCTGCGGCTCGCGCTGGCCGCCCGGCCGACGCTCGACGGCGCGGCGGCCGATCGGCTGGCGGCGCTCGGGGACGCGGGGGTGAACGGGGCGCTGTTCCGGCGTACCGGGACCTCGCACCGCCTGCGGATGCAGCTGCTCGACGGGCGGCCGTTCGATCCCGAGGTGCGGGCGCACCTGCTCACGCTCAGCGCCGGCTTCCACGGCACGGACCCGCTCGACTGCGCGGACCGGGAGCTGCAGCGGCACCTGCTGCGGCACGTGCGGGTACGCGGGAAAACGGCGCAGTTCCGGCTCCTGCTCAACCTGTGGCACCGGCACGGGCCGGAGGCGGTGACCGAGCTGCTGGAGGACGAGCTCAACCCGGTCACCTTCACCAGGGCGGCCATCACGCCGGCCGTGCGCAGCCGGGTGAAGAAGGTCCTCGCCGCGCGGGACCGGGCCGGCAAGCTCGCCGAGCTCGAGGCCGAGATCGCCCACGCCGAGTCGGCGGCCGGGCAGATCGAGCTGCTCACGTCCGTCGGCGTCGACTTCCAGAAGGTGTACGGCGAGACGCGCCTCTGGCACTGGGACGCCATCCTCGCCGAGCACCGCCGGGCGCCGCTGACCGGGCCCGGGCTGACCGGCATCGGGGAGGCGCGCGGCTGCCCGCCCGAGCTCGCCGAGGCCGGACGGACCCGGCTGCGCCCGTTCGCCAACGCCGTCGAGGCCGCGCTGGCCGCCGGGACGACGCCGGTCGCCGAGGTGATCGCCGCACCGCGGGACGCCCCCGGCTGGATGTACCGGGCGACCCGGTCCGGCGCGGTCACCTGGGACGAGGTCCTGCGCCACACCTCGCCGGCCGCCGACCCGCTGACCTACATCGGCGGCGACTCCTCCGACCCGTCCGGCCGCGCCGCCCTGGCCGCGCTCGTCGCCGAGACCTGCGGCGGCGACGTCGACGCGGTCCTGCTCGCCATCCGCCTTGCCCCCGACTTCCCCGGCCCGGCAGCCGAACTGCTCCAGGTGGCCGCGGCGGCGGTGCGTCCGTGACGCGTGCGGCCTCCGGTGCCGAGGCGTCCGCGGATGGCGATGGCGGCGGTGCGTCCGTGGCGCGTGCGGCGTCCGGCGCCGAGGTGTCCGCGGGTGGCGATGGCGGCGGTGCGTCCGTCACGCGTGCGGCGTCCGGCGCTGAGGCGTCCGCGAGTGGCGACGGTGGCGAGGTGTCCGCGGGTGGCGATGGCGGCGGTGCGTCCGCGAGTGGCGACGGCGGCGGTGACCGCGTGGCGGCGGCTGCGGCGGTCGGCGGCAGCGGTGATCGCGAGGCGGCCGCGACCGGTGACGAAAGCGGTGGCCGCATGACGGCCGGCGGCGGGCACGTGGTGGTCCTGGGCGTGCCGGCGGTCGACCTGCGGGATCGGCGGGCGCTGGCGGCCATGGCGCATCCCGATCCCGACATCACGGCGCGGGCGGAGCGGCTCAAGGAGGCGGCGCTGCTCGACTTCGGGGTGCGCGACAGCGTGGCCGGGTCCTGGATCTACGCGAAGTGCCGGCATCAGATCGCCACGATGGCGGTGCCCACGGCGGCGGTGGTGGCGGGCGGGGACGGGGTGTGCAGCCTGCTGTACAACCCGGAGTTCTTCAGCCGGCTGGGGCCGTCGGGCGTCAAGTTCGTGCTGTTCCACGAGGCGCGGCACCTCATGCAGCGGCACCTCTACGCCGACCGGGAGCTCGTCGGCGACCCGCTGTTCGTGCTCGCCACCGAGGTCAGTGTGAACCACGTGGCGATGCGGCGGCTCGGGATGGGGATGCCGCAGGTCGACGGGGAGACCGTGGGGGTCGATCCGGTGGCGGTGCACCGGCGCTACGAGGACGACCTGCGCTCGCAGGGGCTCGAACCGTTGTCGTACGCCGCGTTCGTCGAGACCGATCTCGGCCTGTACCGCGAGCTGCGGCGGATGGCCGAGCCGCCGGTGCGGGTGGTGCTGTGCGTGCACATGGGGGCGGGCGGCGTTCCGCTGGACGCGGAGACCGTCGAGCGCGTCGGCGCGGCCGTCCTCGAATCGCTCATGCGGCAGGCGCGGGCGGGCAACGCGGCCGCTCGGGCCGAGCTGCTGGAGATGGCCGATCGCAGCGGCGGCGGCGGGGAGCGGCTCAGCCGGATGTGGGGGGACCTCGGCCTGGGTGCCCTGCGCGGGACGACGCAGAAGACGCGGCGGGTCGAGTGGTG
The DNA here is from genome assembly GCF_050942475.1 of Dactylosporangium sp. CS-033363. Taxonomy (NCBI): domain Bacteria; kingdom Bacillati; phylum Actinomycetota; class Actinomycetes; order Micromonosporales; family Micromonosporaceae; genus Dactylosporangium; species Dactylosporangium sp. CS-033363. Next base: position 5,631,239 of record NZ_CP192032.1, on the reverse strand, counting down.
GCGGCGGTGGCTTGCCGACGTCCTGGCGGCCCGGCTGCAGCCCGGCGAGCGTCTGGTGTACCCGAAGAAGCTCGGCGCGGTGCTCCTCGCCCTCGGCCATGAACCGCTGCTGCATCGGCGGGGGAACACACGGTACAAAACCGTGCTCATCGCCTTTGACACCTCGGGGTCGATGCCGGATTCGGTGGTCGAGTGGCTGACGACGCTCGTCGGGCAGATCGACGGGGTGCGGGCGCACTGGCTGAGCTTCGACGCGCACGTGATGCCGTTCAAGCCGGGGGAGCGGGTGCTCGGCGGCGGCGGGACCAGCTTCCAGGGGGTCGTCGACTATGCCGAGAGGCGGCTCGACGTCGGCGGGAAGCGGCTCGAGGACACCGTCGACGCCGTGATCGTGGTGACCGACGGGTTGGCGCCGGAGGTCCGGCCGGCCGAGCCGGAGAAGTGGATCTGGCTGATCACCGACGGCGGGTCGACGTGGCCGGAGACCCAGGAACCGCCGATGGCCTGCCATCGGGTGCGCACGGGAGAGGACTAGCGGAGTTGGGTACGTCGCTGCTGGAGCGGTTCATCGACGGCATGATCGCGGCCGGGATCACCGGGCAGGTGTTCGGCGAGCACGGGATCGGCAAGACGTCGACGTTTCTGTCGTACGTGCCGCGCGAACACGGCCTCGACGTCGTGCTCGTCCCGGCGGCCAACCTGACGCCGGACGACCTGCTCGTCAACGCGCCCGTCCGGGACGCCGAGACCGGTGAGCTGGCGCTGCACCAGCTGATCATGAAGCAGCTCACGCCCGGCCGGCGGTTCGTGCTGCTCATCGACGACTCGCTGCAGGCCGGGGACACGATCCAGTCGCAGCTCATGCAGGTGGCGTGCAACTGGACGCTCGGCGAGCACGACCTGCGCGCGCTCGGCTGCGTCGGGGTGTTCCTGACCGACAACGAGTCGGCGGCGGAGACCTCGGCCCGGCGGACCGACCTCGCCGTGCTCGACCGGATGGCGACGCTGCACATCGGGGCCAACGACACGTCGTGGCGGGAGAGCCTGGTCCGGCGGTACCCGCGCTGGGACCTCGACGGGGTCTTCCGGGTCTGGGCTGCCCAGACCCCCGAGGTCCGCAAGCTGCTCTCGCCGCGCACCCTGCAGCACGTGCTGGACTGCGCGGCCGAGGGGCTGCCGATGCGCTGGGCGCTGCCATTGCTCAACGGCGCCCGCCTCGACCTCGACGAAGCGATCCTGGCTCAGATCGCGACCGAACTGGGCATCACCGACCCCGTGACCGTTCCCGACCCGGTGCGCCGGCTCCTGCGCACCGCGATCGCCCGCCGCTGGGCCGTGCTGCTGCAGGGGCCGCCGGGCTGCGGGAAGACGGAGATCGCGAAGCAGATCGTCCGGGAGGAGACAGGGCAGGATCCGGTGTACTTCTCGTTGCCCGTCACCAACGTCGAGGACCTCTGCGTGCCGGTGCCGGCCGCCGACGGGACGCTCGACACACTGCTGACCCGGGCGCTGCTCGGGCCGCGGCCCAAGGTGATCGTGTGGGACGAGTACAACCGGCCCAAGGACCGCGCGGCCTTCGCCCGGCTGATGGAGATCACCCAGGAGTGGTCGCTGGCCGGGCGGCCGATCGAGGCGCTGCGGGCGCAGTTCGCGCTGCAGAACCCGCCGTACCACGTGGGGCGCAAGCTGCAGGTGACGCCGAACAACCTGGCCCAGGCGAGCCGGTTCACCGCCAGCCTGGAGGTCGGCCCGGACGACATCCCGGCCGGCCAGTGGCTGCTGGACACCTACGGCCGCCCGGCGGAGGCGGCGCTGGACTGGTGGAAGTACGACCTGGACGACGAGGGCCGCGACTGGGTCTCCAAGCGCACCCTGGAGCGGCTCATCAAGCTGCACCTGCACGACCAGCCGCTGCAGGCCGGCCTGATCTATCTCGGCGAGGGGGAGTTCGCGCCGGTCGCGCTGTCCGGCCTCGAGGCCCGCCTCGCGGGGGAGCGCCGGGTGGGCCTGCACGAGCTCGCGGCCGACCCGGCGGGCTGGGCGGCCCGGCTGGCCCGCGCCGTGGCCGACTGCGACGAGGGTACCGACGACACCGACCTGGTGCACCAGGTGTTCTCCAACGCCGAGGTCTCCCAGCTGCGCGAGCACACCGCGGTGGTGGTCCAGCTGCTGCGGCACCTCCCGCCGAAGCTGCGGGCCACCTACCTGGTCGGGCAGGCGCCGGAGCGCCAGCGGTTCTGGATCGACGCGGTCAAGGCGATGGCCGCCCCCGCGGCGGGGACGGCCATTCCTGCCGCTACTGGATCACGAACGTCGTGAAGTAGATGTCCATGACCTCTTTCTTCTTCTCGACGGTGTAGGCCTTGACGACCTTCTCGACGAGCTCCTTCTTGGTGCGGTCGCGCTCGGCGTTGCTCATGAGCTCGTCCATCTTGCGGCCGCTGTACTCGGTGATCGCGAGGTCGAGGGCCTTGCTGCCGTCCGGGGCCTCGGCGGCGTCGGTGGTGGCCTGCAGCGTCATCTTCAGCTTCAGGTAGTGCCCGTCGGCCAGGTTGATCGTGACCGCGTCGAGGACGGACACGACGCCCGGGGTCGGCTCCGGCTCGGCCGCGGCGGTCTTCGGCTTGAACATCAGGTACCCGCCGGCGCCGCCGCCCAGCAGGACGACCGCGATCGCGATGATCATGATCAGCTTCTTCTTGCCACCCTTGGCGGGGGTCTCCTCGGTGGTCTTCTCGTCCTTCGCCATGGTCTTCTACTCCCTCAGTTCGTTGAAGCCGAGGGCAGCAGCGCCCGGGTGTCGGCCGGCAGGTTGGACAGGACGATGACCTCGACGCGGCGGTTCAGCTCGGCCGCGCGGGGGTCGGTGGTGGGGTACAGCGGCTTGGTGTCGGCGAAGCCGGCGGCCTGCAGACGGTTCTCGGCGATCCCGGCGTCGGCGTGCAGCATCCGCACGACGGCCGAGGCGCGGGCGGAGGACAGTTCCCAGCCGGAGGGGTAGTTGCCGGTCCCGCCGGAGAGCTGGTTGGTGTGCCCGTCGACCTCGATCTTGTTCGGCAGGGCGGCGATCGCCGGCCCGACCCCGTCGATGATCTTCTTGCCGGCGGCGAGGAGGTTGGCCTCGTTGCCGTTGAACACGATGCCGGTGGTCACGATGGTGACGACCAGCCCGCGCTCGTCGACGGTGTACTTGACCTGGTCGGCCAGGCCCTGCTTGGCCAGCTCGGCGTCGATCTGCGCCTTGATCTTGTCGTAGTTCTTGACCTCTTCGGCCGCGGCCTGCTGGCGCTTCGAGGCGCTGGCGCGCTCCTTGGCCTGCACCGCGTCCTGCACGGCGGTGGCGTCCGAGGTGGTGCCGCCGACGCCGGAGGACAGGTCCATCGGCGAGTTGGAGTCCGAGGACTCCATCAGGCTGGCCTCGCCGCCCTCGAACGCGACGGACGGGTTGCCGAAGCCGACCGCGAGGCCGTTCTTGAGCTCCGCGAACTTCTTCTGGTCGACCTGGGAGATCGCGAACAGCACGATGAACAGCACCATCAGCAGCGTCATCATGTCCGCGTAGGACACCAGCCACCGCTCGTGGTTCTCGTGCTCCTCCTCGTCGTGGCCGCCCTTCTTGTGCTTCGTGTGCGCGCCGGCCTTCGCCGCGTGTCCACCACCACTCATGGCGGCCCCCCTCCAGGTCGTTGTAACGCCGTCAGGGGTTACATCGGACCAACCGGAGGACACAAGAGTTCCGCCCCGGTGCCTCACGGGTGCGTGCAGGTTCGCGCAGAAACGGACAAATGCTTACTTATAGTCTGTCGGGGAATAAGTCCGATATATCGTGGCGCGCCAGCGCCCGACATATCGCCCAGGTGGCTACTTCGCGGCCGGAACCCGGCGTCCGTGCCGCGTGTACAGCGCGGCGAAGCCGGTCCCGACGCACAGCGCGGCCGAGCTCAGCGCCAGGGACCAGTGCACCCCGATCGCCTGGCCGAGCACGCCGACCGTCAGGCCGCTGCCCGCCCGCAGGCCCGCCGAGGACACGTTGTACACCCCGATGACCCGTCCGCGCTCGTCCGGCGGGGCCAGCAGCTGCGTGACGGTCTGGCCGATGGACATCGAGGCCAGGTTCGCGATGCCGCCGATGAACAGCAGGATCACCGCCAGCCACAGCTGTCCCGCGACCGCGAAGAGCAGGCTGCTCACGCCGTACAGCAGGGTGGTGCCGACGGCCGCGCGGACCGTCGGGCGCAGCCAGCCCGTCGCCTCCAGCAGCAGCCCGCCGACCACGCCGCCGGCGCCCGCGGCGAAGAGCAGGATGCCGTACGCGTCGGTGCTGTCGGCGCTGAGATCCTCGGCGAAGGTGGGCATCGTGGCCTGCATGGCGGTACCGACGAAGAACGAGGCGAGGCCGGCCAGGATGATCATGCTGATCAGGGTGTGGTCGCCGGCCACGCGGCGCAGCACCTTGAACGTGTCGAGCAGGCCGACGCGGGGGCCGCGGGGACCAGCGTGGCGGGTGTGGCCGGTGAACCGGGTGCGGAACAGGAACAGCGTCAGCGGCAGGTAGAACGCGATGTTGGCGAAGATGCCCGCGGTCGGGCCGAGCCACAGCAGCAGCGCGGAGCCGACGGCCGGGCCGAACAGCACGCCCAGGCTGCGGAAGGTCGCGTTGAGCCGGACCGCGGAGACGAGGTCCTCGTCGCCGACGAAGTCGTGCAGCATGAGCTGCTCGCCGGGGCCCCACAGCGACCCGGCCATGCCGTGCAGCACCAGCAGCACGCAGGCCTGCCAGATCTGCAGCGAGTCGGTCAGGAACAGGATCCCCCACAGCAGCGAGACCAGCATGAACAGCGCCTGGGCGGCCTGGATGACCCGGCGGCAGTCGTGCCGGTCGGCCAGCCCGCCGAACCACACCGAGAACAGCAGGAACGGCACCCAGTGACTGATCACCTGGAAGCCGGCCAGGGCCTCGGAGTGGAACTTCTGCCACAGCACCCAGTACGTGATCACGTGCTCGACGTTGTCGGCCATCATCGACAGCGCCGCGCCGAAGAGGTACGGGCGGCAGTCGGGGTTGCGCAGCGCGGCGAAGCGGCGGGCGGCCGGGGCGGGGGCGGTCACCCCATAACCCTCTAATGGTCTTGGCCGCCGAGTGGCGACCGGGCGGCCGGAAGTGACGACTGCAACAAACCTGCAAACGCCACGCGTTGACTCGCCCGGTCCGCCGGTGCCACCGTGGTCGCCAGGAATGCGCTTTCCTAACTTCCTGGAGGACTCCATGCGCGTAGGGATCCGGACCGGTCTCACCGCCGCCACGGTGGCCGGGCTGGTCGCGGCCGGCGTCGCCTTAGCGGCCTCGGCCAACGCGGGCGGGCCGGGCGTGCCCGCGGCGGCGCGGCAGACCCTCGCCGCCAACGACGGCTGGGCCGCGGCCGGCGCCGGCACCACGGGCGGGTCGGCCGCCGACGACGCCCACGTGTTCACCGTGCGCACCCGCGACGAGCTGGCCGCCGCCGTGGCCGGCAGCACGCCGAAGATCGTGCTGGTCGCCGGCACGATCGACGCCAACGAGGGCCGCTCCTGCGCCGACTACGCGGACCCGGCCTACGACCTGCAGGCCTACCTGACCGCGTACGACCCGGCGACGTGGGGCAAGGTCGCGCCCAGCGGCCCGCTGGAGGCCGCCCGCGTCCAGTCGGCGAAGAACCAGGGCCTGAAGGTCAAGATCGAGGTCGGCGCCAACACCACGGTCTACGGCCTGCGCAACGCCCGCATCAAGGGCGGCAACCTGCTCATCACCAACCAGAGCAACGTCATCATCCGCAACATCGCGTTCGAGGACGCGTACGACTGCTTCCCGGCCTGGACGCCGACCGACGGCGCCGACGGCAACTGGAACTCCCTCTACGACAGCGTGACGCTCAGCGGCGCCACCAACGTGTGGCTGGACCACAACTCGTTCACCGACGGCGCCAACCAGGACGTCGACCAGCCGATCTACCTGGGCCGCCCGTACCAGGTGCACGACGGCGCGGCCGACATCATCCGCGGCTCCGACTACGTGACGGTGTCGTACAACAACCTGTTCGAGCACGACAAGACCATGCTGATCGGCTCGACCAACACCCCGGGCGTCGACGTCGGCAAGCTGCGCGTCACGCTGCACCACAACCGGTTCGCCAACGTCGGCCAGCGCGTCCCGCGGGTCCGCTTCGGCCAGGTCGACGTGTACAACAACTACTACTACGCCACCGACGAGGACACCTTCGTGTACGCCATCGGCGTGGGCGTGCAGTCGCAGGTGTACGCGGAGAACAACTTCGTCCTGCGCAGCGCCGACACCCCGCTGAACGCCTTCGTCTACAACTGGGGCGGCGTGCAGATGACGGAGAAGGGCACCCTGGCCCGGGTCGGCACCGGCCCGATCCTCGCGGTGAACCTGCTGGACGAGTACAACAAGGCGTTCGACCCGGACATCGCCACCGACGCGGGCTGGACCCCGGCCCTGCGCGCCGGGCTGGACCCGGCCGCGAACGTCCCCGCCCTGGTCACCGTGAACGCCGGCACCGGCAAGCTGCCGGGCTGATCACTTCAGGATTGTCGCGACGAGCTGGTCGAGCCAGGCGGTGAGCTTGGCTCGGCCCCAGCCGCGCTGCTCCACCAGCAGCGCCACCGTGTGCCAGGTCACCAGCGCCCACAGCGTGTCGGTCGCGCGGCCCACGGTCAGCCCCTCGCGCAGCTGGCCCGCGTCGGCGTAGGCGCGCACGAGGGTCTTGAGCCCGGCGCGGCGGGCCCGCTCGTGCCGCCGCCACGCCTCCCGCAGCGTCGGCTCGGCGTGCGCAGCCTCCTCGAACGCCCGCTCGACCGGGTACCGGCGCAGCAGCGACCCGGCGAGGTCCTCGGGCACCGGCGCCGCCGAGGCGCGCCGCACCGCGAGCAGCAGCAGGCCGGGCTTGTCGGAGAGCGCGTACACGGACTTCGGGGTGACGCCCGCGTCCTCCGCGACCGCCGCGATGGTCGTCCCCGCATAGCCGTGCCGGGCGAACAGGCGCTCCGCCGCGGCCGCGATCGCCTCCTTGGTCGCCGCCGCCGCCGCGATCCGCCGGGGTGCGTTGTATCTCCTTTGCACATTCAGTGCAGTCATGCTCACCTCACTTCACGATGACTGTACCGAACGTGGAACGACTGCTCACAGCGCAGGATCAGACGGTACAAGAGCAGCTTCTGGCTCTTGAATTGCCCACAGTGGACGGTGCGCGACCGTTGGGGGATAACTGGAAATGTCTCGGAAACCCTTTGTTCACCGGCTGTTTGGTCGTAGTCTCGGTGTCGTTGCCGACGCGCTGGAGGTGATTCCCATGGCGAAGAAGTCCAAGAAGTCGAAGAAGGACAAGAAGGGCAAGAAGAAGTAGTCCTGCCCGGACGGTGGCTCGGGTCGAGAAACCACTCGACCCGGCACACCAACCCCCTTACGCGGCGCCGCCGTTGACGAACAGCGTCTGGCCGTTGATCCACCGGGCCGGCCCCGCGAGTGCCGCCACCACCTCGGCGATGTCGTCCGGTCGCCCCAGCCGCCCCATCGGGTTCAGGCTCGCCGTGCGTTCCACGGTCGCCGCGTCCTTGCCGTCGAGGAACAGGTCGGTCTCCGTCGGCCCCGGTGCCACCGCGTTGACCGTGATGTCCCGGCCCCGCAGCTCCCGCGCCATGATCAGGCTGAGCGCCTGCACCGCGGCCTTGCTCGCCACGTAGCCGGCGTACGTCGGATGCTGCAGCCGCGTCTGCGACGTCGAGAAGTTCACCAGCGCCCCGCCCGGCCGCAGCCGCCGCGCCGCTTCCCGCGACACCACGAACGTGCCGCGGATGTTCGTGCGGTGCATCCGGTCCAGCTCGTCCAGGTCGATCTCGGCCACCGGCTCGAGGACCATCCGGCCGGCCGCGTTGACCACGACGTCCACCCCGCCGAACTCGTGCTCGGCCAGGTCGAAGAGCGCTTTCACCGCACCCTCGTCGGCCACGTCCGCCCGGGCCGCCACCGCCGGCCGCCCGCCCGCCGCGCCGATCGCGTCGACGGCCTCCTTGGCCGCCACGTCGTTGCCCGCGTACGCGATCGCGACGGCCATCCCGTCGGTGGCCAGACGCTCGGCCACGGCCCGCCCGATCCCGCGGGAACCACCGGTGACCACCGCCACTCTGTTCACGGTTGCACCCCCTTTGCGCAGGAATGGCCGGACTACCCCGGGGCGGCGCGCTCACACCGCCGGGCGTTACAACTGTCCGGTGAGCTCACTCGACGGGTACCTCGGCGCGGTCGTCCGCCGCCTGCAGGGGATCTTCGGCGGGCGGCTCGTCGGGGTGTATCCGGCGGGGTCGCTCGCGCTCGACGCGTACCTCCCGGGCCGCAGCGACCTCGACCTGGTCGCCGTGGCCGCCGGTCCGACGACGGCCGAGATCGAGGCCGTCATCGCCGCGCTCGACCACGGGGCGCTGCCCTGCCCGGCCCGCGGCCTCGAGTTCGTCCTCTACGACCGCGACGCGCTGGCCGGCCTGACCACCGAGGCCGGGTTCGCGCTCAACCTCAACACGGGGCGGGACATGCAGTACAAGGCCGAGATCGGTTCCTCGGAGGGACCCGCCTTCTGGTACCCGATCGACCGCGACATCGTCCGCCAGCAGCGCCGCGCGCTCATCGGCCCGCCGTTCCCCGGCCTCGTGACCAGGGTCCGCTCGCGGCAGCTCATGCCGGTGGTCGCCGAGTCGGTCGCGGCGCACCTGGCCGCGCTCGGCGAGCACGGCGACAACGCGGTGCTCAACGCGTGCCGGTCGCTGCGCTACCACGCCGAGCACACCTGGTACCCGAAGCGCGCGGCCGCCGCGTGGGCCCTCGACCGCCTGCCGTCCGAACGGACCGTGATCCAGGCCGCGCTGGACGGCGCCGACCGGGACCGCGAAGCGGTGGAGAAGTTCCTGGCGAAGGTACATGCGATCGTCACATCACCTGCGTAGGGTGTTGCAGTGCATGTCGCCGACAGTCATGACCTCATCCAGGTTCACGGGGCCCGCGAGAACAACCTGAAGAACGTCAGCGTCGAGATCCCCAAGCGCCGGCTCACCGTGTTCACCGGCGTGTCCGGGTCCGGCAAGAGCTCCCTCGTCTTCGGCACCATCGCGGCCGAGTCGCAGCGGCTCATCAACGAGACGTACAGCGCGTTCGTGCAGGGCTTCATGCCCAGCCTCGCCCGCCCCGACGTCGACCTGCTCGAGGGCCTCACCACCGCGATCATCGTCGACCAGGAGCGGATGGGCGCCAACTCGCGCTCGACCGTGGGCACCGCGACCGACGCCAACGCCATGCTCCGCATCGTGTTCAGCCGGCTCGGCTCGCCCAGCGCCGGCCCCGCGTTCCACTACAGCTTCAACGTGCCCGCCGGCGCCTGCCTGCGCTGCGAGGGCATGGGCACGATCAACGACATCGACCTCGCCGAGCTCTTCGACGCCGAGAAGTCGCTGAACGGGGGCGCGATCACGATCCCCGGGTACACCCCGGACGGCTGGCTGGTGCGCATCTTCTCCGCCTCCGGGTTCCTCGACGGCGACAAGCCGATCAAGGACTACACCGAGCAGGAGCGGCACGACTTCCTGTACAAGGAACCCGTCAAGGTCAAGATCGAGACGATCAACATGACCTACGAGGGTCTGGTGCCCCGCGTGCAGAAGGCGTTCCTGCAGAAGGACAAGGAGGCCCTCCAGCCGCACCTGCGCGCCTTCGTCGACCGGGCCGTCACGTTCACCACCTGCCCCGAGTGCGGCGGCACCCGGCTCAACCAGGCCGCGCTCGCCTCCCGCATCGGCGGCATCAACATCGCCGACGCCTGCGCCATGCAGATCAGCGACCTGGCCCAGTGGGTCCGCGGCATCGAGGACCGCTCGGTCGCCCCGCTGCTCGGCACGCTGCAGCGCACCCTCGACTCGTTCGTCGAGATCGGCCTCGGCTACCTGTCCCTGGACCGCCCCTCGGGCACCCTGTCCGGCGGCGAGGCGCAGCGCACCAAGATGATCCGGCACCTCGGCTCGTCGCTCACGGACGTGTCGTACATCTTCGACGAGCCCACCGTCGGCCTGCACCCGCACGACATCCAGAACATGAACGGCCTGCTCCAGCGCCTGCGCGACAAGGGCAACACGGTCCTCGTGGTCGAGCACAAGCCGGAGACGATCGCCATCGCCGACCACGTCGTCGACCTCGGCCCCGGCGCGGGCGGCGTCGGCGGCACCGTGTGCTTCGAGGGCACCGTCGAAGGACTCCGACGCAGCGGTACCCTCACCGGCCGCCACCTGGACTACCGCGCGACCCTCCGCTCGCCCCGCACGTTCTCCGACGTCCTGCCGATCCGCGGCGCGAGCACCCACAACCTGCGCGACGTCGACGTCGACATCCCGCTCGGCGTCCTCGTGGTCGTCACCGGCGTCGCCGGCTCGGGCAAGAGCTCGCTGATCCACGGCTCCATCCCGAAGAGCGCCGGCGTGGTCTCCGTCGACCAGGGCGCCATCCGCGGCTCGCGGCGCAGCAACCCCGCCACGTACACGGGCCTGCTCGACCCGATCCGCAAGGCCTTCGCCAAGGCCGGCGGGGTCAAGCCTGCGCTGTTCAGCGCCAACTCGGAGGGCGCCTGCCCCAACTGCAACGGCAACGGCGTCATCTACACCGACCTCGCCATGATGGCCGGCGTCGCCACCGTCTGCGAGGAGTGCGAGGGCAAGCGCTTCCAGGCCTCGGTCCTGGAGTACCGCCTCGGCGGCCGCAACATCGCCGAGGTCCTCGCGATGCCGGTCTCGGAGGCCCGCGAGTTCTTCGCCTCGGGCGAGTCCAAGATCCCCGCCGCCCACACCATTCTTTCGCGCCTGGCCGACGTCGGCCTCGGCTACATCAGCCTGGGCCAGCCCCTGACCACCCTGTCCGGCGGCGAGCGCCAGCGCCTCAAGCTCGCCATCCACATGGCCGAGAAGGGCGGCGTGTACGTCCTCGACGAGCCCACCACCGGCCTGCACCTCGCCGACGTCGAGCAGCTCCTGGCCCTGCTCAACCGCCTGGTCGACGCCGGCAAGTCGGTCATCGTCATCGAACACCACCTGGCCGTCATGGCCTCGGCGGACTGGATCATCGACATCGGCCCCGGCGCCGGCCACGACGGCGGCCGGGTCGTCTTCACCGGTACCCCCGCCGACCTCGTCGCCGCGCGGGCCACCCTCACGGGCCAGCACCTGGCGGACTATGTTGAACGATCATGAGCGCACTCGACGCGGCCTACTTCGACCAGTGGTACGCGGACATGGCCACCTCACCCGCCCGCGACGCCATCCTGTCCCGCACCCTGGACGTGCCCAGCTCCTACGGCCTCCCGGGCGTGCTGACCGGACCCGCGCTGGACGAACTGTCGGCGGCGCTGGGCCTGCCCGCTGACGGCCTGCTGCTGGACATCGCGTGCGGCCGCGGCGGGTACGGCATCGAGCTCGCCCGCCGCGCCGGTTCCCGCCTGATCGGCGTGGACTTCTCGGCGGTGGCCCTGTCCTCGGCGGTACCACTGGCCGCGTCACGGCTGCCGGGCCGGGCGTCGTTTCAGGTCGGCACGCTGGACGCGACCGGGCTCGACTCCGGCATCGCCGACGGCCTGATGTGCATCGACGCGGTGCAGTTCGCGGCGCCGCCCCTCGCCGGTCTTGCCGAGTTCCGGCGGCTGCTGAAGCCGGGCGGGCGGCTGGTTGTGACGTGCTGGGAGGGGTCGTCGGCGGACGTGCCGGCCCGGATTCAGGCGGTTGACCTGGCGCGGGACCTGCCCCTCGCCGGGTTCGTGGACGTGTTGGTGGAGGACCGGCCGGGGTGGCGGGCAGCGGAGCGTTCCCTGTGGGAGGAGGCGCTCGCGGCCCCGCCGTCCGATCCGGCGATCGTCGCCTTGCAGGACGAGGCCCGCTCGTCCCTGGCCACCTTCGACGTCATGCACCGCGTCTTCGCGACGGCCACCGCGCCCTGACCTCCCACGCCTGCGCGGGAGGTCAGGCGGGGCGGTCGGCGGTCGGCCAGCCGGCGATCCATTCGACGAGGTCGGTGCGCTCGAGGCTGGGCAGGACCCAGTCGCCGGGCAGGTCGGGCTGGGCGAGGGTGGGGACGCTGATCAGGCGCAGGCCGGCGGCGACGGCGGCGCGCATCCCGGTCATGGAGTCCTCGAACGCCAGGGCGCGGACGGGCGCGATCCCCAGGCGCGCGCAGGCGTGCAGGTAGATGTCGGGGGCGGGTTTGGGGTGTTCGACGTCGCCGGCGGCGAGGCTGACGGGGAAGGTGCCGGTGAAGCCGCCGCGGTGCAGGGCGAGGTCGAGCAGACGCCGGGAGGAGTTGCTGGCGACGGCGACCGGCACGCGGGCCGCGGCCAGGGCGACGACGGTGTGCGCGCCGGGCATCGGCTCGGCCTGCCCGGCGATCACGTCGCCGACGAGCGCCTCCAGCTCCGCGCCGATCGCCGCGCCGTGGCCGGGCTCGCTGAAGACGGTCTCGAGGACGAGCCCGGCGGCGGTGAGGGACTTGCCGATCAGCAGGCGTTTCTGGTCCGGGCCGAACGGCAGGCCGCGGCGGGCGAACAGCTCGGCCTCGGCGACGCTCCAGCACGGTTCGGTGTCCACGAGCAGCCCGTCGCAGTCGAACACCACCCCGTCCGGCGTCCACCCCCCGAAGACGCCGGCGGCCGTCCGGGCGGTCGCGGGGCGCGGCGTCACGGGCGCCCGACCAGCAGGCGCAGCGAACCGGCGAAGGTCGGCTGGGTGCGCAGGTGGCCGTGGCGGCGCGCGGTGGCGTAGCCGTGGCCGTGGCGGGCGTAGTCGACGTCTCCGGCGGGCATGCGCGGCTCCTTTCCAGGCGGGTGGTCAGCGTTGCCGGCCGGCACTGCCGTGCCGGAACGCCGGTCACGACCGTCTGCTGCGACCGTAACGGCAGCACCGGCCGCGCCGCGACCCCGCTGCGAAGAGGGCTGCGCCACACCGACCCGCACCCGCCGGTCCAGGTCCGGGTCCACCTGCCGGGCTCAGGCGGTGGCGCTGACGTACACCCACGCCCGGACTCCGGAGGCGAGGGCGACCAGGATGCGGTGGTAGTCCGCGACCTCGTAGCCGTCGGCAGCGACGAGGTCGTCGTCGGTCACCTCGAACACCACGCCGGCGACCTGGTCGGCGCCGTCGCCGGTGGCCACGACGATCGGATGGTGGGTCTCGCCGCTGACGGCGAGGACGTCCGGGTCGGTGATCTCGAGCATGCGGGTGGCGTAGCCAGGCAGCGCGTCGGCGCGGCCGGCGAGCTCGCGGCCGAAGTTCGCCCGCTGTACCGCCGGGTCGCGCAGCGTGCCGTACGAGAAGAGCAGAGGCATACCCGCGATCTTGCCGATCGCGCCGGTGCTGCGAAGCGGGCCCACGGCGGCGTCCCGGCCTCTAGGACCGCCGCGCACCGGCCGCGGCTGAGCCTCGCCGAGCCGGGTGCGTCGCCGGTGCACCGGGCCGTACGTGTCGAGGCTCATCCGGCTGCGGCTGCGGCTGCACCGCTGACACGCCCGGCAACGACCTGCCGATGCGCCGCCTCGATCCGGGCGGCGACCTGTGCCACTGGATCCTCGAGATCCACCTCGTCGACCGGCGCCGCGGCTTCGGCGGCTTCTACGAGCAGCTACTCGACCTGCAGCACGCGGGCGTCTGAGCGGCCGCGGCCGCCGCCGTTGTAGACCACGACGTCGGTGCGTTCGCCGTACTCGCGGAACGTGGCCAGGGCCTCCTCGCGCAGCACGTCGGTGCGCACCTGCACGCCGCGGGCGGCGAGCTGCTCCTTCCAGTCCGGGCGCATCGGGCCCTCGTCGAAGCCGGTGAGGTGCTCGACCTCGTCGCCCTCGCCGGCGATGACCAGGCGCGCGACGCCGGACCACAGCACCGCGCCGTAGCACATCGCGCACGGCCGCCAGTTCACGGCGAGCTCGACCGGCGCCCTGCCGGCGCCGCCGAGGTCCCAGGTGCCGGCCGCGGCCTGGGCCAGGCACAGCGCGACCATCTCGGCGTGCATCCCGGACAGGCCGCTGGCCAGGACCAGATTCACCCCGACCGCGAGCACTTCGCCGGTCGCGGTGTCGCTGACGACGGCCGCGAACGGGCCGCCGGTGCCCTCGCGGTGGTTGCGCCCCGCGAGGCGGTGCGCCAGCCGCATCCGGTCCTCGACGTGCCCCAGCCGCCGGTCGACCCCGGCGATCTCGTCGGCGACCCACCCGGGCAGGCGGGCGCCGAAGTCCACGACGGACAGTTCCATGTCAGCCCCCTTCAGGCCGTGAAGAAGTGGCTCAGACCCATGGATTTCAAGCCGCGTCGGTACGCCACTGAGCTGCGGTCGGCGGCGATGTTGACCTCGATGCGCGGGTCGAGCGGCAGGTTCTCCGGCTTCTGGACCTCGACGATGCGCCGGTCCTCCTCGAACACGCGCAGGTTGAAGTCGAAGATCTCCTGCGCGGGCTGGTCGGTGGCGAAGTCCTTCGCGATCGGCGCGAACATCCGGGTCCGGCGGGCCGAGACCGGGGTGGCGGCGTTCATGATGCACAGCCGCCCGCCGTCCGGGAAGTGCACGGCGAGGGTGGCGGTGAACGGCAGGTGGGCCGTGAACCGGCGCAGCCACTGGTACCCGTCGGGGGCGCGCAGCCCGGCCCCGTGCGGGTAGTTCGCCACGGTGGACCAGTAGTCGACGGCGAACCCGTCCGCGGTCGGCGCCGGGTTGTACGGCGGCACCTCCGGATTGCCCGGGTCGCCGAACGTGCCGGGGTGCACGAACCCGAAGTGGGCGACGTCGAGGAACCCTTCGACCTGCCGGCCGGCGAACGCGGCGACGTCGAACGGCGGGCAGGTGACCCGCTGGAAGCCGGGGTCGTCCCAGCCGGGCATCGGCGGCACCGCCTCGCCCGCGGTCCGGTCGAGGCAGGTCCAGACCAGGCCGTAACGCTGTACGGCCGGGTAGGGGCGCAGGTGCATCCGCTCGGGGATCTTCGCCGCCGGGTGCGCCGGGATGGCGACGCAGGCGCCGCCGGCGCCGAACCGCAGTCCGTGGTACGCGCAGACGACGGCGGTGCCGTCGCCGGTGCCCATCGTCAGGGGTACGCCGCGGTGTGGGCAGAGGTCGTCGGCGACCACGATCGCGTCGCCCGCGCGGTACACCACGAGGGGGACGTCGAGCAGGGTCGCCGCGACCGGGGCGGTGCCGATGTCCTCGGCGCGGGCCACGGCGTACCAGCCGCGCGCCAGGATCGCCCAGTCGGCCAGGTCGAACGTGCAGGTCGCGGGCGGCGTGACCGCGGCGGCGGGCGGTGGGTCGGTGTCGGTGACCGTCATCGGTGGCTCCAGCGGCGTGTGGGCGGCATCAGGCAGCGCGCGGCCGCAGGCCCGCAGCGGGCGAGCGACGCATGAGGGCCCGCCGGACGAACGTCCCCGGGACCCGGTGGCGGCGGTAGCTCAGCGCTGCGGATGCCGGCCGTGCGCGACCCGTCCGCGGGTCCACGCACGCTGGTGGGTGCGGCGGCGCACATCGGTCACGGCGGGCACCTGGCGCTCACCTCCCACGACGGCTGGTCGCCCCATGGTGCCGCCGACGCGTTTCGCGGCTGTTTCGGTGGCGTTCGCGGTTCGGCTCCTCGGCCCGGGCCGGCCGCACCGCCGTGTCGCGGCCGGTACGTAACCGGGCTGTAAGGTCGCCGCCGGGTCCGCGACCGGCCACCGCGGGGATGATGGGCGGCATGCGAGACAGTGCGGCCGCGGGCGGTGCCGGATGACGCCCGGCGTCACGCTGGTGGTGATCGGGTTCCTGGGCGGGCTGATCACCGCGATCTCGCCGTGCATCCTGCCGGTCCTGCCGGTGGTCCTGCTCGCCGGCGGCGCCCAGGGCGCCCGCGAACCCGGCGCCGAGCCCGACCGCCGGACCCGGTTCAACCGGCGCCCCTACCTGGTCGTACTCGGCCTGACCCTCAGCTTCAGCACCTTCACGCTCCTGGGCACCCTGCTGCTGCGGGCCCTCTCGCTGCCCGGTGACGTCATCCGCTGGGCCGGCCTGGCGGTGCTGGTCCTGCTCGGCATCGGCATGATGGTGCCGCGGGTGGAGGCGCTGCTGGAAGCGCCGTTCTCCTGGATACCGCAACGCCCGGTCACGCCCGGCCGGGGCGGGTTCGGCCTCGGGCTCGCGCTCGGCGCCGTGTACGTCCCCTGCGCCGGGCCGGTGCTCGCGGCGATCTCGGTGGCCGGCGCGACCGGACGGATCGGCGGCGGGACGATTCTGCTGACCCTGGCCTTCGCCGCCGGCAACGCCCTGCCCCTGCTGGTGTTCGCCCTCGCCGGGCGGCGGGTCGCCGAACGCGTCCGCGCCTTCCGCCGCCGCCAGCGCGGCATCCGCATCGCCGCCGGAGCCGTTGTCGTCGCGCTCGCCGTCGCCCTGACCTTCAATGCCACCGACGCCGTCCAGCGCGCCATCCCCGACTACGCCACCGGCCTCAACAACCAGGTGCAGGCGCTCGGCAACCCGTTCGGCGGCAGCGGCCCCCTCGCCGGCTGCATCGCGAATGCCGGGAGCGGCCGCCTGCAGGACTGCGGGCCCGCACCGC
Organism: Dactylosporangium sp. CS-033363; assembly: GCF_050942475.1. Classification (NCBI taxonomy): domain Bacteria; kingdom Bacillati; phylum Actinomycetota; class Actinomycetes; order Micromonosporales; family Micromonosporaceae; genus Dactylosporangium; species Dactylosporangium sp. CS-033363. The sequence continues at coordinate 5,614,599 of NZ_CP192032.1, read as the reverse complement.
AGATCACCGGCATCGACCGATGGCTCAACACCCCCGGCGACGCCCCGATCGGTCTCGACGGCCTCAAGGGCCAGGTCGTCCTCGTCGACTTCTGGGCCTACTCCTGCATCAACTGCCAGCGCGCCATCGCCCACGTCGACGCCTGGTACACCACCTACCACCCACGCGGCCTCGAGGTCATCGGCGTGCACGCACCCGAGTACGCCTTCGAGCACGACCCCGGCAACGTCGCCGCCGGCGCCGCCCGCCTCGGCATCGCCTACCCCGTCGCCCTGGACAACAACCTGGCCACCTGGAACAACTACCAGAACCAGTACTGGCCGGCCGACTACCTCATCGACAGCAACGGCACCGTCCGCTACGTGTCCTACGGCGAAGGCGACTACAGCACCGTCGAGACCATCATCCGCCAGCTCCTCACCGCGGCGAGCCCGGCGATCGACCTGCCCGCGCCGACCGACGTCGCCGACACCACACCGAGCAACCCCGAGCAGACAGCCGAGACGTACCTGGGATCGGCCCGGGCGAACAACTACGCCGGCGACCGTCCGCTGGCTCCCGACACCGGCACGTTCACCGCCCCGCCGTCCCTGCCCCGCGACTCCTTCGCCCTGTCCGGCGTCTGGACCGTCACCGCCGAGTCGCTGACCGCCGGTGCCGGCGCCGTCATCGAGCTGAACTTCGACGCCGCCGACGTCTACCTCGACGCCGGCGGCACGGGCACCATCACCGCCACCGCCGACGGCGCAACGACCACACTCCAGGTCTCCGGCGCCCCGAACATCATCACCGTGGCGCACCGGGACCAACCCGGCCGCGGCACGCTACGGCTCACCCTGACTCCCGGCCTGAACGCCTACTCCTTCACCTTCGGCTGACCGGTCTCCCGCGCCTTGACCCCCCACACCCTGCAACACGGCGCCGCCGTCCGACCCGGCGATCGTCGCCTTGCAGGACGAGGCCCGCTCGTCCCTGGCCACCTTCGACGTCATGCACCGCGTCTTCGCGACGGCCACCGCCCCCTGACCCTCGGTTCTCAGTCGACGTTGGATCTCGCTCGGATCGTGGACAGCGCCGCCCGCTGGACAAACACCACACGGTCGTCGCCACGCTCGCCGGTCCAGAGGATCTGGTGGCCGATGACCTCGGTGTATCCCGGCATCACCTGGGCGCGCGGGACCATGGTCACGCGTAGCCGGATCGATCCCGCACCGTACATGTATTCGGCGTCAGCCAGACTGAGCAGTTCCCCGACCTGAATCGGTGGCTCCTCGCCGGTTGCGCGGGTATCGCCCGCCTCCGCTGCGTTCGTGGTGGAACCGGCCACCAGGGAGCGGGCGGGGCTTCCTACGTTCAGGAAGCAGCATCGCGGTCCCATCCGGTCCCTGGTTGGCCGGCGGTTCGACGGCCGGAACCAATGTCACAACCGTCTCACCAGTGATGCAGACGGTATGAGCGCTGCCCCTTGCTTCGGAATGATGTTTCTCGAAGTTGCCGGCGGATCAGCCGTCGAGCGCTCCAATCGCGTCGGTGATGATCCGGCGGGCGGGCTGTCCGACGACGGCCATCGAGGACAATTCCGCGAACCAGCGTGCGTAGACGGCGACTTCGCGCGGCTGGGTAATCGTGAGCTGCGCTGAGGGCGTCTCGACGATGACGCGCGCGTCGTCATAGATCCAGAATCCGGGACTCGCCCACATGATCCGGTCGATGTCGCGCGGAATGATGCCGAGGCTCACGTTCGGAAGCACCGCGACGGAGATGAGGTGCGCGAGTTGAGCTGCCATCATGTCGGTGTCGCCGATGCGGGCGTGCAGGACGTTCTCTTCGAGCACCGCGGCGAACGTGTGGCCTCCGGCGTACACAACGCGCTGCCGGTCCATTCGTGCCTGCACGGCGTGCTCCAGGTCGTCCGGGATGCCGCTGAACTCGATAATGCGACGCATGCGGGCCTTGGCGTACGCAGGCGTCTGGAACAGGCCCGGAACCACACCTGCTTCGTAGATGCGAAACTGTCGGGTCCGCTCCCAGAGCGGCACGAAGGAGTCCTGGAAGCGACGGAGGCCGGTACGCTGCAGCCGCCGAAGCTCGACCCACATGCCTTCGACGGCATGCCGAGTGGCGATCAGGTCAGCCGCTTGGTCATCGGCACCGATGAGGCGACACCACACTCGGATGTCGTCGGCCGTCGGCGTCTGGCGGGCGTGCTCAATCTTGCTTACCTTCGACCTCGGCCATCCCGCGCGCCTGGCGAGCTCGATGGCCGACATGTCAGCGTCGACTCGGATCTCACGCAGGCGCGCGGCGAGGGCTGCGCGAGCTTCGCCGATCGCGGGGGTCGGTTCGGTGGGCAAGGCGGCGGCTCAGGCGGGGTGGTAGTCGCTGTGGTCGACCGCGCGATCCCATGCCGTTTCGAACGAGTCGGCGCAGAAGGCGATCACGTCCGGGTCGTCGTTCGGCTGAACACCGAGCCACTCGCCGTCACCGCCGGAGAGGTTGAACAACAGGGCATCGTCGACAAGCCAGAAGTCATTGCCCGGAAGCCTCAGATCGGACGCCTGATCACGGGGCAACCATCGCACCAATTCGCCCGCGGCGAGATTGGCTGATGGCGTGACGTCGTACTCGTATCGGACGTACTCGGTGATGGGCTCCGAGACAATGCGCAGCCGCCGGATGTCCGCACCATGCTCCACAAGTGGGGTAAGCAGCGCCCGCCATTCGGCGTCCGCACCTCCCCGCTCCGACATGCGGCCGGCCTTCCAAGCGTCGAAGCGGGGCGTGCGGGCGTAGGTGTCGCGCATCTCGAGGTGCAACGCCCGACGCCTGCCGGACAGCAGCAGGTCAGCCAGCTTCGGCAGCGCCATGACCAAGGCGTACCTCCGGGAAGACGGGCATCAGCCGCTTGGGAATGCGAATCAGAGTCTCATGTGGCGGGATGTCGCCGACCTCGGCAAGTGTCGCAGGGTCATCGATTCTCCACCCCTGGACGACATAGTTCTCACCGTCGTCCCAGACAGCCGGCGACTGCCCACCATCAGAAGCGGGGTCTTTTCCTAGGAAGCGAAGTCCCATGGTGGTCTCCCTTGTCGATGGGCGTCGACCCTGTAGCCCGAGTGTGCGTGGGCGTCAGAACAGCGGCAAGGCTTGTTGCTCGAAGTTTCTCGCAGGTTCTGTGAGCGCGGTCGCAGGAACGGCGTGTACGGCATCGAACTCGCCCGCCGTCCATCGGCCCGCCTGTTCGGCTTGGACTTCTCGGCCTTGGCTCCGTCCTCGGCGGGTCCGTTGGCGGCACGGGCGTGCATCGTCCCTTGTCGGACGCTGGACGCGACGGGCCTCGAGTCCGGCTTCGCGACCGGTTTGATGTGCGTGGAGGAGGCGCAGTTCGCGCTGCCGCTTGCTGGCCGCCTTCGACGCCATGAGCCGGCCCCTCGCGACGGCCAACGCGTCCTGGCGCTCTTCACCCCTGCAACACGGCGCGTACGGGCGTAGCGTGGATCTTGAAGGAGTCGCATATGGATCCACGTGATGTTGTGTTCGCAGCCCTGGTCGCCCTGGTACTCGGCAGCGCCGCCCGGCTGCGCACCCCGATCGGCCAGTGGTGGTGGGCCGCCGCCGGGACCGGCACATCGGCCCTGCTGGCAGGCATCTTCGGCAGTACCTTCGGCGCCGGCGACACGCACGGCTTCGAATGGCACGAACGGGTACTGCAGCTCGCGTTCGCCCTGGCCTGCCTCGGCGAACAGGGCTGGCTCAGTCGCCGCTCGTTCCCACCCCGGACACCGCCGCCGGGGGACCACAGCCTGGTGCACTGACCGCCGGGGCGGGGCAGTCGCCGCGTCGAGGTTCCTTGATCCGCGCGACGGCCTCGCCGTTGCCTGTGCTGAGCGTGCGCCGCGCGGCCGGTGCCACCTTCGGGAGCAGTTCGAACCCCGGCGGTGATCTCACCGGCCACGAGTCGTGGCCAAGGCACGTTGCGTCGTCAGGCTCAAATTCTTGTTCTTCCTCCTTGGGAGACTCAGGCTGTTCGCTTATCGACTCGCGTTTCGTGAGTCCGTCGTCCGCCGAGGCGCGCCGGGCCGGCCCGTCACGGCGCCACGGTGTGCCGCGGGTTTGCCGTCATGCGCAGCCAGCCGCGAAGCGGCCGCCACTCGCCTGGCCCGCACCGGCCTCCGCGCGAGCCCTGTGGCGGGCCCGGGCACCAGGAGCTGCGGAAGATCGCGGTCACCCTGAGACCGCTCCTTCGCGGCATGCCGGCGATTTCGGCAAGGTGCGTGTTTGTGATTGTCCGGACTTGTCTGCACCTCACTCGATCGTGTGGAGTTCAGCGTGGTGAGCGAGCATGTCCGGTATGACTTCGATCGCGCCTGACGTGCATGTGCGGCCCGTCGGCCACGAAGCCAAGATCAGGATTTGGTTCAAGTTCGTTCCGCGTGAGGGCTGGCTGCCCTACGACACTGAGGGCTTGTGGGCCACTGTCGTCACCGAGGACACGGCGAGCGTCAACAACGTGCCGTTCCTGCAGGATGGTGTTGCCGAAGGCGACATCGTGCGGTTCGAGACCGATGCGGATGGAAGGCATTGGGCGCTCGGGCGAGTCGTGGAGTCGGGGAACTGCACGATTCGTGTCCTGCCGATTCCGAATGGGCCTCTTGGTCGCAGCGCCCATGGCGTGCACGAGAAGTTCGCACGGTTCGGCCTCGGTGGTGAGGTCTTCAGCGCGGAGTTCCCGCTTGTCGCCCTGACCGTCCCGGCGGCGGCCGAAATCCGCGACGTCAAGCGTCTGCTGGAACAAGGCCAGGCCGATGGCTGGTGGCACTACGAGGTCGGCTGCGGCTCTCAGCGATGGTGGGACGCGTAGCGCGGCACCTCGTGATCGTGCTTGTCGGCGGCGCGGTCGGATGACTGGCACCATACGCTTGTGCTGTGGCCCGACCGAGCTGAGATCGTTTCGCTGTTGCGGCGGTGCGACGATGCCGACCATCTGGAGCGTCCCACCGGCTTCGACTATGCGGCCGAAAGCCGCCGGTTCGGGCAGCTGGTGGCTGGTCTTGAGGCGAGTTTCGGCTGTGTGTGCGCGGTCGATGCCGGTGCAAGGGTGCAAGACGCGAGCTACTTCGGCCAGGTGGTCGTGCCGGGTCCAGTGACAAGGGCCGGTGTCCCGATTTTCATTCGGGTGAGCAACTTCGGTGGTCTGGCGCTGGTCGGTGCCGAGGGGCCAGGCCGTTATGACGACGCGGAAACGCTGTCGCTCCTTGCCGATGCCGACCTGACCCGGGTCCTGAGGACTTTGGCCAACTACGACTACGTACCGCTGCTGGAAGACCTTCTGGGCGATGAGTACGACGGCATCAGCGACGTGCTGAGGGATGCCTATCCGTCGTACCCGGCGACGTGGTTCATCAGGTTCTTCGACTACCTGTAGGGCGAGGGGCGGAGGCGGCATCAGTCGCCGTCTCCCCTCGCCCGAGGGATCCGAGCTGGACGAGCGGCCGGCGGGCTGCCGAGGGTCAGCGGAAGGTCACGGTCACCCTGAGGCCACCCCCTTCGCGTGGGGTGGCGGCCAGGTCGGCACGGTGCGCATCGGCGATGGCCCGCACGATCGCCAGGCCGAGCCCGTACCCGTCCTTCGTCGTGCGTACCCGCTGGCCGCCCATCCGCTGGAAGGGCTGGAAGAGCCGGTCGAGCTCGTCAGGCGGTACGACGGGACCGGTGTTTTCGACGACCAGCGTCGCCCGGCCGTCCGTCATCCCGGTCAGCACGGTGACGCTGCCACCGGCCACGTTGTGCTTCTCGGCGTTGTCGATCAGGTTGGCGACCAGGCTCTCGATCAGGTCGGCGTCGCCGGTGGTCGGGGCATCGTGCAGGGTCGGCAGCAGTCGCGGCCCGTCCAGCTCGCGGAACGCCAGCGCGCGGGAGACGACCTCGGCCAGGTCGAGCGGCGCCGCGTGCTCCACGCCCTGCTCGCCCGTGGCCAGGGTGAGCAGCGAGTCGATGAGCCGGGCCTGGCTCTCGCCCAGGGCCAGCACCTCGTCCGCCGCGGCGCGCAGCTCCTCGCTGGTGGCCTCCGGGTCGGCCAGGGTCACCTGCAGCAGGGCCCGCTGGGCGGTCAGCGGCGTGCGCAGCTCGTGCGAGGCGTTGGCGACGAACCTGCGCTGCGCCGCGAACGACGCCTCGAGCCTGGCGAACAGGTCGTCGAGGGTGTCGGCGAGCTCGCCGAACTCGTCGCGCCGGGCGGTCGGGCCGAGGCGGCGGTGCAGGTTCGTGGCCGAGATGTCACGGGCCGTGTCGACGATGCGCCGGATCGGCCGGAGGAAGCGGCCGGCGATGAACCAGCCGAGCACGACCGCGACCACGGCCATGACGGCGAGGGAGACGCCCGCCAGCGGTACGGCGTTGGAGTGCGTCTCCACCGTGACGTGCGGCTCGGAGTTGCCGGGGAAGGTTCCGGCCGGGACGGTCTGGCTCGCGCCGAGCAGCGGCACCGTGAGCAGCACGGCACCGGAGATCAGGAACGGGCCCGCGTAGAGGAGGGTCAGCTGCCGCCGCAGCGTCCAGCGGGTGCTCATGCCGCACCGAGCCGGTAGCCGGCCTCGCGGACGGTGTGGATGACGGGCGGGTCGCCGAGCCGGGACCGCAGCCGTTTCACCGTCGTCTTCACCGCCGTGGTGAACGGGTCGGCAGCCTCGTCCCAGACCCGTTCGAGCAGCTCCTCCGCGGACACCGGCCGTCCGCCCGCGGCCATCAGGCACTCCAGCACGCCGAACTCCTTGGGGCTGAGGTCCAGGCGCTGCCCGTTGCGGCTGGCCACGTGCCGGGCGGGGTCGAGGGTGATCCCGGCGGCGGTCAGCACCGGTGGCAGCGCCGCCGACGGCCGGCGCAGCAGCGCGCGGATGCGGGCCACGAGCTCGTCGAAGTCGAACGGCTTGGGCAGGTAGTCGTCGGCGCCGAGGCCGAGCCCGTCGATGCGGTCCCGGACCGTGCCGGAGGCGGTCAGCATCAGCACCCGGCTGGTCGGGTGCTCGGCGACGATGTGGCGGCACACGGTGTCGCCGCCGATGCGGGGCAGGTCGCGGTCGAGGACGACGACGTCGTACCGCGTGCTCGCCAGCCGTTCGAGGGCCTCCGCGCCGTCGGCGGCGACGTCCACGGCCAGGCCCTCGCGGCGCAGGCCGGTTCCGATGGTCTGGGCGAGTATTTCGAAGTCCTCCACGACGAGCACGCGCATGGCCCCACTGTGCCAGCCCGAAGGTGTCAATGAGGTGTCAGCCGTTGACACCGGGATGACACCGGCCGCGGCGTAGAACTCGTCCCATGCATGACGCCACGATCACCGTCGAGGGGCTGCGGAAGCGGTTCGGCCCCACCCTCGCCCTCGACGGCATGACGTTCGCCGTAAGGCCCGGGCTCGTCACCGGGTTCGTCGGCCCGAACGGGGCCGGCAAGTCGACCACCATGCGCGTCGTCCTCGGCCTCGACGCCGCCGACGAGGGCACCGCGCTCGTCGGCGGACGGCCGTACCGGGGCCTCGCCCGTCCGCTGTGCCATCTCGGCTCGCTGCTCGACGCGGCGGCCCTGCACCCCGGCCGCACGGCCCGCAACCACCTGCTCTGGCTCGCCCACTCGCAGGCCCTGCCGGCCCGCCGCGTCGACGAGGTGCTGGAGCTGACCGGCCTCGGCGGCGTCGGGCGGCGCCGCGCCGGCGGCTTCAGCCTCGGGATGCGCCAGCGCCTCGGCATCGCCGCCGCCCTGCTCGGCGACCCGCCCGCGCTGATGCTCGACGAGCCGTTCAACGGCATGGACCCCGAAGGCATCATCTGGATGCGGACCTTCCTGCGCGCACTCGCCCGCGAGGGCCGCGCCGTGCTCGTCTCCAGCCACCTCATGAGCGAGCTGCAGGGCGCCGCGGACCACGTGGTGGTGGTCGGCCGCGGCCGCGTCATCGCCGATGCGAGCGTCGCGCAGCTGCTGGCGGGGGCCGCCAACGGACGGATCGTCGTGCGTTCCTCGGCAATAGAAGCAGCGGCACGTGTACTGCACGATGAAGCCGAATCCGTCGTCCCCAACGGCGACGGGACGCTCACTGTCACCGGCCCCGCCGCCGAGCAGGTCATCGCCGCACTGACCAGGGCCGGAGTGCCGTTCTCCGAGGTCGCCGCGCACCGCGCCACCCTCGAGGACGCCTACCTGGACCTGACCCGCGACGCCGTCGAGTTCCGCGGCACCGCACCGGGGGAGGGGCGATGAGCTTCCTGCGACTGATGCGCGCCGAATGGACGAAGCTGCGCACCGTGCTCGGCTGGGTCCTGGGCCTGCTCGCCGGGGCCGGGATCATCCTGGGCCTGGGCCTCACCCCGAGCCGGATGGGCTCCTGCGGCCAGCACGGCCCCGCCTCCGACTGCACCCCGCTGCACGGGCCGGAGGGGCAGGAGGTCGCCGACAGCTTCACGTTCGTGCACCGCACGCTGACCGGCGACGGCACCATCACGGCGAGGGTGACGTCCTTCACCGGGCAGCTGCCGACGTACGACGGCGACACGATGCGCGACGGCCTCGCGCCGTGGTCGAAGACCGGCCTGATCGTCAAGGACGGCACGAAGCAGGGCTCGGCGTACGCGGCGGTGATGCTGACCGGCGAGCACGGCGTGCGGATGCAGTACGACTACGTGCACGACGAGGGCCGCCCGGCCGGCGCCGAGCTGGCCCCGCAGCCGGTGTGGCTGCGCCTGACCCGCACCGGCGACACGATCAAGGCCGAGCAGTCCGGCGACGGCAACGCCTGGACCGAGGTCGGCACGGCCACCCTGCCGGGCCTGCCCGCGACCGTCACCGCCGGGCTGTTCGCCACCTCGCCGCAGTACGACCAGCAGGTCAACCAGTCCGTCGTGCTGTCGGGCATCCAGGGCGGCCCGAGCGTCGCCACCGGCACGTTCGAGCGGCTCGCGACCACCGGCACGTGGTCGGCGGACTGGGAGGGTGAGGCGATCGGGGCCAGGATCGGCCCGGCGGAGCCCACCGGCGGCGGTGGCGGCGGCACCACCACCCGCGCCGTCGGCCCGCAGCCCCACTTCGAGCCGACCGCCGACGGCTGGACCGTCACCGGCACCGGCGACATCGCCCCGTCCGGGCCCGGCGTCACGATCAGCCAGACGCTCGTCGGGACCTTCCTCGGCCTCATCTTCGTCGTGGTGATCGGCGCGATGTCCGTCAGCGCGGAGTACCGGCGGGGGATGATCCGCACCTCGTTCGCCGCCGCGCCGCACCGCGGCCGGGTCCTGGCGGCGAAGGCCCTGGTGGTCGCGGCCGCGGCGTTCGTGCTCGGCCTGGTCGCCGCGGGGGTCGCGATCACCTTCGGGCCCGGCGTGCTGCGCGACGCCGGCGTCTACGTCACGCCGGCCTCCGTCGCGACCCAGTTGCGCGTGGCGGGTGGCACCGCCCTGCTGCTGGGCGGGTGCGCGGCGCTCGCGGCGGGTCTCGGGATGCTGTTGCGCCGGGGCGTGACCGCGGTGACCGTGTCGGTGGTCGTGGTCGTCCTGCCGTACCTGCTGTCGGTCACGGTGCTGCCGCTGCGGGCCAGCGACTGGCTGCTGAGCGTGACCCCGGCCGCGGCGTTCGCGCTGCAGCAGGCGGCGCCGCGGTATGCGCAGGTCGACGCGGTGTACTCGCCCGCCGACGGGTTCTTCCCGCTCAGCGCCTGGGGCGGGCTGGCCGTCCTCGCGCTGTGGGTCGCCGTGGTGCTGGGCGCCGCCTGGTACCGCCTGCGCCGGAGCGACGCATGACCACCGCCCGCGGCGCGGATGAGGTTGCGCCGGACCTGGAGCGGCCGGCCGGGAAATCGCCCGCACGGTCAGACCGGGGCGGCGGGCTGCGCGGAACGGGAGGGGGACGGATGACGGCGGCGCTGCACGCGGAGTGGACGAAACTGCGGACGTCGGCGGGGAACTGGTGGATGCTGGGCGGGGCGGCGGTGGCGACCGTCGGGCTGAGCGCGTTCGCGGCGGCGAGCATCTCGTGTGTCGCGGGGTGCACGTCGGACTTCACGAAGGTGTCGCTCACCGGCGTGCAGCTCGGGCAGGCGGTGTTCGCGATCCTGGCGGCGCTGCTGATCGGCAACGAGTACGCGTCGGGGATGGTGCGGGTCAGTCTCGCCGCGGTGCCGAGCCGGACGCGGCTGCTCCTGTCCAAGGCGGCGGTGCTGGTGGCCGTCACGTCGGTCGCGGCGGTGGCCGGGGTCGCCGGGTCGCTGCTGGCCGGGCGGATGCTGCTGCCGGCGCACGAGTTCCTGTGGCGTCCGGCGATCGGGTCGGTGCTCTACCTGGAGCTGGTGGCGCTGCTGAGCCTCGGTCTGGCCACGGCGGTGCGCAGTCCGGCGGGGGCGGCCGGGATCGTGCTGGGGCTGATGTACGCGTGGCCGCTCATCAGCCGGGCCTTCGGGGACAAGACGTGGTCGCGGCGGCTCGACCAGATCGGGCCGATGACCGCCGGGACCGCGGTGCAGGCGACGAAGGACCTCGCGGCGCTGCCGATCGGGCCGTGGCACGGGCTGGGGGTGCTCGCGTTGTGGGCCCTCGGCGCGATGCTGCTCGGTTGGGGGGTGCTGCTGCGCCGCGACGCCTGACAACCGCACCGTAGCCGATCCCGGTGGCGGAGACCGCGATAGGTCGGCTCCACCGGGATCGGCAGGGCGGGTCGCCCGCGCCGCAGCCGCCTACGTCAGAGGTGTTCGGTGAAGAAGGCGGCCGCCGAGCGGGCGGCCGCGGCGACGTAGGGCTCGTTGTCGTACAGGTCGATGTGCAGCTCGCAGTCCAGCCATTCGATGCGCTTCGGACCCGTGGCCGTCTCGTGGAGGCGGGCGGCCAGGTCCGGGGAGCAGTACGCGTCGGTCTTGCCGTGCACGACCAGCAGCGGGGTCTGGCCGAGCAGCGGTGCGGCGCCCACGGCGTCGAACGTCAACAGGCTGTGGACCGAGCCGCGGGTCACCCGGTTCTCCCAGGTGGGGGCGGCGGAGCGGGCGGTGCCGTAGTACGCCCACGGCTCGTCGCCCGGCATCGCCGCCGCGCCGCCGTCCGGGGCCACGGCGGCGATGAAGTCGTCGTAGCCGTCGAGGAACGTGGCGAGGGCGGTGCGGTAGCCGTCGGAGAAGGACGGGGAGTTGTAGCCGCCCGCGATGCCGGCCACCGCGCGGACCCGCGGGTCCTGGGCGGCGGCGCGGACCGCGTAGCCGCCGCCCAGGCACACGCCAAGCAGGCCGATCCGGGCGGCGTCGACGGTGTCCAGCGCGGCCAGGGCCGACACGGCGGCGCGCAGGTCGGCGAGTTTGCCCTGGGTGTCCTCGTGGGCGCGGCGGCCGCCGCTGGCGCCGAAGCCGCGGTGGTCGAAGGCCAGGGTGACGAAACCGGCCTCGGCCAGGCGTTCGGCGTAGGTGGCGACGACCTGTTCCTTGACGCCGGTGAACGGGCCGGTGAGCGCCACGGCCGGGAAGCCGCCGGCCGGCGCGGGGGCGGACGGGGTGCGCAGGTGCGCGCTGAGCTCTATGCCTTCGGTGGCAAATGCCAATGCATCGACGTGTACGGCCATGCGCCGACAGTAGGCTTGGCCCGCGGTACACGACAGAAGGCACTTCGCGGTGCCCATGGCAGCGGGAGGGCCTCATGGCGCTGGTGATCCCCGACGTGCTCGACGCATCGTGCGCGACGCGGCAGGCGTTGGAGCGGCTCGCGGCGAAGTGGCGGGTTCTGCTGATTTATGCGTTGGCGGCGGGGCCGCAGCGGCACGCGGAACTGCGGCGGCGGGTACCCGGCATCACGCAGAAGGTGCTCACCGAGACCTTGCGCGGCATGGAGGCGGACGGGCTGGTCGAGCGGCGGGTGCTCAAGGCGGAGGCGCCGCAGCACGTGGAGTACACCCTGACGGCGCTCGGGAAGACCCTGGAAGGACCGCTGCAGGCCATCTGCGACTGGGCGGCCGTGAATGTTACACCGTCACCGGCCCCCTGACCTGCGCACTTCCACGCCAGTCGATGGTCGCACCCGAAACTGTCGTACCCCCCGCCTAGTGTCCCTGGCATGCGCCGCCCCGTTCTCATCACCGCCCTCGCCGCCCTCTCGGTAGCCGCCGCCACGCTGGTGCACGTGCTGCCGGCCGCGGCCGCCGAGCCGTATCTCGACCCGAGCCTGCCGGTGTCGCAGCGGGTCGCGGACCTGATGTCGCGGATGAGCCTGGACGAGAAGCTCGGGCAGATGACGCAGGCGGAGCGGGGATCGGCGTCGGCGGCGGACGTGACGCAGTACCGGCTGGGGTCGATCCTGTCCGGCGGCGGGTCCGCGCCCTCGCCGAACACCGCCGCGGCCTGGGCCGACATGACCGACAACTTCCAGCGCGGGGCCCTGGCCACGCCGCTGAAGATCCCACTGGTGTACGGGTCCGACGCCGTCCACGGCCACAACAACGTGGTCGGGGCGACGATGTTCCCGCACAACATCGGGCTCGGCGCGACCCGTGACCCGGCACTGGTACAGCAGGTCGGCCGGGTCACCGCCGACGAGGTGCGGGGCACCGGCGTGCAGTGGACGTTCTCGCCGTGCCTGTGCGTGGCCCGCAACGACCGGTGGGGCCGCACCTACGAGTCGTTCGGGGAGAAGCCGGAGCTGCCGGTGTCGATGGCGACGATCATCGACGGGTACCAGTCCGGCGGGGTCCTGGCCACCGCCAAGCACTACGTCGGCGACGGCGGCACGACCGGCGGCGTCGACCAGGGCAACACCCAGATCTCCGAGGCGGAGCTGCGCGCGATCCACCTGCCGCCGTTCCAGGAGGCGATCCGCCGCCACGTCGCCTCGGTGATGGTGTCGTTCTCCTCGTTCAACGGGCAGAAGCTGCACGGCGACGACTACCTCATCAACGGGGTGCTCAAGGGCGAGCTCGGCTTCGACGGGTTCGTGGTCTCCGACTGGAACGGCATCGACCAGATCGAGGGCGGCGAGGGCTTCACCGCCTCCGAGGTGCGCCGGGCCGTCAACGCCGGCATCGACATGGTGATGGTGCCGACCGCGTGGAAGCAGTTCATCGACACCCTGCGCGGCGAGGTGCAGGCCGGGCGGGTGCCGCTGGCCCGCATCGACGACGCGGTACGGCGCATTCTCACCAAGAAGTTCGAGTTCGGGCTGTTCGAGCGGCCGTTCGCGGACCGGAACCTGACCGGCACCGTCGGCAGCTCCGAGCACCGGGCCGTGGCCCGGCAGGCGGTGCGCGAGTCGCAGGTGCTGCTCAAGAACACCGGCGTGCTGCCCCTCGCGAAGAGCGGCAAGATCTTCGTGGCCGGCAAGAGCGCCGACAACATCGGGCTGCAGAGCGGCGGCTGGACCGTCAGCTGGCAGGGCGCGGCGGGCAGCACGACGCCGGGCACCACGATCCTGCAGGGGATCCGGGCGGCGGCGGGGTCGTCGGCGACGGTGACGTACAACGCGGCCGGCTCTGGCATCGACCGCAGCTACGGGGTCGCGGTGGCGGTCATCGGCGAGACCCCGTACGCGGAGGGTCAGGGCGACCGGCCGAACTCGCTCGGCCTGGACGCCACCGACCTGCAGACGCTGAGCACGCTCAAGGCCTCCGGGGTACCGGTCGTCGTGGTCCTCGTGTCCGGCCGGCCGCTGGACATCGCGGCGCAGCTGCCGGACTGGAGCGGCCTGGTCGCGGCCTGGCTGCCCGGCACCGAGGGCGCGGGCGTCGCCGACGTGCTGTTCGGGGACTACGCGCCGACGGGCAAGCTGCCGATGACCTGGATGCAGTCGGCGTCGCAGGAGCCGATCAACGACGGCGACGGCAAGACGCCGCTGTTCGCCTACGGGTACGGCCTCACCTACACCACGACCCCGCCGCCGGGCGCTCCCGGGCAGCCGGGCACCCCGGCCGTGTCGGCGCTGACGAGCACGTCGGCGACGCTGACCTGGACGGCGCCGACGAGCGGGACGGCGGCCGTGTCGTACCGGGTGTACCGGGGCGACACGCTGCTGGCCACGGCCGCCTCGACGAGCTACGCGCTGACGGGGCTGACGCCGAACACGACGACGACGTACACGGTGGTGGCGGTCGACTCCGCCGGGCGCACCGGACCGGCCTCGGGCGCGGCGACGGTGACCACGCCGCCGACCACGACGTCCCCGCCGCCGTCGAGCCCGCCGCCGTCGGCCGCGTGCGCGGTGACGTACTCGGTCAACGACTGGGGCGGCGGCTTCACCGGCACGGTGTCGCTGAAGAACACCGGCTCCACGACCATCAACGGCTGGACCCTGGCGTTCACCTTCCCGGGCAACCAGAAGGTGTCGCAGGGCTGGTCGGCGACCTGGTCGCAGTCCGGCGCGGTGGTGACCGCGAAGAGCGAGGCGTGGAACGGCACCCTGGCCCCGGGGGCGGCGCAGTCGGTGGGCTTCAACGGGACGTACACCGGCTCGAACCCGCGCCCGACGGCGTTCACGCTCAACGGCGCCACCTGCACCGTCGGGTAGGACGTGAGGGCCCCGGGAGCGCATGCTCCCGGGGCTCGCGGGTGCGGGTCAGACGAGCAGGCGGGCCTTGATCGCCGCGATGTCCGCGTCGGTCAGCATCAGGCCGCTGTGCAGGTACGCGGTGAAGGTGCCGTAGATGTGGTACAGCTCGGCGAACGCCGCGCGCAGCCACGCCACCTGCACCGCGTCGGAGCGGCCCAGGTAGGTGTTGCTGAGCAGGAAGTCGGCCTCGACGGTGGCCATCGGCACGCCCAGCAGGGTCAGCAGCACGGCGGTCGCCCAGCCGGTGCGGTCCTTGCCGGCCGAGCAGTGGTACACCACGCCGCCGGAGGTGTTCGTCGCGATCGCCTTGAGCGTGTCGCGGAAGGCGTAGTCGGCGCCGACGAAGTTGACCATGAACGGGTAGCCGATCGACTGGCCCAGGTCCGAGGAGCCGGACAGCAGGCCGGCCGCGATCGCGGCGAACAGGGTGACGCCCGCGTTGTCGTGGAACCGGATGCCGTGGCTGAGCGAGGCGACGTCGGCGACCTGGTAGGCCACGCCCGCCGGGGCGTGGTCGGGCTCGTCGCTGCGCTCCTGGATGTTGCGCAGGTCGACGTCGCGGTTGATCCCGTGCGCGGTGACGACCTGCCACTCGGCGGCGGTGAGGCCGGACAGCTTGTTGGAGCGGAACACCACACCGGTGCGCACGGTGTGCCCGTCGGCGGTGGAGTACCCGCCCACGTTACGGAAGTTGGTGGCGTTGGCCAGCCCGAGCGACCGTTCCCAGGTCGCCGCGGGCGCGGCCTGTGCCGGGGTGGCAACGGCGGCGCCGGCGATCAGCGCCGCCGTCAGGGCCAGGGCGGCCCGTCGAGTGATCGTCATGGCGCTGACCCTCGGCCGTCACAATGACACGCGTCTATCGACAGGTGAACGTCCCGATGACGTTCACACGACGCAGAACTCGTTGCCCTCCGGGTCGAGCATGACGACGTGGTCGCGGCGGCCGTCGATCTCCACGACCGCCTGCTCGGTGGCGCCGGCGGCGATCAGCCGGTCGGCCGTGGCGCGGACCCGCTCCCAGCGCTCGTCCCACGGCGTGGCCCGCCCGCCGCCGACCTGCAGGTCCAGGTGGAGACGGTTCTTGGCGGTCTTCGGCTCGGGGACCTTCAGGAACGAGATGCGCGGCCCGACCCCGGCCGGGTCCTCGATCGCGGCGCCGTCGTCCCACTCCTCCTCCGGCACCGCCAGGTCGCGGAACCACTGCTCCCAGCTGGCGAACCCGGCCGGCGGCGAGGCGGGCACGTAGCCGAGCGCGGTGCACCAGAAGGCGCTCAACGTACGAGGGGAGGCGCAATCGAAAGCGAAGGTGAACGGCGTCGTCATAGCTCAGCAGTGTGCCGGGCTTGATAGGCAAGCCACGACTTGCATATGCTGGCGGGCGTGACGATGCGAATCAACCTTGCCAGCGTGTTTGTCAGCGACCAGGCCGCCGCCCTGCGCTTCTACACCGAGGTGCTCGGCTTCGTGAAGAAGACCGACATCCCGCTCGGGGAGGACGTCAGCTGGCTCACGGTGGTCTCCGCCGACCAGCCCGACGGCGTCGAGCTGGTCCTCGAGCCGGCCGGGCACCCGGCCGTCGCCCCGTTCCGCGAGGCCCTGGTCAACGACGGGATCCCGTGGACGTCCT
Source organism: Dactylosporangium sp. CS-033363 (assembly GCF_050942475.1). Classification (NCBI taxonomy): domain Bacteria; kingdom Bacillati; phylum Actinomycetota; class Actinomycetes; order Micromonosporales; family Micromonosporaceae; genus Dactylosporangium; species Dactylosporangium sp. CS-033363. The sequence continues at coordinate 5,598,426 of NZ_CP192032.1, read as the reverse complement.
TCGCCGTCGAGGACGTGCAGCACGAGTACGACCGGCTCGTCGCGGTCGGCGTGGTCTTCACCCAGCCGCCGACCGACATGGGCCCGGTCACCACCGCCGTCTTCGACGACACCTGCGGCAACCTCATCCAGATCGCGGCCCAGAAGTGAAACGGGGGGCGCCGGCGAGCGCCCCCCACCCCAGTTACGACAGCGTGATGGCGTCCAGCTCGGCGTAGCCGGTGCCGCCCGCGAAGGACGGCGCGCCCTTGGCCAGCCGGATGGTGTTGAACCCGGCGTTGAGATTCACCGTCACAGTGACCGCCGAGCCGAACGAGCCCCAGGCCCCGGTCGGTGGATAGGTCACGCTTGTCCAGCCGCCGCCGTTGTAGGCGAGCCCGTGGGTCGCGGTCGCGCCGGTCCCGTTGGCATAGCGGATGCTCATCGTGTACGACCTGGTCTGCGGGACGTTCACGATGAAGTCCACGAACGCGTCGTTGCGGCTGTTCGCCGAGCCGTCGATCTGGCCGACGTACCCGCCGCCCGACGCCGAGCCCGACGAGAACCGGTTGGCGTTGACGACGGCCGCGTTCTCCGCCTCGTACCGCTGCTGCCAGCTCGCGATCCCGCTCGCCGGCGTGATCAGCAGCTGGTAGGCGGCCCAGGCGTCCATGCCGGTGACCGGGACGCTGATGCTGCCGCCGGAGACCGTGTAGGTCGCGGTGGACACGGTCGTCGGCGCGGACTGGTTCGTGGTGCGCCCGGTGGTGCCGGTGCGCGAGAGCGTCACCCGCACCTGCGAGCCGAGCGCGCCGAGCCCGTTGACGCGCACCGTGTTGTTGCCGCTGTCGCCGCCGAAGACGACGTTGACGAATTTTCGGGTCGGGTCGTAGGCGGCGACCCCCTCCAGCCACGAGCCGGGCACGGTCTGCACGACGTTGCCGGCCATGTCGCCGTACCACTTGTACGCCCAGTACGAGGCCGTCGGCGCGTTGTTGAACAGCAGCCCGTTGAGCGTGCCCGCCTCGTACCAGTAGGCCCGCTCGGCGTCGCGGATGCCGTAGCGCTCGAACACCGCCATGTAGTGCACGGCGACGCTGGGGATGTCGACCTGGCTCGGCGACGCGTACTCGTTGATCGAGATCGGCCGCGGCGCGATCCCCAGCGAGGACTCGATCGCCCGGTAGTCGGCCACGTGCGCGCCGACGTTGAGATAGTCGTCGTTGCCCAGCTCGTGCCAGACGACGACATCCGGCACCGTGCCGGTGTTGCGGGCGTTGGTCAGAAAATCAACCATCCAGCCGTGGTTGTACTGCGAGTGGCTCGGCCCGGCGATCGGCGTCACCGAGTCCAGGGAGCGGATCAGCTGGAAGGTGCGCGTCCAGCCGGCGTTGAACGAGCCGGCCGCCGAGGTGTTCCAGGTCCAGTCGGGCTCGTTCCACAGCTCGTACCCGTCGACGTTCGTGACGCCGGACGCGTTCACCCGGGCCGAGACCATGGTGCGGACCTTGGACTCCCAGTCCGCCCAGCTGACCCAGCGGTACGGGAAGTTCGGGTAGATGTCCGGCAGCCGGTAGAACTGCCGGGCGCCGGCGCTGGTGACCTTGCCCGCCACCTGCAGCCCGTCGCAGCAGGGCTGGGTGGCGCCGTTGCCCAGCTGCTGCCCGCCGGGCGGGGGCTGGGTGAAGTGGTTCATCCGCAGCGGGTACAGCTGCGCCAGCGGCGGCTTGCCGCCGGTGTCGACGCCGTAGAGCCCGCCGGACGCGACCTGCGTGACGGGCCGCACGACCGTGCCGACGTTGACGGTGAGCGTGTTGCCGGCGGCGTGCGCGGGTGTGGCGGGGACGCCGGTGGCGGCAGCGGTGGCAAGGGTGGTCAGGATCGCCGTGGCGGCGGCGGTTCGGATGCGCATGGCATCACCTCGGGGGAGTTGTAGGGACGAGCGGGATCCAGACCCGCATTGGTCCGGGCCCGCGGTTGGCCCACAGGAAATAGGGGATGGCGGAAAGGTCTCCGTTGACGACGAGCGCGACCGGCGCGAGCGGATGGTCGCGGCGCACGCCGATCGGCACGCCGAGGTCGAGCCGGATGTCCTCGAACGCGACACCTGAAGCGCGCTCGAAGCCGGCACCTGGGGCGTCGTCGCGGGCGGTTCGAGTGCGCTCGAAGTCGGCGGGGGCGGTGTGGGTGTCCTGAGATGCGGTGCTTGGAGTGCGCTCGAGGTCGCGGCCCGGGATGTCGCCGCCCGCACTTCGAGCGTGCTCGAAGTCGGCGGTGGGGACGTCGGCGTGCTCCAGGCAGTAGACGACCGGGCCGCGGGCGAGGGCGGCGGTGCCGCGCACGGCGTCGACGCGCGGGTGCGGTGCGATCAGGCGGGGCGGCATCGGCAGGACGAGCTCCACCCGGTCGCCGGGGCGCCACACGCGTTCGAGCCGCATCCAGCCGTCCTCGACGAACGAGGCGGGCACGCCGTTGACGCTCGCCCGCGCGTCGGCGCACCAGGCCGGCACGCGCAGGGTCAGCGTCCACGGCTCGTCGTCCGCCGCGGTGACGGTGATCGTGACGGTCTCGTCCCACGGGTACGCGGTGGCCACGTCGACCGCGCGGCCGGCGGCGGCGAACGAGCCCGGGGCGTACAGGTGGAGTTGGAGTCCACTCGAAGTGCCGGTCGCCGCGTAGGTGTGCAGCGACGCCATCAGCCGGGCCAGGTTGGGCGGGCAGCAGGCGCACTTGTACCAGGGCAGCCGCCGGCCCGGCGCGTCCTCGTCCGAGCCGTCGTGGCCGGTGCGCAGCTGCAGCGGGTTGGAGTAGAAGAACGAGCGGCCGTCGACGCCGATGCCCGAGGCGATCCCGTTGTACAGCAACCGCTCCAGCTCATCGGCGTAGCGCGAGCGGCCCGTGGCCAGCAGCAGCCGCCACGTCCACTGGAAGGAGCCGATCGCCGCGCAGGTCTCGGTGTAGGCGCGGTCCGGCGGCAGCTCGTACGGGTCGCCGAACGCCTCGTCGCGGTGCCGGGAGCCCTGCCCGCCGGTCAGGTACGTCTTGGTCGCCTGGGCCGATTCCCACAGCCGCTCGGTGGCCCGCAGCAGCTCGCTGTCGCCGGTCTCGACGGCCACGTCCACCGCCCCGGCGAGCAGGTACACCTGGCGCACGACGTGGCCGGTGACCTCGGTGGCCTCGCGGACCGGCCGGTGGTCCTGGTAGTAGGCGCGCTGCCCGAAGCGGCCCTCGGGGCCCAGCAGCCCGTGCCCGCGCAGGGCGACGAACCGGGCGGCGAGGTCCAGGTAGGGGCGGTGCCCGGTGACCCGGAACAGCTCGGCGAGCGCGGTCTCGACCTCGGGGTGGCCGTCGATCGCATCCTCGCCGCCGGCGCCGAAGCGCTCGGTGAGCAGGTCGGCGAAGCGCCGTGCGACGGCGAGCAGCTGCTGTACGGCCGGGTCGGCGGGACTGGTCCGCGCCCCGGCGACGGCGGCCTGGATGAGGTGGCCGGCGGTGTACATCTCGTGGCTGGACGGCAGTTCGCGCCACTGCCGGTCGCGGTGGCCGGCCTGGAAGTAGGAAACCAGGTAACCGTCCGGGTCCTGGACTTTCTCCAGCAGGGGCACGGTTTCGGCAACGAAGGAGGAAACGTTTCCGGCCCACAGGGCGGCCTCGAGCGTCTTGTGCACGTCGGTGTCGGCGAACCACCAGCCGGTGAACGGGCCGTCGAAGTCGCCGGTGACCCGGTGCAGGTTGTCGAGGTTGCCGTGCTCGTGCAGCCGGTCGACGCAGTGCGGCAGCGTGGCGGCGCGGTTGCGCTCCTGCCAGCCGCCGAGCAGGCCGGCGGGGTCGAGCCGGACGGCGGAGGCGGGCAGGGGACGCAGCGCCGAGATCGCGCGGTCCGTGGGCACGACGGGGCCCAGGGGCGTGTTGTGCATGGGGTTTCCTCAGTCCTTGACGGCACCGGCGGTCACGCCGGCGGCGACGTAGCGCTGGGCCACGATGAGCAGCAGCGTCGCGGGGATGGACGCGACCACGGCGGTGGCCATGATGGCGTTCCACTGCTGGTTGTTGTTGCCGATGTAGTGGTAGATGCCGAGCGTGATCGGCTGCTGGGTGCCGCCGCCGTCGAGCGTGCTGGCGAACACGAAGTCGGACCACGCCCACAGGAACGCGAACAGGCTGACGGTGACCACGGCGTTGCGGCTGACCGGCAGGACCACCGACCAGAACGTGCGCAGCGCGCCCGCGCCGTCGACCCGGGCCGCGGCCATGAGCTCGGACGGGATGCCGGACATGAACGCGGTGAAGATCAGCACGCCGAACGGCACGGCGATGGTGGAGTCGGCCAGGATCAGCCCGGCGGTGCTGTTGAGCACGCCGAGGCGCAGGTAGATGGCGTAGAACCCCATCGCCATGATGATGCTGGGGATCATCTGGGCGACGAGCAGGACGAAGCTGAGCGCGCGGCCGCCGCGGGGGCGCAGCAGGGCCAGGGCGTAGCCGGCGGGCGCGGACAGGGCGACGGTGAGCGCCACGGTGCCCAGGCCGATGGCCAGGCTGTTGCCGAGGTACGGCAACTGCTGGTCCAGCACCGCCCGGTAGCCCTCCAGCGTGCCGTGCAGCGGAAACAGCGGCGGCGGATCGCGGCGCATGTCGGTGTCGCGGGTCAGCGAGACGTTGATCATCCAGTACACGGGAAACAACATGAGCGCGGTCAGCAGTACACCCGCGGCGGTTTTGATTTTCATCGCTGGGTCCTGATGTAGACCAGGCCGGACAGCATGGCCACGATGATGAGCAGGTTGCCGACGGCCGCGCCGGGCCCGAACGCCGGCAGCAGGTTGCCGAAGCCGAGGCGGTAGGACCAGGTGGCGAGGGTGGTGGAGGCGTCGGCCGGGCCGCCCTTGGTCATGATCCAGATGATGTCGAACACCTTGAGCGTGTAGATCAGGCCGAGCAGCAGGGTGATCGCCGAGACCGGCCGGAGCAGCGGGAACGTGATGCGCCAGAACGTGCGCCAGGGCGTTGAGCCGTCCAGCGCCGCCGCCTCGTAGAGCTCGGCGGGGATCGCCTGCAGCCCGCTGTACACGACGACGAGGTTGAACGGGATGCCGATCCAGATGTTGGCGATCGTCACGGATGCGAGGGACCACGTGGGCGAGGTGAGCCAGTTGATCGGGTCCAGCCCGGCCAGGCGCAGCGCCGCGTTGACGATGCCGGAGTCGCTGTTGAGCATCCACGACCACGTCGAGGCGGACACGATGAGCGGCAACAGCCACGGCACGAGGAACAGTGCGCGCAACGTTGCGGAAAGCGGAAAATGCTGGTGGAAAAACACGGCAAGCGCCATGCCGATGGAGAACTGGAACACCAGCGAGACGCCGGTGAACACGGCGGTGTGCCAGACCGCGGGCCAGAACGTCGGGTCCGCCGTGACCGTGTCGTAGTTGTCCAGGCCGGTGAACGGCGCGCCGCCCTGCACGAACGAGCGGACGGTGTACCTGTGCAGGCTCAGGTCGAGGTTGCGGTACAGCGGGTAGGCGTAGAACGCGCCGAGGTACACGACGACGGGCGCGAGGAACGCCCACCCGCTGACCGACTTGAACCGCATCGTCACTTGACGGCCGCGGCCGCGCTGGTCTGGGCCGCGGCGAACGCGTCCTGCGGCGACTTGCCACCGGACAGGGCGGACTGGAACCCGGTCCACATCGGCTGGGAGATCTTCGGGTACTTCGTGCCGAGGTTGTCGCTGGTGCGGCCCTTGGCGGCCTTGACCGCCTCGACCCAGACCTTCAGCTCGGCGTTGCCGGCGACCTGCTTGGTCTGCACGGCGTCGGTCGCCGCGATGTAGGACAGCGTCGTGTCGGTCGTGTAGGCGTTGTCGGCACTGGACAGGCAGCTGATGAGCTGCTGCGTCGTCGCGTACCGCTTGGTCTCCTTCTGCACCGGCGCGGTCACGAACTCGCCGCCCGTCGGGGCGGGCGCGGTGCCGCCGGCCTTGGCGGGGATGGGGATGATGCCGTACTCGAACCCGGTTTTCTTGGCGTTGCCGAGTTGCCACGTCCCGTTTTCCGCGAACGCGAACTGCCCGGTCGCGAACTCCTGCCAGCTCGTGGTCTGGGTGTTGTTGATGACGGAGTTGGGCGCGTAGCCGTTCTTGAGCCAGTCGGTCCACAGCTGCAGCGCGGCGACGCCCTCGGGGGAGTCGAGCTTGGTCAGGTTCGCGCCGGCGCCCCAGAACCAGGGCAGGAACTGGAAGCTGCCCTCCTCGGTGCCGATGGCGGAAAACGTGATGCCTTTCTTGCCGGTCGCCTTCACCTTGCCCAGCGCCGCGGTGAGGCCCGCCCAGTCCTTCACGCCGGCCGGGTCGACGCCGGCCGCGGTGAGGATCGTCTTGTTGTAGTACAGGGCGAGGGTGTTGGCGCCGATCGGGATGCCGTACGTCTTGCCGCCGAGCTGCCCGGCGGCCAGGAGGTTCGGCGCGACCGCGGACGTGTCGACCTTCATCTCCTCGGTGGTGGTGAGCACGCCCGCGTCGGCGAGCGTGGAGACCACCGGGTTGTCGACGATGAGCACGTCGGGGGAGTTGCTCTGCTGCGCGGCCAGCAGGGCCTTGCTGGTCAGGTCGGTGGTGTCGTACCCGGTCCGCTTCACGGTGACGCCCGCGTCGGTGCCGCACTTGCGCAGCAGCTTGACCCAGTCGGAGGAGTCGTCGAACTGCGGGTAGGGGTCCCAGACCATGTACGTGTCGGTGCTGCCGGTGCCGCCGCTCGCGCCGGCGTCGACGCCGCCGGCGGTCGAGCACCCGGCGGCGGCCAGGCAGGCGGACACGGCAACGACAGCCGCTTTGAAGCCTCTCATGGCGGTTTCCTCGAGGGGGTGTAAGGAAAATTCGGAAAACGATTGCCTTCACGCTATTGAGCGGGTTGAACGGCTGTCAAGGCGGTGTTACGGTCACAGCCGGAGTTTCCGAGTTTCCTTCCCCGGAGGTCGTTCTGAGCAGGATCGTCCGACCCGCCACCATCAGCGAGGTGGCGGCCCTGGCCGGGGTCTCGACCGGCACCGCATCGAAAGCGCTCAACGGCCGCGGCTCCCTGCGCGCCGAGACCCGCCAGCGCGTCCAGCAGGCCGCCGACCAGCTGGGATTCATCGCCAACGCGGCCGCCCGCGGCCTGCAGGCGGGCCGCACCTACACCGTCGGCATGATCACCACCGACAGCATCGGCCGGTTCAGCATCCCGCTGATGATCGGCGCCGAGGACGCCCTGGGCGCCGGCCAGGTCTCCGTCCTGCTCTGCGACGCGCGCGACGACGTGATCCGCGAGCAGTACTACCTGCGCACCCTGCTCAGCCGCAAGGTCGACGGCATCATCGTCACCGGCCGCCGCACCCAGGCCCGCCCGCCGATCGCCGCCGACCTGCCGGTCCCGACCGTCTACGCGTTCATCAGCTCCTCGAACCCCGAGGACTGCTCCGTGGTACCGGATGAGGCCGACGGCGCCCGCCGGGCCATCCTGCACCTGCTCGGCATCGGCCGCCGCCGCATAGCGCACATCACCGGCCCGGAACACCACCACTCGGCCCGCGTCCGCGCCGGCGCGGCGGCCATCACCCTCGCCTACGACGACCTGGTCATGGTCGCCCCCACCCTCTACGGCGAGTGGAGCGAGGCCTGGGGCCGCCAGGCGGCCGGCATCATGCTGGCCGGCGGCCGCGAGTTCGACGCCGTGTTCTGCGGCAGCGACCAGATCGCCCGCGGCGTCGCCGAGGCCCTCCGCGAGGCGGGCCGCACGATCCCGGACGACGTGGCCCTGGTCGGCTTCGACAACTGGGACGTCATGGTGGAGGGCTGCCGCCCGCAACTGACCAGTGTGGACATGGACCTGGAGGGCATCGGCCGCACGGCCGCGGAGCTGCTGCTGTCCGCCATCAACGGCGACGAGATCGCCGGCCAGCACGCCCTGCCCTGCCGCCTGGTCCCGCGCGCCTCCACGGAGGTCCCCGCCCTCCAGTAGCCGGCTGAACTCGGCATAATCCCGGTGTGGTCGCGCTCCGCATCACCATCGGCGCCATCGTCCTCGGCGAACTGCTCCAAGCGCTCCGCCTGCGCCGCGGGGCGACGCGCATCGATCTGGGCGCGGAGGTGCTGTTCCGGGCCGTCCTCTTCGCCGGCATCCTGCTGCTGCCCGCCGCACGCGCCTTCCTGCCCGAGGCGAACATCCCCCGGCCGTGGGCGCTCGGGGCCGGGGTGGTCGTCGCCTGGACCGGGCTGCTGTTGCGCTGGTGGTCGTTTCTCACCCTCGGCCGGTACTTCACCGTCGTGCTCAAAACCGCCGCCGGCCAGCCCGTGGTGGACCGCGGCCCCTACAAGGTGCTGCGTCACCCGAGCTACACCGGCCTGCTGCTCGCGATCGCCGGCTGCGGCCTCATGCTCGGCACCTGGGCCGGCACCCTCGCAGCGGTCGCCGTCATTACGGCCGCGCTCAGCTACCGGATCCGGATCGAGGAGCGGGCGCTCACGGCGGCGCTGGGGGAGCCGTACCGCGAGTTCGCCCGCACCAGAGCGCGGCTCGTACCGTACGTGTGGTGACGGGCCGGGCGGCCAGTAGGGTCGGCGGCGTGATCGAACTGACCCGCCCCGACGCGCGGTGGCACGAGGCCTGGCTCGCGGCGTACGCGGAGTGGCCGGCCGGCTCCCACCTGGACGGCGCCGGCCTGCGCGCGGGCGACGACGTGCACACCCCGGCCGGCTTCGAGGCGTGGGTCGCGAAGCTGCGCCGCTGCGAGGACCCGGCGCTGCCACCCCCGCCGGAGCACGTGCACTCCACGTACCGCTGGATCGTCGACGACCGTGTCTGCATCGGCGGCATCGAGCTCCGCCACGCCATCGACCACCCCCTCCTGCGCGAGGCGGGCGGCCACATCGGCTACCACGTCCGCCCGTCCTACCGGGGCCGGCGCATCGCCGCGTGGGCGCTGCGGGAGACACTCCGGCGGGCGCAGTCGATGGGGCTGGATCGTGTACTGCTGACGTGCTCCCCGGACAACGCCGCATCCGCCCGCATCATCGAGTCGGCGGGCGGCGTGCTCGAGGACGTGCGCGAGACGGAGATCGGCCCGAAGCGCCGGTACTGGATCGCCTCGTGATCCTCGCCGGGGTCTCGGCTCCATGGGCGCGCCGCTTGCTGATCCGCGGCGTCACACAGGTCTCGGCCTCGGCCTCGACCCCAAGATACAATCCTGCCCGATGCGAGCAGACCACCCGATCGACCGCCTGGTAGCCACGGTGCAGGGCACGCCCCCCGACTCCCTGCGGGCGCTGGCAACACAGCTGCCCGGCCGGCGCCGGTGGATCCTCGGCCCGCCCGAACTCGTTGGCGGAACGTCGTTCGTCCTGTCGATCCACACCGCCCGCCCGCCGTGGGACGAGGCCCTGGACCCCGCGACCGACCGGGCCCACCTGGACGAGGTCAAGGACCTGCTCGGCGAGCTCTGCCGCATCTCCGCCGAGCACGGCACGGAGTTCGCCGTCGACTTCGCCGGCGAGATGATCGGCACGATCGAGGACGGTCAGATGGACACCTCACTCGAGGTCGGCCTGCTCGCCGAGTGGCAGCGCGTCCTGGACCACCGGCGTGTCGTATGACCTCGCCGTCTGGAGGGCGACCGCGCTGCCGGCCGTGGACGAATGCGATGCCGGGAAGGGTCAGGGTTCGAGGCGGCGGGCGAGCTCGGTGCGGGAGCGGACGGAGAGCTTGCGGTACACCCGCGTCAAATGCGCCTCGACGGTCTTCACGGACATGAACAGCGCCGCGGCGACCTCCTGGTTCGAGCGGCCCGCGGCGGCCAGCTCGGCCACCCGGCGCTCGTTCTCGGTCAGGGCCTCGCCGGACTGGTGCAGGCCGGAGCGGGCCAGCTCGGCGCGGGCGCGGTCGGCCCAGCGGGGGTAGCCGAGGCTCGCGAAGCTGTCGGCGGCCGCGGTCAGGGTGTCGGCCGAGCCGCGTTTGTGGCCCGCGCGCCGGTACACCTGGCCGAGCGCCAGTCGTGACCGGGTCGCCTCGAAGGGGGACTCGGCGCCGTCCAGGGCGGTGATGCGGCGCAGGTCGTGCAGGGCGGTGTCGACGTCTCCGGTCGCGGCGCGGCGCAGGGCCTCGCAGCGGTCGGCCGCGACGACGGCCTCGGGCAGGCCCGCGGCGCCCTGCCGGCGCAGGACCGCCACCGCCCGCTCCACCTCGTCGAACGCGCCGGTCTGCAGCGCCGCGTCGGCGTAGTCGACGCCCCAGAGGATCTGCTCGAGGTCGACCATGCCGGTGCGCTCGAACACCGCCGCGACCTCGCGGTAGACCTGCAGCGCGGCGGGCCAGTCGCCGGCCGAGGTCTCGACGAAGCCGCGGATGGTCAGGAAGGAGCAGAGCCAGTACGTCGACTCGATCGCGCGGGCCTCCTCGGCCGCCGGCCCGACCACCGCCCGGGCCAGGTCCAGCTCGCCCGTGTAGGCGGCGACGAGTCCCCGGGCGATCTGTTCCTGGAAGGCCGACAGCGACCAGGCGCCGGCCCGGTCCGCCTCCTCCAGGGCCGCCCGGGCCGCCTGGATGCGGGAGGCCCGGGTCAGGTGCAGGACAAGGGCGATGTACAGCTGGGTCAGGTCCCCGTAGCGGCCCGCCTCCAGCGCGGCGCGGATCTCCCGCCGCACGGGCTCCTCGGCCGTGGGGTCGTCCCAGGGCGCGAAGAAGGCGTGGGACCAGGCCAGGAACGGGCCGGGCAGGTCGGTCGCCGCCGCGGCCAGGCGGTCGATCTCGCCGAGGGTCCGCCCGGCGTCGCCGGATGCCCAGTGGCGTTCGACGGTGAGCCGCCCGTACAGCGCGCGCAGCAGGGCGGCGTCCCGGTTGCCCGCCCGGGCCTCGGCGACCGCGGCCCGGGTCAGCCGGAGCGCCTCGGGACCGTTGCCCTCCAGCCGGTGCAGCGCGCCGAGCAGCGTGGTGAGCGCGTTGCGCACCTCGGTGCCGGGCGGGGCGAGCGCCAGCGCCTGCTCGGCGAGCGCGCGGGCGCCGGGCATGCGCCGGGTCAGGTCGATGCGGCGCAGGATCGCCTCGGCGCGCTCCTGCGGGCTGCTCGCCAGCGGGTCGAGCACGCCGAGCGCGGCGCGGGCCGCGTCGGTGTCGCCGGCCAGGGTGTACGTGTCGACGACGCGCAGCCAGCGCGGGAACGGGCCGGTCGGCGCGCCGGCGGCCGGGGTGGCCCGCGCCGAGGCCTCCAGCAGTTCGCCGGCGACCTGCAGCGCCCCGCGGCGGGCGGAGACGTCCGCCGCGCGTTCGAGCTCACCGGCGACCGCCAGGTCGGGTGCGGTGACGGTGCGGGCCCGGTGTACCGCCCGCTCCACCTGGTCGTCCAGGGAGTCCGCGAGCCGGCGGTGGGCACGGCGCCGCTCGGCCGGCGTCGCCGCCTCGTAGATGGCCGAGGCGAGCAGCGGGTGGGTGAACGCCACCCGCTGCTCCGGGCCGACCCGCGCGAGGTCCGCGTCCGCGGCCGCCTCGAGCGCCGCGACGACGTGATCGGGCCCGGCGAACTTGTCGAGCTGGTGCACGTTCAGGCGGCCCGCGGCCGAGACGAGCAGCAGGACCTCGCGGGCCGCCGCCGGGAGCAGCGCCACCTTCTCGCCCAGCACGTCGGTCAGGCTCGGGGGTACCGGAAAGACCGGATCGTGGCCGTCGCGCGCGCTCCAGCTCCACTGCGACACGTCGGAGCGCATCGCCTGCGCGATCATGAGCGCCAGGAAGGGATTGCCGCCGCTGGCCCGGGCCACGGCGGAGCTGACGGACTGGGTCCACGTCGACCCGAACCGGCGGCGCAGCAGCTGGGCGATCGCGTGCTCGTCCAGCGCCGGCAGGTCCACGTCGCGGCGCGGCTCGGGCAGGGTGCGGACGAGGTCGGTGCGAAGCCCCGCGGGGCGCGTGCCGGCCAGGACGCTGAGCCGGTCACCCGGCAGGGCGAGGCGGCGCAGCGCGAACGCGAGCGCGCCGGCCGTGGCCGGATCGAGCCACTGCACGTCGTCGAGGACCACGGTGACCGGCTCGGTGCCGGCGAGGTTCGTCAGCAGGCTGCGGATCGCGAGGGGTACCGCGAGCGGGTCGATCGTGCCGCCCTCCGGTTCGACCTGCTGCAGCGCGATCGCCAGCGCCCGGCGCTGCGGCGCGGGGAGCCGGTCCGGGCCGTCCGGCGGGCACTGGGCCACCAGCTCGGCGAGCCCGGCGAACGGCAGGCCCTGATCGAACTCGGTCGGCGCGATGGCCAGCACGCGGCGGCCGGCCCGCTGGGCGAGCTGCCCGCCGACCCGCAGCAGGCTGCTCTTGCCCATGCCGGGCTCGCCGGAGACGACGACCTGGCCGCCCTGGGCGCACGCGGCGGCGATGACCCGGAACGCGCCCTCGCGCCCGAACAGTTCGAATCCCTCGGCCGTCAGCACGGGCACGCCGCATCCTCCTCCGTCCCGCGCAGGGCCGGCCCGAGGGATTTCCCCGACGCCTCGGCAGGCAGCCCATTCCTAGCGTCATCGCGTCCGTTCCAGCAACCCAGGAGGAAACAATGCGTGAACGCCGACCGGCCGTGGTGCTCATCCACGGCAGCTTCGTCGACGGTTCGGGCTGGCGGGGCGTCTACGACCGCCTGCGCGCCATGGGCCACCAGGTCCGCATCGTCCAGAACCCCACCCTGACGCTCAAGGGCGACGTGGACGCCGTCAGGGGAGTCCTCGACGACATCGACGGTCCGGCCGTCCTGGTCGGGCACTCGTACGGCGGCGTGGTCACCACCGAGGCCGGCAACGACCCGCGGGTGGCCGGCCTGGTCTACATCGCGGCGTTCGCGGCCGACAAGGGCGAGTCGGTGCTCAGCCTCGTCGCGAACCCCGCACCCGGCGCCCCGGTCCCGCCGATCCTCCCGCCCCGCGACGGGTACCTCTACCTGGACCGCGAGCGGTTCGCCGCGTCCTTCGCCGGCGACCTCCCGGCCGGCGAGGCCGCGTTCATGGCGGACTCGCAGGTGCCGTGGGGAGTCGGCGCGGCCGACGGGGCCGTGACGGAGGCGGCCTGGCAGACCAAGCCGAGCTGGTACCTCGTCGCCACCGACGACCGGATGATCCCGCCGCCGGTCCAGCGCCGGATGGCGGAGCGGGCGGGCGCGACCGTGCGCGAGGTCGAGGGCAGTCACGCCGTGTACGTCTCCCAGCCCCAGGCCGTCGCCGACATCATCAACACCGCCGTGGTGTCCCTCGCATGAGCCCCGACATCTCCCGCCGCCGGGTGCTGGCCGCCGGAGCGGCACTGGCCGGGACGGCGGCGCTCGCCGGCCCGCTGGGCAGCCCGTCCACCGCCGCGGCGGCCCCGGCTTCCGGCTCGCCGTCGACGCGGCGGCCGACCGTCGTCCTGGTGCACGGCGGCTACGCGGACTCGTCCTGCTGGAACGCCACCGTCCAGCAGCTGCAGCGGCGGGGCTACCCCGTCGTCTGCGGCTCGAACCCGCTGCGCGGCGTTGCCAGCGACGCACCGTACATCCGAAGCCTGCTGGACTCGATCAGTGGACCGATCGTGCTCGTCGCGCACTCCATGGGCGGCACCGTCATCACGAACGCCGCGGCGGGACAGCCCGGCGTCAAGGCGCTGGTCTACATCGCCGCGTTCGTGCCGGACGTGGGTGAGACGCAGGGGGAGCTCATCACGAAGTTCCCCGGCAGCGAGGTGGCGGCGGTGAGCGTCGGCGTGCCGTACCCGAGACCCGACGGCACCACCGGCACCGACCTGTACCTCAGCGAGGCCGGCCAGGCCGCGTTCGCCGCGGACATCCCCGCCGCGGCCTTCCGGACCCTGCACGCCACCCAGCGGCCGTTCGACGCCGACTCCTTCATCCAGCCGACCCGGGCCGCCGCGTGGCGGACGATCCCGGTGTGGGCCCTGGTCGCCGGCCGGGACAAGGCGATCCCGCCGGCCTGCCAGCGGTGGATGTACGGCCGGGCGAAGGCGCGCAGGGTGCTCGAGGTGCCGAACTCGTCGCACGTGGCGATGATCAGCCATCCGGGCGCCGTCGCCGACCTCATCGACGAGGCCGCGCGAGCGGTGTGACCGCCTTCCTGACCGGCTCCGGCCCCGGGGCCGGTCAGGGGCCACGGCGAGCGTCGAGATCCAAGGACGGTCGCCCCCCGGCGCCGGTCATCCGGTGATCCGCTCACGGGCGGTGATCGCCGCGGCGAGCAGCACCTCGTCCGCGCGCATCTCGGCGTCCTCGTCGCCGAGGTCGAAGCCCGCTCGGCGCGGCGCGGCGATGAGCCGGTCCAACCAATCGAGGACCGGACGCGCATGCGCCCCCATCGCGGCGAGCACACGCAGCGCCTCAAGTCCGAGCCGTTCGTCGAAGCAATGCCGCGGCAGTACCGCCAGCAGCTCCTCCGCCACCGCCGGGCCTTCGTGCCGCCACAGCGCGCCCGCCACCTCCACCTGCGCGGTTCCGGGCACGCCGAACAGGCTCCGCAGCTGCCGGTGCTGCCGTCCGGTGAGCCCGCCGTGCTCGGCGAGCCAGGTCAGCAGCTGCGACGCGAGGCGGCCGCGGCGCAGCTCCTCCGGCCGTCCCGACAGATACTGATCGGCCACAGCACGGTCCGACGTGATGCTCAGCAGGGCGGGCAGCGCGCCGACGGTGTTGTACTGCCGCAGGTGCGGGACCGCGGCCGCCGCGCCCGGGCCGATCGCTGCCAGGACGTGGAATGTCAGGTCGGGCGTGTCGTTCTCGGCCCCCTCCAGCCTGGCGATGAGGTCGGGCACGGCCGCCGCCGCGCCGAAGGCGGCCAGCACCCGCATCGGCAGCTCCGCCAGCAGCTGGCGAGCGGCGGCCACCGGCGCCTCCGGGTCCGCGCCCGCTCGGGCAACCGCCCGGAACGCCTCCGCCAGCCGCGGCTCGTCGCTGCCGGCGAGCATCAGCCGTACCAGGTGCGGCACCGCCCGATGGTCGCCGGCGCACCCCAGCGCGATGGCCGCCGTCGCGCCGAGCTCCGGGTCGTCCAGCACCGCGGCGAGGGCATCAGCGCCGAGGCGGGACGCGGTCAGTGATGAGGCCAAGGCGTGAAGAGCCGCCGACCGTACCGCGGAAGGGCCCTTCTCGAGAAGGCCGGTCAGCGCCGGCGCCAACCGTCGCGGTGCGGCCCGCCACGTGCGCATCGCGACCGCCGCCAGCCGCACGCCGTCGAGCTCGGGCCGCGACCGCGTCAGCCGCACCGCCGATGCGCAGCAGTCGTCCTCCCGGTCCAGGTCGGCCAGCGTCCGCGCCCAAACCTCGCCCAGCCCTTCGTCGGCGGCCTCGAGGTCGGCCAGGACCGCCGCGTCCAGGGCCGGCCACGCTTCGGGCTCGTCGCTTCGGTACTCCGCGACGGTGGCCAGCAGCCGTACGGCCGGCTCCTGCGCGGACCGCAGCCGATCGAGCAGAGCCCGGCACGGCGGGACATCGCGCCAGGCTATGGCGCGCAGGAGGGCGATCCGCACGACAGGATCGGACGAGGCGCTCAACGCCGCCACGGCCCGGTCGGCGCCGCCGGTGCGCACCAGGAGTGCCGCCGCCACGCGCCGCAGCAGCGGATCGTCGTCGCGCAACGCCGGCTCCGCCGCATCGGCCACCAGCGGCCAGCCCGCGTGCAGCGAGCACGACTCGGCAATCAGCTCGAACACGGCACGACGGACGAGCACCCGGCCGTCGTTCGCCAGGGCCAGCAGCCGATGCGTCGCCGGGCCGTCCCGGTCGGCCTTGATCGTGCCGAAGAGCCACGACCGCGCATGGTCGCCCGGTACCCGGAGGTCGCCCGAGACGATGCCCGCCTCCAACCAGCCCCAGCCGTCCAGCGACGCCGCCGGCACGAGGCGGCTCACGCGGTGCGGCGCGCGGCGCCCTTCCCATACGTCATCCGCCCATTCTGCCGCACGACTGTCCGGTGCCGCCGTCCCCGACGATCGCCCGGTGCAGATCGCCGCCGAACACCGGCGCTTCAGCGGTGTCCGAGGCGGGCAAAAGTCGGTCGCCCGTCGTGCGCCGGACTGCTTGACTCCGATGCGTGATCGAAGACAGGCGGCTTCGTGAGGCCCTGGCGGACCTGTGGGGGCTGGCCGGGGCGACCGTCGAGGTGCACAACGGCGGCATGAACTCCGCGACCTGGTTCGTCACCGACGGCGGCCGCCGGTGGGTTGCCAAGGCCGTCGTGCCCGCCTCGCGCCGCTCGTTCGCGGGCGGCCTCACGGTCGCCGCCGCCCTCGACGACGCGGGCATCCCGGCCGGCGCGCCGGTGCCGACCCGCCGCGGAGACATCGTCGCCGATGTGGGTGGTGTCCCGATGGCGTTGCTGACGTGGGTCGCCGGCGAGGAGCTGGCGGACCCTGCGCTACTCGGCACGACGCTCGCCCGGGTGCACCGCGCGCTGCGAGGCGTGGCAGTGCCCGATGCCGAACGCTTCCACTGGGTCGATCCGCGCGCCGGGCACCTGGGCATCCGGCCGTGGGTGCGGGCCTGCGTCGCCGCGGCTGTCGTGGCCTACGAGCGCCTGGGCCCGGCGACGCTGACGTGGGGTCTGCTGCACACCGACCCCGCGCCCGAGGCGTTCCGGATGGATCGGGCCAGGAACGTCTGCGGCCTGATCGACTGGAGCACCGCGATGGTCGGGCCACTGGTGTACGACCTGGCGTCGGCTGTCATGTACGCGGGCGGGTCAGGAGAACTCGTCGATGCCTACCTGCAGCAGGGAGTGGTGTCGCGGGCCGAGGCCGAGCGGGCGCTGGGCGTCATGGTGCGTTTCCGGTGGGCGGTGCAGGCCGACTACTTCGCGCGCCGTATCGCCACCGGCGACCTGACCGGGATCGGCGGTGCCGCGGACAACGAGCGCGGGCTCGACGACGCGCGGCTGGGGCTGGAGGGGTACTGAACGATGCACCACGTACGCGCCCAAGCGGTCCGGTGGGTCGAGGAGGACTGGCCCGGGTGGGTCGAGGTGCACCTCGTCGAGGCGGACGGGACCGTCGTGTCGATCGTCGAGAAGGTGCCGGTCGTCGACGCCACCGACCGGATGGTGCCCGGCTGTGCCTTCCCGGTCGAACTCGAGATTCCGTGTGACGTGGTGGACGGCGGCGACGAGCGGGCCGTCGCGATCCGGCTGCACTACGGCATCGAGGACCGGCAGGGCCGGACGCTGTTCCATGTGGACGCGGGCTCGCTGACTACAGCGTGAGGCGGAGGATGTAGTTCAGGCCGAACTCGGTGTCGCTGGTGCGGACGTCCGTGTAGCCGAGCCGGTGGTAGAAGTCGTGGGCCGAGATGCTGGCGCCGGTCTCCATGTACTCGTGGCCGTCGCGGGCGGCCAGACCCTCGATGTGGCGCATCAGCGAGCGGCCCAGGCCCCGGCCGGCGGCGGCCGGGTGGACGAACATGGTGTACACCTTGTTGCCGTCGCGCGAAACCGTGCCGACCACGCCGTCGAGGTCGGCTACGTACATCTCGCGCTGGGTGGCGAGTTCGCGAATGCGGTCCGCGGTGAAGTGGGCGCACATCCGGTCGATGATGTCGGCCGGGTAGTCGCGGCTGTTCACCTCGCGCAGGCAGGTGGCGATCAGCGCGGCCACGGCGGGCGCGTCGGCGTCGGCGAACCGTCGGATCGCCGCGTCCGGCCCGGGGCGGGTCACGGGGCCAGGCGGACGGCGAGCTTGCGCAGGTACTCCTCGACCTGGGCGCGGTCGTAGCCGCGCATGACCACCAGCAGTTCCGGCTCCGCCAGCGCCGCCCGCATCTCCGCGCGCTCCACCTCCGAGCCGGAGACCAGGGCGTCCTGGGCGCGGCGGATCAGGCGGTCGATGCGCCCCGGCTCGTAGCCGCGCAGCACCGTGACGAAGGAGGGCTTGTCGGCGCGGCGGGCGAGGCGGTTCTCGAAGCGCGGGCCGGCGTGCTCCTCCAGGGCCGCAACAACCGAAGCCTGCGACTGTCGTACGTCCTGCAGCTTCAGCACGATCCGCCCGCCCGGTTCCAGGATCAGGTGGGGGCCGGACATCGCGGGCGGCACCGGCTCGTCGAGGACGATGCGGTCGATCGACGTCCAGGGCTGCAGGCCGTCACGGGTCGTGATGCCGTCGGCCGCGATGGTGAAGACGAAGGGGCGGAACTCGTCGCGGATCAGGATGGCGGCCATGACGAGGCCCAGCAGGCCGCCGGCCGCCAGGATGAGGCGGCCGGGGCCGTTGTCGCTGCCCCAGGCGCAGACCAGGGCGGCGAGGGCGAACACGGCGACGAGGAGAGCGAAACCGAAGGATCGGCGACTGCGCTGCAACTCCATGCGCCGGAACACTACTCGGTGCGCAGGGCTCTCGCGGTACTGGTCCGGGCCGCCCAGCCGGCCGGCAGCAGGGCACCGGCCACGGCGATGACGAGGCCGCCGAGCGCGAGGGGTGCGAGGACGCTCAGGGAGTACACCTGCAGGATCTTCGGGGGGAAGCGGGTGCCGGCGGCGTGGCCCATCGACGGGATGACCCAGTCGTGCAGGGCGATGCCGGCCGGGACGCCCAGCAGGCCGGCCACCAGACCCAGTCCGGCGACCGAGGTGAGGACCATCGCCACGGTCTGCCTGGGGCCCATGCCCAGCGCCTTGAAGACGCCGAGCTCGTGGACGCGCTCGCGGGTGTCCAGCACGACGGTGTTGAGCACGCCGAGGCCCGCCACGGCCACGAGCATCAGGGTGAGCGTGAAGGCCAGCGTGTCGATGACGACGACCGTCTCGCCGATCTCGCCGACGTTGACCTCGGCATGGCCCTTGTCCCCGAGGGCCGTGTTCAGCTTTTCCGTGTACTGCCCGAGGTCCGTCCCGTCCGTCAGCAGCACCTCCCACAGCTTGAACCGGTCCTCGCCGAGCTGCACGCCGTCCAGGGAGCGCTTGTCGGTGATGAGCTTGCGGCCGTCGCCGCTCAGGTCGAGGGCCTCGCCGACGATCGTGAGCTTGGCCGAGGTGCCGTTGCTGGACACGGTGATGGTGTCGCCGACGTGCACGCCGGCCGCGTCGAGGAAGCCGCTGGGGACGACCGCCTCGCCGGGCTTGGAGAACCAGCGGCCGCTGATCATCTCGTAGCTGGCCCAGGAGGCGTCGCCGTCGAACAGCATGGCGCGGGTGGTGCCGGTCAGGCCGGCCACGGTGACCTCCGCGTCCTGCATGGCGAAGAACTTGGCGGTGCCGGGCTGGGCCTTGATGGCGGCCTCGATCGCGGCCGTGTCGGGCTCGGACGACGCCGGCGGCGGCCGGTCGGGGGACGGCGGGGCCATGCCGACCTCGACGTCGCCGGCGGTGCGCTTGTTCATCGCGGCCTGGACCTCGCCGACCGACAGGGCCAGGCCGGTGCCGAACGTGACGCCGAGCGCGCCCAGCGCCACCGCGGCGGCGATCGTCGCCGAGCGGCCGGGGCGGGTGAACGGGTTGGCCAGGCCCAGGCTCACCGGGCGGGGCAGCGGCAGGCGGCCCAGCAGGTGCCGGGCGGCCCGGCCGCGGCCGAGTGACGGGGTGCGGCCGACGGCGAGGGCGTCGACGGTGCGCAGCCGCCCGGCCCGCAGCGCCGGCACGAACGCGGTGACGGCGACCGCGGCCAGGGTGGCGAGGGGGACGGCGAGCGAGATCCACCAGTCGATGGTGTTCACGCCGGTGCCGAAGGCCTCGCCCTCCTCGTTGAGGATCGGCACGGCGGCCAGGTTGCCCAGCGGCACGCCGAGCAGCGCGCCGATCGTCGCCGGGATCAGGGCCTGCATGACGTAGGCGCGGGCGACCTGGCCCGGGCTGTAGCCGAGGGCCTTGAGGATGCCGATGCGCCGGGTGGCCGAGCCGACCGCGCCGCTGACCACGATGCCGATGATGAGCACCGACATGACCAGGCCGAGCACGCCGAACGCGGTGACGAACGGGGCGAAGGTGGCCGCGATCCGCTCGGTATCGGTCTTCACGGTGAGCCACGACGTGCCGCCCTGCAGGGCGCCCTCCGGCATGGTGGCGGCGACGGCGTCCTTGCCGGCGTTGATGTCGGCGTCGGTCGTGGCGCTGGCAAAGCGGTACAACATCTGCAGTCCGCCCTTGCCCTCGGGCGTGAGCGCGGTGACGGTGGCCGGAAGGGCCCAGACCTGGCCGGTGCGGCCGATCGAGCGGGCGGTGCCGACGACCGTCAGCACCGGCTGCCCGGGGGCGCCCTGGACGCGGAACCGGTCACCGACGGAGAACGGGCCGCTGTCGTCGAGGAAGACGATCTCGTTGGCGGCGGTCGCGTACCGTCCCTCGGTCAGCTCCAGCCGGTCCAGCCCGGTGCCGGCGTCGGGCCGGCCGACCATGGTGAACGACGGCAGCTCGACGCCCTCGGGGATGCCGAGCTTGCTGCTCACCACGGTCGGCACGAGCTCGGCCGTCGGGTACGGGCCGGCCGCCTCCGTCACCCCGGTCGCCTTCCGGGTGGCCTCGAGCTGGGCGGCGGTCACCTTCGAGGCGTCGAACTGGGCGGTCAGGTGGGCGCCGTGCTGGCGGTCGAAGGCCCGCGCGAACGGCTCCGAGGACGCCACCAGCAGCCCGACCGCCAGCACCGACGCGGTCACGGTGAGCAGCGTGGTCAGCACCATGACGACGGTCTGCACCCGGCGCCGGCCGACACCGGAGCGCACGATGCCGCCGATGCCCGCGCTCACGCCGTCACGCCCAGCGGCGAGGAGGCCAGCCGGCCGTCGACGAGCGAGATGGTCCGGGTCGCGCACGCCTCGGCCAGGGCCAGGTCGTGGGTGACCAGCAGCAGCGTCTGGCCGTCCCGGTTGAGCTCGGTGAGCAGGTGGCGGACCTCCTGGCCGGAGGCGGTGTCCAGGGCGCCGGTCGGCTCGTCGGCCAGCAGCAGCGGCGGCCGGTTCATCAGCGCCCGGGCCACCGCCACCCGCTGCCGCTCGCCGCCGGAGAGCCGGCCCGGGAACGCCTTCGCGTGCCGGGCCACCCCGAGGTACTCCAGCAGTTCCTGGGCGCGCTTCTGGGCCGCACCGCGCGCGGTGCCGGACAGCTGCGCGGGCAGCAGGACGTTGTCGGCGACGGTCAGATCGTCCAGGAGGTTGAAGAACTGGAACACCATGCCGATCCGCTGCCGCCGGTACTGCGCCGAGCCCGCCTCCGACAGCTTGTCCACCCGCACCCCGTCGACGGTCACCGTCCCCGCCGTCGGACGGTCCAGCCCGGCGATGAGGTTGAGCAGCGTGGACTTCCCGCTGCCGGACGGTCCCAGCACCGCGAGGGCCTCCCCGCGCCGCACCCGCAGGCTGAGCCCCGCCAGGGCCGCCGTGCCGCCCTCGTACTGCTTGGTCACATCGTCGAACTCGATGAGCACCCCTGATTCGGTCATGCCGCGGACGCTATGGCCGCCGCCGGTCCCGGCACGTCGGCCGCCGTGCGGGTTTCGGGTCGGCCACGAGGCGTACAGGTGGCGGGGTCATCCTTGCGATGTACGCACCGGTCCCGACGCGCGCCGGGCCGGGCGTCGGCGAGACTGGGCGGGTGAAGCTGCGGGAACTCGTCGCCCGGCCATGGGGGGCCGCGGTGGCCTGGCTGCGCGCGGAGACGCCGAACCAGCCGCGGCCCACCGCGTGGGCGTGGGCGGCCGACATCATCCTCGCCGTGCTGCTGGCCGTCGGCGCGGTCAACGGCGCCACCGAGCCGGTCGGGCACGACGCCGACGTGCCCATCGTCGTGTACGGCCCGTTCGGTCCCTACACCCCGGACCGGCCGGATCTGCCGGATCTGCCGGAAGCGCCAGGCGCCCCGCAGGCCCGGTACCGCATGCCGTTCCCGCCGCCCGAGGACAGCGAGCCGGCCGGTGCGCTGCTGATCGTCGCCGCGCTGACCGCGCTGCCGCTGGCCTTCCGGCGCCGCTACCCCCTGGGCTCGTTCCTGCTCATTGCGGTGTGCGCGTTCCGGGTGTACCGCATGGACGGCGACCCGACCTGGACCGTCGTCGCCTCCGTGATCGCCGCGTACAGCGCCCCGATGTACTCCCGCTACCGCAACCTGGCCCTGGCCAGCGTGGTCGTCGCGGCCGCGATCGCGGTGAGCGACCTGCAGGAGAACGTGCCGAGCCTGCCGCAGGGCCTGCTGCTGTTCCTGATGTTCTCCTCGGTCGGCCTGGCCGCGAACGCCATCCACACCTGGCGGGTGCGGGCCCGCGCCGCCGAGCGCGACCGGGAGAACGCCGCCCGCCTGGCCGTGGACCGCGAGCGGGCGCGGCTCGCGCGGGAGCTGCACGACGTCGTCACCCACAACGTCAGCGTGATGGTGGTGCAGGCCGGCGCCGCCCGCAAGGTGATGGACGCGCAGCCGGACCAGGCCCGGGAGGCGCTGCTGGCCGTCGAGGCCGGCGGGCGGGCCGCGCTGACCGAGCTGCGGCAGGTGATCGGGCTGCTCACCGTCGACGCCGACGGTGCCGACCTGGCCCCGCAGCCGGGCCTGGAGCAGCTGGAGACGCTGGTGGCCCGGGTCCGCGAGACCGGGGTGCCGGTCACCCTGGCCGTGGCCGCGCCGGAGGTGTCGCCGGGGATCGGGCTGGCCGCGTACCGGGTCGTGCAGGAGGCGCTCACCAACGCCGTCAAGCACGCGGCGGGCGCGGCCGTCGACGTCGTCGTGTCGGCCGACGAGCGGGTGCTCACCGTCGACGTCGCCGACTCGGGCGGGGTGCCGGCGGCGGGCGCGCACGGCAGCGGCCGCGGCCTCGCGGGGCTGCGCGAACGGCTGGCGGTGTACGGCGGTACGCTCACCGCCGGCCCGCGCCCGACCGGCGGATTCCGCGTGGTGGCCGAGATTCCGTTGGAGGGCAACTCTTGACCGGCCCGCTGCGCGTGGTGATCGCCGACGACCAGGCCCTCGTCCGGACCGGGTTCCGGATGATCCTCACCGCCGACGGGATCGACGTCGTCGCCGAGGCCGCCAACGGGGTGGAGGCGGTCGAGGCGGTCCGCCGCACCGTGCCCGACGTGGTGCTCATGGACGTGCGGATGCCGGAGATGGACGGCCTCGAGGCGACCCGCCGCATCCTCGCCGACGGCGCCGCCACCGCGCCCCGGGTCGTCATCCTGACCACGTTCGACCTGGACCGGTACGTCTACGCGGCGCTGTCCGCCGGCGCGTCCGGGTTCCTGCTCAAGGACGTCAGCCCCGAACAGCTCGTCGCCGCCGTCCGCCTGGTGCGGGCCGGGGACGCGCTGCTGGCGCCGGCGATCACCCGGCGGCTCATCGAGCGGTACGCGGCCCGCGACGCCCGCACCGCCACCCTGCACCGCGACCTGTCCACGCTGACGCCCCGCGAGGTCGAGGTGCTGGCGCTGCTGGCCCGCGGGCTGTCCAACGCCGAGCTCGCCGAGCGGCTGTTCCTCTCCGATGCCACCGTCAAGACGCACGTGGCCCGGATCCTGTCCAAGCTCGGTCTGCGCGACCGGGCCCAGGCGATCGTGGTTGCCTACGAGACCGGGCTCGTCACGCCGGGAACTTCGGGGCCGGAAGCGAGCTGAGCGCGATGCCGAAGCTCTGGCGGTACACGAGCAGCGTTTCGGGCTTGGAAAGGACGCGCTCCTCGCGCCCCTCGGCGGTGGTGTGGATGAGCTTGTCGCCGGCGAGCGTGAGCCGGCCGTCGTCGGTGAGCCGGGAACACGTCAGCGACCGGGTGAAGTGCGACTGCGGCGAGGTCTGGTGGAACCAGCACGTCGGCCCGAAGTCGCTCAGGGCATAGGAGCGGGAGTCGATCCGGTACTCCGGGCCGCCCGGGCCGGCGACGTCGTGCCCCTCGTCGTGCGGGGTGACGGTGTAGACGCCACCCGGATCGTCCTGCGGTTGCGTGGTGGCCAGCCGCAGCGGGTGGTGCGCGAACTTGCCGAACCCGACGTCGACCAGCCAGTCCTCGCCGCCGAGGCGGACCTTGAGGGCCAGGTGGTCGAACGGGAACCCATACCCGGAGCCGTTCCAGGTGCGGGCCGAGTGCAGGCTGACGTCGTACCCGAGGGAGCGCAGCAGCAGCGCGAACGCCCCGTTGACCTCGTAGCAGAACCCGCCCCGCCGGCGCCGCACGATCTTGTCGAGCAGCCCCTCGCCGTCGAGCACGACGGGCTCGCCGAGGCCGATGCTCAGGTTCTCGAACGGCACCGTGCCCAGGTGCGCCCGCTGCAACGTGCGCAGCGCCGCCAGGTCCGCCTCGGCAGGCCGGGCGGCGCCGATCCGCGCCAGATAGTCGTCCACACGGGCGAGGTTAGCGCGCCTCGAGCGAGACGTAGTCCAGGTCGCCCGCGTAGTAGTCGCAGCCCACCTCGCGCTGGTCGCAGTCGGTCTTCCCGCCGATGGACAGCGGCCAGCCGTTGGCGATGTACCCGGTCCAGCCGGCCTTGCGCGCCTCGGTCCGCCCGTCGACCACGAGCGCGATCCCGGCCTGCGTCCGCTCGCAGCGGATCGTGTGCCAGCCCCCGTCGTTGAGCCGGCTGCGCGAGGAGACGATGAGCGTGCCGCGGTCGCCCCGGAACAGGCACTGCGCGACCCCGCTCGGGATCTGCAGCTTGTAGTTCCCGCCGTCGACCGTCGCCTGTCCCTTCTGGACGATGTTCCCGAAGTGGTACTGCGTGCGCAGCCGCACCGTCACCGCGAAGTCCCGGTTCCCGGGGTTGAGGTCCGGCGCGCTGCGCACGGTCGCGAGGTGCCCCGGATGCGTGGGCGGGGTGTCGGGTTCGAGGCGCTCGAAGCGGTACCCGGTCTCGCCCTGCGCCCGCACGCCCGTGCGCACCTCCGGCCCGACGGCGCCGTCGAGGCCGTGGCCGGAGCCGTCCACCATGGTGCGGGCGTTCTGGCTCTCGTTCATCTCGTACCGCGCGACGGTGTGCCCGGCCGGCGCCTCCGTGACGGCCCCGGCGCCCGCGGCGGTGGCCACGAGGGTCGCCGCGGTACTGAACGTGACGGCGACGGCGTACCGCCCTCGACTGTGCATGAATCCCCCCGCTCGATCTTGCCTGCCGTCATCCTAAATGCCCGAAAGATCCTCTGATGTGGTTTTCCGCGTCGGGGATCATGGTTTCGTGCAACGCATCGAACTCCACCGCGCCGACGTCGTCCTGTCCTGCCTCGTCGGCGGTCCTGCCTCCGCCCCGCCGGTCCTGCTGCTGCACGGCCTGGCCGGCGCGGCTTTGGAACTGACCCCGACCGCCCTTGCCCTGACGGACCGTTTCCGCGTCGTCGTCCCGGACGCGCGGGGCCACGGGCACAGCACCCGCCGCCCTGTGGACCTGTCCCGCCGCGCCTTCGTGGCGGACGCCGCGTTCGTCGTGTCGGAGCTGTGCGGCGGGGGCCCGGCGTTCGTGGCGGGGCAGTCGATGGGCGGCCATACGGCGATGCTGCTGGCGGCGTGGCACCCGGAGCTGGTCTCGCGGCTGGTCATGCTGGAGGCGGGGGTGGGCGGGATGGCGCCGGACGACGACTATCCGGCGCGGCTGGGGCGCTGGTTCGCGGGGTGGCCTGTGCCGTTCGCGTCGCGCGCCGCGGCGGAGGAGTTCCTGGGCGGGACTGCTACCGCGCGGGCTTGGGCTTCCGACCTTGAGCCGGCTTCCGACGGGCTGCGGCCGCGGTTCGACGCCGACGTGATGGAGGCCTCGATCCGGCCGGTGGCTTCGCAGGCGCGGTGGGACGAGTGGGCCTCGATTGCTGCGCCTACGGTGCTGATTCGCGGGTCGCGCGGGACGTGCCCGGCGGAGGAGGACGCGCGGATGCGTGCCTTGCGGCCTTCGGTGGGGTACGAGGTCATCGCGGACGCGGGCCACGACGCGCACCTGGACCAGCCGGCCGCGTGGCTCGAACTTCTGCATACGGCCGGACTGTGATTGGAGTGGTGCGATCGTGGACGGGCCGGGGTGGCTTTCCCGGCCCGTTGCGGGCGATCGCCATGGACACGGGTGCTGCGGGGTGAGCTTTGCGCCCGGCCAGGCCGACCTTGAACCGTTGGGTGCGAGCGCTTCTGATCGCGAGGGATGCGCACTCACGCCGATGCGCGCGCACGTGATCATGGGTGAACAGCCGACAGGACCTGGCGCAGTGGCTCGGCGGTCAGGCCGGCCGCATCCAGGGCGTCATCGAAGCATGCGATCGCCCTGTGGTCCATCTCCCTCGTGCAGGCTGTTGCCGCTGTGCATCCGGACCACCGACGTCTCGTCGCCGTGGCGCTGCGTGTAGACGGCCGGGCCGGCGAGTGCCTCGGCCCAGTACGCGGCCAGCCGTTCGGTGTGTCGCAGCAGACCCGCCTCGCCACCCGCCGCCTCGTACACAGTCTGCATCCGCACAGCTTGCCGCAGCGAGGCGAAGGCGCACCATCCCGCCCGCCGCACAGTCGGCGCATGCCGCTGAGGGCGCTACCGCTGCGGCGTGGCTACCTGCCGCTCGGTCGCCGGTGGGCAAGCTCAGCAGCGTAGGCGTCGGTCGGGTCGATGTCGGCGACTGCTTGGATGGCGGCGCCGTGCCGGCCCTGCCCGTGCAGCAGGCGTACCAGCTTGTACAGCGCGGTCTTGTCCCCACGGTCGGCACGCGTGCGGAGTTCGCCGGAGCGCCCCTCATCGAACAGACACTGATGGTGTGCTGGTCGGCCCGGGCTTGTCACTCGTGGTTGCGGGCGTCGGCTCGGCCGGGGCGGCTTCCTGTCGTGCCGGGGTACGCGCGGCTGGTCCTGGTCTGGCGCTGGCCGAACGAATGCCTTGGGACCTCCGGCTGCTCTGCCGTCGGTTTCCGGACAGGACCGTCCTGACGTCGGTGCAACGCTGTGGGGCAGCTTGCGATCGTTGCGGCCTCGACCGACCCCGGGGAGAGCTGGATGAAGCTGACCACGCGTGAGATTGTGAGCCTGGCGCTCGGCCTCGGCGGCGTCGCCATGCTCGGCATCGCCATCAGCCATCTCCTCGACACGGGCACCTGCGGGTCGGGCGGCCCGTATGTGACCGCACGCGAGTGCCCGGAAGGCTCCGCCGTCTGGGGCCTGGCTCTCCCGGTCGGCTTCTTCGTGTGGCTGACAAGCCTCTTCGTGAGCAAGGCGGGTCTGGCCAAGCCGGGCGCAGGGCAGATCGTCTGGACCGTCGGATTTCTCGGGGGCGGCCTTGCCCTGCTGTTCAAGGCATTCACGCAGACACTCGGCGCGGACGCGAACCTCGGCATCTACATCATGGCCTCGATCTTCATCCCGGCGGGCATCGCGATCTGGATCCCCGCGTTCGTGAGGTTCTCGCGGGAGCGGCGCGCGAGCCCGACCAGTCCGCAGCCGGCGAAGACCGGCGCCGTGGTCGGCGGCCACGTGTCCCGACGCGTCAGCCGGACGGGGCCCGCGGACAACCACGACAAGGCACGGATGCGGCAGCTGAACCAGCTGCGCAGCAGCGGGGCGCTGACGCGCGCCGAGTTCGATCGGCTCAAGCGCGACCCGGCCCGGCCTGCCAGGGACGGCAGCCACGAACCGGCCGCCGACAAGCTCGCGGTCATCCGGCAACTGGCCGAGCTGAAGGCGTCGGGAATTCTGACTCCGGCGGAGTTCGAAGCCAAGAAGCAGACCGTCATCCTCGGCGACTTGCGCCGGACCGGCGAAGCGGCCGATTGACACCCGCCACCCAGACGCCCGCTCCGGGCGGCGTGCCGCCGGCCGACATCAGGTGCGCGGATCGGCCGCTGTGGCCGGATCGCGTGACGCAGGCTCGGGCGCCCTCCACCACCTGGTGATCGTATTGCGGTCGGCTACGGCAGGAGGCCGCGGTCGCGGGCGTACACCGCGGCCTGGGTGCGGTCGCGCAGGTTCAGGCGGGTCAGGATGCGCGAGATGTAGTTCTTCACCGTGCCCTCACTCAGGAACAGGCGGCCCGCGATCTCGCGGTTCGTGGCGCCCGTGGCGACCAGGCGCAGGATTTCCAGTTCGCGGCCCGTCAGCTCGTCTGGGGCGTCGGCCGGGCGGGCGGCGGCGAGGCGGCGGGCCACGGACGGGTCGATCTGCGCCACGCCGCGGTGGACCAGGCGTACGGCGTCGGCGAGTTCGGCCGCGCCGAGGTCCTTCAACAGGTAGCCGTCCGCGCCCGCCCGCAGGGCCAAAGCCACGTAGGCGTCGTCGTCGAAGGTGGTCAGCATGACCACGCGGCAGGTGGGGTGGGCGCGGCGGATCGCGCGGGTCGCCTCCACGCCGTCCATGCCGGGCATGCGGACGTCCATGAGGATCACATCCGGTACCAACGCGGCGGTTTGGGAAAGCGCCTCCTCGCCCGACGCGGCGGTGCCGGCGACCTCGATGCCGGGCTGGATGCTCAGCAGCGATGCGATGCCGTCGCGGACCAGTTGCTGGTCGTCGACGACCAGGACGCGCACGGGGTTGGTCATGCGGGGATGCTCACCCGGACCCGCACACCCGGGGAGGCGGGGGCGACGGAGAGGGTGCCGCCGAGCTGTTCGACGCGTTCGCGCATGCCGCGCAGGCCGAACCCCGTGCCCGGCTCGTCCGGCAGGCCGGTGCCGTCGTCGGTCACGGTCAGGGTCGCGGTGCCGCCGCGGAGGTCGGCGACGACCGACATGGCGCGGGCCCGGCCGTGGCGGCGGGCGTTGGTCAGGGCCTCCTGCGCCGCCCGGTACAGCGCGAGCCGCACCGGCGCCGCCAGCGACTCCTCGTCGCCCGCGATGTCGACCGTGACGTCGGCCGCGTGGCGGGCCAGGTCGTGCAGGGAGGGCGGGTCGTCGCGCAGCTGGCGGACCGAGTCGCGGACCTCGGCCAGGGCCTGCCGCGCCGACCAGCGGGCGTCGGTGACCGCCTGTGCCGCCGCGGACGGGTCGCGGTCGCGGAAGGCGTCGGCCTTTTCCAGCTGTACGGCGATCGCGGTCAGATGGTGCCCGAGACTGTCGTGGATGTCGCGGGCGACCCGGTTGCGCTCGCGGGCCGCGGCCAGTTCCTCCGCCCGTTGCAGCCCGCCGGCCGCGAGCGCCGCCGCGGTGAGCGCGAGGGTCAGGCCGACGGCGTACATCACGAGGTCCCGCGGGTCGCCGCGGCCCGTGAGCGCGTAGCCGGCCGTCAGCACCGCCGCGCCCGCGACGCCGAGGGCGATGGCGGTGCGGCGGCCGACAGCGAAGTACGCCGCGAAGGGAACGGTGATGAACAGGGCGCCGGTGAGACCGTCGGGGTCGAACGGCACCACGGCCGCGAGCACCGCCACCCGGGCGAGCAGCCACGCCCGGTGCCCGCGGTCGACGGCCTCGACGACGCCGAGCGCGAGGACGCCGGCGGCGAACCCGGCCGTGGACGCGTCGAGGGGATGCGCGGCCAGCCCGGCGACGAGCACCGCCCCGCACAGCACGAACGGCACCCAGCGCACCGGTACGGCCGTCATGGCGGTCAGGCTACTTGCACCAGGGCCCGGCGCGGGAGGGCGACGAGCGACAACCAGGTCACGGACGCGCCCGCGGCCACGTGGACCAGGCTCGTCCACGCCGTGTCGTCCAGCGGGGCGAGCGCCGCGAGGAGCGTGAGCGCCAGCCCGTAGCCGGCCGCGGGCACCTTCGGGAACACCCCGGCCCGCAGCAGCGACGCCCCGAACAGCAGCGTCCCGGCGACGAACACGCCCGCACACGCGAGCAGCGCCGGCCCGGTCGGCCCGTCTTTGACCGCGGCGACGGTCGCGGGATCGAGATAGAAGAGCACGACGTTGAGCGCGAACGCGACGCCGGTGAAGAGCCCCAGACCCAGCAGGTGTACCGCGAACGCCGCCGCCCCGAACCGCCCCGCCCTCTCCCGCTGATGCAGGTACAGGGCGGTGGCGGTGGGGGCGGCGAGCGCGGTGCCGAGGCCGAGCACGAGGCCGGTCGCCGAGGTCTCGCCGGTGAACGCCTCGACGGCCCCGGGCAGGGCGATGGTCAGTCCGAGCAGGACGCCGCAGCAGGCGCCGAATCGTTGCAGCCACATGCCCGGGGACGCTATTGGCGGTGACCCCGGTTGAGGGAGTGCCGACCGGCCAATCCGGCACCGCCACTCGTCACGTGGCCAGGTCGCTGAGCCGCCCGGTCTCCAGGTGTGCGATGTCCCCGCCGCTGCCGAGGGCGGCGTCGAGCAGCATCGCCAGGGACGTGCCCAGCGTTGGCACCTCGGCCGGGTCGTCGGCGAGGCGGGCGGCTTCGTACTTCGTCGCTCCGGTCGTTGACGTTGATGGTGACCTTGGAGAGCGTCCCGGGCACGGAACAGTGCGGCGTCGTCGACCTCGATCGAGAGGCGCTTCCTGCCCTCGTGCCGCACGACCCTGTCGGCGTTGACAAGCCCCGCACCATGGACGCATGGCGAGCAGCGCGGACCTCGGCTGGTGGGGCCGGCACCCGTACTTCTACGTGAGCTTCACGACGGGCATCGCCCTCGTGTACTGGGCGGTGCTCGCCCTGGCATCGCTGGTGGACCTGGAGGCAGCGCTGGCCGTGGGCGTGGGCGGCGGCCTGTTCGGCGTGCCGATGACGGTCGCCGCCGTGTACGCCTGGCACTACCTGCTCAAGGATCGCCACCGCGCCGAGGGGGAGCGGTGGAATTGGGACCGTCCACTCGCGACGGTCGCGCGGGTCCTTGTGGCGCTGGGCTTCGCCGTCACGCTGGTATGGACCGTGGACGGGTTCTACGACGCGTACCGCTTCGACCGGTACGGGCGCACCGCCGACGCGCTCGTGACCCGCGTGGAGTCCGGCGCGATCTTCCTGACCGTCGCCGGCCGCGAGGCCGAGTTGGACCGGGGCCGCGGCGACCCCCGGCCGGAGCCGGGCGAGCGCATGCAGGTGCTGCACATTCCCGGTACCGCCGACGTCGAGTTCGCGGGCGGCTGGCTCTACGGCGACTCGTTCGCCATCGCCCTCATCGCCGCGGTGCTCGGGGTCTTCACGTTCGCGCCGCGGCCCGGTGGGGGAGGGGCAGGGCGAGGACGGCGGCGAGCAGCGCCAGCAGCGTGAGGATCAGGCCGATCTCGTGGAAGCCGACGATCGGCCCGACCCGCGCCGCCCGCGCCGCGAGGAGAGAGCCCAGCGCGCCGACGCCCAGCGAGCCGCCGAGGCGCTGGGCGATGTTGAACAGGGTGTTGCCGTCGGCGAGCTGGTCGTCGGTCAGCGGGTCCAGCATGACCGACAGCAGCGGCGTGATGCCGAAGCCGATCGCGGCGGCGCGGCCGGAGAGGATGGCCGCCGTGGCCCAGAGCGGGGTGGCGGCCGTGACGAGGAGCAGGCCGGCGCTGGCCAGGGACAGCAGCAGGAAGCCGGCGAGGACGAGGGGGCGCACGCCGTAGCGGTCGGCGAGGCGGGAGCCGGCGGCGGTGCCGAGGCCAGTGACGATGCCCTGCGGGAGCAGCGCCACACCGGTGGCGAGGGCCGTGTGGTGCTGGACGGACTCGGTGAAGACCGGCAGCAGGAAGACCGCGGCGAACGCGACCACCGACGACAGGACGCTCAGGCCGAGGGCCAGGGCGGAGCGTCGGTGCCGCAGCAGGGTGAGGTCGACGGCGGGGGTGGCGGTGCGGCGGGCCCACAGGACGTACAGGACAAGGAAAACGGCGCCGAGGACGACCGCGTGGGCGAGGGCGGCGACGAGGCCGGTGGCGAGCAGGAGCAGGCCCACGGGGTCGGGGCGGGCGGCGGGGGAGCCGGCCGGGGCGAGCTCGGGCGGCAGGCGGCGCAGGCCCAGCAACGCCAGCAGACCGATCGGCAGGTTGACGAGGAAGATCCAGCGCCAGCCGCCGACGGCGATCAGCAGTCCGCCGAGTGCCGGGCCCAGGGCCGGGGCGAGGAAGAACAGCAGGCCGGCGGCGACCGGGATGCGGCGGGCGGCGCCCTGGCCGAGCAGGACGCTCATCGCGAGCGGGACGAGCGGCGCGCCGGTGAGGCCCTGCAGGGCGCGGGCGGCGACCAGCCACCAGATGCCGGGGGCGGCGGCGCACAGGACGGACGCTGCTACGAAGCCCAGCATCGCGACGGCGTAGACGCGCATGGTGCCGAAGCGGCGGGCCAGGTACGACGTCGCGGTCAGCCCGGCCGCCAGGGCCAGCAGGTAGCCGCTCACCACCCACTGCGTGTCGGCCAGGCCGGCGTGCAGCTCGGCGGCGATGTCGGGGGCGGCGACATTGACGATCGACGAGTCGACCATGGTGAGCAGCGGGCCGGCGAGCAGGCCGAGCTGCATCAGGCCGGTGAGTCTCATGCCCGGGCCCGCAGTTCGGCGATCCAGGCCAGCTCGCGGTCGACGCGGGCGGCGAGCTCGGCGACGACCAGGCCGCCCCAGTGGTGGTCCCGCGACTTGTCGGCCAGGGCGCGCATGTGCTCGGCCCGCGTTTCCAGCGCTGTGGTACGCGCGGCCAGCACCCGCCGCCGCTCGTCCGTCGTGAGGTGCTCGAACTGGCCGAGGCGGGTCAGGAACTCCGGCTCGTCGGCGGCCAGCTCGGCGGGCAGGTCGGCCAGCATGTCGTGCAGCAGCTCGCGGCCGAGGTCGGTGATGGCGTACACGTGCCGGGGCGGTTTGCCCTCCTGCTGCTCGGCGGTGCGGGTGACGGCGCCGGACTCCTCGAAGCGGCGCAGGGCCGGGTAGAGCGTGTTGTTGTGCAGCGCGTACGCCGTCGTCGCGGACACGTTGCGCTTCAGCTCGTAGCCGTGGACGGGGCCGCGCTGCAGGTGGCTGAGGATCACGATGTCCATGTACATGCCGTCCAGCGTGACATAGGTACAACTGGACGAGCAAGGGTCCGGGACAATGACCGGCGTGGACGAGGTTCAGGTCGTGGTGGCGCACTCGGAGCGCACGACGCTGCGGGTCGGGGACGTGTTCGTGAAGGTCGACGGCGACCCGGCGCGGCTGGAGGCCGAGGCGGCCGCCATGGCCCTCGCGCCGATCCCGACTCCGAGGCTGCTCTGGTACCAGCCGCCGGCGCTCGCCCTCGCCCGGCTTCCGGGGCGGGCGCTCGGGAAGCTCGGCGAGCCGTCGAGCGCCTCGCCCGCCGCGTGGGCCGCCGCCGGGGCCGCCGTGCGCACGCTGCACGAGGCGCCACTGCCGCCGTGGGAGGCCCCGAGCCGCGACGCGCTCGCCGCGCAACTTGCGACCGAGTGCGACCTGCTCGTCGCGGGCGGCATCCTGCCCGCGGACCTCGTCGAGCGGAACCGGCGGATCGCGGAACGCGCGCTGCGGCCGTACGAGCCGGTGTTCGTCCACGGCGACCTGCAGCTCTCGCACGTGTTCGTGGACGGCGACACCGTCACCGGCGTGCTGGACTGGTCCGAGGCGGCCCGCGGCGACGCGATGTTCGACCTGGCCACCCTCACGCTCGGGCACGAGGAGCACCTCGCTGCCGTCCTCGCCGGGTACGGCACCGAGGTGGACCTGGACGCGATCCGGGCCTGGTGGTCGCTGCGCAGCCTGTGCAACGTGCGCTGGCTCGCCGAGCACGGGTTCGACCCGGCCAAACCGGGCTGCGAGGTCGACGTGCTGAGGGCCCGGATGGACGATTAGCGGTACCGGTCGACGCGCTCCCGCAGCCGCGCCTTGACCTGCGGCCACTCGTCCGCGGTGATCGAGTACATCGCCGAGTCGCGCAGCCGGCCGGCCTCGCCGGCGGCCCACGACTGCGACCAGTTGCGCAGCACGCCCTCGAACGTGGCGCCGACCGCAGCGATCGCGGCGCGGGAGCGCTCGTTGCGGGCGTCGGTCTTCAGGTCGACCCGGGCCACGCGCCACGTCTCGAACGCGTGCGTGAACAGCAGCAGCTTCGCCTCCGCGTTGATGCCCGTGCCCTGGGCCGCCGGTCCCAGCCAGGTGAAGCCGACCTCGACCGCGTACAGATCCTGCGTACCCGGCAGGAAGCGCGGGTCCCAGAACGACGTGCCGCCGACGGCCTTGCCGGATCGGCGGGAGATCTGGGCGTACGACATCATCCGCCCGGCGTCCATCCGCGCCCGCATGTCCGCGTTGTAGGCCGGCAGCTCCTCGGGGCGCGGCACCCAGGTCCAGCCGAAGGAGTCGCGGTCCCCGCCGCCCGCCTCGGCCAGGTCGGCGGCGTGGCGGTCGTCGAGCGGCTCGAGGCGGACGAGGCGGCCGTCCAGGGGCGGGGCAACAAGTCGGAACGTCACCCGCAGATTGTGGCGTTGACAATAGGCAGGCAAACACCTGCATAATGGGGACCATGGAGCTCGTGTTCAAGGCGCTCGCCGACGAGACCAGGCGCACCGTGCTCGACCGGCTCCGCGCGCGCAACGGCCAGACCCTGCGGGAGCTGTGCGACGAGCTCGGCATGGCCCGGCAGTCGGCCACCCAGCACATCGACATCCTCGTGCGGGCCAATCTCGTCACCGTCGTGCGGCGGGGGCGGGAGCGGCTGCACTACCTGAACCCGGCCCCGATCCACGACATCGAGGAGCGCTGGATCTCGGGGTTCGACCAGCCGCGCCTGCGGGCGCTCGGCGCGATCCGGCGCCAAGCCGAGGAGGAGCACGCCATGACGACGACCGTTCCGACCTATGTGTACGTCACCTACATCCACGCCACCGCCGAGCAGGTGTGGCGGGCGCTGACCGACGCCGACCTGTCCGCCCGGTACTGGGGCCACCCGGCCGTCTCCGACTGGGAGCCCGGCTCGCCGTGGGAGCTGCAACGCCCGGACGGCAGCGGCAACGCCGTCGCCGGGAAAGTGCTCGAGAGCTCGCCGCCGACCCGGCTGGTGATGACCTTCGAGGACTCGCCCGACGAGGACCGGGAGCCCTCGACCGTGACCTTCCTCGTCGAGCCGCACGAGTCGATCGTCCGGCTGACCGTCACGCACGAGCGGCTGGCGAACGTGGACCAGTACCAGGGCATCTCGGCGGGCTGGCCGGCTGTCCTGGCCAACCTCAAGTCGCTGCTGGAGACCGGCGACGTGCTGCCGACGGCGCCGTGGGCGATGGGCCGCGCCCATGCCTGAGACCTACGACGCCACCGGCCTGCGGCAGGCCTTCGCCACGCTGCTCAAGACCGAGCCGCGGCCCGCGCCGCCGCCGGGGGAGTGGTCGACCGAGCAGGTCCTGGCCCACGTGTCGCTGGTGACGGCGGCGACCATCGCGGCGGTGAGCGGGGCGGCGTCGGGGGCGGTCGCGACGTACGACAACCGCCTCGCCCAGGACCCGTGGACCCTCGCGCGCGTCGCCGGGCTGGCCGGCGGCCCCGACGGGCTGCGGACCAGGATCGCGGCCCAGGGCGAGGCGCTGTGCCTGCTCGCGGAGGGGCTGAGCGGGGCCGAGCTGGCTTCGACGGTACCGTCGCTGCTCCTGTCCAACGGCCAGTGCCTCGTCGACGCGTCGATGTCGATCGCGGACATCCTCGCCGGCCTGGCCACGGCCGAGCTGCCGGGGCACGCGAAGCAGCTTTAACCGACGACGGTGCCGTGCTCGTCGACGATCTTCGTCTGCCAGTAGCGGTACCACTCGTCGTCGACGTAGACGGGCTCCTTGCCGGCCGGGTAGCGCACGTACCCGGACGGCGGCTCCTGGTCCTTGGCCACGCAGGCGGCGCCTGTCCGGTTCCCGACCGCCTTGACCGGGTATTCCTCGGAGCGGCAGACCCGCTCGCGGGTGTTACAGCCGGTCACGGGCAGGAGCGTCAGGGCGAGGACGGCCACGGCGGAGCGGATGCGGACGCGGTGCATCCCACTATGGTGTACCACGATGGCGCTGAATGACCGGCTGCGCGACGCGTTGCGCGACCCGAACGCCGTGGTGCGGCTCGATGCGGCGCGCGCGGCCGCCGGCACCGGGGACCACCGGCTGGTCGAGCCGCTGCTGGAGGTGGCGCTGCGCGACACGGCCGAGGTCCGCGTGTCCGGAGGCCTGGGCGAGACGTTCGAGCACGTCGGGGACGCGGCCGCGGTGGCCCTCGGCGAGATCCTCGGGCGCCGCGGCGGCATCGACACCCGGGTCGCCCTGGCCGTGGAGGACCTGCGCTGCGACGA
The DNA here is from genome assembly GCF_050942475.1 of Dactylosporangium sp. CS-033363. Lineage (NCBI taxonomy): Bacteria > Bacillati > Actinomycetota > Actinomycetes > Micromonosporales > Micromonosporaceae > Dactylosporangium > Dactylosporangium sp. CS-033363. The sequence continues at coordinate 5,562,448 of NZ_CP192032.1, read as the reverse complement.
CGACCGGGCCGCCACCCTGCTGTACTACCTGGGCCCCCGCTACGAGCCGCTGCGCCAGCGCCTCGAGCACCACGAGCAGCCGAGACTGCGGCTGCGGGCGGCCCGGGCCGTGCTGTCCATCAACCGCACCGCCGAGTTCGCCGCGCGGCTGCTCAACGACCCCTCGCCGCTGCTGCGCCTGGAGGGGCTGCAGGCGCCCGCGCACGTCCGCGACGACGGGGTGTGCCTGCGGCTGATGCGCATCGACGCCGACCCGCGGGTGCGCGCCGAGGCCGCGATGCTGCTGCGGTTCACCAGCGCTGGCGTCGAGCCGTTCGCGGCCGCCGCGCGCACCGAGCGTGACCCCGGGGTGCGGGCCGCGCTGGTGGCCTGCCTGGCCCACCGCCGCCGCGACCCGGAGGCGGTGCGGGCGATCGCCGGGCTGCTCGGCGACCCCGGGGTGGCGGTGCGGCGGGCGGCCGCCGAGGCGTTGCGCGACGCCACCGACCCGGTCGCGGGGGCGGCCATCGGGCTGCGGGTGCTGGCCGAGCCCGACGACGAGACCCTGGCGGCCCTGCTGCGCTACCGGAGCCTGCTCGACGACGCGCCGGAGTTGCGGCCCCTCATCGAGCGTTTGCACCGGTACGCGAACTTCGACGACGACCGCCGCGCGCTCGGCGCCCTGCTCAACGCCCGCACCCGCGCCGCCGCACCCGCCGGGTTCACCGCCGACGGGCGGCTGCTGCGCGCGGTGCTGCGCCAGGCCGCCGACGCGCTGGGCTCCGACCCGCTGCGCGACTGGCTCGACGACCCCGCCCGGCCGCTCCCGGTCGGTTCGCCGGAGGTCGAGGAGTGCGTGCAGGCCTGGTCGTCGCTGGACCCGGAGCGGGCGCTGAACGCGGGGGAGCACGCGGCGTACACGGCCGCGCTCGCCGACCCCGCCCACGCCGCCCCGGACCCGGTCCGCGGCCCGACCACCGCCGCCCGCCGCGCGCTCGAACTGACCCGGGTCGCGCACGTGCTCACCGCCCGGCTGCTCGCCGCCGGGGCCGAGCCGCCGCCGGCCGCGCCGATCCACCGCCTCGTGCTGCCGGGGGAGGACCCGATCGAGGCGCTGCGCTCGGTGCTGCCGGTCGCCGAGTGCCGGCGCGCGAAGAACGTGGCCTGGCTGCGGCTGCTCATGCGCCCCGCCGACGAGACCTGGTACCTGGAACAGCTGCGCGGCGCGGGCCTGCCGGAGGACCAGGTGACCGACTGGCACGTCGAGGTGGCCGCGGCCGCCGCCGAGGGCCGCCGCACGACCGGGTACCGCTGAGTCCTTGACCTCGAGCGCTTGAACCCTGCTGTCCTGGGCGTATGACCGTTCTGCTGACCGGACCGACCCGGGGCCTCGGCCGGGTCGCCGCCCTCGCTCTGGCCGCCCGGCACACCGACCTGATCCTGCTCGGCCGGCCCGGCCCCGCCCTGGACGAGGTGGCCGCCGAGGCGCGGGCGGCCGGTGCGACCGTCCACACCGTCGGCGCCGACCTGGCCCGGCTCGCCGACGTGCGCGCCGCCGCTTCGAGCGTGCGCGAGCTGCTGGATTCCGCGTCGGTACCGCCGCTGCGTGCCCTGATCGCGAACGCCGGGCTGATGTCGATGGACGTGCGCACCGCCTCCGCCGACGGCCACGAGCTCACGTTCGCCGTGAACCACCTGGCCCACGCGCAGCTCATCGGGGACCTGCTCGGCTCGATCGCGGCGCCGGGGCGGATCGTGCTGCTGGGGTCGGACACGTACCGCGCCGGGGGTCTCAAGAAGCTGCTCGGCGTGCGGCCGGCGGTGTGGCGCGACCCGGCCGAGCTCGCGAGGCCCGCACCGGCCGGGGCAAAGGTCGGCGTGCGGGACGCCGCGGTCGCGTACGCGACGTCGAAGCTCGCCGTGCTGTACTACGCGCACGAGCTGCAGCGGCGCGCCGGCAACGGGATCGGGGTGTCGGTGTTCGAGCCCGGCTGGATGCCCGGCACCGGTCTCGGCCGGGGTGCGCCCGCCGCCTTCCAGGCCCTCGGGCGCGGGTTGCAGCGGCTGCCCGGGATGGCGAACCCGGAGCGCTCGGGCCGGATGCTGGCCGCGATCGCCGTGGACGAGCGGTGGGCGGGGCTGCGCGACGGGGCGTACGTGGTGGTGGACCGGGTCGACGAGCAGCCGGCGTGGGCGCACGACCCGGCCCGGGAGCTTCGGCTGTGGGAGGTGACCGAGGGACTGTTCGCCCCGGGACCATCCACGGTGGACGGTGACCGGGTCAGTCCGCCACGCGGGGCATGACCGGGCGCAGGCGTTGTACCGTCGCGGCCAGGGCTTCTCCGAAGAGCGGGTCGGTCCAGGCGGCGTCCTCGAGGGCCTGCACGATGCGCCGCCGGGTGCCCACCGTCGGGGTCGGTGACGACGCGGACTCCCGCTCCAGGGTGACCAGCGCCGGGTCGTCCTCCAGCTTCGCCCGCACCAGGCCGGCCAGGCCCCGCAGCTGCTCCTCGATCGCGGGCTCGGCCTCCTGCGCCTGCCCCCGGTCGAACAGGTGCGACGCCAGCCAGCCCACCGCGAGTTCCACCATCGTCACGACGAATACCTTCGCACATTCACCGGCCGTCAAGAATGGCCGCGAACCGCTCCTCGGCGAGGTCGAGGTGGCGGTAGATGTGTTGTTTCACCAGCCGTGACAGAGGTGTGTCGGGCCGCGCGACGAGTTCGCGCAGCACCGGGACCATGGGGCGATATTTGGTGGCCAGCCGCTCCACCTTCGGGCCCGTGGTATGGATCACACCGACGCCGTTGTCGGTGAAGTCGGAGAGCTTGATGACCCGCGCCCACGGCTCGCCGTCGAGACTGGTCCTGACGTGCTCGCGGTACTGCTCGTGCTTGTCGTATGACGGGTCGTACTCGGGATTGGTGACGGCCGCGACGAGCCGGGCGACGCGATCGCCGAACCGCTTGGCGAGTTCCGCGACCGCCTCCTCGATCGTCGCGTCGTCCTTGTCCGCCAGCTCGTCCGGATGGTCCTCGACCGTGTCGTGCAGGACGGCGGCCACGATCACGTCCACGTCGGACACCTCGTAGTGGTGCATGATCCGGATCGCCACGCGCAGCAGGTGGTTGACGTACGGCTCGCGCACCCGCCGGTCCTCGCGGTGCAGCTCACCGGCCAGTTCGAGCGCCGCGGCGAGCCGGTCCCGGTCGGGCGGGGCGAAGCGCTGGATCTCCAGGCGGTACCGCTCCCGCAGGCCGGCCTCGCCATAGATCTCGGTGATCGCGTGCAGGGGCATCGTGCCGATGTACGTCGGGAACTCCATGGACAAGCATTATCAGCCGCTACGATCCCGGACATGAACCGCCGTCACCTTCGCTGGATCGTGCCCGCCGCCACCGTGCTCGTCGCCTCGGTGGTCGCCGTCGTGCTCGTGACCCAGGTCGGTGGCAGCGCGGCGTGCGCGGCCGGCGGCTCCGCGTCCTACTACACGGCCGGGCGCAACGGGATGTGCAACCTCGGCACCCCGGCGGAGGGCGCGTACGCGGCGGTCGGGAAGGCGGAGTACGCGGGCGGCAAGGGCTGCGGCACCCTGCTCGACGTGACCGGCCCGAACGGCACCACCCGCGTGCAGGTGGTGGACCTGTGCCCGAGCTGCCCGGCCGGGAAGATCGACCTCGGCAAGGGCGCGTTCCAGCGGATCGGCTCGCTGAGCGCGGGGATCATCTCGGTCACCTACGCCACCGTCCGCGACCCGGAGGTCGGCCCGCTGCGCGTGAAGGTCAAGGGCGGCAAGGGCTACTCGTCGCTGAGCGTGGTCGTCGACCACCACGGCAACCCGCTGTCCACTGTGGAGCTGTCCCAGGGTGACGGCTTCGTCGCCTTGCGCCACGGCGAGGACAACACCTGGACGGGCCCGTCCGGACTGAACGGCACCATCGCGCTGCGGATTTCCGATGTGTACGGCCATCAGGCGCTCGTCTCCGGCCTCGCCCTCGGCCAGAGCGATTTCCAGCAGACGACGCAGCTGCTGTACGGCGGCCAGTCCCCGTCGCCCTCGCCGGCCCCGTCCACTGTGGAGTCCTCGGCGGCGGTCTCTGCGGCCCCTTCCGTGGTCCCCGCCGGCGTGGGGACCACGGCGCCCCCGGTGCGCTGCTAGATCGCGCTCTCGATGAGCTTGACGGTCGCGCGCGGGTCGTCGACCTCGACGACCAGGCGCGCGTAGCGCTCGTCGGCCAGCTCGATCACGACCGCCTTGCGCGCGTCGTGCACGTCCCAGAACACCTTCTCCCCATCGAGGTGGAAGGTCCCGGCGGTGATGACGTTCGGGATGTACGCCCCCGGCGCCCGGATCCCCTTCGGCTCGTGCGCGATCCCGGCGTCGGCGGTCGCCCCGCGCACGTTCGCCAGCGGGATCGCCAGCCGGCTCTTGAGCGCCCAGAGCTTGTCGAGCCCCTCGATCTCCACGACGAGGGTGTCCCCGTCGATGTTCACGGTCGCCATGTCAGTGCTCCCCGGTGTCGATGCGGGCCCGCAGCCGCGCGCCCAGTGTCCTGTCGGTCTCGTCCGCCCCGAGCGCCTCGTCGAGCCTGGCCAGCGCCGCGCTGATGAGCGCCCCGACCTCCGCGTCGAGCGGCGCCTGCTCGGCCGCGGCCAGCAGCAGCAGGTCGAGCTGGTCGCTGTGCGGGTCCTCGAGATACTTGCGCAGCGCCGTGAGGTACAGCCCGCGCTTGCTGCCGAACGTCTTGTAGAGGCTGTTGCGGTGCACCCCGAGCCCGGTGACGAGGTCGTCCACGGACAGCCCGTCGTAGGCCCGCTGGGCGAACAGTTCCACCGCCGCGCGGACCACCGCCTCCTCGTCGAACCCCCGCGGCCGTCCCATGCCCATCACGCTAGCGCGTAAAGGAACGACCAGTCAAGAACGAACGTTCCTGTTTGAGTCCGGCGAATATTGGTTACGTTGCATGAGATGGACCCCGAGGCGACGGCCCGCGCGGCACGCGACCCGATCGTGCGCCTGGGCGCCGAGTTCGGCGGCTCGAAGGCGTTCGCAGAGGTGGGCCGCCGCTTCCGCCTGCGCCCGCTGCCGCTGTACTTCGGCGGCCGCTGCGCGGTGCTGGGCCCGGTCGACGCGAGCGTGGTGATCGCGGCGTGCGGCTTCTTCGCCCCACCCCTGGTCCGCGAGGCGTGGCGGGACGTGCTGGCCACCCACCGCCTGCCGGGCCTGGTCGCGGCGGACGCCCGCTGCTGCGCGACGTGGGCCCGCGACCACCTGCGGTGCCCGGACCCGCTGCGCGCCGCGGACCTGACCACCCGCGCGGTGGCGGCGGCCCCTTCGTCGGGCCGCGTGTTGTTCGCCGCATGGCGTGCGGTCCCGGACCCGTTCGACGACCCGATCTCCTGCCTCGGCGTGAATCTGCTGCGGCTACGGGAACACCGGGGCGGCGGCCACCTGATGGCTGTCCTGTCGGCGGGCCTATCTCCCCTGGACGCGATCCTGACCGGCCCGGGCGGCGAGGCGAAGGCCCTGTCGAACGGCTGGCTGCCGCCGTACCCGGCCCCGCCCGAGGACGCGGTGTCCCGCCTGGCCGAAGCCGTTTCCCGCACCGACGTTCTTGCCGCCGGCGCGTTCGCGGCACTGTCGGATGGGGAGCGCGGTGAGCTGGTGAAGCTGCTGGCCGCCACGACCGTCACGCGGTGAGCGGTTTGTCACGATAAGTCGGGCGCTGGTGCGCCGCGACTTATCGGACTTATACCCCGACGGGGGATATGCCGATTTGTGCGTCCGGCGGGCCGCTCTCATGATCGTTTCAGCGCCACGTCAGGATCGGGTGGCACCGTAGTCGGCAGCACCGCGATGCGCCCCGGGTCGGCAACCCGGCCAGCTGCCCAAATCACGGACCCGCCCGGGTCGTGTCGCGGTGCTTCTACCAGCCGTGGGTGCCGGGGCCGCCCTTGATCGGGCCGGCGATGTCGGACGTGAGCCAGCCGCCGTAGAAGTCGCCGGGCTGCGGCGTGACGAGCTCCCCGTCGACGCTGCACTCGTCGAGCAGCGCCGGGTAGAACGCGAGCCGGCTGAGCAGCGCCTCGTACCCGTGGGCCGGGTCCTCGTACGACCAGGCGGCGTCCTGCACGGTGACGCCGGCGATGCCGAGGTCCCAGTACGACGCGAAGCCCTTGAACTCGCAGACCGTCCGCCGGTGCGCCAGCGTGAGCGTGCCGCGCACGTCGTCGCGCGGGATGTAGTACACCGGCGGATGGGACGTTTCCAGGACCCGCAATGCACTGCGGGTGTCGAACACGGTCTCGCCACGGTGGCGGGCCACGATGTGCCGATCGGTCGGCTCGACCCTGGGCGGCCGCGGATAGTCCCAGACGTTCTCGACGGGGCGCTGCATGCGTCCCAGTCTTGCACCTTGCCGTTTCCATCCGGGTTGTACTGTCGCCAGGCGTGGAGACCGTTGTGCTCGTTCCGGCGCTCGCGACCACCGCCGGCATGTGGCAGCCCCAGGTGACGGCGCTCTCGGGAACGCACGAGGTGGTGGTCGCCTCGCTGCCTGGTCACGGTGCCGCGCCCGGGCCGTTCACGCTCGCCGCCGCCACTCGCAACGTCACCGACGCGATCGATGCGGCGGGCGGGCCGGTGCTGTTGTGCGGGATCTCGCTGGGGGCGACCGTGGCGGTACTGGCGTGCCTCGCGCGCCCCGGCCGCGTGCACCGGCTCGTCCTCTCCGGCGGCGTGGCCCATCCGCCGCCGGCGCTCGCGGTGCAGCGGGCGATCTCGTCCGTGCTGCCGATGGGCGTGCTGGCCCGGATCGCGGGGGCGCAGCAGGGGCCGGACGGGGCGGCGGACCTGCGGGCGGTCGGGAAGGGCACGTACCTGGCCGGGCTTCGCGAGCTCGCGCACCTCGACCTGCGGCCGCGCCTCGGGGAGATCGAGGTGCCGGCGCTGGTGGTGTGCGGGGAGCGGGACAAGGTCAATCTGCCGCTGTCCCGGGAGCTGGCCGCCGGGATTCCGGGTGCCGAACTGCGGATCATCCCGGGGGCCGGGCATCTGTGGAACCTGGAGCAGCCGGACGTGTTCACCGCGCTGCTCCTGCCCCGCGTGGGGTGACGTGCGCTCGTGCTTCCGCGTGCGGTGACGTGCGCGCGTGTTTCCGCGTGGGGTGACGTGCGCGCGTGTTTCCGCGTGCGGTGACGTGCGCACGTGTTTCCGCGTGCGGTGACGTTCGGTCGTCGTTCGCGGGGTGTTTTCGCCTTATGCGGGTGGTGCGCCGAGCACGAGCAGGTCGCTGTCCGCGGTGAGCGGTCCCGGGATGTCGCCGGCCGCGATCGCCTCGTCCAGGGCGGCGAACCCGAGCCGGATCTCCTCCTCGCTGAGGTGCTCGAAGGTGGAGATTGCCCGCATCCGCAATCGCTTCGCATAGGTGGCAAGATCGGGGCCGAGGGTCTCCTGTACCCGGTCGATGCCGAGGACCGTCATGCCCGCCGCCTCGAACAGCCGGGTCACGTCCTCGAGGGCGGGGAACACCTGCTGCTCGATGACCCGGGCGCGGGGGAAGAACCGGTGCCACAGCAGCTCCGGCATGCGGTCCGAGAAGGCGCTGCGGATCAGGACCCGCCCGCCGGGCTGCAGCACGCGACGGATCTCCGCGACGGCCGCCGGCCGGTCGGTGAAGTGGTGGAAGGTCAGGAACATCAGCACGAGCCGGCATGACGCGTCGGGAAGCGGGACGGCCTCGGCGCGGCCGGCCAGGTACCGGACGCTCGGGTGCGCGGCCGTCTGCTCGGCCTGGCGGCGCATGCGTTCGGAGGGTTCGACGCCGTAGACCAGCCCGCCGAAGAGGTCGGCCAGGATCGGCGTGAATCGCCCTGTGCCCGAACCGAGGTCCAGCGCCGCGAAGGGTCCGGGCGTGCCCGCCCACCTGGCGAAGGCGCTCGACCAGACCTGCGCCATCTCCGCGGACAGCGCTCTGGCGGTCGAGTACACCTGGTATTGCTGGACGTCGTAGTCGACCCGCTTCAGCATCGTGATCGCCCCCGTGCGCTCATCGGCCTCACCACCATCGTGGAGGAGGCAAGCCGGCGACGCACCAGCCGATTGTCGAATTATCGGATTACCGGTAATCGCAATGCCGGTAATTCGGCCCCGGTCACAGCACGTGTCCGGCGGAGCGTGCCAATTTCGAGTAGACAGTGTCTACGAAGATCGTGTAGACACTGTCTATGCATGACGACGAGGGCCTCCGCGAACGGCTGGTGCGGGCCGGAGCCGAACTGGTGGCGGAGGAGGGCTCGGCGGCCGTCTCGCTGCGTGAGATCGCCCGGCGGGCCGGGGTGTCGCACGGGGCACCGCGCAGGTACTTCCCGACCCACGTCGAGCTCCTGTCGGCGATCGCCCGGGTCGGCTTCGCGGACCTGACGACGCGGCTGCGCGGCGAAGGGGAGCCGCCGGCGCGACGGCGCACGGCGGGGGAGGACGGCTCGGCCCGCGACCGGCTGGCGGTCCTCGCCCGTGCCTATGTGGCGTTCGCGCAGGAGCACCGCGGGATGTACGAGCTGATGTTCCGCCACGACCTGCTGCGCTCCGATCGGCTCGGGCTGCGGGAGACCAGCCTGCCGCTGTTCGAGACCCTCGCGCACCTGCTGGCCGAGGCCCGCGGCGAGCACACACCGGCCGTCACGGCGGCGGGGGCGTTCTGGGCCAACCTCCACGGGATCGTACAGCTCTGGCTGTGGGGCAGCCTCCCGCTCGCCACCGGCCAGGACGACATCGGCGCACTGGTCGACGCCGCCCTCGACGCCCACACCACCCGGCGGGACGCATGACGCCGGTGCTGTATCGGATCGTGCGGGCCACTGCCGGGCGCGCGTTGCGGATCGGGTGGCGGCCCGCAGTCCACGGCCTCGAGCACCTCCCGGCCGGCGGTGCGGTCCTCGCCGGCAATCACCTGTCGGTCGCCGACGAGCTGTTTCTGGGCGCCGTCGTGCCGAGGCACATCGCGTTCTGGGCGAAGGCCGAGTACTTCCGCGGGCACCGCCTCGCCGGGGCGCTCGTCCGCGGCCTCGGGGCCATCCCGGTCGAGCGCGGCGGCGGGCGGGCGGTGCTCAGCGCGTTCGACGCGGCCGTACCCGTGCTGCGCGCCGGTGGGCTCGTCGCCGTGTTCCCGGAAGGGACCCGGTCCCCGGACGGGCGGCTGTACCGCGGCCGCACCGGCGCGGTCCGCCTCGCGCGGCAGGCCGGGGTGCCGATCGTGCCGTTCGGGGTGACCGGGACCGACGCCGTACAGCCGATCGACGCCCGCTGGCCGCGCCGCGTGCCGGGGGCCGAGATCGGGTTCCGGTTCGGCGCCCCGGTCGACGTGGCCGGCGGGTCGGTGCGCGAGGCCACCGACGAGGTGATCCGGCACATCGCCGCGCTCAGCGGGCAGGAGTACGTGCCCGCCTACGCGCCGCTGCTCCGCCTCGGGCGATAGCCGGCCATCACAAACGCCGCGCGGTCTCCGCGTCCGCTGCTCCGCCTCGGGCGATGGCCGGCATTCACAAACGGCGGACGGTTTCCGCGTCGGCTGCTCCGCCTCGGGCGATGGCCGGCATTCACAAACGGCGGACGGTTTCCGCGTCCTCGGCGCCCGAGTAGTAGCGGTCCAGGACCCGGGCGAACCGGTTCTCCGCCGGGTCCGCGTGCGCGAACAGCGTCATCGACGAGCGCAGCTTCATCGCGTCCGTCTCGCCGAAGATGCCCACGGCGGTGTGCGTCCCGTCGCCCAGCAAGGCGTCGGTGCACTCGAGCAGGCGCGGGCCCAGCACCGGGTGCTGCAGGTAGGCCCGCGCCTCGTCGAGGGTGCCGATGGCGTACCGCTGCGCCATGGAGCTGTGCCCGAGGCCCTGGATCTGCGGGAACACGAACCACATCCAGTGGCTGCGCTTGTTGCCGTCCTTGAGCTCGGCGAGCGCGTCGTCGTACGAGTGCTCCTGCGCCTCGACGAACCGGGACAGCTGGTACGGATCCTCCATGAACCCAGCTTAATCGTCGAACTGTGCGGTCAGCTCGGCGATGCGCCCGGCCGACCAGCGCAGCCGCAGGGTGCCGGAGCCGCCGGCGGACCAGGCCACCCGGGCCACGTCCTCGTCGCCGTCGGACTCGACCGAGGTGACGTCCAGGGTGTCGTCCGGCGGGGCCACGGCGTAGGCGGCCTCGATGGCGGGCCGCCCGACGTACGGGCTGCCGGGGTCGCCCTCGATGCGCATGGTCGCGTTGTCGCCGAATCGGTCCAGGTACCCGGCCCAGTCGCCGGTGCGCACGCCCTCGTTGAACAGCCGGCACTGGTCCAGCACTCGTTCAGCCATGCCGAAGGTGTACCACCGCCATCGACCAAAGTCACTACGCGGGGGTCGGCGGCTGCGTGGGGTCGCCGCCGTCGAGGAAGGAGCGGCAGAGCCCGGCGATCCGCGCGGCGCCGATCGCCTCGGACCAGCGCAGGACCTCGGTCGCCAAAGCCACCGCGCCCGCCTCGTCCCCGGCGTCGCGCGCCAGCACGGCCAGCAGGATCTGCTGTGACAGCGTCCCCGCCACCATCCCCATCGCCGCGCCGGCCGAGGTCGCGTCCCGCCACCGGGCCAGGGCGTCGGCGTGGTCGCCCGCGTCGTGGTCGTGGTCGCCGAGGTGCCGTTGCGCCTCGCGCCGCAGCAGCGGGTCGTCGCCGGAGTTGGCCAGCGCGATCTCGTAGTGGGCGGGGGCGTCGACGCGTTCCTCGAGGACGTTGTCGTACACCAGCCCGAGGTACATGTGCGCCCACCCCAGCCGCCGCGCGTCCGGCGCCGACTCCACGAACCGCTCGCCCTCCTCGCGCAGGAAGGGCGCGCGCTGCCGGAGGTGGGCATAGTAGGTACACCGGAAGCGGGCGAAGTCCAGGTCCCACCGTCCCAGGTCGTCCAGCGCGTCGGCGTCCACCTTGGACAGTCGGGCGGCGCCTTCGTCGTTGCCGTTGTACCACACGGAATCCACGGCGATCTCGGCCGCCGCGAGGGCGATCCGCGCGCCCGCGCCACGGCCCTCGGCGGTCTGCGGCAACCGCGCGGCGGCGGCGTCGAGCAGCCCCGTGGCCTGCTCCCACTGCGCCCCGAGGGCCAGCCCGCGCGCCGCCCCAATGAGCTCATCCAGCGTCATCATGTGGCCGACGGTAGTAATCCCAAAAACTATCCACAAGAAAACTACTATCGGACAAACCACACGAATCCCCGGACGGGGTATAAGTCCGATATGTCGGGCTAGCGAAGCGCCCGACATATCGTGACCCGGCAAGATAACAGCGTGGAAGACGAAGCCGACCGACACGTAGACGTCTGGACCCGCGAGCTCGACAGCCTGGATCCCCTGGCCGAAGCCATCTTCGTCCGCCTGGCCATCCTCGCGCGGCACCAGCAGCAGCGCCGCCGCGAGGTCCTGGCCGCCGGCGGCATGCAGCGCTGGCAGTTCAAGGTCCTGCTCATCCTGCGCCGCAACGGCCCGCCGTACACCGCCAGCCCGTCCGAGATCGCCGACCACCTCGGCCTCACCCGCGGCGCGCTGTCCGCCCGGCTCGCCGCGATCGAGGCCGCGGGCTGGATCGTGCGCGACGGGGACGAGCAGGACCGGCGCCGGGTCCACGTGCGGCTCACCGACGCCGGTCACGAACAGCTCCTGCGCCACCTCGGCGACGAGGAGCGCGGCGAGTCGGTCCTGCTCGCGCCGCTCTCCCGGCGCGAGCGTCAGACCCTCGCGAACCTGCTGCGCAAGATGGTGCTGGCCACTACTTCCACGTCGCCGTGACGGTCTGCGGGCCCGTGCCGGTGTTCAGCGTCCGGTTCGCGCCGCTCTCCCAGGTGACCGAGCCGTCGGTGTTCTTCTTGATGAACTTGTACTCCACCGCCGTGCTGGCCGGCATCGCCACCGTCGCCGACCAGATCGGGTAGTTCGCCGACGACAGGGCGATCGCGCTCGCCGTGTTCCACGAGCCCAGGGCCGGGATCGAGCCGACGACGAACACGTTCTGCCCGAACGTCGTGGTCACGTTGGCGTTGAACGTCACCGACGGGCTCGACGTCGAGGAGCCGTTCCATGTCGTACTGACCGTGCCGCTCCCCGACGCCGGCACCGAGTACGTGTGGTTGTTCCCCGGCTCCCACGTCACCGTGCCCGAACTGGTCTTCGTGATGAACTTGTACTCGATGGCCGTACCGGCGGGCAGGGAAACCGTGCCGGTCCAGGAGGAACCGTTCGCGGAAAGTGCGATCGCGTTTGCCGTGTTCCAGGAACCGAGCTGGGAAACCGAGCCGACCAGATAGACCGGGTTGCCGGTGGGAGCGCCGGAAACCGTGAAGGAAACCCCGGACGGAGTTGCCGTGGGGGTTGCCGTCGAGCCGCCGGAAACCCGCGCGCCGGCGTGGATGGCGACCGCGTCCTTCGCGCCCACGCCGACCGTGGCCTGGCCGCTGCCGTTCACCGTCACCGTCGGCCCGGAGCACGTCGAGGCGGCCGCGTTGTAGTCGCCGTGGATGACGTCGCAGTACACGCCCGCGGCGAGGCCGGTGCTGAAGGTGCGCGACCCGACCGCCGAGCCGCCGTTGTTGATGGAGATCCAGCCGTTGGTACCGCGGGAGAAGGCGATCGCGTTCGCCCCGTCCGACCACCAGTTGCCGACGGTGGTGTCCGCCCGCGTCGCGTTGTGGAAGCCCACCATGTTCTTGATGGCGCGCTGCCGGTGCTGGCACTCCCAGCCGCTGCCGCACGAGACGGCGCTGACGTAGCCGCTGGAGTTCGCCGGCGGCGAGGCGTCGTTGTTGGAGAACGTGAAGGAGCTCATGACGTTCGGGGTGCCGAAGTTCCAGGCGAGCATGAACACGTTCGCGAGCGTGTCGGTGGACCCGTTCTTGTAGGACAGCGTCGATCCGTTGCGCTCGGTGTCGTGGTTGGACACGAACGCCGTGGACTTCGCGCTGGGTTCCAGGCCCCAGGAGGTACCGAAGGACTGCAGGTTGGCAATGTTGCCGTTGAACTGGTTCTTGAGGTTGGTGGCGTAGTTGAACTCCAGCACGCCGCCGACGCCCTCGTAGGCGGCCGGGGCCAGGCTGCCGGAGCCGCCCGGCATGACCTCCTGCGCCCAGTAGACGCTCTGGTTGGTCAGCTTGCCCTTGATGGCGGCCAGGTCGGCGGGCGGCATGTGCTTGGCCGCGTCGACCCGGAACCCGTCGACGCCGACCGAGATGAGGTCGTTGAGGTAGCCGGCGATCTTCGTGCGCACGTAGTCGGTGCCGGTCTTGAGGTCCGAGAGCCCGACGAGCTGGCAGTTCCAGACCTCGGTGGCGTTGTTGTAGTCGTGGATCTGGTTGTCGGACTGCGGGCAGTCGGCCGGGTTGAAGTGGAAGTCCGAGGAGCTGTAGCCGGCGCTCGGGTAGCTGTAGTTGTTGGTGAAGCTCGCGCCGCCGTACGACGTGGTGCTGGACTGGTTCGCGCCGGTCATGTGGTTGATGACGGCGTCGACGTAGACCTTGACGCCCGCGCTGTGGCAGGCGGTGACCATGCTCTGGAACTGGGCGCGGGTGCCCATCCGGCTGTTGAGGTCGTAGGCGGCGGGCTGGTAGATGTCCCACCACGGGTGGCCGGCGACGCTGATCGAGTCCTCCGGCGGCGCGACCTGCACCGCGCCGTAGCCGGCCGGGCCGAGCACGTTCGTGCACTCGGTGCCGATCGACGTCCACGGCCAGAGCCAGAGATTCGCGATGACATCGTTGGTACCGACGGCGGCCTCGGCCTTGCGGCCGCCCGTCAGCAGCGGCACGGTCAGCGCCGCGCACAGCACGAGGCCGCCGACTGCGGCCAGGGTTCTCTTCAGGGACACACGCACGAGGGCCTCCGGAATGGCGGTAGCGGAGCCGGGCGGGGATGGAATTGACGCTGAGCTTCGGCCCCGCTGAAACCCTCTGTCAAGGACCTTGCAAAGATTGCCCGCAAGCAACCGCTCACAAGGCCCTTGAACAGCAGAAATGATCAGGAAGATCTGGCAGTTCTTGCAAAGATCCACACTGCGCTGTCGGGTGGAAGCGCACCGCCGTCGATGGGCCGGCTCGCCAGGACGATCTCGGAATCCGGCATATCGGGCAACTCAACAGCCGAATCTGCAAGGTTCACCACGCAGCGCAGCCCGTCGCGGGAGAAGTCCAGCACGCCCGGAACGCTCTCATGCCAGCGCAGCGCGCCCGTCAACGAGCGGCGCAGGCGCAGCGCCTCCCGGTACAGCTCCACGGTGCCCGACACGTCCGCCGCGAGCTGCGCGAACGCCGGCGGCTGCGGCAGCCAGGCGGCGCCGGTGGGGGAGAAGCCGAACGCGGGTGCCGCCGCCCGCCACGGGATCGGCACGCGGCAGCCGTCGCGGCCCGGATCGGTACCGTGGGATCGGAACCACATCGGGTCCCGCCGGGCGTCATCGGGCAGGTCGAGCACCTCGGGCAGGCCCAGCTCGTCGCCCTGGTACAGGTACGCCGACCCCGGCAGCGCCAGCATCAGCAGCGCCGCCGCGTTGGCCCGCTCGAGGGAGCCCAGGCGCGTCACGTGCCGGCGCACGTCGTGGTTGGACAGCACCCACGTCGTCGGCGCGCCCACCGACTCGGCGGCGTGGATGCACGAGTCGATGCTCGCCTTCACGGCGGCCGGGTCGGCCCAGTCGGCCTGCAGGAACTCGAAGTTGAACGCCTGATGCAGCTCGTCCGGCGCGGTGTACTGCGCCAGCCGCTGCGGCGTCGACGCCCACGCCTCGGCCACGGCCATCCGCTCGCCCGGGTACGAGTCCAGGATCTTCCGCCACGCCTTGTGGATCTCGTGCACGCCGTCCTGGTCGAAGTACGGCAGCACCCGCCGCCCGAGCAGCCCGATCTGGCCGGTCAGCCCGGCCGCGGGGTACCCGGCCGCCTTGACCATGCCGTGCGCCACGTCGACCCGGAACCCGTCGACGCCCCGATCGAGCCAGAACCGCAGCACGTCCTCGAACTCGACCCGCACGTCCGGGTTGTCCCAGTTCAGGTCCGGCTGGGCGGGGTCGAACAGGTGCAGGTACCACTCGCCGTCCGGCACCTGGGTCCAGGCCGGGCCGCCGAACACGGACTCCCAGTCGTTCGGGGGCAGACCGTCCGGGGTCGGCGGGCGGAAGTGGTACCGCTGCCGGGCCGGATCGCCTGGAAGACTTTGCAGCGCTTGCGTGAACCAAGCGTGTTCGCTCGACGTGTGGTTCGGTACCACATCGATGATCACCCGCAGCCCCAGCGCGTGCGCGTCGGCGAGCATGGCGTCGAAGTCGGCCAGGGTGCCGAAGCTCGGGTCGACGTCGCGGTAGTCGGCCACGTCGTAGCCGCCGTCGACCATCGGGGAGCGGAAGAACGGGGTCAGCCAGATCGCGTCGACGCCCAGGTCGCGCAGGTGCGGGAGGCGTTCGCGCAGGCCGGTCAGGTCGCCGGTCCCGTCGCCGTCGCCGTCGGCGAAGCTGCGGACGTAGACCTCGTAGATGACGGCGGTGCGCCACCAGATTTCGGGCATGGCAAAGGAGCCCTTCTCGAGGGTTTGTCGTTGCGGGAAGTGCTTACCGGGGAGCGATCCCCGTGGAGTTGCGCACCACGAGCTCGGGCGCGAACACGAACTCCGAGTGCGGCGACGGCTGCCCGTTGATCGCGTCGATCAGCGACTGGGCGGCCGCGTTGGACATGGCCAGGACCGGCTGGCGCAGCGTGGTCAGCGGCGGGTCGGTGAAGGCGATGAGCGGCGAGTCGTCGTAGCCGACCACCGACACGTCCCCCGGCACCGACAGGCCCCGGGCCCGCACGGCCCGGATCGCGCCCAGCGCCATGAGGTCGGACCCGCAGACCAGGCCCGTGATCCCGCGGTCGAGCAGCCGGCCGGTGGCCGCGTGCCCGCCCTCGACCCCGAACAGCGACAGCTCGATCGCCTCGGGCAGGCCGTGGCGGCGCATCGCCTCGCGGTACCCGGAAATCTTGCGCTGCACGGGCGTGAACCGCTCGGGGCCGGAGATGAAGCCGATGCGGGTGTGCCCGAGCGAGGCCAGATGGTCCACGGCCAGCTCGGACGCCCGCGCGTCGTCGCACGAGATGCACGGCGCCTCGAGCTCCGGCACCGGCCCGGTGACCATGACGATCGGCAGCGGGCGGTCGATGAGCTTGCGGTACCGGTCGTGGTCGGCCGTGGTGTCCGCGTGCAGGCCGGAGACGAAGATGATGCCGGCGACCGCGCGGTCGAGGAGCATCTCGATGTACTCGTCCTCGGTCACCCCGCCGGGCGTCTGCGTGCACAGCACCGGCGTGTACCCGTGCCGGGCCAGCGCCGACTCGATGACCTGCGCGAACAGCGGGAAGATCGGGTTCTCCAGCTCCGGCGTGACCAGGCCGACGAGCCCGGCGCTGCGCTTGCGGAGCCGTTCGGGTCGCTCGTAACCGAGCACGTCGAGCGCGGTGAGCACGGCGTGCCGGGTGTCGGCGCTGACCCCGGGCCGGTCGTTGAGCACCCGCGAGACGGTGGCCTCGCTGACGTCCGCCTGCTTGGCGATGTCGGCGAGGCGGGCTCGGGGAGCGTCCATGGCCATGCGACGAGAGTAAGCGGCTCTTGGCCGAATTTGAAAGTCGCTTGGAAGCTCTTTCACTCTTTGCAAGTCCTTGCTACGGTTCCGAGCCATCGGCAGATCGACACCCCTTGCACGTCTGCCGCATCAGCCCCCCTTTTTGGAGTCCCCATGCGCATTCCCGTGCGCGCCTTCGGCGTGCTCGCCGTCGCCGCGTTAGCCCTCACCGCCTGCAGCAACGACACCAAGACCCCCGAGGCCGGCTCCACCGCCCCGGCCGCGACGCTCACCATCTGGGCCGACGACCAGCGCGCAGCCGCGTTGAAGCCGTTCGCGACCCAGTTCGGCACCGCGAACCACGTCGACGTGCAGGTCCAGGCCGTCTCCAAGGACCTGCAGACCAACTTCGTGACCGCCGCGCAGTCCGGCAAGGGCCCGGACATCGTGGTCGGCGCCCACGACTGGATCGGCAACCTGGTCCAGAACGGCACCATCGACCCCATCCAGCTCGCCGACTCGCAGAAGTCCGCGTTCGCCGAGGTCGCGATGAAGGCCGTGACCTTCAACGGGCAGGTGTACGGCGTGCCGTACGCGATCGAGAACCTCGCCCTGATCCGCAACACCGACCTGGCCCCCAACGCCCCGGCCAGCATCGAGGACCTCGTCGCGGCCGGCAAGGCGCTCAAGGACGCCGGCAAGGTCACCAACATCATGTCGCTGCAGGTCGGGCAGAACGGCGACGCGTACCACGTGTACCCGCTGTTCACCTCGGCCGGCGGCTACCTGTTCGGCACCAAGCCCAACGGCGACTACGACCCGGCCGACCTCGGCGTGAACAAGCCGCAGTCGGTGGAGGCGTTCAAGAAGATCGCCGCGCTGGGCGAGAAGGGCTCCGGCGCGCTGACCCGCTCGGTCAACAGCGACAACGCCATCCCCACCTTCACCGGCGGCAAGACCCCGTTCCTGATCTCCGGGCCGTGGGCGGTCGCCGACATCAAGAAGGCCGGCGTCAAGTACGACATCACGCCCGTGCCCGGGTTCGCCGGCGGCAAGGCCGCGCAGCCGTTCGTCGGCGTGCAGGCGTTCTACGTGGCCAGCAAGGGCAAGAGCAAGGCCCTCGCGAACGAGTTCATCACCAACTACCTGACCAAGCCGGAACTGCAGGTCGCGCTGTACCAGGCCAACCCCCGCCCGCCCGCGCTGACCGCGGCGATGGACCAGGTCAAGGACACCGACCCGGACATCGAGAAGTGGCTCGCGGCGGGCAAGGGCGGCGCCGTCCTGCCGGCCATCCCGGCCATGGCCGCGGTCTGGGACCCGTTCGGCAAGGCGGAGTCGGCCATCGTCGGCGGCGCCGACGTGCCGTCCACCCTCGCCGGTGCGTCCAAGACGATCACCGACGCGATCAGCAAGTAACGTGAAGATTCCGGTCCTCGGGCTCGCCCTGGCGCTGGCGGTGTACGCCGCCTTCCCGCTGGCCGAGGCCCGTGCATGGGGATGGCTCGCGGTGCTCGTCGTCGTGACAGGGCTGATCTTCGCGATCTACCTGTCGCCGCGGGCCGTCCCGGCGAAGTACCTGGTCCCCGGTGTCCTGTTCCTGCTGGCGTTCCAGGTCGTCCCGGTGCTGTACACCGCGGCGACCGCGTTCACCAACTACGGCGACGGGCACCGGGGCAGCAAGCAGGAGGCGATCACCGCCATCCAGAGCGCGTCCGTGCGGCAGGTGCCCGGCTCGGTCGAGTACAGCCTGTCGGTCGCGCTCGACGACGGCGGCCTCAAGTTCCTGCTGCTCTCCGCGGACGGCAAGACCTACGTCGGTGACGCATCAGGCCTGCAGGCGTTGGACAAGGCGACCGTCACCGCCGGCCGGATCACCGCGGCAAACGGTTTCCGGCTGCTCGACCTGGGTGCGGCCACGCAGCGCAACGACGAGATCCTCGCCTTTGCCGTGCCGACCCAGGGCGGTGCGATCCGCGCCTCCGGCCTGACCCGGGCCTACACCGGCCAGGCGACCCGCTTCTACGAGGCCGGCTGCGACTGCATCACCGACCGGGCGAGCGGCCGGCAATGGCTGGCCGACGAGGACACGGGCGCGTTCGTGGCCGCGGACGGCGAGCACCTCGCGCAGGGCTGGAAGGTCAACGTCGGCCTCGCCAACTTCGCGCGGGTGATCACCGATTCGCGGATCGCGGGCCCGTTCCTCAAGACCCTCGTGTGGAACCTGGCCTTTGCGGTCGGGTCGGTGCTGGCCACGTTCGCCCTGGGACTGCTCTGCGCCCTGGCCCTCAACGCAAAAATGCGAGGGCGCAGCTGGTACCGCGTGCTGCTCGTGCTCCCGTACGCGATGCCCTCGTTCGCCATGCTCCTGGTCTGGCGTGACCTGTTCAACCAGGACTTCGGCCTCGTCAACCGCCTCACGGGGCTGCACGTGGACTGGTTCGGCACCCCGTGGACGGCCAGGCTGGCGGTGATCCTGGTGCAGTTGTGGCTCGGGTACCCGTACATGTTCCTCGTCGCCACCGGCGCGCTGCAGGCCATCCCGCGCGAGATGGGCGAGGCGGCCGCGATCGACGGCGCGACGGCCTGGCAGCGGTTCCGGCGGGTCACCCTGCCGCTGCTGCTCGTCGCGCTCACCCCGCTGCTCATCTCCTCCTTCGCGTTCAACTTCAACAACTTCAACGCCATCTACCTGACCACCGAGGGCGCGCCGTTCGCCGCCGGCAACTCCAGCATCGGCGCGACCGACCTGCTCATCACCTACACGTACCGGCTCGCGTTCGGCGGCTCCGGCGCGCAACTGGGCTTCGCCGCCGCCATCTCCGTCTACATTTTCGCGATCGTCGCCGTCATCTCGGTCGTCGGCTTCCGCCGCAGCCGCAAGCAGGAGGAGGTCTACTCGTGATCGCCTGGGTCCGCCGCTCGGGCTGGCGGCACGCGGCCGGTCTGCTCGCCGTCGCCTTCTCGCTGTTTCCGATCCTGTTCGTCGTTTCCGCAGCCCTGAATCCCCTGGGCTCGCTGAGCTCGACCGACCTGGTGCCGCGGGCGGCCGGTCTCGGCAACTTCGCCGACCTGTTTTCCCGCACCGAGTTTCCGCGTTGGTACCTCAACTCGGTCCTCATCGCCGGCATCGCCGCCGCGGCCGGGGTGTTCCTGTCCATCCTGGCCGCGTACGCGTTCTCCCGGATGCGGTTCAAGGGCCGCCGCGTCGGGCTGGTCTCCCTGTTGCTGATCCAGATGTTTCCGCAGTTCCTCGCGGTCGTGACCATCTACCTGATCTTCGCCGGGGTGGGCGACTACTACCCGGCGTTCGGGCTGGACCGGCCGTGGGGGCTGATGCTGCTGTACCTCGGCGGCGCGCTCGGCGTGAACACCTGGCTGATGAAGGGTTTCCTGGACACCGTGCCCAAGGAGCTCGACGAGTCCGCGGTCATGGACGGCGCCAGTCACGCCCAGATCTTCTTCCGGGTCACCCTGCCGCTGGTCGCGCCGATCCTCGCCGTGACGGGCCTGCTGGGGTTCATCGGCACCATCAACGAGGTGCTGCTGGCAAACGTGTTCCTGCACTCCGACGATGCCAAGACCCTCGCCGTCGGCCTCTACGGCCTGGTCGCCGAGCAGCGCAACGCCAACTTCGGCATGTTCTGCGCGGGCTCCCTGCTCACCGCGGTCCCCACGGTCGTGGTGTTCCAGGTCCTGCAGCGGTACATCGTGTCGGGCCTCACCACCGGAGCGGTGAAGGGATGACGGTGCATCACGACGGCTCAGCCCTGTACGTGCCGGACCAGACCCCGCGGCTCGGCTCCACAGTGGACGTCTGGCTGCGCACCCCGCGCGACGTCCGCCGGGTCCACGTCCGCTCCATCGAGGACGGCGAACCCCGCTTCACCCAGGCGCAGTCCGAGCGGCGCGGCCCGGAACTGTGGTGGCGGGCGAGCGTCCTGGTCCGCAACCCCGTCACGCGGTACCGCTTCCTCGTCGACGGCGACTGGTACACCGTCCTGGGCCGCTTCGCCCACGACGTGCCCGACGACACCGACTTCCGGCTCGTCGCCCACCCGGCCCCGGCCCCGTGGACCCGCGAGGCAATCGTGTACCAGATTTTCCCGGACCGCTTCGCCCGCTCGGCCACCGCACCGTCCACTCCGGACTGGGCGGTGCGCTGCGAGTGGGACGACCCGGTCGTCGCCCGCGGCCACGAGGCCTCCCGCCAGTGGTACGGCGGCGACCTCGACGGCATCGCCAGGCGCCTCGACCACATCCAGGACCTGGGCGCCGACACGGTGTACCTGACCCCGTTCTTCCCGGCGAGGTCCAACCACCGCTACGACGCCGTCGCGTTCGACCGCGTCGACCCCCTGCTCGGCGGCGACCGGGCGCTGCGCCGCCTCTCCGACGCCGTGCACACGCGCGGCATGCACCTGGTCGGCGACCTGACCACGAACCACACGGGCCTGGAGCATCCCTGGTTCGACGAACCGGACTGCTACTACACCGACGGCGCGGGCGGGTACGAGTCCTGGCTGGGGGTACCGTCGCTGCCGAAGTTGAACTGGCACTCGGCGCGCCTGCGCGAACGGTTCGTCACGGCCCCCGACTCGATCGTCCGCCGCTGGCTGCGCTATCTGGACGGCTGGCGCATCGACGTGGCGAACATGACCGGCCGCCGCGCCGCCGACGACCTGACCCACGAGATCTCCCGCCTGATCGCGTCCGCGGTCCGCCCCGACACCCTCCTGATCGCCGAGCACGCCCACGGCGCGGGCCCCGACCTGGACACGGCCGGCTGGCAGGGCACCATGAACTACGCCGGCTTCACGCGTCCACTGTGGACCTGGCTGCGCGACCCGGAGCTGGACCTCCCCGACTTCCTGGGCGTCCCGGGCGGAGTCCCGACCCGCGACGGCAACGCCCTGGTCGCCACCATGCGGGCGATGATGGCCACCATGTCCTGGCGCTCCTGGACCCACTCCTGGAACCTCCTGGGCAGCCACGACACCGCCCGCATCGCCACGGTCACGGGCTCACCGGACCGCATGGAGCTCGCCGTGGGCCTCCTGGCCACCCTCCCAGGCGTCCCGATGGTCTTCGCCGGCGACGAGTTCGCCCTGACCGGCACCACCGGCGAGGAATCCCGCACCCCGATGCCCTGGCGAAACCGCCAGATCCTGCCCTGGTACGGCCGGCTGCTCTCCCTCCGCCGCAAGCACCCCTCCCTGCGCGGCGGCGGCCTGCGCTTCGCCCACGTCTCGGCGGATGCGGTGGCGTTCTGGCGCGAAACAGCCGACGAACGCCTGCTCGTCTACGCCCGCCGAGCCCCCGGCGAGCCCGTGGGTCTCCCGGTCCCCGAGGCGTTCAACCTCTACGGCGGCGCCACGTGGACCGGCGCCCTCCCGGGCGACGGCCCGACGTTCCAGATCTGGTCCTGCCCGGCGTGAGCCGTTTTTGTCGTACCCCGGGTCTAGGGTTCGGGCCATGGAGGAGCTGGAGTTCTATCGGCAGCAGAGCGTGATCACGGATCCGGGGGAGGTCGCCGGCCTCCCCACGGACCCGGCCGACCTGGCCACCCTCGTCGGTGGCGTCCTCATCCACCGGGACTGGGCCTGGAAGTTCGGCGTGGACCTGCCCGAGCCCCGCCGCGCGGAGGCGGAGCTGCGCTATGTCAAGGCGATGCTGTCCCACCTGGGCTCGCTCGAGCCCCGCCCCCCGGCCGAGCGCCTGGCGGTGACGTGCCGCGACTTCGCCGTCCTGCTGGTCGCCCTGCTGCGCGCGGTGGGCGTCCCGGCCCGGGCCAGGGCGGGCTTCGCGGGCTACTTCGTCCCCGGCTTCTACGACGACCACTGGGTCGTGGAAACCTGGTCCGCCGACCGCGGCTGGTACCTGCTCGACGCCCAGGTGGCGAGCGCCCCGCCGGGCGCCTACGGCACCGGCGACCTGGACCCGCTCGACATCCCCCGCGACGCCTTCCTGGTCGCGGGTCAGGCCTGGATGGAATGCCGCGCGGGCCAGCGCGACCCGCAGACGGTCGGCACCAGCGCGGCCGACCTGACCGGCTTCTGGGAGATCCAGGGCAACGTGATCCGCGACCTGGCCGCGCTGACCGGCACCGAGGTACTGCCCTGGGACAACTGGGGCCTGATCCCGACCCACTACGACAACCTGCCGGCGGAGGACGTGGCACTGCTGGACACGGTGGCCCCGGTGAGCGCGGCCGGTGGACCCTTGCTGGTGGCGCGGGAGACTCTGGCGCTGGACGCTCGCCTGGAGCCCCCGCCGTTTATGGTCGAGCCCGCCCAGCCCGCGATCTGACCGCTCGCTCGTCACCCGCGTGCGTCCGGGACATCGCTGGCTCGCGCACCTGGAACCCTTGGACCGGTAACCCCTGGACCAGACCAGGACTCGGCCGACAATCGCGCTGTTGCCCATCGAGTTCAGCTCCATGCCGGCCCGCGCAGCACGACCCTGAAAACGGCCGGAGGCCCCCACGCCAATGCGCGGGAGCCTCCGGCAAAACCAGCAAGGCCGACAGGATCAGCCGGCGACCGGGGTCAGTTCCGGGTCGGACTGCTCGGCCGCCGGGTCGATGTGCATGCGCGTCTCGCTGGCCGGGGGCGCGTTGCGGTGCCGGGGGATGAGCAGGGCCACCGCCACCGACAGGGCCGCGGCCACGGCCAGGGCGATGAAGGCCGACGTGTACGCGTGCTCCGTCGGCAGGCCGTCCCCGCGCAGGTCGCTCGTGACGATCGAGCTCACGATCGCGGTGCCGATGGAGGCGCCGATCGTGCGGATGTTCGCGTTCATGCCGCTGGCCGCGCCGGTCTGGGCCATCGGGACGCTGTGGACGATCAGGGAGGTCATCGACGCGTACGCCAGGCCGATGCCGATGCCGAAGACCGCGGCGGCCGTGGCCACCTGCCAGGGGTGGGCGTGGGCGAAGGCGAAGGCGGCGCTGGCCGCGGTGGCCAGCAGGGAGCCCGCGACGACCTGGGCGCGGCTGCCGAACCACGTGGCCATCGGGCCGCTCAGCATGCCCGCGACCGCCATGGTGGCCAGCATCGGGACCATCAGCAGGCCCGCCTCGCCGACGGTGGCGCCGAAGCCGTAGCCGGTGGAGCTCGGGATCTGCATGAACTGCGGGAGGAACGCGTACACGCCGAACATGCCGGCGCCGAACAGCAGGGCGACGATGTTCGTGGTCCAGACCGCGGGCAGGCGCATCATGCGCATGTCGATGAGCGGGTTGCCGGAGCGCATCTCGGTCGCCACCCAGGCCGCGGCGAGGACGAGCGCCGCCGCGAGGAGGGCGATCGTCAGCGGGGAGGTCCAGCCCCAGGCGTTGCCCTTGCTCAGGGGGAGGAGCAGGGCGACGAGCCAGGCGGAGAGCAGTACCGCGGCGAGCCAGTTGACGCGGCCCTGCGAACGGGTCGGCGACGGCGGGACGAAACGCCAGGCCAGCAGGCCGGTGACCACGACGACGCCGAGCGGGATCCAGAACAGCCAGCGCCAGTTCAGCGCGGCGACGACCGGGCCGGCCAGGACGATGCCGAGGCCGCCGCCGAGGGCGATGACGGCGGACATGGCGCCGACGGCCGAGATGACGCGGGCGGGCGGGAACTCGTCGCGGATGATGCCGAACGAGAGGGGGAACAGGGCGCCGCCGAGGCCCTGGATGACGCGGGCCACGATGAGGACGGCGATGTTCGGCGCCAGGGCGGCCAGCAGGCAGCCGACCGCGATGGCGGCGAGCGCGACGAGCAGCGTGCGCTCCTTGCCGATCATGTCTCCGATGCGCCCCATGAGCGGCGTGGCCACGGACGCGGCGAGCAGCCAGGCGGTGAGCACCCAGGTGACGGTGCCCGCCGAGGTGTGCAGGTCGCGCTGCATGACCGGGAGCACCGGGCTGACCAGCGACTGCAGCATCGAGAACGCCGCGGTCGACGCGGCGAGGACGCCGAACGTCAGCCGGTACGACGACCGACGAGAAACTTGAGGCATGCCTCCACAATAGCGGAGGCCAGCCTCCGCACCATCCCGCTTGCGAGTGACGGGGGTCGCATTGCGCGATCCGTAGGCAAACTTGGTAGGTTGGCTACATAAACGCCGAGACCGCCGCTGCCGAGGTCGCCGCCCGTGAGCTGATCGACCTGTTCCGGAGCCTGCGCGCCCGCATGCGCCAGGTGCCGTCCGGCGGGCTGTCGCCGTCCCAGGCG
This sequence comes from Dactylosporangium sp. CS-033363, assembly GCF_050942475.1. NCBI lineage: Bacteria > Bacillati > Actinomycetota > Actinomycetes > Micromonosporales > Micromonosporaceae > Dactylosporangium > Dactylosporangium sp. CS-033363. The sequence goes on along the minus strand of NZ_CP192032.1, from coordinate 5,537,660 downwards.
GCGGTCCTCATGCGCCTGCACCGCGACGGCGCCTCGTCGACCACCGTGCTCGCGCTGGCCGAGGGCGTCCGCTCGCAGTCGATGACGGCCACCCTCAACGCGCTCGACGAGCTCGGCCTGATCGAGCGCGCGCCCGACCCCGAGGACGGCCGGCGGCACGTCATCACGCTCAGCCCCGCCGGGCAGGCCCGCGCGCTGGAGGAGAAGCGGGGTCGCGGGGCATGGCTGGTACACGAGATGGAACGGTTCAGCGCGGACGAACTGTCGGCGATCAACGAGGCCCTGGCGCTGCTCGCGCGCCTGAAAACCTGACCGAAAGGCACCAACATGCTGCTCGCCATGGACTTCCAGCAGGCGATCGTCGGGCGCGCCGACGGCGGACCCGCCGCGCTGGCCGGCGCCGCCCGGGCGATCGAGGCGGCCCGCACGGCCGGCGTCCCGGTCGGCCACGTCCGGGTCGCGTTCCGGCCCGGCTATCCCGAGATCGACCCGGCCAACCCGATCTTCGGCGGGATGACCCAGGCCGGCGACGCCATGACCCAGGACCACCCGGCCACCCAGATCCACCCGGACCTGGCCGTGCGCCCCGGCGAGCCGGTGATCCTCAAGCGCCGGGTCAGCGCCTTCGCCGGCAGCGACCTCGACGTCCTGCTGCGCGCCAACCGGGCCACGGAGCTGGTCCTGTGCGGCATCTCGACCAGCGGCGTTGTCCTGTCGACGGTACGCCAGGCCGCCGACCTCGACTTCCGCCTGACCGTCCTGTCCGACGCGTGCGCCGACCGCGACGAGGAGGTGCACCGCGTCCTGCTGGAGAAGGTCTTCCCCCGCCAGGCCACGGTCACGACCACCGACGAGTGGATCAAGTCGCTCTGAGGGAACCCGGCCCGTGCCCGGCGCGTCGGACCAGCGTGCTGAGACTGAGGCTGATGGCGGCGGTGCTCGCGGTGGCGGTGCTGAGCGGCTGCGCGGCGACCGCGACCGAAGCGACGGGAGCGGCGGCTGACTGGCCGGCCGGGATGAAGGAAGCCGAGGTGTACTCCGCCGTGCTCCGGCAGTTCCTCGGTTCCCCCTCGGACAACACGTTCCCCGGCATGACCTTCGCGACGGTCTACGTCCTCGACCGCGACGAGGGCGGCACGCCGATCGCCGCCAACACGCGCGAGCAGGTCACGAAGACCCTGACCGACGTGACGAGCGTGCAGTTCATCGCCGACCGCGAGTCGGTCCTGGAGACCCCGAACGGCTGCGCGCGCGTGAAGAACGGCGGCATGCTCGTCACCCTCGGCCCGGTCGACGGCGACGACAACGAGGTCACCGTCCACGTGAACGGGTTCCTGGCGTGCCTGGGCGCGAGCATGCTCACCTATGTGGTGCACCGCAACGATCCCGGCCCCGGCTGGACCGTCACCGGCACGACCGGCCCCCGCTCGGTAGCGTAGGACGGTGGCTCAGCCGCCCTCGGCCTGGCGGATCTGGGCGGCCATGTCGGCCGGGGTCAGGTTGGCGTCGAGGAACTGCTTGGTGCGCGGCAGCCGCAGGTGCAGCTCGGAGTGCGCGCCGACCTCGACCGTGCCCTCGTCGAGCCGGAACCCGAGCGCGTGCCCGCCGTGGGCCCCGTCGTCGGTGAGAAAGTGCAGGTGGTACCCGGCGACGGAGATGTCCCGCTCGAACCCCGGCGTGCGGAACCCGGCGAGCGTCCCGTGCACGTCGTGCATGACGGTCTCGGTCTGCTCGCGCACGGCCTCGGCGAGCGGCGGGTACGGCGTCGACTGCTCCCGCACCGTCCGCGTCCGGATCTCCCCGAACGTCCCGGTGATCTTGAGAGCGTAGACGAGGTTGGCGCTGGGCACCGCGTCGTCGATGGAGGCGATGAGCGAGTCCCGGTCGCTGCCGGGCGCCACCGGCACCGACGCGCCCGGCGCGAACTGGGTGACGACGGCGAACGGCGTGCGCTCCTGCTCCGCGGCTGGCCGCGCGCTGCCGTCGGCCCGGAGGTGGTGGCAGACCCCGTCGAGCACGAGCATCTCCCCGTCGAGCCGGTTGAACGTCCCGAGCCCGAAGTCCCCGTGCTCCAGCAGCTCCCCGACGGTCACGTCCCCGTCGTACGCACCCTGGATCATCGCCCCGATGGTGGACGTCTGAAAGATCTCGCCGGTCATGCGACCAACGATGGCGACGCGCCGCCGCCGGGACGCTCACCCACCCCGGACGAACTCCCACCCGATGCCCGCCACGGCGTAGGCTCACCGGCCGGAGCCATCGACGCGGATAAGGGATGGACGACGTGAACCGGGATGAGCTGACCGCGCTGTTCTACGGTACCGCCGCACTGCCGCCACCCTGGGCGACTGACTGCCCCGTCCGCTTCGACGCCTGGTGGGCGTTCGCTGAACAGACGCAGTACGGCCTTGATCACCGTGTTGATGTCATTCTGACGATTCACGAGGAACATGGCATCCGGACCGTCTTCGAGCAGCTGTTGGAGAGCGGCAGCAACAAGACCCGGCCAGTGGCGGTCGGCGGCTTCGTCGTGGTCTCGGTGACGCTGCGGCAGTTAGTGCAGGTCGTCATGCCGATGACCAACCTTGCTGGTCTGCTGGATCGGGCGAGGCGACTCGCGCCCGACGAGATGGTCGAGCTGCTGAACCGTCCGCCGGAGGTGGCTGCGGCACGACCGGAACGTCGTCGGGGTATCGGGTTCGCCCAGGAGGACTACACAGACGAGGGGAGCAGGGCGCGGGAGTACGACCATCGGCTCGCGTGGTTCCTGAGGCTGCTGGGTGCGGTCACGGATTCCGCGGCGGGCCCGGCCGGCGGCGTTGACCTCGACTTCATCGCCGAGATGTTGCGCCACGCGGTCCCAGCTGAGCGACCGCGCGGCGCAGTCGACGACGACCGGCGGCGTCGGTACCCAGTGGCCTCCGTAACGACGAACCGCAAGGCTGGCGCGGCGGTGACCCGATCGCGGGCCACGGTCAAGGCCGACGCGGCCGAGCAGGTGTTCGCCATCGACTGCAGCACCATCGGCTGGGCCGTGGTCGACAGCGGGATCGACTACCACCATCCGGCTTTCAAGGAGTGGAAGAACCTGCACGGAGAGTTGGAGGAGCCGACCGGCAATCGGATTCTGCGTGCGTTCGACTTCTCCAATGCCCGCCGCGTGCTGGCGGACCGAGCGAAGGTGCCGGGCCTCGTCGACTGGCGCGATGCGCTTCCGTTCGTGGAAGTCGCGCTGGAGTTGGAGCGTCCCCGGTCGCGGTCTGTTCCACCACAGTTGACGATCCGAAAACCCGGCGACCCGCACGGGACACATGTAGCCGGAGTCCTCGGCGGAAACTGGCCGGAACGGGGTCTGCGCGGGGTCTGCCCGGATATCAAGTTGTACGACTTCCGGGTACTCGATGATGTCGGCAATGGCGACGAGTTCTCGGTGCTCGCCGCCCTGCAGGCAATCCGGTACATCAACGACCAGGCCGGCCGGCTGGTGATCGCGGGAGTGAACCTCAGCCTTTCGGTGCCGCACGACGTGGCGACACATGCGTGCGGTTGGACGCCGGTCTGCCAGGAGGCGGAGAGGCTTGTGCGGTCCGGCGTCGTGGTCGTGTCCGCGGCCGGCAATGCCGGCTTCGGCGAGCTCGTGCGCACGAACGGGGCGGGCTACAACCCGACCAGCATCTCCGACCCCGGCAACGCCGACGCCGTGATCACGGTCGGCTCCACCCACCGCTCGAACCCGCACCGGCACGGCGTCAGCTACTTCTCCGGTCGCGGCCCGACCGCCGACGGGCGGGCCAAGCCCGACCTGATCGCGCCGGGCGAGGACATCGACGGGCCGATCCCGGGCGAGGAGATCATGGCGATGCACGGCACGAGCCAGGCAGCAGCGCATGTGAGCGGGGCGGCCGCGATGCTCATGGCGCGCCATCGCGAGCTGATCGGGCGGCCGGAGCGGATCAAGGAGGTGCTCTGCGCGACCGCGACCGATCTGCGCCGCGAGCGCGCTTTCCAGGGCAGCGGTGTCGTGGACGTCCTGCGCGCCATCCAGTCGATCTGAGGCGCCGATGCTGACGTTCGAGTTCCTGGCCGCCGGGCCGGGTGACGCCTGCCTGATCGGGTGGGACGGCCACACGATCCTGGTCGACGGCGGTCCGGGTGTCACCTACCAGAAGGCGATCAAGGGCCGGGTCCGGCGGTTGGACGCCATCTGTGTGACCCACATCGACGACGACCACATCGGCGGCGTCCTGGCGTTGCTGCGCGACTTGCGCCGTGAGCAGGACGATCAGCTCGCGTCGAGCATGATGGTGGACCGGCTCTGGTTCAACCACTCGGCAGACCTTGTGGCGCCGTCCGCCGAAGCGGTGCACGGGGCCAGCTTCGCGCAGGGCCATGAGCTGAGGACCCTCGCCATGGCGCTCGGGATCGAGATCAACGCCCCGTTCGGCGGTACCGTCCGGCTCGGCCGGCGGGCCACGCTGCACGGCCTCGACGTGACCGTGGTCGCGCCCGCCGAGGTGGCGCTGGCCAAGCTCGCGGCGAAGTGGTCTAAGAACGACGAGAAGGTTGCCGCGGCAGCGGTCAAGGACCACAGCGTGCCCAATCTGTCGAGCATCGCGCTGTACCTCAAGCACGGCACCACCACGGCGCTGCTCACCGGCGACGCGCGTGGCGACCATCTGCTGGACGGGCTGACCGCGTGCGGCCACGACCGGCTCCACGTGAACGTGCTCAAGCTGCCGCATCACGGCAGTGCCAAGAACGTCAGCGCGGACTTCTTCGGACGGGTCACGGCCGACCACTATGTGGTCTCGACCGACGGCAGCAAGCACGGCCACCCCGACGCCGAGGCGTTGCGGCTGTTGGTCGCCTCGCGCGGAGCCGACGAGCGGTACACCGTCCATCTCACCCACCGCGTCGAGGCGGCCGAGCGGGTCCTGCACGACCTGCGGGCGGGCCGGTCCTTCGAGGTGGCCGGCCCGCCCGTCGTGATCAGCGTCTGACGGCGGGGCGTCAGGCGTACAGGTTCAGCTCCGCGACCGACCACCAGCTGGTGGAGGTGCCGGTCTGCACGATCCGGACGTACCGCACCGTCTGGGTGGGGAACGTCGCCGTGACCAGGGCGCCCGTGCCCGTGCCGGTGGCGATCGGGGAGCTCCAGGTGGTGCCGTCGGCGGAGGTGAGGATCTGGTACCCGCGGGCGTAGTCGGCCGCGCTGCCCGCCGAGTCCATGCGCAGCTCCTTGAACGTGCGCGCGGCGCCCAGGTCGAGCTGGAGCCACTGGCCGCCCGCCATCGGGGTGCCGGTCGACCAGCGGGTCGCGGTGTCGCCGTCCAGGACGCGGGCCGGGACGTCCGTGCCGCCGGTCGCCGAGGCGGTGGCCGTCCAGCCGGTGCGGGACAGCGGGCCGGTCGGCTGGGTGACGGTGCCGGCGGTGTCCAGGTTCAGCTCGGCCACCGACCACCAGCTGGTGGAGGTGCCGGTCTGCACGACGCGGACGTACCGCGCGGTCTGGGCCGGGAACGTCGCGGTGATCTGGGCGCCGGTGCCGGTGCCGGTGGCGATCGGGGAGCTCCAGGTGGTGCCGTTGGCGGAGGTGAGGATCTGGTACCCGCGGGCGTAGTCGTTCGCGCTGCCCGCCGAGTCCATCCGCAGGCGGTCGAAGGTCTGGGCCGAGCCGAGGTCGGCCTGCAGCCACTGGCCGTTCGCCATCGGGACGCCGCTCGACCAGCGGGTCGCGGTGTTGCCGTCGATCGTGCGGGCCGGGACGTCGGCGCCGCCGGTCGAGGAGGCGGTGACGGTCCAGCCGGTGCGCGGCAGGGGCGTCTCCGCCGGGGTGGTGGTGCCGATCGTCACCTGGCCGGTGAGGCGCAGGTCGCGGGAGGAGGAGCCGACGGCGATCTGGTGGGTGCCGGCGGTGGTGGTCCAGGCCGTGCCCCAGGTCTGGAAGCTGCGGGCGTCCAGCGTCACGGTGACCCGCTGGGTCTGGCCGGCGGCGAGCGAGACCTTGGTGAAGCCGCGCAGGTTGCGCGGGGGCTCGCCGGCGGCGGCGGGCTGCCCGACGTACACCTGCGGCACCTCGGAACCGGCCCGCTGGCCCGTGTTGGTGACGTCGAAGGCGACGGCCACCTTGCCGCCGGTGTCGGGAGCGCCGACGGTGAGGTTGGCGTAGGCGAAGGTGGTGTAGGACAGGCCGTGCCCGAACGGGAAGAGCGGGGTCACGTTCTGGGCGTCGTACCAGCGGTAGCCGACCTTGAGGCCCTCGGAGTACTGGACCTGCCCGTTCTGCCCCGGCCACTGTGCCGCGGTGTTCGCCGGGACGTCGGCCAGGCGGGCCGGGAAGGTGACCGGGAGCTTGCCGGTGAAGTTGGCGTCGCCGTAGAGCAGGGCGGCGAGGGCGTTGCCGTCCTCCTGGCCCGGGTACCACGCCTCGACGACCGCCTTCACGCTGCCCAGCCACGGCATCGTGACCGCCGAGCCGCTGTTGACGACGACCACCGTGTTGGGGTTGGCCGCGGCGACGTCGGCCACGAGCTGGTTCTGGGCCGCGGACAGGTCGATGCCGGCCAGGTCGGAGCCCTCGGACTCGAAGTTGTCGACGAACACCAGGGCGGTGCCCGCGCCGCGGGCGGCGGCGATCGCCTGGTCGTGGACCGACTGGCCGGGCACCGCCCAGCCCAGCGTCAGGTTGCTGGCCCCGCCGCCCTGGTAGTAGTCGACCTCGAGGCTGACGTTCTGCCCGGCGGTGAGGGCGACCGAGCCGGTGCGGGTGGTGCTGCCCTGGTTGAACCAGTTGTTGATCACCTGCTGGCCGTTCACGAGCAGCCGGCTGCCGTCGTCGCTGGTCAGGGAGAACTGGTAGGTGCCGGTGACGGTGGGGTGCAGGGTGCCGGTGTACCGCGCGGACCAGTTCGTCGCGTTGACGCCCGGGGCCGGTGAGGCGCCGCCCCACACCTTGTCGATGGTGCTCTCGGCGCGGGTGAGCACGGCGGGGCCGGTGAGGTCGGCGCTGTTGTGGTACTCCGCGCTCAGCCCGGTGACCGCGCTCGCCGGCACCGGCGGCAGCGCGCCGTCGGCGGCCGGGATGCCGGGGGCGTAGACGGCCGAGGCGCTGCGGGCGTGGATCGCGTCGAAGGGCGTCACGAGGTACGGCGCGTTGACCGCCGCGCTCCCGCCGCCCTGGACCATCGCCCGGGTGCCGCCGCCGGGCCCGATGACCGCGACCGTGGACCCGCCGGCCAGGGGCAGCGCGTTGCCGGCGTTCTTGAGCAGGACCGCGCCGTCGCGGGCGACCTGGCGGGCGACGTCGGCGTGGGCCGTGGTGGTCACGACCGCGCCGGTGTTCACGGTCTGCGTCTTGTCGAACAGACCCCGGCGGAACATCGAGAGCAGGATGCGCCGCACGTGGTCGTCGATCGTCGCCTGGGACACCTGGCCGTTCTGCACTGCGGTGGTGAGGGCGGCGCCGAAGTACTGGCTGCCGGGCATCTCCATGTCCAGCCCGTTGTTCGCCGAGGCGACCGTGGAGTGGGTGGCGCCCCAGTCGGAGGTGATGAACCCGGTGAAGCCCAGGTCACGCTTGAGCACGTCGTTCTGCAGCGGCCCGTTCTCGCAGGCGAAGGCGCCGTTGACGGCCGAGTAGGAGCACATCGCCGAGTCGGCCTGGCCCTGCTGGACGGCCGTCTCGAAGGCGGGCAGGTAGATCTCGCGCTGGGTCCGGGCGTTGACGATCGCGTTGTCGGCCAGCGTGTTGCGGTTGGTCTCCTGGTTGTACGCCGCGTAGTGCTTCACCTGCGCCATCGGGCCCTGGCTCTGGATGCCCTGGATGTCGGCCGCGCCGATCTGCCCGGCCAGGTACGGGTCCTCGCCGAACGACTCGAACGCCCGGCCCCAGCGCGGGTCGCGCACGATGTTGATGGTCGGCGCGAGGACCACGTTGGTGCCCTTGCCCCACTGCTCGGAGCCGAGGACCTCGCCGTACTGGCGGGCCAGCCCGACGTCCCAGGTGGCGGCCGAGGCGACCGGGGCGGGCAGCTGGGTGACGCCGGTGAACCCGTCGCCGGCGCCGACCGGCCCGTCCTGCAGGCGGATCTGCGGGATGCCGAGCCGGGTGTTGGCGTCCACGCAGCCCGCGAAGCCGCAGCCGGCGCCGCCGTGCAGCATGGTGAGCTTCTCGGCCTGGGTCATGGCCGCGAGGAGCTCGTCGGCGCGCTGGGCGGGGGTCTGCGACGCGTCGCGCCACGGCTGGTCGGCCGCCTCGGCGGCGCGGACGCCGGCGAGGAGGCCCGCGGTGAGCGCGGCGGCGACGCCGGCGGCGAGCAGGGCACGGCGAACTGACGGCATGATGCTCCGATCGTGGTCATGGCGGTGACCGTGAGGCGCCGACGGCCGCGGTGCCGAGAGAGCGCTCTCCGAGCCTGAGGCCCGGCGTCCGGGCTGTCAAGGCCTTCGATTTCCGCAACGCTTCGACCAGCACCGATGCCTCAAACATGCACGTGCGACATTGCGTTACGGCAGCATCACGCGACCCACCGTCACCGTCATATCGGTCGGCAGGGCAGATGCCGATGAGCCGACTGTCTGAAACCTGCGTCGAAACGTGCCCGGAAAGATCTCGTTGTGACAGGCTCGCGAGCGTTCCAGTTGTGCTTGTTTGGAGGCAGGCTTGACCAGCAATCTCGATGTCGCGCTCAAGGGCGCGATGAACATCGACGGCGCCATCGCCGTCGCGCTCGTGGACTACACCAGCGGCATGACGCTCGGCACGCTCGGCGGCGGGCCCGACTTCGACATCACCGTGGCCGCGGCCGGCAACACGGATGTCGTGCGGGCCAAGCTTCGCACGATCGAGATGCTCGGGCTGCCCGACAAGGTCGAGGACATCCTGATCACGCTCGACCACCAGTACCACATCATCCGCCCGCTCGGCTCGATCGGCGGCCGCGGGCTGTTCCTCTACCTCGCGCTGGTCAAGTCCCGCGCGAACCTCGCGCTGGCCCGTCACCAGCTGCGCCAGATCGAAGAGGGCCTCGAGCTGTGACCTTCTTCGGGACTGCGACCCCGACCGGTGCGGACGGGCTGCCCCGCCGCGCCGGATCGGAGCAGGCCTGGACCGGCGCGACGCCGGCGTTCGGCACCCGGATCGATCCGATGGCCGCCGCGCTCGCGGCGGTCCGCTCGGAGCTGGCGGACCTGCGGCTGCGGGTGCCGGGCGTGCGGGGCTCGGCCGTCGGCGGGGTCGACGGCCTGCTCATCACCCACGACCTGCCGCCCGGGCTGGAGCCGGCCGACCTGGCCGCACTCGCCGCGACCACCTACGGCCTGGGCCGCCAGACGGCCATGGTGCTCGGCCAGAGCCCGTTCCGCGACGCGACCCTGCGCAGCGAGGGCGGGTACTTCACCGTGTACGCGATCAACCCGACCAGCCTGCTGGCGGTCCTGGGCGACGACGGCATCAACGTCGCCCGCCTGCACCTCGAGGCCCGCCCCGCCGTGGCCCGCCTCGCCCCGCTGTTGCCATAAGAACCACCCGCAACGAATTGGCTCCGGCGCCGGAGCGACGCACGACGCCATGATGGCGCCGTGCCCGATTTCAGTGATCTCAGCACCCCGCTCGTCGCCGACGCCTGCGTGCGCGCCGGCATCCCGCCGCGGATCGCACCCGCCGGCATCAGGCCCGTCATTCCCGGGACGCGCCTGGCCGGACGGGTGCTCCCGGCCCGCCACGCCGGCAGCGTCGACGTCTTCCTGGAGGCCCTGGAGGCCGCCCGCCCCGGCGACGTGCTCGTCGTGGACAACGGCGGGCGCACCGACGAGGCCTGCATCGGCGACCTGACCGTCCTGGAGGCCGCCGCGGCCGGGGTCGCCGGCCTGGTCGTCTGGGGCCTGCACCGCGACACCGCCGAACTCGTCGAAATCGGGCATCCGGTGTACAGCTACGGCGCCCTCCCGCTCGGCCCGCTCCGCGTCGACCCCCGCGAACCCGGCATGCGCTTCGGCCCGCACGACCTGTCCGGCGACGATCTGGTCCTCGCCGACGACGACGGCGTCATCTTCCTCGCAAGCGGGCAGGCGGCGGCCGTCATCGAAATCGCGCAGGCGATCCAGCAGACCGAGCGTGAGCAGGCCCGGAAGATCCGCACGGGCGAGACGCTGCGCGAGCAGACCCGGTTCGCCGAGTACCTCGCGCGCAACAAAGAGGACCCGCAGTACACGTTCCGCGTGCACCTGCGCCGGGTCGGTGGGGCCATCGAGGAGTAAGCGCAGGGCCAGACAAAGGGTCCACCGTCGTTGACGGGGAAGTTCGTCGATGTGAGGGTGCGAATCACATTGACGGGCGGCTACGCGTGCCGACACGACCGCCGCGCGTACCCCGACGAAGGGATCCCCCATGCGCAAGAGACGGACACTCGCAGTCGGCGCGGCCATCCTCGCCGTCGCCGCGAGCGTCGTCGCCGGCCCGGCGCCCGCCCAGGCGCTCGCGGTCACCGGCCTGGGCTCGACGATCGCGCTGAACAACTGCTCGGGCTCGCTGGTGCGCTGGCCGCAGTCGGTCGACTCGGACCGGGCCATGCTGCTGACGAACGGGCACTGCTACGAGAACGGGTTCATCCCGGCCGGCCAGGTGTACACGAACCGCACGAGCAGCCGCACCGGCACGCTGCTCAGCGACTCGGGGGCGTCCCTGGGCACCGTCCGCGCCGACAAGCTCATCTACGGCACGATGACCGGCACGGACGTCTCGCTGTACCAGCTGACCGACACGTTCGCGCAGATCAAGTCCAAGTTCAGCAACACCACCGCGCTGACCGTGGCCGCCTCCCGTCCGGCCGACGGCACCGCGATGACGATCCCGTCGAGCTACTGGAAGCAGGTCTGGACCTGCAACATCAACGGGTTCGTGAACACGCTGCGCGAGGACACGTGGACGTGGAAGGACTCGATCCGGTACAACACGGGCTGCCAGACCACCCACGGCACCTCGGGCTCGCCGATCATTCGCTCGTCGGACCGGCAGATCATCGGCATCAACAACACCGGCAACGACGACGGGCAGCAGTGCACGCTGAACAACCCGTGCGAGGTCGACGCGAACGGCAACATCACCGTCCACCAGGGACAGTCCTACGGTGAGCAGACGTACTGGTTCACCACCTGCCTGAACTCCTCGCGGGCGATCGACCTCACGGTCGCGGGCTGCATGCTCACCGGCGCGAGCACGCCGGGCAACACGGTCACCGTGTCCAACCCGGGCGCGCAGACCGCCACCGTCGGCACCGCGAAGTCGCTGCAGATCACGGCGACCGACTCGGCGTCGGGCCAGACCCTCACCTACTCGGCGACGGGGCTCCCGGCGGGCCTGAGCATCAACTCGAGCACGGGCCTCATCTCCGGTACCCCCACCACGGCGCAGACCACCACCAGCACCGTGACCGCCCGCGACACCACGGGCGCGACCGGCAGCGCGAGCTTCACGTGGACGGTCAGCGGCGGGGGCGGCGGCACCTGCAGCGGCCAGAAGCTGACCAACGGCGGCTTCGAGTCCGGCGCGACCGGCTGGACGGGCACCACCGGCGCGATCGGCCAGTGGTCCTCGCAGGGCCAGGCCGCGCACGGCGGCACGTACAGCGCCTGGCTGCTCGGCTACGGCTCCACCCACACCGAGAGCGTCTCCCAGTCGGTCACCATCCCGGCCGGCTGCTCGGCGACGCTGACCTTCTGGGTGCACATCGACACGGCGGAGACCACGTCGTCGACGGCGTACGACAAGCTGACCGTGACGGCCGGCTCGACCACCCTCGCGACCTTGTCGAACCTGAACAAGGCCACCGGGTACGTGCAGAAGAGCTACAGCCTGAACGCGTTCGCCGGCCAGACGGTGACGCTCAAGTGGAACGGCACCGAGGACTCCTCGCTGCAGACGTCGTTCGTCATCGACGACGCGGCGGTCACGGTGAGCTGATGAGACCGGGCGGGACCGGCCCCGGATCCGGTCCCGCCCACCCTCACGAGTCCTGCGCCTTGCCGCTGGTGACCCGGGCGATGATCACGGCGACCAGGATGATGAGGCCGTTGACCGCCTGGAACCACTGGGCGTCGATGCCGGCCAGGGTCAGGATGTTGGTGGTCAGGCCGAGCACCAGCACCCCGCAGAGCGCCCCGAACAGCGTGCCCTTGCCGCCGTTCATGCTGACCCCGCCGATGACCGCGGCCGCGAACACCTGGAAGATCATGCCGTTGCCCTGGGCGGCGGCGATGGAGCCGAGGCGGCCGGTCATGAGCAGCCCGGCCAGGGCGGCGAGCAGTCCGGCCACGATGAACACCGCGTACATGATCCGGTCGGTGCGGATGCCGGCCGCCCGGGCCGCGTCCACGTTGCCGCCGATGGCGTAGATCGCCCGGCCGTGGCGGAACCAGCCCAGGAACGCGATGCCGGCCGCGAACAGCACGGCGCAGATCCAGATCGACAGGGGCAGGCCGAGCCAGACGGCCGTGCCGAGGTAGGACACCGACGGCGGCAGGTCGAACAGGCTCTGCCCGCCGGTGATGCCGATCTGCAGGCCGCGCACGGTGGTGAGCATCCCGAGCGTCACGATGAAGGCCGACAGCCCGAAGCGCAGGATCAGCACCCCGTTGACCGCCCCGATGGCCGCGCCGACGAGCAGGCAGATCGGCACCGCGAGGGCGGTGGACCACTCGGTGCCGATGCCGTGGCTGGCCGCCGGGATCACCAGGGCGACGCCGAGGGCCGGGGCGAGCCCGACGGTCGACTCCAGGGACAGGTCGAACCGGCCGCCGATCAGGATCAGCGTCTCGGCCAGCACCACCAGGGACAGCTCGGTCACCTGCTGCAGCACGTTGACCAGGTTGGAGTGGGACAGGAACACCGGGTCGATCACCGCGCCGACGACGAGCAGCACGGCGATGGCGGGCACCAGCGCCAGGTCGCGCAGCCGGGCGAACTTCAGCAACGGGCGGGGGGCGGTGGCGGCGGCGGTCATGCGGCGACTCCTTCGACGGCGGCGACCACGTCGGTGTCGCTCCACCCAGCGGGCAGCTCGGCCGTGATCCGGCCGTGGAACATGACGAGAACCCGGTCGCAGTGGCGCAGGTCGTCGAGCTCGTCGGAGACCATGAGCACGCCGGTACCGCCGTCGGCGGCGGCCCGCACGGCGCCCAGCAGCGACTCCTTGGAGCGCACGTCGACGCCCGCGGTCGGGTTGATGAGCACGAGCACCCTGGGACCGGCGGCCAGGGCCCGGGCCAGGACCACCTTCTGCGCGTTGCCGCCGGACAGGCTGGCGACGGGCGCGTCGGGGCCCTCGGCGCGGATGTCGTACCGCCGGATGAACGCCTCGGCCGCCGCCCGGCGCCGCGCCGGCACGATCACGCCGGCCGGTCCGAGGCGGTCGGCGATCGGCAGCGTGGCGTTCTCGGCCACCGACAGCAGCGGGATGAGGCCCTCCCGGTGCCGGTCCTGCGGGACGAGGCCGATCCCGGCCGCGAGCGCCGCGGGAACGCCGGCCTTCACGGCCACGCCGCCGGCGCGCACGGTTCCGCAGGACGGTGCGAGCAGCCCGCCGACGGCCTCGGCGAGCGCCACCTTGCCGCTGCTGCCCGACCCCGTCACGCCGACGATCTCGCCGGCGCGCACGTCGAGCGAGACCGGCCCGAAGCGGCCCGAAGCGGACAAATCGCCAAGCCCCAGCACGACGTCCGCCGAAGAAGCCGCTCGAGGCGCCACGGAGGTCAGCCCGACCGCCTCCCCGGTCATGGCCGTGACCAGGTCGTCGTGGCCGAGCGAGGAGACCGGCGAGGTCAGCACCCACCGCGCGTCGCGCAGGACGGTGACGGTGTCGCACACGTCGTACACCTCCCGCAGATGGTGCGAGATGAACAGCATCGTGACGCCCGCCGCGCTCAGCGACCGCAGCCGCCCGAACAGCCGCTCGATCGCGGTCGCGTCCAGGCGGGCGGTCGGCTCGTCGAGGATGATGAACCGCGCGCCCTGCGACAGCGCCCGGGCGATCTCGACCAGCTGCCGCTGCTCGACGCCGAGGTCCCCGGCCAGGGCCCGCGGGTCGACGTCGACCGCGTACTCGTCGAGCAGCTCCGCGGCCCGCCGCCGCAGCGCCGGCCAGCGCACGACAGTGCCCTGCCGGTTCAGGAACAGGTTCTCGGCCACGGTGAGCGTGGGGATGATGGTGGAGCGCTGGAAGACGCAGGCGACCCGCGCCCGCCACGCCCCGCGGTCGGCGACCGGCGGCGCGGGTGCACCGCCGAAGCGGATCTCGCCGCCGTCGGGCCTGTGCAGCCCGGTCAGCAGCGAGACGAGGGTGGACTTGCCGGCGCCGTTGCGCCCGACGAGCGCGTGGGTCTCGCCGGGCGCGATGCGCAGGGAGACTTCGGACAGCGCCGTGGTGGCCCCGAAGCGCTTGGTGACGCTCGAGGCCTCCACGGCGGGGTGCGCAGCGGACATCATTTCCCGATCTGGTTGCCCCACAGGGCCTTGTCGTCGACGTTGTCCTTGGTGACCAGCGGCGCGGGCAGCTGGTCCTCGAGCACGCCGTCGCGCACCTGGACGATGGTGCTGTCGTGGTCGGTCTTGCCCGGCTGGAACGTCTTGCCGTCGACCGCGGCCTTGGCGTAGAAGAGCGCGTACTTGGCGTACAGGTCGGCGGGCTGGGAGACGGTGGCGTCGATCTCGCCCTTGCGGATCGAGTCGAACTCCTGCGGGATGCCGTCGTTGGACACGATGAAGATGTGCTTGGGATCGGTCGGCGGGACCAGCAGGTTCTTCGACTTCAGCAGCTGCAGCGTCGGGGCCAGGAACACGCCGCCCGCCTGCATGTAGATGCCGTTGATGTCGGGGTGCTGGGCGAGGCGGGTCTGCAGCGCGGCCGAGGCCTTGGCGCCCTCCCAGTCGGTGGGCTCGGCGAAGACCGTGATGCCGGGGAACTTGGACTGCATGCACGCGGCGAACGCCTCGGACCGGTCGCGGCCGTTCACCGAGGACAGGGCGCCCTGGAACTCGACCACCTTGCCCTTGCCGCCGAGCTTCTGGCCGAGGAACTCACAGGCCTTCTGCCCGTACGCCTTGTTGTCGGCGCGCACCACCATGTAGACGTTGCCCTTGTCGGGCCGGGTGTCGACGGTGACCACGGGAATCTTCTTCTGCTCCAGGGTGGTGAGCGTGGTGGCGATGGCGCCCGTGTCCTGCGGTGCCATCACGATGGCCTTCGCACCCTGGCTCGTCAATGCCTGGGTGTTGGCGACGAGCTTGGCGATGTCGTTCTGCGAGTTCGTCGGCGTCATGAGGTTGATGCCGGACTCCTTGGCGTACTGCGGGATGTACTTCGCGTAGGAGTTCCAGAAGTCGGAGTCGGCGCGCGGCAGGTCCACGGCGATGGGGGAGCCGGCACCTCCGGAGGCCGAGCCGCCGGGGGCCGGGTCGTCGGCGCAGGCGGCGAGGGAGATGAGCAGGGTGGCGGCGATGAGGGGCGGGAGCATTCTCATGGCGTGGCCTCGTTCCAGATCGGTCCGTCGGGGTAGGCGAACTGAGCGCGGCTCTCGGGCCGCATGGTGGAGCTGAACCCGGGCGCCGTCGGCGCGAGATAGCGGCCTGCGCGTAGGCGGACCGGGTCCGTGAAGTGTTCGTGGAGGTGGTCGACGTACTCGATGACGCGGTTGTGCATGGAGCGGGAGACCGCCACGTAGTCGAACATCGACAGGTGCTGGACGAGCTCGCACAGCCCCACCCCGCCCGCGTGCGGGCAGACCGGGACGCCGAACTTGGCCGCCAGCAACAGGATCGCCACGTTCTCGTTCACCCCGGCGACGCGGGCGGCGTCGAGCTGGACGAACGAGACCGCGCGCAGCTGCAGCAGCTGCTTGAACACGACCCGGTTCTGCACGTGCTCGCCGGTGGCGACCGGGATCGGCGCGATCCGCCGGGCGATCTCGGCGTGCCCGACGACGTCGTCGGGCGACGTGGGCTCCTCGACCCACCACGGGTGGAACGGGGCCAGGGCCCGCACCCACTCCACGGCGGTGCCGACGTCCCAGCGCTGGTTGGCGTCGACGGCGATGCGCACGTTGGGCCCGCACACCTCGCGGGCGATGCGCATCCGGCGCAGGTCGTCGCCGAGGTCGGCGCCGACCTTGAGCTTGATCTGGGTGAAGCCGGCCGCGACGGCCTCGCGGCACAGCCGGGTCAGCTTCTCGTCGTCGTACCCGAGCCAGCCCGGCGAGGTGGCGTAGCCGGGGTAGCCGTCGGCGAGCAGCGCGGCGATGCGCTCCTCGCGGCCCTCGGTCCCGGGCTTGAGGATCTCCAGGGCCTCGGCGGGGGTGAGCGCGTCGGTGAGGTACCGGAAGTCGACGAGCTCGACCAGCTCCTCCGGCGACATCGCGGACAGCAGCCGCCACAGCGGCAGCCCGGCCCGCTTGGCCTTGAGGTCCCACAGGGCGTTGACCACGGCCGAGATGGCCATGTGCATGACGCCCTTCTCGGGGCCCAGCCAGCGCAGCTGCGAGTCGTGCACCAGCTCCCGCCACAGGCCGCCGAGGTCGCCGAGCACGTCGGCGACGCGCCGGCCGACGAGGTACGGGCGCAGCGCCACGATCGCCGTGGTCTGCACCTCGTTGCCGCGCCCGATGGTGAAGGCGAACCCGTGGCCCTCGTGGCCGTCGGCGGCGTCGGTGCGCAGGACGACGTAGGCGGCCGAGTAGTCGGGGTCGGGGTTCATCGCGTCGGACCCGTCGAGCTGGCGGGACGTGGGGAACCGCACGTCGTAGGTATCCAGGGACGTGAACCGTTCGCTCATACATCGGATGTTTAGCAGGCGGCCGTTCCCATGGCAAGGCTTTGTTGCCGTACGGCAGAAGTTCGTCCCGGTATTGACGCCGGGAGACCTCCGATGTTCACTATCGAATCGAGGGTTGCCCATCGGTTCGTCGGGGCGGAGCCACCGCCGCGGACCGGGGTGACGCCCGGGTGTCGTGACGCCGACGCGGCACCACGGGACAGGTGCCGGCCGCGGAGAGATCCGCGGCCGGCACGCTCACGTCAGGCGGTGACGAGGTCGAACTTCTCCCA
Organism: Dactylosporangium sp. CS-033363; assembly: GCF_050942475.1. Lineage (NCBI taxonomy): Bacteria > Bacillati > Actinomycetota > Actinomycetes > Micromonosporales > Micromonosporaceae > Dactylosporangium > Dactylosporangium sp. CS-033363. The sequence goes on along the minus strand of NZ_CP192032.1, from coordinate 5,520,568 downwards.
GGGGCCGATGGCGTCCCGGTTGGCGATGAGCGGGGCCGCGCCCGCGCTCTCCGCCGTCACGTACCGGCTGTTGACCGTGGCCTGCAGGCTCACGCTGTTGTCGGAGTTGCGCAGCAGCCGGAACGTCTCCCACGAGCCCGCCTGGGCCCGGTTGGCCACGAGCGGGTTGGCCCCGGCGTTCTCGGCGCAGACGAACTGGCCGTTGACCCGGGCCCGCAGCGCGACCAGCCCGCCGCCGAGGTCGACGACGTCGAACTGTTCCGCGGTACCGATCGTGGTCTTGCTGGCGATGAGCGGGCTCGTGCCGCCCGCGTCGGCGGTCACGTACCGGGTGTTCACCTGGGCCCGCAGCGCCGATCCGGCCGGCGGCGGGGTGGTGCCGGTGGTGATCCGCAGCGCGTCGACCATCCCGACCGACGTGGTCTTGTTGACGATCCGGATCGTGTGGGTGCCGTTGGCCAGGCCGGTCTTGGTGTACACGGTCTGCTGGGCCTGCCGGGCGCCCGTCGCGTAGAGGTTCACGTTGGCCTGGAAGACGTTGTCGATGTACACGTCCATGTTGCCCATGTCGCTGAAGCGCTCGGAGAGCACCTGCACGCCGGTGCCCGTGAACGTGTAGCTCGCGGCGGCGCCGGCCGTGGTGCTGTGGTGCGTGTCGTCGTTGTAGTCGCCGTAGCCGCGGCCGGTGGTCAGGAACCAGTTCGCGTCGTACGTGAGCGCGGTGTCGTTGACCAGGCCCGGCTGGCCGGAGCCGGGGGTGCCGAGCGTGGATGCGGTACCGGACAGGGTCTTCTGGCCGTTGTTGGCGGTGCCGGTCAGCGTGGCGCGGGTGTAGGACGTCAGCGGCTTGGCGGTGCGCTCCACCACGTAGACCGTGTTCGCGGCGGTGGCGAAGGTGACCTCGCCGGCCGTGCCGGTGGCGAGGATCGCGTTGTCGGAGACCCGGCGGACCCGGACCTCCTGCGTGCCCCACGGGTTCACGACGCGGGCCTGCTTGCCGTACAAACTCTTGAGCCCGACGTATTTCGTCTCGTTGCCCTCGCGCTCCGACGTGACGAGGAAGCCGTCCTTGGCCAGCAGCGTGAACTTCCCGCTGAAGTTCGCGTCGTTGGGGGCCGCCGGGAAGACCCGGATCCTGTCGTTGTAGGACTGCATGAGCGTCTCGTTCATGGCCGCCAGGTGCACGCCGAGGTACTCGAACACGCCGTTGGTGTTGTTGGTCATGCCGTTGGGGTAGTTCTGGTACCGCTGCAGCATCAGCTTCATGCCGGACAGCGCCTGGTCGCCCAGGCCCAGCCGCGCGGCCTGCACGGCGTCGTTGGCCCACACGTTGCTGTAGGGGTTGGGCCGGGTGTTCCAGCTGTTCAGCGCGGTCTGGTAGTCGGCCGCGCCGATGCCGGTCAGGTCGTAGGGCCAGATCAGCTCGGAGGTCACGTTCTCGCCGTTGCGCTGCTGGACCGACGGCGGGTCGTGCGGCAGCCAGGCGCCGTTGCTCACCTTGTACGGCTCGATGTTGGTGAGCACGTCCTGCCACCCGGCCCGCAGGCCCGCGTCCACGCCGAGCTGGGTGCTCACCGCGATGGTCAGCGGGAACAGCAGCCGGACCGCGGCCAGGTCGGTGATCGCGTTCTTGACGTCCCAATAGGTCTCGTGCGCGTTCGACGAGGCCATCTGGTACTTCCCGGTGCTCGCGTTCCGCGTCAGTTTCGCCTGGTAGAACTTGACCACCTCGCGCATGAACGGGTAGGCGGTGCTCTGCAGGTAGGCGGTGTCGTCGGTGTAGCGGTACTGCAGGTACATGTTGTACGCGGCCTCGGTGCCGGTCGAGTAGATGTCGTTGACGAAGTCCGACCCGACCGTGCCGCGCGCGTTGCCGTCCCAGCCCATCGTCTCGGGCGTCCACAGCCCGTCGATCGCGTACCGGGTCTGGGTGTAGGCCTTCAGCGCGGTGTAGTTGCGGCTGTAGAGCCGGTTCTCGGTCGCGAACAGGTCCACGTGGTTCGAGGCGAGCATCGAGTTGTACAGGTCCCGCTGGTTCCAGAACCAGTAGCCGTTGCTCCACTTCGTGGTGTCCTGGGTCGCCCGGAACACGCCGTTGATGAAGTGGAACGGGTAGTTGCCGAAGCCGCCCGCGGCGATCATGTAGGTCGCCAGGTAGTACACGTTCTCGAGGTAGTCGCCGGTGCCGGCCGCCCCCGAGTACTGCACGAACGACTTCGCCCAGAACGCGTGCCAGAAGTTCCGGTAGTTGTTGAGCGTGGTCAGGTAGCCGGCGCTCTTGGCCGCGGCCAGCTGGCTGCGGGCGGCGGCGACCGAGTCGCGGTTGGCCGCGTTGATCCGGCTCGCCACCGTGAACCACACCGTGTAGCTCGCGGTCGGCGTGATGTTCAGGCGGACCTGGCGGCCGCCGACGACCTGGGTGGAGTACGCGGCGCCCTCGACCGTCGCGGCGAGGGTGTAGCCGAACCCGCCGGGATCGCTCTGGCCGCGGCTGAACCCGGCGGCGCTGCTGTCGGCGAACGTGCTGATCTGCCGCCACGTGTCCAGGTTGGGTACGTCGGCGCTGTTGCCCACCGTCGCCGGGTCCCACATGCTCAGGTCCAGGGTGGTGGTGCCGAGGCCGGTGCGCGAGTCCTCGACGTGGATGCCCATCACCTCGGAGCCGGGCACGCCGAGCACGGTCACGGTGCGGTTGCTGTCGTACTTCGTGGTCAGCGTGCCGTCGTAGAGCGAGAGCCGCTGCTGGTACGTGCTCGACCCGGAGTCCAGGGCCGGGCTCGTGTTCAGGTTCACCAGGCCGGCGGCGTAGGCCGACTGCTCGGAGGCGTCGACGTTGGACGCCTGCATGGTGATCCCGTTGGCGCTCCACGCCATCGCGCCCGTGCGGCCGTTGCCGACCGTCAGGCCGTACAAGGGATTGGTCTGCGGGCTGTTGTAGACGACGTCGTGCTTGGACAGGTAGCCGGCGTAGTCGACGTCGAGCGCGCCGGTGGCCGGGTTGAACGCCTGGTCGGTGGTGGCGGCGGTGGCGGCTTCGCCGGGCAGGACGGCGACGAGCGAGCCCACGAGGGCGGTGGCGGCCGCCAGGAGGGCGAGTCGGCGGGACACGGGTTCTCCTTCTGCAGGACGTTGGGCGACCGCCCGCGGCCCACACCCGCCGAACGCGGGGCCGCGGACGGTCGTCCGCTAATGCCTGCAGTCAACATGGGAGGTATCAGCTTCGTCAATGGCCGCGGTGCACCATTTGCCAGCCTTCAGTCTCCCAGAGGTTGGATGATTCAGTCGGCCTTTTCCTCGTCGCCGAAGCCCTTGCCCGTCTCCAGCACGGACTTCATGTCGCTGAGGATCCAGGGCCAGCCGCCGCCGGCGCCCATCTCCTCGAACGCGCCCGCCATGACCTGGGCCATGCCGGGGGCGTTGTCGAGCTCGTGGGTCACGGTCAGCGCGGTGACGCCGTCCTTGCCCTCCTTGAGCTCGTACGTCAGCTTCGTGAACCCCTCGGCCGCGACGTTCGGGTCCATGAGCATCCGGAACGTCTGCACCAGCTTGTTCGGCGGGTCGACCTCGAGCACCTCGCCGTCGGTGCCGACCTCCGGCGCGCCCATGGCGATCATGCCGGCGTTCGACCTCCCGACGATCTTGCCGCCCGGGCGCAGGTCCATCTCGGTGGCGCCGCGGTAGCCGTAGCGGTTGTTCCACTCGGGCGAGGTGATGGCCTCCCAGACCTTCTTCGCGTCGGCCTTGATGTAGACCTTGTACACCTGGGTTCCGGTCATGTGTCGTCCTCCAGAGCGTTCTTCAGATCGAGCAGTGCCTGCGCGGTGTCCGACGTGTACTTGTCGATCCACCGGTCGTGGATCTGCCGGATCGGCACCGCGTTGAGGAAGTGCAGCTTCTCCCGGCCGTTGCGCCGGGTCACCACGAGGTTCGCCTCTTCCAGGACCTTCAGGTGTTTCATCACCCCGAAGCGGGTCATCTCCAGCTCGGACTCCAGCTCCGTCAGCGTGCGGCCGTCACGCGCGAAGAGCAGGTCGAGCAGAAACCTCCGGGTGGGGTCGGCGAGGGCCTTGAAGACGCGATCGTCGTCCACGGCCCCAAGTTATGTGACCAATTGGTCACGTGTCAAGCGAGGTCACCCGCCGGGCGGCGATCGCGGCCTGCATGCGGCTCTGCAGCCCGAGCTTGGCCAGGATGCGCGACACGTGCGTCTTGGTGGTCGCCTCGGCGATGCCCAGCCGCGCGGCGATGGCGGCGTTGGACAGCCCCGCGCCGAGGCACTCGAGCACCTCGCGCTCCCGGGCGGTCAGCAGCCCCACCGGCACCGGCAGCGGCACCGGCGCCTCGGCGACCGGCCCGGCGAACGCGCCGAGGACCCGGCGGGTGACGGCCGGCGCGACCACGCCCTCGCCGCGGGCCACCGTGCGCACCGCCTGGACCAGCTCCTCGGCCGAGGCGTCCTTGAGCAGGAACCCGGCCGCGCCCGCCCGCAGCGCCCCGAACAGGTACTCGTCCAGGTCGAACGTGGTCAGCGCGAGGACCCCGGTGACGCCGCCGGCGACGAGCTCGCGGGTGGCGGCGACCCCGTCGAGGCGCGGCATCCGCAGGTCCATGAGCACCACGTCGGGCCGCAGCCGCAGCCCGATCTCGACCGCCGCCGCGCCGTCCGGGGCCTCGCCGACGACCGCGATGCCGGGGTGGCTGCGCAGGATCAGGACGAGCCCGGCGCGTACCGCCGGCTGGTCGTCGGCGACGAGCACCGTGATCATGCCGTCGTCTCCCACGGCAGCCGGGCCTCGACCACCCAGGTGTCGTCGTCGGGCCCGGCCTTGAGCTCGCCCCCGAGCAACGCGGCCCGCTCGTGCATGCCGATGAGGCCGGCGCCCTGGTTGATCTCCTGGTGCTGCCGGCGTGAGCGGACCGTGATGGTGACCGCCGCAGGACCGCACGAGACGTCCACCGAAACCGGCCCGCCGTCGCCGTGCTTGAGCGCGTTGGTCAGGGACTCCTGCACGATCCGGTACGCCGCCAGGTCCACGCTCACCGGCACGTCCTGCAGCGCGCCGCGCACCTCGAGGCGGACCGGCAGCCCGGCCCGGGCCACCAGGTCGTCGAGCGCGCCGAGCCCGCCGGGCGCGTTGTCGGGCAGCGCGGCCGGGTCGCGCAGGAACCCCACCATCCGCCGCATCTCGGCCAGGCCCTGCACGCTGTTCTCCCGGATCACGCTGAGCGCCGCCCGGGTCCCGCCCGGCCCGAGGTCGGCCGAGAGCGCGGCGGTGGCGTGGATGGCGACGGCGCTGAGATGGTTGGCGATGACGTCGTGCAGCTCCCGCGCCATCCCGGCCCGCTCGGCGGCGACGGCGTTGGCCCGGTCCGCCTCGGCCAGGCGGGCCACCTGTTCGGCCGACCGGCGCGCGGCGGCGGCCTGGTCCCGGTGGTGGCGCACGTGGGTGCCGGTGAGGACCGGCACGACGGTCACGAGCGCGAGCAGCACCCCGAGCCCGACCGCCCGGAAGTCGTTGAGCACGACCAGACACGCCACGGCGGTGACGACGGAGCCGACCACGCTGGCGGCGAGCAGCACCCGGGCGAGCCGGGCGGTGCCGTGCAGGCACGCGTCGTACAAGACCTGGGTGTAGACGAGCGGCGTGGCGAGGGACGGCCCGATCGCGATGTCCCCGGCCACCGCCGCCGTGCCGATGAGCACCGAGGCGAGCGGCGCGGCCCGGCGCAGCAGCAGCGCCCCGCAGCACACGACGAGCGGCACGAACAGCCACCGCGCGTCGACGTGCGCCTGGTACTGCCCGGTCGCGAACATGAGCGCGCCGAGCCCGAGCCCGCTGCCGGCGAGCACCAGGTCGACCGCGCGTCCCCTCACCCGACCGATTCCACCATCCGGGCGCGCTCGGGCTCAATGCGACTTTCGATTGACGCCCGCATGCGGGTGCCATCACCGTGGTACGACCGAGCGTGGCGACGTGGAAGGGGCGCGACCGGGATGCCGTCGATCTCCCTCGAGCACGATGTGGCCCGCACCTGCGTCGTCGAGCTCTGGTGGAACGACACGTTTCTCGGCAGCGGGTTCTTCGTCGCGCCCCGCACCATCGTCACCTGCGCGCACGTCCTGCGCCGGGCGCCGCAGCGGGTCCTGGTCGCCTGGGCCGGGCAGCTGCGGCCGGCGGAGGTGCTGGTCACCGCGCCGAAGCTGTCCGACGAGCTGGCGGCGGTGGCGGGGCGGCTGTACCCGTACCCCGACATCGGTGTCGTCGGGCTGGTCGAGCCGCTGGACCACCCGGTGCTGTTCGTGTCCGGCAAGCCGCTGCCGGGCGCGTCGCTCGTCGTGGTCGGCAACAGCCAGAGCACACCGGTGGACGGGGTCGCGCCGGACATCCTCGGCGTCAAGGTCGTCGGCACCGGCGGCAACTACGTCAAGCTCGACACCGGCGCGGTCCCGCCGGGCATGAGCGGGTCGCCGGCCGTGCAGCCCGGGACCGGCGAGGTCTTCGGCATGCTCAAGGCCGGCGGGGTCAACAAGGCCGACGGCGGGTTCCTGGTCGGCGCGGACGTCATCCGCCGGTTCCTGGACCAGCGCCGCCGCAACATCGCGGACCGGCTGCCGCCGCTGCCGGAGCTCCTGCGGCCGCTGCCGGGCAGCTGGCAGCACCGGATGCTGGTGGCGCAGCGGGAGGCGGCGAAGAAGTACCCGTACAAGCTGCGCCGCCTTTCCCGCCGCGCGGCGCCCCCGCTGGCCACCGTCTACGTCGAGCAGCGGGCCGAGACGCGGTTCGCGGCGCACGGCGCGGGGGCGGCGGGCCCCGGCGACCCGGACATCATCACGCCCGCCGAGATGATCCGCCGGCACCGCAACGCGCTGGTGGTCGGCGGCCCGGGCGGCGGCAAGTCGACGCTGCTGCAGCAGCTGATCGGCGCCTCGGCCGCCTGGTGGCTCGGGGCCGACCCGGAGACGGCCGAGGAGGACGAGCCCCGGTTCGGCCGGCTGCTCGCCGTGCGGACCAGCGCGACCGAGCTGCTGGCCCGGGGCCCGTGGTTCGAGTCGATCGCGCGGGCCGTCAACAGCGACCTGGGCCTGCACCAGGATCTGCGGCTGGAACCGGAGGTGTTCGACCGGCCGCCGGTCCCGGGCGCCGAGTGGCTCATCCTCGTCGACGGGCTCGACGAGGTGTTCGACGCGGGGCAGCGGCAGGAGCTGATGTCCCGGCTGGCCGTCCGGGTGGCCGAGTACGGTTCGCGGGCCCGGTTCGTCGTCACCAGCCGCCGCCTGGTCGAGGACGAGTTCGAGCAGCTGCGCGGCAGCCTGACGGACCGCGACACCGACCGGCTCGGCGAGTACCTGCTGCGCCCGTTCGACGCCGACGCGGTCCGGGCGTTCGCGTTCAACTGGTACCGGCCGGAGCAGGGCGAGCGCTCCGCCGTCGACCCGGAGGACTTCCTGGCCACGGTGCGCACGAGCGGGCTGGCCGCGCTGGTGCGCGTGCCGCTGCTGGCGACGATCTCCGCCGTCGTCTACGAGGAGCGGCCGGACGCCCCGCTGCCGATCGACCGCGCGGGCCTCTACGAGGAGTTCGTCCGGGTCTTCCTCACCCACCGCGAGACCGCGCACGGCAGCCGCGAGATGCTGCTGCTGCAGATGCGCGACCTCGGCCGGGACGCGGAGCGCTTCGCCGACGCCGCGTTCGACCGGCGGCTGGACTGCCTGAGCCACCTGGCCCTGCTGAAGCTGAAGAACGACCGGCGGCCGCTGCTGGAGATCGCGGTGGCCTGGTTCGCGGCCGCCGGCCTCCCGCTGCCGTTCGGCGTCGGCCGCGAACACCTGCAGGAGCTGCTGCTCAGCACCGGGCTCGTGACGCCCTACGGCGACGACATCGTGTTCGTGCACCAGAGCTTCGCCGAGTACCTCGCCGCGCGCATCCGCAGCGCCGAGTTCGACCTCGACGACTGGCTGGCCGACCTGGACTCCCGCGGACCGGACAGCCTCGGCATGTTCGCCCTGGCGGGCTGGGTGCGCTCGGGCAACGACCCCGGCCGGATCTTCCGCACGCTGCTGGCCCACCCGCGCACCCGGTCGGTGGAGAACGCCGCGCTCATCATCGAGGACGGCGGGGCGCTGGCCGGCGACACCGCGGCGGCCGTCGTGCAGCTCAGCGAGCAGGCGGTCCGCCGGCTCGGCCAGTCGCAGCGGGACGCCCTGGCCACCGTGAACCACCTCCTGCGCGCGGTGGTGATCCGCGCGCCCGGCAACGACGCCGTCGAGGGGCTGGCCACCGACCGGCAGCTGCCGGTGCTCAAGCGCATCGAGGCGGCCCGGGCGCTGGTGACCGACGGCGTCGCGGCCCAGCGCGACGCCGGCCTGGAGGTGCTGGCGGCCCTCGCGTACTCCGGGCGGGTGCCCGACGAGCACCGCCTGCGCGCCCTGCGCTCGCTGGCCCAGGTCGGCGAGGAACACGACCGGCGGCACGCGCTGCAGCGGCTGGCCCAGACCGTGGAGACCGACCGCTCGGAGGCGATCGTCAGCGTCGCGCTGATCCAGCTCATGGCCGTCGGCGGCGTCCCGGCGGCCATGTCGGCCCTGGTGCGCCGCAGCCTCGACGAGCGCCGGTCGGCGGCCGTGCGGCAGCAGGCGCTGACGTACCTGCAGATCGCCGCGGAGTCCGACAGCGCCGAGTGGCTCCCGGCCGGCGCCGGGCCGGTCGCGTTCGCCTTCGCCAGCCAGACGGCGCGGCCACGGCCGGCGCTGCGCGACGCCGAGCGGCTGGAGATCAACCGCCTGGACCCGGACCTGGCCGTCACGACGGTGTCCTACGACTTCGCCGCCCAGCTCGTCGCGGCCGTCTGCGTCCTGGCCCGATGGGACCCGGACGGCGCCGCGGCGGCCCTGCGGTCGTTGCTGCGCTCCTCGACGATCGGCTGGGCCCGGCGCCTGCACGCCACCCGCGCCCTCGCGGCGGTGAGCCCCGAGCTGGCCCGGCTCGCGTTCGAGCTGCTGGCGGACGATCCGCGCACGAGCCCGCCGCAGCGGGTCGCGGCGGCCTGGCTGCTGTGCCCGGAGGGCGAGGACGGCGCCACCGAGCTGCTGTGGACCTGGGTCTACGACGACGCCCAGGGCACGGCGCTGCGCCGGGACGCGCTGCAGTGGCTGTTCCTGCGGTCCAGGGCGGACGTCGAGCAGCTCACCGCGTGTGCCGCCGACGCGCAGCTGCCCGTGGGGGTGCGGGTCGCGGCCGCCCGGTGTCTCGGGCGGCTGCTGCGCCGCCGCGAGGTGCCGGCGCTGGTCCGCGAGCACCTCGGGTGGCTGGTGAGCCTGCCGCGGCGCGGTCCGGCGGACACCGTGGTCGCCGTGCTGGCCGCGGCGATCCTGCTGGGCAACCGCGGCGCCCGGCGGCGGTGAGGTCCAGCTTTGGTGAGGTCCAGCTTTGTTGAGGTTCAGCCGAAGGCCGCCCGCCATACCGCGCCCAAGCTGTCGACCCATGCGGACACCGGCGGCTCGCAGCTCGCGTCCGCGACCAGGCCGCAGGTCTGCCGGTTGAGCCACCAGATGGTCAGCGCGGCCGCGGCCAGCACGACGAGGCCGTTGACCCGGTAGCGGGTCCGGGTGGCGGCGGCCAGGCGCCGCAGGTGCCTGTGGGCCCACCGGCCGCCCGAGGTGCCCGCGTCGCCGATGAGGTACGCGAGCGCCGGCGGGCGCAGCCGGATCAGGCGGCACGCCGAGGCGAGGAGGAAATCGAGCGCCAGCACGGCGACGACCGCACCGCCCACGACGACAATGAGCACCCGGGCGGCGATTTCCCGGAAGAACCACGGCACCCCGCGCCGCAGGACGATGCGCACGACGATCAGCACGAGCAGGACGGCCGCCGGAAACACGAACAGCCGCGCCGGTTGGTCCGAGGCGTGCACCAGCCAGCCGAGGATCCGGGTGGCGAGCTCAGTCATCGGCGGCCCGGGCGGCGGTCAGCCCGTCGAACTGCCGGCGCAAGGTGCCGGTCAATGCCGAGAACCGGTCGACCGCCAGCGCGACGGCCTGGTCCCGTTCGTCGTCCGGCTGCCCCGGATCGGTGCCCGCCAATGCGCGGCGGCCCGCCTCCGCGATGTCGTGGACCTCCTGCCAGGCGTCGCCGATCGCCGCGACGCTCGGTGTCCCGTCCTCGTCCTGCAGCAGGAGCTCGGCGAGGGTCTCCAGGGCGCCGGCCGACACGCGTTGCAGCGCGGGCAGAGCGCGGACCCGGGCGGAGACCCGCCGCAGCAGGACGCCGTCGGCGACCGGCACCGACGTGGGCAGCCCGGCCGCGACCGCGATCCGGAAGCCGTCCAGCCCGGTGGCGCCGACCGCGCCCGCCAGCAGGGTGAGCAGGACCCGCAGCTCGGCCAGGCAGGTCTGCGGCACATAGGTCAGCCGCCTCTCGACGACCGGGACGGGATCGACGACCGTCCAGGTCGCCACCACGTGCACCGAGACCGTCTCGGTGCCGCACGCCACCCGGATCTCGGCCTCGAACGGATGCTCGGTGACGTCGACCTCGTACACCACGCGGACGCCCCGGAAGAACATTTCACCGGCCGTCAATGCACCCGGAAAGGTGACCAGCCGTCCGTTGTTCTTTCGGTACACGGCGACCGTTCCCGGCGTGAGCGCCCGTCTCGGGAGCAGCGGAAAACGGCGTATCTCCTCGACGTACAAGATCGGATTCTCGAGGTCGGGCGACATGCGGAAACCTGTATCAGTTCGCAAGGCCCGCGGCAAGAGCGCGCTCGGGGGATCGGCAATCTGCTATGGTGCCGCGATGCTGGATGGGGCGTCCGGAGAAATGGCGGAACCGGCGCGGCTGCGCGGCATGCCGGTCCGCGCATTCGGCGGCGAACGGCTCGGCAATGTCGTCGCCATCCATATCGAGGCCGATACGGAGCGAATCGTCCTGTTGCAGGTCGGTGCGGCCGATGACGAACACCAATGGATCATTCCGGCGGACGGCGCGCGGATGGACGGCGGCCAGATCACCGTGCGGTTCGCGGCCGACATGGTCACCCGGGGCCCGACGGCCTCGGCCGGCACGCCGCTGTCGATCGGCGAGCTCGCATACGTGCTCGAGCGCTACGGCGCGGGCGTGGTGGAGCCCGGCGCGCGGCCGGTCACCGAGCGGATCGAGGACGTCGGCGACGTCGCCGCGCTGCACCCCGACGTGCGGCGGCTCCCGCCGATCGTCATCATCCGGCCGGCGCTGACCGGCGACGAGCCGTCGCCCGACGACCCCGGGCCCGCGCGTGCCTGACGGCGGCCCGCTGACCGAGGCGAACTCCCGGATCCGCGACGCCGCGAAGTGGCTCATGGCGAGCTCCGCGGCGGTGGGCGCGGCGCTGATCGCCGGCAGCCAGCTGTCCAACATCGGCCGGCTCGCCGCCACGGCCCCGGACACGGTCGATCACGCCCGGCTCTGGATCGCGGTGGCCGGGGCCGTGGTGGCGCTCAGCGCCGTGTCGTACATGATCTGGACCGCAGTGCAGCTGCTGGTGCCGCACACCGTGGTGGTCGACGAGCTGACGCGGCACTGGCACGCCCGCCGCGGCCCGATGGCGGGTGTCGTGCGGTTCTTCCGGGAGAACCGGAAGTACCTGCAGGGGTACTCCACGACCGCCGAGCTGGTCGCCCGCCGGGCCGCCCGGGTCGAGCGGCTGGCCGCGGCGGACGCGACCGAGGAGGACGAGGCCGCGGTCGCCGACCTGGACCAGCGCATCGCCGCGGTCGAGGACATGGCGGCCCATCTCCTGCTGCGCGAGCGGTTCCGGCGCTCGCTCGGCCGGCTGCTGGGGGCGACGGCGGTCGCCGCGGTCGGCATCATGGCCTTCGCCTGGGCCGCCAATCCGCCGGTGAGCGCGCCGGTCGCCGACCTGCGCAACGCCCGCCTCACCGGGGCCGACCTGCGGGGCGTGGACCTGCACAACGCGCGTCTCGACGGGGCGGACCTCAGCGGCGCGGACCTGACCGGGGCCGACCTGTCGGGCGCCTCGATCGTCGGCGTCATCTGGCGGGGCACCATCTGCCCGGACGGCACCGACAGCGACCAGGCGCGGGGCAGCTGCCGCGGGCACCTGCACCGCAACTGACTACGTCCGCTCGGCTTCCAGGCGGGGGCACGCGTGCCGGGCCACGCCGAGCAGCCGGTGGTCGAGGCGCCGGCCGAGCGGCAGTTCGGCCCGGCCGAGGAGGTCCGTCGCGCTACGTCCGCTCGGCTTCGAGGCGGGGGTACGCGTGCCGGGCCACGCCGAGCAGCCGGTGGTCGAGGCGCCGGCCGAGCGGCAGTTCGGCCCGGCCGAGGAGGTCCGTCGCGCTACGTCCGCTCGGCTTCGAGGCGGGGGTACGCGTGCCGGGCCACGCCGAGCAGCCGGTGGTCGAGGCGCCGGCCGAGCGGCAGTTCGGCCCGGCCGAGGAGGTCCGTCGCGCTACGTCCGCTCGGCTTCGAGGCGGGGGTACGCGTGCCGGGCCACGCCGAGCAGCCGGTGGTCGAGGCGCCGGCCGAGCGGCAGTTCGGTCCGGCCGAGGAGGTCCGTCGCGCTACGTCCGGTCGGCTTCGAGGCGGGGGTACGCGTGCCGGGCCACGCCGAGCAGCCGGTGGTCGAGGCGCCGGCCGAGCGGCAGTTCGGTCCGGCCGAGGAGGTCCGTCACGCTACGTCCGGTCGGCTTCGAGGCGGGGGCACGCGTGCCGGGCCACGCCGAGCAGCCGGTGGTCCAGGCGCCGGCCCAGCGGCAGTTCGGCCCGGCCGAGGAGGTCCGTCACGCCGGCCAGGGCGGCGAGGGCGGCGCGGCGGTCCTCGGTGGCCGGGCCGAGGTGCTCGACGACGGCTCCGAGGATCTGGTCCGGGTCGACGAACGTCAGCGCGGCGGCCAGGGCGGCGTCGGTGCACGGCTTCTCCGGCAGGTCGGCCAGGACGGGCGGGTCCGCGGGGCCGGTGCCGGCGTGCCAGGCGGCGACGACGGCGCCGATGCGGTCCACGGCGACCGCGCGCGCCCGGTCCGTGCGCTCGGCGGTGACCAGCGCCGCCACGAACGCGTTGATCAGGCCGCGGAAGGCGATGTGGTCGAGGTACCGCAGCGGCCCGAAGCGCACCGGGAAGTACGCGTCGTCCAGGGCGGCGCTCAGCTGCTGCGCGAAGGCCCGGGCGTCCTCGCGCTGCCCCGGTGTGACGGCGGGGCGCGGGCGCGGCGGGGCCTGTTCGGGCCATCGGATCAGCAGGGTGGCCGCCGCCTCGCGGACCGCCGGGTCCGGGTCGGTGCCGGCGATGCGGCGCAGTTCGGTACTGCTGGCGCGCGGGTCATCCATGGCGGCCACCGATTGTCATAGCGATTGTCGTCGATGACGGTACCTCCGGCGGCTTTCGCGGCGGCATCGGCCGAACCGGTCGGGTCCGTCCAACGATGTACGCGAACCGTCGCCGGTGCCGACGCGATCGGCGCGGCCGGCGGCGAGGCTCGAAACCATGCTGATCGCGTGGATCGTCGGATGTGAGATCGCCTTCTGGGTACTGCTCGTGCTCGGCCTCGGCGCCCGCTACCTGCTGCGGTGGCGGCGGACCGGGGCCGTGCTGCTGGCCGCGACGGCGCTGGCGGACCTGGTGCTGCTGGTGGTGGCGGCGATCGATCTGCGCGGCGGGGGAGCGGCGGGGCGCGCGCACGCCCTCGCCGCGGTGTTCCTGGGCTTCTCGGTGGCGTTCGGGCCGTCGATGGTGCGCTGGGCCGACGCCCGGTTCGCGCACCGGTTCGCGGGCGGGCCGCCGCCGCGGGTGATCCCCAAGCGCGGGCCCGAACGGGTCAGGTACGAGTGGCGGGAGTGGGGCAAGGCGGTGCTCGGCGGGGCGATCGCGGTGGCGCTGCTGCAGGGGGCGGCCTGGTGGGTCGGGGGCGGCGAGCGGACCGAGGCGCTGCAGGGGATGACGCGCTTCGTGATGTTTGCCCTGGTGGTCTGGTTGCTGGGGTGGCCGGTGTGGGTTTCTGTGGTTCAACTCTTGACGGCCCACACAAACGGGCGTAAACAAAACACAAGCAAATCGAAACGGCGGTGAAACCACATCATGTACGCCGAGGAGCGGCAGCAGGCCATCGTCAGAATCGCCCGCGAGCAGGGGCGGGTCGAGGTGGCCGGGCTGGCCGACGAGCTCAACGTCACGTCGGAGACGATCCGCCGCGACCTCACCACGCTCGAACGGGCCGGGGTTCTGCGCCGGGTGCACGGCGGGGCGATCCCCGTCGAGCGCATCGGCTTCGAGCCCGCCCTCGCCACCCGCGACGCCGTGCTCGTGGAGGAGAAGGAGCGCATCGCCAAGCTGGCGCTCGCCGAGGTGCCCGAGGAGGGCGCGATCATCCTCGACGCGGGCACCACCACCATCAAGCTCGCCAACCTGCTGCCCGCCGACCGGGAGCTGACCGTCGTGGTCAACTCGCCGGTCATCGCCACCGCCCTGGGCACCCGGACCAACCTCAACGTGCTGCTGCTGGGCGGCCGGGTGCGGGGCAAGACCCTGGCCACCGTCGACGACTGGTCGCTGCGGCCACTGGCCGACCTCTATGTCGACGTGGCCTTCGTCGGCACCAACGGCATCTCGGTGGAGCGGGGCCTCACCACCCCCGACCCGGCCGAGGCGGCGGTCAAACGAGCCATGATCAAAGCTGCCCGTCGTACCGTCCTGCTGGCCGACCACACCAAGCTCGGCAACGACTACCTGGCCCGGTTCGGGGAACTCGCGGACGTCGACCTCATGGTCACCGACTCCCGCGCCGACTCCGACCTGGTCGGCGACATCGAGGCCACCGGGGTCAGGGTGGTCCGGGCATGATCGTCACCGTCACGCTGAACCCGAGCCTGGACCGGGCCATGGACGTGGGCCGGCTCGCGCGGGGCGAGGTCATCCGGGCCACCGCGGCCCACCTCGACCCGGGCGGCAAGGGCGTCAACGTCTCCCGGGCGCTGCTGGCCAACGGCGTGCCGTCGGTCGCGGTCCTGCCCTGTGGCGGCGACGAGGGCGGCCAGCTCGTGCGGCTGCTCAAGGCCGAGGGCGTCGAGGTCCTCGCGGTGCCGATCTCGGGCCGGACCCGCTCCAACATCACGCTGGCCGAGCCCGACGGCACCGTCACCAAGGTCAACGAGCCCGGGCCGGCCCTCGTCGGCACCGAGTTCGCCGAGATCACCGAGCGGGTGCTGGCCCGGGCCGGCTCCGCCGACTGGGTCGTGCTGTGCGGCAGCGTCCCCCCGGGCCTGCCCGCCGACGCCTACGCCCAGCTGTGCCGCCGCCTGGCCGGGGCGGGCATCCGGGTCGCCGTGGACACCTCCGGCCCCGCCCTGCGCGAGGCCGCCGCGGCGGGGGCGACGCTGCTCAAGCCCAACCGGGACGAGCTCGCCGAGGTCGTCGGCGCCCCCCTGGCCGACCTCGGCGACGTGGTCGCCGCGGCCCAGCAGCTGCGGGCGTGGGGTGCGCAGAGCGTCCTGGCCAGCCTCGGGGCCGACGGGGCCGTCCTCGTCGACGCCGACGGCGTGGTCACCGGCACCTGCCCGGTCGCCCGGCCGCGCAGCACCGTCGGCGCCGGCGACGCCCTCCTGGCCGGGTTCCTCGCCGCCGGCGCGCGCGGGCCCGCCGCGCTCGCCGAGGGCCTCGCCTGGGGCGCCGCCGCGGTCAGCCTGCCCGGCAGCAGGATGCCCGGCCCCGCCGACCTGATCCGCCACAACGTCACCATCCACCCCCGACCGGACGAGCTCCGCCCACTGCTCTCCGGCCCTTCCTCCTGAAGGAGACACCCCGTGTCGAGCTACACACCGCAGGTCACCGGCTCGGGCTTCCGAGCCTCCGTCCAACGCGTCGGCGGGTACCTCGCCGCGATGGTCATGCCGAACATCGGCGCGTTCATCGCCTGGGGTCTCATCACCGCCCTGTTCATCCCCACCGGCTGGATCCCCAACGCGCACATCGCGAACCTGGTCGGCCCGATGATCACGGTGCTGCTGCCGCTGCTCATCGGCTACACCGGCGGCCGGCTGGTGCACGGCCAGCGCGGTGCCGTTGTCGGCGCGGTCGCCACGATGGGCATCGTCATCGGCGCCGACGTGCCGATGTTCCTCGGCGCCATGATGATCGGCCCGCTGGCCGCCTACGTGCTCAAGCTCTGGGACGGGCTGGTCGAGAACCGCATCCGCCCCGGCTTCGAGATGCTCGTGGACAACTTCAGCGCCGGCATCATCGGCGGCGCGATGGCGATCGGCGGCCTGTACGGCATCGGCCCGGTCGTCGAGTGGCTGACCAAGCAGGCCGGCAAGGGCGCCGACTGGCTCGTCGGGCACGACCTGCTGCCGCTGACCTCGGTCGTCGTCGAACCGGCCAAGGTGCTGTTCCTCAACAACGCCATCAACCACGGCGTGTTCGGCCCGCTCGGTGTCGCGGAGGCGGCCGAGAAGGGCAAGTCGATCCTGTTCATGATCGAGTCGAACCCCGGGCCGGGCCTCGGCCTGCTGCTCGCGTTCTTCCTGTTCGGCCCGCGCAACCTGCGTCCCACCGTGCCGGCCGCGATCATCGTGCAGTTCCTCGGCGGCATCCACGAGATCTACTTCCCGTACGTGCTCATGAAGCCGAAGCTGATTCTCGCCATGATCCTCGGCGGGGCGTCGGGCGTCGGCACCTTCATGATCACTGGCGCCGGCCTGGTCGCGACCCCGTCGCCGGGCAGCATCTTCGCCTACATGGCGGTCACCCCCAAGGGCGGCTACTTCGGCGTCCTGCTCGGCATCATCATCGCCGCCGGCGTCACCTTCGCCGTCGCGTCGCTGCTGCTGGGCTTCGGGCGCAACGAACCGGCCGAGGACGAGGCGGTCGGCCCCGACGAGGAGACGGTCGTCGACCCCGACGAGGCCGAGAACGTGCAGGCCAAGCTCAGCCGCCAGGAGGCGTAGGAACCCATGCCGAGCATCAACGGTACGGACATCAAGAAGGTCGTCGTCGCCTGCGACGCGGGCATGGGCAGCAGCGTCATGCTGGCCAGCCAGCTCAAGCGCCAGCTCAGCAAGAACAACGTGACCGTGGAGCACACCCCGGTGAACTCGATCCCGGCCGACGCCGACGTGGTCCTGTGCCACAAGGGCCTCGCCGCCCGGGCCCGGGTCAGCGCCCCGGACAAGGTGATCATCCCGTTCCAGGTGTTCATCGGCGACCCGGCCGTCACCAAGGTCGTCCAGGTGGTGCAGCGCGGCGGTGAACTCAGTGGGTGACCTGCTCGCCCGCGACGCGATCCGGCTCGGCGAACGGGCCGGATCGCGCGACGAGGCCATCCGCCGCTGCGGCGAGGTGCTGGTCGGGATCGGGGCGGTGGCCCCCGCCTACGTCGAGGCGATGCTCGAGCGCGAGCAGAGCATCTCCACGTACATCGGCGAGGGCGTCGCGATCCCGCACGGCACCCTCAACAGCAAGGAGACCGTCACCCGCGACGCGCTCGCGGTGCTCTCCTTCCCCGACGGCGTCGACTGGGGCGGCGAGGACGTGCGCGTCTGCGTGGCGATCGCCGCCGCCGGCGACGGGCACGTCGACATCCTCGCCGCGCTCGCCGACGTCCTGATGGACCCCGACCAGGCGGCCCGGCTGCGCGCCGCGGCCACCCCCGACGAAGTCCTCGAGCTGCTAGTTCTGGAGCGATCGTGAGAGTTGTACGGTTCCACGCCCCCGGCGACGTCCGCATCGAGGACGCGCCCGAGCCGTCGCCTGGCCCCGGCGACGTGAAGATCCGGGTGCGGGCCTGCTCGACGTGCGGTACCGACGTCAAGATCTTGAACTTCGGACACCACCACATCGTGCCGCCGCGGGTCATGGGCCACGAGATCGCCGGCGAGGTCGTCGAGGTCGGCGCGGACGTGACCGGCTGGGCGGCGGGCGACCGGGTGCAGGTGATCGCCGCGATCCCGTGCGGGGTGTGCGGCGAGTGCCGGCGCGGCCGGATGACCGTCTGCCCCAACCAGGTGTCGATGGGCTACCACTTCGACGGGGGGTTCGCGGAGTACATGATCGTGCCGCCGAACGTCCTGAACGTCGACGGCCTCAACCGCATCCCGGACGGGCTGACCTTCGCCGAGGCCTCCGTGGCCGAGCCGCTCGCCTGCGTGCTCAACGGGCAGAACCTGGCCGGCGTCGGCGAGGGCGACGACGTGGTCGTGATGGGCTCCGGCCCGATCGGCTGCCTGCACGTGCGGCTGGCCCGGGCCCGCGGCGCCGCCCGCGTGTTCCTGGTCGACCTCAACCGCGAGCGCCTCGACCTCGCGGCGAACCTCGTGCGGCCCGACGCGGCGATCTGCGGCTCGGAGACCGATGTGGTCGACGCGGTCATGAAGCTCACCGAGGGGCGCGGCGCCGACGTCGTCATCACCGCCGCCGCCGCGGGCGCGGCGCAGGAGCAGGCCGTGCAGATGACCGCGCGGCAGGGCCGGATCAGCTTCTTCGGCGGCCTGCCCAAGGACAAGCCGGTCATCGCGCTGGACTCCAACCTGGTGCACTACCGGGAGCTGACCATCGTCGGCGCCAACGGCTCCAGCCCCGGGCACAACAAGGAGGCGCTGCGGCTGATCGCCGAGGGCGCCGTCCCCGTCGCCGATCTCATCACCCACCGGCTGCCGATCGAGGGCGCGCTGGACGCGTTCGGCATCGTCGCCCGCGGCGAGGCGATCAAGGTCACCATCGAACCCTGAGGAGGCAGTCGTGCCCACCCGCACCGTCGTCGTCGGTTCCACCAGCGGCCTGCACGCCCGCCCCGCCGCCCTGTTCGTCGCCGCGGCGGCGAAGCAGCCCGTGCCCGTGACCATCAGCACCGAAGGGGCGAAGAAGCCGGTACCGGCCCGTAGCATGCTCGGTGTGCTGTCCCTCGGCGCCAAGCAGGGCACGGAAGTGACCCTCGAGGCCAACGGCGACGGGGCGGACGCCGCCCTGGACGAGCTCGCCGCGCTCCTGGCCAGCAACCTGGACGCCCCCGATGCCTGAACTGCAGGGGATCGGCGTGTCACCGGGCCACGCAGCCGGCCCGGTGCTGCACGGCATCGGCGTGTCACCGGGCCGCGCGGCCGGCCCGGTGCTGCACCTCGCGCCGCCGCCTTCGCTGCCGCCGCAGCCGCCGGTGATCGACGCGGAGCGGGAGCAGGCCGCGGTACGGGCCGCGGTCGACGCCGTGGCCGCCGAGCTCACCCGGCGGGCCGATGCGGCGGCGGAGGACACGGTCGCGGAGGTACTGCGGGCGCAGGTGCTCATGGCGACCGACGAGGTGCTGTCGGACGCCGCTTTCGAGCTCATCGCCGGGGGCTCTTCGGCGCCGCGCGCTCTGGCCGGGGCCCTGGCCGAGCATCGGGCCGCCTTCGAGGCCGCCGGTGGGTACCTCGCGGAGCGGATCGCCGACCTGGACGACCTGCGGGACCGGCTGATCGCGGCCTGTCTTGGGCTGCCCATGCCGGGGATTCCGTCGCCTGGTCACCCGTTCATCCTGGTGGCGCGGGATCTTGCGCCGGCTGATACCGCTGGGCTGGATCCGGCCGTGGTCTTGGCGCTGGTGACCGCTGAGGGTGGGCCGACCTCGCACACCGCGATTCTGGCGCGGACGCTGGGGATTCCTGCCGTGGTGCGGTGCGGTCGGGGTGTCGCCGACATTTCGGATATGTCCGTTATTTCGGTCGACGGTGCCTCGGGGGCCGTGGTCGTCGGGCTGTCCGCGGCGGAGGCCGACGCCGTCAATGCTTCGGCGGCCGAGCTGCTGCTGCGGCGGGCCGCCTCGTCCGGGCCGGGGAGGACCGCCGACGGGCATCCGGTGGCGCTGCTGGCCAACATCGGCTCCGCGCGGGACCTGAGCGTGGAGGTCGAAGGCGTCGGGCTGTTCCGGACCGAGCTGCTCTACCTCGACCGGGGCGACGCGCCGTCCGAGCAGGAGCAGGTCGCGGCGTACTCCGCCGTGTTCGCCGCCCTGCCCGGCAAGAAGGTCGTGGTGCGCACCCTCGACGCCGGGGCCGACAAGCCGCTGCCGTTCCTGCAGATGGCCGAGGAGCCGAACCCGGCGCTCGGCGTGCGGGGGCTGCGGGTCGCGCGGCGTACCCCGTCGGTGCTGTCGACCCAGCTCGCGGCGATCGCCACGGCCGCGGCGGCCAACACCGCCGAGGTGTGGGTGATGGCGCCGATGGTCGCCACCGCCGCCGAGGCTTCGCAGTTCGCCGCGCAGTGCCGCGCGCACGGGCTGCCGTCGGCCGGCGTGATGATCGAGGTACCGGCGGCGGCGCTGCGGGCCCCGTCGATCCTGCGGGACGTCGATTTCCTGAGCCTGGGGACGAACGACCTCAGCCAGTACACCTTCGCGGCGGATCGCATGTGCGGGGACCTCGCGGAACTGCTGGACCCGTGGCAGCCTGCTTTGATCGCGCTGATCGCCGCCTGCGCGTCGGCGGGCCTCGAGGCGGGCAAGCCGGTCGGGGTCTGCGGGGAGTCCGCCGCCGATCCGGATTTCGCTCTGGTACTGACCGGGCTCGGCATCTCCAGCCTGTCCATGGCGCCGCGGAGCATCCCGGCGGTGCGCGACTCGCTGGCGGCGCACACCCTGGAGGAGTGCCGGCAGATCGCGAAGCTGGCCCTGGCCGCCGACACCCCCGAGGCCGCGCGGGCGGCCGTGCGGCGCGCCGGTTCTTAGCGCGCGGGTTCTTAGCGCGGGTTCTTAGCGCGCGGGTTCTTAGCGCGCTGGTTCTTCGCGCTGGTTCTTCGCGCTGGTTCTTCGCGCTGGTTCTTCGCGCTGGTTCTTCGCGCTGGTTCTTCGCGCTGGTTCTTCGCGCTGGTTCTTCGCGCTGGTTCTTCGCGCTGGTTCTTCGCGCTGGTTCTTCGCGCTGGTTCTTCGCGCTGGTTCTTCGCGCCGGTTCTTCGCGCCGGTTCTTCGCGCCGGGCTGTGGCGCTGGGCTTTCGCGCTGGGCTTTCGCGCTGGGTTGTGGCGCTGGGGCTTTTAGAGCTGCACTCCCAGGGCGACGAACTGCAGTCCTCGGGATTGCAGGGCGGGGATGACCGTTTTCAGCGCCGCGCAGGTCTGGGAGCGGTCCCCGCCGCCGTCGTGGCACAGCAGGATGTCCCCGGCCTTCGCCGCGAGCAGCTTGTTCGTGATGAACGACGTACCCGGCTTGGTCCAGTCCTTCGGGTCCCGATCCCAGTTCACCGGCACCATCCCGGCCTTCGCCGCCGCCTCGAACACCGCCGGCGAACACGTCCCGCCCGGCGCCCGGAAGATCGTCGGCGTCCGCCCGGTGGTGTCGTGGATCTTCTCCTGCGCCCGGTCCAGCTCCTGCTGCACCTTGTCCGCCGGCATCGTGGACAGCTGCGCCGGATGACTCCAGGTGTGGTTGGCCACCTGATGCCCGGCGTTGACGACGCTGCGGGCGACCGCCTCCTGCCCGAGGATCTGGTTGCCGATCATGCAGAACGTCGCCGGCACGTGGTACTTCTCCAGCACCTTCAGCACCTGCGGCGTCCACCCCCCGTGCGGCCCGTCGTCGATGGTGAGCGCCACGGCGTTGTCGGGAAACTCGGGCCCGGGCACGATCTGCCGAAATTCCTTGAGCGTGTACACCGGCCGCGTCAACGCGGACGCGGAGGGTGACGGCGACGGCGGCGGGGGAGCCGGGTGGGGCGGCGGGAGGAGCAGCGGGGGCGGTGTCCGCGACGGATTGTTTGCCGCCGGCCGCGGATGGGCAAGGGCATCCCGGCCGAGTGCGGCCACACTCGCGGCAACAATGCCGGCGCCGATCAGGCGGCGGCGGGACATGCTGGTCAAGGCTCCTCCGTCGGGGGGTTGTGCGCCGGTGCACTGTCCAGACGTGACGCGCCGATTATCCGTTGCATCCGTTTTCGCCACGCCGACCCGCAGAGAACTCACCGCCCACCTCACCCGCCCGCCACGCTGGTCCCCAGCTTGTCCGGAGCGGTTTCACAGCATGTGTTAATTCGCCGTGACGTCACCGCGCGTGTCGTTCATGACCGGCCGCGTTCCGCTTTGCCGGCGTCGTCCGACCGTGGGCCGCAGGCCGGCGTTCCGCTGTGCTGGTCTCGCCCCGTCGTGTTCCGTGTGCCGCCTGCTGGTCCCGTCCCGCCGTGTTCCGCCTGCTGGCCTCGTCCCGCCGCGTGCCGCCGTCTGGTCTCGCCCCGCCGCGGGGCGCGTTTCTGCGTGCCGCCTGCTGGTCTCGTCCCGCCGTGTGCCGTGTGCCGTGTGCCGTGTGCCGTGTGCCGCGTGCCGCCGTGTGCCGCCGTGTGCCGCCGTGTGCCGCCGTGTGCCGCCGTGTGCCGTGTGCTGGTCTCGTCCCGCCGTGTGCCGTGTGTTGGCCTCGTCCCGCCGCGGGCCGTGTTCCGCTTCGTCTGTTTTGTCCGGCTGTTGGGGCTGACGTCATCCCGGGCTTGTTGGCGGCCGTGCCGGATTGCCGAATTACTGGATTATCGGCACCAGGAATTCGGCAATCCGGCCTTCGTCGCTCAGGGTGACGGCAGCGGGTGCGAGCGAAGCGAATCGCCGGAGCAAGGGCTGTTCACGACTGTAGTGCAGTGGCGGTTCGGTTCGGGTTCCGCTACTGCGGGTGGTCGAGGTCGGCCAGGCGGGCGGTGAGGAAGGCGCGTTCGGACTCATTGGCGGTGAGAGCCAGGGCCTCCTCGTACGCCAGGGCGGCCTCCTCGCGGCGGCCCAGGCGGCGGAGGAAGTCGGCGCGGGCGGCGGCGAGGTAGCCGTACCCGGCGAGGGAGGGCTCCGACAGCAGGGGTTCCAGCGCCGCCAGGCCGGCCTCGGGGCCGTCGCGCAGGCCGAGCGCCACGGCGTGGTTGAGGGTGACGACGGGCGAGGGCCAGAGGTCGGCGAGTGCGGCGTACAGGCCGCAGATCTCGCTCCAGTCGGTCGCCTCCCAGCTGGGGGACTCGGCGTGGACCGCGGCGATGGCGGCCTCCACGGCCCAGCGGGTCGGCGGGCGGCGCAGGGCCTCGCCCAGCAGTGCCGTGCCCTCGGCGATCCGCGCGCCGTCCCACTGGGAGCGGTCCTGTTCGGAGAGCAGCAGCAGGCGGCCGTCCGGTGTGGTGCGGGTCGTGCGGCGGGCGTCGATGAGCAGGAGCAGGGCAAGGAGGGCGGCCACCTCGGGGTCGCGGGGGAGCTGCAGGCGCAGCATCCGGGCGACCGCGATCGCGCTGTCGGTGAGGTCCGTGCGCTGCAGCTCGGGGCCGCTCGGGGCCGTGTGGCCCGTCGTGAAGACCAGGTGGACCACCTCGCAGGCGGCCTGGACGCGCGCCGGCAGCTCGTCCGGGCCCGGGACGCGGAACGGGATGCGCGCGGTGGCGATCTTCCGTTTGGCGCGGGTGATGCGGGCGGCCATGGTCGGCTCCGGCACCAGGTACACCCGGGCGACGTCGGCCGTCGAGAGGCCGCAGACCAGGCGCAGGGTCAGCGCCACCTGGGCGTCGCGGGACAGGGCCGGATGGCAGCACATGAGGATCAGGCCGAGGCGGTCGTCGGCGGGCGGGGCGATGTCGTCGGTGACCAGCAGGGGCAGCATGCGGCGCAGGGCGGTCTCGCGGCGCAGGCGGTCCACGGCGCGGTTGCGGGCGACGGTGGTGAGCCAGGCGCCGGGGCGGTCCGGCACGCCGGTGTCCGGCCAGGTGCGCAGGGCCTGGGCGAACGCGTCCTGGACGCACTCCTCGGCGAGGTCGAGGTCGCGGGTGAGGCGGACGACGGCGGCCAGGACGCGGGCCCACTCCTCACGGTGGGCCCGCTCCACGGCCTCAGCGACGCTCAACGCCCCGGCTCAACGTGCTGCAGCCGCCAACGTCGCAGCTCACGGCGTCCGAGTTCACCGCGCTGCAACTGCCAGCGGGCAAGCTGCCAACGTCGCAGCTCACGGCGTCCGAGTTCACGGCGTCCGAGTTCACCGCGCTGCAACTGCCAGCGGGCAAGCTGCCAACGTCGCAGCTCACGGCGTCCGAGTTCACGGCGTCCGAGTTCACCGTGCTGCAACGGCCGGCGGGCAAGCTGCCAACGTCGCAGATCACGGCGCTGCGACAGCCATCGCCGCAGGTCAGAGGGCTGTTGATCGCCGGAAAGGCGCATATACGAAATATCCGAAATGTCGCGGCGCGTCAGCGCCCGACATTTCGTGACCCAGCCCGCGCCGTCCGAGGTGACCGGGCCCGCATCAGAGGCGATCATCATGCGTGGTGGTGGTCGACGATCGGGCGGACCTCGACGCCGCCGTGGCCCGCGGACAGTTCCGGCAGGCGCCGGGCCAGGTCCAGGGCCGCGTCCAGGTCCGGGGCCTCGATGACGTAGAAGCCGCCCAGGGCCTCCTTCGTCTCCAGGAACGGGCCGTCGGTCGGGGTCGGGCGGTCGCCGGTCGTCGAGCGCAGGGTCGTGGCCGTCGACGAGGACGCCAGTTCGTGGCCGGTCAGCATGCCCGTGCCCAGTGCCTCGACGAACGAGCGGTGGCCGTTGCCCTTGGCCGTGCGCTCGGCGGGGGTCTCGGCGTCCCAGCGCTGCTCGTCGCCGTAGATCAGCAGGAGGTACTTCGCCATGGTGGTCATCCAATCCCTGGTCGGGTTCCGTCATGGGGACGACGAACGGGGCGGCACCGTTTCGACACCCGGGCCGCCGTACGATTCGATCGCATGACGACCAGCGAGGGCCGATGAGGCGCCGGACGCTGCTGCGGGCCGGTGGGGCCGCGGCCGGGGTGCTCGCGGCCGGTGGCATCGCGGCTTGGGTCGGGCTGCGGGAGGACCCCTCCGTGCCGGGGGCCACGGCGGCCGGGCGGCGGTGGCGGGTCCAGCTGGCCGATCAGCCCGACGTGCTGCAGCTCGCCGGGGAGACGCTGCTGGCGCTCGGAAGCAGCCTGACCGCGTTCGGGGCCGCCGACGGTACCGTGCGCTGGCAGGACGAACTCGGCCGCAACACGCTGCAGACGGCCCGCGCCGGGGACCTCCCGGTGCGCATGGCGGGCGACGCCTTCGTGTTCCGGACCCAGGACCGCGCCGCGGCACCACCGAGCACGCCACCACCGAGCACGCCACCACCGAGCACGCCACCACCGAGCACGGCACCACAGGGCACGGCGGCCCAGGTGCGGGTCGCGGGGCTCGGGGACGGCAAGGACCGGTGGCGGCGGGCCTTCCCCGGGTACGTCGGGGACGTCGCGCTCGTCGACGGCAAGACCGTCGTCACCGTCGCGGACGGTACCGACGGCCGCGCGCTGACCTGCTTCGGCGGGCCGACCGACACCTGGCGCCAGGCCCTCCAGGCCACCGACGGGCCGTTCGACCTGCACGTGGCCGGCGGGACCGTGTACGCCGCGGCCCGGGAGCTCGCCGCGCACGACGCCGGCTCGGGGACCCGCAAGTGGGCCGCCACCGCGCCGGACGGGCAGGTGTTCGGGCGGCCGGTGGTGCTCGGGGCGCTCGTCGTGGCGCTCGGCATGCGGTACGTCGACGACGACTACCTGTACCGCAACGAGTCCCTGCACGCGTTCGACGCCGCGACCGGGCAGCCGAAATGGAGCTGGGACGCGCCGGACGGGTTCCTGGGTGACGGCGCGCCGCTGCTCACCGGGCGCGGGATCGTGGCCGTGCACGAGAGCGGCCGGCTCACCGGGCTCGACCAGGGCACCGGGGCCGAGCGGTGGCACTACGACTGGGACTTCGCCGACATCACGAGCCTTGGCGACACGGTGTACATCGCGACGACCGACGGCGTCGCGTTCGTCGACCCGGTCACGGGGCAGCGCACCCGGCTGCTCGACGAGCCCAACGCCTACAAGCTCGCGGGCGACGGCAAGCGGCTGTGCGTGGCCGCCGGCGAGACGCTGTCCGGCTACGACGTCTGACCCGCGGGGCGGTCGCGCTTGGGCAGCTTGGACACGACCCAGCGGTACGACTCCTCGATCGCCTCGAGGAGCTCCTCGTCCGGGATGGCGCCGCCGGTGGACAGCGAGTTCCACCCCGACCGCCCGATGTAGGCCATGGCGGCGGCGTCGCCGGGGTACCGGTGCAGCCACTCGTCGGCCGCCTCACGCGTCGGGGCGCACTTGACCCCGACGGTGTCCGTGCCGATGAACGCGAAGATCTTCGGCCCGACCTTGGCCACCACGTCGCCCTCCCACGGCTGGTCCTCCCAGGCGCCGGGCTTGGCGAGACAGTGCTTGAGCAGCTCCGCGCGGTTCACGGGCGATCTCCTGACGGCACGGGTCGGCGAGCCAGGCCAGCATAACGCCGGCACAGGCAGTACAAACGCAGCCCGTTGCGCTTGAAAAGAGAGCGGGCGCCCCGCCGGAGTCGACGGGGCGCCCGCGTGGTGCGTCAGGAACCGATCAGCAGGCCGTAGTCGGCCATCGCCATCGCGATGTCGGACTGGGCCCAGAACCGGTGGAACGTGAACGTCGGGGCCGAGCCGCCGTTGAGGTAGGACTGCACGGCCGGCCAGTTCGGGTCGTTCTTGTAGAAGGAGCGGATGTCCAGGAAGGACTTGCCGGGGGCGATCACGTCACCGTTGGGCATGACGCCGCTGTACCCGGACGGGATGTACAGGCCCTGCTGGTTGGACGAGGACCACACGTCGTCGAAGCGGTTGTAGTCGGTCCGGGTCTCCGGGATGCCGACACCCTGCGAGTCGGTGTGCAGCCAGATGCCGTCGAGCAGCTTCTTGGCCGTGGTCTTCGCCGCCGTGTTGTTGGCCTTGGCGCCGTAGTAGGTGAGCAGCCGCGCGTACGCCGCCGCCACGCCCACGTCGGTGCCCTTGTTGACGACCGTCACGTGCAGGTTGGTGTTCGCCTGCGGGCTCGACGGGTTCCACGTGTTCGGCGCGCCGCTCCAGGACAGCGTGTCCGGGATCTGGAAGTCGCCGTTGGCGCTGAACGTCGTGTTGGCGATCGCCCAGCTGACCCACTTGTCGAGCATGGCCTTGGCCTTGGTGTCGCCGGTGGCGTAGTAGTACTCCGCGACCCGCTCGATCGACCACGCCTGGAAGCCGAACCACTGGTTCGACGGCGGGTCGTGGTAGACCGGCTGGACGTCGTAGAACAGGCCGTAGAACGTCGGCGTGCCCGACGGCGGCTGCGAGTAGCTGCCGCCCCAGCTGTTCGTCGCCCCGCCGGCGAAGGCGCCCTCGGAGGACTGCAGCCACTGGTAGAACTCGAGCTGGCGGCCGAGGCTGGTCTGCCAGTCCGCCTTCGCCGAGGACGACTTCGGGGTCAGCGCCGTGACGTTGGACAGCGCCCACGCCGCGAGCGGGTTCTGGTACCCCTGGTGGTTGTGGCTGGAACCGATGCGCCACGACCACGCGCCGCCCGCGTCGCCGCCCCACGCGAAGTACCACGACAGCAGGTAGTTCGCCGAGTCCTTGCCGGTGCCGGCCGCGCACGCGGTCGAGGTGCAGCCCGGCTTCTTGAAGTACTTGTCGTACATCGCGTAGCGCAGGTAGTCACCCATCTTCGCCGCCTTGGCGACGACCGCCGCCACGTCGGCCTGCTTGCCCTGGGCCGTGGCCCACTGCAGCGCCCAGTAGGCCGCCTCGACCGCGCGGGCGTCGGCGTCCGGGGCGTCGGTGTAGCGCCACTGCTTGGCCGGGGTGCCGTCGATGAACAGCGGCAGGTACCCGCCGTTCTGCTTGGCCCCGTAGGCGAACGTCTCGCAGGACGGGTGGGCGACGGTCTCCCACACCGACTCCTGCGGGCCGCGCTGGTAGGTGTTGATGAACGACACCTTCGAGCCCGACACCGGCGTGCAGGAGCTGTAGCCGTAGACGTTGTCGACGTCCTCGATCCAGTGCATGGCGTACATGTCGGTGTTGCCGTAGGTCGAGGTCAGCTCGCTGTACAGCGGGTCGGCACCGACCTTCACCGACGAGTCGAGGTGGCCGCCCTGCTGCGGGTACAGGCTCGGCTGGTCCGCCTCGGGCGCGTAGTCGGCCGGGTCGCTCGCGTTGTAGCCGCCGGTCGTCTGGTTGGCGTGGGTCGGGATGATGTACTTCTCCATCGTGTCCCAGGCCTTGTTGAACGGGGCCCAGTCACCCTTCACCCGGCCGTACTGCGCCTCCATCCAGATCCAGAAGCTGAACGCCTCCGACGTCGTCTCGTGGCCCCAGTCCGGCGCCTCGACGACGAGCGTCTCGATCGCGTGGTACGGCACGCCCTCGGACGAGAAGTACCCGCTGCTGTGGATCTTGTTGTACTGCTCCAGGAAGCGCTGCACGTACACGCCGCCCGCCACGTCGTCGTCGCTCTCGTTCAGCGTCACGGTCGCCGACTGCCAGCCGCTCGCGCTGAGCGTGACCGTCGCCGTGCCGTTCGTGGTGTCCGAGTCCTGGGCCGCGGACGCCGTCACGTTCTGCGCCGTGTTCCAGTTCGCCGTGGTGAACGTCAGCGACGCCGGGGCGACGGTCAGGTCGGTGTCGCCCGACTTGCTCACGGCCACGGTGGTGGTCGCCGTGGGCGCCTGGTTGAGCTTCACCGCGAACGTCGCGGAGCTGCCCTCGGGCACGCTCACCGAGGTGGGCGTGGCGACGATCGACGGCCCGGTCACCGGGTCGACGAAGACCGGCACCGCGGTGGAGGTGCCCACCGCGCCCTTGCTGTCGTACGCCTTGGCCTGCAGGCTGTACGCCGCCGACTGGGCCGGCACGCCCGTCCAGTTGTACGTGAACGGGGCGCTGGTGTCGGTGCCCAGCAACAGGCCGTCGTGGTAGAACTCGACCTTCGCGATCGAGTCGCCGGTGTCCGGGTCGCTCGCCGAGGCGGTCATCGGGATCGTGGCCGGCGCCGAGTAGCGCGTGTTGGCCGCGGGCGCGGTGAGCGACACGGTCGGCGCCTGGTTCGGGCCGGTGCACGGGGTGCCGTTGAGCGAGAAGGCCGTCGGGTTGGTGTTCGTCCCGCTGTAGTTCGCGTTGAAGCCCGGGTTGACGGTGCCGCCCGAGGGCAGGTTGCCGTTCCAGGCCGCATTGCGGATGGTCACGTTCTTGCCGGACTGGGTGAAGTCGCCGTTCCAGCTCTGGGTCAGCGTCTGGTTGCCGGCGTACGTCCAGCTGACGTTCCAGCTGGTCACGGCGTCACCCAGGTTGGTGACGACCATGTCGCCGGTGAAGCCGGTGGGCCACTGGCTGCGCACGGTGTACGTCACCGAGCAGCCGGTCGCGGCATGTGCGGTGCCGGCCGGCAGGGCGACGAAGGCGCCGGCGATCAGTACGCCGACGGCCAACGCGCGGAGCCGGCGTTTCGGCCCGCGTTGGGGTGTGGACATCTCGCTCCTCGTGAAAGTTACGTACCGGGGAACGGGCACTCGGCAGCGCAATGGCTTTGGTGTGCAAGGCCATTGCTGGCAGTGCCCCGGCGGCTCCCATCCGCGAGGTGACGAGGATTCTGGCATGGGAGCGCTCCCGGGACAAGCGGCGCTACGGTCTCGGCACCCATCGATCTCCATGGAGGTGATGCCGAACCCCCACTCGCGGCTCCCACGCGAAACCCGCCGGGCGCGGCCATACAGCGCCGCGCCCGGTCTCCTGATAGTTCGCCCTCCCGGCCGGGTTAGTTCGCGCCAAAGCGGGTTAGTCCCACCCTCATCCGACCGGAAGGGGGTCGTCATGGTCCGACCCATCGCAGACCTCGAGGGGCATCCGGACATCGTCGAGATGCGTGCCCGGTACGACACGGTCTCGGAGACGCCGGCGGCGCGCATCACCGACGGCGCCTTGGTGCTCGCGGGGCTCTACCTCGCGGTGTCCCCGTGGATCGTGGGGTTCCCGCCCTTCGAGGCGAACCTGTCCGTCAACAACTTCATCTGCGGCATCGCGATCGCCGTCCTCGCGGGCGGGTTCGCCGTCGCCTACGGCCGTACGCACGGCCTGACGTGGGTGCCGGTGGCGCTCGGCGTGTGGACGATCATCGCGCCGTTCGTCATCCAGCGCGGCTACGCCTCGGGCGGCGCGATCTGGAGCAACATCCTGATCGGCATCGTCACGGTAGCCCTCGGGCTCGTCGCGATGCGGCCGGCGATGATGGCCCGGAAGAGGTGACGGACGGTGGCCCGGCTGGGCCCCGCTGCGGGCTCAGCCGGTCTCGCCGTCGATGCGCTGGCGGAGCAGGTCGGCGTGGCCGTTGTGCCGCGCGTACTCCTGGATGAGGTGCAGGTACATCGCGCGCAGCGACATCGGCCCGCGTTGCTCGTCCTCGAAGAAGTCGTCCAGGGCGTGCTGCGCGACCGAGGCTCGAGAAGCCTGCCACTCGTCGATCAGCCGCCGGTAGTCCCGCTCGGCGTGGGCGGGATCGACCTCGTCGAACGCGGCGTCCTTGGCGTCCGGCCGTTTGTAGGTGTACTGGACTGAGCGGCCGTGGAAGCGCGCCTGGAACCACTCGCGCTCGACGTCGGTCACGTGCCGGACGAGTCCCAGCAGGGAAAGCGTCGACGGGGGTACCGCCGCCTCGGCGAGCTCCGGGCCCGTCAGTCCGGTGCACTTGCCGGCCAGTACGGCGCGCTGCCAGTCGAGGAAGCCCTCGAGCAGCGTGCGCTCATCGGCGACGAGCGAGCCGCCGAACGGCGGTGGTTCGGGCGCGACCCAGGTCATGAGGTGATCGTACGGCCGGTCCGCCGCGCATGCGGCCGGGTGGCATGGCAACGTATGCAGCATGTCCGTCCATCCCCGCGCAGGGCAGCCCGCGCAGCGCTCCGACCTCGTCGACGTGCCGCGGCTCATCACCAGCTACTACGCCGTACACCCCGATCCGGCCGACCCCGCCCAGCAGGTCGCCTTCGGGACCTCGGGTCACCGCGGATCGAGCCTGCGCGGCTCGTTCAACGAGGACCACATCGTCGCCACCAGCCAGGCCATCTGCGACTACCGGGCCGGCCAGGGGTACACCGGACCGCTCTTCCTCGGCCGCGACACCCATGCGCTGTCCGAACCGGCGACGGTGAGCGCGCTGGAGGTGTTCGCGGCGAACGGGGTCACCGTGCTCATCGACAGCCGCGACGGGTTCACGCCCACGCCGGCGGTGTCGCACGCGATCCTCGTCAACCGGCACCGGGGCGCCGACGGGGTCGTGGTGACGCCGTCGCACAACCCGCCCGACGACGGCGGCTTCAAGTACAACCCGCCCAACGGCGGCCCGGCCGACACCGACGTGACCAAGTGGATTCAGGACCGCGCGAACGAGCTGCTGCGGGCCGGCCTCTCCGGGGTCAAGCGGGTCACGTACGCGCAGGCCCTCGCGGCCGGCACCACGCAGCGCTACGACTTCATGGCGTCGTATGCCGACGACCTCGGCTCGGTGATCGACATGGAGGCGATCGCGGGCGCGAAGGTGCGCATCGGCGCCGACCCGCTCGGCGGGGCGAGCGTGGCGTACTGGGCGTACATCGGCGAGCGGTACGGGCTCGACCTCACCGTCGTCAACCCGCTGGTCGACCCGGCGTTCGGGTTCATGACCCTGGACTGGGACGGCAAGATCCGGATGGACTGCTCGTCGCCGAACGCGATGGCCTCGCTGATCGGGCGGCGCTCGGAGTACCAGGTCGCCACCGGCAACGACGCGGATGCGGACCGTCACGGGATCGTGACGCCGGACGCGGGGCTGATGAACCCCAACCACTTCCTGGCCACGGCGATCGATTATTTGTACCGCAACCGCTCCGGCTGGTCCCCGCAGGCCGCGATCGGCAAGACGCTCGTGTCGTCGTCGATGATCGACCGGGTGGCGGCGGACCTGGGGCGGACCCTGATCGAGGTGCCGGTCGGGTTCAAGTGGTTCGTGCCGGGGCTGCTCGACGGGTCGGTGGCGTTCGGCGGCGAGGAGAGCGCGGGGGCGTCGTTCCTGCGCCGCGACGGGTCGGTGTGGACGACCGACAAGGACGGCCTCCTGCTGTGCCTGCTCGCCTCGGAGATCATCGCGCGGACCGGGCGCACGCCTTCCTCGCACTACGCGGATCTCGTGGCGCGGCACGGGGAGCCGGCGTACGCGCGGCTCGACGTGGCCTCGACCCGCGAGGAGAAGGCGGTGCTGGGGAAGCTGTCGCCGTCGCAGGTCACCGCGACCTCGCTGGCGGGGGAGCCGATCACGGCGAAACTGACCGCGGCCCCGGGGAACGGGGCCGCGATCGGCGGGCTGAAGGTGGTGACGGAGTCCGGGTGGTTCGCGGCTCGGCCGTCGGGCACCGAGGACGTCTACAAGGTGTACGCGGAGTCGTTCAAGGGCCCGGATCACCTGGCGCAGATTCAGTCCGAGGCGCGTGACGTGGTGTCGGCGGCGCTTGCGGCCTGACGCTGTTGGCGTTCGTGCTTCTTGGTTCGCGTTTGTGCTCTTGGTTCGCGTTTGTGCTTTTTGGTTCGCGCTTGTGCTTTTTGGTTCGGCGTTGCGTCAGGCCACTGCCTTGTCGGCGGTGGCCTGGCGGACGGCGCTGACGTGGGTCTTGGGCTGCTTGAAGGCCCGCTGCAGCTGCACGATGATCGACCAGGTCACCTCGGCGACCGGGCGGGCGCCGTTGACCTGCAGGAGCAGTTCGCGGGAGGCATAGTACTCCAGCAGCGGGCGGGTCTTCTCCTCGTACACCTTGATCCGGTGCCGGATGACGTCCTCGGTGTCGTCGGCGCCGCGGGCGCGGGCCAGGAGGCGGCGGATCAGTTCCTCCTCGGGCACTTCCAGGTGTACGGCGATCTGGACGCCGACGCCCAGGTTGCCGGCGGTGCGGTAGGCGGCCTCGGCCTGCTCGACCGTGCGCGGGAACCCGTCGAGCACGTAGCCGCCGGTGTCGCTGGCCGCCATGACCGGCTTGCGCAGCATGTCCATGATCACGGCGTCCGGGACCAGTTCGCCCTTGTTGACGATGTCCTCGACGGTCTTGCCGATGGTCGTGCCGTCCGCGATGTGTTTGCGCAGCAGATCGCCGCTCGCGATATGCGTGATGCCGAACTGCTTCGCGATCGCGTCGGCCTGGGTGCCTTTTCCGGCGCCGGGCGCGCCGACCATCAGGATTCGCTTCGACCGCGGTGCCGCCGACTGCATCGTCATCTGCACACCCCTTCGTATGCCCCGCTGATTTCGGCGCCGCCGCCGATGGTCCAGCATCGCATCTCGATCTCGTGCGTGGGCTGTGGGACGACTGTGAATTTGCACATGCCCGGCTGAAGGAATTGTTTCCCGCCAGCCGGGAATGAGCGTGCTTCTTGAGGCGTTGACCACCTGGTTCGGAAGAATTTCCTGTCCCGCCATGTGGTCGGCGGCCGGTTCCCGGACAGGTGTCCGGGCGTGTCGATCGGCGCCTGACGTTCTGGTTCTTGCTCGCGCGCGCCTTCGTCTCAGCTCGGTCCGCGCGCCTTCGTCTTCGGCCGGTACGCCTTCGTCTCCGGTGGGTGGGCCTTCGCCTTCGGCTGGTGCGCCTTCGCCGTCGGCTGGTGTGCCTTCGTCTTCGGTGGGTGCGCCTTCGGCTTAGTTGGTGCCCAGGAGGTCGACGACGAAGACGAGGGTCTCGCCCGGCTTGATCACGCCGGCCGCGCCGCGGTCGCCGTAGCCCAGGTGTGGCGGGATGACCAGCTTGCGGCGGCCGCCGACGCGCATGCCGGCCACGCCCCGGT
The DNA here is from genome assembly GCF_050942475.1 of Dactylosporangium sp. CS-033363. Classification (NCBI taxonomy): domain Bacteria; kingdom Bacillati; phylum Actinomycetota; class Actinomycetes; order Micromonosporales; family Micromonosporaceae; genus Dactylosporangium; species Dactylosporangium sp. CS-033363. Next base: position 5,486,955 of record NZ_CP192032.1, on the reverse strand, counting down.
CCCAGCCGGTGATGACCTGACCCCGGCCCAGGCCGAAGTCGAACGTGCCGCCCCGGTTCCAGGACGCGTCGAACTCCTTGCCGGTCGACAGGGCCACGCCGACGTAGTGGACGCTCACCTGCTGCCCGGGCTGGGCCTCGGCTCCATCACCGACCGTGATGTCCTCGATGACGAGATCGGCCGGCGGCGGGCCGTCGGGCAGCGTCACTTCAGGCTTGCTCAGCGCCATGCGCTTGACTCCTCTTCGTTACGAAACGTCGGCTCCATCCTGCCCTATCCCGTCGTACGGTCGGCGTGTGCATCCCGTCCGGGTGGCTTTCTGGTCGGTGACGGCGTGCGCCGTGCTGGAGCTCGGCCAGGCCGCGACAGCCGGCTGCCTGGTGCTGCGCTACGAACGCCTGGTCGACGACCTCGGCCCGTGGACCCGCATCGAAGCCATGCTCGTCGAAACGGTGTACGTCCATCTGACCGGCGCCCTGATCCTGGCCGGCGGCCTCGCGATGATCCTGTCGGGAGCGGCGATGGCCGTGCCGCGCCGCAATCCGTACACCCGTACGGTGGTCGGCTGGACCCTGCTCGCGGTCAACCTGTCCCTGCTGCTCGGCGTCGTCTACAGCCCGGACTCGGTCCTGATGCCCGACACCCAGCACCAGCTCGACCACCTGCAGCCGCTGCTCCCACTGTGGTACACCGCCCAGCAGGGCCTCACGGTCACCGCGGTGATCACCTGCTCGGCGGTGGCGATGGTGCGCCTGGGCGGCGAGGCGGCGAGCGAGTACTACCAGCGCCACGACCCGACCGCCACCTGGCACGGCTTCACGTCCTGGCTGGATGTCCGCTTCCAGGACTGACGCCTCCGCTGTCGATCTCTGGGTCGCGCGTCTCTGGGTCGCGCGTCTCCGGGTCGCGCGTCTCTGGGGCGCGCGTCTCCGGGTCGCGCGTCTCCGGGTCGCGCGTCTCCGGGTCGCGCGTCTCCGGGTCGCGCGTCTCCGGGTCGCGCGTCTCCGGGTCGCGCGTCTCCGGGCCGCGTCTCCGGGCCGCGCGTCTCCGGGCCGCGCGTCTCCGGGCCGCGCGTCCGCAGGCTGGCATCGGCGGGGCGGGACCTTCGACGATGTGCGATCGGGCGTGGTGGTCTCCGGATGCGGCATAATCACCGTGAACAGCCGCTGGACGGGCAGCCTCTCGATCGTTTCGCGCCCGGTTGTCACGCTGAGCGACGGCGGCTCGATTACCGAATTCCAGTAACCGGTAATCCAATAATTCGGTAATCCGCCGAGAATCTTGGTGGCGACGTCGGCCCGGGGATGTCGAGGACGGGGGAGCGGCTCCGACCGGTTGGCATGAAGCAACGCTCGCCCTGGCTCGGCCTCGCCGTTCTCGCGCTGCCGGCCCTGCTCGTCTCGATCGACGTCTTCGTGCTGCTCCTAGCCATGCCCAGGATCGGCGCCGACCTGCACGCCAGCAGTACCGAGCAACTGTGGATCCTCGACGTCTACGGCTTCCTGCTGTCCGGCTCCATGATCACCATGGGAACGCTCGGTGACCGGATCGGAAGGCGGCGGCTCCTGCTGCTCGGCGCGGCCGCGTTCGGGGCGGCGTCGATCGTCGCCGCGTACAGCAGCGGCCCGGCCATGCTCATCGCCGCCCGCGCCGCGCTCGGCATCGCCGGTGCCACCCTCGCCCCGTCGGCGCTGGCCCTGATCAGCGGCCTGTTCCCTGACCCCCGCCGGCGCGGCCTCGCGATCGGCGTGTGGATGGTCTGCTTCATGAGCGGCGCCATCATCGGCCCGGTCGTCGGCGGCCTGCTGCTCGAGCACTTCTGGTGGGGCTCGGCGTTCCTGCTGGGCGTACCGCCGATGCTGCTCCTGCTGATCCTCGGCCCGCTCCTGCTGCCCGAACAGCGCCACCCGGGCGCCGGCCGCTTCGACCTGCCCAGCGTCGGCCTCTCCCTCGCCGCCATCCTGCCCGCGGTCTACGGCATCAAGGAGCTCGCCCGGGACGGCTGGCACCCGCTGCCGGGCGCGGCCCTGTTGCTCGGCCTGACGCTCGCCGTCGTGTTCGTCCGCCGCCAGCTGCAGCTCGGTAACAGCAATCGCACCACACTGCTGCCAGAGGCGGACGCTGATCAGGCTGCGCCGAGCGCCCGCGTCGGCACCAGCACTCGACCCACACCGCTGCCGGCGGCGGACGCTGATCGGGCCGCGCCGAGCGCGCGCGTCCGCACCGCCAATCGACCCGCACCGCTATCTGCGGCGGATTCTGATCAGGCCGGGCCGAGCGGGCGTGAGCGCGGGCGGGCCCAGGTGGCGACCGTCCCGAGGACCGCGATCGATCAGGCCCGAAAGTCCCGCGAGCCGCTGCTCGACCTGCGGCTGTTCCGCGATCGCGCGTTCGCCGCGGCGCTGGGCGGCATGTTCGTCGGCACCATGCTCACCGGCGCCATGATGGTCTTCATCACCCAGCACCTGCAGCTCGTCGACGGCCTGACCCCGCAGTCCGCCGGCCTGTGGATCCTGCCCGCCGCCATCGCCAGCGCGATCAGCTTCCAGGTCTCGCCGCTGCTGGCGCGCCGCGTACCCCAGGGCCGGCTCATCGCCGGCGGCCTGCTGCTCTCGGCGGTCGGCGCCGCCCTCGTCGTGCTGATCCCGGCCGGTGCGGGCCCGCTGCCGATCGTCACGGCGTTCGTGATCAGCAATCTCGGCATGGGCCCGATGGTCACCCTCGCCACGGGCATCGTCCTCGGCTCCGCCCCACCGGAGCGGGCCGGATCGGCGGGCGCCCTGAACGAGGTCTCCGGCGAGTTCGGGTACGCGCTCGGCATCGCCCTGCTCGGCAGCCTCGGCACCGCCGTGTACCGCAGCGTCGTCCAGGTCCCCGCCGGCCTGCCCGGCGCGGCCGGCGTCCACGACACGGCGACGGCCGCGACCACCGTGGCCGCCACATTGCCCGCCGAAATGGGCGCCCGGGTGCTCGCCGCCGCCCGCGACGCCTCCACGGCGGGCCTGCACGTGGTCGCCGCCGTCGCCGCGGTGGTGCTTGTCGGGCTGGCCGTGGTGACGTACCGGATGCTGCGCCACCTGCCCCCGCTGACCTCCGCGGAGGCAGCGAACTAGGCCCGGGAGGCCGCCGGCCCCGCACCGCGGCGACCCTCGAGGCGGCGGCGAACGAAACCCGGAAAGGCGGCCCAACCGGCCCGCGGCGACGAACCCGCGGCGACGAACGTGCGGCGACGAACCCGCGGCGGACGAACCCGCGGCGACGAACCCGCGGCGACGAACCCGCGGCGACGAACCCGCGGCGACGAACCCGCGGCGACCATCGGCCCGGCAGCCGTCAGACCTCAGGTGCGCCGCCGGGGAAGCCGCCAGACCCGCACCGTGGCGACGAACCCGCGGCGACCATCGGCCCGGCGGCCGTCAAACCTCAGGGCAGGCGGCCTCAGACCTCAGGCACGACGCCGGACACCAGCCGCGGCGCCGGCCGGTGCGGACAGGCCGGCCGCCGCCGCAGGTGATACGCCACAGCAGCCGCCCCCAACGCCACGCCCCACACCGTCCACAGCACCCCCGGCCCAGCAATCGCCCACGTCGACGGCGTGATCGACAGCCGGAGGTTCATCAACCCGGCCGGTACCAGCACCACGGCGACCAGCAGCGCCGGCACCACGGCAAGCATCGGCGGCACCGGCCGCCCGCCCCGCCCGAGGACCCACCGAGGAAACCGCTCACCCCACGCCGCGACCAGCCCGTGGGTCAGCACCCCACCCAGCAGCGAGGCCGCCGCACACCCCAGCCCAACTTCGAGCATCCCCGGCGTGTCCTGCATCATCGCGAGGAAGTCGTCCGGAATCCCCAGCGGCACCCCGAGATACCAGGCGATCCGCGTGACCTCGTACGGCAGCGGCGCCAGCAGCGACACCAGCACGGCCCGCCGCCCGAACCGCAGCAGCGTGCCCCGCGGCACCGGCGACCCGCCACCGCACCGCAGGCACGCACCCCGGGCGCGCCGCGAAGCGATCAGCGCCGCAACAGCCCACAACACGCCCCCGGCGAACAGGATGATCAGGTTCGTCCGGTGCCAGTACATGATGTCGCCCAACCCGTCCTGCGGCCCCGGCACTCCCGTGAATGCGAATACCACCAGCACGGGCGAGAAGGCGAGAAAGGCCAGCAAGGAGTAGTCGGGCAGCAGCAGCGCCAGCACCGCGGCCAGGCTCCAGGCGGCGATCAACGCGCGCCGCCCGGCCCCGCCGCGGGCCAGGTACACCGCGAGCACCACCCCGCCCAGGCACACCCCGGCCATGATCGGCGCGACCACGCCCACCGGCGCGCCCTCCAGCAGCGACGCGGACCGGTGGTCGTCGTCGACGGGCCCGAACGGATACGAGCCGCCGCCCGCCCACCAGACCACGGCCAGGACCCCGTACGCGGCGGACCAGGCCCCCGCACCCCACGCCGGCAACTTCGACAGTTCCATGGGGGAGATCTTCGATATAACAGCCTGTGATGGTACTGAGTGAAGCTGAGCCCGTTGCCAGGAGCCCACGCAAACCGGGTGAGGCGAGATAGGGTTCGGAGACGTGACTGTGACGCCAGACCAGCCCCTGGACCTTCCCCGCACGGCAGGCGAACTCCGGGCGAGCGGCCACCGGTTCCGCACCGTGAAGGAGGAGCTCCGCGAGAACCTCCTCGACCGGCTGCGCTCCGGCGAGCCGCGCTTCCCCGGCATCGTCGGCTACGACGACACCGTCCTGCCCGAGCTCGAGCGCGCCATCCTCGCCGGGCACGACGTCGTCCTGCTCGGCGAGCGCGGCCAGGGCAAGACCCGGGTCATCCGGGGCCTGATCCACCTGCTCGACGAGTGGGCGCCGATCATCGCCGGGTCCGAGCTCAACGAGCACCCCTACGAGCCCATCACGCCCGCCTCGCGCCGGCTGGCCGCCGAGGCCGGCGACGCGCTGCCGGTCGACTGGATCCACCGCTCCGTCCGGTACGGCGAGAAGCTCGCCACCCCCGACACCAGCGTCGGCGACCTGATCGGCGACGTCGACCCGATCCGGGTCGCGCAGGGCCGGACCCTCGGCGACCCGGAGACCATCCACTTCGGACTCGTGCCGCGCACCAACCGCGGGATCTTCGCCGTCAACGAGCTGCCCGACCTCGCCGAGCGCATCCAGGTCTCGCTGCTCAACGTGCTGGAGGAGCGCGACATCCAGGTCCGCGGCTACCAGCTGCGGCTGCCCCTGGACATCCTGCTCGTGGCCAGCGCGAACCCCGAGGACTACACCAACCGCGGGCGGATCATCACGCCGCTCAAGGACCGGTTCGGGGCCGAGATCCGGACCCACTACCCGCTCGATCTCGAGCTCGAGATGGATCTGGTACGGCAGGAGGCCCAGCTCGTCGCACAGGTCCCCGACCACGTCATCGAGGTGATCGCCCGCTTCACGCGCGCGGTCCGCGAGTCGCCGTCGGTGGACGCCCGCTCGGGCGTGTCGGCCCGGTTCGCGATCGCGGCGGCCGAGACCGTGTCCGCGTCGGCGCTGCGCCGGGCCGGGCTGCTCGGCGAGGAGCTGCCGGTGGCCCGCATCGGCGACACCGAGTCGGTGACGTCGACGCTTCGGGGCAAGGTCGAGTTCGACAGCGGTGAGGAGGGGCGGGAGATCGAGATCCTGGCCCACCTGCTGCGCACCGCGACCGCGGAGACGTTCCGGGGGCGGCTGGCCGGGCTGGACCTGTCCGGGTTCACCGACCTCGTCGCCGAGGGCCAGGTCATCGAGACCGGCGAGCTGGCGGCGGCGGACGAGATCCTGCGCCAGGTCGGTACCGTGCCGGGTCTGGCCAAGGTTTTGGATCGTCTCGGGCTCGGCGACGCGCCCAGCCGCGGCGAGGCGGCCGCGGGCGTCGAATTCGCCCTGGAGGGGCTGCACCTGACCCGGCGGCTGTCGAAGGACCTCACCGACGACGGCCGCACCGTGTACGGAGGCTGATCTTGCGCCACAACAGGTTCCGCTACGGGGCGTGGCGCGGCGGGCCCGACCCGCTCGCCCCGCCCTACGACGTGCGGGCCGCCGTCGACCAGGTCGGCAACGAGGTCCTCGAGGGCGGCAGCCTGCGCGACGCGCTGCGCAACCTGCTGCGCCGCGGACCGCAGGGCGGCCGGGGCCTCGACGACCTGCTCGCCCGGGCCCGCCGGATGCGCCGCGAGGCGATGCGCCGCGGCCAGCTCGACGGGGCCGTGACCCGGGCGTCGCAGCTGCTCGATCAAGCGCTTGCCACCGAACGGGACGCGCTGACCCGGCTGGACACCGACGACGCCAGGTTCGCCGAAGCCCAGCTCGACGCGCTGCCGCGCTCCACGGCGCAGGCGGTTTCCGAATTGAAGAACTACAACTGGACGTCCGACGAGGCGCGCCAGCTCTACGACCAGATCCTCGACCAGCTCCGCCAGGAGGTCGTCGAGCAGCGTTTCCAGGGCATGCAGCAGGCCCTGCGCGACCCCGAGGCCCAGGCCGCGATGCGCGAGATGCTGCAGGACCTCAACGCGCTGCTGGCCAAGCACGCCCGCGGCGAGAACACCGACGACGCCTTCGCCGAGTTCATGAACCGCCACGGCGACTTCTTCCCGGAGAAGCCGAACAGCGTCGACGAGCTCATCGACGCCCTGGCCAGGCGGGCCGCGGCCGGCGAGCGCCTCATGCGCTCGCTCTCGCCGCAGCAGCGGGCCGAGCTGCAGGACCTCATGGCCCAGTCGCTCGGCGACATGGCCGGCGAGTTCGCCGCCCTCACCGACAACCTGCGCGCGCTGCGCCCCAACCTCAACTGGGGCCGGGGCGAGCGGGTCCGCGGCGAGAACGACCTCGGCTACGGCGACGCCGCCGGCGCCCTGGAGGAGATCGGCGACCTCGACGACCTGCTCGACCAGCTCGGCCAGGAGCACCCCGGCGCGACCCTGGACGACGTCGACGTCGAGGCGGTCGAGCGCCAGCTGGGCCGGTCGGCGGCCGACGACGTACGCCGGCTGCGCGAGCTCGAACAGCAACTGCGCCGCCAGGGCTGGGTGACCCGCGGTGCCGACGGGCTGACCCTGAGCCCCAAGGCGCTGCGCCGGCTGGGCGGCACCGCGCTGCGGACCGTCTTCGCCCAGCTGCACGCCGGCCGCCAGGGCCAGCACGACCTGCGCGACGCCGGCGCGGCGGGCGAGCTGACCGGGGCGTCGCGGCGCTGGGAGTACGGCGACGAGCAGGCCCTGGACGTCGTACGCACGATCGGCAACGCCGTGCGCCGCCAGGCCACCGGGGGCGCGGCGACCCTGCCGATCGGCCTGGACGTCGAGGACTTCGAGATCGCCGAGACCGAACGGCGCGTCTCGGCGGCCGTCGCCCTCTGCGTCGACCTGTCCTTCTCGATGATGGCCGACGGCCGCTGGGGCCCCATGAAACAGGCCGCCCTGGCCCTGTCGCACCTGGTGGCGACCCGCTTCCCGCAGGACGCGCTGCAGATCATCGGCTTCGGCCGGTACGCCAGCACGCTCTCGCAGGAAGAGCTCGCCGCCGTCGAGCCGGACATGGTGCAGGGCACCAACCTGCAGCACGCGCTCAAGCTGGCCGCCCGCCACCTGCGCCGCCACCCGGCCTCGGACCCCGTGGTCCTGGTCGTGACCGACGGCGAGCCGACCGCCCACCTGCTGGACGACGGCAGCTCGTTCTTCATGTGGCCCTCGACCCGCGAGACGGTCCGCGCCACCGTGCACGAGGTCGACCAGCTCACCCGCTACGGCGCGGTCCTGAACGTCTTCATGCTCGGCGAGGACCCGGGCCTGCGCCGCTTCGTCGACGCGGTGGCCCGCCGCAGCGGCGGCCGGGTCTTCACCCCCGACGCCGACGACCTGGGCCGATACGTCGTCTCGGACTACATGCGAGCCCGACGGGGCCGCCGCGGCTGAGATCCGACAATGGCCATGTGGCTATCCAGCGGCAGGCCGGATCGGCGCGGTTCCCCCGCAAGGCGGGACCGCGCCTCATCCGTTTGAAGAAGAGGGTGAGACGGGCGCGGACCGTGTTTGGAATTCGGGGTTGCAGGGGTAATCAGATCTACGTAGATCGGTTTCGGTACCCACTCCTCCCGGGAGCTGACAAATGATCGTCCTTGGTCTGATCCTCTTCCTCGTCGGCCTGTTCCTGCATGTCGGCATCATCGAGACGATCGGGATCGTGCTGCTCATCGTGGGCGCGGTGCTGTGGATTCTCGGCGCGGTGGGCCGTCCGATCGCCGGCCGCCGTCACTATTGGTAACCCGCGAGCGCAAAGAAGGGCCGGCCCGGTGCCGGCCCTTCTTGCTGTTCAGCGCCGGAACCAGCGGCGTTTCTTGACCGGGGGTACCGGCGGTGTCTCCGGCGCGCTGAGCAGGTCCCGCGCCACGGAAGTCACGGCCGGCGCCATCCCCGGCGTGCGCAGCGCCAGGACGGCCAGCGACTCGGCGATCGTCACGCCCCGCGTGCGGGCCTGCTGCACGGCGTCGAGGAACCGCTCGGCGACCGTCGCGCGCACCTCGGCGCGGCAGGCGGGGTCCAGCCAAGCGGCCACGACCAGCGCGAACACGGCCGCCTCGGTGGTCCAGTCCTCGACGCCGAAGGCGATCTCGGTGAGCAGCCGCCGGGAGCGGGCCGTGTCGCCCGGTTCGGTCCCCGCCCGCAGCTCCTCACAATGCAACAAGCCTAAGCAGGTGTACGCCTGGCAGGCCCGCTCCCACACCCCGTCCGGCAGCCCGGGGTCGGTGCCGGACGGGGGATGCACGAGCAGCGCGACGAGGTCGTCGGCGGGCAGCTGGCCGAGGGGCAGCGCATGGTCGTACGCCGCGACCGGGTTGGGCCATTCGGGCCGGACGACCCCGCGCAGGATCTCCACGGCGCGAGCTGTCGGCGACGGTACCGCCGGTGCCGCCCACACCCCCGCATACGTCCACAGTGCGCGTCCGAAGGGCCGCTGCGGCGCGACCATGTCCAGCGGCGGGTCGCCCTCGATGGTGAGCGACAGGCCGGGGACGTCGCGGCGCACGAGGCGCAGCGCGCTGGGTACCTCCAGCGCGGTCAGCGTCGCCACGCCGCGCATGTCGCGCTGGTCGCGGGGGATCTGGCGGAGCAGGTTCACGACGGACTCGGTCGGGCCGGCGACGAGCCCGAGCCAGGGCCGGCCGCGGCAGGCGCCGTCGAGGTCGGTGTGCTCGTGGCTGGTGACCGGGTGCTCGCGCATGAAGTCGACGAGCGCGACCAGGTGGCGCACGTCGCCGTCGCGCTGGAACCGCAGGCGGGCGGCGGTGTGTACGGCACAGTCGTAGTCCGGCACCCGCCTGATCGCGGTGTCCAGCAGCTCCAGGGCCTCGTCGAGCCGCCCGGCCTCGGCCAGCCAGTTGGCCACGTCGGCGCAGAGGTCGACCTCGTCGGGCTGCTGCTGCCAGGCCTGCCGCATGACCTGGATGGCCTGCTCGAACCGGCCGTCGGCCTTGAGCGCGTACGCGTACCAGACCGCGGTGAGCTTGTCGGGGTGCAGCCGGTGGCCGTGGGCGCCCCATCGCACGGCCTCGGCGAGGACGCCGGGGGCGAGGGCGGTGAACCGGCGCCCGAGCCCGGCCGCGGCCCCGTGCAGCAGCGCACTCGCGGGGTGGGCGGCGCAGGCCCGGCGGGCCAGGTCGAGGTAGACCTCGTTCGCCTGCGCGACCGCCGGTTCGGCCGGGTCGCCGAGCCCGGGCATGACGGCGACGAACAGCCGGGCCAGGTCGTCGGGGTCGAGCCGGCGCGGTTCGAGGGCGCGTACCCAGCTCACGTCGGCCCACGGCTGCGCGGGGTCGAACCGGGTCGCCTGGGCGAGCATCCGCAGCCCGCCGAGCGGGTCGTGCCGCCCTTGTAGGTGTGCCCGGGCGACGACGGCGCCGATGAACGCGGGCTGCTCGATCGGGAACAGCGCGATGGCCCCCTCGTCCCCGGCCCGGGCGACCAGGGCGGCGAGCAGTTCGTGCACCTCGGGCAGGCGCGGCGCCCAGGCCACGGCCCCGGCGACGTGGCCGGCCGCGTGTTCGAGGTCGCCGTCGGCGAGCGCGATGCGGGCCAGGGAGAGTTCCCCGTGGGCCTGCGCGATCGGGTCGTCGCGCTGCTCGTCGGTCACTGCGTGAGCGTATTGCGTTCCGCCCGCTTTCGGTGACCCGCCCCGTCCGCCCGATTTTGCGTACCCACCCTCGCCGTCGGCGCCTCGACCCTTGCCGGATTGCCGCCGCCTCGACCCTCGCCGCGCCCGCCGCCGCTGGCCCACGCGCCGCCGATCGCCGGCCCGCCGCGACTGCCCCGCCGTTGCGATGACCGTGGCGATTGCCCGGCCGTTGCGATGGGCGTGGCGGTTGCCCGGCCGCTGCGATGACCGTGGCGCCGATCGCCCGGCGCGGTCGTGGAGCGGTTGCCGCGGTGGGCGAGCGTCGTCGGTGTGCGGTTGCCGGCCCGGAGCCGGTGGGGCGGTTGCTGCGGTGGGCGAGCGTCGTCGGTGTGCGGTTGCCGGCCCGGAGCCGGTGGGGCGGTTGCTGCGGTGGGCGAGCGTCGTCGGTGTGCGGTTGCCGGCCCGGAGCCGGTGGGGCGGTTGCTGCGGTGGGCGAGCGTCGTCGGTGTGCGGTTGCCGGCCCGGAGCCGGTGGGGCGGTTGCTGCGGTGGGCGAGCGTCGTCGGTGTGCGGTTGCCGGCCCGGAGCCGGTGGGGCGGTTGCCGCGGTGGGCGAGCGTCGTCAGCGTGCGGTTGCCGGCCCGGAGCCGGCGGAGCGGTTGCCGCGGCGGGTCTGCGCGTCGACGTTGGCGGTCATCGCGTTGAGCACGTCCGGCAGTGCCGAGACCGTGGCGGCGTCCAGGCCCGCGACCGTCTCGTCGGCGAGGTCGCACCACAGGGCCTTGACCTGAGCGGCGAGGGCGCGGCCGGAGCCGGTGAGCTCGACGACGGTGGCGCGCCTGTCCGCCGGCGCCGGGGTACGGCGGATGTGTCCCGACGCCTCCAGCTTCTTCGTCATCAGCGTGACGCTCGGTGGTTCGCAGCCGAGGGCGTCGCTGAGCTGGGCCTGGATGCTCGGGCCGGTCCGGTCCAGCTCGAGCAGCAGCGCCTCCTGGCCCGGGTGCAGGCCGAGCGGGGCGAGCAGCGCGGCCGCCCGGGCGCGGTGGCGCAGGCTCAGCAGCCGGATCGCCTGGTTGAGCGCGTCGGCGGCGGCGAAGTCCACGAGGGCCTCCCTTGACAGAAAAGGTTATGCGCATAACGTTATGCGCATAACCAAATCCTACACGGGGAGCGCCATCGTGCCGAGAACCGCCTGGCTGGTCCTGCCGCTCGTCTGCGCGGCGCAGTTCGTGGTGATCCTGGACGCCTCGATCGTCAACGTCGCCCTGCCGTCCGTGCGCCGCGAGCTCGGGTTCACGGCGGCGGGGCTGGCGTGGGTCGTCGACGCGTACCTGCTGAGCTTCGCCGCCCTCCTGCTCCTCGGTGGCCGCGCGGCCGACCGGTTCGGGCACCGGCGGGCGCTGGTCGCCGGGGTGCTGCTGTTCACCGCGGCCAGCCTCGCCGCGGGCCTGGCTCCCACGGCCGCGGTGCTGGTGGGGGCCCGGGCCGCGCAGGGGGTCGGGGCCGCGCTGCTCGCGCCGGCGACCCTGGCCGTCATCAACACCGCGTTCGCGGCGGGGGCGGCCCGGGCCCGGGCGTTCGGGGCCTGGTCGGCGGCCGGCGGGGTCGGCGGGATCTCCGGGGCGCTCGCCGGCGGCGCGATCACGACCGGGCTGTCGTGGCGCTGGGTGTTCCTCATCAACGTCCCGATCGGCGCACTGCTCGCCGCGGCCGCGCTCGCCGCCCTGCCCGCCGACCGGGCGCGGCGCTCGTCGGCGGTCACCGTGGCCGAGCTCGCCGCCTTGCCCGCCGACGCGGCGCGGCGCTCGCCCGCGGTCACCGTGGCCGAGCTCGCCGCCTTGCCCGCCGACGCGGCGCGGCGCTCGCCCGCGGTCACTGTGGCCGACCTTGCCGCGCTGCCCGCCGACCGGGCGCGGCACTCGCCCGCGGTCACCGTGGCCGAGCTTGCCGCCCTGCCCGCCGACCGGGGCGCGGCGCTCGTCCGTGCCCGCGCCGCCCGCCCTGCCGAGCGATCGCGCGGGAGGCTCGTCCGCAGTCACCGCGGCCGCGCCGGAGCCGGTCGTCGCGCTGCCCGGTGGCCGGAGCGCTCGTCCGGGGTGGCTGACCGGCGGCAGGGGGTGCCCGTCGGCGGCGGCTCGAGGTGGCGGAACTGCCCGGCGGGCGGGGGACTCGGGTGCGGCGGCTCGACGTGCTGGGGGTCCTTGCCCGGCCGGGGATTGCCGTCGCGAACGGGATGCTGGTGCTGTTCGGGGCGGCGGCCATCGGGCTGTGGTACTTCTCGGCGCAGCTGCTGCAGAACTCGCTCGGGTTCACAGCGCTGCAGGCGGGACTCGGGCAGACGCCGGCGGCGGTGGTGTTCGTGGTGGTGGCGCGCGTGGCGACGGTACAAGTGCGGCGGTTGAAGGCTCTTGTTCTGTGCGGGTCCGCGCTCCTCACTGGCGGGTTCGGGTGGCTGGCGGCTGCCCCGCACGACTATCTCAGCGGGGTGCTCGGGCCGACGGTGCTCGTCGCGGCCGGGATCGGGGTGCTGTTTCCGGCGCTCATGGCGGCGGCGACGGCCGGGGTGCCCGCCGGGGAGGCCGGGACCGCGGGCGGGGTGGCCAGCACCGCGAACCAGGCCGGGGCGATGCTCGGGCTCGCGGTGCTCGCCACGTTGGACGGGTTCGGGGCGGTGTTCGCCGCGGCGGCGGGGATCGGGGTCGCGCTGGCGGGGTTGAGTATCTTGCTGCCGCGCCACATGGCCTGATGCACGGTATGTTGCCCGGCATGAGCGATGTCAGCGCGCCGCCGCCGGTCCGGCCGTTACGCGAACTCCTGCCGAACCTCGTCTGGGAGGTCGTCCTCCTGCTGGCCGCGATCGGGTTGACCATCGCGCTGTACAACCGGGCGGAGGTGCTCTACTCGTCCGGCGGGATCTGGCTGGGGATCGCGTCGCTCGGCTTCGCGACCAGCGGGCTGGCGCTGTCGCTGCGCACCGGCACCCCGAACCTGGCCGTCGGGCCGCTCGCGGGGCTGGCCATGTACCTGTACGTCGACCAGAACATCGGCGTCGCGCTCATCGCCGTGCTCGGGGCGGGCGTGGTGCTGGCGCTGCTCGCCGGGCTGACCGGGGTGCCGGCGTGGGCCGTCACGCTCGTCGGCGGGCTGCTGGTGCAGGGTCTCACCCTCGGGCTCAGCGACGCGCAGACGCATCCGCTGCGCGACCGGCCCGAGACGTTCTGGACCTGGGGCGCCGGGTTCATCGTCGTGTCGATCGCGGGTGGGGTGGTGTTCGCGATCCCGCCGGTACGCCGCTTCCTCACCGCCAACCGCCCGGGCGGCGGCGAGGCGGGCGCGTTCAGCGGTTCGAAGTTCGTCGGCGCGCTGGTCGGCGTGGTCGGGTCGAGCTTCCTGGCCGGCCTCGCGGGCGTCGTGCTCGCGATGCAGGTCGGCGCCTCCACCCCCGCCGACAACGGCTTCACCCTGGCCGCGCTGGTGGCGGCGATGCTCGCGGGCGTGAGCCCGTTCGGCCGGCGGGCCGGCATTCTCGGCGTCGTACTGGCCGTGGTCATCCTCGACGCGGCCCGCCGGTTCGTGGCGCTGGAGGGCGGCGGGGCCTGGGTCGTCTTCACGCTGCAGGGCCTGCTGGGGCTGCTCGGCGTGCTCGTGGTGTGGATCATCGAGCTGATCGGGCGGCGGGCCTCGCCGTTCGTCGTGGCGCGGCCGGCTGCGCAGTTCGCGGCGGCGCCAGGGTTCCCGCCGCCACCGCAGCAGCTGTACCCGCCGGCTCCGGGCCAGGCGCCGCCCACCCTGCAGGCGCCGGGTCCATGGGGCCCGCCGACGCCCATCAGCCCGGCGGCGGCACCGCCCGTCTCGGCTCCTCCCACGTCCGCGCCGCCCGTTTCCGCGCCGCCGATGTATGTGTCACCGTCGTCCGCGCCGCCCTCGTCCGCGCCGCCTGTTTCCGCGCCGCCGACCTACGGGCCGCCGTCGTCCGCACCGCCGGCGTTCCCGCCGTTGCCGGGTTCGCCGCCGCCGCAGCAGAGCCCGAGCTGGCCGGCCACGCCGCCGCAGCAACAGCAGCCCGGACCGAGCTGGCCGCCGGCGCCGTAGTAAGCGGAAAGCCGTCAGCCGCAAAGCCGTCAAAAGCCGCAAATAAGGCTGGCCTCAGACGGAGTTGCGCGGAACGAGGACCGGATGCGTGGAGCCGGGGGCGGTGAACCACGCCTCCGGCTCGTCGCGCAGCGTCCGATCGATCCGCAGCCGCGCGAACGCCTCCATGTCCGGCAGCTCGGCGAGGGCGAACCAGCGCATGTCGAGCGACTCGTCGTCGGCGACCCGGGCCTCCCCGGAGACGTGCCGGCACCGGAACCACACGTTCATGTAGTCGCACCGGTCGCCGTTGGGGTACGTGACGGCGTGCATCGCGACCCCGGCGATCCGCTCGACCGCGATCTCGATCCCGGCCTCCTCGCGCACCTCGCGCACGATCGCGTCGGCCGGCTGCTCGCCGGGGTCGACCATGCCGGCCAGCAGCGACCAGCGCCCGGTGTCGCTGCGCCGGCCGAGCAGCAGCTCCCCGGCGGCGTTGAAGATCACCGCCGACACGCCCGGCAGCAGGACGGTGTCGTGGCCGACGTGCTTGCGCAGGTTCCGCAGATATTCAGACATCGCCATGAGCCGCGACCTTACCGATACGTGCCGAGCACCCGTTGTACCGTGACGACGATCACGACCCGCGCCGGGTTCGGCCGCGGAACCTTGTACCGGCGGGCGTAGATCGCCTCGGCTTCCCGTACCAGTGCGGGGTCTGACTCGACCGTCGCCGTGCCCTCGACGGTGCTCCAGCGCCGGCCGTCGATCTGGCAGATCGCGATGCGCGGATTGTGGGCGAGGTTGCGCACCTTCTGGGAGGTGCCCGACGTGATGATGCGCGCGATGCCCGCCGCGGGGTCGTAGGTGGCGCCGACCGGGACGCTGTGCGGAGTACCGTCGCGGCGGATCGTGGTGACGGTGCACAGGTGCCGTTCGGTCCAGAACTCCTCGAGCTCGCTCACGACGCCGTGACCTTGCCGTCCTCGACCCGGATGTGCCGGTTCGTGTGCACCGCCTCGAGCATCTGCCGGTCGTGGGTGACCAGCAGCAACGTGCCCGGATAGGAGTCCAGCGCCGACTCCAGCTGCTCGATCGCCGGCAGGTCCAGGTGGTTGGACGGCTCGTCGAGCACGAGCAGGTTCACGCCCCGGCCCTGCAGCAGCGCGAGCGCGGCGCGGGTCCGCTCGCCGGGGGAGAGGCTGGCGGCGGGGCGCAGCACATGCCCGGACCGCAGGCCGAACTTGGCCAGCAGGGTCCGCACGTCCGCCGGATTCTGCTCCGGTACCGCCTGCCGGAACGCATCCAGCAGCGAGTCCTCGCCCTCGAACATCCGCCGCGCCTGATCCACCTCGCCGACGACCACTCCGGGGCCGAGGTGGGCCCGGCCCTCGTCCAGCGGCAGCCGCCCGAGCAGCGCCGCGAGGAGGGTGGTCTTGCCCGAGCCGTTCGCGCCCGTGATCGCGACCCGGTCGGCCCAGTCGATCTGCAGGTCGACGGGCCCGAGGGTGAACGTGCCGCGGCGTACCACCGCGGAGCTCAGCGTCGCGACGACCGCCCCGGCCCGCGGCGCGGCGGCGATCTCCATCTTGAGCTGCCACTCCTTGCGCGGCTCCTCGACCACGTCGAGGCGCTCGATGAGCTTCTCGGTCTGCCGGGCCTTCGCCGCCTGCTTCTCCGTCGACTCGATCCGCTTCGACTTGCCGATCTTGTCGTTGTCGGGCTGCTTGCGGCGCGCGTTCTTGACGCCCTTCTCCATCCAGGCGCGCTGCATGCGGGCGCGCGCCTCGAGGTCGGACTTCGTGTCGGCGTAGTCCTCGTAGCGCTCCCGCGCCTGGCGCCGCGCGATGTCGCGTTCCTCGAGGTAGGCCGCGTACCCGCCGCCGTACAGGTGCGTCTGTTGCTGGTGCAGGTCGAGCTCGAGGACGGCGGTGGCGGTGCGGGTCAGGAACTCCCGGTCGTGGCTGACGATGATCGCCCCGGCCCGCAGGTCCTGCGTGAAGCGCTCCAGCCGGTCCAGGCCGTCGAGGTCCAGGTCGTTGGTGGGCTCGTCGAGCAGGAACAGGTCGTAGCGCGACAGCAGGAGGCTGGCCAGGCCCGCGCGCGCCGCCTGGCCGCCGGACAGCGCGGTCATCTCCAGGTCGAGGTCGACGGCCAGGCCCAGGTCGGCCGCGGTCGCCTCGGCCCGCTCGTCGAGGTCCGCGCCGCCGAGCGCCAGCCAGCGTTCCAGGGCGATGCTGTACTCCTCGGCCGCCTGCTCGTCGCCGCCCAGTGCCTCGGCCGCGGCGTCCATCCGGGCCTGCGCCTCGGCGACGCCCGTCCGCCTCGCGAGGAACGCGCGCAGGGTCTCGCCGGGGCGGCGGTCGGGTTCCTGCGGGAGGTACCCGATGGTGGCCGTCGGCGGGCTGAGCTGGACGGTGCCGTGTTCGAGGGGCACCAGCCCGGCGACCGTGCGCAGCAGCGTGGACTTGCCGGCCCCGTTGACGCCGACCAGGCCGATCACGTCGCCGGGGGCCACGACCAGATCCAGGCCGCTGAACAGGGCCTTGTCGCCGTGCCCGGCCGCGAGTTCCTTGACCACCAGGGTTGCTGCCACGTTGTTTCGATCCTCCGGAAATTGTCGTACCCGGTCGTTAGTCTGCCTGGTGCGTGATCGGGGTGGTCGCCGCGCCCCGCCAGGGATCGAGGAGTAGCGTGAATTCTGAAACGCGACCGGATCGAAACGGCTTGCTCTAACAGGAGAGACGCCTTGAGCACAACAGCACCAGCGGCCACGGGGGACGACACCGCGCTGACCCACCGCCAGATCGTCACGATCCTGGTGGGTCTGATGATGGCGATGTTCCTGGCCGCGCTGGACCAGACCATCGTCTCGACGGCGATGCGGACGATCGCCGACGACCTCGGCGGCTTCTCGTTGCAGGCATGGGCGACGACGGCGTTCCTCATCACCTCGACGATCTCGACGCCGCTGTACGGCAAGCTGTCGGACATCTACGGCCGCAAGCCCTTCATCCTCTTCTCGATCGGCATCTTCATCGTCGGCTCGGTGCTGTGCGGCACGGCCGGCACGATCTACCAGCTGGCCGCGTACCGCGCGGTGCAGGGCATCGGCGCCGGCGGCCTGTTCTCCCTGGCCTTCGCGATCATCGGCGACGTGGTGCCGCCCCGCGAGCGGGCCAAGTACCAGGGCTATTTCCTCGCCGTCTTCGGCACGTCGAGCGTGCTCGGGCCGGTGCTGGGCGGCTTCTTCGCCGGTACCGGCGAGATCCTGGGCGTGACCGGCTGGCGCTGGATCTTCTACATCAACGTGCCGATCGCCCTGGCCGCGTTCCTGGTCGTCATGCGCGTGCTGCACATCCCGCACCGCCGCCAGGACCACCGCATCGACTGGCCGGGCGCGCTGGCGCTGATCGTCTGCCTGGTGCCGCTGCTGATCGTCGCCGAGCAGGGCCGCGAGTGGGGCTGGGACTCTGGCCGCGCGCTGCTGTGCTACGGCATCGGCGTCGTCGGGCTGGTGCTGTTCCTGGTCGCCGAGACGCTGTACAAGGAGGAGGCGCTGCTGCCGATGCGCCTGTTCCGCGGCCGCACCTTCTCGGTCGCGTCGATCGCGAGCTTCGTGCTGGGCATGGCGATGTTCGGCGGGCTGCTGACCCTCCCGCTGTACCTGCAGATCGTCAAGGGCGCCACCCCGACCGAGGCCGGCCTGATGCTGCTGCCGCTGGTGCTGGGCATCATGACCGGCTCGATCGTCTCGGGCCAGACCATCGCGCGGACGGGCCGGTACCGCATCTTCCCGATCGTCGGCTCGGTCCTCATGCTCGTCGCGCTGTTCCTGTTCTCGCGCATCGGCGCCGACACCCCGCTGTGGCGCACCATGCTGATCATGGTGGTGATGGGCCTCGGCCTGGGCGGCAACATGCAGCCGGTGATCACCGCGGTGCAGAACGCCGCCAACCCGCGCGAGATCGGCGTCGCCACCTCGACGGTGACGTTCTTCCGCTCGATGGGCGGCACGCTCGGCGCCGCGGTCTTCCTGTCGGTGCTGTTCAGCCTCCTGCCGGACAAAATCAAGTCCGCCTTCACATCGGCCTCGACCACGCCGGAGTTCCGCGCCGCGGTCCAGGCCCACCCCCAGGACCTGCAGAAGATCCAGGGCGCCGCGACGTCCGGCTCGGCCAGCAGCCTGAACGACACGTCCTTCCTGGACTCGGTGAACGCGACCCTGGCCCACCCGCTGAAGGTCGGCTTCTCCGACGCGATGAGCGTGGTCTTCATGGTGGCGGCCGGCATCATGGTCGTCGGCTTCATCATCATCCTGTTCCTGCCGGAGATCCCGCTGCGCTCGATGTCGGGCGCCCAGGCCCGCGCGGCGGAGGACGCGGCCGCTTCCGGCTCCCCGGCGGCGACGACTCCGCCGGCGACGTCGTCGGTGGACGCTTCCGCGGCGCCGGCTTCGCCGAACGGCTCCAGTGCTGCTGCCGCGTCGTCGTCTGTGGCGTCTGCGGTGACGTCTTCTGTGTCGGCGTCGTCCTCCTCGGTGGTCGACGCTTCCTCGAACGGCGGGAGCCAGGCGTCGTCGTCCTTGGAGACGGCGGGCGGGGCTCACGAGGCGGACGCTACGGCGGCTCCTGTCGACCACACGCCGGCGCACGCCGTGGAGGCGGGCGCCCACGAGGCCGACGAGGAGGCCAGCCCGACGGACGCGCCTCCGCGGCACGCTCGCTGATCTCGCGTACTACAACCGCGGCGGCTCCCTTTATATGGGGAGCCGCCGCGGTTGCTTTCCCGCCTTCCTGAGACCGCGCAGGGTGATGCCGGCCTGGCAGAGGACGCCGCTGCCGCGGTCACATGTCGCTATGTCGCTGTCGTGCTGATCGTCGTGGCGTTGGCCGCGAGCCCGGTGGAGTCTCCTGGCTCTGCCCTGCCGCGGCCTTGACCTAGCATCCTAGGACGCGCTACGGGACGTGTCGGTCAGCGCTCGTGGCCGGCCGCCAGCCAGTCGAGATAGTCCTCGACGGCCCGGTCGAGCGGCCACCGGGGCGCCCAGCCCTCCGCGGCGAGCCGGGCCGTGTCGAGGCAGGGGATGGGCCGCCCGCTGTCGCCTTCGCCGATCGGGAGCCGGACCCCGGGCCGCACCTTCACGATCGCGGCGGCGAGCTCGCCGTTGGTGGTCGCCCGCCCGCCCCCGACGTTGTACACGCGATGCCGCAACCCCGTCGCGGTCGCCAGCATCGCGAGCGCCGCACCACAGTCCCGCGCGTACAGGATGTCCGCCCCGTCACCGCTCAGCACCGCCGCGGCGTGGATGCCCGGCCCATCCGCCGCCGGACCGCCTTCGTGACGCCCGCCAGCCGACTCGACGCCACCGCCGACGCGCGATGCGGCGGCCTCGGGACGTCCAGCGGCCTCGGGACGTCCAGCGGCCTCGGGACGCCCGGTGGCGGCGCGCTCGTGCGGGCCGTGCGAAGCGCCGGCAACGCCGACATGCCCCGTACCTCCGCGCTCCCGCCACGCGGCGGCGTCAACCTGCTCGCTGCCGGCGTGGTCCGGCGACGTGCCGGCATTGCCATGCGAGGCGGCGGCGTCAACCTGCTCGCCCCCGACGTGGTCCGGCGACGTGCTGGCATTGCCATGCGACGCGGTGGCCCCGCGGCGTGCGGCGGTGGCGTCAACCTGGTCAATATCAGCGTGGTCCTGTGACGTGGCGGCGTGGCCGCGTGACGTGGCACGCCCGTCCGAAGCCGCGCCGCGGAGCTGCGAGGCGGTGGCATGGGCCGGCCCCGGAGCGCCATGGTCGCGTGTCGCGGTCGCTCGGATCTGTGCGGCGGCGGCATGCATCAGCCCCGGGGCGGCCACGAACGGGCTGGACGGGCGCCCTCCAGGTCCCCAGATGCCGCCGATCCGCGCGACCACGACATCGAGCCCGGAGGCGAGCGCCAGAATCTCCGCGATCTTCTTGGAAGCCGGAATCGGATGCGGCGAGGCGAGGGGGAGCGGAGCGTCCTCCCGCCACGGCAGTGCTTCGACCCCGGCGTACACCCCGATCGTGCTCGCCAGCACCACCCGCCGCACCTTCCAGGCGGCCGCCGCCCGCAGCACCGCGAAGGTGGCCGCCGTGTTGTGCTCCAGCTCCTCGAGGGCGGTGCCGCCGCCGAGCGGTGCGGCCGCGAGATGCACGATCGTCGTGATCTCGTGTCGCCGCCCAAGCGCGGACAGTGACTGCGGATCGGTGCAGTCGAGCGTCGCCGCCCCGACCGCGGACGGTACCAGCGGCGTCACCCGCGGATGGCGCGACGCGGGCAGCGCGGGCGCTCCGAGCTCGACCAGCGCGCGAGTCGTGTGGGCACCGATGAAGCCGAACCCGCCGGTCACCAGAATCATGGCGCGATCTCCCCAGCTAGCAGCGATCGATAGCATGCTAGCGAAATGTAGCCGGAAAAGTCGTTAGCATGCAAACGTGGCTGACGTGATCCGCCTGCTGACCCGCGCGCAGAAACTCCTGCGGACGGCGGCCGACGAGGCGATGAGCGCACACGGCGTGCGCATCGGGCAGAACCTCGTGCTCGAGGTGCTCTGGGACGGTGACGGCCTGTCACCGGGCGAACTGGCCGCCCGCCTGGGCGTGACGACCCCCACCATCGTGAACACGGCGACACGCATGGTGAACGACGGCCTGATCGAGCGCCGCCCGGACCCGGCCGACCGCCGCCTGGTCCGCCTGTACCTCACCGAGAAGGCCCGCGCCGCCCAGGCCCCGATCGAGGACGCCCGCCGCCGCCTGGCCGATCACGCCCTGGCAACCCTCGACCCCGAGGAACTCAGGGTCCTGGAGGTCGCCCTAGGAAAGATCATCGACCGCATGCAGACCCCGTCCCTGCCGTAACGGTCCGCTCACCACCGCGCTCGTCGCAGGCCTGCACCGGTCGCGGGCTTCCAAGCTGGACGGGTCGTGGCCTTCCAAGCCCTGCTCGCGTCGTGGCCTCCTACGCCTGCGCCGCTCCGGTGTCCTCCGCACGCTGCGCCTCACCGCTGGCCTCGTTCGCCTGCGCCGCCATGTACGTCGAGCCGAACAGCCCTGCTGCGCGGCGAGGACCGTGGCGTACACCTTGGTCACGGACGCCACGTCTGCCCCCGCTTCGGGCCTCCGCATGCCTGCATCCCCGCCGTGGCAACTGCATGGCCTCGGACATTGGCCGCCCCCGCGCGGGTCCTGAGGGCCGTCACCCGAGACCCCGTGACCGGGCCGTGCGCCGGCTGGTCGGCGATGGGCGCGATGCGAGCCGCTGGAGTCGAAGGCTGCGCGCCGGGAGTAGCGCGCAGCCTTCGAGGTCAGTTCGCGGCGCGCCGGGGGTGGCGCGCAGCCTTCGAGGTCAGTTCGCGGCGCGCCAGTTCTGGCGGGTGATGAGGACGCGGGCCTCGTCGGCGACCTCGCGCTCGACCGTCACGGCGTACTCGCCGGCCTGCAGGGAGCTACGGGACGTGAAGTCGCGGCGACCGCCCGTGAGCGCGTGGGCGATGGCGCCGAACACGCCGCCCCACAGGGCGCCGATGAGGATCGTCGCCAGCAGGACGCCGAGCCAGTTCGAGTTGCTGAACAGCGTGAAGAGGATGCCGATGAACAGGCCGAACCAGGCCCCGCTGGCGACGCCGGCGAGCGCCGCGCGGGCGACGGTGAGGCGGCCGAGCACGTTTTCGACCAGGCGCAGGTCGGTACCGATGATGGCGGTCCGTTCGACGGGGAACCCGTTGTCGGACAGGTAGTCGACGGCCTGCTGCGCACCGGCATAGTCGGCGAAGCGGGCGACGGTCACGGTGCTGCGCTCGAGTTCGACGAGCTCACCGACGTTCGGGTCGGGCTCAGGAGAGGGCGCGGGCGGTTCGTCCACGGGGGGAGGGGTCGTCATGCGGGTCAGGGTAGGGCTGTCAGGGACGTCCCGCCCGCAACGCAACGGCGAATTTACGGGTGACCCCCGCCGGCATGTCGACCTGCCAGCAGGACGTGAGTGACCGGCTACCCAGCGCTCCGAAACTGTCGGCCGGGACGACGGGTGAAGGCCAACACGAACGGTGACGCCTACGTGGGCCGCCGCGCCGGACGGTGACGCGGCGCCGTGTGGTCAGGCTCGACGGTGATCCCGCGTGGCATGGCCAGGTGCAACGGCGACGTCGCGACGTGGGTGCGGGCGGAGGTGGCGTCGTGGGTGTGGTGCGGTGGCGGCGGCAGGGCATCCGTTCGGCGGGCCGCGGCTCGTTGTGGTGGCGTGGCTGCGGAGGGTGCTCGCGGGCACGTCGGGGTGCGCGACTCAGGGGTACTTCCGGGCGTCACCCGAGGTCGTCGGGGCGCTCCGGCGGGCAACCTTGCAGACATGACCGACATCAAGCGTCTCCGCCGATCGCGGACCGACCGGACGGTGGCGGGCGTACTGGGCGGCCTCGCCGAGTACCTCGGGACCGACCCCACCATGGTTCGCGCCGTCTTCCTGTTGTCCATCCTGCTGACCGGTGGGGTGGCCGTCCTCGCGTACCCGATGCTCTGGATCGTCATGCCGGAAGCCCCGCCGGCGCCCGTCAGCCCCGCCCCGAACGATCACCTCACCTTCGGCGCCTGAACCCCGGCACCTCGGCGCTGCCGCCTGGATCGGCCATGCGGTCGGCACGTTCCGAGCTCGCGCCGCATCCACCGGCCGGCCCCTGACCCGGTGGATGCGCACCAAGGCCCTGGATCGGCCACCAGGGTGCCGCGTTCCGGAGCCGCGCCTGGATCGATCACCGGCGTGCCATGGCGTGCAGCGGCCGGTTCCGAACCCCGCGTGAAGCCGTCGGTACCGCACCCCGTGCGACGCCGTTGGCTCCGTACCCGGCGTGAAGCCGTCGGCACCGCACCCCGCGCGAAGCCTTCGGCACCGCACCCCGCGCGAAGCCGTCGGCTCCGTACCCCGCGTGAAGCGGGCGACTGGGTTCCCTGTGCAGCGGTTGGCTCCGAACCCTGCGCGTGGCGATCAGTTGACCTATGGTGCGTGAGTGGCCCGTGACTCCCGCGTGAGGATTGAGTCGCGGGTTGTGGCGCCCTCGGCACGGCCGGTGAGTGGGCTGGTGCTGCTGGTGCATGACGGGCCGGAGTTCGAGCGGGTGGCCGGGGTTGTTGCGCGGTTCCCGTACGAGCATGTGGCGTTGCTGTCGCCGGGCAGTCGCAGCGAGTGGTACTCGGCCAATCCCGCCTATGCCGCCGCGCTTGTGCGCGATGTGTTGCCGGCGTTGCCGCCCGGGCCGGTGGTCGGGCTGGGGGCAAGTCTGGGTGCGCTGGCGCTGCTGCACGCCGAGAGCCGCCATCCGGGCAGCTTCGCCGGGCTGTTCCTGCAGTCCGGGAGCTTCTTCACCGCCGAGCTGGACCCGCAGGAGTCCGGTTTCCCGTGGTACCGCCGAATCCTCGCCTTCGTCCGCCGCGCCCGTCCCGTCGCCTCGCGGGTGGTCTTGACGTGCGGGCGGGACGAGGAGAACCTGCTCAACAACCGGGCGATGGCCACGCGCCTCGGCGTGCCGCTGCTCGAGGTGCCGGGCGGTCACTCGATGACCACCTGGCGTGACGCGCTCGATCCACACCTGCACCGCCTCTTGCAGGAGGTCAACGATGACCACGCCGGAACCCAACGTGACCACCTCGCTGCCGGAGAGCCGATTCCCGGCAGCACTCCAGCCGGCTGACCCCGCCGTCCGACCATTTCCGGGCGTCCCCGCCGACCGCCCGTTCGCGGCCGACGGCGCCGGCGAGATCCCGCGGCAGCGCGGTGCGGATGAGATCCCGCGACAGCGCACCGCCGACGACGAGAGTTCCGCGGCCGGCGCAAGCGACGCGGCCGGCTCAACCAACGCGGCCGGCGCAAGCGACGCGGCCGGCGCAAGCGACGCGGCCGGCAGGAGCTCCGGGGTCGGCTGGAACGCCGCGACCGGCGAGCGCTCGCCGGTCGGTGAGGAGTCCGCGGCGGGGGAGCCGGGCGTGCGGGAGCACCTGGTCGGGCTGCTGCTCGGGACCGAGGAGGACTGGCCGCGCGCGTTCGAGACGCTGGTCGGGCGGGTCGGGACGGTCACGGCCGGTGACGGGAGCCGGCATCGGCTGCGGACCGAGCGGGTGACCATCGAGCCGTTCAGTCTGCGGGACCGGCCGGCGCATCAGCTGGTCATCGATCGGCTCGCGTACTGGTACTACCACCCGCGGGAGTGGCTCAAGAAGATCGCGTTGATGGACGACGTGTACCTGCTCAACAGCCCGTTCACGTTCCAGTCCATGGAGAAGCACGCGGCGTACTGCGCGATGATGCGCCTCGGGCTGCACGTGCCGGAGACGGTGCTGGTGCCGTACAAGAATCCGGTCGATCATGCGAAGTGGGCGTACACGTCGGACCGGTACAACCAGCCGTTCGACCTCGACGCGGTGGCCGAGCGGCTCGGGTATCCGCTGTTCATGAAGCCCTATGACGGCGGGGCGTGGGTCGGGGTGTCGCGGGTCGCCGACAGCGGGCAGTTGCATGCCGCGTACGACGCGTCGGGCGAGCGGTTGATGCACCTGCAGCAGTCCGTCGAGAACTACGAGGTGTTCACCCGGTCGCTGTCGGTGGGGCCGGAGACGATGGTGATGAAGTTCCGGCCCTCGCTGCCGATGCACGAGCGGTACGAGGTGGCGCACGGGTTCCTCAGCGACGAGGTGGGCGACGAGGTCGTGACCATCTCGCGGCTCGTCAACGCGTTCTTCCGGTGGGAGTTCAACTCCTGCGAGTGCCTGGTTCGTGACGGTGTGGTGTACCCGATCGACTATGCGAACGCGTGCCCGGATGTCGCGCTGACGAGCCTGCACTACTACTTCCCGTGGGCGATGACGGCGCTGCTGCGGTGGTCGGCGTTCTGCGTGGTGACCGACCGGCGGGCGAAGCTGGACATGGACACGGCCCGGTACTTCGAGATCGGCGACTCCGACGCCGACTACCGTGCGAAGCTGCGCGGCTACCGAGCGCTGGCCGACGAGTACTTCGACACCGACCGGTACCGCGAGTTCTGCGACACGACCCTGCGTCACGTGCCGGAGCTCGTCGCGGAGTGGGTCGCGTCGGCGGAGTTCGACGACCTCATCGTGAGCACGGTCCGCGCCACCTATCCGGCGCACGAGCACGAACGGTTCGTCGCGCACTTCCGCGGGCTGGTCGGGCAGTGGCGGCACGAGAACGCGTCGTGACAAATCGGGTCGGAAGGGCGCACTGTAGCGACACGTTGCGTGAGCGGCGAGGGTGGTGACGCGGTTCACGAGAATCGTTCGCCCGAACTGGTGACGCGGTGGTAGCCCACGTCACAATCTGTAGTTCGGGCTGGTAGGCGTGCGTACCGTCGATGGTGTCAATCGTTGGCGATCGTTTTGAAGGCGGTACTGCATGGGTCCGTACGACCACCCCGCATGGTGCGCTCGGGGGCACCGTTGCAATCTCGGTGAGCACCGGGCGCACCCGGCGGTCATGGAGATCGACGGGGTCGGGAAGGTGCTGATCACCCGCGTGCTCGGCCGCAACGGGCGGGAGCGGATGGAGGTCACCGGGTCGGCGTACCTCAGCGCGACGGGGCAGGCGGCGAACCGTCAGGTCGACCGCACCCTGCGCGGCTTCGCGCACGTGATGGCGAGTGCGGCCAGCCGCTGAAAAAGCCGGCCGCTGAAAAAGCCAACCGCTGAAAGCCAGCCGCTGAAACAGCAGGGAGCTCAGCGGGGCCAGTCGCGCAGGCGCAGGCGCAGGGCGGCGATGCGGTCCTGGTCCAGGCCGTAGAAGGCGAACCGGCCGTCGTCGAGGCGGTCCAGGTAGCGCCCGGCGGCCAGGACGTCGGCGAACTCGAGGGCCGGGTCCTGGCGGCGGGCCAGTTCGAGCAGCTCGCCGAGGGAGTAGCGCTCCATGGCGGCGGCGACGTCGATGTAGTCGCGGACCTCGCGCCGGTTGATCAGGGCGGCGACCTTCGTGGCGATGAGGTCGTCCAGGTGCATGACGGGGCCGACGTCCATCATCACCGGGCTGTGCTGGCGATCGAGGCGGGAGAGCGTGAGGCGTACCGTCTGCGTGCCGTCGCCGACCGTGAACTCGCGCTGGTCGAAGCCGGCGAACAGTTCCAGGAGGTCGTCGGCCTCCTCCTCGTGGACGGTGTAGCCGGCCGCGCGCAGGGCGGCGCAGACCGCGTCGGCCGCGGCTCCGGCGGCTCCGTCGGTGTCGGTGAAGAGGTCGACGTCCTCGGTGGGGCGTTCGACGAGGCCGTTCATGAGCCAGGCGAAGCCGCCGCCGAGGACGAAGCCGTGCTCCTCCGCCACGGCCAGGGCGACCCGGGCCACGTCGGTGTAGAAGGGGATCACCGCGGGCGCAGCGCCGGGTGCCGGGCCTCCCACGCGCGGCGCACGCCGTGCGGGAGGTTCAGCTCCGGCCAGACCCGCACCAGGATCTTCTTGTTGAGGAAGCGGCGCAGCTCGTCGTGGCGGATGGCCTCGCGCAGGACGTTCTCGTACATCCACAGCAGCAGGTCGTGGTTGTCGAGGTCGAAGGCGCGCTGGGGGTTCCACATCAGCCGCTGCGGCAGTTCGACGACGCCGCGGACCGGGCCGCGGAGTTCTTCGAGGGTGCGGGCGACGAGCGCAGGGCGGTGCGGGCGGGCCAGATAGGCCACGCGTCCGTGCGCCGGCTCGTCGTGCATGAGCCGAAGTGTACCTGTCATCCCCATTCTGAGAACCTCGGCGCTTCCGGGAACATCACCGCGCGTTCTGCCTCGGAATGACGACCTCGCGGAAGATGAGCTGAATCGCGGCGACTACCGGAATGGCGATGAGCGCGCCGACGACGCCCATGAGCGCGACGCCGATGAGGACCGAAATGATGGCGGCGAGGTCGGAGACCTTCACCGCGCGGCGCATCACGTTGGGGTAGATGAGGTAATTCTCGACCTGCTGGTAGATGACGAAGAAGATGACGCAGGCGATGCCGGCGTGCAGCGACGTCGCGAACCCGACAATGGACACCACGACAGCGCCGAGGGTCGCGCCGATCTGCGGGATGAGGTCGGTGATGGCGACGAGGACGGCGAGCGCGTACGGATAGGCGACGCCGATGATGAGCAGGAACACGAACGAGGACAGGCCCGCGACGACCGCGATCGCCAGTGCGCCGCCCAGGTAGGCGCCCACCTTGGTGAGGATCTCGTCGCCGAGCAACCGGACGCGCTCGCGGCGGGTGGCGGGGATGAGCCGGTAGCCGCCGTCCTTGAGCCGGTCGAAGGCCGCCATGAAGTACAAGGTGAGAATGATGACGGTGAAGATGTTGAACAGCGCCGAGAACGCGACCTGCACGCCGCCCCACACCCCGCCGAGGGCCTTGGTGACATTGCCGGCGGTCGCCACGTTCTTGAGCTGATCGAGCAGCTGGTAGTCCTCGTTGAGCTTGTTCAGCTGGTCGTTGCGCTGCAGGTTGTCGATGTAGCCGGGCAGGTTCTCGATGAGCGCGTTGCTCTGCTGGACCAGCGGCGGAATGAGCGCGACGATGCCGCCGCAGAGCACCAGCATGGCCCCGATGCCCACGGTGGCGACGGCGAGGCCGCGGGGCATGCCCCACTTCACAAGCCGTACAACCGCGGGGTTCAAACCGATCGCGAGGAACATCGCGATGAAGATGAGAATGAGGATCGACCGCACGTTCTGCACGGCCAGATAGGCGCTCCAGGCGAGGAGCAGGCCGAGGCCGGCGGTGAATCCGATGATGAGCGGCGAGCGCCGCATGGGCGGCCCGGGCGTGCCGAACCGCGGCGTTTCCTCGACGATCACGACGTCCACCTCGACGTCGGGCGCGTCGGGTTTGGGTCGTTCCGCGGCCGGGGCGGGCTCCAGCACCTCGTCCTGCACTGTGAACTCCCTGGGAAGTCAGATGGTCTTGAGGCAGGGTACCGGGTGCGCGCCCGAGAACACCGCTAGCGTTAGTACATGGCAGATCTCGTGTACCCCCCGGTCATCGCGTTCGCGAAGACCATGTTCCGCGCGCTCAACATGAAGATCACGATCGAGGGCGAGGAGCACGTGCCGGCGAGCGGGGGTGCCGTGATCGCCTGCAACCACATCTCGTATCTCGACTTCATCTTCTGCGGCCTGGGTGCGCGGCGCTCGAAGCGGCTCGTGCGGTTCATGGCCAAGGAGGAGATCTTCCGCCACTCGATCGGCGGGCCGCTGATGCGCGGCATGCACCACATCCCGGTCGACCGCGACGCCGGGATGGGCTCCTACAAGGCCGCGCTCACCGCGCTGAAGGGCGGTGAGGTCGTCGGCGTGTTCCCGGAGGCGACGATCAGCCCGTCGTTCATGATCAAGGACATGAAGAGCGGGGCGGCCCGGCTCGCCGCGGCGACCGGCACGCCGCTGGTGCCGATGGTGCTGTGGGGGACGCAGCGGTTCTGGACCAAGGGTCGGCCTCGGGATCTCACGAAGCGTGGCGTCGCCGTCACGATCGCGATGGGTGAGCCACTGCACCCGGAACGGCGGGACCCGCAGGACTCGGTGATGGCGGAACTACGATCGCGCATGACGGTCCTGTTGGATCGGGTGCAGCGGTCGTACCCGCAGCAGCCCGCCGGACCGGAGGACGCTTGGTGGCTCCCGGCCCACCTCGGCGGTACCGCACCCGAGCCGGCCGTTCTCGAAGCGGAGGCCCAGTGACCTCGTCCGAACCCACCGATCTGCTCGTCCAGCTGCGTGAGCTGGAGCCGGTCGTGGAGGAGAACCTCAACCGGCACCTGAGCACGGCCAAGGAGTGGTTCCCGCACGAGTACGTGCCGTGGAGCGAGGGCCGTGACTTCGACGGCATCATGGGCGGCGAGGCGTGGGAGCCGGGGCAGTCGAAGCTGTCCGAGGTCGCCCGCATCTCCCTCGTGGTCAACCTGCTCACCGAGGACAACCTGCCCAGCTACCACCACGAGATCGCCACGGTGTTCGGCCGGGACGGGGCGTGGGGGACGTGGGTGCACCGGTGGACGGCCGAGGAGGGCCGGCACGGGATCGCGATCCGTGACTATCTGCTGGCGACGCGGGCGGTCGACCCGGTGGCGCTGGAGCGGGCCCGGATGGCGCACATGGAGGGCGGCTTCGCCAACGCGTACGAGGGGCTCTTCGAGTCCGTCGCGTACGTGTCGTTCCAGGAGCTCGCGACCCGCGTGTCGCACCGCAACACCGGCTCGATCTCCGGCGACCCGGTGTGCGAGCAGCTGCTGACGCGGGTCGCCAACGACGAGAACCTGCACATGATCTTCTACCGGAACCTGCTCAACGCGGCATTCGACCTGGCGCCGAACCTGGCGATGCGGGCCGTGACGCGGGTGGCGACCTCGTTCCAGATGCCGGGGCACACGATCGAGAACTTCGGCCGCAAGTCGGTGCAGATCGCCAAGGCCGGCATCTACGACCTGCGGCTGCACCACGACGACGTGCTCACGCCGGTCCTGCGCCAGGTGCGCGCGTTCGACCGCACGCTCTCCGGCGACGGGGACGCGGCGCGGGAGGAGCTTTCGGCGTTCATGACCGACCTCGACGCGCAGGCGTCGCGGTTCGTGGAGCGCCGCGACGCCCAGCGGGCCCGGGCGGCGGCCTCGGCGGCGGTCTGACGTTGTGTGATCGGCCGGACTCGCTGCGTTGCCCGCGGCGGGTCCGGTCTTTCTTTGTGGGGACCGTCACGTTGCGTCGACGGTTGTAGTGCTCCGCGTGCTGTCCGTGCTCGTCAGGGGCGCTGCGCCGGTCGAGGGCCCCGGTTGCCTTCCGTGAGCGTTGCAGTAGGCTGCGACGACCGTTCCGTGCCTTCGACTGCCCGTCTGACCGATTTCACCGGGTCTTTCGGCGGCGTACAGGCTGCGGAATTTCACTCCCCGTATCGGAAGGCAGCATCGCCATGGCCAGACGCGTGATCCATGAGCTGATCGACGACCTCGACGGCGGCCTCGCCGACGAGAGCCTCAGCTTCGGCCTCGACGGCGTGCAGTTCACCATCGACCTGTCCGCGAAGAACGCCGCCGAGCTGCGCGACGTCCTCGCACCCTTCGTTGCGGCGGCCACGAAACTGGGCCGCACTCCGGCGGCGGCGCCCGTGCCGACGCGCGGTGGCCGGATCCGGCCGGTGCTGTCGGCGCGGGCCGAGCGGGAGCAGAACCGGGCGATCCGCGAGTGGGCGCAGGGCAAGGGGCTCGAGGTCTCCGACCGCGGCCGCATCCGCGCCGACATCGTCGAACGGTTCCACGCCGAAGCGGGAAGCTGAACCGGGGGCGCCCGATCGCCGGGCGCCCCTTCTGACTCTATTTCGCCTCGGTGGGCGTGAAGCGGCCGTGCTCCTACTTCGCCTCGGTGGGCGTGAAGCGCTGCCGCGACAGGACCGTGATGGCGAAGCCGGCCAGGAGCATGCACAGGCCGAACAGCGCGATGCTCTCGATCGGGTCGCCGGTCACCGGCAGCGACGTGGTGGTGTCGCTGTCCGTCTCACTGCCCGTGGTGTCGCCGTGACTGACCGGAGCGGCCGGGACGACCGCGTGCTGCTCCAGGACGTCGACACCGAGCGTGAGGTAGCGGGCCGTGCCGTTGCTGTCCACGCCCGAGGCGACCAGCGTGTGCTGGCCCGTGTAGCCGGCCGGCACCGTCACCGAGACGCTGAACGCCCCGCTGCCGTCGGTCGTGGTCGTGGCCAGGGTCTGCGGCGCCGAGTAGATCACCACCGTGATCGTGGTGTGCGGCGCGTACCCGGTGCCGCTGAGCGTGATCGCCTCGCCCGGCGCGACGTCGGTACCGCTGGAGCTGTCCACGTGCCCCGCGCTCGGCGGCACCTCGGCCGGCAGCGTCAGGTCCGTGGGCGTCGCCATGCTCACCGCCGACCACTCCGAGTCGCGGCCGTACTGCCCGAGCGCCTGCACCCGCACGTCGTACTCGGTGCCCGCGGTCAGGCCGGTGATCGCGCAACCGGTCGCCGACGCCACCGCCTCGCAACTCATCGTGGTGCCGTGACCACTCGCCGTGGCGCGGAACTTGGCGATGCCCGTGCCCGGGTCGCCGGCGGTCCAGCTCACCCAGATCGACTCGACCCGGGCCGTCGCCGTCACGTGCGCCGGGACCGCGGGGGCCTTGCTCGGGATGGCGGGCGGCGCGCTCACCCACGGCGAGTCGCCGGTGTCGCCGGTGCCGTCGGCCGCCACCTGCACCGTGTACGCGGTGCCGTTGGTCAGCCCGGTGATCGTGCAGTGGTCGTCGGTGTCGGCGACCATCCCGCAGCTCAGCGAATGGTCGGCCGCGGTGCGCACGGTGTAGCCGTCGATGCCGGAGCCCTTGTTGACCGGGGCCGTCCAGTGCACGAGCAGCGTGCCGTCACCCGGCGTGACCGTCACGCCGGTCGGCGCGTCGGGCGGGCTGGCGACCACGACGGGTGACGAGGCCGTCGACCAGCCGGAGTCGCCGCTGGCATTGACGCCCTTCGCCTGTACCCGGAACGTGTACCCGGAGCCGCCCGCCTGCAGGTGGTCGATCTCGCAGTACGTGCTGCCGCCGTCCGACGTGTCGCAGGTCTTCGTCTGGTCCTCGACGGCCACCGCGACGTACTTCGCGACGCCGGCCCGCATGGTCGCCGGGGCCGTCCAGCTGATCCGCAGCGTGTTCGGGCCCGCCGGTACCGCCATCACGCCCGTCGGCACGTCCGGCGCACCCGGCGTCACCGGGTCCGACGGGGCACTCGGGTCCGAGTCGCCGTTCTGGCCGGCACCCATCGCCTTGACGGTGAACGTGTACGCCAGGCTGTCACTGAGCGTGTCGACGAGACAGTGCAGCGTGGTGGCGTTGTTCGTGCTGCAGCCCTTGGAGGCGTCCTGGTCGGCGGTCACCTCGTAGTGGTCGATGCCGCTGCCCGGGGTGCTCGACGCCGTCCAGGAGACGGTGAGCCCGGTCGGGGTCTGGCCGACGGCGTGCACACCGGTCGGCGCCGACGGCGGGCCGGGGACGACGGCGCCGGAGGTCACGACCGTGGAGGGCTCGCTCTCGTCCGCGGTGCCGAAGGCGACGACCTTGACCCAGTACGAGGTGCCGGGGTTGACGCCGTTGACGATGTCGCAGCTCAGGGTGGCGGCGTCGCCGCCGAGGCAGCTGCCGGCGACGGTGCCGTCGTGGTCGTAGGCGGTCGCGGTGTAGTGGTCGACGTCGGCGCCGGAGTGGCTCCAGGAGACGTGGATGCCGGAGGCCATGGGCTCGACGCTGATGCCGGTCGGGGCCTCGGGGGTGGCCTCGATGCGGGCGCCGAACCCGGGTGCGGAGACGCCGGGGACGTAGACGCCGGTGCCGGTGCTCGTGTCCGCGCTGGGATCCGTGGCGGGGTGGTCGGCGTCCTTGCCGGCGCCGTTGCCTCGGGTGGTCGCGCTGCCGGCGTTCGCCGGGGCGCCGGCGGCCTGGGCGAGGAGGGCGGCCATCACGCTGGGTACCGCCCGGAGGGCGTCGTTGTCGCGGCCCGCGCCGCGCTTGTCGGTGCCCATGGCGTCACTGCCGGTGTCGGCGTACGGGCGGCCGTTCGCTGCCGCCCGGCCCTGCGCCTGGGCCCAGGCCCGGGTACGCGCGGTGGCGGCGGCCTGTGCTGCGGCGGCCTGGTCGGCGGTGGTTTGGTCGGCGGCGGTTTGGTCGGCGGTGGAGCCGTTGCTGGTGGCGTGGGTGCCGGTCGTCGCGTCGTTCGGCACGTAGTCCATCGGTGCGGCGTCGTCAGTGTTGCTGCCAGTGTTGCCGGTGTTGCTGCCGGTGCTGGTGCCCGTGGTGGTGCCGGGGATGGTCTGTGCGGTGGACCCCGTGCGGCCGGTGGTGGCGTGCCCTGCCTGGGTGCCGCTTCCGGCCGGGGCTGTTGAGCCGGCGCCGCTCGATGTGGTGGCGGGAGCGGTGGCGCCGGCCGACGAGGCGGAGGCGGGGGGTGCCGCGTTGCCGGTTGGCTGGGCGTGCTTGGAGCCCCAGCCGCCGTTCGAGTCGGGGGCGCCCTGGTGACCCCACCCGCCGCCGTCACGCTTCGCGTTCGTCTCGGCGCACTCGGTGGCAGTCTTTGCGGTGGTTGCCTCGGCGTTGTGCTGGTTACGCTGCGCTGCGCCGTCGTTGCACTGGGTTGTTTGACTCGAGGTCGTGGAACGGGCGGTGTCCGCGACGTAGTCGGGGCGTTCGACCGGGGCGGCCTTGGTGTTGGCGCCCGATGCGCCGGAGGTGGAGTGGCGGTTCGTGGCGGTCGAGGACTGGTCGCCCGAGGACCGGCTGCCCGAGGACTGGTTGCCCGTGGCTGCCTTGTGTGCCGCCGCGGCGGGATTGCCGGTGGCGGTGCGGGACGACGTGGGGGAGCCCTGCGTCGTGGCGGCGGTGCGCTGCGTGGTGTTCTGGGATCGCTCGGTGCCCTGGGCGCCGGTCGTACCCGGAGTGTTGAGGCCGCTACCTTCGGTCGTGGCCGCGAAGGCTGGGCCCGCCGCGCTGCCGAGTGCCACCACGCCCGCCGTCAACGCGGCCAGGCCGGTTTTCAGCGAGCGGCGTGTGACCCGTGGCCGGCGCTTGGGCCTCGGCTTCAACCTGGACTGCGCAGCCATCCCGTCCCCCGTCTCAGAGCGGTCGCGCCCGAAATCGAGCGCGACCAACGAACGCGAACACGTCTCGCAATCTAGTCATCACCGACAGTGATGGCGCGCGGAATGGCGATTCCGCGCCCGAGCAACCAGGAGTGCCGGGAGGGCGCGCGAGGGCGCGGCGCCGCCCGAACTTCCCGATCGGGGGCAAAGGGGCGGCGCGGGGCGCAACGGAGCGGGGAGCGAACGCGGTGTCCGTCGGGCGCACCGGCGGTACCCCTGGAAAACCGCAACTCACCAGCGGAAACGTGAGTTATGGGTGCGGGACGGTTGCCTGCCGGGTAAGCCGCTCAGTTCGTCCGGCCGCGACCCGATCAGTGCGGCACGCGACGCGAACCACTGATCGGGGGGCACGATGGCGAGCTGGCCGCACAGCCTGCTCCGGGCCGCCGCGCCCACCCGCGGATATGCGCTGCTCTGCGCCGGTGCCGCGACGGTCACCGCGGCGCTGTTCACGGTGTTCGTCACCGGGTTCGGCGGCGACCTCGTAGGGCAGAACGTCTCCAACATCGTGCTGTTCCTGGCCGCGCTGACCGCGGGCACCGCCTGCCTGGTCCGGGCCTGGAGCGAGCGGCAGAGCGGAACCGTCGAGGGCAGCCGCCGGGTGCGCTGGGCCTGGGCGCTGGCCGGGGCGGGCGCCGTGTCGTGGGGCATCGGGCAGGCGTTCTGCATCTGGTACGAGACGATCCTGCGCCAGGAGGTCCCGTTCCCGTCGCTCGCCGACGGTGGGTACTTCTGGATGATGCCGTTCACCGCGGCCGGTCTGCTGCTGCTCCCGGTGAGCCGGCAGTCACTCGCGCAGCAGGTCCGCAGCATCCTCGACGGGCTCATGATCGCCGTCTCGCTGCTGCTCATCACGTGGGTGCTGATCCTCGGGCCGCTGGTGCGCCAGGGCGCCGACAGCAAGCTCGGGCTGCTCGTCACGCTGTGGTACCCCGGCGGTGACGTCGTGGTGCTGACGATCGTGCTGTTCATGGTCGCGCGGCTGCGCCGGGGCGGCCGGCGTCCGCTGTCGCTGCCGATGGTCGGGGCCGGGCTGGCCGCGTTCACCGTGTCCGACTCCGGGTACGCGTACCTGACGCTGCTGGACACGTACGGCTCCGGCAACGTGCTCGACCTGGGCTGGTTCACCGGGTTCGCGCTCATCTTCCTGGCCGCGCGCCGCCCCGAGCCGGCCTTCGCCGAGCAGGACGAGCACGCGCTGACCCAGCCACTCGGCGTGATGCTGCCGTACCTCGCCGTGCTCGGGGCGCTGCTGACCAGCACGTTCGAGGTGCTGCGGCACGGCAGCCACGACATGTTCATCTCGTGGAGCCGCTCCGCGATCATCCTGCTCATCGTCGGCCGGCAGCTGCTCACGCTGCTGGAGAACCGCTCGCTGACCCGCGGGCTGGAGGCGCGGGTGGAGGAGCGCACGGCCGAGCTGCGGGCGAGCGAGCAGCGGTTCCAGGCGCTCGTGCAGCACAGCTCCGACGTGGTGACGGTGATCGACGCGGCGGGGATCGTGACGTACCAGAGCGAATCCATCACGCGGGTGTTCGGCTATCTGCCGGAGCAGTTCGCCGGCATCAACCTCACCGAGCGTATGCTGGCCGACTCCGCCGAGTTGCTGGTCGCCGCCGTCGAGGCCGTGTCCGGGACCGCGTACGCGACGCGGACCATCGAGCTGCCGATGCTGCACGCCGACGGGCACCGCTGCCTGGCCGAGGTGACCGTCACGAACCTGCTCGAGGACCCGAGCGTGCGCGGCATCGTGCTGAACTCGCGGGACATCAGCGAGCGCAAGGAGCTCGAGGACCAGCTCGTCCACGAGGCGTTCCACGACGGGCTCACCAAGCTCGCCAACCGCGCCCTGTTCAAGGACCGCCTCGAGGTCGCGCTGCGCAGGCACGAGCACGTCGCGATCCTCTTCCTCGACCTCGACGGATTCAAGGAGGTCAACGACAGCCTCGGCCACGCCGCCGGCGACGTGCTGCTCATGCAGGTCGCGATGCGGCTCGGCGAGGCGGTGCGCGACGGCGACACCGTGGCCCGCTTCGGCGGTGACGAGTTCGCGGTACTGCTCGACAGCGTCGCCACCCCCGAGGACGGCGACGAGCTCGCGCGGCGGATCATCGCGTCCCTCGACGAGCAGTTCGTGCTCGAGAACCAGGAAATCCACGTGCAGGGCAGCATCGGCATCGCGCTGACCGGGCCGGACGCCCGCGACGCGGACCAGCTGATGCGCAACGCCGACCTCGCCATGTACCGTGCGAAGTCGGCCGGCTCCGGACAGTTCGCGCGCTACGACCCGGCGATGCACTCCGGGCTCGTCGAGCGCCTGCAGCTCGCGGCCGACCTGCGCCGCGCCCTGGACGCCGGCGGGGAGCTGGAGTTGCATTACCAGCCGACGATCGAGCTGCGGACCGGCACCATCGTCGGATTCGAGGCGCTGGTCCGCTGGAAGCACCCGGTCCGCGGCATGATCAGCCCGGCCGACTTCATCCCGCTGGCCGAGGCCACGGGGCTCATCCGGCCGCTGGGGCAGTGGGTGCTCGCCGAGGCCTGCCGGCAGGCGGTCGCGTGGGGCGCCGCGGACCCCGAACGCGAGCTGACGATGGCCGTCAACGTCTCCGGCGTGCAGTTCGACCAGCCGGACCTGCCGGCGATCGTCGCCGGGGTGCTCGCCACGACCGGGCTGCCGGCCGAGCGGCTGTGCCTGGAGATGACCGAGAGCGTGCTGATGACCGACACCGAGGAGAATCTCGCGGTGCTGCTCAGCCTCAAGGACATCGGGGTGCGGCTCGCCATCGACGACTTCGGCACCGGGTACTCGTCGCTGGCCTACCTGCGCCGCTTCCCGGTCGACACGCTGAAGATCGACCGCTCGTTCGTGGAGCGGCTGAGCGGGGCGACGCCGGACGCCGCGCTGGCCCGCACGATCGTGCAGCTCGGGCAGAGCCTGGGGATGTCGACGGTTGCTGAGGGTATCGAGCAGTACGCGCAGTTCCTGGCGCTGCGGCGGATGGGCTGCGACCTCGCGCAGGGCTTCTACTTCTCGCGGCCGCTGCCGGCGGCGGATGCTGAGCTGCTGCTCAAGGACAAGGCGGCGCTGGCGGCATAATGGGCCGCACCGGCGGGCCCTCGCCGGTGGCTTCGCCCGCGTCCTCGCCGGAGGCGGCGGGTTCGGGGCGGTGGTGCGGCGTGGCTCGGCCGGTGGTGTGGTGTGGCTCGGCCGTTGATCGACACGCTGTGTGACGGTCGCCGGATTGGCGAATTCCGGTAATCGGTAATCCAATAATTCGGTAATTCGGCCCGCGTGGACGCTCGATCCGCGCGGGCTGAACCTGTGCGGCGCTGTTTGCCGGTGTGACCTGATCGGCGTTACCGGGCAGCACCCGGCGGCGCACCCGTGCGGCTCCCCGCGACCTCGAATCTGGTGGCTGACCAGCAAAGACGACCAGCCCGCGTTAGGAGCCCGCTTCGATGACGGCCGCCCTCGCCGACCAGGCCCGCCTCGACCTGCCCGGGCACTGGCCCGCGGCGCTCGGGCCCCGCGCCCTCGCCAAGCTGGACGCCGCCACGCCGTTCCTGGCCGTGGATCTGTCGACCGTCGCCGCGCGGTACACCGCGTTCACCGCGGCGATCCCGGGCGTCAACACGTTCTACGCGATGAAGTGCAACTCCGCCGAGGACATCCTGGGCACGCTGGCCGCGCTCGGGTCCAGCTTCGAGGTCGCCTCGATCGGGGAGCTGCGGATGCTGCAGGAGATCGGGGTGGACCCGGCCGAGGTGCTGTACAGCAACCCGATCAAGCCGCCGCAGGCGATCGTCGAGGCGCGCAAGGCCGGGCTGTGGCGGTTCAGCTTCGACTCGGAGGGGGAGCTGCACAAGCTGGCGCAGTACGCGCCCGGCGCCGCGGTGTACATCCGGCTGCGGGTCGACGACTCGACGAGCCTGTTCCCGCTGTCGCGCAAGTTCGGGGCGGAGGCGCACGAGGCCCGGGCGCTGATGCTGCTGGCGCGGGAGCTGGGGCTGCGGCCGTACGGTGTGACCTTCCACGTCGGCTCGCAGTGCGCGACGACGAACGCGTGGCGCCAGGCGATCGCCGCCGTCGGACGGCTCATGGCCGCCCTGGAGGAGGACGGGGTACACCTGGAGATGCTCGACATGGGCGGCGGCTTTCCGTCCCGCTACGTCGAGCGGGTCCCGCCGCTGGACCAGATTGCCGGGACCATCAATGCGGCGCTCGAGGAGCTGTTGCCGTACCGTCCGGCGCTGCTGGCCGCCGAGCCGGGCCGGCACCTGGTCGCCGAGAGTGCCGTCATGGTCACCACCGTGCTCGGGCGCGAGGTGCGGGCGGGGGAGAACTGGCTGTACGTCGACGTGGGCGCCTACAACGGCATGATGGAGACGCAGCAGACGGTGCAGCAGTGGCGGTTCCCGCTGTGGACGTCGCGCACCGACCACGCGCTGGTGCCGCATCTGCCGTTCACGGTGACCGGTCCGTCGTGCGACAGCTCCGACACGATGTTCTACGGCGTCAATCTGCCGGCGACGGTCGAGGTGGGGGACCGGCTGTACATCGGGTCCGCCGGGGCGTACACGCTGAGCTACGCCAGCCACTTCAACGGCTTCGCCCCGCCCGAGCCCGTGTTCGTGGGCGGCGCGACGGGGAGCAACGCCACCGTCCAGCGCACGCCGGAAGCGCACCTCCCCGTCCAGGCGGAGACCGCGGCGGACCAGGCCTGATGACCGCGACCGATGCGGCGGCCCCGCACCGGTCGCGCCACCGCACCGACGATCCGGGCGGCCGGCGCCCCACCGGGCACCCAACCGGCCGCCCCGAGCACGTCAGCGACAACCACACAACCGTCCGCTCCGCGGGGAACGCCGGCGACACACCCGCAACCGCCGTCGCGGCCGAGAACGTCGGCCACAGGCACGCGACCGCCGTCGCGGCCGAGAACGTCGGCCACAGGCACGCGACCGCCGTCGCGGCCGAGAACGTCGGCCACAGGCACGCGACCGCCGTCGCGGCCGAGAACGTCGGCCACAGGCACGCGACCGCCGAGCATGCGACCGCGCAGCATGCGGTGGTTCAGCCCGAGGTCGTGCAGCACGCGACCGGCAAGCACGCCGGGCGTGAGGGCCTCGGGCACGAGGGGAGCCGCGCCGAACACGCGACCGGGCGTCCCGAGCACGCGAGCGGCCGCGGTTCCGGGCATCCAGCGGGCCGCCGTCGTGCCCAGCACCCAGGCGGGCGGAGGCGCGCCGGGCGGCTCCGCGAGCTGCTCGTCTCCGGCGTCGTCGACTCGTTCGGCCTGTCCCTCGGCTGGACGCTGTTCAACCTGATCGCCACCCAGCGTGGCGGCCTCGCCATGGCCGCATTGTTCAACTCGGCAATGCTGCTCGGCGTCGTACTGTCCGCGCCGGTCGTCGGGCGGCTGGCGCGGCGGTTGCACGGGCGTACGTTGCTGCTGCTCGCCGGCTGTACCGAGGCCGTCCTGCGGGTCGCCACCCTCGCGGCGCTGCTGCACGGCGTCAACGCCACCGTCATCGCGGCGGGCGTCACCGTCATGCACATCGCCGCGTACACCGGGTTCGCCGCGATGCGGGCCGAGGTCGCCGCCGTCGACGCGCGACCGAGGGCGATGACCCGCTACGCGCTGTCGATCGCGGCGGTCGAGGCGGCCGGGGCCGGGGTCGCCGCCCTGCTGCCGCTGCACACCGCGTCGCTCGCCGTGGTCTTCGCCGTGTACGGGCTCAGCCTGCTGCCGACCATGCTCACCGCCCGCCGGGCCCGGACCGCGCGGAACGTGCCGCCGCCGCGGCCGACAGGGGCGTACCAGACGAGGGTTGAACGCAGGCGCGCCGAGCACGAGGCCAGGGGCGTGCGGGTGCCGCTGCCCGTGCTCGCGGCCGGGGGCGGGATCACGCTGCTCGCGGCCGGGCCGACGCTGCTGTCCGTCGCCCTCGCGACCGAGCTGCACGGGCAGCACGCCGTCGCCGGGGCCGCGGCCGCGTTCAGTGCCGGGTGCCTGCTGTCCTCGTGGGCCGTCGACCGGGTCGGGCGGCTGCGGCTGCCGGCCGCGGTGACCTGGCCGCTGTGGGGCGTCGGCATGCTGATCGGCTGGCTGCTCGCCCCGGCGCACCTGTTCGGGCTGTTCCTGGCCCAGTTCCTGTCCGGGCTGAGCATGACCGCGTTCGAGGGCGGCATGGACGCGCGGCTGGCCCAGGCGGCGAGGCCCGGCACGGTGACGACGGTCCTGGCCTGGAGCGCCTCGACGAGGGCCCTGGGCAGCGCGATCGCCGTCCGTACGCTGCCGCTGCTGGTCGCCGCGCCGGCCGTCGGGTCTGTCGCCGGTACCGCCGCCGCGGTTCTGGCGTTGATTTCACTCACCGTGCTGGTCCGAGCAAAAAGGGGCGCATCCCCTGCCGGGGTATAAGTCCGAAATGTCGCGGCTGAGGCACGAAGCCCGACATTTCGTGAAACACCTCAAGCAGAATCGAGCGGATCGGCAAACAGCGGCTCGAAAGCCAGCTCCGCGGCCCCCAGCAGAGCCGCGTCCTGCCCGAGCTGAGGAGTACGCAGCCGCACATGCTCCCGGCAGGCCGGCAGCCCGTTGCGGTTGAGACGGGACCGGACCTGCGCCGCCGACGCGAGGTACACCTCCCGCAGCGTCCCCCCGAAGATGACCATCTCCGGGTTGAAGATGTTCACCAGGTTCGCCACGCCGAAGCCGAGCCAGTCGCCGACCTGCCGCATCGCCGCCTGCGCCGTGTTGTCGCCGCGGGAGGCCGCGTCCACCACCGCGAGAATCCCGTCCCGGCCCGCCGTCGCATTGCGGCCCGCCGCCGTGAGCAGGGCGTGCTCGCCGATCTCGGTCTCCCAGCAGCCGTGGGAGCCGCAGCTGCACGGTTTGCCGTTGGGGTTGACGACCATGTGGCCGACCTCGCCGCCGTACCCGCCGTGGCCGGTCACCGGCCGCCCGGCCGCGATGATGCCGCCGCCGACGCCCGCATCGCCGTACAGGTAGACGAGGTTGTCGCAGCCCGCCGCCGCGCCCCTCGTGTGCTCCGCGAGTGCCGCGAGGTCGGCGTTGTTGCGGACCGCCACCGCGCGGCCGTCGCCGACCAGGGCGCGCAGGGCCTCGCCGAGCGGCTGGTCGGCCCAGCCGAGCTGCGGGCCGAGGCGGACGAAGCCGTCGTCGCGGCGGACCATGGCCGAGACCGCGGCGCCGGAGCCGATGAGGCGGGCGCCGGCGGGGGCGGTGAGCTGCATCTTGCGCACGAAGTCGGCGATCGGGGCGATGACGGTGGCGGCGTCGTGCTCGCCGCGGGGGCGGGCGGCCTCGAAGCGGTCGAGCAGGACGCCGCCGAGGCCGACGCGCGCGGCGACGATGCGGTCGACCTCGACGGCGAAGGCGAAGACGTAGACCTTCTCCGACTCGGGCCGCACGACCAGCGACGGGCGGCCGGCGCGGCCCCGCTGCTCGCGGGGGACGCCCTCGCTGACCAGGCCGGCGGCGGCGAGGTCCGCGGTCAGCGCGCCGATCGTGCTGCGGTTGAGGCCCAGGCTCGTCGTGAGATCCGCACGGGACATCGCGCCGTGGAGGTGCACGGAGCGCAGGAGTGCTCCGAGGTTGCTCCGCCGGATCTCCTCCTGGCTGGGGCCAACGCGCATGCTCGGCTTTCTTCGATGGTGGTCGCGGTTAGCAGACTAGTCAGCGCAGGCCCGCCGCGGCCGCGCGCCTTCGGGTCAGCGCGTCGATGCCGGCGGCGAGGAGCAGGACCACGCCGGTGACGACGTACTTCGTGCCGGAGCTGTACTCCATCAGGCCCATCCCGTTCTCGATGACGGCCACGACCGCGCCGCCCAGCACCGCGTTGAGGACGCGGCCCTTGCCGCCGAAGAGGCTGGTGCCGCCGATGACCGCGGCGCCGACGGCGTACAGCAGCACGTTGCTGCCGCCGGTGTTCGGGTTGACGGAGGCGTCCCGGGACGCGGCCACGATCCCGCCGACCGCGGCCATGGTGGAGCAGATGACGAACACGGCGATGCGGATCGCGTCCACGTGGATGCCGGCCCGGCGCGACGCCTCGCGGTTGCCGCCGACGGCGTAGACGTGCCGGCCGAACGCGGTGCGGTTGAGCACGAAGGTGCACAGCCACAGCAGCAGCCCCAGGATCGCCACCACCATCGGCACGCCCCGCTGGGAGATGGCGTCGTTCTTGGACCGCTCCAGGTTCAGCGTCCACACGGCCGCGCCGAGCAGGACCGCGACCGTGAGCACCCGCAGCGCGATCACCGCGATCGGATCGGCGGTCAGGCCGTGGCGGACCCGGCTGGAGCGCTTCCACAGGTGCAGGGCGAGCATGGCGGCGATCGTCACGCCGTACAGGATCCAGCCCTGCAGCGGCGTGAAACGCCCGTCGAAATTGATCTTCTTGATCGTCGGGTCGTCGACGGCGACGATCGTGCCGCCCTTCATGAGCAGCAGCACGGCGCCCTGGAAGGCCAGGAAGGCGGCGAGGGTCACCACGAAGGACGGGATCCCCAGCTTGGCGACGAGCAGGCCGATCACGAGCCCGATGGCGGCTCCGGTGGCGATGGCGCCGAGCACAGCGACGTACCAGGGAAGCCCGAAGTTCGTCAGTAACACGGCCAGGACGGAGGCGCAGACGCCGCTGGCGAACCCGGCCGACAGGTCGATCTCGCCCAGCAGGAGCACGAAGACCAGCCCCATGGCGATCACGGTGACGGCCGCGCCCTGGTGCAGCAGGTTGGCGAGGTTCCCGGCGGTGACGAACTCGGGCCGGGCCACGGAGAACGCCACCACGAGGGTCAGCAGGCCCAGCACGGCGGGCAGGGCACCCATGTTGCCCCCGCGCACTTTCGCCAGATAGTCCCGGGTGTACGCCCCGAGCCCCGACGACGGATGCCCGTTCGTCCGCTCCTCCAGCAACGAGAGGCTCATACGTTCGCTCCTAGGCCGAGCATGCCGCTGCGGCCGGTGGTGATGAGCTCGACGACCTGGGAGTGGGTCACGTCGGTCGCGCGCACCTGGGCGGCCATCTGCCCGAGGTACAGCGCGGCGATGCGGTCGGCGACGGCGAACACGTCGTTCATGTTGTGCGAGATGAGCACGACCGCGAGGCCGTTGTCGGCCAGCCGGCGCACGAGTTCGAGGACCTGGGCGGTCTGGGCGACGCCGAGCGCGGCGTTGGGCTCGTCGAGGATCACGATCCGGTTGTTCCACAGGACGGCCTTGGCGATCGCGACCGTCTGCCGCTGCCCGCCGGACAGGCTGGAGACCGGCTGGCGGACCGACGCCACGGTGCGCACCGACAGGCTGGCCAGGGTCTCGGCGGCCTTCTGCTCCATGGTGATGTCGTCGAGGACCAGGCCGCGGCGGATCTCCCGGCCGAGGAACATGTTCTGGACGATGTCGAGGTTGTCGCACAGGGCCAGGTCCTGGTAGACGATCTCCACGCCGAGGGCGGCGGCGTCGCGGGGCCCGTGCACGGAGACCGGCCGGCCGTCGAACAGGTACTCCCCGGCGTCGATCGAGTAGATCCCGCCGACGCACTTGACCAGCGTGGACTTGCCGGCCCCGTTGTCGCCGACGAGGGCGGTGACCTGCCCGGCGTGGACCTGGAAGTCCACGTCGCGCAGCACCTGGACCGGTCCGAAGCTCTTGCTGAGCCCCCGGATCTCCAGCAAGGGTCGTTCGGTCACGTTGCTCCTTCAGGCCGCCGGCTCCCCAGGCGAGACCGGTACCTTACTTGATACCTGCCGCGGCGCACTTCGCGGCGAAGTCCGCCGTACAGACCTCGTCGGCCGACACGTAGCCGTCGTCGATGACGGCCCGCACGTTGTCCCTGGTGATCGCCTTGGGATCGAGCAGGATGGCGTCGACGTCGCGCTTGCCGACCCGGTCGTACACCTTGGTCGTGGTGACGCCCGTCTCACCCTTGGCCAGGGCGATCGCGAGTTTCGCGGCCGCCGCGGCCTCCCGCCGCACGTCCTTGTAGACGGTCATGCACTGGTCGCCGTTGAGGATGTTCTGCAGGCCCTGCGCGGTGGCGTCCTGGCCGGTGACCGGGATGTGGCCGTTGAGGCCCTGCTTCTTGAGCACGTTGATGGCGGCGTTCGCGAGGCCGTCGTTGGCCGCGATCACCCCGCCGATGTTGGGCTGGGCGGTCATCATCTGCTCGAAGGCGGTACCGGCACGGGTATTGTCCCACTCCT
This sequence comes from Dactylosporangium sp. CS-033363, assembly GCF_050942475.1. Lineage (NCBI taxonomy): Bacteria > Bacillati > Actinomycetota > Actinomycetes > Micromonosporales > Micromonosporaceae > Dactylosporangium > Dactylosporangium sp. CS-033363. The sequence continues at coordinate 5,442,858 of NZ_CP192032.1, read as the reverse complement.
CGATCCACTGGTCGGGGCCCTTCACGTACTCGCCGGAGTCGAACTTCGGCTGCAGCACGTTGTCGTAGCCCTCCTTGAACAGCGTCGAGTTGTTGTCGGTCTGGGAGCCGTTGAGCTCGGCGACCACCGGCCGGTTGATCTTCGCGTCGGCGAGGCAGCGGACCAGGCCCTGGCCCTGCAGCGTGCCGACGGCCGTGTTGTCGAACGAGACGTAGTACCGCGCGGAGCCGCCCAGCGTCAGCCGGTCGTAGTCGATCGTGGCGACGCCGGCGTTGCGGGCCTTGTCCAGCACCGCCTTGCCGGTCCCGGAGTCCAGGTTCACGATCATCAGCACGTCGACGCCCTGCGTGATCATCTGCTCGGCGAGGGTCGTGAAGGCGCTCTTGTCGTTCTGCGCGTTCTGGATCTCGTAGTCGACGCCGGCCGCCTTGAACGCCGCGGCCAGGTACTTTCGGTCGGCCGTCTCCCACCGCGCCGAGGACTTGCTGTCGGGCAGGATGACCCCGATGCGCGGCTTGCCCCCGTGCCCGCCGGTCCCGGACACGTTCGCGGTGCAGGCGGCGGTCCCGCTCGCGACGAGGGCGCCGGTGGCCAGCAGGGACAGGATCCCTCTGCGCATTGCTCGGGTCCTTTCGGCTGATTGTTGTGTCGGGCAACGTATGGCGTGCCGTTCACCGTGACCAGTCGCGGCCCGTAACAATTGCGCAATACCTTCGTGCGCTACGGCTTTGGCACTTGTGCGCTACGGCGCCGACAGGGCGTGCACGGCGCCCGCTCTCGTGCCGAAATACAGCGAACCCTTCCATACCGCCGGGGTCGCTTCGATACAACCGCCGATCTTGTACTCCCAGAGCGCCCGCGGCTCCGCCCGCGTGTCGGAGACGTCGTAGGCGTGCATGACGCCGGTGCAGTCGCCCATGAACAGCGTATCGTCCACGATCACGGGCGACTGCCAGGTCTCCCCGCCGGCCAGGTGGAACCGCCAGCGGACCGCGCCGGTGGCCCGGTCGACGCCGAGCACGTCGCCGCCGGCCGTGTCGTAGACGGCGATGTCGCGGTACAGCGCCGGCGTGCCCCAGATCCCGCCCGGCCGCTGCGCCGGGGTGTCCTTGACCGCCCACACCACGGGGTTGTCGGGCTTGGACGGGTCGAGCTTGAGCATCTGCCCGACCTCCTTGGAGCGCGCGTTGCCCTTCTCGTACTCGGAGCCGACGTACAGGAAGCCGTCCGCGTCCACCACGATCGACGCGTCGGTGTCGTCGCCGGTCCAGAACCGGAACGTGCGCGTCGGCTCCTTGCCCGCCTTCAGCCCCGACAGGTCCCAGCCCTGCACGAGGCCGCCGGAGTTGGCGAAGTACACGGTGTCGCGGAACACGGCGACCGAGTTCTCGATCGACACGTTGTTGTCGCCGGCGTCCTTGAGCAGCTGGTCGTCCCAGCCGGGGGTGTGCCACACCAGCTGCGGGGCGACGGTGACCTTGCCGTCCGGCCCGTACCCGCGGTTGAGCTTCACGACGTGGAACTGGCTGTTCTCGCCACCCTCGAACAGGTAGTCGTCGATGATCAGCCCGGAGCCGTCCCAGTCGTCGTTCCACAGCGTCGGCTTCACCGCGTCGGCGGAGAGCTTCCACAGCTCGGTCGGGGTGGCCCGGTCCATGGCGATGACCCGGTAGTAGCCGTCGCGTGACCCGGAGTAGAGCAGCGGGAACCCGTCGGGGTCGACGGTGACGCTGCCCTTGATGATGTCGCCGGTCTTGAAGTCGGGCAGGATCCGCTCGCCGGTGGTCGCGTCCAGGAAGTGGATGTTGCGGTCGTACGCGCCGAAGACGACCCACGTCCGCCCGTCCCGCTCGAACACGGCGGGCTGCCCGGTCCAGCCGGTGCCGCACCACTCGCGGGTCTCGCCCTTGTCCGACGACATCGCGCACAGCCCGCCGCTCTTCGGGAACTGCCAGCGCTGGACCGGGGTCGTGCGGGGCACCGGGCCCTCGCCGTAGTACGTGCGGGTCGGATTGCCACGGAACGTGAGCAGGCCGTTCACCTTCGTGCCGTACGGCTTGCCGACCAGCGCCGGGTCGGACCAGCCGAGGAACGGCGGCGGCGCGGGCGAGGTGGACGCGGACGGCGGCGCGGCCGGGCCGGGGCTCGCGGCCTGGCTCTCGGCGCCCGGCTCGGCCAGGGTCTCGGCCCGTCGCAGCGCCCACGCCGTGGTGGCGACGCCGCCGACGATCAGCACGAGCATCCCGGCGATCAGCAGCCGGAACACGCCCATCCGCGATTCCATGCGGGACAGTATGGCGACGGTGATCTCGGCGCGCCGCATTGTGACGCGAAGCGGATTATGCTTTCTCGAAGTGCTGGTAGTCGGTGCCGCTCTTCCAGGCCCCGCCCCACACGAACCCCTCGGCCTGGAACGCCTTCACGGTCGCGTCCCCGGCGACGATCATCCCCGGCCGCACGTTCCCGCGGTCCAGGAACGCCTTCCCGGCCGGCGGCATGACCTGCCCCTTCGGCAGGTACGGGTTCTCGACGGTGTTGACGTCGATCGCCCGCCCGTACGCGTGGTTCGACCAGTGGCTCGTGTTCGGCACGTTGCGGCAGTTGAACGCCGACGTGTTGTCCGAGGCCATCGACGCGTCGTCACTGCCGCCGTACTGGTCGATGAGCTGCATGCTGCGGATCGGAAACCTCGCCTTGCGTAACGCCTGGAACACGCGCAGTGCGGATTCGGCGATGGCCTTGTGCACGACCAGCAGGCCGGCCTTCAGGTTCCCGTCGAAGTCCACATAGGACACGTGCACGAGCCGCAGGTCGTCGAGGCCGACGGGGCACCCGGGCCGCCACGAGACCCCGGTCATGTTGGTGCGCAGCCCGGCCGGAAGGACCTCGATGAAGTCCTCCGGGATCTGTTCCGTCTCCGGTGTACTGCCTGTGCTCGCATCCGCCCGCCCGCTCGCGCTCGCCGGGCTTGACGTCGTGGCCGAGGCCGGCGTGGTGACAGGGTCCCCGCCACACGCGCCGGCGAGCAGCCCGGCGGCAACGATGAGCGCGGCAAATCGGCGTGTTGCCGGATTTGTCGGGAACGTTGCGCGCATGGGCTCGATACTATGTGGTGTGCCGGACGAGCAGCCCGAACACGTGTTCCCCTTCCCCCGTCCGCGGCGGTTTGTCCGCCTTCTGGCGCTACCCGCGCTGCTGATCGCCGCGTTGACCGGGTGTGGCGCGGACCCTGGTGATGCGGCGGCTCCGGCCTCGGGGGTGCCGACGCCGCAGCCGGTCACGCCGTCGGCCTCTGATGTCGCTTTTGCTGATCCGGTCGGGGCGGCGTCCTCGCCGCCCGCGGTGGCCGCGGCTCCGACGACGGCGGCGACGACCCACCCGACCGCGGGTGCGCCGCCGAAGCCCCCGGGCAACGGCGGCGGTGGCGGGACGCCGGGCAAGGAGCAGACCCCGGCCAACGACGCGGCGCGGCTCAAGTCGCTGCCGGCGAACACGACGCAGGTCGTGATCGTGCAGTCGCCGAGCCAGTCGGCGACGACCGCGACCCTGCAGGCGTACGCGAAGTCGGGCGGCGCGTGGCAGCCGGTCCTCGGGCAGATGCCGGCGCGGCTGGGCTCGAAGGGCTTCAGCGACGCGAAGCGGGAGGGCGACCGCACGACGCCGGCGGGGGTGTTCGCCTTCGACGGCACCATGTACGGGATTGCCGCCAACCCTGGCGTGCGCTACCGCTACCACCAGGTGGGGCCGGACGACTGGTGGAACGAGAACAGCGACTCGCCGGGGTACAACACGTTCAGTCACGGCCCGAACCCGGGCGGGCCGAGCGAGGCGCTGTGGGAGATCAGCCCGCAGTACACGCACTTCGCGGTGATCCGCTACAACATGCCGGCGACGCCCGGGCGGGGGAGCGGGATCTTCCTGCACCAGTCGAACGGGAACAGCACGCTGGGCTGCGTGAGCCTGGCCCAGTCCGACCTGACGGCGGTGCTGCGCTGGCTGGACCCGGCCGCGAACCCGCGTATCGTGATGGCGCCGACGGCGTGGCTGGGCCGCTACTGACCCGACGTGGCTCGTCGCGGCTCGGCGTTCGGCGCCGAACTGTTCCTGGCGCAGCGTTGCTCCTGGCGCCGAGTTGTTACGGGTGCCGGCGACCACGGTGTGTGACCGCCCCGGAATTACCCGCATTACGATTACCGGTAATCCAATAATCCAGTAATCCAGCAATCGCGCCGGGCTGCCCGGCGCGATTGGGCGCGGCTCGATGCTCGGCGGCGCCGCCCCAACCGACCTGTTCGGCCGGCCCGTTCGTGCGCGCTGTTCGTGTTCGGCGGATGAGTGCGCCCGGCAATCCGGCGAACTCCTCAGGGCGCCAGCAGCGAGCCGAGGAGTTTCCGGTCGGCGTCCGGCAGCGCGTACGCGCTCGCCGGATTGCGTGATGCGTAATCCGACTCCGGCGCGCCGGCGACCCAGTGCACCGGCCCCCAGAACAGCGCGTCGTCGGAGACCGCCCGCGAGGCCACCACCGCGGTTGCCGATTCGTCGGGAGCGCCGAGCGTCCGCATCGCCGCCGAGAGCAGCGCGACAGCCTCCGATTCGACGGCCTCCGACGCACCGAGCCGCTGTGGGGCATCGCGTTCGAGGGCGCCGCGATCGTCGTGGGCCGGCGTATCGGCCGCCGCGTCGCCGAGAGCCGCCGCGTCGCCGAAGGCCGGGGCGAGCAGCAGGAGCGTCTGGGCCCGGCGTACCGGATCGGGCTGCCGGGCGGCGACACCGGCCAGCTCCGGCCAGGACAGGCCCGGTCCCCGCTGGTGGCCCTCCACGCTGGCGATCTCGAGGTACTTCCGGCCCGATCCCGGCAGCACCAGAGCGTCGCCGGCCCGCCGTACACCGGATTGCCGGTTTCAGGCTGACGCCTAGCTTCCTAGGACGCCATAGGGAGCGTGGCGGAGCCACGCCAGAAAGAACCAGCCGCTACGCGGCAGGGCCCCGTCCGGGGACCGGCTCCACCGCGGCCGCCAGGCCCCGGGCGAGCCCGGGCTGCATGAGCACGTCGGTGCTGTCCACGAACTGGTCGATCGCCCCGACCCGGGAGCCGCCCGGCGCCAGGGCCTCCGCGAACCGGCCCGCGTCGATGACGGGGAAGGGGCGGTCGAAGTACGGCCGGCGGCTCGCGTTCACCGGGTACGTCAGCCGCAGCCGGTTCTGCCAGGCCCCGGCGGCCTCGTAGGCGTCGCACAGCGCCGACTGCCGGTCCTCCGCGTCGTCCGCCGCCAGCGCCTCGGCCAGGGCGTCGGCGATCGGGGAGATGTCCGGCAGCGCGGCGAACGCGGAGCCGAGCCACTTGGTGTACGGCGGGTACCGGCGGGCCAGCAGCAGGCACAGCCGCATCACGTCCCGGCTCAGGCGCGCGGCGGTGATCCGGCTGCCGAGGTCGTCGTCCATCTCCGCGGCGCGCCCGACGAACGCCTCCTCCTGGGCGATCCGAATCCACTGCGCGGCGAGGATCCGCTTCCACAGCTGCTCCGGGTACCACGCGAGGTGCGCCCGCAGCGCGGTGAGCTCGCCGAGGTCGTCGTGGTAGACGGCCCCACCGGTCGCCTCGGCCAGTTTCTGCGTCGGGGTGGCGAGCCAGTCGGTATCGGCAATCGAAAAACGGGCGTCGAAGCCGAGGTGTTCCCGCGACCAGGTGGCGACGTCGGCGATGACGACCCGATGGTGGACGGGGCCGGTCGTGGTCGCGGTCATGACGCGGACCCGCTCGTCGGGCGGTTCGAAGCTGGTCGGCCACCCGTGTACCTCCCGCGGCAGCCGCGAACGCAGCAGCGCCGAGAGCGCCGGCGCGTCGACGGCGGCCGTGTCCACGAACAGTTCGAGCCGCGGGCCCCAGTCGTGGTCGGCCGAGCGCGCGGTGTCGAAGCCGAGCACCTCGGAGCCGGGCCCGAGCCGGGCGGCGGCATGGGGAATGGACCCGAGCAGCGGCCGCACCCCCTGCTCGTAGAAGTCGCGGCAGAGCTGCAGTCCGGGGACGAAGGTGGGTGCCACCCGCGAAACAGTAAGGGGTCGGCCGCGTACCGGCCGACCCCTTTACCGCCAGAGCGCTACTGCTTCAGGCCGCGCGAGACCGCCTCGATGATGGCCGGGCGCAGCTGGGCGGCGCTGATGATGGCGTCCACCGAGCCGACGTCGACGGCGCGCTGGATGCTGTGCACGCGGTCGAATTCGCTGGCGACGGCGCCGAGCATCTCAGCCCGTACCGACGACTGCACTTCTGCCAGGCGGGCATTCAGTGCTGCCCGGGCGGCGCCGGATGCGGCCGACACCTGGGCCTGGAGGTCGGTGACGCGCGGGTCGGTGCTGGTGCGGTTGTTGACCTCGCCGGCGAAGACGACCGCGGCGGCGGGGGCGCCGCCGAGCACCGACGCGAACGAGCCTTCGAGGGCCAGGACGGTCATGTTGGGGTTGAGGGCCTTGGAGAACACGACGAACGCGCCGCCGTGGTAGCGGGAGATGACGCAGAAGACGATCGGGCCGTCGAAGTTGACGATGGCGCGGCCGATCTCGGCGCCGTACTCGAGCTGGAGTTTGCGCATCGACTCCGGGGAGCCGTCGAAGCCGGACAGGTTGGCCAGCACGACGAGGGGCCGGTTGCCCGACGCGGCGTTGATGGCGCGGGCGACCTTCTTCGAGGAGCGGGGGAAGAGGGTGCCGGCGGTGTAGGTGTCGGGGCCGTCGGTGGGCGGGAAGCCGGTGCGGGGCACGGAGCGGGACTCGATGCCGACGAGGCAGACGGGCCAGCCGCCGAGGCGGGCGTCGGTGACGACGGCGGTGTCGGCGTCGGCCATGCCGGCCCAGCGTTCGAGGACCGGGTGGTCCTGGTCGGCGAGGGCGCGCATGACGGTGCGGATGTCGAAGGCCTTCTTGCGGTCGGGGTTGTGGGCCGCGGAGAAGATCTGGCCGACGGTGGTGAAGTCGCTGCCGGCGACGGTGTGCGGGAACGGCGACACGTCGCGGTCGGCGGGGTCGCTGGTGGGGGCGCGGCGGGGGCCGGGTTCGCCGGGGACGATGTAGGTGTGGTCGTAGTGGGCCATGAGCACGTCGCGGGCGCCGGCGAGGTTGGGGGCCCAGTACTGGGCCTGGCCGTTGGGGCCCATGACCCGGTCGTAGCCGCCGATGCCGTAGTTGTCCTCGGCGGAGACGCCGCCGGAGAAGTCCAGGGCCTGCTTGCCGGTGAGGACCATGGCGGAGTCGGGGGTCATGACGAGGATGCCCTTGGTGTGCATGAGCATCGTGGCCTCGGCGTTCCAGTACGGCTGGGCGCCGACGTTGATGCCCGTCACCACGATGTTGATCTCACCGCCGGCCTGGGTGAACGTGACGATGCGTTTGAGGGCGGCGGCGACCCAGTCCATGTTCTCGGTACCGGATGACATGGAGATGCGGGCGCCGGCCGACAGCGCGAACCATTCGAGGGGCACCTGGAGCTGTTCGGCGAGGTCGAGGGCGGCGATGACGCGGCTGCACTCGGGTTCGGACAGGGCGCCGAGGGCCTTGGTGGGGTCGCCGAGGAGCACGACGCGGGTGACGCCTTCGGGGTGGCGGGGGGTCGGGGTGGACACGACGCCGGCGATGATGGCGGCGCTGTTGCGGCCCTTGGGGCGCTGCACGGGCGCGAGGACGCCGTGCGCGTCGAGGTCGTGTTCGGTGAAGCTGCCGCCCTGGCCGGCGAGCAGGCCGGTGAGCTCGTACGGGTACACGTTGCCGCGCCGCGCCGCCCGCAGGACCTTCTGCCGGTAGTCGTCGAGGGGCTGGACGGGTTCGGTGGTGGGCTTGTCGACGGTGAGGGTGGCGCCGTGGCCGGGGTCGAGGGCGATGCGGACGGCGACCTCGGACAGTTCGCCGGCGGCGTTGCGCTGGCGGGCGAGGAACTGGACCTCTTCGAGGCCGGCGCCGGCGGTGGTGGGCAGGAGCCGCTGGACGAGGGTCTCGATCTCCTCCTGCGTGAGCTCGGTGGCCGGCCAGACGTACATCATGATCCGGTTGGTGTCGAAGCGCTTGTTCTGGGGCCGCTGGGCCTGGATGTTGCGGATCGCGTCGAGGCAGCCGGTGGTGGTGTCCTCGAGGGCGGGGAGGGCGACGAGGCGGCCGTCGGCCTCGCGCAGCGCGGTGAGGTCGCGGACCTGGCCCATGGCGATGAGGCGCTCGTCGGCGGGGTTGGTCTTGGCGACGGCCTTGAACAGGTAGATCTCCTCGTCCGCGGACGGCAGGCGGGTGAGGTCGAACTCGCGGAGCCGGTACAGCTGCAGGCGGTTGGCGATCTGCGGGTGCAGGCCGCGGATGAGGCGGTCCTCGGCGAACGTGCCGCCGTCGGGGCGGAACGTGAAGTGGTGGTGCATGACGGCGCCGGTGGTGCCGGCGACGGTGATCGTGATGCGCCGCACGCCGGCGGGCTGCGGGTGGGCGGCGAGGAGTTCGCCGAGCCGGTCGCCGATGGTGGCGGCGTCGGGCTGGTCCTCCCACGCCACATAGATGTCGGCCACTACACCACGATCAAACGCCGCGTCTGTACCGTGTGCTGTCCTGCTGTCGCCGCTGGTCGCCGGTGCGGTGGGGAAACCGTGTTCGGCGTGCTCGGTCGCGAAGGCGGCGATGGTGTCCAGGGCGGCGGGCAGGGTGGCGATGTCGACGGCGGTGGTGACGACGCGGGTGCGCCCGGTCCGCCCGGCGTGGTCGGCGGTGACGAACCGGCCGCCGGTGGTGTCCTGCGCGGCGACGTTGGACAGTCCGCGGTTGCCGTAGTAGCGGCGGGTGAGGACCTCGAGGAGGGGGGCGTGGTCGCGGCCGGGGCGGCCGATGCGCTGGCCGATGAGCCGGACGAGGGGTTCGGCGCTGGCGACCATGGACTGGATGCGTTCGGCGCGGTCGGCGGCGCCGGGGTTGCGGTCGAGGTGGCGCAGGTGGGTGCGGACGGTGACGTACACCTCGGCGCGGGTGCGGCGCAGCAGCGGCTGGGCGAACCAGCGGAAGACGATGCCGCGGGCCAGGTCGGACACGGCCGGGAAGCGGACCTGGGTGGCCTCGATGAGGTGTTCGAGGGTCAGGCCGGCGGGTTCGGCGAGCGCTTCGACGGGCAGCGGGCCGGCGAGCCATTGGCGCAGCAGTTCGGAGACGATGGCGACGTCGGTGGCGGTGCGCTGCTGGGCGAGGAAGATCCGGAAGACGGCGGCTTCGAGTTCGGGGGTCCGGTCGAGGCTGTCGACGCCGTAGTGGGCGAGGACCTTGGTGAGGCGGGCCTGGAAGGTGGCGGGGACGCCGGCGCGTTCGACGTCGAGGCTGCCGAGGTAGCGGTGGAAGTACTCGCGGGGGGAGTGCACGGCGGTGTTGGGTTCGCCGCCGATCTCGCCGCCGGGGGTGTTGCGGGTCAGTTCGGCGAGGTCGGCGAAGACGGTGAGCAGTTCGACCTCGCCGGGGGCGGGCCGGGCGCCGTTCTCGCCGCGGGCCTGCAGGTAGCGGGCGAGGGTGCGGCCGCGGTCGTGCGGGTCGGTGTCGAAGCCGAGCAGCAGGGCGCGCAGGTCGGCGAGGCCGGCGGCGAGGCGTTCGGTGACGGTCGCGGCGGTGTCCTCGGGCGGCAGGTCGATGTCGACGGCGGTGCCGGCGGGGCCCTCGGCGGCCTGTTCGTCGTCGTCGCCGAGGGGTTCGAGGCGCATCAGGGGGGCGCCGGTCTCGACCTGGCTGCCGACGGCGACGGGCAGTTCGCGGACCCGGGCCCGGAACGGGGCGCGCAGCGCGGTCTCCATCTTCATGCTCTCCAGCACGAGGATGGGGGCGCCGGCTTCGACCTCGTCGCCGACGGCGACGGGGGTGGCGACGACGAGGGCGGGTGCGGGCGAGCGGACGACGCCGCCCTCGTCGCGGCTGATGCGGTGGGTGACGCCGTCGACCTCGACGAGGTGGATGGGGCCGTGGGTGGCGGAGACGAGCCGGAACCGGCGGCCGTTGACGGTGATCTGGCCGCGGTGCTCGTCGAAGCGTTCGAGTTCGACGTCGGCGGGGTGGGTGTCGGCGCCGGCGGTGATGCCGACGCGGTAGCGGGTGGGGCCGACGCGGGCGACGGCGACGCGGTAGCCGACGCCGCGGAGTTTGAGGTCGAGGGGGCGCCCGGACTCGTGCTGGACCTGGGGGCGGCCGCCGTGGGCAGTGGTGAGCAGCCGGCCGCGGGCGATCTCCTCCTCGTCCTGGTAGGCCTCGATGGCGGCGGCGGCCAGGGCGATCGCGGAGTGGCGGTGGTTGACGAGGCGGCCTTCGGCGCGGACGCGGTCGATCCAGCCGGTGTCGGCGGTGGCGTCGATGACCTCGGGCTGGTCGAGCAGGTCGATGACGAAGCTCTTGTTGGTGGCGCCGCCGTCGATGATGACGGTGGTCTCGGCCATGGCGCGGCGCAGGCGGGCGAGGGCCTCGTCGCGGTCCCGCCCGTACGCGATGATCTTGGCGATCATGGAGTCGAAGTCGGACGGGATGCTGTCGCCCTCGCTGACGCCGGAGTCGACGCGGATGCCGGGCCCGGCGGGCAGCACGAGCCGGGAGATCTTGCCGGGGGCGGGGGCGAAGTCGCGGTCGGGGTCCTCGGCGTTGAGCCGGGCCTCGACGGCGTGGCCGAGCTCGGCGGGGCGCTCGCCGTCGAGCTTGCCGCCGGAGGCGACGTGGATCTGCAGCTTGACCAGGTCGGTGCCGGTGGTGATCTCGGTGATCGGGTGCTCGACCTGCAGGCGGGTGTTGACCTCGAGGAAGGCGAAGAGCTTCTCGGTGGGGTGGTAGAGGAACTCGACGGTACCGGCACCGCGGTAGCCCACGGCGAGCGCGAGCCGTTCGGCGGCGCCCTTGAGCTCGGCGACCTGTTCGGGCCCGAGGACCGGCGACGCCGACTCCTCGATGATCTTCTGGTTGCGCCGCTGGACGGAGCAGTCGCGCACGCCGAGGGCCCAGGCGGTGCCCTGGCCGTCGGCGATGACCTGGACCTCGACGTGGCGGGCGCCGGTGACGAGCCGTTCGAGGAAGACGATGCCGGAGCCGAACGCGCGCAGGGCCTCGGCGCTGGTGCGCTCGTAGGCGTCGGCGAGTTCGGCGCCGTTCTCGACCTTGCGGATGCCGCGCCCGCCGCCGCCGGCGGTGGCCTTGAGCATGAGCGGGTACCCGATGCGCTCCCCGGCGGCCAGGGCGTCGTCGAGGGTGGCGACCTCGCCGCGGCTCCACGGGGCGACGGGGACGCCGACCTCCTCGGCGATGAGCTTGGCGCCGATCTTGTCGCCGAGCTTGCGCATGGCGTCGGCGGAGGGCCCGATGAACGTGATCCCGAGCCGGTCGCAGAGTTCGGCGAAGGCGGGGTCCTCGGCGACGAAGCCCCAGCCGACCCAGACGGCGTCGGCCTCGACGGCGCGCAGGGCCTGCTCGAGGAGGGCGTGGTTGAGGTACGGGCGGGCGGCGGCGGGCCCCAGGGAGTAGGTGAGGTCGGCCTCGCGGACGAAGGTCGCGGTGCGGTCGACGTCGGTGTAGAGGGCGACCGTCTCGATCCGCGTGCCGGTTTCCGCGGACAGGTCGCGCACGGCGTGGATGAGCCGCATCGCGGCTTCTCCGCGGTTGACGATGGCGATACGACTGAACACCGGTTGAGCCTCCTGGTTGAACCGCGACTTGCCCGCACATGTGCCGTACGCCCCGTGTTGCGGAGGCGCCCGGCCTACACCCTGCTTGATTACTGCCGAGTACACCAATGCGGCTGTCGACGCATCCTAGGCCCTCCCGCTTGTAGGGTTCCCACAACATTTCTTGCCGGTATCCAAGCCTCGTTCCTAGCGTCCTAGGACGCCTTAGGCAGCGTGCCTTGCGGCACGCCAAAACTATTAACGTTCGGCGCTACGCGCCGACCTGCACCAATACAAACAGGGGAGCCCGGACGGGCGCGCCTTCGTGGTTGCGGGGCTGCGCCTCAGGCGTCCGGGACGGGGATGAAGCCGCAGGGGAAGCCGGGACCACAGTCGCCCTCGTGGTCGAGGCCCCACAGGTACGTGTCCTCGCCGGTCATCATGCGCAGCAGGATGGTGCACTGCCAGGCGCGGGTGGTGCCGCCCCGCCGAGGTCCGCGGCGCCGGGCCAGGACCAGTCAGGCGGGTCGGGGACGAGGGAGTGCAGACCGTCGGCGCGCAGGTGGGAGCGGAGCCATCCGGCGCGGGTTCCGGCGTGGATGGCGCAGATGGTGGCGGTGTCGACCTGTTTGAGGACGCGCGCCTGCGGTGGGAGTGGCCGGCGGCCGAGCGGGGTGTGGACGGGCCAGTGGCCGAGGAGCGCCTTGGTGCGCGTCCACCGGGTCAGGGGCGGTGCTTCGCTCAGGCGGTTTCCCGCAGTGGGAGGACGACGGTGAAGTGGGTGTTGCCGGGTTCGGAGGTGACGCGGATGTCGCCGTGGTGTTTTTTGACGACGATGCGGTAGCTGATGTCGAGGCCGAGGCCGGTGCCTTCGCCGACGGGTTTGGTGGTGAAGAACGGTTCGAAGATGCGGGGGCGGACGTCGGGTGGGATGCCGGTGCCGGTGTCGGCGATGTCGACGGTGAGGCAGTCGCCGGTGGGGTCGAGGGCGGTGGTGATGGTGAGGGTGCCGGTGCCGTGCATGGCGGAGACGCCGTTGTCGATGAGGTTGGTCCAGACCTGGTTGAGTTCGGCGGCGTAGGCGGGGATGCGGGGCAGGTCGCGGTCGAATTCGGTGACGACGCGGACGCCCTGGGGGATTTTGGCGTTGAGCATGATGAGGGTGGCGTCGAGCAGTTCGTGGACGTCGACGACCTGGAAGGGGCCGCGGTCGAGCTGGGAGTACTGCTTGGCGGCGGAGACGAGGCCGGAGATGCGGCCGACGGCGTCGTCGATCTCGCCCATGAGCAGTTCGGTTTCGATGGTGTAGCAGAGCCAGCGGACGGCGGGTTCGAGGTCGAGGTCGCCGATGCCGTCGGCGACGCCTTCGAGCCAGGGCAGTTCGATGCCGCCGGCGACGAGGGTGGGTGCGAGGTCCCAGGCGCCGTTGACCTGGTGTTCGTCGAGCCAGTCGCCGATGGCGTCCTCGGCGTCGGAGATGTCCAGGGCGCTGCGTTTGGTGACGTTCTGGGCTTTCTTGACGGCGGCTTCCTGGAGTTCGACGAGGGTGTGGAGGCGTTCGCCGTCGAGGCGGCCGTCGGCGATCATGGCGAGTTTGTGGCGCATGCCGGCGACTTTGTCGCGCAGGACGGCGGTGGCGCGGACGGCGGCGGCGGCGGGGTTGTTGAGTTCGTGGGTGAGGCCGGCGGAGAGGCTGCCGAGGGCGAGGAGGCGTTCGCGTTCGGCGACGGCGTTGTTGCTGTTGCGCATGCCGAAGAAGAGGCCTTCGAGCAGGTGCATGGCCATCGGGAACCATTGGCGGATGACGGGCCCGAATTCGGCGGCGGGGACTTCGAGGACTTCGGCGTCGGTGATGGCGTGCATGGTGTTGTTGTAGACCTGGGCGACCTGTTCGCCGAGGTAGGCCTGGGTGGCGCCGCCGTAGACGCCGGCCTGGTCGGTGCGGGAGAGTTCGACGTCGTCGCCGCGGATGTTGCGGCTCAGGGAGACGGTGCCGGAGAGCAGGACGACGAAGCAGGTGGCGGGTTCGCCTTCGGTGTAGATGGCGTCGCCGGCGGGGTGGGTGACGGCCCAGCCGCGGGTGGCGATCCAGTCGAGTTTGTCGGTGTCGAGGGCTTCGAAGAGGAACAGTCCGCGCAGTTCGTCGGTGCTCAGGCGGCGGCCGTTGGTCATTGGGACTCCAGGAGGTACCGGTGGACGAGCGAGACGGCCATGGCGCCCTCGCCGACGGCGGAGGCGACGCGTTTGACGGAGTCGGCGCGCACGTCGCCGGCGGCGAAGACGCCGGGGATGGACGCTTCGAGGTGGTAGGGGTCGCGGGTGAGGCGCCAGCCGGGGGGTGGGCCGTCGCCGGTGAGCAGGTCGGGGCCGGTGAGGACGAAGCCGCGGGGGTCGCGTTGGACGGTGCCGTCAAGCCAGTCGGTGCGGGGTTCGGCGCCGATGAAGATGAACAGCCAGGAGGCGTCGACGGTGCGGCCGTCGCCGCCGTCGAGGGGGCGTAGTTCGAGGCGTTCGAGGTGTTCGTCGCCGTGGGCGGCGGCGATTTCGGTGCAGGGGTGGACCTGGATGTGTTCGACGTTGTCGATCTGGTCGATGAGGTATTGGGACATGGAGGCGTTGAGGTTGGGGGCGCGGATGATGAGGTGGACGCGTTTGGCGTAGCGGGAGAAGAACATGGCGGCCTGCCCGGCGCTGTTGGCGCCGCCGACGATGTAGACGTCCTGGTCGGTGCAGGAGGGGGCTTCGGTGGCGGCGGAGCCGTAGTAGACGCCGCGGCCGTGGAGGTCGGCGAGGCCGGGTGCGGTGAGGCGGCGGTAGGAGACGCCGGTGGCGAGGATGACGGCGTGGGCGGCGATGGTGGTGCCGTCTTCGAAGTGCAGGACGCGGGTGTTGCCGGCGGGTTCGAGGCGGGTGACGCGGCAGGCGGTGAGCAGTTCGGCGCCGAATTTGACGGCTTGGCGGCGGGCGCGGTCGGTGAGTTGGGCGCCGGAGACGCCGTCGGGGAAGCCGAGGTAGTTCTCGATGCGGCTGGATTGGCCGGCTTGTCCGCCGGTGGCGCGTTCTTCGAGCAGGACGGTGCGGAGTCCTTCGCTGGCGCCGTAGACGGCGGCGCCGAGGCCGGCGGGGCCGCCGCCGACGACGACGAGGTCGTAGAAATCGGTGGTGGGGGTGGTGGTGAGGCCGACGTGGATGGCGAGTTCGGCTTCGGTGGGGTTGAGGAGGGTTTTGCCTTCGGTGGTGATGACGAGGGGGACGTCGTCGGGGCTGACGCCGGCGGCGGTGAGGAGGCGTTGGCCTTCGGCGTCGTCGGTGGTGTACCACCGGTAGGAGATCATGTTGCGGGCGAGGAAGTCGCGGACCTTGAATGAGGGTGCGCTCCACCGGTGGCCGATGATTTTGACGTCGACGGAGGGCCGGTCGGGGGCGGCTTTCCAGGCGTCGAGCATGGCGTCGATGACCGGGTACAGTTTTTCTTCCGGCGGGTGCCAGGGTTTGAGCAGGTAGTGGTCGAGGTCGACGATGTTGATGGCCTGGATGGCGGCGTCGGTGTCGGCGTAGGCGGTGAGCAGGACGCGGCGGGCGCGGGGGAAGAGGTCCATGGCGGCCTCGAGGAACTGCAGGCCGTTCATTTCGGGCATGCGGTAGTCGGCCAGCAGGACGGCGACCTGTTCGCCGCGGAGTTTGAGTTCCTTGAGGGTGTCGAGGGCTTCGCGGCCGGAGTCGGCGCGGACGATGCGGTACTCCTCGCCGTACTGCCGGCGCAGGTCGCGGGCGACGGCGCGGGAGACGGCGGGGTCGTCGTCGACGGTCAAGATCGCTGGCTTGGCCATGCGGTCAATCCAACCACGCGATGGGCCGCGCGACGAATGTGACGGGGTTTACGGTGGTGCGATGCAGAGTGGTTGCACGCATGTGGACATGGTGGCCGAGGTCGAGCCGTCGGCGGACGGGTGTGAGGACTGCCTGGCGGTGGGCGGGCGTTGGGTGCATTTGCGGTTGTGCCTGACGTGCGGGCATGTGGGGTGTTGCGATTCGTCGCCGGCGAAGCATGCGACGGCGCATTTCCGGTCGTCGGGGCATCCGCTGGTGCAGTCGTTCGAGCCGGGTGAGGAGTGGGTGTGGTGTTACGCGGACGAGGCGATCGTGTCGGTGCCGGGGTTGCCGTCGCGGGCGCACAGCTGAGGTCGCCGCGCTGAGGTTGCTGTGGCCGGCCCGTCGCGTTGTGCCCTGCTGGTGGGGGTGTGTCGCGGTCGCGGCCGGCTTTTTGCTGCCCGCGTTGCCGGCGCAGCCCGTGCTGGGGGGCGCCGTTTGTCGCGGCCGGCTTTTTGCTGCCCGCGTTGCCGGCACTGGCCGTGCTGGGGGGCGCCGTTTCCGGGTCGCGGTGCTGCTGGGCGCCGTCGTGACGTGCGGTGTCCTGCGTCGTGCGGGTGTGGCCCTCGACGCCGGCCTGCGCGGTTCTGAGGTGCGCGGTTCTGAGGTGCGCTTCTGGGGTGCGGTGTTCTGGTCCGCAGGCCGGCGTTCGGTGCTCAGCGGGTCGGTGCTCAGCGGGTCGGTGCTCAGCGGGTCGTGGCTGAGCGGTGGCTGGGGCGGCGCGAGGCGGTGGCGGGCGTCTCGTGGCCGGGTTGCTGTTGGCCGGGGCGCTGGTGGTGGAGGCTCAGGCGGTACAAACGCGGCGTTTATGGTAGTTCGACTTCGAGGCTGCCGTTGACCTGGAGTTTGCGTCGGGCGCGCTCGTAGAAGGTGGTGTAGCCGAGGCGGACGACTTTGGCGGCGGCGGGGGCGGCGGAGACGGTGAGGGTGTCGCCGGGGTTGAGCTCGCCGAGGACTTCGCCGTCGACTTCGATGACGAGGCGGCCGCTGGAGGGGAGCAGTTCCAGGTCGAGGTCTTCGTTGGGGGACAGGACGAGGGCGCGGTTGAAGGCGGAGTGGGCGGCGGCGGGGACGACGAGGATGCCTTCGACGGTGGGGGAGACGATGGGTCCGCCGGCGGAGAAGCTGTAGGCGGTGGAGCCGGTGGAGGTGGCGACGATGAGGGCGTCGGCGGCGTAGCGGACGAACGGGTATCCCTGCATGGAGATGGCGATGGCGGCGAGGCCGTGGCCGGGGGTGCGGACGAGGGCGATGTCGTTGAACGCGGTGACGTCGGTGCCGTCGGGCAGGGTGGTGCGGATGGCCATGCGGGGTTCGACGGTGAAGCGGTGGGCGTCGATGGCCGAGAGGGCGTCGGGGAGTTCGTCGACGGAGACTTCGGCGAGGAAGCCGAGCCGGCCGAGGTTGACGCCGAGGACCGGGGTGGGTTTGCCGGACAGCAGGCGCATGCTGCGCAGCATGGTGCCGTCGCCGCCGAGGCTGACGACGAGGGAGGCGCGGCCGACGAGTTCGTCGGCGGATACGGCCACGGCGCTGCAGTCGATGCGGTCGACCTCGTCGGGCAGGCCGAGGACGGTGGTCTCGCGGCTGCGGGCCCAGTCGATGACGGCGTCGATGGCCGGTTTGGAGTCGCGGCGTGGATGCAGGACGAGTCCGACGGTGTGCACCATCCCCATTGGGACAACTTTACGGGGTGCGGGCCGGTTCGGGTCTGGGGGTGGTGTCGGCGCGGGTGCGGGTCTTGCGGGGCGGGAGGGCGCGCAGGACGACGGCGGCGGCGACGAGCGCGACGGCGGGGAGGGGTCCGAGCCACGGGACCTTGTCGAGCAGGAGCGCGGCCCCGGCGGCGCCGAGGGGTACGGCGATGAGGGGTGCGCCGTCGCCGGCGAGGTGGATGCGGCCGTCGTCGACGCGGATGAGGGGTCCGGTGAGGTACCCGGTGGGCTGGTCGCTGTCGCGCTGGGCGGCGGCCTGCAGGGCGGCGGCGATGGCGGCGAGGACGAGCAGCGGCAGCTGGGCGACGCCGTGCGGGTCGTGGTGGACGGCGGCCCAGGCGCCGGTGAGGGTGCACAGGGCGGCGAGCCCGGCGACGAGGCAGCGAGCCGGGGGCAGGTTGCGGGCGAGTGCGACGGTGATCGTGTAGACGGCGGCGGCGAGCGCGGCCCGGGCGGCGGTGCCGGTGAGGTGGTGGGGGTCGGTGGCGGCGGTGATGCCGACGAGGAGCAGGTTGGCGGGGACGACGCCGGCGAAGACGCCGCCGAGGTACAGCAGGGCGAGGCCGTCGACGTAGCCTGCGGCGAGGGCGAGGATCCACACGGTTCGGCGCACCTTGTGCCGCTTCCCTGCCGGCGGGGTCCGTCCCTCACCCACCCCGGGTGACTGTGGGGTTCATCCTGGGTACGGGTACGTTGGCGGTTGGTCCGGGGCCGCTGGTTCTTCGTCGCTTGCCCGGGTCGCTTGCTCGGGGCCGCTTGGTTCGCGCGGGAGGGGGTCGGGTGTCGATCGCGTTACGGCTGGCGTTGCACCTGCCGCGGGATGCGGCGACGGTACCGGTGGTGCGGCGGCTGCTGGATCAGGCTCTGCGGACGCTGGGCGTGGAGCCGTCGTGCCGCGACGATGTGGGGCTGATCCTGACCGAGGCGTGCGCGAATGTGATCGAGCATGCTTTGCAGATCCATGACTATGAGATCACGATCGACGTGTCGGGGGAGCGGTGCGTGATCCATGTGATCAACGCTGGGGCGGTGGTGGATCCGGCTCGGCTGGCGCCTTCTCCGGCTGTGCTGCCTGGTCTCACGACGTCTGGTCTCACGGCGTCTGGTCTTGCCGGGTCCGGGGCCGGTGGTTCGGGTGGGTCTGGTGTCTCGGCCGGCTCGGCGGAGCCCGGAGTGTCCGTGCGGCCTGACCTGCCGGCTCAGGCTGGAGCGGTGCCGGCGGCTTCGGCGGCTGAGGTGACGGCGGCTGCTTCGGACGTGACGGCGGCTTCTCCGGACGCGATGGGGGCTGGAATCGCGGCGGGCTCGGCGGCGGGCTCGGGCGCTGGGCCGGTCGTGCCGGCGGCGCGGCCGTCGGGTGACGGGTTCGGCGCGGCTGGCGGGTTCGGCAGGTTCGGCGGTTTCAGCGGCGGCGACGGCGGTGCGGTGTCGTCGGCTTCTTCGTCCTCGCCTTCGCCGTTGTCCTCGCCGGCGGCGGCTGCCGGCTCCGGGGACGGGCACGCCGATCCCGTGCTGGACGAGCACGGGCGGGGGTTGCACATCATCCGCTCTCTGGCGGACGAGTTGTACCTGACGCCGTCACTGACTGGCGGGTTGGTGTTGCAGGCGGTGACGACGCTGCGGTGGACGGCGGACGCCGAGGTGTGGCAGCGCCGCTGAGCGGATTATCGGATTCCTGGATCCGGTAATCCGTTAATCGATAATCCGCATCCAGGTGTTGATCGCCTGCGCGGTGTGGGAGACGTGCACCTGTTCGAGCCGCACCGGGGGCCGGGCGAACGCGAACAGGCGGGTGCCGCCGCCGAGCAGGACCGGGGCGGTGATCGCGAGGATCTCGTCGAGCTCGCCGAGGGCCAGGCACTGCCGGGCGATGTCGGCGCCGATGATGTTGACGTAGCGGTCGCCGGCGGCGGCTTTCGCCTCGCGGACCGCCGTTTCGACGTCGCCGACGAACGTGATGCCGTCACCGGACGGGCGGGGATGGTGGGTGACGACGTACTGCGGGCCGTCCCAGCCGCCGCCGAACGGTTTCCCGGCGCCGTCGGTGCCGCGGTGCGGGTCGTCGCCGCCGAACGTACGGTTCCCGACGATGATCGCGCCGATTTGCGGGATCAGGTCGTCGACGAGCGGGTTCGGGGCGATGTGCGGGGTCAGCCAGCTCATGTCGCCGCCGGGCCCGGCGATGTAGCCGTCGAGGGACATCGTCGCGGAGTAGAGCATGGTCGCCATCGGGGTACCGCCGTTCGCCGTCGGGTGGGTCGTCGCCCCATGTGACGAGCTGCGGGCCGCCGAATCATCGCTGCCGCCGATCCGGCGCGACGAACCTCCAGCCGAACTCCGGCCCCGAGGGTCTCCCGGCCGGCGGTGTGCCGCCGGCCGGTGTGGCATGCCCCCGGCACCGCCCCGCGCCGCGAGCCGGATGGTGACATGGCTCGCGGCGCGGCGGTCGGTGGATTGTCAGTAGCGGTAGTGCTCCGGCTTGTAGGGGCCGGCGACGTCGACGCCGATGTACTCGGCCTGGTCCTTGGTGAGTTCGGTCAGCCGCACGCCGAGGGCGTCGAGGTGCAGCGCGGCGACCTTCTCGTCGAGGTGTTTGGGCAGGCGGTACACCTGGCGGTCGTAGCTGTCGGGCTTCGTGAACAGCTCGATCTGGGCGATCGTCTGGTTGGTGAACGAGTTGGACATGACGAAGCTCGGGTGGCCGGTGGCGTTGCCGAGGTTGAGCAGGCGGCCCTCGGACAGGACGATGAGGGAGCGGCCGTCGGCGCGTACCCATTCGTGGACCTGGGGTTTGATTTCGCGTTTGGTGATGCCGGGCAGCTGGGCGAGGCCGGCCATGTCGATCTCGTTGTCGAAGTGCCCGACGTTGCCGACGATCGCGTTGTGCTTGAGGCGGTCGAGCTGGGCGGCGGTGACGATGCCCTTGTTGCCGGTGGCGGTGATGACCAGGTCGGCGGTGTCGATGACGTCGTCGAGGTGGACGACGGGCAGGCCGTGCATGGCGGCCTGCAGGGCGCAGATCGGGTCGATCTCGGTGACGGCGACGCGGGCGCCCATGCCGCGCAGGGCCTCGGCGGCGCCCTTGCCGACGTCGCCGTAGCCGCAGACGACGGCGAGTTTCCCGGCGAGCATCACATCGGTGGCGCGGTTGATGCCGTCGAGGAGGGAGTGGCGGATGCCGTAGGTGTTGTCGAACTTCGACTTGGTGACGGAGTCGTTGACGTTGATCGCCGGGAAGAGCAGCTCGCCGGATTCGGCGAGCTTGTAGAGGCGTTTGACGCCGTTCGTGGTCTCCTCGGTGACGCCGCGGACACCGGCGGCGATCCGGGTGAACCGCTGCGGGTCGCGGGCCAGGCTTGCGGCCAGCGCGGCGAGGATGATCCGGTACTCGGGGTCGTCGCCGTCGGCTGCCTGCGGCACGGCGCCGCGGGTTTCGGCGGTGACGCCCTGGTGGAGCAGGAGGGTGGCGTCGCCGCCGTCGTCGACGATCATGTTCGGGCCGAGGATGTCGCCGTTGTCGGCGGTGAACTGGAACAGCTGGTCGGTGCACCACCAGTACTCGGCGAGGGTTTCGCCCTTCCAGGCGAAGACCGGGGTGCCGGCGGGACGCTCGGCGCTGCCGTGGGGGCCGGCGACGACGGCGGCGGCGGCCTCGTCCTGGGTGGAGAAGATGTTGCACGACACCCAGCGGACCTGGGCGCCGAGCGCGACCAGGGTTTCGATGAGGACCGCGGTCTGGACGGTCATGTGGAGGCTGCCGGCGATGCGGGCGCCGCGCAGCGGCTGGGCGGCGGCGTACTCGCGGCGGGTCGCCATCAGGCCCGGCATCTCGTGTTCGGCGAGGCGGATCTGGGTGCGGCCGGCGTCGGCGAGGGACAGGTCGGCGACGGCGAAGTCGAGGCCGTCGTGTCGCTGCAGGTACGGGTGGCCGTGCTCGACGAGCTGCTGCAGGGTGTGTTCGGTGCGTGCTTCGGACATACCTGAGGTCACCTCCCGGTGACAGGAGGCGCCCTTGGGGTCAAGGGAGGTCAGATGCTGGCCGAGCGTGGCGGACCCCGGAGGTCCGTCGCAGCGCCTCTCGGCCCTGACCGCGGCGTCGGAGCGCCGCTGGAATTCGACGTTACCGGCTGTGGCGGCGCTCCGGCAACCCCGGGTCGCGCTGTGTGACGGTGTGATAGGCGTTACGCAACAGGTCGGTGACGTCGTACCGGCCGGCGGTGAGCGGCAGCGGGTCGAGTTGTTCGAGGATCGCGTCGCCGCGGTGCAGGGAGCCGGGGACGTCCGGGTCCGGGGGCCGGCGGCGGGGGCCGGCCTGCCAGAAGGTACCGGCGGCGGGGGTTGAGGAAACAGGCTCGGGGTGCTGGTGGCGGGCGATGTGGGACAGGGCGGAGACGCGGTGGGCGCGCAGGGCCTCGAGGAGCTCGTCGCGGCCGCGGCCCCGCCAGGCGAGGATCGCGAACGGGTCGGCGTCGAACTCCTCGGCGAGGACGTAGCAGGCGGCGGTCAGGTGCCGGCACGGTTTCTGCCAGCCGGGGCACGAGCAGTCCAGGACGATCTCGGCCAGGGACTGCGGGAACAGGGCCAGGCCGAACCCGGCGAGGATCGTCTCGAGGTTCTCGGGCAGGTGCCCGGCGAGCAGCCGGGCGGCGTGGATCGCCTCGCCGGCCAGGGCACGTTCGATGCGGGCCCAGTCGGCGGCGGTGAACGCGGCGACGCCGATCCTCGCACGGTACGTCTCGCCGTCCTCGTCGACCACCAGCGCGGTCACGATACTGGTCGAGATCGTCACGGAGCGTACCTGTCCGGCGCGGGCGTAGCGGCGGCCCGCCGAAAATGTCGTACCCATCCGCAAGGATTCGAGCATGGCCAGAAACTGGTGGGACCATCTCGTCTCAGGCATCACCGACCGCCTCGGGTCCAAGCGACATCAGGTCCAGCAGGTCGTTCGTGGACAGCCCGGTGAGCCAGCCCTCGCCGGAGCCGACCGCGACCCCGGCCAGGTCCCGTTTGCTCGCCATGATCTCCTCGACGCGTTCCTCGATGGTGCCGATGCAGACGAACGTGTGGACCTGCACGTCGCGGCGCTGCCCGATGCGGAACGCCCGGTCGGTCGCCTGCGCCTCCGCGGCCGGGTTCCACCACCGGTCGACGTGCACGACATGGTTCGCGGCGGTCAGGTTCAGGCCGGTCCCGCCCGCCTTCAGCGACACGAGCAGCACCCCCGGGCCGGACCCGGACTGGAACCGGTCGACCATGCGGTCCCGGGCGCCTTTGGGTGTACCGCCATGCAGGAACTCGACCCCCGCCCCGAGCTGCTGCGCCAGGTGCGGCACGAGCAGGTGCCCGAACCGCGCGAACTGCGTGAACACCAGGGCCCGGTCGCCGGCGGCCAGGGCCGCGGACAGGATCTCCTCGAGCCGGGCGAGTTTCCCCGACCGGCCCGGCAGCGGTGTGCCGTCGCCCATGAGGTGCGCCGGGTGGTTGCACACCTGCTTGAGTTTCGTCATCGCCGACAGCACCAGGCCTTTGCGCGCGGGCCCGGCGCGGCCCTCGCGGAGCTTCACGAACAGCTCGTCGACGACCGCCTTGTACAGGGTCGCCTGTTCCAGGGTCAGGTTGCACCACTGGCGGCGTTCGACCTTCTCCGGCAGGTCCGCGATCACCGCCCGGTCGGTCTTGACCCGGCGCAGCAGGAACGGCCGGGTCACCCGCCGCAGCCGGCGGGCGGCGTCGTCGTCGCCCCAGCGTTCGACCGGCACCGAATAGCGGGCCCGGAAGATCGACGCCTCGCCGAGCAGGCCCGGGTTGAGGAAGTCGGCGATCGACCACAGCTCGGTGAGCCGGTTCTCGACGGGGGTGCCGGTGAGCGCGACCCGGTGCCGGGCCGGCAGGCGGCGCACGGCGCGCGCGGTGACCCCGGTGGCGTTCTTGACGTGCTGGGCCTCGTCGAGCACGACCCGGTCCCAGGCGGTCGCGGCGAGGGTGTCGATGTCGCGGGTCGCCACCTGGTACGTGGTGAGCACCAGATCCGCGGCGGTGCCGGTGCCGGTGAGGCGGGCGGCGCCGTGGTGGACGCGGACCGTCAGGCCGGGGGTGAACCGTTCGATCTCCCGCCGCCAGTTGCCCAGCACCGACAGCGGGCACACGATCAGCGTCGGCGGCCGCGGCCCCCGCGAGCGCAGGTGCGCCTCCAGGGCGAGGACCTGGACGGTCTTGCCGAGGCCCATGTCGTCGGCGAGCAGCGCCCCGACCCCGACCGCGTCGAGGAACGCCAGCCACGACAGGCCGCGCCGCTGGTACGGGCGCAGCGTCGCGGTCAGCCCCGCCGGCGGGTCGAGGAGTTCCAGGTGTTCGGCGGCGCGGCCGGTGAGCAGGTCGGCGAGCCAGCCCTCCCCGTCGACGCCGGTCACCGGCAGCGGCAGGTCCCCGTCGGGGACGAGCCGGGTCAGGCGCATCGCCTCCCCGGCGGTCATCTCCCCGCGGCCGCCGCGGCGCAGAAACGCGAGCCCGGCCCGGAGCCGTTCCCGGTCCAGGTGCACCCACCGCCCGCGCAGCCGCACCAGGGGCACCTTCGCCCGGGCGAGTTCGGCGAGGTCGGCCTCGGACAGGAACTCGTCGCCGATCGCGAGCCCCCACCGGTAGGCGACGATCGCGGCCCGGTTCGTCGTCGTGTCCCGCAGCACCGGCGCCGCCGGCTGTTTCGTGCGGACCGTCAGGGTCAGCCCGAGCTCCTGCCGCCGCTGCCACTGCGCGGGCAGCAGCACCCCGAACCCGGCGTCGTGCAGCAGCGTCGCGTGGGTCAGGAACCGGTAGGCGCCGATCGTGTCGAGGCGCAGCGACTCCGGCCGGGCCGCCCACAGCGCCTCGTCGAGGTCCGCCCACAGCCGCGCCGCCCGCCCCAGGTCGGCGAGGAGCACATCCTGCGGGTAGTCGACCCACTTGAACAGCGGCGACGCCGCGTCGTGCCACACGTCGGCGGCGGGCACGAGCAGGCCCGGCTCCTCGGCGGGCTGCAGCAGGAACTCGACGAGCCACGACCCGCCGTCCTCGTCCATCGACGCCGGCCTGGGCGTGGCGGGCAGCTCCGTGCGCCGCCGGGCGGCGGCGCGGCCGGCGGGTTTCGGGGTCTTCGGGATCAGGTCGCCTTCGGGGGGCGGGGCGAGGTCGTCGTCGTCCTCGTCGCCGCCCTCGACGTAGGAGAGCCGGAAACAGAGCCGCACGGGCGCGGGCCGCCCGCTGTCCGCCCACCGCTCGAGCACCTCCCGCAGCCGCGCCACCTCAGGCCCGTCAGCCATGAACGCCCCACGCCCCTCGGCCGAGGCCCCGGACTCCGGTGCCTCGAGCGGAGCCGGCGTCCCGCCGGCCGCGGCGCCGGACAGCTTCGGTCGCTCCGCGTCCGGCACTGCGGGGCCACTCGCAGGCGCGTGGTCGTCGGCGGCGGCTGCGGATCGTGCCGACGCCGCCGCCGGCTGGTTGGCGCGGGCTGTGAGGTGCTCCGGTGGCGCGGACGCCGACGCGGTGCCGGGGGCGGCGATGGTTCCGAGGGCCGCGGTGGTGCCGTCCGGAGTCGCGCCGGGCCCCGGACGCGCGGCGGTCGGTTGGCCGCCGGGCGGCGGGCCGTCGCCGGGTACCTGCGGCTGTCCGCCGGCCGGCGGTGGGAGTGCTGCGGCGGGCAGCGGCGCAGTGCCGCCGTCCGTCGTGGCATCGATCGCTGACGGCTGCTCGTCGTCACGGCCGGCGACGTGTGCCGTCAACGGCGCTGATGCCGAGACTGCCGAGACTGCGGGGCCGGCGGCCGGCGCTGGGGCGACGCGGTCGGCGGACGAGGCGGAGGCGGAGGCGGAGGCGGAGGCGGACCGACCCGCGGACGGATCGGTGGACGGATCGGCGGGCGGTGCCGAGGTGGCGCCGCGGCGGGCGGCGGCCTCGGCGATCGCGCGGGCCTCGGCTCGGGCGGTCAGCGCCGCGGGACTCACGCCGGTCAGGCCGGCCGGACCGGTCAGGCCGGTGGACGGCGGCGCCGGCGTGGCGGTGCCGGGAGGCAGGGTGCGCAGGCGAGGGTCGGCGGTGGTGAGCGCGGACAGCCAGGCGTGCACGGCGCTCGTGTGCCGGGACTGGGCATCGGTCAGCAGCGGCCGGCCCCGCAGCCGGGCGCGGACCAGGTGGTCGACGACCGCGGTGAGGGCCTGGCGGGCGGCGTCCGCGGTGGACCACGTCACCGTGCGGGTCTTCAGACGGGCCGCGGCCGGCTCGGGGACGACGGCGGCGGTGACACCCGGCATCGAGCCGCACAGGACGTCGAACGCGGCGGCGTCCGCGCCCCACAGGACCGGCAGCCAGCGGCCGGCCGGGCCGCGGCCGGGCGATGCCAGCGACGCCAGCGACGCCGGGGTGGATTCGGTGGTCAGCGCCGGCAGGAACCGGCCCCGGTCGACGAGGGAGGTGGCGAAGGACAGCAGGTCGGCGAGGTACCCGATCGACGAGCCCGGGGCGGTGCCGGGGTCGCCGGTCAGGAGCTGCTCCGGGTCGGTACCGGCCGGCAGGACCACGACCGGGACCGTCCACACCGTCTGGCGGCGGGCGGCCGGCTCGCGGTGACCGGCCGGCAGATGCGCGGCCAGCTCCGGTGACGCGCCTGGCCGGGACGGCGTCGACGGCAGCAGTAGGTCGGCGGTCGTCACCGTCCCGGGCAGCGGCGGCAGCACCGCGAACGGGTGCACGGCCGTCCCGGTGGCGTCGCCCGAGTCCACCGCGTCCCGCGACAGCGCGTCCCGCGATAGCGCGTCCCGCGACAGCGCGGTCCGCGCGGCAGCCGTTGGCCCGGTCGCCGAAACAGCAGGATCAGGATCAGGCTCGGCCGGCGGGGGAGTGGACGGTGCCGGCCTGGCCGCGGCGGGGGACTCGGCCCAGCAGCCGAGGGTTCCGTCCGGCAGCACCAGGCCGTGCACGACGATCACCGCACCGACCCTACTGCGCGCCGCGGCCGGGACCGGGGAACGGCACCCCGGGACAGGTCAGCGCCACTGCGGGGGCTGGCCGGTGTCGACGAGCTTCCAGTCGCCGTTGTCGTACAGGACGTTGTCGTAGTAGAAGACGGTCCGGGGCAGCAGGTCCGGGGCGGTGAACGCGTCCCGGGCCGCCTCGTGCAGCGCCGCCGGCGGCACCCCCCACCGCGACGCGGCCAGCGCGGCCACATAGGACAGGGCGTGGTGGCCCATGAAGCTGTCGTACGTCAGCGAGAACACCTCATCGGAGGCGAGGGGCACATCGCGGGGGATGACGTTCGCGGGCGGCAGCGACGGCGGCAGCCCGGCCGCCGAACGCAGGGCGCTGTCGACGTAGATGGCGCAGTCGCGGTACAAAATCTGCGTCTCGGATCCGGAGAACGCGAAGAGGGTGTTCTGCCCGTGGGTCTCCAGCGGGCACCCGGTCGCGCGGGCCGCCGACGACCACATCCGCACCATCGGCGCCACGACCCGCTGCGCCACATAGTCCAGGGGCGCCTCGCCGGAGGCGTCGACGAGCTGCTCGAGCAGGGTCGGGTCGGCGGGGGCGCGCAGGTCCCCGCCGTACAGGGCGAACAGCGGCACCGTACCCGCCGGGGCGGGCGTGACGGGGCGGGCGGCGCGGATCAGGAACCCCCACGCGTCGTCGCCGAGGCCGGGGTCGAACCAGCCGCCGCCGACCTCCGGCAGGACCGGCGTCCCGGCCCGCAGCAGCTCGTCGGAGACCCACAGTTGCAGCTCGATCACCGGCCGGCGCAGGCGGCGGGTGAACCGCGACAGCCGCCGCGGATAGTGCAGCTTCACGAAATGCGGCTCCACCGGGGCGCCGTCGACGGCGGTGACGAACACGGTCCGGGCGTTCGCCGACGGCACCACCGTCAAAGCCGGCCCCGCCTCCAGGCCCAGCAGCGCCGAACGGCCCGCGAGGTCGGGACTGTCGAGGGTGTTCGGATGCACCGGCAGCAGCAGCCCGTCACCGTCGGTGTACAACGCGGGCAGCGGCGACGGTGTGCCGGCGTGCCGGAACGTGCCGAGGGCGGCAGGCACCCGGAAGGTCGGGAGCTGGAACGTCGCCGTGCCGCGCTGCGGGTGGTACGCGTCGGCGATGTCCAGGTCGCCGGCGTAGGGGCTGTAGGTGCGGGTCCCGACCCCGAGATACCGTTCCGCGTACTGCCACAACGCGATCGGGTCGCGGACGTCGATGAGGCGCATCGCCGTGAGCTTACTGTGCGTGCCCGGCGCCACCGCGAACGGAGTCCAGGGTGTCCGATGCTCAAAAAGGAGACCCGAGGGTGCGCGAAACCGTCCTCGGCGGGCCGCTGCCCGCATACGTCTACGACCCGGCGATCGTCGGCGCCCGCATCGACGCCCTCCGGCAGGCGCTGCCGGCGGGGACGCGGATCGCGTACGCGATGAAAGCCAACGGCCACCCCAGCATCGTCGACGCCGCCGCCCACGCCGCCGACGCGATCGAGGTCGCCTCCGCCGGCGAGTTGGAAGCGGCCGCCGGTACCGGGAAACCGCTCATTCTGTCCGGCCCGGCGAAACCCGATGCGCTGCTGCAGCGGGCCGTCGAACGCGACGCGGTCATCAACGTCGAAAGCCTCCACGAGCTGCGGCGCATCCCCGGCCGGGCGAGGATCTGCCTGCGGGTCAACCGCCGCCACCCGGCGCTGCCCGGCCGGCACAGGATGTCCGGCGTCCCGACCCAGTTCGGTTTCGCCGAGGACGACCTGGACGAGGCTCTGCAGGCCGCGCAACGGCACGAGGTGCTCGGGGTGCACCTGCACGCCGTGTCGAACAACCTCGACGCCGAGGCGCACGCCGCCTACATCCAGGGCTGCCTGGAATGGTCCACCATCGGGCACGTCGTCAACGCCGGCGGCGGGTTCGGCGTCGACATGACCGGGCAGCAGGCCTTCGACCTGGCCGCCCTTGGTGATCTTTCTCTCCCGGCGGGCAAGACCCTCGTCGTCGAACCGGGCCGGTACGTCGCCGCCCCGGCCGGCTGGTACGCCGTCGAAGTCCTCGACATCAAGGCCAGTCACGGCACCTGGTTCGCGGTCGTCAAAGGCGGCACCCACCACTTCCGGCTCCCCGCCTCCTGGGGGTACAGCCACCCGTTCACCGTCCTCGAAGTCGACGAGTGGCCGTACCCGTGGAAGCGTCCCGAAGTGGTCGATGCGCAGGTCACGGTGGCCGGCGAACAGTGCAACCCGCGCGACGTCCTGGCCCGCGACGAGCCGGTGACACGGCTGCGGGCCGGGGACGTGCTGCTGTTCGCGACCACCGGCGCGTACGGGTGGGAGGTCGCCCACCACGGCTTCCTGCGCCTCGACCCGCCGGCGTTCCGAATCGTGACCTGAGCAGGGCCGGGGCGGCGGGGACCGGGGTTGACGAGGGCCTACACTATGCCGACTTCCCACCCCCGGAGGCACACCCATGGCCCACCCGGCCGACCGGGCAGATGTGCGGTCACACCGCCGCAGCCCAGCTCAGGACCGCTTTCGATTCACCCCGTGGATCATCGGCGGGCTCGTCGTCGTGCTCGTCGGCGCCGGCGGCGTCTTCGCGTACGGCAAGCTGACGAAGACGACGTGCACCGGGTCCGTGACCGCGACCGTCGTCGCCTCCCCGGCCACCGCGACCCTCCTGGAAGACCTCGCCACGAAGTGGTCGGCGACCGACCCGGCCGTCGCCGGGCAGTGCGCCCACGTCGCCGTGTCCGCCCGCGACACCGCCGTCATGGCCCAGGCCCTCGGCACGCAGTGGGACGCGAAGGTCGGCCCCGCGCCCGACGTGTGGGTCCCCGACTCGTCCGCCTGGGTCCGGCGCGCCTCCACGGCCGCGATCGCCGAGCGGATGATGCCCGACCTGCAGCCCAGCCTCGCCCGCAGCCCGTCCGTGCTCGCCATGCCCAAGCCGATGGCCGAGGCGCTGGGCTGGCCCGACGGGGAGATCTCCTGGCAAGACATGATCAACAAGGTGGCGGCGGACCCGCAGGGCTGGGCGAAGTACAACAAGGCCCAGTGGGGCAAGTTCAAGTTCGGGATGTCCGACCCGCTGCAGTCCACGTCCGGCCTCCTCGCGCTGATGGCGATCCTGGACGGCAACGACGACGGCGAGGTCACCCCCGACGAGCAGGCGACCCTTGCGAAGCTCAAGCAGGAACGGGCCGTCTACACCGACACCACCGCGCAGCTGCTCGACGGGCTGTCCAAGGCCGACAAGGCCGGCGCCGAGCAGGGCCTGCAGTACGTGTCGGCGTTCCCCGCCCTCGAGCAGGACGTCCTCACCTACAACAAGTCGAACCCGCACACCCCGCTCGTGGCCGTGTACCCGTCCAACGGGTCCGCGGACGCCGACAACCCGTACCTGATCCTCGAGGCGCCGTGGGCGTCGAAGGACAAACAGGACGCGGCCAAGGCGTTCCTCGCCTACGCGCGCGGCCCCGAAGGACGCCAGGTGTTCCTCGACGCCGGGTTCCGCGACCCGAACCGCGTCGGGGGTGCCGCCCTGGCCGGGTCGACGTTCGCGGCGCGGATCAAGACCGTGCCACGGGCGGTACTGCTGCCGGAGTCCGTGAAACAGTCCATGGACACCTGGACGGCGCTGACCCGCCCCACGAACGTGCTGCTGGTCCTGGACGTGTCCGGGTCGATGAACGAACAGGTCCCCGGCACCGGCAAGACCCGCATGCAACTGGCCAAGGACGCCGCCCGCTCCGCCGTCGAGCTCTTCGACGGCGACGTCGACGCCGGCCTGTGGGTGTTCTCCACGAAACAGGCCGGGAACACCGACTACAAGCAGCTCGTCCCCATCGGCCGGGTCGGCGACACCGTCAGCGGCAAACCCCGCCGGGACCAGATGACCACGGCGATCGACAAGCTCGCCGCGACCGGCGACACCGGCCTCTACGACACCGCGGCCGCCGCCCAGCAGGCCGTCGTCGACGCCTACCAGCCCGGCGCCACGAACCTCGTCGTGCTCATGACCGACGGCAAGAACGACGACTCCACCGGCGGGCTCAACCTCGACCAGCTGCGGGAGAAACTCCAGGCGAACGCCGGCAGCGACAAGAAGGTCCCGATCGTCACCGTCGGCTACGGCAACGACGCCGACTTCGCGTCGCTGCAGGACATCTCCCGGGTCTCCGGCGGCAGCCTCTACACGTCCAAGACCGCGTTCGACATCAACGAGGTCCTGCTCACCGCCATCTTCGGCAAGGTCTAACGGGCCCGCAGCGGGTTCGGGACCGCACACCAGCGGTCGGTGAGGGGGTCGGCGGCCAGGCGCATCGCCGTCGTCGCCTTCACCGGCCACGGCTTGTTCAAAATCCAGGAGCCGTCGCTGGTACCGCCTGTGCCCGCCACGATCGCCGCGACGTCCTCCCACAGTCCGTCACCGGCGATGCTGGACAGCACCGTCGCGAACAGCGACGCGACCAGCTTCGTGCGCAACGCGTCCTCGTCGCGGGTCGGCAGCGCCCCGATGAGCGGCGGCATGCGGCGGCCGGCCCGGGCCAGGCGCTCCGGGTGCACGTGGATACCGCCGAGATCCCGGTAGTACACCCGGACCGGGTTTTGCCTGGAATCGAGCTCGACGAGGGTGTTCTGGCCGTGGGCCTCCAGGGCGACACCGTCGTGCAGCAGCCGCAGCATCGGCGGCAGGACCAGCTCCACCAGGGCCCTGCGGAAGCCGGGCGTGGCCAGGTCGGGCCGGTGGGGGAGCAGCGCCAGGGGCAGCACGTCCGCGCCGGGCGGGGGCGCCTCCCGCCACACCGCGCCCAGCGTGCGGTTGTCCAGGACGGTGCCGGCGCTCACCTCCCGCAGCACGTGCAGGCCGCCGGTGGCCAGCGACGCGACGAGGTCGGAGGCGAGGGGGCCGTTGTGGATGGCCGCGGGGGAGAGGGTCCGCACCGCCGACGTCATCTGCACCTCGACCGCCGTCTTGACGTGCCCGCCGGCCGTTTCCAGGGTCCGCAGCGACATCAGCGGCCGCGCCGGGACATCGACGCCGGTGTCGCGGACGAGGCCGGTGGCGAGGGCCCGGGGGAGTTGCCACGGGTGGACCGGGAAGCGGGGCGGGACCGGGGTTCCGGCGGTGCGCCAGTCAGCCGGGTCGGCCTCGACGATCCGCAGCGCCACGTCCGGGTGGTGCTCCGGTGCGTAGGCGAGGACGTCGAGGGTCGACATGCCGATCCTGGTGCGGCAGCACGGATGCAGCGGATGGCCGTCCACGATGGACTGTTCCGCCCCGACGAGGCCGCCGAACGGCGGCGGCGGTGCCGTCATAGCCAGGGCCAGGTTCGCGACACTGTTGTCGAGTTCCCGTTTGAACGCGGGTTTCAGGTGCAGCGCGGCCGCGAGTGTCCCCGGGTCGTCGAACGGTGTGCCGTCCACGACCACTTCCCGCGTCGGCGGGCCGAACAGCGGCGGGGGAGGACCGTCGAGGCGCGCCGGGTCGACGAGACCCTCCCGCCACAGCGCACCCCACAGCCGGGTCAGGACCGCCGCCCGCGCCTCCCGGGTCTTCTGGTGGAACGCGGGCACGAGGTGCGGGCGGTGCTCCTGCAGCGCCGCGGCGGTCTCGGCGACGTCGGGTGCGGTCACCGCCCGAGTCTAGAGAGGCCGCTGCGACCGATGTGATCGGCGTCGTCCGTTCGGCCCAATTTGTCCGCGCCGACCACCCGGCTGCCGGGTTACCTGCGGAAATGCTGTGATGTACGCGAGGATCAGCTTGGAGCACGGACGCTTCGGGAGGCCAACATGGAGATCAGACAACTGACGGCCAGCACGCCGGCCGCCGCCGCCCAGCCGCCGGCACCGCAGAAAGCGGTACCGGGCGCGGCGACGAACGCCGCGGTGGAGGCACCCGCCCCGCCGCCCAAGGGTGGACTGCCCGCCTCGCAGCAGGTGCTGAGCAAGCTCACCCCCGGCGACCGCGCCGCCATCGCCGGCGCCACGGGCTACCACCTGTCGCCGACGGGCGCCGTCACGAACGCGTCCGGGGCCGTGCCGCCCTGGTCGTTCATCATGGCGTTCGCGGCCTCCCGCACCGCCGTCCAGCCCGCCGACGACGTCGCCAAGGCGGCCTCCTCGACGGACAGCGGCAACCAGATCGACGTCACCGTCTGATCCGTCCGTTCTGCTGGATGCGCCGACACGCCGACCGCCGGCGCATCCTTGGCCACCAGTCTGCGGGTCACGGTGTCGACGTCACCGTCTGCTCCGTCCCTTGTGCTGGATGCGCCGACACGCCGACCGCCGGCGCATCCTCGGCCACCAGTCTGCGGGTTACGGTCCCGTTTCGGGGTGGAAACATGTCCCGCGCGCCGTTGACCGGGCCGCGGGCGGGCCGTTGCATGGACACATGGGCGACGCGGCGGCACTCATCGGCACCCTGCTCACCGTCATCGACCGGCGCGACTGGACCGGGCTGTCGGACCTCGTCACCGACGACGTCGTCTACCACCGCCCCGGCTGCCCGCCGATCGAGGGCGCCGACGCGTTCGTCACCTTCTACCGCCGGCGGTGCATCGTCTCCGCCGGCCGCCACCAGGTCGACCGCTGCCTGTCCGGCCCCGGCGAGGGCTTCTGCTGGGGCCGCTTCGACGGCATGTCCCACGCGGGCGTGCCCCTCAACGAGATCTTCGCCGACTGGTACGAGTTCCGCGCCGGCCGCATCGCCCGCCGCCGCACCTTCTTCTACCGCCCCGCGATCTGAGGCAGCGGCTCCCGCGCCCGCACCCACGCGTCCGGCAGCGCCGGGTCATGGGCGGCGAGGACGCCACCGACGATCGCCGCGGTCGTGTCGACGTCCCCACCGGCGGCGCAGCACGCCTCGACCCCGCCCCGGAAGTCCCCGAGGAACCGGTTCGCGACCCAGATGGTGTACGGCACGGTGTCCTGCGCCGTCACCCGTTCCCCGGTCCCGAGCTGCCGCGCCGCCTCGTCGACGCTTCGGACATGTCGCGCTTTTCGCAGCAGTTTGGCAACGACGGTGGTGGCGTCGACGTGCTGCAGGGCCGCGGCGAGCAGGTCGGGCCTCGCCCCGGTCAGGCGCGCGTGCGCCGCGGCGCTCGCGGCCACCGCCACCGCGACGGCCCCGGCGACCCCTTCGGGATGGGCGTGGGTGACGACCGCCTGCACTCCTGCCTCGGCGGCGGCACGGGCCGGGTCGCCGGCGTGGTACGCGCCGAGCGGCGCGACCCGCATCGCGGCGCCGTTGCCGTAGGAGCCCTGCCCGCCGAACCCGCTTTTCGCAGCGTCCCGCCACGGGGTGCCGCCGGCGATCGCCTGGAGGGTCAGGTAGGCGCCGACGCCGTACCCGCGGCCCGGTTCACACGCGGCCGCCCACGCCGCCGCGAGCTCGTCCTGATCTATCGTGTCGCGGATGTGCAGGTGCGCGACGAGGACCGCGGCCATCTGGGTGTCGTCGGTCCACGGCCACGGCGGCGTCCGCAGGTCGGGTCGGGTGAAATGCTGCGCCCCGTACGCGTCGCCGGTGGCGAGCCCCTCGAGCGCGTCCCTGGCAAGCCCCCGCCGGGTCTCCGGATACAGCACGGTCCGCATGGCGCCCAGCTTACGTTAGTTGACATAATGTACATTATCGACCAACTGTCTGGAGCCTGGCCGTGGCGGTGACGGCATTGCAGCGGCGCTGGACGACACCCGCCGGGCACGAGCTGGCCGGCGCCGTCCGGAACCGGCTCGTCGGCGGGGAACCTCTGGACGACGCCGGGCTCGGCCGCGTCGACGGACTGCTCGACCTGCGCGGAATCTCCTTCGGCGGCCGCGGCGCCGAAGTGCGGGATCGGTCGCTGACCGGTATCGCGTTCGACGGCGCCGACCTCACCGCGTTCCGGTTCACCGGATGCGCGGTTCGCGACTGCCGCTTCGACCGGGCGTTCTGCGTCGACTGGCGGCTGCGGGCCACCGACCTGTCCCGGTGCACGTTCACCGGCGCGAACCTGCTCGGCTCGGCGCTGGGCGCCTGGCATGCCGGTGACCACCGCGGCAACGTCTACGACCACGTCCGGTTCACGAACGCGAAGATGCGCCGGATCAGCACGGCCGCGGCGACGTACACCGACTGCGACTTCACCGGCGCCGACCTGCGCGACGTCAACTTCTGGCAGTCCAGCCTGATCCGGTGCACGTTCGCCGGCGCGGTACGGGACGTGGTGTTCGACGGGCGCATGATGGGCGAGGCGAAACCGGACCCGAACCCGATGCAGGACGTCGACCTCAGCGCCGCCCGCCTGTCCGGGACGGATTTCCGGGCCGTCGACCTGCGCCGCGTGGTCCTGCCGGCCGACCCGGACCTGCTGCTGATCGCCGGCGCCGCCGTCCTCGACCGTGCCGCCGCGCACCTGACCACATACCGGGGCGGCCACGACGCGGCGTTCGCCGCGACCATCGTGGACCATGTGCGGGCGACGCTGCTGCCGGGCACGTCCGGCCTCATCAACCTCCGCGATCTCGGCGCCGGCGCCGGGTTCATCGCCGAGCTGCTCGTCGGCGCGGGCGCGACCCGGCTGGGGTGAGCGCGCGTTCAGGTGTGGGCTACCGCACGTCGGGTGGCAACGGATGGTCACCGTCGGTTGCGGTTTTTCGGACGGCGGGGCATGGACGGTGCAGGTGGGCAGGAACCGGGCCCCGTTCGGGTGAGGCACGCTAGGTGATCGACGTATGCGGCGGCTACCCTGTGCGTATGCGTGAGATGCGCAAGGAACGGGTGACGGTGACGATGCCCGCCGATGATGCCGCGGCCGTGCGGCGGTTCGTGGACGCGGGCGGCGCGGAGTCGGTGTCGGCGTACGTGGCCGAGGCGGTGCGCGGGCGGCTGGCCCGGGACCGGGCGCTGCTGACGCTCAACGAACTTTACGCACAGCGTGGTGTACGGCTGGACCCGGAGCATCACGCGTGGGCACGCGAGGTGCTGGGGGTGGCGCCCGCGAGCGGTTCGGTGTCGTGACCGCGGTCGGAGGGCGAATCCTGGACAGTTCGGCGATCCTGGGGTTCGTGGCGGGCAAGCCGTACAGTTCCGCGATCGTGTGGCACGCCGTCGACCAGGGGGTCGTGCTGGCGGTGCCGGCGGCGGCGCTGGCGGAGGCCTGGGCGCAGACGTCGCCGAAGGACTACGACGTGCTCAAGGTGCTGCTGAGCCTGCCGGTGGTGGTCGTGGACGACCTGACCGCGGCGGATGCGATGGACGGCGGGGCGATGTTCGCCGGTGACGGCGGCCCGGCGACGGTGGCGGCCGCGCACGTGGTCCGCCGGGCGCAGGCCCGTCCCGGCTGGGCGATCGTCACGGACCGCGCCGATGTCCTGCGGCTCCTGGACCCGCAGGCGGAGATCGACGAGCTCCCCTGATTTTCCGCACCCTGTTCCCACTGCCTGTTCTCGCTCCCGTTGCCCGCTCGTGCTGTCGTACGGTGTGTCGCGTTCGGAAAATGTCGTAGGTGGCTGGTATGACTATTCCGACACATGTTCGATTGACGGGTTGGGGAGGGTGCGATGGTTGCCGCGCGGACCGCGGCCAAGGGCTTGTCGACGGTGGATCTGGAGCAGATCCGGGACACCCTCGCGGCCGGCCGGAAACCGAAAGTCGTATTCACCGAGCAGGCCGGGCAGATCGCCGGGCAGCTGGGCCAGATCGTCGCACTGACGGACCCGGAGCTGTCCGACGAGTGGGTCGTGGTGCGCTTCGGCCGCGACGAGCTGCCCTTCTCCCCCGCCGACCTGGCGATCGCCCCGAAGACCGCGCCGGCGAAGCGAGCACCGGCCGTTCCCGCACCTCGTGAGGAGAGCCCCGTGCCAGCCCCTTCCGTAGCCGACTCCCCCGCCGCCACCGCGGCCCCGGACTCCTCCCCCGCCGCCGCAGGCGACAGCTCCACCGACTCGAAGGCCGCGGGTTCCCCCGCGAAGGCCACCGCCGCGCCGGCCGGCGACACGTCCGCCTCGAGTGGCCCGGCTGCGCCCGGCTCCAGCACCGACGCGGGCGGTGATTCGTCCGATTCGTCGGCTTCGGCGGCGAAGAACACGCCGGGGAAGCCGGCCGCGAAGAAGGCCGCGCCGAAGCCCAAGCCCGCCCCGGGCCTGACGGTGACCCTCGCCTACGCCGAGGGCGAGTGGACGGTGGCCGCGAACCAGGGCGCGAAGGCCCTCGCCAAGCCGTACGTCATCAAGGCCGGCGAGGCCCTCAAGATGGTCGCGATGCTCGACGTCCCCGGCGTCCACGAGGCCGTCGAGGAGATCGTGTCCGCCGCCCGCGCCGAGGCGGAGGGCCAGGCCGAACGGCTGCGCGCCGAACTGGCCGAGATCGAGGCCCGCCTGGCCGAACTCCGCGAGGCCGAGTAAGAGGCCGAGTAACAGGGCCGAGTAAGAGCGAAGCACGCCGGACAGCGGGCCGCCGCCACCACGGCTGTGGCCCGCTGGCACCGGAGCGCGGCACAGCCCGGCCGGTGTGGCCCGCTGCCACCAGGTGGGGCGCCGCGCCGATTCGGGCTCTGACCTGCGTTGACGTTCGTCGGAGGGTTCGCCAGGGAGCTGGCCGGTGGGGCCCGGAGCGGTTCGATGGCGTTGTGTGGCTCGCGGTCGCCAGGCGGGCGCCGGCCTGGCTCGGGCTGCCTGCGTTCGCCGGGTTCGCCTGGCAACCGGTGTGGCCCGCTGTTGCCAGGCGTGCATCGCGCCGGCTCGGGCTGCCTTCGTTCATCCTCGTCGCCGGGTTCGCCGGGCAACCCGTAGCGGTTCGACGGCGCTGTGCCGGGTCGCGATCGCGCCGGGTCTGAGGTCGTGGCCGGCGGTGCACTGCCAGGTCGGATGAGCGGAACACCGGCTGACGGTATGGTTGCGCGTCCCGGATACGGCGCTACCGTGTCCGGATCGGAGCCATCCACCAGCAGCCAGAGGACACGCGCACGTGAGCGACGGGGAGCCAGCCGGACGTCCGGCCGACGACACCACCATGACGGCTGCCCGGTCCGCGGCTCCCCCGCAACTGCCCGCTCCCGCGTCGCCTCCGTCCGGCGTGGGCCCAGCTGCTGACGACGGCCCAGGTGCTGAGGATGCCGGGGCCGCGGTCGACGGTGCCGCCGCCGTGTCCGCGCCGACGGCGGACGCTCCCATCGTGGCAGACGGCGTGGCGGCGGGCAGCCGGCGGCGGCCGGGCGAGATGGCCGGGGTGGGGGTTGAGCCGTGGCGGGTTCCGCGTACGTGGCGGTTCCTGCTCGTCCTCGCCCGGGTCATCGTGGCGCCCGTCGCGCGGCTGCGGGTCACCGGCGGGCTGCCGCCGCAGTTGCGGGACGGGCCGGTCATTCTCGCCGTCAACCACATCGGGCCGTTCGACCCGATCGCGGTCACGGCGGCGTGTCAGGCGGCCGGGCTTGCGCCGCGGCTCATGGCGACCGGTGGGCTGTTCCGGGCGCCGGTCGTCGGGTCCGTCATGCGCGCTGCCGGGCATATCCGGATCAACCGGCGGCAGGCGAACGTCGCCGCCGCCGTCGACGACGTGACGCGGGCCCTCGCCGCGCGGTCGCATGTGCTCGGGTACCCGGAGGGGCGGATCACGCTCGACCCGGGGATGTGGCCGGAGCGGGGCAAGACCGGTCTGGCGCGGATCGCG
Source organism: Dactylosporangium sp. CS-033363 (assembly GCF_050942475.1). Classification (NCBI taxonomy): domain Bacteria; kingdom Bacillati; phylum Actinomycetota; class Actinomycetes; order Micromonosporales; family Micromonosporaceae; genus Dactylosporangium; species Dactylosporangium sp. CS-033363. Next base: position 5,405,004 of record NZ_CP192032.1, on the reverse strand, counting down.
CTCGCCACCGGGGCGCCCGTGGTCGCCGTCGCGCAGTGGGGGGCGCATGAGGTCGCGGCGTGGGGCGGGTTCGCGCCCACCGTGCGGACCCTGGCACGGGCGCTGGTGCGGCGGCCCGTGGTGCGGGTGCATTTCGGGGCCGTGGTCGACCTGTCCGGGGTCGACCCGGCGGTGCCGGGGGCGGCGCAGCGGGCCACCGATCGGATCATCGATGCGATCACCGAGGAGTTGCGGCCGTTGCGGGTCGGTGAGCCCCGGCTGCCGCGGTACGTCGACCCGGTGCGGCCGCTGAGCCTGCAGCGCCGCCACCGTCCCGCCGCCGCCAGAGCTGCGACCGGCGACCGACCGGGTTAGCGACGAGCCGCGGCTGCCGCGGGACGTCGACCCGTCCGGCCGCTGACGGTCCAGCGCCGCCACCGTCCCGCCGCCGCCAGAGCTGCGACCGGGGAGCGACTGGCCCAGCACCGCGACGCCGGCCCAGCGCCGCAACATGCGCGCCGCACGCCGAGAACCACGGCGACCCGAGCACCGACCGAGCCCACCGAGCATAAATCGGGCGCGGTGTCAGCCAGGTGTCACCTAACCTCGACGCGAAGACCAGAAGACGCGACAGACGCGGAGACGCGAAGCGCAGCGCCGAGCGAGCGGATGAAGGAGCACGAGCATGAGGACTTCCGGCGGTATTCCCGGTCCCCTGTCCGTTGTCTCCGCCGCCGGAAAGGCGCTTCGTGTTGCCAGGACTCTTCGAACATCCGATTGACCCGTTCCCGGCCGGGCAGCGCCGGGCTCCCGCTGCCACCCCGCTGAAATTCGTCCTCGAGACGTTCCGGCCGTTGCGGTGGGTGGTGCTGGCCGCGGCGTTCACCACGCTGGTGTGTGCGGGCGTTGAGGTGTGGCTCATCGGGTACACCGGCAGGCTTGTCGACACCCTTGCCCGGGAGACTCCCGGCGCCATCTGGGCCCGGCACGGATCGGAGCTGCTCGCCGTGGCCGGCCTCGTCCTGATCGTCCGGCCTGGGATCAATGCCGTCGGGGAGGCGCTCGACGACATCGCGTTCCGGGGCAACGCGCGGCCCCTGGCGCGGTGGCGGGCGCATCGGCACGTGGCCCGGCAGTCGGTCGGGTGGTTCCGGGCCGAGCTCGCCGGGCGGGTCGCGACCTGGGTCCGCGACGGCGGGGACGCGGCCTCGACCGCCGCGTACTGCGTGCTGCACACGCTGCTGTTCGTGGTGTCGTACATCGCCGGGTCGGTGTGGGTGATGTCGGCGATCGACGTGCGGCTGCTGGTCCCGCTCGGGGCATGGATCGCGGCGTATGCGGGGCTGATGTGGTGGGCGGTCCCCCGGTACCGGCGGCGGTCCGAGCAGTTGCAGGAGGCCGAGTCGGAGCTGACGGGGCTGCTGGTGGACGCGTACGCGAACGTGGAGACGATGGCGTTGCTCGGCGCCGAGCAGACCGGGCACGACCGGGCCGTGTTCGCCAGGGCCCGCCGCGCGCATCTGGACCTGCAGCGGGTCGAGGTGACGATCAACGCGTCGATGATGGCGCTGGGCAGCGGGCTGCTCGTCGGGCTGGTGGGGTACGGCATCGTGCTGTGGCAGGGCGGGGCGGCGCCGATCGGGCTCGTCGCGGCCGCGCTGGCGCTGAGTTTCCGGATCACGTCGATGGCGGAGTGGCTGCTCGATGCGGTGTCGGCGCTGTTCTCGTCGGCCGGGGCGCTGCGCAAGGCGTTGCAGACCGTGGCGCAGCCCCTCGCGGTCGAGGACGGCGAACTGGTGCTGGACGAGACGGCGAAGGGCGCGGTCCGGTTCGACGGCGTCGGGCACCGGCACGGGCTGCACGGCATCAGCCTCGACATCGCCGCCGGGGAACGGGTCGGGATCGTCGGGCGGTCCGGGGCCGGCAAGTCCACGCTCGTCGGGCTGCTGATGCGGTTCCACGACACGGACGCGGGGACGATCACGGTGGACGGTGTCGACATCCGGGCCGTGACGCAGGACAGCCTGCGGGCGCGGATCGGGATGGTCGGCCAGGACGCGACGCTGCTGCACCGGTCGATCCGGGAGAACATCGCCGGGCCCGGGGACGCCGATCCGGGCAGAGTCCGGGAGGCGTTGCGGCGGGCGGCCGCGGACGGGTTCGTGGACGCGTTGCCGCAGGGGGCGGAGACGGTCGTCGGGGAGCGCGGGGTGCGGCTGTCCGGCGGGCAGCGGCAGCGGATCGCGCTGGCGCGGGCGTTCTACCGGGACGCGCCGATCCTGGTGCTGGACGAGGCCACGTCGGCGCTGGACGCCGAGGCGGAGGCGGCGGTCTACGACACCCTCGGCGCGGTCCTGGCCGGGCGGACGTGCATCGCGATCTCGCACCGGCTGGCGACGATCGCGCGGATGGACCGGATCGTGGTCCTCGACGGCGGGCGGATCGCCGAGGAGGGCAGCCACGGCGAGCTCATCGGGAGACGCGGGCTGTACGCCGAACTGTGGCAGGCGCAGAACGGTCAGCCGCCCTCGCGGCGCATCCGTAAGTAGGCGAGGACGGCCTCGCGGGTCGTGCGCACGCCGAGGACCTCACGGGCCTCGGCGATGCGCCGGTTCGCGGTGCGCAGCGACAGGAACTCGGCGGCCGCGGCGGCGGCGATGGTCTCGCCGCCGGCGAGGCGTTCCAGGAGGGCGCGTTGCTCGGGGGCGAGGACGGGGCCGCCGCCGTCGTCGGACGGGTCGGTGCCGAGTTCGGCGTCGGGGTCGGTGGTGACGGGGCCGATCCGGCCGAGGTCGGCGAGCAGGGCGCGGCCGATGTCGGCGGCGGTGTCGCTGATGGCGACGATCCCGGCGCCGCGGGCGGCGGCGAGCAGGGCGAGTTCGGCGGTGTCGCCGTCGGCGACGCGGCCGAACAGGGCGAGCCGGGCGTCGGAGACGTCCCAGGCCTGGTCGGTGAGGGCGAAGCCCTCGCGGGTGGTCCAGCCCGCGCGGGCGAGCCTGCGCAGCACGGCGGTGGCGTCGGCGCCGTTCGCCACGACGTACCGCGGTGCGAGTGCCGGATCGCCCGTCATTCAGCGGCCCCTGGGTGAGAACATGCGCCCACCATGCGATGAAGGGGCCTTCCCGCACAAGACCACAGCGCTACTCATCCACGTTCCTCTATGTCCGCGAATCCGGGCCCATTACCCGGCGACCCGGCGTCGTCAAACAAAAATCTCTCACTGGCCGAGCTCCTCGATGGCCAGCGCGGCCGCCTCGGTTCGCGTTCTGGCACCGAGTTTGCGCATTCCGGACCGGATGTGGGTCTCCACCGTCTCGCGGGAGATGCCGAGCTGCCCGGCGATGCGGCGGGTCGGCTCCCCGTTGGCGACGAGGCGCAGCACGTCGCGCTCGCGGTCGGTGAGCTCGTCCCCGGCGCGCCGGCCGCGGGTGTCGCGCCGGATCGAGTGCCGGCGCAGCGCTCGGCGGGCGCGGCCGAGCAGCACGACGAGACCGGCCTCCTCGGCGAGGCGTTCGGCTTCCAGCAGTGGCGGTACCGCCTGCTGTGCCTCGTCCTCGAGCAGGCCCTGGGCGAGCAGGCAGCGCACCTCCTCCCGGCGGGCCAGGGCATGCCAGGCGGCGGCCGCCTCGGCGAAGCGGTCCGGGGCCTTCCACGCCTCCAGGGTCGCCTGGACCGGGGCGAGCGGCACGGTGTCGTCGCCGGCGGTGACCGCGGTCCCGGCGTCGTAGGCGGCCCAGCGGGCGGTGATGCGCCGCAGCCCGTCGACGAGCGGCGTCGACACCGCCGCGTCGGTCGGGTCGAACGCCTGGTCGGGGCGGCCGTCGAGCCACGCCGCCTCGCGGGTCACCCAGTCCAGCACCGGCCCGGCCGAGGCGGGGCGGTTCTGCAGCGCCTCCAGGCGGGCCCGGGCCGGGGCGAGCAGCCCGCCGTCGGCCTCGGCGAGGGACGCGGCGGCGACGGCGTAGCCGCGGGCCAGGGCGGGCAGGGTCCGGTCGGCGAGGTCCCCGGCCCGGCGGACGACCTCGTCGATCTGGTCGCCGCGCAGCGCGTCGCACCACAGCTGCGCGGCCAGGAACCGGGTCTGCCACGAGTAGGCGAGGTCCCCGGCGCAGGCGGCGGCGGCCGCGGCGGCGGCCTGCGAGGCCTCGGCGAGGCGGGCGTCGGCGGTCAGGGTCTCCACGAGCAGCCACGCCGACCAGCGGGCGGCGAGGGCGTCGCCGGCCTGCCCGGCGGCGGAGGCGGCCGACGCGAGGCCGTACTCCCAGCCGGGCTGGCGGGTCCCGGCCCGCACCGCGGCGATCGCGGCCCGCAGCCCCGGATGCGCGGGCGCGTCACCGTGCACGCCCAGCAGCTCCTCGGCCCGCGCGAGGGCGCCGCCGGGGTCGGTGGTGAGCATCGACAGCAGCCGGATGCGGTCCCGGCCGCCGAGGACCTCGGCTGGCACGTCGTCGCCGACGCCAGCGACCGCGGCCGCGGCGGGGACGGGACTGCCCTGCTGCAGCAGCGCCTCGCCGCGCAGCACCGCCGCGACCGGGTCGGTGCCGTTCGCGTCGAGGACCCGCAGGCAGGAGCCGGGACGCCCGGCGGCCAGGGCGGCGCGGGCGGCGGCGATGCGCACCTGCGGCTCCGCGTCCACACCCGGCAGGTCGCAGGCGAGCAGGAGGAGTTCGGCGCGGTCGCCGGAGGACTCGGCGGCCGCGGCGGCGGTCACCGCGACCTGGTACGCCTCGGCGGCGGCCCCCGCGGCGGCCAGATGGCGGGCGGCCTCGCGGGGCGGGACCAGGGTGGCCAGGCGGCGGTGCAGGGCGGCGCGCTCCGACGCGTCCAGCAGGCCGGCGGCGACCTCCGCGGTGTACGGGGAGACCGGTGCCGCCACGCCGTCGGCGAGCTCGACGAGGCCGGTCTCGACCAGCTCGGTGAGGCCCTCGCCGAGGACGGTCGCGGTGACGGGGCGGCCGAGCAGGCCCAGCGCCGCCATCGCGGTACGGGCGGGCCGGGTCAGGTCGGCCAGCGCCCCGGCGACGGTGTAGGCGAGGCCCTTGTCGAGGCCGTCGTCGCGGGGGGTGCCGCCCTGCGCGACGTGTTTGGCCAGGGCGACGACGGCCAGCGGGACGCCGCCGGCCCGGCGGACCAGGTCGGTGACGACGGCGGCCGACGCGGACGGGGCGAGCTGGCGCACGAGCGCGGCGGCGGCGTCGGCGGGCATCGGCGGCATCGACAGCCACGCCCCGGACTTCGCCGCGGCCTCGCGCAGGGCCCGCTCGGCGTCGCCGGGCAGGCGGTGCGGGGTACGCAGGGTGACAACTATCCGACAGTGCTCGGCGATCGCCGGCAGGGCCGCCATCGTCAGCGGATCCGCCCACTGGAGGTCGTCGAGCAGTAGCAGGCCGTGACGGACCCGGGAGCGGACGGCCTCGGCGAGCAGCGGCGCCTCATGTGACGGGAGTCGCACCCGCACCGCCCGGGACAGCGCCAGCGCCGGTACCCCGCGCAGCATCGCGAGGGCGCCGCCGCTGAACACGGGGCCGCGGAAGGACTCCCCCAGGCGCTTCAGCACCCCGGTGCGGCCCGTGCCCGGAGCGCCGGAGATGACGACCAGACCGGGGTTATGCAGGGCCTCGACGGCCGAGGCGATCAGGTCGGCGGGCGGCCACACGGCAGGAACACTCGCCCGGCCCACGACCGCCGACACCACCGCCGGCCCGGCCGCCGGGCCGGCGACGGGCTCATCAGTCGGTGCCTCAGGCACGGGAAGCCTCCATTCCTGGCACGAACATGGGATCCTGCGCGCGCAGGATATTCGTAATGTGTGTGCCGTACGTGCGTGACATGACGGTACTGATCTGCACCCAGGAGCGAATAATGAGCGAGGTCCACCCCTTGGACACCCGAGGGTACGTCGGCATTGTGGCTGAACCCACCGGCCTCGCGCAGTCGGTGATCAGTCTGTGGCCGACGTCGAAGCGGGGCTGAACCCGTGCCGACAGGACCACTCAGCTCCCGTGTGGGTGAACTGTGCGCCGAAGTCGGCAACCGGCTCGGCGGCGCCGCCCAGGCCCAGGTCGTCGACGTGCGCCGGCGCCTCGGTGAGCCGCTGCGGGTCGCGATCGCCGGCCGGCTCAAGTCCGGCAAGTCCACGCTCGTCAACGCCCTGATCGGCCGGCGGGTCGCGCCGACCGAGGTCGGCGAGTGCACCCGGATCGTCACGCAGTTCCGCTACGGCACCTCCGACCGCGTCGACGTCGTCAAGCGCAACGGCAACCGGGTCAGCCTCCCCCTCGACGAGGCCGGCATGATCCCGCAGCGCCTCGGCGTCGCCCGCCACGAGGTCGCCTACGTCGACGTCACGCTCACCAGCGACCACCTGCGCGACCTGACCGTCGTGGACACCCCCGGCCTGTCCAGCGCCAACACGTCCGTGTCCGACCAGGCCCGCCGGTTCCTGTTCTCCGAGGCCCCGATCGACGACGACCTCGACTCCGACTCCGCCGGCGCGCTGTCCGGCGCCGAGGCCATCATCTACGTGTTCACGCAGTCGGTCCGCGACGACGACGTGCAGGCCCTGGAGGCCTTCCGGTCCATCTCCGCCCGGCTGTCGTCCAACCCGATCAACTCCCTCGGGCTGTTCAACAAGGTGGACAAGCTCGCCGGCGGCGGGCAGGACCCGTGGCCGATCGTCGCCCCGCTCGCCAACGACCAGTCCAAGGTGCTGCGCCGGGTCGTCTCCGACGTCGTCCCGGTCGTCGGCCTGCTCGCCGAGACCACCGAGGCGGGCCGGCTCACCGCCGCCGACTGCGAGGCCCTGCGCCAGCTCGCCGCCCTCGCCCAGGGCGAGCGGACCGTGCTGCTGGCCTCCGTCGACCTGTTCACCACCCGCGACTGCCCCGTCAGCCGCGAGGCCCGGGAACGACTGCTCAGGCTCCTCGACCTGTACGGCATCAGCTTCGCCATCGCGCAGCTCGTCGCCAAGCCGACCCTGGCCACCGGCGAACTCGTCCGGATGCTGTTCCAGGCGTCCGGGTTCCCGCGGCTGCGCCAGACCCTCGACCACGCGTTCCGGTGGCGCACCGACGCCATCAAGGCCGGCTGGGCGCTGTCGAGCCTGGAGAAGATCGCCAGCCACGCCGAGCGGCCGCACGACCGGGAGCTGCTCCGCGACGCGATCGAACGGGTCCTGCAGCAGCCCGAGTCGCACCGGCTGCGGCTGCTGGAGGTGGCGCAGCTGGTCACCACCGGCGCCGTCGACCTGCCCGACCAGATGGAGGGCGAGCTGACCCGCCTGGCGCTGTCCAACGACCCCGGCTGGATCCTCAACCTGCCCAGCGCCGACCGCGACTCGATGGTCCGCGCCGCCCTGGACGCCGCCACCCGCTGGCGCGCCTACGCCGTGGCCGGCGCCAGCCCGTCGCAGTCCCGCGTCGCGCTCGTTGCCCACCGTGGCTTCTACCTGCTCTCCCAGCGCATCCGCGGGGGTGGAGCAAATGTCCGATAATCGCAGCGGTACGTCCCGTGTGACCAATCCACCTGCCAGCTCAGCCAATAACCGAGGCCCCCACCCCCAGGAGCCGAAGATGTCCTCCAACAGCCTGCGTCTGCTCGCCGTCGGCGTCGCGCTCGTCATCGCGGTGCTCACCGGCGTGGCGACCGGCCTGCTCGGCGGTGCCCCGAACTGCCCCGCCCAGACCGCGACCGCCGGTGCCAACCCGACACCGACCCAGGTCGAGGGGGCCGGCGCGGCCGGCGGCGCGGTCAAGGCCGGCGGCAACACCCCGGAGCAGCCGGACAACACCGGCGCCGGTACCACCCAGGCGCAGACCCTGCAGACGAAGGCCTGCACCGAGCAGGAGGGCTTCGGCGTCAAGCCGGCCCTGGTCGCGTTCGTCGGCACCCTGTTCGTCGGCGCCGCCCTGCTGCTGTTGCTGCTGCTGGCCTCCCGGGGCAGCGGCCGCGGCGCCACCGCCCCCGTGTCGGCGCCCCCGGGCGGGCGCGCGGGGCAGTCCGACGCCGACCGGCGGGCCCTCGTCCAGGCGTCGATCTACGTGCGGGACCGGGTCACCAGCAAGGCCCTCGGCGACCGGCTCGGCGCCGCCCTGCACGAGGCCGGGGTCACCATCCTGGAACCGGCCGGGGTCCGCTTCGACCCCGCGCACCACGAGGCCGGCGGCACCACCCCGACCAACGACCCGAACCTCAACGGGCAGATCTCCGGCGTCGAGGTCCCCGGCTACGTCGACCGCGACGGACGGGTGCTGCGGGCGCCCATCGTCACCGTGTACCAGTCGGCGCGCACCGCCGGCGGCCCGACCGGCGCCCACCCGACCGTCGGCCGCCCCGCGCAGGCCGGCGGCCAGACCGGCCAGCACCCGGTCGTCCAGCCCAGCCAGCACACCACGCAGCAGCCGCGCAGAGAGCAGCCACGATGACCCAGACCCCGAACGCACCCGCCGGAGCGGCGCCGAAGAAGCCCGCCGACGCCACCGCGGCGCTGGGCAAGCTGCTCAAGGCCGGCGTCGACGGCAGCCTCGCGTACCTGCGCAAGATCGACCCGGACGCGGCCGCCGACATCGACACCGAGCGCCGCCGCGACGTGGTGCGCCCGAAGGTCGTCGTCGTCGGCGAGACCAAGCGCGGCAAGAGCTCGCTGACGAACATGCTCATCGGCGTGCCGAACCTGTCCCCGGTCGACGCGGCCGTGGCCACCGCCTCCTACCTGGAGTTCATGCACAACCCGCAGCACGGCGCCCGCGCCTACATCCCCGGCCGCGAGGACCCGGTGCCGATCGGCCTGGGCGACCTGCGCGACTGGGGCACGGTGCTGGGCCGGATGCCCGACGGGATGCGCCCGCCGCGGCGGATCGAGATCCACCACTCGGCGCCGCTGCTGCAGTACCTGACGCTCATCGACACCCCCGGCACCGGCGGCCTGGACTCGATGCACGCCGAGGTCGCCATGGACGCCGTGGAGAAGGCCACCGCGCTGCTGTTCGTCGTGGACTCCTCCAGCCCGTTCTCCAAGCCGGAGATGAACTTCCTCATCGAGGCCAGCAAGAAGGTCAACTTCGTGCTGTTCGCGCTGACGAAGGTCGACGCCTACCCCGGCTGGCGCAAGATCCTCGACGACAACAAGGGGCAGCTGCAGACCCACGCGCCGCGGTTCGCCTCCGCACCGTGGTACCCGGTGTCGGCGCGGCTGGCGGAGCTGGCGATGCAGATGCCGAAGGACGCCGCCGGCGAGCTGATCCGCGAGTCGCGCATCGCCGAGCTGCAGCACGCGCTCATCGACCTGGCTTCCAAGGGCCACCTGCTGGCGCAGGCGAACGTGCTGCGCAGCGTGCGGTCGGAGTACATCCGCATCGACCAGGAGATCGGTGACCGGATGAAGGCCACCGACCCCGACCCGGCCGACGCCGAACGGGCCAAGGAGGAGCGCCAGCAGGTCGCCACCCGCAAGCGCACCGAGTCCCGGCAGTGGTCCCTGGCGCTGTCCACGGAGACCCAGCGGGCCCGGGTCGAGGCCACCACGCGGCTGCGCAACTACATCACGCAGCTGCAGGAACAGTTCATGGAGAAGATCGACAAGGGCGGCCGCGGCGACATCTCCGAGCTGCCCGCCGAGCTGGACAAGGCCCTGTACGCCCTGTCCGTGCGGCTCTCCCACGACCTCGAGTTCCGCTTCCGCAAGGTCGGCGAGCGGGTCCTGGCCCAGGTGTTCCACCCCAACGAGCTGCAGCACGTGCTGCGCGGCCTCAACGCCCGGCTGCGCCACGCGCTGGGCACCAAGCCCCGCCGCGAGCAGTCCGGCGACGGCGCGATGGTCGTCATGTCCTCGGCCGGTATGGCGATGATGGCCGCCCGCATCCCCGGCATGGTCGGCGGCGGCGCGGCCCTCGGCGCGATCGGCCTGGCCGGCGCCGGGCTCGTCCTGCCCGTCGTCGGCGTCGGCCTCGGCCTCGCCGCCGGCGCCTACATGATCTTCAAGCGGAAGAGCATGGCGGACAAGCAGCAGGCCCGCCAGTGGCTGCGGGAGGTCCTCGGCGAGGCCCGGGCCGCCCTGTCCGACGAGATCATGCACCGGTTCACGGACCTGCAGTACGCGCTGACCCTCGCCCTCGACGAGGCCATCGAACGGCGGGTCAAGCAGCTCGACGCGCACATCGCGCAGATCGACAAGTCCCTGGGCGAGGACAAGGCCGAACGGGCCAAGCGCAAGGCCGCGCTGAACACCGAACGGGAAGGTCTGCGATCCCGCATCAAGCAGGTCGACGAGGTCCTGGTGCGCATCCGCGCCCTGACCCCGTCCGGCCCGGCCGATGCGGGCGAAGCGGCCGCCGAGGCGTAGGGGGTTGACCGATGGACGGGCACTGGCAATGGTCCGAGGGCGACGACGCCGACACCGCTGATCTCGGCGGCGACGACGGCGGCCACGACCTGCACGGCGGCTTCGGCGAGGAGTACGGCGCCGGCTACGACGACGCGGGCGCCTCCGGCGGCTACGACGACGCCCACGGCGGCGCAGGCTACGACGAGCACGACCTCGGCGAGCCGGGCCAGCACCTCAGCGACGGCCACCTCGACGGCGGCAGCGGCGACCTCGAGGAGCCGCTCGGCACCGAGCACGCCACCGCCGAGTACGACGAGTCCGTCCACGACGGCGGCGCGGACCACGGCGGCGGGGAACACGGCGACGACGGCCAGCACCTGAGCGACGGCCACATCGACGGCGGCCACGACGGCGACGCCGACCCGGCCGGCCACGACGCGGGCGGCGACAACGGCGACGACGGGCAGCTGCACCTCAGCGACGGGCACATCGACGGCGCCGAGGAAAGCCACGAAACCCAGGACGGCCACGAGGCGGCGTTCGGCACCGACCCCGACGTCGACGCGTCCGCCGACGACCCGGGCTGGCACGAGGTGCAGTTCCCCGAGGAGCTGCACCTGCAGGACCCGCCCGCCCCCGTCGACGGCTTCCCGTGGATCGACGCCGACGTCCTCGGCGGCCCCGACCACAACCTGTCCGCCGCCTTCGACCCGGCCGTGCACGAGCCGGCCGAACCCGCGGGGCTGGCCCAGTACGAGCACCTCGACCTGCCGCCCGGCACCGACCCGTGGAGCCTGCTGCTGGGCTCCGACGACCCCGGCACGAGCAGCCTCGCCGCGTTCTGGGCGCCGCAATAAAGAACCCCGAGACGACAAGCGCGGCTCTGGTACCTGTGGAGGTACCAGAGCCGCGTTTGTGTTTGTTGCTCTTTAGTTGAGCGCCGTCCACAGCAGGATCACGAAGAGGATCGCGACCAGGACCAGGACGACGACGATCACGGCGATCCAGTTGCGCTCGGCCGCCTCGCCCTGAGCGGCGGGGGCCTGGCGGGCGGCCTGCGGGGGGAACGGGCCCGGGCGGGCGGGGACCACCGGCTGCTGCACGACCGGCTGCGGGGCCGGCTGGGCGCGGAACACCGGCTGCTGCTGCACCACCGGCTGCTGCACCACGGGCGGGCGCTGGACGACCGGCTGCGGGGCGACCACCGGGGGACGCTGCTGCACCTGCGGCATCACCGGCGGGCGCTGCACGGCCGGGGAGACCGGGACGCCCGACATCGGGGCGTTCGTCACCCTCGCCGGGGCCTGCTGCGGCATCGGGCGCTGCTGCGGCGGGACCGTGCGCGGGGTGCCCGACGTGCCGACCGGGGCCACCGCGGCGCCGATGCACAGCGCGCCCTCGACCACGACCGTCTCCGGCTGTTCCAGGGTCGTCGGGGCCACGCCGAGCTCGGTGTGGATGAGGTGCGCCGCGAGGGGGATGCGGGAGGAGCCGCCGACGAGGAAGATGCCGACGAGGTCCTTGGGCTGCAGCCGCGCCGACTCGATGGCCCGGCGCAGGCAGGCGACGGTGCGCTCCAGGTACGGCCGGACGAGCGTCTCCAGCTCCTCGCGGGTCAGGTGCGCGTCGATCTCCATGGACGGCAGGTGGATGTCCGTCGACGCGGTGCGCGACAGCATCTCCTTCGCGCCGCGGACGTCCTCGTACAGCATCCGGCGCAGCCGGCGGTCGGAGGCGTCGGTCGGGTTGGCGAGGGCGGCCCACTTCTCGGCGTGGGACTCCTGGTACGTCTTGCCCAGGTGCTCGACGATCGCGTGGTCGAAGTCGAGGCCGCCGACGTCGGCGAGGCCGTCCTCGGCGAGGACCTCGAAGCCGGACTGGGTGCGGCGGACCACGGTCGCGTCGAACGTGCCGCCGCCGAGGTCGTAGATGGCGAGGCTGCGCCCGACGGGGACCGCGGAGCCGAGCACGGCGGTGAAGTACGACGCGGCGCCGACCGGCTCGGCGATGAGGCGGGGCGTGCCCAGGCCGGAGATGCGGCAGGCCTCCATGAGCAGCGACCGGCGCCGCTCGCCCCACCGGGCCGGGTGGGTCAGCCGGACCTCCTCCGGGGCCCCGCCGAGCTGGCGCCGGGCCTCGGCGTTGACCTGTGACAACACGTGCGCGAACAGGCGCGGGACCGGCATCGAGTGGTCGCCGATGAACACCTCGCCGTCGTCGATGCGCCGCTTCGGGTTGGGCTCGAAGCGGGCCGGGTCGAGCCGCGCGTTGCGCTCGGCGTCCCGGCCGACGAGGACCTTCCCGTCGGTGTTGAAGTACAGGGCAGAGGGCAGCAAGGGGGAACCGTCGAACAGCAGCGGTCGCATCCGCGTGTCCTGGGTGCGGACCATCGCGACCGTGTTCGACGTGCCGAAGTCAATGCCGAGCACGCGCATGTGCGTCACCATACCTTTGCCGTTCCGCGCTCTGCGTCGGCCGTCAAGCCTGCCGTAACCCGCCGTTGCGCGAAGTTGACCCATGATCGCTGCATACTGGCCGCGTGAAGCAGGTGCCCTACCTCGACGCCCCAGGACCGCTGGGCTTCGCCCACCGTGGCGGGGCGGCCGCCGGTGACGAGAACACGACAGCGGCGTTCGCCCGTGCCGCCGGCCTCGGTTACCGCTACATCGAGACCGACACGCACGCCACCGCCGACGGGGTCGCGGTCGTGTTCCACGATGACACGCTGGAACGCCTCCTGGGGCGCCCGGGTCGGATGATCGACTTACGGTGGTCCGATCTCGCGACGGAGCGGATCGGCGGGGCCGCCGCGGTCCCCCGCCTCGACGAGGTCCTCGCCGCGCATCCGGACATCCGGTTCAACATCGACGCCAAGACCGAGCACGCAGTGGCGCCCACCGTCGAGGTCGTGCAGCGGCTCAACGCCCACGACCGGGTGCTGCTCGCGTCGTTCTCCTCCGCCCGGCTGCGGCGCCTGCGCACCCTGGCGGGGCCCACCGTGGCGACCTCCATGGGCATGCGCGAGGTCGCCGGGCTGTTCGCCGCCTACCAGGTCGGACGCCGCTACACGCCCGCCGAAACCGTGGTGGCGGTGCAGATCCCGCCCCGGTACGGCCGGATCGCGCTGGCCACCGCCAAGTTCGTCGACTACGCCCACCGGTGCGGGCTGCAGGTGCACCTGTGGACGATCGACGACCCGGACCAGATCGGCCTATTCCTCGACCTCGGTGTTGATGGCATCATGACCGATCACATCGAGGTGCTGCGCGACGTCTACATCAAGAGGGGCATCTGGCCGTGACGGGCGTTCAGGAAGTCTCCACAGTGGAGTACAGCTCCCGCCGTGAGCGGGTCGGCTGGTACTTCTACGACTGGGCGAACTCGGCGTTCCCGACCACGGTCGTGACGGTCTTCCTCGGCCCCTACCTGACCTCGATCGCCAAGGCGGCCGCGCACTGCCCCGACTCGGGCTGCCCCGACGGCGCCGCCATCCACCCGCTCGGCATCGCGATCGCGCCCGCCGCCCTGTTCCCGTACTCGGTGTCGCTGTCGGTGTTCCTGACGGTGTTCGTGCTGCCGGTGGTGGGCGCGATCGCCGACCGGTCGCCGCGCAAGAAGGAACTGATGGCGTTCTTCGCCTTCCTCGGCGCCGCCGCCACGATCGCGATGCTGTTCCTGACCGGCGAGCGGTACCTGCTCGGCGCCGGGCTGTTCCTGCTCGCGAACATCAGCTACGGCGCGTCCGTCGTCGTCTACAACTCGTTCCTGCCGCAGATCGCCGACGAGCAGGACCGCGACAAGGTCTCGAGTTTCGGCTGGGCCTGGGGCTACCTCGGCGGCGGCACGCTGCTGCTGCTCAACGTGGCCGCGGTGCTCATGAAGGACAGCCTCGGGATGAGCACCGGGGAGGTCGCGCGGTACAGCATCGTCTCCGCCGGCGTGTGGTGGGCCGGGTTCACCACCATCCCGCTGCTGACGCTGCGCAACCGGCCCATCGCCGACGAGCACCTCGGCGCCGCCCGCGGCAACGTGCTCAGCGACGGCTTCCGGCAGCTGTGGGGCACCCTCAAGGGCCTGCGGGCGCTGCCGCTGACGCTGTTCTTCCTCGTCGCGTACCTCATCTACAACGACGGCATCCAGACCGTCATCAGCCTCGCCAGCGTCTACGGCACCGAGGAACTGCAACTGTCCGACGACGTGCTGGTGCCGACCATCCTCATGGTGCAGTTCCTGGCCTTCGCCGGGGCGCTGCTGCTGGGCCGGCTCGCCAAGGCCATCGGCGCCTGGAAGACCGTCCTGGTCAGCCTGGTGCTGTGGACGGTCGTCATCATCGTGGCGTTCTTCATGCCGGCCAAGCAGGCGGTGCTGTTCGTGATCCTCGGCGGCGGCATCGGCCTCGTCCTCGGCGGCAGCCAGGCCCTGTCCCGCTCGCTGTTCTCGCAGCTGATCCCCAAGGGCAAGGAGGGCGAGTACTTCGGGCTGTACGAGATCTCCGACAAGGGCACCAGCTGGCTCGGGCCGCTCGCGTTCGGCCTCGCCCTCGACCTGACCGACAGCTACCGGGTCGCGATCATCGCCCTCGTCGCGTTCTTCGTCGCCGGGTTCGTGCTGCTGCTGTTCGTGCCGATGCGCCGGGCCATCGAGCAGGCCGGCAATACGCCCCCCGCCAAGCTCTGACGTCTCGCTGACTGGTGGGTGTCGTGTACGTGACACCCTGCGTTACTGTTCGGTTCGTGCATTACCGGCTGCTCGGTCCGCTGGAGGTCGATGTCGCCGGCCGGCGGCTGGAGATCTCCGCGACCCGCGACCGGGTCCTGCTGGTCATGCTGCTGCTGCAGCCGAACCGGGTGGTGACGCTGCCCAGGCTCGTCGATGCCGTCTGGGGCGACGCCGCCCCGGTCACCGCCCGCGCCCAGCTGCACACGTGCGTGTCGCGGCTGCGCCGGCAGCTGCCGGGCGCGATCCAGACGGACACCGCCGGGTACCGCGCCGTCGTCGCCCCCGACGAGCTCGACACCCTCGTCTTCGGCCAGCTCGTCGCCGACGGGCGGGCCGCGATGGCCGCCGGGGAGCTGCACACCGCCCGCAAGCACCTGCGCGACGCCCTCGACCTGTGGCGCGGCCCGGCCCTCGCCGGTGTCGACTCCCCCAGTGTCCAGGCCGCCGCCGTCGCCCTCGAGGAGCGGCACAGCAGCGCCCTGGAGGACTGCCTCGACGTCGAGCTGCAGCTCGGGCTGCAGGCCGAGCTGATCAGCCAGCTGACCGGCCTCGCCGAGCAGCACCCGCTGCGGGAACGCCTGCACGGCCAGCTGATGACCGCCCTGGCCCGGGTCGGGCGGACCGCCGACGCCATCGCCGTCTACCTGCGCCTCGCCGAGGTCCTCGACGAGCAGCTCGGCCTCGCCCCGAGTGCCGCCCTCCAGGAGTTGTACCGCGGGCTCCTGCAACCGGCCCCGCCCGCCCAGGACAGCCGGCCCGGCCCGCCGGCCCTGCTCGGCGCCGCCCCCGCCACCCGGGCCATGCCGGTCCCGACCCCGTGGACGCTCCCCCGCGACATCGCCGACTTCTCCGGCCGCGACGACCTCGTCGCCCGGCTCGTCGCCGCCGCCCGGCCCGGCCGCGGCGACGTCCCCGTCGTGCTCACCGTCGACGGCATGGCGGGCGTGGGGAAGACCAGCCTGGCGGTACACGTGGCGCACCTCGTCGCCGACGGCTACCCCGACGGGCGGCTCTTCGTCGACCTGCGCGCCCACGGCGAACGCCCGCCCCTCGCCGCCCACGACGCCGTCGGGCTGCTGCTGCGCCACCTCGGCCTCGACCCCGAACGCATCCCCGCCGACCCCGACGAGCGCGTCGCCCGCTGGCGCAGCGAGCTCGCCCAGCGCCGGATGCTCGTCGTGCTCGACAACGCCGCCGACCCGGCCCAGGTCACCCCGCTGTTACCGGGGGCGTCGGCGAGCCTCGTGCTCATCACCAGCCGCCGCCGCCTCGGCGGGCTCGACGGCGCCCACTCCGTGTCCCTCGACGTCCTCGACGACGCCGAGGCGGTCCGGTTCGTCACCACCGTCATCGGCGAACGCGCCGAGGCCGACCCGCGGGCCGTCGCCGACGTCGTCCGCCTCTGCGGCGGGCTCCCCCTCGCGCTGCGCCTGGCCGCGGCCCGCCTCGCCCACCGCCCCTCGTGGAGCGTCGCCGACCTCGCCGACCGGCTCCGGCAGGCCAACCCGGCCCCGATCGACCTCACCGTCGACGGACGGTCCCCGCACGCCGCATTCGCCCTGTCGTACCGTGCCCTCGACGACAACGCCCGCCGGCTGTTCCGGCTCACCGGCCTGCACCCCTCCGGCGAGTTCGCGGTACCGGTCGCCGCCGCCCTGGCGGACCTGCCGTTTCGTGACGCCGACGAGCTGCTCGGCCGGCTCGTCGACGCCCACCTGCTCATGGAGCCCGTCGCCGGCCGGTTCCGGCTGCACGACCTGCTGCGCGAGTACGCCGCGCAGCTCGCCGCCGACGACCCCGAACACGACGCCGCGACCGACCGGATGCTCGACTTCTACCTGCAGGCCGCGGCGGCCGCGACCCGCCCCTGGGAGCACGGCCGGGCCCGCGGCGCCATCGACGTCGGCGACGTGCAGGCGTGGGTGCCGCGCTTCGCCGACCTCGCCGACACCCGCCGCTGGCTCGACGCCGAGATCGGCAACCTGATCGCCGTCACCCAGCTCGCCGACCGGCTCGGCCGGCACCGGCACACCGTGCTGCTGCCGCGGGCGGTGTGGGGGTACCTGTTCCGGCAGTCGATGAACGACGTCTCCATCGACCTGCACCACCGCGCCCTGGCCGCCGCCGAGGCCCTCGCCGACGACGACCTCGTGGCGATGACCCGCAACTACCTCGCCTCCGCCTACGCCCGCGAGGGCGACCAGGAGAACGCCGCGCACCACCTGAACCTCATCGGCGAGCACCCGAAATGGGGCGCCCGGGCCCGGTCCAACCTCGCCGCCGTCTACCACTTCTCCGGCCGCTTCAGCGAGGCCCTCGACCTCCTCGAGCAGTCGCTGCTGCCGATCTATCCCGCCGAGGACACGGTGTACGCCGGGCAGTGGCCGACCCTCACGATGATCCTGCGGCTGCGGGGCCGCATCGACGAGGCCACCGTCGCCGCCCGCCGCACCCTCGCCGCGGGCCGGGTCAGCCGGGCCGCCGGCACCCAGCTGGCCATCAACGGGGCGATCGAGCTCGCCGTCATCCGCCAGCTCCTCGGCCAGCACACCCTCGCCGAGCTGCTGCTGCGCTGGACCGTCGAGCGGATCCCGCCCGAGGCCGGCACCGCGACGATCTGCGAGGCCCGCAGCTACCTCGGGGTGAGCCTGATCGCCCTGGACCGCCTCGACGAGGGCCTGGCGCTGGTCGAGGCGGCCGCCCGCGACTCCGAGCACCTCGAACCGCACATCGCCTGCCTGGCCGCCAGCAACCACGGCGCGGGCCTGCGGGCGGCCGGGCGGCTGGATGAGGCCAAGGCCGAGTACGCGCGGGCCCTGGAGCGGGCGATGCGGGCCGGGTACCGCTACGAGCAGGCCCGCGCCTACCACGGCCTCGGCCTGTCCACCGACGACCCGCGGCTGTCGCGGCAGCGGCTGCAGGCGGCGGCGGACCTGTACCGGGCCATGGGCGTCACCGAACTCGCCGAGGTCGAAGCGCTTCTGCGCGCCGCCGACCAGTAGGCTTCCTCGCCGTGACGCCAACCGACGACGACCCATCCGCCTGCGTGGCCGCCGGGGACTCCCGCACCCGCCGCGGCGGCCGGCTGAAGTTCTTCTACGGCCCGATGGACTGCGGCAAATCCACCCTGGCCCTGCAGATGGACTACAACCACGCGCGGCAGGGCCGCCACGGCCTGGTCCTCACGACGATCGACCGGGCCGGCCCCGGCCGCCTGTCGACCCGCATCGGCCTGGGCAAGGACGCCGTCGACGTCGCCGGTCTCGATCTGCGTTCCCTGGTCCGCGACCGCTGGGCCCGCGGCATCCGCGTGGACTACCTCATCTGCGACGAGGCCAGCTTCTACACCGTCGAGCAGATCGAGCAGCTCGCCGACCTCGTCGACAACTCCGACGTCGACGTGTACGCGTTCGGCCTCGCCACCGACTTCCGCACCTGCCTGTTCCCGGCCGCGCAGCGCCTGTTCGAACTCGCCGACGAGGTGACCCGCGTCCAGGTCGAGGTCCTGTGCTGGTGCGGCCGGACCGGCACGCTGAACGCCCGGATCGTCGACGGCCTCATCGCCCGCGAGGGCGACCAGGTCGTGATCGGCGACACCGCCGCGGACGACATCACCTCCCCGTCCCCGGCCGACGTGCACTACCAGGTGCTGTGCCGCCGCCACCACCGCGCCGGCAACCTCGGCCCGGCCGCGCGCGCCGAGGGACAGCTGCGCCTCGTCTGATGTCACCGGGTTCGGCGCTGTCTCGTCGTAGCGGCATGGACATCGCACTGTGGATCGCCACCGGCGCCCTGGCCCTCGTCGCCCTCGTCGGCGGCATCACGAAGACGTTCGTACCGCGGGAGAAGCTCGCCGCCGTGCACGGTGGCGGGTGGACCGCCGGGGTGAGCGCCGGGTTCGTCAAGACGCTCGGCGTGCTCGAACTGCTGGCCGCGGCCGGGCTGATCCTGCCGCGCCTGACCGGGATCGCGCCGGTGCTCGTGCCGGTCACCGCCGCCTGCTGGGTGCTGCTCATGGTGGGCGCGATGGTCACCCACGGCCGGCGGGGCGAGACTGGACTGGTGGCGCTCAACGTCGCGTACCTGCTGCTGGCCGCGTTCGTCCTCGCCGGCCGGGTGGCCTGACGTGGACCCGGCCACCGAGTTCGAGGCGCTGCGGCCGCTGCTGTTCTCCATCGCGTACCGCATCCTGGGCAGCGTCACCGAGGCCGAGGACGCGGTCCAGGAGGCGTGGCTGCGCTTCGCCCGCTCGAGCGTCGAACCGCACGCCGTACGGTCGTTCCTGTCCACCACGGTGACCCGGATCGCGATCGACGTGCTGCGCTCGGCCCGGATCCGCCGCGAGACGTACGTCGGCCCGTGGTTCCCCGAGCCGCTGCTCACCGACCCGTACGAGGACCCGGCGCGGTCGGCCGAGCTCGCCGACTCGGTGTCGATGGCGGCGCTGCTGCTCCTGGAACGGCTCAGCCCCCTGGAACGGGCGGTGTTCGTGCTGCGGGAGGTGTTCGGCTTCGACTTCCCCGACGTCGCCGCGGCCGTCGGCCGGTCCGAGGCGGCGTGCCGGCAGCTCGTCGTGCGGGCCCGCCGGCACATGGCGGAGGGCCGCCCGCGCTTCGAGGCCGACCGTCACGCCCGCGACGCCCTGGCCGACCGCTTCTTCGACGCCCTGCGCGACGGCGACGTGGCCGCGCTGCAGGACCTCCTCGCGGCGGACGTCACGGTCGCCGGCGACGGGGGCGGCAAGACGCCGCAGCTGGCCCACCCGGTCTTCGGCGCCGCGCACGTGGCCCGGCTGATCGGCACGGTCTTCCCGCGGATGGCCCAGGCGTCGGTGACGCTGCGGCGCCGGGACGTCAACGGGCAGCCGGGGGCGATCGCGTACGACCGGACCGGGCGGGTGCTGCACAGCCTGGCCCTGGACATCCTCGACGGGCAGGTGCAGACCATCCGCATCGTGCTCAACCCCGACAAGCTCGGCCACGTCGGCCCGGTCGCGGACGCCTGGGCCGTCGACCGCGAGGTCCGCGGTGTCACCCGCGGGTGGTGACTCCCTCGTTCCGGTCAATGACCACGGCGGGTACCGCGTCGTAGGGTGCGCTCGTGATCACTGTCGGGTACCGCCTCGGGATCGACTACGGCACCTCCAACACGGCGGCCGTGATCCAGGAGCCCGGCGGCCGGACCCGGCCCCTGCTGTTCGACGGCTTCCCGCAGCTGCCGTCCTCCGTGTGCGCCGGCTCCTCCGTGTGCGCCGGCGGCGATGGCCCGCTCGATGGCCCGCTCGATGGCCCACTCGATGGCCTGCTCGTCGGCCGCGAGGCGGTGCACGCGGCGAGGGTGCGCCCGGAGTGCTTCGAACCGCACCCGAAGCGGCGCATCGACGACGGGACGGTGCTGCTGGGCGACCGCGAGTACCCGGTGTCGCAGTTGATCGCCGCGGTGCTGGCCCAGGTCCGTGCGGAGGCGATCCGGACCATGGGCGGGCCGCCGGCGGGTGTGGCGCTGACGTACCCGGCGGCGTGGGCCGCGCCGCGCCGGGCGGTGCTGCTGGAGGCGGCCGCGCGGGCCTCCCTCTCCGGCCCGACCGCGCCCTCGGGCGGCGCTTTTGGGTCCCCGGCGGGCGCTTTTGGGCCCGCGGGCGGCGCTTTTGGGTCTTCGGGCGGCGCTGCGGCGTTTTTGGCCGGCCCTCCGGACCTGGTGCCGGAACCGATCGCGGCCGCCACCTGCTTCACCCAGAGCACCGGGGCCGACGTGCCGGTCGGATCGTGCGTCGCGGTGTACGACTTCGGTGCGGGCACCTTCGACGCGTCCATCGTCCGGCGTACCGAAAGTGGCTGGGACGTCACCGCCAGCGACGGTCTGCCCGATGCCGGCGGCCTGGATGTGGACGCGGCGATCGTCGCGTATCTGGGCGCGGTGTATGCGGAGGGTCACCCCGCCGAGATCCGCCGTCTCGACCAGCCCGCCTCCGCCGCGGACCGCCGCGCCCGGCGCAACCTGTGGGAGGACGTGCGGACCGCGAAGGAGATCCTGTCCCGCTCGGCCTCGACGTACGTGCACCTGCCCATCCTGGAGGTCGACGCGCCGCTGGGCCGCGAGCAGATCGAACGCCTGGCCGCACCGGTCGTCGGCCGGACCGTGGCGCTGACCCGCTCGGTGATCGCCGCCGCCGTACCGCCGGGCCGCCTGGCCGGCCTGTTCCTGGTGGGCGGCTCGAGCCGGATGCCACTGGTCGCCACCTTGCTGCACCGCGTGACCGGAACCGCACCCACCGTCATGGAACAGCCGGAACTGGCGGTGGCCCAGGGCAGTGTCGCCGCGGTGACGGCACCGTCACGGATCGTCCGCCCGCGCGCCGAGATCCGTTCATGGGCGGCGGTCCTCGGCGCGCCCGCGGTCTCGGAGGAAACGGCCGCGATCGTGGCCCGCCCCCTGCCGGGTCCACCGCCGCCTCGACAGCCGGAAGCGCCATCGGGAACGCCATCGGCACCGGAGGCGGAGAACGGGCCTGCCGCACCTGCATCGAACGGGCCTGCCGCACCTGCACGCTTGGCCGGGCCGGTCGCGGCCGAACCCGAGGCGTGGTCTGCCGCTCCCGCGCCCCCGGTCAGGTCTGCCGCACCCACGCCCTTGGCAGGGCCGGTCGCGGCCGAACCCGAGGCGTGGCCTGCCGCTCTGGAGTCGCCCGCCATCGAGGCGAGCTCACCCGCTGCCGCGCCGGCACGGGCCGGAGCTGCGGCCGCGGCCAGCCCCACCGACGCCCCGGCCGCGGGCGGAACTACTCCCGACGCCGCCGCCTCGCCACGGAATGTCGCGCCGGCCTTCCACGGAGCTGCCGCCGGCCGCGCCACTTCGGCCGAGGCCGGCACCGCCGCCGCGCCTCGCGATGTCGCGCCGGTCGCGGGCGGAGCTGCTCTTGGCGCTGCATCGGCTCTACACGGAGCTACTGCCGCCCGTGCCGCTTCGGCCGCCGCGGGCATCGCCGACGCTCAGCCCCGGGACGCAGCATTGGCCGCGCCCGGAGCTGCCACGGCAGACGGCCTGCCGGACGACGCCGGGTCGGCCGCGAACGGAGTTGCCGCAGCCGGTGCTGATTCGACGGAGGCCGGCGCCGTTGCCGCCGGCGTCCCGCCCCGCGATGCCCCATTGGCTGCGGACGGGCGTGCAGCGGGCGCGGCCGGACGTGTCGTCGGGAACGGCGTCGCGGCGGGTGATGGGGTCGTGGCTTTCCGTGAGCGGGATGATCTGGGCGCGAGCCGGGGTGGGCGGTCACTGTTCGTGGCCGTGTCGTTGCTCGCCGGGCTGGTGGTGATGACAGGGCCGGCGCGCGACCGGGTGCCGGAGTGGGAGTTCTGGCTCGGCGACGCGCTGCTGTACCCGGGGTACGCGATGTGGCTGGCCTACCTGTTCGCCGCGGCCGGACCCCGGGTGCTCCGGCGGCTGGCCTGTCATGTCGGGGCGCTGCTGGCCGGATGTCTCGTCGGGTACCTCGGCGTCGGCGAGATCTCGTCGCGGTGGGGATCCGTGGCGGTGCTGTCGGTACTCGGCGTGACGGTGCTGACCGGCGCGGCGATGGCGTTCGCGAGACGTACGGAGCGTCACCGAATCCGCACCGCCTTCGGCGTGGCCGATCTCGGCGGGCTCAGCCTCGCGCTGGCCGGGTTCGGTGCCGCGCACGGGTCGGACTTCACCGTCCGGGTCACGCTCGGGCTCGCGCTGGCCGGGTTGCCCGCTGTGGTCGCGTTCGTCGGGGCGGCCGCCGCCCTCGGCCGGTACGTGGCCGGCCGGGAGCCCGGGGCCGTGCGCTGGCTGCCCAGGACGGCCGCCGTGCTGCTCGCCGCCGGCGGCATCGGCACTGTGGTGCAGCTCCTGCGGTGATGCAGGTCGATCCGCCCGGGCGCGCCGGGACTGCGGTGGTGCGGCGCGCGTGACAGCATCTCCGGGTGCGTGTGTCCGTCGCGGTCGTTCATGGCCTGGTGTCCCGGCTCTCACCGGTCGACAGGCTCGGTGCCGAGCATCGCGCGGCGGCGCTGGGCTGGCTGGCGCGTACGGACGACGTGTTCCGCCGGGTCAAGCCGGCCTCCCCGCCGCAGCATCTGGTGGCCTACGTGGTGCCGGTCGCCGCGGACGGGCGGATCCTGCTCGTCGATCACCTCAACGCCGGGCTGTGGCTTCCGCCGGGTGGGCATGTCGAGGTCGACGAGGACCCTTCGCTGACCGCGCGGCGGGAGATCCGCGAGGAGCTCGGTCTGGGCGACGCGGGTCTGTCGCGGTCGCCGATCTTCCTGACCATCACGCGTACGGTCGGGCACGACCACGGCCACACCGACGTGAGCCTCTGGTACGTCCTGGACTGCGCCGGCGACGAGGAACTCCGCCCGGACGCCGGCGAGTTCCGCGCCGTGCGGTGGTGGACCCGCGACGAGCTGGCGGCGGCCGATCCAGGCCGCTTCGACCCGCACCTCTTCCGCTTCCTGACCACGCTCGACGCCACGCCCGGCGCCGCGCTCGACGGCGCGCCCGACGCCGCGCCCAACGTCGGGCTCGACGCCACGCCCGAGGCCGCGCCCAAGGGCGCGCTCGAACGGGGTGGCCTGGCCGGCGAACTGCATCGGCGGACCGGTCTCGAGCGGCTGCGCGGCGGCTCCGACCGCTTCGGCCCGGTCGCGGCCCAGCTGTTCACGTCCAGCGCGCACCACATCAGCGTCCGCGCCGGCTGCGGCGGTGGCTACGAGGTGATGGTGTGGAGCTACCTCGGCGACCCGGCCGCGGCGGGCCGGACGGGCGACCTGGACGAGATCACCGGCACCGTGCTCGACCTGCACGACGGGCGTACCGCCGAGGAGCTCGCCGAGCGCCACCCGTACCTCGCCGTCATCGGCCCGGCGGCCGGGATCGAAGCGCTCTGGCACATCCTCGCCGAACACAACGACGACGACACCGACGTGCCGCCCGCCCGCGCTGCCGCGGCGCACCCGGTGCTCCGCCGGGCGTGGCCGTGGATCAGTCACGGCACCCTCAACCTGTACGACCGCCGCGACCGGCCCAGCCAGGTCAGCCGGGGGCTGGCGTTCCACCCGGCGGTGGGCGGGTTCATGGTGCGGCCCTACGGCGGCGAGCTCCCCGCCGCCCTGCCGACGCCGGCCGCGATCGCCCG
This sequence comes from Dactylosporangium sp. CS-033363, assembly GCF_050942475.1. Taxonomy (NCBI): domain Bacteria; kingdom Bacillati; phylum Actinomycetota; class Actinomycetes; order Micromonosporales; family Micromonosporaceae; genus Dactylosporangium; species Dactylosporangium sp. CS-033363. The sequence continues at coordinate 5,380,828 of NZ_CP192032.1, read as the reverse complement.
GGCGGCCGAGATTGTCGCGAAGTGGGAGAACTGACGCTGCTACAGGCCCTGCTCCGCGACCGCGACCCAGGCTGACGCCTCCTCCGGCGCGTGGAAGCGCAGCGACCAGTCGACCTGCCGCAGGCTGATGTGCGCCCAGCACGCCTCCACCACCGGCCGGGGCGCCAGATCGAACGCGAGGGCCCGCAGCCGCGGTACCAGAGCCGGAGCCCGGCGGGTGGCGTAGAACAGCATCGTCACCACGTCCAACGCGCGGGTGCCGCGGCCCGCGCCGTCCCAGTCGACGACGCCGGTCAGGGCCCCGGTCGGCGAGACGAGGACGTTGCCGGGGTGGAAGTCGAAGTGGACCAGGTCGTCGCCGGGCAGCTCGGTCAGCGGCACGGCCCGGATCGACGCCAGCAGTGCGGCGGTGCGAGGTGATGCCGCAGCCAGCGCGTCGTGGTGGCAGAAGCCGGGGCCGGGCTCGTGGAGGTACAGACGCAGCGGTTGGAAGCTTGTGCCCCGCAGCAGGCCCTCGCAGCGCGCGCTCGCCGCCAGCATCTCGTCGGTCAGGCGGGTGTCGAAGGCGGCCGGGGGTGAGCCCGGGAGGCGGGACTGCACGATGACCGGGCCGTCGACGAGGTCGTAGCTCGGGGCGGGGATGCCGGCGGCGCGGGCGAGGCGCAGGAGCGGTACCGATGCGGGATTGCCGGAACCGAGAACGCCCTCGCGGCCGTCGGGCCAGCGGACGAAACCGGCGCCGATCTCGCCGCCGGTGCACGGGCCCTCGTAGATTAGGCCGAGACGGGCGGCGTGGTTCGCGACATCGATTCGCACGGCGGGCCGCCCAACAGCTAGAGTAGAGCGTTCGGGCAACAAAAAAGACGCCACCAGGGCGTCGACATGCTGAATGTTAGCCGACTGGAGAGCGGATTGTCAAACCCATCCGACACAGCCGACATCGTCGAGGAGCAGGCGCACCTCGACGAGCTCTATGAGCACCTCGATCGCCTGCGGGAGGAGGCGTCGCAGCAACTCACCTCGACCCTGTTGCAGGGCGGCGGGACACCCGCGGACCGGTCGCACCGCGACTCGCAGACGGCGTTGTACTCCGACCGCATCGCGCAGTACAGCGCGGTCGAGAACGGGCTGTGCTTCGGCCGGCTCGACCTCACGGCGAAATCCGGGGACGAGGTGCGTTACATCGGCCGGATCGGGATCTTCGACGAGGAGAACGACTACGAGCCGCTGCTGATCGACTGGCGGGCCCCGGCGAGCCGTCCGTTCTACCTGGCCACCGCCGCTGCCCCCGACGGGGTACGGCGCCGCCGGCACATCCGCACCGAGCGGCGCACGGTCACCGGCCTGGACGACGAGGTCCTCGACCTGAGCGAGGCGCACGCCACCGGCCGCGGCGCGCACGACGGGGTGACCGGCGAGGCGGCGCTGCTGTCGGCGTTGACCGCCTCCCGTACCGGCCGGATGCGCGACATCGTCGAGACGATCCAGGCCGAGCAGGACCACGTCATCCGCGCCGACCTCAACGGCGTCCTCGTCGTGCAGGGCGGGCCGGGCACCGGCAAGACGGCGGTGGCGCTGCACCGGGCGGCGTACCTGCTGTACACCCACCGGCAGATGCTGTCCTCGCGCGTCGTGCTGATCGTCGGGCCCAACGCCACCTTCCTGCGCTACATCTCGCAGGTCCTGCCGTCCCTGGCGGAGACCGGCGTGCTGCTGGGCACCATGGGCGACCTGTTCCCCGGCGTCGTCGCCGACCGCGAGGAGCCGGCCGAGATCGCGGCGATCAAGGGCCGGGCCGAGATGGCCGACGTCCTCGCCGAGGCGGTGCGGGACCGGCAGCGGGTACCGTCCGAGCCGCTGCGCCTGCGCCTGGACCTGCTCGACGGCGCCGAGGTCGTGCTCGAGCCGGCCGTCATCGAGGACGCCCGGGAACGCGCCCGCCGCGGTGGCAAACTGCACAACCTGGCCCGCCCGACCTTCGACACCGAGATCATCCACGCGTTGTCGCTGGTGGTGGCGGACTCGATCGGGATCGACCCGTACGCCGACGACCCGCTCGGCGGCGACGACGCGCCCGGCGACGCGCAGCTGCTGGAGGAGGCCGACCTGGCCGAGATCCGGCGGGAGCTGCGCGGCGAGGCGGAGGTGCTCGGCGCCCTGGACTGGCTGTGGCCGATCCTCACCCCGCAGCAGCTGCTGGCCGCGCTGTTCGCCTCCGACAAGCGGCTCGCCGCGGCCGGGGCCGACCCGCGGCTGAAGCGGGCCCCGCGCGAGGGGTGGACGCCGGCGGACGTGCCACTGCTGGACGAGGCCGCGGAACTGCTCGGGGAGGACGAGACCGTCCTGGAGATCCTGGCCGAGCGGCGGCGCAGGCAGCAGGTCGCGTACGCCGAAGGGGCTCTGGAGATCGCGTTCGGCTCCCGGTCGATCGACGTCGAGGACGAGGACGACCCGGAACTGCTGTCGGTCACCGACCTGCTCGAAGCCGACCGGCTCGCCGAGCGGCAGGACGAGGGCGAGGCGCTGACCCCGGCCGAGCGGGCCGCCGCCGACCGCAAGTGGGCGTTCGGGCACGTGATCGTCGACGAGGCGCAGGAGCTCTCGGCGATGGCGTGGCGGCTGCTGATGCGCCGCTGCCCGAGCCGGTCGATGACCGTCGTCGGCGATGTCGCCCAGACGGGTGACCTCGGCGGGGCGTCGTCGTGGGGCGAGGCGCTGACCCCGTACGTCGGCGCGCGCTGGCGGCTGCGCGAGCTGTCCGTCAACTACCGCACGCCGGCCGAGATCATGTCGGTCGCGGCGCTGGTCCTGGCCGGCATCGACCCGGACATCCAGCCGCCGCGCTCGGTGCGCCAGGCGGGCGTGGAGCCGTGGGTGCGCGGCGTGGCCCCGTCCCGGCTCGGCGACGCCCTCGCGGAGGCGGTCGAGCAGGAGGCGGAGGCGGCCGGCGAGGGTCGCCTCGGCGTGATCCTGCCGGCGGGGATCTTCGAGGATCTGGTGCCGCACGTGCGCAAGGTCGCCCCCGACTGCGCGCTCGGCGAGGAACCGGACCTGACCACCCGGGTCGTCGTGCTGACCGTGAAGCAGGCCAAGGGCCTCGAGTTCGACGGGGTCGTGGTCGTGGACCCGGAGCTGATCGTCGAGGAGTCGCCGCGCGGCGCCAACGATCTGTATGTCGCGCTGACCCGGGCCACGCAGCGGCTCGGCATTCTGCATCCGGGCTCACTGCCGGACTCGCTGCACGCGGTCATCGGCATGTGACCCGGGAAGGGTAAGGCGGGAGCGTGATGGGTCGGACTCCAGCACGCTCACCGAACCGAGGGTGACTCTAGCAACCCCCGTTCGGGGACTTGTCAGAGGTGTCCCGTGTCATTGCTGCAGACCAGCACGGGCGGGCGTTCCGGCTGGTAGCGCACCACGCTCAGCCCCGTGTTGGCCACGTCCACGGCGAGCCAGCGCCACTCCGGCGCGCCGAGGACGTGCCGCACGAACCACGCGGCGACGAAACGGTGCGTGACGACGAGCTCGTGCCGTTCGCCGTCGCCGACCCGGCTGAGCCGGTCCACGGCGTCGGTGAGCGCGGCGGCGTCCTCGTCGCGCTCCTCGGCCGGGACCGCGTCCAGCCACGGCAGGTAGTGCGCGGGATAGCGCGAGCGGCGGCCGGGTGAGGGCACCGGCGTACGGTCCGCCGCGAGGTCACACGGGTGCGGCTGCACGCCGCTGGTCAGCGTCCCGGCGATGATCGCGGCGGTCTCGGCCGCCCGCGGCGCGGGACTGTGGTGGAAGCCGGTGAACGGCGTGCCGGCCAGCCGCCGGCCGACGAGCGCGGCCTGGGTGGCGCCGAGCGCGGAGAGCCCGTCGCCGCCGGTCGCCTGCTCGGCGTGGCGCACGAGGTAGACCGTGGTGCTGCTGCTCATGACCCAAGCTTCTCAGGCGTCGTCCTTGCGCCGCCACGAATCGACGTACAGCAATATCAGCAGCAGCGCGACCACCGCGATACCGAGGATGATCCAGACGAATACGGCATCTCCGCCCATGTTTGCGACGGTACCGAAGTGCACGTGCACGGGGCGTCGCACGCAGGAGTGACAGCCCGCCTGGTACGGTCCGCTCCGATGACCGCACAGTTCGTCCTCGACAACACCAGCCTGGCGCCCGTGCCGCTCGCACCTGAGGTCCGGCTCCGGCTCGCCGACGAGGCGATTGAGCTGTGGGAACGCACCGAGTCCGACCAGGGCGGGCAGATGCCGCCGCCGTTCTGGGCGTTCGCCTGGGCCGGTGGACAGGCCCTCGCGCGGTACGTCCTCGACCACCCCGGCCTGCTCGCCGGCCGCACCGTCCTGGACCTCGCCGCCGGTTCGGGCCTGGTCGCGATCGCGGCGATGAAGGCCGGCGCCGCGCACGTGACCGCCGTCGAGATCGACGAGCTCGCGGTGGCCGCGATCGCCATCAACGCCGAGGCGAACGGCGTGGCCGTCACCCCGCTGCTGGCCGACGTCCTCGAGCAAGAGCCAGACGCAGCGGTTGTACTGGCGGGAGACGTCTTCTACAGCCGCGAGATGACCCGCCGCATGCTCGACTACCTGCGCCGCGCCGCCCGCAACGGCGCGACGGTGCTCGTGGGCGACCCGGGCCGGGCGTACCTGCCCCGGGAGCATCTGACGCTGCTGGCGGAGTACGACGTGCCGGTACCGCAGACGCTGGAAGACACCCCGATCAAGCGCACCACCGTGTGGGCGGTCAACCCGTAACCATGAGCAGCCCCGAGCGCCTCCCCCCGCCCGCTCTGCCCGCCATCACGGAGGGTGCCGCGGACTTCACCGAGGCGTGGCTGGCCAACCGCAGGCTCTCGGCCCACACCCGCGCCGCGTACCGGCGGGACGTCCAGCAGTTCCTGGCCTGGTGCGCCGCCCGCGACCTGGACCCGCTGCGCACGTCGTTCCTGCACGTCAACGCCTACGCCCGGGACCTGGAGTCCACGGTCGATTCCCGAACCGGCAAACCCCTCGCCCCGGCGAGCGTGGCCCGGAAGCTCTCGGCGCTGTCGAGCTGGTACCAGTTCCTCCTGCGCCTGGAGGCGGTGCCGGCCAACCCGGTCGGCGGCGCGGACCGCCCCCGCGTCGACCGCGACGTCTCGGGCACGGTGGGCCTGGCCGCGGCGGAGGTCGACGCGATGCTGGCCGCGGCCGCCCGCCTGGACGGCCCGACCGCGGCCCGGGACCGCGCGATCCTGGCGCTGCTGGCGGACCTGGGGCTGCGGGTGGGCGAGGTGGTCGCCCTGGACGTGGACGACCTGGGCTCGGAGCGCGGCCACCGCACGGTGCGTTTCACCGGCAAGGGCGGCAAGGCCCGCCGCCGCGCCCTGACCCCTGGCGTGTTGCGGGCGCTGGACGACTACCTACCGTTACGGGGGAATGCGCCGGGCCCGCTGTTCGCGACGGCTACGGGCGGTCGAGTGGACAGGCACGCGGTGTTCCGGCTCGTGCGCCGCCTGGCCCGCGACGCGGCGGTGCCGGCGTGGGACCGGTTGAGCCCGCACTCACTGCGCCACGCGTTCGCGACGGCGGCCCGAGACGAGGGCGTGCCGCTGGAGGACGTCCAGGACGCGATGGGGCATGCGGACCCGCGCACGACCAGGCGCTATGACCGGGACCGGCACAACCTGGACCGCGACCCGGCCTACACGCTGGCCGCCGCCCGGGCACGGCGGGGAAGAGCCTGAAAACGCCGCTCTTGTACCGCCTGTGCCGCATTCAGACCACGCCAGTCACGCCCTTTCTCGGCCACGCCAGTCACGCCGGCACCGTGCACCCTTGGCACAAGTCGGCAGCGGCGACTTCTCGCTCCTCGCCACCTCGGCGGCGCTGCTCCTCGCTACCTCGGCGGCGCTGCTCCTCGCCACCTCCTTCCTGGCGGCCGGGGCCGTGCTGCCGCCGCCTCACCGCGGCAACGCGTTCCTGGGCACCTGCGTTGCCAACGCCAACGGACCGCGTTGGAGCACTGGACGCCGATCCGCCCGGCGCCGCAGACATTTGCCACGTTGCATTTCCCCGGCGACAGGCTGGGTGACGCTGGTTGCCCTGGCCGGCCGACTGGTAATGCCAATCCGCCCGGCCTGGTTCGCTGACGACACCGGGTGGCTGGAGCCACGTGCCTTGCCACGTTGCATACCGGCCCGTGCGGTGACGACGTCCCGCCGGGCCGAACCCGTGCGGTGAGGACGCTCAAGCAAGCCCAGGCCTCGTCCGGTGAGCTCACCCCGCCGGGCCGAGCCGGTGCGGTGACGACGCCGACCTGCCCAGACGCGCGCGGTCAGGACGCCCGCAGGCCCGAGCCGGTGCGGTGACGACGCCGATCTGCCCAGACGCGCGCGGTCAGGACGCCCGCAGGCCCGAGCCGGTGCGGTGACGACGCCGATCTGCCCATACGCGCGCGGTCAGGACGCCCGCAGGCCCGAGCCGGTGCGGTGACGACGCCGACCTGCCCAGACGCGCGCGGTCAGGACATCGGCCTGCCCGGACCGCGTGTCTTCGCCGCACTGAACGGCCCCGGCCAACCCGCGTGCGTTTACGGCGCGGTCACCAGCTGATCGAACCCGGCGTGCAGGTCAGCCGAAATGTCGGCATGCCCAAGCCGCCGAAGGATCCACAGCGACGCCAGCAGCGCCGGCCGCTCGTCCCCCCGCTCGGCGGCCCAAGCGGCGTGCTCGAGCAGTAGCCCGGCCGTGTACGCGTGCCCGAGCCGCAGCGCCAGCTCCCGCGCCCCCGCCACGACTCGAGCGTCGCGCGGGTCGCCGGCCGCGGTGGCCACGTCCCCGGCCAGGCGGGTCGTCGCCGCGGCCAGCGCCTCGGCCACGCCCGGCAAGCGGTGGGTGGCGGCATCGGCGGCCGCGGTCAGCCGGTGCAGCAGCGGCCGCCCGCCGTCCGCGGACAGGGCCCGCAGTACGTCGATCGAGAGCACGTTCGTGGTGCCCTCCCAGATCGGCAGCACCTGCGCGTCCCGCAGCAGCCGCGGAATGCCGGTGTCCTCGACATAGCCCGCGCCGCCGAAGCACTCCAGGTACTCGCTCGCCGAGGCCACCGCCAGCCGCCCGGTCGTGAGCTTCGCCAACGGCGCCGCCAGCCGCAGTTCGGCCGCCGCGTCGGCGTCCCCGTGCTCGGCCCGGCCCAGCAGCGCAAACGAGTGCGCCGCAAGCGCGAACGCCCCGGCCGCATCCACAGCGAGCCCGCCGAGCGTGGCCCGGTGCAGGGGATTGTCGGCCAGCACCCCACCGGCGATGGTCCGCTCCGCCGCGTACGCGAGCGCATACTCCAGCCCGCGCCGCATCCCCCCGGCCGCCGCGGCCGCGTTGTGCAGCCGGGTCACGACCACGAGCGTCATCATCGCGCCGAGCCCCGGCCGGCCGGGATCGGTCAGCGGAAACGCCCGAGCCCCGTCGAGCCGCACCTCACCCGTCGGCACCGCCCGTGTTCCGAGCTTGTCCTTCAACCGCAGCACTTGTACCCCTTGAGCCGGCAACACCCCGCCGCCCGCGTACCGGGGCACGAGGAACGGCACCAGGTTCCGGCTGCCGGCCCCAGCACCTTCAGGCCGGGCCAGCGCGACGGCCATCGCGGAGTCGACAGCCGAGCAGAACCACTTGTCCCCGGTCAGCACCCACCCCCCGGCCCCGTCCGCACGCGCCGTGGTGGTCGACCGCGCAATGTCGGACCCACCCTGCGACTCGGTCATCCACTGCCCCGAGGTGACCGCGACCGCCGGATCGGTCGACACGAGCCGGGCGAGCCACTCGCCCTGCGCCCCGGTCTGCGTCAACAGCGCGGCGGCCCCGTCAGCCATGGCGACGGGACACGAGAAGGTAGCCGACTCAGGCCCCCACAGGTGGAGCAGCGCCTGCTGCACAACCCGAGCCCCGGCCCCCCAGGTACCCCGAGCCTCGGGAAGATACGGCAACGCCACGACGGCATGCCGAGCCGCCGCCGCCCGCTGAGCCTGCCACCCGGCGGACGTGTCAACCCGCTCGACCCGCTCCCCCCAGGCGTCGAACCGCGTCAACACCGGCGGATGCGTCTCGGCGTCGTGATGCGCAACCCGCAGCGGCCCCAGCACCTCGGCGGACAGGTCCGACAACCGCTCCTTGGCCGCGGCATGCCCGTCCTCGCCCAGCAGCCGATCAAGCCAGCCGCGCAGCTGAGGGTCAGCGGTGTACGGGTCACGCAACGACGGCCCGGCCTGCACGAATCGCGTCATGCCAGCCAGGTTACCGACTAGTAAGCCCGCGCCTCGCACCGAGCCGAATTACCGATTATTGAATTACCGGTAATCGCAATACCGGTAATTCGGGGTCGGTCACAGAGCGTCGACCTCAGGACCCTGAAGGTCCTGTGCCACCCGACCGAGGCCGCTTCGTGGACTTGGTCGCCTTCGTTGCCTTGGCCGGCCGCCCGGAACCCTGCGGCCCCCTGGACTGCGGCGGAGCTCCGGCCGACGCCTGCGAAGCGGAAGCCGACCCCTGGGAAGCGGAAGCCGCCGTTTGCGACGCGGGTGCCGCGGACGCCGACGAGGCTTCGGTGGCCGGTGACGCGCTGTCATCCGCGGGCTTCGCCTGAGCCGGCGCCACCGAGTCAGCAACCGCCGACGCACTCGAAGCCGGCTCCGGCTCAGCTGCCGACCTCACACGACCAGAGTCGGCGCCACCGGGTTCCAGCGTGCCGTCGAGGTCCGCCACGCCGCCGTTCGCGGACCCGGTCGACGCCGTATCGCTGTCACTCGCCGGCTTCACCGATGCCGTGCTGCCGCTTGTGGATTTCAGGCCCGGGTCGGCGGTCTCCGCAGATCCGCGCCGTTCCGAGTCGCCGTCGCTGCCGTCGATCGACCTGTCGGTGTCGTCGTCCGCCGGTGAGGTGTCGCCGGGGTTCTGAGCATCGGTGACGGCCGCCGCGGGGGCGCCGGCCAGGAGCAGGGCGCGGCGCTTGCGGCGGGAGCGGATCACCGCGAACACCCCGACCGCGATCATCAGCAGGCCCACCACGCCGATGCCGGTCACGATGCGGGTGATGTCCTGCAGGGAGAGGCTGTCCAGGAACGAGCGGTCGACGGTCTTCGGCGCCTGGGCCTGCGCCGCCGGGGAGGGGGCGGCGGGGGCCGGGGGCGCGTACGGGGTGTACCGCAGAATCGTGGTCGGCTTCGGCTGGTCCGAGGTGGTCAGGAACTCGGTGCCGTCCCGGCTGTAGGCGATCGCCTCGCCCTGCGGCTCGCTCGGCAGCGGGGTGATCCGGGGCGTCGCGCCGCCCGTGATGGCCTCGACCAGGTCGCCGTCGGGGACGTCGAACTCGTAGGCGTCGGACATGGTGCGGACCACGGCGCGCTTGCCGTCCGGGCTCATCGCGGCGCCGGTCACGACGCCGGTGCCGAGGATGCCGTACGGGTTGGCAGTCCCCGTCGCCAGCGGTTTGAAGGTGCCGGCGCGGGTCAGGGAGGCCGGGTTCGCGTTGTTGGACGGCAGCGGCTCCTTCGTGGTGTACACCTCGCCGACCGGGTCCTTGGTGACGATCACCGGGTGGCCCTGGGCGTCGATGAGCAGTGCCTCGGCGTCGCGCGCCTTGCCGTCCGGGTACGCCAGGCGGTGCAGCACCGGAGCGTTCGCGCCCGGGGCGAGACTCCACAGGGCGATCGACGGGCGGCGGTTGCCCGAGCCGCCGGTCAGCGTGGTGTTGTCCCCGATGTCGGCGACCCACAGCGTGCCGTCCTTGGTGACCGCGAGGTCCTCCGGGTCGAAGGCGCTGCTCGGGTAGCTCACGCTGCGGGTCACCCGGCACTCGCTGTCCAGCAGGAAGATCTTCTCGCGGTTGCGCTCGACGTTGCTGTCGTTGATGACGGCGTACCCGTCCGCGGTCGCGACGAGCCCGGAGATCTCGGTCAGCTGCGGGTCACTCATCGTGCACACGGCGCTACCGCTGACGGCCGGGCCGAGGTTCGGGTTCACGGCACCCGACGCGCTCGGCGTCGGGCTGGGTGCTCCGGACGCCATTGATGGAATTGCCAGTACCGCCACCAACACCACCGACGCCCCGAACGCGCCCCCGACCCGCTGCCGCATGCGCGACAGTGTTGCAGACACCGCTGAGAAACCGGCCACAGCCCGCCCCGAATCCGATCATGCACCACCCGGGCCGCCACCCCCCGGGCGACGGCATCAATCCGTGACAAAGACGGATCCGGGCGACCATACGTTGCAGCGAATCGAGGGTAGCCGCACCATCACTCGCAGTGCGCCTCGACCCGCCCCACCGGCGCCACCGCCGAACCATCAGAGCGTGACGAAACGGTGACAGATCCAGCACGCGAAGGCGACCGCAGCAGCACCGCCGCCCCGACGATCGACACCGCCAGCAGGACCGCGCCGATCGTGAACGCCAGCCGGTAGCCGTCCGTGAGCGCCACCGCCTCCGAGACGCCCGACCGCACATGCGCGGCCGTGCGAGCGGCGGCCACAGTGGACAGCGCGGCCACCCCGATCGCCATGCCCAGCTGCTGCGTCGTGTTGAACAGCCCCGACGCCAGCCCCGCATCGTCCGCACGCGCCCCCGACATCCCGAGCCCCGTGATAGCCGGCAATACCAGTCCACCACCCGCGATGAGCACCATGACCGGCAGCAGATCGGTGACGTACCGCGCGTCGGACGGCAGCCGCGTCAGCCACCCGAGCGCCGCCGTCAGCAGCACCAGCCCCGCGATCAGCACGGCCCGCTCCCCGAACCGCTGGATCAGCCGCGCCGACACCCCGAGAGACACGGCCGCGATGCTCAGCGCCGCTGGCAGCATCGCCAGCCCGGTCTGCAGCGCCGTGTAGTGCAGGACCCGCTGCATGTACAACGCGATGAGGATCTGGAACGAGAACATCGCCCCGATCATCAGCACCTGCAGCACGTTGGCCCCCGCGACCTGCCGCGACCGCAGCACCCGCAACGGCATCAGCGGGTTGCGCGCCCGGGCCTGCCGCAGCACGAACAGCCCGAGCAGCACCGCCGCCACACCAGCAGTGACGAGCCGGTTACCCCTCGTCTGCACCACGGCATAGATCCCGGTCATCAGCCCGGCCGTCACCAGGAGTGCACCGAGCACATCCGCTCCGGCGCGCAGCCCCAGCCCGCGGTCGGCCGGCAGGTACGGCACGGCCAAAGCCAGCGTCGCCAGACCGATCGGCACGTTGATCAGGAAGATCCAGTGCCAGCTCAGCGCGTCCGTCAGCACCCCGCCGAGCACCTGGCCCAGCGACGCGCCGGCCGCACCGGTGAACGAGAACACGCCGATCGCCCGGGCCCGCTCGCGCTGCGCCGGGAACAGCGTGACCAGGATCCCGAGGCTGACCGCGCTGAACATCGCCCCGCCGACCCCCTGCAGGAACCGGGCCGCCAGCAGCATCGACGGCCCGGTCGCGAGCCCGGCGAGCACGGAGGCGGCGACGAACACCGCGGTACCCGCGATCAGCACCCGCTTGCGCCCGAGCAGATCGCCGAGGCGCCCCGCGAGCAGCAGCAGGCTCCCGAACGCGATCAGATAGGCATTGATCACCCACGTCAAGGCCTCGGGTGTGAAGTGCAGGTCACGCTGCATGACCGGCATGGCGACGGTGACGATGCTGCCGTCGAGGATCACCATGAGCATGCCGGTCGCGAGCACGGCGAGGGCGAGCCAACGATTCTGTCCCATAAGCCCGACCGTAGCAGATCGTCTGCTACAGAACTATCTCTGACGGGATGAACTGACTGTGACGAACTTCCCCGAACCCACCGAGCCGGCCGCCGACCGCGCCGAGGTGTTCCTGCGCTACCTCGACTTCTTCCGCGAGACCCTCATCGAGCGGGTCGCCTCGATGCCCGAACCGGCCCTGAACACCAGCGCGCTGCCGTCCGGCTGGACCCCGCTCGGGCTGCTCAAGCACCTGCGGTACGTCGAGCTGCGCTGGCTCGAGTGGGGCTTCGAGGGCCGCGAGATCGCCAACCCGTGGGGCGACGACGGCCCCAACGGCACCTGGCTCGTCACCGAAAGCGACACCCGCGAGACGCTCAGCGACGAACTCCGGCAGCAGGGCGAGGCCACCCGGGCCGTCATCCTGCGTCACGACCTCGACACGAAGGGTGCGCCGGGCGAGCGCTGGGAAGGAGCGGAACCGCCGACCCTCGAGCGCGTGCTGTTCCACCTGGTGCAGGAGTACGCCCGTCACGTGGGCCACATCGACATCGCCGCGGAACTGGCCGGCGGGAAGCGCGGCGAATAGCCCAAAAGCGGCAAACCCAAGAACGGAGAAGCCCTACTGCCGGGCCCGCCGAACCCCCTGCGCCTCGACCGGCGCGGCCAGATGCCCCTGCGCCAGCCGCGTCAACGCCCGCACCAGCACCGAGCGCTCATCGTCGGGCAGCGCATCCAGTACCGCCGCGTGCACGGAATCGGCGATCTCCTGACTCCGCGCCGCCATCTCCGCCCCCGAGGGCGTCACGGCGATGATCCGCGCGCGGCGGTCGGTGCTCGACGCCCGCCGCTGCGCGTAGCCGGCCTTCTCCAGGGCGTCGACGGTCACCACCATCGTGGTCTTGTCCATCCCGCCGATCTCCGCGAGCTGGATCTGCGTCCGCTCCTCGCCGAGCGCATGCACGAGCACGCAGTGCATCCGCGGCGTCAGGCCGATCTCCGCGAGCGCCGCCGTCATCCGCGTACGCAGCACGTGGCTGGTGTGGTCGAGCAGGAACGACAGGTCCGGCGTCAGCGGGGCGGCCATGTCACCCAGCATAGAAGCCCGCGGGCAGCACCAGCTCGGCCACGACGGGCCGGTGGTCACTCTCACCCGCCGGCCGCGTCCCGTATTCGCGCACCCCGATCCGGGCGTCGATCAGCACGTGGTCGAGCGTGATCGGCGGCGTCCAGAAGGGCAAGGTCTCCGTCTTGTACGGCCACGTCGCCGCCAACCCCCGCCCGCGCTCCGCCGCCGCGTCGCGGTAGCCGGCCCGCAGGAGCTTCCGCAGTACCGCATGATCGAGGGTGGCATTGAAGTCCCCGAGCAGGATCCGCGGCGGCCCGAGCGCGGACGGCACCGCCTGCGTCGCGATCTGCTGCTGCCAGATCCGCACCCGCCCCTGCCGCGGCGGATAGGGGTGCGCGGACTCGATGAGCACCGGCCCGGCGCCGGGTACGTGCACCGTCGCCGACGTCTGCTGCATCGGGATCCCGCCGAGGCTGCGCGCGGCCGGGTCCTCGATCGGGTGCCGGCTGAACAGCCCGGACCCGCCCCCGCCGGGCGCGGTCGACACGACCCGGTGCGGCAGGAGCGCGTCGATGCCGGCGTCGTCGAGCGCGGCCAGCCCCTCGTCGGTGAGCTCCTGCACCGCCAGCACGTCCACGTCGTCGATCTTCAGCTGGTCGACGAACGCGAGGGTGGCGTTGCGCCCGAAGAGCAGGTTCGCGCACATCACCCGCAGCCGCACCCCGTCGCGCGGCACCGGCGACGGGACCAGCCGCGGCACGACCAGCGCCGCGAGGACCACGCCGCAGGCGAGCAGGACCAGTCCCGGCAGCACCGCGAGGAACGTGACCGCCGCACCGGCGACGAGCGCGGCCGGCGCCGCGTACGGGGTGTACGAGACGAGCTGCACCAGCGGCGTCCCGCGCTCGGCCCCGAGCACACGCACGACCGTGAAGACGGCGGCGAGCACGGCCGCCGCCCAGCACACCGCGGTCACGCCGCCGGCTCCGGATCCCGCGCGAGGCAGAACGGATGGCCGGCCGGGTCGAGGAAGACGGTCCAGCGGCCCTCGCCCGGCTGGTGGCCGGCCCGCGTCGCGCCGAGCTCGAGGAGGCGTTCCTCCGCCTTGACCGGGTCGGCGGCGTAGAGGTCGAGGTGGAACTGCTGCGGCACGCCCGAATCGGGCCAGGTCGGCGGGCGATGGCCGGGCACCCGCTGGAACGACAGGTTGATCCCGCCCGGCGACACCGGGCCCAGGGTGGCGTAGTCGTCGCCGTCGTACTCCCGGGTCGCCCCGGTCACCGCCTGGTAGAAGTCCGCCAACCCCCGTGGATCGGCACAGTCGAGGGTGACCGAGCCGACGCGTGCAACCACCGTCATGGCACGACCGTACCGGCGAGGTCTGACAGTTTTCGCTCAAGCGGGGCCCGGAACCTGGGAGTCACCCGTGCGCCGCCCAGCCAGCCCTGCAGTTCATCCGCGGCGCGGGCGACGGCCTTGCGCACGGCCGGCGTGACGTCCTCGGTGAACTCGGTCGCGACCCGGCCCGAGGCCTGCTGGCCCCAGCCGCCGACGATGCGCCCGCCGGACCAGATGGTCGGCCCGGCGTTTCCGGTGCGGTCGAACAGCGCGGGTGCGTGCTGCCCGAGGTACCAGAGCCGGCTCTGAAACCCCATGACCGTCGGGTCGAGGCCCGGCAGCAGGGCCACCCACGGCCCGGGGTCGTCGACCGGGGCGGTGTCGTCGGGCAGCACCCAGCCGGTCTCGCCGCCGTCCAGGGACACTTCCACGGCGGCCAGGTCCCGCAGCGCCGCCTTGGTGTGCGTCATGGTCCAGCCCGTCCACCATTTCAGGTCCGCGGTTGTACCGGGGCCAAAGCGCGCCAGCCACGCCCGCGCCAGCTCGGTGCGGGCCGCGGCGGGGTCGAGCTCGGGCATCGGCTCGGGAAGCCAGTCGGGCAGGCACGACCACGCGTACTGGCTGCTGATCCACGTCCCCACGGGCCGGCCGCGCACGATCCGCCCGTCGGCCGCGAGCAGGAACAGGATCCGGCTGGTGACGTACTGCGTACCCTGCGGAAACACCAGCTGGCTGCGCAGCCGCGGCTCGTCGGCGGCCAGTTGCGCGGCGGTGGCGCTCCCCCGCCGGCGCAGCGCCTCGTACGCCGACTCGGAGACGTCCTCCAGCCACGCGGCGTCGCCGACCCCGCACTCGGCCAGGTGTTTGAGCAGCAGGCGGCGCTGCTCGGCGGCGACGGCCCGGGTCGCGCCGGCCTGCACGACGGCGGCGAAGCCGGACGGGACCACGAACATCGTGCGGCGCATGCCGAGCATCCGCAGCAGCGAGCGCCGCTCGTACAGCGCCTCCTCGAGATCCGCGACGAGGGGCCGGTGCAGCCGCGCGGCGACGGACAGGTGGACGGTCGCCGGGTCGGTGGCGTGCAGGGCGACGAGATCCGAGGCGACCTCTTCCGCCGTTTTCCGCGGGTGTACTGGACCAGCCAGGCCGTGCCGCACCGCCAGCCGGGCCCGCCGCTGGGCGGTGTCGATGTGCAACGTCACACGCACCAGTATGCCGATCACGACCAGCAACTTGTACGATCGTACTAGTTGCCGCGTCTGAGGAGGTCGTCGTGGCGTACATCATGCTCGGACTCGCGATCGCCGTGGAGGTGGTCGGCACCAGCCTGCTCAAGGCCACCGACGGGTTCACGAAGCTGTGGCCGACGGTCGGCGTGCTGGCCGCCTACACCCTGGCGTTCGTGTTCATGGCCCAGTCGGTGAAGGAGGTGCCGGTCGGTGTCGCGTACGCGATGTGGTCCGGCCTCGGCACCGCCGCCATCGTCGCGATCGGCGCGGTGTTCCTCGGCGAGCCGCTCAGTGTCCTTAAAGTGGTGGGGGTGAGCCTGGTCATCGCCGGTGTCGTGGTGCTGAATCTCGGCGGCGCGCACTGACGTGGGTACCAGCAAAGACCCTGAAGGCCGCAAGCGCGCGCTGGCCGAGGCCGTGGTCGCCGTCGTCGCCGAGGTGGGCGTCGGGCGGGTCACGCACCGGATGGTCGCGGCCCGGGCCGGCGTGCCGCTCGGCGCCACGACCTACTACTTCCCCACCCTGGCCGACCTGATCGCGGCGGGCCTGGCGCTGGTCAGCGACTCGACCGCCGGCGACCTGGACGAGTGGCGGGCGGCGATCGACGCGGCCGACGACTTCCCGGCGGTGCTGAGCCGGCTCGTCGCGGACTATCTGGCGGACAAGCCGAAGGCGCTGCTCGAGTACGAGCTGTACCTCGCCGCCGCCCGCGTCCCCGAGCTGCGGCCCCTCGCCCGGGCGTGGCTCGACGGCCTGCACCAGGTCCTGGCCCCGCGGGCCGGGGACCGTGCCGCGCGGGCCGTCAGCGCGCTCATCGACGGGGCGATGCTCCAGGCCGTCGTCACCGGGGATCCCCTCGACGCCGCCGGCCTGGAAGCCGCGATCCGCTCGCTAGTTGAAGGTTGAGCCTTCCTCGGCCTTGCGCAGCAGGAGCGGCGGCGGGGTGAAGCGCTCGCCGTACCGCTCGGCCAGCTCGTTCGCCCGCGCGATGAAGCCGGGCAGGCCGCCGTCGTACTGGTTGACGTACTGCAGCACCCCGCCCGTCCAGGCCGGGAACCCGATGCCGAGGATCGACCCGACGTTGGCGTCGGCGACCGAGGTCAGCACGTCCTCGTCGAGGCACTTGACCGACTCGAGCGCCTCGGCGAACAGCATCCGCTCCTGCATGTCGGCGAAATTTGTTTCTCCATTTTTGCCGAAATGCTCTTTGAGTCCGGGCCACAACCCGGTGCGCTTGCCGTCCGTGTACTCGTAGAAGCCCGCCCCGCCGGAGCGTCCCGGGCGGCCGAAGTCGTCGACCATCCGGTCGATCAGCTCGTCGGCCGGGCTCGGCGTCCAGCTGCCGCCGCCCGCGACGATCGCCGCCGCCGTCGCGTTGCGGATCTTCTGCGGCAGGGTGAGCGTGAGTTCGTCCATCAGCTGCAGTACCGGAGCGGGATAGCCGGCCTGCAGGGACGCCTGCTCGATCGACGGGGCCGGGACGCCCTCGGCGAGCATCCGCAGGCCCTCCATGGTGAACGTGCCGATGACCCGGCTGGTGAAGAAGCCGCGGCTGTCGTTGACCACGATCGGAGTCTTCTTCAGCAGCCGTACCACCGCCAGGGCCTTGTCCAGGGTCTCGTCGGAGGTGTCGGCGCCGCGGATGACCTCGACGAGCGGCATCTTGTCGACCGGGGAGAAGAAGTGCAGCCCGATGAAGTCGGCGCGGCGGCGGACCCCCTCGGCGAGCATCGAGATCGGCAGCGTCGAGGTGTTGGAGCACAGCAGCGCGCCCGGGGCGACGACGTCCTCGATCTCCGCGAACACCTTGTGCTTCAGGCCCGGGTCCTCGAACACGGCCTCGATGACCAGGTCGGCGCCGGCGAGGTCGGCGACGTCCGCGGTCGGGGTGATCCGGTCCAGCAGGGCCTGGTCGTGGCGGCGGCTCTCCGCGTACGCCTTGCCCTTCCGCGCGCCCTCGAGGGTGACGTCCTTGAGCACCACGTCGAGGCCGTTCTTCGCGCACACGTACGCGATCGCGGCGCCCATCATGCCGGCCCCGAGCACCGCCACCTTGGTGAACGTGACCTTCCCGCTGCCGCGCGAGTTCGCGGCCTGCAGGTCGAAGAACAGCGCCTTGATCATGTTCTTGGCGGTCTGGCTGGTCGCGAGCTCGGCGAAGTACCGCCCCTCGATGACGAACGCGGTGTCGAGGTCGACCTGCGCGCCCTCGACGGCGGCGCAGAGGATGTTGCGCGGCGCCGGGTACGGGGCGCCCTTGAGCTCCTTGCGCAGCGTGGCCGGGAAGGCGGGGAGGTTCGCGGCGAACTTGGGGTTCGTCGGCGTGCCGCCGGGGATCTTGTACCCCGCGACGTCCCACGGCTGCACCGCGTTCGCGTTCGCGGCGATCCACTCGCGGGCCCGGTCGACGAGTTCTGCGGCGGGCGCGAGCTCGTGGACCAGGCCGACGTCGAGGGCTTTGGCGGGGCGGTGGCGCTGGCCTTTCAGCAGTACCTGCATCAGGGCCTCGGTGATCCCGAGCAGCCGGACGGTGCGCACCACGCCACCGGCGCCGGGCAGCAGGCCGAGGGTCACCTCGGGGAAGCCGATCTCGATCCGGCCGTCGTCGGCGACGATCCGCCGGTGGCAGGCCAGGGCGAGTTCGAGCCCGCCGCCGAGCGCGGATCCGCTGATCGCGGCGACGACCGGCCGGCCGAGCGTCTCCAGCCGGCGCAGCAGCGACTTGAGGTGCGTGGTGGACGCCATGATGTCGGCGGCCTGGTCGGGGCCGATGCTGCCGAGCAGGTCCAGGTCGCCGCCGGCGAACCAGGTCTTCTTGGCCGAGGCCAGGATGACGCCGGTGATGTCGGCCTTCTCCGCGTACAGCCGGTCGACCACGGCGCCGAACGCCTCGGTGAACGCGGCGTTCATGGTGTTGGCGGACCGGGCCGGGTCGTCCATCGTGAGCAGCACGACGCCGTCCTCGCCGCGCTCATAACGGATGATCTCCACGTCGTTCCCCCGGTTCACAGTCGTTCGACGATCGTTGCGATGCCCATGCCGCCGCCGACGCACATGGTGGCCAGCCCGTATCGCTCGCCGCGGCGTTCCAGTTCGTCGACGAGGGTGCCGAGCAGCATGCCGCCGGTCGCGCCGAGCGGGTGGCCCATGGCGATCGCGCCGCCGTTGACGTTGACCTGGTCCAGGTCGAAGCCCATGTCCTTGGCGAAGTGCAGCACGACGGCGGCGAACGCCTCGTTCATCTCGACCAGCGCGATGTCGTCGACGGTCAGCCCGGCCTTCGCGAGGGCCTTGCGGCTGGCGGGCGCCGGCCCGGTGAGCATGATCAGCGGGTCGGCCCCGCTCACGGCCGCGGACACGATCCGGGCGCGCGGGGTGAGCCCGTGCTCGCGCCCGGCCGCCTCGCTGCCGACGAGCACCAGCGACGCCCCGTCCACGATCCCGGAGGAGTTGCCGGCCGTGTGCACGTGGTCGATGCGCTCCACCCAGTGGTACTTCTGCAGCGCCACGGCGTCGAACCCGCCCAGCTCGCCGATCATCGCGAACGAGGCGGGCAGCGCGCCGAGCCCGTCCATGCTCGACTCCCGGATGTGCTCGTCCCGGTCGAGCACGACGAGCCCGTTGCGGTCCCGCACGGGCACGACGGAGCGGTTGAAGTACCCGCCGGCCCACGCCTTCGCCGCCCGCGTCTGCGACTCCAGCGCGTAGGCGTCGACGTCCTCGCGGCCGTACCCGTCCATGGTCGCGATCAGGTCGGCCCCGATGCCCTGCGGCACGAACCCGGTGGCCAGGTTGGTCTCGGGGTCCATCGCCCACGCTCCGCCGTCGGATCCCATCGCGACGCGGGACATGGACTCGACCCCGCCCGCGAGGACGACGTCCTCCCAGCCGGCCCGCACCTTCTGCGCCGCGATGTTCACCGCTTCCAGCCCAGAAGCACAGAACCGGTTCAGCTGTACCCCGGCCGCTGTCTCCCCGAGCCCAGCGGCGATGGCGGCGATGCGGGCGATGTCGGAACCCTGATCGCCGATCGGCGAGACGACACCCAGCACCACGTCGTCGATCCGCTCGGGATCAAGTCCAGGATTGCGGCGCCGCACTTCGTCGATCAGCCCGACGACCAGCGAGATGGGTTTGACGCCGTGCAGCGAGCCGTTCTTCTTACCGCGGCCGCGCGGCGTGCGAATGGCATCGAAAACGAAAGCCTCAGTGCTCACCTACCGAAGAGTAACCAACGGGGTCGGGCCTCCACCAGACCGCCCTGCCGCGCCGCTGCGTATTCTTCGCCCTCACGCAGCGACACCGCACGGTCCTCGTCCACGCGCGCCGGAACCGCTCACGCTGCGACTCCCCGGCCTCACGCTGCGGCTCGCCTGGCCCTCACGCTGCGGCACCGCGCGTTCGTCGGCCACACGCTCCGGAACTGCGCGCTCCCGGCTTCCCCGCGCGACGCACCGCGCCTTCCCCTCGGCCACGCCTTCCCCTCGGCCACGCGCTCCGGAGGCGCACGCTCTCCACTTCCACGGCTCGCACTTCCACGGCTCGCACTTCCACGGCTCGCACTTCCACGGCTCGCACTTCCACGGCTCGCACTTCTTCGGCTCCACGCTGCGGCACGGCGTTTTGCCCGGCGCCGCCCTCCGACATCCGTGTCGCTGCGTAGTATCCGGCTCACACTTCGGAGCGGCGGGCGGTCAGCAGCAGGTATTCCCACTCCATCGAGCCGTCGGCGGCCCGGAACCGTCCGGCCAGCTCGTCCAGGGCGGCGTCGAGCTCGGCGGTGCGCTGCGGGTCGTCGGCGTGCAGCCGGTACACGGCGAGCGTCGGCCCGTAGTTGTGCTTGAAGTACTCCCGGAACCCGTCCGCCGCCGCGAACCGCTCGACGCGCACCGTCCGTGTCTGCGCGCTCACGCTGGTGACATGATCGCCGAGCAGCGCGCGGACATGCGACTCGTCACCCCACAGTGGCGCCGGCTGCGCACCGGGTGGCGGCGGCGCGGCGAACGGCTTCAAGGTGGCGAACAGCTGCCCGATGAATCCGGTCGGCGTCCAGTTGATCAGGCCGATCGTCCCGCCGGGCCGGCAGACGCGGACGAGCTCGCCGGCGGCCGCCTGGTGGAACGGCGCGAACATGACCCCGACGCAGGAGATCACGCAGTCGTACTCGCCGTCACCGAACGGCAACGCCTCGGCGTCGGCCTCGGCCCAGGTCAGCTTGGCGTCCCGCTCGTCGGCGAGCCGCCGGCCGATGTCGAGCAGCCGCGGCGTGAGGTCACTAGCGGTGACGTCAGCCCCGGTCAGCGCGGCCGGAATGGCGGCATTGCCGGTCCCGGCGGCGACGTCGAGCACCCGCTGCCCCGGCCCGATCCCGCAGGCCTCGACGAGCACCGGCCCGAGGCTCGGAATGATGTCGGCGGCAACGGCCGCATAGTCGCCCGACGCCCAGATGGCGCGGTGTTTGTCCTTCAGTGGTGTGGTCATGCCAGCACGCTAGGTTCGGGCAACTGTCGGCAACTAGTACACGATCTGTACTGGAGCGCTGGGTAACCCCGGCTTTACCCTTCCGGCATGGGTGCGGGCTACTTTCAGTTCTGCCCGGTCGCGAAGGCGATGGAGCTGCTCGACGAGCGCTGGACGATGCTGGTCCTGCGCGAGCTGATGATGGGCAACGGCCGCTTCAACGACCTGCGCCGCGGCCTGCCGCGGATGTCCCCGGCGCTGCTGTCGAAGCGGTTGCACTCACTCACCGTGGCGGGCCTGGTCCGCAACGACGACGGCCGGTACGTGCTCACCGCCGCCGGCCTCGAGCTCGCCCCGATCCTGGAGGCGATCGGCGTCTGGGGCGTGCGCTGGATCGGCGAACTCGGCGACGCGGACCTCGACCCGAAGCTGCTGCTCTGGGACATGCACCGCCGGGTCGACCACGACGCCGTACCGCCGGGAAGGTCGGTCGTGGCGTTCGAGTTCACCGACGTCCCGTCCCCGCAGCGGCGCTGGTGGCTGGTCATCGCCGCCCGCGAGGCCGACGTGTGCGACGCCGACCCGGGCTTCGACGTGTCGGTGACGGTGCACGGCTCCCTACGCCGCCTCACCGAGGTCTGGCGCGGCGACGTCACCTGGCAGCACGCCCAGCGCGATGAGGCCCTGCGGGTGCGCGGCCCGGAGCATCTGCGCCGCGCCCTGCCCGCGTGGTTCACCCTGGCGTCGTACGCGACCGCCGCCCGCCCGAGCTGACCAGCCGCTCTCGCGCACCGCTCTCGCGCACCGCTCCTGCGCTTCGCTTGCCGTCGAGCAGACCAGTCCGCTGACCACTCCGCGGCGCTGCTTGCCCGCGAGCCGACTGATCCGGGCACAAAAAATGACGAGGGGTATTCCCTCGCCGTACTCAACGTATATCAGTACCGGGGGCTTGCGGCAAGACCCGGGTGGTCACGCAGAATCATCGGCCGGAGCCGGAACGTACGCAATTCGTGGCGTACGGGCGCTTTTGGCAGGGGGATTGCACGTGATCGACGTGATCGTCGCCGGCGGCGGGCCGACCGGCCTGATGCTGGCCGCGGAGCTGCGGCTGCGCGGCGTGACAGTGGTGGTCCTGGAGCGGGACCTCGAGCTGACGAGGGTCGTGCGCTCGCTGGGCCTGCACGTGCGCAGCATCGAGCTGATGGACCAGCGCGGCCTGCTCGAGCGCTTCCTGGAGCACGGCAGGCGCCACGAGAACGGCGGGTTCTTCGCCGGTATCGCAGCGTCATGGCCGGACGACCTGGACACGGCCCACGGGTACGTCCTCGGAATCCCACAGAACGTCACCGACCAGTTGCTCTACGAACACGCCGTGGAGGTCGGCGCGGAGATCCGCCGCGGCCGCACGGTGACCGGCCTGCACCAGGACACCGAGATCGTCACGGTGGAGCTGGCGGACGGCACGACCCTGCGGTCGCGGTACCTGGTCGGCTGCGACGGCGGCCGCAGTACCGTGCGCAAACTGCTCGGCATCGGCTTCCCCGGCGAGCCGAGCCGCGCCGAGACCCTGCTCGGCGAGCTGGAACTGACCACGCCGCCGGAGGAGGTCCTGGCGGTGATGACGGAGGTACGCAAGACGCAGCTGCGGTTCGGCGCGGGCCCGATCGGCGACGGCGTGTACCGGGTGGTGGTGCCGGCGGCGGGGCTGGCCGAGGATCGTGACGTACCGCCGACGCTCGAGGAATTCCGGCAACAACTGATGGCGACCGCCGGCACCGACTTCGGCGCCCACTCGCCCCGCTGGCTGTCCCGCTTCGGCGACGCGACCCGGCTGGCTGATCAGTACCGGTCAGGCCGGGTCTTCCTCGCCGGCGACGCCGCGCACACCCACCCGCCGGCCGGCGGCCAGGGCCTGAACCTCGGCATCCAGGACGCGTTCAACCTCGGCTGGAAACTCGCCGCCGCGATCGCCGGCTGGGCCCCGCCGGATCTGCTGGACACGTACGAGCCCGAGCGCCGCCCGGTCGCCGCCGCGGTCCTGGACAACACCCGCGCCCAGATGGAACTCATGTCCCTGGAGCCGGGCGCCCAGGCGGTCCGGCGCCTGGGCACCGAGCTGGCCCAGTTCGAGGACGTCCGCCGCCACCTCATCGAGAAGATCACCGCGATCGGCATCCGCTACGACTTCGGCCCCGGCCCGTCACTGCTCGGCCGCCGGTTGCGCGACCTTCCCCTGCAACACGGCCGCTTGTAC
Source organism: Dactylosporangium sp. CS-033363 (assembly GCF_050942475.1). NCBI lineage: Bacteria > Bacillati > Actinomycetota > Actinomycetes > Micromonosporales > Micromonosporaceae > Dactylosporangium > Dactylosporangium sp. CS-033363. The sequence goes on along the minus strand of NZ_CP192032.1, from coordinate 5,357,787 downwards.
GAGCTGTTGCGCACCGGCCGCGGCCTGCTCCTCGACCAGACGGGCCGGCTGTCGGTCGCGGGTTGGACGGACCGCGTCGACCACGTCGTGGAGGCGACAAAGGACCTCGAGCACCCAGCAGTGCTGCTCCGCCCGGACGGTCACGTGGCGTGGCTCGGCGACGACCAGCAGTCACTGACCGACCACCTCCAGAAGTGGTTCGGCCCAACCGCGTAGCCACCACCGGGTGCGATGGCGCGCTTGCCCGGCGTCACGCCGACTGCGGTCAGGCGCAGGTGCCGGGTCATGCGTCGCCAGCACAACCCTCAACTGACAGCCGACGTCATGGACGGATGCCTGGCGAGGCGTCGGCCAGCGGCCGGAGCTCTTTGGCGTGGCCACTGCCGCGTTCATCTCCACACTGGTCGTCCCCGCAGTGGTCGTTCCCGCAGTGGTCGTCCCCGCAGTGGTCGTTCCCGCAGTGGTCGTCCCCGCAGTGGTCGTCCCCGCAGTGGTCCTCGCTGCAGTGTTCCTCCCCGCGGTGCTTGTTCCGGGCGCGTCGATCCGATGGTGCGTCAATCGGGGTGTCCCGCGCCGGACGGCCGGCTGGGCGGCGTCGCTCGTGTCGGCGGAACAGCACCCAGCAGCCCGAGAGCACGACAGCGAACACCGGCAGCCACAACAGCCGCGCAAACAGCCACGACGGCCCTTCCGGCGCGGTGTGCAGCCCAGACAGCGGCGCGGGCGTCAGCAGCGTGACGGCCAGCAGCGACGTCTGATGCCACAGAAAGATCGTCATCGCGGAGAGGTTGACCGCGGTCACCATCCGCCACGGCCGGTCCCGGCGCATGAGGCGATGCAACACCGGCATCAGCAGCAATGCTGCGCCACACTGTGCGATACCGAACGTGACCGCGGCGAGGGTCGGCGGATTCAGGTTGGAGATGCCCTGCCCAGGCACGCCGACCATCGACACCGGGTAGCCGAACCAGCGTGTCAGCACCACCGTCGCCCCGGCCCCGCCGAGCAGCATGAACCAGGCGCTCCCCCGGGCCCGGAACCGCCCCTTCGACCAGGCGGCGCCGAGGCAGAACGGCACGAGCCAGCCGGCCGCCAGGTTCACCCACCCGATCCAGGCGGGCGCCCCGAGTCCGAACCGCCCGAGGTCCACGGCCGCGACGACGGCGAGCGGCCACCCGGGATGCAACCGCGCGACGAGCGGCCGGGCCATCGTGAGCGCCGCGAACACGAGCAGGAACCACAGCGGCGACGCGACCAGCTTCAACACGGTGTGCGACCGGACCGCCACCGCGAGGTGATCGACGAACCCGGCCCACCCACTCGCCGAATCATCGACGCTCGGTGACGCCGCAGTCACGTACGTCCACACTGTCGCGGCGATGACCAGACCGCTCCAGACGGCGACGAGCACCAGTACCGGCCGGAACAGCCGTTCCAGCCGCCCCGTCAGCCACCGCCCGTAGCCCCGCCGCGCACCTTGCCTGCCCCGCCCGTTCTCGCCACCCCGGTCATCCCGACCACCCCGCTCGTTGCGTCCACCTCGGTCATCCCGACCACTTCGGCCGCTTTGGTCACCCGGCCCGCCTTGGTCACCTGCGGCACCGTCCGCGACCTTGAGGGCACCGATCGCCACATCACGCGACCCTCGATTCGCAACCGCCCCCGCCTGGCGCACCTCGGGCCGGGCGCCGGTCGCGGCGAGGCCCGCCTTCCCGGGGCGCGGGCGGGTGGCGACGAGGCCACCGACGAAGAAGAACAGGGCGAGGGTCTGGAACAGCCACGACGCCGGGGCGAGCCAGGGCACCGCGCGCAGCGGACTGGCCACCCGGATCGTGTCGCCGCTGACGACGACAGCGGTGACGAGCCAGTGCCCGAGCACCACGCCACAGATCGCGATCGCTCGCAGGGCGTCGACGGCGCGGTCACGTTCCGCTGATGGTCCTGAGCTCATGGCGGGACCGTACGAGCGCGACACGCACCGTCACGTCCCACCACGGAGCGATCTGCGGCTAGCTCTGCGGTACTACTGATGCCCATGGCGCGAATCCTGATCACCGGAGCGACCGGCTCGCTCGGCCGGCGCGTGGCGTTGTTGGCCAAAGCGGCGGGGCACACCGTGCTGGGCACCCACGTACGGCCGTGGATCGAGGCGGTCCAAGCCACCGCCGGCCCCCGTCCCGGCGGCCCCGCAGCCGAGCCCGGCGCCGGCGACGGTGCTGGCCAGGGCGTTGGCAGCGGCGCTGACCGAGGCGCCGGCCGGGGTCACGACCAGGGCACTGGCCGGGGCGCTGACCACCGTGCTGACCAAGGCGCTGACCACCGTGCCGGTCACGGAGCCACTCACGGTGCCGGCGCGGGGATCACTGCGGGGATCGGCGCCGAGTTCGCGGCGGCGATCAGCCCCGTCCGGCTCGACATCCGCGACCGGGAGGCCGTCGCCGACGCCATCGAGGCGATCCGGCCCGATCTCGTCATCCACACCGCCGCCGGCCGCAACCGCAACGACTGGGTGACCAACGCCGACGGGGCCGCCAACATAGCCCTGGCCTGTGGTGATCGGGTCCGGCTGGTGCACGTGTCCAGCGACGCGATCTTCTCCGGGCGGGCCGGGCGCGAGTACACGGAGGGCGACCTGCCGGACCCGATCTACCCGTACGGGGCGGCGAAGGCGGCGGCCGAGACCGCGGTGCGGGCCATCGCGCCCGGGGCGGCGATCGTGCGCACGTCGCTGATCATCGCCAACGGTGGCGGTGGGCATGAGCAGCTGACGTACGACCTGGTCGCGGGGCGGATCGACGGCGCGCTGTTCACCGACGAGATCCGCAAGCCGGTGCACGCCGACGATCTCGCGGACGCGCTGCTGGAGATCGGGGCCGGAAACTTCAGCGGGGTGATCAACGTGGCCGGGGCCGATGCGGTGAGCCGGTACGACCTCGGGGTGCTCGTCGCCGAACGGGACGGGCTCGACAAGGGGAAACTACGCTCCGCGTCCGGGTCGGGACGGCCTGGTGACATCCGGCTCGATATCGGTTTGGCGAGCAAAATGCTGCACACGCGGTTGCGTGGCGCGTACGAATTCATGCGCGCGAGTGCGGTACCGAATTAGGGTGATCTTTCGTGAACGGTGTCCAGCTGCTCCTGATCATCGTCGGCGGAATCGCGGTATCGGCGGTCGCGCACCGCAGAGGGGTGCAGCCGGGGCTGGTGGTCGTCGTGCTGGCGGCCGCGGCGTCGTTCCTGCCCGGGGTACCACGGCTGGAACTGGACTCGGAGCTCATTCTGGCCGTCGTGGTGCCGCCGCTGCTCTACTCGGCGACCCGTAACGCTTCGTTCTCGGGGTTCTCGCAGAATTTGCGGCCGATCCTGACCCTTGGCGTAACGCTCGTGGTGCTCACCATGGGCGCGGTCGGGCTGGTCGGGAGCTGGTTGATGCCCGCGATCGGGTTGCCGGCGGCGCTGCTGCTCGGTGCGGTCCTGGCGCCGCCGGACACGATCACGACGGTGTCGCACGGTGACGAACTGGGGCTGCCGCGGCGGGTGTCGGCGATCCTCACCGGCGAGAGCCTGGTCAACGACGCGACGGCGCTGACGCTGTTCGGGGTGGCGGCGGCCGCGGCGGGCGCCGAGGAGACGATGATCGACAACCCGTTCCTGCTGTTCCTGTACACCGCGGTCCTCGGCGTGTTCGTCGGCGGCGTGTTCTCGATCGTCGCGCTGTGGCTGCGGCCGCGGCTGCACAATCCGGTGCTGGAGACGTCGCTTGCGCTGCTGCTGCCGTTCACCGCGTTCCTGACCGCCGAGCAGATCCACGCCTCCGGCATCCTGGCCGTGGTGAGCTGCGCGTTCATGTTCAGCGCGAACACGCTGATGGACCCGAAGTTCCAGTACCCGACGGCGTACCGCACCCGCCTGCAGGAGGACGCGGTCTGGCCGGTCTTCGACTTCCTGCTCGAGACGTTCGTGTTCGCCTACATCGGGTTGCAACTCCGCTTCGTGGTGTCGGACCTGTCGCACACCACCGCAAAGCCCGGCCTCACCATCACATTAGTAGCCGCAGCGGTACTCCTAGTCACCGTCATCGTGTTCCGCCTGGTCGCGGTGTGGCTGATGTTCTGGTGGTGGGACCTGCGCCGCAGAGCGTTCGTACGCAAGATGGACCAGGACGCCCGATTCCGTGAGCGGGTCAAGCGCCGGGCGGAGTCCCGGATGGCGCGCCGCCGCATGCAGCAGTCGGCCGGCGAGTGGCGGGGCCCGCTGGGCGCGCCGACGCCGCGGGAGTCGCTGATCGTCGGCTGGACCGGCATGCGCGGCATCCTGACCCTGGCCGCGGCCGCGGCGATCCCGCCCACCCTGCACGACGGCGAGCCGTTCCCGGGCCGCGACGCGATCCAGGCGATCGCCCTGTTCGTCACGCTCGGCACGCTGCTGCTACAGGGCACCACGATCCGTACCCTGGTCCGCCGCCTCAACATCGACACGCACGGTGAGCGTGAAAGCGCCAATCAGTTGCTAGAGCGCGGCGAGTCGATGATCTGGGAGACAGTCACCCACAGTGGCCCGCCGACCCCGGACGACTTCGACAAGCAGCGCGCCGCGGTCGTCGGCGGCGTCGTGCGCGGCGAGCTCGACGACGACACCGCGCGCATCCTGGTCCACGACGTCGACCTGCACCAGGCGGCGGAGACCCACCTGACCCGCGAGGAGACGGAGGGTACCGACCAGCCACCCCAGCCCCCGCGCCCCGACGGCCCGCCACATCTGCCGGGCCCGGGCGGCCCGCCGCAGTCGCCGGGTCCCGACGGTCCGCAGCCGGACCACCCGCTGCCGCCCGGCTTCGACCGGCTGTCGCCGCGTAATCGTGAGTTCGCGCAGCGCTACCGGGACCGGGCCCGCCGCGGAGGACCCGGTCGCCGCTAGCGCCCAACGTCGCTAATACCCGGCCCCGCCGACGGATCTCCGGCCTCGTCGCCGACCTGAGCCGCGTTGCGGTAGTTTGTGGCACGTACTACATGCCGTACGCTGGACGGATGACCACCGACGACGACACCGTGGACGCGCTGGTGCAGCTGTCCTTCCAGATCCAGCGCATCCTGGCCGCGGCCGGCGCGCCGCACGACATGTCGGTCGTGCAGATCCGGCTGCTGGGCATCCTGCGCGACCGCCAGGTCGGCATGCTCGAGCTCGGCGGCCACCTGGGCCTGGACAAGTCGTCGATCACCGGCCTGGTCTCCCGGGCCGAGAAGCGCGGCCTGGTCCGTCGCTCACCGTCACCGCACGACGGCCGGGCCGTACTCGTCTCGCTCACCGACGAGGGTCGCCGCCTGGTCACGGAGGGTGAGCGGGAGATCGGCCGCCGCGTCCTGGAGCTGACCGCGCACCTGTCCCCCGAGGCCCGATCGACGCTGACCGGCCTGGCGTTCTCGCTGGTCCGCGCGGGCACGGGCCACAAGCCCTGAGCCGCCACGATCGGGAGCCAACTCCGCGCGGGCCCGAGCGGAAACGATGAGCCGGCACGAGCCAGAAGGCCACGGTTCCCGCGGACGCGAGGCTAAAGCCATAGACAGCACGTGTACCGCACTGCCACGGTCACCGGCATGGACGTTCTACGCGCGCACGAGATCGCCGAGGCCGGGCATCGGATCCTGAACCCGCTCACCGAGGAGAAGCTCATGCTCCTCGGCGAGATCTGCCGCCTGCGCCCCGGCCGGCGGATGCTCGACCTGGCCAGCGGCAAGGGCGAGATGCTGTGCCGCTGGGCGGACGCGTTCGGGATCGAGGGCCGGGGTGTCGACATCAGTACCGTGTTCGTCCCGGCCGCCCGCGAACGCGCGGCGGAGCTGGGGGTGGCTGATCGCGTGACGTTCGTGCTCGGCGAGGCCGCCCAGTCCGTCAATGACGCTGTAGAGTCGGGCGAGCACTTGGAGTACGACGTTGTGGCGTGCATCGGCGCGACCTGGATCGGCGGCGGCCTGGCCGGCACCGCGGACCTGATGCGCCGCGCGCTGCGCCCCGGCGGGTTGCTGCTGATCGGCGAGCCGTACTGGGCCGACGACACCCCGGACGAGGCGTACGAGGCGCTGTCGATGCCGCGCGGAGCGTTCACCACGCTGGCGGGGACCGGTGACCGGCTCGAGGAGGCCGGCCTGGAGCTGGTCGAGATGGTGCTCGCCGACGGTGACAGCTGGGACCGGTACGTGGCCTCGCAGTGGTGGACGGTCGCCGAATGGCTGCGCGCGCATCCGGACTCCCCCGACGCCCCGGCGATGCGTGAGTACTTGGTTACGGCGCGTCGAACGCACTTGCAGTACCAGCGACGGTATTTGGGTTGGGGCGTTTTCGTCTGTCAGGTGATCGACCGGTAACTTGCTCGCATGAGCGAAGGACCGCTGCGGGGCCTGCGCGTGGTCGAGCTGGCGGGCATCGGTCCCGGCCCGTTCGCCGCGATGCTGCTGGCCGATCTCGGCGCCGACGTGGTCCGCGTCGACCGGGTCGGGCCGGGCTCGCCGATCGCGCCGCCCCCCGCCGGCGATCTGACGAACCGTGGGAAACGCTCCGTAGCGGCGGACCTGAAAACGCCGGAGGGTGTCGAGGTCGTCCTCGCCCTCACGGAGCGTGCTCAGGTGCTCATCGAGGGTTTCCGACCGGGAGTTGCCGAGCGGCTCGGGGTCGGCCCGGAGCAGGTCATGGCCCGCAATCCGGCCCTGGTGTACGGGCGGATGACCGGCTGGGGCCAGGACGGTCCGCTCGCCGCGCGGGCCGGCCACGACATCACGTACCTGGCGCGCACCGGTGCCCTGCACGCGGTCGGCCGGGCCGGCGGGCCGCCGCAGGTGCCGGTGAACCTGCTCGGCGACTACGGCGGCGGCGCGCTGTACCTGGTCGTGGGCATCCTCGCTGCGCTGCGTTCCGCCGAGACTACAGGGCGTGGTCAGGTCGTCGACGCGGCGATCGTCGACGGCGCCGCCCACCTGTCCATGATCCTGCACAGCCTGCTCGCCACCGGGCTGTGGCGCGACCAGCGGGGCGTGAACCTCATCGATACCGGCGCGCCGTTCTACGACGTGTACCGCACGGCCGACGACCGGTACGTCGCCGTCGGCGCCCTGGAACCCCAGTTCTACGCCGAGCTGATCGCCCGCCTCGGCCTCGACGACGCGCCCGAGCAGTTCGACGTCGCCCGCTGGCCGCAGCTGCGGGCCCGGCTGGCGGAGACGTTCGCGACGAGGTCCCGCGACGACTGGGCGGCGCTGTTCGACGGTACCGATGCGTGCGTGGCCCCGGTCCTCTCGCTCACGGAAGCCCCGTCGGACCCGCACCTCGCCGCCCGCCACACGTTCATCACCACGGGTGACGATGTCGTGACGCAACCGGCACCGGCGCCGCGGTTCTCGGCGTCGCCGCGGCCCGTCACGCTGGGTGAGCCGCCGCTGCCGGGGCAGCACACCGCCGAGGTCCTGGCGGAGTGGGGCGTCGCGTGAGGCTGCGCCGGGCCTGGCCGCCGCTGCTGGTGGCGGCGGCCGCGATCGGGTTGTTCCTGGCGTACCTGCGGATGGCCTGCGCGGTGACGGTCAACAGCGACGGGGCGAGCAACGCGCTGCAGGCGTGGGACCTGTTCCACGGCAACGTGCTGCTGCGCGGCTGGACGCTTTCGGACGTGTCGTTCTATCCGACGGAACTGGTGCAGTACGGCCTGATCCAGCTCGTCACCGGCGTCACGACGGACCAGATCCACATCGCCGCGGCCCTGTCCTGGACCCTGGCGGTGCTCCTCGCCGCCTGGCTGGCCTGGGATCGCAGCACGCCCACCGCACCGGCCGGCCAGGCCATCGACACACCGACCGACCGGGCCGACGACACACCGGACGGCACGCCGGACGACGGGACACCGACCGACCGTGCCGACGACACACCGGTTCATCGGACCGACGACACGCCGGACGACACGGCGGACGGCGGGCCGACGACACGCCGTGACCGGCCGGCGGGACGCGGCTGGCGGGCGGGGCGCAGTGGCAGACCGGCCACGGCGCGGCTTGGCTGGCCAGCGGCGCGCAACGGCCTCGTGGCGGGGCAATCTGGCTGGCTGGCGGCGGCAATCGCGGTGGCGATCCTGCTCGTGCCGGCGCCGGGCGTGGGGTACCAGACGCTGCTGTCCTCGCCGAACCACACCGGCTCCGCGGTGCCGCTGCTCATCGCCTGGCTGCTCGTGGCCCGGGCCCGTGACCGTGCGTGGCTGCCGTTCGCGGTCGCGGCGGTCCTCGCCTGGGGTGCGATGGGTGACCCGCTCATCACGTTCGTCGGTGCGGCGCCGCTCGTGGCTGTCGGCGTGTACCGGGCAATTCGGGCACGCTCCTTCCGTGGCACCGACGCCCGGCTCGCCGCGGCCGGCCTGGCCTCGATCGTCGCCTCCCACGCCGCGCTGTGGCTGATCGAGCGCCTCGACGGGTTCCGCGCCCCGAAGCCGCCGATCCAGCTCTCACCGATCGAACAGTGGCCGGACCGCACGCAGATGGTGACGCGCATGGTCGGCATCCTGTTCGGCGTCACCCGCCCCGGCGTCCAGTCACCCTGGGTAGAAACTGCGCTACAGGCAGTACGAGTGCCGGGGTTGGTGCTGGCGATCGCCGCGCTGTTGCTCACCGTGGTCGCAATGCTCCGCGGCACCGCCGACCGGCTCGACGCGATCCTGGCCGTGGCCATCGTCGCCGACATCGCCGCGGAGATCGTCTCGACGCTCCCGATCGATCTCCTCGCCACCCGGGAAGTGGCCCCGGTCCTGCCGATGGCCGCCGTCCTCGCGGGCCGAACGACCGCCCGCTGGCTGCGAGGACGGCGAGCCGAGCGAACCGGCCAGGCCATCCGGGCGCTGACCGCCGCAGTCCTCGCGGTCCTGCTGGTCTCGCTCGTCGCCTACGCCCCGCCCCGCGCCGAGCCGGTCGAGGGCCAGGAGGCCGCGGACTGGCTGGAAAGCCGTGGCCTGCAATACGGTCTCGGCTCGTACTGGGTATCGAACAATATCACCGTCGGCACCTCACGCCGGGTAACCGTGGTGCCGACGCTGAGTGCGCCCGGCCGCCTGGTCGGCATGTGCTGGCAGACCCACACGGACATGTACGACCCGGCCACCCACGACGCCCGCTTCGTGCTCCTCGAAAAGCAGCGCCCGATGTACGGCACCCCCGCCGACGTCCTGGCCCAGTACGGCACCCCGGTCACCCGCCGCGACTTCGACCTCTACGTGATCTTCGTGTACGACAAGAACCTGCTCGAGGGCTTCGCGACGACCTGCTGAAGCGACCCTGCCGACGGCTATTCGGGGTCCTCGTGCCCGAGGTCTCGGCCACCGCCCGCTGACGCCGCGTACAGCACGTCCCGCATCCCGGCCTCCCGCTCCCGGTCCCGCCGCCACACGAGCCGTAGGTGCAGGTCGGGCACCGCGAGCGGCAGCCGCGCGAGCCGTCCCTCGCGCAGCCCGGCGGCGACGGCGAACTCCGGCAGGAGCGTGACCCCGAGGCCGTGCTCGGCCCAGGCCCGCATCACCGGTACTCCCCCAGCCCTGACCCGCCGCGGCCCGTCCCCGAACAGCCGCTGCCCGGCGAGCCAGAACGAGCACTGCGGAACGTTGACGAGCAGCCGCTCCCCGCGCAGGTCCCCGGCGGATAGCTGTTCCCGCCCGGCAAGCGGATGCCCGGGCGCGGCGACGAGCGCGAGCGGAACCGGTTCGAGGTCGACGTACGTCAGCCCGTCCGTCGGCGGCGTGAACCCCAGCCCGCCGATACCGTCGCCGGCGTCGAGCAGCAGCGCGGCGTCGAGCTGCCCGCCGGCCACGCCGCGCAGCAGCCCGTCGCGGGCCCGGTCGGCGTGCACGTCGACGTCGATCCCGGGCCGCCGCCGCGCGAGCCGCTCCAGCACCCGCGGCACGTACGCGCCGGCGATCGTCTCCAGCGCCCCGAGCCGCAGTACCGGCCGCTCACCGCGCACGTCCCGGACCGCGGCGTCGGCCTGCTCAAGCAGCGTCCGCGCCCAGTCGGCCAGCCGCCGCCCGCCGGCCGTGAGCTCCATCCCGCGCGGCCCGCGCACGAACAGCGCCACCCCGAGCGAGGTCTCCAGCGTCCGGATCTGCTGCGACACCGACGACGGCGCCAGCTCCAATGCGACGGCGGCGTCGGTGACCGTCCGGTGCCGCACGACCGCCTCGAACGTCCGCAACTGCCGAAGTTCCACGCGCCCATTCTCACCGCCCGCGCATTCGGTTTTCCCGAACGCGGCCTGCGTCCCAGCCGGTGTCTCGCCACGGCCGCAACGGCGACGGTGATGACCGTGACCACTTTGACCATCCCCGCCCCGGCCCGGCCCCGCCGCGCCCTGACCGGTATCTCGCTCGGCTATTTCATGGTCCTGCTCGACATGACCGTCCTCGCGGTCGCCGAGCCGGACCTGGCCCGCTCCCTGTCCGCGTCGACAGCGGGCCTGCAGTGGGCGACCACCGCGTACACGGTCACGTTCGCCGCCCTGCTCCTGTCCGCGGGCGCGGCCACCGACCGCTACGGCGCACCCCGCCTCTTCCGCACCGGCATCGCCGTCTTCACCGCCGCGTCCCTGCTCAGCGCCCTGGCCCCGGCGCTGTGGCCGCTCGTCGCCTTGCGGGCAGTGATGGGTGTCGCGGCCGCCGCCTGTGTACCGGCATCCATGTCGATGATCGCCGCCCTGTACCCGGCCCCGGCCGCCCGCGCGAAGGCCATCGCCACCTGGGCCGCCACCAGCGGCGCGGCGGTCGCGGCGGGCCCGATCGCCGGCGGCGCCCTGGTCGCCACGGCCGGCTGGCGCGCCGTCTTCCTGATCAACGTCCCGATCGGCGCCCTGGTCCTGCTCCTGACCGCCGCCGCCCCCACCCCAGCGCGGGCCACGACACCAGGCGCGGCACCAGCCTCAGCAGCGGTAGCAGCGCGGACCGCGACGCCGGGCTCGACGTCAGCCCCGACACCGGGCTCGATGCCGGGCTCGCCAGCGCTCCCGGCACCGATCACGGCCCGGATCGACTGGTGCGCACACCTGGCAGCCACCGCGACCCTCGCGCTGGCCACCGACACGCTGATCGCGGCCGGCGCTCACCAGTGGCCGCACACCTTCTTCGCCGCCCTCGCCACCGCCGTGGCGCTGGCCCTGTTCGCCGCCCTGGAACGCCGCAGCCCCACGCCGGTCTTCAACCGTCCGCTACTGCGCGAACACCGTGTGCGAGCCGCCCTGCTGGCAGGCGCGACGGTCAACTTCGTCCTGGCCGGAATCCTCTTCGTCCTGCCGTTGTACCTCCACCGCGCCCACCACTTCACGCCCCTGCAGACCGGCCTGGCGTTCCTCCCGCTGACGATCCCGTTTGTGGCCGGCCCACCGCTGACCGGCCGGATCGTGGCGCGCGTCGGCCCGTACCGTCCGATCCTCACCGGCCTGGCCCTGCTCACCTGCGGCGCAGGAGTGCTGGCCTTCTCGCTCGCCGTCGCCGGTGGATTGCCGTTGCTGGCAACGGGGCTGCTCGCCGCCGGTTCTGGAGTGTCGTTCGCCCTGCCGGCGCTGGCCACGGCAATCGTGAACGCGGCCCCGCCGGGCACGACAGGCGCCGCGGCCGCCGTCCTCAACGCGTCCCGCCAGGCAGGCGCCTCAGCCGGCGTCGTCACCATGGGCGCCGCACTGTCAGCCGGCCCGGCGTGGCCGATGCTCGCCGCGGCCGCCGTCACCGCAGCCACCGCCCTCGCCTTCGCGCACGCGTCGCCCGCCCGACAGCGCTGAAAACGGACCGTCTTACGTGACGTCCGTGCGAGCCCGACGGGTCCCAGCAGTCCTGATCCAGGCCACGCCGCGCGGGGTCCGGGGCACTCGGCGTCGTCGTAGGACCTCGGGGTGGGCGGACTTCGCCAGCCGCGACGCTCGGCACCTCCGAGATCGACCGCCGACAGCGTACGCAACATACGCCGCCGTGTGGTGTACCACATAACTGACATTATGGTGTACCGCCTCCGGCGGCCGTCCCGACGCTCCCGGCGCCCCTCACGCCGAATTATCGAATTATTGGTAATAGCAATTCGATAATTCGGCGTGTCGGGCTGACCAGCGCGAAACTCTCCCCTACGCTGTGCGCCGTGACAGAGTCTCGGATCGACGTACGGCTCGACGGCGACGGCGCCGCGGCCGGCGAGTGGGTCGTGGATGAGCTTGGCGGCGAGGAACGCCCGTGCGCGTACTGCGGGCGCCCCGTCCCCCAGCGCAGCGCCGCCGGGCGCCCGTTCCGGTACTGCCGCGACAACGACGGCGAGTGCCAGCGCAACGCCCGCAACGCCCGGATGCGCCAGCGCACGTCACCGGGGCTCACCGGCCAGGTCGCCCGGGCGTTCGAGATCGCCGAACGGCTCGACCAGTCCCTGGCCGATCTCGTCGAGGCCCTGCACGCCGAGGTGTCCACGTCCGGGATCGAGCGCCAGGTCGCCGAGGCCCGCGCCGAGGCGGCCGCCGGACTCGTCACGGCGCACGCCGAGCGCGACGACGCCCGCGACGAGGCGCGCCGGGCCCGGGCGGCGATGGAGGACGCCCGGGCGGAGACGGCCCGGCAACGGTCCGAGGCCGACGCCTCGCACAACCTGGCCATGGCCAAGCAGGGCGAGCTGCTCGAGGAGGCGGCGCGGCGGCTGGCGGCCGAGGACGAGCTCGCGTTCGTACACGGCGAGACCAACGCGCGCCTCGCCGAGGCACAGCAGCGCATCGACGCCGTCGAGGCGAAGGCCCGCCGTACCGCCGAGGAGGCCGCCGAGCACGGCCGGCGGGTGGCGGCGGAGGCCGACGCCCGGGTCGCCGCGGCCCGGGAGGAGGCGGAGCGGCGCATCGCCGACGCCAACGCGCTGGCCGCGGCCCGGATCGCGGAGCTGAAGTCGTCGGCCGAGCAGGCGATGGTCGCGGCGCAGGCGGACGCGGAGGCGACGGTCACGGAAGCACGATCGGCGATGGAGCGCACCATCGCCGACGTCCGCGCCCGAGCCGAACGCTCCGTGCAGGACGCGCGTGCGGACGGTGACCGCCGGGTCGCCGAGGTGCAGGCGGCCGCCGAGGAGACGGTCGCCGCGGCGCGGGCGGCGGCGCAGCAGTCGATCGCGCAGTACCGCGAGGCGGCCGACACGGTCGCCGCGGAGCGTGACGCGGCCCGGCGTGAGGCCGCGACGGAGGCGGCGCTGCGGGCGGAGTCCTACCGGGAGCGTGACGCGGCCCGCGATCTGGCCGGGAACGCGCTGCGGGAGCGTGACATCGCGCACACCGCCGTCGAACGGGCCCTGCGGGAGGGTGCGGAGACCGAAAGCCGGCTGCGGCGGCGCCTGGACGCGGAGGGATCCCGGGCCGCCGGAGCCGAGGCGGCGCTCATTTCCGCACGTGAGGAGCTGGTACGGTTGCGCGCCGAGGCGGATCGTGCGCACGCCTGGGCGGACGATCTCCGCGACCAGGTGACCCAGCTCACGTCGGCTCTCACCCGGCTCACGGTGTCGGGAAATGTGCCACCACACGGCGGGTGAGAACCGTCAACCTGCAGGGTGACCTGCCGAAACTACCATCGGTGAGCCGCGCGACGCATCGCACGATGTGGTCGATGATTGAAACCCAACGTAAAATCAGGGTACCGACCCGGCGACGAACCTACCGCAGTCCCGGGTAGGTCGTGTAATCTGCCCGCCCGCGGTGGGAATCGTCAGACCACGTGGCGTCGTTGATTACAGCGAAGCGCAACACGATTCGAAGGGGAAGACCGACCATGGGCGAGCGCATGCTGCGCGGCAGCCGTCTCGGAGCCGTCAGCTACGAGTCCGACCGCAACACCGAGCTGGCTCCGCGTCAGACCCGCGAATACCTGTGCGCGAAGGGGCACCAGTTCGAGGTACCGTTCGCCGTCGATGCCGAGGTTCCGATGACCTGGGAGTGCAAGTTCGACGGCAGCGTGGCGCGGCTGGTCGACGGCAGCGAGCCCGAGCAGAAGAAGGCCAAGCCGCCGCGTACGCACTGGGACATGCTCCTCGAGCGGCGCACCATCGCCGAGCTCGAGGACATCCTCAACGAGCGCCTCGAAGAGGTTCGCCTGCGCCGCGGCCGCTCCGCCTAGGCGCGCACCGGCTTGTCGAAAAGCCCCGGCCCACCCGGCCGGGGCTTTTCGCCGTCCACCGAACAGCCCGGGCCGCCCGGTGGAGTACCGTCGTCCGCGGACCGGGAAGGGATCATGGACACAGAGCTACGAGCCGATTGCTCCAAGTGTTTCGGCCTGTGCTGCGTGGCCCCGGCGTTCGCCCGCTCGTCCGACTTCGCCATCGACAAGCCCGCTGGCCACCCCTGCCCGAACCTGCGCGACGACTTCCGCTGCGGCATCCACACCCGCCTGCGCGACCGCGGCTTCACCGGCTGCACCGTCTACGACTGCTTCGGCGCCGGCCAGCACGTCGCCCAGGTCATCGCCGAAGGCCGCGACTGGCGCCAGGCCCCCGCGACCGCCCCGCGCATGTTCGAGGTCTTCGCCGCCGTCCGAATTCTCCACGAGCTTCTCTGGTACCTCACTGAAGCCCGTTCCCTCCCCCAGTCCCACCCCCTCCACCAGGATCTCGACGACGCTCTGTCGACCACCCGCTCACTCAGGGACGCCTCCGACGACCTGACCCCCGCCATCGCGGAACGTCACCGAGAGCAGATCGCCCCACTACTCCGAGCAGCCAGCCACCTGGCCCGCACCAACCCCCGTCCCGAACCCTCCCAGCCGCGGAACCGGCCCACTCCCGCAGAGATCGACACAGCCGCTCGCACCGGCACAGCCGCTCAAACCGACACAACGGCTCACACCGGCACAACCGCTGACACCGGCACAACCGCTGACACCGGCACAGCTGCTCATACCGATCTCGCCGCTCGGACCGTCGGGCGGCAGGGCGGCGAGGGTGTCGACAGTCCACGGCAGGACGATCACATGCGCCCGGACAGTTCCGCAGGAACTCGAGGCCGCGGCAAGACTCGGCGGCAGACGG
The DNA here is from genome assembly GCF_050942475.1 of Dactylosporangium sp. CS-033363. Classification (NCBI taxonomy): domain Bacteria; kingdom Bacillati; phylum Actinomycetota; class Actinomycetes; order Micromonosporales; family Micromonosporaceae; genus Dactylosporangium; species Dactylosporangium sp. CS-033363. The sequence continues at coordinate 5,342,749 of NZ_CP192032.1, read as the reverse complement.
CGCCCGGCAGACGCTCGAAGGTGCCGGTGACGCTCGGCAGGCAGTTGATCGGGGCACGGTTGCGCGGTGCCGACCTGCGCAACGCCGACCTCCGCGGAGGCCTGCTGATCGGGGCGGACCTGTCCGGCGCGGACCTGCGCAACGCCGACGTGATCGGTGCTGACCTGCGCGGCGCGGACCTGTCCGGCGCAGACCTCAGCAGCACGCTGTTCCTGATCCAGTCCCAGCTCGACGCGGCCGTGGGCGACGCCTCGACGAGACTGCCGCCGCGACTGCACCGACCGGCGCACTGGCCCACCAGCCGATGACCGGCCGCCGCCGGACAGATCGCAGAACCCAGCGCGCTCACGGCATGCAATCAGCACCGGCATGCGGTCGAGCTGTGCCGGACCTGCTCACGGCCCACGATCGGCGAACTCTCGGCAACGGCGCGATCGAGCGGTGTCGAGAGCGATTTCGGCGCACCCTCAGCCCCGGCGCACGGTCGAGCGACGTGAAGCGGAGCGGTGCCGGCTCGATCTCGGCGTGCGCTCGACGGAGGGGCGCGGTGCAGCTGTGTCGGGCTCGACCGCGGCGTGCGCTGGAGGCGTGCGGTGGACTCGCTCGCAGCGCATTTGGCGGCGGCGCCTGGTGGAGGCCGGTCAGGCGGCGGAGGCCTCGTGGAGGGCGTCGGTGACCGTCGGGTGTACGGGGATTGGGCCGGTGAGACCGACCGTGGTTAATAAGCGGGACAGGAATGGGGACGGCGCGGCCAGGCGTAAGAAGCCTCCGGCGGCGGCGCAGTGATTGCGGGTGTAGGCGAACGTGCCCAGGCCGATGGAGTCGCAGAAGTCGACTCCGGCGAGGTCGACCACGATGCGGACGCGGCCGGCGTCGAGGAGCTGGTGCATCGTGTCGCGGAGGGCTGGGGCCGTGTTGATGTCGATCGCGCCGTGGATGCTCACGAGGGCGATGTCACCGTCACGGTTGGTCACTGCAACATGCATGCCCAAATCCTGCCCTTGATCTCTGCGTTCCGCAGCCTGGCAGGCACCCGATCGGGTGACGGGCAGTGAGCGCGCTGCGACTCCTGGCCGCGGCGGTGCTGGCCCGCATGGCCGACGCGGGGGCCGGGGTGGTGCTGGTGCTGGCCTCGATCCGGCAGTTCGGGGGGCCGGCACAGGGCTCACTGGTGCTCGCCGTGCTCCTGGTTCCGCATCTGCTGGCCGGTCCGCTGGTCGGGTTGGTGACTGACCGTGCGCGGCGGCCTGCGCTGGTGCATGCGGGGTTCGTCGCCGGGTTCGGGGCCGCGATCGGTGGCATTCTGTCGCTGCTCGGTCACGTTCCGCAGCCGTTGGTGTTGGGACTGGCGCTGGTCGCGGGCTGTTGCGGGTCGATGATCTTCGGTGGCCTGTCGGGGCGGCTCGATGATGTCGTCGCGGAGCCGAACCGGGCCCGGTACCGGGGTTTAGACGCCGCCACATACAACGTCGCGGACATCTTCGGGCCGGCGGCCGGGGCGGCGCTGGCGGTGTCGATCGGGGTACAGGCCGCGGCGGCGGTGATCGTGGCGGTGTGCCTGTCCGCGGCGGTGCTGTTGCTGACGGTGCGGCCCTTGGCGGACACCGCAGGACACGAGGAGGACACCGCAGGGCATCGAGCGGACACCGCAGGGCATCAGCGCGATGCAACGAACGCGCCGCTGCCCACCGGCGATCTGGTCCCGCAACCGTCGGGGGCGGCGGGCGCTGCGGCGTGGCCGGCGGATCCGGGCGGCTGCGCAGTGGCTGCCAATGCCGGGCACGGGCCCGTGACGGCCGATGTTGGTGGTGGGACTGGCGGGGACCTGCGGGCCGGCGGGGGCGGGTCGGCAGAGCGCGGGTCGTTCGGTGAGGATCTGCGTGACGGGTTCCGGGCGATCGTCGTGTCGCCGCGGCTGTTCGCGGTGACGGTGGCGACGGTTGTGGGGACGTTCGGTACCGGGATGATGGCGTCCATCGCGGTGCTGCTCGGCGTTGCGCACGGTCGTCCGGCCGGTGGCGGGCTGCTGGTGGGGGCGGTCGGGCTCGGCTCCCTGGCCGGGTCGTTGCTGATGGCGCGCCGTCCGATCGCCCAGCCGCCGCACCGGGTCGTGTTCGCGTGCTTCGTCGTGACGGGGGTGCTGCTGGCGGCGGCGCCGCTGGTGCCGGGCTGGGCCGGGGTCGTGGTGCTGTTCGCGGTCGTGGGGGTGTTCGAGGGGCCGCTGTTCACGTCGGTACTGCTGGTGCGGTCGAGTGAGGCGCCCGCGCGGGTGCGGACGCAGGTGTTCACGCTCGGGTCGGGGGTGAAGCTCACTGCGGCGGCGGCCGGGGCGGCGGTGTTCGCGAGTGTGGTCGGGTGGCCGCTGTGGGTGCTCGTCGTCGGGCTCGGAGCGACCCAGGTCGCGGCCGCCGCGGTGGGTGTGGTGCTGCTCGCCGTGCGCCGGCCGAGAAAGGCCGCGAGCAGCCAGCGATAAGCACCAACCCAAGAAGCAAGCGCGGACCCAAGGAACGAACACGGACCCAGGGGCACGAAAAAGCCGTACGGGCGGCCACCCTGGGTGTGGGTGGTCGCCCGTACGGTGCAAGCTCGTCCTAGCGGTGACCGCGCCGGCCGTAGTCGTGCGCGATCAGCAGCCACGTGCCGCGGCGGCCGTTGAATGCCGGGACGCAGCGGCCGTCGTCGAAGCGGCCGCGCTGCTCGCCGACCCAGGCGAAGAACTGGCAGGCCCGGCGGCTGTCGTAGCGGCCCGCGATCCAGGTGCGGTCGCGGTCGTTGTTGCGGCCGTCCCAGTTGCCGTTGTGATCGTCGTGGCGGTCGTGCGGCCCGGGCTGCGCGGCGGTGGCCTGGCCGCCCTGCCCCGTGGACGCGGACGCGGCCGTGGCGGTCATGCCGAGGACCGCACCGGCGGTCAGGGTCATGGCGCTCAGGGCCAGGATTCGCTGTGCGTTTCGCATCTTGACTCCCCCTCGTGTCGTGATGACGCGATTACACTATGTAGCTGAAAGCCATAAATCTCGCAAAACGCGTCAACCGTTCAGCCAAAGGCTGACGGACATGTGGCTCCCTGACGACGCCGACCGGTGTGGCGGGTTCTAGGCGAAATGTCCAGCCTAAAAGTCAGACAGAACGCACCAGAACGGTCCCGCCGGCGGTGAACGGGGTGCGGCTGGTGGGGGTGAAGCCGCAGCGCAGGTAGGCGTGCATGGCGGCGGTGTTGCCGCAGGCGATCTCCAGCTCGACGGTGTCGTGGCCGCGGGCGCGGGCCCAGCCGGTGACGGCGTCGGCGAGCAGGACCGCGATGCCGCGGCCGCGGGATGACGGTACGACCCACATGCTGATCAGGTGCGTCGTGTCGGGAGCGCTCGCGGCGACCCAGGCGCCGGCGATGCCGAGGGGCGCGCCCTCGGCGAAGACGGTGAAGAACGCGCCACCGGCGGGCCAGGTGCGCCAGTCGGTCTCGGTGCGTTTGACTTCCCGCGCGTACGTGCTGGCGAAGGCGTGCGGGCTGTCCCGCAGTGCGGCGAGGCGAAGGTCGCGTTTCAGGGACCATTCGTCGCCGGACAGCGGGCGTACCTCCACGGGAGGAACGTTCCCAAAACGCCCGCCGAAGGGCAAGAGGGAACAGCCCTACGAAAGCGCCCGATCACTGTCGAGCTGCTGCACGACCGGGCCGACGAGTTCCGACAGGTCCCGGACCAGCACGGTGACGGCCCGGGAGGCGGCCGCGGCCAGGTCGTCGGGGCCGGTGTCGGGCTCCGGCGCCTCCGGCAGGCCGTCGAGCGGCAGCGGCGCCTCGAGCAGCAGCGTGGTCCGCAGGTGCGGGTTGCGGCTCAGGTCCCGTTCGGTCGGCTGGACGAACTGGCCGAACAGTTCGGGCCAGCCGCGCCAGCCGCGGTCGCGCCACCAGGCGCGGGTGCTGGTCAGTTCGGCGGGCAGCGGGGAGACGAGTTCGACGCGGGCGGTGAGGCCGCCGTCGAACGGGTTGCGGCTGCAGGTCGCGGACAGGACCCGCCGGTGCCAGCGCACGTAGCCGGGGTCGAGGATCGGCGGGGTGGCGAACGTCCAGGCGGCGCAGGCGAACGCGACGGGTGCGATGTCGCCGAGGGTGTACGCGAAGCCGCCGGCGTGGGCGCGGACGAGGTGCTCGTACCGGTCGTGATCGCGGTCCACCCAGAACGTCTTCACCGCCCCCACGCTAGCCCGTGATCACCGCCCCGCCCGCCCCGTCCGCCCACAGCACAACGACCGGCTCAAGGCGAAAAGCAAAGCGACAAGCTCAGAGCGCCGTGACCAACGCCGGATGCCCAGGGTCATCGGCCCGCACGACCAGATCGGCCTGATATTCGGGCATCACTTCGTCCCGGTACCGCCCGTACGCGGGCAGCGTCCAGGCAAGGTCCTCGGGCAGCCGCCGGGTCAAGGCCGCGTCGCTCTGCATCAGGTGTACGGCAACATCGAACTCCAGCCCCGCCCCGAGCAGGAACACCCCGGACACGACGAGCACCCCGTGCGGCGGCAGCGTCACATACGCGGCCCGGGTCGCCCGGTCCGTCGCCGCATCCCACAACGACGGCAGCACCCGCCCGGTGCCGCCAGGCCCCGCCGGCCCCAGCACTTCGCGGGTCACCGCCCGCAGGTCGAGCCAGTCCTCGTAGTAGGCGTCCGGGTTGGTACGGCCCCGTTCGAGCCGCAGCGACGCCGCCCGGTAGAACCCTTCGGCGGGGGCGTGCAGGACGGGGATGCCGGCATCACGCAGTACCGACGAAAGCGCCTCAGCCAGATCGGACGTTCCGGCGGTCGGGGCGCCGTCGACCGCCACCCGCGCCGGGTGCGCACCCGCAGCGGCCCGGGCCCGTTCGGCGAGGTCCGCGGCGAGCGCGTCGACGGTGACGGGGACGGCCTTCACCGGGCCGGCGGGTCGATGATCTCGCCTTCGACGATCTCACCGGGCTGGCTGGTGCTGTCGGTGGGTTCGGCGACGGGCGCGCCGCGTTCGGCGCGCACGACCCGGGGGCCGAAGAGGTCGCCGGCGGCGGCCGGGGAGATGCGGCGTTCGGCGACGCGGCGGACCTGCCGGCCCGCGAAGGCGCGGACCGGCGGGGCGAGCAGCAGCAGCCCGGCGGCGTCGGTGAGGAAGCCGGGGACGATGAGCAGCAGGGCGCCGAGCAGGCCGGTGAGGCCGTCGGAGACCTCACCGCCGGCCGGGCGGCCTTCGCCGAGGGCGGTGCGGAACCGCCGCCAGGCGCGGACCCCTTCGCGTTTGACGAGCATGAACCCGAGGGCCATGGTGGCCAGGCCGATGAGGATCGCCCAGCCCCAGCCGATCTGGCCGGCGACCAGCACGAACACGGTGATTTCGGCGATCACCAGCAGGAACGCGCCGATCGCGGCCCAGCCGAGCCCTCGCATTGTTCCGCCCTCTCCTGTCAGCGCCCCTGGCCGCCCTTGGCCGGGCCGTTACCGGCGACGGCCTTCTTGAGGGCGTTCCAGCGGGCGGCGGTGCCCCACACTGTCACCTTCCACAGTGCCTCACGAACGATGGAGGAGCTCATCTTCGACTGGCCGCGTTCGCGTTCGGTGAACGTGATCGGCACCTCGGCGACGCGGAAGCCGTCCTTGTGGGAGCGCCACGCGAGGTCGACCTGGAAGCAGTACCCGTGCGAGGCGATCGTGTCGAGCTCGAGCTTGCTGAGCACGGGGATGCGGTAGGCGCGGTAGCCGCCGGTCGCGTCGCGCAGCGGCATGCCGAGGGCGAGGCGGACGTACACGTTGCCGGTGCGGGAGATCGCCTGGCGGTGGAAGGGCCAGTTGACGGTCTTGCCGCCCTTGACGTACCGGGAGCCGAGGACGACGTCGTTGTCGGCGAGCGCGTCGAGCAGCTTCGGCAGTTCCTCGGGCGCGTGGGAGCCGTCGGCGTCCATCTCCACGACGGCGTCGTAGCCGTGTTCGGCGCCCCACGCGAACCCGGCGATGTAGGCGGCGCCGAGGCCCTGCTTGCCGGCGCGGTGCATGACGTGCACGGCCGGGTCGGCGGCGAGCTCGTCGGCGATGGCGCCGGTGCCGTCCGGGCTGTTGTCGTCGGCGATGAGGACGTCGACGGCCGGGGTGGCCTTACGGACCCGGTCGACGATGATCCGGATGTTGTCGGCCTCGTTGTACGTGGGGATGATGACGAGGACCCTGCCGACTCCGGGGTATTGGTTCACGCCTCGGTCGGGTGTACTCACAGGTCCTCCTTGATGCCCGGCTTCATGCCTGGTTCGATGCCTGGTTCGGCGGTCTGGGTGCTTTGCGAAATTTCGACAACGGTGGACAGTACAGCCCGCCGGCGCAGCCGTGCGGCGGCCAGCCCGGCGAGGGCGAGGACCACGATCAGGTATTCGGGGATCGCTCCCAGCCGTGTTGCAAGCGTACGTTCTGTGCCCAGGTGCAGCTCGGCGAGGATGACGGCCGGCTGGTCGAACGCGGTTTCGCCGCTGGTGGCGCCGGTGGTGCCGGCGAACGCGGAGATCCCGACGGTGGAGGCCATGAGCGCGTCGCGGCCGTGTTCGACGGCGCGGAGCCGGACCATCGCCAGCTGCTGGCGGGCCTCGGCCTCGTTGAACGTGGCGTTGTTCGTCTGCACGGCGATGAGCTGCCCGCCGCCGGTGACGGTGTCGCGGACGAGCCCGTCGTAGGCGACCTCGAAGCAGATGACGTCGCCGACGGTGGCCGGGCCGACCTGCAGCACGCCGGGGCTGGTCCCGGCGGTCATGTCGGTGACCCGGTCGACCTCGCTGGACACGAGCCGGGCGATGCCGCGCAGCGGGATGGTCTCGGCGAACGGCACCGGGTGCCGTTTCACGTATTTCTGGACGGGGTCGCCGAGGCTGCGGCCGGGGTTGAACACCAGCCCGGCGTTCTCGACGCCGGTCTCGGGGCTGTAGAGGACGCCGCCGACGAGGATGGGCGCGCCGACGGCGTCGGCGGCCTGGTCGATGAGCAGCCCGGCGTCGGCGTTGCGCAGCGGGTCGATGTCGCTGGAGTTCTCCGGCCACACGACGAGGTCGGGCCGCCGCGCCCCGGCCTTGACCTGGTCGCCGAGGGCGATGGTGGCCTTGACGTGGTTGTCGAGCACGGCGCGGCGCTGGGCGTTGAAGTCCAGGCCGAGGCGGGGCACGTTGCCCTGCACGACGGCGACGTAGACGGCTTGCCCGCCGGGTTCCGCCGCCGGTACCGCCTGGGCCGCCCCCACGACCGCCGCCCCCGCGAGGACCGCGGCGAGGGACGGCACGGCGCGGCGGGCGTCGGTGCCGGCGCTGATGCCGCGCAGGACGGCGTAGCCGAGCAGCCCGCCGAGCAGTGCGACGGCGAACGTGACGAGCGGGGCCCCGCCGGCGGCGGCGAGGCGCAGCAGCGGGGAGGTGTCCTGGCTGAACGCGAGCCGGCCCCACGGGAACCCGCCGAACGGGGTCCGGTCCCGCAGCGCCTCCTGCGCGACCCAGAGGGCGGCGACGGCGACGGGCCACGCCCAGCCGCCGCGGTTCCAGGGCCGGTGCCCGCGCAGCAGCGGGCTGATCCCGGCACCGGCGGCGCCGAGCAGCCCGAAGTACAGCGCCTGCAGCACGGACAGCAGCAGCCACGGGACCATGCCGGTGTGCAGGTTCGTCCACGCCAGCAGCGGGGTGAAGAACAGGGCGCCGGTGGCGGCGCCGAGCCAGAACCCGGACTTGAGCCTGCGTCCGTGCACGGCGATCGCGAGCAGGGCGACGGCGGCGGGCGCGGCCCACCACAGCCCGTACGGCGGGAACGCGACGAGCATCGCGCCGCCCGCGACGGCGGCGGTGAGCAGCGCCGCCCACAGCGGCAGCGGGGGGCCGTCGCCGGGCGGCGCCGCGGGTGCGGCGGCGGTGTCTGGTTCGACCAATGTCACCTGCGCCATCCCCGTGTCGTCGCCGTGCGTGCGAGCCTGCGGCGCCCATTATGCGGGGTGGGTCGCCCGATCGTGGAATCGCGGGGTCGATGCCGGTTTGTCGCGTCGATCCGTGTGCGCCGCATCACCCAATGATCATGAAGTGTGCTCCCGGGAGGCGCCCCCGCACCCGTGAGGCGCACGCGCCGGCGAGGCCGCTGGCTGCGGCCGCGGCGAGTCCAAGCGGGCGTGACGGTGGGCCGTGGCCGACAGGTGCCGGGGCTGAAATGGGGGCGCGACTGTCGTCAGTCGCGCCCCGCGCTCCCAGGCCCTGTGTCCGGCCGGTGCGGCAGTGACGTTCGTGCGCGGCCTTCGTTCCAGCCCGGCACGGTGCTGGCTGCCCGTGCGCGTGCCGTTGTCTACTGGTCGCGTGATCCCCCCTGCCCTGACACCGGTGGATGCCCGTTCGCTGCCCCCGCCGACCCCCGCCGGCTGTGGTCGGGGTCGTCTCGTCGGTTGACGCAGACGTCCGGCCGAACCGGCGTTGGGAGGTAGCGAACCGCGGTCATCCTTCCCGAGGTAGGACGCAAAGACGGTACGCGCCGCCGCGGGGTGCCTGTCAACCGCCTCCGGGGATGGATTTGGGCGGGGCGGCGTGTCGCGCGGGCGTGTCGGGCCGCATTCACCCCCAGACACACGCTGTGTCGCGGCCCGATCACGCTGTGAGTGTTCTACAGAGCGTGAGGGCGGCGTGGGGGTGGTCGCCGGCGAGGAGGCCGGCGGCGGCGAGGATGTAGGTGGTGTCGATCGTGGTGCGGGGTGCGCGGGGCAGGGCCCAGCCGCCGGCGTGATCGGTCAGCGCCGGGGTCAGGGCCGCGCGGGCCGCGGCTGGTTCAGCATGCCGGAAGACGCCGCCGGATGCCACGACCGTGGCGACGTGTCGCAGATCCCGTCCGCCCCTGGTGTGCCGCCGCACGGCGACGGTGACGGCGGCGGCCGCGAGCCCCAGCGGCCCGTCGCCGATCGGGAGCCTCTCCCGGGCGGCGGCGTCGCGGATGCCGTCCACGTTCCACCGCACGCCGAGATCCCCCTCGACGGTCCTGGCGTGCCACAGCACCCCGGCGACGGCGTCCTGGGGCGTCTCACCGGGCTGCAGCGCCGAGTACACGTCGGTGGTCGCCCCGCCGACGTCGACGACGAGCAGGTCCCCGCCGGCGGCCCGGGCGAGGACCCCGACGCCGGTGAGGACCGCGTCGGGGGTGGCGGCGGTGACGAGCCGCGCGAACCGCGGTCCCCTCGACAGCCGTTTGCCGCCGATGACGTGCCGGATGAACTGGTCCCGGATCGCGGCCCGGGCCGGGGCGGGGTCGGTGACGCCGATGCGGGGCAGCACGTTCCCGGCGGCAGCCACGTGCAGCCCCCGGCCCGCGAGGAGGGCGACGATCTCGTCCCGGGTGTCCGCGTTCCCCGCCACGACGACCGGCACCTTCCACCGGGCGGTGGCGAGGCGGCGGGCGTTGTGCAGGATGGTGTCGGCCTCTCCGCCGTCGGTACCGCCTGCCAGCAGTACCACATCCGGCTCGGCGCTCTTGATCGCGGCGACGGCGGCGCCGGTCAGGGCCCCGGTGGTGATGTGGACGACGCGGGCGCCGGCGGACAGGGCGACGCGGTGGGCGGCGTCGGCGGACACGAGGGCCTCGAACCCGATCACGGCGAGGCGCAGCCCGCCACCGGCGGAGGAGCAGCAGTAGACGTGGTCGACGGGCCCGGCCGCGGCGAGGAGCGCGTCGACGCCGTGCAGGACGTCGGTGCCGAGGGTCGTCGGGTGGGTGCCGGTGAACAGCAGCTCGCCGGTGCCGGTGTCGACGACGGCGAGTTTCGTGTCGGTGGACCCGACGTCGACACAGGCGGCGATCATGGGACGACGACGGTCCCGGTCGCCGACACGGCCAGGATCGGCTCGGCGAGGACGGACGCCGCCGACGGGCCGCGGGCAGGGTCGGCGCGGCAGGTGACGTGGCAGGTGAACTCGACGGACCGGGACCGGTTCCCCTGCCGGGTGACCGTCGCGGTGACCTCGACGACGTCGCCGGCGTGGACGGGGGCGTGGAAGGTGACGGTGGAGTACCCGGCGAAGAGGCCCTCGTCGGCGTCGGTGCGGATGCACAGTTCGGTGGCGGCGTCGCCGAACAGGGCGAGGCTGTAGGCGCCGTCGACGAGGTTCCCGCCGTAGTGGGCGTGCGCGTACGGCACGTACCGGCGGTGGATGACGGTCGTGCCTTCCAGGCTGCTCACGTGCGGCTCCCGAGGGTGTGGGCGAGATACGAGGCGACCTCGCGGGGGGTGGTGCCGCGGCCGAAGATCCGGTCGACGCCGAGCTCCCCGGTCATCAGCTCGTCGAAGCGGGGCCCGCCGGCGACGAGCAGCGGCCGCCGCGCGGCGGGGAACGCCTCACGGAACGCCGCCGACATGGCTTTGACGTTGTGCAGGTGGGCGTCGCGCTGGGTGACGACCTGGGAGACGAGGACGGCGTCGGCCTTCTCGTCGGCGGCGGCCTGGACGAGGTCGGCGACGGCGACCTGGGCGCCGAGGTTCACGACCCGCAGTTCCCGGTAGTACTCGAGGCCCTTCTCCCCCGCGATCCCCTTGACGTTCAAGATCGCGTCGATGCCGACGGTGTGGGCGTCGGTGCCGATGCAGGCGCCGACGACGACCATCTTGCGGCGCAGCCGGTCGCGGATGGCGGTGTTGACGTCCTTCGGGGACAGCAGCGGGTAGTCGCGTTCGGCGACGACGACCTTCCCGGGTTCGACGAGATGGTGCACCCGGCCGTAGACGACGTAGAACGTGTGCCCGTCGCCGATCGGCCGGGCGTGCACGACCATCGCCGGGTCGACGCCCATCTTCCCGGCGAGCTGCAGCGCGGCGCCCTCGCCGCGTTTCCCGGCGGGCAGCGGCAGCGTGAACGACAGCTGGATCATGCCGTCGCCGGTGGTGTCCCCGTACGGCCGGACGACCTGCGGCTCGCTGCTCATGACGCCGCCCCGGTGAGCAGCTGCTCGGCCGGGTTCCAGTAGGTGTCCTCGCGGCGGGCGACGCCGTCGAGGCCTTTGCCGCGGTCGGCGGGGCGGCGCATGATCCCGAACGTGCCGTCGGCGATCGCCTGCAGGAGCCCCCGCTGCCCGATGTGCTCGAGGAGTTCGACTGCTTCGTGCAGTACCAAAGCAGCCCTGGTTCTGATGAAGGTGCCGGGGGTGAAGTCCTCGTGCAGGTTCCCGGCGGCGCGCAGGACGTAGCGGACGTTCTGCAGGGCGATGTCCCGGTCGGACAGCCACGGGGTGACGACGGCCTCGGTCATCATCCCGACGAGCAGGATGCCCTGGCCGGTCAACGCTCCGGCGAGGTTGAAGAACCCGTCGAGGAGGTTGCCGCGGAACACGTCGCCGGTCATGTGCCGGGTCGGCGGCATCCATTTCAGCGGGGCGCCGGGGAACAGTTCGCGGGCCAGGAGGGCGTGGGCGAGTTCGAGGCGGAACGACTCGGGCAGGTCGGGGTTGATCTCGAAGGCGTGGCCGAGGCCGAGCTGCCACGTGGCCAGGCCGGCTTCGTGGGCGAAGTACTCGTTGAGCAGCTGCGAGACGGTGACGGTGTGGGCGGCGTCGACGGCGTCGGCGGTGGTGAGGTAGTTGTCCTCGCCGGTGTTGATGACGATCCCGGCGCGGGCGTGGATCTGGCGGGAGAACCGCTGGTCGACGAACGTACGGATGGGGTTGATGTCGCGGAACAGGATGCCGTACATGGAGTCGTTGAGCATCATGTCGAGCCGTTCCAGCCCGGCCAGCGCCGCGATCTCCGGCATGCACAGCCCGGACGCGTAGTTGGTCAGCCGCACATACCGCCCCACCTCCCGCGACGTCTCGTCCAGGGCGGCCCGCATCAGCCGGAAGTTCTCCTGGGTGGCGTAGGTGCCGGCGAACCCTTCGCGGGTGGCGCCCTCGGGGACGTAGTCCAGCAGCGACTGGCCGGTGGAGCGGATGACGGCGATGACGTCCGCACCGGCCCGCGCCGCCGCCTGGGCCTGGGGGATGTCCTCGTAGATGTCGCCGGTCGCGACGATCAGATAGATCCACGGCCGCTGTTGCGGGTCGCCGTGGCGGGCGATGAGCCGGTCCCGTTCCCGCCGCCGCCGGTCGATGCGGGCGACGCCTTTTTTCACGGCCGCGGCCGCGCTGCGCCTCGAGGCCTTCCCCGCCGGTACCGCGAAATGCACGCTGCCCGCCGCCGCCTTCTGCGCGAGGAGGGTCAGGTCGGCGTGCCCGTCGCGGAGCAGCGCGTCATACACGGGCTGCAGCACGCCGTGGCCGAGGCCGATGTCGGCGACGACGGCGTCGACGAGCCGGTTCACCCACGGGATGCCGTCGGGGTCGGCGCCCTCGATCCCGGCCAGGCGCAGCGTGGCCCGTTCGACGGCGACGGTGGTGTGGGTCCGGGCCAGGTCGACGACGGGCCGGCCGGCCGCCGCGGCAAGGGTCCGGGCGTGCGCGATCACCGCCGGGTCGAGGGCGAGTTTCCCGGTCACACCACCGCCTCCTTCACTCAGGTGGTCCAGATGTCGGTACCGGCCAGGACCGTCGTCCGGGCGGCCGGGGTGTCGTCGCCGGTCAGGACGGCGGTGAGGGTCGCGGTGGTGTCCCAGACGGTGAACGTGGCCGTCCCGCCGGGGTTGAGCACACCCTCGTCGTCGTCGCCGACGGCCCGCCAGCCACCGCGGGTGTGGGCGGCGAACGCGGCCTTCGGCCCGATCCGCTGCACGGGGTTGTGGTGACGCATCGCCGCCCGGCACGACCCCCACGGGTCCAGGGGCGTCACGGGGCTGTCGGAGCCGAACGCGAGCAGGACACCGACGCCGGCCATGGACCCGATCGGGTTCGCCGACAGCGCCCGCTCCCGGCCGAGACGCTGCGCGTACATGCCGTTCTCGCCGCCCCACAGCCGGTCGAACGCCGGCTGGATCGAGGCGACGATGCCGTACTCGACGAACTTCGCAATCGCCGCCTTGTCGAGCAGCTCGGCGTGTTCGATGCGGTGCCGCCCGGCGCGGAGCCGTTCGACGCCGACGGTGCGGGCGGCGTGCCCGAACCCGGCCAGCACGGTCCGGATGGCGGCGTCGCCGATGGCGTGGAACCCGCCCTGCACGCCGTGTGCCGCGCAGCCGACGAGGTGCTCACCGATCTGCTCGGCGCTCAGGTAGCCGTGCCCGGCGGAGCCGTGATCGTCAAGGTAGTCGTGGGACAGGTGCGCGGTGCGGGCACCCAGCGCCCCGTCGGCGTACAGGTCCCCGGCCGCGCCCCGCGCCCCGAGCTCCCGCGCTTTCGCGGCGGCGCCGGCTTCGCCCCACAGTCCGTACACCTTCGGAAACTGCGGCCCGTGGCCCAGGGCGGCGGTGAAGTCGTCCTCGCCGGACGTGCCCGGCCCGCCGCACTCGTGGATCGACGCGATGCCCAGCGACGCCGCATGCCGCAGCGTCGCCTCCTGCGCCGCCTTCGTCTGGGCGGGGGTGATGGACGCGAACGCGGCGGCCCGCACCACGTGGTGGGCGTCGCGGCGCAGCCATCCGCCGCCGTCGTAGCCGGGCGCGGCCTTCGCCTCCGCGGTCAGCAACCTGCTCGACACGAGGGCGGCGTGGACGCAGGCGCGGGACAGGTACACGGCGCGGCCGCCGCCGGCCCGGTCGAGCTGCTCGGCGCTCGGCGTGGTCTGGTCGGCCCACCCGGACTCGTCCCAGCCGTGCCCGATCACGACGGCGTCGGCGGGGAGGCGTCCGGCGTGGGCGGCGACGGCGTCGAGGACGTCGGCCGCGGACCGGGTGGCGGTGAGGTCGAGGCCCTGCAGGGTGATGCCGGTCGCGGTGGTGTGCACGTGCGCGTCGACGAACGCCGGGGTGAGCAGGCCGCCGGCGAGGTCGACGACCCGGTCGGCGCCGGCCGGGGCGTCGGCGTCGGGGCCGAGCCAGGCGATGCGGTCGCCGTCGGTGAGCAGCGCGGTGGCGGAGGGGTCGGCCGGGGTGTGGACGCGGCCACCGCGGTACAGGGTTCTCATGCCGCCCAGTCTGCCAACCGGGGTGCGAGGCGCGCTTCGAAGACGGCCCGGACGGCGGGCTCGGAGCGCAGCAGGCCGAGCGCGTACTCGGCGTGGCCGGGGACGTAGCCGTTGCCGATGAGCATCGTCACATCGGCGGCGAGGCCTTCGGCGCCGAGCGCGGCGGCCGGGAACGAGGTGGCCATCGAGAAGAAGATGACGGTACCGCCGGGCCTGGTCGCCAGGATCGCCGCGTGCTCGCAGCCGGGGACGTCGACGCACACGACCGTCAGGTCGGCCGGGTCCTGGAGTTTCTGGATGAGTCCGACGGCGTCTCTCGCGTCGGCGACCACCACCTCGGTCGCGAGGCCGGATGCGGCGAGCTGTGCGCGTTCCTGCTCGTCCTTGACCACGCCGACCGTGTGGGTTCCCCTTGCCGCGGCCAGGGCGAGACTGCCCGATTTGCCGGCGGCACCAATCACCGCGACTTTTCGGACATCTGTCGAAATATGCCGTTTTACCAGGGCGGGTGCGCCGCAGACGTCGAGGACCGCGAGGGCCAGCTCCGGGGACAGGTCGCCGGGCAGGACGGCGGCGATCGAGCGGGCGAACAGGATCGCGTGGCCCTCGCACGGCACCTGCTCGCTCAGCCCGTCCCAGTCGCGCAGGCCGTCGGTGATCGCCAGGGGCGTCAGGGTCAGCGACACCAGGGTGGCGATCCGGTCGCCCTCATTGAGGCCCAGCGGTGAGCCCGGCCCGACCTCGTCGACGGTGCCGATGAGCATCCCGCCCGACCCGGTGACCGGGTTGTGCATCTTCCCCCGCGCCGCCACGATCTCCAGGACCGCGGCCCGGATCGCCGCCCCGTCCCCGCCGTGCGCCTCCGCCAGCTGCCGGTACGAGGCGGCGTCGAGGTTCAGCCGCTCGACCCGCACCCGCACCTCGCCGGCCCCGATCGCCGGGGACGCGTCAAGGCGCTGCGCGGCCTGGGGCAGCACCCCGGCCGGGGCGACGACCCGGTGCAACCCGATCGGAGAGTCCATTTTCCCGCACCACCCCACCGTTGACCGAAGATTTTCCGGCACAGTAACGCGATTGCAGGATATCTTTCAAGACCGGGTCAGGGTGAGGACATGCTCCACCAGGCCGATCAGCACCGCCTTCGACGACTCCCGGTCCCGGGCGTCACACAACAGCAGCGGCACATGACCGTCCAGGTCCAGGGCCTCCCGCACCTCCGCCTCCGAATACGTCACCGAGTCGTCGAAACAGTTCACCGCCACCACGAACGGCGTGCCCCGCCGCTCGAAATAGTCGATCGACGGGAAACAGTCCGCCAGCCGCCGCGTGTCCGCGAGGACCACCGCCCCGATCGCCCCCAGCGCCAGCTCGTCCCACAGGAACCAGAACCGGTCCTGCCCCGGCGTGCCGAACAGGTACAGCACCACCTCCGGCCCGATCGTGATCCGGCCGAAGTCCATCGCGACCGTCGTCGTCGACTTGCGCTCCACCCCCGTCACATCATCCGTGCCGACCCCCGCCGACGTCAGCGACTCCTCCGTCGTCAGCGGCCGGATCTCACTCACCGCACCGACCAGGGTCGTCTTACCGGCCCCGAACCCGCCCGCGACGAGAATCTTCACCGCCGTCGGCACCACCGGCTGCCCGTACGGCTGCTGCTCAGAGCGCCCGGAGTCCATGGATCACCGCCTTCAACACACTCGCGCTCGGCAGCCCGCCGGTGCTCTGCGGCTCGTACAGCTCGATCAGTCCCTGCCCCAGCAGGTCACCCAGCAGCACCCGGACCACCCCGAGGGCCAGATCCAGATGCGACGCCAGCTCCGCCACCGCCAGGGGCTCCCGGCACGCGGCCAGGATCGCCCGGTGCTCCGGCTGCAACCCCCACCCGCCCGCACCACCGGCGGCACCCGCCGCGGCGACCACCATCGCGACCACGTCGAACTTGTCCGACGCCGGCACGACCCGCCCGCCCGTCATCGCGTACGGCCGCACGACCGGACCCGCGTCCCGGTCCGCCCACGTGTACTCCGCCCACGGCCCCTCCGGCGGGCGCAGATCCTCCCGCGGCGGCTCCGGCCACCGGTACGTGCCGCCGTCCGGCTCGTCCCGCCACGACTCCTGCCGGCCGTGCTCGTCCTGCCACGCGTGCCGGCCCGGCTCGGTCATGTCCCGTCCTCCGCCGGCCGCGCCGACGCCGTCAGGTTCGCCCCGACCCGCTGCACCAGCATCGCCATCTCGTAGGCGATCAGCCCGATGTCCGCGTCCGCCGCCGCCAGCACCGCCAGGCACGCACCGCGGCCCGCCGCCGTCACGAACAGGAACGCCTCATCCATCTCGATGATCGTCTGCCGGACCGCGCCGCCACCGAAATGCCGCCCCGCCCCGCGGGCCAGGGACTGGAACCCGGCCGCGACCGCCGACAGATGCTCCGCGTCCTCCTGCGTCAACCCCGCCGACGCCCCCAGCAGCAGCCCGTCGACGGACAGCACCACCGTGCGCTGCACCGACGGCACCCGCGCCACCAGATCATCCAGCAGCCACGCCAGGGCACTGCTGTTCCCGCCGGGCGCGCTCACCGCTGGTCCCCGTCCTCGTCGGCGCGGGCCTCGTGGCGGCCGCGGGCCGTACCGGCCTGGAACGACGTCATCATCCGCCGCAGCTGCTCCGGCGACCGGCCCGCCGGCGCCTCCATGACCACGGTCTCGTCGTGGTGCAGCTGCGGCGCGAGGGCCTGCTGCCGGACCCGCTTCGGCAGGCCACCCTGCGTCGTCGTCCTCGGCTCCTCGACCCTGGGACGCTCCGCGGGCCGCAGCGGCACCGGCTCCGGTTCTGGCCTTGGTTCTGGCCTTGGTTCGGGCCTCGGTTCCGGTTCGCGGGTCGCCGGCAGTTCCAGCTTCGGCTGCGGCTGCGCCGGCAGCTCCGGCGCCGCCACCACCAGATCGGCGGGCAGCAGCACGACCGCGGTCACACCCCCGTACGGCGACGGGCGCAGCACCACCCGCACCCGGTGCCGGGCCGCCAGCTGCGCGACCACGAACAGCCCCAGCTGCGCGCTGTTGCCCGGGTCGAACACGGGAGGCTCCGCCAGCCGCCGGTTCGCGGCCTCGAGCGCCTCCGCGGTCATCCCCAGACCCCGGTCCTCGATCTCCACCACGAACCCGTTCGGCACCGACTGCCCGGTCACCTGCACCTTCGTGTGCGGCGGGGAGTACGACGTGGCGTTCTCCAACAACTCCGCCAGGAGGTGGATGACGTCGCCGACGGCCCGGCCCGTGACGGCGCCGTCGCCGATCGCCAGGACCTGCACCCGCGCGTAGTCCTCGACCTCCGACACCGCACCCCGCACCACGTCGATCATCGGCACCGGGTTGCGCCAGCCGCGGCCCGGCGTCGACCCGGCCAGGATCACCAGGTCCTCCGCGTGGCGGCGCATCCGCGTCGCGAGATGGTCGACCCGGAACAGGTCCGCGAGGTCGTCCGGCTCGTGGGTGCGCCGCTCCATGCCGTCCAGCAGCGACAGCTGCCGGTGCAGCAGCGTCTGCGAGCGGCGGGCGATGTTCAGGAACACCTCGTTCATGCCCTGCCGGACCGACGCCTCCTCGACCGCCGACGCCACAGCCGTGCGCCGCACCGAGTTGAACGCCTCCGCCACCTGCCCGATCTCGTCCACACCCAGGCGCAGCGGCGGCGCCTCCGCCGACACGTCGACCTGGTCGCCCTGCCGCAGCCGGGCCACCACCGACGGCAGCCGCGTCTCCGCCAGGTCCCGGGCCGCCCGGGCGAGGCCGTCGAGGCGGCGCGCCACCGACCGGCCGATCCGCACCGACAGCAGCACCGACGCCGCCACCGCGAGCAGACCCACGAACCCGGCGCCGATCAGCTGCCACACGATCCGGTTCGACGCGTCCGAGGCGTGCTGCACGTTGATCTTCTGCACGTCGGAGCGGAACTTGGCCAGGGCCGTGTTCACCGGGTCGAACGCCGCCCGCCACTGCCCCAGGTCGATCCCCGACGCCTTGCCGGGCGTGGTGCCGATGAGCCGGTTCTCGAGATCCTGCAGAGCCTTCAGCGCGGGTGTACCGCCCAGCTGCTGCTGATACTGCGCCTGCTGCTCGGCCCGCAGCTGCGTCGCCGCGTACGGCAGCAGCAGCCGCGCCTGCCCGACGAGCGTCACCATCTGCGCGTAGTCCTCGACGGTGTAGTCGCCCTCGGTCGTGAAGTCCCCGACGAGTGCGTCCTCCTCCGACAGCAGCTCACGCACCATCGACAGGACGAACACCCCGCGGGCCTCGGCCGCCACGTCGGCGTCGGAGTGGTTCGACGCCGCCTCGAACAGCCCGTACGTCGTGTTGATGATCAGGCTGATGCCGTTGCGGGCGTCGTCGGGCTCGCCGCCGCCGTCCGCGGCCGCGCGGATCGGCGCCAGGCTCGTCAGCGCCTTCGCCGTCGTCTCCAGGGCCACCTTCAGCTCGTCGGACGCGGCGTCCTGGGCGGCGGTGCTGGAGGCCTGGCGCTGGAAGTTCAGCACCGCCAGGTCGGTCTTCTGCCGCGCCTCGACCATCAGCGCCTGCCCCGACTTGCGCCCCGACGCGAGGTAGGCGCCGGTCAGCTGCCGCTCCGACTGCAGCGCCGTCACCATCGCCTCGGCCGGCTCCCCGACCCGGTCGGAGATCGTCGACGCGCCGCGCAGGTCGAGGGCGGACGGCAGCGTGATACTCACCGCGAACAGCCACAGCGCCACGAGCATGACCAGCGGGACGGTCATCATCGCGGTGATCTTGGCGCGTACGGACCAGCTCTTCATCGTTCCTCAGGGGCAGTGGGGTGACAGGGTGCAGAACGGTTGCGGGCAGGTTGCCGCCCAGCTCAGCCACCGTATGCAGCAAGATCCCCACCGACGTCGGTCGAATGGGTGGGTTTTCCCTGCTCAGCGGCTTGTACAGGATCTCCCGCGCAAACCGCCCATTCCCGGCATCTCAAGAAACCTTCCGGCCGGGGGATCGCTCGCCGGATAATTTCCCGATAATCTGCCCTCAGGACACAAAACCTTGAGGAGCGCCGCCGTGCAGCCATACGTCTACCAGCGCCACGCACTCCACGAACCGGACTGGCGCCGCTACCCCGGCTGGCACGACGTCACCCGCGAACAGTGGGAAAGCGCCCAATGGCAACGCGCCCACTGCGTCAAGACCATCCCCCAGCTGCGCGCCGTCCTCGGCCCCACCGTCACCGACGCCTTCTACGACGACCTCGCCGAGGACCAGGCCCACCACGCCACCATGTCCATGCTCATCCCACCCCAGATGATCAACACCATGGTCCCCGGCGCCGTCCCCACCGACGACACCCTGCGCGCCGACCCCATCCGCGCCTACATGCTCCCCATCGCCACCGACCGCCGCCCCGACTTCCCCTCACACCCCTACGCCACCCGCGACTCCCTCCACGAACACGACATGTGGGTCGCCGAAGGACTCACCCACCGCTACCCCACCAAAGTCCTCGCCGAGCTCCTGCCCACCTGCCCGCAGTACTGCGGCCACTGCACCCGCATGGACCTCGTCGGCAACAACACCCCCACCGTCACCAAACTCAAACTCGCCAGCAAACCCGCCGACCGCCACACCGCCATCCTCGACTACCTGCGCACCCACCCCGGCGTCCGCGACGTCGTCGTCTCCGGCGGCGACGTCGCCAACCTGCCCTGGCATCAGCTCGAGACGTTCCTCATGGCGCTGCTCGGCATCGACACCATCCGCGACATCCGCCTCGCCACCAAAGCCCTCGCCGGACTCCCCCAGCACTGGCTGCAACCCACCCTCGTCGAAGGCCTCGAACGCGTCGCCCGCACCGCCGCCCGCCGCGGCGTCAACCTCGCCATCCACACCCACGTCAACCACGCCCAGTCCCTCACCCCGCTCGTCGCGAAGGCCGCCCACACCGCCCTCGAAGTCGGCGTCCGCGACGTGCGCAACCAGGGCGTCCTCCTGCGCGGCGTCAACGCCACCGCCCCCGACCTGCTCGACCTCTGCTTCGCCCTGCAAGGCGAGGCCGGCATCCTGCCGTACTACTTCTACATGTGCGACATGATCCCCAACGCCGAACACTGGCGCGTCGCCGTCTGGCAGGCCCAGCAGCTCCAGCACGACATCATGGGCTACCTGCCCGGCTACGCCACCCCGCGCATCGTCTGCGACGTCCCCTTCGTCGGCAAACGCTGGGTCCACATGGTCACCGAGTACGACCGCGAACGCGGCATCAGCTACTGGACCAAGAACTACCGCACCAGCATCGAGGACGACGCCACCCAGCTCGACCGCACCTACCCCTACTACGACCCGATCGACACCCTGCCCAAGACCGGCGCCGACTGGTGGCGCAAGGAACACGCCGCCGTCTGATGCCGCGAAACCGTCACCCGGCCCGCCCGGGTGACGCACCCTGAAGGAGTGCGCCGCCGCAACATCCTCCGCCTCCTGGGCATCGCCATCGCCGCCGCGGCGCTGATCTCCTACATCAACTGGGCCGGCGCCCGCGGCACCCAGTTCGACCCGGCCGCCCAGCTGCACTGCGCCCGCGGCACCGAGATCGCCGGCGCCCAGGCCACCGCCGAACCGACCCGCCGCGAGACCCGCTCCCCCGACCAGCTCGCCGAGGCCTGGGCCAACGCCCGCAACCCCGAGCTGATGGCCGGCAAGCACCGGGTCTTCGACAGCGACGACCGCATCGACATCGGCTTCGACCGCAAGGCGCAGACCGTCGCCGTGCTCACCTTCCTGCGCTCCGACAAGTCCCTCGGCTGGCACCTCGACGCCGTCGTCGCCTGCCAGGCCCAGGTACGCCGGTCCACCGCACCCAGTACCGCCCCCAACGCCAGTCCCTCATAGACCTGCGGGCGGGCCGGAACCCAAAAACCTAAGTCAGCCGCGCAGCGGCTAGGAACTGCGTTTTTCCTGACGTGGCGGAGCCACGTCCTCTAAGGCGTCCTAGGACGCTAGGATATGAGGTCGCGCCCGGTCGGGGACCCCCGAACGATCGAGCACGGCACCCGATGATCCGCGCCCCGACTGCAGCTGATCAATGGAACCAGTCCGCCTCCGACCTGCTTACGCTCGGTGACATCAACGTCCCGACCTGCGGGAGGTCCACGTGGCCGTCGTCTTCAATCTCGTGCTGCACGTGCTGCTCATCGGCTCCATGGGCGCCTTCGTGCTCGCCATCGTGGCCGACGCCATCGCCGACCCCGACCGCCGCGAACGCGTCCTGCGCATCGCCGCCCTCGCCGCCGGCGCGCTCGTCGTGCTCGGCGCCCAGTCCGCCGGCGTCACCTACGCCGCCTTCGTCGTCGACGCCCTGGCCGGCGCCCGCGGCCCGAGCGCCGCCGCCGCCGTCGCCGCCGCGCTCATCCCCGCCCTCGCCGGCGCCGGGCTCGGCTTCTTCCTCGTACGCACCTACAAACGCAGCACCCGCATCGGCGCCCGCGTCCTCGGCTTCGTCGGCATGCTCGCCGCCACCGCGTTCGTCGGCATCTACGCCGAGGCGACCCACACCCGCGGCGTCATCCTCGGCGCCGCCGCCCTGCCGAACGTCTCCTTCGTCGTCGGCGTCATCCTCACCATCGTCTTCGCGTTCGACCCCGACCTCCCGGCCGGCTCCGGCGGCCGCGCCTCGCAGCTGCGCCGGCTCCTCGGCGGCGGCTCGGCCCCCCGCGGCGCCGCCGCCCGCAGCGGCCCGCTCGACCCGCCGCCCACCCAGGTCCGCCGCGACCCCTTCAACATCTGAGCGGCGGCCGGACCATGGACCACTCCGTGCGGCGCGTCTGCCCGTTCTGCGGCGTCACCATCCTGCTCAACCGCTGCTCCATCTACGCCACCGAGGCGCGCGAGACCGCACCCGAACCGCCCGTCCAGCCCGACCGGCTCGCCGCCGCGGCCGCCCGCCGCGCCCCCGGCCTGGCCGCCCTCGCCGAGTTCGATGGCCCCGACGACCTGCCCCGGACCGCACCGCCCGCGCGAACCCGGCCGGCCGCCCGCCACACCCCGGAGCACGGCCGCGACCTGCTGTGGTCCCCGCGCCCGCGGCAGGCACCCGAACCCGTCAGCCGCGGCCGCTGGTTCACCCAGTCGCCCGCCGCCCCGGCCGGCGAGGCGCCGCTGATCCCGCTGCAACAGTTCCCGCCGCAACGGCTGGCCCGCCGCTTCTGCAGCAACCCCGCCTGCGACCGGGCCCTGCCCCTGGACCTCGACGAGCGCCAGGCCCACATCATCGCCATCGTCGGGCTCAACGGCGCCGGCAAGACCTACTACATCGCCACCGCCTTCAGCGAGGCCGTCAACGGCGACGGCCTCGACGCCGCCGGCTTCCGCGAGTTCGAACTCGACGACGAGACCGCCTCCCGCTTCCACCAGGACTACTACGCCAAGGTCTACCGCGACCGGCGGCGCCTGGAGCAGACCCCCGAGCGCCGGCGGTCCGAGCTGCGGCCGCTGAACTTCCGGGCCCGCATCGACGGCGGCCGGCCGATGCTCGTCATGACCCACGACATCGCCGGGGAGACCCTCGTCAACCACGAGTGGCGGGCCCGCGACGCCGGGTTCCTGCGCCGCGCCTCCGGCGTCATCTTCCTCGTCGACCCGGTCGAGTTCGACGCCGTCCGCGACAGCATGCCCGCCGACGAGCTGCAGCGGGTCCGCAACATCAACCAGCGCGACCTGCTCTCGGCGACCCTGCGCGAACTGGAGTACGAGCCGGGCCGGCAGAAGGTCCCGGTGGCCGTCGTCGTCTCCAAGGCCGACCTCATCGCCCGGTTCCTGACACCGCTGCCGGCCCGCTCCCGGGCCCGCACCGAGCAGCAGTGGCTGCACGACATGCAGCAGAACAGCGGCGCCGTCCGCGACACGCTGCTGCACCTCGGCCAGCAGCGGCTGGTCCGCACCGCCGAGGAGTACGGCCGGATCACCTTCCACGCCGTGTCCGCCCTCGGCGGGCGCCTCGGCCAGGACGGCGAGACCGTACCCCGGCCGCAGCGCGTCCTGGACCCGCTGGCCGTCGTGCTGTGGCGGCTGTCCGCGGCGCTGCGGTAACCGTGGCCGAGCAGCTGCTGTTCACGTGGGCCGACCGCGGGCTCGAAGGCCGCGGCATGGCCCAGATCGTCAACGCGACCGAACGGCTCTACGAGCACCTGCCGACCGTCCGCCGGCAGGCCCGCGAGCTGTGCACCACGTTCTCCTACCCGTCGCCGTGGCGCGACCCGGCCACCGCCCCCGTCTCCTACGGCTGGCGCGACCTCGACGGCCTGCGCTACGCCTTCCGCCGCCGCTACACCGGCACCGACGCGTTCGGCCGGCCCGGCGTGTTCGCCGCCCACATCCTCGTCGACCGGCCCGAACGACTGCCCGCCGCCGCCCTGCTGGAGCGGGCCGGCCCGGACTCGCCGACCTGGTGGGACGGCTCCCCCGCCACCGGCGACTGGCTGCCGCCCGTGTCCCTCGACGAGTTCAAGCCGGCCGGCCCCGCCCCCGCGCCGCAGGCCGGCGACGACGTCACCGCCGCCGTGCTCACCGCCGTCCTGGCCCACACCGGCCGGCCCGTCCTGCTCGCGATCGGCACCACCGCGCTCGTCGCTGCGCTGCGCCGGATCGCCCCGCTGCTGCCCGGCGCCCTCGACGAGCTCAGCATCTCCACCTACGAGCCGCCCGCGACCCGCACCGGCTACGACCTCGCCGCCACCAGCCCCCCGGACGACGACCCGATGGCGATCCCCGTCGGCGCCCTCCTCGCCGACCCAGGCGTCGGCCTGCCCCGCCGCATCGCCCGCCTCGCCCTGGAACCGGCCCTCACCTCCCGCACCTACGTCAGCCACGCCTGGGACGCCACCCGCACCGCCGGCCCCGCGTACCGCCACGGCTTCCTCGCCGCCGGCCACGCCTACCTGACCCTGCGCGGCCCCGCCGACCCCCGCCCCGACGAGCTGCTGCCCGCCCTGCGCGACCCGCGGACCGCCGCCGACCTGCTCGACGAGGCCCGCGCCCGCACCGTCGTCGCCCGCGGCCTCGGCGCCGGCGACGCGCGCACCGTCGACGCCCTGCGCGGCGCCGGCCACCGCCTCGGCACCGAGATCTGGACCGCCCTCGGCACCCTGACCGCCGACGCGGCCACCACCGCCGACGGCTTGGCGGCGGCCTGGCGGCTGCTCAAACCGGTCACGCCCGACGGCGCCGCCGCGTTCACCGCCCGGCTCGTCCAGCTCGCCGCCGCCGACCCCGCCCGGGTCCGGCACTGGCCCGCCGCGATGCTCCCCGACGCCGCCCGCCACCCCGAGGTGCCGGCGACCCCGGCGCTGCGCACGGCCGTCATCGCCGCCGGCACCCGCACCGTGCTGCAGCTCGCCGCCGACCCGGGCATGCCGGGCGACCTGTGGGCCGCGATGCTCACCCAGGCCCTGAACACCCGCGCCGTCGACGCCGGCCGCGCGGCCCGGGCCGTCGCCGCGCACGAGACCCTCGCCCGGGCCGTCGCCGCCGCCGTGCCCGCCCAGCACCTGCGCGGCCTCCTGGACACGCTGGCCCCGGCCGAGGCGCTGCTGACCCTGTCCCGGTGGGTGTCGCCCGACCGCGCCGACGCCGGCATCGACCTCGCCGCCCGGCTCGCGGCCCGCCTCAGCGACGCCGACGCCTGGCGGGCCGCGTCGATCGCCGGCGCCTGCCAGGGCACCGGCTGGCCGGCGCTGCGCGACCAGGCCCTGCGCCGCCGGCTCGGCCACGAGCTCGCCGACGCCCGCGCCCCCCGCTGCGGCCTGCTCGAGATCGTCCGCGCCGACCTGGGGCCGGCCGGGCGGGCCTGGCACGACTACCTCGGCGTCATCGGCACCGGCGAGCGCGCCGCCTCCTGGCCGCACCACGTCCGGTTGCTCGGCATCCGGGCCGGGGGCCTGCCCCACCCGCTGCAGCACCTGGCCCGCCGCTACGCCCTGCACGATGCCGTCACCCAGGCACCGGCCGCCGACGACATCGCCGAGGCGGTCGCCGTGCTGAACACCACCGAACCGCCCGAGACCGCCGAGCTCGTGCTGCGGGCCGGGCGGCGGGCGACCCTGGCCCTGCAGCGGCCCGAGGCCGGGTTCAACGCCCTGCTGTACGTCGCGCTGCACCTCGTCGAACCCCAGATCGTCCGCACGCTGCGCAACGGCCGGCTGGCCCGGCCGGGCGCCCAGGACACCGCCGCGAAGCTGTACCTGTCCCTGCTGCCGCACGACCGCGACCTCGGGCCGCGCTGCCAGCTCTGGACGGCCGGGCATGCCCGCGCCGAACGCTGGCTGCGGGGTTTGCACCCGGGCTGACCCGGCCCCGTCCGCTACGGCGTCCTAGGATACTAGGCATGGACTTCGCGCCGGGCGAACACGGCCCACCACCACGCCCTGTGACCGACCCCGAATTACCGGCATTGCGATTACCGGTAATCCGATAATCGGTAATCCGGGCGGCGGCACCGGCCGCGCGCGGAGGTCAAGGGCGGGGAAGGTCAGGAGCGGGGCAAGCCGCCCCGCTGGCCCAGCCGGGCGGCGCCGGCCGCCGCGCGCGGGGGCTCAGGCGCGGGGGCTCAGGCGCGGGGGCTCAGGCGCGGGGGCTCAGGCGCGGGGGAAGCCACCCTGCTGGCCCAGCCGCTCGACCTTGTCCGTAGGCCCGGAGACGATCAGCATGTCGCCGGAGCCGATCACCGTCTCCGGCAAAGCGGTCTCCGCCTCCTGGCCCGGCCGCTTCACCGCGACCACCGTGATCCCGTGCCGGCTGCGCAACCCCAGCTGCGCCAGCGTCGAGCCGACGAGCTCGTCGGGCGGGCAGACCTTGGCGATCGCGTACCCGTCGTCGAGCTCGATGAAGTCCAGCAGCTTCCCGGTGACGAGGTGCGCCACCCGGGCGCCCATGTCGGCCTCCGGCAGGACCACGTGCCGGGCGCCGACCCGCTCCAGGATGCGGGCGTGCTTCGCCGAGATCGCCTTGGCCCAGATCTCCTCGACGCCGAGCTCCGTCAGCGCCAGCACGGTCAGGACGCTGGCCTCGATGTCGGTGCCGATGCCGACCACGGCGCGGTTGAACTCGGCCACGCCGATCTGGCGCAGCGCCTCCTCGTCGGTGGAGTCCGCCTCCACCACGTGGGTCAGCACGTCGGCGAGCTTCTGCACGATCTCGGCGTTCTCGTCGATGCCGAGCACCTCGTGGCCGAGCTCGGTCAGCGACTCCGCGACCTGCCCGCCGAAGCGGCCCAGGCCGATGACCACGACCCCGCGCGCCGAAGCGTCCTTCTTTCCCACAGCGAACTCCAAAGGGCAGCGAGCGTCAGCCGATGATCGGGCGTTCCTCGGGGCGGCGGAAGCGCAGCTTGCGGTGCCGCAGCGCCAGGGCCGAGGCCACCGTGATGGTACCGACGCGGCCGACGAACATCAGCGCGACGAGGACCACCTGGCCCGCCGCGGGCAGCGAGGCGGTCACGCCGGTCGAGAGGCCCGCCGTGGAGAACGCGGCCGTCGCCTCGAACAGCACCCGGTCGAACGGCAGGTCCGTGACCAGCAGCAGCACCATCGTCCCGGCCGCGACCGCCGCCACGCCCAGCAGGGCCACCGTCACCGCCTGGCGCAGGGTGTGCGGGGAGACGCGGCGGGCGGCGATGTTCACGTCGTCCTCGCCGCGGACCTCGGCCCAGATGACGTACGCGAGGAGGAAGAACGTCGTGACCTTGATGCCGCCGGAGGTGCCCGCGCTGCCGCCGCCGATGAACATCAGCACGTCGGTGAAGGCGAGCGTCTCCGGGC
Source organism: Dactylosporangium sp. CS-033363 (assembly GCF_050942475.1). NCBI lineage: Bacteria > Bacillati > Actinomycetota > Actinomycetes > Micromonosporales > Micromonosporaceae > Dactylosporangium > Dactylosporangium sp. CS-033363. The sequence continues at coordinate 5,315,951 of NZ_CP192032.1, read as the reverse complement.
GTACCGCGGCGTAGTCGATGCTGTTGAAGCCGGCGGTGCGCGGGTTCACGCCGGCGAACATGCCGCCGACCAGCGAGCCCGGCCAGTCCAGCGGGCCCAGCGTCGCCGGGTTCGACCACTCCAGGGCGGTGACGACGGCGACGCCGACCACGAGCAGCAGCGCCGTGCCCCACACCGTGAGCCGGGTGTGGATCGACCACAGGCGGGGGGTGCGCCATTCGCGGGAGAGCTCCAGTACGACCGGGAAACCCAGACCGCCGAGGACGACGGCGACGGCGACCGTGCCGCAGATCCACGGGTCGGCGACGAAGCGCATGAAGCTGTCGGAGAACAGGGTGGTGCCGGCGTTGTTGAAGGCGCTCACCGCGTGGAACACGCCGTGCCAGGCCGCGGTGGCCAGGGACTCGTCGTAGGCGATGCGGAACCGCACGGTCAGCACGACGGCGATGAGCAGCTCGAAGCCGGCCATCATGGCCAGGACCCGCAGCAGCAGGTTGCGGACCTCGCCGAGGTTGATCGCCCGGGTCTCGGCCTGCGCGACGAGGCGGGTCTGCAGCGCGAGCCGCCGCGACACCATCAGGCCCAGCACCGTCGCGAACGTCATGATCCCGAAGCCGCCGACCTGGATCAGGGCGAGGATGATGCCCTGGCCCAGCGGCGACCAGTAGGTGGCGGTGTCCACGGTGCTCATGCCGGTGATGAACACCGACGACGCGGCGGTGAACAGCGCGGTCAGCGGCGGCGCGGACTGCCCGGCGGTGCGCGCGGCGGGCAGCAGCAACAGGCCGGTCCCGACGATCAGGGCGGCGACGAAGGCGGCCGGCAGCAGCCGCGTGGGATGCCGCAGCGCCCGGAGCATGCGGAGGATCTTAGTCGGGCAGCAACGGTACCGTCGGACCTTGCCGCCGCCCGATCAGCGAGGCCCGCATCAGGGCGGACGAGCCGAACCGGTCGCGCACCTTGTCCATCGCCGTGTCGAGGCCGTCGCCGGAGGTCACGTCGAACGGCAGCTCCAGCTGCGCCGTCCCCTCCCCGTCGAGGTTGGTCACCGCCAGCCCCACCAGCGTCAGGCCCCGGTTGGCGATGTCCGAGACGGCGGCGGTGTGCAGCCGCAGTACCGCATCCAGGATCGTCTGCGTGTGCGAGGTCGCCCGCGGCATCGTGTGCGAGCGCGTGACCCGGGTGAAGTCGGCGAAGCGCAGCCGCAGCACCACCGTGCGCCCCGACCGGCCGGCCGCCCGCATCCGCCGGGTCACCCGGTCGGTGAGCTCGGCCAGGACCGCCTGCTGGAACGGCAGCGGGTGCGGGCCGCGCCCCAGGGCCCGCTGCGCCCCGATCGAGCGCCGGCGCTGCCCGACGACGACCGGGCGCGGGTCGCGGTTGTGGGCCAGGGCGTGCAGGTGGCGGCCCTGGCCCTCGCCGAGCATCGAGATCAGCGTGGCCTCGCCGAGCCTGGCCACCTGCCCGACGGTGGAAACGCGGTGCGCGTGGAGTTTGGCGGCGGTGACGGTACCGACGCCCCAGAGTCTTTCGACCGGCAGCTTGTGCAGGAACGTCAGCTCGTCGTCGGGCGGCACCACCAGCAGCCCGTCGGGTTTGGCGACCCCGGACGCGACCTTGGCCAGGAACTTGGTCCGCGCCACGCCGACGGTGATCGCCAGGCCGACCTCGGCCTTCACCCGGGCCCGCAGCCGCTCGGCGATCCCCAGCGGCGGCCCGGCGATCCGGAACAGCCCGGCGACGTCGAGGAACGCCTCGTCGATCGAGAGCCCCTCGACCATCGGCGTGGTGTCCCGGAAGACCGCGAACACGGCCTTGGACGCCTCGGAGTACGCGCGCATCCGCGGCGGGACGACGATCGCCTCCGGGCACAGCGCCCGCGCCTGCCGCCCGCCCATCGCGGTGCGCACCCCGCGCCGCTTCGCCTCGTAGCTGCAGGCCAGGACCACGCCGCCGCCGACGATCACGGGCCTGCCGCGCAGGCGGGGGTCGTCGCGCTGCTCCACCGAGGCGTAGAACGCGTCGAGGTCAGCGTGCAAGATGGAAGCCCCGTCCGACACGAACATATGTTCGCACAGGACGGGGCGGCCAGGAAGAACTTACGCGCGAAGGGCCCGGATGGTGTCGCGGTACCAGTGGGCGGAGCGCTTCGGGGTGCGCTCCTGGGTGTCGTAGTCGACGCGGACGATGCCGAAGCGCTTGTCGTAGCCGTACGCCCACTCGAAGTTGTCCATCAGCGACCAGGCGAAGTAGCCGCGGATGTCGGCGCCCTGCTGGCGGGCCAAGGCCACGGCGCCGATGTGCGAGTCGAAGTAGGCGACCCGGTCGGCGTCGTCGACGTAGCCGGTCTCGTCGGGCACGTCGTCGAACGCCGCGCCGTTCTCGGTCACGTAGATCGGCAGCCGGTAGTCGGTGTAGAGGCGCACCAGCAGCTGGGTGAAGCCCTCGGGGACGATCTCCCAGCCCATGGCCGTGATCGGCCGGCCGGTCGGGATGACCCGGCTGACCGGCAGCCCGGCGGCGTCGGTGGTGTTGCCGTCCTCGTCGACGCCGGAGACCGTCTCGGAGAAGTAGTAGTTGACGCCGAGCACGTCCAGCGGGGTCTTGATGACCTCGAGGTCGCCGTCCTGGACCGGCAGCGTGATGTTCTGCTTCGCCAGGTCCTCGACGAGGTCGGCCGGGTAGCGGCCGTGCACCAGCGGGTCGAGGTAGATGCGGGTGCTCAGGGCGTCCGAGCGGCGGGCGGCGTCGATGTCGGCCGCGGAGTCGGTCTGCGGGGTCGGCACGCCCATGTTCAGCGTGATCCCGAACGTGTGCCGGCCGCCGGCGCCTTCGGACGCCTCGCGCATGCGCTGCGTGGCCAGGCCGTGACCGAGCAGCAGATGGTGTACCGCCGACATGCTCGCCGCGAAGTCGCGCCGGCCGGGGGCGTGGGCACCGTAGGCGTACCCGAGCATCGCCGAGCACCAGGGCTCGTTCAGCGTCGTCCAGGTGGTGATCCGGTCCTGCAGCGCCTCGAAGACGATCATGCTGTAGTCGGCGAACCGGTACGCGGTGTCGCGGTTCGGCCAGCCGCCCGCGTCCTCGAGCTCCTGCGGCAGGTCCCAGTGGTACAGCGTCAGCCACGGCTCGACGCCGTTGGCCAGCAGCTCGTCGGTGAGCCGGTCGTAGAAGCCGAGGCCCTCCGGGTTCACCGGGCCCCGGCCGCGCGGCTGCACGCGCGGCCAGGCCACGGAGAAGCGGTACAGGTCGACGCCGAGGTCGCGGATCAGCGCCACGTCCTGCGGCATGCGGTGGTAGTGGTCGCAGGCGACCTCACCGGTGTCGCCCTTGTCGATCGCGTCCGGCACCTCGCAGAACGTGTCCCAGATGGACCGGGTGCGCCCGCCCTCGTCGACCGCGCCCTCGATCTGGTAGGCCGAGGTCGCCACACCCCAGCGGAACGAGGGTGGAAGCGTGGCGATCGGGTTGGCTCGATCGAGGGGTGTCACGGTCGTGTCCATGGTTCTCCTGGGATGTTCAGCGGTTGTGTGTCGGAGGCCTGCTGCGGCTAGCCGGCGGTGACCGGGTGCAGGTGACAGGCGACCGTGCGGGCCCGCCCGACGTGGTCGTCGGGCTTGCCCAGGATCGGCAGCACGGTGTCGCACGGCTCGAAACGCTTCGGGCAGCGCGGGTGGAACGAGCAGCCGGACGGCATGCCGCGCAGGTCCGGCGGGGAGCCGGGGATGCCGGCCAGCTCGCGCCGCTCGCCGCGCAGGGCGGGGAACGAGCGCAGCAGGCCGCTGCTGTACGGGTGCAGCGGCTCCCGGTAGATGTCGGCGGACGGCGCCTCCTCGACGATCCGGCCGCCGTACATGATCGCGATCCGGTCGCTGAACTCCACCAGCAGCGACAGGTCGTGGGTGATGAACAGCACCGAGAAGCCGAGCCGCTCGCGCAGCTCGACGAGCTGGCCGAGGATCTGCCGCTGCATGACCACGTCGAGCGCGGTCGTCGGCTCGTCCATGATGACCAGCTGCGGCTGCAGGGCCAGCGCCATGCCGATCATGACGCGCTGGCGCATGCCGCCGGAGAGCTGGTGCGGGTAGGCCTCCATGCGGTCCTCGGCGATCCCGACGAGCCGCAGCATCTCCTTGGCCCGGTCGACCCGCGCCGCCTTGGACAGCCCCGGCTCGTGCGCCTTGATCGCGTCCATCATCTGCACGTCGATCTTGTGCACCGGGTTCAGCGAGTTCATCGCGCCCTGGAACACGATCGACGTCTCGGCCCAGCGGAACTTGCGCAGCTCCGAGTGGGACAGGCTCAGCACGTCGTACGGGTCGCCGGTCGGCGGGTGGTACGTGACGGAGCCGCCGGACACCACCCCGGGCGGGGGCAGCAGCCGGGTCACGCCGTAGGCGAGGGTCGACTTGCCGCTGCCGCTCTCCCCGGCGAGGCCGACGACCTCGCCGCGGTGGATCGTCAGGTTGACCTCGCGCACCGCGTGCACCGCGTCGTCGCCGAGGCCGTAGTCGACGTTGAGGTTCTTGATCTCCAGCAGGGGCCGGGTGAGGACCTGGGTCATCGCGCGGTACCGTCCATCTCGATCTTCGCCGCCGGCTCGACCGGGCGCGTCACGGGCGTGAAGCCGACCTTCATCCGCACCTTGCGCCCGTCCGGGCCCTTGGTGTTGCCGGCGCCGGAGGTGCGCAGCCGCGGGCTGACGAACTCGTCGATGCCGAAGTTCACCAGGCTCAGCGCGGTGCCGAGGATCGCGATCGCGAGGCCGGCCGGGACGAACCACCACCAGGCGCCCTGGGCGAGGGCCTGCTGCCCCTGGGCCCAGAACAGGATGGTGCCCCAGTTCCACGACGACACCGAGGAGATCCCGATGAAGGCGAGCGTGATCTCCGAGAGCACCGCGAAGATGACGGTGCCGACGAAACCGGACGCGATGATCGCCGTGAGGTTCGGCATGATCTCGAAGAAGATGATCCGCCAGGTCTTCTCGCCGGTGGCCCGGGCCGCGTCGACGTAGTCCCGCCGCCGCAGCGACAGCGTCTGGGCCCGCAGCACCCGGGAGCCCCACGACCAGCTGGTCAGGCCGATCACCAGCGCCACCGTCAGGTCGTTCACCCGGGGCAGCGACGTGCAGATGATGATGACCAGCAGCAGGCCGGGGATCACCAGGAACACGTTGGACAGCACCGAGAGGATCTCGTCGGCGATGCCGCCCAGGTAGCCGGCGGTGACCCCGACGAGGATCGACAGGACCGTGGCGACGATCCCGGCGACCGCGCCGACGAACACGACGCTGCGGGTGCCGGCCAGGATCTGGCTGAAGATGTCCTGGCCGAGGTGGGTGGTGCCGAACCAGTGCTGCGCCGACGGCGGCTGGATCGCGTCCTTGGTGATCGCGTCCGGGTCGTACGGGGCGACCCACGGGCCGATGATCGCGAACAGCACGTAGATCGCGAGGATGATCAGGCCGGTCGCGGCCTTGCCGTTGGCGACGAACCGGAACCGCTTGCGCTTGGCCTTCTTCGCCGTGGCCGGGTCCGGCTGGGCCATCGCGCCCTGTCCGGGGATGACCTGCTCGATGCTGGAGGGCGTGACGGTCATGTCAGCCGGCCTTTCGGGTGCGCGGGTCGAGCAGCGTGTACGCCACGTCGGCGAACAGGTTCGCCACCAGCACCGAGATCGTGATGACCAGGAAGATGCCCTGCATCAGCGGGTAGTCGTGCGCGCCGACGGCCTGGAAGAGCTGGAAGCCCACGCCCGGGTAGGAGAACACGATCTCCACCAGCAGGGTGCCGCCGACGATGAAGCCCAGCGACAGCGCGAACGCCGAGATGTTGGGCAGCAGCGCGTTGCGGGCGGCGTAGCTGAACGCGACCCGCCGCTCCGAGAGGCCCTTGGCGTGCGCGACGGTGATGTAGTCCTCGGCGGACACCGTCACCATCATGTTGCGCATGCCGAGGATCCAGCCGCTCATCGACGACAGCAGGATCGTGCAGGCCGGCAGCACGCTGTGGTTGATCGCCGAGCCGATGAAGGTCCCGTCCCAGTACGGCACCAGGCCCGGCGTGTAGCCGCCCGAGGACGGGAAGTAGCTGCCGTTGCCGGTGAACAGGGCGATGAAGACCAGCCCGAGCCAGAAGTACGGGATGGAGGACAGGAAGGTGGTCGCCGGCAGCAGCCCGTCGATCCAGGTGCCGCGCCGCCAGCCCGCGCCGATGCCCAGCGTCGTGCCGATCATGAAGCTCAGGATCGTGGTGACGCCGACCAGGCCGATCGTCCACGGCAGGCTGGAGGAGATGACCTCGCTGACCGTGGACGGGAAGAACGTGAAGGACAGCCCGAGGTCGCCGTGGAACAGCTGGCCCCAGTAGTCCAGGTACTGCTGCCACAGGCTCTGCTTCTTGTCGAGCCCGAACAGCACCTCCAGCGAGTGGATCGAGTCCGAGGACACCGCGCCCTGGTTGCGGGCCAGGAACGAGCTGATCGGGTCGCCGGGGATCATCCGCGGGATGAAGAAGTTGATGGTGATCGCGGCCCAGGCCGTGAACAGGTAGAAGGCGAGGCGTTGCAGCAGGAACTTCATGATGCCTCCTCCGGCGCGTGCAGGGCCGGCGGCGTGGGGATCGACGGATCGGCGACCGAGCCGACGCCCTCCTTGGCGACGGTGTCGGCGTCGTACAGCCAGCAGGCGGCCCAGTGCCCGGGCTCGCCGCCGACCTCGAGGCGCGGCGGCAGGTCCACGGTGCAGCGCTGCATGGCGTGCGGGCAGCGCGGGTGGAACCGGCAGCCCTGCGGGGGCCGGATCAGGCTCGGCGGCTCGCCGTTGCCGCGGTCCTTCGCGGTCGCGTCGGCGATGCCTGCGATGCGGTCCGGGTCCGGCGCCGACTCGATGAGCAGCCGGGTGTACGGGTGCGCGGGGTTCTGCGTGACCGACTCGCTGTCGCCGCCCTCGACCATCCGTCCGGCGTACATCACCATCGTCTCGTCGGCGAAGTACCGCGCCGAGGCGATGTCGTGCGTGATGTACAGGATCGCGAGGTTGAGGCGCTCCTTGAGGTCGCGCAGCAGGTTGAGGATGCCGAGGCGGATCGACACGTCCAGCATCGACACCGGCTCGTCGGCGAGCAGGGCCTCCGGGTCGGCGCCCAGGGCGCGGGCGATGGCCACGCGCTGGCGCTGGCCGCCGGACAGCTCGTGCGGGAACTTGTCGATGTAGCGCTCGGGCGGGGTCAGCGCGACCCGGGTGAGCAGGTTGGCCAGGGCCGCCTCGAGCTCCTCGGAGGTCCGCCCGGCGTTGCCGTGGATCTTCAGGGCCCGGGTCAGGTGGTACCGCACCGTGTGCACCGGGTTGAGCGAGCCGAACGGGTCCTGGAAGATGAGCTGGACCCGGCTGACGTATTCGCGGAACCGGCGCCCGCCGCCCACTCGCGTGCTCTCGCCGTGCAGTCGCAGGTCGCCGCCGGTGCGCGGGTAGAGCTGCGCGAACAGCCGGGCGACGGTGGACTTGCCGGAGCCGGACTCGCCGACCAGTGCGGTGACCCTGCCGCGGCGCAGGGTGAGGGACACGTCGTCCACGGCGTGGACGACCGCCCGCTTGCCGGTGAAGATGTCGCTCAGCTTCCGCCGGACGGGGAAATGCTTGGTCAGGCCCTCGGCCTCCAGCACCACCTCGCCGACCGGAGCCGCCGGGCTTTCGCTCAACGTCATGCCGAATGGTCCTGTCTTGGGGGTGTCGGTGTCGTCACGGGGTACCGCTCCCCGGGTGGCCAGTATCGCGCCACCCGGGGAGCGGTGTCAGTACGATCCGGTCGTCAGGAGCCGGCCGGCTTGAGGTGCAGGATGACGTCCAGCGCGTTGGCCTGGGTCGGCTGCGCGGCACCGTACGGGTTGGCGTCGTCCGGCCAGCCCGTCCAGTTCTTGGCGCTGTAGGCCGCACCCACGTTGTCGGCGCCGACCGGGATCATCGGGGCCTGCTCGACGAAGATCTTCTGCAGCGTGGCGAGCGCGGTCTTGCGGGCCGCGTCGTCGGTGGCGGAGGCGTAGGCGCGCAGGGCGGCCGTGGCGTCCTTGTTGTCGAAGCGGCCGAAGTTCGCGGCCGGGGACGCGGTGCCGATCGGCTTGAGCTGGTCGCCGTCCATCACCGTGCGGTAGATGTCGTACGGGGTCGAGCCGCCGTCGGTCCAGCGGAACGTCGCGTCGAAGTCACCGGCCTCGACGTTCTTGAACCACGCGTCCTGGTTGGCCTTGTCGACCGTGGCCGCGATGCCGATCGTGGCCAGGTTGGCCTTCACGATCTCCAGCGAGGTCTGGTAGTCCGACCAACCGGCCGGGTCGGTCAGGGTCAGCGTGACCGGCTTGCCCGACGGGTCCTTGAGGGTGGTGCCCTCCAGCTTGTAGCCGGCGCCGGCGAGCAGCGTCTTGGCGCCCTCGACGTCGACCTTGTAGTCCTTGCCCTTGTACTCGTCGGAGATGAACGCGTCACCGGCCGGCGAGGGCAGGCCCGTCACGCTCTTGACGAGCGGGTGGAAGTAGCCGGCCTCGGCGGTGGTGAAGATGTCATCGCGGTTGATGACCATGCCCATGGCCTGGCGGAGCTTCGCGTCGTTGAACGGGGCCTTGGTGGTGTTGATGTACAGGCCGTGGATACCGAGCACCGGCGGCGCCCAGATCTTGTGGCTGGCCGCGTCCTTGTCGATGAAGACCGTCTTCACGTTGGGGATGAAGACGAAGCTCCACTCGCACTCGCCGTTGGCCAGGGCCGTGGTCTGCGCGTTGTTGTCGTTGTACGACGTGTACCGCAGCTCCTTGACCTGCGGCAGCGTCTGCCAGTAGCCCTTGTCGCGGACCGTGAGGGTCGTGGTCTGCGGGGTGAAGGACTTCAGCGTGTACGGGCCGGAGCCGATCGGGTTCTTGTTCGCCTCGGTCTTGGGGTCCGAGAACTTCGACCAGATGTGCTCGGGCACGATCGGGATCTGCGCGATCGCCTTCTGCTGGCTGACGTACTGCGAGGACTTGAACGTGATGGTCACGTCCGCGCCGGTCGCGGTGGCGTCGGTGATCGGCACACCGCCGGAGTTCAGGGCCTCGTTGTCGCGCACCAGCTTGTAGGTGTAGACGACGTCGTTGGCGGTGAGCTTCTCGCCGTCGGACCAGGTGGCGTTGTCACGGATGTTGAGCTTGACCGAGGTGTAGTCCTTGTTCCACTCCGCCTTGGTCGCGAGCCACGGCTTCATGGGGTCGGCCGGCTTGACCGGGTTCCACATCATCAGCGGCTCGTAGAGAACCCAGCGGTAGCCGTCCTTGGCCCCGGCCGAGGTGGTCAGGAACGGGTTCTCGTTCTCGGTCAGCGGACCGTTGGGCATACCGACGGTCAGGACCGTGGTCTTGGCGCCGGTCTTGTCTTCGTTCGGCGAGTTGCCGCACGCCGCGAGGGCGGGCGCCGTGGCCAGCAAGCCGGCCATGCCGAGCAGAACGGAGCGTCTGGTCAACACGGGGGTGTCTCCTTTGGTACCTGGATCGACAGGTGGGGCGGACAGGAACATTTCTGCGGTATGACGACGGCGCCCGAAGTTCGGCAGGGGCGCCGCCCGTGGTGCGTGAGGCGTCAGGTGGTGCGCTCGGGCTGCGCCGTGACGGTGGAACCGCGCACGACGAGCGTGGTGGACAGGATGTTCGGCTCCGCCGTCAACGGCGTGCCGTCGAAATGCGCGATGAGCCTCCGCGCCGCCATCTCGCCCATCTGGCGCATGGGCTGGCGGACGGTGGTCAGCGGCGGCTCGGTGTGGGCCGCGTGCAGGATGTCGTCGAACCCGACGAGGGCGACGTCCTGCGGAACGGACTTGCCCGCCAGCCGCAGCGCCTGGAGGGCGCCGGAGGCCGACAGGTCGTTGTGGGCGAACACGGCGTCGAACTGCAGCCCCTCGGCGAGGGCCCGCTGGATCGACAGGATGCCGCACTCGTAGGTGAAGTCCCCCTCGATGACGAGGCGGGGGTCGATGGGCGCGCCGGCCGCGGCAAACACGTCGGCGAAGCCGCCGAGGCGGTCCTGGGTGCAGCCGAACTTCTCCGAGCCGGTTATCACCAGCGGGCGGCGCCGGCCGATCTCCACGAGGTGCCGGGCCGCGAGGGAGCCGCCGGCCCGGTTGGTGGTGGCCACCGACGGCATGAGCGGCTTGTCGCCGCGGTCGTCGATGAGCACCACCGGCAGCCCGCCGGCGTAGAGGTCGGCGAGGTAGTCCAGGGTGCCCTCGGGCTCGATCGCGAGGAGCCCGTCGAAGGATTTGCCGGAGACCTGGGCGGAGAACTGGCGCATGGACTCGGCGCCGCGGTTGCACGTGAACAGCAGCAACCCGTACCCCTCCGACTCCACGACGTCCACCGCGCCCTGCACGACCTCGCCCATCCACGGCCAGGTCAGCGACGGCACCAGCATGCCGATGACCCGGGTGTGCCCCCGGGCCAGATTCACCGCCCGCGCGCTGGGCACGTAGCCCAGCTCGTCGATCACCGTGCGCACCCGTGCCGCGGTCGCCTCGTCGACCTCGCCTTTGCCGTTGAGCACCCGCGAGACGGTGGTCTTGCTGACCCCCGCCCGGGCCGCCACATCGGCGATGGTGATCGGCACGCCGCATCCTTCCGGTGAGAGCGCTTTCTGGCAAGAGAGCGTGTTCTGGAACCGGTTCCGCAACCGGTTCCGGCACACTAAATCCGATCGCGGACTGTGGTGTCAATAACACGGTGGTAACGAAACTTAACGTGGCCGCAACCCTTGCCAACGGGCTGCCCATGGTGTTTGCTCGGGATCACCGTCGATGTCACCGGCCACCCCAGCACGACCCGCGCGGGACCGCTCCCATGGAGCGCTCTCACGGAAATGCTCGAGCAGTTCGGCCGAGAAGTCCGGCCCGGAACGCTCAGCGCAGTTTGATCGCGGAGCTGTCGCCGCCGACGAGCCCCGACTTCACCCGCAGCTCCGTGAACGTGAGCCCCTCCGGCACATCGAAGACGAGCGTGCCGGTGACCGAGTCCCCCGGCCCGATCTCGTTGAACAGCGGCCGCGCGTCCTCGTACCAGACCCACGCCAGCTCGTCCGGCCCGTACTCGTGGCCGTCGCTGTCGCGCAGCTTCTGGTTGCCGACCCAGATGCGGCCCTTGCTGTCGCTGGTGTTCTCCACCTTGAGCTCGGCCAGGCAGTACTGCCCGCCGGCCTTGCGGGTCAGCGGCCAGTCCCCCAGCTCCTGCTTGCCGCAGCTGAACCCGGCCAGCGTGAAGCGCATCTTGCCGTCCCCGGCGACCGGGCTGCGCTTCGGCGTCGGCGAGGGCGTCGGAGACTTCGTCGGCTCGCCCGGCTGCGCCCCGGCCCCGCCCTTGCCGGCCTTCTCGGCCAGTCTCAGCCCACCCAGCAGGCACCCGAGCAGCGCGACGAGCGCGATCCCGGTCGTGATCGCGCGCCCGACCCGGCGGGGCCGGCGGCGCGGTGGCGGCGGCGGGGGTGGCAGCGGCCGCGAGAACCTGGGCGGCCCGTGGGGGTCGACGCGGGTTCCCGGCATCGGATGGACGGGCTGGGTCGGTGGAGGCTTCGACGGTACCGATGCCGCGCCCTTGGAAAACGCGGCCGTGGACTGCCGCCGGGGCCGGGGCGAGGCGGTCGCCCGCACGGTGGCGGCGACCTGGGCGGCGGCGGGATCGTCCTGCCCGACCTGGGCCAGGAGCACCTGCCGCGCGGTGGGACGGGCCGCGGGGTCGGCCTTGAGCGCCTGCCGGACCACCTTGGCCAGCCCGGGGTCGAGCCCGGCGAGGTCCGGCTCGGCGGCGGGGTCGTCGCCCACGGGCATGCGGCCGGTGCCGGCCCAGGCGACGAGCAGCCCCCACGCGTACACGTCGGAGGCCTGCGACGGCGGCCAGCCCCGCACCTGCTCGGGCGCCAGCCAGCCGGGCGTGCCGAAGTTCGGCCCGTGCGCCGCGGCCTGCCCGAGCAGCCGCGCCACCCCGAAGTCGATGACCTTGGGCCCGAACGGCGACAGCAGCACGTTGCGCGGGCTGAGGTCGGCGTGCACGAGCCCGACGGCGTGGATCGCGGTGAGCGCCGCCGCGACCCCGACCGCGACCGCCTCGACGTGCCCGGCGAGCGGCCCGTGCTCGGTCGCGTACTCGTGCAGCGAGGGCCCCGCCACGTACTCGGTCACCAGGTGCGGGACATCCCCGTCGAGCGCCACGTCGAGCACCCGCGCGGTGCAGAATCCGGCGACCCGCGACGCGGCGGCCGCCTCGGCCGCGAACCGGTGCCGGAACATCGGGTCGTGGTAGAACGCCGGATTGATGACCTTCAGCGCGACCTTCCGCCCGTCCCGCGCCTCGGCCAGGTAGACGGTCCCCATCCCGCCGACGCCCAGCACACCACGCAGCACGTACGACCCGACCGACGCCGGATCGCCGGCACGCAGCGGCGCGGGCGAATCCCCCATGCCAGCCATGGTGCCTCACCCGCGCACACCACCCGAAACGAACCCCGGATATCCCGACATTCCGGGACACAACCGCAACCGATACCGTACTGCCCGATCGCCCATTGGCGGGACGGACGGTGCATACCGGCTGCAAACCGTGCCAGCCTGGGGCGTGGCGACCGAGGTGAAGTACCAGGTGTTCGTGAGCTCGACCAGCCGCGACCTGGAGGTCGAGCGGCGCAGGGTGATCGAGGCGCTGCTCGAGTCGTCGTTCATCCCCGTCGGCATGGAGCTGTTCAACGCCTTCGCCGAGCAGGCCTGGCCGACGATCGAGCGGATCATCGAGCCGTGCGACTACTACGTCGTCATCGTGGCCGGGCGGTACGGCTCGGTGCGGCCCAACGGGCTGAGCTTCACCGAGTCCGAGTACGAGTTCGCCCGCCACCTCGGAAAACCCGTCCTCGCGTTCCTGCGCCGCGACCCCGGCCCCAGCTCCGATGAGGATGTGGAGCACCAGCGCAAGGTGCGGGCGTTCCGCGACCGGCTCGAGGGGGAGCTGACCTGCAAGTACTGGGACAGCGCCGACGACCTGGCGCTGCACGTCGTCACCGCGCTGAACCGGGCGGTGCACGACCGGCCGCAGATCGGCTGGGTGCGGGCCAACACGATCGGCGCCCCGCTGGAGCGGGTGTTCGCCGACGTCGTGGAGCCCGCGCAGACCCTCGGCATCAGCCGGATCAGCGCCAACGGCCAGGCCGGGGCGGCGATGAGCGCGACCATCGAGGCCGCCCGCACGGTCCGGATCATGTCGACGAGCGCCACCCGGCTGCTGGACATCCAGAAGCCGTACCTGGCCCGGGCCCTGCTGCACGGCGCCGACGTGCGGGTCCTCGTCCCGGCGGCCGAGTCGATGTTCCTGCTCGACGTCGACGAGATGGAGGACCGGGACCCGGCCGACCCGATCGCGACCGAGGTCGCCCAGGCGAGCCGGCGGCTGCGGGAGGTCCTCGCCGACGCCCGCCGGCTCAACCGGGGCCGGGACGCGCCGCTGGGCCGGGTCCGCTTAGGCTTCTTCAGCACGCACCTGCGCTCGACCCTGGTGCTCTGCGACGAGTCGTGGGGCTGGCTGACCGTGACGCTCCCGCCGCTGCGGGCCGCCGAGACCGCCTCCTTCGAGCTCGTCGACGGGTCGTCGAAGGCGCTGCTCGACGACTGCGTGCACCACTTCGACCGGGTGTGGGAGGTCGTCGAGGCGCGCGGCGACGCCACGACGATCGAATAGGGGTCCGGCCGTGTCTGCGCAGCAGGAGCAGTGGCGGGAGCGCTACGAGGCGGCCCGGGCGGCGATGCGGGCCCGCCGCGGCACGCCCGGGGCGCTGATCGAGGTCGCCGCGCAGCACCCGCTCGCCGGTGGGGTCACGCCGGGTGTGGAGTTCGCGGCGCGGCTGGAGCGGGGGGCCGAGCTGTACCGGCAGCTGCGGGCGGGCGGCGAGCGGGTCGAGGTGTACGTGCCCGGCAGCCGCCACCGGGCCGGCGAGGTCGACGACGCCGTGTCGCTCAGCGCGGCCGGCACCCGCTACCTGCGCGAGGCCGGCCTGCCCGCCGCGGACCTGCACGGCGACGACCTCAACGCGCGGTACAAGGGCGCCGAGGGCGTCTTCGGCTCGGCCGACGAGTGCTTCGTGGCCGCCCGCTACTTCCTCGACGCCGGGTTCGGCCGCCTGTACAGCGTCTGCTCCCCGTCGCAGCTGATGCGCAAGACGTTGCACTACATCGCGTTCGGGGTGGTGCCGCTCAACGTGACCGCGCCGGTCGACGAGCCGTTCCACGACTACCTGTACGAGCTGTTCGAGGCCGTCCCGCACGTGCTCGGGGTGGACGGCACCCTGCAGGGTCCGGGCTCACGCGAGGCGGAGCGGCTGCGGCGGGAGCGACGGCCGTCCACCTGAGCGGGCGGCGGGCGGCTATGCTGCCGCGGGTGCGGAGGATCTTCCGGGCTGCGGCCCTGCTCGCGGCGTTCGCGCTCGCCGGCTGCAGCGGGGTGACCACGAAGTGGGTCGGGCCCTACCAGTCGCCTGGGCCGGGCGCGGCGGCCGCCAACGGGCAGCCCGCCCCCGTCGACTCCACCAAGGTCACGGCCTATCCGTCCGCGTACCCGCTGGTGTCCCCGGCGCGGCCGACCGCGAAGCCGGTGCCGGGCGGGAACGGGGGCAAGGTCAGCAGCGTGACGGTGTCCCTCGCCCAGCCGGGGCAGAGCGGGTTCTGCGCCACCGACGGGGTGCAGGCCGAGCTGCGCTGGGTGGTGAAGGTCGACTCCGACGCGCGCACGCCCGTGCGGATGGACATCCAGTCGACCGACGGGCTGCTGGTGGGCAGCGAGAACATCGAGTACGTCGTGGAGAACGGGCTGCTCGCGGGCAGCCGGCGGCACACCGTCACCTGGGACAAGGCGCATCCCAGGCGGACGGTGGAGTACTGGATTCAGACGACCTCGCCGAACCGGGTGCAGTCCAGCCGCGTCAAGTTCACGATCGACTGCACCACGGCCGGGTAGCGGCTCAGATCACCTTGGCGTTGCGGGCGGCGAGCAGGGCCGCGCCCGCGATGCCGGCGTTGTTGAGCAGGGTGGCCGGGACGACCTTGGTCGGGACGTCGACCATGTGCAGCCACTTGTCGGCCTTCTTGCTCACCCCGCCGCCGATCATGATCAGGTCGGGCCACAGCAGCGAGTGCAGATGCCGCAGGTACGTCTGGACCCGCTCGGCCCAGTCCTGCCAGCTCAGCTCCTGCGCCTCGCGGATGCGGTCGGAGGCGTAGTCCTCGGCGTCGCCGCCGTGCAGGTGCAGGCCGCTCATCTGCAGGTGGCCGAACTCGGTGTTCGGGACCAGCACGCCGTCGTTGAACAGGGCGGTGCCGATGCCGGTGCCGAAGGTGACCATCACGACGAGACCCGGCACGCCGCGGCCCGCCCCGTACTCCAGCTCCGCCACACCCGCCGCGTCGGCGTCGTTGAGGACCGTCACCGGCCGGCCCAGCGCCTCGGAGAACAGCTTCTCGGCCGGCGCGTCGACCCACGACGCGTCGACGTTCGCGGCGGTCTTGGTGACACCGTGCAGTACCACGGCGGGAAACGTGATCCCGATGGCGTCCGCGGCCGGGAAGGAGCCCGCGACCGCCACGACGGTCTTCACCACGCTGGCCACGTCGGCCGGCTGCGGGGTCTCGATGCGGACCCGTTCGCTGGTGAACGCGCCGGTGGCCAGGTCGACCGGAGCCCCCTTGATGCCGGATCCACCAATGTCGATTCCCAGGACGACCACAGCTGCTCCTTCACGCGCGGGGCTCCCACACATTGCCTGCGGGTTACCCAATCATGACGGCCGAACGCGATGATCACCGGGGGAACGCGATCACCCCGGATAGGCGCCCACCGCGTCGCGCACCTCGAGCCCGATCGGCGCGTCGGCGGTGCGGGCGCAGTGGGCGCAGCAGTAGAACCGGCCCGACACCTCCGCCCCGTGCCCGACGATCCGGGTCCCGCAGTGCTCGCACACCGGCGCCAGCTTCTGGATCGCGCACTCGAAGGAGTCGAAGGTGTACGAACCGCCGCCGACGGTCCGCACCTCGAACGCCATGTAGTAGTCGTTTCCGCAGGTCACACAGACAGCCATAACCCCGAAGGATGGCCCACCGGCAAGCCCGCCGCCACCGGTTCGGGCTTAAATCCCCCGCCGGATCACCAGCATCGCCTGGTCGTCATCCGACTCGTCGCCCAGTCCCAGCAGCAGCGCGTCGCAGAACGCCTCCAGGTCCCCGTCGCCGCCGTCGGCGCCCAGCCCGGCCGCCAGGGCCAGCTGCAGCCGCTCCATGCCGTCGTTGAACGTCGACCCGCGCCGCTCGATCAGCCCGTCGGTGACCATCACCAGCGACTCGCCGGGCTCCAGGGTGAACACCGTCTCGGCGTCGTGGACGGTCGGCACCCCCAGCAGCGCCACCCGGCCCTCCACCGGCACCGCCCGCCCCGCCGCGACCCGCAGCGGCGGCGGATGCCCGGCGTTCGCCAGGCGGATCTCCCCCGACTCCAGCTCGATGCGCAGCAGGCACATCGTCACGATCTCCTCGGGCAGGAACCGCAGCATCATCCGGTTCAGCCGCTCCAGCGTCAGCCCCGGCGCGTGGTCCTCGGCCAGGTACGCCCGCAGCGCGTGCCGCACCTCCGCCATGATCGTCGCCGCGCGCAGCGAGTGCCCGGCCACGTCGCCGATCGCCGCCACCACGTGCCCCGGCACCGCGACGATCTCGTAGAAGTCCCCGCCGACGTACGCGTGGTCGCTGGCCGGGCGGTAGCGCACGGCGACGTCGTAGCCGGGCACCGGCGGCAACGACGCCGGCAGCATGCTCTGCTGCAGCGTCAGCGCCGTGCGGCGCTCCTCGTCGTAGGAGCGCAGCGCCTCCACCGCCAGGGCGATCGCCTGCCCGAGCTGGCGCAGCACGTCGTGGTCGTCGTCGGTGAACCCGTCGGCCGGCACCGCGATGTGCAGCGGCTCCCGGCCCGCCTTGGCCCGGGCCACCACCCGGAACACCGGCCGGCCGTCCCACCACGGCCCGTCGTCCTGCCCGAACAGCGACGCCCCGACCGCGCCGTCGAGCGGGTCCGTCTCGAAGTGCTCCCGGTACGCGGTCCGCATCAGCGGCACCGCCCCGGCCGCGTCGACCTCCACCGCCAGGGCCCCGGTCTCCGGCGACGCCGCCGCGACCGCCGCCGCCCCGCCGAACACCCGCGACGCGCCGACCGCGGCCAGGCGCAGCAACTCCGGCAGGCTCGTCGCCGAGTTGATCGCCTGCGTCGTCTCCACGAGGCGGGTCAGCCGCCCGGCGAGCCGCTCGGCGCGGTGCCGGGCCCGGGAGTACCGCAGCAGCGCCCCCACCGTCGCGAGCAGCTCGTCGGGGTCGATCGGCTCGGCCAGGTAGGCGTCGGCGCCGCGGATCAGCCCCTGGGTGCGGTCCACCGCGTGGATCGCCGTCGCCGAGATGTGGATGACCGGGATCGCGGCCGTGGCCGGGTCGTCCTTGATCCGCTCGGCGACCTCGAACCCGTCGATGTCGGGCAGCCGCACGTCGAGCACCACCAGCTCGGTCCCCGACGCCCCGTCGTGCAGCAGCGCCAGGGCGTCCTCGCCGGTCGCCGCCTCGATGACCCGGTGGCCCTCCCGGCGCAGCCAGCTGGTGATCACATAGCGTTTGGAGGGGCTGTCGTCGACGACGAGGATGTCCGCCGCCGCGATGGTCGTCACGGCTCCAGTCCCGCGACGAGCTCGACCACGGCCCGGCGGGTCACCGCCTCCTTGGCCAGCACCGAACGGGCGTGCGCCAGCTCGTGCGGGGCGAAGTCGGACACGTCCGCGGCCGTCACCACGAACACCGGAATCCCGGCCACGTCGGGCAGCGCGGCCAGGTCGGCGAGCATCTGGGTGCCGTCCCCGCCCGGCATCCGCAGATCCAGAAAGATCACCGACGGGTGCTCGCGGACCGCGATCGCCAGCCCGGACCGCACGTCCGCGGCCTCGCTGACCTGGTCGGCGATCCCCGCGAGGAGCTGGCGCAGCAGGTGCCGCGCGGCCGGGTCGTCGTCGACCACCAGGGCCCGCGCGACCTGCGGCAGCGGCCCCTCGCCCTCGTGCGCGTCGTCGGGCACCGCCGGGCGGGTCGGCAGCGACAGCGTGAACGTGCTGCCCTCCCCCGGCTCGCTGACCATCGTCAAAGCCCCGCCGAGCAGGGTCGCCAGCCTTCGCGCGTACGGCAGCCCGAGCCCGGTCCCGCCCGCCTGCCGCGCCCCGCGGACCTGGTGGAATTCCTCGAACACGCGGGACTGCTCGGCGAACGGGATGCCGATGCCGGTGTCGGCGACCGCGATGTACAGCCGGTCCCCGTCGACCCAGCCGCTCATCCCGACCGAGCCCCGGTCGGTGAACTTCAGCGCGTTCGTGAGCAGGTTGCGCAGGATCTGCGTCAGCAGCAGCTCGTCGCTGACCAGCGCACCGGCCGGCGGCTCCTCGACCTCGAGGTCCACCTCCGGCCGTGCGAGGGGCCGCAGCGTCCCGCGCAGCTGCCCGAACACCGCGGTCAGGTCGACCGGCGCCCAGTTCGGCTCGATCCGCCCCGACTCCGCCTTCGCGAGGTCCAGCAGGTCGTTGACCCGCGCCAGCAGGTCGGCCGCCGACCCCTGCACCAGCTCCAGCTGATGCGTCTGCTCCCCGGTCAGCGGCTCCGAGCGCGGGTCCAGCAGCAGCCGGGTCAGCCCGATGATCGCCGTCACCGGCGCCCGCAGCTCATGCGACACGTTGGCCAGGAACCGGCTCTTGGCCTCGTTCGCCTCCCGCAGCTGCGCCGAGCGCTCGTCGAGCTCCGCGTACAGGGCGACCACGCCCTGGTTGGTCTGCTCCAGCTCCTCGGACAGCTGCGTGTACAGGGCCATGACGCCCTTGTTCGTCTCCTCGAGTTCCGCGTTGAGCCGCAGCAGCTCGTCGCGGTGCGCCTGCACGTCCTCCAGCGCCGCGACGAGCTGGCGGTTCTGCACGCTCAGCTCGTCCAGCGCGGTCGTCGGCGCACTCGCGGCGAGCTCACGGCGCGCCTGCTCAAGCCGCTCCGGGTCGATCTGCCCCGGTAACCGCCGCGTCAGCACGATCCGCTCGTCGTCCACCCGCACCTCATCCATCAGCCGTCCGGCCGCCCGGACTCCCTCGAGGTTTCTGGTACCCAGGGCCGCTGATGTCACAACAATGACCAGGTGGGGGCGGGGTTCAACCGCCGTCGCGAAGGTCACCTCCCCGTCGGCGACGTCCCGCCCGACCTCGCTCAGGGCCGTCGCCACGCGCACCTGGTCCTGGTGCTCCATGCCGAGCGCGGCCGCCACCTCCCGGCCGCGCTGGCGCAGCACGAACACGTCGTGCTCCTCGCGCAGCACCATCCTCAGAAGAACCGGCTCAGGGCCGGTCACGCCGGCCAGCCAACCGCACGAGCGACCGCCACACAGGCATCATCCCGCCGCACCCCGGCATCGCGCAGCAAGGTCGCCGCCACCAGCAGCGGGTCCTGCCGCGACAACCCCGGGTAGTCGCGCAGGTTCCACCGATCCGACACCCCGTCGGAGTGCATGACCACGATCGCCTCCGGCGGCAGCTCATAGGTGAACTCGCGGACACCGCGCGCCTGGTGCCCGACGATGCCCGGCATGCTCACCATGCCCCGCCGATCCCCATCGGGAAACGCGATCGTCCCCGCGACATTGCCCAGCCCCGCGAACACCGCCGACCCGCCGCCGAGCCGCGCCACCGACACCGCCGCCCCCCGGGTGTGCGACACCACCCGGTGCACGTGCTCCACGATCGCCCCGGGCGCCTCGATCGCCGTACCCAGAAACGCGTCCACGACCGCCGCCGACGCCGCCGCGGCCAGGGACCCGTGCCCCAGCCCGTCGGCGACCAGCACCAGCAGGCCCCCGTCACCGGTCGCCCGCGCCGCGTACCGGTCCCCGCACACCTTCTCCCCGGTGATCGGCCGCGACAACCCCGCGACCCGCGCCGGCGCAACCCCGCGCCGCTCCCCCGGCCACAACTGCGCCGTCAGCACCGTGCCCCTGCCCGGCAGGGAGTAGCCGGTCGCCACGTCCGACAGCCGCTGGACCGCGCCGAGACCGATGCCGAGGGTACCGGCCGTCGAATTCCCGTCCAGCGAGCTGAACGGCAGGTCCCGCATCCCCGGCCCGCCGTCGACCGCGACCAGTTCCACCCCGCCCGCCTCGCCGCGGCGCAGGCAGCGCACCGACAGCGCACCGTTTTCGGCGTGCCGGTGCAGGTTCGACACCAGCTCGGCGGCGACGATCGCCACCTCACCGGCCCGCGACTCACTGAACCCCAGCCGGTGGGCACAGTCGACCGCGACCCGGCGGGCGACCCCCGCCGCCCCCGCGTCCTCGACCGCGACCCAGCCCAGCTCCTCGACCGTCGGCGGAACCGCAGCGGCCGTCACCGGGCCCACTTCGTCACCGCGATGCGCGTACCCGCACCGGGCGTCGAATCGATCTCGAACTCGTCCACCAGCCGCCGCGACCCGGACAGGCCCAGCCCCAGCCCGCTGCCGGTGGTGTACCCGTCGGTGAACGCCAGCCCCAGGTCCGCGATCCCCGGGCCGGTGTCGATGAACTCGGCCCGCACCCCGGCCCGCCGGCCGTTGTGCACCGCCGCGATCGTCGCGTACCCGCCACCGCCGTGGATCAGCGTGTTGCGGGCCAGCTCACTGGCCGCCGTCACCAGCTTCGTCTGGTCCACCAGCGGCAGCTTGGCCTCCACGGCCAGGACGCGGACCGCCTGCCGGACCCGCACGACGTCCTTGTCGTCGCCGATGTCCAGGCGCTGCGGCTCCTGCCCGGGGCCGGAGTCAGGCACCGTCGTCCTCGGCCGCCGTGAGGATGCCGACACCGTGGATGTGCTTCGCCGCGGCCAGGATCTCCAGCGCCTTGTCCACGTTGAGCGCGGTACGGACCCCGTTGAGCGACAGCCCCAGCTCGACCAGCGTGATCGCGACCGCCGGACGCATCCCGACCACCACCGTCTCGGCGTCCAGGACCCGCGACACGGCCGCGATCGTGGACAGCATCCGCCCGATGAACGAGTCGACGATCTCCAGCGCCGAGATGTCGATGACCACCCCGTGCGCGCCGGTGACGACGATCTGGTCGGACAGGTCCTCCTGCAGCTGCATCGCCGACTGGTCGTCGAGGTCGATCTGGATCGACACCAGCAGGATGTCGCCGATCTTCAGGACGGGTACCCGGTCCATCAGGAAGCCTTGCCCCGCTTGAGCTCGACGCCACTGGCCCGCAGCGCGTGCACGAGCGCGTCGGCGAGCGTCGCCTTCGTGGCGATGTCGCCGAACTCGATGCCCAGCGCCACCACCGTCTGGGCGATCTGCGGCCGGATGCCGGAGATGATGCACTCCGCGCCCATCAGCCGCGCCGCCACCACGGTCTTGAGGATGTGCTGCGCGACCTGGGTGTCAACCGCCGGTACACCCGTGATGTCCACGATCGCGTAACCCGACCCGGTGTCGACCAGGGTCTGCAGCAGCTTCTCCATCACCACCTGGGCGCGGGCCGAGTCCAGGGTGCCGACCAGCGGGACCGCCACCACGCCGTCCCACAGCTTCACCACCGGCGTGGACAGCTCCAGCAGCTGCTCGGTCTGGTCGGCGATGATCGCCTCGCGGGCCTTGGCGTAGGCCTCGAACGTGTACAGGCCCATCTCGTCGACGAGCAGCGAGAGCACCAGGAAGTCGGCGGGCACCGAGTCGGCGTCGGCGGCCTCCGACAGCCCGAGCACGACCTCCTTGACGGTGAACACCAGGTTCGCCGTCTCGGTCGGGGTGAATCCCTGCCGCGCCCACTCCTTGGACAGCTCGCCCAGCGCCGCGCGGGACTCCCCGCCGTGCGACCCGGTCAGCTCGCCGTCGCCGCCCTCCCCGAGCATGCCCAGCAGCGCGGCGTAGACCTCGCGCACCTGACGGGTCAGCTCGGCCTCGGTGAGCCGGCCCCGCAGCGAGCGGGCCGCGATCTCCGACCAGCGCTTCAGGACCTCGTCCTCGTGCGACCGCAGGAGCGCACTGAGCCGCTGCCTGGCCTCGGCGTTCACCTTCACCCGTCCACTCCCCCTACAACGCGTTTCGCGATTCGGAGTGGACGGTACCGCCCGCCGCTCACCCAAGCGAACGCGGACACCTCTTTGCCGTCGGACAAATTTCACACATGCGGCTCTGTTTCGTCCCCAGCGGCGCGGCGCCGCTGGGGACCCGGCTCACACCCTATTCCGCATCCTAGGAAACTAGGTTATGACTCAGACCTCCACCGGGAGCTCGTACACCTCGGTGGTGGGGTGGCCGGCCTTCTCGTGCACCCGCATGACGGCCTCCTTGCTCGGCCCCGTCGACAGGCAGAACACCTTGCCCGCCTCCGGGTCCAGCCAGGCCCGCTCGAAGTGCACCCCCTCCTCGCCCTCGACGGCGAGGTCGGCCTCGTGCGCGGCCGCCAGCTGTTCCGCCGTCACCCCGGCGAACCCGTCGTGCACATCCATGAACTTGGCCATCGTCCGTCCCCCTTGCGATCCGGGGCACGCTCCGCACCCCGCTGCGGACAAGCCTCGCCGAGCCGGGGGTGAGGACACATCGGTAAGTCTGCCGACGAAGGCGTTATAGCGTTGCGAGGCGGGTCTCGCGCTGGGCAGACTCAAGCGCCTCGCCGCGGGTGTCGCCGAGCCACGAGACCGGGCCGACCGGGTGCCCGACCCGGATCAGCTGACCGGTCTCGTCGGTCCACGCCACCAGCGGCACCGGTTCGAGGTGCTCGGTCTGCCACCCGATCACCCGACCGGCCTGAACAACCTCGTGCTCCGCCGTGGTGGCCAGCCACAGCGGCGTGTTCTGCGGAATGATCGTCATGCCAGGGTGATGCCCCGGCAACGGAGGGTACAACCATGGACAGGCTCGACGACCTGCTCGACGAGGCCGCCGCCGCCCCGGTCGAGGGCTGGGACTTCTCCTGGTTCGCCGGGCGCGCCACCGAGGAGCGCCCGCCGTGGGGCTATGCCCGCCGCCTCGGCGAGCGGTTGCGCACGGCGGCCGCCGCCCTGGACGTGCAGACCGGCGGCGGCGAGGTCTTCCGCGAGGCGCTCTCCTCCGCGTGTACCGCCGGCGCCTGCCCCGCCACCGTGGCCGCCACGGAGTCGTGGCCGCCCAACGCCGCCCTCGCCCGCGCCGCGCTGGACGAGTTCGGGGCGAGCGTCGAACAGGTCGAGGACGACGCGCCCCTGCCCTTCGCCGACGGCGCGTTCGACCTCGTCTCCAGCCGCCACCCCGTCGTCGTCGGCTGGGGTGAGATCGGCCGCGTCCTGGCCCCCGGCGGCACGTACCTCGCGCAGCACGTCGGCGTCGGCACCGCCACCGCCCTGACCGACTTCATGATGGGCCCGCAGCCGGTCGGCGACGGCCGCAGCGTCGCCCGCGCCCGCGCCGGGGCCGCGGCCGCCGGGCTCGACGTCGTGGACGTGCGGGAGGCGACGCTGCGCCTGGAGTTCCTCGACGTGGCGGCGGTCGCGGTGTACCTGCGCAAGGTGATCTGGATCGTGCCGGGCTTCACGATCCAGCGGTACCGCGACAAGCTCGCCGAGCTGCACGAGCGCATCGAGCGGGAGGGCCCGTTCACCGCGACGGTGGCCCGGTACCTGATCGAGTGCCGTAAGCCACACGGAGTGGACGGAAGGTGAACGGCCGATCGGGCGGCGAGGATAGTTTGGGGGCAGAAGCACACCCGCCGTTGCTGCCAGGAGACTTCTCATGAGCGATTCGTCCGTCAACGTCACCGTGACCGGCGCGGCCGGCCAGATCGGCTACGCGCTGCTGTTCCGCATCGCCTCCGGGCAACTGCTCGGCGCGAACACGCGGGTCAAGCTGCGGCTGCTGGAGATCCCGCAGGCCGTACGCGCCGCCGAGGGCACGGCCCTGGAGCTGGAGGACGGCGCGTACCCGCTGCTCGCCGGCGTCGACGTGTTCGACGACCCGAAGGCCGCCTTCTCCGGCGCCAACGTGGCCCTGCTCGTCGGCGCCCGCCCCCGCACCAAGGGCATGGAGCGCGGCGACCTGCTCGAGGCCAACGGCGGCATCTTCAAGCCGCAGGGCGAGGCGATCAACGCCGGTGCCGCCGACGACATCAAGGTCCTCGTCGTGGGCAACCCGGCCAACACCAACGCCCTCATCGCCCAGCGCCACGCCCCCGACGTGCCGGCCGAGCGCTTCACCGCCATGACCCGCCTCGACCACAACCGGGCGATCTCCCAGCTGTCGCGCAAGCTCTCCGTGCCGGTCTCCGAGATCCGCAAGGTCACCATCTGGGGCAACCACTCCGCCACGCAGTACCCGGACCTGTTCCACGCCGAGGTCTCCGGCCGCAACGCCGCCGAGGCTGTCGGCGACCAGCAGTGGCTGGCCGACGAGTTCATCCCGCGGGTGGCCAAGCGCGGCGCCGAGATCATCGAGGTTCGCGGCGCCTCCTCCGCCGCGTCCGCCGCCTCGGCCGCCATCGACCACGTCTACGACTGGGTGAACGGCACCGCCGAGGGCGACTGGACCTCCGCCGGCATCGTCTCCGACGGCTCCTACGGCGTGCCCGCCGGCCTCATCTCCTCCTTCCCGGTCACCTCGGCCGGCGGCAAGTGGGAGATCGTGCAGGGCCTGGACATCGACGAGTTCTCCCGCGCCCGCATCGACGCCTCGGTCGCCGAGCTCGAGGAGGAGCGCGACGCGGTCTCCCGCCTCGGGCTCATCTAGTTCGTGACGAACGGGGGGCGGTCCGGTTTCGGGCCGCCCCCCTGCGTTTGTCCGCAGTACGCTTTCCGGCGTGACTCCAGCGGCAACGGCTCTGCCTCTCGCGGAGACCAGACGGGCCCGGCGCATCCTCAAGCTGCTGCTCGCCCGCTACCCCGACCACCGCCTCGAGCTCGACTTCGCCTCCCCGCTGCAGCTGCTGGTCGCCGCGACCCTGGCCGCGCAGACCCTGGACGAGCGGGTCAACGCCGTGACGCCGATCCTCTTCCGCCGCTACCCGGCCGCCGCCGACCTCGCCGGCGCCGAGCAGGAGGAGATGGAGCAGATCCTGGTGCCGGTGGGCTACTACCGGCAGAAGACCCGCAACGTCATCAAGCTCGCCGCGACCCTCGTCGAGCGGCACGCGGGCGAGGTCCCCGCCACCCTGGACGAGCTCGTCGCACTGCCCTGGGTCGGCCGCAAGACCGCGAACATGGTGCTGGGCAACGCCTTCGCCGTCCCCGCCATCTCCGTCGACACGCACACCAGCCGCGTCGCGCACCGCCTCGGCTGGTCCCCGGAGAAGGACGTGGACGCGGCGGAGGCGGCGGTCCAGGCGCGGTACGACAAGAAGGACTGGGTCACCGTCAACCAGCTGCTGATCCTGCACGGCCGGCGGACCTGCCACTCCCGCAAGCCGGCCTGCGGCGCGTGCCCACTGGCCAAGGAGTGCCCGTCGTCGGCCCTGGGCGAGCAGGACCCGGAGAAGGCCCGCGCGCTGCTCAAGTGACGCGCTTGCGCTCTTTCGCGAGCTTGGCCGCCGGGACCTTGTCCCACAGCGTCTCGCCGTCCTCGCCCCAGATGCCGGCGATCCTTCCCCGGTACGCCACGACGGGCGAGATCCAGCCGCCCGCCCGGCTCACCTCGGCGCGGTGCTGCTTCGGCAGCGTCCGGGTGTCGGCGGTCCCGGGCCCGAGCACGAACTGGTCGAACGCCGGCAGCAGCCGCACCTCGTCGAACCTGGGTTTTGCGGCAAGGCTCTCGAGGTCCTCGGTGCGGGCCCAGAGCCGCTCGCCCTCGACGTCCACCTCGGTGATCAGGCCGTCCTCGTGCAGGCCGGCGAACCACTGGCGGAGCATCGCCTTCTTCGACTGCCCGCGGATCAGCCACTGGTCGAACGTGTCGCGCGACGCCGGCCCGTACGCCCCGAGGTACGCGGGCACCACGATGCTCGCCGCCTCATCGGGCTGCATGCTTCGGAACGACGGCCGCGTGAACGTGACCCGGTTGTCGTCGCTGTTCGGCCCGTAGATCAGCAGCCCCTGCCAGGAGAGCGGCTTGAGCACCGCACCCCACCCGGACCTGAGATGCTCCTCGAGCGACGGGTCCTTGGCGTGCTCGACGATCGCCGCCGTGAGCTGCTCCCGGGTGAGCACGTGCCCGTCGAGCGCCTCCTGCGCGGCCGCGGCCATCGCGTCCATCTGCGCCACGGTCACGAACGTCTTCTGCCACACCCCCTTCTCCCACGTCCGCGCCGCCCCGATCAGCGCGAGCTGGGCGGGGGCCTGCTTCGGTTCGAGCAGATGCAGGGTGCCGCGCACCGACCACGTTTTGACAAGCCTCTGCTCTTGTACCGCCTGACGCACCGACCCGGGATCAGGCTCACCCTGCCGCGCGGCGACGGCCTGCTCGGCACACGACGCGACCTGCGCCTGCACCCCGGCGAGCCGCTCGACCACGGCCACCGGATCGGCGGCCTCGGCGGGGCGGTGCAGCCACTGCTGCCGGCACCGCCAGTGCAGCACGTCGTCCCAGCTCAACGAGAGCGTCACGCCCGCCACGCTACCGGCGCCGCCCGCGCCGCAACGCCCCACCCGACCACTGCCCGCGACACGACGGCGCGCGGGGTGGGGCATCCGACGTTGCCGAACACGACGCGGCGCCGCACCCGACCATCGCCCACCACACGACGGCGCGCGGTGGGCACCCGACGTTGCCGAACACGACGCGGCGCCGCACCCGACCATCGCCCACCACACGACGGCGCGCGGTGGGCACCCGACGTTGCCGAACACGACGCGGCGCCGCACCCGGTGTTGCCGGATGCGGCGCCGTGTCTCCCCTACCACCCCCACGCCCCGGGTTCGGCGCGCCCCGCCAGGCGCCTTGCCGAACCCGCGGTGCGGTCTTAGATCCCGGCCGGGACGTAGTCGGGCACGGCCGGGCCATCGGCCCCGTCGCTGCCCGCGCCGTTGCTGCCCTCGCCGTTGCCGGTCGCGCCGGTCTCGGCGGTCTCGGCGGTCGCGGCCGGGTCGGTGGCGTCCTCGGCCGGGCGCAGGGCCAGGGCGAGGACGTCGGCGACGTCGGCCAGGGCGTGCACGGTCAGCTGGTCGCGCACCTCCTGCGGCAGGTCGTCCAGGTCGGGCTCGTTGCGCTTCGGGATGATGACCTCGGTCAGGCCCGCGCGGTGGGCGGCGAGCAGCTTCTGCTTCACGCCGCCGATCGGCAGGACCCGGCCGGCCAGGGTGACCTCGCCGGTCATCCCGAACTCCGGGCGGACCGGGCGGCCGGTGGCCAGCGACGCCAGCGCCGTGACCATGGTGATGCCGGCACTCGGGCCGTCCTTGGGCACCGCACCCGCCGGGACGTGCAGGTGGATGCGCCGCCCGGCGAGCTGGTTGGGGTCGATGCCGAGCCGGCGCCCGTTCGAGCGCAGGTACGACAGCGCGATGTGCGCCGACTCCTTCATCACGTCGCCGAGCTGGCCGGTCAGGGTCAGGCCGGGCTCGCCCTCCATCGAGGTGGCCTCGATGAACAGCACGTCGCCGCCCGCCCCGGTCACCGCCAGGCCGGTCGCCACGCCGGGGACGGCGGTGCGCTCGGCCGACTCGGGCGTGAACCGCGCCCGACCCAGGTACTTCGCGACCTCGTCCACCCCCACCTCGACCGGCGCCGGGTCGCTCGCCAGCGCGACGGCGACCTTGCGCAGGATCTTGGCCAGGGCCCGCTCCAGCTGCCGCACGCCCGCCTCACGGGTGTGCTCGCCGGCGATGCGGCCCAGCGCCTCGTCGGTGATGCTCACCTCGGACGCCTCCAGCCCGGCCCGCTGCAGCTGCCGCGGCAGCAGGTGGTCGCGGGCGATGGCGACCTTCTCCTGCTCGGTGTACCCGTCCAGCTGCACCAGCTCCATCCGGTCCAGCAGCGGCCCGGGGATGGTCTCCACCACGTTCGCGGTGGCCAGGAACAGCACGTCGGACAGGTCCAGGTCGACCTCGAGGTAGTGGTCGCGGAACGTGTGGTTCTGCGCCGGGTCGAGCACCTCGAGCAGCGCCGCCGCCGGGTCACCCGCGTAGCCCACGGCCAGCTTGTCGACCTCGTCGAGCAGCACGACCGGGTTCATCGACCCGGCCTCCCGCAGGGCGCGCACGATGCGGCCGGGCAGCGCCCCGACGTACGTGCGCCGGTGCCCCCGGATCTCCGCCTCGTCCCGCACACCGCCGAGCGACACCCGGACGAACTTCCGCCCGAGCGCCCGCGCGACGGACTCGCCGAGGCTGGTCTTGCCGACCCCGGGAGGACCGGCGAGGGCCAGCACCGCACCGGACCCGCGCCCGCCGACGACCTGCAGGTTCTTCTCCGCACGCCGGTTGCGCACCGCGAGGTACTCGAGGATCCGGTCCTTCACGTCCGCCAGCCCCGCGTGATCGGCATCGAGCACCGCCCGCGCGGCCGCGAGGTCCGTGTTGTCCTCGGTCCGCTCGCTCCACGGCATCTCCAGCACCGTGTCGAGCCAGGTCCGAATCCACCCGGCCTCCGGCGACTGGTCGCTGGCCCGCTCGAGCCGCCCGACCTCGCGCAGCGCCGCCTCCCGGACGTTGTCCGGCAGTTCCGCCGCCTCGACCCGGGCCCGGTAGTCCGCCGACCCGTCGGGCTCGTCCTCGCCGAGCTCCTTGCGGATCGCGGCCAGCTGCTGGCGCAACAGGAACTCGCGCTGGGTCTTCTCCAACCCCTCGCGCACGTCATGGTTGATCTTCTCGTTGACCTGCTGCTCGGCCGCGTGCGCCCGAGCCCATTCGACGAGCAGCTCCAGCCGCGCGGTGACGTCGGGCGCCTCCAGCAGCTGAATCTTCTGCTCCAGCGTCAGCCACGGCGCATACCCGGCGGAGTCCGCCAGCTCGGACAGGTCGCTGATCTTCTCAACGGTGTCGATCACCTGCCACGCACCGCGCTCCTGCAGCACGCCGATGACCAGAGCCTTGTACGCGCGGGCAAGCTCCCGCGCCTTGCCGGCCGGAACAGGCTCGCTGACCTCGGTGGCCTCGACCCACAAGGCGGCACCGGGCCCAGGCACCCCGGCCCCGATGCGAGCCCGGTCCAGGCCCCGGATCACGGCCGCCGGCTCCCCACTGGGCAGCCGCCCGACCTTCTCAAGCACAGCGACAACACCGAACGACCCATATGCACCGTCAACCCGCGGGACAGCGAGCACCCGCTTGTCACCGGCAGACCGAGCCGCGTCGACAGCCGCCTGCGTGGAGGCGTCGAGCGTCACGGGAATAACCATGCCAGGAAGCAGGACGTCGTCGTTGAGGGGTAGAACTGGAAGCGTTGCCATCAGGACACACCTGCCATCAGTAGGTTGAGCGTGTCAGGCTTAAGTTACAAACGGTGCCCCTTGTTCCCACCAGCACCTGACGTGTGACCCAGGCCACTCCACCCCACCTCAGCCCACCCGAGCCTCGAGTGCGCCGCACAGGACGGCAGCGGCCCAACGGCCAGAACGAGCCCGAACGACGACGGGCCCGACCGTGACAGCGCAGACGCCGGCGGGCGACGGCGGGCGACGGCGGGCGACGGCGGCACCAACGACCACGGCGGGTCCAGCCAACGGCACGACTGACGACGGCGGGGAACAACCGAGGCGGGCCGCAGATGTGCGCCAAGGCAACGGCACGACGGCACTGGACCGAGGCGGTGGTGGTTTGGCACTTGGGATGACCTCCCCCCGGCCCCCCCGCCCCCCCTGCCCTGCCCCCAGCCCCGCCGCCGTCAGCGAAGCGCCGGCAACTCATACCCCGGCAGCTCAAACGCCGCCGCCGTCCGAGTAGCCATCCGCTTGATCACCCAAGGCGCGATCGGCATGTACCGCATCATCTTGAACATCCGGTTCCGCTGCGCGATCTTCTTCCACGTCAGCGGCACCAGGAAGTCCGGCCCACCGTCCGCCTGCTTCTGGCACGTCGCCACGTAAGGCCGCATCAGCTCCTCGTAGCGGCGGAACGCGACCCGGTGGTCGCCCCGCGCCCGGTCCAGCTCCCCCGCCAGCACGTGCGCCCCCACCACGGCCAGGCCGGTGCCGTTGCCGCCCGGGCCGCCCGCGAACCCCGCGTCGCCGAGCAGCGCGACGCGGCCGTGGGACCAGCGGTCCAGGTGGATCTGCGTCGTCGCGTCGAACCAGAAGTCGTCGGCCTGCTCCATCGCCGCCAGGAGCTCCGCCGTCCGCCAGCCGGCGCCGGCGAAGCGGTCGGCGATGATGCGGCGCTGCTGGGCGGTGTCGCGGTAGTCGTACTCGAGGCCGGGCTCGTAGAAGCTCAGCGACACGATCTGGGTGCCGTCGTGCGGGGCCATGACGGTGACGGAGCGGCCGGGTTCGGAGTACATGATGCCGGCGCGGTCGAGGGCGAGCGTGCCGGGCATGGTGAAGATCGCACCGTACACGCCGAGGGGCTTCTCGTTTTTGGGGTCTTCGCCGAAGACCAGGCGGCGGACGCCGGAGTGCACCCCGTCGCAGCCCACCAGCAGGTCGAAGCGCTGTGCCGGGCCGCCGGCGAACCGGACGTCGACGCCGTCCTCGTCCTGGTCCACGGCCGTGATCTGGTCGCCGAAGCGGTACCGCACGCGCTCCCTCGTCGCCGCGTACAGCACCTCGGCCAGGTCGCCGCGCGGGATCTCCAGGTCGCCGCTGAAGATCGACGCGGGCAGGGCCGCCACCCGCTCGCCGGCGGCATCGACGATCGTGGTGTCGCGCATGTGGGCGGCCCTGGCCTCCAGGCCGGCGCGCAGGCCCATGCGGTCCAGGGTCGCCAGGTGGACCGGGCCGCGGAAGTCGACCGCATACCCGCCCCCGCGCAGTGCGGGCGCCTTCTCCACGACCGTGACGTCGTGCCCGTAGCGGCTGAGACAGAGCGCCAGGGCCGGTCCCGCGACGCTCGCCCCCGAAATCAGGATGTCCATGCCGGGAACCATACGCCTGTGCTACACGTTTGTATAGAACGGTCGTATAAAACGTCCGTATAGTAAGATCCGGGGTCATGGGACATCGCGAGGACCTGCTCGAGGGCGCGGTTCGCTGCATCTACGAGAAGGGGTTCGCGCGCACGACGGCGCGCGACATCGTCGAGGCGTCGGGCACGAACCTGGGCTCGATCGGCTACCACTACGGCGGCATGGCCAACCTGATGACGGCCGCCCTCGAACGGGCCATGGAGAACTGGGGCCTGTCGCTCGCGGAGGCGATCGGCAACGCCGGGGCCGAGGGGCTGACCGGGACCGAGCGCTTCGAGCGGTACTGGGAGTACATGATCGACAGCGTCCGCACCCACCGCCGGCTGCTGATGGCCACGTACGACGCGTTCGTGCAGCTGGACCAGAACGACGAGGTCCGGCGCATGCTCGTGGAGGGCATGCGCGACGCCCGGCTGCTGTGGGCCCAGGTGTTCCACGGCATCGACCCCGAGGTCGAACCGGCCCGCGCGGCCCAGGTCGGCTCGTTCTACCAGGCCCTGGTCAGCGGCGTGCTGACCCAGGTGCTCATCAACGAGGACGACGCGCCGACCGCGCAGGACCTCAGCGCCGCCGTGCGCTTCGTCGCCGCAGGCTTGTGAAAAGCCGCGGGCTGGTGGCCGGTGTGCTGCTCATCGGGGCGGTCGGCCGCGCCCCGATCACGTCGGTCGGGCCGCTGGTCGCCGACATCCGCCACGACCTGGGGCTGAGCTCCGCGGCGACCGGGCTGCTCACGGCGGTACCCCTGCTGGCCTTCGGGGTGTTTTCGCTCGTCGCGCCGCGCATCGCCGGGCGGATCGGGCTGGAACGCAGCCTGGCCCTGGCGCTCGTGCTGCTCGCGGGCGGGATCGTGGTGCGGTCGGTGCCGACCCAGCTGTGGACCGGCACGCTCGCCGTCGGCGCCGCCATCGCCTGCTTCAACGTGCTGCTGCCCGGCATCGTCAAGCGCGACTTCCCGGACCGGGTCGCGCAGCTGACCGGTGGCTATTCGGCCGCGCAGGCGGTGGTGGCGGCGGTGGCGTCCGGGATCGCGGTACCGCTGGCGGCGGCGATCGGCGGCTGGCGGTACGCGATGGGGGCCTGGGTCCTGCTCGTCCTGGTCGCGATCGTGGTCTGGCTGCCGCAGCTGCGCGGCGGCCCGGACGCCGCCGCGCCGCCCCGCCGCGCGCCGCTGCCCTGGCGCAGCGCCCTGGCCTGGCAGGTCACGCTGTTCATGGGGCTGCAGTCGCTGGCCTTCTACGTGCTGGTCGCGTGGATGCCGACGCTGGAACGCGAGCACGGCATCGCCCCGGGCATCGCCGGCTGGCACCTGTTCGCGAGCCTAGCCGCGTCGGTCGTGGCCAACCTGACCGTGCCGGTGCTCATTCGCCGCCTGCCGGACCAGCGCCTCGTCGGGGTCGTGTGCGCGGTGCTCATCGGCGCCGGGATCGCGGGCCTGCAGTGGCTGCCGTGGACGGCGGGCTGGGCCCTGGTCGCGGTGCTGGTCAACGGGTTCGGCGCCGGGATGGCGCTGGTGCTGTGCCTGTCGTTGTTCAGCCTGCGTACCCGCGACGACGCGCAGACCGCCGCCCTGTCCGCGATGGCGCAGTCGGTGGGGTATCTGCTGGCCGCGGCGGGCCCGGTGCTCATCGGGGCGCTGCGGGACGTGACGGGGGCATGGACGGTACCGGTGGCGGCGTTGTGCGGTGTCTCCGGACTGATCGCCGTGTTCTCCGTGCTGGCCGGAAGACCCCGCACCATCGCCGCGTGAAAGAGCCGGAATGGGTGGGCCGAACGGCTCGTGTGAGACGGACCCGTCCCCACTAGGGTGGATTTGCGCCAAGATCGGCAACGGGGGCGGTGACCATGCCGTGGTCACCGCAAGATCTAGGCGACCTTCACCACGACCGTCGTGGCGTTGTCCCGGCCGCCCGCCTCCAGGGACGCGGCGACCAGGGCCGACGCCATGACGTCGGGGGCCGCGCCGGAGCCCAGGGTGCGCTCCATGAACTGGTACGGCACCTGCTCCGCGATCCCGTCGGTGCACAGGCAGTACACGTCGCCGGGGAACATCGTCACGCTCAGCACGTCGGGCTCGGGCAGCCCGGGGTGGCCGATGAAGCGGTGCAGCTGGTAGCGCGCGGCGGCCGCCTGCGGCGAGTCGGCCGGGTACCAGCCGTGCACCGCGCCCAGCCACGCCGCCGTGTGGTCGACGGTGAGCAGCTCGAGGAGTCCGCCGCGCAGGCGGTACACCCGGCTGTCTCCGATCTGCGTGACCCAGGCGCCGGTGGCGTCGGCGACGAGGGCGGTCAGCGTGCAGCCGGTGAGCTCGCGCAGCTCCTGCCCGGCCGCGCGGACCCGGCGCTGGGCGTCGGCGATCGCGGCGAACAGCGGGGTCGGCTCGAACGGGCCGCGGTGGTCCTGCACGGCGGTGGTGAAGACGTCGACGGCCATCCGCCCGGCGGTCCGGCTGCCCTCGCCGGCGCCCATCCCGTCGGCCACGACCGCGCACAGACCGGGACGGCGCTGCAGCTCGGCGGCGTGCAGCACGTCGAAGTTGGCCGGATAGCGCCGGCCGATGTCCGTGGCGGCCCCGACGCTGAGCAGCCGCCCCGCGCCCTGGACCTCGATCGTCATCGCCATCGACGGCAAGGGTAGCCGTTGCCCGGCTGGCCGGGTGGCCCCGTATTCATCCACCGTTCAGCGCCGATCAGTGACGTTCGTCGCTTCCGTCCTCGCGGATCGCCCGAATCTCCCACGTGCCGTCGTCCCGCTGTGACCAACCGTCGATCTCGCCGCCGAGTTCCGCGAACATCACCACGCGGTCGTACAGCCAGTCGGCGAAGTCGTCCTGCTCGTCGACGGACAGCCCGGTGCGCACCGCGGCGCCGAACGTGATGAGGCCGGTGCCCTCCAGCGGCGAGCCGCCGAGGATGCCGACGACCCGCGGATCGGCGATGTCGTCGCGCTCCTCGACCTCGAGGTACCCGCCGTCCGGCATCTCCACCAGAAACGCCACCGTCGCGCCTCAGCGGGCCGCGCCGGCCAGGCCCGCGCGCAGGCGGGCGGCGTCGAGGTCGGCGCCGTACACCGGCGTGCCGGGCTCCTGACGCCAGCTGTCGTCGAGGCCGCCCGCGTCGATGGGGTCGAAGCCGAGCTCGTCGACCAGGCCCATGATCAGCTCCTTGGCCGCCCCGTCGTCGCCCGCGAGCGGCAGCGCGACGCGCCCGTCGCCGCCCGCCGGTCGCCCGTGGGTGAGCAGGTGGTCCGCGCGGATGGTGTTGAAGATCTTGACGACCCGGGCCCCGGGCAGGTGCTCGGCGGTCCACCGGCTCGACGTGGTGCCGCCGTCGATGGCCTCGATCTGCCCGTCGCGCGCCGGATAATAGTTGCCGGCGTCGGCCACCACGCGCCCCGCGAGGTCCTCGGCCGGAAGATCAGGAACGGCCTTCATCGGTACCGCGATGAAGACGATCTCCCCCCGCGCCGCCTCCTGCACGGTGCCCGCCGACGCGCCCGTCTCGGCCGCGAGACCCGCCAGCGAACCAGGCCCGCGCGAGTTCGCGACGGTGACGTCGTGCCCGAGCTCGCGCAGCCGCCGGGTGAGCGTTCCGCCGATGTTCCCCGACCCGATGATCCCGATCTTCATGCGTTCCACGCTACCCGCGCCGGTGGGCGGCTTGGCGGTACAGTCGCCGGATGGATGCCGCGGCGTCGCTGGTGGGGCGGGATGCCGAGGTGCGTCTCGCGGCCCGCCTGCTCGCCTCCGGCCCCGTCACCCTGGTGGGTGCGGCCGGCAGCGGCAAGACGCGCATCGCGATCGCCGTCGTCGCCTCGTTCCCCGGGCCGGTGCACTTCGTCGATCTGTCCACGATGGAGTGTTCCGACGTGGCGGGCTTCCTGCTGGACGCGCTCGGCGTGACCCGGCGGCCGGACCTGGACGCGTTCGACACGCTGGTGCAGGCCCTGGACGCCGCGCTGCTCGTGCTGGACAACTGCGAGCACGCCGCGGCCGAGGTGGGGGCGCTGGTGGGGCGGCTGCTGGAGGTACGGCCGGACCTGCGGATCCTCGCGACCAGCCGGCAGCCGCTCGGACTGGCCGCCGAGACGGTCCTCGCGGTGCCGCCGCTCGACCCCGACACGGCGCTGCGCCTGTTCGCCACGCGCATGTTCGAGCGCACCGGCCGCGCCCTGCCGCCCGAGCACACGGCCGCGGCCGCCGCGATCTGCGCCGCCCTGGACGGCCTGCCCCTCGCGATCGAGCTGGCGGCGGCGCGGGCGGCGCTGCTGTCGGTGCCGGAGGTACGCCGGCTGCTGGCCGACCGCTTCCGCGTGCTCGCCGACGCGAAGGCGCCCGGCCCCTCGCACCACCGCACGTTGCGCGCGGCCCTGGACTGGTCGTACCAGCTGCTGTCGCCGGACAAGCAGGCCCTGCTGCGGCAGCTCGCGGTGTTCCAGGGCGGCTGGAGCTCGCCGGCCGTTGCGATGCTGCCCGGGTACCGGCCGGAGCTGCTGGACGCCCTCGCCGAGCGCTCGCTGCTGACGTCGTCGCCGGGGCGGGGCCGGATGCTGCAGACCGTCACCGCCTATGCGGCCGCCCGGCTGGCCGAGCTCCCGTCCGAGCAGGCCGCCGCCGCCGAGGCGCACGCCGCGTTCTTCCTCGCCCTGGCCGAGCAGGCGGCGGCCGGCGTCCGCGGCCCGGAGCAGCGGGCGTGGCTGCGGACGCTGACGCTGGAGCAGGAGAACCTGCGGGCGGCGCTGGCCACGCTCGCCGCCCGTCCCGGCGGCACCGAGGACGCGGACCTGCGCATGGCCACCGCGATGGCGCCCTTCCAGCATTTCATCGGTGGGTACTCCCTGGGCCGCGACTGGCTCGCCGCCGCCCTCGCCCGCCGCCCTTCCGCGCCGGCCCCCGCCCGCGCGGCGGCTGCCTCGGCGGCGGCGACCCTGGCCATGCTCGCCTGCGACTACGGCACCGCTCATGCGCTGGCGCACCAGGCGCTGCCCTTCGCGGAGGCGCGGGGGCCGTTGCTGACGCTGCTGGGGTGCGTGGAGCGGGAGCGGGCCCGGTACGCCGAGTCGCGGGCGTACCTACAGGAGGCTCGGGAGCTGTACCGCTCGTCGGATAACGCCTGGGGCGAGGGGCGGGCCACCCAGCTCGCCGGCGCGACGGCCTGGTTGTCGGGCGACCTGGACGGCGCGGACGCCCTGCTGGCGGCGTCGCTGACCGCGTTCCGGGACCTGGCCGACGCGGAGTCCGCGGCGTCGTCGCTGACGCACCTGGGGGCGGTGGCGCACTACCGGGGGGACCAGGTGGCGGCCCGTGCCCATCTGGAGGACGCGCTGGACGGGTTCACGGAGCTGGCGTTCCCGGAGGGCGTGGCATGGGCGCAGGAGATGCTGGCGCGGGTCGATCTGGCGTCGGACCTGCTGCCGTCGGCGGCGGAACGGTTGCGGGCGAGTCTGTCGCTGCACCGGCGGGTCGGCGATCGCTGGCGTACGGCGAGCGTGCTGGAGGCCTTCGCGGAGTGCCGCCGCCGGCTGGGCGATCCCGCGCACGCGGCGGCGCTGCTCGGGGCGGCGGACGTGGTACGGCGGGAGATTTCGGCGCCGACGCCGTTGTGCGAGCGGCCGGCGCGGTCCTCGACGGAGTCGCTGCTGCGGGCGGCGTTGCCTTCGGCGGACTTCGCCTGCGCGTACCGGTACGGGACGCGGACCGGGCTTGACGCGTTGCTGGGGGTCACGGGGGCGGCGGCGCTGACTCCGGCAACCTCCTGACGTCACGCCGGGTGTCGTTCCACACTCAATGGGTGACTGCGATCGGGCCGGCTTCTGGATCTGGGGATTCGGTGCCGATCCGCCCCTCGCCGGTTGCTCCGGGTTCGCCGGCCGCGGCTGCGCCTTTGGGGCCGGTGGGATCGACGGATGGGCCTCGGCCTGGATCGGCTGGTTCGGCTGCCGGGTTGCAGCGGGTGTTGGCGGGGTTGGTGGCCCGGTCGGGAGTGGCGCTGGATGCGGCGCTG
Organism: Dactylosporangium sp. CS-033363; assembly: GCF_050942475.1. NCBI lineage: Bacteria > Bacillati > Actinomycetota > Actinomycetes > Micromonosporales > Micromonosporaceae > Dactylosporangium > Dactylosporangium sp. CS-033363. The sequence continues at coordinate 5,278,873 of NZ_CP192032.1, read as the reverse complement.
GCGCAGATTCTGTCCCGGGTCGCGGGTCCTCGTCTTGGGGCGGCGCCGGGTGCGGGGTCTCTTCTGGTGGCCTTTCCTGCGATTCCTCTTCCTGCGACTCCTCTTCCTGCGACTCCTCTTCCTGCGACTCCTCTTCCTGCGACTCCTCTTCCTGCGACTCCTCTCCCTTCGATTTCCCTCCCCGAGGTTCCCCTTCCTGAGGTTCCCGTTCCCGCGACTGTCCTTCCTGGGATTCCGTCGGACGGTCCTGCGGGAGGCGGCGGCTCGGGTGGTGCGCCTGCCGCGCCGGGGTCGCCTGGGACTGGTGGAGCGGCGCGGCCGGGATCAGCCGGGCCCGGGGTGACGCAGCCTGGGCCGTCGCGCGATCCATCGTCTGCCGCACCTCAGCCTCCGCCGATCGGTCCTCAACAGCCTGCGGCAGGTCCGTCTACTGCACCACCTCCCGCACCGCCCGCCGCACCAGCGGCCGCATCCCCGGATCAGATGGCTGAGCCTCGACTTCCGCCGCTCTCCGGTCCACCACCGTCACCCTCCGCACCGAGTCGCCTACCCACGGCGCCCCCTGTGCCCGCGGAACCCACACCAACCGTGGCGCAGCCACCATCACCCAGCGTGGCGCCATCGACACCTCCTGTGCCCGATGCGGCCAATCCCCGGCTGACGCGGCTGTCGGCACCCTGGGTGGGCATCGGCGCGCCCGGTCGTTCGGCCGATCCCACCTCCGCGACCGCACAACGCCCACTGAGCACCGAAGGTAGCCAGTCCGTGACTCGCAGCATTCGCGGCTGGGAGGGCATCGGCGGCCTGGCGGCCCCAACGGAGCGTCACGCTCTCGACGACCTCCGCAACCTCCTGCCGACCAGCCCGGCCGCCGCCCGCGAGACGATCCGCGAGGCCGTGACGTGGCTGATCAACAACCTCGGCGACCCGCGCGTGGTGGCCGCCCGCTGTGCCGAACTGTCACCGGCGATCACCGGCCTGGGTGTACCACCGCAGCGCCTCGAAACCCTGGCCATCCTGCTGATCGACGCCCTGCGCGCCAATCCCCCGTCGCCACCCCTGCGAGCCGACGAGGAGGCGGCCCTGCGCGACGCCGGCCGCCTGATCGCCCGCTGGACCACAGCCGGCGCGGAGGCATCAGCCCACGAGCCGACTCGCTGGAGTGCCCTCGTCACGCAGCATGACCGCCGCCGCGCCGACATGGCCGTACTCCACCTGCGGACCTACCTGCCATATCCGTGCCCGCCAGGCGCACGCGCTGTAGTCGAGCTGCCAAATACCTTTGCCGGCGTTCCCGGCCGCCGTCGGGGGTGCTGGGTGGGCAACCGGCCGCTGACGGATCGCGGGGTCGAACTGCACGTCGCCGTCCAGCACGACGACCCGATCGGCGCGGCGCTGGTCGAACGCACCAAGGTCGGCGACCGCATCCAGCTACACCTCCCCGTCGGCGACCCGGCACCGCTGGCCGACAACCGTCCGCTACTGCTGGTCGCCGACCGTGATGCCATCGCGCCGATCCGGGCGATCCTCGACGAGCTACGCTCCGCCGCCACCGCGACCACCGAGCGCAACAATGCCGAGCGCTCCATCACCGTGTACTGGCCCGCGCCCACCGAACGCGACGCGTTGCAGCTCGCCGAGCTCGCCCCGCCCGGCGCCCTCGTGATCCGCGACCGCTTCACCGCCGACATCCAGGAACGCCTCACCACCGACGGCCGCGACCGCTCGACCGCCGGCCGCCACGACCGTTCCACCACCGGCGGGCGCGACCCCTCCACCACCGGCAGGCGCGACCGCCTCACCACCGAGGGGCGCGACTGGTCCGAGCACTGTGCGTACATCGCCGGCACCGCGGCTACGACCACCGCCGACGCGGCCCACGCCCTCGAGGCCGGCATCCCCGCGGAGCGCACCGTCATCGCCAGCATCGGCTGATTGACGAACGACACCCGGCCCACCCAAGCGGCCTCGGCGACACAGCGCTGCCGCAAGGCAACCCTCTGTCATGTCGTCGCCATCCGTTCGGCGACCGCGTGAATCCGACCTTCATGACACTCAGCGTGACGATGTCGTCACTCTTGTGGGTGAACTTCGGACGGTCTTCATGGGTGGCGCGAGCGCTCCGTAGCACGCGAACGGTGCAAACACGCGGTTTTGTGGAGATTCGGTACGGAAAGCCGAGCGCGCCGTACTTTCAGGCCATCTGCCCTACTTCGTGGAGGTGAGATGGGATTCCGAAAGGGTCTCGCCGTGACGCTCGTCGCCGGTGCGGTTGCGGCGGGCGCGGCGGTTCAGGGCGGCCCGGCGTTCGCGGCCGAGTCAGGCATGATTCGCGGCGTCGTCGCCCTGACCAACAGCGTGCGCGCACGCGCCGGCTGCGGGCCGGTCACAGCCAGTCCGCGGCTCAGTGTCGCCGCGTGGCAGCACTCGAGGGACATGGCCGGTCGCGGCTATTTCTCGCACGGGTCGCCGAGTGGCGGCTCCCCCGGTAGCCGCGTCAGGGCCACCGGGTACCACTGGTCCTCCTACGGCGAGAACATCGCCTGGGGCCAGCCGGATGCGCGGACCGTCATGAACGCGTGGATGAACAGCCCCGGCCACCGGGCCAACATCCTCAACTGCCGGTTCCGCAACATGGGCGTCGCCGTCGCGTACAACTCGCGCGGAGTGCCCTACTGGACCCAGGACTTCGCCAGTCCCTGGTGACACCCACAAGCCCGGCTCCGCGGACGGCCACCCCGCGGAGCCGGGCGGCGTCACCGAAATTTCCGGTTCCAGAATGTGTCGACGGAGTGTAGCCAGGAAGTACGCGCCGGAAACGCGCCGGCGATTTGCCGGGCGATTCCAGACTGGGCACTCTCAGTAGTTCGTTGACTACTCCATGGAACCCACGACCATCGGCCGCTGCGGGTCACCCGCCGGGCGGCAGCGGACGAAATGCGCAGCGCCACCACCGCGTCGCGCACGGTATCGGCACCGCACGGCCCGGCGTCACCCATTCCTCATACGTTTGCGTCACGCGGCCGACACACTCCGCTGTCCGCCGCGAAGAATCGCCGCGGAAAGCGCGCCCGGGTACACCGCCGCGGCATTTTCCGTGATCGTTCCGGAGTGCGTTCGGCGAGCGCGGGCGGCAGCGGCCGTACCAGAGAAAACGCTTTCATGGATGGGCCGGAAAACGCTTCCGGAGACCGATAAACATCGATCTTGACGACCTTTGGAGCGCGATTTCGCGGCTGGTGCCAAAGGTGACTCGGCGGGCGCACGGGGCCACTGACCTTGTTGACTTCCAGCGGCTTCCCATCCAGAGTTCACCGCGCGTTGTCCTCTGACGCTGGACAGAACGCCCCGCTGACCGCCTAATTGAATGCACCTCGCCCGGCACCCCGCCGCCGCACCGTGCACCACCCCGCCGCCGAGCACGACGCACCTGAACGATCACTTTTCCCATCCGCAACACCACCCTGGGTAGCACGCACCCTTCTTCCGGGAGGCCGCCGTGAACGACACGACATCCGCCATCCTCCTCACGGAGACCACCGCTTCCGCGTACGTGGCCGCCGCCGGGTTCCGGGTCGGGCCGGTGGGTCGCGTCGGGGTGGAGCTGGAGTATTGCGTGCGCGATCCGCGCCGGCCGCTGCATCGCCCGGCGCCGGGCCGGCTGCTCAGCCTGGTGGCGCACCTGGGCAACCCGTTGCCGGGCGGCTGCGCGGTGACGATCGAGCCGGGCGGCCAGCTGGAGCTGTCCAGCTCCGTGGGCGGGTCGCTGGCGGAGTGCCTCACGGCCGTGGCGAGCGATCTGGCGCTGGTGCGGGCGACGCTGGCCGAGCACGGGCTGTACCTCGACGGGACCGGCCTCGACATGCTCCGCCGCCCACGGCTGGTGACCGATCACCCACGCTATGTCGCGCTGGCGGAGTACCACGACCGGTCGGGCAACCGGGGACGCACCGTGATGACGAACTCGGCGTCGATCCAGGTGTGCCTCGACTCCGGTACCGACGAGGCGGACGCCGGCGACTGGTCGCACTTCACGCGGCGCTGGTGGCTCGCCGACGCCATCGGCCCGGTGATGATGGCCGCGTTCGCCAACTCGCCGCACGTAACGCGGGCCGGGCGCCGCTGGGCCTCCTACCGACAGGCGCTGCGCTTCGGCACCGACGCCAGCCGCACCCGCGCCCCGAAGCGGACCGAGGACCCGCGCCAGGCGTGGGCCCGCTACGCGCTCGCCGCGAAGGTCGCGATGGTCGCGCCGCCCGAGGACGACCCGGTCGCCGGCCAGGGTGAGCGCTGGCACGTCCCGCACGGGCTGACGATGCGTGACTGGCTGCGCGGGTACGGTCCGCGCCCGGTGACCCTCACCGACCTCGAACGGCACCTCGGCACCCTGGTACCGCCCGTGCGACCGCGCGGCTACCTGGAGTTGCGGATGATCGACCAGCAGGCCGGCGACGACTGGGTGGTGCCCGCGGCCGTGGTCACGGCGCTGCTCGACGACCCCGAGGGCGCCCAGGCCGCCGCCGACGCCACCGAGCACCTGCGCTCGCCCCTGCGCCGGCACCGCGACTGGCTCGCCGCCGCGCGCGACGGGCTCGGGGACCCGGCCACCGCCGCCGCCGCGCTCGCCTGCTTCACCGCGGCGCAGGCGGTGCTCGCGCGCAGCGACGCGCCGCTCACGGTACGTGATGCCGTGGCGCAGTTCGTCGACCGCTACGTTCTGCGCGGACGGTGCCCGGCGGACGACGCGCCGCAGGAGCGAGCTCGCCGAATGCGTGTGGTATCAACGGGGTGACCAGACCCCGGCTTCGAGGAGTCCCGCTCGTGCGCGACATCGCCGTGTTCAGTGGTAGTGCGCATCCCGCGCTGGCGGAGGAGATCTGCGCGCAGCTCGAGGTGCCGCTCCTCCCCGTGCGGGTGGATCGGTTCGCCAACGACTGCCTTGAGGTACAACTGCAGGCCAACTGCCGTGAACGCGATGTGTTCCTGATCCAGCCGCTCGTGCCGCCGGTGCAGGAACACCTCGTGGAACTGCTGCTCATGCTCGATGCGGCCCGCGGCGCGTCGGCCGCGCGGACCACCGTGGTCATGTCGCACTACGCGTACGCGCGCTCCGACAAGAAGGACGAGCCGCGCATCTCGATCGGCGGGCGGCTCGTCGCCGACCTGCTCACCGCCGCCGGGGCCAGCCGCGTGCTCACGCTGACCCTGCACTCGCCGCAGGTGCACGGCTTCTTCTCGGTGCCGGTCGACCACCTGCACGCGCTGCGCGAGCTCGCCGGGCACTTCCACGGCACCGACCTGTCCAACGCCGTCGTCGTGTCGCCGGACCTGGGCAACGCGAAACCCGCCTCGGCCTTCGCGCGCATGTTGTCGGTACCGGTTGCAGCCGGCGCCAAGCAGCGCTTCTCCGACGACCGGGTCGTCATCAGCACGGTCATCGGCGACATCGAAGGCCGCGACGTCATCGTGCTCGACGACGAGATCGCCCGCGGCAGCACGGTCTTCGAGCTCATCGACCGGCTCCGCGAGCGGGGCGTGGCGAGCATCCGCGTGGCGTGCACGCACGGTCTCTTCACCGGTGACGCGCTGCGACGGCTGCAGGACCAGGACGACGTTCTCGAGATCGTGTGCACGAACAGCGTTCCGCTCCCGAAGGACAAGTGGGTGCCGAAGCTGCGCGTGCTGTCGATCGCGCCGGCCATGGCCGAGGCGATGCGCCGCATCCACAACGGCGAGTCGGTCAGCTCGCTCTTCCACTGACGGGCCGCGCTCACCAATGGGTGACGGCCCGCTCACCGACGGGTGAAACCGGGCCGCGAGCGTCTTTCGTTCGCGGCCCGTTTCCGTCGGTACGGACGGTGAGCGCCCACCCCCGCGCGCCCGTGGCCCCGTCGGGATCGGCCGGGCACGCACGCTCAGTCAACACTGCTGTCCGATGTCCGCATCGCGGTTGTCCGCACTCCCCGTTCATGATCAGATGCCGGAGAGACACCCTGTTCCCGGCCCCGGTCCTGATGTGAGTGAGCCCCGATGTTCGTGACCTCCCGTGCCTGACACCGCACGCTCCGGTGCCGGCGGCGGCCATCCGAATACGGAGTCCGAGCAGTGACGGCCGGTGACGATCCGGCGACCGTGCGCGTCGGGGTCCTGGGGCCGCTGCGGACCACGGTCGGCGGGACACCGGCCGACGCCGGTGGGCCACGGCAGCGGGCGGTCCTGGCCCGGCTCGTCGCCGCGGGCGGTCACGTCGTGCCCACGGACCGCTTCATCGACGACCTGTGGCAGGGCGAGCCGCCGCCGAAGGCGCTCGCCGCCCTGCAGGTGTACATCTCCAACCTCCGCCGCGCGCTCGAACCGGGCCGCGCGCCCCGCACGCCCGCGACGGTCGTCGTGTCCGTGGCACCCGGGTACGCGCTGCGCCTGCCGGACGAGCAGGTCGACGCCTGGCGGTTCGAGGCGCTGCTGCGGCAGGGCAGCGACCTCGCCGAGTCCGACCCGCGCACCGCCGACCGCCTGCTGCGGGCGGCGCTCGACGCGTGGGCCGGTCCCGCGTACGCGGAGTTCGCCGACGAGGCCTGGGCCACCCCGGAGGCGGCCCGCCTCGAGGAGCTGCGCCTGGCCTGCGTGGAGGCGGCCGGGCGGGTCGCGCTGCGGCTGGGGCGGGCGGCGCTGGTCGTACCCGAGCTGGACCGGCACGTGCAGGAGCACCCGCTGCGCGAGGAGGCCGTGCACGTGCTGGCCTCGGCGCTGTACCGGGCGGGACGGCAGGCCGACGCCCTCGCCGCGCTCCGCCAGGCCCGCGAGCGCCTCGCCGACGAGCTGGGCGTCGACCCGGGCCCGGCGCTGCGCACGCTGGAGGCCGACGTCCTCGCCCACGCCGAGCACCTCTCCGCTGACGCTCCGCCACCACCGCCGCCCTCGTCGCATGCCGCGCCGGCAGTCACCGGCAGCGACGGTGCGGCGACCCTCGGCACGGCCGCACCGGAACCCGGCGCCGCCGGTGCTCCCGGACGTCGACCCGCAGCTTCTCCCGGGAATCAGCCTGCGGCCGGCGTGCGCACCCGGCCGGCGGCTTGGACCGCCGGGACCCGTGGCGTCGAGGCGGTGGGACGCGAATCCGAGCTGGCCGCGCTGACCGAGGTCGCCGCCGCGGTACACCGGGATGGCCTGCGCATCGTCTGGGTCGGCGGCGAGGCGGGCGCAGGCAAGTCGACCCTGGTGCGTGCGTTCTCGACGGCGATGGCGGACCGTGGCTGGCAGGTCGCCTGGGGCCGCTGCCCCGAGGTCGACGGCGCGCCACCGGCCTGGGCCTGGACCGAGGTCCTGGCCGACGAACCGCTGCTCCACAGCGGAATCCACGGCGTCTTCAACGCCGGCCCGCATGCCGCACCCCAGACCGCACCGCACACCGGGCCCCAGGCCGGACAGCACGCCGCACCCCAGGCCGGATCTGTGCAGTCCGGTCAGGTGCCGGATCATCTGCAATCGCCCGCTCAGACCGTCGCGAGCCGAGGCTCATCGGTGGCCCTCGCGGCGGGAGACCAGTTTCAGCTCGCCCAGGCCGTCGGCGAGCGGCTCGGGTCGGGCGGGCCGCTGCTCGTCGTGCTCGACGACGTACACCGTGCCGACGGCGAGACCCTCCAGGTCCTGCGGCACGTCGCCGTGGCGTTGGTGGGACGGCCGGTGCTGGTGGTGGCGACGTTCCGTACCGGCGAGGATCGTCCGCAGCTCGCGGCCGCGCAGGCGGCGCTGGCCGGGCCCCGCTCGCTCGAGCTGGTGCTCGACGGCCTCGGACCGGAGGCGGCGGCGCGGGTGCTGGCCGGGCACCTCGGGGCCCCGGTCGACGCCGAGGTCGCCGCGGTCGTCCACGAGCGCACGGGCGGCAACCCGCTGTTCCTGGCCGAGACCGCCCGGCTGATCTCCGCCGAGGGCGCGGGCAGCGCGGTCCGCGCGATCCCGGCCGGCATCGGCCACGTCCTGCGCCGGCGGCTCGCCCGGCTGCCGGCGGCCGCGCAGACGGTCCTGCGCCACGCCTCGATCCTCGGCCGGGACGTCGACATCGACGTGCTCGCCGAGGCGTTCACCGAGGACGAGGACGCGGTGCTCGACGGCCTCGAAGCCGGCGTGCTGGCCGGGCTGCTGGAGGAGCCCGCCCCCGGACGGGTACGGTTCGGTCACGCACTGCTACGCGATGTCCTGTACGACGACATGCCGCAACTCCGTCGCCGACGGTTGCACGAGCGCGTACTCACCGTGCTGGAGCGCACCAGCCCCGACGACGTGGCCGCCCTCGGCCATCACGCCCTCGCGGCCGCGACCCCGGCGACGGCGATGCGGGCGGCCGGCCACGCGGCGGCGGCGGCCCGGCAGGCGGCCGGACTGTTCGCGCACAGCGAGGCGGCGCAGCTGTACGCGGGGGCCCTCGACGCCCTCGCCCTGCGCCGCCCGGCCTCGGCCGACCCGGGCGAGAACCCGGTGACGCTGCGTCTCGACCTGCTGTGCGGCCTGACGTCGGCCCGCGCGAACTCCGGCGACATGCTCGCCGCCCGCGGAGCGCGATGGGACGCCGTACGCGCCGCCGCCGAACTCACCGGCCTCTCCCTCAGCAACCTGGAAGCGCCGGCACCCGGCGGCCCGGTGCACTCGATGAGCACCACCACTGCGCCGGCTCCGAACACCGGCTCATCCGGCCCGCCGACCTCAACCGGCGCACCCTGGACTGACACACCCGCAACCGGCGCGCCCTCGACCGGCACACCCTCGACCGGCGCACCCTCGACCGGCGCACCCTCGACCGGCGCACCTTGGACCGGCACACCCGCAACCGGCGCGCTCACGACCGGCGCGCTCACGACCGGCGCCCTCTCGACCAGCGTCGGTGCAGGCCGTGCGGCGGTTCCCGGGCTGGCCGGAGCTGAGGACGTCGAACCGCTGGCGCGGGCCCTCGCCGCGTTCGACGCGCCGGTCGCCTGGTCGATCCGCGTGGCACGGGTCATCGACCAGCCCCTCGTCGGGCTGCTCGAACAGACCCTCGCCCGCACCGACCTCCCGGCCCGCCTGCGCGTGCGGATGCTCGTGGCCCTCGTGTACGAGCTCGAGGGCGACGACCTGGCCCGGTGCGACGACGCCAGCGCGGAGGCCCTGCGCATCGCCCGCGCCGAGGGTGACGCCCTGTTGCTGTGCCAGGCACTCAACGCACGATACTTCGCGGTCCTCAACCCGCAGCGCCGCCATGAGCTCCCCGTGGTCGGCGCCGAACTGCTCGAAGTGGCCGAGCGGGCCAAGTCGCTGGGGTTCCAGGCGCAGGCGCACCACATGCTGTACCAGGCGGCGCTGGAGCGGAACGACCTGCGGCTGGCCCAGGGGCACCTCGACCGCGCGCTCGAACGGTCCACCGCCGGCCAGCTCGGGGTGACGCTCTCCGTGATGGCGATCCTCGGCGCGATCCGCGCGGTGTTCGCCGGTGACCACGCGACCGCGGAGCGTATCTACACCGAGCTCGGCCGGCGCATCGAGGCCGCCGGGCAGCCCAACGCCAACCTCGTCAGCCTCGTCGGCGTGTTCTTCGTCCGGCTCACGCAGGGGCTCGGGCACACGTGCCTGCCGGTGCTGGAGCCGCTGCGGACGCTGTCGACCGCCGAGGCGGAGGCCGGGGAGTTCATCGCCCGCGCACACGTCGACGCGGGCCGGCTCGACGAGGCCCGCGCGGCCTGGAAGCCCGGCGTGCCGATCCGCGAGGACTACTACTGGCTGGCGATGATGGGACTGCGCGGCGAGAACGCGGCCGCGCTCGGCGACGTCGCCGTGGCGGCCGAATGCTACGAGTTGCTGCTGCCGTGGGCCGGACAGTTCGTCGGACTGGCCAGCGGTACGGTCCCCGGTCCCCCCGTCGACCTGGTCCTGGGAAAGCTGGCCGTCGCACTCGGCCGGCCCGCCGATGCCCATTTCGCGGCGGCGAAGGAATTGGCCGCCCGTACCGGCGCCACGCCCTGGATGTGAGCGTCGCGAAATGAGCACGGCGAGTACACAAGCGGCATTGGAAAATCAGCCGAAGATGAGCTGTTCGCGGCGCAGGAACCCGGGCCGGACCGCGGCCAGGATCAGGCGCAGCACCGGACCGGCCTGCCGGTAGAGCTCGACGAGTTCCTCCGGCGTCGCATAGCGCTCGATGCGCGGCAGCTCGAAGCTCATCTTGCCGCCCTTGCGCACCGCGTCCTCGACCTTCTGCCACTGCTCGCCGGACACGTACCGGACGATCACCGGAAAGACGGTGCGCTCCTCGTCGTCGATGTGTTCGTCGAGGAGGTCACGCAGCGTGGTCAGCGAATCGGCGAGCCGCGCGGCCGCGGCGGGGTCACTCGGCGTGTTCGCGAGGGCGGCGGACTGTTGCCGGATGCGGTCGAGCAGCGGGTCGAGCTGCGCGTGGTCGTCGGTCAGCTCGGCCAGATCCACCTCGGCGCCCGCGGTCGCCTGCAGGACCGGCCACAGGACGTCGTCCTCGGCCTGGTGATGGTGGTGAATGCCGTCGCAGAGGCTGGTGAGATAGCGGTGAATCGCCTTGGCGCGGGCGGGCGTGGCGGGAATCAGGCCGTCGGCGATGGCCCGGGTGACGTCGGCGAACCGGCGGGCGTCGCCGCGCATCGAGCGGTGGTTGATGGTGATGCCGAGCAGGTTGGGTGCGGAGTTCTTCATGCCGTACAGCAGACGCGGCAACGGTTGGCGGGCACTTAACAGCCGCTTGGCGCCGCCGGCCCCACCCCGCCGGGCGGTCAGCGGGATTCAACGATGCGCTTCAACGCCTCGAGGTCGGCCAGCACCAGTCCACTGTCGCGCGCGAAATCGGCGTCCGTCATCGCCGGCTGCCGGCGCAGCGTGAACGTCAGCTCGCTGCCCTCGTCGTGCGCCACGACGCGGATCGGGTTGCGGAAGACCTCGCCGGTGGGCAGGTGGACGTTGTGGTCGAGCACGCCGAACGGATTGTCCGCGGCGAATGTGAGCTCGATGCGGTCGTCGCCCGATACGGCGAACCAGCGCTCGCCCTGACGCTCGACGCCGCTGCACAGCCCGGCCGCCCATTCGGGCAGGTGCGCCGGATCGGCGGCGTATTCGTAGACCTCGGCCGGGGTGCGCTCGATGTGGACGCTGATGTGTTTCGACTCGCTCGCCACGCCGATGATCCTGCCACGTTCGAGTTGGTGATACCGGCCCGTCATGCCGATTCGTTACCGTTGATGCGTGACGTCGCAGCTGCAGTTCACGCCGGAATTCTGGAACAACCCCCATCCCGTGTACGCGCACCTGCGGCAGGAAGCGCCGGTCCATCCGGTGACGCTGCCCAACGGCATCGAGGTCTGGCTGGTGACCCGGTACGCCGACTGCAAAGTGGCGCTCGCCGATCCACGGCTGTCAAAGCGGCAAGGGGCCGGGGACAACGCGAAGTCGCTGGCGCGGCCGGTGAGTACGCCGCTGACCAGGCACCTGCTCGCCAACGATCCGCCCGATCACACCCGGTTGCGCAAACTGGTGTCGAAGGTGTTCACGGCGCGCCGGGTCGAGGAGTTGGGGCCCCGGGTCGGCGAGTTGAGCGCCGCACTGGTCGGGTCGCTGCGCGGCAAGGAGCATGCGGAACTGGTCGAGGACTACGCGGTACACCTGCCGATTCAGGTCATCTGTGAACTGCTCGGCGTGCCGGTCGAGGATCAGGCCGACTTCCGGCGGTGGACCTCCGTCATGGTGTCGGCGTCGGCCGGCGGGCCCGGCGTGCCCGAGGCGGCCGCGGCGTTCGTTGGCTACCTGCTCGGACTCATCGACCGTAAGCGTTCGGCTCCGGCGGGTGACCTGCTGAGCGCGCTCATCGCGACCCGGGACGAGGGCGACCGGCTCAGCGAGGACGAACTCACGTCGATGGCGTTCCTGCTGCTGCTCGCCGGGCACGAGACGACGGTCAACCTGATCGGCAACGGGATGTACACCCTGATGACCCATCCGGACGCGCACCGCCGCCTGCGGGAGGATGCCGCGCTGATTCCGGCCGCGATCGAGGAGTTCCTGCGGCTGGAGAGCCCGGTCGAGACGGCGACGTCACGCACCGCCATGGAGCCGGTCACGTACGGCGACGTCACGATTCCGGCCGGCGCGATGGTGGCGATCTCACTCCTCGCAGCGGATCGAGACCCGGAGCGTTTCCCCGCTCCGGACACGTTCGACCTGGACCGCGCCGACAACCAGCACCTGGCCTTCGGGTACGGCATCCACTACTGCCTCGGCGCGCCGCTGGCCCGCCTCGAGGCGCAGATCGCGTTCACCGACCTGCTCACCGCGTTCCCGGACATGCGCCTCGCGGTCCCGGCGCCGGAGGTGCAGTGGCGCACCGGCGTGCTCATCCACGGACCGGTAGCGCTCCCCGTGCACCTCTGAGCGTCAGTCCTCGGGCATGTGCCCGCCCGCACCCAGGAAGAATGCGGACAGTCCCAGCACCGCTACGATGAGTGCGGCCAGCTTCGTGAACAGGCCGGTCGGGTCGGCGACCGTGACGTTGAACCAGCCGCGCGGGTCCTTGCGCACGCGGACCACGTCGCCGACCTTCGGCTCGCTGTTGAGGAACCGCAGCCGGCCCAGGTTCTCGCCCGTCGTGCGGTCGGCGACCTGATAGGCGGGGAAGCGCTGCTCCGAGACCTTGCTGATCGCCCGCACGACCTGCGTGACCTGCGCGTCGGTGGGCACGCCCTCGCGCGACATGTACACCGGCAGGACGAGCAGCGTGCCGAGCACCGAGCCGGCGATCAGCGCCAGCAGCATCACCACGCGGTTGCCGGCCGAGTGGTCGGGCGCGCCGAGCCGGTACAGCAGGTAGCCGGGCACGGCCGCGAACAGCGACAGGATCAGGCCGGCGGCGAGCCACTTGAAGCTCGGACCGCCGGCCAGGATGCCGCACACAATGACGAACGCTGTCGTCACGATGAGTGCGAGCAGCGTTCGCCAGATGCCCTTGAGCAGTGCGCGCCACGGATAGTGCCTCACGAGTGAGCACCGTAGGCGATCACCGCGCGAAGCGCTGCCCCCGGGTTGGCACCAATCCGCTCACCTGCTCAGATCTTGCCCTCCACCCGTTCGACGGCCGTCGCGTAGTCCGGCACCGCCGACATGGCCGCGGCCAGGCGCAGGAACGGCAGCGCGTCCTTGGGCCGGTTCTGCCGCTCCAGTGTCCGTCCCAACAGGTGGCAGGCGTAATGATCGCTCGGGTCCCGGTCGACGAGCGTGCGCAGATGCGTCTCGGCGCGGTTGAGCTGCGCGGAGGCGAAGTACGCGCGCGCCAGCCACAGCCGCACCTCGGCGTTGCCCGGCTCCTCGTCCAACACTGTGGACAGGATCTTGGCAGCCTCGATGGGATCACCGGCGTCGAAGTAGAGGACTCCCCTGCGGTACTCGGCGATGGCGTCGTTCATGGTCAGCGATAACGCACGGACGGTACAAATGCTTCCCTAATGCTTTTGCAGCCACCCGATCAGGTCATCGAGCACGCGCTCCTGCTCGGGCTCGTTGTAGACCTCGTGGTGCAGACCGTCGTAAATGTGCAGCGTAAGGTCGTCCGAACCCGCACGATCGGCGATCATGCGGCTCGACTCGGCGTCGACCAGGCCGTCCTCCGACCCGTGCAGCACGAGCGTGGGCAGCGTCAGCTCCGGCAGCCGGCGCTGGAACTCGGCCATCTGCGTGAGCATCGCGCCGCCGAGCCCGGCCGGCACCTTGCCGTGGTGCACCAGCGGGTCCGCGTCGTACTTCGCCACCACCGCCGGGTCCTTCGAGATCAGCCGCGACGGCAGCGTCTGCACCGGCGCGCCGGGCGCGATCCGGCCGAGCACCTTGGCCACCGCGATCGCCGGCTTCGGAATACCCTTGCCGGGCAGCACGGGCGTGCCCGACAGCACCAGTCCGCGCAGCTCAGCCTGGTGATCCAGGGCATACGCGAGCGCGATCATGGCCCCCATGCTGTGCCCGATCAGGAACGGCGACTGTCCCGCATGCCGTTCCTTTGTCGCAGCAAAAAGCAACTGCAGATCGCTCGTGTACTCCCTGATGCTCCGCGCAAGCAACCGCTTGCCCTCCGACCGTCCGTGCCCCCGGTGGTCGGGCGCGTACACCGCGAGCCCTATGTCACCGAGCCGTCGCACAACGTGGTCATAGCGCCGGGCATGCTCCCCCATGCCGTGCGACAACACGGCGTAGCCGGTCGCGCCGGACTCGGGCACCCACGCGTCGTACACGATCCGGACGCCGCCACCGCCGGTGAGGGCGAGTTCATCGCGCTGCATGGCAGCATGGTCCGCCGACCGCCCGCGCCGCGCAAGCATCACCCGGCATACTCGTGACGTCATGGTCACGCTACGCGTTCGGCACCGCTCCCGGGCAGACGGCCACATCCCGCGCGCCGCCTGCCCCACGCAGCGCATCCGTCACGCAACCCACACCTCCGCCACCGCGGAGCGCCCCGGCCCATCCCCGACGGCCGCCGGGCCCACCGCGCCCATCGGTCCACCGCCGAGCGCCGCCGGTCTTACCGCGCGCATCGGTCCACCGCCGAGCGCCGCCGACCTCACCGCGCGCATCGGTCCACCGCCGAGCGCCGCCGACCTCACCGCGCGCATCGGTCCACCGCCGAGCGCCGCTGGTCTTACCGGTCCATCGCCAGGCGCCACCGGCCTCACCGCGCGCATCGGTTCACCCCTGAGGGCGGACGAGCTCGCCGCGCGCCGCGACCCACCGCCGAGCGCGGCCGGGCCCACCGCGGGCGTCGACCCACCGCCGAGCGCGGCCCGGTTTGCGGACCGCATCGGTCAGGCGCCGGGTGCGGCCGAGATCACGGAGCGGCGCTGTTGGGACGGTCACCGGAGTGCGCGATTCGGTCACCGTATGCGTTCGGCGGGCGGCGCGGGGCACGGCGGCACGAAACGGTCACGCTGTGCGTTCGCCCTGCGACCGTTCGATGCAGAACTCGTTGCCCTCGGGATCGGCGACGACAACCCAGCCGGTACCGTCTGGTCGTCTGAAATCGTCGACTTGAGAGGCGCCCAGGGCGAGCACCCGCTTCAGCTCCTCGTCGCGCGTCGCGTCCAGCGGCTGCACGTCGAAGTGCACGCGGTTCTTCACGCTCTTGGGCTCGGGGACGCGGATGAACAGCAGGCCGGCAGAGCCGTCCGGGGCCAGGATGAGCGCCTGATCATGCGTTGGCAGGTTGGGATCGTTCGGCGCTTCCTGGTAGCCGGTCACCGCACTCCAGAAGAGGGACAAGCGGTACGGATCGGCGCAGTCGATCGTGATGTGCCTGATGCGGACGGTCATTGCCTCAAGGTATATGTGACAACGGTGTTGCCGCCGAAGGGAGCCGAAGGTTGCTGACAGCTGGCCCGGCGTGGACGGCTTCGGCCGACAGCCCGCAGACTCCCGCGCCGCTGCTGAGCGGCGCCGAAGAGGTGCTCGTCCTGACCGGCCGCGCGGATCTCGGCTTCGCCGAGGCCTGCCTGCGCCAGGCGCGCGCGGCTGGGGCGCGGACCACCGTGCTGTTCGACGCGCGCTACGAGGCGGCGCTCGGTGACGGCGCGACGGCGGTGCGCGATGTGCTGCCGGTACCGGTGGTGTGCCGTTCCGGCGGTGCGTTCCGGGCACGCGTGGTGATCGCCGTGTCACCCACCGCGGCCACGGTGTCGATCGGCTCCGGCGACGCCACGCCCGGCGGATGGGGCCGCGACGCGGAGGTGTGGACGCACCTGACCGCGGACGGCCCGACGGTACCGACGCTGATCACCGACCTCGCGGAGTGGCTGCGGCGGCTGCCCGGCCAGCTGTGGATCGAGCCGATCGGGGCGGAGCGCCTCGAGGCGGTCGCGGCGCTGCTCACCGCCCGCCCGCACGAGGGCGAGCACGACGAGCCGATGCTGCTCGCGAACGACCAGGTGCCGATCCTCGAGCAGCTGCCGTTCTCCCCCGGCGCGGACCGGCTCAGCGTCGCCGCGCCCGCGTTCGACCCGGCCGGGCGCGCCTTCGGCGAGATCGCCCGCGCGGTGCGGGCGCTGCAGGTGCGGCTGCTGGTGCCGTCCGGGGTGCGCTGCGACGCGGCCGGACTGACCGCCGCGCTGGACGAGGTCGGCGGCTTCGACGAGACCGGCGAGGTGCTGGTGCAAACCGCGAGCGACGGGCGGTACCGCGGCGCCGGGGTCATCGAGTGGTGGAACGGTGACGCCGGCGTGCTCGTGACCGGTGGCCTCGACTGCACGCCCGAGTCCCTGCTGGTGACGAGCGCCGACCCGGGCGGCAACTGCGAGCTGGCGCTGCTGCAGGAGGTGACGGCGTCGCTGCTGGACCCGGTCGACGGGCGCGATGTCGCGCTCAGTGACCCGTCCCTCACCATTCGTACCCCCGAGTCCGTGCCGACCTCCGCCGCCCGGGTGCTCACGCTGCGTGTCCACGCCGACCGCGTCGAGGCGAACCTGGTCGCGGCCGGTTCGAGCGCGCCCGACGGCCTGGTCGCGACCGCCGGCGAGACGTCGCTGAAGCTGCCGTGGACGGGGGCGGAGGGGCGGCTGCACACGTACGTGGCGGAGGGCGCACGGCTCGGCGGCCGCTCGGCCCAGGTCCGCGCGGCCGACGGCACGCAGCTCGGCGCGGCCGTGATCAGCGACGTCGCCGTGGCCGTGACCCGCTACACCCGGCCGTCGCCGCTGGAGGTCCGCGAGCTCGGCGACGTGTTCGGCGACGCCGGTGACCTCGAGGCGCTGTTCGCGGCGGTCTCGGCGCTGGCCTCCGGCCGGACCGCGCGCCACGGCGTCCCGGTGGCCGAGCGGCGCGCCGCCGAGGAGGAGCGGCTGCGCGCGATCGTCGGCCCGGCGCTGCTCGACTTCGCGTTCGGGCGTACGGCCGTCGACGCCGCCGACGGCCTGGGCCTCGCCGTGGTCAGCATGGACGCCGGCCAGATCGAGCGCCTGCGCCAGCAGGTCCTCCGCCTCGGCGGCGCGGCCTCGGGCTGGCCGCTGCCCGCCCGGCTGGCCGCGTTCCGCATCGTGCTCGTGCTCGCCGCCGCCGGCCTGTGGCCCGCCCCGCAGGACTGGACGCCGCTGCTCGCCGCCGGCCTGGACGCCCTCATCGCGGCCGACGACGAGGCCTTCGCGGAGGAGCAGGCGGCCCTGGCCACGGTCGGCATCGCCGCGGTACACCACGGTCACGTTCTGTCACCGCTGGGCGGCTTCGAGGACCTCCGCGCGCAGGTCCGCCTCGACGCGGCCCCGCCGGCCGACCTGGTCGCCCGGTTCGCGAACGGCCTCGCGGGCGACATCCTCGGCACCGACTTCCAGGCCGAGGGCATTGCCGCCGACGCCGGGGAGCTGCTCGTGCGCTCGCCGTTCGACGACGCCGTCGACGCGATTCCCGATTCCGTCGGTACCGTCCAGCGCTCCGACCACGGCGGCGTGCTCGTCGACACCTCGAAGGACCCCCGGCGCACCACGCTGCTCGTCCTGGACCTGCTGCGCGACTTCCCCGACACGCACGTGACCGTCCGCGGCGCGGCGGGCACCGAGACCCACGGCTGGTGGAACGGCCGCCGCCTGGTGCTGCTGACCCCGTTCGGCGGCCGGTGGCGCGGGTCGCTGTGGCCGGGCCTGATGACGGGCATCGCCACGTACGCGAAGGGCGCCTCCCAGCTCCCGACCGCCGCCCGCACCTGGATCACCGAGGTCGCGGAGATGGAGGAGAGCTGAGCGCTCGCGTCTCCCGGCTGCGCCGGCGGCGACCACCGAGCGTGACCTACGTCAGAATTGTCGTCGGGTGATTGCAGATAATCGGTAATCCAGTAATCCGGTATTTGAGAATGTCGGCATGACGCAGCTCGCCGCGCGCGGTACGGCTCCCACGGCGCGCAGCCCGTTGCGGCCGCTCATCATCGGCTTCCACGCCGTCGTCGTGGCCGTGGCCGGGTTCGTGCTGTGGTCCATGAGCTACCCGGGCAGCGACATCTGGCAGGTCGCGCTCGCAGCAGTCGCGGTGCTCGCCGTCGGCGTCTGCTGGCTCGCCTGGCTGGTCATCGCCGCGGTCACCACGCGCAGGCTGCACTGGTGGCTCGCGATCACACCGGCCATCGGGGCCTTGACGGTGGCGCTGCTCGTCGCCGACGTACCGCTGAAGGTCCGCTGGGCAGCCGTTCACGGCGCGTTCGACGCCGTCGTCGCCGGCCATCCGATCCCGCCGGCGGGCAGCGCGCCGGAGCCGTTCACGGTGCCGAAGCGGATCGGGACGTACACCATCCCGCGCGCCGAATGGGTGCCCGGCGGCGCGGTCTTCTTCGAGGCGAACGGCGCCGGATTCATGGACGACGGCGGCTTCGCGTACCTGCCGGGTGGGCCGAGCGCGGAGCTCGACACCGGCGTGTTCGAGGGCCCGCGGTTCGTGCCCCTCGGCGGCGGCTGGTACTCCTTCACCGGAAGCTCGTAACACCAATCCGGCCCGCACGCGCCCCTCACGACGTGAGGGCCGCCATCGCTTGTCGGCGCTCGTCGGCCGTCGCGATGCGAGGTGGGTGGCCGGAGTGCGTCAGGTTGAGGCCGCTGCGGGATGCCGGGATAGGGCAGACGTCGGCGATATGGCCGGTGGCACGGCCGGCGCTGACCCCGCGCCGCCCGGTCGGGCGGAGGAATCGTGCTCTTGACCGACAATCCGGGCCTATCCCCGCGATTACCCTTCAGCACGCGTGCTCATGGAGGGGGTTCGAATGCGAGGGCTGCGGCTGCTCGCCGGCTGTTCGCTGCTGACACTGTTCGTCATCGCCGGCTGCGGCTCGCCCCAGACCGAACATCCGGACGTTCCGGCCGCTGCCGTGCCGGACCGGTCCTTGGCGGTTGAGGTCTGCCAGAGGGCGGTGCTGCAGAACCTGAAGGCTCCGGCGACCGCCCGGTTCGTGCCCGGTCAGGTCGACACCGCCGAGAATCGGACGTTCCGGGTGTCAGGTGCCGTTGACGCGCAGAACAGTTTCGGCGCTCTGATCCGGACGTCGTTTGACTGCAACGTGGCCTTGGACGGCCGGCCGCAGCTGCGGTCTCTCGCCGTCGACGGTCGGGTCGTCGTTGAGGACCCGGACGTGACAGCGGCCCGGGCCAAGGCGGCGGCCGCGGCCAGCCAGTCGGCTTTCGCGGCCGCCCAGACACCACCAGCGGTCACGCTCTCCATCTCGTATCCCGTCCCCGGCCTCGGCTCGGAGATCGAGCTGCACGTGCACGTCGACGACGCGACCGCCAAGCGCATGACCTGCTCGATCGACTTCGGCGACGGGAGCGCGGTCGAGCAGCGAGATACCTACGGGGGCTGCCTGGCCGTGGACCACACCTACGCGGCGAAGCGGACCTACAAGATCGTCGTTACCGTCGCCAACATGGCGGGAGTCGCCTCAACCGCGACCAAGAAGGTCGACATTCGCTGAGGCCGGGCCCGAGCTGGACGCGCTCATCGGTGCGGTCGCGCGCCGGTCCGCGAACGGGACCGGCGCGACGGCGAGGGTTCGGCAGGGGCCGGTCGGGCGGAGGTCAGCCCGCGGACTGCAGGGTCTTCAATCCGGCCTCGACCTGGTCCAGCACGGCCAGGGCGTCGCCGTAGCCGCCGGGCAGGAAGTCGGGGATCGGGACCAGGCGGTTGTTCTTCGCGGCCGCCAGGTTGGTGAACGCCGGCTGCGCCCAGAGCTTCGGGCCCTCGTTGTTCGGCTTGCCGTCGTACCCGGCGTAGAAGCCGATCACGTCACCGTCGGCGAGGGCGTCGATGCGCTCGTAGGACAGGGCCTGGTTGCCGGGGCCCGAGACGGCGGCGCTGGCCGGGGCGAACTGGATGCCCGCGGCGGCGAGGATCGTGCCGACGTCGGAGCCCGGGCCGTACACCCAGTACTGGCCCTGGTCGAAGCCGCCCTGCAGGATGTTCCACTTGTAGCGGCCCAGCACCGCGGCGTAGGTGGACTTGATGGCGTTGGAGCGCTCGGTGATCTGCCGCTCGAGGTCCGCGATCCGGTCGAGCTTGCCGGCGGCGTCGGCGGTGGTCCTGGCCGTCGCCTGCCAGGTGTCCGCGGTGGCGATGACGGTCGGGGCCAGGGCGGACAGCTTGTCGTACACGTCGGTGTTCCACGGGTAGTCGACGCCGATGATGACGTCGGGCTTCAGCGCGGCGACCTTCTCGAGGTCGATCTGGCCCGCGGTGCCGATCTTCGTGGCCGGGGTCCAGCGGTCCTTGTACCGCGGGGAGATGTACTCCTCGCCCTGGTCGTACACGCCCACCGGTACCACGCCGAGGTCGTACAGTGTCGCCGAGGCCGACGGCTGGATGGTGACCACGCGGGCGGGTTGGGCCGGGATCTCGATCGAGCCCTTCGCGGTGTCGATCTTCCGGGTACCGGACGCCGCCTGGGACCCGCCGCCCGCCGACGGGCCGTCGTCGTCCGCGCCGCAGGCGGCGAGCCCGAACAGCGCGGCCACGCCGAGGCCACCGGCGAGCAGACCGCGGCGGGACACCGTGCGGTTCGAGGGCGTATTGCTGGCAACGGGACTCTGCGGGACGCTCATGCGACGGGACTCCTGCTGGTGGCGTTTAGCTTAGGCTTGCCTAACGATCGCCAGGCTAGGAGCCGGCCCGTTGGCGGGACAAGGCCGGGCCGCGCCAGGTGATGTCGCCTACTCGCCGCCGTCGCGCCGATCCGCCACGAGCCGTCGGGTGCGGACCATTGCCGGCAATCCAGCGAGCACCGCCGGCCGACGCCACCGACTCAGCTGCGCAAAACCGACGACCGACGCGGAAGATGCGCAACGCCCACGACCGACGCGGAAGATGCGCAACGCCCACGTCCGACGCGGGAGATGCGCAAGCACCGAAAGACCAACGCGGCCGCCCGGGAAGCGGGAGCGGTCGGCAACGCGCCGCGCTCAGCTGCGCAAACACCGACGACCGACGCAGGAGATGCGCAAGCACCGAAAGACCAACGCGGCCGGCCGGGAAGCGGGAGCGAGAGCGGGAGCGGGAGGCAAACGCACCGCGCGCAGCGGGTCAGAGCGTGGGCAGGCGGGAGAAGTAGGCCGCCGGCGTGTGGCCCGTCACGCGGCGGAAGGCGGCCACGAACGCGCTGGCCGTCGCGTACCCGACCTGCGGCGCGACCCGCGCCACCGGCTGCCCCTCGGCCAGCAGCGCGATCGATGCCTGCAGCCGCGCGTGGGCGCGCCACTGCGTGAAGGTCAGGCCGGTCTCGGTCAGGAAGAGCCGCAGCAGCGTACGCGGGCTCGAACGCGCCACCCGCGCCAACTCGTCGAGGCTGCGGTGGTCGGTCGGGTCGGACAGCAGCAGACGGGCGACGTCCCGGGCGCGCTCGTCGACCGGCAGCGGCAGTTCGATCGTGGCCTTCACGACCGGGCGCAGCACCTCCAGGAGCACGGTCTCGGCGTGCAGGCGGTGATCGTCGGCGAGGGTGCCCGCCAGGTACTCGATCAGGTTGCGGGCCAGCGGGGACACCGCCATCACCGTGGGGTCCCGCCACGCCACCGGGCAGTTGTCGGGGTCCAGGTAGATGCCCTGCATGACGGAGGTGCGCAGGGCGATCGTCGCGTGCCGGACGCCGCCGGGGATCCACAGCGCCAGGGCGGGCGGCAGCACCCAGTACCGGTCGTCGACGTCGACCATCAGGACGCCGGCCGGGGCCCAGACCAGCTGGTGCTCGCGGTGCGCGTGGTGCTCGAACCGCTCGCCCCGCATCATGTCGAACCGGGCCAGCCCGATCGCCGCGGTCTGGATCGCCACGAGCCCTCCAACCCTGATCCCGGCCGACCGTGGCGAACAAGCGACACCGGTTGGCGGGCTACGCCGTTTACGTCAAACTTAGGCCAGCCTAACGTAGCGATCATGATGATTGCCCCTGGTCACCTGCTGCGCGCGGCGTTGTGGGCGCGGCGGCGGGACCTCGTGCTCGCCACGGTGCTGTACAGCAGCCACCAGCTCGGTGAGGCCATGGTGCCGGTGATCATCGGGGCGGCCGTGAGCGAGGCCGTCGACCACGGGAGTCCGGCCGGCATCGCGCTGTGGCTCGGGGTGCTCGGGGCCGATTTTCTCCTGCTTTCCACGTCGTACCGGTTCGGCGCTCGAGCCAGTGTGCGCGCCAAGCAACACACCGGTCACACCGTGCGCATGTGGCTGACCGAGCGTGTGGTCCAGCCCGCCGGCGGGGTGCGCAACTCGCCCGGTGACCTGCTGAGCCGGGCGAGCAGCGACACCTCGCGGGTCGGGGCGTACGCGGGGCAGGCGGCCAGTGCCGTCGCCGCCGCCGTGGTGCTGCTCGTCTCCGTCGTGCTGCTGCTGCGGTTCTCGGTGCTGCTCGGGGTGATCAGCCTGGCCGGGGCCGCGGCGCTGCTCGCGGCGCAGCATGTCGTGGGACGGTTCGTGCACGCGCGCAGCCTCACCGAGCAGCACGCGCAGGCCCGGGCGACCGCGCTCGCCGAGGACACCGTGCGCGGCCTGCGGGTGCTGAAGGGGATCGGGGCCGAGGACGGGGCGGTGACCGAGTACGCGAAGGCCAGCCGCCAGGCCATCGCCGCCGCCCGGCAGGCGACCTCGTCCGGGGCGGCGCTCGCGGCGGCCGGGGCGCTGCTGAGCGGGGCGTACCTCACCGTCGTCGCCGGTACGGGCGGCTACCTGGCGCTCACGGACCGCATCGGTCTCGGGGCGCTGGTGTCGGCGCTCGGGCTGGCACAGTTCGTGGTCGGGCCGATGCAGACGCTGGCCGGGGCCGCCGTGGCCCATGCCCGCGCCGCCGCCTCCGCCGCCCGCGTCCACGAGGTGCTCACCCAACCCCCGGCGGTCGAGGACGGCACGAGCGGCACAGCGGGCACGACGGTGCGCTTCGAGAATGTCCGCCTTCCCGCACGCCGAAAGACGCTGATCAGCACCGAGACCGCACCGAGCGGGCTCACCGGCATCACGTGTGACGACCCGGCGGCAGCGGCCGCGATACCGGCACTGCTGGCCCGCGAACACGACCCCGCTGAGGGCCGCATCCTGCTCGGCGGCCGGGACATCAGGGACGCCGGACTCACCGAACTCCGGAGGCACATCCTGGTGTCGCCGCACGACGCGGTCCTGCTACCGGGCACCGTCGACGACAACCTCGCGGCACTCAAGAAAGACGACAACCTCGCGGCACTCAAGAAAGACGACAACCTCGCGGCACTCAAGCAAGCAGAGCACGCGGTCCGGGCGGCCGGCGCCGATCAGGTCATCGAGGGAACCGCGTACGGGGCGCGAACCGATGTCGGCGACCGCGGCGAGGCGCTCTCCGGCGGCCAGCGCCAGCGCGTCGCCCTGGCCCGGGCGCTCGCCGCCGATCCCCCGATCCTCGTCCTCCACGATCCGACCACCGCTGTCGACGCCGTCACCGAGGACCGCATTGCCGAGCGCGTCCGGGAGCTGCGCGGAGCGCGACCGACGATCGTGGTGACGAACAGCCCCGCGTGGCTCACCCGCTGCGACCACATCATCACCGTGCAGCCGGCGCCATGAGCAGCGGCAACACGATCCTTCCCGTCGCCACCGGGGCCGAGGTCCGGCGCGAGCTCCGAGGACTCCTCAAGGGCCATCGCGCCACGCTCGCCGCGGCCATGGTCGTGCTCCTCGCCGGGAGTGCGGTGCGGCTCGCCGGGCCCGCCGCGATCGGCGCCATCACCCAGGCCATCGCCGACCACCGCGGGACACGGGCGCTCGCCGGACCCGTCGCGCTGCTCGCCGCCGCCGCGCTGGCCGCCGCCGTCACCACCTGGGCCGGCACCGCGCTCCTGGCCTGGGTCGTGCTGCCCGCGCTCGGGCGGCTGCGGGAACAGGCCCTCGGTTCGGCGGTCAGGCTCCCGCTCGAGGCGGTCGAGCGGGGCGGCACCGGCGATCTCGTCGCCCGCCTCGCCGGCGACGTCGAGCAGGTCGGCGACGTCGCCCAGGGCGTCCTCGGCCGCTTCCTCAGCGCCGCCATGACGATCGCCGCCACCCTCGCCGGGCTGGCCGTCCTCGACTGGCGGTTCGCGGTGGCGGGGCTGCTGGCGGTACCGGTGCAGGCTCTGACACTGCGGTGGTATCTGCGCACCTCCCGGCCGATCTACGCGGCCGGGCGCGCCGCCGACGGCAGGAGGGCCGCCGCGCTGCTCGCCGGGTTCACGGCCCTGCCCACGCTGCGCGCCCTCGGGTTGGGGCAGCGGCAGCGGGACGCGATCGACAAGGCGTCGCGGGAGTCGATGGAGTACGAGTTCCGGGCGACCCGGGCGGCGACCCGCTTCTACGGGCGGCTCAACGTGGCCGAGTTCGTCGGGCTGGGGGCGATCCTGCTGGTCGCGTACGTCCTGGTCCGCGACGGCCGGGCCGGCATCGGCGCCGCCACCACCGCGGCGCTGTTCTTCGCCGGGCTGTTCGATCCGGTCAACGCCGCGCTCGGGGTGTTCGACGAGATCCAGCAGGCGGGCGCCGGCCTGGCCCGCCTGGTCGGCATCACCCGGGCCGAGCCGGAGCCGCCGCGAACCCGCCGGGACGGCGGGGAGTTGAGGGCCGAGCGGCTCCGGTTCGGGTACGGCGACGCCCCCGACGTGCTGCACGACGTCAGCCTGTACGTCCCGCCGGGGCACCACGTCGCGATCGTCGGCGCCAGCGGCTCCGGCAAGTCCACCCTCGCCGCCCTGCTCACCGGCCTCCGGCAGCCCCGCCAGGGCGCGATCCACCCCGGCGGCGTGCTCGTGACGCAGGAGACGCACGTCTTCGCCGGTACCGTCGCCGACAACCTGCGCCTGGCCCGGCCCGGCGCCACGGACGAGGAGCTCGAGAACGCCCTGCGCGCGGTCGGGGCGACCCTGCCGGAGCACGGGCCGCTGACGGCGAGTCAGGCCCAGCACCTCGCCCTGGCCCGGGTCATGCTGCTCGACCCGGACATCGTGGTGCTCGACGAGGCCACCGCCGAGGCCGGCAGCGACGCCGCGAAAAGCCTCGACCGGGCCGCGGCCGCCGTCCAACAAGGGCGCACCGCCGTGACCATCGCCCACCGCCTCGAACAGGCGGTGGGCGCCGACACCATCGTGGTCATGGACGAGGGCCGGATCGTCGAGCAGGGCACGCACGACGAGCTGATCAGGAACCGGCGGACCTACGCCGACCTGTGGGCGAAGCGCGATGCATGGGCACGATCAGCGGAGTCCCGCTCTGCGGATCGGTGATGATCTCGCAGGGCAGGCCGAACACGTCCTCAACCAGCGCGGCGGTGACGATCTCGGCCGGCGGGCCCTGCGCCGCGATCGCCCCGTCCCGCATCGCGATGAGATGGGTCGCGTACCGGCACGCGTGGTTCAGGTCGTGCAGCACGGCCACGAGGGTGTACCCCTGCTGCTCGTGCAGCTCCGCGCACAGGTCCAGTACGTCCATCTGGTGCGCGATGTCCAGGAACGTGATCGGCTCGTCGAGCAGCAGGATGCCGGTCTGCTGGGCGAGCGCCATCGCCACCCAGACGCGCTGGCGCTGCCCGCCGGAGAGCTCGTCGACGTAGCGGTCGGCGAGTTCGAGTACACCCGTGGCGGTCATCGACTCGGTGACGATGCGCTCGTCGTCGCGCGACCACTGGCGCAGCAGGCGCTGGTGCGGGTAGCGGCCCCGGGCGACCAGGTCGGCCACGGTGATGCCGTCGGGCGCGGTCGGCGACTGGGGCAGCAGGCCGAGCTGCCGGGCCAGCTGCTTGGCGGGCATCCGGGTGATGTCGCGGCCGTCGAGGTACGCCGTGCCCCGAGCGGGTCTGATCATCCGGGACAGGGCGCGCAGCAGCGTCGACTTGCCGCAGCCGTTCGCGCCGACGATGACCGTGAACGAGCGGTCGGGGATGACGACGTCGAGGGCCGTGCTGATGATCCGCTCGTCGTAGGCGAGGGTCAGATCGTCGGCGTGCAGCCGGGCGGGCGGGTTCATGAGCGTCCGGACCTCCACTCGCGGGCCAGCAGCCAGCACAGGTACAGCCCGCCGAGCGCCCCGGTCAGCACGCCCACGGGCAGCTGGCCGGAGGGGATCACCCGCTGGGCGGCGAAGTCGGCGGCGAGCAGCAGCGCGGCGCCCATCGCCCCAGCCGGCACGATCTGCGCGCCGGAGCCGCGGGTCAGCGGGCGGCACAGCTGCGGCGCGGCCAGCGCGACGAACGTGATCGGGCCCGCGGCGGCGACGGTGACGGCGGCCAGGGCGGTGCCGGTGAAGATCAGGAGGTACCGGCTGCGCTGCACGGGAAGCCCGAGGCCCTTCGCGGTCTCGTCGCCCAGGGCCAGCCACCCCAGCGCCCGCCCGCCGAGGATCGCCAGGGGCGTGAGCAGGGCCACGGACACCGCGAGCGGCGTGACGGTGCCCCAGCCGACCGCGTTGAGGCTGCCGATGAGCCACACGGCGGCGCTCTGCGCGTCGGGGAGGGTGGCCTTGGTGAGCAGATAGGTGGTCACCGACTGCAGCATCGCGCCGATCCCGATGCCGATCAGGATGAGCCGGTAGCCGGTGAGGCGGCGGTGCTTGGCCGACAGCAGCGTGACCACGACCGCGGTGACGAGCCCGCCGCCGACCGCCGCGACCGCGATCTCGGTCGGGCCGCCGCGCAGGAGCACGATCTCCAGCACCGCGCTGCAGGCGGCGCCGGCCGTGAAGCCGATGATGTCCGGGCTGCCCAGCGGATTGCGCGACAGGCCCTGGAACACGGCCCCGCTCATGCCCAGCGCCCAGCCCGCGAGGATCGCCGTCAAGACCCTGGGAAGCCGCAGTTGTACCACGATGAAGTGCTCGATCCGCGTCCCGTGCCCGAGCAGCGTGGCCCAGACCCGATCCGGCCCGACCGGGTACGTGCCGGTGGTGAGGCTCAGCGCCCCGACCGCGACGACGATCGCGAGCAGCACCCCGCACACGGCCAGGGTGCGCGGGTGCCAGCGCACCGAGTAGCGGTCGGCGCGGCTGCGCAGCACCCGGCCGGACACGACGCTCACAGCTCGGGCACCCGGCGCCGGCGGACCAGCGCGATGAACACCGGCGCGCCGAGGAACGCGGTCACGATGCCGGCCTGGATCTCGGCCGGGCGGGCGGCCAGCCGGCCCAGGATGTCGCTGCCGAGCACCAGGACCGGTCCCAGCACCAGCGCGTACGGCATGAGCCACCGATGGTCCGGCCCGGTCACCGCGCGGGCGATGTGCGGCACGGTGAGCCCGACGAACGCGATCGGCCCGACGGCGGCGGTCGCGGCCCCGCACAGCAGGGTGACCGCGATCGCGCCGAGCACGCGGGTCCGCCCGACCCGGTTGCCCAGCGCCCGGGCCGTCTCGTCGCCGAGGGCCAGGGTGTTGAGCGCCCCGGAGAGACTCACGGCGAGGACGGCGCCGGCGGCGAGAAACGGCAGCACCTGCCAGACGACGGCCCGGTCGACGCCGGCGAGGGAGCCGACGCCCCAGAACCGGAACCCGTCGAAGACCTTCGGGTCGAGCAGCGTGATGAGGTTGATGAGCGCGCCGAGCACGGCGCTGATCGCGGTGCCGGCGAGGGCCAGCCGCACCGGCGTGGCGCCGGAGCGGCCGCGCGAGCCGAGCAGGTACACCAGCACCGAGGCGATCCCGGCGCCGAGGAACGCGAACCAGACGTACGCGGTCAGGTCGGCGAAGCGCCAGATCCAGATGGCGACGACGACCGCGAACGCGGCCCCGGCGTTGACCCCGAGGATGCCCGGGTCGGCGAGCGGGTTGCGGGTCAGCGCCTGCATGAGCACGCCCGCCGCGGCGAGGGACGCCCCGGCGGCCACGCCGAGCAGGGTGCGGGGCAGGCGCAGGTCGAGGATGACGCCGGCGTCGGGCCCGCGGCCGTGCAGCAGCGCGTCGAGGACCTGGCCGAGTGGGATCGCCTTGACGCCGACCGCGAGGCTGGCGAGGACGACGAGCAGCAGCAGGGCGAGGGCGGCGGCCAGGCCGGCCGCCCGGACGGCGCGCATGTGGTTCCGTTCGCCCTTCACGTGTCAGGTAAGCCTTGCCTAACGAACCTAGGCCGATCGGCGGCCCGCGACAAGATCCGCCGCCCGCCATCCCCTGTCGCCGATGCGCCAGCCGTGACCGCGAGTGACGCATAGGCGTCCGAACGCGTACGTCTTTCGACGCAGACCGCGGCGGCCGGCACGACGACGCTGCGTGCATGAAGCAGAACGCAGTCGTCCTCGGCGGCAGCGTCGCCGGGCTCCTCGCGGCGGCCGCACTCGCGCCGCGCTACGACACCATCGAGATCATCGAGCGGGACGACCTCCCGGCCGGGCCCGACGCCCGCCGGGGAGCGCCCCAGGGGCGGCACGTGCACGCGCTGCTCCCCCGCGGGCTGCAGGCCGCCGAGGGCCTGCTGCCCGGACTGACCGACCGGCTCCTGGCCGCCGGGGCGCTGCCCGGCGACGTGCTCGGCAACGCCCGCTGGTACCTCAACGGCCAGCCCCTGGTCCGCCGGAGCATCGGCCTGGAGGCGCTCACCGCGAGCCGGCCGCTGATCGAGCACACGATCCGGGCCGCGGTCCGGCGGCTCGGCAACGTCACCATCACCGACGGGCACGACATCGTCGGGCTGAGTGCGCAGGCGCAGAGTGTCCGGGCGGTGCGCGTCACCAGCCGGTACGGGCACGGCTCCCGCGTCGTCCCGGCCGCGCTCGTCGTCGACGCCACCGGGCGCGGGTCGCGGATGCCGCAGTGGCTCGCCGAGCTCGGCGTCGCGCCGCCGGCCGAGGACGTGGTGCCGATCGACGTGCGGTACGCGTCGCGGGTCTTCGCCGGCGACCTGCTCGGCGACGACCGGGTCGTGATCACCGCCCGTTACCCGGGCCTGCGGCGCAGCTCCGTGATGCAGCAGCTGGAGGGGGGCCGGGTCCTGGTGACCCTGGCCGGCGTGCACGGCGAGCGGCCCCCCGCCGACCTGGAGGGCTTCGCCGCGTACGCGGGCAGTCTCCCGGTCCCGGACACGGCGAAGGTCATCGCGGGCGGCACCCCGATCGGGGACGCGTCGACGTACCACTTCCCGTCGTACGTGCGGCGGCGGTACGAGCAGGCCGAGCTCCCGCCCGGCGTGCTCGTGATCGGCGACGCGGCGTGCGCGTTCAACCCCGTCTACGGGCAGGGCATGTCCACCGCGGCCATGTCCGCGGAGCTGCTGCGCGCGGACGACGACCCGGCGGCGTTCCACGCCGGGCAGGCCGAGCTGCACGAGGCGCCGTGGACCCTGGCCGTGGGGGCCGACCTGGCCCTGGACGGCAAGTCGACGGGCGGTCCGGCCGCGACGATCCGGGCCATCCAGCTCGCCGCGGTCGAGGACGGCGACCTGGCGGAGGCGTTCATCCGGGTCACGTCCCTGGTCGACCCGCCGCGGGCGCTGTTCGCCCCGTGGATCGCCGAGCGCCTGGCCGCCGTCTCATGAAAAGCGGCCGGTGTCCCCTGAACGCGGGACACCGGCCGCAACAGATCAGAACCCGCGGGCCAGCCGGTAGTAGGCCGCGTTCCAGCGGACCTCCTTGGCGAACTCGCGCGTGGTGGTGTCGGCGTCGATGACGAGCAGCTCGGTGCCGACCATCTCGGCCAGGTCGTGCAGCTCCTCCA
The DNA here is from genome assembly GCF_050942475.1 of Dactylosporangium sp. CS-033363. Lineage (NCBI taxonomy): Bacteria > Bacillati > Actinomycetota > Actinomycetes > Micromonosporales > Micromonosporaceae > Dactylosporangium > Dactylosporangium sp. CS-033363. The sequence continues at coordinate 5,249,222 of NZ_CP192032.1, read as the reverse complement.
CGCCGACCGCCGAGGACAGCACCGTGTGGTGCGGCCCGCCCGCGGTCAGCCACGACTCCGCGGACGTGGCGAGGTCGGGGGCCGGCTTCCACACCGCGCGGGCGACGGGGAGCCTGGGCAGCGGGGCGGAGGGCGGTACGACATCGATCTCGTTGGCGACGAGGCGGAACCGCTCCCCCAGGTCGGCCAGGCCGAGCACCACGGCGCGGCCGGGCGCGGCGTCGAACACGAGCCGGACCGGGTCCTCGCGGCCGCCGATGCCCAGCGGGTGGATCTCGCAGGACGGGGTGTCGGCCGCGATCGACGGGCACACCTCGAGCATGTGCGCGCCCAGGATGACCTCGTTGCCGGGGGTCAGGTCGTAGGTGTAGTCCTCCATGAACGACGTCCCGCCGCCCGGGGCCATGGCCTTGAGCGTGCGCACGAGGACCGAGGTCTTCCAGTCGCCCTCGCCGCCGAAGCCGTAGCCGTCGGCCATCAGCCGCTGCACGGCCAGGCCCGGCAGCTGCCGCAGCCCGCCGAGGTCCTCGAAGTTCGTGGTGAACGCCTTGTAGCCGCCCGCCTCCAGGAAGGAGCGCAGGCCGAGCTCGATGCGGGCCGCGTAGCGCAGGGAGTCCGCGCGCTCGCCCAGCAGCGCGGCCGCGACCCGGTAGGTGTCGGCGTACTCCTTGACCAGCCGGTCGACGTCCGCGTCCAGGGCCGCGTCGACCGCCGTGACGAGGTCGTTCACGCCGTACGTGTTGACCGAGACGCCGAAGCGCAGCTGGGCCTCGACCTTGTCGCCCTCGGTCACGGCCACGTCGCGCATGTTGTCGCCGAAGCGGACCAGCTTCAGCGAGCGCATCTCGCTGTAGCCGGCGGCGGCCCGGGCCCAGGCCCCGATCCGCTGGGCCACGCGGGGGTCGGTGACGTGCCCGGCCACCGTCTTGCGGGCCACGCCGAGGCGGGACTGGATGTAGCCGAACTCCCGGTCGCCGTGCGCGGCCTGGTTCAGGTTCATGAAGTCCATGTCGATGTCCGCCCACGGCAGCGCCACGTTGGCCTGCGTGTGCAGGTGCAGCAGCGGAGTGCGCAGCGCGTCGAGGCCGGCGATCCACATCTTGGCCGGGGAGAACGTGTGCATCCAGGCCACGACGCCGACCACGCCCGGGTCCGCGTTGGCCTCCAGGCACACCTTGAGGATGTCGCCGGCCGAGGTGAGCACCGGCTTCCACACCACCCGGGGTACGACGGCCGGCGACTCGTCGAGGGCCGCCGCGATCTGGCGCGACTGCGACGCCACCTGCTCCAGGGTCTCCGGTCCGTAGAGCCCCTGGCTACCGGTGAGGAACCAAATCTCGTGCGACGTCATCGTGCGCCCTTCTTACTGGCGGGCTGCTGCCCGTATACGTTCTGATACCGGTCGAACAGGGAGTCGACGGCCCCGCCGGGCAGCCGCTCCACGGGGCCGAGCTGGCGGGCGAGGTGCATGGTGCGGGCCACGTCCTCGCACATGACGGCCGCCTTGACGGCGGCCTTGGCGGACTTGCCGATGGTGAACGGCCCGTGCTGGCGCATGAGGACCGCGGGCGAGCGGTGCCCGGCCAGCGTCTCGACGATCCCGCGGCCGATCGCGTCGGAGCCGATCAGCGCGAACGGGCCGACCGGGATGTCCCCGCCGAACTCGTCGGCCATGGCCGTGATCGAGCATGGGATCGGCTCGCCGCGCGCGGCCCAGGCGGTGGCGTACGGGCTGTGGGTGTGCACGACGCCGCCGACCTCGGGCATGTGGCGGTACACGTAGGCGTGCGCCTCGGTGTCGCTGGACGGCGCGTGCTCGCCCTCCACGAGCTTGCCCTCGAGGTCGCACACCACCATGGTCTCCGGCGTGAGCTCGTGGTAGCCCACCCCCGAGGGCTTGATGACGAGCAGGTCCTCGCCCGGCACCCGGGCCGAGACGTTCCCCGCCGTCCACGTCACCAGGCCCCAGCGGATGAGCTCCCCGTGCAGGGCGCAGACCTCCTCGCGCAGGCGCCTGATCACCGGGCGACCTCTTCGCGCAGCGTCCGCAGCCGGTGCAGCACGTCGTTCGCGCCCCTTCCGAAGTAGTCGTGCAGGGCCGAGTACTCGGCGTACAGCCGGTCGTAGACGTCGGCCGCGGCCCCGTCGGGCACGTACACGTCCCGCTCGACCCGGCCCATCGCGGCCGCCGCGGCCCGGATGTCGGGGTAGACGCCCGCGGCGACGGCGGCGTGCATCGCGGACCCGAGCGCCGGGCCCTGCTCCGAGCCGATGACCGAGATGGGGCGGCGGAGCACGTCGGCGTACACCTGCATCAGGAAACGGTTCTTGAGCAGCCCGCCGGCGGCGATGAACTCCGTCACCGGCACCCCCGACGCCTCCAGCGCGGCGATGATGGTGCGCGTGCCGAACGCCGTGGCCTCCACGAGCGCCCGGTAGACGTCCTCGGGCCGGGTGTGCAGCGTCTGCCCGACGATGACCCCGGACAGGCCGTGGTCGACGAGCACCGAGCGGTTGCCGTTGTGCCAGTCGAGGGCCACGAGCCCGTGCGCGCCGGGGCGCTGGGCGGCGGCGAGCTCGGTCAGCTGCTCGTGGGTCACGGCGCCGCCGAGGAGGGTCTCGACGTACCACGCGAAGATGTCGCCGACGCCGGACTGCCCGGCCTCGTAGCCCCACAGGCCGGGGATGATGCCGTCCTGCACGACGCCGCACATGCCGGGCACGTCGGCGAGCTCGGCGCCGCTCATCACGTGGCAGGTCGAGGTGCCCATGATGGCCACCAGCTGCCCCGGCTCGACCGCCTTGGCGGCCGGCGCGGTGACGTGCGCGTCGACGTTGCCGACCGCGACGGCGATCCCGGCCGGCAGCCCGGTCCAGGCCGCCGCCTGCTCGGTGAGCGAACCGGCCCGCCCGCCGAGCGGGGCGAGCGGACCGTCCACCTTGGACACCCAGTCGCCGAAGCCGGGGTCCAACGCCTCGAGGAACGCCTTCGACGGGTAGCCGCCGTCCTGGTGGACGCCCTTGTAGCCGGCCAGCCCGGCCATCCGCGTCTCCACGCCGGCCAGCTGCCAGACGATCCAGTCGGCCGCCTCGATGAACCGCTCGGCGCGGGCGTAGACGTCGGGCGCCTCCTCCAGCACCTGCAGGGCCTTGGCGAGCTGCCATTCCGAGGAGAGCTTCCCGCCGTACCGTTGCAGCCAGGGCTCTTGTCTTGCAGCCGCGAGCCCGTTGATGCGGTCGGCCTGGCCCTGCGCCGCGTGGTGTTTCCACAGCTTCGGGTAGGCGTGCTTCTCGGCCGGCGACAGCTCGCAGAGCGGCGTGCCGTCGGCCAGGACGGGCAGGAAGGTGCACGCGGTGAAGTCGGTGGCGATGCCCACGACGTCGCCGGGGTCGATGCCGGCCTGCGCCACCGCCTGCGGGACCGCGGTGCGCAGCACGTCGATCCAGTCGGACGGGATCTGCAGTGCCCAATGTGGAGGGAGGGGGTCCCCGGTCGCCGGCAGCGTGCGCTCGACGGCGCCGTGCCGGTACTCGTGGACGGCCGTGGCGACCTCGGCCCCGTCGTCCGCCCGGACCACGAGGGCGCGGCCGGACAGGGTGCCGAAGTCGACGCCGACTACGTATTGCGTCATCTGGTTCTCCGCGCGGTCTGTTTCCTGGTCACCGTCCGCTGCAGCACGATGAAGACGAACAGCAGCGCGCCGATGACGATCTTGGTCCACCAGGAGCTGAGGGTGCCCTGGAACGTGATGATGGTCTGGATGAGGCCGAGCACGCCGACGCCGAGGACGGTGCCGAGCACGAAGCCGGAGCCGCCGGTGAGCACCGTGCCGCCGATGACGACGGCCGCGATCGCGTCGAGCTCCATGCCCAGCGCGTTGAGGCCGTAGCCCGACGGCGTGTAGAAGGTCAGCAGCACCCCGCCGAGGGCGGAGCACAGGCCGCTGATGGTGTAGACACCGATCTTCGTGCGCCCCACCGGCAGGCCCATGAGCAGCGCCGACTGCTGGTTGCCGCCGAGGGCGTAGACGTTGCGCCCGAAGCGGGTGTACGCGAGCACGTACGCCGCCGCCGCCACGACCACCGCGCTGATGACGACGCTCCAGCCGATGTGGAAGCCGCCGAAGCGCAGCTTGTCCGAGGCGACGCCGTTCCACCACTCGTTGGTGATGGGGATCGAGTCGGTGCTGATGACGTAGCAGGTGCCGCGGGCCAGGAACATCCCGGCCAGGGTGGCGATGAACGGCTGGATGTCGAAGAAGTGGATGATCGCGCCCATGCCCAGGCCGATGATCCCGCCGACGGCCAGCACCACCAGGATGACCAGGCCGGGATTGAAGCCCTTTTCCAGCATCGTCGCCGCGATCATCGTGGTCAGGGCGACCACCGCGCCCACCGACAGGTCGATGCCGCCGGTGAGGATCACGAAGGTCATGCCGACCGCGACGACGAGCAGGAACGCGTTGTCGATGAAGACGTTCAGCACGATCTGCGTGTCGTCGAAGCCCTCGTAGCGCACGACGCCGACGCTGTACATGATGACGAGCAGGATTCCGGTCGCCATCACCGGCTTGCGCAGCCAGTTGACGGCCACCTGCTGCCACGACCGGGCCCGCGCCTGCGGCGGAGTGTCCACTGTGGTCACGCGCGCACCTGCACCTTCTCGTCGGTCCGGGCCGCGGCCGGCACCGGCCGGCGCCGCGCGAACATGGCCCGGAACTTCGCCGACTGGGCCAGGCACAGCACGATGACGACGATCGCCTTGAACAGCAGGGTCACCTCGGGCGGTACGCCGACCGTGTAGATGGTGATGTCCAGCGTTTTGATGATGACGGCCCCAAGCACGGTGCCGGCGATGGAGAACCGGCCGCCCGACAGCGACGTGCCGCCGATGACCACGGCCAGGATCGCGTCGAGCTCGATGAGCAGGCCGGCGTTGTTGCCGTCGGCGCTGGACACGTTCGAGCTGATCATCAGCCCGGCGACGGCGGCACAGACCGCGGCGAACACGTAGACGCCGAGGATCAGCCAGCGCGACTTGATGCCCGCGAGCCGCGACGCCTCCGCGTTGCCGCCGACCGCCTCCAGCAGCATGCCCAGCGCCGAGCGGCGCACGAACAGGGCGGCCAGGACGATGACGGCGGCCGCGATGAGCACGCACAGCGGGAGCGAGAGCCAGTAGCCGGCCCCGATCATCTTGTACGGCCCGCTGTTCACCGTGATGATCTGCCCGTCGGTGATGAGCTGGGCCAGCCCGCGCCCGGCCACCATGAGGATCAGGGTCGCGATGATGGGCTGGATGCCGACGGTCGCGACCAGGAACCCGTTCCACGCCCCCAGCACCAGCGCCAGCACGATGGCCAGCCCGACGGCGCCGAGGACGCCGCCGACGCTGGCCTGGTCGCCCAGGTCGCTGATGCGCAGGCAGGCGATGGCGCCCGCGATCGCCACCACCGCGCCGACCGAGAGGTCGATGCCGCCGGTGGCGATGACGAGCGTCATGCCCAGCGCGACCAGGGCCAGCGGCGCGGAGGCGCGCAGGATGTCGATGAGGCTGCCGTACAGGTGGCCGTCGCGCAGCTCGATGCTGAAGAAGCCGTGCGACCGGAAGACGTTCGTGACGAGCAGGATCACCAGGACGGCGAGCGGCCAGACGAAGCGCTTCATGCCGGGTCACCTCCCTTGGCGATGGCGGCCAGGAGCCGGTCGGTGTCGACGTCGTCGGTGTTGGGCAGCTCGGCGACGATGCGGCGGTCCCGCAGCACCGCGATCTTGTGGCTGAGCCGCAGCACCTCCTCGAGCTCGGCCGAGATGAACAGCACCGCCATGCCCCCGTCGGAGAGCTCGGTGACCAGCCGCTGGATCTCGGCCTTGGCACCGACGTCGATGCCGCGGGTGGGCTCGTCGAGGATGAGCAGCCGCGGTTCGGTGATGAGCCAGCGGGCCAGCAGCACCTTCTGCTGGTTGCCGCCGGAGAGGTTCCGCACGGGCAGGTCGGGGTTGGCCGGGCGGATGTCGAGGGCCTTGACGTACTTCTCGACGAGCTCGTCCTGCCGTTGCCGGGCCAGCGGCCGGGACCAGCCGCGGGCCGCCTGCAGCGCGAGCACGATGTTCTCGCGCACCGACAGCTCCTCGACGAGTCCCTCGGTGCGCCGGTTCTCCGAGCAGAAGGCGATGTCGTGCTGCATCGCCGAGCGCGGGCCGTGCATCGCGATCGGCTTCCCGTCGACCGCGATGGTCCCGCTGTCCGCGCGGTCCGCGCCGAAGAACAACCGCGCCGCCTCGGTACGCCCTGAGCCCAGCAGTCCCGCCAGCCCGACGACCTCTCCCTTGTGGATGGTCAGGCTGAACGGCGCGATGGCCCCGCTGCGGCCCAGGTCCTCGGCGGCGACCACCGGCTCCGCGTTGTCCAGCCGGCGCTTGGGCTGGTCGTCGAGGCGCTCGAGGATCGCCAGCTCCTTGCCGATCATGAGGCTGATCAGCTCGAGCTGCGGCAGGTCGGCCACGGCGTGCTCGCCGACCAGCCGGCCGTTGCGCAGGATCGTCATCCGGTCGCAGATCTCGTAGACCTGGTCCAGGAAGTGCGAGACGAACAGGATGGCCATGCCCTCGCCCTTGAGCTGGCGCATGACCCGGAACAGCTGGGTCACCTCGCCGGCGTCGAGGCTGGAGGTCGGCTCGTCCAGGACGAGGACCTTGGCCTCCACGTCGATGGCGCGGGCGATGGCCACCATCTGCTGCACCGCGATCGAGTACTCGGCCAGCGGCGCCGAGACGTCGAGGTCGAGCTCGAGGCGGTGCAGCAGCTCGGTGGCCCGCTTGCGCATGGTGCCCCAGCGGATGTGCCCGAAGGAGCGCGGTTCCCGGCCGATGAAGATGTTCTCGGCGACCGAGAGGTTCGCGCAGAGGTTGACCTCCTGGTAGACCGTGCTGATGCCGGCCTGGGTGGCCTGCAGCGGCCCGGTGAAGCTCACCGGGGTGCCGTCGAGGACGATCTCGCCCGCGTCGTTGCTGTAGACGCCCGTGAGCACCTTGATCAGGGTGGACTTCCCGGCGCCGTTCTCGCCCATGAGGGCGTGGACCTCGCCTGGCGACAGGCGGAAGTCCACGTCCTGCAGGGCCATGACACCCGGGAACTGCTTGGTGATGCCGGTCATGGTCAGCATGGTTCAGTCGGCTCTCTTCAGGCCTGCCCGATCAGTACTTGCGGTCCGGCAGCGCGGCCTTGGCCTGCTCCTGCGTGAAGGTGGTCTCCACGGTGAGGATGCGGGGCTCGACCGTCTCGCCCTTGACGACCTTCTTGGCCAGGTCCATGAGCTGAGGGCCGAGCAGCGGGCTGCACTCGACGATGTAGTTGATCTTGCCGACCGACAGCGCGGTCATGCCGTCCTTGACCGCGTCGACCGTGATGATCTTGATGTCGACGCCCGGCTTCTTGCCGGCCGCCTCGATCGCCTCGATCGCACCCAGGCCCATGTCGTCGTTGTGCGCGTAGAGCACGTCGATCTTCGGGTTGGCCTTCAGGAAGGCCTCCATGACCTCCTTGCCCTTGGCCCGGGTGAAGTCACCGGTCTGCGACGCGATGATCTTCAGGTTCGGGCTGGCCTTGATCGCGTCGGCGAAGCCCGACTTGCGGTCGTTGGCCGGGGCGGAGCCGGTGGTGCCCTGCAGCTCGACGATGTTCACCGGGTCGGTCTTGCCCGCGTACTCCTTGACCAGCCAGTCGCCGGCCTTCTTGCCCTCGACCACGAAGTCGGAGCCGAGGAACGTCTTGTACAGCGTGGTGTCCTTGGAGTCCACCGCGCGGTCGGTCAGGATGACCGGGATCTTCGCGTCCTTGGCCTCCTTGAGCACGGTGTCCCAGCCCGACTCCACGACCGGCGAGAAGGCGATGACGTCCACCTTCTGCGCGATGTAGTTGCGGATGGCCTTGATCTGGTTCTCCTGCTTCTGCTGCGCGTCGGAGAACTTCAGGTCGATGCCGGCGGCCGCGGCGGCGTCCTGGATCGACTTCGTGTTCGCGGTGCGCCATCCGCTCTCGGCGCCGACCTGCGCGAAGCCCATGGTGATCTTGCCGTCGTCCTTGGCGGCCCCGGGAGCGGAGTCGCCCTCCTTCTCCCCACCGCACGCGCCGAGCGCGCCGAGCAGGAGCACGCCGCCGAGCACGGCAGCGGACCATCTCTTCAGCACTGCGTCTGTCCCTTCGGAGATAGCGTTAACGTTCACATCTACAAGCCGATGGCCACACGCCTGGGGTGTGAGGCGGTGACCTGATCCCGCGTGCGGCCCCAATGCATTGGCCGTCGCGGTTGTATTTCAGGAGTGTTAGCGTTCTCATCCCGGGCGTCAAGTAGCGGCGGCCGAGATGTTGCCGGAAGGAGACACTCCGTGGCTGCAGCAGTCATCGGGCCGGACCGCGGACGGCCGGGTCCCGTCGCGCATGCTGGCACCGGCCCTGACCTGGACGCCGTCGACCCACGGCTGCGCAAGGTCGGCATGCGCGACGTGGCCCGGCTGGCCGGCGTCTCGCACCAGACCGTGTCGCGGGTCCTCAACGACCTGCCGAACGTGAGCGCGTCCACGCGGGAGCGGGTGCTGGACGCGGTGCGGGTGCTCAACTACCGCCGCAACCTCGCCGCCCGCACCCTGGTCACGTCCCGCTCCCGGACCATCGGGCTGATCGGCTTCGAGACCACCCTGGCCGGCCCGGCCTCCATGATCTACGGCATCGAGAAGGCGGCCCGCGAGGCCGGGTACTACGTCAGCATCGCCACCGTGCGCTCCCTGGAGCGCCACGCGGTCCTCGACGCCGTCGAGCAGCTGTGCGCGCAGGCCGTGGAGGGCATCATCGCCATCGCCCCGAAGAACTCCGTCGCCGACGCGCTGACCCAGGTCCCGGCCGGGACCCCGGCCGTCGGGGTGGGCGGCGCCGACGACGGGTACGTGCCGATGCTGCGCGTCGACAACGTCCGCGGCGCCTGCCTGGCCACCCGCCACCTGCTCGAACTCGGCCACGGGACGGTGCACCACGTCCCCGGCCCGGCGGACTGGCCGGAGGCCCGCGACCGCATCGACGGCTGGCGGCAGACCCTGCACGCGGCCGGCGCGCCGGTGCCGCCGATCGAGCCGGGCGACTGGAGCGCGCGGTCGGGGTACCTGCGCGGCCAGCACCTGGCGGCCGACACCCGGGTCACGGCGGTGTTCTGCGGCAACGACCACATCGCGCTCGGCGTGCTGCGCGCGTTCCACGAGGCCGGGCGACCGGTCCCCGCGCGGGTCAGCGTGGTCGGCTTCGACGACACCCCCGAGTCGGGGTTCTTCCTGCCGCCGCTCACCACGATCCACCAGGACTTCGCGGAGCTCGGGCGGCGCAGCGTGGAGCTGCTCGTGGCCGGGCTGACCGGGGAGCCGGCGCCGGACCACGGCCCCGTGCACCTTTCACCGCACCTGGTCGTGCGCGCCTCCGCGAACGCGGCGCCTTAGCTTTTTCAGGAGCTGGGCGGGGCGGTGCCGGCCCGGACGTGCGCGCCGTTCGCGAACGCGGCGCCCCGGTCGTTCAGGAGCTGGGCGGGGCGGTGCCGGCCCGGACGTGCGCGCCGTTCGCGAACGCGGCGCCCCGGTCGTTCAGGAGCTCGGCGGGGCGGTGCCGGCCCGGACGTGCGCGCCGTTCGCGAACGCGGCGCCCCGGTCGTTCAGGAGCTCGGCGGGGCGGTGCCGGCCCGGACGTGCGCGCCGTTCGCGAACGCGGCGCCCCGGTCGTTCAGGCGCTGGGCGGGGCGGTGCTGGCCCGGACGATCAGGGTCGGGGCCACGCGCGGGTCCGGGGACGGGCGGTCCGGGCCCTCGCGCAGGTCGGCCTCGATCACGCGCAACAGCGCGGCGATGCACCGCCGGCCGACCTCGTCGAAGTCCTGCCGGATCGTGGTCAGCGGCGGCGACAGGAACTCGGCCTCGGGGATGTCGTCGAAGCCCACGATGCTGATGTCGTCCGGGACCCGGATCCCGCGCTCGTGGAAGGCCCGCATCATGCCCAGCGCCATCTGGTCGTTGCCGGCGAACACCGCCGTCACGTCGTCCCGCCCGGCGAGTTCCAGGCCCGCGTTGTACCCCGAGCGCGCACTCCAGTCGCCCGTCATGAGCGGCGGCGCGGCCAGCCCCGCCTCCTCCAGCGTCGTGCGCCAGCCCTCGATGCGCCCGTGCGTCTCCAGCCAGTCCCGCGGGCCCGACAGGTGCCAGACCTTGCGGTGCCCGAGCTCCAGCAGGTGCCGCACCGCCATCCGGGCCCCGGTCACCTGGTCCACGGAGATCGCCGGGATCTCCCCGCCCACGTCGGACTCGACGGCGACCGCGGCCATCCCGAGCGGCATGTTGTGCAGCGCCGCGGCGGCCGCGGTCTGCGGCGCGATCACCACGACCCCGGCGACCGACTGGTCGGCGAGCGCGCTGAGCGCCGACACCATCCCGGTGTGGTCGACCCGCTCGAGGGTCACGATGCTGACCCCGTAGCCGGCCGCGCGGGCGGCGTGCTCGATGCCCAGCAGTGTGGAGGCCGGCCCGTAGAGGATCGTGTCGAAGGAGACCACGCCGACCACCCGCGACCGCCGCCCGGCCAGGCCGCGGGCCATCGCGTTGGGGCGGTAGTTGAGCTGCCGGACGGCCTCGAGGACCCGTTCCCGGGTGGCCGGGCTGACACTGGGGTGGTCGTTGAGGACGCGCGACACCGTCTGATGCGAGACGCCCGCGAGCCGCGCGACATCATTCATCACGGCGGCCCGATTGTGGCTGGTTGCCCTCATGTCACCCCCGATGATGATGTTAGCGCTGCCACGATATGCCAGCCCGCCAGGCCTGGCGTGGTGCCGGTCACGGGTCTGCCCGTTCGGTGGATGCGACCTTCGGGCCTTTGCCGGGCAGCAACGAGCTGGTACCGCTCCCACCCCGCGAAATGTCACACCAGGGCCTCCGCGAGGCAGCCGACGATGGACGGCGCGTGGGCCAGTTCCGGGTCGAGGTCGGGGTCGTAGACGGCGACGTCGAGCCCGGCCACCCGGCCGGTCCGCCACAGGGCGCCGAGCAGCTCGGTCAGCTGGGCGAACGTGAGGCCGGGCGAGCCGGGGGTGTCGACGGCGGGCAGCACGGCCCCGTCGAGGACGTCGAGGTCGACGTGGACCCAGATCGGCGGCGGTTCGAGGTGGCGCGCGGCCCGCTCGGCGGCGGCCGCCATCCCGCCGGCGAGCAGCTCGGCGATGCCGACGACGAGCGGCTCGATCGGGCGGCCGGTGCGGTCGCCGAGCTGCACCGCGTCGCGGTCGGCGACCAGCGGGCCGGGCCAGTCGGTGAGCAGCAGCTCGCCGCGGCCGGTGGCCAGGGCCAGGTCCATGCCGACCGCGTTGCCGAGCTCGGTGAAATCGGCGTTCCCGGGGTGCTTGAAGTCGGTGTGCCCGTCGATGTGCACCAATCCGGTCGTACCGCGCCGGCGCGCCCCGGCCAGCCCGCCCAGCAGCACCGAGCAGTCGCCGCCGAGCACCAGCGGCACCCGGGCCGCCCCCAGCGCCGCCTCGACGGCGGCCGCGAGGAGCAGCGCGTGTTCACGGATCGTGAGGCCGTTGCGGATGCGGGTGCCCGGCTGCGGCTCGGGGTCGTAGGGCGGCCGGGGCAGCTCCGTCACCACGGCCGCCCCGAGCCGCGCGGCCAGGCCGGCCTCCAGCAGTACCGACGGGGCCCGCCACGTGCCGGGTTCGACGCCACCGCGCCCCGGGCGCAGGCCGATGCACCACGGGGCGGCGATCAGCTCGAGCTCAGGCATGCGCCGTTCCGCCGCCGGCGGCCATGGTCTCCGCGACCGCGTGCAGGACGGCGCGCCAGGTGTCCTCGGGCTGGCGGGGCAGGATGTCGTCCCACAGCACCAGGCAGGAGCCGCGCAGCTGCATCAGGCCCTCCGGGCGGGCCACGAACCACCAGTGCATGTGGCTGGCGCCGTCGCCGACCTTCGTGATGTGGACGCGGGCGATGCCGCCGAGGGCGTGGATGGCCTTCTCGACGCGCTGCTGCAGCGGGACCAGTTCGGCGGCCAGGTCGGGCGGGAGGTCGGCGAAGTCGTGGTGGGCGCGCGGCCAGAGCAGCAGGACGGCCGGGACGGCGGTCGGGCCGCCGGCGTGGCGCAGGACCCAGCGCTCGTCGGACCAGATCGCGCCGCGTTCCGGGTCGGCACAGGTGCGGCAGGTGTCCGGGCCCTCCTCGCCGTCTCGTGGGGGCTCGGGCAGTACCGGAGGCTCCAGGGTCTTGATCCTCAGGTCGCCTTCGAAGGGGAAGATCTCCCAGCCGGGGATGCCGCTGCCGTCGAACGGGACGGGCTCGGCGCCGATGGGCAGGTGGGCGAGGAAGCGGTCCATCCGGGCATCATGCCACCGTGCGGAAGCCGGCGTTGCCCATCGAGGAGTCGGGGGTGTTCGAGGAGCGGGCGCTGTTGCGGTACCGGTTGCAGTAGGAGTCGTGGCACAGGTAGGACCCGCCGCGGAGCACCCGGCCCGGTCCGCTGCCGGGGCCGGTCGGATTGTCCACTGGGGACCGCGCGTACCAGCCGGGGTCGAACCAGTCGGCGCACCACTCCCACACGTTGCCGACCGGCTGCCACAGGCCGTAGGCGTTCGGGGCGTAGGTGCGCACCGGGGCGGTGGCGGCGTACCCGTCCTCCCTGGTGTTCACCGCCGGGAACGTGCCCTGCCAGATGTTGCACCGGCCCGCGTCGAGGTCGTCGCCCCACGGGTAGCGGCGGCCGGGCAGTCCCCCGCGGGCGGCGCACTCCCACTCGGCCTCGGTGGGCAGGCGGCGGCCGGTCCACGCGCAGTAGGCGCGGGCGTCGTTCCAGGAGACGTGGACGACGGGGTGGTCCTCGGCACCGTCCACGGTGGACCGCGGGCCGAACGGGTGGGCCCAGTCGGCGCCGCGGACGCCGAGCCACCACGGGGTCTGGGGCGGGCGGCCGAGCACGTCGGCGTCGTCGGCGGCGAGGAAGAGGTGGAAGACGGCGGAGTACCCGAACGTCTCGGCCTCGGTCCGGTAGCCGGTCGCCGCCACGAAACGCGTGAAGTCGGCCACGGTCACGGCCGTGGCGTCGATGCTGAACGCGTCGAGGCGGACCTCGTGCACCGGCGTCTCGCCGTCGGGCCGTGCGCCGTCGCCGTGCGCGTCGCCCATGGCAAAAGTCTGCGCCGGTACCGTGACCTGCTCGATCAGGTGCGTCCCGTTGTTCGGGCCGATCGTCGCCCGCGACTCCCGGGCCGGCTCGGCCGGCTGGCAGCAGGACTCGCCCGCCCGCGACTCCCGGGCCGGTCCGGCCGGCTGACAGCAGGACTCGCCCGCCCGCGACTCGCGGGCCGGCTCCGGCGGCTGGCGGCAGGGCTCGCTCATGTGCCCGCCGGCCTGGGCTGGGACGGGTGCGGGGTGTCGCCGAGGCGGGCCTGCTCGCGCCACATCGCCGCCTGCAGTTCCTCGCGCACGGGGTGATACGCGGGGTCGTGGTACACGTTGCGCGTCTCGGCGGGGTCGGCGACCAGGTCGTACAACTCCCACTCCGGCGGATAGGTGAACGGTCCCGTACCGGGGAGCCCGAGGCCGTCGTTGTAGAAGTAGATGAGCTTGTGCGTGGCGGTGCGGTAGCCGTAGTGCGCCGGCGCCTTGTGGAAGACGTCGTCGTGCTCCCAGTAACGGTAGTAGACGCCGGTGGACGGCGGCTCCTGTTGCGTGCCGAGCAGGTCCGGCCAGAAGCTGCGGCCCTGCATCCGCGGGTGGTGGCCGACGCCCGCCGCGTCGAGGATGGTCTGCGCCCAGTCCACATTGGTCACGATGTCGCCGAACACCCGGCCGGCGGCCAGCCTGCGCGGGTAGGACAGCACGAGCGGCATCCGCAGCGACTCCTCGTACATGAACCGCTTGTCGAACCAGCCGTGCTCCCCCAGGAAGAACCCCTGGTCGGAGGCGTACATGAGCAGCGTGTCCTCGAACCGCCCGCGCTCGCGCAGCCAGTCGACGACCCGGCCGACGTTGTCGTCCACCGAGGCGACGCAGGCGAGGTAGTCCTCCATGAACCGCTGGTACTTCCACAGCGCCTCGTCCTCATAGGACAGTCCGGGCGGCGGGTCGGCCTTGAGGTCCTCGCGGCTCAGGTGCTCGGCGATGCGCATCGCCGCCCGCCGCGCCGACGACGAGCGGGTGGCGTAGTCGTCGAAGAACGTACCCGGAACGGCCTTTCTACTGGTATCGACGGCCCCGGGCGGCTCCCAGGGACGGTGCGGGGCCTTGTGGTAGATCAGCACGCAAATGGGGCCGTCGTCCACCGTGGACATCCAGTCCAGGGCCAGGTCCGTGACGATGTCCGTGGCATAGCCCTCGACGGTGCGCAGGCCGTCCTCGGAGAGCAACCGCGGATTGTGGTACTCCCCCTGCTCGATGAACACGTCCCAGTAGTCGAAGTCCTGGGGGTCGTGCCCGGGCCCGTCGCCCATGTGCCACTTGCCCACCATGGCCGTGCGGTAGCCCGCCGCCCGCAGCAGCGACACGAACGTCGGCTGGCTCGCGTCGATCGGCGTGACCAGCGTCGTGACGCCGTTGACGTGACTGTACGTCCCCGTCAGGATCGACGCCCGGCTCGGCGAGCACAGGGCGTTGGTGGCGAAGCAGTGCTCGAACCGCCAGCCGAGCCGGGCGATCTCGTCGATGCGCGGGGTGGTGTTGACGACCGAGCCGTACGCGCCGATCGCGTGCGCGGCGTGGTCGTCGGTCAGGATCATCACGATATCCGGTGACGGTTCACGCATTGCCGGCATACGTCGACTCGTCCAGGCCGCTCAGCGTCGGGTCGTGGTCGAGCTCGCCGACGTCGTACATCGAGGCCATCCAGTGGTGGAAGTTGTCCCCCCGGTCGCGCAGCAGCGTGTACAGCCGGCGCAGCAGCGCGCTCTTGACCCCCGCCATCTCGGGCAGGCTGTAGAGGTTCAGCAGCTCGTCGGGGTCGATCGTGAAGTCGTAGAGCTCGTTGGTCGAGTCCGGATTCACCACCAGCTTGTACCGCTCGGTGCGCAACATCCGCTGCGGGTACGGGAAGTGGTGGCCGTGGAACTCCGCCACGACGTCCGGCTGCCAGTCCGGGGACTCCCCTTGCACCAGCGGCAGCAGCGAGCGGGAGTCGACCGGCTCGTCGGCCGCAATCCCGGCCAGCTGCATGATGGTCGCGGTGCAGTCGGTCAGCGACACGAACTCGTCGCGGACCTGCCCCGCCGGCGCGCCCGGCACCCGGATCAGGCCCGGCGTGCGGTAGATGTCCTCGTACATCGCCGGGCCCTTGTCGTGCAGCCGGTGCGCGCCGGTGAACTCGCCGTGGTCGCAGGTGAAGAAGACCGAGGTGTCGTCGGTCAGCCCCAGTTCCTGCAGCGCGCCGAGGACCCGGCCGAGCTGCTCGTCGATGAGCGTGACATATCCCCAGTAGACCGCGATGAGCTTGCGCGTCACCTCGATCGGCATGGTGTCGAACGTCCAATGTGCACTGTAGTTGCGCTGCACCGGCGGCTTGCCCTGGAACGTCTCGGCGATCGAGCGCGGAAGCTCCACGGTGGACGGATCCACCAGGTCGAAGTAGGCGTCCGGCACGATGTAGGGCAGGTGGGGGCCGAAGAAGTGCAGGGCGAGGAAGAAGGGGGCGCCTTCGTCGCGGTACCGATGCAGCATCTCGATCGTTCTGGTGGCGAGGTAGTGCTCGAACGTCGCCTCGACCGGCTGGTGCAGCCGCGCCGCGAGCAGGTTCCCGGGCTGGCCGTTGGGCAGGGTGCCGCGGATGCGGTCGCTGATCTCGTAGGGCGGCAGGCCCCGCTCCGCGAGATAGGCCAGGTAGTCGGGGTGGTCCACCGGGTTGTGCCAGCCGGGCAGGTGCACGCCGTCCAGGCCGTAGTCGGCGGGGGTCTTCGCCGTGCCCGCATGCCACTTTCCGACGAGCCCGCAGTTGTACCCCCGGTCGCGCAACGCCCGCGGGAACGTCCACGTGCCGTCGGGGAGGTCCTCGGAGTACCCGACGTTGCGCTCCTGGTTCGCCAGCAGCTTGTGCCGGAACGGGGCCTGCCCGGTGAGCAGGCTCGCGCGGGCCGGGGTGCAGATGGCGGTCGGGGTGTACCAGCGGTCGAAACGGGTCCCGGTGCGGGCGAGCTCGTCCAGCACCGGGGTCCGCGCGAGCGGGTTGCCGTAGGCGCCGAGCGTGTCCACCCGGTGCTGGTCGGTCATCAGGAACAGGATGTTGCGGGGACTCACTTCGCGGCCGTCCACTGGTCGCCCAGGTAGTACGCCTTCGAGTCCACCTTTTCCTTCAGTTTTCCGGCGCTGACGAAGAAGTCGCCCATCGCATCCAGCCACTTGCCGACGGAGCCGTCGGTGGTCTGCTGGTCGAGCTCCTGGGTCGTCATCGCCTTGCTGAGCTGGGCGTCGGCCTTCACCGCGTCGACCGGCTGCTTGGTCAGCTCGGCAACCGCGGCGATGACCTCGTCCTGGTGGGCGGCGCGGTAATCGGTTGCCTCCCGCAGCACCTGGGTGACCTTCTTGACCACGTCGGCCCTGTCGCTGACCGCCTTGTTCCCGGCGATGTAGGCGTTCGGGAACTGCACCTTGTCCTTGAACGTGTCGTCGTCGGCCAGCTCGACGAGGTTCGGGACGGACTTCTTGATGGTGGCGATCGCCGGGTACCAGAAGCCGGCGCCGTCGATCTGCTTGGCCGAGAACGCCGAGGCGAGGGTGGCCGCGTCCATCGGGGTGCGCTGGATGTCCTTGTTCGTCATGCCGGCCGCCTGCAGGGCGAGGGTCAGGATCATGTCCCCGGACGTGCCCTCGGGCACGCCGACCTTCTTGCCCCGCAGCTGCTCGATCGAGGTGATGCCGGGCTGGGCGATGACCCGGTCGGCGCCGCCGAGGGTGTTGATCGCGATGATCTTCGCCTGGCCGGAGGCGGGGAGCCAGAACGCGCCGGGGCCGATGTAGCCGAAGTCGAGGTCGCCGGTCTGCATCGCCTGGATCTGCACCGGGCCGGTGGTGAACACCTTCAGCGTGGCCTCGAGGCCGTGCTTCTCCCAGAGCTTGAGCTTGTTGGCGATCGCGGGGAGGCTGCTGCCGTTGTAGTCGCCGATGTAGCCGAACGTGATTTTGGCTGTGCTGCCGCCGGTCTCGTTCTTGTCGTCCCCACAGCCGGCGAGCGTGGCGACGGCGGTGCCGGCGAGGAGGCCTATGAATGCGCGACGGGACGTCATGAGGGGGTTCCTTCCTGGTGGTGGACCGCGCTCCAGACGCGGTTGCGCAGGGCGGCGAACTCCGGGCCGAGCCGGACGTCCTCGGTGCGCGGGTACGGCAGGGCGACGTCGACGATCTCGACGATGCGGCCGGGGTTGGCCGCCATGACCACGACGCGGTTGGCGAGGAAGACGGCCTCGTCGACGTCGTGGGTGACGAACATGACGGTGCGCTTGTCGCGGCTCCAGGTCTGCAGGAGCTGCTCCTGCAGGCGGACGCGGGTGAGCGAGTCGAGGGCGCCGAACGGTTCGTCCATGAGCAGGATCTGCGGGTCCACGGCGTACGCGCGGGCGATCGCGCAGCGCTGCTTCATGCCGCCGGACAGCGTCTTGGGCAGCGCGTCGGCGAATTGGCTGAGGCCTACGAGCTCGATGAAGTGCTCGGCCTTCTTCCGGCGTTCCTGCTTCGGGACGCCGGCGGTGCGCAGGCCGAACTCGACGTTCTTGCGGACGGTGAGCCAGGGGAACAGGGCGAACTGCTGGAAGATCACGCCCCGGTCCGGTCCCGGGCCCTGCACCGGTTTTCCGCCGACTTTCGCTTCGCCGGTGGTGGGGTGCTCCAGGCCGGCGACGATGTTGAGCAGAGTGCTCTTGCCGCAGCCGGACGGGCCGACGATGGCTACGAACTCGCTCTCGGCAACCTCCAGATCGACGTTTCCTAATGCGGTGAACGTGGTTTCCTTGAGCGGAAACACCTTTCCGACTTCGCGGATCGAGATGGCGCTGCTCATCGGCGCTCCTGGTTTTTCAGGCTGACGCTGCTCATCGGCGCTCCTGGTTTTTCGGGCTGACGCTGCTCATCGGCGCTCCTGCCAGGACGTTGCGCGGCGTTCGACCAGCAGGAGCACGCGGTCCATGAGGAGGCCGAGCACGCCGATGCAGATCAGGGCGGCGAAGATCGTGGGCCGGTCGACGTAGATCTGGGCGTTCTGCATCCGGTAGCCGAGGCCCTCCTGCGCGGCGACCAGCTCGGCGGCGACGAGGGTGCCCCAGGCCGAGCCGAGGCCGACCCGCATGCCCACGAGGATGTACGGCATCGACGCCGGCACCACGACCCGCGCGAAGATCGTCCGGGTCGGCGCGCCGAGCACCCGGGCCGCGTTGATGAGCGTCTTGTCCACGTCGACGACGCCCTGGAACGTGGCGATGACGCAGGACAGGAACGCGGCCACGTAGATGACGAAGATCTTCGGTTCCTCGCCGATGCCGAGCAGCACCACGACGAGCGGGATCAACGCCAGCGGCGGTACGGTGCGGAAGAACTGCACCCACGGCTCGAACACCGCCCGCGCGGTGGCGTACCAGCCCATGAGGAAGCCGACCGGGATCGCCACGGCGCAGCCGAGCGCGAAGCCGATGAGGACGCGCTGGAGGCTGGCGAGGATGTCGGCCTCGAGGGTGCCGTCGGCGAACAGCTCCCCCATCCGCTTGGCCACCTCGACGGGGGTGGGGACGTTCTCGGCCGTCGCGGACCACAACCACCACACGCCGAGGCCGGCCAGTGCGGACGCTATGTTCAGCGCGAGCAGGCGGCCGCGCCTTCTGGTGCGCGGCAGCGCTTGTACTGCGCTCATCTGACTCCTTGCGGGGGGGTGTCGGTTTCCGCGACGTTGCCGCGGCTTTCCTTGGCTTTCTTGGCTTTCCTTGGCTGGTGCGCGCTTTCCTTGGCTTTCCTTTTGGCTTTCCTTCTGGCTTTCCTTGGGCTTTCCGCGGCTTGCCGGTGTTGTTGCCGAAGCTTTCCCTGTCGTTGCCGCGTTTCCCGGGTTCGTTGCCGCGACTTTCCGTCTCGTTGCCGCGGCGCTCGGCGGTTGTTGCCGCGGTTTCCGTCTCGTTGCCGCGGCGGTCCAGGCACTTGCCGCGGCTTCCATCTCCTTGCCGCGGCACTTGGGGCTTGTTGCCGCGACTTTCCGTCTCGTTGCCGCGGCGCTCAGCGGTTGTTGCCGCGGTTTCCGTCTCGTTGCCGCGGCGCTCCAGGCTCTTGCCGCGGTTTTCCGTCTTGTTGCCGCGGCTCCCCTGGCCTGCGCCGCGGCCGTTCAGCGGGCGGGTTCGGGGTAGCCGTCCAGTAACGGCGATTGGCGGAACAGGGCGGCGATGGCGCCCAGCGCCCCGTCGTCGTCGCCCAGGCGGGCGGCTCGGATGGCGGGCCGGGCGCCGCCGACGGGACAGAGCTCGCCGGCGAGGATCTCCTCGACCCGGCGCACGAACGCGGGCGCACTGCGGGGCAGCCCCCCGCCGATCACGATCTGGGCGGGATCGAGCACGACGGCGGCGCTGGCCACGACCCGCCCGACGGCGGCCGCGACCTCGTCGATGACCTGCACCGCGACCGGCTCGCCGCGACTTAGAGCGGACTCGAATTCGTCGATCGTGGCGGTGGGGAGGCCGCGGGTGGTGCAGCTGCGGAGTACCGCCGGGATGGAAGCCACCGTTTCGAGGCAGCCGCGCTTGCCGCAGCGGCACGGCTCCCCGCCGGGCTGGGCGGTGACGTGCCCGAACTCGCCGGCCAGGCCGCTCGCCCCGGCGACGAGCCGCCCGCCGACGACGAGACCGCCGCCGATGCCGTCCGAGAGTCTTATGTAGAGCACGTCGTGCACGTCCGGCCCGTCGGTCATCGCCTCGGCCAGCCCGGCGAAGCGCGTGTTGTTGTCCACGACGACCGGCGCCGCGAACCGCTCCCCGAACGGCTGCGCGAGCTCCGGCGCGGCGGCCCGCGGACCGGCCACCCCGACGCCGACGCCCTGCAGGGCCCGGAAACTCACGCCGGTACGCGCGCCGACCCGGTCGATCAGCGCGAACGCGGCCGCCACCCGCTCCTCCCAGCCGGTCTCGGCCGGATAGGCGGCGTGCCCGGACGCGATGATGTCGTGCGCGGCGTCGGCCACGGCGATGCGGACCCGGGTGTGCCCGAGGTCGACGCCGAGGAACTGCCCGGAGCTGGGATCGAGGGTCAGCAGCTCCGCCGGGCGGCCGCTGCCGGCCCGCTTGGCGGCGTCGGTATCGACGACCACCACCGCGCCGCGGGACAGCAGGTCACCGGTGATCTCCGACAGCGTGGTCCGGGACAGCCCGACCTTGGTCGCGATCTGGCCGCGGCTCAGGGCGCCGTGCTCACGCAGGACGCGCAGGACGCGCGCCTCGTGCGTGCGCCTGACCAGCGCGTGGACTCCCTGAATGGACACGTTGACACGGTAGGCATCGGCGAATTTTTCCGTCAACACTCCGACAGAATTATTCTCTGCTAATGAGATAGGTAATACATGATTTAGGGTCCCGGACGCAAACGTGCCGCGACCCTTGTGGGCCGCGGCACGCTGCGGTTGCGCTTGGGAGGTCCTGCTACTTGGTCGAGGGCGACGTCGCCGGCGTGGCGGCGTCGTTGGCCACCATCTCCGGATGGGCGGCGACGAACGGCCCGACCGTGTCCGTGCTGTACGCCTTGAGCAGGTCGACCGCCGTCTGGTCGAGCACCTCGAACGACTGCCCGTTGATGATCTCGGTCTTGAACTGCCCGTTGTTCGTGCGCAGGGTCATCATGCCGTCGGGGTTGACGCCCTTGAGCGTGAAGATCCAGTCGGCGAGCGACACGTCGTTGTTGTAGAACGACACCGCCTTGCCCACCGAGTTGAGCATCTCGTTGACCTTGATCGGGTTGGCCAGCACGCCCGCGCTCATCGCCTTCTTGGCCATGGCCTTGATGAACTGCTGCTGGTGGCGCTGCCGGCCGTAGTCACCGTCGTTGTTGGCGAGCTTGTCGCGCTGACGCACGTAGTCCAGCGCCTCCCACGCGGCGAAGTCGCGGCACCCGACCTCGTAGACCATCGGGCGCATGCCCGGCTTGAGGCTGGTCGGGATGCCGTCCGCGTTGAAGTTGTACGGCACGCCCTCCGCCCCCGTCTTCGTGTTCCACCCCGTGTGGATCGACGTGGTCTTCTCGTCGACGCACATGTACACGCCGTCCAGGGCCTTCACCAGCCCGGCGAACCCGTCGAAGTTCACGATCGCGGCGCCGTTGAACTTGAGCCCGCCGCCCGCCAGACCACTCACGGTCTCCGCCAGCAGCGCGAGCCCGCCGTCGCGCCCGCCCCCGTTCTGGTACCCGAACTGGAACGCAGCATTGATCTTGTCAGTCCCGCCGTTGTACTTCGTCTTCTTGCTCGGCGGGATCGCGGCCTTCGTGTCCCGGGGAATCGACATGAGGTACACGGCGTCGTGCGACGCCGGCACGTGCGCGACAATGATCGAGTCGGCCCGCGCCCCCATCTCCTCCTTCTGGGCACGCTCGTCAATACCGACGAGGAGCAGGTTGATCGGCCCGTCGATGGTCGCGCCCGAGGCCGCCGCGTCGCCGAGGCCGCCCTCGTGGGTGATCTGGTCGCTGTAGTGGTTCAGCAACAGGTTGCCACCGACGAGCGAGCCCCCGCTGAGCAGCAGCAGGAAGGCCCCTCCGATCAGGGACAACCGCGCCCACAACGGGTCTTTCTTCCCACGCTTCTTCGCCATACCACTCCCCGGCACCAACAGACCCTCGGCGGGCCACAATATCCCCCCGAAGTGTGCGTCCGCGTTTCGTACCTGAAGACGGATGCAGGACAGCGGATGGTTGCAGATTCAGGCTCTTCTCAGAATTTCTGGCAGATCCGCCCTTTCCTTGCCGCTTGCGGTCGCCCTGTCACCGTGTGTCCGATTTCCGCACCCTCCCGCGGGTCCGATTTCCGCGCCTCGCCTCGGCGCCGCAGCTTCACCCACCGTGCTCACATCCCGGGCGTGATCCACGCAACACACAGCGACGCCCGCGACTCGCCGCATCCCGCGTCTCGCCGTCGTCGTGCACCGCGGCTTGCCGGTTGTGCACCGACGGCTCGCTCGTTGCGCACCCGCGCGGCTCGCTCGTTGCGCACCCGCGCGGCTCGCTCGTTGCGCACCCGCGCGGCTCGCTCGTTGCGCACCCGCGCGGCTCGCTCGTTGCGCACCCGCGCGGCTCGCTCGTTGCGCATCTGCGCGGCTCGTTGGTTGTGCACCCGCGGCTTGCTGTTCGCGTGCGCTCGGAGTTGCGGCGGGTGGCCGCCTTCTGTGCGCTTGGTCAGGAGTCGCCGTCGAGGAGCGCGAGTCCGAGGTCGGTGCACAGGTAGTACACGGCGCGGCCTTGGCGGTTGCGATCGACCAGCCGGGCGTCATGCAGCAGGCCGAGCTGCTGGCTGACCGCGCCGAGCGACAGCCCGGTGCGGTGCGCGAGATCGGAGGTCGTCCCCGGCGCCCGCAGCAGCTCGAGCAGCTGCGCCCGCGCCGGCCCGAGCACGGCCCCGAGCGGATTGCGCCCGGCGGTTCCCGTCCGCCGCCCCTCCCACAGCGTCCCGACGGCTCGCGCGGGATAGACGGCCCCGGGCGCGGAGTCGTTGGAGCACGAGACCAGCGGCGCCTTGTCCGCGAACACCGACGGCATGAGCGGAAAGCCACGCCCGCTTACGGACAGTGACTGCGCCCATCGATCGGCGATCACGAGGCGGTCCCCCTCCCACCGCGCCGCCGGGTGAAGCGTGTCGAACAGCAGCCGGGCGCCGCCGCCGGCCAGCTGCCGCGCCCGGTACGCGATGTCCGCCTCCAGCAACGCCCGCATCCGCGCCCAGTGCGGCGCGATCGCCGCGTCGTGCCAGGCCTGCACCGCCTCGACGAGCCGCGGCAGCATGACGTCGGGCTCGTCGGCCACCCGCTGCGCCAATGGGTCAAGCGGCCGTGACGCAGCGGTGACGAGCACGTCCCGCCGTACCTCCTCCCCCGGCGTGGCCCGCACAGTGGCGAGCTCGTCACCGATTGCCACCAACGGCGACCCGGGCGGCGGCGTCAGAAAGTCGGGAAGCCAGGACTGCGGCCGGGCAAACGCCGTCAGCAACCGCACATGCCCAGCCAACTCCTTCCGCCGCGCGAGGGGCTGCGCTCCCTTGATCCACGGCAGGTGCAGCGCATGCCGGCCCGGCAGCGCGAGCGCCCACAGACTGGCCACGGTCTCCCACAGCGGCGAGACGCAGAAGCGAATCTCCGCCACGTCGGCGACCTCGAACCGCACCTCCGACATCGCGCTCCTTCCCGCCCTTCGCGCACAGCCCGTTGCCGACCTCGTGGGACCGCGGCCATCCCGCGACCCTGTCTCCGAGCTCGCGGGACCGTCGCCGGCCCCGCGACAACGCCTCCGACCTCACGGGACCGTCGCCACCCTGCGACCCTGCCTCCGACCTCACGGGACCGTCGCCAGCCCCGCGACAACGCCTCCGACCTCGCGGGACCGTCGCCGATCCGCGCACCTGTCTCTGACCTCACGGGGACCGTCGTCACCCTGCGACCGTGCCTGCGACCTGACGGGACCGTCGCCGATCCGCGCGCCTGTTTCTGACCTCTCGGGACCGTGACCATCCGCGGACCTGTCTTCGAACTTTGCGGGTCGTTGCTCCCGCGAGTCCGGCGTCGGTCTGTCCACATGCGACGTTTTGGCGGAGTCTAAAACTTTCGCGTCGCCGGCGCATCAGCCGGTGAACTGTCATCCATGAATCTCCTGCCACCTCGGGGAGTGGCCCGGTCACTGTGCGTACAGTCACTCGTGTGGGCCGCGGGCACCGGCGTGTTCGCTACGGGCAGTGCCGTCTTCTTCCTCAACGTCACCGGGCTCACGCCGGTCCAGGTCGGTATCGGGCTGTCCGTTGCCGGAGCACTGGCTCTGGTGCTCGCCGTGCCGCTGGGCCGGATCGCGGATCGGATCGGGGGGCGGCGCGCCTGGGTGGTCGGGGTGCTGGCGGAGGCCGGCGTCCTGGCGCTGTACCCGTTGATCCATGGGTTCGTCGCGTTCCTCGCCCTGGTGCCACTGGTCGCACTCGCGGAGGCGGTGGCCGGCTCCGGTCGCAGCGTCTACCAGGCCGAGGTTCTGCCGCGTGAGGACCGGATTCGGAGCCTGGCGTTCGTGCGCTCGGCGACGAACATCGGCTTCTTCGCCGGTGGCGGGTTGGCGGCGATCCCGCTGGCGGTGGGGACGCACTGGGCGTACCGGAGCATGGTTTTGGGTTGCGTCTTCGGGTTGCTCGTCAATGCGCTGCTGATCGCGCGGATGCCCGAGCCGCCGGAGTCGGTGCGGGTTGCGCGGGCGGAATCCCCGGTGCACCGGGGTGCCGTGTGGCGCGATCGGCCGTTCCTCGCGTTGGTTGCGCTGTGTAGCCTCCTCAGTGGGTACTCGTCACTGACGACCGATGTGATTCCGCTCTGGCTGGCGGCGCGGACTGATGCACCGAACGTAGTGCTGGCTGTACTCTTCGCGGTCAACACCGTGATGTGCGTGGCTCTGCAGGTGCCGGCCAGCCGCGGCGCCGACACTCCGGCGGGGATCACGCGGCTGCTGCGCCGTAGCGGGCTGGTGGTCGCGGTGGCATGCCTGCCACTCTCCGTGTCTGGCGCGACTACGGGTTGGGTCACCGTCGCGCTGCTGCTGGTCGGCGCCGCGCTGGTAACGGTGGGTGAGCTGTGGCAGTCGGCCGGGTACTGGGGCGTGACCACCGAGCTGCCGCCGCCGGCGGCGCGGGGCGAGTACGTCGGGGCGGCCCGCATGTCGTTCGGGCTGCAGGGGATGTTGGGGCCGGCGTCGCTGACGTTTCTGGCCATGCACGGTGACGGTGCGGGCTGGGCGATCGTGGCGGCGCTGTTCGTGATCGGGGCCGTGCTGACCGGGCCGGTGATGCGGCAGGTCGTGGCGACCCAGCCGGGTCGCCTGGCGCAGCACACCGCCGAAACGCCGAGGACGTCCGTGGCCTAGATGACCCTGCGCCCGTTCGGATTCGACCTCGCCAAGGTCTGGCGCACCCACGTCGAACGCTACGAGCGGGCCGCCGGCGTTCCGTCCGCGAGGTTGGGAGCGGACGGTTCGCAGCACGGCGGTGTCGATCTGTAGTGGCGCTGGTCACGGACGGTTGCGGCGGGGCGTCGCGGTCACGACTGCGGGGGTACAACCGTCGTGATACACAGTCTGTGCCGGATCAGTTGGAGGGGGACGAGTTGGGCGCGCTGCAGCGGTTCGAGAAGCGGCTGGAAGGCATGGTGGAGGGCACCTTCGCCAAGGTCTTCAAGGGCGTCGTGCACCCCGTCGAGATCCTCAACGCGATGCAGGGCGAGGCGAACGCCAACCAGACGCAGATGACGGGCGGGCGGATTCTGGTGCCCAACCGGTACCTGATCGCGCTCGCGCCGGCCGACCACTCCCGCCTCGCCCCGTTCGCGGCGGCGCTGGCGCAGGAGCTGGCGCAGTCGCAGGCGGAGTACGTCGGCGAACAGGGCTGGGCCGTCTACGGCGACATCGTGGTCGAAATCACGCGCGGTGACGACCTGGACACCGGACTGTTCCGGGTGTCGGCTCAGGTGTACACGGGCGGGCAGGTTGCACCCGGTGAGGGCAGCGGCGTACGCCTGGTGACCGAGGACGGGCAGAACTACCCGCTCACGCAGGGCGCCGTGATCATCGGCCGCGGGGAGCAGGCCTCGTTGCGCCTCGCCGATGTGGGGGCCTCGCGGCAGCACGCCCGGGTCGACTATGACGGGCATCGCGCGGTGCTCACCGACCTCGGTTCCGCGAACGGGTCGATGGTCAACGGGCGGCGGGTCGACACGGTGATTCTGGCGCCGGGCGACGAGATCGTCATCGGGACGACCCGGCTGTCGTTCCGGATCTGAAGAATCGCTGACATCACGCCGGCTCCGCGGGTTTTCTGCCGCCGGGCCGGCGTTGTCGCGTTCGGGCCGCGGCTTCGGCGTCCCAGTCGACTGCGATGGCTTGAGCGTCCCGAGCGCGTGACGCGCCGGCCTTCGGCGTCCTCGGCCGTCTGGCGCGCTTCGGCATTCTTGGGCGTGTGGCGGGCCCGGGCGGTTCAGCAGGTGCGAAGGAGGCGGTCGAGGACGCGTTCGCCGAATTCCAGGCCGTCGAGGGGTACGCGCTCGTCGATGCCGTGGAAGAGGGCGGTGAAGTCGAGGTCCTTCGGCAGGCGGAGTGGGGCGAAGCCGAAGTGGCGGATTCCGAGGCGCTGGAAGGACTTTGCGTCGGTGCCGGCCGAGAGCATGTAGGGCAGGAGGCGGGCGCCCGGGTCCTCGGACTCGATGGCGGTGGCCATGGCGTCGACCAGGTGGCCGTCGAAGGTCGTGGCGACCGGGGGCAGCAGGTCCCAGTCGAGCTCGACGTCGGGGCCGAGGACCTCGGCCAGTTCGCGCTCGAAGGCTCGCTCGCGGCCCGGCAGCATGCGGCCGTCGACGGTGGCTTCGGCTACGGACGGTACGACATTGGCTTTGTATCCGGCTTTGAGCATTGTCGTGTTGGCCGTGTCACGCAGCGTGGCGCCGATCATGCGGGAGAGTGAGCCGAGGCGGGCGACCGTCTGTTCCGGGTCGTCGGGGTCGAACGGGATGCCGGTCAGGTCGCTGACGCCGGCCAGGAACTCGCGCGTCGCCGGGTGCAGGACCAGCGGGAACTGGTGCTCCTCGAGGCGGGTCAACGCCTTGGTGAGCTTGGCGACCGGGTTGTCGGTGTGCAGCATCGAGCCGTGGCCGGGGGTGCCGCGAACCTTCAGGCGCAGCCACATGACGCCCTTCTCGGCCGTCTCGACGAGGTAGGCGCGCACGTCGTCACGCACGGTGTACGAGAAGCCGCCGACCTCGCTGATCGCCTCGGTCACGCCGTCGAACAGGTCCCGGTGCTGGTCGACCAGGAAGCCCGCGCCCTGCCGGCCGCCTGCCTCCTCGTCGGCGACGAAGGCGAACACGATGTCACGTGGCGGTACCACATTGTCACGCTTGAAACGACGGGCGACCGACAGCGCCATCGCCACCATGTGTTTCATGTCGATCGCGCCGCGTCCCCAGAGGTATCCGTCGCGGATCTCGCCGGCGAACGGGGGGACCGACCACTCGGAGGCGTCGGCGGGCACGACGTCGAGATGGCCGTGGATGAGCAGGGCGCCGCGGGTCGGGTCGGCGCCGGGCAGGCGGACGACGACGTTGCCGCGTTTGGGGGCGGATTCGAGGTACACCGGCTGGAAACCGGCGTCGGCGAGCCTTTCGGCCACGAACTCCGCCGCGGCGCGCTCGTCGCCGGTGGCACCGTCGTCGCTGGTGTTCGTGGTGTCGTACCGGATCAGGGCCTGCGCCAGTTCGACGACCTCGCTCATGATCGTCAGCCTATCGAGGATCTGTGAATGGGCCGTTACCTGGCATCGTGCGATTCACAGTCACCTGACAGGTCTGTGGGATTGCGGTGCCAGTTATCGCGTGCACGGTCGTCTGGACAGGACCGACCTCTCCGCAGGAGTGCGCCCGATGAGCTCGCCCCACGACGACCCGACCGCGCCGCAGCCGGTTGCCGGCCCGCCCGCGCCTTCATCGAATCCGGCCGCGGCTCAGCCGGTGGTACCGCAATCGCCGGCCTCGGAGTGGGCGGCCCCGCAAGCGTCGGCGCCGGCGGCGTCAGCGTCGGACCCGGCGTCGGGGTCAGCTTCGGACCCGGCGTCGGGGTCGGCGTCGGACCCGGCGTCTGTCTTGGGGGATTCGCAGCCGCCGATTTCGCAACCGTCGGCGTCGCAACACACCGCGCCACAGCCGGTCGTCGGGGCGTCAGAGTCCGCGACCGCGCCGAGCCAGGGTGTGCCGAACGTGGGTGCGCCGCTGCCGCCGACGTCGCAACAGGCCGCGACGGCCGCCGGGGCTTCAGAGTCCGCGACCGCGCCGAACGCGGGTGTGCCGAACCTGGGTGCGCCGAATCTGGGTGCGCCGCAGCCGGTTTCTGGGCCGCCCGGGGCTGTGACCACGCCGATCTGGGCTGCTGGCGCGCCGTCCGGGCCGACCGGCGGCATCGACGGTGGGCAACCCGCCGCCCCCGCGGGCTCGTCGCGGTTGAAGCTCGGCATCGTCGCGGCCGTGTCCGCCGTCATCGTGATCGGTGGCGGCGTGGCGGTGGCGCAGGCGGCCAGTGACAGCGGGTCCGGGCAGAGCCAGAGCGGCGGACCGGGCGGCGGGCGTGGAGGCGGACAGGGTTTCCCCGGCGGCGGTCAGGGCGCGCCCGGTGCACAGAACGGCCAGAACGGCCAGAACGCGCAGGGTGGCCAGGCCGGTCAAGGCGGCTTCCCCGGCGGCGGGTTCGCCCGCGGCGGCAACGTGATCAGCGGGGCCCTGCACGGTGACTTCGTCGTGAAGGGCAGCGACGGGCAGTACGTCACGCAGCGGCTGCAGACCGGTACCGTCACCGCGGTCAGTGCCACCTCGATCACGGCCAAGAGCGAGGACGGGCACGCCACGACGTTTGTGGTGGGGGCCGATACCAAGGTCGACAACGGGGCGTCGAAGATTGGTGACGTGAAGACCGGGGACACGGTCACGGTGATCGGTTTGGTCTCCGGCGACACCGCCACGGCCACTACGATCACGGACACCGCCCTGATGCGCCAAGGCAACGGAAACCGCGGCGGCGGCAACGGGAACGGCGGGAACGGGCAGCGGCAGGCCAGCCCACGTCCCACTCAGACCACCTGACGCCGGCGCACCGAAGATCGATCGTCGGTTCGGGCGGCGTTCGGTAGGAGGGCGGGGCGGCGGCCTCGGCTGCAATTACCGATTATTGGATTACCGTAATCGGCATTGCGGTAATTCGGGGCCGGTCACACCGCGTGACCGGCGGGCCGACAAGTCTTCGGTGCCACATTCCACCGCAGCGGCCTGAGCAGCGATAGCAGCCTCGCAACGAGTACAGCACGGCGGCGCGGCGGTCACTGCGAGGCGACCGGCGACGGGGTGGGGAGATCCGTTCGGTGCAGGGGCAGGTGTACCTCGAACCGGGCGCCCTCCCCCAGCGCCGTCTCCAGCGTCACGCGGCCGCCGTGCGCCTGGACGATCGAGGCCACGATCGCCAGGCCCAGTCCTGAGCCGCCGGCGGCCCGGGTGCGGGACGGGTCGGTGCGGTAGAAACGTTCGAAGACCCGTTCCGCGTCCTCCGGCGTCATGCCCGGGCCGTTGTCGGTGACCGCCAGCACCACGCCCGAGTCGTGTACCGCCACCGAGACCGTGACGCGGGTGCCCGCCGGGGTGTGGGTGTACGCGTTGGCCAGGAGGTTCGTGAGGACCTGGCGGAGCTTGGTGTCGTCGCCCAGTACGATCGGCGCCTCGGCCTCCGCGGTGTCGGACTGGTCCGCGGCCGCAGACGTGTCGCCGACGTGCAGGCGGACGGTGTGGGCGGGGGCGGTGACCCGGGCGTCGAGTACCGCGTCGGTGGCCAGGCCCAGCAGGTCGACCGACTGCAGCTCCAGCGGCCGCTCCTGATCGAGGCGGGCCAGTAACAGCAATTCCTCGACCAGCAGGCCCATCCGTGCCGCGTGCTGCTCGATGCGGGCCAGGACCGCGGTGGCCGCCTCGTCGGAGCCGCCGCGCTGCCGGTAGAGCTCGGCGAAGCCGCGGATCGCCGTCAGCGGCGTGCGCAGCTCGTGCGAGGCGTCGCCGACGAAGCGGCGCATGCGCAGCTCCGAGTCGCGCGCGTCGGCCTCCGAGTCCTGCTGGGCGGCGAAGGCGTCCTCGAGGCGGCCGAGCATGGTGTTCAGGGCCGTGGACAGGCGGCCCACCTCGGTGTCCGGGTGCGGCACGGGGATGCGTGTGGACAGGGTGCCCGCCGCGATGCCGGCCGCCGTACGCTCGACCTGGACCAGCCCGCGCAGGCTCGAGCGGATCAGGACCAGGGCGACGGCGACCAGCACGAGCAGCAGCGCGCCGGCGATCGCCGACTCCAGGGTCACGAGCCGATCCACCGTGCCGTCGACCTCGTTGAGGCTGACCGCGACCGTGATCTCGCCGGCGGTGTCGCGCACCGTCATCGCCCGCCAGCCGCTCCCGCCGCCATCGGAGTCGACGTCGAACAGCCGGCCCACGGGAGTCTTCCCGGCCGCGGCGAGGTGCGGGCGGGCCTGGTCGGCCGCGGCGCCGTTGCGCTCGAAGAGCACCTGCGCCGTTCCGCTTTTCGGCATGTACCGCACGTAGAACGCGTTGGCCAGCTCCGGTCCTCGGTTCGGTCCGCGCGGCGCGGCGTCCAGATTGCCGTAGTCGTCAATCCGGGCGGCGGTGAGGCGGGCCGTGTCGGTCACCTGGCCGTCGATGCGCTTCATGAGGTACTGCCGCAGCGCCAACGTGGTCGCGACGCAAATCCCGGCCAGGGCGAGCGCGACCATGGCCAGCACCGCGGCGAGCAGTTTGGTCCGCAGGCTCCATCCGGCCGGTCCGCGCCCCATCACCCCATCGTGGCCGAATCTCTACCGTTGGTAACGCAACTTGGTCAACCTCGCCGGCCCCAGGAGCCCGCCGAGCATCACCTGTCGCCACACCCGGCCGACGTCGGCGGTCAGCAGCAGTCGCCCCGGGCAATCGCCCGAGCGCAGAAGTCAGTCACGCCGGGTTGAGCGCACGAGCGCAGGAATCAGTCACGCCGGGTTGAGCGCACGAGCGCAGGAATCAGTCACGCCCGGCCGATCGCACGACTGTAGAAGCCAGCCACGCCGGGCCGACCGCACGACCGCCAGCCACGCTGGGCCGACCGCACGACCACACGCCACGCCAGGCCGAGCGCCAAAACGCCAGCGCAAGCGGCGCCCGGCTGCCGGCCAAGCGCAACGTCGACACAGCGACGCGAAAGCGAGAAGCGAGAAAGCGAGAAAGCGAGAAGCGAGAAAGCGAGAAAGCGAGAAAGCGAGAAAGCGAGAAAGCGAAAATCAGCCGGAGCCGAGAAAGCGACGCAGCATCACCGGCCAGGCGGCAGCTGGCGCGGCGGGTGGAAGGCCAGCGGCGCGTGGTACGGCATCGGCGGCCGCCGGTACAGCCCGATCGCCCGCCCCCCGAGCGCCCGCGTCGCGTTCCCGTTCGTGACCCCGCCCAGGATGATCGCCAGGCCCGGAATGACCTTCGCCGCCATCTTCTTGACCGCCCGTACGCCGGCCATCTGCGCGAGCTTCAAACCGAGCCGCATCAGCACCTTGCGCACCTCGGGACGGTCCGCCGGCATCAGCGCGTCGATGCTCTCCCGCCCCCGGGCAACGGCCAGCGCCGTGCGGGCGGTCTGGGTGTACTTGTGAATCCCCTGCAGCACGAGCAGGTCCACGGCCCGGTCGGGATGCGCCGGGTCGAGGCCGTAGTTCGCGGCGAGCATCAGCACCATCCGCGCCTGCGTCCAGGCCAGTACGCCCACGTCGAGCAGCGCACCGGCGACCGGCACGGCGCCGCCGACGGCGCCGGAGAGGCGGGACTGGTTGACGTACCGATAAATGATCATGTCGGCGAGCGCATCGGCCGGGGCGCCGGGGTTCTGGCCCTTGAGCTTCTCCAGCTCGTTGGCCATGCGCGGGCCAAGACGCGTGACCGCCTCGAGGGCGAGGTGCTCCGGCGCGTACTCCGGGTCGGCCTTCATCTTCGCCCACAGCCCGGGCGGCGGCCCCTCAACCTTCGGCGCCCCGGGATCGCCCTGCCCATCCAGAACCGAAGGATCAGCCGGCCCGCCGGCGATCGAGGCCTGCGGCTCTACGGAGAAAGCCGACGAAGCCGAAGAAACCGACGAAACCGAGGGAGCCACCGGAGGAGCCGAAGGCGCCAAAGGCGAGTCAGGCGCACCAGGCAACGGCGCAGGAGCAGCGGGAACGGTGAAGGAAGGCTCGGTCACGCCAACAACGGTAAGGACAACGTGCCACGTTCCAGTAGCCTGACATCAGATCGTCATATTTACAGTCGGCGGTTACCCTCGATCCGTGAGCCTGCCCGAGTGGGCGCCCGACGGCGTCGATGTGACCGTTCCCAATGCCGCCCGGGTCTACGACTACGGACTCGGCGGGTACCACAACTTCGCCGTCGACCGGGAGTTCGCCGAGCAGCTGATCTCCGCCTGGCCCGGCATTCTCCAGGTCGCGCACACCAATCGAGCGTTCCTCGGCCGGGTCGTGCGCCGGCTCGCGGCGCAGGGTGTGCGTCAATTTCTCGACATCGGCTCCGGCATTCCCACGCGCGGCAATGTGCACGAGGTCGTGCAGGCGATCGACCCCGAGGCGCGCGTGGTGTATGTCGACATCGACGACGTCGCCGTCTCGCACGGCCAGGCGATTCTCGCGGGCAATGCGCACGCCGCGGCCATCGGTGGCGATCTGCGCACTCCGGCGCGCATCATCGGCCACGAGCGGGTGCGCGCTCTGCTCGATTTCGAGCAGCCGGTCGCCGTCCTGCTCGTCGCGGTGCTGCATTTCCTGAGCGACGAGGACGACCCGCCGGCGCTCGTCCGCGAGCTCACGGCAGCGCTCGCACCAGGCAGTTTCGTGGCCGTCTCGCACTTCACCGCCGTCGAGGACCTCGGGCAGGAGCACGAGCAGGTCACCAAGTTGTACGGCCGGACACCCACCACGGTGCGAACGCGCACACCCGAGCAGGTGGCCGCGATCCTCGCCGGGCTCGACCTGATCGAACCGGGCATCGTGCCGATCACGAGCTGGCACCCGGACCCGGACGACCCGGCCGAAAACGAGCAGCGTTCGGTCCTGGGAGCTGTGGCCAAGAAGCCTTAGGCCTCGCTTGTACCCACAGTGACGTCCATTCCCTGCCGCAACGTCGCCACCACCAGGCAGCCCCGCGACGCGACCTCGACCAGATGCGCCAGTTCCGAGGCCGGCACGGACGAGCACGCCACCTCGATGCGAAGGGCACCGAATCGGCGCGGGGAGGCGGCAAACGTACCGACGACCGTGCATGTCGCGTCTTTGACGTCGATGGATCGAGCGCCCGCCGCCGCATAGAGGGTGCTCATGAAGCAGCCCCCGACCGCGGCGAGCAGCGTCTCGCCGCCCATCGGCCCGGCGTCGGTTCCGCCCTGCGCCTCGGGACGGTCCATCACGATGGTGTGCGCGCGAATCCCGGCCACGGTCGCCGTGCGGCCCGACTGCTCCAGCGTGACGGTCAGCTCATCCATGCCCGCCAGTCTCCCATTGCGCGCCACGCCGTTTCACCCGCGATATTGCTACATCCGCACTGATGAAGTTGAACGCGCCCCGCGACACCCGCGAGACTCCAGCAATGCGCCGACCGCGAATCCTCATCATCGGCTCCGGCCTGGCCGGCACCGCCACGGCGATCCGGCTGCTACGGTTCGCACGCGCCCCGCTGGAAATCGTGTTACTCGAGCGCCGTCCGGATTACCGGTACGCCGGCGTGGCGTACCACCGCGACGGCAATCCGTGGGATCACGTCTTCAACATCCAGGCCGGCCGGATGTCCGCGTTCCGCGAGGACGTCGACGACTTCGTGCGCTGGGCGAACGACGAGGCGGACCGGCGGCACTGGCCGGCGCCGTGGACGGACTTCGACTTCGTCGAGCACGGCCCGGCCCCGCGGCGCATCTACCACGATTACCTGACGGCAAGGATCGCCGATGCACGCCGCGAGGCATATCCGGACGTCGATCTGATTGAGGCCGAGGGCGAGGCGGTCGATCTGGCCATCCGCGGGGAGCAGGCGGAGGCGACGGTCCGCCACGCGACCGGGCACACTTCGACGCTGACGGCCGATCATGTGGTACTGGCGACGGGTCTGGAACTGAAATCGCCCGCCTTCGCCGCCGAGGTGCTCGCGCACGACGCGTTCATCCGCCAGCCGTACTCGACCGACGGCGTGCGGCGCCTCCTGTCCATTCCGGCGCAATCGAGCGTCGTCATCGTCGGTACCGTGCTCAGCGCATTCGACTCGGCGGCGCTGCTGCTGCGCCAGGGCCACACCGGCGCCATTCACCTCGTTTCCCGGTCCGGCACGACCCCGCGCACGTACCCCGACGACCACCAGCACGGCGTCATCCAGCTGCCCGCGCCGGAGCGGCTGCTCGAGCCGTACCGCAACCGCGACGAGTTCCTCGCCCGAGTGCGCACGGAGTGGGAGAGCGCGTGCGCGACGGTGCGCGCCGAGCACCCCGGGATGGCCGAAACGGTCGTGACCGAGCGGACGGCGAAGGCGTGGGAGCCGTACCTCCCGGAGATCATCGACCTGATCCCGACGTACGAACTGCGCCAGCTGCTCGACGAGTACGGCACGCAGATCGCCGCGCTGCGGGTCGGCGCGGTGCCGTACACGACCGCGATCGTCGAGGACGCGATGACCTCCGAGCACGTCGAGGTCGTGCTGGGCAAGGTCCAGCAGGTCGAGCCGGTCGGGCCGGTGCAGCTCGCGGTGACCGTGGCCGCCCCCGCGACCCGGCGGGTGATCCTGGCCGACCTGGTCGTGTGCAACTTCGGCCGGGAGGCGGACTACACCCAGGTCGGCTCGCCGCTGTGGAAGAATCTGCTCGGCAAGCACCTGGTCACGGCCCACCGCCGGACCGGCCGCGGGATCGAGATCGACGAGCAGGGCACCCCGCTGCGCCCCGGCGGCGAGCCGATCACCCCGCTGTCGGCGATCGGCGTGATGCGCGAGGGCGACGAGATCGTGCGCAACGGACGCTCGGGTGCGTTCGCGTTCAACCTGGCCGCGATCAAGAACCACTCGATCGTCGTCGCCGCGCACGTGATCGAGCGCTTCGAGCTGCAATGCGACGGCGAGGCCCGGCTGGCCGCGGCCGACCTCGGCGCCACGTTCGCGCAGGACGAGTCGACCGCCTCGGCGTTCGAGGAGGCGGTCGCGCTCGAGGTGCGGCGCCTGGCCGCGCGTTCGCGCAACGAACGCCGCCGCCTCGACGACCGGCTGGATGCGCACCTGCGCGCCACCGCCGGTTTCCGCGAGCCGCTGAGCGACGGCCGGGCCCACCTCGTGCGGGCGGCCGTGAACCAGGCGGCGGTCGAGCGGCTCACGGACATTTCGGTGACACCGCGCCAGCTGCGCCACCAGCTGCGCATCACAACCGAAGAAGCGGAGATCACGTGACCGACGGACCGATCCGCGGCGTCCTGCTCACCCCCGGAACCGCGCCGGCGGTGAGCGGGGCGTGCAATCGCACCGGGCAGCCGATCGAAGGCTCCATCCTCGTCACACCCGTCCTGAGCCCCAACTTGTACGACGCGATGCTCGCCGCCCGCGCGATCGTGTGCAGCCGCGGCGGCGCCACCGGGCACATGCAGTCGCTGTGCCGCGCGAAGAGCATCCCGGTCCTGCGCGTCGACCCGGCCGACCTCGACCGCCTCTTCGGCGACGTCACGCTCGACCTGCACGCACAGACGATCGTGCTCGGCACCCCCGCCGCGCCCGATGCGCATTCGCGCGCTGCGACACCGTCGCCGGACGTGCTCGGTTCGGCCTGCGCGGTCATCGCCGACGCGGACGACATCCGCTCGCTGAACGCCGTCGCGCCGGAGCGTGTCGAGTCGTTCTTCCTGCGCGAGGAGTTCCTGTGCCTCGCCGCCGGCCTGAGCCCGATCGACTCCCTGCACGGCGGCCCGGCCGGCGTCGACGCCTACGGGCGGGCGGTGGCCGAGCGCCTGCAGACGTACGTCGAGCTGCTCGCCCCCGGCCAGCGCCTCATCCTGCGCATGCTCGACCTGCGCTCCGACGACGCCGCGCGCATCACCGAGCGCACCCCGATCCACACCGAGCCCAACCCGGACATGGGCCTGCACGGCACGCGGTGGCTGCTGCGCTCGGACGCGTACCCGCACGCACTGCACGTCGTTCTGGACGCCCTGCACACCCGCCTCGGCGCCGAGGCCGGCCGGATCAGCCTGTCCGCCCCGTTCCTCAACGACGCCGAGGAGTTCGCCAAGCTCCGCCCGCACCTCGGACTGCCCCCGGACACGCCCCTGTCGGCCTTCATCGAAACCCCCGCCGCGGTACACGCCACGTCGGCCATCTGCGCCGCCGGCGCGGACGAGCTGTTCGTCGGTACCAAGGACCTCGTGCAGTTCTACCTCGCCGCCGACCGGAGCAATCACCTGGTCGCCGAGTCCTACCGGACCCGCCACCCGGCGGTCCTCGACGGCCTGCGCAAGGCGGTCGAGGACGCCGAGCGCACCTCGACCCCGACGCGCGTGTTCGCACTCGCCGCCGACCTCGAGCACTATGTCGCACACCTGCCCACCCCGACCGGCTACATGATGTGCGTCGGCGAACTGCGCCGGCTGCTGCGAAATGCCGTTGACAGCCATGTGAATCTTGGCGCGTGACCTCGGATCTCATCGCCGTCACCGGCGCCTCCGGCGCGCTGGGCCGCCAAGTCGTCGACCGGCTCCTGCACCTCGTCCCGCCGCACCGGATCGTCGCCGTGGTGCGCGACCCGGCCAAGCTCGCCGACCTGACCGCGCGCGGCGTGCAGGTCCGCCACGGCGACTACGACCAACCGCCCACCCTTGAACGCGCCTTCGCGAACGTCGCCACGCTCCTGCTGATCTCGTCACCCGAGCTGGACACCGCACGCCGCGTGGCCCAGCACCAAAACGTGACCGCGGCCGCAATTGGCGCCGACCTGCTCGTCTACACCAGCTTCCTCGGCGCGGACCGTCCGGGTCCGGGCGTCACCGAGGCCCACCACGCCACGGAGGCCGCGATCCGCGCGACCGGCCGCCCGCACGTGTTCCTGCGCAACCCGTTCTACACCGACGCCTTCGTCCACGCCGGACTGCGCGCTTCGGCCGAAACGGGCGAGCTGACGAGCGGCACCGCCGGCCGCGGCCTCAACACCGCGACCCGCACAGACCTCGCCGGCGCCGCCGCCACCGTCCTGACCACCCCCGGCCACGAGGGCCGCGCCTACGACCTCACCGGTCCACTGTGGACGTTCCCGGAGCTCGCCGAGGTGCTCGCCGCGCATTTTCGAACGCCCATCTCGTACCGCGAGCAGCCCCCACCCGGCCCCATGTCCTACCTGCACCACCTCGCGGCCACCGGCGCGCTCGAGCACCAGACGAGCGACCTCGAAACCCTGCTGGGCCGCAAACCGACCACGATTGCGCACGCGGTGTCGGCGCTTTAGGGGCGCCAGACGAGTAGTTGCGGTGGGCCCATGCGCTCGGCGAAGCGGCCCGTCGGCGAGGCGTCGTGCAGCAGGCGGCGCAGGTCCGACTCGAACACGGCGCGGCGTTCGGCGAACAAGTGCGGGGTCGAGTACGACATGGAGTACACGGAGGAGACCACCTCGTCGGCGGAGCGCTCGACCACCTCGCCCGGCCACGGGACCAGGCGGACCGGGCCCCGGTAGCCAGCGGCGCGCATCACGTCCTCCTCCCCCGACTTCGTGGCGGGGCGGTCGCGGCCGAGGTAGGTGCGGACGAGCTCGTCGATCTCGGGCCAGGGCGGGCGGGGCAGCGGCAGGGGCCCGGGGTCGTCGACGCCGCGGTGGGTGTTGCCGCCCACGTGGACCCAGGCGCCGCCCGGCTCGATCATGGCGCGGACGCGTTCGGCCACGAGGGGCTGATCCATCCAGTGGAACGACTGCGCGAAGGTGACCACGTCGAACATGCCCAGGCCGGCGGGGAGGTCCTCGCCGCGCAGGACGTGCCACTCGAGGGCCGGGAACTGTTTGCGCGCTTGCGCGATCATGTCCGGGTCCGCGTCTATGCCCACTGCGCGTTCGAACAGCGGGGCGAGGAGCGCCGTGAGCGAGCCGGGGCCGCAGCCGACGTCCAGCAGCCTGCCCGTACCGTCGAGGCCCAGTTCTTCTCGCAAAGCCTGCGTGAACTGCGGCGGATAGGGGCGGCGGCCCGCGGCGTAGTGCTCGGCCGCGCCCGTGAAGCGGCTCATGCGACCTTTTTGACGAGCGTCTCGAACGCCAGGTCGGGGCGGCGGGGCACGCCGAAACGCTCGTCGCCGTACGGGAACGGACTGATCTCGCCCGTGCGGGTGTAGCCGTGCCGCTCGTACCAGGCGATCAGTTCCTCGCGCTGCACGATGACCGTCATGCGCACCTCGGCCGCGTCCCACTCGAAACGCGCATAGCGTTCGGCCTCGGCGAGCAGGGCCGCGCCGAAACCGCCGCGCTGGCGGGACGGGTCGACGGCGAACATGCCGAAGTACGCGTACCCGTCGTGGCGTTCGAGCTGGCAGCACGCCACCAGGCCGGCGCCGGACTGGGCGACGAGCACGACGCTGTCCTCGGCGGTGATCGCTTCGGACACCATCGCCGGGTCGGTGCGCTGGCCGTCGAGCAGGTCGGCCTCGGTGGTCCAGCCGGCGCGGCTGCGGTCGCCGCGGTACGCCGACTGCACGAGCTCCACCAGCGCCGGCACGTCGGCGGCGTCGGCCGCGCGGAACGTCAATTCGGACATCGGCCCATGATGTCACTACTGCTGGCCATGCCATCGGGCGGCAAGCTGGCGGGATCGATTCCGCGCGCGCGAGTTGCGACGCTGGTCAGCATGCGGGAGTACACCATCGGCACGGCACGGGACATGCTGCAGGAGGCCCTCGACGACCTGGTCCGGCTCGGGGCCGGCGGGGCGCAGGGCCAGGTGCGCGCCGGTGGGCGGGACATCACCGCCGGGTCCGGGGCGGGCATGCCGGCCGCGGGGCGCTTCCGGATCGGCTGCACGACCGCCGCCTTCACCGCCACGGTCGTCCTGCAGCTCGCGGGCGAGGGCCGCCTCTCGCTGCGCGACCCCGTCGGGTCGCTGCTGCCCGACCTGCTGCCCGATGCCCCTTATTCGGTACGGTCCGTGCTCCAGCACACCAGCGGCCTGCCCGACTACTTGGGTCGTCTGCCCGGCGGTGCGCTCGGTGCGCGCCACGAACCCGCGGACCTGGTGCGTCTCGTGCGCGACGAGCCCGCACTGCGCGAATGGACATACTCGAACACCAACGCGCTCGTCGCCGGCCTGATCGTGCGCGCGGTCACCGGACGGTCGTGGGCCGAGCAGGTGCGCAACCGGATCGCCCGGCCGCTCGGGTTGCGCGACACGTACTTCCCGTACGACCACCCGTCGCTGCCCCGGTCCTCGGCGCGCGCGTACCAGCAGCTCGTCCCCGGCGGCCCGCTGCTGGACGTCACCGAGCTCAACCCGACGGCGCTGGACGCGGCGGGCGGCCTGGTCAGCACGACGGCGGACCTGACCCGGTTCTGGTGCGCGCTGCGCGGCGGCGAACTGCTCGCTCCGGCGCAGATGGCCGAACTCGACCGTACGGTGCCCGCCGGGACGTACCAGGACGTGCGCGCCGGGCTCGGGTTCGGGCTGGGTGCGTTCCGGGTGCCGACGGCGTCCGGCGGGTTCTGGTCGCACCCCGGGGACGTGCCGGGCACCGCGACGTGCAACGGGGTGAGCGATTCCGGGTCGTGCTCGGTCGTGCTGTACCGCACCACGACCCCGGCCGACCCGGTCCGGCGCGGGCTCATGGACGCGCGGGCGCTGCGGCTCGTCGAGGAGACCCTGCACGTTGCCGAGGCGACCCTGACGGCAACGGTTTCGTGACCCGGCAGTCCTCATCCCGGGCTCCGGGCGGGCGATGTCTGAGGCAACGGCGCCAAGGACGGACGCCGGTCGGAGCCCTTCCAAGGAGGACATCATGGGTCTTCGCATCAACAACAACATCGCCGCCCAGAACGCGTACCGGAACCTTTCGGTGACCGACAGCCAGATGAGCAAGTCGCTCGAGAAGCTGTCGTCCGGTTACCGGATCAACCGGGCCGCCGACGACGCGGCCGGCCTGTCCATCTCCGAGGGTCTGCGCTCGCAGATCGGCGGCCTGAAGGTGGCAGTTCGCAACGCGCAGGACGGCATCTCCGTCGTGCAGACCGCTGAAGGTGCGCTGACCGAGACCCACTCGATCCTGCAGCGCATGCGTGACCTGTCCGTGCAGGCGTCCTCCACGGGTTCGCAGGACTCCGACGCGCGCTCCGCCGCCCAGACCGAGTTCTCGCAGCTGGGCAAGGAGCTCGACCGGATCGCGTCGACCACCGCGTTCGGCGGCCAGAAGCTGCTGGACAGCACCACGGCGTACACCGGCACCTTCCAGGTCGGCGCGAACGGGTCGTCGTCCGACCAGATCGCCGTCAGCCTGGGCTCCTCCGCGTTCGGCAGCGGCTCCGGCCTGTCCGGTTTCGACTCGACCGGCCTCGGCCTCGGCTCGCTGGACCTGACCAGCTCCGGCACCGCCGCGATCGACGCGATCGACAAGGCCATCAAGGGCGTCTCGACCGCGCGGGCCACGCTCGGTGCCTACCAGAACCGTTTCGAGCACACCATCAACAACCTCAATGTGGCGGTGGAGAACCTGTCCGCGTCGGAGTCGCGCATCCGCGACACCGACATGGCCCAGGAGATGGTGTCGTACACCCGCTCGCAGATCCTGACCCAGGCCGGCACGAGCATGCTGGCCCAGGCCAACCAGGCGCCGCAGAACGTGCTGTCGCTGCTGCGTTAAGCCTCTGCGCGGGTGGTGACGGGGGGCGGACAGCGGCGTCCGCTCCCCGTCGTTTTCTCCGAGCGCGCGATCTCGCACGGCCCCCTCCGTGCGCGATCGCGCGCTCGTTTTGCGCGCGCCCCCGTCGTGCGCGCTCGTCCGTGCGCGCTCGTCCGTGCGCTCGCTCGTGTGCGCTCGTTCGTGTGCGCTCGTCACCGGCGTTCGTTCGTGTGCGCTCGTCACCGGCGTTCGTTCGAGTTTCGCGGGGCGTGGGCGGCGCTCGTTCGAGTGCGCGGGTATGTGCGAACGGGTGCTGCTGTCACGTGGTGCGGGATTGGGCGCGGCGTTCGCTGGCGTGCACGAGCACCGAGCACCACATGCGGAAGGGGCGCCACGGTTCGGCGATCCGGGTCATGTCGGCGTCGGTGGGTTCGTGGCGCAGACGGTACAAACGCTGAAGGCCCTGGCGGGTGAACCCCTCGGCCGGGATGGCGTCGCGGCGGCCGGCGCCGCGCAGGACGATGCCGGTGGCGAAGAAGTCGCCGACACCGCGCAGGCGTTTGACGTCCGCGTAGGCCTCCTCGAGCGGCATCGCGCGCAGACGTGCGCGGTCCAGGCGGCCGTCGAGGGCCGCGTCGGCGATGCCGTGCAGGCGCGTGAGCTTCTCCGCGTCGAGGCCCGGCAGCTCGCCGAGGCCGCGCAGGACCCGCGGCGACGGGAACGCGTGGACGACCTGGCCGCCGGACTCGATCGCCGCGCCGTGGGTGCGCGCGATGCGTGCGCGGATCGCGCGCTGTTGCGTGATGCGCAGGCGGTGACCGATCACGAACGCGCAGGCCGCCTCGTACGCGGAATGGAACAGGACCGGCCGCAGGTACGCGTGCTCGCGTTGCAGGGCGCCGATGACCGGGTCACGCTCGCCGACCTCGGGCCAGCCGGTGCCGTCCTCGTCCAGCGAGAGGGTGGCCAGGGCCTGGTCCCAGGCCTCGGGCGGGCCGGTGACCTCGCCGGTGACCGTGTCGCCCTCCTGGCGGAGCAGGACCGCGGCCGATTCCTTCCCGCCCTCGACCGGGAAGGCCATGAGGATCGAGCGGGGGTCGTCGGCGGGGCGTACCCAGCCGCCGAAGAACTCCGCCTGGCGGGCCATGTCGTAGGGCCCCGAGATGCGTGTCTGCATGCGAACGAGCATGCGCGGGGAAACAGGACACCTGTTGTCATGTTTTTGGCGGTACCGTCGGAGGCATGCGCGGCGATCGGCTCCTGTCCCTCGTGCTGCTGCTCCAGGCCCGGCCCGGGGCGGTCGCACCCGACCTGGCTGAGCGTTTGGGCGTTTCCGTGCGCACGGTGCTGCGCGATGTCGAAGCACTCAGCGGCGCGGGCATTCCCGTCTACACCGAGCGCGGGCGGAAGGGCGGGATCCGGCTGCTCGACACGTACCGGGCGGGCCTGGCCCACCTGAGCCGGGCCGAGGGCGCCGGGCTGGCGGTCGGCCAGGCGCGCCTCGCGGGCGACCTCGGCCTCGGCGACGCGCTCGACACCGCGCTGGAGAAGCTCACCGGCGCGGGCGGCGGGGCGCTGCGCGGCGGCCTGACCGAGGGCCGCAGCCACGTGCTCGTCGACGTCGACCCGTGGATGCGCTCCGGCGAGCCGGTCCCCCACCTGCCGGCCCTGCACGAGGCGCTCCTGCAGGGCCGCCGGATCGAGGTGTCGTACCGCGACAGCTCCGGCATCCGCGCCCGCCGCGCCCTCGACCCGGCCGGGCTGGTGGCCAAGGCGGGCGTCTGGTACCTGGTGACGGCCGAACCGGCGCTGCTGCGGGTCGCGCGGGTCGAGTCGTGCACGGTGCTTCCTGAAGCGAGCGCCCGCCCGGACGGGTTCGACCTGGCCGCGGCGTGGGCAACGCTGCGCTCGGGCGTCGAGTCGCGCCCGCGCGAGCTGCGGGTGGTCGCGCTGGTCGAGCCGTCGGCGGCGCCGCTGGCCCGGCGGGTGCTCGCCCGCCACCTCACCGGATCGGACGGGGAGCGGCTCGAGCTGTCGTTCAACGGTGTCGAGCACGCGGTGGGGAGCCTGCTCGGGTTGGGGGCGCGGCTCGAGGTGCTCGAACCTCCGTCCGTGCGCGCCGCGATGCGCGAAGCGGCGCTCGCCGTCGCCGCGCGCTACGAATCCTTACGGGGCGCGAACGGCCATTGACCGGTCGGCCGCGGCAGGAGGAGGCTCGACCCATGCGCTGGGTCTTCGTCATCGTGGGCGTCCTGCTGGTGCTCGCCGGCGTCGTATGGACGCTGCAGGGGCTGAACGTGCTCGGCGGCAGCGCCATGAGCGGGGCGACCGTGTGGGCGATCGTCGGCCCGATCGTGGCCATCGTGGGGCTGTTCCTGCTCGTGCGGGGCGCGCGCCGCTGACGGTGCGGGGTGGCGAAGGTTCCAGCCATGGGGGGCTTCGCGACCACCCCGAGCATCGCGCGGCCATCGGTACCCATGAGGAGTTCGCGCGCCTCGCGACGGTGATCGGGGCGCCGGCGGGTGGGGAGTGAGCACGGAAAGTACCGTTGCGAATTGTTTGAAACGAGTGCGGATCGGGTGCGCTCAAGTTGCCGTTCCAGGGGCCGATAGCGGGGTGACCGAGGCGTCTGGAACTGGAGTTGACCATGGGTAGCGGATGGCTCGCCAACCGGCGGATGCGGACGAAGATGCTGGTGGGCCTCGTGGCGATGGCGCTCACCGCGATCGTCACCGGGGGTCTGGCGCTGGCCCGGATGAGCTCCATGGACAAGACGGTCGAGCAGATCAAGACCGAGTACGTGCGCTCGCTTTCGCTCATCAGCGACATTCGCGGGGACCTGGCGATGATTGCGCACAATGCTGCGCGAATGGGCAATGCCGGCGGGAATCTGACCGAGATCGCGAGTGCGCAGCAGGACACCGCCACCGCGTCGGATGCGCTCAATGCGGCGCTCGCGAAGTTGCAGCAGCAGCCGATGACGAGCGAGGCCGAGCAGACCGCGAGCACGTTCTCGGACCTGTGGAAGCAGTTCACCACGGCGATGGGGGACATCGCGGCGGGGCGGGCGCCGACGATCGACTTCAATGTCGTCGTGCCCGGCATGGAGGCGGCGATGGCCAAGCTCGCCGGGCTGCAGTCCACCGCGGTCGACGCGGCGGTGAGCGGTGCGCACGGCCAGCTCGATACCGCGCGGCTGCAGGTGCTCATCGCGCTCATCGTCGGACTGGTCATTGCGACAGCGCTGGCGCTCGCGGTGGCGGCGTCGATCACGCGGCGGCTGCGGCCCGTCGTCGCCGCGATGGACGCCATGGCCGAGGGGGATCTGAGCGTCTCGGCCGAGGTCGGGGGCAGCGACGAGATCGGGGCGATGGCGCACGCGGTGGAGCGGGCCACGGCCGGGGTGCGCGAGACCGTCGGGGCGCTGGCGCGCAGCGCGGACCTCGTCGCGCGCAGTTCCGGGCAGCTGGACGCGGTGACCGCGAGCGTCGCCGGGAGCGCGATGTCGGTGTTCGAACGTGCGCGGACGGCCGACGCGACGGCCGGGCAGGTGTCCGGGAACGTGCAGACCGTCGCGGCCGCGTCCGAGGAGATGTCCGCGTCGATCCGCGAGATCGCGCGCAGTGCGAGCGAGGGCGCGCGGGTGGCCGAGCAGGCCGTGGTCGTGGTGACCACGACGAACCAGACGGTCACCAAGCTCGGCGAGTCCTCGGCCGAGATCGGCAACGTCGTGCAGGTCATCACGTCCATCGCCGAGCAGACGAACCTGCTCGCGCTGAACGCCACGATCGAGGCGGCGCGCGCGGGTGAGGCGGGCAAGGGGTTCGCGGTCGTGGCCGGCGAGGTGAAGGAGCTCGCGCAGGAGACCGCGCGGGCGACCGAGGACATCGCCGCGCGGGTGCGCACGATTCAG
The DNA here is from genome assembly GCF_050942475.1 of Dactylosporangium sp. CS-033363. Classification (NCBI taxonomy): domain Bacteria; kingdom Bacillati; phylum Actinomycetota; class Actinomycetes; order Micromonosporales; family Micromonosporaceae; genus Dactylosporangium; species Dactylosporangium sp. CS-033363. The sequence goes on along the minus strand of NZ_CP192032.1, from coordinate 5,204,667 downwards.
AGCGATACGGCGGGCGCGGTGGCCGCGATCGAGCAGATCAGCGGGATCATCGGGCAGATCAGCCAGTACCAGACGACGATCGCGTCGGCCGTGGACGAGCAGACGGCGACGACCGGCGAGATGACCCGCAACGTGGGCGAGGCGGCGGACGGGACCCGCTCGATCGCCGACACGGTCGCCGAGGTCGCGGCGGCCGCGGAGGAGACCAGCCGCAGCGTGGAGGCCGGGCGCCAGGCCAGCGGCGAGCTCGCGTCGCTCTCCTCCGAACTGCAGCACCTCGTGGGCCGCTTCCGAAGCGTGTGACGATTCCGGAGCGTGTGATACTGCCCGCATGAGGCTGGTGCAAGTCGCACAGCACGCCGAGGATCTCGGCCGGGCCGCCCGCTGGTATGCGGATCTGCTCGGGGCTGAACCGCTCGCCACCTTCGACCCGCCCGGGCTGGTCTTCTTCGATCTGGGCGGCACGCGGCTGCTGCTCGAACAGGGTGCTCCGACGGCGCTGCTGTACCTGGCGGTCGCCGACATCGAGGGCACGGTTGCGCGGTTGCGCGGTGCGGGTACCGAAATCCGATCAGAACCGCACGTCATCTTCGCGCATCCGGACGACACGCTCGGGCCGGCCGGGACGCAGGAGTGGCAGGCGTTCGTGGTGGACAGCGAGGGCAACCTCGTCGGCCTGGTGGAGCAGCGCGCGTGACCGAGCCGCTGCGCATCGGCATCCTCGGCGCGGCCCGGATCGCGCCGACCGCGCTCATCGGGCCCGCCCGCTCGGTGCCCGCGGTGACGGTCGCCGCCGTCGCCGCCCGGGATCGGGCGCGCGCTTCGGCGTTCGCGGGCAAGCACGGGATCGGCGTCGTGCACGGCGGGTACGCGGAGCTGATCGCCGATCCGTCCATCGACGCCGTGTACAACCCGCTGCCGAACGGACTGCACCACGAATGGACGCTCGCCGCGCTCAATGCGGGCAAGCACGTGCTGTGCGAGAAGCCGCTGACCGCGAACGCCGCCGAGGCGCGCGAGGTGTCAGAATGCGCGCGGCGGACGGGCCTGGTGGTGATGGAGGCGTTCCATTACCGGTACCACCCGCTGATCGAACATGTCCGTTCGCTCATCCCGACCCTGGGCGAGCCGCGGCACATCGAGACGTCCATGTGCATTCCGTTGCCGAAGTTCGGCGACATCCGGTACGACTTCGCGCTGGCCGGCGGGGCGATGATGGACACCGGCTGCTACGCCGTGCACGCGCTGCGGACGCTCGCCGGGGCGGAGCCGGAGGTGACATCCGCGCGCGCGAAGCTGCAGAAGCCGAGCATCGACCGCGCCATGGTCGCCGAGTACCGCTTTCCCGGCGGGGCGACCGGCCGTACCGCCGCAAGCTTGTGGGGCTGGCCGGCGCTCAAGCTGAGCGCGCGCTACGTCGGAACGGACGGCTCGCTCAAGATCTTCAACTACCTCATGCCGAATGTGTACCACCGGCTGTCCGTCACGCGCGCCGGCCGCACCACGCACGAACGCGTCGCGGGCGAGCGCACTTATGTGCACCAGTTGCGCGCGTTCGCGGCCGCCGTGCTCGAGGGCGGGCCGAACCTCACGCCGCCGGAGGACTCGGTGCGCACCATGTCGGTGATCGACGCCGTGTACCGCGCGGCCGGCCTACCCGTCCGCGGCGACGGCTGACGCGGTGGCCGTGAGCAGGCGCGCTAGCCGTCCGCGGCGACGGCTGAGCCGCTCGCCGGCGTCACACCGCGGCGCGGGCCTCCAGGGCGGACAGCACGTCGGCGCTGACCACCTCGACCGGTCGCATGGCGTCGACACTGAGCAGGATGCCGCGGCGCGCGTAGAAGGCGAGCACCGGCTGGGTGACCTCGCGGTACAGCTTGAGCCGCTCCCGGATCACCGGCTCGGTGTCGTCCGGGCGGTGTTCGATGTCCGCGCGTTTGAGCAGCCGGCGCATCAGCTCGTCGTCGTCGGCCTCGAGGTGCAGGGCGACGTCGACGGTCATGTTGATCGAGCGGGCCACCCGGTACGCGGCCAGGGCCTGCGAGACCGTGCGCGGAATGCCGTCCAGCACGTAGCCGCCGCCCGCCGCCTTCGCCTCCAGCAGCCCCTGGCGCAGCAGGTCGAGTACGACATCGTCGGGTACCAGATCGCCGCGCTGCAGGAGCGGTTCGACGCGCCGGCCGAGATCGGTGCCCTCGGACACGTTGCGCCGTAACAGGTCGCCGATGGCCACGCGCTGGATGTGGAAGTGCTCGGCGATCACGGCACCCTGCGTACCTTTTCCCGCGCCGGGCGGCGCCACCATCAAGACCCGCACGCGACCACGCTAACGCATGTCACTGCTCAGGCAACCCGGGCAGGTCCGCCCGGCAGCGACTCACAAGAACTCCGTAAGATTCCCCCAAACCCGAGCAATACGGCTGAAGGTCACCATGCGCGAACGCGCGGCCCGCCTCCCAACTTGGGCAACTTCACCCATGTAGGTGGGGCCGCGGCGGGCCTAGCGTGCCCGCTATGTCGTTCCTTGCCGACCCGCCCGAGCCCGACCCCGACGTCGAACGGCTCTACGAAGCCGATCGCGACCGGCTCGGGTACGTGGCCAACTACACCCGCGCCCTCGCCTGGCGCCCCGCCGCCGTCGATGCCTGGACCGGCCTCAACGGCGCGATCCGGTCCACGATGGACCTGCGCCGGTACGAGCTGATCACCCTCGCAGCCGCCCGACGCCTCGGGTCCGCCTACTGCAGCCTCGCGCACGGCCGGCTGCTGCGCGAACGGTTCTACGACGCCGGGACCCTGGCCCGCATCGCCACCGACCATCGCGATGCGGGCCTGGACCCGGCCGACGCCGCGATCATGGACTTCGCCGAGCGGGTGGCCGGCGACCCCAACGGCATCACCGCCGAGGACGTCGCCGTGCTGCGCGAGCACGGGCTGAGCGATCCCGAGATCCTCGACGTCGCCCTGGCCGCGGCCGCGCGGTGCTTCTTCAGCACCGTGATCGCCGCCGTCGGCGCGGAACCCGATCCGGCGTACGCGGCGGTGCTCGATCGCGCACTGTTCGAAGCGCTCACAACCGCGCACGACGCGGCGTAGGGGGCGGTGCACGAACCCGCCCTGTTCGAAGCGCTCACAACCGCGCACCACGCTGCGCACGCGGCGGTGCTCGAACGTGCGCTGCTCGAAGCGCTCACCCCGCGCACGAGCGGGACGCCGGGTGGACTTTAGATTGATGGCGTGCATCTCGTGGGCCGTGGCGCCGAACTCGCTCACCTCGACCGGGCGTGGCGGGCCGCCGCACACCGGCCCGGCGCCGTGTTCGTCGAGGGCGGGGCCGGCCTCGGCAAGTCCGCGCTCGCCGCGCATTTCACCGCCAAAACCGCCGCCACGGTACTGTCCGGTGCCGCCCCCGACCTCGGCGGTGACGCGCGGCCGTTCGCACCGTTTGTCACCGCCCTGGGTGAGCTGGACCCGGCCCGGCCCCGCGCCGCGCTGTTCGCCGACGCACTCGCGCGCATCGAGGCGGCCGCACCGGTCGTACTCGTGCTCGAGGACCTGCACCGGGCCGACCAGGCCAGCCTCGACCTGCTCGGCTACCTGATCACCTCGCTGCGCCGGGGCGGGGTGCTGGTGCTCGCCACCGCCCGCGAGGCTGTCCGGCTGCCGCGCGAAGTGGACCGAATCGCGCTCGAACGGCTGAGCGATGCGGACATTGCGCGCTTGATGAGCGAACGCGCACACGAGCAACCCGATCCGGCCACGGTGCGCAGGGCCGCGGGCAACCCGCTGCTGGCCGAACTGCTCGCCGTTGCACCGGAAGCGAACGAGCCGCTGCTGGCCGGGTTCCGGGCGTTGCCGCCGCAGTCGCGCGCCGTCGTGCGCGTCGCGTCCGTGCTCGGGCAGGACGTCGACCTCGCGCTGCTGCACAGGATCGCCGGGCCGGTGGAGGACGAGCACCTGCGAGCCGCGGTCGAGGGCGGCGTGCTGGCGGCGGTCGGGGACGGGTACCGGTTCCGGCATGCGCTGATCCGCGGGGCCGTGCACGACGACCTGACCGCGGACGAACGCGCGCGGCTGCACCGGCTGGCCGCCGAGGCGATCACCGCCACACTCGGGTTCCGGCCCCCGGCCGGTGCGCTGGTCGAACTGGCCGAGCACTGGCACGCCGCCGGCGACGTCGATCGCGCATTCGACGCCGCCTGGCGCGCGGCTGCGGCTGCGCGTTTCGCGCACAGTGGACAGTTGCGGCTGCTCGAACGCGTCGTCCGGACCTGGCCGCAGGTGTTCGATCCCGAGTTCCGCACGCGCACCGACCGGCTCGCGGTGTTCACCGCCGCAGCCGTCGCCGCGCTGCACGCCGCACCGGCAACACCCGGTGACGCCACCGCCGTGACCGCACCGCACCCAACGCCAACAACGCCCAGTCACGCCACCGCCGTCGCCGCGCCGCACGCAACGCCAGCAACACCCGGTGACGCCGCCCCCGTGACCGCGCCACACACCACCGCCGTCGCTGCACTGCACGCCGCACCGGCAACACCCGGTGACGCCACCGCCGTCGCCACGCCGCACGCCGCGCCGGCGACGCTCGGGGACGCCGTCGCTGGGTTGGTCGGGCGGGGGCTGGCGCTGATCGAGGAGGGGTTGCGGCTGACGCGCGATCCGGTGCGTACGGCGCTGCTGCTGGAGACCCGGGCCCAGCTTCGGCACCGCGCCGGCGAGGACGGGATCGAGGATCTGCGGGCCGCTCTGGCGTTGCAGCCGCACAGCAACCGGGTCCGGGCGATCCTGGCCGGCCGGCTCGAGGTGCTGGCCCGCTCCCCCGAGGCGTACGCGCTCGCCCAGGAGGCGGCCGGCGATCGCGATCCGGCCGTCCGCGCGCTTGCGCTGGTCACGCTCGCCGCCGAGGCTGCCGATCCCGGGCCGGGCGCCAATCCGCAGGCCAGCGGGGCGCGGGTCGCCGTTGGCCGGGCCCGCGAGGCGGTCGCGCTGGCCCGCGAGGGCGGCGACGACGGCACCGAGCTGCTCGCGCGGGTCGTGGAGGCGGGCGCGTTCGAGGCGGCCGGCGAGTCGCGGGCCGCGGTCGAGGCGGCGGAGGCGGGGCGGGCCGTCGCGCGGCGGACCGATCCGGGCGCTGCGCGAAACGCCATGCTCGCGGCCACGCATGCGCGTTCGCTCACGGCGCTCGGCGAGTGGAACCGTGCGCGTTCGCTCATTGAGGAGGCGCTCGATTTGCAGCCCCCGCCGGTGTACCGCGCAGCCCTCACGATTGCCGCCGGGCGGCTCGACGCGCTCGAAGGGCACCGCGAGCGCGCCGTGGACGCTGTGCGGGCGGGTGGGGAGGCGATGATTGGGCGGTACACGAGCGGGCAGTTGCTGATTCCGCTGTGGGAGCTGCGCACGTTGCTCGGTGAGGCGGTGCCGCTGGACGATCGGGAGCTGCCGGCGTATCCCGCGCTGGCGTGGTCGCTGCTGCTCGCGCAGCCGGAACCGGACCGGCGGTTCGCGCTGCGGCTGCCCGTGAACGGTCCGGCGCAGCGGGCGGCGAGTCTGACGGTGGCGCGCCGGTGGGACGAGGCGATCGCGGCGTGGCGGGCGGTCGGGCACCCGTACCGGCTGGCCCGGACCCTGCTGCGGGCCGGGCGCGCCGCCCGCGACAAGTCCACGGCGGTGGTCCGGGCCCGCGAGGCCGCCGCGCTCGCCAACCGGCTCGGCGCCCGGCCCCTCGCGGAGGAGGCGGCGGCGCTGCAGCGGACCGGGCGGCTGGAACCGGGCGCGGGCCGGCTGACCGAGCGCGAGCTGGAGGTGCTGCGGCTGCTGGCGGATGGACGAACGAACCAGCAGATCTCGGACGAACTCGCGATCGCCGTCAAGACGGCGGGTGTGCACATCACGAGCATTCTGGCCAAGCTCGGTGTCCATTCGCGCGCCGAAGCGGCCACGGTCGCGCGCCGCCGTGGCCTGCTCGACCAGACCACGGCGTAACGCGCCCGCTCAGACCACGACCTCGGCGGCCCGGCCGGAAGCGGTCGACCGCGCCGCCGCACACGAGGTCAGACCACCGCCACGGCGCAATCCGCCGCAGCGCGCACGATCAGCCACGGCCGCGGCGGCCCAGTCGGAAGCGGTCGACCGCGCCGCAGCGCACGAGGTCAGACCACCGCCGCGCGCGAGGTCAGACCACGGCCTCGGCGGCGCGGTCCGGGGCGGTCGACCGGCGGACCGCCAGCAGCACCGAGGCGGTCGCGAGCCACAGGGGCAGCACGAGGTACACGATGATCGCCAGCGGCCCGAGCACGCCCACGACCGCGAGCGCCACCGTGGCGAGCGCGAACCACCTCGGCAGCGCGGCCGTGCGCAGTCCGCCCAGCCCCACGGCGAGGAACGCCGCGATCAGCCCGGCCAGTGCGGGCAGCCAGCCGATCAGGGCGAGCTGCCCGAGTGTGGCGGTCGCGGCGGCGTCGTGCGCGCGGGCCGCGTTGGTGAGCGCGATCTGCACGACGCCGAGCGCGCCGAAGCCGCCGGCCGCGACGAGCAGGCCGCCGTGCGCGACGGAGGAGTACGTCGACTCGGCCGCCTCCCGGGAGCGCAGGGCGTGGCGGGTGGCGGCGGCGAACAGTACCAGGAACAGGACCCCGGCCAGGAGGGCGAACCCGGCGGCGTAGTTGGCGACGACGGCGTCGCCGATCATCGTCACCGCCCGCGGGTCGGCGGGGTCGTCGGGGGTCGTGGCGGCGAACAGCTGCACCGCCCAGGCGGCCGCGGCCAGTACCCCGGACCAGGGCAGGAACTTCTGCATGGCTGTGCTCCTCTCGATGTGGGGCTTCAGCGGACGCGTCCCGGCGCCCCGGCCGCACGATCCCGGCGTCCCGGGCGGGCCGGGAACCGTTCCCGGGCGTGCTGACAGGACCGTCGCCGCGCGCACACAATGGCGGCCATGCAGCCAGTGCTCGTCGCCGCCGGTGCCGCCGTCCCGATCGTGATCGGCGCGCTCGTGGTGCGCGGGCGCGCGCGGCACCCGGCCGGGTGGCTGCTGATCGCGCACGGTGTGGCGTTCTTCGCGCTGCTCGCCTTCCCCGGTACCGCCACCACCCCCGCCGGCCGCGTCGCCGACCAGCTCGGGCAGGGGCTGTGGGTGCTGCTGTTCGTGTTCCTGGTGCTCGTCGCGTACCTGCTGCCCGACGGGCGGTTCGGCAGCCGGTTCTGGCGCTGGTGGGTGCGCGTCGGGCTGGCCGGCGTGGTCGCGTTCGTCGTCGGGGCGGCCGGCGACCGCGAGGGGTACGCGGACGGGCACGCCGGTGCCGCGCCGCCGCTGCCGTGGCTGCCCGCGCCGGTGTCGGGCCTGCTCGGGGTGGCCGGCCTGGTGCTGGTGGCGCTGCTCGTGTTCGGCAGCGTCGCGGCGGTCTGGTGGCGGCTGCGCCGGGCCCGCGACGACGAGCGGCTCCAGCTGCTGTGGCTGGTCTGGGGCGCGCTGACGATCCCGGTGACGCTGCTGACCGGGTGGGTCGACCACTTCCTGCTCGGCGGGACGCGGCTGTTCGCCGCGGCGCTGGGGCTGGTCGCGGCCGGGCTGCCGGTCACGATCGGGATCGCGGTCCTGCGCCACCGCCTGTTCGACATCCGGCTCGTGCTGTCCCGCACGCTCACCTACCTGCCGCTGGTGGCCGCGGTCGTGGCCGTCTACGCGCTGCTGCTCTTCGGCACCGACCGCCTCGTGGGCAACGGCACCGCGGGCGGACTGCTCGCGGTGGGCGTGGTGGCGGTCGCCGTGCACCCCGCGCAGTCGGTGCTGCGGGGCAGGATCGAACGCTGGGTGTACGGTCTGCGCGCCGACCCCCGCGCGGCCCTGCAACTGCTCGCGGCGCGGGCCGAGGCCGCCGATCCGGACGGTCTGCGCGTCGCGGTCGCGGAGGCGGTGGCCGACGCCCTGCGCGTCGACGGCGTGCGCATCGTGGACACCGCACGGCCCGGAGACACCGCACCATCCGAAGGCACCGCACCGCCCGGGGACGCCGCACCGCCCGGAGACGGCGGCCACGTCGTGCGGGTGCCGATGGTGCATCGGGGCGCGGGCGTCGGCGTGCTCGAGGTCGCGGCGCCACTCGACCGGGAGGCCCTCGACCTGCTGGGCGACCTGGCCCGGTACGCGGCCATCCTCGTACGCGCCGAGCAGCTCAACGACGACCTGCGCGACTCGCGCGCCCGGATCGTCGCCGGCCGCGAGGAGGAGCGCCGGCGCCTGCGTCGCGACCTGCACGACGGCGTCGGCCCGGCACTGGCCGCGGTCGTGCTCAAGCTCGACGCCACCCAGTCCCGCCCGGACGCGCAGCAGCGCAACGCCCTCATCGCCGAGACGCGCGACGAGGTGCGGGCGGCCATCGCCGAGGTACGCCGCCTCGTCGACGACCTCCGCCCGCCCGCGATCGACGAGGTCGGCCTGCTCGACGCGCTGCGCCAGCGGGCCGCCTCGCTCTCCGGCCCCGTGGCGTTCGAGGTGACCGGCCCCGGCGACGTCCCGGCGCTGCCGGCGGCGGTGGAGGTCGCCGCCTACCGCATCGCGTCCGAGGCGATGACGAACGTGGTACGCCACGCCGCCGCCGCGCGCTGCCGGGTGCGCATCGACGTCACCGGCGGCGCGCTGCACCTGAGCGTCGAGGACAACGGCCGCGGCCCCGGAGCCGCGGCACCGGGCGTCGGCTGGACCTCCATGCGCGAACGCGCGGCCGAGCTCGGCGGTACGTGCACCGTCGCACCCCGCCCCGAGGGGGGCACACTGGTGCGTGCCGAACTCCCGCTCGCCGTCGGAGGTACCGCGTGATCAGGCTTCTCGTCGCCGACGATCACCCCGCGTACCGGCGCGGGCTGCAGCTCATGCTCGACGGCAGCCCCGACATCGCGATCGTCGGCGAGGCCGCGACCGGCGAGCACGCGGTCGAACTCGCGCGCTCGCTCGGCCCGGACGTGATCCTCATGGACATCCGCATGCCCGAGCTCGACGGCATCGAGGCGACCCGCCGGCTCGCGCACGCCGGCTCGGCCGCCGCGGTCGTCGTGCTGACGATGTTCGAGGACGACGACTCGGTCTTCGCCGCCATGCGCGCCGGTGCCCGCGGGTACCTGCTCAAGGGGGCCGACCAGGCCGAGATCGAGCGCGCGATCCGGGCCGCGGCGGCCGGCGAGGCGATCTTCGGGCCGCAGATCGCGCAACGGGTCATCGCCCACTTCGCCACCGGCAGCGGCTCGGCGGCGGCGGCGTTCCCGTCGCTGACCGAACGCGAGCGCGAGGTGCTCGAACTGGTCGCCGCGGGCAAGGGCAACGCGGCGATCGCGCACGAGCTGATGATCAGCCTCAAGACGGTGCGCAACCACGTGTCGAACATCTTCACCAAGCTGCAGGTGTCCGAACGCGCACAGGCGATCGTCAAGGCCCGCCAGGCCGGCCTCGGCGGGGCCTAGCGTATTCACGCTATTCTCTGTCGCGTGCAGGTGACCAGGAAGCGGCCGACCGGTGGGATGCTCGTCGCGATCGCCCTCTTCGGCGTGACGCTGTTCCTGGCGTGCAACGGCCTGTGGTTCGGCTGGCACTGGGCGAGCGTCAACTCCCGGTCGGACCGCATCTGCGACACCGGCTCCCGGCTGTACGACCAGGACAACCCCTGGGGCAGGGTGAGCAGCTGCAGGGTCCTCGACCGACGCGCCTACCTCTACGACGGCGCCGACCGCGACGGCAGCGTCACCCTGCTGCTCGACACGTACCAGGGCCTGGCCGCGATCCGCATCGACTACTGGGAGATCTCCGTGGGCCACCCGCGGGCGACCGCCGTCGAGCTGGCCGTCGACGCCACCCCGGGTCTCTCCAAGCCCACCACGATCCGGCTGCGCAGCGACGTCATCGACCGCGGCGGCCCGAGCAAGCACCCCTGGGTCATCGAGGGCTGAACGTCTCGCGGATCGCGCCGTCCAGTTCCCGGCCGGTGACCGGCTCGACGTACAGCTCGGCGAGGAACACCCCGGCGGCGTGGCGCACGTTGACGCCGGACTCCTTGCCGCCCAACGCCTGCAGCGCCCCGCCGAGCCCGGTGGCGGCGCGCACGACCCCGCCGGGCAGGTGCCGCACGGGCCGCGGGCGACCGGCGGCCAGGGCGATCCGGGCGAGCATGTCGCGCCAGGTCAGGTTCTCGTCGGCGGCCGGGAGGTCGGAGCCGTCCGCGCAGTCGAGCGCGTCGGCGGCCATGTCGGCCACGGTACGCACCGAGACGACCGCGGTCCCGCCGGCCGGTGCCACCATCGGTGCGGCCGAGCGGGCCCAGCGGTCCAGCGCCGGCGCCCAGTTCGGGAGGCGGTCGCCGGCCGAACCGAACACGAACGGCAGCTCGATCACGGCGACGGGCAGGTCCGGGCCGGCCGCGGTGCGCGCCTGCGCGGCCTGCTCGACCCGGCAGCGGATGTACGTGTGCCGCTCGGCGAGGCGCCACTCGGGGTGCAGGCGCTCGAAGTACGTGTAGTAGGAGCCCATCACGACGCCGCGGGTGAGCCCCGCCGTGCGCGCGGCGGTGAACAGGCGCGCGACCGGTTCGACCATGTCGCGGCGGAACGCCGGCAGGATCGGCTTGCGCAGCGGGCGCTGCTCGTCGGTGCGCGCGGCGTACACGATGCCGTCGTGTCCTTCGAGGACGGCCGCGAGCTCGTCCACCGTCGCCGTGCCGAGCTCGAGCACGTGGTCGACGCCCTCCCGCGCGGTGCGCGCGAGCGAGGTCACCTCGTGTCCCCGCTCGCGCAGCACCGCCACGACGTGCGCGCCGATCAATCCGCTTCCACCGACCACGAGGATTCTCACGCGGTCGATTGTCGATGACGTCAGGCCGACGGAGCCAGGTGGGCATAGGCATCCGTGGTGAAGAACGGCGGCAGGTGCTCGTCCAGCATGGCGCGTTCGACCACGCCGGCCGCCGCGACCGCGCGTTCGAGCTGCTCACCCGTGCGCGTCTCGCTCAGGGCGGCCAGTTCCTCGGCGAGCAGGGCGCGCACCGTCGCCTCGGTGACCGTGCCGCCGCCCGCGAGCGGGGTGCGGTGGTGCAGCCACTGCCACACCTGGCAGCGCGCGATCTCGGCGGTGGCCGCGTCCTCCATGAGGTTCGACAGCGCCACGGCGCCGGTGCCGCCGAGCCACGCGTCGATGTACCGCAGCGCCACCGAGATGTTCGCGCGCAGCCCGGCCGCCGTCACCTGGCCCGGGGTCTTGTCCACCGCGAGCAGATCGGTGGCGGTCACCTCGACGTCCTCGCGCAGCCGGTCGAGCTGGTTCGGCCGCTCGCCGAGCACGCCGTCGAACACGTCGCGGCAGACCGGCACGAGGCCCGGGTGGGCGACCCAGGAGCCGTCGAAGCCGTCGCCGGCCTCGCGCTGCTTGTCGGCCTCGACCTTGGCCACGGCGGCCGCGTTGATGTCCGCGTCCCGGCTCGGGATGAACGCCGCCATGCCGCCGATCGCGTGCGCGCCGCGCTTGTGACAGGTGCGGACGAGCAGTTCGGTGTAGGCGCGCATGAACGGCACGGTCATCGTGACCTCGGCGCGGTCGGGCAGGACGAAGTCCGACCACTGGCCGAAGTTCTTGATGATGCTGAAGATGTAGTCCCACCGGCCCGCGTTCAGCCCGGCCGAGTGCTCGCGCAGCTCGTAGAGGATCTCCTCCATCTCGAACGCGGCCGTGATCGTCTCGATCAGCGTCGTCGCGCGGATGGTGCCCTGCGGCAGGCCGAGGTACTGCTGCGCGAACACGAACACGTCGTTCCACAGCCGCGCCTCGCGGTGGTCCTCCAGCTTGGGCAGGTAGAAGTACGGCCCCGAGCCGGTGTCGAGCTGGCGGAACGCGCAGTGGTAGAGGTACAGGCCGAAATCGACGAGACTGGCGGAGATCGGCCGGCCGTCGACGACGATCCACTTCTCGACCAGGTGCCAGCCGCGCGGCCGGACCACGATGGTCGCCAGCTCCTCGCCCAGCTCGTAGCGCTTGCCGCGCTCGTCGGTGAAGTCGAGGTTGCGGTCCAGCGCGTCGATCAGGTTGAGCTGCCCGCCGACGACGTTCTCCCAGGTCGGCGCGGTGGCGTCCTCGAAGTCGGCCAGCCAGACCTTGGCCCCGGAGTTCAGGGCGTTGATCGTCATCTTGCGCTCGGGCGGGCCGGTGATCTCGACCCGGCGGTCCTGCAGGCCCGGCGCGGGCGGCGCGACCCGCCAGTCCGGGTCCGCGCGGATGGCCGCGGTGTCGGGCCGGAAGTCGGGCATCTGGCCGCCGGCGAAGCGGGCCCGGCGCGCGCGGCGGGTGTCCAGGACGGCCACCCGGCGGGCGGCGAACCGGTCGTCCAGCGCGACCAGGAAGTCGAGGGCGCCGGGCGTGAGGACCTCGTCGAAGCGCTCGTGCATCTCGCCGATGATTTTGTACCTCATGCGAACTGCTCCGTCTCCGTCGAGCCGCGCAGCGCGGTGGTCTCCCCCGCGGGGTTGAGCACGGTGCTGATCAGGTCGAAGTACCCGGTGCCGACCTCCCGCTGGTGCTTGACCGCGGTGTAGCCCTGCGCCTCGGCCGCGAACTCGCGCTCCTGCAGCGCCACGTACGCGGTCATGCCCTCGTTGGCGTAGCCGCGCGCCAGGTCGAACATCGAGTAGTTGAGCGCGTGGAAGCCGGCCAGGGTGATGAACTGGAACTTGTAGCCCATGTGGCCGAGCTCGCGCTGGAACTTCGCGATCGTCGCGTCGTCGAGGTGCTTGCGCCAGTTGAACGACGGCGAGCAGTTGTACGCGAGCATCTGCTCGGGGTGCTCGCGCTTGACGGCCTCGGCGAAGCGGCGGGCGACCTCGAGGTCCGGGGTGCTGGTCTCCATCCAGAGCAGGTCGCTGTACGGCGCGTAGGCGACACCGCGGGCGATGCACGCGTCGACGCCGTTGCGGAAGCGGTAGAAGCCCTCGCCGGTACGCTCACCGGTCACGAACGGCGCATCCCGCTCGTCGATGTCCGTGGTGAGCAGCGTCGCCGCCTGCGCGTCCGTGCGCGCCACGATGAGCGAACGGACACCGGCGACGTCGGCCGCGAGCCGGGCCGCCTGCAGGGTGCGGATGTGCTGGCCGGTCGGGATGAGGACCTTGCCGCCGAGGTGGCCGCACTTCTTCTCCGACGCGAGCTGGTCCTCCCAGTGCACGCCGGCCGCACCCGCGACGATCATGCCGGTCATCAGCTCGTACGCGTTGAGGACCCCGCCGAAGCCGGCCTCCGCGTCGGCGACGATCGGGGCGAGCCACTCCGTGTCCGTGTCACCCTCGGCGGTGGTGATCTGGGCGGCGCGCAGCAGCGCGTTGTTGATCCGCCGCACCACCGCGGGCACCGAGTTGGCCGGGTAGAGGCTCTGGTCCGGGTACGTGTGGCCGGACAGGTTGGCGTCGGCGGCCACCTGCCACCCGGACAGGTAGATGGCCTTCAGCCCGGCCCGGACCATCTGCACGGCCTGGTTGCCGGTGAGCGCGCCGAGCGCGTGCACGTAGTCCTCGTCGTGCAACAACTGCCACAACCGGTCGGCGCCCCGGCGGGCCAGGGTGTGCTCCTCCTGGATCGCCCCGCGCAGCCGCACCACGTCCGAAGCGTCGTAGTCGCGCCGCACCCCCTGCCAGCGCGGGTCGGTGTCCCATTCCTGCCGCAACTGCTCGACTGCGTCGCTCATCGTTCGCTCCCTTGTGTGCCGTGCCTCTCCGCAAACGGTCACACGGGGTGAATGGGCCGGTCGAGGGGCGGAAAAAGCCAAATCTTGCCAATTTTCCGAGCGGTTTTGCTAACTTGCGAAAACACAATTTGACATTGGTGCTATTTCTTAGTGATGGCGAAAGTGTTCGCGGGCGCCCGGCTGCGGCGGCTGCGCGAGGAGCACGGCCTGAGCCAGACCGACCTCGCCCGGCACCTGGCCATCTCGCCGAGCTATCTCAACCAGATCGAGCACGACGTGCGGCCGCTCACCGCGCCCGTGCTCATTCGCGCGACCGAGCTGTTCGGCATCGACCCGGCCGTCTTCGCCCAGCACGACACCCCGCAGCTGGTGGCGGGACTGCGCGAGGCCCTCGCCGGAGCCGGGAGCATCGCGGACCTGAGCGAGCTGGCCTCCCGCCTGCCGGAGCTCGCGGAGTCGATCATCGACCTGCATCGCCGGTACCGTCAGGTCTCCGACCAGCTCACCGAGCTCGTCGGCGACCGGGGCCAGCTCGGGCGCAGCCCGCACGACCAGGTGACCGAGTTCTTCTACCGCCGCCAGAACTACGTGCCGCTGCTCGACGAGGCGGCCGAGGCCCTCGCGGTGCGGATGAACCTGCGCCGCGGCGAGGTCCGCCCCGCCCTGCGCGATCGGCTCAGCGAACGGCACGGCGTGCGGATCGTGCGCGAGGAGGCCTACGGGGAGCTGCACCGGTACGAGCCGCGGACGCAGACGCTGCACCTGTCCACCTCGCTGCGCGCCGGGCAGGAGGCGATGCGCATGGCCGCGCAGCTCGCGTTGCTCGAGTACGCGGACGTGATCGACGAGATCGTCGAGGAGGAGCACTTCGAGGACGTGCAGACCCAGATCCTGACCCGGGTCGGGCTGGCCAACTACTTCGCGGCGGCGCTGATCCTGCCCTACGAGCAGTTCCTGACCGCGGCCGAGGCCCGCCGCTACGACATCGACCTGCTGACCGAGCACTTCGCGATGGGCTGGGAGACGGTGTGCCACCGGCTGTCCACGCTGCAGCGCCCGCGCGCCCGCGGGGTGCCGTTCTCGTTCGTGCGCGTCGACCGGGCCGGGAACATGTCCAAACGGCAGTCCGCGACGGGCTTCCCGTTCTCGCGCACCGGCGGGACGTGTCCACTGTGGAACGTGTACGAGGCGTTCTCCTCCCCCGGCCGGCCGGTGACGCAGGTCGCGGCGATGCCGGACGGGCAGCGGTACCTGTGGATCGCGCGCACGATCACGCGGCACCACGGCGGCTACGGGCAGCCCGGGAAGGTGTACGCGATCGGGCTGGGCTGCGAGATCCGGCACGCGGCGCGGCTGGTGTACTCGACCGGCATGGACCTGCACGACGCGGACGCGGCGATGCCGATCGGGCCGGGCTGCAAGACGTGCGAGCGGGCGACCTGTCCGCAGCGGGCGGCGGCGCCGATCAGCCGGCAGCTCGATCTGGACGAGAACCGCAGCACGTTCGTGCCGTATCCGCTCAAGCTCCGCTGAGCGCTTCTTGCAGGACTTCGTCCCAGTCGAGGGCGTCGTCGTTGGCCGCGGCGACCACGTGGACGCCGCCGGGGAACCAGCCGAGCATCGCGCGGTAGCCGGGGTTGTCGCCGGTGTGCATCGCCGCCGGGCGGCCGTCGAAGGTGCCCACGAAATGGCCGTAGCCGTAGCCGGTCACCGCGAGCCGGCCGTCGCAGCCGAGGTCCGGCTCGTCGAACGTCGTGTGCGCGGTGCGCATCATCGCGAGCGACTCGGGCGAGACCAGGCGGCCGGCGTCGAGCGCTTCGGCGTACACGAGCAGGTCGGCGACGGTCGAACAGACATCGCCCGCCGCCACCATCGACGCGACCGACCATGACGGAACAGCCACGCCGTTGCGGTGGCCCGCGACCACATCGGACGGTCGGCGGCCGCTCACCGTCGCGGTCAGCCCGAGCGGCTCCAGGACGCGTTCGGCGAGCAGCCGCGCATACGGCCGCCCCGCCGCCCGCTCCATGACGACGCCGGCGACCAGGAAGCCGGGGCTCGAGTAGTGGAAGCGGCCTGGCGCGGTTGTGCGCGGCTCGTGCAGTACCGACGCGAAACGAGCGTCCCGGGTGGACGGTTCGAGCGGGTCCACGCCCGCGATCTCCGGCCAGTGCCCGATGCCGGACGTGTTGCTGAGCAGGTGGTGCAGCGTGATGCCGGCCCACTCAGGCGGCGCCTCGGGCAACCGGCGCGCGATCGGCTCGTGCAGGTCCAGCCGGCCGTCCTCGACCAGCAGCATCGCCAGTACCGCGGCCAGGTTCTTCGTCACCGACGCGACCTGGAACCGGGTCGCCGTCGTGCAGCCCCCGCCGCTCGACACGCGCACCGGCGCGCCCGGCCGGGCCACCGCCACCACACCGGACAGGTCCACGCGTTTCATCCTTCCAACGCCGGGCAGGTGACGCCAATGGTGAGCAGCTTCGCGCAGTGGACGCTCGATGTGCACGACGTGCACAGGATGGCCGGATTCTGGTCACAGGTGCTCGGGTACGACATCGAACCGGACGACGACGGCGAAGGTGCGCATCTGCGGCCGCGCGACGGTGCGCGCCGCCCGAGCGTCTGGCTGCAGCCGACCGACGCGCCCAAGGTGGGCAAGAACCGCGACCACCCCGACCTCGTGGCCGACGGCGACGTGCACGCGGAGATCGAGCGCCTGCTCGCCCTCGGCGCGACCCAGGCGGACGTCGGCCAGCAGGGCGACGAGGGCTTCATCGTCCTGCGCGACCCGGAGGGCAACGAGTTCTGCCTGCTCTGCTGACGTCACGCCACCGGCTCGCGCGCGGCCGCGGGCCTCGGCCAGCAGGCGACGAGCACGGCGGCCACGAGCGGCACCAGCGACAGGATGGCGAGCGGCTCGGCCCCGTAGATCACGAAGCCGCCCCAGTACACCGCGGGACCCGTGCCGTTGCGGCCGGTGTTGGCCAGCAGGGACCCGGTCGAGGTGGGGATGTTGCCCAGGCAGGCCGGGGCGAGCATGACCAGCGTGACCACGCAGAGGATCCAGTACGCCCGCCGCCTCCCGCGCTCCTGCCCGTGGACGCGCTGCGCGGTGTACCAGCCGAGCGCCGCCCCGAGCAGCGCGCCGGCCAGGCCGCCGAGCACGGTGTCGCGCACGTGTCCGGGCGGCTCGTCCCACATCAGGCTCAGCTGCGCCGCGGTCGGGTTGTAGGCGTCGCCCTCGGTGACCTGCATCGCGGCGAGCATCCCGTCCCGGGTGCCGGTCACCTCCGCATACGCCGCCGGCGAGGTGTTCGGCCCGTAGCGCACCACCGTGGTCCGCACGTCCTGCCAGCCGTGCGCGCGCATCTTGTCCTCGACGGCCGCGGCGTACTGCTCGAAGGTGGTGTCCTTGGGCACGGTACCGCCGACGCCGGCCCGCCCCGCCCGCACGCCGGTGCCGCCGTGCAGGGAGTCCTCGCTGTACGGATTCCAGAAGGTCTTGTGGATGTAGTAGCCGACCTGCTCGTCGAACGGCTCCGGCAGCACCGTGTGCGCCAGGCCGAGCGTGGTCGCCTCGCCGGGCAGCACCGGGTCGACGGCCTGCCACGCGAGCCACGAACCGAGCGCGATGCCGCTGAGGCCACCGAGCACGGCGGCGAGGGCGGCGACCACCACACTGGAACGCTTCATGCGTTGCATTTTGCCGACCCGGGCAGGCGGGGACAATGCGGGCCCGCCGCACGACGCGACGGGCCCCGAGGCGCACGGGTCAGAGGATGCCGCGGGCGTGGAAGGCGGCGCGGACCTTGTCGGCGGCCGCGTTGCCGTAGAGGACGCGGGCCGTGTTGACGGTCGCCTTCGCGGCGGCCGGCATCGTGGTGTTGGGGTCGAAGCGGAACTGCGCCTCCAGGATCACCCGGTTCGCCTTGGTACGGCCGAGCGCTCCGTTGATGTCGAACAGCGCGCGGGACCAGATCTCCCCGTCGGCGTGCACCTCGCCCTCGAGGTCGGCCGGGTACATCTTGGTGCCGTCGACGCGGCGCAGGCAGTGCGGCTGGTCGTCGGTGTAGGAGGTCGAGTCCCAGTCGGCGATGCAGGCCAGCGGGGTGCGCTTGGTGTCCGGGCTGGTCGCCTGGGACATGGTGAACGCCCAGTAGTCGCCGAAGCCCTCGCCGATGGAGCCGGCCTCGATCTCCTCGCCGAAGCCGGGGATCTGGTCGTCCTGGATGGCGTGGCCGTACTCGTGCCAGATGACCTCGTTGTCCTCGGCGTCGTCCACGCCGCCGGTGCCGAAGGTGATGCCGTCGACGTCCGGGTCGTAGAAGGAGTTGTCGTCGGTGAAGCCGGTCGTCTGGTAGTCCTGCGGCTCGTTGTTGACGTCGCGGAACCCGAGCTGGCGGATGTACTCCTGCGCCGAGGTGATGCTGTGGTACCCCATGACCTGCTCGAATCCGGCCTGCGAGCGGTTGTAGTCGTAGACCCGGCGGGGTGAGCGGACCGCGTCGGCGCTGATGTTGTTCGCGAAGTCGCCCTGCAGCGTGGTCTTGTGGGCGTCGAGGTGGGTGAGGGTCACCTCGCGGTACGCGGCCCGCAGCGCCGGATAGTCGGCGTCGTCGCGATCGGTGAGCGACTCGTTCTGCAGCCGCACGACCGGGTTGGGGTCGAAGACGGTACCGCTGCCGGTCGCCTCCCGCGCCAGGTTCTTCTCCTGCAGGGTGGCGCCGGTGCCGGCGTCGAGCACGGTGCGGACGGTGCCGCGGCCGGTGCGCGTGGCCAGCAGCCAGGCGAGCTTGGCGGTGGCGCCCGGCACGATCACCAGCTCGGAGCGGGCGACCTGGCCGCCGGTGCGCCCGGTGACCGAGGCGCGGGCGTGGTCGGGCGCGACGGCCGGCGTCTCGGTGGCCAGGCCGCGCACGTCGAGCCGGCCGTCCTGGACCGTGACCGCGCCGGTCGCGCTGTCGGTGTGGGTCGCGTACCAGCCGCCGAGGACGGGCAGGCCGTGGTACAGCTGCTGGTACCACGTGTGCGTGCCGGTCAGCGACTCGCGCACCTGGAGCTGGCGCAGTCCGTCGGGCACGGCCGGAGCGGCGTGCGCGCTGGTCCCCGCCATCGTCGCGATCAGGGTGCCGGCGGTCATGGCCGCCAGCCATCGGTACCCGCGTCGACGCATCATGAGGCGACCCTAGGCCCGGATCTTGATACATCCGCATGTACAGATGCGCGGCGAGGGGGTCGACGAGGGGCGCCGGCTTAGGAGATGCCCGTGTGCACGCGGCGGATGAGCGTGTCGATCTTCTCGGCGAGGGCGGGCGGGCACAGCGACGTACCATGGCCGCCGATGGACGGCGTCGGGCCGGGACGCAGCAGTTCGAGTCGCTGGTGGGCGTCCTGCAGCGCGGCCGGGTCGTCGTCGCGCAGGGCCCGGTCGACGCGGGTGGCGAGCCCGTCGAGCAGGATCCAGGCCGCCGCGGGCAGCCGCCAGTGCCGCGTGTCGGCGAGGGTGTCGACGATCCCGCGCGGGGTGCGCTGTCCGCGCGGCGTGCCCTGAGCGCTCGGCGTGCCCTCGGCGCGCGGAGTGCCCTGAGCGCGCGGCGTGCCCTCGGCGCGCGGGGTGCGCTCAGCCAACGTGGTCCACCGGGAACAGGACCTGCACGCTCAGCCCGCCGCCCGGGCGCGGCCGGGCCTGCAGGGTCGCGCCGTGCACGGTCGCGATGGCCCGCACGATCGACAGGCCGAGCCCGTGGTGGCCGTCGTCGGCGACCCGGCGCAGCCGCTGGAACGGCTCGAACAGCCGCTCGACCTGGTCGGGCGGCACCTCGGGGCCGGTGTTGGTGATGATCAGCCGAGCGTACCCGTCCAGCTGGCGGGTGCCCACCTCGACGGTGCCGCCGGGCGTGTTGTAGTGGATCGCGTTGTCGAGCAGGTTGGCGACGAGCCGGGCCAGCAGCGTCGGGTCGCCCAGGATGCGGGCCGGGCGGATGGTCGCCGTCACGGTCAGCCCGCCCGCGACGCTGACCGGGGTTCCGCCCGCCGTTCCGCCCGTGACGCCGCCCGTGGTTTCGCCCGCGAGGCCGTGCAGGGCGTCGCGGACCACGGCGTCGAGGTCGACGGGCACGCCGGTCTCCCGGGCCGACTCGCTGCCGGCCAGGGTGAGCAGCGACTCGAGCAGGGCCCCGCGCTGCCGGTTGACCGCGAGTAATCGCTCGAAGCTGGCCCGGTACTCCTCGACGCCCGCCTCCGGGTCGATCAGCGGCTCCTCCAGCAGGGCGTGCTCGACGGTGAGCGGGGTGCGCAGCTCGTGGGCGGCGTTGGCGACGAACCGCTTGTGCCCGTCCAGCGCCGTCTCCAGCCGCCCGAGCAGCGCGTCGATGGTGTCGGCGAGCTCCTTGAACTCGTCGCGCGGCCCCTCCACGGCCAGCCGCTCGTGCACGTTGCGCCCCGATATGCGCTGCAGGCGGCCGGTCATCGTGCGGACCGGGCGCAGCATCCGCCCGGCGATCAGCCAGCCGACGCCCAGTGAGATCGGCACCATGATGAGCAGGGCGAGCCCGGGGGTGATGAGCACCCGCTCCTTGAAGTTCTGGGTCTCGCTGTCGGCGCTGCCGATCCGCACCCCGGTCTCGACGCGGGGCGGGCGGGGCAGGCCCATCGAGCGCGGCGTCTGGGCGACGTCGGTCGGCGGCAGCCCGGCCGACAGGCTGATCACGATCAGGATCAGCACCGCGCCGGAGACGAGGGTGGCGAGGCTGTACAGCAGGGTGAGCCGCCATCGCAGCCGGTTGGACGCGGGCATGGCCTAGATCCGGTACCCGGCGCGGGCGACGGTCTCGATCAGCGGCGGTTCGCCGAGCTTGGTGCGCAGCCGGTTGATGGTCGCCTTAACGGTGGTCGTGAACGGGTCGGCGGCCTCGTCCCAGACCCGGTCGAGCAGCTCCTCCGCGGACACCACCCGGCCGCGCCCGGCCAGCAGGTGCTCGAGCACGGCGAACTCCTTCGGGCTCAGCGCCAGCCGGGCGCCGTCGCGGGTGGCGACCCGCTGGGCCGGGTCGAGGCGCAGGTCGCCGTGGACGAGGATCGGCGGGACGGCCGGGCGGGACCGGCGGCCGAGGGCGCGGATGCGGGCGACGAGCTCGGCGTAGGCGAACGGCTTGGGCAGGTAGTCGTCGGCGCCCAGGCCCAGCCCCTCGACCCGCTGGGCGATGGTGCCGGAGGCGGTGAGCATGAGCACCCGGCTCGGCGCCTCGCGGGCGACGAGGGCCCGGCACACGTCGTCGCCGTGCACGCCGGGCAGGTCGCGGTCGAGGACCACCACGTCGTACTCCACGACGTCCGTCCGTTCCAGCGCCGCACCCCCGTCGTAGGCCACGTCGACCGCCAGCCCCTCGCGGCGCAGCACCCGCGCGACCGAGTCGGCGAGCTGCCGCTGATCCTCCACCACCAGCACCCTCATGCGGCCGACCCTAGACCCCGCCCGGTGACAACCAGGTCACAACGATTGACACCTGGCTGACACCGGCCGAGGACTACAAACAGCCCCATGACGACAACGGTCATCGAGACAGAACGGCTCAGCAAACGGTACGGCCGGCGCCCGGCCCTGACCGACTGCACGCTCACCGTGCCGGCGGGACGGATCGTCGGCCTGGTCGGGCCCAACGGCGCCGGCAAGTCGACGCTGCTCGCGCTCACCTGCGGGCTGATCGCGCCGAGCGAGGGGCGGATCACGGTGCTGGGCAACGCCCCGGCCGCCGACGCCGCGCAACTGGCCCGGGTGGGGTTCGTGGCGCAGGACGCTCCGGTGTATTCCGGGCTGTCCGTCGCCGACCACCTGCGCCTCGGCGCGCGGCTCAACCCGGGGTGGGACGACGGCCTGGCCAGGCGGCGCATCGAGCGGCTCGGCCTGGACCCCGCGCAGAAGGCCGGGCGGCTCTCCGGCGGGCAGCGGGCCCAGCTGGCCCTGACGATCGCCGCGGCCAAGCGCGGCGAGCTGCTGATCCTCGACGAGCCGGTGGCCTCGCTGGACCCGATCGCGCGCCGCACGTTCCTCTACGACCTGCTCGACTTCGTCACCGAGCTCGGGGTGACGGTCGTGCTCTCCTCGCACCTGCTGGGCGACCTGACCCAGGTCTGCGACCACCTGATCGTGCTGGCCGGCGGCCGGGTGCAGGTGGCCGGGGACGTCGCCGACCTGCTCGCGGTGCACCACCGGATCCCGGCCGGCGCGGGCGCGCTGCCGCCCGGCGCGCGGGTCGTGTTCACCGAGCGCAACGGCCCGTCGGTGGTGCATGCCGCGGAGCCGCCGGACGGCGCCGAGCACACGGATCTGGAGGACGTCGGGATGGCGTACATGATGGCGGCGGAGGCGGCGCGATGATCTGGCTGACCTGGCGGCAGTTCCGCACGCAGGCGATCGTGGCGGCGGTCGCGCTGGCGGCGCTGGCCGCCTACCTGCTCTACATCGGCGTGCAGATCCGCCACGACTACACCTCGCAGGTGCTCGGCTGTGTGCCCGAGGACTGCCTCGTGACGAAGCGGGAGTTCCTCAACCGGTACGAGGCGCCGGTCGGCATCGTGAGCCTGCTGCTGATGGCCGTGCCCGGCCTGATCGGCGTGTTCTGGGGCGCCCCGCTGGTCGCCCGCGAGCTGGAGACGAAGACCGATCGGCTGGTGTGGAACCAGAGTGTGACCCGCGGGCGCTGGCTGGGTGTGAAGCTCGCCGTGCTGGGACTGGCCGCGCTCGCCGCCGCCGGGCTGCTCAGCCTGCTGGTCACCTGGAGCGCGAGCGACTACGACCAGTACGTCGGCAACCGGTTCGCCGCGCCGAACTTCGGCGCCCGCAACGTGGTGCCACTGGGCTACGCGCTGTTCGCGTTCGTCCTCGGCGTCGTCGTGGGCCTGCTCGTGCGCCGCACGGTGGCGAGCATGGCGATCGTCGTCGCGGTGTACGCCGCGCTGCAGATCCTGGTGCCCAACGCGATCCGCTCGCATCTGCTGCCGCCGGTGACCACGGACGTGGCGCTCACCCAGGACGTGCTCGCCCACGCCAACGGCTTCGGGCTCAACCAGAGCTCGGCGCGCATCATCGGGTACACGATGGCGGGCACCTGGCCGTCGGACTCGATCCACCAGATCTACAACGCCGACGGCACGCCCTACACGTCCGAGCAGAACCGTTCGTGCATGACGGGCAGCATCGACAAGGACTTCGACTGCCTGGCCACGAGGAACCTGCACTTCACCTACACCTACCAGCCCGGCAGCCGCTACTGGCCGTTCCAGTGGATCGAGACCTCGGCGTACCTGGTGCTCAGCGTGCTGCTGGCCGGGTTCGGGCTCTGGTGGGTGCGGCGGAAGGTCAGCTGAGGGTCACGTGGAAGAGCTTTTCGTCGCTGTTGTTCGGGACGCTGTCCTTGTCGCCGACGTTGGACGTGGTGAGCCACAGCCCGCCGTCCGGGGCCGGTTCGACGGTGCGCAGGCGGCCGTAGGTGCCGTTGAAGTACACCTGCGGGGTCTGCAGGGCCGAGCCGCTGATCTGGGCGCGGTAGAGGCGGGTGCCGCGCTGGCAGGCGATGTAGACGACGTCCCGGACGACGGCGAGGCCCGAGCAGGAGCCGTCGGCCGTCGGGTAGGTGCGCTTCGGCGCGATGTAGCCGGCGGTCCCGCAGGTGCCGCTGGTGCCCTCGCAGGCGGGCCAGCCGTAGTTGCCGCCGCGGGTGATCAGGTTCGTCTCGTCCATGACGGAGTTGCCGAACTCCTGCTCCCACAGCCGGCCCTGCGAGTCGAAGGCCAGGCCCTGCGGGTTGCGGTGCCCGAAGCTCCACACGTAGTTGCCGAACGGGTTGTCGGAGGGCACCGAGCCGTCGGGGTTCAGCCGCAGGATCTTGCCGTTGAGGTTGCCGGTGTTCTGCGCGTTGGCGCCGTTCTGGGCGTCGCCGGTGGCCGCGTAGAGCTTGCCGTCGGGGCCGAAGCGCAGCCGCCCGCCGTCGTGGAACTTGTTGCGCAGGATGCCCGAGAGCAGCACCTGCTCGCCGGCCGTGTCGAGCCGGTCGCCCTCGAGCTTGATCCGCACGATCCGGTTGTCGGAGGGCGAGGTGTGCATGATGTACAGCCAGTGGTCGGTCGCGAAGCCGCCGCTGATCGCGAGGCCCATGAGCCCGCCCTCGCCGTCGGTGCTCTGCACGTTGGGGACCGTGCCGACGACGGTCCGCGCGCCCGTGGCCGGGTTGAGCTTGACGATGTCGTGGGCGTCGCGGCGGGTGTAGAGGATGCTGCCGTCCGGGAGCGTGGCGAGCCCCCACGGGATGTCGGTGTCGGTGCCGATCTGGGTCACCGCGCACACCGGGCTGCCGCAGGACGCGCCGGTGGTCACGGTCGCCGTGCCGCTGTGCGGCGAGACGTTGGCCTGGGCGTCGCGGGCCACGACGTAGTACCGGTAGGTGGTGCTCGCCGCGAGGGCGCTGTCGATGAACGTGGTCGCCGGGGCGCTGGTCGCGGTGCCGGTGATGGTGCCCACCTTGGCGTCGTTGCGGTAGACGTCGTAGGCGCGCACGCCGATGTTGTCGGTGGCGGCGCTCCAGGCGAGGCTGACCGTGGTGCCGGAGGCGCTCGCGGTCAGCCCGCCCGGCGCGGTCGGCGCCTGGTTGTCGGGCTGGCACTGCGGCGGCGTGATCGGCACGGTGGTGCTGGCCTGGGAGACGTTGCCGGCGGCGTCGCGGGCGTTGACGTACAGGCCCCAGGCGGCCCCGCCGACGACGGTCAGGCTGGTGGACAGCGTGTTGCCGGGGACGGACGTCATGAGCTGCCCGTCGTGGTACACGTCGTAGAACGCGACGCCGACGTTGTCGGTGGACGCGTCCCAGGCGAACGTGGCCGCGTCGCAGACGAGGTCGCTGACCCGCGGGTTGCCGGGAACGGTCGGGGCCTGCGTGTCGCCGCTGCCCAGCGTGCTCCGCCACTGCTGGTTGCTCTGCCCGTTGCAGGTCCACAGGTTGACGGGCGTGCTGTTGGCCGTCGTGGCGCCGGTGACGTCGAGGCAGAGCCCGGACTGCACGCCCACGATGCTGCCGTCGACGTTGAGGCGCCACTGCTGGTTGGCCCCGCCGTTGCAGGTGTAGAGCTGCGCGGTGGCCGGCGACGTGGTGTCCTGACCGGCGACGTCGAGGCACTTCGGCTGGTCGTACACCCGGAGCTCACCGGCCGGGGTGTAGGTCCAGGCCTGGTTGTCCTGCCCGTTGCAGTCGTAGATGTTGATCGCGGTCTTGTCGGCGTGCGACCGTCCTGTCACGTCGAGGCACCGCCCGGACGCCACGCTGACGATCGTGGCGCCGCTGGCGGCCTCGGCGGGCACCAGCACGGCGGCCCCGGCTCCGACGACGGCCGCGGCCAGCGCCGCACCGCCGAGAACGAACCTTGCGCGCATGCAGGGGCCTCCACCCGGTGACGCGGGTGTGGGGCGGCTGGCGGACCGCCCCACACCTCGGACATGCATCATCGAAGATGCGCGTTCGTCACCTGTCAAACGCTCGCGCCGACTTAAGGAGCATTTTCAGTTCATTTGAAACACCGTCAAGACGGCGGCGTGATCCGACGGCCACGCGTTGCCGGCCGGGTTGCTCTGCGACGGCGTCCCGACCCACAGCGCGTCCGACGACACGACGGTCAGCGGCCCGCGGTAGTGCACGAAGTCGATCCGGTCCTGCGGCTCGGCCTCGCCGGTGTGCGAGTCGTACCCGTACCCGCCGGCGAACGTCTTGTCGACCGGCGACCAGGTGTTGCCCGGGCTCTGCGCCGGGTTGGGGTGCGCCGCCCGGTACGAGTCGGTGAGCCCCGCGTTCGCCGGCGCGGTCGAGGACGGCCAGGGCACCGCGCCGTACCCGCACCGCGAGTTCGAGGCCGTCCAGTCCAGGTGCGACGGCGCGTTGAAGTCCCCGGTGAGCAGCACCGGCGTGCTCGCCGACGCGGCCAGGTCCGACGCCATCGCGGAGATGATCCCGTTGATCTGCCCGGTCCGCCCCGACGAGGACTCCCGGTCGAGCAGCTGCTGCACCGAGAGGTGCCCGAAGCACGCGTCATAGGGGCCATAGGGGGTGTACCCGAGGTGCGCGCTCCACAGCTTCAGGCTCCGCGACCCGAGGTCGATCTTCGCCGCGACGGCGACACCGGCGGTGGTCGGCGTCGTGGCGGTGATCGGGTACCGGCTCAGCACGGCGACGTCGCTGTTCTGGTAGTACGACCAGCCGAGCGCGCCCGCGAGCTGCGCCGCCGCCCCCGAGTTCTCCTGGATGCCGACGACGTCGACGTCCTGGTCGAGCAGGAACTTGAGCTCCTTCTCCAGCCCGTTGCTGACCACGGTCCCGCCGTGCCACAGGTTCCAGCTCATCGCGCGCACTTGCGGTACAAGTGCGGCGGTTTGGATCCTGATGCTGACCGTGGCGTCGGCGGTTCCGGTGCTGGTCGTGGCCCGGATCCCGACGGTCGCGGTGCCGCCGGCGGTGGGCGTGCCGGCGACCGCGCCGCTGGCCGACACCGAGACCCAGGAGGGCCCGGACGTCTTGGCGAAGGTCAGTCCGGCCGTGTTGCCCTGCACCAGCCCGCCGACCGACGCCGAGTAGGCCGCGCCGACCTTGGCGTTGCGCAGCGTGAACGAGCCGGTCGGGAAGTGCGGGGCGCCGCTGCCGGTGATGCGCAGCGTGACGGGTTGCGCGAGCCAGGTGTACCCGTCGTTGTACAGGTAGTACAGGATGTAGTCGCCCGCGGCGAGCCCGTCGGTGGGGACCGCGACGGTGCCGCTTCCGCCGGTCGCGTAGGCCCACTTCTCGGAGGCGCCGACGAACGCCTGGTTCACCGGCCCGTTGCCCGGGCTGTGGTACAGGCCGAGCCAGTTGGTGCTGCTCACCTTCGACGTGGTGTAGGTCGCCTGGATCGGCGTGCCGGCGGCCACGGTGGCGGAGGCGATCTTCAGGCTTCCGGAGGATGCGCTGGTGAGCTGCAGCTTGACGGGCTGGGCGAGCCACGTGTACCCGTCGTTGTACAGGAAGTACAGGATGTAGTTGCCCGCGGCGAGCCCGCTGGTGGGCAGCGTGCCGGAGCCGCTGGCGGCGGTCGCGTACGCCCATTTGGTCGACGCGCCGACGTAGACCTGGTTCACCGGCCCGTTGCCGGGGTCGGTGTAGAGCCCGACCCAGTTCTTGGCGTTCGGCCGGGGCGTCGAGTACGTGAACCGCAGGTCGCTCCCCACGGCAACGGACGAGGCGGTGAGCGTGCCGTCGGCGGCGGCGAGGGCCGCCTGCACCGGCACGACGGCACTCAAGGCCCCAACCAGCAGGGCAAGCACCACGGGCAGAAGTCTGCGCATCGCTTCTCCACAAATCGAAGGTCGACGATCAATCCTGCCATCGTCCAGTGAAACGAAGCGGTGCATAGAGCAACCGGCATATGTCGCCGAGGTGTGGAGATCACTGACTTCCCCGCGGTGACGAGCCGATCGGTCCGAGCCTCATTCAGCCGGCGGCCCCCTTCCCGGTGGGCACGATCCGCCCGGTCTCGTACGCCCACATCGCGATCTCAACCCGGTTCCGCGCCCCGAGCTTGGCCATCAGACTCGCCAGATGCGTCTTGGTCGTACTGAGGCTGATGAACAACGAACCCGCGATGTCATGGTTCGACAGCCCCTGCGCCACCGCGATCAGGACCTCCTCCTCCCGCGGCGTCAACGGATCCACCGGCTGCACCGCGGTCCGCCCGGCCGGCACACTCGCGAACGCCTCCAGCAGCCGCACCGTCACACTCGGCGCGATGAGCGCCTGCCCGTCCGCCGCCGCCCGCACCGCCTGCGCCAGCAACTCAGGCCCGGCGTCCTTCAACAGAAACCCGCGCGCCCCGGCCCGCAGCGCCCCATACACGTACTCGTCCAGATCGAACAGCGTGATCACCACGACGACCATCGGCTCGGCAACCCCGGGCCCGGCCAGCATCCGCGTCGCCTCCAGCCCGTCCAGCTCAGGCATGCGAATGTCGAACAGGCACACATCCGGCCGCAACTCCCGCGCCAGCCGAACCGCCTCGGCACCGTCCTCCGCCACCGCAACCACTTCAATGTCCGGCTGCGCATCCAACATGATCCGCAGCCCGTTGCGCATGATCGCCTGGTCATCGGCAATCAGCACCCGAATCGCCACAGCTCACCGC
This sequence comes from Dactylosporangium sp. CS-033363, assembly GCF_050942475.1. Lineage (NCBI taxonomy): Bacteria > Bacillati > Actinomycetota > Actinomycetes > Micromonosporales > Micromonosporaceae > Dactylosporangium > Dactylosporangium sp. CS-033363. Next base: position 5,176,768 of record NZ_CP192032.1, on the reverse strand, counting down.
CCCTCGTCCACCGAAGACGTCCCGCCGCTCGGCGGCCGCTGCCCCTCGCACAGCGCAGGATGCCCAGCGCTCGACAAACGCGGACCCTCCCCCGCCGCGCGCTGCTCCCCGCTCGAAGCCGGCTGGCCGTCGCCCGGCACACGCTGCTCCTCGCCCGACACGCGCTGGCCGCCGCCCAGCGCACCTTGCCCCTCGCCCGACACGCGCTGGCCGTCGCCCGGGACACGCTGCTCCTCGCCCGACACGCGCTGGCCGCCGCCCGGGACACGCTGCTCCTCGCCCGACACGCGCTGGCCGCCGCCCAGCGCACCTTGCCCCTCGCCCAACACGCGCTGGCCGTCGCCCAGCGCACCTTGCCCCTCGCCCGACGCACACTGGCCGTCGGCCGGCGGACCTTGCCCGGCACCTGGCACACCCTGGACGTCGCCCGGCGCACCTTGTCTCTCGCCCGACATACGCTGACCTTCGCCCGGTGGACCTTGCTCCTCGCCCGGCACACCCTGGACGTCGCCGAAACGACGGTCTCCGCCGCTGGACGGATGGTGCTCCGGGCTCCGGCCCACGGGCCCCTGCTCGACGAGGGCCGAACGTCGCCCCTGCCCTACCGACCGCGGCAGCTCGGCCTCGACCAGCCAGCCGTGGCCAGGGCAGGGTCCTGCGCTCAAACTCCCGCCCAGCAGCGACGCCCGTTCCCGCAGGCCGGTGAGGCCGTAGCCGTCCCGCCCTCGGCCTCGGCTCCGACGGACCGCTGCGCCGTCGTCGCGAACCGTTACCCGGACCCGATCCGCCGCGGCCGAGTCGACCCGGACCTCGACCCGGGTCGCGTCCACCGCGTGCCGGGTCGCGTTGGTCAGCGACTCCTGCACGATCCGGTACACGGCCGCATCCACCGCCGCCGGCAGGCGATGCGCCGACGGGGAGATCCACAGGTCGACCGCCAGCCGCTGTCCGGCCGGGCCGCGGGTCAGGCGCTGCAGATCGGCCACGCCGGCCGTCGGCGCCATTTCGGCCCTGGTGTCCTCGTCCCGCAGCGCCGCGACCATGGCCCGCATCGCCTCGAGCGTCCTTGCCCCCTCCTCCTCGACGCCTTCCAGGGTCTCCCGCATCTCCGTGGTGCCGCTGGTTGCGGCCTGGACCCTGCCCGCCTGGGCTCGTACGACGATGGCGGCGACATGGTGCGCCACGGTGTCGTGCAGTTCCCGTGCGAGCGCCGTCCGTTCGCGGGCCCGCATGCGTTCCAGGTTGCGCTCGCGCGAGGTCGCCCACATCCGTACCGAAATCCCGGCGATCGCGGGTAGGGCCAGGAACACCAGGCTGCCGAGGACGTCCGACGCCGGTACCTCGTTGACGGCCAGCGACAGTGCGAACGATGCGAGGGTCACCGCTCCGCCGAGGACGATCTCGCGGCCGGAGCCCCATCTTGTCAGGGCGTACACGAAGATGAGGACGACCATGCCGGAGTAGAGGCCGAGCGGGCGATCATGGGCGGCAGCCGCGTCGACGAGGGTGAGCACGATGCCGGTGCCGAACGCGAGGGCGACCATCGCCAGCGGTTGCGTGCGGCGCCACAGGGTTGCCGCGTAGAGGACGATCGTCACGAGCAGCGAGACGGGCCACAGCACCACGTCGCCGCGCAGGGCCGTTTCGAGTCCTGCGGCGGCCAGGCCGGCGGCGAGCAGGACCCAGTCCCGCCACACTCTCACCGGTGGGTCGGTCGCTCGCGGCTCGGTCCACAGCCGCCGCAGGTCGTCTCGGAACACGGGTCAAGCCTCGGCCACCGCGGGGCGCCCGTCATCGGCCGAAAGAACGAGCGGCGGACCGGTCCGCAGACCGAGGAAAACGCCGGCTCGCAGGCCGATGTCCGAACCCCGCCGACCGACGAGGCTCATCGGCCATGAGAACCCCGAACGCACCGGCCCGAGCGGCCGGCATCCTGTTCATCGTGGCCTCGGCCACCGCCATCGCCGGCGGATCCCTGCTGCTGCCGATCACCGATTCCCAGTTCCTGGCCACCGGCGGCAATCGGGCGCAGCTGGCCTCGGGCGCGCTGCTGGAGATCGCGCTCGCGCTGAGCGTCGCCGCCATCGCCGCCATGCTGTGGCCGGTCCTGCGCCGGGTCAGTGAACCGGTCGCGGCGCTGTATGTGGCGACGCGGACGCTGGAGGGTGCGCTGATCGCCGCCGGCACCCTCGCCGCGCTGGTCATGACCTCGCTGGCCGGTTCGCATGCCCCGCCGGCCACCGGTGACGCGCTGCTCAGCGGCCGCGACTGGGCGGTCCGCATCGGGACCCTGGTCGTGTTCGGCGCGAGTGCGGTCATGCTCAACGCCCTGCTGCTCCGTGGTCGACTGGTCCCGCCGTGGCTCGGCTGGTGGGGTCTCATCGGCGGCGGGCTGCTGGTGCTGCGCGGAGCCCTGGAAACGTTCGGGATGACCCTGCCCGCCGCCGTCCAGGCCGTCCTCGCCGCGCCGATCGGACTCGAGGAGATGGTCTTCGCGGTGTGGCTGCTCGTGAAAGGCCTCCGCGAGCCCGGTCACGTGGGGAGCCGGGCGGAGGCGAACGTGACCGCGGCCGTGTGAGGAGCGGGGGCGGGCGCGCCGATCAGCGAGGGCACCGCACTCCGGGTACCACCGCTACGCGGTCCGCTTCGCATGACTGCAAACCGCGGCACGCCGTGGCGTCCGTCCGGGTCAAAGGACCATGACCCGCTGGGACGGCACGCTGCTGAACCACTACGTGCGGATCCGTGGCCCCCGCTCGGGCCGACCCGGCACCGAACAGTCCCTCGAGCGTGCGTGGGCAGAGAGTGGTTGTGGCGGCCGACAGTCTTACGAAGCGTCGGTCGAAGAGCGACAAGCTTCGTCTCCAAGGGAGGAAGGACAATGATTTGATCCTGGCCGCACGAGGTGCCTTGGCCACGACTCGTGGCCGGTGAGATCACCGTCGGGGTTTCCTGCCCTCGCCGGTGACACCGGCAGCGTGCCTCATATGGGCCCAGGCAGGGGCGGGCTCGGCCACTTCCAGGCGGCACGTGTCGGCGGTTCTCGGCGCGCTGCTGGAACTGGCCGCTGCGGTTCCCAGCGGGGTGGCCAAGGTGGAGAAGGCGGATGGTCGGGCGGGCCCTGGGCCGGTTCGGCTGGGTCCTGGGCCGCCGCAAACCGCGTCGGCTTCCGGCTGCGGGAGCCCAGCCGCGGAAGCCAATCGCAGAGGCCAGTCGCAGAGGCCGGAGTCCGCGCGGCGGATCAGCCGCGGCCGGTCTCCTGCTGCAGTTCGTCGATCAGCTCGGACGCCTCGGCCTTGGTGAGGTCCTCCGGGACGTCCTGTCCGGCCTCTCGGGCCAGGGTGCCGAGGTAGGACTCCTGCGGGCCCGTCATCGGCTCGTCGCCGGTCACCCAGTCGGCGGGGTCCTTCTCCGGATTGCGGTCAGTCACGGCCAGCTCCTCAACGGAATCCTAATTCGAACACCCGTTGCATACCCATCCGCGCGGGACGCAATCATGATCCGCCGCCGGGCAACTCGATCGGGGACGGCGCCGGCCCGCCTGCATACGACAAGCGGCCGAGTCCCCGCCCAGGTCGCCACGGCGGGAAGCGGCAGCAACCGGACTCCGGCGGCGGCCGTACTCAGGTGCGGTTGAGTACGTGCACGGATGGCCGGCGACAAGCGCGTCCGTAGGTTTGCGATGTGGACGACGTGCCGGTACGGCGGATGGTGTGGGGCGGTCTCGCGGTGGCCGGGCTGACGTCGGTGTGGCTGGCCGCGCTTGTGGTGCTGGCGTTGACGTACTTCACGCGCCTGATCCTCGGCCCCAACGAGAACCGGCCGCCGGACCCGGAGCTCGGGTGGCTCGGGTTCAGCGCCGTCGCGGTGCTCGTCGGGGGGCCGCTCGTCATCGCGCTCGCGGCGTGGGTGATGCGTCTGAATGGGGTGCGCCGGGCGTACCTCGCGATCGCCGTCGTGCTCGTCCTGCCCGCGATCTATGGGTCCTGGCTCAGCTGGAACGACATGCATCCGCGCCACGCTGAGCCGTCCACGCCTTGGACTCCGCCGACGCACTGTGTGGCGTACAGCGGCGGGTCCAACAACTGCCCCGGCGGCTGACCGGCGCGTCGAGAACAACGCGACCCGGCCGACCCGTCGTGGCTAAATACTAGTTTTCCGATAGGGATTGACAAGTTACCGCCGTCTCCCTAAGTTGCCCTATAAGCGGATGCGGTCAGCGCCATCCGCGTCGGCGGAGGGCGATCCGATGAGCAGCGCGCGCGTACCCGCGACCGGGTACTTCTTCGCGCGCCGGCACATCGATCTCGTCCGCGTCGGCAGCGCGCAGTGTTGCGCCACCTCGTTCTGACCGACGCCGAATCGTCGAGATCGCCGCCAAGGAGATCGCCGCCAAGGAGATCGCCGCCAAGGAGATCGCCGCCAAGGAGATCGCCCCCGAGAACGTCGGCGGCGAGGAGCGCGCCGTCCGTACGGCGGGCACAGCAAGAAGATCCCGATCCAGCATGAGGCCCCGCCCGCGGTGGCGGGTGCCTGCGGCCGTCCGGATGGAGTCGATCCCATGACCGCGACCCTGGAGTCACCCCAAGTCGGCGGGCTCGACCCGCGCATCGCCGAGCGGCGGGTCACGCCGCGCCTGCGGCCGTGGCGCTGGGCCGTGAGTGCCGTCGTGCTGGTGGTGCTCGCCCAGTTTGTCATCGGCGTGTTCACCAACACGCACTACGAGTGGCAGAAGTTCTGGCCGTTCTTCACCCGCGAGTCGATCCTCGACGGCGTCGTGGTCACGCTGAAGGTGGTCGCGCTGAGCGCGGTCCTCGGGCTGCTGCTCGGGGTGGTGGTCGCGCTCGGGCGGCTGTCGAGCAATCCGCTGATCGGCGGGCTGGCCTGGGCGTACGTCTGGTTCTTCCGGGCCCTGCCGCTGCCGTTGCTGCTGATCATCACGTTCAACTTCTCGTACTTCTATCCGCGGCTCGGCGTCGGCATCCCCTGGGGCCCGGTGTTCGCCGAGGTGCGGACGAGCAGCCTGACGCCCCTGGCCATCGGGGTCATCGCGCTGAGTCTGAACGAGGCGGCGTACGCGGCCGAGGTGATCCGCGGCGGCATCCTCTCGGTCGAGCACGGGCAGATCGAGGCGGCCACCGCGCTCGGACTGTCCAAGGCGCGGCAGCTGCGCCGGGTGGTGCTGCCCCAGGCGCTGCGTTCGATCGTCCCGGCGTACGGCAACCAGCTCGTCGGCCTCGTCAAGGCGAGCTCGCTGGTCTACTACGTGTCGCTGCTGGACCTGTTCGGCGCGGTGTTCGTGCTGGAGTCGCGCCACCCCGAGTCGATCGTGCCGATCCTCATCGTCGGCGCGGCCTGGTACCTGCTGATGACCGCGGCGCTGTCGGTCGTGCAGTTCTGGGTCGAGCGGTACTTCGCCCGCGGCACGGTGCGCGCCGCCGCCGGGGGCCCGCGATGAGCGCGCCGGCCTTGGAGATCCGCAACGTGCACAAGGCGTTCGGCCCGCACGAGGTACTCAAGGGCGTCGACCTCACCGTCCAAGCCGGCGAGGCGGTCGCGATCCTCGGCCCGTCCGGCTCCGGCAAGTCGACCCTGCTGCGCACCATCAACCACCTCGAACGCCCCGACCTCGGCTATGTCGCGGTGCACGGCGAGCTGATCGGCGTCGAGGTCCGCGGCGCGCGCCTGCACGAGCTGCCCGAACGTGCCGTACGACGGCAGCGGACGCGCATCGGGTTCGTCGCGCAGAGCTTCAACCTGTTCCCGAACCTGACCGCGCGCGACAACGTGGCCGAGCCGCTCATCGCGCACCGGCGGCTGCCCCGCGCGGCCGCCCGCGAGCGGGCGATCGAGCTGCTGGGCGAGGTCGGGCTGGGCGAGCGCGGCGACGCCTACCCGCGCCGGCTCTCCGGCGGGCAGCAGCAGCGCGTCGCGATCGCCCGCGCCCTGGCCCTCGAACCGAGCGTGATCCTGTTCGACGAGCCGACCTCCGCGCTCGACCCCGAGCTGGTCGGCGAGGTGCTCGCGGCGATCCGCCGGCTGGCCGCGACCGGCACGACGCTCGTGATCGTCACCCACGAGATCGGCTTCGCCCGCGAGGTCGCCGACACCGTCGTGTTCATCGACGGCGGCGCGATCGTCGAGCAGGGCCCGCCCGCCGACGTCCTCGACCGCCCGCACCAGGCCCGCACCCGCGAGTTCCTCTCGAAGGTCCTCTGACACCGCTTTGGAGAAACCATGCAAAAGCCCGCGTTGGTACTGCTTGTGCTCACCCTCCTCGCCGGCTGCGGCACCGACGCCGCGGCGGACGCCGGCGCCCCGGCCGGCAGTGTGAGCATCGGCGCGCAGGCGAAGGGCATCGGCCGCCCCGCCGAACTGAAGGTCGAGCGGCAGCAGAGCATCGCGGATGCGGTACCGGAGAAGATAAAGGCCGACGGAAAACTCACCATCGGCCTGGGCGCCCTGCCGACCGGGTTCCCGCCGCTCGCCTTCATCGGCGACGACGACAGGACCCCGACCGGCGCCGAGCCCGACCTGGGCCGGCTCGTCGCCGCGGTGCTGGGCCTGAAGCCCGAGTTCAACAACGACACGTGGGACAACCTGTTCGTCGGCATCGACTCGGGCAAGAACGAGGTCGGCTTCTCCAACATCACCGACACCGAGCAGCGCAAGGAGAAGTACGACTTCGCCTCCTACCGCCAGGACAACCTCGGCTTCGCGGTGAAGCAGGGCAGCTCCTGGAACTTCGGCAAGGACTACCGCAACCTCGCCGGCCTCAAGGTCGCCGTCGGCGCCGGCACCAACCAGGAGAAGATCCTGGTCGCCTGGCAGGAGAAGCTCAAGGCCGAGGGCAAGACCCTGGACATCAAGTACTTCGCCGACACGCCCAGCACCTTCAAGGCCATCGTCTCGGGCCAGATCGACGGCTACTTCGGCCCGAACCCCGGCATCGCCTTCCAGATCAGCCAGACCCAGGGCACCCCCGACGCGGTACGCAACGCCGGCGTCTACTCCGGCGCCGGCGAGTCGCTGCAGGGCCTGATCGCCGCGACCACCAAGAAGGACAACGGCCTCATCAAAGCCATCGCCGACGCGATCAACTACCTGATCCAGAACGGTCAGTACCAGGCGTGGCTGGCCGCGTACAACCTCGACACCGAGGCCGTGCCCACCTCCGCGGTCAACCCGCCGGGCCTGCCCAAGTCCAACAGCTGACCGAACCTCTTGGAGCCCGCGCCGTCCCGCGCGGGCTCCGCCGTCGTCGTCCGGCGTGATCTTCGACCGGACGCCGCTGGACTTTCTCGCATACCTGGCCGCGTCCGGCGCGGACCCCGCTGACGAGGCGGACGGTGCCTGGCTACGGCCGGTGTTCGCAGGCCTGGATCTCCTGGTCATCCTGGTGATCACACCCGAGACGGAGCAGATACTGCCGCCTTCGGACATGCCCGGCCTTCGTTCGAAGGCGAACGCCGCGATATTGGATCTGGTCTACGACGACCCGTTGGACGCCTGGCCGGACACGCCGGTGCTGGAGTTGAGCGGGCCGCTCGAAAGCCGGCTGCATACGGTCGTCACCGCGCTGCAGCGGTTGCCGAACCACAGTGCAGGTCAGGACTGATCCACAGCTTTCGAGCCGCTTGCCGTACCCGTGACACACGGACGAGACCGACCAGCCCAGCCGGTCCCCGACGACCGCCGCCGAGACGCGATAGGCCGCCACCGCAGCCCGCAGGACAAGCTCACCCGGGAACTCAGGACGGGAGACGCAGCCATGCATTGCGTTGCGTCACCAGCCACCATGAACGCCGAGGCCCTGCCGCGGCAGACGAGGATGCCGATCCAAACTTCGCAGGTCAGGACTCGTCGGCAGTTGGCCGGAGTTGGTTCCATTGCACGTCGAAGCAGACCAGTCCCCGTTCGGCGGCCATACGGGCGCAGGCGGCGGATACCTCGTCGGCCATGCTGTACCGCATCGTGAAGTAGATGATCGGACCTGACGCGTTGTCCATCAGGGGTGCGCTTGACCACGGGCTCACGTCGTCGACATCCCGCGGGTCGCCCATCTCGAACCACCTGTCCAGCAGCGCCTCCACGTACGCGCTGATCGCCGGCGTGGGTGGCGAGTCGCCTCCCGCCATGTACCGGTCGTACAGCGCGGAGAACACCCCCGCCGCATCCGATTCCTCCGGGCGATCGCCTTCCCAGACTGCGAGGTCGTACGTCATGGGCAGTGAGTATGCACCGGCCGGTTGACCACGACCATCGACCACCCCGCCGGGCAAGCGCGGCCGGCCGGCTGCGCGACTGCCACAACCGCGCGTGTAACGCAACTGACGGGAGCGAGACGCTTCATATGCGTCGTTCGAGTTGCCCGTCTTCCTCGGCGAGCGCAGAGCCGAGCATGTTGCGCAGGTCCGCCATCGCGTCTTCGCCGAGCAGCGTGGTGGCGGTCTCCAGAATCAGCTGGAGGCTCTCGCCGATCTGCTGCTGCGTCGATGCCAGGGCTGCGCTGTCCAGCTCCGGTGTGTCGCCGCCGTCTGTGATCCGCGCGTTGCGGACGATCGCGATCTGCTGCTCGCTGAACAGCCGGGCAGCCAGCGCCGCGACGATGCGCTGCTGCGCTTCCGCCCGGCTCATACCAGCCCGGTACGCCTCGACAGCCGCGGCCACGTCATGCGATGCATCCACCGGCGTAACCTCCACCACCACACCGGCCTCCACCGCGGTGTACGACTCGAGCTCGACGACCGGCTTGCCCTCGTTGCGGGTCAGCCAGTTCCACGCTGATGACGCGGTCGACCCGACAGCCGAGCCGGCCGCCGCCACCGCGGAGCCGGCCGCCACTGCGGCCGAACCCACGGCGGAGCCGGCCGATACGGCAGCCGAGCCCACTGCGGAGCCAGCCTGCACGGCAGCCGTACCGACAACGGAGCCGACCGACGCCACCGCCGACCCGATCGATACCGCGGCCGAGCCAACGGCAGAGCCAGCCGACGCCACCGCCGACGTGGCGGCCGGGACGGCGGTTTCGGTCACCCAGGTATCGACGTGCGGCTTGGCCGTTTCCCAGGCCTTCTCCGCCAACGCGACAGCGACCTGGGCAGCGACCTGGACGGCAACGTCGTGCACGAAGTTCCCGAGTGCGGTGCGTTCCCCGTCTATTGCGCGAAAAGTAACCTGACCCAGGTCGTTCGTGGCGCCGTTACGGGTCAAAGCACTGAATGAACCGGGCTTCTTCGCCGATTGGGTCAGACGCGCCCCATCTTCCCACTCGACCAACATCTTCTCTGTCGCCATCCGCCACCCCGCAGCATTTCTTGCGACGCCGCCGACCCCGCGCCGCGGCACATCGAGCCGCATCTTCCCAGAAGCACCGCAGACCCCGGCATCGGACAGGATCAGCAAAGCTTTGACCACTCCGGCGATTGCCACCTCGATGGGCGCCGGGGCTTGGCTAGGGGGCGAGGACCGCAAGCGCGGCTTCCGCGCATTCGTCGTCCTGGCCCGGGGCCGTGCCGCCGCTGACCGCGAGGGCGCCGACGACGGTGTCGCCGCGCCGGATGAGGGCCGCGCCGGCGCCCGCCAGGATCGGCATCGGGGCAATGCGGTCCAGCTGGGCGAAGAAGCCGGGGTTGGCCTCCTGCATCTGGCGCAGGGCGGCGCCGTCGCGGCGGAAGAGGGCGACGCTGGCCGCCTTGGTCTCGGCGATCTGGGCCGAGAGGGGCGGTGCGCCGTCCATGCGGCCGAGGGCCTGCAGGTGGCCGCCCTCGTCGACGACCGCGACGGTGACCTGTGCGGCGATCGCACCGGCGCGCTCGTGGGCGCCGGCGATGACGGTCTGGGCCTCTTGGAGTGTGAGCGGCATGGCGATCTCCCCGCGTTATGAGGACAGGTGTCCTTGCATGGACGAGCGTATTGTCAGGGGTGACCGCAGCGCAAGGGCGCGAACCTAGAATGATCGGGCGATGGACGACACCAGCTCGGCGGGCCCGCGCCGCCCGAACGCCCGCGGGCAGGGCGAGCGGCTGCGGGACGAGATTATTGCCGCCGCCGTGCGGATGCTCGGCGAGCTGGCCGACGACGAGGCGTTGTCGCTGCGCGCGGTCGCCCGGGCGGTGTCGATCTCCCCCAACTCGGTGTACCTGTACTTCCCGGATCGCGACGCGCTCGTCGCGGCGGCCATGGAGCGCTGCCATGCGGAGATGCTGCAGGCTTCCGACGGTGCCGAGGCCGCCCATCGGGACCCCGCGCTCGGCCTGCGCGCCCGGATCCTGGCGCAGGCGGGCTGGGTGCAGGAGCATCCCGGCCTGTACAAGGTGATGCACGAGAGCAAGGTCGGCATGCCCTTCAAGGAGGTCATGTTCACGCGCACCACGGCGGCGGTGCAGCGCTGTATGGACGCCGGGGTGGCCGCGCCCGGCGACGCCGCCACCGTCGCGCTCGACCTCCGGACGGCCGTCATCGGGATGCTGTCGATGCGGATCAATGAGCCCGAGCTGCCCTGGCCGCCCTTCCCGGAGCAGGCCAACCGATTCCTGGCCAAGCTCGTCGGCCTCACACTGCCGCCGGCGGAAGGTGAACCCAGGAGCTGACCGTCGCCCACCGACTCGTAGAGCGGGCGGTCAGGCGGGTGGCACGTTTCCGGGATTTGTGCGGGTCGCCGTCGCCCTAACGTTCTTGCCAACAGGCAAACAACGTTTGAGGGAGATAGAGACCATGAGCGACGTCGACTACGGACAGTACGAGGCCGGCCAGGAGAGCGGCGAGCTGGACCAGCTGCACCAGGCGGAGGGCTCGGAGTACGACGCCCAGTCGCAGTTCGGGGTGTACGAGCAGGACCACCACGCGCAGGAGTCGACCGACTTCTCGACCGGGCAGCACGTCGAGTACGACGCGCCGGGGGCCGTGCACTACGAGTCCACCGACTACACCAACTACAGCCACGACGCCTCCGAGGACGACCACGTCTTCGCGGCGCAGGGGTCGGAGTCCGTCCACCAGGCCGAGTTCTCCGAGCTCGACGCCCTGCAGGAGCGCTTCGCCACCGCCTTCGAGCGCGGCACCGTGTTCAGCGGCTCCGACGCCCAGCTCGAGGCCGCGAACTGAGCCCCCACGGACAGCAGCACGGCCGGTCTCCTGTGGAGGGGTGACCGGCCGTGCTGCGTGTCCGGACACGCTCCGTGACCGCCGCCGAATTACCGTAATTACGATTACCGGTAATTCGATAATCCAGCAATCGCCCCACGCGGAACGCCGCAGCAGCGGGCGGCGAGGGCGGCGCCGAGCGGCACGGCGGCCGGTTCACGCGCATGTCACGCAGGTGCGGGCCGACGGGCGGGCCAGCAGCCGCTCGGCCGGGATCGGGCGCCCGCAGCGCGTACACACCCCGTAGGTCCCGGCGTCGACCCGGGCCAGCGCGTCGTCCAGGTCGGCCAGCCGGCGGCGGGTCGCGTCCAGCACCGCGGTGAGCTGCGCCCGTTCGTACGCGATGGTGCTGCCCTCGGGATCGTGCTCGTCGTCGGCGTTGGACTCGCGGGACGCCTCGAAGACCGCGCGCAGATCCGATTCGAGGGCCAGTACCTCGGCCGCCGCCTCGGCGCGGAGGCGCCGAAGTTCCGCTCGCAGCGAGTCCATGTGTCAACAGTAGGCATCACGGAATCCAGCGGTACTCGACCTCCGGGCGCCCGGTGTTGCCGTAGCGCAGGTGCCGCCCGGCCGCGCCCCGCTCCGCCAGGTACTCCAGGTAGCGGCGCGCGGTGACCCGGGAGGCCTGCAGCGACTGCGCCACCTCCGCCGCCGACAGGCCGCCGGTGGCCGAGCGGATCAGGTCGGCGACCGCGGCCAGCGACTCGGGGCTCATGCCCTTCGGCAGGTGGGTCGGGGACTGCCCGCGCAGGGTGGCGAGCAGCCCGTCGACCTCGCCCTGGTCGGCGACCGAGGCCGAGCGTTCCAGTTGGGTGCGGTACTGCCGGTACCGCTCCAGCTTGTCCCGCAGCGCCGGGAACGCGAACGGCTTGAGCAGGTAGTGCACGATCCCCTGCGACACGGCCGCGCGGACCACGTCCAGGTCCCGGGCCGACGTCACGGCCATCACGTCCGCGGGGTGCCCGGCCGCGCGCATCGCCCGCACCAGGTCCATGCCGTGCATGTCGGGCAGGTTCATGTCCAGCAGCACGAGGTCCACCGGCTGGCTGGTGAGCACGCGCAGCGCCTCCGCGGCGGTCGTCGCCTGCGCCGTGACCGAGAAGCCGGCCACCCGCGAGACGTACAGCACGTGCGCATCCGCGGCGATCGGCTCATCCTCGACCACAAGAACGCGGATCACGAGGCACCCCCCGAAGCCACCAGAACCCGGATCACGAGGCACCCCCGGAAGCGACCAGAACGGGGATCACGAGGCACCCACCGGAGACGGGGAAGCCAGCGGCAGCCGCACGGTGAACGCCGCGCCGGCGACGTCGATCGCGCCCCCGTGCCGGTGCACCGCCTGCCCCACGAGCGCCAGGCCGAGTCCCCGCCCGGCGAGATTCCCCGAGGCCGGCTTCGTCGACCAGCCGCGCTCGAACGCGTGCGTCACGTCGGCGGGGTCGAGGCCCGGCCCGCTGTCGGCTACGCACAACAACAGTTCACCGGAACGGCGGACCGCGGCGAACTCGACGCGGCGCGGGGGCGGGGCCGCGACCGCGGCGTCGATGGCGTTGTCCAGCAGGTTGCCCACGATCGTGACGAGGTCGCCGGGCGGCAGGGCGGCCTCCGGGACCTCCGCGTCCGGGGCCACCTCGAGCTCCACCCCGCGCTCCGCCGCCTGCGACGCCTTGGCCAGCAGCAGCGCGGCCAGGACCGGTTCGCGCACGGCGCCGACGACGCGGTCGGTGAGGCGCTGGGCCACCGCGAGCTCCTTGCCGGCGAAGTCGATCGCGTCGTCGGAGCGGCCGAGCTCGATCAGCGACAGGACCGTGTGCAGGCGGTTGGCGGCCTCGTGGGCCTGGGCCCGCAGCGACTCGGCGAAGCCGCGGACCGAGTCCAGCTCGCCGGTGAGGGCCTGCAGGTCGGTGTGGTCGCGCAGGGTCACCACCGTGCCGAGCGGGGCGCCGTTGCCGCCCGCGGCGGCCGGGGCCTGGTTGATGACGAGGACGCGGTCGCCGGCGAGGTGGATCTCGTCGGTGCGGGAGCGGCCCTCGGCCAGGGCGCCGCCGAGCGCGGCAGGCAGGCCGGCCTCGCCGATCGGGCGGCCCAGCGCCGACTCGTCCAGGGCGAGCAGGCGGCGGGCCTCGTCGTTGGCGAGCAGCAGGCGGCCGTGCCGGTCGAGCAGGAGCAGGCCCTCGCGGACGGCGTGCAGGACGGCGTCGTAGAACTCGTACATCCGGGCGAGCTCCTCCGGGCCCAGGTCGTGGGTGCGGCGGCGCAGCCAGCGGCTCACCAGCCAGGAGCCGACGCCGGCCAGCAGCATGGCCAGGGCGGCGGTCACCAGCAGCGACGGGATGCGGGCGCGGACCTCGCGGGCGACCGAGGTGAGCCGGATGCCGACCGAGACCAGGCCGACGATCCGCTCCCCCGCCCGCACCGGGACCACGGCCCGCATCGAGGGGCCGAGGGTGCCGGTGTAGGTCTCGGTGAGCGGGCGGCCTTGCACGGCGGGGTCGATCGTGCCCAGGAAGTGCCCGCCGATCTGGCGGGGGTCCGGATGGGTGTACCGGATGCCGCCCGGCGTCATGATGACCACGAAGTCGGTCTGGGCGTCCCGGTTGAGCTGCTCGGCGAGCGGCTGCAGGACGGCCGTCGGGTCGGGGCCGGCGAGCCCGTCGCGCACCGCTGGGGAGTCGGCGACGCTCCAGGCGATGCCGAGCACCTTCTGCCGGGCGGCGTCGAGGCTGGCCCGGTCGGCCTGGACGTACGCGCCGACGAGGGTCCCGGCCACCAGTACCGTGATGACCGTCAGCTGCAGGCCGAGCAGCTGACGGGCGAGGCTCCAACGGCGCGGCGACATGTACGCAATGTACAGAACAGTGACCCAGGTCACTGTGACTCCCATGCTCAGGGATATGACACCCCCCGACACCGCGCCCGCCCCGCGGCGCGACCGCACCCATCTGCTGTATCTGGCCGTGATCGTGGCGGTGGTCCTCGGCGCCGCGTTCGGCCTGCTGTTCCCCAAGACGGCGCTGGAGATGAAGCCGCTCGGCACCGGCTTCGTCAACCTGATCCGGATGATGATCAGTCCGATCATCTTCTGCACGATCGTGCTGGGCATCGGCTCGGTGCGCAGGCTCGCCCGGGTCGGCAAGGTCGGCGGCCTGGCGCTGGGCTACTTCCTGGTCATGTCGACCGTGGCGCTCGCGATCGGGCTGGTCGTGGGCAACATCCTGCAGCCCGGCGCGAACATGCACCTGACCGACGCGGCCAAGGCGGCGGCGGAGAAGCAGGCGGCCAGCGGCTCCGGCTCCACGACCGACTTCCTGCTGGGGATCATCCCGACCACGTTCTTCTCCTCGCTGACCTCGGGGCAGGTGCTGCAGGCGCTGCTCGTGGCGTTGCTGGCCGGCTTCGCGCTGCACTCCATCGGGGAGGCCGGTCAGAAGATCCTGGTCGGCATCTCGTACCTCCAGAAGCTCGTCTTCCGCGTCCTGGCCATGATCATGTGGCTGGCCCCGATCGGTGCGTTCGGCGCGATCGCGGCGGTCGTCGGCGCGGGCGGCTGGAGCGCGATCGAGAGCCTGCTGCAGATCATGGCCGGCTTCTACCTGACCTGCGCGATCTTCGTCTTCCTGGTGCTGGGCGTCCTCCTGCGCACGGTCGCGGGCGTGAACATCCTGCTGCTGCTCAAGTACCTGGCGCGGGAGTTCCTGCTGATCCTCGGCACCTCGTCGTCGGAGTCGGCGCTGCCCCGGCTGATCGCCAAGATGGAGCACGCCGGCGTCTCCCGCACGGTCGTCGGGCTGACCGTGCCGACCGGGTACTCCTTCAACCTCGACGGCACCGCGATCTACCTGACGATGGCGTCGCTGTTCATCGCCGACGCCCTGGGCCAGCCGCTGAGCATCGGGCAGCAGATCTCCCTGCTGCTGTTCATGATCATCGCCTCGAAGGGCGCGGCGGGCGTCACCGGCGCCGGGCTGTCGACCCTCGCGGGCGGGCTGCAGGCGCACCGGCCGGAGCTGGTGGACGGCGTCGGCCTGATCGTCGGCATCGACCGGTTCATGTCCGAGGCGCGGGCGCTGACCAACTTCGCCGGCAACGCGGTCGCCACGATCCTGGTCGGCAAGTGGACCAACGACTTCGACCGCGAGCGCTGCGACGAGGTCCTCGCGGGGCGCCTGCCGTTCGACGAGCGCACCATGGTCGACGACCACGCCCCGCGCGACCCGGGCGACGACGACACCGCCCCGCCGGCGGCGCCGCCCACGCAACGCGAGCCCGCACCGGCGTCCTGACCGTCGGGGCGGGGGTGCCGCGCGGCGCGAACAGGCACGGCGCGCCACCCCCGCCGCGGCTCAGCCGCCCGTCGGAGCCGGCGGGCGGATGGCCGGCGGGCAGGTGGCCGGCAGGCGGGCGGGTGGCGGGCGGCGATGTGGACCCCGGGCAGCGCCGCTCCGCCTCGGCCTCGCCGGCATCGTCCACGGCATGCACCTCCCGGTCCGGACGGCCGGACGCGGGTACGCGGAATTGTTTGGCCGCGCGCGGGCCGGGGCAGACGGGTCACCATCGATCGACGAGACGCGCGGCCACCGGCCTGGGCGAGCGCACGGCGAGCCCGGGCTGCGGGCCGCTGCCCGGACATCGGCCGGTCGCCGTGATCGGGCACGCCGCGCTGCTGTACGACGATCCGCTCGACCTGGCCGATCGCCTCGCGGCGGCCGGCGCGAGCGGCGGGCGGCTCGTGCTCGCCTGCGACCCCGCGCACGCGGCGGTCGTCGGCGCCCGGCTCGGCGATCCCCCGCTGCGCCGCCTCGCCCGCCCCGACGTCCACACCCGCCCCGCCGCGGCGCTGGCCGCCTGCCACCGGCTGACCCGCCCCGAGGCCCGGGCGGACCGGCCGGACGCCGAGACGGGCGGCCCCGTCGTCGCCGTCCTGGAGCCCGACGCGGGCGCCGAGGAGGAGGACTGGGCGCGGGCCGCGCGGTTCGAGGCCGCGCTCGACCTGACCGTGCCCGGCAGCGACCTGACCGCCGTGTGCGCCTATCCGGCCGCGACGCCGGAGCCGCTGCTCGGCTTCCTGCTGGCCACCCACCCGTTCCTGCTCACCCGCTCCGGGCGGGCGCTCAACCCCGGCCACACCGACCCGGCCGGCGTGCTGGGCGAGCTGGGCCCGCACCGCCCGACCGCGGCCCCGCCCGGCGAGCCGCGGCTGCACCTGCGCGGCTCGGCCACGATCCGCGACCTCGACCCGATCCGCCGCCGGGTCGTCGCCGCCCTCGACGACGTGGCCACGCTGGTGCGCACCGACTTCGCGGCCGCCGTCAACGAGATCCTCACCAACGCGTACCTGCACGGGCGGCCGCCGGTCGACCTGACGCTGTGGGCCGGCGACGGCGTGGTCGAGTGCCGCGTCAGCGACCGCGGCGACGGCCAGCCGGACCCGACCGCCGGGTACCGCCCGCGGCCGAGCCCCACCCGCGCCGGCGCCGGGCTGTGGCTGGCCCGGCAGGCCTGCGACGACCTCGACATCTGGCGCACCGCGGACGGGCTGACCGTGCGCGCCGCGACCGCCACCGACCGGCACCGCCAGCACGCCGGCGCGATCGCCCGCGCGGAGACGGCCCGCAGCCGGGTGGCGCTGTTCACCCGCCGCGCCTCCGTCCACTGAGGACGGCAATAACCCATTCAGTCGATCGGTATTGACGACTAAGCCGGGGACTGCCTACCGTGGCCGCATGGCCCTCCCCGACTTCCTGATCGCCGGGGTACCGAAGGCCGGCACCTCCGCGCTGCACGCCGCGCTGGCGCCGCACCCCGGCCTGTACCTCTCCGCCGTCAAGGAGCCCAAGTTCTTCCTCACCGACGGGCCGCCGCCCCGCCGCGGCGGGCCCGGCGACGTGCAGACCTACCAGGAGCACGTGTGGCGGCGGGCCGACTACGAGGCGCTGTTCGACCCCGCGCCGCCCGGGGCCCTGCGCGGCGAGGCGACCCCGTTCTACCTGCACGACCTGGACGCGCACGCCCGGATCGCCAAGCTGCTGCCCGAGGTGAAGATCATCCTGGTACTGCGGGACCCGGTCGACCGGGCGCACTCGAACTGGGCGCACCTGTACGGGGCGGGACTGGAGTCGGAGTCCGACTTCCTGCGCGCGGTGGAGCTGGAGCCGCGGCGGACGGCCGCCGGGTGGGCCGCGTTCTGGCAGTACACCGGCCTCGGCCAGTACGGAACGCAGGTAAAAAGCTTGTTGGAGCACGTCGAGCGGGAGCGGGTCCTGCTGCTGCGCTATCGCGATCTGCGCGACGCCCCGGCGGCCACGCTCGACCGGGTGTGCGCGTTCCTGGGGGTGGCAACCGGGCTGCTGGCCGAGGCGCCGCCGGAGAACGTGCGGCGGTTCGTCGCCGACACGCCCGCGAACGCCGTCATCCGGCTCGCGCTGCGCACCGGCGGGCGGATCGGGCACCACTTCCCGGTGCCGGTGCGGGTCGCGGCCCGCACGCCGCTGCTGAACCTGCTGCACCGCCGGCACGGCAGCCGCCCGCGGGTGCCCCCGGCGCAACGCGCGGCGCTCCTCCCCCGTTTCACCGACGAGATCCGCAGGCTGGAGGATGTCAGCGGAGAGTCGTACGCCGACTGGCTCAGCCTGGAGCACGCCAGCCGGTACACGCCGAAGGGAGCCACCTCGTGAACGTGCCGCCGCTGCCCCGCCTGCACGACTCCGCCGTGGCGGTCGCCCCGCCCGACGGCGGCACCGGCACCTGGGCGGGCGCCCCGAGCGCGTGGCGGCACGGCGAGGACATCTACCTCGCGTACCGGCTGCGCCGTCCCATCGGCGAGGGCCGCGGCTACGCCAACGTGGTCGCCCGCTCCGCCGACGGCGTGCGGTTCACCCCGGTCGCCGAGGTGCACAAGGACCGCTTCGGCGGCGCCTCCCTGGAGCGGCCCGCCCTCGTGCGCACCCCGGAGGGCCGCTGGCGGCTCTACGTCAGCGTCGCCACCCCCGGCACCAAGCACTGGCGGGTCGACGTCCTCGAGGCCGGTTCGCCGGACGAGCTCACCGACGCGCCGGCCAAGACGGTCCTGCCCGGCGATCACACGGTCGGCGTCAAGGACCCGGTCGTGTACTGCGACGGCGCCCGATGGCACCTGTGGGCCTCCTGCCACCCGCTGGAGACCGACGAGCACGCCGACCGCATGTCCACCTGGTACGCCACCAGCCCCGACGGCCTCGCCTGGCAATGGCAGGGGGTGGCGCTGGCCGGGCGTCCGGGTGCCTGGGACGCCCGCGGCGTGCGGGTCTCGGCGATCCTGCCGACCGCGGACGGGATCGTGGCCACCTACGACGGGCGGGCCACGGCGGAGGAGAACTGGGAGGAGCGCACCGGGGTGGCCACCGGCACCTTCGCCGCCCTCACCGCCACCGGCGGCGCGCCGCTCACCTCCCCGCACGCCCCCGGCGGCCTGCGCTACCTCAGCGTCGTCGCCCTGCCGGACGGCCGGCACCGGGTCTACTACGAGATGACCCGCGCGGACGGCGCCCACGAGCTGCGCACGGAGCTCGTCCAATAGAGGCATGACCCGCCGCATCGCCGAGATCCTGCGCACTGAGACCGCCGGCGGGGTCCTGCTGCTCATCGCCGCCCTGGCCGCCTTCGCCTGGGCGAACTCACCCTGGGCGGCCGCCTACAAGACGCTCGGCGGGCTGCACCTCGGCGGCCTGACGCTCGCCGAGTGGGCGGCCGACGGGCTGCTCGCGATCTTCTTCTTCGTGGCCGGGCTCGAGCTCAAGCGCGAGTTCGTCGCCGGGGACCTGCGCGAACCGCGGCGGGCCGCGCTGCCCGTGGCCGCGGCGGTCGGCGGGATGGTCGTGCCGGCGTTGCTGTACACCCTGGTCAACGTGATCATGCCGGACGGGCGGCTGCGCGGGTGGGCGGTGCCGAGCGCCACCGACATCGCGTTCGCGCTGGCCGTGCTGGCCGTCGCCGGCTCGCGGACCCCGCCCGCGCTGCGCACGTTCCTGCTCACCCTCGCCGTCGTCGACGACCTGCTGGCCATCCTCGTCATCGCCGTCGCCTACACCGCCGGCCTGGCCGTGCTGCCCCTGCTCGGCGCGGCCGTCCCGCTCGCCGCGTTCGCGTGGGTGGTGCGCCGCGGCGGCCGGGGCACCCGCTGGCTGCTCGCCCCCCTCGCCCTGGCGGTGTGGGTGCTGGTGCACGCCTCGGGGGTACACGCGACCGTCGCCGGCGTCGCGCTCGCCTTCACCGTGCCCGTCGACCCGTCCGGCGGGGACGACGCCGCCGGGCGCCTGGAACACTGGTGGCGGCCGGTGTCCGCCGGGTTCGCCGTGCCCGTCTTCGCGTTCTTCGCCGCCGGTGTACCGCTGGCAGGCGCCGCCCTCGCACCCGCCCTGCGCGACCCGGTCACCGTCGGGGTGCTCGCCGGGCTCGTCCTGGGCAAGCCGATCGGGGTCCTGGCCACGTCCTGGATCACCGCCCGCGCCGCCCGCACCGGCCTGCCGGAGGGCCTCACCTGGCGCGACCTGACCGCCGGCGGGCTGCTGGCCGGGATCGGGTTCACCGTGTCGCTGCTCATCGCCGAGCTCGCGTTCGGCGTGTCCGCCGCCAACGACCACGCCCGGCTGGCCATCCTCCTCGCGTCGTGCGTCTCCGCGGTCGCCGCGACGCTGCTGATGCGGTTCCGGCGCGGCCCAGGCTGAGACCGCGTCCCCGACGCTCGGATGCGAGCCCGGCGCGGCCCAGGCTGAGACCGCGCCCTCGACGCTCGGATGCGAGCCCGGCGCGGCCCAGGCTGAGGCCGCGTCCTAGACGCTCGGATGCGAGCCCGGCGCGGCCTACGCTGAGACCGCGTCCGCCACGCTCGGGAAGGTCGGCAGATACTTGGCCGCCCGAGCCGCCTCCAGCACCGCCCGGGCCTCCGCGGACGGCGCCGCCAGCCGTACCGCGCCGCCGCCGGTGACCGCCACGGCCGCCGCCGCGCGCAGGACGGTCAGCGCGGTCAGGTCGCACGGGCGCGCCTCGCCCAGGTCGACCACGATCACCGCGCCCCGGTTCTGCAGCAGCCCCTCCAGGGCCGCGTGCAACGTCATCGCCTGCGCGGCGACCATCGGCCCCCGCACGGTGAGCACGTCGGCGTCCCCCACGCGGCTCACGTGCAGGTGCAGATTGGACATGCAGGCACGCTAGCGGCGCGCCCAACCGGACGGGATCGTCCGTGCGACCGCTACCGGGCGTCGATCCGGATGAGCGTCTGCTGGCCGGCCGCGACGAGGGTCCGCCGTTCGCCCCGCCCGGCGAAGACGTCCAGCCGGCACACCGTGAGCGTCCGCCCGGAGCGCAGGACCGTGCCGACCGCCTCCAGGAACTCCCCGTCCGCGGGCGCCAGCAGATTCATCTTGTACTCCACCGTCAGCACATCGGTCCCCGCCGGAAAGACCGTCAGCGCCGCGTACCCTCCGGCGCTGTCGGCGATCGCGCTCGTCGCGCCGGCGTGGAAGTACCCGTGCTGCTGGGTCAGCTCCTCGCGCGCGTCGAGGCGGATGTGCACCGTGCCCGCCCCGACGTGGGTGATCCGGGCGCCGAGGTGGCGCATCAGGCCCTGCCGGCCGAAGCTCTCCAGAATCCGCTCCTCCACGAGCCGATGATGCAGCATGTAGGGTGCGACGGATGACCTCGGGTGGCTTCTCGGCGCGCCGGCTGACCAGACTGCGGAACCTGCTCGAGCGCTGGGTGGAGGCCGGCTTCGTGCCCGGGGCGGTGGCGGTGCTGGCCAGGCACGGCACGGTACACGTGGAGGCGTCAGGCACCCTCGCCTTCGCCGGGCCCGGATCGTCGACCGCGATGGGGACCGGCACGATCGTCCGGCTGGGCTCGATGGGAAAGCCGATCGCCGCCGCCTGCGTGATGACCCTCGTCGAGGACGGCACCCTGCGCCTCGACGACCCGGTCGACGACCTGCTGCCGGAGCTGGCGGACCGGCGGGTCCTCGCCGATCCGGGCGGGCCGCTGGACGACACGGTGCCCGCGCACCGGCCGATCCTGATCCGGGACCTGCTGACGTACACCCTCGGCATCGGCATGGTGCCCGCCGAACCGGGGACGGTGCCGATCGCCGACGCCCTCTACGCGGTCGGTCAGCCGGAGCCGGACGAGTACCTGCGGCGCCTCGGGGCCCTTCCGCTCATGCGGCAGCCGGGTGAGGCGTGGCTGTACGACACGGCCGCCGACGTGACCGGGGTGCTCGTCGCCCGCGCGACCGGCATGTCGTTCGGCGACGCGCTGCGGGCGCGGATCTGCGAGCCGCTGGGGATGTCCGACACCGGGTTCAGCGTCGCCGGGGCGGACCTGGACCGGCTGGCCACGGCGTACGTCCCGGTCAGCGGGCCCGGCGTCGAGGACGGCCCCGACGGCCGGTTCAGCCGCCCGCCCGCGTTCGAGTCCGGCGGCGGCGGGGTCGTGTCGACGGCCGCGGACTGGCTCACCTTCGCGTCCTCGCTGCGGTCGTACAGCGTGCTGTCCCGCGCCTCGGTGACGCTGATGACCAGCGACCAGCTGACGCCGCTGCAGAAGGCGAACGGCGGGTTCGGGCCCGGGTACCTGGCGGCGATCGGCTGGGGCTTCGGCCTGGCGGTCCGCACCCGCCGCACCGACCTCGGCCCGTCCGTGGGCAGCTACGGGTGGCACGGGTTCTACGGCACCGCCTGGTACACCGATCCGGCCGAGGACCTCACGACCATCCTCATGATCCAGCGCGCGCACGCGGGCGACCAGCAGCTGCCGCACGCGCGCGACTTCTGGACCGCGGTGTACCAGGCGATCGCCTAACCGTTGGGCCGGAAGATGGCCTTGCCGCGGAACTTCGCCGCGACCGTGAGCGCCTCGGCGTGCTCGCCCAGCCCGAACTCCCCGGCGATCGGGTACGGGGTGGTGGCGGCGGCGCACTCGCGGTACAACGAGGCCACCTTCTCGACGCTGGTCTGCTCCCGCAGCCAGTTCACCACCCAGAACCCGCGCAGGGTCTGGCCGGCGTAGACCAGGCTCGGGTTGGACACCCGGGCCGGCTCGCCGCTCATGCCGGCGTAGACGACGACCGTGCCGCAGGGTGCGATCGCGTCGAGCAGCCGCTGGGTCGACGCGCCGCCGACGCCGTCCAGGGCGAGCGCGATCGGCGCCCCGTCCGTCGCCGCGGCGATGTCGGCCGCCAGCTCCGGGCCGTCGACCAGCACCACGTCGCCGCCGAGCGCGGTGAGCTCGCCGAGCAGTTCGGGGCGGCGGACCACGTTGACCGTCCGCAGGCCGCGCGAGCGGGCGAGGGCGATCACGGACCGGCCGACGCCCGAGTTCGCCGCGTTCTGGATCACCCACTCCCCCGCCCGCGGCCGGACGAACTCCGTCAGCAGCAGGCACGCGGTCGGCGGGTCGATCCCGAGCATCGACAGCTGGCCGACGTCGCCCTTCGGCAGCGGCCGCAGCCAGGGCACGTCCGTCCTGACCCGCTCGGCCCACGCGTTGCTCAGCAGCGGCACCAGGGTCCGGTCCCCCTCGCGCACGTAGTCGACGTCCCGCCCGACGGCTGCGACCCGGCCGACGCCCTGGGCGCCGAGCAGGTGCGGCAGCGGCGGCAGGTAGCCGTAGGTGCCGGCGATGATGGCCAGGTCGGTCGGCTCGACCGGCGATGCCTCCACGTCGATGACGACCTCGCCGGGCCGGGGCGGGCCGACGTCGGGCACGTCGACGAGCCGGACCACCTCGGACGGGTCGCCGCGGGCGGCGAGCTGCAGCGCCCTCACCGGGACGCTCCCCGCGCCGGGACCCGCAGGCCGAGCGCGTCGGCGAGGGCCGCCCACGCGGCGCGGCCGCCCCCGCCGACCAGCTCCAGCCCGACGTGCGTGGCGCCGGCGTCGAGGTGTTCCCGCGCCCCGGCGGCGACCTGCGCGGCGGAGCCGTGCGGGACGACCGCGTCGACGAGACGGTCGGAGCCGCGGCCGGCGAAGTCCCCGTCGGTGTACCCGAACGCCTTCAGGTTGCCGGTGTAGTTCGCGAGGCCGAGGTACCAGTGGACGAACTCGCGCGCCGTCTCGCGGGCGCGCTGCGGGTCGGCGTCGAGCACGAACGACACGCCGGGCGCCACGATGGGCCCTTGCCCGAGCCGCTCGCGGGCGAAGCGGGTGTGGGCGGGGACCGTGAAGTAGGGGACGGTACCGCGGCTGCGCTCTCCGGCCAGTCGCAGCGTGCGGGGCCGCAGCGCGCCGAGCACCCGCCGGTCGGCCGGCAGCGGCTCCGCGGCGGCGTCGAGCCCGTCGAGGAACCCGGTCAGGTGCTCGAACGGCCGCGAGTAGTCGGCGTCGCCCTCCGGATGCCCGGCCCCGACGCCGATCAGCACCCGCCCGGGATGCTCGCGCTCCAGCGCGGCCGCCTGCCGGGCCACGTCCGCCGGGTCGCTGCTCCACATGTTCACCATCGCGGCCGCCACGACGACCGTCGTCGTCGCGTCGAGGACCGGCCGGAGCTGCTCCGGCTCCGGCGAGCCGCTGCACCAGAAGGTGCCGAAGCCCAGCTCCTCCGCGAGCCGCGCCGACGCGACGAGGTCCTCGACGGGCGTGGACCGGTGGTTGACCCACATGCCGAAGGCACCGAGTTCCATCGCTAGCCCCCCACCCCGGCCAGGGCGAGCCGCTCGTCGGTCAGGGCCAGCTTCCCGTCCGCGTCGAAGACGGCCCGGTTGTCGGCGACGTACCGCTCGACCGTCGTCGGCGCCGACCCGCCGATGGACTCGACGTAGGTGTTGAAGCCGGAGTAGTACCCGTCGAGGTAGTCCTGCGCCACATTGGCGAGGTGGTGCGCCCAGTCGGGTTCGACGCCGCCGGCGAGCAGCGCCCGGACCATCGTCGCGATGTCGACGGACTCGTAGCGCACCGGCACCCCGAGCACCGTCCCCACCCGCTCGGCGATGGTGGCCCAGTCGAGCTCCTCGGGGCCGAACAGGTCGTAGGTCTTGCGGTCGTGCGGCTTGGGCTCCTGCAGGATCCCGGCGACGACGTTCGCGATGTCGGTGGTGGTGATCGGCGCACAGCGGACGTCGGCGAGCGGCATGCGCAGGAAGCCCTCGCCGCGGCTGGTGCGGAACCAGAACTTGTTGAGCCAGTCGGTGAACAGCGTCGGGCGCAGGTGCGTGGTCATCAGCGGCGCCCGGTCGAACAGCCGCTCCACGATCCAGTGCCGCTGCCCGATGGCGGTGGTGTCGGGCCGCACCCCGATCTGCGAGAGCTCGACGACCGCCGCCACCCCGTCGTCGGTGGCCGCCTGCGCGAAGTTCACCGCCGCCTCGACGTACCCCCGGCTGGGCGGATAGTTGAAGTACGCCGCGGTGACACCCGGCGTCGCGGCCCGTACCGACGTGAGGTCGAGAAGATCGCCCTCGACGACCTCGGCGCCCTGTTCCGCCAGCCTCGCCGACCGCTCGTCCACCTTGCGGACGAGGGCGCGGACCCGCATGCCCCGCTCGAGCAGAGCCGTCACGGTGGGTGCGCCGGACTTGCCCGCCGCCCCGGTGACCAGAATCAGATCATCCCCAGCATCTCCATGGCGCATCACTGGACTGTCCTTCCAGTTCGCGGATACTTGCGCTGCTGTACTGCGAAATCTCCACAGGCCTGGAATCCCCCAGCCTACTGCGCCGGCACCGCGGGACGGGGACTCGCTGCGCATCGTGGTGCCGCCCCGGCGGCGTCATCGCATGCCCGCGTTCCTCGCCGTGAACTCCGCGCGGCCCGATCGGGTCGTCGCCGGGACGGACGGGGCGCTCGACCGGGCGGAGCGGCTGCTGCACTGACGGGCGATGTATCAGATCGCCGCCTCGGACATCTTCCCTGTGTCCGGACCATCTGCTGGGGGGCAGCGATGACGTTCAACATCGGGAATCAGCAAGCGGCCAATATCAACAACGTTGCCGGCAACCAGTACAACGCCGGGGGTCAGTACGCCACCGTGACGATCGGCGAGGCGCATGCCGCGGTGCGGGCGTTGCAGGCGGCCGTGCAGCGGCTCGCGGTGCCGGAGGACCTGCGCGGGCACCTGTTGCGGGACGCGGCGGCCGTGGAGCGGGCGGTTGTCGCCGGTACCGCGGACAAGCCCGAAGTGGCCGGCCGGCTCGAGCGGGTCACGCGGGCGTTGGCGCACGCCGGGGCGTTCGCCGCGGCCGGGGCCGGGCTGGTCGGGCCGCTCACGACGCTGGGACAGTGGCTCGGGCCGGCCGGGTCCGCGCTGCTGGCGTTGTTGCGGTGAGTGCCGTGTTTCTCGAGGTGATGGGGCACGGCGGGAACGGGCTGCGGATTCCGGTCGGGGGCGGGCCCACGACGATCGGGCGGGCGAGCGTGCTCAACGACCCGTCGGTGAGCCGGGTGCACGCGGCGATCGAGGTGCACGGCGGGCGGCTCGTCGTGCGGGACCTGAACTCCAGCAACGGCACGTACGTCAACGGGCGGCGGATCACCGGGCCGGTGCCGGTCGGCGAGGGCGACATCGTGGCCTTCGGGCAGGTCGAGACGCAGCTGGTGACGACGGCGGCGCCCGTGTACAACGTGCGGGACCAGCACGCCGGCGGGAGCATCCACAACGTCGCCGGCAACCAGTACAACAACTACGAGGTGCAGCGGGAGAGCTTCCTGGCCGAGATCGCGGCCCGCAAGAGCTGGGGGCGGGCGCTGGTCTGGCTCGGCATCCTGGCCAACGTGGTCGGCTTCGGGATGTTCGCGTACGGGGTGATCGGCTTCATCCAGGCCATCCCCGACGTCACCATCGACACGCCGCAGTCGGAGGTGCCCTCGCCGTTCGGGCCGGATGCGGGCGGGGTGCCGCTCGGCATCATCGGGTTCGCGATCGCCGGGGTCGGCGGGTTCCTGCTCATCGTCGGGATCATTTTCCACGTCAGCGCCGCCGCGCGCCGCCGGAAGATGGACCAGACCCTCAGGCCTCGCCGGTACTGATCCGCGCCCCGACCCCCGGCGGCAGCTCGTAGGGGCGCTCGACCGGCAGCCGGGCCGCCGCCTCGTCGTCGTGCCCGGCGTCGAGCAGCGCCCGGATCTCTCGGACGGTTCCCGTGACGTCCGTGATGGCGGCGGTCCACTCGTCCACGTACCGGTGGACCGCCGCGCCGGACAGGCCGACCTGCAGCGAGCGGTACGGCAGCGGCTGCAACCGCAGCGAGCGCTCCGGGTCCCACTGCACCCGCACGGGGCTGGTCTTGAGCTGGCGGGACCACGCCGCGCGGTCCGGGTGCAGGTCGCGGTCGTAGTGGCTGAGCGCGGCGTTGGCGAGGGCCCACTCGAAGCCCTCCCGGGTGAGCTCGATCGCCAGCACCCGCTCCTGCCCGGGCTTGGCGGCCCAGCCGCAGCGGTACATCATCCACAGGAACGACGGTTTGATCCAGGTCATCCGCTCCCGCCGGAACGGGGCCACGAACCGCCCGGCCGCGACCGCGGGCTCGGCGATCTCCGGCGAGTAGGCCTGGTACACCGTGATGGTCCGGTCCGTGTAGGCGGCGCGGATCTGGCGGGCGGGCACTGGCACGGCACGATCATAGGAGCCGGTGCTCGTGGGCCAGGACGACGGCGCCGATGCGGTCGCGGACCTGCAGCTTGCCGAGGATCCGGCGGACGTGGGTCTTCACCGTCGTCTCGCCGAGGAAGAGCCGGTCGGCGATCTCGGTGTTGCTCAGGCCCCGCCCGACGAGGCCGAGCACCTCCCGCTCGCGCTCGGTCAGCCGCGACAGCCGGGCGTCCGGCGGCGGATCAGCGACGTGCCGGTCCAGCAGGCGGCGGGTGACCGACGGCGCGAGGATCGTGTCGCCGCGCAGGACGCCGCGGATCGCGACCAGCATCTCGGCGGCGGGCGCGTCCTTCACCAGGAAGCCGTCGGCGCCCGCGCGCAGGGACCCGAACGCGTACTCGTCCAGATCGAACGTCGTAATCATCAGGATCCGGGTGGCGGGCACCGCGGCGCGAATCCGGGCCGCCGCGCTCACCCCGTCAAGACCCGGCATCCGTACGTCCAGCAGCACCACATCCGGCCGGTGCTCGACCGCGGCGGCGACCGCGGCCGGCCCGTCCGCCGCCTCGCCGACGACGCTCAGGTCGGGCTGGCTGTCCACCACCATGCGCAGCCCCATCCGCATCAGCTCCTGGTCGTCGCAGACGAGGACGCGGGACGGCGCACGGTCGGTCATCAGCCCATCCTGTCGGCACCCACCTGTGGATCCGCTGTGACGAGCGGCAGCACGGCGAGCACCCGGAAGCCGCCCTCCGGCAGCGGCCCCGCGTCGAGCGTGCCGCCGAGCGCCGAGACCCGCTCGCGCATCCCGGCGAGGCCGCGCCCCGACGACGGCAGCCGCGGCTCGCCACCGCGGGCACCGGCGTCGCGGACCTCGATCCGCAGCACCCGGCCCGGCCCGGGTTCGCCGAGGTCGACCAGCGCGTCGGCGGTGGCCCCGGCGTACTTCACCGCATTGGTCAGGGCCTCCTGGACGATCCGGTACGCCTGCTCGACCACCTCGGCCGGCACGCCCGACGCGCTGCCGGTGATCCGCAGCGTGGCGCCCGGGATGCCGTCCGTCAGCCGGTGCAGGTCCTGCGGGGCACGAGCGTCCCCGTCCATGACCGTCAGGAGCCGCCGCAGGTCGGCCAGTGCCGCCCGGCCGGTGGTGCTCACCAGGTCGAGCGTGCGGTCCACCACGGCCGGGTCGGTGTGGCGCATCAGCCGGGCCCCCTCGGCGTTGACGACCATCACGCTCACGCTGTGCGAGAGCACGTCGTGCAGCTCCCGCGCGATGCGGGCGCGTTCCTGGGCCGCCGCCGCCCGCACGAGGGCCCGCCGCTCGGCGCCGACGTACGCCCGGCGGGCGCGCACCAGCTCGGCCAGCAGCCAGACCGTGGCCAGCGACAGCGCGTAGGTCAGCACGCTCCACCCGGCGTCCGCCCCGGTGCCGAGGGCCCAGACGGTGAAGAAGGCGCCCGCGGCGGCTGCGGCGGCGGCACCGGTCCGGCGGCGGCCGCGCACGATCAGGGTGTACAACATGATCTGCATCGATAGGTGCGCCAGGGGCAACCGCTCGGCCCACGCGTGGCTGAGCAGCCCGGCCCAGGCGGCGACGAGCACGACGGCGGTCATCGCGCCCGGGCGGCGCCGGCGCCAGAGCAGCGGCAGCACGAGGCCGGCCAGGATGACGGCCTGCACCCAGAGTGCCCTTCCGGCCGGCGGGTTCAGCAGCGCGGGCAGCGCGAGCAGGACGGCGAGCACGGCGTCGACGGTACTCCCGCGGGAGGACGTGGACGGCCGGCCGGGACGACGACCGGTGACGGCCGCCGCTCCTAGCGTCGCCGCCATGTCCATCCTCACCGAGTTCCTGCGCCGCCCGCTGACGACCGGCGCGATCGCCGCCAGCTCACCCGCGCTGGCCCGGCGCATGACCGGCGGCCTCGGCCTCGAGCGGGCCCGCACCGTCGTCGAGCTGGGTCCCGGCACCGGCGTGGTCACCGACGAGATCCTGCGCCGGGTCGCGCCCGGCACCCGGGTCGTCGCCGTCGAGCTGAACGGGCGGCTGGCGGAGCGGCTGACCCGGCGGTACGAACGGGAGCCCGTCGAGATCGTGCCCGGCTCCGCCGCCGACCTGACCGGACTGGCCCTGGACCCGGTCGACGTGGTGGTCTCGGGGCTGCCGTGGACGGTGATGGCCGCGCCGGTGCGGGCGCGCATCCTCGACGCCGTCACGGCCGTGCTCGCCCCGGACGGCATGTTCGCCACGTTCGCCTACGCGCACGCCGCCTGGACGCCGCCCGCCCGCCGGTTCGCCGGCGAGCTGGGGCGGCGCTTCGCGGTCACGGCGACGAGCCGGCTGGTGTGGCGCAACCTGCCGCCGGCCTTCGTGCACCGCGCCGCCGGCCCGCTGCCGGTCAGGACGCCACGAGACGGCGGCGGAACTCGGCGTACGCGGACTGCATGACCTCGTTGAGCCGCTCCAGCTCCGCCTGCTGCGGCTCCCGGGACAGCTCGACGTTGACCCGGAAGTCGCCGCCGGTCACCTCGACGTGGACGTCGGCCAGCAGGCCGCGCGGCACCTTGCTCAGCACGAACTCGCGGTACGCCCGGGCGATCGTGTCCGGCATGTCGCCGCAGCCGCAGGTGCGGCCCTCCAGCACGGCGCCGAGGTGGCTGCGGCCGATCATCGCGTCGGGGTGGACCGGGTCGAGCACGGCCAGGCCCTGCTCGATCACGCCGCGGGCCTCGCCGAGGCGGTTCTGGTGCTGCAGGAACAGCCCGAGCGCGATCCGGCCGCGGCCGAGCAGTTCGTAGTCGGCGCCGGTCTCGGCGGCCCGCACGGCGTCGGCCAGGGCGCGCTCGGCGTCGGCGGGGCGGTCGGCGTCCTGCAGGGCCAGCCCCCAGTTGCGCAGGACCTGGCTGACCAGCTCGGGGCGGCCGAGGCGGGTGGCGCGCTCGTACGCCCCGGAGTACGCGCGCAGGCCCGCCTCCTTGTCGCCGGCGTCGCCGTGCGCCAGGGCCAGGCCCAGCGCGACCTGGAGCGCCGCCTCGGCCTGGCCCTGGCGGTCGTGCGAGGCCAGGACCCGCTGGATCGCCTCGATCCGGCCGGTCTGGTCGCCGCTGTCCCGGCCGAGGTTCGCGATGCGGGACAGGGTCGCGAGGGTGGCCCGGTGGTCGGGGCCGAGCCGGGCCTCGAGCAGCGCGACGAGCTCGCTCAGCAGCGGCCGCCCGGCGCCGGAGCGGGCCAGCACGGCCCCGGCGAGCTCCTCGACCAGCTCGGCGGGCAGCCGCTCGGCGCCGGCGAACGCGGGCTCCGCCGGGCCCTGGGCGCGCACGATCTCGGCCCGCAGCGCCATCGCGACCACGACCCGCGGGTGCCGGGCGGCGTCGAGGTTGGCCACCATCTCCCCGGCGACCGCGCGGGCGCCGGCGAGGTCGCCGCGGTCCAGCAGCAGTTCGGCGAGGGGTTCCAGGCCGAATCCGTACCCCGCGTGGTCGCGCCCGTAGAAGGCGGCCCGCTCCTCGGCGCCGCGGCGCAGCTCCGCCTCGGCCTCGTCGAGCCGCCCGGCCATCCGCAGCGCCCCGCCGAGGTTGCTCACGTAGGTCAGGTGGTCCTTGTGGAACTCCGGGAAGTCGCGCGGCGACACCGACACCGCGGCGCGGTAGCACTCGATGGCGCGGGGCACCTGGTCGGCATTGATGAGCACGTTGCCGAGGTCGCACTGCACCGAGGCCCATGCCGGGGTACCGGCGCCGTGCCGGGCGGTCACCGCCTGCACCTCGCGCACCATGAGCGCCTCGGCCTCGACGAGCCGGCCGTCCTGCAACAGCGCGACGGCGGCGTCGAACGGCGTGGGAGTGATGGTCACGACGGGGCAGTCTACGCAGGGCGGGGGGTGCTCAGGCGTTGGCGGTACCGCAGCGGGGATTCACCGATCTCGCGCTTGAACGCGGTGCTGAAGGCGCTCTCGGAGCCGTAGCCGAGCTCGGCGGCGAGCGCTCCGACCCGCACGTCGGGGTTGCGCAGGGCCCGTTGGGCGAGCACCATCCGCCACCGCGCCAGGTACGTCAGCGGCGGCGTGCCGGCGACGGTGCGGAACCGCGCGGCGAAGCTGGTCCGGGACATGCCGGCGGCCCGGGCGAGCTCGGCCAGCTCCCAGGCCCGGCCCGGCTGCTCGTGCATGAGCCGCAGCGCCGGCGCGAGCGGCTCGTCGGCCAGCAGCCGCAGCCACCCGGTCGGCGGCTGCTCCTGCTCGAGGTACGCGCGCAGGACTTCGAGGAGGATCAGCTGGCCGTTCTGCCGGATCGCGAACGCGGAGCCGAGCCGCCCGCTGGAGGCCTCGACGAAGTGCTGCCCGACGAGGGCGGCCAGCCGGGACGCCGCCGGGGTCCGGGCGCGGACGTGGACGAGCCCGGGCAGCGCGGTCCGCAGCAGTTCCAGCCCGGCCGGGTTGACCTCGACCCACCCGCCGACGAGCACGTCGTCGGTGGCCAGGTCGGCCGCGGCCAGCGCCATCGAGTCGAAGCCCAGCTCCGGGACGAGGTCGGCCGGCGGGCCGTCGCCCCGGCCGCCGCGAATGTCCAGGAAGGTGCGGTGGTTGAGCAGCACGACGTCGCCGGGCGCGAGGTCGACCGGCCCGCCGGGGCCGCCCGGGCCGTCGACGCTGAGCCGCGCGGATCCCGCGACGAGCGCGGCGAGCTTCAGCGGCCGGTTGATGGCGTGGCGGGAGGCCCACGGCCCGCGCACCGCGAACCCGCCGGTGATCACGCCGCGGACCTCGACCTGTTCGAAGACGTCGGACAGGGCGTCGGTGGTGAGCATGCTTCGTACTCTGACGCATGAAATCGGGACTCACAATGATTCCGCGTCCGGGTGCCGGCGATAAGACTGGACATATGACGACTTCCCAGGCACCGCTGCCCACCCCGTTCACCGCCGCCTCCACCGCGGCCGACGTCCTGGACGGCGTCGACCTCGGCGGGCGGGAGGCGATCGTCACCGGCGGGCACGGCCGGCTCGGCCGGGAGGTCAGCCGCGCCCTCGCCGCGGCCGGCGCCACCGTGACCGTCGCGTCGCGCGACCCCGAGCGGGCGGCGGCGGCCGTCGGCGGCATCCCCGGCGTGCGGGTCGAGCGGCTCGACCTCACCGACCCGGCCTCGGTCGACGCGTTCGCCGCCCGCTGGAACGACGCCGGCCGCCCGCTGCAGATCCTCGTCAACAACGCGGCGTTGCAGTTCCATCCGGCGCTGCGGCTGGACGCCCGCGGCCACGAGCTGCAGTTCTCGACCGCGCACCTCGGGCACTTCCAGCTCACCCTGGCGCTGCTGCCGGCCCTGCGCGCGGCGGGCGGCGCACGCGTGCTCAACGTGACCTCGGGGGCGGCCCGGTTCGGCGAGATCCGCTGGGACGACCTGGACTTCGCGTCCGGCTACGACCCGGTGGTCGCGTACGCGCAGGCCAAGCGGGCCAACGTGCTGTTCACCGTCGAGCTGGACCGCCGCTTCGCCGGCGAGGGCATCCGCGCCTTCGCGGCCCACCCCGGCGTGGTGGTCGGCCCCGGCCCGCACACCGGGGAGCGGCTGGAGTCCCTGCGCGCGCAGGGCCTCGTCGACGAGCACGGCACGACGGTCATCGACCCGGCGGCCGGCAAGAAGACCATCGAGCAGGGCGCGGCGACGCTCGTGTTCGGCGCGGCCAGCCCGCTGCTCGCCGGCATGGGCGGGGTGTACCTCAAGGACAGCGACGTGGCCGTGCTCGACGACGAGGTGCGGCCGCTGACCGCGGACAGCATCCCGTCCGACGCGAACTCGGCCATGCTCGACCCGGCCGACGCCCGCCGCCTGTGGGATGTGAGCGAGCGGCTCCTCGACTGAAGCCGACGGCTTAGGTTAGGCTGCCCTTACTCGACCGACTGGGGGTGGCCGCCGTGGGGCCGACGCTGTTTGAGATTGCGCGGACGCTGGCGTTCGGGCGCGTGGCCGGGACGGTCAAGGCGGCCGCCTCGTTCGACGCGCTGCCCGTGCCGCACGCCGCCGACGAGCAGGGGCGGCCGCTGCTGCTGGCCCGCACCGGCAGCGGCGTCGACCGGGACCTGGCCGGGCTGGCCCGGCGGCAGGTGCCCGTGGTGCTGACCGTCGACGACCATCCGCCGCTGCCGGGCTCGCCGAGCCTCGGGCGGGTCCGCGTCACCGGGCTGCCCGTGCGGCTCGACCCGGTCGCCGGCCGGGCCGCCGCGCACGCGTTCGCGCGGGCCAACCCCGTCGCCGACCTGCTCGACGTGGGGGTGAGCGCGGCGCTGTACCGCGTCGAGGTCCAGCAGGTCCGCGTCCGCCACCAGCACACCTGGCACGTGCTCGACAACGCCGGCTACGCCGCCGGCGAGCCCGACCCGCTGCACGAGGACGAGCAGCACCTGCTCGCCGACCTGGCCGGGCACCACGCGGCCGAGATCGGGGCGTACCTGCGGACCCGGCTCGCCGCGGCCGGCACTCCCGTGAAGCGGGCGGTGCCGATGCGGCTGGACCGGTACGGGTTCACGGTGGCCACCGGGGCGGGCGTCTGGCATCGCGTCGACTTTCCCGCCCCGGTCGGCGACGCCGGCGAGCTCTCCACCCTGCTGCACGGCGTGCTCTTCCACGGCGACCTCTAGAACCAGGCGCCGGCCAGGAGCTCGAAGGAGCGGATGCGGTCCGCCGGGTCGTGGGCGATGGTGGTGACGAGCAGCTCGTCCGCCGCCGTGACCCGGCGCAGTGTCTCCAGCCGCGCGGCCACCTGCGCGGGCGTCCCGACGAACTGCGTGTCGAGCCGGTCGCGGACCAGGGCCTGGTCCTCGTCGCTCCACGGCAGCGCCGCCGCCTCGGCCGGGGTCGGATACGGGATCGCGCCCGTGCCCGTGCGGATGCTGCGCACCCAGTGCCGGTACGGCGACGCCAGATACCGGGCCCGCTCCTCGGTCGGGGCGGCGAGGACGTCGGCGGAGACGAGCACGTACGGCCGGTCGAGCACCGCCGAGGGCCGGAACGCGGCACGGTAGGACTCCACCGCCTCCAGCACGTTCGACGGGGCCACGTGGTAGTTGGCCGCGAACGGCAGGCCCCGCTCCCCCGCCACCCGCGCGCTCTCCCCGCCGCTGGAGCCGAGGATCCACAGCTCGGTCTTGGCACCTTCGCCCGGGGTCGCGTGCAGGTCGAGTCCGTCGCGGGTGAGCGTACCGGCGATGAGGGCCTGGATGTCGTCGACGATCTCGGCGAACGGCGCCGGCGCGGCCCCCGGCTGGCGCAGCAGTCCCGCGTAGGCGGCGAACCGGGGACCGGCGGCCAGCTTCGAGAAGTCGAACGGGGCCGGGATCAGCAGCCCGTCCACGACCCGGTCGGCGGTCTCGGTCACCGGGGTCGGCTTGCCACCCGAGCGGCCGAGGCCCAGGTCGACGCGGCCCGGGTAGACCGCGTCGACGAGCCCGAACTGCTCGACCACCGACAGCGGCGTCTGGTAGCCGACCTGCACGGCCCCGGAGCCGACCCGGATGCGGCCGGTCGCGGCGGCGACGAGCGCGATGAGCACGGCCGGGGCGGCGCTGGCGACGCCGGGCGCGAAGTGGTGCTCGGCGACCCAGTACCGGTGGTAGCCGAGGGTCTCGGCCCGCTGCGCGACGGCGACGCTCGCGCGCAGGGCCGCCCCGGCGTCGGAGCCGGAGCTGATCGGGGCGAGGTCCAGAATGGACAGTGGAACGCTCATGCGGGCACCACCGGGGCGGGGAACGGACGGCTGGGGATCTCGCGGCGCAGCACCGGGGCGACCTCGGCCTGGAACAGCTCCAGGGAGGCGCGGTGCTGCTTGTCGGTGAGCCCGTCGGCGTCGGCCTGCACGTGCATCACCTCATGACCGAGGCGGCCGTGGTACCGCATGACCTTGTCGACGATCTGCCGCGGGCTCCCGACGAGCGTGGAACCGCGCTCGATCGCGTCCTCCAGCGACGAGAAGACCGACGGACCGAACCGGCGGCGCGCCTCGAACACCGGCCGGTAGGCCTCGATCGCGTCCTGCGAGCGCTCCGCCACGTACAGGCCCGCCGACCCCGCGCCGACGAGCGCGGCGGCCGGGTCGTGGCCGTGGAACGCGAGGCGAGAACGGTAGTAGTTCACGAGTTCCTCATACGGCTCGACCGGGTTGGTGACGTTGGCCGAGAACAGCGGATCGCCGTACTGTGCGGCCAGCTCCACCGACGCCTTGCTGGTCGCGCTGCCGTGCCAGATCCGGATCGGCCGCTGCAGCGGGCGGGGCAGCACCTCGGCGTCGGTCAGCGGCGGGCGGAACCGGCCCGACCAGGTGACCCTGTCCTCCCGCCACAGCCGGGTGAACAGCTCGTAGCCCTCCCGGTTGCGGTCCCACTGGTCGTCGGCGGTCACGTGGAACAGCTGGGCCTGCGCGGCGCCGTTGCCCTTGCCGACGATGAGCTCCAGCCGCCCGTCGGAGAGGCTGTCGAGGGTCGCGTAGTCCTCGTAGGCGCGGACCGGGTCGAGCAGGCTCAGCGTGGTGACGGCGGTGAACAGCCGGATGGTGCTGGTGCGGGCCGCGATGTGGCTGAGCACGACCGGCGGCGACGAGGAGATGAACGGCCGCTCGTGCCGCTCGCCGACGCCGAACCCGTCGAAGCCCAGCTGCTCGGCGAGGACGGCGTTGTCGACGACCTCGCGCAGCCGGTCCCGCGGCGACTTCCGGCCGTCGTGGACGATGAGGGTGATGGCCAGGAATTTCATGACGTCAGCCCCAAATGTCCGCGCAGCGTCGTGGTCTCGTACTCGGTACGCAGGACGCCGCGCTCCTGCAGCAGCGGCACGACGGTGTCGACGAACTCGTCGAGGCCGCCGGGCACGATGTGCGGGACGAGGATGAAGCCGTCGGCCGCGCCCTGCTGCACGAAGTCGTCGATGGTGGCGGCGATGGTTTCCGCGGTACCGACGAAGGTCTGCCGGCCGGTCACCTCGATCACGACGTCGCGGAGACTCAGCCCCTGCTCCTCCGCGAGGGCGCGCCACTGCCGGGCGGTGGCCACCGGGTCGGCGAACATCCCGGCCCGGCCCTTGATGATGGAGTCCTGGTCCGGGACCGGGTCGAAGACCGGCAGCGGGCCGTCCGGGTCGTGGTCGCTGAGGTCCTTGTTCCACAGCTGCTCGGCCAGCAGGATCGCGGTCTGCGGGCTGACCTGCAGGCGGCGGATGTGGCGGGCCTTCTCGCGGGCGTCGGACTCGGACGAGCCGAGGACGAAGGTGCTGGCCGGCAGGATCTTCAGGTCGTCCGGCTTGCGGCCGTGCCGGGCGAGGCGGCCCTTCACGTCGGCGTAGAAGGCCTTGCCCTCCCCGAGGGTGCCGTGCCGGGAGAAGATCGCGTCGGCGTCGCGGGCGGCGAACTCGCGGCCGGCGTCGGAGTCGCCGGCCTGCAGGATGACCGGCCGGCCCTGCGGGCTGCGCGGGATCGGGAAGTGCCCGGCGATGTCGACGTGCCGTCCCCTGTGGACGAACGCGCCCGGCTCGGCATGCCGGGACCACACTCCACCGGCCCGGTCGGCCACGATCTCGTCGGCCGCCCAGGTGCCGAACAGCTCGCGGACCGTCTCCAGCACCTCGGCGGCGCGGGAGTAGCGGTCGGCGCGGTCCAGGTACCCCCCGCGCCGGAAGTTCTCGCCGGTGAACGCGTCCCAGGAGGTGACCACGTTCCACCCGGCCCGCCCGCCGGACAGGTGGTCGAACGAGGCGAGCTTGCGGGCCAGCTCGAAGGGTTCGTTGAACGTCGAGTTGAAGGTGCCGGTCAGCCCGAGGTGGGTGGTGACGGCCGCAAGTCCGGCCAGCACGGTCAGGTTGTCGGGCCGCCCGACGACGTCGAGGTCGTGGATGCGGCCCCGCTGCTCGCGCAGGCGCAGCCCCTCGGCCAGGAAGAAGAAGTCGAACCGGCCGCGCTCGGCGGTCTGCGCGAGGCGGCGGAACGACTCGAACGCGATCTGGCTGCCGGCCGCCGGGTCGCTCCACACCGTGGTGTTGTTGACGCCGGGGAAGTGCGCGCCGAGGATCACCTGCCGGCTCATGCCGCGGCCTCCGCGTAGCGGTTGGCCGGCCGGGCCAGCCCGAGATGCCCGCGCAGGGTCGTCGCGGTGTAGGCGTCGCGGAACGCGCCCCGGGCCCGCAGCTCGGGCACGAGACCGTCCACAATGGCGTCGAGGTCGGCCGGCAGCACCCCGGGCCGCAGCCGGAACCCGTCGATCCCCGCGCCCCGCCACGCGAGCAGCAGGTCGGCGAGACCTTCGGTATCCCCTGTGTAGACCGCCGCGTCGCTGTCGAACGCGGCCAGCGCGTCCAGGCGTTGCTTGCGTTCCGGGTCCAGGAACACGTTCAGGTCCGCGAAGATCAGGATGTCCGCCGAGAGCGAGCGGACCTCAGCGACGACGGCCCGGGCGTCGTCGAGGTCGGCGGGCGTCACGTACACCAGGTCGGCCGAGGACGCCGCGAACTCGTAGACCGGCCGGGCGTGCGCGAGCGCGGTCACGAGCGGCTGTCCCTGCGGCGGCCGGGGCGTGATCGAGGGCCCCTTGACGCTGAAGTGCTCCCCCACGAAGTCGATGTAGTGCAGCCGGTCCCGGTCCACGAACCGTCCCGTGGCGGCGTCGCGGATGACGGCGTCGTCCTCCCAGCTGTCCCAGAGCCGCCGGACCACCCCGACGTGGTCGGCGATCTCGGCCATTCCCTCCACAGTGGACACCCGGGCCCGCCACCCGGCCCGCCCGCCGCTCACGTAGTCCAGCGTGGCGAGCTGCGTGGACACGTGGAACGGCTCGGTGGTGTCGGTCAGCACGGTCGGGACCAGCCCGATGTGCGAGGTCAGCGGGGCGACCCGGGTGGCGATGAGCAGCGCGTCGAGGTGCCCGCGCACGCCACCCGCGGCCAGGCCGTGCGAGTCCTCGACGGTGACGAAGTCCAGGGTTCCGGCCTCGGCCCGGCGCACCAGCCGCACCCAGTACCCGGCGGTGAACAGCTCCTCGGTCCGCGCGGACGGGTCGCGCCAGGCCGCGGGGTGCCAGCCGGCGCCGTCCAGCGCGACGGCGAGATGCAGGGTTTCGCTCATGCCAGGGACCAATCCGGGTGGGGGTACGTGCTGAAGTCCGTCGTGTCGCGGAACGCCGGGATCCGGTACAGGTTCCGGGCGTAGCGGTGCAGGTTCGGGTACTCGGCGAGGCGGGGCCCGAGCCGGGCCAGGTGCACCCACAGCCGGATGTCGGCCTCGGTGAGCACCCCGCCGACGAGGTATGCCCGCCCGGCCAGCCGCTGGTCGAGGGCGGTCAGCTTGGCGGCGGTGTCGATGGTGACGTCGGTGGCCTCGATCTCCGCGCGGAGCTGCTCGGGATAGGTCTCGACCACCGGCGTGGCCACCTTGCCGAACTTCGTGGCCAGGTCGATGCCGATGCCGGCGAAGTCGTTGCTGACCACGCGGGCCTGGTCGCGGTCCCACAGCGCCGGGACGCTGACGTGCCCGTCGAAGCCCTCCTCGGTCGCCTCGTACGCGTGGCGCAGCAGGGTGAAGCCGTTGACCGGGTCGGGGCCGTAGCGCTCGCGGAACGCCCAGCCGCGACCGTCGCGGGCGTTGTCGACGAACGAGACCGTCACCACGTCCCCCAGCCCGGCCAGGGCGTGGGCGATGGTGACGCGCTGCGACCACGGGCAGAACCAGCCCGCGTAGAGGTGGTACCTGCCTGGCTGGGGGTCGTCGTCGACGCGGCCGGTGAACCGGTAAAGCGGCCGGGGGTCATCGGGGGCTCTGACTATGCGGTACTCGCCGTGGGCCGCGGTGTCGACCGGACTGGCCAGACGGCTGGAGCGGGGCAGCTTGGACATGGGACCTCCGTCGTGCCGGAGAGCAATAGCCGACTAATCCTACGTGCAAGATATGGTTTTGGCGAGACCCCAGTGACATGGCCGACAGCGAGGCCCGTCGAACGTTGACAGCCGTGCTCGGCCGCTGCTGCACTGGCCGACACCACCCGGGCCGAATCGGTTGTCCCGCACCGGGTTTTCCCCACTCAAAATCGAGGCATCCTCATGCGTAGATTCATGCTGTCCCTGTCCGCCGCGACGCTGCTGGCGGCCGGCTGCGGTGGGGCCGCGGCCGACGATCCCGGGGCGGCCGCCGGAGGGCCCGTCGCCGGCGGCCGGCTCACCTGGGCCGTGGAGACCGAGCCGGTCACCTTCAACCCGCACCAGTACGCCCAGGCGAAGGCCCGGCTGCTGGTCTGGAACAGCTTCGAGGCGCTGCTCACGCACGACGACAAGGGCGGCTACCTGCCCTGGCTGGCGCGGTCCTACGAGGCCTCGGCGGACGGCAAGCAGTACACGTTCAAGCTGCGCGACGACGTCACGTTCCACGACGGCGACAAGTTCGACGCCGCGGCGGTCAAGGCGAACCTCGACCAGCTGTTCGTGCCCGGCTACGCGCCCGGCGTGACCTCGACGCAGCTCAAGAACTTCGCGGCGGCGAAGGTCGTCGACCCGTACACGATCGAGGTCGACCTCAAGCAGCCCGACGTGCAGATCCTGGACTTCTTCGCCTCGCCGCAGGGCGCGCAGATCTCGCCGAAGTCGCTGAAGAGCCCGAACCTCAAGGCCGGCGGCCCGGACGTGGCCGGCACCGGGCCGTTCATCCTGGACCGCTACGACAAAGGCCAGGAGGTGCACTACAAGCGCAACCCCGCGTACAACTGGGCGCCGGCCAACGCGGGGCACCAGGGCGCGGCGTACCTCGACGAGATCACGTACCGGTTCCTGAAGGAGTCCTCGGTGCGCGTCGGCGCGCTGAGCTCCGGCCAGGTCGACGTCATCGAGGGCGTCCCCGCGACCGAGCAGGGTCTGGTCAAGGCCGACCCGAACCTGCAGTTCGCGCAGCACCTCAACAGCGGCACGGCGTACAACTACTACTTCAACCAGACCCGCGCCCCCTTCGACGACATCAAGGTGCGCAAGGCCTTCCGCGACGCGGTGGACGTCGACGGCGTGCTGCAGGGCGTGTACCGCGGCACCGCCACCCGGGCCTGGAGCATCCTCAGCCCGTCCGGCCCGTACTACGACCCGTCGCTGGAGAAGACCTACGGCAACGACCCGGCCGAGGCGAACACGCTGCTCGACGAGGCCGGCTGGGCCACCAAGGACACCGAGGGGTTCCGGACCAGGGACGGCAAGCGGCTCACCGTGCGCATCGTGCTCTCGGCCCCGTTCGTGCGGGACAAGCGCGACATCCTGGCCCAGGCCGTGCAGGCCGCGGTGAAGCAGTCGGCCGGCATCGACCTGCAGGTCAAGGTGGTCGACCAGGGCACCGCGAACGACGCCCTGGCCAGGAACGAGTTCGAGGTCTTCGACAACTCCCGCGCCGACACCGACGCCGGCGCCGCGCTCACCCTGATCGTGCCCAAGGGCGCCCCGATCAACCGGCACGGGTACAGCAGCCCGGAACTCGACGCGCAGGTCGCGGCGGGCGCGGCCACCGCCGACCCGGCCAAGCGCAAGGAGATCTACACGGGCCTGCAGCGCGAGCTCACCGGCAACGCGACGCTGCTGCCGCTCTACGCCCCGGCCGACCAGATCGCGGCCCAGAAGAAGATCGGCGGCCTCGGCTTCGAACCGACCGCGGGCGTGCCCGGCAGCGCGTACAACGTCTGGATCGGCAAGTAGCCATGTGGCGAGCCGTCCTCCGGCGCCTCGGCAGCGGGGCGGTGGTCCTCTGGGCCGCCGCCACCGCCGCCTACCTGGCGCTGCACCTGGCGCCCGGCGACACCGT
Source organism: Dactylosporangium sp. CS-033363 (assembly GCF_050942475.1). Taxonomy (NCBI): domain Bacteria; kingdom Bacillati; phylum Actinomycetota; class Actinomycetes; order Micromonosporales; family Micromonosporaceae; genus Dactylosporangium; species Dactylosporangium sp. CS-033363. The sequence continues at coordinate 5,136,273 of NZ_CP192032.1, read as the reverse complement.
CGACACCCTCGTCGGCGACGGCCCGGACACCCCGCAGATCCGCGCCCAGATCGCCGCCGACCTCGGCCTGGACCGGCCGGCCGCGATCCAGTACGTCGACTACCTGTGGCGGCTGCTGCACGGCGACTTCGGCCGCTCGTACGTGCTGCAGCGGCCGGTCCTGGACATCATCGGCAGCCAGGTCTGGCCGACGGTGAAGCTGACCCTGGCCGCGTCCGCGTTCAGCGTCGTCATCGCGGTCGGGCTGGCCCTGGCCAGCACCGGCCGCGGCCGCTGGGTGCGCGGGCTCACCTCGACCCTGGAGCTGTCGGTCGTCTCGGCGCCGGGCTTCCTGATCGGCATCCTGCTGCTGAGCGTGTTCTCGTTCCGGCTCGGCTGGTTCCCGGTCTCCGGCGATCGCGACCTGTCCGCGCTCGTCCTGCCCGCCCTGGCCCTCGCGCTGCCGATCGGCGGGCTGCTCAGCCAGGTCATCCGGGAGGGGCTCGAGCGGGCCCTGGACGAGCCGTTCGCGGTGACCGCGCGGTCGCGGGGCCTGACCCGGCAGGCGCTGCTGTGGCGGCACGCGCTGCGCCACGCCCTGCTGCCCGCGGTCACCCTGGCCGGGACGCTGATCGGCTTCCTGCTCAGCGCGGCGGTCGTGGTCGAGCGGGTCTTCGGCCGGCCCGGCCTCGGCCAGGTCGCCACCGACGCGGTCAGTGCCAAGGACATTCCCGTCGTACTGGCCGTGGTCATGCTGTCCGCCGCCATCTACGTCGCCCTGAGCACCGCGGCCGACCTGACCTATCTCGCCGTCGACCCCCGGCTGCGGAAAGGCTGACCATGTCCATCACGCTCTCCGCGACCGGGTCCACCGCCACCGCGACGGCCCCGCCCGCCCCCGCGGACGCACCTCGCCGCCGGCGCCGGTGGGTCGCCCCGGGCCTCGTCGCCGCCGGGCTGGTGTTGCTGTTCGTGCTGCTGGCCGCGCTCGTCCCCGGCCTGCTGACCGGCGCCGACCCGCTCGCCGCCGATCCTTTCGCCGCCCTGCAGCAGCCGAGCGCGGCGCACTGGTTCGGCACCGACCAGCTCGGGCGGGACGTGTTCACCCGCACCGTGTACGGCGCCCGCTACTCCCTGGCCATCGGGGCCGCCTCGACACTGCTGTCGCTGCTGGCCGGCGGGCTCGTCGGGCTGCTGGCCGGGCTCGCGCCGCGCCGGCTCGACGAGATCCTCAGCCGGGCCCTCGACGTGCTGTCGGCGTTCCCGGAGGTGCTGCTGGCGCTGCTGTTCATCGCCTTCACCGAGCCGGGCACGCCCAGCCTCGTGCTGGCCATCGCGCTCGCGTTCGCGCCCCGCTACGGCCGGATCGTGCGGGCGCAGACGCTGCTCGTGCGGCGCTCCGGCTACGTCGAGCAGGCGGTGACGGTCGGGCTTTCCCGGGTACGGCTGGCGTGGCGGCACATCCTGCCCAACGTCCTCGGGCCGCTGCCGATCCTGGCCACCATCGGCCTCGGCACGGCGATCGTGAACGCCTCGGCGCTGTCGTTCCTCGGCATGGGACCGCAGCCACCCGCGCCGGAGTGGGGCGCGATGCTCGCCGAGAGCCGCAACTACCTGCGCGTGGCCTGGTGGTCGGCGATCCTGCCGGGCGCCACGCTGACCCTCACCGTCATCTCGCTCACCGCCCTCGGCCGGCGGCTGCAGCGCTCGTTCGAAGGCAGGCACTGACATGGCGCCCCTGGTCGAGGTGGAGAACCTCCGCGTCACGTTCCCCGGGCCGGTGCACGCCGTGCGCGGGATCGGCTTCACCGTCGAGCGCGGCGAGTGCGTCGCGATCGTCGGCGAGAGCGGCTCGGGCAAGAGCGTCACCGCGCGCACCCTGGTCGGCCTGGCCGGGCCCACCGCCCACGTGCAGGCGGACGCCCTGCGCCTCGACGGGCGCGACACGGCCGGGTTCACCGACCGGGACTGGCGGCGGCTGCGCGGCCGGGTCGCCGGGCTGGTGCTGCAGGACGCCCTCGTGTCGCTCGATCCGCTCAACACCGTCGGGCAGGAGATCGGCGAGGTACTGCGGGTGCACGGCATCGGCACCGCCCGCGACCGCCCCGCGCGGGTCGCCGCGCTGCTCGACGCGGTGCACGTGCCCGAACCGGCGGAGCGGGCGCGGCAGTACCCGCACCAGCTCTCCGGCGGCCTGCGCCAGCGCGCGCTCATCGCCTCGGCCATCGCCGCCGACCCGCCGCTGCTCATCGCCGACGAGCCGACGACGGCGCTCGACGTGACGGTACAAGAGCAGCTTCTGAGGCTTCTGCAGGAGCGCAAGGCGGCCGGGTCGGCGCTGTTGCTGGTGAGTCACGACCTGGCCGTCGTGTCGTCCATCGCCGACCGGGTGCTGGTCATGCACGACGGGGTGATCGTCGAGCAGGGGCCGACCCGGGAGGTGCTGCGGGAGCCGCGGCACGCGTACACCAGGCTGCTGCTGGCCGCCGTCCCGACCGCCGCGTCCCGGGGTCTGCGGCTGAGCAGCACCGAGCGCGAGCCGCTGCCGCCGCGGAGGTCGGAGCCGGAGCGGATCGTGCTGCGCGCCGAGGGGCTGCACAAGCACTACGGCGCCCGGCACGTCGTCGACGGCGTGAGCTTCACGCTCGGCCGCGGCGAGACCCTCGGCATCGTCGGCGAGTCCGGCTCCGGCAAGACCACCGTCGCCCGCATCGCGCTCGGCCTGGTCGAGCCCGAGGCCGGCGCCGTCCACCTCGGCGACGCGCGCTGGAGCGGGGTCCGCGAGCGGCACCGGCGGCCGCTGCGCCCGCGCATCCAGGTCATCGCCCAGGACCCGCTGAGCTCCTTCGACCCGCGGTACACCGTGGAGAAGCTCGTCGCCGAACCGCTCGCGCTGCGCGGGAACGAGCGGCGCGACCGGGTCGTGGAACTGCTGGAGCGCGTCGGCCTCGGCCCCGCCCACCTGCGCCGCCACCCGCGCGCGCTCTCCGGCGGCCAGCGCCAGCGCGTGGCGATCGCCCGCGCCGTCGGCCCCCGCCCGGACGTGCTGGTCTGCGACGAGCCGGTCTCCGCGCTCGACGTGTCCATCCAGGCCCAGGTCCTCGACCTGCTCGCCGACCTGCAGGCCGCCGACGGCACGGCGCTGCTGTTCATCTCCCACGACCTCGGTGTGGTCCACCATCTCGCCGACCGTGTTCTGGTACTGCACGAGGGCCGCATCGTCGAGCAGGGCCCCGTCGGCGACGTGTTCCACCGCCCGGCCCACGACTACACCAAGGCCCTGCTGGCCTCGGTGCCGACCCTCGAACCAGAGGCCGCCCGATGACGAAGCACCCGCTGGACAACCCCGCCTGGCACGCCCTGCACGGCCCGCACAAGCGCTTCGCGGAGGCCGTCGGCGACGCGGTGCGGTACCAGGTCGACGTGGCCCCGTTCCTGACCGTCCACCCCGGCGCCGGACCGGAGGTCTGGGCGGACGTCGCCGCGCTGGCCGGACCGGGCGCCGTCATCGCGGTCACCGGCGACGGCCCGCCGCCCCCGCCGCACTGGCGGCTCGTCGAGGACGCGGACGGCGTGCAACTGGTCGATCGCGGTGTTTCAGCCCGGCCGGAGCCGGAGGCCGTCGTGCTCACCGCCGACGATGTTCCTGCCATGTTGGATCTGGTCGCGTGCACCAGGCCCGGGCCGTTCAAGCAGCGAACCATCGAGCTGGGCACCTACCTGGGCCTCCGGCGCGAGGGGCGGCTGGTCGCGATGGCCGGGGAGCGGCTGCACCTCGACGGCTGGACGGAGATCTCGGCGGTATGCACCGATCCGGCGTACCGCGGGCAGGGCCTCGCGACCCGGCTCGTGCGGGCGGTCGCCTTCGGGATTCGCGAGCGCGGGGAGACGCCGCTGCTGCACGCGGCGGCGACGAATGTGGGTGCGATCAGGCTGTACGAGACGATGGGCTTCGAACTGCGGCGCCGGACCAGCTTCCGGGTCGTCGAGGTCGGTGCGCGGTGACCGGGCTGCTGTTCGCCGCCGAGGTCAGCGCGCCGGACCTCGCCACCCTGGAGCGGCGGGTGCGGGCGGAGGAGGACGCGGGGTACGCCTTCGTCACGCTGCCGGACGATCCGCTGCGCGGCGGCGTGGAGGCCGGCGTCCTCGCCGCGTTCCTGGCCCGGCGGACCGCGCGGATCGGCCTCGCCCCGACGCTGCACACCAGCACCACCGAGCCGTTCCACCTCGCCACCCAGCTGGCCGGCCTCGACCACGCGTCGCTGGGCCGGGCCGGCTGGGTCGTCGGGGCGACCGCCGACCCGGCCGCCCTCGCCACCGTCGGGCGCGCCGCGGTCGACCCGGCCGAGGTCGCCGACGTCGTCGAGGTCGCGCGCGGGCTGTGGGACTCGTGGGAGGACGACGCGGTCATCAAGGACGTGGCCACCGGCCGGTTCCTCGACCCGTCCCGCGTCCACCACGTGCACTTCGAGAGCCCGCGGTTCTCGGTGATCGGCCCGCTCATCACGCCGCGCCCGCCGCAGGGCCAGGTCGTCGTCATCGGCTCGGCCGCACTCGGGATCACCGACCAGCTCGACGTCGTGCTGGCCGACCCCGCGCAGGGCCGGCCCGCGGGCGCGCCGCTCGTGTTCGCCTCGGTGCACGACGTCGGCGACGTGCCGCCCGGCTTCGACGGGTGCATCTGCTCGGCGCCGGCGACGACCTGCCGCCCGTCGAGCGCCGCGCGGCCGGGCCGACCCTGCGGGAGTCCCTCGGCCTGCCCCGCCCCGCGAACCGCTTCGCTGCACCTGGGTGTCTTCTTCACCGGCGCCGGGCCGAACCTGCTGTGGACCCGGCCGGACTTCGCCGACCACACCCACATCGACACGTTCATCCACGTCGCCCGGACCCTCGAACGTGGCCTGTTCGACGCGTTCTTCCTCGGCGAGGGCCTGCGGGTGCGGGAGAACCGCGGCACGGTGTACGACCCGGACGTCGCCGGCCGCCCCGACGCGATCACGCAGCTGGCCGCGCTGGCCGCCGAGACGACCCACATCGGGCTGGTCGCGACCCAGAACACCACGTACAACTACCCGGCCGACCTGGCCCGCCGCCTCGCGAGCCTGAACACGGTCTCCGGCGGCCGGGCCGGCTGGAACATCGTCACCACCGACAACGCCTGGACCGGCGAGAACTTCCGGCACGGCGGGTGGCTGCCGCACGAGCGGCGCTACGAGCGGGCCACCGCGTTCGTCGAGGCGGCCAAGGCGCTGTGGCGCGGCGAGCGGGTCGTGGCCGCGACCGACCTGCTGACCCTGGACGCGACCGGGGCGATTCCCGCGCGCCCGGTGTTGTTCCAGGCCGGCGACTCCCCCGGCGGCCGCGAGCTCGCCGCCCGCCACGCCGACGTGGTGTTCTCGGCCAACACGAGTTGCGTGAAGGCGGCCGCATATGCGGCCGATCTGCGCCGCCGCCTCGCCGCGCACGGCCGGGCCCCGGACGCGGTGCGCATCCTGCCCGGCGCCTCGGTCGTGCTCGGCGACACGGCGGCCGAGGCGCGCGAGAAGGCCGACTGGATCAGGCGGGAGCAGACCACGGGGCCGCGCGCGCTGGCGTACCTGGAACAGCTGGACCCGTCCCGCGGCACGCTCCCGATCGAGTTCCGCACCGGCAAGCTCGCCCGCATCGCCGCGTGGCGCGAGCTGGCGGCCGAGCGCGACCTGTCCATCCGGGAGCTCGTGATCGCGGTCAGCCCGGGTCATGAGAGCTTCGTCGGTACCCCCGGTCAGATCGCCGAGGAATGGGGCCGCTACCTGCGCGACGGCGTGGTCGACGGCTTCAACTATCCCTATCGGATTAGTAGGGCTTAGGTTAAACTGACCATGACCGATACACCCGCGGAAGGCAGGGCCGAACCGATGACCGCTCCCGCATTGCTCTCCCCCACCGACCTGCGCCGCGTCTTCGGGGCGTTCCCGACCGGCGTCACCGCGATCGCCGCCATCGTCGACGGCGTCCCGGTCGGCCTCGCCGCCAGCTCGTTCACGTCGGTCTCGCTGGACCCGCCCCTGGCCTCGGTGTGCATCGCCCGCACCTCCAGCACCTGGCCCGTCCTGCGCCGGGCCGGCCGGCTCGGCGTCAGCGTGCTCGCGGCCGACCAGGAGCGCCTCGGCCGGCAGCTCGCCCAGCGCGGCGGCGACCGGTTCGCCGGGGCGACCTGGCGGGCCAGCCGCGACGGCGAGATCCTGCTCGACGGCGCCTGCGCGTGGCTGGACTGCAGCATCGAGCGGGAGGTCCCGGCCGGCGACCACGAGATCGTGCTCCTGCGCATCCACGACCTCGACGCCGACCCGGACGCCGCACCGCTGGTCTTCCACCGCAGCACGTTCGGCCGTTTGCCCAGCTCCGCGACAGGTACGCGATCGTAGGAAGGTCCGTACCTGCTCATCGAGAACGTGACGCACCACATCGAGGAAGAGCAGCAGGAGTGGTTCCCGAAGGTCCGCGAGGGCCTGGGCCGCCTGCGGGTTTTGGCCAAGTAGTGTGGTGGGCACCCGGGCCGCACCCGGGTGCCCACCGCTTCGGTTCCGCAGGTTCCTACGCTTGGCTGACACGCAGTCGAGAGACCTGGAGGGACGTACCGCCCATGACACGCGCCGACGCTGGATCCTGGCGGACCGCCCCCGCGCGTGACGTGCTGTCGAACTACGCCCAGCTCGACCACGAGGCCCTGGCCGCGCTGGCCAAGCACACGGCCGAGGTCCTGGGCGCCCCGATCGCGGCCGTCAACGTCATCGTCGAGGGCACCACCGTCCAGGTGGCCGCCCACGGCCTCGGCGACTCTCCAGCCGGCCGCGCGGGCGTCCCCACTGAATGGCTCCCCTGCCACACCGTCAACACCGGCAACGCCCCGACCCGCATCGACGACCTGCGCGAGCACCCTGCGGGCGAGGGCCCCCTGCTGCGCGGCGGCCCGTTGCGCTCCTACGCGGGCGTGCCGCTCTCCCTGCCGTTGGGCCGCTCCATCGGTACGTTGTGCGTCCTCCACGAGTTCGTCGGCGCCTTCTCCGACACGGACCTGCGCGTCCTGGCCAGCCTGGCCCGCGACGCCGCCGGCCTGCTGCAGGGCCCCGCTCCCGCGTGAGGGTCACGTTCGCCTCGTCGCCGGCCCCGGGCCGCCCCGAGAACGAGGACGCCGTTTTCCAGGCCGGCCCTTTGGTGGGCGTGCTGGACGGCGTCACCGCCCCGGTCGGCGTCGCCACCGGGTGCGTGCACACGCCCGCCTGGTACGTGCGGCGGCTCGTGTCCCACCTGTCGGCTGATGCCGCTTCGCTGCCCGACTGCCTGGCCACGGCCATCTCACTGGCACGCGAGGACCACGGCGGGCAGTGCGACCTCAGCAACCCGGCGACCCCGGCGGCCACCGTCTGCCTCGTGCGCGCCACGGACCGCGGCTTCGACTACCTGATCCTGTCCGACACCACGCTGGTGGTCGACCGCGGCGACGAGGTGCTCGCCCTCACCGACGACCGCTTCGCGCGCCTCGACCTTCCGGTTGTGCGGGCCGACTACTTCGCCCGCAAGTACGAGCGCACGAACCAGCCCGGCGGCTACTGGGTGGCGAACAGCGTGCCGGAGGCGGCGTACCAGGCCTTGACCGGAAGCTTCCCGACCGGCGGCGCGGACGGGGTACGGCGGGCGGCGCTGCTGACCGACGGCGTCTCGGCGCTCGTGGACCTGTACCGCCGGATGGACTGGCCGACGCTGCTCGACACCCTCACGCGCTCGGGCCCGGCGGCGCTGATCGAGGAGGTCCGCCGGGTCGAGTACGCCCACACCGGCCCCACGACCCGCTGGAAACGCCACGACGACGCCACCGCCGCCCTGTGCACCTTCACCAGGGCGGTCTAAGCGGGCCCATCATCGGCGCGCAGGGAACGGGTCATGCTGCGCAGCAGGCGGAACGCCGTCGCCTGCTCGGGCTCGGTCAGCCCCGCCAGCATCCGCACCTCGACCGACCGGACCGCCACCGTCGCCTTGTCGAGCGCCCGCCGCCCGCGGGGTGTCAGCCGCGTCGGCAGCACCTTCCCGACCGGGGCCTCCGCCGGCCTGGTCACCAGGCCCTCCCGCTCCAGGGCCTGCAGCAGCACGTTCATCGACTGGCGGGTCACGAACGCGCCCCGGGCCAGGTCGGAGTTCGACAGCCCGGGCCGCTGCGCCAGCAGTTCGAGGCACGAGTACTTCGTCACGTTCATCCCGAGCGGCCGCAACACGTCCTCCATCGCCAGGCGCAGCGCGCTCGACGCCTCCTTCAGCAGGTACCCCAGCGAGGTCTCGAGGTCGACGCCGTCTTGACTCATGTCAGCATTCTGACATACGGTTGGACGTGTCAGTTAACTGACACCTACTCGAGGAGGATTCGCCATGCCCGTCACCGGACCCGACTTCATCTCACTGCAGGCCCGCGACCTCGCGGCGTCGCAGGCGTTCTACGAGCGGTACCTCGGCCTCGTCCGCTCCCCCGCCGGCCCGCCGCACGCCGTCGTGTTCGACACCAAGCCGATCGCCTTCGCGCTCCGCGACGTGCTTCCCGGCACCGACCTCGCGTCCGCGGCGCAGCCCGGGATCGGCGCCGCGATCTGGTTGCACGCCACGGACGTCCAGGCCATCCACGACGCGCTCGCCGCCGACGGGCACACGATCGTGTCGGCGCCGATCGACGGGCCCTTCGGCCGGACCTTCACCTTCGCCGACCCGGACGGCTACCAGATCACGCTCCACGACCGCGCCTGAACGGGCTGCTACAGGCGAGCACGCTCAGGACGGCATGCACTTGACGTCGAACCGAGCGCGGTTCGAGGTCATCCGGTTCGGCTCGAGGGTTTCGGCCCAGAACTCGATGGTGCGCTTCGGGTTGGCCGGGTCGAGCTTGAGGTCGTACGTCAGGCGCGCCGTGGTCGAGCCGTCGTGGCCCGGTGCCCCCAACGCCCGCGGGGCCGGGTCGTTGCCGTCGGTCGAGTGCAGCTGGACCGACGTCCTGAACAGCGCGTCGCCGTCGCTGAAGGTGATCGGCACGAACAGCGTCACGGTGATCGGCTGGCAGAGGCCCGCCCAGCCGGGGTATTCGGGCTGCATGCGCAGCGACGTCACGCGCGCGCCGGGCGTCGTCGCTACCGTGGCCGGCGGCTTGGTGGTCTTCGCGGTCGCCGTGGTGGCGGCCGCCGCCGGGGAAGGGCGGGCCGTCCGGCTCGGTGCGGCGCCGGCCGCGGCGGGGCCCAGATAGGCCGCGCCGGACTCAGCCGGGGCCGAAGGCTGCGCCCCGGCCGACGAGTTCGGCGGGCTCGATGTGCAGGCCGCCGTCCCGAGCACGACGGCCACGCCGAGCACCACACCGACCCGCCAGTCCCGGAGCACGACGGCATCGTAGATCACCCCAGGTAGCGGTCGGCCACCGCGGCGGGCTGTTCGACGACCCGTCCGCTCGCGATGCCCCAGGCCAGCCGGATGTACTGCGCATGCGTCCAAGCCAGCGGCGTCGCCGAGAACGTCGGCGTCCCCGGCACGAACCCGGGCGTCCCAGCCGGCGGGCGGTCGTCCCACACCTGCTCCGGCAGCATCAGCCCCGGACCCGCGGCCCGGCCCATCGCCGCAAGCTGCGCCCGTGCCCCCCGCAGATCGCCGGCCGCAACAAGATACTCGCCCCGCTCCCCGTTGAGCAGCGGCCAGGCGCGCCCCAGGGTCTGGTACGAGTCGGCCGGCAGCGGGAACGACCACGCGGCGCCGCTGCGCTCCTCGCCGTACCCGTCGAAGGAGGCGCGGTGCCAGTACGCCCCGGTCCCGAGTTGCGCATCGACGACCGACAGCGAGTTGACCACCGCCGCATCGTCCGCCGGCAACACCCCGAGCCGGACCAGTTCGAGGAAGCTCGGATCGACAACGCGCCGCTGATCCACGGCCGACGGGCCGCTGTCGCCGATGCTGTACGTGGTGCCCGCGTCCGGGTTGCCGTCCTTGGTCAGGCGCAGGAAGTACGGGTCCCGCGAGTACGGGCCGGTCGTGGTCACCGTCCAGCCCTTGACCCGCGCGGCCCACTCGTCGGCGGCGCGTCGATAGCGCGCAGCCGTGGCCGCATCCGGGGCCAGCGACGCCGCGCACACCAGACCCGCGATCTCCGCCGCGATCGTGGCCGGGGAGTAGCCGGACTGGTTCTCCCAGCGCTCCTGAGGCGTGGCCGGGGCGCCCTCGAAGGACAGCAGGAACTCGGCCGCCGCCCGCACGTGGGTCCAGGTGGCGGGGTCGGTGCGGCCCAGCTGGTACGCCAGGACGATCGGCAGCGCGACCTCGTCCAGCTGCAGGCCGGTCCACACCGGCACGCCCGCCACGGAGGAGTTCTGCGGGAACGAGCCGTCCGGGCGCTGCTGCACGGTGAACAGGAAGTCCAGCGCGCGGCCGGCGCCCGCGGTGTCACCGGCCGCGATGAGTCCCGTGGCGATCTGATACAGATCCCGGGACCAGACCAGATGGTACGGCCCTGAAGGCGCCTCCGACCCCCAGATCCACGGCATGTTCGGCGCGGCGACGTAGGCCCCCGGATGCGCCTTGTCCTCGCTCGCGGCGAGCACCATCGCCGACACCTGGTACAGCCGCCGGTCGGCGACGGCCGGGGCAGGGTGCAGGCCGGCCAGGTAGGCCCGCCAGCCCTGGGCATAGGCGCGGGCGGTCCGGTCGAACCCGGCCCGCAGCGAGGCCCGGGCGGCCCCCAGCGCCGCCGGCCCGGTCGCGCCGAAGCCGAGCGCGATCGTGGTGTGCCCGGCGGCGAGGCGGCCCGTCTGCACGAGGTTCCCGGCCGCGGCGGAGGGATAGTGCCAGTCGAGGCGGCCGTCGCGGGCGAGGTCCGTCCAGCCGTCACTGGTACCGCGGAAGCCGTTCGACGTCACCGCGAAGCCCGGCTCGGCGGCGAGGGCGCTGGCGGTGCTCGCGTCGCGCGCGACGAGCGCGTCGCCGTCAACCGAACCACTGTCGTCGTCGCGGGTGTCGCCGAGCGCCGGGTCGTAGATCGCGAAGAGGTCGTGGCCGGGGCCCGTGAACCGCACGTCGAGCAGCACCGTGGCCCGCGCCGGGTCGGTGACGTAGGTGACGGCGAGGCGCCAGCGGCCGCCCCGGTCGCGGAACGTCTGGCGGAACGTGAGCGCGTCGTCGACCGAAGTCTCCACGATCGCGTCCTGCGCGCGGGTGGCGTGCCCGTGCCGGTCGGCCACCGCGAACTGCAGGGCCCGGGCGCTCGGCGTGCCCAGGTCCGGGTAGTAGATCTCGCCCAGCCCGCCCTCCCGCTGCACCGTGAACCAGACGGGGCTGGTGGCGGCACGGGCGGTACCGAGGCCGGACTTGTCGGCGGGCAGGAACTGCTCCGGGACGCCGGGCCCGCCCGGTGCCCCGCCGGCGGCGAAGGCCACCGCCGGCGTCACGGCGAGCAGGACCAGGACCAGCACGGCGGCGAGCAACGGCGAGCGCATGCACCGCCCACTTCCCCGCCGAGAGATCGACTAACGTCGAGCTCAGGCGGAAAGCAGGCCGCCGTCGACGGTGATCGACTGGCCGGTCACGTAGGCCGCGCCCGGGCCGAGCAGGTACACGATGAGCGCGGCCACCTCGTCCGGGTCGCCCTGCCGGCCCAGCGGCACCCGGGCCTCGATGCCGCGGCGGGCCGCCTCGGTGTCGGCCTGGGCGTTCCAGTACGGGTCGTTGAACGGGGTGTCGATCCACCCCGGGCACACGCTGTTGACGCGCACACCTCGCCCCGCCAGCTCGACGGCGAGGGAGCGGGTCAGGCTGATGAGGGCCCCCTTGGACGCCGCGTAGGCGAACGTCCCCGCGCTCCCGCGGTGGGCGGCCGTCGAGCCGGTGAACACGATGCTGCCGCGGGTCTCCGCCAGGGCCGCGACCGCCGCCTGGGCCAGCAGGAACGGCGCGCGGACGTTCAGCGCCATGGTCGCCTCCCACGCGTCCACGGCGAACGACTCCAGGGGCGCCACGACGTGCAGCCCCGCCGTCACGACGACGTGGTCGAGCCGGCCGAACGCCGCCAGCGCGGCCTCCACGGCGGCGCGCGGCGCGTCCCGCAACGTCAGGTCGTGGTGGCCCGCGACGAGCCGCCCCGGCCCGTCCGGTGCGGCGGCCGGGTCCTTGACGTCGGCCAGGTAGACGTCGGTGCCGGCGGCCCGCAGCATCCGGACGGTCGCCCGTCCGATGCCGGTCGCGCCGCCGGCGACCAGGGCGACGGTCACTCGCCGGCCACCGCGTACGCCCGGTAGTTCGCCGAGCCCGGTCCGGCCGCGCGGTTCTTCACGACGGCCGCCGCGCGGTACACCGCGGAACTCGGCTTCGAATCGTTGACGACGGCCGCAACCGGACCACCGGGGGACGAGCTGGCGGCCAGGGCCTCCAGGATTCGGGCGAGGAAGAACGGCAGGTCGTTCGGCAGCTGCGAGGTGATCAGGTTGCCGTCGACCACCACCGCCTCGTTGCGCCAGTCGCCGCCGGCGTGGATGACGTCGTCCTTGATGACCGGGACCGACGTGACGGCCCGGCCCTTCACGATGTCCGCGGTCGCGAGGAGCCAGCCCGCGTGGCAGATCGCCGCGACCGGGGCGGCGCGGTCGTTCAGGGCGCGGACGAAGTCGACGAAGCGCGGCTCCCGGCGCAGGTACTCGGGCGAGAAGCCGCCCGGCACGATGACGGCGTCGAAGTCGTCGGGCGTGACGTCGCCGATGCCGACCTCGGCCACCGCGGGGTAGCCGAGCTTGCTGGCGTACACCTCGCCGGCGCGGGCGCCCACGATCGTGACGCGCACGCCGGCCTCGCGCAGGCGCAGTACGGGGTACCAGAGCTCCAGTTCCTGGTAGAGGTTCTCGGCCAGGACGGCGACTCTCGCGTTCTGCAGTTCCATCCAGTCCTCCGTCAGACCGCGATCGACAGGATGCGGCGGGGGTTGTGAATCATGATCTGGTCGAGCTGCTCGCCGGTGACGCCCTTGGACTTCAGGCGGGGCACCCAGCTGGTGAACATGTAGTTCAGGTTGACCTTCTCGTTCTCCAGCTGCGGGTCGGCGTCGGTGACGGCCGCCCGGGGGTTGAAGAACCAGCGGTCGAAGGAGAGCACGATGCGGTCCAGGTAGCCGTCCTCGATCAGCTCGATGAGGGCGTCGGCCATCGCCTCGTCGAGCTCCTCCGCGCTGCCGACCCGCCACGGGATGCCGATGTGGTCGAGCTGGACGTTGGCGCCCATCTTGAGGATCTCGCGCATCATGTTGACCTGCGGCGGGACGAAGGCGTGGCCGATGATCACCTTGGACAGGTCCATGCCGACCTCGTCGAGGATCTCCAGCTGCTCGCGGCCCGGGTTGGTGACCTCGAAGTCCATCGGGTCGATGTGCGTGTTGATGCCGCAGCCGACCTGCATGGCCGCCCGGCCGGCGGCGCGGATGACGCGGTCCTCGACCTCGTGGACGTGCCGGCCGTACGCGCCGACGGGGCTCGGCTTCGGGAAGACGCTCTCCTGGCCGGTGGCGATCTTGATGGCGCCGGCCTTGTAGGGCGTCTGCTGCCAGGCGAAGACCATGCCCTCGGTGAGGTCCTTGACGAAGAACTCGGTGAGCTCCTCGATGGTCTGCCGGCGCCAGTAGTACGGCACGCCCATGCGCTCGGGGAAGAAGCCGGTGATCGCCACGACGTTGATGCCGGTGCGGCGGGCGCAGTCCACCATGAACTGCGGGTGGCGGCCGACCTCCGGCGGGGTCATGTCGATCAGCGTGCGGTACCCGTTGGGGATCATCCCGTCGACGATCTGCGCGCTGACCCGCTCGACGGCCGCCGGGTGGTCGAAGACCGTGCGGTGGTCGAGCTCGGCGCCCGGGTAGCCGTACAGCAGGTGCTCGTGGGTCAGGATGCGGCCCGACTCCTCGGCCGGGACGTCACCGAGAACGGTGCGAAAGATCTGCATGCAGCACGCTCCTTAACCGGGTGAACAGGGACGGGAGGGCGTCGGCGTCGGCCGCGACGTGATCGGGGTCGACGTCGAGCACGAGCTCCCGGACCAGGTGGGCGCCGGAGCCGCTGGCGAAGATCGGCACGTCCGCGGCGCGCAGCCGGCGCAGGAGCGCGACCTGCTCGGCGCTGATCGCCGGGCGGCCGGCCACCGTACCCGGCACGACGAGGGCGTCCACGTCCTCGGAGACGACCTCGGCCGCGACCGTGTCGCCGAGGACCGGGTAGCCGAGGTGGCTCTCGCACGGCCCCTCCCCGGGGCCGACGACCTTCACCTCCGCACCCTCCTCGCGGGCGCGCAGCACCGGGTACCAGAACTCGAGCTCCTGGTAGCCCTCGAAGGCGAGGACCACGATCGAACGGTTGGACAACGTCATGAGGACCTCTCATGGGAAACTGGTCTACAAAGCAGACCAGTTGGAGTCTGTCACAGCTGCGGCCGAACCGCTACAGCCGGTCGAGCGCGTGCGCCGCGGCCCCGAGCAGCGCCGCGTCCTCGTCGTCGGCGGCGTGGTGCAGCCGCGTGCGGGCCCAGTGCGGCCGGATCGAGTCCCAGTGCGCCCGCACCGCCCGGCCGAGCCAGGTGTCCGGGGCGAGGGGCGCACCGGCCAGGACGATGCGGTGCGGGTCGTGGGTGGCGACGATCGAGCGCACGCCGGCGGCCAGGGCCAGCGCGCACCGGTCGAGCACGCCGGCCGCCCGGTCGTCCCCGCGCTCGGCGGCATCCACCAGGGCCCGGGCGTCCGGCAGGCCGAGCGCGCTCGCGGCCGCGGCCAAGACCCGGCCGGAGACCAAAGCCTCCAGGCAGCCGGTACCGCCACAGGGACACCGCGGGCCGCCGAGGTCGACGATCATGTGCCCGAAGTCGCCGGCCCCGCCGAGCCCCGGGTCGAGCGAGCCGTCCCGGATCACCGCGCCGCCGATGCCCGTACCCATGGCGAGGACGGCGGTCGTCCCGTCCGGCCATTGCGCGGCCACCCCCAGCGCGGTCGCCTGCACGTCGTTCAGCAGCGCGACCGGCAGGTCCAGCGGCAGCGCCCCGGCGACGTCGGTGCCGTCGGTGAAGCCGAGATTGGCCGCGGTACCGACGATGCCGTTCTGCACCACGCCCGCGAGCCCGACGCCGACCGCGACCGGCTCCAGCCCCGCGGTGACCCCCCGGACCAGGTCAGCAACCGCGGCGTATTGCTCGTCCAGGCTCGGCGGCTTGGCCAGACGGTCCCGGGCCACGATGCGGCCGCCCGTCACGGCGGCCGCGCGGATCCAGGTGCCGCCCCAGTCGACGGCGGCAACCGTCACGTCAGGCACTCGGGCCCGGCAGGTAGTCGCCGGCCACCGAGAACAGGCACGTGGCGGCCTCGTGGCTCATGTTGTAGAACGAGTGCGGGGTGCCGGCCGGGATGCGCACGCCGTCCCAGGCGTCCAGCTCGACCCACTTCTTGGTGCCGGTGAGCTCGACGTGCAGGTTCCCCGACTCCACGAAGATCACCTTGTCGGCGCTGTGGGTGTACACGTCGCTGCGCTGCCCGCCCAGGAAGGACATCTTGCCGGCGGTGAGGTGCTCGGTGCTGGCCAGGATGCCGACCAGGATCTCGCGGCCCCGGGTCTCGCCCTCCATCCGCCACAGGATGTCGGCCTCCCGGATCATCCAGGTGGTCTGCTCGCGCGGGGTGTCGCGGGCCATCGGCCAGTTGCCGATCAGCTCGTCCTGGCCCTGCTTCGGCGGCCCGGCGAGCGGCGGCTGCGCGCGGGCATACGCCCCGCCCGTGCCGGACTTCGGCGCCGGCTGGAAGAACTCCAGCATCCGCAGCTGTACGTTGCTGTGGTTCCACTGGTAGTGCCAGGTGTCCTTGCGGAAGAAGATGGCCTCGCCCGGATTGACGACGAACACCTCGCCGGTGACCGGGTTGCTCTGGACCATGCGCCCCTCGAGCACGTAGAAGAGCTCGTCCGCGCCGAAGACGGTCGGGTTGGCCGGCGAGGAGATCGCCGAGCCGTTCGGCGGCATGCCGACGATGTTCAGGTTCATCGTCGCGTCGTCGGCGTAGAACCAGTCGCAGAGCCGTCCGGTGGTCTCGTCGCCCCACGTGCGCCGCTCCAGGTCCCGGTAGCGAAGGACCTGCGGCTCACGGTTGCTCTCGTCTGTCATGTCGACCTCTCGTGGCACTAACTGGTCTGTAATATGAACCAGTCTGGCCGACCCGGGCGAGGACAGTCAAGGCATTAGGATGCTGCGCATGGTGAAGGCACTCGACCTGAAGGTCTCCCCGGCCCGGGTGGAGGGCCGCAACAACGCCGTCGAGGCCTACCGCGCGCTGCAGGAGGCGCTGACCGTCGGGCAGTTCCCGGCCGGCACGCGGCTGCCGGGCGAGCGCACCCTCGCCGCGGATCTGGGCGTCAGCCGGGCCACGCTGCGCGCGGTGCTCAGCGCCCTGGCGGAGGCCGGCCGGATCGTGCCGTCGCCGCAGCGCGGCTGGTTCGTGGCCGAGAACCGGCTCGTGCACGAGCCGAACCGGCTGCGCGGGCTCAGCGAGGTCGCCCGCGAGCGCGGCATGGAGGCCACCTCGCGGGTCATGAAGGCCACCGTCCGCCCGGCCACCCTGGCCGAGGCCGAGGTGCTGGGCATCGGCACCGACGCGCCGGTGGTCGACCTGCGCCGGGTCCGGCTCCTGGACGGCTCCCCGCTGAGCATCGACCAGTCGTGCCTCGACGCCGCGCGGGTGCCCGGCCTCGAGGACGTCGACTTCGCCGGGCTGTCGCTCTACGACGTGCTGCGCGACCGCTACGACATCGCGGCCAGCCGGTGCGACTACGAGCTGGCGGCGGAGGCGGTGAAGGCGCGCGAGGCCAAGCTGCTCGGCCTGGCGGCGGGCGATCCGGTGCTGGTGGGCTACCAGCGCACCTTCGACCAGCACGACCAGTGCTTCGACGTGGGCCGGCAGCTGTACCGCGGCGACTCGTACCGTTTCCAGGCCTCGCTCTTCCGTTTCTAACCCTTCATGGCGCCGGACGCCATGCCCTGCATCAGGCGCTTCTGCACGACCAGGAAGAAGATGACGACCGGGATCGTGAACACCACGCTCGCCGCCATCACGCCGCCCCAGTCGGTGTAGTAGCTGGAGAAGTACTGCTGCAGCGCGACCGGCAGCGTCTCGATGGCCGGCCGCTGCATGTACGTCGCCGAGAACATCAGCTCGTTCCACGAGGTGATGAACGCGTACACGGAGCTGGCCGCCAGCCCCGGCCAGGCGAGGGGGAACACGATCGACCAGACCGCCCGCAGCCGGCTCGCCCCGTCGACCAGTGCCGCCTCCTCCAGCTCGAACGGGATCTCCACCACGAACGAGCGCAGCATGAACGTGCACAGGCCGACGGTCAGGGCCAGGTGGCTCAGCGTCAGGCCCTGGAACGTGTTGAGCAGGCCGGCGTTGCGGAACAGCGTGAACAGCGGGATGACGAGGATGGTCTGCGGCAGCAGCTGCGTGACGAGGATGACGACGGTGAGGATGTGCCGGGTCCGCAGCCGGTACCGCGCCAGCGCATACCCCGCCAGCAGCGCGATGAGCCCGGTGAGCACCGTGGTGGCGATCGCCACGATGAGCGAGTTGCGGAACTGGGTGGGGATGTTGCCGTCGAGCAGGTGCGTGTACCGCTGCGCGGTCGGCGACGTGACGATGAACCGCGGGGTGCGGGTGAACAGCTCGCTGTCCGGCTTGATCGACGTGACCAGCATCCAGAAGAACGGGAACAGGGCGCTCACCACGATGACGGCGACGAGCAGGACCAGCGCGCCACGGCGCAGCAGCGACGTCATCGGACGTCCTCTCGGTTGAGCCGGACGTAGAGCACGCTGACCGCGCCCAGCATGAGGAACAGCACCACGGCCATCGCCGCGGCGGAGCCCTGGTCGAGCTGGGCGAACGCCTCCAGCCAGGTCAGCAGGGACAGCACCTCGGTCGAGTGGTCCGGGCCGCCGGGCGGGGTGGTCATGACCAGGAAGTGGTCGAACGACTGGTACGCCCAGATCGTCGAGATCGTGGTCATCACGACCAGCAGCGGCCGGATCATCGGCAGCCGGACGCGCCGCAGGATCTGCCACGCGCTCGCCCCGTCGACCCGGGCCGCCTCGACCACCTCGCCGTGCGTGCCGCGCAGGCCGGCGAACAGGGAGACGGCGACGAACGGTACCGAATGCCACACCACCGCCACCGTGATGGCCACCATCGCCGGGGTGCCGGTGCTGAACCACGAGTAGCCGTTGAACCGTTCGAGCCCGAACCAGTGCACGAGCAGCCAGTTGACCACCCCGTACTGGTCGTCGAACATCCACTTCCAGACGATGCCGGACGCGACCCGCGGCATGGCCCAGGGCAGCAGCACGATGACGCTGAGCACCTTGGCCGCGCGCGGGGCGGCGTCGAGCACCAGCGCGATGGCCAGGCTCAGCAGGATCGTGGTGACGACCACCGCGACCGCGAACACCGTCGTGCGCACGAGGGCGGCGACGTAGTTCGGGTCGGCGAAGATGTCACGGTAGTTCTGCACGCCGACGAACGGGCCGCTCTGCAGGTACTCGCCCTCGTGGAACGACAGCCAGATGGTGCGCACCACCGGGTAGCCGACCACCCCGGCCAGCACCGCGAGCAGCGGGGCCAGGAAGGCCCACGGCAGGAATCGTTTCTCGAAGCCTTGCAGCGCCCTCGGGGTGACCGAGGACGCTGCGCGGCGGTTCGTGGTCTTCACGTTCTCAACCAATTGCCTGGTTCACCTGGTCCGCGAGTTCCTTCATGGCGGCGTCGGCCGTCTTCTTGCCGCTCATGATCGATTGCATGGCGTTCACGATGGAGTTGGCCCCCTCGACCTTGCCCCAGCTCGCCACCGGCGGGATGGAGCGGGTGTGGTCGGCCTGGTCGGCGAAGGCCTTGAACAGCGGGGCGGAGAACGAGCCGGAGGCCTTCTCCTGGGCGAGCGCGTCGTTGGTCGCCGGCAGCAGCCCCAGGTTCGAGGTGACCGGCACCAGGTTCTCCTTGCTCATCGCGAACTTCACGAAGTCGTTCGCGACCGCCTTGTTGTTGCACTCGCGGAACACGGCGAGGTTGCTGCCGCCCGCGAACGTGTCGTTGTTGCCGCCCGGGCCCTTGGGCAGCACGGCCGTGCCGAGCTTGCCCTCCAGGTCGGGGCTCTGCTTGAGGATGGTGCGCAGGTCCCACGAGCCGCCGACCATCATCGCCGTCTGGCCCAGGCCCATCGACTTGTCGACGTCGGCCGCGGACCACGCCGAGGCGCCGGCCGGCGAGAGCTTGTCCTTGGTCAGCAGGTCCGAGTAGAACTGGAAGGCCTGCACGGACTGCGCGGAGCCGGCCTCGGAGACCCACTTGTCGCCGTTCTGCTTGGCGATCTCGCCGCCCCAGTTCCAGATCAGCGGCAGGTAGTACCAGTGCGCGCCGCCGATGATGCCGAAGCCGTTGACGCCCTGGTTCTTGCCCTGGATGGCGATGGCGTCCTCGCGCAGCTCGTCCCACGTGGCCGGGGCCGCGGACTTGCCGATCGCGGTGAGCATGTCCTTGCGGTAGATGAGGGCGCGCACGCCGGTGTCGTAGGGCACCGCGTAGGACTTGCCCTTGAAGATGGTCGACTCGATCATGCCCGGCACGTAGGTGCCGTTCATCGTCTTGGGGTCGGCGGCGTACACGTCGAGCGCGTTGAGCGCCGCGAACTCCGGGGTCCAGGTGTTGCCGATCAGCGCGACGCACGGCACGCTGCCGCCCGCGATCGAGGTGAGGTAGGTCTGGTGTGCGTCCTTGCCGAGGAACCGCAGGTTCACCTTGGTCCCCGGGTGGGCGGCGGCGTAGTCGTCCGCCAGCTTCTGCATGATCGGCTGCTGGGCGTCCCCGATGGGGTCGCCCATCCAGAAGTCGATGGTTCCCTTGATCTCGCCCGAACTGTTCGCCCCCGAGTCGTCCGACCCGCCACAGGCGGCGAGGGCGAGGACCCCGGCCAGCCCGATGGCCACGGCGACACGGCCGCGCCATAAGTTCCTTGCACGCATCGCTTTTCTCCTCTGCTGGGGACCGAAGACCGGCCAAGCGCGGGGTACGCGGGTGCCTCCGGACCTGTCCACCTGCCCGGCTGTCTGACAGCCCTATAGGTTGCCCCTCAGGGTGCACCGTGGCCGGTTGGACCGCAAGGGTCTCCGCTCGGTTCGTTACGAAGAATCCTTGCGCGCCGGTACCGCCGTTTGGTACACACGCGTGAGCAGTAGGTCCGGGATCGTGCTGGTCAGGGGCTTGGAAGGGGCGTTAGTTGTAGTAACACGACGCAGTATGTTGACCTTGCGCCGAGAGGTCAAGGATGGTTTGGTCGCAGGCATGTTCCTGCGGTTCACGTCGCGGACCAACGCCGACGGCGCGGTGGTGCGCTATGTCGCGCTGGCCCACAACCGGCGCGTGGACGGCCGGGTGAAGCCGGACGTGCTGATGAGCCTGGGCCGGGCCGACCAGGTCGACGTGGCCGCGCTGCACCGCCTCGCCGCGTCCATCGGCCGGCACTTCGGCCTGCCCTCGGCGGAGGTCGTGGACGTGCGCGCCATCGGCGCCACCTGGCTGCTCGACGGGTTGTGGCACCGGCTCGGCGCGGGCGCGGCGGTGCGCACCGCGGTCGGCGCGCGGCGCTTCACGGCCGGGCTGGAACGGGTGTCGTTCGCGCTGGTCGCGCACCGGGCGGTGGCCCCGCGCGGCGGAGGGACGGCGGCGGAATGGGTGCGCACGGAGGCCGCGGTCCCTGGGCTATCCACAGTGGACGATGTACAGGCCCGCCGGGTGTCGGATCTCCTCGCGGACGACCTGATCGGATCGCTGGCCGGGCGGCTGACCCGCACGGCCGAGCGCGGTTGCGGGGAGGACTGGCCGGCCATCAGCCGGCGGCTCGGGCGGGTGGCCCAGGTGACGCTGACCGGACCGGCCGGCACCGTCACCCAGACCACGCCGCTCTGCCCCGAGCAGGCGGCCGTCTACCGGGCCCTGGACATCGCGCCGCCGCCCCGGATCACAGCCCCAGTACCGCGCGGGCGTTCCCGCTGAGGACGGCCTCGCGCCGCGGGGTGTCGCCCAGGTACGCGCGCAGCAGCTCGTACCGTTCCGCCACCTCGTCCAGCGAGGAGAACGGGAAGTCGGTGCCCAGCACGATCCGCGAGTCGTCGAGGTAGGTCAGCAGCGCGCCGAGGTCGGCCGCGGTGTGCGACAGGGCGGTGTCGTACCCGAACGCCGCCAGCGCCTCCAGCACGCCGCCCTGCTCGACCACGGCCGCCAGCTGCGGCATGCCCTCGGCCAGGGCCATCCGCGGCGCGACGACCGGCATCGCCCCGCCGCAGTGCGAGAAGACCCAGCGGATCCGCGGGAAGCGCCGCGGCACGTCGGTGAGCAACAGGTTGGTGATGAGCCGGGTCGAGTCGAACAGGTACTCCAGCACCGACGGCCGCAGCGGGATCTCGCCCTCCGGCCACCACGCGGGCAGCACCGGGTGGACGTGGACGAACGCGCCCCGCTCGTTCAGGATCTCCAGGAGCGCGTCGAACTTGGAATGCCCGACGTACGCGCCGGAGTAGCTCGTGAGCAGCCCGACGCCGGAGAACTCGGGCCGGTCGTAGACCCGCTCGACCTCCGCGAGGGCGGCCTCGACCGACGGCAGCGGCAGGCAGGCGACCGCCGTGAACCGCCCGCCGCCGTCCCGGACCACCTCGGTCAGCTCGTCGTTGGTGTCCCGGCACAGCTGCGTCGTGAACGCCTGGTCGCCGAACCAGAACCCGGGCGAGGCGACCGACAGCACGGCCAGGTCGATGCCGAGCCGCTCCATCATCGCGAGCGAGTCCGCCGGTTCCCACACCGGGAACGGCGCGCCCGGCTGCGCCTGGATGCCCAGCGCCGTCAGCCGGCGGACGTAGGAGGCCAGGGGCGCGTGGTGGTGGAAGTCGACGATCGTCATGACACCAGCTCTCGTACGGCGCGGATGGTGCGCAAGAGGTCCTCGGGCCCGCCCGCCTCGTGGCCGTTGTACTGCCAGACGGTCATGTCTTTCGGCCCGGCGTAGGCATTGTAGGCGGCGAACACGGTCGAGGGCGGGCTCACGACGTCGTGCAGCGCGACGCAGAACCGGCCCGGACAGGTGGCCCGGCGGGCGAAGGCGACGGCGTCGAAGTAGGCGAGGGTCGCGAAGGCGTCGTCGGCCGAGCCGCGGTGGGCGGCCAGCCACTTGACGAGTTCCCCGTGCGGGCTGTGGTCCGTCACCTCCAGCGCGCGCCGGAACGCGGACAGGAACGGCACGTGCGGCATCGCCAGCCGGACGTCGTCCCGCAGGCCGGCCGCCACGAGCGCGAGGGCCCCGCCCTGGCTGCGCCCGGTGACCGCGATCCGGCCGCCCGCCACGGCCTCGTGGCCCGCCACGGCGTCGACGAACCGGTACGCGTCGGTGTAGAGCCGGCGGTAGTAGTACCGCTCGGGGTCGAGCAGGTCGCGGGTCATGAAGCCCGGCGCGGACGGACCGGCGCCGTGCGGGTCCGCGGTGTGCCCGGCCCGCCCCGAGCTGCCCTGGCCGCGGGAGTCCATGACGGCGTGGGCGAACCCGGCGCTGGCGTAGGCGAGGGACTCGATCGGGTGCCCGCGGCCGCTGCCGTAGCCGAGGTACTCCACCACGAGCGGCAGCGGGCCGGTGCGCTCGCGCGGGAGCAGCAGCCATCCGCGCACCTCGTCGCCGGCGTAGCCGCGGAAGCTCAGGTCGTACACGTCGAGGGTGGTGATGCAAGCGTCCACGGGTTCGAACCGCGGCTCGAGGGGGTGGCCGGCCTGCTCGCGCAGGGTCCGGCTCCAGAAGGCGTCGAAGTCCGCCGGCTCGGGATGCGGGTACTCGTACCGCTCCAGTTGCCCGAGGGGAAGGTCCACCCGCATCCGCACCACTCCTGTCCGACAGCCCGACAGGAGTCTAACAACTTGTCATGCAACCTGATAGCCTGCCAGGCGGGCAATGCCAGGCGCGAGGAAGTGGAGGTGCGGGCATGGCGCGGTACGACATCGTGACCGTCTCCGGTGACCCCGAGGAGCGGGGCTACCGGTACGGGCTCGCCGCGAGAACCCGGATCGAGCACGCGCTGCGGACCTACGCCGGCGTCTTCCGGCACTACGCCGGGTGGGACTGGGCCACCGTGCAGCGGCACGGGTTGCGCTTCGCCGCCCCCATCGAGGACTTCTCCCCCGCCTCCGCGCGGGAGATCCGGGGCATCGCCCGCGGCGCCGGCGTCGAGGTGGCCGACATCCTGGCCCTCAACACCCGCAGCGAGATCATGTTCGCCGCACCGGGACGGGCCCGGGCCGTCGCCTCCACCGAGTGCACGTCGTTCGCGCTCACCCCGGAGCGCACCACGACCCGGACCCCGCTGATGGGGCAGAACTGGGACTGGATCGAAGGAGCCAGAAACACCGCTCTGGTACTGCGTGTGCTCCGCGACGACGGCCCGGACTTCGTCACCGTGGTCGAGGCCGGCATGCTCGCGAAGGTCGGCGTGAACTCCAGCGGCGTCGGCCTGTGCACCAACACCCTCATCTCGGACGGCGACGAGGGCCGGTTCGGCGTGCCGTACCACGTGCTGCTGCGCTCGGTCCTCGACAGCGACGGCGGCGCCGAGGCGGTGCGGCGGATCCAGTCCGCGTCCCGGGCCAACTCGGCCAACTACCTCATCGCCGACACCACCGGCTTCTGCGCCGACCTGGAGACCGGCCCCGGCGACGGCCCGTGCGGCGTCATCGCACCGGAGGGCGGCGCGGTCACCCACGCCAACCACTTCCTGGTCGACGGGCTCACCGGCGTGGACAAGTACCTGGAGCGCAAGGCGCACACCCGCAACCGGCTGCACCACCTGACCGAGCGGGTCCGCGAGCACGACACGCACACGGTGGCGAGCCTGCAGGCGGCGCTGGCCGACCACGCCGACGCCCCGTTCAGCGTGTGCCAGCACCCGGACGCGGCCCAGCCGGACGCCGAGCGCACCTGCACCATCGCCGGGGTCGTGCTGGACCTCGCCGATCGCTCGATGGTCCTCGCGGCCGGCAGCCCGTGCGAGTCGGCGTGGTCGGAACCGGTGCGCGTCGATGCCTCGTTCTGACCGACCGCCTGCCCGACAGGCTGTTAACCTGGCAGCCGTGAAGGTTGTCCCCGTCGCGCAGCGCACCGCCGCGGAACACGTGCGATCGCAACTCATCGAACTCATCGAGTCCGGCGAGTTCGCGGTGGGCCAGCGCCTGCCCTCCGAGGCCGAGCTGGCCAAGTCGTTCGAAGTGAGCCGCTCGGTGATCCGCGAGGCGCTGCAGAGCGTGAGCGCGCTCGGCCTCACCCGCTCCTACGCCGGCAAGGGCACCTTCGTCGACGCCCAGTTCGCACCGTCACAGCTGCTGACCGGGCAGTACCTGCCGCGCGACCTGCACGAGGTGCGCCGCACCCTCGAGGTGCCGCTGGCCGCCCTCGCCGCCGAGCGCCGCTCCCGGACCGACCTCAAGACGATGACCGCGCTGCTGGTGCGCTTCCGCGAGGAGCAGGACCCCACGATCCGGGTCGGCATCGACGCCGATTTCCACGTGGCCATCGCCACCGCGACCGCCAACCCGCTGTTCCCCCGGCTGGTCTCGGAGCTGCGCTCGGTCCTGCAGGAACAGGCGATCGCGGCGGCGGCCGTCTCGGGGCGGGCGGTGCAGGCGGCCGACGAGCACGACGCGATCCTGGCCGCGATCTCCAAGCGCGACGCCGAGGGCGCGGCCCAGGCCATGCGGCTGCACCTGGCCGCCGTCGAGGACACCGTGACCGCGCCGAGCCGACGCCGGTAGCTCGGACGTCATGCGGCGGGTCCCCCTTCGCGGCGAATTGCTACCGTTTGGCGGCTACCCGAGCGCCGGGTGAGGAAACAAACACGCCGGGCAATGTCGATCACGTTTGACGTGGTACCGCCGCTGGTCGTAGCGTCAGCGCGAATGATGGTGACAGGAAGCCGGTGCAAGTCCGGCACGGTCGCGCCACTGTGAGCCGGGAGACCGGCGAGTCAGACCCTCCGCCGTCAGCCGCCACTACAAGAGGGACGCCCGATCCCTGAAGGAGGCTCCACGTGAGCGTGTCTTCGTCGTCCAACCCCGCCGCGGTCGCGACGCCGGTCGTCATCCCGCTGTCCCGCTCGCTGGTCTGGCTCGTCGGCACCGCCGCACTGGCCGCGCTGCTCTACTACTTCATCGGCATCGACCAGGGCGCCGTGTCGGTCTTCGGCAGCGACACCCACGTGCACGAGTTCGTGCACGACGGCCGCCACTTCCTCGGCTTCCCCTGCCACTGAGCGGGAGGCTGACATGGAGAAGCGCATCATCCTCCGCGGCGCCCTCGCCGGCGCCGCGGCCGGGCTCGTCGCGTTCGTCTTCGCCCGCATCTTCGCCGAGCCGCTGATCCAGCAGGCCATCGACTACGAGGGCGGCCGCGGCTCGGCCCAGGCGGCCCTGGACCGGGCGGCCGGCCTGGCCACCGACGACCACGAGCACGAGCTGTTCAGCCGCGCCGTGCAGGGCAACCTCGGCATCGGCCTCGGCATGGTCCTGTTCGGCCTGGCCATGGGCGCCCTGTTCGCCGTCGCCTACATGATCTGCCTGGGCCGCGTCGGCAACCTGCGCCCGCGCACCCTGGCCCTGCTGCTGGCCGGCGCCGGGTTCCTGACGCTGTACTTCGTGCCCTTCCTCAAGTACCCCGCCAGCCCGCCGGCGGTCGGTCACGAGGAGACCATCGGCCAGCGCAGCGCGTACTACCTCATCATGGTCCTGGCCTCGGTCCTGTTCCTGATCCTGGCCGTCATCCTGGGCCAGCGCCTCAAGCCCCGCTTCGGCACCTGGAACGCGACGCTGCTCGCCGCGGCCGCCTTCGTCGTGGTGACCGGCGTGCTCATGGCCCTGCTGCCATCCTTCGGCGAGCTGTCCACCAACGTCGCCGAGTACGGCAAGCACGCCACCGAGACCCCGCTCCCCCTGCGCAACGAGGCCGGCGACATCATCTACCCCGGCTTCGACGCCGACCTGCTCTACGACTTCCGGGTCTACTCCCTGGCGGCGCAGGGCCTGCTATGGGCGGTCATCGGCCTGATCTTCGCCCCGCTGGCCGAGCGCCTGCTGGGCAACCGCCCGATCCGCGTCGAACCCGCCGCGGAGAAGGCCGCCGCCTGACGCACGCCAGGACCGCGGTCGGCCGGGCAACCCCGGCCGATCGCGTCCGGCGGTACGATCGACGCGACGTGCGTCAAGAGGGCCACTTCCGCGGGAGGCACCCGTGCAGGCACAGCCCGATCTCTCCGTCGGCGAAAAGCTCAAGTTCCACCGGCAGCGCGCCGGCAAGTCCCGGACGGTCGTCGCCGGGCTCGTCGGGCGCTCCGCCGAATGGGTCAAGGCCGTCGAGACCGGCCGCCTCCTGCCGCCCCGCCTGTCGATGCTGAACCGCCTCGCGACCGCCGTGAACGTCACCGTCGCCGAACTGCTCGACGACGCCGACGCTCCCGGCGAGGTGCTCACCGGGCCGGGGCACGCCGGTCTGCCCGCCGTCCGCGACGCGATGAACTCCTTCGCCACGCCGGACGCCCCGGCGCCGCCGCTGGAGCATCTCGCGGCGCGCCTCGCGACGGCCTGGCGGGCCCGGCACGGCTCCCCCGACCACCGCACGGTGCTCGCCGGGCTGCTCCCAGGTCTGCTGCGCGACACGCAGCACGCGGCCCGTGCGCTCGGCGGCGAGGAGCGGCGCCGGGCCCTGGCGCTGCTGGCCGAGGTCCATGTGCTGGCCCAGATGTACCTGGCGTACCAGCTCCCGGCGGCCGACCTGCTCTGGCGCTCCGCCGACCGGGCGATGGTCGCGGCCCAGGAATCGGGCGACCCGCGCGCCATCGCCGGCGCCACGTGGGCCCACGCGCAGGCACACCGCGACACGGGCGACTGGGACGCCGCCATGCGGGTCAACCTGGAGGGCCTCGACCTGGTCGAGCACCACCTGGACGACGCGGACGACGAGCTGCTGTCGCTCTACGGCGCCCTGCGGTTCGAGGCGGCCTTCACCGCTGCCCGCAGCGGCGAGTCGGGCACCGCCCTGCGCTACCTCGCCGAGGCCGGGCGGGTCGCCGAGCAGCTGCCGCCGTCGCACTACCAGCCGTGGACCTCGTTCTCCCGGATCATCATGGGCGCGCACGCGGTGACCGTCGCCGTCGAACTGCGCCAGCCCGGCGAGGCCCTCCGCGCGGCTCGCCGGACCCCGGCCGAGTCGATCCCGTCCCGCCCGCGCCGCGCCCGGCACCTGGTCGAGGTCGCCCGCGGCCACCACCTGCGCCGGGACCAGGAGAGCACGGTCGCGACCCTCGCCGAGGCGTTCGCGGCCGCGCCGGAGACCGCCCGCTTCAACGGCTACGCCCGCCGGATGACCCTCGACCTGCTCGAGGGTCCGCCACAGGTCCGGCCCGCCGCCCGGCGACTGGCCGCGAACCTGGGCCTGCCGGCGTAGGGGTACAAACCGTACCTCGCCTCGCCTCCCCCACGGCCCAAGGTGGCCCGTGGGCATGCCGCCGGCCCGGACTGCGAGCCGCCGGCGGCAGGCCCCTCCACAGCCGGGAGGGAGACGAGGCAGCGTGAACGAGCACTTCTGGTGGTGCGGCTACTGCACCGCCTACGGCCATGACGCCGACGGATATCACCGCTCGTCGCCGGTCGTGATCACGACCGACGATCCGCACGTGCAGCTCTACGTGCACAAGGGCGCCGACGCCGACGGAACGGACGAGTACGTCGAGATCGCCGCGCTGGACTGCCGGACGACCGGTCAGCCCTGGCATCTGCGCGAGCCGATCCGCGCGCTGTACCTGCCGCGCGCGACGGCCGACGCCGTGTGGCGCGCGGTCCAGGCGTTCGTGCTGCCCGCCGGCGCCGATCGATCCGGCGCGCAGCCCGTTCATGCCGCGGCGAGCCAGGCGGCCGCGGCCGTCAGTGGATCGGCGCCGCCGGGATCGTCGACCGGGAGTGGACCCCGGTAGACGGTGCGGCGGTGGTCGGCGAACCAGGCCACCGTGAGGTACAGCCGGGCCCCGTCACGCAGGCGATGGGTCTCGTTCGCGCTGGTGAAGCCCTCCGTCGGGGCCCCGAACACGCGCACGTCCGGCCGCCCGCGCAGCGCCACCGCCACGGCCTCGCCGGAGCTTGCGGTCTTCCCGTCGGTGAGCACCGCCAGCGGCCGCCCGGGCGTGCGGACCGGTGGGCGCTGGGCGCGCGCCAGCTCGCGGCCCGCGAGCCTGATCCGTCCCGCGTCGAGGGTCCAGGCCTGCTCGGCGCCGCCCGGCGGCACGAAGTAGCCCAGCACGCCCTCGGGCAACAGCGGCGCGAGCACGGCCAGCATCGGCCACATGTTGCCGCCGCGGTTGCCGCGCAGATCCACGATCCACCCGGTGGGTGCGGCCGCGGCCAGGTCACGCACGAGCGAAGAGCCGATCCTCTTGTACTCCTTGTGCCCGCTGCCCGGCAACCGCACCCACGCGACGGTGCCGTCGACGAGCCCGCCGGCCGGCGGTTGCGGGTCGGGCATCGTCGATGGCCGGCCGGGCGCCCGCAGCCCGCTGTGCGCCCCGCCCGCGCGGCGCAGCACCTCGGACAGCACCGCGTGGGTGTCGGCGAAGGTGCGGGCGCCGGCACAGCGGGAAGCGGCGTCGGCGCGCACGGCCGGCCAGTCCAGCTCGGCCCGGAACAGCGCACTTGACTCCATCAGGTCGAGGGCGTGCGTCAGGTACCGCCGGACCCGCCACGTCCTCATGCCGGTTGATGTTATCGCGCGGTGTACTCCTCGTCGGTCACCTGCTCCAGCCAGTCCACCGCCCGCCCGCCGTGCATCCCGCTCAGCGCCAGGTGGGTCATCGCCGTCCCGGGCGCGGCGCCGTGCCAGTGCCGGACCCCCGGCGGGCACCAGACCACGTCGCCGGCCCGGATCTCCTCGACCGGACCGCCCTCCCGCTGCGTGCGGCCGACGCCGTCGGTCACGACGAGCCGCTGCCCGGCCGGATGGGTGTGCCAGGCCGAGCGCGCGCCGGGCTGGAAGGTGACATAGGCCCCGGTGTACTGCGCCGCCGGTTCCGCCCCGAACAGCGGCTGCACCAGCACCTCCCCGGTGAAGTTCTCCGCCGGGCCCCGGCTGGACGGCTGCGAGCCGCCGCGGGTGATCAACGGTCCGCCCCGGTCGGCAGCGGGGCCTCGCGGTTGGTCATGGCGTCCTGGGCGGCGGGGTACCGCGCCCCGACGATCTGGATCTGGTCCGCCGCGGCGCGCAGCTCGGCCAGCTGCTCCTCGCTGAGCTCCACGTCCGCGGCGCCGGTGTTCTCCGCCATCCGCTGCGGGTTCTTGGTGCCCGGGATGGGCACGATCGACGGTCCCTGGCCGAGCAGCCACGCGAGGGCCAGCTGGGCCGGCGTGGCCCCGGTGTCGGCGGCGATCCGCTTGAGCAGGTCGACCAGCGCCAGGTTGGCCGCGAGCGCCTCACCCTGGAAGCGCGGCGTCTGGCCGCGGAAGTCGCTGTCGGCGAAGGTCGTCGTGGCGTCGATCGCGCCGGTCAGGAACCCCTTGCCGAGCGGGCTATACGGCACCAGCCCGATCCCCAGCTCCGCCAGCACCGGAATCGTGTCCTGCTCGCGGTCGCGCCACCACATCGAGTACTCGCTCTGCACCGCCGCCACCGGCTGCACCGCGTGCGCCCGCCTGATGGTGCCGGCGGCCGCCTCGGACAGCCCGAAGTGCAGGACCTTCCCGGCTTCGATGAGCTCCCGGACGGTACCGGCGACGTCTTCAATAGGCACCTCGGGATCGACCCGGTGCTGGTAGTAGAGGTCGATCCGGTCCGTGCGCAGCCGGCGCAGCGAGTGCTCGACCGCCCGCCGGATGCTCTCCGGACGGCTGCACAGGCCGCCGGGCTCCACCCCGTTCTCGGCGAAGGCGAACCCGAACTTGGTGGCGATCCTCACCCGGTCCCGCACCGGCTCGAGCGCCTCGCCGGCGATGTCCTCGTTGGCGAACGGGCCGTACACCTCGGCGGTATCGAACAACGTCACCCCGAGCTCCACGGCCTGGCGGATCAGCGCGACCGCGTCCTCCCGCGCGGCCCCCCCGCGCTGCCCGTAGGCCCCGGTGAGACTCATGCACCCGTAGCCGATCTCCGACACGTTCAACCCGTCGCCGAGCATGCGTTCCTGCACTGTGGTCCCCTTCACGGTTGGATCATCACTTTGAGCGCGGACCGGTCGGCCATCGCGCGGTACCCGTCGGGAACCTCGCTGAGGCCGACGGTCCGGTCGAAGACCTTGCCCGGCTCGCAGCGGCCCTCGAGCACGTCGGGCAGAAGCTCGTCGATGTACGCCCGAGCCGGCGCCACGCCGCCGGTCAGCGTGACGTTGCGGAAGAACACGCCGAAGTCGAACGGCACCTCCGGGTACTGCGGCGCGCCGACCCGGCTGATCACGCCGCCGTCGCGGACCACGCCCAGGGCGGTCTCGATCGCCGGGCGCAGCCCCACGCATTCCAGGACGGTGTGGGTGCCGTCGCCGCCGGTCAGGTCGCGGACGTGCGCGATGCCCTCCTCGCCGCGCGCGGCGACGATGTCGGTGGCGCCGAACTCGCGGCCGAGGTCCGTGCGGTCCTTGTGCCGCCCCATGAGGATGATCCGCTCGGCGCCGAGGCGCTTCGCCGCGAGCACCGCGGACAGCCCGACCGCGCCGTCGCCGATGACGGTGACCGTGGTCCGCGGACCGACCCCGGCCCGGACCGCGCTGTGGTGCCCGGTGGGAAACACGTCGGACAGCGCGAGCAGCGACGGCAGCAGGGCCGGGTCCGCGGCGGCGGGCAGTTTGACGAGCGTTCCCTGCGCCTGTGGTACCCGTACCGCCTCGCCCTGGCCGCCGTCGATCCCGTCGCGCGCCCACGAGCCGCCGTGCCGGCAGGAGGTGTGCAGTCCCTCCCGGCAGAAGTCGCAGGTGTTGTCGGCCCACACGAACGGGGCCACGACCAGGTCGCCGCGGCGCAGGCCGGACACGTCGGCGCCGAGTTCCTCGACCACGCCGAGGAACTCGTGGCCGATCCGGTCGCCCTGCGCGGAGGCCGGCCGCGAGCCGTACGGCCACAGGTCGCTGCCGCAGATGCACGAGCGCACCACACGGACCAGCGCATCGGTCGGCTCCCGCAGCACCGGGTCCGGCACGTCCTCCACCCGGACGTCACCCGCTCCGTAGATCAGCGTTGCCCGCACAGTCTTCTCCTCCGAATTGTCCGGTTCGACGGGCCCCGACTACCCCTGCGCGGTCCGTCCAACCGGCGCCGGGGCGGCGGTCCAGCTCGCCAGCAGGTGCAGCGCCTCCTGCGAGGACGAGCCCGGCTCGGCCGTGTACGCGTTGAGCCGCAACCCCACGTCGCTCGTCAGGTCGAGGGACTCGTAGGCCAGGGTGAGGTCGCCGACCTCGGGGTGGTGCAGGAGCTTGGTCCCGGACCGGTGCAGCCGCACGTCGTGCGCCGCCCACCAGGTGCGGAACACCTCGCTGCGGGTGGACAGCTCGCCGATCAGGTCGCTCAGCGCCCGGTCGTACGGGTCGCGGCCCGCCTGCGCGCGCAGC
The DNA here is from genome assembly GCF_050942475.1 of Dactylosporangium sp. CS-033363. NCBI lineage: Bacteria > Bacillati > Actinomycetota > Actinomycetes > Micromonosporales > Micromonosporaceae > Dactylosporangium > Dactylosporangium sp. CS-033363. The sequence goes on along the minus strand of NZ_CP192032.1, from coordinate 5,104,593 downwards.
AGCGCCACCGTGTCGCCGGCCAGCACCTCCCAGTCCCGGTAGAACTCCTGACTGGCCGGATCGAGGTAGATGAACCGGGCGATGTTGGGTGTCGCCGCCGCCGTGGCGAACAGCGGGGCGAACACCGCCCGCCCGAGCGCGTTGGCGCCGAGCACGTCGAGCCGCCCGTTGCGCACGTAGGCCGGGGCCATCGTCATCGTGTCCAGCAGCCGCTGCACCGCCGGGCGCAGCCGCGAGCTCGGCCGCCGCCGGCTCCGCGCGCCCGCCGCGGTGGTGTTGGCCGTGCGGGCCAGGTCGAACAGGTGCGCCCGCTCGGCCTCGTCCAGCCGCAGCGCGCGGGCGAGCGCCTCCAGCACACCGTCGGAGACACCGGCGAGGTTCCCGCGCTCGAGGCGCGTGTAGTAGTCGACGCTGACGCCGGCCAGCAGCGCCACCTCCTCGCGGCGCAGCCCCGCGACCCGGCGGTGGCCGCCGTAGTCCGGCAGCCCGGCCTGGCCCGGCGTCACCTTGGCCCGGCGGGTGGTGAAGAAGTCGCGGATCTCGGTTCGGCTTTCCACGCCTCCGACGCTACGACCGCCGGGCGCGGTGTGGGAGGTTCTGTCAGTACCTCGTACAGCCCCGCTCAGGCCGACCGCTCAGGCCGCCGCCGGCGCGAGGACCGGGGCGCGCGCCCGGCGCACCGCGAGCGGCACGGCCAGGCCGGTCGCCAGGAACAGGGTGCCGACGACGTACCGCCGGCCCGCCCCACGTGATGCACAGCGCGATGAGCAGCGCCGGCCCGAACACCTCGGCAAGGCCGGCACCGAGCCCGAACACGCCGAGGTACTGCCCGGTCGCCCCCTCCGGCACCGAGGGAGACGCCGACGTTGGTGACCGCCCGCAGGTACGCGCGGAACTCCTGCGGCCGCTCGCCCCCGAAGCGGCGGATGAGCGGGCTGCGGGCCGCCACCCCGGCCGCCTTGGCCCCGGTGGCCACCCCGACCGCGGCCACGAACGGCCAGAACGGGACGTGATCGCCAGCATCGAAGGTCGCCTCGACCGGGCACACATCCCACCCGTGCCAGGCCTGGCCCGGTCCGTTCGGATGGGTTGGACGGACCGTCCGAGTGTTGACAACGCCGGGCGGGTCGCGGAAAGTCGCCCGGTGGTTTCACGGGGGAACACGACGATGACATCGACTGTCCGGGCGGCGATCGCCACCGTGCTCGCCGGGGTGCTGCTCGGGGTCTCGGGCTGCGGCACACCCGCCGCCGGCACCGACGGAAACCTGCTCGACGACTGGCAGCCGATGGCGGCGCCGAAGTTCGACGTGCCGAGCGTCGGGATGTGCCTGGACAGCCCGACGAAGGCGGCCTTCGATCCCGCGTTCGTGCCGGCCGCTCCGATCGAGTGCGAGCGCGGGCACACGCTCGAGGTCGTCCTGGTCGGCACCGTCGAGGGCGGCGCGGGGCAGGCGTCCGCCCCTCCGGCAGCGGGCTCCGAGGGGTTCCAAGCGGCGTACACCGCCTGCAGCGCGGCGGTCAACGACTACGTCGGCGGTGACTGGCACAACGGCATGCTCGGCATCAACGTGCAGATGCCGCTGCCGGCGCCGTGGCAGGGCGGTCTGCGCTCCTACGTCTGCTCGGTCTTCGCGCTGAGCAACGTGTACAGCCATATGTCGGTCAACTCCGGTTCGCTGAAGGGGGCGCTGGCCGGGGATGCGCCGAAGGCGATCCAGTGCCTGGACGTGCGAGGTACCAAGAGATCCGACGGATGGTGGGACGACCTGAGCGACCTGACCCCGATCGGCTGCGCGCAGCCGCACGAGGCCGAGTTCGTCGGCACCATCCAGATCAGCGACGGCGGCAGCACATTGCCCGCCGACGACGTGCTGAGGAAGTGGACGATCGACCGCTGCTATCCGGTCGTGGCCAAGTTCATGGGCCTCACCCAGGCCCAGTTCGACGCCCGCGACGGCATCGGGCTCGTCTGGGACGGCATCACCAAGTTCCAGTGGGACGCCGGTGACCGCTACGTGCGCTGCTTCGCCCTGTTCCACCCGGGCAAGAAGGTCCACGCCTCGATCAAGGGCCTCGGCACGAAACCGCTGCCGTTTTGACGCAGCTGCGTGCAGCAACCCTGGCGCCCCGGCACCAGGACGAGCCGGACACTGACGAACCCAGCTGAGCGGCTGTTCAGACCCTTGCAATGCAGCCGGACGAGGATGACGTCGTCGGGCAGGCGTCCAGATAGGTCGGCCTTCTCCGCTCGCGTCCGTGGTTCGCTCCGGTCGGCACGGTGCGGACACGTCCGGCAGTTCGCGGCGGCCGTTGTTCCCCCTCCGCCGTCCTCAGCGTCGGTACACGCCGGACGTCGCGCGATGAAGCTGGTGCAACGCCACTGGTGAGAACCGGTGTCCGTGTCCTCCTGGCCTCGGTCTTGCCGCCGGCGATGAGGATGTGGCCGTCGCTGTGGACTTTGCGATCGAACCCGGTGACCTTGCCGGCGTTCGCGGAGCATGATCCAGATACGCGCTCATCGGCAGATGCGTGCATCTGCGGACGGTCGAGCACTCCTGCCGAAACGCGTCACCAAGGCGTACGGCGGCGTCATGCACGTCACGAAACCGCCGAAGCCCGTCATCGGTGGGATCGATCAAGGGGTCCGAACCCAGGTGCTCCACGGCGGAGGCAACGACGGATTGCGACCCGCCGAGGTAATCCGTCATCGCCGCCACAGCATCGCCTCCGACCACAAGCGGTGCCGCGGCGGCCAGTGGTGACGCCGTCAGCGAACCCCTCGATCCGGCCATCGCCGGCAGGAGATCGCCGGCGATCGGCTGGCCGTTGCGCGTCAGATCGGCGTAGGTGAGCCCATCCGGCCCTTCCCGCGTGCACATCTTCAACATCCGCGCCGCCAGCGAGGCGTGCTCGAACGGCGTTGCCCTGACCGGCGATGCGCCTACGCGCTTTTCCGGCGCGGCATGAGCGGATGTCACTCGACGGGCGGGCGCGAAGGTCGGCGAGCTCGCGAGCCGGGTCAGGTTCGTGGCGAACGGTCCACGGTCACCTCAAGATGCGCTTCTCATCAACCTTGACTAGACGTCTCCTCCTCGTGCACCCTGGCCAAGTAGTCAAACTGGACTAGTCTTTACCAATCCGTTCGCAACACCGAGAGAAGGACTCGAACCCATGGGAAAGCTCGCGATCGAGACGAGTGGGTTGAGCGGAGGTGGGCGCGTGTCGGCGACGAAGCTCCTGGTACTCGGTATCGTGCACCTCTCCGGCGGCGCGCATGGCTACCAGGTGCGGTCCGAACTGCAGAGCTGGGGTGCGGAGATTTGGGCCAAGATCAAGCCCGGCTCGATTTATCACGCGCTGAAGAAGGCGGCGGCTGATGGCCTCCTCACCGAACACGCCGAGCCGGGCAACTCCGGGCCGGAGCGCGTTCTGTACCGCGCGACAGCTCGGGGACGTGACGAGATGGTCGAACTGGTCCGCGACGGTCTGCGGCGCACCCATGACCCCACCATGCTCGACGCGGCCATCGCCATGTTGCCCATGCTGACCAGGACAGATGCCATCGCGCAGGTGAACGAGCGGGTCGCGCGCCTGGAAGCGGAGCTCGTAGGGCAGGCCAAGGGGTGGGAGAACCCGAACCCCGACATTCCCGAGCACGTCCGCGATCAGGCCGAACTGTGGGCGGGACGCGCACGCACCGAACTGGAGTGGGCGAAGAGCCTGAGCAAACGACTGTCTGAGGGCGCCTACACCATGGCCGATGATCCGGGTTCGTGGCGAACGGTCCACGATCCCCTCAAGATGCGCTTCTAATCAACCTTGACTAGACGCTTCCTCCACGTGCACTCTGGCCAAGTAGTCAAACTTGACTAGCTCAACCAATCCGTTCGCAACACCGAGAGAAGGACTCGAACCCATGGGAAAGCTCGCGATCGAGACGAGAGGGTTGCAGAAGAGCTTCGGCAAGACCCACGCGGTCGCCGGTGTGGATCTGGCCGTGAGCGCCGGTGGCGTGTACGGCGTGCTCGGTCCGAACGGGGCGGGCAAGACCACCACGATCCGCATGCTGGCCACGCTCCTGCGCCCCGACGCCGGAGAGGCGCAAGTGCTCGGCTACGACGTCGTGCGTGACGCCCAGGCGGTGCGGAGCAGGGTGGGGCTCACCGGGCAGTTCGCGTCGGTCGACGAGGACCTCACCGGGGTGGAGAACCTGTTGCTGCTCGCCAGGCTGCTCGGCTACTCACGCCGCCGAGGCAGGCAGCGGGCGAAGGACCTGCTCGACGCGTTCGGTCTTGCCGAGGCGGCCGACCGGCAGGTGAAGAAGTACTCCGGCGGGATGCGCCGGCGCATCGACATCGCGGCGAGCCTGGTCCTCACCCCCGAACTGATCTTCCTCGACGAGCCCACGACCGGGCTCGACCCGCGCAGCAGGAACCAGGTCTGGGAAATCGTCAGGGGCATGGTCGCCGAGGGCGCCACCGTGTTGCTGACCACGCAGTACCTCGACGAGGCCGACCAGCTGGCCGACCGGATAGCGGTGATCGACCACGGGAAGGTGATCGCCGAGGGCTCGAGCGGCGAGCTCAAGGCATCGGTCGGCGCCGGCTCGCTGCACGTACGGCTACGTGCGCCCGAGCAGCGGGCCGAGGCCGAACGGGTCCTCGCCGGCGTCCTCGAGGTGCCGGCCGAGCCGTCCGCCGACCCGGCCGCGCTGTCCGCGCGGATCTCCGACCCCGAGCGGGTCGCCCGCGCCCTGGCCGAGCTGTCCCGCAGCGGCATCGACGTCACCGAGTTCGCGCTCGGTCAGCCGAGCCTGGACGAGGTGTTCCTCACCCTGACCGGACACGCCGCCGAGGAGACACCCGAGGAGGATGCCGCATGAATGCCACGACCGCGGAGCAGGCGTCGGCGCCGGTCACCGAGGACGCGCTGCGCAGTGTGCTGTTGGCCGGTGAGCGGCCGTCTCGCCCCGGCCCGGTGCTCACCTCGTTGACATTCGGCTGGCGGGCGCTGCTGAAGATCAAACACGTGCCCGAGCAGCTCGTCGACGTGACCCTGTTCCCGATCATGTTCACGCTGATGTTCACCTACCTGTTCGGCGGCGCGCTCGCCGGGTCGACACAGGCGTACCTACAGTTCCTGCTGCCCGGCATCCTGGTGCAGGCGAACGTCATGATCACCATGAACACCGGTATCACGCTGAACACCGACATTCAGCAAGGCGTTTTCGACAGGTTCAGGTCGCTCCCGGTGTGGGGACCGTCCCCGCTGGTCGGCGCCCTGCTCGGCGATCTGGTGCGCTACTCGATCGGGTCGGCGATCGTCGTCATGCTCGGCCTGGTCCTGGGGTTCCGGCCGGAGGGTGGCGCCGTCGGCGTGGTGCTGTCGGTCGCGCTGCTGCTGGTGTTCTCGTTCTGCCTGTCGTGGCTGTGGACGATGCTCAGCCTGATCCTGCGCACGCCGAACTCGGTGGCGGGGGTCAGCATGATGGTGATGTTCCCGCTGACGTTCGTGAGCAACATCTTCGTGGACCCGAAGACGATGCCCGGATGGCTTCAGGCGGTCGTCGAGGTCAACCCGATCACCCACCTGGCGACCGTGGTACGCGGCCTGATGCACGGCTCGGTGCCCGCCGGAGAAATCGGCCGGGTGCTCGTCTCGTCCGTACTTCTCGTCGCGGTCTTCGGTCCCATCACCATGGTCCTCTACCGCAACAAGAAATAGGTCCCGCTACCGCGAGCACTTGGTCGAAATCAACTCCGACAACCCGGCCCACTCGGCCAACGTCATCACCGGCGGCGGGCGTGATCGCAAGGACGCGGTGGTCGCGCACCGAGGCCGTCGTCGGCACGCTGCTCAGGCGCTGAGACAAACCTCTCGAACGGAGATGTGAGATGCACGAGATGGCCTTTCGCGTGACATCAAACGATGGCACCACCATCGCCTACGACAGGGAAGGAAGGGGTCCGGCCGTCATTCTGGTGGGCGGGGCACTCGACGAGGGGGTGGAGAACGCTCCCTTGGCGCCTGCTCTCGCCGAGCACTTCACGGTTTACAACTATGCCCGTCGGGGACGCGGCGCGAGCGGCTTCACCGAGCCGTACGCCGTGGAAAGGGAGATCGAGGACCTGGATGCGTTGATCGCGGAGGCGGGCGGCTCGGCACACCTGTTCGGGGCGTCCTCAGGCGGCGCGCTGGCGCTGGAAGCCGCCGCGGCCGGGTCAGCCATCGACACGATCGCCGTCTGGGAGGTGCCCTACGCGGTCGGGGACGATATACGCCCGCGATTCGAGGAGTACATCGCAGACACCCGACGCGCCTTCGACGCCGGGCGAGACGAGGAGGTTCTCGAACTGTTCATGCGCATGACCGGCGCCTCCGACGACAACATCGCGGCCAGGAAAGCGGCAGGCAAGCAGACGGCGCATTGGGCGGATTCGGTCGCCCTCGCGCCCACGCTGGTCCACGACAGCGTCTTCCTCAACCGCTACCAATTGCCGGCCGATCGACTGGCAACGGTCACCCAACCGGTCCTGGTCACCACCGGAGGACCGATCACGGTCCCCTACATGGCAGGCCTGCCCTCGGACTTCTTCGACCGCGCGGCCGACGAGCTCGCAGACCTACTACCCCACGCTCAACGGGAGACCCTCGAGGGGCCGGATCACGTCGTCGACCCACGGACCGTCGGCCCGCTGTTGCTACGGTTCTTCAGCAGCGAACGCTGAGGGGCCCGCGAGGTGTTGCGGGAAGACCGATCAGGCACCGCGCAAGCAGATCTTCGTCGCGCCAGGGACACGGGGCCGGGCCTCGGGGTCGGAGCGGCTACTTGCTCGGCGGGTACGGGCTGTCCGCGAGCAGCTTCGCCAGATGCACGGCGTTGGTGGCCAGGGTCTTGGTCGCCGCGCCGGTGGTGTCGGGCTTCGGGCCGGCGTCGCTGTAGTCGACCTTCTGCATGGCCTCGCCGACCCAGTACGTGCCGCCGGCCGCCGGCACCGTGAAGCCCACGTCGTTCAGGGCCTGGAAGACCTCGGCGGTCACGTGGTGGGCGCCGTCCTCGTTGCCCACGACCGCTACGACGGCGACCTTGCCGTACACCAGCGGCCGCCCTTGATCGTCCATTTCGGACAGTTCGGCGTCCAGGCGTTCGAGGACCACCTTGCACACCGACGCCGGCTGGCCCATCCAGATCGGGGTGGCGATGACCAGGATGTCGGCGGCCAGGAGTTTGCGGCGCAGTTCCGGCCAGGCGTCGCCGTCGCCCTCGTCGGTGGAGACGCCGAACTTCACGTCGTGGTCGGCGACGCGGACGACCTCGCCGTCGACGTCGTGGTCGGACAGGGCGGCCAGGACCTCGCGGCCGAGCAGCTCCGAACTGGACGGGGCGGGCGACTTCTTGAGCGAGCAGACGAGCACCAGTGCGCGCAAAACGCGTTCTCCCTACAGAAATTCCTTGCGGTACAGGTCGATGAGCTCGGCGTAGTGCGGGCCGATGTTGGCCACGTACACCTCGTCGAAGCCGGCGTCCTCGTAGGCCTTCAACTGCTCGGCCTGCCTGGCCGGGTCCGGGCCGCAGGCGACCGCCTTCGCGACCTGGTCCGGCGTGACGAGCTGGGACGCCTGCTCGAAGTGCTTCGGCGAGGGCAGCACCTGCGACAGCTCGCCGGGTACGCCGGAGTTCGGCCAGATGCGGTGCGCGGTCGTGACGGCCTCGTCCTCGGTCGGCGCCCACGAGGCCTTGAAGCCGCCCTGCACCGGCTTGTCGCCGCCGCCCGCCTCGCGGAAGGCCCGCACCAGGTCGCCGTCGGGCATCGTCAGGATGTAGCCGTCGGCGATCCGGCCGGCCAGGTCGACCGCCTTGGGCCCGAACGCGGAGACGTACACCTTCGGCGGCTGGGCCGGCCGCGTGTACACCTGCGCCTGCTCGACGTTGAAGTAGCGGCCGCGATGGTTGACGAACCCGCCGTCCCACAGCTCGCGCATGACGGCCACGGACTCCTCGAGCATCTCCAGCCGCTCGGCCGCCGAGGGCCAGCGCTCGCCGGTGACGTGCTCGTTGAGCGCCTCGCCGGTGCCCACGCCGAGCACGAACCGGCCGTCGTGCAGCACGGCGCTGGTCGCGGCGGCCTGGGCGGTGACGGCGGGGTGGATGCGCTGGATCGGGCACGTGACCGCGGTCGTGACGGGGATGGTGACGACCTGGCTCAGCGCGCCGATCATCGACCAGACGAACGGGCTCTGGCCCTGCTCGTCGTTCCACGGATGGTAGTGGTCGGAGATCCACAGCCCCTGGAAGCCGGCCTCCTGGGCCAGCCGCGCCTGCTCGATGAGCTGCGCCGGCGTGTACTCCTCGCACGACAGGAAATACCCGATTCGCATGCCGGGCTGTTACCCACGCCGGGAGCGGCAGAACAAGAAACTAACCAAGCATCGCTCGTACCGTCTGTGCGTCCTCGTTCGCCCCGAACAACGCGGTCCCGGGCTCCATCCGCACGCCCTCGGCGAGCGGTCCGGCGAGCACCGGGTCGAAGCCGAGCGCGTCCACGATCGCGGCGACCGTGGCCACGCCGGCGGGGTCGTCGCCGGCGATGGCGATCGCGCGCCGCCCCGGGCTGCCGGGCGGGGCCGCGCCGTCCTCGAGGTCGTGGTACCCCATGTGGTTGAACGCCTTCACCACCTGCGACTCCGGCAGGAACGCCTGCACGACGGCGCTGGAGTTGCCGAGGTCGTCGCGCACCCCGTCGACCTCCCACCAGTAGTTCATGGCGTCGATGACGAGCTTTCCCCGCAGTTCCTTCGCCGGTACCGTGCGGTGCCTGCCCAGCGGCAGCGCCAGGATGACGACGTCGGCGCGGGCCGCCGCCTCGGCCGCGGTGACGGTGACCGCGCCCGGGGCGAGGACCTCGACGATGAGCGCGATCTTCGCCGGGTCGCCGGAGCCGGCGAGCAGCACCTCGTAGCCGGCGGCGACGGCGAGGCGGGCCAGGACCGTGCCCACCTTGCCGGCGCCGAGGATGCCGATGACCACGGCTCAGCCCGCCAGGATGTCGCGGACCATCGGCGCGACCTTGGCCCCGAACAGCTCGACGCTGCGCATCCGGGCCGCGACCGGCTGGGCCCCGGACGAGTAGATCAGGTCGAACCGGCCGACGCCGAGCGCCTTGACCGTCGCGGCAATCTTGCGGGCCACGGTTTCCGGGCTGCCGATGTACATCGAGCCGTGCGCCACCTCCGCCTCGAACTCGTTGCGGCGCAGCGGGGGCCAGCCGCGCAGTGCACCGATGCGGTCCCGGATCACCTTGTACGGCGCGTAGTACACCTCCTTCGCCTGCTCGTCGGTGTCCGCGACGAACCCGGGCGAGTGCATGCCCACCGGATGGGCGGGCGTGCCGAGCTGGTCGGCGGCCCGGCGGTACAGGTCGATGTAGGGCTTGAACCGCTCGGGGTTGCCGCCGATGATCGCCAGCATGAGCGGCAGGCCGTGCCGGGCGGTGCGCACGACCGACTGCGGGGAGCCGCCGACGCCGACCCAGGTGGCGAGCCGGCCCGATTCCGTCTTCGGGAACACGTCGGCGTCCCGCAGCGGGGCGCGCACGGTGCCGTTCCAGGTGACCGGCCGCTCGTCGAGCAGCTTCACGAACAGCTCGAGCTTCTCCTCGAACAGCTTGTCGTAGTCGGCCAGGTCGTAGCCGAACAGCGGGAAGGACTCGGTGAACGAGCCGCGGCCCAGGATCACCTCGGCCCGACCGCCGGAGATCGCGTCGACGGTGGCGAAGCGCTGGAACACCCGGACCGGATCGTCGGAGCTGAGCACGGTCACGCCGGAGCCGAGCCTGATCCGGTTGGTGCGGCCGGCGATGCCCGCGAGGACGGTCTCCGGGGTCGAGATCGAGTACTCCGGGCGGTGGTGCTCGCCCAGCGCGATCGCGTCCACCCCGAGCTCGTCGGCGAGGACGGCCTCCTCGACGACCTGGCGGATCGCGGCGGCGTAGGACAGCGGCGCGCCGGTGTGGTCGACCGGGACGTCGCCGAAGGTGTCGAGACCGAGGACGAGGTCGCTCATGGTGCACTCCCTCACGTTGATTGACGCGTCAATCATGCCGTCGATATGATTGACACGTCAATCAGCTTGGAGGTGACGCCGGTCATGCCCCGACGGCTGCCATACCGTGACGAGTTGCGCACGTGGCGTGAGTTCCTGGAGACGGTCGAGGCGCTGCGGACCGAGCTGGCCGCCCGGTTGCAGCGCGACACCGGCCTGTCGCCGAGCGATTATGCGGTACTGCTGGCGCTGAGTGAGGCCGACGGTCACCGGCTGCGCTCGTCCGACCTGGCGGCGGCGTGCGGCTGGGAGCGCAGCCGGCTGTCGCACCACCTGGCCCGCATGGAACGCCGGGGACTCATCCGCCGTGAGGAGTGCGTCACGGACAGTCGCGGCGCCGAGGTGGTGCTGGACCGGACCGGCGCCGACACGTTCCGTGACGCCACGATGCCGCACCTCACCGCCGTGCGGGAGCTGTTCGTCGACGCCCTGACGCCCGAGCAGCTCGCCGCGGCCGGGGACATCGCCGCCGCCCTGCGATCTCGATTGGGTTGATCCGTTTGCCGGGGTTGCGCCGAAGGTCGACAGTGAAGTCATGCCGATCGATCGCAGGAGGCTCGCCCGGTTCACCGTCGCGGCGATCGCCGTCCTGATCCACCTCGTCGCGATCGCCGCCCTCGGGTTCGGCGCGTGGATGGTCATCCGCGACTTCCCGAGCTTCACGCTCCTGCCCGGCGTCGTCCTGCTCGCCTTCGGCGCGCTGCTGCTCCCCCGCCCGCCCAGGCTCCCCCGCTACGCGACCCGGCTGCGCCGCAACGAGGCCCCGCACCTGTTCGCGTTCGTGGACGCCGTCGCGGGCGCGGTCGGCGTGCCGTGCCCTTCGCTGATCGTGTTCGACGATCGCTTCGACGCCGACGGCGCGACGACCGGCGTGCTGCGGCGGCGGTACCTGCGGCTCGGCGCCCCGCTCTTCGCCGTCCTCGACCCGGGGCAGCGCACCGCGCTGGTCGCGCACCAGCTGGCCCACTTCACCACCGGCAACCCGCTGCGCAGCGGCCTCGCGGGCAGCGCCGACCTCAGCCTGTCCAACCTGGCCGCCATCTTCGAGCCGCGCTCCGACACCGCGCTGCGCGCGTTCCAGAACGAGCAGATCGTCAAGGCGGCGCTGAACTCCGCCGGCGCCGGCGGCATCCGGACGGGCGGGAACGCCGGCACCGTCTGGTACGCCGAAATGCTCATCCGCCCGTTCCTCTGGGTCCTGCAGCAGATCTCCGCGCTGGGCCGCCGCGCCCTGGTGACCCTGGCCCGCCCGGACGTCGAGCGCGCCGAGTTCGCCGCCGACGCGGTGGCCGCCCGGATCGCCGGCTCGGCCGCGACCCTGGAGATGCTCGACATGCTCGCGCTGGGCGAGCCGGTGGTCACGGTCCTGCGCCGGCACATCCGCTCGACCCGCTCCGACGCGCCCGACCCGGCCGCCTGGCAGGCCCTGGCGCGCGAGATCCGCGGCCACGCGACGACCGCCGACCTGCCGCCCGTCGAGGGCCACCCACCGGTCACCGAGCGTGTCCGGATGCTGGAGGCGCAGCCGCCCCAGAAACCGTCACTGTCCGGAGTCGCCGCGGACGTGGACGCCGAGCTGGCGGCCGAGTACCGCCGCCTGGCCCGCGACCTGCGCTACGGCTGAGCCGCGGCGAGGGGCCCGTGCCAGTACTGACGACATCCGGGCCGCGCGGGGTCAGGCTGGTCGGCATGGGCGTGGTCGAGGTCGAGTTCGCCGGGGCGCTGTTCCCGCGAGTGCTGCAGACACTGCTGAGTCAGACCCGGATCCCGGTGCCGGCGCTGGACGCGCTGCCGGCCGGGCAGCTGGTCACCGGGCTGGAGTGGGGCGTGCCCCAGGAACTGGCGAGCGCGCCCAACGGCGTGCTCGTCGTGACGGCCCCCGTATCCGTGCGGCACCTGAGCCTGGCCGAGTTCGACGCCGGCACCGAGGCGCACGCGACCGCGGCGGCGGTGCGGCTGCGGGTGTCGGCGCTCGGGCCGCGGATCGCCGTGGACGCCGACCGGATCGACATCGCCGGGGTGCCGCAGGCCGTCACCTGGCCGCTGGTGCACCTCGACGTGCCGGCGACGCCCGGCCTCACCGTGTACAACGGCGCCGTGCTGCAGACCGGGGCCGGCGGGGACCGGGTGGTGACCATCCGGCTGCGCACCGACGCGTTCACGGACATCCTGGCCGCGCCGGCGAACCGGATCGCGGACCGGGACGGCGACTGGCTCATCCGCGTCTCCGGTGAGGCCGTGGCGGAGCTGCTGCTCGCCGCCGTCCTGGACTATCTCGGGCGGCTCGGGTCCGACACGGCCGTGGAGCAGTACCCGGCGGTGCAGTGGATGCCCGGCGTGTGGCCCGGCGAGGAGATCGGCTGGGAGGCGGTGGCCAACTTCGGGATCCGCCGCAAGGACGCCTGCCCGGGCCTGTTCGGCGACGTCGACCTCTCCGTCGCGGTGACCGCCGCGCTGCGGTTGGCGCCGCCGCCGGTACCGCTGCCGGCTCCTCCCGGTGATCGGCTCGGGCTGCGGCTGTGGCTGAGCACCGACGTCTCGGACTGGGACGTGTTCCGCTGCTGGGCCGGCTCCGGAGGTGTCGGGCCGCTGCTGCTCGGCGGGGCGAGCGCGGGGCCGCTCGCGCTCGTCGGCCTGGGCGCGTTCGCCGGCATCGAGTCGCTGATCGGCCTGGGCCGCGTCGTCGCCGGCCGGGCCCGCGGCGACGTGCGGGACGACCCGCCGGACGGGTTCACCCAGGAGTCCACCGGCGACAACGGCACCATCTTCCGCGGCGCGATCGACCTGCCTGCGATCGAGGGCCTGGACCCGAACGTCGAGATCGCGGTCGACGCCGACGGCCTCATCATGACCGGCAAGAACCTGATCCTGCCGGCCGTCCACGAGGTGGAGTACACGCCGCGGGTCGGCCCGCTGCCCGGCCTGTGGCTCAACGGCGACCTCAACTGCGAGACCGGCGTGTGGGAGCCGAGCTACCGGCTGCTGCGCCCGATCGAGGTCGCCGACGAGGCGGTCATCGCCGGCCGGTTCCGCACCGACGTCCCGGTGTGGATCTTTCCCACCACCACCGCCACCCCGCCGGACACCTTCGGCGTCATCTGGCAGAACAGTCCCGAGCTGTCCGGCCCGCCGTTCGACCCGGCGAAGGTCACCATCCAGCCGTCGCGGGTACTGGACACGGCGGTCGACGGCGCGCTGTACGTGCATTCCAGTGCGGGGCTCGTGAAGTACACCATCGTCACCGGACCGCCGCCGGCGCCGACTCCGTCGCAGGAGCGCGAGGCCCGGATCCGCTGCGCGCAGAACAAGATCCGATCGCTGGAGGCGGCCGGGCCCGAGGCCCGGGCGCAGCTCGCCGCGGAGCTGGAGAACCTGGTGCTGCTGCAGTCCGCCGGCCGCGAATACGTGACCGCGGCCGCGAATGCCGCCCGCGCCGCCGACCTGTACGCCGCGCTCGGCAACGGGGACGGGCAGGTACGGCTGCTGATCTACCAGGGCGCGGCGCTGTCCCAGGCGGGCCAGCACGACGAGGCGATCGCGGTGACCCAGCGCGCGGTCGACCTGCACCGCGGGGGCTGGGAGCTGGAGAACCTGTGCCTGCGGCTGAGCGCGGCCGGACGGTACCGCGACTCGGCCACCGCCGGTGCGGACGCCGCCGCCGTCTACCGGGCCGCGGGCGACCTCGTCAGCACCGCGCGCAACCTCGTGTACCAGGGCGCCGCGCTGTCCCAGGCCGGCGAGCACGACCAAGCGATCGCCGCGACCCGGGACGCCGTCGAGACCCACCGCGGCGGGTGGGAGCTGGAGAACCTGTGCCTGCGGCTGAGCGCGGCCGGACGCTACCGCGAGTCCGCCACCGCCGGCGCGGACGCCGCCGCCGTCTACCGGGCGGACGGCGACCTCGTCAGCACCGCGCGCAACCTCGTGTACCAGGGCGCCGCGCTGTCCCAGGCCGGCGAGCACGACCAGGCCATCGCCGCGACCCGGGACGCCGTCGAGACCCACCGCGGCGGGTGGGAGCTGGAGAACCTGTGCCTGCGGCTGAGCGCGGCCGGACACTACCGCGACTCCGCCACCGCCGGCGCGGACGCCGCCGCCGTCTACCGGGCGGACGGCGACCTCGTCAGCACCGCGCGCAACCTCGTGTACCAGGGCGGCGCGCTGTCCCACGCCGGCGAGCACGACCAGGCCATCGCCGTCACCGGGCAGGCCGTCGAGGCGCACGGCGGCGGCTGGGAACTGGAGAATCTCACGCTGCGCCAGGCCGAGGCCGAGCGGTTCGCCGACGCCGCCGACAGCGCGGGCCGGGCCGCCCAGGCCTACGCGGACGCCGGCGACGAGCCCGGCCGCGACCGGCTCCTGGCGATGCGGGAGGCGTACCTCGCCCACGCCGGCGGGTGAAGCGTCACGCGATCCGGTGAAGCGTCACGCGATCCGGTCGAGGCGTCACGCGGTCCGGTCGAGGCGTCACGCGGTCCGGTGAAGCGTCACGCGGTCCGGTCGAAGCGGTACAGCTCACAGCTGTCCGGGTCGCCGTCGTACCAGTACAGCCACGGCTCCTGCGCGGTGCCCGAGATGTACAGGGAGGTGCCGAAGAAGCCGGGCCGCCCGTCGGAGGTCAGCGACAGCGTGATGTCGCCCTGGCTTCCGGTCTCCGGCTGCAGGTGCCACTCGCCCGGGCCGGACAGATCCACGGGGCCGTCCATGAAGTCCGTGCTGAGCGCGGTGGCCACGAGCGCGTCGCCGGCCTGCAGCTCCAGGCGGGCCCCGTCCGGCGTCACGTAGGTGCCGATGAGATCGGCCTCGGCGATGTGGTCGGGGCGGTCGGCGCCACAGCCGAAGTAGTTCACCGGCCCGAACAGCACCCACCCCCCGGCACAACAGGCCAGGACCGCACAACAGGCGGCGACGACTCCCGTCGCCGCGACCCCCAGCGCCGCGGGGATCAACTGCTTCTTGAACACGTTCAGATTGTGGGTCGCACCCGGCCCTGCGAGCAAGACCATCTATGGCGTGACGGTGGCCTCATTCCCGGGTGACGTCACCCGTTGCCGAGAAAAGCCCGGTTCAGGCCGAGGCGAAGTCCCGCTGGTCGGCCAGCAGGCGGGTCATCGCCTCGGCCGGCATCGGGCGGGCGAGGTGGTAGCCCTGGCCCAGGGAGTACCCGAGCTCGAGGAGCCGGTCGACCTGCGCCCGGTTCTCGATGCCCTCCGCGACGGTGTCCAGCCCGAGCGCCAGGGCCAGCTGCATGACCGCGCGGGCCACGGCCTGGCGGGCGTCGGCCTCCGGGGAGCCCGGCTCATCGAGCTCGATGCCGTCCACGAACGACTTGTCGAGCTTGATGATCGCGGCCGGGAAGGAGCGCAGCAGGCTCAGCGACGACTCGCCGGTGCCGAAGTCGTCGAGGGCCATCCGGACGCCGAGTTCGTGCAGCTGGTACAGGGCGCGGGAGACCTGCTGGCCGCGCAGGACGGCGGACTCGGTCAGCTCCAGCACGAGCCGGTCCGCGGGCAGCCCGGACTCGGCCAGGGCGGCCTGCACGTCGGTGACGAAGTCGGGGTCGTGCAGCTGGCGGGCGGAGACGTTGGGGCCGAACTTCTGCAGCGCGTCGGGGCCGAACTCGGCCAGCCAGGCCGCCGCCTGCCGGCACGCCTCGCGCAGCACGAAGCGGCCGAGCGGGACGATCAGGCCGGTGCTCTCGGCGGCCGGGATGAACTCGGCCGGGGACACCGTGCCGCGGGTCGGGTGCATCCAGCGGGCCAGCGCCTCCACGCCGACGATGCGCCCGGTGTGCAGGGCCACGATCGGCTGGTAGTGCACGGTGAACTCGCCCGCGTCGAGGGCGCGCAGCAGCTCCCCGCCCAGCTGGGCGTGGTCGGCCACCGGCTGTTCCATGCCGTCGTGGTACCGCACCCAGTTCGCCTTCCCCCGCTGCTTCGCCGCGTACATGGCGACGTCGGCGTCGCGCAGGAGGCGGTCGAGCGTGGTGCCGGCCGGGGCGGTGGCGATGCCGATGCTGGCGTGCACGAGCAGCCGGTGGGTGCTCAGCGGGCCGGCGAACGCGTCGAGGATGCGCTGGGCGAGGGTCTCGCCGAGGACCGTGGGCTCGCTGATGAGCACCGCGAACTCGTCGCCGCCGAGGCGCACCGGGAGGCCGTCGGCGCCGGTCGACTCGCGCAGGACGGAGGCGACCGCCATCAGCAGGTCGTCGCCGACGTCGTGGCCGAGGGAGTCGTTGACGGTCTTGAAGTCGTCGAGGTCGACCAGCAGGACGGTGGCGCCGCCCCGCTCGAGCTGCTCGCCGAGGCGCCGGCGGAACAGCGCGCGGTTGGCCAGGCCGGTGAGCCCGTCGTGGGTGGCCTCGTGCTGCAGCCGCTCCTCGGAGGCGCGCTTCTCCCGCAGCAGCCGGGCGTTCTCCCGGAACACGACGAACTGGCGGACCGTGACCAGGCCGGTGACGAGCACCGAGGCGACGATGACGAGCTTGTCGGTCCAGGTGAGCGCGCCCGGGATGACGGCGATGAGCGGGACGTCGACGGCGACCACGGCGAGGTACGGCAGCCACGTGTTGGCCCGCCGCGCGGCCGCGCCGGTGAAGCGCCACTGCCGGTACACGGCCAGCGTGCCCAGCACCGGCGCGATCGGCATGGCCACGGCCTGCGCCGGGATCGTGCCCTGGTCGCCGCCGAGCACCATGAGCAGGGCCACGGCCGCCCCGACCGAGCCCATGAGGCCGATCAGGCGCAGCGCGGTGCGGTCGATGGGGCCGCCGCGGATGTAGGAGACCTTGGTGATGCCGCCGACCGCGAGGGTGAACGACAGCCCGAGCAGCACGAGCGCCTGGGTGCTCCAGATCTGGTTCCCGCTGATCATCGGGGCCAGGCCGAAGTGGAACAGCACGGTGCTGCCGCCGAGGAAGGCGATGGCCCGGTCCAGCAGCTGCCGCCAGCGCTCACCGGCGCTGCCGATGCCCAGCGGCACCCGGCCCATCGCCCACATCGCGGCCAGGAACCCGATCCCGGCGAACACCGCCGCGGCGGTCGGCATCACCGGCAGGATGGACGTGTCGCGGAACCCGGCGGCGGCGAGGATCGCGTAGCCGATCGCGACCCCGGCGAAGGCGAGCAGCATCGCGCGCCAGAACCGGCGGGCCGGCTTCGACAGCGGCGCCCGGCGCAGCAGGTCGAACGCGGCGGCGGCGGTGATCGCGGCGCCCATCGGCAGCGACACGAACGAGACCGCGGCGGGGCCGATGCCGGTGATCTGCCAGCCGGCGAACCACAGGGTGCTGACGACCGCGACCACACCGGTGGCCGCGATGTAGCGCAGCGGGGCTCGTTGGTCGGCGGTCACGAACGGACAGATCGGCCGCGCGGGGCCCGGATCAAGGGGTTGGACGCAGGTCACAGCGTCCCCGGAAGTTTCATGCCCCATCCGGTACTTTCGGCCGCGTCGTCCCAGGCCCAGCGCTTACGGCCTGTTCAGCGCGGTGTGCGCCCTTCCGGAAGCGTTGACAATCGCCGGCTAGATCGATGAGCGTCGACCCACGGAAGGGAGACTCCATGAACCGTATGAGGCTGGTCATCGGGGCCGCGTGCGCCGCCGTGCTGGCCGCCGGCTCGCTGGCGCTGACCGGCACCGCCCACGCCGAGGCCGACCGGACCGTCACGTCCAACACGACCGGCACGCACAACGGCTACTTCTTCTCGTACTGGAAGGACAGCGGCAACGTCACCATGAACCTCGGTTCCGGTGGCAGCTACAGCGTCCAGATGAACGGCATCAACAACTCCGTCGTCGGCAAGGGCTGGAAGCCGGGCTCGAGCCACACGGTGAACTACTCCGGCTCGTTCAACTGCGGCGGCAACTGCTACCTCGCGCTGTACGGCTGGACCACCAACCCGCTCATCGAGTACTACGTCGTGGAGAACTACGGCAACTACAACCCGAGCACCGGCGCGCAACGGCTCGGCTCCGTGACCACCGACGGCTCGACGTACGACATCTACCGCACCCAGCGGGTCAACCAGCCCTCCATCATCGGCACCGCCACGTTCTACCAGTACTGGAGCGTCCGGCAGAGCAAGCGCACCGGCGGCACCATCACCACCGCCAACCACTTCAACGCCTGGGCGTCGCTGGGCCTGCAGCTCGGCTCGCACGACTACCAGATCCTGGCCACCGAGGGGTACCAGAGCAACGTCAGCTCCAGCATCACGG
Organism: Dactylosporangium sp. CS-033363; assembly: GCF_050942475.1. Lineage (NCBI taxonomy): Bacteria > Bacillati > Actinomycetota > Actinomycetes > Micromonosporales > Micromonosporaceae > Dactylosporangium > Dactylosporangium sp. CS-033363. The sequence continues at coordinate 5,086,269 of NZ_CP192032.1, read as the reverse complement.
TCACCGAGGGCCCCGGCCCCGGCCCGACCACGACGTCGCCGCGCCCGACGACGCCCGGCCCGACCACCCCCGGCCCCACCGGCGGCTCCGGCGCCTGCCAGGTGACCAACTCCGTCAGCCCGTGGAACACCGGCCTCACGGACAACATCACCATCAAGAACACCGGCAGCACGGCCGTCAACGGCTGGCAGCTCAAGTTCAACCTGGCGGCGGGCCAGAGCATCACGTCCGGCTGGAACGCCACCTACTCCCCGTCGAGCGGCGCGGTCACCGCCACGAACATGAGCTACAACGGCGCGATCCCGCCGGGCGGCTCGACCACCATCGGCTTCCAGGCCAACCACTCGGGCAACACCTCCGCCCCGAGCGGCTTCACCCTCAACGGCGCGGCCTGCGGCTAGCCCACGCCCGCGTGCTTCGGCAACGGCCGGCGCCGGGGTCTCGGCGCCGGCCGGACCGCCGGCGCGTCGCGCTCCTCGGCGGACACGGTGTGCATGGCCACGAAGGCCAGCACGATGACGGCGGCCGAGGCGGCCAGGGTGATCGGCAGCTCCAGGCTGATCGGCGTGACGCCCTCCACCGGGCCGAGCCAGGCGTCGTCGAGGTGCACCCGCACGGCGGTCATCGCGGTGTAGTGCATCGCGCACACCGCGACGGCCATCACCGCCCCGGCCACGAGGACCTGCGCGCGGCCGCGGACGACGACGGACAGCCACAGCGCGACGATGGCGGCGACGATCGCGACCAGCACGGAGGCGAGGACCAGGTTGGCCTGGTACGTCAGGTGCCCGTTGATGCGCACGGCCGCCATCCCGGTGTAGTGCATCGCCGACACGCCGAGGCCGGTGAACACGCCGCCGGAGATGACCCGCAGCGGGCGCGGGCGGCCCGTGCCGGCCACGAACAGCCCGACGCACACCACCCCGCCGGCGAGGAGCGCGCTGGCGGCGGTGAGGCGCACGTCGTACCGCAGCGGCGAGGCCGGCACGTCGAAGCCCAGCATCGCGGTGAAGTGCATGAGCCAGATGCCGCCGCCGAGGGTCATCGCGGCCAGGGTCAGCCAGCGCTTGCGGTGCCGGGAGCCGGCCGCCCGCCCGCGCGCCGCGCAGGTCAGCGCCAGCCCGCTGGCCAGGAACGCGAGACCGAAGGCGAACGCGGGGTTGAGCGCGCCGTGGGCGAACATGTCCGTCGTGGTCACCGGGGCATTCAGCGACCGCGGAGGGCGCGCCGCCCGCACACCCTGTGCGTCGTTCACCCGTTCGGGTCGGCGCGCGGCGGTTTCGGCGCGGTTGATCCGGCCCGGACCGGGAAGACTGTCCTGCCCCAGCGTCGAAGGGAGACGGCAGTGGCCAAGCGACGCAAGCTCGTGCGCACCTCACCCGATCGCGTGTTCGCGGTTCTGGCCGACGGCTGGACGTACGCCGGCTGGGTGGTCGGCGCGTCCCACATCCGCGACGTCGACGAGGCCTGGCCCGCGGCCGGGACCAGCCTGCACCACCAGGTCGGCCCGTGGCCGCTGCACATCAGCGACGTGACCACGGTCGAGTCGGTCGTCCCGGGCCGGATGCTCGAGCTGCACGCCCGGGCCTGGCCGCTGGGTGCCGCGACGGTACGGCTCGACCTCGAACCCGTCGAGGCCGGCACCCGGGTGACGATGACCTACGAGCTGACCGCCGGGATCGCCAAGTACATCCCGCGCCGGGTCCAGGCGGCACTGCTCGGCCCGCGCAGCGCCGAGATGCTGTCCCGGCTGGCCGACATCGCGGTCCGGCGGCGGATGGCCGCCGTCTACTGACCGGGCCGCAGCGCCAGCTTGCCGACGGTGGCCCGGGCCTCCAGCTCCGCGAGGGCCTTGGGCCCGTCGGCCAGCCCGAACACGGTGGGCTTCGCCGGTCCGAGCACGCCGGCCGCGATCAGCCCGAACAGCTCGCCCATCAGCTCGCCGAAGAGCTGCGGGGCGGCCTGGATCAGGGTGCCGATGTTCAGGCCGGCGATCTGGACCTGATGGCGGTACACGAGATCCCAGTTCGTGATCGAGGCCGCTCCCCCGGCCAGGCCGAACAGGACGACCCGGCCGGTGACCCGCTTGGCCGCGGACAGGCTCGCCTCGAGGGTGGCGCCGCCCACGGACTCGAGCACCAGGTCGGTGCCGCCGCCGGTCAGGTCGAGCACCGCGGCGGCGAGGCCGGGGTCGCGGGAGTCGAGGACGTGGTCGGCGCCCAGGGCCCGCACGGTGTCGTGCTTGGCCGGGGAGGCGGCGGCGATCACCGTCGCGCCGTAGTGCTTGGCCATGCGCACCGCCGCCTGCCCGGTCCCGCCGGCGGCGGCGTGGATGAGCACGGTCTGCCCGGCGGTCAGGCCGCCGATCGGCCGGAGCGCGGCGAGGGCGGTCGGCCAGTTCACCAGCAGGCCGAGCGCCTCCTCGCCGGCCCAGCCCGCCGGCACGGGCACGACCGCGGCGGCGGGCAGCACCATGCGCTCGGCGAACGCCCCGCCGGCGACGCTGACGCCGACGACGTGCGTGCCGGCCGTAGGACCGCCGTCTGGGCCGGCGCTTGGGCCGGTCAGCACCTCGCCGGCGGCCTCGATGCCGGCGATGTACGGCGGCTTCGGCCCGCCCGCGAACGTCCCGCGCGCCTGCGAGACGTCGACGAAGTTGACCCCGGCGGCGGTGACCCGGATCAGCACCTCGCCCGGCCCCGGGATCGGCTCCGGCGCGTCGGTGACCAGCCGCAGGTCGGCCGGCCCGGCCAGGGATGTCTGCCGCAGCGCCCGCATGAAGGTCCCCCTCGGTGTCGTTTGTTTGTCGATCGCCCAACAATTACCCCACGCGCGCGGCGGGCCCGTCAAGGTAAACTTGGTCGATCGCTAAACAAGTACGGAGACCCGATGCCACCCCGCGGCCGCCCACGCACCTTCGACCCGGACACCGCCCTGCGCCAGGCCCTGGACGTGTTCTGGGAGCGCGGCTACGAGGGCACCTCCCTCAACGACCTGGCCCAGGCCATGGGCATCGCCTCGGCGAGCATCTACGCCTGCTTCGGCAGCAAGGCCGACCTCTTCAAGCAGGTCATGCGGCTGTACGGCGCGACCTTCGGCGAACCGCCCCGGCGCGCCCTGCGCGAGGTGCCGGGCGCGCGGGAGGCCGTCCACGCCATGCTGCGCGCGACCGCCGACCAGGTCACCGGCCCGGACACCCCGCACTACTGCATGCTCGTCCTGGCCGCCCCCACCGGCGCCGTGGAGAACCACGAGATCCGCGAGTTCCTGGCCGAGCGCCGCCGCGACCAGTACGCCACGATCCGCGACCGCCTCGCCCGCGACCTGCGGGCGGACCCGGCCCGGCTGGACGCGGTCGCCCGCTACTACACGACGATCGTCCAGGGCCTGTCCATCCAGGCCCGCGACGGCGCCACCCGCGAGGACCTGGAGACGGTCATCACCTGCGCCATGGCCGCCTGGGACGTGCTGTGATGAGCATCCAGCCACCCAGGACCGGAGCGCCCGCATGAACGTCGCCAAGATGATCGACCACTCCCTGCTGCGCCCCGAGCTGACGCTCGACGACGTCGCCCGCGGCTGTGAGATCGCGGCCCGCCGGGCGGTCGCCTCCGTCTGCGTGCGGCCGTCCGACGTGCCGTTCGCGGTGGCCGCGCTCGCCGGCACCGGCGTGCTCGTCGGCACCGTGGCCGGCTTCCCGCACGGCGACACCACCACGGCCATCAAGGCGGCCGAGGCCCGGGCCCTCGTCGAGGCCGGCGCCGACGAGGTGGACATGGTCCTGCACATCGGGCGGCTGCGGGGCGGCGACACCGCGTACGTGCACGACGACATCGCCGCCGTCGTCGCCGCCGCGCAGGGCCGGGTCGTGAAGGTGATCCTCGAGAACGCCTACCTCACCGACGAGCAGAAGGTCACCGGCTGCCACGTGGCCGAGGCGGCCGGCGCCCACTTCGTGAAGACCAGCACCGGGTTCGCGGGCGGCGGCGCCACCCTGGACGACATCCGGCTCATGCGGGCCGCGGTGTCGCCGTCGATCCAGGTCAAGGCGGCCGGCGGGGTCCGCACCCTGGACACCCTGCTCACCCTGCACGAGGCCGGCGCCACCCGCTTCGGCGCGACCGCCACCGAGACCATCCTCGACGACTTCGCCGCCCGCGAGCGCGGCGAGCGCCCGGCCCCGAGCAGAGCCGCCGACACAAGCGGCTACTGAGCGCGGCGGTACGCGAGCACGCCCACCACGAGACCCGCCAGGCCGAGGACCGCACCGGCGACGCCGAGGGTGATCGCCGTGCCGTCGGTGTTGTCACTCGCGTCCTGCGCCGCGCCCGCCGCGTCCTGTGCCGCGGTGCTCGTCGCGGTGCCCTGGCCGGCGCTGCCCGCCTTGGCGAGCTTCAGCACCGGGGCCGGGTGCTCGGCCTCCGCCCCGGCGGCCGGTTCGTCGATCCAGCGCACGACGTCGCCGTCGGAGTACGTCTGCAGGGCCTTGAAGACGATCTGGTCCGTCTCCGGCAGCGGGCCGAGGGAGACGTCGAACTCCTGGAACTGGTGCGGCTTGATCTCCGCGCCCGGGCCGGCGGTCCACGTGACCTTGGAGACGGCCTCGGTGATGTCGCCGTCGTCGGTCTTCACCGGGGTGGCGAGCTTCGAGACCTCGGTGGCGGCGGTCCAGCCCGGCACGGGCTTGAGCGACACCGAGGCGATCGGCTTGTCGGTCGGGATGGCGACCTCGAGCTTCGTGGTGCTCGCGGCGTCCTTCTCGTTCGGGACCCGGAACGTCACCTTGGTGTAGCCGCCCTGGGTGGCCGTGTTCGGGTTCACGGTGACGTGGGCGCCGGCGGCGGCCGGGAAGGCGAGGGCCGCGACGGCGGCGGCGGCGAGCGCGACGCCGGCGCGCAGGACGGGGGTCAGGCGCATGGGTGCGATTCCTTTCGCGACGAGCAGTGGGAACTTCCGGGGCGGTTCCACCGACCAACTCAGTGATGCCGAAGCGTAATGCCTACCAGTCATGATTTTTTCTGACATATCCGTCCGGCGGCTTCTGACCGTACTCGGCGGCCTGCTCGCCCTGGTGGCGGCCCTCGTCGTCGCGCTGCGCCTCGGCGGCGGCATCTCCGGCCGCACGATCGCCGGCCTGCCCGACGCCGGCCCGCTCACCTCGTGGGGCCTGCCGCTGGCCCGGGCGGCGGCCGACCTGTGCGGCGTGCTGTGCGCCGGCTGGTGCGTCACCGCCGCATTCCTGCTGCCCGGCACCGGCGACACCGGCCGGCACGGCGCCGGGCAGCTGCTCGGCCCGGCCGGGTACCGGCTGCTGCGCAAGGCCGGCTGGTGGGCCGCCGGCTGGGCCCTCGCCGCCCTGGCCCTGCTGCCGCTGACGCTCTCCGACCTGCTCGGCCAGCCACTCGGGCAGGTCACGTTCGGCGGCGTGCGCAGCCTGGCCTGGTCGGTGTCGCAGGGCCAGTCCGCGCTCGCCCAGGCCGGGCTCGCCCTCGTCGTGGCGGTCGCGTCCCGGTTCGTGCTCACCCGCACCGGCGCCGCCGTCGTCGCCGTGCTGGCCTGCGCGGCGCTGGTGCCGCCGGCGCTGACCGGGCACTCCGCGGGCGCCGGCAACCACCAGCTCGCGGTCACCAGCCTGGCCGTGCACATCCTCGCCGCCGCGCTCTGGCTCGGCGGCCTGGCCGCGCTGCTCGTTCTTCGCAACGACACGACCCTCGCCGTCGCCGCCCGCGGCTTCAGCCGGCTCGCCGCGGGCTGCTGGGTCGCCGTCGCGGCCAGCGGGGTCGCCAACGCCGCCGTGCGCCTCGGCGCCCTCGAAGAGCTCTGGCTTTCCCGGTACGGCCTGCTGGTCCTCGCCAAGACCGCCGCCCTGGGAGCCGCCGGGGTGCTCGGCGCGCTGCACCGCCGCCGGACGCTGCCCGCCCTCGACGCGGGCCGCCCGGGCGCGTTCCGCCGGCTCGCCGCCGGGGAGCTGATCCTGCTCGCCGCCACCGTCGGCCTCGCCGTCGCCCTGTCCCGCACGCCCACCCCGGTCCCGTCCAACCCCGTCGAGACCGACCCCGTCACCGACCTGCTCGGCTTCACCGCTCCCCCGCCGCTGTCGGCCGCGCGGGTCCTCTGGCCGCCCCTGCTCGACGGCTTCTTCCTGGCTTCCGTGGTACTGCTGGCAGCCGCCTACCTCGCCGCCGTGTACCGCCTGCACCGGGCGGGCCACCGCTGGCCCCCGGCGCGCACGGCGAGCTGGCTCGGCGGCGTGGCCCTGCTGGCCGCGTTCACGCTGTCGGGCTTCGCGCGCTACGCGTACGTGCTGTTCTCCGCCCACATGGCCCAGCACCTCGTCCTGGCCATGCTGGTGCCGATCCTGCTCGTCGGCGGCGCCCCGGTCACCCTCGCGCTGCGGACCCTGCGCCCGCCGCGCGACCCGCGGGTGCGCGGGGCCCGGGACTGGCTGCTGCTGGCCGTGCACAGCCGGGTCCTGCGCACGCTGTCACATCCGGTGGTGGCCCTCGGGATCTACGTCGTCAGCCTCTACGGGTTGTACTTCTCGGACCTGCTCGGCGTCCTCATGCGGTACCACATCGGGCATCTGGCGATGCTCGTGCACTTCGTGCTGTCCGGGTACCTGTTCTTCTGGGTCCTCATCGGCGTGGACCCCGGCCGCCGCCCGGTCGCCCCGCCGATCCTGGTCCTCGTGCACTTCGCGGGGATGGCCTTCCACGCCTTCCTCGGCATCGCGCTCATGCAGTCGCGGACGGTGATCGCGCCGGACTGGTACGGCTCCGTCCACCCGGCCTGGGCCGCCGGTCTGCTGAGCGACCAGCACGTCGGCGCGGGCCTGGCGTGGGGCTTCGGCGAGATCCCGGCCGTGGCGATCCTGCTGCTGCTCGTCGTGCGCTGGATCCGCGCCGACGAGCGGGAGCAGCGCCGCCTCGACCGGGCCGCCGACCGCGCGGAGGCGACGGGCGAGGAGGACGAGCTCGCGCGGTACAACGCCTTCCTGCGCCGTGCAGCGGAGACCGCCGAGCGCCACTGAAAGGTCAGACGGAACTCGGCCGGGCCGCGTGGCGACTACCCGGCATGTCCATCGCCACCGATGTCTCGCCGCCGGCCGAAGCCTCGCCGGACCGGCCCGCCGCCACGGGCCGCACCTGGTCGATCGTCCCCCTGCTGACCCGCCTGCACTTCTACGGCGGCATCCTCGTCGCCCCGCTGCTGGCCACGGCCGCGCTGACCGGGCTGCTGTTCGCGTTCACCCCGCAGCTCGACGGCCTGGTCTACGACCGGGAACTGCACGTCGAGCAGGTCGGCCCCGGCCTGCCGAAGCCGCTGTCGGAGCAGGTCGCCGCGGCGATCGCCGCGCATCCCGGCGGCACGCTCGCGTCGGTGCTCCCGGCCGCGGCGCCCGACGCCACCACCCGCGTCGTGTTCTCCGTGCCGGAGCTCGGCGAGCAGCAGCACACGGTGTACGTCGACCCGTACACAGGCGAAGTGCGCGGCCAGCTGACCACCTGGTTCGGCGAGACGCCGCTCATGACCTGGCTGGACGACCTGCACACGGGCCTGCACCTGGGCGAGACGGGCACGCTGTACTCCGAGACCGCCGCCAGCTGGCTGTGGGTGCTCGTCCTCGGCGGGCTGATCCTGTGGTGCAACCGGCAGTGGCAGCGGCGCGCCGACACCCGCCGGGGCCGCGGCCGCGTCGACGCGACGGTGTTCTACGACCTCAAGGCGGCCAAGGGGGTACGCCGCACCCGCGGCTTCCACGCCGCCACCGGCGTCTGGCTCGTCGTGGGCCTGCTGTTCCTGTCCGCCACGGGCCTCACCTGGTCCACGTACGCGGGCGGCAACTTCAGCGCGGCGCTGGACCGGCTCGACGCCCGCCGCCCCGCCCTGGACACGTCCCTGACCGGCGGCGCGGCGCCCGCCGCCACGGCCCACCACGGCGCGGCCCCGGCCGCGGGCGCCGCCGATCCGGCCCAGGTCGACGCGGTGCTGCACATCGCCCGTGAGCACGGCATCAGCGGGCCGATGGAGCTGTACCCGCCGGCCGACGCCAACTCGGCCTGGTCGGTGGTCGAGAACGACAACGTGTGGCCGGTCCACTTCGACAAGCTCGCCGTCGACCCGGTGGCCGGCACGGTCGTGCACCGGACCGACTACGCCGACTGGCCGTTCCTGGCCAAGCTGAGCGCGCTGGGGATCCAGGCCCACATGGGGTACCTCTTCGGCCTCGCGAACCAGCTCCTGCTCGCCGCGCTCGCCGTCGGCCTGCTCTGCGTCATCGTGTGGGGCTACCGCATGTGGTGGCAGCGCCGCCCGACCCGCGCCGGCCGCCGGGCCGTCGTGGGCCCCCCGCCGGCCCGCGGCGCGTGGCGGCGGCTGCGCCTTCCGCTGCTCATCGCCGGCGTGCTGGCCACGGCGGCGATCGGCTGGGCGCTGCCGGCCTTCGGGGTCACCCTGCTTGCGTTCCTCGTCCTCGACACGGCGGCCGGGCTGGTCCGGCGGCGGCGGCGCAAACCGCCGGTGCCGACGTCACCCGCTCCGGCCGGCGCCTGACCGCCGCCGCCACAGCACCGCACCACCGGCGAGGACCACGACCACGACGCCGCCGGCGACGGCCCAGGGCAGCCCGCTCGAGCCGTCGCCGGCCGCCGCCGCAGGCGTGGGCGCGGCCGCCTGCGTCGTGGGAGCCTGCGTCGTGGGACCCGGCGTCGGGGGAGCCTGCGCGTCCGTGGACGGCGCCGCGGCGGCGCTGTTCGTGAAGGCGAACCTGCCCTCGATCGGGTGCCCGTCGGCGGAGACGGTGCGCCAGGCGACCGTCACCGCACCGGCCGGCAACGGCCGCACCGCCTGGCTCAGCGTCCTGTCGACGGCGTGCGGCTTGCCGTCCACATAGGACTTCCCGTCCGCCCCGGTCACCACGATCGTGCTGAACTGTTGCTTCACGGGCTCGTTGAACGTCAGGGCCACGGCCGTCAGCGGCGTGCTCACCGTGGCGCCGTCGGCCGGATCGGTGCGCAGCAGCGTCGAATGGGCCCACGCCGGCCCGGGAACGAACAGCACCAGCACCGCCGCGGCGAGGACACCGCCGATTGTCGAACGCAGTCGCATGCCGGGAACTTTAGGCCATCCGGCGGCGACTATCACGATGACTGTCCACACAGTACGGAGACCGCTCGATGCGCTTCACCCTGCCCGTTTCCGGGCCCTGCTGATCGGCGGCGGGCGCAAAGGGCACCGCCGCACGCACGCCGGACCGAACCCTGTCCACTGTGGACCAATGCCGGGCGGTGGCCCGCCGCACTGCCGTCCCGGTCGGCGCCGCGTCGCGCGGCGCGGATCAGCGTCCGGCGGGAGATCGGCGGCGCCCGCGACGGCGACCCGCACAGCGTGTCGACCTCTACTGTTCGCCCGCCGGTCGCCTCCGTCACAACACCTGCATCCCCTCTGTTCTTGCCAAGAACTTGCGATAGCAGCAGACTGCCAAGAGGTGCCGTGGCGGGCGGTACCCGGTGTGGGGAGGACATCATGCACATTCCGGACGGGTACCTCAGTCCCCAGACCAGCGCCGTGTTCGGCCTGGCGATGCTGCCGCTGTGGTGGCAGTCGGCCCGTCAGGTGAAGAAGGTGGTCAAGAGCCGGTACGTGCCGCTCGTCGCGCTCGGTGCCGCCTTCTCCTTCGTCGTCATGATGTTCAACATCCCGATCCCCGACGGCACCACGGCCCACGCGGTCGGCGGCGGGCTGATCGCGATCCTGCTGGGGCCCTGGGCGGCGTGCATAGCCGTGTCCATCGCCCTGCTCATCCAGGCCCTGTTCTTCGGGGACGGCGGCATCCTCGCGTTCCCGGCCAACGCCTTCAACATGGCGGTGGTCCTGCCGTTCGTGAGCTACGGCGTGTACCGGCTCCTCACCCGCAACACCGCGCTCACCTCCGGCCGGCGGATCTGGGCCGGCGCGGTCGGCGCGTACGTCGGGCTGAACGTCTCCGCGCTGGCGGCGGCGATCGAGTTCGGCATCCAGCCCGACCTGTTCCACAAGGCCGACGGCACCCCGCTCTACGCGCCGTTCCACCTGTCGCAGACGATCCCCGCGATGCTGTTCGCGCACCTGATCATCGCCGGAGTCGTCGAGGGCGTGCTCACCGGCGGCGTGGTCGCCTACCTGCAGCGCGCGAACGTGCCGCTGCTGCGCATCAACGCCCCGGAGGTACCGCTGACCGAGGCCGAGGTGCAGCGCAAGCCGGTCAGCCCGCTGCGGGCCGCGCTCGTGACGCTGGGCATCATGGCCGTCGTCAGCCCGCTGGGCCTGCTCGCCCCCGGCGGCGCGTTCGGCGAGGACGCGCCCGAGGACCTCGACCTGGGCAAGTACGGACTCAGCGCGGTGCCGGAGGGCCTGTCCAGGTACACCGACTTCTGGGGCAGCACGCTGCTGCCCGACTACGGCGGCGGCAGCTGGTGGCAGTACATCCTCAGCGCCCTGATCGGCATCGTCGTGGTGGCCGCCCTCGTGTTCGGCATCACCTGGCTCATCGGCCGGCTGCGCGGCGGCGAACGCGAGGCCGCGGACCTCGACCAGCCGCCGGTCGCCTCCACCGCGCCGCAGTCATGACCGCTCCCGCCCCGACGCCGGACTGGCTGCTGCGGCCGGAGCTGGGCCTGTGCCCGTGCGGGTGCATCGGCAAGCGGCGCAAGGGCAGCTTCGTCGGCAAGACCCTCGAGGGCGCCTCGGGAGTCCTGCGCCAGGCGATGTTCTCCGAGGACGTCGCCGCCGCCAAGGGCCTGCTGCAGCGGCTCGACCCGCGGGTCAAGCTGGTCACGATGATCGGCCTGCTCGTCGCGGTGGCCCTCGTGCACTCGCTGCCGCTGCTGGCCGGCGCCTACGTGGCCACCGTCGCCCTGGCGGTGGCCTCCGGGCTGTCGCTGGGCTTCTTCATCAAGCGCGTCTGGCTGTTCATCCCGATCTTCACCGGCATCGTGGTGCTGCCGGCGACGCTGTCGGTCGTCACGCCGGGTGAGATCCTGCTGCCGCTGTGGCACTGGCACGGCCACACCCACGGGGTCACCGAGCAGGGCCTGCACGGCGCCGGGATCATCGTCGCCCGGGTCGCCACGTCCATCTCGCTCGTGGTCCTGCTGACCCTGACCACGCCGTGGGTCCGGCTGCTCGCGGCGCTGCGGGCGCTCGGCGTACCGAAGATCTTCGTGCTCATCATCGGCATGGCCTACCGCTACCTGTTCCTGCTCCTGGACGCCGTCGACGACATGTACACCGCCCGCAAGGCCCGCACCCTCACCAACGACGCCGGCCGGCGGCAGGTCGCCGAGGGCCGCAAGTTCGTCGCGGCCGGCGCCGGTACCCTCTTCGGCAAGGCCCACCAGCTCTCCGAGGAGGTGCACCAGGCGATGACCGCGCGTGGGTACACCGGCAACGCCAGCACCCTGACCGGCTTCCGGCTGCGCCGCGCCGACGCCGTGTGGGCGGTCGCCGTGCTCGCCTTCGCGGTCGCGCTGCTCGTCGCCGACCACCAGGTCCGCTGATGAGCGTCTTCGAGTGCACCGACCTGCGGTACAGCTATCTCGGGCGGTTCCCGGCCCTGGACGGGGTGAGCCTGCGGGTCGGCGCCGGCGAGACGGTCGCCCTGCTCGGCGCGAACGGCTGCGGCAAGTCGACCCTGCTCAAGCTCCTCGACGGGCTGCTGTTCGCCGACTCCGGCACGTTCAGCGCGTTCGGCGAGGAGGTCACCGAGGACAAGCTCGAGGACGAGCAGTTCAACCACGGCTTCCGCGGCCGGGTCGGCTTCGTGTTCCAGAACTCCGACGCCCAGGTCTTCTCCCCCTCGGTCCGCGAGGAGATCGCGTTCGGCTGCCTGCAGCTCGGCCTGGACCGGCACACGGCGGCCGGGCGCGTCGACGACGTGCTGGCCATGCTCGGCATCGCCGACCTCGCCGACCGGGCCCCGTTCCAGCTCTCCGGCGGCCAGAAGAAGCGCGTCGCCATCGCCTCCGTGCTGGTGATGAACCCCGAGGTGCTGCTCTTCGACGAGCCGACCGCCGCGCTGGACCCGCGCACCCAGTTCTGGCTCATCGAGCTGCTCGAACAGCTGCGCGCGGCCGGCAAGACCATCGTCCTGGCCACCCACGACCTGGACACCCTGCCGGACCTCGCCGACCGCTGCGTCGTCTTCAGCGAGCAGCACCGCGTCGTCGCCGACGCCCCCACCGCCGACGTCCTGGCCGACCACGCCCTGCTGCTGTCGGCCAACCTCATCCACGAGCGGGCCGCCGTGCGGACGAAACCCGGCGCCTGACCGGCCCCGGCCGAAGTGTTCACGCGGGCGACCGCTGATGATCACCGGCCGGGCCCTGCCCCGGAGCGGGCCGGTCGGCAGACTGGACGGCCGGGCAGAGGCAGGAGTGGGCGCTGGCATGAACTGGATCACCTCGGCCGGCGAGCGGCTGCAGGACCTCATCAACACCCCGGGCATCGCCCCGGTCGCCTTCGGCCTCGCGTTCGTGGCCGGCGCCGGCCACGCCGTCACCCCCGGTCACGGCAAGACCCTCGCGGCCGCGTACCTGGCCGGTTCCAGGGGCCGCATCCGCGACGCCGCCTGGCTCGGCGGGTCGGTCGCGGCGATGCACACCGTCTCGGTCCTGGTGATCGGCGTGGCCTGGACGTTCCTCTCGCTGAGCGGCGTGATCCGCATGGCGGCGCTCACGACCTGGCTGCAGATCGCCGCGGGCGTGCTCGTCGTGGCCACCGGTGTCTGGATGCTGCGCCGCCACCTGCGCGGCGGCCACAGTCACGACCACCACCACGGCCACAGTCACGGCCACAGTCCCGACCACGGCCACAGTCCCGACCACGGCCACAGTCCCGACCACGGCCACAGTCCCGACCACGGCCACAGTCCCGACCACGGCCACAGTCCCGACCACGAGCACCACGACCACGAGCACCACGAGCACGAGCACCACGAGCACGAGCACGAGCACCACGAGCACGAGCCGGCGAAGCGGCCCGGCCTGCTGCTGCTGGGCATCTCGGGCGGCCTGGTCCCCTCGCCGTCCGCGTTCCTCGTGCTCGCGACCGGCCTGTTCCTCGGGCGCGCCGGCTTCGCCCTGCTGCTGGTCCTCACGTTCGGCCTCGGCATGGCCGTCGTGCTCTTCGCCGTCGGCGTCCTCGCGGTGGCCGGCACCTCCCTGGTCACCCGCAGCGCCCGTTCGTTCACCGCGCTGCGCCTCGCAAGCCGGCTGACCCCCGTCCTGGCCGCCGGTGGCATCACGCTGTTCGGCGCGGGCCTGGTGACGGTCGCCGCGGTCCACCTCGCCGCCGTCACCTGACCCGCCGAAACGCCACGCGGCCGACCCGCCACACACCGCGCGCGGCCGACCCGCCGAACCCCGCGCGCGGCCGTTCCGCCGAACCCCGCGCGCGGCCGACCCGCCGAACCCCGGGCGCGGCCGTTCCGCCGAACGCCCGGGCCGCTCAGTCGCCGGGGGTGAGGCCGGTGCACGCCCGGAACGAGCCGTCCATCTCGAACGGCACCGACTCGTGCTCGTGCGTCACCAGCCACTGGCCGTCGATGCGGCGGAGGCCGAGCGTCACGCGGTACCAGAGGCTGAATGCTTCTGCACCACCGCGCGGCACGGCGCTGAGGCGGTCGAGGCTGGTCGCGAAGGCCACGTCGCCGTCGGTCGTGATCTCCAGCTGGGTGACCTCGTGGCGGGGCGGCGCCTCGAAGGTGGCCATCCACGCCTCCAGCGCGGCCGGGTCCTCCCCGTCGCCGGCCTGGCGCAGCGGCGGGGCGAGGTTGAATTCCACGTAGCGCGGCGCGTAGTGCGCCAGGATGGCCTTGGCGTCGCCCTGCTCCTGCAGCGCGGCCTTGCGTTCGATGACGTCCCGGATCTCGTCCATGACAGAAGTTCCTCTCGCTCGGTCTGCCCGGGATGTCGAAGCCGGGCCGGGCGGTTTCGACATCAGGGCGAGCGCGAAGGAGAACATCGTGAAGTACCTGATCCTGATCCAGTCCAACCCGGAGTCCCTGGCCGTGTGGGAGACGCTGAGCGACCAGCAGCGCACCGACTTCGGCCTCGGCCACCTGCGGCTGACCGAGGAGATGCGCGAGGCCGGCGTGCTGGTGGTCAGCGAGGGCCTCGGCGACCCGGCCCTGGCCACCCAGGTCTCGGTGCGCGACGGCCGGACGATCACCTCCGACGGCCCGTACGCCGAGGTCAAGGAGCACCTCGCCGGGCTCTACCTGATCGACGTGGCCGACCTCGACGAGGCGGTCGCGTGGGCCGCGAAGGCGCCGGACGCCGCGTACACCCGGGTCGAGGTGCGCCCGGTCCTCGACATGAGCACGTGGGACCTGTGAGCGACCTCCCGCAACTCCTGCGGGAGTCCGCGCCGCGGGCCCTGGCGGCCGTCTTCCGCCGCTACGGCGACTTCGAGGCCTGCGAGGACGCGGTGCAGGAGGCGCTGCTCGCGGCCGCCCAGCAGTGGCCCGCCACCGGCGTCCCGGCCCAGCCCGTGTCCTGGCTGATCACCGTCGCCGGCCGCCGGCGCGTCGAGCTGCTGCGCAACGAGACGGCCCGCCGCCGCCGCGAGGAGTCGGCCGGGCACGAGCCCCCGCCGGAGCCCCGCGGCGACGACGAGCTGGCGCTGCTGCTGCTCTGCTGCCATCCCGCGTTGAGCGTGCCGGCCCAGGTCACGCTCACCCTGCGGGCCGTCGGCGGGCTCAGCACCGCCGAGATCGCGCGTGCGCTGCTGCTGCCGGAGGCCACCGTCGGGCAGCGGATCAGCCGCGCCAAGCAGCGCATCCGCGACACCGGCAGCCGGTTCGACCTGCCGGCGTCGGCCGAGCGGCTCATGGCGGTACGACAGGTGCTCTATCTGATCTTCAACGAGGGCTACACGGCCAGCTCCGGCGACGCGCTGAACCGGGTCGAGCTGACCCGCGAGGCGATCCGCCTGACCCGGCAGCTGCACCGGCGGCTGCCCGACGACGGCGAGGTGGCCGGGCTGCTGGCGCTGATGCTGCTCACCGACGCCCGCCGGCCCGCGCGGACGAGGCCGGACGGCACCCTCGTGCCGCTCGCCGAGCAGGACCGCAGCCGGTGGGACGCCGGGGCCGTCGCCGAGGGCGTCGCGCTCATCACCCGCACCCTGACCAGCGCCCCGATCGGCCCGTTCCAGCTGCAGGCCGCGATCGCCGCGATCCACGACGAGGCCCCGCGCGCCGAGGACACCGACTGGCGGCAGATCCTGATCCTGTACGGCCTGCTGGACCACCTCGCCCCCAGCCCGATGGTCACGCTCAACCGCATCGTCGCGCGCGCGATGGCCGACGGCCCCGCGGCCGGGCTGGCGGAGCTGGAGTCCATCGCCGCCGACCCGGCGCTCGCCCGCCACCACCGCACCGCCGCCGTGCGCGCCCACCTGCTGGAGCTCACGGGCGACCGGGAAGGTGCGCGGGAGCAGTACCGGCTGGCCGCCCGGCGCACCCTGAGCCGGCCCGAGCAGCAGTACCTGGAGTCCCGCGCGGCCCGGGCGAGCGAGGCTGGATAGCGTCCCGTCCATGCCCCTGACGCCCCGGCCGACCGTCCTGGAGGGCCGCCGCGTGCGGCTCGAACCGCTCGCCGAGTCGCACGTGCCCGCCCTGTTCGCGGCGGGCGGCGGGGACGACGAGGTGTGGCGGTTCCTGAGCGCGCCGACGCCGCGGACCGAGGCGGAGTTGCGGGCGATCGTGTCCGGGCGCGTCGCGGACGTGGAGGCGGGCCGGCGCGTGGCGTTCGCCGTGCTGGCCCGCGACGAGGGCGCGGCGATCGGCGTCACGAACCTGCACAGCTGGCACCGCGGCGACGGGCGGATCGAGATCGGCGGCACGTGGTTCGGCCGCCGGTGGTGGCGCACTGGGCGAACACCGAGACGAAGCTCCTGACGCTGGGCCACGCCTTCGACACCCTCGCCTACGACGCCGTCGTGTGGCGCATCGCCCCGGACAACGTCCGCTCGCGGCGGGCGATCGTGCGCGTCGGCGCGACCCTGACCGGCCGCGAGCCGGACCTGCTGGTCTACACCATGCCGCGGGCCGCGTGGCCGGCCGCCAAGGCACTGCTTGACAGGCGTTACCTGGACGAGTAAAAAATTACTCATGCGAGTAAACGACACCGTCACGGCCGGGGCGCGGCGGGCGCAGATCGTGACCGCCGCGATCGACACGATCGCGGAACTGGGCTACGGCAACGCCTCGTTCGCCCGGATCGCCAAGCGGGCCGGGATCAGCAGCACCCGGCTCATCTCCTACCACTTCGACGACAAGGCCGAGCTGGTCCGGGCCGTCGTCGCCGCCGTGCTCAGCGAGGCGGCCGAGTACATGGGCAAGCGGCTCGGCGCCGCCGAGGGGCGCCCGGAGCTCCTCAAGGTCTACATCGAGTCGAACCTCGCGTTCATCGCCGAGCACCCGACCGCCATCCGCGCGGTCATCGAGATCGCGGCGAACGCGCGGGCCGAGGACGGGACGCCGCTGGTACGCCCGGCCGACGTCGACGACCCGACCACCCGGCTCGTCGCGATGTTCCGCGAGGGCCAGCAGGCCGGGGACTTCCGCGACTTCGACCCGGCCGTGATGGCCGTGACGATCCGCGCCGCCATCGACGCCGCCGCATCCGTCCCCGACCTCGACCCGCACGCCTACGCGGCCGAGCTGGTCGCCCTGTTCACCCTCGCCACCCGCAAGGAGCAGCCGTGACCGCCACCGCCACCCCGACCCGCAGCGGTCTGGCCAGGCAGCTGTTCCTGGACCTCGCGCTGCCGCTCATCGTGTACTACGGCCTGCGCGCCGCCGGCGTCGACCAGTGGTGGTCGCTGCTGCTGTCGGGCGTCGTGCCGGTGATCTCCGTGCTGGTGAAGTTCGCCCGCACCCGCACCCTGGACCTGCTCGCCGTCTTCGTCATCTCCATCGTCGCGCTCAGCCTCGTCATCTCCGTGATGACCGGCGACGCCCGCACCATGCTGATCCGCGACGCCTGGCTCGGCATGGTCTTCGGGCTCGTCGCGCTCTGGCTGCTCGGCTCGGTCTGGATCGGCCGGCCCGCCCCGATGTACATCTACCGCGCCTTCGTCCTGGCCAAGGTCGGCCCGGACGGGCTGCGGGCGTGGGAGTCCAAGTGGGACACCGACCGGGAGTTCCGCCACGGCATGCGGGTCCTCACCTTCGTCTGGGGCTGCGCCGGGCTGCTCAACGTGATCGTCACGCTGATCGGCGCGTACCTGCTGCCGCTCGACCTCGCGCCGGCCGTCCTCAACGCGAGCTGGCCGGTGATCGTCGTGCCGACCGGGATCTTCCACCTCTGGTACACCAAGCGCCGCAACCTGCGCGCCTGATCTCCGTCCTCGAACAGGAGTGCACCGTGCAGACCGATGTGATCGTCGCCGGGGCCGGGCCGACCGGGCTGATGCTGGCCGGGGAGCTGGCCCTCGGCGGCGCCCGGGTCACCGTCCTGGAGCGCCTGCCCGCCCGCAGCGGCCAGTCCAAGGCCCTCAACCTGCAGCCCCGCTCGGCCGAGGTGCTCGCGTCCCGCGGGCTGCTCGACGACCTGCTCGCCGTCGCGCCGGCGCTGCTGCCGCGCGGGCACTTCGCCGGCATCCCGCTGGACTACGCGGGGTTGCGCACGCCGTACCCGTACCAGATCGGCATTCCGCAGGCCAAGGTGGAGCAGCGGCTCGCCGAGTGGGCGCGCGGGCTCGGCGTGGACATCCGCCATGGCGAGGCCGTCACGGAGTTCGGCCAGGACGCGGACGGGGTCACCGTCAACGGGCGGCGGGCCCGCTATCTCGCCGGGTGCGACGGGGCGCACAGCGCCGTGCGCAAGGCCGCCGGCATCGAGTTCGCCGGCCGTGACGGCCGGATGTGTGCTTTCGTCGCCGACGTCACGCTCGCCGGGGACGGCCCGTCCACCTGGGAGCTGCCCGCGCCGCGAGGCGACGGCATGCTCACCGTGCTGCCCCTCGGCGACGGCGTCTACCGGGTGCTCGCCGCCGGCCCGGTCCAGATGACGGCGGGCCGGGACACGCCCGTGCCGGACGCGGAGATCGCGGAGGCGCTCGCGGGCGACGGGCTGCGCCTCGGCGAGGTCCGCTGGGCCAGCCGCTTCACCGACGCCACCCGCCAGGCCGTCCGGTATCGGATGGGCCGGGCGTTCCTCGCCGGCGACGCCGCGCACATCCACTCCCCCTCCGGCGGCCAGGGCCTGAACCTCGGCCTGCAGGACGCGTTCAATCTCGGCTGGAAGCTCGCCGAGGTGATCCGGGGCGAGTCCGGCGACGAGCTGCTCGACACGTACCACGCCGAGCGCCACCCGGTCGCCGCGCGCGTCCTGCAGTCGACCCGCGCCCAGGGCGTGCTGTACGTGCCGGACGAGGACGTGCACGCGCTTCGGGACGTTTTCACCGAATTCGTTGACCACGGGGCCCTGGCCGCGCGGGTGGCCGGCCTCGACCACGGCCACCGGCTTCCCGGTCTCGACCTCAAGCTGCTGCACGACGGGCGCCGGCACACTGTGGACACCCCGGCCGGACCGGTCCGTGTCCGCCCCGACGGGTTTGCCGACGCGCCCTACTTCGTCGCCGCGTAGTGCACCGCGATCTGGCTCGTCGTGAGCTGGGTGTCGTAGACGGCCCACTCGTCGAGCCAGCCGGTGTACCAGGGCGACGTGACCTGGCTCGTCCATGCCGTGGCGAGGGCGTCGTAGCCCAGGTGCCAGTAGCCGGTGATGGCGGACGGGGCGTAGGCGGCGGTGTTCTGCCCGACGAGGACGCCGTCGACGTACAGCCGCTGGCCGCCCGCGCCCATCGACGCGGCGACGTAGTGCCAGGCGCCGTCGTTGTAGGCGGCGGCGGACGTGACGGTCTGGTAGCCGCCGTTGTAGATGCCGAAGCCGAGCTTGCCGTCGTTGCGGATGTACACGTGCCGGTCGTAGTTGCTGGACGCGCCGATCGTGGCGTTGCCGAAGCCCATCAGCTTGCCGCCGATCTTCGTGGTGGTCTTGAACCAGACCTCCTCCGTGAACGCGGCCGGGGTCGTCATCTGGTACGCGTTGTAGACCTGCGCCCGCCGCCCGTCGAAGCGCATCGAGGGGTTCGCGGCGTCCGGGGCCGGCAGCGCGCCCGCCTGGTTCGGGGTCAGCGCCGGGCCGAGGTGGTTCTCGGCGGTGTGGCCGTTGCCGCTGCTGTCGGTGAAGTTCGTCGGGTTGCCCTCGCCGAACTTCCAGTAGGAGTACGGCGCGTCGCCCTGCACGGCCGCGGTGTACGCGGCGGCGGAGGCGGCGCTGTAGTGCGCGCTGACCTGGGCGGCGCTCAGCGCGACGGGGTAGATCGCGACCTCGTCGACGGTCGCGGTGATGAAGCCGCCGGCGGGCACGTTCGGCCAGGTGCTGTTGTACAGCGCGTCGCCGCCGACCCGCCAGTAGCCGGTGAGGGCGGCCGGTGTCGCGCCGGCGCCGGTGGCCTGCAGGGCGCCGTCGACGTACAGGTTCATCGTCCCGCCGCCGATGGTGGCCACCACCTGGTGCCAGGAGCCGTTGTTGTACGCGCTGGCGGTGCGGATGGTGTTCGCGGCGCCGCCCTCGTAGATGCCGAACGTGAGCTGGCCGCCGCTGTCGACGTAGACGTGCCGGTCGTAGCTGGTGGACGGCGCGGCGGGCTGGTTGCCGAAGCCGATGAGCTTCCCGCCGCCGCTGGTGCGGAACCACAGCTCGAGGGAGAACACGTTGGGCCCGGCGATCGGCGTGTCGGTCGACACGATGCCGCCGCCGTCGAGATAGATCCCGCTGCCGCCGACGGAAGGACCGGCGATCATCGTGTACGTCGTGTTCGCAGTGGCCACGCTCGCCGTCGCGGCCCGCGCGTTGCCGCTGGAGTCGGCGAGCGACGTGGTGCCCGTCGAGTCGGCGAGCCGGTGGTAGAACAGCGGCGCGTCGGCGAGCACGGCCTGGCTGTACGTGGGGAATGTGGCCGCGGCGGTGAAGCTGTTGCCGGTGTTGCCGGTCTGCGCGGAGAACGCCGCGAACGCCCCCGGCACCATGGCGGCGAGCGCGGCCAGCAGCACGACCAGAAGGGCCGCCTTCACGTGTTGAGCGCTGCCCACAATCACGTGTTTTGCGCTTCCCACGTGAACGCGGCCGTGGCGCTGGTGCCGGCCGCGCTGTCGGGCGTGGCGAACTGCACCTGGTACGTGAACCGGTACACCTTGGTGGCCGTGCCGCTCGGCGCGAACGTGCCCACGCCGGTGCCGAATCCCGTGCGGGCGGCCCCGAATGCGGCAAGCGTCCCGGTCGACAGGGTGGTGGCGGGGGTGAAGCCGGTGCAGCTGCCGTACCCGCCGCCGCTGCCCTCCTCGACGGTCAGGTCGAGGTACGGCGCCAGCGTTCCGCTCGTCGAGGAGGCGTAGAGCTTCACGGTCGCGGCGAGGGTCCCGGTGTACTGCACGGCGATGCACCGCTGGTCGGTGCTGCCCGGCACGAGCCCGGCCGCGGTGAACAGCGCGGTCCCGGTGTCGTCGTCGCCGAGCACGACCGACCCGCTGCTCCACCCGTTCCCGGCGTTGCCGCTGGTGGCCGAGAACGCCGCCGTGCTGTCCTGCCACACCACCGGGACGGCCGCCAGCACCGCACCGGCGCCGAGCACGGCAACCGCGGCGGGAGCGAGGACCCGGCGGTGCTGCCGCGGGGCACGGTGGCGCGCCATGCGTCCCAGGATCGCCCTACGGTGCTGTTGACCCGGGCGCGCCGAGGTTGCCGTCCGGTGGCGGGACCAACCGGGCGACCGCCCGCCGGATCCGCGCCGGGTCGACCGGCTCGGTGGACAGCGTGGCGTGCAGGATGAGCCCCTCCATGAGCGCGTCGAGCGTCTCGGCGGTGTCGGCGTCGAAATGCCGCCGCAGCGAGCGCCGGGTCCGGTCCATCCAGCCCTGCGTGATGATGCGCAGTGCCGGGTCACGGGCGGCCGCGGCGTACAGCTCGTAGGTGAGCACCGCGCTGCGCTGGTTGCCGGCCAGGTCGGCCAGCATCGCCTCGACCACCCGCGCGGGGGCGTCGGCCCCGGGCTCGATGGCGGCCATCCGCGCCTCGAACGCGTTTGCGGCCGTCAGCGCCAAATGCGTGAAAGCGGCCGCAAGCAGTTCGCCGAGACTGCCGAAGTGGTACGTCACCGAGCCCAGCGGAACGTCCGCCGCTCGTGCGACCTGCCGGTGGGTGGTGCCGGCCACGCCGCGCTGTGCGATGACGTCGAGCGTCACCTCGACGAGCCGCTGCCGCCGGTCGGGCTCGTACCGTCTTCTCTGCCGTTCCGGCCCGGGATTCACGTGCCGTGCACGGAGCGCACGACGCGGGCCGGATTGCCCACGGCGACGACGTCGGCCGGGATGTCCCTGGTGACGACCGCGCCGGCCCCGATCACCGAGTTCGCCCCGATGGTGACGCCCGGGCAGATGACCGCCATGCCGCCGATCCACACGTTGTCGCCGATGGTGATCGGCAGCGCCGCCTCCCACTTGGCGCGGCGCGGCTCGGGGTCGATCGGATGGGTCGGCGTGAGCAGCTGCACGTTCGGGCCCATGAGCACGTCCTCGCCGATCCGGATCGTGGCCACATCCAAGGCCATCAGCCCGAAATTGACGAACGTCCGCGCCCCGACGTGCAGGTGGCTGCCGTAGTCGACGTGCAGCGGCGGCCGGATCTCCACGTCCTCGCCGATCGAGCCGAGCAACTGCTCCAGCAGCTCGCGCCGCCGGGCCGGGTCGGTCGGGTCGCTGTCGTTGAACGCCTTGGTGAGCACCATGGCCTGGCGCATCTCGGCTTCGAGTTCGGGATCAGCGCCGCGGTACAGATCGCCGGCGAGCATCCGCTCACGCATGGACCGCGAATCCCCCGCGGCGGGATCGAGCTGCGTCATGCGTACGACCGTACACTGAGCGGACGATCGTACACATCGACCTCGCCAAGAACGTCCTCGCCAAGGGGTAGCCCGGACCCGAAGCAACAGGGCCCTTCGTGGCCGCTACGCTTCACCGCACCTGCGACCGGAGGACCGCATCTATGAGCGAAGAATACGTAACCCTCGACGACAAGGACCTCGACGGCGACGGCGTCGTCGACCAGGCCAAGATCTACACGCTCGACGACGGCGCCAACGTGCTGGAGGCCGATACGGACGGCGACGGCGAGGTCGACCTCATCGCGATCGACGCCGACGGTGACGGCGTCTACGAGGAGACCGTCGACCCCGCCACCGGCGAGTCCACGGACCTCACCAACTCCTGAGCCGAGGACCGCACGGCCCCGAATCCCCGGCCGGCAGTCACCGGCCGGGGCCCAGGTCGATCGAGACGAGCCGGACGGCCCGGCGCGTTTGGTATCCTCGGTCCACGGTCATCGATCTTGATGCGAGCCCGCGTGGCGTGCCGCGGCGGCCGGCCCGGCCCTGGCGGGAATTCGTCCTGCTCCTCGCTGTGCTGTCGGGGCTGGCCGGTGGTGGCGCGCCGGGAATGCCGCTGGACCCGGCGGTGGTGCTGCGCGGCGCCGGGCTGAGCGAGGTCGGCGGCGAGGACTCCGCGATCTACGTGCTGTCGAGGGATTCCCTGGCGTCGTACCGGATGCCCGGCGGCGCCCGGCGGTGGTCGGTGCAGCTCGCGGCGGGCGCGCAACTGCTGGCCGTCGACGAGGCGCGGGTGGTCCTGGGGTTCGACGACGGCACGAACCGGGCGGCGGCGGTGCTGACCGGGTTCGACGCCGCCACGGGCGCGCCGGCGTGGCGGCGGACGGGGTACGTGCCGGCGGTGTACGGCTGTGCGTGCGGGGACGGGGTCGTGGTCGCCGAGCACTATGCGCCGGGCGGCGACCGGCCTGCGACCCCCGATCTGGCCGGCATCGACGTCCGCACCGGCGCGGTGCGCTGGTCGCTCGGCACGCCACCGGGCGGCCGGCGGGAAGTCGTGCTCGAACCCGGCGAGCCGGTCCGGATCGCGATACTCGACGCCGGCGGCACGCTGCGGCTCTACCGCGCCGGCACCGCCGAGCTCGTGTCGACGGTCGGCCTGCAGCATCCCGGACCGGTCGAGGGGCTCGCCATCTCCGGAGACCGGCTGCTGGTGTACCGCTACGGGCTGCGGAACATCGTCGCCGGCGCCGTGTTCGACCTGGCCACCGGGCGGCGACTGTGGCAACGGACGGCCGAGCCCTACGGCGAGCGCCTCTGGTGGTGCGCCCGATCGCTCTGTGAGCGGGCGAACGAGGGGCCGATCCTGGTGCTGGACCCGGACACCGGCCGCGAGCGGTGGCGCCTGGACGGGTGGGCGGACATGGGCGCCATCACCGACCGGTACCTGCTGGCCACGCCGTCCCCGCCCGACGGCCGGCACCTCGTGCTCGACGCGGCCACCGGCCGGGTCGTTCGCCGTATCGACGGCTGGGAGCCCGCCGGCGCCCCGGCGGGCACCAGCCTGCTGGTCGCGGGCCGCGGCGCCGCCGGCATCACGCTGGTCGCGCGCCTCGACGTCGAGACCGGCGCGGTCACGGCACTCGGGCAGGCCGGGCGCTGGTCCGGCCCGCCGGAGTGCCTCACCACGGGCGCGCTCCTCGTGTGCCGGCTGGAGCAGGACCGAATCCCGGTCTGGCGGCTCGAGGCCGCCTGATCCGGCCCAGGGTCGCTCCGCCGCCGGGCGTGGGCGAACGGAGAGTCCGGTTCTCGACCGAGACCGGACCGTGTTCGCCGGCGTCGATACCTTGATCCGCATGAAGCTGCGTCCGGGTATCGCCCTCGTCGCCGTCACCCTTGCGCTGGCCGGCTGCGGCGGGTCGTCGGCGCCCGCGCAGACCGGCGGCTCCACGGCGACGACCGCCCCGGCCACCCCGGCGGCGGCCGGGGGCGGGGAGATCAAGGACGCCTGCGTCCTCGTGAGCCTGGACGAGGCGGCCGCCGCCAGCGGTCTCAGCGGCCTGTCGAAGCAGGAGAGCTCGGCCGCCTTCTGCAGCTACCAGAAGGGCACCCAGGCGGTCGACATCAGCGTGGTGCGGGCGCCGTACACGAAGGCCTCGCTCGACGCCGCCAAGGCCGCCCTGGACTCGCCGCCGACCGACCTGCCGGGCGTCGGCGATGCCGCGTTCGTGGCAAAGGAGCAGGCGGGCGTCGGCTTCGGTGACACGTGGGCGCGCGGCTGCTACGTCGAGATCCGGGTCAAGTCCTCGGCCAAGGACCCGGTGGCCGCGGCCGGCGTGCTGCTCAAGAGCGCGGTCAGCCACATCCCGAACGCCTGAGCTCAGCGGGACAGGGCCCGCTCCAGCTCGGCCTTGCTCATGCTGGAGCGGCCCTTGATGTTGCGCTGCCTGGCCTCGTTGTAGAGCTGTTCCTTGGTACGCCCCTGTGCCCCGCTGTGCGACCGCTTGCCGCCGCGGTGCGAGGATGACACGTCCTGCAGTGACGAGCGGCTGGCCGTACGCGACTCCCCCGCCCGCGCTCGCTCCTTGTTCACGGTTCGGGCGGCGATCTCCTCGGCCAGCTTGGTGGACTTGCCGCGCTGTTTGACGCTGTCCTTGATGTGTTCGTACTGCCGTTCGCGCTTGGCGTTCGATCCGGCCGGCATCGCGTCCTCCTTCGGGGCCATCCCTTGCACCTTGGTGATGCCCCGCGCGCGACCGGGTACACCAAACTAGGGCGCTGTCAGCTCGTTGTAGGCCGCCACGCCGTCCGGGTCCGCGTAGGCGCCGGGCGGGAGCGTCGACGTGCCGAGGTACCAGTTGTCGTGCTGCCAGTAGCAGATGATCGTGAAGCCGTGGGTGGCCAGCCAGGTCCTCGAGGCGCGGATCGCCGGGCCACGGGAGGCTCGGACGCCCTGGTCGTCGTCGATGCCCCACTCCGCGAGGGCGAGCGGGCGGCCCTGGGCGCCGAATGCGGAGTACCAGCGGATCATGCGCGGGTCGAGGGCCACGCTGACCGGGTCGTCGGGCTCGCTGCCGCGGGTGCTGGCCTGCCAGTACAAGTCGAAGCCGTATGCGTCGGCGTAGGTTGACGGGACGATCCAGTCCTGCACCTCGCGGTCGCCGCCGGTGCCGTTGTTGGTGACCTTGGTCGAGCCGGGGCGCCACTGGTAGGACATGTAGACCGGGACGACACTGACGGCCGGGTTGGTGAGCTTGGCCAGCAGGTAGACGCGGGTGAAGGCGGCCACGAACTGGACGCCGGTCATGTCGTCCTCGGGCTCGTGGAAGTACGTGAGGTAGCTGCCCGGCGGCATGGCGGCGGCGATGGTCGCGATCTCGCCGTCGCACAGGCCGGCCGCGACGCCGGGCGGGGTGCAGCTGGTCTTGAAGGAGTACCAGAGTTTGCCGCCCTGCAGCAGCTGGCAGTTGACGGCGTCGGCCGGCGGGGGCGAGCCGTTCGCGGTGAAGACCCGGCGGATGGCGAGGGGGCCGAGGTGGGCCCGTTCGTCGAGGAAGCCGGCGCAGGTGTTGCCGCTGCCGACGGTGTCGCTGACGGAGGTGGTGGCGCCGACGGTGAAGGGCGCCACGGCGGCTGCGGGCTCCAGTGGGCAGACCACCAGGGCGGCGACGAGCAGGGCCGCGGCAAGCATGCGTCCAGCCATACCCGAAGACTACGATGGGTATCGATTGAATGCCCGTGAGTGAACGTCAGAGGCCGAGACGCAGCTGGAGCATGGCCTCGAAGCGGTCGCCGGGGTCGGCGAGGTCGATGCCGGAGAGCTCGGCGATGCGCTTGAGGCGGTACCGGAACGTGTTGGGATGCACGTGCACGGCCGCCGCGGCCGCGATGACGTCGCCGAAGCTGTCGAGCCAGGCGGCGAGGGTCTCGGTGAAGGCGGTGTGGTGCTCGGCGTCGTGCGCGCGGAGGCGGACGACCGGGCCGTCGGGGATGTCGGGCTCCGCGGCGATCTGGTCGGCGAGCGCGTCGAGCAGCGTCGCGACGTACACCTCGGAAAGCTCCGCGACCTGCCGGCGGGAGCGGCCGCCGGCCAGCACCCGCAGCACCCGGTCGCCGTCGGCCCGGGACTGGCGCAGATCGGCCGGGCGGGCCGCGACCCGGCCGATGCCGATCAATGCGGGCACCCGGCCGGAAATGCGGCCGTGGAACTCCTCGGCGATGCGCCGGGCCCGCGCGGCGGACGCGGTCGGCAGGACGGCATAGGTGACCCCGCCGAGACCGGCCACCGCCGCCCGCGGATGGATCGCGCTCAGGTGCAGGGCGAGCGCCCCGGCGAGCAGCTCCCCCGCCGCGACCCGGTCCGGGGTGCCGGTCTCCACCGCCGTCACGGCCAGGACGCAGGCGGGCTCCCCGGCCAGCCCGAGCCGGGTCGCCGCCCCGGGTGCGCCCGGGCCACCCTCCAGCACCGTGGCCAGCAGATCCGCGCGCAGACGGCGTTCTGCGTCCGCGGTACCGCGCCGTCGCAGCAGATGCAGCGCGGCGACCTTGGCCGACTCGCGCAGGGCCCGGTCCTGCACCTCCGACAGCGGTCCGGCGACCACGACCCAGACGGAGCCGAGGATCTCCCCGCCCGCCCGGACCGCGATGGCCGCGCGGGGCTTCCCGGCGATCCCGTCGATGTAGATCGGGCCATCGCTGCGGTACAGGTCGTGGAAGTACCCGTGCCGCTCGAGCGCCCGCAGCTTGTCGGCCGGCACCTGGCGGTCGAGGATGGTGGCGATCCGGGCCTCGTCGCCCTCCTCCTGCCGGCTGGAGAACGCCAGCACCCGCCCGCTGCGGTCCTCCACGGTCACCGGCCCGCCGACCAGCTCGGCGGCCGCGTTGGCCAGCGCGAACAGGTCGCCGGAGAGCGGGTCGTCGCCGCCGGGTTCGCCGGGCCGGCCGACGGTGCCGAGTTCGTCGGTGGCCAGCAGCGCCCCCAGCAGCGCGGCGACCTGGGCCCAGGACGCACCCGGGGTCAGCCCCAGCACGGGCAGGTCGGCGCGCTCGGCCGCCTCGGCGACCGGCCCCTCGGACGGCACCGGCGAGCGGACCACCACGGCGGCGGCGTCCATGGCCCGGGCCTGGCCGACGAGCGCGGCCACGCCCTCGGCCCCGTACACGCCGACGCCGAGCAGGACCGCGCCGGGCAGCCGCGCGGACGGGTCGCCCGGGTCGTGGATGAGCACGCCGGTGACCGCCCGCGCCGGGTCGGCCGGTCCCGCCACCACCTCGACCAGGGTCGAGCCCAGGTCGGTGAGGATGCGGCCCAGCACGGCCCGCGGCGTGATCATCCCCGTACGGTAACCGCTACGCGCCGACCTTCGGGGTCGCACGGACACCGTGGTGCAGGTAGCGGGAGCCGTCGGGCAGGTCGTAGAAGACCACCGGGAAGTACACGCCGAGCTCGGGGCGCATCACCACGAACGCGCCGGGCTGGAAGGTCTGCATCGGCAGCTCCATGAGCTGCTCGCCGGCGAGTGCGGCCAGGTGGCCGACATTGCGTGAAATCAGCACCAATCCGCCGTCGCGCTCGACGACCTCGAGGTGGTTGCCGGCGCGCTCGTAGCGGCCCACGTACGCGGCCGGGTCGAATGGCAGCGGCTCCGCCGACGGCGTGACCGGCGGGCGCATCGTGACCCCGGCGAGCTCCTGCACGATCTCGGCGATGAGCTCGTTGGCGAGCGTCTGCGCGCCGCCGCCGTTGGTCAGCAGGGCGATGGCGAGGTCGTGCTCGGGCAGGACCCGGAGGAAGGCGGACTGGCCGATGGTGCCGCCGTCGTGGCCGTACACCCGCGTCCCGGCCCATTCGTCGAGGAACCACGCGAGCCCCCACTGCTTGCCCAGCACCCACGGGTCCGGCATCTCGACCTGCGGCTGCAACATCTGGTCGGCGGCCGCATCGCCGAGGATGCGCGTGCCGTCCGCGGTCACGCCCCGGTTGAGGTGCAGCTCGGCGAACTTCAGCACCTCGCGCGCGGTGGACGTGATGAGCCCGGCCGGTCCGGCGGAGCGCATCAGCCCCCAGATCGGCATCGGCGTGAGCGGGTCCCCGCCGTGCCCGATCGCGGCGCGGTGCAGCAGCGCCTCCTCGGGCAGCGTGCCGGTGCGGGCCAGCCCGAGCGGCCGGAAGAGCCGCTCGCGCATGAGCTGGTCCCACTGCGTCCCGGTGGCGACCTCGAGAACCCGGCCGAGCAGCGAGAACCCGGCGTTGCAGTACGACTGGGTGGCGCCCAGCGGATGGTTCGCCGCCACGCCCTCCAGCAGCGCGGCGAACTTCTCCAGGTTGTCGTCCCCGCGCCCGGTCTCGGCGAAGAAGTCCCCGTCGATGCCCGAGGTGTGCGACAGCAGGTGGCGCAGGGTCAGGCCCTCGGTCAGCTCCGCGGTCGAGAGCCGCAGCTCCGGCAGCACCGCCCGGATCGGCGCGTCGAGGTCCAGCCGGCCCTCTTCGACCAGCTGCATCGCGACGGTACCCGTCCAGGCCTTCGTGATCGACCCGATCTGGAACACCGTCTCGGTCGTCGCCTCGATGCCCGCCCCGATGTGCGCAAACCCGGCGGCGGCGTCGGCCACCACCTCACCCCGGTGCAGCACGGCCAGGCCGGCCCCGGCCACCTTGTGCCGCTCGATCAGCGCCGCCAGCCGCTCCGCGTTCGTCATGCCGAGCAACTGTAGGCGAGCCCCCGGGACCCGGAGTTGTCTTCCCGCACAAAGAGGGCGCGCCAGGTTGGTACGATTCGACGAAGACAGCTGCCGCACGGCCGCGCCCGGCGCATCCCGGACGTGGCGGGCCGCTGCGACACTGGCGGCATGCGGCGTCTCGGGCTGACGGTGGCGGGTGCGCTCATCGCGGTGGCAATCACGTTGCTCACCGGATCGCTGGAGGATCAGGTCCGGATCCCGCCGGCCGTCGCCTGGACGGGACTGGCCGTCGCCGTCGTCCTGGGCGTGGTCGTCGCGACCGTCGAGCGCAGCCACGACCCGTACCGGGCCCGGGTTTCCTGGCGGTGGACACTCCCGTCGATCTCGTTCCGGACCGGGATGATCCTGACGTGCCTTGCGGTCGTCGGCATCTGCATGGGCAGCCTTCGCGCGTACTACTGGTGGAACGAGCGGATCGTGGCCGATCTCGCGGCGCCGGTCGAGGCGACCGTCGAGACCACCACGGTGACGCTGGAGCGGGTCACCCTCTCACGCACCCGGCTCGACGTCACCTTCACCGTGCAGAACAGCCACGACAAGACCGAGTTGATTTCGACGCACCATGTGTGCGCGATCAGCGACGCTCGCGGACGCGACCTCTGGCGCGGCACCTGCAACCCGCCGGAGTCGGTGCTCGAGCGCACATTCGGCGGCGCAGCCGGCATGTACGTGCCTCCAGGACAGACCGTCCGGCTCGTCACCGGCGCGGACATCGACGACGGCGCGGACGCCACCCACGTGTACATGGAACTGCACGTCGGCGGGACGACCGTCCTGCTGCCCAGCGCGGAGCTCAAACGGGCATAGCCGCGCGGGTCAGGGCGTCCTCGACGTGGCGGAGCATGTCGCCCGCCGCCGGCGCCCATGCCGTGTCCCGGTGGCAGGCGAGGGTCAGCAGCGCCGCGCCCGGGCGGTGCTGGACGTTCAGGATGTACCGCGAACCCCCGGGCCGGTCCGGCTGCTCCATGATCCGGTCCTGCACCGAGGGATCCGTGAAGGGAATGGCCTCGGCACCCAATGACCGGCTGTTCGCGGCACTCCCCACGATCGAAGCGTCGATGAAGTTGAAGCGGGCGGCGGTGGCCCCCGTAAACGCCAACTCCCCCAGAATCTCGGCGTCCAGCGCAGCGGCCCGGTACGGGTCGAGGTTCGCGAACCGATGCCCGTGCAACTGGTGCCCGGCGGTCGCGGCCAGGTCGCCCACCAGGACCGGCACCGGCATCACCGCCTTGCGCACCGAGGCCTGGGTCCCCGCCGACAGCCGGTTCGCCGCCAGCGCCCGAATGCCGACGCACGGCGCGCCCTCCACCGCTGCGATCGCCGAGCCGAACGCGGTGAGGTAAGCCGCCGCAACCGGCACGCCCGCTCGCTTCGCCGCGGCCTCCGCGGACCGGGCCGCGCGCGCCGACGCCAGCCAACGGGACTGCAGCACCGGTGCAACAGCAGCAGGAGTACCAGGCGGCCGCCAGCCCGACAACCCGTCGCGCAACGCGGTCAACTGGCGGCGCCAGTGCGCCTCCGCGCGCTCCGCGTACGCGCGGCCCGGTGCCGATGCCTCCCACGATACGGTTTCCAGAGGCTGCTCCGGTACCGGCCGATCGGCAAACGCCGCGCCCCCGCGCAAGGCTTGCAAGAAGTCGGTCCGCAGCACCCGCATGCCCCAGCCGTCCACCGCGGCGTGGTCGATGACGATGCCGATCCGCCCGACGGTGCCGGCCGTGGTCTCCAGGACGAACAGGATCGGCGGCTGCGAAGCGAGGCGGAACGGGGTCGCCGCCGCCTCGGCGAGGGCCTCGGGGCCGGGCGGGGCGAGGCGGACCACCTCCGCGGCCGCAAGGACGTGCTGCTCACGGGCGCCGTCCGAGCCCACGGGCAGCAGCGTGCGCAGGCCCTCGTGGCGCGACAGCACGGCGGCGATCGCGGCCCGGACGTCGTCGACGCGGGCGCCGGAGCCGTGCAGGACGCCGGTGAAGTTCGATGCGTGGGACCACGGGGTGTCCGCGTCGATGCCGACGTCCAGGAACCACTCACGTTGCGCGCACGTGAGCGGCCCGTGGCGAGTCGAGTTCATTCGTGGTCCCGTCATGTTTCTAAAGTCGATGGAGTGAAATATTGCAAGACATGAGTGCGCCGTGCAACCCTGGCGCCGTGGTTTTGCACGGGGTGCCCACGACGGTTCCACGTCTCCTCGCTGACCGGGCCTTATCGGAGCCGGACCGCGAGGCCCTGGTCGTGGACGGGGTCGGGGCGCTGACCTTCGGCGAGTGGCAGCGCCGGGCATCGGGCCTCGCGGGACGGCTGCACGAGGACGGCGTCGGGCCGGGCGATCGGGTCGGGCTGCGGTTCGGCGCCGCGGAGTGGCTCGGCTACGCCGTCGCCTACGTGGCGGTGCAGCGGCTGGGGGCCGTCGCGGTGCCGATCGCCGCCGACGCGGCGCCGGCCGAGGTGGAGCACGTGCTCGCCGACTGCGGAGCGGTCCGCCTCCTGCAAGAAGGGGCCGAAGAAGCAAGCACCGAAACCCCCGCCGACCGTTCGGCGCCGAACGGACTTGCCCAGATCCTGTACACCTCCGGTACCACGGCAAGGCCCAAGGGGGTCGCGGCCAGCCATGCCAACGTGACGTTCGGGGCGGGCGCCCGGCACCGGCCGTTCCGGCACTCGCGGCACCTGCTGCACGCGTTCGCCATCGGGACCAACGCGGCGCAGGTCATGCTCATGAACGCGCTGCTGGCCCACCCGGCCGTGGTGACGCTGCCGGTGTTCACGCCGCTGCGGTTCGCCCGCGCCATCAAGCATTACGCCGCCGGTACCGTCTTCGTCGTCCCCGCCATGGCCATGGAACTGCTCGCCGTGGCCGACGGGATCGATCTCGGGTGCGTGCGGCTGCTCGGGTCGGCGGCCGCGCCGCTGCCCGGTCCCGTGGCCGCCCGGCTCGCGAGCGCGCTGCCCAACGCGACGATCGTCAACTACTACACGTCGACCGAGGCCGCGCCGGCGCAGACCGCGATGGCGTACGACCCGGAGCGCCCCGGCAGCGTCGGCCGCCCGATCGCCGGCGGCGGGGTCCGCGTGCTCGACGACGGCGGGCGGGCCTGCGACCCGGGCGAGGTCGGCGCGGTCTGGATGCACTCCCCCGCCCCGGCCCGCTCGTACCTGCACGACTCGGCGAGCGCCACGTTCCGGGACGGGTGGGTGCGAATGGGTGACGCCGGCTACGTCGACGGCGACGGCTACCTGTACCTCGTCGAGCGCGACTCCGACGTGGTCAAGACCGGCGCCCACCGGGTGTCGACGCTGCAGGTCGAGGCGGCCATCCACGAGCACCCGGCGATCGCCGACGCCGCCGTCGTCGGGGTGCCGCACGAGGTGCTCGGCGTCGAGCTGGCCGCGGTCATCGTGGTCCGCGGCGACGCCCCGCTGTCCCCGCCGGCGCTGCGCGCGTTCCTGGCCGAGCGCCTCGCGCCGCACGAGATCCCCGCCCGCGTCCACGCCGTCGACCAGCTGCCGCGCAACCGGGGCGGGAAGGTCGACAAACGATCCCTGCGAAGGAGCCTGACATGATCCAGGCGTCCGCGGTACAGCACGGCATGTGGCTCGCCGCCGCCCGTGTCGCCCCCGCCGCGTACCACATGCCGCTGGTCGTCACGTTCGCCCGCGACCCGGACACCGGGCTCCTGGCCAAGTCCTGCGCCGCGGTCGCCGAACGGCACGGGCTGCTGTCCAGCGCCATCATCGAGCGCGACGGCATCACGTACGTGGTCCCGGCCGCATTCCCGGCGGCCCTGAGAGTCGCCGGCCCGGACGAGAGTATCGCCGAGGAGATCGCGCGGCCGTTCAACCTCGCCGAGGGCCCGCTGATCCGGTTCGCGCTGTTCGGCCGGACCCTCGTCGTCACCGCGCACCACCTGGTCTTCGACGGGCAGTCCAAGGAGGTGCTGCTGCGGGACCTGGCCGCCCTGTACTCCGGCGCCATCCCCGAGCCGCTGCCCACCACCGCCGCCGACGACCTCGCGGCCGACGCGGCCCGCCTGGCCGAGCGGCGCGGCGCGGCCGAGGAGTTCTGGACCGGCCGCTGGTCCGAGCCGCCGCCCCTCGTCGTCGCCGGCCTGGAGCTCACCGGCCGCGACCACGGCCCCGGGCAGGTCCATCCGTTCACCCCGCCCGTCCCGGACCTGCCGGGCCTGACGAGGTTCGAGACGCTCCTCGCCGCGGTGCACGCCACGCTCGCCGCGTACGGCAACCCGCGCGTCACCACCGGCGTCGATCTGTCCACAAGGGAGCGCGGCCCGGCCGGCGTCATCGGCCCGTACGCGACGGAGCTCCCCGTCGGCTCCGAGTCCGGCGCCGATCTCACCGAATTGCGCCGGCACCTGCGCGAGCTGTACCCGCACCGCGCGGTCCCCCTCGCGCGGGCCGTCCGCCGGATCAGGCCGCACGCCGCCCTGGCCCCGGTCTCGGTCAGCTACCGCCGCCTCGGCGAGACCCCGCTGTTCGACGGCGAGCTGGTCGAGGTCGACTGGCTGGCGTTCGCCGGCGGCGTCCGCGGCGACCTGCAGCTGCAGGCGGTCGACGACGGCACGACCGTCACCGCGAGCCTGCGCTACTCCCCCGCCGCCGCACCGGTCGCCGAGCGGTTCGCCCAGGACCTGTGTGCACACCTGACCCGGACCGCGGTGCTGGCCATCTGGCGCGAGGTCTTCAACAGTCCGGAGATCGGCCCCGACGACGACCTGTTCGACCTCGGCGGCGACTCGCTCACCGCGACCCAGATCATCGCCCGCATGCGCAAGCACCTCGGGATCGACGTCGACATCGACACGTTCTTCGACCACCCCACGGTGAACGGAGTCGTGCATGCCACAGCCGCCGGCTGACGCGACCGCGATGCTGCTCATCCGGCACTTCGAGACCGCGCTGCTGGAGCTGTTCGCGCGGGGCGAGCTGTCCGGGACCACGCACACCTGCCTCGGCCAGGAGCACGTCCCCGTCGCCGTCAGCGGCCTGCTCGAACCCGACGACCACGTGCTGAGCAACCACCGCGGCCACGGCCACTACCTCGCGCGGTTCGACGACCCGGAGGGCCTGCTCGCCGAGATCATGGGCCGCAAGGGCGCCCTCTGCCAGGGCGTCGGCGGAAGCCAGCACCTGTACCGCCCCGGCTACCTCTCCACCGGCGTGCAGGGCGAGAGCCTCCCGGTGGCGGCCGGCCTCGCGCTGCACCTGCGGCGCCGGCGGCCGGGGGCGCTCGCCTGCGCGTACATCGGCGACGGCACCTGGGGCGAGGGCGCGGTGTACGAGGCGCTCAACATCGCCGCCCTGTGGCACCTGCCGCTGCTGGTCGTCGTCGAGCACAACGGCATCGCCCAGTCCACGCCGACCGCGCGGGCCATGGCCGGCACCATCGCCGGGCGCGCGGCCGCGTTCGGCATCGCCCACACGCTCGTCACCGCCACCGACCCGGCGCGGATCCGGGCCGGGCTGGCCCCGCTCGTCGCCCGCGTCCGGCACGGCGAGCCGCTGATCGCCGAGTTCCGCGTGCCCCGCCTCGGCCCGCACAGCAAGGGCGACGACACCCGTACCGCCGAGCAGGTCGCCGCCCTGGACGACTGGTACCCGGCCGTCGCCGCCGCCGACCCCGGGCTCGACCGCGCCCAGCGGGACCGCGTCGCGAGCGTCGTCGCCGAGGTCACGGCCCGGCCGATGGCCGAGTGGGACCAGGGATGAGGGTCGCCGAGAACATCAACGCCGCGCTGCACACCGTCCTCGCCGGCGACGAGCGCGCGTACCTGATCGGCGAGGACCTCCTCGACCCGTACGGCGGCGCGTTCAAGGTCGCCAAGGGCCTGTCCACCGCCTTCCCGGACCGGGTGCTGTCCACCCCGATCAGCGAGTCGGCCATCACCGGCATCGCCGCCGGCCTGGCCCTGGCCGGGGACACCGCGATCGTCGAGTACATGTTCGCCGACTTCCTGACCCTCGGCCTCGACCCGCTGGTCAACTTCGCGGCCAAATCCGTCTCCATGTACGGCGAGCGCCT
Source organism: Dactylosporangium sp. CS-033363 (assembly GCF_050942475.1). Lineage (NCBI taxonomy): Bacteria > Bacillati > Actinomycetota > Actinomycetes > Micromonosporales > Micromonosporaceae > Dactylosporangium > Dactylosporangium sp. CS-033363. The sequence continues at coordinate 5,051,558 of NZ_CP192032.1, read as the reverse complement.
CCCGATGCGCCTCATCGTGCGCTGCCCCAGCGGCGGCGGGCGGGGCTACGGGCCGACGCACAGCCAGACGCTCACCAAGCACCTGATCGGGGTGCCCGGCCTCAGCCTGTACGAGATGACGCCCTTCCGGGACGCGGCCGAGGTCTTCGCCGAGATGCTCGCCCTCGCGCGGCCCTGCGTCTTCATCGAGGACAAAATCCTGTACACCCGCCGGATGCACGCGGTTCCGGCGCCGTTCTCGGTCGGCGTGCGCGACGGCGTGGCCCACGTCGGCACCGGCGAGCGGCCGGCCGTGGTCGTCGTCGCGCCCGGCGGGATGGCCGAGCGCGCCCTGACCGCGTTGCGGACGCTGCTCATCGAGGACGAGATCGCCGGCCTGCTGGTGGTCCCTTCACGGTTGTACCCCGTGAGCCTCGACCTGCCGCCCGGCGTGCCCGTGGTGGTGGCGGAGGACGGGACCGCCGGCGGGACGTGGGGCGCCGAGGTGGCCCGGCACGTCGCGGCCCCGGTGACGCTCGTGCACGCCGCCGACACCGTGGTCCCGGCGGCGCCGCACCTGGAGCGCCAGGTGCTGGTGAGCGCCGGCTCCATCTACGACGCGCTGGTGAGGACGGTTCGTGGCTGAGATCGCGGTACCGAAGCTGAACTCCAACGACGACCGCTACCTGCTGCTGGCCTGGCTGGCCCCGGACGGCGAGCCGGTCGCCGCCGGCACCGCGGTCGCCGAGGTCGAGACGTCCAAGGCGGTCGAGGAGCTGACGGCGGCGGAGGGCGGCGTGCTGCACCACCGCGCGGCGACCGGCGCCGATATCGAACCCGGCCAGGTCATCGCCGTCATCGGCACCGCGATCGCGGCCCCCGTCACGCAACAGGATGACGCCGGCCCGACCATCACCGCGCCGGCCCGGGCAGCCATGGCCGAGCTCGGCATCACCGGCGAGCAGGTCGCCGCGCTCGGGCTGGCGATCGTCCGCCGGGCCGACGTCGAGGCGCTCACCGGAACAGTCACAGCGAAGAACGTGCTGTCCCGCAACCAGCGGGCCGTGGCGCGGACGGTGACCCGCTCGGCCGCCACCGTCCCGGCCGCCTACACGGCGATGACCGTCGACGTCGGCGCCGCCCTGGCGGGGGCGCCGGAGCTGGCCCGCGCGGTGCGGCGCCCGGTCGGCCTGGCCGAGCTGTTCGTCGCCGCGATCGGCAGGGTCCACGCGCAGGAGCCGATGTGCTTCGCCCGGCTCGACGACGACGGCGTGACCCTGCACCCGGCCGCGGCCGCGCACGTCGGCGTCACCGTCGACGCCGGCGAGGGCCTCTACGTGCCGGTGGTCCGCGACGCCGGTACCGCCACCCTCGCCGACATCGCCCGCACGCTCACGAGGCACCGGGTGGCGGCGGCCGGCGGCACGTTCCGCGAGGCCGACCTCGACGGCGCCAACATCACCCTGACCCTGCACCTCGACGCGCACGTGAGCCTGGCCGTCCCGATCGTCTTCCCCGGCCAGACCTGCGCGGTAGCCGTCACCGCCCCGCGCCCGGAGCTGTACCTCGACGGCGAGGGCCGCCCGGCCACGAGAACCGTGGTGCAGGCCGGCCTGGCCTACGACCACCGGGTCATCAACGGCCGCGAGGCGGCCCGCTTCCTGACCGCCCTCGCGACCGCCCTGGAGCCGCGATGAACCCCGCCCAGGAACGGCTCTGGTTCCTGCACCAGCTGGATCCGGCCGACGCCTCCTACCACCTGCCGATCGTCCTGCACCTGCGCGGCCCGCTGGACCGCGCGGCCCTCACGCGGGCCCTGGACGCGTTGGTGAAACGTCACGAAACCCTGCGCGCCGTCACGCTGGAGACCACCGCCGCGGACGGCCTCGAGGACGCCCGCGCCCGGGTCGCCGCGTTCGTCACCCGGCCGTTCGACCTGGCCGCCGGCCCGCTGCTGCGCGGGCTGCTCATCGACCTCGGCCCCGGCGAGCACGTCCTCGCGCTGGTCACCCACCACTTCGCCGCCGACGGCTGGTCCCTGCAGGTGCTGCGCCGGGACCTGGACGTGCTGTACCGGGGCGGCGAACTCGCCGACCTGCCGCCACCGCCGGACGCGGCCGGCACCAAGCCCAACCTGCCACCACCGCCGGGCGCGGGCGGCGACGAGGCCAGCCTCGGGTACTGGACCGAGCGCCTCGCCGGCGCCCCCGTGCTCGACCTGTCGACCGACCGGCCCCGCCCGCCGGTCCGCCGCGGCCACGGCACCTCCATCGTCTTCGACCTGCCCGTCGACCTGCTGCGCCGCCTCGAGACCGTGGCGCGGGCCGAGCGGACCACCGTCTACACCGCCCTCGTCGCCGCGTTCTCGCTGCTGCTCGGCCGGATGAGCGGCCAGTCCGACGTCTGCCTCGGCACGCCGGTCCTCGGCCGCGACGACCCGGACCTCAACGACCGCGTCGGCTGCTACGCCGAGACCCTCGTCCTGCGCACCGACCTGTCCGGCGACCCCACGTTCCGGGCGCTGCTGCGGACCGCCCGCCGGACCGTCCTCGGCGCGCTCACCCACCCGGCGCCGTTCGAGCGGGTGGTGTCGGCGGTCGGCGCGCCCCGCGATCGCAGCCGCACGCCACTGTTTCAGGCCATGCTCATGTACCTGCGGCAGGACCACGACCGCCCGCGCCTCGGCGACCTCGACGCCGCCCTGCTCGACCACCCGTTCGACGTGGCCCGCACCGACCTCTCCCTCGACGTCGTCCAGGGCCCGGAGGCGGCGCTCGGGGTGCTGACCGTCGACCGGGACCTGTTCGACACGGACACCGCCGAGCGGCTCGTCCGCCGCCTGCTCGTCCTCCTCGAAGACGCCGCCGACCGGCCCGACACCGCGATCGGCGACCTGGCCTGGTTCGACGACGGCGAGCGCGACGAGGCCGTGACCCGCTGGAACGACACCGGCCCCGGGCAGCCCACGCCGCACGTCGCCGACCTGTTCCAGGATCGGGCCCGGGCCACCCCCGACGCCGTCGCGGTCACCGGCGCCGACGGGTCCGAGCTCACCTACGGGCAGCTCGACGCCGCCGTCGACCGGCTCGCGTCGCGGCTGCGCGGGCGCGGTCCGCTGGTCGGCGTCGCCCTGTCCCGCGGCCCCGCGATGGTGGTCGCGCTCCTCGCCGTGTGGCGCGCGGGGGCGGCGTACCTGCCGCTCGACCCCGCCTATCCGGCGGACCGGATCGCGTTCGTCATCGCCGACGCCGGAGTCACCACCGTGCTGACCGAACCCGCGTTCGCCGACCGGTTCGGGCCGGCGGCGCTGCTCATCCACGGCGACGACCACCACGACGCCGGGCCCGCCTTCGAAAGGACCGAAGCGGCCTACGTGCTGTACACCTCGGGGAGCACCGGAAAGCCGAAGGGCGTCATGGTGCCGCACGGAGCGCTCGCCGCCTTCGTCGCCGCCATGGCCGACATCCTCGGGCCGCAGGAGGGCCGCACCTGGCTCGCGCTCACGTCGCTGTCGTTCGACATCTCCGGCCTCGAACTGTTCCTGCCACTCAGCCGCGGGGGCCGCGTCGTCGTCGCCGGCGACGCGCAGACCGGCGACGGCGCCGCCCTGCGCGCGCTCATCGCCGCCCACGGCGTCACCGACGTGCAGGCCACCCCGTCCGGCTGGCGGATGCTGCTTGCGGCCGGTTTCAACCAAGACGTGCCGTCCGCGCTCGTCGGCGGCGAGGCGCTCCCGGCGCGGCTCGCCGCGGAGCTGCGCGGCAAGGTCGGCCGCCTCACCAACGTGTACGGCCCGACCGAGACCACCATCTGGTCCACGTTCTGGCCCGTCCCGGTGACCCCGGCCGCAATCGCGGTCGGCGGCCCTATTCCCGGCACCCGCGTCTACGTGGTCGACGACCGGCTGCGGCCCGTCCCGGCCGGCGTCCCCGGCGAGCTTGTCATCGCCGGCGCCGGCGTGGCCCTCGGCTACCTGCGCCGGCCGCGCCTGACCGCCGACCGGTTCGTCCCCGACCCCTGGGGACAAGGTTCCCGCCTGTACCGCACCGGCGACCGCGTCCGCCGCCGCCCCGACGGCGTCCTGGAGTTCCTCGGCCGGCTCGACACGCAGGTCAAGGTGCGCGGGCACCGAGTCGAGCTGGGCGAGGTCGAGACGGTGCTGGCCGGCTGCCCCGGGGTCGCCGCCGCCGTCGCCGCGGTCCGGGACGACGCCCTCGCCGCGTACGTCACCGCCCGCCCCGGCGCCGGCCTCGACCCCGCGGCGTTGCGCGACGCGGCCCGGGCGGCGCTGCCGGCGTACGCGGTGCCGGGCACCATCACCGTGCTCGACGCGCTGCCGCTCACCCCGAACGGCAAGGTCGACCGCAACGCCCTGCCCGACCCGCGGCCGCAGACCGCCGCCGCGTACGTGCCGCCGCGCACCGAGGCCGAGACCCGCGTCGCCCACGTGTTCGCGGAGGTGTTCGGGGCGCCTCAGGTCGGTACCGGCGACGACTTCTTCGCGCTCGGCGGGCACTCCCTGCTGGCCGTGAAGGTCGCGGCGCGGCTGCCCGGCCTGACCGTCCGCGACCTGTTCGACCACCCGACCGTCGAGGCCCTGGCCGCGCGCCTCCCGGACGTCGCGGATGCCGGACCCGGCCTTGCGCCCGACGGCCCGCCACCGTTGACGGAGGCCCAGCGCCGTCTGTGGTTCCTGCAGCGCCTCGATCCGCACGACGCGTCGTACAACATGTTCCTGGTCCTGCGCCTGCGCGGCGAGCTCGACCGGGACCGGCTGGGTGCGGCCCTGGACGCGCTCGCCGCCCGGCACCCGGCGCTGCGCTGCTCCTATCCGGAGGTCGACGGCGAACCGGCGGTGACGCTCGGCCCGGCGCGGGTGCCGGTCGAGGAGCTCGCCGCCGGCTCGGAGGCGGCGGCGCGGGCGGCCGTCGCGGAGCGCACCAACGCGCCGTTCGACCTGCGGGCCGGCGCCCCGGTGCGGGCGTCGCTGCTGCGGCTCGGGGACGGCGACCACGTGCTGTGCGTCATCATCCACCACATCGCCGGGGACGGCTGGTCGCTCAACGTGCTGCGGGAGGACCTCGCCGCCCTGTACGCCGGCGAGTCCCTGCCGCCGCTGCCGCCCGTGCCGGCCGTGCCCCACGCGGCCGGGCCCGAGCTCGACGACCCGACCGTCCTCGACCTGCCCACCGACCGGCCCCGCCCGGCCGCGCCCACGCATCGCGGCGCGTTCCACGGCATGAGCCTGCCCGCCGGCGTCCTCGCCCGCCTCGACGAGCTGGCCGGGCGGCAGCGGACGAGCCTGTTCGCGGTGCTGCTCGCGGCCTATCAGGTCCTGCTCGCCCGGCACACGGGGCAGACCGACATCCTGGTCGGCTCGACGATGGCCGCCCGGGACCGGGTGGAGCTGGAGCGGGCCGTCGGGTACTTCGCGCGTACCGTCGTGCTGCGCAACCAGATCGAGCCGGCCGAGCCGTTCACGGGGCTGCTCGGCCGGGCCCGCGAGTCGGTGCTCGACGCGCTCACCCACCCCGACGCGCCGGTGCCGAAGTTCCAGACCATGTGCATCCTGCACACCCAGGACGAGGGCGGCGCCCCGGTCTTCGCCGGCCTGGACGCGTCCTTCTTCGAGTCCGGCTACCAGCAGTCGAAGTTCGACCTGATGCTGGAGGCGTGGCGGACCGGCGGCGGGCTGACGCTCGTCTTCGGCTACGACACCGACCTGTTCGACGCGGCGACCGTCGAGGCGTGGGCCGCGCGGTTCGCGGTGCTGTGCGCGGGCATCGCCGCCGACCCCACCGCCGCCGTCGGTGACCTGCCGCTGCTGACGCCGGACGACGAGGCCGTTGTCAACGATTTGGGTGAACCGTCAAGCGATGAACCGGCGCCGCCCGTGGCTGAGTTGCTGCGGCTCCCCGATCCGGATGCGGTCGCGCTGCGGTGCGGGGCCGAGTCGCTGACCTACCGCGAACTCAACGACCGCGCCGACGCCCTGGCCGCCACGCTGGATGCGGACGGGCGGGTCGTGCCCTTCGCCGCCCACCGGAGCATCGACACCATCGTGACGATGCTGGCGATCTGGCGGGCCGGCGGGGCCTATCTGCCGGTCGACCCCGCCCAGCCGGCCGGGCGTACCGCCGGGGCCGAGGGGGCGCGCGTCGACGGGGCGGCGTACGTGCTGTACACCTCGGGAAGCACCGGCGAGCCGAAGGGCGTCGTCGTCGGCCACGAGGCACTTGCGGCCCGCGTCACGTTTATGCGGCGCGACTACGAACTCGGCCCGGGCGACACCATCGTGCAGTTCGCGCCGCTCGGGTTCGACACGCACGCCGAGGAGCTGTGGCCCGCCCTCGCGTCCGGCGCCACGGTGCGGCTGCTCCCGGACGGCCCGCTCACGCTCACCGAGACGCTCGCCGGCGTCACCGTGCTGGACCTGCCCACGGCGTACTGGCACGACCTCGTCACCTCGATCGACACCATCGCCTGGCCGCGCGGCCTGCGGCTGGTTATCCTCGGCGGCGAGGCGGTCCACGCGGCGGCGGTGGCCCGCTGGCACGAGCGGTTCGGCGGCACCGTCCGCCTGATCAACACCTACGGCCCCACCGAGGCCACCATCATCGCCACCTCGACCGACCTCACTCCGCCCGCCACCGAAGCCCCGCCCGCCTCCGACGCTCCGCCCGCCTCCGACGCTCCGCCCGCCTCCGACGCCCCGCCGCCGATCGGCGTGCCCCTGCCCGGTGTCCGCGCCGCGATCGTCGACACCGCGCTGCGGCCGGTCCCGCCCGGCGCCTACGGCGAACTGCTGCTCGGCGGCACCGGCCTGGCCCGCGGCTACCTCGGCCGCGACGACCTCACCCGGGACCGTTTCATCACAAGCCAAAGCACGCGTTGGTACCGCACGGGCGACCGCGTCCGCCTCCAGCCCGACGGCCGCCTCGCCTTCGCGGGCCGGCTCGACGACCAGCTGAAGGTGCGCGGGTTCCGGATCGAACCGGCCGAGGTCGAGCACGCCCTGCTCGCCGTCCCGGGGGTCACCGGCGCGGCCGTCACCGCCCACAACGGCGCCCTGGTCGCCTACGTGGCCGGCGCCGTGCCCGCCGACGAGCTGCGCACCCGGCTCGCCGCCCGGCTCCCAGCCCATCTTGTGCCGGACCGCTGGATCGCGCTCGACGCGCTGCCGCTCACCCCGAACGGCAAGGTCGACCGCCGGGCCCTGCCCCCGCCCGGCGACGCCCGCACCGGACCGTCGGCGCCGCCGCGCACCGACGCCGAGCACCTGGTCGCCGACGTCTGGGGCGAGGTGCTGGGCCTGACCGGGCTCGGCGTCGACGACGACTTCTTCACCCTCGGCGGGCACTCCCTGCTGGCCGTGCGGGTGGCCGCCCGGCTGCGCGCGCTGACCGACCTCGACCTGCCGATCCGCCTGCTGTTCACGCACCGCCGGCTGGCCGACCTGGCCGTGGCGGTCGAGCAGCGGCTCCTGGACGACCTGACCGCCCTCAGCGACGACGAGGTCGCCACCCTGCTGGAAGCGGAGGCTCGATGAACCCGCACGACGCCCGCCGGCCGCGCGTGGCCGCCCCGGACGCCACCGCCGACCGGCAGCCGCCGCCCGAGCCGCGAAACGGGAGGCGCCCGATGACCGTCAACAACGCCCGCCGACTGCACTTCGCCGCCCCGGACGCCACCGCCGCCACCGCCGACCGGCAGCCGCCGCCCGAGCCGCGAAACGGAGACGCTCGATGACCGTCGACGACGCCCGCCCACCGCATATCGCCGCCCCGGACGCCACCGCCGCCACCGCCGACCGGCAGCCGCCGCCCGAGCCGCGAAACGGAGACGCCCGATGACCGTCAACAACGCCCGCCGACTGCACTTCGCCGCCCCGGCCGCCCCGGACGCCACCGCCGCCACCGCCGACCGGCAGCCGCCGCTCGAGTCGCGAAACGGAGGCGCTCGATGACCGTGGACGACGCCCGCCAGGCGCTGCTCGCCCAGCGCCTGCGCCGGCGCACCGCGACCCGGACCGTGCCGAACCGTCCGGCCGGGACGGTGCCGCCGCTGTCGTTCGCGCAGGAGCGGCTGTGGTTCATGGAGCAGTACGCGCCCGGGAATCGCGCCTATCTCGTCCCCGTGGCGCGGCGGATCCGGCGCGCCATCGACGCCGACCGGCTGGCGGCCGCGCTGCGCACCGTCGTCGGACGCCACGAGGCGTTGCGCACGCGGTTCCCGGCGCGGGATGACGGGGTACCGACGCTGGTCGTCGATGACGAGCCGGCCGTCGACCTGGACGTCGTCGAGGCCGGCGGCGAGGCCGCGGCACGGACCGCCGTCGAGGCCCTGCACGCCCGCGGGTTCGACCTGGCGCGCGAGCAGCCGCTGCGGGCCGCGCTCGTCCGGCTCGCACCCGACGACGCGGTCCTGGCGCTGACCGTCCACCACATCGCCATCGACGGGTGGTCGGTGCCGCTGCTGCTCTCGGAACTCATGACCGCGTACGACGGCGGCTCACTGCCCGAGCTCCCCGTCCAGTACGGCGACTACGCGGCCTGGCAGCGCGACCGGCCCGCGCCCGACATCGACCGCTGGGCCAGCCGCCTCGACGGGGTCGAGCCGCTCGCCCTGCCCACCGACCGGCCCCGCCCGCCCGAGCTCAGCTACGACGGCGGCAGCATCGAGTTCGCCATCGACGCCGAGCTCGCGGGCGGGATCCGGGCGCTGGCCGACAATCACGGCGCGTCGCTGTACATGACGATGCTGGCCGCCTACGCCGCGCTCCTCGGCCGGCACGCGCACCAGAGCGACCTCACGATCGGCTCCCCCGTCGCCGGCCGCGGCGCCCCGGAGCTCGAACGGGTCATCGGCTGCTTCGTCAACACGCTCGTCATGCGGGTCGACCTGAGCGGCGACCCGACCTTCACCGACCTGCTGCTGCGCGTGCGGGAGACCGCGCTGAACGGGCTGGCCGAGGCCGACACGCCCTTCGAGCAGGTCGTGGCCGAGCTCAACCTTTCCCGTGACGTGTCACGCTCTCCGCTGTTCCAGGCGCTGCTCGCGGTGCAGAACTACGGATCCGGGGGTACCGGCGACGGGCTCGACGGCTACGAGATCAGCGCCTGGGCGACCCGGTACGACCTCGAGCTGTACGTCAGCGACAGCGCCGGCGGCGGCCTGTGGGGCCAGTGCATCTACAGCAGCGCGCTGTTCGACGCGGCGACGGTGCACCGGCTGATCGAACGGCTCATCGCCCTGCTGCGCGGGGCGGTCGCCGCCCCGCTGACCCCGGTGGCCGCGCTCGACCTGCGCGACGACGCCGAGCGCGCGGCCGCGGCCGGCTGGAACGTGACCGCGGCCCCATTTGACGCCGAGGCCACCCTCCCCGGGCTGTTCGCCGCGCAGGCCGCCGCCACCCCGGACGCGCCCGCCGTGACGTTCGAGGGTGACACCTGGAGCTACGCCGAGCTCGACCGGTACGCCGAGCGGGTCACCGCCGCGCTGCGCGCGCTCGGCGCCGGGCCGGGCACCCGGATCGGCGTGTGCGCGCCGCGCTCGCTGCGACTGCCGGGCGCGCTGCTCGGCGTGCTGCGCACCGGCGCCGCGTACGTGCCGCTCGACCCGGACTACCCCGAGGAGCGGCTGGCGTTCATGGCCGCCGATGCCGACCTGCTGACCGTGCTGACCCTCGACGAGGACCTGCCCACCGAAACGGCCGAAACGGCCGAAACGCAGCCGGTCGGCGCCACGCCCGCCGGACCGCAGCCAGCCACCGCCACACCGGCCGGACCGCAGCCGGTCGCCGCCGCGCCGGGCGGGTCGCAGCCGGTCGGTGCCACGGCCGGCGACACCGCGTACGTCATCTACACCTCCGGCTCCACCGGCCGGCCCAAGGGCGTGCCCAACGGCCACCGCGGCGTCGTCAACCGGCTCACCTGGATGCAGGAGCGGTTCAGGCTCGGCCCCGGCGACGTGGTGCTGCAGAAGACCCCGGCCGGCTTCGACGTGTCGGTCTGGGAGTTCTTCTGGCCGCTCGTCACCGGCGCCCGGCTCGTCCTCGCCAAGCCGGGCGGGCACCGCGACGCCGCCTACCTGCGGGCGCTGATGGACCGCGAGGGCGTCACCGTCGTGCACTTCGTGCCGTCGATGCTGGCGGTGTTCCTGGCCGACGAGACCCCGTACGGCGCGGCCGCCCTGCGCGCGATCGTCTGCTCCGGCGAGGAGCTGCCGGCCGACCTGGCCCGCCGCTGCCTGGCCGCGCTCCCGGCCGAGCTGCACAATCTGTACGGCCCGACCGAGGCCGCGATCGACGTCAGCGCCTGGCACGTCACCGCGGCGGCGCTCGGCGACGCGGCCCGGGTGCCGATCGGCGCCGCCGTCGCCAACACCGCCCTGCACGTGCTCGACGACCGGCTCCGCCCGCAGCCGGTGGGCGTCCCCGGCGAGCTGCACATCGGCGGCGTCCAGGTCGCCGAGGGCTATCTCGGCCGGCCCCGGCTGACCGCGGAACGGTTCATCCCCGACCCCTTCGGACCGCCCGGCACCCGGCTGTACCGCACCGGCGACCTCGCCCGCCGCCGCCCCGACGGCACCCTGGAGTTCCTCGGCCGCATCGACGGGCAGGTCAAGCTGCGCGGCCAGCGCATCGAGCTCGGCGAGATCGAATCGGTCCTGCGCGAGCAGCCCGGCGTGCGCGAGGCGGCGGTCATCGTCCGCGAGGACCGCCCCGGGGATCAGCGCCTCGTCGCCTACGTGGTGGGCGAGACCCCGGACCGCGCCGCGCTCAAGCGGCTGCTGCCCGATTACATGATGCCGGCCGCGTTCGTGGCCCTCGACACGTTGCCGCTGTCGGCCAACGGCAAGCTCGACCGACGCGCTCTGCCGGCCCCGGTCCGCGCGGCGGGCGGCGGCACCGCGCCCGCTACCCCGACCGAGCGGCTCGTCGCCGGCATTTGGGCCGCCGTCCTGGAAATCCCGACGGTCGGCGCCGAGGACGATTTCTTCGACCTCGGCGGCCACTCGCTGCTGGCCACCCAGGTGGCGGCCCGGCTGCGCAAGGCCGGCGCCGCGGTCGGCGTGGTGGACCTGTTCCAGCACAAGACGGTGCGCGAGCTGGCCGCGCTGATCGACCGCCCGTCCACCGAGCCGCGGTCCGTGGTCCGCCGCCTCACCCCCGACCGGCCCACCGACCTGTCGCTGGTGTGCGTGCCGTTCGGCGGGGGCAGCGCCGTGGTGTACCAGCCGCTCGCCGACGCCCTGCCCGAGCGCTATGCGCTGTGGTCGGTCGCCATCCCCGGCCACGACGTGGGGGTCATCGAGGACCGGCTCGACTTCGACGCGCTCATCGACCGCTGCGTCGACGAGATCCTCGCCAACGTCCAAGGGCCCCTGAGTTTGTACGGCCATTGCGCCGTCGGCTCCGCGCTCGCCATCGCCCTCGCCCGGCGGCTGGAGGCGGCCGGCCGCGAGGTGCGGACCGTCTACATCGGCGCGATGTTCCCGTTCGCCGAGCCACGCGGCCGCCTCGCCCGCACCCTGTCCCGGATCGCCCGGATGGAGGGCCTGCGCGGCGACCGCGTCTACCACAACTGGCTCACGTCGATCGGCGCCGACCTCGGCGGCCTCGACCCGGACGAGGCCCGGCACATCGTCCGCAATTTGCGCCGCGACTCCGTGGACGCCGAGCGGTACTACACCGAGATGTACGCCGCCGGCGCCGAGCGTCTGAAGGCGTCCTTCGTCACCATCGTCGGCACCCGCGACCCGGCCACGGAGTTCTACGAGGAGCGCTTCCGGGAGTGGCACTTCCTCTCCGACGACAGCGCGGTGGTGGTGCTGCAGGAGGCGGGGCACTTCTTCCTGAAGTACCGCGCCGCCGAGATCGCGCAGATCATCGACACACCGCAGTTCGCCGGCGACGCGCCTGTCGCTGACAGCTGGTATCGGCACGCGGTCTCGCACGGCCGGGAGGTCCGCACCGGACCGCAGCCCAGCCTCGGCCGGTTCGCCACCGTCTCCGCGGGCCAGCTCGCCTCGATGCTCGGCTCGGCCCTCACCGAGTTCGCCATCCCGGTCTGGATCTACCTGACCACCGGCTCGGTCGCCCAGTTCGCGCTGTTCGCCGTGCTCGGCCTCGTCCCCGGCCTGCTGACCCTCCCGATCGCCGGCGCCATCGTCGACCGCTACGACCGCCGCCGCATCGTGCTCGCCGGCGACCTCGCGGCCGGCGGCGTCCAGGGTGTCCTCGCCGCGCTGCTGTGGTCCGGCCACCTGAGCGTGGGTGTGCTGTACCCGGCGACCGTGGCGCTGTCGATCGCCCTGGCGTTCCAGCGCATCGCGTACACGTCGGCGATCCCGCAGCTCGTCCCCAAACGGTTGCTGGGTCACGCGGCCGGCATCGGCCAGCTCGGCGCCGGCCTGGCCCAGCTGCTCGCCCCGCTGCTCGGCGCCGGCCTGCTCGCCACCATCGGCCTGCGCGGCATCCTCACCCTCGACGTGGTCAGCTACCTCGTCGCCGTGGCGATCGTCCTCGCCGTCCGCTTCCCGTCCACCATGCCGTGGCGCCGCCACGAGACCCTGCGGGCGGAGATCGCGGGCGGGTTCCGGTACGTGTGGGGCAACCGCAACTTCCGCCGCATGCTCCTGTGGTTCGCGGTGCTGAACATCCCGCTCTCCGCCGTGTTCCTGATGCTCTCCCCGCTCGTCCTGTCGTTCGCCACCCTGCGCCAGGTCGGCCAGATCTCGTTCGTCTCCGCCCTCGGCGTCTTCCTGGGCGGCCTGATCATGGCGGCGTGGGGCGGCCCGCGGCACCGCCGCATGTTCGGCGTCCTCATCGCGACCCTGGCCCTGGCCGCCTGCGCCCTGCTGACGGGCCTGCGCGAGAACCTGATCCTGATCGGCACCGGCGCGCTGGGCATGGCGCTGGCGCTGACGTTGCTCAACGGCGTGTACACGACGATCATCCAGGTCAAGGTCCCCCAGCGCCTGCACGGCCGGGTCTTCTCCCTCAACACCCTGATCGCCTGGTCCACGATGCCGCTGGGCTTCGGCGTCGTCGCCCCGTTCGGCGCCGAGCTGTTCCGCCCCCTGCTGCACGAGGGCGCCCCGCTCGCCGGCCCGCTCGGCCCGATCTTCGGCACCGGCCCGGACCGCGGCCTGGGCCTCATGTTCGCCGCGTTCGCGCTGGCCATCGCCGTCATCGCGCTCGCCGGCCTGCGGGTCCTGCGCCGCTTCGACGACGAGGTCGCCGACGGCCTCGCCGACGACCTGGTCGGCCTGGCCGTACTGGAGACCCCGACCGCCACAGACGACGGCCTGGACGCCGCCGCCCTCGCCATCAGGAGGACCTCATGAGCCATCGCGTCGTGCTCAACGCCGACGAGCAGTACTCGGTCTGGGCCACCGCCGACGACCTGCCGCCCGGCTGGGTGGCCGAAGGTACGTCGGGCACCCGCGACGAGTGCCTGGACCACATCGAGCGGGTGTGGACCGACCAGACCCCGGCCCGCACCCGCATCCGCACCTGGCTGACCTCGGCGATCGCGGAGGCCTCGGACGGCCTGCTGAACCCGGCGGACGTGGCGAACGCGGGCTGCTCGTTCGTCGCCATGGGCGTCTCGTCCCTGGCCACCGTTCGCCTGGTCGACGCGGTCGAGCTGCAGTACGGCGTGACGATCGACTTCACCGGCGGCGCCCTGCAGGACCTCGACACCCTGACCGACGCCATCGCAACCGAAAGACTTCGCCGCCGGTCGTGAACGGGTCGTTACCGGCAGCTGATCAGCTGAGGTCCGTGACTGTTCGGACGTGCGAGTCCGAATGCCGTCGGTGCTTCGATGTCTCGGGTAGAGAACCCCCCTTTCCTCTTCCCATTGCGACGTCCGAAGGGCCATTGATATGGCAGCGCGTCGAACATTGCTCAGTCTGCTCGGAATGGTGCTGGCGGCCGCGACGATTCCGTTCGTGGTGCTCGCGCCGAACGCGGCTTCGGCGGCCGTCACCGGTGTGCCGAATTGGTTCCCCTGCGCGGCAACCACCTGATCGGCTGCTCCTATCTCAGCCCCGACGGCAACCCCGCAAACGCGATATGCAGGGGGAACTACCACCTGAACTGGGCCATCGACATCGGGGCCACCGTCGGGGAAACCGTCTACGCCGCCGGGAAGGGCACGGTCTTCCAGGTCGTGCGAAACCAGGGCGACAACTGCAACCCCAAGACGCATGACTCATACACCAGTTGTCCGGACGGCGCGAAGGGAAACTTCGTGCTCATCGATCACGGCGGCGGGGTGTTCAGCTTCTACGAGCACCTCCAGTCGGTGGCGGTGGACAAGGGCAAGGACGTCGACGAGAACACGCCGATCGGGGCGGCCGGCGTCAGCGGCTACACCACGCCGTCGTTTCCGCATCTGCATTTCGAGCGGCGGCCGAGTGCGTCCGGCAAATCGGTCGACCCCGGTCCGCTGAAGGCCTGCAAGGGCGCGAAGCTGGTCACCTATCCACAGGAGTTCGGGGCGGCGAGCTGGCAGGGGCTGCCGGGGCACAAGTTCACCGCGACCAGCGACGGCACCGCGTGCGCGGGGGCGCCCGGCGGCGGGACCGGCAAGCCGAAGGTGGACCTGGTCTTCGCGATCGACACCACGGGCAGCATGGGCCCGTACATCGGCGGCGTGTCGGCCTCGGCGCGGTCCATCACCGCGGGCCTGTTCTCCAAGGCCGACGCGCGGGTGGCGCTGGTGGACTACAAGGACCTGCACGCCTGCGCATCCGACGGCTACGCGGCCCGGGTGGACCTGCCCTTCGCGACCGACCCGGCCGCCTTCGACACGGCGGTCGGCAAGCTGACCGCGGAGGGCGGCTGCGACACCCCCGAGTCGATCTACTCCGGGCTTATGGCGGCCATCGGGCTGCCGTGGCGCGACGGGGTCAAGAAGGCGATCATCCTGATGGGCGACGCGCCGCCGCACGACCCGGAGCCGGTCACCGGGCTGACGCTCGCGAAGGTCACCGCGGCCGCCAAGGCCGTCGACCCGGCCACGATCTACGCCATCAACATCAACGGCGCGGCGTCGCCGTTCTTCGACGACCTCGCGGCGCAGAACGACGGGCAGGTGTACGTCGCCGAGGACCCGAGCACCGCGGTCGACCAGATCACCGACGCCATCACGTCGATCACCACGGTGATCGCGGACGCGGGCGGCCCGTACCGCGGCGCCGTCGGCGAGCCGGTCACGTTCGACGCCAGCGCCTCGGGCGCGACGGGGGCGTCGATCGCGCAGTACCAGTGGGACTTCAACGGCGACAACACGTATGACGAGACGACGGCGCTGCCGAGCGTCAGCCACGTGTTCACGGCACCGTACTCGGGCGTGGTCGGCGTGCGCATCACGACGGACGGGGCGAAGCCGCAGACCGCGACCGCGAGCGCGCCGCTCGAGATCCTCGTCCCGACGACGCTCAAGTACTCCGGGGACCGCACGGGCGTGGTCGGCAAGCAGCTGAGCCTGCGGGCGACGCTGACCGACCCGGGCGGCGCGGCGATCGCCGGTGCGCCGGTCACGTTCACCCTCGGCACGCAGTCGTGCTCCGGTACGACGAACGCCGCCGGCCTGGCCGAGTGCAAGCTCGTGCCGTCGCAGGCGGCCGGGGACTACTCGGTGGCGGCCGACGCCAGGCCCACCGGGCACTATCTGCCGAGCAGCACGGCGGAGGACCTCACGCTCACCGGCGCGGGCGGCACCCCGGCCCCGACACCCACCAGCGCCGGCCCGGCACCGTCCACGACGGCGACGACGGTCGCGCCGACGCCCGCGAGCACGACACCGGGACCCGGCGGCCCCCTCGCCGTCACCGGCGTGGCGCTCGGCGGGATGGTGCTGGCCGGGTCGGGCCTGGTCGGCGCCGGCGCCCTGCTGCTCCTGCTGGCCAGGCGGCGACGCCACCGCGGGCGCCACGCATAACAGGCGCATCCGCGCGGGCGCCACGCATAACGGGCGCATCCGCGAACGCCCCGGGCGGTGTCATGCCGCCCGGGGCGCTGCGGTCAGCGGCGGGCGACCAGCAGCAGGCGCGGGCTGCCCAGCCGGAACGGCGTGCCGTCGGGGTCGCCGTACAGGTCGGTGCCGGTGAACCCGGCCTCCCCGACCAGCCGGACGACCTCGGCGGCGGTGTAGACGTGCTGGACCGACGTGCCGCGGTGCTCCTCGGCGCCGCGGCGGAACGTGAAGCTGGTCAGCCAGCGGCTGTGCACGGCGTCGTACTCGTTGACCGACGTGGCCTCGATCCCGCCGATGGTCATCGGAGGTTCCTCGAGCTGCAGGCCCGGCAGCAGGGACTCCGCCACGAAGCCGTAGTCGAGGACGAGGTGGCCGCCGGGCTGGACCACGGTGGCGATGTCGGCGAGGTACCGCCTGGTCCCCTCGTGGTCCAGGTAGCCGAACGAGTTGCCCATGCAGATGGCGAGATCCACCCGCAGGTCGTGCGGTACCGCGGCCATGTCGCCGACCCGGAAGTCGACGTTCTCGGCAAGGGAGAGCCGGCGCGCGAACGCGATCGCCTCGGTCGAGACGTCGATGCCGGTCACGCGGTAGCCGCGGCGGGACAGGGCCAGGCTGTGCCGGCCGCTGCCGCAGGGCAGGTCCAGCACGCGGGCGCCGGGGGTCAGGCCGGTGGCCCGGACCAGGAAGCCGACCTCGGCGGTGGTGTAGTCGTCGGTCACCGCGGCCCGCCAGAAGGCGTTGGGCAGCTCGGTGAAGAACGTGTCGTACCAGTGACTCATGGTTTGTCTCCAGGATTCGCAGGAAGGCATGACGAGGCCCGGGTTCGTCCGCCCCGGGCCGGCCGGGCGGGACACCATGGCATCGCCTTCTCTGTCGAACTGGAGCCCGCACCGTAGCAACCGTGCGGCGCGGGCGCACCGGATTATTAGGCTGTCGATCGTGATCTTCTCTGTGGACGCGATCCTGTTCGACATCGACGGCACCCTCGTCGACTCGACGCCGGTGGTGGAGCGGACCTGGCGCACGTGGGCCGGGCGGCACGGGTACGACGCCGACGAGATCCTGCGCGTGTGTCACGGGCGGCGGACGCGGGACACCGTCGCGCTGTTCCTGCCGGCGGACGCGCGGGACGCCGCGGTCGCCGAGCTCGAGGAGCTGGAGCGGCACGACTTCGACGGAGTCGTCGCGCTGCCCGCGGCCGGGTCGCTGCTGCGCGCGCTGCCGGCGGAGCGGTGGGCGGCCGTCACCTCCGGGACGCAGCCGCTGATGCGGGCCCGCCTCGCCGCGGCCGGGCTGCCGGTGCCGAAGGTGCTGATCGCCGCCGAGGACGTCACCGCGGGCAAGCCGGACCCGCAGGGCTACCGGATGGCGGCCGCCGCGCTCGGCTTCGACGTGCGGCGATGCCTGGTCGTCGAGGACGCGCCGGCCGGGCTGGCCGCCGGTCGTGCGGCCCCGGCCTCGACGCTGGCCGTCGGCACCTCGCACGACCTGGCCGAACTCACCGCGGCCGACGCGGCGATCCCTGACCTGCGCGCGCTGACGGTGGACGTCACGCCGGAGAGCCTTACGCTGAGACCCAATCGGTGAGCGAGGTGGGCGATGCCGGCGTCGGACGAGGAAGGCACCAGGCGGACGAAGGTCATCGCCCTCGTGACCTCGGCCGGGGGCCTGGACGCGCTCAGCAGCGTCCTGCGGGCGCTGCCGGAGGATCTGCCCGCGGCGGTGGTGATCGCGCAGCACCTCGGCGGGCAGGGCAGCGTGCTCGTGAGCATCCTGGGCCGCCGCACCGGTCTGCCCGTGCGGTGGGCGGAGCCCGGCGCACCCCTGACGCCCGGCTGCGTGACGGTGTGCCCGCCCAGGTCGCGCCTGGAGGTGCTGCCCGACCTGACGTGCGCGGTGGCGGCCCGTGACCCCGGCATCGACGAGCGGCCGCTCGACGCCCTGCTGCAGTCCCTGGCCGAGAGCGTGGGCGAGGCCGCCGCGGGCGTCGTGCTCACCGGGATGCTCAAGGACGGCGCGCACGGTGCGAAGGCGCTGCACGAGGCGGGCGGACTGGTCATCGCGCAGAGCCCCGACACGGCGGAGCACCCGGCCATGCCGCGGGCGGCGGTCGACGCGGGCGGCGTCGACCTCGTGCTGCCGCTGCACGAGATCGGGGCCACGCTCGCCGACGCGGTCCTGGGCCGCCGGCTCCCGCTGCCCGCCGCCGAGCTGCAGGCGATCCGCGACGTCTTCGGCACCGAGGGCGTCACGGCCTCGATGGCGGCCGAGATCGACTGGAGCCGCACGGCCGTCGGCCGGGTGGCGGGCTGGTCGCCCGTGCTGCGCACGGCGGTCGGCATCGTCATGGCCTGCCCGGACGTGGCCAGCCTGTGGTGGGGCGACGACCTGCTGTTCTTCACCAACGACGCCGCGGTGACGGTCCTCGGCGGGCGCGAGCGGACGGCGTTCGCCCAGCCGTACCGCGAGACCTTCGCCGACGTCTGGGACCAGGTCGCGCCGGCCATCGAGCGCGCGCAACGGGGGCATTCCGCCCGCTACACCGCGGTCCCGTTGCGCTATGTCCGCGACGGTCGCCTGCAGGACATGTGGACGGACCTCACCGACACGCCGATCAAGGACCAGGACGGCCGGGTCGTCGGGATCTGCCGCGTCGCCCACGAACGCACGGCGGAGATCCTCTCGGCCCGGCGGCTCACGACGCTCAACGCGCTCGGCCGCAAGGCGCGGGCGAGCAGCCGGCGGGAGGCGCTCGGCGCCGCCGTGCAGGTGCTGAGCGAGGCCGCCGACGTGCCGTTCGCGGCGGCCTACCTCCTCGACCCGCCGTCCCAGCGGGCCCGCCTGGTGGCGGCGACTGGCCTCGACGAGGGCGGGGTCATGGCCCCGCGCGAGCTGCACGTGACGCCGGACGGGGCCTGGCCCGTGCACGCGGCCGTGACGACCGGCCTCCCGGTGGTGGCGGACGACATCGCCGCCCGGTTCCGGGGACATCTCGCGGGCGCCGACCGGGTGATGCCGCACTGCGCCGTGGTGCATCCGCTGCGCGACGACGCCGAGGACCGCATCGCCGGCGTGCTCATCGTCGGCGCCGACCCGTACCTCTCCTTCGACGAGCGCTACCGGGACTTCCTCGCGCTCACGGCGGACACCGTCGCCGCCAGGATGGCCGAGGCGCATGCCCGCCACCGGGAACGGGAGCGCCTCGAGCGGCTGGCCGACCTCGACCGGGCCAAGACCGAGTTCTTCTCGAACGTCTCGCACGAGTTCCGCACGCCGCTGACCCTGATGCTCGGGCCCCTCGACGCGGCGCTCGACCGGACGGACTCGCTGCCGGCCGCGCTCGTGGCCGAGCTCGAGGTGGCGCGGCGCAACGCACAGCGGCTACTGCGGCTGACCGGCGCGCTGCTGGACTTCTCGCAGGCCGAGGCCGGTCGGCTGCGGGCGCACCCGGAGGCGACGGACCTGGCCGCGCGGACCCGGGAGATCGTGGCGCAGTTCGACGGCGCGGCCGCGCGGGCCGGGCTGACGTTGCGCACGGCGATCGAGCCGGTCGGCCAGCCGGTGTGGGTCGACCCGGAGATGTGGGAGAAGATCCTCGCCAACCTGCTGTCCAACGCGCTCAAGTACACGCTCGCCGGCTCGGTCGAGGTGGAGCTGCACGGCCGGCCCAAGCACGCCGAGCTCGTGGTCCGCGACACCGGCGTGGGCATTCCCGAGGCGGAGCTGCCGCACATCTTCAAGCGCTTCCACCGGGTGCACGGTGTGCGGGGCCGCACGCAGGAGGGCGTCGGGATCGGCCTGGCGCTCGTCGACGAGCTGGTCCGCCGTCATCACGGCCGGGTCCGGGCCGTCAGCGCGGTCGGCGCGGGGACGGCGATCACCGTGTGGATCCCGTTCGGCCGCCGCCCGGTGCGCGCGGCCGCCGACGAGACGCCAGGGGCGGCCGTCGCCTCGGCCGTCGCCGCCGGCCTGGCCGAGGAGGCGGGCCGCTGGGCCGGTGCGCACGAGGAGGCGCACGCCTGGGCCGGCGACGCCCGGGCCGGCGGCTCGGCGGGCATCCACGTGCCCGGCGCCAGTCTCCTGGTCGTCGACGACAACCAGGACATGCGTGACTATCTGTACCGCCTGCTGGCCGCCCACTGGACGGTCCGGCTGGCCCACGACGGGGTCGAGGCGCTCGAGTTCGCCCGGCTCGACCCGCCCGACCTCGTGCTCAGCGACGTGATGATGCCCGGGATCGACGGCTTCGCCCTGCTCTCCGCGCTGCGCGCCGACCCGGCGCTCGCGGACGTGCCCGTCGTGCTCGTCACCGCCCGGGCCGGTGAGGAGGCCGGCATCGAGGGGCTGCTCGCCGGCGCGGACGACTACATCGTCAAGCCGTTCACGGCCCGCGAGCTCGTCGCGCGCATCGGCGCCCAGCTGGAGCTGACGCTGATGCGGCGCCGCCAGGTCGAGCTCGACGCGTTCCGGGTCGCCCTCACCGACACGCTGCGCAGCATCGCGGACCCGGTGGAGGTCCAGGCCCGCGCGGCCGCGCTGCTCGGCCGGCACCTCGGCGCGAGCCGCGCCTACTACCAGGAGTTCGACCGCTCCGCCGGCACGTTCACCGTCCACCGCAATTACACCGACGGGCTGCCGTCCCTGGCGGGCACCTACAGCCTGGCGGACTACAGCGACGAGCCCGTCGACGAGTCGCACCGCACCGGCCGGACCCTGGTCGTGCCCGACGCCGCGAAACTCGACCCCAAGGCCGCCGCCTCCTGGGCCGCACTGTCCGTGCGCGCGGGCGTGGCCGCCCCGAACATGCGATCGGGCGTGTGCGTCGCGGCGCTGGGCATCACCAGCGCCGAGCCGCGGGACTGGACCGGCGAGGAGATCGCGCTCATCGAGGAGACGGCCGAACGGACGTGGGCCTACGTCGAGCGGGTCCGGGCGGAGCAGGAGCTGCGGCAGTCCGAGGAGCGCTTCCGGACCGTCGCCGACGCCGTACCCGCCCTGATCTGGCAGAACGACGCCGAGGGCGGCAACGTCTTCGTCAACCGCGGCTTCCGCGACTACACCGGCCTGACCGACGCGCAGATCGGCGGCGAGCGCTGGCAGTCGCTCGTGCACCCCGACGAGGCGGGCGCCTACGTCGCGGCCTACCTGCGCAGCGTCCGCGAACGCACGGACTGGCGCCGCCGCAACCGGCTGCGCCGCCGCGACGGGGCCTGGCGCACCTTCGACAACTACGCGACGCCGCTGTTCGCCGCCGACGGGTCGTACCTCGGGCACGTCGGCGTCTCGGTGGACGTGACCGACCGCCGGTAGCCGGTCGGCGGCGGTGCCGGGCGGGGCTGGCGCCCATCGCCCGATGGTGCTAATAATACTAGTATCATGAGATGGACAGTCGATCACGCCTCGCGCGAGCTGCTGCCGGACCAGATCGCCGCCTCGGTGCGCCGCGGGGTGGCGTCCGGGGAGCTGGCCGTCGGGGAGCAGCTGCCGCCCGCGGCCGAGCTCGCCGCGGCGTTGTCGGTCGACCGCAACACGGTGCTGGCCGCGTACCGGCAGCTGCGCGACGACGGGCTGCTGGAGTTCCGGCGCGGGCGCGGGGCCCGGGTGGCGTCCGCGGTCACCGAGCCGCCGCCGGTGCTCGAGGCGGCCCGCGCGCTGGTCGCGGTGGCCCGGGCGCACGGCCTGACCCGCACCGAGCTCGTCCGACTCGTCGAAAAACTCGCCTGAGCCCGAGGGAAGGAACGCCGTGACGACCTTTTCGATCTACACCGGCCGGGTCACCAACTGGCCGATCGTCGTGACCAGCATCGCGCTCGCGGTGCCGCTGCTGATCGCCGGCGGCATGTCCGACGGGCCGGCCCGCGACCTCGTCCTGCCGCTGCTCATCGCCGTCGCGGCGGTGGTCGGCAACGTGCTGACCGGGACCAGCATCCGCACCTCGGCCGGGCCGAACGGGGTCGCGATCCGCTTCGGGGTGCTGGCCTGGCCGCGCTGCACGTACGCGCTGGACGCCATCGCGTCGGCCGAGGTGGTCGACGTGCAGCCGTGGCAGGTGGCGTTCGGCTTCTGGTGGACGCCGCGCCACACGTACTGCACCGTGCGCTCCGGCCCCGCGCTGCGCCTGACCCTGCGCGGCGGCCGCCGGGTCACGGTCACCGTGCCGGACGCCCGCGCCGCGGTGGCCGCGCTGGACGAGGCCCGCACGGCCTGAACCGACGGCCTGCACGCCGGCAACGGGCCCGGGCCCCGCTCGCCTGAACCACCGCCGGCGCGGCCCGGCCGTCCTCGGTCAGCCCGGGGACGACGGGGCCGCGACGCGTTCCAGCTCGCGAGCGACCGGCGCGGTGGGCAGGGCCGCCGGTTCGGGCCCGGCCGGTACGGACGCGGCCGGCTCGCCGCGCCAGGTGCGGACCAGCAGCAGGGTGCCCGCGACGACCATCCAGGCGAGGGGCTTCACCGACTGCCGGTACCCCGCGTGCCCGCCGTCCAGGAAGTCGACGCCGATGAACTGCAACGGGCGCACCAGCGGTACCAACGCGATCCAGAACCAGACCGAACGGGCCGTCGAGCCCCGGACCAGCGCGCTCGCCACCAGCGGGGGCAGCACCACCAGCGGGTAGTAGCCGAACGCGGGCGTGCTGACCAGGAACGTGCCGATCATCAGGATCGCCGAGGTGTCGACGAGGCGCAGGCGCTCGTCGCCGCCGGTGCGCCAGCGCCACACCGCCGTGGCGACCGCGATGACGAGGACCGCGGCCCGCAGCACCGCCAGCGGGGCGCCGTCGATGCCGATGCGGGGCAGCATGGAGGGCAGGGACGAGTCGTACGGGCGGGCGAACTCGTCCTGGCCGCCGAGCAGGAACGGCAGCGTCCGGGTGAAGAACAGCCCCGGCTCCGGCAGCAGCGGCGTTACGACCGCGCAGACCGCGACCGGGATGCCGGCCGCCAGAGCCAGTCCCCGCCACTGCCGGGCCAGCAGGAACACCAGCCCGATCGGGACCAGCATGGGCTTGACCGCGATCGTGACGCCGATCACCACGCCCGCGGCGAGCCAGCGGCCCCGCCCCATGAGCAGCAGCGCGACGGCCATGCCGGCGGCCACCGGCGCCGTCCAGTTGCCCAGCTCGACCACGCTGACGGCCGGGTTGAACAGCGCGAACGCGGCGACGCCGGCGACCCCGAGCCAGGAGCGCAGGCCGACCCCGAACAGCCGCAGCGACGCCCACCAGCCGGCCAGCAGCAGCGCCGCCAGCCCCCACGGGAACAGCCGCTCCAGCTGCAGGTCCGACAGCGCGGTCAGCGGCAGCGCGAACAGCACGCTCGACGGAGGATAGAGGAACCGGGCCGACTCGTACGGCGAACCGCCGTCCGACAGCCGCCGCACGGCATCGACGACCAGCAGGTTGTCCATGCTGTGCAGGCGGCCGCTGACGGAGATGCGGACCAGCTCCTGCACGAGGAGCGCGTAGGCGCCGCAGAGGACGAGCCACGGGGCTCGGCGCGTGAGCATGGCGGCACGCTAGTCACGCCCCGGGTGAGGGCGCCGGGTGAATGTCCGGCGGACTCAGCCGATCGCGGCGATCGCCTTGGTGATGGCGTCGGCGACCTCGGCCGGGCGGGACACCGTCACCGCGTGGGAGGCGCCGTCGAGCTCGACGACGCCGGTTGCGCCGGCGCGCTCGGCCATCCAGCGCTGGGTCTCGACCGGGATGTTGCGGTCCAGGCCGGGCACGACGAACCAGGAGGGCAGCGAGCGCCAGGCGGGGGCGCCGGAGCCCTCGTGCAGCGCCACGTCGCTGAGCGGGCGCTGGGTCACCGCGAGCAGGGCCGCCTCGCCCGCCGGGACGTCGGCGGCGAACTGGGCCGGGAAGAGGTCCTGGCGGATGTACAGGTCGGTGCTGCCGTCCGGCAGCGGGACCGGCTGCAGCGACTCGCCGAGGGTGCTGCCGGGGCGCAGGCCGGTCAGGGCGGCGATGCTCTCGCCCCGCTCGGGGGCGAACGCGGCCACGAAGACCAGGCCGCGCACGTTGTCGTGGCCGGTGGCGGCGTTGGTGATCACCGCGCCGCCGTACGAGTGGCCGGCCAGGACGACCGGGCCGGAGATCGACCCGACGACGCTGGAGACGGCGGCGGCGTCGCCGGTGAGGCTGCGCAGCGGGTTGGCGGCGGCGATCGTGCGGTGGCCGGCGGCGTGCAGCCGGGCGATCACCCCGTTCCAGCTCGACGACTCGGCGAACGCACCGTGGACCAGGACAACCGTGATATCGGACATGGCAGCGACCGTAGCGACGCGGGCATCCTGAGGTCTTCAGTCACCTGACTGAAGGCGTCACGTGACGTATGCCGGTCGCGCCGCGCGGTCCGTAGCGTTCGGGCTGCCCAGAGATCCCGGGAGGTGACCGCATGCTCGGCCGTGACGCGGAGCTCGCCGTCCTGCGCAGCGTGCTGGACGAGGTGGACCGGCACGGCGCCGCGATCGCCCTGCACGGCGAGGTCGGCATCGGCAAGACGACCCTGGTCGAGGAGGTGCGCCGGACCGCCGCCGCGGCCGGGTTCCGGGTGCTGACCTGCTCCGGCGTGCAGAGCGAGACCCGGGTCGGGCTGGCCGGGCTGCACCAGCTGCTGCACGTCGTCGTGGACCGGGTCGACGCGCTGCCGGAGCAGCAGCGGGCGGCGCTGCGCAGCGCCTTCGGCATCGGCGCGGACGCCACGCCGGACCGGCTGCTGCTCTCGGTGGCCGTCCTGGGGCTGCTGGAGGAGGTGGCCCAGGACCGGCCGCTGCTGCTGGTGCTCGAGGACGTGCAGTGGATGGACGAGCCGACGGTCCACATGATCGGGTTCGTCGCCCGGCGGCTGGCCGAGACCCGGATCGTGCTGCTGGCCACCTGCCGGACCGGGGAGCGCGACCCGCTCGAACCGTTCGGGATGCGCCAGATCGCGCTGTCCCGGCTGCCCGAGGACGTCGCGGGCGAGCTGGTCGACGGGCTGAACCCGGCGCTGAGCCGCGAGGCACGGACCCGGGTGCTGGCCGAGGCCGAGGGCAACCCGCTCGCCCTCGTCGAGCTGACCCGCGGCATCGAGCACCGCGGCCTGACCGACGCCACCGTGCTGCCCGACCGGCTGCCGCTCGGGGCGCGGCTGGAGCACCTGTTCGCGGGTCAGGTCGGCGCGCTGCCGCCGGCCGCCGGGGAGCTGCTGCTGCTGGCCGCCGCGAACACCGAGTCGTCGCTGGCCGAGCTGGCGCTGGCCGGCGCCCGGCTGGGGCTGGGCCTGGAGCAGCTCGGCCCGGCCGAGGACGCCGGGCTCGTGCGCTCGGTCGACCGGCGGCTGGAGTTCCGCCACCCGCTGATCCGCTCGGCGGTCTACGGCGCGGCCCCGGTGGCCCGGCGGGTGGCCGCGCACCGGGCCCTGGCCGAGGCGCTCGCCGACGATCCGGTCCGCGCGGCCTGGCACCGGGCCGCCGCCACGGTCGGCCGGGACGAGACGGTCGCCGCCGACCTCGAGACCGCCGCCGGACGGGACCGGGCCCGCGGCGGCGTCGGGCCCGCGGTGCGGTCCCTGGAGCGCGCCGCCGACCTGTCGCCGGACCCGGCCCAGCGCGCCCGGCGGCTGAGCCTCGCCGCCGCGGCGGCCCGCCAGGCCGGGCTCACCTCGGCCGTGGACCGGCTGGTCGACGCGGCCGCCCGGCTCGTCGACGACCCCGCCGTCCACGCCGAGCTGGCGCTGACCCGCGACACCATGGCGCTGCACGCGAACCTGCCGCTGCGCGGCGTGCTGGAGGCGGTCGCGATCGGCCGCGCCGCCGCCGGGATCGACCTCGACGCCGGCGCGACGCTGCTCATCATGACCTCGATCCGGTGCGAGACCGAGGGGGTCCCGGCGGCGACCCGGGCCCACGTCGAGCGGGCGGTGCTGGCCCTCGGGCTGCCGGTCACCGACCTGCGGATGGTGATGGCGCTGACCGCCCTGGACCCGGCGGCGTACGCGGACCGGGTCCTGCCCGTCCTGCGGGCCACCACCGCGCACCTCGGCGCGCTGCCCCCGCCCGCCGCGATGGGCCTGAGCAACGTCGCCGAGCTGGTCCACGAGTGGGAGTTCGCGGAGCTCGGCTGGGCCTCGGCCGCGGACGCCTCCCAGCGCGCCGGGGCCGTGGCCGACCACGCCATGTCGCTGTGCCGCCTCGCGCTGACCCGCCTCGTGTCCGGCCGGCTGGCCGAGGCGCTCGCCGACGCCGACCAGGCCGGCCGGCTGGCCCGGGACCTGGACCTGCCGACCGTCGCCGGGCACACCGCGGCGATCGGGGCGCGGGTGCACGCCTGGCGGGGCGAGTTCGCCCGGGCCGCGAGCCTGCTCGAACAATGCCGGAGCCTCGTCGCGGTACCGCTGGCAGAGATCACCGCCGCCCGCCACTGGGCCGCCGGGCTGACCGCGCTGGGCGAGGGCCGGCACCGGGACGGGCTGCGGGAGTTGGAGGCACTGGCGGTACACCCGGAAACGGCACTTCTGGCGGTTGGCGACCTCGTCGAGGCGGCCTGCCGGGCCAAGGACACGACCCGGGTCGCGCCGCTGCTCGACGAGGCCGAGGCCCGCGCCCGCGCCTTCGACTCGCCGCTGGTCTGGATGCTCGTGCACCGCGCCCACGGGCTGGTCGCCGAGCAGCCGGAGCAGCACTTCAAGCGCGCGCTCGCCGACCCCGGCACCGCCGCGCACCCGCTCGAGGTGGCCCGGACCCGGCTGGTCCTCGGCGAGTGGCTGCGCCGGCAGCGCCGCATCGGCGAGGCCCGGGAGGAGCTCGCCGCCGCGGCGCGCGCGTTCGACGTCGCCGGGGCGCGGCCGTGGGCCGAGCGGGCCCGCACCGAACTGCGCGCGACCGGGCTGGCCGTACCGCGCCGCGCCGAGAGCCCGCTCGCCCAGCTGACCAGCCAGGAGCTGCAGATCGCCCGGCTGGCCGCGAAGGGGTTCACCAACAAGGAGATCGCCGACCAGCTGTTCCTGTCGCACCGGACCGTCAGCTCGCACCTGTACCGGATCTTCCCGAAGCTCGGCATCAACTCCCGGGCGGAGCTGCGC
This sequence comes from Dactylosporangium sp. CS-033363, assembly GCF_050942475.1. Lineage (NCBI taxonomy): Bacteria > Bacillati > Actinomycetota > Actinomycetes > Micromonosporales > Micromonosporaceae > Dactylosporangium > Dactylosporangium sp. CS-033363. The sequence continues at coordinate 5,024,517 of NZ_CP192032.1, read as the reverse complement.
TTTCTTTAGAGCGCGGGCGGCGGTCCGACGACCCGCAGGCCGTACCGCTCCGCCGACGCGATGATCCTGCCGACGTCGAAGGGCGCCGGGGCGTCGTCGATGGCGGCGATCGGCGAGCCGTTCTCGGCGAACCACTGCTCGATCCCGGCCGGCCCGTAGCTCACCAGCATCCGCGAGCGCGCCGAGCGCACGAGGTAGCTGTGCGGCACCCCGCGCGGCCCGAACGCCATCGCACCCGCCTCCAGGTCGAACGCGCGCTCGCCGACGAAGAACGTGATCCTCCCGTCGAGCACGAACCACACCTCGTCCTCGCCCTCATGCACGTGCAGGGGCGGGGCCTGGCCCAGCGGGTCGTCGAACTCGAGCTGGCTGAGGTGCCCGTCGGTGCGCTCCCCCGGTACCTTCACATGCACCCGCCCGCCCAGGAACCAGAACGACGGGCGGCCTTCCAGCGGCTTCAGCTGATACGGATCATCCACGGCGCCAGTCTGCCGACGCGCCCGCCGCCCGGGCATCCGTAAGCCGACGGGCGGTGCCGCAGGGGCCGGGACAGTCACATGACGGATGCCCTTGTCGCGAGAATCGATGAGCCTCATTCGGTACCGTCCGGAAGCCTTTGAGGAGCACCTATGGCCCGTCGACCACTCACGTTCCTGCTGACCGTCCTCGCCCTGGTGCTGGCGGTCGGCACCGGGGCCGCCGCGAGCCCCGACGACCGCCGCGTGCCGGCCGGGTTCACCGAGCAGCGGACCCGGGTCGGCTCCATCTCGCTGAACTATGTGCGCGGCGGCCACGGGCCGACGCTGGTGCTCGTGCACGGCTACCCGCAGACCTGGTACGAGTGGCACGGCATCCTGCCCGAGCTCGCCAAGCACTACACGGTCATCGCCCCGGACCTGCGCGGCGCCGGGCGCAGCGACGCCCCGGCCGGCGGGTACGACAAGGCGACGATGGCCGCCGACGTGCACGGGCTGCTGGTGAAGCTCGGCCTGGACCGCGACATCCGGCTGGTCGGGCACGACATCGGCACGATGGTCGCGTACTCCTACGCCGCCACCTACCGCCGCGACGTCACCCGGCTCGTGCTCAGCGAGGCGCCGATCCCGGACCTCGGGCTGTACCAGTTCCCGGCGCTGACCGCGAACGGGCCCGGGGTGTGGAACTTCGGCTATTTCAACGTGCGCAACGGCCTCCCCGAGCGGATGGTCGCCGGGCGCGAGGTGCAGTGGGTCGACGGTTTCATCGACGCGCTGGAGGTTCGCAAGGGCGCGGTCACCCCGGCCGACGTGCGGGAGTTCGCGTCGTACCTGCGCGACCCCGGCCACCTGCGGGCCGGCTTCGAGTGGTTCCGGACCTTCCCGCAGGACATCGACGACAACGCGCGGCTCAACCAGCGGCAGCTCACGATGCCGGTGCTGGCGGTCGGCGCCCGCGGCAGCCTCGGCCCGGGGGTCGCGGCGCAGGTGCGCGGCTACGCGACGAACGTCACCGAGCTGGTCGTCGAGGACTCCGGGCACTGGATCTACGAGGAGCACCCGGCCGAGATGACCCGCGCGCTGCTGACGTTCCTGCGGTGAGGTAGCCCGGCTCGGGCAGAATGCCAGCGTGGTCATCCTGTTCGGGCGGGGTTCAGAGCTGGAACGCCTCGACGCGCTGCTCGACGGCATCGCCGCGCACGGCACCGCGGTGCTCGTGCGCGGCGAACCGGGCATCGGCAAGTCGGCCATGCTGGGCGCCGCCACCAGGGCGGCGGCCCGGCGCGGGCTGCGGGTGCTGAGCACGACCGGTCTCGAGTCCACGCCCCAGCTGCCGTTCGCCGGGCTGCACGAGCTGCTGCGGCCGGTGCTGGACGGGGTCGAGGACCTGCCGGGCCCGCAGCGCGACGCCCTGCGCGGGGCGCTCGGCTTCGGCGGTACCGCGGGCGACCTGTTCCTCACCGCCCTGGCGACGCTCGACCTGCTCGCCGACGCGGCTCCGCTCCTGATCGTCGTCGAGGACGCCCACTGGCTCGACCGGGCCAGCGCCGAGGTCCTCGCCTTCGTCGCGCGGCGGCTGGAGGCGGAGCCGGTCGTGCTGCTCGCCGCGATCCGCGACGGCTTCGACACCCCGTTCGACGCGTCCGCCCTCGCCGAGCTGCGGCTGGCGCGGCTGGCCGGGCCGGCGGCCGGCGAACTGCTCGACGCCGGCGCGCCCGGCCTGCGGCCCGGGGTCCGCCGCCGGCTGCTGGCCGAGGCGGCCGGCAACCCCCTCGCGCTGGTCGAGCTGCCCCTCGCCCCGGTCGCCGCCGGGGCGTTCCCCGCGGCGTGGGCGCCGCTGACCGCCCGCCTCGAGCAGGCGTTCGGGGCCCGGGTCGCCGCGCTGCCCGACGTCACCCGCACGCTGCTGCTCGTCACGGCGCTCAACGACGCCGACCCGCTCGCCGAGATCCTGGCCGCCGGCAGCGCCGTGGCCGGGCGGGCCTGCACCGTCGAGGACCTGGCCCCGGCCGTCGAGGCCTGCCTCGTCGACGTGCAGGGCGGGCGGGTGCGGCTGCGGCACCCGCTGATGCGCTCCGCGCTGCGGCAGCGGGCGGCGGGGGGCGAGCGGTCGGCGGTACACGCGGCGCTGGTCGATGTGCTGACCGGACGGCCCAACCGGCAGGTGTGGCACCGGGCCGCCGCGACCGCCGGGCCGGACGAGCGCATCGCGGCGGACCTCGACACCGCCGCCGACCGCGCCTATCAGCAGGGCGCCGTGGTGGCGGCGGTCGAGGCCCTGCAGCGCGCGGCGGAGCTCAGCGCGGACGGCGGCGCGGCGACCGCCCGGCGCCTGCGGGCCGCCGAGATCGCCTTCGAGCTCGGCCGGGCGGACCTGGTGGACCGGCTGCTGGCCGGCGTCGACCCGGCCGGCCTCACCCCGGCCGAACGGGCCCGGCTCGTCTGGGTCCGCGGCGGGTTCGAGGAGCACTCCGGCGACGGCGCCCGCGGGGTCCGTTCGCTGGTCGGCTACGCCCGCACCGTGCTCGCCGACGGCGACGGCGACCTGGCCCTGACGCTGCTCGGCGCGGCCGGCTCGGCCTCGTTCTGGCACGACCCGGGCCCGGACGTGCGCGGCGACGTGGTGGCGGCCGCCGAGGAGGTGCCGGTCGACGCGGCCGACCCCCGGATCATCGGCATCCTGGCCTACGCGGCCCCCATCGACCGCGGCGCGGCCGTCATCATCAACCTGCGCCGGTGGGCGCCCGACGCCGGCGGCGACCCCCTCGCGGCCCGGCTGCTGGGCAACGCGGGCGCCGCCGTGGGGGCGTACGACCTGAGCCTGCAGTTCGCCACGGCCGCGCTCGGCCCGCTGCGGGCCCAGGGCCGCCTCGGGTTCGCCGCCCGGGCCCTGATCGTCCAGGCCAACGCGGCCTCCCACCTGGCCAACCTCGGCGTGGCCATCCCGGCCGCCGAGGAGGCCGGCCGCCGCGCCGACGAGACCGCCCAGCCGCACCTGTCCGCCCTCGCCCTCGCCTTCGAGGCCAGGATCGCCGCGCTGCGCGGGGAGCCGGACCGCCTCGAGCGCCTGGCCGGCACGGCGGAACGGGAGAACCTGCGGGCCACGCTGTCAGTGGTGGTGCACGCCCGTGGCCTCGCCGCGCTGGCCGACGGGCGGCCTGCCGATGCTTTTCCGGTACTGCGCCGCCTCTACGACCCCGCCGACCCCGCCCACCACGTCATGCACGGGTGCGCGGCGATCGGTGACCTCGCCGAGGCGGCGGCCCGCAGCGGCCAGGGCGACGCGATCGCCGCCATCCTCGCGACCATGGAGCGGCGGGCGCTGCTGACGCCGGCCGAGTCGCTGCACACCGGCCTGCGCCACGCCCGGGCGGTGCTCGCCCCCGACGACACGGCCGAGGCGCGCTACGAGGAGGCGCTGCGGGCCGGCCCGCCCGGCTGGCCGTTCGTCCGGGCGCGGGCGTTGCTCTCGTACGGCGAGTGGCTGCGCCGCCAGCGCCGGGTCGCCGAGTCACGCACCCGGCTGCGGACCGCTCGGGAACTGTTCGACGCCCTGGGCACCGGCGCCTGGGGCGACCGGGCCCGCCAGGAGCTGCGCGCCTCCGGCGAGTCGAGCCGCAGCCGGGTGCCGGCGGCGCGGGACCAGCTCAGCCCGCAGGAGCTGCAGATCGTGCAGCTGGCGGCGGAGGGCCTGACCAACCGCGAGATCGGCGCGCGGCTGTACCTGTCGCACCGCACGGTCAGTACGGTCCTGCACCGCGTCTTCCCCCGCCTGGACGTGACATCCCGGGCTGACCTGGGCGGACTCCTGCTGTAATACGATCTCCGCGTGACTGCGCCGATGCCCGTGCCCGACGCTCGTACGATCTACTCGTCGCGCCGCGACGACGGTGTCGGCGACGACCTGGCGTGGCCGGTGCTCAGCGAGCACGTCATGGGCCTGCTGCGGACGGCCGGTGCGACGCTGCACCCGCGCCCGGGCGAGCTGCTGTGGGACGCCGGTGACCCCTACGACCTGAACCTGGTGCTCACCGGCGGCGTGCTGCTCGTCGACCGGCGCGACGACCGGGTCGTGTTCGTGGTCGAGGCGGGCGACTTCGTCGGCGAGCTGGGCATGCTGATGGGACAGCGGGCCTTCCTGCCCGGCATCGCCATGCCGGGCACGACGCTGCTGCGCGTGCCGGTCGGCGAACTGCGCCGCCTGGTGGAGATCTCGGGCGAGTTCAGCGACGTCCTGCTCACGGCGTTGGACGCCCGGCGGCGGCTGCTGACGCGCCTGGGCGAGGGCGGCCTGGTGCTGGCCGGCGACGACGACCGGGACCTGCACCAGCTGCGGGACTTCGCGGAGCGCAACCAGATCCCCTACCGGACGGTGCTGCGCACCGATGCGGAGGCGTGGGCCGAGCTGGCGCAGACCTGCGACCTGCCCGAGGCGGGCGCGGCCGTGGTCACCGGGCAGCGCCGGGTGCTGGCCGCCCCGACGACCCGCGACCTGGCAACCGCGCTGGGCATCGACCTGTGGAGCGTCGCCGACGGCTCCCAGTGCGACCTGCTGGTGGTGGGGGCCGGCCCGGCGGGCCTGGCCGCGGCCGTGTACGGCGCCTCCGAGGGACTGGACGTGGTGGTCGTCGAGGACGTCGCCATCGGCGGGCAGGCGGGCAGCTCCTCGCGGATCGAGAACTACCTCGGCTTCCCCCGCGGGGTGTCCGGCGCCGAGCTCGCGCGGTCGGCGATGCTGCAGGCCGTCAAGTTCGGCACCCGGCTGGCCTCACCCCGCGCGGTCACCGCGTTGAAGCGGGACGCCGACGGCCGGTTCCGCGTCACCCTCGACGACGAGCTGGACGTCCTCGCCGCCGCCGTGGTCGTCGCCGGCGGCGTCCGCTACCGGCGCCTGGCGCTGCCCGGCCTGGCGGACCTGGAGGGGCGCGGCGTGTACTACGCCGCGAGCCAGCTCGAGGCCCCGCTGGTGGCCGGGCGCAACGCGGTGGTCGTCGGCGGGGCGAACTCGGCCGGCCAGGCGGCCCTGTTCCTCGCCCGGCAGGCGAGCCACGTCCACGTCCTGATCCGCCGCGACGACCCGAGCGCCACCATGTCGAACTACCTGCTGCAGCGCCTCGCCCACCACGAGCGCATCACCGTCCATCCGCGCTGCGAGCTGACCTCGGTGCACGGCACCGACCGGCTCACCGGCCTGGTCTGGCGCGATCACGCCGACGACCGTGACGTGCACCTCGACGCGGCCGCCGTCTTCCTGCTCATCGGCGCGGAGCCGTGCACCACCGCGCTGCCGGGCGCGGGCGTCGAACTCGACGACAAGGGCTTCGTCGTCACCCACGACGGCTACGCGACCTCGCAGCCCGGCCTGTTCGCGGTCGGCGACGTGCGCGCGGGCTCCGTCAAACGCGTCGCCTCGGCCGTGGGCGAGGGTTCCGTGGTGATCTCCGCCGTCCACGCCTACCTGGCCGGACTCGAACCCTAGCCCCATGCGCCTCGCGCCCGGACACTCACGACTGCTCGGCCGGCAGGGGGCGGTCGTGCAGGATGCGCTGGAACAGCAGGACGTCCCGCCATGCGCCGTCGCTGTAGACGTAGTCGCGGGCGCGGCCGAGCCGCTCGAAGTCGTTCTTGAGCAGGACTCGCTGTGAGGCGACGTTGTCCGCCATGGTGCCGGCCTCGATACGGTGCAGGTCCAGCTCGGCCTCGGCGGCGGCGCAGATGACGGCGACCGCGGCGCTGGCCAGGCCCTTGCCGTGTTCGGCCGGGTCGAGCCAGTAGCTGATCTCCGCATTGCGGAGCGGGCCGCGCACGATGCCGCTCAGGCCGAGCATGCCCAGGACCGCCTGGCCGCGGGCGATCACGCAGGTCAGCGACTCCCCGGCCGCGTCGCGGCGCAGCTCCTGCTCGACCCACTCGCGCTGGCCTTCGACCGTCCAGAAGGACGCGGGCCGGTCGGGCACCGCGCGGAGCATCAGATGCCTGGTCCGCAGCTTCGCCTCGAGCAACGCGGGCACGTCAGCCGGATCCAGCGGTCGCAACACGGCCCCGGTCGGCAGCTCGGTGGGTCTCATCCGGAACCTCCCGGCGTTCGGCAGCCCGACATCGCATCGATGATGTTAATGGCCGGACAGCGCGTCGCGAAGGGCCGCGCGGGTGGCGACGCCGAGTTTCGGGAAGATGCGCTGCAGGTGCGTGCTCACGGTCCGGTGCGACACGTACAGCCGCTGCCCGATCTCGCGGTTGGTCAGGCCCTCCGCCGCCAGCTGGGCGATCTGCAGCTCCTGCGGCGTCAGCAGGTCGTGTACCCCAGGTGCGCGAATCTCGCTCCGCTCCCCCGAGGCCGCCAGCTCCGCGCGGGCCCGATCGCTCCACGGACCGATCCCCAGCGCGTCGAACCGGTCCCGCGCGGCCCGCAGCGGCGTGCGGGAGTCGGCCATCCGCCGGGCCCGGCGCAGCCACTCGCCGTACGCCAGCAGCATCCGGGCGCCGGCGAACGGCCAGCCGCTCGAGTCCGTCGCGAGCGCCGTACGGTACAGGCTCTCGTCGTCGGCGAGCAGTGCGCGGGCGTGGCGCAGGCCGATGTGCAGCGCCGGCGACGGAACCGAGGCCGCCAAGAGTTCCAGATCGCCCATCAGCTCCTGAGCCGCGTCGACCGCCCCGCTGCGTACCGCCGCCTCGACCACGTAGCTCGCCAGGCCGTAGCACAGCGACAGGTGGTGGGCCGGGTCCGCCGGGTCGTAGACGCGCCGCAGGTGCTCGTACGCGTCGGCGTACCGGCCGCCGCCCAGGGCCGACAGCCCGCGGGCCATCTGCGCGCCCGCCAGCACGATCCGCGCGTCGTTGGCCAGGCCCTCGCGCTCGACCTCGGCGGCGATGCGCTCCGCGGCGTCGTGGTCGCCCAGCAGGGCCGTCGTCGAGGCCTGGTGGGCCCGCACCAGCGAGCGCAGGGTGGGCTGCGCCGTCTCCTCCGCCAGCCACACCGCCTCCTCGGCGTCGGGGACCGCCATCGCCAGGTCGCCCAGGTTCATGGCGCACCAGGCCCGCGCGCCGACGAGCCGGGCCAGCAGCGCCAGCCGGCCCTGGGCCCGGGCCACGGCAATACCGGCCGTCTGCAGCCGTACCGCCACGTCGTACGCCCCCACCGCCAGCGCCGCGTTGCCCAGCTGGCGGGCCCGGGCCGGGTCGCCGTCGAGCCGTTCGATCGACAAGGGCAGCCGCGCCAGGATGGCCGCGCCGCGCTCGACCGGGGAGGCGAAGCCCAGCAGGCCCAGCAGCCGCGGGTCGTGCTCGTCGTCGAAGATGCGCTCGGCGACGGCGATGACGTCCTCGCGCTCCGTGGGGGCGGGCTGCGTGAAGTAGCACCGGGCGGCCGCGTTGGCCAGCAGCTTCACGGCCAGCTCGCGCCGGCCGGCGATCGCCACGCCCTCGGCGAGGCGGGCCAGCGTGACCGTACCGGTGGCGACCGGGCCGACGCCGTCGTGGAAGACCTCGCGGATCGAGCGCAGGCGGACCCGCTGCTCGTCGGAGAGCTCGCCCTGGCCGGCCCGGCTCAGCAGCTCGTTCACGACCGCCCAGCGGCCCAGGTCGCCGGCCAGGTCGGCGGCTCGCAGCAGCCGGTCGACCCGCCGCGCCGGGTCCGGGGTCAGGCCGGCGGCCCGCTCCAGCGCCGCGGCCGCCGTCTCGACACCTCCGCGCTGCAGGGCCAGCGCGGCCGCCTCCTCCAGGTCCGCGGCGACGTCCTCGTCCGGCCCGGGCGCGGCGGACGCGCGATGCCAAGGACGCCGCTGCGGTACCGAAGCAAGCTCTTCCGCCAGCGCCCGATGCGCCGCCCGCCGCTCGTCCAGGCTCGCCCGCTGGTGGATCGCCGAGCGCATGAGCGGGTGGCGGAAGCGCGCCGACCCGGCCACCACGTCGACGAGCTCGGCGTCGATCGCGGGCCGGAGATCCCGCTCGGCCGCTCCGGCGGCGGCGAGGGTCTCGGCGAGCGAGCCGCCGTCGTTGAGCGCGGCGACCAGCAGCACGGTCCGGGTCGCCGCCGGCAGGCCGCTCACCCGGGCCGCGAACGCCCGCTCGAGGCGGCTGGGCAGCGGCAGCAGGTCCCCGACCCCGGTGGGACCGGCGTCCACCGCGGCCGGCAGCTCCACCAGGGCGAGGGGGTTGCCGGCCGCCTCGTCGAGGATGCGGCGGCGCACGGCCGGTTCGAGCCGGGGCGCCCGCGCGTGCAGCAGGGCCGCCGCGTCGTCCGGGTCCAGCGGCTCCAGGGTGAGCTGCGGCAGCCCGGCGTCGTCGAACGGGCCGTGGAATCCGGCGCGCACGGCCAGTACCAGAGCGATGGGCTCGAAATCGAGGCGCCGGGCGACGAAGGCGAGCACGTCGGCGCTGGCCCGGTCGAGCCAGTGCACGTCCTCCACGAGCAGCAGCACCGGCTGCCGCGCGGCGACCTCGCCCACCAGGTCGAGCGTGGCCAGGGCGAGCCGCGCCGGGTCGGACGCGACGGCCCCGGCCCGGCCGAACGCGGCCAGCAGCGCGTCCGGCAGGGGATCGACCTCCCCCAGCACCGGCCCGAGCAGCTGGTGCAGCCCGGCGAACGCGACCTGGGCCTCGGACTCGACGCCGGTGGTGCTCAGCACCCGCAGGCCCGCCGCCACCGCCTGCCGGGCGGTCCAGTCCAGGACGGCCGACTTGCCGATGCCGGCGTCGCCCCGCACCACGATCGCGCCGCCGTGGCCGGACCGGACCCGCCGGACCAGCGCACCGGCGGTACGAGTGGCGTCCTGGCGGCCGATGAGCCCGGCGCTGTCCTCGATCACGCCGTCCATCATCGCCGACCCGCTCAGAGCTCGATGACGACCTTCCCGTGCACGTGCCGGCCGGCCTGCAGCTCGAGCCCGGCGCCGACCTCCTCGACCGGGAAGCTCGCGGCGATCGGCACCCGCAGCTCGCCCGCCGCGATCAGGCTGGCGATCTCCTCGATGGCGCCGGGGGCCGCGCTGGCGCCGTTGGCCGGGGTGATGCCGGGTACCACGGCGGCGATGGTGGTGATCCGCGCGTCCGGCACGCCGAGCGCGCGGGCGGTGTGGGCCGTGTCGGTGCCGTGCAGGTCCATGGCCGCCGTGATCCCGCCGGGGGCCAGGGCGCGGACGCGGTCGGCCAGCCCGTCGCCGTACGTGACCGGCTCGGCCCCCAGGACCCGCAGGGCATCGGCCGACGACGCCGACCCGGTCCCGATCACCCGCGCGCCCGCGCGCCGCGCCAGCTGCACGGCGAACACCCCGACCCCGCCGCCCGCGCCGCCGATCAGCACCGTGTCGCCGGGCCCGGGCCTGACCACGGCGAGGGCGGCGGCGGCCGTGCACCCGCCGATGGTCAGGACCGCAGCGGTACGGTCATCGATGCCCTCCGGCGTCCGGTGCGCGTCGCCGCCCTTGGCGATCGTCCCGTCCACGTCGATGAGGACGTGATCGGCGACGGCCCGGGACATCGCCCCGCCGAACACCCGCTCGCCGGTCGCGAACCCGGTCACGCCGTCGCCGACCTGGTCCACGACCCCGGCGTAGTCGGTCCCGAACCCGCACGGCAGGCTCAGCCCGAACCGGGCGGCGGTCGCCGCGTCGGACGTCATGAACCAGTCCATCGGGTTGAGCCCGGCCGCGGTGACCCGCACGCGGATCTGCCCGGGGCCGGCCTGCGGTTCGGGTACCTCGCGCACGACGAGCGCCCCGCCGAACGACTCGAACTGGACCGCACGGCTCATGTGTCTCCTCCACCAAAACGGACTATGCTCCGCTTATTGAGGCCACCGTACCACAAACGGAGCGTGATCCGCTTTTGACCGACCCAGCAGCGCGCGGGCTGCGCGCGGACGCCACCCGCAACCGCAGCCAGCTCCTCGAGGTCGCGACCCGCGTGTTCGCGTCCGCCGGGGCCGAGCCGTCGATGCGCGCCATCGCCCGCGAGGCCGGGGTCGGCATCGCCACGCTGTACCGGCACTTCCCGACCCGCGAGTCGCTCGTCGACGCGGTCTACCGCGACCAGGTCACCCGCCTCACCGACGGCGCCCGCGAGCTCCTCGCCCAGCTTGCCCCACCCGCGGCCCTGCGCCGCTGGATGGACCTGTTCGGCACCTGGATCGCCACCAAGAACGGCATGCTCGACACGCTGCTCGCGATGATCGACTCCGGCGAGCTCCCCCACGCCCAGACCCAGACCGCCCTGCTCGGCGCGATCGACGCGATCCTCGACGCCGGCCGCGCGACCGGCGAGCTGCGCCCCGACGTCACCGCCGAGGACATCGCCGCCGCGCTCATCGGCGTCTTCACGGTCGCCCCCGCCCCGCAGCACGCGGCGAGGGCGGACCGCCTGCTGAACCTCCTCATGGACGGCCTCAGGCCGAGATGACGTGCTCGGCGGGCGCACGGTTGACGTGCAGCTCCCAGTACAGGCGGGCCAGGTCGTCGGGGTCCCGGAGCACCGCACCGTCCGGGGCGCCCGGCGTGCCGGCGATCCACGCCCCGATCGCGACGTGCCCGGCGTAGATCCCCCGGCCGGCCAGCGCGTCGTGCAGCGTCAGCACCCACTTGCGCAGCGCCGCACCCGCCATGCCCGTGCTGACGAACACCGGCACCGGAGCAACTGACGAAGCCCCCGTCGTGTACAGCAATGTGCCCGCATTCGCCGCCAGCATCCCCGGCAGTACGGCACGGGTGGCGGCGATCGCCCCGAAGCAGATGCTCTCCAGCTGCGGCGCCACGGCGTCCACGGTGACGTCGAGCGCTCCGGTCCGGTGCGCCGCCGCGCCACCCCCGGCCGCGGGCGCCGCGTAGTGCAGCACGTCGATGCCCCCGAACCGCGCCGCGGCTCGTTCCAGGGCCGCGGTCAGCCCCGGCCGATCCGTGACGTCGGCCGCGAACCCGGCCGCCGTCACCCTTTCGGCGGCCAGCTTCCCGGCCAGCGCGTCAAGGCGGTCCGGTGACCGGCCGATCAGAGCGACGTCGAAGCCGCGGCGGCCGAAGGTCTTGGCGAGGGACAGTCCGAGGCGATCCCCGGCGGCGACAAGCGCGATGGTGGGCATGGGTCCAGCTCACCAGCGGTACCGGCGAACCGTCCAAGACCGGCCCGGCCGCGATCGATAACCTGGAGGCATGGACCGGCTGGAGACCCGCGAGCTCGCGTACTTCCTGGCCGTCGCCGAGGAGCTGCACTTCGGCCGCGCCGCCACCCGCCTCGGCATCGCGCAGCCGGCCCTGTCCAAGGCGATCCGCCGGCTGGAACGCCGCCTGGGCGCCACCCTGTTCGACCGGACCAGCCGCGCCGTCGCCCTGACGCCCGCCGGCCGGGTCCTGACCCTCGAGGCCACCGTCGCCCTGGACGCGGTCACGGCCGCGGCCCAGCGCACCCGCCGCGCCGCGACCCCGGACCCGCGCCTCCTGCTGGCCATGAAGCCCGGCGGCGACGGCGGCCTGCTGCCGGCGGTCCTGGCCGCATACGAGGGCGACCCGCCGATCGAGGTGGTCTTCGACGCCGACTGCGCCCGCCTGCTGCGCGCGGGGCAGGTGGACGCGGCCCTGCTGTACGCGCCGCCGGACGAGCTGCGCGGCTTCGACACCGAGCCGTTGCTGACCGAGGCACCGGTCGCCGTGCTGCCCCGGTCCCATCCGCTGGCCGATCGCGCGACGCTGCGCATGGCGGACCTGGCGGGCGAGGACCTGCACCAGCGCCCGGCCGACCCCGCTGAGATGCGCAGCCTGAGCGAGCTGATGCACGTGATCGCGCTCGGGCGGAAGGTCGCCGTGCTGCCCCGGGTGCTGACCAGGCCGCTGCGCGAGGACCTCGTCGCCGTGCCGATGGCGGACGTACCGCCGGTCGCCCTGGTCCTCGCCTGGCCCGCCCACTGCACGTCCCCGTCCGTGGCCGCCCTCGCCCGAGCCGCCACGGCCGCGTCACGATCCCGTGCCGGGTAACGCCTCCCGCAGGTGGTCGATCGTGCGTTCGCCCTTGAGCCATCCGACGACCTCATGCAACTGGATCACCGACAGCCCGTAGCTCGCCCGCAGGGCCTGCGCCGCAACGAACTCTCGGCCGGCGGGCACCAGTGCTTCTTCCTTCAGGCGGACGACCGCATCGATCGCATCCACGCCGTCCCCGTGCATCTTCATGACTGCCGCATCCAGTCGGACTTCGGCGTCGGCCACTTATCCTCGCTCTCGCCTGAACAGTGCAGAGACCTTCGTGTACCCATTGACACCCTCGTCGGCGATCGGGACCTTCACGCGCGTGAAGCCATGCCGGGCCGCCTGACGTCCGGTCCACGTGCCCCGAGCCGCCTCACGCAAGGTACCTCCATCCCTCATCGCGGCGCTGAAGGCCGCCAGGTTGTCGCCGTACACCCAGTAACCCCGAATCACTTCGACACGGCCACCAAAGTGCTCCATGACACGATCGAACATCTGACGGCCGGATATTGGCGAGCCCTCGTTGCGCGCCATCATCAACATGAGCTCACCGTCGCCGTCCAGCGTCGCGATGACACCGCTGCCGCTTGCGGCGTGGGAGATGGAGTAGCTGTCATCGTGGGCAGTGATCTCTACACGGCCGTCGGCTGCCTGGCGACCGCCTGCGCCGCCGGGGGTGGGCAGATGGGTGGAGAGCCCGACGGACAGGTCGGTGATCGTCTTGATGGCCGCGAAGTACCGGTAGGCGAGCACCCCCGCCGTGACGGCGACGGCCAGCCCGCCCACCACCGCGGCCGCGATCAGGGCGGCCGACTGGCAGCCGCCGCCCTCGCCGCCCGTCTCGTAGCTGACGCCGCCGCAGGTCGCGCCGGTCTGCAGGGGCAGGAGCAGGGCGAGCCAGCCGGTCGCGAGCACCGTACGGGCCGCGCCGCGCCAGGTCATCGGGGCGCTCCTGCCGTCAGGGCGGCGAGCTGCTGTTTGTGGTGCCGGATCCGGCGGCGGACAAGCGCGAGGTCGGCGCCCGGGGAGCGGTGCCCGCGTTCGGCGGCCAGGTCGAACTCCGCGGCGTGCAGGCGGCGGAGGTTGCGGTAGGCCGCGATGCCGTACCGCCGCAGCGCCGCGACCCGCAGCGCCCGTCGCCGGCGGGGGTCGAGCAGGATGGGCACCTCCGGCGGGGTGATCGCGCCGGACGGGTCGGCGGTCTCGGCCAGCAGCTCGGCGGCCAGCCCCTCGGCCTGCGTGCGCAGCCCGCGCCGCAGCAGCCACGCCTGCAGCACGATCAGCGGGCCCTGCAGCACGACGATCGACAGCGGCAGCACGACGAACAGCTGCACCGTGTCGCTGACGGCCGGCAGGAGTGAGCCCTGGACGGCGGAATAGGTGTTGTACAGCGCATGCCCGCTCGCCGCCGCCAGTACGCCGCACAGGATGGCGGTGCGACGCAGCCTCGGGTCGCGCAACTGCGCGGCGGCGCCGATCGCGGCGCCCAGCACCGCCGAGAACGTCGTGTGCGCGGCGAGCAGGCCGAGGATCTGCCGTCCCCAGTACTGCGCGCCCGCCCCCGAGCCGGCGCCGGTCATGTAGACGACCGTCTCGTTGAGGTTGAAGCCGAGCCCGACCGCCGCGCCGAGGACCGCCCCGGAGACGGCGCCGTCGATGCGGCGGCGCAGGAGCAGGCAGGCGACGGCGACCCCGGCCCCCTTGGCGAGCTCCTCGACGATCCCGGCGTGCATGCCCCGCAGCGAGCGCGCCGCCAGCGCGGCGTCGAACGGGTTGTCGGTGAACAGCCCGGCGTACGGGGCGGCATAGTGCAGGAACAGCTCGTTGAGCACGCCGGAGAGCCCCGCGGCGACGAGCGCGCCCCAGGCGAAGACCGCGAGGTACAGCCACATCGGCAACCGCCGGTAGCGCTGCACGCCGAACATGGTCCACAGGCCGAACGCGGTGGTCGGCACGCACGCGAGCAGCAGCAGCGGCTGGGAGCCGAGGTTGATCAGCGGCTGGATCGCGAGCGGGACGAGGACCGCCGCCGCGCCCGCGATGGACAGGCCGGCGGGCAGGAGGCGGCCGGGGTACTGCTCGCGGTGCACCTGCCGGATCAGCAGCAGCCCGAGCCACACGGCCGGCAGGACCACGATCAGCAGCCGCGCGACGGGCGGCTCCTCGGCGAGGAACGGGCCCGGGCCGGGGGCGAGGAAGTACACCACCACGGCGGCCGTGCACCCGCCGGCGATCACGATCGCGATGCGCAGCACCCGCTGCCACGCCTGGGCGCTCACCGCGCGCTCCGGGTCGGCGCCGGGACGTCGACGGGCGGATGGCCGGTGCCGAAGCCCAGCACCAGCGCCCCGCCGCACATCAGCGCCCCGAGCAGGCCGCCCACGAGCAGGATCCGGAACTCCGGCCGGCCCGGGGACAGCCCGACGGCGACGCTCTGCCCGAACTCGTGTACCGCCCGCCGCGCGCCCTTCGCCGCCCGCACCACCAGCACGGGGCGCCGGCGCGGGAGCCGCGGCAGCATCGCCGTTCCCACCGTGGAGACGATCGCGCAGACGGCGGCGGCCACGCAGACGAGCGCGAAGGTCCGCGGCACGCCCGTGGGGTACACCTGGTCCCCGGGTTTGAACGTCCCCGACAGCGCCCCGGACCCGGCGACGGAGAACACCGCGATGGCCACGTAGAGCAGGGCCAGCAGCGCCGAGTACACGGTGTGCAGCCGGAACAGCAGCAGGATCGCGGCGATCGCGAGGTAGCCGAAGACCACCGCCGCGACGGTCGTGGTCTGGTGCAGGACGGCCACGTCGCGGGCGTCGCCGACGTTGAACAGGCGGCGGCCGACGTTGTCGTCCGCCGCTCCGGCCAGCGCGGATCCGGCGATCAGGGGCAGCAGCGCACCGTACAACCGGGAGGAAGGGCCCCGCAGCCCGACCGTGACCGCCGTCGAGGCGACGACCGCTCCCCACGGCAGCGCCGAGACCATGAAGAAGCGCACGAACTCGCCGGCGTCCGCCGGGAGCTGGTCCGTGTACTGCAGCATCGCCTCGGGTTCGGCCCAGATCACGTCCGGCCCGCCGATCCAGTCGGCCGCCTGCAGCCTGACCAGCACGTAGCCGCACACGACCGTGCCGATCATGCCTGCCCAACGCAGCACCTGCGCGACCATGCCACCCCCGTGTCTCGGCGCCCGCCGACAACATACCGGCAAACGTCAATGCGTGGGGCCCCGGTCACCCAGCGCTCGCGCCCGGCCGGACCAGCGGGGCCGGAACGGCGAACACCGCGAGGTACCACTCGGGGACATAACACGCCGCCCCCTCCCCGCCGGTGAGCGTCGCGGTGATCCGCGTCGATTCCACGGCGATGGTGGCGCCGTCGTTCTGGCAGCCGGCCCGGACGAACGCGAAGATCCGCACGTCCGGGCTCCTGGTGCGGGCGACCGCCGTCCGCGCGGTCTCGATCGCCGCCGGAGGGCCGGGCGCGAGCAGATCGATCTGGTCGGGCGTGGATATCTCCAGTGCGCCGCCGGTACCGGC
Organism: Dactylosporangium sp. CS-033363; assembly: GCF_050942475.1. NCBI lineage: Bacteria > Bacillati > Actinomycetota > Actinomycetes > Micromonosporales > Micromonosporaceae > Dactylosporangium > Dactylosporangium sp. CS-033363. The sequence goes on along the minus strand of NZ_CP192032.1, from coordinate 5,008,560 downwards.
GTCCTGCACCATGACGAACGCGATGAGCGACGGCGCGGACGCCGGGGGTGTGCTCCGCCCGCCGCAGCTCGCCGCGATCAACACGAGCAGGCCCAGCGCCAGCGGTGCGATCCGTCCCATGGCACTTGGACGCGCGGCACCCCGCGCCGGTTCCGGACCCCCTCACCACGCCCCTCGCATCGAGGCACGCCCTTGCCCCCGCCACCGGCAAGTAGTATCCACACATTTGAATTGATGCACGTCCACGGCAGAGGGAGGAACCGATCGTGGACAGACCTCGAAGGACGAGCGCCGCCCTGATCACCGTCGCGGTGGTCGCGGGCCTGACGGTGGCGGCGGCGGGTCAAGCGCACGCGGCACCCCCGCGGGACCCGGTCAACGCGGCGAGCGCCAACGACTTCCTCGGCGAGGGACACGGCGCCCGGGACATCGACAACCGCAAGGGCACCGCCGCGCCGAGCGGCCAGCAGCGCTCGCTCGCCGGCAAGTACGGCGCCGTGCGGTTCAACGCGCTCGGCACCCCGCGCTCGCTCGGCCCGGCCGCGCCCGGGAAGGCCGCGCTCACCGCCGGTCTCGCGAGCAACCCGGAGACGGCGGCCCGCCAGTTCCTCGTGCAGAACCAGGCGCTCTTCGGCATCGACGAGGCGTCGGTCGCCGCCATGGACAAGGTCCTCATCCAGCCCATCGGCAAGGCTTCCGTGGTACTGCTCAGGCAGCGCTTCGGCGCCCTGCCCGCCGGACACGACGGCCTGGTGTCGATCCTCGTGCAGGACGGCACGGTCGTGCGGGTGACGTCGTCGCTGTCGCGCGACACCCGGGCCCCGCAGCCGGCCACCATCCCGTCTGCCGACGCGGTCTCCGTCGCCGTCCGCGACGCCGGGCTGACCACGGCCCAGGTCGCGCACGTGGACGTCGACACCGTCGCCGTGCCGACGCCGACCGACGGGCCGCGGGCCGCGTACGCGGTGACCCTGAACGGCGCCGACGCCAACCGGCCGGTGGCGTTCACCACGTACGTCGATGCCCGCACCGGCGGCGTGCTCGTCCGCGAGGACCTGGTCGACTTCGACGCGGACAACCCGAGCTGGGCGGTCTTCCCGGCCAGCCCCACGAACACCGTCGGCCTCGACTCGCGGCAGCGCTGGTGCTTCAGCCCGATGCGCTCCTGCGTGCGCACGGTCCGCGACCCCAACAGCGGCCAGGCGTGGGACGTCAACCTGGCCACCGGGCAGCCGACCTTCACCTCCACCGGCAACTCGACGAACGACGTGGTCCAGTGGGGCGGCGGCACCGCGCCCGCCCTGGCGACCGCGAAGCCCGACCGCAACTACGTGTACCCGTTCACCGACCAGTGGCGGGCGGCCCGCTGCAACCCGTCGGTGTTCACCTCGGCGCAGCGCAATGACGGCGACGCCGCGGTGAGCAACCTGTTCGCCATGCACAACCGGATGCACGACTGGGCGTACAACCTCGGCTTCACCGAATCCGCCTGGAACATGCAGGTCGTGAATCTCAGCCCCGACGGCCTGGGCGCCGACGCGGAACAGGGCCGGGCCCAGTCCAACGCGCTGGGCGGCAGCCGCAACAACGCCAACCAGGGCACCCCGCGCGACGGCCTGCCCCCGACCACGAACATGTTCCTCTGGCAGCCCGTCGCGGGCGCGGCCTACCCGCCCTGCGTCGACGGCGACTACGACATGACCGTGATCGGCCACGAGTACACCCACGCCATCACCAACCGCATGATCGCCGGTCCCGACACCGGCATCGGCTCGTTCCAGGGCGGCTCGATGGGCGAGGCGTGGGGCGACCTGATGGCCGCCGAGTACCTGTTCGAGAACAACCTCAAGCCGCTGGGCGACACCCCGTTCGTCACCGGCGCCTACGCCACCGGCAACACGACGACCGGCATCCGCGACTACGACGGCAGCAAGAGCCCGCTGAACTACTCCGACATCGGCTTCGACCTGACCGGCCCGGAGGTCCACGCCGACGGCGAGATCTGGGTCGCCACCAACCTGCGGGTCCGCCAGGCGTTCCTGCAGCGCTACGGTACGGCCACCCCGTCGCTCCAGCAGCGCTGCGCCGACGGCGAGGTCACCGTCGACGCCTGCCCCGGCAACCGCCGCTGGGCCCAGCTCACCTTCGACTCGTTCCTGCTCCAGGCCGACAGCCAGGTCAGCATGGCCGACATGCGCGACAACATGCTCGCCGCCGACCTGGTCCGCTTCGGCGGGGCGAACCAGGACCTGATCTGGAACGCCTTCGCCCAGTCGGGCCTCGGCATCGACGCGTCCAACGACCCGGCCGACACCGACCCGACCCCGAGCTTCGCCTCCCCGTACGCCAACAACGCCACCGTCACCCTCCAGCCCACCGGCGACGCGGCGGGCGCGGTCATCCGCCTGTACGTGGGCGACTACGAGGCCCGCGCGGTCCCGGTGGCCGACACCGACCCGGAGACCGCCATCCCGGACACCTTCCAGATCGTGCCCGGAACCTCGTTCAACTTCACGGCGGTGGGCGCCGGCTACGGCCACAAGAAGTTCAGCTCCCTGTTCCTCCCGGGCCGGGCCCAGGACCTGAAGCTGAACCTCCCCCGCAACCTGGCCTCGGTCTCCTCCGGCGCGGTCCTGACCGGCGACGGCGTCAACATCGACAAACTCGGCGACGACACCGAGGCGACGGACTGGGCCTCCCTGGACGGCGTTTCGGGCAAGAAGGTCACGGTCGACCTGGCCGGCGACCGCCCCGTCTCGGTCAACACGGTCAACGTGAGCGCCCTGCTCCGCCCGGCCATCGACGGCGACGTGGACCCGCTGGGCCAGAACCGCTTCTCCGCCCTGCGCCAGTTCCGCGTCCTGGCCTGCGACGCCACGACCGCCGACTGCTCCTCGGACGCCGGCTACCGCGAGGTGTACCGCAGCCCGTCGGACGCCTTCCCGGCCACGGCATTCCGCCCCGTCGCCTCGCAGCTGAACCTCCGCACCTTCCACTTCAACCCGGTGCGCGCGACGCACCTGCGCATTCAGGTCCTCACGAGCCAGTGCACGGGCAACCCGCGGTACGCCGGCGAGCAGGACAACGACCCGGCCACGGCCACCGACTGCGCCACGGCGAGCCCGTTCGCCCCGCAGGTCCGCATCGCCGAGTTCCAGGCCTTCTCCCGCTAACCGTCCAAGGCCTTCCCGGTGCCGGCTCTCGCATCCGGCACCGGGTACGCCGCGGCGAACGTCCACCCGACGAAGCGGGCAAGTAGCTCGTCCTCGCTCAGATCCAGATCCCGCTTCGCCCGAACCATGAAGGCTCTGAGCATCTTCCGCAGGTAGGGGACCCTACCATCACGGACGTAGCAGGCCAGCAGCCGCGCGCGGCGGTCGGGGCACGGCCACGGAACGTCGCACACCTCGCACTGCCATGCCGGACTCCTGAACGAATGGCGACGCCGCACCGTTGTCATTGCGTCCTCCACCTCCATGCCCGCGGTGCCGACTCGCCCCATCCAGATCTCGTCACTTGTCCATTGCCGAACCAGTCGACCGGCGTGAACCGGATTCGCAACCGATCCGCCGGCGAAGCCGGATTCCGCATCGGAAGCCGGCCCGCCTCGTAGAACGCCCGGATCGCTTGCTCGCGCCGAACGCAGGGCCATGGGGAGTCGCAGCGCAGACAGCGGCCGAATTCCTCGCAGGACGTCCGATGCTCGTCGATGAGACGTTGCGCCGCCTCAAGAACCGCATCGACGCCGACCCGTGCAGCTACCACATCGGTTCCTCTCCAATATCCAGAGGTCGGCACCTATCGACTTACTGTGGTCGGCACCCACGCGGCGTCACACCCCATCTGCGCTGAGCTTGCCGCAGGAATTCCCCAGAGAACGGGAACTTCCGCTGGGCGGCGACGGGTTGTGCATTGCGCGCAGCCGGCGGTCGTACGATCGTGAACATCAACCCCGGCCCATGTCGGATTGGATCGATGGTGGAGAAGCAGTTCCGATCGAGACGAGCCGAACTTGCGAGCTGCCGTGCTGCCCACCTCGGCCAGGGTGCGACAACGCGGCAGATCGCCCACGCCATGGCCATCCGATTCAACGTCAACGCACGCGTCGCCTACCGCTTCGCACACGGGCTCACGCAGCAACAGGTAGCCGAACGTTGGAACGAACTCTGGCCGGCGTCGGACGGCACGGCCGCCATCACCCACAAGAACATCTCGTACTGGGAGACCTGGCCCGCCGAGACCGGCCGGCAACCGTCGCTCGAGGTGCTCGACCGGCTCGCTCGTATCTACCAATGCGCCGCCGCCGACCTGATCGACAGCAAAGATCATTCGGAGGAGATTTGGACCGGCCAGCCACCGTCACCAAATGCCGTCGCGCTGGGTGACCGTCAACCACTTGATGTCGTCGCGCGCATCGGCGCATTCGTCGCGGCCGCTGATGCCGAACGACTTGATCCGGATCAGACCTTCGATCGCCTGGTGCAAGACCTCACCGAGTGGGCAGGACGCATGAGGCGACGAGACGTGTTGCACTGGCTGAGCTGGGCGGCGTCAGCGGCGGCCGTCTCACCCGTGCTCGATGGCCTCGACCAGCCGGAGTGCGAACGAACGCTCGGCGCCCTGGCCGATCCCGCAAGGGTGGACGCAACGGTGATCGATCACGTGGATGCGGTGCTGTGGCGCTGCATGCGGCAGGACGACACGCTCGGGCCCCACGCCGCACTCGATACGGCCTTGGCCCAGCGGCGCCTGGTGCAGAACCTGCTGGCAGCAACACCCGACCCTCTCAGCGGCAGGATGCTGTCGCTCTATGCGAATCTCTCGCGCTTCGCCGGCTGGCTCGCATTCGACCTGAACAACCCACGCGCCGCGGCCGAGTACTACGAGTCGGCGCGCGCTGCGGCGCACGAGGCCCACGACACCGAACTCGGGGCGTTCGTCCTGTGCAACATGAGCCATCTTGCGACGTGGCAAGGCCAGCCACGCATTGGCATCGACCATGCTGTGGCGGCGGTCGGATGGGCATCCCAGACACCTGACGCGTCCCTGCAGGCCTACGCATTCGATGTCGCCGCCCGTGCTTACGCGATGGACCGTCAGGAGACAGCGGCGTTGCGAGCCATCGAACGCGCGAAACGGGCGCTGAACTCGAGCCAGGTCGGCGGCTCCACGCACACGTACTTCTACAGTCCTGGCCAGCTCGCCAGCACCGAAAGCATCTGCTACCTCTACCTCGGGAGGGCATCCGAGGGAGCGCGCATCGGTGAGCAGGCACTCGAAACCATCGAGGGGTCGTTCGTCCGCAACCTTGCCCTGGCCTCGTTGCGCCTTGGCATCTGCCACTTGCGCGACGTCCGCCCCGACGTGGACCGCGGTGTCGCCGCGATCGTCAACGCAGCCCGCCTGTCGGCGCACAATCGATCCGCCAGGCTCAATCAACGCCTCCACCGGGCGTGGGGCGAACTCGCGCAGTGGGCCGATGCCCCAGAGGTGCGGAACGCTCGCGAGCAGATCTCGGCGTACGGCGTCGGCTAGCGATCGGTCAGATCGGCGAGCGAGTCGCGCAGGTAGACGTCGAACACCGGAGCCGCCGAGTCGTCGCCGCCCTCGAGTTGGCCGATCTTGCGCCAGCCCCAGTGCACGTAGATCTGTTGCGTGGCGAGCGCCGACGGCTGCACCGTCAGCGTGGCGCGTTGCTCGGTGCGCCCGGCGAGCAGGCGGTGGTGCAGCGCCCGGCCGATGCGCGATCCCCGATGCGCGGCCGCCACGGCGTAGTCGAACAGGACGAACGTGCGTCCCGGCCATTCCGCCGACGTCTCCGGTGGCAGGGTGCCGATCAGTCGCGACCACCGCGTCGTGGTGTGTGGGAGGGTGTACCCGTACGCGAACCCGAGCAGTGCGCCATCGAGCTCAGCGACCACGATGCCAAACGTCGGATCGTTCGTCAGTTCGACGAGTCGTTCCCGGTGCAGCCCCGACTCCTCGGCGCGCCAGACGAACTGGGGTTCGGAGAACACCGTGTCGTAGAGCTCGCAGATCGGTTCCAGCAGGCGAAGCGCCAGTTCGGCGCCTCCGGCGGTAAGACCCACACGAGTGAGCCTAGTGCCTAGAAGCGGAACCGATCCACGACGGCCTGTAGGTCGCGGGACATCTGGGCGAGGTGCTGGGCCGACTGGGAGTTGTCGCCCGCGCCGTCCGTCGTGCGGCCGGCGGCCTGGGCCACCGTCGCGATGCTCCCCGCGATCGCCGCGCTCCCCTCCGCCGCCGAGGACACGCTGCGCGACATGTCGTCGGTGGTGGCGCGCTGCTCCTCCACCGCCGACGCGACCGACAGCTGCAGGTCGTTGATGCGCCCGATGATGTCGCCGATGCGGGCGATCGCGTCCACGGCGCCCCGCGTGTCCGACTGGATGGCCTCGACCTGGCGGGCGATGTCCTCGGTGGCGCGGGCCGTCTCCTGGGCCAGGTCCTTCACCTCGCCGGCGACGACGGCGAAGCCCTTGCCGGACTCGCCCGCGCGGGCCGCCTCGATGGTGGCGTTCAGCGCGAGGAGGTTGGTCTGCTCGGCGATCGCCGTGATGGTCTTGATGACGTTGCCGATCTGGGCCGAGGACGCGCCCAGGTTCGTGACGATCTGGTTCGTGGTGTTGGCCATCGTGACGGCCTCGGCGGCGACCGTCACGCCCTCGGTGGCGCTGTGGGCGATGTCCTCGATCGACGTGCGCATGTTGTGGGCGCCGTCCGCGACCGTCTGGATGTTCTGGGAGACCTGGCCGGCGCCGTCGGCCACCGTTGCCGCCTGGCGGGAGGCCTCCTCGGCGCTGACCGAGATGCCGGCCGAGGTCGACGCCACCTGGGCGCCGCTGTCCGCCAGCTGCCTGGCGCTGACGCTCAGGGACTGTACCGCGCTGCGGATGTGCTCGGTGCCCCGGTTCAGGGCGAGCGCGGTGTCGCCGACCTCGTCGCGGTACCGGACGGTCAGGTGCTGGGTCAGGTCGCCGTCGGCCAGGGCGATGGCGACGCGGCGCATCTCGCGCAGCGGGCGGGCGATGATGCGGATCGCGCCGGCCGCCACCAGGGCCGCGAGCAGCAGTCCCGCCAGCAGGACCACGACCAGGACATTCCGCGCGGTACGGTACGTCGCCTCCGCGTCCTGCGAGACCGTCCGCGCCGTGGTGGCCTCGTAGTCGCTGAGCTCGGCGATGATCGCCTGAGCCTTGTCGGTCGCCTGGTTGGCCTGCAGCCCGAGCTGCTGGATCTGCGGGTCGTTGGGCGGCAGCCTCAGCATCTGGGCCAGCAGCGACTGGAAGCCGGACCAGGTCTCGTCGAAGGTCTTCGCGTACGTCTGCTGCTGCGCGTTGGCCCCCGGCACCTCGGCGTAGGTCTTCGCGGCCTTCGTGATGTCGTCGATCGCCGTCTGGTAGTCGGTGGTGGCCTGGGCGACCAGCGCCTGGTCCTGGGCGGCGTTGCGGGTGAGGGCGGCGAGGAGCATGCGGCTGAACGCCTGCTGCATCTCCGAGGCGGCGGTCAGCCGGGCGATGCTGCCCCGCTGCAGCTCCCGGGCGTTGTCGCGGACCTGGCCCAGCTGCACCAGGGCGGTCACCGCCACGGCGATGGTGGTGAGGAAGCTGACCGCGAGCACGAGGCCGACCTTCGCGGCGACGCTGCGGTCGCCGAACCAGCGCCAGGTGCTGCGCCGCCCGGACACGCCGGTATCCATCGCCATCGCCATCCTCGACCGTTGCCGTCGTACCCCATTCGGCACCCGGGCACGGCACCTGAGAGGAAACCGCTACAGTCGCGGGTCGACCGGCTCCGACTCCAGGGCCAGCACCGCGAAGACCGCCTCGTGGACGCGCCACAGCGGTTCGCCCGCGGCGGCGCGTTCGAGGGCCTCGAGGCCCAGCGCGTACTCCCGCAGCGCCAGCGACCGCTTCCGGCCCAGGTTGCGCTGGCGCAGCCGGTCGAGGTTGGCCGGTTCGGTGTAGTCGGGGCCGTAGATGATCCGCAGGTACTCGCGGCCGCGCACCTTGATCCCCGGCTGGGCCAGGCCGCGGTCGGTGTGCAGCAGGTTCGCGTACGGCTTGACGACCATGCCCTCGCCGCCGGCCGCGGTCAGCTCCTCCCACCACGCCACGCCCGCCGCGACCGACTCCGGGTCGGTGGTGTCCACGCGCAGCCGCCGGGTGGTCCGGATCAGGTCCGGGGCCGCCGCGGCGAGCCGGTCGGCGATCGCCAGGTGCCAGCCGTGGTCCCGTTCGTGAAATGTCACCGAACTACCGGCCAGCAGCTGGAACGGCGCCAGCCGCACGCCGTCGAGACCGTCGGTCGGCCAGCAGTAGCGCCGGTACGCCTCGGTGAAGGCGTCCGCGTTCGCCGCCCGCGCCCGGGTGCGCTCCAGCAGACCCGTTGCACCCCGCGCGGCCGCCAAGGAACGCACGGCCGCGGAGAGCGTCGCGCGGGCGGCGGCTCCGACGGCGGCGTACTGCGTCCGCAGCAGCTCCTCGGCCTTCGCCGACCACGGCAGCAGCTCACAGTCGAGCAGCAACCGGTCGCCGGCGAGGTCCCACAGTCCGGCCGCGGTCACGGATGAACGGACGCGGTCCAGCAACTGCTCGGTGCGCTGCGCGTCGAAGAACGGCCGGCCGGTCCGCGTGTACACGGCGCCGCCCGCCCCGGCGTCGACGAGCACGACGGCCCGCGACCCCATGTGCTTCTCCTCGCAGATGACCTCCGCGATGCCGTCGGAGCGGTAGGAGGCGAACGCCTCCACGGGGTGCTCCAGCACGTCCGGAAGCGACGAGGTGGCGCACGGAGCCATCGTCGGCGGCAGGTACGGCAGCCGCGCCGGGTCGAGCGCGAACCGGCTCATCACCTCCAGCGCCCCGGCCGCCTGCTCCTCGCCGACCGTCACCCGCCCGTGGTGGCGGGTCTCGACGATGCGCTTGCCCAGCACGTCGGTGATGTCGAGCCCGTCGTCGGCCCGGGCCGGCGGGGCCGAATCCAACGGCACCACCGGCGTGTACCAGACCCGCGAAGCCGGCACCGCCACGATTTCCTTCGAGGGGTACCGCAGCGCCGTGAGACTGCCGCCGAACACGCACCCGGTGTCCAGGCACATGGTGTTGTTGACCCATTCGGGCCGCGGGACGGGCGTGTGGCCGTACAACACCATCGCCTTGCCGCGGTAGTCCTGGGCCCACGGGTAGCGCACCGGCAGCCCGAACTCGTCGGTCTCGCCGGTGGTGTCGCCGTAGAGCGCGAAGCTGCGCACCCGGCCCGACGCGCGCCCGTGGTAGGCCTCCTTGAGCCCGGCGTGCGCGACGACGAGCCGGCCCTCGTCGAGGACCAGGTGCGAGACCAGGTCGCGGGCGAACACCTCGACCTGCTTGCGGAACTCCGCGCTCTCCCCGGCGAGCTGTTCGAGGGTCTCGGCGAGCCCGTGGGTGACCTGGACGTTGCGCCCGGACAGCGCGCGGACCAGCTTGTTCTCGTGGTTGCCGGGCACCGCGAGGGCGTGCCCGGCGGCGACCATGCCCATCGCCAGGCGCAGCACGCCGGGCGAGTCGGGGCCGCGGTCGACCAGGTCGCCGGCGAACACGACCTTGCGGCCGTCCGGGTGGGCGGCGTCGACGGGCCGGCCGGCGTCGTCGCGGGCGATCGCGTACCCGAGCCGGTCCAGCAGCACCTCCAGTTCGGCCCGGCAGCCGTGAATGTCGCCGATGACATCGAACGGGCCGGTCTCGTGCCGGAGGTCGTTGAGCAGCCGCTCCCGCACGATGTGCGCGGCGTCGACCTCCTCGGGGCCGGCCAGGACGTGAACCTTGCGGAATCCCTCCCGGGCCAGCCCGCGCAGGGAACGGCGCAGCTGGTCGCGCTGGCGGCGGATGACGTGGGCACCGAACGTACGATCGGCGCGGTTCGCATTGCGTTCGAGGCAGAGCTTCTCGGGCAGGTCGAGCACGATCGCGACCGGCAGCACGTCGTGGGCCCGGGCCAGCTCGACGAGCTTGCGGCGGGCGTCCGGCTGCACGTTGGTCGCGTCGACGACGGTGAGCCGGCCCGCGGCCAGCCGCTTGCCGGCGATGTAGTGCAGCACGTCGAACGCGTCGGCGGTGGCCGCCTGGTCGTTCTCGTCGTCGCTGACCAGGCCCCGGCAGAAGTCGCTGGAGACCACCTCGAACGGGCCGAAGTGCCGGCGGGCGAACGTCGACTTGCCCGAGCCGGACGCGCCGACGAGCACGACGAGGCTCAGCTGGGGAACGGCGAGCTCGGTCACGACGCCTCCAAAGCGAACACGGCCATCTGGGTGGGCGGGCCGACCTCGGGGTCGTCGGGCCCGACTGGCGCATACCGCACCCGATAGCCGTGCGCGGCCGCCACCCCGCCGGCCCACGCGCGGAACTCGTCCCGGGTCCACTCGAAGCGATGGTCGCGATGGCGCATCGCCCCGGCCTGCAAACCTTCAAAGCGGCCGTTGTACTCCACGTTGGGCGTCGTCACGACCACAGTGGACGGTCGCGCCGCGCCGAACACCGCGCGCTCCAGCGCCGGCAGGCGAGGCGGATCCACATGCTCGACGACCTCCATGAGCACCGCCGCGTCGAACCCGGCGATCCGCTCGTCCCGGTACGTCAGCGACGACTGCACCAGCCGCACCCGCTCCCGCTGCCGCTCCCCCATCCGCTCCAGCCGCAGCCGGCGGGCCGCGATCTCCAGCGCGCGGTGGGCCACGTCGACCCCGAGCACCTCGCGGAACGCCGGGTCGGCGAGCAGCGCCCGGATCAGCGCCCCCTCGCCGCAGCCGAGGTCGACCACGCGGGCCGCGCCGGCCTCCCGCAGTGCGTCGAGCACGGCCGCGATCCGCTGCTGCGCAAGGGGCCGGGGCCGCGGCTCGTCGGGCTCCTCCTCCTCGGCACGGTCGTCGAGTTCGTTGAGCCGGCCGACGGCGGTGGCCACCAGCTCGCGCCGGTGGGCGAGGTACCGGCGGGTGATGAGCTCCCGCTCCGGGTGGGTGCCGAGCCAGCCCTCGCCGGCCCGGATCAGCTTCTCCACCTCGTCGATGCCGACCCAGTAGTGCTTGGCGTTGTCCAGCACCGGCAGCAGGACGTAGAGGTGGTTCAGGGCGTCGGCGAGCCGCAGCTCCCCCGTGAGGCGCAGGTCGACGTAGCGGGAGTCGCCCCAGTCGGGTACGGCCGGATCGAGCGGCACCGGCGTCGCCCGCACCTGCCAGCCGAGCGGCCCGAACACCCGCTCGGCGACGCCGGGCCCGCCCGCGCACGGCAGCGCCGGGATGTGGATCTCCAGCGGCAGCGCCCGGCCGGGCAGCTCGGGCCGGGCGGCACAGCGACCGGCCATCGCGCTGCGGAACACCCGGGACATGGCGACGGCGAGCATCGACGACGCCGCGTACGGCCGGTCGTTCACGTACTGCGCCAGCGAGAACCCCTCGGCCCCGCCCGGCCGCCGGCCCCGGACCAGTTCGACGGGATCGACCTCGACCAGCAGCACGGCGGTACACGCGAGGTCTGTCGCTTCTGGATAGAACACGTGCGCCCGCCCGACCGTCACGTCGAACTCCTGCACCTTGCCCGGATGCTTGTGCAGCAGGAATCCGAGGTCGGTGGCGGGGGTCGCGGTGGTGGTGATCGTGAGCAGCACCGCCGCAGTATGGCCGGGCCGCCGCCCCGCGCGCCTCCGGATTTCGGGCCCGCGGCGGACGTGAAGCGAGTCTGCAGCGGCCTCCGGTGATCGTCTCCCCATCGACCTCAACGGCGACGGCCGCCCGGAGCTGATCGGCGGTGCGGATCGGCTCCGGCTGGAGCGTCCACACCCTGCTGGACTAGCGCTCACCCTCCCGGGATGACCGCGCCGCCCTGGCCACGACGCTCGCACCACTCGTGAGCGCCCGCCGCCACGGCGGCGCGCCGTCGATCTCGATCTGCAGCGAGAAGCTCAGGAACGTCCGGATGAGCACGATGAGGCCGAGCACGGCGACATTGGTGATGGTCGGCGCGACGGCCACCGTCCGGATGAGGTCCGCGGCGACCAGCACCTCCAGGCTCAGCAGCAGCACCCCGCCGAACGACTCGCGCAGCGCCTGATAGGCCCGCCGCCCGCCACCGCGCCGCCAGGCCCCCGCCGCCAGCACGACCGACCACACCAGCCCGACGACGAGCACCGCGGCCCCGAGCACATCGAAACCCTGCGCGGTGTGGTCCATCAGCTCCGTGAACATCGATCCGACGGTACCAACTCAGCTGTTTGTGCGTTTCTGGAACGCCGGGAACACGGCGGGCGCCGGGTCGGTCGCGTCCGGCCAGCGCTTCGCCATCGCGCCGGCGAGCCGCTCGAACCAGCCGGCCATGCCCGCCAGCATCCCGGCCTCGCCGGCGAGCCGGGTGAACACCCCGATCTGCTGCACCAGCTGCGCCCGGCGGCGCCAACGGGTCAGCGCAGGCTGATCGCCGGACGCCAGCACATACAGCCGTTGTACCCGAACCGCGAGCGCCGCCGCCGCACCGACCGCGATCGCCCGGCCGAGCCCCTCACCCGCCAGGGCGGCGCGGTACGCCCGGTCGGCCTCATGCGTGACGTGTCCCGGAATTGTCGCCCAATGCGCGCTGTACGTCGGGAACGGAAAGTGCAGGAACGACGCGTCGAACCCGAGGTGCCCGTGGCCCGCCCCCTCGAAGTCCACGAGCCGCACCCCGTCCGGCGTGACGACCGCGTTGCCCGGGTTGAGATCGTTGTGCGCGAGCACCCCGTACGCCCCCGGCGCGGCGAACTGCGCGGCGATGAACGCCGCGTCCTCGGCCGCGACTCGCGCGTCAGGCAGCCCCAATTCCTTGCAGGCGGCCTCGACGTCCTCCCACCGCTCCGCCCCGGGCCAGGGCAGCGGGGAGCCGACGTCGGTCGCGGTCCCGGCGTGCAGCCGCCCGACGGTCGTACCGAACGCGACGAGCGCCTGCGCGGCGGCCTCGGCGTCGTCGCCGAGCAGCAGGTCCTCCAGCGTCGGCCAGGTACCGAGGTCGCTGGTGACCACGACGCCCGCGTCCTGGTCGGCCGCGATCAACCGCGGGGCGACCCCGAGCTCCGCGACCGCGCGCAGCGCCGCCTCCTCCCGCCGCAGGTACGCGGGCCCGCCGTGCCCGTCCCCCTCGACCCGGCGCGTCTTGACCACCACGGTCCGCCCGACCCCTTCGACCTCCCGGCCGAACGTCAGCCGCGTCACCGGCGCGGCGGGGTGCCCGAGCTTCTCCTCGCCCACCACGGTGGCTTCGCCGCCGAGCAGCGCCCGCACCGCGTCGCGCTGCTCCGCCCTCAGCGGAACCACCGCCGCTTCGGCGGCTGCGTGGCCTTCCCGATCACCGACCGGATCACGTCGAACGTCGCCACGTCCGGGTTGCGCTCGGCGGACGCGATGAGCCCGAGGCACAGCACGATGAACTCACGGCCCTTCTGGTGCTCGAAGATGAAGACCGGGCTGCCGACGAACCCGTCGGGCAGCGCACCCCGCCACCGCACGACGCCGTCGGGGTCCCGGGCCACGTTGGAGGTCGCGATGGCGAGGGGCCGACGGTCGCCGGCCTCGTGCACGTACCCCAGCGCGTACGCCCGCCGCTCCTCCCCGACCGCCCGCACATGCTCGGCCGTGGCCGCCACGCCGTCGGTCACCTGCGCGCCCTGGTGCTGCGCGAACTCGTGCAACAACCCCACCGGCGCCACGGCCACCCCGCCCCGCCGCGACCAGGTCCCCGTGCCTTTCATGAGCCGACCGGCCGTCACCAGCCACACCCGGACCGGCTCGTCCTCGGCCTCGCGGTCAAGGAGTTCGTTGTACAGAAACGCCGTGCCCCAACCAAGCGGCACCGTGCCCTTGCTCCAGTGCTCGAGCACGAACTCCTCGAGTCGATCTTCGACGTCCACGGCCGACATCCTGCCTCCCGCCCCTCCGCGCCCGCCACCCCGCCGGCCCCCAGCCGCGCTGGCCTGGGCCTCTCCGACGCCACCCCTTGGTCCGACGACGAGCTGTTTGGCCCGCGTTCCTCCTCCAGTTCGCTTCGGCCGAGACCGTCCTGGCCGCCTTCGACGTCGACGACCCCGCGGACCTGGAGCCGCTCCTGGACCGCTACGAGGACCCGGCGGGCTGGCCCGTGTTCCCCGTCCCGATCAGCACCGGAGCGCTGTACCTGATCATGCCGCCCGCCGACGGTAACGCCTACGTCCTCGACGAGGAGCTGAAGGCGGCCCTGCTCCGGGCCGAGGAACCGCAGACCGGCCCGGGGATGCCGTGGTCGTTCCTGCCGTGACACGGGGCCCCGGCGGGGGTGAGTCTTCGATATGGTGCGCCGATGTCGGCGAAGCTCGTGGAACAAGCTCTGGAACTGATGTGCGGCAACTACATTTTTCCCGACCGGGCGCAGGTGGCGGCCGACGGCATCCGCAGGCGGCTGGCCGCCGGTGAGTACGACCAGCTGGACGAGGAGGCCCTCGGCCGGCGGCTGACGGCGGAGCTGTTCGAGGTCTGTCAGGACAAGCATCTACGGGTGCGGACGCGCACGGAGGACGCGCGCGAGGCGCTCACCAAGGCCGAGATGGAGGCGGTCTGGGCCGAGCAGCAGCGCCTCACCAACTACGGCATCGCGCGGGTGGAGCGGCTGGACGGCAACGTCGGGCTGCTGGACCTGCGGTTCGTCGCCTCGGCCGACGTCGGCGGGCGCGCGATCGCCGCGGCCATGGAGCTGGTGTCACAGACGGATGCCCTGATCGTCGACCTTCGCAAGAACCGGGGTGGGTCGCCCGACGGCGCCGTGTTCTGGTCGAGCTACTTCTTCCCGGACGGGGAGACCCACCTCAACAGCATCTACGAGGGTGCGACCGGGCAGACCAAGCAGTTCTGGAGCCTTGCGTGGCTGCCCGGCGAGCGGTACCTCGACCGGCCCGTGTACCTGCTGACCAGCGCATCCACCTTCTCCGGCGGCGAGGAGATCTGCTACAACCTGCAGGCGCAGGGACGGGCGGTTCTGGTCGGGGAGACGACCAAGGGCGGCGCTCATCCGACGGACGCCTTCCCGATCACGCCGACCTTCGAGATCACGGTTCCGGTGGCCCGCGCCGTCAACCCGGTCACCGGCACCAATTGGGAAGGCACCGGCGTACAGCCCGACGTGGCCGTGACCGCCCAAGAGGCTTTCGACGTCGCGTACCGGATGGCCCTGCAGCACGTCCTGGCCAGCGCCACCGCACCGTCCGTCCTGACCGAGGCGCGAGCGGCCCTGGAGTGACGCCGCTCGACCGATCACCAGCGCGGGGCCGGCTGGGCGAGGTCGGGGTCGCCTGTCGACGGAGCCTGGCCGAACCGATGCGACCTCGCCCCTGACATCGGTGTGGCGAGGGGGCAGACTGCGCGGATGGAGTTCCAGCTTTCGGTTTCCGCGCCTGACGGCGGCCATCGCTTCGAGGTCTGGGTGGAGCCGGAGGGGATGTACTACGAACTGCCCGAGACCGCACAGCTCGTCCTGTCCTTCCGGGGTCCTGACGCGATGCGGGCCGAGTTCACCCATCGGCCCGACAAAGTGATCATTTGGCGACCCGCCGACACGGAGGTGTGGGCAAGCGTGGCCGGCGGCGCGGCGGAGCAGATTGCCGGCTGGCACCACATTCCCGCCCCGGGCCTGGACTCCGACGGCGGTCAGCTCAGCATGCCCGGACGCGAACTGATCGAGCGCATGTTCCATCCGGCCGATCCGCCGCCATCGCACACCGGCCGTCCGTGGTGGCGGACGCTGCTTCGATCCCGCCGCCGGTGAGGACGAAGGCAGACGCCGGAATCCTCAAGGACGACGTGAGATGCTCGGCCCGGGGTCCTGCAGGGCAGCGGTCACCGGCCCGGGGATCGCAGGCGTCCCGCGCGTGTCTTCGCAAGGTTGCGGAGCCGCTTCGTGCGGCCGGCCTCCCCCAGCACTGCCAGCACCGCCGCCGAGTCGGCCTCCTCGACCAGTTTGCGCTGGAGCCAGTTGGACGCGGCCGCCAGGGCCTCGCGATCCACCGGCGCGCCGGACTGCAGCGCCTTGAACAGGGACCACTCGTGCACCCGCCGCGCGACGAAACCGTCTGCGCCCACCGCGTCCAGCATCGGCTCCGCCCACGCGCCGAACGATGTCGCCGCGCCCGGCCCTTCGGCCCGGCTGTCCACAAGCAACGTCAGTACCGACTCCGCCATGATCCGGTCGGGCTCGGCGAGCAGAGCTTGGAGCAGCGCCGGGTCGTCGTCGGGCCGGCTGTCCCGTACAGCGGCGCTGAGCTGGTGGAATCGGGCGTGCCCGGCGGCCGGATCGTCGTTGGAGGTCACCCGGCGAGGGTACCGGTGTGCGAACCCGGGCATTTCGGGGCTGCGTGCATTGCGGACGCCCGCTCAGTCCGGCACCCGGCGCGCAAGTCCAGGCCTGACCTGCTCACGGGTCAGGCGCCGCGCGGACATGCCGCGGTCCGTGCGTGGGAGTGCGACGGTGATGAACCCGCCGGCGTTCCGCGTGTAAGTGCGGCGGCTGGCCGAGCTGCGCGGCCTCGACGACCGCGCCCACGCCATCCGGCACGAACGCGCTGGCGAACTCGCACCGGTGCTGCGATGCGCCTGCGGCCGTCAGCGGGCGAGCACCGGCAGTACCACCGCGACCGGCCAGGCAATGGTCAGGGCGCCGGCCGCGATGGTGCGCGACCACGGTCGGCCCGCCGCCGCGCACACCGCGAGGTGCAGGACGACCAGTACCATGATCAGCGGTGAGATGAGCGCCAGGAAGCCCGGTGCGGCGCCGATCAACGACGCCGCCGGCATCGGCAGGCACAGGGCGAGCACCGCGCCGTAGCTCCACGGCGGCGGGAGCAGCGCGTGCGCCCCGGCGAGCAGGGCCGCGACGGCCAGGGCGAGCACGGCGACGACCCACCAGTCCGGCCCGTGCGGGGCGACGTCCGTCAGTCCGATGTGGACGGGCAGCACCACGGCGGCGAGGGTGGCGACCGCGAGGAGTGCGGCGCCGCCGGCGGACCTGAGGGACGGCCGGGCGGGGCGGGGTGGACGGCGGATGAGCAGCGCCGCGACGGCGAGCGCGGACCCGCACCCGGCCAGGTAGCCGGTCAGGTAGCCGGTCACCGTGTTCGGCAACGCGTAGGTCAGCGCCACGCCCGCCAGCCCACCCGGGATCGGGGCCACCAGCACGGCCCCGAGCCGCAGGCCGAGCCGGTCCCGGTCCAGCGGCGCCCGGGCGGCCGCGGTCCGGCGCAGCAGCAGCGCACCGATGACGACCAGCAACCCGCCGAGCAGGCTCAGGGCGCCCGGGATCAGGCGGCCCTTGGCGGCGATGACGGGCCGCTCGGGCGCATGGCCGAGGGCGCGGTCCAGCCACTGCGCGGTCTCGTGGTGGGTACGGTCGGCGAAGAGCACCCCGATGTGCTCGACCAGCGGCACCGGGACCACCCGGTCGGCGTCCATCGCCCGCTCGGACACGCCGATCCCGGCGGGCTCGAACGCACCGTAGAGCCCCAGCAGGTGCCGCGGGCCGGGCCGGATGGCCGCCGACGCGTCGTCGCCGATGGAGATTGCCACGGTCGCCGCGATGGTCTGGTCGGCGGCGCCGGCGCGCACCACGGCGGCCGCGCCCATCGAGTGCCCGACCAGCGCCACGCGGGCCGGGTCGGCGTCCGGGAGCGCGCGCACGAAGCGCACCACCTCAGCCAGTTCGCGGTCGAGGGCCTCCTCGGTGAGACGCTCCGGGTTGGCGCCGTGGCCGGCCAGGTCCGGCAGCGCGACCAGGTAGCCCCGCCTCGCCAGCGTGTCGGCGAACGGCCGCATGAGGCGCCCCGAACCGGCGTACCCGTGCACGACCACCACCACCGGACGCGCGGCGCCGTGCGCGTCATCCACCGGACGAAACAGCTGCAGCGGTACCGTTCCGGCGTGCGCCGACTCGATGCGCAGTCCACGATCCGCCGTCGCGAATCCGAGCACGCCGGCCGCGATGAGCACGAGACCGAGCACCAGTGTCAGGCGGGCCCTCAGCATGCGCTCGTTGTACCACCCCCGTGCGGGTTAGGCTGACCCCCATGGCGAGCGAGCCGAAGACGACCAGGACCGGGGCGAGCGTCGACGAGTTCCTCGCGGGCGTGGCCGATCCGAAGCGCCGGGCCGATGCCGAGGCGGTCTGCGCGCTCATGCGTGAGGTGACGGGGCTGGAGCCGGCGATGTGGGGGCCGAGCATCGTGGGCTTCGGCCAGTACCACTACCGCTACGCCACCGGACGCGAGGCCGACTGGCCGGCGGTGGGCCTGTC
This sequence comes from Dactylosporangium sp. CS-033363, assembly GCF_050942475.1. NCBI lineage: Bacteria > Bacillati > Actinomycetota > Actinomycetes > Micromonosporales > Micromonosporaceae > Dactylosporangium > Dactylosporangium sp. CS-033363. The sequence continues at coordinate 4,990,231 of NZ_CP192032.1, read as the reverse complement.
GCCGCGCAAGCAGGCGTTGACGCTCTATCTGTCCGACGGGTACGAGCGGTACGCCGAACAACTCGCGCGCCTCGGCCCGCATTCGACGGGGCGGTCCTGCCTCTACATCAAGCGGCTCGCCGACGTGGACCTCGAGGTGCTCCGCGGGCTGATCCGCGACGGGTTCGAGCACATCAACGGGCGTACCGTCACGACCGAGGCCTGATCGAATCGGACCGCCGCGGTCGGGCGCGAGAGCCCACCGCCCGGCGAGGCTTGTCCGTGAAGGGAGGGCCTCATGATCTCGGCACTCAACCGGCTCGTCGACCTGGTCGAAGAGGCGGAGCTGGACGTCACCGCAGTGGCCAAGGCGGCGGGCACGACGGAGTACCACCTGCGCCGGATGTTCTCGTCGCTCGCGGGCATGCCGCTGTCGGAGTACGTGCGCCGGCGGCGCATGACGGTGGCGGCGGCGGACGTCGTGCGGGGCGAGGACGACCTGCTCGGCATCGCGGTCCGCTTCGGGTACGGCTCCACCGAGGCGTTCGGCCGCGCGTTCCGGGCGGTGCACGGCGCCGGGCCGGGTGAGGTGCGCCGCGACGGAGGACCCCTTCGCACACAACCGCAGATCAGGTTCCGCCTGACCGTCGAAGGGAGCATCCCCATGGACACCCGCATCGCCGAACGGCCCGCGTTCCGGCTCGTCGGGCACGCCACCCGCGTGCCGCTGATCCACCACGGTGTCAACCCGCACATCCAGCAGTTCGTCGCCGCGCTGCCGGCCGAGGCGCACGCGCGGCTGAAGGCGCTCAGCAGTACCGAACCGGCGGGGTTGCTGCAGATCAGCGACGACGTCGACCAGGACGCCGCCGAGGGCACCGAGCTCACGTACATGCACGGGGTCGCGGTCGGCGCGGGCACCCCGGCCCCGGACGACCTCGACGCCATCGAGGTGCCGGCCGGCCGGTGGGCGGTCTTCCGCACCGCCGGGCCGTTCCCGCAGACCCTGCAGCAGGCCTGGGCCGCGACCGCCACCGAATGGTTCCCGTCCAACCCGTGGCGGCTGCGCCCGGGCCCGTCGATCGTCGCGATCCTGGAGCGCGCCGCGGACTTCAGCACCGCGACCTGCGAGCTGTGGCTGCCCGTCGAGCCGGCGTGACCGCCGCCGCCCGTTAATCGGATGCGCACACCGGGCCGGGCGCGGATCCTGGCCCGGTGCTGCGCCCGCCGTTCTTCGACGCACTTCAAGATGCTCATCGTGTACTGCTGGCAGGCGCTGGTGGCGTCGATCGGCTTCGGCGTGGACGCGTACCACGGGATCAAGCGTTTCCGCGACGAGATCACCCCGCGCCCCGCCGTGCCATTTCCGCATTGAAATTTATGGTCGTCGGTACCGTCGAAGGGCTTGTATGCTTCGCGGCGGCAATCGCACACGTGAACGAACGGGGAGACGATCACATGCGATGGAAGATCCCGGCCGGCGTCGTTCTGACCCTGGCCCTCCTGGCCCCGGCCGCAGCGGCTCCGTCCGCTGCGAGCGCGGCGACCACCTGCCCGACGGTGTTCGTGTACGCGGACTTCCGCTCACTCGTCACCATCGACCTCGACACCGCCTCCGACACTGAGGTCCGGCTGCTGGCCAACCAGCTGCAGGCGGAAGCCAAGGCCGAGAAGCTGACCACCTCGCCCGGCCGTTTCCAGACGGCCCTCGACGGCACGCCCGAGAACCTCCGCACCTACCTCAAGTCCGGCTGGCAGGGCTCCTGGCGCATCGACCTGCGCGTCGCGGTGAACCAGACCATGGCCGCCGGCGGCCCGAACGTCAAGGCGGCGGCGCAGGTCGTGCTCGACAACGGTACCGTCGAAGCCTTCCTGGCCTTCCAGAACGACGGCCGCTACCTGGCTCGCGCCGCGGACAACGGCAATCTCAAGCTGTTCGCGGACCTCCGCTCGCTCGTCACCATCGACCTCGACACCGCGTCCGACGTCGAGGTGCGGCTGCTGGCCAACCAGCTCCAGGCCGAGGCCAAGGCCGAGAAGCTGACCACCCTGCCCGGCCGCCTGCAGACGGCCCTCGACGGTACCGCTGAAGGCCTGCGCACGTTCCTCAAGTCCGGCTGGCAGGTCCCCTGGCAGATCGACCTGCGGGTGGCCGTGAACCAGGCCATGGCCGCCGGCGGCCCCAACGTCAAGGCGGCCGCCCAGGTCGCCCTCGACGACGGGACCAGGGACGTCTTCCTGGCCTTCCTGAACCACGGCCTGTACGTCGCCCGCGCGCAGGACTGCGCCTAGTTTCCACAACGCCGCCCGCGCCGGTCCTCGGCGCGGGCGGCTCAGTCCGCCGCCCACCCCCGGGCGTCGCACACCCGCGCGCCCAGCGCGTAGAACACTGCCTCGAAGTCCTCCTCGAACGCACGTACGTCACGGTCCGGGTCCATCGACGAGGAGTAGCGGCCGCCCTCCACCGCGCCGACGGTCCCGATGGCGGGCCGGCCGCGCAGGTAGGCCCGATGGTCGGCGACGGTGTAGCCGCCACGGGCCACGATCTTCGGGCAGAGCATCCCGTACGCCCCGTCGACGTCCCCGGCGCGCAGGAACTCCACGTACTTCCGTACGGCCGCGACCCCCTCGGGACGGTACCGGCCGGCGTTGTGGGCCTCGCCGGCCTTGAACGCCCCGAGGCACAGCCCGGCACACGCGGCCGGAACCCGCGCCCGACCCAGAACCGCGAAGCGTCGCCGATGCATGGTCGCGAATCCCAGTGCGAGTCCGATTTCCGCAGTGGCGGCCGTCCCGTCGGCGGTATGGTGTCCGGCAATCGGCCGCTGGAGGGCGACGACAATGGACGATCTTGGTCTGGCGGAAGCGATCTCGGCACTTCGGGATGAGTTGTTGAAGGCTCGGCAGGCCGGCGCCGGCTCCGGCGTGCAGCTGCCGGTGGAATCGATGACGGTGCAGCTGACGGTTCGCGCGACGCGGTCGGTGGACGGCAAGGCCGGGTTCAAGGTGCCGCTCGTGGAGGTCGAGCTGGGCGGCGGGGCGAGCCGGGAGCGCGGGACCGACCAGTCGGTGACGGTGGTGTTCGGCGGGCCTGTGGACCGGGACGGCAATCCCGTGCGGGTCGCGTCGGCCGGCGATGTGGTGAAGGGCTGAGCCGTTGCCCGGGCTGCCGTTGGCGTCTCGGGTCGTCGAGGTGGTCGCGGACCGCGGTGCGGGTGCGTCGCCTCGGTACCGCTACGGGTCCGGCTGCGCGGTCGCCGGTCGCGTGGTGCTGACCGCCGCGCACACGGTGGTCGGTGCCGTCACGGTGCTGGTCCGGGACGTCGACAAGGTCGGGTACCCGGCGGTGGTGGTGGTCGCCGAGGCGGGCGAGCAGCGGCCGGACCTGGCATTGCTGGAGGTCGGGGGCGGCTGGGCCGGGGTGCCGCCGATCGGGCTGGCGGCGGTGGACCGGGACAGCACGACCGGGGCGCCCGTGGAGCGGTGCAGCGCGGTCGGGTACCCGCTGTTCATGGAACGCCCGGCGCCCGGCAACCACGTCGTCCGCGACACGGCGGCGGCGTACGGGCACGTGCCGGTGCTGTCGGGGCTGGCGTCCGGGCTGTTGTCGGTGCAGGTGTCCAGTGCTCCGCGCGACCTGCCGGACGGCAGCCTCGACGGGTCGCCGTGGGCCGGGATGTCCGGGGCGCCGGTGTTCGCCGACGGACTGTTGCTGGGCGTGGTGACCGAGCATGCGCCGCGGGCGGGGCCGTCGACGATCACGGTGACGCCGCTGACGGCGATCGAGGCCGATCCGCGCCGCGCGGGCTGGGGCGCCGGGGTCGCCGAGCCGGCGGCCTGGTGGCGCCGGCTGGGGGTGTCCGGACCGGGCGACCTGACGATCCTGCCGGCCGTGCCGCGCGTGGAGGTGCCGCGCTACCTGGCGACCGTCCGGGAGATCCGGGCCCGGACGCCGCTGCTCGTCGGGCGCGAGGAGAAGCTGGAGCAGCTGCGGTCGTTCGCCACCGGCGATGCGGCCTACCGGTGGCTGGTCGCCGGGCCGTTCGCCGGCAAGACGGCGCTGCTGGCCGAGCTGGTGGTGTCGGCGATGCCGCCCGAGACGGACGTGATCAGCTACTTCCTGTCGCGCCGCGAGGCGAACGCGAGCGCCCGGCTGTTCCTGACGGAGGTGGTACCGCAGCTGGCGTACCTGCTGGGGGAACCGTCACCGACGCCCGACCCGGTCGCGTTCCGGCACCTGTGGCAGAAAGCGGCCCGCCGCGCGGAGCATCTGGGCCGCCATCTGCTGCTCGTGGTCGATGGACTGGACGAGGAGGTCCCTGAGTCCGGTGTTGCCGAGCTACTGCCGACCGTTGACCAGCGCAATGTTCACGTGTTGGTCAGCAGCCGCCCGGATCTGGGGCCGCCGGCGGGCCACCCGTTGCAGGGCGAGCGGGAGGACCTGGTCGCGTACGACGATGCGGACAAGATCGCGGCGGCCGCCCTCCGCGAGATCGACCAGCTCGCCCGCGACGACGACGTCGGCGTGGCCGTGCTCGGCCTGCTGACGGCGGCGGCGGCCGGTCTGTCCGAACAGGACCTGGCCGAGCTGGTCGGAGCCGACACGCCCAAGCAACGTCGCGACATCCGCATGCTGCTGCAGAAGAAGGCGGCGCGCAGCCTGCAGGCGATCGGTCCGAAGCAGGGCCGGCGGTACCAGTTCGCGCACGAGACGCTGCTCCGGCACGCCGAGGACGACGGGGACCTGGCCGACCACGCGTACCGGGAGCGCATCCATCAATGGGCCGGGCGGTACCAGGCGGCCGGATGGCCATCGAGCACACCGAGGTACCTGGTCGACGAGTACCCATCCACGCTGACCGGGGAACCGGACCGGCTCGCCGGACTTGTCGGCGATCCGGCCTGGGTGGACACGGCGATCAGGACCGTCGGCGTCGACCAGGTGCTGGCCGGCCTGGGGCTGGCGCGAGCGCTCGCACCCGCCCGGGCCGAACCGGCGGCGTTGCTGGACGTCGTCGTCGGGCAGGCGCACAACCTGCGGCCGCCCGCACCGGTCCACCAGCCGGGGTACGTCACCGCGCAGCTCTGCCAGCACGCCGCGGAGCTCGGCGAGGTGCACACGTGGCGGGTCCTGCAGGCGCGGCTCCTGGCCGAACCGGGGGCCGCCGTCGTTCCACTGTGGACGACGAGCGCGACCGGGCGGGCCTTCGCGGGGCAGCTCGGGGACGAGGTCGGCGCCATCCGCACGATGGCGGTGCTGCCCGACGGCCGGCTGGTCAGCGGCGGCGAGCTCGGCTGGCTGCGGGTCTGGGACCTGGCCCGGCCGGGAGCCCAGCCGGTCACCGTCGGCCGCCACGGCGGGTCGATCGAGGCGGTCGCGGTGCTGCCGGACGGCCGGGTGGTCAGCGGCGGCGGCGACGGCCGGGTGCTGGTGTGGGACCCGGCCGAGCCGCACGCCCCGCCGGTGCGGCTGGGTGAGCACGCCGGCGTGGTGACCGCGCTCGCGGTCCTGCCCGACGGGCGGGTGGCCAGCAGTGGCGGTGACGGACGGGCGCTGATCCGGGATCCGCGCCGGCCGGCCGCGCCGCCGGTCGAGTCGGACGGGCCCGTTCCACCGCCGCGCGCGGTCGCGGTCCTGCCGGACGGCCGCGTCGCGAGCGGTGACGGTGACGGCCGGGTGCTCCTGCGCGACCCGAGTACGCCGGCGGCGCCGCCCGTCGAGCTGGGCAAGCACGCCTTCCCGGTGCGAGCGCTGGTGCTCCTGCCGGACGGGCGGCTGGCGAGCGGGGGCGATGACGGCCGGATCCTCGTGTGGGACGCCGCCCGGCCCGCCCCCCTCGGCGAACACCTCGGCGCCGTGCAGGCCGTGGCGGTCCTGCCCGACGGCCGCGTGGCCAGCGGCGGCGCGGACGGAAGGGTGCTCATCTGGGACGACGCGCGGCCCGTCATGGTCGGCGAGCACCGTGGCGCGGTCCGGGCCGTGGCGGTCCTGCCCGACGGCCGCGTGGCCAGCGGCGGCGAAGACGGGCGCATCGTCATCGGGGACGAGGCAATCGGCGAGCCCCGCGCCGCCGTCCGGGCCATGGCCGTCCTGCCCGACGGCCGGCTGGTCAGCGGCGGGGAAGACGGCCGAATCCTCATCGGGGACACCGCACTCGGCGAGCACGGCGGCGCCGTCCGGGCCATGGCCGTGCTGCCCGACGGCCGGCTGGTCAGCGGCGGCGAGGACGGCCGGGTCCTCGTGTGGGATCCGGCCCGGCCGGGCACCGCTGCCGTCGAGGTCGGTGCGCACAAGGGCAGGCTGCGGGCCGTGGCGGCGTTGCCGGACGGGCGGGTGGCCAGCGGCGGAAGCGGCCGGCGGGTGGCCGTCTGGGACCCGGCCCGGCCGGGCGGCGCACCCGTCATCCTGGGCCGCCATCCCCACTGGATCCACATGCTGGCGGCCCTGCCCGACGGCCGGCTGATCAGTGGCGACAACCACGGCCACCTCTGCGTGTGGGACCCCGGCCGCGCCGGCGACCCGCCGGTCGAGCTGCGCTTCCCGTTCACCGCGCTGGCCACGGGCCGGCTCCCCGACGGGCGGGGCCTCCTGGTCGCGGGCGAGCACAACGGCGGCATCAGCGCCTGGGCCATGCTGCCGAACGCCGCCCGCACCGAGACCGGCACGGGCGGCGTCACTCCAGGTCAGTCGAGCAGGGTGTAGACGTTCCGGCCCGATCCGATCGGCACCGCGGTATCCCACGACGTGCCCTGGATCGCCGTCACCCCGGCCTTGTGCGGAAAGGCCATCAAAGCGCCCGCGGTGGTACGACCCAGCAACTCCGGCAACCCGTCCACGCCGAGCAGCCGTCGGGCGGGCCGTCGACGGTCGCGAACAGGTTGCCGAACGAGGCGGCCAGCAATACGGCCGCACCTACGAGACTTGTCACGTATCCGCGCACGAGCCGCTCCCGGCTGCCGCCGGTATGGTCAGGAGGTGTCCGATCCTGGTGACGTGCCGCCCGACGTGCTCGAAAGGCTGCGCGCGATCTGCCGGCGGCTGCCCGAAGTGTACGAGGAATCGGCCTGGATCGGTGTCCGCTGGCGCATCCGGGCCCGGACGGTCGCGCACGTCTACACGCCGGACCCGGAGCGCTTCGAGGTGTACGCCCAGTACGTCGTCGACGGCGAGCCGCCGACGGTCATCACGTTCCGGGTGCCGCTCGAGGATCTGCACGGGCTGACCGTGCGCGGCTTCCCGTTCTTCCGCGCCCCGTGGGGGGACAACGTCGCCGCCGCCATCCTGGGCGAGGACACCGACTGGGCCGAGATCGGCGAGCTACTCACCGACAGCTACCGCGAGATGGCCCCGAAGTACCTCGCCGCGCGGCTCGACGGCTGAGCCTCAGGACCCGACCAGGACCTGCTGGATCGCGGGCCCCACGGTGGCCACGATCTGCTCGGTGTCGGCGTCGACAAGGGCCGGCACGCCGATGATGCGGCGGCTCGTCACGATGCCGACCAGCATGGCCGCGGCCAGGCCGACACGCAGCATCGCGTCCTGTTCCCCGGCCCGGCCCGCCGTACCGTGCAGCAGCCGCGACTGGATGAACTCGCGCAGCTGCGCCGCGGCGTCCTCGTTGACGATCGCCCCGCGCAGCATCGCCATCAGCGGGTCCGACTCCTCCGCCGGGCCCTCCCACGCGGCCAGGAAGGCGCGGACCACCCGCTCCCCCAGGTGCTCGTCGGGGCCCTCGAACGCGGTGTCGAACCGGCGGATCGCGGAGGACGGAATCGCCCGTACCGCGGCGAAGAGGTCGTCCTTCGAACCGAAGAACTGCATCACCTGGGAGGCGTCGACCCCGGCGTCGGCGGCGATGCGGCGGATCGTGGTCGCGCCGAAACCGTCGGTGGCGAAGCGGACCCGCGCCGCGTCCAGCACGGCCTGCCGCGTGGTCTCGGGGCCCGAGCGGCGGCCGCGCCGGGCGGCCTTGGGCGGTTCGGTCACGGCCCGACGATAACGCACCGAAATTTTTCTCAACACACGTTGAGAAAAAGGTGTACGGTCGGGGCCATGCGCATCTCCACCCCGTCCCAGCCGCTGCCGCCCGCCCGCACCGGGGTGCTGACCGGGTTCGACCCCGGCACCCGGACGCTGCCCGCCGGCTTCCAGATCGCCCCGCCGTTCCGGGCGCTGCCGGTCGACATCGTCCTGGAAAAGGACGTCGCGGTCCGATTGCGTGACGGCGTCACGATCCACGTGGACGTGTTCCGCCCGGCCGGCAGCGAACCGGTGCCGGTGATCGTGGCCTGGAGCCCGTACGGCAAGGGGCAGGGCACCTCCGCCAGCGTCATGGGCGTCTTCGGCATGGTCGGCCTGTCCAACCAGGTCGTGTCCGGGCTGGCGAAGTTCGAGGGGCCCGACCCGGCGTACTGGTGCGCGCAGGGCTACGCGATCTGCAACCCCGACGTGCGCGGGGTCGTCGACTCCGAGGGCGACAGCGTGCTGTGGGACCGCCAGGAGGGCCGCGACTGCCACGACCTCATCGAATGGCTGGCCGGGCAGCCGTGGTGCACCGGCAAGGTCGGGATGAGCGGCACCTCGTACCTCGCGGCCGCGCAGTGGTTCACCGCCGCCGAGCAGCCGCCGCACCTGGCCGCGATCAACCCGTGGGAGGGCGTCAGCGACGTCTACCGCGACCTGGTCCGCCGCGGCGGGATGCCCGACACCGGGTTTGCGGGACTTCTCCAGCACGGCAGCTTCTTCGGCCGCAACGGCAAGGAGGACATCCTCGCCGAGGCCGAGCAGCACCCGCTCATGGACGAGCTGTGGGCGGAGAAGATCCCGGCGTTCGACCGGATCACCGTGCCCGCCTACATCGTCGCGAGCTACTCCAACACGCTGCACACGGCCGGAACGTTCCGCGGCTGGCGGCGCATCGCCTCGGCCGAGAAGTGGCTGCGCGTGCACAACACCCAGGAGTGGCCCGACTACTACGACCCGGCGAACGTCGAGGACCTCCGCCGCTTCTTCGACCACTTCCTCAAGGGCGCCGACAACGGCTGGCAGCAGACCCCGCGCGTGCGCTACTCGGTCCTCGACCTGCGGGGCGGGGACGAAACCAACGTCGCCGCGAGCACCTTCCCACCCGAGAATTTCCTGCCGCAACGGTACTTCCTGTGCTCCCGCACCCGCACGCTCACCCCGACGGCGCCTTCGGAAGCGGCCGAAGCGGAGTATTCGGTGGACGGTAACCCGAGCGCCGTCTCCTTCATCGTGCGCTTCGACACCGAGACCGTCCTCGTCGGCTACCCCAAGGCGCACCTGTTCGTCGAGGCCCGCGACGCCGACGACATGGACCTGTTCGTGCTGGTGCAGAAGCTCGACGCGCACGGCACGCCGCTGTCCGCGTTCACCGTCCCCAACCGCGGCGCGATGGCCCACGACGTGACGGATCACGGGGCGAGCATCCTGCGGTACAAGGGATCCGACGGGCGGCTGCGCGTCTCGGCCCGGCACCTCGACCCGGACCTGTCCACAGAGGACGTGCCGGCGCACACGTTCGACCGCGTCGAGAAGCTGTCGCCGGGGCAGATCGTCGAGGTCGAGATCGACCTGCTGCCGGTCGGGCTGCGGTTCGCGGCGGGCGAGCAGCTGCGGTTCGTCGTGAGCTCCAGCAACCTGCTCGGGCCGATGATGCCGGGGGTCGCCCCGTATCGCGGTGCGAACAGCGGGCGGCACGTCATCCACACCGGCGGGTCGACGCCCTCGTACCTGCAGCTGCCGGTGCGGACGCCGGTGCGAGCGGAGCGGTGGGTCCGGCTGGATGGCGAGGGCACCGACGGTACCATCGACGGCTTTGAGCTTTTCTCAGCTCGGCGGGCCTTGGCGCTGTTGAAGGGCAAGCTCGGCCGGGAGCGGATCCTTGCGCTGCTGGCCGAGGAGATCGAGGCCGGCGACACCTACTTGCGTGACGCGGTCACGCAATCCGCGGGCGCCGAACTGACCGGGACGACGGTGCTGCGGGCGAACGGCATCACGGCGGCCGCGTTCGGCGGGTGGCTCGCGCGGGCGTTCGGGCGGGAGGACGTGCTGCTCGCCGGGCACCCGGAGCACTACTCGATCCACCAGGCGCCCGGCCGCGACGTCAACATCGTCGAGACCCTCGGCGAGTACGTGTGCTCGTTCTACATGCGACCGTGGGCTTCGGCCTCGGCTTCGAACGTGCGCAGTTCGCACATCGTCCTGGCCGACGGTACGGTCGTGGGCTCCGTCTCCACCGCCTTCTCCGACGCCGCCGACGGGCTCGTCGCGGAGCTCTCGGTCACGCTGCCGTCGACGTGCTCCTCGCTGGTCTCGCAGCACCTCGAGCACTTCGCGGTGGAGTTCCGCACGTGGATTCTCCGTGCCGGCGCGGAGCTTGAGGGCTAGGCGCGTTCCGCGCTTGAACGCTTCGCTTGCACGCGCGGCGCCGGCTGCAGGCGGCGCCGCGCGTTGTTGCGCTTTGCGTGAACGCGCGGCGCCCGCGTCCGGTGGCGCCACGCGTGTTCGCGCTGTGCGTTTCCGCGCGGCGCCCGCGTCCGGCGGCACCGCGCGTGCTTGCGCTGTGCGTGAACGCGCGGCGCCCGCGTCAGGGGCGCCGCGCGTGTTTGCGTCTTATGCGCGGCGACGGCGGCGGGTGGTGGCGGCGATCAGGGCGGCGCCGCTCGTCGTCAGGCCCAGGCCGGTCGCCAGCATCATCGCGAACGCCGGGCCGGTGACCGGCAGGCTGCTGTCACCGCCCACGGACGGGGCGACGGTGATGGCGAGCGACATCGCGCGGACGGTGCCGTCGGGTGCCACGCCCTGCGCGACCGCGGTGTGGTCGCCGGTGTCCAGGCCCGGCGGGATGGTGACGAGCTTGCTGAAGCTGCCGGTCGCGTCGGTCACCGCGGTGCCGAGCACGGTCGGCGTCGAGTAGATCGTGATGATCGCGGTGGAGTAGGGCGCGAAGCCGGTACCGATGAAGGTGATCTCCTGGCCGGGGCTGGCGCTGCTGATGGCGCCCTGGTCGGTCGTCAGCTGCAGGTTGGTCTGCGGCGGCGCGGCCGGCGGCTCCGGCGCGGTCGGGGTCGCCTCGGCCGAGGGCGCGCTCGGGGCCGAGTCACCGGCGGCGGACTTGGCTACCACGGTCACCGTGTACGTCGTGCCGGCCGTCGCACCCAGGACGCACGTGAGCGCGCCGTCGGTGGTGCAGGTGGCGGGGCCGGGGACGGCGGTGGCGACGTACCCGGTCACTGGCGAGCCGTTGGCCGTCGCCGCGGGCCAGCTGACCGTGATAGACGACGTGCCGGCGACGACGCTCACCGAGGCGGGCGCGGTCGGCGGGGCGGCCACGGTCAGCGTCGCCGCGGCGCTGTTGACGGCCGTGACGGTGTTGGTGAACACGGCCCGGTACTGCTTCGCGTCGTCGCCGGCCGTCACCGTGAACGCGTAGGTGAGGCTCGTCGCGCCGCTGATGGCCGTCCACGCGCCGTTGCCGGTCTTCGACTCCCACTGCACGGTCGGTGCCGGGTTGCCGCTCGCCGCCGCCGTGAAGCTCGCCTGCTGGCCCACGTTCTTCGACTGCGGCTGCGGGTCGGTCGTCACGGCCGGTCCGAAGTGGACGGTCAGGGTGACCGCGCTGGTCGTCGCCGCGGTGCCGATGCCGTTGTCGAACGTCGCCCGGTACTGCTTGCCGTCGTCCCCGGCCGCCGCCGTGAACGTGTAGGTCGCGTTCGTCGCGCCGTTGATGTTCGTCCAGCTTCCCGTGCCCACCTTCGACTGCCACTGCACCGTGGGCGTCGGGGTCCCGCTCGCCGCCGCGGTGAACGTCACCGGGTCGCCGGCGTTCGCCGTCTGCGCCTGCGGCTGGGTCGACACCACCGGCGCGTCGGTGATCGTCAGCGTGGCCGCGGCGCTCTGGATGGTGCCGACGGTGTTGGTGAACACGGCCCTGAATTGCGTGCCGTCGTCACCCGCGGCCGGCGTCGCCAACGTGTAGCTGAGGCCGGTCTCGCCGTTGATGTCGGCCCAGTTGCCGCCGGTCGTCTTGGACTGCCACTGTACGGTCGGCGCCGGGTTGCCGGTCGCGGCCGCCGTGAAGGTCGCGGACTGACCGGCGTTCTTCGTCTGCGACTGCGGGGCGGTCGTGACGGTCGGTGCGAAGTGGACGGTCAGGGTGACCGCGTTGCTCGTCGCCGCGGTGCCGATGCCGTTGGAGTACACGGCCCGGTACTGCTTCGCGTCGTCCGCGGCGGCCGTGGTGAACGTGTAGCTGTCGCTCGTCGCGCCGGCGATGTCGGTCCACGCGCCGGTGCCCGCCTTCGACTGCCACTTCACCGTCGGCGCCGGCGTTCCGCTCGCCGCGGCGGTGAACGTCACCGACTGGCCGGCGTTCTTGGTCTGCGCCTGCGGCTGCAGCACCACCGCCGGGGCCGCGGTCACGGTCAGGGTCGCCGCGTTGCTCTGCACGCTGCCGGCGGCGTTGGTGAACTCGGCGCGGTACTGCATGCCGTCGTCGCTCGCGGAAACCGTGAAGGAAAGTGTCGTGCTCGTTTCCGCGGGCATGACGGTCCACGCGTTGTTGCCCTGCTTCGAGAACCACTCCACGGTCGGTGCCGGGTTGCCGCTCGCCGCCGCCGTGAACGTCACGGTGTCGCCGTCGTTCTTCGTCTGTGACTGCGGGTCCGTCGTGACGCTCGGCAGCGTCTGCACGGTCAGGGTCGCCGCGTTGCTCGTCGCGCTGCTGACGGAGTTGCTGAACACGGCACGGTACTGCGTGCCGTCGTCGCCCAGCGCCGCGGTGGACATGTAGGTCGTGCTGGTCGCGCCGCCGATGTTGGTCCAGCTGCCGGCGGGCGTCTTCGACTGCCACTGCACCGTCGGCGTCGGGGTCCCGCTCGCCGCCGCCGTGAAGCTCACCGGCTGGCCGTCGGTCTTCGTCTGCGACTGCGGCTGCGTGGTCACCGCGGGCGCCGTGTTCGAGGCGACGTACGTGAACTGGACCGTCGTGTTCGACCCGCCGCCGGACGACGTCACGACCACCGGCACCGCCCCGGCCGCGTGCGCCGGCGCGGTGGCCGTGATCTGCGTGTCACTGTCGACCGTGTACCCCGTCGCGTTGGTGCCGCCGAAGGTCACACCCGACGGGCCCGACACGCCGGTGAAGCCGCTGCCCGTGATGATCACGGTCGCGCCGCCGGCGTCCGTGCCGCTGGTGGGCGCCAGGCTGGTCACGGTCGGCGCCGCGACGTACGTGTACTGACTGGCCGGCGAGGTCGCCGACTCCAGCTTCTCGAAGCTGGCACCCATGTTGACGTCGCTGATCGACACGACCACATCGACGTTGCCCGCGGCGCCGGCCGGTGCCGTGACGGTGATCTGGGTGCTGCTGTCGACGCTGATGTTCGAACCCGAGACGGCGCCGAAGGTGACGTCGTCGACCAGCGTGAAGCCGGTGCCGGTGATCGTGACGCTGGTACCGCCCAGCTCCGACCCGCTGGAGGGACTGACCGCACTCACGACCGGTGCGGCCAGCCAGTGCACGGTCGACGCCGCGCTGCCGACCGTCGTGTTGCTGCCGTCGGCCACCGTGTAGACCTCGTCGGTACCGGCCGGCTGAGCGCCGGTCGGCGTCACGACAATCTCGCCCGACTGGATGGCCCAGGTGTTGCCCGCGATCGCGACGCCGTTCGAGCGCACTTCGGTGACGCTCGCGAGATTCGACCCGCGCAGAATGAACTCCGGCCCTGGGTTGGACGTCGCAATCTTGCTCGAGTAGATCGAGTCGATGGTCGGCCCGCCGCTCTCCAGGATGCCCGGCCCGGCCGCAACCGCGATGGCCGGCGCGCCGATCAGGCCGAACAGCAGCCCCAGGACCATCGCCAGCCCCACACCGCCGCGCCACGGCTCCCGCCGCCGGTGCCGACCGCGAAACCTGAATGCACCAACCACGTCAACCCCCGCAGACGCTCACAATGTGTTCACGAACATAAGCGCACAGCTACCAACCTGTGGGTGAAACGCGGAGATTGGCAGCAACCGACCCACTTCGCGAACAGCCCAGACGCCGACAGGCCGGCCGAGCAGTCCGCCGCCGCGAGCACCCGGGCACCCGGGCGTGCGCCACAAACCGGCCCAGGGCCGCACCACACCGATTCTGAGCATTCGGCCGGTGTTCCGGCTCACGTCACAAAGCCTCACAAGCCTCGGTCGTGTACCGATTGACGGCGGCAAGACATCCACGAAAGGGGCCGCACCAGTGGCGAAGGCCGACGATCTGCTGCAGACGCTCGACGAGCTCATCTCCGACGGCGTACGCCGGGGGCTCGTGCACAACACCGCCGAGGACGACCGCCTCGACGGGCGCACGATCACCGTGGGCGGCCGGCCGATGGTGAACTTCGGGTCGTGCAGCTACCTCGGCCTGGAGACCCACCCGGCGCTGCGGGCCGGCGTGATCGACGCCGTCGAGCGGTTCGGCACGCAGTTCTCCTCGTCCCGCGCGTACCTGTCCGCGCCCGCCTACCCGCTCGTCGAGGACGCGCTCACCGACCTGTTCGAGCGTCCCACGATTCTCGCGCCCAGCACCAGCATGGGCCACCTCGCCGCCATGCCGGTCGCCATCGGCGCCGACGACGTGCTGCTGCTCGACGTCCAGGTGCACCACAGCGTGCAGACCGCCGCCAAGCTCGTGCAGGCCCAGGGCACCCGGGTCGACCTGCTCCCGCACAGCGACCTGCGCACCCTGCGCCGCCGCCTCGAGGAGCTGGGCCGCTCACACCGCCGCATCTGGTACGCCCTCGACGGCCTCTACAGCATGTACGCCGACTTCGCCCCGTTCGAGGCACTCAACGAGCTCATGGCCGAGTACGAGCAACTGTGGCTGTACGTCGACGACGCCCACTCGTTCTCCTGGACCGGCCACCACGGCCGCGGCCGCGCGCTGGAGGAGCTCAGCCCCCTGGCCAAGTCGCGCAGCATCGTGGCCGGCTCCCTCAACAAGTCCTTCGCCGCCGCCGGTGGCGCCCTGACCTTCCCCGACCCCGAGACCCGCCGCCTGGTCTTCGCCGTCGGCGGCCCGCTCATCTTCTCCGGCCCCGTCCAGCCCCCCATGCTCGGCGCGGTGCTCGCCTCCGTCCACCTGCACCGCACCCCCGAGATCGCCACGCTGCAAAGCCGTCTCTCGTACCTCATCCGCCTCTTCAACCACCGCGCCGCCGAACGAGGCCTCCCGGTCGTCAGCCGCAGCGAGGCCCCGATCAGGTGCGTGGGCGCCGGGAGCCCGCAGGTCGCGTACAACCTCACCGCCCAGCTCCGCGAGGCCGGCTACTTCACCGACGTCGCCACGGCCCCGGCCGTCCCGCCGAAGCGCTCGGGCGCCCGCATCGCCCTGACCGCCCACCACACCGACGCCGACATCACCGGCATCGTCGACACCCTCGCCGAGGCCCTGCCCCGAGCCCTGGCCGAGGAGGGCGAGAACGTCACGACGCTGCGCCGCGCCTTCCACCGCCAGCTCAGCGACGCCCCCGTGCTGCAGCGCGCCGCATAGGGGCAAACTGCCGGTACGCCAAAGCCATCTCGGGGCCGGGCGGGTTGGGGGAGGCTGGGAACGTGGATCATGCGCTGCCGCCCAACTCCTGTTTCACCTTCGTGCGCGGGCGGACGCCGGACGAGGTCATCGCGCGGCTCGGCGGGGGGCGGCCGGTGTCGATCGCGTCGGGGCCGGAGGCGTTCGCGGCGCAGCAGGTCGTGCAGCAGCGCATCGACGAGCACGGAGCTGCCCAGCCCAGCCGGCTCGGCTACGTGGCGGTGACGCAGGCCGGCGAGTGGGCGATGGTCGTCGAGCCCAACGGATTCGGCTGTACGCGGCCCGAGTGGATCCGGGCCCTCGACGCGGAACTGTTCGCGTTCTTCGCCGGCGAGCACTCCGATCCGCAGTTCGTCTGGGCGCGCCGGGGCGAGATCCTGGTCAGCTTCGACCCGGGGTACCCGGACGAGCAGCGCTGGGGCAGCGACCCCGGCCGCCTCGACGCGCCGCTGCGGGAGCTGGGGTTCCACGACGGGGACGAGGAGTACCTGCAGCGGACGCTCGCGCTGCTGGAGCGGCTCACCGGCGTACGGTGGGACGCCGGCTTCCTCGCCCGCGCGGCGTTCCGGTGTGCGGCCGTGGCCGGGCCCGGCGTGCCGTTCGAGCCCTGGCACGCCGAGGTGCGGGACACCCTCGCCGCGTCGGTCGGCGATCCCGAGGACTGGAACGGGCAGCGGACCATGCGCTGGTTCGACTTCGGGATCTTCGATCGGCGGGTCATGGCGCTCGGCGAGGCCGGTCGGCGCATCCACCAGTACGACGGGGTTCTGGCTTTGCGGGTGGCTTGTGCGCCCGGGGAACTGCGCGAGCGGGTCGTGAGCTGGCTGGGACAGCACCCGGCGGCCGGGCTGCGGCGGGCGTTTCCGGAGCTCGACGCCGTCGCCGTCGGGCCCGCTCCCCCGCTGTCGGAGCGGCCCGACATCCGGCGCAAGCTGGAGGCGTTGCAGCGGGAGACGGAGCGGTACCGCCGGGAGGATCTCGAGCGGACCTGGGGCGGGCGGGTCCCGGCGGATCGGCGGCTGTTCGAGCCCGAGGTGCAGGCGAACGCGCTGGGGCTGCTGCCGTACGGCCGCGATCTGATCGACCGGATCGCCGAGGCCGGACCGGACGGCCAGCGCGCGATGGTGGCGTGGGCGGCGCAGTTCTGCCGCGGGAGGGCCGACATCACCCACGATCCCGATCCGCTGCTCGCGGCCATGGGCGCCGTGCGCATCGCCGTGCAGCTCGACACCAGCGCCATCGCCGCATTCAGGGCCGCGTTCACGCAACCGGGGCGAACGGGCTGAGGCCGATCCAGCTCGGAAACGCGGCGCGCAGCGGAGCCGGGCCGGTCAGGTCGATGCGGCCGTCGCGCAGGGCCGCCCGTGCGTCGAGCCGGCCGAGGAACACCTCCGCCAGCGCGCGCAGGTCGGCCTCGACGAACAGGTCGACGTCGTGCCCCGGGTCGGACGTGCAAAGATCACACAGCGGCGGCTGTACGACCAGCCAGAACGCCGGCGGCCGGCTGCGGGGCCGGAAGCGGAAGTGCAGCACGGTCCGCCCCGCCGGGAGGTGCTCCACCCGCAGGCGGCGGCGCAGGAACCACATGAGCAGGCCCGCGTCGAGGTGCTCGGCGTGCAGCTCGGTCGCGGCGTACTCGTAGCCCCAGCGGCCCAGGGCCTCGATCACCGGGCGCAGCGCCAGACCGGCCGCGGTGAGGTGGTACTCGGGGCCGGCTCGCCGCTCCAGCAGGCCTATGTGCTCGAGGCCGGCCAGGCGCTGGGAGAGCAGCGCCCGCGAGATCCGCGGCACGCCCCGGTGCAGGTCGTTGAAGCGGTGGCTGCCGGCGAGCAGCTCGCGCAGGATCAGCGGGGTCCAGCGCTCGGCGAACATCTCCGCGCCGAGCGCCACGGGACAGAACTGGCCGTACGTGGTGTGCACGCGGCCATCGTCGGCCTGCCGGGCGGTACCCGACAAGTGCTGTTTCTGAACCCCGACCGGCGTGCAGAAGCTGCACTATGCGCGCACGGCCACCGCGCGCACGGTGGGCGCATGTCCAGACTCACGCATGTTTCGCTCACCGTGGTGACCGCCGTCGCGCCGCTGCTCATGGCGGCGGGCGTGCCGGTGGCCGCGCACCCCGCCGACGTGGTCGTGGGGTGGAACCGCGCGCTCGTCGAGGCCATCACCGCCGCCCAGCTGCCCCCGCCGCCGGCGATGCGGGCCGGGGCGATCGTGGCGGTCTCGGTGTACCAGGCGGTCGCGCTCGAGCGGCCGCGCGGCACGTCCGCGCCGGCCGCCGCCGCCGGAGCCGCGCACCGGACCCTCGCCGGGCTGTTCCCGGCTCAGCGGGCCGCGTTCGACGCGCGGCTCGCGGCGACCCTGGCCGGGCTTCCGGACCGCGGCGGGTCCGTGGGCCGCGGGGTGGCGTGGGGCGCGTCGGTCGCCGACGGCGTGCTCGCGCGACGGGCCGATGACGGCTTTTCCGCGGTACTGCCGCCGTACGTGCCCGATCCGGCACCCGGCCGGTGGCGGCCCACCCCGCCGGCGTTCCCGGCCGCACCCTCGTTCCGGCAGTTCGCGGGCATGACGCCGTGGACGCTGCGCTCGCCGGCGCAGTTCCGGCCGCCGCCACCGCCGGCCCTGGACAGCGCCCGCTACGCGCGGGACCTCGCCGAGGTGCGGGCGGCCGGGCAGCTGACGAGCGCCACCCGCGGCGCGTTCGACACGCAGACGGCCCAGTTCTGGCAGTCCGCGACGCCGATCGCGCTGTGGGACCCGGTCGCCGACGCGCTCATCGTCCGGCACCGCCTGGGGCTGACCGAGGCGGCGCGGCTGCTGATGAAGGTCAACGTGGCCATGGCGGACACGGTGATCGCGGTCTGGAACGCCAAGAACTTCTTCGACACGTGGCGGCCGGTCACCGCGATCCAGGCCGCCGACCCCGCGTGGCGGCCGTTGCTGGACACGCCAACATTTCAGGAGTATCCGGCCGGGCATCCCGCGGTGAGCCAGGCCGCGGCGGCCATGCTGGCGCACCGGTTCGGGGATCGGACGCGGTACACGCTGACGTCCCCCGGCATGCCCGGCGTCACGCGGACGCTACCCAGCTTCTCCGCCGGCGTCGCGCAGACGAGCGACGCGCGGGTCTTCGGCGGCATCCACTTCCGCTTCGCCTGCGAGGCGGCGACCGCCATGGGGCGCAAGGTCGCGGCGTACGTCGAGGTTCAGTTGTAGACGGTGGCCTGGCGGGAGGTCTGGCGGATGCCGTCCGGGCCGTCGAACACCCGCCGGCCCCACCACGTCAGCGCGGCGGCGTCGAACTCGCGGACCATGTCGAGGTTGCTGACGTCGCCGCTGTTGCCGCTCCAGGACCAGGCCAGGTAGCCGACGTTGTCGGTCCGCGCCTCGGACATCAGGGCGTCCTCGTCGACCTCGCCGTCCTGGTGGGTGTACGCGAACTCGGTCACCGCGATCGGCAGGCGGGCGCGCAGGAAGCGGCCGAGGTAGTCGTGGACGGTGGTGGCCCGGCTGAAGGCGCCGTACACGTGGATCGAGAAGACCGTGTTGTGCTGCGGGTCGGCGGCGAAGACCGAGGCGGCGTTGTCACGCATCGTGAAGGACACATCTTGGCCCCAATCCGGGGCGTCGACCATGAGGGTGTGCCGGATGCCGGCCCGGCGCAGGCGGGCGATCGACTCCTTCGTGCCGGCGGGCCAGCCGGCGAAGTTGTCCAGCACATACGGTTCGTTGGCGACGTCGATGATCGCGTACTTCTCCTGGCCGATCAGCGCCTTGCGGATGCTGATCCAGTAGTCGACCGCCTTCGCCTGCGGGATGGCCTCCGGGCGGTACCCCCATCCGGTGGTGTCGTTCACGACCAGCACGCAGATCAGGCGGTTCTGCCGGCACAGGCCGATCACCCGGGCGACGTCGGCCGCGTCGTTGCGCGCGGCGACCACGCCTGTGGACAACTCCACTCGTACCGCATTCGCGCCCATCGCCTTCACGTCGCGGAACATCTGCGGCGTGCGGTCCGGGTACACGGCGTGGTTCTGGCCGACGCCCCGGATGACGAACTCGTGGTGGTCGGCGTCGTACAGGCGGCCGTCCCGCACATAGAAGCCGTCGGCCGGCAGCCGGCGCGCCCGGATCGTGTCGTCCGCGGGGTGGATCAGCCCGGCGAGGAGGACGAGCGACAGGGCCGCGAGGCGGGTGCGCACGGCCTGGCACTGCCCCGATTGCGGCCGGTCAACCTCAAACGGGGCCGTTGTCGACCAGGACGAAGGCGGTCAGCGCGGTGGCGTCGCCCGGCTCCTCGGCGATCACCCCGTTTGTCCTGGACACCAGCAGGTACGCGCCGCTCACGCTGATCGTGTAGGTCGCCGGGTCGCCGCTCGCCGGCGGCTGGATCGTGAACAGCTGGCCGTCGCGCGCCGGGTCGCACTGGGTGGCGGCGATGGTGAGGGGCCGGCTTCCGTTGTTCTTCAGCCCGAGACAGGCCTGGTCGCCGGTGGCGGTGCGGATCTGGTGGCGGGCACCCTGCGGTACCAACACGAACAGGCCCTTGTCGGTGGGACCGTCGGTGAGGTTGAGGCGGCCGGTGTCGTCCACGGCCAGGATCGACTCGCCGGCCTCGGCGGGGCGGATCACGAGCCGGCGCTGGCCCAGCAGCATCGGCGCGTCGGGCCCGGTCACCGACGGCCGGGGTGCGGCCGACGCGGGTTCCGAGGCGGGCGGCGGCGGGGCGGCACTGGTGGCCGCCGGGGCCGACGGGCTCTCGGCGATGGGGTTCGCGGTGGTACCGCAGCCGCTCACCGCGGTGAGCCCGGCCACGACCAGCAGAGCGGCGTGTCCTCGCATCCGTCCTTGATACCCATTCGTGCCCCGGCGCGCACCTTTCGCTACGGCCGGGGCAGGGTGCCACGGTTCAGGACGTTCTCGTAGACGTGCTCCAGGGCCGCGCGCAACGGCTCCTGGAGCTCGGCCGGCAGCCCGTCGAAGAACAGGTCGTGGATCAGGTCGACGTGCCCCGGCGCGGCCGCCTCGAGGGCGTGGCGGCCGGCCGGGGCGAGCGACACCTCCGTCACCCGCCGGTCGTGTGCGGCCGGATCGAGGCTGACCAGGCCGCGCTGGGCCATCCGTTTGGCGTGGTGCGACACCCGGCTGCGCTCCCAGCCGATCTGGGTGGCCAGCGCGGTGATCGTCAGGCACGACGCCGGCGCGACGCTCAGCGCGGTCAGCACGTCGTAGTCGGGCATCGAGAGGTCGTGCTCGGCCTGCAACTGCCGGTTGATCTCGTACGTGAGCCGGAGTTGGAGCCGGATGTACGCGAGCCAGGTGCGCTGCTGGTCGCCGTCGAGCCAGCCCCGGGCGGGCCGCTTGGGGGTCATACCGCCATGGTGCCAGCCGTGCGAGGCGTCAAGGCCGCACGCAACGCTGAGTTACGTGAAGCGTCACGGAATCAGAGCTGCTCGGCCCCGCCGTCCACGAACAGCTCGGCGCCGGTCACGAAGCTGCTGTCGTCCGAGGCCAGGAACACCGCGGCCCCCGCGATCTCCTCCGGACGGCCCAGCCGCCCCAGCGGCACCCCGGCCACGAGCTGCGCGAACAGCGGCTCGACCCCGGCCGGGTCGCCGGCCAGCCCGGCCAGCCCCGGCGTCTCCACCGGCCCCGGCACCAGCGTGTTCACCCGCACGCCCCGCCCGACGAGCTCGGCCGCCCAGGTGCGCCCGAAGGAGCGGATGGCCGCCTTGGTCGCCGCATAGAGCCCGAACGCGGGGGTACCGTTCGATGCCGCCGTCGACCCGGTCAGGATGATCGAGGCGCCGGGCCGCAGCAGCGGCACCGCGCGCTGCACGGTGAACAGGGTGCCGCCGACGTTGCGGTCGAACGTGGCCCGGTAGTCCTCGGGCGTGATCTCCTCCAGCGTCGCGAACGAGCCGCCGCCCGCGTTGGCCATCAGCACGTCGAGGCCGGCCCCGCGCCGCTCGATCGCCGCGAACAGCCGGTCGAGGTCCGCCGGGTCGGCGATGTCGCCGGCCACGCCCGTGGCGGCATGGCCGATCAGCGCGGCCGCCTCGTCGACGGCCTCCTGGCGCCGCCCGGTCACGAAGACGTGCGCGCCCTCGTCGGCGAAGCGGCGGGCGACCGCCAGGCCGATGCCCGAGGTGCCGCCCGTGACCAGTGCCGTCTTGCCCTGCAGCCGTTCCATGTCGTCGCTCCTTGCTCGTGCTGCCGTACCTTCCGGCCGGTGCAACTTACGTGACATGTCATGCATTCCAGGCCGTGAGCGCCGCCACACGCCTCACCCCGGGGCCTCACCCGCGCGCTCCGTAGGATCTCGCCGTGGGTCAGGATGCCGCGCGGCTGCGAAGCGACCTCGAGCACCGGCTGCGGCCGATGACCGGGCGCGACCCCGGCGAGCGCGGACGCTCGACTACCCCGGTCGAGCTGCTCTATGACCTGACGTACGTCATCGCGTTCGCGGCCGCCGCCGACCAGCTCGCCGAGGCGATCGCCGGCGGGCGGGTCGGATCGGGGCTCGGGGCGTACGTCTTCGCGATCTTCTCGGTGTCGTGGGCCTGGCTGAACTTCACGTGGTTCGCCTCGGCCTACGACAACGACGACGCGCTGTTCCGGGTGGCCACGCTGGTGCAGATGATCGGGGTCGTCATCCTGGTTTTCGGGCTGCCGGTCAGCTTCGCGGCGGCCGCCACGGGGCACAGCCCGAACAACCTGCTCCTGGTCGCCGGGTACGTCGTCATGCGCGTCCCGCAGATCGGGCTGTGGCTGCGCGCGGCCCGGCAGGACCCGGCGCACCGGCGGATCGCCCGCGCCTACGCGGTCACGATCGCCGTCGTCCAGACCGGGTGGGTCCTGTCCGCGCTCCTGCCGCTGCCGGTCGGCGTCACCATCGCGGTGCTCGCCGTCCTCGCGTGCGGGGAGATGGCGGCGCCCGTCGTCCTGGAGCGGCGGCTGGGGGCCCCGCCCTGGAACGCCGGGCACATCGCGGAGCGGTTCGGCCTGCTGACCCTGATCGCGCTGGGCGAGGTGATCGCGGCGACCGTCAGCGCCGTCGCCGCGCTGATTCACGCCCGGGGCTGGAGCCCGGCCGCGGTGGTGATCGTCGCGTCCGGGCTCGTGCTGGTGGCGGGGCTCTGGTGGACGTACTTCCTGATCCCCGCCCGGTCGATTCTCGAGCGCTTCCCCCGGCGTACGTTCGCGTGGCGGTACGCCCACCTGCCGATCTTCGGCGCCGTGGCGGCCGTCGGGGCCGGGCTGCGCGTCGCCACGACCGCCGTCGAGGAGCAGGAGCTGTCGGTGCTGCGGGTCGCGCTCGCCCTCGCCGTTCCGGTGGCGGTCCTGCTCGTGCTCATCTTCGCGACCTGGAGCGTCCTGCTGCACGCGTACGACCTGACGCACGTACCACTGCTGGCTTGTGCTCTTGTGCCCCTGGCGGCGGCGGTCGCGGTGCCGTTCGTGCTCGGTGCGACCGGGCCGGTCGATCTCGCGGATTCGTCGAGCCTGGCCGCACTTGTGGCCGCGATCGCGTCAGTAGCGCTGTCGGCCGTCGTCGAGGTGGTCGGGCACGAGCTGGTGGGCTTCAGCCACACCATGCGCGTGCTCAAGCGCAGCGGGCGCTGAGCGAGCTCCATGCGCGCCGGGCGAGAGCGCGCCTGGCGAGAGCGCGCCTGGCGAGAGCGCGCCTGGCGAGAGCGCGCCTGGCGAGAGCGCGCCTGGCGAGAGCGCGCCTGGCGAGCTCTATGCGCGCCGGGCGAGAGCGCGCCGGGCGAGCAGGCGGGCGCGCAGCTGGTGGAGGCGGGGCATCAGGCCGTACATGACGATGGGCACGGCGATGGTGGCGAGGACGAACGTGCGCAGGACCGGCCCGAGGTGGGCGAGCCACGGCCCGAGGGCCAGGTTGAGCACGGTGAGCGTCGGGAAGACCGCGAGCCAGATCATGACGGCCAGCTGGTGCTTCGAGGGCGGTCGGTTCACAGCGATTCCTCCACGAGTGATGTGTTGACGGCGATGGCGGCCGCGGATCCCTCGCCGGCCGCGGTGATGACGGTGGCCCGCGGGTTGACCGCGTTGCCGGCCGCGAAGACGCCCGGGACGCTGGTCTGCCCGGTGCCGTCGACGGTCACCCAGCCGTTGCCGTCGGTGGCGCAGCCGAGGCCGGTGAGCAGGCCGGAGTTGGCGACGAACCGGGGCCGGACGAACACGGCCGCGCGGGGCACGACCTCGCCGGTGTCGAGCCGCACGCCGGTCAGCTCGTCGCCGGTCACGACCAGGTCGGTCACGGCGTGGTCGACGACGGCGACGCCGCGGGACCGCAACCGCTCGCGCTGCGCCTCGTCCAGGACCGTGCCGTGGGTGAAGAACACGAGGTCGGCCGACCACTCCCGGATGAGCAGCGCGTGGGCGACGGCCTCGGGATTGCCGCCGAGCACGCCGAGCGGGCGGTCGCGGACCTCGTAGCCGTGGCAGTACGGGCAGTGCAGCAGGTCCCGGCCCCACCGCTCGCGGGCGCCGGGGAGGTCCGGGATCACGTCGGTCAGCCCGGTGGTGACGAGCACCCGCCGGGCGCGCAGCTCCCCGTCGGCCAGGCCGACGGTGAAGGCCGGGGCCGCCCCCGACACCGCTTGCACCGTGCCGGGGATGATGACGCCGCCGTACCCCTCGACCTCCTTGCGCCCCGCCGCCAGCAGCTCGCCGGGCGGCAGGCCGTCGGAGCCGAGGAAGCCGTGCATGTGCGCGGCCGGGGCGTTGCGCGGGCGGCCCGCGTCGACCACCGCGACCCGGCGCCGGGCCCGGCTCAGGACCAGCGCGGCGGACAGTCCGGCGGCTCCCCCGCCGATGATGACCACGTCGAATTCGTTCATACCTGCAATCTCCCCCGCGGCCCGCCCGGCCACAACGTTCGTTGCCATTTCTGGGAAACGGCGCTGCAATGGTCGTCATGAAGGAGCTGCTCGACCTGGTCGGACCGCGGCTGCGGCAGATCCGCGAGCAGCGGGGCCTGACCCTGACGGTGGCCGCGGAGCAGGCGGGCATCTCCAAGAGCACCCTGTCGCGGCTGGAGAACGGTCAGCGGCGGCCGAGCCTCGAACTGCTGTTTCCCCTGGCTCAGGTGTACCGCGTGCCGCTGGACGACCTCGTCGGCGCACCCGAGGTCGGCGATCCCCGCATCCGGATCAAGCCGCGCCGGGTCAACGGGCGCACGGTCCTGCCGCTGACCCGCCCGGGCGGCGTGCAGGCCTGGAAGATCGTCATCCCGGCTGCGCAGTCGGCCCCGAACCCGCGGGCGCACGGCGGGTTCGAGTGGCTGTACGTGCTCAGCGGCCGGATGCGGCTCGTCCTCGGCGACCGCGACCTGGTCCTCGGGGCGGGCGAGGCGGCCGAGTTCGACACCCGGGTGCCGCACTGGTTCGGCAGCACCGGCGAGGAACCCGCGGAGGTGCTGAGCATCTTCGGCCGGCCCGGCGAGCGGATGCTGCTGCGCGCCGACGAGGAGCACCGTGACCCCCACGCCGGGTGACCGGCCGCGCCCGCGCCGGGCCCTCGTCCCGCGCGAGCGGCTCCTCGACGCGCTCGGCCCCGAGCCGCCGCGGCTGGTCCTGGTCTCGGCCCCGGCCGGCTTCGGCAAGACCACGGTCGTGACCCAGTGGCTGGCCGGCTCGCCCGCGCGGGTCGCCTGGCTGGCGCTGCACGCGGGCCACGCCGACCCGCGCCGCTTCACGGCCGACCTCGCCGCGGCCCTCGGCGCCGGACCGGACGACGACCGCCAGGCGCTGCTCGACGCGGCGGCCGCCGAGCCGACCGTCATCGCCCTGGACGACTACCACGTGATCGACACGGCGGCCGTGCACGACGTGGTGACGTTCCTGCTCGACCGGCTGCCGGCGCACGTCACCATGGCGATCACCACCCGCGCCGACCCGCCGCTGCCGCTCGCCCGGATGCGGGCCCGGGGCGAGCTGGCCGAGCTGCGCGCGGCCGACCTGCGCTTCACGCCCGCCGAGGCGGACGCGTTCCTCAACCAGATCATGGGCCTTCGCCTGGAGCCGGGGCAGGTGGCCGCCCTGGAGACGCGGACCGAGGGCTGGGCGGCGGGACTGCAGCTGGCCGCCCTGGCCGCGCGCGGGCGGGCGGGCGACGACGTGGAGACGTTCGTCGACGCGTTCTCGGGCAGCCACCGGTTCGTGCTCGACTACCTCGTCGAGGACGTGCTCGCCCACCAGCCGGCCGACGTGCGCGCGTTCCTGCTCGACACCTCGGTGCTCGACGAGCTGACCGGCCCGCTGTGCGACGCCATCACCGGCCGCACGGACGGCCAGGCGACGCTGGAACGGCTGGAGCGCGCGAACCTGTTCGTGGTGCCGCTCGACGACCGCCGCTCGCGCTACCGGTACCACCACCTGTTCGCCGACGCGCTGCGGGCCCAGCTCGACCCGGCGCGGGCGCGCACCCTGCACCGCGCGGCCGCGCACTGGTACGCCGGCCGCTCCCGCCGCACCGACGCCATCCCGCACGCCCTGGCCGGCGGCGACGGCGAGCACGCGGCCGAGCTGCTCGAGCTGGCCCAGGACGACCTGCGCCGGCAGCGCCAGGACCGCACGTTGCGCGCGTGGCTGCAGGCGTTGCCGCCGGACGTCGTGCGCCGCCGCGCGGCCCTCGCGACCGGGCTGGCCTGGACCCGGCTCTCCGAGGGCGACCTGACCGGGGTGGCCGCCTGGCTCGACGCCGCCGAGGCCGCGCTGCCCGCCTCCGCCGGGCCCGACGGTGACCTGCCGGGGACGATCGAGATGTATCGGGCGGCCCTCGCGCAGGCCCACGGCGACCTCGCCGGGACCGCCGCGCACGCCCGCCGCGCCCTGGAGCTCACCGGCCCCGGGCATCACCTGACCCGCGCCGGGGCCGCCGGGTTCCTCGGCCTCGCGACCTGGGCCGCCGGCGACCTGCCCGAGGCGATCGCCGTCTTCACCGAGGCGCGGCGCAGCCTGCACGCGGCCGGCAACGTCGCCGACGAACTGGGCATGACCGTGGTCCTCGGCGCCATGTGGCTGGCCCGCGGCCGACCCGTCGAAGCGCGGCGGCTGTACGAGCGGGCGCTCGCCGACGCCCACCGCCGGCCCGGCGTCCTGCCGATCACCGGCGACCTGCACGTCGGGCTGGCCGAGGTGCTGCTCGCGCAGGGCGACCCCGGCGGCGCGGCCGAGCACCTGGAGCTCGCTCGAAGTCTCGGCGACGCGGCCTCGCTGCTGGAGAACCGCCATCGCTGGTACGTCACGAGCGCCGCCCTCCTGCACGCCCGCGGCGACGCCGGCGGGGCGCTCGCGGCGCTGGACCGGGCCGGGGAGCTCTTCCTGCCCGGCTACTTCCCGGACGTACGGCCGGTTCCCGCGCTCAAGGCCCGCCTGCACATCGCGCTCGGCCGGCTCGCCGACGCCTGGGACTGGGCCGCCGAGCACCAGGTCCGCGCCGTCGCCGAGCCGACCTATCTGCAGGAGTTCAACCAGCTCACCCTGGCGCGGCTGCTGGTGGCGCAGGGGCGGATCGACGGGGATCAGGCCGTACACGTGCCGGGTCTGGATGCTCTCATCGCCGCGGCCCGGGCGGGCGATCGCGGCGCGAGTGTGGCCGACGCGCTCGCCGTGCGGGAGCTGCTGGCCGAGGCCGGGCCCGAGCATGGTCTGAGCGCCCGCGAGGTGGAGGTGCTGCGCCTGCTCGCGACCGACCTGAACGGCCCGGACATCGCGCGGCGGCTGTTCGTCTCGGTCAACACGCTGCGCACCCACACCCGGCACATCTTCACCAAGCTCGACGTGACGACCCGGCCGGCGGCGGTGCGACGGGCCCGCGAGCTCGGCATCATCAACCCGGATCGCATCGCTTGATGATGTGCGGCGACCAGCCGGTTTCCTAGATTTTCCGGCATGACCATCACAGTTTCCGCACTGTTCCGGGCCGCCGCCCTCGCCGCGGCCACCGCCGGGACGATCTTCGTCGCCGTCCAGATCAACCACCCGCCGATGGTGGCCGCCTCGGCCGAACTGACCGAGTGGACCGTCCGCAGCTGCGCCAAGGCCGTCATGGCGGCGCTCGCGCTGGCCGGCATCACCGGGATGTACCTGCGCCAGTACCGGCGGGTCGGGCTGCTCGGGCTGGCCGGGTACCTGATCTTCGCCGCCGGGTACCTGAGCATGGTCGGCGTGGAGATCATGGCCGCCACGGTGCTGCCCGGCCTGGCCCGCACCAACCCCGCGTACGTCAACGACGTCATCGTCGCCGCGGCCGGCGGCCACCCGGCCGGCGACATCGGCGGCCTGCAGATGCTGTTCAACCTGAGCGGGGCCGGCTACATGCTCGGCGGCCTGCTGTTCGGCATCGCCCTGTTCCGGTCCGGGGTGCTGGCGCGGTGGGCCTCGGCGCTGCTGGCCGCCGGCACCGCCGGGACCGCCTCCCTGGCCGTGCTGCCGGAGTCGTTCAACCGGCCGATCGCCGTGCCGGTCGGCGTCGCGCTCGTCGGGCTGGGCGTGTCGCTGTGGCGCAACCACGCTTCGAGTGCGCTCGAAGACGCGCCGCCGGTCCTGCAGCCCGCCGGTCGATGACCGCCTCCTGGCCGGTCCCGGCGGCGCTGGTCGCGCTGAGCGCGATCCCGCTCGCCGCCGGGACGATCCGGCTCCTCGACCTCGCGCAGCGGCCGTCGCTGCTGGCCGTCCCGCTGGTGGTGCACATCGTCGGGGCGGCCGGGTACGCGCTCGCCGGCGCCTTCCAGTTCGTCCCGCGGCTGCGGCGGACCCACCCGGCCTGGCACCGCCGCGCCGGGCGGGTCCTCGCCGCCGCCGGGCTGCTCGTGGCCGGGTCGGCGCTGTGGATGACGATCCTGTACACGGCCAAGCCCGGCACCGGCGCGCTGCTCTTCGCGCTGCGGCTGGTGTTCGGGACCGCGATGGCCGCGAGCCTGGTCCTGGGCCTGGCCGCGATCCGCCGCGGGGACGTCGCCGCCCACCGCGCCTGGATGACCCGGGCGTACGCGATCGGGCTGGCCGCCGGTACGCAGGCCTTCACCGAGGGGTTCGCGGGCGCGCTCCTCGGCCCCGGCGTGCTGGTCGGCGACCTGGCGAAGGGCGCGGGCTGGGTCATCAACCTGGCCGTCGCCGAGTACGTGGTGCGGCGCTCATGAGCGACGTTTACGAGATCCGGGTCGCGGGGCACCTCGACCGGCACTGGTCGGAGCGGCTCGGCGGGCTCAGCATCGCCCACGACCCCGACGGGACCAGCAGGCTCGCCGGTCCCGTCGTCGATCAGGCCCAGTTGTACGGCATCCTCGCCGGACTCCGCGACCTCGGCGCGACGCTGCTCAGCGTCCGCACGACGGGGCGTCAGGCCGGGCCGTAGGTGAGGTGGGCGACGCCGGTCGGGAACGTCTCCGACGCGAGCAGCCGCAGCGGCGCCCGGCCGCCCACGTCGTCGAAGAGGCGCTTGCCGGCGCCGAGCACGACCGGGCAGACCATCAGGTGCAGCTCGTCGGCCAGCCCGGCCAGGACCAGCGACCGGACCAGGGTGGCGCTGCCGGTGACCGTGATGTTGCCGCCGGGCTTGTCCTTGCGGGCCCGCAGGTCGGCGAGGTCGGTCAGCGCCGCCTCGCCCCAGCCGAGGTCGGTCAGCGTCGTGGAGGCCACGAGCTTCGGGGTGCCGTTCATGAAGTCGGCGACCTCCCCCTGCTGCCCCGGCCAGATCGCCGCGAACTCCCGGTAGGTGTTCCGCCCGAGCAGCAGGAGCTCGGTGGCGTCGCGGCGGGCCTTGATCGACGCCCCGACCTCCGGGCAGAAGTAGTCGAAGCTCCAGCGCTCCGGGGACTCGACGACACCGTCGAGCGACACGTGCAGCCCGGCGACGATCTTCATGGCGTTCTCCTCTTCCTCGTTTGCCTGTGCGTCGAGCGGCGACGGGCTGCTTCGACAACTCCGGGGCACGGGATCCATCGGGTTGCCGCACGGGTGCCTGGCGGGACTGTCGCTCATTCCGGCGGTACGACAGCCGAACGGATGACGCGAAGCACGCAAGCGACCCGGAGAGGCAGCCATGACCACCACCCACCTGGAACGAGCCCGCATCGCGGAAGCCCAGGAGACCCACCCGCACCACGCCCGGCGGTGGGCCATCCTCGGCGTGCTGGGCCTCGCCCAGCTGATGGTGGTGCTCGACGCCACGATCGTGAACATCGCGCTGCCCTCGGCGCAGCGGGCGCTGGGCTTCTCCAACGACAACCGGCAGTGGATCGTCACCGCGTACGCGCTCGCGTTCGGCGCCCTGCTCCCCCTCGGCGGCCGCGTCGGCGACCTGATCGGCCGCAAGACGACGCTGCTCATCGGCCTCATCGGCTTCGCCGCCGCGTCCGCGATCGGCGGCGCCGCGGAGGGCTTCGGCCTGCTGGTCACCGCCCGCGCCGCGCAGGGTGCCTTCGGCGCGCTGCTCGCCCCGGCCGTGCTGTCGCTGCTCACCACGACGTTCACCGACGCCAAGGAGCGCGCCAAGGCCTTCGGCATCTACGGCGCGATCGCCGGCGCCGGCGGCGCGATGGGCCTGCTCCTCGGCGGCGTGCTGACCGAGTACCTCGACTGGCGCTGGTGCATGTACGTCAACATCGTCTTCGCCGTCCTCGCCACCTTCGGCGCCCTGAGCCTGCTGCACAACCAGCGCGCCGACGGCCCCGGCCACCGCCTCGACGTCCCCGGCACCGTGACGGTCTCGGCCGGCCTGTTCTCCCTCGTGTACGGCTTCGGCAACGCCGAGACCCACGCCTGGGGCAACCCCGCGGTGTGGGGCTGGCTGGCGGCCGCCGTGGTGCTGCTGACCGCGTTCGTCGTCATCGAGACCCGCGTCGCCCACCCGCTGATCCCGCTGCGCGTCCTGCTCGACCGCACCCGCGGCGGCGCCCTGCTCACGGTCCTGACCCTGGGCGTCGGCATGTTCGCCGTGTTCCTGTTCCTGACCTACTACCTGCAGCAGAACCTCGGCTTCAGCCCGATCCGCAGCGGCGCCGCCTTCCTGCCCATGATCGGCGCCCTGGCCGTCACCGCCACGCTCGCCACCAGCATCGTCGTCCCGCGCGTCGGCCCCCGCCCGCTCGTCCCGGCCGGCTTCCTCATCGCCGCCGGCGGCATGCTGTGGCTGACCCAGCTGACCGTGCACTCCGGCTACGCGGGCAGCATCCTCGGCCCCCTGCTCGTCTCGGGCGTCGGCATCGGCCTGGCCATGGCCCCGGCCATGACCGCCGGCACCTCGGGCGTCCGCGCCGCGGACGCCGGCGTGGCCTCGGCCCTGGTCAACACCGCCCAGCAGATCGGCGGCTCGGTCGGCACGGCGGTGCTGTCCACCATCGCCTCGAGCGCCCTGACCCACTCCCTGGCCGGCAAGACCCCGACCCCGCAGGCGACCCTGGCGGCGGCCATCGACAGCTACACCACGACCTTCACCTGCGTCGCCGCCTTCTTCCTGGTCGGCGCGGTGGTGAGCGGCCTGCTGCTGCGCTCGGGCCCGCTCTCGGTCGACCCGGACGCGGCGCCCGCCGCCCACATGTAGACCGCGGAACGCGGGGGCCCTTCGGTCGATGCGGGAGGGCCCCCGCGAGCGGTACCCATGCATCATGAGGCTCGTACGGACCACCGAATTCACACCGTGGAATCGGCCGTATTACTTCTCCGCGGCCGACGGCGGCATCGAACACAACATCGCCGACAGCACGGCGACGTTCAACAACAGCCTGGTGTACAGCATCCTGTTCCAGCAGGGCGGCATCGTCCTCCCGGACACCTTCTTCTTCAACAACGAAGCCGTGCTGCGGCACGTGACGCAGCGCCACAGCAAGTGGTCGTTCCTGCAGCACGCGATGCGCAACGGTCTCGTCGTGCCGTCCTTCCGCAGTGAGACCACCGAGACCTTCGCCGAGGGCCTGGAGGCGATCGGCGCGCAGAACATCCTGGGCCTGGAGCGCGCGCAGTACGAGCGCGCCGGCACGACACCCCAGAAGATGGCCGAGGCATTGGACGACGCCCTGGTCGGCTCCGCCCACGCGCGCCGCGCGTACTGGGAGCGCGACATGGGTGCCGCGTACTCGACGTACCTCGACGATCTGTTCGCGCTGGGCGAGCTTCCCCATCCGGTCACCGAGCGGCAGGCCGAGCTCTGGACGGCGACCGCCGGCTTCCGGCACCGCATCCTTGCCGCGGCGAAGGCGGCGACCGAGGCCGCCGACTCGTCCGGGCGGCCGGGCGTCCGGCGCGGGGAGGTGTGGAACGTCATGGGCCGGCTGCTCGACGTCCACGGCGCCGCGGACAAGTTCGACAAGCCGCGGCAGCTGCTCCAGGCCATGCGGGACCGCCGGGACCGGGACACCATGGAGCAGGTCCAGTACCTGGTCGACCTCGTCAACGTCGCTTACCACAACAGCCAGGCCGACGCCTTCAACGCCAGCCGCCACTCGGTCGCGGCGCTCACACCCATCGCCATCGCCATCGACGCGGACGCCGAGCGCGAGTTCCTCATGCCCTCGACCCTGGAGCTGGAGCTCCTCGTCCCGAGTGTGTGCAGCATTCTCGAAGCTCCGCCGGACAGGGTGCTGGGCGTCTACCGGTCGGGCCTGGCCGAGGAGTACTTCGTCAAGCGCCGCCGGTGGATCGAGAACAGGCTTCCCGAGCGCGACACGGGGCGAGCGGAGGCGATCCAGGCGGCCGCCCGGGAGTACGCGCGCGAACTCTGCCGGGCCGCACCAGGCGTACCCATCAGCCTGACCTTTCTCCTCGGGGGCACCAGCGCGGCGGGGCTCATCAAGGAGGTGGGCAACAGCTACCTCGGCTACCTCGGCAACGTCCAGCCGTCGCTCGCGGCGTATGCGCTGGTGTTCGGCGTCGGCGGGGCGGCCGTGTCGTATCTGGTGACCCGCCCGCGCCTGCCCAGGCAGGAGCGGGTGGTGCTCCAGCGGCCGCCCACGCGGTACCCCGAGCTCGGGAGCTGACGCTCAGGCGGGGGCGGGCTCGATCGTGAAGACGCGGTCGAGGCCGGTGATCTCCAGCAGGCGGGTCAGGTTCTCGCTCGGGGCGCGGATCACCAGCGTGCGGTGGGCCAGGGCGGACGCGCGGTACAGGCGGACCATCGCCGCGAGGCCGGCCGAGTCGCAGAAGTCCACGCCGGCCAGGTCCAGGACGATGGTGGTGAGGTCGGCGGACTCGTGCTCCGCGACGGTCGCCGCCAGGCGGCGGTTGTTGGACAGGTCGATGTCGCCGTTGGCCGTGATGGTCAGCGTGGTGCCGTCGGTGTCGCCGGTCAGCGTGAGCATGGCGGTGCAACGCTACCCCGGCCGCCGTCGCGCCGCCTCCCGGGAGCGAAGCGTGGCGACCGCGGGGCGCGGCCGGTACAGTTCGCGCGTGTCATCCGGTCTTTCGTCCAGCCGGCCGAGTGCCGCGGCCCGCATGGGAGAGGGGCCCGGCGCCGCGGCTCGCACGGGGTTGGGGGCCGCGCCCGACCCGGTGTTCGACCGGTTCGCGGCGATGGTCCGCACCGTCCTGCGCGCGCCCGTCGCCCTCGTCTCGCTGCCCGGGCCGGGCGGCCGCGTGTTTCCGGGCGCGGCCGGACTCGGCGAGCCGTGGGCGACCGAGCGATGGACCCAGGGGTACGTCGCCGATGCGGACGAACCCCTCGCGATCGCCGACGCGCGGTTCGACGAGCGGGTGCCCGGCGGGCTCGGGATCGCCGGGTACGCGGGGGTGCCGCTGACCGACGCCGACGGTACCGTCCTGGGCACGCTCTGTGCGATCGACGCCGTGCCGCGCGCGTGGACCGGCGCGGAGCTGGGGCTGCTGGCCGACCTCGGCGCCGCCTGCTCCGACAGCCTGCGCCTGCGGATCGCGACCCGCCGGGCCGAGGCGGGGCAGGACGCGGCGCTCGACCGCGGCGACCGGCTGCGCGGGGCGTTCGACCGCAGCCAGGTGCTGCTGCACGCCAGCGTGGCGCTCACGGGCACCACGACGATCGACGACGTCGTCGCGGCCGTCGGGCGGCTGGTCAGCAGCGTCCTGGAGCCCGCCGACATCGGCATCGCGCTGTTCGGCGGGGACCCGGAGCTGGCCACGTTCGCGCCGCTGCCGGGCGACCTGGCCGTGCGGTGGGCCGGGTTCGCCGAGTCCGCGCTGCGCCCGGCGGTGAACGCGGCGCGGGCGGGCCGGCTGTACGTGCTGTCGAACCCGCAGGCGATCCGCGCCGCCTTCCCCCAGCCCGCCACCGACCTGGGCCGCCTCGGCTGGCAGGCGGTCGCGTGCGCTCCGCTGCTGCACGGCGACGCCGCGCTGGGCGTGCTCACCTTCGCCTGGCGCGAGCCGCGCGACGTCGACCTGGAGGAGCAGGCGGTGATCCTCACCATCGCCGGGTACGTCACCCAGGCCCTCGACCGCGCCGACCACCTCCACCACGAGCACACCGCGGCCGCCACTCTGCAGCAGGCCCTGCTCACGCCGCTGCCGGCGGTCGCGGGGCTGCACCTGGCGGCCCGGTACATCCCCGCCCACGACGACGACCACGTCGGCGGCGACTGGTACGACGCGATCGTCCTGCCCGGCGGCCGGCTCGCGCTGGTCATCGGCGACGTCTGCGGCCACAGCCTGGAGGCCGCCGCCACCATGAGCGAGCTGCGCAGCATGCTGCGGGCCTTTGTCGCCGACCGGGACGAGCCGCCCTCGGCCACGCTGCGCCGGCTCGACACGGCCTGCCGGGCGCTGCGCCAGGAGATCTTCGCCACCGTCGTGCTGGCCCGCCTCGACCCCGCGCCCGGTGGCGGGTTCACGCTGCGCTGGTCCAACGCCGGCCACCCGCCGCCGACGCTGCTGGCCCCGGGTGCGGACCCCCGCCTGCTCGCCGAGCACGACCTGCTGCTCGGCGTCGACCCGGCGACCCCGCGGCACGATCACACCGTGGAGCTGGCGGAGGGCGGGACGCTTCTGCTGTACACCGACGGGCTCATCGAATCGCGCACGAGCACCCTCGACGCGGGCCTGGCCCGGCTGCACGAGGTGTTGCGCGAGCGCCCCGGCGACGGCGCGAGGCGGATCGCCGACCACGTGGTCGCGCACACCGACACGCACCGGCACGACGACGACATCGCCCTGCTCACCGCGCACGCTAGGCGGCGGCCGGCCCCGCGGGAAGCGCCGGCAGGATCGTGAAGATCTGATCCAGCGCGGTCAGCCGGAACGTGCGCAGCAGCCGCTCGTGCGGGCTGATCAGCGTGAGGTGCTGCCCGCGCCCGACCAGCCGCTGATAGATGCTGACCAGCACCCCGAGCCCGCTGGAGTCGATGAACTGGACCGCCGCGACATCGACGTACAGCTCGGCGTCGTGCTCGTCGAGCACCGCGTGCAGGTAGCGCCGCAGCTCGTCCGAGGTGGCGATGTCGAGGTCCCCGGCCGCCGTCACCACCGTCGCGCCCGCTCCGGGCAGCACCGACAACTCCACGAGGTCCCCACATCCACCAGCACGGGCCGACGTGGACCGTGCCAGCGATCGTAGCTCTCGCGCGCACCGAAGTCCGTCACCGGCGCGACCCGGTTACGCTCGGTCGAGTGGCCCGCGGATCCCCCCGACCGGACGACAGCACGCTCGTGTTCGACGCCATGCACCGCCGCGACGTGCCCGCGGTGTCCGCCATCGAGCGCGTGAGCTTTCCGACACCGTTCCCTCCCCGGGTGTACCGTGCTGTGCTCGCCGACCCCGCCGCCCGCTGGCGGGTCGCCCGCTGCGCGGACAGGTCCTCGATCGCCGGTTACGTCGGCTGGTTCCTGGCCCCGGACGCTCGCGCCCACCTCGCCAAGATCGCCGTCGCCCCGGCCTGGCGCCGCCGCCACGTGGGCGACCGGCTCCTGCGGCACACCCTCGACACCGCCGCCCACGAGGGCGCCGAGCTGCTCACCCTGGAGGTCCGCGTCACCAACACCCCGGCGCTGGCGTTCTACCGCAAATGGGGCTTCGCCGAGCTGTACCGCTCACCAGCCCACTATCCGGACACCGGCGAGGACGGCCTCATCCTGGCCCACACGATCATCCCGCCGCGCTCAGGGTGAGGGGCGTGGATTCGACGGTACCGATGCTGCTGCTCGACCTCGACGGCGTGCTCAATCCCTTCGGCGCGGCGGCATGCCCCGACGGCTACCAGGAGCGGGTCTTCTTCGAGGGCGAGGAGCCCGGCCGGTACTGCCCGCAGCACGCCGCCTGGATCCGCGAGCTCGCCGATGCCGGGGAGCTGTGGTGGCCGACCGCCTGGATGGCGGTGGGCGGACGAGCGCGCGGCGCGGCGACGTCGACCGTGTGCTCGCGTGGTGTCGCGCGATGAAGTGACGCGGAGTACCCCGTACCCGCCCTCGCCGTCGTGGATCCGCACCTGGTTGTGTGGCGTACACCGTGCCCCGTTACCTGTGTGCCGTGCTGGGCATGCGATGTGAACCGGGGAGTCGAACCCCGGCGCCTGCCCTCAGGCGCACCAGGAGGGAGCCGAATTACCCGTCGGCCCTCGGGTCGGTGCGCGCCTCCAACGACGACTACCTGCTCCGCGTCCTCTAGTCCAGGAGGTCGGCCTCCCAGTTCGTACGCTGGATCAGCGTGTCCACCTCGCGCAGCTCGCGCGCCAGGTCGTCGGCCTCGCGGCGCAGTTCCGCAACCGGCAGGGCGGCGATCATCCGCAGCTCCGACCGCAGCTGCCGCACCCCGCGCTGGCCCTCCCCGGCCGCCGCGCCGGCCGCCGACGTGACCAGCTTGTGCCGGAAGCGCAGCACGTCGCGGCGCGCCAGGGCGTCGGTGAGCGTGCCGCCGCCGGCGAGCTGGGTCGCCGAGTTGGTGCGGTTGATCCGGCGCATGAGCATCTCGAGCTCGCCCAGCCGGGAGCCCGCCTCGGCCAGCAGCGCCGCCGCGTCCTCGGCCGGCTCCTCGCCCTCCTGGTACCGCGCGGACGCCGTGATCCGCGCCTGCAGCTGGTTCACCTGCCGCGCCGCGTCCGCCCGCAGCGCCAATGCCTCGGCGAGTTTCATGGTCAATGTTGTATCAAACCCCCGGGATGGAATCATGGGCGCATGACGGCTTGGCGGGACGTTGAGCGGGCGGCGCCCGAGTTTGCGCAGCGCGTGCAGGCGTTGTTCGACGCGCACAAGCACAAGACCATGGCGACGGTACGGGCCGACGGCGGGCCGCGCATCTCCGGGATCGAGGCGGCCTTCGAGGGCGGCGAGCTCACGTTCGGCTCGATGAGCGGCGCGCGCAAGGGGGCCGACCTGAAACGGGATCCGCGGTTCGCGTTGCACAGTGCGACCGTCGACCCCGTCGAGGGGGCCGAGGCGCAGTGGCCCGGCGAGGCCAAGATCGCCGGGCGGGCCGTGCCGGCGGCGGCCGAGGGGGAAGGCGGGGAGGGCGACCGGTTCCGCGCCGACATCGCCGAGGTCGTGCACACGCATCTCAACCCGGAGGCGACGCTGCTCGTCGTCGAATGGTGGACGCCGGAAGGCGGACTGCACACAGTGGAACGGGAGTAACAGCCGGAAACAAGGCACCAACCGGACACCGAGTTCGGAATCTCCGGGGGTGCCCCGGGGTGGCAGCGGCACGGTACCTCTTGGACATGGGGACTTGCCGATGACCGAACCGGTCCTCTGTGTCGACTTCGGGACCAGCACCACCCAGGCCACCCTCGTCACGGCGGCCGGCGCGCAGCCGCTGCACGACCCGGCCAGCGGCTCCACGAGCTGGCCCACCGCCGTGTTCGCCGACGACGACGCGCTGCTCGTCGGGCGGGCGGCGGAGAAGCGCAAGCGGGTGCGGCCCGGGGCGTACCGGCACGAGTTCAAGCGGGAGCTCGGGCAGAGCGCCGCGCTCGTGGTCGGCGGGGCGCCGTTCGACGCGACCCACCTGCTGACCGTGCTGCTGCGGGCGTTGCGCGCCGAGGCCGAGCGGCTGCTCGGCGGGCCGGTCGGTGCCGTGCTCATGACCATGCCCGCGTCGTACGGCCCGGACGACCCGCGGCGGGCCGCGCTGCTCACCGCGTGCGGCAACGCCGGGCTGGGGATCGCCGAGCTGCTGCCCGAGCCGGTCGCGGCCGCCCTCGCGCCGGCCGCCGGGAGCGGGTTCAAGCCGGGCGAGCTGGTCCTCGTCTATGACCTGGGCGGCGGGACGTTCGACACGGCGCTGGTGCGGCTGGGCGCGGCGCGGCACGAGATCGTGGGGTTCGAGGCGGTCGAGGACTGCGGCGGACGGGACCTGGACGCCGCGGTGTACGCCGCCGTGCTCGACAAGCTCGGCCGCCCCGACCCGCTGCGGGCCGGCAACGTGGAGCGGGACGCGGCGCTGCGGGCCCGGCTCGACCTCATGGACCTGGCCGTCGAGCTCAAGCACCAGCTCTCCGACGGGCCGACGGCCGGCGAGTTCACCCGGGACGACCAGCTGGTCGAGATGACCCGCGACGAACTGGGCAAGCTGGCGGTACCGCTGGTGGAGCGCACCTTGGAGTGCTGCCGGGCCCTGCTGGTGCGCTGCGAGGTCGCGCCGGACGAGATCGCGGGAGTGCTCGCGGTCGGGGGCAGCACCCGCAGCCCGGTCATCGCCGCCGCCGTGGCCGCGGGGCTCGGGCTGCCCGTGCGCCAGGCCGAGGACCCGCAGCACGCGGCCGTGCGCGGGGCCTGCGAGTGGGCCCGCCAGACGCCGCACCGGACCATCGCCGGCGCGCCGCCCGGGCCCGGGGTCAACCCCCTGGCGTGGACGCTGCCCGGCGGGCGGGCCACGGTCGTCGAGCGCCGCCCGGAGGGCACCGACTTCGCGGCCGGCGAGGCGCTGGCCCGGGTGCGCGCCGCCGACGGCAGCCTGCATCAGCTCGTGGCCGGCTCCCCCGGCCGCATCCTGCACTGGCAGGCGCTGCTCGGCCAGCGGGTGCTCAGCGGCGACTGGCTCGTCACCACCCGGTCAGCCGTCGCCACCGCCCCGCGCCTGGTCGCCGGCAGCAAGCCGCGGCGGTTCACCATTGGCGCGAACCGGCTGCGCGCCATCGCGTTCAGCCCGGACGGCCGGTACTTCGCGGTCATCGGCACGGGCGGCTGCATGCTCTTCGCGGTGACCGGGCCGGGCCGGCTGAACGTGCGCGCGGCCGGGATCGCCAAGTGGCTGGCCTTCGGAGCCGACGGCACGACCCTGCTCACCGGGAGCGGCGCGGACGTCAAGGCGTTCCGCGTCCTCGTGCCGACGCCGGACGGGCTCGCCCTGGCCGGCGCGGTCACCGAGGTCACGGCGCCGGACGTCACCCCGCCGCCCGCGCCGGACGTCGTGTCCGCCCTCGCGCCCGGGGCCCGGCTGCTCGCGGTCGTCATGCGCCGCAGGATCGTCGTGTGGTCGCTCGACGCCGGAACGACCGTGCTGAACCTGGCCACGGAGGGCTCCGTCGACGCGATCGCGTTCAGCCGCGACGGCTCCCGGCTCGCGGTCGGCAGCAGCGAGAGCGGCTCCGTCGACGTGTACTCCATCACCAGCGCGGTCCAGGAGGAGTGAGCGGCATGGGCGGCGCGGTGCTCGCCATCGACTTCGGCACGACCAGCTCGGCGGCGACGCTGACCGACGGCGTGCGCCGGGTCCAGCTGCGCGAGCCGGGCAGCGGCGGCTGGACCTGGCCGTCGGCGGTCTTCTTCGACGGGCGCAAGCCGGTGGTCGGCACCGCCGCGGTCAGCCGGCGGCGGCTGCGGCCGGGCGGGTTCCGCGACGAGCTCAAGCGGCACCTGGGGCAGGGCACGCCGCTGTACCTCGCCGAGCGCCCACTGCGCACCGTCGATCTCGTCACGCTCATCCTGCAGGCGATCCGGGAGGAGGCCGAGCGGGTCCACGGCGCCCGGGTCGCCCGCGCCGTCATCACCGTGCCCGCCTCGTACGGCCCCGACGACCTGCGCGCCCGGGACATGCTCGAGGCGGCCCGCAACGCCGGGCTGCCCGCCGCCGAGCTCGTCGCCGAGCCGGTCGCGGCCGCGCTCGCCCCGGTCGCCGGCGAGCCGCTGCCGCCGGGTGCGACCGTCCTCGTGTACGACTTCGGCGGTGGCACCTTCGACGCCGCCCTCGTCCGCCTCGGGGCGGGCGACGGGGCCCCGCACACCGTCCTCGGCGCGGCCGCCCTCGACGACTGCGGCGGGCGCGACCTCGACGCCGCCGTGATCGCCCACCTGCGCGCGGCCGGCGGCGCGACCCTCGCCGGGGTGCTGGACGCGGCCGAGGACGCCGACGACGACGCCCGCCTGTCCGCGGCCCGCGACACGATGGAGTTCGCCGAGTTCGCCCGGCAGCTCAAGCACCGGGTCAGCGCCGAGACCGCGGCCGACGACTACTTCCGCGCGGCCGGGCTGGTGCTGCGCCTGGACCAGCAGCGGCTGCGGCTGCTCGCCCAGCCGCTGCTGGAGCGCACCACCGACTGCTGCCGGCGGCTGCTCGACGACGTGCGGCCCGGCCCGGTCGCGGCGGTCGTCCTGGTCGGCGGGTCGAGCCGGCTGCCGGGCGTGACCGACCACCTGGCCCGCACCCTCGCGCTGCCGGTCCGCCAGGCCGAGGACGTCGAGGTCGCCGTCTCGCAGGGCGCCGGGGTGTGGGCCACGGGCGGCGCGGTGCTGACGGCCACCGCGCAGGCGCCGCGGCCGGAGCGCCAGCCGCTGTCGTGGACGCTGCCGGCCGGTCCGGCGACCGTGGTCGAGTGGCTGGTGGGGCCCGGGCAGCGGTACACGGCGGGGCAGGTCCTGGGAAGGGTGCGGGCGGCCGACGGGTCGCTGATCGACCTGGCCGCGGCCGGCGCCGGGCGGGTCCAGGTGCAGCACGCGCACCAGGGCGACGCCGTGCTCACCGGGGACTGGATCGTCACCGTCGACACCACCGGCTGACAACGCGACGAGAACCGGGACGGAGCGAGGCTTGGACAAGGACAACCGGCCGGTGCTGGTGGTCGACTTCGGCACGTCGGCCTCCTCGGCCGCGCTCGTCGACGGCGGCGGGCGGCTGCGGCTGATCAAGGAGCCGGCCAGCGGCCTCTACTCGTGGCCGTCCGCGGTGTTCCGGCAGGGCGACCGGCTCCTGGTCGGCTCGGCCGCCGCCGGGCGCAAGCGGGGCGCGCCGGCCGCGTTCCGGGCCGAGTTCAAACGCGACCTGGGGCAGAGCGCGCCGGTACTGCTCGGCGAGCACCCCTATCGCGCCGGCGACCTCGTCGCCGCCCTCCTGCGCGCCTACGGCGAACTGGCCGCGGAGATCGCCGGCGGGCCGGTCGAGCGGCTGGTGCTGAGCGTGCCCGCGGCGTACGGCCGGCACGACCCGCGCGCCGCCGAGATGATCGCGGCCGGGGAGGCGGCGGGCTTCGCCGAGGTCGAGCTGGTCGTCGAGCCGGTCGCGGCCGGGCTGGGCCCGCTGACCGGCCCGCCCTTCGGCGACGGGGACGTGGTGCTGGTCTACGACTTCGGGGGCGGCACGTTCGATGCGGCGCTGGTGCGGTACGGCCGCGACGGCCACCACACCGTGCTCGGCCACGCCGCCCTGGACGACTGCGGCGGCCGCGACATCGACGGGCTGATCGCGGCCCGGGTCGCCACCGAGTCGGGCGAGGACCTCGGGCTCACCGGCGACGCGGCGCTGCGCGCCCGGCTGCACCTGACCGACTTCGCGCGCGGGCTCAAGCACCAGCTCAGCGCGTCCGACGAGGTCGAGGACTACCCGTCGCCGACGGCCGCGCCGGTGGTCCTGCGCACCGAGGACCTGGCGGCGCTGGCCGGGCCGCTGCTGCGTCGCACGCTGGCGTGCTGCCGGACGCTGATCGCCCGGGCCGGCGAGGATCCCGGCGCGGTCCTGCTCGTCGGCGGGACGACCCGGATGCCGCTGGTCGCCGCGGCGGTGGCGGCGGAGTTCCGGGTGCCGCTGCGCCGGGCCGAGGATCCGGAGCTGGCCGTGGTACTGGGGGCAGCCCTCCTCGCCGGCCGCTCCCACGAGCGCGACATCACCGCGGGGCGCCCGGTCGCCAACCGGCTGCCGCTGAGCTGGGACCTGCACGGGTCCTCGGCGACGCTGGTGCGCTGGCTGGTCGCGGAGGGCGCCGCGTTCGGAGCGCGCGAGCTGCTCGGGATCGCCCGCTCCGACGACGGGGCGCTGTGGCGGCTGCGCGGCCCGGAGGAGCCCGGCCGGATCGTGGCCCAGCAGGCCCGGCCCGGCGCCGCGTTCACCTCCGGCGACTGGATCGTCAGCGTCGACCTGGCCCCGACGCCGCTGCGGGCCGAACGCCCGCTCGCAGCAACTCGATGGCGGGACCTCACGCGCGTCCGGGAGACGCCCGCGCCCCGCGTCACCTTCCCGGCCACCAGCGGCACCGACGACGACTTCATCTGAAGGGGAACGCCATGACCGACGACGAGCGCGCGGACGACGTGACGCTGAGCGATGCCGCCGAGGCGTTCGAGCTGCTGCGCGACGAGGCCCTCGGCCTGTTCGAGGTGCTCGCCGGGACCGCCGCCGAGAGCAAGGCCGAGGAGAGCATCCGCCGCCTCGGCGCGGCCCGCGAGCGCCTCGCCGAGGGGCGCCTCTCCGTGGTCGTCTGCGGCGAGTTCAAGCGCGGCAAGTCGACGCTGCTCAACGCGCTGCTCGGGGAGCAGGAGCCGCTGCTGCCGGTCGACACCGTGATCGCCACGCGGCTCGTCACCACCGTGGCCTACGCCGAGACCGAGTCCATCACGGTCGTGCTGGAGGGTGTCGACGGCGGCCCCGAGCAGCGCCGGGCGATCACCCGGGAGCAGATCGCGGAGTACGTCACGGAGCTCGGCAACCCGCAGAACGTCAAGCGCGCGCTGCTGCTGGAGATCCTCACCCCGAACCCGCGGCTGCGCTCCGGCATCCGGTGGGTCGACACGCCCGGGGTCGGCGGGATGTTCGAGGAGCACACGGCGGCCACGATGGCGTACCTGCCGACGGCCGACGCGGTGCTGTTCGTCTCCGACACGACCAAGCCGCTGACCCAGAGCGAGCTGACCTTCCTGCGCAGCGCCACCACCGCCGCGCAGGTCGCCGACGACCCCGACGGCCAGCTGTACGTGCTGACCCGCATCGACACCGTCGGCGACGTCACCCCGCACCTGCAGGACATGCGGGCCAAGGTCGCCGCGGCCACCGGGCGTCCGGCCGGGTCCGTCGAGGTGGTGCCGGTGTCGGCGCGGGCCCAGCTGCACTGGCTGGAGTCCGGCGACGAGCTCGACCGCGAGGTGGCCGGGTTCGACCGGCTGGAAGCCGTCATCTGGAGCACCCTGCACCGCCGGCGCACGACGCTGCTGCTCGGCGGCGCGCTGGCCGATCTCGATCTGACCGCGCAGGCGCTGCTCGGGCCGGTGGACATCGCGATCGAGGCGCTGCGCAAGGACGGTACCGCCGAACTGGCCGCCCTCCGCGAGCAGATCGCGGCCAAGCAGCGCCGGCTGCAGGTGCTGCGGCAGGGCTCGGGCGCGTGGACGGGCGAGCTGCACCGCAAGGTCGCCGAGCTCGGCGGGCTGCTGAAGCGGCGGGCGGCGGCCGGGCTCAACGAGGTCTGGCAGCGGGTGGCGACCGACTACGTGTACCGCAACGAGTTCCTCGACGACACCAGCCGGCTGGTCGGGCAGATCACCGCGGACGCGTCCATGGTCGTCGGCGGGCTCAACGACCTCGCGGCGCGGGAGGCGTCCCGGGTCCTGGCCGAGGTCGCGGCCCAGAGCGAGCTGCAGCTGACCCGGCCGCGGCTGGCCACGCTGCCGAACCCGCCGGTGCCGACCCTCGCCGTCACCGGCGGCCTGGGCGCGGCCGACCGGCCCAACCGGATGCCGGCCCGGCTGCGCGAGATGGGGTGGGCGTCGAGCACCGGCGGCACCCTCGGCGGCGCGGTCGGCTACACGGTCGGGGCGATCATCGGCACGCTCGTCGCGCCCGGGCCCGGCACCGTCGCCGGCGCGCAGTTCGGGGCCTGGATCGTCGGCGCCATCGGCACGCTCTGGGGCGCCTCGATGGGCTGGCAGCACTCCCGCAACGAGGAGGCCAAGGCCGACCGCGAGGCCCGCC
The DNA here is from genome assembly GCF_050942475.1 of Dactylosporangium sp. CS-033363. Taxonomy (NCBI): domain Bacteria; kingdom Bacillati; phylum Actinomycetota; class Actinomycetes; order Micromonosporales; family Micromonosporaceae; genus Dactylosporangium; species Dactylosporangium sp. CS-033363. The sequence continues at coordinate 4,946,561 of NZ_CP192032.1, read as the reverse complement.
GGCGCAGCCTCACCCAGGAGCTGGCCGCGCTGCGCCAGGGCCAGCAGGCCCACCTCGAGCAGGCGCTGGCCGAGCTGCAGAGCGGCCTGACCCAGGCCCTCGCGGCCGAGCTGAGCAGCCGCATCAGGCAGGAGCTGGAGAGCGCCGACGACACGGTCAAGCGGCTGGAGCGCCAGCGGGAGGGCAGCGTCGCGGAGGCCGAGCGCCGCCTCGGCGAGCTGCGCGCCGAGCGGGAGCCGCTGCAGAAGGCCGCGACCCGCATCGCCGAGCTGACCAAGAGCGCGGCCACCCTGGCGGGCCGGTGAACCGCAAGCCCGTCAGTGCGGCCGAGGCGGCCTTCGCCCGCGCCGGCGCCGTCCTCGACGGGGTGCCGGGCGACGAGGCCGGGCACGCCCGCCGGATCCTCGGCGAGGTCCGGGCGCGGCTGGGCGAGCGGCTGCGCGTCGCGCTCGTCGGGCGGATCAGCTCCGGCAAGTCCACGCTCGCCAACGCGCTGCTGCGGGCGCCGCTCGCGCCGACCGGGGCCCTGGAGCTCACGTTCAACGTCAGCCGGTTCCGCCACGCCGAGCACCCGTCGCTGACGGTGCACTTCACCGACGGGGCCGAGCCGGAGCGGCACGACCTCGGGCACCTCGACCGGCTGGCCGCGCGGGCCCGGGAGCGCGACGCGGACCTGCGCCGGTTCCTGCTGCGCATCGACCACCTGGAGGTCGGCCTGCCCAACCCCGGGCTGGCCGACTACGACCTGGTCGACACGCCCGGCCTCGACTCGTCGCTGCAGGACGACTCGGCCAACGCGCTGCGCTGGCTGGGCCGCAGCGGCGACGACATCACCGACCTGTCCGCCCGCCACGCGAGCCGCGCCGACGCGCTCATCATGGTCTTCGACCGCGGCCTGGCCAAGTCCGACGCGGAGCTGCTGGCCGACTTCACGCGGGCCGGGCTCGGCGGCTCCGGCCCGGTGACGACGGTCGGCGCGCTGACCAAGGTGGAGTACTACTGGCCGGAGCACCCCGACCCGATCGCCCAGGGCCGCCGCGTCGCCGACATGATGATGCGCAACGCGGGCGCGGACCGGCTGCTGTTCGAGCTGCGCCCGCTCGCGGGCCTCGTGGCCGCGGCGGCGGGCACGTTCACCGCCGACGACTGCACAGACCTTCAAGCCTTGGCATCGGTACGTCCAGAGCTGCTCCAGTCCCGCCTGCGCCTCGGCCCCGCGTTCGCCGGACGCGACCTGCCCGAGCTGCCGGTGCGGCGGGACCGGCGGGCGGCCCTGCTGGACCGGTTCGGCGGCTGGGGCGTGTGGCTGTCCACGGAGCTCATCCGCGCGGGCTGCACGAGCGCCGAGGAGCTGCGGGCCGGGCTGCTGGAGCGCAGCGGCCTGACCGGCTTCCGGGAGCTGCTGCTGGGGCACTTCGCGGCCCGGGCGGAGGTGATCGGCCTCGACCGCGTGGTGCAGGAGGTCCGCTCCCTCGAGCGCCCGATGCCGCCCGCGCAGACACCCGTCACTCCCCCGCCCCACGGCGGCGCGCCACACGACGGCGCGCCACACGACGGCGCGCCACACGACGGTGCGCCACACGACGGCGCGGCGGCGTCGGGCCAAGCGGCCGGCGCGGCAGGGATCGCGGCCGAGGCGGCGAGCCGGCGGGCCGTGAACCGGGCGGTGGCCGAGGTGACCGGCCTGGCGGTGACCGTGCACGCGTTCGCCGAGCTGACCGTGCTGCGCGACCACTACGCGGGGCGGTTGGCGTTCGGGACGGCCGAGACCGAGGAGCTGCTGCGGGTGCTCGGCGAGCGCGGCCGCACCCCGGCCGAACGGCTCGGCCTGCCGCCGGACAGCGACCCGGACGCGCTGCGGAAACGGGCGCTGACCAGGATCGAGCACTGGGCCACCACCGAACTGACCCGCGTCCACAGTGGACGCACCCGGGTCGCGGCGGGCGTGATCCGGCGCGCCTACGAGGTTCTGCTCGACCAGCTGCGGGTGGAGGAAAACGCATGAACGACGAGGCGGTTCTCGTTCTCGACATCGGCACGTCCACGTCGGCCGCGGCGCTGGTCGTCGGGGACACGGTACGGCTGGTCAAGGAGCGCTCCGGCGAGTCCTGGGTCTGGCCGTCGGTGGCCGCCTGGGACGGCCGGGAGCTGCTGGTCGGCCGGCGCGCCGAGCTGCGCCGGCCCTCCCGCCCCGACATCGCGCGGATCGAGTTCAAGCGCGACCTCGGGGCGAACGTGCCGCTGCGCCTCGGCGACGCCGAGCGGCGGCCCGAGGAGCTGATCGCCGCCCTGGCCGCGGCGATCCGCAACGAGGCGGAGCGGCTGCACGGCGCGCCGATCACCCGGGCCGTGCTGACCTGCCCGGCGAGCTACCGCGCCGGGGACCCGCGCCGCGAGCTGCTCATCGCGGCGGGCGAGGCGGCCGGGTTCGCCGTCGTGGACCTGCTGCCCGAGCCGGTCGCGGCCGCCCTCGCCCCGGTCGCCGGGGCGCCCCTCGCGGCCGGGGACACCGTGCTGGTGTACGACTTCGGCGGCGGCACCTTCGACGCCGCGCTCGTCCGGCTGGCCGCCGACTCCCGCCACGAGGTGCTCGGCCACGCCGCCCTCGACGACTGCGGCGGCCGCGACGTCGACGTGCTCATGCGCCGCGAACTCCTGGCCCTGGCCGGCGAGCCGCTCACCACCTGGCTGACCGGCGACGGCTCGGTCGCGGCCCGGGCCCGCAACGAGGTCGAGTTCGGCGAGTTCGCGGCCTCGGTCAAGCGCTGGCTCAGCGACGAGGAGGAGGTCGAGGCCCGCTTCGCCCCGGCCGACCTGTTCCTCGACGTCGAGCGGGACCGGCTCAGCAAGGCCGTCGACCCGCTCGTGGTCCGCTCCCTCACCCTGTGCCGCGAGCTGCTGGACCGCTGCGGGCTGCGGGCCGAGGACCTGTCGGCCGTGCTCCTCACCGGCGGCACCACCCGGATGCCCGCCATCCTCGCCGCCGTCACCCAGGCCTTCGGCGACCGCGTCCGCCGCGTCGAGGACCCCGAGCTCGCGGTCGCCCAGGGCGCCGCCGCCTGGACCCGCACCGTCACCGACCGCTTCAGCGTGGCCACCCCGCCCGGCCCGGACCTGCGCCCGCTGACCTGGGACCTGCCGGGCGGCAGCGGTACCCTCCTGCGCTGGGAGGTCGCCCCCGGCGCCGACGTCGCCCCGGGCGCGGTACTCGCCCTGCTCCGCCTGGCCGACGGCGGCCTGTGGCAGCTGCGCACCGGCGACCGCCCGCTGCGCGTCCACCGCCTGCACGCCGCGGCCGGTCGGCGCATCGCCACCGGCGACTGGCTCGTCACCGCCGGACCACCCGGCCGCACCGCGCACCGCGCGGCCGGGCCGCGGCCGGTGCTCACCCCGCCGGACCAGGTGTTCGAGGTCCCGTCCGGCGCGGTCCGGGTGTCGCCGGCCGGGGACCGGGCCGTGGTACGCACGAACGGGACGGTGCAGCTGCTGCGGCTGGCCGAGACGGCCGAGCCGCTGTGGAGCGCCGAGGTGGAGGGGCCCCACGTGGCCACCTTCGCGCCCGACGGGTCCCGGATCGCGGTCTGGGCCCACGACCCGGCGAAGGGCGTCCGCAACGTTGCCGTGGTGCTCGATGCCGAGTCCGGGACCGAGCTGCACCGGACCGCGTTCGAGCCGCTCGGCGTGCCGAACGGCGCCACCCTCTACCCGCTCGCCTTCACCGACGCGGAGACCGTGGTCGCGCTGACCCACTACCAGCAGATGACGACCTGGTCACCGGTGAACGGCGCGACGCCGGCCGGCCGGCGCATGGACGGCCTGGCCAACACCAACCCCGTGGTCGTCTCGCCCGGCGCCGAGCTCGTGATCAACGGGCAGCGCCAGCTGTTCGAGCTGCGCAACGGGGCGAACGTCGGGTCGGTCGGCGACCAGTCCGTGAACGCGTTCGCCTGGACCCCGGACGGCCGGCGGCTGGCGGTCGCCGGCAGCGGTGTGATCCGGATCTGGGACGTGCGCACCGGCGAGCGGCTCCTGGAGATCCCGGGCAACGGGCACACCTACGGCCTGCTGCACGTCAGTTCCGACGGCCGCCTGCTCGCCGGGGCCGCGAACGAAGGGCAGGTCTGGGTGTGGGACCTCGGCACCGGCGCGCTGGTCGAGCGGATGCTGCACCAGGCGGTCACCAACGCCGAACTGGCCGGCCCGAACCAGGTGATCGCGCTGGCACCCGCACAGGACCTCGCCTTCACGGCGGACGGCGCCGCGGTCGTGTTCGCGACGCAGCGGACGGTGGCGCGATGGAATCTGGGAGGGCTCGGTGGCTGAGTACGACGTGCTGCGGCAGGAGATCCTGGCGCAGTTCGAGCGGGTCACCCCGCTGGCCCACGGGCGCGGCGCCGAGGTCACCGTGGACCGGCTGTTCGGGGCGCAGGAGCGGCTGCTCGGCGGGCGGCTCACCGTGGTCGTCTGCGGCGAGTTCAACCGCGGCAAGTCCAGCCTGCTCAACGCGCTGCTGAACCAGCCCAACCTGCTGGCCACCGACGCGTTCTTCGCCACCCGGCTGGTCACCACGATCGGGCGCGGGGACCGCGAGGAGGTGTGGGTCACGCTCGACGAGGACCCGCCGCGCCCGGCCGAGCGGCGGCGCATCCGGCGCGACCAGATCGGCGAGTTCACCGCCCAGGGCACCACCAACCCGGACGCCGACCGGGCCCGGCTGGTCGAGATCACGCTGCCCGACGAGCGGATCGCGGCCGGCATGCTGCTCGTCGACACCCCCGGCGTCGGCGGCGTGTTCTACGAGCACACCCGGGTGACCAAGCACTATCTGCCGGCCGCCGACGCAATCGTGTTCGTCGCCTCGGCCGAGGAGCCGCTGAGCAGGTACGAGGTCGACTTCCTCACCGAGGCGGCCCACGCGGTGCGCGGCAGCGACAACCCCGACGCGCTGCTCGTCGCGATCACCAAGGCCGACCTGGTCACCGACATCGACGTGTGGGTCGACGGGGTGCGCCGGCGGGTGGCCGACGCGACGGGGCGCGACGGGGCGGCCGTGCGGGTGTTCCCGGTGTCCAGCCTGGCCAAGCAGGAGGGCCTGGCCATCGACGACGCCGAGCTCATCGAGCAGAGCGGGTTCCCGCGGCTGGAGGCGGCCCTGTGGGCGCAGCTGGCCCGGCACCGCGCGAAGGTCATCCTCGGCGGCGCGCTGGCGGAGCTCGATGCGGCACTGCGGGTACTGCTGCAGCCCTTGCAGTCCGAAGAGGCGGCCCTGCGGGACAGCAGCCGCGACCGCCTCGCCGAGCTGGAGCGCGAGACCGAGCGGGAGTCGGCGCGGCTGGCCGAGCTGGCGGCCGGCGCGGCACCCTGGCGGCTGCGGCTGGACAAGTCCGTCGAGGCGCTGCGCCGCACCCTGGCCGAGCGGGCGGCGGGCGAGTTCGACCGGGTCTGGACGCGGGCCGAGGGCGAGTACGTCGACGAGCGCGAGTACCAGGAGCACCCCGACCGGCTCGGCGCCCGGCTCAACGGCGACCTGGACATGGCGATGACCGCGGTCGGCGAGTGGGGCGGCAAGCAGGCGGCCCAGCTGCAGCGCGACCTCGCCGCCGAGATCGGCCTCGAGCTGGGCAACAGCGCGCTCGGCGCCCTGCCGCCGCCGGGCCTGGTCGACCTCGGCGGGCTGGGCCGGCTGCAGCGCCCGACGCGCACGGAGGAGCGGTACGAGCCCGCCGAGTACCGGACCGTCCGCGAGACCGTCACCCTGGAGCGCAACGTCGTCTCCCGCGGCGCGCGGTCGGTGGTCGGGTTCCTGTTCGGCACGAAGGGGCAGGAGCGCTACGACGCCTTCGTCCCGCCGAAGGTGCGGGTCGTGGAGCGCGAGGAGCTGGTGCGGGCCGAGCGGCGCTGGACCGTCGAGGTGACCGAGGAGATCCCGGCGCACGTCCTCGCGGAGCGGCGCGACCAGCTGCGGGCGGCCGTCGCCGACGGGCGGCGCAACCAGACCCGCACCATCGAGGCGGCCGTCGAGCGGGTGGTCGGCGACTACACCAAGGACATCGCGGCCGAGCTCGACAGCCGGATCAACCGGGAGCAGGAGCGGATCACCGACACCCTGCCGCGGCTGCGGGCGGCCGCCGCCGCGACCGCCGAGCAGGCCGAGGCGCGCCTGGCCGAGCTGGCCGTGGAGCAGGCGCCGCTGCTGGACCTGCGCGACGGCAGCGCCGCGCTGATCGAGCGGGTCACCCGGCTGTCGAGCGTCGGCGAGGACGGCCGGTGACCGAGACCCTGGAGCGCCGCCTGGCCGACGCGTTCGCCGAGGCCGACCGCATCCTCGCCCCGGGCGCCGAGCGGACCCGCCTGCTGCGCCAGGCCCTCGGCGCGATCCGCGAGCGGGCCAGGGCCCTGATGAGCGTCGCCGTCGTCGGGCGGGTCAGCTCCGGCAAATCCACGCTGGTCAACGCGCTTATCGGCGAGCAGCGGGTGGCGACCGGCTCGCAGGAGCTCACCTACAACGTCAACCGTCTCCGGTACGGCACCAAGCCCGGCCTGATGGTCCACTACAAGGACAACCGGCCCCCCGTCCCGTACAGCCTGGAGGCGCTGGAGTCGCTCACCGCACGGCGCGAGGAGCACATGGAGCAGCTGCAGGGCATCCGCGAGGTGGTGGTGGAGACCACGGCGAAGTACCTGCGCAGCTTCGAGCTCATCGACACCCCGGGCCTCGACGCGGTGTTCGGCGACGACTCGCTCAACACCCTCGAGTTCCTGCGCATGGTCCCCGGCGAGATCCGCACCTCGACGCTGCAGCACGCCTCGACCGCCGACGCGCTGCTGCTCGTCGTCGGCATCCGCGGCCCGGCCGAGGCCGACACCCAGCTGCTGGACAACTTCCTGGGCGGCGAGCGGGCCGACGCCACGCCGCTCAACGCACTCGGGGTGCTGACGAAGTGCGAGCACCGGTGGCGGTACGGCGAGGAGCACCCGCTCGTCATCGGCCGCCGGCTCGCCGACCGCACGCTGCGCGAGGCGCCGAACATGCACCGCCGCCTCTACGACCTCACGCCGGTGTGCAGCCTGGTCGGCCTCGGCGCCAGCGTGCTGGACGAGCCGGCCCTGGAGCAGCTGCGCGAGCTGGCCGCGCTCCCGCCCGAGCGGCTGCGCGGCCGCCTGGTGATGGCCGACCGGTTCACCGCCGAGAACGCCGAGCTGCCCCTGGAGCCCGCCCAGCGGCGCCGGCTGTGGGACCAGTTCGCGGCGTACGGCCTCTTCGCGGCCACAACCGCCATCCGCGACGGCATCGACACCCTGGAGCCGCTGCGCGCGCACCTGCTGGCCGACAGCGGGATGGAGGACCTGCGGGCCAAGCTCGTCGACCACTTCGGGCACCGGGCGTCGCTGCTGAAGTTCCACGCCGCGACCGAGCGCATCGGCCGGATGCCGCACGAGCTGGCGGCCGGCCTCGGCCCGCGCGAGCGCACCGCCCTGGACGAGGCGATCGGGGTCTTCACCCGGCTGTCGCTCAACGAGCCGGGGATCGATCAGCTGACGGTACTGCGCAACCTCTACACGGGACGCCTGAACCCGGGCAGCGAGGCGGAGGCCGAGGAGGTCCGCCGCGTGCTCGGCGAGTTCGGCCGGCGCCCGTGCGACCGGCTCGGCGCCCCGCCGGACACCCCGCCGGAGCACCTGCAGAAACTGGCCCGGGAGCGGCACGCCTGGTGGAGCGTGCACTGGATGTCCGGCATCCTGTACGGCCCCGACCGCGAGGCGGCCCGCATCGTCGTGCGCGCCTACGAGTACCTCATCCACGAGCTGAACACGGTGAGCACATGGTGAACCCGGACCCCGTCCTGGCCATCGACTTCGGCACGACGACGACCTCGGCCATCCTCATCGCCGACGGCGCCGAGGAGTTCATCGAGGACCCGAGCAGCCACAGCCGGGCCTGGCCCTCGGCGGTCTGCCTCGACGGTGCCGAGCTCCTCACCGGTACCGCCGCCGAGGTACGCAAACGCCGCCGCCCGACCGAGTACCGGGCCGAGTTCAAGCGCGACCTGGGCGAGACGGTGCCCATCCCGCTCGGCGAGCGCTCGTACTCCCCGCTCGAACTGGTCACCGCCATGCTCGCCGCCGTGCGCCGCGAGGCCGGGCGCGCCGCGGGCCGCCCGGTCACGCGCGCCGCCCTGACCGTGCCCGCGTCGTACACCGGGCACGACCCGCGGCACGCCCTGATGATCCGCGCCGGTACGGACGCCGGCTTCGAGGCCGTCGAACTGCTGCCCGAGCCCGTGGCGGCCGCCCTCGCCCCGATGGCCGGCCCGGCCCCGGCGGACGGCTCGCTCCTGCTGGTGTACGACTTCGGCGGCGGCACCTTCGACACCGCCCTCGTCCGCACCGGCGCCGGCGTCCTGGGCCACGCCGCCCTGGAGGACTGCGGCGGCCGCGACATCGACCGCGCCCTGATCCAGACCCTGCTCGACGCCGAGGCCCGCCTCGCCGGCCACCTCACCTCGCCGCGGGCCCGCATGCAGCTCGACGCCCAGGTCGTGGCGCTCAAGCACCAGCTCAGCCAGGCCACCACGGCCGACGACGACTTCGGCGACACCGACGTGGTGCTCGCCCTCGACCGCGCCGTCGTCGACCGGGTCGTCGCCCCGTTCGTCCGGCGCACCGTCGGCTGCGTCCAGCAGCTGCTGCACCGCTGCGAGATCCGCCTCGACGAGGTCGACGAGGTGCTGCTCACCGGCGGGGTGACCCGCATGCCGGCCGTCGAGGCGGCGGTGCGGGCGGCGCTGGGCCGCCCGATCCGCCTCGGCCGCTCCCGAGAGCTCTCGGTCGTGCAGGGCGCGGCCGCGTTCGCCGCCGCCGCGCCGGCCCGCAGCTGCGCGGCGGTCCCGCCCGAGCCGGGCGAGACCCCGCTGCGCTGGGCCCTTCCCGGCGGCATGGCCACGTTCGTGCGCTGGCTCGCCGGCGACGGCGACCCGATCTCCGGCGGCACGGCGCTGGCCGAGGTCCGCACCGGCGACGGCGCGATCTGGCGGCTCACCGCGGCCGGGGACGGGGTGCTGCGGCGGCGGCACGCGCAGCCGGGCGCCCGCGTGCTCGCCGGCGACTGGCTGGCGACGGTCGCCCCGCCGGCGCACCCGGAGTCCGAGACGGAACCGGACTTCATCCGGCTCACGCACGACGGCCCGGTCGTCGCCGTCGCCTTCAGCCCCGACGGGGCCCGGGTGCTGACCGGCAGCCACGACGACACCGCCCGGATCTGGGACGCCGCGAGCGGTGCCGAGCTCGACCGCCTGGACCTGCGGGGCGGCCGGGGCGCCGTGGCCTGGAACCCGGCCGGCGACGACATCGCCGTGACGCTCGACGACGAGCTGACCTGCCGGGTGGACGCCGACGACATGTACGAGGAGGAGGAGACCGACCACGAGGCCGACGTGCTCCGGATCGCCTGGGCGCCCCGGGCGGACGATCCGGTGTACGCGGTCGCCTGCGCCGACGGCAGCGTGGATCTCGTGGACGAGGACGCCGAGATCGTGCTGAGCCTGACGGGCAACAGCCGGGCCGCGCTGGACGTGGCGTTCGGCCGCGACGGCCGCCGGCTGGTCGTGGGCGGCACCGACGGCGACGCGGTCGTCTTCACCGACGCCGGCGAGGAGCTCCTGCGGGTGTCCCACGGCGCGGCCGTGCACGCCGTGGCCCTCAGCCCGGACGACGCGGTCCTGGCCACCGGCGGCGACGACCGCGTGATCAAGCTGTGGGACGCGGTGACCGGCGACCCGCTGGGCGCGATGCGCCACGACGGGCTCGTCACCGCCGTCGCGTTCGCCCCGGACGGCACCTGGCTGGTGTCCGGGGCGACCGACGCGACGGCGCGGGCCTGGCTCGTCGAGACCGGCAAGGAGCTCGCCCGGCTGGGCCACGACGGACCGGTCAACGACGTCGCGATCAGCCCGGACGGCGAGCGGATCGCGACGGCGGGCGAGGACGGGTCCGCGCGGATCTGGAGCGTCTGAGGGTCACTTCGCCAGGAACTGCTCCAGCAGGCCCGGGACGGCGGTGCGGGCCACCCGCAGGGCCTCGGCGTCGGGGACGTCGAGGACGGAGTAGCGCTGGCGGCCGCCCGCCGTCGTCGCCGTCAGGGTGGTCAGGCCGGCACGGCGCTGGAACAGGGACGCGGTGAGGTTCCAGCCGATGACGGCGTCGGTGCGCAGGACGTACCGGCGGCGGACCAGGCTGCCGTGCCGGGTCACCAGCCAGTCCGGCGTGAGGGCGTGGCCCAGCGAGCGGGCGCGGTCCCAGGCCAGCAGGGCGGCGATCGGCAGCAGGGCCAGGGACGTCCAGAACGCCCACCACGGGGCGCCCGCGAACAGCACGGACGCCAGCGCGATGAGGATCAGCACCGTGGCCACGGTCAGGGCGCGGGTCAGGCGGCGGCGGCTCGCCCGCGGGCCGTGCCGGGTCAGGGCGAGGTGCAGCGGCTCGTCGGTGCCGATGACGGTACCGGCGACGTCCGCCGCGACGGCCCGGGGTGCCGGCGGCAGCAGGATCGAGCCGCCGCGGTCGGCGCCGCGGCCCACGCGCAGGCCGGTGGCGATGGCCAGGACCCGGGCCCCGCGCACCGAGCGCAGCAGCAGCGGCTCGCTGAGCTCGACCCCGCGCAGCCGGCGCTCCTCGATGGTGGTGTTGCGGGTGGTGAGCAGGCCGCGGCGGACGTGCAGGGTGCCGCTGCCGTGCCGGCTCAGCCGGAAGTTCCAGAAGCCCAGCACGTAGCCGATGGTCGAGGCGACCGCGGTGAACACCATGACCCCGGCCGCCACCAGCAGGATCGCGATCGGCAGCGGCCGGTCGCGCAGGTAGTCGAGCACGGCGCGCACGACGCTGACGCGGGTCAGGTCCACGTGGCTCTCGTTGACCAGGCGCGAGCCGATGCCGAACAGCACACCGATCGCCACCAGGCCGGACAGCGTGAACGGGCCGTAGCGGATCCAGGCGGGGTCCAGTACCGCCAAGGGAACCTCGGCCGGCGGCGCCACCGGCTCGGCGCCGGCGACCGGCGCGGGGGCCGGGCGGTGCAGCAGCTCGCGGTGCAGGTTCTCGGCCGCGGCGGCGCTGAGCCCGTCCAGCTTCACGCCGTCGTTCTTCTTGTCGGTCTGCCCGGTGCCGACGGTGACCCGGGCCAGCCCGAAGACCCGGTGCAGCACGTGCGAGGTGACGTCGACGGTGCGGATGCGGTCCCGCGGCACCGTCAGCGTCCGGCGGCGCAGCAGGCCCCGGCGCACCTGCACGTACTCGGGCGTGATCCGGAAGGAGGTGGTGAAGTACCGCAGAAACCCGAGCACGATGCCGATGCCGCCGATGCCGAGCGCCCACCAGCCGCCGTCGCCGCCCTTGTTGCTCTGCACCCCGACCGCCAGCGCGACCAGCGGGAAGATCAGCCGCCGCAGTTCCATCACCGGGTGTACGGCGAGCATCCGCGGACTCAGCCGCCGCCAGCCGCCCCCGGCGTCGACCGCCGCCGGTCCCACGGTCGTGGTCACGTCGCGTCCCCGGTGGTCCGCCCGACCCGCTCGGTCAGGTCGGCCACCAGCTGGTCGGCGTCCACCTTGGCCAGCCCGTCGATCTTGATCGGCCCGGCCGCCGACGCGGTGGTCACGGTGACGTTGGCCAGCTTGAACAGCTGCTCGATCGGCCCGCGCTCGCTGTCCACGGTCTGCACCCGCGAGATCGGCGCGATCCGCCGCTCCTGGCTGATCCACCCGGTCTGCGTGTACACCGCGGTCTCGGTCGCCTCCCACCGGTGCACCCGGTACCGCCACTGCGGCATCACCACCAGGTGCACCGCGGCCAGCACCAGCCACACCGCCGCCACGACCAGGTGCTTCGCCCGCCCCCCATCGTCGGCGAACCACCAGATCGCCTGCGGCACGAGCAACACCACCCACAGCACCACCGCGCGGGCCGCCCAGTACCACAGCGCCCGCGGGCTGACCCTGTTCGCGGGCGGCCGCAGCCGGACCACATCTGCCGTCATCGTCACGCCCTCCACGATCCCATCCCCCATGCCTTCATCATGGGCCCGTCCGTAGCGGAATCAGCGGGACAAATGTCACGGGTGTGGCAAACGGCGGTCAGAGATCGCGACCCGTGTAGGCGAGCAGGCGCGCGTGGGCCGGGGCGCCGGCCGGGGCCGGGCGTTCGGGGCCGAACATGCCGGGCCGGCGGAAGGCGTCGAAGCCGGCCTCGCGCATGGTGGCCAGCATGGCCTCGCACATCGGCTCGTCGAGCAGGTGCCCGTGGCCGGTGGCGACGGCGAGGTCGGCGCCGTGCACGACGAGTTCGGTGAGGTGGATCAGGGCGGCCAGCCCGGCCGGGACCGGGCCGAAGCCGAGCCGGACCACGCCGTCCAGGGCGCCGGGGCGGTGCCAGGCGGCGCGGTCCAGGGCGGCGGCCTCCGTCCAGGCGCGCCGCGGGTCGGCGCCGAGCCAGTCCGACTCGTGCTCGCCCGCCGGCTCGGTGCCGGTCAGTTCCGCCGCGAAGATGCGCATGCCGCCGACCAGGTGGTTGAGCTCGGTGTGCAGCGTCCAGCCGGGGCAGGGGGACGGGCCGTCCAGCTTCGCCGGGTCCAGGGCGGCGACGACGGTACCGGTCGTGGTGAGGGCGGCGTCGATGCGATCGATACTCATGGCACACTCCTAACGCAGTCAGTGGCGGCTTTAAGGAGCATAACGCAGCTTCAGACTGCGATAAGGTGTCGTGTGTGACAGGCGACGGGACGGCCAGGCGGACCGGTGGGCGCAGCGCGCGGGTCACGGCGGCGGTGCACCGGGCCGTCGCCGAGCTGATCGCCGAGCGGGGACACGGGGCGTTCACCGTCGGCGATGTCGCCGAGCGGGCGGGGGTGGCGGACACCAGCGTGTACCGGCGCTGGGGGAACCTCGAGGCGCTCGTCACCGAGGTGGCGATCACGCGGCTGACCGCGAACTCGCCGATGCCCGACACCGGCAGCCTGGCCGGGGACCTGCGGGCCTACGCCGAGGGGGTCGCGCGCGACGTCGGCGGGCCGGAGGGGCTCGCCGTGCTGCGGCTGGTCGTCGCGCTGTCCACGGCCGGGCCGGAGGGGCTCGCGGCGCGGGAGCGGTTCGTGGCCGAGCGCGGGCGGCAGCTGCGGGAGATGCTCGACCGGGCCGCGGCGCGCGGCGAGGCGGTCCCCGACGCACTCGACCTCGTCGATCACATTCTCGCGCCGATGTACGTCCGGGTGCTGCTCGGACTCGGCGAGCTCACGCCCGGATACGCGGCCGCACTGGCCGATCGGGTCGTCCGGCAGCTCTAGGACCCCTACCACCAGCCCTATCACCGGGTTCGATTCCCCGGAACTGCCATAGGGTTTACACGCCGTTCAGGCTTCGTCTGCCGACCGTCGCATCCGGGCGCCTAACGTCCGCAGGTCGGCCTGCGGGCCGGCGGTACATCCCAACCGACCAACGGAGGTCCGGGTCTATGTCCCGTGCGCTCGTCCGGCGGGTCACCGTCGCATTATCGTTGTCCACGGCCGGGCTTGCCCTGCCGTTCGTCGCCGGTCCGGCGGCCGCGAACCCCGCGGGCACCGGCCTGGTGATCAGCGAGGCATACGTCAACGGCGGCTCGTCGGGTGCGAGCTTCCTGAACAAGTTCATCGAGTTGTACAACCCGAGCTCGAGCCCGATCTCGCTGAGTGGGGACACGCTGCAGTACCGGGCGCCCACCAGCACCGTCGTGCCGAGCGGGGCGCAGGTGTTCGCGCTGTCCGGGACGGTGGCCGCCAAGGGTCACTTCCTGATTCAGCTGCCCAGCAACAACGCGAGCACCAACCCCGGTGCGCCGCTGCCGGCGGCGGACCTCAACACCGGCACCAGCATCAACCCGGGCGCGGGCGGCGGCACGCTGTTCATCGCCGCGAGCGCCGCGGGTGTGCTGCCGACCGACGCGTCGGTCATCGACAAGATCGGCTGGGGCACCAGCAACTCCCCCGAGGGGTCCGCGACGTCCGGGAACTCGCTGGTGCTGAGCTACCAGCGCGACTCGGCCGGGGCTGACTCCGACAACAACGCCGCCGACTTCACCGTGGCGACGCCGACCCCGCAGAACGCGGCGTCGGACGGGGGCACCAGCACGCTCGCCGTGACGAACCCGGGCGCCCAGAGCGCCACGGTGGGCGTGGCGATCGCGCCGGTGACGCTGGCGGCTTCGGGAGGCACCGCACCGTACACCTGGGGGGCTTCTGGTCTTCCGGATGGCCTCGCGGTCTCGTCGGCGGGGGTGATCACGGGCACGCCCAGCGCGGCGGGCTCGTCGTCGGTGACGGTCACCGCGACCGACGCCGGCGGGGCGAGCGCCTCGGCGACGTTCACCTGGACCGTGAACGCCGCGGCCGAGGTGCTGGCGATCGCCGCGATCCAGGGCACGAACACGGACACCTCGCCGTACGTCGGCAAGCCCGTGACGACCGAGGGCGTTGTGACCGCGGTGTACACCACCGGCGGCTTCAACGGCTTCTTCCTGGAGACCGGCGGCGCCGGCGGCACCGAGGCGGACGACAGGACGCCCGGCGCCTCCGACGCCGTCTTCGTGTTCGGCTCGATCTCGGCCGCGCAGGTGAGCGTGGGCGACAGCGTGCGGGTCAGCGGCACCGTCCAGGAGTTCCAGGGCGAGACCGAGATCTCCTCGCCGTCGGTGACCAAGCTCGCCACCCCCCTTCCGGCGGTCGTGCCGGGCTCGTTCGCGTGGACGAGCCTCGACACGGACGCGGAGAAGGAGGCGCACGAGGGTGAGCTGCTCGCGCCGCAGGGCACGTTCACCGTGTCCGACAACTACGACGCGAACTGGTACGGCTCGTTCACCCTCGCGGCGGGCGACAAGCCGCTGCGGACGCCCACCGACGCCGGCAAGGCCGGCAGCGCCGAGGCGGAGGCCGCGGCGGCCGACAACGCCGCCCGGATGGTGACCCTCGACGACGGAGCCAGCGTCAACTACAGCTCCGCCGCGAACGCCGGCACGCCGCTGCCGTGGCTGACGCCGACCAACCCGGTCAGCGTCGGCTCGAAGGTCACGTTCCACCAGCCGGTGGTCCTGGAGTACCGCTTCTCGCTGTGGAACTTCCAGCCGCAGCACCAGGTCACCGACGACGGCGCCGCGGTGGCGACGTTCTCCGACACCCGCACGGCCAACGCGCAGCCCGCCAACGTCGGCGGCAACCTGCGCCTGGCCACGTTCAACGTCGAGAACTACTTCCCGACGACGGGCGAGAAGTACGTCGCGGCGGGTCTTGGCACCTGCTCGTACTACGACGACCGGGCCGGCAACCACATCGCCGTGCGCACCTGCACCGGTCCCAACAACGCCGCGGGTCCGCGCGGTGCCGCGAACGACGTCAGCTTCCAGCGGCAGCAGGCGAAGATCGTGACCGGCATCAACCGGCTCGGGGCGAGTGTCGTGTCGCTGGAAGAGGTCGAGAACTCGGCGAAGTTCGGGCAGAGCCGTGACGCGGCCCTGGCCCAGCTCGTCGACGCCCTCAACGCGGCGGCCGGCGCGAACGTGTGGGCGTACGTGCCCTCGCCGAGCGCCCTGCCCGCACTGGGCGACGAGGACGTGATCCGTTCGGCGTTCATCTACAAGCCGGCCGATGTCGCGCTCGTGGGGACGTCGCAGATCCTGCTCACCTCGTCCGGTCCGGGCCAGCCGTTCTCGATCGCCCGCGAGCCCCTGGCTCAGGGCTTCAAGAAGGCGGGCGCCCAGGACGCCGACGCGTTCCTGGTCGTCACGAACCACTGGAAGTCCAAGGGCGCCGGCGACCCGCTGTACGACGGCGACCTCCAGGACACCTCGTCCCCCGCGAAGGACCAGGGCGCGTACAACGCGACCCGGGTCCGGGAGGCGCAGGACACCGTGGCGTTCGCCAACTCGGCGGCGTCGGGCATCGGCACGAACCGGATCTTCCTGGTCGGCGACCTCAACTCGTACACCCAGGAAGACCCCATGCAGGTGCTGTACCAGGCCGGCTACACCGACCTGGGCTCGGCCCTCGACCCGTCGGAGCAGACGTACTCCTTCGACGGCAAGCAGGGCTCGCTGGACCACGTCCTGGCCAACGCGGGCGCGCGCGCTCTCGTGACCGGTGCCGACGTCTGGCAGATCAACGCGCAGGAGGCGATCGCGTACTCCTACAGCCGGTACAACTACAACGCCACGCTGCTGTTCAACGGCTCCGACCCGTTCGCGGCCTCGGACCACGACCCGGTCGTCGTGGGCATCAACGCCCCCGTGACCCCCGTGGTGCCGGCCTGGAACGCGTCGAAGGTGTACAACAACGGCGACACGGTGTCCTACAACGGCTCCGTGTGGCAGGCGATGTGGTGGACCCAGAACCAGCGGCCGGGCGACCCCTACGGCCCGTGGCAGCAGATCGCCACGGCGCCCGACGGAACCGCCCTGTGGACGCCGTCGCGCGTCTTCACCGCCGGTGACGTGGTCGTGTACCAGGGCAAGAAGTACGTCGCCAAGTGGTGGACGCGCAACCAGACCCCCGGCGACCCGTGGGGCCCCTGGCAGCTCGTCTGACCTGTGTTCGCAGTACCGGGGCCGCCCTTCTCCCGAGGGGCGGCCCCGTTCCGTTCCGCTCGCTGCGATCGCGCGTAGCCTTCCCGCGATGAGCGATGCGCTGCTGGAGGGGCTGGCGGCCAACCCGGCCACGCCCGACGACATGCTGCTGCGGCTGCTGGAGGCGTGGCCGATCCGGGCGGCCCGGGGACTTCGCCGCCGCGGGCAGGTGTCCGCATCCGTGCGGGCCGTGATGCTCGGGCACGCCCGGCCGCTGGTCCGGCTCGTGGCGGCTGAGGTCCGGCCGCCGCTGGCCGACGATCGGCTGTACCGGCTGCTGACCGAGTTCGACGCGCCGCCCGCCGAGTGGCGGTTCACGCCGGTTGAGCTGTTCGAGGAGTTGTACGCGTCGACCGGGTACGACCGGCGGCTCGTGCGGATCGCGGCGGGCCACGAGCGGCCGGCGGTGCGCGAGTTCGCCGCGCGGTCGTGGTCGGCCCTCGACGAACCGGCCCGCAAGGCACTGCTCGCCGACCCGGTGCCGGCGGTGCGGGCGGCGGCTGAGCACGCCGTTGAGTACGAGCGGGAGATCATGCAGCCCGAGGACCTCCCGGCGCGGCACATCCACGCCTTCTGGAGCGTGCTGCAGCGGCCGCTCTCCCGCGCCCTGGTCGACCACGTCATGTCCAGTGGCGACCTCAACGCGATGGCGATGATGGGCCGCAATCCGACCGTGCCGCCCGACGTCGTGGCGGTGCTGCTGGAGCATCCCGAGGCCGCCGTCCGGCACGGGGTCGCGCGGCGGGCCGGGCTCAGCGACGAGCAGCTCGCGCGGCTCGGCGACGACGTCGTTCCTCCGCTTGAGGACGCGCTGCGCTGGGCCCGATCGGCCGACCCGCTGCTGCGGCGCTGGGCCGCGCGCCAACCCGATCTGCCCGCGGCCGTCGTCGCGGCGCTCGCCGGGGACGGTGACCCCGCGGTGCGGGCCCTGATCGCCCGGCATCCTCGTCTTCCGGTCGAGGGGCTGGCCAGGTTCGCGGAGGACCCCGACCCAGCCCTGCGGCGGCTGGTCGCCCACGATCCGAATGCCGATCCCGCGCTCGTCGAGCGGCTGTTGGATGACCCCGTCGCCGGGGTTCGGGCGGCGATGGCGGGTTGCGTGCGCCTGCCGGTACCGAGGATCCTGCCGTTGCTCGAGGACCCCGAACTCGGCGGGGCGGCCGCGGCCAATCCGGCGTTGCCGGGCGACGCACTGCGGGCGCTGTTCGAACGGGTCAGCGCCGCAGGAACTTGAGCAGGGCGGCGTTGAACGCGTCGGCGTGGCTCACGTTGCAGCCGTGCGGGGCGCCCGGCAGGACGGCGAGGTCGCTGCCCGGGATCGCGGCGTGCGTGCGCATGCCCGAGCCCTCGAACGGCACCGTCGCATCGCCGTCGCCGTGCAGCACCAGGGTCGGCACGGAAGCCTGCGTCAGGTCCTCCCGGAAATCGGTGTTGCCGAATGCGGCCATGCACTCCAGCGCCGGCACCTTACCTGCCTGCCCGGTCAGCGCCAGCGCCTCCTGCCGCTGCTGCTCCGACACCTGCAACTGGCCGCCGGCGGAGAAGAACTCGGTGACGAAGCCGTCGTAGAACTTGTCCTGGTTGGCCGTCAGCGCCGCGGTCATCCGGGCCGCCTCGCTGGGCTGCAGCGGTCCCTCGGGATTGTCCGGGGTCCTCATCATGTACGGCGTGACGGCGGCCGCGAACACCGCGCTGCGCACCCGCTCGGGGCCGTAGGTCGCGAGGTACCGGGCCACCTCGCCGCCGCCCATCGAGAAGCCGACGAGGGTCGCGTCCGGCACGTCGAGCTCATTGAGGATCTTGTGCAAGTCCTCGGCGAGGGAGTCGTAGCCGTACCCGGTGAGCGGCTTGTCGCTGCGCCCGAAGCCCCGCCGGTCGTACGTGATCGGCCGGTAACCGTGCTGCTGCACCACCGGAATCTGCGGCGCCCAGGACGCCCCGGACAGCGGCCGGCCGGTCCCGCCGTAGTCGTCGACGTGGAGCTTGACGTCCTTGAGTAGTCCGTGGTGCGTGATGATCTCCGCCATCAGCCCGACTTCCCCGGAGCGATCAGCTCCCCTTGCGGGCATGCAGGCGCTCGATGGTCCCCAGCTTGAGCCGCTCGGCTTCGACGATCTCGAATCCCGCGCCCTTGACCACCGGCAGTTGCCGCCGAGTGAAGTGCTCGCCGGCCGCCCGGATCGTGAACCGCTCCAGCACCCACTGCCCGGCCCGAACCGGCGGCCACGAACTGCCGATGTGGTCGAGCAGCAACAACCGCCCACCGGGCACCAGAACCCGGTGCATCTCCCGGACCGCCACCGCGGGCCGCGGAATCGTGCACAGCGAAAGCGCACACACCACGGTGTCGAACTGTTCGGTGCCGAACGGCAGCGCCTCGGCATTCCCCAGCACCAGCCGCGCCCCGGTACCGCGCCGCCGCGCAACGCCGAGCATCGCCGGACTCAGCTCTACTCCGGTGACATGTCCCGGATCGGCGTAGAGCGGCAGATTGAGCCCGGTCCCCACGGCGACTTCGAGGATCCGCCCCGTTGCCCGCCCGGTGAGCCATTCGCGTCCGCCGCCGAACCAGATGCGCTCGAGCAGCGCGATCTGCCGGTCGTACGTCTCCGCCTGGGTGTTCCACGCCCGCAGTACCTTCGCGGTCTCCTCGTCCTCCCCCACACCAGGACTCTACGGCCCACCGCCGGGCAGGATGGTCCCATGCCGAATCGCAGCAGGATCACCGTCGTCGGCGCGGGCATCGTCGGCGCCTCGATCGCCTACCACGCCGCGCGGGCCGGTGCCGCCGTGACCCTGATCGATGCCGACCGGCCGGGCGCCGGCGTGACCGCGAACTCCTTCGCGTGGATCGGCGCGTCCGGCGTACGCAAGGGCGCGGCCGCCGCGCTGCGGTCGAGTGCCATCGAGGAGTACCACCGCCTGGAAACCGAGTTGCCGAACCTCCCGGTGACGTGGTCCGGCTCGCTGACCTGGGGCCTGCCGGACGCCGCGCCGGAAGCGGGGCCGGGCCAGGAAATCGTCGACGCGGCCACCGTGGCGCGGCTCGAACCCAACGTGCGTCAACCGCCGGAGTGGGCGATCTGGGCTCCCGGCGACGGCGCCGTCGACCCGGTCGGCGTCACCGAGCGGCTGGTCGAGGGCGCCCGCGCCCACGGAGCTGAAGTGCACTCGAACACGCCGGTGACCGCGATCCCCCGCGACGGCACGACAGTGGTCCTCGCGGCCGGCGTGGCCACCGCCGCCCTGGCCGCGAAGCTGGGCGTGCACATCCCGGTCGGCCCCTCACCGGCGACGCTCATGCGGTTCGGCGCCCCGCCCGGCCTGGTCCACACCGTTGTCAACACCGCGGACTTCGACCTCCGCCAGGTCGCCCCGGACCGGCTCGTCGCCGCCGCCGACTCGCCGGAACGGACCCTCGCCGCCATCCGGTCCACGTTCCGCGGCGCCGAAAACGTCGACCTGCTCAGCACCCGGACCGCCGCCCGCCCCATGCCGATCGACGGCGAGCCGATCGTCGGCCCCGTCGCCGCGGTGCCCGGCCTGTACGTGGCGGTGCTGCACTCCGCCATCACGCTCGCCCCCGCCGTGGGCCGCCTCGTCGCGCGCGAACTGCTCACCGGCACCGCCGAGCCCCTGCTCGCGGGTTGCCGCCCCGACCGCTTCGGCGGATAGCCTCGCATCCATGGCGAGCTTCGAGATCACCCCCATCGGTACCGTCCACAATGACCGCACGGACATCCAGCACACCGACAACTGGGGCGCCGTCCGCAGCACGATCGTCGTCGACGAGCGCTTCGGCGACGCGTGCCTGCAGGGCCTCGAGGACTTCTCCCACGTCGAGGTCCTGTTCGTCTTCGACCGGTTCGAGGACGCGGGCGACTACCGCGAACCCCGCCCGTACCGCGGCCGCCAGGACCTCCCGCCGGTCGGCATCTTCGCCGGCCGCGGCCCCCGCCGCCCGAACCGCATCGGCGTCACGTGCTGCGCCATCGAGTCGGTCCAGGGCCGATCGTTGACGGTGCTCGGCCTGGACGCGGTCACCGGCACCCCCGTCATCGATTTGAAGCCGACGATGACCGAGTTCCTCCCGGCGAACGTCAAGCAGCCGCACTGGGTCAGCGAGGTGATGGCGCAGTACTTCCAGCCGTGACCGGGGCCCGAAAGCCCGACACCGTGACGTCCTCGATCAGCCGCCCGGCGGCGCGCGCCGCGTCCCCGGCGATCGGCCGGTCGAGGCGGTATTCGGTCCGGAGCAGGCGCGTCCCCTTCCGCGCCGCGAAGTGCACCACGGTAACGGCGTCCGCGGTGCCGTCCTCCCGCGAGCACGACCCGTCCGCCGACTGGATCGCCGGCCGGACCGTGGCGCCCGCAAGGACATCCCGGCAGTAGCCGTCGAGCTCACGCGACGCCCGCGTCTCCGCCGGGTCGAGCCCGGCACCCACCTCGAGCACCACCTCGACGTCGATCCGCAGCGAACCGGCGCTCGAACTGACGGCACAGTGGCCGCTGTTACCCGTCGGGTGCCCCGAAAGGTCCAGCTCCGAGGAGCGGCCGGTCGGGTCGGGCACGGCCCGGTCGAGCAGGGTGCGATCGAAGAGCGAGCACACGTCGGCCGTACCCAGCACGGGGTGTTGGGGCGCCGCCGGAGGCCGCTCCGCGATCCGGCCGATCTCCCAGTAGACGCCGATACCGCACAGGATCGCCACGGCTCCTCCTGCCGCCAGGACGACGAACCATCGCTGCCGCGGCGTTCTGTCGGGTCGCCTTGCTATTTCGGGCACCCCCTGGAACCGGTCAGGAATCGAGAAGCTCCATGCGAGCCGGCGGACCTACGTTGACCGCATGAAGAAGTGGATTCGGCAGGCGCATCGTTGGTTGTCCATCACCTTCGTGGTGACCGTCGTCGTGTGTTTTGTGGCCATCGCGCAGGATGAGCCGCCCGCGTGGGTGTTCTATCTGCCGCTGCCGCCGCTGTTCTTCCTGGCGGCGACGGGGCTGTACATGTTCGTGCTGCCGTACACGCGGAAGCGGGCTAGTGCTCCGGCAGGAGAGGGCGCATGAACGTGCGTTCGTAGCGCAGGACGCAGCCGCTCTCGTCGCGGATCCGGTCGGCGGCCACAAACTCGGGATCGACGCCGAACAATTGGCGGTACTGTTCGTACGCGGCCAGGCTCGGGAAGCTGAACAACGCCAGGGCCTTGTCGCTGGCGCCCTCGGCGGGCAGGAAGTAGCCGTGGTGCGTCCCGCCGTGCTGGTCCACGAGGGCCATCCAGCGGCGCGCGAAGGACTCGAAGGCGTCGGTCTTCGCGGGGTCGATGACGTACTCGACGACGCACGTAATCACGGCTCGACCTTACCTACACCAGGTGGCGCTGGAAAAAGCGCAGGGCGTCGTCCATCTCCTCGCGCGGCACCTCGCCGTGGTCGCCCTGATTGGCGTGCAGGGATTTCAGCGGCGAGGCGAAGGCGTCATACAGGGCCAGGGCGCTTTCGCGTGGTACGAAACGGTCCGACCACTGCATGAGGAACTGCACCGGCACCGAGATCCGGGCGGCGTCCGCCTCGAGTCCGAGCGGGCCGCACAGGCCCAGAACCGCGGCGCGGACCCGTTGGTCGGACGCCACGAATGGCACGCCCAGGCCGCAGCCCATTGACAGTCCGCGATAGCCGACCGGTCCTTCGCCGACGTTTTTCTGCGTTTGTACCGCACTCACGACGGATTTCCACTCGCGAACGCTCGTGGTCGCGACGTAGGTGTGCAGGGCGGCCAGGCGCGGTGCCACCTCGGCACCGGTGGCCATGGCGGCGCGGTTCTCGGCCGCCATCCGGGCCAGGGTCTCGTCCTGCGGGCGGTCGCCGTGGCCGGGTGCGTCCATCGCCACGACGGCGAAGCCGCCGGCGGTGACGAGGCGCCGGGCCGGGCCGACGACGCCGGGGGCTCGTTTGTGCTGGCCGCCGCCGTGGCCCAGGACGATGAGCGGGCGCGGGCCGGTGGCGTTCGCAGGCGTGAACAGTACACCTGGGACGTCGTTGCACGTGAATGACTGCTCGGTGACGCCTTCGAGTGACGTCGAATCGGTGAAGCGCATGGGGATCAGGGCCTTTCGGATGCCTGTCCGGGCGCTCCCTAGGCCATGCGCTGGAGGGAGTCCCGGTCATCGGTCGCAGCGTTGATGGGTCTCACCTCCTCGGATCGCAGTACTGCACGGCGGCGCCGAACATACCATCCGGCGCCGCCGGGCGTCACGTCATGGCTTGATGAGCTCGTACGAGTACAACCACTGCATTTCAAGGCGATTGGTGCCGGGCGATGGACGCGTGTCGATGACGCCCGGAGTGGGCGACGGTCCGGCGCCGCCGCGCTGCAGGACGGCGAGCCCGACCACGTGGGCCGTCTTCGGGTCGAGCATGAAGACCTGGAGATCGCGCCCCATGACGTGGGTGATGGCGACGGTCTCCTGGCCGCCGATCGTCACCGACTGGAAGGTCACGCCGTCGAGCCTGGCCAGCAACCCGAGCAGCCCGACGCGGGCATCGGCCGGTAGCAGAGGGTCAGCGAGCACCCACAGCTGGGTGCACGTGCCCCACAGGTTTTCGTTGCCCGGCCCGGTCACACCAAGTTGCTGGGCGAGTGCGGCGGGTTCCGGCTTGAGCCCAGCCAGCCACTGCGGCGTGGGGTGCCGCGGGCCGGGGCCCTGCTCGCGGAACTCCGTGCGGTCGAGGTCGGTCAGGCTCTCACCCTTGGGGCCCGCGTTGTCCGGCCTGCCGTCGCTGACGGCGCGGACGGCGATGAAGCCCTGCACCTCGTACCAGGCGTCATTCACCTGCGGGACGGTTCCGCCGTTCGGGCCGCCGGCGGGGACGATCATGTCGGCGCGGACGTGGAGCTGGTCCTTGTCCCCGGCGGCGAGCGGCCTGGTGGTGGCGGCGACGCGTTGCAGCTCGGCCAGGGTGGCCTGCGGGTCCAGCGTCTCGCCGAACGTGGGGCTGCCCGACGGGGCCGGGCTCAGGCCGGGTGACTGGCCGCCACCGCCGCGGTTCAGCGCGATGGCGACGCCGGCCAGCACCGCGAGCGCGACGGCGGCCGCGGCGACGGGGGCGAGCCACGCGCGGACGTTACTGCGCGTGCGCGGGGCATCACCACGCAGTACGCGGTACCGGAGGCGGGCCAGCTCCTCCGGCGTGGTCACGGTGCGTGGCCCGGCGAGTGCGCGCAGTGCATCGAGGTCGGATCGGTCGTCGGTGGTCATCGGTCCCCCTTGGCACCGTTGTCGCCGGCCGCGGCCAGGGCGGCGCGCAGCTTGGTGCGGGCCCGGAACAGTGCCGATTGGACCGTGCCCAGCGGAATGCCGAGCGTGCGGGCGATGGTGTCGTAGTCGAGGTCGGCGAGGGCGTACAGCAGCAGGACGTCCCGCTGCCGCGCCGGTAACCGGGCGAGCACCGCGGCGAGTTCCCGGCTCACCGCGGACGCGTCGGCGCGGGCGACGGCGCGGTCGGCCACATCGGGTACAAAAGGATCCCGGCCGGTGCGCGCGAGCAGGCGCAGGCCGCGGGTCTCGGTGCGGCGGTGGCGGCGCAGGAGGTTGGACGCGATGCCGTACAGCCACGCCCGCACCGGCCCGTCGAGCAGCCGATCCCGGCGCTGGTAGGCGATGAGGAACGTCTCGGCCACGATGTCCTCGGCGAGGCTCGCCCCGACCCGGCTCGCGCAGTAGTGCCGCAGCTCGGCCCCGTACCGCTCGAAGAGGTCCGCGACGTCCGGCGGGCGCTCCTGCGAGTCGGCCATGAAGTGCAACATACCGATGTCTGCCCGCACCCCCGGGCCGTGTTCCCGTCGATTTCAGGCCTTCGCCAGCAGGCCGTCCACGAAGGCCCGCACACCCTCCGGGTAGATGTCGCGGGCGGCGATCGAAGCCCAGCGCTCACCGATCGCAGCCAGCTGCGGGTGCTGCGAGGCGGCCAGCCCGCCGGTACCGAGCGTCACGCCCCGTGACCGAGCGCGCACGAGGACCTCGCCGACGGTGTAGTACCAGAGGTGGCGGAACACATCGACGGACTGCTCCGGCGTGCAGCCGTGGTCGGCCGCGCCGGCCACGATCGCCTCGACCATCCACAGTGCCGAGTCGCTGAGCCGCGCCACGAACCCGTCGGTGGTGACCACCTCGGCACCCCACGGCCACGCGGCCAGGGCCTCGCGCATCGCCAATGCCGCCACGACGATCCGGTCCCGCGGCACGGCGGGCAGCTCGGGCCGCGTCAGGTTCTCGACGTGCTCATTCAGCAGTTGTACCAGCAGATCCTCGCGATCCCGTACGTGGTGATACAGCGTCATCGTCCCCACGCCGACCTCGGCCGCGAGCCGCCGGATGGTGAGCTTCTCCCATCCGTCTCGATCGATGACCGTACGCGCGGCGGCCAGGATCTGCGCCCGCGAGGTCCGCGGCGGGCGCCCGGTCCTCCCCGGCGTGGAGCTGCCTTCTGCGTTGCCTTCCTGCACCCCTCCATCCTGCCGTGCCTGGACAGCGGCGCGCGGGGAAGCTACTTTCGGTACATGTACGAAAACTCCTCCGCGCGGCCCGGGCTGCTGCTCGCCACGGTCGCCGTCGTGCAGTTCATGGTGTCGCTGGACCTGTCCGTGGTGAACGTCGGCCTGCCGCAGATGGCGGCCGGGCTGGGCTTCAGCGCACTTGGCGTGACGTGGGTGATCCACGCATATGCGCTCACCTTCGGCGGATTGCTGTTGCTGGGCGGCAAGGCGGCCGACCGGTACGGCCGGCGCCGCGTCCTGCTGCTCGGCCTGGCCCTGTTCGGCGTGGCGTCGCTGCTCGGCGGCTTCGCCCAGGAACCCGGCCAGCTGGTGGCCGCCCGCGCCGCCCAGGGAGTCGGCGCCGCCGCCCTGGCGCCCGCCGCGCTGGCCCTGCTGACCTCGGCGTTCCCGTCCGGCAAGGCCCGCATCCGCGCGTTCGGCGTCTGGAGCGCGATGAACGCGGCCGGCGGCGCCCTCGGCGTGCTGGCCGGTGGGCTGCTCACCGAGTACGCGAGCTGGCGCTGGGTCATGTTCGTCAACGTCCCGATGGCCGCGATCGCACTCGCCATGGCGTGGCGTGGCGTGGCGGCGACCTCACCCGGCGTGCGCACCGGCCGCCCCGACGTGCTCGGCGCGGTCCTCGCCACGGCGGGCATGGTCGCGCTGGTGTTCGGGATCGTGCGCACCGACCGGCACCCGTGGACCTCGGCGACCACCCTCGCCACCCTCGCCGCGGCGCTGCTGCTCCTGGCGGTGTTCGTGCTGGTCGAGCGGCGTACGACCCGGGAGCCCCTGCTGCGCCTCGGCCTGCTCGCGAACCGCTCGGTCGCGGGCGCCAACGCCTACAACCTGCTCGTCGGCGCGGCGATGGCCTCGGCGTTCTACTTCGCGTCGCTGTACCTGCAGCGGGTCCTCGGCACCGGCCCCGCCCTCACCGGATTGCAGTTCCTGCCATTCGCCCTGGGCGTCGTGGTGGGCGCGGTGCTGGCGATCCGGCTCGGGTACCGCTTCCCGGCGCGCACCCTGCTCATCGCCGGCGGCCTGCTGACCGCGGCCGGCTTCGCGTGGTTCGGCCTGATCAGCGCCGACGGTACCTTCCTGGCCGACATCCTGGGCCCGTCCATCGTGACCAGCATCGGCTTCGGCATGTGCCTGGGCCCGGTCGTCTCGGTGGCCACGATCGGCGTCGCGCCGTCGGAGACCGGCACCGCGTCGGGGCTGCTCAACAGCTCCCGGCAGATCGGCGCCTCGCTGGGCCTGGCGGCGCTGGGCACCGCGGCCCACGACCGCACCGACTCCTCGGTCGCACCGGCGGCGCTGAACGACGGCTACGCGCTGGGCCTCACCCTCGGCGCGGGACTGCTGTTCGCCGCGGTGGTGATCGCCGCGGTGGTGCTGCGCCGCACCGAGCTCCCGGCGCCCGCGCCGTCCCCCGCGAACGAACCGGCCCCTTCATCGGTACCGTGAGTGCGTGGGCAAGCCCGGCCGGACCGTCGTCGTCGACGGTGCGCCGTACCACGTCTCGGTTCGCTGCACGCGCGACACCCTCGTCTTCACCGTGTACCCGGAGGGCGACAAACGCTCGCTCTTCCGGGTCCGCGTGCCGTGGCGCGGAACGGATCAGGCGCTGCTGTCCGTCATGCACCGGCCGGCCCTGGCCGAACGCCTGATCCGCCGGGCGCGGGCGCTGGGCTGGCACAAGGTCCTCGAAATCCCCGCCGGGCGCCTGCTCATCGCGGAGACCTTGGCCGCCGATCCGCTGCCGCCGTTACCCCCACCGTCGCAACCGCCGCTTGGGTAGTTCGCTTGCGCGCGCCGGCATTGTGCATTGCCGCCGCGGTCAACCTGCCCTGGTCGCGTCCGGCGATGCGGAGATCCGTGGCCGGCTCAGGCGCGTTCGCGCTGGCGGCGAAGTACCACCGCCGCGATGCCCCCGATCGGGATCAGGATCCACGTCGACAGCACCCGGTACACCAGCACGGCCGCGGCCGCTCCGACCGCGGTGGCACCGGCGGCGGTCAGACCGGCGATCAGGGCCGCCTCGACGACGCCGACGCCGCCGGGGGTCAGCGGGACCTGGCGGACGATCTGCACACTCAGGTAGATGGTCGCCATGCCCGCGACGCTGACCGGCAGATGGAGGGCCTCGCCGACCGCGACCAGGCACAGGACGTCGGTGAGCCATTTGACGGTGGCGTACACGAGGGCGAACACCCAGTCGCCGGCCTTCAGCTCCGCGCCGGACCGCCACGCCTCGCCGGCCGAGCGGAGCAACGACCGCAGCGCCCGGGTCACACGGTTACCGGCCATACCGACCGCGCCCGGCTCCGCACCCGGTTCCGCGCCGCCCGGCCCCGTGGTCGTGTCGGTCCTCAGGCCGACGCTTGTTCCGACGCTCGGTCCGACGCTCGGTCCGACGCTTGTTCCGACGCTTGTTCCGACGCTTGTTCCGACGCTTGTTCCGACGCTTGTTCCGACGCTTGTTCCGACGCTCGGTCCGTCGCTCGGAGTCGGGTCCGCGAGCGTGGTCGGCTTGGTGGTCGGAGCGGGCCGCCGGGCGAAGCGGCGGCCGGCCATGATCGCCGCGGTCGTGACCAGCGCCATCGCGACGACCACCGCGAGTGGCCGCCAGTTGAGCAGCCCGTCCGGATTGCGGGCGAGCAGCGCGAAGGCCAGCCCCGCGTACAGCAGCGCGAGCCCACCGATCGACGCCAGGCCCGACACGATCGCGGCGGCGGCGGAGGCTTCCCGGGTGGCGCCCCCGCGCTGGTACTCCCGGATCGTGAACGCCGTCGACACCGCCGGACCGGCGGGCATGGAGATGGACAGGGCGGTGCCGGCAAGGGTGATCGCCATGACGTGGCCGCGGGTCAGGTGCGCGCCGAGGCTGTTGAGCAGGCGCCGCTGCTGCAGCGCGAAGGACTCGATCGAGGCGGCCTGGAGCAGGACGGCAACGGCAATCCACCCGTAGTCGGCCCCGCCCAGCGCGGCCAGGATCTCGTGCGGCGCGGGCAGCCGGCCGTGCAGCCCGATGGCGGCCAGGACGAGCACGATGACGGCGATGACCGCGAGCCGTACCCACCGTCGCCGCCGCCGCGGCGGATCTGCCGGCGGCGCGAGCTGGGGTGTGGTAGGCGCGGACACCGTGCGATTGTCCCAAACCCCTGTGGCCGCCGCGTCGCCCGGCCCGGTGGCCAGGATCTCCGCCACTTTCGCGACCCCACGGACCCCGCCGGAGCGTCCCGCACCGAACGGCGATCGCTGCACGAGGACACCTGTGCATGAGAGCCGTCCGCGCCCGGGCCGGCCTGGGCACGAGGCCAGGCGGAGGACACCTGCGCATGAGAGCCGTCCGCGCCCGGGCCGGCCTGGGCACGAGGCCAGGCGGAGGACACCTGCGCATGAGAGCCGTCCGCGCCCGGGGCCGGCCTGGGCACGAGGTTAGGCGGCGAACTGCACTGCGGCCGATTATCGAATTATTGGATTACCGATAATCGTAATACCGGTAATTCGGCGTCAGTCACGGAGCGTGTCCAGCGGCGTCCGAAACTCATCGCCGAAATCGAGTCCACCGGCGGTCCGACGAGCGCCGGCGGGATGGCCCGGCAGGGTCGGGGGCGGCGACACCGTCAGGGAAGTTACCAGCAGCGCGCACGGCTCGCAGTCGCCGATCCCGCCGACGTCCGTGACCCGGGGCGGGACGTTGGTCGCGTCGCTGACGGTGACACCGGTCGCCGGGTACGTACCAGGCGC
The DNA here is from genome assembly GCF_050942475.1 of Dactylosporangium sp. CS-033363. Lineage (NCBI taxonomy): Bacteria > Bacillati > Actinomycetota > Actinomycetes > Micromonosporales > Micromonosporaceae > Dactylosporangium > Dactylosporangium sp. CS-033363. The sequence goes on along the minus strand of NZ_CP192032.1, from coordinate 4,917,643 downwards.
ATCGACCACCACCGGGACGAGGACGCCGCAGCCCTCGAGGCCCAGCGTCGGAGGTGCGGTCCCCGCCGCCTTCACGGTGCCGCCGCCGGCCGGCGCCAGGCTCGCGGTCACGCACGGGCTCTGCGGAATCTCCCGGCCCAGGTCCGCCACCCGCATGTGCGGCGGCAAGGTCGCGGTGAACGCGAACGGCACGCTCACCCCGGTCGGGTTGATGACGGCGATGCCCAGCGCCGTCGGTACGTTCACCGCGGTCTGGCCCGGCGGCTGATAGAACGCCACCACATAGGGGCGAGCCGTCACGCTGAGTGTCGCCGTGAAGCTCGGCACCAGGCCAGGGGTCACCTCCGACACGTCGCTCGAACTCACGGCGTACGTCCCGGCCTGGAACGCCGTCGCATGCACCGTGACTGAGCAGTAGCCCACGTCCGGCATGAGCGCGTCCCAAAGCTGGATCGCACCCGCGGTCGGCCGGGTGACGGTGCCGCCACAGGTGTTCTCGTACCACGTCGTGCCCGCGCCGGCAGTCTTGACCGCAGCGGGCAGCACGACGGTGAACCCCACGCCGATGTCACCGATGGTGCCGGGACTCCGGCGCAGCGTGAACACCAGGTCGGCGACGTCACCGCTCTTGAGCGACGCCGGCGTGAATGCGGCGGCCATCGTCGCCGCACTACCGTCCGCCCCGCCATCGACCAGACCGGCCGGCGAGACCACACCAGCCGATGAGACTGCACCACCCGGCGAGACCGCACCAGCCGATGGGACTGCACCACCCGGCGTGACCGCAGCAGCCGGCGCGACCGCACCGGCCGGCGAGATCACACCGGCCGCGGCCGCCAATCCGGTCATCACGGAGGCGACCAGGGCCGTCACCGACTGTCGACGTACCTTCACGACTCCCCCGCCCCATACATCGCCACCGAGAGTGACCTCTCGGTCGCAATATACGAAGGCGCGGTCGCAATCCACGGCGAATCAGGTGTTTCGGGCGGTCGGCCACACCACCTGGAGCAGGTGTCAGGCCGGGTACTCGGTGCCCGGGCGCGCCGCGATGAGGACCTGGGCGGCGGGGGTCCAGCCCAGCATGGCGTACAACCGCTGCCCTTCCTCGCTGGCGACGAGAATGCCCTGCTCGGCGCCCCGCTCAACGGCCGCGCCGGTCAGTGCGCCCATCACCGCGGCGGCCAGCCCCCGCCGGCGGTGGTCGGGCCCGGTGAGGATCTTGTCGGCGACGGCGACACGTCCGGCCAGACCCGCGTAACCGCGCGCGGCCCAGGCATCGCCCGGCCCGAACACGGCCGCCGACACGCAGGCGTCGCCGGATTCGAGAACCAGCCGGTACGGCGGCGGGACGGCGTTCCCGGGATGCGTCCGCAGATCGATGGTCATCATCTGCTCCGACGACCTGAGCAGCACGAGACCCGCCGAGGTGAGCGCGAGAGCGGTTCGGTCCGGATCGGTGGTCGGCACACTCAGCCAGGTGACGCGCGGCTCGGCGAACACCCGCTCGGCCAGGTCGGACAGGACGGCCGGGTCGTCGTCCAGCGCGAAGTACTCCGTGTCACGGCCCAACTGCGCACTGTCAACGCGCAACCCGCCGCCCACATGCAAGGCGGCGGGCAGATCGCGCGATGCCGCCCAGCCCTGTTCCCAACTGGTGACCAATCCGCGCAAGTCGCTCATGCACCCCAGTAGATCATTCGACCTAGGCGGGAGTTCACTGCCCAGTCGCGGGCCGCCGCCCACGGCGGACATCAGTACCCGGTCGCGGGCCGCCGCGCCCGGAGCCGCCGCCGCCCACGGCGGACGTCAGTGCCCGGTCGCGGGCCAGCCGCGCCCGCAGCGGACGTCAGTGCCCGGTCGCGGGCCAGCCGCGCCCGCAGCGGACGTCAGTGCCCGGTCGCGGGCCAGCCGCGCCCGCAGCCGCCGCCGCCCACAGCGGACGTCAGTGCCCGGTCGCGGGCCGGCCACGCCCGGAGCCGCCGTCGCCCAGCAGGTCGGCGAACAAAGCTCGATAGTGCATCAGCGCCTGCCGCAGCTGCTCGGTGGAAGCAAGACCCTTCTCGTTGTACTGGCTGATCTCATGCGCCTCGCGATAATGCCCGATGGTCTCGGCGTGCTCGACGCTCAGGTCCTGGACCTGCGTGTCGAAGTCCTCCGTCGGGTAGCCCCGCTCGGCCATCACCCGCGTCACGAGCTGGTCGGCCTCCCGGGTGGCGGCCTGCGGTTCCTCGGCGAAGTGGGCCTGCGTCTGCTGCCACTGCTCGGTGTACACCTGGCGCTGCCCCGGGTCGAGATCCTTGAGCTCCAGCCGGTCGTGACGTTCCTCCCGGTGGCGGAGATCGCGCTCGGCAGCGCGGCGGGAGGGCTGCTCCTCGACCGCGCGGTCGTACTCCGGCCCGAAGCGCCGGCGCAGCTCCCGCGAGCGCCGGAAGCGCCCGACCGCGACCGCGATCGCGGCCACGACGATGAGCACGAGCACGATGACGGCGATGGTGTTGGCGGTCGTCGACATACCATCGACGCTAATTCGGCCCGGGTCGCCCCGGCCTCACCCGGGATGGTGGGCAAGGCCGGGAGCCGACCCTACGAGCGGTCGGCGAGTTCCGGGGCGTCCGTGTCCAGCGGGATCGCGTTCTTGTCCACCAGCCCCAGCGAGATGCCCGGCCGCGACGTCGTCGCCGTGAACAGCCAGTCCGCCATCGTCCGCAGGCGGTTCGACGGCAGTGCCGTGAGGTGGTAGCCGCGGGTGACCGCCCGCGCGAGCGGACCCGAGAGCGGCACGTGCAGCGGGTTGGCCACCGCCTGCCAGCCGCCGAGGTCGACGACGAAGCCGAGATCGCGGTGGCGGTACCGGCGCAGCTCGCCGATCCCGTAGGACGCCGCGATGTTGTGCGCCACCGCCCGCCCCTGCCGCACGGCGTGCTGGGCGGTCATCGGGGTGTAGCGGCCCGGGTTGTGCAGGTCGGGCACGGCGGCGGCGTCCCCGCACGCGTACACGTCCGGGAATCCGGGCACCCGCAGGTGCGCGTCGACTCGAACCCGGCCCTCGTCCATCGGCAGGCCGGCGTTCTCGACGACGGGATCCGGGCGTACGCCGACGCACCAAATCAGGGTGCGCGAGGGCACCTGGCGGCCGTCCGTCAGGGTCACGCCGTCCGCCGTGGCCTCCTGCACCGAGGTGCCGAGACGCACGTCGATGCCGCGGCCGCGCAGGACCTTGTCGGCGCCGGCGGCCATGGTCGCGTCCATGCCGGGCAGCACCTGCTCGGCGGTGTCCAGCAGCAGCCAGCACGGCGGCGTGTCGCGCAGGCGCGGGTGGCGGGCGGCGATCGCGGCCGTGAGCAGCTGGCCCTGGGCGGCGACCTCGGTGCCGGTGTAGCCGGCCCCGACCACCACGAACGTCATCCGCGCGCGGCGCTCGGCCATGGCCGCGTCGGCGAGCTCGATCTGGCGGATGAGGTGGTCGCGCAGGTACAGCGCCTCGGGCACGCCGCGGAAACCGTGTGCGTGGTCGGCCACACCCGGGATGGGCAGCAGTTTCGTGACGCTGCCGGCGGCGAGAACCAGCCGGTGGTACCCGAGGTTTCCGGTGTTTCCTTCCGGGCCCGTGTACGACACCATGCGAGCGTGCGGGTCGACGCGATCGACTTCTCCGAGCACGAGGCGTACACCCGGGAGCGTGTCCTGCAACGGCACGCTCACGTCGCGCGGGTCGAGGGCGCCGCCGGCCACCTCGGGCAGCAGCGGGAGGTAGAGAAAGTAGTCGGTCGGGTTGACCACCACGACCTCGGCCGCGCCCCTGGACCGGCGCAGCAGCGTGCGGGCCGCCTGGTAGCCGGCGAACCCGGCGCCGACGATGACGATCCGGGGGCGCGCCACGTCAGCGGCCTCCGAGCGCCTGGACCAGCTCGGACTTGTTCATTGCCGAACGACCCTTGATGTTGCGCTGCTTTGCCTCCGCGTACAGCTCGTCGCGCGACCGTTCGGCGCGCGGCTGGCTGCGCACGGACTTCGTCGGGGTGCGCGGCTTCTCGGAGGACTTCATGGTGCGGGTCGGCTTGCCCAGCTCCCGCCAGCTGGTTTCCGTCATCTCCACGCCGTGGCGCTTCGCGGCGCGCTTGATGCGCTTGAACGCCTCGTCGCGCTCGGCATCGGTGGCGTCGCGCACCTGATCGAACCGCGCGATCGCGTTGCGCACGTGCGAGGCGTCGTTGAGCGGTTCCTTGCGCAGCCGCGGAAACGCGAACGTGCTGTCCGACATGGTGTTGCGCTCGGCGGCGTCGAGGGTGCCGGAGCGCTTCCTGATTGCAGCCATGCACAACGCATACCCGCAGACAGAACATCCATGCCCGGACGGCGCTCCGCGCGACCTGCCCGGGGACGACCCACCAGTGAGCCGGACCGCACGAGCCGGGGTTGCGTGACACGTCCCGGGGTTGCGTGACACGACCCGGAACGACGCGACACGACCCGGAACGACGCGACACGACCCGGAACGACGCGACACGACCCGGAACGACGCGACACGACCCGGAACGACGCGACGCGACCCGGAACGACGCGACGCGACCCGGAACGGGCCCCGTCCGCAGGGCGAGGTGGAAAAGGGCCACCACACCCGATGCGGAGCGGACGGGCCCTGGATCGGGAGCGGGCCGAGATCGGTACCGAAGCGGACGGGACCGGTTCAGCCGCCCGTGCGTACCGTGTCGGGCTTCTGCTCCTCGGCGACCGGCTTCCTGGGCGCCGGGTCGACCGGCGGCCGCGACGGCGGTGCGGAGCCGGGGCGCCGAGGTTGGAGTGGACTCGAACCGTCTGCTCTCATACCGGCGCCCACTACCCCGTTTGTCATCCGGTAAGCAAATTCACCCGCGCGCCGCGACCTCCGCGAACACCCGCTCGGCGCCGGCCGCGAACGCCTCGCGCAGCTCCCCCGCGGCCGGCGACAGCGCCGCCGCCTGCAGCCGGACAGCCACGCTGACCAACTCCTGCTTGTTCAGCACGCCGGCCTTGTCCAGCACGCCGGCCTTGTCCAGCACGCCGGCGTCCTCCTCCCAGTGCGGCGGGATCGGGATGACCACCACGTGCCCGTTGATGACGACGACGATCGTGCGCCCCGGGTACGGCGTGACCCCGTCGTCCACCGGCGAGCCGAGCCTCCCGCCGGTCGAGGCCAGCATGCCGTCGGTGAACACCTGCAGCTCGGCCGCGTTGGACGCGGTCACCGCCCGCGCGGCCGCGGGCTCGAGCTGCGCGGTCATCTGCTGCCGCGTGAGCAGCGCGTCGACGGTCGCGCTGGTGGCCAGCACCGCCCACTGCGCGCGGTTCAGGGCCGGGATCTCGGGCGGCGCGGACGGCTCGTCAGCGGCGAACGGCACGAGCACCGTGCCAGGCTTCATCTGCAGTTCGAGCCAGTGCGCCATCATCGTGACGTCGTAGATGTACCCGCGCTCCGGCCCGAACGGCGACAGATACGCGGCGGTGATGTCCTCGGGGCTCATGAAGACGACCTGGCCCATGGCGGGCCCCCTTTCCGGATGGCGATGTCGTGCTACACCATCCGGATGCGGGAGCCCGGCCCCTGATACAGCCGGTTTCACGCGCGGGTGAGTTGCATGCTCCAGTTGTACTCCCAGGTCTCCCCGCCGTCCGCGGAGAACTCCTGCTCCCACCGGGCCGAGTCGGCGGTGATGTGCGACCAGATGAAGTGGGCCCGGATCGGGCGCCCCTCGTGCACGTCGTCGCCGTAGAAGTCGCCGCGGCCGTCGGCGAACGTGCCGACCACGGGCGGAAACAGGGTTCCGGTGCGGCTGCTGGCCCAGTAGATCGACCAGGTCTTGTGCTCCACGTCGAACAGGCGCAGGGTCAGGCCGCTGCTGCCGAGCGTCGGAAACTCGATTTCGTCGAGGTTTCCGCCGTTGCCGAGGATCGGGCGGCAGGTTGCCGTGCCCGGAAACTCGTACCAGTCGTCGGCCCCCGCGAACAGCGTGTGCAGGCGGCGGTTGGCGACGTGCCAGGTTCCGAAAAGGAAATCGAAGTCGTTCACGCGCCCATCGTCGCCGCCGACCCCTGACATCTTCTGTCAGACTCATGCGCATGCGCGCGAGCCGCCTCGTTTCCCTGCTGTTGCTGCTGCAGAACCGCGGCCGCATGAGCGCGACCCGGCTCGCCGCGGAGCTCGGGGTCACGCCCCGCACGGTGTACCGCGACGTCGACGCCCTCGCCGCCGCCGGCGTCCCGATCTACGCGGAGCACGGGCCGGACGGCGGGTACGAGCTGATGGACGGCTACCGGACCCGCCTGACCGGCCTGACCGCGGACGAGGCCGAGTCGCTGTTCCTCACCGGCATGCGCGGACCGGCGGCGGAGCTGGGACTCGGCGCGCAGGTCGCCGCGGCCGAGCTCAAGCTGATGGCGGCACTGCCCACGCCGTACCGTGAAGCCTCAACCAGAATCCGCGAGCGTTTCCATCTCGACGCGCCCGGCTGGTATCGCGAGCCGGACGCCGTCCCGCACCTCGTCGCCGCGGCCGAGGCGCTCTGGCAGGACCGGCGCATCGAGATCCGGTACCGCCGCTGGAGTCCCGAACCGGCCGAGGTGACCCGCCGCCTGCGCCCGCTCGGGCTGGTCCTGAAGGCCGGCGTCTGGTACCTGGTCGCGCAGGGAAGGGCCGAGCCGCGCACGTACCGCGTCGCCTCGATCCGGGCCCTCAAGCCGCTCCCGGACACGTTCGACCGCCCGGCCGGATTCGACCTCGCCGAGTTCTGGCACACCCACGTCGAACGCTACGAGCGCGCCGAGGCCGCAGCGGAGGCCGTGGTGCGCCTCTCCCCGGCCGGCCTCGCGGCGCTGCCGGAGGTGCTGGGCCCGCGCGCGACCCGCCAGGCCCGCGCCACGCTGAGCGAGCCCGGCCCGGATGGATGGCGCGAGGCGACGATGCCGCTGGAGAACCTTCCCCACGCGGTCGCCGGCCTGCTGCGGCTCGGCCCGGAGGCGCGGGTCGTGGCCCCGCCCGAGCTGGTCGCCCACATGGCCGCCACCATCGCGGACATGGCAGCCATGTACGCGTGAAACCCAAGGCGCGGGTCGTGGCCCCGCCCGAGCTGGTCGCGCACATGGCCGCCACCATCGCGGAAATGGCAGCCATGTACGCGTGAAATCAGCCGCGCAAACGTGAAATCAGCCGTGCAACGTGAAATCAGCCCTGTAAACGTGAAATCAGCCCGGCAAACGTGAAATCAGCCCTGCACGAACCGCTGCACGAACGTCAGCGCCGTGTCGCACACCTCGCGCCAGCCCGAGTCGATGGTCAGCGCGTGCCCGCGGCCCTTGATCTCCACGATCTCGGTCGTGCCCGGGTTGTCGGCCTGCTTCTTGTACGACGCGTTCGACACCGCCCACGGCACGACATGGTCCTTCTCGCCCGAGATGATCAGCAGCGGGCCGCGGTCCGGGTTGTCGTGGTCGACCTTGACCTCACTCCAAGGGTTGAAGTTCGCGACGGCCGCCTGGAACAGCGGGGCGCCCGGGGCCGGCACGGCGAACGTGTCGTACAGCTCGTGGGCCTCCTCCTCGCTCACGGCGTTGGCGAAGGAGTACCGGAACTGCTCGTAGGTCAGCGGCACCGCGCGGCGGAAGTTCGCCGGGTTGCCGAGCACCGGTGCGGCCGAGCGCAGCGTCGAGATCGGCAGCGGCAGGACGCCCTGGAAGGGGGCCGGGTCGACGGCGACCGTGGCGCAGGCGAGGCCCCGCCCGGCCAGGATCTGGGCGAGGAGCCCGCCGAAGGAGTGCCCGACGATCACGGGCTTGCGGGTGAGGCCGCCGACGAGGCCGGCGAGGTGGTCGGCGACCTGGCCGACGGTCTTGCCGGCGAACGTCTCGGGGTGCTCGTTGGCCTCGCCGACCGTCTCCGGGTCGTCGGGCCAGCCGGGCAGGACGGGCGCGAATCCGGCCTCGGCGAAGACCTCCGCCCACCGCTCCCAGCTGCTGGGCAGCAGCCAGAGCCCGTGCACGAACACCGCCGGAACCTTGCCGGACGCGTTGGCCTGTTCGATCTGCTGCAGATCATGCTCGCTTGGCATGAGCGCATCATCGCGGGTTCGAGCGCACTCGAACAGGCATTGACACCCCCGATCGTTGACCCTGCGGCAAACAGTCGGACGCGATCGTGCCGTGCGCCGCGGAACGGCTAGGGTCGTGCCCATGTCGATCGCGCGGCTCGTGGATGCGGATGAGCTCGCGGGGTACCCGCCCGACCGGCTCCTCGACGTCATGCGCGCCGTCACCATGATCCTCACGCTGCCCGCCGCAGCCGCCCAGCGGGCCGAGGGACTGGCCGTGCTCACCGGGCAGGGCGAGACCTGGCGGCTGCGCCACGCGATCGCCGACTGGGAGGCCAACCCGGCCCGCCGGCACCTGCTGATCGCGACCACCAACGAGGCCGAGCGCACCAGCGTCCCGGTCACCCTCGCCGCCCTGCGCGCGCTCGGCCTGCGCCGCACCGCCGGGGTGCAGATCCAGCCGGTGCCGGCCGCGCACACCGGCGTGCAGGCGGAGTGGCTCGCCGAGCGGGCCGACGCGCACGGCATCGCGGGGCTCGCGCTCGCCGTGTCGCCGTACCACCTGCCGCGCGCCTACCTCACCGTCCTGCGCGCCTGCGAGCGGCGGGGCCTGCGGGTCGCGCTGCTCCCGTCGCCCACTCCCGTCGCGCCCGCCACGCCGGTGCCCGAGACCGGCGCCACCGCCTGGGACCTGGTGCCGGGCGAGCTGCGGCGCATCCTGGAGTACACCGACCGCGGCTGGATCGCCGCCCCCGCCGAGCTGCGCCGCTACCTGGACCGCCTCTGGACCACCTGGACGGAGGCGTGAACCGCCGCCGCCGCAAGAAGCTCCAGCACCAGCTCGTCGCCGCCGCCGGGTTCGGCACCGCGGGCCAGGTCGCGGCCCTCCTGCGCGCCGGCGCCGACCCGAGCCTTCCCGATACAAGCCGAACGACGCCGTTGTACCGTGCGAGCGTCCAAAATCGCGCCCCCGCCATCGCCCTGCTCGTCGAGGCCGGCGCCGACCCGGACGCCGAGAGCGGCACGGGCGACGAGGGCCTGCCGCTGTGCGCCGCCGCCTGCTGGGGGCACGACGACGCGGTCCGGGCCCTGCTCGCCGCCGGCGCCGACCCCGCCCTTCGCGAGGACGGCGGCAGCGGCCACACCGCCCTGGAGTGGGCCGAGGCCGGCGGCCACACGTCGGCCTCCGAGCTGCTCCGCGCGGCGGGATGACGCAGGACGGCCGGTACCTCGTCATCAAGGGCCGCCGCGGCGGGCCGATGAGACCGTGTCGCGCCCGGATCCGCGGGTAGTGGGGGCCGATGGAGACTTCGGCCACGTTCATCGGCACCGCGACCGTGCTGCTCCGGCTGGGCTCGTTCACGCTGCTCACCGACCCGAACTTCCTGCACCGGGGGCAGCGCGCGTACCTCGGGCACGGGCTGTGGAGCCGCCGCCTGACGGAGCCCGCGCTCGGCCCCGAGGACCTGCCGCCGCTGGACGGGATCGTCCTGTCGCACCTGCACGGCGACCACTTCGACCGGGTGGCGCGCCGCCACCTGCCGCGCGACATCCCGGTGCTCACCACCGTCCAGGCCGCCCGCCAGCTGCGCCGCTGGCACTTCGAGGACGCCGTCGGCCTGGGCGCCTGGGACGACGTGGTCCTGCACCGCGGCGGCGAGCGCCTGCACATCACCGCGGTCCCGGCCCGCCACGGCCCGACCGGCGTCCACCTGGCCATGCCGCCGACGATGGGCAGCGTCCTGGACTGGGAGGTCGACGGCGTACGCCGGCTGCGCCTGTACATCAGCGGCGACACGAGGTTCAACCGCCGCGTCCTGCGCGACATCCCCCGCCGCTTCCCCGACATCGACACGATGCTGCTGCACCTCGGCGGCACCCGCATCCTCGGCGCCCTGGTGACCATGGACGCCCGCGACGGCGTGGCCCTGGCCAACCTGGTCCGCCCGGACAAGGTGATCCCGATCCACTACGACGACTACGGCGCCTTCCGCGATCCGCTGTCGAACTTCCTGCAGCCCACCGTCACCGCCCACGTCCCGGCCGACGTCACCCCGATCCTGCGCGGCGAGACGGTGGACCTGGCCCCGCAGATGGTCACCGCGTTCGCCTGACTCAGGCCCCGGCCATGCGTTCCAGGGCCGGGAGTGCGGCCGCGATCAGGGCCTGGTCCTCGTCGGTCATGTCGGCCATCAGCGCGGCGAGGTGCTCGGCGCGCACGGCCCGGCGGCGCTCCAGCAGCTCGACGCCGAGCGGGGTGACCTCGATGAGCACGACCCGGCGGTCGGTCGGATCGGCCGAGCGCTCGACCAGGCCCTCCCGCTCGAGGCGCTGCACGAGCTGGGTCATGGCCGGCTGGGTGACCCCCTCGGCCAGGGCCAGGTCGGTGAGCTTGCGCGGGCCCTCGCGCTGCAGCCGCCAGATCGTGGAGGCGGCGGTCAGGCTGATGTCGTTGGGTGGGTTCCCCTGCCGCAGCACGCTGAACACGCGCTCGACGGCGACGGTCAGGCGCGCGGGGTCCAAGCTCGCTGTCACTCCGGCCATACCCACGATTGGACCACGGCGGGTTCAGGCCGAGTCCAGCAGCTCTCTGACCTGCCGCTCGCTGCCCGCCGTCGCGCCCTCCTCGTACGCCGCCACGATCCGCGGGTCCACGTAGGAGGCCCGGGCGACGGCGGGGGTGTTGCCGAGCTGCTCGGCCACCTCCCGCATGGCGTCCGCCACGGCCTTGCGGCGCCTGGTCCTCGTCGGCTGCGGCCCGGCCTCGTCGAGCGCGAGCGCCGCGGTCACGGTGCCGTGCCAGGTGCGGAAGTCCTTGGCGGTCATCTGCTCGCCGCTGACCTCCCGCAGGTACTCGTTGATCTCCGCCGCGTCCACCTCGTGCCACGCGCGGGCGGCCGGGTCCCAGTACGCGAACAGCCGGTCCGCACCCTTGCGGCGCCGGCGCAGCTCGCGCAGGACGGCGCAGATGTGGCCGCGCTCGTCCGGGCTGATCCAGACGTCCTGCCAGGCGGGCGGGATGGCGAGGTCCTTGATCCGCGCGACGGTCGCCGCGGCGCGCAGCGGCTTGCCGGCGGCGTCGAGATAGCTGAAGCCCGTGCCGGAGCGGCGCCGGCCGAGGCCGGGTTGGTCCAGGTGGCTCCGCCGCAGTCGCATGGCATCGCCGGTACCCCTCGCCCTGCCCGCACAACGCGCAAGTTCTTGCGCGGCCAGCGACGATTCTTGCTGGAGGCGGTACGCTGCTCCCGTGGCGACGAGGCTCTCCGAGGTGGCGAAGTACGCCGGATACAGCGAGGCGACGGTCAGCCGGGTGCTGCGCGACGTGCCCGGGATCGGCGCCGACACCCGCAACGCGGTGCTCACCGCGCTCGACGTGCTGGGCTACCAGCGCCCGACCCGGCACCGCCGCGAGCAGGGCAGCCTGGTCGGCATGGTGCTGCCGGACCTGCACAACCCGGTCTTCCCGGCCTACGCCGAGGCGATGGCCGGCGCCCTGGTGCGCCGCAACCTGATCCCGGTGCTGTGCACCCGCACCGCCGACGGGGTCTCCGAGGCGCACTACATCGAGATGCTGCTGGCCCGCAAGGTCGCCGGGATCATCTTCGTGGCGGCCAGCTACGTCGACGCCGGCCCCGAGCAGACCAAGGCGCTGCGGGCCCGCAAGCTGCCGATCGTGCTCATCAACGAGGCCGACGAGAACCTCGGGGTGCCCCGGGTCGCGGTCGACGACGCGGTCGCGGTGGACCTGGCCATGACCCACCTGCGCGACCTGGGCCACCAGCGGATCGGGCTGATCGTCGGGCCGCGCGGGCACGTGCCCTCGGAGCGCAAGCTGGCCGAGTTCCACCGCCTCGGCGGCACGCTCGTCGCGCACACCATGTTCTCCATCGCCGGCGGCCAGACGGCGGTCGCCCCGCTGCTGGAGGCCGGGGTGACCGCCGTGGTCTGCGCCAGCGACACGCTCGCCCTGGGGGCCATCCGCGGCGCCCGCAAGCAGGGCCGCCGGGTGCCCGAGGAGCTCTCGGTGGTGGGCTTCGACGACTCGGTGTACATGCCGATGATGGACCCGCCGCTGACCACCGTCCGCCAGCCGATCGCGGCGATCGGGGTGGCCGCGGTGAACTCGCTGGTCGCCCAGATCGAGCGGCGGCCGGTGGCGCTGGACGAGGAGCTGTTCGAGCCCGAGCTCATCGTCCGGGCATCGACCGCCGCCGCCCCGTAACCGTTTGCGATCTAGGCGATGCTTTTTGCGCTCATCAGCGTGAGGGTGTCGACCACGCGGTTGGCGAAGCCCCATTCGTTGTCGTACCAGCCGACGACCTTCACATGCCGCCCGTCGACCCTGGTCAGCGCGGAGTCGAAGATGCACGACGCCGGGTCGCCGACGATGTCGCTGCTGACGATGGGCTCGTCGCAGTACGAGATGATGCCCTTGAGCTCTCCGGACGCGGCCTCGCGGTAGGCGTCCAGGACGGCCTCGCGGCTCACCTCCAGCTCGACGGTCGCGTTGAGCTCGACGAGCGAGCCGACCGGGACCGGCACCCGGATCGAGTCGCCGGACAGCCGCCCGGCCAGGCCCGGCAGCACCAGCCCGATCGCCTTGGCCGCCCCGGTCGTGGTCGGCACGATGTTGACCCCGGCCGCGCGGGCCCGGCGCGGGTCGCGGTGCGGGCCGTCCTGCAGGTTCTGCTCCTGCGTGTACGCGTGGATCGTGGTCATGAACCCGTGCTCGATCCCGGCCAGCCCGTCGAGCACCGCGGCGAGGGGCGCGAGCGCGTTGGTCGTGCAGGACGCGTTCGACACGATCGTGTGCCGGTACGGGTCGTACGCGTCGGTGTTCACCCCGTAGGCGAGCGTGACGTCGGCCCCCGCGGACGGCGCGCCGACGAGCACCCGCTCCGCCCCGGCGTCCAGGTGCGCGCGGGCGGCGTCGGCGGCGGTGAACCGGCCGGTGGCCTCCAGCACGATGTCGACCCCGAGCTCGGCCCACGGCAGCTTCTGCGGCTCGCGCTCGGCCAGCGCGCGGATGCGGCGCCCGTCGACGACCAGCCCGTCCGCCTCGGCACTGACCGGCCGCTCGAAACGACCAAGCGTGCTGTCGTACTTGAACAGCTGCGCCAGCGCCGCCGGCCCGGCGAGGTCGTTGACGGCGACGACCTCCAGATCCGCGTCCCGCTCCACGATCGCGCGCAGCACGCTCCGGCCGATGCGTCCGAAGCCGTTGATGGCAATTCGTCCAGTCATGTACTGATAGTCGCGAATGCGAGGTTCAGCCGACAGCGGGCCGCTCGCCACTTCCCGCAAGGTTCGCGCCAAACGTCTTGCGGTACTCGCTCGGCGACGTGCCCAGGATGCGCTGGAAATGCAGCCGCAGGTTCGACCCGGTGCCGAGCCCGACCTGCGCCGCGATCTGCTCGACGCCGAGCCCGCTGCGCTCCAGCAGCTCCCGCGCCCGGTCGACGCGGGCGCGCAGGATCCACTGCGTCGGCGTGTACCCGGTCTCCTCCACGAACCGCCGCGACAGCGTCCGCGCCGACACCCGCGCGTTGCGGGCCAGGTCCTCCAGCGCGAGCGAGTCGCCGAGCCGCTGCAGGGCCCACTGCCGGGTCGCCGCGAAGTGCTCGCCGACCGCCTCGGGCACGCTGCGCGGGATGTACTGCACCTGACCCCCGCTGCGGTACGGCGCCGCGACGAGCCGCCGGGCGACGACGTTCGCGAGGGCCACGCCGTGATCGCGGCGTACCAGATGCAGGCAGAGGTCGATCCCGCTGGCCGCCCCGGCCGAGGTGAGCACCTCCCCCTCGTCCACGAACAGCACGTCCTCGTCGACCCGGATCCCGGGATGCCGCCGCGCCAGCTCGTGCGTGTAGTGCCAGTGCGTCGTGGCCCGCTTGCCGTCCAGCAGCCCGGTCGCGGCCAGGGCGAACGCCCCCGTCGAGATGGCCGCGAGCCGTTTCCCGCGCGCGTGCGCGTCCCGCAGCGCCGCGACGACCTCGCCGGGCGGGTCCTCACGATCCGGATGCCGGTACCCCGGAATGAAGATCGTGTCCGCCGCCGCGAACGCGTCGAGCCCCTCGGCGACGTGGTACGCGAGCCCGTCCCCGCCCGCCACCAGCCCCGGCGCGGCGCCGCAGACGTGCACCTCGTACGGCATCCCGGGCCGGTTGGTGAACACCTGCGCCGGAATCCCGACGTCGAGCGGCTTGGCCCCGTCCAGCACGAGCACCACGACCCGGTGGATCCCTGTCACCCCTGCAGCTCACACCCTGCGCGCACCCGGCGGAAGTGTCTTGAAAGCCACGTACCGCAAGTTTCTCGCCAGCGTAAACTTGGCGCTCGTGCCGGAGCTCGACGACGAGACCCTCGCGTTCGCCCACCGCATGTTCGACCTGGCCCGTTCCGGCGCCTGCGAAGCGCTGACGGCCCAGGTCACGGCCGGCGTGCCGGTGAACCTCACCAACGACAAGGGCGACACGCTGCTGATCCTCGCGGCGTACCACAACCATCCCGCGACCGTGGCCGCCCTGCTCTCCTCCGGCGCGGACCCGGACCGGGTGAACGACCGAGGGCAGACAGCTTTGGCGGCGGCGGTGTTCCGCCAGAACGCGGAGACGGTCACGGCGCTGCTCGCGGCGGGCGCAGACCCGGACGGCGGGTCACCTTCGGCGGCGGCGACCGCGGACTACTTCAAGCTCCCGCAGATGGCCGCCCTGTTGCGCGGTGGAACAGCATAGGTCCGCCCTCGCCGGTCGCCGCGCCGACGTGGAACAGGTAGGCGGTGACCACCAGCCCCGGTTCGCCCGACGGCAGGTCGAGCAGCGTGACCGAGGGATTCGCGATCGCCGCGCTCCCCCCGTGCGTGAGGATCGGCAGCGGCCAGGCGCTCTGCTCGGCCACGTCGTAGAGGTACGTCCGCCACGTGTGCCAGCCGTGCACCTCGGTCTGCCCCTCGACCAGCAGGTACTCCCGCCCGTCCCACCGGAACGCGTCCCGCCCGCCGACGTTGCCGCGCACGCCCCAGCGCTCCAGCGCGCTGTCGATGTACGGCTCGGGCGTGGCCGACCACTCGCTGAAGCCCTCCAGGACGCCGCGCCCCTGCCGGTCCACGCGGCCCCGCCGGAAGTAGTGGAAGCCGACCTCGATGCGCTCGCGGTCGGCGGAGGCCGAGTAGATGTTCGGCGTACCCTCGGCGTACTTCCGCCGCGGCACCAGCGTGTGCGGCGCGTCGAAGGTGCGGGCGGCCGTACCGGCGAGGAGGTCGGCGCGGGTCGGGTAGTCCAGCAGGCGCAGCCACGGCGGGGTGCCGGCCCCGCCCGCCTCGATCGCGACCAGGAACCCGCCGTCGTCCAGCCCCAGGATGTGCGGCTGGGAGGCGAACGCGTCGAGGCGGGCCCGCGAGGTCCAGGTGGCGAGGTCCGGCGAGGTCGCCACGTGCACCTCGAACATGCCGCGGCCGACGCCGCAGTGGTACACCGCGAGGTAGCCGCCTTCCGGATCGGGGACGACCTTCAGCGTGTCCATCGTGCGGCCCCGATCGTCGCGCACCTCGTAGTGCACGGTCGCCCGGGACACGTCACACAGCAGCTCGACCAGCGCGGGAGGCGGCATCAGTGCGCCGTGGGACGGTACACGAGCTCCTGCGTGTGCCCGTCCAGCGTGCGCTGCTCGAGCAGCTCCAGGTCGAAGTCCCCCGCGCCGCCGAGGATCGGGCTGGTGCCGGTCCGGCCCGAGATCACCGGGAAGATCGTCACCTGCAGCCGGTCGACCAGCCCGGCCGCCAGCAGCGACCAGTTCAGCGAGAGACTGGCCTGAGATCGCAGCGGTACGTCCGAAGCCTCCTTCAGCCCCTGCACGATCTCCACCGCGTCGCCCCGCGCGATCGTGGCGTCCGGCCAGCCCAGCGTGTCGGTGAGCGTCGACGAGATCACCGTCGCCGGCGCGCGCATGGTCCGCAGGTTCCACTCGTCGAGCGCGTTCGGGTCGAGCCCCGACCCCATGATCTCGGCCATCTCGCGAAAGGTGGTCGCGCCGTACACCATCCGCTGCGGGGTGTCGAACAGCGCGGCACGGTGGGCGAGCAGCTCAGGCCCCTGCTTGCTCCAGTAGCCGCCCCAGTCCCCCGGCTCGGCGTACGAGCCGTACCCGTCGAGCGTGGCGAAGACGTCCCAGGTGTACACCGCCGTCATGCCCCTATCCTTCCCAGCCGGACGTGATTTCACCCGGCCGCCGCACAACAATCAGGCATGCGCATCTACCGCGGCGTGAAGGCGTACCACCTGACCACGGCCGGCGACGGCATCGAGGCGGTCGACCGGGCCCTGGTGGCCGCCGGCCTGACCTTCGTCCGCACCCCGGCGACGGTGGCCTGGCCCGGCGGCCGCGGCGAGGGCGCCGAGTTCGTCTTCGTCCTGCCCGGCGCCGACCAGCGCGCCGGCCTGGACCTCGTGGAACGCCTGCGGGCGACGGGGGTCTGGCTGCTGGTCCGTACCGTGGACGGCTCGGCTCCTTCGCCATAGTCACCGACCTCACCCCTCCGGCGGGGCGCTCGCCCGCGGTTCCCGGCCTACGCTTCGCTGGTGCGCTTCAAGGACGAGTCGTGAGCGGCCCCCTGGACGGCCAGACCGTCGTGCTGCTGGGCGGCAGCGCCGGCATCGGCCTGGAGACAGCCCGGCTGGCCCACGGTCAAGGTGCCGCGGTTGTACTGGTGGGTCGGGACCCGGACCGCCTCTCCCACGCCGCCGCCGACGTCGGGGCCACGCAGACGGCCGCCTTCGACGCTACGGATCCCGAGGCCCTCCAGCGGTTCTTCGAGGACCTCCCGTCCCCGGTCGACCACGTCCTGGTCACGGCGGGCGGGAACTACTACTCCCGCCTCGCCGAGCTCGATCTCGACCGGGCCCGCCGCGTGGTCGAGGAGCACCTCTGGCTGCCCATCCAGCTCGCCCGCACGGTCACGGGCCGCATCCGCCCGGCGGGGACGCTGCTGTTCATGAGCGGTACCGGCGGCCGCCGCCCCGGCCCCGGCATGGTCCTGCCCGGCGCGATGACCGCGGCCAAGCCCGCCCTGATCGCCAACCTGGCCATCGAGCTCGCCCCGATCCGCGTGAACGCGATCGCCGCCGGCTTCGTCGACACCCCGCTCTCGGCCCGCCTGCTCGGCGACGACCTGGACCGCCGCCGCGACGAGCTGCGCCGCACCCTGCCGATCGCCCGCGTGGTGGTCCCGCAGGACGTGGCCGCCCTGGCCGTCCACCTGATGACCAACACCGCCCTGACCGGCGCCACCTACGACGTCGACGGCGGCCAGCAACTCGTCTGACCTCGCCGCCCTCGGGTCGTTTTCCCTGCTCGGGGTGCGTCGGTTATGTGATTGTCGCGGAACAAATGCCATCGATACCGTCCAACGGGTGACCGCGGACCTGGATCAGGTCGAAACGGCCCTCCAGGCGGGACGGGCCGACGAGGCCCTGCGCCACCTCGCGGCCCTGCCGCCGGACCTGCCCCTGCCCGCGTCCCTCGCGTGGCGCCTCGGCCGCGCGCTGCACCTGCGCGGCGAGTTCGAGGCCGCCGACACCTGCTACGCGCGGGCCGCAACGGATCAATCAGCGCCGGACGCATCTTTGCTCGCCGATCATGCCCAGGTGCTCGCCGGACGGGCGTCCGTGCGGTGGGCGATCGGCGACCAGCCGGAAGCGCGGCGGCTGGCCGGTGAGGCGGTGCGAATCGCGGAGCGGTGCGGCGACGACCAGGCCATCGCGGCGGCATACGTGGCCCAGGCGCTGGCGGCCTTCACCGACGGCGACCGGGCGGGCAACGAGCACGCCTACGCCCGGGCCCTGGCCGCTGCCCGGCGGGCCGGCGACGTCGAACAGCAGCTGCGCATCCACTGCAACGTCGGCTCCCGGCTGATCGAGGAGGGCCGGTACCGCGCGGCCGTCGAGGAACTGGACGAGGCCGTGCGGCTCGGAGCGCAGACCGTACACCCGACGCTGCTGGCCCTCGCCTTGATCAACCGAGCCGAGGCGTGGCTGGGGCTGTGCCGGCTGGAGCAGGCGCGGGCCGACGCCGACCAGGCCGTGTCGTTGTGGCAGCAGGCGCGCTCGCCGCTGGCCGCCTTCGGCCACATGCTCACCGGGCGCGTACACCTGGCCCGCGGGGCGATGCATCAGGCCATGGCCGCCTACCAGGCCGCGCTGGCGGTGGCCGAGCCGCACGGAAACGCGCAGGCCTCGACCGAGGCGCACGCGGGTCTGGCGCGCATCCAGCACGCCGACGACCCCGCCGCGGCGGCCCGGCACCTCGAACTGGCCTCGCCGGGCGGTGAGCTGGCCGCCGGCTGGATCGCACTGTGTTCCGGCGACACCGCGACGGCCCTGCGCCACGCGGACACGGTGCGGGTCCAGGCGGGCCGGCGGCGCGATCCGGCCGGGCTCGCCGAGGCCCTCGAACTGGCCGCCCTGGCGGCACTGGCGCCGCCGCGCGCCGACGCGGGTCACCTCGAAGCAAGCAGGCGCGCGAGCTCGAGTCTGCTCGAAGCGGCGGGCATCTGGGCGGAGCTGGGCAACGAGCTGGCGCTGGCCGTCAACGCGGCGCTGCAGGCCCGGGTCAGGGGTGACCGCCTGGCCGAGGAGATCGCCCGCGAACGGCTGCTCCAGCTCGGCGTGCAGGAGGGCGCGTGGCACATCGCCGGCCCGCTCGCGGCGATCGGGGCGCTGCCCGCGGCCGAGGTCGAGGTGCGGGTGCTGGGCCATTTCGAGGTACGGCTGGCGGGCGTGCCCGTGCCGGGGAGCCGCTGGCAGTCGCGCAAGGCCCGGGACCTGCTCAAGGTGCTGGCCGGGCTGCTCGGCCGACCGGCTCCGCGCCCGGCGCTGGCCACCGCGCTGTGGCCGGACGTGCCCGTGCCGATCGCGCTGCGCCGGCTGTCGGTGCTCATCTCCACCGTCCGCGGCGTGCTCGACCCGGGCCGACGGTACCCGACCGACCGGTACCTCGTCACCGACCCGGCCACCGTGCGGATCAACCCGGACCACGCCGCGCTGGACAGCCTGCGGTTCCACGACGCCGCCCGCGCGGTGATCGCCGCCGATGCCGCGACGGCCGGCAGTGACGGCGGCGGGTTGGCGGCGGCGCGGCTGGAGGCGGTGCTCGCGCTGTACCCGGGCGACTTCGACGACACCGGGGACCTCGCCGGCGACTGGTTCGAGCGGCCTCGAACCGTGCTCGCCGGGCTGCATCGTGAGGTGGTGCGGCGGCTGGCCGGGCGGTGCCTGCTCGCGGGGCGGGCCGACGCCGCCGTCGGCTGGTACCGGCGGCTGGCCGAGGACGACCGGTACGACGAGCCCGCGCACCTGGGGCTGATTCGCGCGCTCTCCAGCGCCGGGCGGCACGGCGAGGCGGCCCGGCACTATCGGGAATACGTCAGCCGGATGCGCGAGATCGACGTGCCCCCGGCGGCGTTTCCGGCCGCTGTCTGAACAAATCCCGAACGCCTCCCGAAGGTCGCCGACCAGGCTGTTCATCCCTGGAATCGGACGGGAGGGGTGAGATATCAATGAAGCGACGGAAAACGATTGCCGCGCTGGTGTGTGTCGGCATGGTGCTCGCCACGCAGTCGGCCGTGACGCCGAACTCGTGGGCTTCGAGCACGGTCAAACTGCGGATCGTCGTCGAGCACGTGCAGCAGCAGGGCTGTACCGACAACGGGTCCGGCTCGGACTTCAAGGCGACGATCGGAATCGAGGGAGAGGAGTTCACGTTCGGGGAGATCACCGACGAGGATTCGATCTCGCCGAACTGGACGGCGGAGAAGGAGTTCGACGTCGACCAGACCTCAGAGGCCTGGGTCGTGATCAAGCTCCTCGACGACGACGACACGCTCAACTTCGACGACGACGTATGCGACATCTCCAGCGCCGTCGGTACGGAACTCGATCTCCACGTCACGCTCCTGCCCTGTTCCGTGGCCGGTGAGGCGCCCGGCAGCTGCGTCACGTCGATCACCAGCGGCGGCAGCCAGGACGGCGACGGCAACGCGGACCTGCGGTTCCGGGTCGAGGTCGACGTGCCCTCCGCGACCGACGGGCTGGCCGTGCGGTGCACCCACTCACCGCTGTGGCCGCAGGCCGGCGACGACGTGACGATCACGGTCGAGGCACTGGACGGGACGGTGCAGGTCGGCGACACCGTGGAGGACCTGTCCGACGGCTCGCCCGCGCCGCCGCTCGTGGACCACAAGAAGATCGCGGACACGCTGCAGATCTGGGTCGGCGACCAGGCCGCGGCCGACGTCGACGTGAGCAACAAGTCCACCACGAGCTTCGTGGTCGAGGACATCCCGGGCGGCGACCTGCTGTACGGCTGCGTCGCGAAGGCGGACGGCGAGACGGTCTTCACCGGCTGGCGGCGGAGCGGGATAGGCCCCCACTCCGAAGGAGGTCCGGCCGTCCCGGTCATCTACACCGGCGCGCGGACCAACAGCGTCGACGTGGTCTTCATCCCCGACCAGGACAGCTACAAGGACGCCAGGGACCCGAAGTTCCAGGACGACGTGGCCAACGTGATCAAGGGCGCCTACTACGGACAGGACTGGTTCCTGGCCAACCAGGGCCGGTTCAACTTCTGGCTGGCCGACGAGACCGGCGACGCCGACCGGGTGTCCGCACCGACCCGCGAGGACCCGGGCGCGACAGAGTGCGTGCTGACGACACCGGACAACTGGTTCCAGTACGCCTGGCGCGACGTCGGCACGATCCTGCACACCGACGCGTTCCGCGACTGCGCCATCGGCGGTTCGGTCTTCTCCGCCGAGCCCGGCTCCCTCGGCACGGTCCTGCACGAGACCGGCCACGCCCCGTTCGGCCTGGCCGACGAGTACTGCTGCGCCGGCGGCTACTTCGAGAACGCTCCATTCCCGAACCTGTGGGACTCCCGCGGCGAGTGCCAGACCGACGCCCCGGACCTGGGCCGCACCCCCGCCGACTGCCGCACGATCACCGACACCCGGCCGAACCCGGCCCAGGACTGGTCACTGTCCGAGCCCGACATCACCGACCTGATGAACAGCGACCGCCGACCACCCCAGGCCGCCGACATCCGCCGGATGGACTGGTTCATCGCCAACTGCGTCGCCGGAAAGTGCTGAGGGAGGCCACCATGCGAATCAGACGAACCACGCTCGCGACGGTCGCCGTGCTCGCGGCGGTGGTTGTCGGGGTCACGGTGACGGTGCGGGCCACGTCGGCCTCGAACGGTGGGCCGACGAATCCGGCGACGGCGCCGCAGCCCAAGTTCGACTTCGACGATCCGGCGAAGGCGTTCGTGGTCGAGCTCGACTTCGGCTCATCGTCGGCCACGCTCAAGCGCGCGAGCGTGGTGCACGAGCGCTCCTACTCCCACCTCGGCGATCCCCCGCTGCTGCGGCTCTTCCTCACCGACGACGCCGGCGCATCGGCCGGCTCCTTCAATGCCTGGGATCCGCGTTGGTACTTCGAGCAGACTCCAACCGGCGCCGAACGCATGGTGCGTCGCGACGGGCCCGGGATGCTGTTCCTGCCCTTCGACGCCGATACCGCCGCGGTGCGGGTGCACGACCTTCGCGCCGGGATCGACCTCGCGACCGTGGACCTGCGCCCGGCGGTGCATGAGTTCTGCCTGGCCAACCCGGCGGATGGCGAGTGTGTGCAGGCCGATCTGGCGGTCACCTCGGCCACGGCCTCCGGCGATCCGCTCGGGGTGGTCGGCAAGCCGGTCACGCTGCACGCGGCCGCCGGCGTGGCGAACCTCGGGCCCGCCGGACCGGTCGATGCGGTCGTGACGCAGACCGTCGCCGCCTCCCCGGGACTGACCGTGACGCCGGCGAGCCGGACCTTTGCCGGCAAGGACCTGAAGCCGAGCACGGACCCGAAGTCCCCCAACGTCGTCACGTACGGCGGCGACTACACCGTCACGTGCACCGCCCCCGGGACTCGGACCGTGACGGTGACGACGTCCGTCGCGCCGGTCAAGGCCAAGGTCGCCGACGTGAAGCCGGGCAACGACGGCAAGCCGGTGACGTTCACGATCGACTGCGCCGTGCCGGTCGCGGTCAACGTGCTGCCAGGCAGTCTGACCAACCCGGTGCAGGTCGTGCCGCACGGCGAGCTGCCGGTGGTGGTGCTGACCACGAACGCCGGCGAGTACGGCAACCCGATTGCCTTCAACGCCGGCGCGATCCAGGCCCCGACGGTGCGCATCGGCGTGCGCGGCCCGCTGGTGGCCGCCGGCACCGGCAGCGCCGAGGTCCACAACACGGTGCACGGCGTGTACGCGCCCGAGCTCGACGAGTCCACTGTGGATGGCGACCGCGATGCTCTGCTGCACGCCAGTGTCACCGGGCTCGGCATCCAGCCGGGCACCACCGAGATCTGTGTCCGCGGTCGCTTCGGGCCCGGCGTGGGCACGTCGTTCTTCGGCTGCGACCACATCTCCGTGGTGCCCTGACCCGACCGAGGTTTCCCGACGCTTGCCGAGTTTCCGGACGTTTCGGCAAGCGTCCGGAAACTCGGCAACAACGACGGAAACGTTTCCGGGCGATCATCGGGAGCGCCCGGAAACCAACGGCAACCGAAGGCCAGCGCCCGGCAACCGACAGCAACCCCAGGGCCAGCGCCCGGAAACCAACAGCAGCCGAGGGCCAATGCCAGGAAACTAACGGCAACCGATCGTCAGAGGGCCAGCCAGGCGCACCCGTCGGCCGGCAACTGCCCGTCGACCAGCGGCTCGCTGGACAGCAACACCGCGGAATGCTCCGGCAACCGGGCCGGCGCGGCGGTGAAGTTCACGACGCAGGCGAACCCGTCCCCGCGCCGGAAGGACAGGACGCCGTCGTCGCTCGTGAGCCAGGTGATCTCCTCAGGAAGCGAGACCAGCTGGGCGGTGCGGAGTGCGAGCGCCGCCCGGTACAAGTGCAGCATGGAAGACGCATCGGTTTCCTGAGCCTCGACCGTCAGTGCCGCCCACGACGCCGGCTGCGGCAGCCACGGTTCCTGCGAAGTCGGCGAAGGCAAAGAGCCCGGCGCCGACAAGGAACCCGCCGAGGACAAGGAACCCGCCGAGGACAAGGAATCCGGCGCAGACAACGAGTCCCGCGAAGAAGCCGAGTCCGGCGCTGACAACGAGTCCCGCGAAGAAGCCGAGTCCGGCGAAGAGAACGGGCCCGGCGAGGAGAAGCCGAACGGCGAAGCGGCCCCCGACCACGGCAAGGGCACGCGGCAACCGTCCCGGCCCCGGTCGGTGTGCGACGACCGCTCCCACGTCGGGTCCTGAATCCGGTCGAGCGGAATGTCCTCCACCTCGGCCAGACCGAGCTCGTCCCCCTGGTAGACGTACACCCCGCCGGGCAGCGCCAACGTCAGCATCGCCGCCGCGCGCGCCCGGCGCACGCCCAGCACCGGGTCGGTGAACGCCCCGTGCCGGCGGTTGCCGAGGTCGAAGGTGGTGTCCTCGCGGCCGTAGCGGGTCACGTGGCGGATGGTGTCGTGATTGGACAGTACCCACGTCGGCGGCGCCCCGACCAGGCGGTGCGTGTCCAGCGTGTCGTCGATGGTCTTGCGAATCGCGTTCGGCTCCCACGCGCAGCACAGGAACTCGAAGTTGAACGCGGAGTGCAGCTCGTCCGCCCGCAGGTACCGCACGAACTGCGCCGTCGTCGGCAGCCACACCTCGCCCACGAACACGCGCGGGTCCGCGTAGCTGTCGGCGATCGCGCGCCAGGCGCGGTAGATCTCGTGGACGCCGTCGTGGTCCTGGTACGGCAGGTCGGCCGGGTCCGGCGCCGCGCCCACGTCCGGCAGGCCCGGGGTCTTCATGAGGCCGTGCGCCACGTCGATGCGGAAGCCGTCCACGCCGCGGTCGAACCAGAAGCGCAGCACGTCCTCGAACTCGGCTCGGACGCCGGCGTGCTCCCAGTTCAGTTCGGGCTGCTGGGGGGCGAACATGTGCAGGTACCACTCGCCGTCCGGCAGGCGGGTCCAGGCCGGGCCGCCGAAGTAGGACTGCCAGTCGTTGGGCGGCAGCTCGCCGTCCGCGCCGCGGCCCGGGTGGAACCAGAAGCGGGAGCGGGCCGGGTCGCCGGGCGGCGCGGCGAGCGCCGCCCGGAACCACGGATGGGCGTCGGAGCAGTGGTTCGGGACGAGGTCCACGAGCACCCGAAGGCCCTGCTCGTGCGCCTCGGCCAGGAACTCCTCGGCGTCGGCGAGGGTGCCGAAGAGCGGGTCGATGTCGCGGTAGTCGGCGACGTCGTAGCCGCCGTCCGCCATCGGGGAGACGTTCCACGGCGTCAGCCAGAGCGCGTCGACGCCCAGCTCCCTCAGGTACGGCAGCCGCGCCCGCAGGCCGGCGAGGTCGCCCACGCCGTCCCCGTTGCCGTCGGCGAAGCTGCGCAGGTAGATCTGGTAGATGGCGGCGGTGCGCCACCAGCCGTTCGAACGCATGGAGCGTCTCCCCAGTGGTTGTACGGTTTACCAGCCCGAGTTGCCCGGGCCGCGGGTGATCGAGAAGCCGCCGGGGTTGTTGAGCCCGCCGGAGGCGGCGCCGGTGACGGTGACGTAGTTGGCGGTCAGCGCGCCGGTGACGTTGTAGACGTCGATGCCCCAGGTGCCGGCGCCGCTGATGGTCACGTGGTCCAGCAGCAGGTTGCCGATGCGGTGCCCGTAGCTGAGCAGCACCGCCTGGTAGGTGCTGTCCAGGATGGTGGTGTCGGTGACGGTCACCGGGGTGGTGATGTCGGACTGGTCGGCGTAGATCCACAGCGCGCCGAGGTTCGACGCCCAGTTCGGCTCGTAGCCGCCGGTGCGGGTCAGGGTGTTGCGGCTGGCCGTGGTCGGGCCGCTGAACGGGATGCCGAACCGGCTGCTGATCGCGATGCCGGACGCGCCGGTGACCGTGTCGGAGAGCAGGTTGTCGGAAACCACGTTGCCGCTGCCGCCGTAGATGCCGACCGCGTTGGCCAGCAGCGGGGTCTGGACCGTGTTGAACGTGTACTTCGAGTTCGTCACCGGGTTCGTCTGCGAGAACATCGCCAGGGCGTCGTCGCCGGTGTTGCGCACCGCCGACTGGTCGATCCGGGTGTTCTGCACGACGCCGTCGCGCGAGTTGAGGTTCACGCCGTCGGCAAACGTGTTCGCGATGCGGATCGCGGCCGCGTAGAGCCCGTCGGTGCCGGCGGAGATCCACATGCCGGTCTTGGTGTGCTCGATGCGCACGTCGAACAGCAGCGAGCCGGTGCCGAAGTTGCCCTCGATGCCGGTGTCGAAGTTCGTGTCGTCGCGGTAGGTGACGTCGCCGGAAACCGTCAGGTCGGCGATGGTGACGCCGGAGCCGGTCGCGAAGAAACCGCCCTTGCCGTTGCGTCCCTTGAGCGTGCTGTACCACTGCCCGGCGCCCCGGACCGCCACCCCCTGCACGTTGACCCGGCCGGTGATGTCGAACGTGCCGGCCGGGATCCACACGCCCTTGCCGGCCGCGCGGGCCGACGCGATCGCGTTGTTGATCGCGGCGGTGTCGTCGCTACCGTCGCCCGACGTGGCCCCGGAGGACGTGATCGACACGAAGTTGGCCGGCATGGCGAAGGCGGCCGCGACCTGCTCGGCGTCGACGACGTCGATGGTGTAGCTGCTCGCCGTGTCGCCGGCGTCCTTCTGCAGCTTCAGGACGGTTCCGGCCGGGAAGTCGCCGATCGTGGCCCGGGTCTCGTCGAAGAAGTGGTGGGCCGAGCCCTGCGACGGGACGTTCGTGTACGGGTAGGCGCCGTACACCCACGAGTACCGCGAGGTCAGCGTGATGTCCTTGACGTGCGTGCCGTTCGCGTACAGCGAGATCGGCGCACTCGCCCCCGCCCCGTCCCCGGAGTCCGGGATCGAGTAGCGGATGGTCAGCGCGTTGGCCGGCTTCGACAGCGTGAACTGCACGTACTGCCCGGTCGCGGTCAGCTGCACCGCCGAGCGGCCGGTCGCCTCGCTGGCCATCGTCAGATAGGTCCGGCTGGCCGCCAGCTTCGAGCCGTTCGTGGAAGCGTCCGCCGCCCGGTACTCCGTGTACGGCATCGTCGCCCCGCGGGCCGCCAGCGCCAGCCCGCCGTCAACGGTGATGACATCGACGTTGACCCCGCCGTTGTCACCGCTGTCGACCTGCCAGCCGATGAGGTTGACCCCCGCGCGCAGCGTCACGGTCTGCGTGGCGGTCAGCCACCCCGACCCGGCCGGCAGGCTCACCTGCCCGATCTTGATCCCGTTGACGTACTGCGAGAGCGTCCGCGCCGCACCCGACGCGTTGCCGTACCGGAGCCCGACCTGGCGCGCCCCGGCGGCGGGAGCGTTCACGGTCGCGATGACCCGCGCGCCGACACCGGTGAACCCGGTGAGATAGCCGGTGCCGCTGTAGCCGCCGGTGCTCGACGCCACACTCGGCCCGCTCGAGAAGAACGCGGCCTCGGCCTCATACGAACGGCCGGAGCCGGTCGGCGGCGGCGAGGTCGAGGCGGAAGGAGACGTGGAAGGCGAAGGCGAAGCCGCCGCACCCACGGAAAGATTGTCGAGGTTCACGTTGCCGGAGTCCGTGGCGTCGAACCGGTACGCGACGGTGTTCGACGAGCCGGTCAGCGACACACTCTCGGTCGCCGTCCCCCACGTGTCCCAGTTCGCCGTCGCCGGCAACGAGATCTGCCGCAGCCGAGCGCCGTTGACATACAGCGACAACGTGCGAGAAGACCCGGTCCCGTTGGCGTACCGCAGCGTCAGCGACGACGTCGCCGGCACCGTGAACGTCGTCGAAGCGTTGCCCTTGTTGCCGTCCGTGTACCCGCCGACGAACCCGGTCCCGGTGTACCCGGAGTGGTCGGTCGCCACCGAGGCGCCCCCGGACAGCACCGCGTTCTCCGCTTCGAGTCCACTCGAAGCGGCCGACGACACGGTGAGGCTGTCGAGGTTCACGTTGCCGGAGTCGGCGCTGTCGAACCGGTACGCGACGGTGTTCGACGAACCGGTCAGCGACACGCTCTCGGTGGCGGTCCCCCACGTGTCCCAGTTGGCGGTGGCGGCCAGCGTGATCTGCCGGAGCCGCACCCCGCCGACGTACAGCGACAGGGTCTTCGCCGACCCGGTCCCGTTGGCGTACCGCAAGGCAAGCTGGTTGCCCGCCTGCACGGTGAACGTGGTGGCGGCGTTGCCCTTGTTGCCGTCGGTGTACCCGCCGACGAACCCGGAGCCCGTGTAGCCGGTGTGGTCGGTCGCGGTGACGGCACCGCCGGACAGGGCGGCCGACTCGGCCTGGTAGGTAGCGGTGGCCGCGTCGGCGGGACGGGCGACGAGGGCGATGGCGGCGCCCCCGAGCACCACGGCGATGGCGGTCGCCGCGGTGATCAAACGTCGATGCATGGTGTCCTCCCTCCAGAGAACGGAAATCCAAGAACGGAAAATCCAAGAGGAACGGAAAATCCAAGAGGAACGGAAAATCCAAGAGGAACGGAAAATCCACGAGGAACGGAAAATCCACGAGGAACGGAAAATCCACGAGGAACGGAAAATCCACGAGGAACGGGAACGGAACCTCAGTGCGCGTAGACCTCGAGCTCCGAAAGCTGCGCCGCCGGCCACCCGCTGTTCCCGGTGAACGTCAGCGTCAGCGTCCGAAGCGCCGTAGGCGGAAACGAGATGGTGACCGCGTTGCCGGTGTCAGGATCGAGCGTGTAGTCAGCGGCGGGGACAACGCCGTCGACCGCGATGGTCTCCGTGCGCGCCCCCCAGTTCGCCGGCAGCTTCAGCACCAGCCGGGAGACGGTCCGCGAAGACCCGAGATCGAGCGTGACGGTCTGCGGAAACGCGTTGTTGGCCGACTCGAAGTACGTACCCGGGTCCCCGTCGATGAGGTTGGCCGGCCCGGTCCAGGACAGCGCCTGCGAGCTGGACGTGATCTGCTGCCCCAGCGCCAGGTTTCCGTCGGGATCGAACCCGACCCCGCGGACGGCGACCACGTACGGCCCGGCCGGCGAGCTGGTGTCGACCATGATCCGCTCGGCGAACACCCCGGCGTGATCGGGGTCGAAGGTGACCGTCACGGTGCACGACCCGCCGACCGGAATCGTCGCGCACGCCGACGAGACGGCATAGCCGGCCGGCGCCCGCAGCGCGTGCACGACGATCGGCGCCGGCCCCGGGTTGGCGATCGTGAACGTCTTCGTCCCGGCCGTGTGCAGCGCCTGGTTGCCGAAGTCGAGGCTGTCCGCGCTCAGCCGCAGCGCCCCCGCCGCCGGGAACCCGCACCGCGCGCTCGTCCACCCGAGGTTCCCGGCGCCGCGGTCAACCACGAAACCCGAGCCGCAGTCGTACCGCCCGGCCGCCCCCAACCCCGCCGCGACCACCCAGGACATGCGCGCCGACCCGGGCGCCTGCAGCTGCACCGCGAACGTCCCGGCCCGCACGATCGCGACCCGATCGAGGCGTACGTTGTCGATGCGCTGCCCGACAAACTGCACCGCCGCGAACGGACTGTCCACGATGGACACGTCATGCACGTCGACCGCACCGGTCATCGGCGCGTCGGCGGCGTAGAACCACAGCGCCCCGATCTCCTCCGGCGGGTTCGGCACCAGGTTCCCGGCCCGCAGGATCAGGTTGCGGGCGATGGTGGTGGTGCCGGCGAGCGGTACCGCGCCGAAGCGGTTGCCGACGTGCACGCCGCCGCCCTGGGTGACGGTGTCGGCGGCCACGCTGTCGGTGACCGCGTTGTCCCGCCCGCCGTAGATCGCGAACGCGTTGGCGAGCAGCGGCGCGATGACGGTGTCGTGCACGAACGCGTTGTCGTGGTCGGCGTTGCCGTCGGACCACATGGCCAGTCCGTCGTCGCCGGTGTTGCGCACGAACGTGTCCCGGATGACCGTGTGGGCGACGCCGTTGTGCAGGTTCACGCCGTCGGCCATCGTGTCCTGGATGCGGGCGTGGCTGACGGTCAGCCCGTCGCTGGGCCCGTCGAACCACATGCCGACCTTGGTGTGCTCGATCCACACGTTGTCGACGGTGGACCCGCCGCCCATGGTGCCGCCGAGGCCGCTGTCCGATGTGGAGTCGTCGCGCACCACGGTGTCCCCGGCGATCGCGAAGTCCGCGAGGTGCACGGCCGCGCCGCCGGCCCCGTAGACGCCGACGCCGGCCCCGCGCAGCACGGTGTGCCACGGCCCGGCGCCCCGCAGCGTCACGGTGTTCACGGTCAGGTGCTGCTGGACCCGGAACACGCCGGCCGGCAGCCACACGCCGCGGCCCTGCTGGGCCCCGGCGTCGAGCGCGGCCTGGATCGCCGCCCCAGAGTCGGCTACCCCGCTCGGATCGGCGCCGAAATCCCGCACATCGAGGAACCCGGCCGGGCGGGCGGACGGCCCGCCGGCGAGCTCGAAGTCGGCCAGGTCGAGCACGACCGGCGCGGTGGCCGTGAACCGGACCTTCGACCCGGCGGGCAGGGTCCGGCCGAGCAGCGCGTGCACGTCGTCGAAGTAGTGGTGCTGGCCCCCGTCGGCCGGGTTGTTCGTGTACGGGAAATTGCCGTACACGTGCGACCACCGCGCGGTGAGCGGCAGCTCCACGCCGGTCGACACGCGCAGCTTCGAGTCGGGACTCCCGTCCGGTACCGAATAGCGCACGTTGACCGCGTCCGCCTTGGACTGCAGCGTGAACTCGACCCACTGCCCGGCCCGCAGGCTGACCGCCCGGCGCCCGGACGCCTCGGCCGCGAGCTGGGTGAAGGCGAACGAGGGCCCGACCCGGCCGCCGTTGGAAAGAGCGGACTCGGCCTCGTAGGTGGTGAACGGGACATCGGCGCCGGGCTTTTCCGGAGAAGAGGCCGAGGCCGGCGTGGGGTACAGGATGATGGCAGCGAAGATCGCCGCCGCAAGCATGCGACGTGACATCAGCAGAATCAGCCCTTCAGGCTGCCGGTGGTGAGGCCGGACATGATGTTCTTCTGGAAGATGAGGAAGAACACGACGGTCGGCACGGCGGCGATGACCGCGCCGGCGATGACGACGTTCTGGGTGAGGCCCTGCGAGAAGGCGTAGATGCCGACGTTGACCGTCCGCGTCTCCTGCGACGGCTCCACCAGCAGCGGCCACAGGAAGTCCTTCCAGATGGCCGTCAGCGAGAAGATGGACACGACGCCGAGGATCGGCCGGGAGATCGGCAGCACGATCGACCACAGGGTGCGCAAGGGTCCGGCGCCGTCGATGGCGGCCGCGGCCATGAGGTCCGCGGGTATCGAGTCGAAGAACCGCTTGAGCAGGAAGATGTTGAAGGCGTTGGTGACCGCCGGCAGCCAGATCGCCCACGGGGTGTCGATGAGGTTCCAGTGCAGCAGCGGCAGGTCGATGGCGGTGACGTACTGCGGGATGACCAGCACCGTCGACGGGATCATCAGCGTGGCCAGCATGAGCCCCAGGAACACGTTGCCGAAGGCCGGGCGCAGCTTGGAGAACGCGTAGGCCGCCGCGACGTCGAAGACCAGCTGGAAGGCGAGCGCGCCGAACGCGTACCAGACGGTGTTGAGCAGCAGCCGCCCGAGGCTCAGGGCGGTCCACGCCTCGGCGTAGTTGCCGGGCTGGGGGTCGTGCGGGACCAGCGTCGGCGGGATCTGGGCCACCTCCGGCCCGGACTTCAGCGCGCCGGTCACCATCCAGTACAGCGGGCCGATGAACACGACGGTGAACAGGACGATGACGAGCGTGACGACGAGCCAGTAGACGCGGCGGGCCCCGGTGCGCTGCAGCCGGGCGGTGGAAATCAGGGTGCGCATCTGGTACCGCCTAATCCTGCTTCGGGCTCAGCCGCGCATAGGCGACGGAGAATCCGGCCAGCACGACCATGAGCATCACGCCGAGCGCGGCGGCGCCGTTGAGGTCGTTCTGCTTGAACGCGTGCTGGTACATCAGGTAGACCACCGATGTCGCCGAGTCCTCGACGCCGGCGCCGCCGGCCAGGATCAGCGGCTCGATGAAGACCTGCATCGTGGCCACGACCTGCAGCAGGAACATCAGCGACAGGATCAGCCGGGTCTGCGGCACCGTGACGTGCCAGAGCCTGCGCAGCAGTCCGGCCCCGTCCAGCTCCGCCGCCTCGTAGAGCTCGCCGGGGATGTTCTGCAGCGCCGCGAGGTACACGAGGATCGAACTTCCGACGTTCATCCACGTGGACGCGATGACGAGCGAGGGCTGGGTCATCGCCGTCGACTGCACCCACTGTGACGTGGGCAGGTGCAGCAGGTGCAGCAGGTAGTTGAAGATGCCGGACTGGCCCGGGTCGTAGGCCCAGCGGAACAACAGCAGCGCCGAGGCGGGCGGCAGCATTACCGGCAGGTAGACCAGCGCCCGCAGGTAGCCGCGGGCGTGGCGCAGCTCGTTGAGCAGCACCGCGATGAGGAACGGCAGCGCGTAGCCGATGACCAGCGCGAGCACCGTGAACGTCGCCGTGTTGCGCCACGCCGCGGCGAAGCTGGGGTCGTGCCACAGCCGCACGTAGTTGTCCCAGCCGACCCAGGTGGTGACCCCGCGCCGGGTGCGCTGGAAGCTCATCACGATCTCGCGAACCATCGGGTACCACGAGAAGAACGCGAAGCACACCACCGCCCCGGCGAGAAAGCCGTGCCCGGTCAGGTTGTGCACCAGGCGGCGTTGCCAGAGGCCCCGGGCCTTCGGGACGGCGCGGGCCGGTCGCACCGCGCCTTCGAGCCGGACCGCGCCGTCCACTCAGGACTCCTGGGACAGGATCGTGTTGACCTTCTGCTCGGCCGTGGCCAGCAGCGCGTTGATGTCGGCGCCGGGCTGGGTGAGCACGGCGGACATCGCGGCGTCGAGCACGGCGTAGATCGCCTGGGCCCGCGGCGGCTCGGCCTTGATGGTGAGCGGGCTGTTCGCGTAGGGCGCGTAGTCGGCCAGGTTCAGGTTGCTGTTGGCCTTCTTGAGCTCGTCGTCCTGCTTCTGCACGTCCGAGCCCGGCTTCCAGATGAGCGGCTCGGGCAGGCCGACGGGGACGCCCATGCCCTTCTGGGCCACGTAGTTGAACTGGCCCTGGCCGGGCGTGAACTCCTCGAAGGCGAGCCACTGCAGGCCGGCCTTGATCTGGGCCGGGGTGAGGCCCTTCTTGAAGAAGTACCCGCTGCCGCCGCCGAGGGTGGACTTGGCCGCGCCGTTGTCGCCGGGCATCGGGCCGATCGCCCAGTCCTCGTACTGGCCCTTGAACTGGGTCACGATCGTCTTGATGGTGTCGGGCGCGCCGACGTACATGCCGACCTTGCCGGCCCCGGCGTTGGTGAGCAGGTCGGCCCACTGCAGCAGCTGCTTCTCCCCGACGCTGTTGTCGGTGAAGCGCATGTCCTTGAGCTGCTGCAGGACGGCCTTGCCCGCGTCGGTGTTGAAGGCGGCCTTCTTGCCGTCCTCGCTGACCACGGAGCCGCCGCGGGAGTACAGGGCGGCGGAGAAGTGCCAGCCGCCGGTGTTGCCCGCGCTGTACTCCTGGTAGCCCGCGATGCCGTTGCCCAGCGCGCCGATCTTCTTGGCCGCCGCGGCGACCTCCTGCCAGGTGGCCGGCGGCTTGTTCGGGTCGAGGCCGGCCTGCTGGAAGAGCTTCTTGTTGATGACGAGGCCGAGGCCGTAGCCGGCGTAGCCGATGCCGTAGAGCTTGCCGTCCTCGATGAACGGGTCCTTGATCGCCGGCAGCACGTTGTCCCAGTTCGGGATCGTCTCGGCATTGACGTACTTGGTGATGTCCTCGACCGCGTTCGCGTCGAGCACCTGGTCGAGGTCGGTCATGTAGCCGTAGAAGACGTCGGCCTGGGTGCCGCCCTGCAGCCGGGCGGTGAAGTCCGGCGGGTTGTTGCACTGGCTGCCGACCGAGATGGTCTTGACGGTGACGCCGGGGTGCGCCTTCTGGAAGGCGGCGACATCGTCGTTCCACAGCTGCAGCGACTTGCCGTCGTTGTCGGTCTTCTGCGGCGGGCAGTCGACCGTGATGGTCGTCGGCCCCCCGTCGGCGGTGTCGTCCTTGCTGTCACCGCAGGCGGCGAGCGAGGCGGCCCCGAGCGCGACGACGAGCGCCACCCGGAGTGCTTTTATCGACATCGATCTATCCCTTCAGGCGGACGGGATGCGGGAGAGGAATGTGTTTCGTCTTGGTGTCGGGAACAGTACGACCGCGCGTGACAGAAGTCCAGCGTTTGTTGCAAAAA
The DNA here is from genome assembly GCF_050942475.1 of Dactylosporangium sp. CS-033363. NCBI lineage: Bacteria > Bacillati > Actinomycetota > Actinomycetes > Micromonosporales > Micromonosporaceae > Dactylosporangium > Dactylosporangium sp. CS-033363. Next base: position 4,884,344 of record NZ_CP192032.1, on the reverse strand, counting down.
CTGGACGAGAAAGACGGCCTTCGGCGCACGTTGCCAACGCGCTTCCGCAGGTGGTTCGCGGTCAGCCGTTTTCGCCCGACCGAAATAGGCGGTAATTGCCGTCGTTATCTTGCGCAATTCCTGACGTCAAGATCGCAAATGTTTGCATGGCACAAAAAAGCGCCCCGGCCGCATGGGGTACGGCCGGGGCGCTGTCGAATGCCGGGATCAGCCGGGCCAGTACCCGGTGGCGCGGCGCACGCCGACCGCCCCGGCGCGGTCGACCGCCGCCTTGACCACGGCGAAGATCGCGCCCTGCAGCGCCGCGGCGAGGAGGATCTCGCCCCAGCCGCGGTCCTCGTCGGTCGCGTTGGGCGCGTCGTCGTCGCGCCCGGCGACCTTCCACACCTGCTTGAAGACGAGCCCGGCCACCATGCCGGCCCCGGCGCCGAGCAGGATCCCGACCGGCTTGTAGGCCAGCTTCGCCATCCGCCCGCTCATGTGTCCCTCCCGATGCGTCTCATCGCTCGGTTGCCCGGGCCGCGGGCCGGTCAAACCGCGCCGAGGTGCCGCGCCCGCAGGTCGTCCATGAGCTCGTCGACGCGCGCCGGGCCACGCCACGGGTCATGCTCCGCGGCGGAGCCCGGGCGGAACTCGAGGCCCCAGTCGCCCAGGGCGCTCAGGATCGGCAGCGTGCGGATGCCGGCCTCGGTGAGGTCGAAGCGGGCGCGCTGGCCGCGGGCGGCGGTGCCGCGGGTCAGCAGGCCCGCGTCGAGCAGCCGCTTGAGCCGGTCGGCGAGGATGTTCGAGGCGATGCCCTCGGCCGATCCGGTGAGCAGCGCCCGGAAGTACCGCCGGTCGGCGAAGATCACGTCGCGCAGGACGAGCAGCGTCCAGCGATCCCCCAACACCTCGACGGCGGCGGTGATCGGACCTGCGGACGGTGGTTCCACGACGCCTCCTTGACACGGGTTCGACCCTCAATATAGTAGTTGCAGATCGCAATCACTATGGGGGCGCGGATGGGCCGGTTCTTGTACTGGATGAACGTCTCCGTCGACCTGCGCATCGAGCAGGTCCCGGGCGACAACGGGGCCGGCGAGTGGCTGCGCATCGACGAGGAGCTGCACCGCGAGTTCAACGCGCGGGCCAAGGAGCTCGCCCTCATGGTCCAGGGCCGGGTCGTCTACGAGGTCATGGAGGAGTACTGGCCGCGCGCCCGTACCGACGAGTCGCTGCCCGAGGTCATGCGCGAGTACGGCCACATCTGGACCGACGCGCCCAAGGTGCTCGTCTCGCGGACCCGCACGGAGGCCGGCCACAACACCCGGATCATCGGCGGGGACGACGCCGTCGAGCGGCTCGCCGACCTGCGCGCGCAGACCGAGGGCACGATCGGCGTGGGCGGCGCGACGCTCGCCACCCACCTGCTGCGCGCCCGGCTGCTCGACGAGCTGCTGCTGTTCACGCACCCGGCGATCCTGGGCTTCGGCCGCCCGCTGTTCGACGACTACGACCGGCCGATCGAGCTCGACCTGCTCGAGCAGCGCGCGTTCCCGCAGGGCGTCACCATGCACCGCTACGCGATCCAGGGCACCCGCGAGTAAGACACGTGTTTGAAGTATTTGCCGCAAGGCAACTACAGAGGCCATGGACCTGCAGGTCGCACTGTCGGTGCGCCGGGACGAGTCGCTCATCGAGGTATCGGGCGTGCTCGACTACGCCTCGGCGCCGTACCTGCGCCAGGTCGTCTACGAGCGCTTCGACGCCGGCTCCCACCTGATCACCCTCGATGCGGCCCGGCTCCGGCTGATCGACGCGGCCTCCATCAAGGTCCTGCTCTACCTGCGGGAACGCGCCGAGCGGGCGGGTGGCGAGCTCCGCCTGACGGACGCCCGCGGCACCGCCCTGGCGGCGCTGGAGATCGCCGGCGTGGCGAAGGAGCTCGATGCCTACGGCGCGCCCGGCTGGCCCGTCGAGCAGCGCGAGAGCATCGCGGTCGACCTCGGCACCCTGCACATCGGGCACGGACACTGGCCCGTGGGCGCCACCGAGTTACTGCAGCGGTTGTACTCCCTGAGCCCGGCCGACCCCCGCCGCTCCCGCCTGCGCGACGAGGTCATCACCCTGTGCCTGCCCGCCGCCCGGAACCTGGCCCGCCGCTACGCCGGGACGGGCGAGCCGGCCGGTGACCTCGCCCAGGTGGCGGCGCTCGGGCTGGTCAAGGCCGTCGACGGCTTCGACCCGGCGCGCGGCATCGAGTTCGGCGCCTACGCCAACCCGACGGTGACGGGCGAGCTCAAGCGGTACTTCCGGGACCGTACCGGCGCCGTGCGCATCCCCCGCCGCCTGCAGGAGCTGCGGCTCGCGCTGAACACGGCGCGCGAGGAGCTCGGCTCGCGGCTCGGCCGGCCGCCGACCGCGGAGGAGCTCGCCGTCCACCTCGGCGCCACGGTGGCGGAGATCGGCGAGGTCGAGCGGGCCGGGCACCTGCAGCGGCCGATGTCGTTCGACGCGCCGGGCGGCCCGGGCCAGGACGAGGCCGGCCTGGCCGACCTGGTCGGCGGCGAGGACCCCGGCTTCGAGCTGGCCGACCTGCGCGCCTCACTGCCACCGGCGATCGCCGGGCTGCCGGAGCGCGAGCAGCGGATCATCGCGCTGCGCTTCTACGGCAACCTGAGCCAGAACGAGATCGCGGCCCGGCTGGGCGTGTCCCAGATGCACGTCTCGCGATTGCTCACCCACGCGCTGGGATTCCTGCGCCGCCGCCTGTCCTGACGGGACATCGGCGATGGACGGACGGGCCGAGCGGCTGCGGGCGTACCTCGCCTTCGCCGACCGCGCCCGCATGCGGTCGCAGCGGGCCGCCCAGGTCGCCGACCGGGCCCGCGAGCGCTCGGCCGACGCCCGGGAATACGCCGTGGAGGCCGCCGAACGGGTCCGCGACCTGCGCGATCGCTGAGCGTCAGGGCCTGAGCAGCACCTTGACCGTGCCGCGACGCTTCTGCTGGAACGCCTCGTAGGCGGCCGGCGCCTTGTCGAACAGCACCATCCCCGGGCGAGCCGTTTGTTACCCCGCGACGGCGCCGGGTAATGGGCGGCCCCTCAACGGCCACGGAGGGAGCTCGGGTGGCGCAGGACGAGCAGGCGGACGTCGTGGACGTCCTGGTGGCCCAGCACGCCGAGATCCGGGCGCTGTTCAACCGGATCGCGGGCACGCGGGGCGAGGAGAAGCGCGAGCTGTTCCACGACCTGGTCCGGCTGCTGGCCGTGCACGAGAGCGCCGAGGAGCAGATCGTGCACCCGGCGGTCCGTTCCGCGCTCGGGGATGCCGGGGACCCGGTGGTCGACGCCCGCCTGCACGAGGAGGCGGCGGCGAAGCGGGCGCTGTCGGCGCTGTACGACCTCGGGGTGGATCATCCGGCGTTCAACGAGCGGCTGGCGCTGTTCGCCGAGGAGGTGGTCGTGCACGCCGCCCTCGAGGAGGCCGAGGAGTTCGCCGAGCTGCGGCGCACCACCGACCCGGCCACGCTGCGGCGGATGGCGGACGTGTTCGTCGCGGCGGAGCAGGTCGCGCCCACCCGGCCGCACCCCGCCGCCGGCGAGTCGGCCCTCGTGAACATGCTCACCGGCCCGCCGGCCGCGGTGTTCGACACAATCCGGGACGCGCTGCGGCAATAGGCGACGGCCCCGCACCTGCGATGTGCAGATGCGGGGCCGGTTTCGTCCGGGCGATCAGGCGCCCGGGCGCGGTACGTCGCCGCGCCACGCGCCGGTGCTCTGGCCGCGCTGCTCGATGAACTCCTTGAACCGCTTGGTGTCGGCCTTCACCTGCATCGAGTCGGCGCCGACGGCGCTGCCCGCCTTCTCGACCACGCCCTGCGGCTGCCAGTCCAGCTGCACGGTGACCCGGGTGTCGGCGTCGCCGAGGCGGTGGAACGTCACGACGCCCGCGTGCTTGGTGTCGCCGTCCGTGCTCTTCCAGGCGATCCGCTCGTCCGGGTGCTGCTCGGTGATCTCGGCGTCGAACTCGCGCCGCACCCCGGCGACCTTGGTCACCCAGTGGGTGTGCCGGTCGTCGAGCTGCCGGATGGACTCCACGCCGCTCATGAACTGCGGGAAGGACTCGAACTGGGTCCACTGGTCATAGGCCGTGTGCACCGGGACGTGCACGTCAACGGACTCGGTGACCGTGCTCATGTCAACCTCCTTGCCGATTTCGCTGTACATCGTTCGAGTGCCCGGCCCGCGCCGGGGAAAACGTGCGCGTGCTCACGAACCCCGGACCCGGACGTCCGTCGATGCCCCGGCGCCCGCTCGGGTACAGCGCGTTTGCCCTGTTCACAATGGGGGTAGTCGGGCCCGCCGTGACATCGGTTGTTGACTCCATCCTGCGCGATCCGGTGCGCGTGGCGGCGGTCGCGCGGGCCCGGCGGCTCGCCCCGGCGCTGCCGATGCCGCTGGACGCGCTCGCCGGCCTCGCCGCGCGGCTGCTCGGCGCGCCGATGGGCCTGGTGACGTTCGTCGGCGCCGACGAGGAGCACGTCGCCGGCGCGTACCGGCTTCCGGCGCCCTATCCCGCGGGCCGGTTCGTGGTGTCGGCGGACGGCCCGGTCAGCGAGCCCGACCTCGGCGGCGACCCGCTCGCGGCGCACTGCGGCGTGCGCTCCTACCTCGGCGTGCCGCTGCGCGACGGCGAGGACCGGGCCGTCGGCGCGCTCGCCGTCCTCGACAGCACGCCCCGGGACTGGACCGCGCGGCAGCAGGCGACCCTGGCCGAGATCGCGCACCTGCTCAACCCGGTTCCCGTCGAGCCGGCGCCCGGCATCGAGCGGGTGGCCGGGCTGGACAGTGCAACGCTGCTGGACAGCGTGCACGAGGCCTTCGTCGCGGTCGGCCCCGACGGCACCGTGGTCGCCTGGAACCGCGCCGCCGAGGAGCTGCTCGGCTGGCCGGTGGCGGAAATCTGCGGCCGGTCGCTGGCCGGGACGGTCCTGCCCCACTGGGGCGCCGACGCGGTCGGTGCGGCCCTCGACCGGCTGTTCGCGGGGCCGGCGGGCCTGCCGGTGGAGCGGCTCGCGTCGGTGTGCCACCGCGACGGTCACCAGGTGCCCGTGCGGCTGTCGCTGTCCCTGCTGCGCGGGTCCCGGGGCGCGCTCGGGTGCGCGTTCGTCACCGACCGCAGCGGCGAGGTCAGCGCCACGAGCGACGCCGAGCAGGAGCGCGGGTTCGTCGAGGCCCTGCTCGACAGCCTCCAGGTCGGGGTGCTGGCCTGGGACGCGGGCGGGCAGGTGGTGCGCTGCAACCCCGCCGCCCGCGAGCTGTTCGGGCTGCCGTCGGCGCTGCCGGCCGCCGGGTTCCTGCAGGAGGCGCAGCAGCGGTTGTACCACCCGGACGGCACCCCGGTCGCGCCCGGCGACTTCGGCCGGCGCGCGCTGGGCGGGGCGCACGTGCGGGACGTGGACCTGGTCGTCGGGTATCCGGGGACGCCGGTGCGGTACCTGTCGGTCAACGCACAGCCGCTGCGCGGGGCCGGCGGCCGGCCGGTCGGCGCGGTCGCCGCGGTCAGCGACGTCACCCAGCAGCGGCGGACCGAGCGCTTCCGGGCCTGCGAGCTCGACGTGGCCCGGACCCTGGCCGCCGCGGCCGATCTGACCGAGGCCGCCCCGGCCCTGCTGACCGCGGTCGCGGAGGCGCTGGGCTGGCCGATGACCGAGCTGCGGCTGGTCGACGGGGTCAGCGACTCGCTGCGGCTCATCGGACGGCACGCCCGCCCGGACGTCGACGCCAGCGCCCTCACCGACGGCCCGCTGCACCGCGGCGAGGGCGTCAGCGGCACCGTGTGGGCGACGGGCCGGGCGGTCTGGGTGTCCGACCTGCAGCACAGCGCGATCCTCGACGATCCGGCCACCCGGGCCCGCGCCGACGCCTACCAGGACGCAGGCGTCCGGGCGATGCTCGGGGTGCCGATCACCGACGGCCCCCGGGTCGTCGGCGTCCTGGCCGGGTTCGCCGACACCAGCGAGCACGACCAGCCGCTGATCAACGGGCTGCTCGCCGGGGTGGCCGGGCAGCTCGGGCTGTTCCTGGCCCGCCAGCGCGCCGACGACCTGGGCGGGGAGCTGGCGCGGACCCGGGACGACTTCGTGGCCCTGGTGGGGCACGACATGCGCACCCCGCTGACCACCATCGCCGCGTACACCCAGTTGCTGCTCGACGATCCCACGCCCCGCCCGAGCATGGACCTGGAGCTGCTGCAGGGCATCGAGCGCAACAGCGCGCGGCTCAAGGCGCTGGTCGACGGGCTGCTCGACCTGGCCGCGCTGGAGGCCGGGCACCTCTCGCTGAGCACCCAGGACGTGGACCTCACGGCCGCCGTCGCCGCCGCCCGCGACGGCGCCGAAGGTCTCGCGGGGCAGGCCGGCGTCGCGGTGCGCGCCGACCTGGCCGCGGACGTCCGCGTACCCGGCGACCCGGCACGCCTGCGGCAGCTCGCGGCTCGCCTGCTCACGCACGCCATCGGCGCCGGCCACTACGGCAGCGAGGTGCGGGTCGAGCTCGGCGTCACCGACGGGGCCGCCCAGCTGGCCGTCACCGGCACCGGCGCGCTCGCCGGGGGTGCCGACGTCTTCCAGCGCTTCTCCTCCGCCAACACGACCGGCGTCGGCGACACCGCCACCGGCGTCGGGCTGGCCATCGCGCGGATCATCGCCGAGCGCCACCGGGGCACCATCGCCATCGCCGAGCACCACCACAGCCCGGTCACCACCACGGTCACGGTCCGGCTGCCGATGCGCTCCAACGGGTCCGCGGCGTGAGCGGCCCGCGCCGCTCACGTGCGCCGGGGAGCTGACGGCCCGCACCGGCCGACCCGGAAACCCGCTTCTCATGACCGGTAAAGTGACGGTATGACGAGCACCCTCCGGCCGCCGCGGTCCGGTCTGCGCGGGCTGAGCCCGGCCCTGATCCCGCTGGGGGTGATGTTCCTGGCGGTCGGCATGTCGACCGCCGTGGTCTACCCGTTCCTGGCCCTGTTCCTCAGCACCGACGTGCAGGCCGGCCCGGCCCGGGTCACCGCCTTCCTGTTCGTCGCCCCGCTCGCGGGCGTGCTCGTCACCCAGCTCATCGGGCGGCTGTCGGACCGCGGGCCGTACCGGCGGCGGATCCTCGTCACCGCGGCCCTGGCCGGCATGGCGGGCACCGGGCTGACCGCCGTCGTGCGGGACTACTGGGTGCTGCTCGGGCTGACGGTGACCGCGACCGCGCTGTCGGGCTCGCTGTTCCCGCAGACCTTCGCGTACGCCCGGCAGGTCCTCGAGCGCGACAGCCCCGGCCGCGCGGCGCTGGGCATCAGCGCCATGCGGACCGTGTTCTCGCTGGCCTGGGTGGGCGGGCCGGCCCTGGCCGCGGTGCTGCTGGACGTCGGCGGGTTCCGGCTGCTGTACGCCACGGCGGCCGGGCTGTACCTGGTCGCCGCACTGGTCGCGGCGCTGCGCCTGGAGACGATCGGGCCGCCGGCGCCCGTCGACGACGCCGGGCCGGCCGCGCCGCTGAAGCTGTCCCGGGTGCTGCTGGTGGCCACCGTGGTCGCGTTCGTGCTGCTGCAGACCCCGATGACGCTCGCCGTGCAGGCGCTGCCGCTGTTCATCAGCGAGGACCTGCACCGCGACGCCTCGGCCGCCGGCCTGATCCTGGGCCTGTGCGCGGCCCTGGAGATCCCGCTCATGCTCGGCCTGGGCGTGCTGACCACCCGGATCCCGGTGCGCACGCTGATTCTCGTGGGCTCGGCGGCCGGTGTCGTGTACTACGCGCTGGCCTGGACCGCCCCGAACCTGTGGGTCCTCGCGGCGGCCCAGCCGGTCAACGCGGTGTTCATCTCGGCCGTGTCAGGGGTCGCCATCACGTACATGCAGGACCTGATGCCGGACCGGCCCGGGCAGGCGACGACGCTGTTCACGAACACGTTCCCGATCGGCGCGACGCTCGCCGGGCCGCTGCTGGGCGTCTCGGCCCACTTCGGCTACCGCACCGCCTACGGCATCACGACCGTCGTGTGCGCGGCCGGCCTGCTGGTGCTGCTGCTGGCCCGCCCGAGGCGCCGGGTCAGTCCGCCCGCCACTCCGTCGGAGGTTGCAGTGCCGGATGACGCACCGGCGGTACCACGGCCGTGATCGTCGCATAGCCCTCGCCCAGCAGGGCGATGTCCGAATCCGGGATGCGCTCCTCGCCGCGCTCCTTCAGCGCCGTGCGCACGAAGCCGGACCCGTGCTCGGCCAGCGTCATCTGCACCTGCCCGAACGGGGCGAGGGTGGCCGGGCGCAGCCCCGCGATCCCCTCGACGGGCCGGTCCGGAACGTTGAGATTCAGCGCGGTACCGGCGGGGGCCTCGAAAAGCCAGTCGAGCAGCCCGACGGCGATCGTGGCCGCCGCGGGCCAGTTGCGGCGGTCGTCGTCGACCGCCGGGAGGGCGTTGAGGGCGACCTCGCCGAGGATGTCCAGCGACACCGCCATCCCGCGCAGCCCGTCGCCCGCCCCGGTGAGCACCGCGCCGACGGTCCCGGAGTGCAGGATCGCGTGCCCGGCGTTGGCACCCCGGTTGATCCCGGACAGCAGCACGTCGGGCCGCTCCCCGAAGGCGCCCAGCCCGGCCAGCACGGCGATGTAGGCCGGGGACGCCTGCACCGAATGGACCGGCACCCCGTCGAGGCCGTCCAGGGCGACCGTCTCGTAGAGCAGCCGCCCCTCCCGCACGGTCGCGCTCAGCGCGGTCCCGGCCCCGCTGACCTCGGTGTGCGGGGCGGCGACGACCACGTCGTGGCCGGCTTCGCGCACCTGGCGGGCCAGGTGCCGGATGCCCGGCGCGGCCACCCCGTCGTCGTTGGTGATCACGATTTTCATGACATGTCCAGCGGTTCCAGCCGGGTCCGCCCGACGAGCTCGCGGACGGCGTCGCCGCGCCCGCTGCCCAGCCCGTGCCGGGTCACGTTGAGCGCGCCGGCCGCGGCCCCGGTGCGGATGGCCTCCTCGATGTCGCCGCCCTTGGCCAGCACCGCGGCCACCCCGGCGCTCATCGAGTCCCCGGCCCCGCGATGGTCCACCACCTGCAGTTTCGGCACGTGTACCGTCACCGCTCGGTCGTCGCCGAGCAGCGCCAGGGCCGGGTCGCCCGCCCGGCTCACCAGCACCGCCCCGGCCCCCTCGTCCCGCAGCTGCCGGGCGGCGTCCACGAGTGCCGGCACGCTGTCGTCCTTGGCCCGCCCGTCGTCGATGAGCTCCTCGTGGCTGACCTTCACGACCGCGACCCCGCCGGCGACGACCGCGGCCAGCAGGTCCCCGGACAGGTCGGCGACCGCGGTGCCGCCGTTCGAGCCCAGGTCGGCGGCGAGGCGCCGGTACGCGTCGGCGTCCACGATCGAGTGGTCGGCCGGTCCGCTCAGCACGCTGACGTCGGCCCGCAGCCCCTCGATGAGCGCCGTGTTGTACAGCTCGTCGAGGTCGTGGCGGGTCATCGGCGGGCCGGGGTGCTCGGCGATCTCGGTGCGCTGGCCCTTGCGGCGGTCGTGGACGTACCAGCCGCTCTCCTCGCCCCGGGTCACCGCGTGCAGGGCGATCGACGGGTCGAGCCGGCCGATGACGTCGCTGAGCACCTGCCCGATCTCGCCGCCGACGCTCACGCACAGGCTGACCTCGCAGTCCAGCGAGGCCAGCATCCGCGCCTGCCACACGCCCTGCCCGCCCGCGTGGACGTGCAGCTCCTCCTGCCCGGCCTGCCGCTCGATCGTCACCGTCAGGACCGGGGCGGGGGCGAACACCATGACCTTGCCGTTCATCCCCGACCTATGCCCTCCTCAGGCTCGGCCGAACCAGGTTTCCAGCGCCTTCTCCAGGCCTCCCAGGTCCTCCCCGCCCCAGGCCACGATGCCGTCGGGGCGGATCAGCAGGCTCTCCGGGCCCGGCTCCACGCGCACCCGTCCCGCGGCGATCCGGCCCGCCGCGCCGTCCGCCGTCGCGTCCAGCAGGAGCCCGCCGGGCGTACGCAGCAGCTCGTAGAGGCGGGCGTCCCCGACCGGCCGGTCGGCCGCGACCCGTCCGGCCTCCGGGTGGTCGCTCGCCATCGGGTACGGCCGGTCGACGCCCGTCATCAGCCGCGAGACGTGCACGTTCGGCTCGTCGTAGGCCAGCAGCTCGGCGAACAGCTCGCGCAGCGCGGAGGTCTGCGGGTCGGGCCGCATGAGCGCGATCTGGGCCCGGGTGTTGGCGAGGGCGGCCGCCGCGACCGGGGCGCGCTCCTCGAAGTAGGTGTCGAGCAGGCCCTCGGGCGCCCGGCCGGTGACCGTCGCGGCCAGCTTCCAGCCGAGGTTCGCCGCGTCCTGGAAGCCCAGGTTGAGCCCCTGCCCACCGAACGGCGGGTGCACGTGCGCGGCGTCACCGGCGAGGAGGACGTTGCTCGTGCGGTACGAGATGGCCTGTCTGGTGTTGTCCGTCCACCGGGTGCCGGTGAGCAGCCGCTCGACGACCACGTCGGTGCCGGTGACCCGGCGCAGGCTCGCCTCGATCTCCTCGCGGTCCAGCGGCCGGTCCCGGTCGGCGGGCGGCCCGTCGAACTCGACCGTGAGCACGCGCTGCGGCCCCGGCCCGTGGACGACCATCCCGGTGCCGGTGCGGTGCCAGCCCTTCTGCAGCGGGTTGGGCTCGGCGAGCTCGACCAGCGCCTGCCGGCCGGTGATGGTGGCCTCGGTGCCCTCGAACCCGAACCCGGCCAGGCGGCGGATCGTGCTGCGGCCGCCGTCGCAGCCGACGACGTACTTCGCCCGGACGGTCGTCGCTCCCCCGTCGTGCTCGACCGTGACCCGCTCTCCGTCGAGCCCGGTGACCTCGTGGCCTCTCACCACTGGGATGCCCATGGCCTCGACGTAGGTCTGCAGCACGGCCTCGACGTCCGGTTGCTGGGCGAAGATCGGCATGGTGCGCAGCTCGGGGGCGCCGCGCAGGACCCAGAGCCCGGCGAAGTGCCCCAGCGGCGGTGCCCCTTTGAACATGCTGAGGTCCGGCTTCGGAAAGGCGTCGAGCAGGCCGCGCTGGTCGAACACCTCGGCGGACGTCGGACCGACGGAGCCGGCCTTGATCTGCTGGGAGCGCTCGGCGAGCCGCTCCACCACGACGACGTCCACCCCGCCGCGGCGCAGCTCTCCGGCGAGGAACAGCCCGACCGGCCCGGCGCCGACTACCATCACGTCGTACGAATCTTTGAGTTCCACAAAATTTAGGGTAACCCAAAAATGCTTCGTGAGGAAAAGAAGGCCCGCGCCAGGGCCGCGATGGCCGACGCGGCCGCCGACCTCTTCGCCGCGAACGGCTACGACGCGGTGGCGATGACCCAGGTGGCCCGGGCGGCCGGGGTGTCCGAGCAGACGTTGTACAACTACTTCCCGACCAAGGAATCGCTCGTCTTCGACCAGGCCGAGCTGTTCGAGTCCACCATGCTGCAGATGCTCGCCACCCGCGACGGCGACCTGCTGTCCGCCTACCGCCACTGGCTGGACGCCTTCCTGCTCGGCCCCGCGGCCCGCCGCGCCCTGGACAACCCCGGCGGCATGGTCCGCCTGGTGGCCGGCAGCGACACCCTGCGCCGCGTCCTGCTCGACCTGGCCCACCGCGTGTCCACGACGCTGGCCGAGCGCCTGGTCCGCGACGAGTCCTACTCGTCTTTTGCGGCGACCGTGTTCGCCGATGCCCTGCTTGGAGTCTTCGTCCGTACCGTCCTGCGCTTGGGCGCCGCCCGCAACGCCCGCGCGATCCCGGCCATCACCCGCCAGGCCCACGAATCCCTCGAGGCGCTCCGCCCGCTGGTACGGTCGTGACCATGGAGCAGCGCATCACGCTCGTCACCCTGGGCGTCACCGACCTGCCGCGGTCCAAGGCCTTCTACGAGCAGCTGGGCTGGACCGGCCAGGAGGTCGACGAAACGGTCTTCATGCAGGCGGGCGGCTCGGCCCTGGTCCTGTGGAGCCGCGCCAAGCTGGCCGAGGACTCGGGCGTCGCGGACGGTGGTGCCGCGGGGTTCGCCGGCTTCACCCTCGCCCACAACGTCCGCTCCTCGTCCGAGGTCGACGACATCGTGGCCGCGGCCACCGCGGCGGGCGCGACCGTCACGCGACCGGCGTCGGAGACCTTCTACGGCGGGTACGCGGCGTGCTTCGCGGACCCGGACGGGTACATCTGGGAGATCGCGCACAACCCGGGCTTCAAGCTGGCCGCGGACGGATCCCTCACCCTGCCGGAGTTCTGATCTCCATCCCCTGTACCAGCGCGCCCCTGAATCGATAGACGTGCGTGACCGTCCCGTCGGCGATCAGCGCGTCGTCCTTGCCGCGCACGACTTGGTGGACCGTGACGGCGATCCGCCCGTCGGGCTCCGCGGCGAATCCTTCCGGCGTGACGGTGGGGTTGATCTCGGCCCACTGCCTGAGCCAGTAGTCGCGCACCCGCTCCCGTCCGTAGACGGTGCCGCCCTCCCAGCCGTTGGGCCACTCGACGTCCTCGGTCATGGCGTCGAGCAGCGCGGGAATGTCCCGCTCGTTGAAGGCGGTGTAGAGCTGTTCGAGGAGAGCTTGCTGCGGCGAGTCCATCGCTCAAGCCTGTCAGGAGAGCGGTGAGCGGTACAGCACCTCGACGAACATGACATCCTTGTGCACCACATCGAGGATGAGGTAGCCGGGCCACGGCGCGTCGAGGCAGACGTTGCGGTGGCCTTCGCCGTAAGCGCTCTTCGGCTTCGGTGCGGTGGAGAAGCTCTGGCAGAAGTCGTCCGCGCAGCCGCATTCCTCGACGATCCGCAGCCGGCCGACCTGCTCGGCCAGCCCTTCCTCGGACTCAGCCTTGAGCGCGGCGACGAGCTCGGCCGTGAAGACCGGCCAGGTGGTGCTGAGCAACGGCGGCGGTTGGTTCTGCACGAGAGCACAGGCTACGCGTGTCGTGCCCTCGCCGCTCGTACCGGCAGCGGGCCTCAACAACGCCCAGGCGAGGTCGTCGTGGCGGCGATAGGCTCCGGATCGTGCCGGACATCGCGGAGTTCGGAGCCGTGCAGGAGCGGCTGACCGAGGCGCCCCGGCCGACGGCGGCCGTCGGCGCGAGCCCGGACGCAGTGGCGCCCCTGTAGTCACACCGGCACCGCCAGGACGCATCGAGGAGGTTGCGGCGCAGATGACGCAACGAGACCGACCTCGCACCGCGTGGCGGCGACGCCTCGTGTGGACGACCGTGGCGGTCGTCGTCATCGCCGCCGTCATCCATGCCGGGCTCGGCCGGTGGTGGCCACCGCTGCCCTCGGCCGACCGCACGCCCTGGGTCACCTTCGAAACGCCTCGGGACGGCGACCTGCCTCGGCCGGGCCAGATCGGTGCGGGCCTGGTGGCCGCGGAGGCGAGACCGCCACGTGCGGACACGGGCGACGGGCGCATCACGCTGTACGCCGATTCCGCCGCACCCGACCCGCTGGCCGAGCCGACGCTGGCCGCGATCTCCTGGCCCGCCGACGACACGGGGTCGCTGCCCGGTTCGAGCGGCGGGCGGACAGTGTGGGTCAGCGGGCACCGCGCCACGGTCCAAGCAGTCGGCGGCGACATCTGGGTGAGCTGGCCCACCTGGACCGGGTCACCGGACGGCGGTCGCATGGCGGTGGTGGGACGCGGTCTGCGCGAGGCGGGAGTGATCGCGGCGGCCAGAAACGCCATCGGCGGCGATCAGCCCCGGATCAAGCGCTCCGGGCGTCCCGGCAACCTGCGGCCGGTCGGCACGGTCCGGACGAGCGCCGAGAGCCTCGCCTGGGCCGGGGCACGAGGGTACCTGTTTCCGACGGCGACCGGCGTCTCACAAACGTGGACGGGCGCGACGGCACGCCTCGATGTGACGGTCACGCGCGGCGGCCCGCCGGCGGATCTCTTCATCCGATGGTCGTCCGGCGGTCGCACCGTCCAGTTCGCGGGCTATTCGGCGACGGTCGTGGACGGCCAAGCCGATGCCGGCTCCAGGGCGCGAATCTGGACGGATCGGGGAAGGACCATCGCGGTACACACCGACGGCGTGACGCCGGCGCAACTCGACGAGATCATTGCCGACCTCCGCGCGAACCGCTGACGCGCGGAAGCAGTGTGGCAGGCCGTCTGTTCGAAGATCAACGAGTGCTGTAGCTTGCCTCCGTGATCAATGGGGAGCGGCCCGTCGAAGTGGTCGGCGTGCGTGGGTCGTTGCTGCCGCCGACGTTCACGCCGCTCGAACCCGAAGGGCCGCCGCCGAAAGGGCGGGGGTGGCTGTACGGGTTCATCTTCATTGCGCTCATCGGTGCGGTGCTCGTCGTCGGCCTCGGGCCCGTCCGGCCGAAGTCGCCGGCCGCCGCGCCTTCGGCCGAGCCGGCCGTCAGCATTGTCACCCGCGCGCTCGCGGAGCAGAGCAAGGCGCTGCTCGCCGGGGACCTCGGCGGCTTCCTCGGCCCCGTCGCCTCCCACCTCCGCAGTGAGTTCGTCCTCCGCTACGCGTCACTGCGCGAGCTCGGGGTCGCGGCGTGGACCGCGCAGCCCGCCGGCGAACTCCAGGACCTCGGCGGTTATCGCTGGAAAGTCAAGGTCGCCATCTCGTACTGTCTGGGCGCCGCCGACTGCGTGCCAGTGCAACTGCTGCTGCCCAGCACCTGGCTCGTCGTGGAAGGCAAGGCGCTCATCGCCGAGTTCCAGCAGACGGTACTGCCGTGGGACATGACGCCGTTGCGGGCCAAGGCCGGGCAGCGGGTCATCGTGGCGGCGCCGCTGCTGCTGGAGGGGCGGATCGCGCCCGTGCTCGCCGCGGCGGAGCGGGCCGCCGCGGTCGCCGACCGGTTCGCGCGCTGGGACGCGCCGCCCAAGCGGTACGTCGTCTACATCGCCGGCGACGACGAGTGGCAGCAGTGGTGGAACGGCGAGAGCGACGAGGAGGTCGACGGGTACTCCGAGGGCTCCTACGGCGTCGCCATCAAGGCCGACCTCGCCGACGAGCAGCTGCCAGGACTGCTGGCGCACGAGTTCACGCACGTCGTGAGCCTCGGCGACGAGTACGGCGACACCAAGGACTGGTGGCTCTACGAGGGCCTGGCCGAGTACGCCGCCGAGCGCGGGGGCTGGCCGCGCGGGCGGGTGCCGGCCGTGCGGCAGTACGTCAAGCACGGCTGGGACGGCTCGGTGACGCTCGGCGCGATGCCGGACGACGCGCCGGACGAGGTGTGGCAGGCGCGGTACGGCATTGCCCTGCTCGCCGTGCAGTGCCTGGCGAAGCGGTTCGGGGAGGACCGGATGCTGGACTTCTTCGCCGCCGTCGTGCGCGGCCCGTCCACCCCGGAAGCGGCGTCGCCCGAGGCGTTCGGCACGGACTGGGCGCCGGTCGCGGCCGGTTGTGTGACCGAAGTCAGAAACGCCCGCGCCTAGGTTTCCACCACGAAATCGGCGCGCTCGGCCGGACCCACCCGGGCGAAGTACAACTGCTGAGCCGGAATGTACCGCTCCCGCCAGCGCCGCTCGACGGCCGCCCGCGAGGAAACCCGCTGCTCACGCACCACGGCGCGCTCCACGGTCCGGTCGAACGCGACGGACAGGAAGACGCGCAACTCCCACCGGTCGAACAGTTCCGGCCGCAGCAGGAAGACCCCGTCGAACACCAGCACCGCGTCGGAGGGGGCGGTTCGGCGGGGCGGGGACAGTACGATATCGGCTTGGGGGTCATAGATCGCGACTTGGAACCGCCGATCCCCGCCAGGCCCCAGCGGATCGAGCAGCACCCGGTTGAGCGATTCATGGTCATGGGTGTCGAGGTAACAGCCCTCGGCCGAGAACTCGCCGCGGGCGTAGCGCCGGGCCCGCGGAAAGAGGAAGTCGTCGATCGTCGCGCGGATGACCTCCCGGCCCTGCGCGCGCAGGACCGCTGCCAGCTCGTCGGCGAGCGTCGTCTTGCCCGCGGCGGGCGGCCCGTCGATCGCGACCCGCGCCGGGTGGCCGGCCTCGATCGAGCCGACGGCCGCGGCCAGCCGGGCGACCACCTCGTCGCGGGTCCTCATGCCCTAGGACAGTATCCGCACCTCGACCGGAATGTTGCCGCGCGTGGCCCGGGAGTACGGGCAGACGGCGTGCGCCGCGTCCGCGAGCTCCTTCGCCGCGCCGGGCGCCACGTTGGGCAGCGCCACGGCCAGCGACACCGCCAGCCCGACGTTGCCGTCCTCCTCGTTGCCGATGCTGACGCGCGCGGTCACGGTCGAACCGCTCACGTCGGCCCCGGCCGGCCGCGCGACGAGCCGCAGCGCGCTGTGGAAACACGCGGCATACCCCGACGCGAACAGCTGCTCGGGATTCGCGCCCTCGCCGCTCCCCCCGAGCGCCGGCGGCATAGCGAGATCGAGGTCGATGCGCCCATCGGACGTCACCACGTGACCGTTGCGCCCATCACCCGTTGAAAGAGCCTCGCCGGTGTACAAGATGTGCATCGTCATGCCGCCAGCCTAGGAACGCCTTTCGCCCACCCACATGGCTCATCGTCCGCGATTCATGTCCCATCGTCTCGTGGCGGGCCATCGAGCGATACGATCGGGAAATGGACGTCCTGAGCGACGCGGTCGGCGTCATGCGCACGGGCCGCCCCCACTCCAGCGAGATCCGCAAGCGCGCCCCGTGGGGCGTCCGCGCCGAACCGTTCTCCGGCGCCGGCTTCCACGTCGTCCTGGAAGGCACCTGCTGGCTGATCCCGCCCACCGGCGCGCCGCTGGCGCTGGGCCCCGGCGACGTCGTGTGCATGCCCCACGGGTGCGGGCACGCCCTCGCCGACAGCATGTCGACGCCCCTCGTCGGAGTGCCCTCGGCCTCCCTCGCGAACGTGCGGCCGACCATCGACAAAGGCGAAGGCGCGGCAACGGTACTGCTCTGCGGCGCGTACACCCTCGACCGCACCCGCCCCCATCCGCTCTTCGCGGAACTGCCCGACGTCATCCACCTGCCGGCCCGAGCGGGTCACCGCTCCCCGCTGCACGCCGCCGTCAACCTCCTCGGCGACGAGGTGGCCAACCCAGACCACGGCTCCGAGGCCGTCGTGGCGGCCCTGCTGGACATGATGCTGCTGTACATCGTCCGCGCCTGGCTGGCCGAGGCCCCGCCCACGGGATGGGCCGCAACCCTGAGCGACCCGTCGATCGCCGCCGCCCTGCGCCACATCCACGAGCACCCGGCCGACCAGTGGACGGTCGAAGCCCTGGGCGCCAAGGCGGGCCTGTCACGGGCGGCCTTCGCCCGCAGGTTCACGGCGCTGGTAGGCCGGCCGCCGCTGGGCTACCTGACCTGGTGGCGCATGACCCTGGCCGCGCGACTGCTCCGCGACACCGACAAGCCTATGCAGACCGTCGCGCAGCGCACCGGGTACACGTCGGAGTTCGCCTTCGCCAAGGCCTTCAAACGCGAACACGGCCTGGCCCCCGGCCGCTACCGCCACCAGTCGAGAAGGTGATCAGCTCACGTCGCCGGCCGGTTCGGCACAGCACGCGCTGTCGGCCGCCTTCTCGAGCTGGTCGGCGTCGCCCTTGACGACGTAGACCTCCCACCGTTCGGCGCCCGGCCCGCGGACCCACACCTTGTCCTGCAGGGCGTAGCAGCACTCGGTGTCGTTCTCCTCCAACGTGATCAGTCCGGAATCGGTCAGGCGCTTGGTCGCCGCGGTGACCTCTTCGGCAGCGAACACCTCGACGCCGAGATGGTCCAGCACCGTCTCCTGCCCGGCCTCGCCTTCGAGCAGAACAAGCTTCAGCGGCGGCTGCTCGACGGCGAAGTTGGCGTACCCCGGGCGGCGCTTGGCCGGCTCGACCCCGAACAGCTTCGAGTAGAACGCGATCGAACCTTCCAGGTCGGCGACCCGCAACGCCAGCTGTACACGCGACATGAGATGACCTCACTTCTGCCTAGACGTCGGTCTGAACAGAAGCTTGCACCGCTGTTTAGATGGATGTCAAACTAGACGCGTGTCGAGACACGAACTGCCGATGCCGGCCGACCAGGGCTGCTGCACGCCGATGGTCACCGAGTCGCTGACCGAGACGGCCGCGGTCGACCTGGCCCGCGGGTTCAAGGCCCTGGGCGACCCGGTCCGGCTGCGCCTGCTGTCGCTGATCGCCGCCCGCGCCGGCGGCGAGGTCTGCGTGTGCGACCTGACCGACGCCTTCACCCTGACCGGACCGACGATCTCGCACCACCTCAAAGTCCTGCGCGAGGCCGGCCTCGTCGACTACCAGCGGCGCGGGACCTGGGTCTACTACTGGGTCGTACCGGCCCGGCTCGCCGCGCTTTCGAAGCTGCTCGACCCCTCGGCCGTCACCGCCCGGACCGCCGCATGAGGCCCGCTGCCGGTGCGAGCGGCGAGGGCAGCAAACCCCGGCGGTGATCTCACCGGCCACGAGTCGTGGCCAAGGCACCTCGTGCGGCCAGGCTCAAATCATTGTCCTTCCTCTTCGAGCTCGCACTACGTGGGACCGTCGGCGACCACACCCGGCCTCAGCGGGGGCCACGGATCCGCCCGCAACGGTTGCGGACCTTGCCGTCAAAGCGGGCGACGAGCTCTTGACCACCTCGGGCGTCACGGCGTGCCGGGGGTTTGCCGTCGCGCGCAGCAGGACTTCGTGGACGTGGACTGACGCCGACCTCGCGAGCCTGTACGGTAGCCGCCGGGATCTTGGCGTGGGAGGAACTGCCGATGGGCGCGTCCGGGTGGTACTACACCGTCGACTACCAGGCTGACATCGGCGCCGCGTTGCAGCGGTTGCGGCGGGACGTCTATGAGCGGGGCGAGTACTACAAGGAGCAGCCCGGCGAGGATCTCGACATGACCGAGGCGGAGTTCCGGGCCAGTCTCGGGGAGCCTGCCGAGGACGACGACGGGCAGTACGAGTTTCTCCTCGAGGAGTGGCTCGAGCGCAAGTCGCGGCCGGTGCCCGTCGATCCGGACACGCTGCTCGCCGCGCAGGCCGAGAGCGGCACGCACTCGATCATCGACATGGGGAACGGGGTGTCGGCGGGGCCGCAGTTCGCCACGGTGTCGCCGTTGACGGGCGAAGGGCTCATCCACGCGTTCGGGACCGAAACACCCTCGTCCGAGCAGGTCCAGCGGTGGATCGTGGGCTGCGGCGACCGGGAGCGGTGGGTCGGCACCTACGTGGTCAGCTACCGCGACGGTGCGCCCCACCAACTCCACTTCTGCGGGTTCTCCGGGGATTAGGCCGGCACTGCCGCTGGTACGGGCACCGGTGCCCGGGTGAGCCGCCGGGTGCCCGGAATCAGCAGCTGCGACAGCGCCGCCACGAACAGGACGGCCGCGCAGACGGTGAGGACGCGGTCGATGCCGAAGGCGTGCGACAGCGGGCCCGCCAGCACGTTGCCGACCGGCATCGCGACGAAGGACGTCACGGTGTCCCAGGCGCCTACGCGGCCGAGGGCCCGGTGTGGGACGTTGTCCTGGATGGCGGTCTCCCAGGCGACGTCGAAGTAGATCAGGCCGGCGTACCCGATCACCGCGCCCGCCAGCACCGCGACGAGCTCCGCCGGCCAGACGTAGGCGAGGGCCCACAGTGGCATCAGCAGCAGGGTGAGCCAGCCGGCCCGCAGCAGGCGGCGGGGCTTGAGGCGCATCGCGACGGCGGCGCCGATCAGGCCGCCCAGACCCTCGGCCGAGGCGATGAAGCCGGCGGACGTGGCGCCGCCGAGGCGTTCGATGGCGACGACCTGGACCAGGACGAGGATGACGCCATTGGCGATGTGGTACGCCGTGGCGCCGAACAGGCCGCCCACGAGCCAGTCGCGGCTGCTCACCTCGCGCCAGCCGTCGGCGAGCTCGCGGAACATCGGGGCGCGGGGGCCGCGTTCGGCGCGGACGCGCAGCAGCAGCGCGGCGGCCATCGAGGCGAGGAAGCTGGCGGCGTTCACCGCGAAGCCGGCCGGGGCGCCGAGGGCGGCGACGGTGAGGCCGCCGAGTGCGGGGCCGGCCACCGCGCTTCCGGTCTGCAGCATGCTGAACGTCGCGTTCGCGGCCTGGCGCCTCTCGACCGGGACGAGCAGCGGTTTGAGCGCGATCATCGCCGGGCTGAAGAAGCTGCCGGCGCCGGCCGAGACGGTGGCGAGGGCGCAGAGCAGGAGCAGGTGGTAGTCGCCGGCGGCGAACATGGCCGCCATCCCGGCCGCGCAGCACAGGCGGACCAGGTCGGAGACCACCATGACGCGCTGGGGCTGCAGCCGGTCGGCCCAGACGCCGCCGAACAGGGTACAAGCGAGCATGGCCATGACGGAGCAGGCCATGACCAGGCCGAGATCGCGCGCGCCGCCGCCCGACCGGACGACGGCGACCGCCAGGGCCACGGTCTGGAAGCCGTTGCCGACCCAGGAGAGGGTCTGGCCGGCGGCGAGCAGCCGGAAGTCGGAGATCCGCGTCATGGAGCCAGACGCTAGTTCATCATGCAACTATTGACCACTGAATAATCAAACGATGGCAGAATGTCGGCATGACGGATGCGCGGGACCAGGTCGACGACCACGTGGCGCGGTGGGCGGCGTTCTGGCACGACAACCCGGCGTTCGTGCCGGAGGTCGAGGGCGCGCTGGTACGGATGGGCCAGATCCTGCGCCACATGCGGCGCGCCGACGCCGTGGCGTTCGCCGATGCCGAGGACTTCACGCAGGAGGACTACCGGACGCTGCACGCGCTGATGGTCCAGCCGTACCCGATCGAGGCGAGCCCCGCGCAGCTCGCCGACACCACCCACGTGACCCGCGCGGCGATGACGAGGCGGCTCGACCGGCTGGTGGCCGCCGGCCTGGTGCACCGCGAGGTCGACGCGACCGACCGGCGGCGGGTCATCATCCGGCCGACCGCGGAGGGCCGCGCGGCCTGGAACCGGTACATCTTCGAGGGCATGGCGCGCGACCAGCAGCTGCTCGCCGCCCTCTCCCCCGACGAGCTGGTCCAGCTCAACGGCCTGCTGCGCAAGGTGATGCTGGCGTTGGACTGAAAGCCGACCGGGCCTGCATGTCAAAGGGCGCAGACCGCGCGTCCCGCCGGCGGGTGCAATGCATCGACCCCAAAAAGCCAAGGAGGCTTCGATGCGCGCTCGTACCGTACACAACCTTCGCCTTGCCGCAATCGTGTCCGGTGTCCTGCTGACCTTCGCCGCCGCGACCCCGGCCGCCGCCGGTGGACCGGTCGCGACCCAGATCACCGACTGCTTCGGCAACCCGCTGTTCGTGCCGGCGCCGGGCATGCCGAACCTGTCGAACGTGATCTTCGCCAAGCCCGGCGTCGACACCTTCGGCACCAACGGCGACGACGTCATCATCGGCACGAGCGGCCCGGACAAGATCTACGCCCTGCTCGGCGACGACATCGTCTGCGGCGGCGACGGCAACGACCTCATCTACAGCGGCACCGCGACCCCGGACGGCGAGTACACCGACCGCGACCACGTCGACGGCGAGAACGGCTCGGACGAGATCCACGGCGGCGCCGACCAGGACGTGCTGCGCGGCGGCGCGCTGAACGACACCATCTGGGGCGACGACGAGAGCGACACCATCTACGGCGGCCCCGGCAACGACTACATCCTGTGCAACGGCGGCGCCGCCGACTGGGCCGACGGCGGCACCCACGTGGTCGGCGGCGACCCGGACGTCGACGGCCCGCTGACCGGCAACGGCTGCGAGAACCTGTACAACGTCCCGTAGCTCGCCGGTCCATGAGTCCGCCATCGGCGCGCCACGGCGCCGGCGGCGGACTCGTTGCTGTGGTCACGCCGCCGGGGTCGTCGCGGAGCAGCTGGGCCCACGCGCCGCGGCGCCCGCGACGGAGTCGTCGCGGTCAGGCCGGCGGGTCGTCGCGGAACAGGCGGGCCCGCGCGCCACGGCGCCCGCGGCGGACTCGTTGCTGTGGTCACGCCGCCGGGGTCGTCGCGGAACAGGTGGGCCCGCACGCCGCGGCGCCCGCGGCGGAGTCGTCGCGGTCAGGCCGGCGGGTCGTCGCGGAACAGGTGGGCCCGCGCGTCGCGGCCGCCCCAGCGGGTCGCGGTGAGTTCCGGGCGCGGCCGGTACGGCTCCGGCGCCCAGCACCCCCGCTCGCCGTCGTCCGGCGCCGCGTCCCAGTCGGCGATCGACGCGAACGGGACCGGGCCGGGCGCGTCGTCGGCGCGGGGTTCGCGGGTCACGGCGGCGGGATGGAAGCGGGCCTCCTGGGCGACGTTGCAGTCGTCGGTGCGGAACGCGACCGGGGCGCCGCACCGCTCGCAGGCGACGCACAGGGTCGAGCCGGCCAGGGACCAGCAGCCGATCTCCACCAGGTCGTGGACGAACCGGGTGCCGCGCAGGTCGCCCGGTGACAGCACGAACGTGCCGGTGATGCGCTCCCGGAGGTACGGGGCCGGGTCGAGCGCGTACGTGCCCGGCGCGAGCAGCGGCGGGTTGACACCGTGGTGGTCCAGGCGCGACCAGTGCAGCGGCGGCGGGAGCTCGACCAGCCGCACCGGCACGCTCAGCGCGTTGCCGCACGCGGCGCACCGGAACACCTCCACCACCGCAGGGTGACGCGGCGGGCGGGGCTTGACAACCGGATTCGGGGTTCCATACGTTTAACGAGGTTGTTAAATGATGGAGGGGTACGGGTGGCCGGCACCGATCAGCTCAGCCTCGTGTTCGCGGCGCTCGCCGATCCGACGCGGCGGGCGATCCTGGCCGGGCTCGCGGAGGGCGACGCCACGGTCACCGAGCTCACCGCGCCGCTGGCGATCTCGATGCCGGCGGTGTCGCGGCACCTCAAGGTGCTCGAGCACGCTTCGCTCATCTCGCGGGAGCGGTCGGGCAAGTGGCGGGCCAGCCGGCTCGAGGCGGCGCCGCTGCGGGAGGCGGCGGACTGGATCGAGCGGTACCGGCGGTTCTGGGACGTCTCGCTCAACCGGCTCGACGCGCACCTCGCGGCGATGCAGGAAACCGCGTTGCCGGAAACCCCGGAAACCGTGCCGGAAACCGTTGAAACCGCGGAAACCGCCACGCGGGAAACCGCCACGCACGAAACCGCCACGCACGAAAGCGCCACGCAGGAAAGCGCCACGCAGGAAAGCGCCACGCACGAAAGCGCCACGCAGGAAAGCGCCACGCACGAAAGCGCCACGCACGAAAGCGCGCCGGAAACCACGGAAACTGCGGAGACCGCCGCGCTGGCAGCCGCAGCAACCAAGGAAACTCCGGAAACCACGGAGGCCCACGGAAATTCACGCACGGGAAAACGCGGAAACTCACGCGCGGGAAAGCGCGGAAACCGCGGAAACGAGAGGACGGCCGAGTGAGGCAGCTGCGCATCTCCCGCGTGTTCGAGGCGCCGCGGGCGCTCGTGTACCGGGCCTTCACCGAGCCCGAGCACCTGGCGGCCTGGTGGGGACCGATCGGCAACACCCTGCCGCCCGAGGACATCGCGTTCGACGTGCGCACCGGCGGATACCAGCGGTGGGTCGAAATCAATGCCGATCAGCCCGGCCTGCGCGTGGAGGTCCGGGTCGAGCTGACCGACGTCGTCGACGGTGAGCTGCTCGAGGGCGTGATGCACGTCGGCGGGCGGATGCCGGACGGGTTCGAGCCGCACGTGACGCGGCTGCGGGTCGAGTTTCACGACGAGGCGGGCGGGCGGACCCGGCTGGAGATCCGCCAGTGGGCCGCCGACGACCTCGTCGAGCCGGCCCGTGAGGGATGGAACCAGGCGTTCACGAAGCTGGACGCCTCCTTGCAGAAAGCGACACCATGGCGAACCTGATCTACCTGACGAACTGTTCACTTGACGGGTACATGGAGGACGAGGACGGCGAGTTCTCCTGGTTCCCGCCCGATGCGGACGTGTTCGCGTTCACGACCGAGCAGATGCGCGCAGCGGGAACGCTCATGTACGGGCGCCGGCTGTACGAGGCGATGTCCGTGTGGGAGACCGACCCGTCGCTCGCCGCGCGGTCCGCGGAGATGGCGGAGTTCGCGCGCGTCTGGCGCGCGCCGGAGAAGGTCGTCTACTCCACGACGCTGACCGCGGTGTCCACGGCGAACACCCGGATCGAGCACGACCTCGATCCGGCAACGGTACGGAAACTCAAGGAAACCGCCGACCGCGACCTCCTCATCGGCGGGGCGACGATCGCCGCGCGGGCGTTCGAGGCCGGCCTGGTCGACGAGTGCCGGTTGCTCGTCTGGCCGCTGCTCGTCGGCGGCGGGAAACCGGCGTTGCCGCGCGGCGTGCGCACGAATCTCGACCTGCTCGAGGAACGTCGGTTCGGCAACGGCGTCCTGTTCGTGCGCTACGGCGTGGGCTGACCGTTCGGGCGAGGCCCCCGCGCCGCTCGTGCGCTATGGCGCGGGCTCACCGTTCGGGCGACGCCCCCGCGCCGCTCGTGCGCTATGGCGCGGGCTCACCGTTCGGGCGACGCCCCCGCGCCGCTCGTGCGCAACGGCGCGGGCTCACCGTTCGGACGACGCCCCCACGCCGCTCGTGCGCAACGGCGCGGGCTCACCGTTCAGACGACGCCCCCACGCCGCTCGTGCGCAACGGCGCGGGCTCACCGTTCAGACGACGCCCCCACGCCGCTCGTGCGCAACGGCGCGGGCTCACCGTTCAGACGACGCCCCCACGCCGCTCGTGCGCAACGGCGCGGGCTCACCGTTCAGACGACGCCCCCACGCCGCTCGTGCGCAACGGCGCGGGCTCACCGTTCAGACGACGCCCCGAGAAGCCGAAGCCCGCATGATGGCGTCGTGATCACGAGCTCCCCGGCCCGCCTGGCCGCGTTCTTCGCCGTCGCGGCGGCCGGGGTCTGGCTCACCGTCGCCCTGGTCTTCGGCACCGTGTCGGCGCTGGTCGGCGGCTCGGTCGCGCGGGCCGCCGGCTTCTGGCTCGACCCGGCGGCGCTGCTCGTGGCGGGCCTCGCGCTCGTGGTGCCGTTCGTGCGCATGGTCCGCCGGCCGTACTGGCTGCGCCTCACCCCGGACGGCGTGGCGATCGGCGCCGCGAACCGCCGCACGGTGCTGCTGCCCCGTGAAAGCGTCGAGTCGGCCGCCGTGTACGGCCGCTCGGTCTTCGCCTCCGTGCACGTGGTGCTGCGCGGGAACACGTTTGCCGTCGAGGAGCCGGGGCCGGGCCGCGCGCCGGTGACGCGGGTCTGCGGCGGGCGGTCCGGCTACCAGATCGCCGCCGGCCTCTTCCCCGGCGGCGCCCGCCGGGTGCTCGCGGCGCTGCGCGCGGAGGGTATCCCGGTTGCCGGTTGACGGCGATCATGATGGGGTCGGGGACGTGCTCTGGACCGGAAACTTCACGCGGTACTTCCTTGCCCGCACGGTTTCCGTCTACGGCGACGCGATGCTCGTGGTCGCCTCCGCGCTCGCCGTCGGGCACCTGTACGGGGCGACCGGCGTCGGGCTGGTGCTCGCTGCCTTCACGGTGCCGTTCGTCGCGAGCGTCCTGTTCGGCGGCGTTTTCGCCGATCGCATCGGTGCGCGGCCGCTCATGCTCGGCGCGGACCTCGTCCGCCTGCTCGCGCAGGGGGCGGTGGCGGTGGCGTTCTTCACCGGTACACCCGCGCTCTGGCTCCTGCTCGTCTGCTCGGCCGTGCACGGCATGTCGTCGGCGGCGTTCCAGCCCGGGGTGAACGGCATCATGCCGCTCGTCGCGACCGATCTGCACCGCGCGAACGCCACGATCAAGGTCGCGCAATCGATTGCCCAGCTGCTCGGCCCGGCGACGGCCGGCGTGGTGTTCGGGCTGTTCGGGGCCGGGCCGCTCTACGCCACCGACGCGGCGACGTTCGCGGTGAGCGCGGCCTGCCTCGCGACGCTGCGCCTGGGGGCGTTCCCGCGCGCCGACGGGACCACGTCGCCGCTGCGCGATCTGGTCGCGGGCTGGCACGAGTTCCGGGCCCGCACCTGGATCTGGAGCGTCATCCTCGTCTGGATCGTGTACGGCGTGCTGCTCTTCGGCCCGCTCATCCCCCTCGGCTCGGTGCTGATCAGCGGCCGGCTGGGCGCGGCCGCGTACGGCTGGACGGAGACCGGCCTCGCCGCCGGTGCGCTGCTCGGCGGCCTGCTCGCCCTGCGCCTGCGCCCGGCCCGCCCGCTCGCCGCCGGCGCGATCGCGATGTTCGGGTACGGGCTGCTGCCGCTCGCGATCGCCCTGCACGCCGGACTGCCGCTCCTGCTCGTTTCCGCCGCGACGAACGGCGCGGCGTGGGCGTTCTGGTCGGTCATGTGGCAGACGAGCGTCCAGACGCACATCGCGCCGGCGATGCTCAACCGGATCACGTCGTACGAAATCTTCGGCTCCGACGGCAGCCTCCCCATCGGGCAGGCGCTTGCCGGACCGGTCGCGGCCCTGCTCACGGCCGAGGCGGTGCTCGGTTTCTCGGTCGCCGTCAGCGCCGTGGGCTGCGTGGCGCTGCTGCTCATCCCGGCCGTGCGCGAACTGCGCAGCGTCGAGCGTTCACTCGGCGTTGAACCACGACCAGACGTCGGTCTTGCCCGGCACGCCGGCGGCGCCGAATAGCTGCGCCACGGTGTTCCGGTTCGCCTCGATCGCCTGCCCGTCGCCGAGCACCCCGCGCTCCACCAGCGCCTGGAAGCACGCGGCGAGGCGATCGGCCGGAGCGCCCTCCGGTTCGATTCCGAGCAAAGCCTGCAGGTGTACCGCGAGCGCCTCCAACGACGCGAACGGCGTCTCGACACTGTAGGCGTACTCGCGCCCGGGATCGCCGGGCCGCGCGTTGTAGTCGTAGTACTCCCGGAACAAGATCTTGTCGTCGATCGAGGACACGATCAGCGTGAGCGAAAACGCGCATCCCGAGTTTGCGCGAAACGTCGACAACAGCTGGTACCGATGCTCGAATCGCTCCTCGAACTCGATCCCGAGCGCGCGATAGAGCTCGGCAACCCGCTCGGACCGTCCGTCCGTGGCCGCGGTGAACGCCGCGATGAACCGTCCGATCCGGTCGTCCCGCGCACCGGACGGCCCGGCGAGGTGGAGCGTGATGCGCTCCATCGCGTCGTACTCCACGACGATGTGCCGCTTGCCCTCCCCCGCCAGGTACTCGGCGAACGTGATCGCCGGCGGCCGCCCGTCCGGCGCCACGACGAGGTTGGCCCGCGCCGCGAGATGCACCCACGGCACGGAACTGTCCCGCCGCACCAGCAGCCCCGCCGAGGCGAGCAGATCCGCGACCCGTTCCCGCGCCCCCATCGGCGGCAGGTCGAGCTTGCCGCGCTCCGCGAGCTCGGCCACGGCCGCGACGAGCGGCCCGGGCTCGGAGTCGAGCCGCGCCTCGGCGCGGAACGACGTGAACCGCCCCATCCACCCGGAGCCGTCCCCGACGTGCTTCTCGGTGAAGACGAGCCGGCGCGGACCGTCCTCGATGGACACCGCGAGCGTGCGCACCCGCCCGTCCGCGCCCGCCGAAGTGTGCAGCACCTGCTCCGCGCCCATGCGAACACGGTAGCTAGAGTGCGCCAATGCGCCAGAGCGCCCGCGCGATCCTGCTCGACGACCGGTCCCGGCTGCTGCTCATCCGCCGGACACGCACCGACCGCCCGGTCTACTGGAGCACGCCCGGCGGCACCGTCGAGCCGGCCGACGCCGACCTGGAATCCACGATGCGCCGCGAACTGCTGGAGGAACTGGGCGCCACCGCCGGCCCGGCCCGCCTGGTCTTCAGCACGACCCGCACCTTCGACGACGGCACCGCGGCGCTGCAGCACTTCTTCGTCTGCCGGCTGCTCACCCTGGACCTGTCCCGCCGCAACGGCCCGGAGTTCGCCAAGCCGGACCTCGGCGGCTTCGACCTGGAGCGGATCGTGGTGGGCGGGGACGGTACCGTCGGCGTGAACCTCCAACCGCAGCCCCTGAAGGCCTTCATCGAGGCGAACTGGCCGGCCCTCACCGCGTGAGCCGTGCACCTATGCTGTCGGCGTGATCGAGCGACTGACCCACCGCTGGCAACGCGAACGGGCCGACCAGGAGGCCGCGGTCGCGGCCGGCTCCCTGCCCCGCGACGAGGCCTACGCCCTGAACGCCTTCCCGCCAGCGTTCGTGGCCGCGGCCGACCGGGCCCTGGCGGCGTACGAGCGGGAGATCGCCGCCCTCGACCCGCCCACGGACGAGGCGGTGTGGGCCGCGGTCGAGCGGGTGGTGCTGGCCCTCAACGACGCCGACGAGGCCCACGGCCACCCCATCGAGACCATCTCCCGCGAGGAGCTGAGCGAGTACATCGAGGACGTCCTGACTGAGGCCGGCCTCGACGTCATCGCCCTGCTGGACACCCGCGGCGTCGACGAGGCCGCCGCCGAATGGCGCGACTGGTAGCCTCGCCGCCGCTCAGATGCCGATGTGCAGGTAGCACGCCCAGGCGGAGGGATCGTCGACGAACCGGTCCCGCATCGCGCGGGCGGTGACGTTCAGCGCGTGTGCGGCCCGGCTGATGTCGAGCGCGGCCGAGTCCGTGCGCAGGTGCGCGTAGAAGTCCCTGGCCACGCGCCGCGAGACGCTGTCCTTCACCTCCCACTGGGTGGCGATGACGTGCGGGTATCCCCCGGAGAAGCATGCGCCGGCGACGCTGAGCAGGTTGTCGATGAGGTCGATGCTGTGCGCGGTGGCGGTGCCGATCAGCGCGGTGCTGCACGCCGACAGATAGGCGAGGCCGGCGCCTTCGAGGTCGACGGCGTGCAGGTCGGCGACGGTGAGGCTGCCGTCCTGGAGCTCCAG
This sequence comes from Dactylosporangium sp. CS-033363, assembly GCF_050942475.1. NCBI lineage: Bacteria > Bacillati > Actinomycetota > Actinomycetes > Micromonosporales > Micromonosporaceae > Dactylosporangium > Dactylosporangium sp. CS-033363. The sequence goes on along the minus strand of NZ_CP192032.1, from coordinate 4,855,562 downwards.
GCAGCTGCTGCCCGCATCGGTCGGGTCGGTCCGCGCGTGGCAGGCGAAGTGCGCGATCGCGTGGCCGGACAGTGCGGCGGCGACGTTCGCCACGGTCGGCAGGTCCTCCGGGGACGTGGCGTCGCTGGTCAACAGCCGGGGCGCCGGCAGGATCCGCTGCAGCGACGCGGCCTCGGAGCGCGCACCCGGCAGGGCGCCCGCGGAGTCCGCGTTCGTCGGCACGGCGACGATCAGCGAGGTCGCGGCGGGCGCGCTCGCGGCCATGCGCCGCCGCGCCAGGTGCAGGGCGTCGATCGTCGGCGTGTAGGAGCAGACCACCCGGTCCATGACGGAGCGCCGGCCGCCCGGCTGGTCGCGGTGGTAGCCGGCGGCGTGCAACGGCAGGAGACCGAGCAGGCCGCCCGGTGCCCACCACATCCTGGGCAGGGCCTCGCCGGCCGGGGGCTCGCCGGAGTGTCCGAGGGCCTCCAGGACGGGACCGGCCACGGCGTCCCAGAGCCACTCGAGCGTCCGGGTGATCGTCTGCTCGGCGGTCTCGGGCTCCAGGCCGCCGCGGGACGTCGCCTGGTACAGGTCGCGCACGTGCCGCGCGACCGCCTCGGGCGTCAGCGCGGGCAGTGCCAGCGAACGCACTCCGGTCGCCGTGAGCAGGATCGCGTCGCTGCGACCGCCGGTGCCGGTGCCTGCGGCCGGTTCGCTGTCCGCGATGCCGAACGCGGCCCTGAGGTCGGACTGCAACTCGGCCAGCGTTCCCAGGGCACGGCCGCGGCTGATGAACTCGTTGTCCGGTCCGGGGCTGATGTTGACGAACACGATCGGGCCGTGCGCGGCCTCGCCCGCATACGTGTCCGGGCCGGCGGCCGTACCGAACGATCCGAAGCCCGGCAGCGCGCGCACCTCGGTCAGCAGGGCGGCGAGCCCGGCCGCGGCGTCGTGCCGGCCCGGCGCACCGACCGGGCGCAGCGGGGCGGCACCCGGCTTGAACAGTGTCGGGTCGTCGGCGAGCCGGGCCCGGATGGCTGCGAGGCGCTCCGCCAGTTCGGGGTGGGCGCCGCGGAGCCTGGCCGCGTCGAGCCGGAGTCCGGAGGCCTGGTTCGCCAGGGCGGACTGCCCCGTCTCCAGCAGCCGGAGCGCGCGACCGGCCCGGCGCGCATCGTCTGTCCCGGGGTCGGCCAGGGCCAGCGCGGCGGCGTCGCGGGTCAACCGGCTGCTCGCTTCGGCCAGGTGCGTCAGGTCGCTGCGGTCCAGCTCGGGCGAGAACAGGCCCGGGAGGAGCTGGACCGCCTGCTCCAGGAGGTCCGCCGCGAGGCCGGGCGACGTCGATTCGAGCCATCGGGCCGCCGTCCGTGCGGCGTCGATACGCTCCAGTGGCGCGACCGCCGGATCGTCGGCGACGCCACGGTACAGCCGCAGCGCCATCGTGAAGTCGCGAGGGTCACGGGTCTGCATGAACCGTGTGACAAGCGCGTCGGCCAGGTTTCCGTGGATACTGGCGCGACCGCTCGGGCGCTCACCGGCGAGGGTGGCCCCGTACAGGCCGATCACCTCGTCGAGGTCGCTCAGGTCGCGATCACGGACGTACCGCGACCACAGTCCGTCGGCCAGTTGCTGCAGGACCAACGCCCGGCGCGGGCCGTCGACGATCGGCATGGCCGCCTCGGCCTCGCGCAGGGCCAGGATCCCGCCGTCCAGGTCGGCGTCGAGCTCGGCGCGAGTGATCGTTCCGCTTCCGCCGGAGGTCCGGCCCGCCCGCAGCATCTCGTCGGCCGCCCGGAGCATGTTTCCCAGCATCATCCGGCCGAGATTCCGCGCGATGCTCCCTCGCCGTACCAGCGCGTCACCCAGATTCGCCTGGTAGGTGGCCCACAGGCGACCGTGGCGCGGCGACAGCTCGACGGCGGTCCGGTAGGCGTCGACGGCGGCGTCCAGGTCGGTCAGCGACTCCGAACGGGTGTAGCGGAGTTCGAGGGCGTAACCGAGGCTCTTGCAGTACTCGGCCCGGCCGGGATCGTCGACGTCCTCGCTGCCGGCCGCCGCACGGAGAAGACCGATGGCCGTCGTCAGGTCGGCCATGGCGCGCACGATGCGGTATCGGCTCAGCAGCGCCACGGCGTGCTCGCTGAGCAGGTCGGGCCGCTGCGGATCGGCACCGTGCGCGGCGAGGGCGGCGCTCATGGCGTCCCGCTCGGCCGCCGAGAGGTCGGCGGGCATGCGGGCGGCCGGCGGCACGGCATTCGCCGACGGGTCCAGGTCCGCGGCGGCGGCCGTCAGGTCCGCCGTCCGAGCCTTCTCCTCGAGCAGGAGCCGGTGCGCGGGCGCGTCGGTCTCGGGGTCGGTGTGACGCAGCGCCGCATCGTTGACCGCGACGGCGAGCTCCGCCTGTTCGGGGCTGCGCACCTGTTCGGCCAGCAGCGCGCAGGCGGCGCTGAGTTCGCGCAGCGCCGCAGGCCGGCCGACGCCGGCGAACGCGGTTGCGATCGCCCCGCGGACCGCGGCCACGTGCCGCGCGGGCCCCGACGACTGCGGCGGCGCCGGGTCGACCCGCTCATCGAAGATGCCGCTGGTGACCGGCCGGACCAGTCCGGCCATCACGACGCCGAAGGCCCGGATCAGGCCGGGTCTCGCCGGATCGCCGGCCCCGGTGGCGGCGATGACCGGCGCCAGCAGTGCCAGCGCGTCGGCGAGGGCGTCGGGCTCGCCGGCTCCGGCGCCCAGGAGGCCCAGGGCGAAGGACGTCTCCACGACTCGCTGCGCGCGGTCCGGGTCGTCGTCCGGCGTGGCGTCCAGCGCGGCCTTCCCGACGGCGACCGCCTCGCGCAGCGTGTCGAGCCTCCCGTCCTCGTCGAACGCCAGGCGCAGCGCGACGCCGAGCTGATGGCGGTGCCGGGCGAGCGAGGCGGGATCGGCGGGCCGGCCGCTCACCGCGATGCGGGCCGCGGCTTCCGCCTCCGCGAGCGCTGGTGGCTCACCGGTTCGTTCGAAGAGCTCCGTCGCGCAGCAGGACAGGTGATGCGCGTACATCGCGTGGTGCACGTCGTCCGTGGACACCGCCGCCATGGCCGCCCGGTCGCACGACATGGCCTCGCGCAGCGCGTCCAGGCCGCCGGTCGCCTCGAACTCGCCGAACAGCGTCACCGCCAGGTTGAACAGGCATCGCGGCCGGCTCGGATGGCCGAGGGGCACGGCCGCGCAGCCGGCCCGGCGCACGGCGATCGCCTCGCGCAGCGCCGCGACGTCTCCCGTGTGCTGGAACAGGCTGTGCAGGCAACTGCCGAGGGAGTCGGCGAAGCTGCCCCGCAGCGGCTCCTCGCCGGCCGCGTCGGCGAGCGTCGCTCTGGCCACGGCGATCGCCTCGTGCAGCGCCTCGAGGTCGCCGGTCCGCTTGAACACCTTCTGCAGCAGCCGGCACTGATGGTCGGCGTACTGGTCGCGCCCGGCGTCGCCCGGTGAAGCCTCCTCCAGACAGGACCGGCCCGCGGCGGCCGCCGCACGCAGCACGTCGAGGTCGCCCGTCGCGTCGAACAGGTCGTCCAGCGCGGCCGCGAGGTTGTACAGGCGGGTGGCCCGTCCCGGCGATCCCGTGGGCGGTGCCAGGACGGCCGCCTGGGCGAACGACGCCGCTTCCCGGAACGTCGCGACGTCGCCGTCCGCGGCGGCCAGGCAGTTGAGAATCGCGACGAGGTTCGTCAGGCGCTGCGCGCGGTCGGCGTCATCGGGCTCCGTCGCCTCGACGGCGGCTCGGCCCTGCACGGCCGCCGAACGCAGCACGTCGACGCTTCCGGTCACCCGATAGACCTTGAGCAGGACGTAACTCAGGTTGAACAGGCGGGACGGCCAGAGGGGATCGGGAACGCGGGTCGCGACCACCGCGTCGGCCGCGAGTCTGGCCGCCTGCGTGAGCGTGTCGAAGTCGCCGGTCTCCAGGTAGCTGTCGAACTGATCGGCCGCCTCGTCGGTGAGGACCGCGGCCCGGTCCGGTCGACCCCGCCGGAGCAACCCCACTGGCCCGACCTCCCGCGCTCGCCGGACGACCGCAACCATCGTGCCGACCGCGATGTGGCGGCGGTACGGGCGGTCGTGCCGACACCAGCGGCGAACGAGCCGGCGCCGACCGCCGATCGTCCGACGCGCCGGCGACGAACCGGGGAAAGATTCCAGGGAGGAGGTGTCGGATCGGGGGCGGGTCGTTCGTAGGAGGGGTGAAGGTACCCGACCAAGGAGATGATCCGGATGCGCACCGTCCGCCGCCTGCACCAGCTCGTCGAGCCGATCCACCTCGTGGCCTACTTCGCCGAGGAGCCGGACGAGGCGCTCCTGGCGCTCGGCCTGCGCAACACCTGGGACGCCTACTTCGCCGGGCGGGCGGCGCCGCTCGGGCGGGTCCCGGCCGCGGTGGTCGACGCGATCTTCTACAACTTCGCGCCCGGGGAGGTCGCCCGGCACATCCCCCGCATCTGGGACCTCACCACGCCCGAGCAGGCCATCGCCGCCCGGCAGGAGGGGTGCGTCGCGGCGCTTCGGCGCAGTCTCGGTGACATGTCCAGCATCGCGCGGGCGGCCGAGCTCGCCACGAAGGCGGCCGTCAGCGCTCCGATGCAAGGGCGGCCGTTGTACGCCGCGTTGCGCGCCCTCCCCCTGCCCGCCGAACCCCTCGCCCGGCTGTGGCACGCCGCCACCCTGCTGCGCGAGCACCGCGGGGACGGGCACAACGCGGCGCTGGTCGCCGCCGGGATCGGCGGGACGGAGGCGCACGTGCTGCACGCGCTGTCCGAGGGGATGCGCGCGGAGCAGTTCGGCCGGGTCCACCACCTGCCGGCGCAGCAGCTGGCGGCGGTCGTGGACGGGATGCGGGCCCGCGGGCTCGTCGACGGCGACGGGCTGCTCTCCGACGTCGGCCGCAAGACCAAGGACAACCTCGAGGCGCTCACCGACGACCTGGCCGAGCCGGCCTACACGGTCCTGACGCCGGTCGAGGTCGAGCAGCTCATCGCCGACCTCGAACCGATCGCCGCCAGGCTCAACGGCGGCGGGTCACAAGAGCGATGAGCCAACCGCGTGCATCACGGTACGGCGGCGGCACCAGAAATCGCGGCCGGTTGCCCGCGGAGACGGCGATGTGCGCGGCCACGCCCGGCACGGCCAGCGCCAGCAGCGCGAGGCCCGGCAGTCCGACCGCCCCGCCGAACAGCGGGATGAGCAGCACGGCGAGGCCGATGAGGCCCACGCCGGCCATCAGCGGCACGGCCCAGGTGAGGAACGCGATGTAGGAGGCCGGCGCGACGGACGGGCTGACCCGGATGCCAGACGGGTCCCCGCGCCACACGGCGCGCGCCGGACGCAGGAGGTGCCGGACGCTCCAGGCGCCCAGCACGGCCATCATCGCCCCGACCAGCAACCGACCGACCACAGGGCGAGGGTAGCCGCCGCGCGCACGCCTCAGCCGGACCGGTTCGGGCTGGCGTATCCGGACCACCGGAGCAACGTGCGGCGCTGGCTTTAAGGCGCGTGACACTTACATTTAATAATGTTAACTGATAGCGTACCGATCCATCGATACATCGATGGTGAGGAGTTCAATGAGATCTCGTCGTCGTACATTCGCACTGGCAGCGGGCGCGGCACTGACCATCGTAAGCACCATGATCCTCGTGCCCACGCTCGCCCAGGCGGGCAGTACCGCCATTCTGGCCGCCTGCACCGCACCGACCTGGGCCGAGGGCAACACGTACACGGCCGGCACGCAGGTCACCTACCAGGGGCACACGTACCAGGCCCTGCAGACGCACACCGCCTACCCGGGTGCGGGCTGGACGCCGTCGAGCACGCCGGCGCTGTGGAAGGACCTCGGCACGTGTACCGGAGGCGGCGGGCCCACCACGCCGCCGCCCACCACGCCGTCGGGGGTGCCGTCGGCGCCCGGGAACCTGCGGGTCACCGGGACCACCAACAGCACCATCGCGCTCGCCTGGAACGCGTCCACCGGCACCGTGACCGGGTACCGCGTCTACGAGGGCAGCACGGTGCGCGCGACCGTCACCGGGACCAGCACCACGGTCTCCGGGCTCGGGGCGGGCACGACGCACACGTACACCGTGAAGGCCTACAACGGCTCGGGTGAGTCGGCGGCCTCCAACAGCACCACCGGCACCACCACCGGCGGGACGACTCCGACCGGCGGGGGTACCGCGGCGCCGTACCTGTACATGGGCTGGGGTGACCCGCCGAACCCGCAGACCGTGCAGCAGGCCACCGGCATCAAGTGGTTCACCATGGCCTTCGTGCTGTCCAGCGGCGGCTGCACCCCGGCCTGGGACGGCAGCCGGCCGCTCACTGGCGGCGCCGACCAGACCGCGATCAACCAGATCCGCGCCGGCGGCGGCGACGTCGTGCCGTCCTTCGGCGGCTGGCAGGGCAACAAGCTCGGCCCGAACTGCTCCACCCCGCAGGCCCTGGCCGGCGCCTACCAGACCGTGATCAACGCGTACGGGCTCAAGGCGATCGACATCGACATCGAGAACACCGACGAGTTCGAGAACGACACCGTCCGCAACCGGATCGTCGACGCGTTGAAGATCGTCAAGCAGAACAACCCGTCGATCAAGACCATCGTCACGTTCGGCACCGCGACGACCGGCCCGGGGTACTACGCCCAGCAGCTGATCAGCCGGGCCCAGTCCACCGGCGCGAACATCGACGTGTTCACGATCATGCCGTTCGACTTCGGCGGCGGCGCGAACATGTACCAGAGCACCGTCTCAGCCTCCGAAGGGCTCAAGACCATGCTCAAGTCCTCCTTCGGGTGGGACGACGCCACCGCCTACCGGCACATGGGCATCTCCGGCATGAACGGCCTGTCCGACCAGCAGGAGAACACCAGCCCGGCGCAGTGGCAGCAGATCCGCGACTACGCGCAGAACAACCACCTCGCCCGCCTCGCGTTCTGGTCGGTCAACCGCGACCGGCCCTGCCCCGGCGGCGGCGTGGTCTCCAACTGCTCCGGCGTCTCGCAGAACAATTGGCAGTACACCCAGATCACGGCCACCTTCACGGGCTGAGATCAGCTGAGATCGACCGAGGGGGCCGGTGCCGTGGGCGCCGGCCCCCTCGCCCGTTCGCACGATTGCCGGGCCGCCGGAGCAGGAGTGCACTGACGTAGAGCGTCCCTGCCTTCGAGGTGCCCCATGAGCCGGCCACCACCGAGCCCCGCGCCGCGCCGCCCGCCCCCGGAATCGCTGCTGACCACCGTCTTCTTCGGGGTCGGCGGCGCCGGCGCCCTGGCCGCGGTCATCCTGTTCATCGTCGCCAACGTCGTGCACGACGAGGGGTGGGCGATCGTCTCGTTCCTGTGGGCCGCCGTCGCCTGCGGCGGGGCCGTCCTGTGCGCCGTGATCGCGCTGGCGCTCATCATCTTCCGGCCGCGTGGCTGACGGTTGGCCGGGTGGCCAGCGGGCACCATGGCAGGATGCGTGAGCTCGTGGTGACCGAGAACATCACCGTCGACGGGGTGATCGACGCCGACGGGGACTGGTTCAGCCCGGCCTCCTCGGCCGGCACCGAGGATCTGAACGCGGCGCTGCGCGAGCACATGGCCGGCGCCGACGCCGTGCTGCTCGGGCGGGAGACGTTCGAGGCGTTCCGGGGGTACTGGCCCAAGCAGACCGGCGACACGACCGGGGTGTCGGCGTACCTCAACCGGGTCCACAAGTACGTCCTGTCGGGAACGCTGAGCGAGCCCGGGTGGGACAACAGCACGATCCTGCGCAACGTCGACGAGGTGGCGGGGATCAAGGAGCAGCCCGGCGGGACCATCGTCGCCACCGGCAGCGTGCGAATGGTGCAGGAATTGGCGCGCTCGGGGCTGGTCGACGAGTACCGGCTGTTCGTGTACCCGGTCGTGCGGGGCGAAGGCCGCCGGTTGTTCGAAAACCCGCAAAAGGACCAGAAGCTCGAAAGAGTGGAGGTTCGGCCCTTCGTGAGCGGCGTCGTACTCGTGCGGTATCGAACGGTTTAGCCGGGGCCCCGGCGGGGTACATGGGCGACCCGTGGATGGGCCATGGACAGCGTAGAATCATCGAGCGTGACCGAGCCTCGGGGGATCGTCGTCGTCGGCGCCTCCGCCGGCGGCGTGGAGGCTCTGCGCGCGTTCACCGCCGGGTTGCCACCGAACCTGCCGGGTGCGATCTGCGTCGTCCTGCACGTGCCCCGGACGGGCACGACCGCGCTGCCGCAGATCCTGAGCCGGTCCGGGCCGCTGCCCGCGGTGCACGCCACCGACGGGGCGGCGATCGAGGCCGGCTACGTGTACGTGGCCCCGCCCAACCACCACCTGCTGATCCGCGACGGCCGCCTGCGCCTGTCCCACGGCCCGATGGAGAACGGCCACCGGCCGGCCGCGGATCCGCTGTTCCGCTCGGCCGCCCGCTGGTGGGGTGCGGCCGCCTTGGGCGTGGTGCTGTCCGGCAACCGCGACGACGGCGCCTACGGGCTGGCCGAGATCGCGCGGCAGGGTGGCTCCGGGATCATCCAGGACCCGCAGGAGGCGTTGTACCCGTCGATGCCGCGCCACGCCGCCGCCCAGGTGCCCACGGCGCGGTCGCTGCCCGCCGGGATGATGGGCGCCGCGCTGGCCGAACTGCTCGGTGGATTGCCGGGACCCGCGCCGCGCGAGAGCGTGGAACGAGCGGAACTGGATGCGGAGGACGCCATGGCGGCACTGGAGGACATCACCGCCGACCGGATCGGCGCGATGCCGGCCGGGTTCGGATGTCCGTCGTGCCACGGGGCGCTGTTCGAGATGCCCGGCACGCCCGGGCGGTTCCGGTGCCGGGTCGGGCACGCCTGGTCGGCCGCCGGGCTGCTCGACGAGCTCGGCGGGTCGCTGGAGGGGGCGCTGTGGATGGCCCTGCGCAGCCTCGAGGAGAAGGCGGCGCTGAGCCGGCGGCTGGCCGACTCGGCCACCGTCCGCGGCAGCGGCTCGATGGCCCGGCACTACGCTGAGGCCGCCGGCGAGGCCGAGACCGCCGGCAAGACCATCCGGCAGCTCATCGAGCGGCTCGGAGCTTTGGAGAACGACGTGCCAGAGGACGCCGTGCCATGAACCTTGACGCCGACGAGCTGATCTGCACCCACGAGCCGGACTTCCCGGTCGCTGTGCTGCGCCCGGTCGGGCGGCTCACCTTCGCCACCGTGCCGCGCCTGCGCCAGGCCGCGCAGAAGGCGCTGACCGACCACCCCGAGGTGCTGCTCATCGACCTCGCCGGGCTCGACGCGGTCGACGACATCACCCTGACCGCGTTCCCGATGCTGGCCCGCCAGGGCGTGGACACCGGCACCGACGTGATGCTCGTCGGGCCGGACCCGCACCTGCGCGAGCTGCTGGAGCGGCTCGGCGTGGCCCGCCAGGTGCCGGTGCACCACGACGCGCCCGGCGCCCTCGCCGCCCACGCCCGGCTGCCCGGCCCGCGCCGGATGGAGGTGGCCCTCGCCGCCGAGCCGGACGCCACCAGCGCCGCCCGCGACCTCGTGGACCGGGCCTGCACCCAGTGGAAGGTCACCCACCTCGCCGACACCGCGGCGCTGATCGTCACCGAGCTGGTGGCCAACGCGGTCGAGCACGCCGGCACGCCGATGCAGATCAGCGTCGTGCTGCGCAATCGCCACCTGCACCTGGCCGTGCGCGACGAGAGCCCGCTGCCGCTGGAGCGCTCCGGCGGCGAGGACGAGGAGCCCGGCCGGGGCTTGTTGATCGTGGAGGGGATGTCGTCGGCGTGGGGCTGTGTGCATACCGGCGACGGAAAGGTGGTGTGGGCGACACTGCGCCTCCCGGTGAAGCGGTAACGTGGCGCGGTGACGCAGACCGACCCGGACTTCGAGGCCCTCCTGGTCTACCTCAAGGAGGCCCGCGGCTTCGACTTCACTGGTTACAAGCGCTCCAGCCTGATGCGGCGGGTCGACCGGCGCATGTCGCAGGTGCCGCCGGAGAACTACGCCGAGTACCTGGACTACCTCCAGGTCCACCCGGATGAGTTCACGGCCCTGTTCAACACCATCCTGATCAACGTGACCGGGTTCTTCCGCGACCCGGACGCCTGGACCGCGCTGAGCCGCGAGGTGCTGCCCCGCCTCGTGGACGAGCACGACGGTCCGCTGCGGGTGTGGAGCGCCGGCTGCGCGTCGGGTGAGGAGGCCTACACCCTCGCGATCGTGCTGGCCGAGACGATGGGGCCGGACCGGTTCCGCGACCGCGTCAAGATCTACGCCACCGACGTCGACGAGGAGAGCCTGGCCCACGCCCGGCAGGCCACCTACACCGACCGCGATCTCGCCCACCTCGAGCCGGAGCTGGTCGAGCGCTATTTCGAACCGGCCGGCGCGCGGTACACCTTCCGCAAGGATCTTCGCCGCTCGATCATCTTCGGCCGCAACGACCTCGTGCAGGACGCCCCGATCAGCCGCATCGACCTGCTGGTGTGCCGCAACGCGCTGATGTACTTCAACGCCGAGACGCAGACCCGCATCCTGTCGCGGTTCCACTTCGCGCTCGCCCCGGGCGGGGTGCTGTTCCTGGGCAAGGCCGAGATGCTGCTCAGCCACGCCAACCTGTTCACCCCGCTGGACCTCAAGCGGCGGATGTTCCGCAAGGTGTCCCGCCCGGTGCTCAACGGCGGGGCCTACCTGGCCGAGCCGCCGCAGACGCCGCCGCGCACCGAGCTGTTCGGGCTGGACCGGCTGCGCCACGAGGCGTTCATGGCGAGCCCCGTGGCGCAGGTCGTGGTCACCGCCGACGGGCTCGTGGCGCTGACCAACCGGCACGCGGAGACGCTGTTCGGAGTCTCGCCGCGCGACATCGGCCGGCCGTTCCGCGATCTCGACCTGTCCTACCGCCCGGTCGAGCTCCGGGGGTACATCGAGCAGGCCCAGGTGGAGCGCCGGGTCACCCGCATCGACGACGTGGAGCTCGCGACCGGGGCAGCGGAGAAGCAGTTCCTCAACATCCAGATCCACCCGTTGATCGACTCCGACGCCGGGCTGCTCGGCGTCGTGGTGATCTTCCAGGACATGACCGCGTCGCGGCGCCTGCAGGACGAGCTCGAGCACGCGAACCGGCAGCTGGAGACCGCGTACGAGGAACTGCAGTCCACGAACGAGGAACTGGAGACCACCAACGAGGAACTGCAGTCCACGGTCGAGGAACTGGAGACCACCAACGAGGAGCTCCAGTCCACGAACGAGGAACTGGAGACCATGAACGAGGAGCTGCAGTCGACCAACGACGAGCTCCAGTCGATCAACGACGAGCTGCGGGAGCGCACCACCGAGCTCAACGACGCCAACTCGTTCATGGAGGCCATCCTCACCAGCCTGCAGGCCGGCGTGGTGGTGCTCGACCGCGAGATGCACATCCTGGTGTGGAACCGCCGCTCCGAGGACCTCTGGGGGCTGCGCCCGGACGAGGCCGTCGGCCAGCACTTCCTCAACATCGACATCGGGTTGTCGACCTCCCAGCTGCGCCCGGCCATCCGCGAGGTGCTGGCCGGCCGCTCGGACCGGGAGGAGACCGAGCAGACGGCCGTCAACCGCCGGGGCCGCACGATCGAGCTGCGCGTGGTGTGCTCCCCGCTCACCAGCGAGACCGCCGGGGTGATCGGGGCGATCCTGGTGATGGAGGTGGGCCCGGGTGCGAATTCTGGCGCACACGGTGCGCCGCCGCCCACCTCGGCATAGCGTGGGTAGGAGGGGGCGTGCCCATGGATCTGACGATCAAGGCTTCACAGCGCCCGGACGCGACCTTGCTCGAGTGCGCCGGGGTGCTGGACTATGCCTCAGCGCCGTACCTGCGTCAGATCGTCTTTGAGCAGTTCGACGCGCGGACCTCCGAGATCGCGATCGACGTGGCCGGGGTCCGGCTGATCGACGCCGCGGCCATCAAGATCCTGCTGTACCTGCGGCGGCGCGGCGAGCAGCTCGACGCCGAGGTGCACGTCAGCGGGGCCGGCGGGGTCGGGCTGTCGGCGCTGGAGATCGCCGGCGCGGCCAAGGCGCTGCACGCGTACGACCGGCTGGAGTGGCCGGTCCCGCAGCGCGAGCGCCGCACCCTCGACCTGGAGTCCATCGAGCTCGGCCACGGGCAGTGGCCGGCGGGCGTCACCGAGCGGCTGCTGCGGATGGCCGAGATGGCCCCCGCCGACCCGGCCCGCTTCCGGGTCCGCGAGCAGGTCATCCGCCAGTGCCTGCCGGCCGCGCACCGCCTGGCCCGCCGCTACGAGGGCGGCAGCGAGCCGTCCGCCGACCTCGCCCAGGTCGCCGCGCTCGGCCTGGTCAAGGCGGTCGACGGGTTCGACCCGCAACACGGCACCGAGTTCGGCACCTACGCCACGCCGACGATCACCGGCGAGCTCAAGCGGCACTTCCGCGACCGGGCCTCCGGGGTACGGCTGCCGCGCCGGCTCCAGGAGCTGCGGATGGCCGTCAACCAGGCCCGTGACACGCTCACCCAGCAGCTCGGGCGCTCCCCCACGGTGACCGACATCGCGCACTACACCGACCTCGCCGAGGAGCAGGTGATCGAGGCGATCGGGGCGGCCCAGGCGTGCCGCCCGCTCTCCCTCGACGTGCCCACGGCCGGCATGGACGACGACAGCACCATGCTCGACACGCTCGGCGGCGAGTCGCCGGAGTTCGTCCTGGTCGAGTACCGCGAGTCGCTCAAGCGCGTGATCGCCCGCCTCCCCGAGCGCGAGCAGCGGATCCTCTCCATGCGCTTCTACGGCAACCTGTCCCAGCTGGAGATCGCCAAGCAGGTCGGCCTGTCCCAGATGCACGTCTCCCGGCTCCTCGCCCACGCCTTGGACTTCCTGCGACGGCATCTGCAGGAAGACTGACCACCGGCCCGTAGGGCAAGCGCGCTGCACGGCGAGGCCGAGTTCCCCGTTCGGGCGACCTCAAACAGTTCCACCAGGCGGGATCGGTTCTCCCCGAGAACCGTTTTGGTTGGGCAAGAAACAGCGTGGGTAGTCGGCCGGGGCGTGAGAGTCCTCGGGATCAATGCGATCTTCCACGACCCCGCCGCGGCCCTCGTCATCGACGGACGCACGGTCGCCGCCGCCGAGGAGGAGCGGTTCAGCCGGCGCAAGCACGGCAAGCGGCCGGTCCCGTTCTCCGCCTGGGAACTGCCCGAGCTCGCCGCCGCCTGGTGCCTGCGCGCGGCGGGCCTGCGACCCGAGGACCTCGACGCGGTCGGATACTCGTTCGACCCCGCCCTCTGCGGCGACCTGGCGGCCCTCGGCGTGCACGACCCGGCCGACGCGCTGCGGGTCGACTACGCCCGCCGGGCGCCGCGGTTCCTCGCCGAGGCGCTGCCGGGCCTCGATCCGCAGCAGGTCCGGTTCGTGCCGCACCACGTCGCCCACGCCGCCTCGGCCGGGCTGGCCGCGGGCGGCAACGGCGCGGTGCTGGTGCTCGACGGGCGCGGCGAGACCGCCAGCCACCTCGCCGGCGTCTACCGCGACGGCGCGCTGACCACCCTCGCGGCCCAGCGCCTGCCGCACTCGCTGGGCCTGCTGTACGAGGACCTGACCCGGCACCTGGGCTTCCGGCGCTCCAGCGACGAGTACAAGGTGATGGCCCTGGCCTCCTACGGCCGCCCCCGGTTCCTGCCCGAACTGCGCGACCTCGTGTACCCCACCGAGGCCGGCGGCTTCGCGGTCGAGCCGATCGACTGGCCGGCCCTGGCCAAGGCCCGCGCGGCCGGCGGCGAGCTGACCGCCGACCACGCCGACCTGGCCGCGTCGGTGCAGCGGCGGCTGGAGGAGGTGCTGCTGGACCTGGCCCGCTGGACCTGGGAGATGGCCGGGCGCCCGCCGACGCTCACCATGGCCGGCGGCGTCGCGCTCAACTGCGTGGCCAACGCCCGCATCGCCGCCGAGAGCCCGTTCCGCCGCGTCTGGGTGCAGCCCGCGGCCGGGGACGCCGGCACCGCGCTCGGCGCCGCCCTGCACGTCGCGGCCGCGCTCGAGGCCAGCATCGAGCCCATGCGCGGCGTCGATCTGGGCCGGGGCTGGAGCGACGAGGAGCTCGAGGAGGAGCTGCGAAGAGCCGCGCTGCCGTACTCCCGCCCGCCCGACATCGCCGCCACCGCCGCCGACGTCCTGGCGGCCGGCGGGATCGTCGCCTGGTTCCAGGGCCGCAGCGAGTTCGGCCCCCGCGCCCTCGGCCACCGCTCGCTGCTGGCGCACCCCGGCGAGCGGGCGATGACGGCCCGGCTCAACGACGTCAAGGGCCGCGAGCAGTTCCGCCCGATCGCGCCGATGGTGCGCGCCGAGCGCTTCGCGGACGTCTTCGACGGCGTGTGCCCGAGCCCGTACATGCTCTTCGCGCACCGCGTCCGTCCGGAGTGGACGGACCGGATCCCGGCCGTCGTGCACGTCGACGGGACCGCGCGCGTGCAGACGGTACACGAGCGGGACGAGCCGCTGGTGGCGCGGATGCTGGCCGCGTTCGAGACGCGCACCGGCCTGCCGGTCGTGGTCAACACGTCGCTGAACACGGCCGGCCGCCCGATGGTCGACACCCCTCGCGAGGCGATGGAGCTGTTCGGCTCCGCCCCGGTCGACCTGCTGGCCATCGGGCCGTTCGCGGTGCACCGGGCCGCGGCCTTCGGCGGCGGGCGGTGACCGGCGTCAGCCTCGTGGTGCCGACGCTGGGCCGCACCAGCCTGCGCACGCTGCTGGACGCGCTCGGGACGCTGCCGCCGGACGCCGAGGTGATCGTCGTCGAGGACCGCGCGCGGCGGGGCCCGGCCGCGGCCCGCAACGCCGGCTGGCGGGAGTCGACCGGCGAGTGGGTCGTGTTCCTCGACGACGACGTGGTCCCCGAGCCCGGCTGGTTCGCCCGGCTGCGCGCCGACCTGGCCGTCGGCGAGCAGGTGGGCGGGGTCCAGGGCCGCGTCCACGTCCCCCGCCCGGCCGGCCGCCGCCCGACGGACTGGGAGCGGGCCACGATCGGCCTGGAGCGCGGGGCGTGGCTGACGGCCGACATGGCGTACCGGCGAAGGGTTCTGCTCGAAACCGGCGGGTTCGACGAGCGGTTCCCCCGCGCGTTCCGCGAGGACGCCGAGTTCGCGCACCGGGTCCGCCGGGCGGGCTGGCGGCTGGTCCGCGGCGAGCGCGCGGTCACCCACCCGGTCCGGCCCGAGACCCCCTGGGTGAGCCTGCGCACCCAGCGCGGCAACGCCGACGACGCCTTCCTGCGCCGCCTCTACGGGCCGGACTGGCGCCTGCTGCTGGGCATCCCGCGCGGCCGCCGGGCCCGGCACGCCCTCGTCACCGCCGCGGGGCTCGGCGCCCTGGCCGCGCTCGCCCTGCCCGGCCGGTGGCGGCGGCTCTCCCCCGCGCTCGGGCTGGCCTGGGCGGCGGGCACCGCCGAGTTCGCCGCCGCGCGCATCGCCCCCGGACCGCGCACCCCAGCGGAGGTCACCACCATGGCCCTGACCAGCATTCTCATCCCCCCGCTCGCGGTCGGGCACTGGCTCGCCGGCCTGCGGCCCCGGCGGGTGGCATGAACCTCTTCGACGCCGTGCTCCTCGACCGCGACGGCACCCTGGTCGAGGACGTGCCGTACAACAACGACCCCGCCCTGGTCCGCCCGGTGCCCGGCGCCCGGGCCGCGCTGGACCGGCTGCGCGCCACCGGCCTGCGCCTCGGCATCGTCACCAACCAGTCCGGCCTGGCCCGCGGCCTGGTCACGGCCGAGCAGCTGGGGCGGGTCAACGCCCGCATCGAGGAGCTGCTCGGGCCGTTCGACACGTGGCAGGTCTGCCCGCACGACGACCTGGCCCGCTGCCCGTGCCGCAAGCCGAAGCCGGGCCTGATCGAGCAGGCCGCAGGCGAGCTGGGCACCACGCCGCAGCGGTGCGCGGTGGTCGGCGACATCGGCCGCGACATGGAGGCCGCGCTCGCCGCCGGTGCGGCCGGCATCCTGGTCCCGACCCACGTCACGCTGGCCCGCGAGGTCGGCGCGGCCCCGGCCGTCGCGGCCGACCTGTGCCAGGCCGTGGACCTGATCCTGCGCCGCGACGAGCTGCTCCCGTCGGGCGAGCGGGCCCCGCACACCGCCGGCACCGTCCTCGTGGTCCGCCCCGACTCGGCCGGCGACGTGCTCGTCACCGGCCCGGCGATCCGCGCGGTCGCGGCCTCGGCGGGCCGGGTGGTGCTGCTGTGCGGGCCGCGCGGGCGGGCCGCGGCCGAGATGCTGCCCGGCGTCGACGAGGTCGTCGAGTGGCGGCTGCCGTGGATCGACCCCGAACCCGAGGTCTTCGACCCGGCCGCGATGACCGGGCTGGTGGCCCGGCTGGCCGCGATCGGGGCCGACGAGGCGGTCGTGTTCACCTCGTTCCACCAGTCCGCGCTGCCGACGGCGCTGCTGCTGCGGATGGCCGGGATCGCGCGGATCAGCGCGATCAGCGACGACTACCCCGGCGCGCTGCTCGACGTGCGGCATCGGGTGCCTTCGGGGGTACCGGAGGCGGAACGGGCCCTGTCGCTCGCGTTCGCGGCCGGATTCCCGCCACCCGCCGGGGACGACCTGCGGCTGCGGATCGTCGAACCGCCGCCGCCGATCGCCGACGACGGCCCCTACGTGGTCGTGCACCCCGGCGCGTCGGTCCCGGCCCGGGCCGCGCCGCCGCACGTGTACCGGGCCGTGGTCAAGGCCCTCGCCGCCGCCGGGCACCGCGTGCTCGTCACCGGCACCGCGGCCGAGAAGGAGCTGACCGCCGAGGTGGCCGGCGACTTCGGGACCGACCTGGGCGGCGCCACCGGCCTGGCCGGGCTGGCCTCGATCGTGGCCCGCGCCGACTGCGTCGTGGTGGGCAACACCGGCCCGGCGCACGTCGCCGCGGCCGTCGGCACCCCGGTCGTGAGCCTCTACGCGCCGACCGTCCCCTTCGGACAGTGGGGCCCGTTCCGGGTGCCGGTCGTGCGGCTCGGCGACCCCACCGTCCCCTGCCGCGACACCCGCGCCGCGCTGTGCCCGATCGGCGGCCACCCGTGCCTGGCCGAGATCGAGCCGGGCGCGGTCGTCGCCGCCGTGGAGCTGCTGCGCACCGCCCGGAGGGACCGGTGAACATCCTGCTGTGGCACGTGCACGGCGCGTGGACCACCGCCTTCGTGCAGGGCAAGCACCGGTACCTCCTGCCGGTCACCGACGACCGCGGGCCGTGGGGGCGGGGCCGCGCCCGCACCTTCGACTGGCCGGAGACGGTGGAGGAGGTGCCGTACGAGCACCTGGCCGGCGCGGAGATCGACCTCGTGCTCCTGCAGCGCCCCGAGGAGCTGGACCTGCTCGAGCTGTGGGCCGCCTCCGCGCGCCTGCCGAAGGTGTACGTCGAGCACAACACGCCCCGCACCGCCGTGCCCGACAGCCGCCATCCCCTGGCCGACCGCGACGACGTCGTCATCGTCCACGTCACCCACTTCAACGACCTGTTCTGGGACTGCGGCCGCACCCGGACCACGGTCATCGAGCACGGCATCGTGCCGCCGCGGGCGCGCTACACCGGCGAGCTGGAGCGGCTCGCCGTGGTCACCAACGAGCCGGTCCGCCGCGGCCGGGTCACCGGCACCGACCTGTTCCCGCGCTTCGCCGCGGCCGCGCCCCTGGACGTCTTCGGCATGGGCGTGGCCGGGCTGGCCGCCGAGCGGATCGCGGTCTTCGACGACCTGCCCCAGGCCGCCATGCACGCCGAACTGGCCCGCCGCCGCGCCTACCTGCACCTGTGCCGGTGGACGTCGCTCGGGCTGAGCCTGATCGAGGCGATGGCGATCGGCCTGCCGGTCGTGGCGCTGGCGACGACCGAGGCGGTGGCGGCGGTACCCCCGGAGGCCGGCGTGCTGTCGACCGACGTCGGCGCGCTGACCGAGGCGGCGCGGTGGCTCATCGCATCGCCCGGGGAGGCCCGGCGCCTCGGGGCCGCCGGCCGGGCCGCCGCGCTGCGCCGCTACGGCCTCGACCGGTTCCTGGCCGACTGGGACCGACTCCTGGAGGAGGAGCTGTGCGCATCGCGCTGATCTCGGAGCACGCCAGCCCGCTGGCCGCGCCGGGCACCGAGGACGCCGGCGGACAGAACACCCACGTCGCCGCGCTGGCCGCGGCCCTGGCCGGGCTCGGCCACGACATCCGCGTCTACACCCGGCGCGACGGCCCGGGCCACCCGCCCATGGTGGCGGTGCGTGACGGGGTCACCGTCGTGCACGTGCCGGCCGGGCCGCCCGCGCCGCTGCCGAAGGACGCGCTGCTGCCGTACATGGGCGAGTTCGGCCGCTGGCTCGGTGACCGCTGGGACCGCGACCCGTGGACGCCGGACGTGGTGCACGCCCATTTCTGGATGAGCGGGCTGGCCGCGCTCACCGCCGCCAACCCGCACGGCATCCCGGTCGTGCAGACGTTCCACGCCCTCGGCATCGTCAAGCGCCGCCACCAGGGCACCGCCGACACCAGCCCGGCCCGGCGGGTCGGCTTCGAGCGGCGCCTCGGCCGCCTCGCCGACCGGGTCGTCGCCCAGTGCCGCGACGAGGCCCGCGAGCTCGTCGGCATGGGCGTGCCCCGGGCCCGCATCTCGCTGGTGCCCTCCGGCGTCGACCTCGACCTGTTCACCCCCGAGGGGCCGGTCGCCGAGCCGCCCGGGCGACGGCCCCGCATCCTCTCCGTCGGCCGGCTCGTCGCGCGCAAGGGCTTCGCCGACCTGATCAGGGCCATGCTGTACGTCCCCGACGCCGAGTGCGTCATCGCCGGTGCGGCCGGCACCGCCGAGGCCCGCCGGCTGCGCTTGGTCGCCGAGCGGTGCGGCGTGGAGCACCGGGTCCGGCTGATCGGGCAGGTCGCCGTGGCCGACATGCCGGCCTGGTACCGCTCGGCCGACGTCGTCGCGTCGGTCCCGTGGTACGAGCCGTTCGGCCTGACCCCGCTCGAGGCGATGGCGTGCGGGCGCCCGGTCGTGGCCACCGCCGTCGGCGGGCTCCTCGACACCGTGGTCGACCGGGTCACCGGCGACCTGGTGCCGCCCCGCGACCCGCGCGCCCTCGGCCACGCCCTGCGCCGGCTGCTGCGCAGTGACATGCGGCGGTTCGGGTACTCCTCCGCCGCCCTCGACCGCGCCCGCACCCGCTACTCGTGGCAGCGCACGGCGACCCAGGTCGAGGCGGTCTACCAGGCGGCGGCCGGGGTGCGGGTCGAGGCGGTGGCCCGGTGAGGGCCCTCGAGGCGCACCTGAGCGCGCTCGCCGCCGCGATCGGCCCGTTCCGGCTGGCGTCGGCGCACCTGGAGCGCTGGGGCGGGCGGCTGGCCGCGATCCTCGGCGACGGCGGCCGGCTGCTGGTGTGCGGCAACGGCGGCAGCGCGGCCGAGGCGCAGCACCTCGCGGCCGAGCTCACCGGGCGGCTGCGGGACGAGCGCACGCCGCTGTCGGCGATCGCGCTGTCCGCGGACTCCTCGGCGGTCACGGCGATCGGGAACGACTACGGGTACCGCGAAATCTTCGCCCGACAGGTGCGCGCCCACGGCCGCCCGGGCGACGTGCTGCTCGCCCTGTCCACGAGCGGCCGCAGCCCGAACGTCCTGGCCGCGGTCGAGGCGGCGCACGCGGCCGGGATGGTCTGCTGGGCGCTGACCGGGCCGGGCCCGAACCCGCTGGCGCTCGCGGCCGACGAGGCGATCTGCTGCCCCGGCGACGGCCAGGTGGTGCAGGAGCTGCATCTGGTGGCCGCGCACGTGATCTGCGAGCACATCGACGCCCACATCGCGCGGCGGCGGCCGCTGGTGGCGTACTCATGACGGCCGCCCGGCTCGTCGTCATCGGCGACACCCTCCTGGACAGCGACGTCGACGGCACGGTCCGCCGGGTCAGCCCGGACGCGCCCGCCCTCGTGCTCGACGAGGAGTCCACTGTGGACCGGCCGGGCGGGGCCGGGCTCGCGGCGCTGCTCGCGGCCGCCGACGGGCTCGACGTGACGCTGGTGACCGCGCTCGCCGACGACGCCGGCGGGCTGCGCCTGACCGAGCTGCTGAGCGCGGCCGGGGTGCGGCTGCACGCGGTCACGCTGCCCGGCCCGACCCCGGAGAAGGTCCGCCTCCGCGCCGGCGGCCAGGTCCTGCTGCGGCTGGACCGCGGCGGCGCCGACCCCGCCCCGCCGACCGACCCGGCCGGCATCTCGGCGCTGCTCGACCGGGCCGACGCGATCCTGGTCAGCGACTACGGCCGCGGGCTCACCGGCCGGCCCGGCCTGCGGGCCGCCCTCGACGCGACCCGGACCCCGTTCGTGTGGGACCCGCACCCGCGCGGAGCCGCGCCCGTGCCCGGCGCCAGGCTGGCGACCCCGAACGAGGCCGAGGCGCGGCTTTTGAGTGAGGACGCCGGCGGCGGGGGCCGGATCGCCGCCGCCACCCGGGCCGGGCACGAGCTGCGCCGCCGCTGGCGGGCCGCGGCCGTCGCCGTCACCACCGGGGCGAGCGGGGCGGTGCTCTGCCACGCCGGGCCGACCCCGCTCATCGTCCCCGCGCCGCAGGTTGCCGAGGGGGATTCCTGCGGCGCCGGGGACCGCTTCGCCGCGGCCGCCGCGGGCGCGCTGGCCCAGGGCGCGCTGCCGACCGAGGCGGTCACGGCGGCCGTGCGGGCGGCCTCCGCGTACGTCGGCCGTTTTTTCGTCGATTCGGCCGAGAAGCAGGCGGTCGACCGGGTCCGGGCCCGCGGCGGCACGGTCGTGGCCACCGGCGGCTGCTTCGACCTGCTGCACGCCGGGCACATCGCCACCCTGGAGGCGGCCCGCTCCCTCGGCGACTGCCTCGTCGTCTGCCTCAACTCCGACGCGAGCGTCCGTGGCCTCAAGGGCCCCGAGCGGCCCGTCGTGCCCGCCGCCGACCGGGCCCGGCTGCTGGAGGCGCTGTGGTGCGTCGACGCCGTGGTCGTGTTCGACGAGCCGACGCCCGAGGCCGTTCTCGCCCGGCTGCGGCCCGACATCTGGGTCAAGGGCGGGGACTACGCCGACGGCGGGCCCGAGCTGCCCGAGGCCGACCTCGTCGAGCGGTGGGGCGGGCAGACGGTCATCGTGCCGTACCTCGAGGGCCGCTCCACCACCAGTCTGATCGGAGGGATCCGGACATGAGCCGAGCGATTCTCGTCACCGGGGGCGCCAGCGGCCTCGGCGCCGCCGTCGTGGAGGCGGCGATCGACGCCGGGCTGCGGCCGTACGTCATCGACCGCCGCGACCCCGGCGGCGTGCCCTGGATCGAGTGCGACCTCGCCGACACCCGGGCCGCCGAGGCCGCCACCCGCAAGGCGATCGACGAGCTCGGCCGGCTCGACGCCGTCGTCACCGCGGCCGGGACGGACGTGCCCGGCCGCCTCGCCGACGTGCCCGCCGAGACCTGGGAGCGGGTCGTCGCCGTGGACCTGCTCGCCCCGGCCGCGGTGATCCGGGCCGCGCTGCCCGCCCTCACCGAGACCCACGGCCACGTCGTCACGATCTCCTCCACGCTCGGCGTGAAGGCGGTCAGCGACGCCACCGCCTACTGCGCGGCCAAGTTCGGCGTCGTCGGCTTCACCCGGGCCCTGGCCGCCGAGCTCGCCGGGCAGGTCGGGGTCACCCTCGTCGTCCCCGGCGGGATGCGCACGCGGTTCTTCGACGAGCGCGACGCGCGGTACAAGCCGGGCCCGGAAGCGGTTTTGAACGATCCGGCCGATGTTGCGGCCGCCGTCATGTTCGCCATCGGGCAGCCCCGCGGCTGTGCGGTGCGCGAGCTCGTCGTGTGCGCGGAGACGGAGAGCTCGTACCCGTGATCCTCGTGCTGCGCGCGCTCGGCGTCGGCGACCTCGCGACCGCGGTCCCGGCGCTGCGGGCGCTGCGCCGCGCCTTCCCCGGCGAGCCGCTGACCCTGGCCGCCCCCCGCTGGCTGGCGCCCCTGGCCGAGCTCACCGGGGCCGTCGACGCGCTGCTGCCCTGCACCGGCCTCGACGACGAACTGCCCGAGCTGCACCCGGCCGTCGCCGTCAACCTGCACGGCCGCGGACCGCAGTCGCACTGGCTGCTGGAGACGGCCCGACCCGAGTGGACCCTGGGCTTCGGCAGCGGCGGCCCGCACTGGCGCCCCGACGAGCACGAGGTCCTGCGGTGGTGCCGGATGCTGCAGTGGTACGGCCTGAGCCCCGACCCCGACGACCTGTCCCTCACCCGGCCACCGTCCCCGCGGCCCGGCGCCACGATCGTGCACCCGGGGTCCAAGTCCGGGCTGCGGCGCTGGCCGGCCGACCGGTTCGCGGCCACGGCCCGGGCCCTCACCGCCCTCGGCCACGACGTCGTCGTCACCGGCTCGTCCGCCGAGGCCGCCCTCGCGCACCGGGTGGCCCGGGAGGCGGGGCTCTCCCCCGCCACCGTGCTCGCCGGGCGCACCGGGCTGCGCGACCTGGCCGGGCTGGTCGGCCACGCCCGGCTGCTGGTCAGCGGCGACACCGGGATCGCCCACCTCGCCACCGCCTACGGCACGCCGTCGGTCGTGCTGTTCGGCCCGGTCCCGCCGCGGCTGTGGGGCCCGCCGCCGGACCGCCAGCAGCACGTGGCCATCTGGCGCGGCCGTGGCTCCGAGCCCGGCGACACGCCCAGCGAGACGCCCCATCCGGCGCTGCTGGCCGTCGAGGTCGGCGAGGTGGTGGCGGCGGCCCGTAGGATCGCCGGGTGGCGACGTTCACCGCGTTCGATGGCACCGTCCTGACCGTTGTCGGTGCTGCGAGTCCGGACCCGGTGATCTGCGTGCCGGGCGGGCCGATGCAGGCCTCCGCCTACCTGGACGGTCTCGGTTCGCTGCGCCTCGACCTGCGCGGCACGGGCGACTCGGCCGTGCCGGCGGATGTTGCTTCGTATCGTTGCGAGCGGCAGGCCGACGACCTCGAGGCGCTGCGCGTACACCTCGGGTTGGAGGCGCTGTCGTTGCTGGCGCACTCGGCGGGGGCGGCGATCGCGGTGCACTACGCCGCGCGGTTTCCCGAGCGGGTCGCCCGCCTCACCCTCGTGACGCCCTCCCCCCGCGCGGTCGGCATCGAGGTCACCGACGACGACCGGCGCGCCATCGCCGTGCAGCGCCGCGACGAGCCCTGGTTCCCGGCGGCGTTCGCGGCCCTGGAGCGCATCTGGGCCGGAGCGCCCGCCGACGACGACTGGGCGGCGATCACCCCGTTCGTGTACGGCCGGTGGGACGCCGGCACGGCCGCCCACGCCGCCGAAGGGGAGCGCCGGACCAACCGGACGGCCGCCGCGGCGTACTACAGCGGCGACTTCCTCGTCGGATCCGGCCTCGATCGCGTGACGGCGGCCGTGCTGGTGGTCGGCGGCGAGCTCGACATCCAGCTCCCCCCGGCCCACGCGGCCCGCTACGCCGCGCTGTTCCCCAACGGTTCCCTGGCCCTCGCTCCGCGCGCCGGTCACTTTCCGTGGCTGGACGACCCCGGCTGGTTCGCCGCCACGGCCGGCGTCACACTCAAGGGAATCCGGGGCTGAAGCGCCGCACGGCTTCTGGCAAACTGCCCGAATGCAACGACCGGCGAATGGCTGGACCGTCGGACCTCTGCCACCCTCCGTGTACTGGCGCCGCCGCGCCATGGTCGCGGTCGCCGTCGTGGGTGTCCTGCTCATCGTATGGATCTTCGTCCGCGGTGGCGACGATGGTGCCAAGCCGTCCGCCGTGAGCAGCAACCCCGCTTCTGCCGCGCCTCAGTCGTCCGCTGCCGCTGGTTCGACGGGCGAGCCTTCGGCGCCGCCGCAGATCGTCCCCGCCACCCCGGACACCACCTCGGCCCCCGCCGTGGAGCGCAGCGCCCCGCCGGCCAACGTCGCCCCGTGCACGGACGACCAGATCGCCGTCACCGTCACCACCACCCCCTCCCCCGGCGTGGTGGGCGGCACCTTCACGTTCAACATCAGCATCGCGAGCAAGTCGTCGGACTGGTGCTCGCGCGACCTGGGCCCCGGCGCCCAGGAGGTCCAGGTCCTGCACGACGGCAACCTGCTGTTCTCCTCGGACGACTGCGACACCAAGAAGACCACCGACGTGCGCGCCTTCGCGGCCGGCGACGCGGTGCGGTACCGCTTCGTCTGGAGCAGCTACCGCACGACCCCGCACACCTGCGCCCCGGCCGCGGCCCCGGCGGCGGCCGGCACGTACCAGGTGATGGCCCGCGTCGGCACCAAGACCAGCGGCCCGGTCGACTTCACCATCAACCGCTGACGTCAGTCGCTTCTGGCCACGCTCAGCAGCGCGGCGGAGTCCTCGACGGCCTCCAGGCTGTGCCGGGCGGGCGGGATGACCAGCAGGTCGGTCCGGCCGCCCTCCCACGACTCCGCGCCGCTGCGCAGCACGACGCGGCCGCACAGGACCAGCAGCGTCGCCTCGCCGGGGTTCTCGTGCTCGGCCAGCGACGCACCCGCCCGCAGCGCGATCAGCGTCTGGTGCAGGGCGTGACCCCGACCGCCGTAGAGCGTCTCGGCGCTGCGGCCCGCGGACGACGCGGCCGCGCGCTCCAGATGGACGCCGACCCGCTCGTGCAGCGATAGCTCCATCCGTCCACGCTAGCGCGCGGGGCGGGCCGTTCCGGCTAGCGCGCGGGGCGGGGGCGGAACACGCGGTACGAGTTGGCGGTGGCGGTCACGACGGCGGCGATCAGCACCACCCAGACGACCGTCGGGCTGAAGCCGCTGCCCGCCTCGGCGCGCCCCTGGGCGGTCTGCACGAGGGAGCCCGCGTTGGCGATGTCGACCTCGGGCAGGGCGATCGGCGGCAGCTCGCCGTAGCGGACCAGGTCGGTGCTCTCCAGCATCGACAGGTGTCCCTCGACGACGGTGTTGGCCTCCTGGGCGACCTTGCGCACGATCTCGTTGCGCGTGCCGGAGCGCACCGCGGCGATGATCGGAAAGATCTTGCCGTGGGCGGCGCGCAGGCGGGCCACGAAGATCTGGTCGAACTCCTGGTTCGAGGAGGCCCCGCGCATCTCGTTGAGCCAGCCGGTCTGCTGGTCGGTCGGCTGGGTGGGCAGCGTGACGCCGAGCTGGTTGGCCGCGTCCACGACGTCCTGGTCCAGCTTGACGTGCTGCTGGGCGATGGTCGCGCCGATCTGGCGGACGATCGGATGGGCCCCGCGCTCCGCGGCCATCTGGCCGGCCGGCATCTCCCACAGCCCGGCGGTACGCACGCCGTTGAGCAGGGTCAGGTCGGCGTTGCTGAGCTGGGTGGGGATGTTCGGGCCGGCGAGGGCCACGGCGGGCACGGCGAGGGCGGCGAGGCCGGCACCGAACAGTACGAACAGGGCTCTCAGCAGACGTCTCACATCCAGCTGTTCGGATGGCGGCACCCGTTGGGTTCAAATTCCGGGAAATTTGTGCCCGTGCAATGAACCTCCGGCCACGGCCGGCCCGTACCCGCGAGTGAGAGCGGTACGGGCGAGAGAAGGTGGGCGTGCGCGACGAGCTGAGGCTGACCAGGAGCAGCCGCGAGGGGCGGCCCCCGAAGCGCCGCCGCTGGCCGGCGACGATCGCGATCCTGGCGGCCGGCGCCCTGCTGGCGGCGGCCGGGTACACGCACGTGGGCCGCCTGGCGACCGCCTACGTGTTCGTGGTCCTGCACTTCTACGCCGGCGTCGTGGCGCTGGTCGCGCTGTCGCTGACGGTCATGATCGGCCTGGCCTCGACGGACCGCCTGCTGCTGGCGATCGGGCAGCGGGTACTGCTGCAGACCGTGCACCGCGCCACCGCGATCCTGGCGATGGCCGCCCTGGGCGTGCACATCGCCGTGAAGGTCCTCGAGGCCCACGCGGCCCTAGGTGACGCCGTGATCCCGTTCTTCTCGCAGGGCCGGTCGCTGTTCATCGGCTTCGGCACCATCGCCGCCTACCTCATGCTCATCACGTACTGGTCCGGCCTGGCCCGCAGCCGCCTCACCGGCAAGGTGCGGCCCTGGGTGTGGCGGCTGCTGCACGGCTGCGCGTACCTGTCCTGGCCGATCGCGATGCTGCACGGCCTGAACGCCGGTCGCCAGGCGGCCACCTGGGTCGCGGTCAGCTACCTGGCCGGCCTCGTCCTGGTCGGCATCGGCCTGATCGTCCGCATCATGTCCCGCTTCGGCCGCTACGCGATCGGCGCCCGCCCCACCCCCACTGCCGCCGTCCTGCCGCCCCGCGTCCCGGTGCAGCGCACGGCCCGCCGGAACCCGAACCAGCGCCAGCTCACCCAGGGCCGGCACAGTGGCTGACCGCGGCGCCGTCGAACTGAGCACCGAACCGGTCATCAACCTGGGCTGCCACGGCCCGGCGCGACTGATGGCCGGCGTCCGCGAATACGGCCGCCTCGACCTATGGGCCCAGACGAAGGTGTACGGCGAGCCGGTACCGATTCCGCTCCCGGCTCTTGTGGACCTGGCGACCCAGATCCGCCTGGGCGGCCGAGGCGGCGCCGGCTTCCCCTTCGCCCGCAAGCTCGACGCGGTCGTCAAGTCGTCCCACCGCCGCGGCCTCCCCGCGATCGTCGTCGTCAACGGAACCGAGGGCGAACCGGCCGCCTGCAAGGACAAAATGCTCCTGAGCATGGTCCCCCATCTGGTACTGGACGGTGCCGTCCTGGCCGCCAGCGCCCTGCGGTCCCCGGAGCTCATCGTCGCCATCGCCGACGACGGCGTGGCCGAGGAGTCCCTGCTCGACGCGCTGGAGGAGCGCCGCGGCACGTCCATGCCCACCCGCGTCGTGATGGTCCCGCACCGCTTCCTCTCCGGCGAGGCCGGCGCCCTGGTCCGCGGCATCAACGGCGAGCCCCACATCCCCCCGGGCCGCAAGGTCCGCGCCAGCGACACCGGCGTCGGGGGCTGTCCGACGCTGGTCTCCAACGCGGAGACGTACGCCCAGCTGGCCGTGGCGGCCGCGATCGGCCCCCGCGAATACGCTCAGATCGGCACCGACGAGGAGCCCGGCACCGTCCTGCTCACCGTCACCGGCGCCGCCCGCCGCCCGGCCGTGATCGAAACCCCGACGGGCACCCCGCTGAAGGAAATCCTCCGAGTCTGCGGCGCCCCGACGGGCCAGGGCGTCCTGACCGGCGGGTACCACGGCACCTGGATCACCCCGGAGGACGCGGGCCAGGCCGAGATCTCGCGCCGCGGCTTCGAGGAGGTGGGCGGCTCCCTGGGCGCCGGCATCATCGTGCCCCTCCCTGACAACACCTGCGCCCTGGGCGAGGTGGCGAGGGTGACGCACTACCTTGCCGCCGAGTCAGCCGGCCAGTGCGGCCCCTGCCGCCTGGGCATGCCGGAAATGGCCCAGCTGCTGACCGGCATCCTGTCGGGCGGCACGTCCCCGGAGGCGGTACGCGCCCTGTGCGCCGCGATGCGCGGCCGCGGGGCGTGCAGCCATCCGGACGGGAGCTCCCGCTTCGTCCTGTCGGCCCTGGAGGTCTTCGCGGACGACGTGAACGCCCACCTGTACCACCACGGCTGCGGCCGCCCGGTCCGCGGCGTCCTGCCGATCCCGGAGGGCCCGGACGAGCCGGGCGCGGGCCGGCTGTCGGTGGACTGGAGCAGCTGCGACGGGCACGGGTTGTGCGCCCACATCCTGCCGGAACTGGTCCGCCTCGACGAGAACGGCTTCCCGACGATCCCGGACGGCGCGGTACCGTCCTGGCTTGAGCCCCAGGCCCGCCGCGCCGTCGACATGTGCCCGACGATGGCCCTCCGCCTCGGCCGCCCCACCCACTGACAGGGGTACGGTTCGAGCATGAGCGACGTCGACCCGCGGTTCGGCGCTCGTCTGCGCGGGCTGATCGAGCAGCGGCAGACGTCCTACCGCGCGCTCGCCGCCCGGGTCCACCACGGCAAGACCCACGTCCACGACCTGGCCACCGGGCGGAAGGCGCCCACCGCGGACGTGGCACGGCGGCTCGACGAGGCCCTCGGCGCCGGCGGCGAGCTCGTCGCGCTGGCGGCCGCGAGCGCCCCGCCCGGCAACGCGCCCGTCGACGGTCCCGACGCCGAGTTCGAGGCCCTGGAACTCGCCCGGCGCATCGAGGCCTCCGACGTCAGCGACGGCACGCTGCACCGCCTCGAACAGGTCGCCGACCACATGGCGATGGCGTACGCGGGCACGCCGCCGGCCGAGCTGCTGCCCCGGGTCCGGCAACACATCGCCTACGTGACGACGCTCAACGAGGCGCGGATGACGCTCGCCCAGCGGCGCCGGCTGCTCGTCACCGGTGGATGGCTGGCCCTGCTTGCGGCCACCCTGCACGTGGACCTGCGCCAGGGGGACGCCGCCGAGGCGTGGCTGGCCACGGCCGAGCAGATGGCCGATCACGCGGGGCACGACGAGATCCGGGCCTGGTGCCTGGAGACCAGGGCGTGGGACGTGCTGACCGCAGGCCGGTACCGGGACGCATTGGAGCTGTCCCGGCGGGCGCAGGCGATCGCTCCGGCCGGGTCGTCCGCCCTCATCCAGGCCACCGCGCAGGAGGGCCGGGCCTGGGCACGGATGGGCGCCGCCGCCGAGACCCGCCGCTCCCTGGAGCAGGTCACCCGCCTCGTCAGCAACCTGGCCACTCCGGAGAACCCCGAGCACCACTACCGGTACGACCCGGCGAAGGCGATCAGCTACACCGCCACCACGCTGTCCTGGGTCGGCGATCCGGCCGCCGAGGACTTCGCCCGCCACGCGATCGCCGAACTGGAGGCTGCGCCGGGCGGCGTGCCGCGGCCCCGCCGGGTCGCCTCGGCGCGGCTCGACCTGGGCCTGGCGCTCCTCGCCGCCGGCCGCCCCGACGAGGCGTCGGCCGAGGCCCTGACCGCCGTCACCTCCGGCCGCATCGTGCCCTCGAACTGGTGGCGCGCGGTCGAGGTCTACCAGGGCGTCAAGCGGTCCGGCGCCCCGGCGGCGATCGAGCTGCGCGATGCGTTCGAGGCCCACCGCCCGGCCCTCCCGACCACCTGAGTGTCCGCCCGTCCGCGGACAGTCAGCGGACACCGGCGGACGGCCAGAACACCCCGATCACGGCCCGCGCCCGGCAGGCTACGGAATCATCCAAGAGGGCCGCCGGTCGAGGTGGAGGCGCGAGATGGGCAGGAAAGTCCGGCACACGTTTGTCCGCCCGTCGTGGCAGTGCGCGGGCTGCGGCGAGGCGTGGCCCTGCACGGACCGGCGGCGACGACTGTTGGCCCGGTACCAGGGCGAGGCACTCCGGCTGGACCTGCGCACCATGCTCGGCACCTGGATGCTGCGGGCGAAGCACGACCTGGCGCTGCCCGAGGAGCAGGCCGAGGCCCGGTTCATCGGCTGGACGTACGACGCCGCCGTCCAGGTCAGCATCGCTTCCAGTCCGGCCGCCCCACCCACCGATCAGGTCCGATAGGCCTCGTCGAACTCGTCGACCAGGACATTGCCGCGGTACGGCTCCAGCGCCCGACGCACCTCGCCGACCCGATCGGTCGCCCGCGCGGAATGCGCCAGCCGGGCGAGCCGCAGTGCCCGCAGCGCGGCGTCGGCGGCGCGGTCGACCTCGCCCGCCTGGACGAGCGCGACGGCGAGCCAGGTGAGGTAGAGGGCCGACTCCCGAGCCACCTCGTCGCCGTACCCAGAGGTGGCCCGCTCCAGGATCGGCACCGCCCGCAGCGGGCGCCGCAGCTCCGTCCAGCAGCGTCCGGCCATGATCTCGACCTCGCCGGCGCTCAGCCAGTACACCCAGACCGGGTCCTCGTCCGGCCGCCGCTGCTCCAGCTCCCGCTCGACGGCGCCCAGCGTGCGGTCGCACGCGGCCCCGTCCCCGGCCCGGGCCTGCGCCCACGCGACCCGCTCCAGCAGCAGCGCACGGGCCGTCGCCGAGGCGTGACCGTCGGCGCCGCACGAGGCCGACCGCGCCAGCACCGCCGCCTCCCGGGGATCGCCGGCGTTCGCCACCTGGTAGCTCAGGCTGGAGAGGTTGTTCGCGGCGGCCGCCCGGTCGCCCCCGGCGTGTGAGGCCCGCATCCCGGCCAGATACAGCCGCTCGGCCTCGCGGAGCCGGCCCGCGTCCGAGGCGACCCACCCGGCCACCTGGCACAGCTCCCCGAGCGCCACCAGCAGCCGGCGCCCGACCTCCTCGGCATAGGCGGCGGTGCGCAACAACTCGGCCGTGGCCCCGACCTCGGCGGTCAGCAGCTCGTACGTTTCCTCGCCGCCGACATGGTCATCGAGGAGCCGCAGCTGATGGACCCGCCGCTCCACCTGCTCGACGGTGTCCGCACCGATCCGCCGCCCGGCGCGCACCGCGAAGACCTGCGGCGGTTCGGCGATCAGCCACTCATGGGCAAGCCGAAGCGCGCTGCCGGGCGTGGGCGGCGCGGCGACGAGCGCGGCCGCGAGCACCTCGGCGTCGTCGCGGCGCCAGCCTTCGCCGTCGATCCGCCACGCCGTTCCGCTGCGCCGCCCGCAGAGGGCAACGAGCGCACCGTCAGCGCCGAGCACCCGATCGACGGCCTCGGCGACGGCCGCCGTGGGTGGCCGCGTGCCCGCCTCGATCCGGCTCAGATGCCCGGGGTCGACGTGGGCCTGCCGGGCGAGCGCGCGCAGGCTGAGCCCGGCGGCCTCGCGCCGCGCGCGCATCGCTTCGCCGAAGGTCACCTGCACCGCCTCGGGTCGTGGTGTTGCCAGGTGTTGCCGGGCTGCCCCGGCAACACGGTCACCCCTGTCACACCGTGTGCCGGTCGTCAACGCTACCGGTGATGGACGTCGAACGACATCAACGCCGGTGGAGGCGCGCGATGAGTAGGAAAATCCGGCACACGTTTGTCCGCCCGTCGTGGCAGTGCGCGGGGTGCGGCGAGGCCTGGCCCTGCGCGGACCGGCGCCGGCGGTTGCTGGCCCGGTATCAGGGCGAGGCGCTCCGGCTGGATCTGCGCACCATGCTCGGCACGTGGATGCTGCGGGCCAATCGCGACCTGGCGTTGCCCGAGGAGCAGGCGGAGGCCCGGTTCATCGGCTGGACGTACGACGACGCCGCCGCCTAGCCCAGCAACGCTTCCAGTTCGGCCGCGTTGCGCTGGGCGTAGTCGGCATAGCAGTTGTTCATCAGCACGTGGGTGCTCGACGCCTCGGCCGCCAAGGCCTGGATTCGTGGGGCCCATTCTTTGAGTTCGCTCGAAGAGTACAAGTAGCCGAACTTCTCGTGGATGTCCTTGCTGGTCCACTTGGCGCTGTGGCCGTGGAAGCGGATCACCGCGAGGTCTGACGTGGCCTCGACCACCGGGGGGATGCTCGAGCTGTGGCCCTGGGGCATGTCGACGGAGACGAACGGCAAGTCGTGGTCGCGGAGGAAGGAAAGGGTTTCCGTGGCGTTGCCGCCGGCGAACCACGAGGCGTGGCGGAACTCGATGGCCACGCGCAGGGGCTTGCAGCGCGCGGCCACCGCGAGCAGGGTTTCCTTGTTCGAGCGGCGCAGGGTGAACCACGGCGGAAACTGGAAGAGCAACGCGCCGAGTTTGCCGGCGGAAACCAGCGGGGAAAGCGCGGACAGGAAGCGGGACCACACGTCGTCGAGAGCGGGACCAGGCAGATCCTTCGGGTAGACGGTTGCCTTCTCGACGGCAGGGCGCAGGTCGGCCGGCAACGCCGAGACGCGCGTCGGGTGGCCCGTCAGCAGGCTGAACGCCTTGACGTTGAAGGTGAAGCCGGGAGGAGTCCGCGACGCCCAGAGGGAAACCGTTTGCTCGGCCGGCGGGGCGTAGTACGTGGAGTCCACTTCAACCAGGGGAAACTGCGAGGCGTAGTAGCCCAGGCGCGCCGCGGCGGAGTCGGCCGTCGGCGGGTACCAGCCCGAGTCGAGCAGCGTCTTGTCGGTCCACGACGCCGTGCCGACCTTCACCTCGCCCATGACCGTCCCCATCCCCGAGGCCGGCGGGACCAAACGGCGCGCAAGAAAAATCGGATGAGCCGGGAAATAATGTCGAGAAGCCGTGCCCGGTTCCGTCCCCGCGGCAGAAGCAACGAACCGAGGAGGAACCACCATGGCGAAGTACCTGCTGCTCAAGCACTACCGCGGCGCCCCCGAGGCGCGCAACGGCGTGCCGATGGAGCAGTGGACGCCGGCCGAGATTACGGCCCACGTCCAGTTCATGCGGGACTGGGCGCAGCGGCTGGAGAAGACCGGGGAGTACGTCGGCGGGCATGCGCTGCTGCCGGAGGGGACCTGGGTGCGGTACGACGGCGAAGGGCGTCCGCCGGTCACCGACGGGCCGTTCGCCGAGACGAAGGACCTGATCGCCGGCTGGGCGATCGTCGACGTCGACAGCTACGAGCGCGCGCTCGAGGTGGCCGCCGAGCTCTCCGCGGCGCCGGGCAAGGACGGCAAGCCGATCCACGAGTGGCTGGAGCTGCGCCCGATCATGGCCGAACACGCCACCACCGGCGAGTGAACGAAACCGCGCTCCGGAGCCTCACGCCGGGCGTCATCGGGGTCCTCGTCCGCCGCGGAGCTGACTTCGCGGCGGCCGAGGACGCCGTGCAGGACGCGCTGGTCGAGGCGGTCCGCGCCTGGCCGGCCGACCCGCCCCGGGACCCGAAGGGCTGGCTCGTCACCGTGGCCTGGCGCAAGTTCCTCGACGCCGCGCGCTCCGAGGCCGCCCGACGCCGCCGCGAGGACCTCGTCGAGACCGAGCCGGTCCCCGGACCGATTCCGGAACAGGACGAAACGCTGCAGTTGTACTTCCTGTGCGCCCACCCCGCGCTCACCCCGTCCTCCGCCGTCGCCCTGACGCTGCGCGCGGTCGGCGGGCTGACCACGAGGCAGATCGCCGAGGCGTACCTGGTCCCCGAGGCCACCATGGCCCAGCGCATCAGCCGCGCGAAACGCACCGTGGCCGGGGTGCGCCTGGACCAGCCGGGCGACGTGGCGACCGTGCTGCGCGTGCTGTACCTGGTGTTCAACGAGGGCTACTCCGGCGACGTCGACCTCGCCGCCGAGGCGATCCGGCTCACCCGCCAGCTCGCCGCGGTCATCGACCACCCCGAGGTCTCCGGCCTGCTGGCGCTGATGCTCCTGCACCACGCCCGCCGCGCCGCGCGGACGGCCGCAGATGGGGCCCTCGTCCCGCTTTCCGAGCAGGACCGCACCCGCTGGGACACCACCGCGATCGCCGAGGGCGTGGCGATCCTGCAGGCCGCCCTGGCCCAGGACCGGCTGGGCGAGTTCCAGGCCCAGGCCGCGATCGCCGCCCTGCACGCCGACGCGCCCACGGCCGAGGAGACCGACTGGGTGCAGATCGTCGAGTGGTACGACGAGCTCCTCACCCTCACCGCCAGTCCCATCGTCCGGCTCAACCGCGCCGTCGCGCTCGGCGAGGCGGACGGCCCGAACGCCGGCCTGGCCGCGCTGGCGGAACTGGACGCGCGGCTCCCCCGGTACACGGCGGTGGCGGCCCACCTCCACGAGCGCGCCGGCGACCTGACCACGGCCGCGGCCCTGTACGCCGAAGCCGCCCGCCAGGCCCCGAACCTCGCCGAGCGCGACCACCTGTTCCGCCAGGCCGCCCGTCTCAACTCCCGAGCGCGCTGACGGGTTGGCCTACCTCACCGTCCTGCGCATCCCCGGCGCCGCCGGCTTCTTCGCCACCACGGCCCTGGGCCGCCTCGGCGTGTCGATGTACGGCCTCAGCGTCATCCTCGCCGCCGCGTCCGGCTACGACGACTACCTCCGCGCCGGCCTGGTCGGCGGAGCGTTCGCGGCCAGCGAGGCGGTCGGCGGCCCCGTCGTCGGCCGCTTCGTCGACCGGGCCGGCCAGCGCCGCGCCCTGCCGCTCATCGCCGTCGCGCATCTGGCCGCACTTACGGGACTTGTCACCGTCCTGGCCACCGCCGCCCCGGTCTGGCTCGCCGCCCTGGTCGCGGTGGCCGCCGGCGCGAGCGTCCCGCAGCTCGGCGCCCTCGCCGCCGCGCGCTGGAGCCACCTGCTGCACGGCGACCCGCGCATCGACACCGCGTTCTCGCTGGAGTCCCTGGCCAACTCGGCCGCGTTCATCGCCGGCCCGCTGGCCGCGTCGGGCGCCGTGGCCCTGCTGACCCCGACCGCGGGCGTGGCCGCCGCCTGCGTCCTGGTCGTCGGCGCCACCCTCGGCCTGTCCGCCCAGCGCGCGACGATGCCCGCACCTCAAGAACCGAAGGGCGAAAGACCCGTCTGGCGTACCGTCGCCGCGCTCGGCCTCGCCAACGTCCTGCTCGGCCTGCTGTTCGGCACCACCCAGCTCGCCGTCACCGCCCTGGCCCGCGAGCAGGACCGCGTCGCCCTGGCCGGCGTCTACTACCTCACCATGAGCGTGGGCAGCCTGGTGGCCAGCGCCCTGTACGGCACCGTCCGCTGGACCGTCCCGCCCTGGGCTCGCCTCGCCGGAGCGGGACTGCTCGCGACGATTGGGGCCGCGCTCATGCATTTGGAGCCGTTCACCGGGTTGTTCGTCATCGGCCTCGGCGTCGGCCCGGTCATCATCCTCATCGGCACCCTGCTCGAGGCGCGCGTGCCCAAGTCCCGCCTGACGCAGGCCTTCGCGCTGATGTCGGCCCTGAGCGCCGCCGGCATCGCGCTGTCCGGCCTGGCGGGAGGCGCGGCCGTGCAGGCACACGGTCATACGGGCGGATTCGCGCTCATCATCGCGTACAGCTGCGGCCTTGTGCTGTTGCCCTTGCTCCTGCGGCGGACTGCATAACGGTCAGACGTCGATGTGCGAGCCGGGGGCGGCGGCCCGGGAACCGGCTCCCTTACCGTGGCGACGTGACTGACGCCCGCGCGCCGGAAGAACGGACCGAGAAGCCGGAACCCGCGGCGACGGACGAGGGCGACGTGTCCGACGCGCGCCCGCCGGAGGAATCCATCGCGACGCCGGAACCCGCGGCGACAGACGAGGGCGACGTAACTGACGCCCCCGCGCCGGAAGAACCCGTCGCGACGCCGGAACCCGCGGCGACAGACGAGGGCCACGTGACCGACGCCCCCGCGCCGGAAGAACCCGTCGCGACGCCGGAACCCGCGGCGACGGAAGCGATCGTCGAGCACGAGGACAAGACCGGGGACGACGACGCGGTCGAGCGTGACGACGAGCCCGTTCCGGTCGTGGCCGAGCCGGAAGTTCGGCGGAGCCGGCGCCGGATCGCCGTCGCGGCCGCGGTGCTCGCCATCGCGCTCGTCGCGGCCGGCGGGGTGCTCGTGTGGCGGGTGCTCACGCCGAACCCGCGGTCCGTCGCGCAGGAGTACTTCGGGCGCCTCGCCGCCGGGGACGCGACCGGGGCCCTGCGCACCATCGACAAGGCCTCCCTCGCCGCCGACCTGCCGACCGCGGCGCCGCTGCTGAGCGATGCCGCGCTGCGTGATCCCGCGCTGCGACCGCAGGACATGTCAATCAACAAGGTGACCGAGGCGGGCGACACGGCCACGATGGAGGTGCAGTACCGGGCGGGCGGCTCCACCGTCACCCAGACGCTCAAGGCCCAGCGCCAGGGCCGCCGGTACCTGCTGGAGGCCCCGCTCGTCCGGCTCGTCATCCCGGGCACCGGAGCGGCCAGGGTCACCGTGAACGGGATCGACGTCGATCCGGCCAAGGGCGGGCCCGCGTTCCCGGGTGCCTTCGCGGTCGCCGTGGAGGGCACTGTGCTGTTCAACGCGCGCACCGCCCAAGCCGTGCCGGGGCCCGCCGGGGCGGCCACCGTCAACCTGGGCGCGCCGAGTCTGTCCGCGGACGGGCAGGCCAAGGCGGACGCCGCGATCAAGGCCGCGCTCGAACTGTGCGCGAAGCAGCATTTCGAGCCGCAGCCCACCTGTCCCGAGATCGACCTGTTCCAGCGGGGTGACTTCGTCCCCGTCGAGCCGCCGGCCGACGCCGAGCCGGTCGAGATCCCGGCCGGGGCGACGGTCACGATGCTCGCCGCCGACATCAAGGTCGCGCTCGCGAAGGCACCGGCGTGCACGTACACCGTCGACGCCGGCGAGCGCGTGGCGTTCACCTGCGCCGACGGTGTCGCGCACTGGGACATGAAGCTGGTTCGGCAGGACGACGGTACGACGGTGGCGACCAACGCCGGCGACACGCCCGTCGCGCCCAAGGGGCACGTCGAGCTCACCAGCGACGGCCAGTTGAAGGTCAGCTTCGCCTGAGCACCCCCTCCTGGGCGAACGGGGCCAGGGTCGGCCGGCTGATCGGGACGTCGCCGAGCGCCGCGTCGATCTGGGCCAGGATGTCGTTGCTGAGCTCCACGCCCGCCGCGGCCGCGTTCGCGTGCACCTGCTCGGGGCGGGACGCGCCGGTGATGGCCGAGGCGACCTCGGAGCGGCGCAGCACCCATGCGAGGGCGAGGGTCGGCAGGGTCACGCCGAGGCCGCCGGCGATCGGGACCAGCCGCTGTACCGCCTCCAGGAACTCCTCCCGCAGCACGAGCTCCTTCGATCCGCTCATCGAGTCGCTCGCGAAGCGGGAGCCCTCCGGGATCGGCTGGCCCGGCTTGTACTTCCCGGTCAGCACCCCCTGCGCCAGCGGCGACCAGACGATCTGGGAGATGCCGTTCTTCGCCGTCAGCGGGAAGACCTCGGCCTCGGGGGCCTGCCACAGCATCGAGTACTGCGGCTGCGACGACACGAACAGCTCCGGCCCGGCGATGTCGATGGCCGTCCGGATCTGCTCCGGCGACCACTCGCTGAAGCCGAGGTACCGCGCCTTGCCCTGCTCCACCACCTTCTGCAGCGCCTCGATGGTCTCCTCGATCGGCACCGAGGTGTCGAAGCGGTGCGCCTGGTACAGGTCGACGTGGTCCGTCCGCAGCCGGCGCAGCG
Source organism: Dactylosporangium sp. CS-033363 (assembly GCF_050942475.1). NCBI lineage: Bacteria > Bacillati > Actinomycetota > Actinomycetes > Micromonosporales > Micromonosporaceae > Dactylosporangium > Dactylosporangium sp. CS-033363. The sequence goes on along the minus strand of NZ_CP192032.1, from coordinate 4,818,711 downwards.
AGGCGTCGATCTGCTTGGCGATCTGCGCGCCGGACAGCCCCTGGTCGGTGTCGGACATCTGGCCCCACACCTTGGTCGCGAGGATGTACGAGTCGCGCGGGTGCTTGGCCAGGATCTCGCCCCAGGCCTCCTCGGCGGCACCCCGGCCGTACACGTTGGCCGTGTCGAAGAAGTTGATCCCGGCGTCGAATGCGGCCTCGGTGCAGGCGCGGGTCTGGTCGGCCTCGATCCCGCCCGCGTACGTCAGCCAGGAGCCGAGCGAGATCTCCGAGACTTCGAGGTCGGAGCTGCCGAGCTTGCGAAAACGCATCAGTACGTCCCTTTCATGAGCAATGCCTCGTGCAGTTGCGCCGGGGTCAGCGGCGGCTCGGGCAGCGGTTCGCCCACCGCCCGGGCCCGCAGCCCGTCGAGGTTGATCGCGAGCGCGCGCCGCCAGGTCCGCGGGGCGACCCCGGCGGTGGCGCGCACGATGGTGGAGGTCGACCAGAAGAGGTACATGAGGTCCTCGACCGTGCAGTCCGGCCGCAGCGCACCCGCCGTTCGAGCCCGCTCCAACAGTCCGCGCGCGTGCTCCATCTGCGCGTCGCACATGGCCGTGAGCGCCTCGGCGTCCGCGAACCGGCGGCTGACGGCGTCGTTGAGCGCGGGGTTGTCGGCCTGCAGCTCGCAGACCAGCGTGACGTACACCGTCAGCGCCTCCCACGGGTCCTCGATCGCCTGCGCCCGAGCGAGCGCGTCGCGCACCCCGGCCTCGACCAGGGCCGGCATCACGGCATCGATCAGCGCCTCACGATTGCGAAACCGGTTGTACAGCGTGCCCGCGCTCACCCCCGCCCGCTGCGCGATCTCCTCGAGCGGCACCTGCAGCCCGCGCTCGCGAAACGCCTCGGCCGCGGCCGTCATCAGCCGCTCCAGGTTGCGCTGCGCGTCACGACGAAGCCTTACCCCTTCCGTCACGGCCCAAGCCTACGGCGCACGAACTTGACGCCACCCTCAAGTTATGAAATACGTTGAGGCAACCTTCAACTTGAGGAGCAGCATGACCGACAGGACCATCGCGGTGCTCGGCGCCGGCACCGGCCTGGGCACCGCCGTCGCCCGCCGCTTCGGCCGCGAGGGTTTCCGGGTCGCCCTGGTCGCCCGCACCGCCGACCGCCTGCACACCTTGGCGGCGACCCTGGCCGACGAGGAAATCGAGGCAATCCCGTTTCCGGCTGATCTCACAAACGCCGCCTCGGTACCGCCGATGCTCCAGCAGATCGAGCAACGTCTCGGTCCGATCGACGTCCTGGAGTACGCGCCGATCACCACCGGCCTGTTCGGCTCCATGGCCGCCCTGGACGCGGCCACGGTGCAGGCCCACCTGAACCTGCACCTGCTCACCCCGATCGAGCTCGTCGGAAACCTGTTGCCGACCTGGCAGAAACTCGGCAACGGCGCTTTCCTGCTGGCCCAGGGCATTTCCGCGGTCCACCCGATGCCGCGGCTGGGCGCGCTGGGCCCGTCGATGGCGGCGGCGCGCAACTGGGTGCTGGCCCTGCACGAGGAGCTCGCCGGCACCGGCGTGTACGCGGGCGTGGTGCACGTCGGCGCGATGGTCACGGGCAGCGCCGCCCACCGCACGTTCGGCGCCGCGGCGGCGGACTTCCCCCAGATCGACCCGGCCGCGATCGCCGACACCATGTGGTCCATGTACACCGCCCGCGACCGCGCGGAGCAGATCCTCAGCTGAACGTCGCGGTTTCCGTCCTCGCCTGACCGTCGCGGCCGCGGCTCTCAGCTACGGGACGCGGTCACGTCTTCGGCTGAAGGTCGCGGTCACGGTTCTCAATTGAAGGCCGCGGTCACGTTTTTTGGGCTGAACGTCGCGGTCACGGTGAACCCGCCGGCGGCGGTCGGTCCGGCCGCGAACGTGCCGCCCAGCGCCTCGACCCGCGCACGGAGCCCTTTGAGACCGCGTCCACCGCCGCTGCGGGCCGCGGCGCCGAGCCAGCCGCTGGTGCGGGCCGATGCGCCGGTGCGGGGCGTACCACCGGTGCGGGCCGCGGCGCCCGCGCTGCCGCCGGTGTCGGTGACCTCGACCGTGACCCCGTCCGCCGCGAAGCGCACCTCGACCTCGGCGGCGGCGCCCTCGGCATGCTTGACGGTGTTCGTGAGCGCCTCCTGCACGACCCGGTACGCCGCGAGCTCCACCGGCTCGGGCAGGCCGCGGGGAACGCCGGCAGTGCGGTACGAAATCTGGATGCCGGTGCTGCGAACACCTTCGACCAGCGTCTCGAGCCGCCCGGTCAACCCGGGTCGCGGGGACGCGGGCGGCGCGAGCAACCCCATCACCTGCCGCAGGTCGGCCATCGCCTCCCGCCCGCTCGCCTCGACCGCGAGCAGCGCCCCGGCCGCCTGCTCCGGCGCCTTGGCCAGGCTGATCCGCGCCGCCCCGGCCTGGATGATCATCATGCTGACGTGGTGCGTGACGACGTCGTGCAGTTCCCGAGCCAGAAGAGCCCGCTCCTGTACCTTCACCCGCTCGGCCTCCGCAGCCGCCCGCTGCCGCCAGGCCCGCCGCCCGTTCGCCGCGATGATGATCGGCACGAGAATCGCGAACGGCACGTACTCGTTCGGCACGGTGGGCAACGACGAATCGGGCGCCGCGGCCGCGAGTACGGCAACACCGGCGAGGCTGCCGAGCGCCGGGATTCGGTACGGGCTGTACGCGGCAGCCGAGTACGCGGCCACGACGGCGGCGTAGAACTCGGGCCGCAACTGCTCCGCCGGGGCCACGACGAGCGTGGCGGCGACGACCCAGAGCACCGCGAGCGGGTACCGCCGCCGCACTGCAAGCACCGCGGCCGCAATTGCCGCCGCGATCACGGGAACGGGCGCCCGGCTCTGCTCCCACGCGTACTGCACGCCGACCGCCCCGACCGCCACCGCCAGCGCCGCGTCGAACACCCACTCCCGCCGTGAGGGCCGGGGAAGCGGCCCGGTCGCCGCGGTGACGCGCATCGAGCCATTCTCCCCGCCGGGATCATGGCCGGGCCATCGGCTCGAATGACGACGTCGCCTACATCGCAGTGATGACTACCCGGCGGCCTTGCGCAGCCCCCGCCGGCTGGTGACGACCCGGAAACCGTCCTCGAACTCGATGAGCACGCTGTTCCGGCTGCCGGCCGCGAGCACCCGGCACCGCCGCCCGGCCCGATCGATCCCGTCCCCGAACCACGGCACGGTGACGGGCGCCGACACCGGGTACGGCGGCCCGATCGTCCGGTGCCGCCAGGCCCACACGTAGCCGAACTCGCCCATCCGCTGCAACAGTACCCAGCGGCACGGCACCATGAGCAGCGCACGAGCACAGGCCACCGAGAGCCGCCGCGGGCCAGGCGCGACGCCGCCGCGGTGCGGCGAAAGCACGGGCTCTACGCGTCGCCGCTCGAGGTGAAGGGCGTGACGCCGCGCGGTTTGTACACCGACAGCACGAGCGCGACCAGCAGCAGCGCCACGGCCGCGGCCGCGTGGACGACGGGCGAGGCGGTCCGCAACTCGCCCGCGCCCACCGCCGGGTCGCGGGCCAGCCCGGCGAGCATCGCGAGGGTCTGCATGTACAGCAGCAGGATCCCGGTCGCGAACAGGTTCATGAGCAGCTTGAACAGCACCCACCAGTGCCGGACGAGGCCCCAGCGGGTCCCGAGCGCCTGCACCACCCCGGTCACCAGCCCGGCCACGCTGAGCGGCACGAGGGTGGCCCAGCCGAGCGGTTCGAGCACGAGGTACACCGCCCGCACCACGCCCGCGTCGGACGCGGCCAGCCCGACGATCCCGAGCGCGAGCGAGACCGCCACCGCGCCCAGCCAGCCGACCGCGGTGCCGACGTGCAGGACGAGACCGAGCCGGCGCAGGGACGGGCGCATCACCGCGCCGCCCCGTGGTGCAGGTGGTGGCCCGGCCCGTGTCCCGTCAGCAGCGCGACCAGCACCAGCACGGCCAGCACGGCCCCGGCGATCGCGAACGCCTTCACCCATCGAGGAGTCATGGTGCCCAGTTTGCGATACAGGTTGTCTTTTTACAAGACACTGTGTCGCACTAAGGGCGTTGTGTATGGTGGATGGGTGCCGAGGCTGTGGAACGCGACGATCGACGAGCATCGGCGCACCGTGCACGCCGCGATCCTGGACGCGACCGCGGCCCTGGCCGCCGAGGCGGGACTGGCCGCGGTGACCATGTCGCAGATCGCCACGCGGGCCGGGATCGGGCGGGCCACGCTGTACAAGTACTTCCCGGACGTCGAGGCGATCCTCGTCGCCTGGCACGAGCGCCAGGTCGGCGAGCACCTCGCCCGGCTGACCGCGGCCGCCGGCAACGAGACCGACCCCGGGGCACGGCTGCGGACCGTCCTGGTCACGTACGCCGAGCTGAGCGGCGCCCGGCACCACGGCCCCGAACTCGCCGTGCCGCTGCACCGCGCCGAGCACCTGCACCGGGCCCGCCACGAGGTGCATGCGCTGCTGGTCGAGGCGATCACCGCCGCCGCCGAGGCCGGCCAGGCGCGCACCGACGTGCCGGCCGCCGAACTCGCCGCGTTCGCGCTGCACGCCCTGGGCGCCGCGACCGACCTGCCGGCCACCCGGCCCGCCCGCACCAGGCTGGTGAACCTGACCCTGGCCGCCCTGCGCCCGGACGCCGCGGACTGAGTCACCGTTTATGGCAGTCGATCCCGGGCATCAGTATCAGTACAAGACGCGAACCTGGGAGATGGCGATGAGCTTCGGGGACAAGGTCGAGCACAAGGCGGAAGAGGTCAAGGGTCAGGCCAAGGAGGGCTGGGGCACCGCCACCGGTGATCCGGACCTGCGGGCCGAGGGCCAGGCCGACCAGGACGAGGCCAACGTGAAGCAGGCCGGCGACAAGGTCAAGGACGCCGCCCACGACGTCAAGGACGCACTCAGCTAAGCCAAGCGACACAGCAGAAGGGGCTCCCGCCGCGGGGGCCCCTTCTGCGTTTGAACTCTTCCGCAGTGCGTCCCGTACAACGAGATATGCGGCGGGCTGTGTGGTGGGTGCTGGCAGTGGCGTTCGGCCTCCTCGCCCTGCTGATCGCGCCCGCCCGGCCCGCCGCTGCCCATGCCGTGCTGACCACCACGAGCCCGATGGCCGGGACCGTACTGCCGAGCCTGCCCAAGGAGATCCGGCTCGAGTTCAACGAGGCGGTCCGCATGGTGCCCGGGAGGACGCAGGTCGTCGGGCCCGACGGCAAGCGGCGCAACGACGGGGACCCGGCCGCGGTCGACGGTGGACTGCTCGTCAAGTTGCGTGACGCCGATCCGCCGGTCGGGACGTACGTGGTCAGTTACCGGGTCATCTCCGGGGACAGTCATCCTGTTGCGGGATCCTTCATGTTTTCGGTCGGGGCGCCCTCGCAACCGGCGGCCGGCACCGAACCGGTCGGGACCGATCCGATCGTCGTCGTCGCCGTTCCCGTGGCCAAGTACGCCGGGTACGCCGGCCTCGTGCTGCTGATCGGGCCGGCGGTGATGCTCGCCCTCTGGTACCCCCGCCGCCTGAACCGGGAACCGCTGCTGCGCCTGGCGCGGGCCGGGATCGTCGCGATCGGGGCCGGGACCGTGGCCTCCATCTGGCTGCAGGCGCCGCTCGCGTCCGGGTCGGCGCTGCTGAACGTCTCCCCCGGCGAGCTCGGGCAGGTGCTGACGAGTCCGTTCGGGATCACCCTGCTCGCAAGGTTGGCCGCGCTCGCCATCATAGCCACACAAATCCGGCAAATCACGCGCGGAGCCAGGCAAGTCGCACTCACGACGGCCGTCGTCGCCATGCTCGTGACCTGGCCCCTCACCGGGCATCCGATAGCGTCGCCATACACGGCCGTCGTGGTCGTGGCCGACGTCGTGCACATCGCCGCCATGGGCCTGTGGATCGGCGGCCTCATCTGCCTCTGGGCCGTCCTCCTCCGCCGCGCCGACCAGCGGGAGCTCGCCGTCATCCTGCCGTCCTGGTCGAAGTGGGCGATGGCCTCCGTGTACTGGCTCGTGGCGGCCGGCGTCCTGCAGGCCCTGATCCAGATCGGCGGCTGGGCGGCGATCACCGGCACGGCGTACGGCCAGACCCTCCTGCTCAAGGTCGGCCTGGTCGCGCTGATCCTGCTCGCCGCCGCCTGGTCCCGCCGCCTGGTACAAAACGGAACAACCGCTAGACTGCGCACCACGGTCGGCCTGGAGGCGGGCGCCGCCGCGCTCGTGCTCGCCGTCAGCGCCGTCCTCGTGCAGCTCAGCCCCGGCCGCACGGCGGACCTCGAGGCCAAGGCCGCCGTCCGGGCGCAGGGCTTCGCGGCCACCCTCAACAGTCCGCTCTACGCGGTCCAGTTCGAGGTGTACCCGGCGGTCGTCAGCGAGTACAACAGCTTCCATGCCTTCGTCTTCACGCCCGAGGGCAGGCCGCTGCCCGTCGAGCAGTGGACGGTCACCGCCGCGCTGCCCGAGCGCGGGGTCGAGCCGATGGACAACCCGGTCTTCACCGTCACCGGGAACCAGGGGCTGGGCAACATCACGTTCCCGCTGCCGGGCACGTGGAAGCTCACGATCACCTTGCGGGTGTCCGAATTCGATCAGGCGACGGTGACCGCGGACGTGCCGGTGCGCTGAGGGGCCTTGCCCTCCAGGAGCTCGACCGTGACCTGGTGGCCGTCCCAGTGGACCAGGACCCGGCTGAGCAGGGTGGTGCCCGGCCAGAGGATCTCGGCGCGGCCCACGACGACCTGGGGCAGGGCCAGGTGGCTGGGCTTGGGCAGGAAGCTCTTCACGTTGCCGGCCACGATGTTCATCAGCTCGCCGGTCGCGTCCTGGATGTCGTCGGGCTTGACCGCCGACAGCTCCAGCATCTCGGCGGCGATCGCGGCCGCCGCGCCGAGGCCGCCGCGCAGCACCACCATGCCGAGCCACGCACCGGCGACGCCGACGCTGGCGGTGATCTCGGCGTCGGTCCCGGGCGGGTCGTCGATGCCGCTCACCGTCGGGCTGGTGCCGAGATAGGCGGTCCAGACCTGCCAGATGATGCCCTCGAGATCCGCGGGCGTGAGCGGCGGCTCCTCCTCCAACAGACCCCCTACACCAGCTGGAACCGGGCGACGATCTGCTGCAGCTCGCCGGACATGCGGGCCAGCTCGTCGGCGGCGGTGCGGGCCTGCACGACGCCGTCGTTGGTGATCTGGCTGGCCCGGGCCACGCCGGTGATGTTCTCGGCGATCTGCCCGGCGTTGCCGGCGGCGAACGCCACGCTGCGGTTCATCTCGCCGGTGGTGGCGCTCTGCTCCTCCACGGCGGCCGCGATCGTGGTGGCGTACATGTTGGTCTGGTCGATCACCTCGGCGATCTCGGTGACCGCGGCGGCCGCGGCCGAGGCGTCGCGCTGGATGGCCTCGATCCGCTCGGCGATGTCGCCGGTCGCCTTGGCCGTCTCCTGGGCCAGGTCCTTGACCTCGCCGGCCACGACCGCGAAGCCCTTGCCCGCGTCGCCGGCCCGGGCCGCCTCGATGGTGGCGTTGAGCGCCAGGAGGTTGGTCTGCTCGGCGATCGCGGTGATGGTCTTGAGCACGTTGCCGATCTCGGCGCTGGAGCGGCCGAGGCTGTCGATCGTGTCGGTGGCCGACTGGGCGGTCGCGACCCCGTTCCCGGCGACCCGGGCGGCGTCGGCGGCGTTGCGGGCGATCTCGCCGATGGCCGCGCCCATCTGTTCGGTACCGGCCGCCACCGTCTGCACGTTGCTGGACACCTCGTCCGCGGCGCCCGACACGACCGAGGCCTGGCTGCTGCTCTCCTCGGCGCTGGCCGCGATCTGGTTCGACACCGCCGAGAGCTGGTGGGCGGCGCCGGCGAGCGTACTGCTGCGCGCCCCCACCGCCTCGACCGTCTCCCGCAGCCCGGCGATGGCGGTGTTGAGCGCGCGGGCCATGGCGCCGAGCTCGTCGCGGCCCCGCACGTCGGCCGTGCGGGTCAGGTCGCCGGTGGACAGCCCGGACACCACGTGCCCGACGGCGGTGACGGCCCGCACCAGCTGGGCCGCCACCACCAGCGCGAACAGTACGGCCAGGAACAGCCCTGCCCCGAGCAGGCTCCACGTCCAGGCGAGGGCGTTGCGGTACGCCTGGCCGACGTTGTGCTGGCGGGCCAGGCCGGCCTGCCGTTCGGCCTGGCCCAGCTGGTTGATCAGGTTGAACGTGGTGGTGGCCAGGGGCGCGGTGACCTCGTCGCGGACGCGCTCGACCTCGGCGGTGTTCCCGGACCGGCTGGCCGGGACGAGCTGGTTCGCGATGGCGTCGGCGTAGGCCTGGAACGCGGTGCGCAGCTTGTCGGCCGACGCCGGGTCCGTGCTGGCGGCCCGGTACTTCGTCAGATCCGTGCCGAACTGCTCCGCCGCGGCCGCCGAGGCCTGCTCCCACTTGGTCTTCGCGGCGGCGTCGGTGCTGATCACGCTGTTGAGCACGTTGATCCGCACGCTCGCCAGATCGTCGCGGACGTCGCTCAGGTACGCCACGGGCAGCAGCCCCCGGTCGAAGAGCCGCTCCGCCTCGTCCTTGACCTGGTGCAGACGCACCGACGCGACGGCGCTGCCGGCCAGCGCCACCACCCCCAGGACCGCGACCACGAGCAGCACCTTCGTGCGCACCGCCCGGTTCGCCAGCCAACCGATCATGCCTGCCAAATCGGTTGCAGGTGGGTTGCCTTGAGTGTTCTCCTCGGCCGAGTGCGCAACCGGAACTTCGCCCTGCTGTGGATCGGCCAGGCCACGAGCGCGGTGGGCTCGGCCGTCACGTCCGTGGCGCTGCCGCTGGTGGCGGTCTCGACGCTGCACGCCGGGCCGGCCCCGGTCGCGCTGCTGACCGCGGCGACCTGGGTCCCGTGGCTGCTCATCGGGCTGCCGGCCGGGGTGTGGGTCGACCGCTGGCCGCGCCGCCGCACGCTGCTGATCGCGGACCTCGCGTCCGCAGCCGTGCTCGTCGCCGTGCCGATCGCCGCGTGGACCGGCATCCTCACCATGCCCCTGCTGCTGGCGGCCGCGCTGCTCGCCGGGGTCGCCGGGGTCTTCACCAGCGTGGCGTTCAACGCGTTCCTGCCGCATCTCGTCGGGCCCGAGCACCTCATGGAGAGCAACGCCCGGCTGCAGACCACCGCGTCGATCGCCCTGGTGGCCGGGCCGGGCCTCGGCGGCCTCCTCGCGCAGGCGGCCGGCCCGGTCAGCGGCGTGCTCCTCGACGCGGGCACGTTCCTGGTGTCGGCGGCCTGCCTGCTCGCGCTGCGCGCCGGGCCGGAGCCGCGCAGCGGCCACCGGGCGACGTTCAAGATCGCCGACGGCATCCGCTTCATCATGCGCGGGCGGCTGCTGAAGACCATGCTCGTGGTGGCCGCGGTCACGAACTTCGCGATGCTCGGCCTCACCGCGCTCCGGGTCATTTTTCTGGTACGGGCTGAAGGCGTCGCCCCGGGCACTGCGGGACTGGCGATCGGCGCCGGCAGCCTCGGGGCGATCGCGGGCGCAGCCGTCGCCGCGCAGGCCGCCCGGCGCTTCGGCAGCGCCCGCACCTACCTGGTCGCGAGCCTCGCCGCGGCGCCGTTCGTCCTGCTGCTGCCGCTCGGCGGCCCCGGCTGGCGGCTGGCGCCGTTCGTCGCCGGCTCGGTCGTCGCCCTCGGCGGCGCCACGATGGCCAACGTCATGACGATGACCTTCCGCGGCACGTTCGTGCCCGGGCACCTCCTGGGCCGGGTCACCGCCGCCTCCCGGATCTTCGTGTTCGGCACGGTACCGCTCGGGGCGGCCACCGCCGGCCTGCTGGCATCGGCAATCGGTGTCCGGACGGCGATGTGGGTCCTCGCCGCCCTCTACGTCGCCGCGCCGCTGCCGCTGCTGGCCACCGAGGCCCGCACCGACCGCGACTTCCCGGCGTCACCAGGAGTGCATGGTGCCGTCCAGGAGGCGGTTGACGGGTAGCGCGGCCGGCTTGTACGGGTACTGCGCGGCCAGCTCCTCGTCGATGTGGACGCCGAGCCCCGGCTCCTCGGACGGGTGCAGGTAGCCGGCCTCGAAGCGGTACCCGTGCGGGAAGACGGCGTCGGTCTCCGGGGTGTGCCGCATGTACTCCTGCAGCCCGAAGTTCGGCACGGCCAGGTCGAGGTGCAGCGCGGCGGACATGCACACCGGCGACAGGTCGGTCGCGCCGTGGCTGCCGGTGCGGACGTGGTACAGCCCGGCGAGGTCGAAGATGCGCCGCAAATGCGTGATGCCTCCCGCATGCACGACCGTGGCCCGGATGTAGTCGATGAGCTGCTCGCGCACCAGCTGCTCGCAGTCCCAGATGGTGTTGAACACCTCGCCGACCGCGATCGGGGTGGTGGTGTGCTGCCGGATCAGCCGGAAGCCCTCCTGCAGCTCGGCCGGGACCGGGTCCTCGATCCAGGTCAGCGCGTGCGGCTCCAGGCTCTTGCCGAGCCGGGCCGCCTCGATCGGGGTGAGCCGGTGGTGCACGTCGTGCAGCAGCTTGAGCCGCGGCCCGAACTCGGCGCGGACGCGGGCGAAGACCGACGGGACGTGGTTGAGGTACGCCTCGGTGGACCAGGTGGCCTCGGAGGCGATGGCGGCGTCGGCGGGCTCGTAGAACAGCTTGTCGCCGCTGACGCCGTAGGTGGTGTCGAGCCCCGGCACGCCTGTCTGCACGCGCACCGCCTTGTAGCCCAGGTCGGCGTAGCGGGCCACCTCGGCGAGCACGTCGTCGACGGTCTCGGCGTTGGCGTGGCCGTACACCGTGACGCCCTCCCGGCTCCGCCCGCCCAGCAGCTGGTAGACGGGCAGCCCGGCGACCTTGCCCTTGATGTCCCACAGCGCGGTGTCGACGGCGGCGATGGCCGACATCGTGACGGGCCCGCGCCGCCAGTACGCGCCCTTGTAGAGGTACTGCCAGGTGTCCTCGATCCGCGCCGCGTCCCGGCCGATGAGCGCCGGGATCACGTGCTCGGTCAGGTAGGCGGCCACGGCGAGCTCGCGCCCGTTGAGGGTGGCGTCGCCGACCCCGGTGACACCGTCGTCGGTGACGATCTTCAGCGTCACGAAGTTGCGGCCGGGGCAGGTCACGATCACTCGGGCGTCGGCGATGCGCACGTTCAGTCGACCTCTTCCTGGACACGGGCGACGAGCTGGGTCGGGTTGACGATCCGCAGCGCGAGGACGAGCAGCACGAGCATGGTCGCGGTGTAGACCACGGCCATCGCGTCGATGGACTGCTGGGCGCGGATGCCCGGCGAGGCCATCTCCGCGTAGAGCTTGACGACGAGCGTCGAGGACTCCTCGTCGGCGGTGAGGAAGGTGAGCTCGAACATGCCGATCGTACGCACGAGCACGAGGATCGACGCGGCGAGGATGCCGGGCACGAGCAGCGGGGCCAGGATCCGCGTGAACACCTGGCGGGTGCCGGCGCCGCACATCCGGGCCGCGCGCTCCACGGCCGGGTCGATCTGCTCGATGAACGGGGTCATGGTGAGGATGACGAACGGCACCGAGGGGACCAGGTTGGCCAGGATGACCCCGGACAGGTGCCCCGCGAGGTCGTACTTGTACAGCACCGTGGCGAGCGGAATCCCGTACGTCATCGGGGGCATGAGGATGGGCAGCAGGAACGCGAGGTACACGATGCGCTGCCCCGGGAAGCGGCGCCTGGCCAGCACGTAGGCGGCGGGGACACCGATCAGCAGCGAGACCGCGACGACGGCCAGGGAGACCTCCAGGGTCACCAGCAGCACGTGCAGCAGGCCGAACTCGTCCCACGCCTGGGCGTACCACTGCGTCGTATAGCCCTGGGGCAGCCAGGTGTCGAACCATTGCTTCCCGAACGAGCTGACGAGCACCGAGCCGACGACCCCGGCCAGGTTGAGCATGAAGAAGATGACGACGCCCCACACGAGCCAGGCCGCGGGGCTGGCCACGATCCGCCGGCTCATCCCTTGCCTCCCGTCGGTCCGGTGTACAGCAGCGAGCGCGCCCCGAGCACCGCCCCGATCACGACGAGCTCGACCAGCCCCATCACGATCGCGATGGCCGAACCCTGGGCGAAGTCGTAGTGCTGGTAGCGGGCCTGCCAGGCGGCGAAGGCGATGACCCGGGTCTCTCCCGCCGGATCGCCGACCAGCACGGCCGACGGGAACACGCTGTAGGCCAGCACGAACGTCAGGCAGAACGTGGTCGCCAGGCCGGGGGCGAGCAGCGGCAGCGTGATCCGCCGGAACCGCTGCCACCAGCCGGCGCCGAGGGTGGCCGCCGCGCGCTCCAGGGTGGGGTCGATGCCGGACAGGTACGACAGCACCAGCAGGAACGCGAACGGGAAGCCGGTGATGACGAGGGACAGGAACACGCCCCACGAGTTGTGGATGAGCCGGATCGGCGTGTCGATGAGGCCGGCGTCGAGCAGCGTGCGGTTCAGCCAGCCGGTCGGGCCGAGGTAGTTGAGCAGGCCCTGCGCGGTGAGCACGGTGCCGAGCGTGATGGGCACGACGAGCAGCGTGGTGACGGCCCGTTTTCCGTGAAAACGGCCGCGCATGCGGTACGCGATCGGGACGGAGGCGGCCACGTTGACGATCGCGGCCGGCAGCGCGATGCGCAGGGTGATCCAGATCGTGTCGCGGTCGTAGGCGTCGGCGAAGAAGCTGCGGTACGCCTCGAACGGGCCGCCCTTCTCCGGCTGGAACGACAGGCCCACGCCGTAGGCGAACGGGTAGATGAACAGCAGGACCACGAACGCGGCGGCCGGGGCGAGCAGCCACAGCTGCCGGTCGACGCCGCGCTCGGCGAGGCGGTGCTTGAGGGCGACCATCACGCCGCCTTGTAGACGAGCAGGTTCCTGAACGTCAGGCCGACGGGGTCCTCGGGGGCCAGCCGCGCGGTGGTGCGCAGGTGCAGCAGGAGCCCGGCCGCGCTGCGTGCCTCGACGGCCATTTCCCTTCCCTGGTACTCCACGACCTCCACGACGCACCGCAGCCCGTCCTCGGCCGGGGCGAGGTCCTCGGGGCGGGCCGCCGCGATGACGGGGTCGCCGGGACTGATGTCGCTCATGGCGGTACCGGAGAAGGTCTGGTCTTCGATCCTGATCCGGACCTGGTCTCCGGCGACGTGCTCGGCCCGGGCCTGGAGCAGGTTGCGGAAGCCCATGAAGTCGGCCACGTGCGGGTTCGCGGGCCGGGTGTGCAGTTCCTCGGGTGTACCGATCTGCTGCACCCGCCCGTCGCGCAGCACCACGAGCCGGTCGGCCAGGGACAGCGCCTCCTCCTGGTCGTGCGTCACGTACACCGTGGTGAGGCCGAGGCGCTGGTGCAGCCGCCGGATCTCGGTGCGCATCTCCAGCCGCAGCTTCGCGTCCAGATTGGACAGTGGCTCGTCCATCAGCACCAGCGACGGCGAGACGACGACGGCGCGGGCGATCGCGACGCGCTGCTGCTGGCCGCCGGAGAGCTGGCCGGGCAGCTTGGCCGCGTGGTCCTCGAGGCGCACCAGCCGGATCGCCTCGTCGGTGCGCCGCCGGATCTCGTCGCGGGACAGCCGCCGCATTTGCAGCCCGAACGCGATGTTGCGACGGACGCTCAGGTGCGGGAACAGCGCGTAGTTCTGGAACACCATGCCGAAGCCGCGCCGCTCCGGCGGCAGGGTGTCGAGGCGGCGCTCGTCGAGCCAGATGCTGCCGTCCGACAGCGGCAGCAGGCCCGCCAGGCAGTTCAGCGCGGTGGACTTGCCGCAGCCGGACGGGCCGAGCAGGGCGATGAACTCGTGCTTGCGGATGTCCAGGCTGAGCCCGGCCAGGGCGGCGTGCCCGGCGAACCGCCGGGTCACGCCATCCAGCCGCAACGTGTCGAACGTGGTCACTTGTTCACCTTCGCGCCGCCGATCTCGCGGTCCCACTTGTCGAACGCGGCCACCAGCGCCTTGGCGTCCAGCGGCGTCTCGAGCGGGTTGTTCGCGATCAGCGACTCGTACTCGGGCCGGCCGAAGTCGGCGATGGCCTTCTGGCTGTCGGCGGGCGCGAGGGACAGCGGCACGTCCTTGACCGCCGGGCCCGGGTAGAAGTACCCCTTGTCGTACGCCTTGGCCTGCTGCTCCTTGGTGAGCATGGACTTGAGCAGCAGCAGGATCGCGGACTGCTTGTCGGCCGACACGCCCTTCGGCACGGTCACGTAGTGCGCGTCGGTGACCCAGTGGAAGCCCTGCAGCGATCCGATCGCCGCCTCCTTGGGCACCTGGCCGAGCACGCGCGGGTTGATGTCCCAGCCGGTCGTGCTGGCGATGATCTTCGCCGAGCCGTTGGCCAGGCTCTTCATCGTCTCGCTGGTGGTGGACGGGTACAGCGTCACGTACTTGTTGAGCTCGGCCAGGTACGCCCAGGTCTTCTCCCAGCCGGCGGTCGGGTCCTTGGGGTCCTTGTCGCCGAGCAGGTACGGCAGGCCCATCAGGAACGTGCGGCCGGGGCCGGAGTTGGCGGGCCGCGCGTACTGCACCGCGCCCGGGTTGGCCTTGGCGTACTCGAGCAGCTCCTGCGCGGACTTCGGCGGGCTGGGCACCTTGGCCGGGAGGTACTCGATGAGCGGGCCGGACGGGTAGTACGTGACGGTGACGCCGAACTCGCCGGCCAGCTTCTGCATCGCGGCCGCGCCGGGCAGGTAGTCGGCGCTGGTCTTGCCCGCGATCGGCAGCCACAGGTTCTGGTCGATCCCGGCGGCGAGGCCGTCGACGCCGGTGAGGACCAGGTCGATGTCGACCCGGCCGGCGTCCTGCTGGGCCTTGATCTTGCCGGCGAGCTCGGGGGCGGTGGCCTTGGAGTACGTCACCTTGGAGATGACCTTCGGGTTCGCCTTCGTGAACTCGTCGATCATGCCCTGGGTGAGCTGCAGGTTGCCGGCCACGTCGAGGATGTTGAGGCTGACCGGGGCGCTCGGGGTGTCGGGGACGGTGCCGCCGCTCTCGGCGGTGGTGCCGGCGGGCTTGTCGGGCGCGCCGCAGGCGGCGAGGGCGACGACTGACACAAGCACAAGCGCTCGTTTTGTACTGCTGGTGAGGGACATGGCGGGATTCCCTTCACTGAGGGGCGGCTCCGGTGCTGTCGCTCATTGCGAGGCGGCTCCGGTGCTGTCGCGAACCATCAGGTGTGACTCGAGTTCCCGGCGCTGGACCGGGTGGGCGGGGTCGTCGAGCAGTTGCAGGAGCAGGTCCACGCCGGCCTTGCCGGTCTGCTCCTTGGGCTGGGCGAGGGTGGTCAGCGCCGGGCTGACCATCTCGGAGAGCACGATGTCGTCGAAGCCCATGACGCTGATCCGCCCGGGCACGGCGACGCCGCGCGCCGCGAACCGGCTGAGCATGCCGATCGCGACCAGGTCGTTGTAGCCGAAGACGGCCGTCGCCCCGGTGGCCAGCACCTGGTCGGCCGCGGCGACACCGCCGGCGAAGCGCGGCGCCACGTTGCCGGTCTCGATGAGCTCGACGCCGGCGGCCGCCGCGACCTGCCGCAGCGCCCGCAAACGTTCCCGGTTCGACCACGAGTTCTTCGGTCCCGGCACGTACGCGACGCGCCGGTGCCCGAGCGCCGTCAGGTGCCCGATCGCGTGCCGCAGCCCGTCGGCGCTGTTCACGGTGACCGACGGCATCCGCCCGACCCGGCGGTTGAGCAGCACGATCGGGGTGTCCCCGGCCAGGGCCCGGACCTCGTCCTCGCCCATCCGCGGCGAGCACAGGATGAGCCCGTCGACCTGCTTGCTGAGGTTGCGCACCAGCCCGGCCTCGGCGGTGGCGTCCTCGTCGGTGTCGGCGAGGAACACGGCGTAGTCGAACTCCCGGGCCCGGGCCTGCACGCCCTTGACCACGCCGGGGAAGAACGGGTTGGCCAGATCGGGCACGAGCAGCCCGAGGTTGCCGGTGCGCCCGGTGATCAGCCCGCGGGCGGCCCGGTTCGGGTGATAGTCGAGCGCGGCCACGGCCTGCTGCACGCGCAGCCGGGTGCCGGCCCGCACCAGGTCGGGGGTGGCCAGGGCCCGGCTGACCGTGGACGCGGACACCCCGGCGGCGCGCGCCACATCCTTGATCGTTACCGGCATCGATGCCTCCCATCGATTACCGCGATTCTGCAAACCTTTTCAGAATCTTGTCAAGGAGTCTTTTCACCCGTTCCCTCGCTCACCGTCCCGCGCGGCGCGGGTAGGGCACCGCGCATGACCACGATCACGAGGGCGGACATCGGCCTGGACACCGTCGCCGAGCTCGCGGCCCAGCTGCGCGTCGACGCGATCCGCGCCTCCACCAGCGCCGGCTCCGGCCACCCCACATCGAGCATGTCGGCCGCCGACCTGCTCGCCGTGCTCGTCGCCCGGCACCTGCGCTACGACTGGGACCACCCGGACGACCCGCGCAACGACCACCTCATCTACTCCAAGGGCCACGCGTCCCCGCTGGCGTACTCGGTCTTCAAGGCCGTCGGCGTGGTCGGCGACGAGGAGCTCATCCACGGGTACCGCCGCTTCGGCCAGCGCCTGCAGGGCCACCCCACGCCGATCCTGCCCTGGGTCGACGTGGCCACCGGCTCGCTCGGCCAGGGCCTGCCCGACGGCGTCGGCGTCGCCCTGGCCGGCAAGTACCTCGACCGCGAGCCCTACCGCGTGTGGGTGCTGTGCGGCGACAGCGAGATGGCCGAGGGCTCCATCTGGGAGGCGCTGGACAAGGCGTCGCACTACCGGCTGTCGAACCTCATCGCGATCGTCGACGTCAACCGGCTCGGCCAGCGCGGCGAGACCGACCTCGGCTGGGACCTCGACGCCTACGCCGCCCGCGCCGACGCCTTCGGCGCGCGGGTCATCGCCGTCGACGGGCACGACCTGGCCGCCGTCGACGACGCCCTCACCGAGGCCACCGACCCCGGCGACGCGCCGACCGTGATCCTGGCCAAGACCGTCAAGGGCAAGGGCTTCTCCGAGATCGAGAACCAGAACGGCTGGCACGGCAAGCCGCTGCCGCCCGACATGGCCCGCCGCGCCATCGCCGAGCTCGGCGGCGAGCGCGACCTCACCCTGCGCGGCCCCCGCCCCTCCGGCGACGGCGGCCGCCGCGGCGCCGCCCCGGCCGGGTCGCCCGCCCCGGTGGCGTACGAGCTCGGCGCGAAGGTCGCCACGCGCAAGGCGTACGGCGACGCCCTGGTGGCCCTCGGCGCCAGCGACCCGCGCGTGGTCGCCCTCGACGGCGAGGTGAGCAACTCGACCTACGCCGACGAGTTCGCGGAGGCCTACCCCGGCCGCTACTTCGAGATGTACATCGCCGAGCAGCAGATGGTCGCCGCCGCCACCGGCCTGGCCGTGCGCGGCTACAAGCCGTTCGCCTCGACCTTCGCCGCGTTCTTCACCCGCGCCCACGACTTCATCCGGATGGGCGCCATCAGCGGCGTCGACCTGCGCCTGGCCGGCTCGCACGCGGGCGTCGAGATCGGCGCCGACGGCCCGTCGCAGATGGCCCTCGAGGACCTCGCCATGTTCCGCGCCGTGCACGGCTCGACGGTGCTCTGCCCGGCCGACGGCACGAGCGCCGTCGCGCTGACCAACGCCATGGCCGCCAACCCGGGGATCAGCTACCTGCGCACCACCCGCGGCGCCTACCCCGTCCTGTACCACGACGGCGAGACGTTCCCGATCGGCGGCGCGAAGCTCCTGCGGCACAGCGACCGCGACCGGGTCACCCTCGTCGGCACCGGCGTGACCCTGCACGCCTGCCTGGCCGCCGCCGAGCTGCTGGCCACCACCGGCATCCAGGCCCGCGTGATCGACGCCTACTCCATCAAGCCGCTCGACATGGAGACCCTCGCCACGGCCGCGGGCGCCACCGGCGGCCGGATCGTGGTCGCGGAGGACCACCACCCGGAGGGCGGGCTCGGCTCCGCGGTCATCGACGGCCTGGTCACCTCGGGCGTCGCCGAGCTGCACGTCGCACACCTCGCCGTCCGGGAGATGCCGGGCTCGGGCACCGGCCCCGAGCTCATGGCCTGGGCCGGCATCGACGCCGACCACATCGCCGCCGCCGCGCGGGCGCTGCTCGCGTAGCCGTCAGAACCGGGGCGAGCCCGTGCTCGCTCGCGTAGCCGTCAGTACCAGGTGGGGCATGGGCACCGCCTGCCCCGTGCACCGGCAGCGAAACGAAGTGCAAACCGTTCTGCGCTCAGGCGACTCGGTCCGTCCGCCGATGGGACGACGTTGCTCTGACTGGGATGGTGAAACGGATGGCCGGCAAGAGGCTCGACCGCGCGGTGCTCGGATCGGTGCTGCTCGCCGTGTGGTCCGCGGGCGCGTTCGCGGTGAACTGGGGTGCAGCGCGGATTCCGCTGTGGCTGATGTGGCTGCCGGCGGTGCTGTCGATCGTGATGCCGGTGCTCGCCGCGGCGCAGGTGGCGCGGGCGCGGGCGTTCGCGGTGCCGACCCGGCGGTTCTGGCGCGGGCTGGCGCTGACCGCGGCGCTGGCCGGGCTCGGCCTGGTGCTCAACGCGCGGGACGCGATCGGCGGGCCGGTGCCCAGCCAGGCGCTGTCGTCGGTGACGGTGGCGGCGTACGGCTCGGCGGTACTGGTGCTGCTGTGGTCGTTGTGGCGGTTGCCATCCGGCGCGATGAGCCGGGACGAGCGGCTGCGCGTGGGCCTGGACGCGTCGACGGT